>NZ_JABVED010000009.1 GCF_014323725.1 Actinokineospora xionganensis | reverse complement strand
ATGGCCCGTCGCAGCAGCGGGTGATCCGGGCCGCGCTCGCCGACGCCGGGGTGACTTCGTCCGAAGTGGACGCGGTGGAGGCGCATGGGACGGGGACGCGCCTTGGTGACCCGATCGAGGCGCAGGCGCTGTTGGCGACCTATGGGCAGGGTCGTGAGCGGCCGCTGTGGTTGGGGTCGCTCAAGTCGAACATCGGTCACACGCAGGCGGCGGCGGGTGTCGGTGGTCTGATCAAGATGGTGTTGGCGATGCGCAACGGCGTGTTGCCGAAGACGCTGCACGTGGTGGAGCCGACGCCACAGGTGGACTGGTCGGCGGGCGCGGTGTCGTTGCTGACCGAACAGGTCGAGTGGCCCGAGGTGGATCGCCCTCGGCGGACGGCCGTGTCGTCCTTCGGGGTCAGCGGCACCAACGCGCATGTCGTGTTGGAACAGGCCGTCGACGCGGAGCCCGAGCCCGCGCCCGTGTGGTCGGGTCAGATCCCGTTGGCGCTGTCCGCCCATGGTGCGGACGCGCTGCGTGCGCAGGCGGCGCGCCTGTCGGCGTTCCTCCAGGCGCGGCCGGACGTGCCGCTCGTCGACGCCGCGTGGACCTCGCTGACCGGTCGCGCGGCCCTGGAGGAACGGGCGGTCGTGCTCGGCGCCGACCGCGGTGAACTGCTGGCAGGCCTGGAAGCGCTGGCTGCGGGCACTGCCGCGCCCGGGGTCGTTCGGGGCACCGCCGGTGATCCGGGGGTGGTGTTCGTCTTCCCCGGGCAGGGTTCGCAGTGGGCCGGGATGGCGGCGGGGCTGATCGAGTCGTCGCCGGTGTTCGCGGCTCGGGTGGCCGAGTGTGTGGCGGCTTTCGAGCCTTATCTGGACTTCTCGCTGATGGATGTGCTGTGTGCCCGTCCGGGCGCGCGGGGACTTGACGCGATCGAGGTTGTCCAGCCCGCGTTGTTCACGGTGATGGTGTCGTTGGCGGCGTTGTGGCGTTCCTATGGTGTGGAGCCCGCGGCGGTGGTGNGCCCGCGTTGTTCACGGTGATGGTGTCGTTGGCGGCGTTGTGGCGTTCCTATGGTGTGGAGCCCGCGGCGGTGGTGGGGCACTCGCAGGGTGAGGTCGCCGCCGCGTGTGTCGCGGGTGGACTGTCGTTGGACGAGGCGGCCCGGGTCGTGGCGATTCGCAGCGGCCTGTTCGCCGAAGCCCTGGTCGGCAACGGCGCGGTGGCCTCGGTGGTGCTGTCCGTGGCCGAGGTGCGGTCGCGGTTGGCCCAGTGGGGTGACGCGTTGTCCGTCGCGGGGATCAACGGACCCCAGGCGACCACGGTGTCCGGCGAGAGCGCCGCGCTGGCCGAGTTCGTCGCGGCGTGCGAGGCGGACGGCGTGCGCGCGCGGATCGTGCCGTCCACCGTGGCGACCCACTGCGCCCAGGTGGACCCCTTGCGGGAGCGGCTGTTGGCGCGATTGGGAACGCTGTCGCCCCGGGCGGGCGAGGTGCCGTTCTACTCGACGGTCACCGCGAGCCCGATGGACCTGTCGGAGCTGACGGCCGAGTACTGGTTCGACAACGCCCGGCAGCCGGTCGATTTCGCCGGTGCGGTCAAGGCGTTGCTCGCCGACGGGTATCGGGTGTTCATCGAGTCGAGTCCGCATCCGGTGCTGACGCTGGGATTGCAGGGCCTTGCCGACGAGGCAGGGGTGGACGCCGCGGCACTGGGTTCGCTGCGCCGCGACGAGGGCGACCGGTTCCCGCGGTCGCTGGCCGAAGCCCACGCGCACGGTGTCGACGTCGACTGGCGTTCGGTGTTCGAAGGCCAAGGGCACGCGGGCCGAACCAATGTCGACTTGCCCACCTACGCGTTCCAGCACCAGCGGTACTGGTTCGACACCGCCGCCGCCGCCGCCGCCGACGTCTCGTCGGCCGGGCTCGACTCCGCGGACCACGCGATGTTGGGTGCCGCCGTCCCCCTGGTCGAGACGGACGGGTTCGTCTTCACCGCCAGGCTGTCCACTTCGACGCACCCGTGGCTGGCCGACCACGCCCTGCGCGGCACGGTTCTGGTGCCCGGCACGGCGATCGTCGACTGGGCCATCCGGGCGGGCGACGAGACCGGGTGCCCGGTGGTGGAGGACCTCACGCTGGTCGCGCCGCTGGTCCTGGCCGACTCCGGCGCGGTCCAGGTCCAGGTGACCGTCGGCGGGCCGGACGAGTCGGGCCGCCGTTCCCTCGCGGTGCACGCGCGGACCGACAAGGGCGGCGAGTGGGTCGCGCACGCGACCGGCACGGTCGCCCCCGCGGTCGCGGGACCGCTGGAGGAGCTGACCGAGTGGCCGCCGCCCGGGGCCGACCACGTCGACATCACCGACCTGTACGACCGGCTGACCGAGAGCGGCCTGGAGTACGGGACCGCTTTCCGTGGCGTGCGGGCGGCCTGGCGCAAGGGCGCGGAGGTGTTCGCCGAGATCGAGCCGAGCGCCGACCTCGCGACCACCGGATTCGGTCTGCACCCCGCGCTGTTCGACGCGGCGGTGCATTCCGTGGCGGCCGTCGCCGACCTCGACACCCCGAAGCTGCCGTTCTCCTGGGCCGGCGTCGCCCTGCACGCGACCGGCGCGTCGACGCTGCGGGTGCGGATCACGCCGAACGGCGCGGACACGTTCGCGGTCCTGGTCACCGATGCCGTCGGGCGCCCGGTGATGACCGTCGACTCGTTGCTCGTGCGCACCATGACCGCGCCCGCCGCCTCCACCCGTGATCACCTGTACCGGCCGGTGTGGACCGAGGTCCCGCTGCCGCAGGCGCTCCCGTCCGCCGGGCCGCCGGTGGTGGTCGGCGCGGACGCCTGGTCCGGCGCGGACTCGTTCGCGGAGTTGGGCGATCTCTTCAAGGCCGTGGACGCCGGAGCCCCGGTTCCCGATCTGGTGTTCGTGCGGGTCGCGGCCCGGCCGGAGCCGGACCTGGCGGTCGCCGCCCGGGCGGCGACGGGACACGTTCTCGGCATGGTCCAGGCGTGGCTGGGCGACGCGCGGTTCGCGGGCTCGCGGCTGGTGTTCGTCACCAGCGGCGCGGCGGGCGACTGCCCGGACGATGTGGCCAACGCCGCCGCGTGGGGACTGGTGCGGTCGGCTCAGGCCGAGCACCCGGGACGCTTGCAGTTGGTGGACGCCGACGACAGGGCCGATCTCACCCTGCTGGTCACCGTTTCCGGGTCCGATGAGCCGCAGGTCCTGGTCCGCGACGGTGCGGTGTTCGCGCAGCGGCTCGTGCGGGCGCCCGCCGCCGTGGACGGTGTGGTGTGGAACCAGGACGACGTCGTGCTGGTGACCGGCGGCACCGGCACCCTGGGCGGGCTGGTCGCCCGACACCTCGCGGGCGCGCACGGTGTGCGGCGGCTGGTGCTGGCGAGTCGCCGCGGTGCGGACGCTCCCGGCGCGGCTGATCTGGTGGCCGGGCTGTCGCGGCTGGGCGCCGAGGCCACCATCGTCACGGTCGACCTGGGTGAGCGGGCCGGGGTCGAGCGGCTGCTCGCCGCGCACCCGGTCACCGCGGTCGTGCACGTGGCAGGCGCGCTCGACGACGGCTTGGTGGAGTCGCTCACGCCCGAGCGGATCGACACCGTCTTCAAGTCCAAAGTGGACGCTGTGCTCAACCTGCACGGTCTGGCAGGCGAGCTGAGCGCGTTCGTGCTGTTCTCTTCGGCTGCCGGAGTGTTCGGCACCGCGGGCCAGGGCAACTACGCCGCGGCCAACGCGTTCCTGGACGCGTTCGCCGCGGGCAGGCGCGCCGCGGGACTGCCCGTGACCTCGGTCGCCTGGGGCCTGTGGGCGCAGGACAGTGAGCTCACCGGCGGGCTGAGCGAGCAGGACCGGCGGCGCATCGGCGCCACCGGCGTTCTCCCGCTCTCCACGGCGCAGGGCATGGACCTGTTCGACAGCGCCACCGCGCTCGGCGACCCCGTCTCCGTCGCGGTGCGGCTCGACCCGACGGCCCTGCGCGCCCGCGCGCGAACCGGGACGCTGCCCGCGCAACTGCGGGGCCTGGTGCGGTCCACGACCCGCCGTGCCGCGAGCGGACGGGCCGATGAGCACGCCCTGGTGGCGCGCATCGCACCGCTTCCGGCGCCGCAGCGCGCACAGGTGGTGCTTTCGGTGGTCCTCGCCGAGGTCGCCTCGGTGCTCGGGCACCGGTCCGGCGACACGGTCAAGGCGGGCCGCGACTTCAAGGAACTGGGCTTCGACTCGCTCATGGCGGTGGAACTGCGCAACCGGCTGTCGTCGGTCACCGGTCTGCGCCTGCAGGCCGGGCTCGTCTTCGATCACCCGAATCCGCGGGCGCTCGCCGAGTTCCTTGTGGCCGAACTCGTTCCGACGTCGACCTCGGTCGCCGTGCGCGAGCCGGACGCCCCGACCCAGTGGGCGGGTGAGGCCGAGCCCATCGCGATCGTGAGCATGAGCTGCCGGTACCCGGGCGACGTCGACTCGCCGGAGGACCTGTGGCGGCTGCTGGCCGAAGGCCGCGACGCCATCACCGGATTCCCGGACGACCGCGGCTGGGACCTGGCGAACCTGTTCGACGACGACCCCGAACGCCCCGGCCGCACCTACGTGCGCGAGGGCGGATTCATGTCCGGCGCCGCCGAGTTCGACCCGGCGTTCTTCGGGATCTCGCCGCGCGAGGCCGCCGCGACGGACCCGCAGCAGCGGGTGTTCCTGGAGACCGCCTGGGAGCTGTTCGAGCGGGCCGGGATCGACCCGGTGTCGTTGCGCGGCAGCCAGACCGGGGTGTTCGCCGGTGTCATGGCCAGCGGGTACGGCATGGGGCAGATGACCACCGCCGCCTCCTCGGCCGAGTACGGCGGCTACCTCGCCAACGGCAGCGCCATCAGCGTCGCGTCCGGCCGGATCTCGTACACCTTCGGGCTCGAAGGGCCCGCGCTGACCGTGGACACCGCCTGTTCGTCCTCGCTGGTGGCGGTCCACCTGGCGGTGCAGTCGCTGCGCCGGGGTGAGTGCCCGCTGGCGCTCGCCGGTGGCGTGACCGTGATGTCGCGTCCGGCGTTCTTCCTGGAGTACAGCAAGCTCCGCGGGTTGGCGCGGGATGGTCGGGCGAAGTCGTTCAGCGCGGACGCCGATGGCACCAACGGTTCCGAGGGTGCGGGCATGGTCTTGTTGGAGCGGTTGTCCGACGCGCGGCGCAATGGGCATCCGGTGCTCGCGGTGATTCGTGGGTCGGCGGTGAACCAGGATGGCGCGTCGAATGGCTTGACGGCGCCGAATGGCCCGTCGCAGCAGCGGGTGATCCGGGCCGCGTTGCGCGATGCCGGTCTGTCGGTGTCCGATGTGGATGCTGTCGAGGCGCACGGGACGGGCACCCGCCTTGGCGACCCGATCGAGGCGCAGGCAGTGCTGGCGACCTACGGGCAGGAGCGTGAGCGGCCGCTGTGGCTGGGTTCGCTCAAGTCGAACATCGGTCACACCCAGGCGGCGGCGGGTATCGGCGGTCTGATCAAGATGGTGTTGGCGATGCGCAACGGCGTGTTGCCGAAGACCTTGCACGTGGCCGAGCCCACTCCGCAGGTCGACTGGTCGGCCGGTGCCGTGCGGCTGCTCACTGAGCAGGTCCCGTGGCCCGAGGTGGATCGCCCGCGGCGGACCGCGGTGTCCTCCTTCGGGGTCAGCGGAACCAACGCGCACGTGGTGTTGGAACAGGCCGACGAGCCGGAGCCGCCGGTCACCGCGGCGTCGCCCGCCGTGGTGCCGTGGCCCGTCTCGGCCCACGACGAGAGCGCGCTGCGCGGGCAGGCCGACCGGCTCTTGGCGTTCGCGGCCGAGTCGGAAGAGTCGGCGTGCCCGGTGGACATCGGCTGGTCGCTGGCCACCACCCGCAAGGCGTTGGAGCACCGCGCGGTCGTCCTCGGGTCGGATCGCGACGCGCTGGACACCGGCCTGCGGGCGCTGGCGGCGGGTCTGCCCGCGAGCGAGGTCGTGCGGGGACGGCTCGTCGAGGGCGGCGTCGTGTTCGTCTTCCCCGGGCAGGGTTCGCAGTGGGTGGAGATGGCGGCCGGGCTGATCGAGTCGTCGCCCGTCTTCGCGGCCCGGGTGCAGGAGTGCGTCGCGGCTTTCGAGCCGCATCTGGACTTCTCCCTGATGGATGTGCTGTGTGCCCGTCCGGGTGCGCGAAGCCTTGACGCGATCGAGGTCGTCCAGCCCGCGTTGTTCACGGTGATGGTGTCGTTGGCCGCGCTGTGGCGTTCCTACGGTGTGGAGCCCGCGGCGGTGGTCGGGCACTCGCAGGGTGAGGTCGCCGCCGCGTGTGTCGCGGGTGGGCTGTCGCTGGCCGACGCGGCTCAGGTGGTGGCGGTCCGCAGCGGCCTGTTCGCTGCGGACCTCGTGGGCAGTGGCGCGATGGCGTCGGTGGTCCTGCCGGTCGACGAGGTCCGGACCCGACTCGCCCAGTGGGGTGACGCCCTGCTCGTGGCCGGTGTCAACGGGCCGCGGTCGACGACCGTCTCCGGCGACATCGGGGCGTTGACCGAGTTCGTCGCGGCGTGCGAATCCGACGGGGTGCGCGCGCGAGTCGTCCCGGCGACGGTGGCGAACCACTCCGCCCACATCGATCCCCTGCGGGAGCGGCTGTTGGCGCGGTTGAGTTCGCTGTCCCCGCGAGCGGGCGACGTGCCGTTCTACTCGACGGTCACCGCGAGCCGGACGGACCTGACCGAGTTGACGGCCGAGTACTGGTTCGACAACGCCCGGCAGCCGGTCGACTTCGTCGGCGCGGTGCGCGCGCTGCTGGCCGACGGGTATCGGATCTTCATCGAGTCGAGCCCGCATCCGGTGCTGACGCTGGGATTGCAGGGCCTCATCGAGGAGGCCGGGGTGGACGCGGCCGTGCTCGGCTCGCTGCGCCGCGACGAGGGCGACCGCTTCCCGCGGTCGCTGGCCGAAGCCCACGCGCACGGCGTCGACGTCGACTGGCGTGCGGTGTTCGGCGGCGAGGGCAGGCGGATCGACCTGCCGACCTACGCCTTCCAGCGGCGCCGGTTCTGGCTGGAGAACGAGGACGCGCCCGCGGCCGACGCCGCCGGGCTCGGCCTGACGGCGCCGGGGCACCCGCTGCTCGGCGGTGCCGTGGCGCTGCCGGAATCCGGCGGTTTCCTGTTCACCGCCAAGCTTTCGCCGCGCACGCATCCCTGGCTGGCCGACCACGCCGTCCACGAGGTGGCTCTCCTGCCGGGGACCGGGTTCGTCGAACTGGCGTTGCGCGCGGGCGACGAGGTCGGCTGCGACGTCCTGGAGGAACTCACGGTCCAGGCCCCGCTGACCTTCCCGCTCGCGGGCGGTGTCCGGGTGCAGGTCGTCGTCGGCCCCGAGGAGTCCGCCAGGCGCAAGGTCAGCGTCTACTCCCTCTCCGACGACGCGCCGGATGACGCCGAGTGGACCTGCCACGCCGTCGGCAGCCTGAAGTCCGGCGCGCCCGCTGACGCGGTGGCCATGCCCGAGTGGCCGCCGCCCGGGGCGACCGAGGTGGACGTCACGGCCTTCTACGACAGCCTGGCCGACAGCGGCTTCCAGTACGGGCCCACCTTCCAGGGGGTGAACCGGGCGTGGCGCCGCGACACCGCGACGTTCGCCGAGGTGGCGCTGCCCGAGGGCGCGGACCCGAACGGGTACGGCCTGCATCCGGCCCTGTTCGACGCCGCGCTGCACGCCGCCGTCCTGGGCGCGGCGGGTGTCGGCCCGATGACGCCGAAACTTCCCTTCTCGTGGACCGACGTCCGGCTGCACGCGGTCGGCGCGTCCGCGCTGCGGGTCCGCGTCGTCGAGGCCGGGGCGGACACGTTCGCCGTCGACCTCTGCGGCCCGGATGGCGCACCGGTCGCGTCCGTTGGCTCGATCGTCGCCCGGCCGATCGCGGCCGAACAGCTCTCCCTGGCGGGCGACCCGGTCGCCGAATCGCTGTTCACCGTGGCGTGGACGCCGTTGGCCACGCCCCCTCCGGTCGACCTCGTGTTCGTCGAGGACCTGGACGACGCGCCGCAGTCGGCGCGGGTTGTCGCGGTCAAACTGTCCATTGAGGACACCGGGTGGGCGACGGGAGCGCGCACGCACACCTACCGGGTGCTCGACCTGCTCCAGCGATGGTTGGCCGACGAGCGGTTCGCGGGCGCGCGGCTGGTCATCCTCACCAGGGGCGCGCAGGGTGACCCCGCCCAGGCGGCGGTGTGGGGACTGGTCAGGTCCGCCCAGGCCGAACACCCGGACCGGTTCGTCCTCGTCGACCTCGACGCGGGTGCGACGGACAGCCTGGTGGCCGCCGCCGTGGCCACCGGCGAACCGCAGGTCGCGATCCGCGGTGGCGAGGTGCACGCGCCGCGGCTGCGCAGGCAGCCGGGTGCGGGCGCCGTGCGGGCTCCCGCCCTGGACCCGGAGAAGACCGTGTTGATCACGGGTGCGGGCGGCGGGATCGGGCGGCTGGTGGCCAGGCATCTGGTGACCACGCAAGGGGTTCGACACCTGCTGCTGCTGTCCCGTCGCGGCGCGGCAGCGCCAGGCGCCGCCGAACTGGCCGACGAACTCGCCGAGGCAGGCGCCTCGGTGACCGTCGCCGCGTGCGACGTGGCTGACCGCGGTGCGCTGGCCGAGGTTCTCGGGCGGCTCGATCGGCCGCTCACCGCGGTCTTCCACGCCGCCGGAACCCTCGACGACGGCCTGGTCGAATCGCTGACCCCGGAGCGGGTCGAGGCCGTCTTCAAGTCCAAAGTAGATGGAGCGGTGCACCTGCACGAGCTCACCCGCGGGGCCGATCTCGCGGCGTTCGTGCTGTTCTCCTCGGCCGCGGGCACGCTCGGCGCCCCAGGCCAGGGCAACTACGCCGCCGCCAACATGTTCCTCGACGCGCTCGCGACCCACCGCCGCGCCGCGGGCCTGCCCGCGACCTCGCTCGCGTGGGGCTACTGGGCGCTCGCCGGCGACATGGTGGCCCACCTCGACGGCGACACCGGCTGGCACCGGCGGATGGCCCGTGGCGGCCTGCTGCCGCTGTCGGCGGAACTGGGACTGGCGCTGCTGGACGCGGCCATGGCCCGAGACGAAGCGGTGCTCGTGCCCATCCGGCTCGATCTCGCCACCGTGTCGTCGTCGCTGCTGCGCGGCATGACCCGCAGGCGGCCCGCCGCCGCCGCGACGGCCGGGGTGGTCTCCCTGGTCGAGCAGTTGGCGGCGATGCCCGCCACCCGCCGCGACCAGGTGCTCGCCGACCTGGTCCACACCCACGTCGCGGTGGTGCTCGGCCACGAGTCGGGCGGCTCCGTCGACCAGGCGCGGCCGTTCAAGGACCTGGGTTTCGACTCGCTGACCGCGGTGGAGCTGCGCAACCGGCTCACCACGGCCACCGGGCTTCGGCTGCCCGCGACGCTCGTCTTCGACCACCCCACGCCCGCGGACCTGGTCAACTTCCTGCGGGCGGAGATGACAGCCGGGGAGCCGTCGGCCGCGCAGGCGCTGCTGGCCGAACTCGACCGGGTCGACGAGGCGATCGACCGGCTCGCAGCGGCCGACCTCGGCCGGTCCGAGCTGCTGGCCCGGGTGCGTGGCCTGCTGGCCAAGCACACCGGCGGCGGCGACGGTCGGGACGTGATCGACGACGCCACCGACGACGAGATGTTCGCGCTCATCGACAGCGAGATCGGCGCCGGATGACCCGCCCACACCGCGGCGTCGGTCGGGACGTCACCGACGACATGTTGCTCGCGTTCATCGACAGCCCACACGTTCTCGCACCGGGAGACTGATCGCCTTGCGTGTCCTGTTCACATCGTTCGCCCTCGACGCCCACTACCTGGGCTCGGTCCCGCTGGCCTGGGCCCTGCGCGCGGCAGGCCACGAGGTGCGCGTGGCCAGCCAGCCCGCGCTCACCGACACGATCACGTCGGCCGGGCTGACGGCGGTGCCGGTCGGCGAGGACCACACCCTGCTCGGCGCGATGTCCGGGTTCGAGGTCGACGGCGCCGCGGACACCCCGTGGAACGCCATCGACCTCGACCCGACCCGCCCGGAGGTGCAGAGCCCGGCGTTCCTCCGGGCGCTCAACGAGTTGCTGCCGTCGAAGTTCTTCGCCCACGCCAACAACGACTCGATGATCGACGACCTGGTTCGGTTCGCCCGGCACTGGCGGCCGGACCTGGTGATCTGGGAGCCGTTCACCTTCGCGGGCGCGATCGCGGCCAAGGCGGTGGGCGCGGCCCACGCCCGCTTGCTTTGGGGCGCCGACCTTTTCCTCAACCAGCGCCTGACGTATCTGCGGCTGCTCGGGAACGAGCCGGACCCGCTCGCCGAGTGGCTCGGCGGGGTCCTCGACCGGCACGGCCTGCTGTTCGACGAGGCGACCGTGCGCGGCCAGTGGACGATCGACCAGATGCCCGCGGGCATCCGCCTGCCGCTCGGGGAGCACACGGTGCCGATGCGCTACGTGCCGTACAACGGCCCGGCGGTGGTGCCCGACTGGCTCCGCGAGCCGCCCACCCGCCCGCGGGTCTGCTTGACGGTGGGCCTGACCGCCCGGGACGGCGCGGACTACCTCGTCGGTTCCCTCGACGGGATGTTCGACGCCGTCGGGGATCTCGACGTGGAGATCGTCGCCACGCTGAACGCCGACCAGCGCGCCCGGATCTCCCGGTTGCCCGCCAACGTGCACGCGGTCGACTTCGTGCCGCTGCACGCGCTGCTGCCGACCTGTTCGGCCATCGCCCACCACGGCGGCGCCGGGACGTGGTCCACCGCCGCGGTGTCCGGCACCCCGCAGTTGATCTTCCCGTCGGTCTGGGACAACTCCTACCGGGCGCGGCGCACGGCCGAGGTCGGCGCGGGCCTGCTGATCCCGGCCGACGAGCTGACGCCGGAGGCGCTGCGCGACGGCCTGCGCAGGCTGCTGGACGAGCCGAGGTTCGCCGAGGGCGCGGACCGGCTGCGCGCCGAGATGACGAATGACCCCAGCCCCGGCGACGTGGTGCCGGTGCTGGAGAAGTTGACCGCCCGACACCAGTCCTACGACGCGTGATCCGCGTGTGCCCAAAGGGAGAGACGCAGTGAGAGTTCTTGTGGTGGCAGTGGGGACCATGGGCGATGTCGCGCCCTACACCGGGTTGGTGGCCCCCTTGCGCGCGGCCGGACACGAGGTCGCGATCGCGGCCTATCCCCGGTTCGCCGAGCTGATTCGGGCTTGTGGCGCGCAATTCCGCGAGATCCCCGGCGACCCCGCGGTCGCGGGCGAGTGGACCCAGGCGGAGAACTCGACGCAGGCCGCGCGCGGAGTGGCGAAGAAGACGCTCGAACTGGGCGAGGCGATCCTCGCCGTCGCCAAGGAGGGGACCGACGTCCTGCTGCTGTCGATGCCCGCCCAGGTGGGCGTGCATGTGGCGGAGAGCCTGGGCATCCCCAGCGTCGGCGTGTTCCTGCAGCCGGTGTTCCCGACGACGGAGCACCCGCCGTCGTTCCTCGGCGTCGGCGGTTCGCTGGGACCGTGGGGCAACCGCGCCGCGGGCCAGTTCGTGCTGGGGATGATGGGCAGGCTGCTCCGGGGCGCCACGGCGGAATTGCGGTCACGCCTGGGACTGCCCGCGTTGAGCAAGCGCGAGATGACCGAGCGGATGAGCACCTGGCCGGTGCTGCACGGGTACAGCCCGAGTGTCCTGCCCCGGCCCGCGGACTGGCGGCCCGCGCTGTCGGTGTCCGGGTTCCTCTGGCCCGCGGTCGCGGCGCACTGGCAGCCGCCCGCCGACCTCGCCGAGTTCCTCGACGCCGGTGAGCCCCCGGTGTTCATCGGGTTCGGCAGCCGCAAGATCGACGACGCGCCCAGGATCGCCGCGCTGGTCGACGAGGCGCTGCGCCTGGCCGGGACGCGGGGCGTGATCCAGGCGGGCTGGGCCGACCTCGTCAGCCGCGGCCAGCGCACGATCACGATCGGCGAGGCGCCGCACGAGTGGCTGTTCCCCCGCATGGCCGCCGTGGTCCACCACTGCGGGGCGGGCACGACCGCCGCGGGTCTGCGCGCCGGTGTGCCCACTGTCGGCGTTCCGATCCTGGGCGACCAGCCGTTCTGGGCCGGTCGCGTCGCCGCGCTCGGCGCCGGGCCCGCGCCGGTCCCGTACAAGAAGCTCTCCGCTGAACGACTCGCCGAATCCATTTCCTCGGCCCTGTCGAACCCCGGCTACCGGCAGGCGGCGGGTGCCCTGAGCTCCCGCATCGCCACCGAGGACGGTGCGGGCGAACTCGTGGCCGCCCTGGACCGGCTGGCCTGCGCGCGACGAAAGGACATCGCATGAACACCGGAACCGTGGCCGCCCCGATCGACCGGGTGGGGATCGTCGGCTGCGGCACGATGGGCTCCGGCATCGCCGAGGTCTGCGCCATGGCGGGCATCGACGTCCGCGTGGCCGTGTCCGGCCGGGACTCCGAGTACCGGGGACGCAACCGGCTGACCGCGTCCCTCGACCGGGCCGTTTCCAAAGGCAGGCTCACCGAATCCGCGCGAGACAACGCGCTGTCCCGGGTGTCGTTCGTGACCGAGCTCGAAGGCCTGGCCGACCGGCAGCTCGTCATCGAGAGCGTCGTCGAGGACGAACAGGCCAAGCTGCACGTGTTCAAGGACCTCGACCGGGTCCTGGACGCGCCGGACGTGGTGCTGGCGTCCAACACCTCGTCCATCCCGATCATCCGGCTCGCGCACGCCACCAGCCGCCCCGAGTCCGTCGTCGGCATCCACTTCTTCAACCCGGTGCCCGTGCTGCCGCTGGTGGAACTCGTCGCGTCGCTGGCCACCGACGACACCACCCGCGGTGTTGTCGAGCGGTTCGCCGTGGACCGGCTCGGCAAGCAGGTCGTCTGGTCGCCCGACCGAGCCGGTTTCATGGTCAACGCGCTGCTCATCCCGTATCTGCTCAACGCGATCCGCATGGTCGAGTCCGGGTTCACCTCGGCGGAGTCGCTCGACCGGGCGATGGAACTGGGCTGCAACCACCCGATGGGCCCGCTGCGGCTGGCGGACCTGATCGGGCTCGATGTGGTCGCCTCCATCGCCGAGGCGATGTACCAGGAATTCAAGGAGCCGCTCCACGCGCCGCCGCCACTGCTGCTGCGCATGGTCGAAGGCAAGGCGCTGGGCCGCAAGTCCGGCGGCGGATTCCACCACTACGCCTGATGATCAGTGACGCTCGCGGGCGGTTCCGCCACCGTTTCTGCCTGGTCGCCCACCGATGACGACGGCGAGGATGGGGAGGCGGACTGTCGCCCGTCCGCGCCGTCGACACCGGAGCCGCTGTGAGTGACCGTGTTTTGATCGTCGCCATCGGATCGCGTGGAGACGTCACTCCCTACGTCGGCCTGGGCACGCGGTTGCGCGACGCCGGATACCGGGTCGCCGTCGCCGCGCACGAGCCGTTCGGCGCCACGGTGGCCGACGCCGGACTGGAGTTCCGCTCGGTGCCCGGAGAGGTGCACGCCCTGAACTCGGAGGTCCTGGTTTCCCCGAAACTGGCGGAAAAGGGCGCCAGGCTCTCGATGCGGGCCAGAGGGGAACTGCTGACGGCGTACTGGCGCGAGGTCGCGCACGGCATCCTCGCCGCCGCCGAACTCGGCACCGACCTGCTGCTGCTGAACTTCACCGGCTGGCTGCCCGGCAGGCAGATCGCCGAAGCGATGGGTCTGCCGACGCTGGGCCTCAACGTCTACCCCGTGCACCCGACCGGCGAACACCCGCCGGTGTCCCTTGCGTCCGCGCGGTCGTATGGCCGGTGGGGCAACCGGCTCGCCGGGCGCCTCACGAACTGGTCGGTCGCGCAGGCGCTGCTGCTGCGGGAGGCCAACAGGGAACTCCGAACGACACTGGGGCTGCCGAAGGCGAGTGTCACCGCGGTGTCCCGCCGGATCGACGCCGACCGGTGGCCGATCCTGCACGGGGTCAGTCCCACGCTGCTGCCCAGGCCCCGGGACTGGCGGGAAGGGCTGGAGGTCGTGGGTTTCTGGTGGCCGCACCAAGCGCCGGACTGGCAGCCTCCGGCCGAACTGGTCGACTTTCTCGACGCCGGTCCGCCGCCGGTGTTCGTCGGGTTCGGCAGCACGGCCCACGGCGACAACGCCGAGACCGCCGACCTCGTCGCGAGCGCGTTGCGCGAGTCCGGGTCACGTGGGGTGATCCAGACCGGCTGGTCGGGGCACCAGGGCGACGACGTGATCACCATCGGCGAGACCGCCTACGACTGGCTGTTCCCGCGCATGGCCGCGGTCGTCCACCACGCCGGGGTCGGCACCTGCGCGTACGGATTGCGTGCGGCCGTGCCCACGGTCGGCATACCGCTGATCAACGACCAGCACCTGTGGGCGTCCCGGCTTGGCGCCCTTGGCGTCGGGCCCGCCGCGATCCCGTTCAAGGAGCTGTCGTCGGCCCGGTTGACCGCCGCGATCCGGGCGGCGGCGACCAACGAGGGCTACCGGGACAACGCGCGGCGGATCGCCGACCGCCTCAGCGGTGAGGATGGCGCGGGCCGGGTCGTCGAGGCGGTCACGCGGCTCCTCCACGACTCGCCCGCGGGCCGCGTTCTGTCCGATTCCCCTGGGCGGCGGCGATGACACCGCCCGCCGACCCGATCCAGCCAGTGCGTCGAATGGAGCCGCTATGAACAACACCGCCGTGGACACCGCATGGATCCGGGAGTTCCACGCCGGACCCGGTGTGGGGCCGACTGTCGTCTGCTTCCCGCACGCCGGCGGTTCGGCCAGCTACTTCCGCCCGCTGTCCGCCGCGCTCGAGCGCCGCCACAAGGTGCTCGCCCTGCAGTACCCCGGACGGCAGGACCGGCGCGGCGAGCCATTCCTCTCCAGCATCGCCGACTTCGCCGACGAGGCTTACCGCGCCCTTGAGCCGATTCTGGACGGGCCGGTCGCGTTCTTCGGACACAGCATGGGGGCGACGATCGCGTTCGAAGTCGGGCTGCGAATGAAGCGGCGGCGGGCCGCGTCCCCGGTGGCCCTGTTCGCCTCCGGCCGCCGCGCGCCCTCGATCCACCGCGAGGGAACCGTGCACCTGCGCGACGACGCGGGCCTCGTCGAGGAGCTGAACGCCCTGAACGGCACCGACATCCGCATCCTGGGCGACAAGGACGTGCTGGACATGATCCTCCCGCCCATGCGCAACGACTACCGGGCGGTCGAGACCTACCGCTACGAGCCGGGACCGAAGCTGGACTGCCCGGTCACCGCCCTCATCGGCGACGTCGACCCGCATGTCGACCTCGACGAGGCGATGGCCTGGGGCGAACACACCACCGGACCGTTCTCGCTGCGGATGTTCACCGGCGGGCACTTCTACCTGTCGGAGCACAACGACGCCATCGCCGACGTCGTCGGCCAGACGCTCCAGGCATAACCTGCCTGGGCCGAGGTCCGTCACAACACCAGTGGGGCGGGGCTTCGAAATCCGAAGCCCCGCCCCACTGGCGTTCGCC
The DNA here is from genome assembly GCF_014323725.1 of Actinokineospora xionganensis. Classification (GTDB taxonomy): domain Bacteria; phylum Actinomycetota; class Actinomycetes; order Mycobacteriales; family Pseudonocardiaceae; genus Actinokineospora; species Actinokineospora xionganensis. Next base: position 262,475 of record NZ_JABVED010000009.1, on the reverse strand, counting down.
TGCCCATCACTTCTGTTGTGCGGGCGCCTTACGGGTGAGACGCCTGCCGAGTTGGATTCCCGGACGCTCGATGAAGACGTAGGTGAGCGCGGACAGTCCGGCGACAGCGAACACCGCGATGGTGCCGACCAGCCAGAAGCCGAGTGCGGTGGCCACCATGACGTCGCGGGCCAGGGGGACCATGAACAAGACCGTCAGCACCAGGCCATGGGTGAGATAGACGCTGTAGCTCAGGTTGCCCAGTCGGACGGCCGCGCGGGTGCGCAGCAGCCCGAACAGGTCGGATCCGGCGCAGACCAGGAAGAAGAAGATCGCGAGCAGCCCGATCTGCACGTTCCCGGTCGGCTCCACCAGACCCACCGCGCCCGGGATGAGGCAGAGCAGGGCGGCGGCCGACCACAGGCGCGGGTCGGCCTTCAGTTCCACCCCACGTTCCACGAGGGCCGCGCAGGACATGCCCGCGAAGAAACTTCCCAGGCAGGCCAACAGGAACTCGCCCGCTCCGCTCGACGGCACCGCCAGGGTGACGACCAGCACGGCCAGCGGGAAGACCAGCCGCGTCCGTGCGCGCGCCAGCGGGTAGAACAGCAGCAGGAAGAAGTAGAACAGCCACTCGAACTGGAGTGTCCACGTCACGCCCGCGACGATGGTGTCGGCGTGCGCGTAGCCGTTGACCTCGGTCGTGGCGGTGCCGAACAGGCCCAGTGCCAGCCACTTCGCCACCTGCGTGAGCACCGCCGCCGGATCGCCGTTCAAGCGGAAGCCGGTGTTCAGGAAGACGATGAGCAGCATGGTCAGCGCGACCGCGAGGTAGAGCGGCCCGATGCGGAACACGCGCCCCACATACAGGGCGCGCCACCGCATGGCGCCGTGGCCGCGGATCAGCTTCTGCCAGAAAAGCAAGCCCGTGATCATGAAGAACAGCCAGACCGGGGCCTTCCCGAGGAACTCGTAGAAGGCCGACGGCGGCTCGGCCCAGGCGTTCGTCGTGGCGTATCCGTGCCAGACCGCGAGATGGTGGAACAGCACACTGATCGCCAGGAAGCCGCGCAGGCCGTCCACCGAGCGGGTGCGCTCGACCTGGCCGACAGGTTCGTCGAGCCTGCCGAACACCTTGGCGCGGAGCACGAACAGCAGAGCGGCGATCAGGATGACGTAGGGATAGACGGAGAAGAAGCCCAGCCCCATCACACCGCGACCTTGTCCTGGGGATTCGCGAACCGCCGGTAGAGCGGACGTTCCACCCCGGCGTAGAGCAGGAAGGACGCGACGAGGGCGATCGGCAGCACCACCAGGAACAGCGCCAGCAGAGCCTGGACCGTGCTCAGCCCGCCAGCGGGGAAGAACAGGTGCCGGGCGAAGGCGATGACGACGAAGTGGCTCATGTACAAGGCATAGGAGCGGTCACCGAGGAAGATCATCGCCCGGCCGCGCAGCCGCGACGGCGCACCGGTGATGTCGCGGGTGGCGAGCGTGGCGACCAGCAGACCCGCGGCCGCGGCGTAGAACGGGCCGAAGAAGAAGATCGGCGGCAGCGTCAGCGAGACGACGATCGAGCCGAACAGCGCCAGGACCGCCCAGCGCATCCGGGTCGGGCGCCACACGCCTTCACGGACGATCCGGGCCAGGAGCATGCCGAGCAGGAACTCCGGGAGCCGGGTCAGCGGAAAGAGGTAGCCGAACCACAGCTGCAGGGTCGGGATGGGCAGTTCGGGCGCCAGGTGGGAACCGGTCAACAGCAGCGCGAAACAGGGAACCGACAGGCTGACCAGCGTGGTGACCACGGCCCAGCGGCGGAGCCGCTCGCGGGAGATCCGCCTGACCGCCACGAACAGCAGCGGGAAGAGCAGGTAGAAGAAGGCCTCGCAGGCCAGCGACCACGCGGGCGCGTTCGCCGAGGAGATGTAGCTCGGGTCTGGCACCCAGACGTGCACGAGGAACAGGTTGGCGAGGGTGGCGTCCCAGCGGATCGCGCCCGAGGTGCCGATCAGGTGCGCTGTCCCGAAAAGCAGGATGAACAGCACCGCCAGGGCCCAGGTCACCAGATGGTTGGGGAAGATCTTGACGAAGCGGCGGCGCAGGAACCGGGCGGGCGCGTCCGATGACCGCGCCGACCAGGTGAGCACGAATCCACTCAGGACGAAGAAGATGGACACGGCCGAGGTGGCGAACGGGATGGTGGCCCCGAACGCCTTCTGCAGCGCGGTGTTCGCGAAGATGGCCTGGGTCGAGACCAGGTGCACCACGACTACCGCCAGCGCGGCGAAGAAGCGAACCCCGGTGAGCGACGGCAGCCGGTCGTGGATCACTTCCGGAGAGTGGACCTCGGATTGGGGGGTGGTGGTGGACATGGCGAAGTTCCTCTTCTCCGGCCGCGCCTGCGGGCCAACTTCCCGAAGGTTCGGGCAAACGGTCAACTGAGTGCGGCCGGGCGTCAGGCCTCTTGCCGGTCGGATTCCCTGGCGGGTTCAAGGCCGAGGCCGTCGCCGCCCGCGAGCATGTCCTCGCAGACCCGGTGGAAATGCGTGATGAGGCACTCGCGTTCACTCAGGACGCTCTGGCGGTAGGCCGACGACCTGGCCACCGCGGCCACGTCGGTCCACTCTTCGACGTCCTGCTCGATGATGGCCTTGTAGAGTTCCCAGGACATCTCGACGTAGTCGAGGTAGTCCTCGTCATCGGTGTCGTACCGCAGTTCCCACGCCTCGAAGCGGGTCTTGTCGACACCGAGCGGGACCGCGCGGAACACCTGGGTGTGCAGTCTGGTGCTGTTGACCACCGTGGTCGGGAACAACACGTAGTTGCAGGTGGCCAGGGCGTTGTGGTCGAGCGTGCGCCGCAGTTCCTCCAGCCCGCCCATGACCGGCACGACCATCATCCCGTTGCGGCCGAACACATCGATGGTCGAGTGCCGCGCGTCCTTGACGTCGGTGGACGGGAGCTGGTGCAGCGCCTGCGCGTGGTAGTACTCGCTGAACGCGTCGACGCACACCTTCCAGTTGACGTCGACCACCCATTCGACCTTCTCGGTCAGCACCATGTCCTGCATGCCGAACGCGCCGAGGTCGGCGGCGATCTCCTGGCCGATCCAGTCCGGCAGCGGGCCCGCGACTCCCGGACCGGCCAGCACGGCCCAGACCCAGCCGCCCCACTCGTCGAGGTCGAGGGCGGGCGCGCACAGTCCCGAGAGGACGTCACGGTCGAAGTCGGGCCGGTCGGGAACCCCGCGCACGGCGCCTTCGATGTCATAGGCCCAGTTGTGCCAGCGGCAGGTGAACTTGCGGGCCCCGGTTCCGCTGCGCGGCACGATCCGGGCGCCCCGGTGTTGGCAGACGTTGTGGAACCCGGCCAGGCCACCGTCTTCCCGGCGGGTGATGACGACGCTTTCCCCGTGTCCTTCCCAGACCTGGTGGTCGCCGGGGTTCGGGAGCTGGTCCGACCGGCAGATGATCTGCCAGCCCCGGTTGAGGACGCGGTGGCGCTCGAGTTCGTAGCGCTGAGGATCGCGGTAGACGTCGGCGTCGAGCGTCGACGGCCCGATCGGCGGCACATTCGGCACGCCCGGCCCGAAGCGGGCGGGCAGCTCACCACGGGTGGGCTGGAAAACCACGGTCGACCTCCAGTGGCAGCGCGGGCTGCCCGACTCGCACAACTTGTCAGCGGTATCCAGTGCGCAGCCTCGTCTTGCGGACGACAACGGACCAGGCAGAACCGGCGGCGGAAACCGGCCGCGGTTTTCGCCGCCGGTTCTGCCTGGCTCCCGGCGCCGGATCTGTCGATCATTCGGCAGGAGCCACATTTCCTTCCGCCGCCGCGTGCGGCCGGGAGACGCCGGTGCGCTCAGGGCGAAGTCGACACGACAAAGGATGTCCGGTGGACGCTGAGGAGAAGCTGCGCGGCTATCTCAAGCGGGTGACGGGCGAGCTGTTGGAGACCCGGAAACGGCTTGAGGCCGCCGAAAGCGCCGAGCCGATCGCGATCGTCGGCATGGCTTGCCGCTTCCCCGGCGGCGTGCGGTCCCCAGAGGACTTGTGGCGGCTGGTCGCCGACGGCGACGACGCCATCACCGGCGCCCCCGCCGACCGGGGCTGGCCCGTCGACGACCGGTCGACCGGGTCCGGTCGGGAATCCGCCCTGCTGGGCGGATTCCTGCACGACGCCGCCGATTTCGATGCCGACTTCTTCGAGATCTCGCCGCGCGAAGCCGTCGCGATGGACCCACAGCACCGCTTGCTGCTGGAGATCGCCTGGGAGACGCTCGAACGCGCGGGCATCCCGGCGGACTCGCTGCGCGGCAGCCCGACCGGTGTCTACATCGGAATGATGACCGGTGACTACGCGACCAGGCTGAGCGCGTCGAGCCAGGGCACCGCCGGCTTTGAGGGTTTCTTCCTCAACGGCAACGGAAGCAGCATCGCCTCGGGCCGGATCGCCTACGCGCTCGGTCTGCACGGCCCCGCGGTCACCATCGACACGGCCTGTTCCTCGGCGCTGGTCGCGCTGCACGACGCGTGTCAGGCGCTGCGCCGCGGCGACTGCACGACGGCGCTGGTCGGCGCCGTGTCCGTCATGTCCACCCCCGCGCTCCTGGTCGAGTTCAGCCGCCAGGGCGGGCTCGCGGCGGACGGCAGGTGCAAGCCGTTCGCGGCGGCGGCCGACGGGACCTCCTTCGCCGAGGGCGTGGGCATGATCGCCCTGCAACGGCTGTCCGACGCGCGTCGCGAGGGCCGACAGGTCCTGGCGGTCGTCCGGGGCACGGCGGTCAACCAGGACGGCGCGTCCAACGGCATGACCGCGCCCAACGGCGCCGCCCAGCAACAGGTGATCCGGCAGGCGCTGGCCGACGCGCGCCTGCGGCCCGACCAGGTCGACGCCGTGGAGGCCCATGGCACCGGCACGACCCTCGGCGACCCGATCGAAGGCCAGGCGCTGCTGGCCACCTACGGACGCGCGCGGGCGGATGCCGCTCCGCTGCTGCTGGGGTCGGTGAAGTCCAACATCGGGCACACGCAGGCCGTGGCCGGGCTGGCGGGCCTGATCAAGATGGTGGAGGCGATGCGCGCGGGCGTGCTGCCGCCGAGCCTCGGCATCGACGCGCCCACCCCGCACATCGACTGGTCCGACGGCGGTATCCGACTGCTGACCGAGCTGACCCCGTGGCCCGACACGGGCGCACCCCGCCGGGTGGGCATCTCGTCGTTCAGCCTGAGCGGAACCAACGCGCACGTCCTGATCGAGCAGGGAACCACAGCGGACGACGACAGCACCGGCGACAGTGAACCGGTGCGGCTCGCGGCTGTGCCGTGGGTGCTCTCGGCGAAGTCCCAGCCCGCCCTTCGGGAGCAGGCCGCGCGACTGCTGAGCCACCTGGACACGGGGGAATTCTCCGACGGCGACATCGGCTTGTCCCTCGCCGCCGACCGTGCCGTGCTGCGACACCGGGCCGTCGTCGTCGGCGCCGACCGGGCGTCGCTGCGCGCGGGCCTGACGGCGCTCGCCGAGGGGTCGGCCGCCGACAACCTGACTCAGGGCGTTGCCACCGGTGCGGACCGGCACGGCGCCGTGTTCGTCTTCCCCGGCCAGGGACACCAGTGGGCGGGCATGGCGGCCCGGTTGCTGGAGTCCGAGCCGGTGTTCGCCGCCCGTGTGCGGGAATGTGAAGCCGCCTTCGAGCCGTACCTGGACTGGTCTCTGTCCGAGGTGCTCCACGGCGCTCCCGGTGCCCGCGGCCTCGACGACGACGAGGTCGTCCACCCGGCGCTGTTCACCATGATGGTGTCGCTGGCCGCGCTGTGGCGCTCCCGCGGTGTGCGTCCCACCGCCGTGGTGGGGCACAGCCAGGGCGAGATCGCCGCGGCCTGCGTCGCGGGCGCGTTGTCGCTCGCCGACGCCGCCCGGCTGATCGTGCTGCGGAGCAAGCTCATCCGGGACCGCCTGACCGGCCGCGGCGGGATGGTGTCGGTCGCGCTGCCCGCCGTGGAGGTCAAGACGCTGATCAGCCCGTGGGGCGAGCGGCTCTCGATCGGCGCGCTCAACGGTCCGGCGTCGACCGCGGTGTCCGGCGACCTCGACGCCCTGGCGGAACTGCTCGCGGTGTGCGAGTCCGACGGGACGCGTGCTCAGCGCGTCCACATCGGCTACGCCGCCCACTCGGCCCAGGTCGACGCGATCGAGACGGACCTGCGCGACGCGTTGGGCGTGATCGAGCCGGGTGAGCTCGCCATCCCCTTCTATTCCACCGCGACCGCGGGCCCGCTCGACGCCGCTGATCTCACCGCTTCCTACTGGTTCGAGAACCTCCGCCGCCCCGTGGACTTCGTCGGCGCCGTCGAGTCGGCGATCGCCGATGGCCACCGAACTTTCGTCGAGTGCGGCGCCCACCCGGTGCTGACCTACGGCTTGGAGGACCTCGGCGGGCGCGCGGGCGTCGACCTGGTCGTCGTCGGCTCCCTGCGCCGCGCTGACGGGGGAGCCGATCGTTTCCTCACCTCGCTCGGCGAGGCGCAGGTGCGCGGTGTCGCGGTCGACTGGCCCGCCGTCTTCGCGGGCAGCGACGCCCGGCGGGTGCCGCTGCCGACGTATGCGTTCCAGCGCCGCCGGTTCTGGATCGATGTCCCGCACACGGCACTGGGCGACCTGCTGACCCCGGTGGACCACCCCCTGCTCAGCGCGGCGGTCGAGGTGGCCGACGGCGCCCGCACCCTGTTCGTCGGGCGGCTGGCGCAGGCGGGCCACCCCTGGCTCGCCGACCACGCCGTGGCGGGAACCGTGCTGCTGCCGGGCACCGCGTGCGTGGAGCTGGCCGCTTTCGCCTCGGCCCAGTCGGGTCTGGGCGGGGTCGAGGAACTGACCCTGCACGCGCCGCTCGTCCTGCCCGACGACGGCGAACTCACCGTTCAGCTCGCCGTGGGCGCGCAGCAGGAGAGCGGTCGCCGGTCGGTGGCGCTGTATTCGCGGGCTGCCGACGCCTTGGCGGACGACCCGTGGACGCGGCACGCCGACGGCTTCCTGCACTCCTTGGACGACACCGGCCAAGGGGAGTGGCGCCACCTGCGCGGGGCCTGGCCTCCGGTCGACGCCGATCCCGTGGACCTCGCAGGCTTCTACGACCGCCTCGCGCACCTCGGTTACCGGTACGGCCCAACCTTTCAGGGTCTGCGCGCCGTGTGGCGGCGCGGTGACGAACTCTTCGCCGAGGTCGTCCTGCCCGAGTCCGCCGCGGTGACCGCCGCGGGCTACGGCGTGCACCCCGCGCTTTTCGACACCGCGATGCACGCCCTGCTCGCCGACGGGACCGACCAGGAGACCCGGCTGCGCCTGCCTTTCGCGTGGCAGGGGGTCGCGGTCCACGCCACGGGGAGCACCGCCCTGCGGGTCCGGCTCGTGCGCCGGGACGGGAACGAACTGGGGCTGCTGGCCACTGACGAGAACGGCGGCCCGGTGCTCTCGGTCGAGTCCCTCGCCACCCGCGAGGTCTCCCCGGATCAGTTGCTCGCCGCGCGGTCCCGCCACCGAGACTCCCTGTTCCGACTCGACTGGCCGGTCGCCACCTCGACGGGCGCGCGCACGCGGCCTGAGCGCTGCGCGGTGCTCGGCGGAGAGTCCCCGCTGCCGGTCGGTCACCGCCATGCCGACCTCGCGGCGCTGTCGGCCGCGCTCGATTCCGGTGCGCCCGCACCGGACCTCGTGTTCGCGCCGATCCCCGCCACCACGCTCGACCGTGCTGTTGCGAGTGTGGGCGGACACGGCCGCGGCGGTCATGATCGGGTCGGGCTCGACGCTCACGACACCGGCCTGCTCGCGCAGGTCGTTCATCCCGACGTCGCCGCGGCGGCCCGCGCCACGCTCACCGATGTGCTCGCCCTCCTGCAGGGCTGGCTCGACGACCACCGTCTGCGCTCCTCCCGCCTGGTGATCCTGACCAGCGCGGCGATGGGCGACACCGGCTCACCCGACCTCGTCGCGGCGTCGGTTTGGGGGCTGGTGCGGTCGGCGCAGTCGGAGCACCCGGACCGCTTTCTCCTGGTGGACACCGACGGCACACCCGAATCAGCGGGCATGGTGTTCGCGGCCACGGCCGCGGGTGAGCCGCAGTCGGTGGTCCGGGCGGGCACCGTGCGCGTGGCGAGGCTCGTCCGGGCGTCCGGCTCGACGGTGGAGCCCGCCCCCGAGGTGCCTGGCACCGTGCTGATCACCGGTGGCCTGGGAATGCTCGGCGGACTCGTCGCACGCCATCTCGTCGCCGAACGGGGCGCGACCCGACTGCTGCTGGTCGGCCGCCGCGGCCTGGACACGCCGGGTGCGACCGACCTCGTCGCCGAACTGACCGGCCTGGGCGCGACCGTCACCGTGGCGGCCTGCGACGTGGCCGATCGCGCGGCCCTCGCCGAAGTGCTGGCGGCCGTGCCCGCCGAACACCCGCTGTCGACCGTGATCCACACCGCGGGCGTCGTCGATGACGGCGTCGTCGCCGCGCTCACCCCCGAGCGGCTCGACCGGGTGCTGCGCGCCAAGGTGGACGCCGCGGTGAACCTGCACGAGCTGACACTCGACCACGGGCTCTCGGCGTTCGTGCTGTTCTCCTCGCTGTCCGGGGTCCTCGGCGGCGCGGGCCAGGCCAACTACGCCGCCGCGAACGCGTTCCTGGACGCGCTCGCCCAGCACCGCCGCGCGCTGGGCCTGCCCGGGCAGGCGCTCGCGTGGGGCTACTGGGCGGCGGGCGGTGTGGCGGCCGGGCTGACCGAGGTCGACCTCGGCAGACTCGCGGTCGCCGGTGTGCTGCCCATGGCGACCGACGACGCCCTCGCGCTGTTCGACGCCGCCCGCGGCATCGACGCCGCCGCCCTGGTGACGGCCCGGCTGGACCTGTCCGCGCTGCGGACGGTGGCGCGACTCGACGAACTGCCGCCGGTGCTGCGCAACCTGGTCCGCGTGCCCGCGCACCGGCCGACCGGCCACGAGCCGCAGGCCGCGCCCGCACAGGGCTGGATCCAGGATCTGGTCGGCCGCACCGAGGCCGAACAGCGCGGCGTGCTGCTGGACCTGGTCCGCGCGGAGGTGGCGGCCGTGCTCGGGCACGCCGCGGCGGACGACGAGACGATCGACGAGGACCGGCCGTTCAAGGAGTTCGGGTTCGACTCGCTCACCGCGGTCGAACTGCGCAACCGCCTCAGCGCCGCCACCGGTCTGCGGCTGCAGGCGACCCTGGTCTTCGACTACCCGACGCCCGGTGTGCTCGCCGCGCACCTGCGATCGGAGCTGGCGGGCCTGGTGGAGTCCGCCGAAGACGGCATCCATCCGGCGCACGCCGCGGTCGACCACCTGCGCTCGGTCATCGACGACCGGGCGCTCGACGACGCGACGCGCGACGAGCTGGTGACCAGGCTCAGGGACCTGCTGCGCGAATGGGCTCCGGCGCGCGTGGAGCAGGCCGCCGGTGTGGCGTCCGCGAGCCCGGACGAGATCTTCGCCCTGCTCGACGAGCAGCTTGAGAGCTTCTGACGCGGGCGCGTGGCCGCCTCGCCGAACAACGACTTACGTGGGGGTACAACCAGCATGGACACGTCTTCGGACAAGCTTGTCGAGGCGCTGCGGGCGTCGCTGATCGAGAACGACCGGCTCCGCAGGCAGACCGAGGAGCTGACCGCGGCCGCCACCGAGCCGCTCGCCGTCGTCGGCATGGCCTGCAGGCTGCCGGGCGGGGTGAGCGAGCCGGAGGACCTGTGGCGGCTGATGACCGACGGCGAGGACGCCATCGGGCGCTTCCCGGGCGACCGAGGCTGGGACCTGGAGTCGCTGTCGGCGGCCATTCCCGTGCGCGAAGGCGGATTCCTGCCGGACGTGGCGGGGTTCGACGCCGCCTTCTTCGGCATCTCCCCCCGTGAGGCGCTGACTCTCGACCCGCAGCACCGGCTGCTGCTGGAGTGCGCCTGGGAGGCGCTCGAACGCACCGGGGTGGACCCGAAGTCGCTCGCGGGCAGCCAGTCGGGCGTGTACATGGGCTTGGCGTACAACGAGTATCTGGGCAACGGCAACTCCGGCAGCATGGCGGCGGGACGGATCTCCTACACGCTGGGCCTGGAAGGGCCCGCGATGACCGTGGAGACCGCGTGCTCCTCGTCGCTGGTGGCGCTGCACTCGGCTGTGTCCGCGCTGCGACAGGGGGAGTGCTCCCTGGCGCTGGTCGGTGGCGCGACCGTCATGGTGACCCCGCAGGTCCTCATCGAACTGGACCGCCAAGGCGTTCTCGCGCCGGACGGCCGGTGCAAGCCGTTCGCCGCGACCGCGGACGGCATCGGCTGGTCCGAGGGCGCCGGAATCGTGGTGCTGGAACGACTTTCCGACGCCCGTAGGCTCGGCCACCGCGTGCTGGCGGTCGTTCGGGGTTCCGCGGTCAACCAGGACGGCGCGAGCAGCGGGTTCAGCGCGCCCAACGGCCCGTCGCAGCAGAAGGTGATCCGGCGCGCGCTGGCCAACGCGGGTCTTTCCGCCGCGGACGTCGACGTCGTGGAGGCCCACGGCACCGGAACCACGCTCGGCGACCCGATCGAGGCGCAGGCGCTGCTCGCGACCTACGGCCAGGACCGCCCGGGCGACCGGCCGGTGCTGCTCGGGTCCCTGAAGTCCAACATCGGCCACACCCAGGCCGCGGCGGGCGTCGCCGGGCTGATCAAGATGGTCCTCGCGCTGGGCCGCGGCCAGGTGCCGGGCACGGTCCACCTCGATGCCGCCACCCCGCACGTCGACTGGGCAGGCGGCGCCGTCGAACTCGTAGCCAAGACCAGGCCGTGGCCCGACACCGGCCACCCCCGGCGGGCCGCCGTGTCGTCGTTCGGCATGAGCGGCACCAACGCCCACGCGATCCTGGAGCAGGCGCCGACCGAGGACGAGCCCGCGGGCGAGAACGCCGACGAGTCGGGCCCGGTGCCGTGGGTGGTGTCCGGCCGCTCCGCGGCCGCGCTGCGCGCCCAGGCCGCCAAGCTGGTGTCCTATGTGGAGTCACGACCCGAGGTGTCGCCGCATGATGTCGGCCGTTCCCTCGCCGTGCGGTCGGTCTTCGAACACCGGGCCGCTCTCGTCGGCCGCGACCGCGACGAGTTCCTGACCGGCCTGCGGGCGCTCGCCGACGACAACGACGGCCCGAACCTGGTGCGCGGCAAGGGACGCGTCACCGGCAGGACGGTGTTCGTCTTCCCCGGCCAGGGCTCCCAGTGGGCCAGGATGGGGGTCGACCTGCTCGACAGCGAACCAGCCTTCGCCCGCGAGCTGGCGGCCTGCGAGGAGGCGTTCCGCGAGTACACCGACTGGTCCCTGACCGACGTGCTGCGCGAGGCCCCGGGCGCCCCCGGCCTGGAGCGCATCGATGTCGTGCAGCCCACGCTCTTCGCGGTGGCGGTGTCCCTCGCCGCCGTCTGGCGCTCCTACGGCCTCGAACCGGCCGCCGTGCTCGGCCAGAGCCAGGGTGAGATCGCCGCGGCCTACGTCGCGGGCGCCCTCACCCTGCCGGACGCCGCCAGGATCGTGGCCCTGCGCAGCAGGCGCCTGGTTCGGGTGATGTCGGGCCGCGGCGGCCTGGTCGCCATGGAGCTCTCGGCCGACAAGCTCTCGGCGTACATCGAGCAGTGGCACGGCGCGCTCAGCGTCGCCGGGATCAACAGCCCCTCGTCCACGGTCGTCGCGGGCGACGACCTCGCGCTCGACGAGCTGCTGCACAAGTGCCAGAACGACGGCGTGCGCGCCCGCCGGGTGCCCGCCTCCGTCGCCACCCACTCGCCGCACGCCGACGTGCTGCGCGAGGACCTGCTCGCCGAACTCGCGCCGGTCCAGCCGCTGCGGTCGACGGTGCCGGTCTTCTCGACCGTGACCGGCGACTGGATCGACACCACCGCGATGGACGCGGGCTACTGGTTCTCCAACATGCGTGAGCCGGTCCGGCTGGCCGGATCGATCACCGCGCTGGCCGAGCAGGGCTTCGACTCGTTCATCGAGGTCAGCCCGCATCCGGTGCTGCTGCGCGAAGTCCAGGAGAACCTGGAGCAGGTGGGCAACCCGTTCTGCACGATCGGCACCCTGCGACGCGGCCACGGTGACCGGGAGCGCCTGCTCACCTCGCTCGGCGAGGCGTTCGTCGGCGGGATCCCGGTCGACTGGAGCGCGGTCCTCCCCGCGGGCCCGACCGTCGAACTGCCGACCTACGCGTTCCAGCGCCAGCGGTTCTGGATCAACACCCCCGCGCCCGGCCAGGCCTCGACCGAGACCGACCCCATCGAGGCATACCTGCCCGAGACCGACACCCAGCTCGATGTCCGCACCGACCTGCTCGCCGGTTCCGACGACGAGCAGCGCGCCGCCGTGCTCGACCTCGTGCGCCGCGTGGTCGCGGGCGTGCTCGGCCACAGCTCGGCCGACGACATCGACGCCGACGTGCGATTCCTCGATCTGGGGATGGACTCGCTCACCGCGCTGGAAGTCCGCAACCGGCTCAACCGCGCCACCGGGCTCAGCCTGCAGGTGAGCAAGGTCTTCGACCACCCGACGCCGGTCGCGCTCGCCCGGTTCGTCCGCGGCGAACTCATCGCCATGGCCGAGGGCGGCGACGGCGGCGAGCCGGACCCGAACCGCGAGCTCCTGCGGATCGCCGCGGCCCGCTTGGGACGCACGGCCGCCGATCTCCGGATTCCGCTGACCTTCGCCCAGCAGCGGCTGTGGTCCCTCGACCAGATGGTCCCCGGCAGCCCCGCCTACAACATGTCGATGTCGGTCGTGCTGCACGGGCCGCTGCGGCCGGAGGCGATGGAGCAGGCCGTCAACGAACTCGTGCGCAGGCACGAGAGCCTGCGCACGACGTTCCCGAACGTCGACGGGCAGCCGTGGCAGCGGATCGCCCCGACCCTCACGCTGAAGGTGCCGGTCGTCGACCTGGAGTCGATGCCCGAGCACGAGCGGCACGCCGAGTGCGACCGGCTCGCCAAGGCCGCGGCCCGGCACCCGTTCGACCTGGCGACCGGCCCGCTGATGCGGGTGACGCTCTACCGCTTCGGCCCCCACGAGCACCGGGTGCTCTTCACCATGCACCACATCATCGGCGACGCCTGGTCCGGCGGTGTGTTCGGCGCGGAGATGGCGATGGCCTACGACGCCTTCGCCAACGGCGTCCGTCCCGTGCTGCCCGAACTGCCCGTGCAGTACGCCGACTACGCCCTCTGGGAGCGCGAACAGCTCGACGGCGACCACCTCGCCGCCCGCGTCGCGAGCCTGCGGGAACTGTTGGGCGACACCGCCACCGGCGTCGAACTGCTGACCGACCGGCCGCGGCCCGCGCTGCAGGAGTTCCGCGGGGGCAGCACGAGCTTCGAGGTCGGCGAGGAACTGGTCGAGCAGCTGCGTTCCTTCAGCAAGGAGCGCGGTGTCACCCTCTTCACGACGCTGCTGGCCGCGCTCAAAGTCGTGCTCTACCGCTACGCGGGCGACACCGAGGGCTCCGGCGACGTCGTCGTCGGCACGCTGATGGCCAACCGGCAGCACGAAGCGGTCCAGGGGCTCATCGGCTTCTTCGTCAACACCATGGTCCTCAAGACCAGTCTCGGTGACGACCCGACGGTCGGGGAATTGATCGGCCGGGTCGACACGGTGGCCAAGCGCGCCTCCGACCACCAGGACGTCCCGTTCGACGCGCTCGTCGCCGAGATGGCCCCGGAACGGGCGCTCACCGCCACCCCGCTGTTCCAGGTCCTCTTCGACATGAAGCGGCACAAGATCGACTCGATCCCGATCCCGGTCCGCGAGGACGGGGCGCAATCGCCGTTCTCCGACATCACCGAGGTCCACACCGACACCAGCAAGTTCGACGTGGAGATCTCGGTGACCGAGGGAGCCGACTCGCTCCACATCGACGCCGAGTACAACAGCGACATCTTCGACCACACCACGATCGAGCGCGTCTTCGCCGGCTACCGCGTGTTGCTCGAGGCGTTCGCGTCCGCGCTGGACCGACGGGTCTCCGAACTGCCGGTGCTGCCGCCGGAGGTCGAGAAGCAGATCCTCGTCGACTGGAACGACACCGACCGCGCCTACCCGGCCGATCGGATGCGCTGCCTGCACACGCTGATCGAGGACACCGTCGACCGGATGCCCGACGCGGTGGCCCTCACCTTCGAGGGCGAGGACATCACCTTCCTCGACCTCGACCGACGCGCCAACCGCGTGGCCCACCGGCTGCGCGCGCTGGGCGTCGACGCCGACCAGCCCGTCGGCATCTGCGTCGAACGGTCACCGGAGATGGTGGTCGGCCTCCTCGCCATCCTCAAGGCGGGCGGCGCATACCTGCCGATCGACCCGACCTACCCGCGCCAGCGGGTGGCCTTCATGCTCGGCGACGCGCGGCCGCGCATCCTGCTGACCCAGGACCGGCTCGTCGAAATCCTGCCCGAGCACGGATCCGCGGTGATCCCCCTCGACCGCGCGGGCGAGTTCGACGACCAGCCGGACACCCGCCCGGACACCCGCGCGGGCCTGGACGACCTGGCATACATGATCTACACCTCGGGCTCCACGGGACAGCCCAAGGCCGCGATGAACTCGCACCGCGCCGTGGTCAACCGGATCCAGTGGATGCAGGACCAGTTCGGCCTCACCGCGGCCGACCGGGTGCTGCAGAAGACCCCGTTCAGCTTCGACGTGTCGGTGTGGGAGTTCTTCTGGCCGCTGCTCACCGGCGCCCGGATGATCCTGGCCCGGCCCGAGGGGCACAAGGACCCCGAGTACCTGTCGACGCTGATCCAGGAACAGGGCGTCACCACGCTGCACTTCGTCCCCCCGATGCTGCGCGTCTTCCTGCAGCACCCCGGCATCGCGCACTGCCGGTCGATCACCCGGGTGATCTCCAGCGGCGAGGTCCTGCCCCAGTCGTCGATCCGCGCGCTCTACGACCTGCTGCCGGGCGCGACCATCTACAACCTCTGGGGCGTCACGGAATCCTCCGTCGACAGCACCTACTGGGAGTGCCCGCGAGACACCCGCTCGGCCATCGTGCCGATCGGCACCCCGATCGCGAACACTCGGATCTACCTGCTCGACCAGCACCTGCACCCGGTGCCGATCGGCACCCCGGGCGAGGTGTTCATCGGCGGCGTGGGAGTGGGCCGCGGGTACTACCGCAGGCCGGAACTGACCGAGCAGCGCTTCCTGCCGGACCCGTTCAGCCCGGACCCCGAGGCGCGGATGTACCGCACCGGCGACCTGGCCCGGTACCAGCCCGACGGCACCATCGTCTTCCTCGGCCGCACCGACTTCCAGGTCAAGGTGCGCGGACTGCGCATCGAACCCGGCGAGATCGAGGCGGCGCTGGCCGAGCACGACGCGGTCCGCGACGTCGTGGTCCTGGCCCGTGAGCTCACCCAGGACGCCGAGGACAAGCAACTCGTCGCCTACGTCGTCCCCGAGGACGGCGCGGTCGCCCCCGAGTCCTCGGCACTGGACCGGGTCTCCGAATGGCAGGACCTCTTCGACCAGAACTACCGGCTCGACGCGGACCAGACCGAGGCCGACTTCAACATCGTCGGCTGGAACAGCAGCTACACCGACGAGCCGCTGCCCGCCGAGCAGATGCGCGTCTGGGTCGATTCCACAGTGGACCGGATTCTGGCGCTGCGGCCCAAGCGGGTGCTGGAGATCGGCGGCGGCACCGGCCTGCTGCTGGCCAGGATCGCCCCGACGACCGAGCGGTACTGGGCGACCGACATCTCCGGCGCCGCCGTGGAGTACGTGCGGGACAACCTCGTCCCCACCCTGCCCGACACGGTCGACGCGCGGCTGTCGCAGCGCGACGCCAACGACTTCACCGACCTCGACACCGAACGGTTCGACGTCGTGGTGGTCAACTCCGTCGCGCAGTACTTCCCCGACCCCGGCTACCTGCTCGAGGTCATCGGCAAGGCGCTGGCCTGCCTGCGCCCCGGCGGCGCCCTGTTCCTCGGCGACCTGCGCAACCTGTCGATGCTCGACGCCTTCCACGTGGAGGTCGAACTCGCGAAGGCCGAGCCCGGCCTCACCCTTGGCAAGCTGCGCGGCCGGGTCCGCCAGCGCACCGCGCACGAGCAGGAACTCGTGATCGCACCGGAGTTCTTCTCCGCCCTGCGCCGCGAGCACCCGGCGGTCTCGCGGGTCGAGCTGGCGCTCAAGCGCGGCGACGACCACAACGAGCTGACCCGCTACCGCTACGACGTGACCCTGCACGTCGGTGAGACCACCGCGGCCGGACCCGCCCCCGAGCCGGTGGCGTGGACCTCGATGGCCGACATCCGCCGGGTGCTGACCGACGAACGCCCGGACGCGCTGCGGGTCGACGGCGTCCCCAACGCCCGGGTGGCCTCGATCAACGCGTTCCTCGCCGCGGTGGCCGACGCCGCCGACGACTCGACCGTCGACGGCCTGCTTCGGACCGACACCCAGGAGGGCGTCGAGCCCGAACTGTGGTGGCGACTGGCCGACGAACTCGGCTACCTCGCCGACATCGCCTGGGAGGGCGGCAGCACCGACGGCAGTTACCGGGTCACCCTGTACCGCCCCGGCAGCGGGCACCTCGTCGACTGGGCGGACCCGGCCGAGCCCGGCCGCGCGCCCAGGCACTACACCAACAACCCGCGCCTGCTCGAACTCAGCCGCTGGCTGAGCACCGACGTCCCGCGCTTCCTGCGCGACAGCATCCCGGAGTTCATGGTCCCGTCCGCCGTCGTCGCGGTGTCGGAGTTCCCGGTCAGCGCCAACGGAAAGCTCGACCGCGACGCGCTCCCGCTGCCGGTGCGCGGCGTGCAGCCGACGGGCGAGATCGTCGCGCCGCGCAACGACCTCGAACAGCAACTCGCCGACGTCTGGTGCGAGGTCCTCGACCTGCGGGAAGTCAGCGTCGACCGCGGCTTCTTCGAACTCGGCGGCGACTCCCTGCTCGGCATCCAGATGGTGAGCAGGGCCAACGCCAGGGGAATGGCACTGAGCCCGCAGGACGTGTTCCGCAGCCGCACGATCGCGGCCCTGGCCGCGCTCGTCGAGTCGCGCGGCCCGGTGAGCGCGGCGCCCACCATGGCCCGGGACCCTGAACTGCTCGCCTGGGCCCGGTCGCACTACCCCGACGCCGAGGACGCCTACCCGGCCACCGGGATGCAGCAGCGCGCCCTCGACAGCATCGAGCGTGAGCCCGAGTCCGGCGTGTTCGTGGTCCACCAGCGGTTCCGGCTGTCCGACCGCGGTCTCGACCCGGTGGCGCTGCGGCGGGCCTGGCAGCACACCGTGGACCGGTACCCCACGTTCCGCACCGCGAGCGTCCGCGACGAGACCGGCCGGTGGATCCAGGTGGTCCGCACGGACGTGCCGTTGCGGATCGACACGCACGACCTGCGTGGCGTGGCGCCGGTGGAGCAGGAGCGCCGGATCGGCGCCTACACCGAGGCGCAGCGGCGCCTCGGGTTCGACGGCTCCGCCCCGCGGCTGCGCCTGATCCTGTTCCGCCTCGACGAGGACGTCTACGACTACCTGCACGTGTTCAGCCTTCCCGCGCAGGACGGCTGGAGCTATCAGATCCTGGTGAACACCCTGCTCGACGCCTATGAGGCGTTCGCCGCCGGGCACGAGCCGGTGCTCGTGCCGCCGTCGGCGGCCTTCGGCGACTTCTGCGTCGAGCAGAGCAGGCGGGACCTGTCCGCGGCCACGGCGTTCTGGCGCGAGGAACTCCAGGACGTCGAGTTTCCGGCGCCGTCGATCACCCTGCCCGCCGACGAACGTCCGACCGATGTGCTGCCGCCGCTGCTGCAGGAGGGCATGCTCGTCGCGCCGCAGACGGCGACCGCGCTCGCCGACCTGGCCCGCGGACACGGCCTCAGCGTCAACACCGTGGTGCACGGCGCCTGGGCCCTGCTGCTCAGCGCCATCACCGGAGCGCCCGAGGTCGTGTGCGGCGCCATCTTCTCCGGTCGCGGCACCACCACGGTCGACGTCGACCAGGCGGTGGGCCTGATGTTCAACATCCTTCCGGTCGCGACCAGTGTCGACCGCACGGCGTCGCTGCTGCCGTGGCTGGCGGGGGTGCAGGACAAGATGTCCGCGATCACCGAGTACGAGTACCTCCCGCAGGCGGTGCTGCACGAGCTGACCGGCGCGCGCACCGACGTGCCGCTCGTCGAGAGCTATCTCGTCAGCGAGACCGTGCCCGGCCTGGCCTCCAACCTCGGCCGGTTCCACACCGTCTTCGGCGCCATCCCGCTGCAGTTCATGGCCCAGACCGAGCACCCGCTGCGGGTCGAGATCGTGGTCGCGGGCGAACTGATGCAGATCACCCTCAACCACCGGGCGGGCTACTTCGAGACCGGCGCGGTCGCCGCCTGGGTCGGCGCGTACGTGCGGCTGCTGGAGGCCATCGTCGCCGACCCGCACCGCCCGCTCGGCGACCTGATCCCCGACCTGTCGGCCGACAGCCCCGCGGCTTGAGCAGACCGGCCAGAGAAGGAGGTTCACCCATGGCTCCTGTGACAGGGTCCATCTCGATCGACGCGGAATCGAAGACCATCCTCGACATCCTGTTGGACGTCACCGCGTATCCGGCGTGGCAGAGCGGCTACGAGAAGGTCGAGATCCAGGCGACCGACGACCGGGGTCGGCCGCTGCGGGTCAAGTGGTTCGTCACCGCGATGGGCCAGAAGGCGTCGCACACCGTCGAATACGAGTACCCGGCCGACGACCGCTACCAGTTCCGCCTCTTCGACAGCGAGGTGACGACGAAGTACGACTTCACCTGCGCCGTCACCGCGGGCGACGGAGGGGCGAGCGAGGTGACCGTCACGCAGGAGATCGCCCTGAAGTGGCCGATGCCCAAGCGCATGCTGGAGAAGATGTCGGCCAAGGGCATCAAGGGCCTGCTCGACGCCCTCAAGGCCAAGGCCGAGCAGGGCTGAGGCCGGTCATGACCCGAGCGGAACCGAAACCGGACGCGCGCCCGGACAAGCTCGACGCGGTGGTGTGGCGGGCCGCGATCGTCGTCGTCATCGGATCGTTCATGGCGATCCTGGACACGACGGTCGTCAACGTCGCGCTGCCCGCCCTGACAGCCGAGTTTCACACTTCGTTCGCCACGATCCACTGGGTGGTGACGGGGTACATGCTCGCGCTGACGATGGCCATCCCGGTCACCGGCTGGGCGTGCGACCGGTTCGGCGCCAGAGCGCTCTACCTGGTGGCCATCGCGCTGTTCATGCTCGGGTCGATTCTCGCCGCGACGGCGTGGAGCGTCGGATCGCTGATCGCGTTCCGGGTCGTGCAGGGGCTGGGCGCGGGCATGCTCGGACCGGCGGGCACGACGATCCTGGTCAAGGCGGCCGGACCGCGGCGGGTCGGCCGGGTGATGGGGGTGCTCGGCGTGCCGATGCTGCTCGGCCCGATCACCGGTCCGATCGTGGGCGGCTGGCTGGTCGACGCGGCGGACTGGCGGTGGATCTTCCTCATCAACATCCCGATCAGCGTGGTCGCGTTCGTCCTGGCGTGGCGAATGCTGCCCAGGGACGAGCCGGAGTCAGCAGAGCCGTTCGACTTCCTCGGCATGCTCCTGCTCTCCCCGGGACTGGCGCTGGTGATCTTCAGCGCGGTCCTCATCGCGAGTGGGACGGGCGCGGCCGCGGGCTGGCTGCCCGGCGTGGTGGGCGTTCTGGGCATCGCGGGCTTCCTGGTGCGGGCGACGCGGATCGGCAACCCGCTGATCGACCTGGCGCTGTTCAAGGACCGCACGTTCACGATCTCGGCCATCGGGCTGTCGATCTTCTTCGTCGGCTTCCTCGGCGGGGGACTGCTGTACCCGGCGTACTTCCTGCTGGCCCGCGGGGAATCCGCGCTGCAGGCCGGTCTGCTCCTGGTCCCGAGCAGCGTGGGGGCGATGATCGCCATCCCGATGTGCGGGCTGCTCGCCGACAAGTTCGGGCCCGGCCGGGTCGTGCTGTCCGGGCTGGTGCTGATCCTGCCGAGCCTGGCCGTGTTCACCCAGGTCACCGCGGCGACGCCGTACTGGCCGCTGGTGCTGGCCATGTTCGTCATGGGGCTGGGGATGGGCGCGACCATGATCCCGCTCATGTCGGCGGCCATGCTGAACCTGACGAGCCGTCAGGTGGCCAGGGCCTCCACCACGCTGAGCATCCTGCAGCAGGCGTCCGGGGCGGTCGGCGCGGCGGTGCTGTCGATGATCTTGGCCGGGTCGCTGGCGGGCAAGTTCGGCGTGCCCACCGAGCGCGGCCAGGCCGCCGCGACCGAGGCGATGGACCACCTGTCGACGCGCGACGCCGCGGCCGCCTTGGTGGCCGACTCGTTCGCCACGACCTTCGCCTGTGCGCTCGGGCTGGTCGCGCTGTGCCTGGTCCCCGCGTTCCTTCTGCCCAGGCGGCCCGCCCCGGCGCCGGTCGACGAGCCCATCGAGGTACCGGCGTGACTGTCAGCGGAAACAGGTCTCAGGAGCAGGCGACCAACCCAGCCGAGGTGGCGCGGCCGTCGAGCCGCGGTCTGGTCGTGGCCGCGTCGCACCAGTGGCCGGTCCTGGCCATCGCGGGCGGTCTCGCCCTGCTGCTCCTGCTCACCAGCGGCCGGTACGGCTACTTCGGCGACGAGCTCTACTTCTGGGCCGCGGGGCACCATCTCGATTGGTCTTACGCGGACCAGCCGCCGCTGGTGCCGCTGCTCGCCCGGATCGCGGACACCATGTTCCCCGGTTCGCTCGTCGCCATGCGGGTTCCGGCGCTCCTGTGCGCGGTGGCCGGTGTGCTGCTCGCGGCGGCGACCGCCCGGGAACTGGGTGGCTCACGGCGGGCCCAGGTGCTGACCGCCGCCGCCGTCGCCTGCTCGCCGGTGCTCGCCGTCGGCGGCCACGTGCTCGCGACCACCCCGATCGACATGTTCCTGTGGATCGTCATCACCTGGCTGCTGGCCAGGTGGATCCGGCTGCGTGACGACCGGCTGCTGCTGTGGACCGGCGTGGCCACCGCCGTCGCGCTGCAGGCGAAATACCTCATCGTGTTCTTCTGGGTCGCCGCCTGCCTCGCGATCCTGGCCTTCGGCCCGCGCGAGCTCTTGCGGAAGCGGATGTTCTGGATCGGCACCGCGATCGCCGCGGCCGGGGCGGTGCCCGCGGTGCTCTGGCAGGCCGCCAACGGGTGGCCCCAGCTGGCGATGGGCAGCGTCCTCGCCGCCCAGCAGGGCCCGGCCGACAGCGGGCCCGTCGGCTTCTTCCTGCTGCTGCTCGCTTCGGCGGGCGTCCTCGGCGCACCCCTGCTGGGCTTCGGCATCTGGCGGGCCCTTCGATCGCCCGAGCACCGCTTCCTCGCCTGGACCCTGTTCGGCCTGGTGCTGCTGTTCGTGCTCACCTTCGGCCAGGGCTACTACGTGACCGGCATGTTCACCGTGCTCTGGGCGGTGGGCGCGGTCGGCCTGGACCGGGTCCGCGCCCGCTGGCTGCCGTGGGCGGCGTGGCCCGCCTGTGCCCTGTCCGCCGCCATGGTCCTGACCCTGCTGCCGGTCCGGCCGGTGGAGTCGCTCGCGGGGCAGGGCGCCGCCACCAACCCCATCGGCGTGGAGAGCGTGGGCTGGCCGGAGTTGGCCGACGCGGTGGCCGCCGCCTACTGGGCCCTGCCACCCGAGGACCGAGCCCGTGCCACCGTCGTCGCGGACCACTACTGGGCCGCGAGCGCGGTCGCCCGCTACGGGCCGGAGCGCGGCCTGCCCGCTGTGTACAGCCCCCACCGCGGCTACTGGTACTTCGGCGCCCCACCGGACAGCGCCACGCTCGTGCTGCACGTCGGCGGCACGCGGGCAGGCCTGATGGAGCACTTCGGCCACGTCACGCGGGTCGCGACGGTGGACAACCGGCTCGGCGTCGACAACACCTTCCAGGGCGCGCCGGTCTGGCTGTGCGAAGGGCTCCGCCGACCCTGGTCCGACCTGTGGGGGTCACTGCGGTCGCTTTAGCGGCGATGCCGATAGGGCCGTGTGATCGCTTCACCGGGTTATCGGACGCATTCGCCGGGTCGCCGGAATAGGGATGTCCATCCCTGGGCGTGTCAGTCGTCTCGGCGATCCCTAGACTTAGGCCTCGATGAGCGACGACGAGCAGCAGACCCCGGAAATGGATCCGCACGCGCGGGCCCTTCGCACGCTGGCGGAGGCGATGTTCCGTTACGCGCTGTGGCCGTCGATCGCCACTGTCGTGGTATGCGCAGTGATCTTCGGCATAGTCAATGGCACAGCGGGTGCGCTCGGCGCGGTGGTCGGCGGCGTCCTTGCCTGCGCGTCATCGCTGCTGACCTTGTTCCTTATGCGCAAAACCGCCGCCCAGGGACCGCATATCGCGATGGCCGCCTCGCTGGGCGGATTCGTCGGCAAGCTGTTGGTGTTGCTGCTGGTCATGACCGCTTTGAAGAACGTCGACGAGCTGCACCGGATCTCGCTTGGGCTGACCATGGCCGCGGTGATCCTCGTGGCCGCGGGCGCCGAGGCGATGGCCTTCCGCCGCACCAAGCTGCCGACCATCATTCCCGCTGGTGAGAAGTAGCGCACAAGCCACCCAGTACGCCTGTCAGGTGAGCTGAACTTCCCTGATATGGTTCGCCCTGGACGGCGGGGTGGCCGTGTTACGCGCATGCCGTTATGGCGTCCGCACAACCCGGGTAGCCGCCTGAAGACAAGCCAAGTCAGTCAGGTACGTTACGTCCTGATCGTGACGATTCCCCCGGCGGAGTGAACGCCGGCCGGGAGAACCGGAAGGAGCCCACAGTTGGGCAGGCTGCTGGCCGAGGGTGACAAGTTCGCGCCCCCCGGTGTTAAGGACTTTTTCCTCCCGCCGATTTTCGGCGGGGTCACGAAGCCGATGGTGTTGGTGGTTCTGTCCATCATCATCGTCGCCACGTTCTTCCTCATTACGACGCGGAACATGAAGGTCGTCCCGAGCAAGTGGCAGTTCGCCGCCGAGTCGGTTTACGACTTCAGCCGCAACAACATCACTCGCGAGCAGATCGGCTCGAAAGAGTTCAGGCCGTTTGTGCCGCTGATTCTCACGCTGTTCACTTTCGTCCTGGTGAACAACCTGTTCGGGATCATTCCGATCATCCAGTTCCCGACGATGGCCAAGATCGGCTTCCCGCTGGCGCTGGCGATCCTGGTGGTCTATCCACTCCACCACTACGTCGGCATCCGGAAGTTCGGCCTCGGGGGCTACTTCAAGAACCAGCTGTTCCCGCCTGGCGTGCCCAAGCTGGTCTACGTGCTGCTCACCCCGATCGAGCTGTTCCTCAAGTTCTTCATGGACCCGCTCATGCTGGCGGTCCGAGTCTTCGCCGCGATGCTGGCGGGACACCTCATTCTGCTGGTGTTCACCCTTGGTGGTGAGTACCTGCTCCTGCAGGCGCCGGTGGTGCTCAAGCCTGTTTCGCTGGTCGCCTGGGCCTTCGCCATCGCGATGACCTTCCTTGAGGCGTTCATCCAGGTGCTGCAGGCGTACATCTTCGCGTTGCTTGCGGCGAGCTTCATCGGCCGCGCACTGGCCGAAGAGCACTAAGGGAAAACCAAGCCCCGATCCGCGGGTACCCGCGGACCGAGTTCGAAAGGGATACACAAGTGAGCGCAATGGTTCTCGCGCAGGAAGCCAGCAACATCAACGCGGGTCTCGCCGCGATCGGTTACGGCCTCGGCGCGATCGGCCCCGGCATCGGCGTCGGTCTGATCTGGGCCGCGGTCATCAACGGCACCGCCCGTCAGCCGGAGGCCCAGAGCAAGCTCATGGGCATCGCCTGGAC
This sequence comes from Actinokineospora xionganensis, assembly GCF_014323725.1. Classification (GTDB taxonomy): domain Bacteria; phylum Actinomycetota; class Actinomycetes; order Mycobacteriales; family Pseudonocardiaceae; genus Actinokineospora; species Actinokineospora xionganensis. The sequence goes on along the minus strand of NZ_JABVED010000009.1, from coordinate 238,665 downwards.
GACCTTCGTCCTCGTCGAGGTGCTCGCCCTGATCGGCATGGTCATTTACTTCATCACCGGCTGATCCAGTCCTTTGTTCGTTAGGGAGACGTCGTGGTGAACGCACTGTTGAATCTGGCTGCCGAGGAGCAGCCGGATCCGGTCATGCCGCACCTGTCCGAGGTCATCCTCGGTCTGGTGGCCTTCCTGCTGCTGCTGTTCGTGATCTCGAAGTTCGTCGCGCCCAGGTTCGAGAAGCTGTACGCGGAGCGCACGGCCAAGATCGAAGGCGGCATCGAGAAGGCGGAGCAGGCTCAGGCCGAGGCCGAGCAGGCGCTGCAGCAGTACAAGGCGCAGCTCGCCGAGGCTCGGGCCGAGTCGGCCCGGATCCGGGATGACGCCCGCGCCGAGGCGGAGCAGATCAAGGAAGAGCTGCGCGCCCAGGCCCAGGCCGAGTCCGCCCGCATCGTGGCTCAGGGCACGGCTCAGCTCGAGGCGCAGCGCGCGCAGATCGTCGCCGAGCTGCGCGCCGACCTGGGACGCCACGCCGTCGAGCTGGCCAGCCGAGTGGTGGGCGAGTCGCTTGAGGACGAGACGCGGCGCCGCGGCACCGTCGACCGTTTCCTCTCCGAGCTCGACGCCGTCTCGGCGCCCGCGAAGAACTAGGGGACGCCTGAGATGACATTCCAAGCCGCGAGCCGGGAAGCTCTCGCCGCCGTCGAGCTGAAGTTGCTTGACGTCGTGGAGGGCGCCGCCGCAGCCGCCGCCGGCCCCCTGGGCGAGGAGCTGTTCGCGGTCGCCGGGTTGCTCGACCGGGAGATCGGCCTGCGTCGCACGCTGGCCGACTCCTCGACCGACCCGGCCGCCCGTGAGCGGCTGGTCCGGGACCTGCTCGGCGGCAAGGTCGCCGACGACACCCTGCAGGTGACCATCGCGGCCGTCAGTGCCCGCTGGTCCAGCCCGCGGGAACTCGTCGACGGCATCGAGTCGCTGGCGACGACCGCGCTGCTGGTGCGGGCCGAGCGCGACGGGCGCCTGGACGCGGTCGAGGACGAGCTGTTCCGCCTCGGCCGCATCATCGCCGACCAGACCGAGCTGGAGCAGGCGCTGTCCGACCGGACCGCGTCCGTCGAAGGCAAGCTCAGCCTGATCAACGGGCTGATCGACGGCAAGGTCGACCCGACCACCGCGACCCTGGTCGCGAACCTGGTCGGCCAGCCCCGCGGCCGCACGGTCGTCGAGGGTCTGGAGAGCCTCGCGAGCGAGGCGGCCAAGCGGCGCGAGCGCTCGGTGGCGCACGTGATCTCCGCCGGGCCGCTGTCGGCCGAGCAGCAGGAGCGCCTCACCGCGTCCCTGCAGCGGATCTACGGCCGCCCGATCGGCCTGCACGTCGAGGTCGACGAGTCGCTCGGCGGCGGACTGGTCGTCAAGGTCGGCGACGAGGTCATCGACGGCTCCACAGCTGGCAGGCTTGAAGCGCTCCGGCGCAGGCTCGCCGGCTGAGCACCCCCTAGAACTTTCCACAAAGAAACGAAGCGAGAGCAGGAACGACATGGCGGAGCTGACGATCTCGTCGGACGAGATCCGCAGTGCGATCGAAAACTACGTCTCCAGCTACTCCCCGGACGTCAACCGGGAAGAGGTCGGAACGGTTTCCGACACCGGCGACGGCATCGCCCACGTCGAGGGCCTGCCCTCGGCCATGGCCAACGAGCTGCTGGAGTTCGCGGGCGGGGTGCTCGGCGTCGCGCTGAACCTGGACGCGCGTGAAATCGGTGCCGCGATCCTCGGTGAGTACGACAAGATCGAGGAAGGCCAGGAGGTCAAGCGGACCGGACGCGTCCTGTCCGTCCCGGTCGGCGACGCCTTCCTGGGTCGCGTCATCGACCCCCTGGGCGCCCCGATCGACGGTCTCGGCGAGATCGTCGCCGAGGACCAGCGTCCCCTGGAGCTGCAGGCCGCCACGGTCGTGCAGCGCCAGCCGGTCGAGGAGCCGCTGCAGACCGGCCTCAAGGCCGTCGACTCGATGACTCCGATCGGCCGCGGCCAGCGCCAGCTGATCATCGGTGACCGCAAGACCGGCAAGACCACGGTCTGCGTCGACACCATCATCAACCAGAAGAAGGCCTGGGAGACCGGCGACCCGAAGCAGCAGGTCCGCTGCATCTACGTCGCCATCGGTCAGAAGGGCTCCACCATCGCGGGCGTCAAGACCGCGCTGGAGGAGGCGGGCGCGCTGGAGTACACCACCATCGTGGCCGCTCCCGCGTCCGACTCGGCGGGCTTCAAGTGGCTCGCGCCCTACACCGGCTCCGCGCTGGGTCAGCACTGGATGTACCAGGGCAAGCACGTCCTGATCATCTTCGACGACCTGACCAAGCAGGCCGAGGCCTACCGCGCCATCTCGCTGCTGCTGCGCCGTCCGCCGGGCCGTGAGGCCTACCCGGGCGACGTCTTCTACTTGCACTCCCGCCTGCTGGAGCGCTGCGCGAAGCTGTCCGACGACCTCGGCGGTGGCTCGATGACCGGTCTGCCGATCATCGAGACGAAGGCCAACGACATCTCGGCCTACATCCCCACCAACGTAATCTCGATCACCGACGGCCAGTGCTTCCTGGAGTCCGACCTCTTCAACTCCGGTCAGCGCCCCGCCATCAACGTGGGTACCTCGGTCTCCCGTGTCGGTGGCGCCGCCCAGACCAAGGCGATGAAGAAGATCTCCGGCACCTTGCGTCTGGAGCTGGCGCAGTACCGCGAGCTGGAGGCGTTCGCCGCCTTCGCCTCCGACCTCGACGCCACCTCCAAGGCCCAGCTCGCCCGCGGCACCCGGATGATGGAGCTGCTCAAGCAGGGCCAGTTCTCGCCGATGGCGGTCGAGGAGCAGGTCGTGTCGATCTACATCGGCACCAAGGGCTACCTCGACTCCGTTCCGGTCGCCGACGTGCGCCGCTTCGAGTCGGAGCTGCTGGAGAACCTGCGCCACCGCCACGAGGGCATCCTCGAGGAGATCCGGGTGAACAAGGTTCTCTCGGACGACAACGAGGAGCGCCTGGTCAACGCGGTCGAGGCCTTCAAGGAGAACTTCACCGCCTCCGACGGCTCGTCGGTCGTGGTGAAGGACGCCGAGGCCGAGGCCATGGACGCGGCCGCGGTCGGCCAGGAGACCATCAAGGTCGCCAAGACCGCCCCGAAGAAGTGACCGGGTAAGCCATGGCGCAACTTCGGGAAATCCGACAGCGGATCAAGTCTGCCCAGTCCTTCAAGAAGATCTTCAAGGCACAGGAGCTGATCGCGACCTCGCGCATCAGCAAGGCGCAGGCCCGGGTCGCGCAGTCCAAGCCGTACGCGGACGAGATCACGCATGTGCTGACCGCCCTCGCGGGCGCGGCGGCCAACCTGGACTCGCCGCTGTTGGTCGAGCGCACGAACGCCAAGCGGGCGGGCGTGCTGCTGATCACCAGCGACCGCGGCCTGTGCGGCGGTTACAACGCCAACGCCATCAAGGCGGCCGAGGAACTGCAGGCGCTGCTGCGCGAGCAGGGCAAGACCCCGGTGCTCTTCGTGATCGGCCGCAAGGGACTGAACTTCTACCGGTTCCGCCAGCGCCCGGTCGCGCAGAGCTGGTCCGGCTTCTCCGAGAAGCCGAGCTACGTCAACGCGGCCGAAGCCGGTCAGACGCTCATCGACGCGTTCCTCGCGGGCGCCGACGATGACGGTGACAACGCGGGCGCCGACGGCATCCTCGGTGTCGACGAGCTGCACGTCGTCTACACCGAGTTCGTCTCGATGCTCACGCAGCGCCCGGTAGCCAAGCGGGTCGCCCCGCTGGAGGTGGAGTACTCCTCCGAGGAGGAGGCCGCCGCGGCCAGGGCCGAGCTGAAGTCGGCGTACGCTTTCGAACCGAGCGCGGAAACGCTGCTCGGCAATCTGCTGCCGAAGTACATCAACACCCGGATCTACGCGGCACTGCTCGAGTCGGCGGCTTCCGAGTCCGCCGCTCGACGCACGGCGATGAAGGCGGCGACCGACAACGCCGACGAATTGGTCAAGAGCTTCACGCGAGTGGCCAATCAGGTTCGCCAGGCGCAGATCACCCAGGAGATCAGCGAGATCGTCGGTGGCGTGGAAGCGCTCGCCGCTGCCGCAGGAAGTGATGACTAATGACCGCCATTCAGGAACCCAAGACCGCGACCGGTCGCGTCGTCCGGGTGATCGGCCCCGTCGTTGACGTGGAGTTCCCCCGGGACTCCGTGCCGGAGCTCTTCAACGCGCTCAAGGTCGACGTCGCCCTCGAGTCGATGAAGAAGACCATCACCCTCGAGGTCGCCCAGCACCTCGGCGACAACCTGGTGCGCTGCATCTCGATGGCGCCGCAGGACGGCCTCGTGCGTGGCGCCCCGGTGCTCGACACCGGCGAGGGCATCTCGGTGCCCGTCGGCGACGTCGTCAAGGGCCACGTGTTCAACGCCCTGGGTGAGTGCCTCGACAAGCCGGGCCACGCCGCGGACGCCGAGCGCTGGCGCATCCACCGTCGGCCCCCGGCCTTCGACCAGCTCGAGGGCAAGACCAAGATGCTGGAGACCGGCGTCAAGGTCCTGGACCTGCTCACCCCGTACGTCGAGGGTGGCAAGATCGGTCTGTTCGGTGGTGCCGGTGTCGGCAAGACGGTGCTCATCCAGGAGATGATCACCCGTATCGCCCGCAACTTCGGTGGTACGTCGGTGTTCGCCGGTGTCGGCGAGCGCACTCGTGAGGGCACCGACCTCTTCCTGGAAATGGAAGAGATGGGCGTTCTCCCGGACACCGCGCTCGTCTTCGGTCAGATGGACGAGCCCCCGGGCACCCGTATGCGCGTCGCCCTGTCGGCCCTGACCATGGCGGAGTACTTCCGCGATGTGCAGAAGCAGGACGTGCTGCTCTTCATCGACAACATCTTCCGGTTCACCCAGGCCGGTTCCGAGGTCTCGACCCTGCTGGGTCGTATGCCTTCGGCCGTGGGTTACCAGCCGACGCTGGCCGACGAGATGGGTGAGCTGCAGGAGCGCATCACCTCGACCCGTGGTCGCTCGATCACCTCGCTGCAGGCGATCTACGTCCCCGCGGACGACTACACCGACCCGGCCCCGGCGACGACCTTCGCCCACCTGGACGCGACGACGGAGCTTTCCCGTCCGATCTCCCAGAAGGGCATCTACCCGGCGGTCGACCCGCTGACCTCGTCCTCCCGAATCCTCGACCCGTCCATCGTGGGCGACGAGCACTACCGGGTGGCGCAGGAGGTCAAGCGGATCCTGCAGAAGTACAAGGAACTGCAGGACATCATCGCGATCCTCGGTATGGACGAGCTGTCCGAAGAGGACAAGGTGACGGTCAACCGCGCCCGTCGCATCGAGCGTTTCCTCTCGCAGAACTTCTTCGTCGCGGAGAAGTTCACCGGCGAGGTCGGCTCGTTCGTCAAGCTCGCCGACACCATCGAGGCCTTCGACAAGGTCGCGAAGGGCGAGTACGACCACGTTCCGGAGCAGGCCTTCCTCTCGATCGGTGGCCTGGACGACCTGGAGCGCAAGTACCACGAGCTCACCGGCAAGAAGAAGTAACTGCCGCCAAGCACGACGAAAGGGCCGGTATCCATTGCGGATACCGGCCCTTTCGCTGTTCCTACAGGGTGACGAACAGCGGCGGCGTGCCGTCCCTGGTCACCTCGACTTGGGTGGCGTTCGCGGGGAGCAGCGCGGCGTCCTTGCCCGCGTCGATCCAGTCCCCGTCGACGCGGTAGCGCAGGACCGCTCCGCGGGCAGCGACGAGCGTGCCCTGGCCGTTCTCCAACCTCACGTTCACGGGCAGTGGCTCCGCCGCGTTCAGCGGGCCGCCGTAGGCCCACTTCGTCACCTTGCCCGCCGCGTCGCGGTAGCCGAGGTAGAGCCTGCTGCCGGTGTCGTTGGGCACGTACTCGATGCCCACGACGCTCCCGCCGTCCGGCAGATCGGCGATCACTTCGAACCCGGTCACGCCCACTCGGGCCAACGGATCGCCGTAACCCGCCGCCTGCAACTCGCTTCCCACATCCAGGGCGTCGGTCAGCGCAGCGGCCTTGGCCCCACCCGCGCGCAGCGGCTGGTCCTGCGGCCAGTCCATCGTGCGGACGGGGATCGGCTTGCTCTGCCGGTCGAAGCCCTCCGCGTAGAGAGAGGCAGGCAGGGTGATCAAGGCCCCGGGATAGCCCGCGGTCGCGGGGTCCTTCGCCCGAACGACTCGGACGTCGGCACCGCGCACCGATCGTGGGAACTCGTGGAACGAAATCCCGTCCAGGTCCTTCATCGCCATCCACTCGCGGATGCCGCGGCCGTCGTCTCCGATCTTCCACTCGGGAGACACGTGCAGCGGCGGGCCGCCGCTGAACGCGATCGAGTACCGGTCGCTCGGGCCGAACAGGAACGCGAGCCTTTCGGCCCCTGAGCCGCCGAGGTTCGACGACCAGGCACTGTTCACCAGGGTGGCCCGGTCAGTGGCCTGGTCGCCCGCGACCAGCCCGATCACGATCCGCTGAACAGTGCTGAGATCGACGACGGTGCCGTCGACATCGGTCATGTTCCCTTTCTCCGACTCCCGTTGCTGCACGACGATGGCGACCTTGCCCGCGGGCGTGGTCCCGGCCCAGTACACGCGGGGTTCGCCGATCAGCGCGTTTCCGGGCTGGTCGGCTCCCGGCGCCGCCGCCATGCCTTTGGTGAACGCCGCCTTCGCGTCACTCAGGAGGTCGGCGTCGCCTGCCAGGTCGCCGCGGGTCGCCGCGGTCAGCATGGGGTTCGGGGCGGCGGCGGTGATCGCCGGCGGTGTCGGCGCCCACGGCGCCACGGAGACCACGACGCCCGCGGCCATCACGACGGCGAGGGTGCCGGTGACCGCCATGCGGCGGCGGAACTGCCTGCGCCTGCCGCCGCGCACCACGTCGGTGGTGAAACTCCTGCGGGGCTCGATGTCGTCGGTGGCGTCCCGCAACGCGCGGGTGAGGTCGTCGGTGTTCATGCTCATCCTTTCGTCGCGGGTTCGGCCAGCAGGGCGCGCAGGCGGTCGAGGCCGCGCGAGGTCTGGCTCTTGACGGTCCCGGTGCCGCACCCGAGTGCGGCGGCGGTGTCGGCTTCGGACAGGTCGTCGAAGTAGCGCAGGACCAGCACGGCCCGCATTCGGGGCGGGAGCGCCCCCAGCGCCCGGGCGATCTGGTCGCGGTCGGCGACGCTGCCCTCATGGCCGCGCACGCCCGGTTCGGCGACGTGCTCCAACGTCGTCTCGGTCACCCGGCGCGACCGGTGGCGCCAGCGGTTGGCCGAGGCGTTGGCCAGCGCCGCCCGGACGTAGGGCTCCGGGTTGCCCTTGACGCGCTTGCGCCGGGCGTAGACGCGTTCGAGCACGTCCTGGAGCAGGTCTTCCGCCGCGCCGCGGTCGCCGCCGCAGAGCAGGTAGGCCGTGCGCAGCAGGGACGTCGAGCGGTGCGTCACGAACTCGGTGAAGTCGGTGTCCTCGATGTCGGTCACCGCCTGTGATTGGAGTGGCTCATGCAAAGAGTGACACCGGCCTGGCTGGGGAGGTTGCCGACCGACCATCTAGACTGCCCAAGAACCGTGAGTCTAAGGAGATAAGCGTGGCTGAGATGTCCGTCCAGCTGGTCGCCGTGGAACGACGCCTGTGGTCGGGTACCGGCTCGTTCGTCAGCGCGCAGACCACCGAGGGTGAGATCGGCATCATGCCTGGTCACGAGCCCGTGCTCGGCCAGCTGGTCGAGGGTGGCGTGGTCAAGGTCATCACCACCGAAGGCGAAGCGGTCGTGGCCGCGGTGCATGGTGGCTTCCTCTCGGTCACGGGCGACTCGGTGAGCATCCTGGCCGAGTCCGCCGAGCTCGCGGGCGAGATCGACGTGGCCCAGGCCCGTTCCGGACTCGACGCAGAGGACGCCGAGGAGCGCGCGAGAGCAGCCGCCCGCGTGCGCGCCGCCGAGCAGTCTTCCTGATGTCGGCGTAGGGGGCGGGGGCGGCCGATGGACATCAGCGATGTGGTCGTGCTGGTCCTCGCCGCCGTGTTCGCCTTCCTCGTCTTGCTGGTCCTGCGCCGCCTGCGCCTTCTTCGCGCGGGCGGCGTTCACGTCGCCCTGCGCACCCGCATCGACGACACCGGCAAGGGCTGGCACCTTGGTGTCGGCCGCTACCAGGGCGACGAGTTCGCCTGGTTCCGCGCGCTGAGCCTGCGCAAGGGCCCCGACCGGGTCCTGCGCCGCGACGGCCTGGAGATCGTGCACCGCCGTGAGCCCGAACGCGGCGAGACCCCGAACATGCCCGCTGGATCGCGTGTCCTGCGCTTCGAGTACGCCAACGGCGGCGCGGCCCCCGGGGTCGAGGTCGCGATGGGCCCGGACGTGCTCACCGGCTTCCTGTCGTGGCTGGAAAGCGCACCGCCCGGCCATCGGCTGCCCTGGGCGTCCTAGCTTGTCCATGCGTGAACTCGTCGTCCTCGGGACCGCGAGTCAGGTGCCGATTCGCGCCCGCAACCACAACGGCTACTTCCTGCGCTGGGACGACGACGTCTTCCTCTTCGACCCGGGCGAGGGCACGCAGCGGCAGATGGCGCTGGCCGGAGTGTCCGTCAGCGCGATCACCCGGCTGTGCGTGACCCACTTCCACGGCGACCACTGCCTGGGCGTCCCCGGCATCGTGCAGCGCCTTTCCCTCGACGGCGTCGCCCGCGAAGTCGTCGCCCACTACCCGGCCTCCGGTGCCGAGTTCTTCGGCAACCTGCGGCGCGCGAGCTCGTTCTATGAGGTCGCGCGGGTCCGTGAGGAGCCGGTGGTGGCCGAAGGCGTCATCGCGACCGGCCGGTTCGGCGAACTGCGCGCCCGCAGGCTCGACCACCGCATCGAGACCTTCGGCTACCAGCTGCGTGAGCCCGATTCCCGCCGGCTGCTGCCGGAGAAGCTGGCCGAGCTGGGCATCACCGGTCCGGCCGTCGGCGCAGTGCAGCGCGAAGGTGGGGAGCTGCTGGAGCGGGTCAGCGAGCCGAAACCGGGGCAGCGGTTCGCCTTCGTGATGGACACCCGCCTCTGCGACTCGGTGTACGAGCTGGCGGAGGCCGCGGACATGCTCGTGATCGAGTCGACCTACCTGCACACGGACGCGGCGCTGGCTGAGGAACATGCCCACCTGACGGCCCGGCAGGCGGCCCGGGTCGCGCGGGAGAGTGGTGTGCGGACGCTGGTGCTGACCCACTTCTCGCAGCGCTATGACGATCTGAGCCTGTTCCACGAGGAAGCCGCGGCGGAGTTCGACGGCGAGATCGTGGTGGCCACGGACCTGGCCAGAATCCCGATTCCGAAGCGCCGCTGACCGCTCAGCCGCGCCTGGGCCGGAATTTGTCGGCATGAACCCATAGGCTCTTGGGGGTGAGCCCACGATGAGCAAGACGGACGCCCTTCGCGCCCTGCGCGAGGCGCGCTATGCACAGCGGTCCCAACGCGAAACCAAGCCGGTGATCGCACCGACGGCGCAGCCGCCTGCCAAACCGGCTCGGGTCTCCGCGGACGCCCCGGTGGTCGAGGTGGTCGAGGTGGACCGCGAGCCGGAGGCAGCGCTCTGCGGCCATCGGGCGATCAGCGGACGCACCTGCACCCGCGAGCACGGGCACGCCGCCAAGAGCCATCGCTACTCCTGATACGTCGGACGGTGTCCGAACACCCTGGGATCACGCGATGGCCTCCCGGTGTCGCGTCAGAGCCAGTCGTGCACGACCAGCGTCGGTTTGCTCTGGCTGAACCGGAACCACGGCGAGCCCGTGCCGGAGCTGTGCTGGTACTTGGCGACCCCGGAGCTGGTGTAGCCCACGATGGAGAAGCTGTTCATATCCCAGTTGTCCGGCCCCTCGAACCAGGCTGAGTGCGAGATCAGGGTCAGGTGCTGGGCCCGGATGTGGCACGAATTGACCGTCTGCCCCGTCGTCGCGAAGGGGATGTCGACCTTCACCACCGTGCTGTTGTTCGGGAACTGCCCGAAGACCGATCGCAGCGGGAGCGGCTGCGTCAAGTGCGGCACCTTGATCGACACCAGGAGTTCGGAGTTGTAGCGCAGGTCGTCGCCGCCGGTTCTGAACGTCATCGTGAACTTGGTGATGGTGGCGCAGCTGCCGATCGGGTCCGCGGCGGCGCCGGTCGCGGTGAAGGTCGCGGTGAGCAGGATGACGGCGGCGGCGACGGCCACCCGTGTTCGACGACCGATGGTGGTGAGCTTCATGGGTTCCTCCCTGTGGACTGGCCACCACACTGGCGCGTCCGGCCGGTGCCGGGGACGGGGGAACCTCTGGCGCGAAGGTTGGAAAACCCGGTGGCGCTCAGCGGGCCAGGTCGCCGGTGCCGCGCAGGAACGCCAGCGTCGCCAGGACCCGGATGTTGACGCCGCGCCGGTCCACCTCGCCAAGCGACCCGAGGCCGAGTTTCGCCGTGATCACCGACAGATGTTTCTCCACGGTGCCGACCTGGCAGGCCATGTGCTGGGCGATCCCCAGATTCGACCGTCCCTGCGCGACGAGCGACAGCACTCGCCGCTCGTGCGGGCTCAGCAGGTCGAGCGGGTCCTTCGGTCGCGGTCCGGTCATCAACGCGCGGATCAGCTCGCGATCGATCACCACGTCGCCCGCCGTGACCCGGTGCAGCGCGTCGACGAGTTCGTCGAGGTCGCCGACGCGTTCTTTGAGCAGGTAGCCAAGTGCCCGAGACTCGCCCGGCATCCCGAGCAGCCGCTGTGCGAAGGAGACCTCACCTTGGGAGGACAGGACCAGCAGCCCCACCTCCGGATGCCTGCTCCGCACCAGTTCGGCCAGACACAGCCCTTCGTCGCGTTGGTGTGGCGGCAGTCGGATGTCGAGCAAGACCACGTCGGGAGGATCGGCGTAGACCAGGCGGGCGGCGGACTCGACGTCGGCCGCCGCGCCGATCACGCGCACACCGCGACCGCGCAGACCCTCGGTGAGGATGTCCCGCAGCAACAGGTGGTCCTCGACGATCACGACCCGCATGGCGCCCCGATCGGCAGTCGAGCCGACACCGTGGTGCCCCGCCCGGACTGACTCGACACGGCCACCGACCCGCCGACGGACGCCGCCCGCAGGCGCAGGGCCCGCGGCTCACCATTGCCGCCCGCGCCGTCGTCACGGACCTCCAATACCAGCGTGCCGTCGTCCTCCCGAACGGTGACCACGACCGCGGACGCGCTCGCGTGCTTGTAGACGTTCGCGACGGCTTCGGTGACCAGGAAGTACGCGGTCAGCTCAACGTCGGGGGACCAGCGGTCCACGGGGATGTCGGCCACAACGGGGATCGGCGAGAGCGCGCCCAGCTGAGCCACCGCCGCGGCGAGCCCGTGCTCGACCAGAGTCTCCGGGTAGATGCCCTGGGTGAGCTCGCGCAGAGCGGCGACCGCCTGACCGATCAGCTGGTGCGCCCGGTGCAGCGCGCCGTCGACCGGGATCGAGCCGCTCCGGGCCATGTCGAGCAGCAGCATCGCCCCGAACAGCTGTTGCTGCGGGCCGTCGTGCAGGTCGCGCTGGATGCGGTGCCGTTCGGCGAACGCCGCGTCCGGGATCTGGCGTGTGGCGGCCGCGTTGCCGATCGCCAGACCCGCGATGTCGAGGACCACGTCCACCACTCGGCGTTGCTCGACCAGGGTTTCGTCGTGCTCCACGACCGCGACCAGCGCTCCGTCCCGGTGCACCCGCGTGGCGGCCCTTCCCGGCGAGGGGCCCGGTGTCACGGGCGCGCCGTGCACGTCGACGAATGAGCCGCCGCGGTCGGCGTAGTGCAGCACGAGCGTCGGATCACCGACCGCGTCGGCCAGCGCGCGCTGCAGCATGACCGGCTGGTGCGCGCCGGACCGGTCGAGCACGGTCCGCGCCGCCCGCGCGCAGGCCAGCTCGAGGTGCAGCCTGCGAGCCGCCATCGCGAGGGGGACCGCGCCGACGAGCAAGGCGCAGGCCACGAACAGCGACCCGGTACGAGTGCCGGAAGAAGCGCCGGACGCGGCGACGGAGGCGGTGCAGATCCCGCCGGTCCCCAGCAGCAGGACCATGCCCCACTGCGCGGCGCCGTGCCTGCGGCGCAGGCTGGTGGCCGAGACCCAGCGGCGGACGACCACGGCCAGTGTCGCGGCGGTCACGACCACGTAGGTCGCACTGCCCGCGACCGCCATCGCCGTGTTCGGTCCAGGATTGTGGTTCCACCACCACGGCGGCACAGGGGAGTCGATGAGGTATCGCGCGACCTGGGTGCCGACGGCGCCCGCATAGGACACGACGACGAGCGCTCGGGCCCCCGTCGACCCCACCCGCCCGTTCGGCAGGGCCAAGGCGAGGTGCGCGAGGACAGCGGTCCACAGATAGGCCAGGCAGAAACCGATGGCGAACCAGGGCTCGGTTTCGACGGCCCGGAGGTCACCCAGATGGAAGGCGGATCCCGTGAGGACGATGAGCGCGCCGATGCGCGGCCGGGACGCGCGCGACCAGATCCGGGCGCCGATGGCGATGGCGACCACGCCGAAGCCGTGCAGCGCCACGTCGGTCCATCTCTGGTGCGCGATCGGAGCCGAGAGCGCGATGGCGGCCGCGGCGAAGCCCATGGCGGCGGCGATCACGAGTGGAGGGCCGAGGTTCCGTGCGGACACCGGAACCCCCAAGGATGAACTCAGCCTGCCCGGACATGGTCATTCTCGCACCGGAGGCCCTCGACGTTAGCCGCGCGACCGCTTGGCTATCCGGAGACCTTGTTCGCCAGATCGCGCAGGTCCTTGCGGATGTTGCCGCGCACCATCGGCGCCATGAGCGGGCAGGCGAACCGGTAGTAGCCGCTCGCGTCGCCCTGGATGCGGATGCAGTTTCGGGGAGGCGGGCTGGCTCCTCAGCCGTTGGCCCCGGGCTTCCACAGCACGTCGCCGTCCGGGTTGGCGATGCGGGCCAGCACGAACAGCAGGTCGGACAGCCGGTTGAGGTACTTCGCCGCCAGGATGTTCGTCCGCTCGGCGTCGTCCTCGATCAGCGCCCAGGCGTTGCGCTCGGCCCGCCGCGCGACGGTGCGGGCGACGTGCAGCAGGGCCGCGCCGGGGGTGCCACCGGGGAGGATGAAGCTGTTGAGCTTCTCCAGGCGGTCGTTGAAGTCGTCGATCCAGCCTTCGAGCCTGGTCACGTATGCCTCGGTGATCCGCAGCGGCGGGTACGGCGGGTCCGGGACGATCGGGGCGCACAGGTCGGCGCCGACGTCGAACAGGTCGTTCTGGATGCCGCGCAGGACGTCGGCGACCTCGTCGGTCAGCCCGCCCAGGGCGATGGCGACCCCGATCGAGGAGTTGGCCTCGTCCACGTCGGCGTAGGCGGCGAGCCGGACCGATGTCTTCGGCACCCGCGAACCGTCGCCGAGTGCGGTCGTGCCTTTGTCGCCGACCTTGGTATAGACCCGTGTGATGTGAACCGACATGTCGTCAGCCTATTACCCGCACGCGCACCCGACTGGGGTGAGCGGGTTCGGTAGGGGCATCATTGCCCGCGTGACAGAGCACTTCCAGGTCCATGGCGGCGCGCGGCTCGTCGGCGACGTCGCGGTTGTCGGCGCCAAGAACAGTGTGCTCAAGCTGATGGCGGCGGCGCTGCTGGCCGAGGGCACGACCACCCTGACCAACTGCCCGGAGATCCTCGACGTCCCCCTGATGGCCGATGTCCTGCGCAGCCTGGGCTGCGAGGTGACCCTGGAGGGCGACCGCGCGGTGATCACCACCCCCGCGGAGCTCAACTACCGGGCCGACTCGCCGTCGATGGGCAAGCTGCGGGCGTCGGTCTGCGTGCTGGGCCCGCTCGTCGGCCGGTGCAAGCGCGCTGTCGTCGCCCTCCCCGGCGGCGACGCGATCGGCTCGCGGCCACTCGACATGCACCAGAACGGCCTGCGCTCGCTCGGCGCGACCAGCGAGATCGAGCACGGCTGTGTCGTGGCCGAGGCCGAGGGCCTGCACGGTGCGCAGATCTGGCTGGACTTCCCGAGCGTGGGCGCCACCGAGAACATCCTGATGGCAGCGGTGCTGGCCGACGGGGTCACGGTGATCGACAACGCGGCGCGGGAGCCGGAGATCATCGACCTGTGCCTGATGCTGCAGCAGATGGGCGCGAAGGTGGAGGGCGCGGGCACGTCAACGCTGACGGTCCACGGCGTCGAGTCCCTGCGGCCCACCGAACACCGCGTTGTCGGCGACCGGATCGTGGGCGCCACCTGGGCCTTCGCCGCGGCGATGACCCGGGGCGACATCACGGTCAAGGGCGTCAATCCGCACCACCTGGACCTGGTCCTGGAGAAGCTCCGCAGCGCGGGCTCGGAAATCACCATCTACGAAGACGGTTTCCGCGTGGTGCAGCACGACCGCCCCACCGCGGTCGACTTCGTGACGCTGCCCTACCCGGGTTTCGCCACCGACCTGCAACCCTTCGCCATCGCGCTGACCGCCATCGCGGACGGGACGTCGATGATCACGGAGAACCTGTTCGAGGCCCGCTTCCGCTTCGTGGAGGAAATGGTCCGCCTCGGCGCGGACGCCCGCACCGACGGCCACCACGCCGTGATCCGGGGCGTGGAACGTCTGTCCAGCGCACCGGTGTGGGCCTCGGACATCCGCGCGGGGGTGGGCCTGGTCCTTGCCGGCCTTTGTGCGGAAGGCGTGACAGAGGTGTGGGACGTCTTCCACATCGACCGCGGCTACCCCATGTTCGTGGAGAACATGCAACGCCTGGGCGCAAACGTCAGGCGCGTCGACATAGAACCTGAGCGAGCTATTTAGGGAATCGCCCCAGAGCCCCGGCAGGCGCTTGCCTGCCGGGGTTCAGCGGACAGTCACCAAAACCCGCTGAGCCATGTTGTTGGCCATCCCCTGCACGTTCCACGGTTGCTCCACCGGCTGCGTGCCGTGCCGGTCAACCGCCCGCACCAGCAGTTCGGCCTCGCCACGGACGGCTGACCAGCGGAAGGTCCAAGCCCGCCACGCGTGCTTTCCCACCTGCGCGCCCAACACCGCGGCCCCCCAAGTCCGACCGCCATCGACGCTGACCTCGACCGCGGAAACCGTGTCCCGACCACTCCACGCCCGGCCGAAGAGCTCGACCGGCCCGGCGTCGACGATCCGCCTTCGGGTCATGAAGTCGGGGAAGCCTGGCGGCACGACCAAGGCGCGCGGCCGGATGCGGGTGACGGGCTCGCCCTCCTCGTCGGTGTCGTGCTTGATCCGGTACGCCGTGGAGTTCTGGAATCCCGTGAACTCGTGGTCCAGCACGGTGATCCGCCGCAGCCACTTCACGCTCGCCATCCCGTACCACCCCGGCACCACCAGCCGCACCGGCGCACCATGCTGCGGCGGCAGCGGCTGCCCGTTCATCTCGTAGGCGACCAGCACGTCCCGCCCCACCGCGTCCCCCAACGACAGCCCCCGCTGGTAGTCCTGCTCGACCCCCCGATCAGTGCCATGGTCAAGCCCCGTGAACGCGACATCCACCGCGTCATCAAGGACCCCCGCCTCGGCCAGCAAATCGACGAGGGGCGTCCCGGTCCACCGAGCGGTCCCGACGGCCTCGTCCAGCCACGGCTGGCTCACCGGCCGCGGGTGCAGCCGGGCCCGCCCGTTGCCCGCGCACTCCAGCGTCACCGTCAGTTCCACCTTCGGCCGCGCCCGCAGCGTCGCCAGGTCGAACTCCAGCGGCGTGCCGACCCGGCCGTCCACGGTCAGCCGGTAGCTGTCGGGCTCGACGTATGGGATGTCGTAGTGCACCAGCACGTAGTGCAGTCCCGGCGGAGTCAGGTCATACCGCAGCGCCTCCAACGGCATCCCGTGGTTGCGCGCCGCCAGCCGCAACTCCTCGAGCGAGATGCCCTCATCGGGCCCCGCGATCCGGGACGCCTCACCTTCGCGGACGCTGGAGGAAGTCATGCCCTGAGCATCGCCCAGAACGGCCAGGTGTGACATTCGGCTGGTCGGGCGGGACCTCGTCACCCGGTGGCCGACGGTGAGCGCTAGCGGAACTCGGAGGTTGTCAGGAGCCGGATTTGAGCGTCGATCCACGTCTCCGTGGTGCCGGTGAAGGTGTGCAGTGCCGGTCTCCCAGCGGTGTCGCAGCACCAACAGGGCGCCACGCCGGGGTGGGTGGCGTCGGCCTGCCGGAACGCCGACACCGCCGGCTCGGCGCGGGGCCGACACTTTCGGCCGGTTCGCGCACCCGAAGTGCCCGTGCGCAAGCCTGGCGCCGCCGGGACACCGCGAGTAGAACTGGACCACCGTCCAGTACGACAGGAAGGCCGTGATGCGTACTCCACGCCGAGGCAACGCACTGTCCGTAGCGCTACTCGCGATAGCGGGGCTGGTGGCGGCTCCGTCGGCCGCGGTGGCCGCGCCCCCACTGGTGAAGGCCCCGTTCGCGGAGGGTTATGGCGGGGCGGTTGTCTCCGACTCCATCGAATCCACCCAAGCCGGGATCGACGTGCTGCGCAGAGGCGGCACCGCCGCGGACGCTGCCGTGGCCGTCGCCGCGACCCTGGGGGTGACCGACCCGAACATGGCGGGCCTCGGTGGCGGCGGGTACTTCGTCTACTACGACGCCCGCACCCGCCAGGTGTCCACGATCGACGGTCGCGAGACGACGCCTGCCGCCGGCGACGCGCAGATGTTCATCAACCCGGCCACGGGCACGCCGTATCCGTTCTGGACGGCTGTCAACAGCGGCCTGTCCGTAGGCACGCCGGGCATGCTGGCCACCTGGGAGCGCGCACTGCGGCGGTGGGGCCGGTTCAGTCTCAAGGACAACCTCAAGCCCGCCATCAAGGTCGCCGAGAAGGGTTTCCCGGTCACCCCGCAGCTGCGGTCGGAGATCCTGGAGAACGAAGCCCGCTTCAAGCAGTTCAGCTCGACCGCCGAGCTGTTCCTCCCTGGTGGGACCGCGCCGGAGGTCGGCTACATCCTGCGCAACCCCGACCTGGCCGACACCTACCGCGAGATCGCCAAGGACGGGACGCGCGCGTTCTACGGCGGCAAGATCGGCGAGGACGTCGCCGAGACCACGCAGAACCCGCCGCTGGCCGCCGACGCCACCATCACCCCGCCGAAGGGTCGGATGACGGTCGAGGACCTGCGGGACTACCGGACCATCGACCGCGCGCCGTCACACGTCGGCTATCGGGGTTACGACGTCTACGGCATGGCGCCCAGCTCCAGCGGCGGCATCACCGTGGGTGAGGCGCTCAACATCCTGGAGACGTTCGACATCGGGGGCATGGAGCGCACCCAGGCGCTGCATCACTACCTGGAGGCCAGCAAGCTCGCCTTCGCCGACCGCAACCGCCACATCGGCGACCCGGCCTACGTCGACGTCCCGCAGGAGCGGCTGCTGTCGGACGCGCACGCGGCCAAGCGGGCCTGCCTGATCGACCCGGCGTCGGTGCTGCCCGCGCCGACCGCCCCGGACGCGGGCTGCGAGCCCGCGGCGGCGGGGACGGCGTCGTCGGAGAACGAGGTCCACACGAACCACTTCGTGGTCTCCGACAAGCGCGGCAACGTGGTGTCCTACACCAACACCATCGAGCAGGTCGGCGGCAGCGGCATCGTGGTGCCGGGCCGCGGGTTCCTGCTCAACAACGAGCTGACCGACTTCAACTTCACCCCGTCGCAGGGCTCGGCGCCCGATCCGAACCTGGCCGCGCCGGGCAAGCGGCCGCGGTCGAGCATGTCGCCGACGATCGTGCTCAAGGACGGCAAGCCGTGGCTCGCGGTCGGGTCGCCGGGAGGGTCGACGATCATCACGACGGTCCTGCAGATCCTGGTCAACCGGGTCGACTTCGGCATGTCCCTCAGGGATGCCGTCGCCGCCCCGCGCGCCACCCAGCGCAACTCCCCGACGACGGTCGCCGAGCCTGCCTTCATCGCCGCCGCGGGCGGCCTGAAGTCCATCGGCCACGTCTTCGCCGAACAGCGCTTCATCGGCGCCGCCGCCACCCTGGAGTTCACCGGCGCCGGCAAAGTCCTGGCCGTGGGCGAAGAGTTCCGCCGCGGCGGAACCTCCGCCGCCGTCCTTCACCCCACCCCCTAACCCACCCGCGAGTCCAACGTTCAGAACAACGAGTCCAACGTTCAGAACATCGAATTTCCCTCTCACGTCACGTGAGGCTGGAAGCAGGATGTTCTGAACGTTGGACTCGTTGTTCTGAACGTTGGACTCGCGGGTGGGTCAGGTGTTGAGGAGGGTTTGGATGGCGAGTTGTTCGTCGGCGGGGAAGACGAGGACTTGGTAGGTCTCGCCGTCCTCGCTGGGGACTGTGGTGGCGCGGACGCCTGCCTTTTGGAGTTCGAGTTCGACGAAGCGGGCGGCCTCGACGCTGCGGACCTTGGCGACTTCGCGGAGCAGGCCGTAATCCTTGCGCCGGTCGGCGTCCGACGCCATGCCCCAGCGCAGGACGAGGCCGATCAGGCCGATGACGGCGATCGCCACCAGGATGAGGAACGGCGCGGGCACATCCATGCCCTCCATCATCGCGCGAGTCCGCCTCCCGAGCACAAGACGTAACCGTTAGGCGGTTATGTTCGCCACCTCGGATGCGATCAACTGGTGTCGGGTCGGTGTGGTCCGCGCGAGCCGATCCACGGAACCGAGTCTCCGGAGGCGGCCATGACTCAGACAGTGGGACGCGACCTCGTCCACTCATACCTCTACCTGCGCAGGGCGATCGGCCTGATCGGCCTCGCGCTGCCACCCGTGCTCATCCTCGGGAAGATCCTGCTCGACGGTGGCGGACTGCAGAACTCGCTCAGCGGCTACTACTACACCGGGATGCGTGACGTCCTTGTCGGCGCCATGTGGGCGGTCGGCGTCTTCCTGTTCTGCTACCGCGGTTACAGCGTGGTCGACGACTGGGTCGCCAACCTCGCGGGCCTGTCCGCCATCGGGGTCGCGATCTTCCCCACTTCGCCCAGCGGCGGCCCCAACGTCAGCGTCGCGGACGACAAGCTGCTCGGGTACGTCCACGTCGCCGCCGCGGCCGTGTTCTTCCTGTCCCTGGCGTACTTCTGCCTGTTCCTGTTCACCCGGCAGGACGGCGAGAACCCCGGTGAGCACAGCGAAGCACGCAACAAGGTCTACGCCGCCTGCGGTGTCGCGATCATCGTCTGCATCGGCCTGATCCCGGTGATCGCCTACCTCTTCGACAACGAGACCAAGGCGCTGCATCCCGCACTGTGGCTGGAATCCGGCGCCGTGCTGGCCTTCGGTGTGGCGTGGGCGACGAAGGGCAAGGCCATCGCCATCCTCAAGCGCTGAGCATCCCTGCCAGGACTTGAACCTGGGACCTCGCCGTTCGTAGCGGCGCGCTCTGTCCAGCTGAGCTACAGGGATTCGCCCGGCCGCGCGGTGAAGCGGCGGCCGGGAGGGCTCACCCGAGGGCAAGCCGGTTTCGTTCGCCGGGCCACGCGGTAGCGGGCGCGACGGGGCGAACTGGGAAATGGTCTGGGGAAACAAGAGAGCCGCCCATCGGTGCTGGCGATGGGCGGCTCCCTCACGTGAGGATCACGGATCTCACTGCGGGAAGCCGATGCCCAGGCGTCGGCGAACGATGTGTGCGGTGCCGAATCGGCGCCCCACCCCTCGCTGCACGTTCGCTGCTGTCATCGTCGCTCCTCGTTTCGTTGCGCTCAGCATGTCCGACGTGGACGGTCCATGTCCAGCGAATTAGGGCAGAGTCACGAACTGGCTCATGAAGGCGCGCGCGGTCGGCGCGTCGAGCCGGTAGGACACGTTGGTCGCGTAGCAGGGGCCGTCGCCGGTGATCGTGGTCGCGACCAGGGTCCGCTTGCCGTCGATGACCGCGAAGTTCGGGCCACCCGAGTCGCCGTAGCAGGCGCCGCCGTTGCCCTGGGGCGCGGTCATGTGCAGGCGCACCCACGTGTTGTTGAGCGCGTCGAAGCCCACCGGCGCCTTCATCCGCACGCCGCCGCCCGGGTGGGTCTGTCCACCTGGGCCACGCACGGCCTCTTGGGTGCCGTATCCGGCCACGGTGAACGGCACGGCTTCGAGGCCGCGCGGGCCGAGGGTGTCGAGCTTGCCCGCGGCGGGCAGCGTCGCGGGAGTGAAGTTCCAGCGGGCCGCGAGCGCGGCGGCCGGCAGCTGCACCACGGAGATGTCATGCGAGTCCGCGGAGTTGCCCGGGTACTGAGGGTCGTTGTGGGCGACACCCTCGACGCCGACCGCCGCCCCGACGGCCGCGGGGTCGCCCGGGTGGGCCAGCGCGGCCGCGTCCAGGTCGGCCTGCACGTTCTGCGCGAGGGAGACGTAGAACCGCACGCCCTCGGCCCAGTCGGTGGTGCAGTGCGCCGCGGTCAGGAACGTGTCGCGGTCGACCATGGTCCCCGAACACATCCAGTCGATGCGGTCGGGCGTGGCCGGGTCGTCGTCGTTGTCCCACTGGACCACCAGCGCGCCGACCTCGGTCCGCTCGGGCGCGGGGGTGGCGTTGTAGCTGTTGATCGCCGATGCTGGGATCGATAACACGCTGGTCAGCGCCGCTGCGGCGACGGCGGGCACGAGGAACTTAAGACTCATGGTCAAAGCCTCCGAGAAAGGGATTCAGGTTGCGACAGTCAACCGGTGAGCGTGCCTGTGAGCAATGGCACCGAGCCGAAATTCGTTACTGACCAGTACGCTCCACGAAAAGGGCTGTTAACGGAGGTAAACCGGTGCCGTATCCGTCAGACCGTGAGCGAGACCGCCCGTGGGTCATGCGCACCTACGCCGGGCACTCTTCCGCGACCAAGTCCAACGAGCTCTACCGCCGCAACCTGTCCAAGGGGCAGACCGGCCTCTCCATCGCCTTCGACCTGCCGACGCAGACCGGCTATGACCCCGACCACGAACTCGCCAAGGGCGAGGTCGGCAAGGTCGGCGTCCCGGTCACGCACATCGGCGACATGCGCACCCTGTTCGACCAGATCCCGCTCGGTGTGGCCAACACCTCGATGACGATCAACGCGACGGCCATGTGGCTGCTGTCGCTCTACGTCTCGGTGGCCCAGGAGCAGGCCGAGGCCGAGGGCGCCGACTGGCACGAGGTCGTCGCCAAGCTCGCGGGCACCACGCAGAACGACATCATCAAGGAATACCTGTCCCGCGGCACCTACGTCTTCCCGCCCGGGCCGAGCCTGCGGCTGATCACCGACATGGTCGCGTGGACCGTGTCGAACGTGCCGAAGTGGAACCCGATCAACATCTGCAGCTACCACCTGCAGGAGGTCGGCGCGACCCCGGTGCAGGAAGTGGCCTACGCGATGTGCACGGCCATCGCCGTCCTCGACGCGGTGCGCGACTCCGGGCAGGTGCCCGCCGAGAAGTTCGGCGAGGTCGTCTCCCGCATCTCCTTCTTCGTCAACGCGGGCGTGCGGTTCATCGAAGAGATGTGCAAGATGCGCGCCTTCACCGAGCTGTGGGACGAGATCACCCGCGACCGCTACGGCATCACCGACGAGAAGCAGCGCCGGTTCCGCTACGGCGTGCAGGTCAACTCGCTCGGCCTGACCGAGGCGCAGCCGGAGAACAACGTCCAGCGCATCGTGCTGGAGATGCTCGCCGTGTCGCTCTCGCGCAAGGCCCGCGCCCGCGCGATCCAGCTGCCCGCGTGGAACGAGGCCCTCGGCCTGCCGCGCCCGTGGGACCAGCAGTGGGCGCTGCGCATGCAGCAGGTCCTCGCCTACGAGACCGACCTGCTGGAGTACGAGGACATCTTCGACGGCTCCCCGGTCATCGAGGCCAAGGTCAACGAGATCATCACCGGCGCGCGCGAGGAGATCGACCGCGTGCAGGCCATGGGCGGCGCGGTCGCGGCTGTCGAGTCCGGCTACATGAAGACTCAGATGGTCGGCTCGCTCGCGGAGCGCCGCAGGCTCATCGAGAACGGCGAGCAGGTCATCGTCGGTGTCAACAAGTTCGACACCACCGAGCCGAGCCCGCTGCAGGCCGAGGGCGCCAAGGCCATCGAGACCGCCGACCCGGCCGCCGAGTTGGAGGCCGTCGAGGCCGTCCGGCGCTGGCGCTCCGAGCGCGACGCGGCCGCGGTGGACGAGTCGCTGCGCAAGCTGCGTGAGGCCGCGAAGACCGACGTCAACCTGATGGACGCCACGCTGGCCTGCGCGCACGCCGGGGTGACCACCGGTGAGTGGTCCGCCGCGCTGCGCGAGGTCTTCGGCGAGTACCGCGCCCCCACTGGCGTCTCCGGCGCCTCGGTCGGCGGCGAGGCGGGCGTCGAGCTGGCGGCCGTGCGCGAGCGGGTCAAGGCGACCGGCGAGGAACTGGGCGAGCGGCTGCGCATGCTGGTCGGCAAGCCCGGCCTCGACGGCCACTCCAACGGTGCCGAGCAGATCGCCGTGCGGGCCCGCGACACCGGCTTCGAGGTCGTCTATCAGGGCATTCGCCTCACGCCGGACCAGATCGTGGCGGCCGCGGTGCAGGAGGGCGTGCATGTGGTCGGCCTGTCGATCCTGTCCGGCTCGCACCTGGAAGCGGTTCCCGCGGTGGTCGAGGGTTTGAGGGCCGCCGGTGCGGGGGATGTACCGGTTGTCGTCGGCGGCATCATCCCGCCCGACGACGCGAAGATCCTCGCCGAGCGCGGTGTGGCCCGGGTCTTCACGCCCAAGGACTACGAGATGACGCAGATCATGGACGAGATCGTCAACGTCATCCGCGAGGCCAACAAGCTGCCCTAACAGTGGGTTAATCACCGGTTATTGACCTAAACGGGTGATCCCCCTACGTTCGACGCACACACACGTAACTTGTCGATGCGCGCGAAACGGGGCGAACGCGATGGTGGATCAGGGCTGGACGCGGCGGGAATTATTTCGACGAACGGCCGCGGTGGGAGCCCTGGCCGCCACGGGTGGCTGGGCTCTCTCCGCCTGCACCAGCGTGTCCTCGGGTGATCCGTTGGCCGCGGCGAAGGCCGCGGGCAAGATCAAGATCGGTATCGCCAACGAAGCTCCGTACGGGTTCACCGACGCGTCGGGCCGGGTCACCGGCGAGGCGCCGGAGGTGGCCCGCGCGGTGTTCAAGGCACTGGGAATCGCCGACGTCGAGGCGGTCGCGACCAACTTCGACGGGCTGATTCCCGGCGTCACCGCGAAGCAGTTCGACATGGTCGCGGCGGGCATGAACATCACGCCCGCCCGCTGCGGGCAGGTCGCGTTCTCCATCCCGGACTACAGTGCTCTGACGGCTTTGCTTGTGCCGCGCGGAAATCCCGAAGGTGTGCGCGGCTTCGACGAGGTGAAGGCGAAGGGGCTCAAGCTCGCCGTGCTGTCCGCGGCCGTGGAGAAGGGGTACGCCGAGTCCGCGGGCGTGACCCAGATCGAGACGCTCGACAGCCAGGACACCCTGCTGCGCGCGGTGGCCGACGGCAGGGTGGGCGCGGCCGCGCTGACCGACATCTCGCTCAAGGACCTGGTCAAGAAGAACCCGGACGTCGCCGTCGAGGTCACTCCCGGTTTCACCCCGCAGGACAAGGGGAAGGACGTCGTGTCCGCGGGCGGTTTCGTGTTCCGCAAGGAGGACACCGCGCTGCTGGAGGCGTTCAACGCCGAGCTGAAGAAGCTGCACGAGAGCGGGGAATGGCTGCGCATCGTCGAGCCGTTCGGGTTCGGCAAGGACAACCTGCCCGCCGCCGGGCTGACGACCGAGAAGCTCTGCGCCGCCTGAGCCGACCGTGCCGGACAACGCGAATCGCATAGTATCGACGATTCTGGAGGGTCTGCCCTTCACGGTGATCGCCGCCGTCGGCGGCATCGCGCTGACCATCGTGCTCTCGCTCGCCGCCGGGCTCGCCCTGCTGTCGCGATCCCGGGCGGTCCGGGTGATCGCCCGGGTGTACGTCGAGGGGCTGCGCGGGACGTCCGAGGTGGTCCAGCTGTTCTGGCTCTACTTCGCCCTTCCCGCCCTCGTCGGCCTGCAGTTGGTACCGCTGTACGCGGGCATCCTGGTGCTCGGGCTCAACCACGGCGCCTACGGCGCGGAGATCGTGCGCGGGGCCGTGCGGGCCGTGCCTCGGTCCCAAGTGGAGGGCGCGCTGGCACTGAGCTTCACGCCCGCGCAACGGATGCGCCGAGTGGTGCTGCCGCAGGCGTTCGTGGAGATGCTGCCGCCGTTCGGCAACCTGTTCATCCAGCTGCTCAAGAGCACCGCGCTGCTGTCGTTCATCCAGGTGACCGAGATCGTGCAGCGCGGTGAGCAGCTGCGGCCGACGCATGGGGCGGACCTGCCGTTCATCTACGTGGTCGAGCTGCTGCTGTACCTGGTGCTGGCACTGGTGATCACGGCCGTGATGCGGCTGCTGGAGCGGGCAGCCTGCCGCCGGATCGGCCGGGAACCCGTGCGGAACCGGTTCCTCGGGGGTGTCGGATGACGTGGGACTGGCAGTTCGCCGCGAACTCGGTGCCGCTGATCCTGCAGGGATTGCTGGTCACCCTGCAGATCACCGTGCTGGGCTCACTCGTCGCCTACACCCTGGGACTCGTGTTCGCCCTGGTGCGCCGGGCTCGGATCCCCGTGGTCGACCAGTTGTTGTTCCTGTTCATCGAGTTCGTCCGCAGCACGCCGCTGCTGGTGCAGATCTTCGTGTTGTACTACGTGTTCCCGTCCGCGTTCGGCATTCGCATGTCGGCGTTCGTGACCGGCGTGATCGCCATCGGCGTGCACTACGCCTGCTACACCTCCGAGGTGTACCGCGCGGGAATCGACGCTGTCCCAAAAGGACAGTGGGAGGCCGCCACGGCCCTCTCGCTGCCGCGCCGCCGCGTGTGGACATCGGTGATCCTGCCGCAGGCCGTGCCCAGAGTCCTGCCCGCGCTGGGGAACTACACGATCTCGATGTTCAAGGAGACCCCGCTGCTGCTGGCCATCGGCGTGGTCGACCTGGTCAACGCGGCCAAGGCGGCGGGCAACGAGTCGTACCGGTTCGTCGAGGTCTACACGATCGCCGGCTTGCTGTTCCTGTTGCTGAGCTATCCCGCGTCCCTGCTGGTGCGGAGGTTGGAGCGTCGTGTCGAACCAGTCTGACCCCCCGATGATCCGCTTCGACAACGTCGTCAAACGCTTCGGCGACAACACGGTTCTCGACGGCTTCACCTGCCGCATGGCGCCGGGAGAGTTCGTCACCCTGATCGGCCCGAGCGGCTCGGGCAAGACCACGATCCTGCGGCTGGTGATGACCCTGGAGCGGGTCACCGACGGCCTGATCGAGATCGACGGCTCCCCGCTGAGCCACATGCACCGCGGCGGGAAACTCGTTCCGGCCGACGAGAAGCACCTCGCCGGGGTGCGCACACGGATCGGGATGGTGTTCCAGCAGTTCAACCTGTTCCCCAACATGACCGTGCTGCGCAACATCACCGAGGCCCCGGTCCGGGTCCTCGGCCTGACCCCCGCCGAAGCCGACGAACGCGCCCGCGACCTGCTCGACCTGGTCGGCCTGGCGGACAAGGCCGACGAACACCCGTCCCGGCTGTCCGGCGGTCAACAGCAGCGGGTCGCCATCGCCCGCGCTCTGGCGATGCGCCCGGACGTGCTGCTGCTCGACGAGGTGACCTCCGCGCTCGACCCGGAACTGGTGGCGGGTGTGCTGGGCCTGCTCGGCCACATCGCCGACACCACGGACATCACGTTCCTGTGCGTCACCCACGAGATGGGCTTCGCCCGAGACGTGTCCGACCGCGTGCTGATGTTCGACCACGGCCGGGTCATCGAGGACGCGCCGCCTGAGCGGCTGTTCACCGATCCGCGTGAGGAGCGGACGCGGGAGTTCCTGCAGGCGGTGGTCGGCCGGACCTGAGCGGCGCCCGGGGCGATCACCGCCCCCTGTGAAATCCCGCGGGTGGTGGTCGGGTGAAGCAGACGGCAGTACCGTCGAGGCATGGCCGACTACCAGCACATCCTCGTCGAGCGGGCGGGCAGCGTCGTTCGGATCACCATGAACCGTCCGGCACGGCGGAACTCGCTGTCCGAGGACCACCTGGCCGAACTCCTCGACGCGTTCCGCGCGGCGGGCGCCTCCGACGCGACCGGGATCGTCCTGGCCGCGGAGGGGCCGGTCTTCTCCGCGGGCCACGACTTCGGCGACGTCTCCGCCCGCGACCTGGGCGGAGTGCGTGAGTTGCTGCGGCTGTGCACGGACCTGATGCGCACCATCGAGTCGGTGCCCCAGGTGGTCATCGCCCGTGTGCACGGCCTGGCCACCGCGGCGGGCTGCCAGCTCGTCGCCTCCTGTGACCTCGCGGTCGCCGCCGAGTCGGCGGGTTTCGCCCTTCCCGGCGGCAAGGGTGGATGGTTCTGCCACACCCCGGCGGTGCCGGTGGCGAGGGCGATCGGCCGCAAGCGGCTGATGGAGATGGCCCTGACCGGCGACGTCGTGGACGCCCACACCGCCGAGCAGTGGGGCATGGTCAACCAGGTCGTCCCCGACAACGAGTTGGACAAGGCCGTCGACGAACTGATGCGGCGCGCCACCCGCGGCAGCGCCGCAGGCAAGGCGCTGGGCAAGCAGACCCTTTACGCCCAGTTGGACCGCCCCGAAGCCGACGCCTACGCCATCGCGCTGGAAGTGATGGCGGCGGCCTCGCAGCTGCCCGGCGCCAAGGAAGGCATGGCGGCGTTCCTGGAGAAGCGCTCGCCCGTGTGGCCGGACTGATGACCGACCCGGTTTCTCCCCAGCGCCGAGAACGGCGTGATGGCGTCCCCGGACAAGCGTTCCCCGGTGTGGCCGGGCTGACGGCCGACGCGGTGCCTCCTCAACGTCCGGCGACACTCGCGGACGCACCGCGGATCGCCGAGCTGATGCGCGCGTCTGTGGGCGAGCTGTTCCCCCGGTTCTACGGCGAGCCGGAGACGGTGAGCGCGGTGGCATATATCGCGCACATCGACCTGACGCTGATCGAGGACGGCACGTACTTCGTCCACGAGGCCGATGGCGAGATAATCGCCTGCGGCGGCTGGAGCAGGCGCGGCAAGCTCTACACCGGCTCCGGGCCCGGCGACGACGATCTCCGGCTGATCGACCCGGCCACCGAGCCCGCCCGAATCCGCGCCATGTTCGTGCGGGCGGACTGGACCAGGCGCGGTCTCGGCCGGGCGATCCTCGAATCGTGCCGACGGGCCGCGGTCGCCGAAGGATTCGGTTCGCTGGCGCTCCTGGCGACCTTGCCGGGAGTGCCGCTGTACCGGTCCTTCGGCTTCCGCGAAACCGAACGGCGGGAAATCCTGATGCCGGACGGCGTGGAGATCGAAGGCGTGATGATGACCCGTGGTGTCGAGCCGCTTGCCGACTAGGGCAGGGTGTCCAGGTGCGCGGCCACCGAATTGGCGAACGCGTACCCATTTGAGGCGTCCCAGTTGATCGACCAGGTCATCGCCCCGCGGATCGTCGGATATGCCACGGCGGGGGTGAACCCGCCACAGTTGGTCCGCCGAGCCAGGCAGCTGAGCGCCGCGTTGACGTTGGCGGGGGACTGGTAGCCGCCGCCCGCACCCGAAGGCGAGGCGGGCAGTCCGAGACCGACCTGGTCGGCGCGCAGGCCGCCCTGCAACTGGATGCAGGCCAGCGCGGTCAGGAAGTCGACCGAGCCCTGTCCGTAGACCTTCTGGTCGCAGCCCATCATCGATCCGGAGTTGTAGTACTGCATGTTGACGATGGTCAGGATGTCCTTGATCGCCAACGCCAACTGGAAGTACCCGCCCGAGGTCGACTGCATGTCGATCGTCTGCGGCGCCATCGTGATGATCTTCCCGCCCGCCGCGTGGATCTGGCGCAGCGCGGAAGCCATGTGGGTGGCGTTGATGCCGTTCTCCAGGTCGATGTCGACGCCGTCGAACCCGTAGTCCCTGATCAGGCGGGCCATGCTGGAGGCGAAAGCGTTTGCGGCGGCCGAGTCGCCGACCGTCACGGTGCCCTTCTCGCCGCCGACGGACAGGATCACCTTCTGGCCCCGGGCCTGGGCCGTGCGGATGTCCGCCTTGAACTGCGCGTCCGTGTAGCCGCCGAGTTGGCTCGACAGACCGGAGTCGAGGGTGAACGTCACCGCTCCGGGCGTGCCCGGGACGGCGTCGGCGAAGGAGACGGCGATGATGTCGTAGGTGGTCGGCACGGCGGCGAGGGTGAGGGCTCGGGCGCCGTTGTAGAAGTTCTGCCAGTAGCCGGTGAGGACATGGGCGGGCAGCCCGGTCGTCGGCGGGGTCGTCGGCGTGGTCGTCGTCGGGTTGGTGGTTGTGGTCGGAGTTGTGGTGGGCGTGGTGGTCGACGGCGTCGTCGTAGGCGCCGTCGTGCTGGTGGGCGGCGTGGTGCCGGGGCCGTCGAGGACGACATCGTCGGCCCTGTAGGCGGGCTGGCCGTACCAGCCGTGCAGGTAGATCGACACCGAGGTGGTGGCCGCGCCCGTGGTGAACTTGGTGGAGAGCTGCGTCCACACGCCCGAGGTCGGGGTCCACGTGCTCGGGTCGCTGGTGCCCGTTCCGGTCGCTCCCAAGTAGGTGTAGGCGCCCTTGACCCAGGCGGTCAGGGTGTAGGCCGAATTCGGCTTGACGGTCACGGTCTGCGTGCACCGTGCGTTGTCCTGACCGGCAGGCGTGCCCGTCAGCGCATAGCTGCCGGCATGGGCGTCGCCGCTGGTCACGGCACCCGCGCTGGAACAGGACCAGCCGCTGAGCGACCCTGATTCGAATCCGGGATTGGCGACGAGGTTCGCGGCGGCCGCTTGTCCTGTGAAAGCCAGGATGAGCCCGACGCAGATTGAGAGAGCGGATAACAGGGCGACGATCGCTCGCTTGGCAGGGAGCGTCATGGCTGCCTCCAGGGCATGACAGCTGCAGGGTGGTCGAAATCCAAAAATGGACTAGACCACTTGGCCTGTCAACCCCCATGTGTTCCCATTACCGCCTCGTCGTCCCGGTCGAACAATGTCCATAAAGGACCAGTGGCGAACCAGATGGCCGTCACCGCGCCGAGCTTCGGGATCCACGCGGACCAACCCGACCAGAGTGCTGTCGTTCGCTCCGGTGAGCCGACGATGAACGACAACAGAGCCAGCACCGCCACTCCGATGCCGCACGCCAAGACGCACTTCCCCCATTCGCGCCATTCGTGGCGCGTCCGTTCCGGACCATGTTTGGGGACTCTCACCGGGCGCGGACCATCCGCGAACCGGTACGCGAACCATCGGTCGGCCCAGCGGATCACACTCGGTCCGAAAGCGACACTGAAGCCGAGATAGGCGGCGCCTAACCCATGCACCAAGCCGGCCTCGCCGCCACGGCGTAGATCCAGGACGGTCGCCAAGAGCAGGATGACGTCCACAATGGGCGTCGCCACGAGCAGGGCCGCGCCCGTCCGCCGCATCCGCAAGGCGTAACGGGAGACGAGGCCCGCGCCGAGCAACACCCAGAAACCGATCTCGCACAGGGCGATCACGGCGAAGAGTGGGTTGTCCAGAATGAATCGCACTCGCCAAGTCTGCCCCGGGCGGCCTGCCGCTGGTATCGGTCAAAGGTCGAGGATCGGAGTCATCCTTTAGTTGCAGACGGATCTAGGACTTTTGCCGGGGACGCTGGGGTGACCAGGTGTGTTGTGATTGTCGAGTGAGGGAACACTCGGCCCGACCGTGGCACAACCCGGCGTGGCACGCGGTCTTCGCGTTCAGCCTCGGCGCACTGGTCCTCATCAAGGATCTGGCGCCGCTCGACGCCGACGCACTGGTGAGCGCGCCGCGGTGGGCGCACGGGGTGGTCCTCGCAGGTATGTGCGCGCTCCTGTTGCTCCGCAAGCGCATGCCGGTCGCCGCGATGGTGGCGGGCTGGCCGCTTGTGGCCCTCGACGTCATCTTGGGGCTGACCCTGCCGGTGCTCCTGGTGGCGGGTGAGCACCTGCACTCCGCTGTGCTGTACGGGTCGCGCCGGGCCAGCCGGGTGATCGCGAGCGCGGTCGCGATCCTCATCGCGGGCGTCGTCGTGATCGCGGTCGTGCGCGGCTGGAACATGCGCTCCACCGCGGAACTTCTGCTGACGCTGTGCGCGCTGCCGCTGGTGCCGGTGTGGTGGGGGATGAACATGAGGCAGCAGCGGGAGTCCGCCGAAGCCGAGCGCGCCCGCGCCGACGACCTCGCGCGCATCGCCGCCCTCGACCGCGACGCCGCCGTCCACGCCGAGCGCGCCTCCATGGCACGCGACCTGCACGACGTGATCGCGGGTCACCTCTCGGCCATCGCCATCCAGTCCGAGGCCCTGCTGACCCTCCCCGACGGCCACCCGCGGACCCGGACGGTGCTGCGGTCGGTGCGCGAGAACAGCGTCGACGCCCTCGCCGAGATGCGCGCCATGATCGGTCTACTGCGCGCCGACGACGACGTCTCCGAACGCACCGCCCCGGCGCGCCTGCGCGAACTGGACCGGTTGATCCGCTCCGCACGCGCGTCCGGGCTCGACGTGCGGGTCGACGCCGAGCACCCGCCGGAACTACCCGCCGCGGTCGACCTGTCGGCGTTCCGGATCGTGCAGGAGGCGCTCACCAACGCGGTCAAGCACGCACCCGGGTCACGGGCCGAGGTGAACGTCCGCCACGGCGAAGGGACACTGGTCGTCGAGGTGATCGACGACGGCGCGGGCGCGGTGCTCAACCCGTCGGGAACAGGCCTGATCACAATGTCCGAACGCGCCCAGGCCGTGGGCGGGGTGCTCGTCGCGGGCCCATGCGCGCGCGGCTGGCGGGTACGCGCGGAACTGCCGGTGGAGGACGAATGACGATCAAGGTGCTGGTGGCTGACGACCACGCGGCGATCCGGGCCGGGCTTTGCCTGATCCTGGACAACGCCGAGGGCATCGAGGTGATCGCCGAAGCCGCCGACGGCGCCGCCGCGGTCCGCAAGGCGACCGCGCTGCGGCCGGACGTGGTCCTGATGGACGTGCGGATGCCCGAGGTCGACGGCATCGAGGCCACCCGCAGACTCGTCGCCGACGGCGTGTGCGCGGTGCTGGTGCTGACCACGTTCGACATGGACGAGTACGTCTACGGAGCCCTTCGCGCGGGGGCGGCCGGGTTCCTGCTCAAGTCCGTGGACGCGGTCCGGCTGATCGAGTCGGTCCGGCTGGTGGCGGCGGGGGACGGAGTTCTGGAGCCGGGAGTCACCCGCCGACTGATCAGCGCCTTCGCGGACGCCCAACCGAAGGCGACGGTGCGGCCCGCGGGGCTCGACGAGCTGACGGACCGGGAGGCGGAAGTGCTTGTGGGAGTGGGGGAAGGACTGTCCAACCAGGAGATCGCGCGCAAACTCGGGATCGCGGAGGCGACGGTGAAGACACACGTTTCGCGGATGCTGACGAAGTTGGATCTGCGGTCGAGGGTGCAGGCGGCTGTGCTTGCTCAGGAAGCTGGACTGGTTTAGTTGCTTGTTCAGCGGTTGGTTGGCGGTGGCAGTGGGTTTGGCCCCTTGCGAATTGGGGGTGGTCGCTGGGCGGAACACCTGAGCAGTCGACGTGCTGACCCGGCGGTACTACGGCAACAAGCGCCTGGTCGTTGATCGATCTACCGGAGACCTCACCTATTTGATCAACGACACGCCGACGCTGGCATCACTACGAATGTTGCCTGGTCAGGACTTCGAGACCCTGCCTAGGGCGAAGGTGCTGAGCAGCCGACGGACATCCCCGCCGCGACCAGCCTTGCTGCCCATCATGTCCACCAGCCTTGCCGCACCGCCCGCCGCGCGCAGTCAGGTCAGCTGGCGTCTCCGCGGTGGGGCTGGCCTAACCCCCGCAGCAGCAGCAGCAGCCCGTACGCCGCGATGGACTGGGCGTCGGTGATCTCACCCGTCCGCACGAGCCGTTCGAACTCCGCGCGGGTGAACCAGGCGGTACGCATGTCCTGTTCCTCGGGTTCGCGCTCCGGCTCGCCCTCGGTCAGGTCGGTCGCGAGGAACACGTGCCCGCGCTGGCTCGACATGCCCGCCGCGCAGTCGAGCGAGCCGATCTTGGTGATCGTCCCCGCGCGCAGCCCCGTCTCCTCTCGCAACTCGCGGGCGGCGAGGGTCGCGGTCTCGACGTGCTCGCGGTTGGGGGCGGTGCCTTGGGGGAACTCCCAGCGCCGCTCGCCGAGCGGGTAGCGGAACTGCTCGACGAGCATCAGCCGGTCGCCGTCGAGGGGGATGACCAGCGCGTAGTCGGGTTTGTCGATCACGCCGTAGATGCCCGCGCTGCCGTCATGGCGGCGGACCCGGTCCTCGCGGACGGTCATCCAGGCGTTCGCATAGACCTGTTCGGTGCCGAGGGTGTCCACGGGGTGATCCTGCCGCACCCGGCCGACGGGACTAACCTGCTGGCCGTGCGCCTCGTGATCGCTCGCTGCCAAGTCGACTACGTCGGTCGGTTGACCGCCCACCTCCCCATGGCCAACCGGCTCCTGCTGGTGAAGGCCGACGGGTCGGTGTCGGTCCATTCCGACGACCGCGCGTACAAACCGCTGAACTGGATGACGCCGCCGTGCTGGCTCACCGAGGAGCCGGACACGTGGACGGTGCAGAACAAGGCGGGCGAGAAGATCGTCATCACGATCGAAGAGATCACGCATGACTCCAAGCACGAACTCGGCCTCGAACCGGGCCTGGTCAAGGACGGCGTGGAGGCCCACCTCCAGGAACTCCTCGCCGAACACATCACCACCCTCGGCGACGGCTGGACCCTGGTCCGCCGCGAATACCCGACCGCGATCGGCCCGGTCGACATCCTGTGCCGCGACAACACCGGCGGCTCGGTGGCCGTGGAGATCAAGCGGCGAGGCGACATCGATGGCGTGGAACAGCTGACCCGATACCTGGAACTGCTCAACCGGGACCCGCTGCTCGCCCCGGTGCAGGGAATCTACGCCGCCCAGATCATCAAGCCGCAGGCCCGCGTGCTCGCCGAGGACCGCGGAATCCGGTGCGTGGTGCTGGATTACGACACGCTGCGCGGAATCGAATCGGACGAATTCCGCCTGTTCTGACAGTTGGTCCGATCCGGTGATCCGGGTAACGGATCGGCATGGGTCCACGACGTTTCCCACGTGATCTTGCTCCGCGAATCCGCGGAATGAAACCAATGGGGGAATCATGTCGCGTCCAGGTATTCGCGCGGTCAAACTGGCGGTCGCCGGGCTGGCCGCCGCCGCTGGGATCGCGGTGGTGGCGGTGTCGGCGAGTGCGACAAGCCCCGTGGGGCCCGCGCCGACCCCGCGGATGACGGCTGACGCCGTCTCCTGCGTGCTGGACAGCCTCGGGGTGTGCACGGTGTCGCACGCGCTGGGCGTGGCGCCCACGGCGGTGGTCGTCTCGGCGAACACGCCCGCGGGCTGGAACGGCTTCATGCTCAACACCGTGCGCGACTCGTTCACCCCGACCACGTTCAAGGTGCGGGCGATGGTCACCGCCACCCAGCCCAAGAGCGGGGCGACTATCTGGTTCTCCTACAGCGCGTTCGCGGCTGCCCCGACCGCGCCGATCACCTCCACCACGCAGCAGCCGACGACCACGATCACGCCCACGACGACGATCACGCCCACGACGACGATCACCACTGAGCCCACGGCCGTCACGACGACTCGCTGACCTCACCGCGGGCGGGCGCTGTCCAGTCGAACAGCGCCCGCCCGACGGGTCTACAGCAGCTCGGCCGCCAGGCGTGTGCCCGCGACCCGTGCGGCGATCTTGGCGAACGCCGTGTCCCGCGAGGTCGAGACGTCGTCGGCGAACGGTGAGAAACCGCAGTCGTCGCAGGTGCCGAGGCGGTCAAGGGAGATGAACTCGGCGGCTGTCAGCACGCGGTCCCGCACCTCCTCCGGGGTCTCCACGCGCGGATCGATGGGGTCGGTCACACCGACGAACACGCGTTGTTCTTCCGTTGAGTGTTCCCTGATCGCGCCCAACACCCGGCGCGGGTCGGACTCGCTCGCCAGTTGGACGTAGAAGTTCCCGGCTCGCAGATCGAACAGTGCCGGAAGCAGGTCGATGTAGTCGACGTCGAGGCTGTGCGCCGAGTCCTGATCGCCGCCGGGGCAGGTGTGCACGCCGATGCGCTTGCGCTCCTCATCGGTGAACCGGTCGAGAACCTGGTTGTTCAGGTCCACGAACGCGCGCAGCAGCGCGCCGCTGGGGTCGAGCTTGAGCGACAGCCTGCCCTCGGTGAAGTCGATCTGCACGCTGTGCGCGCCCGCGTCGAGGCTGCGCCGGATGTCGGCCTCGGCGCCGTCCACCAAGTCGTCAAGGAACTGGTCGCGGTCGTAGCCGGGCACCCCGTCGGCGGGGTAGAGCAGGCTGATCGCCGACGCCGCGATCACTGCCTGCTTGACAGGCCTGTCGGTGTGCGCGCGGGCCTTGGCCAGGTAGCTGTCGGCGTGGATCTGGTAGCTGAATGGCCCGGTCAGGCGTGGCAGCTGCCGGGTGTGGCCGTCCGCGAACGGGATCACGGCGCCGTCGGGGGCCAGCGCGTCGAGACCGGCGATCGGGTAGGTGACGAAGCTGGGTTTGCCCTGTTCGCCGTCGGTGACGACCGGTGACCCGGTCTCCTCGAACCGCCGCAGTGTGTCGACCAGCGCTTTCTCGGTCGATACCGCGAGCATCGCGTCGTCGATTCGGCCGGCCGCGTGGTCCCCCAAGGCTTCGATCAGGAAAGCGGGTCGGGGGATGCTCCCGATGGGTTCGGTGGGCAGTGACACGGTGGGTCCTTCCGGTGCTTTTCGTGGTCACCACCGAGCGTGCCCAAACTCGTGTGGCCGGTGGCCGATCCCGACCAGGATTGACCCGAATAGATCAAGTAATGCGCATGTCGTCGTAGTGCGGGCGACCCGGGGCCCGCCGCTCGCCGCGCTCGAATAAGCCGGTTGCCGACACACGGTCGGCCGCGACTGGCTACGGTTCACGCCGTGAGGCGTGCAGCGCGGTGGTCGGTCGGCGTGGTCGTGTGTCTGGTGGGGGTGCTCGCCGGGTGCGCGAGCCCCGACCTGGCCAAGAAGAACTTCCCCCGGTCCACGGTGGCCGCGGCGGCCGAACTCGGCGGCGGCGGAGGTGTCGACACCCCGGTCGACGGCAAGCCGGTCGGGGGCGAGGCCGCGTTCACCGCCGAGAACCTGCGGCTGGTCGACCCCTGCGCGCTGCTCGACGACCAGACCATGGCGTCGGTGGGCACCCCCGCGAAGAACCGCCTGCGTGACCTCGGCGCCTGCGCGCACTACATGAAGGACAAAGCGGGCAAGGAGCTGAACTTCAACCTCGTCCTCGGCGAGTCGGCGAGTGGGAAGTCGGCCGAGGGGACGTTCAAGATCGGCGGCCTGCCCGCGAGCGAGTCCGAACTCGAGGACAAGACCGCGTGCTTCATCGGCGTCATCACCGAGGCCTCACCCAAGCGGGCGATCACGCTGCAGATCAGCGGCCCCGCGGGCCCCCTCTGCGAGCCGGGGCGCAAGGTGATGGAAGGCGTCATCAAGAACCTGCAGGCGGGCGCGCAGAAGCTGGCGCTGGCCAAGGGCACCGTGGCCGGGATCGACCCGTGCGCGGTCCTGGACGAGTCCACGGTCACCGAGAACATCGGTGAGGCCAACGCCCGGCCCACCACACTGCACTCGTGCGACTGGAGTCCCAACGGCGCGTCGTTCTCCCTGAACTTCAAGGTCGGACCGAAGCCCGACGACCTCGCCGACGCCGCGGAGACCACCCCGGTGGACCTGGGCGGGGTGAAGGCACAGAAGAAGCTCTCCGGCGACCGCTGCAGGCTCGACTGGGCCCACGCGCCCTTCCCGCCGAACAACGAGTGGGCCGAGGTCGTCTCCCTGTCCTTCAGTCGCTACGACGACAAGGCGGGCGACCCGTGCGCCAAGGTCGAGGCCGCGGCGAAGGCGCTGATCCCCAAGCTGCCCACAGGCTGACCTGCACGCCTTTCGCGCCGGGCCGCGGCGGTGTAGGAACGGAAGACGCACCCGTTCCGGTGAGAGGCGCGCGATGAAGAAGATCATCAACGATCCGACGACCATCGTGGCCGACGCGCTGCGCGGGATGGCGCTCGCCCATCCGGGTCTGCTGCGGATCACCGAAGACCCGGCCGTCGTCGCCCGAGCGGACGCGCCGGTGCGGGGCAAGGTCGCGATCGTCTCCGGCGGCGGTTCCGGCCACGAGCCGCTGCACGGCGGGTTCGTCGGCCCCGGGATGCTCGACGCCGCCTGCCCGGGCGCTGTCTTCACCTCCCCCACGCCCGACCAGGTGCAGGCCGCGGTGACCCAGGTCGACGGCGGCGCGGGTGTCCTGTTGGTGGTCAAGAACTACACCGGCGACGTGCTGAACTTCGAGACCGCCGCCGAACTCGTCGCCGCCGACGGGATCGACGTGCGCACGGTGGTGATCGACGACGACGTCGCGGTGCGCGATTCGACGTGGACGGCCGGGCGGCGCGGCGTCGGCGGGACGGTCCTGCTGGAGAAGATCGTGGGCGCCGCGGCCGAGTCCGGCGCCGACCTCGACACCTGCGAGCGGCTGGCCCGCGCGGTCGTGGGAAACGTGCGGTCGATGGGCATCGCGCTGACCGCCCCGACGGTGCCGCACGTCGGCGAGCCGAGCTTCACCCTCGCCGAGGACGAGATGGAGGTCGGCATCGGCATCCACGGCGAGCCGGGCCGCAGCCGCGAGCCCCTGGCCGACGCCGACGCCATCGTGGCCGCGCTGCTCGACCCGATCCTCGACGACCTCCCGTTCGCCGAGAAGAGCCGGGTTCTCCTGTTCACCAACTCCATGGGCGGCACGCCGCTGCTGGAGCTCTACCTGGCCCACGGCATCGCCGAGCGGATGCTCGCCGAGCGGGGGATCACGGTCGAACGCAGACTGGTGGGACCGTTCATCACGAGCCTGGAGATGCAAGGCATGAGCCTCACCCTGCTGCGCCTCGACGACGAACTCACCGCCCTGTGGGACGCGCCGGTCCGCACCGCCGCGCTGCGGTGGGGAGCCTGATGGGCTGCGACGCGGGCGCCGTGGCCGCCGCCATCCGCGAGGCCGCAGCCGTGATCACCGAGCACCGCGACGAACTCGTCCGGCTCGACCAGGCCATCGGCGACGGCGACCACGGGGAGAACCTCAAGCGCGGTTTCGGCTTCGTCGTCGCCCGGCTCGACGAGTCCACTCCGGACACTCCGGCGGCGGTGCTCAAGCTGGTCGCCACCACGCTGATCTCGAAGGTCGGGGGAGCCGCGGGCCCGCTCTACGGGACGGCGTTCCTGCGCGCGGCCACCGCGCTCGGGGATGGCCCCGAACTCACCCCCGAGCTGATCTCGACCGCGTTGCGGGCGGCGGTCGACGGTGTCGTCGCCCGAGGCAAGGCCGAGGTGGGGGACAAGACGATGGTCGACGCGCTCGTGCCCGCCGCGAAGGCCCAGGGGTCGACGGTCGGCGAGGTCCTGCGCGCCGCCGCCGACGCCGCGGAGGCGGGCGCGGAGTCGACCGTGCCGCTGGTGGCGCGCAAGGGACGCGCGTCCTACCTGGGGGAGCGCAGCGCGGGCCACCTTGATCCGGGTGCGCGGTCCTCGGCTCTGCTGCTGCGTTCCTTCGCGGATTCGACATGAGCCGGGTCGGACTGGTGATCGTCTCGCACAGCCAACGGTTGGCGGAGGGCGTCGCCGAGGTGGCCGCGCAGATGGCTCCTGACGTCACCATCGCCACCGCAGGCGGCCTCGACGGCGAACTCGGCACCGACTTCGAGGCGGTCTCGCTGGCCCTCGAAGCCGCGCAGAGCGGCGCGGGCGTGGTCGTGCTCTACGACCTCGGCAGCGCGAAGATGGTCGCCGACCTGGCCGTCGAGATGCTCGGCGATCCCGACTCCGCCGCCGTCGTCGACGCGCCGCTGGTGGAGGGCGCGGTGGCCGCGGCCGCCGCCGCGCAGGGTGGCGCGGACCTCGACGCGGTGCTCTCCGCCGCCGCGGGCGCGATGGGCGACCTGATACCCGACGAATCCGACTCCACTGAGGGTGTCGAAATCCTGCTCACCAACGACGTAGGCCTGCACGCGCGTCCCGCGGGCCTGCTCGCCCGGGCCCTGGCGGGGGTGGAGGCCGAGGTCACGGTCACTTTCGGCGGACGCGCGGCGGACGCGCGAAGTGTGCTCAGTCTGATGGGTCTCGGCGCGGCCGGTGGTGACCGGGTGCGCGTGGCGGCCACCGGGCCGGAAGCCGACGAAGCCATGCGGAGGGTGGCTGACCTGGCCGAACGCGGTTTCGAGGAGAGCTCGCCCGGGTGAGAGTGGCGCAGTTCACCTGGCGATCCCCTGGTCGCGTGGCATCATCAGCACACGATGTTACTGACAGGTAGCATCTGTTGTGCTTTTCGGTGACTGCGGAGGTAGCTGTGGCGCGTGAGTTCTCCACCGTCGGTGTTGTCGGGCTCGGGACCATGGGTGCGGGCATCGCCGAGGTACTGGCCAGGACCGGTGTCCAGGTGATCGCGGTGGAGGTCGACGACGCGGGTATCGAACGCGGACGCGGCCACATCGAGCACTCCACGAGCCGCGCGCTCGCCAAGGGCAAGCTCGACGAGGCCGCCCGCGACGAGCTGCTGGGCCGGGTCACCTACAGCACGTCGCTCAACGACCTCGCGGGCGCCGACCTGGTGATCGAGGCGATCCCGGAGTCGCTCGAACTCAAGGCGCGCGTGTTCGCCGAGCTGGACACCATCGTCGGCCCGGACACCATCCTCGCCTCCAACACCTCGTCGCTGTCGATCACCGAGATCGGTGTGCACACCGGCCGCCCGGGCAAGGTCGTCGGCCTGCACTTCTTCAACCCGGCGCCGGTCCTCAAGCTCACCGAGGTCGTCAAGACCGTGGTGACCGAGCCGGACGTGGTCACCGACGTCGTCGCCTTCGCCGAGCGCCTGGGCAAGGAGCCGGTCGTCATGGGCGACCGCGCGGGCTTCATCGCCAACGCGCTGCTCTTCGGCTACCTCAACCACGCCGTGTCGATGTTCGAGACGAAGTACGCCACCCGCGAGGACCTCGACGCCGCCATGCGCTACGGCTGCGGCTACCCGATGGGCCCGCTGGCGCTGCTCGACCTCATCGGCCTCGACACCGCCTACGAGATCCTCGAGACGATGTACGCGCAGTCGCGCAACCGGCTGCACGCCCCCGCCCCGATCCTCAAGCAGATGATCACCGCGGGTCTGCTCGGCCGCAAGACCGGCAAGGGCTTCTACACCTACGACGCCCCGGACTCGCCCAACGTCGTCGCCGACGCCCAGACCCCGGCCGCCGCCGGGGACACCGGGGTGTCCACTCGCGACGTCCAGCGGGTCGGCGTGGTCGGCACCGGCACGATGGCCACCGGGATCGTCGAAGTCTTCGCCCGCAAGGGTTTCGACGTCGTACTCCGCGCCCGCAGCGCGGACAAGGCGACCGCGGCGATCGGCAAGGTGCGCAAGTCGCTCGACCGCCAGGTCGCCAAGGGCCGCCTCGCCGAGGAGGAGCGCGACGCGATCCTCGGCCGCATCAGCCCGGCCGTGGAGTTCGAGGAACTGGCCGACTGCGACCTCGTGGTCGAGGCCGTCGCCGAGGAACTCGCCATCAAGCAGGCGGTTTTCGGCGCGCTCGACGAGGTGCTCAAGCCGGGTGCGATCCTGGCCACCACCACGTCGTCGCTGCCGGTCATCGAGTGCGCCGCGGCGACCTCGCGCCCGGCCGACGTGGTCGGCCTGCACTTCTTCAACCCCGCGCCGATCATGAAGCTGGTCGAGATCGTCGAGACCATCTCCACGGCCGAGGACGTCGTCGCCACCGCGCACGCGATCTGCGAGAAGGTCGGCAAGAAGCCGGTCCACTGCGGCGACCGCGCGGGCTTCATCGTCAACGCCCTGCTCTTCCCGTACCTCAACGACGCGATCAAGATGCTGGAGGCGCACTACGCGGGCGCCGACGACATCGACAGCGCGATGAAGGTCGGCTGTGGCCTTCCGATGGGCCCGTTCGAACTCCTCGACGTCGTCGGCCTCGACGTGTCGCTGGCCATCGAGCGCACGCTCTACAACGAGTTCCGTGAGGCCGGTTACGCCCCGGCCCCGCTGCTGGAGCACCTGGTCACCGCGGGCCGCTTGGGCCGCAAGACCGGCAAGGGCTTCCGGGATTACTAAAATCGCGCTGTGACATGGCGTCGGCCGGCAGGCGCCATGCCACAGCACTGACTAGCCGCAACAACCGCCGCCGCAGCAGCCTCCGCCAGCTTGGGGTGCTGTTGCGGCGGAGGTGTTGGATCCGGCGAGGCCTGCCATCTTGAGCAGCTTCACCGTGTCGGCGTGGCCCTCGGGGCAGGCGGCGGGGTCGGACGACTCGGCCATCGGGCGTCGCACGTCGAAGGTCGATCCGCACTCGCGGCAGCGGAACTCATAAGTGGGCACCCGCATATTCTGCCTCCCACGGAACGTCACCATCAAGGCGACCGAGCAGCGCCACCAGGCGCCATGTCACAGTTTCACCGTGCCCCGCCGCAACCGACCCAAGTACGCCATCGGCGACGATCCCCGTCCGCTCAGCGGCGGGCTGGCCGCCCAGCGGCGCGAGAGCGCCCACGACGGCGACTGGCTGGTCCGCAACGTTCCCGGGGCACACGCGACCAAGATGTACCGCTGCCCGGGATGCGACCACGAGATTCCCGTCGGCATGGCCCACGTGGTCACCTGGCCCGCCGACGACTACGGCTCGGTGGAGGACCGCCGACACTGGCACCAGGCGTGCTGGGCCGCACGCGGCCGCCGCGGGCCGACGTCGCGCAGGCGCTGACCCGACTGGGTGATCGACTTCACCGTCGGGCTGCGGGTTTGGCTGGCGGTGACGCCCTCGTATGCGCTTGCATTGACACATGGACGACCGCTCGCTTCCGTGTCCGCGGCCTTGGCGTGCCGCGGACGGATCCGCCCAGCCCTCCGGAACCCCGACGGGAGCCGTGTGCGTGGCGACTTTCGACGGCGTCACCGGTCTGCTGATCCCGGCCCGGCAGGCGAGAGTCGCGGCGGGCATCATCTTGATCATCTTCGGACTCGGCCTCGGCGGGCTCGCCGCGCTGCTGATCATCCGGGGCGGTGTGGGTCCCACGGTCGGCGCTGTCGTGCTCGGAATCCTCGGTGTCCTGCTGCTGGCCGCGGGGTTTTTCGCGCTCAAGCGCAAGCAGCGGATGGTGGGCATCCTGCTCACCCCCGACCACATCGCGCTGACTTGGGTGCATCCGGTGGTCCGGCTGCCGTGGCAGGACCTCACCGAGGTCCGTCCGCTGAGCCTGCGCATCGGGCGGTCGCGGACCGGGCCGACCCAGAACTACCTGGGCCTCATCTCCGCGGTCGCGGCCGACACCCGGATGCGCAAGGTGGCCGCCAAGTTCGGCCGTGACGTCGCGTGCGCGGTGCCCATGCGGAGCATGGACCTCGACCAGCTCGTCGTCCTGCACACCCTGCAGTTCTACCTGGACAACCCGGACGCGCGCGCCGAACTCTCGGGTGAGGACGCGGTGCGGCGGGTCCGCGAAGGCCGCTTCTGAGGGTCACAATGGCGACGTGCACTTCACCGATACCGGCTCCGGCACCCCTGTCGTCCTGCTCCACGCGTTCCCGCTGGACTCGCGTATGTGGGACCCGGTCCGCGAGGCGCTCTCCGAAGTCGTCCGGCTGATCACCCCCGACCTGCGCGGCTTCGGCCGCACGCAGGCGGGCGACGCCGAGCCGTCGGTGGAGACCCTCGGCCAGGATGTCGTGGCCCTGCTCGACGAACTCGGACTCGACCGCGCCGTGATCGGCGGCTGCTCCATGGGCGGTTACTGCGCCATGGCCGCGCTGCGGGCGGCGCCGCGGCGCGTGTCCGGGCTGCTGCTCGTCGACACCAAGGCCGTCGCCGACACCGAGGAGGCCGCCGCCAACCGGCTCAAGGTGGCGGAGCGCGCCGAAGCCGAGGGGACCGCGCCCTGGCTCGCCGACACGATGCTGCCGATGCTGCTGGCAGACCAGGCCTACGCGGGCACGGTGCGCGAGCAGATGGAGTCGCAGAGCCCAGCCGCCGTGGCGTGGGCCCAACGTGCCATGGCGATCCGCATGGACTCACGCGACACCCTGCGGTCCGCGGGCGTCGACACCCTCGTCGTGCATGGTGCGCTCGACAAGCTGATGCCGGTGCCGGTGGCGCAGGAGCTCGCGGAGCTGACCGGTGGCGAGCTGCAACTGCTGCCCGACACCGGCCACCTGCCGTCGATCGAGTCCCCGGGGGCTTTCCTGGGCGCGGTCACACCCTGGCTGGCCAAGCGCTAGCCAGGGCCACGGTCCTCATGGGACGTCGCGGTTACCGGCGTTTGCGGCGCGGACGCCCGTCGGGGACGAGGTCGATGGTGGGCACCTTCGACTCCTCCGAGCGGCGCAGCACCGCGCACTTGAGCCTGCTGAAGCCGCGCACCGACACCGGCCTGCGGCTGCGCACGGTGTACGCCTCGACCCCGCTCAACTCGTCGGCCAGCGCGCGGTCGATCATCACCGTGCCGGGGCGGGCGACACCGGTGAGCCGGGCGGCGATGTTGACCACCGACCCGTAGACGTCGCCGAAGCGGTTGAGGACGCGGCCGTAGGCCATGCCCGCGCGCAGGGCGGGCAGATCCGGGTCGGCCGCCGCGGCCTCCAGCAGCCGCAGCGCGATCTCCGCGCCCTGCTGCGGGGAGTCGGCGACGTACAGCACCTCGTCGCCGAGCATCTTCACGATCCGGCCGTGGTTGTCCGCGACGATCTCCGCGGTCATCGCGTCGAACCGGTCGACCATGGTGACCAGCTCGGCCTCGTTGGCCCGGCGGGTCAGCGTGGTGAAGCCGACCATGTCGGCGAACCCGACGACCTCGTTGCGCACCTGCAACTGCTCACCCGGGCTGGCCAACGCGCGGCCCGCGTAGGCCGCCAGGTGCCTGCGCCAGGTGTAGTTCTGCAGGCGTTCGAGGTCGGGCACCAGGCGCTCGACGAACCGGCCGAGCTGGCGCTCGTCGGAGACCAGCTCGGGGTTCGCCGAGAGGATGTCGGTCATCAGGTGGACCTGCCACTCGGCCAGCCGGGAAAGGTGCTGGCCGAGCATCCGCGCGGTCGCGGTGGTCATCTCGGGCTCGATGATGCCCGCCAACATGAGTTCCTGCGTGACCCGCAGGGCCTCGACATCGCTGTCGGTGAACACCACATCGTCGTCGCCGACGGTGGCGAAGCCGAGTGCCCGCCACAGCATGACGGAGCGGTCCAGCGGCACGCCCGCCTTCTCGCGGACCTGCTGACGGGTGTAGCGGCGCTCGCCGCCGAGAAGGATCTCCTCGACCTGCCGCTGCGCCGCCCCGAACTCCTCGGTCACGTGGTGCTCCCGATGGTGGTCCGGTGTTCACGGATGAGAGGAATCACGAGCGGGTAGCTCGCCAAGGTCCGTGATTGCCGTGGCCTGCCGGGTCTCACCGGGGTCTCCTGGTTTTGTCGGTGCTGGTCACTACGTTGATCGACATGTGTCGGTTCCGTCTCCAGCCGACACCCGCTCAGGAGCGGGCGTTGCTTGAGCATTGTGGGCATGCCTGAGTCGTGTGGAACCTCGCCGTGGAACAACTCGCCCACTGGCAGCCTGGACGCAAGACAGCGCCGGGGTTCGTCGAGCAGTCCCGCCGGCTGACCGAGGCGCGGGCGGAGAACCCGTGGTTGAAGTCGTACAGCATCACCCGCGACCGGGCAGACCGCTGGCATGTGGCGTTCCCCGTTGCGCCCGAGCCCGTTCCGGCACCGGGTATCGGCGACGTTGTGGGTGTAGATCGCGGTGTAGTGGTGTCGGCGGCGTTGTCCACCGGGGAACTGTTGTCCGCGCCCACTCTCCGCGACACGGAAAAGGCGCGGTTGCTGCGGCTGCGACGCAAGCTCGCCCGGGCACGACGCGGCTCCAACCGGCGTGGCAAGGTCAAGACGGCGATCGCGCGACTCAAGGCTCGTGAAACCGACCGGCGCAAGGACTGGGTTGAGAAGATCGGCACCCGGCCGGCCCGGGAGTTCGACGTGATCGGCGTCGAACATTTGAAGATCACCAACATGACCCGGTCGGCGAAAGGCACGGCCGACGCACCCGGTCGAGGTGTGCGGCAGAAGGCAGGCCTGAACCAGGGCGTCCTCGCCAACGGATGGGGACAGTTGGTCACCCGACTCGAGCAGAAGGCCCCAGGTCGGGTCGTGAAGGTCGACCCGCGATACACCAGTCAGAGTTGTTCGGCGTGTGGGGCCGCAGATCGGAAGGCGCGCGAGAACGAAGCCGCCTTCCGCTGCCGATCCTGCGGCTTCGTCGCCAACGCTGACGTGAACGCGGCGTGCGATATCCGTAACGCCGCAGGGCATGCCGTGGCTGCACGGGGAGGCCCGCCGTTGGGCGGGCCTGCGAACCGTGAACCTCAACACGACCTCTTCCTCGTGGGGTAGTCGCAGTTGTAATCCCCTGATTTCAACCAGGGGAGGATGTCAAGTTGTGTGGACGATGAGCACGTCGACGGTCGACTTGCGCGCGGCCTCCGACGGCACCGAGCCCAGGATGCGGCCCGCGAGGGTGTTGAGGCCCCGGTTGCCGATCACCAGCAGGTCGGCGTTGTGCTCGTGCACGACCTTGGTCAGCGCGGGCACCGGGTCACCGTCGACGACCACGGTCTTGACCTTGGTGGCGCCCGCGCGGGCGGCGCGCTCGGCCGCGGTGCGCACCGACTCCTCGGCGGGGTTGGACCCGA
Organism: Actinokineospora xionganensis; assembly: GCF_014323725.1. Classification (GTDB taxonomy): domain Bacteria; phylum Actinomycetota; class Actinomycetes; order Mycobacteriales; family Pseudonocardiaceae; genus Actinokineospora; species Actinokineospora xionganensis. The sequence goes on along the minus strand of NZ_JABVED010000009.1, from coordinate 193,829 downwards.
CCACCTGGTACGCGACGTCGGAGCCCAGCGAGTCCTGAGCCCGTTCGACGGTCCGTGCGCTGGCGGGCTGGAAAGCACAGGCGATCACGAGCGTCGCGCCCGTGTCGCCGGCGATCGCGGCGGCGCGATCGACGGCGCGGTACGACGAATCCGAGCCATCGGTGCCGACGACTACGGTCTGATAGGCGGCCATTGCGGATGTCCCTCCCGAGTCCTACTTGCCGGTAGACTTAACCAGGTCAACGACCGATTCGCCCGTCGGACGCGCCAGAACGAGAATCGACGCGATGAAAACGACAGAGATGCTCGCCATAGCCATCGCCGAGGCACAAATCGGACTGGCCGAGGGCGGCATCCCGATCGGCGCCGCGCTGTTCGGACCATCCGGTGAACTTTGGGGTCGTGGGCACAACCGGCGCGTGCAGGACGGCGATCCGTCGGTCCATGGGGAGACTTCGGCGTTTCGGGCCGCTGGTCGGCGGCGGTCCTATGTGGGGACGACGATGGTGACGACACTGTCGCCGTGCTGGTACTGCAGTGGATTGGTACGGCAGTTCGGGATCTCGAAAGTGGTGATCGGGGAGTCTCGGACGTTCACCGGTGGGCATGACTGGCTTGCTGAGCATGGGGTTGAGGTTGTTGTGCTCGACGACCCCGAGTGCTTCAGCCTCATGAGCTCGTTTATCGCGGCCAATCCGGCCCTTTGGTATGAGGACATCGGCGCGGTCTGACACGGCTCGCTCTTCGGGCCTTGCCGTTCTGGGGTGGGATGCCCCTCTGGCTTGAGTGAAGATGGCCAGGACGAGGGGCGAGGCGATCTGCGGGAGCAAAGAGCCGGGCATTGACTGCGCCCGCGCGCACTCAATGCCCGGCTCTGGGCGCTGTGATCAGCGGGGTGCGCCTGCTGAGGACTCCTGAGTCGGCTTGGGGAGCCGTTGGGTGCGCTCGCCATTCGGCTCGGGCTTCGCACGCACAGCCTCGGCGGGCGGAGTGTTCTTCGGTTCGGGCTTCTCGGTCGGGCGCTCCGGCTTGCTCGCCGGGGTGCGCTCGGTGTCGGACTCCACGGCTTCCCAGTGCTCCTGCGGCGGCCCGACCGGCTTCATCATCTTGGTCGGGCTCTCGTCCGCCGGGGTGCCGTCGATCGTCTTCGGGGCCCGCTCCTCCGGGAGCGGGTCGAGGATCGGCGTCGCGTCGGCCAGTTGGACGTGGGCGTCGGCGATGAGGTCGCGTGCGGTGTGCAGCTGGTCCGCCACCCGGGCTCGCAGCTGGCGCAGTGCGGCCACGCGCTGGGTGGCGTGGGTGATCCGGCGGTTGGCTTCCTCGGTGGCCTCCCGGACACGGCGGTGCGCCTCCGTGGTGGCCTCCTTGAGCCGCGAGGTCGACTCGGTGATTGCTTCGTGCCGCCTGCGGTTGGCTTCCTCCGTGGCCTCACGCACGCGGCGTTCGGCTTCGGACTTGCTGGTCGCCTCCTGCTCGGCCAGCGCGCGCATCGACTCCGTGCGGCGCGAGGCCATGGCGATCTCGAAGTCCTCTTCGACCTTGGTTCGCCGCTCCAGGGACGCGGCATCGATCCTCGCCGCCTCCGCCTTCGCCGCGGCGACGGTCTGCTCGGCGTCCGTACGGGCCTTCTCGACGACGCCGACGTGTTCGGCCTCCATCGCCTTGCGGCGCTGATCGAGGTCGGCCATCAGCTTCTCGTAGCGCTGCTTGAGGATCAGCGCGTCGGCTTCGGCCTTCTGCCGGATGCGCTCGGCGTCGACCTCCGCCCTGGCCCGTTCCTCACTCGCCTCGTCCTGGGCGAGCCGCAGCATCCGCTGCAGCCGCTCGCTCAGGCCCTCAAGGGTGGTCGGCGGCAAGGAGAGCCGCTCGACCTGACCCTTGAGTTCGTCGATCTCGGAGCGGCTCCGTTCGAGCTGCTTCGCGAGATCCGTCGCCTGTGAGACGGCCGCGTTGCGGTCGGCGTGCAGTAGCTGCAGTTCGGCGTCGAGCCGCTCAAGGTGCTCTTCGACCTGCGCGCGGCTGTAGCCCCGCTTGGTGATGTCGAATCCGGCACCCAACGGCACGAGATCGCGTTCCTCGCCCAATCCCATGGGGTCACGCTACCTGTCTGGGTTACGCCACTCACGACAAGTAGCGGTATCCCACATCGAACGGCCCGTCCGGGTGATCAATCAGACACCGCGAAAACGGTTGATCGCGTCGAGGTGCTTGGCCCGCATCTCGTGGTCGCGCACGCCAAGACCCTCTTCCGGGGCCAGGCAGAGCACGCCGACCTTGCCCTGGTGGGCGTTGCGGTGCACGTCGAGCGTGGCCTGGCCGGTGTCGGCCAGCGCGTAGGTCTTCGACAGCGTCGGGTGGATCAGACCCTTGGCGATGAGCCGGTTCGCTTCCCAGGACTCGCGGTAGTTCGCGAAGTGCGAGCCGACGATCCGCTTGAGGCTCATCCACAGGTACCGGTTGTCGTACTGGTGCATGTAGCCCGAGGTCGACGCGCAGGTGACGATCGTGCCGCCCTTGCGGGTGACGTAGACCGACGCGCCGAAGGTCTCGCGGCCCGGGTGCTCGAAGACGATGTCCGGGTCCTCGCCGCCGGTCAGCTCGCGGATCTTCTTGCCGAACCGCTGCCACTCCTTCGGGTCCTGGGTGTTCTCGTCCTTCCAGAACTTGTAGCCCTCGGCGCTGCGGTCGATGATCAGCTCCGCGCCCATCTTGCGGACGATGTCGGCCTTCTCCTGGCTCGACACCACACACACGGGGATCGCGCCGCCGTTGAGGGCGAACTGGGTCGCGTAAGAGCCGAGGCCGCCGGAGGCGCCCCAGATCAGCACGACGTCACCCTGCTTCATGCCCGCGCCGTTGCTCGAGACGAGCTGGCGGTAGGCGGTGGAGTTCACCAGGCCGGGGGACGCGGCCTCTTCCCACGTCAGGTGCTTGGGCTTGGGCATGAGCTGGTTGGACTTGACCAGCGCGACCTCGGCGAGCCCGCCGAAGTTGGTCTCGAAGCCCCAGATGCGCTGCTCGCTGTCCATCATCGTGTCGTTGTGGCCGTCGGGGCCTTCGAGTTCGACGTTGAGACAGTGCGCGACGACCTCGTCGCCCGGCTTCCATGCGTGCACACCAGGGCCGGTGCGGAGCACGACGCCGGACAGGTCGGAGCCGACCACGTGGTACGGCAGGTCGTGCTTCTTCGACAGCGGCGACATCTTGCCGTAGCGCTCGAGGAACTTGAAGGTGGAGACCGGCTCGAAGATCGAGGTCCACACGGTGTTGTAGTTGATGGCGCTGGCCATCACCGCGACGAGCGCCTCACCGGGGCCCAGTTCGGGGACCGGCACGTCGTCGAGGTGCAGCGACTTGCGCGGGTCCTTGTCCCGGGACTCGAGACCTTCGAACATCCCGGCCTCGTCGGCGTGCACGGTCACACCCCGGTACGACTCCGGAACCGGCAACGAGCCGATCGCGTCGAGCTCGTCGGCCTGGATGGCGTCGAGGATCTTCTGCACTGCGGGACCTCCCGGCGAATCGGTCACAAGGGCTCAAACACCCAGGTGGCGTGATGTTACTTAGCGGTAGACAGCAGGTACCGATGATGTGAGGGATGGCACGCACTCGATCGTTGCAGGTCGATATTGACCAGCGGCTCCTACTGAGCGGACCATGGTCTCGGGATCTCCCTTTGATGGAGGTGGTCTCGTGAACGAGTCGCAAGCGGTCAAACCGTGGACCCGTCCGCACGACTGGGCCGAGGTGGTTCTCGGCGTCGTCGCGATGGCGTCTCCACTCTGGATGGCAACCGACAACGCCGCGATGTGGACCATGGTCGTGCTGGGCGCGCTGATCGCCCTCGACGGCCTGGTATCGCTCGCGATGCCGGGCATGGTCGCCGGTGAGGCGATCCAGATCGTGCTCGGCGTGCTGCTGTTCATCTCGCCCTGGGTCATGAGCTACACGGACCTGACCGGCATCGCGTGGTCCTCCTGGATCATCGGTGCCCTGACCGTGGTGGCGGGTGCCGCCGCTCTGCCGATGGCGCAGGCGGCCAGCCGGATGGCCGGATCGCACTGAACCGGCGAGGTCACCGGGCCGCGATCGCCGCGGCCCGGTCGACCAGCGCGCTGACCAGGGCTTCTTCGTCGCCCAGGACGCCGGGAAGGGTCAGCGACTCGACGATCAACCCGGTCATGGCGATATAGAGCAGCACCACCGTCGTTCGATCCCCGGGGAGCCCGGAGTCGAGGTGGAACGCGATGCTGTCCTCCAGCCGCGCGCGGATGGTCTCGGTGAACCCGGCCCGCAGGTCCGGCCGCCGGGTGGCCTCCAGACGCAGTTCCAGCAGCGCCAGATAGCCCGCGCGGTCGGCGTGCAAGCGCCGAAGGATGTCGCGCGTGAACCGCACGACCAGCTCCCGGTCGCGCGGTGCCCGCAATGTCTCCTCCACCCGCGCCGGATCGGGCGCGAGTCGCACGTGGATGTGCGCGCCGACCTGGTCGAGCAGCGCGTCGCGACTGGGGAAGTAGTTCGAAGCGGTGCCCTTGGGCACGCCCGCCTCGGCGTCGACCGCCCGGAACGTCAGTCCTCGGGCTCCTTCGCGCGCCACACCTCCACCGCCGCGCCCACCAGCGCTAGGCGTCGATCGTCGTTGCGTCACGAGTCGGCCGAGTCGTTCAGGTTCGACATCGTCCAGGTCGACCACGAGTCGACGCCGGAGCCCTATCGCGACCGTCCCGTGGCCGGAACGATCTTCGCCCTGGTGGTGGAGGACGCCGCGGCGGAGGAAGTCCGCCTGCGTGCGGCGGGCGCGGAAATCGTGAAGCCGGGCACGGATGAACCGTGGGGCCAGCGGCACTTCCACGTCGCCGTGCCCGGCGGTCTGCTGCTCGAACTCGTTCAGATGATCGCGCCCGACGCGGCGTGGCTCGCCGCGAACGGTTTGTGAACGGGTACCTACCTTCGTAGGAAGGTCACCTGTCGTACGGTCTCCTCGGGAGTTCTCCACACAACGGAGTGAGAGGGGACCGGCGACCGTGACCGCCACTACCGACCTCGAACAGGGCAAGGGTTTCTTCGGACACCCGCGCGGCCTGGCCAACCTGTTCGGCACGGAGCTGTGGGAGCGCTTCTCCTACTACGGGATGCAGTCGATCCTGCTCTACTACTTGTACTTCAGCGTCGCCGACGGCGGGCTGGGGATCACCCAGTCCACCGCGGCGGGCATCGTCGGCGCGTACGGCGGCTCGGTGTACCTGGCCACGATCGCCGGGTCCTGGGTCGCCGACCGACTTTTCGGCCCCGAGCGCACGCTGTTCTACAGCGGCTCGCTGATCCTCGCCGGACACGTCGCCCTCGCTGTCCTGCCCGGCGTCACGGGCGTGGCCGTGGGCCTCATCTGTGTGGCGCTCGGCTCGGGTGGACTCAAGGCGACCGCCACCGCGCTGGTCGGCGCGCTGTACGCGGCGGACGACGAGCGGCGGGACTCCGGCTTCTCGATCTTCTACATGGGCATCAACCTCGGGGCGCTCGTCGGACCGCTGCTCACCGGGCTGCTGCAGACCCGTGTCGGCTTCCACTGGGGCTTCGGGCTCGCCGCCGTCGGCATGGCCGCCGGGCTCACTCAGTACGTCCTCGGGCGCAAGCACCTGCCCGAGTCCGGCCGGATCGTCCCCAACCCGCTCGACGGACCGGGCCGCGTCCGGGCGTTCGCGGTGATCGGCGCGGGCGTCGCGGCAGTGCTCGCCCTGGTGCTGACCGGTGTCGTCGGCGCGGACAACCTGGCGATCGTCGTCACCTGGGTCATCGGGGTCGCCGCGGTGACCCTGTTCGCGATCCTGCTGACCAGCCGCAAGGTCGACGGTGTCGAGCGGCAGCGGGTCGTCGCGTTCATTCCGATGTTCCTGGTCAGCTTCGGCTTCTGGGCGCTGTTCCAGCAGCAGTTCACGGTGCTGGCGATCTACGCCGAGACCCGGGTCGACCTGAACCTCATGGGCTTCGAGATCCCGCCGTCGTGGTTCGCCTCCGTGGAGCCCCTGTTCGTGGTGCTCCTGGCCCCGGTCTTCGCCGCACTGTGGGTGCGGCTGGGCTCGCGGCAGCCGTCGACGCCGGTCAAGTTCGCCCTCGGCGTCGCCGCGATGGGCGTGGCGTTCCTGGTGATGGCGTCGCTGGGCTTCATCGAGGGCCCGAAGGTGATCAACCCGTTGCTCGTGGTGCTGGTGTTGGTGATCTTCGTGCTCGGCGAGATGTGCCTGTCCCCGGTCGGTCTGTCACTGTCGACGAAGCTCGCCCCGAAGGCCTACGGCGCGCAGATGGTGGCGCTGTTTTTCTTGTCGGTCGCGCTGGGCACGTCGGTCGCCGGAGCACTGGCTGAGTACTACTCGAAGGATTCGGAGCCCACGTACTTCGGTCTGCTCGGTGCGGGCGCGATCGTGTTGGGCGTGGTCATGGCCCTGCTGACGCCCGCTGTCCGGAAGTTGATGAACGGAATTCGCTAAATCGTTATCGCTATTGATGTGCGACAAGAATTCATCCAGTCGGGTAGTGAACTCGATCACGACCGGCTCCGAATTGCAGAAGTCCCGTTCGCGCGTGCGCGAGTCGGGCCGCAATTCGATGAAGGGATGAAGCATGTCAGCACCCCCACCCACCCGTCGCCGACGACGGGTGGCGGTCGCGTTGATCGCGGCAGGCAGCACGGTGCTCACGGGCGTCCTGGTCGGGCTCGCGCCCGGCCCCGCCGTCGCCTCGAGCCACCGGGAAGCGCCGCTGATCGCGGCAGACCCACCGGTGGACAACACCGACGTCTACGCGTTCGTCAGCCCCGACAACCCGGACACCGTCACCCTGATCGCCAACTGGTACCCGTTCCAGGAACCGAACGGCGGACCGAACTTCTACCCGTGGGCGACCGACGCCCGCCACGACATCAACATCGACAGCGACGGTGACGCGAAGCCAGACGTCACCTACCGGTGGACCTTCCGCACCGACGACCGCCGCGGGAAGTCCACGTTCCTCTACAACAACGGGCCCGTCACCTCGCTCGACGACGAGAACCTGTTGTTCCGCCAGACCTACACGCTCGAAGTGGTGAACAAGCACGGCCACGCCAAGACGCTGATCAAGAACGGCAAGGTCGCGCCGTCCAACACCGGTGCCGCCTCCATGCCGGACTACGGCACGCTGCGGGACCAGGCCATCACCGACGTTCCCGGTGGCGGCAAGAGCTACGTCGGGCAGGCCGACGACTCGTTCTTCCTCGACCTGCGCGTGTTCGACCTGCTCTACGGCGGGAACCTTTCCGAGGTCGGGCAGGACACCCTCGCCGGCTTCAGCGTGAACACCATCGCGCTGCAGGTCCCCAAGTCCTCAGTGGTGCTCAACGGCGACGCGGGCCGCAACCCGGTCATCGGCGTCTGGAGCGACACCGAGCGCAAGTCGATCAAGCTCAAGCCGGGTGAGCAGCAGGCGTTCGGGCCGTTCGTCCAGGTCTCGCGCCTGGGGAACCCACTGGTCAACGAGGTCGTCGTGCCCGCCGGGCTCAAGGACAAGTTCAACTCGCTGACCCCCGACCAGGACCGCAACATCCCGGACCTGGTCAACCGGGTCACCGACCCGGAGCTGCCCAAGCTGATCGAGGCGATCTACGGGCTGCCCGCACCTCCGACCCCGCGTGACGACCTGGTGGAGATCTTCCTGACCGGGATCACCACGAAGGCGGGCGGGCCGATCCAGGCCGACCTCAACTCCCAGTTGAACAACGCCGACGTCGACCCGAACAAGTTCGCCCCGTCCGAGCAGTTGCGCCTCAACGTGGGTATCCCGCCCGCCGCCGACCCGAACCGGCTCGGTGTGCTCGCGGGGGACCTGCAGGGCTTCCCGAACGGCCGCAGGCTCACCGACGACGTCGTCGACATCGCCGTGCAGGCGGTCGAGGGCGCCGCGGTGTCCGGGATCGTCCCGGCGCTGGCGGCGGGCGACAAGGTCGACGCGAACGACAAGCCCTTCGGCGCGTCGTTCCCGTATGTCGCGCTGCCGGGCAACACCTCGGTGAACCAGACCTCGTCCGGCGGCTCCTCCATGGTCCCGCCGCCGTTCTGGTCCACTTTGCCGCCGAGCCAGCCGCTGCTGGGCGGCCTTCTCGCGGCAGTGCTGATCGGCTCGGGTGTCGCGCTGTACCGGCGCAGGCCCGAGTCCGCGCCCGCGTTCGCCTAGTCGGAGACACCCCGGGCGCACGTGGCGTGCGCCCGGGGGTCCGCGTTCCCCGGAGGTTTCCCGCATGTCTTCCACACCCGGGCGCAGGCGGATCTTCGCCGTGGCGGTGATCGTCGCCGGCGTCGCCGTGCTCGCCGCGAGCGCCTCGACCCTGTTCGCCCGCCCCGCCGTGCCGACCGCGTCGGCGCCGAGTCTGTCCGCACTGGACCGCGCGGTCGACGCGGCTCAGGCCAAGCTGCGCCGCGTCCCGAACGACCCGGACGCCTGGGCGCGGCTCGGCATCGCCTACGTCGAGCAGGCCAGGGTGCGCGCGGACCCGAACTACTACCCCAAGGCGCAGGGCGCGCTGGAGAAGTCGCTGGCGCTGCGGCCGGAGCGCAACGCCGAGGCGCTGATCGGGCTGGGCGCGCTGGCCAACGCCAGACACGACTTCACCGCCGCCCGGCAGTGGGGTGAGAAGGCCAGAGCCGTCGCACCGGACACCGCGGAGGTCTACGGCGTGCTGGCCGACGCCTACACCCAACTCGGCGACGCCGAGGCCGCCACCGACGCGGTCCAGCGCATGCTCGACCTCAAACCCGGGGTCGCCTCCTTCACCCGTGCCGCCTACGACCTCGAACTCCGCGGCCAGGTCGACGAGGCCCGCGCCGCGCTCGAACGTGCCCGAGCCGACGGCTGCGGCGCGTTCTGCGACTACCAACTCGGTGAGCTGGCCTTCGACACCGGCGACCTCGACGGCGCCGCTCGGCACTACGAGGACGGGCTGCGGGCCGACCCACGCGACGTCTCGCTGCTCCGCGGCCGGGCGAAGGTCGCCGCCGCGCGCGGCCAGACCGACGACGCGCTCGCCGGCTACCGCGACGTGGTCAGTCGCGCCCCACTGCCCGAACACCTCCACGACTACGCGCTGCTGCTGACCGCCGCGGGCCGCCCCGAGGAAGCGGCGGCGCAGTTCACCGTGCTCGACGCCCAGCGCGCGCTCGCCGAGGCCGCGGGCGCCACCGACGACCTCGACGGTTCCGTGATCGCCGCCGACCGGGGTGACGTGACCACCGCGCTTCGACTCGCCGAAGCCGAATGGGGCAGGCGGCACCAGGTCCTCGTCGCCGACGCGATGGCGTGGGCCCTGCACCTCAACGGCCGCGACGCGGAGGCCCTGACCTTCGCCGACCGCGCGGGCGCGCTTGGCTGGCGCAACGCGGGCCTGGCCTTCCATCGCGGCATGATCCTGCACAGCCTGGGCAGGCAGGCGGAGGCCGCCACGGCACTGGAACAGGCCCTGTCGATCAATCCCCATTTCTCCGTCGCCGACGCCGCGACCGCGCGGCAGACGCTTGAGACCATCCGGGCGGGCAAGTGAAACGGCTGGTCACGGTCCTGATGATCGGCCTCGGCGCGCTGGTCGCGGCGCCGGGGAGCGCGGTCGCCCATCCGCTCGGCAACTTCACCGTCAACCACTACAACGGGTTGACCCTGCACCCCGACCGGATCGACCTTCGAGCCGTGGTCGACCTGGCCGAGATCCCGACCCTTCAGGAGCGGGCCGAGATCGACTCCGCGGGCTACGCGGGCGAACAGTGCGCTGCCTTGCGGGACGCGATCGCGCTGTCGGTGGACGGGGACGCGGTCTCCTGGCGCGTGTCCCGCGCGTCGAGGGAGTTCCGGCCCGGCGAGGCGGGGCTGGCGACGACCAGGGTGACGTGTGAACTCAGCGCCGCGGTCGACTTGAGCGGCTCGGCCACGGTCGACGTCCGGGATTCCTTCCGCGACGACCGCGTCGGCTGGCACGAGCTCACCGCGCGCGGTGAAGGCGTGGCGTTGAGTGAGTCCCCGGTGCCTTCCGCGACCATCAGCGACGAGTTGCGTGCCTACCCCGACGATTTGCTCTCCGACCCATTGGATGTGCGCGCGGCGACGCTGCGGGTCCAACCGGGCTCCTCCGGTTCCGGTGTGGCGGGTATGGCGTCCGGCTCCGGGTGGTTCGGCTCGGCGGTGGCGGGCATGACCGGATGGTTCACCGACATCGCGGGAAGCAAGGAGCTCACGCCGCTGGTGGGGCTGTTGGCAGTGGTGCTTTCGCTGGTGCTGGGAGCTTCGCACGCGGCGCTGCCCGGGCACGGGAAGACGGTGATCGCCGCGTATCTGGCGGGCAGGCAGGGGACCACGCGGGACGCGGTGCTGGTGGGGGCCACGGTCACGATCACGCACACGGCAGGCGTGCTCATCTTGGGCCTGGTGATCAGCGCTTCGAGCGCGATCGCGGGGGAGGGCGTGCTGGCGGTGCTCGGCGTGATCAGCGGGCTGTTGGTCGCGGGCATCGGCGCCGCGCTGCTCCGCTCGGCCCTTCGGCATCGGAGGGAACCGGTGACCCAGCTGATCGACATGCCAGTACTGGTCGGGGCGGGCGCACCGGTCCCCGCGGGGGGTGGCAAACATCGGCTCGGCCATCCTCGCGGTGACGAGCAGGGTGTCGGCCTCGGGCAGGTGCTCGATCGCGAACCCGCGCCTGGCCACGGCCACGCGGATGCGCCCGGAGTCGGGCCCGGGCTTGGAGACGCCCACGGACATGGGCCGGGAGTCGCGTCCGAACCTGGGCTCGGAGCCACGGCCGGTCATGGACATGGACATGGACACGGTCACGTGCATGGACTGGGCCACGGCCACGGCCACGGCCACGGCCACGGCCACGGCCACGGTCACGGTCATGGGCATGGGCACGGGCATGGACACGGACACGGACACGGGGTCCGTCGGGCGGGGTTGATCGGCATGGGTGTCGCGGGCGGGCTCGTGCCCAGCCCGTCCGCCCTGGTCGTCCTGCTCGGCGCGGTCGCCCTGGGCCGCACCTGGTTCGGCGTTCTGCTTGTCCTCGGCTACGGCCTCGGCATGGCGGGCACGCTCACCCTTGTCGGCGTGCTCCTCGTGCGCATGCGCGATCGTCTCCAGCGCCTGGAGAACCTGCGCGCCAGGGCTTGGCGGGTCACCGCCCTCATCCCCGTGCTCACCGCGACCCTCGTGCTGATCGTCGGCATCGGCCTCGCCGTGCGCGCGGCCACCGGACTCGGATAGGACCGACATGCGCAAGATCCTGATCGCCCTGCTGCTGGCCCTCACCGCGTGCTCGTCGCCCCCGGACCCGGGCCCGAGATTCGACGACGAGGGGCAAGGCGAACCTGCCTGCATCAAGCACCAGCCCGCCCCACCCGGCCCGCGCTACACCGACGACGCTCTGCGCCGCACCGACGAGACCTTGGCGCTGCTCAAGTACTACACCGCCAACGGCAAGAAGCAGTTCTGCGACAACGCGCCCGCCACCGAGACCGACCGGGCCTGGGCCCAGCTCTACGTCACGCTCGGCGCGGACAAAGCCAACGTGGCTGCCCTGCTCGGTTAGCGCGTCGCGTCGCCCAGGGGTGCCCGCGCCAACACTCGCGCGTCAGACGCGGGCGAGGAAGACCCTCCAGCGTGAGCGGCTGAAGGCGAGGGTTCGGCCGTGCGGGGCCTTGGAATCCCGCACGGCCACCTGTGGCGCGGGCCAGGCGACCTCGACGCAGTTACCCTGGCCGTCGCCGCCGCTGAAACTGCTCTTGCGCCACTGCACGCGATGATCACCCCGGGCGGTCGTAGTCGCTTGCCAACCTGGCAAGCAGCGACCGCGATTCTTCCTCACTCAGCGCGTCGGTGGCGAGTGACGCGAGCACCCGCTGATACATCTCGACCGGCGGGCCGTCGAGGAACGTGCTCGCGCCAAGCTGCTCCACGTACACGACTGATCGGTATTCGGCCTGCTCGTAGCAGGCGAACGGTCCGACGAAGCCGGTCCGGGGTTCGACGCCCCTGGGCGCGACACGGATTCGGCAGTTCGGCTGCGTGCCCAACAGGAGCAGGTGCAGCATCTGCTCGTGCATCACTCGCGGTCCGCCCACCTGGGTACGCAGCGCGTTCTCGTGCACGAAGAAGTGGAAGTCGGGCGCGTCGTCACGGTCAAGCACGCGCTGCCTGCGCAGGCGGGCATAGACCAGGCTGTCGAACGCCTCCTGCGACACCATGCCGCCCGCACGGAACAGCGCCCTGATGTACCCCTCGGTCTGGGTCAGGCCGGGGATGGCGAGCGGTTCGTAGTTGTGCGCTGTCCGCGCGCTCGATTCCAGCATGACCAGCGTGCGCAGGTCGTCGCCGACGTGCTCGTCGAGGCCCTGCGACCACAGTCCGGAATCCGGTTCCTCGGCCATGTCGATCAACCGGGCGAGCTCGTCGCCGACCACTCCGCAGTAGGCGAGATAGGTGGCGACGTCGAGCTTGCCGCATGCCCGGTCGCCCGTCTCCATCCGAGAGACCTTGCTCGTCGACCAGCCCAGCCGCTCGGCGATCTCGTTGCCGTGGAACCCGACCTTCGACCGCGCCGCCTTCAGCGCCGCCCCGAGTTCGCGTGCGCGGACCGACGCGTCCCGAACCAATGTCATGAACGCAAGCTAGTGCGCGCACCGGCCCACGCATCGCCCTCGCGCCGTGATTCCACCTGAAGGAAGCACGATCGCGGGATCGTTGCCACAGAGGCAATCCGCGCGTGAACGCGGCTAGTGCGTGTCGGCGGCGGGCTCGACGAGTTCCACGAGCACGCCGCCCGCGTCCTTCGGGTGCACGAAGTTCACCCGGCTGTTCGACGTCCCGCGCTTGGGCTTGTCGTAGAGCAGACGCAGGCCCTTCGCGCGCAGGGCGTCGGCGGTGGCCTCGACGTCGACGACGCGGTAGGCCAGCTGCTGCAGGCCGGGGCCGCTGCGGCCGATGAACTTCGCGATCGTCGACCGCTCGTTGAGCGGGGCCAGCAGCTGGATGGCCGGGCCGGTGGTGTCGCCGGGGACCCGGAGCATGGCCTCGCGGACGCCCTGCTCCTCGTTCGTCTCCTCGTGGACCGACTCGAGGCCGAAGTTCTCGCGGTAGAACGCGATAGCCGCGTCGAGGTCGGGAACGGCGATCCCGACGTGGTCGATTGCGACGACGTGAGGCTTCAGGGCATCGGTCATAGACAGAAGATACGCCGTTCCTACCCATCGGTAACTATTTGCTGTGCGGCTACTCACACAGGCACATGGCGAAGCGGTTCTGCGCGAGTAAGGTCCGAGTTAACGCACGTTCGCACGCTGAGGAGACCGCTGTGTCCGGAACCGTCATCGTCGCGGGGGCCCGCACCCCGATCGGTCGCCTGCTCGGCTCGCTGAAGGACTTCAGCGGAGCGCAGCTCGGCGGGGTCGCCATCAAGGCCGCCCTGGAGAAGGCGGGCGTGAAGCCCGAGCAGGTGCAGTACACGATCATGGGCCAGGTGCTCACCGCGGGCGCGGGCCAGATCCCGGCCCGTCAGGCCGCCGTCGCCGCGGGCATCCCGATGAACGTCCCCGCGCTGACCATCAACAAGGTCTGCCTGTCCGGCCTCGACGCGATCGCGCTGGCCGACCAGCTGATCCGCGCGGGCGAGTTCGACATCATCGTCGCCGGTGGCCAGGAGTCCATGACCCAGGCGCCGCACCTGCTGCCGAAGTCCCGTTCCGGCTTCAAGTACGGCGACGTCACGCTGCAGGACCACATGGCCTACGACGGCCTGTTCTGCGCGTTCGACCAGGTCGCCATGGGTGTCTCCACCGAGAAGGTGAACGCCCGCTACGACCTCACCCGTGAGGAGCAGGACGCGTTCTCCGCGGCCTCGCACCAGAAGGCGGCCAAGGCCATCGCCGACGGCGTGTTCGCCGACGAGATCGCCCCGGTCACCATCCCGCAGCGCAAGGGCGACCCGATCGTCTTCGACACCGACGAAGGTGTGCGCGGCGAGACCACCGTCGAGAGCCTGGGCAAGCTGCGCCCGGCGTTCGCCAGCGACGGCACCATCACCGCGGGCTCGGCCTCGCAGATCTCCGACGGCGCCGCCGCTGTGGTCGTGATGAGCAAGGCCAAGGCCGAGGAGCTGGGCCTGTCCTGGATCGCCGAGATCGGCGCCCACGGCGTCGTGGCGGGCCCGGACGCGAGCCTGCACGAGCAGCCGTCCAACGCCATCAACGCCGCGCTGGCCAAGCAGGGCATCGAGGCCGCAGACCTCGACCTGATCGAGATCAACGAGGCGTTCGCCGCGGTCGGCGTCGTCTCCACCAAGAAGCTGGGCGTCTCCGAGGACATCGTCAACGTCAACGGCGGCGCCATCGCGCTGGGCCACCCGATCGGCGCTTCCGGCGCCCGTCTCGTCGTACACCTGGCCTACGAGCTCAAGCGTCGTGGCGGCGGTGTCGGCGCGGCGGCCCTGTGTGGCGGCGGTGGCCAGGGCGACGCCCTGATCATCTCCGTGCCCAAGGCCTGAGCTTGGCCCGTCAGGTCGAGGTAGCAGATCTTGTCGACCGTGCGCGGCGGCGTGAGCCGCGCGCGGTCGCCAGGCTCATCTCTCTCGTCGAGGACGCCAGCCCGCAGCTGCGTGAGGTGGCCGCGGCGCTGGCGCCCCTCGGCGGGCGGGCCCAGGTCATCGGGCTCACCGGGTCGCCGGGTGTCGGCAAGTCCACGACCACCTCGGCCCTCGTCGCGGCCTACCGCGCGCAGGGCAAGCGGGTGGGTGTGCTCGCGATCGACCCGTCGTCGCCGTTCTCCGGCGGAGCCCTGCTGGGCGACCGCATCCGGATGCAGGAACACGCGACCGACCCGGATGTGTTCATCCGCTCCATGGCCACCCGCGGCCACCTCGGCGGCATGGCGTGGGCGACCCCGCAGGCGCTGCGGGTGCTCGACGCGGCCGGGTTCGACGTCGTCCTCATCGAGACCGTCGGCGTCGGCCAGTCCGAGGTGGAGGTCGTGGCGCTCGCCGACACCACGATCGTCCTGCTCGCCCCCGGCATGGGCGACGGCATCCAGGCGGCGAAAGCGGGCATCCTCGAGATCGCCGACGTCTTCGTCGTCAACAAGGCCGACCGCGACGGCGCCGACACCACCGTCCGCGAGCTGAAGTACATGATCTCGTTGGGGCGCCGGGAGATCCGTGGCGCGAGCTGGCGTCAGCCGATCGTCAAGACCGTCGCCGCCCGCCTGGAGGGCATCACCGACGTGGTCGCGGCGATCGACACCCACCGAACCTGGATGGCCGAGCACGGCGAGCTCGAAGAACGCCGCGCGGTCCGCGCCCGCACCGAGATCGAAGCCATCGCGGTCGAATCGCTGCGCGCGAAACTGGCCGACGTGCACGGCGACGCCCTCGAAGGGCTGGCGAAGCGGGTGATGGCGGGCGAGGTCGACCCCTACTCCGCCGCCGACTCCTTGATCGAGAGCGTCCAGGCGTCCACATAGGCGGGTCCATCCGGCCCAAACAGCGCGCTCCCGACCACACGACTGTGTCTTCGTGACTACGTTTGCGCGTATGACTCTCACCCCGCCCGCGATAGTGGTCGAGGACATCCACAAGGCCTATGGGGAACTCAAAGCCGTCGACGGTGTGTCTTTCACTGTCGCCGAGGGTGAGTTCTTCGGGATCCTAGGTCCGAACGGCGCGGGCAAGACGACCACGCTGGAGATCGTCGAGGGCCTGCGCGTGCCCGACGGCGGGAGCGTGCGCCTGCTCGGTGAGAACCCGTTCCCACGCAACGTCGCGCTGCTTCCGCGTATCGGCGTGCAGCTGCAGGCGTCGGCCTTCTTCGAGAAGCTGACCGCGCGCGAGCAGCTGGAGACCTTCGCCTCGCTTTACGGAATCGACGCGAAGACCGCGGGGGAGATGCTCGACCTCGTCGGCCTGACCGACAAGGCCGACACCCGCGAGGACAAGCTGTCCGGCGGCCAGCGCCAGCGCCTCTCGATCGCCTGCGCGCTCGTCCACGACCCCGACGTCGTCTTCCTTGACGAGCCCACCGCCGCCCTCGACCCGCAGGCGCGGCGGAACCTGTGGGACGTGCTTCGCGCGATCCAGGAGCGCGGCAAGACCATCGTCTACACCACGCACTACCTCGACGAGGCCGAGATCCTCTGCGACCGCGTCGCGATCATGGACCACGGGCGCATCCTCGCCATGGACCCGCCCGCCACGCTCGTGCGCGGCCTGGACGCGCCGACGCACGTGATCCTCGAACGGGGCTCACTGTCCCTTGAGGATGCCAGGGCCATCGCGGGCGCGGACGACGTCCACGCCGACGAGGTCTCGCTCACGATCTCCACCCGCACCCCGGCTCCCGTGCTCTCCACCCTTGCCGAACGCGGCACCCTCGACGGCCTGCAGGTGCGGACCGCCACGCTCGAGGACGTCTTCCTCGACCTGACCGGGCGGGAGTACCGAGCATGAGCGGCGCGTTCACCAGCCTGTCGAAGGCCATGGCCAAAGGGTTCTTCCGGGACAAGGCAACCCTGTTCTTCTCGTTCATCTTCCCCCTGATGTTCCTGGTGATCTTCGGCCTGCTGTTCCGCGACGCGGGCGCGGAGAAGATCAAGATCGGCGCGGTCGGCGACGGCCCGGTCCTCGCCGCGCTCGAACAGACCGGAGCGGTGGAGCTGGAGCGGTTCGACTCGGTCGAGGTGGGCGTGCGGAAGGTGCGCGACGGCGACCTCCCCGGTCTCGTCGAAGCCACTGGAGACACCGTCCGACTGCGCTTCGCCGCGAGCGACCAGTCCCGCGCGGGGATCGTCCGCGGTCTCGTGGCCGGTGTCACACAGGAACTCAACGTGCGGGCGAGCGGTCAGCCGCCGCGCTTCGCGTTCGCGGCGGAACAGGTCGAAGACGCCTCACTCAAGCCGATCCAGTACCTGACACCGGGAATCATGTCGTGGGGCATCGCGGTCACCGCGGTCTTCGGCGCGGCGCTGACGATGGTCAACTGGCGCCGCAAGCAGGTGCTGCGAAGGCTGCGGCTGGCGCCCATCACACCGTCGACCGTGCTCAGCTCGCGGCTGACCGTGACGATCGCCGTCGCGTTCGTCCAAGCGCTGGTGTTCGTCGGTGTGGCCCTGCTTCCCATCTTCGGCTTGCGGCTGTCCGGCACGTGGTGGCTCTCGATTCCCGTGTTCCTGCTGGGAGTCCTGGCCTTCTTCGCCATCGGCATGCTCATCGGCGCGTTCTGCAAGACCGAGGAGGCCGCCACCGGCGCGGCCAACATCGTCGTGCTGCCCATGGCTTTCCTGTCCGGCACGTTCTTCCCGATCGACGCCGCGCCGCCGTGGCTGCAGAGCGTGTCGAAGGCCTTCCCACTGCGGCACATGAACGACGGGATGATGGACTTCCTGGTCCGCGGCCAGGACGCCTCGGCGCTGCTGGTGCCGTGCGCGGTGCTCGTCGGGTTCACCCTCGTCGTCGGGTTCATCGCGAGCAAGGTGTTCACCTGGGAGGACAGCTGACCTCACCGCCCACCCGGCGGGCGCGTGAGCGCGCTCACGCTCCACACTGGAGCCATGTTCGACACCCCCGCAGGCCGTTTGCGCATCGTCGCTCTCGCTGAAGCCGTCTCCTGGGTCGGTCTCCTGATCGGCATGTTCTTCAAGTACGCGACCGACCTCGGCGAGTTCGGGGTCAAGGTCTTCGGCCCGATCCACGGCGCGGTCTTCGTCGCCTACATCGTCGTCGTGGCCTTCACCGCGCGCGAGCAGCGGTGGAACCGGTGGACGACGGTGTGGGCCCTCGTGTCCAGTATCCCGCCGCTGGCCACCATCGTCTTCGAGCGCTGGGCGCTGCGCACCGGCAAGCTAGACCCCGTCCGCGTCCGCCAGCTCGGCTAGCAGCCGCTCGCTGATCCAGGTCGTCTGCGCCTGGTCGATCCAGTAGTCGCTGTGGCCCAAGGCCAGTGGATCGTCGAGTTCGGTGTTGTCCGCTTCGGGGAGTGGACTGGCGATCGGGTCGGTTGGCCGCCAGAAGTTCTTCCAGTCGGGGCTTCGCTCGACCACGGTGGCGAAGAACGCTTCGGTGAAGTGGCAGGGAAAGTACGTCCGGTAGAGCGAGTGCAGCGGTGAGCCGCAGGTGACCAGGCTCACCCTTGGTAGAGGTCCGTCGTGTTTCGCCAGCCACCACGCGCAGACGACCGATCCCTGGCTGTGCCCGACGAGCACGACCCGCTCCGCGTCACCCACCGCGTGGGCGACTCCGGCGAGGGTCGACTTGCGGTAGGAGACACCGCCCAGTGGATGGTGTTCCACCGGCCAGAACCCGACGATGTCGGCGAACCGGCCCATCACCCTGCTCAGCGCGGGCAGGCGGTGGCGCAGGAAGACCGCGAGGACGGTGGCCACGGTCAGCACGTGGATCAACCGCACGGCCACCTCACCCGGTCCGCCGGTCAGCAGCCATTCCCGGGCAGCGACGAGTGGGGCGGAGAACGCGACCGCGAACACGAGCGTCCCGAGCAGGATCAACCCGAGCCTGGCCGTCACGGTGTCCACCAGGGTGCGCGGCGGCTCCTGCCGCTTGACTCGAATCGCGACCACCGCGGCCGCGACCAGGGCGGCGGCGGCCATGACACCGAACACCGCGATGTAGTCCAGCCGTGACGACACCACCGTGCCCTTGTCGTAGTAGGCCATGAGCGCCCGGTCCCAGGCGGTGAGGGTGTCGAGCCTGCCCGAGGCCACCGGGGACGCCCACGCGGAGATCCAGTCGATCCCCATCCGCAGCACCGCGCTGAACGCGTGCGTGGAGACCATGGCGACGGCCAGCAGCGCCGCCGCACCGGCGACGCTCGCTTTGGCGTCGGTGAACAGCCGCAGCACCATCAGCAGCACGACTATCAGCAACGTGGCGACAGTCGTCACCGCGACGATCGCCGCCATCGCGTCCAGGCGCTCCTCAGGCAAGGAGCACTGGACGGCCCCACGTTGCGGACAGATGTCGCGCGATGGCCAGCCGGCGTAGAGCCGCTGTGCGGGCAGGGTCAGCGCGACCCAGGTGCCGAACCCGACCACCGCGAGCACGTTGAGCCACAGCACGACTCGCCGGATGCCCAGTCCGCGCCACTTCGCCCGGACGACCATGGTCGCGGCCAGGGCGCACGGGATGCCGAACGAGATCACTCGGGCGAATGTCCGGGTGTCGTCGGGGGCCGGGACGACCTTGAGCACGGTTTCCGCGAAAACGATCAGCCAGGCCGCGGCGGCGACCGACAACAGCACCCCGACCGCCGTGACCGAGGCTCGCAGCAGTCGCTTCACCCACGCCCCGTCGGCAGGTCCCATGTTGCCCGCGGCGTTGGCCAGGGTGAACGGGAACGCGAGGTACCACAGCAGGCCGCCGGACAGCTTGCGTGAGGACCGCGACCAGTTGACCAGTCTCAGCTCGTGCGCGGGCACGATCGGCGGCGGTACGACGTCGGCGCGGTCGTTGGACGACATGACCGCGGGCCTGCCCAGCGCGCTGTAGTAGTCGTGGTCACCGATGCCGTGCACGCGAATCTCGATCGTCGACATATCCGCCTCCGCAGCGAGCCTGTCTAAGGGAGTCGCCGGAGAGTGCGGTGTCTGTTACCTGTGGTGACCTGCGATTAATCCTGGAAGTCGCCCGCGGCCTTGCGGACCTTCGCCAGCAGGTCCGTGAGCTGCGCGGTCTGGCGCTCGGTCAGACCCTTGAGCCCGAAGTCCACGGTGGTGACCGCGGCGGTGGCCTGCGCCTGCCGCTCACGGCCCGCCTCGGTGATCTCAGCCAGCGTGGTGCGGCGGTCGGTGGGGTGCGGGGTGCGCTTGACCAGGCCGTCGGCCTCGAGCCGGTCGACGATGTTGGTGACGCTGGTCGGGTGCAGTTGCAGCCGCTCGCCCATCACCCGCATCGGGAGGCTGCCCTTGCGGGAGAACGTCAGCAGCACCAGGGCCTCGTAGCGGGCGAAGGTCAGCCCGTGCGGCTTGAGCGCTCCGTCCACAGCGGACTGGAGGATCTGCTGGACTCGCATGACGCTGGTGACGGCGGCCATGGTCTTGGCGTCGCCGATCCGCTCCTGCCACAAATCCGCAGCTCGGGCGATGGGATCGAACGGCAGGGAGCGGGGGCTCATGGCCAGAAGTTACCAGCCGGGAACCGCTCGCCGCCCTCAGTAGCCCTCCGGTGGCGGCGTGAACTCGGCCCGCACGCCGAGCAGCCGCACCGGCCTGTCCAGCTCGAACCGCTCCAGGGCGACCAGGGCCGCGGCCTCGATGTCGGCCTGGTCGGTGGTCGGGCCCGCGAGGGTGAGGCTGCGGGTCTGGGTGAAGAACGGGGCGAACCGCGCCTTCACCCCGACCCGGATCACCGGCCTGCCGTCGGCGTTCACCTCGGCCATGAGCCGCCCGGTCAGCTCGACCACCGCCGCGCGCATGTCCTCGACGTCGGTGAGGTTCTCCTGGAACGTCGTCTCGTGGCTGTGCGACCGCGGCACGTATGGCTCGCCCGAGACCTCCGTGGACCCGGCGCCCAGGCCGAGTGTGCGCAGCCACGGGCCGATCGTCGGGCCCATCCGCACGGCCAGCGTGTCCGGGTCGGCGGCAGCCAGGTCCGCGACCGTCGTCAGACCGAGTTCGGTCAGCTTGCGGGCGGTCTTGGCGCCGATGCCCCACAGCGCGTCGGTCGGGCGCTCGCCCATCACCTCGAACCAGTTCTCGGCGGTGAGCAGGAAGACGCCCTGGGGTTTGCCGAAGTCGGTGGCGAGCTTGGCCCGCAGCTTGTTGTCGCCGATGCCCACCGAGCAGTGCAGCCGGGTCCGGTCGAGCACCACGTCGTGGATCTCGCGGGCCAGGGTCACCGGGTCGGCCGTGGTGACCCCGAGGAACGCCTCGTCCCACCCCAGCACCTCGACCACTGCGTCGAACTCGCGCAGCGCGGCCATGACCTCCGCCGAGGCCGCCGTGTACGCCGCTGGATCGCTCGGCAGGAACACCGCCTGTGGGCAGCGCTTGACCGCCAGCTTCAGCGGGATGCCGGACCGGACGCCGAACGCGCGCGCCTCATAGGACGCCGTCGCCACCACCGCCCGCCGCGTGGGATCGCCCTGCCCGCCCACGACCACGGGAAGTCCGCGCAGCTCAGGCCTGCGGAGGACCTCGACCGCGGCGATGAACTGGTCGAGGTCCACGTGCAGGACCCAGCGGTCGGAGACCACCTGGCTAGTGTGCCTGGCAAGTCGCCGAACGACAGGAGTGAACCGTGCTCGTCGCCTTCAGTGTCAGCCCGCTCGGCGGGGAATCCGAGAACGTGGGCGAGGCCGTCGCCGAGGCCGTGCGGGTGGTCCGCGAGTCCGGGCTGCCCAACGAGACCTCGGCCATGTTCACCACCATCGAGGGGGAGTGGGACGAGGTGATGGCCGTGGTCAAGCGCGCCACCGACGTCCTGCTCGCGAAGTACCCGCGGGTCGGGCTCGTGCTCAAGGCCGACATCCGCCCCGGTCACGTCGGGCAGCTCACGGCGAAGGTCGAAAGGGTCGAGCAGTATTTGGCGGACGCTGGGACCTCCTAGGATCGGCGCCATGGACCCGCGCCGACTGTGGCAGTGCTTCGAGCCGTACCACGCCGTCACCTACTTCAGCCCCGAGTCGATCGCCGCGGCCGACGCGCTCGGCTGCAAGGGCCGGTGGATGGGCTACTTCGGAATGCGGGCCGCGCCGCTCGGCGCCGCGCCCGCGTGGCTGGTGACGAGCCTGTTCTACAACTTCCACCCGTCGCTGGTGGAGCGGGCGCTGCCCGACGCGTGGACGGTCGCGTCCCCCGAGGAGTTCCTGCGCACCCGGCTCACAGGCGTGGACGGCGCGCTGCGCCGGATGCTGGGCGCGGCCGTGTCCGGCCCGGAGATCGCCGAGGCGGCCGACCTCGCGCGTACCGCGGCGGGCTGGGCGCCGACGGCGGGCCGCGCGCTCGCCGCCGCCAACGCCGCGCTCGACCTGCCCGAGGAGCCGCACCTGGCGCTGTGGCAGGCCGCGACGACCCTGCGCGAGTCCCGCGGCGACGGCCATGTCGCCGCGCTCATCACCGCGGGCCTCGACCCGTGCGAGACGCTGGTCCTCTTCGCCGCCGACAACGGGATGACCCCGGAGTACATGCGCAAGGCCCGCAACTGGCCCCAGGACGAGTGGACCGCCGCCGAGGACCGCCTGCGCGAACGCGACCTGATCGACGACAGCGGGCTGACCGCCGACGGCCGGGACCTGCGGGAGACCGTCGAGGCGCTCACCGACGAGGCGGCGTCCACGCCGTGGACACAGCTCGGCGAGCAGGGCACGACCCGGCTGGTGGAGCTGCTCGCACCGCTGTCACTGCGGATCACCAGGCAGAACGAGGCGATGCGGGTCAACCCGATGGGGCTAGCGCCGGAGACCGCGTTGGCCGAGATGGCCGGGAGCTAGGGGTGTGGCGCGGACGCCGCCAAGACACCCATGCCAGGATAAGAACGTGACCAGGCCTGATCCACGCCAGACCGCAGCTCTGTCGGCCGCCCTCTCCAGGGCCGTCGACCTTTCCGCACTCAAGGCCAGAGCGGACGCCACCACCAGGGCTCCGCAGGCAGGCGCCCCCGCCGCCGCGGCGGCGGGTGGCGCGTTCACCTCCCAGGTGACCGAGGCGACGTTCCAGAACGACGTCGTCGAACGGTCGATGGAAGTCCCCGTCGTCGTCGCCCTGCACGCCAGTTGGTCGGTGCCGTCGGAGCAGCTCGTCGCCCTGCTCGACCGGCTTGTCGCCGAATCCAACGGCGCCTGGCGCCTGGCGAAGGTCGATGTCGACGCCAGCCCCCGGGTGGCCCAGCTCTTCGGCGCGCAGTCGGTGCCGATGGTCATCGCCATCGCCGCCGGCCAGCCGGTGGAAGCCTTCGCCGAGGTGCCCCCGGAGCCGCGCCTGCGCCAGTGGATCGGCGGCCTCCTGGACGCCCTGCGCGACCGCATGCCCGCCATCCGCGCCGCCGAGGAAGGCGCCCCCGAGGCGTCGGCCCCCGAGCCGGAACCCGAGGATGAGCGTTTCCTCGTCGCCGAACGGGCTTTCGAACAGGGCGACTACGCGGCCGCGGAAGCCGGCTACCAGTCGATCCTCGACGCCGAACCGGCGAACGAGGAGGCCAAGGCGGCACTCGCCCAGGTCAAGTTCCTGGCGCGCACGGAGTCCCACGACCCGTCGGTGATCGTCCGGGCGGACATGTCCCCGGACGACGTGGACGCACAGGTGGCGGCGGCGGACCTGGAACTGGCAGGCCAGCAGGCGGAGCAGGCCTTCGCTCGGCTGATCAACACGGTTCGGCGGACGGCGGGGGACGACCGGGACAAGGCGCGGACGCACTTGGTGTCGCTGTTCGACCTGTTCCCGGCGGACGACCCTCGCGTGATGAAGGCCCGACGGGATCTGGCCAGCGCGCTCTACTAGCCGCTGAAGACATGCGAAAGCGCCGGTCGGGTTCATCCACCCGACCGGCGCTTTTCGTCTACACCGGTGGCATTTCCGACGGTTGCGAATCAAGACCCGCGCGGGGGCGGGACCAGAGCCCTCGGGTGAAGTCCGGGACACCCACCGGCCTGCCGCCTGCCCGCAGCGACACCGCACTCAGCGGGATGGCCGCGCACCACGCCGCCGAGTCGTAGACGTCGATGTCGGGGACCAAGCCCGCCCGCATCTGCTGCACGATTCGCCACTGCAGGACGTAGTCCATCCCGCCGTGGCCGCCGTTGTTGGCCGCGTCGTCGCCGATCTTCTTCCACAGCCAGTGGTCGTGGGTGTCGCGGTACGGGCGGAAGTCCTGCCAGGCGTGGTTGCCGTGCTCTGGTTCGAGGTAGACGCGGGCCGGGTAGTCCTCGACGATGCCGCGGGTGCCCGCCAGGCTGTTGATGCGGCTGTACGGCCGTGGCGAGCTGACATCGTGTTCAGCGCGGATTATCCGGCCGTGTTCGGTGCCGATCAGGCAGGTGATCAGGTCGCCGTTGACGTAGGTCTCGTTCCAGGACGGGTGGGACTTGGGGATGTGGCGTTCGCGGTAGTCGGCGAGGCCGCGTGGGGCGGTCGCTGTCGCGCGCAGGGTGGTCATGCGGTCGCCGCGGTTGATGTCCATGCAGGCCGCGATGGGTGCCAGGCCGTGCATCGGGTAGAGGCTCGCGACGCTGCGCGTGTGCCACTTCCGCCGCCAGGCGTCGGTGTAGTACGTGTCGGAGAACAGCAGCGAGCGCAGGTCGTGCAGGTAGCCGCCGTGTCCGTTGGTGATCTCGCCGAAGCGTCCCTGGTGGGCCATCTTGAGCATCGCCAACTCGTTGCGCCCGTAGCTGCAGTTCTCCATCAGCAACAGGTGCTTGCGGGTGATCTCCGAGGTGTTGACGAGGTCCCACAGCTGCGCGGTCTCGGTGGCGATCGGCAGTTCGACGCCGACGTGCTTGCCCGCGACCAGCGCCGCTTTCCCTTGTGTGTAGTGGAATTCCCAGGGCGTGGCGATGTAGACGAAGTCCACGTCGTCGCGGTCCACCAGGCGCTGGAAGGAAGTGACCTCGGCTGGGCGCGGCTTGCCCAACGCCACGAGCCGGTCGGCGGCGCGGGTGGCGCGGTCCGCGCGCACGTCGCACACCGCTGTCACGACACAGCCGGGCACGGCCGCCCAGCCGCTGAGCATCCCCATGCCGCGGTTGCCGAGCCCGATCACGCCGACCCGCACCGTGCGGTGCGGCTCGAAGGGCGTGCCGATCATCGTGGTCTGACCGCGCTCGCGGGCCGGTTCCGCCGCGCCCTGCGCCTGCGCGGCGCCGCCCAGCGCGGTGAGCGCGCCGCCCGCGGCCAGGCCGCCAAGGAGCGATCGTCGGGAGACAGGGGGCATTTCGGGCATGGGGGCACCACTCCTCAGTCACGTGTTTCGCGCTCGGCTCGCGGCGGTAGGGACGGCCCCGACTTTGTCGACCTTGGGGCGGTGCTGTCAAGAGATGACTGAAAACTCGGAATAATGGACATCTTCATACAAGATGTGGTCAGATTCTGCTCGCGGCACCGAAACGCGAAACGGCCTGCCGGTGCGGATCACCGGCAGGCCGTTCGCGAAGCGTCGGGTCAGCTGAACTGGTTGGCGCAGCCCTTGTCGCCGTCGAAGTAGCCGACGCGGAAGGCTTCCACCCGGGCGAAGCCGGAGGGGACGTGCTTGCCCTTGGCGTCGGCGGCGATGAGGCTCTTCTCCAGCAGCAGTTCGGCCACCGCCTCGTCGAGGTCGCCCACCGCGATGTGGAGTTTCTCGTCGCCGTCGTTGGGTGTCTTGTCGACGGTGAAGGCCGCCCACGCCCCGGTCAGGCAGGCGGTGCGCAGGCCCGCCTTGTCGCCCTCGAGCGACGCGCCCACCGACTTCTGGATCGCCAGCGAGTACCGGGAGGCGATCTCAGCGAACGCCGCGAAGTCGCCGATGCCGGTGTCGAGGCCGGGTTCGCCGCGCTTGGGCGGCGTCGCGATCTTCTTCAGCGCGGCGAGATCGATGGCGACGATGTTCTCGTCCGGGCAGTAGGTCGCGGGCGGGGTGGACGAGCCGTCGGCGCACGTGGCGCCGTTGTCCTTGATCTTCGGCATCGCGGCGCCGGTGCGCTTGAACGCCTCGGCGAGGCTCTCCTCGAGCTTGGTCATGATCCGCTTGTCGCTGATCTCGACCTGGCCGCCTGCTTGCTTGTCCTGCGGGTCGCGTTCCTTCTCGGCGATGCGGCTGTTGATCTCGTCCTGGTTCATCTTCGCGCAGCGGCGCGGGCCCTCGGTGAAGCCCGCCTGGAACGCGAAGACGCGGTCGAAGGCCAGACCGTGGGCGCCCTGCTTGTTCGCCGACTCGCCCGCCGGGTCGCGGATGAAGAACATCGTGGCGAGGACCTGGTTGAGGCCGTCGCCCACGTTGATGTCGAAGTGCTTGGCCTTGCCCTCGGCGACGTGCCGGAAGAACGAACCGGTGTAGCAGTCGGCCTGCTGTTCCTTGATGATCGTCGGCGTGCTTCGGTTGACGTTGCTCTTCGCGCCCAGGCGGAACTGCACGGCGTGGCCCATCTCGTGGGCGAGCACCGTCACCACCGACATCGGCCCGAACTGCTTGTCCAGCATCGGCAGCAGCACACCGCGGTCCCACGCCACGCTGTCGTCGAGGCTGCAGTAGAAGGCGTTGACCAGCTTCGCCGTCGAGGTGTTGCAGACCTTCACGGGCTTGCCGTTGGAGTCGTAGGACACCAGTCGGTGCAGCGGCTCGAACTTCTGACCCTCGAACTCGGCGGGCATCTTCTCGGCCCAGTAGTCGTAGATGTCGCTCACGGCGTTCATCGCCAGGCGGTCCATCTCGCCGTTGTCGGCGTTCTCCACCGGGAACTTCGCGTCCTCGACGCCCTGCTTCGGTCCGCTGGGGCGGCTGTTGTCGATCGGGATGCCCGCCGCGGTGCCCGCGTCGATCTCACCGACGGCGCGTGCCTTGCCGGTGATCGGCTTGCCCGCGCAGCCGCCGACCTGAGCTGCCATGATCACCGCGGCGGTGAGCGCCAACGCGACTCTGATACGCACCCGTCATTCCCCACACTTCAACTCGCGCCGGCCCCGGGGACCTGGCAGTCCATCCTGGCTGCACCCTACTGCCGAGTCCGAACCACCGTGCGGTGATCCGCCCTTTTCAGCTCAGGCCGCACTTCTCGCCGCCTCCGGTGAAGCCTTCGCGGAAGGCGATCACCCGGTCGAAGCCCGCGTCGATCGCGTCGCCCTTGGCGTCGCGGGCGGCGTAGTCGTAGTCGAGGAGTACCTGGATGGCCTCGTCGAGATCGCCGGGGGACAGGAAGCGCTGCTCCGCGCTGAACAGGGACCCGGTGAACGACCCGGCCAGGCACACCGCCGAGCGCTGGGCGTCGGGCCCCTCCACGGGCTTGCCCGCCGCGGCGAGCGCGGCCAGCCCGTAGCGGCTCGCGAGCAGCGCGCCGGTCGCGTAGTCGCCGATCTCGATGTGGATCTCCGGCAGCTCCTTCTTGCCGTCCATCTCCAGGGCCCCGCCGTCCCCGCAGAACGCGACGGGCCCCTGCTCGCCGCCCCCGCACTCGGGCGCGTCGTCGACCGTCGTGATCTTCGGCTCGACCCAGGTCTTGCCCGACTTGGTCATCAGGGTGGAGAAGTACGTGTTGAGCCCGGGCGAGATCGACTGCACGATCTGGTCGAACCGCAGGTTCCCGCCGCGCGCCTGGTCACCGGCGTCGATGAACCCGCTCAGGGTGAACGTGCGGTTGTCGACCGTCATCTTGGCGCACAGGTCGACGCCCTTCTCGTAGCCGTCCTGGAACGCCGACACCCGGTCGAAGGCGTCGCCGTGCGCGCCGCGGTCGGTCTGCTCGGTGCCGATCGGGTCGCGGAAGCTGATGAGCGACTCCAGCGCCGAGTCCAGCCGCTCCTTGGCGATGTTCAGGTGCTTGGCCTTGCCGTCGGCGACCCAGCGGACGAACGAACCGGCGTAGCAGTCGGCCATCGCCTCGATCAGGATCGTCGGGAACTTGCTCGGGTTCGCCTTGCGCGCGTCGAGGCCGACGCCCGTGCGGTTCTGCACCGCGTGGCCCATCTCGTGGGCGAGCACCAGCATCACCGCCGCCTCGCCGAACCGGTCGCGCAGCACCGGCAGCAGCGCGGCCCGGTCCCAGGCGATGACGTCGGCTGTCGGGCAGTAGAAGGCGTTGCCCTCCACCTCGTCGGCCTTGTCCGCGCACGGTGGCGCGTCGCTGTCGGCGTCGGCGGTGTCGACGGAGAAATAGCCGCCCTTGAGGTCGTTGAACTCCTCGCCGAACGTCTTCGGGAACTGCTCGGTCCAGTAGGTCCGCACATCGGTGATCACCGTCGCGGCGAGCCGGTCGATCTCACCGTTGTCGGTGTTCTCCACGAAGGACGGATCGACCCCGCCCGGCTGGTTCGGGTCCTCTCGGGAGACCACGGAACCCTGGCTGGTGGCCTTTCCCGGGATCGCGCTCGTGCACGCCGTGACCGTCGCGGCCAGAGCCAATGCCAACAGCACCGGAACGGGTCGACCAACAGCGATGGGCAGGCGCACCAGCCCAGTGTGCCTGAGCCGCGCACCAGGCGAACGATGAACCGGCTACTCGGGTGTGAACCAGACGACGCCCTGCGGCGGGAGCTGCAGGACCGCCGACGCCGGACGGCCGTGCCAGGGTGTCGCCGTGGCCTCGACGCCGCCGTGGTTGCCGACGCCGGAGCCGCCGTATCCGGTGGCGTCGGTGTTGAGCACTTCGCGCCACCGGCCCGCGCGCGGCATGCCGACGCGGTAGTCGTGGTGGGGTGCGCCGGAGAAGTTCGCGACGCACACCAGCTCGTGTTCACCGCAGCGGCGGGCGAAGCTGAGCACGTTGCCCGCCGAGTCGTTGGCATCGATCCACGAGAAGCCTTCGGGCCGGGTGTCGTCGGCGTAGAGCGCGGGCTGGTCGCGGTAGACGGCGTTCATGTCGGACACCAGGGCCTGCACGCCGCCGTGCAGCCGCTCGCCGGTCAGCTCCCAGTCCAGGGAGCGGTTTTCCGACCACTCGCGGACCTGGCCGAACTCGCAGCCCATGAACAGCAGCTGCTTGCCCGGGTGCGCCCACATGTAGGCCAGCAGCGCGCGCAGGCCCGCGGCCTTGTTCCAGTCGTCGCCGGGCATCCGGGTCCACAGTGAACCCTTGCCGTGCACGACCTCGTCGTGCGACAGCGGCAGGACGAAGTTCTCGCTCCACGCGTACATCAGCGAGAACGTCATCTCGTTGTGGTGGAACGCGCGGTGCACCGGGTCGTGCCCGATGTAGCGCAGCGTGTCGTTCATCCACCCCATGTTCCACTTGAACCCGAACCCGAGCCCGCCCAGGTGCGTCGGCCTGGTCACGCCCGGCCACGCGGTGGACTCCTCGGCGATCATCAAGGTGCCGGGGTGGTGCTTGTAGACGGTCGCGTTGAGCTCCTGCAGGAACTTCACCGCGTCGAGGTTCTCCCGGCCGCCGTGGATGTTGGGCAGCCACTCACCGTCCTTGCGCGAGTAGTCGAGGTAGAGCATCGAGGCCACCGCGTCGACCCGCAGGCCGTCGATGTGGAACTCCTCGATCCAGTACAGCGCGTTGGCCACGAGGAAATTGCGGACCTCGGGGCGGCCGAAGTCGAACACCAGCGTGCCCCAGTCGGGCTGCTCGCCGCGGCGTGGGTCGCTGTGTTCGTAGAGGGGACCGCCGTCGAACCGGGCGAGCGCCCAGATGTCGCGCGGGAAGTGCGCGGGCACCCAGTCGACCAGCACGCCGATGCCGCGCTTGTGCAGTTCGTCGACGAAGTGGCGGAACTCGTCGGGGGTGCCGAACCTGGCGGTCGGCGCGTAGTACGAGGTGACCTGGTAGCCCCAGGACCCGCCGAACGGGTGCTCGGCCACCGGCAGCAGCTCCACATGGGTGAAGTTGTGCTCGACGAGGTAGTCGCCGAGGTGCACGGCGAGATCGCGGTAGTTCAAGCCCTGACGCCATGAGCCGAGGTGCACCTCGTAGACGCTCATCGGCGCCGCGCTCCAGTCGGTGGCGTCCCGGGTCGCCAGCCAGTCCGCGTCGGTCCACTCATAGTCCGATGTGGACACCACGGACGCGGTCGCGGGCGGGAGCTCCGTGGCGAAGGCCATCGGGTCGGCCTTCTCGTGCCACGCCCCGTCCGCGCCGTGGATGCGGAACTTGTAGCGCGTGCCGGGCTCGACCCCGGGAATGAACAGCTCCCACACGCCGGAGGAGCCCAGCGAGCGCATCGGCGTCGCCCGGCCGTCCCAGCCGTCGAAGTCGCCACACACCCGCACCCCGCGCGCGGTCGGCGCCCACACCGCGAACGAGGTGCCGGTGACCGTGCCGAGCGGGGTGTCGTAGGAGCGCGGGTGCGCGCCGAGGATCTCCCACAGCCGCTCGTGCCTGCCCTCGCCGAACAGGTGGAGGTCCAGTTCGCCGAGGGTGGGCAGCCAGCGGTACGGGTCGTCCACGACGCGCGTGTCCTCGCCATAGCCGATCTCGAGCCGGTACTCGTCGGGCAGCGCGGGCAGCTCGGACTCGAACAGCCCTTCCGCGATCTCCGCCAGGTCGTGTCTGTCCGGCCCGACCAGGGCGGTCACGGCGGTGGCGTGCGGACGCAGTGTCCGCACCACCGCCCCTCCTGGTCTGCTCGGGTCCGGATGGACGCCTAGCACCGAATGGGGATCGTGGTGCGCGCCTGCGAGAAGGCGCTCGATCTCTGAAGCCAAAAGGTCACCCTTGGGCTATGTAGGACTGGAGCTGGTCGCGGGCGGTCTCCAACTGGCTGATGCGGGTCTTCACGACGTCGCCGATGCTGACGATGCCGACGAGCTTGCCCTCGACCACCACTGGCATGTGGCGGATCCGGCGGTCGGTCATGGTCTCGGCGAGGGCGTCGACGCTCTCCTCCGGACCACAGGTGAACACGTCCATAGTCATGATGTCAGCCACGGTCGCGTTCAGCAGATCGCCGCCGCGCTCATCGAGCCTGCGCACGATGTCGCGCTCGGAGACGATCCCGACGACCGAGTCGGCGTCGACCACCACGAGGGCGCCGACGTTGTGCTCGGCCAGCGCTCTGATCAGCCCGGCCACCGACGTCCCAGGATCGACCGTGGCCACCTTCGCACCTTTGACACGCAACACATCGGAGATCCGCATGCAGGCCACCTCGATCCTGGTCGTCGCATCACGCCTTGTCGATCAGGTTAGCCACGTTCGGGTCCCGCCGAAACCTCACGAGGAGCTCTCTTGAATGCCGAGGTGTCCCCGCTGGAGAGGAATCGCCTCCCGCAGGGGCCATGACCTGGGCGGCCCGAGCAGTGGTCTCACCTTCGTCCCAGGGTTTGTCGGTGGTGATCGGTAGGTTGCTCGGCATGCCCAGGTTCCGTCTTCAGCCGACTCCCGCGCAGGAGCGGGCGCTGCTGGAGCACTGCGCACATGCCCGATACGTGTGGAATCTAGCCGTGGAGCAGCACGCGCATTGGCGACCGGATCGCAGGGCGGCGCCTGGGTACACCGAGCAGTGCCGCCAGTTGACGCAAGCTCGGGCAGCGAACCCGTGGTTGGCGGCCGGGTCGGTGATTGTTCAGCAGCAGGCGTTGAAGGACTTCGACCAGGCCATGGCGAACTTCTTCGGCCGAACCCACCGGCGGCCCACTTGGCGAAAGCGCGGACGGAGCGAGGGCTTCCGGATCGTGGCGGTCACGGCAGGCGATGTGCGCCGTGTTTCGCGCAAGGTCGGTGAGGTGCGGATCCCGAAGGTCGGTTGGGTACGGTTCCGCTGGTCGCGCGCGATCCCCTACGGGGTGAAGTCCTACCGCGTCACCCGGGACCGGGCGGGTCGTTGGCACGTGGCGTTTACCGCGGTGCCTGAACCCATCGCCGGACCGGGCACGGGTGCGGTGGTGGGTGTGGATCGCGGTGTCGTGATTTCGGCCGCGTTGTCCACCGGGGAACTGCTGTCTGTACCGGCGTTGCGCGGTGCCGAAATGGCTCGGCTCTTACGGCTGAAACGCAAGCTTGCCCGGGCCCAACGCGGTTCCAGCCGGCGCGGCAAGGTCAAGACTGCGATAGCGAAGCTCATGGCCCGCGAGGCCGACCGGCGCAAGGACTGGGTGGAGAAGACCAGCACCCGTCTGGCCCGGGAGTTCGATGTGATCGCGGTGGAGGACCTCAAGATCGCCAACATGACCCGA
This sequence comes from Actinokineospora xionganensis, assembly GCF_014323725.1. GTDB lineage: Bacteria > Actinomycetota > Actinomycetes > Mycobacteriales > Pseudonocardiaceae > Actinokineospora > Actinokineospora xionganensis. The sequence continues at coordinate 162,025 of NZ_JABVED010000009.1, read as the reverse complement.
TCGGCGAAGGTCACGGTCGAGGCACCCGGTCGGGGTGTGCGGCAGAAGACGGGCCTGAACCGGGGCACTGGTCAATGGGTGGGGCCTGCTCGTGACTCGGCTGGGGCAGAAGGCTCCGGAGCGGGTGGTGAAGGTCGATTCGCGTTTCACCAGTCAGCGTTGTTCGGCGTGCGGGGTCGTGGATCGGGAGGCGCGCGAGAGCCAAGCCGTCTTCCGGTGCCGGTCCTGTGGTTTCGCCTGCAACGCCGATGTGAACGCGGCGCTGAATATTCGAATCGCGGCAGGGCATGCCGTGACCGCACGGGGAGGCCCGCCGTTGGGTGAGCCCACGAACCGTGAACCTCAAAGCGACTATCTCCTCGTGCGGTAGTCGCTCTTGGAATCCCCGGCCTTGCGGCGGGGAGGAAGTCAAGTTCGGCGCAATGCGGTCAGTGGTACCCGCACCCAGTCGGGCCGGTTGCGGTGTTCGTAGGCCACCTCGTAGACGGCTTTGTCCAGCTCGAACGCCCGCAGGAGCACCGCCTGGTCGCGCGGGTCGGCCCCGGCCACCGAGGCGTAGCCCTCGCAGAAAGACGCACGATTGCGGTCGCTCCACTCGGTCGCCCGGGTGGTCCGCTGGTGGTCGTCGTCGGCCCCGAGCAGGGCGAACGCGGCGTAATCGAAGGACCTCAGCATGCCCGCGACGTCGCGCAGCGGTGACCTGGTCTTCGCCCGGTCGGTCGCCAGCGCGGCGGGCTCGCCCTCGAAATCGATCAGCACCCAGCCGGTGGCCGTGCGCAGCACCTGGCCCAGGTGCAGGTCCCCGTGGATCTGCTGGATCGGCTGGCTCTCGCGCAGATGGCGGACGGCGTCGAAGGCCGCGCGCAGCATCGGCTCGAACTCGGCCAGCTCGGGAACCTCGGCGGTGACGGCGTCGAGCCTGCCGTGCATCACCTCCACGGCCTCCGTGAGCCGGTCGGGGCTGACCACCTCCGTGCCCATGGTCGCGGCCAGGTCCGCGTGGACCTGGGCCACCGCCATGCCGAGCCGAGAGGACTCGCCCGCGAAGTCGCCGCCGACCTCGCCCGCGTGCAGGTCGCCCTCGGCCAGCAGGTCGCGGACGCTGGCCGTGGCCGTCGCCCACCCCTCGGCGGCGTCGGCCAGGTAGCGCTGGGCGAACCCGAACACCAGCTCGTCGTCCTCGACGACCGCGATCGGGTCGGCGATCTGTGCGCTGCCCACCCGGTGCAGCGCCCGGTGCAGCTCGACGTCGCGGTTTGGCCGCGGGCCGGGACGGCGGAACAGCTTGAGGATGTAGTGGTAGCCGAACACGATCGAGGTGTTGCTCTGCTCGACGCCGATCGGCCGCGCGCGCAGCCCCGTGACCAGCTCGACGTCGGGCTCCTTGGTCCAGTGGATGCCGCCATGGTCGGCCCCGGCGTCGAGCAGGGCGAGCAGCCCGGCCATCAGCTCACCGTCCTGGGTGGCGTCGTAGGCGTAGGACTCGCCGAGCCTGCCGATCACGCAGTGGTGCAGGTGCTCGGGCGGGTCGTCGCGGACTCCGATGAGCAGTTGGTAGCGCTCGCCGTCGGCGTCGATCAGTGCGTGCACCAGCGCCGGGTCGCCGTCGGCCAGCATCACCGCGCGCTCGACGAAGACGTCGGTCAGGTCGGTGCCCTTCGCCGCGAACCAGCGCTGGGCGGGCAGCCAGGCGCGCAGGTCCCCGGCCAGGGACTCGACGGCGTGCAGGGGACGGGTGCTCAAGGACCTTCGCCCTCCTCAGGAGTGAGCTGGAACCAGTAGAACCCGTGCCCGGGGAGGGTGAGCAGGTACGGCAGCTCGCCGATCGGCGGGAACCGGACGCCACCGGTCAGCTCGACCGGGACCCACCCGGCGTGGTCGGACAGGTTCAGTTCGACCGGCTGGGGGAAGCGGGACAGGTTGTTCACGCAGATCACCAAGTCCTCTGGGGCCCCGGGACTGAGGTGTCTACGCAGGTAGGCGAGCACACTCGGGTTCGACGAGCCCAATTCGGTGAAGTCGCCGAGTCCGAACGCGGGATGCTCCTTGCGCACCTGCAGCATCCGCCGCGTCCAGTGCAGCAGCGACGACGTGTTGTTCATCTGCGCCTCGACGTTGACCGCCTGGTACCCGTAGACCGGGTCCGCGATCGCGGGCAGGTACAGGCGCGCCGGGTCGCAGCGGGAGAAGCCCGCGTTGCGGTCGAGCGACCACTGCATCGGGGTGCGCACGGCGTCGCGGTCGCCGAGCCAGATGTTGTCGCCCATGCCGATCTCGTCGCCGTAGTACAGGACCGGCGAGCCGGGCAGCGACAGCAGCATCGCGGTGAACAGCTCCATCTGGTTGCTGTCGTTGTCCAGCAGCGGCGCCAGGCGTCTGCGGATGCCGATGTTGGCCTTCATCCGCGGGTCCTTGGCGTACTCCGCGTACATGTAGTCGCGTTCCTCGTCGGTGACCATCTCCAAGGTCAGCTCGTCGTGGTTGCGCAGGAAGATCCCCCACTGCGCGCCGTCGGGGATGGACGGTGTCTGGGCCAGGATCTCCGAGATCGGGAACCGCGACTCCCGGCGCACCGCCATGAAGCTCCGCGGCATCAGCGGGAAGTGGAACGCCATGTGGCACTCGTCGCCGCCCTTGTCCGGGTCGCCGAAGTACTCCACGACGTCGGCGGGCCACTGGTTGGCCTCGGCGAGCAGGACCCGGCCCGGGTACTCGTCGTCGACGACCTTGCGGCACTGCTTGAGGAACTCATGTGTGCGCGGCAGGTTCTCGCAGTTGGTGCCCTCCTCCTCGAACAGGTAGGGCACCGCGTCGAGCCGGAAGCCGTCGATGCCGATGTCGAGCCAGAACCGCAGCACGTCGAGCATCGCCTCGGCGACTTCGGGGTTCTCGTAGTTGAGGTCGGGCTGGTGGGAGAAGAAGCGGTGCCAGTAGAACTGGCCGCGCACCGGGTCGTAGGTCCAGTTCGACGTCTCGGTGTCGACGAAGATGATCCGCGCGTCGGAGTAGGCCTCGTCGCTGTCGGACCAGACGTAGTAGTCGCCGTAGGGCCCGTCCGGGTGCTGTCTGGACTCCTGGAACCAGGGGTGGGCGTCGGAGGTGTGGTTAAGGACCAGGTCGGTGATCACCCGGATGCCGCGCTGGTGGGCCTGGTCGAGCAGGTAGACGAAGTCGTCGACCGTGCCGAATTCGGGGAGCACCGCGCGGAAGTCACTGATGTCGTAGCCGCCGTCGCGCAGCGGCGAGGCGTAGAACGGCGGCAGCCACAGGCAGTCGACGCCGAGCCACTGGATGTAGTCCAGCTTGTCGGCCAGGCCGCGCAGATCGCCGGTTCCGTTGCCGTCGGAGTCGTTGAACGCCCGGCAGAGGACCTCGTAGAAGACGGCGCTCTTGTACCAGAGCAGGTCTTGCGGGACGGTGCGCGCGTGTTTGAAGTCCTCGGCTTGAGGCTCGGTGAGGTGGCCGTCGGCGGTCAGCGCTTCACCGGTGTGCGGGATGCCTTCGAGACCCAATGCCGCGTCCGGCGCGGTCGCGTCGTGAACCGTCATCTCGTAGTCGCCCTCGTTGTGTTGGCGGTTTGTTCATGCGTACCACGCGGTCAGCGCGGAAGCAGGCCCCGGTCGACGACGGACATCACCCGTCTGGCGGCGTCGGCGGCCTGCTCGGTGGCGATCTGGCCGTCCACCACGAGCGATGTCAGGCCGTGCATCACGCACCGTATGGTCAGCATGACGTCTTCGGGATCTTGCGGCTGGACGACTCCCGCGATCTGGGCTTTTCGCAGCGCCTCGCCGAAGATCTCGGTGAGGCGGCGCTCCGCCGCGGCGAGCCCGGGGTGCGCGGCGCGGTCGACCGGGCCGAACATGAGCCGGTAGAGCTGCGGCTCGCGCAGGGCGAACTTGAGGTACGCGGCGCCGACCTGGTGCAGCGCGTCGAGGCTCGGCTCCTTCGGTGTCATGGCTTCGGCCAGTTCGGCGAAGCCCTCTTCGGCCACGCCCGCGAGCAGCGCGTCGCGGTCGGCGAAGTGCCGGTAGGGCGCGGCCGGGGACACCTCGGCGCGTGCGGCGACCCCGCGCAGGGTGAGTTTCGCCGGTCCGGTCTCGCGGACCAGTTCGCGGGCGGCGGTGATCAGCGCGCGTCTCAGATCGCCGTGGTGGTATGGCTTGCCAGCCGATGTTGACATCGTTAACATCCTCCATGTGAACAACGTAAACATTACCCGCGTGGCGGGCTGGGTCGCCATCGCGGGCAGCGCTTTCCATCTGGTCGCCACCCCGTTCTCCCGCGGTTCGGCCTGGTCGGAGGTGTTCTCGCTCGGCTGGTGGAACGCCGTGACACTCAAGCCGACGCCCGAACGGTTACCCGTGGCGGAGGCCTTCTGGCTCACCCCCGGCAGCTTCGCCGCGCCGCTGCTGCTGTTCGGCGCGCTGGTCGTCTGGTCGGCGAATCAGGGCCACCGCGTCCCCGCCGCCTTCGGCTGGGGCCTGGCGGCCTGGGGCGTCGTGGCGGTGTCGCTGCTGCCCGCGTCGCCCGGCTGGATGTTCCCGCTGATCGGCGGCCTGATCGTCGCGGGCGACCGGCAGTGCAGCGGGACCCGCCCGAAGGTCAGCGCCTGAGGTGCACGATGTGGGCGACGGCGTTCCACGGATCGAGCCGGACGTAGTTCGCCGCGCCCCACAGCCAAGTCTGGCCGGACACCTCGTCGAACGCGGTGTAGGACCCGTGTGGGTCCAGGCCCAGCGCGCCGAGGTCGAGCCACACCGTGCCCTCCTGCGTGATGTTCGGGTCGAGGGTCACGACCGTGACCACTGTGTCGCCGGTGGTCGGATCGGTTTTCGAGTAGGCGATCAGCGCGTCGTTGTCGACATGGTGGAAGCGCAGCGTCCGCAGCTGCTGCAGCGCCGGGTGCGCCCGGCGGATCGCGTTGAGGCGGGTGATCCACGGCTGCAGCGAGCGGCCGTCGGCCAGCGCCTTCGCGTAGTCGCGTGGCCGGAGCTGGTACTTCTCCGAGTCGAGATACTCCTCGCTGCCCTCGCGGACCGCTTGGTGTTCGTAGAGCTCGTAACCGGAGTACACGCCCCACGTGGGCGCCATCGTCGCGGCCAGCGCGGCCCGGATGGCGAACATGGCCGGACCGCCGTGCTGCAGCGACGCGTGCAGGATGTCCGGGGTGTTGACGAACAGGTTCGGCCGCGCCTCGTCGGCGTGCTCGACCAGGTCGACTCCGAACTCGATCAGCTCCTGCTTGCTCGTGCGCCAGGTGAAGTACGTGTAGGACTGGGTGAAACCGAGCCGCGCCAAGCCGTAGAGCCGCGCGGGCCGGGTGAACGCCTCGGACAGGAACAGCACGCCCGGGTCGACCGCCTTGACCTGCTTGATCAGCCACTCCCAGAAGTCCGGCGGCTTGGTGTGCGGGTTGTCGACCCGGAAGATCCGCACCCCGTGCTCGACCCACAGCAGGACCACGCGCAACGTCTCCGCGTAGAGGCCCTCCGGGTCGTTGTCGAAGTTGATCGGGTAGATGTCCTGGTACTTCTTCGGCGGGTTCTCCGCGTACGCGATCGAGCCGTCGGGGCGGGTCGTGAACCACTCCGGGTTGGACTTGACCCACGGGTGGTCCGGCGCGCACTGCAGCGCGAAGTCGAGCGCCACCTCGAGGTCGAGTTCCCGGGCGCGGGCGACGAACGCGTCGAAGTCCTCGAACGTCCCCAGCTCCGGGTGGATCGCGTCGTGGCCGCCGTCGGCCGAGCCGATCGCCCACGTCGAGCCGACGTCACCGGGCTGCGAGAGCACACTGTTGTTGGGGCCCTTGCGGTTCACCGCGCCGATCGGGTGGATCGGCGGCAGGTACACCACGTCGAAACCCATGTCCGCGACCCGGTTCAGCTCCTTGGCCGCGGTCTTGAACGTGCCGTGCACCGCCTGCCCGTTCGCGTCGACGCCGCCGGTCGAGCGCGGGAAGAACTCATACCAGGAACCGTAGAGCGCGGTCCTGCGGTCGACCCAGATCTGCAGCGGCTTGCCCTTGGTCAACAACTCGCGTACCGGATGCTCGGTCATGACCCGGTGTACCGCTTCGGAGACCGCCTCCGCGATACGCGCGGGCAGCGGCAGCGAGACATCACGCAGCGCGCGTGCCGCGGACGCCAGCAGCTTCCGGTCGGAACTGCGGTCGGGCCTACGTGAGACCCGCTCCACCAGCCGAGCGCCGGTTTCCAGATCGTTGGCCAGTTCCTCGGGCCCCTGCGCCGCCGCGACCTTCACCTCGACCGCGTGCCGCCACGTGACCCACGGGTCGCTCCACGCGTCGACCCGGACCGTCCACAGGCCCGGGTGCTCGGGAACGATGTCGGCCCCGAACCGGTCCTCCGCGACGGGTTTCATCGCGGTCCGCCGGGCCCGGCCGTCCTGCGGTCCTCTCCACGTCACCGTGGCCGCCACGGCGTCATGCCCTTCCCGCCACACGGTCGCGCGCACGGGTATGTGCTCGCCGACCACGGCCTTGGAGGGGTAACGACCGCACGACACGATCGGGGAGACGTCATCGATTGCCAGCCGACCGCTCACCGGTTCGGCTCCTCTCGTCGCGGGTCCTGCTTCCTAGTCTGCCTTGCCTGTCCGCCTCCCCGAAATTCAAAGGGGTGGTCACCTGGCTTGTCATGGTGCGGTTTGGTGGGTAACCGTGGTCGGCCCGCGTCACGGTCCCCTTGGGCGCCGGTCGGATACTGGCGATGTTTCGCCGGTGGTGACGGCCGCTGATGGGGCGTCGGCGCTGGTCATGGGCCTTGTGGGCACGGGCCGTCACCGAGTGGGCCACCACTGGTGGCTTGCTCGATCCAGTCTGGCCGCTAGTGTCGTGCTCCGTGAGAGCCGTACGCCGATTCACCGTCCGTGCCGGTCTTCCCGAGCAGCTTGCCGATCTCGGCACGCTTGCCACGAACCTGCGCTGGACGTGGCACCCGCCCACCCAGGATCTCTTCGCCGCCGTCGACCAGGACATCTGGCAGCGCGTCGGCGGGGACCCGCTGCACCTGCTCGCCCAGGTGCCCGCGGAGCGGCTCGAACGGCTCGCGGGCGACGAGGAGTTCCTCAGCCGCGTCCGGGAGATCTCCGAGGACCTGCGCCAGTACATGCAGGCGCCGCGCTGGTACCAGAACCGCGCCCTGGAGGTCGACGGGACGAGATTCCCCGCGGCCATCGCCTACTTCTCGATGGAGTTCGGCGTCACCGAGGCGCTGCCGAACTACTCCGGCGGGCTGGGCGTGCTGGCCGGTGACCACCTCAAAGCCGCGTCGGACCTCGGCGTGCCGCTGATCGGTGTCGGCCTGCTCTACCGCTCCGGCTACTTCCGCCAGTCGCTCTCCCTCGACGGCTGGCAGGTCGAGCACTACCCGGTCATCGACCCCAGCGGCCTGCCGCTGGAGCCGCTCGCCGAGCCGTCCGGGGCGCCCATCCTCGTGCACGTCGCGATGCCGGGCGGGCGCATCCTGCGGGCCCGGATCTGGAAGGCGCAGGTCGGCCGGGTGCCGCTGCTGCTTCTCGATTCGGACATCGAGGAGAACTCCGACGATCTTCGCGGGGTCACCGACCGGCTCTACGGCGGCGACCAGGACCACCGGATCCGCCAGGAGATCCTCGCGGGCATCGGCGGCGTCCGGGCCGTGCGCACCTACTGCGAGCTGACCGGCACCCCGCAGCCCGAGGTGTTCCACACCAACGAGGGCCACGCGGGATTCCTCGGCCTGGAGCGTGTCCGCGAACTGGTCTCCGGGCACAACCTCGATGTAGACCAGGCGCTGTCCGCGGTTCGCGCGGGGACGGTGTTCACCACGCACACCCCCGTCCCCGCGGGTATCGACCGGTTCCCGATCGATCTCGTGCAGCACTACTTCGGCGACGAGTCCCTGCTTCCCGGGATCGATCTCCGCCGCATCCTCGCGCTCGGCGCGGAGGAGAACGCGGGCATGTTCAACATGGCCCACATGGGTCTTCGGCTCGCGCAGCGGGCCAACGGCGTGTCCAAGCTCCACGGTGCGGTGAGCCGGTCCATGTTCGGCGGCCTGTGGCCGGGCTTCGACACCGACGAGGTGCCGATCTCGTCGGTCACCAACGGTGTCCACGGTCCCACGTGGGCCGCGCGGGAGATGGCTTCGGCGTTCGACGAGGAGGACCCGTCGTCGGTCATCGAGTCGATGAGCGACGCCGAACTGTGGAAGCTGCGGTGCGGGCTGCGTGAGCGGCTCGTCGGCGAGGTCCGCAGGCGGGTGCGCGCGGCCTGGCTGCAGCGCGGCGCGTCGGCGCTCGAACTGAACTGGACCGACTCGGTCTTCGACCCGGACGTGCTGACCGTCGGCTTCGCCCGCCGGGTGCCCACGTACAAGCGGCTCACCCTCATGCTCCGCGACCCGGAGCGGCTGCGGGCACTGCTGCTGCACCCGGACCGCCCGGTGCAGTTGGTCGTGGCGGGCAAGTCGCACCCGGCCGACGACGGCGGCAAGGCGCTGATCCAGCAGATCGTCCGCTTCGCCGACGACGCCGGGGTCCGCCACCGCATCGTTTTCCTGCCCGACTACGACATGTCGATGGCCCGGTACCTGTACTGGGGCTGCGATGTCTGGCTGAACAACCCGATGCGCCCGCTGGAGGCGTGTGGCACCTCCGGCATGAAGGCGGCGCTGAACGGCGGCCTCAACCTGTCCATTCGGGACGGTTGGTGGGACGAGTTCTACGACGGCAGCAACGGCTGGGCCATCCCCACCGCCGACGGTGTCACCGACCCGGTCCGCCGCGACGACCTGGAGGCGGCCGCGCTCTATGAGCTGCTCGGGTCGCAGGTCGCGCCGCTGTACTACGACCGCGACCAGGGCGGGGTGCCCAGCCGCTGGATGGCGATGGTGCGCCACACCCTGATGTCGCTCGGCCCGCAGGTGCAGGCCTCACGCATGGTCCGCGAGTACGTCGAGGCGCACTACGCGCCCGCCGCCACCGCGGGGGTGCTCGCGCAGTCCGACGGCTTCCGGGCCGCCAAGGACCTCGCGGAGTACCGCCGTCGGCTCTCCGGTTCCTGGCCGCACATCCGGGTCACCAGCTGCGAGCTGTCGCTCGACGAGGGGCAGATGCCGGTGATCGGCGACCGGGTCCAGGTTCAGGCCTCGGTCGACCTGGCTGGGCTCGACCCGAACGACGTCGAGGTGCAGGCGGTGGTCGGCCGGGTCAGCGACGCCGACGACCTGAGCGACGTGGTGACCGCCACTATGCGGCCGATCGGGTCGGGCCGGTATTCGGCGGAGATCTCGCTTCCGCACGCGGGCGCGCTCGGGGTCACGGCGCGGGTGCTGCCCAAGCACGGTTTGCTCGCCACACACGCGGAACTGGGCAAGGTCGTGCTCGCCTGAGCGACCCGATCGGGCTGTATCGGGCCGTCAGCTTGACCTTGCCCCGGGAAGATCGTTAGGTATAGCTAACCTAACCGTCGATCTCGGGGGGCACCGTTGCGGCTCTACCTCACCGCGCTCATCCCGACCGACGCGGTCACCCACGGGCTGCTCCCGGCGTCCGCGCGGCTCGGGCTGGAGACCGTGGTCCTGACCGACCGCGCCGACCGGCACCGCGAGGCGTACCGCGATCTCGACTGTCCTCCGGTCGTGGTCGAGGCGGATGTCCGCGACGCGGGCGCGGTCGCCGCCCGGGTACACGACCTGGCGCCCCGGTTCGGGGCGCCCTCGGCGCTGATGAGTAACAGCGACCACCTGCAGGCCGCGACCGCGCTCGCCGCCGAACTCCTCGGGCTGCCCGCGAAGCCGTGGGCGGCGGCGGTGCGCTGCAAGAACAAGGCGCTCACCCGGGCGGTCCTGGCCGCGGCCGGGCTGGATGTCGTGCGGTGCGCCCAGCTCGATCCCGGAATGTCCTGTGTGGATGGTTTGGCGGTGCCGTTTCCCGCGGTGGTCAAGCCGCGGGAAGGGGTGGCCAGCGAGGACGCGCTGCTCGTGGCCGACCTCGCCGAGCTGACAGCGAGGGTCGCCGAGATCCGGGCCCGCAGGCCCGCGGCGACGCTGGTCGTCGAGGAGTATCTGGCGGGCGACGTGCGCACCTACGAGACGCTCGGCGACGGGGAATCGCTGTACCACTTCGGTTCCTGGCGGACGACCCTCGGCCCGCCCCCGCACTTCGCCGAGACCCGGCTCGACTGGGACCCGCGGCTGCCGCCCGCTGTCGAGGCGCACCTGCGGGCTCAACTCGCCGCGCTCGGGGTGGGCCTCGGGGCGTGCCACACGGAGTTCGTCATCGACGGCGACCGGGCGCGGATCGTGGAGGTCAACTACCGGCTGATCGGCGACACCATGGACCTGATCTGCGCCGACCTGCTCGGCGTCGACCTGTTCGCCGAGCTGATCCGGCTGCACCAGGGGCAGCGGCTGCCCGCCGGGCTGCCCGATCCGGTGCGGCTGCCGCGGCACGCCAGGGTGGACTACGTGCGGGCGGACCGGGCGGGTGTCCTGGTCGAGGCGCCCGCGGACCAGGAGTTCACCGTCGACGGGGTCCGGCTGGGGCACCGGCGGATGCGCGAGGTCGGCGTCACGGCGGATTTGCACGGGACGAACCGGGACTACCTCGCCGCGGTGCACGCGATCGGCCCGGATCGCTCCATAGTGGACACTGTGGTCGACGGGTTCCTGGCTGAGCGCCGATGGGTGATCGAACCCGTGGCGGCGGCGTGACCGTCGAGGCCGATTTGCTGCGTCGCGTGCTGGACGCGCTGCTGCGCGAGGACCACCTCGGTCTGGCCGAGCGGGGAGCGCTCGGTGAGCGGCCGGGCGACCACGACTGGACCGGGCCCTGGTGGTGCGCGCCGCTGCCGGGGAATCGGGAGGTGCGCCTGCCGGTCGCACCGGACGGATTCCTGGCCGAGTACCGACTCGCGCATCCTTCGGCCGTCGTCGCCGGGCAGGTGCTCGACACGCTCGCCCAGGTGTTGGTCGCACTCGCGCCCGCGGACGACCCGGAGGCGGAACAGGGCTGGGCGGACTTCGTCGAAGAGTGCGCGCAAACGCTTGCCGTCGTGCGGCTGCACGAGACCGCGCGCCCCGAGTTGTACGCCAAGATCCGGGCCGAGTCGGGTGCCGTGGGGTTTCGCGAGCTTCTGCACCACGAGTCGGTGGCCGCGCTGCGCGACCACCCCGTGCACCCGACGGGCCGCTGCCGCTGGGGTCTCGACGAGGCCGACCTGCGCCGCTACGCCCCGGAGTTCCTGCCGGACCTCAAGATCGGCTGGACCATCGTCCCCCGCGACTCGGTGCGGCTCTCCCCGTCGCTGGCCGCCGGTCTCCCGGACTGGTGGCCCGAAGCGGCCCCTGGTCGGCTCGCGGTGCCGGTGCATCCGTTGACAGCGAACCTGGACGGGGCGCTGCTCGCGACACCGACGCTGTCGACCCGCACGGTCGCGCTCATCGATGAGCCCGGCGTCCATCTCAAACTGCCGATGGCGACCGCGACACTCGGCAAACGCAACCGCCGCACCATCAAGGCGGGCACCCTGGCCGACGGCGACACCGTGCACCGGCTGCTGCGGGCGATCCTGGACCGCGAACCCGCGCTGCGCGAGCGGATTCTGCTCGCCGATGAGTCCGTCTGGCTCGACAGCGCCGACGACCTGCTCGCCGTGCTGGTCCGGCGCTATCCCGCCGACCTCGCGAGCGACACCCTCGCACCGGTCGCCGCGCTGCTCGCCGAAGACCCGGCGCGTCCCGGCGCCACACTGCTCGACACGTTCGCGGCCCGGCACACCGGCGGCGACACCGAGGCCTGGCTCGACACGTACCTGACCCTCCTGCTCGACTGGCATGTCGCACTGTGGGTCCGCTACGGCGTCGCGCTGGAGGCGCACCAGCAGAACATCACCGTCGCCATGGCAGGCGGCGATCCCTGGCTTCGCCTGGTCTACAAGGACGACGACGGCGCGCGAATCGACTGCACGCGCCTCTCCGCAGCGCTCGGCTTGCCTGTGACGCCGGACTCGTTCGCCGACCAGCGGATGAGCGTCACCGGCGATGACGACCTCGCCGACATGTTCATCACGATCACCCTGCACCTGTGCGCGGGCGCGCTGATCGTCGAGCACGCGGGCGACGACCTGGCGCGCCGGGCGCGGCTGTTCGCCTTGCTGCGGACCAGGATCGAGCAGGCGCTCCTCCGCTGGACCGACGTGGCCGACGCCAGGTCCGTCGCGGCAGCCGACGCGGTGCGCAGGCGGGTGCTGGAGGCGGAACACTTACCGGTCAAGGCGATGGTCACCGCCGGGACCCTGCTGCCCAAGCACCGCCTCGGCTGCACGGACATCAACAAGCACTACCGCCACGCCGGCCCGAACTATCTGCGCCCCAGGAGCTGATCTTGACCGCCTCGACCACCGCCGCGGCGGGTCTGAGCGTCGACACCGCTGATCTGCTGACCGCCCACACGATTCTCGGCTGCCTGGTCCGGGAAGTCGCCGGACCCGAACGGCGGACGGGGATCGTCGACCGCTTCCTCGTGGTGCACCTGCCACACACCGGCAACACGCTGCGGGCTCGGCTGCGGCGCGCGTCAACCGTCGCGGCCCACCGCTTCACCGGGCCCGTCCAGGCCGAGCAAGCCGACGGCGGGTGGCGGTCGTGCGGCGCCGACGAACTTGCCGCCCTGATCGACGCCGAACTCACGCTGCGCACCGGTCACGGGAACGACGAGTTCGCCGGGCAGGTCGCGGCCAGCCGTGACGCGCTCGATGACCTCCTGCGCACCCGGCCGAAGTCCGCCGACCGGCCGGTGCCGGGAGCCGCGGGCGCCTACCTCGACTCCGAACAGTCCTTGCTGGCCGGGCATCCCCGCCACCCGACGCCGAAGTCGCGGTCCGGCGGCTCCGCGCAGTGGCGCCGTTACGCCCCCGAGGCGCGGTCGGCGTTCCCGCTGCGTTGGCTGGCCGCACCCGCGGAACTCGTTCGCGACCACGTCATGGACGACGTGGGCTTCGACGGCCACGCGCGGACCGCGGACTTGCCTGTGCCAGAAGGATTCCGCGCGCTCGCGGTGCACCCGTGGCAGTTCGCGCTGATGTCCGCCGACGATGCCGCGGGGCCCGTCCTGCGCACGGCGATGGCGGCGGGCGCGCTGCGCGACCTCGGCGAGACGGGCCCCCAGTTCCATCCGACGGCCAGCGTCCGCACGCTCTACCAGCCCGAAACCGACCTGTTCCTCAAGACCAGCCTCAACGTGCGGATCACCAACTGTCTGCGCAAGAACGCCGATTACGAACTCGCGGGCGCGGTCGAACTCACCCGGCTGCTGGCCGGACCGTGCGCGCACGTGACGCGCGAACACCCGGGATTCGGGTTCCTGCCCGAGCCCGCCGCGCGCACTGTCGACCTCCCCACCCGCTACGGCGACGAGCGGGGGCGGCACGCGCTGCTGGAGGGATTCGGCACCATCGTGCGCGGCGGCCTGGGCGAGAACCTCCGCGGCCAGGTGCACCTCGCGGGCGCGCTCGCCGCCGAACACCGCGACCCTGCGGGGACTCGGACGCGACTGGCCGACCTGGCGGCGGACCCGGATGTCGAGGGGTGGGCGCTGCGGTGGTGGCACCGCTACACGACCCTGCTCGTCGCGCCGGTGCTGAGCCTGTGGGCCGAACACGGTGTCGTGCTCGAACCGCACCCGCAGAACGTGCTGGTCGTGCTCGGCCCGGACAACCTGCCGGTGCGCGTGCTCGCCCGTGACCTTGAAGGCACGAAACTTCTCGCCGACCGGCACCTGGACACCCTCGCCGCGCTGCCCGCCGACGTCGCCCGAGCCGTGGCCTACGACGACGAACGCGCGTGGAACCGGATCGCCTACTGCCTTTTCGTCAACCACCTGACCGAGTTCGCGGGCGCCCTCGCCGATCTCGTGCACGAGTCCGCGCCGGGGATGTGCCGGTTCGAGGACCGGCTGTGGTCCGATCTCGGCGACACCGTGGCCGGGGTGAGCCAGACCTTGGGCCATCCGCCGCGGCTGCGGGCGCTGTTGACCGGGCTTCCGTTGCCCGCCAAGACGAACCTGCTCGTGCGGTGGGAGCGCCAAGCCGACCGGCAGGCGGGTTACGTCCCCTTTCCCAACCCGATCGGCCGGCTTCTCTGAAAGGAAACCCGTTGACGACTGTCCTTCCCGCCGCAGTCCTCGCGCCCGCGGGCACGCCCCTGACCGCTCGGGTCACGGAGGCGGTCCGGGGGCTCGACGGGTCCCCTACCTACGTCTACGACCTGGAGCACCTCGACGCCCATGCGGGGGCGATCCGGGCCGCGCTCGGGTCCGTGGAGCTGATCCACGCCGTGAAGGCGAACCCCGACCCGGGGCTGCTGCGGGTGATCGCCCGGCATGTCGACGGCCTGGAGGTGGCCAGCGGCGGGGAACTGGCGCATGTGCGGCAGATGGCCCCGGACGTCCCGCTCGCCTTCGGCGGTCCAGGGAAGACCGACACCGAACTCACCGCCGCGCTGCACGCGCGGGTGGAGCGGTTCCACGTGGAAAGCCTGAACGAACTGCGCAGGCTTGATGTGCTGGCGAGGGAACTGGGCACCCGAGCGCGGGTGCTGCTTCGAGTGAACCTGCCGACCGGCGGTGCCGTCGGGGTGCTGACCATGGGGGGCCGCCCGAGCCCGTTCGGCATGGACCCGGCCGAAGCGGACACCTGTGCGGCGTCGCTGGAATCGTCGCGCGGCATCGAGTTCGTCGGGATCCACGCCCACCTGGCGAGCGGGTCGGACCCTGAGCCCTGCGCCGCACAGGGCGCCGCCATCCATCACTGGGCCATCGATTACGCGCGCAGGCACGGGCTTCCGCTCGCCGAGGTCAACATCGGCGGCGGGATGAACGTCGACTACGTCCGGCCCGAACGGGTCTTCGACTGGGCCGAGTACGCCAGGCACCTGAGCGCGCTCCCTGAGGGCCCCGTGGTGCGGATCGAGCCGGGCCGCGCGGTGAGCGCCTACTCCGGTTGGTACGCAACGGAAGTGTTGGATATCAAGCGGAGCCACGGGGAATGGTTCGCCATCTGCGCGGGCGGGACGCACCACCTGCGCACACCGGCCGCGAAGGGCCACGACCAGCCGCTCGCGGTGCTGCCGGTGCGGCGTTGGGACCGCCCGTGGGACCGCCCCGGCTGCGGCCCCGACGACGCGATCACCTTCGTCGGTCAACTGTGCACCCCGAAGGACGTGCTGGCGCGCTCGGTCCGGGCGGGCCGGGTGCGGATCGGCGACAAAGTGGTGTTCGCGCTGGCTGGCGCGTACGCGCAGAACATCAGCCATGTCGAGTTCCTGATGCACGACCGCCCCGCCGTCACCCACGTCGGCGACTGCTGAAGTGCGACACTGACACCGTGGACCCGCACGATCCTCGCCACCCCTCCCGCGGCGCACTCCGCGACGGCCTGCTCGCGGGCGCCGTGGCCGGGGTGCTGAGCGGGGCTCCTTCGACCGCGTGGGCGATCGTCGCGGGCCAGGACCCGTTGGCGGCCACCCGCGCCGCGGGCTCCCTGCTCCTGCCGAACGAAACCCGCCGCGGACGCCTGCTCGCCGGAGCTGCCGTCGCCCACACGGCCTTGTCCCTGGGCTGGGCGACCGCCCTCGCCGCGACCCTGCCGAGTCGGCACACCACGGCGGCGGGCGCGGTGGCGGGTCTCGCCATCGCGGCGCTGGACCTGGGCCTGGTCGGGCGCCGGTTTCCGCGGATCAGGGAGCTGCCGGTGTTGCCTCAGGTAGCCGACCATGTGGCTTTCGGTCTGGTGGTCGGAGCCGTCCTCACCCGGGTCCGGTCGCGCCGGACTTCGCGTCCCTGACCGGCGGGTTCACCTCACTGGGAGAGATCAGGCGATGTCGAGGCGGCTGCGCAGGACCGCCACGCGCGGCCACCACGGGACCAGCTTCTCCGCCTCGGCCAACGCGGTGCGCGCTGAGCGGTTGTCGCCCGCGGTCATGTGCGCGCGGGCCAGGGTCGCGAGGTCGTCGGCCCGGCCCAGGCGGTCGTCGCCGGATTCCGCCGCCAGGCGGGCCAGGGAGATCGCGCGGCTGGTGTTGCCCGACAACAGTTCGTGCAGGGCACGGGTGCCGTTCAGCTTGTGCTCGGGGTATCCGAGGGTCACCGCGTTCTCGATGGCCTTGGCCGCCGTGCCCAGTCCGATCTCCGCGTCGAGCTGACCGGCTTCCACCGTGGCGCACGCCAACCCGCCCAAGGCGGCGAACGCCACCGCGGCTTCGGCGGGCGTCTGGTCGCGGTCCTCGACGATCGTCATCGCCACCATCATCGCCTCGGCGTAGCGGCCCTGGGCTTGCAGCACCAGGACCCGCGCCGCCGTCGCCGTGCGCAGCGCCGGGTATTCGTCGCGCAGCCTTGCCGCCAGTTCGGCGGCGAGGTCGAGCTTGCCCTCCTGGGCGGCGTCGACGGTCTGGCCCACCAGCGGAGCGGCATCCAGCTGCTGGGCGCGGACACCGGTGAGGGCCGGGAGCTTGAAGACCAGCCAACCGGTGGAGGTGGACGTCGCGGTCTTCCGCGGGATGAAGGCATGCCCCACCGTGATCACGCAGGCAACCGCGAGGCCCAGCCGGAAGCCGGAAGGCGCGGCGAGGGCGTTGAACCCGACCACGACCGCGGCAGCCACACCAGCGGCCATCGAACACAGCGCGGCGCCCCACATACGTTTGCGGGCGGGAGCGATCCCAGGACCCACCGACACCGACAGGAACACCGGCACCGCACGCAGCACGACAACCCGCCTCGGCGTCGTCCAGTCCTTCAGGCGGGCGCCGATCCCGATCACGACCCGGTGCACGCGGGCCCGGAGGGCGATGGCGCCGAGCAGCAGTCCCAGTTGGAGCGAGAGAAGACCGATGAGGTGCCCGGCCACCGCGCCCGCCAGCCCCAGCGCGACCTGGGCCACCGATCGCTCGAGAACCGCGACGACCACCCCGGTGACGAACACCGAAAGGAACACGGGACCGGAGACCACTCGAAGTAACCGCACGATAGGCAGACGCTACCCGGCCGCGACCGGTTCCGTGTCAGGTCGCGGAGCGGGCCGCCCTGACGAAGTCCCGGATCAGGCCCTGGTCCTTCACCCCGCGGCTCGACTCGACCCCGCTGGACACGTCGACACCCCAGGGGCGCGACGCGGCGATGGCGGTGCCCACGTTGGCCGGGTCGAGTCCGCCCGCGAGGATCCACTTCCCCTGCGGCCAGGCCCCGTCGAGGGTGGCGAGGTCCCATCGCTCGCCCGAGCCCGCGACCGGCGAGTCGAGCAGCAGCATGTCCTCGCCGAACGCCCCGACCTCGACGTCGGTCGTCGGCTTCAGCGCGGTCGCCCGGATGAGCTGGACCGGGACGCCCGCGAGGTCGGCGAAGGCGGTGTGCGGGTAGTCGCCGTGCAGCTGGACCGCCCGCAGACCGGCGGCGACGGCGATCTCGCCCGCCGCGGTGGCCGACACGTCGCTGAAGACCCCGACGGTGAGCACGTCGTCGGGGACGCGGGCGGCAAGGCGCGCGGCCAGTTCGGGGTCGACCCGGCGCACGCTTCGCTCGGCGAACACGAACCCGATGGCATCCGCCCCGGCCTCGACCGCCGTGTCGACATCGGCCACCGTGCGCAACCCACAGACCTTCACGAACATGCCCTACTGTGACATGGCGCCGCCTTCGGCGGCGCGGCTCGGTCGCCTTGATGGTCACCGCGACCGAGCAGGGCTGGGTATCGGCGCCATGTGTCACAGCGACTCGCGGGGTCAGGGGATCGCGGGGGTGCCGCCGTCGTGGGTGGGGAGGCCTGCTGCGTGCCAGGCGCGGTAGCCGCCGATCAGGTCGGTGGCGTTGCGCAGGCCCAGGCGTTTGAGGTCGCGGGCGGCGAGGGACGAGGCGTAGCCCTCGTTGCACAGGACGATCACGGTGGTGTCTTCGCTGAAGCCCGCGATCCGGTGCTCACCGTGCGGGTCGAGCCGCCACTCCAGGTGGATTCGCTCGATCGGGACAGACCCGGGGATCTCGCCCTCCTCGGCGCGGTTGGCGACCGGGCGGATGTCGACGAACAGGGCGCCCTCCTGCCGCAGGCGTTCCGCTGTCACCGGGTCGACCCGGTCCAGGTCGGCCCTGGCCCGGGCGAGTTCGTCGTCGATGGCACTCATCGGTGGTCCCGCTGCGCCGGAAGGGACGGGATGGTTTCGGGGACCTCGCGCAGACTCCGATACTCCCGGGTGGGCACCAGCGGCGGCGAGTAGGCGTGCACGCTCGCCGCCATCCGGCTGCCGACATTCTCCACCTGGTGGGCCCGTCCCGCACCGAAGGCGACGCTGGAACCCGCGCGGTGCAACGCGTTGCGGATGGGACCCGCCGGGTAGCGGAACGTCTCGGCGAGTGCCCCCGAGAGCACGGAGAACGACCCGGTCGCGCCCCCGTGGTCGTGCGGCGCCGTGCCCTGGCCGGGCAGCCACGACAGCAGCCACAACTCGATCTCGTCGGTGACCGCGACCCGCGCCCACCAGCGCTGCGGGCTGGAGAAGCGCACGACGTCGAGCAGCGGGACGGACAGGCGGTTGACCGCGGACGCGGTCAGCTGGCGCAGTTCGGCGGGCGTCCATACGGGACGTCGCGGGGCGATGAGGCCGCGCAGCGTGGGGGAGTCGAGACGGGGATGGATGTCGAGATCGGCAAGGGCCGGCATGCGGTGCTCCTGAGTTCGTGTCGGGTGAGGACAGCGAAACGCGGCACCGCCGGGGTGTTTGATCAGGGAAAGGCGGGCCGCGTGGCGGTACAGCCGCACGAGGCCACCAACTGGAGGTCGATCGCGCGGTCACGCCACAGGTGCGACCCGGTCATGCCGCCCATGCTGGCACGGTGGGCTGGTCGCGGTACCGGCTCCCACGTCGTGGAACTTGGACTCGGAGGGCACCGTGATCCACAGGTGACGGCCTGTTGTCCACAGCCTGCGCGCACACCTCCTTGCGCGCCGCCGCCACCGATAGACTGGCCAGGGGCAGCCCCCCAGTGGTGGGTGGGGGTTTGTTGTGGTCCGCTCGGACGCTTGGTTGAAATGCGCGGTCAGGTCGACCTGGGCGCCCGCATCAGCAGGGTCATCCGGCCGGTGAGGTGCACCTTGTCGCCCGGGGCGCAGGGGGTCGAGTCGTCCGGTGCGCCGCGTTGGGTGCGGGTGTCCAGGGTCGGGACGAACCGCTCGCCGTAGCGCGCCGGGGGCAGGGTGAAGTCGATCGGGTCTTGCCCGGCGTGCAGCAGCAGCAGCCAGGAGTCGTCGGGGACGACGTCGCCCTCGCGGGTGCGGGAGAGGCATTCCGAGCCGTCGATCCACATTCCCAAGGTGCGCCGCGATTCGTCGAACCAGTCGTCGTCGGTCATCGGGTTGCCGTCGGGGCGGAACCAGACCAGGTCCGGCTCGCCGGACCTGGTGGGCCTGCCGTCGAAGAACTCCGGTTGACGCAGGGCCGGGGAGTTGGCGCGCAGCGACATCAGGTGGCGGGTGAACGCCAGCAGGTCCTCGCCGCGGGGGGTCGCGGACCAGTCGAGCCAGGACGTGTGGTTGTCCAGGCAGTACGGGTTGTTGTTGCCGTGCTGCGTGCGCCACCGCTCGTCGCCCGCGGTGAGCATCGGGGTCCCGGTGGACAGCAGGAGCGTGCTCAGGATGTTGCGCGCCTGCCTGTCGCGCAGTTCCAGCACCGCCTGGTCCTGCGTCTCGCCCTCCACCCCGCAGTTCCACGACCGGTTGTCGTCGGTGCCGTCCGCGCCGTGTTCGCCGTTCTCGTTGTTGTGCTTGTGGTTGTACGACACCAGGTCGCGCAGGGTGAAGCCGTCGTGGGCGGTGACGAAGTTGACCGACGCCCACGGCCGCCGCCCGTTCGCGGAGTACAGGTCGGAGGACCCCGACAGCCGGTAGGCGACGTCACGCAGCCCGGTGGCGCCGCGCCAGAAGTCGCGGGTGCCGTCGCGGAAGCGGCCGTTCCACTCCGCCCAGTTGACCCCGAAACCGCCGACCCGGTAGCCGTCGCCGGTGGCGTCCCACGGCTCCGCGATCAGCTTCCGGTTGGCCAGCACCGGGTCCGTGGTGATCGCCGTCAGCAGCGGCGCGTCCGGGTGGAACGCGCCGCCGTGCGGCCTGCCGAGGACGCTGGCCAGGTCGATGCGGAACCCGTCGACCCCCATCTCCGTGGCGAAGTACCGCATCGAGTCGGTGATCAGCCGCACCGCGGTCGGCGACCCGGCGTCGATCGTGTTGCCGCACCCGGTGAGGTCGACGTCGTGCCCGTCGGAGTTCAGGACGTAGTACGCCGGGGCGTCGAGCCCGCGCAGCGACACCGTCGGGCCCGCCGCGCCGCCCTCGCAGGTGTGGTTGTAGACGACGTCGAGAATGACCTCGATGCCCGCCGCGTGCAGCGCCGCGACCATGGTCCGGAACTCCTCGACCTCCTTGCCGCGGCGCGACGCGTACGCCGCGTGCGGAGCGAGGAATCCCAAGCTGGCATAGCCCCAGTAGTTGTGCCTGCCCGTCCGCAGCAGCAGCGGCTCGTCGGCGAAACTGTGCACGGGAAGCAACTCGACCGCCGTCACGCCGAGCCGCAGCAGGTACTCGATCACCGCCGGGTGCGCCAGCCCCAGGTACGTCCCGCGCTGTTCCTTCGGAATGTCCGGGTGCAGCTTGGTGAACCCGCGCACGTGCAGCTCATAGATCACCGTCTCCTCGAACGGCACGTCCGGCCGCCGCCCGGTGTCGGGACCACCCAGGGAGGTGACCACCGATAGGGGGACGGAGCCGAGCGAGTCGATCCGCGACGGCGGCCCGGTCATCGGGTCGCCCCGGTAGCCGCGGGTGGCGCCCAGGTCGGTGATCGTTCCGGTGATCCGGCGCGCGTACGGGTCGACGAGCAGCTTCGCCGGATTGCAGCGCAGCCCCCGCGCGGGCTCGTACGGGCCGTGCACGCGGTAGCCGTACCGCTGCCCGGGTGTGACCCCTGGCACAGTCCCGTGCCAGACCCCGAACGTGCGCTCCGCCAGCTCGATCCGGCGCTCGACGCCACCCTCGTTGATCAGGCACAACTCGACGGCGTCGGCGATCGACGACGTCACCGCGAAGCGCACTCCGCCTGCCTCCGGGTGCGCGCCGAGCGGGTAGGGATGACCGGGCAGCAGACGTGGCTCGGAGTGCGTCACCCCTCCATCCTGGCGCACGGGGCCGACAATGCCCGACCCCGACAGCCCCGGCCGTGTCGCGGCAAAGGCAGAATGGCCGCCGTGACCCCGCACACTGACGTCAGCACCGCTCCCGACGACCTGGTTGTGCACATGACGGACGTCGGCGTCCGTCGCGGCACCACGGATCTCCTCAAAGGGGTGAACTGGAACGTCGAGCTCGATGAGCGCTGGGTGATCCTGGGCAGCAACGGCGCGGGCAAGACCACGCTGCTGCGCATGGCGGGTGCCGAGTTGCACCCGACGACGGGCGCCGTGCACGTGCTCGGCGAGCGCCTGGGCAAGGTCGACGTCTTCGAACTGCGCACCCGCATCGGCTTCTGCTCCGCCGCGCTCGCGGGCCGCGTGCCCGCCGAGGAGAAGGTGCTCGACGTCGTCGTCAGCGCAGGCTACGCCGTCCTCGGCCGCTGGCGCGAGAAGTACGACCAGCTCGACACCGGCCGCGCCGGTGAGCTGCTCAAGTCCATGGGCATCGCCCACCTCGCCGACCGCACCTTCGGCACGCTGTCCGAGGGCGAGCGCAAGCGCGCCCTGATCGCCCGCGCCCTGATGACCGACCCCGAGCTGCTTCTGCTCGACGAGCCCGCCGCGGGCCTCGACCTCGGCGGCCGCGAAGACCTGGTCGCGCGCCTCTCGGAACTGGCGATGGACCCCGACGCCCCGGCGACCGTCCTGGTCACCCACCACGTCGAAGAGGTCCCGCCCGGCTTCACCCACCTGCTGCTGCTCTCCGCGGGTGGCGTAGTCGCCCAGGGCTTGATCGAAGACGTGCTGACCAGCGAGAACCTGTCTGCCGCGTTCGGCCAGGACCTCGAACTGGAGCGCTCCGGCGACCGGTACTTCGCCCGCCGCCGCAGCTGAGTTTCGTACTGACAGGTAACCTTCGACGACGTGGTATCGGACCGGTAGGAGGACATCGCCGTGGGTGAGTTCGTTCGGCTTGAGGTCGAGGACGGCATCGGGACCATCCGGCTCGACCGGCCGCCGATGAACGCCATCAACCGCCAACTCCAGGCCGAACTGCGCGAGGTCGCGCAGGAGGCCCGGGAGCGCGACGACGTCAAGGCGGTCATCGTCTACGGCGGCCCGAAGGTGTTCGCGGCGGGCGCGGACGTCAAGGAGTTCGCGGAGATGTCGTACACCGACATCGCCGACTACGCCCCCGAGCTGACCGGGTCGCTCACCGCGATCGCGGAGCTGCCCAAGCCGACCGTCGCGGCCATCACCGGCTTCGCCCTCGGCGGCGGCTTCGAGCTCGCCCTGTGCTGCGACCGCCGCATCGCGGGCGACAACGCCAAGGTCGGCCAGCCGGAGATCCTGCTCGGGATCATCCCCGGCGCAGGCGGCACGCAGCGGCTGGCCCGGTTGATCGGCCCGAGCAAGACCAAGGACCTCGTCTACACCGGCCGCTTCGTCAAGGCCGAGGAGGCGCTCACGCTCGGCATGGTCGACGAGGTCGTCGCCCCCGACGACGTCTACGAGGCCGCCAAGCGCTGGGCCCGCCAGTTCACCACTGGTGCCTCCAGGGCGCTCGCCGCCGCCAAGGCCGCGATCGACGGCGGTCTCGACAACGACCTCGCCAGCGGCCTGAAGCTGGAGACCAACCTCTTCGCGGCGCTGTTCGCGACCGAGGACCGCGACACGGGCCTGAAGTCGTTCATCGAGAACGGGCCCGGAAAGGCGGAGTTCCATGGCCGCTGATCCGACGCCGAACCCGCACGCCACCGCCGCGCAGGTCGAGGCCGCGTTCTCCGACCCCAAGCTCGCGAACGTGCTGTACCACGACTGGGAAGCGGGCTCCTACGACGAGAAGTGGTCGATCTCGTACGACGAGCGCTGCATCGACTACGCCACCGGCCGGTTCAAGGCCGTCGCGGGCGACCAGGAATGGCCGTACGAGACGGCGATGGAGCTGGGCAGCGGCACCGGCTTCTTCCTGCTGAACCTCATGCAGGGCGGCGTCATCAAGAAGGGGTCGGTCACCGACCTCTCGCCCGGCATGGTCGAGGTTGCCCTGCGCAACGCGAGGAGCCTGGGCCTAGACGTCGACGGCCGAGTCGCCGACGCCGAGCGCATCCCGTATGAGGACAACAGCTTCGACCTGGTCATCGGCCACGCCGTGCTGCACCACATCCCCGACATCCCGGCGGCGTTCAGCGAGATCCAGCGGGTGCTCAAGCCGGGCGGCCGGTTCGTCTTCGCGGGCGAGCCGACCAAGATCGGCGACCGCTACGCCCGCAAGCTGGGCCAGGCCACCTGGTGGCTCACCACCAACATCACCAAGCTGGGCGCGCTGAGCTCGTGGCGCAGGCCGCAGGAGGAACTCGACGAGTCCTCCCGCGCCGCCGCGCTGGAGGCCGTGGTCGACATCCACACCTTCGACCCGGCGGAACTGGAGACCCAGGCGCGCGCCGCGGGCATGGTCGAGGTCCGCGCGGTCACCGAGGAGTTCGCCGCGGCCCTGTTCGGCTGGCCGGTGCGCACCTTCGAGGCCGCGGTGCCGCGCGAGAAGCTCGGCTTCGGCTGGGGCATGTTCGCCTTCAAGACCTGGCAGCGCCTGTCGTGGCTCGACGAGCGCGTGCTGCGCAAGGTCCTGCCGCGCGAGCTGTTCTACAACGTGCTCATCAGCGGCCGCAAGCCGAACTGAGTGGGCTACGGATTCACCCTCGGCGACGTGGCGTTCCTGCGGTCGCCGCAAGGAGCGGCGGCGGCAGCCGAGATCGATCGGCTGCCGCTGACCCCCGCGACCTACCTGGCCGACGTCGCCAAAGCGCGCACCCTGGCCGGTGACCGCGCCCCCGCACTGCTGGAAACCGTTCTGTTGCGCCGCAAGGCTGTGTCCAAAGTGGACGACCCGGCCGACTGGCTGTTCACCGACGCCGCACTGCAGCAGGCCACCCCGACCCCCGTCGCCCGACACCGCGCCCGCAGGCTTGCCGGCCGCGACGTCCACGACGTGACGTGCTCGGTCGGCGTGGACCTCGCGGCGGTCTCCGAGGTGGCGGCGAGGTGTGTCGGCTCGGACCTGGACCCGGTCCGTCTGGCCATGGCCCGCCACAACCTCAAGCGCCCCAACGCAATCCTGGCCCGCGCCGACGCCTTGGTGCCCGTCACCAAGGACATGGCAGTCCTGGCGGACCCAGGCCGCCGCGACTCGTCCGGCAGGCGCCGCTGGCGACCAGAGGACTTCGCGCCGCCCCTGGGAACTCTCGCCGAGACGTACCGAGGCCGAGACCTGGCCGTGAAATGCGCCCCCGGCATCGACTTCGACGACGTGCCATGGGCGGATGAGGTCGAAGTCGTCTCCCTCGACGGAGCTGTCCGTGAGGCGTGCCTCTGGACCGGAGGCCTGGCAACGGAAGCCCGCAGACGAGCCACGGTCCTGCGCTCGGACGGTTCAGAATGGACAGTCACCGACCGTCAAGACGACACCTGCCCGGTGACCGAGGTCGGCGAGTGGATCGTCGACCCCGACGGCGCGGTGGTGCGGGCAGGCTTGGTCCGCCACTACGCCGCCGCCCACCGCCTAAGCCAACTCGACGAACGAATCGCCTACCTCACCGGCCCGGAACCCCCACCGGGAATCCGTGCTTTCCACGTACTCGAACACGGCAAGTACAGCGAGAAGACCTTGCGCGCCACCCTGTCCAAACGTGGCATCGGACGCCTGGAAATCCTGGTACGGGGCCTGGACATCGACCCGAACGCATTGCGGCCGAGGCTGAAACTCAAGGGCCCCAACGAAGCCTCAGTGGTCCTCACCAGAACCGGCCGCTCGCCGGTAGCGATCGTCTGTGAAGCACAAAGAACTTAATCAACAAGCCGCGGCCCACGCCCAGAGAACGCGAGCACCCCGAAACGCAACGGGCCAGGACAGGCACCCCGCAGAAACGTCAGGAAAGCCCGAGCAGGATGAACTCCCGCAACGACGCCAACTCGGCATCCACAGCGACATCGATCGCACGAGCAGAAGTCGTGTCGTTGTACTGAGTCAACCGCCGATCAGCCAACGTCGCCCCCCGAGCAGGCCCAAACGCCGTCTCAACCCGAACGGGAAGCCGCTCAGTCCGCAAAATCCCCGGACAAACAGCCTCCGCCACCGCCACGGCATCGTGAATCACCATGCCGTCGAAGTTCATCAACTCGCTGTAGTGCGCCCGATATGAGCCGGTCAGTGCCGTAAGGGTCGCCCCAAGCGGCCCCGAAGCGGCCAGCCGCGAAAGCCAATCCGCGTCGACCCGGCACCGATACGTCAGATCCATCGGGACCAACACGGTCGGGACGGACTCCTCCACCAACACCCGCCGAGCCGCCTCCGGGTCCGACCAGATGTTGAATTCGGCGGCCGAGGTCGCGTTCCCACCCGCCAGCCCGCCGCCCATGATGACCAGCCGCTCGATTCGGGGAGCGAGTTCCGGGTGGGTGGCCAGCAGCAGGGCGATGTTCGTCAGCGGCCCGATCGGGACGATCGTCACCGGGGTCGGCGAGGCCCGCAGCACCCGTGCCATCAACTCCACCGCGCCCACCGGTTCCGCACCCCGGGTGCGTGCGGGCAGCAGGTCCGCTCCACCAGAGAGCCCGTCCTCCCCGTGCGCGGCCTTCCCCTCAGCCGCCTGCGGATGCACCAAGGGCCGAGCGGCCCCGGCGGCAACGGGGACGTCCTCACGGCCGCACAGCGCCATCAGCCGCAGCGCGTTGCGGGTCGTCGATTCCAGGCTCACGTTGCCGAACACCGTCGTCACCGCCAGCAGGTCCACCTCGGGCGAGCGGGCGGCCAGACAGAGGGCGAAGGCGTCGTCGACGCCGGGGTCCGTGTCGATGATCAGGCGAGGCATACGACCACCCTGCCACCGCCGCCCTACTGCTGGGTTAACGTTTTCGTCCATGACGTCCATGTGGGGCTCGCCCGTGTCCGATCGACTGCGATTCTGGTCGCGCGCCCACCGCGACCCCGCCCAGGCACGCTTCCTGACCAGGGACTCCCTGCGCTGGGTGCTGCGCAACCGGGCGTACACGCCCTGGTACCTGGTCCGGTACTACCGCCTGCTGAAGTTTCGCCTGGCCAACCCCCACATCGTCCTGCGCGGCATGGTGTTCCTCGGCAAGGACGTCGAGATCCACGCCCGACCAGGCTTCGGCAGGCTGGAAATCGGCCGCTGGGTCCACATCGGCGACGGCAACGCCATTCGCTGCCACGAGGGCTCGATGCGGATCGGCGACAAGGTCGTGTTCGGCAGGCAGAACGTCGTGAACTGCTACCTGGACGTCGAGTTCGGCGAGGCCGCCCTGGTGGCGGACTGGGTCTACATCTGCGACTTCGACCACGTCACCGCCGATATCCACCAGCCGATCAAGGACCAGGGAATCGTGAAGTCTCCGGTGCGAATCGGGCCGGACACGTGGATCTGCACGAAGGTCACGGTCACCAAGGGCACTCGCATCGGCCGAGGCTGTGTCATCGGAGCCCACGCGGTTGTCCGGGGGGAGATCCCGGACTACGCCATCGCGGCGGGAATGCCCGCGAAGGTGGTCAAGAGCCGCCTCACCGCCTACGAAGCCGACGCCGCCCGCCGCGCCGCCGTCGAGGACATGGACCGCAAGGCCCGCAAAGCCCTCCAAAAGTCCCTCGAGTCCACCTGACCCACTCGCGAGTCCCCACCTCCCGACAATGAGTCCTCAGTTCAAGTGAGAACTCACTGTCGGGAAGTGGGGACTCGCGGGGTCAGATGATGAAAGCGTTGCCGCTGGCGATCTTTGGCCTGCCGAGCTGTCTCGGTGCCGCCGTCTCGGCGCGGGCGTAGACCTCCGCCGTCTGCTCGGCGATCCGATTCCAGTCGAAGTCCACCGCCAGTCGCGCCTTGGCCATCCGGGCCCGTCGCTTGGCGCTGGCCGGATCGTCCAACACCCGCCGAACCGCTGTCGCGATGCCGTCCATGTCGCCCGGGGTGAACGACAGCCCGGTCTCCCCGTCGACCACGACCTCACCCAGCCCGCCTGCCGTCGACGACACCAGCGGAGCCCCCGCCGCCGCCGCTTCCAGAGCCACGATTCCGAAGGGCTCGTACCGGCTGGGCAGTACCACCGCGTCCGCCGCCGCCAAGGTCGAGCCGAGTTCGCGGTCCGACATGTGGCCCGCGAAGTCGATCGCGCGCCGGACGCGGAGTTTGCGGGCCAGTTCTTCCAGTTGCTTCGCGTACGTGCCGCGGCCCGCCACCACCAGCCGCGTGCCCGGGTGGGTGCGGCGGATCCTCGGCAGCGCGCCGATCAGGTCCTGGACGCCCTTCTCCCATTCGAGCCTGCCGAAGAACAGCAGCAGCGGAGCGTTCGCGGGGCTGTGTGAGACGCGCGCCTCGCGGATGGCCGCGGGCGGGACCCGCCAACTGCGCGGCTCGATGCCGTTGTGGATGACCGTGATGGTCTCCGGGTCGACCTCGAACAGGTGCGACACCTCGGCCCGCATGGCCGACGAGCACGTGATCAGGGCGTCCGAGCGGTTGGCCAGCCACCACTCGACCGAGTGAATTTGCTGGTTGAGTGGCTGGGACAGCCAGCCGCTGTGCCTGCCCGCCTCGGTGGCGTGCACGGTCGACACCAGCGGCGCCTTCGCCTGCTCGGCGAGCGCGATGGCCGGGTGGGTGACCAGCCAGTCGTGGGCGTGCACGACGTCGGGGCGCCAGCCGTCGATCAGGGACAGGCCCGCGCGGATCATCGCGTGGCCCATGGCCAGGGTCCAGGCGACCAGGTCCTTCTCGAACACCAGGTGCGTGGGGTCCTCGGCGACCCGGATGACCCGGACACCGTCGTGGACGTCGTCCTCGGTCGGGTGCGTCGCGGCGTCGGTTCCCGCCTCGTGCCTGCACAGCACGACGACCTCATGTCCCAGGTCGCTGAGGTGTCGGGCGATCGCGTGCACATGCCTGCCGAGCCCCCCGACAACGACAGGGGGGTACTCCCAGGACAGCATCAGCACGCGCATCGAGCGAATCCTCGCTTTCGGGTCTCGAAACCCTACTCGTCAGTACCCAGCCGGCGTGCATCGAGTCCGGCGAAGGGCCCGTCCTCGGAGACGAGCTCGGCGGCCCGCTGTGACGCGCGGTCGCGCGCACCCGCGCGAATTAGGCTCGCCAGCTCCGCGTAGCGCTCGCCGTGCACCTTGGCCCGACGCCGAGCGTAATCGGCCGCCGAGTCCTTGGTGACCATGAAGGCCCAGTCGCTGGACAGGGCCAAGAGGGCTTCCCGCACCACCTGGTCCATAACCGGGTCTCGATCATCAACCGAGTGCTTATCGACGAGGTCGAGCAGGTCGCGCTGCAACTCCGCCCCCGCGTGCACGAGGTCGGCGACCTGCTCGCCGTCCCACACCCGCCAGTCCTTGCCCGAACCCCACGACGACGCGGGCAGGTCGACCCGCCCGCCGAGGTGCCCGGCGTCGAGCGCGCCGCGCAGCGTGGTGACTCGAACTCCGGCCTCGGGCAGCGCCCGCAGCACCTTCTCCAGCCAGACCGGGCCCTCGTGCCACCAGTGCCCGTACAGCTCCGTGTCGTACGCGGACACAACCAGACCCGGATTGCCGTGCTGCTCACGCAGGTCCGTCAGCCGCCGCACGACGGTGTCGACGAAGTCGGTGACGTGCCGCTCGATCGCCTGGGCGGCCAGCGCGGGCTCGTAGGGCCGCTTGTCCCCGGGCTCGACGTTGCGCCCGGTCACCCGCGACGGCTTCAGCCCCGACGGGTGGTCGTAGGTGTGGAAGTCGCGGTAGGCCGGGTCGCCCGGGTAGCTCGCCTTGGGCGACCAGACTCGGTAGGTGACCTCCAGATCGCGCCCGAAGCACACGACGTCGGAGTCGCCCACCGTGCGCGCGGCCGAGGTGTCGCCGTGCAGCGCCGGACCGTCGACCAGGAACCGCCGGACACCCGCCGCCGCGTACCCGGTCTCCATTCCCGGCGCGTAACCGCACTCCGGCGCCCAGATGCCCTCGGGTCGGTGCCCGATCCGTGCCTCGGTGTCGTCGAGCCCAGCGCGCAGGGCGAACGCGCGCAGTCGCGGGTCGAGAAGCGGCTGGAACGGGTGAGTTGCCGGGCCGCCGATCAGCTCGATCACGCCGCTGCCGACCAGGGTCCGCAAAATCGGCGAAAACCCGCTACTCCAGTGCGTCTCGAACTCGGTCAGCGCCGCCGCGGACGCCCGGAACTCGGCCGCGGCGACCTCACGCAGCAACGGGTCCGCGCTCTGCCAGCGGACGCCCGCGTACTGCGCCCGCAGGTTCCAGTTGCCCAGCCAGTCGTGCACCCCGCGCAGTGAATACGGATCGTCGAGCTGCGCGGCCAGCACCGGGGTGACGCCCAGGGTGAACATGTCGCGCTTGCCCTCGGCGGCGAAGCGCCGGGCCAGGTCCACGATCGGCAGGTACGAGTGGGCCCACGCCTGGTAGAGCCACTCCTCGCCGACCGGCCACGTGCCGTGGTGCGGCAGCCAGGGCAGGTGGCTGTGCAGGACGAGCGCGAAGCTGCCTATCGGTTCTTTGTTCATGCGCGCGCGATCCCGACCAGGTCGAGGCTGGCGTCGATGTCCGAGGTGGTGATCTCGAAGTCCTCCGCGCGCACCGACGTCACCGCGGCCATCAGCTCGTCGGACCACGGTTCGCCTGACACGGCGACCTCGATCTGCGCGTCGATGATCGACCCGCCCAGTGCCGCGTCCAGTTCGCGCAGCCGTGGGCCGTGGTGCACGCCGCCGAGGAACTCGACCTCGAACCCCGCGTCGACCAGCAGGTCCGCCATCTCGGCGCCCGACAGCTCGCGGGTGTGGAATGGGTTGAGCGGGGTGTCGCGACCGGGGGAGAAGGTGATCCGGTTCGGCGTGGTGATCAGCAGCCTGCCGCCGGGGCGCAGCACCCGACGGCACTCGCGCAGGAAGCCTTCCTGGTCCCACAGGTGCTCGATGACCTGCAGGTTCGCCACCACGTCCACCGAGTCCGACCGCAGCGGCAGCGCCGCGAGGTTGCCCCGCAGCGTGCGCACCGACGGGTACGCCTTGGCCACATGCGCGGCCGTCAGCTGGTCGTAGTCGAGCCCCACGACGAGCCGGGCGTGACCCGCGAGCAGGTCGGCCCCATAGCCCTCACCACACCCGGCCTCCAGGACCACCGCGTCCGCGCAGTGCTTCGCGAGGTCGAGATACGCGACCTCGTGTCGCCGGAACCAGTAGTTTTCCAGCGGGATGCCCGGCACCGTGCGCTCGCCGGTCAGCGGGAGCGGGTCGGCCGTCGGGGCTACGGGATCGGTGGACACGCTGGCACCGTAGCCGATGGCCTACCAGCCAGTACGGATCAGGGCTTGCGGCCCACGCCACCCGCGATGCAGTACTGGACCTGGTCGAGCGGCTTGATCTGCGGACCGTCCGGCCACCAGGTCGCGCACAGCGAGACCCCCGGGTGGACCATGTCCAGGCCCGGGAACATGCCCTCGATCTCCTTCTGCGTGCGGAAGAGACCGGTGCCCATGGGGCTGTGCAGGAACACCTCCTCCATCCGCCGCGCCAGTGCGCTGTGCTCGGCGGTCTGCGGGTCGAGGAAGTGGCTGATGCCGACGAACGAGCCTGAGGGCAGCGCGTCGATGTAGGTCTTCATGATGTCGGCGGGGGAGCGCTCGCCGTCGTAGTGGTGGATCGTGCCCATCTGGAACAGGGCGATCGGCTCGTCGAAGTTGAGGTGGCTGCGCACCGTCTCGTTCTCGAGGATGCGCTCCGGTTCGAAGATGTCCTCGGCGATGAAGTGCGTCTGGTCGTTCTCCTCGAGCAGCGCGCGGCCGTGGGCCAGCACCACCGGGTCGTTGTCGACGTAGACGACCACGGAGTCGGGCTCGATCCGCTGGGCCACCTGGTGGGTGTTCTCCGCGGTCGGGAGGCCGGAGCCGAGGTCGAGGTACTGCTTGATCCCGGTCTGGTTCGCGATGAACCGGGTCGCGCGGATCAGGAAGGCACGGTTGTCGTACGCGAGCTGGGCCGCTTCGGGGGCGACCGCCTTGACGCGGCGGAACACCTCGCGGTCGATCTCGTAGTTGTCCTTGCCATTGAGGAACGCGTCGTAGACTCTCGCGATGCTTGCCTTGCTGGTGTCAATGTAGACAGGCACATCACGTTCGGTCTGCTGGGCGTCGGTGGACATGCTTTCCTCACAGAGCGTCGTGGATCATGGACGGTGCGGAGTCGAGGGGTAACCTCACCTTAGGGGTGTTGGCAAGAGTGCGGCCAGGTAGGGGCCGCATTCCAGCGAAGAGTTCGAGTCGGAAAGGGACTGAGCGTGGCCGACGGCCGCAACGACGGTGGGCAGACTGGCGGCCCGACCGCGCGCAGGATCGTGCTGGGCTCCCAACTCCGCAAACTCCGTGAGAAAGCCGAGATCAGCCGGGGCAAGGCGGGCTACCAGATCCGCGGCTCCGAGTCGAAGATCAGCCGGATGGAACTGGGCCGCGTCGGCTTCAAGGAGCGCGACGTCGAGGACCTGCTGTCCATGTACGGCGTCACCGACAAGGACGAACGCGACCAGTTCATCGCCCTGGTCCGGCAGTCGAACGAGCCCGGCTGGTGGCACCGCTACAGCGACCTCATGCCGACGTGGTTCACCGACTACGTTGGCCTGGAGGAGTCGGCTTCGCGTATCCAGACCTGTGAGCTGCAGTTCGTCCCCGGTCTGCTGCAGACCGAGGAGTACACCAGGGTGCTCGCCAGCCACGGCCGCCCCGAGCTGAGCACCGACGAGACCGAGCGCCGGGTCGCTCTGCGTCTGTCTCGGCAGAAGGTGCTCCACCGCACCGACGCGCCGAAGCTGTGGGCGGTCATCGACGAGTCCGTGCTGCACCGGCCCATCGGCGGCCCGCGGGTGCTGCGCGACCAGATCGACCACCTGCTCGAAGTCACCCGGCTGCCCAACATCAGCCTGCAGGTCGTGCCCTACGCGCTGTCCGGCTACGCCGCGGAGAGCTCGTTCACGATGCTGCGGTTCACCGAGCCGGAACTGCCTGACCTGGTCTACATCGAACACCTCGGCGGCGCGGTCTACCTGGACCGTCGCGAGGAGATCGAGACCTACAGCCGGGTGATCGACCGGCTCGCCGTCGACGCCGAGACGCCGAACCAGACCCGTCAGACGCTGATCAAGCGCCGCGCCGAGATCTGACCGGGCGAAACTGAGCCGACCGCTCGCCGCTCCGATTCGACCGCCGAACGACTCCGGCAGATGCACGTGCATTTGCGTGGGCGGGTGATCGTGTTACCGTCGTCACGTTCAAATGCACGTGCATCTGCAACGTGAGGATGACGTCGGGAGGCGGGGTCGCGATGACCGTGATTCGCAACGGAATGTCAGCAGCACTGGTGACCGGCGCCGACTGGCGCAAGGGCAGCCGGAGTGGCGCGGTAGGAAACTGTGTGGAGGTTTCGCCGGTCTCCGACGGTCGCACCGCGATCCGCGACTCCAAGAGCCCCGACGGTCCGGCTCTGGTCTTCTCCGGGCAGGTCATCCGGTCCTTCACCAGCGCTCTGCGCGGCGGCGTGCTGCGGATGCCGACCGCCGAGACCTACCTGCGCAGGCTCGTGGCCCGCGGCTTCGACTTCCTGCACCCGAGGGACGCGCGCGGTGAGATCGCCGCCGTCGTCGGCGTGCGCGCCCACCACAACGTCATCGACGTCATCCGGCTGCACGCCGAGGACAACGCGATCGCGTCGCGGCTGCCCGCCGACGCCGCGGACGTGCTCAACCCGACCGAGGTGCTGTGGCAGCGCGCAGGCTGGGCCACCGACATCCTGCGCGACCTGCTCGCGCTGCCCGACGACCGCACACCCGGCGCCTTCACGCGCCACCGCACCGAGACCTCGGCCGCGGGCTGCTGGGTGCCCACCGCGCCCGGTCGAGCGAAATGGCTTCCCGCGACGGCCTGACCCCCACGTCGCCGCGCGTGCGTGATGACAGCGCGCCCTGTTCATCACGAACATGAAGACCACCTTTCCCCCGGAAGGTGGTCTTCATGTTTTGGTGGACCTATACCGGCGAGATGGAGATGTTCAGCGCGCCGGGGCCCAAGTGGACCGCCAGGGCGGAGCTGCCCTCGATGATCACGGACTGCCGCGCCTGGGGAACCCGCGGCAGCAGGGCGTCGAGCATCGCCTGAGCCTGTTCCGGCGCGCCCACGTGCCCCACGGCCAGGTCGACCGCCCGGCCGTCGATCCGGCGGACCGCCGTGTCGATGAGCTTGCGCACCGCTCGGCCACCGCCGAGGACCTTCTCCAGCGGTGCCACCTCACCGTCCTTCATGGCCAGCAGCGGCTTGAGCGACAGCGCGGAGCCGATGAGGCTCGCGGTCACGCCGATGCGCCCACCGCGGCGCAGGAACTCCAGGGTGTCCACATAGAGCAGTTCGGAGCAGTCGGCGAGCCTGCGGTTGAGCGCGTCGATGATCCGGGTGGGGTCGCCGCCCGCCGCCGCCACCCGGGCCGCTGTCGTCGCCGCGTACCCAAGGGACATTCCCGTGGTTCGGGAGTCGACGACATGCACGGGGATGGACGCGCGCTCGGCGGCCTGCTTCGCGTGCGCGTAGGTCTGGGACAGGTCGCCGGAGATGTGGACGGACACGATCGCGTCGCACCCGTCGGCCGCGGCGGCCTGGTAGGCCCAGAACAGCGCTGCCGGGTCCGGTGGCTCGGTCGACACGTCGCGGCCCGCCCGCAGCGCGTCGATCAGCATCTTTCGTGGAACCCGGCTCTCGAGATCGAGGTGTCCGTCGATCCGGATTTGTACCGGAACGACAGTCAACCGCCACTGCGCGGCCATCTCGGCGGGCAGGCAGGCGGTTGAGTCCGTGATCACGGCAACCCTCATTCCTAGGACAATAACCCGTTCAGACCAGCGCATCGACGTGCGTATCACCGCCGGGCGGGCCACGTGGTGAGCACTGTCACGGCCCCGCCGGAGGCGTTGCGCCTTGCACCTCAGCTACTGGCGAGTAACATCGGCGTGGCCAAGGCCACCGTGTCAAGCGGCCGACCCGCATGGCAAGGTCAGCCGAACCGCACGAGAATTCAAGGCGGCGCGCTGCCGGTCGGCGGCGAACACACGGTGCTCGTACCCAGGAGGTCGAAGAAGACCCATGCCAAACATCGTTGTCCTGGTCAAGCAGGTGCCAGACACCTACTCGGAGCGCAAGCTCTCCGACTCCGACCACACGCTGGATCGTGAGTCCGCCGACGCGGTGCTCGACGAGATCAACGAGCGCGCCGTCGAGGAAGCGCTGCTGATCAAGGAGGCGCAGGGCGGCGAGGTCACCGTGCTCAGCGTCGGCCCCGACCGTGCGACCGAAGCCATCCGCAAGGCCCTCTCCATGGGTGCGGACAAGGCCGTGCACGTCTCGGACCCGGCTCTGCACGGCTCGTGCGTCTTGCAGACCTCCAAGGTCATCGCCGCCGCGATCGGCAAGGTCGACGGCGTCGACCTCGTCATCGCCGGAAACGAGGCCACGGACGGCCGCTCCGGCGCCGTCCCGGCGATCCTCGCCGAGCTGCTGGGCTACCCGCAGCTCACCCACGCCCGCAAGGTCACCATCGAGGGCGCGTCGATCAAGGTCGAGCGCGAGACCGACGAGGGCATCACGCACCTCGAGGCCTCCCTGCCCGCCGTGGTCAGCGTCGGCGAGAAGATCAACGAGCCGCGGTACCCGTCGTTCAAGGGCATCATGGCCGCGAAGAAGAAGCCGGTCGAGACGTTCACCGTCGCCGACCTCGGCATCGACGCGGGCGAGGTGGGCCTGGCCAACGCCTCGTCCTCCGTGCTCGAGGCGGCCCCGAAGCCCCCGCGCGCGGCGGGCCAGCGGGTCTCCGACGAGGGTGACGGCGGCGTCAAGATCGCCGAGTACCTCATCGCCCAGAAGCTCATCTGACAAGCAGCGAAGGAGGAAACCCCATGTCCGAAGTTCTGGTCCTCGTCGACCACGTCGACGGCGAGATCAAGAAGGTCACCTTCGAGCTGCTGACCGCGGCCCGCCAGATCGGCGAGCCGTCGGCCGTAGTGGTGGGCTCGCCCGGCACGGCGGCCAAGCTCAAGGAGTCCCTGGCGGCCTACGGCGCGGCGAAGGTCTACGTCGCCGAGTCCGACGACGCCACCGGCTACCTGGTCACCCCGAAGGTCGACGTGCTCGCGGCCCTGGTGGAGAAGGCGGCCCCCGCGGCCGTCCTCGTCGCCGCCACGGCCGACGGCAAGGAGATCGCGGGTCGGCTCGCCGCCCGCACCGGTTCCGGCCTGCTGGTCGACGCCATCGGCATTGAAAACACAGCAGGTTCCGGCGACGGCGCTGTTGTTGTCGCCGTGCAGTCCATCTTCGGTGGCGCGTTCGTCGTCAAGTCGAAGTCCAACAAGGGCACGCCGATCGTCTCGGTGCGCCCCGGTGGCCTCGAGGCCGAGCAGGCGCAGGGCGCCGCGGCCGAGGAGGCCGTGGACGTTCCCGCGGCCGACGCGGCCAAGTCGGCCCGCATC
This sequence comes from Actinokineospora xionganensis, assembly GCF_014323725.1. Taxonomy (GTDB): domain Bacteria; phylum Actinomycetota; class Actinomycetes; order Mycobacteriales; family Pseudonocardiaceae; genus Actinokineospora; species Actinokineospora xionganensis. Next base: position 126,255 of record NZ_JABVED010000009.1, on the reverse strand, counting down.
ACCGGCCAGGAGCCGATCGTCGGCGGCGACCGCCCCGAGCTCACCGAGGCGTCGGTTGTCGTCTCCGGTGGCCGCGGTGTCGGTTCGGCCGAGCAGTTCGAGGTCGTGGAGAAGCTGGCGGACGCGTTCGGCGCGGCTGTCGGCGCCTCGCGTGCCGCGGTCGACTCGGGCTACTACCCGCCGCAGTTCCAGGTCGGTCAGACCGGTAAGACGGTCTCCCCGCAGCTGTACGTCGCGCTCGGCATCTCTGGCGCGATCCAGCACCGCGCGGGCATGCAGACCTCGAAGACCATCGTCGCGGTCAACAAGGACGCCGAGGCGCCGATCTTCGAGATCGCCGACTTCGGTGTCGTCGGCGACCTGTTCGCCGTGGCTCCGCAGCTGACCGAAGAGGTCGGCAAGCGCAAGGGCTGAGCCAAATCAAGATCGAATTCGGGGCGGTTCCCAGTGGGAGCCGCCCCGAACTCTTTGTCCCGGCACTGGCAATTCACTGACTTTCCACCGGCCGGTTACGGGAATGGGCCGGTGACGGTTGCCGTGCGGTCCGTAGAAAACAGATATGACCCACGTGCTGGTGAGCACCCCAGAGACCGGTACCGCTCGCTACTCGCTTCTGGTGGCCAACGATGGCGCCGAAGTGCGCGCCGCGCAGCGACTTCGCCACCAGGTCTTCGCCGAGGAGATGGGCGCGACCCTGCGGACCCCCGAACCCGGTCTCGACGTGGACCGGTTCGACGAGTTCTGCGACCACCTGATCGTCCGTGAGGACACGACCGGCGAAATCGTCGGCACGTACCGGATGCTGTCGCCGGATGGCGCCGCGCGGGCGGGCGGCCTCTACTCGCAGACGGAGTTCGACCTCTCCGCGCTCGCCGGGATGCGCGACGGCCTTGTCGAGACCGGACGGTCCTGTGTGCACGCCGACCACCGCAACGGCGCCGTGGTGAGTCTGGTGTGGGCGGGCATCGCTCGGTACATGCTGCTCTCCGGCAAAAGCTGGCTGGCGGGCTGCGCGTCGGTCCCGCTGACCGACGGCGGAACCCTCGCCGCGGGCGTGTGGAACACCGTGCGCGCCAAGCACTACGCCGACGAGCGCTACCGGGTCCAGCCGCTGAACGCCTGGGACGTCGACTCGGTCGGCGCGCCCGCGCGCACGGTCATGCCGCCGCTGCTCAAGGGCTACTTGCGCCTGGGCGCCTGGGTGTGCGGCCCGCCCGCGCACGACGCCGACTTCGGTGTCGCCGACTTCTTCGTGCTGCTCGGCCTCGAGCACATCGACCAGCGGTACCTGAAGTTCTTCCTCGGGGAGTAGCGATGGCCCACGCCTGGATGCCGACGTCGCCGTGCGGCCCGTCCTGTCTGACCGGTGGCGAGCCGACCGTCGGCCGGGCCCGGGTCGTGGCCCGGCTGGCCGGGGCCGCGGCGGTGCTGCTGGGCAGCGTGCTCGCGGTCCCGCTGCTGCCGGTCATCGGCCGCGCGGGCCGGGAGCTGGTCGCGAAGGCGATTTTCCGTTCCCTGCTGGGGGCTTTCGGGGTTCGGCTGCAGATCAGCGGCGACCTGCGGGCCGACCAGCGACGCGGTGCCCTGGTGGCGACCAACCATGTGTCCTGGTTGGACATCGCCGCGGTGAACGCGATCCGTCCGATGCGCGCGTTGGCCAAACTCGACATCCGCTCATGGCCGGTCCTCGGCCGGGTCGTCGCCGCCGCGGGAACTGTGTTCCTGGAACGGGAAAACCTCCGCGCGCTGCCCACGACGATGACGTCCCTTTCGGACACTCTCCGGTCGGGGTCGCTGGTCTACGTGTGTCCGGAAGGGACGACGTGGTGCGGCCAGGGGGTCGGCCGGTTCCGGCCCGCGGTGTTCCAGGCGGCCATCGACGGCGGTGTGCCGGTGCGCCCGATCGCGCTGCGGTTCCTGATGGCCGACGGCCGCGAGACCACCGCCCCCGCGTTCATCGGCGACGAGACGATCATCGACTCGGTGCTGCGGGTGGCGCGGCTGCGCGGGCTGGTGCTGCAGGTCCAGGTGCTCGACGAGATCGCCCCCGGCCGCGCGGCCGACCGCCGCGAACTCGCGGCGCTGGCCGAGGCGGCGGTGAACTCGGCCCTCGGCCGGGTCACGGTGCCCGCGCAGCGCAGGCGGGTGCGGCCGGTCCGACCGCACCCGGCGCTGTCAGCCTGACTTCGGGGTCGCGTAGGCGATGACGTTGTCGCGGTAGTTGCCCGTGGCGCGGTCGAAGCTGCCGCCGCAGGTGATCAGCCGCAACTCGGGGCCCGCCGTGTCGCCGTAGACCTCTTCGGTGGGGAAGGCGTCCTTCGCCACCTGCTGGAGCCTGCGCACGACGAACGTCACCGTGCTGCCGTCCTCGCGGGCGATCAGCACCTCGTCGCCGGGGGCGAGTTTGGTGAGCTGGTGGAAGATGCCCGGCTTGCCGTCGCCGTCGACGTGCCCGAGCACCACCGACGGGCCGACCTCACCCGGCATCGGTCCCAGTTCGTACCAGGCCGCCTGCAACGGCTGCGAGGTCGGCGGGACCTCCAGCGTCCCGTCGGCGGCGAGCCCGACCGGCACCAGCGACGACTTCGCGCGGATCTTCGGAATCTCCACGGACACCGGCTTTATGCGGGCCGCCGCGGTTGTGCTCTGGCTTGCGGGCGGCGGCGCACTTGACTCACTTGACGACGTGATCGACGGCGTGGACACGGCTGTGGCACAGCCGGACAGCAGTATGAGCGCGACCATGGCCGCCGCGAATCCGCGGCGGCCATGACGAGTGCGGTCCATGACGATCAGTTGGACCCACGCACCGCGCGCCTGCGCAGCGCGAAGGCACCAAACCCGGCGACGAGGGCGGCGCCACCACCGAGCATCAGACCGGTGTTGTCACCCTCCGGGCTGCCGCCACCGGTCTGCACACCACCCTTGGGCCGCGGCCGAGCGGGCGCGGTGGTCGGAATGGGGGTGGGGCTGGAGGTGACCACAGCCGACGACGGCGCGGCGGAGGGCTGCGGGGGCTTGACCGTGGTGGTCGAGGGCGGCGCCGGCTGACCCTGGGCGGCCACGGCCGGGGACATGGTGAACAGGGTCGCGGCGGTGACACCTAGACCGACGAACAGAACGCGGACAGCACGCATGCGCTTCTCCTATGCGTTGGGACAGCGGGGAAATACGCTGTGCCTCGTTTGGGGATACGCATAGGAAGACCGGTTGGCGTCGGCTGTTGGTTCGCCTTAGGAGGTGTTTCGTCGGACAGGACACAGCGGGCAACCTGGCGGAGCGTCTGATCGTCACCGGGCGGGGTTTGCGCGCGCGCATCGGGTGGTTGTGCCTGTTTGGGTGGAGTGGTTTCTTTGGGCCCCTACGAAGAAAGGCCCCTGTCGTGGAAACGCGGGTGGGAAGCCCTCGGCCCCACGACCACGGCGAGTTTAGGGGCCTTTCTTCTCCCCAAAGAAACCGCTCCACCCAAACAGGCCGTTGGGTTTGGCCCGTCCGGTTCGGGTGGTTCGGCCCGTTCGGTTCGGGGTGGTCGGGCCTCTTTGTGTCGGGCCGTGGCCGTCGCCACGGGCGGCCCAGCGCGATCGCCTCCGTTTACCGCCGGGTGGTGGTCGGGCTGACCGACTCCGGTGCCGGTTCCGAGGTGGCTGGTGCCGAGCGCGGGGTGGTCGGTCGTAGGGAGGCAGTGGGAGGTGCGGGCGCGCGGACGGTCGATTTCGTCGTGGTGCTCGGTGGGGGCATCGGGGACGGGCTCACCGTTGGCGGTGGGGGCGTCGTAGTCACCTGTGGCGCTGTCGTGGACACGCGGCCGACCTCTGCCGGGCCGATCATCCCGGGGGCTTCGACCGGCCCGGTAAGCAGAGTCGCGCCCAGGGTCACGCCGGCGACGGCCGCTGCCACGCCTCCGATGCCCGCGTAGCGCCTGGTCCGCAGGCGGCGGCGGGCCAGGGACAGGATCTCCTGGGGTTCCAAGCCCAGTTCGGGCTCCTCGTCCAGCGCCCGGTGGATCACCTCACGGACGTCGTCGCGTTCCCGCGGGTCGACCTCCGCACCTTCGAAGCTGTTCATCGCGGTCCCTCCAACACCATCTCGTCGCGGAGCATCCGCCGTAGTGAGGCCAGGCCCTTGGCGCACTGGCTCTTCACCGTTCCCTCCGCGCAGCCGAGGAGCTGTGCGACTTCCTCGACCGGCAGGTCCTCCCAGTACCGCAGCACCACCGCCGCCCGCTGCCGGACCGGGAGACGGGCGAGCGCCCGCCGTGCGTCGAGTGCGCTGTCGTGGTCCTCGCCCGGGGCCGCCACGTCGGGTAGGTCGTCGGCGCCCCATTCGCGTTTGCGCCACAACCGGCGGGACTCGTCGATCGCCGTGCGCACCAGGATCTTGCGGGCGTAGGCGTCGATCGCGTCGTCCGCGCGGATCTTCGGCCAAGCGCGGAAGAGTTTCAGCAGCGCGCTCTGCACCAGGTCCTCCGCCCGGTGCCAGTCGCCGCACAGCAGAAAGGCGGTGCGCCGAAGCGCCGCCCCGCGCGCTTTGACGTAGTCGACGAACTCGTTGTCGCGATCGGTCACCCGACGATCCCCTCCCCGGTCTATTCATGGTGACGAGTGAGGTGGGGCACCAGGTTGCCCTCCCCGGGAAATCTCACGAAAAGGACTGGACCTCCTGCGGACTGGAGGTAGCACCATTGCCGGGTGACGGTCACCGAATCCCCCAGCGGGTCCCTGTGGAGCACCGAGAACCGGGCCACCACGGTCGGCATGCTGCTCCTCATCACCATCGCCGCGTTCGAGCACCTCGGCGTGAGCACCGCGATGCCGCGGATGCTCGCCGAACTCGACGGCGGCCACCTCTACGCCTGGCCGTTCACCTCGTTCCTCGCCGCCAGCGTCGTGGCGACCGTGTTGTCCGGGCGGGTGTGCGACCGGGTCGGACCCGGGCCGGTCCTGATGGTCGGCCCGACGGTGTTCCTCGCGGGCCTCATCGTCGCCGGGACCGCCGACGACATGGTGGGGCTGCTCGTCGGCCGGGTCCTGCAGGGGCTGGGCCTGGGCACCGAGGTCGCCGCCATCTACGTGCTGGTCGCGCTCGTCTACGCGGAGAAGTACCGGCCCGCCGCCTTCGGGATGCTGGCGGCGGCCTGGGTGATCCCGTCGATCGTCGGGCCGACGGCGGCGGGCATCGCCACCGAGCGGGTCGGCTGGCGGTGGGTCTTCCTCGGGCTGGCGCCGCTCGCGGTGCTCGGGGTGATCCTGCTGGTCCCGGCCTTGCGCGCGCTGCCGAAGCCGACCCGGCCCGCCACCCCCGGCCGACGTGGGCTGCCGCTCGCCGCCGTCGCCGCGGCGGTCGGGATCACCGCGGTGACCTGGGCGGCGCAACACCCGTCCTTCGGGACGCTGTGGCTGGGCCTCGGCGGCCTGGCCGTGCTGATCCCCGCCCTGCGCACCCTGCTGCCCGCCGGGACCCTCACCGCCCGCGCCGGCCTGCCGCGCACGGTCCTGGCCAGGGGGATGCTGGCAGGCGCGTTCTTCGGCGTCGAGGCCTTCCTCCCGCTTACCCTCACCGCGGTCCACGGCTACTCGCCCGCGATGGCGGGCCTCCCGCTCACCCTGGGCGCGCTCGGCTGGTCCGGGGCGTCGCACTGGCAGGGCAGACGGCCCGACATCGCGCGGGCCACGCTGATCCGCTGGGGGTTCGCGATCCTCGCGGTCGGGCTCGCGTCGACGTCGTTCATCGCCCCCGCGTGGGGACCGTCGTGGCTGGCCTCGGTGCTCTGGGTGGTCACCGGCGCGGGCGTCGGGATGGCGTTTCCGGCCATCAGCGTGCTCGCCCTGGAGCAGACGTCCGAGCGGGAGCGTGGTTTCACCTCGTCGGCGCTGCAGGTCGCCGACATGGTGTTCTCCGCGGTCTGCGTCGGATTCGGCGGCGTCCTGCTCGTGTCGCTCGCCACAGCGGCCGCCCCGACCGCCGCCGTGATCCCGCTCAACCTGGTGATGGCGGGCGTCGCGGCCCTCGGTTTCGTGCTCTACAGCCGTGGTGGGAACGGCCGGTGGGCGGTATCTCGTGACGGGGGTGCCGAGAGTCGGTCTACTCTGGTTGAGCGATGACCTATCTCGACCATGCGGCCACCACGCCCATCCTTCCCGCGGTGGCCGAGGCCCTCACCGGGGCGTTGACCACCTATGGCAACGCCTCTTCGCTGCATACCTCCGGCAGGCTGGCCCGACGCGCCGTCGAGGAGGCCCGCGAGACCGTTGCCGCGGCCCTCGGCGCCCGCCCCTCCGAGGTGATCTTCACCTCCGGCGGCACCGAGAGCGACAACCTCGCGGTCAAGGGCATCCACTGGGCCCGCCGCGCGAAGAACCCGAACCGCACCCGGGTGCTGGTCTCCGCCGTCGAACACCACGCCGTCCTCGACGCCGCCACCTGGCTCGCCGAACACAGCGGCGCCGAGGTCGTGGCGCTGGAAGTCGACGCGTTCGGCCGGGTCCACGAGGACACCCTGCGGGCCGCGATCGCCGAGGACCCGGAGTCCGTCTCGGTGGTCAGCGTGATGTGGGCCAACAACGAGGTCGGCACCGTCAATCCGGTCCGCGAGCTGGCCGCCGCGTGCGCCGCCCACGGCATCCCGTTCCACACCGACGCCGTGCAGGCCGTCGGCGTCCTGCCGGTCGACTTCGCCGGGAGCGGCGCCAACGCGTTGACCGTGTCCGGCCACAAGCTCGGCGGGCCGTTCGGAGTGGGCGCGCTGCTGCTCGGCCGTGACGTGCCCTGCGCCCCCGTCTCCCACGGCGGCGGGCAGGAGCGCGACGTGCGCTCCGGCACCCTCAACGTTCCGGCGATCGTCGCGTTCGCCGAGGCCGTTCGGGTCGCCGCCGCCGATCGGGCCGAGCGGGCCGACCGGCTTGCCGTGCTGCGCGCCGACCTGGTCGCCCGGGTCCGCGCCGCGCTGCCCGACGCAATCCTCAACGGCGATCCCGGTGAGTCCACTGTGGACGATGGACCGTCCCGGCTCCCCGGCAACGCCCACTTCTCCTTTCCCGGATGCGAAGGCGACAGCCTGCTGATGCTGCTCGACGCCAAGGGCATCGAGTGCTCGACCGGCTCGGCCTGCACCGCTGGCGTCGCCCAGCCCAGCCACGTGCTCCTCGCGATGGGCGCCGAGCCCGCGATCGCCCGTGGCTCGCTGCGCTTCTCCTTGGGGCACACGTCGACCGTCGATGACGTCGACACCCTGGTCGAGGCCATCGGTCCGGTGGTCGCGCGAGCCCGCAGCGCGGGTCTCGCCGGAATGCGGCGGGCCAAGTCCCGAGCCGCGGCGGAGGTGTAGGCAGTGCGTGTCCTGGCCGCTATGAGTGGCGGTGTCGACTCCGCGGTCGCCGCCGCGCGCGCCGTCGCCGCGGGTCACGAGGTCGTCGGCGTGCATCTCGCGCTGTCGGCCAAGCCCGGCACGCTGCGCACCGGCTCGCGCGGCTGCTGCACCGTCGAGGACGCCCACGACGCCCGCCGGGTCGCCGACCTGCTCGGGATCCCGTTCTACGTGTGGGACTTCGCCGAGCGGTTCACCGAGGACGTGGTCGAGGACTTCGTCGCCGAGTACGCCGCGGGCCGCACGCCCAACCCGTGCCTCAAGTGCAACGAGCGGATCAAGTTCGAAGCGCTGCTGGACAAGGCCATCGCCCTGGGCTTCGACGCCGTCTGCACCGGGCACTACGCCCGGCTCGCCCAGGTCGACGGCCGCCCCGAACTGCGCCGCAGCGCCGACCTCGGCAAGGACCAGTCCTACGTGCTGGCCTCGCTGACCGCCGAGCAGCTCAGCCACGCCATGTTCCCGCTGGGCGGCTCGCTCAAGTCCGATGTGCGCGTCGAGGCCACCGAGCGCGGGCTCGCCGTCGCCGAGAAGCCCGACAGCTACGACATCTGCTTCATCCCCGACGGCGACACCCGTGGGTTCCTCGCGGGCAAGCTCGGCGAACGTCCCGGCCAACTCGTCGATGACGAGACCGGCGCGGTCCTCGGCGTCCACGCCGGTGTCCACGGCTTCACCGTCGGACAGCGGCACGGCCTCGGCATCGACGCCCCGTCCGCCGACGGCCGCCCGCGCTACGTCCTGGCGCTGGAGCCGGTCAGCGGCAACGTGCGGGTCGGCGCGCTGGAGAAGCTGGCCGTCCGCGAGATCATCGCGACCCGGCTGATCTGGCCCAGTGGTCGCCCGATCGAGGGCACCGTCGAGTGCGTCGCCCAGGTGCGGGCCCACGGCGGCACCTCACAGGCCACCGCGGAGCTCGTCGACGGCGAACTCCTGGTGCGCCCCGGCGACGAGCTGCGCGGCGTGGCGCCCGGCCAGGCCGTGGTCCTTTACCGCCCCGACGACGCGGGCGACGTCGTTCTCGGCAGTGGAATGATCGTAGCGACGCGATAGCTCAGGGTAACCGTCCGGTTAATCCAGTCGGGGTGCTGAACAGGCGTTACGCATCCAGTCGCCGTTTCGACGTATCTCATGACAGCCTGTGCGCTCTACTTAGTGACAGTGAGCCATAGACCGGGATCCGCGTTGAGGCAATTGGGGCATGTATGGGGACCGATAAGCAATCGGACGACCGCAACCGTGGCAAGGGCAACCACCCGCACCGCTTCGTGAAGGTGCCGACGGACGTGTTCTCCAGACACCGGGTGCGCGTGCTCGACCCGGCGACGGCGGTCTGGTACGAGGGGACGACCCGGCCGCAGTCCACCGCCTACCGGGCCGACACGCTGCTGGTGCCGCTGCGGACCGCGCGGAACAGCGACCTGCTCGCGGAGCTGAACAAGGTGATCGAGCCCCTGGGCGCGCACCTCTCTCCGCTGCTGCCGCGCACGGACCGCTGGCAGCGGGCGATCAAGAAACTGGACCAGGAACTCCCGGTGCCGGTCGCCGTGCGCGTGCGCGCGGGCGTCAAGGCGGACCGGATGCCCGACCCGTGGGCGGTTCTCGCCCTTCTACGCAATGAACTTCCCACCGACAAGGTGGCGGGGATCGGTTTGGAGCACATCGTGGGCGCTGCTTCGGTGTTCGGCGGCGGAGCGCCGTACGGCGGGGGAGTCCCGTACGGCGGCGGAGTTCCGTACGGCGGTGGAGTCCCCTATGGCGGCGGCGTCCCTTACGGTGGCGGAGTCCCTTACGGTGGCGGCGTTCCGTCCGGGTCGGTCGGCCTGGCGACGGGCTCGCGCAACCCGGTCCGGATGTTCATGCCGCAGCCCGCGCGGCGCGCGCCCGGCGACTTGACCTCCGGGCGGCGTCCGGTGGTCGCGGTGCTCGACACCGGCATCGGGACCCACCCGTGGCTGCGCGTCGGCCCGCTCGAAGCGGACCCGGTCGTCGAGGTGTCGCACGAGTTCCAGGCCCTCCTCGCCGACCTCGAGTCGACGATGACAGCGGAGAACGGTTCCGCCCTTGCGCCGCTGTCGTCGCCGTTCGAGGAGCGCGACCTCATCCAGCCGCTGCTCGGCCTGACCGACTCGCACGCGGGCCACGGCACGTTCGTCGCGGGCCTGATCCACCAGAACTGCCCGGACGCCCGGGTGCTGTCCATGCGCGTGCTGCACACCGACGGCGTCACCACGGACGCCTCGGTGCTGCTCGCCCTGGAGTGGCTGCGCGACCGGGTGCAGGACGCGATCGACAACAACCGGCCCGACGAACTCGTCGACGTCGTCTCGCTCTCGCTCGGCTTCTACCCGGAGAACACCGACGAGGTGACCGGCGCGCTCCTCGCCACCGCGGTCCGCAAGCTCACCGACCTCGGCGTGGTCGTGATCGCGGCCGCGGGCAACGACGCGACGAACCGCCCGTTCGTGCCCGCCGCGCTCGCGCTCAACGCCGATGGCAGCAACACGGCCAACGAACTGCTGGTCGCCGTCGGCGCGCTCAACGCCTCCGGCACGACCATCGCGGCGTTCAGCAACGACGGCGAGTGGGTCAAGCGGTGGGCGCCCGGCAACGCCGTGGTCAGCACGGTCCCGCTCTGGCAGGGCTCCGAGGCGGGCGACCTCAGCCTGCCCAGGAGCGTCGCGGGCGGTCCGCTGCTGCGCAGCGGCCCGGACCCTGACGACCTGATGACGGGGTTCGCCATCTGGGCGGGCACCTCGTTCGCCACACCGGTGGTCGCGGGCCTGCTCGCGGCGAACTTCGCCAGCGCGAAAGACAGCCTCGACATCGCCGACCGGGTATCGCGCGCGACGACCGCTTTGGCCGAAACCGACAAGGAACTGGTCGACAGGGGCTGGACTCCCTGATCTTGGGTAGTCGTACTGTGTGAGCCATGCGGGGTGCCGATGAGGCTCGGGTGGAGCGCGCGCGGAACCTACACAGCCGCGCGCGCGACATCGCGTACGCCTACGACTTCGCCAAGGCCCGCGCCCACCTGCTCAAAGCCCTCGGGCTGCTCGACGACGTGGTCGACCAGGAATCCGCCGGGTCGATGCCGGTGCTCATCCATGTCCTGGTGACGCTGGCCTACGTCGAGACCGAGGGCGGCCAGGTCACCACCGGGCTCAGCAGGCTCGACGCAGCGAGCAGGCTCGCCGATGCGCAGCCCGAGCCCAAACGGTCGGAACTGCTCGGGCTCGCGCTCGAACAACGCGGCATCCTGCTGATCCGAGCGGGTGAACTTGACGAGGCGCTCGAGGTCCTCGACGAAGCCGAACACCTGCTCGCCGCTGCGCTCAGCGCGGGCGCGGGCGACCCGACCGTCCTCGCCACGCTGTATCTCAACCGCAGCCTCGCGCACATCGAGGCCGCGAACCCCTCGGCGGCTGTCGCCGAACTGCGCCGGTGTGTCGACTTCGCCGCCGCAAACTCCGCCGTGCACGGCAGCCTGGGCATCAAGGCCCGGCACAACCTGGGCTACGTCGCCTACATGACCGGCGACATCCCGACGGCGCTGCGCTACTACGAGGAAGCCAGGGACGCGGGCCTGCAACCGACCCTGCTGCTCGACCGGGCCCGCGCACTGCTGGCCGCCGGGCTCGCCGAAGAGGCCGCGCGCAACCTGGCCGACGCCCTGCCGATGCTGCGCAAGCAGCGCGCCGGACAGGACGCCGCGGAGGTCGAGGTCACGCTGGCGGCCGCGGAGTTGTTGCAGGGCAACGCCGAACGCGCCCGGCAGTGGGCCAGGCGCGCGGAACGGCGCTTCACCCGCCGCGGCAACGCGCGGTGGGCCGCGGTCGCCGCGCTCGCCGCCATGCGCGCCCAGACCGACGAGGCGCTGGCCCGGGGACGCAGCTCCGCCGCGCACTCGGTCGCCGCGATCAAGCTGGCCGACCGGCTGCGGTCGCTGATGCTCGAGGACGAGGCGGCGCTGGCGCTGATGCTGGCCATCCGGCTGGAGCTGCTGCGCGGTGACGTCACCTCCGCCGAGATCCTGATCGACCAGATGCCCGCGGGCAGGCCGACGACGCCCGTCGACAACCAGATGATGGCCCGGCTCTGCCGCGCCGAGCTGGCCGTCGCCCGTGGCGAACGCAGGCGCGCCCTCGCCGAGGCGCGGGCAGGCCTGACGGTCCTCGGCAAGGCCCGCGACCGGATGGGTGGGCTGGAACTGGTGTGCGGGACCGCGATCCACGGCCGCAAACTCGGCGAACTCGCGATCCAGCTGGTGCTGGACGGTCGTCGGACCGACCCGCGCAGGCTGTTCACCTGGTTGGAGCAGACCCGGGCGCAGGTGTACCGCTACGAGCCGCTGCCGACGATCGCCGACTCCGAGATGGCCACGAAGGCGGCCGAGCTGCGCCACGTCCGCCGCGCTCTGCAGCTCGACCGGCTGGCCGGTCGGCCGGTGGGCAAGCTCGACAAGCTCGCCGCCGCCCTGCAGCGCGACGTCGTCCGACTGGGTTGGCACACGAGTGCCTGGGGCTCGCCCCGGCCGGTGGCGTCGCTGGACGAGGTCAGTGTGGCGCTCGGCGACCGGGCGCTGGTCGAGTTCGCCATGTCACGCGGCCACGTGGTCGCCGTGGTCGTCGCCGCGGGCCGCACCAGGCTCATCCGGCTGGGCGCGGCGGCGGACGCGGCCGAACCCGCGGCCCGGCTGCACGCCGACCTCGACGCGTTGGCGCCGGACACGTTGCCCGCGGCCATCGTCGACGTCGTGCGTGGGTCGGCCGAACGCAGCGCCGAGGCCCTGGACCGGCAGCTGATCCGACCGCTCATGGCGGCGGTCGGCGACCGTGAGCTGGTGATCGTGCCCACGGGCTCGCTCTACGCCGTGCCGTGGGGAGTCGTGCCGTCGCTGCAGGGCAGGCCGGTGGTGGTCGCGCCCTCGGCGACGGCTTGGTTGGCCGCCCACCGCGCGGTCGCCCCGCCCGGCCGGACCCTGCTGGCGCGCGGGCCGCTGCTCACCGGTGACGTCGTGGAGGACGCCATGCTGCGGTCGGTGTACTCCGGGGCTGTCGTGCTGGAGGAGGAGCAGGCGACGGTCGCGGGAGTCCTCGCCGCCCTCGACGGGGCCGAACTCGCCCACCTCGCCGCGCATGGCGAGCACGAGCCCACCAACGCGTTGTTCTCCCGGCTGGAACTGGCCGACGGGCCGCTGTTCGCCTACGAGGTCGCCCAGCTGAGGCAGCCGCCGCGGCAGGTGGTGCTCGCCGCGTGCGAACTGGCACTCAACTACGTCCGGCCCGGCGACGAGGCCCTCGGGTACGCGGGCGCCCTGCTCGCGGGCGGCGTCCAGACCGTTGTCGCCGCGACGAGCCGGGTCGGCGACGCCGCGGCCGCGGGCGCGATGGTCGAGTACCACCAGCGGCTCTCATCTGGTGTGGCCCCGGCTCGGGCGCTGGCCGAGTCGATCGCCGAGGACCCGTACCGCAGGCCGTTCATCTGCCTGGGTGCGGGCTGATTCCGGCCGAATCGGGCGAATCGACCATAGACAGGGAGCGACGGATCTGAATACGATCACGCCCCTGTGTGACGGGTCACAAAGGTCGAGAGGCGAGCCATGAGCCAAACCCTGTGCGAGGCATTCCAGGCGACGGCGAAGGAGATCCCCACGCTCGTCGCACTGCGCACGACCGGCGACGCGGTGTCGATCAAATGGCAGGAGTACGCCGACCGGATCCGCCGCATCGCCGCGGGTCTCGCCGCGCAGGGGGTCAAGCGGGGCGACACGGTCGGCATCATGCTCACCAACCGCCCCGAGTTCCATCTGGTCGACACGGGCACGCTACACCTGGGCGCGGTGCCGTTCTCCGTCTACAACACCAGCGCCGCCGAGCAACTCGCGTACGTGTTCTCCAACGCGGGCAACAGCATCGTCGTCACCGAGAAGGCATTCCTGCCGACCCTGCGCGCCACCGGCGCCGACCTGAAGATCGTCTGCGTCGACGGTCCCGAGGAAGGCACGATGACGCTCGCCGACCTTGAGGCCGCGGGCGACCCCGACTTCGACTTCGAAGCCGCCTGGCGCGCCGTCGAACCCGGTGACCTGGCCACGATCATCTACACCTCGGGCACCACCGGCCCGCCCAAGGGCGTCGAGCTGACCCACCGCAACATCCTCGCCGTCGCCGACGCCGTCCGCAGCGCGTACGAGGTCGACCCCGGTGACCGCGTGTTGTCGTTCCTCCCCTCAGCCCACATCGCCGACCGCGTGATCTCGCATTACCTGTCGATGCTGTTCGGCACCGTCGTCACCTCCGTCGCCGACCCCAAGCAACTCGCCGCCGCCCTTCCCGACGCCCGCCCGCACGTGTTCTTCGCCGTGCCCCGCGTCTGGCAGAAGTTCAAGCTCGCCATCGAAACCGGCCTGGCGGCGGAACCCAGCGGCGCCAAGCGCAAGATCGCCGGCTGGGCACTCGACGTCGGCCGGAAGGTCGCGAAGCTGCGGCTGGCGGGCGAATCCGTTCCCGCCGTCCTCGGCTTCCAGCACAAGCTCGCCGACAAGCTCGTGCTGTCCAAGCTGCGCAAGAAGCTGGGCCTGGACGAGGCCAAGGTCCCCGCCTCCGGCGCGGCGGCCATCCCGGTGGACACCATGGAGTACTTCTGGGGCATCGGCATCCCCGTGTACGAGATCTGGGGCATGTCGGAGACAGGTGGTCTGGGCACGTCCTGCCGTGCGGGCCAGGTGAAGCTGGGCACCGTGGGCACCGCCGTCCACGGCACCGAGGTTACCCTCGCCGACGACGGCGAACTCCTCATCCGAGCCGCGTCGGTCATGCGCGGCTACCGGAACGACCCCACCCGCACAGCGGAGACGATCGACACCGACGGCTGGGTCCACACCGGCGACATCGGCGTGATCGACGCCGACGGGTACGTGACGATCGTCGACCGCAAGAAGGAACTGATCATCAACTCGTCGGGCAAGAACATGTCCCCGACGAACATCGAGAACGCGGTCAAGGCAGCGAGCTCCCTCATCGGCCAGGTAGTGGCGATCGGAGACGACCGCCCCTACGTCTCGGCCCTGATCGTCGTGGACCAGGACGCCGCCGCGGGCCTCGCCGCCAAGCACGGACTGGACCCCGCCTCCCCAAGCGCGGTGCTCAACCACGAGGCCGTACGCACCCTGATCACCGACGCTGTGCGGAAGGGCAACACCACCCTGTCCCGGGTGGAACAGATCAAGCGGTTCCGCATAGTCCCCGGCTTCTGGGAACCAGGCGGCGACGAACTCACCCCCACCCTCAAACTCCGCCGCAAGCCCATCGCGGAGAAATACACCCACGACATCGACGACCTCTACGCGGACTCACCGACCCCGGACACCATCAACGTCGGCTCCTGACGGGAGCGCTCACTCAGCGCAAGACCAGGTAACTGGAGAGGGCTGTCAGGGACGGTCCGTCGCCGATCTGCTCGCTCGCGATGAGCGACCGCAGATCGGCGATCGGCACCCACTCGACGCGGCTCGCCTCAGCGGCGTCCGGTATTCCTACCCGCTGGACATCCGAGGCGAGGAAGACCTGGAAACGCTGGTCACTGATCCCAGTCATCGGGCTGTAAACGATCAGCGGTGTGACCGTGTCAGCCTGATAGCCCGTCTCTTCCAGAACCTCCCGGCGTGCGGCCTCGAGCGCGTCCTCGCCGTCGTCGGCCCATCCCGCGGGAATCTCCCACCCCCAGGTGTCGGTCGTGAACCGATGCCGCCATAGCAACAGCACGCGGTCACCGTCGATGACCACGGCTCCGACCGAGACGCGGGGAAACCGGATCACGTGGTGCTCGAACCGTTGGTGGCCGGGGATCTCGACGTCGTCCAAGTCGACGTTGACCCACTCGGAGGCGAACACGCGGCGGGTCCCGTGAACCGTCCACCGTGCGGGGTCCTCAGGCATGTGCGGCCTCCCTCAGCCGGGCGTCGAACTCCTGCGCGCCGGCGGGCCCCGACAGCCGGATCAGGTGTGCCCGCAGTTCCAAGGCGCGGATAGCGATCGGCTCCACCATCGCACCCTTGGCCCAGTCCAATGCCTCGACCGCCACGCGGGACGCCTCGATCCCTTCGCCGTCATGTAGGAGGCACTCGGCCAGATCGAGGCCAAGGAGCGCACGACCCTTGGCGTCCTGAGTGGCGCGCCGGGCTAGGGCGCCGCGGAGAACGTCTGCCGCGCGGGTGGTGTCGCGCAGCATCAGGTACGTGGCGCCCGCGAGACCATCCAGGCGGGCGGCGTCGAAGAAGTCGGTGCCGGTGCCAGGCTCGGTCACCCGGTCGATGTGCTGTCTCGCGGATTCGAGTGCGCGGTGGGCGCCGTCAGGATCGCCGCACGCGGCGGCTGCCCGCGCTCGTAGTGCGGCGACCCAGGCGCGACGACGCGGCCCGGCCGGTGCGGCTTCCCGTTCGGCGCGGGCCAGGAGGGTGTGGGCCGTGAGGTGGTCGCCCGCGTAGAAGACGCCGACGGAGCGTGTGGCCAGGGCCCAGGCGGCCAGGTCGGGAGAACCGGCCTCACGCGCGGCCAGCTCGGCGACGTCAAAGTATCCGGATGCCTCGTGTGGCCGGTCGAAGTCGACCCAGAGGGAACCGGCCAAGCCGGTGAGCACGCCCATGAGGACTACGGCGCGCAGCCGCGACTGTTGCGGCAGCGGGTGGGTGAGCACGCCGTTGAGGTGGTTGATCAGGGTGCTCACCGCGGACCACAGTTCGTGCGGCGGCGTCGACGGGTAGCGCAAGGCGTGGCCGTAGACGGCCTGTTCCATTTGGTCCAGGGCGGTGGCAGCGATGCCGGACCGGGTGAGGGTGTCGGTGATCAGCCAAGGCGGGGTGCCGGAACCCAACGGGGTTGGCGCGTTGGATGTGGTTCCGCTGCCGGGATGGGAGCCCGACTCGGTGTCGCATGGCGCGCTGGATGTGGTCGCCCTGCCAGGGTGGAAACCCCACTCGGCGTCGCTTCGCGCGCCGAGCATATGCCGCATCGCTGCCCTGTAGTGCGCGCCTGGCCAGCGCACGACCCCGCGCTCGTATCGGGCGATGGCGCGAGCATCAAGGTCGAAGCGTTCGCCGGTGTTCTCCCACAGCCAGGCGTTGACGGCCTCGGCCAGTTCCTCCCGTCCCATTGGCTCGCCCGGTATGCGCCGGGACGGGGTGCGTTCGCGGGCGGCACGGAGCTGGCGGTTTGCCTCGGACACGCGCCGAGTGTAGCCGTGCCGACTCGGAGAGTCAGAGGCTTGACCTGCCCCTATCTGCTCCGATGTGCTCCACGATCCGCGCTCCCGTGCGCCGCGCCGGGCACTGAGGCTGATCACCGTGACCGTTCTCGCGTTTCTCGGTGCCGTTGCCGCACTCGCCATCGCCGCGACCGTGGCTGAAGCCGCCCGTGCTATCCCACCTGATCAGAACAGCTCACGCCGGTTCGACCCGCCCGCACCGCGAGGCCCGCAGTCTTCGGCCGATGCGGTCGGCCCGACACCGCACCGGCCGAGCACCACCAGCACGACCACGGTGGGGGAGCGTTGAGCCACCGCGATATGGCCCGGCGGTGGGCCTCCACGCCGTCACCGCCACCCGTGACCGACCCGGTGCGTGAGCACGTGACCTGCCCCGACTGCCGCGCCTACTGCTTCGGTGTGAGCGCGGCCGCTGCGGCGAAAACCCTTGCGCGGCATCGGTTTTCGGTGCACGGCGGCACCCGATGATCGGGCTGGAAGACACGGACGTGGCCAAGGCCCTGGCCATGCTCGCCGCGAAGGCTCCACAGATTTCTGCGGCGATCGTGCGCGAAGACCTCACCGTCGACAGGCCGACGCGCTTCTGGCGGTCTTGGCGGAGACAGCCCACCACCTCCAGGAGTTGCGGTCTCGCTGGTTTGGCGTGGTAGTCGGCACTGGTGACTTGCCCTAGATCGGTTGCTCATTGAGTGCCTAGGGCACACGCTGACGTCGCAGCACGGCTGATACCTAGCTGCGAGGGACATGGCGCACTAATGCCCGGATCGTCGGCGCCGTGGCCGGGTTCGGTGACTGGTACCGGCCGACGGGATTACGCCTGACCATGCCGCCATCGAAGATCTGACCCTGCGTAGGCCGCCCCTCCGGCCCAGAGTTCTCATCAAGTCGGGTACCAGGCGATGATCACGGGATCAGCAGGTTGAGGTCGCCGAATTCGTGCCATAGGTAGCCGGCGGCGATGGCCTCTTGGTAGCACTCGTGCAATAAGGGGCGGCCTGCGATGGCTTCGAGCATGTCGAGGTGGGACGCACGGGGTTCGTGGAAGCCGGTGAGGAGGCCGTCGGTCACTGTGACTCCGCGTTCCGGGGTGATGATCAGGTCGGTCCATCCCTCGGCCGCGTGGACGGTTCCGTCTGGGGTGACGGCGCTTTCCATGGCTCGGACCGATGTGGTGCCGATCGCGATGATGCGGCCGCCGGTGGCGCGGGTGTCGTTGATCAGCGACGCCGTGGAAGGCGGCACACGAAAGCGTTCCGGATAGGGGCGTTCGTGTGCTTCCTGCGAGGCGACGCCGGTGTGGAGTAGGACCGGGGCGATGCGTATCCCCTTGGTCACCAGGGTGGTGACCATGCGGTCGGTGAACGGTCGGGACGCGCTGGGCATCTCGGCGCTGCCGGGTTCGGTGCCGAAAACTGTTTGGTAGTAGGCGATCGGCCAGTCTCTGGAGACGTATTCGTAGCGGATGGGTGAGCCGACCGCCCGTAGGTACCCGATCACCGAACCGAACGGCCCTCGGTCGACCGCCGCCTCCCACAGGCGGTCCTCGGAGTACGGCCGCGTCAACGTCACCGAGCCGCCGGCGGGAAGGGTGTACCGCCGTCCCGCGACGCCTCCGCGGTAGCGCGCTGTCGTCTTTCCCTCGGCCTGCCGAATTTCCACCAGCCACGAACCGTCGCGGAGCTCTGTCGAGAAGTGCACCGACAGGTCGCTGTCCTGCACCTTGACCGCTGCCGGGACTGTCGCCGAGGTGTTGACCACGAGCAGATCACCCGCCCGCAGGGCGCTGGGCAGGTCGGCGAACCGTCGGTGTTCGACCGAGGACCCGGTTCCGACGAGCAGACGTACGCCGTCGCGGGAAAGGCCGCGCGCTTCCGGCGGCTCGTGTGCCTCCAGCTCCGCGGGAAGCACAAACTCCATTGTGGACACCTGGCACTCCGGTGATGCGCTCATCGTCTCCCCGTCCTCCTGTCCTCGGTCCACACCATCACGTCGACCCCGTCAGGCCCGGTGACCTCGAACCCGTAATGCCCACGCGGATACCGGCCGGGCGCCCGGGTGACCGAGGCCTGCTCCATCGTCGCGAGCCGCCTGTCGACGTCGGCGGCTGTAGCTAGCTCGAACGCCAGCGGTCCCTGTCCGGGACGGCGTCGAATCGGGCTGACCAGCTCGAGGTACGCGCCCGGGGCGATCTGGATCACCGATCCCCGTTCCTCCGAAGCGGACCAGGTGTCCACTTCGGAAAGCCCGAGACGGTCCAGGTAGAACCTTCGCGCCGGCTCGATATCGGCCGCCTCGAACGGGATCCACAGCGCCTGGCTCACGCCTGCTCCGCAAGCCGATACCGGCCGGACTCCGGACGGTCCGCCAACAGCTTGAGCATCGCGGGGACCACTGTCGCGGGCAGCGGCCGGTCGCTGATGTCCTCGCCCGGGAAGGCGTCCTGGTGCATCTGGGTTCGCAGGTCGCCCGGGTCGGTCCACCAGACACGGACCCCTGGCTCCTCGGCGGCGAGCACGTTGCTGAGCTGCTCCACCGCCGCCTTCGACGAGCCGTAGCCTCCCCAGCCCTCGTAGGGCTCGACCGCCGCGTCCGAGGTGATGTTGACCAGCGCGCCCGCTCGCTCGCGCAGTCCGGGAAGCGCGAGTTGGGCCAAGGCGAGCAGAGCGACGACGTTGACCTCGAACACTTCGCGCAGGGCGTCCAGTGGGTACTCGGCCAGCTTCGGCAGTGGGCTCGACCCCAGGGCGCCCGCGTTGTTGATCAGCAGGTCCGCTCCGCCGAGCGCGTCGGCGGCGGCTATCAGGTCCGCGCGGTGACCTGGGTCGGTGATGTCGCCCGGCACGGCGGTGACGGACTTGGGCAGGGCGGCGGCGGCCTCGGCGAGCGCGTCCGCGCCGCGGGCGTCGAGAACAAGGTCCCAACCCTCGCCCGCGAGTCCGGCCGCGAGCGCCTGGCCCAGGCCGCGGGACGCGCCGGTGATGATGGCGACAGGCATGTCGGTCCTTCCGTCGATCGTCGTTTGACGTGATCGACGTTAGGCCGGTCGGGGGCTGTCGCCATCGGACCAGAGATGGCTCTTTTCTCAGACTTTAGTCCTAGGACCAGGGGCTTTGTCGGTCCTCGTGGGTACCTTGAATTGGTGACCGGAATCGACCGAGACGAACTGCGTGAGGTGAGCGCCGCCGTGCTGGCGGTCGCCACCCACCTTGAGGTGCGCGAGGTCCTCCAGACGATTCTGACCTCCGCCCGAAGGCTGGTCGGAGCCCGGTACGCGGCGCTCGGCGTGCCCGACAAGAACGGCGGGTTCGCCGAGTTCCTGGCCGACGGCATCAGCGACGAGCAGTGGGCCGAGATCGGCCCGGTGCCCCGGCAGCACGGCCTGCTCGGCGTCCTGCTGTCCGATCCCCACCCGGTCCGGCTCGACGACATCCGAGAGCACCCCAAGTTCGGCTGGTGGCCCGCGGCGCATCCCGTGCTGACCGACTTCCTCGGGGTGCCGATCAGCGATGGCGACGAGATCCTCGGCGAGATCTTCGTCGCCAACAAGGAGGTGCCGGGCGGCTTCACCGCCCAGGACGAGGAACTCCTCGCCCTGCTCGCGTCCCACGCGGCGATCGCGCTGGTCAACGCCCGGTTGTACGAGCGCAGCCGTGAGCTGTCCATTGTGGAAGAGCGCAACCGCATCGCACGGGAGTTGCACGACTCCGTGACCCAGAAGCTGTTCAGCCTCCGGCTCACCGCGGAGGCGGCGGCCGCCCTGCTCGACCGCGACCTCGACCGCGCCCGAACCGAGATCGACACCGTGCGCAGGCTCGCCGCGGCTGCCACGGACGAATTGTCGTCCGTCGTCGTCGGGCTGCGGTCGCCCGATCTCGCGGGCGATGGCCTGGACATCGCGTTGCGCAAGCAGGCCGACCTGTTGAACCGCGTGCACGACGCCGTCGTGAAGTTCAGCAGCCGCGACGTGCCGAGGCTGACCTCGGCGAGAGAGGAGGCGGTGTATCGAATCGCGCAAGAGGCCTTGCATAACGCGTTGCGCCATGCCCAGGCGGGCGAGATCGAGATCGACATGTCGTTCCGGGCCCAGATGCTCGTCGTGCTGGTCAAGGACGACGGCATCGGCTTCGACACCTCGCCGTCCGGCCAGACCTCGCGCCGCCTGGGGCTTTCCTCGATGCGCGAGCGCGCGCGATCGGCGGGCGGCAAGTTGAAGGTCACCTCGGAGCGTCCCGGTGGGACGACGGTGCTGCTGGAGGTGCCCGTTGACTGACGACATCACGGTGCTGATCGTCGACGACCACCCGGTGGTGCGGCAGGGATTGCGCACCTTCCTGGACCTCCAGGACGACATCACCGTTATCGGCGAAGCCTTCGACGGCGCGTCCTGTGTGGCCGAGGCGGAGCGGCTGCACCCGAACGTGATCCTGCTCGACCTGCGCATGCCGGGCACGGATGGTGTGTTCGCGCTGCGTGGTCTCCGCGACCGTGCGAATCCCGCGCGCGTCCTGGTGATCACCAGTTTCGCCGATCCCTCGGCGATCGTTCCCGCGGTTCGCGCGGGCGCGGCGGGCTATGTCTACAAGGACGTCGATCCGCCCGCGCTGGCTGCGGCGATCAGATCCGTCCACGCCGGCCATGTGTTGCTGCACCCCGACGTGGCCCGGCTCCTCGCCGAAGGCGACTCGCGTCCGAGCGACCTGAGGCTGACCTCGCGGGAGTCGGAGGTGTTGGAAGCAGTGGTGCGTGGACTGTCCAATCGGGAGATCGCCAAGAAGTTCGACCTGTCCGAGAAGACCGTGAAATCCCATATGAGCGCGATCCTGGCCAAGCTGGGCCTGCAGGACCGCACTCAGGCGGCGCTCTATGCGGTGCGGACGGGGTTGGTGCCCCTGGCCGGAAAATGAACCACGCCATAGCAGGCGACCACTCCAGCCAACACCAGGGCGACCAAGCCGACGAGATTGGCGACATCGGCGAGCAGGGGTGCGGAGAACGGCGAGACACCGAGCGCTGACTCGACACCGGTGGTCACGGCCAGCACGCCGTAACCCGTGGTGCCGAGTTGCACCACGCGCAGCCGGAGCAGTTCCGTCCACCGGGTGAAGCCCACCAGCCACGCGATGCCGGGCAGAACCAGGACGGCGTGCATGGCGACCGCGTGGAGTGGTTTGAACGCCCCGGCCGTCGTGTAGGCGACGTCCGGATCGCCCGCGTTGACGGCGATCACGCCCCGCGCGATCATCGCCGCGCCGACAAGCAGTGCCACGACCAGAAGCAGCAGCCCGGCACGCACGGCCAGGCGCATGTCGGGCCGCGTGACCGAGTCCGCCCGCAGCGCCGCGGCGGTGATGGTCAGCACCGAGACCAGGATCAGGCCGCCGCCGACGGCGAGCGAGGTGGCGATCACCCGGCCGAATCCGGTTTCGCTGTTGAAATGCGACGGCACCCCACGCCACGCCTGAAGTGAGATCAGCCCGACCTCGACGACGCTCGCCACCGTGAACAGCCACAGCGTCACCGACCGCGTGCGCTCGCTTTGCCGAATCCAGGTACCGACCCACACCAGGGTGATCAGGGCCAGACCG
Source organism: Actinokineospora xionganensis (assembly GCF_014323725.1). Classification (GTDB taxonomy): domain Bacteria; phylum Actinomycetota; class Actinomycetes; order Mycobacteriales; family Pseudonocardiaceae; genus Actinokineospora; species Actinokineospora xionganensis. Next base: position 104,043 of record NZ_JABVED010000009.1, on the reverse strand, counting down.
AACGACAGTCCGAAGGTGACGGGTTTGCGCCAGGACACCGGCCCTTCCCACGGGCCGCCGTCGGCCAGGAACACGCCAAAATGTGCGAAACCGGAGAGGAGGAGGCAGGCACCCACGACGTAGCCGATTCTTTCGACCGTCCGGCCTCGCACCCACACGCCTCGCAGCGAGGCCAGCATCAACCGGGTCTGCCCCTCCGAAACCAAGGCGATCCACCTCCCCGTCCTGGCGCAAAGGTATCGACCGCCTGCTGAGAACGCTGAGAACGCGCAGATCACCTCAACCCTGGGATCCGACGATCCAGTGTCATCGAGTGACCTCACCGTTCGCGGGTTGTCATCGTCATCCCCCTCAGCGACACTGCAGATCCTGCTGATTGACGAAACCGGCACGTATTCGGTGAATGCCCGCTGTCCGCCGACGCGCCGGTCGCGAGGGTTCGGAGGTTCTGCCGGCATGCGCAAGCTGCACTGGGCCAGTTGGGCCGCGCTCGGGGCGGCGGTGTTGGTCGCTGTGGTGGCGATTGTCTTCGTCGTGTTGCGCTCGTCCACCGGTGCCTCGCCACACCAGGGCATGGGTTCTCCGATGACGCTGGCCGCGCACAGCGACGGGCTGTCGGACTTCGAGAACGGCTTCCGCTTCGTGCCGGTCACCCTGCCCACCACCCGCGGCGACGCTGTGCCGGTGGCGTTCCGGATCCTGGGGCCCTCCGGTAAGCCGGAGACCCAGTTCCAGCTCAACGCCACCAAGCAGCTGCACTTCTTCGTTGTCCGCGACGACATGCAGGGCTACCAGCACCTGCATCCGGAACTCGTGGGCGACACCTGGCAGGTCGCGGTCGCCATCGCCGACGGCGGCGCCTACCGCATGTTCGCCGAGTTCATCCCGATGAACACCACCGACACCACGCATCCCGTAGTCCTCGGCCTGCCCTTCGCGATCGCCGGTGACACGGCGACCGTCGAGATCCCCGCCCCGGCCGCCGAGGCCGACGCCGGCCAGGGCTACCGGATCGTGCGCCCGGAGGGGGCGACCACCGTCGCCGTCCGGCAGCCGACGGTCCTGCGGTTTTCCCTGCGCGGCCCCGACGGCAAGCCGCTGGACACCGTCGATCCGCACCTCGGCGCCTACGGCCACATGACGGGCTTCCACACCGCCCTGCTGTCGGCCACCCACCTGCACCCGCGTGAACCGCTGGGCGCGCCGCTGATCAACGGTGAGCTGACGTTCCAGGCCCTGTTCGGCGAGCGCGGCGAGTACCGCCTGTTCCTGGAGTTCAACCGCGACGGCCAGGTCCACCGAGGGGCGTTCACGGTCTTCGTATCCTGAAGCTCCGCTAATGGCTTTCGGGCGGCCGACGTTAGCCTTGCTTCATGTTCGACCTGGTAAGGCTCCGTGTCCTGCGCACCGTCGCCGATCAAGGCACCCTCGCCGCGGCCGCCGAGGTCCTGCACCTGACCCCGTCGGCGGTCTCCCAGCAGATGGCGAAGCTGGAGCGCGAGGCCCGCTGTGTGCTCATCGAGCGACACGGCAGGCGGGTCCGGCTGACCGAAGAGGGCAGGCTGCTCGCGAGGCACGCCGAACGCATCCTTGGCGCGGTCGAGCAGGCCGAGGCCGATCTGGACGAGCGTCGAGGCGAGGTGCTCGGCGACTTCACCGTCGCCGCGTTCTCCACCGCCGCGCGTGGGCTGCTGCCCAAGGTGCTGGCGGCGATGAACGAGCGCTACCCGCGTTTGTGCCTGGGCCTGAGGGAAGTCGAACCGTATGACGCCATCGCCCAACTCGCCCGTGGCGACCTCGACCTCGCGATCGCGCAGGACTGGGTCAACGTCCCCATCGCCGTCTCCGACCGCCTGCGCTCCCACGAAATCGGCCACGACCTTATCGATGTCGCGCTCCCCGTCAGTCATCCGCTGGCCGACGCGTCCACCGTGGCGCTGTCGGATCTCGTCGGTGAGCGGTGGATCGCGTCCACGGCCGGGACGATCTGTCACGACTGGCTCACGAGCACCTTCCGCTGCGCCGGGCACGAGCCCGACATCGCCCATCAGGCCGTCGAATTCCCCACCCAGCTCGCCTTGGTCGCCGCGGGTCTCGGCGTCGCGCTCATGCCGCGGCTGGCGGGCGACCACGTCCCCGATGGCGTGCGCCTGCGGCCGGTCGCCCCCGCCATGTCACGGCGGGTTTTCGCCGTCTGGCGTGAGGAGAGCGGCCGCAAGCCCGCAGTCCGCGCGTTCGTCGAAATGGCGGTGCGACAGTGGCGTGAACATCACTATTCACTCCATGTATAGACTGAGCGAGTACCGGGCAAATCGACTCTGGGGGTACCGGTGGACTCACGAATCTGCGCGGCGGTCGTCGCCGCCGTATTGACGCTCACGGGGTGTACGTCATCCGACGCGCCACCGCCCGTGCCCGGCCTCGCCGACCGCGGCACGACCATGACCACGGCCAAGATCACCCGGCAGGACCTGACCAACAAGGTCAGCCTCACCGGCAAGGTCACGCTCAACCCGATCTTCGGTCTCGTCGCGCCCCGCGACGGCCAGGTCCGCTACGTCGAGGTGAAGCCGCCGACGAGCACGCCTACCAAGCCGACTCGCGCGGGCGCGGTGTGGGCGTCGGGAAAGCCCACGCACGTCGACGTCCCCGCGGGCGCGGTCTTCGCCGGCCGCCTTGTCGCCGACAAGTCGTCGGTGACCACGGGCATGCCGATCGTCTCCGCGACGTACGTCGGATACGGCATCGTGGCCGAAATCGACGGCGCGCAGGCGTACCAGCTGTCCGACTCGCTGACTTCCGTGCGCGCGCAGATCAAGAGCGGGCCCGGCCCGTTCGACTGCGCGGTCCTGGGCACCATCGCCGCGCTGCCCGCGGGCACCATTCCGGAGCCGCCCGCGCCGAACCCCGCACCGCAGCAGCCGAACACCGATCCGAACGCGCCACCGGCCCAGCCGCAGCCCAAGCCGCAGCCCGAGCAACCGCAGAGCAAGCCGTCGGAGGCCACCGGCATGCGCCTGGTCTGCACCGCTCCCGCCGAGGTCAAGCTGATCAACGGCGCTGCCGCCACCATCGAGGTCATCACCGAGACGGCGAAGCAGGTGCTCGTCGCGCCGGTCGAGGCGGTCGCGGGCAAGCAGGGCAGTGGCAAGGTCGACGTCCTCGGTCCGGACGGCTCACGCCAGACCAAGGACGTCGTCCTCGGCCTGACCGACGGCCGGGTCGTGCAGATCAAGTCCGGCCTGACCGGCGACGAGACGCTGGCTGTGCCCGGCCCGAACCTGCCGCCGGGCCCGCCCGAGCAGCAGGCCAAGCCCGGTATGGGGTCCTGACATGACGCCCCTGATCGAGTTGACCGGACTCACCAAGACGCTGAAAGGGCAGGGCGAGCCGCGGCCGATCCTGACCGGTGTCGACCTCACTGTCCACAGTGGAGAGAGTGTGGCGATCCTGGGCCGCTCCGGCTCCGGCAAGAGCACGCTGCTGAGCCTGATCGGGCTGTTCGACCGCCCGGACGGCGGTCAGTACCTGCTGGGCGGAGCCGACATCAGCCGGGTCTCCGAGCGCCGGGCCGCGCGGCTGCGCAGCGACGAGTTCGGCTTCGTCTTCCAGCGCTTCTTCCTACTCAAGCACCTCACCGCCGCGCAAAACGTCGCGATGGCGCTGGTCAACGGCCAAGGCTGGGCGGCGCGGCGCAAGCGGCGCGCGAAGGTCATGGCGGCGCTGGACCAGGTCGGCATCGCGCACCTGGCCAAGCAGAAGCCGCAGCGCATGTCCGGTGGCGAGCAGCAGCGCGTGGCCATCGCCCGCGCGCTGGTCCGCGAGCCGAAGATCCTGCTCGCCGACGAGCCCACCGGCGCGTTGGACACCGAGACCGGCGCCCACGTCATCGAGGTCCTGCACTCCGCGACCGCGCGGGGGTGCGGGCTCGTCCTCGTGACCCACGACCAGGCGCACGCCAGCCGCATGGGTCGTGTGGTGCGGCTGACCGACGGCAGGCTCGTGACGGAGCGGGCGGGGGTGTACGCCTGATGGCCCTGTCCGGTCGGTTCCGCTCCGCGCTCATCATCGGCGGACAAGGCATCCGCGCGCGCAAACTGCGCACGCTGCTCTCGATGGTCAGTCTGTTTCTAGGCGTTCTTGCGGTGGTCACCGTGCAGGCCGGGTCGGAGATCGCGAACCGTGCGTTGCTCTCGGACATCGAACTCGGTGCGGGCAAGGACGGCACGGTGGTGCTGACGTTGCCCGGTCACGAGGCGACGGTGCCGGTCATGATGGAGGTCCTGCGCGACCGGCCCGAGATGGTCGGCATGACGAGCACCATGGCGGTCATCGGCGAGCCGGGGGTCACGCCCATCAATCCGGGTGGCTCGCCGCTCAAGTACGCCGGGCAGGGCGGGTACTACGGCTCGGAAATGGTCTGCGACCAGAACGGCTGCCGGGAAGTCAAGCAGGACGACAGCCCACCCCCCGCGGGTAAGGCCATCGAACTTCGCCTCGTCGGACTCACCGGGGACATCCGCCAGTACCGGCCGTTTCACGCGGAGGCGGGTCGCTGGCTCGACTTCTCCGGCGAGCCCTCGCTATCGCCGGGACTGGTCTTGAACCGGGAGGCGGCCGCCGCCTTCACGACGTACCAAATTCCCGCGGAGATGCGGATCAAGGATTCGTCGGCCAATCCGACCCCACGTGTCCTCGGCGTCGTGCACGACGGCGATAGCGCCCCCACGGCCTACGTCAGGGCCGACGAACTCCTGAACTGGACCACCCCGGCAGGCGGCAACTTCGACGGCCGCAACCAGTTCACGGTCTACATGCCGCCCGGGGTCTCCGATGTGGAGCAGACGCTGCGAGCTCGACTCAGTGCCCGCGGCGCTCCCGCCGACCAGTTCCATGCTTACCCGGTCGAGGCGAAGAAGCAGATCGAGTCCCAACTCGAGGTCATGCGGATGATCTTCCTGGCGATGGCCGTCCTGGTCCTGCTCATCGGCGTCGCCGGAATCCTCAACGTCGGTCTGGCCACTGTCGGCGAGCGCATCGAGGAGTTCGCCCTGCGCCGCGCCGTGGGCACACCGCGGCTGCTGCTGGCGGGAATCGTGCTCTCGGAGACGCTGATCATCGGAATGCTGACGGCCGCCGCCGCGATCGGTGTGGGCGCCATCGGACTCAAACTGGCACCGACGGTGCTCGGCGGGCGGTTCGAGACGATGGGGGCCGAACTCGCGTTCCCATGGCAGGCAGGCGTGGCGGGGGTGCTCGCGGGTCTCGCCGCCGGTGTCCTCGGCGGTTTGCTTCCCGCGATCCGGGCCGCGCGCATTCCCATCGCGACGGTGATGCGCGCCTAGTGGCCGGGCCACTAGCTCGGAGACCACTCCGTGTTGGCGCCGCAGACGATGACGCACGCGAGCTCGCCGGGCACCCGCCCTGCGAGCCACGCGGCGAACGGCACGGCGGCGGCGGGTTCGACGGCCAATCGGAACTCCTCCCACAGCCGGTCGCGAGCGGCCAGCAGCTCGTCGTCGCTGACCAGCACGGACGTCGTGCCCGCCGACCGGAGGATCTCGAACGTGAGGTCGCCCGCCCGGGTCGCGCCGAGGGCGGAGGCGGCGACGGAGTCGACCGCCGAGTCGACGGGGTGGCCCGCCGCGAACGCGTTGTGCATGGCCTGGCAGTTCTCGGGCTCGACGGCGACCACCGGCCTGCCGCCGCCCAGCACGGTGCCGGAGGCCAGCCCGCCGCCGCCGACCGCCACCACGAACGTGTCGATGTCGGGTGCGTCCGCGACCGCCTCGGCCGCGCACGTGCCCTGTCCGGCGATGACCAGAGGATGGTCGTACGCGGGCACGTAGAGCGCCCCGGTGCTGTCCGCTTCGGCCAGCGCCGCCGCCGACGCTTCGCCGTATGAGTCGCCGTCGACGATCAGCTTCGCGCCCGCCGCCTCGATTCGCCGGGCTTTCGCCGGTGGGACGGACGCCGGGACGTACACGGTCACGGGAAGGCCGAGCACGCGCGCCGCCGTGGCCACCGCGACCCCGTGGTTGCCGCCCGACGCCGTCACCACGGTTTCCGGACGGTCGCCGCCGAGCAGCGCGTTGAGCGCGCCGCGGAACTTGAACGACCCGGTTCGCTGCAGGTGTTCGAGCTTGAGGACCACGCCCCTACCGTCCACTTCGGAGCGAAGCAGCGGGGTGCGGCGGATGTGCGGGGCGATGCGGTCGGCGGCCGCGAGGATGTCAGTGTGGTCCACGAGTCATGCTAACCGCGGCCGGTCGGTGTGCGTCGGGGTCAGCCGATCGACCACACTGGCCGCGTGACGAACGCACCATGGCCGCACGGAGCCGCCACCGGAATCGGCTCGCTGCCCGGCGACGATCCCGCCGAGGCCGCCACAGTCGTCCTCGGTGAGCTGCCCGACCTGCCGCACCTGCCGGAACTGCCCGCCCGCGGACTCGGCGCCGACATGATCGGCCGGACCACCGCACTGCTCGTCGACCTGGCGGTCGAACTGGTGCCCTCGGGCTACCGGGTCGCCGCCCACCCCGGCCGGGACCACCGCCGCGGGGTCGATCTGCTCCGCTGGGACCTCGACGCTGTCGAGGACGCGATCGGGCGCGCGGGCGAATCACCCGCCGTGTTCAAAGTCCAACTCGCCGGACCGTGGACGCTGATGGCGGGCGTCGAACTGCACCGGGGCCACCGCGTCCTGACCGATCTCGGCGCGCGCCGGGAGTTCGGCGAGTCGCTCGCGGAGGGCCTCGCCCTGCACGTCGCCGAGGTGCGCAAGGGGACCGGGGCAGAGGTGGTCGTCCAGTTGGACGAGCCGAGCCTGCCGACGGTCCTCGCCGGAGCGCTGCCCACGCCGTCGGGCTACGGCACTGTGCCGTCGGTGCCCATTCACGATGCCCGTGACGTGTTGTCGAAGCTGATCGACGCGGCGCGCGCCGCTACCGGGAATCCGGTCATAGTCCACTGCTGCGCGCCGCGTCCGCCGATCGGCTTGCTTCGCGAAGCGGGCGCCGGAGCACTTGCTCTGGACGCCGCTCTGCTGGAGGGCATCCCCGCGTCGCTGTCCGACGATCTGGGCGAGGCGTGGGACGCGGGCGTGTTCATGTTCCTCGGCCTGGTGCCCGGGACGGAACCGCGCGAGCGGCTTTCGCTGCGCGACGCCGCCGAGCCCGCGTTGCGGCTGGTCGACCGGCTCGGCTTCCCGCGTTCGATTCTCGCCTCGCACACCGTCGCCACCCCCGCTTGCGGCCTGGCCGGAGCGTCCTCCGGATGGGTGCGCACTGCCCTCAAGCAGGTTCGTGACCTGGGCAAAGCCTTCGTGGAGCCGCCGGACTCCTGGTAGCTGTCGGTGCCCGGGCGTAACGTGTCGCGGGTCACTGATGGAGGTGCCCGATGACACAGAAGGTGCTGCTCGCGATAGGGACGCGCAAAGGGCTGTTCCTCGCGACCAACTCCGGTGGGGACTGGGAGACAACCGGTCCCCACCACCCGATGACCGACGTCTACGCCGTCGCCATCGACACCCGACGCGCCACGCCGAGGCTGCTGGCCGCGGTCACATCCGAGCACTGGGGGCCGAGCGTCGCGACGAGCGACGACCTCGGTGAGACCTGGTCGGAGCCCGACCACGCGCCCGTCGCGTTCCCCGAGGACACCGAGACCGCCCTCGGCCGCGTGTGGCAACTCGCGCCCGGACCGGCCGGCGAGCCGGACGTGGTCTACGCGGGGGTCGAGCCCTCGGCCCTGTTCCGCTCGGACGACGGCGGCGTGAACTACGAACTCGTCCGCGGCCTGTGGGACCACCCGCACCGCGACAAGTGGACGCCCGGCTTCGGCGGCATGGCGGTCCACTCGGTCATCCCGCATCCGACCGAGGCGGGCCGGATCACGGTCGCGATGTCCACTGGTGGCGTATATGTCAGCACCGACGGCGGCAAGACGTTCGACGCGAGCAACGACGGCATCAAGGCGTACTTCCTCCCCGACCCGTATCCCGAGTTCGGGCAGTGCGTCCACAAGATCGCCCAGCACCCCCAGCGGCCCGACCGGTTCTACGCGCAGAACCACCACGGCGTCTATCGCAGCGACGACAACGCCAAGACCTGGCAATCGATCGCCGACGGCCTGCCCAGCGACTTCGGCTTCCCGATGGTCGTGCACCCGCACCAGCCGGACACGATCTTCAACTTCCCGCTGACCGCAGACTCCATGCGCTTCCCGCCGGACGGCCGCTGCCGGGTCTACCGCAGCGACGACGCGGGCTCGACCTGGGCCGCGCTGGGCGACGGCCTGCCCGACGGCTTCTGGAGCGCGGTCATGCGCGACGCGATGTGCGTCGACGACGCCGACGAGGCAGGCGTGTACTTCGGGTCCCGCTCCGGCGAGGTCTACGCCAGCCGAGACGGTGGTGACCACTGGACGCAGGTCGCCGCGCACCTGCCGGACGTGTTGTCGGTGCGGGCCGCGGTGATCTGATGATCACCGTGCTGCTGCCCCAAGTGCTGCGGGCCAAGGCGGACGGTCAGGCGAAACTCGAGATCGACGCGCCCGATCCCGCTACCCTGGCCGGGGTGCTCGACGCGGTCTGCGAGCGCTACCCGGCGCTGGAGCGGCGCCTGCGCGACGAGAACCGGGCGCTGCGCCGGTACGTCAATTTCTACGTGGACGGAGAGGAATGCCGGTTTCTGGGCGGGGCGGACACACCGGTCACGGCGGACGCCGAGATCCAGGTGATTCCGTCGGTGGCGGGCGGCTAGCGCGGTGGTTCAAGCGTTCCCGCGACCCGGTCGACCGGCCCGACCCGGCCGTCCTCGCGCAACGTTTCTGGTGCGAGTGGCAGCAGTTGCTTCCTGAGATCGCCGCCGCGCTCGGCGAGGGTGAGCCGCAGCGGGTCGAGAACCAGCTCTGCGAGATGGTCGCGGCGCTGCACCCCGACCTGCACTTCTCGCTCGAGCGCGGCATCCGGTCGATCTACGCGTTCGTGGTCAGCGGTCAGGAAGACCCGGAGCTGCGCCCGTACACCGACGCGTGGAAGGCGGCCGCCGAGCCGGACACCCCGCTGTGGGAGTTCCACGACTCGGTGCCCGCCGTCCCCGACCCGACAGAGGTGACGGTCAACCTCGGCGCGACCCGGGTCGCGCTCGCGGACGTCCGCGTGCACGCCCAGATCGACGAGGGGTTGGTCGACGTCGCGGTCTACCACCCGGCGCTCGCCGGGCTGGAGCCGTCGGCGCGCGCGGCGATGACGTTCCTGCCGCTGGACGCCACGCTCGGTGAGCGGCTGGCGGGGGAGCGGCTGCGCCGGGTCGAGGCCGCGGACACCGAGCCCGCCGACAGCATCGGTTTGCTGGAGCTGCGCGAACTTGTCCACAGGCTGGCTTCCTGAGCCTTCGAATGTCGGTCGTCCTGGCTACTCTTTGACACGTGACCAGTGTTGACGAGGATCTTCCGCAGGAACGACCGACCACGGTCGAGGGCGTCGAGGATGTGCCCTCCGACGTGCGTGAGCGGCACGCCGAGCTGTCCGAGGAACTCCTCGGCCACCAGTTCCGCTACTACGTGCTCGACGCGCCGACGATCTCCGACAGCGAGTTCGACGCGCTGTTGCGTGAGTTGGAGGCGATCGAGGAGCAACACCCGTCGCTGGTCAGTCCGGAGTCGCCGACCCAGCGGGTCGGCGGGTCCTTCTCCACCGAGTTCGCCGCGGTCGACCACCTCGAACGCATGCTCAGCCTGGACAACGCCTTCGACCTCGACGAGCTCAGCGGCTGGGTCGACCGGGTGGCGAAGGAGGTCGGCTCGGCCGCGCACTTCCTGTGCGAGCTGAAGATCGACGGCCTCGCGATCAACCTGCTCTACGAGAACGGCCGCCTCACCCGGGCGCTCACGCGGGGCGACGGACGCACGGGCGAGGACGTCTCGCTCAATGTCCGCACCATGCACGGCGTGCCCGACCGGCTCACCCCAAGCGATGAGTTCCCGGTCCCGGCGCTGGTCGAGGTGCGGGGCGAGGTGTTCATGACGGTCGAGGACTTCGCCGACCTCAACGCCCGGCTGGTGGAGGCGGGCAAGCCGCCCTTCGCGAACCCGCGCAACACGGCGGCCGGGTCGCTGCGGCAGAAGGACCCGAAGATCACCGCGAGCCGCAACCTGCGGCTGATCTGCCACGGTCTGGGCAGGCGCGAGGGCTTCGAGCCCACGGCCCAGTCCGAGTCCTACCGGGCGCTGGCGGCGTGGGGGCTGCCGGTGTCCAAGCACACCAAGGTGCTCGACTCGGCCGACCAACTCGCCGAGCACATCAAGTACTGGGGCGAGCACCGCCACGACGCGGAGCACGAGATCGACGGCGTGGTGATCAAGGTCGACGAGGTGTCGCTGCAGCGCCGCCTCGGCACGACGTCGCGCGCGCCGCGGTGGGCGATCGCCTACAAGTACCCGCCCGAAGAGGCGACGACCACGCTGCTCAACATCGAGGTCAACGTCGGGCGGACCGGCCGGGTGACGCCGTTCGCGGTGATGGAGCCGGTCAAGGTGGCGGGTTCCACGGTCGCCATGGCCACGCTGCACAACGCGTCGGAGGTCAAGCGCAAGGGCGTCCTGATCGGCGACCGCGTCGTGATCCGCAAGGCCGGTGACGTGATCCCGGAGGTGCTCGGCCCGGTCATCGAGGTCCGCCCGCCGGACGCCTACGAGTTCGAGATGCCCACCGAGTGTCCGGTCTGCGGCACCACTCTGGCTTACGAGAAAGAGGGCGACGCGGACATCCGGTGTCCCAACGCCCGGTCCTGCCCGGCGCAGCTGCGGGAACGGCTGTTCCACCTGGCGGGCCGCGGCGCGTTCGACATCGAGGTGCTCGGCTTCGAGGCCGCCTCCGCCCTGCTCACCTCCGGTGTGGTCCAGGACGAGGGCGACGTGTTCTCCCTCGACGAGGAGCAGCTCTCGCGGGTGGAGTTGTTTCGCACCAAGGCGGGCGAGCTGTCGGCGAACGGCCGCAAGCTGGTGGCCAACCTCGACAGTGCGAAGAACCGTCCACTGTGGAAGGTCTTGGTCGGCCTCTCCATCCGCCATGTCGGCCCGACGGCCGCGCAGGCGCTCGCCCGCGAGTTCGGCTCCATCGACGCCATCGCCAAGGCCACCGAACAGGAACTCGCCGACGCGGAGGGCGTGGGCCCGACCATCGCCACCTCCGTCCGCGACTGGTTCGCCGTCGACTGGCACCGCGAGGTAGTCGACAAGTGGCGCGCGGCGGGCGTGCGCATGGAGGAGGAACGCGACGATTCGACGCCGCGGACCTTGGAGGGCCTGTCGATCGTCGTCACCGGCAGCCTGGAGACCTACTCCCGCGACGAGGCCAAGGAGTCGATCATCGCCCGCGGCGGCAAGGCGTCGGGCTCGGTGTCGAAGAAGACCGCGTTCGTGGTCGTGGGCGACGCCCCGGGCTCGAAGTACGACAAGGCGATCCAGCTCAAGGTCCCCGTCCTTGACGAGGACGGCTTCCGCGTCCTGCTGGAGCAAGGCCCCGAGCCCGCAACGGAACTCGCCACCATCGGCGACCCGGACGCGGAAGGCGCGGGCGCGAAGGCCGACCCGAAGACAGCCGTGGCTGAGGACTCCGAGGCCGCCGATGGGTAGCCGCATGGACGCTTCCAGCATCACCGTGCGCTCAGCCCGCGCGGACGAGGTCGACGAGATCGGCACCCTCACCCTCGAGGCCTACACCGCCGACGGCTACCTGGGCCCCGACTCCACCGGCTACGCCGCCAGCCTGGCCGACGCCGCAGGCAGACTGCGCAGCGCCGAACTCCTGGTCGCCGTCGACGGTGAGGACACCCTCCTCGGCACCGTCACCCTCGCCTTGCCCGGCAGCGACTACGCCGAAATCTCCCGCGAGGGCGAACTGGAGTTCCGCATGCTCGCCGTATCACCCACCGCCCGCAACCGAGGCATCGGCGAAGCCCTCATCCGCGCGGTGTTGGACCGAGCCCGGGAACTCGGCCTGCCCAGGGTGGTGCTGTGCAGCTCCCAGAACATGGCCCCCGCCCACCGCCTCTACCAGCGATTAGGTTTCACCCGTCTACCCGACCGCGATTGGAGTCCGGGCCCGAAAGTCCGCCTGATCGCCTTCGAGCTGGACCTCCCGGACGCCTGAGCCAGGGTTGGCTGCCCCGGCAAAACGCGGGGACTGGCTGAACGCACGGGAGGCATACGGAAATACCCAAACACCCGAGATGTCGGTCCGATCCTGAAGGCTCGTTTCGGACACGGCCGCCGCCATTCCAACCCCGAAGAACGCGAGGGGCAGAACACACGGCCCAACAGGCACCCGCGACACCAACAGGCAAACCGCCAAGCCAACCCGGCACTCCCGACGCAAGAGCACCGGCGCGAAGGCCCGGCGCGGAAGGCCCGGCGCGGAAAGGTCGGGCGCGGAAAGGTCGGCGCGGGATGCCTGGCGTGGTAGGCCCGGCGCGGCACGTCCGGCGCCGGAAGCCCAGACCGAAAGCTCTGCGCGAGAGGCCCGGCACGGATGGGCCGCCCGTAATCCGTCCCTAGTCCGGCAGCACCACAGCGACAATCCCAGCCAGGTGTGCCAACCGCGCCACCTCAGCCGCCCGGAACATCGGCCCACCAGGGCGCCCGACCAGCAACACCCGGTCCGGCTTCCCCAACGGCGTGGCCGCCAGTTCGGTCCCGAGTTCCTGCCAGGTCTCCGGCACCCACGACTCTTCCCCGTCAAGCACCGTCGCCCGCGCCAACGGCATCCACGGCAGTTCCAGCCGGTTCACCGTCGGCGCCGCGCTGCTCGACGCGATGGGGTGGGCGCCGTCGGAGTCGAAGGTGATGACCAAGGCCCAGCCCGCTCGGATGATCTTCGGGACGCCCTCGGTGAAGATCGCCAGGCCGTCGTTGGGTTCGGCCGCGACGTCCTCGACCAGCTCCAGCTCACGGTGGGTGTCGAGCACCCCCGCGTACGGGCGCACGGCGTCGACCTCGACGCCTGCCACGGACTCCGCCGCGGTGATCAGGACGTCGGGGAGCCTGCCGCCGGGCAGTTCGACGACGAGGTCATCGATGGCGACACCGCCCACGCGTTCCACCACGTCCACACTGAGGATGTCTGCCCCGATGGCCCCCAGCGCGGTCGCGACCGCGCCCAGGGTTCCGGGGCTGTCCGGGAGCTGGACCCGGATCAGGAAGGACAAGGCGAACGCCTCCCGATGTTCCTACTCGGTGCGCGAAACCAAACGTCCACGCCCTACGCCGACCGCCGATTGTCGCAGACCAGGTGACCCAGACGGCGGCTGGTATCCATCGGACCGCATCGCGGGATGGGCTTCGGTGTACACCCCCGGCGGCTTGAGAACAACCCGTTCGGGGCTTCCATCCTGCGCGAAATAGACTCACGGGGTCCTATCGCAGACACCCCCGGGGGTTCGTCGAGTGCCAAGCATCTCCCGTGACGAGGTAGCCCACCTCGCCAGACTGGCCAGGCTGGCCGTCACCGAAGAAGAACTGGACCTGTTCGCGGGCCAGCTCGACCAGATCGTGCAGGCCGTGGCGAAGGTCGGTGACGTCGCTGACCAGGACATTCCGCCCACTTCTCACGCGGTGCCGTTGACCAACGTCTTCCGTGCGGACCTCGTTCGACCCGGGCTCACCCAGCAGCAGGCACTCGCCGCGGCACCCGCCGCCGAGGACGGGCGCTTCCGCGTTCCGCGCATCCTCGGGGAGGAAGCATGACCGACCTGATCCGCCTGACCGCCGCCGAACTGGCCGCGAAGATCCAGGCCAAGGATGTCTCCGCCGTCGAGGTCGCCCAGGCGCACCTCGACCGCATCGGCGCGGTCGACTCCGCCGTGCACGCGTTCCTGCACGTCGACACCGAGCGCGCGCTGCAGGCCGCCAAGGCCGTCGACGAGGACGTGGCCGCCGGCCGCCCGGCGGCGTCGCCGCTCGCCGGTGTGCCGCTCGCGCTCAAGGACGTCCTGACGATGCAGGGCGCCCCCACGACCTGCGGGTCGAAGATGCTCGAGGGGTGGAACCCGCCGTATGACGCGACGGTCACCCTGAAGCTGCTCCAGGCGGGCGTCGTCATCCTCGGCAAGACCAACATGGACGAGTTCGCGATGGGCTCCTCCACCGAGAACTCCGCCTACGGCACCACCCACAACCCGTGGGACCTCGACCGCATCCCCGGCGGCTCGGGCGGCGGCTCGGCGGCGGCGCTGGCCGCGTTCGAGGCCCCCCTGGCGATCGGCACCGACACGGGCGGCTCGATCCGCCAGCCCGGCTCCGTGACCGGCACGGTGGGCGTCAAGCCCACCTATGGCACGGTCTCGCGCTACGGCCTCGTCGCGTTCTCCTCCTCGCTCGACCAGGCGGGCCCGTGTGCCCGCACGGTCCTCGACGCGGCGTTGCTGCACGAGGTCATCGGCGGCCACGACCCGCTCGACTCCACCTCGATCGACGCGCCGCTGCCGCCCGTCGTCGCCGCGGCCCGCGAGGGCGCCAACGGCGAGCTCACCGGTGTCCGCGTCGGCGTGGTCACGCAGTTCGCGGGCGACGGCTACCAGCCGGGCGTGCTCGCGTCCTTCGAGGCCGCGGTCGCGCAGCTCAAGGAACTGGGCGCGGAGATCGTCGAGGTGTCCTGCCCGAGCTTCGACCTGGCGCTGCCCGCGTACTACCTGATCGCGCCGAGCGAGTGCTCGTCGAACCTCGCCCGGTTCGACGCCATGCGCTACGGCCTGCGGGTGGGCGACGACGCCACCCGCAGTGCCGAGGAGGTCATGTCGCTGACCCGTGAGGCCGGTTTCGGCCCCGAGGTCAAGCGGCGCATCATGCTCGGCACCTACGCGCTGTCCTCGGGCTACTACGACGCGTACTACGGCTCGGCGCAGAAGGTCCGCACGCTCATCTCGCGTGACTTCGACGCCGCGTTCGGCACCGTGGACGTCCTCATCTCGCCGACCACGCCCACCACGGCGTTCCGCATCGGCGAGCGGGCGAACGACCCGATGGCCATGTACAAGGCCGACCTGTGCACGATCCCGTCGAACCTGGCGGGCAACGCCGCCCTGAGTGTCCCGAGTGGACTGTCCGACGACGACGGGCTGCCGGTGGGCCTGCAGATCATGTCGCCCGCGCTGCAGGACCACCGCGGGTACCGCGTGGCCGCCGCGTACGAGGCCGCCCGCAACGCCGCGCAGGGCGGTCCGCTGATCAACCGCGTTCCCGAGCTGGAGGTGGCTCACTGATGGCCGGCGTGAAGAATCTCAAGGGCGCCTTCGGTGTGGTCGGCTCGGTGACGGCGGCGACGACCGCGGTCACCAGCCTGCGCAAGGCGCGCGAGGACAACGACAAGCTGCTGCTGGCCAACGCGCTCGGGGGCATCTTCGTCGCGCTGACCAGCGTGCTGATCGCGGTTCGGGCGTTCCGGAAGGGCGGGGACAAATGACGTCCACTGTGGAGCTGATGGACTACGACGAGGTCATCGAGCGCTTCAACCCGGTGCTGGGCCTGGAAGTCCACGTCGAGCTCAACACCAACACCAAGATGTTCTGCGGCTGCCCGGTCACCTTCGGAGGTGAGCCGAACACCCAGGTGTGCCCGGTCTGCCTCGGCCTGCCCGGGGCGCTGCCGGTGCTCAACGCCATCGGCGTCGAGTCGGCCATCCGTATCGGCCTCGCGCTCAACTGCGAAATCGCCGAGTGGTGCCGCTTCGCCCGGAAGAACTACTTCTACCCGGACATGCCGAAGAACTTCCAGACGTCGCAGTACGACGAGCCGATCGCCTTCAACGGCTACCTCGACGTCACCCTCGACGACGGCGAGATCTTCCGCGTGGAGATCGAGCGCGCCCACATGGAGGAGGACACCGGCAAGTCGCTGCACGTGGGCGGCGCCACCGGCCGCATCCACGGCGCCGAGCACTCGCTGCTCGACTACAACCGCGCCGGGGTGCCGCTGATCGAGATCGTCACCAAGACGATCGAGGGCACCGGCGCGCGTGCCCCCGAGGTGGCCCGCGCCTACGTCAGCACCCTGCGCGACCTGCTCAAGGCGCTCGACGTGTCCGACGTGCGGATGGACCAGGGTTCCCTGCGCTGCGACGCGAACATCTCGCTGATGGCCAAGGACGCCACCGAGTTCGGCACCCGCACCGAGACCAAGAACGTCAACTCGCTGCGCAGCGTCGAGCGGGCCGTGCGGCACGAGATGACCCGGCAGGCGGCGATCCTGGTCGAGGGCGGCACGATCCTGCAGGAGACCCGGCACTTCGAGGAGGCCTCGGGCACCACGCGGGCCGGGCGGCGCAAGGAGACCTCGGAGGACTACCGGTACTTCCCGGAGCCCGACCTGGTCCCGATCGCCCCGTCCCGCGAGTGGGTCGAGGAACTGCGCCTGACCCTGCCGGAGCTGCCCGCGCAGCGCCGCAAGCGAGTCCAGGCCGAGTGGAACCTCACCGACCTGGAGCTGCGCGACCTGATCAACGCCGGTGCGATCGACCTGATCACCGAGACCGTCGAAGCGGGCGCGTCGCCCGCCGAGGCCCGGTCGTGGTGGGTGTCCTACCTGAGCCAGCAGGCCAACAACCGCGGCGTGGAACTCGGGGAGCTGCCGATCACCCCCGCGCAGGTCGCGAAGGTCATCGCCCTGGTCGCCGACGGTTCGCTGACCAACAAGCTGGCCCGTGAGGTCGTCGACGGCGTCATGGCGGGCGAAGGCGAACCGGAGGACGTCGTCGAGAAGCGCGGCCTCAAGGTCGTCTCGGACGACTCGGCCCTCTACGCCGCCATCGACGAGGCCCTGGCCGCCCAGCCCGACGTCGCCGACAAGATCCGCGACGGCAAGGTCGCCGCCGCGGGCGCCATCGTCGGCGCGGTCATGAAGACGACCAAGGGCCAGGCCGACGCCAAGCGCGTCCGGGAACTGATCCTGGAACGCTGCGGCGGATAACCGACAGAATCACCATCCGACTGCCCGCCATCGCCTGATGGCGGGCAGTCGGTTTCTCAGCCACAGAACGCGGCCGGTAATGGTTCCGCGAAGCCGACGAGGCATGAGTTGCCAGTCCCCACTCGGATGGGAGCCTCATGCGATTACGTCGAACCGTGATGGTTTTGTCGGCCCTGCTCGTGGTGCCGATGCTGATGCCTGCCCCCGCGTCGGCGGGTGGTCGTCACGAGCCGTTCTTTGCCGACTTCAACCAGGATGGCCGCCAAGATCGAGCGATACTCGGCCGGGTCGGCACCACTACGACGTGCACCGTCAGCGTCGAGACCATGAAACCGGACGGCACTTATCGGGCACCCAAGACCCGGTCTTTCACATCCCCCGCGACGCGGTTGCCATACTGCCCGGACATGGGTGAGGCGGTCGACCTCGATAGCGACGGGGAACTCGAGATCGTCACGGCATGGTTCTCCGGCACGACCTATGCGGACAAGATGTTGGTGTTGCGCCACTTCAAGCCCGCCGGGATCTATCAGGGAATCGGTTATCCGAGCACGCTGCGGAAGATCGACTTTGATGGCGACGGACGCGAGGACATTTGGCAGTCCAGCGACCAGAGCGGCAGGTTGCGGGCTTTCCGCAACGACGGCTCGGGTGGCTTGGTTTCAGGTCCGTTCGATGCGTGCAGCGCCGCACCCGTTCCTCAGCACGTCTTCGCGGACTTCAACGGCGATGGCGGACAGGACATGCTGCTCTCAAGAACGTGTTTCTACGGGGGCGGTCCGGTGATCAACGCCGAGATCTACTTCGGCAGCGGCGGGGCGCAGGCGGTGCTGGTCAACTCGACCGACAGCCACCGAGAATACAAGGTCTTCCTGACCGATCTCGGCGCCGACGGAATCCCGGATGCGGGGGTGGTCGAGCAGGATTTTTCCGGCACCGTGTTCGCCACGTATTACTTCCGCAACGACGGGACGGGCGTCTTCACCGAGGTCTAGTCGACGCCGCTGCCGCCGCCGCCCTGTTCGACGACGATCACGACGGCGCGGTCGTCGCTGGAGGCGGCTTTGCCGCCCTCCTTGTTGACCGTGCCGCCGATGGCTAGCTGCTCCGACAGCAGGTCGAGCCCGTCGACCCGGCCGAACCCGTCCGGTTCGGCCATCACGACCTGCGGCTTCCCGGTGAACGTGCCGTCCGGGGCTTGGGCCAGGTTCTGCAGGTGCGCGCCCTTCGACATGGCCACCCACATGCTCCGGGCGGGTGACGCGCAGCCCGAGATGCCCGGTTTGTCCGGCCAGGACCAGGCCGGAGCGCCCAGGGGCTTGCCGTAGTCGAGCCGGTAGAGCACGTCGGCCGCCGCGGTCCGATCGGTGACCCAGACCCGGGACCCGTCCAGCGAGCTGCACAGGCCGCCGGGTGACTCAAGGCCACTGGCCACCACGGCCGTCGGGGTCGGGTTGTCCTCGGCGGGCTTTCCGCTGGAGTTGATCCGGAGCACCTTCCCGGCGAGCGACGCGGGGTCCGCGGCCGCGGCGGCGTTGCCCGCGTTGCCGGTGGCGATCAGCAGCGCCCCGCGGTGGTCGTTCGCGAGCGCCCCGCGGTTGCCCGACGCACCCCGGGGGATGCCGGTGAGCACCGGCTTGGGCGTGTCGTTGGGCGCGATGCGGACCAGGCGGTTGTCCGTGGGCGTGGTGATGTAGGCGAAAAGGAGTTGGTCTTCGACGAAGGTGGGCGACAGTGCGAGCCCGGTGAGGCCGCCGTCGGTGCTGCCGTCGACCGGGACCGTGGCGACCACGACCGGCTCCGAACCCATCCGGACCAGCAGGATGCGGCCGGTCTTGCGTTCCCCGACCAGCGCCGACGGCGTCGACCCGTCACCCGGCAGCGCGGCCACCGCGACGACCGTGTCCAGGCAGGTGGCGAGCACCGCGGGGTGGAAGTCCTTGCATCCATCTGGTGGGGGCACGGGGCCGGGCGGGTTGACCCGCTGTTCGCCCGCCGGTCCACCACCGCCGCTGTCGCCGCCACCGGTGTCCGGCTCGGGCGCGGCCTGCGGCGTGAGCGGCGGCTCGGCCTGCCAGCTCTGCGGCGGCGGCTGCTCCTCGAACGTCGCGCAGGAGGCGAGCAGGGCACTGG
This sequence comes from Actinokineospora xionganensis, assembly GCF_014323725.1. Classification (GTDB taxonomy): domain Bacteria; phylum Actinomycetota; class Actinomycetes; order Mycobacteriales; family Pseudonocardiaceae; genus Actinokineospora; species Actinokineospora xionganensis. Next base: position 84,948 of record NZ_JABVED010000009.1, on the reverse strand, counting down.
CCACGCAGGCGGCGGCGAGCGCGCGGACCCGGCGGTGTGTACCCGACATGGTCCCCAGGTTAGGAGGCGGTCCGTGAATCCGCGGTGAGCGCCCGGTCGACGAGCAGGTGGAGCTCGTCGACGATCACCCGCGGCGCCTCCAACGGCAGGAAGTGGCTGGTCGGCAGCACCCGCACGCGGGCGCCGGGCAGCACGGAGGCGGCCTCTGTGGAGCGTCGGGGGTCAGCCAGGAGGTCGTAGCGGGCAGCGAGCACGGTGACCGGGCAGGTGATCCCGGCCAGGTCGCGGTCGGGAACGTCGGCCAAGGCGAGGGCGAGTGTGACGTACCAGCGCCAGTCGTGGTGCAGGAACCGCCGCAGGGCCGTGACCACGTCGGCGTTCGCGGCGCCTGGAAGCATGAACCCGCTGTACCGCATGGCCGAGGCGGTGACCCGGTTGACCGGGACGCGGTGCAGCACGGCATCGATCAGCGGACCGGCGAACCGCAGCCCCCGAGCGGCGGCCAACGCCACGGGCCGCCGCACCGCCGCCGGGATCCCCAGGACGCCGAGCATCCCGCCGAACAGGTCGCCGGGCACGCCCGCGGTCAGCATCAGACCGGAGACCCTCTCGGGGTATCGGGTGGCCAACTCGGTGGCGACCATCACGCCCATCGACCAGCCCATGACCACGCAGCGGGTCACCCCGGCCGCGTCCATGACCGCGATCGCGTCGGCGACGTGGTCGTCGAGGGAGATCCGATCCGGGTCGGCGGGTCGGTCGGATCCCATGGTGCCGCGGTGGTACCAGCTCAACACCCGCACGCCCGACGACGGCAACAGCAGCGCGGGCCAGGCCTCGGGAATGGTGCCCAGTCCTGGGCACAGCAGCACGACCGGGCCATCGGACTCGGTCTGCCAGCCGCGGATCCGGGTGCCGTCCGCGGCGGTGAGGTCGTGTTCGCGCATCGAACATAGTTTGCCTGACAACTACGCCTGATTAGTGTGTTCTGTGTGACGGTGACAGTTCTCGTGCCCGACGAGCACGGTATCCAAGCACTTTCCGGAATCGACGGCTTCCGGGTGTTCCGGCACTGGCCGGATCTCCCGCCCGAGGCCGAGGACGCCGAGGTGCTCATCCCGGACTTCATCGCCGGTGCGGCGCTGGACCTGGTGGACCGGCTGCCGAAGCTGCGTCTGGTGCAACTGCTCACGACCGGCGCCGACGCCTGGACCGGCAGGCTGCCGGAGCACGTCATGCTGTCGACCTGCCGCGGAGCCCACGGGGGTAGCAGCGCGGAGTGGGCGGTCGGCGCGTTGCTCACGTTCTACCGGGAGTTCGCCGAGTTCGACGCGGCGCGCAAGCTGCGCAAGTGGACCCCGCACACGACGGACACGTTGCAGGACAAGCGAATCCTCGTCATCGGCGCGGGCGACCTCGGTCAGCAGCTGCGCCGCCGGTTCGACGCGTTCGACGCGCACACCACGCTGGTCGCCAGCCGGGCCCGCGACGGCGTGCGCGGCGTCGACGAACTGCCCGCGCTGCTTCCCGAACACGACGCGGTGGTCCTGGTCATGCCGCTGACCGAGGCGACCACGCGCATGGTCGACAGGAAATTCCTGTCCCTGCTGCCCGACGGCGCCATCGTCGTCAACGCCGCGCGCGGCCCGGTTGTGGACACCGAAGCGCTGCTGGCGGAGTTGACCTCCGGCAGGCTGCGCGCCGCGCTCGATGTGACCGATCCGGAGCCGCTGCCCGCCGATCATCCTTTGTGGACCGCGCCGAACATCATCATCACCCCGCACGTGGCGGGCAACAGCGCAGGTCACCGGGCTCGCGCGTACCGAGTGGTCGCCGCTGAGATCGCCCGCTTCGCCGCGGGCGAGACACCGCTGAACCTGCTGCGCGGCGCCTATTGAACGATCTTCCGGAGGGCGAAGGGTTGACGGAGGGCCTAGTCTGCGCCCGTGAGTATCGATGATGACCGCACCCCAGTCGCGGGCGGCAGCACGGACAGCGGATATTTCACGCCTTCCGAACAGAGGTACACCGCATACGACTCTGACGACACCACCGGCTTCGACGACGATGTCGTCGCGACTCGGGAACCACACAAATGGCACTTCGGTGCCGACCTCGGTCTGCTCGTCCTGCGGGTCGCGCTCGGCGCGATGCTCGTCGGGCACGGGCTGCAGAAGGTCTTCGGGATCATGCAGGGCCCGGGGATCGACGGCTTCGCGAAGTTCCTCGGCACGCTGGGTTACCAGCAGACGACGCTGCTGGCCTGGGTCACCGGCGTCACCGAACTGACCGCGGGCTCCCTGCTCGTCCTCGGCCTGTTCACCCCCGCCGCCGCGGCGGGCGCGCTCGGCGTGATGGCGAACGCCATCTGGGTCAAGCTCGACATCAAGGAATTCCTCGGCGCGGTCGAACTCGAGAGCCTGTACGCGGCGGGCGCCTTCGCCCTGCTGTTCGCGGGCGCGGGCAAGATCTCGCTCGACCGCAACACCCCATGGTTCCGCCGCGCACCCGCGTTCGGGTTCGTGTTCCTGGTGCTGGCCATCGGACTCTCCGTCGCCACACTGATCGTTCTTCGCTAGCCGAACACCGTTTATGACAGTGGCACCGGAGTCCGTGACTCCGGTGCCACTGTCGTTACGGAGGATTCCTACGGAGCGAGGACTGGTACGTCGTATCGCTTGATGTGCGCGTCACAGGTGATCAAGGTCAACTCCTCCACCATGGCCTGCGCTATCAGCACGCGATCGAAGGGATCGCGGTGAATCATCGGCAGTCGAACGGCCTTGATCGCGTGGGCTGCAGTGATCGGCAGGGTGCGAAAGCCCGCGTCCATGACGGTCTCCGGCAGTCGCTCAGGGCTGGTGAGCTTGCCGGACTCCTGCTTGATGCCGAGTTCCCATACGGACGCGGTGCTTACGTAAACCTCCGCCTCCTCGGCGATGAGGTCTCTGACTTCATCGGACAAGCCAGGGTCGCCCGTCAGCCACCACAGAACGACGTGCGAGTCGAGAAGAAGCCTCATGTCGTCCCGTAGAAGTCGTCGGCGATAGCCTCGTTCACCTCGGGGGAATCCCAGTTGCCCGCGACGGCGATCCTGCCTTTCAGGATCCCGTAGCTGGAACGTCGGGTCTTCCGCGGAAGCGGGATCACCTTCGCCACGGGTGTGCCCGCCCGACTGATGATGATCTCCTCGCCGTGTTCGACACGGTCGATGATCCGAGACAGATTCGTCTTGGCTTCATGGATGTTGAACTGATCAAGGTGTTCGGCGTCCATGGATAGACCTCCTAGCTAAGAGGTTAGTCCACCAGTATGCCCTGGTCAACGCGTTAGCTGTCTGAGTCGCGCACCGCTCCGGTCGAGGCGTTCTTCGCCAGAGCCGGAAACACCGAGGGGCCCATCCGGACAGTCCGGATGGGCCCCTCGATCGTTGACTGTCTACTTGTCCGGGTCGCGGACCGCGCCGGTCGAGGCGTCGGTGGCCATGCGGGCGTAGGCGCGCAGGGCCGCGGTGACCGGGCGGACCCGGTCGACCGGCTGCCACGGGCGTTCGCTGGCGTCCATCTTCGCCCGGCGCTCGGCGAGGACCTCCGGCGCCACCAGCAGTTCCAGCTTCCGCGCGTGCACGTCGATGAGGATCTGGTCGCCGTCCTGGACCAGGCCGATGGTGCCGCCGCCCGCCGCCTCCGGGGAGACGTGGCCGATGGACAGTCCACTTGAGCCGCCGGAGAACCGGCCGTCGGTGACCAGGGCGCACTTCTTGCCCAGGCCCGCGCCCTTGAGGAACGCCGTGGGGTGCAGCATCTCCTGCATACCCGGACCGCCTGCCGGACCCTCGTAGCGCACGACCAGCACCTCGCCGGGCTGGATCTGCTTGCCGAGGATCACCGAGACGGCCTGCTCCTGGCTCTCCACGACCCGCGCCGGGCCCTGGAAGGTGAACAGTTCCTCGTCGATGCCCGCCGCCTTGATGACCGCGCCGCGCTCGGCGAGGTTGCCGTGCAGCACCGCGAGGCCGCCGTCGACGGTGTAGGCGTGCTCGACGTCGCGGATGCAGCCACCCGCCGCGTCGGTGTCCAAAGAGGACCAGCGGTTCGACGTGGAGAACGCCTTGGTGGTGCGGACCCCGCCGGGGGCCGCGTGGAACAGCTCCAGGGCCGCCGCGGACGGGTTCTCCGCGCGGATGTCCCATTCGGACAGCCACTGCTCCAGCGACGGGCTGTGCACGGCCGCGACATCGGTGTTGAGCAGCCCGCCCCGCCACAGCTCGCCCAGCAGCGCCGGGATTCCGCCCGCGCGGTGCACGTCCTCCATGTGGTAGTCGGAGTTCGGCGAGACCTTCGACAGACACGGGACGCGGCGGGAGATGTTGTCGATGTCGGCCAGGGTGAAGTCGATCTCGCCTTCCTGGGCCGCGGCGAGAACGTGCAGCACCGTGTTGGTGGACCCGCCCATCGCCATGTCCAGGGCCATCGCGTTCTCGAACGCCTTGCGGTTCGCGATAGAGCGCGGGAGAACTGAGGAGTCGTCGCCTGGGTGATCTTCGCTGCCGTACCAGCGCTTGCACAGCTCGACGACCGTCGTCCCGGCGCGGGTGAACAGGTCGCGGCGGGCCGAGTGGGTGGCCAGCGTGGACCCGTTGCCCGGCAGCGCGAGGCCGAGGGCCTCGGTGAGGCAGTTCATCGAGTTGGCGGTGAACATGCCCGAGCAGGAACCGCAGGTCGGACACGCGGAGCGCTCGACCTCGGTCAGGCCTTCGTCGTCGACCTCCGAGCTGGCCGACGCGGAGATCGCGGTGATCAGGTCGGTCGGGGCCTGGGCGACACCGCCGACGACGACCGCCTTGCCCGCCTCCATCGGTCCACCTGAGACGAACACCACGGGGATGTTGACCCGCATCGCGGCGTTGAGCATGCCGGGGGTGATCTTGTCGCAGTTGGAGATGCACACCAGCGCGTCGGCCTGGTGGGCGTTGACCATGTACTCCACGGCGTCGGCGATGATCTCGCGCGAAGGCAGGGAGTAGAGCATCCCGCTGTGTCCCATGGCGATGCCGTCGTCGACCGCGATCGTGTGGAACTCGCGCGGCACGCCGCCCGCCTCGCGGATCGCGTCGGCGACGATGTCGCCGAGGTCGCGCAGGTGCACGTGGCCGGGCACGAACTGCGTGTAGGAGTTGGCGATGGCGATGATCGGCTTGCCGAAGTCGCTGTCGGTCATGCCGGTGGCGCGCCAGAGCGCGCGGGCTCCGGCGGCGTTGCGGCCGTGGGTCGTCGTGCGGGAGCGCAATGCGGGCACGGCTGCTCCTCCAAGGTTCGTGTCGCTATCAGCTATGGGACGTGCACGGCGCCGGATAGGCGCCCGAGCGGGGAGCGGTGGCCTTAGGTTACTCCGCCTCGACGACGGGTTCCTCGGCCTTGTCCTCGGCTTCGGTGACCGGAGTCTCGGTCGGGTCGTCCAGCCGGCCGCCGCTGACCAGCGCGAGCGCGGGCAGATGCCGGACGCGGACGCACGGAAGGGTGACCTCGGTGTCGTCGGCCAGCACCGCGCGCACCCCGGAGCGCTTGGTCAGCCGCAGGCTCTTGAGGGAGTCCCACGGCATGGTCCGGCTCCGGAAGACCTCGCGGGCGACGATGCCCTCGGCGGTCGCCGTGGTGCGAACTCGGATGACCCACACCACAATGGCGAGCGGAATCACGTAGAGCAGCGGGAGCCAGGGCGCCGCGAACGCCACCGGCGTCGCGCACACGGCCAGGAGCAGGGCCGCGAGGATGGCGACACCGGGGATCCGGAACACGAGCTTGGAGGGAATCTGCTGGTCGGACACAGGACAAATGGTGCACCCTCGCACCCGCGGGCATACGCGCGACCCCCTGCCGCCCGTCCAGTATCCGGGATCACGATCCCGCAGAGTTGACGCCCTAGGCCGAACGCATTAGCGTCTGAGCCGTGCCCTCACAGTCAATTCTCGTACTTCCGCCGCGCGTTCGACGCTGACGGAAGCCAGCACGCATCGAACGCGCGGACCCTCGTACGACCATGCCGGTCGACGGGGGCTTTTTTGTGCCCTCACCCGCTTCCCGTGACCAGATAACACTTCTACCCACGAGGCAGAAACGATGACCAGCGCCACATCGCGGCCCACGCCGGCCCCCGCGACACCGGGGCCGGGCAACTCCGCCCGCCCCAAGCCCGCGCCGCCGACCGGGACACCCGTTCGGGTGACCGGCGCGCAGTCACTCGTCCGCTCGCTCGAGGCGGTAGGCGTCGAAATCGTCTTCGGCATCCCCGGCGGCACGATCCTGCCCGCGTACGACCCCCTGCTCGACTCCACCAAGGTCCGCCACATCCTCGTCCGCCACGAGCAGGGCGCGGGCCACGCCGCGACCGGCTACGCGCAGGCCACCGGCAAGGTCGGCGTCTGCATGGCCACCTCCGGCCCCGGCGCTACGAACCTGGTCACCCCGCTCGCGGACGCGAACATGGACTCGGTGCCGCTCGTGGCCATCACCGGCCAGCAGACCCGCGCGCTGATCGGGACCGACGCGTTCCAGGAAGCCGACATCTGCGGCATCACGCTTCCCATCACCAAGCACAACTTCCTGGTCACCGACCCGGCCGACATCCCGCGGATCATCGCCGAGGCGTTCCACCTCGCGAAGACCGGCAGGCCCGGCCCGGTTCTCGTCGACATCCCCAAGGACGTCCTACAGGAGCAGACGTCCTTCATCTGGCCGCCGGAGCTGCGGCTGCCCGGGTACCGCCCGACCACCCGCCCGCACGGCAAGCAGGTCCGCGAGGCCGCCAAGCTGATGTGCTCGGCGAAGCGCCCGGTCCTCTACGTCGGCGGCGGCGTCATCAAGGCCCAGGCGTCCCCCGAACTGCTGGAACTCGCCGAGCTGACCGGCATGCCCGTGGTCACCACGCTGATGGCCCGTGGCGCGTTCCCCGACTCGCACAAGCAGCACCTGGGCATGCCCGGCATGCACGGCACCGTCCCCGCGGTCGGCGCCATGCAGAGCTCCGACCTGCTCATCGCCCTCGGCGCCCGGTTCGACGACCGGGTCACCGGTCAGCTCGGGTCCTTCGCGCCCGGCGCGGCCATCGTGCACGCCGACATCGACCCGGCCGAGATCTCCAAGAACCGCCGCGCGGACGTCCCGATCGTGGGCGACTGCAAGGAGATCCTGATCGAGCTGATCGCCGCGGTGAAGGCCGAGAAGGCTTCCGGCTCCGAGGACCTCACCCCCTGGTGGAAGCAGCTCGACCAGTGGCGCGAGACCTACCCCCTTGGCTACGAGTGGCCCGAGGACGGGACGCTGTCGCCGCAGTACGTCATCGAGCGCATCGGCGCCATCGCGGGCCCGGACGCCATCTACACCGCGGGCGTCGGCCAGCACCAGATGTGGGCCGCGCAGCACGTCCGCTACGAGAAGCCGGGCACCTGGCTCAACTCCGGCGGCCTGGGCACCATGGGCTACGCCGTCCCCGCCGCCATGGGCGCCAAGTTCGGCAAGCCGGACTCGGTGGTCTGGGCGATCGACGGCGACGGCTGTTTCCAGATGACCAACCAGGAACTCGCCACCTGCGCCATCGAGGGGGCGCCCATCAAGGTCGCCGTCATCAACAACGGCAACCTGGGCATGGTCCGGCAGTGGCAGAACCTCTTCTACTCCGGCCGCTACTCCCAGACCGACCTCGGCACGCACAAGTTCCGCATCCCCGACTTCACCCTCCTCGCCGAGGCGCTGGGCTGCGCGGGCCTGCGGTGCGAGACCAAGGAAGAGGTCGACGAGGTCATCAACCGGGCCATGGCGATCAACGACCGGCCCGTCGTGATCGACTTCGTCGTCGGCAAGGACGCCCAGGTGTGGCCCATGGTCGCCGCGGGCACGGGCAACAGCGAGATCATGGCCGCGCGCGGCATCCGGCCACTGTTCGACGAGGAATGATCATGACTACTCACACTCTGAGCGTTCTCGTCGAGAACAAGCCCGGTGTCCTGGCCCGCGTCTCCGGCCTGTTCTCCCGGCGCGGCTTCAACATCGACTCGCTCGCGGTCGGGCCGACCGAGCACCCGGACGTGTCCCGGATGACGATCGTGGTCGCCGTCGACGAACTGCCCTTGGAACAGGTCACCAAGCAGCTGAACAAGCTGATCAACGTCATCAAGATCGTCGAGCTCGAGCCGTCGATCGCGGTGCAGCGGGAACTGCTGCTGGTCAAGGTCCGCGCCGACGCCACCGTGCGCAGCCAGGTCCTCGAAACGGTGAACCTGTTCCGCGCCAAGGTGGTCGACGTCTCACCCGAGGCGCTTACCATCGAGGCCACCGGCACCGCCGACAAGCTCGAAGCGCTACTGCGCATGCTCGAGCCCTACGGTGTGCGCGAAATGGTCCAGTCCGGCATGGTCGCCATCGGCCGCGGTCCGCGCTCTATCACGGCAACCGCCGTGCGGTGACCGACTCCCACTGATTTCGTTAGTCCCAGGAAGGAACAACTAGCACCATGTCCGTCGAGATCTTCTACGACGCCGACGCCGACCTGAGCATCATCCAGGGTCGCAAGGTCGCGGTCATCGGTTACGGCAGCCAGGGCCACGCGCACGCGCTGAGCCTGCGTGATTCGGGTGTCGACGTCCGCATCGGGCTCCCCGAGGGCTCCAAGTCCCGCGCCAAGGCCGAGGAGCAGGGCCTGCGCGTGCTCACCCCGGCGGAGGCTTCCAAGGAAGCCGACCTGATCATGGTGCTGGCGCCCGACACCAAGCAGCGCTTCATCTACGCCGAGGACATCGAGCCCAACCTCTCCGACGGCGACGCGCTGTTCTTCGGCCACGGCTTCAACATCCGCTACGACCTGATCAAGCCGCCGGCGAACATCGACGTGGCCATGGTCGCGCCGAAGGGCCCCGGCCACCTCGTGCGCCGCCAGTTCGTCGACGGCAAGGGCGTCCCGGCGCTCATCGCCGTGCACCAGGACTTCACCGGCGGCGCCCAGGCGCTCGCCCTGTCCTACGCCGCGGCCATCGGCGGCGCGCGCGCCGGCGTCATCAAGACGACGTTCACCGAGGAGACCGAGACCGACCTGTTCGGCGAGCAGGCCGTGCTCTGCGGCGGCGCGTCCGCACTGGTCCAGACCGGTTTCGAGGTGCTCACCGAGGCCGGCTACGCCCCGGAGATCGCCTACTTCGAGGTGCTGCACGAGCTCAAGCTCATTGTCGACCTGATGTACGAGGGCGGCATTGCCCGCCAGCGCTACTCGGTGTCCGACACCGCCGAGTACGGCGACCTCACCCGCGGCCCGCGCGTCATCACGCCCGCGGTCAAGGAGGAGATGAAGAAGATCCTGGGCGAGATCCAGGACGGTACCTTCGCCCGCGAGTGGGTGGCCGAGGACGAGGCCGGTCGCGAGAACTACCGCAAGCTGCAGGAACAGGGCGAGCAGCACCCGATCGAGGAGACCGGGCGCAAGCTGCGTGGCCTGATGTCCTGGGTCGACCGGCCGCTGACCGACACCGCCTGAGGCTTCTCCCCAACGGTGGCCCGTGGCGTCCTCGACGCCGCGGGCCACCGTGTTTCTCTCAGAAGTCGGGTTTGGTGCGCAGGGTGATGAGCGCGGCGGGGGCCAGTTCCGGGATGAAGGAGAAGCCCGGGAAGCCGCCCCAGGCCACGGACTCGCGCAGGTAGTCGACGAGCGTGATGCCCGTTCTGCCCGAGACGCCCCGCAGGACCGGATCGGCGGTCAGGGCGGGCAGTTCGATGCCGTGGGTGGCGCCGTTGACGTTGGCCTTCGTGCTCTCGTCAGGGGCGATGGCGAAGACGAAGGCCGCCGGGTTCTCACAGCGCTGCCACTCGTAGCTCAGGGAGTAGGCGTTGCCCAGGCACAGCGGGTCCGGGTACTCCGGGCCAGGCGGGGTGCCGCGCGGGGCGGGTTGCTGGTGGTAGGTCAGCTCCAGGACCTGGCAGTCGCCCGCGAACCAGACCTCGCCGACGCGGCGCAGGCAGGCCTCCAGGGCCAGGGGCAGGCCGCCGATCTTGTCGATCAGCATGTCGACCAGGTCGTCGTCGTCCTCAGTGGGCGGCTGGTGGGCGGGGACCAGCCGGTCCGAGGACACCCAACCGAACTCGGGCAGCGCCGCCGCGATGCGGGCCACGTGCTGGGCGACCCGGATCATCGTCTCGTCGGCCACCGCGGCGGCGTCCTCCGCCACGTCGTCGGGGATGTCGCCGAGCGCGCGAAGGTCGTTCCAGACGGCCACATGGTCGCCACTCAGGTAACGCGCGTAATACGAGCTCACCCGGGCCACGCTACTGAGCGCGACAGCACAGTGGCCGGACCGACACGTTCCGGCATCACCGCGCCGCCCACTGCGGTATACCTGGGCCCGACAGTTTTTGGTGACGCATTCGGACCAGTAGGAGACGCGATGGACAGCGCCCCCATCTACGACGACAAGGCCGAGGTGCGCGGCAACCTCGACCTGACGAAGGCCGACTGGCAGCGCGCCGCGGAGCCCGACGCCGACCCGAACGGCGAATACGTCGAGATCGCGTTCGTGCCGCACACCGACGGCAAGACCTACATCGCGATGCGCAACTCCAAGTTCACCGGCCCGGACGACACCGTCCTGGTCTTCACCGAGTCTGAGTGGGATGCCTTCGTCGAGGGCGCCAAGGCAGGCGAGTTCGACGAGCCGTGGTGAGCCCGGGCGCGGCCCGGGACCGGGGGGATTTCACTGGATCGGGTGACTGGGTGGCTCCAGCCGCGACGCCGGAGTGGCCGCAGGAGGAGGGCGCGTGGGCGCCCCCTTCGGGACGCCATTCGGCGGAGGCGCGGAAGGCGGCTGAGGAGCACTTACCCGGTGGGGGGCATGGTCGGACGGGCGCTGATCCGGTCGGCGGTTCTTTCGATGGGGGTTCTGGGGATGTCCGGCCCGGTGGAGGCTTCGTGGAGCCCCACTCTTTGACACACGACTCGGCAGACCGGTTCGAGGAGCCAAGCGCCCCTCCCGGCCGCCGCTCACGCCGAGCCCGCGGCGTGCCGCACGAGGAACTTGTCGCCCCCCGGATCGGCGGCTCCGAGGAGCCTGCCCCTGGAACGGGGGCGATCGGATGGCCCGGAGACGCGGCGGAGGAGCAGGCGACGCGGCGGGAGGAGCTTTGGCCTGCCGAAGCGCCTGCCGACGCGGACCGGCCAACCCCCGCCTCACCGGATCTCCCTCGGGCGTCGATGGCTGACCCGGCATCCGCGCCCGTTGTGGATGGCCCTCCGCTGCCGCTGGGCGGTCGTGGGAGGTCAGTGGGTTCATACCCGCCGTTCGATGGGGATCAGCAGGCCGTTGAGGCTTATCCACCGGTTTCTGCCGAGCCGATGGTGAGTGGTCCCCCGGTGGGCAGGCACGGAGCTCTGATGGAGGGCCCGTCTTCGTCGTTTGTTGGGGATCGTTCGTTCGTGGATGATCCTGTGTTCGGCGCCTACCCTCCGGCTTCCGTCGAGCCCATGACGGGCTCCGCCGGCAGACACGGAGCGCCGGTGGAGGATGCGTACCCGGCGTCCGATCGGATGGGTGGTCCTGTGCTTCCACCCGGCCCACCTGGGCCGGTGGAGGTGTCGCGTACGCCTTTGAGTGAGGACCGTTTGCCCATGCCCGATCCCTCTCCGACCGGCGAGCGCCCGGCCGGACCTCGGTCACCGGACGAGGGGCGCCCGATGGCTGGGTCGCCTCCGGGCGGACCGCAGCCCATTCAGCCCCCGTCCATGCCGTTCGGCGGTGGAGAGCCCGCCCGGTCGCACACCGGCCCTCAACCAGCGCCGTTCCCGCCGAGGCCGATGGGTGGGCGGGACCCGATGGAGGACTCGTCGGCGGGCAGGGTGCCGATGCCTGCCCGGCAGAACCACCCGCCGACCGGCCCTCAGCATCGTCGGCACCCGGCCGACCAAGCCCCACCCCCAGGGGCGCAGGGAAAGCTGCCGGGTGGGCCCGGCTTACGGCCCGATCCGGCTTCGGCGCACCCGCGGCAGGGCCGGCCTGGAGCACCGATGGGGCCTGGACACCCGGCCAACGGTCCCGGCCATCCTGGCCCGAACAACCCACCGCGCCCGGTGGGTGAGGCTCCCGCCGACGATCCACCCCCGACTGGCCCCGGTCAGCAGGTGTCTCAGGGTGAGCGGCCAGGGATGCGGCCTGGTCAGCACGTGCCCGATCAGCCCCGCCATCCCCACCCGATGCCGGGCGTGTCCGGTCAGCGTCCGCCCGTCCGGCCTGCTCATCCGATGGCGGACGGCGATCGCCCGCCTGGTGTGCCCGGTCAGCACCTGCCCGCCGTGCCCGGGCAACCGACACCCGAGGGCGACCGTCGGCCCGACTTTTCCGGCCGGCATCCGGTTGCCCCTCAGGGGCGCCCCGGACAGCACCTGCCCGATGGCAGGGGCCCGGCAACGGGACCTGGCCAGCACGTGTCCGGGCCCGGCCGTCCGACGCCCGCGACGGACCGTTCGCCCGGCCAGGCCAGTCAGCATTTGCCCGGATCGCGGAATCACCCCGCCCAGCCCTCGCCCGACGATCGGTCGATGCGGCCTGGCCAGTCCATGCCCGGCTCCGACCGTCCGGTCATGCCCGGCCAAGCAGATCCGGCGCACCGTCACATCCCTGAGCGCCCATCGGGCGGGCCCGGCCCTGATGCGTCCCGCCCGCCGATGGGGCGGCCCGGTCCCGACCCTCGTCCGACGGGACAGTCCAGTCCCGATGCTCCTCGTCCGACGGGGCAGGGTTCTGACGCGTCGCAGCCGATGAGTCAGCCCGGGCCGGGGCCATCGCGGCCGCCGGTTCGGCCTGGTCAGGCTGGTTTCGACGGCTCCCGTCCGTCGATGGGTCAGCCCGGGCCAGAGACCCGGCCGCCGGTTCGGCCCGGTCAGCCCGGCCGCGAGGCCTCCCGTCCGATGGGCCAGCCGGGTTCGGACAATGCCCGTCCGATGGGACAACCCGGCCCCGACGCCTCCCGCCTGCAGCACCGGCCACCCGGGCCGAACCCGCCGAACCGGCCTCCCGCACCCAACCGGCCACCACAGCCACCCCCGGCCATGGCGGCCAAGCTGCCGCCCGTCGGGGCCTTCGGCGGCGGCTTCGGGCCCGCGGGCTCCGGTGGCTACTCGACCGGCAGCACTCCCGTCCCGGTTCGCTCCAACGACGACCACCCCGAGCTCCCCACCGTCAAGGACCAGGAGAAAAAGCGCCCCGCCTTCCTGGTCGAGGGCGATGACGACGAGGTCTTCGGCAGCGGCGAGTTCACCGCTCCGCAAGTCATCGGGGAGTGACAGTCGGTAGTTGACCTTGGTGTGGCCCAACGCTGCCATGTCATGAATCCCACCTCCTGGTGAAACGGTTCAGCCCACGTCATAGACTCGTCCACGTCTGGTTACAGCGCGGTAACCGTCTCCTGCCCAGCCTCCTGACCTTGGAGTCGCAGCGTGACCAATTCGACCCGACCCGTCGTCCTCATCGCCGAGAAGCTCGCGCCGTCCGTGCTGGACGTATTCGGCGACGAGATCGAGGTCCGCCACGTCGACGGCACCGACCGCCCCGCCCTGCTCGCCGCCGTGGCCAGTGCCGACGCGCTGCTGGTCCGGTCGGCCACGCAGGTCGACGCCGAGGTGCTCAAGGCCAGCGACAAGCTCAAGGTCGTCGCCCGCGCGGGTGTCGGCCTCGACAACGTCGACGTGCCCGCCGCTACCGACCGGGGTGTCCTGGTCGTCAACGCGCCGACCTCCAACATCGTCTCCGCCGCCGAGCACGCCGTGGCGCTCCTGCTCGCCGTGGCCCGCCAGGTGCCCGACGCCCACGCCACGCTGCAGGGCGGCGAGTGGAAGCGGAGCAAGTTCTCCGGGGTCGAGCTCAACGGCAAGACCGTGGGCGTCGTCGGCCTGGGCAAGATCGGCCAGCTGTTCGCCCAGCGCCTCGCCGCGTTCGGCACCACGCTGATCGCCTACGACCCGTACGCCTCGCCCGCGCGCGCCGCGCAGCTGGGGATCGAGTTGGTCAGCCTCGACGAGCTGCTCTCCCGCGCCGACGTCATCTCCGTGCATCTGCCCAAGACGCCGGAGACCAAGGGCCTGCTCAACGCCGACGCCCTCGCGAAGACCAAGAAGGGCGTCATCATCGTCAACGCCGCCCGCGGCGGCCTGATCGACGAGCAGGCGCTCGCCGACGCCGTCCGCGGCGGCCAGGTCGGCGGCGCCGGTGTCGACGTCTTCGTCACCGAGCCCACCACCGAGAGCCCGCTGTTCGGCGTCCCGGGCATCGTCGTGACCCCGCACCTGGGCGCCTCCACCGGCGAGGCCCAGGACCGCGCGGGCACCGACGTGGCCCGCTCGGTGCTGCTGGCCCTGCGTGGCGAGTTCGTGCCCGACGCGGTGAACGTGGCCGCGGGCGGCGTCGTCGGCGAAGAGGTCCGCCCGTACCTGCGGCTGACCCAGAAGCTCGGCACCGTGCTCTCCGCGCTGAGCCCGAAGGCACCCACCTCGATCTCGGTGGTCGTTCGCGGCGAACTGTCCACTGAGGACGTCTCGATCCTGCCGCTGGCCGCCCTGCGCGGCGTGTTCTCCGGCATCGTCGAGGACCAGGTGACGTTCGTGAACGCGCCGCGCCTGGCCGAGGACCTCGGGGTGGCCATCGACCTCACCAAGGAGTCCGAGAGTGCCAACCACCGCAGCCTTGTCACGCTCCGCGCGGTCTACCCCGACGGCGCGTCGCTGACCGTGAGCGGCACGCTGTCCGGCCTGACCCAGGTCGAGAAGCTCGTCGAGGTCAACGGCAGGCACTTCGACCTGCGTGCCGAAGGCGACGTCGTGTTCCTGGAATACCCGGACCGCCCCGGCGTGATGGGCACCGTCGGCACCCTGCTCGGCGAGTCGGGCATCAACATCGACGCCGCGCAGATCAGCCAGACCACCGACGGCACCGACGCGGTGATGGTGCTGCGCGTGGGCCGCTCGGTCGACCAGTCGGTGCTGGAGTCGATCGGCAAGTCCATCGGCGCCCGCACGGTCCGCTCGATCGACTTCGGCTGATCGACTTGGATTCCGTCCGCTCCCCGCGGCCGCGGGGAGCGCGACACCTGATCGGGTCCAACTGCTGGGATGCTCGATCTTCCCGTCCGCGTGCCCGGAATGGTTGTCTCTCAGCCGGTTTCGGCACCGCAGGTGTAGCAGAAGCACGGTCGAGGTGTGATGAAACCACCCAGAGGGGTGGCGAGGTGCGGCAATCGGGCTTATTGCCGGTAGCCTTTCGTTCGTCTACGAGGCCCTGTCAGTTCGGGCCGATACTCCGGGAGGTGTGTGCATGCGGCTCGCGGTGATCCCAGGTGACGGGATCGGGCCGGAAGTCATCGCTGAGGCACTGAAAGTGCTGGGCGAGGTCGTTCCGACCGCCGAGATCACCCGCTACGACCTCGGCGCGTCGCGTTGGCACGCGACTGGTGAGCTGCTGCCGGAGTCGGTGCTCGGCGAGTTGCGTGAGCACGACGCGATCCTGCTCGGCGCGGTCGGCGACCCTTCGGTGCCGAGCGGCATCCTGGAGCGCGGCCTTCTGCTGCGTCTGCGGTTCGAGCTCGACCACCACGTGAACCTGCGCCCGGCGCGGCTCTACCCGGGCGTCAAGAGCCCGATCGTCGACCCGGGCGAGATCGACATGATCGTCGTCCGCGAAGGCACCGAGGGCCTGTACGCGGGCAACGGCGGTCTGTTGCGAAAGGACACTCCGCACGAGATCGCCACCGAGGTGAGCGTCAACACCTCGTTCGGCGTCGAGCGGGTGGTCCGCGACGCGTTCGGCCGTGCCTCGGCCCGTCCGCGCAAGCACCTCACGCTGGTGCACAAGACGAACGTCCTCACCCACGCGGGCTCGTTGTGGTCGCGCGTGGTCGAGGAGGTCTCGCTCGAGCACCCCGAGGTCACGGTCGCCTACCAGCACGTGGACGCCACGACCATCCACATGGTGACCGACCCGACCCGCTTCGACGTGATCGTCACCGACAACCTGTTCGGTGACATCCTCACCGACCTGGCGGCGGCGGTCACCGGCGGCATCGGCCTCGCGGCCAGCGGCAACCTCGACATCACCAAGCGCAACCCGAGCATGTTCGAGCCGGTGCACGGCAGCGCGCCGGATATCGCGGGCCAGGGCATCGCCGACCCGACGGCCGCCGTGCTGTCGGTCGCGCTGCTGCTCGACCACCTGGGCCAGAACGAGTCGGCCCGGCGGATCGAGGCGTCGGTGGCGTTCGACCTCGCCACCCGCGACCACGCGTCGCCCGGTGGCACGTTCGCCATCGGCGACCGGCTGGCGGCCCTGGTGTCGTCGAACGTGCGCGTCAGCTAGGAGAAAGCTCGTCCGAATGGCCACATCCGCCGACGCGGGTGTGGCCATTCGCACGTGCGGAGCATGTCGCGTTGACAGGCCAGTCGCCGTGCCACCACCATGCGTGCCACAACTTCATCCGCGGTTCGAAGGGGAAGACCGGTCAAAATCCGGCGCTGACCCGCAACGGTAGGTCCGCCTCACGGCGGACGAGCCCGACCACCTGACAACCCGCGCAAGCCAGCTCTCTCCCGCCGAGGTCTGCGGGCGAAGTCCCTTCCGGTGTCGACGCGCGCGTGCCGGGGTCGTGGGTTTCGTTTCGGACCCGCACTCCGAAAGGTGCCCGTGTCCGCCCCTGTCCCTTTGTCCAGGCGCCCGCTCGGGCCGACGGTCGCGCTGCTCTGCGTGGCTCTCCTGGTGTCCGTGGTGTGCGGTGTCGCACTGGGCCCGGTCCGGGTTCCCCTCGTCGACACCGTCACCCACCTGCGCGCCGCCCTGTTCGGCGGGATCATCGATCACGCCGACGCGGGCACCTATCGGATCGTGTGGGAGATCCGACTGCCCCGGGTGCTGCTCGCCGCCGTCGTCGGGGCGGGGCTGTCCGTGGTCGGTGTCGTCGTGCAGACCATGGTGCGCAACGCGTTGGCGGACCCGTTCGTGCTGGGGATGTCGTCGGGGGCGTCGGTCGGAGCGTCGACGGTGGTCGTGTTCGGGGTGTTCGCGTCGATGGGCCTCTACGCGCTGTCCGTGGCGGCGTCGCTTGGGGCGCTGGTCGCGACGGTGCTGGTCTACCTTGCGGCGCGGACGTCGCAGGGCCTGACGCCGCTGCGGCTCGTGCTGACCGGAACCGCGATGGCGTACGCCTTCTCGGCGGTCACGACGGTGCTGATCTTCCTCGCGCCGCACGGGGAAGCGGCCCGGTCGGTGCTGTTCTGGCTGCTGGGCAGCCTCGGCGCCGCCACCTGGGCGATGCTGCCGCTGTCGACCGCGGCGGTGGTCGTCGGTCTCGTCTACCTGCGGCTGATCGCCCGCTCCCTCAACGCTTTGTCCATGGGCGATGAGACGTCGCTGACCCTGGGTGTCGACCCGACCGCCTTGCGCCGCACGCTGTTCGTGGTGTCGTCGGTCCTCACCGGGACGCTGGTCGCGGTGAGCGGCGCGGTTGGGTTCGTCGGGTTGGTCGTGCCGCATCTGGTGCGGATGGTGGTCGGCGCGGACCACCGGCGCGTGCTGACGGTGGCGCCGCTGGCGGGCGCGGTGTTCCTGATCTGGGTGGACCTGGTGGCGCGCACGGTCGCCGCGCCGCAGGAGCTGCCGCTGGGCGTGATCACGGCGGTCGTGGGTGTGCCGTGCTTCGTGTTCCTCATGCGTCGCCGCGGCTACGTGTTCGGCGGCCGCTGATGGACATCGAACTCCGCGACCTGTCCGTCGGCACGATCGTGTCCGACGTCTCGCTCACCGCCGCCACCGGCAGCGTCGTCGGTCTGGTGGGACCCAACGGAAGCGGCAAGACGACCACCCTGCGCTGCGTCTACCGCTCACTGACCCCGAACACGGGAGCCGTGCTGCTCGGTGGCGAACCACTCGCGGCGATGGCGCCGAAGGACAGCGCCCGCGTGCTCGCCGCCGTCACCCAGGACAGCCAGGTGGACCTCGACTTCACCGTCGCCGAGGTCGTCGCCATGGCCCGCCTGCCGCACAAGGGAACCTTCGAGCGCGAGAACGAGGCCGACGCCGCGATCTGCGCGGAGGCGCTGAAACGCGTCGACGCCACCCACCTCGCCGAGCGCAGCGTGCTCACGCTGTCCGGCGGGGAGCGGCAGCGGGTGCTCGTCGCCCGCGCCTTGGCTCAACAGCCGAAAGTCCTCGTGCTCGACGAGCCGACGAACCACCTCGACATCCGCCACCAGCACGAGATCCTCGCGCTGGTGGCGGGTACCGGGCTGACGGTGCTGACCGTGCTGCACGACCTCAACCTCGCCGCCACCTACTGCGACCGCGTCCACGTGCTGGCCGAAGGGCGGATCGTCGCCAGTGGACGGCCCGCCGAGGTGTTCACCCCGGAACTGGTCGCCGAGGTGTTCGGGGTGCGGGCGTTCGTCGTCGAGCATCCCGTTTCCGGTGCCCCACAGCTGCTCTATGACCGGCTCGTCCACCAAGAGGAGATTCAGTGAAAACCCGAGTCCTGGCCGTCGCCATGGTGCTGACCACGTCCGCCTGTGGTGCGGAGATCGCGGCCGACGATTCCGCGCCCACACAGGGATATCCGGTGAGTGTCCGCAACTGCGGCGCGGACGTGAAGTTCGACCGCGCGCCGTCTCGGGTGGTGGCCAACGACATCGGCATCACCGAGATCATGTTCGCGCTCGGCCTGGCGGACCGGATGGCCGGGTACACAGTGGACCGCGGGCAGGACCGCGGCATCGCGAGTTCGCCGTGGAAGGCGGACTTCGAGAAGGTCCCGCGCATCGCCGAGGACATCGCCCTGGAGCCGATCCAGGGCGCCAACGCCGATCTCGTGTTCGCGGGCTGGAACTACGGGTTCAACGAGACCAAGGGCCTCACGCCCGACAGCCTCAAGGCGTTGGGCGTCCAGAGCTACCTGCTGACCGAGTCGTGCCGCAACGGCGTCGGCAAGCAGCGCGGCATCATGGACCCCTTGGAGGCGCTGTACACGGACCTGCGCAACCTTGGGACGGTCTTCGGCGTGCGGCGGCGGGCGGACGAACTCGTTGCGGGCTACCAGGAGCAGGTCGCCTCCGCCCAGGCGCTTCCCGCGGACTGGAAGCGGCCCAAGGTGTTCCTCTACGACGCCGGGATCGACCAGCCGTTCACGTCCGGGCGCAACGCCGGCCCGCAGGAGATCATCGCGAAAGCGGGTGGGGACAACATCTTCGGCGATCTGGATGACAGCTGGACGACGGTGAGCTGGGAGTCCGTGGTCCAGCGGGCACCTGAGGTGATCCTGATCAACGACTACGGCAACGGGCCCAGCGACAGCATCGAGGCCAAGAAGCAGTTCCTGCTCTCGCATCCGGCGCTCGCGAGCGTGCCCGCGATCCGCGACAAGCGGTTCTACGTGCTGCCCTACGCGGCACTCGTCGAAGGGCCGCGCAATCCCGCCGCGATCGTGGAGTTCAACAAGTTCCTGTTGGGCCGCTAACCCGACTGACGCGCGCGGAACGCGGCCGCCTTGACCCGGTTCTGGCAAGCCGTGGAACAGAAGCGCCGCGTTCCGTTGCGTGAGACGTCCAAATAGGCCCGGTCGCACGCTGTCGCGTTGCAGATGCCGAGCCGTTCGATCGTGGTGTTGCCGAGCACGATGGCCAGGCTGGTGGCCATCGACGCCGCCCAGCTTTCGTCCCACGGCGCGTCGACGGCGTGGAAGTGCAGGTGCCAGGGCTCGTTGTCGTGCCGCGCCAAGGTCGGCAGCGCGCCCGCTTCCCGCATGACCTGGTTCACCTCGACGCACGCGGTGTCGACGTCGCCCACGTCCACGGCCCTGACCGCCTGGTGCAGTCGGACCGCCCAGGCCGCCAGCCGCGCCGCGGCGGCGTCGTTCGGCGGGCCGCCCCACTTCGGGTTGACCGACGCGATCGCCCTGGTCATGGCCTTGGGCAGGTCGTCGGGCGCGGGGAACTCACGGCCGCGCCTGCATCCCGGGGACACCTCGTTCATCAAGGCCAGTGCCACTTGGGTCACCACGCTTGAGTGACTGTCGAAGTCCACTTGACCAGTCACGTCCTTGTCTCTAGGTTTGTCACTGTCGTTCTTGATTTCGTCAGTTACTGGAGGGGCTTGTGGACACGATAACCGCACGGAAGTGGCTGGACCGGTGGGACGCCCAGCAGGAGCGCTACGTCGCCGACCGAGAAGAGCGGTTCCGGGTCGTCGTCGACGTGGTCCGGCAGGCCACGGCCGGCATCGCCAAGCCTCGGATCGTCGACATCGGCTGCGGCCCCGGCTCGCTGGCCGAACGGATCGCGGACGCGCTGCCACACGCCGAGGTCGTCGGAGTCGACGCCGACCCGCTGCTGCTGGAGCTGGCGAACGCGGGCACCCGGGCCGACGTCCGGTTCGTCCGCGCCCTCCTCGGCGATCCGGCCTGGGCTGACGCCGTGGGCATGGCGGGGGAGTGGGACGCCGTGGTCTCCAGCACCGCCCTGCACTGGCTCGTGCCGGGCGAGTTGGCCCAGGTGTTCGTCACCGCCGCCAACAGGCTCCGGCCGGGCGGCGTGCTGGTCAACGCCGACAACATGCACCTGGACGGGCCGCTCGACGCGTACGCCAAGGTCGTCCGGGAGGCCCGCGCGGTCCGCGTGGGCGTCGTGGACAACGAGGACTGGCGGGCCTGGTGGGACGCCGTGCTCGCCGAACCTGGCATGGGCGACCTCGCCGCCGCGCACTCCGCGGTCACCATCTCCCACGTCTCCTCCAGCGGCCTCACGGTGGGCGAGTACGTGGGCCTGCTGACCGACGCGGGCTTCGCCGCGGCCGGTCCGGTCTGGCAATTCGGCGACGACCACGTCGTGGTCGCGGTCCGCTGACCTGCGCTGCCGACTCGCGGGTCCCAGGGCTTGGGAACCTGGGTCCGCGAGTTGGTACCGCCACGTCCACTGTGGCACTATCAGGCCGTGGCCACTTTCTCCATGATCATTATTGACGAGCGCGCTGGGTAGCAGAGCTACACACCCGGCGCGCTGACCTCCTGCATCCATGCGGGGGGTCTTTTTGTTTTCCGGCCAACGAAATGCCCTCTGACCCAGGAGCCCCCGTGACCCGCACGACGCCCGCAGGCACACCGCTCGGCGACACCTTCCACGTCTACGACACCACCCTGCGCGACGGTGCCCAGCGGGAAGGCATCTCCTACTCCGTCACCGACAAGCTCGCGGTGGCCCGCCTGCTCGACGACATGGGCGTCGGCTTCATCGAGGGCGGCTGGCCGGGCGCCATGCCCAAGGACACCGAGTTCTTCGCCCGCGCGGCCAAGGAACTCGACCTCAAGCACGCCGCGCTCGTCGCGTTCGGCTCGACCCGGCGCGCCGGGGCCAAGGCGGCCACGGACCCGCAGGTCAGGGCGCTGCTGGAGTCGCAGGCGCCGGTCGTCACCCTGGTCGCGAAGTCCGACCGAAGGCACATCGAACTCGCCCT
Source organism: Actinokineospora xionganensis (assembly GCF_014323725.1). GTDB lineage: Bacteria > Actinomycetota > Actinomycetes > Mycobacteriales > Pseudonocardiaceae > Actinokineospora > Actinokineospora xionganensis. The sequence goes on along the minus strand of NZ_JABVED010000009.1, from coordinate 63,440 downwards.
GCGCACCGACGTCGACGAGGCCGCGGAGATGGTGCGCGACACCGTGGCGTTCCTGGTCGGCGAGGGCAGGCGGGTCTTCCTCGACGCCGAACACTTCTTCGACGGCTACGCATTCGACCCCGACACCGCGCTGCGCGTCATCGGCGCGGGCATGGAGGCGGGCGCCGACGTCGCCGTCCTGTGCGACACGAACGGCGGGCAGCTTCCGCTCGGCCTGGCCGAGACGGTCCGCACGGTCATCGACAAGACCGGCTTCCGGGTCGGCATCCACTGTCAGGACGACACGTCCTGCGCGGTGGCCAACAGCGTCGCGGCCGTGCAGGCGGGCGCGAGCCACGTCCAGTGCACCGCGAACGGCTACGGGGAGCGGGCAGGCAACGCCGACCTGTTCGCCGTGATCGGAAATCTCGTGACCAAGCTCGGCATGCAGGTGCTACCCACCGAGGCCGTGCCCGAGCTCACCCGGGTCTCCCATGCTCTTGCCGAGATCGCCAACATCGCTCCCGACACCCACCAGGCCTATGTCGGGACGTCAGCGTTCGCCCACAAGGCGGGCCTGCACGCGAGCGCGATCAAGGTCGACCCGGAGCTGTACAACCACATCGATCCGGTCATCGTCGGCAACGACATGCGGGTGCTGGTCACCGAGATGGCCGGCCGGGCCAGCCTGGAGCTCAAGGGACACGAGCTCGGGGTCGACCTGGCCGGCAGGCCCGACGCGTTGAACAACGCGCTGGCCAAGGTCAAGGAACTGGAGGCGCGCGGCTGGTCGTTCGAAGCCGCCGACGCCTCCCTGGAACTGCTGCTGCGCGACGAGGTCGGCGGCGCCGAGGCGGTTCGGACGCCGTTCGAACTGGAGTCCTATCGGGTGATCCTCGACCACCGGATCGATGGCGAGGTCGTCTCCGAGGCCACGGTCAAGGTGCACGTGGCCGGACGCCGGGTCATCGCCACCGCCGAGGGGAACGGGCCGGTCCACGCGCTGGACGCGGCCCTGCGCAAGGCGCTGGTGCCGCACCTGCCGTGGATCGACGAGGTCGAGCTGACCGACTACAAGGTCCGGATTCTGACCTCCGGTGGTAGTCCGCGTGCAACCGAACACGGCACGGATGCCGTCACGAGGGTGTTGGTGCAGTCCACGGACCACGGGCTCGAATGGACCACGGTCGGCGTGCACGGCAACATCGTCGAGGCCAGTTGGCTGGCCCTCTGCGACGCGCTGACGCACAAGGCCATGCGTGTCCGGTCGGGTGTGCCGACGGGTGGGGGCCTGCGTCCGTAGGCCTTTCAGGGCAGAGGAGGCAGTCGGGTGCGTCGGATTCAGGTGGCGGCGGCAATCGTGTCGGTGGCGATCATGGTCACCGGGTGTGCGGGCGGTGGCACCCAGCCGGGCAACGCCGCGCCGCCGCCCAGTTCGGCGCCCCCCGCCTCCGACGTCTGGCACACCCGGGCCACGCCCGCGGCCACCGCGCAGCAGGTCGGCACGCCGGACACGTGTTCGATGCCGGTGGTGTTCGACATCGGTCAGCAGTGGGAGGTCGTGCCCACGCCGCCGGGCGGGTCGCCGCGCGGTGGTCTGGCACTGGCCTGCCAGGTCAAGGAGAGCAGCGGGAAGGCGGCGTTCCTGCGGGCCTGGGTGGGCCGTGAGCCCGGCTCGACGCCGCGCGGGGCGCTGGAGAAGTTCCTCGGCAGCGAGGGCGCCATCTCCGACCCGCAGTACCGCGACACGAACGTCGGCATGGGCGAGGGCGTCGAGGTGACCTACGTCAAAGAGCAAGGCGCCCGAGCCCGCGCGTTCGCCATGGTGACCCCGCTGCGGTCGGTGGTCGTCTCCGTGACCGCCGCCGACGGAGCCGACTACGACAAGGCCCTCCCCGGCTACCTCCTGGCCAAGGAGAGCCTCACCCCCACCGAACGCTGACCCGTTCGGTCGCGAGTCCAACGTTCACAACAACGAGTCCAACGTTCAAAACATCGACTTCCGCTCTACGTCACTGTGAGCTGGAACCTGTGATGTTCTGAACGTTGGACTCGTTGTCGTCAACGTTGGACTCGCGACCGAAACGGGGGGGCTTAGGGTGTGGTCGTGCGTATCGCTCGAATTGCCCATCCGGAAGGTGTCGCCTTCGTCGCCGTCGAAGGCGACGGGAACGACCTGGTCGCGGCGGAGATCGCTGAGCATCCCTTCGGGACGCCCACGTTCACCGGACGCCGGTGGCCGCTGGCCGACACCAGGCTGCTCGCCCCGATCCTGCCCACGAAGATCGTGTGCGTCGGCAAGAACTACGCCGACCACGCGAAGGAGATGGGCGCGGAGGCCCCGTCCCACCCGGTCATCTTCATGAAGCCGTCCACGACGGTCATCGGCCCCGACGCGGCCATCAAGCTGCCGCGTGACTCCGATCACGTCGACTTCGAAGGCGAGCTGGCGGTCGTCATCGGCATGCCGTGCCGAGACGTGCCCGCGGCGCGCGCGAAGGACGTGATCCTGGGGTACACGATCGCCAACGACGTGACCGCGCGGGACCAGCAGAAGGCGGACGGGCAGTTCACCCGGGCCAAGGGGCACGACACGTTCTGCCCGCTGGGGCCGTGGATCGACACGTCGGTCTCGCCGGAAGACCTCGACCTGACGACCACGGTGGATGGCGAGGTCAAGCAGGACTCCAGCACCGCCTTCATGATCCACGACGTGCCGAAGCTGGTGGAGTGGGTTTCGGCGGTGATGACCCTGCTGCCCGGCGACATCATCCTGACCGGCACCCCCGCGGGCGTCGGCCAGATCAAGGACGGCCAGAGCGTCTCGGTCTCCATCGCTGGCCTAGGCACCCTCACCAACCCCGTCACCCTCCGCTAAACCCCCGCGAGTCCCCACCCTCCCGACACCGAGTTCCCACTTCACGTGAGAACTCATCGTCGGGAGGTGGGGACTCGCGTGGTCAGCGGCGGGCGAAGACCGGGGTCGGCTCGGTGAGCAGACCGCGGCCGACGATCAGAGCCGGGATTCGGCGCAGGGCCGGGATTCGGGCCATCAGCCGCAGCGGCCTGGGCGGCACCACGGACTGGGCGATGTTCACCTCGCCGTCCAGCGCGGGCTTGAGGGCCTTCGCGTGGGCGATCCGCTGCATCGTCTGCACCACCACCGTCGGCAGCAGCCTCCTCCGTCGAACCTTCGCCAGGTCCTTTGTGGACAACGTGCCGCGCTTGATCGGGGCCGCCAGCAGTCGGGCCGCCGCCACCGCGTCCTGGACCGCCAGGTTGATGCCCACACCACCGACCGGGGACATCGCGTGGGCCGCGTCGCCCAGGCAGAGCAGGCCGTCGATGTGCCACTGGCGCAGGCGGTCGAGTTTGACGTCGAGCACCTTGACGTCATCCCAGGAGGACAGGGCGTCGGCGCGGTCGGACAGCCAGGGAGCGGCTTCCGTCATGTCCCGCATGAGGTTTTCGATCGGGGTTCGGCGGGCCTCCGCGTCCGTGCCCTTGCGGATGAGGGTGGCGCACTGCCAGTAGTCGGCGCGGTCGATCATCACGGCGGCGCGGTGGTTGCCGAGGAGGCCGACGATGCCCGACGGGTCGCCCTCGTGCTTGGGGAGGCGGTACCACCAGACGTCCATCGGGGTCGGGTACGACTTCGACCGCAGGCCCGCCTTGGCCCGCAGCAGGGAGGTCCGGCCGTCGCAGGCGACCGTCAGGTCCGCCTGGATTTGGCCGCTGCCACCGTCCCTCGTCGAGTAGGTCACGCCGGTGACGCGGCCATTCTCCCGGATCAGCCCGGTCGCCTCCGTGCCCATCCGCAGGGTGAACGTCGGCTCCTCACGCGCGGCCTTGGCCAGCAGGTCGAGCAGGTCCCACTGGGGGACCATCGCGATGTAGTCATGCCTGCCACGCAGCAGGGTCAGGTCGCCGAGGACGAGTGAGCCGCCCTTGTACGGGACCTGGACCTGCTGGATCCGGCTCTGCGGCAGCGCGGCGAACTGCTTGCCGAGGCCGAGGTCGTCGAGCAGGTCCAAGGTCGGCGGGTGCACGGTGTCGCCGCGGAAGTCGCGCAGGAAGTCGTCGTGCTTCTCCAGCACCGTGACCTCGATCCCCGCCCTTGCCAGCAGCAGCCCCAGAACCATCCCGGCGGGCCCGCCGCCCGCCACGCACACCGTCGTGCGGTCCATGGTGATCTCCCCTTTTCAACGCCGGTTGAATAAGCTCAGGATGCACCCGGGCGTCGAGTCGGTCAAGTGAGATCGGCAGAGATACGCTGATCGGGCCATGAGTACTCCTGACGCGAACTCCCCAGTCCGAGCCCGCTTCTGCCCGTCTCCGACCGGCACCCCGCACGTCGGGCTCATCCGTACAGCGCTGTTCAACTGGGCTTTCGCCCGGCACAACGGCGGCAAACTCGTCTTCCGCATCGAGGACACCGACGCCGCGCGCGACTCCGAGGAGAGCTACGAAGCCCTCCTCGACGCGCTGCGCTGGCTCGGACTCGACTGGGATGAAGGCCCCGAGGTCGGCGGCGACTACGGCCCGTACCGGCAGAGCCAGCGCGGTGACCGCTATGCCGAGGTCATCCGCAAGTTGACCGAGGCGGGCGAGCTCTACGAGTCGTTCTCCACCAACGAGGAGGTGGAGGAGCGGCGCAAGGCGGCCGGGCAGGACCCGAAGCTCGGGTACGACAACTTCGACCGCGACCTCACCGACGCGGACAAGGTCAAGCTGCGGGCCGAGGGTCGCGAGCCGACCCTGCGGCTGCGCATGCCCGACCGGGCCATCGGATTCACCGACCTCATCCGCGGCGACATCAGCTTCCCGGCGGGCAGCGTGCCCGACCCGGTCCTCGTCCGCGCGAACGGCCAGCCGCTCTACACCCTGGTCAACCCGGTCGACGACGCCCTCATGCGGATCACCCACGTGCTGCGCGGCGAAGACCTGCTGCCGTCCACCCCGCGGCAGATCGCGCTCTACGAGGCACTGCGGCGGGTCGGCGTCGCCGAGTTCACCCCGCATTTCGGACACATGCCATTGGTGCGCGGCGAGGGCAACAAGAAACTGTCCAAGCGCGACCCGCAGTCGAATCTGTTCGCCTACCGCGAGCGCGGATTCGTCCCAGAGGGAATGCTCAACTATCTCGCGCTGCTCGGTTGGTCCATTGCGGACGACCGCGACATCTTCACCATGGCGGAGATGGTCGAGGCATTCGAGATCGGCAAAGTCAGCTCCAATCCGGCCCGATTCGACCTCAAGAAGGCCGAAGCGATCAATGCCGAACACGTGCGCGCGCTGGCGCCCGCGGAGTTCGTCAGCCGGACGCTGCCTTATCTGATTTCGGCCGGACTGCTTCCCGCCGAGCCGACCGCCGAGCAGGTGGCCACAGTGGACGCGATCGCGCCGATGGTGCAGGAGCGAGTCATCGTGCTCGCCGACGCCGCCGGGATGATGCGGTTCCTGTTCACCCCCGAGGACGAATTCGCCCCCGAGGAGGACTCGGCGGCGAAGGCGCTCGGACCGGACGCCAAGCCCGTCCTCGACGCGAGCATCGAGGCGCTTGAGGGTCTCGCCGAGTGGACCACCCCGGCCATCGAGGAGGCGCTCAAGGCGGCGCTGATCGACGGCCTGGGTCTCAAGCCGCGGAAGGCTTTCGCCCCCGTGCGGGTCGCCGCGACCGGCCGCACGGTGTCCCCGCCGCTGTACGAGTCCCTCGAACTGCTCGGCCGCGACCGCACCCTCTCCAGGCTGCGCGCCGCACTGCCGTAACGCTTGCCGAACGCGCCGCGATAGAACTCTTTCGGGACCAATCGCGGCGCGTTCGTGCTTGACCGTGCAAGTAGCCGAAATATCACCTGTGCAGACGAATCGAAAAGGCGCTTCGACAACATATCGTCGCTGAATGACATCAGCGCTCATGTCTTTTATGTTGCCGACGGCCACGCCCGGAGCGCTGACCCGCGACCACTGCCCGCCAACAATTCACGCGGTGTGCCTGGATATCGACGACACAGTGATCGATTTCACTGGGTCGGCAAGATCGGCACTCACCGAATTGATCGGCCGCGACGACATGTGGCCCGCCTGGCAGCGCGTCACCGACGAGCACAGCGCCATGGTCGTCTCCGGCGAACTCGACTACGACACGATGCGCCGCACCCGCACCAAGGCGTTCCTGGCCGACCTCGGCGCCCTCATCGACGACGACGCCGTCGCGGTGCTGGAGGACCGCAGACTCGACCAGATGCGCCAGGCGTGGACCCTGTTCCCCGACGCCCGCCCCTGCCTCGACTGGCTCCGCGCCGCCGGTTTCATGATCGCCGCTGTGACCAACGCCTCAGCCCCTCACCAGCGGGCACGCCTCGCCGCACAAGGCATCTCCCGCTACTTCGACGTCGTGGTCAGCGCGGGCGAACTCGGCGTCGCCAAGCCCGACCCGGCGATCTTCCACGCGGCCTGCGCCCAACTGGGCGTACACCCCAGTGAGACCCTGCACATCGGCGACCGCCTCGACCTCGACGCCCTGGCCGCCCGCGCCGCGGGCCTCCACGGCGTCTGGCTCGACCGCACCGGTGGCAGCGAACACACCGACACCGTCGTCCCCGTGATCGACAGCCTCGCCGACCTGCCGGAACTCCTGGTCACCGACTACCGCACACCGACACTGACCAGCGCCTCCGGAGTCCCCACCCCGCGACGGTAGGCCCCGATTTCTCCTCCGTACGGGGTGTGGTCTAACATCTTCTCCGGCGCCCCGAACAGCACTAACGGAGAGATCCGAACAGGGCTGATCGAATAGCCATTGGGGTATGGTGTAATTGGCAGCACGACTGATTCTGGTTCAGTTAGTCTAGGTTCGAGTCCTGGTACCCCAGCGGTAAAGAGTCCAAAGCCATCTGGTAGGATTCCCGCCAGCAAGACAACATAACTTAAGATGAAAGTTCCTTGGCCCCGTCGTCTAGCGGCCTAGGACGCCGCCCTCTCAAGGCGGTAGCGCGGGTTCAAATCCCGTCGGGGCTACAGAGTGGGAGCCCCCTATGCCTGGAAAGCAGGCATAGGGGGCTCTTTCGCTATTTCACCCGGGGGGGCGACCCCCCGGACCCCCACGGTGCGATCAGCACGCCTGACCCGGCGTGGCTCGGCGCTACGCGCCTTCGAGGTGTGTAACCAATTGCGTGGTCGCCCACGGTGCGATCGGTGACCATGCCAGCCCTACCGGGCCAAGGGGGAGGCTCGCGCTGCGCGCATCGGGTGTGTAACCAGTAGGCACGTCGCCCACGGTGCGATCGGTGACCATGCCAGCCCTACCGGGCCAAGGGGGAGGCTCGCGCTGCGCGCATCGGGTGTGTAACCAGTAGGCACGTCGCCCACGGTGCGATCGGTGACCATGCCAGCCCTACCGGGCCAAGGGGGAGGCTCGCGCTGCGCGCATCGGGTGTGTAACCAGTAGGCACGTCGCCCACGGTGCGATCGGTGACCATGCCAGCCCTACCGGGCCAAGGGGGAGGCTCGCGCTGCGCGCATCGGGTGTGTAACCAGTAGGCACGTCGCCCACGGTGCGATCGGTGACCATGCCAGCCCTACCGGGCCAAGGGGGAGGCTCGCGCTGCGCGCATCGGGTGTGTAACCAGTAGGCACGTCGCCCACGGTGCGATCGGTGACCATGCCAGCCCTACCGGGCCAAGGGGGAGGCTCGCGCTGCGCGCATCGGGTGTGTAACCAGTAGGCACGTCGCCCACGGTGCGATCGGTGACCATGCCAGCCCTACCGGGCCAAGGGGGAGGCTCGCGCTGCGCGCATCGGGTGTGTAACCAGTAGGCACGTCGCCCACGGTGCGATCGGTGACCATGCCAGCCCTACCGGGCCAAGGGTGAGGCTCGCGCTGCGCGCATCGAGAGGAGCGGAGCGGTGGGGCTCGCGCTGCGCGCATCGGGGTGGAGTGGATCACGGCCTCTCCACCGCGAACCCGCCCAACGGCTTCCCGCGGGAGACGCGTCGCTGCGCTCGCCGGTGGGTGGCAGGTGGACGTGTGTGGCTCGGGGTGAGCCCCTCTCCCTGCTGACGCGAGGGCTCCAACGGGACTGCAGCTTCGGGTGGTTGGGCTTTATTCGAGGCGGAGATGGCCATACCCTCGCGGGGGCGGGGCTTCCCTCTCCCCACCTTCTTGACCCGCAGGGCCATCTCAGGGGTCCCCGAATCAAGCCCAACCACCCGAAGGTGCACCCCACCCAGGTCGCGGAACCGGGCTCAAGACGCGCCTCCCGCGAAAGCCGGCTGGCCCAACCCGCTGCCGTCCACGCGCGGGATCACATGGGAGCAGTGAGGGTTCGGTATAGGGTTAGGTGTTGGTGGGCGCAGGTTTCCGGGGAGAAGCGGGAGCGGGCGTTGGCCGCCAGAAGGTCGCCACTGTGTGCGGGAGCGGCGAAGAGGGCGCGCAGTTGCCGCGCCAAGTCGTGGACATCACCCGGGGTGGCCAAGTACCGCCGCGTGCCGGGGACGGTCAGCATGTCGGCGACGCCGCCCGTGTCGGTGGCCAGCACCGGCTTCCCGGCCGCCATCGCCTCCGCGATCACCAGTGGCTGCTGCTCCATCCTGGATGGCAACACAAAAGCGTCGTGCTGGCGCAGGAGAACGGGCACGTCGGACCGGAAACCGAGGAACCGCACGCGGCCACGCAACCCCGGCCGATCAGCGAGACGTTCCGCCCTGGTGCGTTCTGGGCCGTCGCCCGCCACCGTCAGGGTCGCGTCGGGGGGCATGGTGTCGGGGATGGCGAGTGCCGCCAGCAGGAGGTCCAAGCCCTTGCGTTCCACCAGGAGACCGGCGAACAGCAACTTCCGGACGGGCCCGGCCGTCGGGCGGGCCTCGCCCATCGCCACGCAGTTGTCGATGTGGACGACCCGTTGCGTGGGGACGCGGAGGCGGCCGGTGAGGAACGTGGCCATGCTCGGGGCCGGGGCCACCGTGCGGGCGACGACGCGCGCCACCAAGGCGTCGGCGGCCAGGACGGCCCTGGTGTACTTCGACGGCTTCGGCGCGCCCCGGGTGCCGCGGAACCACGGCTCGCCCACGTCGTCCGGGACACCGTGGTAGGTGTGCACGACGCGAGGCAGGCCCGCGCTGACCAAGCCCGCCCGACGGTCCTGGGCGTGCACCACGTCGGGACTCCACGCCCGCAGCGCGGCCCTGGCCCTCCGCGCCGCCCCCAGGTCTCCCTTGCGGGGGACGGCTATGAGCTCGTGGTGCCCATCGACAAGGTCCGAGCCCCGCCGCGGCGGCGGGCCGAAGACCCGCACCTCGGCCTCGCCGGAGTCGATCAGGGTCGCGGCCAGGCGCACGGTGAGGTCCACCGGCCCGCCGTGGTCCTGGGTCAGCAGGTACGCGATCCGAAGCCGCTGGGTCATACGGATTCCCTTGGGGAGACAAGCTTCTCGACGAGCGTGGCGATCTGGTCCGTCGCACGATCACGGTCGAACAGGGTCTCGGCGCGCAGCCTCGCCAACTCGCCTTCCCGGGCCGCGAAACAGGGGTCGGCCAGCCGTCGCACGATCGCGAAGGCCAACGCCGGGACGCTCCCGGCGGGCACCACGGCGCCCGTGCCCGCCACGCTCTGCCGCACCCCGCCGACGTCGAAGGCCACCACCGGCCTGCCGCAGGCCATCGCCTCCAGCGGCACCAGTGCCATCCCTTCCGCCCGCGACGGCAGGGCCACGACGTCCGCCGCGGTGTAGAAGTCCGCGACCGCCTCGCTGTGCCCCCACCACTGGACGGACTCGTGCCGCGCGACCGCGATGCGCTCGCGCCACGGGTCTCCCATCGGACCGTCGCCGACGAACACCAGACGTGCCGTGGGCACGGTGGCAAGCACCGCGGGCCAGGCCGCGAGCAACTGGTCCTGCCCCTTGAGCGGGGCGAGCCGCCCCACGCACACCACCGTCGGCGCGTCCACGGCCAGGCCGAGGCGGGCGCGGGCGGTCGCGCGGTCCCCAGGGCGCAGCCGGGCGGTGTCGACCCCGTTGCAGACCACCTCCGCCTGCGTGGAAACCCCCACGCCCCGACCCGCCGCCAGTTCGTCGTCGCTCACGCACACCAACTGGTGCGTCCACCGCGACGCGGCCCGCTCCCAGGCGCCGCACGCCCGGCGCAGAAGCCCGTCGGCGGTCTGGAACGACCACAGGTGCGGCTGGAAGATCGTCGGCACCCGGCCGCGGAGCACCAGCCTGCCCACCAGACCCGCCTTGGAACTGTGCAGATGCACGACATCCGGTGCGACCCGGTTCAGAATCCGGCGCAGCCGCACCGCTTCCACCGCCGACGACGGCCCCGGCATCCGCGTCGCGGCCCACGGCCACACCTCGATCCGCGCCTCCCGCGCCTGCTCCGCCAGCCACCCCTCGGGCGGACACGCGATGGCGACCGACCACCCCGACCGCTGCTGCGCCACCGCCAGATCCAGCACCACGGCGGCCACTCCCGCGGTCACCGGCTGCGTCACGTGGATCACCCTCACCGGCCCACCGCCCGGAATCCGCGCAGCTCTCGGACCACTTCCCGGTCGACGAGCAGGAGAGCCCCGCCGTAGACCAGGAGCAGCAGCAGTCCCTCGACGAGCGTGCCCGCAACCGAGCGCGTCCAGCCTGCGTCGAGCGCGATCGCCGCGCCCGCGCAGACCGCGCCCGCGAGTCCCACGCCCAGAGCCATTCGGGCGAGGTCCCCCAGGCGGAAGGCGAGGCCGCGCCGGACCATCGCCCACCACGTGCCGCAGACCAGCAGCCAAGCCGCGCCGAGCTGAATGGCGGCCACCGCCGCGACACCGAACCTGGTTCCCGGCACCAGCGCGGCCACCAGGACGACGAGATGGGCTGTCTGCAGCCCGAGGTACAGCCGGGCATGCCCGGCCGCCTTGATCACCTGGTGCCACGTCTGAAGCAGGCTGATGGCCAGCCCGTACCCACACAGCAGGGCCAGCACACCGGCGGCGGGCGCCCAGCGGGCACCAAGCAGGACGACTCGGTCGGACAGCACGGCGGCCACCACGAACAGCCCGCCGGTGACCGCCAGGGTGGCGCGGGTGAACCGGCTGGCCACCGCGGGCAGCTCCGCCCGGCGCCCGGACCGGATCAGTGCCGCGCACAGGGGGAACGCGACTCCGCCGAGAACCACCGCGACGAGGATGTACGGCACCCAGGCGATCCGGTAGGCCAGCGAGTACACGCCCAGTGCCTCCGCGCCCAGCACGTGACCGATCGCCAGGTAGTCCACCGTCACCAAAAGCACCGCGACGATGGCCGCCGGACCCACCACGGCGATCCAGCGCAGCGCCTCCCGGGCCGCGCCCGAATCCCAGCTCGGCCGACACCGGACCCCGGCCAGCGTGCCCAGGACCGGCTGCGCGATCGCGGTGCACAGCAACCCGATCACCAACGCCCGCGGACCGTCGCCGTTCGCCGCGAGCACCACCGTGACCGCCGCGCCCAGCACCGCGCTGCCCGCGTCCGGCAGCATCCGGCGGCGGAAGTCCAGGTCGCGGTGCATGAGTCCCATCAGGACCCCGCCCGCCGCCGAGAACGGCAGGGTCACCGCCGCCAGCCGGATCAGCGGCGCCGCCCCCGGCGTGCCGAACAACTCGGCGACCACGTCGGCGGCGAGTACGAGCGCGGCGGCGAGCACGGCGCCCGCGCCCACGCTCAGCGTCAGCACCGTCCCCGCCAGCAGCCGCGGGTCGCGGTCGGTGCGGCTGATCACGTCGTAGACACCCATGGACTGGATGACCTGGCCGATGTTCACCAGCGACACCACCAGCGACACCGTGCCCAGGTCGCCTTCGGTGAGGAAGGCGGCCAGGACCAGGGTGACCGCCATCTGGCTGCCCTTGGAGACGACGTTGACGCCCAGCAGCCACAGCGACCCGCGGGCCGCGCGGACGCCGAGCAGGTCCGTCACCGGGCGCCCTGCAAAACGGGTTCGCGCACAAGGCGGACGGCGAAGACCACCAGTAGCACCCAGGCCGTCACGATGGCCACACCGTCGAGCGTGACGCCCGCCCGTGCGCCGAGAAGCGAGACCACCGCGTTGTCCACGAAGTGCAGATGCGCGAAAGGCACGGCCAGCGCCGCGACCGCGAACCCGACCAGCCGCCAGTCGCGTTCCCGCCGGTGCCGCCACCACAGGGCCGCCACCAGCGCCGTCGCCGGCACGGCGATCAGGAGGTCGCCGGGCTGGTGCACCACGGCGACCACGACCGCCAGGCAGGTCAGGAGATCCGCGATCGCCGTGGCGTTCGGGTTCCCGAGCCGGTCGAGCCGCCGCAGCAGGACGACACTGAGCGCGAGGATCCCCACCAGTGCCAACGCCTCCGCTCCCGGCGCGACCCAACCGGTGACCCGGAACAAGACCGCGGGAAGGTCGACCCGTTGCGCCGTCACCGAGTCCACGGCCCCGTACGAGGTGCTGTTGGCGTGGGCCAGGTTCGCCGCGATCACGTCCAGGAACGGGCCGACACCGCCGCCACGCGCGATCAGCAGCGCCACCCACGGAAGGCTCGCGACCGCCGCGATCGCCGTGCCGGTCAGCGCGACCCGCTGCGAGCCACGCGCGAACAGCAGGATCGCCAGCGGAAGGCCGAACTGCGGTTTGAGCCAGGCCGCCGCGAGTGCCAGCGCCGCCCAGCGCGGGTGGCTCGACCGGACCATCAGCGCCCCCGCCGCGCCGACCGCGATCAGGGGATTGACCTGTCCGACGTACAACTGCGCCTTGCCGAGCTGGCTGGTCACCAGCAGCGTGGCCAGCACGACAGTGCCGAGCACCAGGGGAATCGGCACCTGGACCCGGACGTGCGCCGCCGCCATCCACGCCAGCAGTGTCAGCAGCAGCAACGAGACCACCGTGAACGCCACCGCGCCGACCCGGTAGGACGGCAGCGCGAACGGCAGGTGCAGCACCAGGTGGTAGGGCTGGTACAGGTTGAAGTCCTGGCGCACCGGCCAGTTCGCGAACATGACCGCCGGGTTGTACGGGTTGCCGCCGTCCATGAACTCCCGGATCGGGAAGTACAGGGCGTCCCTGAAGTCCTGCATCCGCTCTTCGGCTTTGTTGGCCAGGCTGGGAATCGGGACGCGCAGCGATGGCTGCAGCGCACGCCAGGCACTCAGCGCGCCCACGACGGCGACCAGCCCGGTGACCACGCGCAGGGTGCGGCTGTTCATGCCAGCACCACCGCCACCAGCACCGAGGACGACGGGAGCAGGCCGACCACGGTCGCCACCTCCTCGGGATTCTCCTTGTGCACCATCACGATCACCGCACTCCCATCACCGGGCTCACCGGTCTTGTCAGGCAGTCGTTCCGCCAGCGCGTCCGCGCGGTCGGCCAGGTCCGGCGCGGCGGCCACCACTCGGGCGGGGCGGGCCGCCGCCGCGCACAGCACGGCGAGCCGGTCGGCCAGGTCCGTGTCGTCCTCACGCGCGACCGTCACCCGGTGGCGCACCCCGGCGGCGTCCAGCGCCGCCTTGACCGAGCGGGCTCGGCGCAACGTGATGGCTGTCCCGGTGCCGAAGGCCGCCACGGCGCCCGCCGCCAACGCCAGACCGAAGGCCAGCGGACGGTCGGGGGCGACCCTGGTGAGTTCGGCCCGCTCGTCGACGAGCCGCAGCTTTCCCGCGGGCGCGAGCAGATCGGCGCCGACCATCGCCTTGGCTATGGCGGACACGGCGGCCTGCGCCTGGGCCTCGGTGGGCGCGCGCACGGCCAGCCGCACCAGCGCCGAGGCCGGGACGAGTTCGACCGACACACTCTTGGCCAGGTCCGCGGGCGAGATCCCGAGACCGTGCGTGGCGGCCTCCAGCACCGACGGGCTGCGGGCGAGTTCGACCATGGCGGGCAGACCCAGCGAGACGACCTCGCCGTACGGGGTCCGCGCGTCCGGGACCGGTTGGGCGAGCAGCCCGACCCGCCCCTCGAACACCTCGCCGCGCGCCTCGGCGGCGATCAGGACGATGGCGGTCATGAGCAGGCCCGCCGCCAGTCCCGCCAACACCGACAGGGGAGTTCTGGACAGGATCGCCTTCACAGCCGCTCTCCCGCGAGTGTCCGGATGAGTTCGTCGTAGGACTTCATGAGCGTGTGCGGATCGTGTCCGGCCGCCGGTCCGCAGGCACCCGCGGCGGCCCGGGCCACCGGGTTGAAAAGCAGCGTGCGCAGGGCGGCGGCGGTCGCGTCCGGCTGCCGGGGCGGCACGGTGATCCCGCCACCGTGCGCCAGCGCTTCCCGGACACCATCCACATCGGACGCGACGACCGGTCGGCCCGCGGCCAGCGACTCCAGCACCGCGATGGGCATGCCCTCCCAGTCGCTGGTCAGCACCGTCACGTCGGCCCCGGCGAGCAGGTTCGGCACATCCGACCGGCTGCCGAGGAACCGGACCCGGCCCGCGAGCCCGAGTTCGGCCGCCTGCTGCTCGAGGGCGGCGCGCCTGCTGCCGTCGCCCGCCAACCACAGCACGGCGTCGCCGCCGAGCCGGGCCCAGGCGTCGAGCAGCACGTCGTGGCGCTTCTGCGGCTCCAGTCGGGCCAGGCACAGGGCGACCGGCAGTGCGTCGGTCACCACCCCAAGCGACCGGCGCACCACCGCGCGATCGAGGGTGGGCCGCTCGGGGAACACCGCGTTGGCGACCACGACCGGGTCCGGTGTGGTCAGTCCCGTGACGCGGAGCCGGTCGGCGGTGGCCGAGGAGACCGCCACCACGGCGTCGGAGGTGCGCCGCAGCAGCCGGACCGCCCCGGGGAAGTCGGCGTCGGCGACCCCGTGGAAGACCGTCAACACCGGTCGCCGCCGGGCGCGCAGCATCGCCAGCCTGGTCACCACGCTCGCGGAGACGTTGTGGGCGATCACCACCTGCGGGTCGAACTCCCGAATGGCCTTGGCGGCCGCGCCCGTGGCGCGCAGCACGCCGATGGCGCTGCGGCGCGCGATCGGCACCGGGAAGGTCGTGCAGCCCTGTTCCCGCAAGCGGTCCGCGCGGTATCCGCCGCCGGAGGCGACGGCCGACTCCCAGCCGAACCCGGCGCCTTCGCCGACCATGCCCGAGACAAGCGCCTCGGCGCCGCCCGCACCCATCTCACTGATCACATGGAGCACCCGCATCGGCACTTCCTCTCCGTTCGTGAAGACGCGACTCGGCCGCGACGGCGAGGCCGATCAGCAGCCACAGCGGCAGGTAGTACTGCTGGGACAAGAAAGTGGAGGCGACCACCACGGCGATCAGGGCCGCCTGCACGGCAACCATCGGCCGCCGGTGTCGGCTCGCGCGCAGGACGCGTTCGGTCGCGACGGTGGCCAGCACGAGGAGGGCGAGGAACAGCACGAACCCGGGCAGCCCGAGTTCGGCGGCGACTTCCAGGTACATGTTGTGCGCCACGGGTGTCTGCTCGCCGATCTCGGCGTTGTGCGATGCCGCCGCGTACTCGCTGCGGAAGCCGCCCGGACCGACGCCCAGCACGGGGTTCTCGGCGAGCATGCGCGCGGCGGCCTGCCACCGCAGCTCCCTCGCGTCCACATTGGACCCGGCGATGAAGCTCTTCTCACCGAAGGCCTTCGCCAGGGCCGGACCTGCCAGGGACATGGCCGACGCGCCGATCAGGGCGATCACGGCCAACGCGCCCGCGAACACCCGCAGCGGCAGGACCCGCCGAAGCAGAAGCCAGCCCACCGCCGCGCTGAGCGCGAGAAACCCGCCGCGCGACAACGTCGCCATCGCCCCCGCCACCAGGGTCGCCCCGGCCAGTGCCGCCACCACGCGCAGGCCGATCGCCGTCGACTGGCCGGAAAGGAACGTCTGGCCGGAAAGGTACGTCGGCGGCGTGTGCCTGCCCGAGGGGAGTGCCGCGATGAGCATCGGCACGGCCACGACCAGGAAGTAGGAAAGGTCGTTGGGATCCTCGACCGGCCCACTGGCCCGAGGCAGCCCCTGCGCGAACATCGCGTACAGCGCCGTGCCCGCCGCCGCGGTCGCGCCGGCAGCGGCGGCGCCGAGCAGCAGCCGGATCGGCAGCTCCCTCGCCGCGAGGTCCGCGATGATCACGGTGAGCAGCAGGAACGGCAGCCAGCGCACGGTGTAGTCCATGGTGAACTGCCCGCCCGTGTGCACGGCCGCCGACGCCAGCAGGACCACGGCGAACAGAGCCAGCACCGCGTGGACCGGATGCGCGCGCGGGACTCGGCGTTCGCGCACCCGGATCACCACCCAGGCCACGGCGAGGAGCGCGGGCGCCACCTTGGCGAGCTGGCCGTGCACCGCGAACAGGTAGCCCTCCATCGGCGCCAGGGCCACCGTCGCGCACGCGAGGATCCCTAGCACCGGGGTGTGCCAGACGGTCGACGAACTCGTCCACCGCGGCCTGACGGCGGTGGTCACCCGCATCGGCGCACCCGGCTCACGTCCCGGTCGCGCAGCTCGGCGCCGACCCGGGTGGCGTGCTCGCCGGTGCCCACGACGTCGAAGTGCCCGCGCAGTTCGGCGAGTACCCAGCCGAGCAGGGCGACCTTCTGCCCACTGGGCACCGACATGCCTGGGAAGAACTCCATCCCGGGCGCGTCCGCGGCGCCGAGGACGTCTGTCGGGTGCAGCAGCAGTGACGGTGAGACACCACGCAGCCGACACAAGAACAGCGCCGTACGGAAGTAGCCGCGGGCCAACCGGGGCGAAGCCTGGTGCAACTGCAGCAGGTACGACCCGTGGATGGGCGTCCTGAGCAACGGCATGGTGGTCACCGGCAGCTCGGTCAGCGCACCGCTCCCGACTCGCCAGCGGTAGGGCGTGTTCGGCGCGCGGACCATGGAGAACCCGCCGAAAAGGTCGTCGCGGCCCGGCTCGCCCGCGGTGGGCGCGGTGCGGTTGTGGTACGCCCGGGCGAGCGGCCCGATCCAGGTGGGCAGCGTGGTCGCGTCGTAGCGGTAGCCGCGTTCGGCGAGCACCTCCAACAGGTCCCGGGTGACGCTGAACCCCGGACCGCGGAAACCCGTCGGCCGCGGCGCGCCCGCGCCGACGATGGCCTCCTCGGCCTTGGCCACCTCGACCTCGAGTTCGGCCCGGGAATACCTGTGCAGCCACGGCTCGTGCCCGAAGGAGTGGTTCGCCACCTCGTGGCCCGCCGCGGTGATCGCGCCGATCGCCGCGGCCCCGTCGTCACGTTCCGCGTCCGCGCCGACCACGAACACGGTGCTGGTCAGCCGGTGCTCACCGAAGACCTCCAACAGTCGCGGCACGGCGGCGGGCAGGAAAGTCGGCCTGCGCTCCCAGTTCGGGTCGCCGTGGGTCTTCAAGTACGCCCACAGGTTGTCCAGATCCAGCGAGACGCTGGCCACGGGTCGCGCGCTCACCCGAGCTCCCGGGCTCCCGCGGTGACGACGGCCGGGGCGGACCGCGAGGCCGCGCCGAGCACGAGCACGCCGAACACGACGAGGGTAAGACCCAGCGCGACCCACCAGGACCGGCCCGGCGCGATCTGGTCGCCCAGGGCGAGCACGCCGACGGCGGACGCGATCATCACCGTCGTGCCGTCCATCGACGCGGCGGTCGAGGTGGTGGAGCCCCGCTGCAGCGCCATGGCGAAGCACGCCTGGCCGACCAGCGCGGCCACGAGCATCAGCCACGCCAGCGGGTGCAGCACGAGCGCGGTGAGGGATTCGTCGGCGATCGTGCGGCTGGTGATGGCTACGACCGAGAACGCCAGCCCGGCGAAGATGGCCAGAGGCACGGCGGTCGTGACCAGACCCAGGTGCACGGCGACCGCGCCCGCGAGCAGTGGCAGCCCGAGCATGGCCAGCCCGGTGCCGGTCGGGATGTCGTTCGCCACCGAAGGTGTCGACGCCGCGGCCAGCAGGGCGAGGCCGAAGGCCATCACCAGCAGCATGGCGATCTCGATCCCGCGGACGCGCCAGCGCAGCATCAGCACACCGAACACGGTGGCGAGCCCGACGGCCGACGACGAGCCCGCCTGGACCAGGTAGAGCGGAAGTGATTCCCGGGCAAGGAAAGCGAGGGCGAACCCGCCGACCTGGCCTGCGAATCCGAGGAGGTAGATCCGGTCGGTGGCCAGCCGCGCCAGCAGTCCGAGGCCGGACCCGGGCCGCTGCTCAGCTCGCCGGGCCGCGATGGTCTGGGCCACGATCCCCAGCCCGTACATCGTCGTGGACGCCGCGAGTTCGAGATAGCCGCGCACGATGCTCCCTGAGAATGTCGTGCTCGATGATGTCGGGAGCGTACGGGCTGTATTTCCATTACCCTTTCGAGGTATATAGAAGTGGTTGATCGACTTCGATCAGTGCCGGGTTTCGGCTATTCGGCAGCGAAACCCCACCCATTCGGGGAGTTATGGCACTGGGGTGGGTGAATTCGTCTTCGGTTTGACCAGCACGGCCCCGTCCGCGGCCGTGACCTGCAGCGGCGAGGTCACCGCGGCTCCGTCGATCGTGACCAGCCCCGCGGGCACCGCCACCTCCGCCGTCGCCCCGGTCGGATTCACCGCCACCCAGCCACCGGTGAATTCCCGCGTCCACATTCCGTTCGGGTGCCGGGTGGCCGCCTCGACCGCCTCGCCTAGGCCGGATCTGTGCAGCCGCGACAACTCCGGCCTGCTGTAATCGGCCGTCGTGGCCAGGTTCCAGCACGTGTACGGACCGGCCAGCAGCGCGGCGCTGGCGTATCCGACGCGTTCCTCGCGCGCGCTTCTCGCGCGGGTCACCAGCAGCAGCCAGGACTCGCCGAGCGCGGCCTGGCCGCGCAGTTCCTTCCACTCGTTGCCCTGGAAGGTCAGCAGGCCGCCCGCGCCGTTGTCGTCGCGGAACCCGAAATTCTCCTCCATCGCGCCGGCGAAGCGGGAGTGCGCCGTCCAGCGCCCCGGCGTCAGGAAGGTCTCCGACACGTTGGGAACAAACAACTTTCCGGCCTTCTCCAGGGAATCCCCGGCGACGCTGAGGAACGCGTCGAGGCCGTCGCGCAGCAGCCGGTCGGTGGCGGCGGCGTCCGTCGTGCCCGCCAGCACCGCGGGCGAGTAGTGGCTCAGCGAGTTGAAGTCGTTGTCCGCCAACACCCCGTCCCAGCCTTCGCGGGTGACCTCGTTGGTGACCGCGTACGCCCACGCCTCCTGGTACTGCTTGACCCAGGTCGTCATCTGCCAGTGCCTCGGGTAGCCCTGCCACTCGATGCGCCTGGCGGCGGTGTCCACGGCGAACCACTCGGGATGCTCGCGTTGGGTCTTGTGGTAGCCGAGACCGGTCGGCAGTTGGTCGGCGTCCTTGTCGCCGATGACGGCGCCCGGGTAATTGCGGGTGCTGGAGAGGTCTTTGTAGACCAGGACCTTGATCTTGGGATTGAGCTCGCGGAGCTTGCGCATGGCCGCGGTTTCCCACGAGTTGAGCACCACGACGTGATAACGCTTCGCCGCGGACTCGATCTCCGCGGCGGACGGTGAATCACCGATTCCGTACCACCACGCGCAGGGCGCGAGCGGTTTCGGCGGCGGCGCGTCGAATTCCCCGGCCGAACTGGAGACGCAGGCTGTCGCGGACATCAGCACAACGCCCGCAAGCGCGCGGCTGAGTCGTCCGCGCGAAGCCATGCCCGGGGTCTTCAACGATTCCGTCGACATACCAGCTCACCCACCGTCATCAGCAAGATCTTGAGGTCCAGCCACAATGACCAATTCGCGATGTAATAGTTGTCGTAGCGGCACCTGTCGCCGATCGAGGTGTCTCCACGCAAACCGTGGACTTGGGCGAGACCGGTCAGACCGGTCGGCACCCGATGACGGGCCCAGTATAGTTCGTGAATCGCGGAGAATTCGCGAACGAAACCCGGTCTTTCGGGTCGCGGACCGACCACCGACATTTCGCCGCGAATGATGTTCCACAGCTGCGGCAACTCGTCGAGCGCGGTTCGGCGCAGGAATCGGCCCACCGGCCCGACCCGGGTATCGCCTTCCACCGACCAGCGAATCTGCGAATCGTCGTCGCCGCGCATTCGGACCGTGCGGATCTTGTAGAGGACGAATGTCTCGTCGTCCATGCCGACGCGGACCTGGCGGAAGAGCACCGGCCTGCCGCTCTCCACCAGGA
This sequence comes from Actinokineospora xionganensis, assembly GCF_014323725.1. Classification (GTDB taxonomy): domain Bacteria; phylum Actinomycetota; class Actinomycetes; order Mycobacteriales; family Pseudonocardiaceae; genus Actinokineospora; species Actinokineospora xionganensis. Next base: position 43,349 of record NZ_JABVED010000009.1, on the reverse strand, counting down.
CGGCCAGCGCGCACAGCGCCATGACCGGCGCGAGCAGGATCAGCGCGACCCCGGCGACCACCAGGTCGAAGGCCCGCTTGACCCACCAGCTCGGGCGGCTCGTGGGGGCGGTGCCCAGGCGCATCAGCGGGTAGCTGCGCACCCGTTCGATGTCGGGGCCGTCGGCGTGCAGCTCGTACATGCGGGGCACGACCAGCGTGTTGCAGCCAAGTCGGTGCGCGGTGATCGCCGCCTCCACCAGGGGCGAGTCGCGGTGCGAGAACGCCAGGACCACCGTCCCCACCCGCAACCGGGTGATCGCCTCGGCCAGGTCTTCGTCCAGCAGTTCCACCGGCAGCGCCGCGGGGACGGGCCCGGTGTCGAGGCACCCGACCGGGCGCAGGCCGAACTCCGGGTGGTCGAGCATGGCCCTGACCAGGTCCGCGCCCACCTTGCCCGCGCCGACGACCAGCGACCTGTCGCAGCGGTCGAACCTGCGGCGGCACCAGCGGCCGAGCGCGAACACCCCGGCCCGGGCGGGCTCGCTGTAGGCGACGAAGACCAGTACCGCCCACTGGGCCGTCGCCGTGGCGGGCGTGGACACCCCCAGGATCAGGGCGGCGCAGGTGAGCGTGGCGAAGACGGTGGCGGTGGCCATGGCCGACCGCGGCAGCTCGTGCAGCCACGAGAGCCGCAACCGCCTGCGGTAGAGCCTGCTGCTTCCCCGGAACGTGAGCAGCGCGCCCGCCAGGGCGAACGTCCAGGCCAGGTCGAGGGTGACGGTCACCGAGGCGGCCACCAGCGCGACCACGTCCACGACGACCAGCAGGACCGCGACGCCGTTCACCCGGCTGAGCGCGTCGGCCACCCACGTGCTCTCGGCCGGTCGCGGTCGTGGCGGGGCCAGTCGCCTCCTCGGTGCGGGAAGCGAGGTGACCGTGGAACTTGTCGGGTTCACCCGGAACCACCTTTTCGGGTGAAATCTGAGCCTGGTTTCCACGACCTTCGCTGAGGCATCCCAGTCACATTCGACCACCTTCAACCATTAGAGTTCACCTGAACGAGATAATTGACTACCCGACGCCGGCTGAATTGCTTCACTAGCGCCGTGACTCACCTGTTCGAGATCTTTCCGATCCCTCCTTTGGGTGACTCAAGTCTGGTGTGACAAGGAGTTTTTAGCCGATCCCGGCCGCGTTCGCCCGCATTCTGCACGACAAAGCCCGGGGTGGTCGGAGGCCCATTCACCACGCAGGCAAATAATTCTGTCCCCAGCCGAGAAACCAACGTAATGGGGGCCAGTGGTACTACGGGACAGCACGTCGCGGACCATGCCGGGCACCGCCCCGAGTGCCGACGCGACAGTGACCGCGACTTCGCCGACAGCTCCGACTCGCCCGGCGACGCCGACGACCTGCCATTCGCACGTGGTGCTGCCCGCCTACAACGAGGCGGCGTCGCTGCCACCGCTGCTGGCGAGGCTCGCCGAAGTCGGACGCACCGAGATGCTGACGGTGTGGGTGGTCGACGACGGCTCGTCGGACGCCACGGCCGAGGTCGCCGCCGCGGGCGTCGACGGGCTCGACGTGCGGCTGGTGCGCCATCCGGTCAACCTGGGCCTCGGCCAGGCCGTGCGGTCAGGTCTGCGCGCCGCCCTGGACTCGGCGGGGCAGGACGACATCGTGGTGGTCATGGATGCCGACGACACCCATGACCCGGGACTGATCCCGCTGCTGCGCGCGGAGATCGCCGGCGGCGCGGACGTCGTCGTCTGCTCCCGGTTCACCGACGGCGGCGATGACGACACCGCGCCCGCGTTCCGCAGGCTGCTCTCCCGCGGCGCCGCGGGACTGTTCCGGCGCATGCTCAAGGTCGACGGAGTCCACGACTTCACCAGTGGGTTCCGCGCCTATCGGGTCACCCTGCTCGAACGCGCCAGCCTGCACTGGGGCGAGCGCCTCATCGAGGAGCAGGGGTTCGCCTGCATGGTCGAACTCCTGCTGAAGCTGCGGCACTGCCACCCGGTCATCACCGAGGTGCCGCTGAAACTGCGCTACGACCGCAAGCGCGGCCCGAGCAAGCTCAGGCTGCGCCGTACGATCGTGCAGTACCTGGGCCTGCTCATCCGCGACCGGCTCGCGCCCGCGCCGTACCGGGAGCTTTGAGCACATGACCGCGACAACGCGGCACGCGGTGGTGATCGGCGGCGGGATCTGCGGCCTGGCGACCTCCCATCGCCTGGCCCAGGCCGGAATCCGGGTGACACTGCTCGAAGGCGGCGACCAACTCGGCGGCCTTGGCACCTTCTTCCCCTGGCGCGACCGCTGGGTGGAACGCTTCTACCACTGCGTCATGCCCACCGACGACAACCTGTTGGGGCTGCTCGGCGAACTCGGGCTGCGGGACGCGATCCGCTGGCGTCCGACCCGGATGGGCATGATCGTCGACGGCGCGCACCACCCGTTCAACTCGGCGCTGGACCTGCTGCGGTTCCGCCCGCTGGGTCCGCTCGACCGGATCAGGTTCGGCGCGATGTCCCTGCTGCTGCGGCGGTTGGGCAAGGGTCGTGACCTCGACACCACCCGGACGGAGGACTGGCTGCGCGGACTGTACGGCGACAAGGTGTGGGAGGACCTGCTCGCGCCGATGTTCGGCTCGAAGTTCGGGCCGTCCTTCGGCGACGTGCCCGCGCTCTACCTGTGGCAGCGCCTGGGCCGCGAGCGCAACGTCGCCACCCGCGGATATCCCGAAGGCGGTTACAAGTCGCTCATCGACGGGCTCCGGGCGTCGATCGAGTCGCAAGGCGGGACGGTGCGCACCTCGGTCCCGGTGCGGCAGGTGTCCACGCATGCCGATCGGGCACGGATCACGTTGGCGGACAACGAGGTCCTCGAAGCGGACCATCTCGTGTCCACGGTGTCCCTGCCGCTGTTGCGCGGTCTCGCCGACGCCGACCTGGCCGCGCGGTTGCCCGGGCTGCAACTGCCCTACCAGGGTGTGGTGAACGCGCTGTTCTTCCTTCGCAGGCCGCTGGCCGGGCACTACTGGACGCCGGTGCTGCGCTCCGGCACCGATTTCGACGGTGTGATCGAGATGTCCGAACTGGCGGGCGTCGAGGCCTACGGTGGCAGGCACCTGGTGTACGCCATGCGCTACACCGACCGGGAGTCAGCGCTCTACCGCGAGGACGACGACGCGATCGCGGCGAGGTGGACCGGGCAGCTGGTCGACCTCTACGCCGGGCTCGGTCTGACCGCCGAGGACATCGAGGACGTCCAGGTGTTCAAGGCGCCGTTCGTGGAGCCGGTGTACCCACTCGGATTTCTCACCCACCAGCCGCCGATCGAGGTCGCCGACACCCCGCTGCTGCTGGCCACCACCGCGCATGTCTACCCGGAGGTCACCAGTTGGAACTCCAGCGTGGGGCTGGCCAACCGGGTGGCGGGCATCCTGGTCGACGCGTGATGGCCTGCGCACTTCCGGTTCTTCTTTCCCAATCTATCGAGTGAACCTGGCTTGTCCTCTGTAGACCGCCCGGCGCGGCCGTCGCTAGGGTCGACGGTTGATGATCAAGATCTCCGGACGGACGTGGAACACATGATCAGGACGTATGCGGCACTGGCCGCCGCGGTGGTGGCGGCGGCGGTTCTGGCGCCATCGGCTCAGGCGGGCGCCATGGCCGAGGCGATGGTCCCGGATCTGCGTCAGGGCCCGGTCGGCTGTCCAGGTGGTTTCGCGGGCGACCCGGCGACCTGCACCGACTGGGATGTCTGCCTGGTCGAGGACGCGGACGCGCCCAAGGGTCGGTGCATCGGCTACTTCGGCAAGGCCAAGGCGGTTCGACTTCGGTTCACCACCTCGGTGGACAACGTGGGTGACGGCCCGATGCTGCTGTTCAGCCACCGCGACAGCGTCGACCAGCCGCTGATGTCGGTGCGCCAGGCCTTCCAACTCGGCGCGGGCGGACCGCTCCCGAACAGTTACGGCGAAGCACAGGCGTCGACCCCGGCGACGGCGTACTACGAGCCCGCCGAGTCACACCACCACTGGCACCTCAACGGCTTCGACCGGTTCCAGCTGCGCGACCACCTGGGCGCGGCCGTGGTGAGCGATCGGAAGAACGGCTTCTGCCTCGGCGACCGCTATGTCACCAAGGACGCCGACGACCTGCCCCACACCCCGCGCGACACCGCCAGCCCGACGGGCGAACTCGCCAAGTACCTGCGCGAGAACTACTGCGGCATGCACCAGCCGTCCGCGCTGGACGTGACACAGGGGATCTCCGTCGGCGCGGGCGACGAGTACGAGTTCCGCATCGGCTACCAGTGGCTGGACATCACGCACGTGCCGTCCGGCACCTACGACCTGGTCCACACGGTGAACGAGGACCGCGGGCTGATCGAGAAGAACTACGACAACAACTCGTCGTCGATCGCCATCTCCATCCAGTGGCCCCCCGCCACCGCCGACGCTCCGGGGCCGATCACCGGCGCGCCGGAGGTCAAGCTGCTGCGCAGCTGTCCGGGAGAGTCACACTGCCTCGGGCGGTGACTGTCGTCAGTGGGCGATCCTGCGGCGCACCAAGCGAGCGACCAGCGCGGTGACGAGCGCGGCGATGGCCAGCGGTATCGGGTTGTGGCGGGCGATCCGCGCCAACTGGGTGGTGTGCTGAATCCGGTGGTCCACCCGGTCCCTGACGCGGTGGGTCCGGTCGTCGAGACGGTTGGTCATACCCAGTGAGTTACCCACCGCGGCGCGGTTTACTCACCGTGCCGCAGTGACCTGTTCGCCCGTCTGTCGTTGTCCCGTGTGCGTGAGTCCGGCGATCCCGGGCGGCAGGCGGAGGGGCGTGGTGATGGCTGAGTCGGACGGCCGTGTCGATGGCGGTGTCGACCGCGGTGTCGACCGCATAGTCGACCGCGAGGTCGTGCGGTCGGCGGTGCTCGGCGATTCGCGGGCCGAGGCCGCGCTGCTCGCCGCCATCCGGCCGGGGATCCTGCGGTACTGCTGGGCTCGGCTGGGGGCCTCGGGCCGGGGGTACGCCTCACCTGACGACGTGGCGCAAGAGGTGTGTCTCGCGGTCTTCCAGTCGTTGCGCCGCTACCAGGACCGCGGGCTGCCGTTCACCGCCTACGTGTACGCCATCGCCGCCCGCAAAGTCGCCGACGCGCACCGCGCGGCGATGAAGGCACGCTCGGTGTTCCCGTTCGACCGCGTGCCCGAACCCGCCGACGAGGCGCCGGGCCCGGAGCGGCACGCGTTGTCGGCGGACCTGTTTCAGCGGGTCGCCGGGATGCTTCATCATCTCTCGGACGCCCAGCGTGAGATCATCACGCTTCGAATCGCCGCCGGGTTGTCCGCGGAGGAGGTCGGGGCGGTGTTGGGAATGACGCCCGCCGCTGTGCGCATGGCACAGTCCAGGGCGCTCGCGCGCCTGCGGGAGTGGACGCGGGACCCGGCCGACGAGGTGGTGGCATGACCGACGACCAGTCCGCCGTCGACCTCGCCCGCCTCGCCGTGGACGACGACCTGCTCGACCGCATCGGCCGCGGCGACGCCATCGAGGACGCCGCGGGCCCCATCGCCCTGCTCGCCGAGTGGCGCGCGGCCCTCCCGGAGAGGCCCGGATCACCGGCTGTCGTCGCCACTGTCGACTCGGCGCCGCCTGCCACCGAGGTTCCGGACGTGTCCTATCAGCCGCATGTCGGCACGCTCGACCCGTTGCCGTCCGGCGAACCGGCCACGTCGGGTGAGACCACCGCGTTCCTCGCGCCCCCGGTCGTGCACGAGATCACGCGCGCCGCGCGGCCCAGGAACGCCCAGCGCCGCACGAGCGCGCCCGCGAAGCCGCGCGCCGCCGGTCGGGCCGTCCGCTGGGTCGCCGCCGCGGCGGCTGTCATCGCGGCAGGCGTCGGGGTGGTCAGCCTCACCGGCAACCAGCCGGACGGGCCCTCCTCGCCCGCGGTCCCCGCCGGGACCGACCGGGTCGCCATCGCCGCCGCCGAGCAGGTCCTCGGGGAGGTGCGGGGGTCCATCGAACGTCGTGACGTGCAGTCCGCGCGAACGCTGCTCGACCGGGCGGCCGTGCTCATCGGCGAGGTCCGCGACCCCGTCGAGGAGCGGCGGCTGCGCGCTGAGCTGGAGCGGCTGCGCGCCCTGACGGTCGAGCCGTCGCCGACGTCCACGACTTCCGCGGCGGCGACCACCCGACCTGCCCGGATACTCCCGACCACCACGGTCGTCCCGGTCACCGCGGGCGGTCCGACCAAGCCACCGCAGGTCACGACCACCACCCCGAGCGTGCGGACCAGGCCTGGGTTGCCGACTTTGCTGCCGAGCGTGATTCCGAGGTTTCCGTAGCGTTGCGACAAATGGCGTAATTCCGCTGCTTCGCTGTTGCGTCCAGGGCGTCCCCCCGATTCACGTCCGATCGGATCCCCTGCTCGTGCACGTGAGGAGCAATCATGCGTGTCCGTCCGCTGTTAGCGGCCGCGCTGGCCGTCGCCACCACAGTGGCGCTCGTGCCAGTCGCCAACTCGGTCACCGTCGACCCGGCGGCGCCCCCAGGCGAGGGCGTCGACGTGCGCCGCGCCACCGAAGTCGCCCCCACCGGTGAGCAACTCGCCGCCGCGAACCGGCTGGCAGGCCTGGCGGGCAGTGGCACGCGCGTGACCTGGGATCCCAGGTTCGGGACGCCGCGCACCATCCGGCGTGACGGCGGCTGGCTGACCGGACCCGCCGCCGGCGCCGCCGCGGTCATCGCGAGGTCCTTCGTGGACAGCCACCGCGCCGCCTTCGGGCTTGGTGCCGCCGACGTGGCGGGGATGGCCGTCGTGCGCGAGCATGAACTCGCGGGCACCGGCACTCGGCTGGTCACCTTCGCCCAGACCTTCGAAGGCGTCCGTGCCGCTCGAGGCGGGCATCTCGTCGTGGCCGTCACCGCTGACGGACGGGTGCTGTCCTACTCCGGTGCCACCGCTCGCGGCGGCGACCTGCGCGGCGATTATCGGCTCACCTCGGCGCAGGCGCTGCAGGGTGTGGTCGCTTCGCTCGCCCCCGGCGTCGCCTTCACCGCCACGAGCGCGGGGGAGCGCGCGGGCTTCCAGACCTTCGCCAAGGGCCCGTTCGCGGCCGAGTCCTATGTCCAGCGGGCGGCTTTCCCCACCGCCGACGGCGCCCGGCCCGCGTACCGGGTCCTGTTCGTCAAGGCGCTCGACGCGGCGTGGGACACCATGGTCGACGCCGAGACCGGCGCCGTGCTCTACCGCGCGAACCTTGTCGCGCACGAGTCCGAGGGGACTGTCTACGAGAACCACCCGGGTGCGGCGCGCGGCGGGAACCCCGTCATCAAGCCGTTCGGGCCCACCCCGCAGTCGCCCTCAGGTTGGGTGGACCCGACCGGGCTGGCCGGTCTGCCGGGCCCGACGACGTTCGGCAACAACGCCAACAGCTACGCCAACTACTCCAACTTCCTCGTCCCCGCCGACCAGGGCCCGCGCCCGGTGAGCCCGACCTCCCAGTTCAACTACGCCTACGCGGCGAACTGGGCCCGCACCAACGGCGCGACCGTCCCGCCGAGCTACGCGCTCGACCTCGATCCGGCGGCCACCAACTTGTTCTTCCACCACAACCGCATCCACGACGAGTTCGCCGAACTCGGTTTCACCGAGTCCGCGGGCAACTTCCAGGTCAACAACAACGGCAAGGGCGGTCAGGGCGGCGACCCGATCATCGGCTTGGTCCACGCGGGAGCCGCCTCGGGTGGCGCGCCGACGTACACCGGCCGGGACAACGCCTACATGCTCACGCTGCCCGACGGGATCCCGCCGTGGAGCGGGATGTTCCTGTGGGAGCCGATCAACGACGCCTTCGAGGGCCCGTACACCGACGGCAACTTCGACGCCTCGGTCATCGAGCACGAGTACGCCCACGGTCTGTCCAACCGGTATGTCAGCGGCGAGGACAACAGCCTTGGCGCCCACCAGTCCGGCGCGATGGGCGAGGGCTGGGGCGACTGGTACGCGCTGAACTATCTCTACGGCAAGGGACTGGCGAGCAAGGCGGTCGTCGGCGAGTACGCCACCGGCAACGGCGAGCGCGGCATCCGCAACTGGGACTACGACAGCAACCCGACGACCTTCGGCGACGTCGGCTACGACCTCAGCGGTCCCCAGGTACACGCGGACGGTGAGATCTGGACGACGACCCTCTGGACCATGCGCAAGTCCCTGGTCGCCAAGTTCGGTGAGGCGCGGGGCGGGGAGATGGCCGCCAGGATCGTCACCGACGCGATGCCGCTGTCCCCGCCGGACCCGTCCTTCGTGGACATGCGCGACGCCATGCGGACGGCGTTGGACAACCGCTACCACACGCGGTCGGACTACGACACCGTCGTCGACCTTGTCTTCGGCGCGTTCGCCCAGCGCGGACTCGGTGTCGGTGCGGCGACCGACGGCGGGGAGGACACCGATCCCGTGCCGTCGTTCGCGCACCTCAACCCGGCCCACAACGGCACTTTGACCGGCAGCGTCGTCAACGCCGCCACCGGTTCGCCCGTGGCGGGCGCGAAGATCGTGCTCGGCCGGTTCGAGGCCAGGGTGAGCGCGCTGCGCACCAGCTCCGCGACCGGCGCGTTCTCCGCCCCGGTGACAGCGGGCCGCTACCCGGTGACGATCTTCGCCCCCGGCTTCGGGACCCAGACCTTCGACGATGTCGCGGTCGCCGCGGGTGCGACCACCGCGCGGAAGTTCACGCTGAGCCCCAACCTCGCCTCGACGGCGATGGGCGCGACGGTTGTCGACAGCACCACGCCGGGCGCGGAGAAGCTGCTCGACGACACCGCGGGCAGTGTCTGGAAGTCCGCTCCGCGCACGGGCAAGGCGACCGTCAAGCTGGCCAAGGCGGCGCCGATCTCGGCGATCCAGGTCAGCGCCTTCACGACGTCGCGCTTCGAGGCCCTGCGCGGGTTCACCCTGCAGACCTCGACCGACGGCGTGAACTGGAAGACCGTGCGGACCGAGTCCGCGGCGTTCGGCTACCAGGCCCCGCGGCCGACCGCCCCGGACCTGAACTACCGGACGTTCACCCTCGACAAGCCCGTGCAGGCGCAGTACATCCGCTTCTGGACGGACTCGGCGCAGGGTGAGACGAAGACGGTCGTGCAGACCGCCGAGGTGCAGGTGTTCTCCGGCAAGGTCAAGGGGATCGAGCCCCTCCCGCCGCTGCCGCCGGACGAGCCGATCACCGACACCGGCACCATCGTGGCGGCCAACCCGTCCACCGGGACCGCCCCGACCGGCGTCACCGCCGCCGCCATGACCGCGGCGTGCGGCGTGCCCGCCGCGCCCGCGCAGGGCGCCGACGGCTGGGTCACCGAGGTCCCGGCGAGCTTCGGCGACGGCGCGCACAACGTGGAGGTCAAGGGCGATTCGCCCGCGCCGTACGACCTCGACCTGTATTTCTACGACGCCGCCTGCAAGCTCACCGGGTCAGCCGCGTCCGCCGCGGCGGACGAGTCGGGGACGCTGCCCAGCGGCACCCGCTACGTCCTGACCCAGCTCTGGCTCGGCGCCGCGGTGCCGATCACGCTGACCGCGACGGACACCCAGTAGGACAGTGCCGGTGGCCGCGAATTCTTTCGCGGTCACCGGTCGTCCCGGGAAGAAAGGTGCCTTGAAGGCCGATTCGATGGGAAGTCTGTCGGAAATGGCGGCCACGTGCCGCCATTTGGTCTTTAGTGGCGCGTGATCCCTCGTGGCAGGTTCCGGCGAATCCGACCAGGAGGCAGGGATTCATGCGCGTGCGATCACAACTCGTCATGTCGGCCGCGGTGGTGGCGGTGCTCGTGTCCACCCCGGCCAGTGCGGCCCCGTCGCCGGGGCGCGGCCGGAATCGGCGACCACTACCCGGGGGACGGCAACGGCGGCTACGACGTCTCGCACTACGACGTTTGGCTGAGCCACAAGCTCTTCCGCGACGAGCTGTGGGGCACCACGACGGTCACCGCGACCGCCACCCAGGACTTGTCCCGATTCGATTTGGACTTCCTGCTCCGAGTGGACTCCGTGCGGATGAACGACGCCGTCGCGTCGACTCGATCGAAGGACGGCGAGTTGGTCGTCACCCCCGCCAAGCCCATCGCCAAGGGCACGGTCATGACGAACGTGGTCAGCTACAAGGACACCCCGGGCAAGTACGAGCGCTACGGCTACAACGCGTGGAAGATCGGCGCCGACGGCGGCGCGCTCGCCGCGGACGAGCCGCAGATCGCGCCGTGGTGGTACCCGAGCAATGACCACCCGCTGGACAAGACGACGTTCGACGTCTCCGTCGCCGCGCCCGAGGACTACAAGGTGATCTCCAACGGCGTGTTCGTCGGCACCCAGCAGCAGATCGACGGCTGGGTCCGGCGGAACTGGCGCAGTGTCAAGCCACAGGGAACCTACGAGACCCTGCTCGCCGTCGGGAAGTTCGAACCGCGCGACCAGACCACGCCCAACGGCCCGTCCTTCATCACCGCGTACGGCGACGACCTGGTCTACGGCGGCGCCGCCCGGGCCAGTGTGGAGCGCACGCCGGAGATCGTCGAGTTCCAGGAGACCCAGTTCGGGCCCTGCCCGTTCGAGGCGCAGGGCGGCGTGGTGAGCACCGCGATCGCCTTCGCGCTGGAGAACCAGACCCGGCCGATCTGCAGCGACCGGTTCTTCCGCCGCGGCTGCGACACCTATGTGGTCGCGCACGAGAACGCGCACCAGTGGTTCGGCGACTCGGTGTCGGTCGCGCGGTGGAAGGAGATCTGGCTCAACGAGGGTTTCGCGACCTACGCGGAATACTTGTGGTCGGAGCACCTCGGCGAGGGCACCCCGGCGCAACTCGCGCGGTACACCTACGACTCGATCCCGGCCGGGGACCCGTTCTGGCAGGTGCTTCCGGGCGACCCCAGCGCCGCCGGACAGTTCGACGACGCGGTGTACGACCGCGGTGCGATGACCCCGCGGGCGCTGCGGACCGCGATGGGTGACGCCGCGTTCTTCAAGACGCTGCGCACGTGGCCCGCCGACCACCAGTACGGCAACGTCACCACCGAACAGTTCCGGGCCTTGGCGGAGAAGACGTCCGGAAAGGATCTGCGGGCGCTGTTCACGACTTGGCTCTACACCGCGGGCAAGCCCGCCGTCGGCCCGAACGGACCCACCACGGCAGGCCGTTCCGGGGTGGAACCGCGTTCGTTCCGCGCGATCCACGAGACGCGCGAGATGCTCGCGCACAGCGGTCACGGGCACCGCTGACCGGTCGGTTCGCCGGGCACGGACTCCCGCGCCCGGCGAATCCCGCTCCGGCTAAGAGATCTTCTCCTCGGGCCGGGCGGTCGCGGCCACCTTGCGGGCATAGCGGGCGCCCGCGGCCAGCAGGATCAGGCCCGCGCAGAGGAAGACCGCGACCCGGGCCATGCCGTCCAGCGCGGACAGGTCGAACAGGATGAGCTTCAGGACCGCCGCGCCCACGAGCACCAATCCGATGGTCCGCAACGCGGGGACGTCGATCCCGCGCACGAGCAGAACCAGCGCCGCCGCGGTCCACGAGACCGTGATGAGCACGTGCCCGACGAGGAATCCGGTCCTGCCCGGGAACACCAGCAGGGACGCGGTGAGCACCACTCCAGCCGCCCCATACAGCGCCAGGAATCCGCCGAACAACCATGGCGGCATGGTTTTGCCCGGAGCGCCCAGCTTGCCCAACCGCGAGGCCGTCCACGGCAGCGCCACCGAGACAGCGAGGATCAGCGCCGCCACCAGACAGGCGCCCGCGAGCCTCCCGGACGTCCATGGACGGAACTCGGCGATCATCGTGGGTGGGAAGTCGGTGCTCCACGCGAGCATGCCGCCGACCGCGGCGAAGGCGAGTCCGCCCGCGAGCGCGAAGTCCTTGCGGACGCGCCAGGCCACCAGGGTGAGCAACAGCGCCTCGGCGAGGAGGATGGCGGTGCGGGCGGTGCCGTCGAACTGGGTGACCGTCGCCTGGAAGGCCGCCGCCATCCCGGCGATGCCCGCGAGCTGTCCGGCCGTCCCACGCAGGGCCACACACACCCCCAGCAGGACCGCCGCGGCGCCCGCGGCCAGCAGGACGGCCTGGGACTTGGGCAGGAAGAGCGCGGCGATCAGCGTCGGCGCGGCCGCGAGAGCCAGCAGGCTCAGCGCCGCCGGGTCCGCCGGGCGGCGGTGGGTGGCGAGCACGGCCAGCCCGAGACCGATCACCCCGGCGCCCACCGCGGCTGCGGTGTTGGTCCACGAACCAGGCTTCGCGAGCACGAAGGTGCTTATCGCCGAGGCCAGCAGCGGTGGTATCCCGGCGCCCCAGGCCGCCGGGGTCCACTCCTTGCTCAGCTGAACCGGAGTCGTCGCCACCTGCACGGCCAGCAGGAACGTCACCAGCGTCGGGGTGAAGCCCTGGGTGATGAGGGGAGCGCACACCGCGCAGCCCAGGACCACGGCCGTGCCGAGCGACGCGGAGTCCCAGTGGGTGGCCAGCCGCAGACCGCCGACCACGATGGCGAGCGCGATGCCCAAGCCGACGACGACCGGCAGGTACTCGTAGAGGGTGGTGGCCGCGATGGTGTCCAGGTAGAGCACGGCGATGCCGGTCGCGGCGAGGGCGAAGGCCCCGGTGCGACCCGCGGGATCGCGGTGCAGCCGCAGGCCGACGGCGACCAGCGCGAGGCCGAAACCCGCGCCGACGAGGACCCGGGGGAGCGGTCCTAGCCAGCCGCGCTGGATCGCCAGCACGAGCAGCAGGACGATCCCGAGAAGAGTGACGGCGCCGCCGATCCACGCCAGCATCCTGCTGCCCGCGCCCTCCTTGCCCAGCTTCTCGCCGAGCGACTCCCGGCGGATCGGCGCGGGCATGGGCCCCAGCGGCCGCGGCTGGGCCATCGCGTGCTGAGCCATCCCGTATTGGGGCATCGGCTGCTGGACCATGGGTGGCGACGGCCACGTGAAGGCGGGGGGCGCCATGGGCGGGACGGGCCACGCGGGCGCGGCGGGCGGAGCCTGTTGGGGCACCGCTTCGCCCGATGTCCGCATCGTCCGCAGTTCGGCGCCGACCAGGGTCAGTCGGCGCCCAAGTTCGTCGATCTCCTCGGCGAGACGCGCGAGTGCGGTTCTGTCGGCTGCCATGGACTGAGAATGGCTCGCCTAGGCCCGGAAGAGATCCGTAGCACTACTCAGCCGCGATGACGATTAAGTCTCGTTGTGTGTCGCCCGACACCTTGTCGGGCGACACAAACGACAGCTAGAGGCGGTTTTGCAGGGCGTCCGCGGCGGCGAGCAGGTCCGCGGCCCAGCGGGCGCCCGGACGACGTCCCATCCGGTCGATGGGGCCGGAGACCGAAACCGCGGCCACCACCGTCCCCGTGGCGTCGCGCACGGGCGCGGAAACACTGGCCACACCGGGTTCCCGCTCGGCGACGCTCTGCGCCCACCCGCGCCTGCGGACCTCGAGCAGCGCGCGCTCGCCGTACACCGCGTCGGCCAGGAGGCTGCGCTGCGTGGCGGGATCCGCCCACGCGGCAAGAACCTTGGCTCCCGACCCGGCCGTCATCGGCAGGCGCGTTCCAACTGGGACGGTGTCCCGCAACCCGCTCTGCGGCTCCGCCGAGCACACGCAGATGCGGTGCAGGCCGTCGCGGCGGTAGAGCTGGACGCTCTCGCCGGTTCGGTCACGTAATCTCGGTAACACCGCGGTGGCCGCGTCGAGCAGCGGGTCGGTCGCGCCGCCCGCCAACTCCCCGAGCGCCGCACCCGGTCGCCATCGACCGTCAGAACCCCTGCGTAGCAGGCGATGCACTTCAAGGCCGACCGCCAGGCGATGGGCCGTGGCCCTTGGCAGTCCGGTCTTGGTGCACAGCTCCGCCAATCCGCAGGGCTCTTTCGCAACGGCCTGCAGTACCGCCATTGCCTTGTCCAAAACCCCGATGCCGCTATGCTGTCCCACAAGGCGATACTACGTTCCCGTTATATGGGAAGTCCAGTCCATGGGAAGTTGATGGTGAGAGCGATGGCCAAAACGCTCGCCGAAAAGGTTTGGGACCAGCATGTGGTGCGTCGCGGTGACGGCGCCGAACCGGACCTGCTCTACATCGACCTGCACCTCATTCACGAGGTGACCAGCCCACAGGCGTTCGACGGCCTGCGGCTGGCCGGTCGACCGGTGCGCAGGCCCGATCTGACCATCGCCACCGAGGACCACAATGTGCCGACGACGGGGATCGACCTCCCGATCGCCGACCCGGTGTCCCGCAAGCAGGTCGAGACCCTGCGCCGCAACTGCGCCGAGTTCGGTGTGCGGCTGCATCCGATGGGCGACGTCGAGCAGGGCATCGTGCACGTCGTCGGGCCGCAGCTGGGCCTCACCCAGCCGGGGATGACCGTGGTCTGCGGCGACAGCCACACTTCCACCCACGGCGCGTTCGGCGCGCTGGCGTTCGGCATCGGCACCTCCGAGGTCGAACACGTGCTGGCGACCCAGACCCTGTCGCTTCGTCCATTCAAGACGATGGCGATCACGGTGAACGGTGAGCTGCGGCACGGCGTCACGGCCAAGGACGTGATCCTCGCGGTGATCGCGCGAATCGGCACCGGCGGCGGTCAGGGCTACGTCCTGGAGTACCGCGGCAGCGCCATCGAGGCGCTGTCGATGGAAGCCCGGATGACGGTGTGCAACATGTCCATCGAGGCAGGCGCCCGCGCGGGCATGATCGCGCCCGACGACACGACTTTCGAGTACCTCAAGGGCCGCCCGCACGCCCCCGACGGCGCGGACTGGGATGCCGCCGTCGCCGCGTGGCGCGAGCTGCGCACCGACGACGACGCCGTTTTCGACGAGGAAGTCGTCATCGACGCCGACTCGCTCGTGCCGTTCGTGACGTGGGGCACCAATCCGGGCCAGGGGCTCCCACTGACCGCGAGCGTGCCCGACCCCGCGGACATCGCCGACGAGAACGAGCGGATCGCCGCCGAGAAGGCACTGACCTACATGGGCCTCGCGCCAGGCACGCCGCTGCGCGACATCCACGTCGACACGGTGTTCCTGGGCTCCTGCACCAACGGCCGCATCGAGGACCTGCGGGCCGCCGCGGCCGTCATCCGCGGTCACCACGTGGCCGACAACGTCCGGATGCTCGTGGTGCCCGGCTCGATGCGGGTGCGCGCGCAGGCCGAATCCGAGGGCCTGGACAAGGTCTTCCTCGCCGCGGGCGCCGAGTGGCGGCAGGCGGGCTGCTCGATGTGCCTGGGCATGAACCCCGACCAACTGGCCCCCGGCGAGCGCAGCGCGTCGACGTCGAACCGCAACTTCGAGGGCAGGCAGGGCAAGGGCGGGCGGACCCACCTGGTGTCCCCGCTCGTCGCGGCGGCCACCGCCGTGCGCGGAACCCTGTCCACCCCCGACGACCTGAACTGAGGACGGAGAACACCATGGAGCCGTTCACCACCCACACCGGCGTCGGGGTGCCGTTGCGCCGGTCCAACGTGGACACCGACCAGATCATCCCGGCCGTCTACCTCAAGCGGGTCACCCGGACCGGTTTCGAGGACGGCCTGTTCGCCGCCTGGCGCGGCGACGAGCAGTTCATCCTCAACCAGGAGCCCTACCGGGCGGGCAGCGTCCTGGTCGCCGGGCCGGACTTCGGCACCGGCTCATCGCGTGAGCACGCGGTGTGGGCGCTGCTGAACTACGGGTTCCGGGTCGTCCTCTCGGCCCGCTTCGCCGACATCTTCCGCGGCAACGCCGGCAAGCAGGGCCTGGTGGCCGCCCAGTGCGAGCAGTCTGATATCGAGTTGCTCTGGAAGATCCTGGAAGCCGAGCCTGGGACCGAGGTCACGGTGGACCTCATCGAGAAGACGGTCCGGGCAAAGGACTTCACCGCCCCGTTCTTCGTCGACGACTACACCCGCCGGCGGCTGCTCGAAGGGCTCGACGACATCGCCCTGACCCTGCGCCACGAGGCCGCCGTGACCGAGTTCGAGCAGGCCAGGCCCAAGTGGAAGCCGGTAACCACCCCGCTGTAGCCCCCTGATCGACTCCCGGATTCCCTTCCCTCAAGGGGTATCCCGGGACCACAATCCAGCCGCCCACTTTCAGCGTGACGGACCCGATTTCGCCGATTTCGACCCCTCAGGGGGCCGAACATCGCACGATGCAAGGAAAAATCGGGCGCGTCGCGTGGAAATTACGCGCCTATAGGCATACGGTGGCGTGAAGTCGGCCAAATTGGGCCGTTAACGGCAGTGTGGTCTCAAACGGAGGACTGAAGGGTGAACAAGGCCCAACTCATCGAGGCGTTGTCCGAGCGTCTTGGCGACAAGAAGGCCGCAGGCGCTGCGGTCGACGGTCTCGTCGACGTGATCGTTCGTACGGTCAACAAGGGCGAGAAGGTCAACATCACCGGCTTCGGCGTGTTCGAGAAGCGCGCTCGCGCTGCCCGCACCGCGCGCAACCCTCGCACCGGCGAGACGGTGAAGGTGAAGAAGACCAACGTCCCCGCGTTCCGCGCGGGCACGATGTTCAAGGAGGTCGTGAGCGGGACGAAGAAGCTGCCCAAGGTGGCGGCCACTCGTCCGGCGGCAGCGGCGGCCAAGGCCCCCGCGGCTCGCGGCACCGCGACGGCGACCCGGACCACCCGGGCGGCGGCCGGCGCCACGGCACGTCCCACGGCTACGCGTAGCACCACCACGCGGACCCGCGCGGCGGCGGCGAAGCCCGCGGCGGCCCCCAAGGCCACCACGGCTCGCGCGACCACCAGGGCCACGGCGGCCAAGACGACCGCGGCGAAGACCACCGCGGCGAAGGCGGCCCCGAAGGCGGCGGTGAAGACGACCGCGGCCAAGACGACCGCGGCGAAGACCACCGCGGCGAAGGCGGCCCCGAAGGCGGCGGTGAAGACGACCGCGGCCAAGACGACCGCGGCGAAGACCACCGCGGCGAAGGCGGCCCCGAAGGCGGCGGTGAAGACGACCGCGGCCAAGACGACCGCGGCGAAGACCACCGCGGCGAAGGCGGCCCCCAAGGCGGCGGCGAAGACGACCGCGGCCAAGAAGCCTGCAGCGGCCAAGGCCACCACCGCCAAGAAGACGACCGCGGCGAAGACCACCGCGGCCAAGGCGACGGCGAAGGCCACTCCCGCGAAGCGGGCAGCCAAGAAGTAGTCAGACAGGCACATCGCGAGAGCCCGCACGCTTCTCCCGTGCGGGCTCTCGCGTGTGTGGGGTTGTGCCATGGCGCCTGCACCCCAGTCCTGCTTGGTCACCACAAAGCGGCCGAGCCGCGCCACCAGGCGCCATGTCACGCTTGCCTTATGTATAGGGCTCCTATCATTGTGTCCCCGGCGAAGGACAGGAGCCAGAGGCTGCCCTTGCGGCTGCGGACCTCGCCAACGTCCACACTGGAATCCTTCGCCAGGTCGCTGACCAGGTCGGGAATGACTCCGCCCTGGCTGCACACCACCGCTGTCCCGCCGTCGCCGACGATCTCCCGTAGGCGGTCCACAGCGTCGGTCCGATCGGCCGACTCGAGCAGTGTCGCTTCCAGACGCACGTCTACATTCAGCTGTTCGGCCACCCGCCGGACTGTCTGCACGCACCGTGCCTTCGGGGCCGAGTGCACCCGGTCCGGGGCGAACAGCGGGATGAGGTGCGCGAGGGCTTTCGCTTCCCCCCTCCCGGTCTTGGACAGCGGTCGTTCGTCGTCGGGACCGGGCCACCTGTCACGGCGGCCCGCGTGGCCATGGCGGACCAGCAACACGGTCGCCGTTTCCGGGCCGGTCTCGGCGAAGCCAGCCAGCACCGAGCGGTCGTGGTCATAGGTCAGGCGTTCCGCCGCCGCGGGCAAAGTCAGCCACCGCAGCCTGTCGACCTCGTCGTTGGCGGTGAACTCCCCGTCGACGACCCGCGCCGCGAAGTAGTCGACCGTCTTCGGCACGCCGTCCACCGCGTACGACACGTGCCCCAGGGACCGACCCAGCGCGCAGCGGAATCCGGTCTCCTCGGCGACTTCCCGCACCGCGGCGGCGTAGAGCGACTCGCCCTCGTCCAGTTTTCCCTTGGGCAGGGTCCAGTCCCGGTACCGCGGACGGTGCACCACGGCGATCTCGACCTCCGCCGACCGCCGCCACAGCACGGCGCCGGCGGCGAGGATGGGATTTGTCACGGGACTAACCCAGGGCTCGGTGGCGCTTGAGGAGTTCGGCCTGGTGGTCGCGAACCGACTTGGCGCCCACCGGTGAGGGGTGCCAGTCGCCGTTGCCGGAGAGGACCCAGCAGCGGGTCGCGGGGTTCAGGGCCGAATCCAGCATGTCGTCCAACTGCTTGGTGAGCCGCTTGTCGGTGACCCGGACCTGGACCTCCACCCGGCGGTCGAGGTTGCGGTGCATCATGTCGGCGCTGCCGATCCAGTGCTCGTCGCAGCCCTTGAAAACGAACACCCGCGAATGCTCCAGGAACCGGCCCAGGATCGACCGGACCTCGATGTTCTCGCTCAGCCCGGGGATACCCGGTTTCAGGGCGCAGATGCCGCGCACCACGATCTCCACCGGCACCCCGGCCTGCGACGCCCGGTAGAGCGAGTCGATGACCTGCTCGTCCACCAGCGAGTTGACCTTGATGCGGATCCCGGCGGGCCTGCCCGCGCGCTGGTGCGCGATCTCGTCGTCGACCCGTTCGATGATCCCGCGCCGCACACCGTACGGGGCCACGAGCAGACCCCGGTACGTGTCCTGACGAGCGTAACCGGTGAGCACGTTGAACAAGTCGGTCAGGTCGGCGCCGATGGTGGGTTCGGCGGTGAGCAAGCCGACGTCCTCATAGAGCCGCGCGGTCTTCGGGTTGTAGTTGCCCGTGCCGATGTGGCAGTAGCGGCGGATCGTGGACCCCTCCTGCCGCACCACGAGCGAGATCTTGCAGTGGGTCTTGAGACCCACCAACCCGTACACCACGTGCACGCCCGCCTTCTCC
This sequence comes from Actinokineospora xionganensis, assembly GCF_014323725.1. GTDB lineage: Bacteria > Actinomycetota > Actinomycetes > Mycobacteriales > Pseudonocardiaceae > Actinokineospora > Actinokineospora xionganensis. Next base: position 24,366 of record NZ_JABVED010000009.1, on the reverse strand, counting down.
AACGCGCGCGCCCACTTGATGTTCGCCTGCTCGTCGAACCGGGCCTTGAGCTCCACCAGGGCCACGACCTGCTTGCCCGCCTCGGCCGCGTCGATCAGGGCGTCGACGATCGGGGAGTCGCCGGAGGTGCGGTAGAGCGTCTGCTTGATGGCCAGCACGTGCGGGTCGCTCGCGGCCTGCTCGACAAAGCGCTGCACGCTCGTGGAGAACGAGTCGTACGGGTGGTGCACCATCACGTCGCCCTCGCGCAGGGTGGCGAAGATGCTCTTCGGTGTCTCGCGCTCGCCGAACGCCGGGTGCGTGGCGGGCACGACGACCGGGTCCTTGAGCTCCTTGCGGTCCACGCCGTAGAGCTGCCAGAGGCACGACAGGTCCAGCAGTCCCTGCACGACGACGACGTCGTTGGGGTGGACCTCCAACTCGCGCAGCAGCAGTTCGAGCATGTGCTCGGTCATGTCGCCCGCGACCTCCAGGCGCACCGACGCGCCGAAACGGCGCTGCGCCAGCTCCCTTTCCAGGGCCTGCAACAGGTCCTCGTCGCGGTCCTCCTCGACCTCGAGGTCGGCGTTGCGGGTGACCCGGAACGCGTGCACGCCGGTGACGTCCATGCCCGCGAACAGGGTGTTGCGGTGCGCGGCGATCAGTTCCTCCAGCGGCAGGAAGATCGCGACCTGCTCGTCGGCGCTGCGGTCGATCGGCACCAGCCGGGGCACGTTGTCGGGCACCTTGACGCGGGCGAAGCGCTCGATGCCGCCTTCCGGGTCCCGCACCGTCACCGCGAGGTTGAGCGACAGGCCGGAGATATAGGGGAACGGGTGCGCCGGGTCGACGGCCAGCGGGGTGAGCACCGGGAAGACCTGGTCGCGGTAGTAGGCCGACAGCCGGGTGCGCTCGTCGTCGGTGATCTCGCTCCACGTGGCGATGCGGATGCCGCGCTCGGCCAACTCCGGGCGAACCCGCTCCTCGAACGCCCGAGAGTGCTGCTCGACGAGTTCCTGGTTGCGCTTGGCGATGTAGGCCAGCTGTTCACGCGGGGTCAGCCCGTCGGCGCTGCGGACCGACAGGCCCGTCTCGTTGCGCCGCTTGAGGCCCGCGACGCGCACCATGTAGAACTCGTCGAGGTTCGAGGCGAAGATCGCCAGGAACTTGGCGCGTTCGAGCAGCGGCTGCGAGGAGTCCTCGGCCAGGGCGAGCACCCGGGCGTTGAAGTCCAACCAGGACAGTTCGCGGTTGAGATACCGGTCGTCGGGCAGGTCGGTCACCGCCGCCGCGGGGGTCGCCGCGGGCGGAGCGGACGGCAGCGCGCGTGGCTCGACCGCCCGGCCGTCGGTCGCCGCGGCGGGTGGGGCGATGACCTTCTCGTCGGTGTTCTCGCTGCTCTGACTGCTCTGGGTGCTCACGGTTTCATTGTTCAGCAAGAAGCGGCCATCAGCCCACTGTCCGGCGAACCGAGCGGTTAATTGTCAGCACACCTTCCGAATACCTTGCACGACCTCGCTGGTCCGGGGTCCGACGCCCAGCGCCAACGCCTCGGTGAGGTCCGCCGCGGTGTCCACGTCACAGCGCAGCGTGGCCAGTCCGGCGCCCACCATCAACGCGGTGCGACCGTGGGCGAGCGCCGACCCGGCGCCGAACCTCGGGGCGAGCGAGGTCCCCGCGGCGGCGATCAGCAGTGTCGTGCCGGTGCCCTCCCGGTCGGCGACGAACGCCCGGGCGCCCGCGGCCCGGCTGATCGCCGCGCCCAGGTCGGCCGGGCGCAGGGCGGGCAGGTCGGCCTGCAGCGCGCCGACGGTGGTGTCCGGGTCGTCGGTGAGCAGGACGTCCGCGCCGAACCGCAGTGCCGCGTTGAGACCCGGCAGCCCGCGCTCGTCGACACACTCCGCCCCGGTCGCGGCGACCGCCTCGGTCACCCGCTCGTCCTCACAGACGACCAGGACCCGGCGCACGCCGGGGGCCGCGACGGCGGCGACGAGGGTGTCGACGAGCAGGGCGAGCACGAGTTCGAGGTGGCCGCCCGGACCGCCCGGCACCGTGCCGCGCAGCCGCGTTTTCGCCCGGTCGAGGTGCTTCACCGGGACCACCAAGTCCACCACGATCCGAGATCCTGCCGGCTCGCCCGAGGACACCCCGTCTGGACCGGAGGCGGGGTCGCCAGGGAGACTCACGGGCCACGGCAGCAGCAGGAGGAGGACGAACGTTGGGCAAGCGCGAGAAGGGCGGGTTCTGGGTCGGTGCGGCCGCCGCCGCTTTCTACCCGATGACCTGGTTGGGCAAGCGCACCTACGTGGGCGGCGAGAAGCTGCCGCGCACCGGGGCCGCGCTGCTCGTGATGAACCACGTCTCGCACCTCGACCCGCCCAACGACGCCGTGTTCGTGCACCGAAACAAGCGGGTCCCGCGGTTCATGGCCAAGGACAGCCTGTTCAAGGTGCCGATCTTCGGGCGCATCCTCAAGGGCTCCGGCGGCATTCCCGTCTACCGTGGTTCCTCCGAGGCCAAGGACAGCCTGCGGGCCGCGCACGAGGCGCTCAAGGAGGGCAAGGTCGTGGTGATCTACCCCGAAGGCACCATCAGCAAGGACCCGACGGGCTGGCCGATGCGGGCCCGCACCGGGGTGGCGCGGCTGGCTCTGGAGAACGACGCGCCGGTGCTGCCCGCCGCGCGCTGGGGCACCAACGACATCTGGGACGGCTACACCAAGAAGTTCCGACCGCTGCCGCGCAAGCACGTGCGCACTGTTGTCGGCGACCCGGTCGACCTCTCGCCGTACCGCGGCAAGCCCATCACCAACCAGTTGCTTCGCGAGGTCACCGACCTGCTGATGACCCAGGTCCGCGACTTGCTCGCCGAGATCCGCGAGGAGCAGCCGCCCGCGGAGTTCTTCCGGCCCGGCGCCAAGCGCGACGAGACCGCGATCTGACATGGCTGAGATCACCGTCCTAGGTGCCGGGTCGTGGGGCACCACTTTCGCCAAGGTCATGGCCGACAGCGGCCGCGAAGTCACCCTGTGGGCCCGCCGCGGCTCGGTGTCGGAGGCCATCGAGCGCCACCGTGAGAACGCCGAGTACCTGCCCGGCGTTCGGCTCCCGGACACCCTGAGGTCCACATCGGACCCGAGGGTGGCGCTCGACGGCGCGCACACGGTCGTGCTCGCCGTCCCGAGCCAGAGCCTTCGGCACAACCTGGCCGCGTGGTCGTCGCTGCTGCCGCCGGACGCGACCCTGGTGAGCCTGGCCAAGGGCGTGGAACTGGGCACCCTCAAGCGGATGAGCGAGGTCATCGTCGACATCACCGGTGTCGCCGAGGATCGTGTCGCGGTGGTGTCCGGACCGAACCTCGCGGTGGAGATCGCGCAGGAGCAGCCGACGGCGTCGGTCATCGCCTGCCGCGACCACGACCGCGCGATCGCGCTGCAGGAGCTGTGCACCAACAGCTACTTCCGGCCGTACACGATCACCGACGTCATCGGCTGCGAGATCGGTGGCGCCTGCAAGAACGTCATCGCGCTGTCCTGCGGCATGGCCACCGGCCTCGGCTTCGGCGCGAACACCCTGGCCACGCTGATCACCCGCGGCCTCGCCGAGACCGCCCGGCTGGGCGCGGCGCTCGGCGCGGACCCGCTGACCTTCTCCGGACTGGCGGGCCTAGGCGACTTGGTCGCCACGTGCTCCTCGCCGCTGTCGCGCAACCGGACCTTCGGCGCACGGCTCGGCAAGGGCGAGACCGTCGCGCAGGCCCAGGCCGCCGCGCAGGGCCAGGTCGCCGAAGGAGTGAAGTCCTGCTCCTCGATCCGCGAACTCGCCCAGCGCCACGGGGTCGAGATGCCGATCACCGAGGTCGTCCACCGGGTCTGCCACGACGGTTTCGACCCGCGGGAGATGGCGGGCGAGCTGATCGGGCGCAAGACGAAGCCGGAACGATGACCCTCGGCGACGGCACCCGCTGTGTGCACGCCGGACTGCCCCCGGCCGAACCCGGCGCCCCGGTGGGGCCGCAGCCGGTGCTCGCCTCCCAGTTCCACCTCGGCGGCGCGCGCACCTACGGCCGCGCCGAGAACCCGACCTGGGACGCGCTGGAGACGGCCATCGGCGACCTCGACGGCGGCACGTGCGTCGTGTTCGCCTCAGGCATGGCCGCGACGACGTCCCTGCTGCGCACGGTGCTTCGCGCGGGGGACACCGTCGTGCTCCCCTCGGACGGCTACTACCTGACCCGCACCTACGTCCGCGACAACCTGGCCGCGCTGGGCCTGACGGTCCGCGAACTGCCGACCGGCATGGTGTGGACCGAGGACATGGTCGAGGGCGCCCGTCTGGTGATAGTCGAGACGCCGTCGAACCCGCGCCTGGACGTGTGCGACATCGCGGCCGTGGCCGACCTCGCCCACGCGGCGGGCGCGCTCATGGCAGTCGACAACACCACGGCCACGCCACTGGGGCAACGCCCCCTGTCGCTGGGCGCGGACGTGGTCTTCGCCAGCGACACCAAGGCCCTTTCCGGCCACAGCGACGTGGTGCTCGGCCACATCAGCACCGCCGACCCTGACCTGGCTGCCCGGCTCCGCTCGGAGCGCACCGGCAGCGGCGGCGTCCCGGGTCCCTTCGAGGTATGGCTGGCCCACCGGGGTCTGGGGACTTTGGACCTGCGTCTGGCCAGGCAGGCGGAGAACGCGGCGGCCGTCTACGAAGCGCTGCGCGAGCACCCACGGATCCGCGGGATCCGTTGGCCCGGCTCCACACACGACCCCGCACACGAGATCGCGTCCCGCCAGATGCGTCGCTTCGGCGGTGTGGTCACCTTCGAAATGGAGTCGGCGGAGGCAGCGGACGCGTTCGTGTCCGCCGCCACCCTCGTGTCCGCCGCCACCAGCTTCGGGGGCCTGCACTCCACAGCCGACCGCCGAGCCCGCTGGGGCGACCCCGTCCCCGACGGCCTTCTCCGCTTCTCCTGCGGCTGCGAGGACCCCACCGACCTGGTAGCCGACCTCCTCACCGCCCTCGACCCCTGACCCAGCTTTCGTTCCGGTCGCGAGTCCAACGTTCAGAACAACGAGACCAACGTTCAGAACAACGAGTCCAACGTTCAGAACATCTGATTTCCAGCCTCACGTGACGTAAGACGGAAGTTCGATGTACTGAACGTTGGACTCGTTGTTCTGAACGTTGGACTCGTTGTTCTGAACGTTGGACTCGCGACCGAAACGAAAGCCGGGTCAGGTGGGAAGCGTCATGGCCATGACGGGGTCGGTGGTGGGTTGGTCCGAGCCGCCCGCGGGTTCGACGGTGACGCCGATCGCGACCGCGTCCTGGATGGCGGACGCGGCCATGAGGGCCGCTCGGCCGTTGTCGGGCGCCATCAAGCCGATCGAGCGCTTGTCCTCGCCGATGAGCCAGACCTGGTAGGTCTTGCCCTGCGGCGCCGCGGGCATCTTGTCCGCCAGCAGCATCACCTCACCGCGCTTGCGTGACACGACGACCGTGCCGACCAGTCCGTCCGGCGTGGACCCGTTGACCAGCCGCGCGTCCTCGGCGGCCAGCAGCGCCGACATCGCCGCCACCTGCTGCCTGCCCGCGTCGAGTTCCTGCCTGCTCTGCGCCGTGACCACCCCGAGCGCGACCGACACGACCAGCAGCGCGGCCGCGGCCATGCCCAGGATCCGCGTGGACCACCGCTTGCGGCGGACCGCCAACTCGTCGCGGACCGGTGGCAGCTGACGCACCTCGCCGATCCTCGCCATCACCGCCGCCTTCAGCGCGGCGGGCGGCCCCGCGGCGGCGGCTTCGCCGAGGCGGGTCGCCGTGGCCTCCAGTTCGCGGACTTCCTCGGCGCACGCCCCGCATTCGGCGAGGTGGCGTTCGAAGTCCGCGCGTTCGGTCTCGGTGACCGCGTTGAGGACGTAGGCGCCGGTCAACGCGTGGATGTCCGGGGTCATCGGGCCACCCCCAAGCAGTCGCGCAGACGGATGAGTCCGTCTCTGAGTCGAGTCTTGACCGTGCCGAGCGGAGTGTCGAGCAGTTCCGACACCTCCTTGTAGGTGAGCCCGCGGTAGTACGCGAGTTCGACCGATTCGCGCTGCAGATCGGTGAGCGAGGCCAGGCAGCGGCGCACCTGCTCGTACTCCAGGCGGGTGCTCACCTGCTCGGCGACCTCGTCGAAGGGCCGCGTGGTCTCGCGACGGAACGCCTTGTCCTCGCGGTCGGTCGCCGACTGCGCCGAGCGGACGCGGTCGACGGCGCGGCGATGGGCCAGGGTCATGACCCAGGTCATCGCGCTTCCCCGGTCGGGGGCGTATCTGGCGGCGGTGCGCCACAGCTCGAGCATCACTTCCTGGGTCACCTCCTCCGACTGCGCCGGATCTCGAACAATGCGTCGCACCAGCCCGAACACGGGCGCTGAGACAAGGTCATAGAGCGCACTGAACGCCTGCTCGTCGCCCCGTGCGACGCGCTGCAGCAGCGCGCCCGCGTCCGGGGGCAGCTCCGTATCGGGCACGCTCCCCGTGATCCGCCGAACCCGGTCGGCCATGGCCACCCGCTCTCATCCGTCCAACCCCGTCAGCTGACATTCGGCGCCCTGGCGGGTCCGGATGGGTCGTCTCATCAACTGGGCGCCTTTGACGGTCGCCCGGACTCATGGTTCCCTATTGGCATGCTGTTCCGCGCCATGACCGGCCGACGGGGTCACATCGACCTCTGTCGTGTCGCAGGCGCGCTCTGTCTCTGTCGGTGATCCAGCCCGCCCTGCGACCTGTTCCGGTCGTGTCGTGCTCGTGCATCCCGAGAAGAGACTTGAAGATGTTCGCCGTTCCCCCGAACACCATCGCCCTTGGCGGTACCCCGGCCCTCGCGCACCCGGCGCTGATCGCCCGCGAGTACGCCCTGGACCGCGACCGCTGGCGCGACCTGCTCAGCTATGACCCGGCCGAGCGTTTCACCGCGCTCATCGACCGCGCCGACGGCCAGGAGATCTGGCTGATGTCGTGGCTGCCGGGCCAGGGCACCGACCTGCACGACCACGGCTCGGTGGCGGGCGCGTTCACCGTCGTGTCCGGCGTCCTGACCGAGCGGGTGGCCCGCGGCGGCGCCCGGCCCGCCGAGGTGCTGCACCCGGTGACGGTCGGCCAGACCCGCGTGTTCGGCCCCGGTTACGTCCACCAGGTCGCCAACGCCGGGACCGACCCCGCGGTGAGCATCCACGTCTACCGCGAGGGCCGCCCGCCCATGGGGCACTACCGGCTCGACCCGCTCACCGGCCCGCAGCCCGTGTGACCGTGAACATGTAGCAGCCGTAGGCGATGTTGCGGCTGTGCACCCAGGCCACCTTCGGGTCCGCCAGCTGTCGGGCGATCTCGCCTTCCGGGTCCTGTCCGTCGTGGACCGTCGTCGACGGGTGAATCCAGCCCCGCCTGTCGTAGGCGCGCAGCACCTGTGGCCTGCCGAGCCAGTCGGACGGATACCGGTCGGTCGCGGCGGGACCGCCGCAGTCGGCCGGGTGCGCGAACACCGCGCCCTTCTCCCGGTAGGGACTGTCCGAAGGCAGCGGCGGCTCGTAGTTGAACAGGATCAGTTCCTCGCCCGCCGTGGCGTCGCGCAGGCAGCAGCGCAGCGGCTCACCGCCGCCCGCGGTCCACGGTTGCGTGGGCTGCGAGCGGACCTCGGTGAGGACGGCGGCGGGGATGGCGTGGAATTGGAACGTCATGCGCCCAGCCTGTCCGCCGCAGCCTGCCCGAGCCGGCGGCTATCGGACCTCGCGCGCGACCACGTGCTCCGGTGCCGGGAACCCCTCCGGAAGCAACTCGCACGGCTCCGGTTCGCCCCAGACCTGGTGCAGTGCAAGCACACCGGCCCACACACGGTTCGCCTCGATGTCGTCCTCGTCGTCCGCGGGCCCGCCCGCCCGGACCTTGACCGCCGCCTCGGTGAGGTCGATCGCGAGCACCGAGGTCTGCGCCAGTTCCTTGGCGTTGGGTTCGCGCGCGTAGTCCCATGAACCGGGGGCGGCGTGGTCGGTCACGACCTTCAAGGCGTGCCACTTCGTGTCCGGGTCGGTCACCGCGGTCGCGGTGGCGTGCACGACAGCCGAGCGGTAATTCATCGAGTGGTTGAACACCGACCTCGAGTACACGATCCCGTCGACCAGGGTCACCGCGACGCACACCTCGACGCCCGCGCCCGCTGTCCGCAGGCTCAGAGCGCCGGTCGAGCCGTGCACGTAGAGGGTGTCGCCGTCGCGGCCATAGGCGGTCGGCAGCACCACCGGCGCGCCGTCGATGATCGTGGACAGGTGGCAGACCAGGCCGGAGTCGAGGATCGAGTGCAGGACAGCGCGGTCGGCGACGGCGCGCTTCTTGCCCCGTCGGACGGTGCTCCGGCTGGTCGGGGAGAGCGGTGTCTGGGTCACCCGGCTAGCCTGCCGAGTAGAGTGGCATCCCTGTAGAGCCACAGCTCGGGGATTTCAGGAGGCCACTTATGGCGGAGAGTCCAGCGCTGCCGGTCACCCTCGATCGCGAGTCGGCCACCCCGCTCGCGGTGCAGCTCGCCGAGGAGCTGCGTGCCGCGGCGGGCGACGGCAGGCTCCGCAGCGGCGACCGGCTGCCCTCGACCCGGGCGCTGGCCGCGCAACTCGACGTCAGCCGCACGGTCACGGCCGCCGCCTACGAGCAGTTGCACGCCGAAGGCTGGATCGCGGGCCGCCACGGCTCCGGCACCTACATCACCACCGAGCCCCCCGGATCGCTACGCGCCAAGCCGCGCAGGCCACGCCTGGACGTCATCGCCGCCGACGCCATCGACCTCACCCCCGGCTCGCCGTGGGCGGGCGGCATCGACCGCTCCGCGTGGCGGCGGGCCTGGCGCGGCGCGGCGGACGTCGCCCCGCTGTCAAGGCCGCAGCGGGCAGGTCTGCCCGCCTACCGGGCCGTCGTGGCCGAGCACCTGCTGCGCCATCGAGGGCTCCGGGTGAGCGGCGAGTTCGACGACGGCGGCCAAGGCGAGTCCGTGCTGGCCACCGGCGGCACCACGGCCGCGGTGAGCGAACTGGCCGCGGCCGTGCTGCGCCGGGGCGACATCGTCGCCGTCGAGGAGCCCGGGTACCAGCGGGCCGTGCACACCCTGCGTGCCGCGGGTCTGCGCGTCGTTCCCGCCTATGTGGACGCCGACGGGCTGCTCCTCGACGGGCTGCCCGCCGCCACCAAGATGGTCTACTGCTCGCCCGCCCACCAGTACCCGCTGGGCCGCCGGATGTCCGCGGGCAGGCGGGTCGAGCTGGTCGAACGCGCCCGCCGCGAGGGCTGGCTGGTCATCGAGGACGACTACGACGGCGAACTGCGCTACGACGTCGCCCCACTGCCCCTGCTCGCCGCGCTCGCCCCGGACGTCGTGGTGCACCTCGGCACCACCAGCAAGATCCTCACGCCGACTCTCGGCACGGGCTGGATGGTCGCGCCGCCGTCCGTCGTCACCGCCGTGCTCGAACACCGCGACCAGTGCGGAGTCAGCCCGGCCGCCGCGGGCCAGCTCGTGCTCGTCGAACTCGCGCGCAACGGCGACCTGGGCAGGCACCTGCGCAAACTCCGCCGCGAACTCTCGGAGCGCCGGGCGCTGCTCGTCGATGCCCTCCAGGCGGCGGACATCCCGATGATCGGCGACGACGCGGGCGCGCACCTGGTCGTCCCACTCGACTCCGCCGAGGCCGAGCACGCCATGATCGACGAGGGCCTGAGCCGGGGGCTGCTGCTCGACGGCCTCGCCCGCCACCACAGCGGCCGGGCGAGCTGGTTCGGCATCGCCCTCGGGTACGCGGCGTGCTCCCGCGAACAGCTGCCGGACGCGATCCCGGTGCTGGTGGAGCTGTTCGCGAGGTCGATCGGGTCCGCCGTTAGCCCATCCGGGTAGGGTCGGGACCCATGTCCAGCTCAAAGATCCGAGTCGCCGTCGTGTTCGGCGGACGCAGCACCGAGCACACGATTTCCTGTGTGTCCGCGGCGGGCGCGCTCACCAACCTCGACCCGGAGCGCTTCGAGGTCCTGCCCGTCGGGATCACCCGCGACGGCGCCTGGGTGCTCGGGCCGTCGGATCCCGCGGCGCTGCGCATCCAGGGCCGGACGCTGCCCAGCGTCGAGGCGGGAACCGAGCTGACGCTGCCCGCCGACCCGACCTCGGGGCGCCTTGTGGTGCTGGAGAAGGGGCGCGAGGGCGAGGTGCTCTCCGGCGTCGACGTCGTCTTTCCCATGCTCCATGGCGCTTACGGCGAGGACGGCACCATCCAGGGTCTGCTGGAGATGGTCGGCCTGCCCTACGTCGGGCCGGGCGTGCTCGCCAGCTCCGTGGCGATGGACAAGGGCTACACCAAGAAGCTGCTGATCGCCGAGGGGCTGCCCGTCGGCCCGTACATCGAGCTGCGCCGCGGACAGACCACGCTCGACGCCGCCGAGCGCGAACGCCTGGGGCTGCCGGTGTTCGTCAAGCCGTCGCGCGCCGGGTCGTCCACCGGCATCAGCCGGGTCACCGAGTGGGACCAGCTCGACGCGGCGATCGCGCACGCGCGCGAGATCGACCCGAAGGTCTTGATCGAGGCCGCCATTGTCGGCCGCGAGGTCGAATGCGGGGTCCTGGAGTTCCCGGACGGCCGCGTCGAGGCGTCCCAGCCCGCCGAGGTGCGGCTGGTCGACGGGATCGACTGGTACGACTTCGACTCGAAGTACCTCGACGACGTCTGCGAACTCGACATCCCGGCCAAGCTCCCCGACGACGTGAGCGAACGCCTGCGCGCCATGGCCGTCGAGGCCTTCCACGCGCTCGACTGCCAGGGACTGGCCCGGGTCGACTTCTTCGTCGGCGAGGACGGCACGCTGACGATCAACGAGATCAACACCATGCCGGGCTTCACCCCCACCTCGGCCTACCCGAAGATGTGGGAGGTCACCGGCGTGGACTACCCGACGCTGCTGTCCACGCTCATCGACACCGCGATCGCCCGCGGAACCGGGCTCCGCTAAGGCTTGACCGGCTGCGCGGGGAGCGTGGCACCGACCACTTCGGACACTGTCTGCAGCGGCCCGGTGCCCACGCCGTCGGGCAGCGTCAACGCGAGGTGCACCGGCCGATCGACGACGAACCAGGTGGAGCTGCCAGTGCCCTCGATCGGCAGCCAGCGCACGCCGGACACCTCACGCAGGGCAGAGGTCGGCGTCAGCTCGGCCGGTTTGGGCAACCCGCAGCGCAAGACCACGGGCGGGGCGATCCGGTCGCCCCAGGCGACGGCGGCCTGCGGGGCCGGGTCGGCCAGCGGCAGCTTCGACAGGGTCGTCCCCGCGCTGACCAGCGACGCGGGCAGCGCGGCGATCACGGCGGCACAATGGGCCGACCCAGAGTCGGGGGCCTCGACGGGAACCAGCCCGACCGGTCCGGTCTTGGGCACGGCGGAGGTCGTCGGCGCCGGAGTCGCGGTGTCGGACGGCAGGAACCGGCTCGCGATCACCACGCCTGCCGCCAGCAGGCCCACAAGGACCACGGCGGCGATGACGGCGGCGCGAGGCGGCCCGGTTGGGGGCTGGTCGCTCACCGGCCCACTAGACCATGGGTCAGAGGTGGACGACCGGGCAGGTCAGCGTGCGAGTGATGCCGTCCACATTCTGGATGCGGGCGACCACCAGTTGGCCCAGGAGGTCGACATTGTCGGCTTCGGCCCGGACTATGACGTCGTACGGTCCGGTGACATCCTCGGCGGTGGTGACCCCGGAGATCTCGGCGATTTCAGCGGCGACCGCCGCCGCCTTGCCGACTTCGGTCTGGATCAGGATGTATGCGTGGACCACGGCGCGCCCCTTCGCGGCTAGGAGTCCCCAAGATGTAGGAACGTGTTCAGCAACGTACCCCAGTTCAGGATTCGTTGGGGAATCCGAACATCGGTGATCGGAGGAAGTCGTGCGACCGGATTCGACCCATGGCCAGGAAACCGTGGCCGATGTGGGTGAGTTCGGTCTCATCCGCCGAATCACCGAGGGCCGCAAACAAGGCGCCCCGACGCTGCTCGGCCCCGGCGACGACGCCGCCGTGGTCGCCGCGGTCGACGGCAGAGTCGTGGCCAGCACGGATGTCTTGGTCGAGGGGGTGCATTTCCGCTTCGACTGGTCGCCGCCGGATCAGGTGGGCCGCAAGGCGATCGCGGTGAACCTCGCCGACATCGCCGCCATGGGCGCGGTCCCCACCGCGGTGCTGGTCGGCCTCGCGTGCCCGTCGACGACACCGGTATCGGTGATCGACGAACTGTCAGCGGGCATGTGGCACGAGGCGTCGAGAGCCCGCATCGGCATCATCGGCGGCGACATGGCCAGCTCCGACACGATGGTGATCTCAGTCACCGCCCTCGGCGACCTGGAGGGCCGCATGCCGGTCACCCGCGGCGGCGCCATGCCCGGAGACATCGTCGCCGTCGCGGGCCGCCTCGGCTGGAGCGCGGCCGGGCTGGCCGTGCTGGGCCGGGGTTTCCGCTCCCCGGTCACCGTCGTCGGCGCCCACCGCGCCCCGGAACCCCCCTATGCCGCCGGACCGCAGGCGGCGGACTGCGGAGCCACCGCGATGATCGACGTCTCGGACGGCCTGCTCGCCGACCTCGGCCACATCGGCGTCGCATCCAATGTGGCCATCGATGTGCGCACCGACCTGATCGAGGTGCACCAGCGCCTGATCGACGTTGCCCAGGCCCTGGGCGCCGACCCGCGCCACTGGGTCCTCACCGGCGGCGAAGACCACGCCCTGGCGGCGACCTTCCCCGACCCGGGCGCGATCCCGGAGGGCTGGCGCGCGATCGGCACGGTCACCCGGGGCTCGGGCGTCACCGTCGATGGAGCCACTTACGAGGGCGCCGCGGGCTGGCAGCACTGGCGCTAGCGCTGTTCGGCGTCCCACGCCATGAGTGCTGTTTCAGCCATCGAGGAGACATCGCCCAAGGAGATGTCTTCGGCGATCTCACGCAACACGACGAGACTTCGTTCCTGTTCGCCGCGCCGAAGCAGGAACCCTGCCGCCGAAGCGCGGATGCCTGCCGCCTCGGATCTCAGCAGGGGTGTCAGGATCTCCTGGGTGAGGCCGAGTTCGTCCCATTCGGCTACCCGATCCCTCAGTTCGGCGGACAGTTGGTTGATTCGGCGGGCGTCAGGATCGCCTTCGACGGTGGTCGCGTCGAGTGCGCGCACGCGACCCTCGAACTCTTTGCGCAGCTGGTCAGGGTGATCCATCGCTGTCCTCCTGGCGCTGTGCGCGGGCTATCTGCCGCAAGCCGTAGCTGTGCTGATGATCCCGTGATGTGCCCCTGAGAAGCCGCCGCGGCGGTGTCCCCGTGAACCTGTCATTGGTCGCGTAGTGGCGGCTGATGCGCCGATGGACGGATATCGGCAGCCAGACGAGGTTGTCGGTCGTGTTGATCCGGTGCTCGGTGAATCCGCTGTAGCCGGTAGATCGGCCGGCTCGCATGTCACCCTGATTCTGTTCGACGATGTGGTGCAACTCGTGGCCCGCCCGTGTGCCCAGGGCACGTTTCGCTGCCGAGAACGAAGGAAACGAACGTAGCTCGCCAGCCTCAACAGCGATTGTCGGAAAGGCGGGCGCTTGGGTACTTTCGCTACCCGGCGCCGCTCAAACGCTTCCCCGCAACACGGCCTGCGTCGCGGAGTCCATTTCTCGCGGAGGTCCAGCAACCTTCCGCTGATCCCATCGAGATCCCCCTGAACGCTCAGCGCGAGTTGGACCAGCTCCTGTCCCGCCTGGCCACCTGCCTGGCTGATCGCCTGCACGACTGCCGGAATCAGGCCGGTGGCGGCCTGCACATGGTCGAGGGGAACGCTTTGACTAGCGGCGGCGAATGCCGCCGCCGCTTGTTCGAGGTGTCCGGACATTCGGCGTGCTCATCCTCCTGTCGGCAGGATCGGTCGAGGTGCCCGGGCCAGGCACAGCTCGCAGGGCATTCCTGAGAACTCCGGAAGCAGGTCGGCGGTACCGGGTGCGATCTTGATGCCGCACCACGCCGTGAGGTGCTCCGGCACGGAGTCGGGCGCGGAAACCAGATGCACTCCACGTCGCCGCTCACCGATCCCGGGACCTGAGCGCAGGCGGACAAGCAGGACGGGCTGCGTCATCCCGTCCTCCTGAGGTGCGACCGCCCGTTGACCCAGGAATCAGCGATGTGCCGGAGAAGCGCGTTGTCCCACCACTCGTCCGGAGGGGCGGAAATCGCGTCGACCAGCGGTTGAGGCTTCTCGTGGACTTGATGGCCCGCGAGATGGTCGTGCAGGATCAGGTACCGCCGAGCGTCGACACAGAACCCGCGCATGACGGCGACGTAGCGGTCGCCTTTGACCCAGCGGAACGTGAATCCGTGCCGGAATGCTCGAGAACACGGTTTATCGCCGCGATAAGGATTGGTGAGTCCCAGAATCTCCACGCGTCGAACGTAACTGGCGACCGCTCAGGTGCGCGTGTTTTATTCGCGCTCCAGCATAATCAGAATTCGATTCGTCGCAGAAGGGCGGTAACTTCCGCTCCGACAAGTGCGCGCTCCAGAAAATGGTTCATGATGTTGAGGTGATACTCCACGTCTCGTGGATCGCGCAGCATCATCTCGCCGGAGAACAACTCGACCAGGACGAACCGTTCGTCATACGCGGTGAAGCTATTGAGGGGTACACCGCAATCCATCTCGGCGTCGTTGGGAACGACGGCGATCGTAACGTTCGGCAGTTCGGCCAGTTCTGCCATGTGGTGGCACTGTGCGGACATGACTTCCGCGGGTGCCTGCCGCCATCGCACGGTCTGCTCCGTCATGATGAAAATGAATCGGCGGGAGCGGTCGTGCAGTGCCTGCTGCCGCTTCAGTCGGGCTTCCACGGCCCGGTCGACGTTTCGGGCCGGCCTGCCACTGATGGTCGGCGTAAGGATGGCCCTCGCGTAGTCGGCGGTCTGGAGCAGGCCGGACGGCGCGGCGGGAGTGAAGTAGCGGATGGTCGACGCCGATTCGACCAGTGCGCCGAGTTCCTCCTGTCCTCGCCAGATGCCCATCTCTGCGAGCGAACGCACGGATCGATAATGAACATTGGCTACCCGCGCCAGATCAAGAAACGGCTTGGCGGCGTCATTCGCCACGCCCAGCGCGGCCAGGATTCGCTGAACATCAACTATTGACGGAAGGACCTTCCCACTTTCGATCCGGCTGATCTTGGACTGCGACATGGCGCACCGGGCAGCGAGTCGATCACCGGACAGGCCTGAGGCCCTCCGCAAGTCGCGGAGGGCCTTGGCAAGGTCTTTGCGCTCTTGCTGTTGTCGCTCAGGATCGAACATAGTCCTCGAATGGAACCGCGTGGTCGAGAGCTATTTGTCGCCACCGTAGGTACCTCGATACGTCCGGTCCGGTCGACATCTGCCGATCGAGCAGCGTGCCGTCCTTGCGGAAATTGAGTTCCAAAACGTCGGTGTCATCGAACAGCCAGAAATCCTGATCGGGAAGATCGAGGTCGTCGGTCAGGTCGAGGATCCGGATGTCTTCGCCTGCCGCGATGTTATGGGGAATAGCCCAAGCGAACTGGCAGCGGACGTAGTCGGTCAGCGGTCGTCGGACTGCTCGCACCCGTCCGATCGTCTTTCCCGCTGCGACGCTGGTTCGGACTAGGTCGTGCCAACCCTGGAGTTGTGCGTCGATCGGGGGCTCGGGCTCGCCCGCCAGGAAGCGTCGGAGGAGTTCGATTTCGCGTGGGAACGAGTAGACCTGCTGGGTCTCCAAACGCCACGCCGATGATCGGAAGTCAAGGAACGGATCCCCTGTCGGCTCAGGTCCCGAGCGCACTGATCGCCTCTCTCACCACACTCATCGGCAGTTCGACCGCCTGCTCGCCGTCGCCGAGGCGAAGGCCGCCTGCTTCTGTCACCGCATCACCCTGGAAGACGACAGTCCCTCGGTCTGACACGTACACGGTAGGGCAATCGCGGTCGTGGCAATCGCCTGCGATCTTCTGAAGGGTCATCACTGGCTGTGTTGTCATGACTACGTTCTAGCATCCCTGGGTGACAGAGCTGACCTTTAGTCACGCACTCGCATAAACAGCAATCCGGCCGGTGCACGGGCTCGATCCGACTGATCTTGGAATGAGCAGGGCGCATCGAGCCGCCGGCCTTTCGCCCGACAGGCTGGACGCCCTCCGCAGTTTGCGTAGGGCACGGGCCAAGTCCTGGCGTTCCTGACGCTGCCGCTCAGGGGCGTACATAGTCCTCAAAGGGAACGGAGTGAGCCAGCGCCATGCGCTTCCATTCCCGGTACTGGTCGAGGTCTGCGCCGGCCAGGATTCCCTGGCTCGTCAGCGCGCCGTCCTTGTCGAAGTCCATTCGGAGGACGCTCTCCTCGTCGAAGATCCAAAAGTCGTGGTCCGGCAGTGACAGGTCGAGGTCGGTGACGTCGAGGATCCGGATGTCCTCGCCTGCCGATATGTTGTTTGGGATGCCCCAGGTGAACTGAAACCGGACGTATTCGCTGAGCGGTCTACGGACCACGCGCACGCGCCCCATCGTCTTGCCCGATGCGACATTCGACCTGGTGAGTTCGAACCACTCGCGATAGCTGTCGCTGTGCGGCGGTTCGGGCTCACCCGCGCGGAACGCGCGGAGTCGCTCCTGCTCTCTTGGGATGGCGAAGGCCTGCGGGATCTCCAACCGCCATGCCGACCGCCGGTATGTGTGGAACGGGCTAGGTGAGGGCACAGGTGGCCTCTTGGGCGAGCGCGAGTTCGCAGTCCCCTGCGACCTTGCGGAGTGCCATGGTTACGGACTGTTGCGTCATGTGACCGTTCTAGCATCCCGAGGTGACAGACCTGACCTTTAGTCGCGCACTCGCATAAACCACAATCGACCAGTGCGTATCGAAGCCCGGCCCTACGACCACCCGCACTCCCAGCTGCTCATCGACGAGGTGCAGCAGGAGTACGTGGTCCGCTACGGCAGCCCCGACGAAGGCCCGGTAGACCCGACCGAGTTTCTCCCGCCAAAGGGTCGCTTCTTCGTCGGCTACGTCGACGGCCGCCCGCTGGTCACCGGCGCCTGGCGTGACCACGGAGACGGCACCGCCGAGATCAAGCGCATGTACGTCTCCCCGGACGGCCGCGGCAAGGGCCTGGCCCGGCGGATGCTCGCCGAGATCGAGCGCACCGCCGCCGATGCGGGGATCACGCGGTTGATCCTCGAGACCGGTCTGATGCAGCCCGAGGCCGTCGCGCTCTACAAGTCCTCCGGCTACACACCTGTTCCCGCGTTCGGCTACTACGCCGGGCACGAGTTGTCCGTCCACCTCGGCAAGGAGATCGCGTGCCCGTCTACGCCCTCGGCGACCTGACTCCGTCCATCCATTCCGACGCCTACGTCCACCCGGACGCCACGGTCATCGGGAACGTCACCCTGCACGCCGGTGCTTCGGTGTGGCCGCGGGCCGTCCTGCGCGGCGACGCGGGGGAGATCGTGGTGGGGGAGCGGACCAGCGTGCAGGACGGCACGGTCGTGCACTGCACCCCGTTCCACCCCGCGATCATCGGCGCCGACTGCGTCATCGGGCACAACGTCCACATCGAGGGCGCGACGGTCGGCGACCGCTGCATGATCGCGTCGGGTTCGGTGTTGCTCAACGGTTCCGTGGTCGAGGAGGGCTCGATCCTCGGCGCGGGCACGGTCATGTCGTTCAACGGTTTCATCCCCGCGCGATCGATGGCGCTCGGGGTTCCGGCGAAGATCCGCGAGGGCCATGTGGTGCCCGAGGACATGACGTCGGGGATCGTGGAGGGCTACCTGCAGCACGCCAAGACCTACCGGGCGGGGCTGCGCAGGCTTGACTGAGTAAGGTTTTCCGGCGTGGCACGACCGCTGACTGAGATAGTCGAAGCCGGGTGGGCGACGGCCTTGGCCCCCGCCGCGGACAAGATCGCCGAGATGGGCGAATTCCTGCGCGCGGAGATCGCCGCCGGGCGCCGATACCTGCCCGCCGGGGAGAACGTTCTCCGTGCCTTCCAACAGCCCTTCGCCGACGTGCGGGTGCTGGTGGTCGGCCAGGACCCGTACCCGACGCCGGGGCACGCGGTGGGCCTGTCGTTCTCCGTGGCGCCGGACGTCCGGCCGATCCCGAAGAGCCTGGTCAACATCTACAAGGAGTACTGCGAGGACCTCGGCCACCCGCTGCCGTCGAACGGCGACCTGACGCCGTGGGCCGGGAACGGGGTGCTGCTCCTCAACCGCGCGTTGACGGTGGAGCCGGGCAAGGCGAACTCGCATCAGGGCAAGGGCTGGGAGCAGGTGACCGAGCAGGCCATCCGGGCGCTGGCCGCCCGCGGCGGCCCCCTGGTGGCGATCCTGTGGGGCCGCAACGCCCGCAACCTCCGGCCGATACTCGACCCGGTGCCCTGCATCGAGTCCCCGCACCCGAGTCCGCTCTCCGCGCACGCGGGGTTCTTCGGCTCCAAGCCGTTCAGCCGGGCCAACGCCCTGTTGGCAGAGCAAGGCGCCGAACCCATCGACTGGAAACTGCCGTAAAGCAACGGACGTTGACTTGGCCAACGATTCGACCCTGTCTCCTATCGGCCGTTAGTGGAGCGTTTGGGGCGACCGGGTGAACGCTTCCGCGGAGGACTGCGTGTCCGAGTAGCACCGTCCGGCAAGGGTGTGACGTCCGTTTTGTTCCACCAAGATCGTCAGTAGCGTCGGCGGTGTGCTGGGCCGACGCGATCTCCTTTTGGTTGCATCCGGTTCCGCTGTGTCGATGTTCGGCACCGCCATCACGCTCATCGTCCTTCTGTTGCACGTCAAGGATTCCGGCCCCTACGCGGTCGTCGCGATCCTGATCGCCGAGTTCGTCCCGGTGACCCTCGGCGCACCGCTCGCCGGGCTGCTCGTGGACCGGCTGCCCAACCGCAGGCTCATGATCGTCGGCCAACTGGTCCAAGCGGGCGCCGTGTTCGGGGTCGTGTCCGTGTTGGACCGGTTGCCGCTGGTGCTGGTCATGCTCGTGCTGCTCGGCTGCGGCACCGCAGTGGTCAACCCGGCCGCGGCCGCGTTGGTCCCGGTGATCTGCGGCGAGCGCGACTCCACCCGCGGGTACGCCGTCGTCGCGACCGGACGGACACTCGGGATGCTCGGCGGGTCGGCGGCGGGCGGGCTGCTGGTGGCCGCCCTGGGCACCCGGGACGCGCTGTACCTCGACGCCGCCACCTACCTCCTCCAGGCGTGCCTGCTCGGCTTCGTGCGGGCCGAGCGCGACCCGCGCGGGACGCGCGCCCGGCGTAGGCGGGGCGAGGCGATGGCTGGGGCGCGGCACGTCGCGGCGGACCCGGTGCTGCGGGTCGCCCAGGTCAGCCTGGCGCTGGCGATGGCCGGGGTGATGATCGCCGACGTCGCCAACGTCTTCTACGTCGTCGACGTGCTCCACGGCGGCGCCGCGACCCTGGGGATCCTGCACGCCGCATGGATGATCGGGGTCTTCGTCGGCGTGCGCCTGGCCGGTCGGGCTCGGACCGAGCGGGTGCTGCTGACCGGTCTCGGCCTGTCCTGCTGCACGATGGGCGCCGCGATGCTCGTGCCCGCGCTGCTGCCGTTCGCGGCGCCGGTGGCGGCGGGCTATCTGCTCGGCGGCGCGGCCAACGGGGTGCAGAACGTGTGCAACCAGGGGTTGGTGCGCTCACGGACGCCACAGGAACTGCGCGGGCGGGTGTTCGCCGCCGCCGGCGCGATCCTCATCGGGTCGAACGTGCTGGGCACCGTGCTCGGCGGCGCCGTGGTCGCGCTCGTCGGGCCCCGGCTGTCGTTCGCCATCGCGGGCGCGGCGTCGCTGCTCGCCGGGTTGGCCGCATTGCGCGCGCTGCGCGCGGTGGGCATGACAAAACCGGCGTCAGTGACCTGAGTCACCGACGCCGGTTTCGACGACAAGTTGCGGCAGCGTCAGCCGCGCACGACCTTGCCCGCCTTGAGGCAGGAGGTGCACACGTTCAGGCGCTTGCGCTGAGAAATGCCCAGCTTGGCGTGCACGGTCTGGATGTTCGGGTTCCAACGACGGTTGGTACGCCGATGGGAGTGCGAGACCGACTTGCCGAAGCCTGGCCCCTTGCCACAGACGTCGCACACGGCAGCCACGTCGAACTCCTTCAGGTTGCGGTGCCCATAAACGGATCTGTACATGGGCGCACATACGAGGGCCCCAGGGGCCCGGGCAGTCAGCACAGCGTAACGGGTGCCGGTGTGGTGTTCCAAACCGGGGCGGGACCCGGTCGCTACGCTGCCCGGATACCGGCGGATTTGGGAGGCTGCGTGCTGCAGGCACTGGACGCGGGCGAGGTGCGTCGCTGGGCGGCGGCCTGCGTGCAGTCGATGGACGCCCACCGCGCGGCGATCGACCGGATCAACGTCTACCCGGTCGCCGACGGCGACACTGGCTCGAACCTGCTCAACACGCTGCGTGCGGCCCTCGAAGCGCTGCTGCGCGCGCCGGTCATGGAGCGGTCCGACGCGGGCGGCGCGTTCGCCGTGCTCGCCCGGGGCGCGCTCGCGGGCGCGCGGGGCAACTCCGGGGTGATCATCTCCCAGTTGCTTCGCGGAATCGCCGAAACGGTCCGTGACCAGCGCGAAGTCGGTGGACCCGAGCTGCGGGCGGCGCTGAAGCGGGGGGCCGAGCTGGCCACCGCCGCGGTGTCCAAGCCGGTGCCAGGCACCATGCTCAGCGTGCTCGACGCCGCCGCCTCGGCCACCGGCCCCGACGGCCTGCACGAGGTGGCCGCCGCCGCCGCGATCGCCGCCGCGGAGGCGCTCGACCGCACCCCCGACCAACTCGCCGTGCTCGCCGAGGCCGGGGTCGTCGACGCGGGCGGACGCGGGGTCGTCGTCGTCCTCGACGCGCTGGTCGCGGTGATCGGTGGCAAGCCGCCCGAGCTGGCCGCCGCCGCGCGGGTCACCGCCGACGCCCCGATCGCACCCCGGCGGGCGGAGAACCCGCTGGTCGCGGCCCGGGAGGCCGGGTCGGAGCTGTACGCATACGAGGTCATGTACCTGCTGGAGAACGCCACCGAGGTCGACCGGCTGCGCGACGCGCTCGACGACCTCGGCGACTGCGTGTCCGTCGTCGGCGACGGCGCGGACCTGTGGACCGTCCACGTGCACTGCAACGACGTCGGCGCCGCCATCGAGGCCGGGGTCGACGTCGGACGCCCCCGCAAGATCCGGGTCGCGCGATTCGCCGACGCGGTCTCCGGTGAGGCCAGCCGATATACGAAGGACCGGGCCGTGGTGGCCGCTGTGCGCGGCGACGACCTCGCGGAGCTGTTCCTGTCCGAGGGCGTCGCCGTGCTCCGGGTCGGCGACGCGGACGTGCCGACGCCCTACGAGCTGCTGCAGGTCATCACCGGCACCGGCGCGGGTCACGTGACCGTGCTGCCGGGTGACGCCGGGCTGATGGAGATCGCCGACGAGGCCGCGATCCGCGCTGTCGCCGCCGGTCAGGACGTCGTCGTGGTGCCGTGCGCGTCCCCTGTGCAAGCGCTCGCCGCGATCGCGGTCCACGACCCGAGGCGCCGGTCAGGCGACGACGTGGTCGCCATGGCCGAGGCCGCGGCGGCGACCCGGCGCGGCGCGGTCGTGGTCGCCGCGGAGGCGGCGATCACCTGGATCGGCTCGTGCGCGGCGAACGACGTCGTCGGGTTCGCCGACGGCGAGGTGGTCCTGATCGAGCCCGGCCCGCCGCTGTCCGACGCGTTGATCAAGGTCGCGTGCGGGGTTGTCGAGCGGATGCTCGCGGTGGGCGGGGAACTGGTGACCGCGCTGCTCGGCCGGGACGCCCCCGAGGGCCTCGCCGAAGCGCTGACCGAGTACCTGCGGACCGCGCGGCCGGAAGCCGAACTGGTGGTCTACCGCGGGGGCCAGTCCGAATCGGTGCTCACGCTCGGCCTCGAATAACCGGGGTTGTCCACAGGCACGGCGAGGGGCGCGTGCCGGTGTCGGTGCGAGTCGACATAATCGGGCGAGCCGAGTGCGGAACGGAGAGGTATGGCTTCGCTGAGCGAGAAGCTCGACCGGGTGGTGGGCAAGAAGTCGGCCGACGCGCTGAAGGCCGCGTTCTCCTTGGAGACCGCGGGCGAGCTGCTGCGCCACTACCCCCGCCGCTACGCCGAGCGCGGCAAGCTCACCGAGATCGCCGGTCTGGAGGTCGGCGAGCACGTCACGGTGATGGCGAAGGTCGTCTCGGTCAACAAGCGGCAGATGAAGACCAAGCGCGGCTCGATCATCGAGGTCGTCCTCACCGACGGCAGCAAGTCGCTGGAGTGCGCGTTCTTCAACCAGCCATGGCACATGGACAAGCTCAAGCCGGGCCTCAACGCGCTCTTCGCGGGCAAGGTCACCGCGTTTCGCAACAAGCTCCAACTCGCCAATCCGGACTACCAGCTGTTCGACTCGACCGACGAGGTCGACGCCGAGGAGTTCGCGGGCAGCCTGATCCCGGTCTACCCGGCGTCGGCGAAGATCCAGTCCTGGCAGATCGCCCAGTGCGTCAGCCAGACGCTGGGGATGCTCGACGAGATCGAGGACCCGTTCCCCGACGAGCTGCGCGACAAGCTCGGCCTCGCGGAGTACGACGCGTCGGTTCGCGCGATCCACCTGCCCGCCGACTGGGCCGACGTCGAGTCCGCGAAGACCAGGCTCAAGTGGGATGAGGCGCTGGCGCTGCAACTGGTGCTCGCCCAGCGCCGGATGGCCAGTGGAGCCCGGCCCGCGCCCGCGTGTCCGCCGCGGCCCGGCGGCATCCTCGACGCGTTCGACCAGCGGCTGCCGTTCACCCTCACCAAGGGCCAGGTCGAGGTCGGCCACGCGATCGCCGAGGACCTCTCCGGCAGTCACCCGATGAGCAGGCTGCTGCAAGGCGAAGTCGGCTCCGGCAAGACCATCGTGGCCCTGCGCGCGATGCTGCAGGTCGTCGATTCCGGTCGGCAGGCCGCGCTCCTCGCGCCCACGGAAGTCCTTGCCGCACAACATGCCCGGTCGCTCGCGGAGATGCTCGGCGACCTCGCCCAGGGCGGCCAGCTCGGCGGCGCGGAGAACGCCACCAGCATCACGCTGCTCACCGGTTCGCTGACCGCGCCGCAGCGCAAGCAGGCCATGCTCGACGCGGCGAGCGGCGCCGCGGGCATCGTCGTCGGCACGCACGCGCTGATCCAGGACAAGGTCTCCTTCGCCGACCTGGGTTTCGTCGTCGTCGACGAGCAGCACCGCTTCGGCGTCGAGCAGCGCGACGCCCTGCGCGCGCGGGCGGGGGAGAACGTCAGCCCGCACGTGCTGGTCATGACCGCGACGCCGATCCCGCGCACGGTCGCGATGACGGTCTACGGCGACCTGGAGACCTCCGCGCTGCGCGAGCTGCCCGCGGGCCGGTCCCCGATCTCGACCAACGTCGTGCCGGTGTCGGAGAAGCCCGCGTGGCTCGACCGGGTCTGGGAGCGCATCCGCGAGGAGGTCTCCAAGGGCCACCAGGCCTACGTCGTCTGCCCCCGGATCGGCGAGGAGGTCTCGTCGGAGGACACCGATGAGGGGGAGCCCCCTAAGGACTCCGGGACCGACCGCAGGCCGCCGTTGGCGGTCGCCGATGTGGCGCCGCTGCTCGCCGAGGGCGCGCTCGCCGGTCTGCGGCTGGGGATCCTGCACGGGCGGCTCGCGCCCGACGAGAAGGACCGCGTGATGCGGGCGTTCGCGGCGGGCGACATCGACGTCCTGGTCGCGACCACGGTCGTCGAGGTCGGCGTCAACGTGCCCAACGCGACCGCCATGGTGATCATGGACGCCGACCGGTTCGGTGTCAGCCAGCTCCACCAGCTGCGCGGCCGGGTCGGCCGGGGCAGCGCGCCGGGGCTGTGTCTGCTGGTCACGGATATGCCGGGTGGCACCGCCACCCGCGACCGGCTGGCCGCTGTGGCCTCCACTTTGGACGGTTTCGAGCTCGCTCGGCTCGACCTGGAGATGCGGCGCGAGGGCGACATCCTCGGGTCGAGCCAGTCCGGATCGCGCTCCGGGCTCAAGATGCTGTCGCTGCTGCGCGACGAGGACGTCATCGCCGACGCGCGGGTCGTAGCCCAGGCGCTCATCGCCGACGACCCTGACCTCAAGCCCTATCCGGGATTGGCCACGATGGTCCGCCAACTGGTCGCCGAAGACCGCGCGGAATATCTCGAAAAGTCCTGAACGTAACGGATCTTGGTGTCCTGACACAATATGGCTACGATCACGAAAATTACCGCACATTTCAGGTAGCGGGCCCTACTCGTGAGTCAAGACAATGAGCCCTTTTCATCCTGCGGTGGTCTCGTAGTTC
>NZ_JABVED010000008.1 GCF_014323725.1 Actinokineospora xionganensis | reverse complement strand
CGCTCACCCGGTGCCTGCGCGGTGAAGTCACGGCCGATCAAGTCCGGCGCCGCGACGGCGGCGATACCGGGCTTGGTCAGCGACCTGCGTCGGCGTCGGGTGATCCCGGCGATCTCACGCTCACGCATGATCCGCTCGACCCGTTTGTGGTTGATCACTTGGCCGCGGCGGCGCAGCTCCACGGTGACCCGCGGGCTGCCGTAGGCGCCGCGATGGGTGGCGTGGATCTCGGCGATCTCACCGGCCAACCGATCCTCCCGCGCGGCCCGTTCGTCGCGGGCAGGGGCGGCGGCCAGCCACTCATAGAAGCCGGGGCGACGAACATCCAGGACACGACACAGCCGGGCGACGCCGAAGGCGTCACGGTGTTCGGAGATGAACCGGTAGCTGCAGGTCAACGACCCATCTCCTTGGCAAAATACGCGGCTGCCTTCCGCAGAATCTCCTTCTCCAGCTCCAACTCCGCCACCCGCTTGCGCAGCTCGCGGAGCTCCCGCTCCTGCTCACCGACAGTCGTCTCGCTCGATGGGGCACTCTCGCCGCGTTCGGCGTTGCGGACCCAGTTGCGCAGGGTTTCGTGATTGACCCCCAGCTCGCGGGCCACCTGCGCCAACGGACGAGTCGAGGAACGCGCCAACGCGACCGCGTCCTGACGGAACTGCTCGGGATACTTCGACGAACGAGACACAGAGACATCCTTCCCCAAGCCGAAGCCAGGGATCAGGGTGTCCGGTCGGCGGGGGGAACCTCAGCCCACTTGATCATCTGGTGGCTCCGTTCCCCTCGTTATACGGTTGCGTACATCGAGAGGCTATCCCGGTTATACGGCACCGTATAACCAATCGAAGGTGAGGTGTGCCATACATGGGAGCGTTGCGCACCCCGCGGGAGAAGTGGGTCGAAGAGGGACTGCGGGCGCTGGCCTCGGGCGGCGTGGATGCCGTCCGCGTCGAGGTGCTGGCCAAGTCGCTCGGGGTGTCCAAGGGCGGGTTCTACGGACACTTCGCCGACCGGGACGAACTGCTGACCGAGATGCTGGACGCCTGGGAGCGCGAGAGCCTCGACGACGTCGTCGCGCGGGTCGAGCAGGAGAGCGGCGACATGATGGCCAAGGTCCGGCTGGCCGGACAGCTCACCTTCTCCGGCGACCGCCTGCTTCCCATCGACCTGGCCATGCGCGACTGGGCCCGACGCGACCAAGCCGTCGCCGAGCGCCTGCGCCGCGTGGACAACGGGCGCATGCAACTGCTGCGTGACGCGATCAGCACCTTCTGTCCCGACCCGGACGAGGTCGAGGCCCGCAGCCTGCTCGCCTTCTGCATGGCGATCGGCAGCCACTTCCTCGCCGCCGACCACCCCGGCCGCAGCCGCGTCCAGGTCATGACCCGCGCCAGCGAACTCTTGCTCACCCGCTCGCCGGACAAACCCGACCAGTGATCGCTACCTCAGGTCGCGCAGGGCGGCGTCCAGTTCCGCGAGGAGTTTGGTCTTCGGTCGTGCTCCCACCAGCGCTTGCACCGGCTGACCGTCCACAAAGAGCATCAGGGTCGGCAGTGACATCACCTGGTATTTCCGGCCCGTGAGCGGGTTCTCATCGTTATTGATCTTGACCACGGTGAGCGAGTCGGCTCGTTCGACGGCGATCTGCTGGAGCACCGGGACAATCATGTGGCACGGCGGGCACCACTGGGCCCAGAAGTCGACCAGGACGGGCTTGTCGCCGCGGAGGACCCGCGCTTCGAAGGTGTCGTCGGTGACCGTCGAGAGCTCGCCGGTCAGGCTCGTCGGGGACATGGCTACTCCTTGAATTCGGATGGTTCGGCCACTCGGCAAGGATCGGGCTGGCGTGCCCAGGCGGCGGTCAGCTTGGTCACCAGACCGGCCCGGACCGCGGCGAGCCGTTCGAGGCAGGCGTCCACCTCGGCGAGTTTGCGCTGGTAGACCTCGATCGAGTCGGCGCAGGAGTCCCCGGCCTCGTGGCCCGCGCGCAGACACTCGACGAACGGGCGGGTGTCGTCCAGGGTGAGCCCGACGGCCTGCAAGGTCCGGATCTCGTCGACGAGGCGCACGTCGTCCTCGTCGTACTCCCGGTACCCGTTGGCCGTGCGCCGCGCCTCGAGCAGGCCTTGGGACTCGTAGAACCTCAGCGCCCGGGTGGTCGTCCCGGCACGTTTGGCGAGTTCGCCGATTCTCATGTGGTCGACGGTAAACGTTGTCGCACGCGTCAAGGCAAGCCCATATCATCGGCCGGTGAACTGGGGCGTGGCCTGGGGAGCAGCGGTTCGGTATCGTGTTCCCGCCGACAACCGCGACTTCCTCCTCAACTTCAGCGCGGGACGCTAGTCGGTCCGCAGGCTTTGTCGGGCACGGACGGCTTGCGCTGGAAGGCGACAGTTGGACCGACCTCGCCGCGCTGCGGTGCGTCGTTGCGTGAGATCGCCGCTGTGCGCGGCACACCAGTCGACCTCGGGCGGATCAGAAAGCGGTTTCGCCGGCCACACCGGTTCGCCTACGGGAGCGTCGAGTTGGCGGTGTGCCAATGCCGCCTCGTGACGAGCCTGGACGTGTCGAGTTTGCCGGAGTTTCCCAGGCGAGGCGTGGTTTCGTTGGAGCGTCCGACAGTTGAAGCGATGGCCGAGGCATTGCGCGCCGCGAACTGTTCGTGGAAGCCGACCTTGCGGCAGCCGCCGGGCAGACCGCGTTGTATACCGATCCGACTACCGGAATCCGGGCGGAGGAGCCGACGACGGCTTCGGTGTGGGCCCTGAGGTCCTGGCCTGACATCCACCGCTAACGCTGCGGTGCGATCGATCCTATGTGGACTTCCGTTATCGAAGTCCAGCCGGGCGCGGCGGCCGACTATAGTTCCCCGCACATGACTACGACGACTGGCTGCGTGAGCTGCGGCGGAACTGTGGCCCCGGACGGTTATTGCTGGCACTGCGGCACCGGGCAACCAGGCTTCCGTGCCCGCCTGGAGATCACGGCGGACAATGGTGCGGCCGGGGTCAGCGACCGAGGGCTCCGCCGCGGTGTCAACGCCGACGCGGTGGCGTTGGGCATGGTCGACACCTGGACACTCGGGGTCGTGTGCGACGGGGTTTCCATGTCGCCGCGGGCTGAGCGGGCCGCGCAGGTGGCGGCCGAAACCGGTCTGGTGGCCCTTGCGGCGACACTTCGTGGTGGGGCCATACCCGAAGTCGCCCTGGTGGGCGCGGCCCTGCGGGCGGGTCGCGCCGTCTGCGCCTTGGCCGAGTCGGTCCACGCCGCCCCGGCCTGTACGTATGTCGCGGGTATCTGCGGTCCCGCGGGTATGTGGGCGGGCAGTGTCGGCGACAGCCGCGCCTACTGGCTGCCTGACGAGGGACCCGGGATGGTCCTGACCGAGGACGACACCGCGGACGACGAAGTCCTGGCCGCCTGGCTCGGCGCCGACGCGGACGAGCCCGCGCCGCGGATCCGCAGCCACCGGCCACGCGGGCCGGGTTGGCTCCTGCTGTGCACCGACGGCCTGTGGCGTTACCTCCCGACCGCCGAATCCTTGCGCGCCACCCTTTGCGGCCCGAGTGGCCTGGATAACGCGCGGTCACTCGTCGGGTACGCCCTCGACGCCGGTGGACACGACAACGTCACCGCACTTCTCATGCGCGCGCAGGTCGGCGTCGAACCCGTGCTGCCCACGGCGGTGACCACGATGCACGGTCGCAACCAAAGCGCTGCAATGGATCCCGGCGTGTCCTGATCTTGCGGTGAGCCACTGAAAGTACCCTTCGCCTGCCGCGGCGGCGTACTGGGCGCCGCCGCAAACGGAAGGATCACCATGAGCGACCTCGACGCGACCCTGCACTTCGACGGCCCCCTCTTCGTCGAGGACGACGTCGAGCAGACGACCGAGACCGCACCCGCGGCTCAGGACGCCGACGAATCCGCGTCCTGAGGCGTTGTCGCCTGACTGGAGAACGTGAGACCGACTGGCCGTGCCTCCACCGCGTGGTCAGTCGGGTCTGACGAGGTCCCGATCGGTTCCGGGCAGGCCGTGGCAGGCGGCGCGTTCCACCAGGATGTTCAGCGCTCCTGAATCCGGTGGGTGCGGCCGCGCACTCGCTCAGCTCGACGCGCTCGGGTACCGGCCCGACCACTGCTGAAATCGCGTTCCTTCGGCGGGCTTTCGCAGTAGGCTGCCGCTGTGGTGACGTTCGACGAGATCAAGACCAGTGATGACGTCCGCGCTGTCCTCGCCGCGCATGGGATTGGTTGTCGTTCCGTGGCCCGGTTGGGCGAGGGGCAGGACAACGTCGCCTTCGAGGTGGACGGTGAGCTGATCGTGCGGTTCGCCAAAGGGGACACCGACGTGCTGCGGGAGGCGAGGCTCCTTGAGGTCGTCGCCGGGGTCTCGCCGTTCGCGGTGCCGACGCCGGTGTTCGTGGAACCCGAGTGCATGGCCTACCGCAAGCTCCCCGGCGTCCCGCTGGTCGACCTGACTCCACCGCCGGGGATCGCGAAGGTGCTCAACGCCTACGTCGACACGTTGCAGGCCATTGCGGTGGACGCGGTGGCCGGGTTGGTCGACACCGACGACGATCCGGTCGGCCAGTGGCTGGCCGAGGCCCACGAGAGCTACGCGGCGGTGGAGGTTCCGCCGGAGTACCGCCGCTCCGTCGAACGATTCCTCGACACCGAGCCGCCCGCCCGAACCGAGCCCTCCGTGTTCTCCCACAACGACTTGGGCATCGAGCACGTCCTCATCGACCCCGTCACCGGCGACGTCACCGGCATCATCGACTGGACCGACGCCGCCCTCTGCGACCCCGCCTACGACCACGGCCTGATCTACCGCGACCTCGGCGTCCTCATCGACGGACCGCTCGCCGAACGGGCGGCTTTCTACGCCCGCTGCACCGTCCTCGAAGACCTCGCCTACGGCACCCAGTCCGGCATCCAGCGCTACGCGGACGAGGCGCGGAGGTCACTGCGGCACCTGTTCGAGCCGCTCGAACCGAAGAGGTAGGCCGTCGGTCGGGATCGGCAGCGCGGTGGGGTCCCAGCGGACCTCGTAGCCCTCTGGGAACGACCAGCGGAACGTGCGGACCATCTGCGCCACCAGCGTCTTCACCTCCGACATGCCGAAGTGCATCCCGATGCACTTGTGCACCCCGCCACCGAACGGGATCCAGGCATACCGGTGGACCTTGTCCTCCCGCCTGTCCTCGGCGAACCGCAGCGGGTCGAAGCGCATCGGGTCGGGCCAGTACTCGGGCAGCAGGTGGTTGATCCACGGCGTCACCATGATCTTGGTGCCCTCCGGCACGAAGTGGCCCAGCAGGTCCGTGTCCTTGACCGTCTCCCGAACCAGCGACGGCACCGGTGCGACCAGGCGCATGGACTCCTTGATCACCAGCTCCAAGGTGTCCGTCGAGTCCTCGGCGAGCACCTCCGCGCGGACCTTGTCCTGCCACCCCTGGTGTTTCCCAAGGAAATACATCACCGCCGACGTCGTGATGGTCGACGTGTCGTGCGCGGCCATCATCAGGAAGATCATGTGGTTGACGACATCGTCGTCCGAAAACACCGCGCCGTCGTCGGTCTTCGCGTGGCACAGGGCGGAGAACAGGTCGTCGTCCGCGCTCGCCCGCTTCGAAGGCAGGCTGCGCCGGAAGAAGTCCTCCAGCACCTTCCGCCCGTCGAGCCCGGCCTTCCATCGGCCGCCCGGCACCGGGTGCCGCACGACCGCTGTGCCCGCGCGGACCGTGTCGACGAAAGCCTTGCGCAGCACGGCGGCTTCCGCGCCGATCTCAGTGGCCATGAAGACCTCGGTCGCCACATCGAGTGTCAACTTCTTCAACGCCGGGTACACCTCGAACCCCGGCGTCTCCGGCCACAGTGGAATCTCCCGGGCCGCGAGCTCCGCGACTTTCCTGGTATAGCCAGCGATCCGGTCGGCGGTGAACGCCTCCTGCATCAGCCTGCGGTGGTGGTGGTGCTCCTCGAAGTCGAGCAGCATCAGCCCGCGGTGGAAGAACGGTCCGATGAAGAACGTCCAGCCCTGCTGCGAATACGCCTTGTCCTTGTTGGCCAACACGACCTGCGCCGCTTCCGGTCCGGCGGCGGACACCATCGTCGTGCCGAACGCGCGGACCCAGGTCACCGGGCCGAAGCGCTCATACCGACGGAGCCCGAAGTCGATGCCCTGGCGCAGGACGCCGATGGTGTGGCCGAGCACGGGCGGGCCGCTGTCACCCAGGATCGGCCGTAGGCCCTCAGGAGCGGGAGTGTGCTCGCGCACCGGCCATGGCCGGTCGCTGATCCACCGGTCGAGTCTGTCTACAACGGACACCCGAGCCTCCTGTCTACGAGCCGTGTGCCGCCTCCCGCAGGACCGCCATCGCCAACCCGGCGATCTCCGCTGTCAAAGCGGGTCGAGACTTGACCCTGCCCGTGCGGGGCAGGTCGTTCACCACCGTCAGCGCCGCGTGCACCGCGACCCTGGCCTCCGGCTCGGTCAGGGCCGGACCCATCTCGCGCAGCAACCGGACCCACTCGGCGACGTAGCCGCGCTGCAGCCTGCGCAGCTCCTTGGCGTCGCGCTCGGGCAGGTTGACCAGTTCGCTCGTGTACACCGCGATCAGGTCGTCGGAACGCTGCACGGTGTCGGCATAAGACCTGGTCAGTCGGTGCAGCGCGTCGGCGGGGTCGGCCGCCTCGGCGAGCGCGGTGTCGAGGCCGAGTTGCAGCCGGTCGGCCATCCGTCGGCTCGCGGCGAGCAGGATGTCGGACTTCGCGGCGAAGTGCCGGTAGATGCTGGGCCCGGCGATGCCGGTGACCGCGCCGATGTCCTCCATGCTCACCGCGTGGTAGCCGTGGTCGCGGAACAGCCTGGTCGCGGCCGTGAGGACTTCTTCACGCCGAGATGCGGGCATCTGCGTGCGGGCACGCCACGCTGCCTGGGGGGCGTCCTGAGTGGCCGGGACCACATCGCTGAGCACGACGGCCTCGGCCAGCCGGGCCAACAGCAGCTCGAACGGCTCGCGGGCGAAGTTGACGTGGTGGTCGCCCACACTGCCGTACACGCTCATCGCGGCGAAACTGAGCAGGTGGGCATCCGCGGCGGACAGCTCTGGACGCAGCCCGCGCAGGCCCGCGATGACCTGCGCGAGCAGGGTGCCGACCCGCCTGCGGATCTCCTTCTGGTCGCCTTCGTGCAGGTGACGGCCCTGCCAGCGCCACAGCGCGGTCAGTTCCCGCTGCTCGATGGAGACCGCGGCGGCGGTGTGCAGCAGTGGTCCCACGCAGCTGTGCGGGTCGCCCTCGGCGGCGGCGGCGACGTCGCGGAGCCGGTCGGTCAGCACGTCGACGCCCGTGAGCAGCACGTGGCCGAGGACGGCCTGCTTGTTGGGGAAATGCCGGTAGACGGCCGGCCCGGTGATGCCCGCCGCGGCGGCGATGTCGTTGACGCCTACCGCGTGATAGCCACGCTTGCCGAACAGGTCAGCGGCCGCCTCGGCCAACTGGGCCTTGCGGTTGCGTGGTCTGCGTACCGGCGCCGCTGTCACCTAACCCCCTTCAGTGAGACTCGACTAACCACGTTAGAGCAGGGCCGAGAGGTTGACAACCTGCGAAACAACGGCACTATGTTAATGGGCATTAGCTCAAGAACTTGAGGAGAGGATCGGACGAGCGTGAGTACCGAAGCCTTCATCTACGAGGCGATCCGCACGCCGCGCGGCCGCGGCAAGAAGACCGGATCGCTGCACGGGGTCAAGCCCATCTCGCTCGTCGTCGGTCTCATCGACGAGCTCACCGCGCGCCACCCTGACCTCGACCCGGCGACCATCGACGACATCGTGCTCGGCGTGGTGTCCCCGGTCGGCGACCAGGGCTCGGTCATCGCGCGCACCGCCGCTGTCGCCGCCGGTCTGCCGGACACGGTGGCGGGTGTGCAGCTCGACCGGTTCTGCGCCTCAGGCCTCGAAGCGGTCAACACCGCGGCCGAGAAGGTCCGCTCCGGCTGGAACCAGCTCATGATCGCCGGTGGCGTCGAATCGATGTCGCGTGTGCCGATGGGCTCCGACGGCGGCGCCTGGTTCAACGACCCGGAGACGAACTACGACTCGTACTTCGTCCCGCAGGGCATCAGCGCCGACCTCATCGCCACCATCGAGGGCTTCAGTCGCGACGACGTGGACTCCTACGCCGTCGAGTCGCAGAAGCGCGCGGCGGCCGCGTGGTCGGCCGGTTACTTCGCCAAGTCCGTGGTCCCGGTGAAGGACCGTAACGGCGTGACGATCCTCGACCACGACGAGCACATGCGCCCCGAGTCCACTGTGGAGGGTCTGGGCAAGCTCGGACCGTCGTTCGCGGGCATCGGCGACATGGGCGGCTTCGACGCGGTGGCGCTGCAGAAGTACCACTGGGTCGAGAAGATCAACCACGTGCACACCGCCGCGAACTCCTCGGGCATCGTCGACGGCGCCGCGCTGGTGCTCATCGGCAACGAGGAAGCCGGTCGGGCCGCGGGCCTGACCCCGCGAGCGCGCATCGTCTCCGCCGCGGTGACCGGCGCCGAGCCGACCATCATGCTCACCGGCCCCACCCCGGCCGCGCAGAAGGCCTTGGCGCTGGCCGGTCTGACGCCGGACGACATCGACCTGTGGGAACTCAACGAGGCCTTCGCCGCGGTGGTCCTCAAGTTCATGAAGGACCTGAAGATCCCGCACGAGAAGATCAACGTCAACGGCGGCTCGATCGCCATGGGCCACCCGCTTGGCGCGACCGGCGCGATGATCACCGGCACCATGGTCGACGAGCTGGAGCGGCGCGGCGCCCGGCGCGCCCTCATCACCCTGTGCATCGGCGGCGGCATGGGCGTCGCGACCATCATCGAGCGCCTTTGATCGTCGACCCGCCCACCCGCCAGCTTGATCCCGGAGAGAACACAGATGACTGAGAACATGTTCAAGTGGGAGTCCGACGCCGACGGCATCGTGACCCTGACGATGGACGACCCGGGCCAGTCGGCCAACACGATGAACGACACCTTCCGCGTGTCGCTCACCGAGACCGTCGACCGCCTGGTGTCCGAAAAGGACTCCATCACCGGTGTCGTGATCACCTCGGCGAAGAAGACCTTCTTCGCCGGTGGCGACCTGCGCATGCTGATCCAGGCCGGACCGGAGGACGCGCAGGCCATCACCGAGCGCTGCGACGGCATGAAGGCCGACTTCCGCAAGCTGGAGACCCTCGGCAAGCCCGTCGTGGCCGCCATCAACGGCGCCGCCCTCGGCGGCGGCCTTGAGCTCGCGCTGGCCACGCACTACCGGGTCGCGCTCGACGTCAAGGGCAGCGAGATCGGCCTGCCCGAGGTGTCGCTTGGCCTGCTGCCCGGTGGCGGTGGCTGCGTCCGCGTGCCGCGCCTGATCGGCATCCAGAGCGCGCTGCTCAACGTGCTGCTGCAGGGTCAGCGGCACAAGCCCGCCAAGGCCAAGGAACTGGGCCTGGTCAACGAGGTCGTGTCCACCCCGGAGGAGCTGATCTCCTCGGCGAAGGCGTGGATCAAGGCCAACCCCGAGGCCGCGCAGCCATGGGACGCCAAGGGCTTCAAGATCCCCGGCGGCGCCCCGTCGCACCCGGCGTTCGCGGCGAACCTGCCCGCGTTCCCGGCGAACCTGCGCAAGCAGCTCAAGGGCGCGCCGATGCCCGCCCCGCGCAACATCCTCGCGACCGTGATCGAGGGCTGCCAGGTCGACATCGACACCGCGCAGAAGATCGAGACGCAGTACTTCGTGGACCTCGTGGTCGGCCAGGTCGCGAAGAACATGACGAAGGCGTTCTTCTTCGACCTGCAGGCCATCAACAAGGGCAACAGCCGCCCCGACGGCCAGCCGCAGTACACCGCCCGACGTGTCGCGGTCCTGGGTGCCGGAATGATGGGCGCGGGCATCGCGTACTCCAGCGCCCGCGCGGGCATCGAGGTCGTGCTCAAGGACGTTTCCCTTGAGGCGGCGCAGAAGGGCAAGGCGTACTCGGAGAAGATCCTCGCCAAGGCCGTGTCCCGGGGCAAGCTGACCCAGGAGAAGGCCGACGAGGTCCTGGCCCGCATCACGCCCACGGCCGACCCGGCCGACGTGGCCGGGGTGGACCTGGTCGTGGAGGCCGTCTTCGAGTCCCCGGACCTGAAGAAGAAGGTCTTCGGCGAGATCGAGGACCTGGTCGCGCCCGACGCGCTGCTGGGCTCCAACACCTCGACGCTGCCCATCACCGACCTGGCGAACGGGGTGAAGCGGCAGGAGGACTTCATCGGCCTGCACTTCTTCTCCCCGGTCGACAAGATGCCGCTGGTGGAGATCGTCGTCGGCGAGAAGACCAGCGATGTCGCGCTGGCCAAGGCGTTCGACTACACGCTGCAGATCAAGAAGACCCCGATCGTCGTCAACGACAGCCGCGGCTTCTTCACCAGCCGCGTGATCGGCACCTTCATCAACGAGGCCGTCGCCATGATCGGCGAGGGCGTCGCGCCGTCGTCGATCGAGCAGGCGGGCCTGCAGGCGGGCTACCCGGCCGCGCCGCTGCAGCTGCTCGACGAGCTCACCTTCACCCTGCCGCGCAAGATCCGGCAGGAAACGCGTGCGGCCATCGAGGCGGCGGGCGGCACGTGGGACGTGCACCCGTCGGAGGGGGTGCTGGACCGCCTGATCGACGAGTTCGACCGCAAGGGCCGCTCCTCGGGCGCGGGCTTCTAC
Organism: Actinokineospora xionganensis; assembly: GCF_014323725.1. Taxonomy (GTDB): domain Bacteria; phylum Actinomycetota; class Actinomycetes; order Mycobacteriales; family Pseudonocardiaceae; genus Actinokineospora; species Actinokineospora xionganensis. The sequence goes on along the minus strand of NZ_JABVED010000008.1, from coordinate 314,490 downwards.
GAGTACGACGACGAGGGCAAGCGGACCGGCCTGTGGCCCGGACTCGCCGACGCCTTCGCCGCGGGCAGCGTGGAGGTCCCGTTCAAGGACATGCAGGAGCGCATGCTCTTCGCGGAAGCCCTTGAGACCGTGAAGTGCTTCGACGAGGAAGTCCTGCGGACCGTGCCGGACGCCAACATCGGGTCCATCTTCGGCATCGGCTTCCCGCCCTGGACCGGTGGTGTCATCCAGTACATCAACGGCTACCCGGGCGGCATTCCCGCCTTCGTCGCCCGCTCCCGCGAGCTGGCCGAGCGCTACGGCGACCGGTTCAACCCGCCGGCGTCGCTGGTGGAGAAGGCTGAGAAGGGCGAGATCTTCGAGTAATCGCTGGTGATGAGGGGCTGCCCACCGCTTCGGCGGTGGGCAGCCCTTTCTATACTGGGCTTTAGCGCTTCTTCCGTTAGTTCACCATCAAGGAACTCGGCCGCCTCATGACCGCCCGACGGATCAACCTGCCAGCCCGCACCCACGACATGGGCATCTACAAGCGCTACTTCGACCTCATCGCCACCGGCCGCAAGACGACTGAGATCCGCGTCGACGACTCCAGCCGCAAGAAGATCAAACCCGGTTCGCTGATCCGATTCCGCTGCCAAGGCGACGAGGTCCTCACCCGCGTCACCCGAATCGCCCGCTATAAGTCGTTCGACGAGATGTTCGACCATGAGACTGTCGCCTCGGTCAACCCGCTCGCGACCCGCGAAGATCAGCTCGCCAATATCCGACAGATCTATCCTCCCGAGCGCGAAGCGCTCGGCGTCGTCGCCATCGGCATCGAACTCGTCGACCCATCCCGGCCCGCCTGACTCGGTCCGACGCCCGTGTCAGCAGGCCATCATGAGGCCCCGCGGGGGATTGCCTGCCTGCGAACGACAGGGACCGACGCCCGGTTTGCACGCTCTGGCCGTCGCGCCGGTGATGTGGGGCTGCCCACCCCTTCGGCGGTGGGCAGCCCGGTTCGCTATCGGAACTCATGGATGAGTTCGATGGGGCCGACGATGTGGTCGTTGAACTCGTCGAGATCCTCGGCGGGGATCCACAGTTCGAGAATGGTTCGGCCGCCCGCCTGCTGGACCGGGTATCGGGTCAGGAAGTCGCTGTCGACCTCGAACCGGGTTACGTAGCCCACGCCGTGATGCGGAACGTTCCACTCCTTCGCGATTTTGACCGCGTAGTCCTCGTTGAGGACGGGATAGAAAATCGGCTGCTCGGGGAGCCTGGGCGGCCACCGTCGCCAGTCCGCCTGGCGCAGCAGGTCGAGCTCCTCCGGGCCGGTGGGGCGCCACAGGGTGGTCGTTCTGACCTGGCTCATGGTTCTGCTCTCCAGTCGGCGGAGTTCGCGATGGATTGTCGGCCGAGGACACCGTCGAAGTCTTGTCATTTTGCCTCGATCGCCCGCGCTTCCCGCATCGCGCGCCCGATCTCCGCTGCCTTCTCCCGCTCTGAACTGGCCCATGCCATCGCCTCGTGGTGATGGTGGCGGTCGATGTCGGCGATCTCGTTGTAGAGCCTGGCGGCCTTCTCACGGAACGCTTTCCACTCGGCGGGCGGAGCGGAATAGGCGGGCCGGAAGCTCATCACCAGCTCGTGAGTCTGCGAAAGCGTCTTAGGCGGCGTCGGACGTGGCATGACTTGACTCAACCGCTGCTGATCACCGCGAACCACAGCATCTGGGGCGCAGCGAGTGGCGCAGAAATGACGCAAAGCGGCGTTGAGCAGCGACTCTGAGCTACCGTTGTCGCACTGCGGGTCGTCGGAAGGAGTGGAATGCCCAAGCGCGTGCGGCTTGCCCGTGCACGGAAGGCGGTCGGGCTCGGCCAGGAGGCGCTGGCTCAGCGATTGGGCGTCGAACGGTCCACGGTCGTGCGGTGGGAAACGACCACGATCGAACCTCAGCCATGGATACGACCACATCTCGCGACCGAGCTGGGTTGCACGCCCGACGAACTCGCCGGAATGCTCAGGTCCTTCGTCGAACCGACAAACCCCGAGCCTGAGCAGGAAAGTCACCCACTCCTCGCTGGGCTTCGCCGGGCGATGTTTGGTGGCGCCGAAATGGCATCCATACGTGCGCTGCCTTCCGTCGACGACGTTCATCGCCTGTACCAGCAGGCTGATTACGAAGCCACCGCAAGGGTTCTTCCCTCGTTGATCACCACGCCCCAGCCTTCGAGTTCGTCTGCGGCCACCTATGTCGTCGCTGCGAAGCTGGCCACGGAGATCGGCGATTCGGCTCTTGCATGCGTGGCCGCCGATCGGGCATTGCGGTCCGCGATGGAGAGCGAGCGGCCCGCGCTGGTGGGCGTGGCCCAGTACCAAGTCGGATGCGCCTTGCTCAAGGCCGGTCACCGGGCCGCCGCCGAGGAATGCGCAGTTGTGGCGCTGGAGCCGTTGTCGGACAAGAAGGACCGCGCAGCGTTGTCGGCGCGTGGTGCGTTGACCCTGTTGCTTGCCGTACTGGCGGCGAGAGAAGGGGCTTCCGCTGTAGCCGGCCGCCGTCTGATCGAGGCGCAGGTGCTTGCGGCTCGCCTTGGTGTGGACGCGAACCATGGCTGGACGGCGTTCGGGCCGACGAATGTGGCGATCCATCAGCTCTCGGTGGCGACCGCGCTCGGCGACGCCCCTTCGGCGCAGCGGCTCGGGGAGCGGATCGACACCGACCGCCTGCCCGCCGTCCTTCGTGGCCGCCGGTCGCAGGTGCATATCGACCTCGCTCAGGCCGCCGCGGATCACGGCAGCGACGCGGTCGCCGTGCTGCATCTACTGGAGGCGGAACGCGTGGCGAAGCAGTCTGTGTCGCGCAACGCCGCTGCGCGCGGCGTCCTTGTCACATTGCTCGGTCGCGAACGGCAGGGCACGACGCCCGGCCTGCGCGCGCTGGCCCGTCGCGCTGAGGTAGCTCGATGAAGGTCGTCTACCTCGTGGTTTCCGCCGCACCGCCCGCCCTTCAGGTCGGCACGCTCATCGATGCCTTGCAGGACAACGGATGGGACGTGTGCCTCGCGGCCACGCCGACAGCCGCGGGTTGGCTTGACCTTGACGCACTCACCCGCCAGACCGGAAACCCGGTGCGGCACGACCTTCAGTCCGTCGAATGGCCGCACGCCGACGTGATCGTCGCGGTCCCGGCCACGTTCAACACGATCAACAAGTGGGCGGCGGGCATCAGCGACTCGTTTGCGCTAGGCATTCTCAACGAGTCGATAGGGCTGAGAATTCGCACCATCGTCTGCCCGTACGCGAAGGCCACCCTCGCCGCGCACCCGGCCTTCGACCGCAGCCTGCGATCGCTGGAGAGCTGGGGAGTCGAGGTCCTCCCGAACGAGTGCATTCGAACCGGCTGGAACCCCGTCCTCACCGCTCTCGACCGTTAGCAAAAGCAACCACAGGGTGATCAAATCCTGACTTTGATCTCAACTGGACCGGAATCGGACAAGAATCAGCTCCGTCGGTGGCCGGGTGTGCCGTGGCGGTGTCTACTGGCAGGGTGCCCGGCGACTCGTTCCTGTGGAGATTCAATGACGCCGACCCGGCGGGTGCTCTCGAGGACCTGCTGGCTTGTTGCTCGTCGCGGCGCTGGGCTGGGGAAATGGTGGTGGGGCGGCCCTACCGTGACGTCACTCAGCTCGTCGAGCGGTCCGATCGGGTGTTCCGGGCGCTCGCTTGGGACGACCTGCGCCACGCCCTCGACGCCCACCCCCGCATCGGGGACCGGGCCGTGGGCGAAAACCGCGAGGCCGGGTGGTCCCGGGACGAGCAGGCCGCCGCCGTCGGCGCCGGTGACGAGCTCAAACAGGCGAATGTGGACTACGAGGACCGCTTCGGCCACGTCTTCCTCATCTGCGCCACCGGGCTGACCGCCGACGCCATCCTCGCCGAAGCTCGCCGCCGGCTGCGTAACGACATCGCCGCCGAGCGCGAAGAGGTTCGGCAAGAGCTGCGGAAGATCGCCGCGTTGCGGCTGGTGAAGCTGGCTGAGGCATGACCACTCTCTCCACCCACGTCCTCGACACCGCCCGAGGCAAGCCCGCGGTGGGCATCCCCGTGCGCCACGACGAGCGCCGCGACGGGCAGTGGCGGGAGGTCGACCGGGGCGAGACCGACACGGACGGGCGGATCTTCGGCTGGGCGGCCGATCCGGGTGAACACCGGCTGGTTTTCGACACCGGCGAGTACCTTGGCCCGACCGCGTTCTACCCGGAGGTGGTGGTGGCGTTCATGGTCCGCGACGACCGGCATCACCACGTGCCCCTGCTGATCAGCGGCTACGGCTACTCGACCTACCGGGGGAGCTGATGGGGACCTTCGAACTTGGCGACAACCAGTACGGCAAGGCCGAGACGCGCCTGGTCCGGGTCGACCGCGACGGCGACACCCACGCGATCTCCGACCTCAACGTCACCACCACCCTCGCGGGCGATCTCGCCGCGACCCACCTGACCGGCGACAACAGCGGCGTGCTGCCCACCGACACGCAGAAGAACACCGTCTACGCCTTCGCCCGCGACGGAGTCGGCGAGATCGAGGATTTCGCGCTGCGCCTGGTCCGTCACTTCGTGACGACGACGGACGAGATCAAGAAGGCCCGGGTGCGGATCGAGCAGTACTCCTGGGACCGCATCGCCGCGACCGGGCACTCCTTCGCCCGCGGCGCGGGGACGCGGACCGCCACCGCGACCTGCGACGGCGAGTCCGCCTGGGTGGTGTCCGGTGTGGCGGACCTGGTGGTGCTCAACACGACCGGCTCGGAGTTCCACGGCTTCCCGCGCGACCGCTACACCACGCTCCCCGAGACCCACGACCGCATCCTGGCCACCGCCGTCACCGCGAACTGGCGGCACACGTCCACCGAGCGCGACTGGGCGCAAGCCTTTGCGGGAGCCCGTGACCGGCTGCTGACCGCCTTCGCCGACACCCACAGCCTTTCCCTGCAACAGACCTTGCACGCGATGGGCGAGCGGGTCCTCGAAGGCGACGACGACCTCGCCGAGGTTCGCCTGACGCTGCCGAACAAACACCACTTCCTTGTCGACCTCGCACCGTTCGGACTGGACAACCCGGGAGAGGTGTTCCACGCCGCCGACCGCCCCTATGGCCTGATCGAAGGCACCGTCCGTCGTTCCGACGCGCCCGATGCGGGCCTGGCTTGGTGGTAGGGGATATTCCACAATGGACTTCTTGCGACCGACGACCCTCGCCGAGGCACTTGAGGCCAAGGCGGCGAACCCGCGGGCGGTGCCGATCGCGGGTGGCACCGATGTGATGGTGGAGCTGAACTTCGACGTCCGCAGGCCCGACGCGCTGCTGGACCTCGGCGGCGTCGCCGAGCTGGCCGAGTGGGAGGTCGACGACGACATGGTCCGGCTCGGCGCGGGCGTGCCGTACAACCGGATCATCACCGAGCTGGGCGCCAAGCTGCCCGGCCTGGCGATGGCGTCGCGGACCGTCGGGTCGCCGCAGATCCGCAACCGGGGCACGGTCGGCGGCAACCTCGGCGCCGCGTCCCCCGCCGGTGACGCGCACCCGCCGCTGCTGGCCTGCGCCGCCGAGGTCGAAGTCGCGTCGTCGACCCGTGGGACCAGGCGGATTCCGGCCGGTGGGTTCTTCATCGGCCCGAAGAGGTCCGTGCTCGAACCGGACGAACTCATCGTGGCGGCAAGGGTTCCGATCGCCTCCGGCCCGCAGCAGTTCGCGAAGGTCGGCACCCGCAACGCGATGGTGATCGCCGTCTGCTCGTTCGGCCTCGCGCTGAACGCGGGCAAGCGTTCCGTCGGCACCGGTATCGGCTCGGCGGGGCCGACACCGCTGCGGGCGCCGGAGGCGGAGGCCTTCGCCGAGACCGAGATCGACGGCCTATGGGACACGCGGGAACCGTTGCCGGACAGCATGGTGCGCCGTTTCGGTGAGCTGGTGAGCGAAGCGGCCAACCCGATCGACGATGTGCGGGGCACCGCGGCGTACCGGCGGCACGCGCTGGGCGTGCTCGCCCGGCGGACGCTGGCGTGGGCTTGGGCGGACTACCGGACTGGGAGCTGGTCTACATGAGGGTGACGGTGCTGGTCAACGGCGAGGAGAAGGTCGCCGAGGACGTCTGGGAAGGGGAGAGCCTGCTCTACGTGCTGCGCGAGCGACTGGGCCTGCCGGGCTCCAAGAATGCCTGCGAGCAAGGGGAATGTGGCTCCTGCACGGTGTTCCTCGACGAAGTCGCGGTATGCGCCTGCCTGGTCGCGGCCGGGCAGGTGGAGGGCCGCGAGGTGCGCACGGTCGAGGGGCTCGCCGACGGCGACCGGCTCGACCCGGTCCAGGAGGCGTTCGTCGAGACCGGCGCCGTGCAGTGCGGGTTCTGCACCCCGGGTCTGATCGTCGCCACGCACGACCTCGTTCGCCGCGTCCCGAAGCCGACGGACGCCGAGATCCGCGAGTCGCTGGCCGGAAACCTCTGTCGCTGTACCGGATACGAGAAGATCCTCGACGCGGTGCGCCTCGCGGCGTCCCGGATGGAGGGTGTCTCGTGAGGACGGTCATCGAAGGCGCCGCGGTGGCCACTGTGGACGCCGCGGGCACGGAGTTCACCGACGGCCATGTGGTGGTCAACGGCGGGCTGATCGAATCCGTCGGCCCCGGCCCGGCCCCGGACGACCTGCCCGCCGACCGCCGGGTCGACGGCCGTGGCTGCCTGGCGACGCCCGGTTTCGTCAACACCCACCACCACCTCTACCAGTGGGCCACCCGCGGCCTCGCCCAGCAGTCGGACCTGTTCGACTGGCTCGTGCGCCTCTACCCCGTGTGGGCGGGCATCGACGAGGAGACCACCCGCGCCGCCGCCACCGCGGGCCTGGTTCGGTTGGCGCGCACGGGATGCACCACGGCCGCCGACCACCACTACGTCTTCCCCCGCGACGCAGGCGACCTGCTCGGCGCGACCGTCCACGCCGCCGCCGAGGTCGGCATCCGCCTGCACGCCGTGCGCGGCTCGATGGACCGCGGCACGTCCACCGGCGGCCTTCCCCCGGACTCCCTCGTCGAGGACACCGCCGCCGCACTGGAAGGCACCGGTGAGGCGATCTCGCGGTGGCACGACCCGTCGCCCACCTCGTTCATCCGCGTCGCGGTCGGCCCCTGCTCCCCGTTCTCGGTGAGCGCCGACCTGATGACCGGCGCCGCCGAACTCGCCCGAGCCGCGGGCGTGCGGATGCACACCCACCTCGCCGAGACTCTCGAAGAGGAGAAGCAGTGCCTCTCGGAGTTCGGCTGCACCCCGGTCCAGTACGCCGAACGCCTCGGCTGGACCGGGCCGGACGTATGGCTTGCCCACGGCGTGCACCTCTCCGACGGTGCCATCCGCACGCTGGGCCAGAGCCGGACCGGCGTCGCGCACTGCCCGACGTCCAACGCCCGGCTGGGCGCGGGTATCGCCCGGGTCGCGGACATGCTGGCCGCCGGCGTCCCCGTGGGGCTCGGCGCGGACGGTGCCGCGTCCAATGAGGATGGTGGACTCGGCGGCGAGCTTCGGCAGGCCATGTACCTGGCCCGGCTGCGCGATGGCGCTGCCTCTTTCGACGCCCGCCGCGCGCTGTGGCTGGCCACCATGGGCGGCGCGGCCTGCCTTGGCAGACAACGAGAACTGGGCTCACTCGAACCTGGAAAGCTCGCCGACGTCGCCCTGTGGCGGCTGACCGGCGTGGAACACGCGGGCATCGCCGACCCGGTGGCGGCCCTGGTGTTCGGCTCACTGCCACCGCTCGCGCTGCTGCTGGCGGGCGGCAACACGGTGATCGAGGACGACGAGTCCTGCCTGGTCACTGAAGCCGACGTGGCCCGCGACCTCAACGCCGCGAGCGTCCGGCTGGCCCGCAAGGCGGGGATGTTGCGATGACCCGCTCCTCCGAACGCACCCGCACCGAAGGCGGCGTCGGCCACAGCCCGGTCCGCCCGGACGGCGCGCTGAAGGTCAAGGGCGAGTTCGCCTACTCCTCGGACCTGTGGGCCGACGAGATGCTGTGGGGCGCGACCCTGCGCAGCCCACACCCGTTCGCCCGGATCAAGCTGATCGGCGTCGGCGGCGCGCTGCGGATCCCCGGGGTGCACGCGGTGCTGACCCAGGCGGACGTGCCCGGCCGCAACCGGTACGGCCTTGAGCACGCCGACCAGCCGATCCTGGCCGAGGACATCGTTCGCTACCAAGGGGAACCGGTCGCGATCGTCGCCGCGGACCACCCGGAGACGGCGCGCCGGGCGGTCGCCGCGATCGAGGTCGAATACCAGGTGTTCGAGCCCGTCACCGACATGGACCACGCCCTGCGGCCGGACGCGACCGTCCTGCACCCGGATAACGAGACGGGCAACTGCGTCCGACACGTCCGCGTCCGCACCGGCGACCCCGAGCCGACGGCCCCGGTCGTCGTCACCGGCGAGTACAGCGTCGGCATGCAGGACCAGGCGTTCCTCGGCCCGGAATCCGGCCTGGCGGTCCCCGCGGCGGACGGCGGGATCGACCTCTACGTCGCCACCCAGTGGCTGCACGTCGACCAGAAGCAGGTCGCCGAGGCGCTGCGGCTGCCCCAGGAGAAGGTGCGGCTCACCCTCGCGGGCGTCGGCGGCGCGTTCGGAGCCCGGGAGGACCTGTCGATGCAGGTCCACGCCTGCATGCTGGCGATGCACACCGGCAAGCCGGTCAAGATGGTCTACGGGCGCGAGGAGTCGTTCTTCGGCCATGTCCACCGGCACCCGGCGCGGCTGCGCTACGAGCACGGCGCCACCGAGGCGGGCGACCTCGTCTACGTGCGGGCCCGGATCGTCCTCGACGGTGGCGCGTACGCGTCGAGCACTACGGCCGTCGTGGCGAACGCGGCCACGCTGGGCGTCGGACCGTATGAGGTCGAGTCCGTCCACATGGACGCGTACGGCGTCTACACGAACAACCCGCCCTGCGGTGCGATGCGCGGATTCGGCGCGGTGCAGGCGTGCTTCGCCTACGAGTCCCAAATGGACCTGCTGGCCGAGAAGCTCGGCATGGACCCGGTGGAGCTGCGCCTGCGCAACGCCGTCCGCGAGGGCTCACGGATGCCGACCGGGCAGGTGATCGACTCCGCCGCGCCGGTCGAGCAGCTGCTGAAGCTGGTGCGGGACAAGCCGATGCCCCCGCCTGCCGCCGACGACCTGCGGGAGATGCCCGGCGGGGTATCGAACACGACGCACGGCGAAGGGGTCGTGCGCGGCGTGGGCTACGGGGTCGGCATCAAGAATGTCGGCTTCTCCGAAGGGTTCGACGACTACTCCACCGCCCGGGTCCGGCTGGAGGTGGTCGCGGGCGAGGCCGTCGTGTCCGTGCACACCGCCGCCGCGGAGGTCGGCCAGGGACTGGTGACCCTGCAGGCGCAGATCGCCCGGACGGAGCTGGGCGTGGCCCAGGTGACCGTCCTGCCCGCCGACACCAACATCGGCAGCGCGGGCTCCAGCTCCGCGTCGCGGCAGAGCTACGTGACCGGCGGGGCGGTGCGGGCGGCGTGCGAGAAGGTCCGCGCGGAGGTGCTGGAACTGGCCGAGAGCCCGGACGCCCGGCTGGAGGACGGCAAGATCGTCAACGACGACGTCGTGGTCGCCGACCTCGTCGAGCTGCTCGGGGACAAGGTCGTCGAGCACACTGTCGAGTGGCGGCACCGGCCCACCGGGCCGCTCGATTCGCATGGGCAGGGAAATGCGCACGTGCAGTACGCCTTCGCGGCGCACCGGGCGGTCATCGACGTCGATGTCGAACTGGGCCTGGTCCGGGTCGTCGAACTCGCCTGCGCGCAGGACGTCGGCAAGGCGATGAACCCGCAGGCCGTGGAAGGCCAGATCCAGGGCGGCTCCGCGCAGGGCCTCGGGCTGGCGGTGATGGAGGAGATCCAGGTCGTCGACGGCAAGGTCCGCAACCCGTCGTTCACCGACTACCTGATCCCGACCATCCTCGACATGCCGCCGATGCCGCTCGACGTGCTCGAACTGGCCGACCCGCACGCCCCCTACGGCTTGCGTGGCGTCGGCGAGCCGCCGACCATCTCCTCGACGCCCGCGATCGTCGCCGCCATCCGCGCGGCGACGGGGAAGGCGCTCACCCGGGTGCCGGTGCGGCCCGAGCACATCACCGAGACCGAGGAAACGACATGAGTGTCACCGAACGGCTGGAGTTCTGGTCCGACGGCGTGATCATCGTCGGCGAGCTGCGGATCCCTGACACCGAGGGCCCGCACGCGGCGGTGGCGCTGAGCGGGCCGTTCACCGGGGTCAAGGAGCAGGTCGTCGGCCACTACGCGGAGAAGCTCACCGCGGCCGGGTTCGCCACGTTCGCCTTCGACCACCGCGGCTTCGGTGAGAGCGGCGGCAGGCACGGACATGAGGACACCCAAGGGAAGCTGGCCGACCTGCGGGCCGCGGTGAGCCTGCTCGCGGCCCGACCGGAGATCGACGCGCACCGCATCGGGCTGGTCGGGATCTGCCTGGGCGGCGGCTACGTCATGCGGGCAGCGGCGACCGACCCGCGGGTCAGGGCTGTCGCCGGGATCGCAGGCGCCTACAACAGTCCCGCGTTCTTCGCCGAGCGGATGGGGATCGACGCCTACCGGGCCGCGCTGGGCGTGTTCCTCGCGGGATACGACGACCTCATCCCGGCCGTCGCGCCCGACGACGGGGAGGCCGCGATGGCGGGGGAGGAGCCGTACTCCTACTACGGCACCGAACGCGGCGCGGCCGAGCACTGGACCAACGAGGTCACCCGGGGCTCGCTGCACTCCCTGATGACGTTCGACGCGCTGAACTGTGCCGAACTGCTCGCCGCGACACCGCTGCTCGTCGTGCACGGCAAGGTGGACGACTACTGCTCGCCCGAACTCGCCGAGCGGCTCTACGAACGGGCCACCGGCGTCAAGCGCGCGGTGTGGCTCGACTGCGAACGGCACGTCGACCTCTACGACGCCGAGCCGCACGTCAAGAAGGCCGTCGAGGAGACCGCGCTCTTCCTCCGGGAGAGCTTGCCCGGATCATCACGCTAGGTGAAGATCAATTGGCCAAGGATGACCCGATCGGACGACATGAGTTGTCGTTAGTCTGGCCTAGACCTTTACCCCAATCCCGAGGTGGATCGTGACTGACACGGCAAGCTGGGTGCCCGAGGGTGTCAACACCGAATTGCCCAGCGCCGCGCGGGTGTATGACTACCTGCTCGGCGGCGGCCACAACTTCCCCGGCGACCGCGCCCTGGCCGAAAAGCTGGTGACGGTCGTCCCCGCGCGCGACATGGCCAGGCTCAACCGGGCCTTCCTGCGCCGCGCCGTCCTCTACCTGCTCGACCAGGGCATCACCCAGTTCCTGGACCTGGGATCGGGCATCCCGACCGTGGGCAACGTCCACGAGGTCGCCCAGGACGTCAATCCCGACGCGCGCGTCGTCTACGTCGACTACGAGCCGGTCGCGGTCGCGCACAGCGAACTCCTGTTGGAGGGCAACAAGAACGCCGCCGTCCTGCAGGCCGACATGCGGGACCCGGACAAGATCCTGCAGGCGCCGCGGTCCCAGGAGCTGCTCGACCTGGACAAGCCGCTGGGCCTGCTCATGGTCGGCGTCGTCCAGTTCATCCCCGACGGTGACGACCCGTGGGCGCTGGCCGCCCGCTACCGCGACGCGATCGCGCCCGGCAGCTACCTCGCGCTCTCGGCCTTCACGTGGGACCACGCGCCCGCGGGCATGGCGGGCGCGGTCGAGGTGTTCAAGAACAGTCAGGACCCGATCTTCCCGCGCAGCCACGCGGAGATCACCCGGATGTTCGACGGCTTCGACCTGGTCGAGCCCGGTCTGGTCCTCACGCCGCAGTGGCGGCCCGAGCGGGCGGAGGACACGGCCGACGCCGAACGCTCGAATCTGTACGCCGGTGTCGCCCAGAAGCCGGTGGGGCACTCGAACGGCTGAGCGGAATGCCCGCTGTGCGTGGGTACGAGTGGCGCGATGTACCCGAATGGGTGCAGAGTGATAGCTCTCCGGCGCATATCTTTCAGTAAGCAGTCGAGAAGGACACCGATGATCCGCCATCCGGACGGTCGCTGTGGACCGTGCTGAGCTGGCCAGGAGATGGGCCGCGGCGTTGAACCAGGTCGTGTATGTCTCGCGCTCGCGCGACGACATCGAAAGTGGCTTGGGCGAACTTGTCGCCCGTCTCGCGGCTTGCGTGCGCCCCGGAGCCGACCTGGCCCCGGCGGTGGAGATCGGCCAGGACCTGGTCGCGGCCGGGTTCAACAAGGCGGGCTGCATCCGCGCCACAATCGACGTGCTGGGCACCGGCCTGTCCGAAGTGGAGGGTGTCGCCCCGGCTGAGGTCTTCCCCGCGCTCGCGTCGGTGGCGGCGGGATTCGCCGCCGCCACCCGCGACCGGCTGTTCTCCGAGCAGGAGGACGTCCGGCACGCTTTGGTGCGGGCGAAGGAGAACGTCGAGCGCGACCTGCAGGTCAGCGAGGCGCGCTTCCAGGACGTGTTCGCGACGTCCGCGGTGGGCATGCTGATCAGCGACCTCGGCGGCGGTGTCGCGCGCGCCAACGAGGCACTCGAACAGATGCTCGGCTACCGCAAGGGAACGCTGTTCCGCAAGCGCCTCGACGACGTGTTCCACCCGGACGAGGCCGACTTCCTGCGGGAGCGCTACGCCGAACTCCTGGCGGGCGAGTGCGACACGGTCCGCGAACGCACCCAGTTCCTCCGCGCCGACGGTGACACGGCCTGGGTCCGGGTCGCGGTGACCCTGCTGCGTGACCGGGACGGCAAGCCGGACCACCACGTGACCATGGTGGAGGACATCTCCGACCTGCACCTGATCGAACACCGGCTCAGCACCCAGGGCACCCGCGACATGCTCACCGGCCTGGCCAACCGCCAGGCGTTCGAGGGCAGGCTCGAGGAGTCGATGGGCGGCGCGGCCGACGTCTCGCTGTTCCACATAGGACTCGACGGTTTCGGTGTGGTGAACAACGGAATAGGCAGGCACGCGGGCGACAAGCTGCTCAGCGCCATCGCGGGCAGGCTCGCGGTGATCGCCGACGAGTACGAGGGCGCCCTCGCCCGGATCGCGGGCGACGAGTTCGCCCTGCTGATACCGGGTCGCCACGATGTGGCCGCGGTCGCCACCGACATCAACGACGCGCTGGCCGAACCGACCTATGTGGACGGTGAGGGCGTCGCGGTGACGGCGTCGATCGCCGTGCTGCGTTCACCGCGCTCAGGCACCGAACCCGCGGAGCTGCTGCGGGTCACCGACATCACGCTGCGCAGACTCAAATTGTCCGGACGCAGGCAGTGGGGTCTCGTCGAGGCCGACGACCTCGCCGCCCGCGACCGCCTCCGGCTCACCGCGTCCATCCCGGGCGCGTGGGAGAGCGGCGAACTCGACCTGGACTTCCGGCCGGTCGTGGAGCTGGAGAGCGGCACGACGGTCGCCGTGGAGGCGCTGCTGCACTGGGACAGCCCGGTCCACGGGCGCCTTGGCCACGACCGCTGCCGCGAACTACTGCGCGACACCGGGCTCAGCGTCCCGGTCGACCAGTGGGCACTCGGCGTCGCCTGCGAGCGGACCGCGAACGTTGTCGCGCGGCTGTACATGGAACTGACCGACGAGCAGGCGGCCGACCAAGACCTCGTGGGCACCGTGCGCCGGGCTGGTGGCCTGGAGCGGCTGGACCTGGGTGTCCCGGTCTCGGCGCTGGCCGACTCGCAGGCTGAGGACAACGTGTCCGTGCTGGTCGACCTCGGCGTGCGGATCGTGCTGACCGGCTTCGGCCAGACCCCCGGCGACGTCGCCTGCCTGGAGGACCACCCGGTGCACGCCGTGCGGCTGGGCCACCGGGTCGTCGAGCGGATCGGGACGGCGCCGGACCCCAAGTCGATGTTCGTGCGGTCCGTGCTGGAGCTGCTGCCGATGGTCCGAGAGTCCGGTCGCGACGTCCTGGTGCCCGGCGTCGACACCGCCGAACAGGCCGACTGGTGGCGACGGGCGGGCGCGGACCACGCGGTGGGCGCGCACTTCGGCGCGCCCGACAGCTTGGAGAACGTGGTCGCCTAGGCGGCGACGGCCACCGACTCGAGCGCGCGGATGCCCGCGGGGGTCAGCGTCGCGGCGACGAGCTGGCCGAAGCGGCCGGTGCCCGGGGCGATGTAGCCGTCGTGGGTCAGCGAGTGGGCGCTGAACTGGTCGCAGAAGGGCACCCCGTCGATGTAGAGGTCGGGTTCGCGCCCGCAGCTGATGTGCGCGCGGCCCGCCGCGACGGCTCGCAGCATTGCGAGGGTGCGATGACTCAGTTCGTGTGGCTCGGACATTTCGGGTCCCCCCTGGTCTGTGGGTTACTTCGTATTCGTAGCTGGTGAGGTGTTAGATGCGTGAGCCCGTCATAAGGTTGCATCGGACCTTCACCCCGCCGACGTTACAAAGAGTGACCAGATTGCGTCGACACACTTTAAGAGGGGACTTTCGGCCCCCAGATACCCAGGCCTTGTTGCTAGTGGCCCGTCCAGGAACGTTGACCGGGTCTCGACATGCCCACGACGCCGCTGCCCGCGTTGCGGGAACAGCCAAGTACAACCCGGTACGAGCGCTGTCCCCGCGCCTTGGCAGCGACGCCGTGACCACGCCGATACCCGGCCAACGTTCCTGGACGAGCCACTAGGTGCGGCGCTGGTCGGGGGAGCCGTTGAGGCCGAACAAGATCCGCCGCATGACGTCCGGGTCGGTCGTCATCGGCTCGTCGGGCACCGCCGCCCGCGCGGCCTGCGAGGCCTTGCGCTGGCGTCGGGGCAGCGGCACCGCCGAGGCGTTCATGCCGCTGGGCAGGGCCAGGGCGAACCAGACGATGTAGCGGCCGTGGTCGATCTGGGTGGTCCCCACCCGCGCCACACCGGGAATGGCGGGCGTCGGCACCGGCAGCTGCGACTCGACCTCGAAGATCAGGTCGGCGCCGGACAGCCGTACCCGCGCGGTCATCATCCCGGGGGCAGCCGGATTGACCGAGTCCACCACCGCGGTGGTGACGACCCTGGCCGCCTCCGCGGCCACGTCACGCATGTCCCGCAGCGCCCACTCGGTCAGTGAGAACCGGACGAACATCTCGGCACAGCCGATCGCACTGGGCAGGGCGACTAGCTGGAGGTCATCGACCTGTTCGGTCCGGTCGTTCATCCGATCTCCCTCAGGTGCCGCCCGCGCGTGCGCAAGATGGTGCCACGATCAGGTGCGGCACCGACACCCTGGGGCGGTTTCCTGTCCCAGGACTGACCGAATCGTCACCGTGACCTTGATCGGGAATGGTGGAACTGTGCAACCGTTCACAGACTCAGGTACACCGCTCATCGCGGAGTTCGCCGTCGAGGCCCACGACGGGCAGCTGTCGATGACCTTCGAAAGCGCTGGTGGGAGGACCAAGAACGGGCCACGTAACCGGGACTACGTGCCCGCCCTGGTGGTGCTCCTCGGCAGACTGGCCCAGCGGTCGGCGGTGATCGTCTCCGCGGCGGTGGAGTCGAAGAAGACTGCCGACCTGCCGCTCCACAAACGATTACTCACCGACGGCTCAATCCAGCTGAGTCCGGCCTCCGACTTCGATGCGCTGCGCAAGCGGCTGACCAGTGCGCAGGGCCGGATCGGCCAGGAAGAGGGCGCTCCGAAGGCGGGCAACAACCGCAAACGCATGCGTCTGGTCCTCGAAGTGCCTGGTTACGGGATCGCGGACGGCCCGCGATTGGAGCGGGACCTGGCCGCGCCGCTGCTGGTCGATGATCTCATTGCGTCCCTGAAGTCGCTCAAGGTCCACAACTCGGGTGGGAAGCCCGCTCGCGAGCCGATCGCGCTCCTCTGGGCGCTCGGTCGCCTGGCAGCTGGTGAGGGCCGGTTGTTCGACTGGCCGGAATTCGACAAGGAGGTCGGCGACCTGCTGCGAGACTTCGGAGCGTCGGCCGCACCGCGGTATCCGTTCTGGCACCTCGGCAGCGACTCGACACTCTGGGAGAGGCATAACCTGGCTGGCCCGCCGACCGCAGCGGACACGGACGCCCGCGCCGGGTTCACCGAAGACGCGGCCGCTCTGCTTGCCAACCCGGTCGTGCGGGCCGAATCGATCTACGTCCTGCGTACCGAGCACTTGTCCGACCTCGCCGATCAAGCCGACCTGCTTGACCGGGTCGGTCTCGCAGGGGTGGCGGAGCGGGCGATGATCGAGATCCGCACGGCCTTCGACTCGGTCACCAAGGCGACGCTGCCGTCGCTGCCGCCGGACACCCTCGACAAGATGACCGCCGCCGTCCGCCGAGTTGAGCAGGCGGAGCTGCGCAAGCTGGTCGTGGGCACCGACGACACCGCTCAGTGCGCACTGTGCGGAGACACGTTCCCGCTGCGCTACCTGGTCGCCGCCCACATCAAGCCCCGGTCGCAGTGTACCGACGAAGAGCGCCGCGACCTGCGCAATGTCGCGATGGCCGCCTGTGCCTTCGGCTGCGACATGCTGTTCGAACTGGGGTACATCACGGTCGACAAGGACGGCTGGATCCGGACTGCGGAAGCCATGCCGAGTGGACGGTTCGCCGACCACGTGACCCTCGTGGGCACCCGGCGCTGCTCTGCGCACCGGCCAGGCACGGAACCGTACTTCGCTTGGCACCGGGCGAACCGATTCGTGAAGTGAGTCCGTCGGACACCGGCGCGCCTGACTGTCGGCCAGATGATCAAGAGGCATGGGAGAGCAGTAGGTAGTTCTACTCCCTTCTGTAGTCGTCTGGCTCCAGAGCGTGGCCGGTTGCGTCATACTCGCTCGGTGGACTCGACACCATCGAGAAGCGGCTCACCTCACCGCAGGCCGGCCAACAGCAGGCCTACTTGCTCGGTATCGACAGCTCCGGCAACGGCCGTGCCATCGTCGCAATCGGAAACCCCGACACCGCGGCCAACGTCGCGACCTTCGTGCCCGGAACCGGCGCGAGGCTCGGCACCTGCGGCACCGACATCGGCCGCTCCGACAGCATGGTCGACGCAGCGAAGCAGGCGGGTTCACCGTCCACCGCGTCGATCACCTGGATCGGCTACGACGCCCCGCAGGATCTCGTCGCCGCCGCCGATGAGGACTACGCACAGAACGCCCGCCAGGACCTGGACCGCTTCCAGGACGGCCTACGCGCCACCCATCAGGGGACGCCCTCGCACAACACCGTCATCGGACACAGCTACGGCTCCACCGTCATCGGCCACACCGCCCGCGACATGAACATCAACGCCGACGACGTCGTCTTCGTCGGCAGCCCCGGAACCGGCGTCAGCCGCGCCGAAGACCTCGGCCTGCCACCCGAGAACGTCCACTCCACCGTCGCCAAGCACGACGTCATCCAGGTCACCAACGTGTTCAAAGAACCCTTCGACGTCCACGGACCCGACCCCGCAGGCCCCATGTTCGGCGGCAACGTGTTCACCTCCGACCCAGGAACATCAAGTTGGACCGGGTACAGCACTGAAGCCCACAGCCAATACTGGGACCAAGAGAATAAGGCGTTGAATAATATGGGAAACATCATCGCGGGGAAACCGACAACATGAACAGAGTCGCCACAAGAAAATCTGGCCCCCGTCGACGGGCGCTCGTCACGCTCGGTTTGTCGACCATCCTCATATCTGGCTGTGGAGACGAAATGCGCAACACGATCACACAACAGGAGGCCGCACGACGGGTGGAGGAGAACATCCACGCAGTCGTCGCTCTTCTCCCTAAGGAGGCACGGCTCGAACAACGCCTCAGCACACCTCAGAACTGCGACGACCCCACCGACAACGGACCACGCGGTCGCGTCACGGAATCCCACTCGTACCAAATACACGATCTTCCGCCAGCCGACTACAACGCCTACTTCGACACCATCAAACAATGGTGGGAAACTCACAACTTCCAGATACTGGAGGACTCGCGGCCCAAAGACATGTACCTGTGGGCGGAGAACAAGAACGACAGCTTCCGAATCTCGCTGAAGGCTAATGACGTCGGCGGTTTCTACGTGATCTCCACCTCGCCGTGCGTTTGGCCAGAAGGAACGCCTGCGCCGCAGAACTGACAGTCGGACTCTGTGCTCGACACGCTTGGTTCATGCCGGTGGGCGCTTGAACCTCCCGCTCATGCGGTGAGCAGTCGCCGCCCTCGTCGTGAACCCCAGAGGCACCTTGCGCTTGAGTCTCCGGTGGATCAAGGTGCGGTTGGAACGTGTAGAACAACCCGAACGAAGGTTGGCCGAGACCGAGAGTTGGATGGTGGTGGACGACAGCCTGCTGCCTCTGGCGTGGCAAGACGGAATCGTCAAGAGCGGCAGTCTCTACGCCATGATCTTGAGCTTCTTCCTCGGCGCGCTTGCTGTCGTCGGACTCGTAGTCCACCCCGACTGGTCTTGGGTGGCTCCAATCACTTGCACGGTGGCTGCCCTGGCCGCCAACTACCGCCTGCGACACGCAATTCGGTATCGCCAGGTCGCCGTCTTCGGAGTGATCACGCTCGTGCTGCTGGTCGGGGCGGGCGCGCTCCTGGTGATTCTCGCCAAAACCTTGTCGGCCAATATGCGAACGATCCTCGCGTAACCCGGCTGTGTGCTGGTCGTTGACCTTTGCGGGCGCCGAGAAACGAGGGTCGGATGTGGATCAAGCTGGTCGCGAAGCTGTCCGCGGTTGCGGTGGTGGCGGCGGTCGTGGTGCCGACTGTGCCCGCTCAAGCTGCTCCCCTGAGGGAGGTGCTCTTCGTCGGCAACAACTGGGACGGCACCGCCGACCTCGTCTCCACTGAGTTGCCGCTGCGCAGGTTGGGGCGAGTCGACGTCATCCCGGACATCCGTCAACGGATGACCGAGATCTATCTGAACCCGGTGCGCCTGGCCTACTTCGTTGCCATCCGGCAGTTCGTCGGCGAGGGGCATGACCAGTTCGTCGACGACATGTACACCACGCCGGACGGGCGACGGCTGATCGTCTCCCGGCCGAGTCTGGCCGACGTCGTCTCGATCGACCTGGCCTCCGGCGCCGTCGTGTGGCGGTTCGTGGTCCAAGGGCAGCGGTCCGACCACATGGCGCTGTCGCCGGATGGGACGCGGGTCGCCGTGTCGGCTTCCACGGCGAACGTTGTGCACATCCTCGACGTGGCGACCGGGCGTGAGGTGGGCACCTTCCCGTCTGGGGACTCGCCGCACGAGAACGTGTATTCGCGGGACGCGGCGCGCATCTTCCATGCCAGCATCGGCACCGTCTACACCCCGCTCGACCTTCCTGCGCTCGACTCGACCAAGGGGGCGCGGTACTTCCAGGTCGTCGCGCCGTGACCAACCAGGTGGTCAAGCGGATCGACATGGGGGCCAAGCTCGCCGAGGCCGGGTATCCGGGGATGAGCGCCGCGGTGCGGCCGATGACGCTGACCAACAACGAGCGCTACGCCTACCTGCAGGTCTCGTTCTTCCACGGCTTCGTCGAGTACGACCTCGTGGCCGACAAGGTGACCCGAGTCGCGAATCTGCCCATCGCCGACCACGTGAAGGACCTGCCGAGGGAGCAGTACCTGCTCGACTCGGCACACCACGGGATCGCGATAGGCGGCGAAGACAGGAAGATCTGCGTGGCGGGGACGATGTCGGACTACGCCGCGATCGTCGACCGGGCCGACTTCAGCTTCCCGAGCCTGGTCAGCACCGGCCTCAAGCCGTACTGGGCCACCCCGAGCCGCGACGGCGCGCATTGCTTCGTCTCCTGGAGCGGCAGCGACCGGGTCTCCGCGATCTCCTACGCCACCGGCCGGGAAGTCTCCAGCGTGCCGGTCGGCGACCACCCGCAGCGCATGCGGCTCGGCAAGGTCGACGCGGGCCTGCTCAGCCGCTGAGGATTCCGACCAGTTCGACCACGACGACGACCAGCACCAGCCCGACGACCGCCGCGGGCATGGCGCCGTCGGCTCGCCGGTTGCCGCGCAGCGTGGCGAGCAGCAGCAGGCCGATGGCGAAGGTGGCGGTGCCGACCAGGACCGGCTGGTCGATGCGCAGCCGGATCACCACGGCGGCGAGGCCGATGAGGGCCAGCGTGGTCCGCGCCCACGCGAGACGGGTGCGTTCGACGTGCAGGGTCATCGGAGCAGGATCACCGCCAGCACCAGCGCCGCCGCGACCACGAGGCCGCCGACGATCACCGCGCCCAAGGTGGGCGCGGGCATGGGCGTGCCGGTGCGCAGCGCGCGTTCCGTGCGGGCCCAGCGGAACCAGCCGCCGGTCGCGGTGATCGCGCCGAGCAGCACCAAGCCCGCCGCCAGCCAGCGGCGGGGGCCCTCGGCGATGGGCAGGTTGACCGCGTCGACCAGGACGCCCGCGGCGATCAGCGCCAGGGCCGTGCGGATCCAGGCGAGCATGGTGCGTTCGTTGGCGAGGGTGAACCGCGCGTCGGGGTCCTCGCCCACGCCGTAGACCTGGTGGGGCCAGCGTTCGTCCATATGGTCGATCATCCACCTCGTGTTACGTGCGGGCACGGCGAGCCGTAATCGGGGGACACATGATCGCCATCCGCGGACGCCGAGCCGGAAACACCGGCTCCCTAATTTTCCGCCCATGGATACGGCGAAGTCGACAGGGCTGTATACAGCGGTGCTCGTCGCCAACCGAGGGGAGATCGCGTGTCGGATCATCCGCTCCGCGCGGGCACTCGGGCTGCGGACGGTGGCGGTGTACTCCGACGCCGACGCGGGGGCGCCGCACACCCGGCTCGCCGACGACGCCGTGCACCTCGTAGGCACCGCGCCCGCTGAGACGTACCTCGACATGGCCCGGATCATCGCCGCGGCCCAGGCGACCGGGGCCGGGGCCATCCACCCCGGATACGGCTTTCTCTCCGAGAGCGCCGCGTTCGCCAGGGCCGCGGCCGGCGCCGGGCTGATCTTCGTCGGGCCGACGCCGGAGCAGTTGGAGCTGTTCGGGGACAAGCACTCCGCTCGGCAGGCCGCCGAGCGGGCCGGGGTGCCGCTGCTGGCGGGCAGCGGGCTGCTCGCCGACGCCGACGAGGCGGTGCGGGCGGCCGCGGAGATCGGATACCCGGTGATGCTCAAAGCCACAGCTGGTGGTGGCGGCATCGGACTGAGGCCCTGCGCGGACGAAATCGAGGTGCGGGAGGCGTTCCCGGGCGTGCGGGGGATCGCCGAGGCGAACTTCGGGTCCGGTGGCGTGTTCCTCGAACGGTTCGTCGCCCGGGCCCGCCATGTCGAGGTGCAGGTCTTCGGCGACGGCGCGGGCACGGTCGTCTGCCTGGGAGACCGGGACTGCAGCGTCCAGCGGCGCAACCAGAAGATCGTGGAGGAGGCGCCCGCGCCGGGTCTGCCCGACGACGTGCGCGAGCGGCTGCATCGCACGGCCCGCGAGTTGTGCGCCTCCGTCGACTACCTCGGCGCGGGGACCGTGGAGTTCGTCTACGACACCGACCGCGGCGAGGTGTCCTTCCTCGAGGTCAACACTCGGCTGCAGGTCGAGCATCCCGTCACCGAGGAGGTCACCGGTATCGACCTCGTCGGTTGGATGCTGCGCCTGGCCCAGGGCGAACGCGGGTTCCTCACCGACGCGACGCCCGCGGGCCACGCGGTGGAAGCCCGGATCTACGCCGAGGACCCGGTGCTCGACTTCCGACCCAGCTCCGGCCTCGTCACCAGGGCCGAGTTCCCCGAGGGGGTACGTGTCGACGGGTGGGTGGAGGCGGGGCAGACGGTGTCCGCCGCCTACGATCCCCTGCTGGCCAAGGTGATCGCGCACGGACCGGACCGCGCCACGGCGTTGGCCCGACTCGGCGCCGCTCTCGCCGAGACCCGAATCGATGGTGTGCAGACCAACCTTGGGCAGCTGCGCACGATCTGCGCCGACCCCAGGACATACACGACGTCGGACACCTTTGTGGACAGTGAGCCGCGGGTCGACGTGCTGCGGGGCGGGACTTCGACAACGGTGCAGGACTGGCCGGGCCGCATCGGGTACTGGCAGGTGGGCGTCCCACCGAGCGGCCCGATGGACGACCGCTCCTTCCGCGCGGGCAACCTCGCGCTCGGCAACCCGGAGGGAACGCCTGGCCTGGAGTGCACCTTCGAAGGTCCGGTGCTGCGGTTCAGCGCCGCCGCGACCGTGTGCGTGACGGGCGCGCCCGCCATCGTCACAGTCGACGGTGACCCGGTGTCGCAGTGGGAACCGGTGGACGTGCCCGCGGGTGGTGTGGTCGAGGTCGGCACCCCGCCCGGGCCGGGCATGCGGACCTACGTGCTGGTGCGCGGCGGGTTCGACGTCCCCATCTACCTAGGCAGCGCCGCGACTTTCACCGCGGGCGCGTTCGGCGGCCACGGCGGGCGTGCCCTGCGCACCGGCGACGTGCTGCGTCCGGGCGCCGCGCCGCGGACCGTGTCCGTCCCCATCGAGCCACCGGAGTTCCCTTCCCGCTGGGAGATCGAGGTCTCCGAAGGCCCGCACGCCGCCCCCGACTTCCTCACCCGCGACGGTCTTGCCCGGTTCTACGGAACCGACTGGAGTGTGCACACCCAGTCCGCCCGCAACGGCGTGCGGCTCAACGGGCCCAAGCAGCTGTGGGCCCGTCCGGACGGCGGCGACGCGGGCCTGCACCCGTCGAACGTCCACGACACCGCGTATTCCGTCGGCGCTGTCAACGTCTCCGGCGACACGCCCGTCCTGCTCGGCCCGGACGGCCCCAGCCTCGGCGGGTTCATCTGCCCGGTGACGGTCGTGTCCGGCGCCCGGTGGAAGATCGGGCAGCTCAGACCGGGCGACACCGTCCGCTTCGTCCCCGTGCCCGAGGCGACGGCGACGGCCCTGCACAATCGCACCGCGCCCGCTCGGCCACACGCGGTCGGCGGCGACGGCGACGACGGGGTGCTCGCCCGGCTTGATGCCCGTGACGCCGCGCCGTCGGTGACCTATCGCCGCTCGGGGCACGACAACGTGCTGGTCGAGTACGGGCCGATGACACTCGACCTCGGGCTGCGCCTGCGGGTCCACGCCCTGATGGCGGCGATCGATGAACTGGCACCCGCCGGGATCGTCGACACCACCCCGGGGGTGCGGTCGCTGCACCTGCACACCGACCCGGAGGTGTTGCCGCTGCGCACTTTACTCGGGCTGCTGCGGGAGGCCGAGGCCTTGATTCCGGCCACCGCGGAACTCGCGGTGCCGAGCCGCACGGTCCGGCTGCCGCTGTCCTTCGATGACCCGTCCATCCACGAGGCCATCGAGCGCTACCAGGCCAACGTCCGCGACGACGCTCCGTGGAACCCGGACAACATCGAGTTCATCCGGCGGATCAACGGTCTGTCCACTGTGGATGAAGTGCGCGACATCGTGTTCGACGCATCCTACCTTGTCCTCGGGCTTGGCGACGTCTACCTGGGAGCGCCCGCCGCGACTCCGCTCGACCCGCGCCATCGGCTCGTCACGACCAAGTACAACCCGGCCCGCACCTGGACCCCCGAGGGCGGTGTCGGCATCGGCGGCGCGTACATGTGTGTGTACGGCATGGAAAGCCCCGGCGGGTATCAGCTGATCGGGCGCACGGTCCCGATCTGGTCCGGGTTGCGCCAGTACGGGCCGTTCGAGAGCGGGGTGCCGTGGCTGCTGCGGTTCTTCGACCGGGTGAGCTTCTACCCGGTGAGCGCGGGCGAACTGCTGGACGTGCGCGCGGACCTCAAGGCGGGACGCGCCGAACTCGCCATTGGTGAAGGGGAGTTCGTGCTCGCGGAGCACGAACGATTCCTCGCCGCGAACGCCGCTGGGATCGAGGCGTTCAGGGCGCGGCAGAACTCGGCGTTCGAGGCTGAGCGGCAGGCATGGCATATGGCTGGAGAGTTCGATCCTCGACCGGAACCTGAACCTGTTCCGCCGCTCCAGGTGAGGGTGCCACCGGGCGGCAGCCTGGTCGAGGCACCGCTGAGTGCGAGTGTGTGGCGGATTGATGCCCGTGCCGGGGACACGGTTGTCGCGGGTCAACCGCTTATGCGTCTTGAGGCGATGAAGCTGGAGGTCGTGGTGCGGGCGCCGGTGGACGGTGTCGTCGCCGAGATTCTTGTGGCGCCTGGGCAGCATCTTGACGCTGGTCATGCGCTCGCGGTCGTGGCTCGTCGGGAGGCGGCGTGAACGTCATCGCTCAGCGCGTGCGGGAGGCCTACCTGCGGATCGACGAGGTCGATCGGCCGGAGGTGTGGATCACGTTGCGGCCGCGGGCCGAGGTTCTGGCCGAAGCTGGGAGACTCGACGAGCGGATGGCCGCGGGGGAGCGGCCGCCGCTGGCCGGGGTGCTGGTCGCGGTCAAGGACAACATCGACGTCGCGGGGCTGCCGACCACCGCCGGATGTCCCTCGTTCGCCTATGTGCCAACCCAAACCGCCACGGCCGTCGCCCGGCTGGTCGAAGCGGGTGCGTTGGTGCTCGGCAAGACCAACCTCGACCAGTTCGCCACCGGTCTCGTCGGCACACGCAGCCCCTATGGCGCGGTCCGCAACGCCCTTGATCCGGCGAAGATCTCCGGGGGGTCGAGTTCCGGGTCGGCGGTCGCGGTCGCGTTGGGCATCGTGGACATCGGCATCGGCACCGACACGGCGGGCTCCGGGCGGATTCCCGCCGCCTTCAACGGGATCGTCGGCGTCAAGGCCACGCTCGGTCTGGTGCCCAACACCGGGGTCGTCCCGGCTTGCCGCTCCTATGACTGCGTCACCGTCTTCGCCCGGACGCTGGGGCAGGCGCAGTCGGCGCTGGCCACCATGACCGGGCCGGACGGGGTCGACCCGCGCTGCCGGACCTGGCCCGCTGATGTGCGGTTCGCCGCCGAGCCGGTGATCGCGATCCCCCGGGACGAGGATCTGGCGCCGCTGTCGCGCCAAGCCCGGCGCGCGTTCGGCGCGGCTGTCAGCCTGCTGGAGGAGTCCGGCGCGCGGACCGAGGTGGTCGACGTCTCCGGGCTGCTGGACGCGGCGAAGCTGCTCTACGACGGCACGTTCGTCGCCGAGAGGCACGCGGCGGTCGGGGAGTTCATCGACAGTGGGCCAGCGGACCTGGACCCCAGTGTCGCCAAGATCATCGGTGCCGCGTCGGCGCTCGCGGCCCGGGACCACGTGGTCGACCTCGAACGGCTCGACCACTATCGCGTGTCGGCCGGGCGCACGCTCGACGGGTGTTCGGCGCTGCTGCTTCCCACCGCGCCGTCTCACCCGACACTGGCCGAGGTCGCCGTCGATCCGCTCGGGGTCAACCGCGGGCTTGGGACGTACACCAACTTCGTGAACCTGCTGGACCTGGCCGCCATCGCCGTGCCCGCCGGGACCGCCGACGGCGGCCCGTTCGGCGTCAGCGTGATCACCCGCGCGTTCGACGACCAGGTCGCGTTCGACCTCGCCGCGGTGTTCACCGGCGAACAGGCGGCCGAACTGTACCCGGTAGGCGGTGTCGACCTCATCGTGTTCGGCGCGCACCTGCGCGGCGAACCGCTCAACCACCAACTCACCGCGCTCGGGGCGCGGTTCACCGGCGAGGTCCACACCGCGCCCGAATACCGGATGGTCGCCATCCCAGGCCAGCCGGAGAAGCCAGGCATCGTCCACACCGGACCGGAGGACGGTGCCTGTCTGCCCGGCGAACGCTGGGTGCTCGCGCCCGCGGCGCTCGGCGTCTTCCTGGCCGCACTGCCCGCGCCGATGAGCCTGGGCAGGATCACCCTCGCCGACGGCTCGACAGCCATCGGGTTCCACTGCGATCTGGCCACCGCCACCACGTGCGCCGACATCACCGGCCACGGCGGCTGGCGCGCCTATCTCTCGCGCTGATCTGGCGTACTCCCCTCCCCGCGAAAGGCATCACCGTGAACACAGTCAGAAGCGTCGCCATCCTGTGCGCATTAGCCCTGGCCACCAGCGCGTGCGGCAGCCGCACCGACACCGGGTCCGGGGGGACCGCGGCCAAGTCCTGTGTGGACACCTCGGGTGACTCGGTCAAGGTCGGATTCCTCAACTCCCTGTCCGGCACCATGGCGATCAGTGAGAAGACGGTCTTCGACTCGCTCAAGCTCGCCGCCGACCAGATCAACGCCGCCGGTGGGGTCAACGGCAAGAAGCTGTCCGTGGTCAGCGAGGACGGCGCGTCCGAGCCCACCGTGTTCGCCGAGAAGGCGACCAAGCTGATCAGCTCCGACTGTGTCGCCGCGGTGTTCGGCGGCTGGACGTCGTCCTCGCGCAAGGCGATGCTGCCCGTGTTCGAAGGCGCCAACGCGCTGCTGTTCTACCCGGTGCAGTACGAGGGCCTGGAGTCCTCGCCGAACATCTTCTACACCGGTGCGACCACCAACCAGCAGATCGTGCCCGCGCTGGACTACCTCAAGGAGAAGGGCGTCAAGTCCCTGTTCCTGGTGGGCTCCGACTATGTCTTCCCACGCACCGCCAACAAGATCATCCAGGCGTACGCGAAGGCGAACGGCATCGAGGTCAAGGGCGAGGAGTACGCCCCGCTCGGTCACACCGACTTCGCCACGATTGTCAACAAGGTCAAGGGTTCCGGCTCGGCGGCGGTGTTCAACACGCTCAACGGCGACTCGAATGTGGCGTTCTTCAAGGAGTACAGGAACGCGGGCCTGACCGCCGCGGCGATGCCGGTCGTGTCGGTGTCGATCGCGGAGGAAGAGGTCGGCGGCGTCGGTGTCGACAACCTGGTCGGCCAGCTCACCGCGTGGAACTACTACCAGACCATCGACTCGCCCGCGAACAAGACGTTCGTGGCCGCGTTCAAGGAGAAGTACGGCCAGGGCCGGGTGACCTCGGACCCGATGGAGGCCGCCTACACCTCGCTCTTCCTGTGGAAGTCCATGGTGGAGAAGGCGAATTCGTTCACGCCGGACGACGTGAAGAAGGCCTCGGGCGGCGTCAGCCATGACGCGCCGGAGGGCATGGTCACGGTCAACGGCGAGAATCACCACATCGCCAAGACCGCGCTGATCGGCAAGGTCGGCGCGGACGGACTGATCCACACCGAGTGGAGCTCGGCCAAGCCGATCGAACCGGACCCGTTCCTCAAGGGCTACGACTGGGCCAAGGGACTGGCGGGCTGATATGGACGCGGTGCTGGGCCAACTGTTCGCGGGACTGTCCCTAGGCTCCGTGTTGCTCCTCGCGGCGCTCGGCCTGGCGCTGACGTTCGGCCAGATGGGCGTGATCAACATGGCGCACGGCGAGTTCATGATGGCGGGCGCCTACACCGCGTACGTCGCGCAGAACGTCATCGCCGACGCCGGGGTCGCGCTCATCCTGGCCATCCCGCTCGGATTCGTCGTCGGCGGTGTGATGGGGGTGGTCCTGGAGGCCACCCTGATCCGCCGGATGTATCTCCGTCCACTTGACACACTGCTGGTGACTTGGGGCGTGGCCCTGATCCTGCAACAGGTCGCGCGGGACGTCTTCGGCGCGCCCAATGTCGACGTTCGCGCGCCGAGTTGGCTCAGCGGGAGCGTGGACTTGGGCATCACCCAGGTGCCCGCGGCGCGGCTGTTCATCCTCGGACTCGCCGTCGTCGCGGTGACCGGCTTGGCGCTGGTGCTGACGAAGACCGCGCTGGGCAGGCGAATCCGGGCGGTGGTGCAGAACCGGGACCTCGCGGAGACGGCCGGGGTGTCCACCCGGGCCACCGATCGACTCACCTTCTTCATCGGGTCCGGTCTGGCGGGCATCGCCGGGGTGGCGCTGACCCTGCTCGGCTCGACCGGCCCGACGCTGGGCTCCAACTACATCGTCGACGCGTTCCTCGTGGTCGTGGCGGGCGGCGTCGGCCAGATCAAGGGGACGGTCATCGCCGCGTTCGGCCTTGGCCTGCTGCAGGCGGGCATCGAGTACTCCACCACCGCGAGCCTGGCGAAGGTGGCGGTGTTCGCGTTGGTCGTGGTGTTCCTGCAGGCCCGGCCGCAGGGCATCTTCAGCGTCCGGACCAGGAGCTTGGCATGAGGCGCGAACTCGGGGCGCTCATCGGGTTCGCCGTCGGCGCGCTCGCCCTGCTGGTGCTCGCACCCGCGTTGCTGTCGGACTTCCGGCTCTCGCTGCTCGGCAAGTTCGTCTGCTACGCCATCGTCGCGGTCGGCATCGGCCTCGCGTGGGGCCGCGGCGGGATGCTGACCCTGGGCCAAGGCGTGTTCTTCGGCCTCGGCGCCTACGTCATGGCCATGCACCTCAAACTCGCCGACGCCGGCCCGTCCGGGGTGCCGGATTTCATGAAGCTCTACGGCTCCGGTGAGGTCCCGGGCTGGTGGGAGCCGTTCCGCAGTCCGGTCGTCACAGTCATCGGCGTCATCGCGATCCCGTCGCTGGTGGCGCTCGGACTGGGGGCGGCGGTGTTCCGCAGGCGGGTGCGCGGCGCGTACTTCGCGATCCTGTCGCAAGCGCTGGCGGCGGCGTTCGCGATCCTGCTCGTCGGGCAGCATGCCACGATCGGCGGGACCAACGGGCTCAACGGGTTCCGCTCGTTCTTCGGCTTCGCCCTCTACGACCCGGTCAACAAGCGGATGCTGTTCTACATCGCCGCGTCGACCCTGTTGGTGGTGTTGGCGATTGCCTGGCAGCTCTATCGGTCCCGTTTCGGCGAGCTGCTCATGGCCGTGCGTGACCAGGAGGAGCGGGTCCGCTTCCTCGGCTACGACCCGGCGAACATCAAGATTGTCGCCTACGTCGTGGCGGCGGCGATGGCCGGTGTCGCGGGGGCGCTGTTCGTGCCGATCGTGGGGATCATCTCGCCGGCGAGCGTGGGTGTGGTCCCGTCGATCGCGTTCCTGATCGGCGTGGCGATCGGCGGCCGGTCGACGCTGTTCGGCCCGGCCGTGGGCGCGATCGTCGTGGCCTGGGCGCAGACCACGCTCTCGGAGAGCTTCCCGTCGTTCTGGATCTACTTCCAGGGCGCGCTGTTCCTGCTCGTGGTGGCGTTCCTGCCCAGCGGGCTGTCGACCGTCGCGTCCCTGCGGCGCCGTACCAGGGAGGCGACATGAACGCCGACTACCTCGAACTCTCCGACGTGCGGGTCACATTCGACGGTTTCGTCGCCGTCGACGGCGTGACGATGACCGTGCCGCGGGGGGATTTGCGGTTCCTGATCGGGCCGAACGGCGCGGGAAAGACGACGCTGGTCGACGCGATCACCGGATTGGCGCCCGCTACCGGATCGGCGCTGTTCGGGCGGACGGAACTGTTGGGACGCAAGGTGCACCGGATCGTCCGGCTGGGCATCGGGCGCACATTCCAGACGGCGACGGTGTTCGAGAACCTGACCGTGCTGCAGAACCTGGACATCGCCGCCGGTGCGGGTCGGGGGCCGCTGACGCTGTTGCGGCGGCGCTCGTCGGTGCCCGCTGAGGTCGAGGAGGCATTGGAGACCGTCGGCTTGGTTGACGTTCGGGACAAACCTGCCGGGGTATTGCCACACGGGCAGAAGCAGTGGCTGGAGATCGGGATGCTGATCGTGCAGAACGCCCGGGTGCTGCTGCTCGATGAGCCAGTGGCGGGGATGAGCGCACAGGAACGCGCGGACACGGGGGAGTTGTTGCGCCGGATCGGGGCGGAGCGGACTGTCGTGGTGGTTGAGCACGACATGGACTTCATGCGGTGCTTCGCCGATTCGGTGACGGTGCTGCATGCCGGGAAGGTGCTCAGCGAGGGGACGGTGGCTCAGGTGCAGGCGGACCCGAGGGTCCAGGAGGTCTACCTGGGCACGGCCGCGGAGGTGGGGGCGTGATGCTGGAACTTCGTGATGTGCACATCGGCTACGGGCGGACAACCGTGGTGCATGGGGTGCGCCTCGACGTGCCGGTGGGCGGGGTCGTCGCCGTGATGGGACACAACGGCGCGGGCAAGACGACCCTGCTGCGCGCCGCCGCCGGGTTGCTGCGGCCGACCTCGGGATCGGTGCTGCTCGACGGCGAGGACGTGACCAGGCTTCGTCCACATGAGAGGGTCCGGAGGGGTGTGGCCTATGTTCCCCAAGGGCAGCAGTGCTTCCCGCAGCTCACGGTGCGGGACAATCTCCGGGTCGTAGCCGATGTGAACGGTGGCGGGCGCAAGGCGATCAGTGAGGTGCTCGACCGGTTTCCCGCGTTGCCGCCGCTTTTGGCTCGTCGGGCGGGTTTGCTCTCCGGTGGGCAGCGGCAGCAGCTCGCCATCGCGCGGGCGCTGGTCACTCGGCCGAGACTGATCATCTTGGACGAGCCGACCGAGGGGATTCAGCCGTCGGTGGTGGCCGAGATCGAGCAGACGATCAGCACGCTGGCCACGGATATGGCGGTGTTGCTGGTGGAACAACACATCGGCTTCGCGCTCGGCGCGGCGGGCGCGTACTACTTGATGGAGGCGGGTCGTATCTCCGCCACGGGCACGGGTGGGGCCGCGGCCGCGCGGGATGTCCGTGCGGCGATGGCGATCTGAGGTGAGCGGTTCCCTGCGGGATCAGGTTTACCTGCGGTTGCGCGACCAGGTCCTCGATGGACAGTGGTCGGCGACCGGCCGGTTCACCGAACCCAGACTCGCCC
This sequence comes from Actinokineospora xionganensis, assembly GCF_014323725.1. Taxonomy (GTDB): domain Bacteria; phylum Actinomycetota; class Actinomycetes; order Mycobacteriales; family Pseudonocardiaceae; genus Actinokineospora; species Actinokineospora xionganensis. The sequence continues at coordinate 283,868 of NZ_JABVED010000008.1, read as the reverse complement.
GCGAACTCGGCGTCTCACGCACCCCGGTGCGGGAGGCGCTGACCAGGCTGCTCGCCGACGGGCTTGTCCAGCGCGAGGACTACGGGTACGCGATCGTCGTGCCCAGCATGGCCAAGATCCGGGATCTCTACGAAGTGCGGATCGCCGTGGAGCTGCGCGGGATCGGTCGGGCCATCGAGAATCCGTCGGTTAGGCACGATCCCGAGGCACTGGCGGCGGAGTTGGCGCACTGGTACGCGCTGCGGGCCGATCCGCCCGCGCCCACGCCGGAGTTCGTGCTGGAAGATGAGCGCTTCCATGCCGCGCTGTTGGCAAGCTCGGGCAACCCGGAATTGGTGGAGGCGCTGAATTCGGTGGTCCGGCGGATCCGGGTCGTGCGCATGTACGACTTCCTGGTCGAAGGCCGCATCGAGACCTCGATCGCCGAGCACATCGAGATCATGGAACGGGTCCGGGCGGCGGAACTCGACAAGGCGTTGCGGCTGCTGCACGAGCACATCGGAGCCTCGCTGGAGATCGTCGTCGAGCGCGCGACCCGGGCACTCACGGCGCGCAACAGCCATGGGCCGTCGATCGCCTGATAGGGCGCGGATCACCCGAGGGCCGGGTGGCTGCGAGGGCTGCGAATCCGATCTGCGAAGGTGATCGCGGGGGTGGGAGATGCGGATCTTCGACGACGCCGCCGAGCGGGCGGGGTTCGTGCTCGACGACGAGCAGCGGCGGGCGGCGCGTCGGCTCGCGGAGTTGCCCAAGTCGCGCGGAGTTTACCTGTGGGGCCCGGTGGGGCGGGGCAAAAGCTGGTTGACGACCGTGCTGTTCGCCGCCGTCGACAGCAAACACAAGCTCAGGCTGCACTTCCACGAGTTCTTCCGCGAGTTCCACGCCGCCTACGCCCGCCACCGGCACCGCCCGCGTGCCGCCGAGCGGGCCCTCGACGAGTTGCTGGGCCGGTGCCGCTTCCTCTGCTTCGACGAGTTCCACGTCCACGACCCCGGTGACGCGATGCTCGTCGCCGCGATGCTGCGCGCGTTGGTCGACCGCGGGGTCGTGTTGCTGACGACGTCGAACTACCCGCCCGCCGGGCTGCTGCCGAACCCGCTGCACCACCACCTGTTCGAACCGGCGATCGCGCTGATCGAGGAGATGCTGGACGTGGTGGAGTTGGCTGGTGATCGGGACTACCGGGCCGAGCGCGGCGAGCCTCGGTCGAACTTCGAGCGCGGCCGGTACCTGTGGCCGGGCACCGCGGAGCAGTTGCGGGACGCGGGTCTGGTGCCGCCTGGCCCGGCTGAGCGGCGCGCCCTGACCGTCTCCGGCAGGCCCCTGCGCGCTGAGGCGGTGCGCGGCGACCTCGTGTGGTTCGACTTCGGCGAGCTGTGCGACACCCCGACCTCGACGGTGGACTACCTGACACTGGCCGACCGGTACCCGGAGTGGGTCATCGCGGGCCTGACCGGCCTCGACAGCCCCGACGCCGCCCAGCGATTCGCCAACGTCATCGACGTCCTCTGTGACCGTGACCTGCGGCTCACCCTTGTCGGCGACCGTCCGCTCCCGGAGCTGCTCCCCGCCTGTCGGGCACTCGATTTCGCCCGCACGGCGAGCAGGCTGTCGCTGCTCTGAGCGACCGTTTCTTGATCTACGACGGGGTCCGTGGCCGGAAGGAAACCGTGGCCGGCGCCGCGACAAGCTAAACTGGGGAGTAGACGCGGGCCGCTGGCCCCGTCCCGCCGCCCACGGCTGTGTGGGATTTTGACTACGTTCTGGTCGTCCACGCGCACGAACGCTGATTGTCGCTTGGGGTTTCTCCGCTGTTGTCCGGTTTCTCGGCCGGTTCGGCTTATGGTCGCTTGGAGTCCGGCGACCGCTGACGGCAGAACGATTCCCTGACGGGCTTCGCCAAGGATGTCCTGTTCGTCGACGGAGGTTTCCACGATGACCGAACTTCTGGCTGAACGGCGAGGCAGTGACTTCGCCGATCTGGCCCGCTCGATCAAGGCCGCGGGCCTGCTCGACCGGCGGTACGGGTACTACGCCGTCAGGATGGCGCTCACCGTGCTGGCCCTCGCCGGTGTGACCGTCGGTTTCGTCCTGCTTGGTGACTCGTGGTGGCAGCTGCTGCTCGCCGTGGGCGTGGCGTTGGTGTCCACCCAGTTCGGCTTCCTCGGCCACGACGCGGGCCACCGGCAGATCTTCACCTCCCGCAGGTACAACGACCTGGTCGGCTACATCTGCGGGACGATCACGGGCATCAGCTACGGCTGGTGGGTGGGCAAGCATAACCGCCACCACGCCAACCCGAACCACGACGACGACCCCGACATCGACATCCCGGCCCTGGCGTTCAGCCGCGACCAGGCCCGCACCAAGACCGGCCCCCTGCGGTGGATCGCGGCCTACCAGGCCTACCTGTTCCTCCCGCTGCTGCTGACCCAGGGCATCCTGCTCAAGGTCGCGGGCCTCGAAGCGATCCTGAAGCGGGACGTGCGGGCGGTTCGGCTGGAGGCCACGCTGTTCGCGGTCCACGTGATCGGGTACCTGACGGCGGTGTTCCTGGTGCTGTCCCCGGGCAAGGCGGTGCTGTTCATCCTGGTCCACCAGGGCGTGATGGGTGTCCACCTCGGCCTGTCGTTCGCTCCGAACCACAAGGGCATGCCGCTGGTCGCGAAGGACGAGAAGCTCGACTTCCTCCGCAAGCAGGTCCTGACCTCCCGCGACATCCTCGGCAACCACGGGGTCGACATCATGCTGGGCGGCTTGAACTACCAGATCGAACACCACCTGTTCCCCAACATGCCCAGCGTCAATCTGCGGCACGCGCAACCGATGGTGCGGGACTATTGCGCGAGCATCGGCGTCCCGTACCTGGCGTGCGGAATGCTCGAGTCCTACCTGCAGGTGCTCAGCCACCTGCACGACTCGGGCGAGCCTCTCCGCACCTGACGGTTCCCCGACGAGACGCGGGCCCATCCCAGGCGTTCCCCAGGCGCAGGGCCGCGCTGGACAAGCTTCAGTGGCTTCCAGTCACGGCCCAACACTCTGGACGTCCACGCTGACCACAGTCCGCCGGGCGTGGCTAGTGGCCCGTTCAGGAACGTTGACCGGGTCTCGACATGCCCACGACGCCGCTGCCCGCGTTGCGGGAACAGCCAAGTACAACCCGGTACGAGCGCTGTCCCCGCGCCTTGGCAGCGACGCCGTGACCACGCCGATACCCGGCCAACGTTCCTGGACGAGCCACTAGGTCAGTAGGGCCAGCGCCTCTTCAGCGGTAAGGCAGCCCGCTGTCGTCATCTCCAGGTTGGCCAGTGAGGCGACGTGGGCTTCCTCCGCCGCGGCCGTGACGCAGTCGCTGATGGGGTGGACGGTCAGGCCCAGGTCCGTCCCGTGTCGGGCGGTCTGCTCCACGGTCAGGTTCGTGGCCACTCCGGTGATGAACACCGTGTCGATCTCGTGTTCGGCCAGCCACTTCGGCAGGTCGTTTCCCGCCAGGCCCGACAGCTTCTGGTTGTCGACGACGTGGTCCGCCTGCTCCGCCAGCTCCGGGATCAAAGCCGCTCCGGGGGCGTCCGGCCGGAACGACTCCTGGGCGCCCGCGACAGCCGTCATGAAGCCGGTGTTGCGGACCAAGCCGCCTTCGCCGACCGGCACGGTGAATCTGGTGAAGATGACCGGCACTCCGATCGCGCGGGCGGCGGCGTGGAAGGCGACAGCCCGATCGACCACGCCGCTGCGGGCCACTGGTTCAGCGAGCATTGCGCCGAAGAAGCCCTCCGGCTTGATGACGTTGACCTGCCAATGCAGGCCGAGGACGGCGACACGACGTGGCTTGAGGGTCATAGGGAGATCATGCCGACTTTCTCGGGCCCATGAGGCGAAGATGCTTCCGCTCTGGCTAGAACGTGTTCTAGTGTGAGAGTTCACCGTGGCTCCGGAGGTCGGCGTATGAAGCATCCTGACTATGTCGTCGTAGGCGCGGGCAGCGCGGGTTGTGCCGTGGCCCGCCGGCTCGCCGAGAGCGGGGCGGAGGTCGTGCTCCTCGAAGCGGGCCCGGCCGACAAGTCCAGGCTGGTGCGCAAACCCGGGATGATCGCGGTGTTCCACAACATCCCGCAGCTCAAGAAGCGACTCGACTGGAGCTATTACTCGGTCCCCCAGGCAGGCGCGCTCGATCGGCGGATTCCGCAGACGCGCGGGCGGGTGCTCGGGGGGTCCAGCTCGATCAACGGGATGATCTTCGTCCGGGGCAACCGGCGCAACTATGACGACTGGGCCGCCGAGGGCTGCGCCGGGTGGGGCTTCGACGAGGTTCTGCCCAGCTTCAAGCGCATGGAGGACTGGGTCGACGGCGGCAACGACCTGCGCGGCGCGGGCGGGCCCATCAAGGTCACCCGCCAGCAGGGGATGACCGCGGCGTCCGAAGCCTTCATCGAGGCGATGAGCGAGACCGCCGGGGTCAAGAAGAACGACGACTACAACGGCGAGGAACAGGAAGGCGCGAGCGTCGTCCAGCAGAACATCGACGGCGGCCTGCGCTACAGCTCGTCCATCGGATACCTCGGGGCGGACCTGCCGAACCTGCGTGTGCGCACGGGGGTGACGGTGTCCCGCGTGGTCATCGAAGGCGACCGGGCAACCGGGGTGGAGATCCTGACGAAGTCCGGCCCCGAGGTCATCCAGGCCTCCCGCGAGGTTGTGCTGTCGGCAGGCGTGTTCGGCTCCGCCCAGCTGCTCATGCTCTCCGGTGTCGGACCGGCCGAACACTTGCGGGACAAGGGAATCGAAGTCCGCGCGGACCTGCCGGTCGGGGACAACCTGCACGACCACATGTTCGTCCCGATGACCTACCTGACCAAGAGCGCGCGACACCGCGGCACCGGGCCGTACTTCGCCAAAGGGGTGCTCAAGGAGGCCGTTTCCGGCGGAACCTGGGTGGGCCGCACCGTGTTCGAGTCCGTCGGCTTCGTCCGCAGCTCCCGGGCGGGCGCCGTGCCCGACATCCAGCTGCTTGCGCTGCCGTGGTCCTACCCGTTCCCCAACCAGGACGCCCCGATCCGGCACGCGGTCGACCCGCGGCCCGCGCTGACCGTGATGGCCACGCTGATCTACCCCGAGAGCCGCGGCACGATGCGGCTCGCGTCCGCCGACCCGACCGCCGCGCCGCTGATCGACCCGGGCTACCTGACCGCGCGCCGCGACTCCGAGCTGTTGCTGGAGAGCATGAAGCTGGTCCGCGAGATCATGGCGAACAAGGTCATCGCGGGCGACGTCACCGCGGAACTCTCACCGGGCCCGGACTACGCCGATGACGCCGCCCTGGCAAAGGAACTGCCCAACCGCGCCACGACGGTCTACCACCCGGTGGGCACGTGCCGGATGGGCGTGGACGAACGCGCGGTCGTCGACCCGCAGCTCCGCGTGCGTGGCATCGAGGGGCTGCGGGTCGCCGACGCGTCGATCATGCCGAGCATTGTCGGTGGCAACACCAACGCGCCGGCGATGATGATCGGCGAGCACTGCGCTCAGTTCATGACCTCGGCCTGAGGCCTACTCCCAGAAAACTTCGAGGAGATCCGAGGTGAGCGACGACAGGCCGCTGGTGGCGCAGTCGGCGTTGGGGTGCAGGACGGCCGGGTAGGCGTTGGCAGTGTCCCCGGCGAGCGGACCGTGGGTGAAGTACGCGCTGATCGTGAGATCGCCCGAGGTCGGGTCGGTGTTGACGGTGATGTCGAATTTGCTGCGCTCACCGGTGTTCCAGACCAGCACCGCGCCCTCGGTGATCGTCATGATCGGCGCACACGGCGCCGTGCCGAGTTGTCGGCTGACGGTGCCGACGCCGGTTCGGTAGCCGGACTTCAGGCGGGTATGGGAACCGTTGGCGGAGACGCAATCCACGAGTCCGCCCGACACCTCCGCGTTGGCCGTCGTGGTGTTCGCCGTCAGGGGTGGGGTGAAGTTGAACTGGAAGTTGCCCGTGCACGCCAGATCGCCCACGGCAGCGGAAGCCGTGGGAGCGTTGAGGGGGAAGAGAAGCAGCGCGGCCGCCACCACGGCCGCGCTGCGCCTGAATCGATTTGTCCTGGTCTGCCTCATCGAGGCGCCTCCTGCGTTTGAGTCAGGTCAACTCGCCGCAGTCTGGCGTAGATCAACAGGTGTGCCAAGAGTCCTGTTGGGACACCACCCAGGTGTCCCAACAGGATTCCCGTCAATTCCAGATGGCGTTGACCCATTCGGGGTGGTCGATGAACGGGTTGCGGTTGCGCTGGAACTGGTCGTAGATCACCTGGTTGCGCCGCTTCTCGAAGGCGTCCGGCGGGTCCTGGGTGTTCCACTGCTTCAGCATCGACAGCTTGCCGTGGTACGGCGCGGTGCCGTTGTTGACGCTGTCGTTCAACTCCAGATCCGCGAAGCCGTCGGTGCCCGCGTAGCGGACCGCCATGTAGAAGATCATCCGTGCGACATCGCCCTTGACCGCGTTGCGCGGCTCCCAGGAGTCGGCGTCGGTGTAGCTGCCCGGCGCCTCGGCGGCGGGGGAGCCGCCCAGGTCGAAGTCCTTGTTGCCGCGGTTGGAGTTGACCGACACATCCTCCGGGCGCAGGTGGTGGATGTCGGTGCCCGGGCCGGTCGCGGTGCCGAAGTCACCGTGCGACTTGGCCCAGACGTGCTCACGGTTCCAGTCGTCCGGGTCGCCGCCGTTGGTGGTCTTGCTCTGCGAGCGGCCGCTGTAGATCAGGATGACGTTCGCGCTGTTCGCCGGGTCCTGGTCGGTCGCCTTGAGCGCGTTCCACACCTGGTCGTAGCTCAACTTGGTCTGGGTGCTGATGATCCGGTTCAGCTCGGTCTTCAGGGCGGGACCGGTCTTGCCTATCGCGGTCTTGTAGTACGTGTCGTCGTAGTCGCCCGGTGTGCCGGTCGTGGGCGTGGTGGTGGTGGTCGGCGTGCTGCCGGACGGCGCGAACGCGGTGGTCGAGATCAGGCCCGGGTGGGAGAAGTACGCGCTCAGCGTCCCGGTGACGTCGAGTTGCTTGCCCATGAGGCCGGGATTGGTCTTGAGGCCATAACTGGCACGGAATCCCGAGGTGATCTGCACGTAGATCATCCGCGAGGTGCCGGTCTCGCTCGCCGAGTCGGCCAGCGCCATGGCGTAGTCGGATGGGAAGTTCGAGCGCACGACGGTGGTTGTCGCGGTCGGCTGGCCGACGACATAGCCGCGCACGGTGGCCGTCGATCCGTTCTGCAGGCTGATCGCCTGCGAGACGGTGAGTGGCGTGGCGGCTGAGACGGTGGGCGCCTGCAGCCCGACGGTGACGGCCACAGTGGCCGTCACCAGGGCTAAGAGGTTCCAGCGGGTCCGGTTCTTGGTCTGCATTGTGAGTTCCTTTCCCCGACGGTCTAGGAAAAGATTCTCACAAAAAATCACACTATCGAGTGAACGTTGCGGATCTAATGGGTGCCCGTACCCCTTACTGCCGGAGGACTTGCGGCTTCGGCGTCGGTCAGCAGACGGGAGCGGATCAGGAACCGCACTCCCTGCGGCGCCTCCAGGGAGAAACCGCCGCCGCGCCCGCTGACGACGTCCACGGTCAGGTGCGTGTGCCGCCAGTACTCGTACTGGTCGGCGCTCATCCAGAACGGTGTGTCCCCCGCGACCTCGCCGAGCAGCACATCGGCGGCCCCGACGCGGAACTCACCGCGCGGGTAGCACATTGGGGAGCTGCCGTCGCAGCAGCCGCCGGACTGGTGGAACATCACCGGCCCGTGTCGGTCGACCAACCCCCGCAGCACCGCCTCGGCCGCGGGGGTGATGTCGACTCGCATCAGAAGAACCCGAGCTTGTTCGGGGAGTAGCTGACCAGCAGGTTCTTGGTCTGCTGGTAGTGCTCCAGCATCATCTTGTGGTTCTCGCGGCCGATGCCGGACTTCTTGTACCCGCCGAACGCCGCGTGCGCGGGATAGGCGTGGTAGCAGTTCGTCCACACGCGACCGGCCTTGATCTCGCGGCCGAAGCGGTAGGCGGCGTTCCCGTCGCGGCTCCACACGCCCGCGCCGAGGCCGTAAAGGGTGTCGTTGGCCAGTTTCAGCGCTTCGTCGGTCGAGTCGAACGTCGTCACCGACACCACGGGACCGAAGATCTCCTCCTGGAAGATCCGCATGTCGTTGGTGCCCTTGAAGATCGTCGGCTCGACGTAGTAGCCGCCCTCGCGGCCCGGGACGTCGCGCGGGGTGCCGCCGGTGAGAACCTCGGCGCCTTCGCGTTTCCCGATGTCGATGTAGGAAAGGATCTTCTCGTACTGGTCGTTGCTCGCCTGCGCGCCGATCATGGTGGCCGGGTCGAGCGGGTCGCCGGACACAATCGCCTTGGTGCGCTCCAGACAGCGGGCCATGAACTCGTCGTAGATCGACGACGCGATCAGCGCGCGCGACGGGCAGGTGCAGACCTCGCCCTGGTTGAGGGCGAACATGACGAACCCCTCGATCGCCTTGTCCAGGAACGCGTCGTCGGCCGCCATCACGTCCGGCAGGAAGATGTTCGGGCTCTTGCCACCCAGCTCCAGCGTCACCGGGATGATGTTCTCGCTGGCGTACTGCATGATCAGTCGACCGGTCGTCGTCTCGCCGGTGAACGCGACCTTCGCGACCCGCGGACTCGACGCGAGCGGCTTGCCCGCCTCCACACCGAACCCGTTGACCACGTTGATGACACCCGGCGGAAGCAGGTCGGCGATCAGCTCGACGACCTTGAGGATCGACACCGGGGTCTGCTCGGCGGGCTTGAGCACCACGCAGTTGCCCGCGGCCAGGGCGGGCGCGAGCTTCCACGTGGCCATCAGGATCGGGAAGTTCCACGGGATGATCTGCGCGACCACGCCGAGGGGTTCGTGGAAGTGGTAGGCGACCATGTCGTCGTCGACCTCGGCCAGGCTGCCCTCCTGCGCCCGGATCGCCCCGGCGAAGTAGCGGAAATGGTCGACGGCGAGCGGCAGGTCCGCGGCCAGCGTCTCCCGGACCGGTTTGCCGTTCTCCCAGGTCTCGGCGACCGCGAGCATCTCGAGGTGCTCCTCGATCTCGTCGGCGATGCGGTTGAGGATGTTGGCGCGCTCACCCGCGGAGGTGCGGCCCCACGCGGGCGCGGCGGCGTGGGCGGCGTCGAGCGCCAGTTCGACGTCGGCGGCGGAGGAGCGGGCCACCTGGCAGAAGACCTTGCCGTCCACCGGGGACGGGTTGTCGAAGTAGCGGCCGTCGACCGGCGGCACCCACTGGCCGCCGATGAAGTTGTCGTAGCGGTCGGCGAAGGTGACGATGCTGCCTTCGGTGCCTGGCTGCGCGTAGACCATTGCTGCGCTCCTCGGTTCGTCTAGCGGTGAGGGCGCTCACAGTGACCGACCAAGGTTGGCGAAAGGTTGGTCAGTCGAGCGCGGCCTGCAACCGGGCGGCGGCGACCGCGCGGCGGGCGTCGTCGAGGGGGAGCAGGCGCAGCGCGTGTTGGTGGATCTCCACGTCGTAGGGCGCGTGCTTGCCGTAGGCGAGTGCGTGGTCGGGCTGCTTGCCCGCCAGTACGGCGGTGCGGACCGAGACGTCGAGGTAGCGGCGCCACTCGACGATGGCTGGGGCGTCGGACTCCGGCAGGAGCGGGCCGCGGTACTTGCGCACGGCTTCCCCGGTGTTGCCCGACTCGATGGCCCGCAGCACGTCGGCGGCGTCGCAGAAGACGGGGACGGTGAGGGCGTAGCGGCGGTTGGCGAGCCCGCCGTTGAGGGCACGGCGCAGGTGGGACAGCTCGGCTTTGACCGTGGTCGCGGTGATCGGGCGATCCCCGTAGACGGCCTCGCGCAGGCGCTCTGGGGTGAAGCCCTCGGGCTCCAGCACCAGCAAGGTGAGGATCTCCAACTGGCGCGGGCTCAGCCGCACCGGCACCCCGTCGCGCAGGAGTTCCGCGGTTCCCAGGCAGGTGAGCTGGGTGCCCGCGGCGGCGACGGTGAGCGGCAGACGGGCTTCGATGGTCGAGACCAGGGTGCGGACGGTGGACATCGCCAGCGGGTGCTTGCGGTCCCAGGTGGTCGACAGGTCCAGCACGCCCAGGCGCCTGCCGTCCGGGCCGTGGATGGGGGCGCAGTGGCACACCCAGCCGTGCAGGGCCGCGACCAGGTGTTCGGCGGAGAAGACGGTGTGCGGCTTGCCGGTGCGCAGCGCCAGGGACAGCGCGTTGGTGCCCATGTGCGGCTCGTCCCACTGGCCGCCGGGGGCGAAGTTGACCTGCTCGGCCTTGCGTCGCATCACCCGGCCGCCGCAGGTCCAGAGGATCGTGCCGGACTCGTCGGTCACCGCGGCGATGTACCCGGCGTCCTCGGCGATGCTGTTCAGCTCATCCGACAGCTCGGTGATCGGCTCGCGCAGCGGCGACTCGTGCCAGCCGACCTCGTCGGTGGTCGGGGCGCTGTCGCGGGCCGGGTCCACGGTGTCGACCGAACGCATCCACGACTGGACGACCTCGGCGCGCAGGGAGGTCGCCGTGGGCGGGCGCTGGGTCGGCACCCACTGTGCCCACTCGCGCTCCAGTGCCACCCGTTGCTGCCAGAGCGCGCCGCGGTGTGCCATGAGCGTCTCCGTTCACGAACCGTGTAAAACGTGTCGTGAGCCGTCACCTTACGGTGTGGCGTTGGCCCGGCCTAGTGGCCGGGTGTTCCCGTGGCGGCCGTGTGCAGGCGCCGGATGCGAGCCTGCGTTTTGCGCCACGGCCCGAGGGGACCTGCTGGGTGCGCCGGTCCGGGCCGACCCGCCGGGCGGCCTGCCGCTGCAACCTGCGCAGCTCCCGCAACGCCACTTCGAGGTGCCTCGGGTTGGCGATGCCCTCGCCGGTCGAGAGCACCGCCAGCGACTTGATCCCAAGATCCACCCCGACCACCGAGGTCGGTCGGGCGGGAGCCGACGGTGACCACCCAGGTGGTGAGCTGGGAGGAGGCGTTCCAGCCGGTCGACAGTCCGGTCGACAGTCCGGTCGACAGTCCGGTCGACAGTCCGGTCGGCGCGATCATGGAATCCTCGTCCGGGGTCGGCCTCGGGTTCTGGATGCTGGTCGGCGCGGTCGTCCTGGCCCTGCCGACCGCCTTCCTCGCGCTTTCGCCCGGTCGAGTGGACAAGGCGGGTCCGGTGTCCAACGCTGGTCGGTGACCGCATCGACGAAGGGAGCGCGGACATGACCGACCGCACGGCGACCGCGAAGTGGACTGGTGACCTGGCGAGCGGGTCGGGCACGGTGAACCTGGACAGCTCGGGCCTGGGTTCCTTCGGTGTGTCCTGGCCCGCCCGGACCGAGGAACCCGGTGGGAAGACCAGCCCCGAGGAGCTGATCGCGGCCGCCCACTCGTCCTGTTACTGCATGCAGTTCTCGGCCCTGCTGGCCCGCGCCGGGATGCCGCCGACCCGGATGGAGACCTCGGCGAAGGTGGGGTTCGGGAAGGTCGGCGCCGGATTCGGGATCACGGGGATTCTGCTGACCGTGCGGGCCGAGGTGCCGGGCGCCGACAAGGCGAAGTTCCTTGAGGTCGCCGAGCAGGCCAAGGAGACGTGCCCCGTGTCGGCCGCGCTGACCGGCGTGAAGATCGAACTGGACGCGACACTGGTCTAGGCGAATGTCCGGGCGAACGTCTCGCGGACTGCGCCGGTGCGGTCGAGGACGGCGAAGACGACCTCGTCGAAGTGACCGGCGAACCGGCCCGTGAGCAGGTCGCGGAACGTGCCCGCCACCAGCGCGGGGTCGTTCTGGAACACGCCGCAGCCCCACGCCCCGAGGACCAGGCGGCGGTAGTCGTTGGCGGCGGCCACTTCGAGGATCCGCTCCGCGCGGCTCGCGAGGACGGCGGGGATGCGGTGCGCTTCGTCCGGCGACTCCCGTCGGATGACGCCCGCGTTGGGTGCGGGGGAGGTCAGGAAGCCCGCTGTGAAGGGGGTTTCCAACAACTCGCCCTGGCTGTCGCGGAACACCGGCACACCAGGGGAGTGGATCACCCGGTCGGTGTAGAAGGCGTCGCGGCTCGCGCGGTGGTGGGCGTAGAACTCGGGCGCGCGCAACAGGGTTGTGTACAGGGCCGAGTCCCGGCACAGCGCTTCCTCCTGTGCCTGCGCCCCGTTGAGGTAGCCGCCACCGGGGTTGCGGGCGGAGGCGAAGTTGAGCACCGCCAACGGGTCTGGTTTGGCCGACAGCCGGTGCGCGGCTTGGATGCTGCCCTCGCCGGTCACCTCGACGCGGGTGGGCCGATCGTGGTCCAGGCGCGGCACCGGGACCGGGTCCGGGCCATAGAGCCGGGTGCCCGCCAGCGCGATCGCGAGTTCGGCCGCGAAGGTGACCTCGCGCCCCAGCGGGGACCGGTAGTGTCCGGTGTGGACGATGTCTTCGGTGCTGCGCGCGATCTCGCGCAGGCGCGCTCTCATGGGTACGTCCTCTTGCACATGGTTCGAATGATCCTCGCCATGGCAAGCGCATTGGACTCACAGGACAGGACCTAGTGGCACGTTCCTGGACGGGCCACTAGAGCAGCCCGGCCTCACTCGCCTTGCTGATGGCCTCCACCCGATTCCGGGCACCGAGCTTGTGTAACGCGGCCTGCAAGTACGTCTTCACCGTGTTGCGCGTCAGGCCGGTCGACTCCGCGATCTCCGGGTTGGTCTGGCCCTGCGCGGCCAGTCGCAGGACCTCGTATTCGCGTCGGGTCAGGCCGCTGCGGGCCAGGGCGTCGGACTGGACATCGGCGCTGGGCAGGATTCTCGGGTCGATGACGCGTTCGTCGCGGAGAACCCGGCGGAGAGCGGAGACCAGGTCGGTGCCCGCCACGTCCTTGAGCAGGCAGCCGTTGGCGCCCGCCTCCAGCGCCGCCCGCAGACCCTGGTGGTCGCTGTGCGCGGTGAACACGACGATGCGGGCGCTGGGCTGGACCTTGCGCAGCTCGATGATCACCTCCGGGGCGAGCATGTCGGGCATCCGCAGGTCCAGCAGCACCAGATCCGGGGCCAGCTCGACGATCCGCTCGATCGCGGTCCGGCCGGACTCGGCCGCGCCGACGAGTTGCATCGCCGGGTCCGAGCGCAGCAGGAGGGAGACGCCGTCGCGGACGACCGGGTGGTCGTCGACCACCATGATCCGGATCGTCATGCCGGTGGGCGCTTCTCGACGCCCGGCAGCCACGCGCGCAAAGTGGTGCCGCCGTCCTCGTCGCGGACGAGGCTGACCCGGCCGCCGAGGCGGGCGGCCCGCTCGGACAGGGCGCGCACGCCCATTCCGCAGCTCATCACCGGCTCGTCCGTGGGATCGGGCGTGCCGTCGTCGGCGACGACGACCTGGACGCCGTCGTCGGTCGCGCTCAGGCTGACCACGACGTAGTAGGCCTGCGTGTGCTTCTCGACGTTCAGCAGCCCCTCCCGCACCACCGACACCAGCAGCGACGTGCGCTCGGCGTCGAGCGGGCGCAGGTCCCCGAGCTGGACGAACCGGGCGGGCACGCCGCTGCGCGCCTCGAAGGAGCGGCAGTGCTCCGCCAACTCGACGGGCAGCGCCCGCTCGGGAGTCGACTCCGAGAGGGCGAGCAGGGACTCGCGCAGCGCGATCGAGGCCGCCGACACCTCCTGTTCGAGGCGGGTCAGCCGGTTCGTCAGGCCCGGGTTGTCGGTGACGGCGGTGTGCAAGTCGCGCACCTGCGCGCCGATGGAGAACAGCATCGCGCCGACGGAGTCGTGCAGGTTGGCCTGCATCCGCTGCCGCTCCGCGGAGACCGCCCGGTCCCGGGTGGATTCCACCTGGTCCGCGACGTGCAGCGCCTTGGCCGCCTGCGCGGCGATCGTCTCCATCCGGCCCACCGCGTCGTCGCCGAACCGGGCCGAGGTGCGCATCGCGGCGTAGGCGACCGCGACGATCTTGGAGGCGAACGGGTCGATGATCGGCACGGCCAGTATCGCCGAGATGCCCTCGCCGCTGACCTGCTCGTCGAACTGGTGGGTGATCGCCGAGGACTGGACGTAGTCGCTGACCTGCATCGGCCTGCCGAGGGCCAGCACGGTGCCGCCGACACCCTGCCCGCGGGGCACGGCCAGGTTCTGCAGCGAGTTGGTCTTGTTGCCCGCGAGCCAGCGGATGACGGCGCGGTCGGAGTTGTCGAGGTCGGCGATGAACGCGGCGTCGACGCCGATGGTGTCGCGGATGAGCCGGGCCGTGCCGTGCAGCGTGACCACGCGGTCGAGCGTTCCGAGCAGCCCGTCGCGCTCTCGGAGCAGCGCCTCGAGCACGGATTCCTGCTCGATCGCTCGCTGCGCGTTCACCCGGTGTTCGGCCGACACAACGGAAACCATGGCACGCCGTAGGCAATTCGTACACCTCTCCATCTGGGGGTGTGGCCGGGCGCGGCCGGTAAGCAACATAGCCGCAACACCCAAGCCGATGTGAGTGCCGCCACATCGCGACGAGGAGGTCCCCTTGCTGGTCGTGCGGAACCTGCGAGTGCGCTACGGCCGTTCGGTGGCCGCCCTGCACGGAGTCGATCTCCAGATCGCCGCCGACAGTGTGCTGGCCGTGCTGGGCAGCAACGGCGCCGGAAAGTCCACTTTGCTCAGAACGATCTCCGGGACGCTGCGCCTGCACCGCGGGTCGGTCGTGGCGGGCGAGGTCGAGTTCGCGGGCAGGCGGATCGACCGGCTGGACCCGGCGGAGATCGTCCGGCTCGGTGTCGTGGGGGTGCCGGAGGGCAGGCAGGTGTTCGCCCGGATGAGCGTGGAGGAGAACCTGCGGGCGGGTGGCATCGGCGCCCGCACAGCGCAGGCGCGGACTCTCGCGCGTGCTCGGGTCCACGAACTGTTCCCCGTGCTGGCCGAACGCGCCAAACAGCGCGCGGGCCTGCTGTCGGGCGGGGAGCAGCAGATGCTCGCGATCGGGCGCGCCCTGATGTCGGCGCCCAAACTGCTGCTGCTCGACGAACCGTCGCTGGGGTTGGCGCCGAAGATCGTCGACCGCATCGGCGAGATCATCCGTGAGATCCACGCGCAGGGGACGGCGGTGGTGCTGGTCGAGCAGAACGCGGTGATGGCCCTGCGGGTCGCCGACCACGCCGTGGTCCTGGAGACCGGTCGCACGGCGCTGTCGGGCACGGCGGCCGACCTGTCGGCAAGCGATGACGTGCAACGCCTGTACCTGGGCGGCCACGCCGAGTCGGAAGCCACCGCCGAAGCCGAGGCCCGCGGCGCTGCCGAGCAGCGGGCCGCGGTGCGTGGGTTGTCGAGGTGGGTGGCATGAGCGCGCCGACGCTGCGGGAGGACCTGGTTGAGCTTCAGGTCGACTCCGTGACCCTCGCCTTCGGTGGTCTCCGGGCGCTCGACGATGTGTCCTTCACCGTCGAGCCCGGCACCGTGCACGCGTTGATCGGGCCCAATGGCGCGGGTAAGTCCAGCTGTTTCAACGTGATCAGCGGCGTCTACCGCGCCACCTCCGGCCGCGTCCGGTTCGGGGACACCGAGCTGACCGGCCAACGGCCACACCGGCTGGCCAAGCTCGGGATCGGTCGCGCCTTCCAGAACACCGCGCTCTCCCCGCATTCCACCGTTCTGGACAACGTCATGCTCGGCAGGCACGCCCTCACCACCGGCGGCTTCCTCTCCTGCGGCCTGCGTCTCCCCTGGACGGTCAGGCAGGAACGCAGGCACACCGAGCGCGCCGTGGAGATCTGCGAGTTCCTCGGTCTCGGCAAGGTCCTGCACGCCCCCGTCGCGGCCCTGTCCTACGGCGCGGCCAAGCGGACGGACGTGGCGAGGGCGCTGGCAATCGAGCCGACGCTGTTGCTGCTCGACGAGCCCGCCGCGGGCATGAACGCCGTGGAGACCGCCGAGATGGCCGCCACGATCCGGGACCTGCGCGACGCGCTGGGGATCTCGATTCTGTTGGTGGAACACGACATGAACCTCGTCATGGGCATCGCCGACCGGGTGACGGTGCTCGACTTCGGCAAGCGGATCGCCGACGGCACGCCGTCGGAGGTTCAGGCCGATCCCGAAGTGGTCAAGGCGTACCTGGGCAGCGGATCGGAGGACGCCTGATGGAGACATTCCTGCAGCTGGTGGTCAACGGGGTGGGCAAGGGCGCGGTGTTCGCACTGCTTGCCCTGGGCTTCGTGGTCATCTTCAAGGCGACCGAGGTGGTGAACTTCGCCCACGGCTCGCTGGTGCTGGTCGGCGGCTACCTCGTGGTGGTGACCCGCGACAGCCTCGGCTGGGTCGGCGCGGCGGTGGTCGGGATCGTGTCGGCCGGACTGCTCGCGATTCTCGTCGAGCGGCTGCTGCTGTCCCGGTCGAAACTGGCCGACGCGAACAGTCTGGCGTTGCTCACGATCGGGCTCGACGTGATCATCACCGAGGAGATCGTGCGCCGCCTCGGTGTCACCGTGCCATTCCTCGGCGAGGCGTGGGACGCGCAGCCGATCCAGGTCGGCGGGCTGACCCTGTTCCGCACGCACCTGGTCGCGATCGGCGTCGGCGCGGTTCTTGTCACCGCGTTCTTCCTCGCGTTCCGCTACTCCGACTGGGGTGTGGCCATGCGCGCCCAGGCCGAGAACCGGGAAGCCGCCGCCCTCATGGGCATCCGCTCCTCCCGGGTCACCGCCACGGCGTGGCTGGTCGCCGGTCTGCTCGCCGGGGTGGCGGTCCTGTTCATCGCCACCCAAGACTTCTCCGGCTCCGGCCTGTCCCGCGGCACCCACTCGATCGCGCTGGCCGCGTTCCCCGCCGCCATCCTCGGCGGCCTGGACTCCACCGCGGGCGCAGTGGTGGGCGGGCTGGTCGTCGGCCTGACCGAAGCCCTGTCCGCCCAGTACATCTCCTTCGACTTCTCCAAGTCCGCCGTCTTCCTGGTGATGCTGGTCGTGCTGGTGGCCCGGCCGTCGGGGTTGTTCGGCACAAGGGAGAGCACCCGTGTCTGAGGCCGTCATGGAAACCACCACTCTCATCCCCACCGGGCCGCCCGCCACCCGGCCGCGGCGTTCCCCGGCCCGGCTGGTCCGCGCCGCCGCGTGGATCGCGTTGGCGGTGCTGCTGGCCGCGCTGCCGCTCTACATCGACACCGCCTGGCTCAAGGCCGGTCAGTACATGATGATCGGCGCGGTCGGCGCCATCGGCCTGACCCTCCTCACCGGACAGGCAGGCCAGCTTTCCCTGGCGCACGCCTTCTTCCTACTCGTGGGCGCCACCGCCTACACCGTCCTTGCGGGACCGACCGACGAGGAGCGGGTCATCGGCCTCGGATTGGACCCCGGTCTGGCCCTGATGGGCGCGGTACTCATCTCGGCACTCGTGGGCCTGGCGTTCGCCCCGGTCGCCGGGCGGCTGCGCGGGATCTACCTCGGCGTGGCGTCGCTGTCGCTGGTCTTCCTCGGGCTCTACTTCGGACAGTCCCTGGACTCGCTGACCGGCGGCACCTCGACCGGCCGCACCCCCGCGACCTTCGAGCTGTTCGGCTTCCCGTTCTCCAACGGCGGCCCCGAAATCGAGGTGCTCGGCGTGCCGATCCGGCAGGCCGAACGCATCTGGTACTTGTTCCTGGTCCTCACCGCCATCGCGTTCGTCCTCGCCCGCGGCGCGGTCCGCGGCCGGGTCGGCCGGTCCTGGCGGGCTGTGCGCGACAACGAGGCCGCCGCCACCGCGATGGGTGTGGGCGTGGCGCGGGCGAAAGCCGGTGCTTTCGCGGTCTCCTCGGCGTTCGCCGGGCTGGCCGGGGTGATGACCGTGCTCTGGTTCGACATCCTCAAACCCGACGAGAGCGAGTACGGCACGTACGGCATCAACGTGTCCATCGCCTTCCTCGCCATGGTGATCATCGGCGGTCTCGGCTCCGTTCCCGGCGCGGTGGTCGGCGCGCTCATCGTCAACGGGCTGCCGCAGGCGCTCACCCTGTTCTCCGGCGACCTCGGCTGGTTCGGCGAGACCGGCGGCGGCGGGCTCACCCCGATCCTGGTCAGCTCCTTCATCTATGGCGCGGCGATCGTGGTCGTCGTGCTGTTCGAGCCCGGCGGTCTCGCGGCGATCGGCAGGCGGCTCACCGGCCTGTTCCGCGCACGACCACGTGAAATCACCCGAGAGGAAACGTCATGACCCGTAATCCGTTGCGGACGACCGCCGCGGTCACGCTCGCGGCCGCGCTCGCCCTGTCCGCGTGCAGCACCAAAGCAGGCAGCTCCGGAGCGTCCGGTTCGGACTCCGCCGGGGTGAAGTCCGGCGTCGGCGTGACCGACGCCGAGATCACCCTCGGCGTCATGACCGACAAGACGGGCGTGTTCAAGAACCTCGGGCTCGGCATCACCCAGGGCAACGAGCTGTGGGCCAAGGACTTCAACGCCGAGGGCGGGGTCTGCGGGCGCAAGGTCAAGCTGGAGACCGTCGACCACGGCTACAAGGCCGACACCGCCAAGACGCTGTACCCGCAGATCGAGCCGAAGGTGCTCGGGTTCGTGCAGCTCCTCGGCTCGCCTGTCGTGGCCGCGCTGAAGCAGAACGTGCTGTCGGACAAGGTGGTCGTGACCCCGGCGTCGTGGTCCTCGGAGCTGCTGGACAACCCGTACGTGATGATCGTCGGCACCACCTACGACGTCGAGATGATCGACGGCCTGTCCTACTTGCAGGAGCAGGGGATGATCGCCGACGGCGACAAGGTGGGCCACATCTACATCGACGGCGAGTACGGCAAGAACGGCCTTCGAGGCTCGAAGCACTACGCCGAGCAGCACAAGCTCGACGTCAAGGAGGTCAAGGTGACCTCCACCGACACCGACCTCACCAACATCGTCACCGGCCTCAAGGGCGAAGGGGTCAAGGCGATCCTGCTGACCACCTCACCGACGCAGACCGGTTCGGTGGCCGCGGCGAACAAGGCGCTCGGGCTGAACGTGCCGCTGATGGGCAACAACCCCGTGTTCGACCCGGCGCTGCTGTCGAGCCCCGCCGCGGCCGCGCTGGACAAGCTGTATCTCGTCGCCAGCGGCGTGCCGTTCTCCGCGGACATCCCCAAGGCCAAGGAGGTCGCGGCCAAGTACAAGGCGGCCTACAAGGAGCCCGCCAACATCGGCATCCCTTACGGCTACGCCGTCGGCGCGGTGTGGGGTTCGGTTCTGAAGAAGGCCTGCGAGAACAAGGACCTCACCCGCGAGGGCATCGCCAAGGCGCTCACCGAGACCGATTCGGCCTCGACCGACAACCTGATCGCCGACCTGGACTTCTCCAAGCCCGGAGCGCCTCCGACGCGCAAGGTTTATGTTGCGCAGATCGACCCGGCGGCAGAGGGTGGACTCAAGTACGTCAAGCCGCTGTTCCAGGCGCCGGACGCCGACAAGTACCAGGCTCCACACCAGAAGTAAGCCGAAGAGGAGAGTGTGATGCGGGTACCGATGACCGTCGGGGACTTTCTCGACCGGGCCGAACTGGGCTTCGCCGACTGCCCCGGCGTGGTCGACGAGCCGGACCAGCCCGGCCCAGCGGTGCCCGACTCCACCTACGGCCGCCTCGGCGAGCGGGTCCGGGCCTGGCAGGCGGGCCTGGACGCGCTCGGCGTCGGCGAGGGCGAGCGGGTGGCGGTGGTCAGCCACAACTCGGCGCGGCTGCTGGAGCTGCTGTTCGCGGTGCCCATGAGCGGGCGGATCTGCGTGCCGGTCAACTTCCGGCTCAAGCCCGAGGAGATCGAGTACATCGTCGGGCAGAGCGGCTCGTCGGTCCTGCTCGTCGACCCCGAACTCGACAGCGCGCTGTCCGGCGTCAAGGCGAGCCACCGGTTCGTGCTCGGCGAGCAGACCGAGGCCGAGCTGATGCGGCCCGGCGTCGAGCCGCGCCCGTGGTCGAACCCGGACGAGGACGCCACGGCGACGATCAACTACACCTCCGGCACCACCGCCCGGCCCAAGGGCGTGCAGCTGACCCACCGCAACATCTGGGTCAACGGGCTCACCTTCGGCCTGCACACCCGGGCCTGGGAGCAGGACGTCTACATGCACACTCTGCCGATGTTCCACTGCAACGGCTGGGGAATGCCGTTCACCATGGCCGGGCTCGGCGCCAAGCAGGTGGTGCTGCGCAAGGTCGACGGCGCGGAGATCCTGCGCCGGGTCGAGCAGCACGGCGTCACCCTGATGTGCGGCGCCCCGGCGGTATGGAACGCGGTCCTCGACGCGGCGGCCACCTGGGAGGGCGAGATCCCCGGCCGCGGCCGGGTGCGGATCGTCTGCGCGGGCGCGCCGCCGCCGAGCCGGACCATCCAGCGCGTGGGCGACGAGTTGGGTTGGGAGTTCACGCAGATCTACGGCCTCACCGAGACCTCGCCGCTGCTCACCTTCAACCGCTCCCAGCCCGCCGATGCCGCTCTACCGGCCGAGGAGCGCGCCCGGAAGCTGTCGCGGGCGGGTCTTCCCGCGCTGGGCGTGAAGCTCAAGGTGTCGGAGTCCGGGGAGGTGCTGGCGAAGTCGAACGTCGTGCTCGACGGGTACTGGGACAAGCCGGAGGAGACCGAGGCCGCGCTCAAGGACGGCTGGTTCCACACCGGCGACGGCGGCACGATCGACCCGGCCGACGGCCACCTGACGATCTCCGACCGGAAGAAGGACGTGATCATCACCGGCGGCGAGAACGTGTCGTCGATCGAGGTGGAGGACACGATCTTCAGCCACCCGGCGGTCGCCGAGGTCGCTGTTATCGGCGTCCCGCACGAGAAGTGGGGTGAGACGATCAAGGCGCTGGTGGTCCTCGCGGAGGGCGCGACCGCCGAGGAGGCCGAGATCATCGCCCACTGCAAGCAGCGGATGGCCGGGTACAAGGCCCCGACCAGCGTCGAGTTCCGCGAATCGATCCCGCGCACGGCCACTGGCAAGATCCAGAAGTTCAAGCTCCGCCAGCCCTACTGGTCAGGTTTGGAGCGAGGGATCAACTGACAACGTCGGTTGTCATCGATAAGTGAGGACTACCGGTGGGTAATTACTTCTGAGTACGTTGTGGCTCTGATCACACAGTCACCCTGCGACTACGGAGTGGTTATGTCACGACTGTTAAGAGTTGGTTCGCTCGTCGCTCTGACGATGGCCCTCGTCGCCGCCCCGGCGGCCACCGCCGTCGAGGCGAATCCCTACGAGCGTGGGCCTGCCCCCACGGTCGCGAGCATCGAGGCGAGCAGCGGCTACTTCGCCACCGCGCAGCTCACCGTCTCGCGCTCGAGTGTCACCGGATTCGGTGGCGGGACGATCTACTACCCGACCGACACCAGCCAGGGCACGTTCGGCGCGGTGGCGGTCGTGCCCGGCTACACCGGGACCCAGTCGTCGGTGGCCTGGATCGGGCCTCGGCTGGCGTCACAGGGCTTCGTGGTCTTCGTCATCGACACGCTCAGCATCTACGACTTCCCGCCGAGCCGCGGCACCCAGCTGCTGGCGGCGCTGGACTACCTCACCGGGCAGAGCAGTGTCCGCGCCCGGATCGACTCCACGAGGCTCGCCGTGGCCGGGCACTCCATGGGCGGCGGCGGTTCCCTTGAGGCGGCCAACAAGCGGCCCACTTTGCAGGCCGCGATTCCGCTCGCCCCATGGCACACCACCAAGAACTGGTCCAACGTGCGCGTGCCGACGTTCATCATCGCTGGGCAGAACGACACTGTCGCCTCGCCCGCGAACCACGCGAAGCCGTTCTACGACTCCCTGACGAGCGCGCCGGACAAGGCGTACATGGAACTGGCCGGGGCCAGCCACTACTTCCCGAACTCGCCGAACACGACGATGGCCAAGTACATGATCTCCTGGTCGAAGCGGTTCATCGACAACGACGTGCGGTATGAGCAGTTCCTCTGCCCGCGCCCGACCGACTCGACCATCCTGCGGTACCTCGACACCTGCCCGCACGCCTGACCGGCCTCGGTGGCCCGGCCCGAGCGGCCGGGTCGCCGAGTTTGGCGGTCTGACGCCTTGGTGTGGGTGGCCGGTTTGTCGGTGGTGATCGGTACGGTCCGCGGTGATGACGATCATCTCGCAGGCGTACCGGTTCGCGTTGCGTCCGACCGTGGCCCAGGAGGCGGTGTTGCGGTCGCATTGTGGTGGGCAACGGTACGCCTTCAACTGGGGGTTGGCCCGGGTGAAAGCCAACCTCGCCTAGCGGGTGGCGGAGGTGTCCTACGGTGTTGCCGAGGCAGACCTGACACCGTGGCTGAACTGGTCGGCGTACTCGCTCCGCAAGGACTGGAACCAAGCCAAGGAGGCTGCGGCACCGTGGTGGGGTGAGAACTCGAAAGAGGAGTACTCCTCGGGGTTGGCGAATCTCGCGACCGCGTTGGCCAACTGGAGCTCGTCGAAGACCGGTAAACGCAAAGGCCCGAAGGTTCGGTTCCCCAGGTTCAAGGGCAAACGCGCCGGATTGTCGTGCCGGTTCACCACCGGCGCATTCGGGTTGGCCGACGGCGACCGCAGACATGTGAAGCTTCCCCGTATCGGTCTCATCCGCACTCTCGAGTCGACCCGGAAGCTGGCTCGGCACGTCTAGTGTGGCATCGACCGGATTCGCTCGGCCACGATCACTTATCGGGATGGGCGGTGGTTCTGTTCGTTTTCCGTGGAGATCGACCGACGCGACCCCGCCCCCGTCCGACCGGACTCGGTGGTCGGGGTGGATCTCGGGATCAAGTCGTCGGCGGTGCTCTCCACCGGCGAAGTGATCGCCAATCCGAGGCACCTGGACGTGGCATTGCGGGAGCTGCGCAGGCTGGGGCGGCAGGCGGCCCGCCGCATCGGCCCGGACCGGCGCACCAGGCAGGCCCCGTCGGCGAGGTGGCGCAAGACCCAAGCACGCATCCGGCGCCTGCACACCGCTGTGGCCAACGCCCGCCGCGACGGACTGCACAAACTGTCCACCCGCCTGGTCCGCACCCATGGTGTCTTCGTGCTCGAAGACCTCCATGTCGCCGGGATGATCCGCAACCGCCGCCTCGCCCGGCACGTCGCCGGGGTCGGCATGGGCGAGTTGCGCCGTCAGATCACCTACAAGGCTGGGTGGGCCGGTGGTCGCGTGCACCTGGCGGACCGCTGGTATCCGCCATCGAAGACCTGCTCGGCCTGCGGCGTGGTGAAAGCCAAACTGCGCCTATCCGAGCGGACGTTCCACTGCGACCAGTGCGGATTCACGCTGGATCGCGATCTGAACGTCGCCCGCGACCTCGCCGCACTCGTGGACGAGGTCGCGGGTGGCATGTCCTCCCCGAGTTGCGGGGCGACACGAAACGAGCCCGATGGAAACCCATATAAGACCCGCACCACGCGGGCAACGGGTACCGCCACGGGAAGACCCACGCGGTCAACGCCGCGCCGCAAGGCGACGGCTCACGACATGGTTTCACACGTTTCGTGAACGGGTACTTCCGCGCCATGGCGCCCCGCGAGGAGTTCGGCGCGGCGGACGAGGACGCCGCCCGCATGACGCTGGGGGTCGAAGAGGAGTTTCTCCTCGTGGACGCGGGCACCGGGGTGCCGGTGCCGCAGGCCGAAGCCGTGCTGGGCTTGGTCCGGGCCGAGCCGGGGCCCACGCAGTGGCAGGCCGAGCTGTTCCAGACCCAGGTGGAAGCCGCGACCGGGATCTGCGGCTCGCTCGACGAGCTCGCCGCCCAACTCGTCGCCGGCCGCAGGCTGCTTGCCCGGGCCGCGGGCACACTCGGTGTCCGGGTGGTCGCGACCGGGGTGCCGATGCTAGGCGGCGCGCTGCCGCCGCGGACCGAGGGCGCCCGGTTCGCCGCGATCGAGGGTGTCCACACAGGACTTGTCCGGGACTACCAGGCGTGCGGCTGTCACGTCCACGTCGGCGTGCCCGACCGGGAGACCGCGGTCGGCGTGCTCAACCACCTCGCGCCCTGGCTGCCCACGCTGCTGTCACTGTCGGTGAACTCGCCCCTGCGTCACGGGCGAGACCAGGGCTACCAGAGCTGGCGGGCCGTCGAGCAGTCGAGGTTCCCCGCCTCGGGGCTGCCGCCGTGGTCCGCGTCGGCGGCCGAGTACGACCGGGCGGTCGAACGGCTCGTCGACTGCGGAGTGCTGATCGACGACCGGATGACGTTCTGGTTCGCGCGCCTGTCCCCGCACCTGCCGACGGTGGAGTTCCGGGCCGCCGACACGACGGTCGAGGCGTGGGAATCGGTGCTGCAGGCGGCTTTGAGCCGCGCGCTGGTGCGCACGGCGGTCGGGGATCTGGCGGTGGGCCGCGAAGGTCCCCGGCTCGACCCGCAGGTGGCCGCCGCCGCTGTGTGGTCGGCGGCGCGGTACGGAGTGGACGGTCCGGCCGTGCACCCGATCGACGGTGTCCTGGTGACCGGGCACCGCTTGGTCGCCGAGCTGCTTGCCAAAGTGACTCCGGCGTTGGAGGACGAAGGCGACTTGGACTTCGTGCGGGTGGCGTGGTCCCTGCTTCGCCTGCGCGGCACGGGGGCCGAGTTGCAGCGGGCCGCCGGGTCGGAGGCGGTCGTGGCGATGCTCGCCGACCGGCTGGTCGAAGGCGTGGACCTCGACGGTGTGGGTACCCAACCCCTTGGGAGGACCTGATGACCGACCCGGCACTGCCCGCCGCGCGCGGCGAGCTCTCCGCGGCTGTCCGCGCCGCCATTCTGGGCGACGACCGGCCGCTGCCCGCTTCCGTGTCCGCCGAGCCGTATGGCGAAGACCTGACTCTCGCGCTGCACCTTTGCTACGAGCTTCACTACCGCGGTTTCGCCGAGGGGCTGGGCGACCTGGAATGGTCGCCCGAGCTGCTCCGGTTGCGGGCCGCCATGGAGCGCGTGTTCCTCGACGCCGTCCGCGCTGACGTCGTGGGCGGATCCGATGTGTCCGGTGAGTTGGCGAAGCTGCTGATCGAGACGGTTCCGGGGTCCGGGGTGTCGCACTTCCTGCGCGACCGGGGCGAAGCGTGGCACCTGCGCGAGTACTTCATCCACCGCTCCGTCTACCACCTCAAGGAAGCCGACCCGCACGCGTGGGTCATCCCCCGGCTGCGCGGCCGGGCGAAAGCCGCGCTCGTGGCGGTCGAGTTCGACGAGTTCGGTGGCGGCCGGGCCGAGCGGATGCACTCCCGGCTCTACGCCGACCTCCTCGCCGACGCCGGCCTGGAACCCGGGTACTGGCACTACCTCGACATCGTTCCCGCGCCCGCGATCGCCGTCGTCAACCTGATGTCGCTGTTCGGCCTGCACCGCGCCCACCGGGGTGCCCTGGTCGGCCACTTCGCTGCCGCCGAGATCACCACCGCGCCCAGCGCGGGCCGAATGGTCAAAGCGATCGATCGGCTCGGATTCGGGCCCGCGTGCCGGTTCTTCTTCAGCGAGCATGTGGAAGCCGACGCGGTCCACGAGCAGGTCATGCGGGAGGACGTCATCGGCGGGCTGCTCGACGACGAACCGGAACTCGCGGCGGAGGTGGTGCTCGGCATTCAGGGCACGGAGTTGTTGGAGGCGCGGCTGGCCGATCACCTGTTGACGTCGTGGCAGGCGGACCGGACGTCACTGCTGGTGGACCAGCGGATCAGCGCGGCTGGGTGACCCGGTCGGCGCGGATGACCACCAACTCTTCGTGCCTGCTCCCCGGTGCCACCAGTCCCCGGCTTTCCAGCAGGTCGATCCGGCCGTTCATGACCGGCCCGAACGGTTCGTCCTGGCGGGCGACGACGGCGGCTTTGAGGCCGCCGCCACGAAGTTGGTGCAGTGTCTTGTCCGCGTCGCAGAGTCCTGAGTGGACGAGGAGGAGGGTTCCGTTCGGGGCGAGCAGGTCCGGGGCCAGGACGCAGAGGCGGTCGAGGATGGCTCGCCCGCTGTGGCCCGCGTCCCAGGCTCGGGCGGGGCCATGCTTGGGCGGTTCGGGGGCGGAAGCGGGAACATAGGGCGGATTCGCCAGGATCAGGTCGAACTTGCGACCCGCGGCCAAGTCCAGGGCATCGCCGTGTTCGACGAAGACGCGCGCGCCCCTGAGTTTCGCGTTAAGGCGAGCCGTGATGACCGCTTTGAGGCTGACATCAGCCGCGGTGACGTGTCTGGCTCCCGCCTTGGCGGCGGCGATGGCGATGGCGCCGGTTCCGGTGCCCACGTCGAGAACCGTGCCACCCGGTGGGATCGCGGATGCCTCGAAGGCGTCCAGCAGCAGACTCGTATCAGACTGTGGCCGGTAGACGCCCGGCGGCCGGAGCAGGAACATGGCGCCCGGATACCCTGCGCTGTAACAGGTTTAAACCTCGCGGACCTTCTTGCGGTGGCTGGCGTCGCAGAGCGGGTAGATGCTGCTTCTGCGGCAGGTGCACAGTGCGGTGACGAAGCGGTCCGAGTGGACCGTCCTGCCGTCCTCTGTGGTGAGTTCCACCGGCCCTTCGATGAGGACGGGGCCATCTCTGGTGGTGCGGACACGTCTTTCCATGCGGAGAGGTTTCCCCGCCGCGGCCCGGTTCAACCGCGACGGGGAGACCTCAAGGGTTCACGCGGGGGCGCGGATGCCGTCGACGATCCGGGTCCACCCGTCGGCTCCGTGTCCGTCGTCGATCGCGCGGTGGTAGTGCGCCTGCACAGCGCGCGGCAGCGCGGTGTCGACGCCCGCGGACCGGCTGCTCGCCACGATGTGGTCGGCGGTGGCGCCCAACATGACGTTGTCGGCCCCCTCGCCAGGGTGTTCGCCCCTGTCGATCAGTGCTCCGAGGGCCGCGACGCCGTCGGCGGCGAGCATGTCGGGAATCGCCCCGATCAGCCGCATGACCTCGGGCAGGAACTCCTCAGCCGTGATGCCCGCCGAGCCGACGAGCGCGGTCGCGTGCGCGATCCCCGACAACGTGGTCAGGAAGGCGTCGAGATGTGCCTGGTACATCAGCTGGGCCCGAGCGGGATCGTCGCCGAGGAAGCTCGGCTCGCCGAGGTGGGCGAGCGCCGCGCGATGCGCGTCGAACGCCTCCGCGTCGCCGCTGTAGTACACATATGCGCGGTCGGTGCCGACCATGGGCGCGGGCACCATGACGCCGCCTGCCACGAACGACGCCGAGTGCGAGCGCGCCCACGCCGCGGCCTCACGCGTCTTGTCGGGGGTGTCGGAGCTGAGATTGACCAGCGTCCGCCCGGCCAGCCGCGCCGTAGCGCCGCCGAGAACATCCCACATCGCCTGGTAGTCGGTCAGACTCAAGATCACCAGGTCGCCCGCCGCCACGGCGTCGGCAGGCGATGCGGCCAGTCGGGCGCCGTCGGCGACCACGCCTTCGGCACGCGACGGCGTGCGGTTCCAGACCGTGACCGGGTGGCCCGCGGCGAGCAGTGCGCGGACCATGGCCTGGCCCATCGGGCCGAGCCCGATCACGGTGACCGGGGTGGCGCTCATCGCCGCACCTGCCCCGTGGAGACGGTAGCCCGCAGGCTCTCGTAGATCCGGGCGAAACCCTCGGAGCCATGGCCCGCGGCGACCTGCCTGTCGATGAGCGCCTGAACCGCGGCGATGGGAGCGGGATCGACGCCCTGGCCCTCGCTCGCTCGCACGATGTGCGAAAGGTCGGAGAAGTCCAGGCTCTGCTGGTTCGGGACGGTGTAGTCGCCCCCATCGATGACCTTGGCGAAACCGGCGAGTTCGGCGGTCATGGCGGCCAGGAAGGGCGCCTGCCGGGCGGCGAAGTCGCACGCGCTCATCCCGACCGAGCCGACCATCGCGGCGCCGTGGACGAAGCCGGCGAACAGTTGGTACATCCCCGACAGCATCGCCAAGTCCACCAGCGAGGCCCGGCCCGCGTCCTCGCCGTGGAACTCACTCGTGGCCCAGATGTCGATGATCGGCAGCAGCGCGTCGTACGCCGCCCGAGAGCCGCTGTAGAAGATCTGACCCGCGCGGGAGCTGATCATGGCGGGCACGGCCATGATCGCGCCGTCGAGGTAGTCGACGCCGTGAGCCGCCGCCCAGGACGCGAGTTCGCGGGCCTCCTCAGGCGTCGTGGTGGTGACGTTGACCAGCGTCCGGCCGCGCAACGCGTCGATGACCGGGTCGAGGGTCTCGTGCACTGAGTCGTGCTTGAGCAAGCAGGCGACGACCACCGGGCTCGCCGTGACGGCCTCGCGGACGGAGCCCGCGGCATGGGCGCCGCGGGCCACCAGGTCCGTGTCGCGGCCAGGGGTGCGGTTCCACACGGTCACGGAGTGGTCGGCGTCGAGCAGCGCGGCGGTCAGCGCGCTGCCCATCGCGCCGAGGCCGAGCATGGTGAGGTCGGTCGGGTGGATCGGATTTCGGTTGGTTTCAGACACACCATCCATGTTGTGTGACGGCGTACCATCACGGAAGTACCCACTATTTGCTGCGGTACTTACCTTTTGGTAAGTGAAGGGAGGATCCGAGATGGCGAGAACACCGCGCCTCGGGCCGTACATCTGCGGCATCGACGCCGCGCTCGACGTCGTCAGCGGCAAGTGGAAGGGCCTCATCCTGTGGGAGCTGCATGCCCACGGTGTCCGCCGGTTCGCCGAACTGCGCCGCGCGCTGCCCGGCGTCAGCGAGAAGATGCTGACCCAGCATCTGCGTCAAATGGAAGAGGACGAGCTTATCCACCGCACGGTCTACGCGGAAGTGCCGCCGAAGGTGGAGTACACGCTGACCGAAGCGGGCGCTGCGCTCAATGAGGCGCTGCTACCGCTTGGCGAGTGGGGTCGTGACCGGATCCGGCGAAGTCGTCTTGAAGTCGTCGCCGACCCCCACACGTCCGTGTCGGCGACCGCCTGACAAACACGAACCGCCCCACCTTGCGAGTGGGGCGGTTCGTGTCTGCGGTGTTCAGTCGACGCAGGAGACGGGGGAGTCGAAGTGGCCTGGCGTGGTCGGGTAGGCCTTGCCGTTGCCGTGTTGCCTCAAGTCCGCCGGGTATACCAGCGCCAACTCCCTGAAGGCTGACGTTCCCGGGGTCACCGAGTCGGACGCGGTTTGGCCCGCTCCGGTGGCCCACGCCAACTTCTCCAGGAACAGCTGCATCTCGGGGCTGAACTGGCGGATGTCGTTGTACCCGCCATAGGCCGCGTTGCAGTGGGTGTAGAGGTTGAACGCGCCCGACCAGTCGATCAGCCGGTCGCCCGGGTTCGGGCCGTTGCCCGCCACGTTGCCCTGGAGGACGTCGCGGTCCCAGCCGCCGTACTGCCAGTCGGTGCCCTGGTGGTGCTGGTTGTCGGCCAGCGTCGCCAGGTTGTTCGGGTCGTCGTTGACCTTCTCCGTCATCTCGAACCAGCGGCACGGGTCGATCGCGCCGGAGCCGAGAGTCTGGGGCCAGGGGCCCGCCGCGCAGTTGCCCGGGTAGGCGCCGCGCGGATTGAAGTCGATGACGTCCGAGCCGACCGCTCCCTGCAGTGACGCCTCCGAGGTGCCGCCGATCCCGCCGAAGACGTGGTCGATGAAGCGGTCGTTCGTCCCGCGCGAATCCGGATTGAACGCGCCGTTCGTCTGGCAGTCCGGTGTCGCGGCGTTCACCACCGGGTCGCAACCCTTGCCGCCCCACAGGACGTCCGCGCCGTCGCCGCCGAAGACCTGGTCGCCGCCGCTGTCGCCGTTGGCCATGTCGTCGCCGAAGCCCGCGTGGATGTTGTCCTCACCCAGGCCGCCGCGGATGCGGTCGTCGCCGCCCTCGGCGATGCCGTTGTGCGGCATGGCCGGGTAGCTCGGACCGCCGATGAAGGCGTCGCCGTCCACATCGTGGAGCAGGTCGACCCTGCGGTCGTACGCACCCGCCCGGAAACCGGTGAAGGTCTCCTGGGGCACCGAGTTCATCGTCATCGTGAAGCCCTTGGCCGCCACGTCGTCGGCGTTCAGGAACTCGTTGACCACGCCGCCGCGGTCGCCGACCATCGCGTCCTGGCCGTCATTGCCGAACATGGTGTCGTTGCCGAGTTCGCCGTACATGTCGTCGTCGTCGGCCGCCCCGGTCATGGTGTCGTCGCCGTCCTGGCCCCACATCCCGTCGTCGCCGTCGTTGCCGAACATGGTGTCGTCGCCGAAGGCGCCCACCGGTTCACACGTCGCCTGTGCGGTCGTGCAGAACCTGGTCGACGGGCCCGGCAACTCAGGATCGTGCGTGCGCGACACCGTCGCGTCCGCGGGAACCTGACCCGTGGCGTACCGCTCGGCGTAGACCTTCTCCGACATCGAGCCCGGCTGGCCCTGCAGTGTGCGCACCAGCGAGCCATTGTCGCCGAGTTGCACGTCGTCGGAGCCGTTGCCCTCGAAGGCGTCGCCGCCGTCGCGGAACCCGGCCGCCGCGCTGCCGCCGATCATGTCGTCTTGGCCGGACGTCGTGTCGGTGCCTTCCAGTTCCTCCAACGGGCTCGCCGCTCCCGGCCAGCCCGGGTCGGCCAGCGGGACCGAGGTGGTCTCGCCGGACGGCTCGGACAGCATCCGGTCACCGCGCAGCATGTCGTTGCCGCCGTTGCCTTCCAGGTAGTCGG
Source organism: Actinokineospora xionganensis (assembly GCF_014323725.1). Classification (GTDB taxonomy): domain Bacteria; phylum Actinomycetota; class Actinomycetes; order Mycobacteriales; family Pseudonocardiaceae; genus Actinokineospora; species Actinokineospora xionganensis. Next base: position 253,417 of record NZ_JABVED010000008.1, on the reverse strand, counting down.
CCTGGCCGCCGCCGGAGAGGAAGTCCCCGCCGTCCTGGCCCCACAGCACGTCCACACCGGACCCGCCGGACACCCGGTCGTCGCCGAACCGGTCGCCGGCCGGGGCGTTGAGCAGGCCGCCGTTGTCCAGGTCGTAGCGCTGGACGATCCGCCCGGTGATCGGGTTGCCGCCCGCCGTGGCCAGGCGCTGGGTCGCCCTGGTCGGGACCTCGCCCGCCGCCGGCCGCAGCACGACACCGTTGTCACCGATGCCGATGTCGTCACCGGGGCCGCCGTAGAGGGCGTCCGCGGCGTCCGGCTGACCGGAAGTCGTGGCACCGGAACCCGACAGCGGGGCGCTGCTGCCGCCGACGAGGTCGTCATTGCCGCTGTCGCCCTCGATCCAGTCGACACCCTGGTTGCCCTCGACGTAGTCGTCGTGGGCGTTGCCCTGGAGCCGGTCCGGACCGCCCTGGCCGAGCAGGACGTCGGTGGCGTCGTCGCCGAAGACCTCGTCACCGCCGGAGGAATCGGCGTGCGGGGTGAGGCCGAGGTCCAGGAGCACGATCGCCCGGCCGGTCATCCCGCGTTCCTGGGTCAGCCTGCTCGGCGGCCCGAAGCGGACCAGTGAACCGTTGTCACCCAAGGCGAGGTCCTGTTCCGCGTTGCCGTGGATCAGGTCGCCGACGTCGGGCTGTCCGACGCCCGGCGCCTCCTGCGTCGAGCTGCCGCCGACCAGGTCGTCCTGGCCGCCGTTGCCCGAGATGGTGTCGCGCGCCGGTCCGCCCTCGGCGTAGTCGTCAGCGTCGTCGCCCGCGATCGCGTCTTCGCCGCCCTGGCCGGAGATCACGTCCTGGTCGCCGCCGCCGCTGATCACGTCGCCGCCCGAGGTGCCCGCCGCCGGCGCGTAGCCGAGGTCGAGCAGCTCGATCTTGTGCGCCTTGGCGAACTGCCTGCCCAGCGTCATCGGGGAGGCCTGCGTGCCGTCCACAAGGGACAGAACCGCGTTGTCGCCCGCGATCAGGTCGGGACCCGCGTCGCCGAACAGCTTGTCGCCGACGTCCGGCCTGCCGACCTTGTGGTCGTCCACAGTGGACGCCACTTCGGCGCTGCCGCCGACCACCCGGTCCTCGCCGCCGTCGCCGTGGATGACGTCGTCGGCGTTGTTGCCTTCCAGGTAGTCGTCGTTCGCTCCGCCCGACATCTCGTCGTGCGCCAGGCCGCCGAAGCCCCGGTCGTCGGCGTCGCCGCCGAAGATGAAGTCCGGACCACCGGCCGCCGCGTTGGCGCCGTCGAGGTCGAACGGCCCGCCGGTGCCCGCGACCGCGTCGCCGCTGCCGTTGTCACCGATGAGCAGGTCGTTCTCGGCGTCACCGTAGAGGTGGTCGCCGCCGCTGTCGGGCTCACCGGCCTTGCGGGTCCCGCCGACGAGCACATCGGAGCCGCCGCCGCCGAAGGTGTGGTCGGAGCCGTTGTTGCCCTCGATGAAGTCGTTCTGCGTGCCGCCATAGAGGGAGTCGTCGCCGTCGTTGCCGTAGACCGAGTCGCTGCCCGAGTCGCCGTAGACGGTGTCCTTTCCGTGGCCGCCGTAGAGCTTGTCGTTGTCGTTGCCGCCCGCGATGACGTCGTCGTCGCGCTGCCCGCAGCCGAGGTCGGCGTTGGACCGCAGGTCCAGCCGGTCGGCCTTGCCGCCCGCGGCGGCCGTCTCGACACCGGCGCCGCCGATCATCAGGTCACGGCCGTCCTGGCTGTCCTCCGGCTCCGCCGGTGGCTTGGACTCCGGGTCGTTGCTCGGGGGCGCGCACGGGTTGGCGTGCTTGTCGCCGAACATCTCGGCTCCGCCGTCGCCGCCGATCACGTGGTCGTTGCCGTATCCGCCGACCAGCAGCTTCGACTGCGGGGCCACGTTCGCGGGCAGCGTTCGGTGGTTGACCGACCGCTCGGGCCCGAAGACGCCATTGCCCGTCTCGGCGCCGACATCGGACGGCTCGGCGATGACGTAGTCGTCACCGGGTCCGCCATAGACCTTGTCCTTGCCGAACCCGCCGGTGAGGACGTCCTTGTTGCCGCCACCGCGGATGTCGTCGACCTCGCTGAGCAGCGACCCGCCGGTGACGAAGTCGAAGCCCTGACTGCCGAACACGGTGTCCGACCCGGTGCCGGTGTTGACCGTGTTGGTCGCGTCCACGATGTTGCCGTCGACCACCGTCTTGTCCGGGTGACCCGGGTCGTCCACGCCGGTGTCGTCGTCCGGCACGCCGAGCTTCTGGCCGGTGTAGATGACGTCAGGGCCCGAGCCGCCGGAGATCCGGTCGCTGCCGTGGCCGCCGATGATGATGTTCTTCTGCGCCACGTACTGCGACTTGCCCGGGTTGTTCGCCGCGAGCGGGCTGTCGGCGCCCACACCGATGACGTCGTCGCCGTCGCCGCCGTTGACGGTGTTCTCGCCGAGGCCCACGGCGATGCGGTCGATGCCGCCACCGCCGTTGACCGTGTTGCCCGCGCCGCCGACGGTGATCGTGTCGTCCTCGCCGTCACCGTTGACCGTCACCGATCCCTTGCCGCCGAACGCGCTGTGCACGTCGCCGGTGGTGATCTGGTCCTTGCCCGGGCCGCCGTTGATGGTGGCCTTGCCGATGCTGGTCTTGACCGAGTCGTCGCCGCTGCCGCCGGTGAGTTCGACTTCCTTGTCGAACGGCTTGGCCTCGGCGGCCTTGTCCTGGCCCGCCTCGCTCTTGTCCGCGTCACCCTGGAAGACGAAGATCCGCTTCCCGGTGTCGCCCGCGGCGTTGCCGGACACCTTGGTCAGGTTGGTGTCGAGGTGTTCTTCGCGGAACCCGAGCGCGCTGACCGCGAAGCCCCGGAACGACCCGTCCTTGTTGACCAGTTGGGTGATCGTCCACTTCTCCTCAGCGGTGCGGTCCTTCCACGCGGGGTCGCCGCGCTGGTCGGTCCGCTGGCCGACGTTGAGCAGCAGCGTCGTGCCGCTCGGCGCGGCGAGCTTCGGTGGTGGGGGTGTGCAGTTCGGTTTCACCGAGAAGTCGAGCAACGTGATGTCGGCCAGGGTGAAGTCGAAGGACACGCTGAACGGTGAGAACCCGAGGGTGATGTAGACCTTCAGGAACAGACTCAGCCGTCCGTCCATGTTGAACAGACACATCGGATTCCGCAGTGCCAGCTTGGAGAACTCGAAGAACCGGAACTTGCCGTCGTTGTTCGGGTCCGCCCAGCTCAGGCTGATCGTCAGCGCCACACCACCCTTGATGCCCACCTCGATGAGCACCACGCTCACCGCGGCGCCCGCGGCCAGCTCACCGCGGAAGGTGACCACCGGCAGCGGCTTGCCCGCGTCGTCGACGGTCTCCAGGTAGATGGAGTCGAGGATCGTCACCGGGATGTCCCGGCCCGCCTGCACCGCCTCCACGGCCTTGCGGATGCCGTAGGTGTCGAAGCCCGCGCGGAACCGCGCCTCCACGGACGCGCTGCCGGAGATGTTCACCAGCACCGGCGGCGGGGCGTAGACCGGGCCGAAGGACTGGCTGTAGGAGAACGCCAGGCGCAGCGGGCCGGAGTCGAACTTGATCAGATCCACGTCCTGGCCCATGATCAGGCCGAACAGCTTCGTGGGGTCGCTGAGGACCGGGAAGCTGAAGCCCGCCTTGCCGCCCGCCTTGTCCGCGCCGAGCACGTCCTCGCCGCTGCCCGCCTGGTCGATCCGGCTTGCCAGGTCGCCGGGTTCGGGTGTGCTGCCGCTGATGAGCGACGCGGCGTTGTCCGGCGAGTTCACCGTCGTCTTGGCCGCGTCACCGTTGACGGTGAAGTCGCCGATCACGACGTCCCCGCCGCTCTGGGCGAGCTTGTTCACCAGCTGGATCGTCTGCAGGATCCGGTCGACGAACTCCAGGTCGGGTCCGCCCGCGATCGTGCTGTAGGACTTGGCGATGGTGACCAGGTTGACGTCACCGCCGCCGACCGCCCGTGAGAGGTCCGACAGCACCGGGATCGGGGCGTAGAGCTGGTCGATCACCGGCTGGATCGGCTTGGTGAACAGGGCGATCTTCTCCGCGATCGGCTTGAGGACCGAGCCGAGGAAGTCGCCCGCGTTCAGCGTGATGTCGTTGAACGCGATGTTCGGGGTGCCCTCGCCCGGTTTCGCGCCCAGCTTCCATTCCCAGTCCAAGTGGAACCAGCCGGAGATGCCGGGCAGGGCGGAGTCGGCGCTGACCTTGAAGTCCCAGTCGATGCCGACCTTGGCCGCGAGCGAGACGTCGGTGACCGCGTCGAGGTCGGCGAGGTCGGCCAGCGAGATCCGGTCGTCGGTGGTCGCCGCGCAGCCCTTGACGCAGGACGGGCCGCCCTTCTTGTGCAGGTCGACGAAGAACGTCCCCGCGAACAGGTCCGTCGCGCCGCCGGGGTGCTGCTTGAGGTCGACTTCCAGGAAGGCCAGCTGCGCCTTCATCGCCTCGGGCAGGGTGAAGCCGAGCTTCACGCCGAGTTCGGGCAGTTTCGCGTCCTGGGTGGCGACGAAGAAGCCGCTGCTCTTGTCCACACCGACCTTGACGTGCAGCCGGTAGGCCAGGCTCGCGCTGACCCCCTTGCGCTTGTCCGGGTCTGCGGCCTCGCGCAGGGACAGGCCCGGGATGCCGATGTCCAGCGGCCGGGTCAGGCCCAGCGCCTCCTTCGTGCACGGGTCGCCTTCGGTGATCTTGCCAGCGCAGACGTCGAAGGTGAAGGTGGCGCCGGTGATGTCCTGCAGCGCGGCGCCGTCCGGGCAGTCGGCCAGCTTCGGGTTGGTCGTGGCGGGCACGTAGGTCGCCCCCACCGGGGTGACGACCTTGTCGTCGTGGCTGGTCGCGTCCTTGCCCGGTTCGGCGACGACCTTCCAACTGGCTGGGTCGTTGAAGTCGGCCAGTCGGATGATCTTGTACCCGGTGGCGTACTGCGACTTCGTCCAGCTGATCCGGTTGAAGTCCGTGGCGCTGATGGTGGCGTTGCCGTCGAGCACCTCGACCACGGCGGGCGGGGCGTCCTGGCCCTGCGCGGTGGCCACGACGCCGTAGCGGTACTTGGTCGTGCCCTTGGTGCCCTGCGCCGACGCGGTCGGCGAGGTCGCGGGCTGCAGGGTCGCCTCACATCTGAAGCCGACCGTGAGCGTGTCGCCCACCGCGGGCTTGAGGTGGTTGTTGACCCAGTCGGCCAGTTCGTTGGTGCTGCCGACCCGGCCGCCACCCGGAATGTGCTTCATCGCCTCCTGGATCTTGGCGCGCAGCTTGCCGAACTCGTCGGCTCCCTGCTGCATGTCGTCGCCGACCAGCGGCAGCTTGCCGTCGAACGCGGCCAGCCGCAGCGCCGCCTCGATCATCGCCAGGTACTTCTCCATGCCGTCGCCGAACTGGGAGAAGTCCAGCAGCGCCTTGAGGATCTTGTCCCCGATGTTCGCGGGCATCTCGAAGCGCTTGACCCCGCCCGGCAGGTCGGGGCTCAACGAGAACGCGTCGGCCAGGTTTCCGGTGCGCGGCAGGCGCACGATGAACGAGTCGCCCGGGTCGGACAGCTTGGTCCAGTTGACGTTGTTGGAGCTGACGTAGACCGGCATGACCGCGCACAGCGCGAGGTCGGTGCCCGCGGCCGGGTCGCCCGCGCAGGTGACCGGCTTGTTGTCGCCGTTGAGCGTCAGCGACACGTTCTTCACGAAGTCCGACAGCGGGACCGGCGTGGTGCCACCGGGTCCGTAGCCGAGGTGGGCGTTGTAGTGCGCCTTGGCCACCGCCTTCTCCGGCCCGGCGGGGTTGCCGAGCGCGATGGACAGCGGGCCGACCGAGGACTTGACCACGCCGGAGATCCCGCCGTCCGCGGTGAGGTCCACAGTGGAGTCCGGCAGCACGGACAGCGCCGCGGCGTCGGCCGGGCCCGCGCCCGCGGCCAGCGGCAGCACGAAGCCGATCTTGGTGGAGCCGGTGAGCGCGAGGTTCGCCGTCGCCGCCCCCTCGGCGCCGACCAGCGACCGGCCGGTGCCCAGGTCGTCGGTGAAGGAGAACCGGACCGGCTGCGAGGTCGCGACCTTCCGCTTCATGTCGACGTTGAGCACGATCGACGGCGTGGTGCCGACAACCTTGTAGGCGAAGGAGATCCCGCTGCCCTCGGGCAGCGCCTTGTTCAGCACGCCCACGAGGTCCTGCAGGTAGTCCGGGGGTGCGGCGGTCAGCTTGTCGACCGCGTCCTCCAGCGGACTGCGGAACGTGTACGTGGTGCCCTTGGCGGGCGGTGTGGCCCACGGCTGGGACAGCAGCAGGCGCTTGTTTCCGGTGTCGGCCAGCGCCACGATCATGGGCTGGGTGCCGACGAGCACGGCTCGGCCTTCGAGGTCGCGGGTGAACGCGGTGGAGCCCTCGCGGCTGGTGTCGGTGATGACGCCGAGGGTGGTGCCGTTGAAGGTCTCGTTGCTGTAGGAGACGGTGGGTCCGCCGCCGGTCTCGGCGCTGCCCAGCAGTTCCGAGAGCGACTTGCCGACGACCGGCAGCGGCGTGGTCAGCGCGGACTTCACCGCGCCGTCGCCGTCGACGACCTTCAGCGAGCTGTTGAGGACCTGCAGCGCCTTGATGATCTGGCCGAACATCGCCCGCGGGTTGTTCGGGTCGAAGTCGAACGCCTTGGCCTTGTCGAGCGCGTCGAGGCCGGTGAACTGCACGTTCGTCGGATCGGTGACGTCGGGCATGGTGACGCCGACGCTGACCGGGCCGCCGAAGAAGTCGGTGATGCCGGGGACGTCGAGCGCGACCGTGGCGCTGGCCTTGCCGCCGACCGCGATCGTCAGCAGGTTCTCCGGCTCCTTCGCCGGGGTGGTCAGGTCGTCGACGAGCTTCGGGAAGACCTGCGACAGCGGAAGGTCGCCGTCGGCGTCGCCGACCTTCTTCAGGCCGACGGTGAGCATGTTCGCCGAACCGTCCTTCTTGGACAGCTTCAGCTCGCCGGACAGGTGCACCTTCAGGTAGCCCACGCTGCCGTTGACGTCGATCGCGGTGTCGACCGGCGCGTCGGCCTTGAGCAGGTCGCCGCCCGTGCGCAGCAGGAACCGGTCCGGCGTGCGGGGCAGGCTCGACACCAGGGTGGTGGTGCCGTCGGGGTTCTTGTCGGCGAACGGGCAGCCGCCCGCGGCCGCGTCGGGGTCGAGCGGTTTGCAGGCGTCACCCTTGATCGGGTCGCGCAGGTCGAGGACCAGGGTGGCCTTGGCCTCGTAGCTCGGCTTCACCGTGGCCTTCGCGGTGAGCGCGTTCGCGTCGCGCAAACCCTTGCTGCTGAACAGGTCACCGAAGGAGACCTGGCCGATCATCGGATCCGGCGAGGTGATCTTGTACGTCGCGCCCGGCGCCGGGGTGCCGCCGATCCAGGCCTCTTCGAGGGTGATCTCGTCGACGGTGTTGGACTTCACCACGCCCTGGGACGTGCCCGCGGAGACGATGCGGCCCTTGAAGAAGTCGACCGCCCAGTCCTTGCCCTTGTTGAGGTGCTTGAGCTTGTTCGCCTCGTAGGTGACGTTCGTGCCCTGCCCGGAGGTCAGCGCGGCCTGGTCGTTGAGCTGCGCCGGGTCGTTGGGCGCGTCCTGCTTCATGGTCAGGGTGAATTCAAGCTTCTTGGTGGTGTCGTGGAACGCCACGCCGGTCACCGTGATCGGCCCGACGTTGAGCAGTTTGAACATGTTCTGCACCGAGGTGAACTTCGGCAGGCCTGCCTTGGCCTTGTCCTCCTCGGGCTTGAACACGTTGGCGTCGACGAACCGCGCCAGCACGCCGCTCGCCTTGACCGCGTCGGCCAGGGTGCCGCGCATGAAGGGCAGGTTCACGTTGCCGATCGGCTTGGTGGGATCGCCCCACTGGGCGCGCTGGATGGCCTCGATCGAACTGGCCAGGTGGCTCAGGCCCTCGACCAGGTCGCGCGGGCTCAGGGTGGTGAACCGGGTCAGCTGGGCGAGGTCCGGGCCGGTGACGCTCACCGTGGGGGAACCGGTGGCGATGTCGGGCCACTGCACGTTCACGGTGCCGCTGATGCCGCCGACGGCGGTGCCCGCGAGCGGCTGCGCGGTGAAGGCGAGGGCCGCGTCGACCTTGCCCGCGGGGGCGGCGAGTCCGATGTGGAACAGGCCGGCCGCCGCGCCGGGGCTCGCCAGTTCGGCCGTGCCGGTGCCCACGGTGGGCGGGCTGAGGGCGAGCCTGCCGTCGCCGTCCGGGTCGTCGGCCGAGACCGTCATGTTGGCTTCGACGGTGACGTGGGAGGCGGCCTTGTTCAGGTCGACGCCGAGGATGCCGAACCCGGCGGTGGGCACCTCGGCGGGGTCGAACGCGCCGGTCGCGCCGACGGTGAACTTCGGCGACGCGCCGTCCTTGACCAGGTAGAACCAGTCGCGCGGGGCGTCGTAGGCGAAGCGCAGGGTCGCGTTGAGGGTGAAGGTGACGTCGATCGCGCCGGAGGTCGTGACGGTGATCTCGGGGCTCGCGCCTGCCACGCTGATCGGCTGCTTGTCGGCCACGGTCGTCATCTGCACGGTCGCGTCGACCCGCTTGATCCCGGCCACGTCGCTGGTCTGGATCGTCAGGGTGCCGGGTCGGCCACCCGCGAGCGGGTAGGTGCCCGCGAGGTCGGCGAAGGTCTGCTTGTCCTTGAGGGGTTTGTGCACGGTCTCGGCGATAAGGTCGTCGAGACCGAGCGCCGCGCCGGGACTCACCCCGACCACCGGCAGCGCCTCGCCGAACTTGCCCACGGTCTTCAGCGCTTTGCTGAAGTCGGCGAACGCGCTGATCCCGCTGAGGATCTTGGTCACGTGCGCTTCCTGGGCCACCGCGACCGGCGGTGTCGCGAACAGTCCGAAGAGCGCCAGCGCGACGCTGGTCAGTACGGCGGTGGCCCGCCGTCCAGTGGACCGACGAGTCTTCGTGGAGACCAGCATGGCCAGACCGCCCCTCGACGACAGCGTCCCCCGACGACTGCTGTCAAGTTGGTAATTCGGCTCGCGTGTGGTGACTCGATTCGGCACCGGGTCACCAAGGCGGTAGTCGCCCGGCTGGAGGAACCCGTTACGGAGGGACCGGTCAGTCGAAGCCGTTCACCCGAATGGGCTACGCCTGGGCGGGTCTTGTCGCTTTGCGTCGTAGCAGGGTGACCGTCCACATGTACCCCACTAGGGCGACGCCCGCGGCGACTCCGAACGCCCAGGGGATGCCCGCCGAGCGGGCCACCAGTCCAAGCAGGATCGGGCCGCCGCCGAGCCCGAGGTCGAGGAACGCGCTGGCGGTGCCCGCGGCGGCTCCCCGGTCGCCTGGTCCGGCGGACGAGAAGATCGCCGAGAAGAAGGCGGGCGTGCTGAACGTGATGCCCAGGGCCATCAGCACCGCGCCGGTGATCAGCCCGACCGGCGTCGTCCAGAGCGCCATGGTCGACAAGCCCACCGCCATGACCACCAGCGCGGCCGAGGCCAGCGACAGCGAGGGCAGCCGGTCCGGGACCTTGGCGAACACGATCCGGCAGACCACGACGACGGCGCCGTAGACGAACAGCGGCAGGCTCGTGGCCGCCAACCCGACCTCGCGCGCGTGCAGGGAGACGAAGGCGAGGAAGCCGCTCATCGCCATGACGGAGGTGAAGAAGCCGATGCCGGGGGCGAGGGCGCCGCGGTGGATGAGCTGCACCGGCCCACTCGTGGGCTCGGTCGGCGCACGGGTCTCGCCGATGCCGAGCACAGCGAGCGCACTGAGTCCCACGACTACCGCCGCACCCACCCAGGCGACCGTGAAACTCCCGCGCTCCAACAGAAGTTCGCCCAATGGCGGACCGAGGGCAAGCCCCAGGTAGAGCCCCAGCGAGTTGTAACTCAGCGCTTCACCCAACCGGCTCGGCGGCGCCAGATCGGCCAACGCGGCGAAGCCTGCCACGACAAACGCGGCCTCAGCGACCCCCAGTGCCAGGCGCAGCGCCACAACCGACAGCAAGGTGTCGGCGAGCGGCGTAAGAGCCAAGGCCACGGCGGCCAGCAGAGCCCCACCGACGAGCGGCACCCGCCGCCCGATCCGATCCGACAACCGCCCGGCGAACGGCCGCAGGATGAGCGCGGACACAGCGAACGCCCCGAACGCGAGCCCCGCCCCAGCGGTATCGGACCCGACGGGCCCTGTGACGTAGAGCGGAAGCGTGTAGATAGCCACCCCGACGGCGGTGAAGTAGCCCAGGTCGGCGAGGCCGAGGAGCACGAAGGCGGGGGTGAACAGGCGGGCGGTGGTGGTCACAGGTCCAGAGTGGACCTTGCGGGGCAGGGGTGGAATGGGTCAAGTGGCCTGAAAGCCGTCGCGCTGCCGTGAACCGACCGCCGACCGGCGGCGAATGTCAGCGTGGGCGTGAGCCGTAATCGCCGAACGGGTTGTCGCGTTCTCGTACTGCTTCACGGATTCCGATCTTTGCGGAACGTTCCACGAAGTCTCGGCCTTCCTGGGTGTGCCTCGCCACCCCATCGAACAGGGTTCCCAGTGTCCTTGTGGAGTTGATGCCCATGTTCTCCGCCGTCTGGTTGCACAGCAGTTTGAGCATCCGCAGTTGGTTGAGAGGAACCTGGGCCATTCTCTTGGCCAGCGCAGTCGCGTGGTCGAGCAGTTGGTCATCCGGGACGCACTCGAGGATCAGGCCTATGTCCGCCGCTTCCTTCGCCCTTATCTCGTCGCCGGTCAGGAGGTACCGTTTGGCCTTCTCGAAGCCGAGACGGTAGACCCACATCGCGGTGGTCGGGGTGCCCCACACCCGGGAGGGTGGGTAGCCGAAGGAGGCTCCTTCGCCTGCGATGATGATGTCCGAGCACAGCACCATGTCCGTTCCGCCCGCGACGCACCAGCCCTGTACTGCCGAGATGGTGGGTTTGGTGGCGTACCAGAGCTTCATGTAGGTGTCGACGAACCTCGACATCTCGCGCATGTCCATGACCGAGTCCCACGCCCGGTCCATGGTCGCCTCGGTTGCCTGTAGTCGCGTCGACCAGTCGAGGCCGTAGCCTGCGCAGAAGGCGGGGCCCTCGGCCCTTAGCAGGATGACTCGCACGTCCGGGTCGTCGTCGGCTTCGTCTATCGCCGCGCCGAGTTCGTCGCGTAGTGCCAAGGTGATGGTGTTGTATTCGGCCGCACGCGTCAGGATGATTGATCGGACGCCCGCCTCGGTTTCGGTGCGCAGGGTCTCAGGCATCGAAGTCTCCTCCGCGTGGCTTGGCGCGCTCGATGATCGTGGTGGTGTCGATCCCCGTGGGCAGGGTGCCGAAGGCGACACCCCAGTCGCTGTCCAGGCGGGACGCACAGAAAGCGTCGGCGACGGCGGGGTTTCCGTGGCGTACCAGCAGGGAACCCTGCAGCACCAACGCCATCGACTCGACGATTCGCCGCGCCCGGTATTGGATGTCGTCGAAGTGGGACAGTTCCTTGCGCACCCGGGCGACCTCGTTGTCGAGCCGTGCGTCGGTGCCCGCCGCCAGGTCGACTTCGGCGAAGAACGCCTCCACCGACTCCGGCTGCTTCGCCATCGCCCGCAGCGAGTCCAGGGCCGCCACGTTTCCGGACCCCTCCCAGATGGACGGCAGCGGCGCCTCCCGGTAGAGCCGGGGCAGCCCGGACTCCTCGACATACCCGTTGCCGCCCAGGCATTCCAGCGTCTCTGCCGCGTGAGCGGGGGCGCGCTTGCAGACCCAGTACTTGGTCACCGCCAGCCCCACCCGACGGACCATCGCCTCCTGTTCGTCGCCCGCGATGGCGCGGTCGACCGCGCCCGCGAGCCGCATCCCGACGACTGTCGCCGCCTCGGCCTCGATCGCGAGGTCGGCCAGGACGTTGACCATCAGCGGCTGCTCGATGAGCCTCGCCCCGAACGCGTCGCGGTGGGTCGCGTGGTGCACTGCCTGTGCGACGCCCTGACGCATGCCGGACGCCGAGCCGACCGCGCAGTCCAGCCGGGTCAGGTTGACCATCTGGATGATCGTCGGCACCCCGCGCCCCTCCTCGCCGACCCGCCGGCCCACGGCGTCGTCGTACTCGATCTCCGAGGACGCGTTGGACCGGTTGCCGAGCTTGTCCTTGAGGCGCTGCAACCGAAGCGCGTTCCTGGTGCCGTCGGGCAGCACCCGTGGCAGCAGGAAGCAGGTCAGCCCGCCGGGCGCCTGGGCGAGCGTGAGGAACAGGTCCGACATCGGCGCGGAGGTGAACCACTTGTGGCCGACGATGGTGTATGTGCCGTCGCTGTTCGGCGTGGCCCGGGTGGTGTTGGCCCGCACGTCGGAGCCGCCCTGCTTCTCGGTCATCGACATGCCCGCGATCAGACCCCGCTTGCCGCTCGGCTCTCGCAGCCCGTAGTCGTAGACCGACGCGGTCAGCTGCGGCTCGAAGTCCGCGGCCAGCGTCGGCTCGACGCGCAGCGCTGGGACGGCGGCGTAGGTCATCGAGATCGGACACAGGTGCCCGGGATCTGTCTGCCCCCACACGAACATCTTCGCCGCGCGGGCCACATGCGCGCCCGGCCGCTGGTCGCGCCACGGCGCCGCGTGCAGCCCGTTCTCGACGGCCACCGTCATCAGGTCGTGCCAGTGCGGGTGGAAGTCGACCTCGTCGACCCGGTGGCCGAAGCGGTCGTGGGTGCGCAGCGCCGGCGGGTACTTCTCGACCAGACGGCCCCACTCCTGCGCCTGCTCGCCGCCTGCGAGCGTGCCGAGTGCGTGCAGGTCCGCCTCGGCCCATCCGGCGCCCTCGCGGCGCAGGCCTTCGAGCAGCGCCGGGTACGCGGCGACGTCGTAGCCGGTCAGCGGCGGAACCTGGTTGGTGACCTCGTGCGTGGCGGGCATCGGGTTCCTCCGTCTGGTGGTGTCGGCGCGTTTCGACGGTAGCCCTCGGCGTAGGTCTGAAGCAAGGTTCAATTCTTCCGGTGGTTGAATGCGTGGGTGGCGTATCGCAAGACCGAGGCCGTGCTCAAGAAGCAGGCCATGACCCGGGAACGCATCGTCCGCGCGGCGACCGAGTTGGTCGTCGATGAGGGTTACGCCGGGTGCTCGATGGCCGGTGTCGCCAGGCGGGCAGAGGTGGCGACCGGGTCGATCTACCAGTTCTTCCCCAGCAAGGGGGAGCTGTTCGCGGAGGTCTTCCGCACCGCGGTGAGCCGCGAGGTCGTCGCCGCGTCCCAGGCGGGCGCCGAGAAGCTGACGTCGTCGGCCCGCGCGTCGATCCTCGCCGCCGTCGAGACGTTCTGCACCCGCGCGATGCGCTCACCCAAAATGGCGTACGCGCTGATCGCCGAGCCGGTCGACCCGCTCGTCGAAGCCGAGCGGCTGGTCTTCCACCAGTCGTTTTCCGACATCCTGGCGAGCGCGATCGTCGCCGCCATCGCCGCGGGCGAGATCCCCGACCAGGACGCGGGGATCACCGCGGCGGGCATCGTCGGCGCGATCAGTGACGTGCTGGTGCTTCCGCTGTCCCGTGGGGACACCGGCGAGAAGGTGCTGCCCGCTCTGCTGGCCTTCGTCGGCCGGGCCCTGGGCAGGCCCGACTAGCGGTTCGCGAGAACCCGGCTGCCCAGCCACCCGCCGTAAACGGCCAGGCCCAGCACGCCGAGCTTGCGGGTGCGCTTGATGGCGACCGCCGTGCCGAGGACGACCTCAGTGGCCCCGTTGCGGTAGATCCACTGCTCGGTGTCCTCGGGGAACGCCTTCACCGAAACCGGCTCGAACGCCTTGGGGGCGATGAAGTGGGCGGCGCCGACAGCGGCGATCGCTAGTCCGAGCAGGCGGGACATGGCAGTCCTCTCGTCGTTCGTTCAGTGCGCCGACCATACGCGGTGCGCATGATCGCCGGTGTCGGTGGATCGGGGGACACTGGTGGCATGCCTGTCTCGCTTCACCACATCGTCATCGACGCCCACGACCTGCCCGGCCTCGCCCGCTTCTGGGCTGACGTGCTGGGCTGGAAGATCCTCTCGGTCCGGGAGCGGGAGGTTGTCGTCGGTGCGCATGAGACGGCTTCGGTGGGGTTGTGCTTCATGCCGGTGACCGATCGCAAGGTGGCCAAGAACCGGTTGCACCTCGACTTGACTTCCTCGCCGGAGGACCGCGAGGCGGAGATCGACCGGATCCTCGCCCTTGGCGCCACGAGGGTGGAGATCGGGCAGACGGGGGAGGAGTCGTGGACGGTTTTGGCTGACCCTGAAGGCAACGAGTTCTGCATCGTACGACCCAAAGCGACCCTGATCACCTAGACCCCGCGACGGATGGCTCCCGCCACCATCCACCCAAACGGGAACCCCAGGACCAACACGCCCGCAGGCCCCCTCAACCTAGTTCCCCGTCACCACTCCAGCCGGGTCAATGATCGGCACCACGACCGTGGTGTCCTCGGTCCGCCCGCGCAACGTGACTGTGTCGGTGGCCCGCCACCTCGCCGCTTCCTCCGGGGCCGCCGCCGCTGCCGCTCGCGAGGAGGCGACCAGGCGGCCCGGCACGGACTTCGCCAGTTCCGTCAGGCGGGCCGCCTCGTTCACCGGGTCCCCGATCACCGTGTACTCGAACCGCCGTTCGTCACCGATGTTGCCCGCCACCGCCATTCCGGCGGCCACCCCGATCCCCGCCGGGCACTCGGGAACCTCCACCGGCAACCGTGCGGCGATCGCGCGGGCGGCGGCCAGGGCGCGGCCCGCGTTGTCGTCAAGGGGGACCGGGGCGCCGAAGACGCCCAAGGCCGCGTCGCCGACGAACTTGTTGACCAGGCCGCCGTGGGCGTCGATCTCGTCCACGACGACGGCGAAGAAGCGGTTGAGCAGCCCCACCACTTCCTCCGGCGGACGCGTCGCCGCCAGGGTGGTGGAGCCGACGATGTCGACGAAGATCACCGCGACCTCGCAGACCTCACCACCCAGTGCGGTCCCGCCGTCGGCGACGGCCTCGTCGGCGACCGAGTGGCCGACGTGTCTGCCGAACAGATCGCGGATGCGTTCGCGTTCGCGCAGGCCCGCGGCCATCCGGTTGAAGCCCGCCTGCAGCAGGCCCAACTCGGTCCCGTCGTAGACCGGGATCTCCAGGTCCAGCTGCCCGCGCTGGACCCGCGACAGCCCGTCGCGCACCGACTGGATGGGGGCGACGGTCGCGCGGGCGTTGATCACCATCACCAGCAGCCCCACGACGAGCACGATGCCGCCGAGGACGATCACGGTCGTGGCGAGCTGGTCGGTCGAGACGTTCTTGCGGGCCAGGGCGAACACGGCCACCGCCACCACACCGATCACCGGCACCCCCGTGCCCAGCGACCAGAACACGAGCATCCGCACCAGCACGCCCGCGCCGCCGACCCTGGTCGGCGGATCGTTCGTCAGTGCCTTCGCCGCGACCGGGCGCAGCGCGAATTCCGTGAGCAGGTAGGCGATCGCGCAGACCACGATGCCGGCGAAGCCGACGGTGAACGCCACCGTCGCGACCTGCTCCGGTTGCAGAACAGCGAAAGTCGCGGTGAACAGCACCGTCGCCAACCCCCACAGCGAGGCCTGCATCAGGGTGAGTCGCATCGGCACCCGCACGGTCGCGCGGCGGTCGGCTGCGGTCGGGACGCGGCGGTCCATCGACCACCGCAGCACCCCCAGCGCCCGTCGGGTGCCCCAGGTCCAGCCGATGACCAGTGCCACCGCCACATAGGTGGGCGCGCCGATGATGGCGATCAGCCGCGTGCGGTCGTCGAGGCCGGGGCCGGGGAGGACCACGATCTGCAGCACGGCGACGACCACGGCGCCGATCAGGTTGGCCAGCACCAGGCTCACGGTGATCAGGAGCTGCACCCGGATCCGCAGTGTCCGCTGGTCCTGGTTGGCGCCTCCGAGCAGCGGCGAGCCGAACGGCGCGCGGGACCGGTCGAGCCGGGCGCGGTCGCCGGTGGTCAACGGACCGCGTTCGGGTCGCCGCCGGAGAATCCACCGATCGGCGGGCGCCACGGACCAGGCGGCCACGGTATGGCGGTCGTGGTGACACCGCCTGCCGCACTCGACATGAGGCGGCTTCGGGTGAGCATCATTGGCCTCCGCTACAACCGGGGAGCCGAGGCGGCAACGGTCCCGCACTCCCGCTCGGCGAGGTGGTTCGGCGAGCGTATCCACGCTGTTCCGGCACGTCGAGCCGCCGATCCGCACGCGTGCGGAGGTCGGGTTTATCTGTCGGAATCGGACTATTCGACGCGGGCCGTTTGCTAGGTTCGGCAGTAGACGGCGGTTTTGCGCACCCGGTGTCGACGTCGCGTCGGGCTGCACCCGACGCCAGGGCCACCCCTGCGGCCTCTGGCGAAGTCATCCTGCCTAAGTGTGGTCCCGCAACAAATCGGCGTTCCCGCAACTCTGGTAACGGGAAAATTTCCGCCCGAGCAGAGTCTTCCCAAACATTCACCCTCCCGCATAGGTTTCGACGGCCCCTGCCCCCTAAGCCCAAGGAGAAGGCGATGGGACGTCCCTCAACCACCCTGCGCGCAGCAGGTATCGCGACGCTTGCCGCGGCTGCGCTCGCGATGACCCCGCTGGCCTCGACCGCACCGGCCGCCGCGTTCGTCAACGGCAACACCGCCGCGGAATGCGTCACGCCTCAGCAGAACTCCTCCGCCAGGGGCGGCTGGGGTCCTGACCACGAGTTGATGACGGCCTGGGACATCGCCCGCGTCGAATCGCAGAGCAAGAAGTTACTCGAGCAGAAGCGCGCCGAGGGCAAGTTCGTTCCGCAGGGCGCCTTGGCCGCGGCCACCATTCCCACCTACGTCCACGTGATGGCGGGCAAGGACGGCCACGGCAACGTCACTGACGCGCAGATCGCCGCCCAGATCGACGTCCTCAACAAGACGTTCGGCGGCCAGGAGTCCTCGCAGGCCTCCAACACCGGCTTCACCTTCACCCTCGCGGGCGTCGACCGCTTCTACAACGACAACTGGCACAAGGACCGTCAGAGCTCGAAGTACCGCGCGCAGACCCGCCAGGGCGGCATGAACGCGCTCAACATCTGGCTGGTCGACTTCGACTACCTCGGCATCGCCACGTTCCCGTGGAGCGGCAGCGCCGCCGTGGACGGCATCCGCGTGCACTGGGACTCGCTGCCCGGCGGCAGCATCGCCAACTACAACCTGGGCGAGACCGGCACGCACGAGGCGGGCCACTGGCTGGGGCTCTACCACACCTTCCAGGGCGGCTGCACCTCCACCAATGACGAGGTCGCGGACACCCCCGCGCAGTCCAGCTCCACCAACGGCTGCCCCGAAGGTCGCGACTCCTGCTCGCTGCCGGGTCTCGACCCGATCCACAACTACATGGACTACTCCTACGACTCCTGCTACAACCAGTTCACCCCTGGCCAGAGCCAGCGGATGAGCGACATGTGGACCGCATACCGGGCGTAAGGCACGCAACAGTGCGCCCCGCACCCCAGACGGTGTGGGGCGCACTGTCGTGTGTGGACAGACCAGACGAGCCGCGAGTCACTTGGATGGGCCGGCAAGCAGCCGGATCAGGTCGGTCAGCACGGTCACCTCGATCGTCGGATCGATGGCCCGCTGCAGCCCCAACCCGATCCCCAGGCTCAACAACGCCGTCGCCGCGGCATCGGCGGGCATGGGAAGCCTGATCCCCAGTTCCTCCGCCTGGGCCGTGATCAGGGCGGCGATCAGCTCGCGGATCATCCGGTCGCGATTCGCCAGTTCCTCGCGCACCACCTCATCGCGCCGGGCGCTGATGGCGAACTCGACCTCCAGAGCCGTCCACCCGACGTTGCCGATGTTCTCCTCGGCCCACTTCTGAAACGCCGACAGACGTTCGTCGATGGTGTCGGCCCCGGTGATCGCCTCGGCGATCTTCATGGCCTTCTCGGCGTGGATGTCGTCGAGGACGGCCAGGCACAGCTCGTCCTTGTTGCGGAAGTTCGAGTACACCGCGCCCTTCGAATACCCGGCGGCGTCGGCGACCTTTTCCAGCGAGGTCACCGAGTAGCCCTCCGCGAGGAACATCTCCTTCGCTGTGGCCACCAGGTGCGCGCGGGTGCGCGCCTGGCTCTCAGCCCGCGTCAGTCTCGGCATGCCATCACCCTAACCCTCTGCGGTATCAGGATACCGGCGGTCTTCAGATACGCCTACCGGTGGTATTCGAATACTGTTAGTCTCCGATTGACCCGAGGAGGTGTCATGCGGCGCGGTCTGGTCATCGGATGTGGCGGCACGCTGGGTGCGGCGTGGACGGTCGGCGCGCTGGTCGCGGTCGAGGAGGCGTTCGGCTGGGATCCGCGCACGGCCGACGCGCTCGTCGGGACCTCGGCGGGAGCCGAGTTCGTGACGCTGCTCGGCAGCGGGGTCGGGGTGAGGGAACTGCTCGACGCGCACCGAGGGCTTCCCGGAGTACGCGACGCGGTCAGTCGTCATCTCGCCGCGGCGCCACGCAGGTTTCCGCCGCTCCCGCGTGCCCGCCTCGGTTCCCTGAAGCTGGCCCGCCGTCGTGACGTCGCGGGCATGACCAGACTGACCGGGCTGCTCCCGATCGGGTCCGGCCATCCCGGTTGGCTGATCGACCTGGTCGACGCCCTGGTTCCGGCCGACGGCTGGGTGAAGCACCCGGCGGCGTGGGTGGTCGGGTGCGACTACGACACCGGCGAGCGGGTCGCGTTCGGCTCGCCGACCGCGCCGACCGCCTCGCTGCGGGACGCGGTCCGCGCGTCCTGGGCGGTGCCGGGCTGGTTCCCGCCGGTCGAGATCGACGGCCGCCGCTTCGCCGACGGCGGCATCGCCTCACCCACCTCCGCCGACCTGCTGCTCCCGCTGGGACTCGACGAGGTTGTCGTGCTCGCGCCGATGGCCTCGGTGGATCCCGGTCGGCCCAAGGGGTTGCGCCGCGTCGAGCAGCTGGTGCGGGCTCGGATGACCCGCGGGGTCGACGCCGAAGTCGCCGCGCTGCGGGCCGCCGGGACGAAGGTGCTGCGCCTCGACCCCGGTCCCGAGGACCTGGCCGCGATGGGCGCGAACCTCATGGACGGCAGGCGCGCGGCCCGCGTCCTGGAGACCTCGCTGCGCACCAGCCGCGCCGCTGTCCGCGACCGCACTGTCCGAAAGGGATGACCGTGGCGATTCTCAAGCGCAGGTACCCGAAGATCGCTCTCGGCGACGCGGTGGTGGTGGTCACCGGCGCCGCCCGTGGCATCGGCCGTGCCACCGCGACCGCCTTCGCCGCCCGCGGCGCGACTGTCCACGTGGGCGATCTCGACGGCGAGGCGGCCAAGGAAGCGGCCGAGAGCATCGGCGGCGACGTCCGGGCGCACGAACTCGACGTGACGTCACGGTCGTCGTTCGCCGCGTTCACCGAAAAGGTGCTCGCCGAGCACGGCCGCGTCGACGTGCTGGTCAACAACGCGGGCGTGATGCCGCTCGGCGGGTTCCTGGAGGAGTCGGACGCCCTGTCCCGCACCACGCTCAACGTCAACATCTGGGGCCTGATCCACGGCATGCGCCTGGTGATGCCGAGCATGATCGCCCGCGGCCGCGGTCACGTCGTCAACCTCGCGTCCATGGCGGGCAAGATCCCGCTGCCGGGCATGGCGGTCTACAACGCCAGCAAGTTCGCTGCCGTCGGCCTCACCGCCGCCGTGCGCCGCGAGTACGCCGACACCGGCGTGAGTATCAGCGCGGTGCTGCCCAGCGCCGTCCGCACCGAACTCGCCTCCGGCGCCCCGCTCGGCCGCGGCATGCCCACGGTGGACCCGGAAGTGATCGCCGCCGCCGTGCTCGGCAGTTGCCGGACCCGTAAGGCGGAGATCCCGGTCCCCGGTTTCCTCGCGGGCTGGGACATTCTGGACGCGGTGACCCCGGAACCGGTGATGCGGGTGGGGAGGCGGGCGCTCGGCGACCGCCGGGCCCTCACCTCCCTGGACCACAAAACCCGTGCGGCGTATGAGAACCGAGTCGCGGGCCAGGCCCACGCGCACGCGCTCGCCATCGAGGAGGAACTGTGAGGCCAGACCACGAGGTCGTCATCGTCGGCGCCGGATTCGGCGGCATGGGGGCGGCGATCGAGTTCAAGCGCCAAGGCGTCAAGGACCTGCTGATCCTCGAACGTGAGGACGACCTGGGCGGTACCTGGCACGTCAACCGGTACCCGGGTCTCGCGGTCGACATCGCGTCGGTCACGTACTCGTACTCCTTCGAGCCGAACCCCCACTGGTCGCGGCTGTTCGCGCCCGGCGCGGAACTCAAGCGCTACGCCGAGCACGTCGCCGACAAGTACGACCTGCGCCGCCACATGCGCTTCGGCGCGGTGGTCGAAGGCGCCCGCTGGGACGAGGACACTCACCTGTGGACGGTGGCCGTCGCGGGTTCGGCCCCGGTGACCACCCGCTATCTGGTGACCGCCACCGGGTTCCTGTCGCAGCCGCACACCCCGGACATCCCAGGCATCGACACGTTCGCGGGCGAGATCATCCACACCACTGCGTGGAAGGACACCTACGACCTCGCGGGCAAGCGTGCCGCGGTCATCGGCACCGGCGCCACCGCCGTGCAGCTGATCCCGGAACTGGCCAAGACGGTCAAGCACCTCACCGTCTTCCAGCGGACCGCGATCTGGGTCGTCCCCAAGATCGACGGCCGAATCCCGCCGGTGGTTCGGCGCCTGTTCGCCAAGGTGCCGATCACCCAGCGGGTTGCCCGGCTGTTCAACACCGCCCTGCTCGAAGTGCTGATGGTGGCGGGCGTGTTGCACTACAAGAAGGTCCCGTTCGCGGGCCGGTCCGCGGCGGCGCTGGCGAAGCGGCACCTGCGCAACCAGGTGCGCGACCCGGAGCTGCGGCGCAAGCTCACCCCCGACTACGACTTCGGCTGCAAGCGCCCGACGTTCTCCAACACCTACTTCCGAGCGTTCACCAAGCCGCACGTGCATCTCGAGACCTCGGGCATCGAGCGGATCGAGCCGGACGGCATCGTCGCGGGCGACGGCACCAAGACGAAGATCGACACTTTGGTCCTGGCGACCGGCTTCAACCTGTGGGACGTCAACTTCCCCGCCATCGAGATCATCGGGCGCGAGGGCCGCGACCTCGGGAAGTGGTGGCGCGACACCAGGTTCCAGGCCTACGAGGGCATCACGGTGCCGAAGTTCCCGAACTTCCTCACCCTGGCCAGCCCGTATTCCTACAGCGGTCTGTCGTACTTCACCACAATCGAGACCCAGATGCGGCACATCCACCGGCTCTTCGGGGAGATGCGCAACCGCAAGGCCGACACCTTCGAGGTCACCGAGCGGGCCAACGACCAGTTCCTCGACCGGGTCACGGCCAAGCTCGACGACTCGGTGTTCTACGCGGGCAGCTGCTCCACGGCCCGCAGCTACTACTTCAACCAGCACGGGGAAGCGGCGATCCTGCGCCCGACGTCGACCCTCAACGCGCTGCGCGAAGCGGGCCGGTTCCCGTTGGACGACTACACCTACGCCTGATCAGGCCGACCGCACCCGGCGCAGGCCGGGTGCGGTCAGCCCGACCCGCACCACGCGGGTGAAGTCGACCAGGTCGCCGATCAGGACGTCCACATCGGACGGCAAGGTGGCGTCGGAGTCGAGCATCCAGTCGCTGAGCATGTCGAACATGCCGCCGATCATGCCGATGGCCATTCGGTGGGTGTCGACGCCGAGCTCGCCGGTCGGCACGCCGTACTTCCGCCACACCGACTCGATGTAGGCCGCCGCCCACCGGCGGTTGGACCGGCGCTCGCGCTCGACCGCGGGGGACAGGCCCGCCGCCTCGCCGAAGCTGGCCTTGGCGATGCGCGGGTCGTCGAGGAAGGCGTGGACGAAGGTGGAGACCAGCAGCTCCATGGCCCGGTCCTCGTCCTCGGGCGCGTTGCCCAGCGCCTCGACCATCGCGGCGGTGGCGCGCTCGGTGATGCGGCGCAGCAGGGCGATGTAGCAGTCCTCGCGGCTGTCGAAGACCTCATAGAAGCTCTTGGTGCCCACATAGGCGGCTTGGCAGATCTGCTCGATGGACGTGTTGTGGTAGCCGTCGGTGGCGAACAGCTCAAGCGCGGCGTCGAGTAGTTGGTCGCGCCGCGCCTGTTTGCGCTGCTCCGCGTCGAGACCGCGGATGCGGCGCCCGGATGGCGAGGTCATGACTCCACGCTACCGGCATCGATACAGTTCAAACAGGGCGACTGATTGGTAACAAGAGCTCTTGTTACCAACTGGTCATCGTGCTCTACTCGTGGTCTCGTCCCGTCGCGCCACAGGAGCCGCAGATGCGACCGAAGATCCTCCGAATCGCCCTGGTGGCCGCCCTGGCCACCGGCTCCATGCTCGTCGCGACCCCGGGAGCGGCCACCGCGGCGCCGACCTCGGGCTTCGACGACTGGACATGCCTGCCCTCGGCCGCGCACCCCAATCCCGTGGTCCTGCTGCACGGTCTCGGCGGCAACGGGCCCGGCAACTACTCCTACCTCGGACCGCGGGTCGCGGCGGCGGGCTACTGCGCCTTCTCGCTCACCTACGGTCAGGCCGGACCGGCTTTCCCGGTGGGTGGGACGGTGTCCATCACCAAGTCCGCGCCGGAAATCGCCGCGTTCGTCGACCGCGTCCTCACCACGACCGGTGCGGCCAAGGTCGACATCGTGGGCCACTCCGAGGGCGGTTTCCACTCCCTCTACGGCCCGAAGGTCCTCGGCTACAGCGGCAAGGTCGGCCACGTCGTGGCGATGGCTCCGCCCACCCACGGCACCACCTTCGGCGGCCTGGTCACCGTCGGCGACTTCCTCGGACTGCGGCCGGTCGTGGACATCGTGCTCGCCACCTTCGGCTGCCAGGCCTGCCCGGAGATCCTCGTCGGCGGCTCCGCTGTCAAGGCTCTGACCAGCGGACCGATCGCCCAGCCGGGCGTCGAGTACACGATCATCGCGACGAAGTACGACGCCTTGGTCACCCCGCACGAGACGTCGTTCGTGCGCGAACCGGGAGTGCGAAACCTGTTCGTCCAGGACGTGTGTCCACTCGACCCGGTCGGCCATGTCGGCCTCGCGTTCGACAGCGGCGTCGCACAGCTGGTGATCAACGGGCTTGACCCGGCGGCCGCCAAGCCGGTGGTCTGCGGGTTCGGCCCGCCTCTGTAGCGAGCCTCGCCTCGCGCGTTCGGGTCATCCACGCCAAGATCAAGTGCGAAGTGGCGGCGGTCGGAAATGTCTGACTTCTGTCAGACTGTTGCGCCGAGCACTTGGGTGGTGGTGAGTGAGCGTGACGAACGCGGCTGTGCAGCGGTTGCCGGGACCCCGGCTGCCCGCCGAGATCACGACCTACGTCGGGCGCGGGACCGAGATCCGCGAAGTCAAACGGCTGCTCGGAGTCGCGCCGCTGGTGACCCTCACCGGACCGGGCGGGGTGGGCAAGACGAGGCTGGCGCTGCGGGTGGCCGCCGCGGTGCGGCCGTCGTTCGGCGACGACGTGGTCTTCGTCGGCCTCGCCGAGCTGCACGAGCCGAAACTGTTGGTGAACACGGTCGCCGACCGGCTCGGCCTGGGTGACCGGTCCACCAGGGCGCCGATCGACCTGGTCGTCGACCACCTGCGGGCGCGCAGGCTGTTGCTGGTGCTCGACAACTGCGAGCACCTCGTCGAGGCGAGCGCGGGGCTGGTGGAGGCCATTCTCACCTCGTGCCCGGACGTGGTGGTCCTGGCGACGAGCAGGCAGTCGCTCGGCGTCGCGGGCGAGCACGTGCTGCCGGTGCAGCCGCTGGCCGTGCCGGAGCCGGGCGAGTCCGTCGCGGCGATGGAGAAATACGACGCGGTCCGGCTCTTCCTGGACCGCGCGACCGCCGTCGTCCCGTCGTTCACCATCACCGAGGACGACGTCGAGGACGTGATCCGGCTGTGCCGGGCGCTCGACGGCCTGCCGCTGGCCATCGAACTCGCCGCGGTCCGGCTGCGCTCGCTGTCGGCCCGCCAGCTCGCCGACCGGCTAAACAAGCGGTTCACCCTGCTCACCCAGGCCAACCGGTCCGCGCCGAGCAGGCACGAGACCCTGGCGACCCTGATCGACTGGAGCCACCAGCTCTGCACCGAGCAGGAACGCCTGCTGTGGGCGCGGGCGGCGGTGTTCACCGGTGGCTTCGATCTCGAGGCGGCCGAGACGGCGTGCTGCGGCGACGGCCTGGACCGCGACGAGCTGCTCGACGTGCTCGACGGCCTGATCGACAAGTCCATCCTGCTGCGCGAGGAACACCACGGGCTGGTCCGGTTCCGCATGCTGGAGACGGTCCGGCAGTACGGCGAGGAGCGGCTGCGAGCGAACGGCGAGCTGGACCGGATGCGCCGCAGGCACCGCGACTGGTGCGCCGGGCTGACGGAGCAGTTCGCGGCCGAGTGGTTCAGCCCGGCCAAGCTCGACCGGATCGACTTCGAGCACGCCAATCTGCGGCAGGCACTGGACTACTGCGTCGGCGGCGCGGCGGAGGCCCTGGTCGGGCTGCGCATGGTGACCGACATCAAGGAGTACTGGGTCATCCGCGGCCTGCTGACCGAGGGCCGCATGTGGTGCGCGCGGCTGGTCGGCGTCGCCCCCGGCGACAGCGAGCCGCGCGCGGCGGCGGGCTGGGTCGACGCGTTCCTCGCGCTGATCCAGGGCGACATTCCCGCCTACGAGTCGACATTGGCCGGAGCGGCCGAGGTCGCCGAGCGGATAGGCGACGACAGCGCGCGCGCCTACGTCGACCACATCCGCGCCTACCACGCCCTGATGGGCAACGACGGCGAGCAGGCCGCGGAGCTGTTCCACCGGGCGACCAACGCGTTTCGGGAAATGGGCGACCTCAGCGGTGAGCTGTGGTCGCGGTTCAACTACGGCCTGGCCGTCAGCCTGACCGGCGACCTGGACACCGGCCGCGCGGTCATGCGCGACTGCGTAGACCGGTACACGGAATTGGGTGAGGTGTCCTGGCGGTGCTGGGCCCTGTGGTCGCTCAGCGCCGCGGAGTACCTGGCCGGGCAGTACGAGCAGGCGTTGGAAGCGGGCCTTGCGGTGCTGCGGCTGCAGCGCCGCTACGGCGACCGCGCGGTGATGGCCTTCGCCCTGACCGTGCTCGCCGGCTGCTCGACCCACCTCGGCGAACTCCGCCGTGCGGCCCGATTGCTGGGCGCGGCAACAACAGTGTGGAATTCAGTCGGTGCGTCACCGACCAACTACACGGCGTTCGTCGAGCCAATGCAGCGCGACATCGTCTTGGTGACCGAGGGCCTGGGCGCGGAAACCGCCGCCGCGGAATTCACCACCGGCGCCGCCCTGCCCAACGACACCGCGATCTCCTACGCCCTGCGCGAAGACATCTCCCGGGAAGTCCCGGAGGCGGCCGAGGCCCCGCTGACCAAGCGGGAGATGGAAGTCGCCGAACTCGTCGCGAAGGGCATGACGAACCGGGAGATCGCCAAGTCCCTGGTCATCTCCCTGCGCACGGCGGAAACCCACATCGACCACATCCGCACGAAACTGGGCTTCAGCAACCGCACCCAGATCGCCGCCTGGGTAGCGGGCCGCTAGGCCCACCTGGCCCGCGCGGCAACAGATCCAGCTCGTGCGGGTCAGTTGCTCGTTCTGTCCGCAGTTGACCGGCGCCGCTCGGGCGCCCGGCCGACCAGTTCGCCCCAGGTGGCTGTCCACAGCCCCGCCGATCCATCCACAGGAATCCCCGGACCCGTCGCAAACCCGCCGCCCGCCGACAGACTGGCCAAGGACAGCCCCCCGAGGTGGGTTGGAGGTTGTTGTCGCGCGCGGGCTGGCTTGGATCTAGGGCGCGACCCGCAGCGAGCTCATCGGCATTCGCGGGGCGATGACTGAGGCCGGGGCCACGTCCCGCAAAGCGCGAACCGACTGCAAAGGCAGCGGCTCGGCCTGGTCGACGCACTGCAGGTGCCGCAACATGATCCCCTCACGCAGCGCCCACGGACACAGGTCCACAGTGGACACGCCAAGCGCCACCATGGTGATCTTGGCCGTCAGCGCCCCGGCGAGGATCTGATGCGCCCGCGATCCCGACACGCCACGCAACTTGGCCCGCTGGGCGGCGGGTAGTTCGGCGAGCCGGGGGATCCACTGCTCAAGATCCTCCACGGTCAGCAGCCGCCGCGCGAACGGTCCCGCGCGCTGCGGGGGCGCTCCGGCCATCCGCGCCAGCTGTTTGAACGTCTTCGAAGTCGCGATCGCCCGGCGGAACGAACCCTCCCACCGCAGCCGGTCCGCCACCTCGCGCACCGAGTCCTGGACGTGGCGGGTGAGGTCCTTGATCTCGCAGGCCGGGGGTGGGTCGGCGGTGAAGAACCGCCGGGTCAGCCTGCCCGCGCCCAGCGGCAGCGACACCGCCAGTTCCGGCTCGGCGTCGCGGCCCAGGACGATCTCCATCGACCCGCCGCCGATGTCGAGCAGCAGCAGGCGGCCCGCGGACCAGCCGTACCAGCGGTGCGCCGCGTGGTAGGTCAGGCGCGCTTCGTCCTCGCCGCTGAGGAACTGCACCCGCAGCCCGGTCCGCCGCTCGATGGCGTCGACAACCTGGTCCCGGTTCTCGGCGTCGCGCACGGCCGACGTCGCGAAGACGTACAGTTCCTCGATTTCGAGCTTCTGCGCCTTGGCGAGCGCCGCCGCGACGGCCCCCACGACGCGCCGGACCCCGACGTCGGTGATGCCGCCGTCCGGCCCGAATTCCTCACCCAGCAGCGTCGGCCGTTTGAAGGCGTAGGACGGTAGCGGCGGCGAGCCGGTGAAGGCGTCGACCACCTGCAGCTGGGCTGAGTTCGACCCGATGTCTATCACGCCGATTCTCATGTCGGCGGATACCCACGATCGCGCAGGTCAAACGTTTCGCCCGGCCGCCACGGGGTAACGCCTGGGTCTGGCAGAAAGGGCGCACATGAAGATCGTCGTCATCGGCGGCACCGGAAACATCGGCACCGCCGTCATCGAACGTCTCCGCGGCAACGAGTTGGTCGGGGTCTGCCGCAGGCTCCCCGACCGCGAGCCACCCTACGACGGCGCCGAATGGCACCACATCGACGTGTCGACACCGGAATCGAGCGACCTGCTGGTCCGCGTGCTCGCCGACGCCGACGCCGTGGTCCACGCGGCCTGGGCGATCCAGCCCAGCCACGATCCTGAGTACCTGCACCGGGTCAACGTCGAAGGCAGCAGGCGGGTGATCGACGCGGTGGTGAACGCGAAGGTGCCGCACCTGGTCTACCTGTCGTCCGTCGGCGCCTACTCGCCGGCGAGGGACTCGACCCGGATCGACGAGAACTGGCCCACCGACGGCGTCTCGACTTCGGGCTACAGCCGGGACAAGTCCGAAGTGGAGCGAATCCTGGACGGCGTCCAAGCGGCCCGGCCGGAACTGACGGTGACCCGGTTGCGGCCGGGGTTGGTGCTGCAGCGCCGTTCCGCCAGTGAGGTGGCACGTTACTTCCTCGGCCCGCTGGCACCGCGGTTGTTGTTCAAAGCGGCGGAGAAGCGGCTGATTCCCGTGGTGCCGCTGCCTCGGTCGCTGACGCTGCAGTTCGTGCATGCCATGGACGTGGCCGACGCCGTCGCCGCCGCCGTCGTGCGACGCTATGACGGGCCGGTGAACCTGGCGGCCGAGCCACCGCTGTCCGCCGACGCTGTCGCCGAGCTCGTGGGCAGACGGCTGCTGCCCACTTCGGACCGGGTGCTGCGGCCCCTGGCCGCGGTGTCGTGGCGGGCGCACCTGCAGCCGACTCCGCCGGGCTGGCTCGACCTGGCGATGGGCAGCCCGGTGCTGGACACGGACCTGGCCCGCCGGGAGTTGGGCTGGCAGCCGAAGCTGGACGCGGGGGCGACACTGCGCGACCTGGTCGGCGGACTGGCGGACAACGCGGGGGTGTCCGCCAGTCCCGCGCTGCGCCCCGGCACACACAAGCGGCCCTAGGACGTCGTGCCCAGTCCGCGGGCACACGACCATGCCACTAGACGGAGCGCCATTCGGCGTCGGGCACCCGCTCGCTCGCCTGCGGCCCCATCAGCAGCATTCCGCCATCGACCACATAGGACGCGCCGGTCACGTACCCGGCCGCGGGCGTAGCCAGGAACGCCACCACCGCGGCGACTTCTTCCGCGTGTCCCGGCCTGCCCGACGGGAGGCCGGGCCGCTTCAGAGTCCGGGGGTCCACGTCCTCGTTGCCCGTCATCGGCGTGGCGATCTCCCCCGGGGCCACCGAGTTCACCGTGATCGCGTGCTCCGAGAGCTCCATGGCCAGCACCTTCGTCAGCATCCCCAGTCCGGCTTTGGCCGCGCAGTACGGCGCCGCCCCCACCCGGGGCGCGTGTTCGTGCACGCTCGTGATGTTGATGATCCGCCCGCCCTGCCCGGCGTTGATCATCCACCGGGCCGCGCGCTGCGAGCACAGGAAGGCGCCGTCGAGGTCGACCGACAGCACTGACCGCCACTCGTCGAAGTCCATGTCCATGACCTTGCACGAGCTGCCGGTGCCCGCGCAGTTCACCAGCACATCGATGCCGCCCAGCTCCGTGGCCAACTCGTCGATCACGCTGGCCGACGTGGGCAGGTCGGTGAGGTCCAGCGCGCCGACAGCCGCGGTGACCCCTGCCTCCTCGATCTCGCGCTTGGTCTCCTTGACCCCCTCCACATCCCGGTGGCAGGTGATACCGACGTCCACGCCGCCATGGGCCAGGGCGACCGCGATCGCCTTCCCGATACCGGAGTCGGCTCCGGTCACCACGGCACGCAGCGGCGCGCCGCGTCGGTCCTGGGGGAGGGGAGCGGTGGTGGTCATGACGAGGCCCTTTCTTCGTCGGCTGTACGAAGCGGTTGCCCACGGCCCGCGTCGGGAAAACACCAGTCTCGGGTTTGCGAGGCCGTTACCTGGGCATACGATCGCCATGACTGCCGAAAAGGCGCGAGTGCCGCGAGCCCGCGTCCGGCACGGTCCCGTGCCGAGGCAGGGAGGGTGACCGTGTCGATGAAGATCAACGAGCGCCCGGACGCCGACGGCGTGGCCCAGGCGTCACTGGAGGGGTACTTCGCCGCCGTCTGCGCCGAGGTCGGCATCTCCCCGAAGTCGGGGTGGTGGGAGGTCGAGCGGCCCTCGAACGCCTACCTCGCGGTCGACGAACACGACCCGACCCACCCGGACCGCGACCTGGCCCTGGTGTGGGACGAGGAGAACGGGTGGGCGGCCGTCGCCGAGACCAACGCGGCCCACGACATCCAGGTGCTGCGCTACCTCGGCGGGCAGGTGGTGCCCGACCCGCGCGTCGTCGGCGCGTTCCTCGCCGACGTGGCCGCCGGCCGCCAGTGCGGCCGCCCGGACCCGCCCCGGCTGCGCTCGTGCGTCGCCGAGGACGACTTACCCAGCCAGCTGG
Source organism: Actinokineospora xionganensis (assembly GCF_014323725.1). Lineage (GTDB taxonomy): Bacteria > Actinomycetota > Actinomycetes > Mycobacteriales > Pseudonocardiaceae > Actinokineospora > Actinokineospora xionganensis. The sequence continues at coordinate 224,035 of NZ_JABVED010000008.1, read as the reverse complement.
TGCGCTATCTCGGCCGCGAATGACCCAGGAGGAAGCCATGACCGAACCGCGCTCGGAACAGCAGGAAGGCCTCGACCAGGACGGTGTGGCCGAGGGCGTCCGCGACGAGAACTTCGTCTCCGCGACCGACCCCGACGGCGAAGGCCTGCCCGGGGACCTGATCGACACCGAGGCCACCGAAATCGCCCGCGACACCGAATCCGCGCGACCAAGCGGCCCCGAGGACCGCGCGCTGCGCCTCGAAGAGGCTGACCCCTAGAACACCGTCGAATCAACTCGCCAACCGCAGCCTTGGGGGGACCGTGACGCCACGTGACCACGGTTCCAACGTCAAGTGCGATGCCGACAAAGGGCGACCAACCGTTGAAATTCCGGGGAGGCGGACTAGTCATGTTTACTGTGGACGGACTGTCCCAGCTGGCGGAGATCACCCAGCTCGGCAGGCCGGTGTATCTGCGCTACTCCCAGGGACCCGAGGCCGACGCGCTGCATCCCAGCACCGACCACGAAAGCGGCCTGCGGATGCCCGGCCTGTCGGCCAACCCGCTCGCGGTGCCGCGCTGGTGGTCGCTGGACCCGCGGGACTGGCTCGCTCGCCGGGTCTGCCAGTACCTGCGCGAGCTCGATGAGGGCGCCCGCCCGTGGATCCTCTACGGCGAGCCGGTGGACTTCGGCCCGGACAACGAGCCGCTGCTGGTCGACATCACCCCGATCGCCTGGCTCAGCGCGGAACTCGTCGCCGAGGCGCACACCCGCTACCACTCCCGGCTGCGGGCGGGCGCGACCACGCACCGCGACTGACGGTCACACACCTTTGTTCGCTTCCTCGACGGGCACGCCGGTCGGCCGCAGGTCGCCTTGGCGTTTGAGATCGTGGAGTTCTTCCTGTTCGTGCAGTTCCCGGTCCTCGACGGCGATGAGTTCCTCGTGTGCGCCCTCGGTGGCCCGGACGAGTTCGTCGAGCTTGAGCAGGATCGCCTTCGTCTGCCGGTTGGTGGTGTGCTGGATGCTGAACAGCACCAGCAGGCTCACCAGGGAACCCGCGGCGTAGACAGTGATCTGCCATCCCGGCGTGAACCTCGTGCTCACACCGACAACGAGCAGTGTGAACACGACGAGCACGCTGAGACCGCTCGTCCACGGCGAACCGGCCACCTTGGCCAGGACCTGAGCCGTCCCGGAGAAGGCTTCGCGGACGTGCCGCGCCCTCATGACGCGCTCTCGTGGTCTTCCAATCCGACGGCCGCGCGCAGTTCCCTGCGGTCCTTGCGCAGATCGGCGCTGTCCATGCCGACGTGCCCCATCAGGTCGGACAGGCCGTCGGCGATGGCGTTGAGCTTGTGCTGCACGGCGTCATCGGCCCGGCGCTGGGTGTTCTGCAGCAGCGCGACGAGTAGGAAGGTGACGATCGTGGTGGCGGTGTTGATGATCAGCTGCCAGGTGTCGACATCCGGAAGCAGGAAGTAAGACGGCGCCCACAGCAGCACCAGCAGCACGCAGAGCATGAAGAACCAGGCCTTGGAGACGAACTCGGCCGCGGTCGTCGCGAACCGGTCGAACATCGAGATGTGGCCGTCGACATCCGAGGGCATGGTCGGACTTCTCGAGCCGTGGTGCTTAGACATCGTGACCTCCCTGGCAGATATCCATGCCCCGGGGAGTACCCAAAGTCGATCAGCCCGACACTTCCGGTACGGCTCAGCTCTCCTCGGGGATGCCGGGTGTATCCGGCTCCTCGTCCTCGCTGAGCTCGGGGTCCCGCCAGTCCTCCGCGTGGGTGGGGCGGTTGCCCTTGAGCGTGCCGTCGAGCTCGTGCTTGAGCTCGTCGTCCTGGCGTGGCCCGTGGGTGTCGCTCTCCCGGTGCATAACGGCTCCTCTCGACCACCACGGGTTACCCCGCGGACAACGTCCTCATGCCTGCTGGACATCCCCGATCGGTTCGTCCATCGCGGAGAGCTGCTGGTTGTGGGCCGCGTTCAGCGCGAACTCGTCACCCTGGGTTCCGAGGTAGGCCTGACCCGACTTGCCGCTGAGACTCGCGGCGAACGCCTCGATGACTTCGAAACCGCCGCTTACGCCCAGGCAGAGGCCGGTGTCGATGCCGAAGAGCCACCAACCCGGACGCGGCGGCGTGAGCCGGATGAGGAGTTCGCGGAGCACGATCGCGGCCGTGGCGCCGTGGGCGACGTGGCCGATACGGTCGTAGTGGTTGCGGCTGAAGTCGAACCAGTCACGCATCCAGTGGCCGAGCGGAACCTCGGCATAGGTGTAGTGGGCGCCCAGAGCGATCAGCAGGGCCGAGACCGTGAGAATCCGGTAGGAGATCGGCGCCGGCGGGAACTTGGCGTACGTCCACACGAGGACTGGCACGGCCACGGCGATGGGCGCCACTTCGAGCAACCGTGTCCCGTGGGACCGGGGCGCGATGGCCGAGGCCGCGACGGCCACGACGACGACGGACAGCAGGACCACCGGCTCGCGCGTGGACGTCATCTCACCGGATGCCCCGGGAAGGCGGGGATCAAGCATGCCGGTCAGGAGATCGGGCGGGTCCTCAGTTCGAGGAGTCGTCGCTGGGCGTCGCCGTGGGGCTGGTGGGCTCGCGGAACAGGTGTTCGTACGCGGCGGGGCGGAGGGCGGCCTTGTCGGCGTTGTCCTCGGTGGGCTCGTTGATGGGGTGGCTGAACAAATCATTTGTCATGGTGACGGTGAAATTCCTCTCGAACGGTTCGTCTTCGGAAGCGGGGGAGGAGTTCCCCCGCCCCGAACGATAATCAGTGCTACTTCGCGGCCGGACAGACGCATCCGCGGCTGTAGGAGCCCGCGGCCGTCGCCTTGCAGTACCGGGCGGAGATCTGGTCGTGCGCGCTCCACTCGTGGCTGCACGCCGGACAGGCCGCCGAGGCCAGGCTATCGGCCGGTGCCTCGGAAATTGTCACGCGGGTGTCGATCGTGGGCATATTTCTCCCGTCAGTTTTTGATACACACCGGGAGACGTGCGAATAGTTCGCGCCATAAGCACCGTAGCACGTTGTCAAGGCAGGCGGCGCGGAAATCGACCTAGGCCGCGGTGACCTTGGGCTCGGCGCCGAGCACGTCGCGGCCCGCGTCGGTGAGTTCGGCGCGCACCCGCTCGGTGATCGCGCCGAGCCGCGTGTGCTGGACCAGGCCCAGGTGGAACAGGGCGTGCGCGGTCGGCTGGTCACAGCAGTTGAGCCCGTCGACGAACATGTCCGGCTCGGACCCGCAGGTCATGTCGACCCGGCCTGCGCCCACGGCCCGCAGCAGGGCCGCCGCGCGGTGGCTCAGGTCGGTCGTCGGCTCCGACATGGCGGGCCCTCTTCCGTCTTGATCCGCTGGTTGAACTCCCTGACCAGCGTGAACGCGCGAAGGACCAAGGGCGTCGGGGGGATTACCTATCCGGGTACGTAGCTTTGGGTGTCCGTACTCACGTGAGTTCGGCGACCCGCTCCACGTTGGGTGTGCGGCCGGCGACGATGAGCACGTCGCCCTCGTACACGACGGTCTCGGCGGTCGCGTAGGTGAAGTCCTCGCCGGGGCGCTTGACGCCGACCACGGTGACGTCGTATTTCGACCGCAGCCTGCTCTCGCCGAGCGGCAGGCCGACCGCCTCGGCTGGGGCGATGGTCTTGACCATCGCGTAGTCGTCCTCGAACTCGATGTAGTCCAGCATCCGGCCGGTCACCAGGTGGGCTACCCGCTCGCCCATCTCGTGCTCGGGGAGCACGACGTGGTGTGCGCCGATGCGCTGCAGGATCTGCCCGTGCTGGCGGCTGATCGCCTTGGCCCAGATGTTCGGGATGTCGAACTCGACCAGCAGCGACGTGGTCAGGATGCTGGCTTCCAGATCGGTGCCGATCGCCACCACGGCGCGGCGGAACTCGTCGACACCCAGCTGACGCAGGACGTCCTCGTCGGTGGTGTCCGCGACGACGGCATGGGTCAGCTCCGCGGAGAGCCGCTGGACCGTGCGCGGATCCGAGTCGATGCCGAGCACCTCCGTGCCCCGGCTGATCAGTTCCATGGCGAGCGACGTGCCGAAGCGGCCCAGGCCGATGACGACGACGCGCTGTGCCTTCTTATCCGACAATCGGACGCTCCTCGGGGAGTTCGTAGCGCCGCGCGCGTTCGCGCAGCGCGAGTGCCGAGGCCAGGGTGATCGGCCCCAGCCTGCCCATGAACATCAGCACTACCAGTACCGCCTGTCCCGCCACGGGCAGCTGTGCGGTGATGCCGGTCGACATGCCGACTGTCGCGAACGCGGAGGTGGCCTCGAACAGCACGTCGTCGAGCCGGAACGGTGAGATCGACAGCAGCACGATCGTGCCCGCCATGACCGCGCCGACGCCGAGCAGCGCGACGGTCAGGGCCTGCCGCTGGACCTCGCCCGCCAGCTTGCGGCCCATGATGTGCACGGTCGGCTCGGCGCGGATCTCGGCCAGCATGACCCAGCCCAGCAGTGCGAAGGTGGTGACCTTGATGCCGCCCGCCGTGCCCGCGCTGCCGCCGCCGATGAACATCAGCACGTCGTTCAGCAGCAGGGTCGAGGGCTGGACCTGCGCCATGTCGATGCTGTTGAAGCCCGCGGTGCGCGGCTGCACCGAGTGGAAGAAGCCGATCAGGATCTTGTCGAGGGTCCCGACCGGGCCCAGCGTGGTGGGGTTGCGCCACTCGAAGACCAGGAACGCGAGCGCCCCGAAGAGCAGCAGTCCGAAGTAGACCGGAATGGTGATCTTGGTGTGCAGCGACCACCGCTTGCCTCGTCGCTTGCGCCTGCGGGCCAGTTCGAGCAGCACCGGGAAGCCCAGGCCGCCGATGATCGTGGCGATCATCATCGGCACGCAGATCAGCGGATCGGTCGCGAAACCGATCATGCTGTCGCTGTAGAGCGCGAAGCCTGCGTTGTTGAACGCCGACACCGAGTGGTAGATCCCGTGGTAGACGGCCCGGCCGAACGAGTAGTCGTGTCCGGCGGCGAAGCCTGCCGTGAGGAACGCCGCGATGACGGCCTCGACGGCGAGGCTGGTGATGATGACCCCGAGCAGCACCCTGCGGACCTCGCCGAGCCCCAGCGACTTGGTCTCGGCCTGCGCGGTCATCTGCAGGCGCAGGCCGATCCGCCGCGAGACCAGCAGGATCAGCAGGGAGGCCAGGGTCATGATCCCGAAGCCGCCGACCTGGATCAGCCCGAGGATGACGACCTCGCCGAACGTGGACCAGTGGCCCGCGGTGTCCACGACGACCAGCCCGGTGACGCAGACCGCGGACACCGCCGTGAACAAGGCGGTGAACGGATCGGTCGCCGAGCCGGACGCCGAGGCGACGGGCAGGGTGAGCAGGAACGTGCCGAGGAGCGTGGCGGCGCCGAATGCCAGGGCGACCGCCCTCGCCGGGTGACGCAGGAGCGCGATTCCGCGATTCCGCGCCGCCGCGATCAGTGGTGCACTCACCCAGGCCTCATGTCAACCGTTCGGACTCAAGCGAGGACAAAGTAGCGCAGCCAGAGATACGGCGCCGCCAAAGCGATGGACAGGGCGGCCACGATGATGCCGTAGCGGGTGAACTTCCAGAAACTGATCGGCGTGCCGTTGCGGGCCGCCAGCCCGAGCATCACCACGTTGGCGCTTGCGCCTACCGCGGTCGCGTTGCCGCCGAGGTCCGCGCCCAGGGCCAGCGACCACCACAGCGACTCGGCCTGCGGGCCGCCGCCCTGCGCCGCGACCAGGTCGGCGACGATCGGCGACATGGTGGCCACGTAGGGGATGTTGTCGACGATGGCGGACAGGACCGCGGAGATGCCGAGCAGCGCCATGACCGCGAGCAGCGGCTGACCGCCCACGGCGTCGGCGAGTGCTTTGGAGACCTCGCCGATGACGCCGGTCTTCACCAGGGCGCCGACCATGATGAACAGGCCCATGAAGAAGACCAGGGTCTCCCACTCGACGTCGGCGATCGCCTCCTCGGTGGTGACCTTGGAGATCATGACGAGCACCCCGGCGCCCAGCAGGGCCACCACGGACGGCTCGACATGCAGCGCGCTGTGCAGGACGAACCCGACCATCACCAGGGCCAGCACGATCATGCTCTGCCACAGCAGCTTGCTGTCGCGGATCGCGTCGCGCTCGTTGAGCGCCATGACCTCGGCCACGCGCTTCTCGTCGTACTTGAACGCGCTGCGGAACAGCCAGCGGCACACGAGGACGAAGACCGCCATCATGAAGATCGCGAACGGCGCCATGTGGATGAGGAAGTCGTTGAACGACAGACCCGCGCGACTGGCGATGATGATGTTGGGTGGGTCGCCGATCAGCGTCGCCGCGCCACCGATGTTGGACGCGAGGACCTCGGCGATCAGGAACGGGATCGGGTTGAGGTTGAGCCGGTCGCAGACCAGGAACGTGACCGGCGCGATCAGCAGCACCGTCGTCACGTTGTCCAGCGCGGCTGAGGCGACCGCGGTGATGATCACGAACAGCACCATCACGGCGAAGGGCTTGCCCTTGGCGCGTTTGGCCGCGGCGATGGCCAGATACTCGAACAGCCCGGTCTGCTTGATCACCCCGACGATGATCATCATGCCGAGCAGCAGGAACACCACGTTCCAGTCGACGCCCGCGTCGAGGGAGTGAAACGCCGTCTCACCGTTGGTCAGGCCGAGCGCGAGCATCAGCGCCGCGCCGCCGAGGGCGGCCGCGACGCGGTGCACGCGTTCGGTGGCGATCAGGATGTAGGCGCCGACGAAGACGACGATGGAGAGGATCTGGCTGATGCTCATTCGCTGGACCCCGGGTTTGTTTTGAGCAGGACGTCGAGCAGGTGTGACGTGGTGACCACGCCGTGGATCGTGTCGCCGTCGGCGACGAGGAGCAGGGGGCTGTGCAGCCGGGCCATCATCGCCGCGCACTCCATGACGGTTGCCTCGCCGGACACCAGCGGCAGCTCGTACCGCTTGTCCTTGGGCGGAAGCACCTCTTTGACGGTGCGTCCGGCGAGCTTGCCGACGCACGCCTCCGCGCCGCCACGCTCGTCGTACACCCGGGCCAGCGACGGGTCCTCCTGGACGTAGCCGGGAACGATGAACCGCAGCACCTGCGAACCGGGCAGCACGGTCACCGGATGGTTGTCCGCGTCGACCACGACCACACCGGGCCGCCGCTGCCGGGCTATCAGCTCCGCGGCGGCCAAGGCGCTGTCGGTCAGCTGGACCAGCGGGTATTCCTCAGCAAGATCACGTGCGCGCATCTCGGACACCTTCGACGTAGTCGGCTGTAACCGTCGTCACAGCAGGGCTAACATGAAGTTCTTCGGGACCTACCAGCCAGGAGCGTCGCCCATGTCCGGACTGACGGGCACCATCCTCATCATCGCGGTGTTCCTGGTCGGTGTGCTCGCCGTGCGACTGACCAGTCGGCATTGACGCTGGTCACGACTTCATCGGTTCGTCGGGTTCAGCCCGGGCGGCTGACGCGGGCTGACCGGTCGGCAGGTTGTCCGGCGGCTCGATCCGCAGCATCTTCGCCACCGGCACGTCGGTCGAGGAGTGCAGCACGATCGACAGCGCGATGGTGATCGCGACCAGGTCGAAGACGTGGTCGCCCTGCGGTATCCCCGCCTGCAGGGCCAGCAGTCCGTAGACCACCGACGCGAATCCCTTGGGGCCGAACCAGGCCGCGGCCGAGCGCTCGTGGGTGGTCAGTGGCGTGCGCAGCAGAGACAGCATCATCGACGCGGGCCGCACCAGCAGGATCGCCAGGACCGCCACGGCCCAGTCGCCCACGCTCAGGTGCGAGATCCGCTCGGGGGTGATCAACGCGCCGAACACGAGCAGCGCGGCGAACTTCGTCGTCTCCGACAGCAGGTCGCCGAAGTGCTCGAAGTGCTCCGCGGACACCCGGTCCAGCGTGGCGATGGTTGAGCCCGCGGCGAACGCGGCCAGGTACGGGTTGGCGTGGGTCAGGTGGCACGACGCGTAGAGGATGATCGCGATCGCCAGCGGTCCCAGGGCCTGCAGACGCGGTTCGGCGGTCAGGATCTTCGCCCGCCAGGCCAGGACGACCACAGCGGGGATGACGATGCCCAGGGCCAGGCCCGCGACCAGTTCGAGCGCGATCTCGCCCAAGTGGGCGTCGCGGTTCGCCGCGGTGGCCAGGAAGATCAGCACGAACGGGAGAGCCAAGCCGTCATTGAGGCCGGACTCGACGTTGAGCAGTCTGCGCAGCCGAATCGGCACATCCTGGCGGCCCACGATCGCCGAGGCGAAAACCGGGTCAGTGGGGGAGAGGATCGCGCCGACGAGCAGTGCGGTGGTCCAGTCGAGCCCGGCGAGATAGTGGGCCGGGACGGCGATGCCGATCATGGTCAGCGGCATGGCCAGGCCGAGCGTGCGGCCGGTGATCCGCCAGCCCTCTTTGAGGTCCGGCAGACCTGCGCGCTGGCCGTCGACGAACAGCACGGTGAACAACGCGAGATCGGCCAGGGCGGTGACGAACAGGCCGTCGGACGGGATGTCGACCAAGCCGAGGCCGCCCTGTCCGATCACCGCTCCGGCGACCAGGAACATGAGTGCGGTGGACAGGATCGTCCGGGCCGCGACACCGGACAAGGACACGCTGATCAGCAGAATGACACCGAAAACCAAGGCAAGCGCCATCGCGAACCCCCAATCGACGCTTAACAGCCCACCCCCTGTGAGGTGGGCGTGCCGACCAGACTTCCCGGCGCTCCGGGCGTCAAGATGCCGTAAACGGACCTCCGGCGCAAATAGGGAGTCGCGTTGAACACATCTGTGCAGGCGGGCGTGTCGCTCAGCGGCGCGTGACCCAGGCGGCGATTTCGGAGCGGGTGTGGAAGCCGAGTCTCGTGCGGATCGCGTCCACATGGGACTCGACGGTGCGCTGCGAGATCACCAGGCGCTCGGCGATCTCCTTGCTGGTCAGGCCCTCGGCGATCAACTTCGCGATCTCCGACTGGCGCTTGGTGAGCCCGGTGCTGGGCTCAGCAGGCGGGGGCGGCTTGGCCTCCTCCAGCGTGTAGCGCAGAGCGGCCTCAGGGGGCAGCGCGCGGCCCAGCGCGACGGCCCGCTCGAACGCCGTGTCGCCCAGCGCCTCGCGGGTGTGGGCGGCGTACTCCTCGCGGAGTTCGAACAGCGGCACGTACGCCGCGGGCGTCGTGCCCATCGCCGTCCACCCGGTCTCGGCGATGCCCAGCAGGGTCGCCGCCCGGACGTGTTCGCCCTTGTGCGCGGCCACCGCCGCGAGCGTCTCCGTGGTGAACGCCTCGACCTCGACGGTGCCCACCTCGTGCGCCATCCGCAGCGCCTGCCTGCCGATGGTGTCGGCCAACTCCGCGTCGCGGACCGCTTTCATGTCGAGGAACCCCAGGCAGCACAGCGCCCACGACCGCCAGTGCGTCTCGCCCTGGGCGGCGCACCGGGCGATGATCTCCTGGAGCACGGCACGGCCCCGCTGGTAGTCCTCGGCGAGGCCGACGGAGAGTCCGTGGGCCGTCGGGACGAACGACTCGCCGCGCCGGACCCGGTGTGCGCGGAAGCCGTCCCACGCGGTTTTCGTCAGCCCGACCGCGGCGGCGGGATCGCCGCTGAACACAGCCGTCACACCCCAGCCCGCCGCGACGTAGGCGGCCTCGACCTCGTCAGGCCGGTCTTTCAGCAGTTCGCCCGCCGCGCCGAACCGTTCGGCGACGGACTTGCCATCGCCCTGGAACAGCGCCGTCCAGCCGTCGATCCGCAACGCGGTCACCCGCTCCGGCGCGTCCTCGGGCAGGGCGGCCAACGCCCGGTCCATCCACACCCGAAGCTCGGTGAACAGGCCGCTGACCGACCAAAAGTCGATGATCTTGGCGATCATCCGCACGCCGGCCGCCGCCTCGCCGGGCGCGGTGAAGCAGAAGTCCAGCGCCACCCGGATATTCGGGTACTCCCGGCGCAGGGCCGCCATCAGCGGCACCTGGTCCGGTCCGATCCACGTGCGCTCGAACCGACCGGCCAGACCGGCGTACCAGTCGCGGTGCCGCTCACTCACCCGCTGCCGGTCGGCGGCCTCGTCCAGGCGGTCCAGGCCGTACTCGCGCAGGGTCTCCAGCATCCGGTACCGGACCTCGCCGCCCTCCTCCTCGCGGACCAGGATCGACTTGTCCACCAAGCCGTCCACCAGGTTCAGCACGTCGTCGGGGTCCACGCCCGCTCCGCCGCAGACATGTTCGGCCGCGGCCAGACCGAACGTGCCGGAGAACACCGCGGCCCGGGCCCACATCAGCCGCTCCGGCGCCGAACACAGCCCGTGGCTCCAGTCGATGGTCGCCCGCAGCGTCTGCTGCCTGCGCGGAGCCGTCCGCCTGCCCTTGGTCAGCAGCGCCAGCCGGTCGGTGAGGCGCTCGGTCAACTGGCGCACCGACAGCGACCGCACGCGCACCGCGGCGAGTTCGATCGCCAGCGGCAGCCCCTCGAGGTCTTGGCACAGCCGGGCCACGTCGGCGAAGTTGTCGTCGGTCACCTCGAACGTCGGCACCACCGAGCGCGCCCGGTCGACGAAGAGCCGCACGGAGTCGAACTTCTCCAGGTCGGCGGGCGAGCGCACGTCGTCGGCGACCGGGGTCGCCAGCGGTGGCACGGGCAGGATCTGCTCGCCGGACACTCCGATGGACTGCCTGCTGGTGACCAGGATCGACACGTGCGGGCACTCCCGCAGCACCGCCGTGACGAACTTCGCGCACGCCTCGACGAGGTGCTCGCAGTTGTCCAGCAGCAGCAACATCCGGCGGTCCCGCAGGTGCTCGATCACCACCGCGGTCGACGAGCGCCCGGACTGGTCGCGCAGGCCCAGCGCGTCGGCCACCAGGTCCGGAAGCAACTCGGCGTCGCGCAACTCGGCCAGTCGCACGAACACCACGTCGCCCTGGAAGAGCCGATCGACGTCGGCGGCGACCCGGCCCGCCAGCCGAGTCTTGCCGACCCCGCCGGTGCCGCTCAAGGTCAGCAGATGCCCGGAGTCAAGCATCCGCTTGGCCCGCGCCGCCTCCTCGAGTCTGCCCACGTAGCTGGTCAACTCGACCGGCACCCGGCTCGCGCCCGTACCGTCGGTCACCGCGGCCATACGTGCTCCCAGATGATCTACCAGCGAAAACTCTGCGATCAACGTTCGGTTGATGCTAACCCGAGCGCGTCCGGCCGAGGCGTGTCGCGGCTTTCGGCCACGCGGTCACCGACGCGGCGACGGGAGGTCGAAGGAGTCGACCAGCCAGGTTCGGGGCACCTCGGGCTCGTCCTCGCGGATCACGCGTGGACGGGCGACGGCCGGGGCGTTCGTGGTCGCCCGCACCCATGTCGGCTCGACCGTGCTCGGCGACGGCAGGCGGGGCGGCTGGTCGCCCGCGCGGGCCCGCACCCAGTAGCCGTTCGCCGAGGGGTTCACGAAACACAGAATACGTTAGGCAAGATGGAACCCCGTGCCGATGATCTCCGTCGGAAAGTGTCAGAACCGCGAAACCGATCTGGGGACTGATGAGTGATCTGCCCTCGCTGGAGGAGATGGCCGCGAAGGCCGAACGGCTCGACCAGGCCAGGCTGGCGCTCAAACGGGATCTGGCCGAGCGGATCGTCCACGGCCGGGACGCGGGCGATTTGGTCGAGGTCGGCGTGGACACCTCGGCGAATGTGGTCGAGGTCGCGGTGAACGCCTCGCTGGTGAGTCGGGTCGACCCGGCTGTGCTGGCCAACGCGGTGTTGCAGGCCGCCGCGGCCGCGCAGCGCAACGCCCGCGCGCTGGTGGCCGAACGGCGTTCGTACTACCTGGGAACGAAGTAGAAGGGGGAAGTGATGACTGGAACGGGATTCCGGGCCGATACGACCGGAATGCGCGGGTCCGCCAAGGGGTTTCGGAGCGCGGGCGAGCGCGTCGGCACCGCGCGGGGCGAGTTGGACTCGGCCACGGTGCCTGAGGGCACCTTCGGCATCTCGGGGCCGGGACCGATGCTCGCGGCCGACCTGGACAACATCATGGGCCGCCGCCGCGAAAGCGTCAGCAGGCGCCAGACCGGTCTGGGCGAACTCGCGGGCGGCATCGAGGCCAACGCCGACGCGTTCGACCGCGCCGAGTCGGACAACACGCAGGACGTCGAACGGTCAGGAGAGGGTCTGTGAGCCACCCGGCTATTCAGCAGGCGATGCAGGGCTGCACCCGGCTCGCCTCGGCGGCCGCCAAGATCGGCGCACCGGACCCGGTCGACGCGATCCGCCAGATCGATTACCAGCCCGAGGCGATCTACGCCTATGTCGAGCAGATCGACAAGGCGGTGAAGGCGCTCGACAAGGCGATCGAGGAACACTCGGCGGCCCAGTCGCAGCACGCCGAGAGTTCGTCGGGCGAGTCGTCGGACGCGGCGCAGCAGCAGGCGGACAAGGAACTCGCGGAGCTGCAGGCGGAAAGGCAGCGGCTGCTCCTCTTGTCCGACAAGGTGCGGGAAATCGGCGAGTCGATGGACAAGCTGGCCCACGAGTCGGGCGGGCAGATTCTTGAGATCGCGCAGAGCAACGACCCGGCTGTCTCGGTGGTGCTGGACGGCGGGTTCTGGGATGACGTGAGCGGGGAGAGCGCCGCGGCGGAGGAAGCCGTTCATCAGGCGGTGAGCGCGATCATCGCTATCTGCAAGGCGTTTCAGACGGCGCTCGAGTCGATGCGGGCTGATTTGAATTCCACGATGGCGGCTTCTGAGGGTGCTTCCGGTGGCGGTGCTGCCGGCTCGGGTGCCGCCGGTGGTGCGGCCGGCAGTGGGCCTGCGGGTCGGCCGGGCGGCTGATCGCGGGTGTCTGTTTGTTCGCTTTGATTTGGGGGACCCGGAAATGGGCCTGCGCGGATAAAGCGGGCAGGATAGGGAAACTGCCCCGCGCCGTGAAAGTCTAGGCCCATTTCAGCCCAAATCAAGGCGAACCACCCAAACAGGCAGTTGGTGCTGGCCCGTTGCGTTCGGGTGGGTTCGGGCCTATTCGGCGGTCGTCGCCACGTAGACAGTGGCGGTGGCTTCCCGTTCCTGCAACGGGTTCGCGAAACTTATGATCTCCGCTTTGACGTTGGCGAAGCTCAGTTCCAGTGCTGTGGTGTATTCGGTGTCCGGTGGGTCGTTCGACCACAGGCTGAAGACTCCTCCCGGTCGTAGGTGCCCTGCCAGCCTTCGGATTCCCTCCGGCTCATAGAAATCCGCGTTGCCAGGGTGCAGGAGGTGCCGGGGCGAGTGATCGATGTCCACGATGATCGCGTCAAACCTTCCGTCCAAAGCGGACCCTTCCGGGGCTCGCGCCATCGCGAAGAAGTCGCCGTGTATCAACGTGCACCGTGAGTCGGCGGTCAGGGTGGTGCCTGCCGGGATCAGTCCTCGCTCATGCCACTCGATCACCTCGCCGAGTGCGTCGATCACCGCCAGCGATCGCACCCGTGGGTCTTCCAACACCGTCAGTGCCGTGTAGCCGAGCCCGAGACCGCCGACGGCCACGTCGAAGTCTGTGCCGCTGAGCTCCGCGAGCGCGTGTCGGGCGACTTCCTCCTCGGCGACGGTGAATAGGCTCGACATCAGGAACTCGTCATTGAGTTTGATCTCGAAGACGTCCTTCTCGAACGTGCGGTCCCACCGCCTGCGCAGCATCAGCTCGCCGAGCGGCGTCTGGCGCCAGTCCAGTTCCTGGAAGCTCTTACCCACGGGATGACCTCATCCGGGCAGAGTACGGCCCCCGCTGCTCACGCCGGTCGGGTGATGGCTGCGAGCATCAGGCCCCTGATCTCGGTGGCGATCTCGTCCGCCGCCAGTGGTGGGGTGTGGGCCTGCCATTCGCGGAGCAGGCCGGTGATGGCGCCGACCAGGGCGATGGCGGTGAGGCGGTAGTCGCGGGCGGGGGCGACGCCCTGGTCGGCCGCGTGTCGGGCCTCGGCTTCGATGAACTTCGCCCAGTGGGTCAGCCACTCGCGGTGTTGGCGCTCCATGTCCACGCTCACACCGACGGCCTCGACGTAGGCGAGCTTGGGCAGCCTGGGGTCGGCCGTGACGCTGGCGACGAAGGTGTCGAGGAGGGTGCGGACACGGGTGACCACGTCGGCGTCGGTGATGGTGTCGAGGACGGCGGTGACCCGGCGGAGGGCTTCGGCGTTGATTCGGCGGTGCAACGCCAGCAGTAGCTGCTCCTTGGCCTGGAACTCCTCGTAAAAGTTGCGGGTGGACACCCCGGCCATGGTGCACAGGTCGACGATCTTGGTCTGCTGGTAGCCGCGGGAGGTGAACAGCTCCAGTGCGGCCAGCAACAGCCGCTCGCGGCGCTCGGCCCGGCGCTGCCCGCCCTCGATGCCCGCGTAGGCGCGTTTGGTCCGGGTCATGCGGGCTTCCGTTCATTCAGACGACACAAAGTGGTAATCGGGGTTGTCACTGTACTCGGCCGGTTCTACATTCCGGAAATCAAGCTTTCCACTTTCCGGAGGCACCATGGCCCGCCGAACAGTTCTGCTCTCCGCCCTCGCCTCGCTCACGTTGTTGGCAGGCGGTCTCGCCCCCGTCGTGCACGCCGCCGAAGAGCTGCCCGTCCCGTCGCAGGACCCCTTCTACACCGCCCCCAAGCCGCTCCCGGCGGGTGCGCCGGGCGATGTGATCCGCAGCCGGAAGGTGGACTGGCACCCCGAGCCGTTCCGCATCCTCCCGGCGCCGGTGAAGGCGTACCAGGTGCTGCACCGTTCGACGTCGGCCACCGGCACGCCCAACGCGGTCTCGGCCACCGTGCTGGTGCCGCCGACGGCCTGGACCGGCGCCGGGCCGCGTCCGCTGATCGCCTACGCCATGGGCACCCAGGGCATGGCCGACGAATGTGCGCCGTCGTACCACCTGCGTAAGGGCACCGAGGTCGAGATCGCGTTCCTGGCCCAAGCGCTGTTCAAGGGCTGGGCGGTCGCGGTCACCGACTACGAAGGCCTTGGCACGCCGGGCACCCACACCTACGCGGTGGGTCAGTCCGAAGGGCGCGCACTGCTCGACACCGCCCGGGCCGCGACCCGGCTGCCGGAGGCGCGGCTGTCGCCGAGCGCCCCGATCGGAGCCTTCGGCTACTCGCAGGGCGGCCAGGCGGCGGCGTGGGCCGGAGAGTTGCAGGCCACCTACGCGCCTGAGTTGAACCTGGTCGGGATCGCGGAGGGCGGCGTGCCGTCGGACCTCAACGAGGTCGCCGCGTTCAACAACGGTGGGCCGGGATCCGGTCTGGTCGTCGCCGCGGCCATCGGGTACTCCACCGCCTACCCCGAACTGCCCTTCGCCGAGCACCTGAACCAACGTGGCAAGGACGTCACGGAGAAGGTGCGCGACTCGTGTGTCGCGCAGTTGGCGCTCGCCGCGCCGTTCACCCGGCTCAACGACCTCACCACGACACCTGACCTGATCAGCAACCCGGCTTGGCAGGCGCGGCTGGTGGAGAACAAGCTCGGCACGGTGAAGCCCACCGCGCCGGTCTACCTCTACCACGGCACCGTCGACGAGCTCATTCCCTACGCGGGCGCCAAGAAGCTCCGTGACCGCTACTGCGCGCTGGGCGCGGACCTGCAGTGGACGCCACTGCCGCTGGCGGGCCACATCGTCGCGATCTCGGCGTGGGGAACCAACGCCCTCAACTGGCTCGGCGACCGTTTCGGTGGCAAGGCAACCACGTCGTCCTGCTAGTTCCCGGGGGGCGGTGGCCGCGGTGGTGGGTGTGCTGGGCGTCCACCACCGCGGCGCCCTCGTTTACATCAGACTCAAGGAGTGCGCACATGCCGGACACCGACACCCGTCCCGCCAGCCTCGCGGGTCTCGCCGAGTGGGCTGGGGCCACCTACGGCCCGCTGCCCGCGCTGCGATACCGGGCGGCAGGCCAGTGGGTCGAGCGGACCTACGCCGAACTGGCCGCGGAAGTCCACGCGGTCGCCGCCGGGCTCGCCGCTCAAGGAGTGGTCAAGGGGGACCGGGTCGCGCTCCTTGCCGAGACCCGTCCCGAGTGGACGGTCTGCGACCTGGCGATCGCGTCACTCGGCGCGGTGTCGGTCCCGGTTTATCCCACCAACTCCGCCGAGGAGTGCGCCTGGGTCATCGGCGACTCCGGCGCCACGACGGTGATCTGCGAGCAGGCCGAGCACCTCGACCGGATCGACGCCGTGCGCGCGCGGCTGCCGCTGCTGCGCACGGTCATCGTGATCGACGTAGTCGAGCGGCCTGGTGTGTCTACTTTGGACGAGGTGATCACCAGCGGCGGCACTGCCGGCCAGGTGGAGGTGGACCCGGATACGGCCAACACCATCGTCTACACCTCCGGCACCACCGGTCCCCCGAAGGGCTGCGTGCTCACCCACCGCAACTGGCGCGCCGCACTCGACGCGATCGAGCAGCGGACCACCCTCACCGAAGGCGACACGATCTACCTGTACCTGCCGCTGGCGCACCTGTTCGCCCGGATGGTGCAGCTCACCACCTTCGAATGCGGCGCCACCCTGGTGTACTTCGGCGGCGACATCAGCGCGGTCGTCGCCGAGTTGATGGAAGTCCAGCCCACGCACCTGCCGTCGGTGCCGCGCCTGTTCGAGAAGGCCTACGGCATGGTGCGCGCGGAGATCGAGCGTGCGGGCACCACCACCGAACAGGCCCAACAGCTGGTGCGCGCCGCACTGGGGGGTCGCGTCCGCGAGGCCCTCACCGGCGCGGCGCCGATCGCCCCGGAGATCCTGGAGTTCTTCGCGGGCAGCGGAATCCCGATCTACGAGGCCTACGGCATGACCGAGTCCACCGCCCTGGTATCGGCCAACTCCCCAGGCGAGGTCCGCTACGGCAGCGTCGGCAAGCCCCTGCCCGGCGTCACCGTCCGCATAGCCGACGACGGCGAGATCCTGGTCGCGGGCGTCAACGTCTTCCCCGGCTACCACCACGACCCCGAGGCCACCGCCCAAACCCTCATCGACGGCTGGCTGCACACCGGCGACCTCGGCCGCGTCGACGACGACGGCTACCTGTTCATCACCGGCCGCAAGAAGGACATCATCATCACCGCGGGAGGGAAGAACCTGACCCCGGCCAACCTGGAGAACGACCTGCGCCAGTCCCGCTGGGTCGCCAACGCGGTCATGATCGGCGACCGCAGGCCCTACCCGGTCGCCCTGATCACCCTCGACCCGGACGAAACCACCCGCTGGGCAACCGAGAACGCCGTCGACGGCGACCCCACGACCCACCCGGAACTCCGCCGGGTCATCGGGGACCTGCTGGCCGCGGCCAACGAGAACTACGCGCCACCCGAGCGCATCCGCGACTTCGCCATCCTCCCAACCGACTTCTCCGTCGTCGCGGGCGAACTCACCCCCACCCTGAAGATCCGCCGGACGGTGATCCAGGAACGCCACAAGGACGTGATCGACCAGCTTTACCGGAAGTAGCAGCGTTCACCAGTCGGTGTCGTACTGCGCTTCCTTGCCCATGGCCATCCCGACAAGCTCGAGCAGTGCCGCTTCGCGTGCTTTCAGCGTTTCCCAGAAGTCGTCCGCGCGCAGTGTCAGCGGTGAGATCAGGTGCGAGGTGAGATTCGCGTCGATCTCGTCGGCGGTCGTCTCGGCGCTCCTGGCGAGACTGCGAAGGTAGGCCGAGGGCGCCCGCCCGCCGATGAGCCGGTTCGTGCGGGCCGTCAGCGGCGTCTTGTTCACGATGGAGTTGTAGTGGGCGGCTGCGAGGCCTTCTCGCTCGCACCAGGCTTTCGGGAAGATGTGGTGGATGTCGACCGCGTTGTCGAAGTAGTTCTCGGTCGCCATGTCCGAGCCGGTGCACCAGTCGACCGGCCCCCGCTTGAGCTGCAGGGCGTACAAACCCTTGTACGCGGCTGATCCCCGAGTGCGCAGCGACCAGAGGCGTGAGGAGAAGAACTGCGCTTCCTGAACCGTGCGGGGCTCGGCGCCCGGCCCGGTGATCCAGGCCATCAACTCCGGCAGGTCGCGGGCGAAACGGGTCTCCGTCGTGCCGCCGTACATCTCGCCCAGCACCCCGGACCAGTACCAGCGCGACAGCTTCTGCCGTGCCCCAATGGTCTCCGCCTGGTTGCCGAGCAGGGCGAGGACCGCGGCGAGCGGGATCAGCTGGCTGCCGTAGGGAAGGAACCGCTGGTCGAAAATGTGCTGGCTGTGGAGGAACTGCGCTGCCGCCTTGAGCCCGTGGGTGACCTGCGGCGCCCACTTGTGGTACTCCGCGAGGGTCAGGTTGAGCATGTCGGCGCGCCTGCAGCCGATCCGTGGGGCGTTCAGTTCGTCCCGGCCCGCCTTCACCGCCGCGACATGGCGCTCATGGGTCGCGAGCAGCGTCACCGCCTGCAGGAAGTCGGTGTTGGCGACCTCGTCGAGGATCGGGTACTTCCCGCCCGTCCACTGCGTCTGGCGGTCGACCCAGTCCTGCCGCAGGTCGAAGTCGTCCGCGGCGAACGTCGCAGTGAGGAGTTCGAACACGGTCAGCGTGACGCCGCCTGTGTTCACCTTCTCGAAGACCTGGCACACCGCCTGTCGCGGCGTCGCCTTGCCGAGTTCGATGACCGGCAGCTGGTACTGCTCGAACCGCCGGACCACGGCTTCGTAGAAGTGCTTCCACAGCTCGAGGTTCTCGCTCGGGTCAGCCGAGTGCTGGACCAGCCCCATCATCCACGGCATCGCGTTCAGCAACGCGGTGCAGGGGAACATCTTCGCCGAGTACTCCCGTTCCGGTGTGGTGAGGTCCAGGACCGGGCTGTTGCGGAAGTCGAGCCGGATCTTGCTCTCCGGGACGAACAGGATGGCTTCCTCACGGTCGCCCTGGTCCAGCAGCGCCCGCTCCATGTCGATGTAGAACCAGCCACGCGTGGGCTTGCCCCTGACATCATGGGTCTCCACCGGGGCGTCGCGGAACGCCGCTTGGTACAGCGAGGTCAGCCGCTGCTGGCCGTCGAGAATCAGCCGGTCGGGGGCCACGCCCGACTCCCCCTGCGCGCCTTCCACCGGTCGGGTCTTGAACCTGACCTCACCGCCGTGCTTGAGCATCATGACGGTTCCCGCCGGGTAGCCCAGCGAGATGGACGCGATGAGGCTGGCGATGTTGCGGTCGGGCCACACCCAGCCGCGTTGGAACTCCGGGAGCTGCGCCTCTCCTTTGTCCACCTGCGTCAGCAGGTCCTTCAGGAATTCCTTCGCAATGCCGAAGGCCTCGACGCCCACACTTGGCTCCCCACTCTTGGCATGATCACTCCCTGTATCGCGATACCCGCCGAAGAGTTTCACCGCTCCACCGGAAGTAGCCGCGGGCGGTCAGCAGGGGTTCAGCTTGTTCACGTTCGGCTTGCGTCCGGCTGTGGGGACGTTCGGCAGGTTGGAGGCGAAGAACCGCTCCCAGTAGCCGTCGTTGAGGAAGGTCCTGAGCTTGGCGGTGACGGCCTCGCACTTGGCCTTGTCGCCCTTGGGCAGGCCGATGCCGTAGCGCTCCTGCTGACCGAAGGTGATGTCCGGGACCACAAAGGTGTCGGAGTCGACCTGGTGCAAGCCGTAGAGGATCAGTTGGTCGGTGCTGATCGCGTCGACCTGGTTGGCGTGCAGGGCGAGTCTGCACTGCTCGTAGACCTCCTTCTCCGCGAGGGACACGGGGAAGCCGAGTTCGCGCGCCTGCTTGGCCGACGTCGATCCCGCCGTGACGCACACGGTCTTGCCGGTGAGGTCCGACAGCGTGCGGTACTTGTCCTTGTCCGCCGTCCGCACCATCACGCCCTGGTGGCTGAGCAGGTATGGACCGGCGAAGCCGACCAGGTCCTTGCGCTCGTCGGTGATCGAGTACGTGGCCACGACCATGCCGACCGTGCCGCGTCCCAGTTCGGCCTCGCGGTCCCGGGCGAGGACCACCACCGGGACCGGGGTGAACCCGAGGCGCTCGCCGAGCCAGTTGGACAGGTCGTGGTCGAACCCGCTGCGGTTGCCTGCACTGTCCCCGACCCCCAAACCGGGGGAGCTGGGCGCCACGCCGACGTTGACGGTCTTGCCGAACAGCGGCTCGTCGGCCTGCGCGCCGCACCCGACCAGCGCCAGAACGAGCAGGACCGCGGGGATGCGCCTAGTCATGAAGTACCGCCTCACCCAGGTAGAGGTTCACCGCACAGCCGGTGTTGCCGGAGTCGTAGTGCAGCGTGATCTTGACTTCCGCCTTCTTGACCACGCCCCCGAGCGAAAGGTCGACTTGCCGTCCGGGTTCGGCCGACGTCGACGGTTGCGGTCGCCCGTCGATCACCGGCGTGTACTCCAGGGTCGCCGTCTGCTCGCAGTCGCCCGTCTTGTTGACGTTGTCCACTGTCGCGGACATGGTGAGGTGGCCGCGTTCAGGCGGGTTGCCCGGAACCGGCACCAGGACGTGGTAGCCGTCCTTCCAGGTTCCCCCTACACCGTCCGGGAACTCGACGGGCAGGTCACGGGTGTTCTGCCAGACCGCGTACAGCACCCCGGTTCCGCCGATCGTCGCGATCACGACGGCGCCGATGACCGACAGCTTCCGCCAGGGGATGGCGCCTTTGCCCTTGAGCGGAATCGTCGACACGGCATAGATGACCACCGCGAGCGGCAGCGCCAACGCGCTGGCGAGTTGCCCCGCCCGGTCGAGGTCCAGGAGCAACAGCGGCGCCATGGACGCGGCCAGCAGCACCACCAGGAAGATCCATAATCGGCCATGGGTCACGATCGGTCATCGAGTGACCGCGCGGAGTCGTTACGGTCTGGTCACCATTCGTAGCGGGAGCGATACCGGCGGATCAGCCGCCACTGCAGGAACACCGCGAGCCCGGTGCACACCAGCATGACCAGGGTCGCCGCGGCGGCGTAGCCGTAGCGCAGGTACTCGAAGGCGTTGCGGTAGACGAAAAGCGGCAGGTAGGTGGTCGCGTACGGCGGCGGACCGCCGTCGGTCACCACCAGCGCGGGGACGAACGAGAACTGGAAACTCAGGATCGTGTCCCGCAGCAGGAGCAACCCGAGCACCGGCGCCATGAGCGGCAGCGTGACCCGGCGGAAGACCTGGAAGCCCGTGGCTCCCTCGATCGCCGCGAGTTCGTACACGTGCGGCGGTAGCGCCCGGCGCGTGATCAGCAGGACGACGAACGTCTCGCCGATGGTGAACAGGCTCATGAGCACGATCCCGGCCCGAGCGTCGGCCGGGTCGGTCAGCCAGTTCGGGATCGAAACGGGCTCGGCGAACATCCGCAGGAACTGGTTCACCGGCCCGTACATCGGATTGAGCAGCCACAGCCACAGCAGGCCGTACGCCACCTCGGGCACCGCGGACGGCAAGGTGACGGTGGTCCGGGCCGCCCCGACCCCCGCCACGCGCCGATGCAGCAGCAGCGCCAAGCCGAGGGCGATCAGCAGTCGCAGCGGGACAGCGACGGCGGCGAAGCCCAGCGAGTTGCGCAGTGCCTCATGAAAGGCGGTGCTTGACGCCAGTTCGACGAAGTTGGCGAACCCGATCCACCGCACGGTCTCGATCAGGTCGTAATCGGCGAACGCCAGCGCGAACGTGACCAGCGCGGGGCCGACCACCAATGCCGCCAGCCCGACCAGGAACGGTGCGAGCATGAGCGCGAGCTGCACCCTGCGCGACCGCAGGAACCCGACCGGCTCGCGGGTCTCCCTGGACAGCATCAGCCGACCCGGTTGCCGTCGGTGTCGAACACATGCAGATCGGCGGCGTCCGCGCGGGCCACCACCTGCGCCCCCTCGGTCGGGCGCGTGGTCGCGGGCACCCGGGCCACGAGCGCGTGGCCATCGACCCGCAGCCGCACCCAGGCGTCCTCGCCGATCACCTCGGCGCCGGTGACCGTCGCCGCCAACCCGTCACCCGAGGTGTCCAGCCGCAGGGACTCCGGCCGGACACCGACCTGCTGCCCGGCAATGGCTCCGGGTACCTGCCACGGACCGTCGCCAGGCAGGAAGTTCATCGCCGGGGACCCGACGAACCCGGCCACGAACGCCGTCGCGGGCCGCCGCCAGATCTCGTCCGGGGTGCCGACCTGCTCGATCCGGCCGTCGCGCAGCACCGCGATTCGGTCGCCGATGGCCAGCGCCTCGGTCTGGTCGTGGGTCACGTGCACCATGGTCGCCCCGACCCGGTCGTGCAGGGACCGCAGCTCGGTCCGAGTCCGCACCCGCAACTCTGCGTCCAAATTGGACAGTGGCTCGTCCAGCAGGAACAGGGCGGGCTCGCGGACCAGCGCCCGGGCCAGCGCGACCCGCTGCCGCTCCCCGCCGGAAAGCTCCTCGGGCCGCCGGTCGAGCACCTTCTCACAGCCCACCATTGCCGCCGCCGCCTCGGTGCGCCGCCGCACCTCGCGCTTGCCCATGCCGCGGACCTGTAGCCCGAAACCGATGTTGTCGGCCACGCTCAGGTGCGGGAACAGCGCGAACGCCTGGAACACCATCGAGACGTCCCGCTGACCAGGGCTCAGCGCGGTCACATCCCGCCCGTCGATCCCCACCCGGCCCGCCGACACCGGGTGCAGCCCCGCGATCACCCGCAGGAGAGTCGACTTGCCCGCGCCGGACGGGCCGAGCAGCACCAGCAACTCGCCCTTCGGCACGGTCAGGTCGATCCCGCGCAGCACCTCGGCTTTGCCGTGCGCGGCGTGGACGCCGACCAGTTCCAGCCCCGCGGTCATCTGCCACGCTCGAACAGGGACCGGGTCTGCTCGTCGAGCTGACGGGCGACCTCACGTGGCTGATGGCCGTAGTACAGGGCGTTCTCCAGGATGCCGTTGGCGACGTCCTCGATCTCCGGCCACGTGGACACCGCGGGGGTGGCGCGGATCGCCGGGATGGAGTCGAGGAACACCTGGGCGTTGCGCGGCGGCTTGGCGGGGTCCAGGAACGCGGGGGAGCGCGACACCTCCACAGTGGACGGCACGGTCCGCCCGGTCTCCGCCATGATCGTAGCCCCCTCCTTGCCCAGGGCGAACTCCACGAACCGCCACGCGCCCGCCTTGTTCGCCGACCCCTTGGTGAGGCAGTAGGCGTCGCTGTGCAGCACGGTGGCCTGCGTCCGGTGCGCCGGCAGCGGCGCGACGTCCCACTCGAAGCCGGTGATCTTGCGAAACGTGGTGGTGGAGCGGCGCGACGACATCAGCATGCCGAGCCCGCCCGCGGCGAACCGGGCCTCGTCGTCCTGGCTTTCCTTTTCCTGATCGGTGGGCACCACACCGTGTTTCCCACGCAGATCGATGAATTCGGACAGCGCCTCGATCGCGGGCTCGTCCAATGCGAATCGCGTCGGTCGCTTATCGTCGTCCACCAGGGTGCCGCCATTGGACCAAATGAACGGGGCCAGTCGGATGATTTCCGGCGAAAGGCCCAGGCCGTAGGAAACCGGCGGTGGGCCGGTGGGCACGGGCGCGCCCGGCATGGCGTCGGGGTCGGCGCCCTTGGCGACATCCCCGTTGGCGTCGCGGGTGAGCGCCGCCGCGGTGGCGACCATGTCGGGCCAGCCCCACCCCGCCTTCGGCTCGGCGACGCCGTGCTTCGCGAACAGCGCCTTGTTGTAGTAGACAACCAGGCTGGACATGTTCTGCGGCATGCAGAGCTGTCTGCCGTCGACCTGGAAGGCGGAGAGCGCCTGCGGATAGAAGTCGCGGGCGTGGATCGCGGTCGAGCGCTCCAGCAGGTCGTGCGCGGGCTCGATGGCGTTGCGCTTCGCGAACTGGCCGTAGAAGCGGTAGTTCATCAGGAACAGGTCCGGTGGCTTGCCGCCCGCGATCGACGTCGACAGCCGGGTGATGAGGTCCTTGCGGTCGCTCGCCTCGATCAGCCGCAGGTCCGCGCCGGGCACCGCGTTCTCGTACGCCGCCTCAAGCTTGCGGTAGGCGGCGAGTTCGTGCGGGTCGCCGAAGACCAGCAGACTCACCGTGCCCGCCGGACCGGCGTCGCCCGCGCTCGACGAGCAGCCCGCGGCGGCCAGCGCCGCCGCCGCAAGGCAGGCCAGGGCTCGCGCCAACCTCATCATCGGTCCTTCCTGAGTCGCAACCCTCGTTGTGCCAACGCGAAAACAAGCAGGGCGGGGGCGGTGGCCAGCACCGCCCCCGCGAGGAACACCGGGAAGTCGCTCGGGTCGAGCGTGGCCAGCGACCGCAGCGCCAGCGGCAGGGTGAAGGTGTCGCGCTCGTAGAGGAACACCAGCGGGTCGAGGAAATTCGACCAGGTGAGCACGAACGTCAGCGCGGCGACACCGGCGGTCACCGGACGCACCAACGGCATCCCCACTCGCCACCACACCCGCAGCGGCGACATGTCCTCCAGTCTGCACGCGTCGTACAGTTCCCCGGGAATCGCGCGGAACGCCAGGTAGTAAACCAGCGGGTACAGCGGGGAAGTGGCGATCAGCGCGGGCGCGACCAGCGGCGTGAGCGTGCCGGTCACGTCCAGCACCCGGAACAGCGCGAACCGGGGAACCAGCAGGGAGATCGCCGGCACCATGAGCGCCACCAACGACAGCGCGATGACCGGCCGCGCCACCCGCGACGACACCTGGCTCAGGGCGAACCCGGCGGTCGCCGCGACCAGCACACTCAGTGGCACCGCGATCACGCACACCAGCACCGAGTTCAGCGTGGCCCGAGCCAACGCGCCGAGTTCGGTCGCCTCCGCGTACCCCTTGGTGGACAGCGGATCCGGCACCAGGTCCGGAGTCAGCGGCGGCGGCCCGCCCGGCTCGTGCAGCGACCCCGACAGCAGCAGGACCAGCGACGCGCCGAACACCAGGGTCACCGCGACCGCGCCGAGCGTGCGGCCAAGCGACTTGGTGCTCATCGCCGATGCCGCTCCTGACAACGAAAAGTAAGGACGCGGCGCGTCCGTGGCCGCTGGAACCGTGACACACGATCGGCGTTAACACAATGGAAGACCGGCAATAATCGGAATGCCGGATTGGTCAGTTTGGTCCTATCCAACCTCACCCCGCTTGCCTCAGCATGACGCCCGGCGTCTCCTGCGACGCCGTATCGCGAGGGAAGGGCGTCATGAAGCGGTCCAGAAGTGCGCTCGCACTGTTAATGGGAATGGGAATAATTGTCCTGCCAGCCGCGGCCACGCCGAACGAGGCCGACCGGGTGATCGGCGTCATGGCGGTCGAGGCGGACGCCGCGGGACCCGCGGGCGCGGACGAGTGGTTCGCCCGCCAGCGGCTGTTCCCGGACCCCACGGTCGACCTGGCAAGCAACCTTTCGCGCGCGCGTGGGCACGCGAAGAACCTCCAAGCGGGCCACGAGCGGGGCGCCCTGCAAGCCGCCGCCTCGTGGCAGTCGCTCGGCCCCGGACGCGGCGGTCGCGTCTCCGACATCGCGACCGATCCCACGCGGGCCAACACGCTCTACACGGGTGCCGCGTCCGGCGGCCTGTGGAAGAGCACCGACGGCGGCGTGAGCTTCGCCTACTCGTGGGGAAGGGACCTGCCCCAGAGCGTCGGCGCGGTCGCCGTGGCGCCCAACGGCACGATCTACGTCGGCACCGGTGAGGGCAACCCGGGCTCGGCGTCGTACTCCTTCCCCGGCAACGGGATGTACAAGTCGACCGACGGCGGCGCCACCTGGACGTCGATCGGCCTGACCGGCACCGACCGCATCGGCCGCATCGCGGTCGACCCGAACAACTCCAACCGCGTCTTCGTCGCCGCCGCCGGCAAGCTCTACCAGCCGGGCGGCGAACGCGGCGTCTACCGCACCACCGACGGCGGCGCGACCTGGACGCAGGTGCTCGCGGGCGCCAACACGACCACCGGCGCCATCGACGTCTCGATCAACCCAGCCGACTCCAACGCGATCTACACCGCCATGTGGGACCACACCCGCACCCCCGCGGGCCGGGTCTACGGCGGCACCGGCTCCGGCATCCACCGCTCCACCGACGGCGGTGCCACCTGGACGCGGCTCGCGGGCGGCCTTCCGGCGTCGAGCGGCAACCTGGGCCGGATGGGCGTCGCGGTCGCCAAGAGTGACCCGAACCGGATTTACGTCATCGCCGCGGACACCCCCGGCAACTTCCTCGGCTTCTGGACCTCCACCGACCGCGGCGTCACCTGGACGAAGATCACCAGCACGTCGTCGCTGAGCAGTTCGCAGTCCAGCTACGGCTGGTGGTTCGGTCGGATCGTCGTCGATCCCACGGCCTCGCAGCACATCTGGGTCGCGGGCGTGCCGATGCTGGAATCCACCAACGCGGGCGGGAGCTGGACCAGCAACGGTTCTTCGTTCCACGTCGACCAGCACGCGGTCGCGTTCGACCCGTCGGTGGCGGGCAAGGTCTACATCGGCAACGACGGCGGCGTCTACCGCTCCACGCAGAACGGCTCGCTCAGCGGCACCTGGACCAAGAGCCAGAACCTGTCGAACATGCAGTTCTACTCGGTCGGCGTCTCCCAGCAGGATCCCACCAGGATCAACGGCGGCCTGCAGGACAACGGTTCCGTGCGTTCGTGGGCGGGCTGGGGCGAGTACTACGGCGGTGACGGTCTGGCGAACGTGATCGACCCGACCAACCACCTCAAGGTCTACGCCTGCGCCCAGAACGGCAGCTGCGCCCGGTCCACCAACGGCGGCAACTCGATGTCGTCGTTCGGCTCGACCACCTCGAGCCGCCGCAACTGGTTCACCCCGGTCGTGCTCGACCCGACCAACCCGGCGATCGTGTACTACGCCGGTGACCGGGTGAACCGCTCGACCAACTCGGCGGGAACCTTCAGCGTCATCAGCCCGACCCTGACCACCACCACATGGGGCACGGTCAGCGCGATCGGCGTGTCCAAGTCCGACGGTCGGGTGATCTACGCGGGCACCGACGACGGCAAGCTGTGGGTCACCCGCAACACCGGCACCACGTGGACCGACATCACCGCGGGCCTGCCCACCAGGTACGTCACCCGGGTGACCGTCGACCCCACCGACGCCAACCTCGCCTACGTCGCCCTTTCCAGCTACCGCAACGGCTCCAGCGTCGCGCAGCTGTTCAAGACGACCAACGGCGGCGCGAGCTACACCCCGATCTCGGGCAACTTGCCCGACGCCCCGGTGAACGACATCGTCCTGGACCCGCAGAACCGCGACATCCTCTACGCGGGCACCGACGTGGGCGCGTTCACCTCCACCAACGGCGGCGCGAACTGGGCGCCGGTCGGCACCGACCTGCCGCTGGTGCCGGTCACGGACCTGGAGACCTCGGTGTCCTCGGGCCAGACGGTGCTGACGGCGGCCACCTACGGCCTCGGCATCTACCAGATCCGACCCACCTCCACCCCGAGCAACGACTTCTCGCTCTCGGCGTCCCCGGCCACCGCCACGGTGAACCAGGGCGCGTCGGCCACCACCACGGTCAGCACCGCGGTGGTCTCGGGCACGGCGGAGTCGGTGACGCTCAGCGCCACCGGCCTCCCGACGGGCGCCACGGCGTCGTTCAGCCCGGCTTCGGTCACCGCGGGCAACTCGTCCACCGCGACGATCGCCACCTCGGCGACCACCCCGGCGGGCACCTACACGGTGACCATCACCGGAGCGGCCACCTCGGCCACGCGGAGCACCACGTTCACCTTGACGGTGAACACCGTCGGCGGCGGCTGCACCAACACCAACGGCACCGACGTGGCCATCCCGGACAACACCACGGTGAACTCGACGATCACGATGTCCGGCTGCACCGGCAACGCGTCGGCGACGTCCACAGTGGAGGTCCACATCCGCCACACCTACATCGGTGACCTCGTGGTGTCCCTGATCGCGCCGGACGGCACCGCGTACGTCCTGCACAACCGCACCGGAAGCGGCACGGACAACATCGACAAGACCTACACCGTGAACCTGTCCAACGAAGTCCGCAACGGCACCTGGACCCTGCGGGTCCAGGACGCGGCCACCGTCGACACCGGTGTCCTGGACACTTGGACGGTCACCCTGTAACTGTGTGACGTGCCGCCGGCGCGGCTCGGTCGCATTTGTGTGACGTTTCGGGGTCCCGCCCGAACACTGCCAACTTCGATGGCGTGTTTGAGCGGGACCCCCGAAACGTCACCGCGACCGAGCGGGGGTGGGTTGGGCTTTCACATCAGTGCACTGAGGCGAGTGCTTCGAGCAGGATCTCGGCCACCAGGGTGGGGTGCGAGGTCAGGGTCATGTGACCGGCGCCGGGGACCATGACCACCTTGGTCTGTGCGCGGGCTTCGAGTTCCGACCGCTCGTCGTCGGTCAGGCCGACGTCGTCCTTCTCGCCGAACACCAGCCATGCGGAGACACCGCTCGCGCAGAGCGCCCGGCGACCGGCCGGTCCAGATAGTCCAGGTACGCGCGGACCTGGCGCCGGTTGACGCAGGGACCATTCCGGCCGATCTCCGCCGTCCGTGCCGCGTGGCGTTTCGGGGAGACCTCCTTCTTCAGCGCGGGACCCAATGCCTTGAGCGCCGCGACGAAGGGCAGATGCCCAACACCTTCCCGAGCTGGTTCAAAACCCGCAGAACCATCGACGCGTCGCCCCGCGACAGGCTCGGCGCCAACAGCACCAGCGGACCGGTGAACCCAGCCGAGACCGCCATCTCCACGGCGACGTTGGCGCCGAAGCTGTGTCCCACCACCGCGTCGCAGCCATGCTCCGCGGCCAGGTCGGCGGCGAGCCGGGCGTGGTTGCCCAAGCCGAGATCCTCGGGCGGGGGAGTCCCGCCGAACCCCGGCAGGGTCGCGGCGACCATGCGGACCCCGGTGAGGCTCGGCTCGGCCATCAGGTCCTGATAGAAGGCCGCGGTACACATCCCACCCGGCAACAACAACACGGAGCGCGCCGCGTCGATGGGGCCGGACTCCACGATCTCCCAGTTCATGGCGCTCTTCTCAGCAGGTCGCGCTCAGGGTTCGAGATCGATCCGAATGGTCAGCAGGTCGGTGCCGACGATGCGGACCGTTCGCTGGTTCACCTGGTGTGGGAGTTGCTTGGAACGCGCCCGGGCGTCGTCTTCGGGGAGGACGTGGGCGGTGCCTTCACGCCAGGTGCGTCCCACCTTGACCCGCACTCGGGGGTTGGCGATGAGGTTGCGCACGTAGTCGGCTTTGCGGCCGTGCTCGGCGACGATCCAGAAGGTGTCGCCGATGGTGCCATTGGTTACGGGGATCTGGCGTGGTTTCTGGGTTTTGCGGCCCGTTGTTTCGAGGATGGCTGTTGATGGGGGGAGGATGTCTCGGTTTGCCATCGCTCGGACGACGGGGTTGAGGATTCGGCGTTGGAAGGCTCGGACTAGGACGTATTTGATCGATCGATTCGCCACGTCGTCCTTTCTGCCTTGCGTCTACCTCGTGGTGCTTGTGGGCATGATGGGTGCCTGCGGTCTTGGTCTTCGGGTGCCTGTTCGGTACTGCCCCTTGCGTTTGGTGGCTCCTGGGGTGCTAGTCGGCCGGTGTCAGCCAGATCACGCCTGAGGGTGGCAGTGACAGTTCGGTTGAGTGCGGCCTGCCGTGGCATTCCTCTGCTTCCACCTTGATCTCCGGGTTGACCACGCCTGATCCGCCATAGCCCGTGTCGTCGGTGTTCAGTACTTCGCGCCAGTTTCCGCCTGATGGCAGGCCGATTCGGTAGTCGTGGTGTGGGATGCCCGCGAAATTGGCCACGCACACCAACTGTGAGCCTTCCTTGCCGATGCGCGCGAAGGACAGGACGTTGCCCTGGTAGTCATCTGCCGCTATCCAGGAGAAGCCTTCTGGGGATCCGTCGACGCTGTAAAGCGCTTGCGTGTCCCGGTAGGTCTTGTTCAGGTCGGTCACGAGTCGCGACAGGCCCGCGTGGTTGGGGGAGTCCAGGAGGGGCCATTCAAGGGACGCCTCCACTGACCACTCACCGGTCTGGCCGAATTCGCCGCCCATGAACAGCAGTTGCTTGCCTGGATGCGCCCACATGAATCCGTACAGCGCCCGCAATCCCGCTGCCTTGTTCCACTCATCGCCGGGCATTCGGTTCCACAGGGAGCCCTTGCCGTGCACCACTTCGTCGTGGGAGAGCGGGAGCATGAAGTTCTCGCTGAACGCGTACAACAGCGAGAACGTCATTTCGTCGTGGTGGTGGGAGCGGTACATCGGGTCATGAGCCAGGTACCTGAGGGTGTCGTGCATCCAGCCCATGTTCCACTTGAAGCCGAACCCGAGCCCGCCCAGGTGAGTCGGCCGGGTGACGCCCGGCCACGAGGTCGACTCCTCGGCCACCATCATGATGCCGGGGTGGTTCTTGTAGGCCGTCGCGTTGAGTTCCTGGAGGAAGCTGACCGCGTCGAGGTTTTCGCGGCCGCCATGCTCGTTCGGGTACCACTGGCCGTCTTCGCGGGAGTAGTCCAGGTACAGCATCGAGGCGACCGCGTCGACCCGCAGTCCGTCCACATGGAACTCTTCGAGCCAGAAGAGGGCGTTGGCGACCAGGAAGTTGCGGACCTCGGGCCTGCCGAAGTCGAAGATCAGGGTGCCCCAGTCCGGGTGCTCGCCGCGCCGGGGGTCGGGGTGCTCGTACAGGGTGCTGCCGTCGAACCTGGCCAGCGCCCACTCGTCGCGCGGGAAGTGGGCGGGCACCCAGTCGACCAGGACTCCGATACCGAGGTTGTGGAGGTGGTCGACGAAGAAGCGGAAGTCGTCCGGTGAGCCGAAGCGTGGTGTGGGGGCGTAGTAGGAAGTGACCTGGTAGCCCCACGACCCGATGAAGGGGTGCCCGGCCACCGGCATCAGCTGCACGTGGGTGAACCCGTGCCGCGAGACGTAATCGCCGAGTTCCGTTGCCAGCTCCCGATACGACAGGCCGGGCCGCCACGATCCCAAGTGGACTTCGTACACGCTGACCGGCTCCGAGGACCACTCCGTCGTCGCCCGCTTGGCCATCCACTCGTCGTCGTGCCACTGGTGAACCGACTGGAAGACCACCGACGCCGTCGCGCGGGGGACCTCGGTGGCGAACGCCATCGGGTCGGCCTTCTCGTGCCAGTTCCCGTCGGCGCCGAGAATGCGGAACTTGTAGCGGGTTCCTGGGCCGACGCCGGGCACGAACAGCTCCCACACGCCCGAAGAACCCAGCGACCGCAGCGGTGTCGCCTGTCCGTCCCAGTGGTCGAAGTCCCCGGTGACCCGCACACCGCGGGCCGTCGGCGCCCACACCGCGAACGACGTGCCCTCGACCGGGCCCGCCGCTGTGTCGAATTGCCGGGGGTGCGCGCCGAGCACCTCCCACAGCCGCTCGTGCCTGCCCTCGCCGATGAGGTGCAGGTCGAACTCGCCCACCGTCGGCAGCCACCGGTACGGGTCGTCGACCTCGGCGGCGCCCTCCGGATACACCACGGCCAGTCGGTAGTCTTCCAACACCAGCGGGACCACCCCGGCGAACACGCCACCCAGATCACGAAGCCGGTAGCTCGACCCGTCGGCGAGCACCCGCACCTCGCTCGCGCCGGGCCGCAGCACCCGCATCACGGTGCCCTCCGCGACGCGGTGCGGCCCGAGCACCGAGTGCGGGTCGTGGTGCGCGCCCGCCAGAAGTCTGCCCAGGTCGTCGGTGGACAGCGGCGCGGCAGCGGTGTCGATCGTGAGGTGGACGTCGGCCAGGGCCTTGGTCATGGCTGGGTTCCTAGGAGTCGATCGACGGCGGCAAGCGGAATCCCGACCCACGTGGGCCGGTGGGTGCGCTCGTAGGCCACCTCGTACACGGCCTTATCCAACTCGAACGCGTCAAGCAGGGCGGAGTCGGCCCGTGGATCTTCGGCCAAATCCGCGTAGCCATCGCAGAACGCGGTGCGGTTGCGCTCGGTCCACAGCCGGGCCTGCTCGTGCAGGCCGCCGGCGGGCGCGCAGCCCACCAGGAGGTGGTTGGCCGCGTAGTCGAACGATCTGAGCATTCCCGCCACATCCCGCAACGGTGAGCACGGCGTCTCCCGGTCCTGCCTCGACGCCGCGGGCTCACCCTCGAAGTCGATCACTACCCAGCGTGCCGGGGTGCGCAAAGCCTGCCCCAGGTGCAGGTCCGCGTGGATCCGCTGCACCCGCATCGGACCCGGCGCGCCGGCGACCCGGTCGTACACCGCCCGGATGTCCGCCTCATACCGACCCAGTTCCGGCGCGCGGGCCAGCGCGTGGTCGAGCCTGCGGTGCATGGTGGCGGCGAGTTCCGCCGCGTGCCCCGACTCGGTGACCGTCTCCCCGAGCGCGGTCCGCAGATCCGCGTGCAGGGCGGCGACTGTCTGTCCCAGTCGGAACGACTCGGCCGCGAAGTCCCCGCCGACCCGGGCCGCG
Organism: Actinokineospora xionganensis; assembly: GCF_014323725.1. Lineage (GTDB taxonomy): Bacteria > Actinomycetota > Actinomycetes > Mycobacteriales > Pseudonocardiaceae > Actinokineospora > Actinokineospora xionganensis. The sequence goes on along the minus strand of NZ_JABVED010000008.1, from coordinate 191,700 downwards.
TCGCCGCCCGTGCCCGCGAGCAGGTCGCGCACGCTCGCCGTGGCCATCGGCCAGCCGTCGGCCGCCGCGGGCAGGAATTCCTGCAGGAACACCAGATCCGTGTCGACGCCGAGCAGCGGCGCGCGGACACTGCCCAGTGGTGTGGCGATGTGCTCGGAGTCCACCGAGTGCAGCGCCCGGTGCAGGCTGACGTCCGGGTTGTCACCGGGGGAGACGCGGCGGAACAGCTTCAGGATGTACTGCTGGCCATAGACGACCGAGGTGTTGCTCTGCTCGGCCAGGACCGGGCGGGGCCGCAGGTCCGGGTCGAGCCGTACACCCGGTTCGGCGGCGAACCGCAACTCACCGACCAAGCTGTCGGACGCGATCAGTCCCAGCAGCAGACTGAGCATCTCCGCGTCGTGCGCCGCGTCGTAGACGGCCATGCCCTCGTGGCAGCCGATCGAGGCGTGCGCGAGGTGCTCCGGCAGGCTCGGCCGCAGACCCAGCAACAGTTGGTAGTGCTGGGTTTCCGCGCCGAGGTCGACCGCCACCACCGTGTGCACCAGGATCGGATCGGCGTCGCGCAGCACGTGGGCCCGCACGGCGCTCACCCGCTCGACCACGCTGTCCTTCGCGGCGAACCACCGCTGCGCGGGCAGCCACTGGCGCAGCGTGTCTCCCAAGGCGTCGACAAGTGCGGTCATGAGCCGTCCCCGCGCTCGATCTCGGCCAGCTGGAACCAGTAGAACCCGTGCCCGGGCAGCGTGAGCAGGTACGGCAGCTCACCGATGGGCGGGAACTGCACGCACCCGGTCAGCTCGACCGGGGTGTGCCCGGCGAACTCCGAGAGGTCGAGCTCCACCGGCTGCGGGAACCGCGACAGGTTGTTCACGCACATGACCAGGTCCTCGGTGCCGTCCTCGCGGCGGTGCCTGCGCAGGTACGCCAGGATCGTCGGGTTCGACGCGCCCAACTCGATGAACTCGCCGAGGCCGAAAGCCGTGTGCCGGGTACGGACCTGCAGCATCCGCCGCGTCCAGTGCAGCAGCGACGACGTGTTGCCCATCTGCGACTCGATGTTGACGCCCTGGTATCCGTAGACCGGGTCGGCGATCGTCGGCAGGTAGAGCCGGGCCGGGTCACACCGGGAGAACCCGGCGTTGCGGTCCGGCGACCACTGCATCGGCGTGCGCACGGCGTCGCGGTCGCCGAGCCAGATGTTGTCGCCCATGCCGATCTCGTCGCCGTAGTAGAGCACCGGCGAACCCGGCAGCGACAGCAGCATCGCGGTGAACAGCTCCTGCTGGTCGCGGTCGTTGTCCAGCAGCGGCGCGAGCCTGCGCCGGATCCCGATGTTCGCCTTCATCCGCGGGTCGGTCGCGTACTCGGCGTACATGTAGTCACGCTCGTCGTCGGTGACCATCTCCAGCGTCAGCTCGTCGTGGTTGCGCAGGAAGATCCCCCACTGGCACCCGTCCGGGATCGCCGGGGTCTGGGCCAGGATCTCCGAGATCGGGAACCGCGACTCCCGGCGCACCGCCATGAAGATCCGCGGCATCAGCGGGAAGTGGAACGCCATGTGGCACTCGTCGCCCCCCACGGTCTTGTCGCCGAAGTACTCGACCACGTCCGCGGGCCACTGGTTCGCCTCGGCCAGCAGCACCGTGCCGGGGTACTCGTCGTCGACGACCTTGCGGCACGTCCTGAGGAAGTCGTGCGTGGGCTTGAGGTTCTCGCAGTTGGTGCCCTCCTGCTCGAACAGGTAGGGGACCGCGTCGAGCCGGAAGCCGTCGATGCCCAGGTCGAGCCAGAACCGCAGGACGTCGATCATCGCCTCGGTGACGGCCGGGTTCTCGTAGTTCAGGTCGGGCTGGTGGGAGAAGAACCGGTGCCAGTAGAACTGGCCGCGCACCGGGTCGAACGTCCAGTTCGACGTCTCGGTGTCGACGAAGATGATCCGCGCGTCCGAGTAGCCCTCGTCGGTGTCCGCCCACACGTAGAAGTCGCCGTACGGGCCCGTGGGGTCGCGGCGCGACTCCTGGAACCAGCGGTGGGCGTCGGAGGTGTGGTTCAGCACCAGGTCGGTGATCACCCGCATCCCGCGCGAGTGCGCCTGGTCGAGCAGGTACACGAAGTCCTCGACCGTCCCGAACTCCGGCAGCACCCGGCGGAAGTCGCTGATGTCGTACCCGCCGTCGCGCAGCGGCGAGTCGTAGAACGGCGGCAGCCACAGGCAGTCGACGCCGAGCCACGCCAGGTAGTCGAGCTTGTCGGCGAGGCCGCGCAGGTCGCCGGTGCCGTCGCCGTCGGAGTCGCTGAACGCGCGGACCAGCACCTCATAGAAGACCGCGCTTTTGAACCACTCGGGTTCTGGCGCCACGGACCGCGCGCGCCGGGGATGGGCGTCAGTGCCCATGGGTCCTCCTCGGGATCGAGACGATGTGCGCGACCGCCCGTCGCGGGTCGAGCCGCACGTAGTTGGTGTCCGTCCACTGCCAGCGCTGCCCGGAGACCAGGTCGACGACGGCGACCCGGTCGGGGAGTCCGAGCTCGGCCAGGGGCAGGCGCAGCGTGCCTTCGTGGGGTTGGTGGGGGTCGAGGGTGACGATCACGACCACGGTGTCGCCGGTGGCCGGGTCGACCAAGCTGTAGGCCAGCAGCGAGTCGTCGTCGACGTCGTGGAAACGCAGGGTCCGCAGCTGCTGCAGCGCCGGGTGCGCGCGCCGGATCGCGTTGAGGGCGCCCAACCACGGCTCCAGCGAACGGTTCTGGGTGAGTGCTCCCTCGAAGTCGCGGGGCCGCAACTCGTACTTCTCCGAGTCGAGGTACTCCTCGCTGCCTTCGCGCACGGCCTCGTGCTCATAGAGCTCGAACCCCGAGTAGACACCCCACGTCGGCGCCAGGGTCGCGGCCAGCGTCGCCCGGATCGCGAACATCGCCGGTCCGCCGTGCTGCAGCGACTCGTGGAGGATGTCCGGGGTGTTGACGAACAGGTTCGGCCTGGTCTCGTCGGCGTGGGCGACCAGGTCCTCGCCGAACTCGATCAGCTCCTGCTTCCCGGTCCGCCAGGTGAAGTAGGTGTAGGACTGGGTGAAGCCGAGCCGGGCAAGGCCGTGCAGCCGGGCGGGCCGGGTGAACGCCTCCGCCAGGAACAGCACGTCCGGGTAGGTGCGCTTGACCCGCGCGATCAGCCAGTGCCAGAAGTCCGGCGGCTTGGTGTGCGGGTTGTCGACTCGGAAGATCCGCACCCCGCGCTCGATCCAGCCGGTCACCACCTCGAGGATCTCCGCGTAGAGGGTGGCGGGGGCGGTGTCGAAGTCGAGCGGGTAGATGTCCTGGTACTTCTTCGGCGGGTTCTCGGCGTAGGCGATCGTGCCGTCGGGCAGCGTGGTGAACCACTCGGGGTGCTCGGTGACCCAGGGGTGGTCCGGCGCGCACTGCAGCGCCAGGTCGAGGGCGACCTCCATGCCCAACTCGTCGGCTCGGGCCACGAAGGACTTGAAGTCCACGAGCGTGCCCAGGTCCGGGTGGACCGCGTCGTGGCCGCCGTCGGCCGAACCGATCGCCCAGGGAGACCCGACGTCACCCGGCTCGGCGTGCACGGAGTTGTTGCGCCCCTTGCGGTTGACCGCGCCGATCGGGTGGATCGGCGGCAGGTACACCACGTCGAACCCCATCGCCGCGATCCGGTCCAGGGCGCGTTCCGCCGTGGCGAACGTGCCGTGCACGGGCGCGCCGGTCTCGTCGACGCCGCCGGTGGAGCGCGGGAAGAACTCGTACCAGGAGCCGAACGCGGCGCGGTCGCGGTCGACCCAGATGTGGTGCGGCGCGCCGGTGGTCAGCAGGTCGCGGATCGGGTTGTCGTAGAGCGCGGCGCTGACCGGCTCGCCGAGCGCGGGCCGGATCCGCTCGGTCAGGGGACGGTCGGTGTCGCGCAGGGTGGCGGCGGCCTCGGTCAGCATCGGCCTGTCCGCCACACCGGGGCGGCGGGCGACCCGGTCGAGCAGGCGTGCGCCGATCTCCAGGTCGTTCGCCAGCGCGTCCGCGTCCTGGCCGTCGGCGACCTTCGCGGTGACCGCGGACCGCCACGTGGTCCACGGGTCGCTCCACGCCTCGATCTTGAACGACCACAGCCCGACCTGGTCCGGCACGATGGTGGCCACCACCTGGTCCTGGCCCGGTGCGCCCGCGGTCATCCGGGTCCGCCGCCAGCCCCGGTCCTTCGGGCCGCGCCACGCGGCCGTGGCGCCCACCGCGTCGTGGCCCTCGCGCCACACCGTCGCGCTGAGCGGAACGTGCTCGCCCACGACGGCCTTCGACGGGGCTTTGCCGCGGCTGACGGTCGGGAGGACATCGTCGATCACGATGCGGTCGGACTTGGGGAGTGTGGATCGGGGATGAGTCCGGCGACTCTCGGTGCGCACAGTCAGCTCTATTCTTTCCGATCCGAATTCTGAGCGCACCGGGTCACGCGATGGTCGGACAACGTCGCCCGCTCGGGTGCCGAATTCCGGATTTCCGAGTGACGAGACGGCCCGCGCTACTCCCGATCGCCTCGGCCGCGCGCGTCCACTGTGGCTAAATGATCTCGGCGGCGAAAGCCGGGTCACCCCATCGCGGACGAGGATCACCACATCGGGTTAGTCGGATCCGAAGGTCACTGGGTCGCGCAGGAAGTGCACAACACACCGGTCGTGGGCATTCCGCACGTCGGGCAGTCGTGGTCCGGCGCCTCGTAGGGTTCCAGAACCGACGCACTGTCGCGTCCCTGCGTCGACGGGTCGTCCTTCGGTTGCGGTGCCGCGCGCCTCATCGCAGTCTCCCGGGAAAAGCCAAGCGCGTCGCCCCTTCGGCAGAGCCACCTGTGTGGGCGACGCTTCCTCGATACGCCACCATGCCCAATTAGGACCCGGTCGCGGCCGACACCGGGCACAGACCACCCGACCCGGTGACCACAGACCATCCGATCGGGCACCGGCCACCGTCCCGCGTCCGGGGTATTTCCCGGTTCGCGGTATGGCGATCACTGTCGGAATAGGACACAGTTGATGCCGGTGATGCCGAGCCTCTGCTGACGTGAGGAATTCGATGCCAGACACCCTGCACTACGCCCGCCCGTTCGTCCCCCTGCCGGAACAGACCGGGCCGCGGCGGTCGGCGGGCGAGGCGATGCCGGGGTCCGGCGTGGTGGTGGGCACCGACGGCTCGTACCTGGGGGACCGCGCGGTGGCCTGGGCGGCGCGACACGCGTCGATGCTCGGCGACGTGCTGCACGTCTACCAGTCGACCGGCGCCCACGCGGGTGCGGTCGCCCACGGCGTCAACCAGGTGGTGCACGCATACCCGGATCTTTCGGTGGAGCGCCATTTCATCGATGCGGCCGATCCGCTGGAGGCCCTGGTGGAAGCGGGCACGGCGGCCCGGCTGGTCGCGGTGGGCGCGCGCGGACGCAACCACCCGGGCCTTGGCCTGGGCCACCTGGTGCGCCCCCTGGCCGCGCGGGCGCTGTGTCCGGTGGCGGTGGTGAAGGGGCACCCGGACGCGATCCGTGGCAGGTACGCGACGGTGAGTGTCGCCGTCGGCCGCCTCACCGATGAGGTGCCGCTGGCCTTGGCAGTCGAGATGGCCGCTCGTGAAGGCGCGGGCCTGCGCGTCATCCACGCGGAGACCGGGCCGGACGACGACGTGATGTCCTGGGCGCTGGCCCGGGCCACGGAGCTGCACCCGGAAGTGCGGATCGACATCCACGCCCGGCGCTGCCTGCCCCACGAGTTCGTCGCCGCGATCACCGACACCGACCTGCTCGTCGTGGGTCGTGGCGGCACCCGCGGTCAGGCCGGGACCGGCCGTGTCACCAACGAGGCCCTGTTCCACGCGCCCTGCCCAGTGGTGGTCGCGCCGGTTTAGGAAACCGCCCGAGTGGTACCCAAGGCAGGACGAAGGTCGGGTCGGACAGACCGCGGCGACTTCGCCGCCAGTGCGAAAGCCGGGTGTGATCATGCGATCTCCCGCTCCATGTCCCTCCGTGGGGGTGGAGGAGGAGTTCTTTCTCGTTGACCCCACAACCGGGGAGCTGCTCCCACGCAACGTGGCCGTAGTCGAGTCGGCGCACCTGCACGGCGTCGAACTGGACCTGGAACTCCTGGGCGCGCAAGTCGAGACGAAGACGGCGGTCTGCTGGAGCATGCGTGAGGTCCGAGCCCAGGTCCTGGCCACCCGTGCCGCCGCGGGCGCCGCCGCCGTGCGCTCGTCGGCCCGGCTCGTCGCCACCGGAGTCAGCCTTGGCGACGACCGCGACCAACCACTGACCGACAAACAGCGCTACGCGCGGATGGCCGACGTGTTCGGCCCCATGGCCCGGGAACACGCGGTGTGCGGCTGCCACATCCACGTCGCGGTCCCCGACCGGGAGACGGCGGTGCAGGTGAGCAACCACCTTCGTCCCTGGCTCCCCATCCTGCTCGCCCTGACCGCCAACTCCGCGATCCACCGAGGCCGCGACACAGGGTATGCGAGCTGGCGCTCGATCATGTGGTCCCGCTGGCCCTGCGGCGGCCCACCCCCGTACTTCACCTCGGCCGAGCACTACGACTCACTGGTCGCGATGATGATGGAATCGGGCGTGGTGCTCGACAAAGGCATGGTGTACTGGGACATCCGGCCGTCACACCACCTGCCGACCGTGGAGATCAGAGTCAGCGACGTCCCGGCGACAGTCGACGAGACCACCTTGCTGGCGGCGTTAGTCCGGGCCTTGGTGGCCACCGCGACCAGAGCCACCCAGGCGGGCACCATGGCACTGCCGATACCCCCCGAAGCCCTGCGCGCCGCCTATTGGCGAGCCGCCCGCGACGGCATGGAGGGAACGGCGGTGGACGTCACCACCTCACAACGAGTGCCCCCGAACCAGGTCCTCGTGGGGTTGATGAGGCACATCCGGGATGAGCTGGAGGAATCCGGGGAACGCCAACAGGTGGAAAAACTCCTGCGGAAAGTCCTGGCCCAAGGCAACGGAGCCACCTCGCAACGCCGAACCCTGGCCACCCACGGCAACCTCAGCGACGTTGTGACTGTTGCCGCCCGCCGAACCTTGCAGGGCACCTCGCAACGAACCCCCTTACGCTCGATGACCTGACCAAATCGACCAACGAGAATCGCCAAGGGGACAGAGCCGAACGGCCCGCGCCGAAGACGGCCCACCCCTCTCGAAACGCAAGTGGCAGAACCGAACGGCGGACGCAGGAGCGCGCCCCACCCCCCCCAACCAAGCACCCCACCCGAATCCCGCCTCAGAGAAGCAATCAACCGCGAGCACGAACCCCAGGATGATTGGCCCGAACATTCACCGCAGCCAACTCGACCGCCCGCTCAATCCGCCGCACCCTCGTCTCCACCCGCTTGGCGCCACCAACCCACTCCATGATCAACCGCTTCGAAGACGGCGGAAACTTCTCGAAGTTCTCCCGAGCCGCCGCGTTGCGCACAAGGGCCTCCGCCAGCCCCGAATCCAGGACGACCTCCCAAGTCCCATCAACCTTGGCCTTATCGATCACCGCCTGCCCATGAGCGGTCATCTTCCCGGAAGCGATCATCGCCGCCGCCCGGTCCCGGTTCACCTGGCTCCACGTGCTCCGCGCTTTGCGTGGCGTGAACCGCAGCTGTGAGGTGTTCGCGTCGCGCTTGCGGTGGAGGCCGTCGATCCAGCCGAAGCAGAGGGCCTGCTCGACCGCCTCGTGATAGCGGGGGCTCGGGGGGCCGCTGTCCTTGTGGTGGATCACCAGCCACACCTCGGTCTCGGACTGCCCGTGCTCGGTGAGCCACGCCCGCCACTCGGCGACGCTGGTCGCGGTGAAGGTGTTCATCTCAGGCCTCCGTCCGGGAGTCGAGGACTGCCAGGTAGTGCTTGTTGAACATGACGCCCAGGATGTTGCCGAACGGGTCGACGACCGACGCGGTGACGAAATCCGGGGCCACGCTCGATCGGCTTCTCGTGCACCGTCGCCCCGAGGGCCAGCAGCCGGCCGAAGCTGCCCTGGACGTCATCCACGTGCCAGTACGTGACCGGGCCCGCCGCCGCGTCCGGCTTGGTGTGCACGGCGAAGCGGCTGTCGACGATGCCGAGTTCGTGCTGGTAGTCCCCGATGCGGAACTCGACGTACACGGGCGTTCCCTCGACCGGGCGGGCGAAGTACGGCTCGACGCCGAGCAGCTTGGTGTACCAGGCCACGGCGGGCCGGGACGTCGTCGGCGAAGAAGCTGACGGTGGTGAGTCCTCGCAGCATCGGCGGTTTCCTTCTCTCATTCGGTGACAAGAACCATCCTGCCGCCTAAAGTGCTCATCCACTGAGCACTTTGTTGGAGAAGGTGGGGGACATGCGAGCCGACCGACTTGTAGCCACCCTCTTGCTCATGCAGTCCCGCGGACGGGTGACCGCCGCCGAACTGGCCGAGGAACTGGAGGTGTCCGTCGCCACCGCTCGCCGCGATCTGGAGGCGCTGTCAGCGGCGGGCGTCCCGGTGTACCCGCAGCCCGGCCGCGGCGGTGGCTGGTCACTCGTCGGGGGAGCCCGCACCGACCTCAGCGGCCTGTCCGCCACCGAGGCGCAGGCTCTGTTCCTGCTCGTCGGCCCCGCCGCCGCTGTGTCCGACAAGGCGAAAGCCGCGCTGCGCAAGCTCGTCCGGGCGCTGCCACCGACGTTCCGCGCGGACGCCGAGGCCGCCGCGGGCGCCACGATGATCGACCCGACCAGGTGGGGCGAGCGCGACCGGCGCCGACCGGAAATGGTCGACCTGCTGCAGTCGGCCGTCGTCCGCGGCCGCAAGGTCCGCCTGATCTACACCAGCGGCGCCCGCGAGCGCTCGGAACGACTGATCGATCCGTGGGGCCTGGTCGACAAGGACGACATCTGGTACTTGCTCGCGGGCACCGAACGCGGACAGCGGACGTTCCGGGTGGACCGGATCGTCGAGGCCGAGCCGACCGACCAGCCCGCCGAACGCCCGGACGACTTCACCCTCGCCACCGCGTGGGACAAGGTCGTCGGCGAGGTCGAACAACGGCGGTCCCGCACTTGGGCGACGGTTCTCATCGAGACCCGCTACGTGCCGATCCTGCGCGACCACTTCGGCCGCCACCGCGAAACTGAAGCCGACCTGGACGACGGCCGCTCCAGGATGCGGATCGCGGCGCCGACCCCGCTGGACCTCGCCCGCAACCTCGCGGGCTGGGGCACCCAGGTCGACGTCCTCGACCCGCCCGCCGTCCAAGCCGAATTGGCCCGGATCGGCACGGAACTGGCCGGCCGATACGCCTGACCGCTCACTCCATCAGGTGGACGTAAGCCGCGACTTTCGGAGTGGCAGGAACGGCTATGGATCTGGGTCTTATCGCCGGAGCTTTCCGAGCTTCACCGACGGCACCGGCGGATCGTCCGGGTCCTATCGGCCATCGGTCACTGTGTCGCGGGGGACCATGTGGATGTCCTGACCGACGATCATCGCTCAAGCTCCCCTGAAAACAGCTGAGGCCCTGTTCCATAAAGGAACAGGGCCTATGACCAGCTGTAAACTGGTGGGCGATACTGGGATTGAACCAGTGACCCCTACCGTGTCAAGGTAGTGCTCTCCCACTGAGCTAATCGCCCGAGGCGGAGACGGGAATCGAACCCGTGTACAGGGCTTTGCAGGCCCTTGCCTAAGCCACTCGGCCACTCCGCCATGACAGAACTGTCCGATAGGACCACTCCGTCAGAACCTCGAAAGAGACTTTCGAGTACCGGCGCAGAGGCCGATCGACTTGCGAGCGGACGACGAGATTCGAACTCGCGACCCTCACCTTGGCAAGGTGATGCGCTACCAGCTGCGCCACGTCCGCAGTCCCAAATTTTCGGTACTGTGGGCCGTTGTTCGCGCCCTGTTCCCTCCGCTTTGGTACGAGTGGAACTCTATCGGACGCGTCTTCGACCTTCCAAATCGGGGGTCTACTTCGGCCTGTTCCCTCAGGTCAGGTCGGTGGAGATCAAGTGCGTGAGCGCCTCGTCGACGTCGACCCAGAGGTGTTCGTTGCCCGGGACGACGACGTCGTAGGTGCGGTCGAGGAAGTCGGCGAGCTCCTGGGCGGATGCCTCGAACACGGCGTGGCCCGACGGGGAGCTCAGCTCGATCACCACGACCTCGGGGTCGTCGACCGCCGGGCGGATGCGGACGTCGCCGTCCCCCGCCTCGGCGATGAGGCCGTCGGCCAGGAGGTCGCGGGCGAAGACCCACTCGACCCAACCGGCGCGGCCGGTGCGGAACGCCGCGACGACGGCGTACGGGTCACGCGTGTCGTAGCGCAGCTCGACCTTCACCGGGACCGCTGGGGTCCTCGGCGCCAAGAGGTCGAACACCGCTGTCGACCGAAGCGTGACATGATCGTTTCGCATCGTCGCTACCCTTCTGCTCCCTTCCCAGCCAAACGACTGAGTCCCATACATGTGACGCTCCAGCACGACGATTAGGACGCCGGATGGAGCTTTGTCACCCATCTGGGCCACTGTCGTTCGCGCAGGGCGGTCGTGCCGCTTCGTTCGGTTACGAACTTTGTCGAGGCCCCTCCATACTGGCTGGTTTTTGGCCCAGGTGGTAGCGCCCGACACCTGATTGTTGGCCGACTGACAATTCCCAGTTTTCGAATGTGCGGCTGACCTGCGCGTCGCCAGGACCCTGTGTGCAGTACCACGTCGCCGCAGGTCACGCGCGTCACCCTGCCGCCCCGCGGACGGTCTTGCACACTGGGGGCGACACCGGAAAGGTGGATCATGTGACGAGCGACACTCGTGAAGACGGTCCGATGCGTCCCGACTGGGCCGACCGCAACGCGACCACGCGCACGATCTGGCGGGTCGGCGTCGGCGTCGTCGGCGGGATCGTGCTGATCGCGGGCATCGTCATGATCCCGTACCCCGGCCCCGGCTGGCTGGTCGTCTTCGGCGGCCTCGCGATCCTCGCCATCGAGTTCACCTGGGCCCACCGAGTCCTCGCCTACGCCCGAGGCAAGTACGACGCCTGGACCGACTGGCTGCGCCGCCAGAACCTGGCGGTCCGCATCCTCGTCCTGCTGCTGACGGGACTGATCGTGGTCGTCACCATCTGGCTGCTGAACGGGTTTGCCCTGATCGGCGGCTGGGTCGGCATCGACTGGCCCTGGTTGCGATCCCCGATTTTTGGATGATCCACCCGACCCTGTAATGTCTACCCCAACGACGCGGCCCAGCCGCGGCGGGCGATTAGCTCAGCGGGAGAGCACTTCGTTCACACCGAAGGGGTCACTGGTTCGATCCCAGTATCGCCCACGCAGGTCAGGCCCCATCCATGCAAGACGGATGGGGCCTGATTTCTTTCCTGCCTGACTAACTGCCTGACTAAGCCGCCGAACCGGGGAACAGCCGGTCGATAGTGTCCGCACCGTCTTGCACGACGGGCCGGATCTGATGGCGGTAGACCTGCTCGGTCACCGACGTGCCGCTGTGTCCAACGAGGCGAGAGATCTACTCGATCGGTATACCGCCATCGGAGAGCAGCGAGACGAAGCTGTGCCGCAATTCGCGAGGCGTCCAGTTCGCAGCCGAGAGACCGGCCCGCGTGGCGACCCGGCGAACGCACGCCGGATGTTGTGAGCGTCCAGCTCCGTTCCCACCTCGGACGCGAACACCAGGCCGTGCTCTTGCCAGCGTGCCCCGGCGATTGCGCGCGTTGCTGCCTGCCGCGCCTTCTGCGCGTCCACGCATCGCTGCGGAAGGGCCGGCGACCGCTTGGACTTCTTGGTCTTGGTATCCCCACCCGCACGGACCGACCGCCACACCATGACGTGAGGCGGAACAGGCGGTTCCGCCTTCGGGCTACCTGCCAAGTCGACGTGCGACCATGTGAGTGGACGCATTTCCTCGGTACGCACCCGGACAGCAGACACGACAATGTAGGCACCCAATAGTCGAGTCGTTGACCTCAGCCGCGGCCAACAAGGCTTCCGCCTGGTCGAAGTTCAACGACTTCGACGGTCGCCCCGGCTGACCGGTCGGCAAGTCGCGGAGCAGCACGACGTTCCGCTTGACCTTGTCTCGGGCCTGAGCGCGTGCGACTGAGCGTTGAAGGATTGGGCGGACGTCTTGCAGCGTGCGCGTCGAAAGGATCTTCGCCTTCTCGGCCAACCACTTGTCCACATCGTCAGCGGACAACTTGCGCAGTTTCGGCGCGCCAACGTCGGGTATCACGTGGCCGTTGGCGAGCGTCGACAGCTGCACGGTGACCTCTACCGAGAGATCATCGCCTTCGACGATCGCGGCGACCCGGTATTCCTCGACCTGTTGCCGACGCTGGGCGACACGGCGTTCGACTGGGCCTTCTTCGTCGTCTACCACCACCCGGCGGCTGACCCGATCCCGTGGCTGCGACTGGCCTGCCACGCCGGTCGCATGACGGCGCTGACCCTGCGGCCTTGCTGCTGTGCGTGGACGGGTTGCTCTTCTACCGCGAAGTCGGCGATCCCCGGGCGACCCGGATGCGGCAGGTCATGTCCGTGATCGAGGCAACCGGTGACCACCCGTCTGATCCGACACGCTCAGACAATGTTCGGTGCCGCCTTCCGTGTCAACGGCGACCCCGCCGTGCCGGTCGCGTCGACCCCGTCAGATCAGGCAGCGTGCCGGGATACGCGCGACTCGATCGGATCGGTCGGCTCCTGCGTCGCCAGCGGTTCGGCAGGTGCGTCGAGACCGCGGACCGGCTGCGGAAAGGCGACAGGCCTGCTGCGGTCCTCGATCATCGCGGGCCGCGCCTGGTCGTGGCCCACGGCTGCTCAACTCCGTGATCGCCTGGGTCGGCGAGCACCGCGGCGAGCCATTGACGGAGGTGTTCCTGCCTGCAGCCCCGTGCCTGGACCCCCTGGTACTACAGGATGACGATCTTCGATCGAGGTGCCTGCGGTTGCTCGACCGCACCGAACCACGACAGTCCGTGGCCCGACACACGCGGCTTCCTCAACAAACCCACCAACACCACCACCGGCCTCACCGACATCGGCGCCCGCCACTACGACCCCACTCTCGGCGCCTTCAACTGGCCCAACTCACCGACGATGCCGGTACCCAGTGGTCTCTGGGGTCGACGCCGGCCTGGGTCGGGTCAGGTCTGGTGCCCGTTCGCCCACCCTGCCCGGTACGTGGGTCCAGCTCACCCTGATCCACACCGACAAGCGACGACGAGCTGACGACCAGAGATCAACTACATGAGCTGACCTTCGGGTTCCTGGTCGTGCGAAAGATCCGGGTTAGCAACGCGATCTGGTCCACGGCCCGCCAACGTCAGGCCGCTCAGCCTCTTCGTCTGGCTGCAGGTCGAGGACTGCCGACAGTGTTGGATCCAGGTCCACGACGTGCCCAAGACCCACGACGCGATAGTAGGCCGGATCATCTGGGTGGTTATCTCCGCACAAGGCACACCAGGAGCCGTCCGGCCGGGTCACATAGAGCACCGGCCGGGAACCGGCGAACACATGAGTGCAGACGTAAGATTTGGTCCCGTAGGCAAGTCCGGGCATCAGCTCGCTCATATCGTCCCTTGATGCCACTGTTTCGGCAAAGGCATGCGCCCCGTCCCGAACCACTCTACTGGTGTCAGCGGGCCCTTGCCCCGGTTGCACGTGCGGCAGATACCGTCAATGTTGTCGATGTCCCGCCCACCACCCTGCGTGTGTGGCGTCCGGTGATCGAACTCCCTGGAGTTCGGCGACCCTGCCGTGGTCGTCATCGACTGGCCGCAGTACCCGCAAGTCATATTGCCGTTGCTGTCCGTGGCATTGGCGTCGGCGGCGTCCCGGGTGGCCTTGACCGGTTTCCGGCATGTGTTGTGAACAAGTAAGTCGTGCTCGCCGACGTGGTAGGTATGGATCCCTTCCACCATCAGGTTGTAGGCGGGCGCCTCGTGCGCGGTGTCCCGCTGGAGGCCGGACACCGTGACTTCACGACCGTCAGCGGCAAGGGCCAGCTCACCGGACTCGAGTTCGTCGGCACGCTCGAACTTCCGATCCGTTACCGACCAGAAGGGGTGGTCTTCGGTGGTGGTGATGACCTCGCCGTTGACGAGCAGGTCGATGACGGTGTCGTCATGCACGAAGACGTGCTCTACCGTCCTCGCTTCTTGCGCGTCGGTTTCTGGGTCGGTGGCGACGACTATGTCCCCAACCGCGACGTCCTGAATGGGCTTGCGTGAACCGTCTGCCATTAGGACAAGCGTGGTGCCGGCGAACGAACAGCTCTCGGCTGCCGTTTTCGGGCCCGGAGAGTCGGGCTTCGGTGCGCCCGCCTTTGTCGGGGGATTCGGGGCGGCTTTGCCCGCGTCCACGGCCTTGTCGGTCGCTTTGGCCGTGTCGGAAACGGTGTCGGCGGCGTTGACTGCCTTGTTGGCCAGTTTGGCGGCGGTGGCGACGTTGCCCGCGCCGGGGATCGCTCCGGCCAGGGACAGGGCGGCGTTGGTCTTGTCGCCTTCGGCCAGGTACCAGCCCGCGTTGGCCACGTCCGCCGCCTCGCCGACCACCGGAACCATGCCTGCCACGTCGAGCGCGGTGTGGCCGAAGTTCTTCAGGGTTTGCTTCGACGGCATCTTTATCTTCGGCATCTTGGGCATGCCGAGTCTGCCGTCCGGGTCGATCAGCTCGAGCGGGTCGTTGTGGACGTAGGTGTAGGCGGCGAGGTTGCGGGGTTCGTGGATCCCGCCGGAGCCTGCCTCGCTGTCGAAGTAGTCGGGCAGCGCGGGGTCGGGGCTGGCCCAGAGTTGGGTTCTGGGGTTGTAATAGCGGGCGCCGTGGTAGTTGAGGCCGGTTTCCTCGTCTTGTTCCTTCCCGGTGAACTTGTAGGGGACTGGTGCGCCGGTCGAGCCACCCGCGTGTTCCTCGACCCAGGTCTCGCCGAAGGGGAAGTACTCGAGGTGCTGGGTGAGTTGGCCTTGGCTGTCGGTGAGGTAGCCTGCTGAGCCGATGTGGTCGGCGTGGAAGTAGTGCTGGTCGGACTCGACCGAACCGCTGGTGTCGACGGTTTTGGTGGTGAGGCGGTTGTCGCCGACGAAGATGTGCTTGTACCCGGTTCCATCGCGTTCGCTGTAGTTGTTGTTCGGGTAGATCGTGGTGCCGTCGCCCTGCTTGACGACCCGGTCGCCCTTCGCGTCGTACAGATACTTCACCGTCGCGTTCG
Source organism: Actinokineospora xionganensis (assembly GCF_014323725.1). Classification (GTDB taxonomy): domain Bacteria; phylum Actinomycetota; class Actinomycetes; order Mycobacteriales; family Pseudonocardiaceae; genus Actinokineospora; species Actinokineospora xionganensis. The sequence continues at coordinate 176,494 of NZ_JABVED010000008.1, read as the reverse complement.
CGCACCCGGCCGGGTCCTGCGTGAGGGTCGATGTGGCGTGGTCGTCGTTGCAGGCGAGACGGTTGTCCTCGTCCCACACGTACTGGCGCCGCTTCGCCGGAGCCGTCGCGGTGTTGACGGTGTCGGTCAGGTTGCCGTTCGCGTCATACCCGTGAGCGATCGGTCCAACCTGGCTCGGCGCGTGCGGCCTGCCGGAGTCGTAGGTGTAGGGATACGTGTAGCTGGTCGCGTCCTGCACCTCGGTCGGGTTCGACGGGTCCTCGACCGGCTCGATCGGGCCCAGCGGCCGGCCCTTGTCGTAGGACGACAGGGTGAACTGCGACTGGCTGCCGGTGATGGTGTGCGTCTGGACCTTCGACGTGGCGTTGTGGATCGAGTCGTACCCCATCGCCAGCGTGTACCGGTTCGGCTTGCTGTCGCCGCCGATGTACTCACCACTCGCCGAGGTGAGCCGGTAGAGCTCGTCGTAACCGAAGGTCTGCGTGCTCGGCCCGCCGATGGCGCCCGCCGGGGCGGCGTTGGCCAGCTTCGTGATGTTGCCGGTGGCGTCGCGGGTGTAGCTGATGTCCTGGAAGCTGGTTCCGTTGGCCAGCTTCGACTTCAGCGTGGCGAGCTGTCGGTCGGCCGGGTCGTAGGTGTAGGTGGTGCGGACGCCGGTTCCAGTCTCCTGTAGCAGCCGCTGCCCGAACTTGTCGTAGTCCAGTCGAGCCACATAGGTGTAGTTGGTGCCGTTCTTCACACCGGCGGCCTTGTTGATCAGGCCCGCGGTGTCGTAGTCGTAGGTCAGCACCTCGTTGTCCGGGTAGGTCAGTTGCAGTACCCGGTTGAACGAGTCGTAGGTCCATCGGGTGGTGAACGACTTGGCGGCCTGATTGGGCAGGGACACCGTGCGGGTCTCGCGGGTGAGCTCACCCAGCGCGCCGTAGCCGCGGGTGATCGTGCCCGCCGCGTCACGCACCTCCGAGATCCGGTCGGCGGTGTTGTCCGCCGCGCCGGGGGCGCCGTAGGTGTAGGACACGTTGTTGGCCGGGAACGTCGGGTACCGCAGGCCCTTCAGCCGGGTGTAGTCGTAGTCGAACTCGACCTGCTTGCTCGCGGCGCGCAGGTTCGCGGTGATCCTGGCGGTGATGTTGTTCGCCATGTCGTAGCGCGTCTCGGTGCGCCCGTTGTCCGGGCTGTCGATCACGGTGCGCCTACCGAACCCGTCGTACTCGGCGCGGGTGACGTTGTTCTTGTCGTCGGTCACCGCGGTCAGCTCGCCCAGCGGGTTGTATTCGTAGCTGGTCCACACGACCGGCTGCCCGCCCGACGGGTTGAACTCCTTCACCGCCGTGGTCAACTCGCGCACATCGGTGTACGTGCGACGCTGCTTGCCGTTGGCGTCGGTGCCGATCTTCTCGAACCGGGTCACCCCGCCACGGTCCTGCCCGAACCCGAACGCGAACTGAGTGGTCGTGTTGTCCGGCAGCACCATCTTGGTCTTGCGGTCCAACACATCGAACGAATCCCGGGTCGGCGCCACCGAATCGAACGCCGGATTGAACGTGGTGTTCGCCGGGCCCTTCGCCTCGGTGACCGGCTGGTAGATCTCCACGATCCGACCGAGGAGATCGACCTTCGTCCGACCCGAGACGATCATCACCGCCGCCGGGGTGGCTCCCGGGGTGGCCGCGACGGAGGCGTCCTTCTTGGTCTGCACGACCTGCCTCAGGCCGTCTACAAAGGACACCGTGTCGATGGTGTCGGTGCGCAGGCTGGCCGCGGCGCGGTCGGCATGCCGAGTGATCGCGTACGGCACGGCGGCTTCGGGGTGGTACTCCATGTCGATGGTCACCCGGCCGGTGCCGATCTCGTACGGGCCGGTGACGGTCTTCAGCCGACCGATCGTGTCGTACGAGCGCAGCACCTGCTGGTTGTTCTGATCGACTGTGCGGTCCGCCAGCCCGTACTTCAGGTTGTGGGTCGAGTTGGAGCGGTAGCCGAAACTGTCCACGACGGACTCGATATGAACACCGACCACGGTGTCGTAGCCGTACTCCAGCTTGTACCGCTGGCCGGTCTTGTTCTCCGGGCCGGTCACCGATTTCAGGTTTCCGTCCGGATAGTACTCCAGGTCGGTGGTGGCAAAGACGTCCTCGGCGAGGAACTCCCGCAGCTGGGTCATGGCGCCCGTAGAGCAGTCCACAGTGGAATCGCGGTAGCGCAGGTACTCGAACGGGGTTGCCCGGTTCTCCCACACCACGCGGGCGGTGCCGATGATGTTGCGGTCGCGGCAGGCCTGGTCCGTCGCGGTGTACTCGAAATGGGCTTCCACGTCGTCGGCGGTGCCGTCGTCGGCGGCGTCGAACGACCGGGTCAGGTTGCCGTACTCGTCGTAGGACATCTCCACATGGGTGGACTTCCGCGGCGTGGGATCGCCCTCGAACCAGCGGGTGTCGGTGCGAGCCAGCAACGGCACCGCGGTCGCCGTGCCGGACCCCGGGGCGGCGTCACCACCGGTGGCGACATCGCGCAGCTGGTAGGTGTTGACCGTTTCCTTGTACGGCTTGCCTGCCCCGTCCCTCGTCACCGTCCGGGTCAGCAGACCCTTGGTGTATTGCCCGTCGGTGCGGTACTCGTCGGTCACGGTCCGGTACAGAGCCTCGCTCGCGGCCGGGTCGCGGATCTCGGTGGTGACCGTGCCGAAGCCGTTGAAGTCCCTCTCGTAGCGGTCGTACTTGCCGTTCTCGTACTTGACGGTGGTCACCGTGGTGTCCGCACCGTCGCCTGCGAGCCCATCGAACACGGCGACCCTGGTCATGGCCCACTGGGAGTCGGGCATGTCGGTGGTGTTGCCCGTGCGGGTGTAGTCGAGGTCGATTCTCGCTCCCAGCGGGCGGGACACGCTGCGGAGGAGGTTGGTGCGGCCGGTGTTGTTGGTGGCGACGGTGAGTTGGTTGTCGCGGGTGGATCTGACGTGGTCGGCGAGCCCGTCGCCGTTGATGTCCTGGAGGCTGACTTCCGCGCGGCCGATGCCGATGGAGGCGTTGGCGCCGGGGTTGAAGACGAACACGCCGACCGGGGTGGGCAGGCCCACGGTGAAGTAGACGCCCGCGCCGAGGCTGGCGTTCTTGTCGACGGCGATGTCGGAGAAGCTGCCCCGGAACGGGGTGGGGGCGGTGAAGCCGGTGCCGGTGTTGATGGCGACCTTGATCGCGTTGGCGCCGTCGGTGAACACCCGATCGGTGAGGCCGTCGCCGTTGAGGTCCACCATGCTCACGTTGGTGAACGAGGTTCCCAACTCGGCGGACACACCGCCCGCGAAGCCGTAGCGGTCGACGTTGAACCCGAGGTTGACGCCGACGTTGCGGCTCGACGCGTCGTTGATCGCTCCGGGCGACCACGGTTCGCGCGGGGCGAAGGAGTAGCCGAGGTTCAGCTGGGCGTCGCCGTTGCCGAACACCTTGTCCGGCAACCCGTCGCCATTGATGTCCATCAGTTCGAGGCGGGTGTCGGACTCGCCACCCCCCAGACTGCCGCCGATGCCGAGAGAGGGTTGGACCGAGCCGGTGGAGGAGGTGTTGGCGCTGGTGCCCGCGTCGGGCGCGGACATGCCCAGGGCGCTGGCGATGGTGGCGGACTCACTGCCCGCCGAGTACGACACGTTGCCGGAGACGTTGTCCGTTTCGCGGACGTTGCCACCCAGGGTGCCGCGCCCGCCGCCGAGTCCACCGGTGGCGTCGGAGAACTGGATTTCCTTGGCGCCGACGACATCGGGGAAACGGTCGCCGTTGAGGTCGAGGTAGTCGACCGAGCCCGCGGTGATGCCGCCGACCACGGTTCCCCCGAACGGGCCTGCGGCGAGGGTGGCGGAGACCTGGCCGGTGACGCCGCGGCGCATCACCGCCCGGTCGCCCGCCACGTCGGCGTCGGTGACGACGTCAATGGTGTCGGCGCCGAGACGCGAACTGGTCGCCATCGCGGCGGTGACCCAGGAGGAGTCGTCCTGCGCGGCCCAGCCGCCCTTGGCGGGGATGGGCGCGAACACCGCGAGCCGCGGCATGGCCACCCGCGGGTTCGCGGCGAACGGTGCGACGTCGGCTTCCTTGGGTTCCTTGGGCAGCGCGTCCTTGAAGCTCTGGTCCAGCACCAGTTCGGCCTGTTTGATCGGCTGGGTGGCGCGGTCCCGGTTGCCCTGGTAACCGATGACACCCCACCCGCGGTAGGGCTGGGCGAACGCCCCCTGCGCGACCGAGCCGTGCATGGCGCTGGGCGCGGCGTGGAACGCAGGCCACGGCGAGGACACGTCGTAGGTGGCCGACGCGGACTGCCCGGTGAGCATGCCGAGCAGGCTGGAATCGGTCGTGGAGTAGTCGATGAACAATTCGTCGCCCGCGGTGGCCTGAACCGTCAGGTCCAGGTTCTGGCCGCCGAAGTAGGTGTCCTTGGCCGCGAAGACCCGTTTGCCGAGCAACTGCCCGCCGCGCTTCTTCACCGTGAACGCGATCTTGCTGTCACCGAACAGGCCGAAGTGGAAGCTGACCTTCGGCCGCACCTTCAACTGGCCGGTCTTGGTCACCTTGTAGGTCTGCTGCGGGGCGGTGAGGGTGTTCGCCGGAAACATGTCCATGTCGAACGGGGGGTTGATCACCAGGGTGGGCTGGCCCGTGTCGTCGACGAGCCGCTCCACCCCGGGCGCCGTCGTGTAGTGGGCCTTGGGCACCCAGGACAGCGCGGACGCGTCGATCGGCGAGTCGGACCTCACCCGCCACGACATCTTCTCGAACATGCTGACCGGGATGCTGAGGTCGATCGCGGTGGTCCCGGTCGACGCGGCGGGCAGCACCCTCGTGAACACGGTCGCGGGGGCGTGGACCCCGTTGCCCTTTGTGATCTCCACGGTCACGTCGTCGGAGGTGGCCTTGCTCTTGACCACGTCGCCGGTGAGCCGCAGCGTGCCGGTGACCGGGACCGTCACCAGTGACGGCCTGCCGCCGAAGGTGAAGTCGCTCGACGCCTTGAAGACCGTGTTGGCCAGTCCGTTCACGTCCGCGCTCGCGGCGATGTCGGTGTAGGTGATCTGTGGGTCCCACGCCACCGTGTCGTACTTGCCGTCCAGAATGGACTGCGTGCGGAAGTAGAGCGCCTCACCCTTCTTGACCGGGATCGACGCCACGTTGGCCGGGGCGAACTCGATGTGGTCTTCCGGGCCGATGCGCTGCGCCCACAGTTCGGTGTCCTTGTGCTGGATGGTGACCCGCACACCGTCGGCCTTGGTGTAGGCGGCCCGCGCCGGGGACGTGTCCTCGGTCAACCGCACTCGGCCATCGACCCGCACCGTGCCGTTGAACGGCGCGACCCAGCGCCGCACCGAGTCCAGCAGCGGCGAGTTGTCCACCTGCTGGTTGACCTGCGCGGTCTGGTCACCGACGATCTCGCCGGTCACCGCACCGCCCCCGATCGGCGCCGGGGTCCGACCGGAGTCCGCGCTGTAAGCGGGCAGGCCGTTGGCGTCGAGGTAGCCGAACAGCACGCCGCCGTTGTTGACCAGGTCGACGATGCCGTCACCGTTGACATCGCTGAAGAACCGGTCCGACGTGGTCGTGGTGCCCACGAAATCCAGCTGTGCCGACGTGGCTAGCACGTACGCCTCGACGCCGATGGTGCCGGACAACGTGCGTTCGGTCGAGATTCCCGGCAGGTTCGCCAGCTTGACCGGGGTGTCGCCGAACTTCGGTTCACCGCCGGGTTTGGCCAGATTGGGCCGGTAGAACACTTCGTTGTTCTTGCGGAACACCTTGTCCGGCAGGTTGTCGCCGTTCACATCGGCCAATGCCACCAGTCCGTCGGACTGGCCCGCGTTGAACCCGACCTTCAACCCGACCGAGCCTTCCTTGGTCGGCAGCCCTTGCACGTTGTATCCGGCGAACAGGTGCGCGCCGAACCCGGCGGTCGTATTCGCCGAGATCGCCGACGCCTCGCCTTCGCGGATGTTCACGCCCAGGTCGTCGTCCGGCACCGCCCACTCCGCGGCGGCGGCGAAAGCGTTGTAGTTGCCCGCGGTGTCCCGCACGTCGTCGAAGTAGTCGAACGTGTGTGTGGTGAACAACTGGTTGTCCTCGCCGAACTGCGAGACGGACGCGAGCAGCGTCTTCGCGTACGCGCCGGTGCGGTAGTTCAGCTCATAGGCCCGGATCAGATCGCCGTCCAGTTTCACCTCGACCCGGCGCAGCAGATCGGCCGTCACCTTCTTGAATCCCAGCCGGGCGTCGACCTGCACATCACCCCGTCGCGGCTCACCCCGCTCCCGGTCCCGGATGAACGTGACCGAGTAGCGCCCCTCGGTGGCGCCGCTGCCGGTGTAGGTGATCTTGGCCGGGTAGAGGTTGGTCCCCGGCACCGCCGAGTTCGCCGTACCCCCGTCGGCCACCTTCGCGTGGTGGTAGCGCCGGAAGTTGTCGTGCGTGTCGCGCACCTCACGCAGCGCCCACATGCCGACGTTGCCGGACGCGTCGGTCACCGTGGTGTCCGCCGCGCCGCCGTAGAACGAGCGGGTGCCGGACTTGTCAGTGACCTCCCACCAGTAGTTCTTCGGGCTGTCGCCGTGCCGCACGATCCGATCGAACTGGCCCTCCACCCGCGTGTGGAACACCTTCTCGCTCGTGCGGGCCTGCAACTCCCCACGGTGCGCCACCGGCGTCAACTGCTCGCCGTTGAGCAGGTACGTCTCCGTCTCCAGCCCGGTGTGATACCTGGGCACGCCCCATCGGGTGTCCAGGGTGATAGCCGGGGTGGAGACGTCCCAGCCGACGCCGGTCCAGCCGCTCCCACCTCCCGAGCTGTAGGCGACCGATAGGGTCGGCTGCAGATCAGCCCGGCCTTTCGGGACTTCGAACGGAAACGACAACCGCGCGTCGCCGGAATTGTTCGCCGACGGCGGCGCGATCAGATTCACGTTCGCAGCCGGATCAGCGGCCTTGATGTCCTTGATCTGATTCGGGTTGAAAGACGTGCCCTCGGGGTGCTCGGGCGCCGTCACGGCGGAATTCGCATCACCGGCCGTGGGACTCGGGCCGAACAGTTCCGGCACGACCAGCCCAGACCCGAGCAGGGCGACCAGCACCGCCAGCACGACACAGGTGCGGCGAAAACGGACTGGGCCGCGGTCTTCCAGCCGGAGAATCATGGTGGGCTTCCTGACGTTCTGGCGGAGCACGGCACAGGGGTCATCACACGGGTGCGTGCCCCGCGCTACGACAGAGCCAAGCCCACGGCCGCCCGCCCTCCGCCCGGCAGCGTCCACGACTCTCGTCCATGCCCGCTGACCTGCGGCGATCCAACATCACACAGGACAGTTGGTGGACAACAACCGCCGGCCCCATACCATCGGTTCGGGGGTCCGCGGTGACATCGAGCCGGAGGGTGAGTGGGTACGCGCAAGGGGCAGGGGCGACCCATCAGCAAGCAACGATGGCCGCACGATGGCCCGCACCGGCAATTGCTCGAGCATTACGAGCACATCCACCATGACCACGGCTGGCCGTCGCTGCGAGCGATTCTGAACACCGAGGAACACCGGAAGCGCGGAATCCGGCTCGGGCTTTCCTCCCCCGAACGAGTCGGCCAAATCCTGCGCGGCGACCGGCTCCCCGCCGACGATCACCAGGCGGGCGAACTGGCCAGGGCGCTCGGTGGCGGGGCCGATGACGCCCAACGCGCCCGGGAACTCTTCGCCGCCGCCTACCGGCAGAAACGCACCGTCGATCCCGGGCAAATGCCTGCGCCTGCGCCATCGGACGATCCGGTGCCCGGCTTGTTCGAACCGTCTCCACTCGACCTGTTGAGCGACATGCTGGCCACCGCCGTCCAGACCCAGTGGCTCGGCGCCGCCAGAGAGCGACGCCTGGTCGGGCACGTCAACCTGCCCATCCGGTGGCGTCGAAGCGATCACCCGGTGGCCGGACGGATCGAGGAGGCCAGCACCGTCCACGACGACGGCTCGTCCTTCCCACCCCTGCCCGGCATCACCCAGGTCACCCCGGCCGCGCTGGACCTCGGCGATCGCGCCGACCTGCTCACCCTGTACGGCGGACTCGCCTCCGGACGGCTGATCATCACCGGCGGCCCCGGCGACGGCAAGACGTCGGCAGCCATCCTGCTGCTCCTCGACGCCCTCAACCACCGCGCCTGCCTCGACGAACGCCAGCGGACCGGCGTCCCGGTCCCCGTGTTGTTCGGCCTCCAGGACTGGAACCCTGACACGATGACCGTCGCCGACTGGATCACCGCCAAACTCACCGAACTCCAGGTCCTGCGCGGCCGACACAGCCGCCGTGACGCCCACCGGCTGCTCACCCGGGGCCGGATCGCGGTCATCCTCGACGGGCTCGACGACCTGCCCGAAGCCGCCCGGCCCCGCGCGCTGCAAGCGCTCAGCGACCAAGCCACGTTCCGGCTGGTCCTGCTCAGCCGAACCAACGAACTGCGCGCCGCGACCGGACGCCCCGCGATCCTCACCCGTGCCGCCGCCATCGAACTGCGACCACTCACCCAGAGCGACGTCAGCGACTATCTCCGGCGCTGGCTCCCCGACCCCACCCCGCCGCCGTGGGAGGACTTCGTCGCCGCCATCGACGAGAACCCGGATAGCGCAGCAGCGCGGGCGCTCACCAGCCCGCTCAACCTCACCCTGATCCCCGACATCTACCTGTGCGCCAAGCCCGCCGACCTCGCCGAACTGCTCGATCCCGACCGCTTCCCCACCAGCGACGCCATCTCCCGGCACTTCCTCGACCTCGCCATCACCGCCGCCTACGCACCGCGGCCAGGACAACCCCTACCCGCACGCTCCCCGGAATCTGCTCGCCGCACTCTCCGCGTCATCGCCAGACAGTCGTGCAACGATCGGGAGATCTCCTGGTGGCAGTTCCCCCGATGGATTCCAGCCACCGCGCGGATCATCCTCGGCGGTCTGTTCAGCTCCATCGCGGGCTTTCTCGCGTTCGTGCTGATGTGCGTGGTCGCCACCGGGCTCGCAGCCGACCCGCTGGTCTGGGTGCACACCTCCGTCATCCACACACTCATCCTCTGCGCGCCAATCGGAATCGCGAACGCGTTGGCCTACAACCTGCGGACCGGTCACCCCGAAACGCTCGCGACCACACCGATGCGCATCGCGACACACCACATCCTCGGTCTGTCGACCGGAATCGCCGTGGCCGTGGTGGAGGCGGCCGCCTTCGGCCAATCCGCAGGTGTCACCAGCCTGTCCACCTCCGGCATCTCGTTCGTCCTCACGTACTGGCTCGCCACCGGTCAGCCCGGCGGCGCCGCCATGCCCCGCGCGCTCAACATCCGTACGTGGCGACAGCTCCGCTCTCCTCGCAACATCGTCGCGGCGCTCGCCGCCGGACTCCTGTTCGGTATCGCGAACACCGCCTTTTCCACACCGCTGTTCCTGCTCCTGCACCACGGGTCGGCCCACATCCTCAGATTCGTCCTCTTCACCTTCGCCGCCACAACACTCATCGTCGGCGTCGCCATCTGGGTCACCGGTGTGTTCGCCGACCACGCCGACGACACCTCACCGGTGAACCCGATCCAGGCCTGGCGAAAGGACCTCACCTTCTGGCTCGCCATCGGACTCGTCGCAGGCATCGCGACCGGCCTCAACCCCGGGAACAACTTCCACCTCACCACCGGCCAGCAGTTCAACTTCGAAGCCAGCATCGCGCTCGGCGTCATCATGGGCCTTGTCCTGTCCCGGACGTGGCTCGCCGCCGCCGCCCAAGCCTTTCTGACGTTGAGGTATCGCACCCCCAGCAGACTTGTCCACTTCCTCGAGGACGCCCACCAACGGCACATCCTCCGCACGGTCGGATCCCGGTACCAGTTCCGCCACGCCACCCTGCGGGACAACCTCGCCGACAGTGAGCCGTCCCGAGTACCGGTGCGCCACGCGTGTGATCTCGGGGCCGGGGCCGGGGCCGGGGCCGGGGGCGGTCAGGGACCGCACTGACCAGCCGCGGGCGCGGCTGAAACCGGCTGCCGACCGCGTTGTTCGGCACGCCGGGTGTCTACGTGCTCGCGGTGGCTGACCGAGCTCGCCCTGCGACACGGCTTGGACGGTAACCGCGTGGCGCCGCATCGTCGAATACTGAGTTGAGGATGGGGGTAGAGGCTGACCGTCCGCCCGTCGAATCTGCTGCGATTAATCTGGATACAGCGATCCGACGTCGGGCCGAGGCCAGTTCGGCCTTCTCCACCGAGGTCAGCCCTGGCTCCTGCCGGCGTCGACGAGCGACTGCCTGCGCCAGGTGTAGATCGTCTGGTCGCATGCTGACCTCTCCTGGAGGTGATCAGCATGAAGTCCAGTAACCCGACTCCGCGAAACCCAGGGCACATCATGGGTGATCTTTGCGCGGCCTCACGACTCGTCCTCCCACGGCAGGTGCACCGCCGCCCAGGCGGTGAACGAGGGAACGGCCACCTCCACGTAGTCGCCGTCGCGGGTGGCTGTGGTCTCACACAGGTTCGGGCCGTCCTCAGGGGAGCCGACCCGCGCGCGCTCGACCGGCCACCGCACCCGCAGCCGCACACCGTCCCGTGGCCCGCCGACCGACTTGGCACGGTTCCACTCCACCTCGGATTGCCCGCCCAGGTCGATCAGGTGCACCACCAGCCCGAGCGGGCTCCGCCGGACGATCACCCACAGGTGCCCGGGCAGCGGGTCCGCGCTCACCGGCAGGTCCGCCGATACCGCCAGTTCGTCGTTCTCCTCGCTCGCAAGGTATGACCGGGTGACCTCGTGCGCGGCCGGGTCGTAGAGCAGATCCCCTTGCGCTACAGCGAAATCGAAGTACTTGCGGAGCACGAGTTGGGCGTCCGCGTCGACTCGGGCGAACTTCGGGTAGTACGGGTGCACCAGCACGCCGTCGCCCTCGCCGCACAGCAGGTAGTGGCCGCCGTGGGCGAAGACGGTCGCCAGCGACAGGCGCGCGGCCCACGCCGCTTCCGCCGCCGGGGCTTCGGCGAACGGGACGAGGTATGCCGCCAGGATCACCGGGAGGCCGGGAGCCAACGTCCTCGCTCGCTGGATGAGGCCCACCAGGTGGCTGTACTCACGGTGCGGATCCCACACCTCGATGTAGCAGGCGTCCTGCGGCGTGGTCCCGGTTGCGAACGTCGGGTAGTCGTTGACGTTGTTGAAGATCAGCGTCGATGACGGCAGTTCGTCGCGCACGGCGCGCACGAACGGCGGGAACTGCTCGGCGAGGTCGACGGCCACCCCTGAGGCGTCCCAGGCGATCTTCGGGGTGCCGTAGGTGTCCAGGTGCAGGCCCGCGAAGCCCAGCCGGTCGACCGCCGCGCGGTACTCGGCGACGATGTGCGGCGTCCAAGGACCCGAGAGATCGGCGATATACAACAGGTCCGCCAGCATCCGGGGCGAGCCGTCGGCGTGGTACAGCAGCTGTTCGGGGTGCAGCGCCGCGTATTCCTTGCCCACGCCGTAAGTGGCCGCGTAGGCCATCGGCAGCGCGCCGGCGGCCCGCACCCGCGAGACCAGGTCGGCCGTCGTCCGGTGCGACTTGGGGCTGTCGCAGGTGTCGGTGAACTCGTCGTCGGCGCCGAGCAGGTCGGCGTGCCGGTACATCCAATCGTAGAATTGGACGATGTTCTGGTGCAGTCGCAGAACACCCAGGACAGCGTGTTCTGCGTCGGCGCGGCCAGGGGAGAAGTCAGTGAGGAACCCGTATCGGGGCCGTAGCATCGGCGTGGCCAGCACGTCGAACGCGGTGCTCGCGTCCCCGGCGGTCACCGCGTAGCCGCCGTCTCGGAGCACTCCCAGCTCCACTGTGGACACGCCGGCGGGTACTGATGCGGTCGGCGAGGCGACCGGCTCGCCGAGCCTGGTCACCACGACTTCCACGGTCGCGGCGGTCTCGGCGGAGACGACCAGCTCGACCGGCCTGCCGGAGGTGAAGGTCGCCTGGGTGGGCCAGATCTCCATGCTCACCCCTCACCCAGCGCGTGGACCAGCACCAGGTGCATCGCGTGGGACCACAGCAGCGGAGTCGCCACCGGACCCCACCGGTCCACCCACTCCGCGACCCGCTCCGGCGCCTGCGGATCGGTGATCGCCTGTTCCGGCAGGTGATCCGACTCGACGGTCTGCCGCTCGACCCACGCCAGCAGCCGGGCCGCGGACTCCCGGTCGCCCGACTCGGCGTGGAACCAGCCGAGCCACGCGGTGAGCAGCACCCACTCGCCGCCGCCGTAGAACGTGTCGCCCAGGTACCGCCGGGTGCCGCCGGAGGGCCCGGTCAGCTCCGCGGCCACCCGCGCCGCCGTGCGGGCCATCACCGGGTCGTCGACCGACACCACCCCGAACGGCAGGGCCAGCCACAGCAGGCTGGAGTCGACCGCGGAGCTGCCCACGTGCTTGACGAACGACCCGTCCCGAACGTGTTCGGCATACAGCAACTTCCGCAGCTCCGCCGCCCGACGCGCTGCGGCCTCATCGCCGAACGCCTCCAACCCGGCTATCACCGCGCCCAGCGTGGCGGTGTGTCGCAGGTCGCCGAACTCCTCCCAGCAGTCGTAGCAGGCGAGATGGCCCGCGGCGCACAGGTATCGGGTGACCAGCTCCGCCGCCTGCCGCATACGTTCGCTGAGCACCCCGCCGCGGCGGGTGTGGTCGGCGAGCACCCACAGCCAGGTGCCGTAGCCGTCGAGTTGGAAGTTCGGCCAGACCTCGTCGGCGGTCCCCTCGGCCTCGATCTCGCCCGCCAGGGTGTACCGGGTGGGCGGCATGTGGTCGGAGGAGCCGAACTCCCGCCGGATCGCCGCGCGGAACCGGTCCTCGTGGTCGAGCACGGTGGTCGCGACGAACCGGTGGAACGCGGCGGCGCTGTCCTGCTCACCGTGCAAGTCCATGGCGTAGGCGCAGAAAGCCCCATCCCGCAACCATGCGAACCCGTAGGTCGGGTAGGTCGGACAGGCGACGTAGCCGCCGCTCGGGTGTTGGCCGTCGCGGATCACCTTGATGCCCGCGGCGACCAGGTCGGCGGCGGTGTGGGAGTGCTGCCCAAGAGCGGTCATGGTGTGGTCTCAGCCTTTCAGGGCGCCAGAGCGGAGCCCGGATACGAAGTGCCTCTGGAAGAAGACGAAGATGACGATCACCGGGACCACCGCGATCACCGACGCGGCGAATACCAGGCCCCACGAAGTCGAGTACTGGCCTTGGAACAGTGCGATGGCGATGGGCAGGGTGCGCTTGTCCGGATCGTTGATGATGGTCAGCGCCCAGGCGAACTCGTCCCAGGCGCCGAGGAAGGTGAAGATCGCCGCGGTCGCCAGCGCCGGGCGCGACAGTGGCAGCATCAGGTTCCAGTACACCCGCCACGGCCCGGCGCCGTCGAGTTCCATGGCCTCCTCCAGTTCCTTGGGCACGGACTGGAAGAAACCGCGCAGCAGGAACGTGATGAACGCCAGCTGCGCACCGATGTAGAACAGCACCAGCCCGAGCCTGCTGTCGATCAGGCCGAGGTCCCGGGCCACCAGGAACTGCGGCAGGATCAGAATCATCCCCGGGATCATCAGCGCCGCCATCAACGCGCCGAACAGCACGGACTTGCCGGGGAAGGTGAAGCGGGCGAACGCGAACGCCATCATCGATGACAGCAGCAGCACCCCCGCCACCGTCGCCACGGCGACCACCGCGCTGTTGGCGAAGTACAGCGCGAAGCCGCTGGAGCTCAGCGCGTCGGTGTAGTTGCGGGTCGTCGGATCGGCAGGCAGCAGCTTGGGCGGCAGCTCCAGCACGAGGCTCTGGTCGGTGAACGATGTCGAGATCATCACCAGGAACGGGGTGATCGTCAGCACCAGCCCGGCGACGAGCACCAGGTAGACCAGCGGGTCGCGCCGGGTTGTGCGGTCATCGCGGACAGACACGCTAATCCTCCTCGGAATAGCGGAACACGCGGAACTGCACGACGCTCAGGGCGAACACGATCAGTGTGAGGATGTAGGCGATCGACGAGCCGTAGCCGAAGTCGAGGAAGTCGAACGCCTGCTCGTACATGTAGGTGAGCAGCACCTGGGTGTCGTTGCCCGGTCCGCCGCCGGTCATCAGGTAGATCGAGGTGAACGCGTTGAACCCGCCGATCACCAGCATGATCGTCACGAATGCGACAGCCGCGCGCAGCATCGGCAGGACCACCGAGAAGAACCGCCGGGTGGGGGAGGCACCGTCGAGTTCGGCGGCCTCGGTCAGCTCCTTGGGCACGTTCTGCAGCGCCGCCAGGAAGATGATCATCGACCAGCCGACGCCCTTCCAGATGCCCAGCGCGCAGATCGCCACCATCGCTGTCCACCGGTTCTGCAACCAGGCGATGCGCGTGTCGGTCACGTGCAGGATGTCGACGAGCACGTAGTTGACCAGCCCGGCGTCGGTGACGAACAGGTAGCGGAACAGCAGCGACACCACGACCCAACTGGTCACCACGGGGAGGTAGTACAGCGCCCGGAACCAGGTGCGTCCCTTGATGGCCCGGTTGAGCAGCAGGGCGACCAGCATGCCGAGCGCGAGCTGGGCGGGCACTGTGGCGAGCATGTAGACCCCGGTGTTGACCAATGCTTTCCAGAACACCGGGTCTTCGAGGGCCCGCAGGTAGTTCGCGATGCCGACGAACGTGCTCTCGGCGCCGGGCAGGATGTTCCACTCGTGCAGGCTGATCCGGAACGCCTGCGCCATGGGGTAGGCCATGACCAGGACGAACACGGCGAACCCCGGCAGCAGGAACAGGTAGGGCACGCGCGCCGCGCGCAGTCTGGTGCTCAGCCGTGGGCCACGCGGCCCGCTCCCGCGTACGGGAACGGGAGCGGGTCGCGCGGTGGCTTCGGAAGCCAGTACCGACACGGTGTCAGTCCTGGGCCAGCACGGCGTCGATGGCCCTGGCGGCGTCGGTCAGCGCCTGCTTCGGGCTGACCGTGCCCTTGAGCGCCTCCGACACGTGCTGGGAGAGCAGGCTTTCGATCTTCTTGTACTGCGGCACCGGCGGGCGTGGGCGGGCGGTCTTGAGCTGCTCGACGAAGATCCCGTAGTAGGGCTTGATCGAGGTGAGCCGCGCGCCGAGGTCGGCCAGCACGGGCATCTGGCCGACCTTGGCCATCTCCAGCTGTGCCTCGTCGGAGAGCAGGTAGCGGATGAACTCACCGCCCGCTTCCTTGTCCGGGCAGGACTTCGTCATCACGATGTCCTCGCCGCCGACGACGGAGACACTGCCGCCGGGGCCCGCGGGCATTTTCGAGGTGGCCACGGTGACACCGGGGAACTGCTTCTCGTAGATCGGGAAGGTCCACGGTCCGTCAAGTGTGGACAGATACTCGCCCTTGGCGATGCCCTCGTCGGTCGGGGTGCCGCCGGTGCCGCCGAGCATGATGTCGGGCAGTTGGCCCTCGTTGCGGAGGTCGACGAGCAGCTGCACCGCGGCGACGCTCGCCGGCGAGTCGAGATGCCCGGAGGCCTTGGTCAGCTCGGGATTGAGCAGGTTGCCGCCCGCTGACCAGATCCATGGAAGCAGGTTCCAGCCGTCGGTGCCACCGTCGGCGAACGCCTTGACGGGGGAGCCCTTGAGCTTGGCCGCGGCCGCCCGCACGTCCTCGAACGTCTCCGGCGCCTTCTCCAGGCCCGCGGCCTTGAGCGCGGCGGGGGTGTACATCAGCACCCGGGTGTTGGTGTCGAGCGGCAGGCCGTAGTACTTGTCGCGGTACTTGTTCGTCTCCAGCGGGCCGGGGAACGTTCGCTTGGCCAGCGCGTCGAAGTCCTTGAGCTTGGCGTCGAGCGGTTCCAGCACACCGAGCTTGGCCAGTTCGGGCACCCAGACGATGTCGCTGCGCAGCAGGCAGGGCAGCTCCCCGCCCGCCGCGGCGCCGAGCACCTTCTGCCGCAGGGCCTCGTCGGGGAAGGGGACCTGCTTGACCTTGATGTTCGGGTGGGCCTTCTCGAACGCGGGGATCACGACGTCACGCAGCGTCTGCAGTTCCTCGCCGGTCTCGTTGTATCCGTGCCAGTAGGTGACGGTCACCGGACCGCTGCTCGCCGGGTCCGCCGACGAGCAGCCCGCGGTGGCCAACGCCGTCGCGGCCAGCATCGCCAGCACCTTCGTGCCTGTCATGGCATGTCCTTTCCAGTACCGGCCAAGACAGGCCGGGATTCAGCGGCTCGCGGGCGACACCCCGACGGCGGCCTGGATGACCAGGCAGGCCGCGCCACGCGCCCAGAGGTCGTCATCGACGACGTCGATGATCAGTTCGCAGTCCTGCGCGGCGGTGGAGAAGCTGTGCGCGCGCCAGGCGGCCTGCAGCGAGGGGCCGAACAGGTCGTAGGCGACCGCGCCCTCGCCGGACAGGATGATCTTTTCCAGGTTGAGCAGGTTGCAGAGCGTGGCGAGGCCGCGGCCGAGCGCCTCACCGGTGTTCTCGAACGTGGCCTTGGCGGCGGCCCCGCCCGCGCCATGGTCGTCGTGCGCCAGCCGCATGGCCTGGGCCAGCGTCTTGCACTTCGGGCCGCCGCGCTCCTCGATCCCGCGCAGGATCGCGCCGGTCGAGGCGACCGCCTCCAGGCAGCCCCTGTTGCCGCAGGTGCACTTGGGACCGCGCGGCGACAGCGGGATGTGCCCGAGTTCGCCCGCCGTCCCGGACGTGCCGGTGTGCAGGTTCCCGCCGATCATCAGCCCGCAGCCGATGCCCGCGCCGACCGAGACGACCGCGAAGGACGCGGTGTCGCGGCCCTTGCCGAACCAGTGCTCGGCGATGACAAGCGTGCTCATGTCGTTGCTGACGACCGTGCCCAGTCCCGTCGACTTCGCCAGCGGGCCGGCGATGTCGACCGATTCCCAGCCGAGCACGCCGGAGCGGACACAGACACCGGCCGCGGTGTCGACGTGCCCGCCGACGCCGACGCCGAGTCCCAGGACGGTGGGGACCTCGGGTCCGCGGCCGGCCAGCAGCTCGCCGACCAGTTCCGTCGCGGCGGCGAGGACCAGCTCCGGCCGCGAGCTGCGCAGCTTGCGGGAGCCCCGGGCGGTTACCCTGGCGGCCATGTCGGTGACCACCGCCGTCACGTGCGACGGGTGCAGCTTGACCCCGACGACCGCGTGCCGCTCCGGGTTGACCGCGAGCATCCGTTGTGGCCTGCCCGCCCCGCCCTCGGCGGGTGCCACGCCCACTTCGAGCACGTAGTCGGACTCCAATAGCGGGGTGACGACCTTGGTGACACTGGACGCCGACAGCCCGGTGCGCTGGGCCAGCTGGGTGCGGGAGAGCGGTCCGCCGCTGAGCAGCGCCGCGAACACCTGCGCCCGGGTCTGCTCGCCGATGACGTCGGCCGCGCCGCCTGGCCTGCCGTAGGTGGGGAAGGTGAGCGTGGGCGAGGTTGTCGCCTGTGCTGTGTTCCGGCCGCGGGATTGGCCGCCGGGGGTGGGGCTGTCGGTGTTCATCGCTGCCTCTCAGTCCCTCCGCTCCGTCCGGAGTGGAGCCATCATCAGGTCTGAAATTTCGTGTGTCAAGAAAATCGGCGGAACGTCATGCACGTTCCGTCACTTTCTTGACACACGAAATTCATGGTGTCACGCTTCCGGGACTCCCGACTCGGAGGCGCCCAATGCCAGCCACCTCGTCCGTCGTTCGTCGCCGGTTATCGCGTACTGGCCTCACTCTCCTCTCCACGGCGGCTCTCGTCGCACTCACCACGCCGCCTATCGCGCTCGCCGTCGGCGACGTCTTCGTCACCGACGTGTACGTCGACAAGGCGCGCTACGCGCCCGGCGCCCAAGTGCCTGTCGTCGCCGTGTTGAAGAACAACTCCGGGTCCGGTTGGACCGGTCCGGTGCAGCTGTCGATGACGCACCTCGCCCAGGCCGCGGGCTCGGTCGCGCGGCAGGCGAGCGTCCCCGCGGGACAGCAGGTCGCGGTCACCCTGAACTGGACCGCCCCCTCGACCGACTTCCGCGGCTACCTCGCCGAGGTCACCGCAGACGGCTCGAAGGAGGTCACCGCGGTCGACGTCTCCAGCACGTGGACCCGCTATCCGCGCTACGGCTACCTGCACGACTTCCCGGTCGGTGAGACGACCGAGCAGGCACGGGCCAAGGTCCAGCAGCTCGTGCGCGACTACCACCTCAACGCAGTGCAGCTCTACGACTGGATGTGGCGGCACGAGAAGCCGATCAAGCGGATCAATGGGGTTGTCGCCGACACGTGGGACGACTGGTCCGGCATCCCGATCGCCCGGCAGTCGGTGGTCAACCAGATCGACGCCGCCCACGACGCGGGCGTGGCCGCGATGCCGTACGCGATGACCTACGCGGGTCTGCAGGACTACGAGCAGATCTCCGGCGTCTCCCCGACCTGGGGGTTGTTCAACGACACCGCCCACGCCCAGCAGTGGCAGTTCGACTTCGGCGACATGGACCCGCAGACGAATCTGTGGATGTTCAACCCGCAGGATCCGAACTGGCGTGACCACATCGTCGGCGAGTACGTCGACCAGGTCGACACCATGGGCTTCGACGGCGTCCACATGGACCAGCTCGGCGAGTGGCAGGGCACTTACTATGCCCACGACGGCAGCCCCGTGCCGCTGACCAGCGGCTTCTCCGGGATCGTGGACGCGGCCAAGGCGGCGCTCACCGCGAACGACCCGAACCGCGCGGTGACGGCGTTCAACCTCGTCGACGGTGCGGATGGCGGCTTCGGCGTCGCCGACGTGACCGCCAACGCCGACGTCGACTTCCTTTACTCCGAGATCTGGGACGCGGCGCCCACCTACCAGTCGCTGAAGAACTATGTGCACGCCGCGCGACGCGACGCGCCGAAGGTCGACGGTGCGAGCAAGGCCATGGTGCTGGCCGCGTACATGAACTACGGCGAGAACCTCGGCCCGCGCTATGAGGCGGAGAACGCCACGCGCAACGGTGTCAGCGTCAACACCAACCACACCGGCTACACCGGGACCGGGTTCGTCGACGGCTACGGCGATGTCGGCGACTGGGTCGAGTTCAGCGTGACCGTCCCCGAGGAACGCGATTACTCGCTGAACTTCGGTTACGCCAACGCCACCGGCGCCCCCGTCTCGCGCACCCTGCTCGTGGATGGCGTCGACGCCGGGACCGTCCGGTTCCCGTTCAAACCGACGCACAACAGTTGGGACACCTGGGACTACGACGGGTACAAGGTCGTCCACCTGACCCCGGGCACCCACACACTGCGGCTGCGGGTCGACACGGCGGGCTGGGTCAACCTCGACAACCTGACGCTGGGCACGTTCGACGAGGCGTCGGTGCGGCTGACCAACGCGGCCTTCGCGGCGATGGGCGCGAGCCACATCGAGATGGGGGAGGGCGGGCAGATGCTCACCCACCCGTACTTCCCCAACCACTACAAGCAGATGCCGAACTCGCTCTCGGCGTGGATGAAGGACTACTACGACTTCACCACCGCGTACGAGAACCTGCTGTTCGACGCGGTCAACACCGACTCCGGGGCGCAGTTCGTCAAGCTCACCGGCGTCGCCACCAGCCCGGACGCCACCGGCAACACGGTGTGGACGAACCTGTCGCGGACCTCGACGCACGACGTGATCAACCTGGTCAACCTCATCGGCAACGACGACGTGTGGCGCAACGCGGCGAGCACCGCGCCGACGCTGAACAACATCCCGGTCAAGTACTACATCGGCCCGGACATGAACCCCAGCGGCGTCTACGTCGCCTCCCCGGACACCAACAGCGGTGTCAGCGCGTCACTCCCGTACACCACGGGCACGGACTCCGCGGGCCGGTACCTCCAGTTCACCCTGCCGTCGCTGCGTTACTGGGACCTGGTCTACATCCCGCGCGGCTTCTCCCCGCCCGCCGCCGACCGGCACGAGGCCGAGACGGCGACCAAGACGGCGGTCACGGTCGGCACCGACCACGCCGGCTACACCGGCACCGGGTTCGTGGACAACTTCGGGCCGTCCGACAGCGGCGTCTCGTTCGTCGTCCAAGCCCCCACGAGCGGCAGCTACACGCTGAGCTTCCGCTACGGCAACGGCGGCGCGCCCGCGGTCCGCACAGTGGCGGTCGACGGGGCGATCCAGACCAGACCCACCTTCGGTGGCCTGGGCACCTGGGACACGTGGTCCGACCTGGCGGTGACCGTCCAGCTCTCGGCCGGGCTGCACACCGTCGTGCTCTGGCGCGGTCCACAGGACACCAACGCGATCAACGTCGACCACCTGACCGTCACCTCGAGCTGAGCGGAGTCTCCGATGCGCCGAGCAGCGCTGCTCGCCACCGCCATTGCCCTTGCCACCACAGCGATAGCCACCGTTCCCGCGCACGCGGCGGGACTCGGCGCGGTCACCGGGGTGGCTGTCACCGGCGACACCCTCGACATCTCCGTGGGCGCCGACAAACTGGTCGTCCAGGTGCTCCGGCCCGACGTCGTCAAGGTCGACTACCGGCCGGGCGGCGACTTCGAGGCGCCCACGCAGGTGATCGACCCGGCCAAGACGTGGGGGAGCGGCAACACCGCCTCGATCGACACCGCGTCCGACCCGATGGTCGTCACGACCTCCCGGTTGACGGTCAAGATCGACAAGAATCCGGCCCGACTGTCCATTTACGACTCCGTGGGCGCGCTGGTCCTGCGGGAGCAGGCCGCCGAAGGTGTGCACCCGGACGGCGTGAAGTTCACCCACGCCGCGGGTGACCGGTTCTACGGCATCACCAGCAGCCCGGTGCCGTGGGCGGAGAACGACCCGAAGCAGAACCTCGCCGAGGGCATGCAGCGCAACGACGGCGGCCGGGTGAGCGCCAACCAGCAGGGCGACGCCGGTGCTCCGCTGGCCTACACGAGCCGGTACGGGCTGCTGGTCGACTCGGTCGACGGCGACTTCGCGATCACCGACACCGCGCTGGAGTACAGCGGGGTGTCGACGGTGAATGTCTCGTACTACGTGACTGTCGGCGCGCCCAAGAACACCATGGGCGCGGTCGCGGAGATCTCCGGGAAGCCCGCCATGTCACCGAAATGGGCGTTCGGGTTCAACAACAGCGAGTGGGGCACGGATCAGGCCGAGGTCGAGGCGATCGTTCAGGGTTACCGCAGCCGCGGCATCCCGCTCGACGCGTTCACCCTGGACTTCGACTTCAAGGCCTGGGGTGAGGACGACCACGGCGAGTTCCGCTGGAACTCCACGTCCGGCGCGGGCAACGTCCATCCGAACAAGTTCCCCGACGGCGCGTCGGGGGCGTTCGCGGCGACCATGGCGGCGGCGGGGGTGAAGCTCATGGGCATCATGAAGCCGCGGGTCATCGTGGAGAAGGCGGGCGGCGGGAACACCGTGCAAGGCCAGTGGGGCAAGGACAACCACTGCTTCTACCCCGGCCGCGCCGACTACCCGGAGTACTTCTCCCAGCGGCTGGCGAACGACGTGGACTTCGCCAAGCAGCACTGCCGGGAGTGGTTCTGGCAGCACTCCAAGCCGTTGGCCGACACCGGCATCGCGGGCTGGTGGAATGACGAGGCCGACGAGGCAGGCGGGTATGTGTTCAACAGCCTGCAGCACGTCAACATGCAGCGGTCCCTGTATGAGGGACAGCGGCTGCAGACCGACAAGCGGGTCATGTCGCTCAACCGCAACTTCTACCTCGGCGGCCAGCGCTACGGCTACGGCATGTGGTCCGGCGACATCGACTCCGACGCGACGACGATGGCGAACCAGCGGACCCGAATGCTCACCGCGGTCAATCTCGGCGAGACCAAGTGGGGCATGGACATCGGCGGCTTCTCCGGCGACCCGACCGCGCAGACCTACGCCCGGTGGATGCAGTTCGGCGCGTTCGTCCCGCTCTACCGAGTCCATGGAACACACAACAAACAGCGGCAGCCATGGATGTTCGGGCCGACCGCGGAGCTGGCCGCCAAGGAGGCCATCGAACTGCGCGGCAAGTTGATGCCGTACATCTACGCGCACGACCGGGAGAACCACGAGACCGGGATCGGCCTGGTACGGCCCCTGTTCGCCGAGTTCCCCGACGACCCGACCGCGGCGAACCTGACCAGCGAATGGATGTTCGGCGACTCCCTGCTGGTCGCCCCGGTGGTCGAGCAGGATGTGGCGAGCAAGCGGGTTTACCTGCCGGAGGGGACGTGGACCGATTGGTTCCGCGGGACCAGCTACACCGGACCGGTGACGATCGACTACCCGGTGAACGCGTCGACGTGGCGCGACATCCCGCTGTTCGTGCGGGAGGGCGGGATCGTGGCCACCCAGGACGTCCAGCAGCACGTCGGGGAGAGCGTCGTGCGGCAGCAGGAACTCAACGTGTTCCCTGGCTCGGCGACCTCCGAGTCCACTGTGTACGACGATGATGGAGTCTCCAACGGCTATGAGTCCGGGTCGTACTTCAAGCAGCGGGTGACCGCGCGCCGGTCGGCGGACTCCGTCACGGTGACGACCGATCCGAAGACGGGAACCTATGCCACGCCGTTGACCCATCACATCGTGAAGGTCAACAAGTGGTCCGGCGCCGGGGCGACGATCGACGGGGCGGGGGCGCAGCGCTACGACAGCCTGGCCGCCCTGAAGGCCGCGCCCGGCGAGGGCTGGGCGACCGGCGCCGACCAGTACGGCGGGTACACGGCGGTGCGCGTCGCCGTGGGCACGGCCAAGCAGGTCGTCATCGACGGATCGGCGCCGGGAACCGCCACCACGTCGACCGTGGAGGCGGAGAATGCCGCCCTGTCCGGCGGTGCTGGGCGGGCGACGAACCACGCGGGACACTCGGGCTCCGGCTTTGTCGACGGGTACTGGAACGTCGGCGCCAGCACCGCGTTCACCGTCACCGCGGCGAACGCGGGCCGCCACGCCGCGATCCTGCGCTACGCCAACGCCACCGGAGCGCCGCGCACGCTCAGCATCACCGTCAACGGGGTGCGCGACCAACTCACCCTGCCGCCGCTGGCGAACTGGGACACCTGGGGCACCCAGACCACCCAGGTCTCCCTCCAGCCGGGCGCCAACACGATCACCTACGCGCGTGGCCCCGCGGACAGCGGCGACGTCAACCTCGACTCGCTGACGCTCTCGGCGGGCCCACCCCGCTGCGGCACCAGACACCAGGCGGAGGCAGCGGCCCACTCGGGCGGGGCGCGCAGCGCTTCCAACCACGTCGGCTATTCGGGCGGAGGGTTCGTCGACGGGTACTGGAACACGGGCGCCACGACCACCTTCACCGTCGACGCGGCGACGGCGGGACCGCACGCCGCGACGCTGCGCTACGCCAACGCGACCGGGTCGGCGAAGCGGCTGACCCTCGCCGTGAACGGCGCACACTCTGAGATCACCTTGCCCGCGCTGCCCAACTGGGACACTTGGGGCGACCACAGGGTCGAGCTCCCGCTCGCCGCGGGCGCCAACACGGTGTCGTACAAGCACGGGCCCGACGGCGACGTCAACCTCGACCACCTGGACGTGCTGCCAGGAGCGGCGCCTTGTCGGCAGGTGGTCGAGGCGGAGACCGGCGTGCTGACCGGTGGCGCGCAGCGCGTCGCCGACCATGTCGGCTACTCCGGCACCGGCTTTGTCGACCGGTTCACCGCCGTCGGCGCGACGGTGACGTTCACCGTGCACGCCCCCGCCGCGGGCACCTACCCGCTCACCGCGCGCTTCGCCAACGCCACAGGCGGGGCCCGCACGCTCAGCAGGACCGTCAACGGCGAGTCCGTGCACCTCACCGTCCCGGCCATGGCCGACTGGGACACCTGGACCAGCCAGACCAGCCAGGTCGCGCTCACCGCGGGCGCGAACACGATCTCCTTCTCCTACGGCCCCACCGATTCCGGCAACGTCAACCTCGACCACCTGGTCGTCGACTTCTGAAAGGAGCCGCCATGGCGACCGTGACCTTTGAAGCAGCCACCTGCCAGTACGACAGCGCCGTCCAGCCCGCGGTGGACGCGCTGGACCTGGCGATCCAGGACGGCGAGTTCCTGGTCATGGTCGGCCCGTCCGGGTGCGGCAAGTCCACCTCGCTGCGGATGCTCGCCGGGCTGGAGCCGGTGCGTTCGGGCAGCATCCGCATCGACGGCCGCGAGGTGACCGGGCTGGCGGCCAAGGACCGCGACATCGCCATGGTGTTCCAGAACTACGCGCTCTACCCGCACATGACCGTCGCGGAGAACATGGGATTCGCGCTGCGGATCGCTGGCGTGCCGCGCGCCGAGCGCGACCAGCGGGTCGCGGAAGCGGCGCGGCTGCTCGATCTCACCGACTATCTGCGCCGCAAACCCAAGGCCCTGTCCGGCGGGCAGCGCCAGCGGGTGGCCATGGGCCGCGCCATCGTCCGCTCGCCCAAGGTGTTCTGCATGGACGAGCCACTGTCCAATCTGGACGCGAAGCTGCGTGTGCAGACCCGCGCGCAGATCGCCGCGCTGCAGCGCAGGCTGGCGGTGACGACGGTGTACGTCACCCACGACCAAGTGGAGGCGATGACCATGGGCGATCGCGTCGCGGTTCTGCGGGAGGGTGTTCTGCAGCAATGCGGCGCACCGCGCGAGCTCTACGACGCCCCGGCGAACGTGTTCGTGGCGGGGTTCATCGGCTCGCCCGCGATGAACCTGTGCGAGTGCCCGGTCGTCGACGGCCGAGCGGTCATCGCCGGAACCGCGGAGATTCCGGTGCCGCGCTCGTCACCGGGCCGTTCGGGGACGGTGACCGTCGGTTTCCGCCCGGAGTCGCTGGACCTGGTCACCGGGGCCACGCGGCAGGCGTTCCCCGTCACCGTCGAGATCGTGGAGGAACTCGGCGCGGACGCGTTCCTCTACGGCCGTGCCACCGCGGGCGGCCCGCAGATCGTCGCCCGCGTCGACCCACGCACCCCGCCGCGGCCGCGATCCCAGGTGTGGCTGGTGCTTCGGCCAGGCGCGGCGCACTTCTTCGACACCGTCAGCGGGGAGCGATGGCGATGACCCTCTCGATCAGGATGGTTGACATCGCCCGCGCGGCGGGGGTGTCGATCACGACCGTCTCGCATGTGATCAACGGGACCAGGTCCGTCGCGCCCGCGACCAGGGCCAGGGTCCACGAGTCGATGCGTCTGCTCGGCTACGCCCGCGACGTCGGCGTCCGGCCCGTCAGGGCGGCGACCAGGGCCATCGGCCTGGCGATGACGGCGACGGCGTCGGACGCGTACTGGGTCGACCTGATCCGCGGGGCGAGTGCCGCGGCCGAGGCGGCGGGACTGGGCCTGGTCGTGGTCGACACCCGGGACGACCCCCGGCATGAGGCGTCGGCGGTGGCGACGCTGCTCGACCGCGGTGTGGACGGGTTGATCGTCGCGCCCGCGCACGGCTGGCGGGACCTGCCGTGCCCGGTCCTGCGTGATGTGCCGGTGCCGTTCGTCGTGGTCGACCGGTTCTGCGAACTGCCGGTCGACCAGGTCGGGGTCGAGAACGAGGCGTCGGCGTCCGCGGTGGTCGACCACCTGCTCGCCATCGGGCACACCAGGATCGCCATGATCGCGGGACTGCGTGGTCTGTCCACCACGGAGGAACGCGTGCGCGGCTACGAACTGGCCCACAAGATCCGGCAGGTGCCGACCGACGTCGCGCTGCTGGCCTGCGGCGAGTCCAGCTACGAGGGCGGGCGCAAGGCGATGTTGGACCTGCTGGAGGTGAACCCGCCGCCGACGGCGGTCTTCGCCGCGAACAACAACATGGTCATCGGGGCGATCGCCGCGCTGCGCGCCGCCGGTGTGCACGTGCCGCACGAGATGGCGGTGGTCGGGTTCGACGACTTCCCGTGGGCGGACTACTTCGACCCTGGTTTGACGACTGTCGCCCAGCCCGCTGGGACGATCGGGGCCAGGGCGGCCCAGTTGCTGCTGCGGCGCCTCGACGACGGCGCCGCGCCCGCGCAGGTCAACCGTTACCCCGCGGAGATAATGCACCGGTCCAGCTGCGGGTGCGGACACCTGCGCGCCCTTGCGCCGACGGCGGTGTGACACCGTATTATCCCAGCATTTATGAATTGTTTCCCCGCTCATTTGCGCAACTCTGGAGCCGCTATTTGCGCAACTGGGAAAATGGGGGCGTCGGCTTGACTCCGCGCGATTCTCCCACGCATAGTCTTCTCGCCCCGAGGAATTTCGCCCAGGAATTCTCGCGTGTTTATCAGGCGTCGCGCGCGGGGCGGTCGCGGCGCCGCCGATCATGCAGGAGCATGCTCATGAACCTCACCTTCC
Source organism: Actinokineospora xionganensis (assembly GCF_014323725.1). Lineage (GTDB taxonomy): Bacteria > Actinomycetota > Actinomycetes > Mycobacteriales > Pseudonocardiaceae > Actinokineospora > Actinokineospora xionganensis. Next base: position 150,221 of record NZ_JABVED010000008.1, on the reverse strand, counting down.
AAGGGGTGCGCCCTGCGGTGCGGCGAAAGCGGCGGACCATCGCCGCGGCCACCGTCGCGCTGCTCGGCGCCTCCGTGCTCACCGCGGGGCTCGCTCACGCGGTCACCCCGCATGCGGAAATCCCGCTGGACAAGAACAACCTGCAAACCCTCACGGTCCAAGGGGTGACTCCGACCTCGGACGGCGCCACCTTCGACCTCGGCGGCTACGTCGGGTTGGTCCGGCTCTATTCCGAAGACGTCCTGAAGATCTCGGTGCAACCCAAGGGGAAAGCCGAATACTTTTCGCCCGCGATTCAGAAAAAGGACTGGGGTACCCCGAAGTTCAAGCACAACCGGTCGAAGAAGAACTACTCCCTGAAGACCGACAAGATCACCGTCGAGATTTCCATGGACCGTTTCGGCGTCCGCGTCCTGGACCCCCAGGGAAATGTGATCAACGCCGACGACATGGCGTACGGGTCGGGCTACGAGGCGGGCAAGCCCTACGTGTTCAAGAAGACCGAGCCGGGCGAGGATTTCTACGGCTTCGGTGAGCAGACCAGGGGTCTGAACAAGCGGGGCGACAGCATCCGCATGTGGAACACCGACAACTACGCTTACTCGCCCACCGAGAAGTACCTCTACGCCAGCATCCCGTTCTTCATGGGCCTCAAGCCCAACGGCCACGCGTACGGGGTCTTCTTCGACAACACGCACCGGTCGTACTTCGAGATGGCCAGTGAGCGCGACGACTACTACTACTTCTACGCCGACGGCGGCGACCTGAACTACTACTTCTTCAACGGTCCCGACATCCCGCACGTGCTGCAGAGCTACACCGAGCTCACCGGCCGCTACCAGCAGCCGCCGAACTGGTCGCTGGGCTGGCAGCAGAGCTCTTGGGGCTACGAGCCCGCGCAGAAGATCGTCGATGTCGCCAAGGGCTACCGCGACCGCGGTATCCCGCTGGACACGATGAACCTCGACATCGACTACATGGACGAGTTCCGTGTGTTCACCTGGGGCGAGGGGTTCGAGAACCCCGAGGCGCTCGACGCGCAGCTGGAGTCGATGGGCATCAGCACGGTGACGATCAACGACCCGGCGGTGAAGGTCGACGACGGCTACAGCGTCTACGACTCGGGCAACGACATCGGCGCGTGGGCGACCAACCCCGACGGCTCGGACTACGTCGGCTCCGTCTGGCCCGGCCCGTCGAAGTTCCCCGACTTCACCCGACAGGACGTGCGCAACTGGTGGGCGAACCACCACGGCACCCTGCTCGACCGCGGTGTCGAAGGCATCTGGCTCGACATGAACGAGCCCGCCGTCTTCGACAACGAGTACCACACGATCCCCAACGACACCGAGTTCAACCACGGCACCCAGCAGGCGACCGAGATCCACAACCTGTACGGGATGCTGGAGACCCACGCGACCACGCAGGGCTTCGAGCAGTTCCAACCCAACCAGCGGCCGTTCATCCTGACCCGTGACATGTACGCGGGCTCGCAGCGCGACGCCGCGCTGTGGACCGGCGACAACGTGAGCACCTGGGACCACCTGGCCATGTCCCTGCCGATGCAGATGAACATCGGCCTCTCCGGCGTCCCGCACGTCGGCAGCGACATCGGCGGCTTCGCCGGGCAGGCCACGCCGGAGCTGATGGCCCGCTGGCTGCAGGCGGGCGCGTTCTACCCGCACGCCCGCGTCCACTACCAGGGCCACGGCAACGAGGGCTACTCCCAGGAGCCCTGGTCGTTCGGGCCCGAGGTCGAGGCGATCGCCAAGAAGTACGTCAGCCTGCGGTACCAGCTGATGCCGTACCTCGTCACCGCCTTCCACGAGGCCTCGGTGACCGGCGCGCCCGTGCAGCGGCCGCTGGTCTACGAGTTCCAGAACGACCCGAAGGTCCGCGACCTCGACCACGAGTTCATGTGGGGCGACGACCTGCTCGTCGCGCCGGTGGTGCAGCAGGGCGCCACCAGCCGCGAGGTGTACCTGCCCGCGGGTTCGAAGTGGACGGACTGGTGGACCGGCAAGAGCTTCGAGGGCGGCCAGACGATCACCGCCGCGGCCCCGCTCGACGTGCTGCCGATCTACGTCCAGTCGAACTCGATCGTGGCCAACCGCGCGGTCCAGCAGTTCCACGACGAGAAGCCGCTGACCGATCTGGTGCTCGACGCGTGGGTGGACACCGCGGCGAAGTCGACCTTCTACGAGGACGACGGCGCCACCAAGGACCACCAGAAGGGCGAGTACGACGAGACCGAGTTCTCGGCGACCCGCTCCGGCCAGGACATCACCCTGGAGAAGCGGATGGCCCACGACGGGTACGACTCGACGGTCACGACCGTGACCTGGCGCCTGCACGACGTTCCCGCGCCGAAGGGCGCGACGGCGGCCACCGTGTCCTACGACCCCAACACCAAGATCGCGACGGTGACCGCGCCAGCGGCCGCGACCGCGGTCAAGGTCCACTTCTGACGGTAGGCGGAGACATGACCAAACACAGCGACACCCGCGCCCGGCGGCGCTGGGTGGCAGCCGCCCTCGCCGGGACGTGCGGCGCGACCCTGGCCCTGGCGCCCTCCGGTGCCGCGGCGGCCCCCGCGCCGGACGAGGCGGGCAACGCCAAGCAACTCGCCCAGCCGAGCCTGCGCAGCCCGCTCACCAGGGAGCGCATCTACTCCCTGATGACCGACCGGTTCGAGAACGGCGACCCGACCAACGACGACCAGGCCAGCAGTGAGGCGGTCAACGAATACGACCCCACGCACAAGGGCTTCTACCACGGCGGTGACCTCAAAGGACTGACCAGCAGGCTCGACTACATCAAGGAGCTCGGCCAGACCGCCATCTGGATCACCCCGCCGATGTACAACGACTGGCTCTTCGAGGGCAAGCTGCCGACCGGCGAGACCAACACCACCGCGTCCTACCACGGGTACTGGATCACCAAGTTCGATCAGGTCGACCCGCACGTCGGCACCGCGGAGGACCTCAAGGAACTGGTCCGGCAGGCGCACGCCCGCGGGATGAAGGTCTTCTTCGACATCGTGGTGAACCACACCGGCGACGTCATCAGCTACGAGGAAGGCGAGCAGCAGCCCTACCGCTCCAAGACCGATCAACCCTACAAGGACGCCGACGGCAAGGAGTTCGACGACCGCGACTACGAGACCGCCGCGGTCTTCCCGAAGCTGGACCCCGAAACCAGCTTCCCCTACAACCCGACGTTCCGCACCGAGGCGGACAAGTCGGTCAAGTCGCCCGCGTGGCTCAACGACCCGACGATGTACCACAACCGTGGCGAGACCACGTTCCAAGGCGAGAACTCGCTCTACGGCGACTTCTTCGGCCTCGACGACGTGTTCACCGAGCGGCCCGAGGTCGTCGCCGGGATGACGAAGATCTTCCAGGACTGGATCACCCAGTACAACATCGACGGGTACCGGATCGACACCACCCGCCACGTCAACATGGCGTTCTGGCAGCAGTTCATCACCGGTGTGCTGGACTACGCCAGGGCCAACGGCAGGCCGGACTTCTACATGTTCGGCGAGGCCGCGGTGGAGGACCCCGTCGAGCTGTCGGCCTACACCAGTGAGGGCAAGTACCAGTCCGTGCTGGACTTCACCTTCCAGGACAACGCGCGGAACTTCGCGTCGAAGTCGGCGTCGGCGGCGGACCTCGCCACCTTCTTCCAGACCGACGACATGTACACCGACAGCGACTCCAACGCCTACCAGTTGCCCACGTTCGTCGACAACCACGACCGCGGTCGCATCGGCTGGATGATCCAGGCCGACAACCCGGGCATCGCGAACTCCGAGACGCTGCGCCGGTCGCAGCTGGCGCACGAGCTGATGTACTTCGCCCGCGGCAACCCCGTGGTGTACTACGGCGACGAGCAGGGCTTCACCGGCGACGGCAACGACCAGGACGCCCGCGAGGACATGTTCCCCAGCAAGGTGAGCAGCTACAACGACAACGACCTGCTGGGCACCGACGCGACCACCGCGACGTCCAACTTCGACCAGAACCACCCGATGTACCGGTACCTGCAGCGGCTCAACCAGCTCACCGCCGAGCACCCCGCCCTGCGCGACGGCGCGCAGATCCACCGGTACGCCGACAACGGACCTGGTGTCTACGCCTTCTCCCGCATCGACCGCGACGAGAAGGTGGAGTACGTGGTCGCGCTGAACAACAGCGAGGCCGAGAAGACCGCCAGTGTCGCGACGTACTCGCCGAACGCGCCGTTCGTGCGGCTTTACCCGACACCGGACGGCACACACAACACAGACGCCGGGGGCAAGCTCACCGTGACCGTGCCGCCGCTGTCGGCGGTCGTGTACCGGGCAGCCGTGCCGCTGGCCGACGTCAACGGCGGCAAGGCCGCGGCCACCACCCTGGACCTCGCTCAGGGCGGCAAGATCAACGGACGGCCGTTCGTCCGGGCGACCGTGCACGGCCAGGGATTCCACGAGGTCAGCTTCGCCGTCAAGGTCGGCAAGAACGGCAAGTGGACGCACGTCGGAACCGACGACAACCCGGACTACAAGGTGCTCTACGACACCAAGGGTCTGGCTGACGGCACCGAGGTGACCTTCCAGGCCATCACGACCGACAGCTCGGGAAGGGTGTCGGTGTCCGACAAGGTCGTTCACACCGTCGACCGCACCGCGCCCGCGCCCAACGTCTTCGAACAGCCGTAGACAGCGGGATCGAGATCCGACAACGCACGACTCCACGGCCCGCCGGTGACCCGGCGGGCCGTGGCCCGTCGGGGTGCGGACAGTCTCTTCTGGAAGAAGTCGAACCATGGCATTCACACCCGCCATCGATGCGGTCGCCGAACTCACCAAGCCGGGCAGTGCTCTCTCGGCCTAGATCAAGCCCGCCTGCTGGCCCGGATGCTCCGACTACTCGCCCGATCTCCCGGCGCTCAGCCATTCCTGTGGCGTCACCTTCTCGCCGAGTGTGACGACTGAGCTCCAGGCGTCCAGTTCCGATCGGCGCGACTTGTCCTTCGGGTGTTCGATTCGACCGGGGTCGAAATCGAACACCCATACGTTTGGCTTGGAAGCACGCCTGGGAGCAATCTGGGAGCCCTTGTGTGCGTCGAACGGCATTGATCCGCGCTGAACGTTCCTCAATGGACCAACCCCGACCTGCGAAAGTCGTGTTTCCACAGTTCAGGGCAGATTCCGGCATAGTTCACGCCGAAGGGGTCACTGGATCGGTCCCAGTGTCGCCGACATATGTGCGGCAGCGAAGTACAGCAGTGGGCCTCAGCCGTCGAGGCTGTCACCGAGCCTCCGCAGCGCCTCCCGCGTCGTGTCGTCCGACACGAGGCCTGCACTGTGACCGAGAACTGAGCGTGCCGAAGGATTTGGGATCGCGCCACTGCTCCAAGGCGATCGCGCAGGAGAAGGCCAGCGAGATGCGGGTGGATGGCCCGCCGTATGCGGCGCGAAGTGATTGGCCGTTGGCGGCCGGGACGTGGTCGCGCTGCCGCCCCCGGCATAGAAGGCCGCTGTGTTCCTCCTTGATCGCGTCGTCGGCGAGGCGCAGCGGGGAGGTGATGCGGTCGCGACCGTTCCGGTAATGGTCGAGCCGCAGTGCTTTCTCGCAGGTGTGGCCGGTCGGGGCCGGATGCTGTTTGTCGCCGTGGATCTCGGGGCGCCAGGGGTGATCAGCTGTCTGCCTGGGGGATGCGGGTGCCGTCGACCCATTCCGCAGGGGCGGCCACGAACGGGGTGTCGGCGTGGGTGTGGAAGTCCGTGGCGAACTCCTGGAACGCCCGCCGGGCGTACGCGGTCGTGCCGGTGGCGAGGAAGGCGGCGAGCTCGCGGTCGAGGCCCCTGCTCAGCGGGCGGTCCGTGGCGGAATACACGCAGCTCTTGGCTGCCGCCACCGCTGACCGCGAGCGGTTCGCGAGTCGTGCGGCCGTGGCCTGGGTTTGCTCCAACAGCTCGTCAGCGGCGACGAGCCGATGGACCAGGCCGAGCTCGTGAGCCCGGTGAACGTCGACAGGTGCTCCCTCGAGGATGAGTTCGAGGGCCCGTCCGGTGCCGATCAGGCGCGGGAGTCGCTGGGTGCCGCCGCCACCGGGAATGATGCCTGCCAGGATCTCGATCTGGCCGAGCACCACCCGCGGATCATCGGCGGCGTACCGCAGGTCGCACGCCAGGGCGATCTCGTGCCCACCGCCGAGGGTTGGTCCGCTGATCGCGGCGAGGTAAACGACTCCGGAGCGATTCATCCGCAGAATCGTCTTCTTCCACCGATGTCCCCACAGCAGGCCGATCCCCATCGGTCCCAGGCGCTGCGCGGTGGCGGCGCCACCCGGCAGGCCGATGACTCGGTTCACCACCTTCCAGAACGCGAGCACGACCCCGGCCGGCAGCTCAGGGAGCGGTAGCTCGGCCATCGCACCGAGTTCGCCCGCGTCGGCGTGGGTGAGGAACCGCCCGGCGACATCACTTGCCAGTACGACGGCGCCCACCCCGCGGTCTCGATCCACGGCGCGGGTCAGTTGGTCGAGATCGCGGAGGAAGGCCGTGGTGACGAAGTTCAGCGGAGGACTGGAGTAGAACGCTGTCAGGACCCGGCCGCGCTGGTCGAGCCGGAGCGTCTCCAGGTTCAGTTCGCGGGCCTTCATGTGACTGCTCCGATCGTGCTGGGCACCTGGCACTGGGGGCCGCCGACCGCCATCAGCGGGTGGGCTCGGCCAGGGGCCGTCGGCGCGGTGGTCGTGGTCATCGAGTCCGGCCTCCTCATGGTTTCGGGTCAACCGCGCTGGTTCGCGCGGGCCTTCTTGCCGCGCAGCGTGGTGTCGGTGGCCACGGCGAGGGGATCCCAGTCCGTGTCGTGCTCTGCGACGGCGTCGGCATTGCCGAAGACGGCGCCGTCGCGGATCTCGGTGAACAGGTCGCGCTTGAGCACGGCACTGGCGGCGCCGACGCCGGAGAGCATCACGCCTTCGACGCCGGGACCCCAGCCGAGGCTCGCGCCTGCCAGATACAGCCCGTTGATCCCGGTCTTGGGAAGGGGGCGCAGGGGGCCGATCTGGCGCAGGTTCATCTCGATGCCGTAGGAGCCGCCCGCGGTGGAGTGGGTGTAGCGCTCCTGGGTGATGGGTGTGCCCGCCTCTTTCCACACGATGTGGTCGCGCAGGTTGGGGATGACCTCGGCGGCCAGGTCGATCAGGATCTCGGTGACCGCGTCCTTGACGGCGACGTACTCGGAGTTGGTGCGGTACTTCTCACCGTCCACCGGGCCGCCGCCGCGCAGTCCCCACAGGGCGTGGTCGGGCGGCAGGTAGGTCATGATCTCGACGACGGAGTGGCCCTCGGGTGCCAGCGCGGTGTCCGGGTCCTTGTTGGTGGCGACGTGGATCATCGCGCAAATGTTCTTGCGCACCGCGGCAAGCCAGCGCTCGCGGTCGCGCCCGGCGCCTTCCCAGCTGATGGCCTGCTGCATCGGGCCGAAGTCGGCATCGGTGCGGAACTTCCAGATCTGGCCGCTGGTCATGGTTTGGCTCAGGTCGATGTCCAGACCGAGGTAGGTGTTGAACAGCGGCCACGCCATCCGGTACCCGGAGACCTGCTTGCGCTTGAGCGTGGAGACGGCCGACGGGTCGAGCAGTTCGAGGTAGGTGCGTTTGAGGTCGGCGTTGGACACCACGACCGGCGCGCTGATGAACTCGCCGCCGTCGACCTCGACCCCCTGCACCCGATTGTCCTGGACGACGATCCCGCGAACGCGGGAGTTGAGCCGGAAGTCGCCGCCGTTGGCGCGCACGACCTCGGCCATGCTCGCCGACAGGACCTGCCCGCCGCCGACCGGGTAGTACGCGCCGCCCTCGACATAGTTCTTCAGGTACCCGGCCTGCACGATCGCGGGAGCACGGCTGGCAGGCGCCGCGTACGCCGGGGTCTGCCCGCACAACACCGGGCGCGGCGCGGGCCCGACCCGGCACACGTCAAGCAAGGTCGTCAGCGGCATCAGCGCGAACGGCGCGGCCCACCCGGCGCGCACCGCCATGGCCGCCATGTTCCGGTTGGAGGCGGGCGTGGTCGCGCGGTCGACCGCGTCGGCGATCTTGCGAATGACGCGCACATAGCGCCGCAGTGCCGCGGCGTCATCCGGGAAGGTCTCGATCAGTCGGTCCCGGTAGGCGTCCCAGCCGCGGGGCACCTTGAACGTCACCGACGGGAACGCCAGCACATCGAACCCGTCGGGGTCGATTTCCCGGAAGTCGACGCGCTTGTCGACCCCGACGCCGCGCAACATGGTCGGGATGTTGCCCTCCGGGCGTCCGCAGTCGCCGAGATAGTGCACGCCGACCTCGAACTCGTAGCCCTTGCGGCGGAACACGTGCGTGCACCCGCCGAGCACGTCGCCCTGCTCCAGTACCAACGTGCGCCTGCCGTTGGCCGCCAGGTACGCGGCGGCGGTCATTCCGCCCATGCCGCTTCCGACGACGATCGCGTCCCAGTCGCTCATGGGTGGGCTCCTCGCTGAGGCTGGTGGATCAGGCAGGTCGTGGTGCCGTGAGCGACCAGACGGCCACGCTCGTCGACGATGCGTCCCTCGGCGGTGGCGGTGCTGCGACCGGAATGGAGCACCGTGCCGGTGCCGACCAGTCGGGTGCCGTCGGTGGGCACGGTGCGGATGTAGTTGACCTTCAACTCGAGCGTGCTGTAGCCGACCCCGGGGCCGAGCGTCGAATGCACGGCGCAACCCATGACCGAGTCGAGCAAGGTCGCGCAGATCCCGCCGTGCACGGCACCGAGCGGGTTGGCGAAGTCCGGGCGAGTGGTGATCGTGAACGACACGCGGCCCTCCTCGACTTCGGTCGCGTCCATACCGAGCAGGGTCCAGATTCCCGTGGACTGCTTCGTCGCCGCGATCGCGCGCAGCAGTTCGACCCCGCTGGGCAATTCGGTGGTAGTCAACTCGACCCTCCGTCGATCTAGACTGATTGGTCTATACTCGCGGTAACACTACAGGCGATGGACTGATCGGTCTATAGAATGTCTGTGGAAGGATCCGACTGTGGCCAACAGCCCGCGGCAGCGACTAGTGCTCAGTGCGATCACCCTCATGTGCGAGCGCGGTGTTCACGCGACCGGTCTCACCGATCTGCTCACCCATAGCAAGACCGCCCGCGCCTCCATCTACCAGCACTTTCCCGACGGCAAATCCGAGCTCATGACGGAAGCGACCTACGCGGCCGGACGCACGATCAGCGCCATGCTCGAGGATCTGCTCGCCACGCGCTCACCCGCCAGCGCGATCGCCGGCATGATCGACTACTGGAAGCAGGTCCTCACGGGCAGCCGGTACACGATGGGCTGCCCGATCCTCGCTGCCGCGCAGGCCGCGACCGAGCCGGAGGTGCAGGTCGCATCCAGCGCCGTGTTCGCCACCTGGGTCGACAAGATCGCCGCCGCCATCGCCGATCAGAACAGGGACCCGACCCGCGCCCGCGCCGTGGCCAGCTTGGCCGTCAGCTCGATCGAAGGCGCCATCGCCCAAAGCCGCAGCGCGAAATCCACCCAGCCGCTCGACGACGTCCACACCGTCCTGACCCGCCTGATCGCCGCCGAGACGCCACCCGACCCCGCGGACCGGCCGACCGAACACGCACCCTGACAACACAAACGGCCACGACCCGGTCTCCGTGCCACCGTCCATCCTGGGGCGGCGCGACCTTGCGTGGATCTCCGTCGTGATTTGATCGGCAGATGCGAAAGACCTCATAGGGACGAGTTCGTCATGATCATCAGCTCGATGCGGTGAGGGGGACTACCTCGTATCGGAGAATCCCCGGCTGTTCGGGGACGCGGTGGCTGTCGTGCTGGGATGCTGGGGGCGCTTACAGCGAGCCCGACGAAACGGCCCAGGTGCGGGATGCGGCTGGCAGGCTGTTCACGAACCCGGCCATGGACGGGGAGCCGTACCGCAAGCTCTCCCCGATGCGGCTGACGAAGGGCGTGGTGTCGACACCGGATCTCGACGGGTGACGGCGCGGCTGATCGAGTGCCGGTGGGAGGACTACTTCGCGGACGTGGTCCGGGCGGGGTGATCTGCGCTGTCGGAGTAGACCGACTCCTCAAACGTTGGCGTAGGCCAGACTCGGTGACCATTCGATGGCCACTGTCTTGCGGAGGTAGCACCACCACGTCAGCGCACAGCACACGATGTAGAACCCGAGGAAGGACCAGAGGGCGGGCTGAAGTGATCCGCTCTCCAAGGAGCTCTTGAAGACCAGGTTCACCGCGACACCGCCGAAGGCTCCGACCGACCCGGCGATTCCGACGGCGGCCGCGGCCTTGCGCCTCGCGGCTTTCATGGCCTCGTCGAGCCTGCCCGGCTCGGAACCGGTCCCGACCGCCGCGGAGAAGATCAGCGGGATCATCCGGTACGTCGAGCCGTTGCCGATTCCGGCGAGAATGAACAGTGCGACCGATGACGCGAAGAACACCGGGACGCTTTTGGCGGCGAGCCCGGTGATGGTCGTGTACGTGCAGGCCGCCATGCAGCCGAACACGGTGATCGTGACCTTGGCTCCGCCCATCCGGTCGGCCAGCCAGCCGCCGAGCGGTCGCGACACCGACCCGATCAGCGCGCCGGTGAACGCCGCGCCCACCCAGCTCGAACGGCCGTCGGACAAGGCCTTGAGCAGCGTTGGGAAAGCGAAGGAGAAGCCGATGAACGAGCCGAACGTGCCGATGTAGAGCACCGACATGATCCACGTCTGGCCCTCGCGCATCGCCTCGGCGTAGGACTCGCCGTCGGACTTGGCGGACGTGAGGCTGTCCATGAACCACCACGCGCACGCCGCGGCCAGGATGATCACCGGCATCCACATCAGCGCGGCGTTGACCAGGTTGATCCCGGTCCCCGCACTGATCGCCAGTGGCACCGCGAACTGGGTCACCGCGACGCCGAGATTGCCGCCCGCCGCGTTGAGTCCCAGGGCGAATCCCTTCTTGCTCGTGGGAAAGAAGAACGAGATGTTGGCCATGGATGACGAGAAGTTCCCGCCGCCCAGTCCCATCGCCGCCGCGGTGGCGAGGAAGAACCAGTACGGCGGATCCGGGATGGTCACGGCCACCGCGAGCATGCCGGTCGGGACCAGCAGGATCAGCGCGCTGAACGTGGTGAACCCGCGGCCGCCGAAGCGGGGAATGGCGAACGTGTAGGGGATGCGCAGCGCCGCGCCGACCAGGTTCGGGACGATCAGCAGCCAGAACGTCTGACTCACCGAAAGGGTGATGCCCGCTTGGGGGAGGGACACCACGACTACGCTCATCAAGATCCATACAGAGAATCCGAGATGCTCGGTGAAGATCGAGAAGATCAGGTTCCTGGTGGCCACTCGCCGCCCCCGGGTCTCCCAGAACCGAGGATCCTCTGGTTCCCATTCATCGATCCATCGTCCATGCTGTGGCGCGGACTCCACCGATGACGCCATCGTCACGCCGTTCGTCTCCTATGCTCGCCCGACTGGCGAGCTTGACGGTTTCCGGCGTGGCCGCCAAGACCCAAATGGAGCAATGGGGAAAGTCCACCGATGGTCCTTTTAGGACATTGACGGCTTGGTGGGGCTGGATGATCCCGCGGGGGCGGGGGCTGCGTATCGTCGCCCGACTGGGTGGGCATCAGCGAGGGGAGACACAGGGTGCTGGACTCGGTCGCCGCGGGCGTCGCCACGCATTGTCCGTACTGCGCTCTGCAGTGCGCGATGACCGTGCGTCCGGACGCCACGGTGCGGCCACGGCCGTTTCCCGCTGGTGGAGGGCTCTGCGTCAAGGGCTGGACCTCGGGTTCGCTGCTGGACTCGCCGCATCGGTTGACCACGCCGTTGATCCGCGACGGCCGTGACGGGCCGCTGCGCCCCGCTCAGTGGGACGAGGCACTGAGCTTGATCGCCGCCCGGCTCGCCGCCTTGCGCGCGGAGCACGGACCCGACGCGGTCGCGGTGTTCGGCGGCGGCGGACTGACCAACGAAAAGGCCTACCAGTTGGGGAAGTTCGCCCGCGTCGCGCTCCGGACCTCCCGCATCGACTACAACGGGCGGTTCTGCATGTCGTCGGCCGCCGCGGCGGGGAACCGAGCGTTCGGCATCGACCGCGGCCTGCCGTTCCCGGTGGCGGACATCGCCGACGCCGGCGCGGTCCTGCTGGTCGGGTGCAATGTCGCCGAGACGATGCCACCGATCACCCGACACCTCAACGCGCAGCGGGCCAAGGGCGGAACCCTGATCGTGGTGGACCCCAGGCGCACCGCCACCGCGCGGCTGGCCGACCTGCACCTGCGGCCCCACCCGGGCACCGACCTGGCCCTCGCCTGCGGGCTGGCGCATCTGGTGATCGCCGACGGCCACCACGACCTGGACTACATCGAACGGCGCACGACGGGTTTCGACGCGCTGCGGCGGGTGTTGGCGCACTACTGGCCCGAACGGGTGGAACGCGTCACCGGGGTGCCGGTGGCGGCCCAGCGCGCGGCCGCCGCCGCGCTCGCGGGGGCGCGGACAGCCCTGGTCATGACCGGCCGCGGCACCGAACAGCACAGCAACGGGACCGACACCGTCCAAGCCTGGATCAACCTGGCGCTCGCGCTTGGCCTCCCGGGTGCCCCTGGGTCCGGGTACGGCTGTGTGACCGGCCAGGGAAACGGGCAGGGCGGCCGCGAGCACGGCCAGAAGGCCGATCAGCTTCCGGGCTACCGGTCCATCCGCGACGACGCGGACCGTGCCCACGTCGCCGCGGTCTGGGGAGTCCGCCCGGACGACCTGCCAGGTCCGGGGCAGTCCGCGTACGAGCTGCTCGACGGGCTCGGTACGGCGGACGGTTCCCGGGCGCTGCTCGTCTTCGGCAGCAATCCCGTGGTCTCCGCGCCGAACGCCGGGCACATCGAACGCGCCCTTCGCGGCCTGGACTTGTTGGTGGTGGCCGACTTCGTGCTGTCCGAGACCGCCGCGATCGCCGACGTCGTGTTGCCCGTCTGCCAGTGGGCGGAGGAGAGCGGCACGATCACCAATCTGGAGGGGCGGGTGATCCGGCGCAGGCGCGCCCGCCCGGCCCCGCCCGGGGTGCGCGACGAACTCGACGTTGTGGCCGACCTGGCCCGAAGACTCGGCGCCCCCGGCTTCGACGCGGACCCGGAGACGGTGTTCGCCGAACTCGGCGCGGCCTCCAGCGGCGGCCGGGCGGACTACGCAGGCATCACCTACGACCGCCTCGACCAAGGCGACGGTGTCTTCTGGCCATGCCCGTCCGCCGACCATCCCGGTACCCCCCGGCTGTTCGCCGAGCGGTTCGCCACCCTGGACGGTCGGGCGGTCTTCCACCCGGTCGAGTACGCGCCGGTGACCGAGCGCCCCGACGCCGAGTTTCCGCTCAGGCTCACCACAGGCCGGGTCCTCGCCCACTACCAGAGTGGTGCGCAGACCCGGCGAATCGATGAGCTCGCCGCGGCGGAGGGCGCGGTGTTCGTGCAGCTGAACCCGGCCAACGCGGCGGAGCTCGGAGTCCGCGACGGTGACATGGTCCGGGTTCGCACTCGCCGGGGTGCGGCCATCGCGGCGGCCCGGGTGACCGACGACGTTCCGGTCGACACGGTGTTCATGCCGTTCCACTGGGCCGGTGATGGACGGGCGAATCTGTTGACGGACCCGAAGTTGGACCCCGTGTCCGGGATGCCCGCGTTCAAAGTGTGCGCTGCCAGAGTGGATCGGGCAGGGGAGAGAGCGTCATGAGGATCGTCGTCATCGGCACCGGGATGGCGGGCGTCCGCTTCGCGGCGGACCTGCGGGCGGGAGATCCCGGGTTCCGTCACGAGATCACCATGTTCGGCGCCGAACCCGAGCCCGCCTACAACCGGATCCTGCTGTCGAGCGTGCTCGCCGACACGTTTCCACTGCGCGACATCGCCCTGCCCGCCGCGCCGGACGGCGTTCACATGAGGGTGGGACGGTCCGTCACCGAAGTGGACCGGGCCGCGCGGGTGGTGCGGACCGAGAACGGGGCCACCGAATACGACGTGCTGGTGTTCGCCACGGGCAGCACACCGGTGGTGCCGCCCATTCCCGGATTGCGTGGGGCCGCCGGGCTCACGCCGGGTGCGTTCACGTTCCGTACGGCATCGGATTGTCGGGCGATCCTGGCCGCGGCGCGGCCGGGTGGCAACGCGGTCGTGCTCGGCGGCGGCCCGCTGGGCGTCGAGGCCGCCAGGGCGTTGGCCGGTCGGGGCATGGCGGTGGACCTGGTGCACCAGCAGACGCATTTGCTGCAACGACACCTCGACCCGGTCGCGGGCCGGATCCTGGCGATGGCCTTGACCGCGCACGGCGTGCGGGTGCACCTCGACACCGCGGTGACGGCGGTGTCGGGCGAGGAGCGGGTGTCGGCGGTTCGGCTGACCGACGACACCGTACTGAGCTGCGAACTGCTGGTGGCGGCCTGCGGCACCCGGCCGGAGGTCGCCTTGGCCCGCGCGTGCGGACTGGCGGTGAACGGCGGTGTCGTCGTCGACGACAGGATGCGGTCGATCACCGATCCGGCGGTGTACGCGGTCGGCGACTGCGCCGAACACCGCGGCGTGGTCCACGGCTTGGTGGAACCCGCTTGGGAGCAGGCGTCGCGCGCCGCCGCGGACATCGGCGGGTGGTCGCCCGAACCTCGGGACCGGCCGGTGCTGCCGGTGCTGCGGTTGAAGGCGCAGGACATCGACCTGGCCGCGATGGGGGACAGCGCGGTCGTCGACGAAGTGGACGACCCCGCCACGGAAGTCGTCGTGTTCGCGGACCCGGCCCGACGCCGGTACAAAAAACTCGTCCTGCGAGCCGGGGTGATCGTGGGCGCGGTGTTCATGGGTGACACGGGGACGATGGGCACGGTGACGGACCTGTTCGATCGCGCCCGCCCGGCCCCGGCCGACCCTGCCGCGTTGCTGTTCGACCTCGCGACGTCGGGCGATTCCACCGAGCAGGTGGTGTGCCGGTGCAACGGGGTCACCGCCAAGACGATCCTCGCCTGCGAGGGACGCACGGTTTCCGAAGTCGCCCGCCGAACCAGGGCGACGACCGGTTGCGGGGGGTGCGCGGGGGATGTCGCGGCCTTGCTCACGCGGGCGTCCGCGAAAGATCCTTTTGCCAGTCTCGCGGCGGCCACTGTGAATGGCGCAAGCTGATTGGACCTTTCGTTCGGCCTGTCGATGCGCTATGCGTCGCCGTGATCGCACGCCGCTGCGTCGTTCGACTGGTCCGTTCGACGTCCACCTGTGAACCAACAGGAGTAGTGGCACGGCCGGATGCGATTCGTCGCCGGGAATGGGCCGGGGGATGAGGCGGTGCGCCCGCCCAAATGTCCACTATGGATGGCGTAACAACAGGTGGCGACTCATCGACTAGTCGGTGACGGAGGGCGTATTGTCCGCCCGTGCTCGGGCGGCGAGCGGAGGAGCAAGGGCGCGATCGTTGCCCTGACGGGGAGTTTCAGGGGCCATGACAATCGTGGATGAAGTGGTGCGCGCGCGTTCGCGACAGGTGAACGCCCGTGAACTGGCTGAGGTCTACACCGCGCTCGCGGATCGCGACGGCGCGTTCGACACAGCTGTCCCGTCAGTTCTCTTCGCCGGGGTCGAGCCCGCGCCCGAGCAGGTCGAACGGTTGCGCAGGTTCGGTTTCACCGTGGTCGAACGCGACTGTCCCTGTGGTGTGGGCGCACTGATCGTCGGTGGAACCCTGCACGGCACCTGGTTTCCACTGGACGTTGATCCGAACGGCCGCATCGCCGACGTCGTCGACTTCGCCGTGGCGGCCCGCCTGCGGGAATGGGCGGGTGCCATGGCTCGGCCCGAGTTCACCAAGATGCACAAACCCGGGTCCGACTCGCGGGGTGTGGTCCAGTTTCGAGTGGACGGCGCCGATATCGTGGCGAAAGTCGGTGACGCCGCCGCGATCGCGGGGGAGGTCGCGTTCGCCTGCGAGGTGAACGCGTTGCTGGCCAAGGATGGCAGGCGGGGGTTGTTCCCGGAGGTGCACGGCGTGCACCACGAGGGAACGCAGGCGGTGAGCCTGATGGAGGCGGGTTTGCCGCTGCCGCTGTCGCCGCTGTTCGCCGACGACGAGCGCACCACGCTGGCGGCCGCGGCCCTGGACCAGCTTGAACCGCACCTCGATCAGGTCGGCGCCTGGTACCGGCTCACCGCGGGCACGCAACGTCCGACCGTCGCCGACTACCTCTACCGGGAGCGCTACCACATCCTGTGTGGGCAAACCGATTTTCTCGCCACGTTCGCGGCGCTCTTTCCCGAAACCGGACTCGACGACATGCTCGAAGCCCGGATCGTGTTGCCCGGCGGGACCGTCATGGACGGTTACCGAGCCGCGGTCTCGTGGCTGGACCAGGTGGCGCCGGACTTGCTGCCGAACCAGGGAAGCGCGGTACACGGCGACATCTACGCCGCCAACATGCTGCTGCGCGCTGACGGGAGCCCGGTGCTGATCGACCCCAGGACCGTCTGGGAGGGCCGCGACCGCCCCGACGTCGGGTACGGCGACCCCGTCTTCGACTTCGCCACGCTGCTGCACGGGGTGTTCCCCATGGCCGCGATCCTGCGCGCCGCCGAGGAGGGCACGCAGGACCGGCTGGTGGACGACGTGCGGCCGGTCGACGGTGTGCTCGACCTGACCTCCCTGCGGCTCCCCCTGCGCTTCCCCGGCAGCGTCGACGCGCTGATCGAGCGGATGCTGCGCGCGCTCCCGCACGACGAGCCGCGCGCGCACACCACAGCCAGGCTCTACATCGGCGCGGCCACATCGCTGGCCGGATGGCTCAAATACCTGCGTTCGCTGCGAAGCCCGCAGGCGTGGCTGGCCACGTTCGCGTACGTGGGCTGGTACCTGCGCATGGCACGCGAGGTTTGGGAAGACGGTTTTTCCAAGGGAAAGAAGGATTCGTGACCACGCTCAACTACGACGACCTGGCCACCGAGTACGCGCGCCACCGTCGCACCTACCCGGGTCTGATCGAGCACATCGTGCGGCGCGCGGGCGTGACCGCCGAGCACACCGTGCTGGAAGTCGGGTGCGGCACCGCGAACCACGTCGCGGCGGTGCGTCGCGAGACCGGGGCCAAGTGTTTCGGGGTCGAGCCGTCGGAGCAGATGCTGGCCGTGGCGCGCACCCAGCCGGAGGACTTGGATCTGCGTCAGGGCTACGCGCAGGAACTGGACTTCCCGGCCGCGACGTTCGACCTGATCATGTCGGTCGACATGATCCATTACGTTCGTGAGCCGCTGGAGTACTTCCGGCGCGCGTTCGGCGCGCTCAAGCCGGGTGGGTACTTCGTCACCGTCACCGACTCGGACTGGATCATCCGCAACAGGATCCCGATGGCGCGCTACTTCCCCGGCACGATCGACGCCGAGGCGGACCGGTACCACCCGATCCCGCGGCTGTCCGGGGACCTCGCGCTCGCCGGTTTCGGCGACCTGAACGAACACGTCGTGGAGAGCGAGTACGAACTCGCCGACTCGACCCGCTTTCGGGACAAGTCCTACTCGTGCCTGCACTTGATCGGCGACGACGAGTTCGCCGACGGCCTGGCCGCGCTCGACGCCGACCTCGCCGCGGGCCCGCTGACCGCGAACCTGCGGAGCCTGGTCCTGTGGGGGCGTCGACCGCAATGATCGACAGATACTGCCTGCCCGTCATGCGGGACCTCTGGACCGACGAGGCGAAGTACGCCTCGTGGGTTCGGGTCGAGGTGCTCGCGAGCCGGGCGCAGGCCGACCTCGGGGTGATCCCGCGCGAGGCGATCGCCGCCATCGAGCAGGGCCGCGTCCCGACCGTCTCGCGGGTCCGCGAGTGCGAGGTCACCCGCGACCACGAGATCTTGGCTTTCCTGGAGGCCTACACCGAGACGATTCCCGGTGGACACGGCCGCTGGGTGCACTACGGCATGACCAGTTACGACCTGGTCGACACCGCGCTGGGCCACACCCTGGCGCGGTCGTGCGACCTGATGATCGAAGCGGCCACCAGACTGCGGGATGTCCTGGTCCGACGGTCGCTGCGGCACTGGGACACCGTCTGTGTCGCGCGCACGCACGGGATCCACGCCGAACCGACCACCTTCGGCCAGAAGATGGCACTGCACGCCGCCGCCGTCGACCGCTGCCTGACCCGGCTGGTCGCGGCCCGGTCCGCGGTCGCGGTGGGCACCATCTCCGGCCCGGTCGGGACGTACTCCAAGATCGACCCGATGGTCGAGGCCGCCGTGTGCGCCGAACTGGGCTTGGGCGTCGAGCCGATCCCCAGCCAGGTCGTCGCCCGCGACCGGCACGCCGAGATGCTCTCGGTGCTGGCCGTCCTGGGCGCCGTGGTCGAGCAGATCGGGCTGGAGCTGAGGCTGCTGCAGCGCACCGAGGTGCGTGAAGTGGAGGAGCCGAGGACCAGCGCGTACCAGGGATCCAGCGCCATGCCGCACAAGCGCAACCCGACGTCGAGCGAGCGAATCTGTGGGCTGGCCCGACTTCTGCGCGCCTACGCCGACGCGGGGTACGAAAACGTCGCGCTGTGGCACGAGCGGGACCTTGCCCACTCGCCGGTCGAGCGCGTGGTCTTCCCTGACGCGTTCACCATCGCCCACTACCAGGTGACCAAGGCCGCGGAGATCGTCGACGGCATGACGGTCTTCCCGGAGCGGATGCTGGCGAATCTCGAATCAACGCGCGGGCTGATCTACAGCGCCGACATCCTGCTCGATCTCGTCGACGGCGGGATGGACCGGGAGAAGGCATACCGCGTGGTGCAGGACGCCGCGGCCGAGACGGCCGAGACCGGCAGGCACCTGAGCGAGACGCTCGCCGACCGAGATGTGGCGACCACCGACGACCAGTTCCGGCCCGCCCGGTTCCTGTCCCGCGCGCACGTGGTGCGCGACCGAATGGAGAAGATGTTCGATGTGGAAATGTGAGATCGTCGATGGCGCGGCGCTCGACGTCGCCGAGGTCACCGCGCTCTATCGCGCCTCGACTCTCGCCGAGCGCCGTCCGGTGGACGACGCCGAGCGGTTCGCCGACATGGTGCGCAACGCCAACCTCGTCGTCGTGGCCAGGATCGACGACCGCATGGTCGGCATTTCCCGGTCGATCACCGACGGCGCGTACGTGACCTACCTGTCGGACATCGCCGTGGATCTGGAGTTCCAGCGGCAGGGCATCGGGCGGGACCTGATCGAGGCGACCCGCCAGGCCCACCCGCGCGCCAAGATCGTGCTGCTGTCGGCGCCCGCCGCGGTCGACTACTACCCGCACATCGGGTTCACCAGGCACAACTCGGCCTGGGTCATGGATGCGCTGACCCCATGAGCACACCGGTACGGGTCTCGCGAGCCCCCAGGATCGGCGTGACCACCTACCAGGAGGACGCGTCCTGGCGTGGGTGGAACCGTCGGGCTTCCCTGGTGCCGCGGGACTTTCTCGATCCCATCGCCGACGCGGGCGGACTGCCGATCCTGCTGCCGCCGGACGGCGACCGGGCCGCGGCGCACGATCTGGTCGCGTGGCTCGACGGGCTGCTGCTCGTCGGTGGTCCGGACGTCGACCCGGGGCGCTACGGCCGCGAACGGGAAAGCGGGACCGGCGACGCGCAGGGCGACCGTGACTCGTGGGAGATCGCCCTCGCCGATGCCGCGCTCGACGCGGATCTGGCGGTTCTGGGCGTGTGTCGGGGACTTCAGCTGCTGAACGTGGTGTGTGGCGGGACATTGCGGCAGGAGATCGGCAGGCCAGGTCACCAGCCCGAGGGCAGCAGGTTCGGCTCGGTCGAGGTCACCCTCGACGAGCGGCTGATGCCGGGCGCGCTCATGGGCGCGGCCACCGAGGTCTCCTGTTACCACCACCAGGGCGTCGAGCGGTTGGGCGCGGGCCTGGTCGCGACGGGTTGGTGCGCGGACGGCGGTGTGGAGAGCGTGCAGCACAGCACGCGCGACTTCGTCGTCGGTGTGCAGTGGCACCCCGAGGTGGGTGGCGATTCCCGCCTGTTCAAGGCGTTCGTCCACGCGGCGGGTGCCCGATGTTGAAGGCACTGCTCCCGCACAGCCGCCGCGGCCGGGTCCTGGCGCTGGGCGCCCTGATCGACGCGGGCGCCACCGGTGTGTACCTCGCCGTCGCCACGCTCTATTTCGTCGAGTACGTCCGGATTCCGGCGACCTCGGTGGGTGTGGCCATCGCGATCGCCAACATATTCGGCCTGCTGGTCCCGATGCCGGTGGCCCGCCTGACCCAGTCGCTGGGCGTGACGCGCGTCTACATCGCCCTGCTCGCCGTTCGCGGCGTCGGGATGGCCGCCTACGTCCTGGCCGACGACTATTGGCGCTATTTGGTCGTGACGTGTGTGTTCACGATGGCGAGCCGGGCGGCGCTGCCGCTGCTGCAGGTCCTCATCGGGCAGATGGAGGGCGAGGCGGATCGCACCAGGACGATGGCTTCGATGCGGACGGTGAACAACATCGGTCTCGCGTTGGGCTTCCTGGTCGCGGGCCTCGTGCAGATGATGCACACCCACGCCGGGTACCTGGTGCTGTTCACGTTGTGCGGCGCGGCTTTCGCTCTGGTCGCGGTGGTGACGGTGCGCGCGACCAAGGGAGCGGTGAGCAAGGACGTCAGCGCCCCGATCCGGGAGCGGCGCGCGAGTTCCGTCTACCGGGACGGCCGTTTCATCACCGTGGCCATAGCCAACGCGGTCCTGATGATGCACGACTCGATGTTGTTCATCCTCATTCCCTTGTGGGTGGTGCAGCGCAGCGGGCTGTCGGCGACGACGAGTTCGACACTGCTCGTGCTCAACACCGTGATCACCGTGCTCGTCCAGGTGCACGTGGCCAAGTACGCCAGGGGCATCAACGGCGCGATGCGGATGTTGCGGTGGTCGATCGTGGCGCTGGCGGCCGCGGGGCTGTTGCTCGGGTTGACCGACGACGGTGAGAAATGGCAGTTGATCGCTCTGCTGGCGGGCGCGGTCGCGTTGCTCACGGTCGGCGAGAACCTGCACGCGGTCGCGGGCTGGGAGCTGTCGTTCCTGTTGTCCGATCCGGAGAAGCGCGCGCAGTACCTCAGCCTGTTCAGCCTCGGCTACACCGGCCAGCACATCGTGGGACCGGTCCTCATGACGGCTGTGGTGCTGCCGTGGGGCATGCCCGGCGTGCTGGTCGTCATCGGCCTCTTCGTCGCGGCGGCCGTGGTCACCTCGGTGGCTGTCAAGGGTTATGTACCCGATCACGACGACGAAAAGGCATCGACATGACCAAACACGTCATGATCTTCGGCAGCGGCAACGGAGACTTACCCAGCCGAATCCGCGGCCTCGAAGAGGGCGTGCGCACCACTCTGGTGTGCCGACCCGACCATCTGCACCGGCTCGTCGACCCGGAGCACCACGCGCGCCTGCTGGTGCTGTCGGCTGATCTGACCACTGAGGAGTGCGTGGGGCTGGCCGAAGTCGTGCACCGCGGCGACCCGGTGACCCATATCGCGACACTTGGGGAACACGACCAGGATCGCGCGGCCGCGGTCGGCGAGGCGCTCGGTGTGGCCACCCACAGCGTGCAGACCGTGCGGCTGGCCCACCACAAGGACGCGATGCGGCTGCGGTTGGCCGAGGCGGGCATCGATGACACGCCTGCCGAGATCGTCCAGGACGTCGATGCGTTGCGGCACTTCGCCAAGCGACACGGCTTCCCGGTCGTGGTCAAGCCGGTCGGGGGCCTGGCCAGCTTCGGCGTGTCCGTCGTGCGCGACGAGGCCGCCGTCGAGGGCGCGTTCGACCGGGCCCACAACGCGTCCGACCACGGGTGGCACCGCAGCCTTGGCGTGTTCGCCGAGTCCTATCTGGACGGTCCGGAGTACAGCGTCGAGGCCCTGTCGGAAGATGGGGAACACGTGGTCCTCGCGGTCACGGCCAAGTACACCGACCCGGCGACCCGCGTGGAACTCGGTCACGTCATCCCGGCCCCGCTGGCCGACGACGTCCGGGTCGAGTGCGAAGCCCTTGCCCTGCGAGTGCTCGACGCGATCGGCGTCCGGACCGGTGCCTCGCACACCGAGATGATCCTCACCCCCGGCGGGCCGAGGATCATCGAGACCCACGTGCGCATGGGCGGCGACGAGATCTGGGAACTGGTGCACGACGCCGTCGGCGTCGACCTGATCGAAGCGCAGCTGCGACAGTCCCTCGGCCACAAGGTCCTGCCCGAGGTCCGGGCGGCGCTGGCCGAGCCGCGACCGCCGAAGGCGGCCGCGATCTGGTTCGCCACCCCGCCACCGATCGGCGAGCTGGTCGAGGTGATCCAGCCCGAGTCCGGGTCCGATGCCGTCATCGGTGTCTCCGTGCTACCCGGCGCGGTGTTCCAAGGCCTGGTCAGCTCCTACTCGCGACCCGCGTCCGCCCGATGCGTCGCCGACACCGCGCCGGACGCGGTTGGCTTGGCGCAGCGGGCCGTCGCCGGTATCTCGTTCATCACCCGGGTCTCGAACCCGTCTCCCCGCTGAGGCCGTCCGCCTCGCTCCAGCTACCTTTCCGAACAGGACGCCATGCTTTCGCTGAAGACCGAAGGCTTCGTCGGCCTTGTCGCCGACGTCGCGGACCGTGCGCGATTAGCCAGTGATGGCAGCAAACTCGTGCGAATCGCGTTGACCCTCGATGACCGGCTCGACGAGCGGGTCGGCTTGTTGGCCGTCACCTCGGCCGACCGGATCGTGCTCGACCTCGTGCGCGCCGGATCGGTGGCGGTGGCGGTCGGCGAGAACGGCCCCGACCGACTGGTGCTGACCGGCAGTGGCCGGGTCGCGGTGCGGCTCGACGGCGCGGAGGAACCCGCCGACCTCCACCCGCTGGGCGCATTACGTTGGGGCGCGCTGGATGCGCCCGCCGTCAAGGCGGCTGCTCAGGTTCAGGCGCAAGCCGTCGCGGCGAGCGTGGCCGCGGTCCACCGGCAACTCGCGGCGCTCCCGCGCGAGGAGGTTCTCGAACGCGTCGACCGCATCGAGTACTGCCTCGTGCACATGGCGCCGGTGTTGATCCACGTCAACGACCGCGTGTACACCAACCTCGGCAAGCGCGGCACCCTGCCGGGCAAGTCCATGGGCATCGGAGATGAGAACTCGCTGTTCAACCGGCTGCGGGGGGTCCCGGTGGCCGAGTGGGCGCCGGAGGACGCGTGCTTCGTCGCCTGTCTCGCCGCTGTGCTGCAGTCCGGTCCGCCCGTGCGGGCCGAGGAGTTCAACGGAGCCCAGTTGCTCCCGTCCCTTGTGGACGCGTTCCTCCGGGCCCGGATCGAGGCGTACGGCTGTGCCGCGCCCGCCGCCCCCGCCGCCGACCTGACCGAGCTGGAGTCCCGCGCCCGGGAATGCGCGGGATCGCGGCAGGACGCGATCGCCCAGGGAAAGCGGCCGTACCGGGTCATCAATGGTCTGACCTTGCACAAGGTCGAGCACCTGATGGACACCCCCGCCCTGCTGGCCGACTTGCCCGACCGCCTGCGCGCCCACCTGGCGGACCTGCTGCGCGACCCGCTTCCCGAGCGGATCGACGCGCTGGGTCCACTGTGGAGCGACTTCGCCGCGAGCCTGGTCGGCGCGCCCACCGTCGAGCCGTTCGGCACGGCGCTGGAGTGCGCCCTGCACGGTCTGCTGACCGCCACGGCGGAGGCGTTCGACGCGGACGTGTCGATGAGCCGGGGGCCGCAGCGGTTCGACCCCCTGCGGGTCGACCATGGCGATGTCGATCCGCTGGGCCTGGGAACCGGCGCCTTCTACTGCTGCGTGACACCGCGCAAGGCCTTCGTGGACCGGTTCGGCCAGGACCGCGCCGGCCTGGCCAAGGCGCTGGCCGCCTACAGCGCGCGGATGCGGTTCAACACGTGGCACTACCTCCCGCACACCCTGGGCATCGTGGAGCGCGAGCCTGGGCGCGACGACTGGTTCTTCGCCCCGACGATGCCGGACGTCACCGAGTGGTCCGACCAGCACCACACCGGACACGTCGTCTTCGGTGTGCGCTATGCCATCCGCGCGCCGTTCGGCATCACCTATGACGGCCGCGCGCTGCCCGGGCTCTACGACCTGCGGCTCATGCGCACCACCGCGCCCGCGTTCACCGTGGCCGACCTGCGCGGCGCGATCGCGGCCGCCGACGTGCTGCGCGGCCTGTACCAGGCGATGGCCCGCTACGAGCCGATCGTGACGGACTTCGGGAAGGACTGGTATCAGCGCGTCCATGGATGAGGCACTGCGGCACGCCACGGCGGCCGAGATCAGGGCGTGGTATGCCGCCGGTGAGCTTTCCCCTACCGAGTTCACCCGTGCGACCCTTGCCCTGCTGGCGGAGCGCGAACCCGTGCTGCACGCGTTCGTGACGGTCACGGCCGACCTGGCCATGGACCAGGCCCGTCGCGCCGAGCGGCGGATCCGCGAACTCGGGGCGGCGGCGTGGGACCGCCGTCCGCTGCTGGGCGTCCCCGTGTCGGTCAAGGACCTCACGCCGACCGCCGGAGTGCGCACGACGCGCGGTTCGCTCCGCACGGCGCGGTGGATTCCCGAGGTCGACGCCCCCGCGGTCACCCGGCTCAAGGACGCGGGCGCGGTGCTGGTGGGCAAGACCACCACGTCCGAGGGCGGCTGGAGCGCGGGCACGGTGAACCAGGTCGGGCCGGCCGCGGCCAACCCGTGGGATCCCACCCGCAGCGCGGGCGGCTCAAGCGGGGGCGCGGCCGCGGCCACCGCGGCCGGGATCGGCGTCGCCGCCCTGGGCACCGACGGCGCCGGGTCGATCCGGGTGCCCGCCGCGTTCTGCGGCGTGGTCGGGTACAAGCCGACATTCGGCCGGGCACCCTATGTTCCGGTCAGTCCCGAGGGCCTGTCGCACATCGGACCGCTCGCCCGCGACGTGGCCACGGCGGGCCTGGTCGCCAGGGTGATCAGCGGTCCGCATCCGGACGATCCGCTCTCGACCGTGCCGCCGGTCCCCGCGGCTTTCTCCGACACGGCCAGGGTGGCCTGGCTGCGCTGGCCGGTGGACTCCACCGAGCCCGAACGCGTCGCCCACGCCGCGGCGTCCGCGCTGGCCGGGGACATGTCCGAAGTGGACATCCCGTTCGCGGACCCGTACGACGTTCTGGTGACCATCCTGGCAGGCTTCGATGCCGGTCAGGACGAAGCCGACGACGCGCTGTCGGACCCGCACCGGATGCGCGTGGTCGCCCACGGGCGAACGCTGACCGCGGCCGACCTCGCTCGGGCGATATCGCGGCGAACTGTTCTGTGCCAGGCGGTGGACCGACTGCTGGCCGAGTTCGACATCCTGGCCATGCCGACCGTGTGGATCGAGCCTTTCCCGGTCGACGCGTGGCGCCCCGATCCCGGCGACGACCTGGGTTGGCTGGCCTGGTGCCGGGCCGCGTATCCCTTCAACCTCACCGGGCATCCCGCCATCTCCCTGCCCGCCGGATTCACCACGGCCGGATATCCGGTCGGCCTCCAACTCGTGGCGCGGCGCGGCGCGGACGAAGACCTCCTGCGAGTGGCCGAGCAGTTCGAAGCAGACCGGCCATGGCGTGGCCGCGATCCCCGAAAGGACAAGGTGCGACGGTGAGCGAGACATACCTGACCTCCGCGACCGGCAGCGTCGATTTCGTTGCCAGACACGGACTCTGGACCGATGCCCAGCGCGAGGCCGCCGCCGAGGTGCTCGCGCGCCTGGAGTCGCTGGAGTTCGTGCGCGTGGTCTTCGGCGACCCGCACGGCATCGCCCGATCGAAGGTGATCAGCGCCCCCGTGTTCGCCACGGTCCTGCGCAACGGAATGGACTTCAGCCCCGGCCCGTTCGTCTTCGACACCGGGCACGCGGTCGCGATCGACTTCTTCGCCTCGGGCGGCGGCATCGGCGTCGACGAACTGACCGGGGCGGGCGACTTCATCGTCGTGCCCGACCCGACGACCTTCCGCGTCCTTCCGCACACCGGGCGCCCGACCGGCTGGGTGATCGGCGACGAATACTTGCGCGACGGCACCCCGCACCCGCTGTCCAGCCGCGCCGCGCTGCGCCGCCAGGTCGACGCGCTCGCCGCGCGCGACCTGGAATTCGTGGTCGGTCTGGAAGTCGAGTGGTACCTGACCCGCTTCACCGACGGCGGCAGGCCCAAGCGGATCGGCGGCTTCGGCGTGCAGGGTGAGCCGCCGACCGTGGAGGCGGTCAACGGCGGCTACCAGTTCAACTCCGACAGCCTGCTCGACGCGGTGATGCCGGTCATCGACCCAGTCCTGGAAGCGCTGGTAGCTCTGGGTTTGCCGTTGCGCGGCATCGAGCACGAGTCCGGTCCTGGGCAGCTAGAGTTCACCTTCAACCCGATGCCCGGCCTGGCCGCGGCCGACGCGATGTTGCTGCTGCGCACGATCACCAAACAGGTCCTGGCCCGCTCTGGCCACCACGCGTCGTTCATGGCGCTGCCCGCGCTCGACGGGTTCGACCCCAGTGGCTGGCACCTGCACCAGTCACTCGCCCAGCGGTCGACCGGCCGGAACCTGTTCACCGCGGAGCCGGGCGGGTCGGCGCTCTCACCGATGGGCATGGCCTACCTCGGTGGACTGATCGAGCACGCTGGGGCGTCGAGCTTGCTGTGCGTGCCCACGGTCAACGGGTATCGCCGGATGCGCGAAGGCTTCTCGCTCTCGCCGGACCGGGTCGCGTGGTGCACCGAGAACCGCGGGGCTTTCCTGCGGGTGCTGGGCGCTCACGGCGACGCGGCCAGCCACGTGGAGAACCGCATCGGTGAACCCACCGCCAACCCGTATCTCTACCTGGTCGGGCAGGTCAGTGCCGGGGTGGACGGCGTGGACCGCACCCTCGATCCCGGTCCGCCCGCGGCCGACCCGCACGCGGGTACCGCGGCCGCCCTGCCGCGGCAGTTGGACGAGGCGCTGGAGACCTTCGCGGAAAGCCGCTTCTACCAGACTGTTCTCGGCTCTGAGCTGCACCGCTGCCTGTCGGCACTCAAAGCGAGCGAGTGGGCACGATATGAACAGTGGCTCGCTAAAGTGGAGCCGACCCAGGACGACGACGTCACCGAATGGGAGCACCGTGAGTACTTCGGCACGTTCTGACCGCTACCGCAGACGGGTGGTGCGTACCGTCGATGACCTGAGCGCGGGCACCCCCGCCGTCATCGCGGCGTCCGGGGCCAACATGAACTACTCGATCGAGTTCATGCGGGCGTACGAGAGGTTCCCGATCCAGCCGGTGCACGGGTGCTATTACATCGAACTACTCGACGATGACGACACCGTCGTCGCGTTCGCGCCCTGTTTCGTCCAGGGAGATCCGCTGGGCGCTCTTGGTTTGCGGGCGGGCGAACACGCGTTGCTCAGCAACGTGTGGCACTGCTCCGACACACGACTGGCGGCCGCGGAGACCACGCCCGCGATCGCGGCGGAACTCCTGGACGCGATGAAGGAGGTCGCGCGGTCACTGAACCTGCCCCGGACCGGATTCATCAACATCGCCGACGGCTCCCCGAGCGCCGAGGCGCTGACCGCGGCGGGCGTCGAAGGCATCCACCTGGACACCAGGTACTGGCTGGACTTCGCCGCGCACGGCAGCGAGGAAGGGCTGCTGGCGTCGATCAAGTCCGCGGACCGCCGCGAGTACAACCGCCACTGGCGCCGCGCGACCGAGGCCGGGGTGAAAATCGTGTCCCGGATGGCGATGCCCGACGAGGACGTCGAGAAGCTCAACCTGCTCGAGGTCACCATGGTCCGGGTCGGCTCGGCGGGCTACTACGACGCCGAGAAGCTCGCGGCGTTCCTCGGCGAGACGCCCAACGCGCGGATCATCGAGATCACCCTCGACGACGCGCTCCTCGGATTCGCCATCCTTTTCACCGACGACACTCGTTTGCACGCCTGGGCTTTGGGATACGACCGGGAGACCAAGCTGTCGTTCAGCCCGTACTACCTGATGTGGGGCTCATTCATGAAGCTCGGCTACGAGCTCGGGCTGCCGCGGCTGGAGGCGGGCAGGCGCAACGGCGACTTCAAGATGCGCTATGGCCTGGTGCCGCAGGAACTCAACGCCTACGTGGTGGATGTCTGATGGGCGAGTTCGTCGTCACGCCAGGTCTCCCCGACGACTGGGACATCGCGGCAGGTGACTGTCCCGCGGTGGGCCGGGCGCGGTGGATCAACTTCGGTCAATCCTGGTTTCCCGGTCCGTACCAAACGTTTGCGCTGCGCGCCCCGGACGGGACGTGCCGGGTGGCGATGGGCGGCGCGGTGCTGCCCGAGCCCGCCGCGGTTCCACGCCGCGACCCTTGGCACATCCTGACCGGGCGGACCGCGGACCTCGGCCTGTTCACCGCCGACGATCATCCGTGGCCGGGCGACCTCGACCCGGACGCCGTGTACCCGTGCCTGATGCTGATGTACCCGTACTACGGCACATTCCCGGTCGGATCGGAGGCGGCGGACCCGGCGGGGCTGCGCGAATTCGCCGACGAGCTGGTGGCTTGGGCGAAGTCGGAGCACATCGCGTCGATCACGGTGCTCTATCTGACTCCCCCCGCCGATCCTTTGGTTGCCGCGCTGGCCGAGGCCGGGTTCGCCACAGCCGCCATGGGGCAACGGTGCGACATGCCGGTCACGTGGTCGGACTTCCCCGGGTACCTCGCCACGCTTCCGAAGAAGTACCGCGACGAGGTGAAACGCGAGCTCAACCGGATGCGGGAACGCGGCCTCGTCACCGGCACCCGGGCGCTTGCCGACGACGAACCGGAACTGCTGGACCTGCGCTGCAGGTTGATCGCCAAATACGACGGCGGGGTGAATCGGGCCGATCAGGCGGCGATCTTCGACATGATCCGGGAGTACGTCGCCCCAGAGGACATCACGGTGTTCACGGTCAGCGACGGCGACCGGCTGGTCAGCTTCAGCCTGTTCATCCAGGACGGTCGCGAGTGGACAGTGATGCTCACGGGCACGGCCTACGGTGAGCCCAACGCCGACTACGGCTACTTCTCGGCCATGTTCTACCAGCCCGCCGAACTGGCCCCGGCCAAAGGCGTCACCCAGGTGTCGTACGGGTACGGCACGCTCGACGCCAAACGGCGCCGCGGCTGTCTGCTCTATCCGTATCAGTCGGCTGAGTTGCGCCTCTGACAATCGCTCGACCCGACGCCGGGGCTTCCGCCCAGATCGTCGACTGCCGACAACATATTGTCGGCATATCGAAAACCGGATACGTGCTGGCAACACCGCTGTGGCTTGACTGGGGGCATGACCTACAGCGAGCAGGCAACAGCTGTCCGCCGCACGCGACCGCCGTCCTCCTCGGCCGTCCTGAAAACCGGAATCACGGTCTATGGCTGCGGACAGGACGAGGCCGCGGTGTTCCGCGAGCTGGCGCCTCGCCGTGGCGTTGTGCCGACCATCACCGAGGACGCGGTATCTGAAGCCAATAGCGAACTGGCCCGGGGAAACCGATGCGTCAGTGTCGGTCATAAGGCCTGCATCGAAAATTCCACTCTTCTTGCGCTGAGTCGCGTCGGTGTGGAGTATCTCTCGACAAGAAGCATCGGGTACAACCACATCGATGTGCGGTACGCGGAGAGCGTTGGCATTACCGTCGGGAATGTGTCCTATTCGCCCGACAGTGTGGCCGACTACACGGTAATGCTGATGCTGATGGCGGTGCGAAACGCCAAATCCACCATCAGGCGGGCGGATGTCCACGATTACAGACTGCACGCCGTACGCGGGAAGGAACTGCGCGACCTGACTGTGGGGGTGGTCGGGACAGGGCGCATCGGCGCGGCGGTCATGGACAGGCTGCGGGGGTTCGGCTGTCACATCGTGGCTTGTGACCGCCGTCCCGAGACTTCCGCCGACCATGTTCCTCTTGATGAAGTGCTGCGGCTGAGCGACATTGTCACGCTCCATACGCCGCTCAACGCGGACACACGTCATCTTTTGAATCGGCAACGTCTCGCGCGGATGAAGTACGGAGCGTTCGTTGTCAACACCGGGCGCGGGGCACTTCTCGATACCGACGCTCTTGTTTCGGCGCTGGAAAGCGGCGCGCTGGGTGGTGCGGCGTTGGACGTCCTCGAAGGCGAGGAAGGAATATTTTACGCCGACTGCAGGAACAGGGTCATCGAAAGCAAGTCGCTGTTGCGGCTGCA
The DNA here is from genome assembly GCF_014323725.1 of Actinokineospora xionganensis. Classification (GTDB taxonomy): domain Bacteria; phylum Actinomycetota; class Actinomycetes; order Mycobacteriales; family Pseudonocardiaceae; genus Actinokineospora; species Actinokineospora xionganensis. The sequence goes on along the minus strand of NZ_JABVED010000008.1, from coordinate 119,980 downwards.
GGAGATGCCGAATGTGCTGATCAGCCCGCACACGGCCTACTACACGGATCATGCCCTCTGGGACACGGTCGAGAACTCCATCATCAACTGTCTGAAATTCGAAGGCGAGAAGCAGTATGGGTAGGCTGAAGGTCGGAATCATATTCGGTGGCTCGTCCGAAGAGCACCCGATTTCCGTCAAATCCGCGCTGGAGGTCGCGAAACACCTCGATGTCGAGAAGTACGAGCCGTTCTGGGTCGGGATCACGAAGAGCGGAGCCTGGAAGCTGTGCGACGGCCCCGCCGCGGAGCTGGAAAGCTGCCCTCCGGTCGTGCTGTCACCGGACAGGAACGTCCAGGGACTGCTTGTCCTGGACCAGGGGCGATACGAAGCGATCGAGTTGGACGTCGTGTTGCCCGTGCTGCACGGCAAGCTTGGGGAGGACGGCGCGATCCAGGGCTTGTTGGAGCTTTCCGGCATCCCCTATGTCGGCTGCGATGTCCAGAGTTCCGCTCTGTGCATGGACAAGTCGCTTACTTACCTCGTCGCGGGCAGCGCGGGGATCGCCACGCCCAATTTCTGGGTTGTCGCGGAGGACGAGAATCTTGACCCCGACCGGTTCGCCTATCCGGTCTATGTCAAGCCGGCCCGCTCGGGGTCGTCTTTCGGCGTCACCAAGGTGTCCGGCCGAGAGGAACTGCGGAGCGCGGTGGAGATCGCACGGCAGTACGACTCGAAGGTCTTGATTGAAGAGGGTGTCGTCGCGGGCGAGGTCGGATGCGCGATCTTGGGGAACGGTCTGGAGCTGATCGCGGGCGAGCCGGATCAGATCACGCTGTCTCACGGCATCTTCAGAATCCATCAGGAGGAAGACCCGGAGAGCGGTTCCGAGAACTCGACCATCACCGTTCCCGCCGAGATTTCGGCGGAGTCGCGCTTGCTCGTCCAGGAGACGGCGAAGGCGGTCTATGGCGCTCTGGGGTGCGGGGGACTGGCGCGAGTGGACCTGTTCCTGACCGACGACGGCACCGTGGTCCTCAACGAGGTCAACACTTTGCCTGGCCTGACCTCGTACAGCCGGTACCCGAGAATGATGGCGGCGGCGGGCTTGCCCCTCGCCGAGGTGATCGACCAACTCGTGTCGCTGGCAGTGACCGGGAAGGTCCGATGAAGGACGACTTCGCCTTTGTGGACGAGCTCGTTCCCGGCATCCGCTGGGACGCCAAATACGCCACCTGGGACAACTTCACCGGCAAGCCCGTGGACGGCTACCTGGCCAACCGGATCGTCGGCACGAAGGCTCTGTGCGTGGCCCTGGAACAAGCGGGCGAGAAGGCCGCGTCCCAGGGTTTCGGTCTGCTCCTCTGGGACGGGTACCGCCCGCAACGCGCCGTCGAGGCCTTTCTGCGCTGGTCAGAGCTGCCCGAGGATGGTCTGACGAAACCGCGGCACTATCCGAATATCGACAGAGCCGAGATGTTCGAAAAGGGGTATGTGGCCACCAGGTCGGGCCACAGCCGGGGCAGCACGGTCGACTTGACGCTCTACCACCTGGCCACCGGCGAGCTTGCTTCCATGGGTGGTGGCCATGACCTGATGGATCCACTCTCGCATCATGGAGCCGAGGGAATCACGCAAGGCGAGGCGCGAAACCGGCGCCACCTCCGCTCCATCATGGAGGCGTGCGGTTTCAGCTCATACGAGTGCGAGTGGTGGCATTACACGCTGGAAGACGAACCATATCCAGCTGACTACTTTGATTTCCCCATCACCTAGGTCACTGCGGTGACGCGGCGGGCAGCCGCACCGTGACGCGGAGGCCGCCGCCGGGCCGGGGGGTGAGGGTGAGGGTTCCGTCGTGCGCCTGGGCGATGCTCTTGACGATCGCCAGCCCAAGGCCGACCCCCGCGTGGTCGGTGCGGGTGCGTCCGGTGCCGCGTTGGAACGGCTCGACAAGCGTGGAAGCCATTCGGGGGGCCAGTTTCTGGCCGGTGTTCTCGACAGTGAGCACCACCGCCGTCGAGTGAGCGCTGGTCGTCACCCACACAGTGCCCTGTTCGGGCAGATTGTGGACGATCGCGTTGTGCACCAGGTTCGTGGTCAGCTGCAGCAGGAGCGCGTGTGAGCCGACGGTGGGGGCCTGGTCGCCTGCGGTCTCGATGGTGACGCCGTGTTTCTCGGCGAGCGGGAGGAGCGTCTCGGTCGCTTCTTCCGCCGCCAGGGACAGGTCGACGTGTTCCCGGGCGAAGGACCCCTGGTTGGCGCGGCTGAGCAGGAGCAGCGCTTCGGTGAGGTCGATCGCCCGGGTGTTGATCAGATGGAGTCGGTCGACGAGTTCGCCGGTGTCGCGGTTCAGATCGTTGCGTGCCACGTCGAGCAACGTCTGCATGATCGCCAGCGGCGTGCGCAGTTCGTGGGAGGCGTTGGCCGCGAACCTCTGCTGTTCGGCGTCGTGTGCTTCCAGCCGCGCGAGCATGGTGTCGAAGGCGTCGGCGAGCTCGCGGAACTCGTCCTGGCGGCCTTCCAGCTGGATCCGGTGGGAGAGCGACCCGTTCGCGGTCAGGCGGGTGGCGTTGGTGATGCGCGTCAGGGGCGCGAGCATGCTGCCCGCGAGGACCCACCCGCCCACCAGGCTGAACATCAGCAGGAACGCCAGCATCGCGGCGGCCTTCGGGACGAAAGCTTCCAGCAGGTCGGAGCGGTCGGGGACGAACAACGGACCCGGCCACGACGGCGGTCCGGTGGAAGCCGGTGGTGTGTAGAGCTCCTCGGGCACGTAGCGCAGCAGGAACAGCCACACGACCGCGAGCAGCATGACGCCCGCGACCATGAGGAACCCGGCATAGCTGAGCGTGAGTTTGAGGCGAACGCTCAGACCGGGCTCCCTATCCACGGTCCCCGTCCTCACGTCCGATGTCGATTCGATAGCCGGACCCGGCCACGGTGGCGATGACCCACGGTTCTCCGAGGCGTTTGCGCAGCGCCGAGACGGTGATGCGCACGGCGTTGGTGAAGGGGTCGGCGTTCTCGTCCCACGCCCGCTCCAGGAGGTCCTCGGCGCTGACAACCCCGCCTTCGGCCGCGACGAGGACCTCAAGCACAGCGAACTGTTTGCGGGTGAGCGCGACGTAGCGCCCGTCACGGAAGACCTCGCGGCGGAACGGATCCAGCCGCAGACCCGCGATCTCCCGCACGGGTGGCCTGTTGTGAGCCCGCCTGCGGTCGAGTGCCCTGAGCCTGAGCACGAGTTCCTGCAGCGCGAAGGGCTTGGTGAGGTAGTCGTCGGCGCCGAGTCCGAACCCGGTGGCCTTGTCGTCGATTCGGTCGGCGGCGGTGAGCATCAGGATCGGCATGCCGCTGCCGGAGGCGACGATGCTTTCGGCGACCTCGTCACCGGAGGGCCCGGGAATGTCGCGGTCGAGGACGGCGATGTCGTAGGCGTTGACGCTCAACAGCTCCAGCGCGGTGTCGCCGTCACCGGCGATGTCGGCGGCGATCGCCTCCAGCCTCAGCCCATCGCGGATGGCCTCGGCCATATAGGGCTCGTCCTCGACGATCAGCACACGCATGCCCTGATGTTACGAGCCCACCCATATCGTCGGCTTATCGAAAACCACGTACGTGCCCGCAACACCGCGCTGTCTTGGCTGGGGCCATGTCCTACAGCGAACCAGCACAAACAGCGACCCGACCCACCCGATCGGTAGTGTCCTCGACCACCTGGACTGTCCCGCGCACTCTCGGCAAGGCACACGGCGCCGTCCCCGAGCCCGTGAGCGTCTTCGACGACGACACACCGGCCGTGGCCAACCTCGATCCAGAACTGCTCGATGCCCTGCGCCGGGCAGCGAAGGATGCCGCGGCGGACGGGGTCGAGTTCGTCGTCAACGGTGGCTGGCGTTCCCCGGAATACCAGCGACAGCTGTTGCGTCAGGCGGTATCCAAGTACGGCTCAGCCGAGGAGGCCGCCCGCTGGGTGGCCACCCCCGACACGTCCGCCCACGTGTCGGGCGACGCGGTCGACCTCGGGCCCTCCGCCGCCAGGGCGTGGCTGTCCGAGCACGGTGCCGGGTACGGGCTGTGCCAGATCTACGCCAACGAACCCTGGCACTACGAACTGCGCCCCGAAGCCGTCGAACACGGCTGCCCACCCATGTACGCCGACCCCACGCACGACCCAAGGATGTGGAAGTGAGCAGCACGCTCGTCGGCCACACGTGCGTCCAGAGCGGCTACCTCAACAGCTTCGCCACGTAGGGCGTCGTGTCCGGCAGGGACGCGGCCATCGTCCCGCCATGGTCGGCGGGGTAGGTCTTCACCGTGAACGGCTGCCAGTTGAGAGTGAGTTCGGCGGCGAGCTTCGCCGTCAGCGGCGCCCAGACCACGGTGTCGAACGTGCCCTGGCCGATGAAGAACGGCTGGTCGTAGCCGCGCACGGGCACCTTCATCACGCTGCTGATGGCGCTGTGGAACTGCGGATCGGTCAACGGCTTGCCGAACAGGCTGCCGATGGACACGCCACGCACCCGCTCGACCATCTCGGGGTAGCAGAGTTCCGCCGCGTCCGCGACGACCGCCCGGCCCAGCTCGGTCAGGTAGCTGTTCACATCGATGTCCGGTCGCGCGGTCGGCAGACCGGCCAGGATGTAGGCAAGGAACGTGGTGAGCCCTGGCTGCTGGAGGTCCGGCAGCAGCGGGTTCGCCAGGCTGACCACGGACTCCAGGTTCGACGGCGGTCCGGTCGCCACGCCACCGCGGAAGTCGCTCTCCGGGGCGTACTCGGCGGCCAGGTTGGTGGTGAACAGCGCCGCGTGGCCGCCCTGAGACTGGCCGATCACCACCCATTTGTCCGCCAGCGACGGCTCGACGTCCTGCGCGGCGCGCACCATGTCCACCGTGTTGTACGCGGCCGTGGCGCCGTCCAGGTACGCGTGCACGCCCGCAGTGCCGAGGCCCGCGTAGTCGGTGGCGACCACCGCGTAGCCCTGCGCGAGCCAGTGCTTGAGGTAGGCCGCGTCCCGGTCGGAGCGCTCGCCCGCCGACGGCGCGCAGCCGTCGCCGATGCCGACCGTGCCATGCGCCCAGGCGACCACCGGCCAGCCGTCCGGCGGCGGTGTGCCCGCGGGTCGGAACACCGCACCGGTCACCGCAACCGTGGTCGGCCTGCCCGCCACCCGCTGGGTCGACCAGTAGGTGACGTGCTGGGCGGCCGTCGCCTCCGGCTTCAGCTTGGACCACCCCGACTCGGCGAGTGGCTTCGCGCTGATCACCGTGCCCGGCGTATCCGACGCGGCGGCGACCGCGTCCGCGGGTGCGGCGAGGACGGCGAGGAGCAGGGCGCAGCCGATGGCGGGCAGGCGGACGAGGATGCCTCGCATCGAGGCCCCCCTTTCACTCGACTCGGCATCGCCGACACGTGCCGCTGCCACGGAAGCTACAACCAACTGGTGGCGCACCGACATGGGTTGCCGATCATTGGCGGCCGTGAGCACTTCCGACCTCGGCAAGCACGCGAAACCGGAGCAATCAGGCGGCTGGCGCGGCCCGTCCCCCTGCCCGGCTCGGGCAGGGGGACGAGGGAGACGGCTACCAGCTGACGGTGAACTCGGCAGTCGGTCCGCTGCCCGTCTTGGTCAGCCGCGCGATCCGGCTCCGCCGGTCGGGAGGCGAGTTCCGGCATGGTCTGGAAAGCTCTGACGTCGCGCGTCCGCACGGGGCCTGATCATCCCGAGCGCGTGGGCGTGAGCGGCTTTACGCTGCGCGGATGCGGATCAAAAGTGCCGTCACGTTGCTCGGAGTGGACGACTCCATCGCGCAGGTCGTGCCGTTGCTGGTGAAACGGTGGCAGGAGTCGGTGTTCGACGACGACGGTGTCGTGCTCGTCGACGGGCGGCGGCGGGAGGGGTTGGCGCTGGTGGCGGGCGAGCATGCCAAGCCGGGCGCGCGCTACGAGGTCGTGACCGCGGGGGAGCGGCCCGGGCATTACGTCGCCGAGGTGCTCGCCGACAGCCCCGGCGAGGTGCGCGTGCGGGTCGAGCAGGCGGATGACGTGCCGATCGAGGCCACGGTCGCCAAAGGTGCCGCCAAGGTCGACGCGACGTTCGACGGGAGCGTCGAGGGCATCGGCGGTGCCGTGCGGGGAACCGTCGCCCTTGACCTCGACGGGCCGCGTGGGGCCGAACCACAGGTGGTCGGCTCGATCGAGCACGACCGGGTGGTCGGTGATGTCAGGGCCTGGGTCCGTCCCGGTTGGACGGTCGACGTCGAGGCGGACGTGCGGGGCAAAGGTCTGCTCAGGCCGCTCGTCGCTCCCGTGCTGTGGCTGCGCGGCAAGCGCACGCTGACCAAGATCCTCGAGAAGCGGGCGGCGGAGATCCAGGCGTTGACCGAGCGACTTGGCAGCCCGCTGGATCCGGGGCTGGTCGCGGACAAGATCGCGGACGACTTCCTCGCCGACGTGGTGCCCTACAAGCTCCGCACGTAGGGAGTGGCGCGGCTCACCAAATAGTCAAGCTCTCAACTGGAATAGTTAAGCTCTCAATCAAGTTGGCCATCAGTGAACCTCCCGCCCGACCTAGGGGACCTGATGACCGCCACCCTGAACGACACCCTCGTCCTCCCGCAGGACGCCCAGGACCTGCTGTTCCGCGAGGCCCGCACCGCGAACACCTTCTCCGCCGAGCCGGTGACCGACGACCAGATCCGCGCGATCTACGACCTGGTCAAGTGGGCTCCCACCGCGATGAACGGTCAGCCGCTGCGTGTGACGCTGGTGCGGTCCGACGAGGCGCGCGAGCGACTGCTGCCGCTGCTTTCCGAGAACAACCGCGCCAAGACCGCGGCCGCGCCCCTCGTCGCGATCCTGGCCGCCGACGTGGACTTCCACGAGCACCTGTCCACTCTCTTCCCGCACCTGCCGGGCGCCAAGGACTACTACGCCGACGAGACCCACCGGACCGACAACGCCAGGTTCAACGCCGCGCTGCAGGTCGGGTACTTCGTGCTCGGGGTGCGCGCCGCCGGGCTGGCCGCCGGGCCGATGGCGGGCTTCGACGCCGCCGCTGTCGACCGCGAGTTCTTCCCCGACGGCCGCAGGCGCTCGCTTGTCGTGGTCAACATCGGCAACCCCGGTGTGAACGCCGCCTTCCCGCGCGGCCCGCGCCTGGAGTACGACCAGGTCGTGGAGACCGTCTGAGCCGACGAAAAGGGCCCGCGGGTGACCGCGGACCCTTTCGTCGTGAAGCAGGCTACTTGCCGTAGCCGTACTGCGTCTGGACGTTCAGCTCAGTCCACTTGTGACCGCGCGCCACGTTCGTCGCCGGGTCGTTGATGTCGATGACATCAAAGCCCTTGCCGATGTCCGAGGCGTAGATGTAGCCGTTGTAGTAGTACGACGACCAGATTCCGCCACCGGTGTTCGGGTCGGCGGCCGGGCCCCGCTCGAAGAAGCCGATCTTCTTCGGCGCCCGCGAGTCGGTGAAGTCGAACACCTGCACGCCGCCCATGTACCAGGCCTGGACCATGATGTCCTTGCCGGGAACGGGGATCAGCGAGCCGTTGTGCGCGACGCAGTTCTCCGAGTCGGTCTGGTGACGGTCGATCTTGAACAGGCTGCGGAACTCGAGTTTGCGCTCGTCGCCGCGGCCGGTGATGTCGTAGATGCCGTTGGCGCCGCGGGTCGGGCCGATCTTGGCGTTGCACGTCGCCGCGCCGCCGCCGCCGAGTTCGTCGGTGAAGACGACCTTGGTGCCCGCGTTGTTGAACGTCGCCGAGTGCCAGAACGCGAAGTGATCGTCGTCGCGCACGGTGTTGATCACCCGCGGCTTCTCCCGGTCGGAGATGTCCATCAGCACGCCTTCACCCATGCACGCGCCCGCGGCCAGGTTCTTGGCCGGGAACACGGTGATGTCGTGGCAGCCGCTGGTGGGCACGACGTAGCCGGTGTCGACGGTGCCGGGCTTGCCCGGGTGGCCGCCGTCCGGGAACAGCACCGGGGTGGACACGATCGCCGCGGCCGCCGGGTTCTTGACCGGGACCTTGATGATCGTGATCTTGTCGTGCGGCGGCTGGCACTTCGGCAGCGCGGCCGACGGACCGTAGGACGAGACGTACAGGTAGACGTCCTTGCCCTTCTTGTCCGGCACCAGCGTGTGGGTGTGCGACCCGCAGTCGGTCTCGACAGCGGCGACGTACTTCGGGTTCTTCTTGTCGGTGATGTCGAAGATCTTCATGCCCTCCCAGTACGGCTTTGTGCCGTCGTTCTGGGAGGTCGAGTTGCACGAGTTGTCGCTGCGACGCGCGTCGGTGGACAGGAACACGAGGTTCCCGCTCACCGAGATGTCGTTCTGCGCGCCTGGGCAGAGCACCTGGCTGGTGATCGTCGGGCTCTTCGGGTTCTTGATGTCGTAGATCGTGAATCCGAGGTAGTTGCCGACGATGGCGTGGTCCCCGCTGAAGGCGAGGTCCGTGCCCACCGAGGCGGGCCCGGACAGCGGACCGGTCGGCGCGACGTTGACGACATGGGAGACGTTGGCGCTGGTGACGATCTCGTCATTGGCGGGGAAGTCCTGTGCGGCGGCGGCCGGCCCGCCCACGACGGACAGACCCGCCGCGGCCACACCGAGCACCGCGAGCGCTGCTCTGCGAGACCTCTTGTCGAAGTGAATTGACTTCACTCTTTTCCCTTCATTACCTGCAGGTCTGTACCACGCAGTATCTCGGGGCGGTGTGATCTTCGCCATCCACGAGCCCGAGAACGGTGGCTGGATCAGTTGTTGCCGTGACGCAGCGAGTACTGGGTCTGGGCGTTGAACACCTTCTGGTGAACCGACTTCGCCTCATCGGTCAGCGGATCGTTGATCTGCAGCACGTCAAGGCCCTGCTGGCCGTCGTTCGAGTAGATGTAGCCGTTGTAGTAGTACGCCGACCACGTGCCCGACGGGCCGATGCGCGAGGGCAGCGGGTCGAAGTGCCCGATCTCGCGCGGGTTGGCCGAGTCGGTGAAGTCCCAGATCGAGACCCCGCCCTTGTACCAGGACTGGACCATGATGTCCTTGCCCGCCACCGGGATCAGCGAGCCGTTGTGCGCCACGCAGATCTCGCTGTCGTGCCGCGGGATCTTGAAGTAGCTCTTGAAGCCGAGGTCGGTGCCCGTGATGTCGTACACGCCGTTCGCGCCGCGCGTCTGGCCGATCTCCGGCTTGCAGGTGGCCGCGCCGCCGCCGCCGAGCTCGTCGGTGAAGACCACCTTGGTGCCGTCGTTGTTGAAGGTCGCCGAGTGCCAGAACGCGAAGTTCACGTTGTCCTGGATCTTCTCGATCACGCGGGGAGCCGCGCGGTCGGAGATGTCGAACAGCACGCCGTCACCCATGCAGGCGCCCGCGGCGAGGTCCTTCTCGGGGAACGCGGTGATGTCGTGGCAACCACTGGTCTGGCGCACGTAGTGGTTCGGGAAGCTGCCGGGGGTTCCGGCGTTGCCGCCGTCCGGGAACAGCACCGGCGTGGAGTTGACCGCGGCCGCGCTCGGGTTCGCCAGCGGGACCTTGATGACGGAGATCTTGTCGTGCGGCGGCTGGCACTTCGGCAGCGAGGCCGACGGTGCGTAGGACGAGACGTAGAGGTAGACGTCGGTGCCCGCCTTGTCCGGCACCATCGTGTGCGTGTGCGAGCCGCAGTCGGTCTCGACCGCCTTGATGTACTTCGGGTTCGCCTTGTCGCTGATGTCGAAGATCCGCACGCCCTCCCAGTACGGCTTGCTTCCGTCGTTCTGGGACACGGAGTTGCAGGAGTCGTCGCTGCGTCGGGCGTCGACCGAGTAGAAGAGCAGGTCGCCGTGCACGCTCACGTCGCCCTGCGAGCCGGGGCAGAGCACCTGGCTGACGATCGTGGGCTTCTTCGGGTGCTTGATGTCGTAGATCGTGAAGCCGTTGTAGTTGCCGCCGATGGCGTAGTCACCGGTGAACGCGAGGTCCGAGGACCTGGCGCCGCCGCCGAGCAGCGGTGCGGTGGCCGCAACGTTCGCGACCTGCCGCACGTTCGGGCTGGTGACGAAGTTCTCCTGGCCGAGGTCGGGCCCGTTCTGGGCTGCCGCGGACGCGGTTCCCCAGAGGGAGAGAGAGATGGTGGTCGCGCCGATGACCGCGGCCGTGACGTATCTGGATGTAGAACCGAAACGTGTCGCCCTCACGCTGTTCCCCTCATTCATGGGACGTCTATCCGCGCAGTCTCTCCCGTGGATCTACTTCCAAACAGTGATTATTTTTCCCATTTGCCGTTTAACCGGTAATCTGGCGCACCTGGGTGAAGGCCCTCCCGGGATCCGAGAGGACCACCACCCGGCCGGGTCAGCCCGCGTAGGAGCCCTGCGTCTGCACGTTGAGCTCGGTGAACCGCACGCTCTTCGCGCCGTCGGTCGCCGGGTCGCTGATGTCGAGCACGTCGAGGCCCTTCACCAGGTCGGACGAGTAGATGTGGCCGTTGTAGTAGTACGCCGACCAGGTGCCGCCCGAGCCACCGTCGGGCAGCGGGCCGCGCTCCCAGAAGGCGATTTCGCGCGGGCCGGCCGAGTCGGTGAAGTCCCACACCGACACGCCGCCCTGGTACCAGGACTGGACCATGATGTCCTTGCCCGCGACCGGGACCAGCGAGCCGTTGTGGGCGACGCAGTTCTCGGTGTTGGTCTGATACCGCGGGATCTTGAAGTAACTGCGGAACACCAGGTCACGGGTGTCGCCCGCGCCGGTGATGTCGTAGATGCCGTCCGCGCCGCGGGTCGGACCGGTCTTCTTGTTGCAGGTGGCCGCGCCGCCGCCGCCGAGCTCGTCGGTGAAGATCACCTTGGTGCCCGCGTTGTTGAACGTCGCCGAGTGCCAGAACGCGAAGTTGGCGTTGTCCTGGACGCGGTCGATAACCCGGGGGTTGCCCCGGTCGGCGATGTCGAGCAGGACACCGTCTCCCATGCACGCGCCCGCGGCGAGGTCTTTCGACGGGTACGCGGTGATGTCGTGGCAGCCGGTGGTGGCCGAGGTCTTGCTGCTCCCCGCGTTGCCGCCGTCCGGGAACAGCACCGGGGTCGCCACCACCGACGCCGTGGTCGGTGCCGCGAGCGGCACCTTCACGATCGAGATCTTGTCGTGCGGCGGCTGGCACTTCGACAGCGTGGTCGACGGGCTGTAAGAGGAGACATAGAGGTAGACGTCCGTGCCCGCCTTGTCCGGGACGAGGGTGTGCGTGTGCGACCCGCAGGCCGTCTCGACGCTCTTGATGTAGCGGGGGTTCGCCTTGTCGGCGATGTCGAAGATCTTGATCCCCTCCCAGTAGACGGTGCCGCTGGAGGAGGACGTCGACTCACACGTGTCGTTCGAGCGCCGCGAGTCGGTGGACAGGAAGAGCAGGTTCCCGTGCACCGAGACGTCGTTCTGCGCGCCGGGGCACAGCACCTGGCCGGCGATCCTCGGCGCGCTCGGCGTGGTGATGTCGTAGACGGTGAAGCCCAGGTAGTTGCCCTGGATGGCGTAATTGCCGGTGAACGCCAGGTCGGTGCCGGTGGAGCTCGCGCCCGATAGCGGGGCGGTGGCGGGGACGTTCGCCAGCTGCTTCATGTTCGGGCTGCTGACGATCTGGTCGACGCCCGGACCGGGCGGCGGCGGCGCCGCGGCCGCGGTGGAAGTGCCGACGGAGACGACGGAGACGACGGCGGCGACGGCTACACCCGCCGCGGCCGCGCAAGCCAGACGGCGTTTGGAGTGGGTCACGGAAGATCCCCTCGCTGCAGGAAGTGGGGTCAAGACATTATTTGGCTGGTGAACGCTTTCGCAGAAGCGTTTCCTGGCCTGGCTTTTTCCCAGTCGAGGAGTGAACGGCAACGGATGTCGTAGTACCTTGCGGTCGTTGTGCTGCTGGACGGGAGAGGGCGTGCTCTTGATGAGGTTGCGGCGGATGGCGGGCGGAATCGTGGTGCTCGGCGCACTGCTGGGGCTGACCGCGTGCAGTGGGAGCGAAGAGCCCATCGGCGCGAAGCCGACCGCGCCGGTGCTCCAGCCGGGCAAGCCGGGGGAGTCGAACCGGACGCTGTCCCCTGAGGAAGCGGGCAGCGCGCGTCCTGAGACACCGCCGAACGACGCTGACGTCACCTACGTGCGCGAAATGATCGTGCACCACCGGCAGGCCATCGAGATGGCCGTGCTGGTCCCCGATCGCGGCGCGGACGGGCAGGTCAAGGGGCTCGCTTCGCGTATCGCGGACGCGCAGGGCCCGGAGATCGAGATGATGGACGCCTGGCTGAAGAAGCACAACAAGGCGCCCGTGCCCCCGGCCGGTCATGGCGGCCACAACGCCCATGCGGGCATGCCGGGCATGGCCACCCCGGAGCAGATGGACCAGCTCAAGGCGGCCAAGGGCGCCGAGTTCGACAAGCTGTTCCTGCGGCTGATGATCGCCCACCACCAGGGCGCGCTCACGATGGCCGACGCCGTGAAGACCACGGGCGCTGACGTGCGGGTGCAGGAGATGGCCGACGACGTCACCGCCTCTCAGTCCGCGGAGATCCGCCGCATGCAGCAGATGCTCGGGGCCTGACGGCCACGGTCCTGAATCCATCGCGTCGACCAACCGATGCCAAGGGGCACCGTGACGGCGGCCGACCACGGTCACCCACCGTCCGCGGGTCTCGCTCCTTGGTGACCAACCTTAAAAATTCCGGGGAGGCGGACTAGTAACATCACTCCTCGTCAACCCGTGTCCTGAACCGAGGAGTCATCGTGTCCGAGCAGCCCGTAGCCGTCGCACCCGCCACGAGCGTGGTGGTGCAGGCGGGCACTACCGCGGGCGCTGCCGTGCGCGAAGCCGGATTCCCGGGCAAGGGCGCGGACGCGATCGTCGTCGTGCGCGACTCCGCCGGTCATCTCCGCGACCTGTCGTGGACCCCGGAGGCCGACGCGACGGTCGAGCCGGTCGCCGCGAACAGCGACGACGGCCGCGCGGTCATCCGCCACTCCTGCGCGCACGTGCTCGCGCAGGCCGTGCAGCAGCAGTTCCCCGAGGCCAAGCTCGGCATCGGCCCGCCGGTCCGCGACGGCTTCTACTACGACTTCTCGGTGGACAAGCCGTTCACCCCGGAGGACCTGCAGGCGCTGGAGAAGCGCATGAAGGCGATCATCAAGGGGTCGCAGCGGTTCTCCCGGCGCGTCGTGGAGTCGGTCGAGGCGGCGAAGCGGGAGCTGGCGGCCGAGCCGTTCAAGCTGGAGCTGGTCGACCTCAAGTCCGATGTCGACACCGACGAGGTGATGGAGGTCGGCGGCGGCGAGCTGACGATCTACGACAACCTCGACCCCCGCAGCGGCGAGCAGGTCTGGGGCGACCTGTGCCGCGGGCCGCACGTGCCCACGACCAAGCACATCCCGGCGTTCAAGCTGACCAGGGTGGCGGCGGCGTACTGGCGCGGCAACGAGAAGAACCCCCAGCTGCAGCGCGTCTACGGCACGGCGTGGGAGTCGCAGGAGGCGCTCGACGCGCACCTGGAGCTGATCGCCGAGGCCGAGCGCCGCGACCACCGCAAGCTCGGCGTCGAGCTCGACCTGTTCAGCTTCCCCGACGAGATCGGCTCCGGCCTGGCGGTCTTCCACCCCAAGGGCGGGATCATCCGCCAGGAGATGGAGGACTACTCGCGGCGCAGGCACACCGAGGAGGGCTACGAGTTCGTCTACTCGCCGCACATCACCAAGGGCGGCCTGTTCGAGACCTCGGGCCACCTGGACTGGTACCGCGACGGCATGTACCCGGCGATGCACCTCGACGCCGAGTACGACGAGAACGGCGTGCTGCGCAAGCCCGGCCAGGACTACTACCTCAAGCCGATGAACTGCCCGTTCCACGACCTGATCTTCCGGTCGCGCGGCCGGTCCTATCGCGAGCTGCCGCTGCGCATGTTCGAGTTCGGCTCGGTGTACCGCTACGAGAAGTCCGGCGTGATCCACGGCCTGACCCGCGTCCGCGGCATGACGCAGGACGACGCGCACATCTTCTGCTCGCCCGAACAGGTCCAGGACGAGCTGAAGTCGCTGCTGTCGTTCGTGCTCAACCTGCTGCGCGACTACGGCCTGGACGACTTCTACCTGGAGCTGTCCACCCGCAACGACGAGAAGTACGTCGGCTCCGACGAGGTCTGGGAACAGGCCACGGAAGCGTTGCGCGTCGCCGCGGAGAGCTCCGGCCTCGAGCTCGTCCCCGACCCGGGCGGCGCGGCCTTCTACGGCCCGAAGATCTCCGTGCAGGCCAAGGACGCCCTCGGCCGCACCTGGCAGATGTCGACCATCCAGGTCGACTTCAACCTGCCGGAGCGCTTCGAACTGGAGTACACCGCCAACGACGGCTCCCGCAAGCGCCCGGTCATGATCCACCGCGCGCTGTTCGGCTCCATCGAACGGTTCTTCGGCGTTCTGACCGAGCACTACGCGGGCGCCTTCCCGGCTTGGCTCTCCCCAGTGCAGGCCGTCGGCATCCCCATCGCCGAAGACCACGTCGAACACCTCCAGCAGGTAGCCAAAGCCCTGCGCGCCAAGGGCATCCGCGTGGACGTCGACACCTCCGACGACCGGATGCAGAAGAAGATCCGCAACCACACCCTGCAGAAGGTGCCCTTCCTCCTGGTGGCAGGCGCCAAGGACGTCGAGTCCGGCTCGGTGTCGTTCCGCTTCAGGGACGGATCTCAGGTCAACGGCATCCCCGTGGACCGCGCGGTGGAGGCGGTCCACGAATGGATCGCCCGCAGGGACAACACGTCCCCGTCGGCGGAAACCTTCAAGGTCGCCGCCGAATAAGGACCAAGCAACCATAAGAAACGGGCCGTTCAGCAGAACGGCCCGTTTCTCTTGTTCGCCCCCGCCGCAGGCAAACCGCAAGGGTCCGGTCAAGGCCACATGTCGGGAACGGGGCCGCGGCAAGAACATAGCCGGCCGAGCCCGACGGGCGGTTTTGGGTGGTTCCCCTTTGAATCAGCGCGAATGCGTCGAAACAGGCGCATCGAGACCAAGACGCCGGTACGGCGATCACTCGATCAGGCGCTCGAAACGCCGAAGGCAGCGACAATCGATAACATGGGCTCATGGAGGAGACCGAGCGCCCGAAGTGCCTGGATCAGGCCTATGTCGTCTGGCTGTCCCTGGGCATTGCCCTCCTGCTCTTCGTCCTGATCACCATCATCCTCAACACCAACCCGGTCCCCAGCCACGGCCTGGTCTTCTTCTTCGGCATAGTGATCGTCCTCTGCGCGGGCAACCTCCGAAAAGGCTGGCGAGGCCCGAGAATCGTGCTGGCCCTCATCGCCGCCCTTTTTCTCTACCTCGCCGCGAGCACTTTCGTCGGCACCGGCCCCGGAATCGAGTTCATGGCGATGACGCTTGTCGCCGCGGCCGCTGTCGTCGGGACGGTCCTCATGTTCCGCGCCGAAGCCAACGCCTACATTCGGGCGCTAATGAGTCGCTGACTCGGTCGCGAACCGGGCGCGCAGTCGGGCCAGGGTGTCGGCGTCGGGCGACGTGCCCGCCCGGACCAGTTCGTCGATCAGGCGGAAGTAGTCCTCGTACCCGGCGGGTGTGAACGTCACGATGCACCGAGCGGTCTCGGCCGAGTCGTTGCCGAAGCCGTGCGCCGCGCCCCTGGGCACCGACACCACCCCGCCCGCGGCGACCACGCGAGCCTCGGTCGCGGTGTCGAACGTGATGGCGCCCGCGGTGACTATGAAGTCCTCCTCGTGCCCGTGGTGCACATGCGGGGCCGCCCCGAGCGCGCCCGGCGGGAGGATCTGTTCGACGACCGCGAGCCTGCCGCCGGTGTCGGCGCCAGACAGCAGGACTCGGTACTCGCCGACGACCGCGCGCAGGCGCTCGACGTCGGCGGGGGATTTGATCAGCAGGCTCACGCGCCCGACCTTATGGAACCGTGCGGTGTCGCGACCATGGCCAATCCAGGAGAACCGGCCGCCACTAGGATCGTGGACATGGCCGCTGCCGTTGGCTCCGGAGAGCCCGAGCTCGTCGCCCAGAACGGGGTGGGGGTGCCGGACGCCCTCCAACGGCTGTGGACGCCGCACCGGATGGCCTACATCCGCGGCGAGAACAAGCCCGAGCACGACGAGGAGGACGGCTGCCCGTTCTGCGGGCTGGTCGACCTCGACGACGCCGACGCGCTGATCATCGCGCGCGGTGAGCTGGTCTACGCGGTGCTCAACCTCTACCCGTACAACCCGGGACACCTGATGGTCGTCCCGTACCGGCACGTCGCCGACTACACGGAGCTGACCGCGCCCGAGACCGTCGAGCTGGGGGAGTTCACCCAACGGGCGATGCGGGTCGCGCGCCGGGTGGCGGCGCCGCACGGGTTCAACATCGGGATGAACCAGGGAGTGGTCGCGGGCGCGGGTATCGCCGCCCACCTGCATCAACACCTGGTGCCGCGCTGGGGCGGCGACGCCAACTTCATGCCGGTCGTCGGTCACACCAAGGTGCTGCCGCAGTTGCTCGGCGAAACCCGCGCTCTGCTCGCGGCGGCCTGGGCTCAGCCCTGACGCAGCACGGCCTCGATCTCCAGGTGGATGTCGATCTTGTCGGCGACCACGGCGAGGCCGTTCTGCACGCCCTCGAAGTTCACCCCGAAGTCCCTGCGGTTGATCGACGCGTCGCCGGACAGGCCGATGCGGGTGCCGCCCCACGGGTCGGGGGAGAAGCCATTGAGCTCGAAGGTCACCGGCACGGTCCTCGTGACGCCCTTGAGGGACAGTTCGCCGTCGAGGACGTACTTGTCGCCGTCCGGGCGGACGCCGGTCGCCTTGTAGGTCATCTCCGGGTAGGTCTCGGTCTCGAAGAAGTCGGCGGACTTCAGGTGTCCGTCCCGCTGCTCGCTGTTCGTGTTGATGCTGTTCAGGCCGATGACGACCTCGACGCCCGCGGTGGCCAGGTCGTCGGTGGTGACGATGGAGCCAGTCACGTCGTCGAAGCGGCCGCGGACCTTGGTGATGACCAGGTGGCGGACGGTGAAGGCGACATCGGAGTGCGACGCGTCGATGTCCCACGTGCCCGCGATGAAACCGGGGATCGCGGTGAGGCTGGTGGTGCTCATGCGGTTCGTCTCCTGAGTGCGAAGTAGTTGAACTTTGAGTTGTTGAACTCTCAATCGCAGACCCTACACGAGAACCGTTGAGGGTTCAACTATGGGGTACGATGGGAGACATGACGGATGACACGCGCTGGTTGGACGATGGCGAACAGGAGGTTTGGCGCGCCTTCATCACCATGAGCGGCGCACTCAACGACCAGTTGGACCGCCAACTCCAGCGCGACTCCGAGATGCCTTACACCTATTACGAGATCCTCGTCGTCCTCTCCCACGCCCCCGACCGCTCGATGCGGATGAGCGAGTTGGCGGGCCTGCGCGGTTCGTCGCGAAGCAGGTTGTCGCACGCGGTCGCCCGGCTGGAGCAGGCGGGCTGGGTACGCAGGCAGGAATGCCCGACCGACAAGCGCGGCTCGCTGGCCGTCCTCACCGACGAGGGCTTCGCCGCCCTGGCCGCCGCCGCCCCAGGCCACGTGACGGCGGTCCGGGAGAAGCTGTTCGATCGCCTGACCCCCGAGCAGGTCAAGGCACTCGGAGAGATCAGCAAGGCGGTCCTCGAAGGCCTCGACCCGGACAAGCAACTTCCCGGCTGCCGCGAAACGGACTGCTGATCCGCGCCACCGGCGCAGGCCAGGTAGGCCTCGTGCGGCGCGGACAGTTAGGCTGCCCGGGCCGCAATTACCGCTGTAGAGCCCGCCTGTAAGCCCCACCTGTTAGGTGCAACCGACGCCCTCATGCTGAACCTCTTCGCTCGCGCCTCGGTCTCGCGCGTCACCGATCCCATCGGCAAGTGGCTGCTTCGACTCGGCCTCACTCCCGACGCCGTCACCCTCATCGGCACGGCGGGCGCGGTAGCCGCGTCGGTCTGGCTGTTCTCCACTGGGCAGTTGATCGCCGGCGCCCTCGTGGTCACCGTGTTCGTCCTCTTCGACCTCTTCGACGGCGCCATGGCCAGGGCGCAGGGCGGTGGCACCCGGTTCGGGGTGGTGCTCGACGCGACGTGCGACCGGATCGCCGACGGCGCCCTGTTCAGCGCGATCGCCTGGTACGCCTTCTCCGGTGGTGACCGCTCGTCGGCCGCGGCCGCGCTGATCTGCCTGGTGTCCGGCCAGGTCATCTCCTATGTCAAGGCCCGCGCCGAGGCGACCGGGCTCAGTGCCGACGGCGGGTTCGTCGAACGCGCCGAGCGGCTGATCATCACTCTCGTCGGGGCCATGCTCGCAGGCCTCGGCGTCCCGCACGCGCTGCCCGTCGCACTGTGGCTGCTGGCCGTGGGGTCGGTCGCGACGGTCACCCAGCGGCTGCTCGCGGTGCGCCGCGCGGCCAAGGAGGAGAGCGCATGAGTTTCGGCCACCGCCTCGCGGACTGGGGCTACGCCGCGGGATGGCGGCTGGTCCGCGTCCTGCCCGAGGGGATCGCGCGCGGGCTGTTCCGCTTCGGCGCCGACCTCGCCGCCCGCCGTGGGGGGCCGGGGACCCTTCAGCTGCGGGCCAACCTGGCCCGCGTCGTGCCCCAGGCCGGCCCGTCCGAGCTCGACGAGCTGGTCCGCCAGGCGCTGCGCTCGTACGCGCGGTACTGGATGGAGGCCTTCCGGCTGCCGTCGATGGACCACAGCGAGGTCCACGCCGCGATCGACGCCGAGATGACCGGCAAGGAGAACCTGAGCGCCGCCCTCGCCGAGGGCAACGGGGTGATTCTCGCGCTGCCCCACTCGGGCAACTGGGACGCGGCGGGCGTGTGGCTCGTCGGCACGCATGGCAAGTTCGCGACCGTCGCCGAGCGGCTCAAGCCCGACTCGCTGTACCACCGGTTCGTGGCGTACCGCGAGTCCCTCGGCTTCGAGATCCTGGCGTCGTCCGGCGGCAGTCGGCTGCCGTCGGAGGTGCTGGCGGAACGCTTGCGCGCCAACGGGATCGTCTGCCTGCTCGCCGACCGTGACCTGACCACGGCGGGGATTCCGGTGACCTTCTTCGGCGAGCGGACGCGGATGCCCGCAGGACCGGCCTATCTGGCCGCGAAGACCGGCGCCGCGCTGATCCCGGCGGGCCTGTGGTTCACCGAGGACGGCTGGGGCCTGCGCCTGCACCCGCCGATCCGGGTCAGCGGCGCCGACGGCGTCCAGGCCGCCACGCAGGCCCTCGCCGACGTTTTGGCCGCCGATATCGCCGCGCATCCCGCAGACTGGCACATGCTGCAGAAACTCTGGGTCGCCGACCTGCCTGCCGGCCGCCAGAAAGCGCTGCGCGAATAGATCGACGTCTGGGCCAGTGGGGAGACCGTCAGTTGAGAATCGGGATTGTCTGCCCGTACTCCTTCGAGGTACCCGGAGGAGTGCAGGCCCACGTCGTGGACCTGGCCAGGGCGCTGCGCGGCCTCGGCCACGACGTCGACGTGCTCGCCCCCGCCGACGAGGACACGCCGCTGCCCGAGTTCGTCCGGCCCGCGGGCCGCGCGGTGGGCATCCCGTACAACGGCTCGGTCGCCCGCCTGTCGTTCGGCCCGGTGTCCTACGCCCGGGTGCGCCGCTGGATCCGCGACCACGACTTCGACGTCCTGCACCTGCATGAGCCGACGGCGCCGAGCCTGGCGATGCTGGCTCTGATGATCGCCGACGGCCCGATCGTGGCGACCTTCCACACCTCGACCCCGCGTTCGCGCACGCTCAGCGCGTTCCAGGGGGTGCTGCAGCCGTTCCTGGAGAAGGTCACCGCGCGCATCGCCGTGTCGGCCCTGGCGCGGCGGGTGCAGGTGGAGCACCTCGGCGGCGACGCGGTGGAGATCCCCAACGGGGTCGACGTCGACTTCTTCCGTGACGCCGAACCGCTCGACGGCTACCCGCGCCCGGGCGGCACGATCGGCTTCGTCGGCCGCTACACCGAGCCCCGCAAGGGCATGCCGGTGCTCCTGGATGCCATGCGGCACTTGGATTTGCCGGAGGTGCGGCTGCTCGTGGTCGGCCGTGGCGACGAGGACGAGCTGCGCCGGATGGCCGGTCCCGAGTTGGCGGGCAGGCTCGACCTGCTCGGCCAGGTCGACGACAAGACCAAGGCCCGCGCCCTGCGCAGCGTCGACGTGTACTGCGCGCCGAACACCGGCGGCGAGAGCTTCGGCATCATCCTCACCGAGGCGATGTCCGCCGAGACGGCCGTGGTCGCCAGCGACCTCGACGCCTTCCGCCGCGTCCTCGACGACGGCCGGGCGGGTGTGCTCACCGCCGTCAACGACCCGGTGTCGCTGGCCGACGGCCTCCGCTCGGTCCTGACCGACCCGTCGCGGCGGTCGCTGCTGGTGGCCGAGGGCGACCGCCGGGTCGCCGCGTTCGACTGGTCTGTCGTGGCGAACCAGGTGCTGCGGGTCTACGAGCAGGCCGTGGCCGCCAACCCGCGCCGGGTCGGCGAGGTGTCATGACCGGCTGGGAACTCACCACGCTGGTCGTTGTGCTGTCGCTGGTCGTCATCATCGGCGTCTGGTTCGTCGGCACCGCCAACCGCCTGGACCGGCTCCATGTGCGCACCGACGCGGCCTGGGCCGCCCTCGACGCCGCCCTCGCGCGCCGAGCGGTGGTGGCCCGGGCCGTGTCCGGCGTGGTCGACCACGCCCTCGGCGACCGCCTGCGGGTGGTGGCCGAACGCGCCGAACGCGCCTCGCGCACCGACCGTGAGACCGCGGAGAACGAACTCACCCGGGTCCTCGCCGAGGTCGACCGGCCCACCCTGGCGCTGGCCCTGGCCGCCGAACTGATCGACGCCGAACACCGCATGGTCATCGCCCGCCGTGTCCACGGCGACGCCGTCCGGGACACCCTGACCCAGCGCAGACGGCGCGTGGTGCGGTGGTTCAAGCTCGCGGGAACCGCCCCGGAGCCCGGCTACCTGGAGATCGCCGAACCAACCCTCGACGAGTTCCCCAGGCCGCGGCCGTCGGCACGGGTGGTCCTGCTGGACGCCGATGACCGGGTGCTGCTGTTCCACGGGCACGACCCCAACCGCGCCGAGGACAAGTTCTGGTTCACCGCGGGCGGCGGCGTCGAGCCGGGGGAGGACCTGCGCACGGCGGCCGCGCGCGAACTGTGCGAGGAGACCGGGGTCAAGATCGAGCCGGACGCCCTCGAAGGCCCGCTGTGGCGCCGGAGGGTCGCGTTCAGTTTCGAGGGCCGCAACTACGACGGCGAGGAGTGGTTCTTCCTCGCCCGGCTCCCGACCGACGCGGTGATCGACACCGCAGGCTTCACGGACCTGGAAGCCCGCACCATCGGCGAACACCGGTGGTGGTCGTGCGCGGATCTCAAGGAGACCAAGGAGACCGTGTACCCGGTCCAGCTGGCCGAACTCCTCCCTACGGCGACGACCTGGGACGGCACCCTCCGCGCGGTCCGCTGATCACGCGAACTGTGCCGACAGCGACTCCGGAACCGGGTCGAACCGGGCGAATCCGCGGCTGAACGACGCCGACCCGGACGTCATCGACCGCAGCTCGATCAAATACCGGGGCAGAGCGGCAGCAGGCACCTCGGAATGGATCACCGTGTACCCGTCGCTGTCCGATTCGGTGCCGAGCACGCGACCGCGGCGCGACGACAGATCACCGAG
Organism: Actinokineospora xionganensis; assembly: GCF_014323725.1. Lineage (GTDB taxonomy): Bacteria > Actinomycetota > Actinomycetes > Mycobacteriales > Pseudonocardiaceae > Actinokineospora > Actinokineospora xionganensis. The sequence goes on along the minus strand of NZ_JABVED010000008.1, from coordinate 98,305 downwards.
CACCGTCCCCAAATACTCGTCCGGCAGCCGAATCTCCACCGTGTCCACCGGCTCCAGCAACGAGATCCGCCCGTTCGACGCGGCGTCCTTCAAAGCCAACGCCCCAGCGGTCTGGAAAGCGGCATCCGAGGAGTCCACACTGTGCGACTTCCCGTCGACCAGCGTCACCCGGATGTCCACCATCGGATGCCCTTGCACACCGCGGGTCAACTGAGCCCGCACGCCTTTCTCCACCGACGAGATGAACTGGTGCGGCACCGCCCCGCCCACCACCCTGTCCACGAACTCGAACCCCGATCCCGTCGGCAGCGGTTCGACCTCGATGTCGCACACGGCGTACTGCCCGTGCCCGCCGGACTGCTTCACATGCCGCCCGTGTCCCCGCGCGGGTGCCGCGAAGGTCTCCCGCAGCGACACCTTCACCGGCTCGGTCTCCACCTCGGCCCCACCGGCGCGCAGCCGAGCCAGGACGACGTCCGCGTGCGCCTCGCCCATGCACCACAGCACCAACTGGTGGGTCTCCGGATTGCGGTCCATCCGCAGCGTCGGATCCCCGGCCACGAGGCGAGACAGGTTGCGCGACAACGCGTCCTCGTCGCTGCGCGTCTTCGCGATCACTGCCACCGGCAGCAGCGGTTCCGGCATCTGCCACGGCCGCATGAGGATCGGGTCCTCCGGCGCGGACACCGTGTCGCCGGTCTCGGCCGAGCTGACCTTCGTCAGCGCGCAGAGGTCGCCCGCGACGCAGTAGGGGACTTCGCGCAGGGTGGCGCCGAGCGGTGAGTAGATGTGGGCGACGCGCTCATCGATGTCGTGGTCGTCGTGGCCGCGGTCGGCGAGGCCGTGCCCGGAGACATGCACCTGCCGTTCGGGGCGCAACGTGCCGGAGAAGACCCGCACCAGTGATACCCGGCCGACGTAGGAGTCGACGGCCGTGCGCACGACCTCGGCGGCCAGGGGACCGTTCGGGTCGGCGGTCAGCGGTGCGTGCGGCTTGCCCTGCGGGTCGGTGACCATCGGCACCGGGTGCTCAAGCGGAGACGGGAAAGCCCTGGTCAGGGCCTCCAGCAGCGGCTGGATGCCGACACCGGTCTGGGCGCAGAACGGAATCACCGGGTGGAACGAGCCGCGCGCGACGGCGGTCTCCAGGTCGGCGATGATCGTCTCGGTGTCGATCGACTCGCCCGCGAGGTAGCGGTCCATCAGGGACTCGTCCTCGCTCTCGGCGATGATCCCTTCCAACAGCGCGTCGCGGGCGTCGGAGATCTGCTCCAACTCGGCCCGCGTGGCGTCGCGCACCGCGGGCGGGTGGCCGTCGAACACGCGCTGGGTGATCAGCCCGATCAGGCCGTCATCAACAGTGGAGCCGGTGGTTTCGGTGGGCAGGTACAGCGGCAGGACGTTGGGGCCGAACGCGGCCTGGCACTGGGCCAACTCGCCGTCGAAGTCCGCCCGCGGGTGGTCGAGACGCGCGATGACTACCGCGCGCGGCATGCCGACGGCGGCGCACTCCGCCCACAGCGTGGTTGTGGCCGAGTCGACGCCCTCCGCGGCGCACACCACGAACAGGGCGGCGTCGGCGGCGCGCAGACCCGCGCGCAGCTCACCGACGAAGTCGGCGTACCCCGGGGTGTCGATCAGGTTGACCTTGATCCCGTCGTGCAGGAACGGCGCCACCGCGAGACCCACCGAGCGCTGTTGGCGCACCGCGGCCGGGTCGTGGTCGCACACCGTCGTCCCCTCGGTGACCGAGCCCGCGCGCGGCAGCACACCCGTCGCCGTGAGCAGGGCCTCGGTGAGTGTCGTCTTGCCCGAGCCGGATGGACCGACGAGGACGATGTTGCGCACCTTTGCCGGGTCGTCCGCCGCGACACCTGACTCGGCTTGGCCGTTCTCGGAGTGCTTGCTTCCCATGTCGCCCACCTCCCACTCGTCGGGGAGCCGCCGGGGCTCCCGATCGGCACTTTGTGTTCGATCTCACACCTGTTCTCCGGTCGGGACAACCCCATGTGGCCACTGGCCAGCCATGCGGGCGAAAGTGGCCTTTCGAGATCGCCCGGGATTGGCATGTGGGAGCGGGCCACATCGGACGTACGCTGGGTAAAGCACCAGCTCCGACGTTCGAAAGGCCCCACATCGTGTCCGACGCACAGACCACCACTCCCGTCGCCGAGACCGGCACCACCCGCGTCAAGCGCGGCATGGCCGAGATGCTCAAGGGCGGCGTGATCATGGACGTGGTCGACGCCAAGCAGGCCAAGATCGCCGAGGACGCGGGCGCCGTGGCCGTCATGGCGCTCGAGCGCGTCCCGGCCGACATCCGCGCGCAGGGCGGCGTGGCCCGGATGAGCGACCCCGACCTGATCGACGGCATCATCGAGGCCGTCTCGATCCCGGTCATGGCCAAGGCCCGCATCGGCCACTTCGTCGAGGCCCGCGTGCTGCAGTCGCTCGGTGTCGACTACATCGACGAGTCCGAGGTCCTCACTCCGGCCGACTACGCCAACCACATCGACAAGTGGCAGTTCACCGTGCCCTTCGTCTGTGGCGCGACCAACCTGGGCGAGGCGCTGCGCCGCATCACCGAGGGCGCGGCGATGATCCGCTCCAAGGGTGAGGCGGGCACCGGCGACGTCTCCAACGCCACCACCCACATGCGCAAGATCCTCGGCGAGATCCGCCGTCTGCAGAACCTGGCCGAGGACGAGCTCTACGTCGCGGCCAAGGAGCTGCAGGCGCCGTACGAGTTGGTTCGCGAGGTCGCCCAGGCGGGCAAGCTGCCGGTCGTGCTGTTCACCGCGGGCGGCATCGCCACCCCGGCCGACGCCGCGATGATGATGCAGCTCGGCGCCGAGGGCGTGTTCGTCGGCTCCGGCATCTTCAAGTCCGGCAACCCGGCCCAGCGCGCCGAGGCCATCGTGAAGGCCACCACCTTCCACGACGACCCCGACGTGATCGCCAAGGTCTCCCGCGGTCTGGGCGAGGCCATGGTCGGCATCAACGTCGAGGAAGTTCCGGAGCCGCACCGCCTGGCCCAGCGCGGCTGGTGACTTCCGTGGGCGGGTGGTCCGGAGTTCGGGCCACCCGTCAGACGTGTTCGGAGACCATGCAGGCCGTAGTGCCCGCTTCGAGGGCCTCGAACACATGCGGAAGATCACCCGGATAGGCGACGTAGTCCCCGGGGCCGACCTCGATCGGTTCGTCGGTCAGGCCGACCAGTGCCCGGCCCGAGGCGATCACGACGTGTTCGATGACGCCGGGCATGTGCGGGTCGGACTCGCGCTTGCTGCCCGGTTCGGCGGTGATCAGGTAGATGTCGCGCCGCGCGTGCGGGGGACAGGACGCCAGCAGGGTCGCGGTGTAGTCCGCACGCTCGGAGTAGACGATCGGCCCTTCGCCCGCCCGGATCACCTGGACTTTGGGCGTGGGCGGCTCGACCAGCCTGCTGAACGGGACGCCGAGCGCCACGCCGAGTGCCCACAGGGTCTCGACGCTGGGATTGCCCGCACCCGCTTCGAGCTGCGAGAGCGTGGATTTCGCGATGCCCGCGCGCTTGGCCAGCTCCGACAGGGACAGGCCGATCCGCTCCCGCTCCCGCCGCAGCGAGTAGGCGATGACCTCCAACGGCGCGCCGCGCTGGTTCATTGCTCTCCGTTCGGTGTGACGGTCGTCGTGTTCGCCTTGACGAACACTTCGGCCTGGGTTCAGGATAAAACACATGCGTTCGATATGGCGAACACTCGATGCCGAGCTGTGGCGCGGCGTGCTGGCGATCGCCCTCGCCGCGGCGGTCAACGGGGCGTCCTTCGGCGCCATCTCGGTCGCGGCCGGGACCCCGCTGTGGGTTCCGGTGGTGATGTCCCTGCTGATCTTCGCGGGCGGCTCGCAGTACATGGCGATCGGTGTGGTCGCCGCGGGCGGAAGTCCGATCGCGGCGGTGCTCGGCGGCCTGGTCCTCAACGCGCGGCACCTGCCGTTCGGTCTGGCGGTCGGCGACGTCATCGGCCGGACCTGGCCCGCCCGGATCCTGGGCAGCCACCTGCTGATCGATGAGTCGGTCGCGTTCGCCATGGCCCAGACCGACGCCCGGCGCGCCCGCGCCGCCTACTGGGCCTGCGGGGCGTCGCTGTTCCTGGCGTGGAACCTCGGAGTGTTCGGCGGCGCGCTCGCCGGGCAGCTGGTCAGCGACCCGGAGGTGCTCGGCCTCGACGCGGTCTTCCCCGCGGTGATGCTCGCGCTGGTCCTGCCCGCGCTCAAGGACACGGGCAAGCTGCGCCCCGCGCTGATCGGCGCGGTGATCGCCCTGGCCGCCACGCCGTTCCTGCCCGCCGGGGTTCCGGTGCTGCTCTCGCTGCTCGGCCTGCTGGCCGTGCCGCGCCGGAACAAAGTGGAGGCCCCCGCATGACCACCGTGCCGCTTCGCCCCGTCGTCGTCCCCCGACCGACACGCGAGTCGCGCCGTCCGGCAACCGAGTTCGACCGCTGTGTCGATGCGCCCGCTTTCCCGCCTCGGAAAGGTCAGGTGCCCGCATGACGCTCATCCCGATTCTCGTTCTCGCGCTGGGCACCTTCGCCTTCCGCTTCGGCGGCGTCCTGCTGCGCGAGCGGATCACCATGCCCGAGCACGTCCGCGAGTTGCTCTCCACCGCCGCGATCGTCCTGCTCGTCGCCCTGGTGGCGACGTCGTCGCTGGCCAAGGGGCCGTCCTTCGCCGGGTGGGCGCTGCCCGCGGGGGTCCTCGTCGGTGGCGTGCTCGCCTGGCGCAAAGCGCCGTTCGTCGTCGTCGTGGCCGCCGCGGCCGCGACCGCCGCGCTGCTCCGGCTCGCCGGGGTGGCATGAGACTAAGCTGGAAAACCACACGTGGGAGAGGGTTCGATGTCCGTTGACCGTCCGCTGATCGGTGTCCTCGCGCTGCAGGGCGACGTTCGGGAGCACACCGCCGCCCTGACCGAGGGCGGCGCCCGGGTGATCTCCGTGCGCAGGCAGTCGGAGCTGGCCGAGGTCGACGGGCTCGTGCTGCCCGGCGGGGAGTCCACCACGATCTCCCGCCTGCTGGAGACCTTCGAGCTCCTGGAGCCGCTGCGCGCCCGGATCGCCGAGGGCATGCCGACCTACGGCTCGTGCGCCGGAATGATCCTGCTCGCCGAGAAGGTCCTCGACGGCCGCCCCGACCAGCACCAGCTCGGCGGTCTCGACATGATCGTGCGCCGCAACGCCTTCGGCAGGCAGGTCGACTCCTTCGAGGAGGACCTCGACGTCGCCGGGGTCGACGGCGGGCCGATGCACGCGGTGTTCATCCGTGCGCCTTGGGTGGAGTCCGCGTCGCCCGCCGTCGAGGTGTTGGCTACGGTTCCGGATACGCCTGCCGCCGGTGCCGCCGCCGGTAGGATCGTCGCCGTTCGGCAGGGCGATGTGCTGGCCACCGCGTTCCACCCGGAACTGGGCGGCGACCACCGTGTGCACCGCCTGTTCGTGGACATCGTTCGGAAATCATGACGGAGGAGAGATGAGCGGCCACTCCAAGTGGGCGACAACCAAGCACAAGAAGGCCGCCCTCGACGCCAAGCGTGGCAAGCTCTTCGCGAAGCTGATCAAGAACATCGAGGTCGCCGCCCGCACCGGCGGGGGTGACCCGGACGGCAACCCCACGCTGTTCGACGCGATCCAGAAGGCGAAGAAGAACTCGGTCCCGCAGGACAACATCGAGCGCGCCCGCAAGCGCGGCGGTGGCGAGGAGGCGGGCGGCGCGGACTGGCAGACGATCATGTACGAGGGCTACGGCCCCAACGGCGTGGCCGTGCTGATCGAGTGCCTCACCGACAACCGCAACCGCGCCGCGGGCGAGGTGCGCATCGCGATGACCCGCAACGGCGGCTCGATGGCCGACCCGGGTTCGGTGGCGTACATGTTCAACCGCAAGGGTGTCGTGGTCCTGCCGAAGAACGGCCTGTCCGAGGACGACGTCCTCATGGCGGTCCTGGACGCGGGCGCCGAAGAGGTCAACGACCTCGGCGAGAGCTACGAGATCATCTCCGAGGCCACCGATCTCGTCGCCGTGCGCAAGGCGCTACAGGAAGCGGGCTACGACTACGAGTCGGCGGACGCGAGCTTCGTGCCGTCGGTGACGGTGGAGCTGGAGGCCGAGGGCGCCCGCAAGATCTTCAAGCTGATCGACGCGCTCGAGGATTCCGACGACGTCCAGAACGTCTACGCGAACTTTGACGTTTCCGACGACGTCATGGCCGCCGTGGACGCCTGAGACCGTGGCAAGCTGAACTGAACGGCCCGGGCGGGTGCGCTGCCCGGGCCGCTTTGTTTCCGAGTCGTTCCCCACCGGCGAGGAGTGCGCATGGCCCTGGACGGCATCACCGCCGAAGACAACAACCTCCGCGAGTGGCTGCTGCGCACGGCGGACCAGGACGGCCACGCCGTCATAGAAATCGAAGGCGACGAGAACGGCGCCCCCTACGCCTTCTCCGTAGGCGCCTGGCGCCGCTTCGGAGCGCCGGAGGCCGTCGTCATCGGTCTGCCGGTGGACATGGCCCAGCCCCTCATCGATCTCTACGTCCGCCGCGCCGCATCGGGGGAGCGCTTTTTCCCCGGCCTGCCTTACCTCGACTTCTTCGACGGCGTACCCGTGGTCGTCGAACGCATCCACCGCGCTTTTTACCCGGAATACCTGGGAAGCGCGTTCCTCCTGTATCCCTCGGGCGAATTCCCGGCCCTGCAACTCATCGTCGCCACCCCCAAAGGCCACTGGCCCTGGAGCCCCGACGCCCCCGCGGGATTCGCGAACTGGCAACCCGTCCTGACCGAATCCGGCCGCCCCGAAAGCTGGCGCCCCGGCATCGACGGTCCTTAAGGGGAGAGGCGACAAGGCGGCGTCGCCCAACGAGCGACCTTGGCCAAACGAGGCGAACCACCCAAACAGCCGTCGGGGACCCTGGAGGGTCGGCGTGATCTTGGGAAATGAGACCTCATGTGGCCGGCAGGTCGCGGTCGGTCGCGCGGGCCGTATTTCTCTTCAGACACCCGCGCCGCCAATCAGCCAATCACCAGCCCATCGCGTCCGCGAACCACGGGGCGGCCGACCGACCATGAGCCCCGAAGCTCACCGCCGGTCAATCACCGGAACACCAAGACAAAGATCCCGGGACAGCCACCGGCGGCCAAGCTCGACCGTCAGGCGTCACCAGCGGCATGCCGACCCCGTCATCGGTGACCGTGAAGTCCGGATCTCCCTGGATCTCCACCCGAACCGCCCCATCGCAACGCGCGTCGTCCACCACCAGTCGGAGCACGAGCCCGGGCAGTGCGGGGTCGTCTCTGTCTGCCCCGAAGTACATCCGAGGCCGGGAACGCACCGCCTCGCGCAGGGTTGTCTTGCGAATTTCATCCGGGCGGTAGGCCATTCGCGGATTCTGCCCGAACAGCCGTCACCCGATAGTGATCACGTCGCTAGGCTTCCCTCGAAGTGAGAGGAGGCCGATGACTCCACCACCCCGGTCCCGCCCCCGCCCACGCACGTGCGCTGAGACCGAACTCGGCTTCCAACCGCAGCCCGCGGTCCGCTGGCTCGCGCCCAAGGTGCTGGTCAGCACCGGCATCCAGTCGGTGATCGCGACCATCTTCGGGTCCTACGCCGACAAGCGCGAGCTCCAGGGCAGCCTCCCCGCGACCATCCACCGCTACGACGACGATGACGAACTGTGGATCGACTTCGTCGCCGATGTCGGTGACGGTTTCGACGCCACCTACTCCATCGCCACCCTTCTGGCCGCCGAGAAGCTCGACATCGGCGGGCACGAGCTGCCCCGCGGCCGATTGCTGATCATGGGCGGCGACCAGGTCTACCCGTCCGCGTCGACCCGCAACTACGAGGACCGCACCAAAGGCGTCTACCGTGCCGCCTTCCCCGCGCTCAACGGCGACGCCCCCACGCTGTTCGCCCTGCCCGGCAACCACGACTGGTACGACGGCCTCACCTCCTTCCTCCGCGTCTTCGCGCAGAAGCGCAACTTCGGCGGCTGGGACACCGAGCAGACCCGCTCCTACTTCGCCATCGAACTGCCGCACCGCTGGTGGCTCTTCGCCATCGATACCCAGTTCGACGACTACATCGACGCCCCGCAGCTGGAGTACTTCCGCCGGGCGTCGGCCGAGTTGCGACCCGGCGACGGCGTCATCCTCTGCACCTCCGCGCCCGCCTGGGTCGACGCGGGCGCGGGCGGGAACACCAAGACCTACGACACCTTCGAGTTCTTCGACCGCGAGATCGTCCGCTCGCAGGGCGCGCAGGTGCGCGTGATGCTCTCCGGCGACCGCCACCACTACGTCCGCTACGCCGAGAACGGTGGCGACCGCCAGCGGATCACCTGCGGCCTCGGGGGCGCCTACCTGGCCGCCACCCACGAACTCCCCGAGAAGCTGGTCCTGCCACCCCCGACCTCCCGGGTGCGGGAGCCCTCGGCGTGCACGGACTACGAGATGGCCGAGCGTTACCCCGACCGCTGGACCTCGGAGCGGTTCGCCGCCGGGATCGTCCGGCTGCCCTGGCGCAACCCGGGTTTCTGGGCGATGACCGGCATCTTCCAGACCCTCATGACCCTGGCTGTCCTCTATGGACTCGTGCAGACCCTCGGCAGCCACGGCGCGTCCGGGTTCTTCGGGCTCGTCGCGAGCTGGACCCCCGCGATCCTGGTCGGCTTCGGCCTGGTTCTCGGCGCCCTGGCGTTCGCCAGAATCGAGGACCCCAAACGCGGCCTGTCCGCGACCGTCGCCGGTGTCCTGCACGCCATCGGGCACATCCTGCTCAGCGTCGCCTGGTCGTTCGTCGTCATCTGGCTCTACAGCTCCGTCCTGCCCGACGGACCGGTCGGCGACTGGGCGACCCTGGTGATCGTCATGGGTGGCACCCCACTGCTGATCGGGTTCGTCGACGCCGAACTCGTCGCCGTGTACCTGATGATCGCCAGCCGCTTCGGGATCAACCTCAACGAGGTCATGGCGGGCCAGAGCATCGAGGACTACAAGGGTTTCCTGCGCCTGCGCATAGACGACCAGGGCCGCCTGACGATCTTCCCGGTCAAGGTCGAGACCACCTGCCGGGCCTGGGTCCCCGATCCCGACGCCGCGCGGCACCTCCCGTGGCTCAAGCCCGAGGGCGACCCGCTGCGCCCGGAGCTCATCGAAGAGCCGATCACCGTAGCCCGCGTGTCGACCGCGGACGCCCGCCCCTGACCGCCTACGCTCTCGAACGAGTGTTCAAGGCGAGCTAGGGAGCGGCGGCTGTGCGCGTGCTGGGAGTCGACCCGGGCCTGACCCGCCTCGGCATCGCGGTGGTCGACGGCGGCGCCGGGCGGGCGGTCCGCGCGGTCGCGGTCGACGTGATCCGCACCCCGGTCGACGACGATCTCGCCGTGCGCCTGCTCAAGGTCGCCGACGGCGTGGAGGCCTGGCTCGACGAGCACCGCCCGGAGGTCGTCGCCATCGAGCGGGTCTTCAGCCAGCACAACGTCCGCACGGCCATGGGCACCGCCCAGGCCGCCGGTGTCGTCGCGCTGTCGGCCGCGCGCCGCGGGCTCCCGGTCATGTTCCACACCCCGAGCGAGGTCAAAGCGGCTGTCACCGGCTCGGGTCGAGCCGACAAAGCCCAGGTCACCGTGATGGTCACCAAGCTCCTCGGGCTCACGGTCGCGCCGAAACCCGCCGACGCCGCCGACGCGCTGGCCCTGGCGATCTGCCACCTGTGGCGCGCGCCGATGCGCGACCGGATGGCGCAGGCCGAGGCGAGGGCGGCGGAGATCGCCCGCACCCACCGTGCGAGGCTGGCCGCCGCGGCCAAGGCAACCAAAATCAGGACGGTGACGAAGTGATCTCCTCGGTGCGAGGCACAGTGGCAGCGGTCGGACTCGACCACGCGGTCATCGAGGTCGGCGGCGTCGGGCTCGCCGTGCAGTCCACCCCGCACACCCTGGCGACGCTGCGCCGCGGCGAGGAGACCTCGCTGGCCACGGCCCTGGTCGTGCGCGAGGACTCGCTGACCCTGTTCGGCTTCGCCGACACCGAGGCGCGCGACCTGTTCCGCCTGCTGCAGACCGTGTCCGGCATCGGACCGCGGCTCGCGCTGGCCACCCTCGCCGTCCTCGAACCCGACCAGCTGCGCGCCGCGCTGGCCGACGGCAACATCACCATCCTCACCCAGGTCCCCGGCATCGGCCGCAAGGGCGCGGAGCGGCTGATCATCGAACTGCGCGACAAGGTCGGGACAGTGCCGTCCGGTGAGTCACCCGCCGCGCCCGCGGGCCAGGTCCGCAACTCGGTCGTCGAGGCCCTCGTCGGTCTTGGCTTCGCCGCCAAACAGGCCGAGCAGGCCGTCGACGGCGTGCTCGCGGAGAACGGCGTCAGCGACACCTCGGCGGTGTTGCGCAAGGCGTTGGCCACTTTGGGCCGCAAGCGCTGATGGAGCCCGACATGGAGGAATGGGAGTCCCAGCTGTCCCCGGTGGCCGAACCGGAGGAACGCGAGGACGAGGCGACCCTGCGCCCCAAGCGGCTCTCCGAGTTCGTCGGCCAGCCCCGCGTGCGCGAGCAGCTCGATCTGGTTTTGCAGGGCGCGACCCGGCGCGGCTCACCGCCCGACCATGTGTTGCTGTCCGGCCCGCCCGGCCTGGGCAAGACCAGCCTCGCGATGATCATCGCCGCCGAACTGGGCAGGCCGATCCGGATCACCTCCGGTCCCGCCCTGGAACGCGCGGGCGACCTCGCCGCGATGCTGTCGAACCTCGTCGATGGCGAGGTCATGTTCATCGACGAGATCCACCGCATCGCCCGGCCCGCCGAGGAGATGCTGTACCTGGCGATGGAGGACTTCCGAGTCGACGTCGTCGTCGGCAAGGGCCCCGGCGCCACCAGCATCCCGCTGGAGATCGCGCCGTTCACCCTGGTCGGCGCCACCACCCGCTCCGGCGCGCTCACCGGCCCGCTGCGCGACCGCTTCGGCTTCACCGCGCACATGGAGTTCTACGAGCCGCACGAACTGGAGCGGGTGCTGCGGCGCTCGGCGGTCATCCTGGGCGTCGACCTGCACGAGGACGGCGCCGAGGAGATCGCGGGCCGCTCTCGGGGAACACCCCGTATCGCGAACCGGCTGCTGCGCCGGGTCCGCGACTACGCCGAGGTCCGGGCCGACGGCGCGGTCACCCGCGAGGTCGCCCAGGCCGCGCTGAAGGTCTACGACGTCGACGAGCTGGGGCTCGATCGGCTCGACCGCGCGGTCCTCGGCGCCCTGGTGAAGTCCTTCGGCGGCGGGCCGGTCGGCGTCTCCACCCTGGCGGTGGCGGTCGGGGAGGAATCGACGACGGTCGAAGAAGTGTGCGAGCCGTTCCTGGTCCGCGCGGGGATGCTCGCGCGCACACCGCGCGGGCGCGTGGCGACGGCGGCGGCTTGGACGCATCTGGGCCTGCCTGCCCCGATCGAAGCCTTCGGCCAGGCGGGGCCTACCCTGTTCGATGAGTGATCGACCACGTGTGAGCTGTGATGAAGCGGCTGGCACCTGGCACACTCGGGTGAGGCAAACCCCGAACAATCGGACTTTTCCCGCATCGGGGAACGTTCCCGAAACGGAGTGAAATGAACCAGGCTCTGCTCCCGCTGCTGCTCGTGGCGGTGCTCGCGATCCCTCTGATCCTCGGCTCGCGCAGGCAGAAGAAGATGGTGGCGCAGCAGCAGGAGCTGCAGAACTCGCTCGCCGTCGGCGACCGGGTGATGACGACCTCCGGTCTCTACGGCACGGTTTCCGACATCTCCGACGACGCGACGATCGGCATCGAGATCGCGCCCGGCGTGGAGACCAGCTGGCTGCGCCAGGCCGTCCGCGAGAAGGTCGGCCCGGACATGGAAGACGATGCGGACGACGAAACGGTCGAGGACTCGGACGAGGCCGTCGAGGCCACTGAGGTCTCGGGCTCCACGGCCCAGGTCGCGCCGCCGCTCGACCACAAGAAGTAAGCCGACCTCGGGTTCCGGGTCACGGCCCGGAACCCGACGCAGGCGGACAGTGACCCGCGCAACACTGGGTTCACGCCGCAAGAGGTACGCTGCGCCCTCACCCACATGTGTGACTCGGGTGCGGGCGCAGTGTCATGACCAAACACACTGGTCAGCCGCACTTCGCTTGGCCCCCAGCGCGCGGGAGTCATGCGTTCACATCCGAAGCTAGCCGAGGAGACGGACCGACCGTGGCACCACCGGCCGGGCAGATCCGCCCAGGACGCTATTTGGCGTTCTTCATAGCAATCGTCGTTGTCCTGTATGCCCTGGTGTTCGCCACCGGCGACCATCAGGCGAAGCCCAAACTGGGCATCGACCTGCAGGGTGGTACTCGTGTCTCGCTGACCGCGCGCACCGAGACCGGCGAGCCGTCCAAGGAGTCGCTCGACCTGGCTCGCGAGATCATCGAGGAGCGGGTCAACGGCACCGGTGTCAGTGGCGCCGAGATCGTCCTCGATGGCAACAACATCGTCATCACCGTCCCCGGTGAGCAGGGTGAGAAGGCCAAGGATCTCGCGCAGCCCGCGCAGCTGCGGTTCCGTCCCGTGATCGGCGCGCTTCCCGCCGCCCCCGCGGAGCAGGCTCCGCCGCCGTCCTCAGGCGTGCAGCAGCCGCCTGCCTCCGGGACCGTGCAGCCGCCCGCGAGCGGTGCCCCGACGTCGGCGCCCGCGCCGTCGGCCGGTGCGCCCACCTCGGGTGCGCCGCAGGGCCGTCCGGCTCCGGCCGCGCAGCCCGCGCCGCCGTCGCAGCCCGCGCCGCCGCCCGCCGCGGACAACGCCTGCACCAAGTACACCGCGCTGCTCAACGACCAGAAGACGCCGGTCGGGCAGCTCATCACCGCTGCCAAGGCCTGCCGCCAGGACCCGAAGCTCGCGCCGAGCAAGGGCCCCGACAACGCGGAGGTGCCCGCGGACGCCGCGCTGCAGCAGGCCGCGTTGGCCACGCTCGACTGCGGCAAGAAAGACCCGCTGATCGGCAACGACGACCCGAAGCTCCCGCTGGCCACGTGTGACCAGGACGGAATCGAGAAGTTCATCCTCGGCCCGTCGTTCCTCGAGGGCAACCAGATCGACAACGCCATCTCGCAGCCGGACCCGCAGGGTGTCGGCAACGTCGTCAGCGTCAGCTTCAAGAGCGAGGGCGCGCGGATCTGGTCGGAGTACACCGCCAGCCACGTCCAGCAGCGCGCCGCGTTCGTGCTCGACACCGCGGTCGTCTCCGCGCCGACGATCCAGGGCGCCATCAACGGCGACACCCAGATCACCGGCGGCGAGGGCGGCTTCAAGACCGCCGAGGCACAGAAGCTGGCCAACGTGCTGAAGTTCGGCTCGCTGCCGCTGTCCTTCGAGTCCTCGGAGGCCGAGACGGTCTCCGCGACGCTGGGTCTGGCCTCGATGCAGGCCGGTCTGATCGCGGGCGGCATCGGTCTGCTGCTGGTCTTCATCTACTGCCTGATCTACTACCGCCTGCTCGGTGTGCTGACGATCCTGTCGCTGGTTCTCTCAGCGGTGATCGTCTACGGCGTCCTCGTGCTGCTGGGGCGTTGGGTCGGGTTCACCCTCGACCTCGCGGGCATCGCCGGGTTCATCGTGGCGATCGGCATCACCGCGGACTCGTTCGTCGTCTTCTTCGAACGGCTCAAGGACGAGGTGCGCGAAGGCCGGTCGTTCCGGTCGGGCGTGCCGCGGGCCTGGGTCCGCGCCCGGCGCACGATCCTCTCCGCCGACGCGGTCCAGTTCCTGGCCGCCGCGGTGCTCTACATCCTGGCCGTCGGCCAGGTGAAGGGCTTCGCGTTCACCCTGGGCATGGCAACTGTGCTCGACCTGATCGTGGTCTTCCTGGTGACCCACCCGCTGGTGGCGCTCGCCTCGAAGTCCAAGTGGCTGTCCAACTCGAAGCTCTCCGGCCTCGGAGCCGTCCAGCGGAACCAGCAGACCCTGCGCGCGGCGCGGGTCGGCGCGGGCACCGCCGCGAAGGAAGTGTGACGTGTCCACCCCCAAGAAGCAGAGCATCTTCGAGCGGCTCTACATCGGCAACGGCGCGTTCGACATCGTCGGCAAGCGCAAGCGCTGGTACCTGATCTTCGGCGGCCTGATGCTTATCTGCCTCGCGTCGATCGTCTTGCGCGGATTCAACTTCGGCATCGACTTCAAGGGCGGCACCAAGATCCAGTTGCCGTCGTCGAGCGCTTCCGGCCAGATCTCGGTCGAGCGCGTGGAGACCGTCTTCACCGAGGCGATCAACAAGGAGCCCGCCGCGGTCCAGTTGGTCGGCACCGGCGCCAACCAGACCATCCAGATCAAGTCGGAGGCGTTGACCGTCGACGAGGTCCGGCTGGTCAAGAACGCGCTGTTCGAACAGCTCAAGCCGCAGTCGCCCAATGGTGAGTCCACAGTCGCGCAGATCAGCGACAGCGCGGTCTCAGGCACCTGGGGCGGCGAGATCTCGCGGCAGGCGCTGTGGGCGCTCGCGGTGTTCCTCGTATTGGTGACGGTCTTCCTGGCGCTGTATTTCGAGAAGTGGATGGCGGTCGCGGCGCTCGTCGCGCTGTTCCACGACATCATCGTGGCGGCGGGCATCTACTCGATCGTCGGCTTCGAGGTCACGCCCGCGACGGTGATCGGTCTGCTGACCATTCTCGGCTTCTCGCTCTACGACACGGTCGTGGTGTTCGACAAGGTCAAGGAGAACACCCGCGGCCTGCTCGGACTGACCCGGCGCACCTACGCCGAAACCGCGAACCTGGCCCTGAACCAGGTGCTGATGCGCTCGATCAACACCTCGATCATCGCGCTGCTCCCGGTCCTGGGGCTGCTGGTGATCGGTGTCGGCCTGCTCGGTGTCGGCACCCTCGGCGACCTGGCGCTCGTCATGGCCGCGGGCATGCTCGCGGGTGTGCTGTCGTCGATCTTCCTGGCGACCCCGCTCCTGGTCGACCTGAAGATGACCGAGCCGAAGTTCAAGCAGCAGGCCGAGCGCGTGGCCCAGCGCCGCGCGAACGTCGCCCGCAAGGCTGACACGGCCGAGGGCGATGAGGCCGAGACCGACGTCTCCGACGACGAGGCGCTCAACGCCGAACTGCGCCGCGAGAAGGCCATGGCGATCGCGGCGGGCGTCCCCTCTCGCACACCGAAGGCCTCCGACGCTCGGCGCAAGCCCTCCGGCAGGCCGACGGGCAAGAAGCGGCGCTGACGTGCGCCTGGAAGACGCGCTCACCCTGGTCCGGGAAGTCCCCGACTTCCCGGAACCAGGGGTGCTCTTCCGTGACCTGAGTCCGCTGCTGGCGGACGCGGACGCGTTCCGCGCGGTCACCGACGCTTTCGCCGCCGAGATCCCCGACGGCGTCAGCACGGTGGTCGCGCTGGAGGCCCGCGGCTTCCTGTTCGGCGCCGCGCTGGCCGCCGTGCACGGATTCGGGCTGGTCACGGTGCGCAAGCCAGGCAAGCTGCCGGTCGTGGCCGACAGCGCCACCTACTCCCTCGAGTACGGCACGGCCACCTTCGAGCTGCCCGAAGGTGTCATCGAGCCTGGGGCGAACGTCGTCATCATCGACGACGTGCTGGCCACCGGCGGCACGATCGAGGCCGCCGCGGGCCTGGTCGACCGGGCGGGCGCGAAGGTCGCGGCGGTGACGGTCGTCGTGGAAATCGCCGCGCTGGGCGGTCGCGAGCGACTTGCAGGGCACAACTTGCGGTCGTTGCTCGTCGTCTGACATGGGCTGTTCGCCGCCCCAGCGGAAACTCGTCACCCGTTCCGGCGTTATCCTCGGTATCCGGGTCACACGAGTGACCCGGGAGTCGTTCGCCGCTGGCGACCGAACTTGCCGGGAGCACGGTTGTCCCATGAGGTAGACAGCGCGGCCCCAGGGGCCCATGAGCCGCTGACGCCCGCAGGACGGGAGCCGTCCGCCACGCGCCGAGTCCGGGCGCGCCTGGCCCGCCGCATCACCGCACAGCGCGCCGCCCCGGTCAAGCAGGTCCTGGAGCCGCTGGCCGCCGTCCACCGCGAGCTGCACCCCAAGGCCGACCTGGCGCTGTTGCAGCACGCCTACGACGTCGCCGAGGAGGCGCACCGCAGTCAGCGGCGCAAGTCCGGCGACCCGTACATCACCCACCCGCTGGCTGTGGCGACGATCCTGGCCGAGCTGGGCATGGACACCACGACACTGGTCGCGGCGCTGCTGCACGACACGGTCGAGGACACCGACTACTCCATCGACAGCCTGCGCGCCGACTTCGGCGACGAGGTCGCGCACCTGGTCGACGGAGTCACCAAGCTCGACAAGGTGCAGCTGGGCTCCGCCGCCGAGGCCGAGACCATCCGCAAGATGGTCATCGCCATGGCGCGGGACCCGCGCGTGCTGGTCATCAAGCTGGCCGACCGGCTGCACAACATGCGCACCATGCGGTTCCTGCCGCCGGAGAAGCAGGCCAAGAAGGCCCGCGAGACCCTCGAGGTGCTGGCCCCGCTGGCCCACCGCCTGGGCATGGCCACGGTCAAGTGGGAGCTGGAGGACCTGGCGTTCGCCATCCTGCAGCCCAAGAAGTACGACGAGATCGTTCGGCTCGTGGCGAACCGGGCGCCCTCGCGCGACACGTACCTGCGCACCGTGGTGGAGCAGCTCGGCGCCGACCTGCAGGGCTCGCGGATCACCGCGAAGGTCGAGGGCAGGCCCAAGCACTACTACTCGATCCACCAGAAGATGATCGTCCGCGGCCGCGACTTCGACGACATCCACGACCTGGTCGGCGTGCGCATCCTGGTCGACGACGTGCGCGACTGCTACGCCGCGATGGGCGTGGTCCACGCGCTGTGGCAGCCGATGCCGGGCCGGTTCAAGGACTACATCGCCCAGCCGCGCTTCGGCGTCTACCAGTCGCTGCACACGACGGTGATCGGCCCCGACGGCAAGCCGCTGGAAGTGCAGATCCGCACGCACGAGATGCACCGCACCGCCGAGTACGGCATCGCCGCGCACTGGCGCTACAAGGAGACCCGGGGCACCCACAGCGGCGCCGACGTCGACGAGATGGCCTGGATGCGCCAGCTGCTCGACTGGCAGCGGGAGGCGGCCGACCCGGGGGAGTTCCTGGAGTCGCTGCGCTACGACCTGGCCGCCCGCGAGATCTTCGTCTTCACCCCGAAGGGCGACGTCGTCACGCTGCCAGCCGGGTCCACGCCCGTCGACTTCGCCTACGCCGTGCACACCGAGGTCGGACACCGGTGCATCGGCGCGCGGGTCAACGGCAGGCTCGTCGCGCTCGAGCGGAAGCTGGAGAACGGCGAGGTCATCGAGATCTTCACCTCGAAGGCCGAGGGTGCGGGCCCGTCGCGTGACTGGCTGGCTTTCGCCGGGTCGCCGCGTGCGCGGGCGAAGATCAAGCAGTGGTTCGCCAAGGAGCGCAAGGAAGAGGCGATCGAGGCGGGCAAGGACGCGATCACCAAGGAGGTGCGCCGGGTCGGCCTGCCCATGCAGCGGCTCGTGTCGGCCGAATCGGTGAACGCCCTGGCTCGTGAGCTGCGCTATCCCGAGGTCAGCGCCCTGTACGCGGCGGTGGGGGAGGGCCACACCTCGGCCCGCCACGTCGTGCAGCGGCTCGTGGCGCTGCTCGGCGGGGTCGAGCACGCCGAGGAGGAGCTGGCCGAGCGCGCGACGCCGTCCACGATCACCCGGCGCCGCAGCTCGGGCGACGCGGGCGTGCTGGTCAAGGACGCCAGCGACGTGTGGGTCAAGCTGGCCCGCTGCTGCACCCCGGTGCCCGGCGACGACATCCTCGGCTTCGTGACCCGCGGCGGCGGCGTCAGCGTCCACCGCACGGACTGCACCAACGCCGACGACCTGCTGGGCTCCCCGGAGCGGCTGCTGGAGGTCGAGTGGGCGCCGTCGGAGTCGTCGGTGTTCCTTGTCGCCATCCAGGTGGAGGCGCTCGACCGGCACCGGCTGCTGTCCGACGTGACGAAGGTGCTGGCCGACGAGAAGGTCAACATCCTCTCCGCCTCGGTGACGACATCGCGTGACCGGGTGGCGGTGTCGCGCTTCTCGTTCGAGATGGGCGACCCGAAGCACCTCGGGCACGTGCTCAAGGCGGTCCGCAGCATCGAGGGCGTCTACGACGTCTACCGGGTGACCTCAGCGTCGTAGCGGTGTCCGCTTCGTACAAGACCGGACGCGCGCGCGGAGTTACGTTGGTTCGGTGACTTCCTTCGACCGAGCCGAAAAGTTCATCCTCCTCAACGCCCGGCTGCTCGACCGCAGGCGGTTCGAGTTCCTCTTCGGCTCCGGCGACGCACAGGCCGTCGTCGCGGCACTGGAGGCGTACCGAAACCCAGACGGTGGCTACGGCAACGCGCTGGAGCCCGACGGCCGTGGCCCTGGCAGCCAGCCGGTGACCGTCCTGTCGGCGTTGAACATCCTGCATGAGGTCGGCGCCTGGCCTGACGGCGTCGCGGACTACCTGGAGTCCATCAGCGCCCCGGACGGGGGCGTCCCGTTCGTCCACCCCAATGCCCGCGACTACCCGAGGGCGCCGTGGTGGGAGGTCCCGGAGACCTACGCTGGTTCGCTGCTTCCCACGGCCAACCTCGTCGGAGCCCTCTGGCGCGCCGGTGTCGAGCACCCATGGGTAGATCGTGCTGCGGAGTTCTGCTGGCCCCGCATCGAGGGTCTGACGGCGACGCACCCGTATGAGGCCCTGGCCTGCGTGGAGTTCCTCGACCACGCCCCGGATCGGGCCCGGGCCGAGAAGGCGGCCGAGCACATCGGGACGATGGTCCGCGACAACGGGCTCGTGCGACTCGGCGGCACCGGGATCGTCCCGCCCGGCTTCGCCGAGGGGGAACTGCACGAACCGCACGACTACGCGTCCACGCCGGACAGTCTCGCGGCCCGCTGGTTCACCTCCGCCGAGCTTGAGGTGAGCCTCGACGCCCTGGAGATGGCCCAGCACGAGGACGGCGGGTGGCGGCCGAAGTGGGCGATCTGGACGCCGGTGACGGAGTTCGAGTGGGCCGGGGTGCTGACGGTCAACGCGCTCAGGACGTTGGAGACCTACGGCCGGTCAACGCGGTGAGCGTGGTCCCGGCCAGCACCTTCACCTCACGCGCCAGGTGCGCCTGGTCGGTGTAGCCCTCGCGGTAGGCGACCTCGGCGAACGGCATTCCCGTTCTGGCCCGCCGCACCGCCCGGTCGAAGCGCAGAACACGGTGCAGGACCTTGGGCCCGTAGCCGAAAGCGGCGAGACTGCGCCGCCGGAGCTGACGTTCCCCAAGCCCCACGGTGTCCGCGATGGCCCGCACGGATCCCGTGTGCCCGGCCAGTTCCCGAACCTGGTCGATCACCGGGTCGACCTGGGCGGGGAACGCGTCGAGCAAGACCTGACGCGGATCCTCGGCCTCCGCCAGCCGCTGGGCCAACTCCCGGCCATCCGGGCGAAAGGCGTCAAGGTCGATCCGCCCGTCCCGTAACTCGTCGGCGGGCACGCCCAAGGCGATGGCTCCGGGCTCGAACCGCAGCCCGACCATGGTCCCTGGTTCCGCGGCACCCACCTGCCCCTCAGTGTCCGGTCCCGCCACGAACAGCCTGCCGGTCACCTGATGCCAGATGACGTCGGCACACCCGTCCGGCACGACCCGCTGGGTTCCTGCCTCCGCAACGGTCCGCGACCACACACAGGCGATGCCTGGACGGTCGACGGGCCACTCACGGTAGGTCATCCACCGAGTGTGCCGGCGGGGTATGACAGTCAGCTCGCCCAGAATTCCGGATAGTACGTCGGGCAGACGCAGTGTCGGTCTTTCCCCGGCGGGTCGATCACGTGGTGGGCGATCGGGTCGATCATCGGCTCCACCCGCCGCGCCACCTCGACAGCCGCATCGCTGACCGACCAGATGTCTTTCTCATCCGAGATCGACACGGTGAGCCGGTCGGTGCCGACCCAGGCGAACGCCTTTTCGCCGGCCAGCCGCACGTGGCTGGGCTGGGCGACGTCGGGGAACCGGCCGATCGCGTCCCGGAACCGGGCGTACTCGTCCCCGGTGTAGGACTGGCCCGTGACCGGTCGCGGCTCGTCCGCCGGGAGGATGGTCAGCGGGATGCCAAGCGCGGCGAGGACCGTTTCCAGGTCGTCCCGGGAGTCGACAGCGAGGGCGACCCTGAGCTGGTCTCCGTCGCCCGCATGGCCGCCGACCGCCCGGCAGAACCGGAAATAGCGCAGGCTGAGCGCCCACGCGGCGAGTTGTTCGGCGGAGTGCTGTTCGTAGAGATACTGCTCCCAGCGGTCGGTCACCGGCTAGTCCGCGACCGTGGCCTTCTGGATCTTGACCGGCACGGTCGGCGCGCCGTCCTGTTCGCCCATCTGCGGGGTGATGCCGCCCGCCGCGATCTTGTCCAGGGTGGCCAGACCCGCCTCGTCGATGGTGCCCAGCACCGCGTATGTGGGCGGCAGCATCGAATCGCGGTAGACGAGGAAGAACTGGCTGCCGCCGCTGTTCGGCCTACCGGTGTTGGCCATCGCGACCGTCCCGCGTGGGTAGACCACCGTCTCGCCCGCGCCGGAAGGCTTCAGGTTGCCCGGGTTCTCGTCCTGCACCGTGTATCCCGGGCCGCCGGTGCCCTGGCCGGTCGGGTCCCCGCACTGCAGGACCGACAGGCTGTCGGCGGCGGTGAGGCGGTGGCAGGGGGAGTCGTCGAAGTACTTCTCGCTCGCCAGGTGCACGAAGCTGCGTGCGGTGCACGGCGCGGTATCGGTGGCCAGTTCGATCGTCACCGGGCCCAGGTTGGTCGTCAGGGTCACAGTGGCGGGCTTGTCCTTCGCCCGCTCGGCCGGTTTGCCGACGTCCTTGCCCTCGGGGGCGGGCTGGCCGGTGCTGGTCTTGTACCGGCAGGGCGTCCCGTCGGCGGCGGAGGTCGTGGGCGCGGCGGCGGACGACTTCTCCGACGTGGTTGGGGCGGACTCCGCCCCGACCGGGCTGCCCGACACCGTCGACCCGCAGGCGGTCAGGGTCAGGCAGGCGAGGAGCAGCCCGGTCGTGGCGGTGCGCTTCATGCTCAGGCCACCGTCACGGTGCTGATGGTGACCGGGTTCTTCGGCGAGCCGTCGCCCGGCGAGCCCTTGCGGGTGGTGCCCGCCTTGGCGATCTCGTCGATCTTCTTGAGGCTCTCGGCGTCGATCGTGCCGAAGGCGCTGTAGTTCGGGGGCAGTTCGGCGGTGCCGTAGACGATGAAGAACTGGCTGCCGTTGGTGCCCTTGTTCGTCTGCGGGTTCTTGCCGGCGTTGGCCATGGCGAGGATGCCGCGGCCGTACTTCAGCTCGGGGAAGACCTCGTCGTCGAAGCTGTAGCCGGGACCGCCGCTGCCGCTGGCCGAGGGGTCGCCGCACTGCAGGACCTGCAGGCCGTCGCTGGTGGTGAGGCGGTGGCAGCGGGTGTCGTTGAAGTAGCCCTGCTTGGCCAGGCTCACGAAGCTGTTCACCGCGCACGGCGCGAGCGCGCGGTCCAGGGTCAGCTTGACGTCGCCGCCCGCGATGTTCGCGGTGGCCACGACGGTGCCCTCGGCGGAGATGTCGGCCGTGGGCGGCGCCTGCGCGGGCTTGGCGGCGGGCTTGCCCGCCTCGGCCGGGTACTCGCAGGTGACCTTCGCGGGCAGCGGCTGTGGCCGCTTGGGCGCGGGCGCGAGTTCGGTCGGGATGTTCGCAGGCGTGTCCACCGGCGCGTCGGCCTCGGCGCTCGGCGAGGTGGAGGCGTCCGCCGGGGTCACGGGGTCGTCACTGCGGTTGGCAAGCCAGTAGACAACTCCCACGACGGCCACGACGGCCACCACGGTGCCCACCACACCGAAGATCCGGCGCTTGCGCGCGCGCTCGGCCCTGTTCGCCAGCTGACGTTCCAGCTTGCGCTTGGCCGCCTCTCTGCGCTGCTCGTTAGTCGGCACCTGGCACCCTCCCTGACCTACACGTTCCTGGCAGGCGCGCAGTCTATGGGGACCCCCGGTAAGAACCGTGTGGTGGTACTGCCAGATAGTCTGAGAACCTGCCAAGAATCCGCCGACCGGAGGTCCACTGTGCTTGTCGTCGGCTTTCCGACTGGGGCCTTCCAGGCCAACTGCTTCCTCATCGCGCCCGAGGAGGGTGGCCAGTGTGTGATCATCGACCCTGGTCAGGACGCTGAGGAGCCCATCGCCGAGGCGCTGCGCAAGCACCGGCTCTCGCCCGTCGCGGTGCTCTTGACGCACGGGCACCTCGACCACACCTATTCGGTGACCCCGGTCTGCGACGGCAACGACGTGCCCGCGTGGATCCACCCGGACGACCGCTACATGCTCAGCGACCCGCTGCGCGGCCTGAGCCGCGAGTCGGCGTCCTTCTTCGGCGGCCTCGAGATGCGCGAGCCGCGTGAGGTCAAGGAGATGACCGACGGGGTCGAACTCGATCTCGCGGGCCTGAAGCTGACCGTCGACCACACCCCCGGCCACACCGAGGGCTCGGTGGCGTTCCGCTCGGCCACCGAGGAGGGCGGCCTGCTGCTGTTCTCCGGCGACACCCTCTTCGCGGGATCGATCGGCCGCACCGACCTGCCCGGCGGGTCGATGGACCGGATGACGGCGTCGCTGCGCTCGAAGATCCTGCCGCTCGACGACGAGACCGTGGTGCTCCCGGGACACGGCCCGACCACGACGATCGGCCGCGAGCGGGTCAGCAACCCGTTCCTCACCGGGATGGTCGACCTGACCGACCCCGCGTCGGCGCACCGCGGCCGCGGGCGAGGCATCTGACCATGACCGACCCCCAGCCTCCGGCCGAGCCGGAGCGGATCCCACTGACCCTGGCCGACCCATCCCGCCGCCGGGGCTGCGTGACCGTCGCGGTCGCCCTGCTCTTCGGCGCGGCCGTCGGCGGTGTCGTCGGGCTGATCTTCGGGCAGACCCCTGGCTTGGTCACCGCGGCCGTGGTCGCCGGAACACTCGCCCTGCTGACCTGGATGACCGCCCGTCGCCGGATCTGGCTGCAGGGCACCCGCGTGGTGGCGGAGACGATCGGCAGCAAGATCGTCGACCTCCGCGTCGTCGAACGCCTCGACTTGCTGGTGACGGATGTGCGCGGTGTGCGCACGGTCGGGCTTCTGGTCGGGGCCAAGGGAAAGTCCATCAACATCGCGCTCGCGGCCTACTCGGGCACGGGTGGGCGGGAACTCGGCATCCTCGCCCTGCGGCGGTTGGCGGACGCGCTCGCCGGGAGCGAGAACACCAGCGGATTGGTTTTCTCACAATTGCTTGTGGCCCAGCTGCGAGCGGAGGCACGGGGCGAAGCCGCACCGGAGCGGCCGCTGTTCCAGCTCGCTTCGGTTGCGCCGCAGGGGAAGTTGGCTCAGCGGTTGCGCACTGAAGCGATCACCAAGTTCGTGGCGAATCTGCCGTAGCGGCAGACTCACTCCTCCCGAACCGCCACCAACGCGGCCAGCGCTGTGGTGACCGGAACCGCCGCCACCAGACCGATGCTGCCCACCAGCGTCCGCACGATCTCCTGCGCGATCGACTGCGACCCCAGCAGCGCGCCCAGGCCCACGTCCGACAGGGACGAGTACAGCAACACCGGCAGGGCCGCGCCCGCGTAGGCCATCACCAGGGTGTTGACCGCCGACGACACGTGGTCGCGGCCGATCCGCAGGCCCGCCGCGTACAACTCGCGCCAGGTCAGGGTCGGGTTGGCGGCCCGCAGTTCCCACACGGCGCTGGTCTGGGTGACGGTCACGTCGTCGAGCACACCGAGCGCGCCGATCACGATGCCTGCCAGCAGCAGCCCGCGCGTGTCTATGCCGGTGCCGAGCGCCCCCACGAGGTTCGCTGTTTCCTCGTCCAAGCCAGTCAGCCGCGACACCGCCGCGAAGACCGCGCTCAGCACGCCGATGAGCGCCAGGCTGACCATCGTCCCCAGGACCGCGGTGGTGGTCCGCGCGGAGAAGCCGTGGGTCAGGTAGAGAACCGCGAACATGATCACGCCCGCGCCCGCGATCGCCACCAGCAGCGGGTTCTCCCCACCGAGGATGGCGGGGAGCACGAACAGCAGCAGGACCGCGAACGTCAGCCCCAAGCCCGCCAGTGCCTTGAGTCCCTGCCACCGTCCGAGGAGCAACACCGCGGCGGCGAACAGGAGGGCGAGCACGGCGAGCGGCATCCCGCGCTGGAAGTCGACGAGTTGGTAGGACCCGCCGCTGAGCGGGTCCCCGCCGCCGTAGCTGAGCACGACGTCGTCGCCCACCGCGAAACGCGGGGTGCTCGGTTCCACCGGGACGGCGGTGCGGATCTCACTGCCCTTGGCCTGCCCGTCGGTCATCTCGACCGTGACCGTCAGACATTGGTCGGGGCTCGGCTCGGCCCCCGGTTGACCGCCGAACTGGCACGATCCGGCCTCCGCCGCGGTGACCGTGCCGAGCACCGGCTCCTGGCCGGAGCCGACGCCCTCAGGCCCGTCGCCGGTGGGGAACAGCAGCACCATCCCGATGACCGCGGCCAAGGCGAACGGCGACACCAGGAACGTGAGGAGCCGCCGCACTGGCGCCGAAGCCGGAGCAGCGGGCCCGTGTCCGTGCCCGTGGCCGGTCACCGCGACGTCGTCATCGGGATCGCGACGACGGCGTCGGCCCGTGCCATCCGGTTCGGGGGCACGGCCCGCGGTGTGCCGCCCCCTGGAGGCGCGCTCAGGCTCGTCGTCCGCGCGCACGCGCGGGATCGGCCGCGTCTCCCAGTCATCCACCGCCCAATCCTCTCAGGACTGTTCGGCCCGCGCGGATCAGGGGAACAGCACGCGCCGGGCGATCCAGGCGATGTCGGCGGCGGTCTCCTCCGGGCTGCCCGACGGCTGCATCACATGGCTGAGCACCACCCGCACGACCGTGTCGATCGCCGCGTCGAACTCCCACGCGGTGAAGGAGAGCCGGAACGGACGCATCCGGTCGGCCACGACGGCCTTCGCGGTGCTCAACAGCGACTCCGCGTGGGTCGTGATCAGCGGCAGCAGTTCGGTATCGGCGCCGTGGGTCGCGGAGACGATGGCGTGCAGCAGGGTGTTGCCCTCGGCCAGTTCCAGGACGCCGCGCACCGCCGCGGTGATCGCGGCGATCAGGTCGTCGGGGTGCTCGTCGAAGGCCTTGTCGACGACCGAGAGGAATCGCCCCAACTCGTCGTGCACCATGGCCTTGGCCAGGGCGGGCTTGGTCCCGATCTCGTTGTACACCGTCTGGCGGCTCACCCCGACCTCGTCGGCGAGCCGCGACATCGTCACCGACGCCCAGCCCGAACGGGTGGTGAGGGCGGCCGCGGCCGCGATGATGCGCTCTCGCTGCGGGCCACCGGCCGCGACGTCGGTCGAATCGGCCATCGTCACGACGTTCATGTTATGCGGCACCTTCCCGCGCGCTGACACCGGCGAAAGCGAGCGCCTCCGACCAGTCGCCGCGCTCGGCTATGCGCTTGCGGAACTTCATGACTTCGCGCGGGCGGTCAACTGTCAGCGCACCCACGATCCGATCTCCCCGGCGATAGAGAGCCGTGAACGTATCGGTGTCCACCACCTGGACCTCGTCGCAGTCCGGGGTGCCGACGAACTGGATGCGGTGGCCGTACCAGTCCGACCAGAAGTAGGGGACCGGCGCGAGCCCGCGGGCCGACGCCGGGTCGAGGGCGTGCCGGGCAGCGGCCGCGCCCTGTTCGGCGGCGCTGGTCCAGTGTTCGAGCCGCATGAGGTCGCCGTCGAAGAGTGGGTTGGGGACGTGCGCGACATCGCCCGCCGCGTACACGCCCGGCACACCGGTCCACAGCGTCTCGTCGCAGAGCACCCCGCCGTCGCGCTCGTGCAGGGGCACACCGCTCCCGCGCAGCCACCCGGTCGCGGGCGCCACCCCGGTTCCGACCACGACCAGGTCCGCCGCCAGCACCGTCCCGTCGTCCAGCCGGACCCCGGTCACCCGGCCGTCGGACGACTCGATCGCCGCGACGCCGACACCCAACCGCAGGTCCGTCCCGTTCGCACGATGCAAGTCCGCGCACACCGTGCCCGCGTCCACGCCGATCGAGCGGCTCAGGGGCAGCGACGCGGCCTCCACGACGGTCACCTCGTGCCCGCGAGCCCGAGCCGCCGAGGCCACTTCCGAGCCGATGAAGCCCGCGCCGACCACCACTGTCCGCGCACCCCCGTCGAGTGCCGACCGGATCGCCACGGCGTCGTCGCTGGTGCGCAACTGGTGCACCCCCGCGATGCCGGACGTGCCCGGGAACGGCCGCGGGGACGCGCCGGTCGCGATGATCAGCGCGTCGTACGGGACAGCCTGGTCTCCTACCGACACCTCGCACGCCACCGTGTCGAGCGTTTGCGCGGGCGTGCCCAGCAGCAGCCGCACGCCCAGTTCGTCGCGCAGCTCGGCCTCGCCGCGAAATGGCCGGACCTGCGCGGGCCCGCCGGCGCAAAGGAACGCCTTGGACAGCGGCGGTCGGTCATAGGGCAGGTGTGGTTCGGCGCCGATCAGCGTGATCGGCCCGGTGTGCCCGGCCCGGCGCGCCGACTCCACGGCGCGCAGGCCCGCGAGCGAGGCGCCGACCACGACGAGGTCCACGGGTCAGCCGTCCAGGCTCAGCGCGAGGACCGGGCAGGCGTCCACCGCGGCGAGTACCGCCGCACGGTGCTCCTCGCCCGGAGTCTCATCCAGGATCGTCACGGTCCCGTCGTCGCCGACCTCGAAGAAATCCGGCGCCATCGCCTCGCACATGCCCAGGCCCTCGCAGCGGGCTCGATCGGCCACGATCCGCATCAGACACCGACCTTCGTCACCGGCAGGAAATCGATCTTCTCGCGGACACCGCAGTCCGGGCAGCACCAGTTGTCCGGTACCGCGCTCCACGGTGTGCCCGCGGGGAAGCCTTCGCGCGGGTCGCCGACAGCTTCGTCGTAGACGTAGCCGCAGCCCGGGCACTTGCCGACGTGGATCAGGTTCGCGGGTGTGCGGACCGCGGTGTCGGCGGGAACCTCCGCGCTCGGCGCCGTGGCGGCCGTGCCGTACTTCGCGAGGATCTTGTCGCGCTTGCGGGGGGAGATGTTGGCCTTGGTGAGGTCGCCGCCGAAGTGGGCGACCACTCGCGGGTCCATGACCCGGCGCCACACGGGCGGGATCATGGCGAGCACGATCATGCCCGCGTAGCCGGTCGGCAGCACCGGGGACTCCTCGAAGTCGCGCAGCGTCTGGTAGCGCCGAGTCGGGTTCGCGTGGTGGTCGCTGTGCCGCTGCAGATGATAGAGCAGCACGTTGGTGGCGATGTTGTTGGAGTTCCAGCTGTGGCTCGGGGCGACCCGCTCGTAGCGGCGGCGGTCCGGCGGGCCGACCTGCTGGCGCAGCATCCCGTAGTGCTCCAGGTAGTTCACGACCTCCAGCAGCGAGAAGCCGACCACGGCCTGGATGAGCAGGTAGGGGAGGATCCCGACCCCGAAGGCGACGATCATCGCGCCCCACAGCACCGCGGACATCAACCAGGCGTTGAGGACGTCGTTGCCCAGGCGGAACGGGTGCTGGTCGCGGCGGGCGTAGCGCTTCTTCTCCAGGTGCCAGGCGCTCTTGACCGAGCCGAACACCGTGCGCGGCCAGAACTGGTAGAGGTTCTCGCCCATCCGGCTGCTCGCCGGGTCCTCCGGCGTCGCGACCCGCACGTGGTGGCCGCGGTTGTGCTCGATGTAGAAGTGGCCGTAGAAGCTCTGCGCGAGGGCGATCTTGGACAGCCAGCGCTCGTGACTCTCCTTCTTGTGGCCCAGCTCGTGCGCGGTGTTGATGCCGATGCCGCCGATGCACCCGATGGAGATCGCCAGGCCGACCTTCTCGAACACCGACAGGGTGTCCCCGCTGATGAGGTAGAACGCGGTGATGAAACCCGCGTACTGGATCGGCAGGAACGCGTAGGTGATCCAGCGGTAGTACTTGTCCTTCTCCAGTGCCTCGATCACGTCGTCGGGCGGGTTCGAACGGTCGAGACCGGCGATGAGGTCGATCGCGGGGACGATCACCAGGATCACCACCGGCCCCAGCCACAGCCAGACGGCCCAGTCCGTGAGCTGGTGCATCGCGATCGCGACGAAGGCCAGCGACGGCACCACCAGGCCGATCAGCCAGAGGTAGCGCTTGCGGTCGGTCCACGTCTCGGTCGAGCTCTGCGAAACGGTCCCAGTGTCCTGTCCTGGCCTCATTGCCCTCGCCTCCCGGTGCTGATTGGACAAAACCATAGCTTTTGTAAAGACAGTTTGACAAGGGTTGCGCTTTTGTAAACCTTCGATCGGGTCGTTGACACCATGTTCGAACATGTGTTCGACTAACGCCGTGCGATGGGACGGGCAGCGAGTCGAGAGCGCGGACGAGCAGGCCCTGCCCGGCCTGCCCGGTCTGGTGCGCAGCGTGCGCACTCCCGAGTTCGCGGGCATGGTCTTCCACGAGGTGCTGGCCAAGTCCGTGCTCAACCGGGTTCCGGACGGCTCGCCGATGCCGTTCCAGTGGACGGTCAACCCGTATCGCGGGTGTTCGCACGCGTGCAGCTACTGCCTGCACGGCGACACCCCGATCCTGATGGCCGACGGCTCCACCAAGCCGATCTCGGCACTGCGGATCGGAGACCGTGTCTACGGCACGCGGCGTCGCGGCAGCTACCGGCACTACGTGCCCACCGAGGTGCGCGACCACTGGTCCACGGTCAAACCCGCCTACCGGGTCACCCTGGAGGACGGGACGTCCCTGATCGCCAGCGGCGACCACCGGTTCCTCACCGAACGCGGCTGGAAGCACGTCACCGGCACCGTCGCGGGCCCCGGCAGGCGCCCGCACCTGACGGTGGGCAACAAGCTCATGGGAACCGGCCGCTTCGCCGCGCCACCCAAGGACACCGCCGACTACCGCCGCGGCTACTTATGCGGAATCGCCCGCGGCGACGGCGGCGGGGGAGCGCCCGACGCCGAGATCCACGCCCGCGTCAGGGAATACCTGACCGGCGACCTGGCGCAGAGCCTGCCGGTCCCGTGGCCGCACACCCCGACCGACGAGTGGCGCAAAGGTGTCCTGGCGGGTGTGTTCGACAGCGACGGCACCTTCGCCAACCGGATCGTCCGGTTCCGCAACCTCGGCGCGAAGGCCGCCACCGCGGTCCTCGAAGCGTTGACGCGCTTCGGTTTCCAGCACGCGGTGGAAGAGCGCCGGGTCCCGGAGGGTCGCTGCTGCGTGCGCGTCGACGGCGGACTTGCCGAGCACCTGCGGCTGTTCCACACCATCGGACCCGCCGTGTCGGCCAAACGCACGATCGACGACGCCGCGATCAAATCCGCCGCCCGCCTGGGCGTGGTCGAGGTCCAGGCG
The DNA here is from genome assembly GCF_014323725.1 of Actinokineospora xionganensis. Lineage (GTDB taxonomy): Bacteria > Actinomycetota > Actinomycetes > Mycobacteriales > Pseudonocardiaceae > Actinokineospora > Actinokineospora xionganensis. The sequence continues at coordinate 68,886 of NZ_JABVED010000008.1, read as the reverse complement.
CTGGGCATCGACCTGCCGCTGTTCGACATCACCACCGGCACCGGCGACTTCATCGCCGACGGCGTGGTCAGCCACAACTGCTTCGCCCGCAAGACCCACACCTACCTCGACCTCGACGCCGGCCACGACTTCGACAGCCAGATCGTGGTCAAGGTCAATGCCGCAGAGGTGCTCGCCAATCAACTCAGCGCCCCACGTTGGGCGCGCGAGCACGTCGCGATGGGTACCAACACTGATCCCTACCAACGCGCTGAGGGGCGCTATGGGCTGATGCCCGCGATCATCGGCGCGCTGGCGGATTCGGGCACTCCGTTCTCCATCCTCACCAAGGGCACGGTCCTGTTCCGAGACCTCCCGCTGCTGAGCGCGGTGAGCGCCGACGTCCCGGTCGGGATCGGTGTCTCCATCGCCTTGCTCGACCGCGAACTGCAGCGCGGGCTGGAACCCGGCACCGCGTCCCCGCGGGCCCGCCTCGAACTCGTCCGCCGGATCACCGACGCGGGCCTGCCCTGCGCGGTCTTCGTCGCGCCGGTTTTGCCCGGCCTCACCGACACCAGGGAACAACTCGACGCCCTCCTCGCGGAGATCGCCGCGGCGGGGGCAACCGGAGTGACGGTGCTTCCTTTGCATCTGCGCCCAGGTGCGAAGGAATGGTTCGCGAAGTGGCTGGCCCGTGATCATCCGGGGCTGGTCCCGTTATACCGGCGTATCTACGGCACCAGGAGCACCGCGGACCTCGCCTACCGCCGCGCGCTCGGCGTCCGAGTCGGCCCGCTGCTGCGTGCGCACGGCTTCGCTGGCCGAGACTCGGCCGAGCCCTCCTGGCCGCGCGGAAGCCTGCCCTCCTCGCCAACGGAGGCGCCCTTGGTGCGGGAACAGTTGACCCTGCTCTGAATGGCCGGCCGTGATTGGACAGGAAGTGTCGGAAGGTGGCGCGCGGCACGTGTTGATCAAACAATCCGTACCCATACCTGCCGAGGTACGGATTGTTTAGCGGGCCGCCCGCCCCGATCGTGGGTCTCCGCCCAGCCCAGGAGACTCCCAGCCAGTGTCGATCTTTCCCGCCCGTCTCACCAGGGGCGACTTCGCCGTGTCCGTCGACTCCCTGTCGGTGGAGGTGGATGCGCGCGACAGCGTCACGGTGATTGTCGGCACGACGTCGGGATCGCGGCCCCAGACGCTCACGATGGCCGCGGTCGGGCTGCCGGACGGGGTGACCGCGACCTTCTCGCCCCCGCTCCTGGCCGCGGGCGGTTCCAGCAGGCTCACCCTGGTGTGCGGAAGCTGGACGCCCGGTGGGATCCACCCGGTCACGATCACGGCGACGAACATCGACGGGGAGGCGGCCAGTTGCTTCTTCTCGCTGACCGTGGCGGCCCCGGAACGTGAGCCTGGCGGCGCGAGGGTGTGGCTGCACCCGGCAGGCGAGAGGGCGCAGGCGGGCTTCGCCACCGAGACCCGCGTGACGGTGACCGGCGGCGGAGCCGTGCGGTTGGCGGTGCGGGACGCCCCCGCGGGATCGCGCGTGACCTTCAGCCCCACGGTGGTCTACGAGGGCGGCCGCGCCGTGGTCTGGATCTTCACCGCCCCCGACACACCGCCAGGGCGCTACCCGATCACCATTTCGGCAACCAACGCCCGCGGTCAGTCAGGCACGGCCGTGTTCACCCTGGACGTAGCGACCTGGAGCTGACTCGGCGGGCCGAGGCACATTCCCCGGCCCGCTCTCCGTGCCCTCACCGCGACCTGCCGCCACCTAGGGGGACCGTGACGGCAATTGACCACGGTGACCGCCAATCCGCACTTGTCGCACGGTAGGTGACCAACACCTTGAATTTCCGGGGAGGCGGACTAGTCCGGCCACTCCCAGCGGACACAGAGGATCCCGGGACCGAAGTCCAGGGCCACCGTGTGCGCCTTCCCGTCGGGCGTGCACTCCAGCTTGCGTCGGTTCGTCACATGGTCGTCGCTGTCGACGGTGTACTGCTCGAGGTACGCGGGCAGCGCGGCCGGGTCGAAGCGCAGTTCGAGGACGAACTCGCGCACCGGCGTGGTGAACTTGCGGCAGTAGCTGTCGTCGCCACGGGAGTACGGCGGGCCGGGGTGCTTCAGTTCGTATTCGACGATCGCCGTCTCACCGCGGCTCAGCGGTTGGTCCAGCAGGAACTCCGCGGCGACCAGGCCCGCGCCCGCGTCCTGGGCGGATCGGCCCAGTCGGCAGCTCTCACCGGCGGTGATCGTCGGGAACGGCCTGCCTGGCCGCTCCAGGTCGTAGACCATCACGGTCCGGTCCGCGCCATCGTGTTCGGCGCGGAAGACCTGGCGGATGTTGATCGACTTCTCGCCGCGGTCGGCCGCGATCACCATGCGGTCGTGCTGGCTGAGCTTGGTCATGGCGGCGTCGGTCGTGAAGTCGATGCGCTTGAGCAACTGCGAGACGGGCTCGCTGTTGCCCCATAGCGCCTCGACGGTCAGTCTCGACGACTCGCGGTTGACTCGGCCACGCGGGCGGGGCGGTCCGAGCAGGGCGATAAGCGACCCGGTCGGCACGCACAGCACGTCTTCGAGATGGCCGAGAGCGGCGAGTGACTCGGCGCGCTCGGGCCTGCGTCTTCCCGACTGCCAGTAGCTTAGTGCCGTCACGCTGATCGAGACTCCGCGTGCCCGCAGTCGGTACTGAATACGGTCCAGACTGAGACCGCTGGCCTGGATCGCAGACCGCAGTGCCGTGGGGAACGCGTCAGCCGCCAAAGAATCCGGCTCGGCCGTCATCGCATGGCGGACACTCCCGTTCTGGTGAAGTTCACGAACTGGCTCGCGGGTGATACCGCTACCCATGTTCACTCCCTGGGTTACCCCTTACGCCCTGGTGGTCACAGTACGTCGTAGGCGTCCCCATTGGTAGCCACAGTGTTAATTCGTGGGTAACCGTTTCGCTGCCTTCAGTGACTAGATAGGCCTATTGGTCCCACTACTATGCATCCGAATGGGTTAATATCTGCCACTGAACGGTTGACTACGATGGTCGCGCGCCATAGCGCTCTGTTGACTGCTAAGGCAGTCAAGTCCCAGGTGGAAACCTGCTCGACAGAACCAGGCGCCCATTGGCTAGCCTGACCTCTACACATGCTGCCCCGGTCGAAAATTCGCCTGGCGGCGTCCCACCATCTGGACAGGAGCGCGTCACCCGTGATCCGCACGCACGAGGCCGGAACACTCCGCGCCGAGCACGCTGGGCAGACCATCACCCTGAGCGGCTGGGTGGCCCGCAGGCGCGATCACGGCGGCGTGATCTTCATCGATCTCCGCGACGGCTCCGGCGTGGCCCAGGTCGTCTTCCGCGAGGGCGAGATGGCCGAGCGCGCACACCGCCTGCGCGCGGAGTTCTGCGTCAAGGTCGTCGGCGAGGTCGCCGCGCGCCCCGAGGGCAACGACAACCCGGAACTTCCGACCGGCGCCATCGAGGTCCTCGCGACCGAACTCGTGGTGCTCAGCGAGTCCGCGCCGCTGCCCTTCCCGCTCGACGACAACGTCACCGTCGGCGAAGAGGTGCGCCTGCGCCACCGCTACCTCGACCTGCGCCGCAGCGGCCCGGCCCGCGCGATGCGCATGCGCAGCGAGGCCAACCGCATCGCGCGCACGGTCCTGCACGAGGAGAACTTCCTCGAGATCGAGACCCCGACGCTGACCCGCTCCACCCCCGAGGGAGCCCGCGACTTCCTCGTCCCGGCCCGGCTGGCCCCCGGCTCCTGGTACGCGCTGCCGCAGTCCCCGCAGCTGTTCAAGCAGCTGCTCATGGTCGGCGGCATGGAGCGGTACTACCAGCTCGCCCGCTGCTACCGCGACGAGGACTTCCGCGCCGACCGGCAGCCGGAGTTCACCCAGCTCGACATCGAGATGTCCTTCGTCGAGCAGGACGACGTCATCGCCCTCGGCGAGCGGATCATCTCCGCGCTGTGGAAGGAACTGGCGGACTACGAGATCCCCAAGCCCATCCAGCGCATCCCGTACCTGGAGTCGATGGCCCGCTACGGCACCGACAAGCCCGACCTGCGCTTCGACCTCGAGCTCACCGAGCTGACCGAGTTCTTCGCCGACACCCCGTTCCGCGTGTTCCAGGCGCCGTACGTCGGCTCCGTGGTCATGCCGGGCGGCGCGAGCCAGCCCCGCAAGCAGCTCGACGCCTGGCAGGAGTGGGCCAAGCAGCGCGGCGCCCGTGGCCTGGGCTACGTGCTGGTCAACGAGGACGGCACGCTCGGCGGCCCGGTCGCCAAGAACCTGTCCGACGCCGAGCGTGAGGGCCTGGCCAAGGCCGCGGGCGCCGAGCCGGGCGACTGCATCTTCTTCGGCGCGGGCGTCAAGTCCGAGGCGCGGGCCCTGCTGGGCGCCGCCCGCCTGGAGATCGGCAAGCGCTGCGGTCTGATCGACGAGTCGGCCTGGTCGTTCGTCTGGGTCGTCGACGCCCCGCTGTTCGAGGAGGCCTCCGCCGCGGTCAACGCCGGCGACGTCGCGGTCGGCTCCGGCCAGTGGACGGCCGTGCACCACGCCTTCACCTCGCCGAACCCCGAGTGGATCGACCGCTTCGAGGAAGACCCGGGCAACGCCCTGGCCTACGCCTACGACATGGTCTGCAACGGCAACGAGATCGGCGGCGGCTCGATCCGTATCCACAGCAAGACCGTGCAGGAGCGCGTCTTCAAGATGATGGGCATCAGCGAGGAGGACGCGCGGGAGAAGTTCGGCTTCCTGCTCGACGCCTTCGCCTACGGCCCACCCCCGCACGGCGGCATCGCCTACGGCTGGGACCGCATCGTGGCCCTGCTCGCCGGTGAGCCGTCGATCCGCGAGGTCATCGCCTTCCCGAAGTCCGGCGGCGGCTACGACCCGCTGACGGCCGCGCCCGCGCCGATCACCCCGGAGCAGCGCAAGGAGGCGGGCGTCGACTTCAAAATCGTGGACAAGCCCGCGAAGGCGGAGACTCTTCAGGCAGGCAAGCCCGAAGAGGCGTAAGTGCTCCATCTTCGGGCGGTCTGTCCGCCCGAGACCAGCAAGGCCGCGCTCGACGTGCTGCAAGAGCACGTCGGCGCGACCCATGTCGTGCTGTTCCCGGGCGCCGCGATCCAGCCCGCGGGTGATGTCATCGAGGCCGACATCGCCCGCGAGGCGGCGGACGAGATCCTGGCCGTGTTCTGCGCGCTGGGCGTCGACCACACCGGGGGAATCACCCTCGACGTGATCGACACCGTGATGTCCGACGCCGCCGACCTCGCCGAGCACGCCTCGCCCGGCGAGGCGGCGGACGCGGTGGTGTGGGAGGAACTGGTCGCCCGCACCGGCGAGGAGTCCCGTCTCAACGTCACCTACCTGGCCTTTCTCATCATCGCGTGTCTGCTCGCCGCCGTTGGCGTGATCACCGACTCGCCGATCACGATCGTCGGCGCGATGGTGGTCGGACCGGAGTTCGGGCCGCTCGCCGCGATCGCTGTCGGACTGGTCCGCGGGCGGTGGGACCTCGTGCGGCGCGCGAGCCTGGCGCTGGGACTGGGCTTCGTGGTGGCCATCGCGGTCACCGCGGCCGGCACGTGGCTGGGGTGGACGGCCGGGCTGTTCGACGCGAGCGTCATCGTGGGCGACCACCAGGTCGACTTCGTCTACAAGGTCGGGCCGTGGTCGCTGATCGTGGCCGTGCTGGCGGGCGCCGCGGGCATGCTGTCGATGACGTCGGCGAAGTCCGCGGCCCTGGTCGGCGTGTTCATCTCGGTCACCACCGTCCCCGCCGCGGGCTACATCGCGGTCGCGGCGATCCTCGGCGAATGGCAGAAGGTGCTCGACTCGGCCGGTCAGCTGACGATCAACCTGCTGGGCATCGTGCTGGCCGCCTCGGCGGTGCTCATGGTGCGCCGGAGCAGGCGATTCGCCGACGACGCGGCACGCCCGCTATCGCCTGGCTGAGTTTTAAACCTAGGTCTCACGCTCTGGGAGCACGACACCCGTTCTGGCTTCGCGCCGTGATTTCTCGACCGCCCCCTCCCTCTGGATCGTCGCGTACCACTACGGTCCTCGGGGACACCCAAGGCCCGGTCTTGGGGACCTACGATCGGGAGTAGGGTCAGAGGAGATGAGTGTGGAGATCGCCGCCGACCCACCGGAGACAAACGACACCGTGACGTCACCGGACCAGCAGGCGGAGGTACTGGCGACCGTCGTCGCAGCGGAGTCAGTGCTCACCAAGCGGTTCGGGGCCCGGATCCAGCTCGGCGAGCCAGAGGACCTCGGCGGCAGCGAACGCTCCATCGTCTTACGCGTGAAGGTGGCGTCGAGCCCCTTCTCCCTCCCGCGAACCCTCGCCGTCAAGCGCTACGTCCAGCCGCCGGGCACCACGCCGCGCGACAGCTGGATCCGCGAGGCCGTGAGCTACCAGCTCTTCACCGCGCTGACCGCCGAAGACCGCATGTGCCCGGAGCTGTTCGCCCACGACGGCGACAGCCGCCTGCTGGTCATGGAAGATCTGGGCCGCGCCCCGACCCTCGCGGGCAAGTTGCACGGCACCGACGCGCGCGCCGCCGAGGGCGCGCTGCTGTCCTGGGCCCGCTCACTGGGCCGCCTGCACGCCACGACAGCGGGTCGTGAAGCCGACTTCGACGCCCTGCTGCGCAGGCAGAGCCCTCCGAGCGCCAAGGACCCCCTGGCCGAACACGGCCCCACCGCCGTGGCAGCCCTACCCGCTTTGCTCGCCGCGGAGTTCGGCGTCGAGACAACCCCCGCCGCCGCCGAGTTCGCCCAGGGCACCGTCGCGCTGCTGGACAACAGCAGGCACCGAGCGTTCAGCCCGTCGGACTCCTGCCCCGACAACAACCTGATCACCAACCGCGGCGTCCGTTTCCTCGACTTCGAGGGCGGTTGCGTCCGAAACATGATGTTCGACGCCGCCTACCTGACGGTCCCGTTCCCGTCCTGCTGGTGCGCCTACGCGCTGCCCCCCGGCATGACCGACGCCATGCTGGCCGCCTGGCGGGCGGAGGTCCGAGTCATGTGGCCGGACCTGGACGACGACGAGGTGTTGCTCCCCAGGCTGCTGGACGCCCAGGTCTTCTGGGTCTGGTTGACGACGTGGCAGTACCTGACCGTTCCGGACATCGACCAACTCGGGTCCGGCGGAGCGGTGGACACCCCACACCAGAGCGAGGTTTTGGTGGCCCGCTGGGCAGACCTGGCAAAGGCAGCCAAACGAGCAGGCGCAACCGCCATCGCAGACCACGCCGAAACCGTGGCGGTGGCGATGAGGACACGGTTCGGCGACGGAACCTTGGACCTCTACCCAGCGTTCCGTTAGGCGAGCGGTCCCACGACATTCAAGCGCCCACCAACCTGAACTTCGCGGTGCGGGGCAGTTTCCTCACCCTGCCCGCTTTACCCGAGCAGGTCCCTCTCCGGCGTCCCCGAATCAAGGCGAACCACCTAGACAGATCTCATTAGGCACCCCGCACAACAGTTCCGGGCAGCGTGAGCACGAAGCACCGAGACTTCGCTGACACGCCCCTCCACGGACACCCCAACCTCACCGCCCGTGCGCGAGCACCCCCGATTGTTGACCTCGTGACAGCGGTGGCGATTTCCACGGCTTGGACGGCGAACAGGCTCGCCGTTCTCGGTGACTCGACGACCTTCGGCGTAGGCGACCCTCTCCCCAGAGGCGGCTGGCGCGGTGTCGGCCCCCTCCTGGGCAAGGCCCTAGGCGCCCAAGTCGACAACTTCTCCTTCACCGGCGCGCGCATAGCGTGCGTCCACGACCGGCAACTCCCGGCCGCGCTCAAAGCAAGGCCGGACACGGCCATCGTGATCGCCGGGATGAACGACACCCTCCGGTCGGACTTCGACCCAGAACAGATGCGCGCACACCTCATCCGCGTGGTGACCGCGCTCAACGGTCAGGGCGCGATGGTCCTGCTCGCCCGCTACCACGACCACAGCCGTGTGTTCCGTCTTCCCGGTTCGCTGCGCCGCGCCCTCAAGGACCGCATCGACCGCCTCAACGAGGTGATCGACGACGTCGTCGCCGAGACCGGCGCCCCCTGCCTGGACCTTGACCGCATGCCCGGCGCGTACGGCCCCGATGTCTGGGCGGTCGACCGGCTGCACCCCTCCGAGTTGGGCCACCGCATGCTCGCCGCCGGTTTCGGCGACCTGCTGGAAACCGCGGGTTGCGCCGTGCCGAACCCGGTCAGCCTGGTCTGCGAGGGCGGCAGGCCCGCCAACAAGGTCGAACACTTCGCGTGGCTGATCATCAAGGGCATCCCGTGGCTGTGGCGGCGCGGCCGCGACCTCGTGCCCTACGCCACCGGGATCATGGTGCGCTCCCTGCTGGGCCGCGCCGAGCCCGTACCGGCGGAGGCCCCGGCGCGTCCGTAAGGTGCAGGCATGGCACTGGTTGACCGTGTACTGCTCGGACCCGGACCGTCGAACCCGTACCCGGAGGCGACCGCCGCGCTCGGCGCGCCGCTGCTCGGGCACCTCGACCCGGCGTTCCTGCGCGTGCTCGACGAGACATGCGCGCGCTTGCGGGTCGTGTGGGGCACCCAGAACGCCCGCACCCTGCCCCTGTCGGGCACCGGCTCGATCGGCATGGAGGCCGCGTTCGCGAACTTCGTCCGGCCCGGCGACGTGGTTGTGGTGGCGGTGAACGGGCTCTTCGGTGAGCGGATGGTCGACGTCGCCGGTCGCTACGGCGGCGAGGTCGTGCGGGTCGATCACGAATGGGGACAGCCCGTCGACGTCGAGCGGGTCCTCGCCGCGCATCCCGCGCCCACGATGGTCGCCGCGGTGCACGCGGAGACCTCGACCGGCGTGCGCAGCGACATCGGCACCCTCGCCGTCGCGGTGCACACGCGCGACCCGGGTGCGCTCGTGGTCGCCGACTGCGTGACCTCGCTGGCCGGTATCCCGGTCAGCATCGACCACTGGGGTGTGGACGTCGCCTACTCCGGCACCCAGAAGTGCCTCGGCGTCGCGCCGGGTCTGGCGCCGTTCACGGTGTCCGAGCGCGCGTGGGAGCGGCGCCTGCCGAAGCCGCCTACCTGGTATTTGGACTTGAACCTGATCGGCGCTTACGTCGACGGAAGCAACGGCGGACGGACTTATCATCACACCGCGCCGGTGGCCATGATCGCGTCGCTGCACGCCGCGCTCGGGCGGGTGCTGGAGGAAGGCTTGGAGGCGGTCTTCGAGCGGCACCGGGTCGCGGGGGAGCGGCTGCGGGAAGGACTCGGCGAGCTCGGCTTGGAGCTGTTCGCCGCCGAAGGCCACCGGCTTCCGGAGCTGACGACCGTGCGCGTCCCGGACGGCGTCGACTCCGCCAAGATCCGGCACATCCTGCTCTCGGAATACAACCTGGAAATAGGCGCGGGTGCGGGCGCGTTCGCCACCAGTGTGTGGCGCATCGGCTTGATGGGCCACAACGCCCGGCTCGACCGGGTGGAACTCGTCCTCGGCGCGCTGCGCCGGGTCCTCGGCCGATAGGAGTTCGGATAGATGCGTGCGACGGTCCTGCATGGTCCTGGTGACATCCGGCTCGAGGACGTGGCCGAACCCGCCTTGCGCAACCCGACCGACGCGATCGTCCGCGTCGTCGCGGCGTGCGTCTGCGGCTCGGACCTGTGGGGCTACCGCGGGGTCTCGCCGACCGAGAGGCCGCGCCGCATCGGCCACGAGTACGTCGGGATCGTCGAGGAAGTCGGCTCCGAGGTCCGAACGGTCAAGGCGGGCGACTTCGTGATCGCTCCCTTCGCGGTCAGCGACGGCGACTGCGTGCACTGCCGCAACGGCGTCTACACCTCCTGCCTGCGCGGCGGTTATTGGGGAAGCACCGACAAGGCGGGCGACCCGATCGATGGCGCGCAGGCGCAGTACGTCGTCTCCCCGTTCGCCGACGGCACGCTCGTCGCCACCGCAGGCGTGCCCGACGAGAGCCTCCTGACGAGCATGCTGAGCCTGTCCGACGTCATGGGCACCGGCCACCACGCCGCGATCGCCGCCGGGGTCGGGCCGGGCGACACGGTGGCCGTCGTCGGCGACGGCGCGGTCGGCCTGTGCGCGGTCCTCGCCGCCAACCGCCTGGGCGCGCAACGGATCATCGTCATGTCCCGCCATGGCGCCCGCCAGCGGGTGGCGAAGGAGTTCGGCGCCAACGACGTCGTCACCGAGCGCGGCGACGAGGGCGCCGCGAAGGTGATCGAGCTGCTCGGCGGCATCGGCGCGGACGCCGTCCTGGAATGCGTGGGCACCAAGGAATCCATGCGGCAGGCGCTCGACTCGGTCCGCCCCGGGGGCCGCGTGGGCTACGTCGGCGTCCCCGCGGGCGGCCCGGAGCTTCCCGTCGGTCAGATGTTCGGCAACAACATCGCTGTCGCCGGCGGTGTGGCGCCGGTTCGGGGATATATCAGCGAACTGCTCGCGGACGTGCTCGACGGGAAGATCAACCCCGGGTTGGTCTTCGACGCGGAGTACTCGCTGGACCGGGTCGCCGAGGCGTACACCGCGATGGACGCCCGAGAGGTGATCAAGCCCCTGCTGCGACCGTGACCTCGCGGCCGAGGTAGCGAAGCAGCCGGGTCTCCGCGCTGTCGCCTGCCTCGGTCGCGCCGGCGGCGGCGAACGCGCCCCACTGCCTCAGCGGCTCGACGATCGCGTGCGCCACCTCAAGCAACTCGACGCACAACGGCTCGCTCAGCGGCGACGGCCTGCCCGTCGCGACGGCGATGTCCCACGCGTGCACCGCCGCGTCCATCGCGCACGCGCCCGCCGCCACCGCGATCGGCAACTCGCCGTGGGGGAGGGGCGTCGGCGCGGTGTCCGAGTCGGTTCGCGCCCAGGCCTCGGCCGTGCGCTCCACGGCGTCCCGGACCAGGGCGACCGGGCTGCCGTCGACCGACCCGGACGGGGCGAACGGGTCGAAGTCCGGCCCGCTGCCGAAACCGAGGGTGGACGCGTAAGCCAGCTGGTCGCCCGCCGCGTGCTGCACGACCTGCGTGACCGTCCACTGCGAACACGGAGTCGGCAGCGTCCACTGGTCGTCGCCGACGCCCGCGACGGCGGCTTCGAGGATCCGGTGGGACTCGGCAAGGGTCTGGCGCCAGGTGAGTCGCGGGGCGGTGTTCGTCATGGTCGTTCCTCTCGCTGTTCGGGCTGTACCTGAAGCCTAAAGCCGTATTAGGCTGCTTTCGTTCCTAATTGAACGGAGGACCGTGGCGGAGACCGCGACCAGACTGCTGCGCCTGTTGTCCCTGTTGCAGGACCAGCGGGCGCGAACCGGCCGTGACCTGGCCGATCACCTCGGCGTCACCGACCGCACGCTCCGCCACGACATCGCGCGACTGCGCGAACTCGGTTACCCCATCCACGCTGAGCGCGGCTCCATCGGCGGCTACCGCCTCGGCCAGGGCGCCACCATGCCGCCGCTGCTGCTCGATGACGACGAAGCCGTGGCGGTCGCGGTCGCGATCGGCCTCGCCGAGGAGGGGGCGACGGGCATCGCCGACATCAGGGAGAGCACGTCCCGGGCGCTGGCCAAGCTCACCCAGATCATGCCCAAACGCTTGCAGCGCAAGGTGAAAGCTCTCCGGAACGCCACCGCGGTCGGCCCGGCGGTCACGGGCTCGCGCGAGCCCGACGCCCCGGTCGCCGCCGCGGTCCTCGACACCATCGCCGCCGCCGTGCGCGACGGCAAGACCCTGCGGATAGGCGGCACCGAGGTCGAGCCGTACCGCCTGATCAGCTGGCAGCGCCGGTGGTACCTCGTCGCCTACGACCTCGACGATCACACGTGGCGCGCCCTACCGGTGACGACGGCGGTCCCCGGCGAACGCCGCTTCGCACCCCGACTGCTGCCCGACGACGACCTGGTCGCGTTCGTGCTTCGCGAGATCGCCTCGACGGGCTGGAAAGTCCACGCCCGGATCACGGTCCTTGCCCCCGCCTCGGTGGTCGTCGCGCGGATCAACCCCACCGTCGGGATCGTGGAAGCCGTCGATGAACACACCAGCGTCCTGGTGACGGGCGCGGACACCCTGGAGACCATCGCGATCTACGTCGGCATGCTGGGAATGGACTTCCGGCTCGACGGCCCCCCGGAACTGGTCGAGCACGTACGGGTGCTGGGACAGCGCTATCTCGCCGCCGTGCGGCCTTGAACCGATCGCGACAACTCCTCCAACAGCCGCAACACCTCAGCCGACGTCCGCCGCCGCATCCCCGCCGACTCACACCGCCGAACAACCGCCGCGTGCTCGCGCCACAGCCGCAACCCGCGCCGCACCAGGACGTGCGTCGCCTTCCGGGACTCCGCCACATCCCGCACCAGCCGTCGTGCGAACGTCCGTCCACCGGTCGGCGCGAGCACCACGGCTTCGGCGAGCACACCCGCGGCGCGGCAGCCCTCGACGATCCGGTCCGCGAACAGACCCTCCGCGACGAACACCGGGGAACCGGCGAGGTCGAGGTCGTAGCCACCGATCCGCCGGTCCGCCCCAAGCTCGTAGTGCGGCGCGTGTATCTTCCCCGTCGTGGCGAGCCGAACGATCGCGTCGAGCGCGTCCGCGGCGTGCCAGGCGGCGGGCAGATCCCAGTCGACCCGGCCGGTCGCGTCGCGGGGGAGCAGTGGGTCGTCGCCCTCGCGGTAGAAGTCGTCCAGACGCAGGACCGGGACACCAGCCCGGGCCGCCAACGTCGATTTCCCAGAGCCCGAAGGGCCCGCGAGCAGCACGACACGCGCAGACGGGGTCACGGCTGGAAATTGTCGCACGCGCGGAACGGGTAGCGTCGATACCTGTGGAACAGGAGTTCGATCTGGATCTGTTCGCCGCGCCCACCGCCTCGGCGCGGCGCCCGAACGCGCCCCTCGCCGTGCGGATGCGCCCGGCGACCCTCGACGAGGTGGTCGGCCAAGACCACCTCCTCGGCCCCGGCGCCCCGCTGCGCAGGCTCGTCGAAGGTGCCGCCCCGGCATCGATCCTGCTCTACGGCCCGCCCGGCACCGGAAAGACGACGCTGGCCACCCTGGTCTCCTCCGCGATCGGCCGCCGCTTCGTCGCCCTGTCGGCGCTGTCCGCCGGCGTCAAAGAGGTGCGCGCGGTCATCGACGACGCGAAACGCAGGCTCAGCCACTCCGGCGAGTCCACGGTCCTGTTCATCGACGAGGTGCACCGCTTCTCCCGCACCCAGCAGGACGCCCTCCTCGGCGCCGTCGAAGACCGCATCGTCCTGCTCGTCGCCGCGACCACCGAGAACCCCTTCTTCTCCGTCGTGTCCCCGCTCCTGTCGCGCTCCCTGGTGCTGCAGCTGCAGCCGCTCACCGACACCGACCTGCGCGACCTCATCCGCCGCGCGATCGCCGACGAACGCGGCCTCGCGGGCGCTGTCACCCTCGATCCCGACGCCGAGGACCACCTCGTCCGCCTCGCGAGCGGCGACGCCCGCCGCGCCCTGACCGCGCTGGAAGCCGCCGCCGACACGGCCGTCGCCACCCGGGACGGCTCGATCGACCTGGCCACCGTCGAGGCGACCGTCGACAAGGCGGCGGTGCGCTACGACCGCTCCGGCGACCAGCACTACGACGTCATCAGCGCGTTCATCAAGTCCATCCGCGGCTCCGACGTGGACGCCGCGCTGCACTATCTGGCCCGGATGATCGAGGCGGGGGAGGACGCGCGCTTCATCGCCCGCAGGCTCGTCGTGCACGCCAGCGAGGACATCGGCATGGCCGACCCGACGGCCCTGTTGACCGCCACCGCCGCCGCCCAGGCCGTGCAGCTCATCGGCATGCCGGAGGCCCGGCTGGCACTCGCCCAGGCCACGGTGCACCTGGCCACGGCGCCGAAGTCCAACGCCGTCATCAACGCCATCGACAGCGCCATGGCCGACGTCCGCGCGGGCGGCGCGGGCCTGGTCCCCGCCCACCTGCGCGACGGGCACTACCAGGGCGCCAAGAAGCTCGGCAACGCCACCGGCTACCGCTACCCCCACGACGTCCCCGACGGCGTCCTCACCCAGCAGTACCCGCCGGAGGAACTAGTCGGCCGCGACTACTACGAACCCACCGCCCGCGGCGCCGAACGCCAACTCGCCGACCGCGTCCCCAAGCTGCGCAGAGTCATCCGCGGCGACTGAGCGCGCACCAAGCGGTCCAGCTCGGCTGGTCATCCGATGTCCCGGCCGGTCAGACCCGACGTGGCGTGATCACCCTGGATAAAGAAGTGCCGCCCGGCGCAAAGGCGCTTACCGTTTCCGTCACCCATGTTCTCGGTTTCGGTGCGCCGAGCGGCGGGATCACCGTCTGTGGTGTGCCTGTCCCGAGGTGAAGCCCGGGGCGCGGTAGCCTGACGCCGATCAAAACCCCGTTGACGAGGAGGGCCCGTGACAGCAGGGCAGATCGCCGCGCTGATCGCCGCAGGCGCGTTCGTGCTGCTGGTAGTGCTGCTGGGCATCATGCTGTTCAAGCTTGGGCGCACGCTGGACGAGGCCACCATCGCGATCCGCAAGGCGCACGAGAACAGCGACCCGCTCTTCAACGGCGCGAACACCACGCTGACGCACGTCAACGCCCAGCTCGAGCGGGTCGACGGCATCACCTCGAACGCCCAGGCCGTCACCGGCAACGTCTCCGCCCTGACCTCGGTGTTCACCGCCACGCTCGGCGGTCCCCTGGTCAAGTTCGCCGCGGTGTCCTACGGCGTGAGCAAGGCGATCAAGGCCCGCCGCCGTGCCAAGGGTGAGATCGAGGGCAAGCACTCCCGCCGCAAGCGCAAGGGAGTCCGCGCATGAAGCGGATCTTCTGGCTCGGCCTCGGCGTCGCCACCGGTGTCGCCCTGTCCCGCAAGGCCAAGCAGACCGCGCACGCGGTGACCCCCGCGGGCATCGCGGGCAACGTCGGCGACGCCGTGCGTGAGCTCGCGGGCGCCATCGGCGCCTTCGGCGCGGACGTGCGCGCGGGCATGGTCGAACGCGAAGAGGAACTCACCGACGTCGTCGAGCGCCGCTCCGGTGTCCGCCCGGGCGCCCGACCCGCCGCGCGAGCGCGCAGGGCGAACGGCTGAGCCGAGCCTTCGCCGTTCGCCGCGCCGACCGCCCGTCGAACCCACTGATTCCCTAGGAACCAAGACCGTGCAGACCCACGAGATCTCCAAGCGCTTCACCGAGTACTTCGTCGCCAACGACCACACCAAGGTCGCCAGCGCGTCGCTGATCCTCGAAGACCCCAACCTGCTGTTCGTCAACGCGGGGATGGTGCAGTTCAAGCCGTACTTCCTCGGCGACGCCCCGGCCCCGTACCCGCGCGCCACCAGCGTGCAGAAGTGCGTGCGCACCGGCGACATCGACGAGGTCGGCAAGACGACCCGCCACAACACGTTCTTCCAGATGGCGGGCAACTTCTCCTTCGGCGACTACTTCAAGGCCGGGGCGATCGAGCACGCCTGGACGCTGCTGACCAACAGCGTCGCCGACGGCGGCTACGGCTTCGACCCGGACCGCCTCTGGGCGACGGTCTACAACGACGACGACGAAGCCCTCGAGCTGTGGCAGAAGATCGCCGGCCTGCCGCTGGACCGCATCCAGCGCCGCGGCGGCGAGGACAACTACTGGGACATGGGCGTGCCCGGCCCCGGGGGCCCCTGCTCGGAGATCTACTACGACCGCGGCCCCGAGCACGGCCGCGACGGTGGGCCCGAGGCCGACGAGGACCGCTACCTCGAAATCTGGAACCTCGTCTTCATGCAGGACGAGCGCGGCGAGCTGAGCCCGAAGAAGGGCCACCCGCCGGTCGGCTCGCTGCCGCGCAAAAACATCGACACCGGCATGGGCATCGAGCGCGTCGCCTACCTGCTCCAAGGCGTCGACAACGTCTACGAGACCGACCTGGTCCGCCCGGTGATCAGCAAGGCCGAGGAGATGTCCGGCCGCCGCTACGGCGCGGGCAACGCCGTCGACGACGTGCGCTTCCGCGTCATCGCCGACCACGCCCGTTCCGGCATGATGATCATCGGCGACGGTGTCACCCCCGGCAACGAGGCCCGCGGCTACGTCCTGCGCCGCCTGCTGCGCCGCATCGTGCGCTCCGTGCGCCTGCTCGGCGTGCAGGAGCCGGTGCTCGGCGAGTTCGCCAAGGTCGTGCGCGACACCATGTCCCCGTCCTACCCCGACCTCGCGAGCGACTTCGCGCGGATCGAGTCGGTCATGCGCAAGGAAGAGGAGACCTTCCTCGCGACCCTGGTCAGCGGGTCGAAGATCTTCGACCTCGCCGCGGACAAGATCAAGGCCGAGGGTCGCGCGATGCTGCCCGGCGACCAGGCCTTCCAGCTGCACGACACCTACGGCTTCCCGATCGACCTGACCCTGGAGATGGCCGCCGAGAAGGGGCTGTCGGTCGACGAGAACGGCTTCCGCGAGCTGATGGCCCAGCAGCGCGCCCGCGCCAAGGCCGACGCCGCTTCGCGTAAGACCGGCCACGGCGACCAGTCCGTCTACCGCGACCTCCTCGCGCTCGGCGGCACCGAGTTCACCGGCTACACCGACCTCGCGTCCGAGTCCGTCATCCGCGGCCTGGTCCTCGACGGCAAGCGCGTCAGCGGCGCGGCCGAGGGCGACATCGTCGAGGTCGTGCTCGACCGCACCCCGCTCTACGCGGAGTCCGGCGGCCAGGAGAGCGACGCCGGGACGATCACCGGCGAGGGTGTCGAGATGGAGGTCCTCGACGTCCAGAAGATCGCCCGCAAGCTGTGGGTCCACCAGGTGCGCGTGCGCAGCGGCGAGGTCCGCGAAGGCCAGCACGTGGAAGCCCAGGTCGACCAGGAATGGCGCATCGGCGCACGTCAGGGCCACTCCGGCACCCACGTCGTGCACGCCGCGCTGCGTCAGGTGCTCGGCCCGACCGCGCTGCAGAGCGGGTCGTACAACAAGCCCGGCTACCTGCGGCTCGACTTCGCCTGGTCCGGTGGGCTCTCCGAGGAGACCAAGAGCGAGATCGAGGAGGTCTCCAACCTCGCCGTCCGCAAGGACCTGCCGGTCCGCGTGGTCTACACCGACATGGGCGGCGCGCAGGAGATGGGCGCGGTCGCGCTGTTCGGCGAGACCTACGACGAGCAGGTCCGCGTGGTCGAGATCGGCGGGCCGTGGTCGCGCGAGCTGTGCGGTGGCACGCACGTCGAGCACTCCTCGCAGATCGGCCCGATCACCGTGCTCGGCGAGTCCTCGGTCGGCTCCGGCAGCAGGCGCCTGGAGGCCTACGTCGGCATGGACGCCATGCGCTACCTCGCCAAGGAGCGCGCCCTGGTCCAGAACCTCGCCTCGATGCTTAAAGTGCCCGATAACGAGGTGCCCGCACGTGTGGAAGCGCTCATCGAGCGGCTGCGCGGCGCGGAGAAGGAGCTGGAGCGGCTCCGCGCGGGACAACTGCTCGCCTCGGCGGGCACCCTCGTCGACCAGGCACAGGACATCGGCGGGACCGCGCTGATCGCGCTCAAGGTGCCCGACGGCGTCGGCGGCAACGACCTGCGCTCCCTCGCGGGCGAGGTCCGCAACCGGCTCGGCTCCCGGCCCGGCGTGGTCGCGCTGTTCTCCGTGGTCGACGGCAAGGTCGCCTTCGTCGTGGCCACCACGTCCGCCGCGCGGGACAACGGGCTCGCCGCGGGCAAGCTCGTCCCGTCGTTCGCCGCGGCCATCGACGCGCGCGGTGGCGGCAAGCCCGACCTCGCCCAAGGTGGCGGCGCGAACGCCGACGGTATCGGCGAGGCGGTGAACGCCCTGCGCAGGGCGTTGGGCGGATCGTGACTCCCGCATTCGACCGGCCGGGAACCGACGACCCAGGACGTGGCCGCAGGCTCGCCGTGGACGTCGGTTCCGTCCGGGTCGGGGTCGCTGTGAGCGATCCGGGTCCGATCCTCGCCACACCGCTCGTTACGCTGTCTCGGGACGAACGGTCGGGTGGGGACCTCGACCGGCTCACCGAGCTCGTCGCCGAGCACGAGGTGGTCGAAGTGGTGGTCGGATTGCCGAGGACGCTGGCCTCGCGGCACGGCGCGGCGGCCGAAAGCGCGCACGCGTACGCCACGGAGCTGGCGCGGCGGATCGCGCCGGTCCCGGTGCGGCTCGCCGACGAGCGGCTGACCACGGTGTCCGCGTCACGCATGCTCAGCAAGCAGGGGGTCAAGGGCAAACGCCAGCGAGCGGTGGTGGACCAGGCGGCGGCAGTGGAGATCCTGCAGTCGTGGCTAGACGCCCGGTCCGCGGCACTCGCTCGATCCGCGGAGGACTCATGACCGACGATCTCGGTTTGTTCGAGGAACGCCCCAGCCGGGAGCGACCACGACGGCCCACCGCCGCTTCGGCGGCCGCGCGCAGGGCCAAGCAACTGCGAAAGAAGCGCCGCAACCGGCTCGCCGTGTTCGGTATCGTCGTGGCGCTGCTGATCGGCGGCGGTGTGTGGTTCGGCTTCCGCCAGCTCTCGGGCCTCGGCGGCTACGACGACTTCTCCGGCGCGGGCGAGCGTGACGTCATCTTCGAGGTCAAGGGCGGCGACTCCACGGGAGCCATCGCCGGGCGGCTGGCCGAGGACGGCATCGTCGCGAGCGGCAAGGCGTTCCTTGCGGCGGCGCAGAAGGAAACGAAGGTCCGGTCGATCCAGCCCGGCTACTACGTGATGCGGACGAAGATCTCGGGCGAGGCGGCGGTCCAGAAGATCGTCACACCCACCTCGAAGGTCGGGCACCTGCAGATCAGGGCCGGTACCCAGCTCGACGACCTGGCCAACGGCGCGACCGTCGTCCCCGGCATCATCTCGCAGCTGTCCGCCGCTTCGTGCGCGACGCTGGACGGCAAGAAGACCTGCGTGCCGGTCGAGGAGCTGCTCAAGGTCGCCGAGACGGGTGACCTGAAGGCCCTCGGTGTCCCCGAGTGGGCGATCCCCGACGCCTCCCGCGCGCCGGAGCCCAAGCGCAGGCTCGAAGGCCTGATCGCCCCGGACGTCTACGACGTCAAGCCGGGGTCGACCGCCGAGGAGCTGTGGACGAAGCTCGTCACCGAGTCGTCGGCGCGGCTGCAGAGCTACGGGATGCCGAAGCTGGCCGAGAGCACCGGGTTCACGCCGTACCAGGTCCTGGTCATCGCCTCCCTGATCGAGCGCGAGGCCATCGAGGCGGACTTCAAGAAGGTCTCCAGGGTCACGTACAACCGGCTCGTCAAGGCGATGGAGCTGAAGTACGACTCGACGATCAACTACGTGCTGACCCGCCCCGCGATCACGACGAGGGCCGAGGACCGCGCGACGCCCGGGCCGTACAACAGCTACCTCAACACGGGACTCACCCCGACCCCGATCGCGGCGGCCAGCAAGGCGGCCCTGGCGGCGGCGGCGAACCCGGCCGAGGGCACGTGGCTGTTCTTCGTGAAGTGCCAGAAGAACGGCACCTCCTGCTTCGGCGACACCTACGCCCAACACGAGGACAACATCAAGCAGGCCAAGGCCAACGGTGCGTACTGACCGACGTGCGGCCGTCCTCGGCTCACCTGTCGATCACTCGCTCTCCCCGGTGCTGCACAACGCCGCCTACGCGGCGCTCGGCCTGACCGATTGGACCTACGAACGAATCGAGTGCGACGAAGCCCGCCTGCCGGGCTTGGTCGCGTCGATGGGCCCGGAGTGGGCGGGCCTGTCGGTCACCATGCCCGGAAAGCACGCGGCGTTGACCTTCGCCACGACGGCCACCGCCCGTGCGCTCGCGGTCGGCGCCGCGAACACGTTGATCCACCGCCCCGACGGAACCTGGCACGCCGACTGCACCGACATCGACGGTGTGACCGGAGCCCTCCGTGCCGCGGGATACGAGGCTGGCCCCACAGCGGTCGTCCTCGGCGCGGGGGGCACGGCCCGCGCCGCCCTGGCGGGTCTGAGGGAACTCGGCGTCGAAGAGGTGACTCTCGTCGTCCGCGATCCAGCGCGCGCTACCGATGCGATCGCTTGCGCCGCAGGGCTTTCGTTGGCACTGCGGTTGGCCGACTGGTCCACAGTGGACCTCGCGGACCTGGCGAGGTCGGCCGCGGTTGTCGTCAACACCGCCCCCGCCTCGGCCGTCGCGCCACTGGCTCGGGCCATGGCGCAGGCGCCGTGCGTCTTGGACGTCATCTACCACCCGTGGCCCACGCCGGTGGCCAAAGCGGTGTCAGCGGCAGGCGGCAGACTCGCGACCGGCCTCGACATGCTGCTGCACCAGGCTTTCACGCAGGTGGAGCACTTCACTGGACACCCCGCACCCCGCCTCGAAATGCGCGACGCGCTGCGAATGGCCACGGGCGGCGTACTGCTGTAGCCCGGTCACCGGCGCTTGATCATGCCGCTGACCGTCGGCACGGTGGGATTACGAATTGTTTTCGTTACATGGGGGTGTACCAATGGTTGGATTTATTCCCAGCGGTCTCATGATCGCCGTAATGGCTTGCGTCATGGGGTTCGCCACCGCCGGAACTGTCGGTGCCACCACGTATTCGCAGGCTTCGAGCAGTGGTGGTGTCGGTCCCTCGGCTCACGCGGAATTCCGGGAGGACGGCGTCCGCATTCGGACCGGCCCCGGCATTGATGACGGGATCGTGGGGCTGGGATACCGCAGTCGCGGTGTCACCGCGCACTGTTTCACGGCGCCACAACCGAATTCCGCTTGGTACAGGATCGCCAACAATACGATCGGTCGCCGCTGCTGGGTGGCTTCTTCCATGATCCTCGTCGAGGACTCGCTTTCGCCGCGATAAGCACAAATCAACAAACCCGTCAAACGGCCATCCCCATGCTATCGGGTAAATGACACCCAACCTCCCGCTCGCTAACCTGAAAGCGAAACCGGAGGTCACATGCTCGTCAAATCCACGACACGCCCGATCCCTGTCCGCATCGCACTGTTCGCGTTGCCTTTGTTCGTGCTGACACCGTTGATGCTGAACAACTTCCTCGGTCCGCCAGGCCCTGTGATCCTGATTTCGGTGTCGGCCACCGCGGGAATCCTGGCGGGAATGGTCGCCCGCCGTTTTCTCGCCCGTCACCCCAGAGGCACCAGGGCGCGCGCCGGGTGCTGTGAAGTACCGACGGCGATTCTTTGGGGCCTCATCGCCTGGCGCTGGCATATCGGCGACCTGCCGACGTGGTGGCTACCCACCGCGGCCCTGTACGCCTGGTTCGCCGTCAGCCTCGCCGTGGTCGACTTCCGAGAGCGTCGGGTGCCAGACGTGATCACCCTGGCAGGCTATCCCGTGTTCGGCTGCACGCTGACCTTGGCGGCCGTTGCCGTCGCGGCCTCGGGACACTCATGGAAACCCCTTGTGTGGAACGCGATCCTCGGAGCCACGGCTTTCCTGGCGATCCACGCAACCATCCACCTGGTTCACCCACCCTCACTGGGCGCGGGAGACGTCAAGCTCTCGGTGCCCCTCGGCGCACTCCTCGGCGCGGTGGACCTGATTGCCCTCCCCTTAGCCCTGACGCTCGCCGCTGTCATCACCCTCGCACTTGCCGTCGCCGCCCCACGGACCCTCAGAACCCGTTGGCGATCCGGCATTCCCCACGCCCCTGGCATGCTCGCGGCCACGGCCTTGTTCGTTCTCTGAACGCACTGCCCCGCCCCTCACTGACCCGCCACCTCGTCGCTGCCCTGCCGGCCTGTCGACCCCGGCTGCCCGGCGGCCCGCCTGCCCACCGCCGCCGACCGCCAGTGGTATCCCGTCAACCGGCTCAAGCGGTCATCCCGCCAACCCCGCCCATCCACCAGCCCACCGGCGGCCGACCGTCAGCGGCCAACCGCCGGCACGCCAGTCCACCAACCCCGCCAGTCGCCGCACCCCCCGCGAGCGGTAAACCCGCCAACCCCACCAGCCCCGGCAGCCCGCCGGCTCGCCCACCCCGTGAGCGGTCAACCCACACCAGTTAGCCGCCCCACTACCTCCGCGCAATCCGTCAACCCGCTGGTCCGCACCCCGGCCTTTGTCAGCCCAACGAGCCATTTCACCCGCCGAGCGCCGCCACCGCTCAACGCCAACACCCGCAACATCAGCACCAGCCGCGACAGTCAAGACAACGTCCGAACGCCGAAATCAACGTGTCCGCTCCCCGAACGCGACCAGGAGGTGATCACCCAGAGCCCTTCCACCAGCCGTTTCGTCGGATCCGTCACTGTTCCCTTCGTCCCATCCGGGCGGTCGGGGTTCGGGGTCCCATGACAGGATCAGGCCGTGCTGCGTTGGATTACCGCCGGAGAGTCACACGGACCCGCGCTCGTCGCCGTGCTGGAAGGCATGGTGGCGGGGGTCGAGGTCACCACATCGGACCTGAGCGAGCAGCTTGCTCGCCGCAGGCTTGGGTTCGGGCGTAGCCCGCGCATGGGTTTCGAGACCGACAAGGTCGAGTTTCTCGGCGGGGTGCGCCACGGGCTGACCCAGGGCGGTCCGATCGCGGTGCACATCGACAACGCGGAGTGGCCCAAGTGGGAGAAGGTCATGTCCGCCGACCCAGTGGACCCGGCCGAGCTGGCCGAGCTGGGCCGCAACGAGCCCCTGACCAGGCCCCGACCCGGCCACGCCGACCTGCCCGGCATGCAGAAGTACGGCTTCGACGAGGCCCGCCCGGTCCTGGAGCGCGCCAGCGCTCGGGAGACCGCGGGGCGCACCGCCCTGGGCACGGTGGCGAAGGCCTTCCTGCGCCAGCTCCTCGGCGTCGAGGTCATCAGCCACGTCGTGTCCATCGGCGGGGCCGAGGCTTCGCCGGACGGCCCGACCCCGGGACCGGGTGACCTCGCGGCCATCGACGAGAGTCCCGTGCGGGCGTTCGACGCGGCCGCCACCGAGGCCATGGTCGCCGAGGTGGAGGCCGTCAAGAAGGCGGGCGACACCGTCGGCGGGGTCATCGAGGTCATCGCCTACGGCCTGCCCCCGGGCCTCGGCTCGCACGTGCACTGGGACCGCAGGCTCGACGCGCGGCTGGCGGGCGCGCTCATGGGCGTGCAGGCCATGAAGGGCGTCGAGATCGGCGACGGCTTCACCACCGCCCGCCGGTGGGGCAGCCAGGCGCACGACGAGATCGACCGGGCCGAAGGCACCGTCGCGGGCGTCACCAGGCGGTCCAACCGGGCCGGCGGGCTCGAAGGCGGCATCACCAACGGCGAGCCGCTGCGCGCCCGGGTGGCGATGAAGCCGATTTCGACCGTGCCGCGCGCGCTGTCGACCGTCGACGTCGTCACCGGGGAACCGGCAGTCGCCATTCACCAGCGTTCCGACGTGTGCGCGGTGCCCCGGGCGGGCGTAGTTCTCGAATCCGTCTTCGCGCTCGTCCTCGCCGAGGCGGCCCTGGAGAAGTTCGGCGGCGACTCGCTCGCCGAGACCAAGCGCAACGTCGAGGGCTACCTCGAAGCGCTCCGGAACCGCTGGTGAGCCCGGTCGCCGTCGTGGTCGGCCCGCCGGGTGCGGGCAAGACCACCATCGGCACGGCCCTCGCCGAAGCACTCGGGGTCGCGTTCCGTGACACCGACGCCGACATCGTCGAGACCGTGGGCAAGTCGATCAGCGACATCTTCACCGACGGCGGCGAAGCGGCGTTCCGCGCCGCCGAGGAGGAGGCCGTCGCGGTCGCGCTGCGTGAGCACGACGGTGTCCTCTCGCTCGGCGGGGGAGCGGTCCTCTCGGAGAAGTCGCGCAAGCTGCTTGCCGAGCACACCGTGGTGTTCCTCAACGTCGGCATGGCCGAAGGCGTGCGCCGCACCGGGCTGTCCACCGCCCGGCCGCTGCTCGCCGGGGTCAACCCGCGCGCCAAGTTCAAAGAGCTGCTCGACGCCCGGCTCCCGCTCTACCGTGAGATAGCGAGCGTCGAGGTCGACACCGACACCAAGTCGCCGGACGAGATCGTCTCCCAGCTCGCCACCGTCCTGAACCGAGGAGAATGACCGTGCAGCCGGTGCGTATCCGGGTCGCCACCGAGAAGCCCTACGACGTCGTCATCGGCAAGGGGCTGCTCGACGACCTGGTCGAAGCCGTCAAGGGCGCCTCCAAGGTCGCGATCATCCACCAGCCCACCCTCGCCGCCACGGCGGAGGCGACCCGCGACGAGTTGGTCGCCGCCGGGATCGACGCGCACCGGATCGAGATCCCCGACGCCGAGGACGGCAAGGCACTGTCCGTGGCCGCGTTCTGCTGGGAGGTGCTGGGCCGCATCGGCCTGGACCGCCAGGGCACCGTCGTCGCCCTCGGCGGCGGCGCGGTGACCGACCTCGCGGGCTTCGTCGCCGCCACCTGGATGCGCGGCGTGAAGCTGGTCAACGTCCCGACCACGCTGCTCGGCATGGTCGACGCCGCCGTCGGCGGCAAGACCGGCATCAACACCGAGGCGGGCAAGAACCTCGTCGGCGCGTTCCACGAGCCGTCCGCGGTCCTGGTCGACCTCGCCACCCTCGCCACCCTGCCGCGCTGGGAGCTGGTCGCGGGCATGGCCGAGGTGATCAAGGGCGGCTTCATCGCCGACCCGGTCATCCTCGACCTGATCGAGGCCGACCCGGCCGCCGCGCTCGACCCCGAGGGCGAGGTCATCGGCGAGCTGGTCCGGCGCAAGATCCAGATCAAGGCCGACATCGTCGCCGCCGACCTGCGTGAGTCGGACCTGCGCGAGTTCCTCAACTACGGTCACACCCTGGCCCACGCCATCGAGCGCCGCGAGCGCTACAAGTGGCGCCACGGCGCCGCGGTCAGCGTCGGCATGGTCTTCGTCGCCGAACTGGCGCGGCTGGCGGGCAAGCTCGACGACGCCACCGCCGACCGCCACCGCAGCATCCTGACCAGCATCGGCCTGCCGGTCACCTACGACGCCGACGCGCTGCCGCAGCTCATCGAGGGCATGCTGAGCGACAAGAAGACCAAGTCCGGCGTCCTGCGGTTCGTCGTCCTCGACGGTCTCGCCAAGCCGAGCAGGCTGGAGGGACCGGACCCGTCGCTCCTCGCGGCGGCGTACTCGGCGATCGCGGCGGAGCCGACCGGATCGACCGGGGTGATGCTGTGAAGGTGCTCGTCCTCAACGGGCCCAACCTGGGCAGGCTGGGCACGCGCGAGCCCGAGATCTACGGCAGCACCACTCACGCCGACCTGGTCCGGCTCTGCGTCGAGACCGGCGCCGACCTCGGTCTCGACGTCGAGGTGCGCCAGACCGACCACGAGGGCGAGATGCTCGGCTGGCTGCACGAGGCCGCCGAGAACAAGGTTCCGGTCGTGCTCAACGCCGCCGCCTGGACGCACTACTCGATCGCCGTCCGCGACGCCGCCGCGCAGCTCACCGCGCCGCTGATCGAGGTGCACATCTCCAATGTGCACAAGCGCGAGGATTTCCGGCACCACAGCTACCTCTCCGCGCTGGCCGCCGGGGTGATCGTCGGACTCGGTGTCGACGGATACGCCCTGGCCCTGCGGTGGTTGGCGGACAACGCCAAACCTTGATCGTCCGATTCCCTCATCCGGGCGACGCGGCACCCCTACACTGGGCCCTCCCGTCACCCGCCCGGAAGGCCGATCACGCCCGCATGTCGAGTCCGCGCCGAAGGGCCGCGTCGATTCTGCTGATCGGCGGTCTCCTCACAGGTTGCACGGCAGCCGTGGGGGAGGCAGGCCCGTCCCAGCCCACCACGACGTCGGTGACCCCGTCGGAGGAGCCGCCGCCCGCGCAGCTGACCCTGCGCACCGACCGCCCGCGGCAGAGCCCGGGCGTGGTCGCGGCGGGCGGCGGTGACGCCCCGTACAACTACGGTCCGACGCTGATGCTCGACGGCAACCGCTACCGCATGTGGTGGTGCAGCCAGCTCGGTGTGGCCAACCCGCCGGGCGACGACATCCTCCTGGCCGAGTCGACCTCCCTGGACAGCAGGTTCGTCGGACCTGACGGCAGCCCGGCGACACCGGTTTTCTCCGGCAGCACAACGGGTTTCGACGGCATGCACACCTGCGACCCATCGGTGATCAAGGTCCGCGGCATCTACTACATGTACTACACCGGCGCGGCGGGCGACCACGCCAACGGCAACTCGATCGGGGTCGCCACCAGCCCCGACGGTCGCGTCTGGAGCCGAGGCAACGGCGGCAGGCCGATCGTCACCGCCGCCCGCAATGTGCTGCGCGACAACATCTACGGCGCGGGCCAGCCCGCGGCGGTGCACGTCGACGGCTGGTTCTACCTGATGTTCACCGACACCACCGGCAGCGACGCGGGGTGGAACGGCGCGGGCCAGTTCCTGCTGCGCGCCAAGGACCCGGCCTTCACCGTCGACGTGGAAACGCTGTCCCCAGGCGGTTTCCGCGAGTTCAGCAGTACCGCCGCCCGGATGCGTTCCGTGGTCGACGCGTTCAGCGCGGACCTGATGTGGGTGCCGACCCTGGGTGCGTTCGCCATCGCCCACGAGACCGAGCACGGCACGACGATCACCTTCTGGGACAAGGACTTCCGCCGGTCACCCGCGCGGCCCATCCACATCCCGGGCCCGTGGCGGGAAGGCCCCGGCCTGGTGCGCGACCCGGAGGGGCACGCCGTCCGCTCGGTCGAGGACCCGTGTGATCGCGTCCCCGTCGACCTGGTTCGCGCGACCCGCACCGGGCACGCCCCGACCGACCTGGTCCACTTCGGCGCCGACATCAACAACGCGGGCGCCTGCGACGACCCCGCCCGCGCTCCCGGGGCGCTGCGGGGCTTCGCGATGCCGTCCCCGCAGCGAACCATCGACGTGGTGGTCGAGGGCGGGCTGCTGCGGGTCGAGCGCCGGGCGGTGGCGGAGAGGCTCGCCATCCGCGTCCTGGACCACCGCGTCCCCGCGCTCGAATCCCTGCCGGTCCGCGCCCGCCTCGACGCCGCCGCGAAGGTCGTCACCGCAGACAGCCGCCTGGCCTTCGTGCTCGACGAACACCTGTGGCCGTTCACCGACCCCACGCTGGCCACCCTGAACTCGTCGGTCCCGACCCCCATCACCGCACGCCGCTGGCGCGACTACGCCGACGCCCCCGCCCTGGGCCCCTAACCGACTCGCGGAGTTAGGTGCCGGACTTGCGGCGTTTGCCTGCTGTGGGGGAGGGGCGTTCGAGTTTCGTGCCGACGATCAGGCCCAGGCCCGCGGGTATCAGGACCAGCAAGGCGGTGAAGGCGGCGCCGCCGGTCAGGGCCGAGCCCAGGGAACTGGTGCCCGTCTGGTCCACCAGCACGGCCCGTCCGATGATGGTGAGCACCGCCGAGCCCCACCCGGCGATCAGGGCCGCGATGACCCACGCACGAGCGCGGTCGGCCACGCCACGCCAGGCGTCCACCGCCGCCCAGGTCGCCGCGACGCCCACCAGCACGCCCAGGACCAGCGCCTCGACAAACGTCCGCCCGGTCGGCTCGGACGCCTTGAGCATCGCCACCAGGACCGCCGCCACCGCGTGGACGACGGCCAACACCACGCCCCGAATAACCCACGTCTGCATTACTGCAGAGTAGGACGTGACGACCCGACGAGGGAGGCTGGTGAGCCGTAAGCTCACTTCATGCCTGACGCCCACGTTCGCCGTCGCGCAACCCTGCGGGAGTTGCTGCGGGAGCAGGGACTCGACGCGGTGCTGGTCGCCGACCTGCTCAACCTGCGCTACCTCACCGGTTTCACCGGGTCCAACGGCGCGCTGCTCGTGCACGCCGACGGCGAGGAGCGCACGGTCTTCTGCACCGACGGCCGCTACGTGGAGCAGGCGGGCCTGCAGGTCCCCGAGTTGGAGCACCTCATCGACCGCGCCGGCGCACTGGCCCTCGCCGCGAAGGCGGACAAGGACGCCGCCTACCGCCGCACCGGATTCGAAAGCCAGCACGTCTCCGTCGACGGCCTCGACGCCCTGACCGAGGCCGCCCCCTCGCTCAAGTTCACCCGGGCGCCGAACCTGGTCGAGCGGCTGCGCATGGTCAAGGACGACACCGAGGTCGAGGCGCTGCGGATGGCCTGCGCCGCGGCCGACCGGGCGCTCGCCGACCTGATCGAACACGGCGGGCTCACCGCGGGCCGCACCGAGCGTGAGGTGGCCCGCGACCTGGAGAACCGGATGCTCGACCACGGCGCCACCAAGCCCGCGTTCGACTCGATCGTGGCGACCGGCGCCAACTCGGCGGTCCCGCACCACCGCCCGACCGACGCCGTCCTGCACCAGGGCGACTTCGTCAAACTCGACTTCGGTGCCCTGATCGACGGCTACCACTCCGACATGACGCGCACTCTGGTGCTCGGCCGGCCCGCCGACTGGCAGCGCGAGGTCTATGACCTGGTCGCCGCCGCACAGGCCGCCGGGCGCGCCGCTCTTAAACCGGGAGCCCGGGTACAGGACGTCGACGCAGCCGCCCGCGAGGTGATCGAGAACGCGGGTCGCGGCGCGGAGTTCCTCCACGGCCTCGGTCACGGCGTCGGACTCGAGATCCACGAGGCACCCGCCCTGGCCAAGACCGGTGAAGGTACACTTTCCGCCGGCATGGCGGTCACGGTCGAGCCGGGGGTCTACCTGTCCGGCAAGGGCGGTGTCCGCATCGAGGACACGCTGGTCGTGCGGGATGGCCGACCCGAGCTCCTCACCTTGACCACCAAGCAGCTCATGGTCGTCTAGGACGATCACCCATGCGCGAAACACAGGAGATCTAGCTCGTGGCTTCGACCAACGACCTGAAGAACGGCCTGGTGCTCAACCTCGAGGGTCAGCTCTGGACCGTCACCGAGTTCCAGCACGTCAAGCCGGGTAAGGGCCCTGCCTTCGTGCGGACCAAGCTCAAGCACGTGATGACCGGCAAGGTGGTCGACAAGACGTTCAACGCGGGCGTCAAGGTCGAGACCGCCACCGTCGACCGCCGCGACATGACCTACCTGTACAACGACGGCTCCGAGTACGTCTTCATGGACGGCGACACCTTCGAGCAGATCTCGATCTCGCCCGAGGTCGTCGGCGACGCCGCGAAGTACATGCTGGAGAACAGCAGCGCGAACGTCTCCTCGCACGAGGGCACGCCGCTGTTCATCGAGCTCCCGGTCTCGGTCGAGCTCGTCATCGAGCACACCGACCCGGGCCTGCAGGGCGACCGTTCCACCGGCGGCACCAAGCCCGCCAAGCTGGAGACCGGCGCCGAGATCCAGGTGCCGCTGTTCGTCACCACGGGCGAGAAGGTCAAGGTCGACACCCGCGACGGGCGCTACCTCGGCCGGGTCAGCAGCTGACGTGGGAGCCCGAAGCAAGGCACGCAAGCGCGCGGTCGACCTCCTCTTCGAGGCGGCCCTGCGAGGCGACGACCCAGTCACCCTGATGGCGACCCGGGTCGGCTCGCCGGACGTCGCCCCGGTGAACGACTACACGATCACGCTCGTCGAGGGCGTGTGCGCCAACCAGGCCCGCATCGATGAGTTGCTCACCGAACACGCCGAGGGCTGGACGCTCGATCGGATGCCCGCCGTGGACCTCGCGGTCCTGCGGCTGGGCCTCTACGAGATCCTCTGGGCCGACGACGTGCCCGACGCCGTCGCGATCGACGAGGCCGTGCAACTGGCCAAGACGCTCTCGACGGACGACTCACCGCGGTTCGTCAACGGTGTGCTGGGCCGCATCGGCGGTATCGCCGACCGGCTCCGCGCTTCCCGCTAGGCAGTAATCAAAGGCAGTAATCAAAGGCAGTAATGAAAAACACCCGACCGCGCAGCATCCCCGTCTGCGCGCTGTCGGGTGTTTTACTGTCCCGAATCAATCTTCTTTGGACGGACGGGCCTCCGGGGGCAGCACGCCCCAGTCGATGAGCTGCTCGGTCAGCTCGCCGGGGGTCATGTCGTAGATGATCGCCAGCGACCGCAGGTCCTCGGTGCGGATCGAGAGCACCTTGCCGTTGTAGTCGCCACGCTGGCTCTGGATGGTCGCCGCGTATCGGGCCAGTGGGCCGACCTTCTCCGCGGGCAGCTGCTGCAGCCGCTCCAGGTTGATCACGATCTTCGTGGCGGGCTCGGCGCCGGATGGCACCCGGCCCTCAGGCAGGAGTTCCACCACCGGCACGCCGTAGAAGTCCGCCAGTTCGGCCAGCTTCTGCA
Organism: Actinokineospora xionganensis; assembly: GCF_014323725.1. GTDB lineage: Bacteria > Actinomycetota > Actinomycetes > Mycobacteriales > Pseudonocardiaceae > Actinokineospora > Actinokineospora xionganensis. The sequence continues at coordinate 38,770 of NZ_JABVED010000008.1, read as the reverse complement.
CGGTGACCGCTCGATCGCCGCGTTCGTAGGAGCCGACCACGACGGCCTTCCAGCGGCCGCCGGACTTCTGCTCGACGCCATGCAGCGACAGCCCCTGCTGCTGGCGGATGGCGCGGAGCTTGGCTCCTAGCGCCTTGGCGTAGTCGCCCATGCGGCGGTTCTCCGTTCGTTCGCCCCGACGGCGCTAAGCGACAGCCTCGGGTAGCTTCAAATCAACACGCTGAGTAATGGTTACCCAGAGTTGTCACCAGGTCAAGCTGATCGGACCAGGAGACCTGGGGAACATGGCCCGGACCACCCGCAAAGTGACCGGAATCGGCCTGATACGGTCGACGTGAGCCCAGGTCAACTGGGCTGATCGACATCCTTTAAAGCCCGTCCAGTGAGGCGGGGAAGGAGTCCACTGTGGCGTCGCGAGACCGCGACGCGGCAGACCCGGCTGGGCAGCGCGAGCTGCTTTCGGCCGGCGATGTCGCGCGCACCATCGCTCGAATGGCCCATCAGGTCATCGAGAAGACCGCCCTCGGCGCGTCCGGGGCGAGCCCGGTCGTGTTGCTGGGCGTACCCACCCGTGGCGGCCCGCTGGCCGAGCGGCTGGCCGCGAAGATCGCCGAATTCGTCGATGTGCGGGTCCCGGTGGGCACGCTGGACGTGACCCTTTACCGCGACGACCTGCGCCGCAAGCCCACCCGCCCGCTCGGCGCGACCGCGCTGCCGCCCGGCGGGATCGATGACGCTCTGGTCATCCTGGTCGACGATGTGCTGTTCTCCGGCCGCACCATCCGCGCCGCACTCGACGCGCTGCGCGACGCGGGCCGCCCCCGCGCGGTCCAGCTCGCCGTCCTTGTCGACCGCGGCCACCGCGAACTCCCCATCCGTGCCGACTACGTGGGCAAGAACGTGCCCACCGCCCGATCCGAGGAGGTCGCCGTCCTGCTCGCCGAGATCGACGGTCACGACGCCGTGCTGCTGCGCAGGCCGGAGGAGTCCGAGTGAAACACCTCCTGAGCACCGACGGGCTCGACCCGGCGACCGCGCTGGCCATTCTGGACACCGCCGACGGTCTGAAGAAGACCCTGCTGGGCCGCGAGGTCCGCAAGCTGCCGACGCTGCGCGGCCGCACGGTGATCACCATGTTCTACGAGAACTCCACCCGCACCCGCGTCTCGTTCGAGATCGCGGGGAAGTGGATGAGCGCCGACGTGGTCAACGTCTCCTCCGGCGGGTCCTCTGTGGGCAAGGGCGAGTCCCTTCGCGACACCGGCCTGACGCTGGCCGCCGCGGGCGCCGACTGCGTGATCGTGCGCCACCCGGCTTCGGGCGCCGCGCACCGTCTCGCGGGCTGGCTCGCCGAGGCGGGCACGAGCGTCATCAACGCGGGTGACGGAACCCACGAGCACCCGACGCAGGCCCTGCTCGACGCGGCGACGCTGCGCGACCGGCTCGGCGGGATCGACGGCAGGCGCGTCGCGATCGTGGGTGACGTTCTGCACAGCCGGGTCGCGCGATCCAACGTGCACCTGCTCACCGCGCTCGGTGCCGAGGTCGTCCTCGTCGCGCCGCCCACGCTGCTGCCCGCCGGTGTCGAGAACTGGCCGGTCCAGGTGAGCCACGAACTCGACGCCGAGTTGCCGACGCTGGACGCGGTCATGATGCTGCGGGTGCAGGCCGAGCGCATGCACGGCGGCTTCTTCCCGTCCGCCAAGGAGTACTCGATCACCTATGGCCTAAGCGAAGCCCGGGCACGGTTGCTGCCCGAGCACGCGGTCGTGCTGCACCCCGGTCCGATGCTGCGCGGGATGGAGATCGCCCCGGCGGTCGCCGACTCGGCGCGCGCGGCCATCACCGAACAGGTCGCCAACGGGGTGCATGTCCGAATGGCCGTGCTGTACCACCTGCTGGCCGGAGAGGAAGACGGTTCATGACCCTGGTCATCCGCGGCGCCAAGCCCTATGGCGAAGGCGATCCCGTAGACCTGTTGATCAGTGACGGTGTCATTACCGACATCGCGGCAATAGGCAGCCTCGAAGGCGACGAGGTCATCGAGGCGGACGGCCTGGTCGCACTGCCCGGGTTCGTCGACCTGCACACCCACTTGCGTGAGCCGGGTCGCGAAGACACCGAAACCATTGAGACCGGTTCCCGAGCCGCCGCCCTCGGCGGCTACACGGCCGTGTTCGCCATGGCCAACACCGACCCGGTCGCCGACAACGCGGTCATCGTCGAGCACGTGTGGCGCCGCGGCCAGGAGGTCGGCCTCGTCGACGTCTACCCGGTCGGAGCGGTCACCGTGGGCCTCAAGGGCGAGAAGCTCGCCGAGTTGGGCACCATGGCCAAGGCCGGGGTGCGGATTTTCTCCGACGACGGCCTCTGCGTCGCCGACCCGCTGATCATGCGCCGCGCCCTGGAATACACGAAGGCGCTGGGCGCGGTCATCGCCCAGCACGCCGAGGAGCCGCGGCTGACCGTCGGCGCGCAGGCCCACGAGGGTGAGACCGCCGCGCGGCTGGGCCTCACCGGCTGGCCCGCGGTCGCCGAGGAGTCGATCGTCGCCCGCGACTGCCTGCTGGCCCTGCACGCGGGCGCCAGGCTGCACGTCTGCCACGTCTCCACCGAGGGCACCGCGGAGGTCCTGCGCTGGGCCAAGGGCCGCGGCACCCAGGTCAGCGCCGAGGTCACCCCGCACCACCTGCTCCTCGACGACGACCGGCTCAACACCTACGACCCGGTCAACAAGGTCAACCCGCCGCTGCGCACCGCCAACGACGCCAAGTCGCTGCGCGCGGCGCTCGCGGACGGCACGGTCGACTGTGTCGCCACCGACCACGCCCCGCACGCCCACCAGGACAAGGACTGCGAGTGGTCCGCCGCCCGCCCCGGCATGCTCGGTCTGCAGACCGCGCTGCCGATCGTGGTGGCGACCATGGTCGAGCCGGGCCTGCTGGACTGGCGCGGTGTCGCCCGGGTGATGAGCGAGCGTCCCGCCGAGATCGCCGGGCTGCCCGACCAGGGCCGCCCGATCGCGATGGGCGAGCCAGCCAACCTGACGCTGGTCGACCCCGCGGGCCGCTGGACGGTCCACGGCGCCGACCTGGCCAGCATCGCCGCCAACACCCCGTACGAGGGCATGGAGCTGCCGGGCACCGTGGTCGCCACGCTGCTGCGCGGCGAGGTCACCGCGCGCGACGGGAAGGCGGTCCGATGAGCAGGCTTGGACTGTCCCTGCTTTTCCTGGCGATCTTCCTGCTGCTCGTCGGCCTGATGCTGTGGGGCTACCGCAACCGCGGCCGCCGCCAGGCCGCAGTGCTCCCCGCTTTCCCCCAGGTTCCCGCGGGCTTGCTTGAGCGCGTGCGTTCGTGTGAGACCGAGGAACTCCTACCGCCGAGCACGGGCGTCTACGTGAGCACCGTGACGGACAAGAGCTGGCAGGACCGGGTCGCCGTGGGCGATGTCGGCTTCCGCGCCGACGCGACCGCCCACTTGCTTACCGAGGGCGTGCTCTTTGACCGGATCGGCGCGAGTCCCGTGTGGATCCCCGCCGACTCGGTCGTCGACGCGCGCACCGAGGCGGGCATCGCTGGAAAGATCATGGGTGGCGACGGCCTGCTCGTGATCCGCTGGGCGATCGGCGACAGCCAGTTCGACACCGGCTTCCGGGCCGACGAGAAGACCGATTACGACACCTGGGTGCCAGCTGTACGCACTCTGGCACAGACGAACGCGACCGATGCTGTGCAGAACGACATGGAGGTACCGCACGGTGAGTAAGAGCACGCGGACTGCCGCCGCGTTGGTGCTGGAGGACGGCCGGGTCTTCCGCGGCGAATCCTTCGGCGCCACCGGCACCACGTTCGGCGAGGTGGTGTTCTGCACCGCGATGAGCGGCTACCAGGAGACCCTGACCGACCCGTCGTACCACCGGCAGATCGTGGTGGCCACCGCCCCGCAGATCGGCAACACCGGCTGGAACGACGAGGACGACGAGTCGACGAAGGTGTGGGTGTCGGGCTACGTCGTGCGCGACCCCGCCCGCATCGCCTCCAACTGGCGTTCGACCCGCAGCCTCGACGAGGTCCTGGTCGAGCAGGCCGTCGTCGGCATCAGCGGAGTCGACACCCGCTCTTTGACCAGGCACATCCGCGAGCGCGGCGCGATGCGCGCCGGAGTGTTCTCCGGCGCCGACCTGGCCGACGTCGACCACATGGTCGGCCGGGTCCGCGAGATCGAGCAGATGAAGGGCGCCGACCTCGCCCGCGACGTCACGACCAAAGAGACCTACGTGGTCAAGGCCGACGGTGAGCGCCGCTTCCGGGTCGCCGCCCTCGACCTGGGCATCAAGTCCAACACCCCGCGGATGATGGCCGCGCGCGGCATCGAGACCCACGTGCTGCCCGCCTCCGCCACGCTCGACGACATCCTGGCCATCGAGGCCGACGGCGTCTTCCTGTCCAACGGCCCGGGCGACCCGGCCACCCAGGACCATGCGGTCGCGCTGACCAAGTCGGTGCTGGAGCGGCGGATCCCGCTGTTCGGCATCTGCTTCGGTAACCAGATCCTCGGACGCGCGCTCGGCCGCGGGACTTACAAGATGCAGTACGGCCACCGCGGCATCAACATCCCGGTCATCGACGTCGCCACCGGCCGCGTCGCGATCACCTCGCAGAACCACGGCTTCGCCCTCGAAGGCGAGGCGGGGGAGCGCTTCGACACCCCGTTCGGCGCCGCCGAGGTCAGCCACTACTGCCCCAACGACGGCTGTGTGGAGGGTGTGCGCGCGCTCGACGTGCCCGCGTTCTCCGTGCAGTACCACCCCGAGGCGGCGGCCGGTCCCCACGACGCCGCCGACCTGTTCGACCAGTTCGTGACCCTGATGGGCGGTAAGGACAATGCCTAAGCGCGAAGACATCAAGCACGTGCTGGTGATCGGGTCCGGCCCGATCGTCATCGGCCAGGCGTGCGAGTTCGACTACTCCGGCACCCAGGCCTGCCGCGTGCTGCGCGAGGAGGGCCTGCGGGTCAGCCTCGTCAACTCCAACCCGGCGACGATCATGACCGATCCGGAGTTCGCCGACGCCACCTACATCGAGCCGATCACGGCCGAGTTCGTGGAGAAGGTCCTACAGGCCGAGCTCGACGCGGGCCACCCCGTCGACTCGGTGCTCGCCACCCTCGGCGGCCAGACGGCGCTCAACACCGCGGTCGCCCTGCACGAGAAGGGTGTGCTGGAGAAGTTCGGCGTCGAGCTGATCGGCGCCGACATCGAGGCCATCCAGCGCGGCGAGGACCGGCAGAAGTTCAAGAACATCGTCGCCGACATCGGCGCCGAGACCCCGCGCAGCCGGGTGTGCCATTCGATGGAGGAGGTCCGCGAGACCGTCGCCGAGCTGGGCCTGCCGGTCGTCATCCGCCCCTCGTTCACCATGGGCGGACTGGGCTCCGGCATGGCGCACACGCACGACGAGTTGGAGCGGCTCGCTTCCAGCGGCCTCACCGAGAGCCCGGTCACCGAGGTGCTCATCGAGGAGAGCGTGCTCGGCTGGAAGGAGTACGAGCTCGAGCTGATGCGCGACCGCAAGGACAACGTCGTCGTCATCTGCTCGATCGAGAACATCGATCCGATGGGCGTGCACACCGGCGACTCGGTCACCGTCGCCCCCGCGATGACGCTCACCGACCGCGAGTTCCAGCACATGCGCGACGTCGGCATCGACGTGCTGCGCGCGGTCGGCGTGGACACCGGCGGCTGCAACATCCAGTTCGCCATCCACCCGGGCAACGGCCGCATGGTCGTCATCGAGATGAACCCGCGGGTGTCGCGCTCCAGCGCGCTGGCGTCGAAGGCGACCGGCTTCCCGATCGCCAAGATCGCCGCGAAGCTGGCCATCGGCTACACGCTCGACGAGATCACCAACGACATCACCGGCGAGACCCCGGCGTCGTTCGAGCCCACGCTCGACTATGTCGTGGTCAAGGTCCCGCGCTTCGCGTTCGAGAAGTTCCCCGGCGCCGACGCCACGCTGACCACGACGATGAAGAGCGTCGGCGAGGCCATGTCGATCGGCCGCAACTTCGTCGAGGCGCTGGGCAAGGCCCTGCGGTCGATGGAGACCAAGGACGCCAGCTTCTGGACCCGGCCCGACCCGGAGACCATGACCCAGGAGACCGCGCTCGACGCCCTGCGGACCGCGCACGACGGCAGGCTCTACACCGTCGAGCGCGCGCTGCGGATGGGCGCGAGCGTCGACGCGGTGCACCAGGCCAGCGGCATCGACCCGTGGTTCATCGACCAGATCGTCTCGCTGATCGAGCTGCGCGACGAGGTCATGGACGCGCCCGTGCTCGACGAGCAGCTGCTGCGCCGGGTCAAGCGCTCGGGCTTCTCCGACCGCCAGGTCGCCGCGCTGCGCCCCGAACTCGCCGGTGAGGACGGTGTCCGCTCGCTGCGCCACCGCCTCGGCGTCCGCCCGGTCTACAAGACGGTCGACACCTGCGCCGCCGAGTTCGCCGCGAACACGCCGTACCACTACTCGTCCTACGAGCTCGACCCCGAAGCCGAGAACGAGGTCGCGCCGCAGCACGACAAGCCCAAGGTGCTGATCCTGGGCTCCGGCCCGAACCGCATCGGCCAGGGCATCGAGTTCGACTACTCGTGCGTGCACGCCGCGATGGCCCTGCGCGAAGCCGGGTTCGAGACCGTCATGGTCAACTGCAACCCGGAGACGGTGTCCACCGACTACGACACCTCCGACCGGCTGTACTTCGAGCCGCTGACGTTCGAGGACGTCCTGGAGGTCGTGCACTCCGAGCAGCGCTCCGGCACCGTGGCCGGCGTCATCGTCCAGCTCGGCGGCCAGACCCCGCTGGGCCTTGCGCAGCGGCTGGCCGACGCGGGCGTGCCGATCGTGGGCACCCAGCCCGAGGCGATCCACCTCGCCGAGGACCGTGGCGCGTTCGGCGAGGTGCTGACCTCGGCCGGGCTGCCCGCGCCGAAGTACGGCACCGCCACGTCGTTCGCAGGCGCCAAGCGCATCGCCGACGAGATCGGCTACCCGGTCCTGGTCCGCCCGTCCTACGTGCTCGGCGGCCGCGGCATGGAGATCGTCTACGACGAGGCCACCCTCGCCGGCTACATCGAGCGGGCCACCGAGGTCAGCCCGGAGCACCCGGTGCTGGTCGACCGGTTCCTCGACGACGCCATCGAGATCGACGTCGACGCCCTGTGCGACGGCGACGAGGTCTACCTCGGCGGCGTGATGGAGCACATCGAGGAAGCGGGCATCCACTCCGGCGACTCCTCGTGCGCGCTGCCGCCGATCACCCTGGGCCGCACCGACCTGGAGGCGGTCCGCCGCTCCACGGAGGCGATCGCCAAGGGCGTGGGCGTGCGCGGCCTGCTCAACGTGCAGTACGCGCTCAAGGACGACGTGCTTTATGTCCTGGAAGCCAACCCGCGCGCGAGCCGCACGGTCCCGTTCGTCTCCAAGGCGACCGCGGCCCCGCTCGCGAAGGCCGCCGCGCGGATCATGCTCGGCGCGACCATCGCGGAGCTGCGCGAGGAAGGCATGCTTCCCGCGTTCGGCGACGGCGCCCAGCTGCCCCCGGGGGCGCCGGTCGCGGTCAAGGAGGCGGTCCTGCCCTTCCACCGCTTCCGCACCAAGGAAGGCCACGGCGTCGACTCGCTGCTCGGCCCGGAGATGAAGTCCACCGGCGAGGTCATGGGCATCGACGTGTCCTTCGGCAAGGCGTTCGCCAAGTCGCAGACCGCGTCCTACGGCTCGCTGCCCACCTCGGGCCGGGTGTTCGTCTCCGTCGCCAACCGCGACAAGCGCGCGATGGTCTTCCCGGTCAAGCGCCTCGCCGACCTCGGGTTCGAGATCCTGGCGACCTCGGGCACGGCGGAGGTGTTGCGGCGCAACGGGATCGCATGCTCGGTCGTCGGCAAGCACACCGAGGCGGTCCCGGGCGAGGTCGACATCGTCGGCATCATCCGCGACGGCGGCGTCGAGATGGTGATCAACACCCCGTACGGCAACCCCGGCCCCCGGGTCGACGGCTACGAGATCCGCACGGCCGCCGTTTCGCGCGACATCCCGTGCATCACCACGATCCAGGGCGCTGCCGCGGCGGTGCACGGGATCGAGGCTCTGATCCGCGACGACATCGGCGTGCGGTCCCTGCAGGAGCTGCAGGCGTCGCTGCGGGCCGACGTGGCCGCCCAGGGCCGCCAGTGAGGGCCCCGTTCGGCAAGCGCCTGGCCGAGTCGGTCGCCGCGCGCGGGCGCCTGTGCGTCGGCATCGACCCCCACCCCGGCCTGCTCGACGCGTGGGGCCTGCCCCAGGACGTCAGTGGCCTGGAGCGGTTCGCGCTGACCTGCGTCGAGGCGCTGGCGGGGGAGATCTCGGTGCTCAAGCCGCAGTCGGCTTTCTTCGAGGCCTACGGGTCGCGCGGAGTCGCCGTCCTGGAACGCGTGATCGCCGAGTCCCAGGCCGCGGGCGCCCTCGTGCTGCTCGACGTGAAGCGGGGCGACATCGGCTCCACGATGGCCGCCTACGCCGCCGCGTACCTCGGTGAGGGTTCTCCCCTCGCCGCGGACGCGGTGACGCTGTCGCCCTTCCTGGGGTTCGGCTCGCTGGCTCCGGCGATCGACGAGGCGGAGCGGACAGGGCGAGGCGTGTTCGTCCTCGCGCTGACGTCGAACAAGGAGGGCGCGTCGGTCCAGCGCGCCGTCGGCGACGGCAAGCTCGTCGCGCAGACGGTCGTTGACGAAGCGGCTTTGCGAAACGCGGACGCCGACCCCATGGGGTCGGTCGGCTTGGTCATCGGCGCGACGGTGGGGGAGACGGGCCTGGACCTGTCCAGGCTCAACGGCCCCATCCTGGCCCCCGGCGTGGGCGCCCAGGGCGCGGGCGCGGCGGATTTGGACCGGGTGTTCGGTCCACTGGCCCACGTGCTGCCCACGAGCTCCAGGGACGTCCTCAAACACGGCCCGGACGCCACCGCACTGCGGACCGCCGCGCTGCGTGCCAGGGACGAGCTAGCCGCCCGCTGAACCCATCACAAGACAAGACGGCGCCGTGGAACCTCACGGCGCCGTCGTCGCGTTCGGCTCCCGGGCCCGATCCACGGTGGTTTCGCCGACATCACGACAGCGCGCCGCCGCGAGAATCGGACGCCGAATCGTTGCCGCTACGCCATTCGGCCTATCAAGTCATCGCGATTCTGTTCGCCCAGGTGGCGGCGGGTGGTCTGACTGGGTGTGTTCAGAACAACTCGGAAAGTGGTGGAAATGACACTTTCTCCTCGCGTGGGCAGCCGATCGCGCTCCGTCACCAACGGCTTATCGGCCCCGTCGGAACGATTGACGCAGGTCACAGCCCCACCCGGGTGTGGACGTTGATCAACTTCTAGCACGTCGTCACCGTGCGCACAGACGGGACCCGCGTTGTCTTCGCAGGCCAGGGCTCGGTAACGTCGCGGCACCGATCCGGAGAACCAATCCCCACGGAGGAAATCGTGGCCCTTCCCCAGCTGACCGAGGAGCAGCGGGCCGCAGCGCTGGAGAAGGCGGCTGCCGCCCGTCGCGTCCGGGCTGAGCTCAAGGAGCGCCTGAAGCGAGGTGGCACCACCCTCAAGGACGTGCTGACTCAGTCGGACAACGACGAGATCCTCGGCAAGATGAAGGTCACCGCTCTGCTGGAGGCCCTCCCAGGCGTCGGCAAGGTGCGTGCTCAGCAGATCATCGAGCGCCTTGAGATCGCCCCGAGCCGCCGTCTGCGCGGTCTTGGAGACCGTCAGCGCAAGGCCCTGCTCGCCGAGTTCCCCAGCGAGTGAATGACAGTTTGAACGGCCGTGAGCCGGGCCCGGGTGTCGCTACCCGGTCCCGGCTCACTGTCGTGTCGGGTCCGTCGGGTGTGGGCAAGTCGAGCGTGGTCGGCGAACTGCGCAGGCTCCACCCCGACCTCTACTTCAGTGTCTCGGTCACGACCAGGGCCCCGCGCCCCGGCGAGATCGACGGCGCGCACTACCACTTCGTCACCCGCGCCGAGTTCGACCGCATGGTCACCGCGGGCGAGTTGCTGGAGCACGCGGAGTTCGCGGGCAACCACTACGGCACCCCGCGCGGGCCGGTCGAGGCCGCTCTGGCCTCGGGAAAGCCCGCTGTGCTGGAGATCGAGCTGCAGGGCGCGCGCCAGGTGCGCGCGGCCATGCCGGAGGCCCAGCTGGTCATGCTGGTGCCGCCGTCCTGGGACACGCTGGTGAGCAGGCTCACCGGCCGTGGCACCGAGGAGGAGGCCGTGGTCGCCCGCAGGCTCGCCATCGCGGAGGAGGAACTCGCCGCGAAGAAGGAGTTCGACGCGGTCGTGGTGAATGCCGATGTACGGCAAGCCGCCACCGAGTTGCTAACCTTGGTACTCACGCCATCATCGGATTGACCTGGAGCTGTTGCGAGTGATCACCCCTACCGAGCTGGGCGCACTGGGCGAGCCGTCGACTGCCCTCGAAGGCATCACCAACCCGCCGATCGATGACCTGCTCGACAAGGTCAGCTCCAAGTACGCCCTGGTGATCTACGCGGCCAAGCGCGCGCGCCAGATCAACGACTACTACGCCCAGCTGGGCGAGGGCCTTCTCGAGTACGTCGGACCGCTCGTCGAGCCGGGCCCGCGCGAGAAGCCCCTTTCCATCGCGCTGCGCGAAATCCACTCCGGTCTGCTTGAGCACACCGAGGGCGAGTGACGTCCCGGCCTCGGGTCGTCCTGGGCGTAGGCGGCGGCATCGCCGCCTACAAGGCCTGTGAGGTCCTGCGCCGACTGACCGAGTCCGGTCACGACGTGCGGGTGGTGCCCACCGAGGCCGCTCTGCGGTTCGTCGGTGCGGCGACCTTCGAGGCCCTGTCCGGCAACAAGGCCCACACCGGTGTGTTCTCCGATGTGCCAGAGGTGCCGCACGTCCGCCTCGGTCAAGAGGCCGACATCGTGGTGGTCGTGCCCTCGACGGCCGACCTGCTGGCCAAGGCCGCCCACGGCCTGGCCGACGACTTGCTCACGAACACCCTGCTGACAGCGCGCTGCCCGGTGCTGATGGTCCCGGCCATGCACACCGAGATGTGGGAGCACGCGGCCACGCGGGCCAACGTCGCCACCCTGCGCTCGCGCGGGGTTGTGGTGAGCGAGCCCGCCAGCGGCAGGCTCACTGGAGCCGACACCGGCAAGGGCAGGCTCGCCGACCCGGCCGAGATCGTCGACCTGGCCCGGCTCCTGCTGGCCCGCTCCGACGCCCTCCCGCGCGACATGGAGGGCTTGCATGTCGTCGTCTCGGCGGGCGGCACCCGTGAGCCGCTCGACCCGGTCCGCTTCCTGGGCAACCGCTCGTCCGGAAAGCAGGGCTACGCCCTCGCGCGCACGGCCGTGCAGCGCGGCGCGCGGGTGACGTTGGTCTCCGCGCACACCGCCGCACTGCCCGAGCCCGCGGGCGCGGACATCGTCAACGCCGCAACAGCGGCCGAATTGCGCGACGCTGTTCACAAAGCGGCCGCCGACGCCGATGTGGTGGTCATGGCCGCCGCGGTAGCCGACTTCCGGCCCACGCACCGGGCCGAGTTCAAAATCAAGAAGACCGAAGCGGACCCGGACGCGGTCGCGCTCACCCGCAACGCCGACGTGCTGGCCGAGCTGGTCGAGAACCGCCGCGAACCGGGTTCCGACCAGGTCGCCAACCAGGTCATCGTCGGGTTCGCCGCCGAGACCGGCGACAACGGGTCCGACGTCCTTGACCACGCGCGCGCCAAGCTCGCCCGCAAGGGATGCGACTTGCTGGTGGTCAACAGGGTGGGAGAAGGCAAAGCGTTCGAGACCGAGGACAATGAAGGGTGGTTGCTCAGTGCGGACGGCACCGAGCGAGCTATCGCCTTCGGCTCAAAAGCGCAAGTGGCGTCCGAAGTCTGGGATGCCGTAGTGAGCACAATCAGCCGGTCGCGGCGCGAACCGCCGCCTGGATAAGGTGAAGACGTTAAGTCTTCGGATGAGGTGGGGTTAGTCGTGAGTGAGACAGGTAGCCGCCGACTGTTCACTTCGGAGTCGGTCACTGAGGGCCACCCGGACAAGATCTGCGACGCCATCAGTGACTCCGTTCTGGACGCTCTGCTGTCCAAGGACCCGCGTTCGCGGGTCGCGGTCGAGACGCTGGTGACCACCGGCCAGGTGCATGTCGCCGGCGAGGTGACCACCGAGGCGTACGCGGACATTCCGTCGATCGTGCGCGACGTCATCCTCAAGATCGGGTATGACTCCTCCGCCAAGGGCTTCGACGGCAACTCGTGTGGCGTGAACATCGCCATCGGGTCGCAGTCCCCGGACATCGCCCAGGGTGTCGACACCGCGTACGAGTCGCGGGTGGACCACGCCGAGGACGAGATCGACCGCCAGGGCGCGGGCGACCAGGGTCTGATGTTCGGCTACGCCTGCACGGACACCCCGGAGCTCATGCCGCTGCCGATCGCGCTCGCGCACCGGCTCGCGAAGCGGCTCACCAAGGTCCGCAAGGACGGTGTGCTGCCGTACCTGCGTCCGGACGGCAAGACCCAGGTCACCATCGAGTACGACGGCGACCGCGCCGTCCGGCTCGACACCGTGGTCGTGTCCAGCCAGCACGCCGAGGGCGTCGACCTGGAGAAGCTGCTCGGCGTCGACGTGCGCGAGCAGGTCGTGCTGCCCGAGTTGGCCGACCTCGACCTCGACACCGAGAACGTGCGGCTCCTGGTCAACCCGACCGGCCGGTTCGTCATCGGCGGCCCGATGGGCGACGCGGGCCTGACCGGCCGCAAGATCATCGTCGACACCTACGGCGGCATGTCTCGCCACGGTGGCGGCGCGTTCTCCGGCAAGGACCCGTCGAAGGTCGACCGTTCGGCTGCCTACGCGATGCGCTGGGTCGCGAAGAACGCCGTCGCGGCGGGCCTTGCCTCGCGTATCGAGGTGCAGGTCGCGTACGCGATCGGCAAGGCCGCGCCCGTGGGCCTGTTCGTCGAGACCTTCGGCACCGAGAACGCCGACCCGCTGAAGATCCAGCAGGCGATCCGCGAGGTCTTCGACCTCCGTCCGGCCGCGATCATCCGCGACCTGGACCTGCTGCGGCCCATCTACGCGCCGACGGCGGCGTACGGCCACTTCGGTCGCCCGGAGCTGGACCTGCCGTGGGAGCGCACGGACCGCGCTGACGACCTCAAGCAGGCCGTCGGTAACTAGTTCTCTCTTAAGCGGCCGGTGTTCAGGGTGATCAAGCCACCTGGACACCGGCCGCTTAGCATGTCCGGTGTGGTCCGAGACCGTCCTGGCCCCTTGCGGTGGCTCTGGTATGCCATCGGGGGCAGGCTGCCCGACCGGTTTCGGCACTGGGTGCTGTGGGACCTGAGTTGTCAGACGTGGGTTTTCCGGCACCTGGCAAGGTCGCTGGTGCTGTTGGCGCCGTGGTGGCTGTTGATGTTCGTGCCCGGGCCGTTGTCGCTGCGGTTGTCGATGGTGGCGCTGGCATATATCACGGGTTTGTACTTCGCGATGTCCTTTATGGAGCACGCGTCGGAGCGACGGTTGGTGAAGCACGGATACCCGGCGGGTTTGAATCGCCGGATTCGCGAAGAGGCGGAGCCGCACGACCGGGCGGAAGTGGTCGCGATGTACGCGGCCTTCCACGATGAGCGTTACGACCCCTGAGAAACCTCAGCCATTCGTGGCGCTTGCGGCGTGGGTGGAAGCTGATCTCATGAACACATGAGCGAACGACTGCCCGCCAGAATGCGAGCGCTGGCAACGGAACTTACGGCCCTCCGTGAGAAGGCGGGCCTCACCACCCGGCAGGCGGCAGCCCGCCTGGGCACCTCCATCGCCACCCTCAATCGCATCGAGAACGCCAAGCGCATGGCAGGCGTGGCCAACGTGTCCGCCCTGTTGGCGATCTACGGCGTGACCGGCCCGGAGCGCAAGCGGATCATGGAAATGGTGGAAGAGGTCAACGCCCCCGGCTGGCTCGGCGTGCCGCTCACCCGTGGCCGCCCCGCCTTGGCGAACTTCGAAGAGGAAGCCAGCTCGATCCTGAATTTCGCGCCGTCAACCCTGCCGGGTCTGTTGCAGACCCCCGCCTATGTGCAGGCAATCACCGCCACGAGCGAATTCCCCCAACCCCGCCACGATGCCCTGGTCGCCGCCCGCCTCGCTCGGCAGCAGGTGCTCGCCAAACTGCTTGCCCCCGACTACCTGGCCATCCTCGATGAGGCCACCCTGCGCCGGGCTTATGGTGGCTCGGCGGCGATGGTCGAGCAGATCCACTGGCTGATCGAGTTGGCCAAGCGCCCCAACATCACCATCCATGTGATCCCGTTCCGCCACGGCGGATACCGCAACCCCGGCTACTTCTCGCTGCTGCAGTTCCCTCGCTCATCGCCCATCGTCTACACCGAGCTCGACCGCACGGCGGGGTTCCACGACGACCCGGCCGACATAGAATCGTTCCGTGGGGTTGCGGCCACCCTCGTGAAGGTCGCGCTTGGGTCCACCGATTCGGTGAACTTCATGGCCAGGATGGCGGCCGATCATGAACGGGGCTGAAACGCATGTACAGCGAGTGGCGGAAGTCGAGCTTCAGCGGCAGTGGTGCCCAGGACTGTGTCGAGGTGTCGTATTCCACGGAGGTCCACGTGCGTGATTCCAAGAACCCGGATGGGGGAATCCTCCGCGTCCCCGCCTCCTCTTGGGCGCCGCACCTGCTGGCCCGCACCGGGTGATCGTCGGCCCTCTCTGGTAAACCAGCGCACATGCCCTCCGACCCCGACGCCCTGTTCGAGGTCGCCGCACCCAAAAAACCTGCCCCACCCAAGGGCAAGCAACAACCCGCCGCCGACCTCCCCGTGGCCAAGGTCTACGTCGACGTGCCCCTCGCGCACCTCGACCGCACCTACGACTACCTCGTTCCCGACAAACTCAGCCCCGACGCCGTCCCCGGCTGCCGCATCCGGGTCCGCTTCGCCGGACAGCTCGTCGACGGGTTCCTGATCGAGCGGATCGCCGAGTCCGACCACCCCGGCACCCTCCAGTTCCTCGACCGGGTGGTCTCACCCGAACCGGTGCTGGCCCCCGAGATCGCCCGCCTCTGCCGCGCTGTCGCCGACCGGTACGGCGGCACCATGATCGACGTCCTTCGCCTCGCCATCCCGCCGCGGCACGGCCGGGTCGAAGCCGAGGACCCCGCCGAACCCGTCCCGCCGCCCGCCGCCCCCGACTCGGCGGGCTGGTCGCGTTACCCGCGCGGCAACGCCTTCCTCGACGCCGTCCGCACCGGCAGGCAGGCCCACGCCGTCTGGCAGGCCCTGCCGGGGGAGGACTGGCCCACCCGGCTCGCCGAACTCGCCGCCACCGCCGCCTCCGCAGGCCGGGGCGCGGTCCTCGTCGTCCCGGACCACCGTGACGTGACCCGGGTCCACGGCGCCTGCGTGGCACTCGCGGGTGCGGACGCAGTGGTCGCGTTGTCGGCCGACCAAGGTCCCGCGAAGCGCTATCGCGCCTGGCTCTCCCTGCGGCGCGGTCGCGCGCGGATCGTGGTCGGCACCCGCGCGAGCGCGTACGCCCCGGTCGAGAACCCGGGCATCCTCGTCGTCTGGGACGACGGCGACGACCAGCACTCCGACCTTCGCTCCCCGTACCCACACGTCCGCGACGTTCTGATCCAGCGCGGGGCACTCGGGCACGCAAGCGTTCTCGTCGCCGGTTTCGCCCGCACCGCCGAGGCCCAGGTCCTCGTCGACTCGGGCTGGGCCCCGGAGATCGTCGCCACCCGAGAAGCCGTCCGCGACGCCGCCCCGCGTGTCACCGCCATCGGGGAGCACGAGTCCCAACTCGCCCGCGACCCGGCCGCCCGCACCGCCCGCGTCCCCTCCGTCGCGTTCGACGCCGCCCGGGCCGCACTCAAGGCGGGCCACCCCGTCCTCGTGCAGGTCCCGCGCCGCGGCTACGTCCCCGCCCTGACTTGCCAGGAATGCCGCACCCCTGCCCGCTGCCGCCGCTGCGCCGGCCCGCTCAGCCAGGGCGAGAACAAACCCCCCGCCTGCCGCTGGTGCGCCGCCGCCGACGCCAACTACCGCTGCCCCACCTGCGGCTCCCGCAAACTCCGCGCCGTCGTCATCGGCGCGAAACGCACCGCCGAGGAGCTGGGCCGGGCCTTCGCCGGAGTCCCCGTTCGCACCTCCGGCGGCCCAGAGGTCCTTGCCGCCGTCGGCCCCGAACCCGCCCTGGTCGTCGCCACCCCCGGCGCCGAACCTGTGGCCGAGCACGGCTACGGCGCCGCCCTCCTCCTCGACGCCTGGGCCCTGCTCAACCGCGCCGACCTGCGCGCCACCGAGGAGGCCCTCCGCCGCTGGATGACCGCGTCCGCCCTGGTCAGACCAGCGAGCGAAGGCGGCCGAGTCGTCGTGATGGCCGACTCGGCCGCCCCCACAGTCCAGGCCCTCGTCCGCTGGGACCCGGTCTGGCACGCGTCCCGCGAACTCGCCGCCCGCGCCGAACTCGGCTTCCCCCCGGCCGTCCGCATGGCCTCCGTCGACGGCACCCCCAGCGCCCTCGCCGCATTCCTGGACGACCTCCCCCTGCCCCCGACGGGCGAAGTCCTCGGCCCAGTCCCCCTGGGCGAGTTGGACGCCGACGGCCAGGCGGCCCGCGAGCGCGCCCTGATCCGCGTGACCCGCGTCGAAGGCCGGGCCCTTGCCACCGCCCTGGCCAAGGCCCAAGCCATCCGCACCGCCCGCAAGGAACCAGACCCCCTGCGCGTCCAGCTCGATCCGCTGGAAATGATCTGACCTTCACCCCGGGAACAACTGCCCGGAGCGGATTTGTTTTCCGTCCCGATCGGTCAGCACCACGTTGATCCCCAAGGGCACAGACTGAAGGTCTGGGACCAGTTCCTCGGGAATGGGCACCGCGAAGGTCGATCTGACGATCGGCACGGAGACCGGGGCATCCCCGGGCTTCGCGGTCATCGTCATGGCAGCGACCTCCGGCTGGACCGCGCCGACCGCCCATGCGCCCTCGCCGGGCTCAGCTTTGATTACGGTGACGAACTGGACCGGCCGGGCGAGCATCACCTCATCCCGGATGAAGGTGAAGAAGAACCGGCGCTCACCCCCGGACGGGTGGAAGTCGCCGGTGCAGTACGCGACCAACTCACCGAGCCGTGCCATGACCGTCTGGTCCGCACCGACTGACGCCATCGCACCCGGCTGCCACGCGTCAGGATCGGAAACAGGGGTTTCCACGGAACTAAGGCATTCGCCCAGGAAGCGTCCTTCGTGGGAAGCTCGTTCGCCTGCCGGAAGTGGACGGTCGACCACCGAGACCGCGGGAGTCGCGGGCGCGGGAAGATCGCGGAAATCAGGCCCGGAGGTGCCTTGACCGGGGAAATTGGCGCTGACGCGCAACTGTCCCCGCGGCAGCGGGTTCATCCCTACCCACAAACCATCCTTCACGATGGCCGCCGTTGCTGGACCTCCCGGCGAGTCTGAGCTGACGTGCAACGTCGACCAAGCAGGGTCGGCCACACCCGCGATGGAGCCCGCAGGGGTGAACAGCAGCGCGGCCGTCCCCGTCCCCGACGCGGCAGGCGCCAGGCCCTTCGGGTCCGACACCGTCACCGACGTCGTGGTCGTCTCGCAGATGATCGGCGTCTCATCCGACCGGGCCGCGACGATCCACCGGCCCTCGACCTGCCAGCCGATCACCGGCCGCCAGGTCGCCCGATGTGGGAACCGCATCGCCTTCCCCGCGTCCACGACGGCGGCCCAACAGCGGTCCAACTCGGCCTGCGCGCGGGTCATGTCGATCTCCGGTCCAGGCAGGCCGTTCGCGGGTGCCTGGACACCGGCCAGCGAGTCCACCGCCAAAGAACCGGCGGCGACGAGCAGCGCCACTCCCGCGGCCACGGCCAACGGTGTGCGCCGCCTGCCGCCAGGTGCTTTCACCTCGCCCAGCGCGTGGGTCCGGATGCGGTCGCGGACCGCGTCCGGCAGGTCGCGCCGGGGCGCGACGTACGGCCTCCATTCCTCGGTCATGCCCTCTCCTCCAGCACAGTGCGCAGCCGGGCCCGCGCCCGCGACAGCCGGGATCGCACGCTGACCTCCGCGACCCCGAGCAGCGCGGCCGCGTCCGCGGTCGACACTTCCCCCAACAGACACAGCTCGACCGCTTCCCGCTCCGCCTTCGGCAGCGAGCGCACGGCTTCGGCGACCTCCCTGGTGCGCCGGTCGTCGTCGACCCGCTGGACGACGGCGTCGGCGTGGTCGGCGGCGGTGTGCTCCACCGGAACCTTCCGCACGGCCCGCAGGAACCTGGTCGAGCGCCGGTACTCGGTGCGCGCGAGGTTGCCCGCCACCGCGTAGAGCCAGGGCAGTGCGCTGTCCCGGACCAAGGTCACCTCGCGCCGCCTCGACCAGCCGGTCATGAACGCGGCCGACGTCACGTCCTCGGCCTGGGCCCATGACCCGGTGAGCCGGTATGCGTGGTTCCACACCGCCTGGACATGCCGTTCGAACAGCAGACCGAACGCGGATCGGTCGCCGTCCGCGGCCTTTCTCCACAAGACCGCGTCGCTGTCAGCGGCCACAACGATGTCCAGCGCTCCCGCCCCCCAGCTTGATCGCGCGATGGTAGTCACGACGGTAGGTGTCCGCTCCGGCGTGAAGCGTTGCATCGGAGCTGAATACACTGGGACGACCGCCCGCACGTCGAAGGAGCTTTGTGACCGTTCAGCCGATCCGGCTCTTCGGGGATCCCGTGCTGCGCACGCCCGCCGCCGAGGTGGTCGACTTCGACCGAGAGCTGCACAACCTCGTCAAGGACCTCTGGGACACGATGGAGTCCCAGGGTGGCGCCGGGATCGCCGCGCCGCAGCTCGGGGTCGGGCTGCGGGTGTTCACCTACCACTGCGACGGGTTCGCCGGGCACATGATCAACCCGGTGTGGACCTCGGTCGGCGAGGACTACCAGGAAGGCCCCGAGGGCTGCCTGTCGATCCCCGGCTTCTCCTGGGACTGCCGCCGCCACAGCAACGTGGTCGCGCGCGGGTTCAACATGCACGGTGAGCCCATCGAGATCGAGGGCACCGACCTGCTGGCCCGCTGCATCCAGCACGAGACCGACCATCTCGACGGTGTGCTGTTCGTCGACCGGCTCGACGAGGCCACTCGCAAGCTCGCGATGCGCGAGATCCGCGACGCGCCCTGGTTCGACGGCGCGGTGCCGACGCTCAAGCAGAGCCCGCACCCGCTGTTCGGTGCTCACTGATGCGGCTGGTGTTCGCGGGCACGCCCGAGGTCGCCGTCCCGTCGCTGCGGGCGCTGCTGGAGTCCGGCCGCCATGAGGTCGCCGCCGTCGTCACCCGGCCGGACGCCCCCGCGGGCCGCGGTCGCAAGCTGGTCCGCTCGCCTGTCGCGGCGCTGGCCGATGAGCACGGCATCGAGGTGCTGAGCCCGGCCAAGGCGTCGAGCAAGTCTTTCCAGGCCCGGCTGCGTGAGATCGAGCCGGACTGCTGCCCGGTCGTGGCCTACGGCGCCATGCTGCCGCAGTCCGCTTTGGACATTCCCCGCCGCGGCTGGGTCAACCTGCACTTCTCGGTGCTGCCCGCGTGGCGCGGCGCGGCACCTGTTCAGGCAGCGGTCTACCACGGCGACGAGATCACCGGCGCCACCACGTTCCAGATCGTCAAGGAACTCGACGCGGGTCCGGTCTTCGGTGTGCTCACCGAGCCGATCCGGCCCGATGACACCTCCGGCGCGCTGCTAGACCGGCTCGCGGTCGCGGGCGCCGGTCTGCTGCTGTCCACACTGGACGGCATCGAAGACGGCAAACTGGTCGCGCGCGAGCAACCCGCCGACGGCGTCAGCTACGCCCACAAGATCACCGTCGAGGACGCGAAGGTCGACTTCACCCTCCCGGGTCTCGCCGTCGACCGCCGCGTCCGCGCGGTCACGCCCGAGCCCGGCGCGTGGACGGAGTTCCGCGGCGAGCGGATCAAGCTCGGCCCGATGACGAGGGCCGAAGGCGAACTCGCCCCGGGTGAGCTGCTCGTCGAGCGCAAGCGCATCCTGGTCGGGACGGCCACGTGGCCGTTGCGGCTGGGCGAAGTACAGGCACAAGGGAAAAAACGCATGCAGGCGACCGACTGGGCGCGCGGCATCCGCATCGAAGCAGGGGAGCGGTTGACGTGACGCAGCCAGGCAAACGAGCGCATCGGCCATCACGACCGGGCCGCGCGCGACCGCCGCGCAGGCCGGACACGCCCGACCGTCCGCCGACCGACGACCCCGCCCGCCGGGCCGCGCTCGACACGCTGCGCGCGGTACGCGCCGACGACGCCTACGCCAACCTCGTGCTGCCCAAGCTGCTGCGTGAGCGCCGCATCTCCGGCCGCGACGCCGCGCTGGCCACGGAACTGACCTACGGCACCTGCCGCGCCATGGGCCTCATCGACGACATCCTCGCCGAGTGCATCGACCGGCCGCTGTCCAAAGTGGAGCCGTACCTGCTCGACTCCCTGCGACTGGGCGCCTACCAGCTGCTGCGCACCCGAATCCCGGCCCACGCCGCCGTCGCGTCCACTGTGGACATGGTGCGCGCGGACCAGGGTCCGCGGCCCACGGGCTTCGTCAACGCCGTGCTGCGCAAGGTGTCGGAGAAGGACGAGAGCGCCTGGCTCGACCAGCTCGCCCCCGACGCGGGCGAGGACCCGGTCGGCAACCTCGCCGCCCGCAACGCCCACCCGCGCTGGATCGCCCGCGCCTTCGCCGACGCCCTCGGCACCACGGGCGAAGAGCTGTCGGACGCCCTGCGCGCCGACGACGAGCGCCCCGCCGTGCACTTGGTCGCCCGCCCGGGCGAGGTCAGCGCGGAAGAGTTGGCCGCGATGACCGGCGGCGACGTCGCGCCGTACTCGCCCTACGGCGTCCGCCTCGACGCGGGCGCGGGCGACCCCGGCGACCTCGACGCGGTCAAGGAGAAGCTCGCGGGCGTGCAGGACGAGGGCAGCCAGCTGTGCGCGCTCGCCCTGACCCGGCCCGAGGTCGAGGGCTCCGACCTGCGCTGGCTCGACCTGTGCGCGGGCCCCGGCGGCAAGGCGGCGCTCCTGGGCGCCCTCGCCGCGATCAACGCGGGAACCCTCGACGCCGTCGAGAAGGCTCCGCACCGCGCGAAGCTCATCGAGCGCATCACCTCGGGTCTGCCGGTCAAGATCCACGTCGCCGACGGCCGCTCCCCGGGCCTGGAACTGGGCTCCTACGACCGTGTCCTCGTCGACGCCCCGTGCACCGGTCTCGGTGCCCTGCGGCGCAGGCCGGAGGCCCGCTGGCGCAGGCAGCCGTCGGATGTCGGGGACCTGACGCGCCTGCAGAGCGCTCTGCTGACCAGCGCGCTCAACCTGGTCCGCCCCGGCGGAGTCGTGGCCTACGTGGTGTGTTCCCCGCACCTCGCCGAGACCATCGGCGTCGTCTCCGACGTGGTCCGTCGAACCGGTGTGACCCCCATCGACGCGCGCGAGTACTTCCCGGACGTCCCGGACCTCGGCGACGGCCCGTACGTGCAGCTCTGGCCGCACCGCCACGGCACCGACGCCATGTTCTGCGCCCTCCTCCGACGATGAGGACGCTCGGCCTGGTCGCGGCGGCGGGCTACGGCGTCGACCAGCGGTTGCGGGTCGAGATCGCCGAGCCCGCCGCCGAGGCGGGCTGGCGGCTCGCGATCACGCTGACCCCGACCGCGGCCCGCTGGATGGACGCGGCGGGGGAGACCCCGCGGTTGCGGGCACTGACCGAGCTGCCACTGCGCAGCACCGGCCGTCTCCCGTCGCAACCGAAGCCGTACCCGACACCGGACGCGTTCCTCTTCGTCCCCGCGACGGCCAACTCCCTCGCCAAACTCGCGTTGGGCATCGCCGACAACCAGGCCCTCACCGCACTGGGTGAAGCCCTCGGCACCCCCGGTGTCCGCGTGGTCATCCGCCCCCAAGCCGACCCGGCCCAGCGCGCCCACCCCCGCTGGCAGTCCCACCTCGACACCCTCCAGAGCGCGGGCGCCTATATTTCCGACGCCGGTGTGGCTGACCCCTGGACCCCACTCCTCGACCTCCTCGACCCGCGAGTCGCCCGTTCAGGCAAGTGAGTCGCCCCGTCAGGCAAGTGAGTTCGACATACGTGGAGGAATCGTGCGGCCTCGTGTGGCCATCATCGCCATGGGCGGGACCATCGCCATGGCCCCCAGCGCCGACGGCGGTGTCGTCCCCGCCCTCGGCGCCGACGACCTCATCGCCGCAGTCCCCGGCCTGGCCGACCTCGGCGTCGACCTCACCGCCAGCACCCTGCGCTCCCTGCCCAGCCCGTCGCTCGGCTTCGACGACCTCACCGCCCTGAGCCACGCCGTCCGCGAGGAGATCGCCAACGGCGCCACCGGCGTCGTGGTCACCCACGGCACCGACACCATCGAGGAGACCGCCCTCTTCCTCGACCTCACCGTCGACAGCCCGGCCCCCGTCGTCGTCACCGGCGCCATGCGCGCCCCCGCCTCGGCGGGCGCGGACGGTCCGGCCAACCTCTACGCCGCCATCCGCGTCGCGCTGTCCGATGACGCGCGCGCGCTCGGCTGTTTGGTCGTGATGTCCGACGAGGTCCACGGCGCTCGCTTCGTCCGCAAGAGCCACACCAGCAGCACCGGCGCGTTCGTCTCCCCAGGTTTCGGCCCCCTCGGCCTCATCGTCGAGGGCGAACCGCGGCTGCGCGGCACTCCGCGGATCAACCTGGTCCTGCCCGCCACGGACAAGATCTCCGCCCGGCGCGTCGGCCTGGTCACCGTGACCCTCGGCGACGACGGCGAACTCCTGCGCCGCGCCGGGGACGCCTTCGACGGCATCGTGATCGCGGGCCTCGGCGCGGGCCACGTGCCCGCGGGGATGGTCCCGCTGGTCGCCGAATTCGCGCAGCGCGTCCCTGTGGTGCTTGCTTCGCGAACCGGCTCAGGCTCCGTCCTGCGCGCCACCTACGGCTACCCGGGCTCCGAGCGCGACCTGTTCGACCGCGGCCTCATCCACGGCGGCTTCCTCGACCCGGCGAAGGCCCGGATCCTGCTGCAACTGCTCCTCGCCGACGGCGCCGACCACGACCGAATCGCCGCGACATTCGAGCTCTATCGGTAGTTGAATAGCGGAATGGACATTCTCAATCCCGCCATCAGCGACTACCTGCTGGCCCACTCCACGCAGGCGGACGACATCCTGCGGGACCTCGCCGCCGAGACAGTCGAGGCGTACCCGGACGCCGCCGTCATGCAGATCTCGCACGACGAGGGCGAGTTCTTCACCATGCTCGTGCGCATCCTCGGCGCCAAGAACGCTGTCGAGGTCGGCGTCTTCACCGGCTACTCCTCGATCTGCGTGGCCCGCGGCCTCGCCGAGGGCGGCAAGCTGATCGCCTGCGACGTCAGCGAGGAATGGACGTCGATCGCCCGCAAGTACTGGGAGCGCGCGGGCCTCACCGACCGCATCGACCTGCGCATCGCTCCCGCCATCGAGACCCTGCGCGCCCTGCCCACCGACCCGGTGATCGACTTCGCTTTCGTCGACGCCGACAAGGAGGGCTACCCGGATTACTACGCCGAGCTGGTCCCGCGCCTGCGCCCCGGCGGCGTCATCGCCCTCGACAACGTCCTGCGCTCCGGCCGTGTCGTCGATGACTCGGCCCAAGAGCCCGCCGATATCGCGATCCGCCGCATCAATGACATCGTCGTCGCCGACGACCGCGTCGACAGCGTCATGCTCCCCCTGCGCGACGGCGTGACCCTCGCCCGCAAGAAGTGATCGACGAGATACGCGGGCGAGCTGACGCGGGCGACTGGGCCGCCCAGCGCGAACTGCCCGGCCTGCTGATCACCCACGGCCTCTTCGACGAACTCCGGGACCGGGCGGAGGACGGTGACCCGTCGTCCGCCCGGCTGTGGATCAAGTTCCTCGAACTCCTCGACCGAACCGAGGACCTCCGCGCCTGGGGCTCGCAAGGCGCGGGCGCGCTGTCCCGGGTCCTGGCGAAACACGGCAGGCTGGACGACCTTCGCGCGCTCGCCGCCGAGTCTCAGCACGCGATGCCTGCCCTTGTCGGCATGCTGGTCGCGCGCGACCATGTGGACGAGGTGCGCCTACTCGCCGACGCGGGTCACGCGCCCGCGATCGGGGCGTTGCCGCAACTCCTGGCAGACCACGGTCTCGTCGACGAGTTGCGGGCCCGCGCGACCGCGGGCGACTTCCGCTCCCGCCGCCTGCTGGTCGACCACCTCGTCCGACACTCCGAGGTCTCCGAGGACTCCGAGGTCTCCGAGGACTCCGAGGACTCCGAGGTCTCCGAACTCCGCACGCTCACCGAAGACCGGTACGCGACCGAGCAGCTGATCACAGTCCTGGTCGACACCGGTGACCTCGACGCCGCCACCGACATCGCCCGCGCGGGCGCGCGACCAGGCTTCGCTTACCGCCGCATCCGGGAACGCCTGGCATCCCTCCTCGCGAAGCAGGGGTTGGAAGCCGAACTCCGCCAACGCCTCGCCGCCGGCGAAGAGGAAGCCCGCGACGGCCTGATCACGCTCCTCTACAACCAGCGCCGCGTGGACGACCTGCGTGCGGTCGACGGCGAACTCGCCCGCATCCGCGTGATCGACCTGCTCGGCGTCCTCGGCCGCGCGGAAGAACTGCGCGCCCTCGCCGAAGCGGGCGACTCCAGGGCCCGTCGCGAACTGGTGGATCTGCACGTCAGCCTGGGTCAGGAAAGCGAACTCGCCGCGCTGGCCGACTCGGGCAACGGATACGCCGCGAGCAAACTGGCGGAGATCCTGGCCACCCGCGACGAGGACGCCCTCCGCGCTCGCGCGGACGCGGGCGACGACACCGCCGCGCGCAAACTCGACCACTTGCTGCACACCCAAGGCAGGCACGAGTCCCTGCGCGCCCGTGCGGAGGCCGGGGACACCTACGCCGCGAGCTTCCTCGCCGCCACCATCCCCGACGACGACACCCTCCGCGCCCGAGCGAAGGCAGGGGACCTCACCGCGCTGCACCAGTGGATGGACCGACTGGCCAAACGCCAGGACATAGACCAATTCCGCGATCTCGACCACGATCACGCCCGCCAGCGCTTCGGCTGGCTCCTGTCGGCGATGGGGCGCGAAGACGAACTCCGCGCCCGCGCCGAGGCCGACATCCCCTTCGCCGCGGACGCCTGGACCGACCACCTCGCCGAAGCGGGCAGGGACGACGAACTGCGCGACTTCGTCGACCGCACCGGCCGCGGCCAGTGGCGACTGGCCGAAGTCCTCCTGGAGCGGGGCCTCTTCACCGAACTCGCGGACCGCGCACGACAAGGCGACCGTCACGCCCGAAGCAAACTCCGGTTCCACCTGGACCCGCCGGTCGACGACAACCCCGAAAACCGCATCCGCCCCTCCAGTTGAGCCTGCTCTGAGACCAACTCCCGCACCATCTCGCGCAGGACCGCGTCGTCACGAGCAGTGCCGTCCGCCCGGGTGCGGCATCACGACCACGGCCTGCTGACCAGGCCCGGGTTCGGACCCTGATTCACCGCAGGCAGACCGTCTCACTCCTCCCAACTTTCGACTCCGTGCCCTGGTCGAGCGCGATTTCGCTGGGCTCGCCCGAACGGTCCTGCTGTGGCCGTCGCCACGGTCGAGTGAAACGGATTGAGTGAGTTTGCATGAGAGTGCATAATCATCCGTATGAAGGTTCGGATCGCCGTCGCGGGCGCCAGCGGATACGCCGGGGGAGAGCTCCTGCGGCTCCTGCTCGCGCACCCCGACGTCGAGATCGGCGCGCTCACGGCGGGCGGCAACGCGGGTTCCAAGCTCGGTGAACACCAGCCACACCTGCTGCCGCTGGCCGACCGGGTCCTCGAGGAGACCACTGCCGAGATCCTCGCGGGCCACGACGTCGTCTTCCTCGCCCTGCCCCACGGCCACTCCGCCGCCATCGCCGCCCAGCTCGACGCGGGTGTCCTCGTCGTCGACTGCGGCGCCGACCACCGACTGACCGACTCCGACGCCTGGGACCGCTGGTACGGCGGCGACTACGCAGGCCACTGGCCCTACGGTCTGCCCGAACTCCCGGGCGCGCGCGAGAACCTGCGGCACGCGACCAGGGTCGCCGTCCCCGGCTGCTACCCGACCGTCAGCTCCCTCGCCCTCGCCCCCGCCATGGCGCTGGTCGAGCCCGAAGTCGTCGTGGTCGCCGTGTCCGGCACGTCCGGCGCGGGCAAGAGCCTCAAACCCAACCTGCTCGGCTCCGAGGTCATGGGCTCGCTGAGCGCGTACGGCGTCGGCGGCGCCCACCGGCACACCCCGGAGATCACCCAGAACCTCAGCGCCGCCGCGGGCAAGCCGGTCGCCGTCTCGTTCACCCCGGTCCTGGCCCCACTCCCGCGCGGCATCCTCGCCACCTGCTCAGCCCAGCTGATCGACCCGGCCGCCGACGTGCGCGGCGCCTACGAGAAGGCGTACGCCGACGAGCCGTTCGTCCACCTGCTCCCCGAGGGCCGCTGGCCCACCACGGCCGCGGTGCTCGGCTCCAACGCCGTGCAGTTGCAGGTCACCGTCGACGCCGACCTCGGCAGGCTCGTGGTCGTCGCCGCCATCGACAACCTCACCAAGGGCACGGCGGGTGCCGCCGTGCAATCCATGAACATCGCGCTCGGCCTGCCGGAGACCACCGGCCTGTCCACTGTGGGAGTCGCACCGTGACCATCGACCGTGCCCAGGGTGTCGCGTCGGCGCAGGGATTTCGCGCGGCGGGTGTCGCCGCCGGGATCAAGGCCAACGGCAAGCCCGACCTGACCCTGGTCGTCAACGACGGTCCCGCGACCCACGCTGCCGGTGTGTTCACCCGCAACAAGGTCAAGGCCGCGCCCGTCCTCTGGTCCCAGCAGGTCCTGACCACCGGCAAGCTCAAGGCCGTCGTCCTCAACTCCGGCGGCGCGAACGCGTGCACCGGCCCCGAGGGCTTCCAGGACAGCCACGCCACCGCCGAGAAGGTCGCCGACGTCCTCGGCGTCGGCGCGATCGACGTCGCCGTCTGCTCCACCGGCCTGATCGGCGAGCGGCTGCCCATGGACGCCGTCCGCTGCGGCATCGACCTCGCCGCCAAGGAACTGGCTCCCGGCGCGGAAGCCGGTCTCGCCGCCGCCACTGCCGTGATGACCACCGACACGGTCCCGAAGACGACCGCGTTCACCCACCCGGACGGCTGGGTCATCGGCGGCTTCGCGAAGGGCGCGGGCATGTGCGCGCCCAACATGGCCACGATGCTCTCGGTCATCACCACCGATGTCCAGATCGACCCGGCCGCCGTCGAGCCCGCACTGCGCTCCGCGGTCGAGTTCACGTTCAACCGGCTCGACGTCGACGGCGGCACCTCCACCAACGACACGGTCCTGCTCCTGGTCTCCGGCGCGTCCGGTGTCGCGGTGTCCGAGGTCGAGTTCAGCGAGGCTCTCAGCGCGGTCTGCGCCGACCTGGTCGCGCAGTTGCAGGCCGACGCCGAGGGCGTCACCAAGCACGTCACGATCACGGTCAACGGCGCAGCGAACGACAGCGAAGCGCTTGCCGCCGCGCGGATCGTCGCCCAGGACAACCTGTGCAAGACCGCGTTCTTCGCCTCCGACCCCAACTGGGGCCGCATCGCGATGGCCGTGGGCAACGCGCCGACCGACTTCGACCAGCAGAAGCTCGACATCACCATCAACGGTGTCACCGTGTGCCGCGCGGGCGGCCGGGGCGAGGACCGCTCCGCCGCCGACCTGACCGGCCGCGACATCGACGTGGTGATCGACCTGCACGCGGGCGAGGGCAGCGGGACGATTCTCACCACCGACCTGTCCCACGCGTACGTCGAAGAGAACAGCGCGTATTCGTCATGAACAGCGCGATAGGAATTGACACAGCGAAAGCAAAGGCAAATGTCCTGGTTGAGGCGTTGCCATGGCTGCAGCGCTTCCACGGCGCGCTCGTGGTGATCAAGTACGGCGGCAACGCCATGGTCGACGAATCGCTCAAGCGCGCGTTCGCCGAGGACATGGTGTTCCTGCGGCTCGCGGGCCTGCGCCCGGTCGTCGTGCACGGCGGCGGCCCGCAGATCAGCGCCATGCTCAACAGGCTCGGCATCGAAGGCGAGTTCCAGGCGGGCCTGCGGGTCACCAACGCCGAGACGATGGACGTCGTCCGGATGGTCCTCACCGGCCAGGTCAGCCGCGAGCTGGTCGGCCTGATCAACCAGCACGGCCCGTACGCGGTCGGCATCTCCGGCGAGGACGCGCACCTGTTCACCGCCGAGCGCCGCACCGCGACGGTCGACGGCGTCGAGGTCGACCTCGGCCAGGTCGGCGACGTCGTGCATGTGAACCCCGAAGCCGTGATGGACATCGTCAACGCGGGCCGCATCCCGGTCGTCTCGACCGTCGCGCCCGACCGCGACGGCTTGCCGCACAACGTCAACGCCGATACTGCCGCCGCCGCGCTCGCCATCGCGCTGGAAGCCGAGAAGCTCGTCGTGTTGACCGACGTCGAGGGCCTCTACGCCGACTGGCCGGACAAGTCGTCGCTGCTGCATGAGGTCCGCGCGACCGAACTCGAAAAACTGTTGCCACGCCTGGAAAGCGGCATGGTGCCGAAGATGGAGGCGTGCCTGCGCGCGGTCGTCGGCGGCGTGCCCAAGGCGCACGTCATCGATGGGCGGCTGGCGCACTCGGTGCTGCTCGAGGTGTTCACCACCAGCGGTGTGGGGACCATGGTGCTGCCGGACGAGGGGGAGTCATGATCGAATCCAATGTGGATGGCCAGGCGCGGTGGAAGTCCGCGCTGATGGACAACTACGGCACACCGAAGCTGACCATCGTGCGCGGCGAGGGCTCGCACGTGTGGGACGCCGACGGCAACCGCTACCTCGACCTGCTCAGCGGCATCGCGACCAACGCGCTCGGCCACGCGCACCCGGCCGTCGTCGAGGCCGTGACCAGCCAGATCGCCACCCTCGGCCACACGTCGAACCTCTACATCAACCAGCGGTCGGTGGAATTGGCCGACGCGATCCTCGACGTCGCGGGCCTGACCGGCCAGGCCAAGGTGCTGTTCTGCAACTCCGGCGCCGAGGCCAACGAGGCCGCGTTCAAGCTCACCCGCCTCACCGGCAAGACCAAGATCATCGCGTGTGAGGGCGCTTTCCACGGCCGCACCATGGGCGCGCTCGCGCTCACCGGCCAGCCCGCCAAGCGCACGCCGTTCTTGCCGCTCGACGCCGGCGTCACGCACATCCCGTTCGGCGACATCGAAGCGCTGCGGTCCGCTGTGGACAGTGACACCGCGGCGGTCTTCATCGAGCCGATCCTCGGCGAGGGCGGCGTTGTCGTCGCCCCGGACGGCTACCTCCAGGCCGCCCGCGAGATCACCGCGAAGGCGGGCGCGCTGCTCGTCCTCGACGAGGTGCAGACCGGCGTCGGCAGGCTCGGCCAGTGGTTCGCCTTCCAGCAGGCGGGCATCACCCCGGACATCATCACCCTCGCCAAGGGCCTCGGCGGCGGCCTGCCGCTCGGCGCCTGCGTCGGCATCGGCGCGGTGGCCGACCTGTTCGCCCCCGGCCACCACGGCACCACCTTCGGCGGCAACCCGGTCGCCTGCGCCGCCGGTCTCGCGGTGCTGCGCACCATCGCCGCCGACGGCCTGCTCGACCACGTCGCCGCTCTCGGCAAGCACCTCACCGCCGGGATCGAGGACCTGCACCACCCACTGGTCTCCGGCGTGCGCGGCCGCGGCCTGCTCCTCGGCGTCGGCCTGACCAAGCCGGTCTCCGCCGCCGTGTCCGCCGCCGCACTGGACAAGGGATTCCTTGTGAACAACGTCCAGCCCGACGCGCTGCGGCTCGCCCCGCCGCTGATCCTCACCGACGTCGAGGCCGACGAGTTCCTCTCGGCGCTTCCCGGCATCCTCGATACCGCCCAGGAGAGCTGAACCATGATCAGGCACTTCCTGCGCGACGACGATCTCTCACCCGAGGACCAGCGCGAGGTTCTCACCCTCGCGAAGGAACTCAAGGGCGCTCCACTGGCCCAACGGCCGCTCGAAGGCCTGTCGGTGGCGACGATCTTCGAGAAGAACTCCACCCGCACCCGGCTGTCCTTCGAGGTCGGCATCCAGCAACTCGGCGGCCAGCCCATCGTCGTCGACGGCCGCACCATGCAGCTGGGTCGCGAAGAGACCATCGAGGACACCTCGCGGGTGCTGTCCCGCTACGTCGACATGGTCGCCTGGCGGACCTACGCGCAGAAACGCATCGAGGCCATGGCCGCGGGCGCGAGCATCCCCGTGATCAACGCGCTGTCCGACGAGTTCCACCCCTGCCAGGTCCTCGCCGATCTGCAGACCATCGAGGAACGCCACGGCAAGCTCGCCGGGCTCACCGCCACCTACCTCGGCGACGGCGCCAACAACATGTCCCACTCGATGCTGCTCGGCGGCGCGACCGCGGGCATGCACGTGCGGGTCGTCGCCCCCGAAGGCTTCCTGCCGCTCTCGGAGGTCGTGCTCGACGCCAAGCGCCGCGCGGCCGAGACCGGTGGCAGCGTCACCCTGCTCACCGACCCGCACGCCGCGGTCGACGGCTCCGACGTGCTCGTCACCGACACATGGACGTCGATGGGCCAGGAGAACGACGGCAAGGACCGGGTCACCCCGTTCCGCAAGCTGCAGATCAACACCGACCTGCTGGAGCGGGCCGCCCCCGGCGCGATCGTGCTGCATTGCCTGCCCGCGCACCGTGGCTGGGAGATCACCGACGAGGTCATCGACGGCCCCGCCAGCGCGGTGTGGGACGAAGCGGAGAACCGGCTGCACGCACAGAAAGCGCTCATGGCCTGGCTGGTGGCGCAACGATGACCGCCTCCGCCTCCACCCGCGCCGCCCGCCAGGCTCGCATCGTCGAACTGGTCTCCGAGCGCGCCATCCGCAGCCAGACCGAACTGGCCACCCTGCTCGGCGCCGAAGGCATCGACGTCACCCAGGCCACGCTGTCGCGCGACCTCGACGAACTCGGCGCCGTGAAGCTGCGCGGGGCCGACGGCGGCGCGCCGGTCTACGTCATTCCGGAGGACGGCAACCCGGTCCGCGGCGTCCAGGGCGGCACCGCCCGGCTGATCCGGCTGCTCAGCGAGCTGCTGGTCTCCGCGGACAGCTCCGCGAACCTCGCCGTCCTGCGCACCCCACCCGGCGCGGCGGGCTTCCTCGCCAGCGCCATCGACCGCGCCGCCCTCATCGACATCGTCGGCACGATCGCGGGCGACGACACCCTCATGGTGATCGTCCGCCCGCCGCTGTGCGGCCAGGACCTGGCCGAGCGGTTCACCGCCATGGCCGCACGCACCAGCAGCAATGGATCCGCTGGATCCCCAGACTTGCCAAAACAAGGAGAGAGCAATGAGTGACAGGGTGGTGTTGGCCTACTCGGGTGGGCTGGACACGTCGGTGGCCATCGGCTGGATCGCCGAGGAGACCGGTGCTGAGGTAGTCGCGGTCGCGGTGGACGTCGGCCAGGGCGGCGAGGACCTCGACACGATCCGCAAGCGCGCCCTCGAGTGCGGCGCCGTCGAAGCGGTCGTCGCCGACGCCCGCGACGAGTTCGCGGAGCAGTACTGCCTGCCCACGCTGCAGGCCAACGCGCTCTACATGGACCGCTACCCGCTGGTCTCGGCCATCTCGCGCCCGGTGATCGTCAAGCACCTCGTCGAGGCCGCCAAGTACCACGGCGCCACCACGGTCTCCCACGGCTGCACCGGCAAGGGCAACGACCAGGTCCGCTTCGAGGTCGGCATCGGCGCCCTCGCCCCCGACCTGAAGGTCATCGCCCCGGTCCGCGACTTCGCGTGGACTCGGGAGAAGGCCATCGCCTGGGCCGAGGACCGCAACCTGCCCATCGACGTGTCGAAGAAGTCGCCGTACTCCATCGACCAGAACGTCTGGGGCCGCGCCGTCGAGACCGGCTTCCTCGAGGACATCTGGAACTCCCCGATCGAGGACGTCTACGAGTACACCTCGAACCCGGCCGAGCCGCGCGACGCCGACGAGGTGGTCATCACCTTCGACAAGGGCATCCCGGTCGCCATCGACGGCCAGACCGTCACCATGCTGCAGGCCATCCAGGAGCTCAACCGGCGCGCGGGCGCCCAGGGCATCGGCCGCATCGACATCGTCGAGGACCGCCTGGTCGGCATCAAGAGCCGCGAGGTCTACGAGGCCCCCGGCGCGATGGCGCTGATCACCGCGCACCAGGAACTCGAGAACGTCACCGTCGAGCGCGACCTGGCCCGCTTCAAGAAGACCGTCGCCCAGCGCTGGGCCGAACTCGTCTACGACGGCCTCTGGTTCTCCCCGCTGAAGTACGCCCTGGACGCCTTCATCGCCGAGACCCAGGAATACGTCTCCGGCGACGTCCGCATGACCATGCACGGCGGCCGCGCCACCGTCACCGGCCGCAAGTCGGACGTCTCGCTGTACGACTTCAACCTGGCCACCTACGACGAGGGCGACACCTTCGACCAGGGCCTCGCCAAGGGCTTCGTCCAGCTCTGGGGCCTCCCCAGCAAGATCGCCGCCAAGCGCGCACAGCACTAGAAGGCAAGTCGGCGCACCCAAACCCGCCGACTTGTCCACACCCCGCCCCAACTGTCCACAGGCGACACTCAACCGCCCCACAGCCGCCCCAGCGCCGATAGACTGGCCAAGGGCAGCCCCCCAGGGCGGGTGGGGGTTGTCTATCTGGACTAGGCGGCGAAAATCGAGGCGGACCCGCGTTCGTGACGAACGGGCGCGGGACCGTCAATCCGTTGCAGAGAGGCACTTTCGTGAGCGAGCAGGAACCCACCGCACTGTGGGGTGGGCGGTTCAGTTCCGGACCGGCCGAAGCCATGGCGGCCCTGAGCCTGTCGACCCACTTCGACTGGCGCCTGGCCCGCTACGACATCGCCGGGTCCCGAGCCCACGCCCGCGTCCTGCACGGCGCGAACCTGCTCACCGCGGACGAACTCCACGGCATGATCGAGGCGCTGGACGTCCTGGAGGCCGACGTGGTCTCCGGGGCGTTCACCCCCGTCCTCGCCGACGAGGACGTCCACACCGCTCTCGAACGCGGTCTCATGGACCGCGCGGGCAAAGACCTCGGCGGCAAACTTCGCGCGGGCCGGTCCCGCAACGACCAGATCGCCACCCTGTTCCGCATGTACCTGCGCGACGCCGCCCGGTTCATCGCCGGTGGCGTCCTCGACGTCGTCGAAGCCCTGCTCTTCCAGGCGCAGCGCCACCCCGACGCCGCCATGCCCGGCCGCACCCACCTGCAGCACGCCCAGCCCGTGCTGCTCGCACACCACCTGCTGGCCCACACCCAGTCCCTGCTGCGTGACGTCGACCGCCTGCGCGACTGGGACAAACGCGCCGCCGTCTCGCCCTACGGCTCCGGCGCTCTCGCCGGGTCCTCGCTGGGCCTCGACCCGGCCGCCATCGCCACCGAACTCGGGTTCGACGCGCCCGCCGAGAACTCCATCGACGGCACCGCCTCGCGTGACTTCGCCGCCGAGTTCGCCTTCGCCGTGGCCATGCTCGGCGTCAACCTGTCCAGGATCGCCGAAGAAGTGATCATCTGGACCACCGCCGAGTTCGCCTATGCCACCCTCGACGACGCCTGGGCCACCGGCAGCTCGATCATGCCGCAGAAGAAGAACCCCGATGTCGCCGAACTGACCCGCGGCAAGTCCGGACGGCTCATCGGCAACCTCACCGGCCTGCTCGCCACGCTCAAGGCGCAACCGCTTGCCTACAACCGTGATCTCCAGGAAGACAAGGAACCGGTCTTCGACTCCGTCGACCAGCTCAAGCTCCTGCTTCCCGCGATCGCCGGGATGCTCTCCACCCTGACCTTCCACACCGACCGCCTCGCCGAACTGGCCCCCGCGGGCTTCACCCTCGCCACCGACATCGCCGAGTGGCTGGTCCGCGAAGGCGTCCCGTTCCGCGTCGCCCACGAAGCCGCGGGCGACTGCGTCCGCCGCGCCGAGGACAGGGGAGTCGGCTTGGCCGACCTGACCGACGCCGAACTCGCCGAGGTCAACCCGGCGCTCACGCCGAAGGTCCGTGAGGTCCTCACCGTCACCGGCTCCATCGCCTCGCGCGATGCGTACGGTGGAACCGCGCCCCAACGGGTCGCGGAACAGCGTGACCGTGTCGTGCGGCGGATCGAGGAGCACCGGAGTTGGGCGGAACAGGCACCGACCGCGTCCTGACGCGAGCCGAACTCGCCGTAGACCCGGTCGTCGCAGCCCAACGCCTGTTGGGCTGCGTCCTGGAATCACGCACGGACGAGGGCAACGTCGCCATCCGCCTGGTCGAGGTGGAGGCCTACCGCGGCGGCGACGACCCGGCCTCACACTGCTACCGCGGCCGAACCCCACGCAACGACGTCATGTTCGGCCCGGCGGGCCACCTCTACGTCTACTTCGTCTACGGCATGCACTTCTGCGCCAACATCGTCTCCCTCACCGACGGCGTCCCCGGCGCCGTCCTCCTGCGCGCCGGGGAAGTCGTGTCCGGGGTGGAACTCGCCCGCCTGCGCCGCCCCACCGCCCGCACCGACGCGGAACTGGCGAAAGGCCCGGCCAGGCTCACCACGGCCCTGGGGCTGCACCGCCCCCACAACGGCGTCGACCTCACCGACCCGGCCTCACCCGTCCGCGTCCTCGCCGCCGACCCACTGCCCGCCGACTCCATCCAGGCGGGCCCGCGAGTCGGCGTGGCAGTCGCGATGGACGTGCCATGGCGCTTCTGGGTCGACGGCTCACCCGCCGTCAGCGGCTACCGCCGAGGCGGCAAAGCCGCCCGCACCCGCACCTGAAGACGAACGTGCCCGGCTCGGTGGGCCGAGCCGGGCACGTTCGAACAGCGACTATCAAGCGATCTTGGTGATCCGGTCCCGCGGCCCAGGAGCCACCGGCGCCGCGTTCGTCAGGTGCGCGACCAGCGCGTCCACGTCGAACCCGGGTGCGTAGACCCGGCCCGTGCCCAGCGACAGCTTCGTGAACCCGTCCCCACCGTTGGCGAGGAAGTCGTTCGATGTCACCTTGAAGCTCGCGGCCAGATCGATCGGAACCCCGTTCAGCGACATCTGCGTCACCCGCGACCCGAGAGTCTGCGTGGTGTCGTAGGAGTACGCGAAACCGGCCGACACCTGCAGGAACTTCGTCGTCGTCTGGCCCGCGTACCCAGTGAACTGCTGTTCGAGGACCTCCTTGAGCTGCGCGCCCGTCAGCGTCTGCGTCACTACCAGGTTGTTGAACGGCTGCACCGTGAACGCCTCGCCGTAGGTGACCTGGCCCGGCTGCTCACCGCCCGGCGAGAACGCGTAGCTGAGGTCCGCGCGGATGCCGCCCGGGTTCATCAGCGCGATCTGCGCCTGCTGCGAGGTGGTGTACGCCAGCTGAGCGTCCGCGATCACGTCGCCGAGCGCGGTCTCACCCGCCGCGGAGGCGACTCGCGTGATGTCGGCGGTGATCGACCCGACCACCTTGTTCGCCAGCGGCGCGACAGCCGCCCGGTACTTGTCCACGATGGCCTTCGCCGCCGCGTTCACCAGGTCCGGGTTGCGGACGAAGTTGCCCTGCGCGTCCTTCGCCCAGGTGCCGTCCGCGTTCTTGACGCCGTTCTCCACGATCACGTTGCGCGCGGAGATGTTGGTGAACTTGCGGGTCTTGCGGTCCAGCTTGACACCGATGTCGGTGACCAGCGTGCCGTTGGAGCCCGCGCTGGTGACCACGCTGTTCGCGCCCGAGGAGTTCGGCAGCGCGCAGCTGTAGAAGCGGTGCGTGTGCCCGGAGACCACCAGACCGAACTCCGGCCGCAGCCCGGCGACGATGTTGGTGATCGGCCCCGCGAAGTTCGCGCAGCTCGACGGGTCCTGCGGCGTGGGCGGGGAGTTCTGCTGGCCGCCCTCGTGGATCAGCAGCACCATCGACTTGATGCCGAGCCTGCTCAGCTGGTCGGCGTAGGAGTTCGCGGTCTCCACCTCGTCGAGGAAGTCCACGGTCGAGATCCCCGCCGGGTTGACGATGGCGGGTGTGCCCTCAAGCGTCATGCCGACGAACGCCACCGGGACACCCTGGACCATCTTGATCTCGTAGGGGCGCAGGATCGGCTTGCGGGTCTGCTTGTCGACCACGTTCGCCGACAGGTAGCGGAAGTCCGCCCCCTCGAAGCCGTCGCCGTCCTGGCAGCCGTCGACCGGGTGGCAGCCGCCTTTCTGCAGCCGCTTGAGCTCGTCGACACCCTCGTCGAACTCGTGGTTGCCGACCGAGGCGATGTTCAGACCGAGTGCGCTGAGCACCTCGATCGACGGCTCGTCGTGGAACGCGGCGCTGATCAGCGGGGTCGCGCCGACGAGGTCGCCCGCGCCGACGGTCAGCACCTTCTCACCGTTGGCCTTGCCCTGATCGCGCAGCCGCTCCACGTAGGTCGCGAGGTACTCCACGCCACCGGCGGGGTTGCCGTTCACCAGGCCGCCGCTGCCGACGGGCGGCTCAAGCGCGCCATGGAAGTCGTTGAAGCCCAACAGCCTGCCCCGCGCGGTGCCCGCGGCCGATTCCGCCGCGTAGTCGACCGCGACCGGCGACATGGGGGTCCACGCCTCGGCCTGGGGACCGCTGGACGGTGAGGTCAGCGGGATCGCGACCATGACGGCCGCGGCGAGCGCGACGGGCATGGCGTAGCGGAGAACTGGTCTTGCACCTGGCACGGGGTCGCCTCCAGTCGGTGGAACACGGATTTCGGCATCCTGCACCTGTATCGCTATTCGTGCATAGGTGTTGCCTAAGTGGACGGCGAAGGTCAGGCGAACAACCGGTGCCGGGCAATCCGCTCGCGCCCAGGTGGGGGACGTGCGGGAGGATGGCCCCGTGAGTGAGCACATTCTCGACGAGCTGTCCTGGCGCGGCCTGATCGCGCAGTCCACCGACCTCGACGCCCTGCGCCGGGATCTCGACTCCGGGCCGCTCACCCTCTATTGCGGATTCGACCCGACCGCCCCCAGCCTGCACGCCGGAAACCTGGTCCCGCTGCTCATGCTGCGCCGCTTCCAGCGCGCCGGGCACCGGCCGATCGTCCTCGCGGGCGGGGCCACGGGCATGATCGGCGACCCGCGTGACAGCGGTGAGCGCACCCTGAACACCACCGACGTGGTGGCGGAGTGGGCCGACCGGATCCGCGGCCAGCTGGAGCGCTTCGTCGACTTCGACGACTCGCACGGGGAGGGCACGGGCGCCGTCCTGGCCAACAACCTCGACTGGACCGGCGGGATGTCGGTCCTGGAGTTCCTGCGCGACGTCGGCAAGCACTTCTCGATCAACGTGATGCTCTCCCGCGAGACGGTCAAGCGCCGCCTCGAAGGCGACGGCATGTCGTACACCGAATTCAGCTACCTGCTCTTGCAGTCCCACGACTACCTGCAGCTGCACCGGGCGCACGGATGCAAGCTCCAACTGGGCGGTTCCGACCAGTGGGGCAACATCATCGGCGGCGTCGACCTGGTCCGCCGGGTCGACGGCGAGTCGGTGCACGCGCTGACCGCCCCGCTGGTCACCGACGCGGAGGGACGCAAGTTCGGCAAATCCACCGGCGGTGGCAACGTCTGGCTCGACCCGGAGATGACCTCGCCGTTCGCCTGGTACCAGTACTTCGTGAACGTGGGCGACGCCGACGTCATCCGCTACCTGCGCCTGTTCACCTTCCTCGACCGGGAGGAGATCGAGGCGCTGGAGCGCGACACCGCGGAGCGTCCGCACCTGCGGGCCGCGCAGAAGCGGCTGGCCGAGGAGTTCACGACGCTGGTGCACGGCCAACACCAGACCGACCAGGTCGTGGCGGCCAGCCAGGCGCTGTTCGGCCGCGGCGAGTTCGGCGGCCTGGACCTGGGGACGCTGGAAGCAGCCATGTCCGAGGCGCCCACCGGAACCGCCCGGTTGTCCGACGAGCCCACGATCATTGACCTGTTCCTTGCTTGCGGGCTCGCCGAGAGCAGGGGAGCGGCGCGGCGCGCGGTCACGGAGGGCGGCGCGTACGTGAACAACGGCAAGGTCACCGACGAGGCGTGGACGCCGTCCAAGGAAGACCTGCTGCACGGGAAGTGGCTGGTCCTGCGCCGGGGCAAGCGCAACACCGCGGGTGTCGAGGTGCAGGTCTAGCCCGTCCGAGTTGGTCTCCTGATGGCCGTCGATCCCCCTGGGGTCGGCGGCCATCGGTGTTTCCGCAGCTCAGAGGCCAGATACCGGCGATCCGAAAGAAAGTATGTGTGATCGCCGTCACATTCACACCGGAGATCGGGTGGGTTACGTTGGTTTCAGAGCCCACACGGGGGCGGTGACCTGCGGTTTCCGCCCGTGATGGGTCCCTGGGGGTGCGATTTGACCCCAGGTTTGGCCCCGTGTAACTTTATCCAAGTCAGCGCGGAACGAGCCGGTCAGACCGGAGCGGAGCCTGACACAGGGGGTCACGAACCAAGCTCTCACCAGTAGGTGATAGAGTGGGTGACCTGCCAAAGAAACAAACTTGTTAGCAATATCAGCCTCTGATGCTGTCGCTCCTTACTTGGTGCGGTTAATTCGGATGTGCGTGTGTTGTTT
>NZ_JABVED010000070.1 GCF_014323725.1 Actinokineospora xionganensis | reverse complement strand
GTCGCGTCCGGCCGGATCTCGTACACCTTCGGGCTGGAAGGGCCCGCCATGACGGTGGACACCGCGTGTTCGTCGTCGCTGGTGGCGGTGCACCTTGCGGTGCAGGCCCTGCGTCGGGGCGAGTGTTCGCTGGCACTGGCGGGCGGTGTCTCGGTGATGTCGATTCCGGCGTTCTTCGTCGAGTACAGCAGGCAGCGCGGGTTGGCTCGGGATGGTCGGGCGAAGTCGTTCAGCGCGGATGCCGATGGCACCAACGGTTCCGAGGGCGCCGGGTTGGTGTTGTTGGAGCGGTTGTCCGATGCTCGGCGCAATGGGCATCCGGTGCTCGCGGTGATTCG
>NZ_JABVED010000007.1 GCF_014323725.1 Actinokineospora xionganensis | reverse complement strand
AACCAACGGTGTTGCGACGACCGGTTGAACTCAGGCTGTCCATGACGGTCGGGATTCGATCGGCCGACTGATTTTCGACGTTGAGCGGCCTGTCCTGAGTCAGGCCGTTTCCGCGAGGCGGTCAAGGGTGCGTTTGTAGTAGCGGCGGAAGAACGTCGGGCCCATGACCCGCATCATCCCGATGCCGATCTTGGCCGACAGGTTGGTGGCCGTGTTGTCCCAGACGCCGTGGAGGTCGCTGCCGCCGTTCGCCGCCGGTTTGACCTCGACCGTGTGGAAGCTGGACGTGGCCAGGTAGGCGCTTTCGGTGACGGTCATGACGACCTTGCCTGGTGTCGACCAGTCGTAGTGCCAGCGGGCGCTGACCTTGGGCAGGTCCTGCCCCTCCTGCGCCTCGGCCTCGGTCTCGCCGACCGAGAACACCCGGTACTCGCGAGGCGAGAGCGCGGGCCAGCGGTTGGGCCGGTTCGCCGAGAAGTCTGTGAACAGCTCGATGACCTGCTCAGGCGTGGCCCTCGTGTGGACGTCGAACTCGAAGCGAGTGCGCATGACGCTCCCAACGGTCGCCGTCCATGGTGGACGACACACACTGTGGGCTCAACTGGACCAGTGGACTGTCATACGTGCGGGGTACCGTCGCGGCATTCGTCGGCATCCGGTGGACGCGAGGCCAAGTAAGGAGCACACCATGGGTGCGTGGGGCACCGGGCTATTCGACAACGACGACGCGGCCGATTTCTGCAACGACCTCGACGACCTCGCCGCGGCCGACCGGCCGGAAGCCATCCGCGCCGCCCTGGCCGAAGCGGCCGGGGAGAGCGGGTACCTGGACCTCTCGATCGGCTCGGTCGCCGTCGCGGCGGCGGCGATCGTCGCCGCCCAGCGCCCCGGCGGCAGCCCGCTCGACGAAAGCTATGGTCCCGAGGACCCAATCTCGCACCTGTCTGAAGACTTCGCCCCACTCGCCGCTCAAGCCCTCACCCGTGTACTCGCCGACGACTCAGAACTCCGCGAATGTTGGGGTGAGGCCGAGAGCATGGCCGAATGGGTGGACCAGCTCGAGCAGTTGCGGACGGTGCTCGCGAACTGAGTTTGTCCACAGTGGACACTGTCCGCGTTGTCGGGTGAGGCAGCTTGGGTGGGACGCACGGCAGGACGGGCCATGAGATGAGGGTGGAAGTCCTTCGGGTTGTCGACCCGTCGGCCGGGATCGTGGCTTTCCGATGTGACGTCGGAGCTGCGTCCGGTCGCTGGATGGGGCCGGGTATCGCCGAGGTTGGACAGTTCGATGTCGAGATCGATGTTCCGGATGAGGTTTCCGCGTGGACCGAGGTCTCCTCTGCCGTCACGTCCCTCTCGGAGGTCGATACCGAGATCCTCGTCGCCGGCGAAATCGCTCAAGTCGGCGAGGGGGATGACCCGGTGGTGACGATCCGACTCGGGACGGATCTTCTCTTGGTGGAGATTCCGGGTGTCAAACCGGTCCCGCCTCTGGCAGGCCTGCTCTCGTTCCAAGTTCCAGAGATCCGGCTCTACCCTTACCCCCTGTGACAAAAGCGGGTGCCGTCCGGAGTGGACGGCACCCGCTGAAAGCAAGTGATCAGATCAACGACGGAACAGCAGTGCGCGCTTGACTTCCTGGATCGCCTTGGTGACCTGGATGCCACGCGGGCACGCGTCCGTGCAGTTGAAGGTCGTGCGGCAACGCCACACGCCTTCCGCGTCGTTCAGGATGTCCAGGCGTTCCTGGGCTCCCTCGTCACGCGAGTCGAAAATGAAGCGGTGGGCGTTGACGATCGCCGCCGGCCCGAAGTACGAGCCCTCGTTCCAGAACACCGGACACGACGTAGTGCAGCAAGCACAAAGGATGCACTTGGTCGTGTCGTCAAATCGCTCACGATCGGCCGCCGACTGGATACGCTCCCGGGTCGGCTCGTTCCCATACGTGATCAGGAACGGCTTGACCGCCTTGAACGCCTCCATGAACGGTTCCATGTCGACGAGCAGGTCCTTGTGGACCGGCAGGCCCTTGATCGGCGCCACCGTGATGGTGGTCTGCTTCCCCTTGGCCGCCATCAGGTCCTTGACCAGCACCTTGCACGCCAACCGGTTGACGCCGTTGATCTGCATGGCGTCGGAGCCGCAGATGCCGTGGGCGCAGGACCGGCGGAACGTGAGGGTCCCGTCGAAGTACCACTTGATGTAGTGCAGCAGGTTCAGCACCCGGTCGGTGGGCAGCGCGGGGACGCCGAAGGTCTCCCAGCGCGGCTCCGAATCGATCTCCGGGTTGAAGCGCAGGATCTTCACCGTGATGGTGACGGCGCCCTCGGGCACCGGCGGCTGGTCGCCCCGGGCGCCTGCCGATTCAGCAACAGTTGCGGCGGTCATCAGTACTTGCGCTCCATCGGCTTGTACCGGGTGAAGGTGACGGGCTTGTAGTCGAGCCGGATGTCCGACTTCAGACCGTCGCCCTGCTTGTAGAACATGCTGTGACGCATGAAGTTCGTGTCATCGCGGTGGGGGTAGTCTTCGCGGGCGTGGCCGCCGCGCGATTCCTTGCGCGCCAGCGCGCCGACGACCAGGACCTCGGCCAGCTCCAGCAGGAAGCCCAGCTCCACGGCTTCCAACAGGTCGGTGTTGAACCGCTTGCCCTTGTCCTGCACGGTGATGTGCGCGTACCGGTCCTTGAGCGCCTGCACGTCGTGCAGGGCCTGCTTCAAGGTCTCCTCGGTGCGGTACACCGAGGCGTTGGCGTCCATCGTGGCCTGCAGCTCGGTGCGGATGTCGGCCACCCGCTCCTTGCCGTGCTCCGACAGCACCAGCTCGACCTGCGCCTGCACGGCCGCCGCGGGGTTCTCCGGCAGCTCGACGTGCTCGTGGTTGTTCGCGTACTCGGCCGCGGCCAGACCCGCTCGACGCCCGAAGACGTTGATGTCGAGCAGCGAGTTCGTGCCCAGCCGGTTCGCGCCGTGCACCGAGACGCACGCGCACTCGCCCGCCGCGTAGAGCCCGGGCACCACGTTGTCGTTGTCGCGCAGCACTTCGCCGTGGACGTTGGTCGGGATGCCGCCCATCGCGTAGTGCGCGGTCGGGTACACCGGGACGGGCTCGGTCACCGGGTCGACCGCGAGGTACGTGCGGGCGAACTCGGTGATGTCGGGCAGCTTGGTCTCCAGGACCTCCGCGCCCAGGTGCGTGCAGTCGAGCAGCACGTAGTCCTTGTTCGGACCCGCGCCCCGACCCTCCAGCACCTCCAGGGCCATCGACCGGGCGACGATGTCGCGCGGCGCGAGGTCCTTGATGGTGGGGGCGTAGCGCTCCATGAACCGCTCACCGGAGGCGTTGCGCAGGATCGCGCCCTCGCCTCGGGCACCCTCCGTGAGCAGGATGCCCAGGCCCGCCAGGCCTGTCGGGTGGAACTGGTAGAACTCCATGTCCTCCAGCGGCAGGCCCTTGCGGTACACGATGCCCATGCCGTCGCCGGTCAGGGTGTGCGCGTTCGAGGTGGTCTTGAAGACCTTGCCGAAGCCTCCGGTCGCGAACACGACAGCCTTCGCGGAGAACACGTGGATCTCGCCGGTCGCGAGCTCGTAGGCGATCGCGCCGGTGCAGACCGGGCCGTTCTCCGTCTCGGTGAGACAGATGTCGAGCACGTAGAACTCGTTGAAGAACTCGATGCCGTGCTTCACGCAGTTCTGGTACAGCGTCTGCAGGATCATGTGACCGGTGCGGTCGGCGGCGTAGCAGGCGCGGCGGACCGCGGCCTCACCGTGGTTGCGGGTGTGCCCGCCGAAGCGCCGCTGGTCGATCTTGCCCTCGGGCGTGCGGTTGAACGGCAGGCCCATCTTCTCCAGGTCGAGGACCGCGTCGATGGCCTCCTTCGCCATGATCTCGGCGGCGTCCTGGTCGACCAGGTAGTCGCCGCCCTTGATCGTGTCGAAGGTGTGCCACTCCCAGTTGTCCTCTTCGACGTTGGCCAGCGCGGCGCACATGCCGCCCTGGGCCGCGCCCGTGTGGGACCTGGTCGGGTACAGCTTGGTGAGCACCGCCGTGCGCGAACGCTGGCCGGCCTCGATCGCGGCACGCATGCCCGCGCCGCCCGCGCCGACGATGATGACGTCGTACTTGTGGAACTGCATGAGAAGTCCAGTTCTAGTTGGCGCTGATGTCCGGGTCGAAGGTGAAGATCACGTACGAGCCCAGCGCCAGGATCAGCACCATCGACACGTAGAGCATCATCTTCAGCCAGAAACGGGTGCTGTCCTTGCGCGCGTAGTCGTTGATGACCGTGCGCAGACCGTTACCGCCGTGGATCTCGGCGAGCCACAGCATCGACAGGTCCCAGAACTGCCAGAACGGGCTCGACCAGCGGCCGGCGACGAAGGCGAAGTTGATGCGGTGCACACCGTCGTCGAGGATGTTCATGATGAACAGGTGGCCGAGCACGAGGACCACCAGCGCCATGCCGGAGATCCGCATGAACAGCCAGCTGATCATCTCGAAGTTGCTGCGACGGGCGGCCGGGCGCCGCGGCGACCGCGGCTTGTCCAGTGCGAGCGTCATGACTAGTGCCCCCCGAACATCTCGGTCACCGTGCGCACCAACATGAAGTACGTCCCGGGGATCATCACGAGCACCCAGACGCCGAGGATCGTCCACAGCATCTGCTTCTGGTAGCGGGCGCCCTTCTCCCAGAAGTCGACGAGCATGACCCGGATGCCGTTGAGCGCGTGGTAGAGCACCGCGCCCACGAGACCGACCTCGATG
Organism: Actinokineospora xionganensis; assembly: GCF_014323725.1. GTDB lineage: Bacteria > Actinomycetota > Actinomycetes > Mycobacteriales > Pseudonocardiaceae > Actinokineospora > Actinokineospora xionganensis. The sequence goes on along the minus strand of NZ_JABVED010000007.1, from coordinate 333,904 downwards.
AGGTTGACGATCGGGGTCTTGTACGTCTCGATGATCTCGTCGTACGCGTTGGGCGACACCCGCACGAGGGCGGTGTCGAGCACGTGCGCGAAGAGGAAGAAGAAGGTGAGCACCCCGGTGATCCGGTGCGCGACCCAAGACCACATCCCCGGGTCTCCCCGGTAGAGCGTCCCGGTGCGCCGGGACCCGCGCGCAGCCACCGTTGCGGTGGCGCTGGCCGAGTCGGACACGGTTGACGGCCTCCAGCGTCTACAGATGGGACTCCGTTCGCTGGGAGTCCACACCGAACGGGCCTTGACTAACCGGATGCTAGACCCGGATCGCGGAGCACACCCAACCTGCGAACGCTCTCTGTGACAGACGAGACACGGCCGCCGCAACGCACAAGGCCCGCCCGGGTGCCGTGAGGGAGCACGTTTCCGCACGCGGAGTGTGGAACTTCTACTACTCAGGGTGATCGTTCACAGTTAAGACAAACGATTGGGTCACGGCGTGCGCGCTTGGGTCGCGAGCGCCTTACCGCGGAGTACGGTCCTGCGAATAGTCATCGCGATCCGGCCATCCCGGGCGCGACCGTCTGGGAAGGAGAAAGCCTTGCGCCGAATGCGAGGAATTCGTCTCGCCGCGGGGCTGCTCGCGCTGGGCCTGGGCCTGGCCGCGTGCGGCTCGGAAACGACGCCCGGCACCGGCGGTGATACCACCAGTGGCACCGCCCCGAAGGCCTCCAACGTCAAGGTCGGACTGGCCTACGACATCGGCGGCCGCGGCGACCAGTCGTTCAACGACTCGGCGGCGCGTGGCCTGGACAAGGCCAAGGCCGAGCTCGGCATCGAGGTCAAGGAACTCGAAGCCGCCGCGGGCGAGACCGACGCCCAGAAGGAAGACCGGCTGATCCAGCTCGCCGAGGGTGGGTACAACACCATCCTGGCCATCGGCTTCGCCTACGAGGGCGCCGTGGCCAAGGTCGCGCCGACCTTCCCCGAGGTCAAGTTCGCCATCATCGACAGCGAGGCCCCCGAGGCCGCCAACGTGGCGAACCTGGTCTTCGCCGAGCACGAGGGCTCGTTCCTCGTCGGCGCGGCCGCCGCGCTCAAGAGCACGACCGGCAAGGTCGGCTTCATCGGCGGCGTCAACGTCCCGCTGATCCAGAAGTTCGAGGCGGGCTTCACCGCGGGGGTCAAGGCCGTCAAGCCCGACGCCACCGTGGACGCCAAGTACCTGACCCAGCCGCCGGACTTCACCGGGTTCAACGACCCCGCCAAGGGTGAGACCGCCGCCAACGGCATGTTCGACGCCGGTGTCGACGTCGTCTACGCCGCCGCGGGCGGTTCCGGCAACGGCGCGTTCAAGGCCGCCAAGGCCAAGGGCAAGCTGGGCATCGGTGTCGACTCCGACCAGTACAACCTGCCGTCGCTCGCCGACGTCAAGGACGTGATCATCACCTCGATGGTCAAGCAGGTCGACGTCGCCGTGTTCGACTTCGTCAAGTCGGTCAACGACAACACGTTCAAGTCGGGCAAGAAGGTCTACGACCTGAAGGCCGGTGGCATCGACTACTCCACCAGCGGTGGGAAGGTCGACGACATCAAGGCCAAGCTCGACGAGTACAAGCAGAAGATCATCTCGGGCGAGATCAAGGTTCCGGCAACCAAGTAAGCCGGACAAGGGCCGTGCCATGGGCCCGGGTGACCGCGACATCCGCGGGCCCCGGGCCCTTCGGCACTCCGCGTGAATCACCTCGATCGACAAGGAATCGACCGTGGCCACACAGGACACCGGCGAGCCCGGCGGACACCCCGCCGTAGAGCTGACCGGAATCACCAAACGCTTCCCCGGCGTGATCGCCAACTCGGACGTGAACATCGCCGTCCGGCCGGGCACCGTGCACGCCCTCGTCGGCGAGAACGGCGCCGGGAAATCCACCCTGATGAAGATCCTCTACGGGATGCAGCGTCCCGATGAGGGCACCATCTTCGTGGCCGGGAAGCCGATCGTCTTCACCTCTCCCGCGGACGCCATCAAGGCGGGCATCGGCATGGTCCACCAGCACTTCATGCTGGCCGACAACCTCACCGTGCTGGAGAACGTCGTCCTCGGCGGCGAGCCGAGGTCGGGGCTGGGACTGGACTTCGACACCGCCCGCCGCCGCATCCGCGAGATCTCGGACAACTACGGGCTCAACATCGACCCCGACGACCTGGTCGACGACCTCGGTGTCGGCGCGCGCCAGCGGGTCGAGATCCTCAAGGTCCTCTACCGCGGCGCCCGCACCCTGATCCTCGACGAGCCGACCGCCGTGCTGGTCCCGCAGGAGGTCGACGAGCTGTTCGGCAACCTGCGCGAGCTCAAGGCCGAGGGCCTGACGATCCTGTTCATCTCGCACAAGCTCGACGAGGTGCTGGCCGTCGCCGACGAGATCACCGTCATGCGCCGCGGCACCACCGTCGCGAGCGTCCTGCCCAAGGACGTCACCGCGCGCCAGCTCGCCGAGCTGATGGTCGGCAGCGCCCTGCCGGTGCCGGAGCTGCGCGAGTCCACCGTGACCGACCGGCCGGTGCTCGAGGCCCGCGGACTCACCGTGACCAGCGCCGACGGCCGCAAGCTGCTCGACAACGTCTCCTTCACGATCCACGCCGGTGAGGTCCTGGGCATCGCAGGCGTCGAGGGCAACGGGCAGGCCGAACTGGTCGAGACGCTCATGGGCATCCGCCAGCCCGCCTCCGGCACGGTGCACCTCGCGGGCAAGGACATCACCCGGACGTCCACCAAGCACCGCCGCGAGTCCGGGATGGGCTACATCCCGGAGGACCGCCACCGCCAGGGCGTGCTGCTGGAGGCGACCCTGTGGGAGAACCGCATCCTCGGCCACCAGACCCGCAAGCCCAACGCGCGTGGTCTCCTGCTCGACCGGCGCGGAGCGCGCGCCGACACCCAGCGGATCGTCGAGGAGTACGACGTCCGCACGCCGAGCATCGACGTGAACGCCTCGGCGCTGTCGGGCGGCAACCAGCAGAAACTCATCGTCGGCCGTGAGATGAGCAGCAAGCCGGACGTCCTGATCGCCTCGCACCCGACCCGCGGTGTCGACGTCGGAGCGCAGGCCGCCATCTGGGACCACGTCCGCCGGGCTCGCGCCGAGCAACTCGCCGTGCTGCTGATCTCCGCCGACCTCGACGAGCTGATCGGCATGTCCGACACCCTGGCGGTGATCCTCCGCGGCGCGATCGTCGGTCACTACGACCCGGCCACGGTCACCCCGCAGGAACTCGGCTCCGCGATGACCGGCGCTGGGAGGGAAGGCTGATGGGCAGGTTCTCCACCCGCGCGATCGTGCTGGGACTGGCCGCGCCGCTGGGCGCACTGGTCTTCTCCGCGCTGATCTGCGCTTTCATCCTCATGGTCACCGACCACTCGCCGATCGAGACGGTCGACGCCATGTCGGCCGCCGCGCAGCGGCCACGGACGCTGGTCAACTCGCTCAACACCGCGACCACGTACTACTTGGCCGCGGTGGCGGTGGCGGTCGGCTTCAAGATGAAGCTGTTCAACATCGGTGTCGACGGGCAGTACCGGCTCGCCGCGATGCTGTCGGCGACGCTCGCGGGCGCGGCCTTCATGGACAGCCTGCCGTCGTTCCTGCGGATCACGATGACGATCCTCGCCGCGATGCTGGTCGGCGCCGCGTGGTCCGGCCTGGCCGCGCTGCTCAAGGTGACCCGCGGGGTCAGCGAGGTCATCTCGACGATCATGCTCAACGCGATCGCCACCTACCTGGTGTCCTACCTGCTCAACCCGGCCCGGCTGGCGCAGAACGTGCCGGGCAGCAACAACATCAGCACCCGCCCGATCACCGAGGGCGGCCGCGTGGACGGGCTCGTGGTCACCGGGTCGACGTCGAAGATCTTCGCCCTGGTGTTCCTGGCCGTGGCGGTCGGCTTCCTCTACTGGTTCGTGCTGACCCGCACCCGCTTCGGCTTCGAGCTCAAGACAACTGGCCTGTCCGAGTCGGCGGCGGTCGCCAGCGGGGTCAGCGTCAAGAAGATGGTCGTCTACTCGATGCTCATCTCGGGCGCGGTCGCCGGCCTGGTCGGCATGCCACAGCTACTCGGGGCCTCCTACTCCTACGCACTCGACTTCCCGGCGGGCATCGGGTTCACGGGCATTGCCGTGGCCCTGCTCGGCCGCAACCACCCGGTCGGCATGGCCGTCGCCGCGCTTCTGTGGGGCTTCCTCGACAACACCGCGAACTCGCTCGACGTCGCCGGTGTCCCGCGCGAGATCGTGCTGATCATGCAGGGCGTCATCGTTCTCTCGGTCGTTGTGGCCTACGAACTCATCCGCCGCTACCGGGTCCGAGCTGAACAACATGAAGTCGGCCGCGCCCTGGGTCGGACCAAGACTCTTGAAGAGGTGTCGTCATGAGCGCGGGTGGGCTGACCGTCGGAATGGAGATCGCACCGGCCGTCAAGCGCACGAAGCGCCTGTCGCCCATGGTGTACGTCCTCATCGCGGTGGGTGCGTTGCTGTTGCTGTCGCTGGTCCGGCTGCTCGCCGACGCACGCGACCTGACTTCCGCGGGCACGGTTCAGGCCGCCATCACCGCGGCCGTCCCGCTGGCCATGGCCGGTCTGGCCGGCCTGTGGTCCGAACGCGCGGGCGTGATCAACATCGGTCTTGAGGGCATGATGGTGCTCGGCACGTTCGGCGCCGGGTACGCGGGCTACCAGTGGGGTCCGTGGGCGGGTGTCGCGTTCGGCCTGCTCCTCGGCGCCATCGGCGGCCTGCTGCACGCGATCGCCACGGTGACCTTCGGTGTCGACCACATCATCTCCGGCGTCGCGGTCAACCTGCTGGCACCGGCCGCGGCGCTGTTCCTGTCGAAGCTGTACTTCGCCAAGGCGCCGGGTGGCGGCCAGAAGCAGTCACCCCGAGTCGAGGACGCCGCCAAGGTGTCGGTGCCGGGCATCGGGGACCCCCTGGGCCGGGTCGAGGAAAAGGGCTGGTTCTTCATCTCCGACCTCGCCGGGATCCTGCGCGGGCTGCTCACCGACGTCTCGCTGCTGTCGGTGCTGGCGGTCGCGCTGATCGTCGGCACGGCCTACGTCCTGTGGCGCACGCCGTTCGGCCTGCGGCTGCGCTCCTGCGGCGAAGCCCCGACCGCGGCGGAATCGCTCGGCGTCAACGTCTACAAATACAAGTACTACGCGGTGGTCGCCTCAGGCTCGTTCGCCGGTCTCGGCGGTGCGTTCCTGGCGGTCAGCTCCGGCCAGTTCCGCGACGGGCAGACCGGTGGCCGAGGGTTCATCGGCCTCGCCGCGATGATCTTCGGCAACTGGCGGCCTGGTGGCCTCGCCACTGGCGCGGGCCTGTTCGGCTACACCGACGCCCTGGCCCTGCGCGGCTCGGCGGCGGTCCACGCGCTGTTGTTGCTGTTGGGGATCGCCTTGGTGTTCGTCGCCGTGATCCAGTACCGGGCAGGCCACCACGTCCTCTCGGGTGTCGCCGCAGCCCTCGGCGTGCTGTTCGGCTGGTGGTACTTCGTGAGCGAACAGGTCCCGGCGGAACTGGTCGGCGCGGCGCCGTATGTGGTGACGCTGCTGGTTCTGGGTCTGGCCTCGCAACGGCTGCGGATTCCGCGCGCCATCGGTGAGGTCTACCGCAGGGGCGAGGGCAAATGATCGACTGGGACGCGCTTCGGGCCGAAGCCGTCCGCGCCGCCGCGTCGGCCTACTGCCCCTATTCGGGGCTTCAGGTCGGCGCGGCGGCGGTGGTCGACGACGGTCGGGTCGTCACCGGCTGCAACGTCGAGAACGCGGCCTACGGCGTCGGTCTGTGCGCGGAGTGCACCATGGCCGGGCAGCTCCGGATGACTGGCGGCGGCAGGCTCGTGGCCGTCGCCTGCCGCAGCGGCACGGGCGAGCTGCTCATGCCGTGCGGCCGGTGCAGGCAGATCATCTTCGAGCTGGGCGGCCCGGACTGCCTGGTGGACACCCCGGCGGGCCCGGCGCCGATGTCGGCTGTGCTGCCGGACGCGTTCGGGCCGGACCAGCTGCCCTAGCTGTGATGTCCAGGGAGGTTGGTCAGCCGGGTGATGGGTGGTTGGCCTCCGATGGCGGAGTGGGCTCGGTGGTGATTGTAGAAGTGGAGCCAGCCGGGTAGGGCTGATCGACGTTCTTGTTCGGAGGGGTAGTAGCGGGCGTAGGCCCAGCCGTCGGCCAGGGTGCGGTGGAAGCGTTCGACTTTGCCGTTGGTCTGTGGTCGGTAGGGTCGGGTCCGTTTCGGTGTGATCGCCAGTGTCGCGCAGGCCTGGGTCCAGGCGTGGGAGCGGTAGCAGGCGCCGTTGTCGGAGAGCACGCGTTCGACTGTGACTCCACGCTGGGCGAACCATGCGACCGCCCGTTCGAGGACACCGATCGCGGTGGCGGCTTTCTCGTCGGTGTGGATCTCGACGTAGGCGGCGCGGGAGTGGTCGTCGACGACGGTGTGCAGGTAGGCGCTGCCCAGGAGAGGCCCGCCCCAGCCTGATCGGGGTGTGCTGGTGCGGGCCGCGGTGGCCCAGCGGTTGCGTCGTCCTTGTTGTTTGCCGACGTAACGCCAGCCGCCGCCGTCGGGGATGTTGCCGAACTTGGTGATGTCGACGTGGATCAGCGAGCCGGGGTGGTCGTGTTCGTAGCGGCGCAGGGGTTCGCCGGTGACACGGTCGATGCGGGAGAGGCGGTTGATCCGGCAGCGGACCAGTACGGCGTGCACGGTGGAGGCGGGGATCGCGAGCCGTCCGGCGATCTGAACCGGTCCCAGCCGCAACCGCCACCGCAACCCCACGATCCGCCGCACCACCGGCTCCGGGGTCTTTGCCGGGCTGTGATGCGGCCGCGAGCTGCGGTCGACCATGCCCGCCACGCCCTCGTCGCGGTATCGCTTCGCCCATTTTCGCGCGGTCTTCTCCGCGACCATGAACATCTTCGCCGCGTCGGCAGGACGCCAGTTCTCTTCGATGATCAGTCGTGCCAGACGCAGCCGGGTCCGCGGCGTCAGGGTGGCGTTAGGGTGGGACACGAAGGCCTCCGGGATGTGAAGCGGTTCCTCAACAGCTCCACTTCACAACCAGAGGCCTTCACCTGTCTTGGCGACAGGCCGACACTCATCGCCTTTAACCGGGACAACGTCCCTGGACATCACACCTAGCCCTTCTTCATGGTGACCACGACGACGTCGACCTGGCCTTGGTCGATCGCCACCGTGCCTGTGTAGCCCTTGCCCGCGAAGTCGATGCTGACGACCTCGTCGCCGCTGAGCTGCGACGTGTTCTCCCGGACGACCTGGTACCCGGCGGGCGGCAGCGAGGTCCGGTAGTAGCCGAGCGCCTTCTCCGGCAGCACGCCGCTGACCACCATCGTCAGCTGCCCGTCGCGGCTCGCGTCGGTGACCTTGCCGCCGGGCGGGACCGGGAAGTCCCGCGGCATGCCGGGCGGGGGCACCGCCGGAACCGAGGTGGTCGTGACCGGCGCGCCATTCGGTGGTGGTGGTGGCGTCTCGGTCCCGGAACTGGTGACGGCGGGGGACGACGTGCCTGCCGCGGTGCTCGCGTCCGACGTACCTGCCGCGGGCGGCGCCTCCTGGGCGCCGGAGCAACCGCTGAGTCCGATCACCGCCGCGACGGCGGCGACAAGGGCTCGTGACATGGAAGTTCCTTCCGTACGACCTCGGCACGCGGGTCAGGAACCGCGCGCACGTCCTCGGGAATGGTCAGCGGCCGTGGGCGGGCCGGACCCCGCCCACGGCCGGAGGGTCACTTGGCGATCGTGACGGTGACGTGGTCGCCGTCGATCGCGACCTTGCCCTTGCCCGCGGGGCCCTCGAAGCTCACCGCGGTGGGCTCGTCAGCGGTGATCTTGTAACCGGCGCCCGGCAGGGCCTTGCGGTAGAAGGACAGGACCTTCTCCGCGCCCTCCCCGGTCACCGAGAAAGAGCCGTCCGTGCCGACCGCCGACACCTTCGCGCCGCTGGGCACCGGGAAATCCTTCGGCGCGCCCTTGGGCAGCTCCGGGAGGACCAACGGCGGCTCGGGCTCGGCGGCGGGCACCGACGAGGGCGCCGGGGCGCCGCTCGCGACCGTCGCCACCGACCCCGACTCGGGCGCGCCGCTGGTGGCGGGCGCCTCGGCCGCGTTCGAGCTCGAAGGGGCCTGCTCAGCGGGGGACTCGCCGCCGCAGGCGGTGGTCGCGAGACCGAGGCACAGCAGCGCCGCGGCCAAGCCGATCCGGTTGTTCTTCATCTTGATGATCTCCATGCAGGGTGTGGGAGCGGGAACCAGGTCGGACGGGCCAACGGATTTCGGCGGCCCCGCTCCCCGGCGGTTCCCTTCCATCGAGACCGGAGAGTGTGGCCGAGGATACGGTTGACGAAGTATCGAGACTGTGGAGGCATGTCGGTGGAACGGTTCAGCGCGGTCGACGTCATCCGGGCCAAGCGCGACGGCGCCCGGCTCAGCGACGAGCAGATCGACTGGGTGATCGACGCCTACACCCGCGGCGCGGTGGCCGACGAGCAGATGTCCGCCCTGGCCATGGCCATTTTTCTCAACGGCATGGACACCGACGAGACCGCCCGCTGGACCGCGGCGATGGTCGACTCGGGGGAGACGCTGACGCTGCACAGCGACCGGCCGACCGTCGACAAGCACTCCACCGGCGGGGTCGGCGACAAGATCACGCTGCCGCTGGCGCCGCTGGTCGCGGCCTGCGGGGCGGCCGTCCCGCAGCTGTCCGGCCGCGGCCTCGGGCACACCGGCGGCACCCTCGACAAGCTTGAGTCCATCCCCGGCTGGCGCGCGAGCCTCACGACCGAGGAGATCCTCGCCCAGCTCCGCGACGTCGGCGCCGTGGTCTGCGCGGCCACCGAGGGGCTCGCCCCCGCCGACCGCAAGCTCTACGCCCTGCGCGACGTCACCGGCACCGTCGAGTCGATCCCGCTGATCGCCAGCTCGATCATGAGCAAGAAGATCGCCGAGGGCGCCGACGCGCTGGTCCTCGACGTCAAGTTCGGCTCGGGCGCCTTCATGAAGACCGCCGACAACGCCCGCGCGCTGGCGAAGGCCCTGGTGGGCATTGGTGTGTCCCGCGGCCTGAAGATCTCGGCGCTGATCACCGACATGTCCATCCCGTTGGGCCGCGCTGTCGGCAACGCCGTGGAGGTCGCCGAGTCGATCGAGGTCCTGCGGGGCGACGGTCCGGCGGATGTCGTCGAGCTGACGTTGGCGCTCGCCCGCGAGATGCTCGACCTCGCCGGGCTGTCCGATGTGGACCCTGGGCGGATGCTGGCCTCCGGTGAGGCGTACGAGACGTGGGCGCGGATGATCCGGGCCCAGGGCGGCGACCCCGAGGCGCCGCTGCCCGAGCCGAAGCACGTGCACGTGATCAAGGCCGACCGCGACGGGGTCGTGACGAAGCTCGACGCCTACGCCGTGGGCGTCGCGGCCTGGCGGCTCGGTGCGGGCCGGGCGCGCAAGGAGGACCCGGTGCAGGCCGCCGCCGGAATCCTCTGCCACGCCAAGCCGGGTGAGTCGGTGCGGACCGGGGATCCGGTGCTGGAACTGCGAACCGACACCCCGGACGCGGTCGCCGCCGCACTGTCCACTTTGGAAGGCGCGTACGAGGTCGGCGACACCGCCCCGGAGATCGGTCCGCTCATCCTGGAGACGATTCGCCCTTGATCGGTGTGGGTGACGCTGCTCGGCTACGGCCGCTCACTCCGTAGCGGCTTCGCCTTTCGCTGGGAGCAGCGCGGCGACGCCGTCGAGGATGCGGTCGAGGCCGAAGTCGAACTCGGCGGAGTGGTCGTCGTCGGCGTCGAAGATGCCTGAATCCACCACCGCGGTCAGCTCGGGGAAGGTGTCCGGGTCGATCAGCTTGCGCAGGACGGCGGCGTAGTCGGGCATGATCTGCTCGCCCGGCGGCGCGACGATCTGGATCGCCAACGTCGCGGCGTTGCGGGAGTAGCCGGTCACCAGCAGGATCGCCGACATCTTCGCGCCCGCGTCCAACCCGGTGCGCGACAGTGACTTCAGCCCGCTCTCCAGCCAGCCGAGCTGGTTCGGTGTCACGGGCGGACCGGTGATCGGCACCTGGACCAGCCATGGACGGGTGATCAGCGCCATGAACTCAGCCCGCGCCCAGCACGTCAATCCCGCACGCCAGTCTTCGGGCATCGGTTCGGGCGGGGCGCCGAAGCCCGCGTCGACCATGAGGGCCAGCAGTTCGTCCTTCGCCGTCACGTAGCGGTAGAGCGACATCGCGCTGGAGCCGAGTTCCTTCGCGACCCGGCCCATCGACAGCGCGTCGAGCCCCTCGGTGTCCGCGACCGTGATCGCCGCCGCGACGATGCGGTCCAGGGTCAGGCCCGGCTTGGGGCCGCGGCTGGGTCGCTCGCCCAGTCCCCACGCCGCCTCGATGCTCCGGGGCAAGCCGGTGCTCGTCTGGTCCGCCATGTCCTCCGCTTTCGATCCGGGTTGACTCCACATCCTAGTTCTGCGTATAACTTACGCAGAAGCGCGTATGACATACGCAGTTAGAGGGGGGTACCCATGAACGACAAGCTCACCGCCGGACGCAGGGAATGGATCGGGCTCGCCGTGCTCGTCCTGCCGTGCCTGCTGGTCTCGATGGACGTCAGCGTGCTGTTCTTCGCACTGCCGTTCATCAGCGCCGACCTCGGCCCGACGGCCACCCAGCAGCTCTGGATCATGGACGCCTACGGGTTCGTCCTGGCCGGTCTGCTGATCACCATGGGTGCCGTGGGCGACCGGATCGGCCGCCGCAGACTTCTGCTGATCGGCGCGGCCGCGTTCGGCGTGGCGTCCGTGACCGCGGCCTACTCGAATTCGGCGGAACTGCTGATCCTGACGCGCGGCCTGCTCGGCCTGGCCGGCGCGACGCTCATGCCGTCCACCCTGGCCCTGATCCGCAACATGTTCCACGACGCCGCCCAGCGCAAGACCGCCATCGCCGTTTGGACCGCCGGTCTGACCATGGGCGCCACCATCGGCCCGATCGTCGGCGGCTTCCTGCTCGACCACTTCTGGTGGGGCTCGGCGTTCCTGATCAACGTCCCGGCGATGGTCCTGCTGCTCGTCGTGGGTCCGTTCCTGCTCCCCGAGTTCCGCGCCCCGGAGTCCGGCCGGTTCGATCTGGCGGGCGCGGCAATATCGCTCGTCGCCATGATCGCGGTGATCTACGGGATCAAGCAGATCGCCGTCGACGGCGTCACCGCGTCCTCGGTGGCGGGGCTCGTCCTCGGGTTGGTGCTCGCCGTCGCGTTCGTCCACCGGCAGCGCACCACGGCGAGCCCGCTGGTCGACGTCTCGCTGTTCAGGAACCGGACGTTCAGCGGCGCGGTGGTGGTCAGTGTGGTGAGCATGTTCTGCTTCATCGGGATCACGATGTACACCAACCAGTACCTGCAGCTGGTGCTCGGCATGCGCCCGTTCACGGCGGCACTGTGGTCGCTCGCGGTCATGCCCGGGGTGATGATCTGCATGACGATCTCGGGGGTGCTCGCCAACAAGGTGCGGGTGTCGGTGCTGGTCACGTCCGGCCTGGTGGTGCTCGCGGCGGCGTTCGTCGTGCTCACCCAGGTTCGTGCGGACTCGCCCCTGTGGCTGGTGCTGGTCGGCGCGGGCCTCGTCGCCTCCGGGGTGCTCATGACGGTGTCCCTGCTGGCGGACCTGATCCTCACCGCGGCCCCCGCCGAACAGGCGGGCGCCGCGTCGGCGGTCTCCGAGACCGGCAGCGAACTGGGCGCGGCCCTGGGCATGGCGATCCTAGGCAGCGTCGGCGCCGCGATCTACCACGCGGACATGGCCGGGCACGTGGGTTCGCTGCCCCCGGATCTTGCCCGGGTCGCGCAGGACACCTTGGGTGGAGCGGTCGCGTCGGGTGACCCGACGGTGATCACGGCGGCGCGGATCGCCTTCACCGAGGGCTTCACCGTGGCCGCCACCTTCGGCGCCGTGGTGGTTGCCTTGACGGCGGTGTTCGCCTACCGCGCCCTGCGGCACGTGCCCGTTTCGGTGAAGCAGGAGGAGGCGGTCGCGGCCTGACTCAGGTGGCCCCCGGTCCCGGCGACCGGGGGCCGCCGCGTCTACGGTTTCCGCCGTGACCGAACCCGCCGTCTTGCGCGACACCAGGGCTGCCTACGACGCCATCGCGGTCCACTACGCCGAACTTTTCAGCAATATCCTTGAAACCCTGCCGATGGAACGCGCCATGCTGGCCGCGTTCGCCGAAGTGGTGCGGGCCCACGACGCCGGACCGGTCGCCGACCTCGGCTGTGGTCCCGGCCATGTCACCGCCCACTTGCACGCGCTCGGGCTGACCGCCTTCGGCATCGATCTGTCTCCCGAGATGGTCGCCCTGGCCCGCCAAGCCCACCCGGCCCTGCGGTTCGACGAGGGCTCGATGACCGCGTTGGACCTCCCCGACGGAGCCCTCGGCGGCATTCTCGCGTTCTACTCGATCATCCACACACCACCGTGGCAACTGTCGGCGGTATTCACCGAATTCCACCGGGTGCTGGCACCGGGCGGTCACCTGCTGCTCGGATTCTTCGCAGGTGACGACCCCGTGCCGCGGGAATTCGACCACAAGGTCACCCTCGCCTACCGGTGGTCACCCGACAGCCTCATGGAACTGTTGCGCCAAGCGGGGTTGGTCGAGCTGGCCAGGTTGGTGCGCGAGCCGCACCAGGGCGAACGCCCGTTCCAACACGCCCAACTGCTGGTCCGCAAACCGACTCGATCGCGGCGGGTCACAACCCCACAGTGGGCACCATGCTGATTCGCGCCGCCACGCCGGCCGAGGCCGCCACCCTGAGCGAACTCGCGTTGCGTTCGAAGGCCCACTGGGGTTACGACGAGGCGTTCCTGCAGGCCTGCCGGGCCGAGCTGACCCTGCGCCCCGACGACGTGACAGCGCAGCGAGCGACGGTGGCGCAGGACGGCGACCAGGTGGTCGGCTTCTACACCCTGAGCGGCCACGCGCCCGAAGGCGAACTCGGCTACCTCTACGTCGACCCCGACCACCTCGGCACCGGCGTCGGCCGCCGCCTGTGGAAACACGCCGTGGACACCGCCCAAACCCTGAACCTCAAACGATTCACCATCGACGCCGATCCTTACGCCGAGGACTTCTATCTGAAGATGGGAGCGGTCCGGATCGGCTCGGTGCCCTCCGGTTCCGTTCCAGGCAGGCTCCTGCCGCAGATGGCCTACAACCTGTCCTGAGCGGCACCGGCCGCCAAGTTCCATGGCAGCGGAATCCGCTGTGCCAGCCCGTTGCCGTGCCCTCGCGCGACAGATCACCCGACGAGGCCGTTCAACCCCGCACCAACCCCCGCGACGACAAACCCCCACCCACCTCGGGGGGACGTCCCTTGGCCAGTCTATCGGCCAGGGGAGTCAGTTCCCGAGATTGTGGGTGGGGGTGTGGATAACCCTGTCGCCTGTGGATAAGGGCTTAGGCGCCCGCGGCGATGTCGGTGTCCTCCGAGTTGTCGTCACGCACCTTGTCGGCCGACTTGGGGCCCTTGCCGTTGGTGCGGCGGCGGTTTCCCTGACGCGGCAGCGCGGTGGGCGGGGGCGGGCTGGGGGTGCCGCCGCCCATCATCAGCTCGGCGAACGTGGCCATGGCCTCGTCCAGGTGGCCGCCGATGCGACGCACCGACTCCTCGTTGGTCTTCTTCATCATCGACTCGACCGACGTGTTGTCCGGCTGGTTCGACAGCGTGCCCTCGACCTTGGTGAGGCTCTGCTGGATGGACCCACGCAGCTCGTTGAGGCGGGCGGTGAAGCCGTCCTCGACGGTGTCCAGGCGGTTGGCCATGCTGTCCAGGTTCGCCGTGACCTTCTCCAGGCGCTGCGCGAGCGCCTCCAGGCGGTCGCTGGCGTCCACGGTCTCCTTGGTCTCCCGCAGCGCTTCCTGCAGGGCCAGGGTGGCCTCCTCCAGCTTGAGCGCGACGGCGTCGCGGGTCTCGCCGAGGGAGGTGCCCAGTTCCATGCGGGTGTTGTCGAGCTGCTGGACGCTGGTGTCGAGCTTGCCGTGCAGCGAGTCCGAGGTCTCGGTGAAGCGGCCGTGCAGCGCCTCGGTGGACGACGCCAGCTTGCCCTGCAGCGCGGTCGCGGACTCAGCGACCTTGGCGATCACCGACGAAGACGTCTCGGTGACCTTGCCTTCGATGGCCTGCGCCGACTCCGCGACCTTGCCCTCGACCGACGCCGAGGTCTCGGTGACCGCGCCGATGACCGACGCCGAGGTCTCCGCGACCTTGCCGATCACCGACGAAGAAGACTCGGTGACCTTGTCGTGCAGCGACGTGGCCGTCTCGGCGAGCTGCGCCTGCAGCGACGCCGAGGTCTCGACCAGCTTGCCCTCGAGCGAGGACGACGTCTCCAGCAGCGCGGTCTGCAGCGAGTCGGTGGACTCGGCCAGCTTGCCCTGGACCGCGTCGGCCGACTCGCTGACCTTGCCGTGAATCGAGGTGGAAGCCTCGGCCAACTTCCCGTGCAGCGACGAGGAGGCGTCCGCCAGCTTGCCGTGCAGGGACTGCGAGGTTTCGGTGACCTTGCCGGTCAGCGCCGTCGCGGTCTCCGCGAGCTTGCCGGTCACGGCGTCGGTCGAGACAGTGATCTTGGTCTGCACCGCGTCGGACGTCTCGGCGACGGTCCGCGCGAGGATGTCCTTGGTGCCGTCGAGGTGCTCGTGCACGCCCTCGTCGACCTCGTCGAGGCGGCCGCGCAGCGCGGTCTCCATGAGCTCGATGCGCTCGCGCACCGGGGTGGTCGCCAGGGACGGGACCTGGTCGATCTTGCCGTCCTGCTTGTCCAGGTGGTGGTCGAGTTCGTCGATGCGGCGGTGGATGTTGGAGAGCTTGTCCTCCAGCCCATCCATCCGGCCCGCGACACCCTCGAACCGCCCGGACATGCCGTCGAGACGGCCGTCGAGCTGGGCGAATGGGGTGGCGAGCTTGTCGACGATGCTGTCGACCGCGCGGGCGATGGCCGCGATCGCGTTGTCCTGAGATTCCAGCTTCGACATCGCCGCGTCCAGCCGGTCGGCCAGCACTGCTACCTCAGTGCGGTCCGGCATCTCGGACAGGCGCTTGCGCACCGACCCGATGGATTCCAGCGGCGACAGCCTGGCATGGATCTCATCCAGGGCGTCGAAGATCTGCTGCTGTTCGCTCTCACGGATCTCGGCCGCGCGCGTGAGCATGTTGCGCATCCGGTCGAACGACACCGTGGGGTTCGTGCTCTCGTTCACGGAGGTGACCTTCGTCCTGGGGAGGGGAGATGCAGACGACTGTGGGGAGCCTAGCCAGTCCCAAAAGGCGTCCATACACCACCCGTTGCTAGTTCGTCGGTCCAGACACGGACGATTGGACCGTTCGGCGTACAGCCGCGTTGCTTGCTTCGCGACCGGGCCGAACCATACGTGACCGCGTGGCTACCCGATCGGGTGAGCCCACATTGTGAGTACCGTGTCTGCATGTCGAAGCATGTCGAAACTCCGGTGACCCCGGAGGCCATAGTCACCGCCCCCAAGGTCCTCCTGCACGATCACCTCGACGGCGGCCTGCGGCCGGGCACGGTTATTGATCTTGCCGAGGCCAACGGCTATTCCGATCTCCCGACCACCGACGTCGACGCGCTCGGCACCTGGTTCCGCGACGCGGCCGACTCCGGTTCGCTGGTCCGCTACCTCGAGACGTTCGCGCACACGTGCGGTGTAATGCAGGACGAGGCAGCACTCGTCCGGGTGGCAGCCGAATGTGCGGAGGACCTCGCGGCCGATGGGGTCGTCTATGCCGAAGTCCGTTACGCCCCGGAGCTTTTCACCGAGCGCGGCATGGAACTCGACGCGATCGTGGAGGCCGTGCAGGCGGGCTTCCGCGAAGGCGAGCGCCGGGCCGCCGCCGCGGGCAGGACGATCCGCATCGGGACGCTGCTGTGCGCCATGCGGCAGAACGCCCGGTCGCTGGAGATCGCCGAACTGGCCGTGCGCTACCGCGACGCCGGTGTCGTCGGGTTCGACATCGCGGGCCCGGAGGCCGGTTTCCCGCCCACCCGCAACCTCGACGCCTTCGAGTACCTGCGCCAGCAGAACGCGCACTTCACCATCCACGCCGGTGAGGCGTTCGGCCTTCCGTCCATTTGGGAGGCTCTGCAGCACTGTGGCGCCGAGCGGCTCGGGCACGGTGTGCGGATCGTCGACGACATCAAGATCGCCGCCGACGGCTCCGTCCACCTTGGACGGCTCGCGTCCTATGTGCGCGATCGCCGGATTCCGCTGGAGATGTGCCCGTCGTCGAACCTGCAGACCGGCGCGGCGACGTCCATCGGCGAGCACCCGATCGGTCTGCTGACCTCGCTTCGCTTCCGTGTCACGGTGAACACCGACAACCGGCTCATGAGCGGCTGCTCGATGTCGAGCGAGATGGCGGCGCTGGTCGAGGCCTTCGACTACGGCTGGTCGGACCTTCAGTGGTTCACGATCAACGCGATGAAGTCCGCGTTCATCGGGTTCGAGGAGCGCCTCGACATCATCAACAACGTCATCAAGCCCGGCTACGCCCGCCTGATGTAGCCGCGAGTCCAACGCCCAAAACAATGAGTCCAACACTCGCGACAGTCGCGAGTGTTGGACTCATTGTTTTGAACGTTGGACTCGCGGGTTAGTGGGTGCGGAGGCGGTCCTCGAAGTCCTGGACGAGCTTGTTCCAGGTCGACGACTCCTTGTCGAACGGTGCGCTCGGCGCCATCCGGGTGGGGTCCGGGGACAGGATGAAGCTGACCAGCCAGCCGAGGCTCTCGGACTGGTTGAGCGCCTCGCCGACCGACTCGTCGCCCGCCCAGTCGGCGGTGTCGGTGAGCAGTTCCACCGCGAGGTCGAGCTGCACCGGGTCGACCGCGTCGACGCCCTCGGCGAGGTCGTCGCCCAGGCCCTGCAGGACGTAGGTGTTGTCGGTCTCGACCTCGAGGTCGAGGCTGCCGTCGGTCGCCTTCGCGGCCACCGCGTCCCACGTGGAGACCTCGGCGATGTCGTTTTCCGAGTGGTCGCCGTTCGCCAGGAACTTGGCCAGCCCACGCGCCGACGTCGCCACGTCGATCTTGCCCTCGGAGCCCAGGAAGATCGGCTCGTCGTCGAGGTAGCAGCGCAGCGTGTAGTACTCGGACCCGTCGGTGATGATCTTGATCGGGTCGATGCCGACCTCGGACCAGAAGGTCGGCGGAGCTTCCTCTTCGGCCTCTTCCTCGGCGGCCTCGGCGTCGACCGGCTCGATGTCGTCGTCCTCGGCGGCGGCCTCAGCGGCTTCGGCGTGGAACGCGACCAGTTCCTCGGCGCTCTTCTCCAGCGCGACCTCGTCGACCGCGGGCGCGGTGACGACCGAGTCGAGCGCGTCGAGGACCTCGTCCCAGCGCTCGGCGATCGTCTCGGCCAGGTCGGTCCACAGGCGCTCGCCGTCGCGGCCGGTGAACGGGAAGGTGCCCTGGTCGAGCACCGCGAACCCGTCTGCGGAGTTCAGGACGTCATGCACCTCGTCGAGTTCGCACACGTCCGCGAGCGAGCGGACGATCGCGACGATCTCGGCGAGCTCGCCGACCGTCCACGTGTCCGGCTCCTCGGCCGCCAGCTCCGGGACGCCCACCAGGTCGTACTGGTGTGCCTCGTCGGGCATGAGCTCGGCCACCGACAGCGCGGGCACCAGGTGCCAGGCGGGGTGGTCGGACAGGTCGTGCTCTTCGGTGGTGCGGACGAAGGCCGCGAGGTGGGCGGCGTCGGGGAAGGCGTAGAGGTCGTCCTCGTGCCCGAGGAACGCCTCCCACTCCTCACCGTCTTCCCGCCAGCGCGGCGCCCACAGCGTGACGACGTCACCCTGCGGCAGCCCGAGCTCGATCGGGACGATGTCCTGGGCCATTGGAGGTCCTCCTGGTCGCGCAGCCATCGGCGTACGTTCGGGGTGCGTCGGGCAGCCTACGGGGTCGGATCAACGATCCGAACGTAGGGATGACAGGTCGAACGACAGCGGGTCGTCCGGGTCGAACCCGTCGTCCTCGGCTGGTTCGGCCTTCGTGGGACCGTTGGCCATCCGTTCGTCCCGTCTGCGCTGGAACTCCTCCGCGCTGATGCCGCCCGCCTGCGGGTTTCGCGCGGGGGCGGAGCGCCCGGAGATCAACTCGATGGCGTAGGTCATGTTGTCGCCCAGAATGGGCCCGAGCTTGTTGTATCCCGCCTGCGTCGCCTGGTCCATCGCGGCCCGCGCGACCATCACGATGAGCCTGCCGAGCTGGTCGGCGCCCCAGCGCACGGCGTCCTGGCGGAGCCACAGCTCCAGCAGCTTGCCGCGCCCGTCGACGGTGACGCGGACGCTCTGGTGGTTGTCGTACGCGGTGCCCCGCACGCCCGCGAGGACGGTGTCGATGTTCGCCATCGCCTCTTGGCGCGCGCGCCCGTCCTCGATCAGCTGCTTGGTGCTGCGCCGGATCGGTTCCCGCCCGGTCATCGGACCCGCCGCCGCTGCTGGTGCCCGAGCGGGGTGTCGAAGGCTTCGTCGTCGTCCTCGTCGTCGGGCTCGTAGCCCAGCGACCTCAGGTGCTTCTCGCCGTCGGGCCCCAGCACCGGCGCGAGTGCGGCGTGCATGTTCGCGCCCGCCCGCCGGGTCGCCCGCTCGGCCAGGGCCATGATCTGCGCGGCCAGGGCGTCCGACCCGCTCGACAGCGCGGCGGGCGTCAGCTTGACCTCGGACAGCAGCCCGCCCGGCCGGACCTCCACGGTGATCGCGCCGTCGCCGCTGGCGGCCTGCCCGGTGACCGGGCCGATCCGCTGGGCGCGCTGCTCGGTCTGCTCGACGCGGCGGACCACCGTGTCGAGTTCATGATCGATATCGATCTCCACTGCGCCAGTCTGCCTGACTGTCAGCCGGTAGGCCGGTAGAAACCGACGAACGGCATACCGGAGTTCGTGGTCCGCAGCGGGCCGACCTGAACCGGGTCGCCCGCTTCGACGATCTGGCCGTTGCCGATGTACATCGCGACGTGGCCTTCCCAGCAGATCAGGTCGCCGGGGAGCAGCTGGTCGGCCGACGGCACCTCGGCGCCGATGTCCTGCTCACGTGAGGTGCGGGGGATCTCCAGGCCGCCCTCGCCGTAGGCGTACTGGGTCAGCCCGCTGCAGTCGAGGCCGGAGCCCGGCGACGTGCCGCCCCAGACGTAGGGGACGCCGAGCTGGCTCAGCGCGGCCCGCACGGCCTTCGCGGCGGTCTCGTTGGGGGCCATGACCGAGCTGCCGTCGGGCAGGTTGACCTGGACGCCCGTGCCCGGCTGCGGCGGGATGGCCATGGGCAGCCTGCGCTTGGTCGCGACACCGCCGCCTCCGCCTCCGCCGCCGTCTCCTCCACCGCCGCCTCCGCCTCCGCCACCACCGCCGCCTTGGCGGTCGTTGTAGGCGGTCGGCGTCTCCGCGCTCGACGCGCTCGTCGAGCCCGCGCCGCCGGTCAGCTTGGTGACGACGCCGGTCAGCTGGGTCATCACGGTGTCGAGGTTCGTCGACGTGTCACCGGTCAGCTGGGCGGCGTAGCGGGCGAGCTCGGTGAGCTTCTGCTGCGCGCCCGCCGGGTCGCCCGCCTGGCGCAGCGCCGCCGCGGCCTGCAGCAGCTCGGCGGCCTTGCGGTTGAAGTCGTCGATCTGGTCCTGGTTGAGCTTCTGGCCGACCTTGAGGATGTCGCTGGCCTCACGGACCGCGGTCTGCACCTCGGCGCTGTAGGAGCTCAGCTCGGCGCCGGTGCTGGCCTGGGCGGCGGCGTCGGACTCGTGGCGCAGGCTCGCCTGGCCGGTCCAGCCCTGCCGCAGCGACGACGCCTGTCGCGAGGCGTCGTAGCCGACGGTGTCGAGGGAGCCGCTCAGGGTCGCGTGGGCGCCGCCGATCTGGTCGATCGCGGCGTCGTTGGTGGCCAGGTGGCGCTGGGCGGTCGCGGCGGGCTGGATCATCGGCTCCAGCAGGTCGCGCACGGGGGCGGTCATGCGATGTCACCCGCCGCGCGGCGCAGCCTGGCCGCGGCGTCGTCCTCGGTGCCCTGCAGGTTGGTCCACGTGTTGCGGACGGCCTCGGCCGTGCCGCCCATGCTGTCGGCCAGCCCGTTCACGCGCTTGAGCTGGCGCTGGGTGGCGTCGCGGATGGCCTGGCTGAGCCCGACCTCGCCGCCGATGATGGAGAACGCGTCGTCGCCGAACTCCCCATGCGGCGTGAGGCCGCCCGCGACGCTCCTGAGCTGCTCGGCGAGCGGGTTCACCCCCGCCGTGTAACTCGCGAACGCGTCTTCTTCGCCGCGGTAGCCGCCGACGTCCGACTCGGTCATGTCGCCCCCTTGTATCGACAGTGGGACGCACGTCCCGCCCAGTTCGCTCCATCGATCCCGAATCAGGTTATGACAACGCGCTGACTGGCATGTGTGATTGCGCGCAAGTTGTCCACAGAGCACCCTGAACGGGGGACATTCGCAGGTAGAACCGGTATTCTTTAACAAGGAAGCGGCACCCGAACGGACTGGAGGCCAGTGTGGCCGACGTGCACGACGTCGCAGCCGCGATCCTGGCGGAGACCGGTCCGGACTCCCCGATGCGCCTGCAGAAGCTGCTCTACTACGTGCAGGGCTGGCATCTCGCGATGACCGGCGAGCCGGTGTTCCCCGACCGCATCGAGGCCTGGCGGGCCGGTCCGGTGGTTCCTGAGGTGTACCGACACCACGAGGGCAAGCGCGCGGTCGCCGCGTGGGACGAGGGCGACCCGAAGCGGCTCGGCAACAGCTACCGGGAGACGGTGCGCTGGGTGGTCGAGCGCTACGCCGGGTTCGACCGCCACCAGCTCAGCGCCATGACCCACGACGAGGAACCCTGGCGCGCGGCCCGGCACGGTCTCGCCGACGACGAGCCCAGCACCGAGCCGCTGTCGCGGAAGGTGATGGCCGAGTACTTCGGCAGACTCATCTGTGACTCGGAGACAGCCATCACCCAGGCCGTGGCCAACGCCCGCCTGGAAGGGCTCGACGTCTCCGCCGACGCCATCGCCGACGCCCGCGCGGTCGACCGCGGCGAGCTCACCACCGACGAGGCCGTGCGCAGGCGGATTCGGCAGTTCACCAAGCAGTGACCCAAGACGACCCGTACACCGATCCAGCGACCGGTGTCCTGCTCAACCTGCTCGACATCGCCGACCGACCGACCCTGATCGCCGTGGAACGCGACCTCGCCTTCCTACGTGACCAGAGCATGCGCAGGCAGCCGCCGCCCGGCGGTTTCGACTTCGCCCACCTGTGCGACTACCACCGCCACCTCTTCGGTGACATCTACGCGTGGGCGGGCACGCCGCGGCACGTCGACATCGCCCGTGACGAGTCCCCCTTCGCCCACTGGCGCTACATCGAGCAGTCCATGACCGGGTTGCTCACCGCGCTCCGCGAGGAACACCTCCTCGCGGGGCTCGACCGCACCGAGTTCCTCGAACGGTTCACGTACTACTTCGTCGAGGTCAACGTCATCCACCCGTTCCGTGAGGGCAACGGCCGGACCCAGCGGGCCTTCTTCCGGCACCTGGCCGCCCACATCGGCTGGGACATGGACATCTCGCGGGTCACGGGCGAGCGCTACATCGAGGGTTGCAAGGCAGGCATGGTCGGCGACCTAGGCCCGCTCACCGACTTGTTCGACACCGTCCTGCACTGGTTCTAGACGCCCATCGGGTGCCACACGGTCTTGGTCTCCAGGACCGCGCGCAGCCTGCGGATGTCGGGCTGCTTCGCCCAGTCCTCCTCGGTCGCGCGCAGCACCCGCTTGACCGTCCCCGACGCCGACGCCTCAAGCTCGGCGCGCAGTTCGTCGGGGGCGCCGGTCAGGTCCAGGGCGTTGACGTCGGCGTGCGAGGCGAGCCAGGGGGCCAACTCGGCGGTGTGGCCGGTCAGCAGGTTCACCACGCCACCCGGCACGTCCGAGGTCGCGAGGACCTCCGAGAGCGTGATCGCGGACAATGGACGGTCCTGACTCGTCACCACGACCGCCGTGCACCCGGTCGCGATCACGGGGGCGATCACGCTGATCAGGCCCAGCAGCGACGACTTCTGCGGAGCGAGCACGCCGACCACGCCGGTCGGCTCCGGCACCGAGAACGAGAAATACGGCCCGGCGACCGGGTTCGACGCGCCCAGGACCGTGGCGATCTTGTCCGTCCAGCCCGCGTACCAGACCCAGCGGTCGATAGCGGCGTCCACAATGGACGCAGCCTTCTTCGCCTGGATGCCTTCGCTCGAAGCGACCTCGGCGATGAACTGCTCGCGCCTGCCCTCCAGCAGCTCGGCCACGCGGTAGAGAACCTGGCCGCGGTTGTACGCGGTCGCGCCCGACCACTTGCCGAAAGCCTTGCGGGCAGCCACAACCGCCTCACGAACGTCCTTTCGGGACGCCTGCGCCGCGTTGGCCAGGAACTTGCCGCGCGAGTCCGTCACCGGGTAAGTGCGTCCCGACTCCGAGCGTGGGAAAGCACCGCCCAGGTAGAGCTTGTACGTCTTGGCAACGCTGAGTCGCTCAGACATCTAGGTACGCCTCCAGACCCGTGCGGCCACCCTCGCGGCCGAAGCCCGACTCCTGGTACCCGCCGAACGGCGCGGTCGGGTCGAAGCGGTTGAACGTGTTGGCCCACACCACACCGGCGCGCAGCTGGTTGGCCGCCCACAGGATCCGGGAGCCCTTCTCGGTCCAGATTCCGGCCGACAGCCCGTAGGGCGTGTTGTTCGCCTTGGCGATGGCCTCATCCGGTGTGCGGAAGGTCAGGACCGACAGGACCGGCCCGAAGATCTCCTCGCGGGCGATCCGCATGGCCTGGCTGACCCCGGCGAACACCGTGGGGGCGAAGAAGAAACCCTTCTCCGGCAGCGGGCACGCCGACGTCCAGCGCACCGCGCCCTCGGCCTCACCGGTCGCCACCAGGTCCTGGATCTTGGTGAGCTGGTCGCGCGAGTTGATCGCGCCGACGTCGGTGTTCTTGTCCAGCGGGTCGCCGATGCGCAGCGTGGAGACGCGCTTGTGCAGCTTCTCCAGCAGCTCCTCGGCGATCGACTCCTGCACGAGCAGCCGGGAGCCCGCGCAGCAGACGTGGCCCTGGTTGAAGAAGATCCCGTTGACGATCCCCTCGACTGCCTGGTCGAGCGGCGCGTCGTCGAAGACGATGTTGGCGGCCTTGCCGCCGAGTTCGAGGGTGAGCTTCTTTCTCGTGCCCGCCAACGACTTCTGGATGATCTTGCCGACCTCGGTCGAGCCGGTGAAGGCGATCTTGTTGACACCCGGGTGGTTCACCAGCTCCGCGCCGACGTCGCCCGCGCCGGGCAGGATGTTGACCACGCCCGGCGGCAGCTCGGCCTGCTGGATGATCTCGGCGAGCACCAGCGCGGTCAGCGGGGTTGTTTCTGCCGGTTTGAGCACCACGGTGTTTCCGCAGGCCAGAGCCGGTGCGATCTTCCACGCGGCCATCAGCAGCGGGAAGTTCCACGGGATGACCTGGCCCGCGACACCCAGCGGGCGCGGGTTCGGGCCGTAGCCCGCGTAGTCCAGTTTGTCGGCCCAGCCCGCGTGGTAGAAGAAGTGCGCGGCCGCGGTGGGCACGTCGACATCGCGGGATTCGCGGATCGGCTTGCCATTGTCGAGGCTCTCCAACACGGCCAGCTCACGCGAGCGCTCGGCCATCATCCGCGCGATGCGGAAGATGTACTTGGCGCGCTCGGCGCCCGACATCGGCCCCCACACCTTGTCCTGCGCCCGCTTCGCGACCTTCACCGCACGGTCCACATCGGACGCGCTCGCGGTGCTGACCTCGGCGAGGACTTCCTCCGTCGCCGGGTTGATCGTCTTGAGCGGCTCGCCGGAGCCCTCGACGAACTCGCCGTCGAGGAACATCCGGTAGCTCGGCTTGAGGTTCGCGATGGCCCGCGACTCCGGCGCGGGCGCGTAGTCCCAGGTCATCTCAGTCCACCGTCACATAGTCGGGGCCGCTGTAGAAGCCGTCGAGCTGCGTCCGGCGCTGCATGAGCAGGTCGTTGAGCAGGCTGGAGGCGCCGAAGCGGAACAGGTGCGGGTCGAGCCACTGCGGCCCGGCTACCTCCTGGACCGCCACGAGGTAGCGGATGGCGTCCTTGGTCGTGCGGATGCCGCCCGCGGGTTTGACCCCGCGCAGCTCGCCGGTCACGGCGTGCCAGTCGTGCACGGCCTGCAGCATCACGTGGGTGACCGGCAGGGTGGCCGCGGGGGAGACCTTGCCGGTGGAGGTCTTGATGAAGTCGCCGCCCGCGAGCAGCGCCAGCCAGGACGCGCGGCGCACGTTGTCGTAGGTGGCGAGTTCGCCGGTCTCCAGGATGACCTTGAGGTGGGCGTCCCCGCAGGCGCGCTTGATGGTCTGGATCTCGTCGAAGACCTGCCCGTACCTGCCGGACAGGAACGCGCCCCGGTCGATCACCATGTCGATCTCGGTCGCACCCGCCTCGACGGCGTATTCGGTGTCGGCGATCTTGATCCGCAGACTCGACCGCCCGGAGGGGAATGCGGTGGCCACGCTGGCGACCCCGACCCCAGTCCCCGCAACCTCGGCGACGGCCGTCTCGACCATGTCCGGATACACGCACACGGCCGCGACGTGCGGCACCTCCGGCCGCTCCGGCTCCGGTCTGCGCGCCTTCGCGCACAGCGTCCGCACCTTGCCCGCCGTGTCCGCCCCTTCCAGGGTGGTCAGGTCGACCATGGAGATCGCCATGTCGATGGCCCACATCTTGCTGGCCTTCTTGATACTGCGTGTCGCCAACCCGGCAGCGCGCTGCTCGACGCCCACCTGGTCCACCCCGGGCAACCCGTGCAGGAACCTGCGCAACGAGGTCTCGTCGCGGGTGGCGTCGGCGAACTCGGGGGGTGACCCGGACGTCGTCGTCGTGGATGCGGCCATACCCGCGAGTCTAGGCCGCGTCCCGGCCGGACCGCCGTCTCCGTCCGGGTGCCGTCGGCGGCGGGCGAAATCAGGGGTACGTGATCTTGACCGGCGTTAATGTGGCCGCATGAGTGAGCACTTGGCGGCCGTGCCGTTCGGCGAGACCGGCACCCTGCCCCCGTTCGCCGATTGGGCGACCTTCCCGTTCACCGGCGACCTGCGGGTCAAGCCGTTCGAGACCCCGGTGCTCCCCGAACCCCCGCGTGCCGGTGCCGGCGGCGTCGACTGCGAGGCGTGCGACAAGCCGGACGAGGATTTCCTCTGGAGCGACGACCACTGGCGAGTCGGCTCCACCCGCGAACCGAGCGGCTTGCCCGCGGTGCTGTTCCTGTTCCCGCGCGAGCACTACGACCTGGTCGACCTGCCACCCGCCCTGGCCGCGTCCTACGGCCCGATGATCCAGCGGGTCGAGCGCGCCTACCTGTCGTTGGGCGGGATCGGCCGCGTCCACCAGAACAAGTGGGGCGACGGCGCGGAGCACCTGCACCTGTGGTTCTTCGGCCGCCCCGCGGGCATGCTCCAGTTCCGCGGATCCTTCCTCACGATGTGGGACGACGTCCTACCGCCCATCCCCACCGACCAGTGGCGCGACAACCTCCATCGCATCGCCGCTTCACTCGCTGAGGGCGGAGGCACGGCATATGCCTGAGAGTGCGTTGGGCTTCCCGCAGCGCTGGTATCAATCCCAGTGCGACGAGGAATGGGAACACGAGCTCGGCGTCAAGATCGACACACTCGACAATCCGCTGACGCTCGAAGACGTGCTTGCCGGGTCCCGCGAATTCATCGTGCGCGAATGATCACCCGCGAATTCTCGATGCACGAGGATGCGGGCGGCATCATCAGGCTGTGCCGGGTGTTGGCCACGATTCCGGTCAATACCTGGCAGTGGTCGATGCTGGATTACGACGGCGTGGGGCGGCTGCCGGACGGACAGCCGTACGAGCAGTTCGTGAGCTCGGTTCGCGACGGTGGCTACAAATTCGATTGGCCAACTCTGACCGCGTTCGCCGTGGATCTGGAGCAGACCATTGATTGCTTGGTCGTAGCGGTTCACACCTGGGATGGCGTCGCACCAGACCGGGTTATGGCCGATGACTACGAGCAGTGTCTAGTGGCCGTGGAAGCGTTCGACAGTTCGACGTGGACTGTCTCCATCAATGATCAAGCACTGCCCGCAGTGGTCGTGCGGGGGATCTGCGTGGGCATTGATGATCTGGTGGTGGACGGGCCGCCGTGATGGGCCACCACCGGTGGCTCCGAAACGTGCGCGTTTCTCAGCTCTCGATCTCGTTGTGTCCGTGCCTGCCCTTGCGCCGCCGCGGTGGCTTGACGTCCACGCCGCCCCACATCGCGAAGCCGGTGATGCGGACGACCGGCGAGCCGGGAGGGCCCTGGGTGCGGACCGAGTTGGCGAAGCCGCCCATGAAGCCGATGCCGTCGACCACCACCGTGATGCCCTCCGGCACCCGGATCTCGACCCCGCCCATCAGGGCGTACGCCTGGATCATCGTCTCCGCCGCCTCGAAAGTGGCCTGGGTCAGGTCGATTTCGACCCCGCCCATGATCGCGATGGCGTTGAACGACGGCGGGACCACCCAGGGGCCCTTGCGTTCCGAGCCCGACATGATCGCGATGGCGTTGGACGACGTGCCGCGACCGCCGATGCGGTTCGGCGCGGGCGTGGCGAGGGGCTGTTGCAGCCGGGGGACCACCTGGTGACCCGGCAGGTCGCGGACCACCGGGATCAGGTCTCCGTAGGTTTTCGCCGCGTAGACCTGGTCCAAGCGCTCCTCGAGTTCCCCCACGGTGAGCCTGCCCTCGGACATGGCTTCGTGCAGGATTTTCGAGAAGCGCTCCCGGTCGTCGTTGGACGCGCGCATCTCGTGCGGACCTGGGATTCCTGGCTGCTCGCTCACGCCCGGCAGCGTAGCGCGATCGGGTGACACCATGACCGCAAGTCGAGACGATCCGATCCGGCTACCGTGAACCCATGCCAGAAAGTGAACCGTCGTTCCGCGCCGAGCAGATCAATCCGGCCGACCTCGACCGCCTGGTCGAGGTCCTCGACCTCCAGGCCGCCCTGCCCGGCATCCAGCGACTGCGCCAGTGGGCCATGCTCGCCCTCGACCTCCACCCCGGCGAGAAGGCGCTCGACATCGGCGCCGGGACGGGGGAGGACGTGCAGGCCTTCGCCGCGGCCGTCGGGTCCGCGGGCGATGCTGTCGGGGTCGAGCCGAACGCCGGAATGCGTTGCGTCGCCGAGAAGCGCGCAGGCGAGAAAGCCTCATCCGCCCGGTTCGTCGACGGCGACGCATACCAGCTTCCCTTTGGGGACAACACTTTCGACGCTGTCCGCTGTGAGCGGGTCTTCCAGCACCTCGCCGAGCCCGAGCGCGCGGCCGTCGAGATCGCGCGGGTGCTGCGGCCGGGCGGACGCGCGGTGGTGATCGACTCCGACTGGGCCACCGCGATCCTGCACCCCGGCGACCCGGCCGTCCTGGGCGCCCTCACCGAGGCAATGCTCACCACCACGCCCAACCCCTACAGCGGGCGCAGGCTCGCCGGGCAGCTCACGGCGGCCGGGTTGAAGGTGACCGACATCGGCTCGCAGGCCCTGATCCAAGACCACACCGCCGCTGACGGCTCGCTGGTGCGCATGCTGGCCGCCACCGGCGTCGGCCGCGGCGCGATCACCCAGGAGCAGGCCGACAAGTTCCTCGCCGACCTGGCCGCGGGCGCTCGGTCGGGCGACTTCCACATGTCAGTGACGATGTTCGCTGTCCTGGCCCACAAGGGCTAGGTCCTGACCGCGCCGCTCCAGTTTGTGCCAGGGCAGCCGCACCCCGGAGACCGCCGTGGCCAGCGACTGGATCACCACCAGGTACATCAGCTGCCGGTACACGAACTGCTGCAGCGGCAGCGCCCACAGCGGTCCCAGCCGCTCACCGTCGAGCCGGAACGCGATGACCGCCGGGATCGCCTGCATCAGCAGGAAACCGAGCCACGTCAGCAGCGTCGTCGTGGCGTCGCCGGTGAGCAGGCCGAACACGGCGGCGACGTCCACGATCGGCGCGAGCACCGGCAGTAGCACCTGGAACATCAGCAGGTACGGCAGCCCACGCCTGCCGAGCTTGCCCGACTGGCCCGGCTCGATGACCGCGCGCCGGTGCTTCCACACGGCCTGCAAAGTGCCGTAGCACCAACGGTAGCGCTGCTTCCACAGCTGCCCGAGCGTCGCCGGGGCCTCGGTCCACGCGACCGCGCCCTCCGCGTAGATCACCCGCCACCCGTCGCGCTCCAGGGCCATGGTGAGGTCGGTGTCCTCGGCGAGCGTGTCCTCGCCGACGCCGCCCACCTCGAGCACCGCCGACCGTCGGAACGCGCCGATCGCGCCCGGCACGGTCGGCATGCACTGCAGCACGTCGTACATGCGGCGGTCGAGGTTGAAGCCGATGACGTACTCGATGTGCTGCCAGCGGCCGAGGACGCCGCCGCGGTTGCCGACCTTCGCGTTGCCCGACACGGCGCCGATCGTGGGGTCGGCGAAGTGCGCGGCCAGCGTGCCGACCGCTTCCGCTTCCAGCACGGTGTCGCCGTCGACCATGACGATCAGTTCGGTCCGGGCGGCGGCGATGCCGGTGTTGAGCGCCGCCGCCTTGCCCGCGTTGGCCTGCCGGATCAGCCGGACCCTGGGCAGTTGCAGGTCGCGGACGATGCGCCCGGTGCCGTCGGTGGAGCCGTCGTCGATCACGATGATCTCCAGCGGATGCCGCGATTCCAGGATCGACCGCAGGGTCGCCTCGATGCCCTTCGCCTCGTTGTACGCGGGCACCAGCACCGTGACCGGGTAGCGGACCGGACGCAAACGTTTTCCCCGGACCCGGCGCACGTGCACCCCGGTCGTCAGCAGCACCAGCAGCGTGCGCAGCGCGGCAACGGCGGTCGCCGCGATCAGCACCACCTCCAGCGATCCCGCGACGAACTCCGCGAGCTGCACGATGCCCACCAGCAGCAGCCCGCCCAGTCGGGCCAGCATCCCCGGCAAGGCTCCGGAGTCCTGCAACCCGGTTGTCGTCGACACCGACCCGATGGTCCAGCCGCGCGCGTGCAGGTCCGGGATGAGCCGGTCCAGCGCGGCCACCGTCTCGGACCGGTCGCCGCCCGCGTCGTGCATGAGCAGGATCGCGCCACGGTCGTCACGCGGCGTGGAGTTGGCGACGATCGCGTCGACACCGGGCTTGCGCCAGTCCTGCGAGTCCAGGTCGGAGAGCACCACGAGCCTGCCGTCGGCGCCGAGCCTGCGCGCGGCCTGCCAGGCCAGGTCGTCGAGTGATTC
The DNA here is from genome assembly GCF_014323725.1 of Actinokineospora xionganensis. Taxonomy (GTDB): domain Bacteria; phylum Actinomycetota; class Actinomycetes; order Mycobacteriales; family Pseudonocardiaceae; genus Actinokineospora; species Actinokineospora xionganensis. Next base: position 304,498 of record NZ_JABVED010000007.1, on the reverse strand, counting down.
CGGCGTCGCGGCGTAGGGCGGTCGGACCAAGGCGGTGGTGCGGTTCGCGGTCCACGCCAGGGTCAGGTCCGTCGCCCGCAGCTCCATCCACGTGCGCGATTCGCCCGCTTCGCGCAGGTCCGTGTGCGTGGTGGTGTGGTGGCCGATCTCGTGGCCCCGCAGGATGATCTCCTCGACGAGGCCGGGGTGTTTCGCCGCGCTCGCGCCGGTGATGAAGAACGTCGCCCGGACGTTGTGCCGGGCGAGTGTCTCCAGGATCTTCGGGGTCCACTCGGGGTCCGGGCCGTCGTCGAAGGTCAGGGCGAGCATCTTGTCTTTCGGGCCCACCGTGACCGGCGTGTCCCCGCGCGGATCGATGACCGCGCCGCCGTCCCGCGCGGCGGCCGGGACGTTGTTCGCCGTGCCGTTCGGTGCGGCGCCTTCCGCTCCGATCCCGCCGTTCATGATCGCTTGTACCGTGAGCAAACCGGCCACCGCGACGAGCACGGCGACGAGCAGAACCCAGTGCGCACGCGGTTTGCGTGCCCGGAGATGCCGGGCCACTAGCGCGGCGGCTTGGTGGGGCGGGGAAGGTCGCTTGGCCTGCCGGGCGGTGTGTTGCCGGGCTTGGTCGTGGTGCCGGCGGCCGACGAGGTGGTCGTTGTCGCCGGGGCCTTCGAGGTCGTCGTCGTGGTGCTGGTGGGCGCCGCGGTGGTCTGGACGCGCGAGGTGCGGTCCGGGGCCTCGGTCGTGGTCACGACGGGCGCGGGCCGCGCGGGCGCCGAGGGCGGCGGCGGGATCGGCAGCGACGCGGTGGGTCCGAGCGGTGCGCCGAACAGCGCCGCGACCAGGAGACCACCCACGGCGACCAGTGCGGCGACGCTCACGACGGCGGTGGTTCGCACGTGTTTGCGCCGCTTCCCGGTCGGGTCGACGAACACCGGTGCTGCGGTGGGTAAGTCGGGCATCGGTCACTCCAGCTCGGTGGACCGCGTCACCCTATCGGGCGACGACGATGCTCGGTATGCCCAACTTGTCACTCGACCCACACCAGTCGCCCAACCGCTACCGTGTGCGTTCATGGACGTCTTGACCGTGGATCACCCGCTCGCCAAAGCCCGCCTCACGGTCATGCGCGACGCACGCACCGACAGCGCCAATTTCCGGGCGGCGTTGCACGAGCTGACCGTCATGCTCACCTACGAGGCGATGCGCGCCGCGCCGCTGCGGGTCGAGCGGATCCACACCCCGGTCGCGCGCACCGACGGGCACTGGCTGGCGAACCCGCCGCTGCTCGTGCCAGTTCTACGCGCTGGGCTGGGCATGGCCGACCAGGCGCACAAGCTGATCCCGGACGCGCAGATGGGCTTCGTCGGGCTGGCCCGCGACGAGGAGACCCTGCAGCCGACGCCGTATATGGAGTCGCTGCCCGCCGACCTGTCCGACCGGCCGGTGTTCGTGCTCGACCCGATGCTCGCGACCGGCGGCTCGATGGTCTACACGATCAAGCTGCTGGCCGACCGCGGCGCCACCGATGTCACCGCGATCTGCGCGCTGGCCGCGCCGGAGGGCGTGGAGCACCTGACTCAGTCCGGTCTGCCGGTCCGGCTGGTGACGGCGAGCATCGATGAGCGCCTCAACGACTCGGGCTTCATCGTCCCGGGCCTCGGCGACGCGGGAGACCGCCAGTACGGCGCGGTCTAGCTCAGCCAGCCGACGAGGTTGTTGCGGAGCGCGCGCTCGTAGGTGGACTCGACATCGAGGTCCGGCGGCAGGTTGCCGGACAGCTCCAGCGACACCAGCCCGTGCACGATGCCCCAGCACGCCATCGCCATGTCCTCGGCGGGTTCGATGAACACACCCGCGTCGATCCCGGCGTGGATGACGTCCCGCAGCGGCGCGAGCGCGGCCAAGGCCTCGGCGTGCGCCTCCTTGTCGGGCTCGAATCCGGGGATCACCTCGCCGAACATCACGCCGTAGAGGTGCGGGTCGGCCAGGGCGCTCTCCCGGTAGGCCAGGCCCAGCCGGACCATGTCCTCTTTCGGGTCGCCTGACGGGGTGACCGCGCGCAGTCTGCGGCCGAGGCGGTCGAACGCCTCGAGGTAGAGCTCGCGGACCAGCGCGGGCTTGCCGCCGAAGAGGGAGTAGACGGCGGTGGTCGACGTGTCGGCGTCGGAGGCGAGTTTGCGCAGGCTCAACGCGGACGCGCCCTGGGTGGAGATCAGCTCACCGGCCCGGTCGAGCAGTCGGACCCGCAGCGCGTCGTCATGGGTCTTCGGTCGGGGCACGCGATTCAGCCTAGTGCGGGCCGGTTTGGTGAACAGGATTGTTGGTACCGTGGTGATACCATCAACCCATGGCGATGACACTGCGCTTGACCGACGAGGAGAACGCCCGCCTCGATGAGCTCGCGGCCGCGGAAGGGCGTTCCAAGCAGGAGATCCTGCGGCTGGCGCTGGCCGACCGCTGGGCGCGGCTGCACCGCGAGGAGCAACTCGGCGAGGTCCTCGGTCGTGTCCTGCCCCGCTACCGGGGCCTGCTCGACCGCATCGGCACGGTGTGACGACTTATCTCGACGCCAGCGACCTGCTTGTCCTGGCCGCCGCCGTGACCGGGGGCGACCTTGTGGTCCGCGACCTCGGCCTGCTCGATTCCGCCGCCCACCGCCCGCGCGCGACAGTGCTCGGTGTCGAGGCGTACGACAACCTCTGGCTCAAGGCCGCCGCCCTGCTCGACTCCATCGTGCGCACCCGGCCGCTGGCCGAGGGGAACTGGCGCCTGGGCTGGGTCGCGGTGGTCACCTTCTGCGACCTCAACGGCTGGTGGATCGACGCGGAGACCGACGACGCCCTCGACCTGGTCCGCGAGGTGGGCCGGGGCGCGCTGGAGGTCCCGAAGCTCGCGGAGCACCTGGAGGCGTGGGCTTTGCCGAAAGAAAGTGACTTGTAGTTGACCTGGAGCGCACTCCAGGTCATACGGTCGAAGGCGTGACATACGCGATCGCCGAGGCGGCCCACCGCAGTGGGCTGTCGATCGACACCCTTCGGTACTACGAGCGCATCGAGCTGATCTCGCCCCCGGCACGTGATTCCGCGGGCAGACGCGCCTATTCCGACGACGACCTCGCGTGGCTGGAGTTCCTGACCAAGCTGCGCACCACCGGCATGCCCATCCAGCTGATGCGCGAATACGCGGCGCTGTGCCGCGAGGGCGCGGTCACCGCGGCCCCGCGCAAGGAAATCCTGGAACGGCACCGCGACGCCGTCGCCGAGCGCGTCCAACAGCTGCTGGCGTGTCTCGACATCCTCGACTACAAGATCGACAACTATGACCGCCTCATGCGGTCCGAGGAGGCTTCCGCATGAAGACCCGCTTGCTGCGTGACCTGCGAGTCGGCGCCCAAGGTCTCGGCTGCATGGGTATGAGCGAGTTCTACGGCAAGACGGACGACACGGAGTCGATCGCCACCATCCACGCGGCCCTCGACGGCGGCGTCACGCTGCTCGACACCGCGGACATGTACGGCCCGCACACCAACGAGGTGCTGGTCGGCAAGGCGATCGCCGACCGCCGCGACCAGGTCGTGCTGGCCACCAAGTTCGGCATCGTCCGCGACCCGGAGAACCCCATGGCCCGCGGCGTCCGCGGCGACGCCGCCTACATCCGCGCCGCCTGTGAGGCGTCGCTGAAGCGGCTCGGCGTCGACCACATCGACCTCTACTACCAGCACCGGGTCGACCCGGACACCCCGATCGAGGAGACCGTCGGCGCGATGGCCGAGTTGGTCGCCGAGGGCAAGGTCCGCCACCTGGGCCTCTCGGAGGCGGGTGCGGAGACCATCCGCCGGGCCGACGCCGTGCACCCGATCACCGCGCTGCAGACCGAGTGGTCGCTGTGGACGCGTGACCTGGAGGAGGAGGTCCTCCCGGTCGCCCGGGAGTTGGGGATCGGCATCGTCGCCTACTCCCCGCTCGGCCGCGGCTTCCTCACCGGCCGGTTCACCTCCCGCGCCGACCTCCCCGAAGGCGACATGCGCGACAAGTTCCAGCCGCGTTTCACCGAGGGCAACTTCGAGGAGAACCTGGCCATCGCCGACCGCCTGCGCGCCATGGCCGCCGAACGCGGGGTCACCGCGGGACAGCTCGCGCTGGCGTGGGTGCACAGCCGGGGTTCGGACGTGGTCCCGATTCCGGGCACCAAGCGCCGCACCTACCTGGCGGAGAACCTGGCCGCGGCCGACGTGACCCTCACCCCCGAGGACATCGAGGCCCTGGAAGCAGCCGTCCCCACCCCCGCGGGCGCCCGCTACTTCCCAGACTCCTTGAACACCACCAACCGCTAACCGCGAGTCCAACAGCCAGAACAACGAGTCCGACGTTCAGGCGGTCCCGAACGTCGGACTCGTTGTCGGGAACGTTGGACTCGCGGTTAGAGCAGTCCGGCCGCGACCGTCGCGCCGAGTTCCCAGCAGCGTTCCAGGTCGGGCTTCTCGGGTTGGCCGAGGACGACCACGGGTTCCGCCACCGGCGTCCAGCCCATGCCCTTGGCGATGGTGCGGACGCTGGTGACGGCGCCCTCGGTGCCCTGGTTGCCGTGGACGTAGAAGCCGAAGGGCGTGCCCTTGCCCGCGTCCAGGCACGGGTAGTAGACGGTGTCGAAGAAGTGCTTCAACGCGCCCGACATGTACCCGATGTTGGCCGGGGTGCCGAGCACGATGGCGTCGGCGGCCAGGACGTCGGCGGCCGTCGCGGAGAGGGCGGGCTCGCGGACGACCTCGACCTCGGCCAGCTCAGGGTCACTCGCCCCGGACACCACGGCCTCGAACATCGCCTGCAGTGCGGGCGACGGTGTGTGGTGGACGATCAGCAGTCTGGGCACGGCCACCGAGTCTGCCAGATCAGCTGGTGAACCCGCCGTCGATGGTGAGCGTCGCGCCCGTCACGTACCGGCCGTCCGGCCCGGCCAGGAACGCCACCGCGCCCGCCACCTCCGACGGCTCGGCGAACCGCCCGAGCGCGGTGAACCCGCGGATCGTGTCGGCATACGGCCCGTCCGCCGGGTTCAACTCCGTGTCGGTCGGACCCGGGTTGACCAGGTTCACCGTGATCCCTCGCGGCCCGAGTTCGCGCGCCAGTCCCTTGGTGAGGCCGATCAGCGCGGTCTTCGTGGTGGCGTAGTGCGTGTAGTTCGGAAACGCGACCCGGTCGTTGACCAGGGTGCCGATCGAGATGATCCGCCCGCCGTCGGCCATCAGCGGGACGGCCGCCTTGGCCGCGGCGAACGGCGCCCGGATGTTGACCGCCACGCTTCGGTCGAACGCGGCGAAATCGAGTTCCTCCAACGGTTCCACGACATAGGTCGCGGCGTTGTTGACCAGGATGTCGAATCGGCCGAACTCCGCGGCGGTCTGTTCGACGGCGGCCATGACCGCTCCCGCGTCAGCGCTGTCCGCCTGGATCGCGAGCGCTCGTCCGCCCGTCGCCTTGATCTGCTCGACAACGGCCGCGGCCGCGGTCTCGTTGCTGTGGAAGGTGAAAGCGACGTCGGCGCCGTCCTGGGCGAGACGGATCGCCGTCGCCGCGCCGATTCCCCTGCTGCCGCCGGTGACCAGCGCGGCCTTGCCCTCAAGTGGTGTGTTCATGACACCAGCCTGCTGGCTCGGCCGCGCCACCGCTGGCGGATAACGGTCATCGCGCTAACGCAGCAGCCCGGCCACCTCGTCGGCCAGTGCGTCCAGCGAGCCGGTTGCCCGAGTGCGAACGTCGGCGAGCGAAGACCGGTCCGCCACCGGTTCCACGATCTCCAGATATGCCTTGATTTTCGGCTCGGTCCCAGATGGACGCACGATCACCCGAACGCCTTCGCCGCTGAACCGCAGCACATCCGCCGCGGGCAGCAGGTCCTCGCAAGCCACCGGGACGCCCGCCAGCTCGGCGGGCGGATCGACCCGAAGGTCCGACATGAGTCGGGCGATTCGCGCCAGGTCCGTCACCCGCAACGAAACCTGCCGGGTCAGGTGCAGGCCGTGGGTGACGGCGAGGTCGTCCAACGCGTCCAGCAGCGTCCGGCCGGCAGCCTTCAGGGTCGCGGCGAGGTCGCACACCAGCACGGCCGCCGAGATGCCGTCCTTGTCGCGCACCGAGTCCGGGTCGACGCAGTGACCCAGTGCCTCCTCGTAGGCGTAGACAAGTCCGGTGCCGTTCCCGTCGCCCGCCCGCATCAGCCATTTGAACCCGGTGAGGGTGGCGTCATACCGGACGTTCTCCGCCGAGGCGATCGACTTGAGCAGCGAGGACGAGACGATCGTGTTGGCCACCAACGCGTCGGGATGCGCCACTCGGTCCAAAGTGGACAAAAGGTGCACGCCGAGCAGCGCGCCGGTCTCGTCGCCCAGCAGCATCCGCCAGACACCGTCAGCGCCGCGAACGCCCACGGCGCAGCGGTCGGCGTCCGGGTCCAAGGCGATCGCGACGTCCGCGTCGACCTCGGTTGCCTTGGCGAGCAACAGATCCGTGGCACCCGGTTCCTCCGGGTTGGGGAACGGGACGGTCGGGAAGTCCGGATCCGGCTGGGCCTGTTCCGACACCATCCGCACGTCGACGAACCCGGCCTGGTTCAACGCCGGCGCGAGAGTGCCCGCGCCGACACCGTGCAGGGCGGTCGCCACCACGCGCAGTTCGCGGGCGGTGCCATGGGGAAGCGACGACACGCGGTCCAGATACGCTTGCAGGACGTCGTCGCCCAGGGTCGTCCAGGTGTCCGAGCGCGGCACGGACACCGCTGGCGGGGCCACCGTGACGGCGGCCTCGATCTCGCGGTCCGCGGGCGGCACGATCTGCGCGCCCGAGTCGAGGTAGAGCTTGTACCCGTTGTCCGCGGGCGGGTTGTGCGACGCCGTGATCTGGATTCCCGCCACCGCGCCGAACTCGCGCACGGCGAACGCCAGCACCGGTGTCGGCAGCGGGCGGGGGAGCACCCGCACGTCGAAGCCTGCCGCGGCGAGCACCCCGGCGGCGTCGGCGTAGAACGCCTCCGACCCGCGCCGCGCGTCCCGGCCGACGATCACGATCCCCGAACCCCGGCCCTGCGCCTTGAGCCACTCCGCAAGACCGGCCGTCGTGCGGATGACCACCGCGCGGTTCATCCCGTTCGAGCCCGCGCGAACCGGCCCGCGCAGCCCGGCGGTGCCGAACTCCAACGTGCCCGCCATCCGATCTGCCACCTCGTCGACCGCCGCCGGGTCGCCGCCCATGGCCGCCGCGACGAGCTTCTGCAGCTCCAGCCTGGTGTCCGGGTCGGGGTCGTCGGCCATCCAGCGGAACGCGCGGTCGCGCAGCTCCGAGGTCAGCCGGGTCACGAGCGCAGAGCCAACTCGCGCAGCAGCGTGCCCATCGAACTCGCCGCGATCCGACCGGCCTCCAGCACTTCCAGGTGGTCGAGCGGCTCGCCGGTGATGCCCGCGGCCAGGTTCGTCACCAGCGACAGCCCCAGCACCTCGACACCGGCCGCGCGGGCCGCGATGGCTTCGAGGACCGTGGACATGCCGACCAGGCCCGCACCCATGACCCGGAGCATGTGGATCTCCGCCGGGGTCTCGAAGTGCGGCCCGGGCAGGCCCGCGTAGACGCCTTCGACCAGCGTCGGGTCGATGCTCCTGGCGACCGCCCGCAGTCGTGCCGAGTACAGGTCGGTCAGGTCGACGAAGTCCGCGCCGACCAGCGGGGAGCGCGCGGTCAGGTTCAGGTGGTCGCTGATCAGCACCGGCTGGCCGACCTGCACGCCCTCCATCAGGCAGCCCGCCGCGTTGGTCAGCACCACGGCGCGCACACCGGCGGCCGCCGCCGTGCGAATCCCGTGGACCACACGCGCGACTGGGTGGCCCTCGTAGAGGTGGGTGCGGCCGAGCACGAGCAGCACCTTCTTGCCGTCGACGTCGACCGACCGGATCGTGCCGCCGTGTCCCTGGACGGTCGGCGCGAGGAAGCCGGGCAGCTCCGCCATCGGCACCTCGGCGATCGGCTCGCCGAGTTCGTCGGCGGCGGGCCGCCAGCCGGAGCCGAGGACGAATGCCAGGTCGTGTTGTTCGACCCCGGTCCGTTCGGCAAGCGCTTTTGCCGCCTGCTCCGCGAAGGCCTTCGGGTCTGTGTCGATGTCGATAGCGGTCACTCCGGGAAGCCTACGCGCGCGTGCGCGCCCGGAGCACGAGGAACGCCGGCAGCCCGATCGGTGAGAGCAGGATGGTGAACACGAGCAGGGGGCCCATGATCAGCGGGTGGATTCCGAGCCTGCGCGCCTCGAGGTACATCCACCGGCCGATGAACAGGTCCCACGCGATGATCTGCGCCCAGATCAGCGCCGCCGCCCCGCCGTCGGCGGCGAACGCGGTGAACTTCTCCACCGACGGCGTGCTCACCGCCGACCACAGCTCGGGGAACCGCGGCACGGCCAGGACCGCCCAGACCGCCACCGGCGGCAGCACGATCCACGGCGACGAGACGATCCGGTGGGTCCACGACCACGCGGGCGCGAACACCATCAGCGCCCAGAACGGGACGGTGACCCAGAAGGCGAGGTCGAACAGCAGGGCGTTCACGCGGGCACCGGTGTCCGCGCGGCGGACTTCGCCCAGGTGACCCCGGCGGTGCCCGCCGCGACGATTCCGGCGAACGCGAGCAGCGTGAGCGCGTCCGGCTCGACCAGGGACTGCCCGCGGAACGCCTGCCAGGTGACGAGCGCGAACAGTCCGGTGTAGACACCGCCCGCGGTCCACACGAGCCGGGTCCGCACCTCCTCGCGCGCCAGGATCGCGTGCCGGGCGACGAACGCGGCCAGCACGACCGCGACCAGCGGAAGCACCTGCAGCCCGTGGATGCCGATGAAGTGGCCGACACGCAGGTCGCCGCCGACGAGGTTCCAGCCGGTGATCGGCATGCCCGGCCCGCCGTCGGGCACCCCGATCGAGTGCGCTCCGGCCACCCCCTTGATCCCCGTCTCGCGTTGCGACATCAGCGGGCCGGTGAGCATCCCGGCCAGCGAGATCGCCATGCCCAGGTTGATCGAGAGCTTGAGCGGCCGGGGAAGCAGGACGTCGCGTGCCACGGAGATCGACGCGGCCAGCGTCGCGACCCAGAGGATCGCGACGGTGATGCCCATGGTGATCCACAGCGTGGCGTCGAACTCGGTCTGGACGTTGAAGTGACTGGGCTTGCCGCGCAGGGCTTGGCCCGCGATCGCGGCCATCTCGACCACCCCGGCGACGGCCAGCAGCGTTCCGGTGTGGTGCAGCCAGCGTGGCCTGCGCGGGTGCAGCGACATCAGCCAGGCCCACATGACGCTGTAGGCGATGAACGACACGGCGAACTTGAACGGCTTGAGCCAGTTGGGCGCGCCGGCGATCATCCGGTCGTCCACGATGAGACCGAGCACGGACGCCACTGTCATGACGACCATGGCCAGCGAGAAGATCATCAACGGCCGGTGCCAGTCGATGGCTTGACTGAGTCTGGTGCGCACAAGATCCCCCTGAATGGATAGCGATACTCTCTACTATCGATAAGTACACTATCTATCCGGCTCGTTGGCAAGGAAAATTCCGAAGGAGGCGCGGTGCGGATCGCGGAACTGAGCAGGCGCAGCGGTGTCGCCGTGCCGACGATCAAGTTCTACCTGCGTGAGGGCATCCTCCCGCCGGGCGAACGCACCAGCCCCAACCAGGCCAGATACGATGACAGCCACGTCCGCAGGCTGCGACTCGTACGGGCGATGATCGAACTCGGCGGGCTCTCGGTGGCGGCCGTCCACGACATCCTCGCCACCGTCGACTCCCCGACCGACGACCTCGACAAGCTGATGGGCACGGTCTCGAAGGGGCTGACCCAGGCGCCGGAGGAGGTCGACGAGGCCGCGCTGGACGAGGTCGTCGCTCTCATCGAGGACATGGGCTGGACCTGCACTCGGGATCACCCGGCCGCCCGCTCGCTCGCCATGGTCTACACAGCGGCCCGCGAGATCGACCACCCTCAGCTCATCGCCGGGATGCGCCGTTACGCCGAGGCGTGCGAGGTGATCGCGCGGACCGATCTTGACTACGTCGCGAACTTCACAGGCATCGACCGCGTCCTGGAGGGTGTCGTGGTCGGCACTGTCCTGGGTGATTCGGCACTGGCGGCGTTGCGGAAACTCGCGCAGACCGCGGAATCCCACCGCCGCTACGGGCCGGACGATCCCGTCGAGTGAACCCCGCTACCCAGTCGGGCGGAACTCCGCGACCGTGCGGGTGAACAGGCCGCGCTTGCCGCTGTCCTCCTGCTCGATCGGCACCGTCAGGCTGACCACCCACAGGTCCGATCCCGCGGGCAGCAGGTTCGCGAACGTCGCCCGGTTGAGGTCGGCGGGCACCTGCCCGATCGCGTCGTCGGCCATCTCCACCGTCCGGTAGGTCAGCTGCAGCGGCATTTCGGGCTCGCCCGCCGCAGGCTCGGATGTCCCCACCAGCCGGTATCCGGGCGCGCGGGCGGCCAGGACCGCGAGGTACTTGTCGATTCGGTGGTCGGGGTAGAAGTTCGGGAACCGCTCCACCACCAGTTCCGACGTGCCGTCCGGGGCCACCCAGTGCACGCGGGTGCTGTTGGTCAGCTTCTTCTCCGCGCGCTGCTCGACGAACTTGACCCAGTCGGCGGGCACGGGGATGGAGAAGCTGCCGCCCTGCTCGCCCGCGAGGGTGGCGGCGTCCGCCGTGCGCACCTCGACATCGCGAACCGGCGCCGACGCCTGCGACGTCTGGGTCTGGGGCCGCGGCCCGATCGGCTCGCCGCCGACCACCCGGGTCAGCGCGAAACCGCCGGCCGCGGCGGCGGCGAACAGCACGGCAGCGGCGACCCCGGCCGCGGCGACGCCCCAGTGCGACCGCCTGGGTGGGGGCTCGGTGAAGGGCAGCGGGCCGGGCGCGGCCGCCAGCGGCATGCTGGGGGACGACACCGCGTCGGCGGCGATCGTGACCGTCGGGTCGCTCGGCGCGGCCTCCGCTGTCACGGGCGCGGGCAGTGTCGTGGTCAGACCGGCGAACACCGGCGTCCCCGGGACCGGCTGCAGCGGGTGCAGTCGGGCGCGGACCTCGCTCAGGGAGATCCGCTCGGCCGGGTCCTTGACCATCAGCTCCTCGATGACCGACCGCAGCGGGCCGTCGATCGTCGGTGTGGGGATCTCGCCGTGCACGACCTCCGAGACGATGGCGAGCGCCTCGCCCTCGGGGTCGTACGGCGCCCGACCCTCGACCGCGGCGTAGAGCGTGGCGCCGAGCCCCCACAGGTCGGCGCGGGGGCTGACCGCCGCGCCCGAGGCGATCTCGGGGGCGATATAGGCCGGGGAGCCGAGCATGATGCCGGTCCGGGTGAGTGTTTTCTCCGAGACATTGCGCGCGATTCCGAAATCGGTGAGCTTGACCCGGCCGTCCAGACCCACCAGCACGTTGCCCGGCTTGACGTCTCGATGTGTGATTCCCGCCTCGTGCGCGGCCTGTAGGCCCGCGGCGATCGCGTCTCCGACAACGGCCGCCTGGGTGTCGGTGAGCGGCCCGTTGGCCCGCAAAATCTGCGCCAGGCTGGCCGCGGGCATGTATTCCATGATCACGAACGGCTCGCCGTCGACCCGGACGACATCGTGCAGGGTGATGACGTTCGGGTGCGACACCACGGCGATGGCCCTGGCCTCGCGCATCGTGCGTTCCCGCAGCTCATCGGCCTCGCCCTCGGGGATTCCCTGGTCGAGCCGGACCTCCTTCACCGCGACCGGGCGGTGCAGGTGCTCGTCGTAGGCCTCCCAGACCGTCCCCATGGACCCCTGTCCAAGCAGCGCGCGCAGCCGGTAACGGCCTGCGACCAGGCGCTGAGGTGGTTGCGAGTCAGACACAGTGGACACTGGCCCATTGTTCCCCGAAACCTCGGGCTCGGCGGTGGCGAAAGCAGACAAGACCCCGGACGGTTTGTGAATCGCGATTAGCCTCACAACGTCCTCGCCTGGTGTTGACGCTCGGTTTCCGTAGCATTTCTGGGCATGACATCCCCCACTGCGAGGGCGAGCACGGCGCCGCACGACTTGGTTCTGGCGGGCGAGTTCGCCGACGCCGCCCGCGAGCAGTGGCAGGACCTTGTCGCGGGCGTGCTCCGCAAGTCAGGTGCCCTGCCCGAAGAGTTCGACGGCGCGGTCGAGTCGCTGCTCGCGACCACCACCTATGACGGCATCGTCCTGGAGCCGCTCTACACCGCCGAGGACGCGCCGCCGCCCGCGGGCTTTCCCGGACTGCCGCCTTATGTCCGCGGCGGCAAGCCCCAGGGCAACGTCGCGACCGGGTGGGATGTGCGTCAGCGCCACACCGATCCCGACCCCGCGTCCGCCCGCAAGGCGGTGATGGCGGACCTGGAGAACGGTGTCACCTCGCTCTGGCTGGCTGTGGGTGGCAGCGGGTTGCCGGTCTCGGCGCTGGCCGACGTGCTTGAGGACGTCTACCTCGACCTCGCGCCGGTCACCCTCGACGCGGGCGCCGACTTCCGCGCCGCCGCCGACGAACTGCTGCGGGTGCACGCCGACAAGGGCATACCCGCCGGTGAGGTCAAGGGCAACCTGGGCGCCGACCCGATCGGCCACCACGCCCGCACCGCCGCGGGCGCCGACCTCGACGGGGCCGCCACGCTCGCGGTCAGGGTCGCCACCGAGTACCCGGCGCTGCGCTCGATCGTCGTCGACGGCCTTCCCGTCCACCACGCGGGCGGGTCCGATGCCGAGGAACTGGGCGCGTCCATCGCCGCCGGTGTCGCCTACCTGCGCGCGCTGACCGACGCCGGGCTCGGCGTCGAGGCCGCCGCCGCGCAGCTGGAGTTCCGCTACGCCGCCACGGCCGACCAGTTCCTCACCATCGCCAAGTTCCGCGCCGCCCGCCGACTCTGGGCGCGCGTCGCCGAGGTCGCCGGGTTCACGGCGCCGCAGCGCCAGCACGCCGTCAGCTCGCCGGCCATGATGACCAGGCGCGACCCGTGGGTGAACATGCTGCGCACCACGCTGGCCTGCTTCGGCGCGGGTGTCGGCGGCGCCGACTCGGTCACCGTCCTCCCGTTCGACGCCGCGCTCGGCCTGCCCGACGGGTTCGCCCGGCGCATCGCCCGCAACACCCAGTCGGTGCTGCTCGACGAGTCCAAACTGGCCGGTGTGATCGACCCGGCGGGCGGTTCCTGGTTCGTGGAACGGCTCACCGACGACCTGGCCCGCACCGCGTGGGACTTCTTCACCGAGATCGAGCGCGCGGGCGGGATCATCGCCGCCCTCGACACCGGCGTCATCTCCGACCGGCTCGCCGCCACCTGGGCGGCCCGCTCGGCCAACATCGCGAACCGGACCGACGCGATCACCGGGGTCAACGAGTTCCCGAACCTCGCGGAGAAGCCGATCGTGCGCGAGCCGGAGCCCGCCGCACCGACCGGCGGCCTGCCGGTCATCCACTACGCCGAGGCCTATGAGGAACTGCGCGACCGTTCCGATCGGACACTCGCCGAGACGGGCGCGCGACCGAAGATCTTCCTCGCCACGCTTGGGCCGGTGGCCGCGCACACCGCGCGGGCAACCTTTGCCGCCAACCTGTTCCAGGCAGGCGGCATCGAGACCGTCGCCGGACCGGTCGAGGAGTTCGCTGCGAGCGGCGCGACCATCGCCTGTCTCGCGGGCACCGACAAGGCCTACGCCGCCGACGCGGCGGCGGTCATCGAGACCCTGAAGTCGGCGGGGGCCCAGCGGATCCTGCTGGCGGGCAAACCGAACGCCGAATTGTCCACTGTGGACGAGTTCGTGTTCGCGGGCTGCGACGCGCTCGCCGTTCTGCGAGCTACCATGGAGACGTTGGGAGTCAAGGCATGAGCATCCCCGATTTCTCCGGAATCGAGCTGGGCGGTCCCGCCGCCGGGTCGGCCGCCGACTGGCAGGCCGCGCTGCACGAGGCCACCGGCAAGGGCGCCGACGCGCTGTCCTGGGACACCCCCGAAGGCATCGGCATCAAGCCGGTCTACGGGGCCGAGGACCTCGAAGGACTCGACTTCCTCAACACCTACCCGGGCATCGCGCCGTACCTTCGTGGGCCGTACCCGACGATGTACGTCAACCAGCCGTGGACCATCCGCCAGTACGCCGGGTTCTCCACCGCCGAGGAGTCCAACGCCTTCTACCGCCGCAACCTCGCGGCGGGCCAAAAAGGACTGTCGGTCGCCTTCGACCTGGCCACCCACCGCGGCTACGACTCCGACCATCCGCGGGTGGCCGGTGACGTCGGCATGGCGGGCGTGGCCATCGACTCCATCTACGACATGCGCCAGCTCTTCGACGGCATCCCGCTGGACAAGATGAGCGTGTCGATGACGATGAACGGCGCCGTGCTGCCCGTTCTCGCGCTCTACGTCGTCGCGGCCGAGGAACAGGGTGTGGCGCCGGAAGCGCTCGCCGGGACCATCCAGAACGACATCCTCAAAGAGTTCATGGTCCGCAACACCTACATCTACCCGCCGCGGCCGTCGATGCGGATCATCTCCGACATCTTCAGCTACACCTCGCAGCACATGCCGAAGTACAACTCGATCTCCATCTCCGGCTACCACATGCAGGAAGCCGGGGCGACCGCCGACCTGGAGCTGGCCTACACCCTCGCCGACGGCGTGGAGTACATCCGGGCCGGTCGGGACGCGGGCATGGACGTCGACCGGTTCGCGCCGCGGCTGTCGTTCTTCTGGGCCATCGGCATGAACTTCTTCATGGAGGTCGCGAAGATGCGCGCGGCCCGCCTGCTCTGGGCGAAGCTGGTGAAGGGCTTCGAGCCGAAGTCGTCGAAGTCGCTGTCGCTGCGCACGCACTGCCAGACCTCCGGCTGGTCGCTGACCGCGCAGGACGTCTACAACAACGTGATCCGCACCTGCGTAGAGGCGATGGCCGCGACCCAGGGCCACACGCAGTCGCTGCACACCAACGCCCTCGACGAGGCGCTGGCGCTGCCCACCGACTTCTCCGCGCGTATCGCCCGCAACACGCAGCTGCTGTTGCAGCAGGAGTCCGGCACCACCCGGGTCATCGACCCGTGGGGCGGCAGCGCGTTCATCGAGCGGCTCACCTACGACCTCGCCCGTAAGGCCTGGGGCCACATCAGCGAGGTCGAGGCCGCGGGCGGCATGGCGCAGGCCATCGACGCGGGCATCCCCAAGCTGCGCATCGAGGAAGCCGCCGCGCGCACCCAGGCCCGCATCGACTCCGGGCGTCAGCCGGTCATCGGCGTCAACAAGTACCGGGTCGAGACCGAGGACCACATCGACGTCCTCAAGGTCGACAACAAGGGCGTGCGTGGGCAGCAGATCGAGAAGCTGCGCAGGCTCCGCGAGGAACGCGACTCCGGCGCGGTCGAGAGCGCGCTCAACGCCCTGACCAACGCCGCCGACGGTGGCGGCAACCTGCTGGAACTCGCGATCGACGCGGCCCGAAAGAAGGCCACCGTCGGCGAGATCTCCGAGGCGCTGGGCAAGGTCTGGGGACGGCACTCGGCGCAGATCCGTACGATCTCGGGTGTGTACCGCGACGAGGTCGGCCAGTCGTCCACTGTGGATGACGCGCGCGCTGTCGTCGACGAGTTCGCCGAGGCTGAGGGGCGCCGCCCGCGCATCCTGGTCGCCAAGATGGGCCAGGACGGACACGACCGCGGCCAGAAGGTGATCGCCACGGCCTTCGCCGACCTCGGCTTCGACGTCGACGTGGGCCCGCTGTTCTCCACCCCGGACGAGGTCGCGCGCCAGGCCGTCGAGGCCGACGTGCACATCGTCGGGGTCAACTCCCTCGCCGCCGGTCACCTCACCCTGGTGCCCGCGCTGCGCGAGGAGCTCGCGGCCCTGGGCCGCGACGACATCATGATCGTGGTCGGCGGCGTCATCCCGCCGCAGGACTTCGACGAGCTGCGCGCCGCGGGCGCGGCGGCGATCTTCCCGCCCGGCACGGTCATCGCCGACGCGGCCGCCGAACTGCTGCGCAAGCTCGCCGAGCAGCACGGGCACTCGCTTGGGTAAGAAGATCGATGTCGGCGAGTACGCCAAGGGTGTGCTCGCCTGCGACCGAGGGCTGCTCTCGCGGGCCATCACGCTGGTGGAGTCCAAGCGCGCCGACCACCGCGCGCTGGCTCAGGAGCTGCTGGTCGAGCTGCTGCCGCATGCGGGAGGGGCGCACCGGGTCGGCATCACCGGCGTGCCGGGGGTGGGCAAGTCGACGTTCATCGACGCCCTCGGCTCGAACCTGACCGCCGCGGGGCACCGGGTCGCGGTGCTCGCCGTCGACCCGTCGTCGACCCGCACGGGCGGCAGCATCCTGGGCGACAAGACCCGGATGGCGCGGCTCGCGGTCGACCCGGCGGCGTTCATCCGGCCGTCGCCGACGTCGGGCACGCTCGGCGGCGTCGCCAAGGCGACTCGCGAGACCATCGTGCTGATGGAGGCCGCGGGCTACGACACCGTGCTGGTCGAGACCGTCGGCGTCGGGCAGTCCGAGGTCACCGTGGCCAACATGGTCGACTGCTTCCTGTTCCTGACCCTGGCGCGAACGGGTGACCAGCTGCAGGGCATCAAGAAGGGCGTCCTGGAGCTGGCAGACGTGATCGCGGTCAACAAGGCCGACGGCGACCACGCGCGAGAGGCCCAGAAGGCCGCCCGGGAGCTCGCTGGCGCCCTGCGGCTGCTGCGTGCGCCCGAAGGGGCCTGGACTCCGCCCGTGCTGACCTGCAGCGGCCAGGAGAACCTGGGCCTCGACACGCTCTGGCAGCAGATCGAGCTGCACCACCGCACCCTGTCGGAGTCCGGCGAGCTGGCCGACAAGCGGCGCCGCCAGCAGGTCGACTGGACCTGGTCGATGGTCCAGGACATCCTTCTCGGCCGACTTCACGACCACCCTGCCGTGCGCGCGCTGGCCCCGGACCTGGAACGACAGGTCCGCGACGGCGAACTGACGGCCACCCTGGCCGCCGAACGCATCCTCGCGGCCTTCTCGGAGCGTGAGCGGTCCGACTAATCTGGTCACGACCTCACCACCCTTTGGAGGGCTCGGATGCCTGTGACCAGGCTGCTGCTCGGACTTCTGCTCAGCGCGCTCGTCGTGCTCGGCGCGGCCCCGATGGCCGGTGCCGACCCCCTGGCGCAGCCCACGGAGACCGTCGCGCCGACCGGCCCGACCCTGGAGCCCGCGCCCACCGAGGAAGATGCGGCACGTTCGAAGAACAAGCTCGTGATCGGGCTGACCGCGGCTGTCCTCTTGGGAATCGTCATCTACGGCAACCGGGTGAGGGCGAAGCGGCGCAAGAAGGGATGACCGCAGCTCAGCGCCGGTAGACGGTCCTTCGTCTTGATCATCGAACTGCCCGGCCGAACACCGCGTGCCGTTCGTCGCAAGGTCACTACCGGCGGTCTTGCGATGTGGTCGCCGTAACGGATCGGAGCGGGGGATGATGCACTATGGGACAGGAGATGGAAACCGAAACCACAGCCGGAGGGGTCGCGTGACTCTGCTGGACTCGCGACCCGAACTCCCGTCGGAGGGTGGTCGAAACGGACACCTCGCCGTCTCCGGAGAGGATTCAGCCGTGCTGATCACGTCCAGTGGGGTCAGTATGCCCACTGTGGAGGATCTCGCGGCCGGGCGTGGACCTGCCTGGCTCGACCAGTGGTTGGACGCCAACGCGTCCGACGTCTTGGCGTGGTTCCGGCATTTCCACGAGCACCCGGAGCTGTCCCGGCAGGAGTTCGCGACCACCGAGATGGTCGCGGGCCTGCTCAAGTCGTTCGGCCTGCAGCCGGAGCTGCTCCCCGCGGGCAACGGCCTGATCTGCGACGTCGGGGAGGGCGACCGCTGCGTCGCCCTGCGCGCCGACATGGACGCCCTCCCGATGACCGAGGCGACCGGCCTGCCGTACGCGGCCAAGGTCCAGGGCGTCTGCCACGCGTGCGGCCACGACGCCCACACCACGATCCTGCTGGCCACCGGCATCGCCCTGGCGTCCGCGCCGGAGCTGCCCGGCCGGGTCCGGCTGATCTTCCAGCCCGCCGAGGAGGTCATGCCCGGCGGCGCCCTGGAGGTCATCGAGGCAGGCGGGCTGGACGGGGTCGACCGCATCTTCGGCCTGCACTGCGACCCGCGCCTGGAGGTCGGCCGCATCGGCACCCGCGTCGGCGCCATCACCTCGGCGACCGACCTGCTGGAGCTGCGCCTCACCTCGCCGGGCGGCCACACCTCGCGCCCGCACCTGACGGCAGACCTGGTCCACGCCCTCGGCACGGTCATCACCGGCCTCCCGGCGCTGCTGTCCCGCCGCATCGACCCCCGCTCCGGCACCGTCCTGGTCTGGGGCGCGGTCCACGCGGGCGAGGCGGCCAACGCGGTCCCCCAGGACGGCGTCCTGCGTGGCACCCTGCGCACCGGCGACCACGACGTCTGGGCGGACTTGGAGCCCATCGTGGCCAGCCTGGTCGAGTCCCTCCTGGCCCCCACGGGCGTCGGCTTCGAGCTGATCCACACCCGGGGCGTCCCCCCGGTCATCAACGACCGCGAGAGCACCCAGATCCTCCGCGCGGGCATCGAGTCGGCCCTGGGCCAGGACGCCCTGGCAGGCACCAAGCAGTCCAGCGGCGGCGAAGACTTCGGCTGGTACCTGGAAAAGGTCCCCGGCTCCTTCATGCGCCTCGGCGTCTGGTCCGGCGAAGGCCCCATCCACGACTTGCACCAGCCAACGTTCCAATTGGACGAACGCGCCCTCATCACCGGCATCCGCACCATGACCCACACCGCCCTAACCGCTTTGTCCTAACCGCGAGTCCAACGTTCAGAACAACGAGTCCAACGTTCAGAACGATGAACTGGTAGTTCCGCCCTGAGTTATCCACAGGCGCCTGGGATGCCCGCGACAGCAGGCCCGGAAAACGGCACTGTGGTGGCGTGCTCGAACTTCCGCCTGGCCTGCACGGGGCCCACGACCGTCAGGAACTCGTCGCCGCGATCGGCCACAACGCGGTCCGTTCAGCGCTGGCCAATGGTCGATTGATCGCCTATTCGCGCAAGGTCGTTCTTGAGCGCAAACGGATGCTTGAGATGCCCACGCGCGCCGCTGCGGGACTGCTTCATGTGGGACCGGGGTCGGCACTCACCGGCCCAACGGCTGCCTGGCTTTATGGCTGCACCGCAGCAGATATCGGCGTCGTGCACATACTGACTAGCTACCACCGCCCCATACGCGGCCGAGCGGGACTAGCTGTCCACAGCGGAATCCTGGACGGCCTCGACACGACCGAGTTGGCCGGGCTGCGGGTGGTCGGTCTGGACTTCGCCATCGCCGAGGTCCTCTGTGGAGGTCATCGGCCGACCGTGCTCGCCTGTGCTGACCAGGCACTGGCGTTGGTGCAGCCCGCCGATCGAGGCGAATTGCACGCGGCGATCCGGCACCGAATCGACACCCGTCGAGACCCACGCGGACGGCGGCGGGCGCAGGCACTGATGGATCTCGCCACCGGTAAACCTGAGTCTCCAGCTGAAAGTGCGTTGTTGCTGGCCCTCTTCGACGACGGGTTGCCGGTCCCGAGAGCTCAAGTGCCGGTCACGGACATCCACGGCCGTGAACGCTACCGGCTCGATTTCGCCTGGGAGGAACCCATGATCGCACTGGAATACGACGGCTACGTCGCTCATGAGGCTCGTGTTGAGCGAGATGCCGAGCGAGATACTGATCTGCGTTCACGTGGTTGGTTGATCGTTCGTGCGAATGTGGCGGACTTGCGCTCGCCGGAACGCCTCATGGGCGATCTCCGGGCGGCCTTCACCGCCCGGAGATTCAAATGCGCCTGAGCCGAACGTTGGACTCACTGTTCTGAACGTTGGACTCGTTGTTTTGGACGTTGGACTCGCGGGTTACCAGAAGTGGGCTACGTCGATGACTATGCGGGAGCCGCCGTCGGGGTTGTTGAGGGTGAAGGCGCGGAAGGGGAGGCGGGCCCGGACGCCGAGACCGATGGTGGTCTGGCCTTCGAAGCTGCCCGCGTACGCGACCTGGCGGAAGGTCTGCCAGCCTGCGACGTTGACGAGTTCGCTGCGGTTCGCCGGGTTGAAGGTCGAGTTGCCGGAGCCGTCGTATGCCGGGGCGATCGCGATGATCTGCAGTTTGGCGCCGCCACGCAGGGGGACGACGTGGCCGGAGCCGTCCTGGGTGACTTCGCTGACGTACTGGACGCGGTAGCCGTCGGCCCCGCCGGAGCGGATGTCGACGACGAGCCGGTCCCAGCAGTAGTGCCTGCCGCCGCGGACCCCAACCAGGGGCGCGACCTCGGTCGATGACGCGGTTTTCGCCAGGGAGCCCCAGCTGATCCCGCAGTACCCCTCAGTCGCCGCTGCCGACGACGGGCCCACTACCGCGACCGCGGCTGCCGCGCCGAGGGTGACCGCCAGGGTGGTCAGTCGCTTGGTCCATCTTCGAGCCTTCATCGCCATCTCTCCTCGCACCGGCCGAATCGTTCGGCGAGCGTCTGACCGTGATTTCGGTCATAACCGAGAAGACGTGTGGCGGGCCCGCTGGTTGTGGTCGGTCAGCCGTTTGCCGGCCCGATGCCGTCGCATGGCCGGACCCGCAGGTCGGCGACGTAGTCGGCGGGGGCGCCCGCGGCCTCTGCCGCGTCGGCGACCACCCCCAGGTATCGGGCCGAGGGCAGACCGCCCTCGTAGGCGTCGAGGACGTAGAGCCACGCGAGCACCGACCCCTCAAGGGTCTGCACCCGCAGCCGGATTTTCGAGTGAAGGCCCAGCTCGGAGCCTTCCCACCGGTCGAGCAGCGGTTCGTCGTCGGTGACGTCGTAGAGCACGACGAACACCTGCGAGTCCGGGTCCTCGACGATGGTGGCGAGGGCGCCTTCCCAACCGAGGTCTTCGCCTCCGAAGGTCAGCCGCCATCCCACCAGCCATCCGGTTCCCGCCATCGGCGAGTGCGGGGCTCGCTGCATCATCTGGGCCGGGTCCATGTTCGACCCATAAGCGGCGTAAAGCGGCACTCCGACAGAGTAGCGACACAACCGATCATCGGCAGGGAAGCCGGGCCTTTTCCATCCGACCAGATGTGACCTGCGTCCCGCGCGTACCGTATTCGCGGACGTGAGCGCGCATATGAGGAGGACGCACGTGAGCCGGATCGTGATCATGGGTGGCGGCCCCGCGGGTTACGAGGCGGCCCTGGTCGCGGCCCAGCACGGCGCCGATGTCACCGTGGTCGAGCGGGACGGACTGGGCGGGGCCTGCGTCCTCTATGACTGCGTGCCGTCGAAGACGTTCATCGCCTCCGCGGGCGCCCGTTCGGCCTTCCGCGATGCCGATGAGCTGGGCATCGGCGTCGAGGACGTCGACTCCTCGGTCAACCTGCCGGTCGTGCGCGGCCGGGTGCGCGGGCTCGCCCTCGCCCAGTCCGCCGACATCCGTAACCGCATCCAGCGTGAGGGTGTGCGCCTGCTGACCGGCTACGGCCGTTTCTGCAACGACCGCCCCGGCATGGCCGCCCACCGGGTCGCCGTCACCGGCAACGACGGGACCGAGGAGGTCCTCGACGCCGACGTCGTCCTCATCGCCACCGGCGCGAACCCGCGGGTCATCCCGGGCGCCGAGCCGGACGGCAAGCGGGTGCTCGACTGGCGGCAGATCTACGACCTCCCCGAGCTGCCCGAGCACCTGGTGGTCGTCGGCTCCGGGGTGACCGGCGCCGAGTTCGCCTCGGCGTTCATCGAGATGGGCGTCAAGGTCACCGTCATCTCCAGCCGCGACCGCGTCCTGCCGCATGAGGACGCCGACGCCGCCGCCGTGTTGGAGGACGTGTTCTCCGAGCGCGGCACCACCCTGGTCAAGCACGCCCGCGCGGAGAAGATCGAGCGCGACGACACCGGCGTCAAGGTCCACCTCAAGGGCGGCGAGATCGTCGAGGCGTCGCACGCGCTGATGACGGTCGGCTCGGTGCCCAACACCAGCGACATCGGCCTGGACAAGATCGGCATCGACCTCGGTCCCGGCGGCTTCATCAACGTCGACCGTGTTTCCCGCACCAGCGTCCCCGGTGTCTACGCGGCGGGTGACTGCACCGGTGTGCTGATGCTGGCGTCGGTCGCGGCCATGCAGGGCCGCATCGCGATGTGGCACGCGCTGGGCGAGGGTGTCGCGCCGATCAAGCTCAAGACCGTCGCCGCCAACGTCTTCACCCACCCGGAGATCGCGACCGTCGGCATCAGCCAGCAGGCCATCGACTCCGGCGAGGTGCCCGCGCGCACCGTGATGCTGCCGCTGGCCACCAACGCCCGAGCCAAGATGGAGGGCCTGCGGCGCGGTTTCGTGAAGCTTTTCTGTCGCCCCGCGACCGGTGTGGTCATCGGCGGTGTGATCGTGGCCCCGAGTGCGAGCGAGCTGATCCTGCCTATCGCGCTCGCGGTTCAGAACCAGCTGACGGTGGACGACCTGGCGCTGACCTTCTCGGTGTACCCGTCGCTCTCGGGTTCCATCACCGAGGCGGGCCGCCAGCTGATGCGCCACGACGACCTGGACTGACGGACTGGCTGAACGCCCCGACGTGGTCAACCTGGCGGCCCGGTCGCCCGGGCCGCCAGGTCGCCGGGTCAGCCGCCGTTGGACGGGTGGTACCGCGGGACGCTGAACTTGCGCGCGGTCGGGGCGCTGACCGGCGGCACCGAGTCGAGCAGGGTGCGGCCGATGGCCTGTCGGGCCCGCAGCGCCGGGTGGGTGGCGCTGTAGTTGTCGGCGTTGGCCGCCGCGTCGCCGCTGAACTGCCCGGAGGCGAACAGGGCGTAGGTGATGGCGGCCTTGCCCGCGGTGTCGAAGACGATGCCCGCCTCGTTGCGGCCGTCGGCGAACCAGCCCGCCTTGGCCGCCACGCGCACCCGTTCCGCGGAGCTCATGTTCAGCCGGATCCCGTCGGTGAACGAGGTCAGCGAGCACAGCAGCGAGAGCACATAGGCGCTCGACGTGGCCGAGAGCAAGGTCCCGTCGACGAGCCGCTGCAGCATTGTGTGCGTCTCACGCGCGGTCGTGGTGCCGAGGTAGAACCGGTTCGGGTTCGCCACCGGCTTGACCTGGGTGTGCACGAAACCCTTGGCGCGCAGGATCTCGTTGAGCTCGGCGGCCGGAACGACGAGCCCGCACAGCCGCACGGCGGTGTTGTCCGAGACGGTGAGCAGGTTGGCCAGGACGTGGCCGAGGGTGACGGAACTCGGGTACGCGCCGTCGTAGCCGAAGATCCCGTCGCCGTCGTGGCTGACGATGTCCGCGGTGACGTCGACGCGCTGGTCGAGTGCCAGCAGCCCACGGTCGATCTTGTCGAGCACGGCCGTGGCGACCGCGATCTTGTTGACGCTGTAGGCCTCCACGACCTGGTCCGCCAGCGCCTCGACGGCGGGCGTGGCCTCCCCGGTCACGGTGATGAAGGACGACCAGGTGCCCGCGGCCCGGGTTGTCTCGCGGTCGTAAACAGATTTGATCTTGGAGCAGGCCTGCGCTGCCGTGGCAGGAGTGCTCGCCGACGCCGGTGTGGTGGCGCCGACCCCCAGTGCGGTGGCGCCGACAACGGCGCCGAGGCCCAGAGCGGACCTTCGTGTGACGTTCATGATCCGAGTAAACCAGAATGTGATTTACCGACATCGCGCTTGGTGTGAACCCAACTGAGCGCGCGGATTGACACTGTCCGTCATGGCGGTGTCGAACGAGCTGCAAGAACGGGTGAACATCGCCGGATTAGCTGGGGTTCGACCTACTGAGGCGGTACGTCTGATAGCCCGGGCCAAAACAGGCCCGGAACCCCTTTGGAGGCGCGATGTCTCGCCGAATCGAATGTCCCGAATGCCTGGGCTCGGGCTTGGCCCCCAACCGTCGCGACTTCTGCCCTCGCTGTGGCGGCATCGGCCAGATCCCGCGCCTTGGCGGATTCAGTCATATCGCGATCCGCAGATAGCGCCCCGCGGACCAGGAGCAGCCGGTCGCGCACCCATGGGCTGGGTGCGCGACCGCCGGGCAGGCTGGAGCGCGACGCTGCCGTGTGTCCGGGAAGTCAGGCCTACGGTCGCCCGCCTTGGCCAGTTCCAACGCCTTGCGGAAGTGGGTTCGTGCGGAATCTGTCAGTCCGACTTGTCGACACGGCGCCGGAAGTGAGGGCCAGGTCGGGATCAGCCCGACCTGGCCTGACACTCAGTCTTCCTGCTCCACCCAGTCGAAGGTGCGCGTCACCGCCTTCTTCCACTGTCCGAACGTCTTCTCCCGCGCGTCGTCCGCCATCGCCGGGGTCCATTCCTTGTCCTTGGCCCAGTTCTTGCGGATGTCGTCCTCGCTCTCCCAGAACCCGACGGCGAGTCCGGCCGCGTAGGCCGCGCCCAGCGCGGTCGTCTCCGCGACCACCGGGCGGATGACGGGGACGCCGAGGATGTCGGCTTGGAACTGCATCAGCAGTTCGTTGCCGACCATGCCGCCGTCCACCTTGAGCGCGGTCAGCGGCACCCCGGAGTCGGCGTTCATGGCGTCGATGACCTCGCGGGTCTGGAAAGCCGTGGCCTCCAGGACCGCGCGCGCGAGGTGTCCTTTGTTGACGAACCGGGTCAGGCCCACGATCGCGCCGCGGGCGTCGGAGCGCCAGTAGGGGGCGAACAGGCCGGAGAACGCGGGCACGAAGTAGCAGCCGCCGTTGTCCTCGACCGTGCGCGCGTGTTCCTCGATCTCCGCCGCCGAGTTGATCATCCCCAGGTTGTCCCTGATCCACTGGACCAGCGACCCGGTGACCGCGATCGATCCTTCGAGCGCGTACACCGGCGCCTGCGTGCCGATCTTGTAGCAAACCGTTGTGAGCAAACCGTTCTCGCTCATCACTTGGTCGGTGCCCGTGTTGAGGAGGACGAAATTGCCGGTGCCGTAGGTGTTCTTGGCCTCTCCGGGCGACAGGCACGCCTGGCCGAAGGTGGCGGCCTGCTGGTCGCCGAGGATTCCGGCGATGGGGACACCGGCGAGCGCGCCGCGTTCGCGGACCTTGCCGTACTCCTCCGACGACGACCGGATCTCCGGCAGCATCGACAGCGGAACACCCATCTCCGAAGCGATGTCGGCGTCCCACGACAGGGTCGACAGGTCCATCAGCAGGGTCCGGGACGCGTTCGTCGGGTCGGTGACGTGCACGCCGCCGTCGACGCCG
Source organism: Actinokineospora xionganensis (assembly GCF_014323725.1). GTDB lineage: Bacteria > Actinomycetota > Actinomycetes > Mycobacteriales > Pseudonocardiaceae > Actinokineospora > Actinokineospora xionganensis. The sequence continues at coordinate 279,264 of NZ_JABVED010000007.1, read as the reverse complement.
CCGGTCATGTTCCACAGCACCCAGGTGTCCATGTTGCCGAACAGCAGCTTGCCCGCCTCCGCCTTGGCGCGCGCGCCGTCGACGTTGTCGAGGATCCAGCGGATCTTGGGGCCGGAGAAGTACGTCGCCAGGGGGAGGCCGGTCTTCGCCCGGTAGCGCTCCTGGCCGCCGCCGAGGTTGCCGAGGTCGGTGGCGATCCGGTCGGTCCGGGTGTCCTGCCAGACGATCGCGTTGTACACCGGCTCGCCGGTCTCGCGGTCCCACACCACCGCGGTCTCGCGCTGGTTCGTGATGCCGACCGCGGCGATGTCGGAGGCGTGCAGGTCCGCCTTGGCGAGCGCGCCCGCCGCGACCGCCCGGGTGTTCTCCCAGACCTCCTTCGGGTCGTGCTCGACCCAGCCCGCCTTGGGGAAGATCTGCTTGTGCTCGCGCTGGTCGACCGCGACCACCTCGCCGGCGTGACTGAAGATCATGCAGCGGGTGGACGTAGTGCCCTGGTCGATCGCGGCCACGTATTTGGTCATCTGTCATTCGCCCTTCGGAGCTGGTCGATCAGGAAGGCAGGATCTGTGAGAGCAGGCCGGCGAGCACGGCGCCGACCAACGGGCCGACGACTGGGACCCACGAGTAGTTCCAGTCCGCTCCGCCCTTGTTCTTGATCGGCAGGATCGCGTACGCGATACGGGGGCCCAGGTCGCGGGCCGGGTTGATGGCGTAGCCGGTGGGGCCACCGAGCGAGGCGCCGATGCCGATGACGACGAACGCCACGGCCGCGTAGCCCAGCGCGGCGTTGCCGAACTGCGGGACGCCGCCCTCGTTGGTCATCGTGGGACTGGTGAGGATCCAGAACACCAGGACGAACGTGCCGACGATCTCCGTGACCAGGTTCCACAGGTAGTTCGGGACGGTCGGGCCGGTGGCGAAGATGCCGCGGGTGTTCTCGGGCTCGTCGTGGTCGTCGAACTGCAGTTTGTAGACCAGCCAGCAGAGCACCGCGCCCAGGAAAGCGCCGGTGAACTGGCCTGCCAGGTAGGCCGGGACCTTGTCCCAGCCGAGTTTGTCGGCCGAGACGAGTCCGAGCGTGACCGCCGGGTTGATGTGCGCCCCGGTCGGGTTGGCGATGCTCGCCCCGATGAAGACGGCGAAACCCCAGCCGATGTTGATCAGCAGCCAGCCGCCGCCGAAGCCGAGCGACTTTCTGAGCACCACGTTCGCGACGACACCGCAGCCCAGCAGTGTCAGCGCGGCGGTGCCCATCAGTTCCCATAGGAATATCTCGCCGAAATTGAGGTCCATGGCTGATCTCCCTCTCGCTCCCAGTAGCGAAGGGGCAGGCAGCCGAGTTGCCTGGCACGGGCGCGGCGGCGATGCCTACCCTGAGGGATTCGGACGCTACCCGGGCCGGTGTGCACTGTCCATCAGTCGAATGCCCCAGCGGGCCGGACGCGGTAGCGTGATCGTGGTCGTGTTTGCCCGCGTGATCAGGGAGGCGGACCGTGGCGACTCGCAAGCCAAGGACGGCCGAAAATCGTTCCGATTCGGACCCGTTCGGCGGCAGACTCGACGCCGCCGCCCGCGAGCGTGCCTGGGAGCGCCTGGGCTCGGACACCTTCGACGTGGTGATCATCGGCGGCGGGGTCGTCGGCGCCGGAGCCGCGCTCGACGCGGCCACCCGGGGGCTCACGGTCGCCCTGGTGGAGGCCCGCGACCTGGCGTCGGGGACGTCGAGCCGGTCGAGCAAACTCTTCCACGGCGGCCTGCGCTACCTCGAACAGCTGGAGTTCGGCCTGGTCCGCGAGGCTCTGCGGGAACGCGAGCTGATGCTGACGCTCATCGCGCCGCACCTGGTGAAGCCGGTCAGCTTCCTGTACCCGCTGACCCGCCGGATCTGGGAACGCCCGTACACCGCGGCCGGATTGCTGCTCTACGACACCATGGGCGGCGCCCGCTCGGTGCCGGGCCAGAAGCACCTGAGCCGCGCGGGCGCGCTGCGCATGGTGCCCGCGCTCAAGCGCAACGCCCTGATCGGCGGCATCCGCTACTTCGACGCCCAGGCCGACGACGCCCGCCACACCATGACGGTCGCGCGCACCGCCGCCCACTACGGCGCGGTGATCAGGACGTCCACCCAGGTGGTCGACTTCCTGCACGAGGCCGACAGGGTCCGCGGCGTGCGCGTGCGCGACGTCGAGAACGGGCGCGAAGTGGACGTCAGCGCCAACGCGGTGATCAACTGCACCGGCGTCTGGACCGACGAGCTGCAGCGCGTCTCGGGCAGCCGCGGCCGCTTCCGGGTGCGCGCGAGCAAAGGCGTGCACATCGTGGTCCCGCGCGACCGGATCGTCTCGGAATCGGGGCTGATCCTGCGCACGGAGAAGTCGGTCCTGTTCGTGATCCCGTGGCGCAACCACTGGATCGTGGGAACCACCGACACGGACTGGAACCTCGACCTCGCCCACCCCGCGGCCACGAAGCGCGACATCGACTACATCCTCGACCACGTCAACTCAGTCCTCGCGACCCCGCTCACCCACGCCGACATCGAGGGCGTCTACGCCGGCCTGCGCCCGCTGCTGGCAGGCGAGAGCGAGGAGAGCTCCAAGCTGTCCCGCGAGCACGCCGTGGCCCGCGTGGCGCCGGGCCTGGTCGCCATCGCGGGCGGCAAGTACACGACCTACCGGGTGATGGCGGCCGATGCGATCGACGCGGCCTCCGTGGACCTGCCGGGCAGGCTCCAGCCGTCCATCACCGACCGCGTGCCGCTGCTGGGCGCCGACGGCTACCACGCGCTGGTGAACCAGGTGGACCTGCTGGCCGCCCGACACGGGTTGCACCCCTACCGGGTCCGACACCTGCTCGACCGGTACGGCTCGCTGGTGCACGAGGTCCTCAACCTGGGCGCGGGCAGGCCGGAACTGCTGAAGCCACTGGACTCGGCCCCGGATTACCTGAAAGTGGAGATCGTCTATGCCGCCGGCCACGAGGGCGCGCTGCACGTGGAGGACGCCCTGGCCCGGCGAACCCGCATCTCGATCGAATACCCACACCGGGGAGTGGACTGCGCCAGGCAGGTCGCGGAGCTGATGGGCGAAACCCTCGGCTGGTCACCGGACGACGTGACCAGGGAGGTCGAGGTCTACCTGTCCCGCGTGGAAGCGGAACGCGACTCCCAAACCCAACCCGACGACCAGGCAGCGGACGCCACCCGGTCGGCGGCCCCAGAAGCCCGGCCGCACTTGGTGGAGCCGGTGGTCTAGGACCTGGGCGGCGATCGGTCGAAGGCGCCTTGTCGACATAAGACGCGCGGGGCATGACCACGCCTAATCACGCCTACCCAACTGCACAAAACGCCACGGGCCAATCCCAAGCAGGCCCACCCGCAAAGCAGGCCGGCGAACGTCAGCCGCCGATGACGTTGGGCGGCAACTGGTGATCCTCCCCATCCACCACAACGGATTCAGTGACCGGCGCCGCGGATCCGAGATCACGCCGCCGCCCCGAAACATCCCGACTAGGCGCCGACTCCGTCTCCGCGAACCACTGGCTCGACCCCAACGCCTCAGTCCCGAATCGCCGCATCGCCATCTTGTCGGCGGTGGTCGGCGCCACCGCCCCAGTGGGTGAGACCGGCGCCCCGGCATGACCCGCCATCGCCCCGGCAGGCGTCGCCGCCAGATCACCGATCGCGGGAGCGGCCGGAGCAGCGGGAACAGCCGGTACGCCTCGAGCCGAACTACGGTCTTCCCGAGCTTTCGGAGCAGGACCAGGGGCCGCCCCGATCGCCGGGTGTGCCTCGACCGGCGCCGTCCCCGACGACATACCCGGGGTCACGGTCCGCCGAGCCGGCTCGGGTTGCAGCGTCGCCCCCGACAGGACGACGCCCTGGTTGCCCACGACGTCGCGGACATGTGGCGAGTGGCGCCCGCGCGGCTTCTCGTCAAGCGGGGGCAGCGCGGCCGCGACGGCCGACGCGATGGTCGACACGACCGCGGACAGGCCGATGCCGTGGCCGCGGTTGCCGTGCCGTTCCCGGCCGCTGTCGAGCAGTTCCGCGGGCTGTTCGAACGCGGACAGGGCGGTCACGTTCGCGGCGGTGACCTCCGCGTAGGCGGCCATCACCTCGAACGCCCGCTGCTCGCCGGTCGACCGCGCGGCCTCGATGGGTTCCGGGTCGGTCTGCGCACCGACGACCTGGATCGCGGGTGCGATCGTGGGGTCCGGCTGCTGCTGGGGGACGTTCTCGGGCACCGGCATGTCGGCCCGCGCCTTGGCGACGTAGTCACCCTGGTTCTCGACGGCGACCCGCATCTCGGCCGCGGACTCCCCGGCCGCGGTCGCCCAGGCCGCCAATGGGGTGAGCCGCTCGTAGGCACGGCCCGCCGCCCGGCCCGACCAGGTCGCGCCGGAGCTGTCCAGCGCGGTGGCGAGGTCCTGGCCCACATCGGACAGGGTGCTCGCCAACTCCGCCCACCGGCGGCCCGGGTCGGCTGACGCCTGCGCGCCCGGGCCCTCATGTAAGAGGCGGTAGAGCTCCTCGTGCGTGAAACCGCGCCAGCGCTTGGTCTGCTCGGTCATCTCGTCCCCCTCAGCCCTGGCCGGTGTGACTGACGTTCGCTCGGTTGTCGTCCTCCAGCAGCCGGTACCGCGCGGCGATCTTGTCGAGCGTGTCGACCGCCGTCCCCAACTGCGTGCGGAACGAGCGCAGCTGCTCCAGCGCGGCGGTTTCGGTGTCGACCGACAGCGCGTTGATCCCCTCGGCGGCGTCCTGGCTCACCGGGTCGTTCGCCCACGCGGCGACCCTGACCTCGGCGGCGGCCAGTTCGAGTTGGCGGTCGACCTGGTCGAGCGCCGAGACGAACGCGCCGCGCAGGGCGGGGACGGCGTTCGGCTCGACGTCGAGCAGGTCCTTGTGGTTGTGCCCGTGCGTGTCCGGCACGTCGCGCCTCCCCGTCACTACCTGTGCTGCGTCCACCTTATCGAGAGTCGACACTCGGATTCGACTGTTCGATACCCCTGTTGTGGACGCGCGGGAACTCCGGCGGGTTCCGATCTAGGTACCGTCCGTGAGCGCTCAAGCGTTACGCAGCACCAAGACCGAGTTTTCGGCGTCCTCGGAGAGCACGGTGAAACCGAGCTTCTCGGCGACCCGCCGCGACGCCTTGTTGTCGGGGTGGTGTTTGTAGAAGACCTCACGCAGCCCGAGCGCGCCGAAGCCGAAGCGCAGGACCGCGCCGAGCGCCTCGGTGGTCATGCCGCGGCCCCGGGCCGACGGGTGCGCCCAGCAGCCCGCCTCGGCGGTGTGGTTGTCCCAGTCGACCCGCTTGAGCAGCACCTCGCCGAGCAGGTCGCCGGTGGTCGGCTCGGCCACGGCCCAGGAGAACCTCGTCTCCTCGGCCCACCCCTGCGCGCGCCGGGTGATGTAGGCCTCGGCTCGCTGCAGGTCGGAGAGGTCGAGGTGCGACATCCAGCGCTTGCTCTCCGGGTCGGCGAAACCCTCGATGATGGCCTGCCGGTCATCGATCCGGTCGTCCGCGCGCAGGGCCCTCAGGTAGTACTTGCCCGCGTTGATCTCCACCATTTCCACGGGCGCCACGCTAGCTGTTCAGCCGAGCAGCCCATGCACGGACAGCGCCGTGCGCAGCGAGTCGGTGTCCGGCACGTGGGCCGCGGCGATGCCCAGCGCGTGCGCGGCCAGCACGTTGGCCTCGCTGTCATCGCAGAACAGTGTCGTTCCCGCCGTGGCGTCCAGCAGGGCCAGGGCGGCCAGGTAGGCCTCGGGTTCGGGTTTGCGCGCACCGGTCTCGGCCGACGAGATCACCCCGTCCACCTCCCGGTCGAGCCCGAGCAGCGCCATGTCCTGCGGGAGGCGGGTGGTGGCGTTCGTCAGCAGCGCGACCCGGCACCGCGTCCGCGCCGCCCGGACCAGCGTCAACGCGGTCGTGATCACGTATCCAGGCCGGGACCAGGCCGACACCGCGGCCGCGGCCGCCGCGCTGGACACATCACCGCCCGAGAGCTCACGCGCGACCGTGGCCAGCCAGCGGTCGTGGCTGACCAGACCGGTGATGGCGGGGGTCAACAGCTCCGGGGAGAACGCGGTGTCGGCGACCGACCCGGCGGCCAGCCCGAACTCGGCGTCGTCGAAGGAGTCGAACCCGCGCAGGACCCCGTCGAGGTCGAGCAGCAGCAACTCCGGCCCGCTCAGTGCCCACCCCGACCGAGATGCCTGCGCCGCCAGTCGTTGTTGGACCGGTTGACGAGGACGGCGACGATGATGGGCAGGGCGATGAGGGGGAAGAAGCCGAACCGGAAGGCCATCACGACGCCCACGATCATCGCGATCGGGACCAGCGCGGAGGACAGGCGCAGGCCCAGGGGACGCGATGGCAGGTAGGGCACGGGGGGCATGGGCGCCACGAAAGCCGGTGGGGGAGCGAGAAAGCGTGGCCGGGGGTCGGGAAGATCGGTGAACAGGGACAGCAGTTCACCGCGCGTTCGCGCGGTCGCCACCTTGGCGCTGCGGTCGCCGTACTCGTCGACGGTCAGTCTGCCCGCGGCCATGTGCTCGCCCAGCGCGCGCAGGCCGTCCTCACGCTCGGCATCACCGATGCGCATGTTGGGCTGCGGGTCGTGGGCCATGTGTCGATCCTACGGAAACCTGTGGAGCCTGAGCTGAGGTCGCTCTCAGTCCTCGCCGAGTGCGGGATTAAGGGTGCCCTGACGAAATTGGGGACCCGCCGGATGGCAGGTCCCCGATTTCGTGGCTGTGTCGTGCGGTGTCAGTCCTTGATCTCGCAGATGACCGTGCCGGTGGTGACGGTCTCGCCGACCGCGATGCCCAGGCCGGTGATGGTGCCCGACTTGTGGGCGGTGACCGGGTTCTCCATCTTCATCGCCTCAAGCACCAGCAGCAGGTCGCCCGCCTCGACGGTCTGGCCGTCCTCCACCGCGATCTTCACGATGGTGCCCTGCATCGGTGCCGTGACCGAGTCGCCGGACGCCGCGGCGCCGCCCTTGCCGCCGGAACGCTTGCGGGGCTTGGCTTTCGCCGCCGCGCCACCGCCGCCGCCCGAGCCAAGGGAGAACGTGCCGGGGAGGGAGACCTCGAGCCGCCTGCCGCCGACCTCGACCACGACGTTCTGGCGGGGCTGCTCTTCCTCCGCGGCTTCCGCGCCGCCGACGAAGGGCTCGATGGTGTTGTCGAACTCGGTCTCGATCCAGCGGGTGTGGACGAAGAAGGTCTTGCCGTCGCCGATGAACGCCGGGTCGCGCACGATGGCGCGGTGGAACGGGGTCACGGTGGCCATGCCCTCGACCACCAACTCGTCCAGGGCGCGGCGGGAGCGGGCGATGGCCTCGTCGCGGTTCTCGCCGGTGACGATGATCTTGGCGAGCAGCGAGTCGAACTGGCCGCCGATGACCGTGCCGGACTCGACACCCGCGTCGACGCGGACGCCGGGGCCGTCGGGGGTGACGAACCTGGTGACGGTTCCCGGGGCGGGCAGGAAGCCGCGGCCCGCGTCCTCGCCGTTGATGCGGAACTCGATCGAGTGGCCGCGGGGCTCCGGGTCCTCGGTGAAGCGCAGCTTCTCGCCGGCGGCGATGCGGAACTGCTCGCGGACCAGGTCGACGCCCGCGGTCTCCTCGGAGACCGGGTGCTCGACCTGCAGCCGGGTGTTGACCTCGAGGAACGAGATGGTGCCGTCGGTGCCGACCAGGTATTCCACCGTGCCCGCGCCGGAGTAGCCCGCCTCCTTGCAGATGGCCTTCGCCGAGGAGTGGATCTCGGCGCGCTGGCTGTCGGTGAGGAACGGGGCCGGGGCCTCCTCGACCAGCTTCTGGTGGCGGCGCTGCAGCGAGCAGTCGCGGGTGCCGACGACGACCACGTTGCCGTGCTGGTCGGCGAGCACCTGGGCCTCGACGTGGCGGGGCTTGTCCAGGTAGCGCTCGACGAAGCACTCGCCGCGGCCGAAGGCGGTGACGGCCTCGCGGACCGCCGAGTCGAACAGCTCGGGGATCTCCTCGATCGTGCGGGCCACCTTCAGGCCACGCCCGCCGCCGCCGAACGCGGCCTTGATCGCGACCGGGAGACCGTGCTCCTCGGCGAACGCGACGATCTCCTCGGCGCCGCTGACCGGCTCCTTGGTGCCGGGCACCAGCGGCGCGCCCGCGCGCATCGCGATGTGCCGCGCGGTCACCTTGTCGCCGAGGTCGCGGATGGCCTGCGGGGTGGGTCCGATCCAGATCAGACCCGCGTCGAGCACCGCCTGGGCGAACTCGGCGTTCTCGGACAGGAAGCCGTAGCCGGGGTGCACGGAGTCGGCGCCGGAGCGCTTGGCCACGTCGAGCAGCTTGTCGAAGGACAGGTAGCTCTCACCGGGAGTGTTGCCGCCCAGTGCGAAGGCCTCGTCGGCCAGCCGCACGAACGGGGCGTCCCGGTCGGGCTCGGCGTAGACGGCCACGCTGCCCAGACCGGCGTCCTGGCAGGCACGAATAACGCGGACAGCGATCTCGCCGCGATTGGCGATGAGAACCTTGCTCAGCGTCTTTGCCGACTCGGGCACGCCGTTCCTCCTAGTTCGCGGGCTTGGGGGGAGTTTACGGACCCAACGCCATTAGTGAACCGAGAGCAACCCCACATGTGTGTGGATACTGTGCCCAGTTCTCACCGCACCCCAGGAGGTGACAGCGCCATGGCCCGACGGATGCCCCGCTCGGTGGTCGTGACCGCGCTGCTGTGCGGCCTGGTGACCGCCACCTCGCTGATCGGTGCCGCGGTGCTCAAGGCCAGGTCGGAGCGGGTGTCGACACCCACGTCGAGCAGCGTTTCCGCCCCGCCGACGACCCCGGGTGTCGGCCTTTCCGGGTGCCTTCGCGAGCCCTGCCAGGTGCTAGCGTCGACCACCGTGGGGGGCACTTTCGTCGAGCTGATCGCCGACGCCGGGGCCACTTCGGGGCGATTGCGCATCGGCGGACCGTCAGCCAGTCAGGTGATCGAGACGACAGTCACCGAGCTGGGTGTGACGCTCACCCCGACCTCGCTGCAGTGCGTGCCAGGTTCCGCGTCGGCTTGCCTCGTCCGCGGGGAGGGGCCGGAGGGCACCACGGGTCAGGTCGTCGTCGGCCGCTCGGACAAGTGGAACGCCCAGGAGCGCGCGTATCTGTCGTCGGCGGGTCTGCTGGTGCTCAACAACGTGGTCAGCGATTCCTCGCCGGAGGTCATCGCCGCCCAGTACGACTGCCCGCCTGCTCAGGACTCGTGCGCCAAGCGTCCGGTGTACGCGCAGGTGTTCGGCCTCAGCGGCCAGGAGATCGGCTGCACCCGCACCTACGGCCGCATCGAGCAACTCCCCGGCTACCCGCAGATCAGCGTGCCCTCCGCCCAACTCCGCGACTGCCCCTGACGGTCAGACGAGGGCGGGTTCCTTTGTGGGGGCCGGCTCGGGGGTGTCGAGGAGGGGTGGGGCGGTCGGGCGGTGAGGATCTCGTCGATGCAAAAGGAAGCCGGGTAACGCGCCGAGGATCAGCCCGGCGAGAACGGCGATGCCGAAGTCGCGCGAACTCCGGGACTTGGACCTGGCTAGATCAGCGCGCCATCCGTCCTGCTCTGCGACTGTCCTTGACCGACGACCAACGCTGCCAAGGGGCACCGTGACGCAAGCTGACCACGGTCACCGACATTCCGGAGGTTCGCTCCCAGGTGGCCAGGCTCAAAAATTCCGGGGAGGCGGCACAGTGGGAGCGCTCCAGAAATCGACGACGCTGAGGCCGACCTCGTTGAGCAGCCGACGCATCAGCGGCAGGCTGATCCCGATCACCCCGGACGAGTCGCCGTCGATGCCGTCGACGAACCAGCCGCCGTGCCCGTCGAGGGTGAACGCGCCCGCGACCCGCAGCGGCTCGCCGGAGGCCAGGTAGGACTCCAGTTCGCGTTCGGTGGGCTTGCCGAAGCGCACCACCGTGCTCTCGGTGCCTACCGCGGTCGCGGTGACCTCGCCGCCCTCGACCCGCAGCACGGCGTGCCCGGTCATCAGGTCGCCGGTGTTGCCCGCCATCCGGCCCCACCGCTCGCGCGCGATGTCGACCGTGGCGGGCTTGCCCATCAGTTGCCCGTCGAAGTGCAGCATCGAGTCGCAGCCCACGATGAGCGCGTCCGGGTGCTCGGCCACGACGTCGGCCAGCACCGCCCGCGCCTTGGCCTCGGCGAGCGCGACGACCACCGTGTCGGGCTTCGCGTCCGGCAGTGACGCCTCGATCGCCTCCTCGTCCACACCCGACACCCGGACCACCGGATCGATCCCCGCGTCGCGGAGCAAGCCGAGGCGGGCGGGGGACTGTGAGGCGAGAACGAAGCGCATGCCGGTAAGCCTAGAAGGACCCTGTCATCGGGATCTGCAGGACCGTCTTGGTCAGGTCGACGGCGAGCTTCGGATAGCTGCCCACCGAGCCGATGTAGGCGCTGTCGGTGCTGCCGATCACCAGCGCGAGCTTGTGGCCCGCGGGGATGACCTGGTCGGTGCTCGCCAGGTTGAAAGTGATCTTGTAGGGCGTGTTGGGGGACAGCGTCTTGCGTGAGTCCAGGGACGCGTGGTGGCCGAGGTCGGCCCAGCCGCGGCTGATGATGTTGGCGCTGGTGGTGGCCTTGTTGGTGGCCGTGTCGAGGAAGCAGGCGCTGTCGCCGGTCGCGCTCTCACCCCAGCAGGACCGGGTGGCCAGCGTGGTGATGCCCTCGCCGGAGCCGCGGTAGTAGCGGATCGTCGACGGGCCGAGGTCGACCAGGACGGCGGTCAGCCGGGCGGCGCTGGACGACGACGTCGCGGTGATCGTGATCCGCGGAGTGCCGGAGACACGGTTGTCGGCGGTGAGCGCGGGCGAGCTGTAGATCAGGCGAGCCGAGGAGGTCGAGGTCGGGTTGCTGACCCATGTGTACTCGCTGCCGCGGTTGTCGGTGAACCGCGCCCACACCGGGATCTCGGTGGGCGGCGGCGCGGCGGAGCTGAGCGTGCCGACGCCCGCGGTGCTCGACGCGTGCGCGTAGAGGTGCTTCGGGGTGGTGACGACGGGCCAGCCCACGTCGTCCTTCCAGGCGTCCGGCTGGTGCTCGACGGTGGATCGCGGCTCGTTCTGGATGCCGTTGTCGATGCCCATCAGGTAGTGGTCGAACCAGCGGTGCAGCGTGTCGACCCACACCGCGCGGCGGAAGTCGAACGGGTCGACGTGTCCGGCCTGGGTCAGCCAGATCTTGCGCTCGACGGTGGCGGGCAGGGCGTTCCACCACTGGCCGAAGTTGATCGACTTCACGTTCAGGTCGTTGACGCCGTGCACGACGAACATGCTCGCCTTGACGTTCGCGGCGTCGGGCACGTAGTCGCGCTCGCGCCACATCGCCGTCAGGTCGCCGCTCGACGGGGATCCGCTGTCCAAAGTGGACTTCACGGTGGCGCAGTTGGTCGCCGCGGCCGAGTTCTCCACGCGGGAGGCGAGTCCGGACGGGGTGCCCATGGTCAGGGTCGCGCCGTGCGCTCGGTAGTAGTCGTACCAGGAGCTGATGGCGCCGATCGCGACGATGGTCTTGAGCCCGTCGACCCCGGTCGCGGCCACCCCGTTGGCGATCGTGCCGTCCCACGACTTGCCGATCATGCCGACCGCGCCGCTCGACCAGGACGCGCTCGCCCGCGTCGAGCCGGTGGCGGAGGTGTAGCCGGTGGCGCGGCCGTTGAGCCAGTCGACCACGGCCTTGGCGGAGGCCACCTCGGAGCGGCCGCCGACGTCGACACACCCGTTGGAGCGGGCGGTGCCGGACAGGTCGACCAGCACGATCGCGTAGCCGCGGGGGACGAAGTAGTTGTCGTAGAAGAGCGGGAACTGGATCGGGCGGCCCGCGGAGTCGTAGGTCTTCTTCTGGCTTTCGTTGCCGCGGCCCACGGAGGTGTAATACGGGCTGGCGTCCATGATCACCGGCACTTTGACGCCCGTGGCCTGCGCCTCGCGCGGCCGGATGATGTCGGCGGCGACCCGCACCCGAGCGCCCTGCGGCGAGGTCAGCCCGGTGTCGACCCAGACCGTCTCGCGTACGGCGTCGGCGTAGGAGTAGACCGGCGTGCTCTCCAGCGGCTCGGCCACGGCCGGGCTGAGCGGGACGAGCACGGCGCCGACGGCGGCCGCGACAGTGAGCAGGGATCGCCTGATCGTCATGGGGGCGACGCTACGGAGTCGCGCGTTCCGGGCGATAGTCCAGGTTCTTCGCGTTACCACTTGGGGGTTGGATGCCCGCGGCGCAGAGGATGCCGAGAACCAGCACGACGACGGGCAGCACCAGGGTCGCCTTGGCCGCGTTGGTGAACCCCAGAGCGTAGGCGTCCGTCGCGAGGTCACGCACCCGCGCGGCGATCGACGGGGACCAGTCGGCAGGCACCTGCGGGCCGGTCTGGCGGAACTGGCTGGCCGTGTTGGCCGCGTCGCTGACCCGCCGGACGAACTCCTCGACGTAGCGCGGCGGCAGCGACTTGGCGGTCTGCCGGGCCGCCTCCGGCACCGACACGCTGAGCCCGACCTGCAGCAGCAACCCGGTTGTCGCGCTCCCCAGGACCCCGCCGACCTGCCGGGACGTGTTGAACACCCCCGAAGCCGCGCCGACAAGGTGCCCCGGCAGCCCGAACGTGGCCGCCGCGGTCAGCGGCGAGTACACCAGCCCGATCCCGACGCCCGCGATGACCAGGCCGGGCACCAGCACCATCGGCTCGGTGTCCGGCTCAGCCAGCGCCGCGATCAGCACCGTCCCGCCCGCGAGCGCACCCAACCCGCTCATGATCAGGCGTTTCCCGCCGATCCGGCCCGCCGCGATGGCCGCCGCACCAGCCGCGACGGCCATCGGCGCGCACAGCAGGCTCGACTCCACCGGCCCGAGGCCGAGGACGGACTGCACGTAGATCACCAGCGGCAGGAACATCCCGGTGACGGCGAACCCGAGCGCGCCGTGGGTGAGGTTGGCGAAGGCGAAGGTGGGGTTGGCGAACAGGCCGAGCGGCACCAGCGGCTCGTCGGTCATCCGCCGCTGCCAGATGACGAAGCCGCCGATCAGCAGCAGCCCGACCCCGATCACGTGCGGCACGCCGACGGGCCCGACGACCGTCCCCCAGTGGTAGTGCTGCCCGTTCTGCAGGCCGAACACCAGCGCCGCCAGCCCGGTGGAGGCCAACAAGGCACCCAGGGTGTCGAACCGGATCCGCCCGTTCGGCAGCCAGTCGGGAAGGAACACCAGCCCGACGACCAGGCCCACGGCGCCGATCGGGAGGTTCAGCAGGAAGATCCACTGCCACCCGAACTGCTCGACAAGCAGTCCCCCGATCACCGGCCCGGTGATTGTCGCGACCCCCGCGACGGCGCCCCACACCGCGATCGGCGTCCCCCGCTTCTCGGGCGGAAACAACCGCGTGATGAACGTCAACGTCTGCGGCGTCATCGCCGCCGCCCCAAGCCCTTGAACAGCACGGGCGGCGATCAACGACCCGGCGGAGGTGGCGAGCCCGCACCAGAGGGAGGCGGCGAGGAAGATGACCAGCCCCACGATGAGGACCCGCTTGGGCCCGTACCGGTCGCCCAGTCGGCCGGTGAGGAGCAGGGGGACGGTGTTGGCCAGCAGGTAGACGCTGTTGACCCAGATGACCTCGTTGAGGTTGGCGTCGAGGCCGGTGAGGATGGCGGGGATGGCCACTGTGACGATCGTGGAATCCAGCATCACCATGAAGAAGCACGCACACAGCGCCATGAGCGCGACCCACGACCGCCGCTCAGTGCTCACCATGGTCGCTCCCGCAGGCCGCCGATTTCACTCGGAAGTGAAGCATCTGGCGCGTATCGGGGGCGACTGCACCCATCAAACGAGACAGATCGACGCCACGGTCGCGTGCAGATCCCTTAAGCCACAAGGGGAATAGTCTCCCTCAGCCATATTTGTTTAACTCTCGATCATCGGCGTCAAGGGCGGCGCGAGCGCCGTCGCTGCGCGATCAGCAAGCTGACCCTTGACACCGATGATCGAGAGTTGAAAGCGGCCAGGACGAGGGTGCAGGGGGAGGAGCAGGGATTAAAAGCCAAAATCGCCAGTGCTGGATCAGCGCGGTAGGCCCGACGCGCGCCAAGCGCCGGGGCCGTGGTCCAGTTGCCTGCGGACCAAGGTTGTCTTGGCCGACCATGCCGACGACGTCTCTGTCTCTTCCTCCCCCGATGCGGAGGCCGCGACCGCGACCACCGCCGTCAGGGCGGCCAGTTCGACGTCGTCCGGGGTGCCGCGGACGATGCGCAGCAGGGGTTGGTCGCTCACGGGCTCTCCTGTGTCACTGGCTCTACAGCGGGATGTTGCCGTGCTTCTTGGGAGGCAAAGTCTCCCGCTTGTCACGCAGCATGCGCAATGACCGGGCGACGTAGCCGCGGGTGTAGGACGGCGGGATGACCGAGTCCACATAGCCGCGCTCGGCCGCCACATACGGGTTGAGCAGGGTGTCCTCGTACTCGCGGTCCAGCTTCGCGCGCAGGGCGTCGACGTCCTCGCCCGCGTCCAGAGCATTCTTGAGGGTCTTGCGGTGCAGGATGTTGGACGCGCCGGAGGCGCCCATGACGGCGATCTGGGCGGTGGGCCACGCCAGGTTCATGTCGGCGCCGAGGTGCTTGGAGCCCATGACGTCGTACGCGCCGCCGTAGGCCTTGCGGGTGATGACCGTGATCAGCGGGACCGTGGCCTCCGCGTAGGCGTAGATGAGCTTCGCGCCGCGGCGGATGATGCCGGTCCACTCCTGGTCGGTGCCCGGGAGGAAGCCGGGGACGTCGACGAAGGTCAGCACCGGGATGTTGAAGGCGTCGCAGGTGCGGACGAACCGGGCGGCCTTCTCGGACGCGTCGATGTCCAGGCAGCCCGCGAACTGGGTCGGCTGGTTGGCCACGATGCCGACGCTGTGCCCCTCGACCCGGCCGAAGCCGACCAGGATGTTCGGCGCGAACAGCGGGTGGACCTCCAGGAACTCGCCGTCGTCGACGACCCTGGTGATCACCTCGTGCATGTCGTACGGCTGGTTCGCGGAGTCCGGGATCAGCGTCTCGAGCTCGCGGTCGGTGTCGGTCAGGTTGTCGTTGACCGAGCCCTCCTCGGTGAACCCGGGGAACAGCGGCGCCTCGGACAGGTTGTTCGACGGCAGGAAGGACAGCAGCTCCTTGACGTAGGAGATCGCGTCCTCCTCGTCGGCGCCCATGTAGTGCGCGACACCGGACTTGGTGTTGTGCGTGCGCGCGCCGCCGAGCTCCTCGAGGGTGACTTCCTCACCGGTGACGGTCTTGACCACGTCCGGCCCGGTGATGAACATCTGCGAGGTCTGGTCGACCATCACGATGAAGTCGGTCAGCGCGGGCGAGTACACGTGCCCGCCCGCGTTGGCGCCCATGATCAGCGAGATCTGCGGGACCACGCCGGACGCGCGCACGTTGCGGGTGAAGATCTCGCCGTAGAGGCCCAGCGACACCACACCCTCTTGGATGCGCGCGCCACCGCCCTCGTTGATGCCGATGATCGGGCGGCCGGTCTTGATCGCCAGGTCCATGACCTTGACGATCTTCTCGCCGTACACCTGGCCGAGCGAGCCGCCGAAGACCGTCACATCCTGGGAGAACACGCACACCGGGCGGCCGTCGACCGTGCCGTAGCCGGTCACCACGCCGTCGCCGTAGGGGCGGTTCTTCTCCAGGCCGAAGTTCGTCGACCGGTGCCGCGCGAGCTCGTCGAGTTCGATGAACGAACCGGGGTCGAGCAGCATGTCGATGCGCTCGCGGGCGGTCATCTTGCCCTTGGCGTGCTGCTTCTCCACCGCCCGCGCCGACCCCGCGTGCACCGCTTCGTCGTTGCGGCGATAGAGGTCCGCGAGCTTGCCCGCCGTGGTGTGGATATCGGGCTCGTCCACCGGGGCTTTTCCGATCGGCTCGGTCGCGCTGCTCATGAGGCGGCAGCCTAGCGATCCGGAGCAGGTCGGAGGGGCCTGGCGTATTCGACATCACGCCGTTCGGGTGGGCGGAACGACACCACCGAGTAACACCGCGGATACGGAACTGTCGTTCTGACAAGCTTGCTTCCGCATGATCTGCACCTGGTCGACAAGCACATCGTGCGGCTGAACAAGCCCCGCGACCTCTCTTCGCGCTCCTGTGTGACCGCGCGTCCGTGCGGCCGGACCTGGCGAACGGATCTACGCTGACCGGCATGGCAGCTCTCGATGCGGAGGCTCTGCGCGCGGCTCTTGTCGCGCCCGCGGGCGCGTACGCGGCACTCGATGTGGTGGACACGACCGGGTCGACCAACGCCGACCTCCTGGCCACCGCCGACGCGGCCGACCGGACGGTCCTCATCGCCGAGTCGCAGACCGCCGGGCGCGGTCGGCGCAGCCGGGAGTGGGTGTCGCCGCCGGACGCAGGTCTCTACCTGAGCGTGCTCCTGCGCCCCGATGGGGTGCCGCCCGCCCGCTACGGGTCGCTGGCCCTCGTGGCGGGGATCGCGCTGGTGCGCGCCGCTCGGCACGCGGGGGTCACGGCGGCGCTGAAATGGCCGAACGACCTGCTCGCGGGTACGTCCATGCGCAAGTGCGCGGGTGTGCTGGCCGAGGTCGACGGCGGGCAGCACACCGCCGTGGTCGTCGGGATCGGACTCAACGTCGGCCCGCTGGGCATCGACGTGCCGCCCGGCCCGGGCGGGCTGCCCGCGACGTCGCTGGCCGAGGAGGGTGGGTCGGGCGACCGCGCCGAAGTCGCCATCGCCCTGCTGCGCGCCTTCGACGAGGCCGAACGCTCCTGGCGCGACGCCCATGGCGACCTGGCGGCGGCCGGGCTGCTCGCCGAATACCGAAGCCACTGCTCGACGCTCGGCCAGCGAGTGCGCGTGGAGATGCCCGAGGGCCACGACCTGCAGGGCATCGCCATCGACGTCGACACCGACGGCAGGCTCGTCGTCGACGCGGCGGGCACGGCGAGAACGGTCTCGGCG
Source organism: Actinokineospora xionganensis (assembly GCF_014323725.1). GTDB lineage: Bacteria > Actinomycetota > Actinomycetes > Mycobacteriales > Pseudonocardiaceae > Actinokineospora > Actinokineospora xionganensis. The sequence continues at coordinate 262,244 of NZ_JABVED010000007.1, read as the reverse complement.
GGCGACGTGGTGCACCTTCGCGGCGCATGATGACAGTTTGGTGAGTTCCACGCGCTTCGCAGCCGTGCGCCGGTACGGTAGCCGCGTCATCAGTGGTGATCGGGAGGAAACCGTGGCATATCCGGACGACCTGCTCAGCGACGGCGAGCGCGTCGTGCTGCACAAGCACCCGCACTGGAAGATGCTGCTGCTTCCCTACCTGATCCTGGTGGTCGTGCTCGGCCTCGCGATCTGGGGCGCCATCCTGGTCCAGGACCTGTCGTGGGCGATGATCGCGCAGATCATCATCGCCGCGGTCGCGGTCCTGCTGATCGCGTGGCTGTTCATCGCGCCGTTCATCCGCTGGCGCACCACGCATTTCGTGGTCACCACCGACCGCGTCATGTACCGCGTCGGCGTGGTCAACCGCACCGGCATCGACATCCCGCTCTCGCGGATCAGCAGTGTGCGCTTCGAGCACGGCTTGATCGACCGGATCGTCGGCTGCGGCACGCTGATCATGGAGTCCTCCGCGCAGGACCCGTTGACCTTCGACGACATCCCGAACGTCGAGAAGGTCCAGACCCTGCTTTACCGCGAGGTCAACGACAACCCGAACGACGACTTCCACCGCCAGGGCGCCCCGGGCTTCGAGACCCAGCAGTTCCCCGACGCGGGGGACGCCCGCGGACGCCGGTAATGGGCGCGCGCGAGGTCGGTCTGCCGATGGTCGTCCCCGCTGACGGCCTCCCGGCCAGGGTGACCATCTGGGAGGTCGGCGCGCGCGACGGGCTGCAGAACGAGCAGTCGGTCGTCCCGGTCGACGTCAAGATCGAGTTCCTCGACCGGCTCGCAGCCGCGGGCCTGTCGATCCTGGAGGCGACCAGCTTCGTGCACCCCAAGTGGGTGCCGCAGCTGGCCGACGCCGAGGACCTCCTGGCCGCGCTGACGCGGGTCGACGGTGTCCGCTACCCGGTGCTGGTGCCCAACGAGCGCGGCCTCGACCGCGCCCTCGCGGCCGGGGTGCGCGACATCGCGATCTTCGGGAGCGCCACGGAGACCTTCGCCAACAAGAACCTCAACCGCTCGCTCGACGAGCAGTTCGCCATGTTCGACCCGGTCGTCACCCGCGCCCGCGCCGAGGGCCTGGACGTGCGCGCGTACGTCTCGATGTGCTTCGGCGACCCGTGGGAGGGCCCGGTCGAGCCCAAGCAGGTGGCCGCGGTCGGCAAGCGGCTGATGGACATGGGCTGCTCGCAGCTCTCCCTCGGCGACACCATCGGCGTCGCCACGCCCGGCCAGGTCGAGGCCGTGATCGCGGCCGTCGCCCTCGACGGTGTCCCGGTCGACGCGGTCGCCGTGCACTTCCACGACACCTACGGCCAGGCGCTCTCCAACACCCTGGCCGCGCTGCGCCTCGGCGTCACCACCGTCGACTCGTCCGCGGGCGGCCTCGGCGGCTGCCCGTACGCGGAGTCCGCGACCGGCAACCTCGCCACCGAGGACCTCGTGTGGATGCTCGACGGCCTCGGCGTCGAAACCGGCGTGGACCTGGACAAACTCGCCGACACCAGCGCGTGGATGGCCGAGCGGCTGGGCAGGCCGAGTCCCTCACGGGTCGTGCGGGCCCTGCGGGGATAGGCAGATCTCCGCGTCCTCGCGGCGTGCCGCTCGTTAGGCGGGGGCGGGACCGGCCACGCCTGGCCCGACTGGGTGAGCGTGCCGGGTTTCACCCGAACGGAGGGGAACCGGGCTGGCCGCCCGGGCGTCCAACGCGCGAATGTGACGACTACACGCGGAGGTGGCTTAGGTGGCCGACCACCGGGCCCAGGTCGAAGACCTGCTAGCGGACTACCGCCGCAGTCGTGATCAACTGGCGGGCGTGCACCGCGCGCTCGCCGGTATCAGCGAGTCGGCGACCAGCCCGTGCGGGCTGGTCACGGTGACCGTGTCGGCGCAGGGCGCCTTGACCGGGCTGGAGATCGCCGACACCGCGTACCGCACCTACCGGCCGCACGAGTTGTCCACCGTGATCGTCCGCGCCGCGGCCGACGCCGCCCTCAAGGCCGGCCGCGCGATGAGTGAGGTCGTCGCGCCGGTCCTGCCCGCGGGCACCGACCCGGAGGCGCTGATCAAGGGCACCGCCGACCTCACCCCGACCGAGACCATCCCGGACCCCGTCATCGATGACGAGAGCTTCGAGGACGTCCACTGGCTCGAATCGGGGCGCTCATGACCGAGGGTTTCCGCGTCTCCGCCGACGAACTCGCCGCCAACGCCGGTCAGTTCGCGGGTCTGGCCGAGCGGGTCGACACCATCCACCGCGACCTAGCCGACCGGTTGGCCGCCCTCGGCGAGTGCTGGGGCGCCGACGCGATCGGTCAGAGCTTCGGCGCCGTCCACGCCGTCCCCGCCGACGAGGCGCTCACCGCGTTGGGTGGTCTCGCCGGAAAGCTGGGTGACGTCGGCGAGCGGTTCACCGCCAACGCGGGCGCCTACACCGAGGGCGAGCAGGACAACGTCGGCAGACTCGGCTTGTAGGGGGACACGTGGGAATCCAACTGCCCCCCGAACTCGCCGACGTCGCCACCGCGGCGGGCGTCACCTGGCCGCAGGCCGACGAGGACGCCATGCGCGAAGCCGCCCAGGCCTGGCGGGACGCGGGCACCCAGATGTCCACCCTGACCGGCGACGCCGACACCGTCGCGCGGACCACCCTGTCGGCCGTCGAGGGCGAGACCGGCACGGCCGCGGCGAACCACTGGACCCGGTTCGTGGCACCCGACACCGGCTACCTGACCGGCACCGCCCGCGACTGCGTCAGCGCGGCCGACCGCCTCGAGCACGCCGCCGAGCAGGTGGGCGCGGCGAAGGTCGAGATCGTCCGCGACCTGGTGGCCCTGGCCAAGAACAGCGACGCCGCGAACCAGGCCGCCGCGGCCGGGAACCCGACCGCGCTGCTGGGCTTGGACACGGCGATCCGGGGGACGGCGGTCAACGTCGCCGCCATCACCGAAACCCTGATCAGCGCGGTCCAGCCGAGTTCGGGGCAGGACGTGTCGGCCGTCCGGGACGTGGTCAACGCGAACCCCGGCGCGCACGGCGCCTCGCTGCTCGGCGGGGTCGTGGACGGGCTCGGGCAGACGGTGATCGGCACGACCGGCGCCCTTGTCGACACCGCCGTGAACACGACTTCGGGTCTCACCCAGGCAGTGGGCCACGCTGCCACCGGACTCTCGGCGGGCGTCGTCGGGACCGCCGGTGGCGCGGTGGAGGGACTGGCCCAGACAGCGCACGGTGTGACCGGCGCTGTCGCGGGCGTGGCCAACACGGCTGTCGGTGGCGTGAACCAGACCGTGGGTGGCGTGACCGGCGCTGTCGCGGGCGTGGCCGACACGGCTGTCGGTGGTGTGAACCAGACGGTGGGTGGCGTGACCGAGGCAGTGGGTGGCGTGACCGGCGCTGTCGCGGGCGCGACCCACGGCGTCTCGGAGGCAGCGCTCGGGATGGCCCCCGGCCTCATGCAGGCGGCGGACGGCGCGACCAGTGCGGTCGCCGAGACCGCGGACCCGGCGAACGTGGTCGACTTCTACGGCGACGCCAACGCGGGCACCGGTCCGATCCGCCTCCCGATGGACGCCATCGCCGACGCGCCCACCCCGCCGACCGGTTTCCCGGCCGTCGCGAACGACTCCGTCCAGGCCGCCTCCGCCGCCGTCCTCGACGCCCCGGCACCCTCGGCGGGCGCGCAGCCGCAGTCCGGCCAGCCCGCCGCCCCAGGTGTGGGCGGTGTGCCCGGTGGCGGTGGGCTTGCGGGCGCCGCGCCCGCGGGTCCCGGCGCGGTCGCGGGTGGACTCGCGGGCGGGCCGGTGGGCGGCGGTGTGCTCGGCGGCGGTGCCGTCGGTGGCGCTCCGGCGGCCGGTGGCGGTCGCCAGCCGCAGCCCGGACCGGGACGCGAGAGCACCGCGGTGCCTGTCCCCGACCAGCGTGGCAAGCCGGGTGGCGGCCCGGGGATGCCGGTCCGGTCGGAAGGATCGGGCAGGCAGGCGGAGGAGGCGGCGGGCTCCGCCGCGATGCTCGGCTTCGCCCCCAACCAGTACAGCGGGGGCCAGTCCGCGGGCAGGCCTCCCATCGACGGTGCGCCCGGAGCCCAGCAGGCCAACCGGCAGCAACCCGGCGACCACCAGGACACCCAGTCGCGGCAACCGCACGCGGGCGCGGCTGACACCCAGTCGCGGTCGGGATCGGGTCAGCCGGGCGGCGCGCAGGACATCCAGTCTCGGCTCGGCGCCGGTCACCCGGGCGCGCCGGACTCCCCGTCGCGGCAGGGTGCGGGTCCCGCCCAGCAGCCCGGCGTGTCGCGGCCCGCCGGGTTCGCGGTCGCGGCGGTCGACGTGCCCGCACCCGACCAGCACGATCAGGAGCCGCCGGTCTCCACCGGCTCACTGGCCCTGTTCCTGGTCCACATGTTCCCCATCGGCCACCTCCCGAAAGCCACAAGCCACCCCGCGCGCCAGCTCCCGGCCCCGCCCGCCGAACTGGACTACGCCGCGGGCCTGCGGTTCGAAGCCGACGACCACCCCGAGTCCCGCCTGATCGACCTCACCACCCGCCAACCGGCGGCGCCGTCGGACGGCGCGCCCGCGCCCGCCGAGCTGACCGAGGGGTACGACCCGCTCGGCGGCGAGCACGAGCGGGACTGGGACCGGCGCTTCCTCGTCCGCGACGCCCACCCCGTCGAGTACGCGTGGCCGCCCGGCGAGCTCTACCCCGAAGGCGGGAGCGCCGAAGGCGAGCCCGAAGTCCTCGCCGAGGGCACGGAGCTCGACCGATTCGGCACCCCCGAGGGCCGGGTCTTCTCCGCCGCCGCCACCAGGTTCGGCGCCCGCTCACTGCCACCCGCCCACCTGGAAGCCGGCTATCGCCGCTACCGGGTGCTGCGCCCGATCCCGGTTTGGCGCTCGGTGTCGGCGCCCTGGTTCGGGCAGTCGGGAGGCGGGGAGCGGTATCGCGCGACCCAGTCGGCGGCGGACCTGCTCGCCCTGGGCTACCTGGCCGACACGACCCACGGAGACCAACAGTGAACGCCGAGTCGATCACCGAGCTGCTGCGCGCCGTGGGCATCCCCAAGGGGATCGTCTCGGTCGGCGTCGAAGCCGACAACACCTGGTGTCTGCTGCGCGACAGCGACGGCGACGGGTGGGAGGTGTTCTGGCGCGAGCAGGGCAACCGCTACGACTGGGCCCGCTTCACCAGCGAGACCGTCGCCTGCCACTACCTGTTCGGCAGGCTCACCTGGTCACAGGTCGTGCGCGGTGTCGTCGGCGTGCTTGAGCAGGCCGAGCGCGGCGTCGTGGACGAGGCCGTTCGTCGACAGGGCTGACCCGCCGTCGAACGTCGCCACGCCGCTCAGGTCGGTGAACCGGCCGCCCGCTTCCTCGATCAGCACCTGCATCGGTGCGACGTCCCAGGGGTTGACGATGCACTCGGCCGCGATGTCGATGGCGCCCTCGGCGACCAGGCAGTGCTGGTAGAAGTCGCCGAACGCGCGGCTCTCCCAGCAGGCGTCGAGGAGCGCGAGATAGCGCTCCCGCGAGTGGTACTTGGTCCATGACCCGAGGTCCGTGGTCGACAGGTAGGCGTCTTCCAGGTCGCGCACGCGGGACACGCCGATGCGCCGCGGGACCCCGTCGGTGGACATCCAGGCGCCCTCGCCGCGCGCGGCCCACCAGCGCCTGCCCAGAGCGGGCGCGCTGACGACACCAACGGTCGGCGAGCCGTCCTCGACCAGCGCGATCAGGGTCGCCCACACGGGCACGCCGCGCAGGAAGTTCTTGGTGCCGTCGATCGGGTCGAGGACCCACGCCCGGCCCGCGCCGACGGTGCCGCCGCGTTCCTCGCCCGCGACCGTGTCGGTGGGGAACTCCTCCGCGAGCAACGCGCGCACCGCGTCCTCGACGGCGGTGTCGGCGTCGGTCACGGGGGTTCGGTCGGGCTTGCGCTCGACCACCAGATCGGTGGCCCGGAAGCGCGAACGGGTGATCGCGTCGGCCGCGTCGGCCAGCCGCAGGGCGAAGGTGAGGTCGCTTGACACAGCTCCGATCGTGTCACGCCTACGCTGAGCCCCGTGAGCGTGGTGCTGCTGGCCGAGGACGATGCCTCCATCGCCGACCCGCTTTCCCGGGCACTGCAGCGGGAGGGCTATGAGGTCGAGGTGGTGGGCGACGGACACCGAGCGCTCGAGGTGGCCTCCACCAGCCACCCCGACCTGCTCGTGCTCGACTTGGGCCTTCCCGGAATCGATGGCCTGGAGGTGTGCCGCAGGCTGCGTGCGGCAGGCCGGAGCCTCCCCGTGCTGATGCTGACCGCCCGCGCCGACGAGGTCGACTTCGTCGTCGGGCTCGACGCGGGCGCCGACGACTACGTCGCCAAGCCGTTCCGGCTGGCCGAGTTGCTCGCCCGGATCCGCGCGCTGCTGCGCCGCCAGGCGCCGGGCGCGATCGACGTCAACGGGGTGCGGATGGACCTGGCCGCCCGGGTGGTCACCGTCGACGGTGTGGAGATCACGTTGGCCAACAAGGAGTTCGAGTTGCTGCGGGTGCTGATCCAGCGCGCGGGCAAGGTCGTGACCCGCGACGAGATCCTCATCGAGGTCTGGAGCGACCCTGAGCTGAAAAGCAGCAAGACGCTCGACATGCACATGTCCTGGCTGCGCCGAAAGCTCGGCGAGGGCGGCCCCGGCCCGGCGGAGCGGCGGATCGCGACCGTGCGCGGCGTCGGCTTCCGGTTCAACGCCGAGTAGCCATGCGCCGCCGCATCCTCCGCGCCATCCTCATCGCCGTGCTGGTCACCGCGTTCGTCCTCGGCATCCCGCTCGGCTACACGGCCCTGCAGGTCGTGGAGTCGCTGACCAGGGAGGACCTCGTCGCCCGCGGCCAGCAGATCGCGGCCACCCTCGACGACGAGATCGCGCACGGCCGGGGCGTCGACCTGACCACGGTGCAGCTCGCCGTGCCGCCCAACGGCAGGCTGACGGTGGTGCTCCCCGGTGAGGGGGAATGGACCCTCGGGCCGATGCTGCCGCCGGACACCGTCTCGGAGGTCGTGCCGATCGTCGGCCAGGGCCAGGTCCGGCTCTCCGTCGACGCCAGTCCGATGCGGACCAGGCAGACCCAGGTGGCCATCCTCGTGGCCCTGGTCGTGGCGCTCACGGTCGGCATCGGCACGGTGGTGGCGACGGCGACGGCGCGCAGGCTCGCCCGCCCGCTGCGGCACGTCGCGCAGCGCGCCACCCGCCTCGGCGCGGGCGACTTCCGGCTCGACCCGACCCGTTACGACCTGCAGGAACTCGACCTGGTCGCGGAAGCCCTCGACACCTCGGCGACCGCGCTCGCCCTGCTCGTGCAGCGCGAACGCGACCTGGTCAGTGATGTGTCCCACCAGCTGCGCAGCAGGCTCACCGCGCTGCAGCTGCGGCTCGAAGCCCTGGCCGCGGCCCCGGACGCGGAGACCGCCGCCGAGGCCGGGGCGGCCCTGGAACAGGCCGAGCGCCTGGCGGGTGTCCTCGACGAACTGCTCGCCGCCGCGCGTGAGGCCCGCGCGGTCGACGCCGAGCCGATCGACCTGTCGACCGAACTCGCCGCCATCGCCGACGAGTGGCGCGGCCCGCTGCGCTCCCAGGGCCGGTCGCTGCGCCTGCGGCTGCCCGGGGGGTTGCTCGCCAAGGCCACCCCCGCCCGGCTGCGCGAGGCGATCGGCGTGCTGCTCGACAACGCGCTGCGCCACGGCGGCGGCACGGTGACCCTGTCGGCCCGCAACGGCGACCTCACCCGGGCGGACACGGTCGTGGTGGAGGTGACGGACGCGGGCGCCGGGGTGCCGCAGGAGTTGGCGCCGCACATCTTCGACCGGGGCGTGTCCGGGGCGGGCTCCACCGGCCTGGGGCTGGCGCTCGCACGGGCGCTGGTCGACTCCGACGGCGGCAGGCTGGAGCTGTCCACCGCGCGCCCGGCGACGTTCACGGTGTTCCTGCCCGTCCCGAAGGCGGGCGACGTGCGGGGAGTCCGCTGGTCCACAGACGGGGCGCCCAGGTAGCCGCAGTCGAAACCTTGCGACGACTTGCCTGCACCTAAGGGGCACCGTGACGACGGCTGAGCACGGTCACCGACGATCCGCACCTATAGCGCGGTGGTGACCCGAACAGAAAATTCCGGGGAGGCCGAACAGCTCACGAGTGGCCCAGGGCTTCCTCGGACTCGGTGTCGGGCTCGTCCTCGTCGTAGACGCGCGTGCCTTCGCGCGCGCCCAGCTCATCGGGGAAGACCCACTTCCGGAAGCCCCAGAACCGGAAGAACATCGCCAGCAGCATGCCGAGAATCGACCCGCTGGCGAAGTCCGCGATCTCCTGCACGAGCAGGCTGACGTGCGGGGTCTCCAGATCAAGCACGTAGCGCGAGATGTAGGGCGGGATCAGGTTGATCGCCACGCCACCGCCGCTGATCAGGAAGAACAGCGCGGCCTCGTGGTGGGTCTCCCGGCCGCCGCGGGTGCGGAAGGACCACTCGCGGTTGAGGATGTAGGACACGATCGTCGCGACGATCACCGCGATCGCCTTCGCGGTGATCGGCTTGTCCTCGAGCACCGTGAACTTCAGGACGTACCAGATCACGTTGTCGATGACGAACGTCGTGCCGCCGACAATCGCGAACTTGAGCATCTCGCGGTGCTTTATCAGCACCTTGCGCAGCGGCCCCGGAACGCGGGCCAGCACGGACTCGACGACGGTCACCCCGGCAGTCTACGGAGCCTCGGGTTCAGCGCGTCCGGCGGTCCGGGCCAGGTCAGCTCGGGCAGGGCACATCCCAGCGCTTCGGTCGGTGGTCGCCGCCGACGCAGTTGGGGGTCGGCATGGTGCCCGGCTCGGTCGACGGCGGGGGCTCCGGCGTCGGGGTCGGGACCACCACCGCGGGTGGCGTCGGCGTCGGAGCGGGACTCGTCGTCCTGGTCGGCACGGGGTGCTTCGTCGGCTCGACCGCGTCGGACGTCGGCTTGGTGTTGGTCGCCGTGGCCGAGTTGTGGCCGGGCCAGCCCGGGCCGTGGCTCCAGGGGATCCGGACCGTGTCCTGGTCGGTCGCGGTGCCCAGGACGGCGGTGACGGTGATCCTGCGCGCCTTGCCGTCGTGCGGGTGGTCGTGGCCGCGACCGAGTCGGAACACCACGTTGACACCCTGGTTCGGCGCCAGTGGCTCGGTCGCGCAGTCCAGTTGCGACGGCGTCTCCGCGCACTGGACCGGCCGGGTCGACGTGATCAGGTGCCCGCCCTCGTCCACGCCGAGCGAGACCGCCTTGGTGCTCGTGCCGGTGTTGACCACCCGGACCTTGAGCAGCACTTCCCGCTCCCACGGCCACAGCTGGGAGAACCAGCCGTCGGCCGTCGCGTGGGCACGCACGTCGACGCCGTCGGTCGTCGCGGGCTCCTTGACCACCACCGGGACGGACACGGAGACGGTGAGCTGCTGCCCGGCGCTGACCGTGCCGGTGATCTGTCCGCCGGTGGCGCCGGAATCGGCGACCAGGCGGAACACCAGCGTGACCGAGTCGCCCGGGTTGAGCCCCTCGGCTGTCCCGCAGGTGACCGACCCGGTGCCGCCCGGGCAGCGCACGGAGTCGCTGCGCTGGGCGGACTGTCGAGGCGCGTCGAAGCGCAGCAGGGCGTTGTGGGTCAGCTTGTTCGGGCCGGAGATCGCGCGGACGCCGGGCGGCAGGTTCAGGGTCGCGCTGATCGGCTTCGACACACTGCCGCCGGTGTTGCGCACAGTGATCGGCAGGTCGACCGGGTCGCCGCCGGGCACCAGCGAGAGCGCCTGCGCGGGTCCCTCGGCGGACAGGTCGGCCGGGGCCGGGGTCGCCGTCGGTGTCGGCTCGGGCGGCGGTACCGCCTGCTCGGGCACCCGCTCCGGCACCGGTGCGGGCGGCGGGACCTGCGCGGGAGGGGCGGGCGCCTGGGTGGCGGGTGGCGCGGGCGGTGCGGGCGGCGGGGCCTGGGTGGTGGGCGCGGGCGCGGCCGCCGGGATCTGCTGGCCCGACGGCGAGGACGCCAGCCCGACCGCGACGGCGGCGGCCAGGGCCACACCGGAGGCGGCGACACCGAGGAACTGCCGGGGCGCGCTCGCGGCGGCCCCCGCGGCTCCGGCGCCCGCGCTCGCGGTGGCGACACCGGCGGTCGCGAGGGCAGCGGATCCGGCGGCGGCCTTGGCGGCGGCCAGGTAGCCCGCCGTGGCGCCCAGACCCAGCACCAGCGGGGCGACGCTGACGCGCAGGCCGGTGTTGATGTCGGACAGTTCGGCGGCCAGTGTGCGGCAGCGCTCGCACTCGTCGAGGTGGGCTTCGACCTGCGCGGTCTCCCGCTTGGACAGCCCGCCGCGCACCCAGGAGCCGAGCCGGTCGGCGGTGGAGCGGCAGCGGTCGGCGGTGGTCTCGGCGAGGTGGACCTGCAGGTAGGCCTGGCGCAGGCCCTCGCGGGCGCGGTAGGCGAGCGCGGAGACGCCGTTGGCGGTGAGGCCGAGCAGTGGGGCGACCTGGGCGGGGGACTGGCCTTCGATCTCGGTGTGCCACAGCACGGCCTGCCAGCGCTCGGGCAGCATCGAGAACGCCTGCGCGGCGAGGCTGCGTTCGAGGCCCGCGACCGCGGTGTCGGTGAACGGGACGCTCACCGCGTCCGGGTTGACCCCGCTGACCTGGCTGACGTCGTCGGACAGCTCGACCTTCTTGTCGCGCCGGGTCTTGTCATAGGCGGTGTGGCGCAGCGCGGTGAGCAGGTAGGCGCGGAAGGCCGAGTCGGGCCCGCGGCCCTGGCGCAGCGTGTCGAGGACTTTGGCGAACGCCTCGGAGACGAGGTCGTCGGCCTCCGCGGAGGACCGGGCCAGCTGACGGGCGAGGTTGCGCGCCGCGCCGACGTGCCGCTCATAGAGCGGGCCGTAGGCCGACACGGTCCCCGCACGGACCGAATCGATCAGTTCGGCATCGCTCGGGCCGTCGAGTTCAGCCGGGACGGTCGACACGGTCCTCCCTAATTCGCACTGCGCGCAAACAGCATCGCGACCAAGTGTGACGGATGAGTAAGGAACCGTCACCTCCTCACTCACGCGGGGGAGGGCCACCCGATTCTCCGGAATGGCGTCACGGAACGCTGTCGGTGGCGTTTCTTTCGTGGACCACCGAAGAAGGGACTCTCAGCGTGTCGGTACGAGAAGCGGGTTCACGGTGGCACCGTGGCGACGCGGACGGTACGGACCGCCAGCTCAGGGTCCTGCGGGCGCGTTGGCGCACGGCCAGCCTCGCCGCGGGCTGGCGGTTCCCGAACGACTGGGGAGTGCCGGAGGTGGACGAGGTCTGCGCCAGCGTCGTGACCGAGGCGGAACTCGCGGGCGCCCTCGCCGAACTGGGCAGGGCCCGCGCCCGCTCCGGGGCCGGTCTCGAGGAGACCCTCACCGACCTGGCCGCCCTGCACGCCGTGGTGACCAATCCGGCCGAGGTCGGCGGTCTGGTCGCCCCCGACCCGGACGCCACCCCGAGCAGGCTGCTGCGCGCCGTGGCGGTCGCATGGGCCGACGCCACCCTCGGCGACCTGCGCGGCGTCGAGCCGGGCGAGTCGCTGACCGGGCTGGCCACCGAGGAGTACCTGCGGATCCGGCTGGGCGAGCTGTACCGGCTCGGCAGGCGCAAGGGCTTCCACCCGGCCGACCGGTACGTGCTGCTCGTGGTCACCCTGGACCTGACCGAGGTCGCGGGCTGGCCGAGGCTGATGGCGATGATCCTGGTCGGCGACGTCCTGCGCTCGGTCTTCGACGGCGGCGAGACCTTGGCCGTGATCGGCCCGTCGGTAGCCGTGGTCCTCGCCGAACGTGACGCGGCACTGCCCAAACGGACCTTCGAGGCCCGCATGCGGATAGCCGACCGCCTGGCGGTGGACCCGGACCTACGCGGCGCCCGCCGGGCAGAGGTCCGCGTCGAACGCCTGCCGTGCGCGGAGGAAGCCGCCCAATCCCTGGTCCACGCCGTCCGCCGCGCCTGACGACTCTCGGCACCGGGGCTGGTGGTGCTGATCTCATCCTGGGGGAGCGGTGCGCGAGTCTTGATCGGCTCCATGATTTGCTCTCGCGCGTGACCGCCTCTGTCTTGGACGTCCGGCCGCGATCAGCCGCAGCGGTGTCGATCTTCCCCATGGTGTGTGTGGTTGCGGGCGTCGTGGGGTGGCTGCTCGGCTGGCATCTCGGTGTCGACAACGCGGTCTACCGGTCCGGCGCCGTCGCCCTGCTGCACGGCGAGCCGCTCTATGACCTGCCCTTCCTCAGTGACGAGCCGTCGTGGGCGCGGTTGCCCTTCACCTACCCGCCGACCGCGACGCTCATGTTCGTGCCGTTGGCACTGGTGCCCACCCAGGTCGCCTGGGGGGTGCTCGGCGCGGTGTCCATCATCGGGATGGCGTGGGTCATCAAGCTCTCCGTCGAGGCGCTGCCCAGCCGTCCACAGTGGATGGACCCGGCCCGGACCACCGCCGTGCTCGGGATCGTCCTGCTGGGCATCGAACCGGTGTGGCGCACGGTGTTCCTCGGTCAGATCAATCTCGTCCTCATGGCCCTGGTCGTGGTCGACGTCCTGCTGGTGGGCGCCAAGAGCACCCGGTTCGGCGGCGTCCTGATCGGAGTGGCCGCCGCGATCAAGCTGACCCCACTGATCTTCGTGCCGCACCTGCTCGCGATCGGCCGCAAAGCCGACGCCGTCCGCGCGGTCGTGACCTTCTTCGTGTTGCAGGGCTTGATGTTCGTCCTCGTCCCGCATGACGTCTTCCAGTTCTGGGGCCACGCCGTGCGCGACCCGCAGCGCATCGGGCCGATCTACTGGGCGGGCAACCAGTCGATCAACGGCCTGCTGCTGCGGCTGACCGACAACGCCGACTGGACGCTGCGGGTCGCCCTGCCGATCGGCGCGCTGCTGGCCATCCCGTGCCTGATGTGGGTGCGCAGGCTGCACACTCAGAACCGGGCGCTGCCCGCGCTGCTGGTAACCGCGTTCCTCGGGCTGCTGGTGAGCCCGGTGTCGTGGTCGCACCACTGGGTCTGGGTGGTGCCGCTCGTCGTGTTCCTGCTCTCCCGGCTGCCCGACCGCGCGCCCACGTGGCGTGAGGCGGCGGGCGTGGGCTCGGTCGTGGCGGTCTTCGCCAGCTGCGTCCTGCTGGCCATGCGCAACGGCAAGGCGGTCGAGTTCGACTGGAACCCGCTGGAGTACGTCGTCGGCAGCGCCTACCTGCTGGTCCCGCTCGTGGCGGGGGCGATTGTCCTGATCAGACAGGCGCGGCGTTAGGGTTCTCGGTCGTGGACTCACGTACCGGTTTTCCCGTCGTCGGGATGGTGGGCGGCGGACAGCTGGCCCGGATGACTCATCAGGCGGCCGTCGCCCTCGGCCAGTCGCTGCATGTCCTGGCGGTCTCCGCGGACGAGCCCGCCCCCCTGGTCTCGCCCAACGTCACGCTCGGCCACCACACCGACCTCGACGCCCTGCGCGGCTTCGCCCAGGGCTGTGACGTGCTCACCTTCGACCACGAGCACGTGCCGACCGAGCACCTGCGCGCCCTGATCGCCGACGGCGTCACCGTGCGGCCCGGCCCGGACGCGCTCGTGCACGCCCAGGACAAGCTCGTCATGCGGCACAAGCTCGCCGAGCTGGGCCTGCCGATTCCCGCGTTCGCCGAGGTCACCTCGGTCGAGGACGTGGTCAAGTTCGGCACCCCGTGCGTCCTCAAGGCCGCCCGCGGCGGCTACGACGGCCGCGGCGTCTGGATGCTCGACTCCGATGCCGACGCCGCCGCGCTCGTCCCCGACCTGCTGGCCGCGGGCACCCCGCTGCTGGTCGAGGAGCGGGTCGTCCTGCGCCGCGAGCTGGCCGCGCTCGTCGCCCGCTCGCCGTTCGGCCAGGGCGCCTGCTGGCCGCTGGTCGAGACCGTCCAGGTCGACGGCATCTGCGTCGAGGTGCTCGCCCCCGCCCCCGACCTGTCCGAGGCCGACGCGATCGCCGCGCAGGACCTCGCGCTACGGGTCGCCACCGAGCTCGACGTGGTCGGCGTACTGGCGGTCGAACTGTTCGAGACCGACGGCGGGATCGTCGTCAACGAGTTGGCGATGCGCCCGCACAATTCGGGGCACTGGACCATCGAGGGCGCCCGGACGTCGCAGTTCGAGCAGCACCTGCGCGCCGTCCTCGACTACCCCCTGGGCGACACCGATCCCCTCGCGCCCGCCGTCGTCATGGTGAACGTCCTGGGCGCGCCGCAGGCCCCGGCCATGGGCGCCGACGAACGCCTGCATCACCTCTTCGCGCGATACCGCGACGCGCACGTGCACTACTACGGCAAGCAGGAGCGTCCCGGTCGCAAGATCGGCCACGTGACGATGCTCGGCGAGGCCATGGCGGACGTGCGCACGCGCGCCAACCTGGCCGCCCACTGGCTCTCGCACGGCGAATGGCTTGACGGGTACGAGATCCACTAGGAGTGAATGTGTCTTCCACCCCCTTGGTCGGCGTCATCATGGGCAGCGACTCGGACTGGCCGGTGATGAAGCTCGCCGCCGAGGCGCTCGCCGAGTTCGACGTGCCCTACGAGGTCAGCGTGGTCTCCGCGCACCGCACCCCGCAGCGGATGCTCGACTACGCCAACTCCGCCGCCGAGCGCGGCCTGCGCACGATCATCGCCGGCGCGGGCGGCGCGGCCCACCTGCCGGGGATGGTCGCCTCCGCGACGGTCCTGCCGGTCATCGGCGTGCCGGTGCCGCTGAAGTACCTCGACGGCATGGACTCGCTGCTCTCCATCGTGCAGATGCCCGCGGGCATTCCAGTCGCGACGGTCTCGGTCGCGGGCGCGCGCAACGCGGGCCTGCTGGCTGTGCGCATCCTCGCGGCGGCCGACCCGGCCTTGCGGGAGCGGGTCGCGACGTTCCAGGCCGACCTGGAGAAGCTGGTTCTGGAGAAGGATGCCGCCCTGCGCGCATCGCTCTGAGTCGTGCGTCGTGTGATTGGGACCGGCTACCCTTGTTGTGACGACGCGGGAGGAGGTCGACGTGACGGCGCTGCCTGACTGGATGGTCTTACGCCCCGAGGGGCTGAGCGCGGCGGACTACGAGGCGCTGCCAGAAGAGGTCTGTCGCCGTATCGAGGTCATCGACGGAGCCATCGTCGTGAACGCCGCCCCACGTCGCCCGCACCAGCGAGCCGCACGCCGCCTGGCGAACGCTCTGGAGGAGGTTTGCGGCCGGCGTTTCGCTGTCGACACTGACGTCGATCTCCGATTGCGCGATGTTCCACTGTTGAACCGACGACCCGACATCGTCGTCTATGACGGAATGCTCCCAGACGATGCGGTGCTGCGTCCCCAGCACTGCCTCCTGGTCGTCGAGATCATGTCGCCGGGATCGATCACGACCGACCAGACCGACAAGCCCGCCGAGTACGCTGCCTCTGAGATCCCGTATTTCTGGCGGATCGAGAGCGCCGAGATGGACGAGAAGAAGCTGACCGTCTTCCGGTATCGGCTCGATCCGACGACGAGAACCTACGCGGTCGCGGGTGTGGATACCGGCACGCTGCTGGTCACCGATCCCTTCGACCTTTCCGTAGACCTCGCAGACCTGACCTGAGCGGTGGCCCCGCCGCCTGGTGCGTGGGGCCACCGCTCGAGCTACGGCCGCATCTCGTACGCGCCGGACAGGTTCTCCACCTGCGACCACACGTGCGCGAAGCGCTCGGCGTCCACGACCGGCTTGCGGATCTGGCCGACCGCCCACTGCTGCTGCGGCAGCGTCGTCGACGGCTTGCCGTGCAGGGCCACGGCGTAGCCGGAGAAGTCGCGCACGAAGGTGTCGAAGATCTGGTCGAGCACCAGCGGGTCCACCCCGGTCAGCTCTGCCTGCTCCAGGATCAGCTGCCCGTAGACGACCAGCGTGAACAGTTCGCCCAGCGTCAGCAAGAAGTCCAGGTCCTTCTGCTGCTCGGCCGACGGCGGCGCGGTCATCAGCAACTCGGCCAGGCCCTCGGCCTGCAGGGCGAACCGCTCGACGTTGGGCACGTGCACGAACGTCCGGTACGCCTCGCGCCAATCGTGGAACTGGACCTTGCCCAGGCCGCGGGCCGGGCCCTGGCGGAACAGGAACTCGTCATCCGCGGCGTCCTGGCGGGTCGGCACCGGCGGGTACTCGGTGGGCGCGAACAGGTAGTTCGGCATGAACTTCAAGATCAGCGCCAGGTTCACCGCGACGGTGCCCTCGAGCTTCGGCAGGCCGCGGATATCGGTCGCGGCGACCGTCAGGTAGCTGTCGGCCTCGAAGCTCTTGGCCGCGACCACCTCGGTCAGCAGCGCGATGATCTTCTCCGCCTCGGTCGTCGCCTTCATCTTGGTGACCGGGTTGAACAGCAGGTAGCGGCGGTCGTCCGGGTTCGCCGAGCGGAAGTAGTCGACCGCGCGGTCGCAGAACAGCTTCGAGGCGACCAGGCGCGCGTACGCGTCGACGAACTGGGCCTTGACGTGCGGGAAGTCCGTCACCGGGTGGCCGTAGAGGATCCGGTTGTGCGCGTGCGTGATGGCCTCGTAGAACGCGTGCTCGGCGATGCCGATACCGCCGAAGCACAGGTTGAACTTGCCGACGTTGACCGTGTTCAGCGCGGCGTCGAACGCGGCCGGGCCGGTGTGCAGGATGTCGTCGGCGGTCACCGGGTAGTCCTCGAGCCGGAACTCGGAGACGAAGATCTGCGACGGCACGACGTTCTTCACCAGGTGGTAGTTCTCGTGCCTGCTGTCAGCCACGAAGAACACGTAGCCGTCAGGGCCCTCGACGCCCTCGATGCGGCCGAACACCGAGACCACGCCCGCGACGTTGCCGTTGCCGATGTAGTACTTGCCGCCGGTGGCGCGGTAGCCGCCCTGGCCGTCCGGGGTGAGGACCATGTCGGTGGCGTAGATGTCCGCGCCATGGTCCTTCTCGGACAGGCCGAAGGCGCACACCCCACCGTCGGCGAGCAGCTTCGCGGCGCGCTCGCGGGCGGCCGGGTTCGCGCTCTGCCAGACCGGGCCGAGCCCGAGGATGGTCACCTGCCACGGGTACCAGTAGGACAGCCCGTAGAAGCCCAGGATCTCCGACAGCGCGGCCACCCGGGCGGTGTCCCAGCGCTTGTCCGGGTCGCCCTTGGCGTCGGCCGCCGGGGTCAGCAGCGTCGCGAAGAGGTTCTCCTTGGCGGCGAACTCCAGGAAGTCCGCGTGGAACTCTTTCGCGTGGAACTTCTCGACGAGCGTCCGCTTGCCGCGCTGCTCGAACCAGTCGATAGTCGCGCGCAGCAGCCTGCGGGTCTCCGCGTCGAAGTGTCGCGGGTCATAGTCCGAGGGGTTGAACAGCAGACTTGTCATAGGGGTCAAGTTACCCGGTGGTAACTTTGTTGGGAAGCGGTGCGGCAAGACACAAGGACATCCAAGTAAACGCGTACTAACATCATTCGTGGACTCAACGATTTCCTGGAGGTAAGACGTGGACGCGGGCTTCGGTCTCTACCAGCTCGGCGACGAGCACAACGCGCTGCGCGAGGCCGTTCGCGACCTGGCGGAGAAGGAGATCGCGCCGCACGCGGCCGACGTCGACGAGAACGAGCGCTACCCGGTCGAGGCGCAGAAGGCGCTGACCAAGGCGGGCTTCGCGGCCCCGCACATCCCCGAGGCCTACGACGGCCAGGGCGCGGACTCGATCGCCACGAACATCGTGATCGAGGAAGTCGCCCGGGTGTGCGCGTCCTCGTCGCTGATCCCGGCGGTCAACAAGCTCGGCACGATGAACCTGATCCTGGGTGGGTCCGAGGAGCTCAAGAAGCTCGTCCTCCCCTCGATCGCCGCGGGCGAGATGGCCTCCTACGCGCTGTCGGAGCGCGAGGCCGGGTCGGACACCGCGTCGATGCGCACCCGCGGCAGGCTCGATGGCGACCACTGGGTCCTCAACGGCACGAAGTGCTGGATCACCAACGCGGGCGAGTCCAGCTGGTACACGGTCATGGCCGTGACCGACCCGAACGCCGACCGTCCGGCCAACGGCATCTCCGCGTTCATGGTCCACAAGGACGACCCGGGCTTCGTGGTGGGGCCGAAGGAGCGCAAGCTCGGTATCAAGGGCTCGCCCACCCGCGAGATCTACTTCGAGGACTGCGCCATCCCGGAGAACCGGATCATCGGCGACCCGGGCCAGGGCCTCAAGCTCGCGTTCAAGACCCTCGACCACACCCGCCACTCCATCGGCGCCCAGGCCCTCGGCATCGCCCAGGGCGCACTCGACGCGTCGATCGCCTACGTGCGTGACCGCAAGCAGTTCGGCAAGGCCATCGCCGAATTCCAGGGCGTCCAGTTCATGATCGCCGACATGGCGATGAAGATCGAAGCCTCCCGCCACCTGGTCTACGCCGCGGCGGCGAAGGTCGAACGCGGCGAACCAGACGCCTCGTTCGCCTCAAGCGCCGCCAAGACCTTCGCCTCGGACACCGCCATGTCGGTCACGACCGACGCAGTGCAGTTGTTCGGCGGTGCCGGCTACACCCGCGACTTCCCCGTGGAACGCATGATGCGCGACGCGAAGATCACCCAGATCTATGAGGGCACCAACCAGATCCAGCGCATGGTCATGGCCCGACAGCTGCTCAAGGGCTAAAAGCGGACTCTCGTCAGCCCCGGCCGGGACTCTTCGGGCCGGGGCTGACGCAGGTCCGTGGAAATCAGGTGTGCTCGGAGCCTGGTCGCACTTAACCGCCGCAGGTGGATCAACTGCTGACCGCCGTTGGGCGGGCTGCCCTCCGGGCGATGTTGTCGCCGGACTTTCCCGACGTCGCCGAGCTTCGGGCGCAGGTGCGGTGGGCGCGGGCCGTGGGGTGCTGTGGCTGTGAGCCCGACGATCGACCTCAAGGTCACCGAGCCCGCGCTGGAATCCGCGTACTGGTTCGAATAAGTCTGTTCTTTAGGACCGAAGCTGTCCGGAAGGTCTTCTATCGTTTTCAGTAACAGACAACGAGGAAGGCCAACGAGATGACCATCGCTCAGACCACCCCGACCCTGACCGGCGAGCGCGCGGACCTGCTGCAGACCCTGGGCAAGCACCGGGGATTCCTCCTCTTCACCGTGCAGAACATCACCGAGGAGCAGGCCAAGCTGCGCACCACGGTGAGTGAGCTGACGCTCGGTGGGCTGATCAAGCACGTCGCCGACGTCGAGGAGAGCTGGGCGCGGTTCATCGTCGAGGGGCCCGCCGCGATGGCAGGCGGGAACGAGGACTGGGCGAACGGGCACCGGTTGGTGGAGGGGGAGACGCTGGCCGGGGCGCTTGCCCGGTACCAGGAGGTGGCCCGCAAGACCGACGAGATCGTCGCCTCGCTGCCCGATCTCGATGTCGACCACCCGCTGCCCGAGGCGCCGTGGTTCGAGAAGGGGGCTCGGTGGTCGGCGCGGCGGGTGTTGTTGCACATCCTCGCGGAGACGTCGCAGCACGCCGGGCACGCGGACATCATCCGGGAAGCCCTCGACGGCCAGAAGAGCATGGGCTGACCCACCCACGAGTCGCCCCATCGGGCACGTGTGTCGCACGTTCGGAACGCGCGAATGTCGAACGCGGTTGCCGGAAGGGGCGACTCAGTTGCTGGGAGGGGGCGACTCGCCGGTGCGGGGGTGGACTGGGGGTGGGCGGGGGGCGAGACTGGGGGTGTGGCGGAGACCAGGTTTGGGAGTTGCACGCTTTGTGAGGCGCTCTGTGGTCTGGAGTTCCAAGTGGACTCCGGGCGGGTGCTCTCGATCAAGGGCGACCGGCTCGACCCGCTTTCCCGTGGACATATCTGTCCCAAAGGCGTTGCCCTCCAAGACCTCCACGAAGGTGAGCGGCTGCGCACCCCCGTGCGGAAGACCGCCGACGGGTGGGAAGAAATCTCGTGGGACGAGGCGTTCGATCTGGTTGTCGAGCGGCTGGCCGCCATCAGGAATGAGCACGGGCGCAACGCCGTCGGGGTTTATCTTGGGAATCCGACGGTCCACAGCCTTGGTGCGCTGACTCACGGCACGACGTTCCTGTCTCTCCTCCGCACCCGCAACCGTTTCTCCGCCACCTCGGTCGATCAGTTGCCGCACCAGTTGGTCGCGTCGCTGATGTTCGGGCATCAGTTCCTGATTCCCATCCCGGACATCGACCGCACCGACTTCTTCCTGGTCATCGGCGCGAATCCGATGGTGTCCAACGGAAGCATCATGACCGTCCCCGACTTCGCCCGGCGTCGGGCGGAGTTGCGGGAGCGGGGTGGGCGGATGGTCGTGGTCGACCCCAGGCGCACGGAGACGGCGAAGATCGCCGACACGCACCACTTCATCCGGCCGGGCACCGACGCGGCGCTGCTGTTGGCGATGGTGGGAGTCGTCCTGGAGAAGGTGGAGGGCTACGACGAGGTGCGGGAGATCGTCGAGCCGATCACGGTGGAGTGGGCCGAATCCGTCACCGGTGTCACAGGAATCCGTGCGCTCGCCCAGGAATTCGCGGCCGCGGACACCGCGGTCGCCTACGGCCGGACGGGTGTCTCGACGCAGGCCCACGGCGCGGTGTGCCAGTGGGCGATCCAGGTCCTCAACGTCATCACCGGCAACCTTGACCGGCCCGGAGGCGCGATGTTCACCAAGCCCGCGGTGGATTTGCTGCGGATCACGAGCGCAGGCGGGCGGGACCGGTGGCGAAGCTCGGTGAGGGGTCTCTCGGAGTTCGCGGGTGAGCTGCCGGTGGCCGCGCTCGCCGAGGAGATCGGTGGGATACGGGCCATGGTGGTGTCCGCGGGCAACCCCGTTCTGTCCACTCCGGACGGCGGGAAGCTCGACAAAGCCTTGTCCACCCTCGACTTCATGGTCGCCGTCGATCCGAAGATCAACGAGACCACCAAGCACGCCGACGTGATCCTCCCTCCGACCACCGCACTGGAACGCGACCACTACGACCTGGTCTTCCATGCCCTCGCCGTCCGCAACACGGCCAAGTTCTCCCCGGCGCTGTTCCCCAAGCCCGCGGGCGCCCGGCACGACTGGGAGATCTTCCGCGAACTTGGCCTGCGCTACGCGAAGCGGTTCCGGGACAAGTGGTTCAAGGCGCAGCTGCTGCGGCTCTCGCCGACCCGGATCGTGGATCTGTTGCTGCGCACCGGATCCCGCAAACTATCCCTGCGGACACTGAAGAAGCACCCGCACGGCCTGGACCTGGGACCACTCACCCCGCGCGGCTTGGACAAGCTCGACATAGCCCCGAAGTTCCTCGCCGACGCCGCCCGCGAAGTCGGGAAAATGACCGCGCCGCAAGGGCTGCTGCTGATCGGACGCCGACACCTGCGGGCCAACAACTCGTGGATGAACGACATCCCCCGCCTGACCAAAGGCAAGGCCCGCAGCCACCTGCTCATGCACCCCGACGACCTGAAGGGGCACGGTCTAGGCGACGGCGATTCGGTCAGAGTGCGGTCCGCCGCGGGCGAAGTCACGGCCACGGTCGCCGCGACGGAGGACATCATGCCCGGCGTCGTCAGCCTGCCGCACGGTTACGCGGAGGTCAGCGCCAACGACCTGACCGACCCGGCCGTGCTCGACGTGAGCGGGAACGCCGTGCTCAACGGCGTTCCCGTCACCGTGTCAGCGGCCTGAGTTCAACCGGCTCGACGCGATCCGCACGAGCGGCTGGTAGAACGATCCGAAGATCCGCGGCAGCGCGTCGATCGCGTAGGCGTCCGCGCCGATGAGGATGCGGGCCCGGTCGCGCTTGACGCCGTTGAGGATCGTGCGGGCGGCGCTCTCCGGGGACGTCATGGCGACCTTGTCCAGCGCCTTCACGAACGCGGCGGCGTCGTCCGGGTTGGACACCCGGCCGTTGCGGGCGATGTTGGTCTTGATCCCGCCCGGGTGCACACACGACACCCCGACCTTGGTCCCCTCGATCTGCATTTCCTGCCGCAGCGCCTCGGTGAAGCCGCGCACCGCGAACTTCGCCGCGTTGTACGCGCTCTGCGTCGGCACCCCGATCAGCCCGAACACGCTGGAGATGTTCACCAGGTGCCCGCGCGAGGCGACCAGGTGCGGCAGGAAGGCGCGCGAACCGTGGGCGACGCCCCAGAAGTCGACGTCCATGATCCATGCCATGTCCTCGTCGGTCATCTGCGCGACCGTGCCCTGCAGCGCCACGCCCGCGTTGTTGATGACCAGGTCGACCTTGCCGAAGTCGGCGGCGACCTGCTCGGCGTGGGCGTAGATGGCGTCCCGGTCGGCGACGTCGAGTTTGTACGTGCGGACCTCGCCGCCCGCCAGGGTCGCGGTCTCCGCCAGCCCGGCCACGTCGATGTCGGAGGCGGCCACCTTGGCGCCCTCGGCGACCAGGGCGACGACGAGCGCCCGGCCGATGCCGGAGCCCGCGCCGGTGACCACTGCGACCTTGCCCGCGAACGACCTCACCGACGCCTCCCGAAGTTGTTGACTTTCGAGTAACTTACTTGAAGTAAGTTAGCTGGGCAAGGGTCTCGTCGACCGATGCCGCCGGGTCGACCACCGGAAACTGGACCGCCCGCACGGTTCGCTCCGGGTCGACGACGAGCGTCGCCCGCTTGAGCCGGTCGACCCCCGCGGCCCGGAACGTGGGCAGCCGCAGGCCCGCGGCCAGTGCCAGGTCTTCGTCCGAGAGCAGGGTGAACGGCAGGTCGACGTGTTCGGCGAACGCCCGCAGCTGGTCCGGCCGCTGGGTGCTCACGCCGTGGACCGCGGCGCCGAGTCGGTCGAAGTCGGTGAACCGGTCGCGATACGTCGTCGATTCAAGGGTGCACCCGGCCGCCCCGGGGATGTCGGTCCAGCCCGGCGGATAGCCCTGCCCGCCAGGGGCGAAGGCGCCGGGGAAGCAGTACAGGACCGTCCAGCGCCCGTCGACAGGCTTCATCGGTTCGCCGCGGTCTGACGTCAGCGTCAGCGTCGGAATCCTGCGGCCCACCAGGCCGTGTACCCGAGCGGCCTCCGTCGAAGTCGGCGTGGTGGTGGCGGTGAGCGAGCCATCGCCGGTGACGTGACGGGTTCCCCAGTCCTGCAACGCGATCAGCACCGGCAGCAGCCCGCGGCCGGCGTCGGACAGGTGGTATTCGAACCGCGGCGGGTGTTGGGAGTACTGCCGTCGCTCGACTACTCCGTGCTCCACCAACGCTTTGAGTCGCTCGGTGAGCGTCTTGCGGCTGACCGCGAGTTCGCGCTGCAAGGCGTCGAACCGGGTGATGCCGCCCGCGATGTCGCGCACGACGAGCAGCGTCCACCAGTCGCCCACCACGCTGAGCGCCTGGGCGATCGCGCAGTCGGCGTCGGAGAGTTCGGTGTGCTTCATGCTCCTCGCTTCGCGGATGCTGCCACCACTATAGTGCGTTCCGAATGGGAACTCACTTACTGGGGGTGGCGGTGTTCTGGCGATATTGGTCGGCCATGACGATCAGCAACACGGGGACGGCTGTGACGACCGTGGCGCTGCCCCTGGTCGCGGTGAGCACCATGGGCGCGTCGGCGTTCGAGGTCAGCCTCATCACGGCCGCCTCCTATCTGGCGTGGCTGCTGATCGGCCTGCCCTCGGGAGTGATCGTCCAGCGCCTGCCGCTGCGCGAGACGCAGGTGGCGATGGATCTCATTCGGGCCGTGGCGATCGGCTCGATCCCGGTGGCGTGGTGGCTGGACCGGCTGACCCTGGCCCACCTCATCGTGACCGCGCTGGTGATCAGCCTGGCGAACGTGCTCTTCGATGTCGGCAACATGACGTTCCTGCCGCAGATCGTCAGCCGCGACGAGCTGACCGCCCGCAACAGCCTGGTCTCCGGCACGCACTCGGTCACCAGCCTCGGCGGACCCAGCCTCGCGGGCGTCGTCGTCCAACTCGTGGGCGCCGTGCCCACCCTGATCATCGACGCGGTCAGCTTCCTGACCTCCGCCGTCCTGCTGCGGGGCCTGCCCAAGGCGAGCGCTCCCCGGGTCGAGGACCGGCCGGGCATGGCCGCGATGATCCGCGAGGGCTGGCGGTTCGTGGTCGGACATCCGGTCATGCGGCCGTGCATGTTCGCCGCGACCACGAGCAACTTCGCCAATGGCGCGTTCATGGCACTCATCCCGGTGTTCCTGGTCCGGGACCTGTTCGCCTCACCGGTGCTCGTCGGCCTGCTCATCGCCGCGGATGGCGTCGGCAGCCTGCTCGGCGCGGCGCTCGCGCCGTGGCTGATCGGCCGGTTGGGCAGCGCCAAGGCGATCATTGTTGGGTCCGCGGGCGGCGCCGCGCTCGCCCTGCTGATGCCGCTGGGCACGGGCGTCTGGGGGATGGTGCTCTT
Source organism: Actinokineospora xionganensis (assembly GCF_014323725.1). GTDB lineage: Bacteria > Actinomycetota > Actinomycetes > Mycobacteriales > Pseudonocardiaceae > Actinokineospora > Actinokineospora xionganensis. The sequence goes on along the minus strand of NZ_JABVED010000007.1, from coordinate 237,845 downwards.
CGCGCTGGGCAACATCGGGTTCGGTGCCGGAACTGTGGTCTTCAGCATCGGCGCGCGGACGCACCGGCAGGTCGCGAGCCCGCCTGAGCTGCTGTCCAGGGTCATCGCGACCGTGCGGTTCGTCTCGTGGGGCGCCATCCCGGTCGGCGCGCTCGCGGGCGGCGTGGTCGCCACCCTGGCGGACACGCGCACCGCCCTGATCGTGTTCTGCGGAATGACCCTGGTGGATCCGGTGTTGCTGTGGTTCAGCAGGGTTCGTCACCTGCGCGAGCTGGCCGAGGATCCGGTTCCTGTTTGATACGCGAGGGGTGTGTCAGGCGAACAGGTCGACGGTGGTGCGCTCCGCTGCGCGGTGGGCGTCGAGACGGGCCGGGTCGGCGTTGCTGACCTGGACGATCGAGCCGCCCACCGCCAGCGGTGCGACCAGCGCCGCGAGCAGCCCATCGGGCATCGCCCACTCCCGCGTGCACAGAACCCGGGCCCCCGCACCGTATTCGGCGCCGAGCAGCCGCGCCGCGGCCAGCACCTCGTCCACAGTGGACCCCAGCAGGGCAGGCGTCGAGCCGTCCACACTGGACCCGAAGTAGTCGTCGCCGAACATCCGGGCCTCGCCGACGAAGTCGGTCACCCCGTCGGTGGACCCGCCCAGGTCGCGTCCCATCGGGTCCAGCGACACCGCCGCGACCACGCCTGCCCCCGCCTCGCCGGGCGCCACGAACGTGACCACCGGGTCCTCGTCGGTGATGTGCGCGCCGCACCACCACGCGCCCAGCAGGATGCCCGCGGTCTGCCAGTGCGCGGGCAGCCGCACCGACACCGGCGTGCCCGGCTCGACGTCGTGCTCCTCGACCAGCCAGTTCGCCGTCTTCGCCGCCCAGTTCGTCACCGTCGCGACGGACAGCTCGACCCGGCTGCCGACGGTGTCGTCGTAGTGGGTGATCAGCGGTTTCGCCGAGGCCGCACGCAGCGGACGCAGGAGGAGGTCGGTCAGGCTCACAGGAAACGTCTCCGGTCAGTCGATGCAGTTCGGCGCCACGAGCGCGGTGCGCCGCGGTGCGGGTGCGCCGAAGTCGAGCAGGCGGCCCCCACCAAGGTTCTCACCGACGGTCGACGGCTGCGCGGGGGCGGGCGGCGGGTTGGCCGTGGCGAGGCCGCTGATGTAGGCGTGCACCGCGGCGAGGTCGACGGTGATGATGCTCTGCCCCCGGTCGTTGCGCGCGCCCACGCCGGTCACCGGGATCGTCACGAACTCCACCGCGCCCGACGCCAGCGCCTGCGCCTGGTTCACCAGGTCGAGGAAGTGCAGCCCCGGGTCCATGACCACGGTCTTCGCCACCGCGCCCTCCAGCGCGGTGAGCTTGCCCGGGTCGCCGAGCGTCCCGCCGCTGAGCACCTTGTTCATCGCCGAGGCCAGGAACGTCTGCTGGCGCACGATCCGGTCGAGGTCGCCGCGCGGCAGGCCCTTGCGCTGGCGGACGAACGCCACCGCGTCACCGCCGCGCACGGTCTGCGGGCCCTTGCGGAAGTTCGCGCCGGAGTCCGGGTCGCTGGTCGAGTGGTTCAGGCACACGTCGACGCCGTCGATGGCCTCGGTGAGCAGGTAGAACCCGTAGAGGGTGACTTCGACGTAGTGGTCGACGCGCACCCCGGTGAGGCCCTGCACGGTCTGCACCAGGGCGGTGCGGCCCGCGTTGTCCGACTCGCGTTCGATCTTCTCCCGGTCGCGCTCGCCGCCGTCGACCATCCGCCGCGCGTGCCGGGCCTTGATGACCCCGTACGCGCCGTTGATCTTCTCCTCGCGGTAGTCCGGGACCTTCACGTAGGTGTCGCGCGGAATGGAGATGGCGAAGCTCTTGCCGCCGTTGCGGGGCAGGCGCAGCAGGATCAGGGTGTCGGTGTTGATGGTGTCGGTCGCCTCGGTGCGCAACTCGCGCAGCACCCGCGCGGACAGGGGCCTGCCCTTGAGGTCGGTCCGGGTGTCGTTGCCGACGACCAGGATGTCGTTCGCGCCGTCGTCAGCCGAGGGGGCGTCCGGCCCGGCCGCCGCTGCGGCGATCGCGTCGGTCGTGTTGACGCTCTCCTGCAGCGCGTCGACCCGCGACCACACGAATCCGGTGCCCACCAGCGCCGCGGTCGACACCAGCGCCAGCAAGACCCGGCCGAGCACCAGCCACGGGCGTCGCCGCGTCCGCTCCGTCACTTTGTGTCCCCAATCGACCGTGTCCACGCCTGGTCGCAGCCTAGTTGGACACGCAGCGTGATGACCCCTAATTCACGCAGTTGAGGCCGCCCGCCTCGATTTTCGGTGGCGGGTTGACCGACGAGGTGGTGGACGGGCTCGACGATCCGGTCGGCGTGGGCTGCAGCCGCAGCATCGGCGCGTGCCGCAGCGAGTCGCCTGCCTGGTAGCTGGTGCCGAGCACGATCCGCACCCGCTGCGCGCTCAGCGTCCGGTCCTCCTCGAACACGAACGGGCCCGCCAACACCGCCGCGATGCTCTTGGCCGTGGCGAGTTCGCCCGCCGCGTAGCGGATGACGGAGCCGATCTGCTCCGGGCTGTCGCCCACCTGGCCACGAGTGAAGCCGCGCCCGCTCAGCTCGTCGAGCACGACGCCCGCCAGGCCCTTGGTCTTCGACCCGTTGCGCACGTCGACGATGACGCCGTTGGTCGACGACGGCGTCGCCGACGTGGTCTCCGGGAACGGGTCGCTGCTCGACGGGGTGGTGGTCGCCGTCGGCCTGCCCGAGGTCGGCCGGGTCGGGCCGCCGGTCCGCTGCTCGACGAACTCGTGCACCTTCGCCGGGTCGACCTTGATGACGTCGGCGCCGCCGATCTTGGCCGGGCCGTCGTTCGGGATGGTGTGGAACTCGATGTTCCCGCCGCTGAGGCCCTGCATCTGCGAGGCGAACTGGGACAGGTTCCAGTTCTTCGACAGCACCACCGAGCGCTGGACAGCGCCGATGAGGTCGCGCGCCCGCGACGGATTGGTGAGCATGTCCGCCGACAGCACCTTGTCGGCCAGCGCGGCCAGGAAGACCTGCTGGCGCACGATCCGGTCGAGGTCGCCGTTGGGCAGCTCGTAGCGCTGCCGCACGAACGACAGCGCCTCCTTGCCGGAGATGACCTGGCGGCCCGCGGCGAAGTTCGCCCCCGACTTCGGCTCGCTGACGGCGTTGTTCAGGCACACCTCGACGCCGCCGATGGCCTTGGTGACCTCGTAGAAGCTCGCCAGGTTGACCTCGGCGTACCGGTCGATGGTGACCGCGTTGCCGACCAGTCGCTCGATCGTGGAGATGAGGTTCTTGCGGCCGATGACGGTCGCCTTGGTCTCGAGTTCCCTCGGGTCGGTGACACCCTGCTCGCTGAGCGTCTTGCGCGCGTCGGTGTAGGCGTAGACGAACGCGGAGTTGAGCTTGTGCTTGCCGAATCCCTCGCCGACGTCGACCCAGGAGTCACGCGGGAAGGAGAACGCGATCGCGCGCCTGCCGTCGACCGGGATGTGCACCAGGATCATCGTGTCGGTGTTGCGCTCACCGTCGACCTTGCCGCCGTTGAGCAGCTGCAGGACTTCCTTCGGCAGCGGGTTGCCGAAGGCGTCGGTGCGACTGTCCATACCGACCAGGAGCATGTCGATGGCGCCGTCGAGCGGTGTCGGCTGGTTGCCCACCTTCTCGGCGATGACGTCGGTGGTGACGGTGTGGTCGTCGACGTCGCCGAAGGTCCACCAGCCGTACCCCATCGCGGCCAGCACGACCATCGAGGTCAGCAGCGCGAGGGTCCGGCCGAGGATCGTGCCGAACCATAACCAGGGACCGGGAGAAGCCTGGGCGTCGGCGGACTCCGCGACGGGCGCCGCCGCGGTCTCCACGCCCCCTTGCGCACGCTCGGTCACGAGCCGCCCTCCCCAAACCATCCCGTCCATCCTCAGATTACCCAGAGGCCACCCGGATGGCTCTTGGCCCTCACGTCGATTACCCGCATGAGTGGGCGCTCATGCCGTTTGGCATGACAGACTCGGGGCCTGTACAGCGAGAGGATCGGTGGAAAGCGACATGCGGGTGCTGGTCACGGGTGGTGCCGGATTCATCGGGTCGCATTACGTGCGGCAAGCCCTGTCAGGTGTCTACCCGACGCTGGTCGACGCCGAGGTCGTGGTCCTCGACAAGCTGACCTACGCCGGCAACCGCGAGAACCTCGCACCCGTCGCCGACAGTGACCGGCTGCGCTTCGTGCGGGGCGACATCTGCGACGGCGAACTGGTCGCCGAGACGATGGCCGGGGTCGACCTGGTCGTCCACTTCGCCGCCGAGTCCCATGTCGACCGCTCGATCGCCGGGTCCGCGGAGTTCGTCCGCACCAACGTCCTGGGCACCCAGACGCTGCTGCAGGCGGCGCTGGAGGCGGAGGTCGGCCGGTTCATCCATGTGTCCACCGACGAGGTGTACGGATCGATCGACGAGGGATCCTGGCCCGAGACCCACCCGCTGGAGCCGAATTCGCCGTACTCGGCGTCGAAGGCGTCCTCGGACCTGCTGGCCCGCTCCTACTTCCGCACCCATGGGCTCCCGGTGTGCGTCACCCGGTGCTCCAACAACTACGGGCCGTACCAGTACCCGGAGAAGGTCATCCCGCTGTTCACCACGAACTTGTTGGACGGCAAGAAGATCCCGCTCTACGGCGACGGACTCAACGTGCGCGACTGGCTGCACGTCGACGACCACTGCCACGGCATCCAGCTCGTCGCCGACGGCGGCCGCGCGGGCGAGATCTACAACATCGGCGGCGGCACCGAGCTGACCAACCGTGAGCTGACCGCTCTGCTGCTGGAGGCGACCGGCGCGGATGACTCGTTCGTGCAGCCGGTGATCGACCGCTTGGCCCACGACCGGCGCTACTCGGTCGACATCACCAAGATCTCCGAGGAACTCGGCTACCAGCCGCGGGTTCCGTTCGCCGAGGGTCTGGCCGCGACCGTGCGGTGGTATTCGGAGAACCGCGGCTGGTGGGAACCGCTGAAGGCCGGAGGCTGAGCGTGGCTCTGGAACTCCTCGTACCCGGCGGGACCGGGCAGCTCGGCGCCGAGATCGCCGCGCTGGCAAGCGACTCCGTGGCCGTGAGCGCCCCCGGCTCGGCGACGCTCGACGTCACCAGCACCGGCGCGGTCATCCGGGCGGTGGCGGAACTGGCCGACCGGGCCCGCGCCGAGGGGCGCAAGCCGGTCGTGATCAACGCCGCCGCGTACACGGCGGTCGACCAAGCTGAGAACGACCACGCGCGAGCGGTCGCGGTCAACGCCGACGGTCCGCGGGTCCTCGCCGCCGCCTGCACGTCTCGCGGGGTACCGCTGATCCACGTGTCCACGGACTATGTGTTCCCCGGGGACGGGACCGAGCCGTATGAAGTGGACAGTCCGACCCGGCCGCAGTCGGTGTACGGAATCACCAAGCTCGCCGGGGAGAACGCGGTCCTCGCCTCGGGCGCGCGGGCCTGGGTGGTCCGCACGTCGTGGGTGTATGGGGCGCACGGCAACAACTTCGTGAAGACCATGGTCCGACTGGAGGGTCAGCGCGACACTCTGTCCGTTGTGGACGATCAGGTGGGTTCGCCGACGTGGACCGGCGATCTGGCGCGCGGACTTGTCGAGCTGGCGGGCAAGATCGCCGCCGGAAACGCTCCCACGGGTCGAGTGTCGCACTGCACGGGAGCGGGCGAGGTGACCTGGTGCGGCTTTGCCCGCGCCGTCTTCGAAGAGTTGGGCGCCGACCCGTCTCGGGTCCAGCCGATCACGACCGCGCAGTACCCGACGCCCGCCAAGCGCCCCGCGTACTCGGTGCTGTCGCCCACGTCGTGGGCCGAGGCGGGACTCACCCCGATGCCGCAGTGGCGCGAGTCCCTGGCGCGGGCGTTCAAGGAGAACGCGGCGGCGTTCAAGCAGTAGCCGTGTGGTGGTCGGCGACACGGGTCAGCAACTCGTTGAGCTGCGCTCGTTCGGCGGCCGACAGCGGCTCCAGTAGCTCGTCCTGCGCGTCCGCGACCACCCGGTCGAGTGCGCGCAGCTGCTTGAGACCCGCTTTGGTCAGCCGCACGATGTTGCGCCGCTTGTCCACCGGATCCGGCGCGCGTTCGATCCACTCCCGCTCCGCGAGGTCGGTGACGCAGGCCGTGACGTCGCTGCGGTCCAGCCCGCACCGCCTGCCCAGGTCCGCCTGGCTCGCGGGCCCGAACTCGTCGAGCGCGGCCAGCATCGAGTAGTGGTAGCGGCGGGTCGCGGCGCCCGCCAGATGGGCGGCGACGAGGTTGCGTGCGGTGATGGCGTTCTGGTTGATCAGCCAGCTCGTCAGCGAACGCAGCCTGCCCGGTGCCGAGCGAGTGTCCATGCCGAACACCGTAAACGCTTGACGGTGGCCGCGGCCACTCGCTAACGTTGGCAATGCCAACGTTGGTGATTCCAACGAAATGTCAGAAGGAGAGCTTCGTGAGCGTCATCGAGGATCGCGCGGCCATCACCGACCTTGTCTCGCGTCTCGGCGCGTGCCTGGACGACCACCGTTTCGACGACCTGAAGGAACTGTTCGCGGACGACGTCACCGCGGCGACGCCAGGTGGTCTGGCGCGGGGTCGGGACGCGGTGATCGCACAGGCGACCAGGAATCATGGCGAGTACCACCGCATCCAGCACTTGATCACAAATGTGGTGGTCGACCTCGACGGAGACCGCGCCGCTGTGCGGGCCAATCTGCTTGGGACCTTCGTCGACTCGGCCGCTCGGGTCGTGCTGGAAATGGGTGGGATCTACCGCTTCACCGCTCGTCGCGACGGAGACTGGCGGCTCGCGAGCATCGCTGTCGACCGGATCTGGCGCACCGAGTCCTAAGTGGACTGGTAGGCCGCGATCGTCAACTCGGCGCAGCGTCGCCATGTGTGTGCGGCCGCGTGGGTCCGTCGCGCGGACATGACCGCGGGTGAGGGCGGATTCTCGAGTGCGGCGGTGAGGGCGACGGCCATCGCTTCCTTGTCTCCAAACGGAACCAGGGTGGCGTGGCCGCCTGAAACCTCGCGCAACGCCGGGACGTCGGAGCACACCACCGGTACGTCGCAGGCCATCGCCTCCAGTACCGGCAACCCGAAACCCTCATCACGCGAAGGCAGCACCAGCGCGCTGGCTCCTGCCACCACACCCCGAAGATCCACTTCGGAAAGATATCCGGTCGAGATGACGCGCTCCGACCCAACGGTGTGACCAGGCCCGGCCAGTACCAGCGGTGGCAGTGAAGGTGTGGCCGCATGGGCGTCAAGCAGCCAGCTCAACGCCTTGCGTGGGCCGGCCGCGCCGACGAACAGTAGGTATTCCGACGGGAGTCCGACTCGCTCCACCAGGGACTCGTTCGGTGGGCGGGCGGCGAACCACTGGGGGTCGACGCCCAGGGGGGTGACCCGCACCTTCGAGTCCGAGACACCCAGGCGCTCTACTACCCGTTCGGCGACGGCCCTGGTCGGGGTGCAGATGACGTGTGCCCGCCGTGCCGAAAGCTGGACCAGTTCCGGGAGTTCGGCGTCGCTGGGTGGTAGGTCGCCGGGGTAGTCCAGGAATGCGAGGTCGTGGATGGTCAGCACGCCCGCCGCCCGGAACGCCGCCGGGAGCACGAAGTTGGTGCCGTGCACGACATCGGTCAGCCCGGCGAACAGCTCGACCGGGGGGAACGAGCCGCGCAGCCAGGCCTTGCGCAGCAGTCGGGCGGGCACGGGCATCCCGCGTGCCTGTGAGCCGTGGGGCAGGACGTGGCGAAGCTTGCGCCAGCCGCGCAGGGTGAACGCCACCGCGCGCATGTCCACATCCGGTGAGGACGCCAGTTCCTCGGCCAGTGCGGCGGTGTAGCGGCCGATGCCGGTGCGCGAGCCCAACAGCGGCGTGCCGTCGATGAGGACCCGAATCGGTCTGTCAGCCATCTCCGCGCCCCCCGCGTCCGGCCATCCGCTGACGGGCGACCCGGCGGACCCGGCCCGCGGCGCGGCGGGCCAACTCGGTCGCGCCGCCGCCGTCGAGGTACTCGCGGACCAGCGCCAGGTCCCGGCGAACCGTGCCCGCGGCGCCCAGGGCGGGTTTGCGCACCAGGGGTTCCGAGCCCGGCAGGCGGTCGGTCGCCGGGCGCGGGTCGCGGCAGAAGGCGGTCAGTGGGGCCAGCACGTTCTCCCAGGTGAACCGCTCGCGCACGGCGGCGATGCGTTCCTGGCAGGCGGCGGCGAACTCGGCGTCGTAGAGCACCCGCTCCAGGGCGTCGGCCAGTGCGTCGGTGTCCTCGGCGGGCACCACCACGCCCAGCTTCTCCTGCCGCACCAGGTCGGCGAACGAGTCGCCGTCGGTGGTGACGATCGGCAGGCCCGCCCACAGGTAGTCGAGCACCCGGGTGCGGAAGGCGAACGTGGTCTCGACGTGCTCGTAGTGCGTGGTGACACCGCAGTCGGCGTCGAGCAGCCAGTCCTGCCGCTGCTCGTAGGGCACCCAGGTCTCGTTGAAGAAGACGTGCCTGCCGGTCAGGTCGAGCTGCCCGGACAGCGCGCGCACCCGGGCGCCGATGTCCATCTCCGGCACCTCGGGATTGGGATGCTTCATGCCCAGGAACATCAGCCGCACGTCCGGGCGTCGCCGGGCGAGCACGCCGATGGCGCTGACCAGGGTCAGCGGATCGAACCAGCTGTAGACTCCGCCCGCCCAGAGCACGACCTTGTCGCCCTCGGCGATGCCCGGGACCGCGCCCTTCATCGGCGACTTGCTCTGCTGTGGCGGCTTGCCGGACAGCCCGAACGGGACGACGTCGAGCAGGGAGCGCAGCGTCGGGTCGTTGTCGTAGAGCGCCGGGGTGAGCCTGCCCAGGGAGAGCAGGTGGCCCAGCCAGAAGTGTCGCTGCCGCTCGGAGGCGCAGATGAAGAAGTCGCCGCGGTCGAGCTGGTTGTTCATCACTTTCGTGGCACCGACGAGATCCAGCTGACGTTGTTCGTCTGTGTTGTTGCCCTCGTCCTTGCCCTGCTCCAGCAACTCCAGGTGCATCGGGTCGTAGACGTCGCAGATGACGATCTTGCTGGAGTCGGCCTTCTTCAGCGACGGCACCAGTTCCATCGCGTGACCCTGCAGGATCACCACGTCCGCCCAGGTCACGTGCGACTCCAAGTCGCGCCGCTTCGACTGCGCCACAGGGAAAGCCGCGGGCGGCGGGGCGCACACCGGGTTGACCGTGACCAGCCGGACCTCGTGCTCGGCCGACAGGACGTCGGCCATGTTCCACGCGCGGATCGCCGGACCGGCCATCCGCTCTGACACCGCGTCGCCGGTGATCACCAGGACCCGCCTGCGCGCACCGAACGCCTGCTCCAGCCCGAACGCCTCGACGATCGCCTCGTGCGCGGCGAGGTAGCGCGGCAGCGGGTAGGCGGGCTCCATCGCCTTGCGCATCAAGGGAACCAGGTCGGCGTCCGAACGCACCCGGGCGGCCTGCTCGACCGCGCGGGACGCCGCCAGCGCGGGCAGCATCTCGACGAACTGGTCGATCGCCAGCATTCCCGCGAGCGCCGTGCGGGCGATCGGGACGGTCTCCGAGCCGTCACCTCGGCCGCGGCGGGTGATCTCGAGCTGAGTCGGGTCGATCTCGCCGCGCGCGGTCGCCCGGCGCACCGCCAAGGCCAGCGCGCCGGGCAGCGCCTTGGCCAGCGTGGCGTCGGAGAGGTTCTTGTAGAGCGCCGCCAACGCGTTGCGCTCCAGCAGGTACAGCTCGCGGGACTGGTCCTTGGTGTCCACTTCGGACATGGAGGCGTGGTGGCGGTGGTAGGCCAGCGACTTGGGCTCGTAGCGCACCCGCCAGCCGCGCAGGTTCAGCCGCCAGCCGAGGTCGACGTCCTCGTAGAACATGAAGAAGCTCTCGTCGAACCCGCCCAGCTCGCGGTACACGCCCGCGCGGACGAACATCGCCGAGCCCGTGGCGAACAGGACGTCGCGCGGGTCGTCGTGGCTGCCGTCGTCCGGGGTGCCCGCGTGGCGCTTGTAGCCCATGCCGAACCAGGTGAGACCCGCGTCGACGAAGTCGATGTTCGCGCCGTCCCAGTCGAGGACCTTGCTGGCCACGGCGGCGACGTCGGGCTGCTCGGTGAGCACCCGCACGGCCGCGCGCGCCCACTGCGGGTCGGGCCGGGCGTCGTTGTTCAGGAAGGCCAGCACGGAGCCTTTGGCGTGTTCGACGCCGAGGTTGCAGCCGCCCGCGAAGCCGAGGTTGTCCGGGGACTCGACCAACTCGACGCCGTCGACCGCCCGGATCTTCTCCGCGCTGCCGTCCCCCGAGGCGTTGTCCACGCAGATGATCTGCAGGCGGTCGGCCGGGTAGTCGAGGTCCGACTTCAGCGACCGCAGGCAGGTCAGGGTGTCGTCGACTCCTCGGTAATTGACGAGTACGACCGACAGTATGGGCAAGGCCCCCTCAGCCACGCTGTCTCCTCCCGGGTTGCTCCTGGGGACAGGGTGCCTTATCGGAGGGCCGTCATGTCGCCCGACTGGCGAACTGGTGTCGCCAGACCCGCGATCGGGTGGCGCGGTCGGTGTCGATCTTGTTGCGGGCGATCACCGTCCTCGGCAGCCGAGCGGCCACCTGGCCCAGCACCCGCAGTCGCAGACCCACCCGGAAGTTGGCCTCCGGACCCACGTTTCGCCTGGTCGGGAGCACCGCGGTGAGCGCGGCGAACCGGGCCAACTGGGTGAGCGCGACGCCCAGCGGGGCACAGCGAAGCAGGGTCAGCAGGCGGTTGCGCTCGTTCCACAGGTGGAACCGGTCCGAGCCGGGTGCGGTGCTCGCCCCGTGCAGATGGGTGACGTCGGCCTCGACCGGCACGATCGACCAGCCCGCCAGCCGCAGCCGCCACGACGTGTCGGTGTCCTCGTAGTAGCAGAAGAAGTCGGCGGGGACCCCGCCCACGGCGGCCAGCGCGTCCGCGCGCAGCAGCGCGGCGCCGCCGCAGAAACCGAAGACCGGGCCGGTGACGGCGTCCGCGCCGTGCCCGTCGGCGGTCAGCCGGACGCCGACCGACTGGACTTCGCCGGTGGGGCTGATCAGCCGCGCGCTCGCCGCGGCGGCGCCCGGGTCGGCGTCGAGGGCGTTCTCCATGCGGGCCAGCCAGTCGGGACGGGGGACGGCGTCGTCGTTGAGCCACGCCACGAACTCGGTCTCGGGTTCGACCCCGGCCAGCGCGCCCGCGTAGCCCACGTTGACCGGCAGCCTGCGGACCTCCGGGTCGCTCGGATGGCGGGCGATCACCTCGGCGGTGCCGTCGTCGGAGGCGTTGTCGACCACCAGCGTCCGGTGCGGCCGGGTCTGCGCGGCCAGTGCGTCGAGGCAGGCGGCGAGGTGGGCGCGGCCACGCCAGGTGACCACGACGACCGTCGTGCGGACGTTCACGGCCGCGACGCTACCGGTCGCGGCGGTGCGTGCGATTCTGACCGCGTGCCTGAGCTGGTCGTCCTCACCGAGCAACTGCTGGCGCCGGTCCCGGGCGGCACCGGCCGCTACACCCGGGAACTGGCCGCCGCGCTGGCCCGCACGGCGCCCGCGGGCTGGTCCGTCCGCGGCGTCACCGCCCGCCACGGCGACCTCGCCCCGGCCGTGGTCGGCGGTGTGGCCGGGCCGACCGCCCTCGCGCTGCCCCGGCGCGCGCTGACTCTCGCCTGGGAGCACGGGCTGCCGCTGTGGCCCGGCGGCGAGACCGTGCACGCGCCGACCCCGCTCGCCCCACCCGCCCGGCGTGGCAGGCGGCTGGTCGTGACCGTGCACGACACCGTGCCGTTCACCCACCCGGAGACGCTGACCAGCCGGGGCGCGGCCTGGCACCGCAAGGTGATCCGGCGCGCCACCCGCACGGCCGACGCGATCGTGGTCCCGACCCGGGCCGTCGCGGACGACCTTGCCCGGCATGCCCCCGGACCCGCGCCGGTCCACGTCGTCGGCCACGGGGTGTCCTCGGTGCTCAGCGCCCCTTCGGCGGTGGACCTCGATCTCCCCGGCGCGTACGTGCTCGCTGTGGGCACCGTCGAGCCGCGCAAGGGACTCGACGTGCTCATCGAGGCCATGGCGGCCGTCCCCGGTGTGCCGCTGGTCGTGGCCGGTCCCGCGGGCTGGGGCGGGGTGGACCCGCGCGCCCTCGCCGCGCGACACGGACTGCCCCCCGATCGGGTGCGGGTGCTCGGCAGGCTCAGTGACGAGGAACTCGCCGCCGCCCTGCACGGCGCGACGGTGCTGGCCGCGCCGAGCCGGGCCGAGGGCTTCGGGCTCCCCGTGCTGGAGGCCATGGCGGCGGGTGTGCCTGTTGTGCACTCGGACGCGCCAGCCCTGGTCGAAGTCGCCGGTGGTGCGGGAACGCAGGTGAAACGTGACGACCCGGGTGCGCTCGCCGACGCCCTGCGGACGGTGCTGGACTCCCCGGACCTGGCCGCGTCGATGGTCGAGCGTGGCCGCGCGCGGGCGGCGGGATTCACCTGGGACGGAGCGGCCGAGGCGCTGTGGCGGCTGCACGTGGGTCTGGGCGGTGGCGCGAGTTAATCCATTCGGTAAATCTCCGGCAATCGCACGTCGTACGCTGATCGCCGTGTCCGACCCCACCGTGCTTATCGACGCGACCGCGGTGCCCGCGGACCGCGGTGGGGTGGGCCGCTATGTCGACTCGCTGGTCGCGGCGCTGGCCGCCGACGGCGCCGACCTCAGCGTCGTCTGCCAGCCCCGCGACAGCAGGCTCTACGGCGAGCTCGCGCCCAGCGCGCGGATCGTGCCGACCTCCGAGTCGGTCACCACCCGCACGGCCCGGCTGGCCTGGGAGCAGACCACGCTGCCGCGGCTGGTCCGAAGACTCGGCGTCGACGTCCTGCACTCGCCGCACTACACGATCCCGCTGGCCAACCCGGTGGCGTCGGTGGTGACGCTGCACGACGCGACGTTCTTCACCGACGCGGGCCTGCACCACTCGATCAAGGCCCGGTTCTTCCGCGCCTGGACCAAGACCGCGCTCGTGCGCGCGTCGCGCTGCGTCGTGCCGAGCGAGGCCACCGCGGCCGAGCTGACCAGGGTCGTGCGCGCCGACCCGCGCGCACTCGACGTGATCCAGCACGGCGTGGACACCGACCGCTTCCACCCGCCCTCGCCTGCCGAGGTCGCCGCCGCCCGGGCCGCCATCGGCCTGGGCGAGCAACCCTACGTGGCGTTCCTGGGGGCGCTGGAACCGCGCAAGAACGTGCCCGCGCTCATCCGCGGCTTCGCCGCCGCCTGCGCCGGCCGGGTCGACCCACCCGCCCTGGTGCTGGCCGGGCAGCCCGGCTGGGACCACCAGATCGAACGCGCCCTCGACGCCGCGCCGCACCGGCTGCGAGTCATCCGCGCGGGCTACCTGCCGTTCGAGCACCTGTCCGGGTTCCTCGGCGGCGCCGCGCTGGTCGCGTATCCGAGCCTGGGCGAGGGTTTCGGCCTGCCCGTGCTGGAGGCGATGGCCGCGGGCGCGTGCGTCCTGACGACCCGGCGGCTCTCGTTGCCGGAGGTCGGCGGCGACGCGGTCGCCTACTGCGGTGTCGGCGCGGGCGACATCGCCGCCACCATCAGCGACCTCCTCGACGACCCGGGCCGCCGCGCGGCGCTCTCCGTGGCGGCGCAGCGCCGGGCCAAGGAGTTCTCCTGGGGCCTGAGCGCCGAACGACACCGCGAGGTATACGGCCGGGCCCACCAGCTCCACCGCAGGGGTCGATGAGCCGCGGCCGGGTTGGCGTGCAGAATGTCAGATCGTGACCGAAACCTACGGTGCCGAGATCGCCGTCGTGACCGTGACCTACTCGCCCGGCGAGACCCTGGACCGGTTCCTCGACACCCTCGAGAAGGCCACCACCCGCCCGGTCCACGTGATCCTGGCCGACAACGGCTCGACCGACGGCGCCCCTGAGGCCGCCGCGGCGGCCCGCTCGAACGTCGAACTGGTGCGCACCGGCGGCAACCTGGGCTACGGCGGCGGCGCGAACCGCGGTGTGGCGGCGCTGGACGCCTGCCACGGCTGGGTGGTGATCTCCAACCCGGACGTGGAATGGGAGCCGGGATCCCTCGACGAGCTGATCGCCGCGGCCGAGCGGTGGCCGCGGGGCGGGGCGTTCGGGCCGCTGATCACCGAACCGTCCGGCGCGGTCTACCCGTCGGCGCGCGAGGTTCCCTCGCTGGGCAAGGGGATCGGGCACGGGGTGCTGGGGAAGGTGTGGCCGGGCAACCCCTGGACCCGTGCGTACAAGCAGTCCGCTTCGGACGTGCGCGAACGGGTCGCGGGCTGGCTTTCAGGCTCCTGCTTCCTGATCCGGCGCGAGGCGTTCGACTCGGTCGACGGGTTCGACTCGCGGTACTTCATGTACTTCGAGGACGTCGACCTCGGCGAACGGCTGAGCCGGGCGGGTTGGCAGAACGTGTATGTGCCCTCGGCGAAGGTGATGCACGTCCAGGGCGTGTCGACGGCCAAGGCGTCGACCAGGATGCTCGCGGCACACCACGAGAGCGCCTACCGCTTCATCGCCGATCGACACCAGGGCCCACTGTGGGCGCCGGTGCGGGCCGCGATCAAGGCCGGACTGGCTCTGCGCCTGAAGATGGAAACCCGCTAGGACGTCGAACAGCGGTGGCTAGCCGTCGAGCCGCTGACCGAGCGTAGGCCGGTCCGGGTGCGGCCGGGGCTTCATGGTCGGCACCAAACCGTCCACTTGCTCCGGTGCCTGCGGTGGCCGCGACGACGGCTGTTGCTGTTGTCGCTGCTGCTGCTGCTGCGGAACCGGCAGCCGCTCGGTCGGCCGACCCGGCGAGGCCACCGAAGTCGTGGCGGCTTCCTGGGCGATCGCGGGAAGTTCCTCCCGGCCACGGGTGATCGGGAAGACCATGGTCACTTCCGGGTCCTCATCGAGCGCGTTCACCACAGCACGGGGGATCTGCAGGGTCGCCGAGGCGTCCATCGGTGAGATGGCGCTCTCGGGGGTGACTACGTACGAGCCGCGTGCGCGGGCACGGGCCAGGATGGCGTCGGCGCGCTCACGGGGGTCCATACGGTGGCCTCTCCTGCGTCGCTCGATGTGCTCTGGTCAGAGTATCCCGCCAGTCGCGCCGCGTCATCGTTCCACGGCATCAGATGTAGTCGAGATCGCCCCGGTCGCGCAGGATCTCGGTCAGGCGCTTGATGTCCTGGGCTCGGTCGCGCCTGCAGACCAGGACGGCGTCGTCGGTGTCGACGATGATGAGGTCGTTGACGCCGAGCGTGGCGACCAGTCGGTCCGAGGGGACCACGATGACGCCGGCACCGTCGACCACCACGACGTTCGCTTTGCCGCCCGCGGTGACGAACAGCCTGCCGCCGTCGCCGACATCGGTGCCGAGGAGGTCGCCGAGGGTCTCGAAGTCGCCGATGTCGCTCCAGCCGAAGTCGCCGGGCACGGTGGCGACCAGGCCGTCGGCGGCGGCCGGTTCCATCACCGCGTACTCGACGGCGACCTTCGGCACGGTCGGCCACAGCTCCGCCAGGACCGCCTCCTGCTCCGGGGTGTCCCAGGCGGCGGCGATGGCGAGGATGGGCTTGGCCACATCCGGCCGCCGCGCGGCGAGTTCGGCCAGGAACACGTCGGTGCGCCAGACGAACATGCTGGCGTTCCACAGGTAGCTGCCCGACTCCACGTAGCGGGTGGCCACGTCCTTGGCCGGCTTTTCCTTGAACTCCAACACCTTCTGGATGACCGAGCGCTGCGCGGGCTCGCTGCAGCGCAGGTAGCCATAGCCGGTCTCCGGGCGGGTCGGGGTGATGCCGATGGTCATCAGCAGCCCGTCGCGGGCGCCGTCGACGGCCCGGCCCACGGTGTGGGCGAACTCGTCTCCGTCGGTGATCAGGTGATCGGCGGCGAACGACGCCATCACCGCGCCGGGGGACCGCTTCTCGATCACCGCGGCGGCCAGCGCGATCGCCGCGCACGAGTCGCGGGCGAGCGGCTCGACCAGGATGTTGCGTTCCGGCAGGTCCGGCAGCTGCCGGGCCACACCGGCGGCGTGCGCGGTGCCGGTGACCACCAGCAGGTGCTCCGGCGACGACAGCGGTGCCAGCCGGTCGAAGGTCGCTTGCAGCAGCGACCGGTCGGTGCCGGTCAGCGCGTGCAGGAACTTCGGGTTGCCCGCGCGGGAGAGCGGCCACAGGCGAGTGCCGCTTCCACCGGCGGGCACGACGATGTGCAGTTCGGGTGGCGTCACTTTTACCTGTGTCCTTGTCCCCGGCGTGAGTGGTGGGCCAACTCTAGCCAACCGGCCGGTACGGTCGTCGTGATGACCGCGATCCCGACCGGAACCGAGCGGACCAGGCACTGGGTGCCCGACGGTCCGCATGACGTCGCGGGCGCTCTGCGGCCGCTGCGGCGGGGCCCGCACGACCCGGCTTTCCGCGAGGACGTCGACGGCCTCTGGCTCGCCGCGAACACCCCCGCCGGTGTCGGCACGCTGCGCCTGCGCATCGCGGGCGAGGTGCACGCCTCGGCCTGGGGGCCGGGTGCGGACGTGCTGCTCGACGGTCTGCCCGCCCTGTTGGGCGCCTGCGACGACGACTCGGGCTTCGTCGCGCACCATCCGCTGGTCGCCGAGGTCCGACGCCGGCGGCCGGGGATGCGGCTCGGCGCCACCGGCCGGGTGTGGGACGTGTTGCTCGCGGCGATCATCGAGCAGAAGGTGACCGGCACCGAAGCGCATCGCACCTGGCGCGACCTGGCCCGACGGTTCGGGTCGCCCGCACCAGGGCCCGTGGGCGGCCTTTTCGCACCGCCCACGCCGCGGGCGGTCATGGGGATCGAGGACTGGGAGTGGCACAAGGCAGGCCTGGATGGCGCCCGCCGCCGCACGGTCCTCGCCGCCGCCCAGGTGGCAGGCCGCTTGGAACGCGCCGCTTCACTGGGCGGCGCCGCCGGCCGGGAGCTGTTGTGCAAGGTGCCGGGAATCGGCGTCTGGACGGCCGCTGAGGTGGCCCAACGCGCCTGGGGCGATCCCGACGCGCTCAGCATCGGGGACTACCACCTGTCGAACCTGATCGGGCACGCGTTGGCCGGGCGCCGGATGTCCGATGACCAGATGCTGGAGGAGCTGGCGGCCTACGAACCCCAACGCCATCGCGCCGCTCTGTACGTACTCGCCGCCGGCCTGGGCAAACCCCGCTTCGCGCCACGCTTTTCCCCACGCGACTACCGCCGCTTCTGAGCGTCGTCCCCTGTTTGTCCACAGCCGGACCGGTTATCCACAGCAGCACCCGCGACCAGGGTTTCCGTCACCCCTCACCGATAGACTGGCCAAGGGCAGCCCCCCGTGGTGGGTGGGGGCTTTGTTGTCGCGCGGGGGCGGTTTACCGCGAATCGGGACTAGCCGCGGGCGGTCAGGGCGGCTTCGGCGATCGACAGAGCGGTGGCGGTATCGAGGCCTAGTTTGTGCATGGCGTCCGCATAGGTGTCCGCGGCTTTGCGGGCGCGTTCCATGGTTCGATCTCCCGCCGCGCCGACGAAGGTGCCCGCGCGGCCTCGGGTCTCGACCAAGCCCGCTTCCTCAAGCTCCCGGTATGCCCGCGCCACGGTGTTCGCCGCCAGGCCCAGGTCTGTGGCCAACTGGCGCACCGTGGGCAGCTTCGTCCCCACCGCCAGCGTGTGGTCGTTGATCTGCTGCGCGAGCCCGCCCCGCACCTGCTCGAACGGCGGCACCGCCGAATTCGGGTCGATGGTGATCACGACGGCACCGCCGCGAGCATCTCGCCGATTCCCGCGTTGCCGTCCGGGTCGTCGGGCAGCGCGTCGATCGGCCACCAGCGCAGGTCCAGCGACTCCGAGCTGCACACCGCTTCGGCACCGGCGGGGGCCCGCACGACGAAGCGGACGTCGAAGTGGCGGGTGGGCAGGCCCAGCGAGCAGGTGATCGGATGGACGTCCACATGCAGCGGCACCGGGTCGATCTCCAGTCCCTCGATGCCGGACTCCTCGGTCGCCTCCCGCAAGGCCGCGCCCGCCAGGGTCTCGTCGCCCGGTTCGCAGTGGCCGCCCAGCTGCAGCCACCGGCCCACGCGGGGATGCAGCGTCAGCAGGACGTTGGCGCCCGTGTGGTCCAAGAGCAGCGCCGACGCGGTGAGGTGACCGGGTTCGCACGAGCGCTGACACGCGTCCGGGCGGGCCGCCAGGAACCCCAGGTACGCCTGGCGCAGGGATTCCTGGCCGCGGTCGAGGGGTTTCCACGCCGTCATGGTCCGGACCGCGTCCGCGTGCAGGGTCACTTCTCGATCCAGCAGTCGGCGGTCGGGACCTCGCGCGGGGTCAGCTCCTCGAGCGGATGGCCGACCGCGACCGCGCCCAGAGGCTCCCAGTTCGCGGGCAGGTCGAGCACTTCGCGCACGACGTCGGGGCAGAAGATCGTGGACGACACCCAGCAGGAGCCAAGGCCCTCGGCGGCCAGCGCCACCAGGACGCCTTGCACGGCCGCGCCGCCGGCGATGGTGAACATGGTCCGCTCGGCCTCGGCCCGCCGGGCGTCG
This sequence comes from Actinokineospora xionganensis, assembly GCF_014323725.1. GTDB lineage: Bacteria > Actinomycetota > Actinomycetes > Mycobacteriales > Pseudonocardiaceae > Actinokineospora > Actinokineospora xionganensis. The sequence goes on along the minus strand of NZ_JABVED010000007.1, from coordinate 219,271 downwards.
GGGTAGGAGTGGGCGCCCTCGCGCACGAGGAACGGCAGCAGGACCTCCGTCGCGTCGAAGAGCAGTTCGCCGCGGGTGACCCGGCGCTCGATCCACTCCTCGGACTTGCCGTCGGCGCGCAGATCGACCTTCCACGCCTCGCGCATCGCCTCCAGCAGTGCCTTGCGGTGCTCGGCGAGCCGGACGAAGCGCACCGGCTTGGTGTGGTGCGGCGCGGGCGCGGTCAAACCCGCCGCCACCGCGCGACGCAGCGACTCCGGGTCGACCGGCTCGCCGGAGAACTCGCGCAGCGAGCGGCGCAGCAGCACCGCCTCCCGCCTGCCCTGGGCGATCGATTCCTCGGTGCCCAACCGGAACAGGTCCTCTTCGACCGGACGCAGCAGGTCGCGGGCGGTGGACGTCTCGTCGCCGATCTCCAGGCCGCGCACCACCGCCACCGGGACCCCGCCGAGCTTGCCCTTCACCAGGTCGGCCGCCGCGGCGACCTCGTCGGCGACCGCCACCCGGGTGACCGAGAGCTCGTTGCCCTGCGAGTCGATCCGACCCGCGTAGGAGTGCAGCACCCGCAGGCCGGACGACCCGATCGCGGCGTCGGTCTGCCCGATCCGCCAGGCCCGGCCCATCGTGTCCGTGATCACCACGGCCACCTCGACACCCAGCCGCTCGCGCAGCCCGCCGCGCAGGGCGCGGGCCGAGGCGTCCGGGTCGACCGGCAGCAGCGCGAGTTCGTCGCCCGCCACATTGGACGAGTCGATCCCCGACGCCGCCTGCACGATGCCGAGGCGGTTCTGCGTGATCAGCGAGCGGAACTTCCGCGCGACCACGGTCACGGCCTCGTCGAGCACCAGTTTGCGCCGGGCAGCGTCGCGGGCCTCCGGGTCGGACGGGACCGACACCAGTTGGCCCTCTACTTTGGACACCACCTTGCTGGTGACCACCACGATGTCACCGGAGCGCAGCCACGGCGCCGCCGCCGCGATCGCCCCGGTGAGGTCGTCGCCGGGCCGGAACTCGGGCAGGCCGCGGACCGGCAGGATCTCGACCGACCCGCGCGCGCCGTGCTCGATGTCGTCCATTTTCACTCCCCAGTGCTGATTCCGCCGAGGTCGAACGCCGCGCGCGCCATGGCCGCCGTGGCGTCCACATCGGACATCAGCAGCGGCACGGCGCGCACCAGCACGCCGGGCACGTCGGCGGTGTCGCCCGAGTGCACCAGCCACCCGTCGAGGATGCCGTTGTCGGAGCACCCGCGCGAGCCGTAGTGCCTGCCCACGGCCTCCGCGGACACATCGAGGCCGATCGCGCTCAGGCACGCGTCGGCCATCCCGCGCACCGGGGCGTCGTTGATGATCGGGGAGATCCCCACCACAGGAGCCTCGGTCTTGCGCAGCGCCGTGCGCAGACCCGGCACGGACAACACGCTCCCGATGCTCACCACCGGGTTCGACGGCGCGAGGAGCACGATGTCGGCCTCGCTGATCGCCTCGACCACCCCCGGGCCTGGCGTGGCCTCGTCGGCGCCGACCGCCACGATCGACCGGGCCCGCGGCTCGGCGCGGTAGCGCACCCACCATTCCTGGAAGTGCACCGCCTTGCGCTCGCCCGTGCCCGGCTCGTCGATGACGACGTGGGTCTCGACCCGGTCGTCTGTCATCGGCAGCAGCCGCACCCCCGGTTTCCAGCGGTCGCACAGCGCCGCGGTGATGTCGGAAAGCTCATAGCCCGCCCGCATCATCCGGGTGCGCACCAGGTGGGTGGCGATGTCCTTGTCACCCAGGCCGAACCAATCGGGGTCCGCGCCGTAGGCGGCGAGTTCGTCCTTGACCGCCCAGGTCTCGTCCGTGCGGCCCCAGCCGCGCTCGGTGTCGATGCCGCCGCCGAGGGTGTACATGCACGTGTCGAGGTCCGGGCAGACGCGAAGCCCGTGCAGCCAGATGTCGTCGGCGGTGTTCACCACCGCGGTGATCTCGTGCGGAGAACCCACGGGGCCGGGCCCCACCGGGTCGAATCCGAGCAGTTTCTTCACGCCGAGCAGGAATCGGGCTCCGCCGACTCCGCCGACGACTACGGCAACCTTCACGGTCAGTGATCCTCGCACGGTCGGGTGACCCCGGTGGGGTCGGGAGTGTTCAGCGCCAGAAGAAGAAAGCGTCCTGTCCGAGGTAGCCCAGGAACCGGTCGCCGCCGATGGCGTCGAACAGCGCGGTGACGACGTCCCAGAACGCCTGGCCGACACCCGGGATGCCGATCAGGGCGGCGAACAGGAACAGCGGCGCCCACGGCCGGGCCTTCGCGCCGAACTTGCGCGCCTCATAGGACAGGTACGGCTCGATCGCGCCCCAGCCGTCGAGGCCGGGCACCGGAAGCATGTTCAGCACGAACGCCGCGAGCTGCAGCAGCGCCAGGAACGACAGCCCGGCGGCCATCATCGGCGCTGGTTCGAAGACCTGGACGGACAACGCCAGCAGGACCCCCGCGATCAGGTTCGCGGCAGGCCCGGCCAGGGAGACGGTCGATTCCACCGCCTTGGACCGCAACGCGTGGTGGTTGATCCAGACCGCGCCGCCCGGCAGCGGGATGCCGCCGATCGCCAGAAACAGCACCGGCATCAGCAGGCTCAGGACCGGATCGGTGTACCGGCGCGGATCAAGTGTGAGATAACCCTTGAAATAGACCTCGCGGTCGCCGCCGCGGAATGCGACAAGCGCGTGGCCGAACTCGTGCAGGCACAGGGACACCACCCAGCCGCCGAGGACCAGCAGCACCACACCTGCGTTGATGGCGGCCTGGTTCTCCACCAGGGTGAGCAACGCGCCACCGATGGTGATGCCGATCAGGCCGAGGAAGATGGGCGAGGGGCGAACCGCTGATCTCTGCACACACCCAGTGTGGCAATGTTCGTCGGTTGCGTGTTCGCCACCCCGCGAACGCGCACAGTTTCAGCTGGTACCCGATCGGGTACAGGCTGCTCATAACGCATCACCCACCTGGGGGCACCGCTTGACCCGCCGCCATGACACGGGTGTAATCACATCGATGTCATTCGCCGGGGGACGGCGTAACGGCATCCGCCAGCCGGGGAGTGCGGAAGGCGAGGAGGCGGGCGATATGCAGGGATTGAGTGACGGGGGTCGCGTCGTGGAGTGGGGCGAGCGTCCGACCGAGGAACTGGACGTGTTCGCCGGATTCTTCGACGAGGCCGATGAACAAGAGTGGCAGGAGCGCGCCTTGTGCGCGCAAACCGACCCGGAGGCGTTCTTCCCCGAAAAGGGTGGATCGACTCGTGAGGCGAAGCGCATTTGCCTGGGCTGTGAGGTTCGTTCGGAGTGCCTCGAATACGCCCTCGCACATGATGAGCGCTTCGGCATCTGGGGCGGTCTGTCCGAACGGGAGCGCAGGCGTCTGAAAAAGGCGATGTAGGCACCCGGGCGTTTCGACGCCCGGGTTCCTTCGCCCCGAACGCCGGACCGGCGGGGAGTCTCGCCGGGCGCGCAACGATTTGTGCTGGGTTGCGCGGGTTTCGCGCGGTGGCATCGTACGGTGTGTGACCGGTGGCCGAACGTCATGACCACCGGCTCGTCCGCACGTGATGCCACGGGAGGTGTTCGCAGTCGTGCCTCCTCGGTCGCGGCAGGTGTCGAGTCGTGGTGCCCCCGTGTTGCGCACAGCACCCGTATTGGCCGTGCTGGTGTGCCACGACGGCGCGCAATGGCTGCGGCTGGCGCTTTCCGCGCTGCGCCATTCCACACCGAGGCCCAGGCACATCATCGCGGTCGACACCGGCTCGACCGACGAGACGGCGACGGTGCTCGCCGCGGCCGCCAACGGCCCCGACCGCATCCTCGACGGCGTCCTCACCCTCGACCGCGACACCGGCTACAGCGACGCCGTGCACGCCGCGGTCGACCACGCCGTGCGGCGCTGGGGCGACCCGGGCGGCTGGATCTGGTTGCTGCACGACGATTCCGCTGCCGACCCGGAGTGCCTCGCCACCCTGCTGCTGGCCGCTGAGATGTCGCCCGGCGCGGGAGTGCTCGGCCCGCTCGCCGTCGAGTGGCACGACCCGCGGCTGGTGATCGAGGCGGGCCTGTCGACCGACGCGTCCGGACACCGGCAGACCGGCATCGGTCCGTCCGAAGTGGACTGGAACGCGCTGGGCCGGACGGCCGACGACGATCGGCGGTTCGAGCAGAGCACCGAGGTGCTCGCCGTGTCCTCGGCCGGAATGCTGATCCGCCGCGAACTCTGGGAGCGGCTCGGTGGTTTCGACCGCGCCATCCCCATGATGCGCGAGGACATCGACTTCGGCTGGCGGGCCAACCGGGCGGGCCAGATCGTCCTCTGCGTCCCCGCCGCCCGCATCCGACACGTCCGCGCCGTGGCCCGCGACCTGCGCGGGATCGACGCGCGCTCGGCCGTGGGGCCCTCGACCCGGGCGATCGACCGCGCCCACGGTCTGCGCACGTTCCTGGTGAACTGCTCGACCCTGTCGTTCCTGATCGGCGTGCCGCGTCTGGTCATGCTGTGCCTGTTGCGCGCGCTCGGCTTCGCGATGCAGCGCAGACTCACCGAGAGCAGGCTCGAACTCCGTGCCGCGGGCTACCTCCTCGGCGGCGGCGCGCGGCTGCGTGAAGCCCGCGCGGCGCGGTCGGCCACCGCGGGCCGCGGCAGTGTCCGTGGCCTGTTCACCAGCAGGCTCACCAGATTCCGCAACGCCGTGCGCGGCGCGCTGTCCACGATGGTCCGCAGGCGGGTCGCCGCCGACGCCGCGCTCGGCAGGCTGCCCGACCCCGGTGTCGTGTGGACCCCACCGGAGGCGGGCCAGACGCCCCGGGCGCCGCTCGGCCCGGACGCGCTCCCGGCGGGCGCGCTGGGCAGGCCCAAGCGGGCCGGTCTGCGCAGGCCCCCGGACGCCATCGCGGTGCCGGTCGCCGTCCCCGACGACGTCCCCGCCGGCCTGCGGCCGAGCCCCCGACCCCGGCCGTCGCCGGTCCCGCGCGACGGCAGCGGCCCGGAGCCCGCGGGCGACCTGATGCTCGTCCACGTCAACCGCGGCGCGGTGCTGCGCCAGATCGCGTTCTCCCCGCCGTTGCTGCTCATGCTCGGCCTGATCGCCCTCGCCATCGCGGTCAACTCGGCGCGCTGGGGGACCGATCTGGCGGGCGGCAGGCTGCTGCCGGTCGGCGACCTCGGCCAGACGTGGTCGGACTACGTGGCCACCTGGCACGGCGTCGCCGGTGGCACCGCCGCGCCCGCGCCCGCCGCCCTGGCCGTCGTGGGCACCCTTGGGGCGCTCTTCGCGCCGCTGGGCGGGCCACCCGCCGCCGTCGCGTTCCTCTTCCTCGCCGACCTCCCGCTCGCCGGCCTCGCCGCCTACGTCGCGACCCGCCGGGCTCCCGTGCGCCGCTGGGTGCGCGCGCTCCTGGCGCTCGGCTACGCGCTGCTCCCGCCCGCCACGGCCGCCGTCGCGCAGGGCAGGCTCGACGTCGTCGTGGTCCATATCCTGCTGCCGCTGGTGGTGTCGGGGATCGCCTCGCTGCTGGTCCGCAGGCGCACCAGCGCGGGCGGGCGGGCCTGGCTGTCGACCGCGGCGGGCACGGCACTGGGGATCGCGGTGATCGGCGCGTTCACGCCGCTCGTGCACCTGGTGATCGTCGTGGTCGCCCTCGGTGGCTTCGTGCTGGTGCCGGGCAACGGAACCCGCCGCGGCGCCGCGCTGTTCCTGCTGGTCCTGATGCCGCTGGCACTGCTGCTCCCGTGGCCCGCAGTGGTGATCCAGCACCCCGCCGTCGTGCTGCACGGCGTCGGCACGCTGATCGAGAACCAGACGGCGTCGGTCGTCGATCTGCTGACCCTGCACGCGGGCGGACCCGGGGCGTGGCCGTACGTCGGCGGCGCGATCGTGCTCGCCGTCCTGGCGGGCCTGCTGATCCGGCCGCACCGCGGCGCGCTGCCCGGACTCGGCTTCGCCCTGCTCGGTGTGCTCGCCGTGGCGCTCGTCCGGGTCGTCCCCGCCACGCCGCTGGGCGCCACCGAACCCGCGCACGGCTGGACGGGCGCGCCGATGCTGATCGTCGGCTGGGGTCTGCTCTGGGCGATGCTCGGCCTGTGCCGGACGGATCCGGGCGCCACCCGTAGCCCGCTCACGCGACCCGCCGCGGTGGTGGGCGTGCTGATCCTCGGGGCCCTCGTCGCCAACGCGATGATTCCCGGCCGGGAAGGCCCGCTGCGCGAGGGCGGCGGCATGGCGCTGCCGAGCACCCTGGTCCGCGAACTCGCGGAGACGCGCCGGTCGGTCCTGATCAGCGCCACCGACGGACCGGTCCGGCAGATCGCCGCCCGGCCGCCACGCTTCGGCGACGACGACTACGCGCCGACCCCCGCCGCCCCGCTGCGGCTCGCCGACCTCGACGCGGACCTGCGCGCCGCCGACTCGCCCACCGTGCGGTCCGCCGTGGTCCGCGCGGCCGCGGGCGGCGTGCTGTTCGTCGTCCCGCCCGACCAGGGTGCGGGGGAGCAGCTGCGCAGGCTCGCGGGCGAACTCGTCGCCGACGCCCCGGAGACCTCCGACGGCCGACCGGTCCTGCGGCTGCAGCCCGCCGCCGGATCGGCCGCGCTGCTCTCACCGGAACTGGCCCGTGCGGCCGTCACCGGCGGCGAACCCCCGACCCGACTCGACGCGGGCGGCGTGGTCCCGGTCGACGCCGCGCCACCCAGCGTCGCGGTGCGGGTCTCGGACGGTCCGCAGGGCAGGCTGCTGGTGGTGGCCGCGGAGGAGGAGCCGGGCTGGCAGGCGACGATCGACGGCAAGCAGGCCACGATCGTGCGGGCCTGGGGCCACCTTGTCGCCATCGTGATCCCGACCCGCGAAGCGGAAGTCCGGATAGAGCAGCCCACGGCCCTACGAAGCGTCCTGCTCCTGACCCAGGGCGCCGTAGTCCTCTTCATCCTCCTCACCGCCATCCCCGGCCGCCGAGAAGAAGAAGACTGAATTCAATGCCGCGAGTCCAACGTTCAGGACAATGAGTTCAACATTCAGAACATCGAGTTGGTTGCTCGCCGATCACCAAAGTTGAACTGGATGTTCTGAACGTTGAACTCATCGTCCTGAACGTTGGACTCGCGGGGTTAGGCTTCGCCGTCGATTACGCCGGGGTCGAGGTTGAGGTAGTTGGCGACCTGTTCGACCAGGACGTCGTGGATCAGGTCGGCCAGGTCGGCGCCGTCCTTCGCCCGGGCCTCCAGGGGCCTGCGGTACAGGACGATGCGCGCGCGGGTCGGCTGTCCACGGCGGTCGACACCCGCGGCCACCAGGCGCGCGAGCGGCACGCCGCTGTCGGCGAGCACCCCGTCGGGCGCGGTGCCGTCCGGGACCTCGGGCACGTCGTCGACCGCCACGTCGAGCTTGGTCAGCTCCGTGCGCCACCGGGCCTCGATCGGCTCCAGCGCGTCGAGCACGAGCGCGTCGAACTTCTCCGCGCGCGTGCTGGCCGCGGGCAGGGTCGAAGGGAACAGTGGACCGCGCAGACCGCGGCCGTGTCGATCGCGGTTGCGTCGTCCGCGCCGCCGGGAACTGCGAGCCGTCACCACGAAGAGCAGGTTACGCGGTCGCCCCACTGCGCCGATTGGGCGTGCCTTGCCCGACGGCGGCGGGTAGCAGGGCGTGTCGCGGGCGCGTCTGCGTCGTGCGAACCCTCGGAGGCGCTATGGTCACCGATCGTGCGGAGCGTGAGACGGTGTTCGCGAACCGGGTGTCTCAACCCGGCCGTCGCCACGCTGACCTACGCCTATGCGGAGTCCACCGCCGTCGTCGGGCCACTGGCCACTTACTCCGAACCGCACAGCTACGACCTGTGCGAGGAACACGCCCTGCGGCTGACCGTGCCGCGCGGGTGGGAGGTCGTCCGGCATGACGGCGAGTTCGCCCTGCCGGAGCCGACGGTGGACGACCTGACGGCGTTGGCGGAGGCCGTCCGCGAGGCTGGTCGCGTGGACCGGCCCATCGAGCCCCCGGACCCAGGCATGGGCTTCCGCCGCGGCCACCTCCGAGTCCTCCCCGACCCAGTCAACGATTGATTTCGCGGTCGGTACTGCCCGGTTGTTCCTCGCCGGTAGGCTGCCGGAGGCATCGCAGGTGGCATCGCAGCGCCGCCGATTCGACCCCTGGGAGCATCAGTGCGTGACCTGTCCGGCGTCTTCAAGGCCTACGACATCCGCGGCGTCGTCGGCGAGCAGATCGACGCCGACCTCGTCCGAGCCACCGGAGCCGGGTTCGCCCGACTCGTCGGCGGTCCGACCATCGTCGTCGGTCACGACATGCGCGACTCGTCTCCCGGCCTGGCCGAGGCGTTCGCCGAGGGCGCGGCGGGCGAGGGCGTCGAGGTGATCAACATCGGCCTGGCCAGCACCGACATGCTCTACTACGCCTCCGGCAGCCTGAACCTGCCCGGCGCGATGTTCACCGCGAGCCACAACCCCGCGCAGTACAACGGGATCAAGCTCTGCCGCGCGGGCGCGTCCCCGGTCGGCCAGGACAGCGGCCTCACCGACATCCGCCGTTACGTGGAGAACGCCACAGCGGAGGGGGCCGCAAAGTCGGGCAAGACCGCCGCCGTCGAGACGCGGGACCTGCTCGCCGACTACGCCGTCTATCTCCGCAGGCTGGTCGACCTGTCCGGCAGCCGCCCCCTCAAGATCGTGGTGGACGCGGGCAACGGCATGGGCGGCTACACCGTCCCGACCGTGTTCGAGGGTCTGCCCATCGAGATCATCCCGATGTACTTCGAGCTCGACGGCAACTTCCCCAACCACGAGGCGAACCCGCTCGACCCGAAGAACATCGTCGACCTGCAGGCCAAGGTCGTCGAGGTCGGCGCGGACGCGGGCCTCGCCTTCGACGGCGACGCCGACCGCTGCTTCGTCGTCGACGAGCTCGGGCAGCCGGTGTCACCGAGCGCGGTCACCGCGCTGGTCGCGGTGCGCGAGCTGGCCAAGGACCCGGGCGGCACGGTGATCCACAACCTGATCACCTCCAAGGCCGTCCCCGAGATCGTCGCCGAGCACGGCGGCAAGCCGGTCCGCACCCGCGTCGGCCACTCGTTCATCAAGGAGGAGATGGCGCGCACCGGCGCGATCTTCGGCGGCGAGCACTCGGCGCACTACTACTTCCGCGACTTCTGGAAGGCCGACACAGGCATGCTGGCCGCGCTGCACGTGCTGGCCGCGCTCGGCGAGCAGGACGGCCCGCTCTCGGCGCTCACCAGCGAGTACAACCGCTACGCCGCCTCGGGTGAGGTCAACTCGACCGTCGCCGACCAGGCCGGCAGGCTCGCCGCGATCAAGGCCGACTTCGGCGCCCGCGACGGCGTTGAGCTCGACGAGCTCGACGGCCTGACCGTGCAGCTGCCGGACGGCGCGTGGTTCAACCTGCGCGCGTCCAACACCGAGCCGCTGCTGCGCTTGAATGTCGAGGCCGCCGACGACGCCGCGGTCGCCGCGCTGCGCGACGAGGTGCTGGCCATCGTGCGGGCCTGACGTCGCTGATCTTGACCGAGCGGGAGCCGTCCCGCCCTGGGACACTCAGACCACGAGGAGGACCACCATGGCAGTCGACCTGGACCCGCAGTTGCTCGACATCCTCGCGTGCCCGTCGGATGACCACGCCAAACTGGTCGTGGGCACGCCCGGCGACCCCGAGGCGGACGCGTTGACCTGCACCGAGTGCGGCCGCCAGTTCCGCGTGGACGACGGCGTCCCCGTCTTGTTGCTCGACGAGGCCATCGAGCCGGGCGAGCAGCCGGCGGACCAGTGACCGCCCTGCCCGACGACAGCCTGCTGGACGACGCCGTCCGGCTGGCCGAGGTCGACACCCACGGGCTGCTTCGCGCCGCCGCGCTCGCGGGCGCCCAGGTGCGCGCCACCGCCGACGCCGCGGCCGAGGCCAGGATCGAGCGGCTGGAGGGGTTCAAGCCCCGGGCGATCGTGCTGGTCACCCGGCCCGGTCTGGGCCCGGCCGTGTCGCATCTGCTCGCCGCGCTGCTGCTGCCGTCGTGCCCGGTGCCGCTCGTAGTCACCGACCTGGTGCCGAACTGGATCGGCCCGCTCGACGTCGTGATCGCGCACACCGACGACGCGGGCGAGACCGTGCTCGCCGAGTCGATCGCCCGCGCGGGCCGCTTCGGCGCGAGCATTGTGCTGACCGCCCCCGAGCAGGGGCCGGTCGCCGCCGCCGCGGCGGGACAGGCCGTGCTGATCACCCCGCGCATCTCCGTGCCACCGGGGTTCGGCTTCGCCAAGGCGCTCACGTCGGGTCTGCTCGCGATGCGCTCCCTCGGCCTGCTCAAGGTCGACATCGAGGCCCTCGCCGACGAACTCGACAAAGAGGCCGAGCGCGACCACATGCAGCACGAGTCGTTCGTGAACCCCGCGAAGACGCTCGCGCTGCGCCTGGCCGACCACACGCCGCTGCTCTGGGGCCTCGACCCGGTCGCCTCCGCCGTGGGCAGGCACGCCGCGCAGGTCCTGGCCACCCACACCGAGGCGGTGTGCGACGTCGCGGGCTACCCGCAGGCGATGAGCCGAACCGCCCTGCACCGCGCGGCGGTCGCCGCCACCTCCGGCCGCGACGTCTTCGCCGACCCCGACGACTTCGACGCCCCCGCCACCGTGCTGCGCGTGCTGCTCCTCGCGGTCCGCTCGGTTCCCGGTGACCCGGCGCGCGCACACGCGGCGGCGACGCTGCCGGGGGCCGACCTGCTTTCCATCGCCGAAGAGGTGACCGGTGACGAGCCGACGCTCGCCGCCGTGCTCGCGCTCAGATTCGAACTCGCCGCGCTCTATCTCGGCCTGGCGGCGGGTACCGCGGGGGGATCGGGGCCGTACGCGCCCACTAACGCCTGATTCGGATCGGGCGAGTTCTTGGTGGACTGAGGATGGAGTTGTAGTGGAGCTTTTGCGCAATGCTGTGCGCCCGTATGCCTGGGGGTCGCGCACGACCATTGCCGAGCTGCTTGGCAAGCCGGTGCCCGCCCCGCACCCGGAGGCCGAACTGTGGATGGGTGCGCACCCGGGCGACCCGTCACACCTGGCGCGCACGGGCCTCTCGCTGATCGACTGCATCGAAGCCGACCCGGAGCGCCAGCTAGGCGCGGAGAACGCCGCCCGGTGGGGCAACCGGCTGCCGTTCCTGCTCAAGATCCTCGCTGTCGAGGAGCCGCTGAGCCTGCAGGCGCACCCCTCGGCCGCGCAGGCCGCTGACGGTTACGCGCGCGAAGAGGCCCTCGGCATCGCGCGCGACGCGGGAGAGCGCAACTACCCGGACCCGACGGCGAAGCCGGAACTGGTGTGCGCGCTGACCGAGTTCCACGCGCTCGCCGGTTTCCGAGACCCGCACCGCACGGTCGCCCTCCTCGACGCGGTGCGCACCCCGAGTCTGTCGCCCTACATCGATCTGTTGGGCGACCAGCCCGACTCCGACGGGCTTCGCGCGCTGTTCACCACGTGGATCACGCTGCCGCAGACCTCGCTGGAGAGCCTGCTGCCGGACCTGTTCGACGCGTGCGTCCGGCACATGAAGGAGCACGGCGAGTTCACCGCGGAATGCCAGACCGTGCTCGAACTCGGTGAGCGCTACCCCGGCGACGCGGGTGTGCTGGCCGCTTTGCTGCTCAACCGGCTGGTCCTCGGCCCCGGCGAGGCGATCTACCTGCCCGCGGGCAACCTGCACGCGTACCTGCACGGCACCGCGGTGGAGATCCTCGCCAACTCCGACAACATCCTGCGCGGCGGGCTCACCCCCAAGCACGTCGACGTCCCGGAGCTGCTGCGGGTCCTCGACTTCCGCTGCGGCGACATGCCGGTCACGACCGGCGACCACGACGGCGAGCTGCGCACGTACCGGACGGACGCGGCCGAGTTCGAGCTGTCCCGCATCGAGTGGCAGGACGACGACCGCGCGGAGGTCGCGATGCCGAGCGGGCGTCCGCAGATCGTCGTCTGCACCGAGGGGTCGGTCACGGTGCGGGGAGACAGCGGCGAGGTCGCCCTGGCCCGGGGTCACTCGATCTGGGTGCCCGCCGCCGACCCGGAGCTGAAGGTGCGCCCCGACGGGTCTGGCCGCGCGCAGATTTTCATCGCGACAGTGGGTGCCGAGTCACCGGCGCACGACACGCTTTAGTCTCATCCCGACATACCGGACTGATTGAGGAGATCCCGTGTCCGCAGGGGGTAGCACCAAGGCGATCCTGGCCGCGCTGTTCGCCAACGCCGGTATCGCCGTGGCGAAGTTCGTCGGGTTCCTGGTGACTGGGTCGTCATCGATGCTCGCGGAGTCCGTGCACTCCGTGGCCGACACGTCCAACCAGGGCCTGCTGCTGCTCGGGCAGAAGACCTCCCAGCGCGCCGCGACGAAGATGCACCCGTTCGGCTATGGCCGCGACCGGTACTTCTACTCGTTCATCGTGGCGCTGATGCTGTTCACGCTTGGTTCGGCGTTCGCGCTGTACGAGGGCATCCACAAGCTCAGCGCCCCGGAGGCGCTGACCTCGCCGATGGTCGCGGTGGTCATCCTCGTGGTGGCGATCGGCCTGGAGTGCTACTCGTTCTACACAGCCATCGTCGAGTCCAAGAAGATCAAGGGCGACGCGTCCTGGTGGGGCTTCATCCGCCAGTCGCGCACCCCGGAGCTGCCGGTGGTGCTGCTGGAGGACGCGGGCGCCCTGTTCGGCCTGATCCTCGCCCTCTTCGGCGTCGGCCTGACGGTCCTCACCGGCGACCCGATGTGGGACGCCGTCGGCACTATCTGCATCGGTGTGCTGCTGGGTGTCATCGCGATCATCCTGATCATCGAGATGAAGTCGCTGCTGATCGGCGAGGGCGCCACACCTGGCGAGTCCGAGACGATCGAGGCCAGCCTGGTGAGCGACAAGATCGAGCGCGTCATCCACATCCGCACCCAGTACGTCGGGCCGGACGAGCTGCTCATCGCCGCCAAGATCGGTTTCGCGGCGGACATGACTCTGGCGGAGATCGCCCAGGCCATCGACCACGCCGAGGCCCGCATCCGCGCCGCCGTCCCCTCAGCCCGCCTGATCTACCTGGAGCCAGACCTCTACCGCGCCCCGGTCTGATCCGGTGCCGCCCTAGCCGTGTTGTGCTGCGCAACGAGGCTTGGGAGTTCGTCCAGCGAATCGATGCGGAACAGGCACTGCTCGGCCACGGCAGGCATGTCGAGGATGTGACCCCACGGCCCGCGTCGGATCAGGCACGTCTTCATGCCGGCCGCCTTGGCCGGACGCACATCGTTGTCGGGCCGATCGCCGACGTACAGAACCGAAGACGCGTCGCCACCGCCTTCGCGGATGACCCGCTCGAAGAATGCCGATGACGGCTTCTCCACACCCCAGCCGTGCGACGTGCCGATCACGTCCACGGACAGGTCGAGAGCGCGGAGAGTCGTCTCGGCATGGGCGGGCTGGTTGCCTGCCAAGCCCACGAACAGGCCCTGGTCCTTCAAAGAGGTCAGGCACGCTCGCGCGTCGGGGTAGAGATCCTCTTCGCCGAACGACTCCGGTTTGCCTGCGGCCACTCGGCGCTCGCGCTCGGCCGCGAGATCGAAATCGGCCCGGAAGACCCGGAACGTCTCCTGATAGTCCAGGCCCCGGGCGATCACCGCACCGAAGACCGCCGAGAACGTATGTCGCGGAACGCCGAACCAGTCCGCCCAGGTTTCGAACTCGCGGGACTCGTCGAGGATCGTTCCGCCGATGTCAAAGAAGATCGCATTGATCACGACCTCGACTATATGGGTTGGGAATCACAAACCGGATCATCATCGTGCATCCTGATTCGCGCCGGCTTAGCCTCGTGGGCATGCCTGGGAACGGTTTGTGGCGCACGAAGTCGGTGGAGCAGTCGATCGCGGACACCGATGATCCGGACACCAGACTCCGCCGCACCCTCTCCACCTGGGACCTCACGGTCTTCGGTGTCGCGGTCGTCATCGGCGCCGGGATCTTCACCCTGACCGCCCGCACCGCCGGTGACCTCGCAGGCCCGTCGACCTCACTGGCGTTCGTCTTCGCCGCCATCGCCTGTGCGCTCGCGGCGCTCTGCTACGCCGAGTTCGCCTCCACTGTTCCGGTCGCGGGCAGTGCGTACACGTTCTCCTATGCCACCTTCGGCGAGTTCATGGCGTGGATCATCGGCTGGGACCTGATCTTGGAACTGGCGGTCGGCTCGGCGGCGGTCGCCAAGGGGTGGTCGGTGTACCTCAACACTGTCCTCGGCTACGTCGTCGGCTTCGACCCCGCGGCGACCACGGCGACGGTGGTCAAGATCGCCGGTTTCGCGGTCGACTGGGGCGCCCTGCTGCTTGTGGTGACCCTGGCCATGCTGCTGGGCATCGGCACCAAGCTGTCCTCGCGGGTCAGCATGGTGATCACCGGGATCAAGGTCGCGATCGTCCTGTTCGTGATCGTGTTGGGGTTGTTCTTCGTCAAGGCGGCCAACTACACGCCGTTCGTGCCTGCCGCGCGTCCGCCGTCCGATGGGTCCGGCGGGGGTGTGGAGCAGTCGCTGTTCTCGCTGATCGCGGGCAGCGAGGGCAGCGCCTTCGGCGGTTTCGGCCTGCTGGCGGCGGCGTCGCTGGTGTTCTTCGCGTTCATCGGGTTCGACATCGTCGCCACCACCGCCGAGGAGACGGTCAACCCGCAGCGCTCGGTCCCTCGCGGCATCCTCGGCTCGCTCGCGATCGTCACCGTGCTCTACGTGGCGGTGTCCTTGGTGCTCGTCGGGATGGTGTCCTACCAGGAACTGGCGACCACGGTGAAGCCCGACGGCACCGAGGACAAGAAGACCCTCGCCACCGCGTTCGCCCTCAACGACGTCGACTGGGCGGCGCAGGTCATCTCCGTCGGCGCCCTCGCCGGTCTGACGACGGTGGTCATGGTGCTGATGCTCGGCCAGATCCGAGTCATCTACGCGATGTCACGCGACGGCCTGATGCCGCGCGGACTCGCGCACACCGGCAGCCGCGGCACCCCCGCCCGGGCGACCACGGCGGTCGCGGCGCTGGTGGCGATCGCGGCGACCTTCTTCGAGGCCGACAAGCTGGAGGAGATGGTGAACGTCGGGACGCTGTTCGCCTTCATCCTCGTCTCCGCCGGGGTGATCGTCCTGCGCCGCACCCGGCCCGACTTGCCGCGCGCGTTCCGCGTGCCGTGGGTGCCGCTCGTCCCGCTGCTCGCGATCGGCGCGTGCCTGTGGCTGATGCTCAACCTGACGGTGCTGACCTGGCTGCGGTTCGGCATCTGGATGGCGATCGGCGTGGTCGTGTACTTCGTCTACAGCAGGCGCAATTCCGTGCTCGGGAAGCGGGAGCCCGTCGCCAAGTAGGATTCGCGCTCGTGCCCCTGCTCTGCCTGGACGTCGGCTCGACGTGGACCAAAGGCGCCCTGGTGTCGCCGGACGGCGACCTGCTGGGGACCGCCCAGCATGAGACGACGCCCCCGGAGGTCCTCGACGGCGTGGCCGCGGTGACGTCGGCTCTCGGTGCGGCCGAGGCGGAGGTGCTGGCGTGTTCGTCGGCGGGTGGCGGCCTGCGGCTCGCGGTCGTCGGCCAGGAGCGGCTGGTGAGCGCTGAAGCCGGCTACCGGGTGGCCCTCTCCGCCGGGGCGAAGGTCGTCCACGTGTCCAGCGGTGACCTCGACGGCGCCGGAATCCGGGCGCTGCGGGCGGACCGCCCGGACATCGTGTTGCTGGTCGGCGGCACCGACGGTGGCGACCAGCGGGTGCTGCTGCACAACGCGCGCAAGCTGGCGGCGAACCGGATCACGGTCCCGATCGTGCTGGCGGGCAACGCCGACGCGCGCGAGGAGGCGCTGGCGCTGTTGGCGGGCCGCAGCGCCGTGGCGACCGACAACGTCCTGCCCGACGTGGGCGAACTGGCTCCCGGGCCCGCGCGGAAGGCGATCCGGGCGGCGTTCCTGAGCCACGTGATCGGCGGCAAGGGCCTCTCCCGCGGGCCCCGGTTCCGGTCGCTGGTCCGCACGGTCACCCCGGACGCGGTCCTCACCGGGGTCTCGCGGCTCGCGGGCGTGCTGGCCCGCGAGGAGGAACAGGGCGCGGTGCTCGTCGTCGACGTGGGCGGCGCGACGACGGACGTGTACTCCGCCGTGTCCACTGTGGAGGGTGAGCGGGTCGCCACGGTGGCACTGCCCGCGGACCGGCGCACGGTCGAGGGCGACATCGGCATGCGGTGGTCGGCCCCCGGGATCGTCGCCGAGGCGGTCGTCGAGCGGCTCATCAGCGACTCCGAAGACCTTGCCGCGTCGGCGAAACACCGGGCGGCCGACGTCGACTTCATCCCGTCGACCACCGAAGAGTCCGAAGTGGACATCCGGTTGGCGGCGCTGGCGGCGATCCTGGCGGTCCGACGGCACCTGCGACTGGTCGACGGTCAGCTGGGCCCGCGGGGGGCAGGCCTGCTTGTGCTGTCCGGTGGCGTCTTCCGCCACGCCACGCCCGAAGGCCTCGCCCGTGTCGAAGAGCTGCTGCGAGCCGACCCGATCCTGCGGCCGGTGCTGCGAACCGCACGGGTGGTGGTCGACCGCGACTACGTCCTGGCCCCCGCCGGACTGCTCGCCGACGTCGGGCGCGGCGCGGCGGCCGACCGGCTGCTCGAGTCGAGTCTCGTCCCGGGATAAGGCCCGGTTTTAGCGCGCCCCCGCGCTCGGCCAGGGCAGGCCGGACGATTCCGGCTCCTCAGGGTCGAGCCCCGCCGCCATCGCGACCGCGCGGTCCCACTCCGGGTCCGCCGTGTAGTTGCCGTGTTTGAGCACCCCGGCCGCCCATCGCCGCGTCGGGAACGGGCCGCGCATCGGGTCCGGCAGCCAGTGGTCGCCGCCGAGGACCAAGGCGCCCGTGGGGCTTCGGATGGCGGCGGGCAGCGGTCCGACCGTGCCGTCCGGGCGGAAGCCCGTGCCGAGCAGCCGGTCACCGCACACCTGCCTGCCCCAGGTCGTCACCGCGCCGCCGACCGGGTCGGTGCCGCGGCACAGGGCGCGCCAGCGGGTGCCGAGCTCGCCCGCGAGGGTGCTCAGCGAGCTGTGGGGGACCACGGCGGGGAACGCGCGCGAGTACGCCCACTGCAGCTGCGAGCCCACGGTCACGATCCCGACCCGCTGCCGCTCCGGCTCGTTGAGCGACTCCAGCAGCCGCGCGGCGGTGACGGCCACCAGCAGCCCGCCCTGGCTGTGCCCGGTCAGCACGACCCGGGTGTTCGGGTCCTGAAGGTGGTAGCTCACCCGCGCCGCCAGCTCCGGCGCGACCTTGAGCGCGTAGCACGGCGGCACCGTCGGGTGGGCCTCACGCGGCCAGAAGCAGGCCAGGTCGGCGACCACGCCCAGACGCCTGCCCAGCGCCGGGTCCGTCGCCGCCGTGTAGACCGCGCGCAGCAGCGACACCGCGAGCAAACCGAGCGCGACGATGCCGACCGCGGAGAACGGCTCCATCCACACCGGGGGCTTGACGCCGAGAACCCGGGTCGTGACCGCGATGCCCGCGCCGAGGGCCAGGACCGTCGCTCCCGTCAGCAGCAGTCGGTGCAGGTTGCGGCGCTGCCACGTGGCGGTGTGCCACGCGCGGTCGGCGCGGACCCGGTCGCGCGGCCTTCCCTGGTGCAGCAGGTCGACCTCGTGCTGCCCGCGCCTGCGCAGGTACCTGATGACCACCCAGCCCACCACCGGCAGCGCCACGACGAGCCCGATCGCCGCACCCGCGCCCCACAGCAGCGTGACCTGCTCGTACCCGGGTGGCAGCTCGATCCCCTCGGTCCCGACGAGCTTGCGCACCGAGATCGCCAGCCCCGCGCCGAAGCCGCCGCCCAGTAGGCCCGCGACGGCCAGCACCGGCGCCGACATCCACCCGCCCGCCCACGGCCGCAGGTCGCGCGGCAGGCCGGACCACGTGCGCCGGGCGATCAGGGCGGCGGGGGCCAGCAGCACCCCGAGCAGCACGACGACGCCGATGAGCGCCCCCGCCACCGCCTCGACGGTCGCGCCCGCACCCGGCAGGCCGGACGCGGGCAGTTCGACGAGCGCCCCCGCGCCGAGCACCAGCATCACGCCCACCGACAGCAGCACGGCCCGGCTCACCGGGCCCAGCGCGGCCCGCAGCAGTTTGCCCGCGCGCTCCGGCACGGCGCCGCGCGGATCGTCAAGTGTCAGCGTGGCGGGCAGGCAGAAGCCGAGGACACCCAGGACGCCGAACCAGAGCACCCGGTCGGACTGCTGCGCGGGCATCGCGAACGGTCCGCCCATGGCCAGCAGCGCGACCGTGGCCAGCGCCGACACCAGGTGCAGCGTCCGCAGGGCGGGGGTGTCCGGGTCGGCGACCAGGTTGCGCCCGGGAAGCACCACCTTGGTGTTCGGCCGCGCCGCGGGCGGGTTCGGCGTGTCGGCGGTCTCCCAGGCCACACCCGAGATGCGGTGCAGCACTAGGACCGCCAGCAGCACCGGCAGCAGCCCGGCGACCTGCCGCATCGGGTAGGTCTCCCGCACCGCGTCGGGCACCGACGCCAGGCAGTCCGCACCCGGCGCCAGGCACTGCGCGGCCAGCAGGTCGAGGCTCACCACGGCGGCCTGGCCGACCAGCAGCATCGTCAGCAGCACCGCCGCCAGCCGCAGCAGCGACCGGTTCAGCACACCCAGCACCCTGCCCGCCCGGCTCCCGCTCGGGATCGGCGGCAGCATCCAGTGCGCGACGTTGGCCAGGGAGAACGGGAAGAGCAGCGCCCACGTCGCCTTCGCCCAGCCACCTGAGGTCATCGCCCCCCAGACGTATCCCTCGACGATGCGCGGCACGGATCTGCCCTCGGCCCGCAGCACCGGCCCAGGTGCGGGACGCAGCAGGCGGTCGGCGGGGCGCACGATCCGCCCCACCCCGTCGCCCGCCACATCCACCGCCGCGACGGCGGACACCAGCGACTCGGCGCTCGTACCCATGTTCCCGTGCACGCGTAATTCGACAACGCGCGTTTCCGTGCCAGTCAGCAGCACTTCTCTCCCAGGTTGCCTATAGGCGCCGAACAGCCCGTTGGGCGATTCCCACCACGACCCTCAACGGTAGTGTTCTGCTGGGACCAGAGTCTGGAGGATTCACTCGATGACCGCAGAAGACACGCGGACCACTACCGGGGCGAGCTACGCGCAGACCCGCAACGGCATTGATTTCGCGGTAGCCGATCTTTCGTTGGCCGAATTCGGCCGCAAGGAGATCCGCCTGGCCGAGCACGAGATGCCGGGCCTGATGGCGCTCCGCCGCGAGTACTCGGAGGTGTACCCGCTCCGCGGTGCGCGCATCTCCGGCTCGCTGCACATGACGGTGCAGACCGCTGTACTGATCGAGACACTGGTGGACCTGGGCGCCGAGGTGCGCTGGTGTTCCTGCAACATCTTCTCCACCCAGGACCACGCGGCCGCCGCGGTCGTCGTCGGCCCGCACGGGACCGAGGAGGAGCCCAAGGGTGTTCCGGTCTACGCCTGGAAGGGCGAGACGCTGCCGGAGTACTGGTGGGCGACCGAGAAGATGATGACCTGGCCCGACGGCCAGGGCCCGAACATGATCCTGGACGACGGTGGCGACGCCACCATGCTCGTGCACAAGGGCACCGAGTTCGAGAAGTCCGGTGTCGTGCCCGGCACGGACGAGGCGAACCCCGAAGAGTGGAACGTCTTCCTCGACCTGCTGCGGGCTTCGCTCGCGGCGGACGCGGGCAAGTGGACGAAGATCGGCTCCCAGATCATGGGTGTCACCGAGGAGACCACGACCGGCGTCCTGCGGCTCACGCAGATGGCCGCCCAGGGGACCCTGCTGTTCCCGGCGATCAACGTCAACGACTCCGTGACGAAGTCGAAGTTCGACAACCGCTACGGCATCCGCCACTCGCTGGTCGACGGCATCAACCGCGGCACGGACGTGCTGATCGGCGGCAAGGTCGCGGTCGTCTGCGGCTACGGCGACGTCGGCAAGGGCTCCGCGGAGTCGCTGCGCGCCCAGGGCGCCCGGGTGATCGTCACCGAGATCGACCCGATCTGCGCGCTGCAGGCGGCGATGGACGGGTACGAGGTGCGGACCCTCGACGAGGTCATCGAGAAGGCCGACATCGTGATCACCACGACCGGCAACAAGGACGTCGTGCTCGTCGACCACATGGCGCGGATGAAGCACCAGGCGATCCTGGGCAACGTCGGCCACTTCGACAACGAGCTCGACATGGCGGGCCTGGCCCGCTACCCGGGTGTCAAGCGGATCAACATCAAGCCGCAGGTCGACGAGTGGGTGTTCCCGACCGGCCGCTCGATCATCGTGCTGTCCGAGGGCCGCCTGATGAACCTGGGCAACGCCACCGGCCACCCCTCGTTCGTCATGTCGAACAGCTTCTCGAACCAGGTCATCGCGCAGGTCGAGCTGTACACGAAGCGCGAGGAATACGACAACGAGGTCTACCGCCTCCCGAAGAAGCTGGACGAGAAGGTCGCCCGCATCCACCTGGAAGCACTCGGCGGCTCGCTCACCAAGCTGACCAAGGACCAGGCCGAGTACATCGACGTCGACGTCGAAGGCCCGTTCAAGTCGGAGCACTACCGCTACTGAGTCCCCGGCGCTTTCCGGCCCCGACACGCAACCCGCGTGCCGGGGCCGGCGTCTATCCGGAAGAAAGTTCCGGCGGATGTGTAACGCGGTGGGCCGCCGTAGCGATCTTGCAAAGTTCTGGCCTGAGCGAGGGGTGGGCCAGAGCACCTGCCGCCCGCGGGCGGATGACGCCGGTGGAGGGGACATTCCACGATTGGGGTACGGGGAACGTCTCGTCCACCGGCGTCCAGGTTCAGCGTGCTAAAGTCGTTCTTGCTGAGGCTGTTGAGCCGATGAAGTGAGCCCGAAGAGGTATCCGGACGGTTACCCTTCGGGCTTCGCGCTGTCAGGGGTAGTCCAGGTCGATCTCTTGCGTGATGATCGGCGCGATCCGCTTGCGCCACTCCGCCCCAGCCCCGTAGCACCACGCGGCCACGTCCGCCACCCAGAGCAACGGTTCGCCCGTGCTGAGGTGGTCATATCCGAATCGGGATTCCTCAGCATCGCGCAAGGCATGGCTGAGCGTCGCCCTGTCGATCACGTCACTCTGTGACCTGCTGTCGAGGACCAGACGTTGGGCTTTGCGTCGCAGGAGGTCCTGGGTCATGGCCCTCAGACATGTCTGCCGTGCGGATTCGTCCTGGCGGCCGCACATTCGGCTGTACATGGCGACTTCAATCGGTAGCTGAGCAATCGCATCGGCCAGCTTCCGCCGTTGAACGTCTTTCTCCTTCGCGAAGTGGATCTCTCGTTGGTTAGGGATGAGTAGCTTGCGAAGATCGCGGCGGAGTGTGTGCAGATGCGTGGGCTGTGCGATGGCTGCTGCGACGAAGTACCGGAATCCGCGACGGGACTCGTCGACGAAGGCGTGAACGGTCATGGTGCGGTTCATGATGGCAACGCCGGACCTGACACGATTGAGTAACCATGTGATCACGTAAGGTTCCGTTCGCGAAGGCTGATGAGCCGGAGAAGTGGGCCTGGAGCGCCGCCGGACGGCGGCCCTCCAGGTCTGCGCCCCGCCGCTCCACGTAGGGTTTCCGGCGTGGGCCGACTGATCGTCATCGAGGGGCTGGACGGCGCGGGCAAGCGCACGTTGGCCGAGAAGCTGACCGCCGCTCTCACCGAGCGCGGGGCCAAGGTCATCACCAAGGCGTTCCCCCGCTACGGCAAGTCCGTGACCGCGGACCTCGTCCACGACGGCCTCCACGGCAGGCTCGGCAAGCTCGGCGAGTCCGTCTATGGCACCGCCGTCCTCTACGCCCTGGACCGCCAGGGCGCCGCGGCCGACCTCCAGTTCGCCCTCGACACCTCCGACGTCCTCCTCCTCGACCGCTACATCGCCTCCAACGCCGCGTACGGCGCCGCCCGCCTGCACGAGGACGCCGACGGCGAGTTCGTCGAGTGGGTCCGTGCCCTGGAGGTCGACCGGTTCGCCCTTCCCGTCCCGCACGCGCAGCTGCTGCTCCGTGTTCCGGCCGAGCTCGCCGTCGCGCGCGCCGAGCACCGTGAGAAGACCGAGGACCGCGCGCGGGACAAGTGGGAGGCCGACGGCGGGCTCCAGGCGCGCTGCGCGGCGGTCTATGACGGGCTCGCCGCGAAGGGCTGGCTCTCCCCGTGGCACGTCCTCGACGGGACCGCGGACACCGACTTCGCCGCCCTCGCCGCGACCCTGCTTGAGCCCTGATCCACGCGCTGACCGTGCGCAATGCGACGATGTGCACATGAAGGCACGTGTGCTGGTAGTGGACGACGACCCGGCTCTGGCCGAGATGCTCACCATCGTGCTGCGCGGCGAGGGCTTCGACACCGCCGTGGTGGCCGATGGTTCCCGTGCGCTGCCCGCGCTGCGTGAGCTCAAACCCGACCTGGTGCTGCTCGACCTGATGCTCCCGGGCATGAACGGGATCGACGTGTGCAAGGCGATCCGCGGCGAGTCCGGCGTGCCGATCGTCATGCTGACCGCCAAGAGCGACACCGTCGACATCGTCCTCGGGCTGGAGTCCGGCGCCGACGACTACGTCGTAAAGCCGTTCAAGCCCAAGGAACTCGTCGCCCGGGTGCGCGCCCGGCTGCGCCGCACCGAGTCCGAGCCCGCCGAGACCCTCGGCATCGGCGACCTGACCATCGACGTGCCCGGCCACGAGGTCCTGCGCGACGGCAAGGCCATCCAGCTCACCCCGTTGGAGTTCGACCTTCTCGTCGCCCTGGCCCGCAAGCCGCGCCAGGTGTTCACCCGCGAGGTGCTGCTTGAGCAGGTGTGGGGCTACCGCCACGCCGCCGACACGCGCCTGGTCAACGTGCACGTCCAGCGCCTGCGCTCCAAGGTCGAGCGCGACCCGGAGCACCCCGAGGTCGTGCTGACGGTCCGAGGTGTGGGCTACAAGGCGGGCCCTCCGTGAGAGTGCTGAGTTGAGCGCGTTCCTGACCCGACACCTGCGCGCGCTCGTCGTCGCGGCGACCAGGCTCGTCGCGACGGGAAGGCGCCGCTCCGCCGCGTTCGGCGACCTGTGGCGCCGCTCGCTGCAGCTGCGTGTCGTGGTCAGCACGCTCGCGTTGGGCTCGGCGGTCGTGTTCGTCCTGGGCATGGTGCTGCAGAGCCAGATCACCGAGCGGCTCGTCGGCGCCAAGGAGACGGCCGCGGTCGAGCAGACCCGGGCCGCCGTGCAGATCGCCGAGCGCGAACTCGTCGGCATCAGCGCCACGTCCGACGTCACCAACCGGCTCAAGGGCGCGCTCAACAAGCTCACCACGATCTCCCCCGACCAGCAGTCCGCGTCGGGTTCGGCGGGCGCGTTCGAGCCGGTGCTGGTCAGTGACTCGGCCGGGTCGACCGCGGCCAACATCGACGTCGCCGGGCCGTACGAGGACGTGCCGAAGTCGCTGCGCGAGTTCGTGCTGTCGAGCAACAACAACACCGTCTCGCAGATCTACACCGTCGACCGCGGCGGCGAGCGGGTCACGTTCCTCATGGTGGGCGCCCCCGTCACCAGCGCCTCACCGGCGGTCCAGCTCTACATGCTCTACCCGCTGACCGCTGAGCAGCGCACGATCGGCGTCGTCCAGAGCACCCTGCTGGTCGGTGGCATGGTCCTGATGCTGCTGCTCGCGGGCATCACCAACCTGGTCACCCGCCAGGTCGTGCTCCCGGTCCGCCGCGCCGCACGCGCCGCTGAGCGGTTCGCCGACGGCGAGCTGGACGAGCGCATGGTCGTGGCCGGGGAGGACGACGTCGCCCGGCTGGCCCAGTCGTACAACGAGATGGCCGAGAGCATCGAGCGGCAGATCCGCCAGCTCGAGGAGTTCGGCCAGTTGCAGCGCCGGTTCACCTCCGACGTCTCCCACGAGCTGCGCACCCCGCTGACCACCGTGCGGATGGCCGCCGACGTCCTGCACGCCTCGCGCAAGCAGTTCCCGGCGGGCCTGGCGCGCTCGACCGAGCTGCTCGTCGACGAACTGGACCGGTTCGAGACGCTCCTCGCCGACCTCCTGGAGATCTCCCGGCTCGACGCCGGCGTCGAGGAACTGGTGTCCGAGTACGCCGACATGCGGGCCATCGCCCGGCGCGCGGTCGAGTCCGTCCGGGTCATCGCGCGGCGCTCCGGCTCCGAGGTGGTCCTCGACCTGCCCGACGAGGAGGTCGTCGCCGAGGTCGAGCCCCGCCGCGTCGAGCGCATCGTGCGCAACCTGCTCGCCAACGCCATCGACCACGGCGAGGGCAGGCCGGTCGAGCTGTGCCTGGCCGCCAATGACAACGCCGTCGCCATCACCGTCCGCGACCACGGCGTCGGCCTGCGCACCGGCGAGGCCGAACTGGTCTTCAACCGCTTCTGGCGGGCCGACCCCTCACGCAACCGGCACACCGGCGGGACCGGCCTGGGCCTGGCGATCAGCCTGGAGGACGCGCGCCTGCACGGCGGCGGCCTCGACGCCTGGGGCGAGCCGGGGGAGGGGGCCTGCTTCCGGCTCACACTGCCCCGACGCCAGGATGAGGAGTATTCGGACAGCCCGCTGTCGCTGCCCCCGGTCGAGCCGTCGACCGCCGCGACGCAGCCGCAGAGCGTGCCGGAGGAGGTGTCGCCGTGAAGCGCTTGCTCGTCGCCGTGATGGTGTTCGCGGGCCTGCTCACCGGCTGCGCCAACATCCCCGACCGCACCCCGCCGAAGGTGGTCCTCGACGCCCCCGGCCCGCAGGAGCGGCAGGTCCGCAAGCCGACGCCGGACCTCGATCCGCTGTCGCTGGTGCAGGAGTTCGTCTTCCGCGCGGGCACCCCGGACGCGGCCCGGACGTATCTCACCGACGAGGCCAAGCAGCACTGGCCGCGCATCCCGGAGCCGACGATCCTGCAGGACGGGTTCAAGACCCCGCCCGCACCGGTCCAGGACACCCGGCCGCCCCAGGGTTCCGACCCTGAGGAGAAGGTCGTCATGCTGACGGCCACCCAGATCGGCAGGCTCAAGGCCGACCGCGCGTTCTACCCGGGTGTCCAGCCGGTCGAATACCGCATCGTCGTGCGCCGCCAGCCCGACGGCCAGTGGCGCATCTCGACCCCGCCGGACGTGCTCCTCATCGAGCAGACCAAGTTCGACGCGGCCTATCGTCGGGTCAACCTGCAGTTCTTCGACCCGGAGCAGCGGGTCATGGTCTCCGACCCCCGCTACGTGGAGATCGAGCCGAGCGAGGGCATCGAGGGCCGGGTGATGCGCCTGCTGCTGGCGGGCCCGTCGGACTCCCTCAAGGGCGCGGTCCGAAGTCAGCTGGAGGGCGTGGACCTGCGCACCAACGTCGTCCGCGAGAACGACGGCGCTGTCCTGATCAACCTGACCCAAGTCGACAAATCGATCGAGGACCGCCAGCGAATGGCGGCGCAGATCGTCAAATCGGTCTCCGAGGTCACCACCAGCCCCCTGCGCCTCAACACCGAGGGCCGCGAACTCGTCCCCCAACACGGCGATTGGCGTCAGGCCGACGTGGGCTCATACGACGTCCTGGCGAACCCGAAACCGGACCTGCTGGGCCTCGTGGTCGCGGGCAGAACCATCCGCTCGATGCGCGACGGCAAACCCATCGAGGGCCCGGCGGGCGCGGGCGCCTACGAGATCGTCAGCGCCGCACAGTCCCTCGACGGCAGCCAGCTCGCGGTGGTGCACCGGACCCCCAACGGCATGGGCCTGCGCATCGGCAAGATCAACGCGGACCTTCCGCAGATCGACCTCCCACCGGCAGCCACCCTGACCAGACCCACCTGGCTCCTGGGCGACGCCAACGGTGGCGGTGAGGTCTGGACGGTCCTGGACGGGACCGTGGTGGTGCGGGCGGTGAGAACCTCCCAGGGCACCTGGGAAGACCTCTCAGTGGACGCCTCGGAGCTCACGGCCGACGGCGGCACCATCACCCAACTCCGCCTGTCCCGAGACGGCGTCCGGGTGGCCGCCGTGGTCAACGGCGAGGTCAAGGTCGCCTCCGTGGTCCGCACCAACGACGCCGTGGCCATTCGCCTCCCACGCACCCTGCAGGGCGGCAAGGTCAAAGAGGTCATCAGCGTCGACTGGCTCAACAAGGTGTCCCTGATCGTCGCCACGGAGCTGAACACGATGCCGGTGGCGAGCCTGCCCATCGACGGCCTGACGGTGAACCCGTACAACAGTTCGACCCTGACCCTCCCCGTCACCGCGATCACCGCCGCGCCGAGCAGACCAGCCGTGGTCACCGACGGCTCCGGCATGTGGTCGACGCAGGAGGCCGGGAAGGTCTGGCAGGCCCACCAGCACAGCCAGGGCCCAGGCTCGCAACCCTTCTTCCCCGGCTGACCGAGGCGGCCCGGGAGCCTGTGGACAACCCGGCGGGGATGCGCCACTTCTGACGGTCCGAGAAGCGATCGTCAACTCATGCCCCTCCTGGACCTGATCCTCCCCAGAACCTGCGCAGGCTGCGAAGCCCCCAACACCCGCTGGTGCCCCCCATGCGCCCGCACCACTTCCCTGAGATCCATAGAACGAAGCACGCTCACCACCCCCACCTACGCCCTGGCCCCATACGCGGGCCCCGCCAGAAGACTCGTCCTCCACTACAAGGACAACAGGCGCGAACTTGCCCCCATCCTCGGCAAATGCCTCGCGCAAG
The DNA here is from genome assembly GCF_014323725.1 of Actinokineospora xionganensis. Lineage (GTDB taxonomy): Bacteria > Actinomycetota > Actinomycetes > Mycobacteriales > Pseudonocardiaceae > Actinokineospora > Actinokineospora xionganensis. Next base: position 192,517 of record NZ_JABVED010000007.1, on the reverse strand, counting down.
CGCTAATCCGACTTGCGGAGGACGCCCCACCGTGGGCCGAGGACGTCTGGCTGGTCCCCGCCCCCTCAAGATCAGTCGCGGCGGCGAGAAGGGGCGGCAACCACATGCTCCGAGCCGCCGTCCACACCGCCGGAGAACTGGCGAGGCACGGCATGACAGCGCACGTGGCCCCCGCCCTGCGAGTCGCCGGGACCAGGGATTCAGTTGGTCTGACAAGAAGTCAGCGAGCCGCGAACCTTCGCGGCGCCGTCTCGGTCAAGCGCGGCACCACGCCTCCGCCCGGCACCCCGGCGATCCTCGTCGACGACGTGGTCACCACCGGCGCGACAGCCGCCGCCTGCGTGCGCGCACTCGACAAAGCAGACATTCCGGTAGTCGCGATCCTCGCTTTCACGGCCACGGTCTGACCCGAGGACTACACCCACACGGGTGAACCTGGTTCGGGGAACCAAGCCGCGCCGACAGCCGTTGGCCAGGTATGTGGCGTTACGCGAACCGAGCCGAGACTCCATCGGAGGTACGCGTGCTTCAAGCGTTCGCAGCAACCTTCTACGCCGCTCAGTGGGCCACTTTGCGCCAGGTGGGTGAACGATCCACCACCCATCCGGCGGCGTGTCGGAATCAAGGGCCTTGGCTACCTGCGGGGTCGTCGCACGGCGTGATTCTCGGTTGCCCAGAGATGTCCCCCGCCTCGGGGGCTGTTGCAGAACCGAAACCCGAGCTAGCGTTCAGCGCTATCAGCGTTCCCGTTCGCAGGGAGGAGGCGATCAGCCCATGACCCTGGCGCCGGTGGAGCGCTGAACCTTCCGGAGGTGTCTCTCCGCAGGTCAGGCCCCCGCTCTGGACGTCGAATCCAGGCATACCGGCGCCGTAGTTTCGGCGGATCCAAGGCTCGCAAGCAGCGAGGGAGGTCGTGTATGGACATCGTGGTTAAGGGCCGTAACGTCGAGGTGCCGGAGCATTACCGAGTGCACGTCGAGGACAAGCTGACCCGAATGCAGCGGTACGACCGCAAGGTCATCCGCTTCGACGTGGAGCTTTTCCATGAGCCCAACCGCAGGCAGTCGAAGAACTGCCAGCGGGTCGAGATCACCGGTATGGGCAAGGGCCCGGCGGTTCGCGCCGAGGCGTGTGCGGGCGACTTCTACGCCGCACTGGACCAAGCCGTGGCCAAGCTCGAAAACCGGCTTCGCCGATCGCACGACCGCAGGCGTGTTCACCACGGGCGACGCAGCCCGGCCTCGGTCGCCGAGGCGACATCCGCCGTCATCAACGGCTCGCGCGAGACCAACGGCAAGCGGGTGTCGCAGCTCGCGGTGCTGGACGCGCCCGAATTCGAGGGGATGACCGACCTCCCCGAGCAGCAGCGCTGGGACGACCAGGCTGCCGACAATCTGCCAGGGCGTGTAGTCCGGGAAAAGGAGCACCCGGCCAAGCCCATGACCGTCGACCAGGCCCTCTACGAGATGGAACTGGTCGGACACGACTTCTACCTCTTCTCCGACGCGGACTCCGGGCAGCCCAGCGTCGTGTACCGCCGCAGGGGATTCGACTACGGCGTGATCAAGCTGGTCTGATCCAGCCCGCCACCGACCGATCGGTGCCCCGGAGCGTGTCGGCTCCGGGGCACCGGCGTGTCGGAGGGTCGGGTGCGGAACCATCGGGGGCGTTGAGCCGTTTGTCCGGAGGTGGAGCCGACCCGGGTACCCTGCGCGCTGCCGACAAGCGTCGGTGCACGCTGCGGCGTCGGTTGCCTACGATGACGTACAGGAGCGTCCGCAGCGGGCGCACGACTATCAGCTAGCGAGGTCGACCGGATGGTGCTGTCCCGAATTCTGCGCGCGGGCGAGGGCAAGATGCTCAAGCGACTGCGCAATATCGCAGCGCACATCAACTCGCTGGAGGACGAAGTCGTCGGCCTGACCGACGACGAGCTGCGCGGCAAGACCGAGGAGTTCCGCAAGCGCTACGCCGAGGGCGAGACCCTCGACGACCTGCTGCCCGAGGCGTTCGCCGTGGCGCGGGAAGGTGCGAAGCGGGTCCTGGGCCAGCGGCACTTCGATGTCCAGCTCATGGGTGGCGCCGCGCTGCACCTCGGCCAGGTCGCCGAGATGCGCACCGGTGAGGGCAAGACCCTGACCTGCGTGCTGCCGTCCTACCTCAACGCGCTGGCGGGCGAGGGCGTCCACGTCATCACCGTCAACGACTACCTGGTCAAGCGTGACGCGGAGTGGATGGGCCGGGTGCACCGCTTCCTCGGCCTGACCGTCGGCGCGATCCTGTCGGACATGACCCCGGCCGAGCGCCGCGAGGCCTACAACTGCGACATCACCTACGGCACGAACAACGAGTTCGGCTTCGACTACCTGCGCGACAACATGGCGTGGTCCCTCGACGACATGGTCCAGCGCGGCCACCACTTCGCCGTGGTCGACGAGGTCGACTCCATCCTGATCGACGAGGCCCGCACGCCGCTGATCATCTCCGGCCCGGCCGACCAGTCCTCGCGCTGGTACCAGGAGTTCGCGCGGCTTTCGCCGATGCTGAAGAAGGACGTCCACTACGAGGTGGACGAGCGCAAGCGCACCGTCGGCATCACCGAGAAGGGCGTGTCGCTGGTCGAGGACCAGCTCGGCATCGAGAACCTCTACGAGGCGGCGAACACCCCGCTCGTGGGCTACCTGAACAACGCCCTGAAGGCCAAGGAGCTCTACAAGAAGGACAAGGACTACATCGTCCGCGCAGGCGAGGTCCTCATCGTCGACGAGTTCACCGGCCGCATCCTCGCCGGGCGCCGCTACAACGAGGGCATGCACCAGGCGATCGAGGCGAAGGAAAACGTCGAGATCAAGGCCGAGAACCAGACGCTGGCCACGATCACGCTGCAGAACTACTTCCGGCTCTACGAGAAGCTCGGCGGCATGACCGGCACCGCCGAGACCGAGGCCGCGGAGTTCCACACCACGTACAAGCTCGGTGTGGTCCCCATCCCGACCAACCGGAACATGATCCGCAAGGACCAGGCGGACCTGATCTACAAGACCGAGGAGGCGAAGTTCCTCGCGGTCGCGGAGGACATCGCCGAGCGGCACGAGAAGGGCCAGCCGGTCCTGGTGGGCACGACGAGCGTCGAGCGTTCGGAGTACCTGTCGAAGCTGCTGGTCAAGATGGGGATCCCGCACAACGTCCTCAACGCCAAGCACCACGAGAAGGAATCGCAGATCGTCGCCCAGGCCGGTCACCGTGGCGCCGTCACGGTCGCCACCAACATGGCGGGTCGCGGTACCGACATCGTGCTCGGCGGCAACCCGGAGCACATCGCCGAGGAGGCGCTGCGCGCCCGCGGCCTGGACCCGGAGGAAACCCCCGACGAGTGGCGCGCCGCCCTGCCCGAGGCGCTGGAGAAGGCTGAGCTGGAAGTCAAGGCGGAGAAGATCGAGGTCCAGGCGGCAGGCGGCCTGTACGTCCTGGGCACCGAGCGCCACGAGTCCCGCCGCATCGACAACCAGCTGCGCGGCCGCTCCGGCCGTCAGGGCGACCCGGGCGAGTCCCGCTTCTACCTGTCGCTGGGCGACGAGCTCATGCGCCGGTTCAACGCGGGCATGGTCGAGCGGGTCATGGACACCCTGAAGGTGCCCGAGGACCAGCCGATCGAGGCCAAGATGGTCACCCGGGCGATCCGCAGCGCGCAGACCCAGGTCGAGCAGCAGAACTTCGAGATCCGCAAGAACGTCCTCAAGTACGACGAGGTCATGAACAAGCAGCGCAAGGTGATCTACGCCGAGCGCCTGCGCGTCCTCAAGGGCGAAGACCTGCGCGAGCAGATCGAGCACATGATCACCGACGTGGTGACCGCCTACATCGACGGCGCCACCGCCGACGGCTACGCCGAGGACTGGGACCACGAGAAGCTGTGGACCGCCCTCAAGACCCTCTACCCGATCACGGTCACCTGGGATGAGCTGGTCGACAAGGCCGAGAACACCGGCCGCGACATGGACCACGACTTCCTCTTGGAGGAGATCGTCGCCGACGCCCTCCAGGCGTACAAGGACCGCGAGACCGACATCGACACCCGGGCGGGCGAGGGCGCCATGCGCGACCTCGAGCGCCGCGTCATGCTCTCGGTCCTCGACCGCAAGTGGCGTGAGCACCTCTACGAGATGGACTACCTCAAGGAGGGCATCGGCCTGCGCGCGATGGCCCAGCGCGACCCGCTGATCGAGTACCAGCGCGAGGGCTTCGAGATGTTCACCGTCATGCTCGACGCGTTGAAGGAGGAGTCGGTCGGCTTCCTCTTCAACCTGCCGGTGGAGGTCGAACCGGCCCCCCAGGTCCAGCTCAACGTGGCGCCCTCGGCCCTGCCGTCGGTGGCCCAGCAGCCGGTCGACCCGGCCGCCGCCGCCCGCCAGGCGGAGTTGGAGCAGCGCCAGGCCAGGGCCATCGCCGCTCAGCAACGAGCCCAGGCCGAGCGCGCCGCCGCCGCGACCAAGGTCGACCAGGTCCCCGCCGCCCTTCGCGGCAAGGGCCTGGAGCCGCCGCAGCAGCGTCTGAGCTACAGCGGACCCGCGGAAGACGGCGGCGTCGAGTCCCACAGCGAGGGCGCGGGCGAGGCCCCGGGTGGCCCGACCCGCCGCGAACGGCGTGAGGCAGCGCGGCTTGAGGCCAAGAAGAAGAAGCCGCCGCGTCGCTGATTGCTCGCTCGAAGGAGCCCTCGCCTGATCAGGCGGGGGCTCCTTCGCTGTTCGGCGGTCCTTCACGCGGAGTCACCCCACCCGACGGGCAGCCGACGAAGCCGGAGTGATCACCCGCAAGTACGTGAACACCCACCCGTGCGCCGACAACTCGACCCGCGCCACCACAGCCACCGCCCGCCACGGCGATCCCCGCCGCCACACCCGCACGGTCGCCGAGGCCTCAACGACCGCTCCCGACACCGCACACGACCGCAGCGATGCCAGGCGGTGCGTCCACCCCGAAGCCGACCGCACCCGGGTCACCATCGCCTCGTACACCCCAGCCGACATCGCTCCCCGGAGTTGAGCGACCGGCCGTCTGCCGTCCAAGGCCTCGAGCACCAGCCCGAACATCCGGCTGAGCGATTCCTGGCCGAGGCCTGGGGCCGGGGCACGCACAGCACCGACTGACACCAGCCGGGGCGCCGGGGTGATCCACCGGTTCTCCTCGGCTTCGCCGCACAGCGGCGGTTCGTATTCCGCCAACGCACTGATCCGCATGCGATACAGAGCGTCTCGGTAGGTGAAACAGGACACGCGTCACCACTTGTGGTGAATCCCGGGCAAGGCAGGGCAGTATCGGAACCTGTGAGGTACGAGGCCCTGGTCGTGGACTACGCGGGAGTCTTCACCGACCCCGCGATCGTGGACGTCGTCCGGTCCGCCCGGGCCAAAGGCCTTCGAACCGCGTTGTTGTCCAACGCAGACCGCAGGCCGTGGGGGCTGCCCGACCTGTTCGACGCGGTGATCGTCTCCGGTGAAGTCGGTGTGGCCAAACCAAACCCGGCCATCTTCGAACTGACGGCAAGGTCCCTGGACACCACGCCGGACCGCTGCGTGTTCATCGACGACGTCGCCAGGTACGTGCGCGGGGCCGCGGAGGCGGGGATGACCGGCATCCACCACCGGGCCATCGAGTCCACAATGGACGAGCTAGCGGTCCTGCTGGACCTGTGAGCGCCGCACCAGCTCGAAGCACAGCACCGCCGCGGCGCTGGCCACGTTGAGGGACTCGACACCGCCCGCCATCGGGATCGACACCCACCGGTTGATGTGCGGCCGCACATCGTCGGTCACCCCGGACGTCTCGCTGCCCAGCACGAACGCCACCCGCTGCGGCAGTTCCGCGTCGAACACCGTGCGCCGTGCGCCCGCGTCCATGCCGTAGAGGGTGTAGCCCGCCGCCCGCAGGTCGGCCGCCGCCTCGGCCGCGGTGGCGCAGCGCAGGACGGGTGCGGTGAACGCCACACCGGCGGACGCCTTCACGACCATCGGGTCGATCGTGGCCACCCCGCGTCGGGGGACGACGATCCCGCCGAGGCCCGCGGCGGTCGCGGTGCGCAGGATCATCCCGACGTTCGCCGGGGTCGTGATGCCGTCGAGAAGCAGCACCGAGCGCGGCGCCGAGCGGCCCGCGAGGGCGTCGGCGAGCAGGCGCATCCGCGGCGCGACGACGTCGGCGAGGACGCCCTGGTCCTGCTTTCCGTTGCCCGCCAAGACTTTCACCCGCTGCGCGGTGGCCCGCTGGACCGGCACGCCGCGGTGGCGGGCCGCGTCGAGGATCTCCCGGGCGGCGGCGCCGTGCGCGTTGTCGGCGAGCACCACCTTGTCGACCGAGAGCCGGTCGTCGGCGAGCGCCTCGAGCACGGGCTTGCGGCCGTACACGGTGACGAACCGGTCTTTGGGGGAAGGGCCAGAGAAATCGCGGGACACATCGCCCAGCATCGCACGTCACCTTCGGGACATCGCGATGTGTCAGGATCGGGTTCATGCCCGAGCGCCTCTCCGCCCTCGACGCCTCGTTCCTCTACCTCGAGGACCAGGCGACGCCGATGCACGTCGCGGGGGTCGCGGTGTTCCGCAGACCGCGGTCGGGCTTCGCCTACTCCCAACTCGTCTCGCTGATCGAGCAGCGGCTCCCGCTGGTCCCGCGCTACCGGCAGAAGGTCGCCACCGTCCCCGGCTACCTCGCCCGACCGGTCTGGGTGGACGACCCGGACTTCGACGTCGCCTACCACGTGCGCCGATCCGCCCTGCCCAAACCGGGCAGCGACGAGCAGCTCTTCGACCTGGTGGCCCGGCTGATGGCCCGCCCGCTAGACCAGAACCGCCCGCTCTGGGAGGCGTACCTCATCGAGGGGCTCGCCCAGGGGCACGTCGCCCTGGTCACCAAGACCCACCAGGCCATGGTCGACGGTGTGCGCACGATCGACTTCGGCCAGATCATCCTGGAGTCCTCGCCGCACGCCCCCGAACTCGAACCGGACGAGCCGTGGCTGCCGCGCCGGATGCCGGGGCCGACCAAGCTCGTCATGGACGCGGTGTCCGACACGGTCCGCCGCCCGCGCGAGGTCGTCGAGAACGTGCGCTCGGCTGTCTCCGACGTGGTCAGCACCAGCCAGAAGGTCGCCGCGGCGATCGTCTCAGCCATCGGCATCGCCACCCACCCGACCACCGGCGGCCCGCTCAACGCCCCGGTGAGCAAGGCGCGGGTGTTCGCGGTGGCCCGCGCCCGCCTCGACGACCTGCGCAGCGTGCGCCAAGGCCACGGCGGCACCGTGCACGATGTCGTCCTCGCCGTCATCTCCGGCGCGCTGCGCTCGTGGCTGCTTTCGCGCGGGGAGCAGGTCACGTCGTCGACGAGGGTGCGGGCGCTGGTCCCGCTCGCCGTGCGCGACGGCGACGCGGATGGCACCGTTCCAGGGATGCTGGGCAACAAGGTCAGCGCCCATCTCGTGGACCTGCCGGTCGGCGAGCCGAACCCGTTCGTGCGGCTGCAGCACATCAGCCACGCCATGCGCGCCCACGGCGACGCGGGCCTGGTCGCGGCCTCGGCGTTGCTCGGCGTCGGCGGGTTCGCCCCGCCGACGCTGCACTCGCTCGGCGCGCGCGCCGCGGCGTCGTTCTCCCAGCGTGTGTTCAACTTGGTGATCACCAACGTGCCCGGCCCGCAGGTTCCGCTCTACGCGGGGCAGGCGCGGATGACCGAGATGTTCCCGGTGATGCCGCTGAACAAGAACCAGGCCCTCGCGATCGGGGTCACGTCCTACGACGGCGGCGTGTTTTTCGGGCTCACCGGCGACCGGTCGGCGATGTCCGATGTGGCCGCGTTGGCGAGGATGATGGAAGAGTCGGTAGAAGAGCTCATGACGACTGTCCGAGCGTGACCGTGAGCGTGACTGTGAGGGTGCTGTGAGGGTGTACGTGCCGGCGACGGTGGCCATGCTGGATGAGCTGAACTCCGGCGGGGAGCTGGTCGCGGTGGGCAACACCGCGTTCTCGCTGACCCCCGCCCTGCGTGAGTCGTACGCGACCGGCGGCGACGAGGAGCTGGAGTACGCCGCCATGCTCGACGCGGCCCGGGCCTCGCTGCGCCTGCTCAACGCCGAGTTGGACAAAGACCCGAAGACCGTCATGCGCCGCGCGGTCGTCTCCGCCGACGTCGACGGCGCCCTGCTGCGGCCCGACCTGGACTACGCGGTGGTCAAGCTGGCCGGTCCGATCCCGCTGAAGGTGATCGCCGCGATCCACCTCGACACCGAGGACGCGCAGGACGCCGTGCGGGCCGCCGCCGCGGTCATCGACGCCGCCGACATGGGCGATCCGGACGCCGAATTCACTCTTGGCGACGCCGAGGACCACGAGTTGGCCTGGTACGCGCCGCAGGAGCTGCCGTTTTTGCTGGAGTTGCTGTAGAACGCTGAAACATCCCATGACAGGATGGCGCTCAAGGGCGAGTGGCCACAAGCGGGACTCGCCGAACCCAACTGCCGTGAGCCAGTCACAGGGAGGCGAGCCACACGATGGACGCAATATCGTCGGTTCCCGAGCCGTCGAACGAGCCGATCAACTCCTACGCCCCCGGGACGCCGCAGCGTGAGTCGCTGCGGCGGCGGATCGCGGAGTTGGAAGGCGAGCGGCTCGAACTCACCATGACGATCGACGGTGAGCAGCGCATGGCGGGCGGCGACCGCGTCGACGTGGTGCAGCCGCACGACCACCGCCACGTCCTCGGCACCACCGCCCAGGCCACGGCCGCCGACGTCGCCGACGCCGTCGCCGCGGCGAAGAAGGCCGCCCCGGCCTGGCGCGAGCTTCCCTTCGACGAGCGCGCCGCCGTGCTGCTGCGTGCCGCCGACCTGCTCGCGGGCCCCTGGCGCGACACCCTCAACGCCGCCACGATCCTCGGCCAGTCGAAGTCCGCCCAGCAGGCGGAGATCGACAGCGCCTGCGAGCTGATCGACTTCTGGCGCTACAACGTGTCCTTCGCGAAGCGGCTCCTGCAGGAGCAGCCCGCGTCCTCGCCGGGCATGTGGAACCGCTTCGACCACCGCCCGCTCGACGGGTTCGTCACCGCGATCACGCCGTTCAACTTCACCGCGATCGCGGGCAACCTGCCGACCGCTCCGGCTCTGATGGGCAACACGGTCGTCTGGAAGCCGTCGCCGACCCAGCAGCTCGCCGCGCACCACACCATGCGGCTGCTCGAAGCCGCGGGCCTGCCTGCCGGTGTGATCAACCTGGTCACCGGCGACGGCCACGCCGTCTCCGAGGTCGCCATGACCGACCCCGAGTTCGCCGGTCTGCATTTCACCGGGTCCACCAAGACCTTCAAGGCACTGTGGCGGCTCATCGGGGACAACCTCGACACCTACCGCTCCTACCCGCGCATCGTCGGCGAGACCGGTGGCAAGGACTTCATCGTCGCGCACCCCTCGGCCGACCCGGCCGCCGTGGTCAACGGCATGGTCCGCGGCGCGTTCGAGTACCAGGGCCAGAAGTGCTCGGCCGCCTCGCGCGCCTACATCGCCCGCTCCCTCTGGGACGGCGGTGTGCGCGAGCAACTCGCCGACAAGGTCAAGTCCCTGAGCTACGGCGACGTCACCGACTTCAGCCACTTCGGCGGCGCCGTGATCGACGCGCGCGCGTTCGCGAAGCACAAGGACGCGCTCGAGGGCGCGGCGGCGAACTCGTCCATCGAGGTCCTCGCAGGCGGCACCTGCGACGACTCGGTCGGCTACTTCGTGCAGCCCACCGTGCTCGTCGGCAGCGACCCGCTGCAAGACGTGTTCACCACCGAGTACTTCGGCCCGATCCTCGCCGTGCACGTCTACGACGACGCCGAGTTCGAGAAGGTCCTGGAACTGGTCGACAGCTCCTCGCCGTACGCGCTCACCGGCGCCATCTTCGCCACCGACCGTTCCGCCGTCGAGCAGGCCCACCGGGCCCTGCGGTTCGCGGCGGGCAACTTCTACGTCAACGACAAGCCCACCGGCGCCGTCGTCGGCCAGCAGCCCTTCGGCGGCAGCCGCGCGTCCGGAACCAACGACAAGGCGGGCTCGATCTACAACCTGCAGCGCTGGGTGAGCCCGCGGTCGATCAAGGAGACCTTCGTGCCGCCGACTGACCACCGTTACCCGCACATGGGTTAAGTCCGTCCCCCCGACCGACCACCGCTGTAACACGGGACATGGGTTAAGTCCGTCCCCCGACCGACCACCGCTGTAACACGGGACATGGGTTAAGTCCGTNCGTGCCGCCGACTGACCACCGTTACCCGCACATGGGTTAAGTCCGTCCCCCCGACCGACCACCGCTGTAACACGGGACATGGGTTAAGTCCGTCCCCCGACCGACCACCGCTGTAACACGGGACATGGGCTGATCTTTGTCCCACGGCCGACACCTGGGTCAGACCAAACGAGCGCCCCCACGGAATTTCCGTGGGGGCGCTCGTCATGCGTTGTCCGGTCAGCTGCCGGGCATTTCCGCGACCTCGGCGGCCGGGGGAGCCTCGACCTTGACGGCCTTGCCCCAGTCGCTGTAATCGGCCTGGACCTTGCTGCTCGCGCCACCCTTGCCCGGGACGTCGACGACGAAGCGAACCGGCAGGTTCTCCTCGTCGACCCAGACCTCGACCGGCATCTCCTTGATGCCCGCCTTCTCCATCGCCGCGATGGACTGCTCGTCCATGCCCAGCCCGCTGCCCTTGAGCTTGCTGGTGTCGACGAGGATCTTGTAGTGGGTGGTCGACTTGCCGTCGAGCTCCACTTCCTCCGACGACTTGATCTCACCGGCGTCGGCGAGCTGCTTGAGCGTTTGGCGCGGGTCGGCGTTCTTCATCGAGTCGACCGAGCCGCCCATGGCCTTGACCATCGGGTTGTCCTTGTCGGCCAGGTCGATCTTCAGCCACGGCTTTCCGGGCTCCAGCGGCTGCGGCATCTTCATGTAGATCACGTTGTCGAGGAAGCGCATCGTGATGTCGCCCTCGGGTGTGCTCATGGTCATCTGCATCGCGGTCTTCTCGCCGGCGAAGTTGAAGTCACCTTCGCCCTCGAGCTTCTGGCCCCCGGCCTCGCCGGTGAACTTGAAGTGGGCGCTCTTCTCGCCGTCGCTCTTCTCGGTCACGGCGTCGCTGAGCGCCTTGAGGCTGTCGAAGCCCGACTTGGTCGGCTTGGCCTCGGTCGAGGTGCCCGCACCCGACGTGCCCGTCGACGGGGTGGCGGAGTTGCACGCGGTCAGGGTGAGAGCGGCCAGGGCCGCGCCGCACACCAAAAGGGTCGTCTTGCGCATTACGTGGGTGTTCCCCTCAGAGATCGACTCGGTCGTCACCTAGGACGTTCGATTCGTCCCGTCGGTTGCGACCCCAGTGGTTTAAACGGTAGCCGGCCCCCGGCTCGCCGGTCAGGCGGGGTCGGGTACCGGCACGGCTGTGCCGGACACCGAGATACCGCCGTTTAGCGGGATACCCAGGGTGATCACCCCGGGCCTGCCCATGTCCTCGCCCTGGTGCACGGTGAGGGTCGCGGGCGGTTCGATGAGACCGAGTTCACGCAGGTATCCGCCGAACGCGGCCGCCGCGGCGCCGGTGACCGGGTCCTCCACGACGCCCCCGGGCGGGAACGGGTCACGCGCGTGGAAGACGGTGTCGGACTCCCGCCAGACCAGCTCGATCGTCGTCCAGTCGCGGGCCGTCATCAGCCCGGACAGAAGATCGAAGTCGTAGTCCAGGTCGGCCAGCCGCGCACGGGTGGACACCGCGACGACCGGATGCCAGTTGCCGCCGAAGGCGACCCGGACCGGCATCGCCGGGTCGAGGTCCGCGGCGTCCCAGCGCAGCGCCGCGAGCAGCGCCGTGAGGTCGTCGTCGCCGATCTCGACCGACCGGGGCTCGACGCTGACCAGCGTCGCGGTCACCCGCCCGTCGCGGATCTCGGTCGACACCTCCACCGGCCCGGCCAAGGTGGCGAGCCGGAACGTGCCGGGGCCGTTGGCGTCCGCGTGGGCCACCGCGGCGGCGATCGTGGCGTGCCCGCAGAAGGGCACTTCGGCCAGGGGGCTGAAGTAGCGCACGTCCAGCTCGCCAGGTCCGCGCGGGATCAGGAACGCGGTCTCCGAGTAGCCGACCTCGGCCGCGGCGGCCAGCATCGCCGCGTCGTCGACGCCTGTCGCGTCGAGCACGACGCCCGCCGGGTTGCCGCCTTGTGGGTCGGCGCTGAACGCGGTGTACCGCTGGATCTGCATGACCGGGGATTTTGTCAGGCCGGGTGTTCGTCCGCGCCCGCTTTCGACGCGAGCAGCCTGCGCAGGCTGGTGAGCCTGCCGACACTGGCCTCGCCCGCCTCCACGACCGAGTCCAGCACGCAGTCCGGGTCCTCCGCGCCGCCCAGGTGCCCGCAGCCCGACGGGCACTCCTCGGCGGGTGCGACGAACTCCTCGAAGGCCGCCACGATGTCGTTTGGCTCGACGTGCGCCAGCCCGAACGAGCGGATGCCCGGAGTGTCGACCACCCAGCCGCCGTCGGGCAGCGGCAGAGCCACGGCCGTCGTCGACGTGTGCCTGCCCTTGCCGACCGCGCTCACCACGCCGATCGCCCGGAACGCGTTCGGGACCAGCCGGTTGACCAGCGTGGACTTGCCCACGCCGGAGTGTCCGACCAGCGCGGAGACCCGGTTGTGCAGGCGGTCGTGGATGTCGAGCGGGTCTTGGTCGTGCCTGCTGATGACGACCGGCAGGTCGAGTTCGGCGTAGGCGGCCAGCAGCTCCGCCGGGTCGGCCAGGTCGGCCTTGGTCAGGCACAGGACCGGCTTGAGACCGCCGGAGAACGCCGCGACCAGGCAGCGGTCGATGAACCCGGTACGCGGGGGCGGGTCGGCGAGCGCGCACACGATCAGCAGTTGCTCCGCGTTGGCGACGACCACCCGCTCGAACGGGTCGGTGTCGTCGGCGGTGCGGCGCAGCACGCTGGCGCGCTCCGACACACGGACGATCCGGGCCAGCGTGTCCGGCTTGCCCGAGGTGTCGCCGACCAGGTCGACCGCGTCGCCGACCACTACCGACGTGCGGCCCAGTTCGCGCGCGCGCATCGCGATCACGAGGTGGTTCGGATCGCGGTCGACCGCGCAGGTCCAGCGGCCCCGGTCCTTGCCGACGACCATCGCCGTCACGGCGTCGGCGTGCTCCGGACGCTTCTTGCTGCGTGGCCGGGTGCTCTTGCCCGGGCGCACGCGCACGTCGGTCTCGTCGAGCTTGCTCCAGTCGCCGCGCCTGCCGCCCACGTCAGTTGACTCCCGTGAGCATCCGGGTCCAGAGCTCGGGGAAGTCGGGCATCGTCTTGGCGGTGGTGCTGATGTCGTCGACCGACACGCCGTCGACGACCAGGCCGATGATCGCGCCCGCCGTCGCCATCCGGTGGTCGGCGTAGGCCCGCCAGGGGCCGCCGTGCAGCGGGACAGGGCGGATGACCAGGCCGTCGTCGGTCTCCTCCGCGTCGCCGCCCAAACCGGTGATCTCGGCGGTCAGCGCGGCGAGCCGGTCGGTCTCGTGGCCGCGCAGGTGCGCGATGCCGCGCAGCCGCGACGTTCCCTGCGCCAGCGCGGCGAGCGCGGCGACGGTCGGCGTCAGCTCGCCGACGTCACGCAGGTCTATGTCCACACCCGTGAGCCTGGCCGGACCGCGCACGGTCAGCGCGCCGTCGGCCAAGGTGACCTCGGCGCCCATGGCTTCGAGGATGCTCCGGATCTCGTCGCCGGGCTGGGTCGTGCGCGCGGGCCAACCGGTGATGGTGACCTCACCGCCGGTGACCGCGGCGGCCGCGAGGAACGGGGTCGCGTTGGACAGGTCGGGCTCGATCACCCAGTCGCGCGCGGCGATCGGGCCGGGCTCCACCCGCCAGGTGTTCGGCTCGGAGTCGTCCACGGTCACCCCCGCCTCACGCAGCATGCCGACCGTCATCTCGATGTGCGGCATCGACGGGACTGGCTTGCCGTCATGGTGGACGGTGAGGCCCTTGTCGTATCGCGCGCCCGACAGCAGCAGACCGGACACGAACTGCGAGGACGCCGACGCGTCGATGGTGACCGTGCCGCCCGCGATGGCGCCGGTCCCGGCCAGGGTGAAGGGGAGGGCGTCGCCGTCCACGGTGGCCCCTACGGCCCGCAGGGCGTCGAGGACCGTGCCCATCGGCCGCTCGCGGGCCCGGGGGTCGCCGTCGAACCGGATCTCCCCGTCGGCCAGCACGGCGGCGGGCGGGACGAAGCGCATGACCGTGCCCGCGAGTCCGCAGTCGATGGTCGCGGGACCGCGGAAGCCGCCATGGGCGCCCACGGAGATCGTCGTGCCCTCGACCTCGATCGGCACGCCGAGGGCGCGCAGGGCGTCGATCATCAGATCGGCGTCCCGGCCCTGCAGGGCGCCGGTGAGGGTGCTCGAACCGCCGCTGAGGGCGGCCAGGACGAGGGCGCGGTTGGTGATCGACTTGGAGCCGGGGACCGCCAGGGTGGAGCGGACGGGGGCGGGCGCGACCGGGGCTGACCAGGGCTGCGGCATGCGGCAATCCTCCCGCACCTGGGCCGGGCTGTGGATACCGGCTCGCCACTGTCGGCCGGGCGTGCCACGATTCGGACATTCCATGCTGGAGGTGGGCGCTTTGTGTGGCAGGTACGCGGCGACGAAGGACCCGGCGACCCTGGCGGCCGAGTTCGACGCGTTGGACATCCTGGGGGCTGACGCGCCCGCCGTCGACTACAACGTCGCCCCGACCGACCCGGTCATCACGGTGGTCCAGCGCCACCCGCGCGACGACAAGGGCACGGCCGACCAGAGCCGGACCGAACGCACCCTGCGGGTCATGCGGTGGGGCTTGGTCCCGCCGTGGTCCAAGGACGCGTCCGGGGCCGCGCGCATGATCAACGCCCGCTCGGAGAGCGTGGCCACGAAGCCGGCGTTCAAGAAGTCGCTGGCCGAGCGTCGCTGCATCGTCCCCGCAGGCGGCTGGTACGAGTGGCGCCGCGAGGGCAAGATCAAACAGCCCTTCTACACCGCCCCCGCCGACGGCTCGAGCCTGGCGATGGCAGGCCTGTGGACGACGTGGCGCGACGAGTCCAAGCCCGACTCACCGCTGCTCATCACCTGCTCGGTCCTGACCACGGAAGCGGTCGGCAGGCCCGCCGAGGTCCACGACCGCATGCCCCTGGTGCTTGAGCGAGCGGCCTGGGACCAGTGGCTCGACCCGGACTCAGCGGACGTCTCCGCACTGCTCGCACCCCCGTCGGAGGACTTCATCGCGACGATGGAGATGCGCCCGGTGTCGACGGCGGTCAACAGCGTCCGCAACAACGGCCCGGAGCTCCTGGCACCCTATGAGGAAGCCCAGGAACTCGACGAACTGGACCTCTTCAGCACCACCGAGAACCCCCGATGACCCGCGCCGAGATCGAAACGCCGCACGGCCTGGCCAGGGCCGAACTGCACTGCGCCCCCGAAGGCGGCCGGGCCGGTTTGCTCTTAGGCCACGGCGCAGGCGGCGGAATCGGCGCCCCAGACCTGGTCGCTGCCACCCGGGGCGCCACCGCAGCGGGAGTGCACGTCGCCCTGGTCGAACAGCCCTACCGAGTGGCAGGCCGTCGTGCCCCCGCCCCAGCGGGCCAACTCGACACGGCTTGGCTGGCGGTCGCCGACCACCTCTCAGCCCTCTGGTTCGACGACCTACCGCTGGTCTTCGGCGGCCGTTCCTCAGGGGCCAGGGTGGCGTGCCGAACCGCCCAGGAGGGCCAAGCCGTGGCCGTCGTCTGCCTGGCCTTCCCCGTGCACCCACCGGGCAAGCCGGAAAAGACCCGCCAACCCGAACTGGACGCCGTCCCCGTCCCCACCCTGGTGGTCCAAGGCGAATCCGACCCCTTCGGCAGACCAGCCGAAGCCCACCACCGGGATGTCGTGCTGATGCCGGGCGACCACAGCCTGAAGAAGGAACTGCCGAGGATCTCCCGGACGGTCGAGGAATGGCTCGATCGCATCCTCCGCCCCCTGGACTGAGCCCTACCCGCCCCGACAGCCCAGGCAATCGGTGCGGTCGTTGGCCCACCAACGCCGAGAATGCGCCGCATGGAAAGTACGAGGCATGCGGCTGTTGCCCAGCTGATCGCGTTGGCGAGCAGCGCCGACTACCGCGACCGAGCGGCCGCGGGCCGCGCCTTGGCGGTCTTCGCCGATGTCTGGCAGGCGCGTGAACCGTTGCTCGCCCTCGTGCTCGACACCGCTGACACCTTCGTGACCCGCGTGACCGCGGAGGCGTTGCTTCGTCGGCAGGACCTGGCTGGATACACCGTTGTGGCGCGGGCGCTCACCGTCGCGGACGACAACCACGCCGATTGGATCTACACGGCGATCATCGATGTGTTCGTCGTTTACGGCGATGAGCGTGATGCCGCCGTAGGGGAGTGTGAAGCGCTGCTGGATGACGAGGACGATCAGGTGCGACGGGGCGCACGGCTTCTCAGGAGAGCGTTGACCGCACTCACACCGGTCCTGCTTCCACCGCGACCTGCAGCCGATCAGCCTTGATCAGCCGGTGGCCGCGATCGGCGCCACCCGCGCCGACAGCAGGGCAACCAGATCAGCAGGCGCGATCTCGATCTCCAACCCCCGCCGCCCACCCGAACAAAACATCGTCTCGAACCCCAAAGCACTCGCATCCACCACCGTCGCCAGCCGCTTCCGCTGCCCAAGCGGCGAGATCCCGCCCGCCACATACCCGGTGGTCCGCTCGGCAAGCGCCACATCCGCCATCTTCGCCCGCTTCCCACCCACGGCCGCCGCCAGCGCCTTCAGGTCGAGTTGGTGCACCACGGGCACCACCCCCACGGTCAACACCCCGTCGACCTCAGCCAGCAAGGTCTTGAACACCCGATCAGGCGACACCCCCAGCGCCGAGGCGGCTTCCAGACCGTAGGACTCCCGGGGATCGTGCTCGTAGGAGTGCAAACGATGTGTGATCGATCGCTTCACCAACAGTGAAGTCGCAGGTGTCCCTCGTCCAGCCACGAGAACACCCTAGATCCGGGGAATGCGCGACCCCGCACGTGTGTTGTGCGGGAGGTGCTGACCGAGCTGATCCATGAATCGAAGCGTCCGAACTCACGCCCCGCGCGTGTCTCGGGCCACAGCCGCCCCGGCGTCGGCCGCGTAAGCTCTGTGAAGCCGTATGCGCATCCGACGATCGAAGGGAGCACGGTGCCCCGCACCGAAGCGACCACTGCGGTCGAGACCTCCGCCCAGCGGGCCGAGCGGTTCGAGCGCGACGCCATGCCCATGATCGACCAGCTCTACTCGGCCGCCCTGCGCATGACGCGCAACCCGGCCGACGCCGAGGACCTGGTTCAGGAGACGTACCTCAAGGCCTTCTCCGCGTTCGAGTCCTTCTCCGCGGGCACCAACCTCAAGGCCTGGCTGTACCGGATCCTGACCAACACCTACATCAACGGCTACCGCAAGCGTCAGCGGCAGCCTTTGCAGTCGCCGACCGACGAGATCACCGACTGGCAGCTCGCCAAGGCCGAGAACCACACCTCCAGCGGGCTGCGCTCCGCGGAGGTCGAGGCGATGGACCTGCTGCCCGACGACGACGTCAAGAAGGCCCTGCAGGAACTTCCCGAGGAGTTCCGCCTCGCGGTATACCTGGCGGACGTGGAAGGCTTCGCGTACAAGGAGATCGCCGAGATCATGGGTACCCCCATCGGCACCGTCATGTCGCGGCTGCACCGCGGCAGGCGGCTGCTGCGCGACCTGTTGGCCGACGTGGCGAAGGAACGTGGGTTCATGCGCTCGGCGTCGCGGGAGGTGACGGGGAAGTGAGCTGCGGGAACCACCACGAGACCGACTGCTCCGACGTCCTCAACGAGGTGTGGCTGTTCCTCGACCAGGAGTGCGACGTCACCCGCCGCGCCGTCCTGGAGCGCCACCTCAACGAGTGCAGCCCATGCCTTGAGCAGTACGGCATCGAGGAGCACTTGAAGATCCTGCTGGCCCGCAAGTGCGGCGGAGACCACGCCCCGGATGAGTTCAAGGAGCGCCTGCGCGCGTCCATCCGGCAGACCGTGATCAAACACGGTGGAGTGAACATCAAGGAATAGTCCTGTGTACGACAGAGGCCCCGGCATCAACTGCCGGGGCCTCTGTCGTACGTGAGCGGATGCTCAGGCGTTGGGGCGCTTACCGTGGTTCGCGCCACCCTTCTTACGGTCACGACGCTTGCGGGCGCGCTTCGACATCGGAGTTCCTCCTACGTAGGGCTGAGCATGAGCATGGGCCGTCTAGCACACCGATGGCACTCGGACGGCACACCTTCGCCGACAATTTTGCCACGTGCTCGTTGTCGCGTTCGCCAGGGCCGATACGTGGTTGGATTGTGGCGAGCAGAACTCGCTTGAGGAGGAACGGTCGATGGGCCAGCAGATCGAGGCCGAGATCGTCGCCAACGTGCTGAAGGTGGTCGCCCACGAGGGACAGACCTTGGTCGCGGGTGACACGGTGGTGATCCTGGAATCCATGAAGATGGAAATCCCGGTGCTGACCGAGGAGGACGGCACGCTGACCAAGCTCGCCGTCAAGGAAGGCGACGTCGTCCAGGAGCACGACCTGATCGCGGTCGTCGAATAGTCCCCCGGCACTGGCTCTGACCAGTGCTTTCGCGAGTAGTCCGGAGCAGAAGTGTCCACTCTGGCTGACCTTCTCGCCGACCACACAGGCTTGTCCGTCGGCGCGATCGACCACCTGCAGACCGTCGTCGCGGAGTGGCAGCTGCTCTCAGACCTGTCGTTCGCCGACTTCCTGCTGTGGGTCGCCCAAACCGAGGGCGACGACGGCAAGCCGCTGCCACCCGACGCGGAGGAGCGGTTCCTCTGTGTCGCGCAGGCGCGGCCGACCACGGCTCCCACCGCGCACCCCGACGACGTAGTCGGCAGCCACACCACCGCGTTCGAACACCCGCAGTTGCGCCGGGCGATCGCCGAGCGCCGGATCTGCCGCGAGGAGGACCCACGCTGGCACCTCGGTGTCCCGGTTCGCCGCGAGGTCATCCCGGTGTCGTTCGGCGGCGAGATCGTGGCCGTGCTGTCCCGCGAGACCAACCTGGCTGTGCCGCGCGTCCCCAGCGCCCTGGAGATCGCCTACCTGGGCATCGCGGGCGACCTGTGCCAGATGGTCACCGACGGCTCGTTCCCCACCGCCGAGCCGTCCCCGGACGTGCACACCAGCCCCCGCGTCGGCGACGGCCTCATCCGGCTCGACCCGGCGGGCGCGGTGGTCTTCGCCAGCCCCAACGCGCTCTCGGCGTACCACCGCATGGGCCACGCCGCCGACCTCGTCGGCGTCCGCCTCGCGCCGCTGACCAGGTCGCTCATCGCCGACCCGTTCGACGCCACCGAGATAGCCCAGCGCATCCTGCTCGCCCTCGACGGCCAGACCAGCATGCGCGCCGAGGCGGAGTCCCGCCGCGGCGCCGCGGTGCTGTTCCGCGCGCTTCCCCTGCGCCCGCGCGGCACCTCGGCGGGGGCGCTGGTCCTGTGCCGCGACGTCACCGAGGTCCGCCGCCGCGACCGCGCGCTCCTGTCGAAGGACGCGACGATCCGCGAGATCCACCACCGGGTGAAGAACAACCTTCAGACGGTGGCCGCGTTGCTGCGCCTGCAATCCCGCCGGACCAACAGCCCGGAGGCGAAGGAAGCCCTCGCCGAGTCGGTCCGCCGGGTCGCCGCGATCGCCATGGTCCACGAGACCCTGTCGACTTCGGTCGACGAGCGCGTCGACCTGGATGCGTTGGTGGACAAGGTGATTCCGGTCGTCGGCGACGTCGCGGTGGCCGAGAGCCATGTGAAGGTCCGCAAGACGGGCCAGTTCGGCGTGGTCGCCGCTGAGGTCGCCACCCCGTTGGTGATGGTGCTGACCGAACTGGTCCAGAACGCCGTCGAGCACGCCTACCCGGCCGGGCACTCCGGTGAGGTCGTCGTCGCGGCCGACCGCTCTTCGCGGTGGCTCGACGTGGTCGTCGCCGACGATGGCCGGGGACTGCCGAGCGGGTTCTCGCTGGAACGGCAGAACGGCCTGGGCCTGCAGATCGTCCGCACCCTGGTCGAGTCCGAACTCCGCGGCACGTTGTCGCTGCGCCGCCGCGACCCCAAGGGCACCGAAGCGGTCCTGCGCGTCCCGCTCTCCCAGCGCCGATAGCTCCAGGTCCGGGGATCTTCATCTCGCACATCAAGAACAGCGTGAGATCGGTCCAGCCGAGCCACTCGGATGATCGGTCGATAGATCACGCCGACCACTCGTCGCAACGCATACCTATTCATAAGCGGTGAGCGGTGCGGTTATTGCGATGAATGGCATTGGGATGTGCGCTATTGCATACGAAAGGCCCCCAACCCTGCGCAATGGGGGTTGGGGGCCTTTCGGTGTAGCGGGAAGCTCAGGCGTTGCTACGTGCCCGGGTCCGGGCGTTGCGGCGCTTCAGCGCACGACGCTCGTCCTCGCTCATTCCGCCCCAAACGCCAGCATCCTGGCCGCTCTCGAGTGCCCAGGACAGGCAGTTGGAGGCGACGGGGCAGCGGTGGCAAACGGCCTTCGCCTCGGAGACCTGCAGGATCGCCGGGCCGCTTGTTCCCACGGGGAAGAACAGCTCGGGGTCCTCGTCACGGCAGGCCGCGCGGTGGCGCCAGTCCATTTCTACTTGCTCCTCGCATCGGGCGCGCAGATAGCGCGCCACTAGTCGTCATCCGGTCGTCGGGGTGCTTGTGAATGGTTTCACGAACCAGCCGGATGTCAAGGGTTCATCGCGGGCCGGTGAGTGAACTCACCCGAAAGATCGACGTCAGCGCCCTATCGCTCCGGAGAGCAACGATTTGGTCTCACGCCCGGCTGGTCTGGACCGATAGATCAGATCGCGACCGCGAGGGCCCCTGGGACGGAGGCGAATTCGACCCTGGTGCGGGCTCCGATGAGGTCTCCGTCACACTGCAGCCGCACCGGCTCCGCGGCGCTCACGATGATCTTGGCGACGTCGTCGCGGCGGACCAGGTTCTTGCCCCTGGTCTCACCGTTCGCGCTGAACGCCTGGCTGATGTGCCGCACCACGGTGGGCATCCGCATGGTCCGCAGCGCGAACAGCCCCAGGCCGGTCTCGAACGAGCAGCCGGGGTTGAGGTGGATCGCCCTGGTGCCCAGATAGGTCCACGGGTCGGTGTTGGACACGAACGCCAGCCGTAGGCCCTCGATGGGCTCCTCGCCGGGAATCTCGATCGTCAGGTCCGGCCTGCTGTGCCCCGGGCGGACATACCGCGCGGCGGCGACCCGCGCGTAGAGCGCCGGGCTGGCCTTCTTCCCACGCTTGCGGTCGACGTCGGCGACGACATCGGCGTCCCAGCCCATGCCCGCGCTGAAAGTGAACCAGCGGTGTTGGCCCGCCCCGATGTCGACGGACCCGAGCCCGACGCGGCGACTGCGGCCTTCCTCGAGGGCGCGCAGCAGCACGTGCGTCGCCTCGACCGGATGGCGCGGCAGTCCCAGAGCCCGCGCGAAGACGTTCGCCGAGCCGCCCGGCACGACCCCGAGCATCGGTCGCGTCTCAGCGGTCCCGGCCGCGAGCAGCCCGTTGACGACCTCGTTGACCGTGCCGTCGCCGCCGTGCGCCACGACCAGGTCGACGTTGTCGACCGCGGCCTGTGCCGCCGCGGCCATCGCGTGGCCGCGGTAGTCGGTCTCGACGACGTCGAGCTTCACCTGGCTGGCCAGCGCGTGCGCGAGCACGTCACGGCCTGCCGGCGTGGTCGCCGTGGCCTGCGGGTTCACCACAAGGACTGCACGCATAACCGCAGCGTAAGGCAGCATGCGCATCCGCTCCGCCATCGCCCACCCCAATCGGGTGAGCTCGGCGTCATCCCTTCGGGTCGCCCGTGATCGAGTTCGAGCTCCTTCCGCACCACACCGCTCGCCCTCGGTTTCAACGAGTGCACCCAGACGACCGTCTGCTCGTCGATCCGCGAGGAACTGACACCCGTGATCATCCACCCTGGGTACGACAAAGCACGACGGCCGTCCGGGTGGCATACGATCGGCGGTGTGCACGCAGTGTCATCGTGCGCTAAATAACCTCCCTGAAAGGCCGCCGTGCGAATCGCTTCCGACGCCCCTCGGACCATCCTCGGCGCGGGCCTGCTGGTCGCCCTGCAGGGGCTCACGGGCCTCGTCTTCGCCGTCATCCTGCTGATCCACGCGGCGGGCGGCGGCTCCACGCCGGGCAACAACGTCTACGGCGAAGCCGCGTACTTCACCGTCCTGGCAGGCGGTGTCGCGGCTGTCGGCGTCGGACTGCTCCTGGGCAAGCACTGGGCGCGCGGACCCGCGATCGTCGTGCAGCTGCTGCTTCTGGGCGTCGCCTGGTACGTCTTCGGCCCATCGGGCCGCCCGGAGTTCGGCGTCCCGTTCGGGCTGGTCGTCATCGGAACCCTCGTGCTGCTGTTCCACAACCAGTCCTCTGTGTGGGCCCAGGGCGACGAAGAGGCCCAAAGCTGACTATGCGCGTGCGGGAGGCCGTTTCGGCGGACTGGGAGCGAATCTGGCCGCTCTGGCACCGCGTGGTGTCCACCGGCGAGACGTACATGTGGGACCCCGCGACCGACGAGGACAGCGCGCGGGCGGTGTGGATGCTTCCAGCGCCCGCCGCGGTGTTCGTGGCCGAGGACGACGGCCGGATCGTCGGCACGGCCCTGCTCAAGCCCAACCAGCCCGGCCTGGGCGACCACGTGGCCAACGCGGGGTTCATGGTCGACCCGGACCGCGCAGGCGAGGGGATCGGGCGAACGCTCGCCCACCACGTGCTCTCCGCGGCACGCGCGCAGCGCTACCAGGCGATGCAGTTCAACGCCGTCGTCTCCACCAACACCGGCGCGATCGCGCTGTGGGAGTCGCTCGGCTTCGAGATCGTCGGGACCGTCCCCGGAGCCTTCCGCCACCCCACACAGGGCTACGCCGACATCCACATCATGTACCGGCGCTTGGTGCCCTGAAACGCCGAACGGGCCTGACCGTAGTGGTCAGGCCCGTCCTTCAGCGGTCTAGTAGACGCGCCAACCGAACGTGGTGCTGCCGGTGCCGCCGCCGGAGTCCTTCGCGGTCACGGTGACCGAGTAGTTCCCGCTCGTCGTCGGCGTGCCGGTGATCCGGCCCGAGGCGCTGATCGTCAGGCCCGGGGGAAGGCCGGTCGCGCTGAAGGTCAGCGTGCCGCCCGCGGTGCTGCTCGCCTGGATCTGCAGGGCCTGGATCGTCCAGCCCTTGAAGCCCCACTGGTCCTGCGGACGGGTCACGGTGACCGCGCCGCCGGTGCCGTCGCCCGCGACGGTCCAGGTGAACGTGGTGTTGCCGGACTTGCTGTCGGTGTTCGTCGCGGTGACCGTGACGTTCGACGTGCCCGCAGTGGTCGGCGTGCCGGAGATCAGGCCGCTCGTCGAGTTGATCGACAGGCCGGCCGGGAGGCCCGACGCCGAGTAGGCCAGCGTCTTGCCCGCCGGGTCGGTCGCCTTGACCTGCAGCGACGTCGCCACACCGACCTTGCCGGTCTGGTTGCCCGGGTTGGTGACCGCCGGGCCGCCCACCGTGTCGCCGAGCGAGCTGACCGTCTTCGCGGCGTCGGCGATGCCCGCGCCGCAGCCGCCGGTGCAGGTGCCGGGCAGCGGCCGGGCGTTCTGCTTGATGGCCGCCTCGACCTGCGCCGGGGTGAGGTCGCTCTTCTTGCTCAGCATCAGCGCGGCAAGGCCCGCGACATGCGGGGTCGCCATGCTGGTGCCCTGGTAGAACGCGTACGACTCGGTGCTCGGCGTGGTGGTGCCCGAGTTCAGCGTCGACAGGATGCCGTTGCTGCGGTCCGACGCGGTCCACGTCTCGCCACCGGGCGCGGCGATGTCGACGACGGTGCCGTAGTTCGACGACGCGGTGTTGTCCGAGCGGAACTGCGCCCGGTTGCCGTCACGGTCGGTCGCGGCCACCACGACGACGTTCTTGCAGCTCGCCGGCGTGAAACCGGCCGCGTCCTTGCCCGAGTTGCCCGCCGCCACGACGACGACCGAGCCGCGCTGGACGGCGCCGTTGATGGCGTTCTGCGTGTTGGTCGGGCAGGTCGCCTGGCCGCCGAGGCTCAGGTTGAGGACCTTCGCCGGGGTCTTGTTGGCCGGGACGCCGTTCACGGTGCCGCCCGACGCCCACACGATGCCGTCGTCGATGTCGGCGAACGAGCCGCCGCACTTCGCCAGCACACGCACGTGCTGGATCTTCGCGTCGTAGGCGACACCCGCGACGCCCTTGGCGTTGTTCGTCGCCGCGGCGATGGTGCCCGCGACGTGCGTGCCGTGCCAGCTGGAGTTCGCGGCGGGGGAGTTGGTGCCGCACTCGCCCGCGGCGGACCAGTCGCCCTGGTCGGCCGGGTTCGGGTCGCGTCCGTCGTTGTCGCGCGCGGCCGAGCTGTTGCTGACGAAGTCGTAGCCCGCGACGGTGTTCGCGTCGAGGTCGGAGTGCTTGGCGTAGCCCGTGTCGATCACCGCGACGGTGACGCCCGCGCCGGTCGTGGAGGACCACGCGCCCGGCACGTTCATGCCCGCCTTCTCCTCGAAGTAGTGCCACTGCTTCGAGTAGTCGGGGTCGTTGGGCGCGGCCATGGTCGTGGCCCGCAGCTCCGGCTCGACGAACGCGACGTTCGGGTCGGCCTGCAGGGCCTTGATCAGCGCCGTGCTGTCGGCGCCGCCGACGTCGACGAGCACCGCGCCCGTGCCGAGCCTGCGCTGCAGGGTGAGGCTCTGGGCCTTCGCGGCGAGGTGCGCCTTGACGGCGTTGTCCGAACCGGCCTGCTCTGCCTGCGACTTGTAGCCGACGATCAGGCGGGCCGGCGCGGACTGGACCGCGGGTGCGGCCGGGGCGGGCTGGGCGGCGGTCGCGGTCAGCGACACGATGCCGGTTCCGGCGACAGCGGCCGCGCCCACCGCGACCACCGCCCAGGTCTTTCTACCCACGTGAACCACGGGGATGTTCCTTTCGCAGGGGAGTGCGCCACCCTCGGTGACAAAGCGTCACGAAGCGCACCTATCGGGTGAACGTTAACCCGAATGGACCCTGCGGAAGAAGCTACGAACGTACCGGAGAATTCCCAGGTAGAAGTGGGTATATACAGCGAATTAGCCCTGTGCGGCAAGGTCGGCGAGGTCACCGAGGGCACTGTCGGTGAGCCGGTAGACGGTCCATTCGTCCATCGGTACGGCGCCGATCGACTTGTAGAAGCCGATGGCGGGCTCGTTCCAGTCGAGCACCGACCATTCCAGCCGCTCCAGGCCACGCCTGGCGCACTCCGCGGCCAGTTCGACCAACAGCGCCTTGCCCAGGCCGGACCCGCGCTGCGACGGGCTGACGTAGAGGTCTTCGAGGTAGATGCCGTGCACCCCGCGCCACGTGGAGAAGTTCAGGAACCACAGTGCGCAGCCGACGACCTCGCCCTCCACTTCGGCCACGTGTCCGAACAGCGCGGGCGCGTCGCCGAACAGTGCGGTGTGGAGCTGCTCGGCGGTCAGGTGGCACTCGTCGGGCGCGCGCTCGTACTCGGCCAGCTCGTACACGAGCCCCACCACAGCGTCCACATCGGACTCGGTGACGCGGCGGATCCTGGGGTCTGACAAGGGAATCTCCTTACCTGGCGGGGACGTTGAGGCGACGGACCTGCGGCACGCCGCGTTCGTCGCCGAGAATGCTGAGCCCGGCCGCTTCGAGTCCGAAGTGGACGCCGAAGGCGGCGGGCTGTCCGATCCAGGTGGACACCAGGACGCGGCCGAAGTGCCCGTGGCCGATCAGGACGACGTCGCCGTCGGCCTCGCGGATCCGGTGCACGACCCTCGCGGCGCGTTCGCCCACGGTTTCGGCGGTCTCGCCGTTCGGGCAGGGGTGCGTCCAGACGGTCCAGCCGGGGACGGTCTCGCGGATCTGGGGCGTGGTGAGCCCCTCGTAATCGCCGTAGTCCCACTCGGCGAGGTCCTCGGTCGTCTCGTCGACGGTGAGCCCGGCCAGTTCCGCGGTGTGGGTCGCCCGGACACGCGGGCTTGAGAGAACGAGGGCGGGCCGGTCGCCACGCAGAGCGGCCAGCAGCGCGCCCGCCCGCCGGGCCCCCGCCTCGCCGTCGCCGGTCAGGTCGATGTCCGTGCGGCCGGTGTGCCGCCCGTTCTCCGACCACTCGGTCGCGCCGTGTCGCAGCAGGTAGACCACCGGCTCATGCATGACCTGGATCCTAAATGCTCACGCTTGCCACAAAACCTACTGACAAGTAGCTTCATTCTCATGACGTCGACCAAGACTTACGCGATGTGGCGCAAGCTCGCCGAGCGTCCCCTGGGCAACCGCCTCTTCTCCGTCGCGATGTCCGTGCGCGTGCCGTATTTCGGCACCATCCTGCCGACGGTCGTCGACATGCGTCCGGGCCGCTGCGAGGTCCGATCGCCGAAGTGGTGGGGCGTGCACAACCACATCCACACGTTCCACGCCATCGCCGCGTGCAACCTCGCCGAGTGCGCGATGGGCATGCTCGCCGAGGCCACCGTGCCCACGACCCACCGGTGGATCCCGAAGGGCATGACGGTCGCCTACACGGCGAAGGCCACCACCAGCCTGCGCGCGGTCGCCGAACTCCCCGAGATCCCGACGTTCGGCGCGGAGCCGTTCGACCTGCCGGTGCCGGTGTCGATCGTCGACACGGAGGGCAAGGAGGTCGTGGCGGCCACGATCACGATCAGGGTGTCGCCGAAGTAGGCCAGGGAAGCGCGGTCAGTCGGGCCGTGGGTCGTAGTCCTTGTCCCGGCGGCTCAGTGACCTCCGCCGTCAGGCCGAATGGGGAACGTGGCGCAACGCCGGATCCTCGGCGACATCATCGAGAAACGACGCGGTCGTGATGAACAGGTCGTGCCGTGGGCCGGGTGCGTAATGGAGCGCCGCGTCAAGGTAGAAGACGAAGGCTCCCAGGAGCGGGCGCGGGTAGTCGAATTCGACAGATGTCGGTTCGGACGCGTCCGCGAGCCTGGTGAGTTGTGCGACCGTGCTCGCCAGTCGCGCGGGCGCCGGGTCGCCCGCTTGCGCTACCAGGTCCGACAACCTGGGGTCAAGGATGTCCTTGGCCGGTCCTGTGTCGAGGATCTGCGCGATCCGCTGATGTGAGGTGCCGATGACATCGGCGATCTCGCGCAGGCTCAGTCCAGCACCGCGCAACTCGCCCGCGAGTTGTCTGCGGGCGGCGTCACGGCTCGAAACCGCGAAGTCGGCCTGTTTTTCCCATTGGCGCAGGTCCCGAAGCATCTCAAACAACTGATAACTGCCCTGCAGGAATTGCCATTGGATCCAGAACTCGCCTGGGTCGAGGTCGGTCAGCGTCGAGATCAGGTCCAATACGGCGTCATGAAGTTCGTCGAAACGGTCGACGTCGGTCGCTCCACCGGCTAGCCCGTCGACAACCGCCACCCACAGGCCGTCCTCCCGGGTCACGGTCACCGGGTAGACCGGGAGATCACTCATCGATCCTCCGTCCATTTCTCGCCGAACAACGGTGTCAGGGCTTGCTCGATGCTGTTCATGACGGTCCATGACATCTCGCGTGAGTGGCCGGTCAACGCGAATCGGCCGACCTCCTCGTCCCGTGCGTCCAACATTAGATACAGCGTGTGTGAACCCTTTCCTCTGCCCGTCAATTCCGCGACCCGCAGGTTATGTGCGCGGGCTCGCTTGCGTACCAGGCTCAGCATGGCGCTGGGTCGCAACCGTTTGTTGACCACAGCATACGTCTACTGGACTAGACGCGCTACTGTCAAATCAACTAGACGCGGTCGGTGTCCAGTGAGCCCGACCCTGTTGTGCCGGTGTCGGTGTCGATCGTCGACACCGAGGGCAAGGAGGTCGTGGCGGCCACGATCACGATCAGGGTGTCGCCGAAGTAGGCCAGGGCAGGACCGTGAGTTCGGGCCACTCTTGTCGCCAGCGGCGGCTCTTGTCTTCGTAGACCTCCCGTGGGGCGAGTACCGGATTGGGTCTGACGACCATGTTGAACACGTCCGCGAGCCCGTGCGGGGCGTAAACCCGCCACCGGGAGCCGTCGAGCCTGATTCCGATGCAGCACGTCGTTGCCGCGAAGGAGTCGATCGCGTCCTCGGTGCCTGCGTACGGCGCGCACGCGACGCCGAACTTGGCTTCGTACCAGAGGTGTACGCGCGCCTCGTTGCGGATCTCGACCTGGGCCGTCACCTCCTCGAACAACGGCCGGGAGCGCTGGATGACCTGGTCCTCCGCTTCCCAGGACAGGTCGGCGGGGTCGAAGTAGAACAGGTCGTAGTCCTTGATCCCGAAGGTCGCGGGACGGCCCGTGACCGTGTTCCACACCGTCTGGAACACGGCTCCGGCCGTCACGTACCAACCAGGCAGGTCGAGTCGGGCCGCCCGGTCCAGCACGTCCATCAGCACCTCGTTGCGCGTCAGCGCCGCGCGCAGGGCCACCAGTTGCTCGTCGAGAGGCAGTTGTCCGATGCGCACGGCGCTATCCAACCGGGTCGTCAGTACCCGCGGATTCCCACCCTGTTGTGCAGCACCAGGGAGTTCCCCTCGGCGGAGGGCAGGCCCAACCGGGTGTCGATCATCCGGCTGAACGGCCCGCACCCGCTCGACCGAGGCACCGTGAACGCGGTGTCGGTGACGCTGAAACGCACCACCAGCGGATTCGTCGACACCACCTCGGTCGGCGTCTGGCGCTTCACCACGAACCGGATCGGCTCCGCGTCGGTGCCGATCGTGCAGGTCGAGGGCAGCCCGAATCCCTTGACGGCGAGCTTGAGGTGCACTTCCCCCATGCGCTGGTCGTTCGACTGGAAGTCCGAGAACCCGCCGTACTGGAACTCCATCGACAGGTGGCTCCGCGGGATGCGCACCGGCTCCGCCCGCAGCGCCCCGAAGGTCTGGGCGAAGCGGCCGTCGAGGGTGCCCTCGGCGAAGGTCATCCGCAGCATGGGCAAGTGGACGGTGGGCAGCGTGCCGAACTCGATGGTCCCGGTGGCCGCCATCTCCTCGCATCGCCACTTGGTGGGATCGGCGCCCGCGGGCAGGACGGTGGGGCAGTCGGCGAAGCTGAACTCCGGCGGACTCGCGGCGGCCGGGGCGGCGGCGAGGCCGACCAGCGCGGTGGCGGCGGCGAACGTGGCGGCGAGGCGTGATGGCTTCATGCGGACAAGCCTGTCCGGCGGCCGCGGCAAGATCATCCGGTAAGACCCTGGCCCCGCCCCGGAGCGGACCCTGACCGGGACGGCCATGCGGGCCCCGCCCGCGCGGGGAACACCGTGTGCGAACCTTCGCACCTGCACCAGGAGGTGGTCGCGATCAGCTCGCACCCGTGGATACGAACCGTGCCGTGTATCGACGCGGCTGGACGGCATCGTGAGATGTCGGTCTATCTCGACGCGGAGGGGAACATCGGGATCTCCGTCCCGCCCGGCGAAACCGCCCGTTTTCCCTCAGCCGACACCGCGCGGATATTGCAGGACGTGTTCGCCGCCGCGATCGTCGAGCAGCGACGCATGAGCGCGCTGACGGCTTAGCGGACCAACGCGAAACGGCGCTGACCGGCGAGATGTCCTCGCTGGTCAGCGCCGTTTCAACGCGCTTGAGGCGTCAGGCCTTCTTGGTCTCCCAGAAGATCTTGTCGATCTCGCCGATCAGGTCGAGCAGGGCCTGGCCGGTGGCCGGGTCCATCGAACCCTTGGTGCCGCCCGCGCCCGCGGCCTTGGTGGCGCGGTTGAACAGGTCGTGCAGTTCCGGGTACTTCTCGAAGTGCGGCGGCTTGAAGTAGTCCGTCCACAGGACCCACAGGTGGTGCTTGACGAGCTCGCTGCGCTGCTCGGCGATCAGAACCGCGCGCGTGCGGAACTCGGGGTCCTCGTTGTCCTGGTACTTCTGCTGGACCGCCTTCACCGACTCGGCTTCGATGCGGGCCTGGGCCGGGTCGTACACGCCACACGGAAGGTCACAGTGGGCTGTGGCCTCCAGTCGAGGCGCGAGAAAGCGCGACAACAGTCGCATTGTTCCTCCATGGGCGAACGGGGGTGCTCCGACGATTCGACCCTACTCCGGGCACGATGGGCGGGCAGGCGGAGGTGATCGTTGATACTCGGAAGTCGAATGCCGGTCCGACGGGTGACGGTGCGCGGTGCGTCGATGGCACCCGCGCTGGACGGCGGTGACGTCGTCCTGGCGACACACGGGACACCCAGGCCGGGGGACGTCGTGCTGGTGACCTGGCCGAGCAGGCCCGGGCAGCTCTCGGTCAAGCGCGCCATCCGGCCGGCAGGCTACCTCTGGCACGTCGAAGGCGACTTCGCCGAGGCCTCGTTCGACTCCCGCTACTTCGGTCCCGCCAAGGTGCACGCCGTCGTCCGCTGGCGGCTGTGGCCCCGGCCAGGCCGGATTCAGCCCCGCAGGTCCGCGTAGCGCGCCAGGCAGGCGTCGTAGGTCGGCAGCAGGCCCGTCTCGGCGGCCTCGGCGAGGGTCGGCGCGGTGGCGTCCTTCTCCGAGAGGGTCGGATCGTCGACCGACCAGGGCAGCGCCAGTTCCGGGTCCAGGGGATTGAGGCCGTGTTCGGACCCCGGGTTGTAGCCGGTGGAGCACAGGTACGACAGCACCGTGTCGTCCTCCAGGGCCACGAACCCGTGTGCGACGCCCTCCGGCACGTACACCGCGCGGAAGTCGACCGGGTCGAGCCGCACGGCGTCCCAGACGCCGTAGGTCGGTGAGCCGACCCGCACGTCGACGACGAAGTCGATCAGCGCGCCCTGCGGGCAGTACACGTACTTGGCCTGACCCGGTGGGACGTCGGAGAAGTGCAGCCCGCGGATCGTGCCGCGGCGCGAGCGGCTGTGGTTGGTCTGCGCGACAGTCAGCCGGTGGCCGACCGCCTCGGCGAACGCGTCGCCTTGGAACGGCGAGACAAAAACGCCCCGACTGTCCGGAAAGGTCCGGGGGGAGAACTCGATGGCGCCGACGACCTTCAGCTCGCGTACCTGCATGGGTTTGAGCCTAGTGATCGACCTCTCGGAAAACTGAGCACTATCCACGTGTAACGCTCCGAATAGGCCCTGTCACAAACCAAACCGGACGGACGTCTTGGTGAAACTGCTTCTGACGTGCGGCTTTGGCGGCCTTCGATGTGATCCCGACCGCAGACAGGTCACACTTGTCCTGTCACACTGTGCGCACCGCAGCGTCCATCGGCCGCCCGCCCACACCCCGGGCAAGCGACCGGAACCCCCGCCGTCGACCAGCTCCGCCGTCCCGTCTACCACCGACGCAACCACCGCGCCGTTGTGACTGGAAGACCCAGCCCGTGTCCGGACTCGGAGCCCGTCCGGCAATCCGCTCGCGTGTGCCCGTGAGCACTTCGCGAGATCCTGGAGGACGCCAATCATGACCGCACTGAACGACTACCGAAAGACCGCCGTGAGCGATTCAGAACCGATCACCGATGAGGAGATCTTCCGCGCCCATGAGGGCGGGAAGCTCGGTGTAGAGGTCACCAAGCCACTGGCCGACCCGAGGTCGCTGTCGATCGCCTACACCCCCGGGGTGGCCAAGGTGAGCCGCGCGATCGCCGAGGACGCCTCGCTCGCGGCCCGCTACACGTGGGCTTCGCGCCTCGTAGTGGTCGTCTCGGACGGCACGGCGGTGCTCGGCCTCGGCGACATCGGCGCCAGCGCGTCGCTGCCGGTCATGGAAGGCAAGGCGGCCCTGTTCAAGACCTTCGGCGGTCTCGACTCGATCCCACTGGTGCTCGACACCACCAACGTCGACGAGATCGTCGAGACTCTGGTCCGGCTGCGCCCGTCCTTCGGCGCGGTCAACCTGGAGGACGTCTCGGCGCCGCGCTGCTTCGAACTCGAGGAGCGGCTCATCGAGGCCCTCGACTGCCCGGTCATGCACGACGACCAGCACGGCACCGCGATCGTGCTCCTCGCCGCGCTGCGCGGGGCCAACACGGTCCTGAGCAAGGACATCGCGAATCAGCGGGTCGTCATCGCGGGCGCGGGCGCCGCGGGCATCGCCTGCGCGAAGATCCTGCTGGCCGCGGGCGCGGGCGACGTGACGCTGCTCGACTCGCGCGGCATCATCCATGAGGGCCGCGACCATCTGAACCCGATCAAGGAGCAGATGGCCAAGGTCACCAACCACAGCGGGCTGCGCGGCGGCCAGACCGAGGCGCTCGCGGGCGCCGACGTGTTCGTCGGCCTGTCGGCGGGCACCGTGCCGGAGGACATCGTGGCCACCATGGCCAAGGACTCCATCGTGTTCGCGCTGTCGAACCCGGACCCGGAGATCCACCCGGACATCGCCCGCAAGTACGCGGCGATCGTGGCCACCGGGCGCAGCGACTTCCCGAACCAGATCAACAACGTCCTCGCCTTCCCCGGCATCTTCCGCGGCGCCCTGGACTCCGGCGCGCGCCGGATCACCGAGCGGATGAAGCTCGCCGCCGCCGACGCGATCGCGGCCGTCGCCGAGGACGACCTGGCGGTCGACCGGATCGTGCCGAGCGCGCTCGACCCCCGGGTCGCACCCGAGGTCGCGGCGGCGGTGGCAAGGGCCGCGAAGGAGGACGGGGTAGCCTGAGGCCGGCGGGATGCTCGGCAGCGGTGCCCCACCCGCCTACTCGAGGGTGGAGGGGATCGCTCCGTGGCCGAGCATGTCGTGCGCGTCGGGGTTCCCGGGGCAGTGATGCCCGCGGGAGCACTCGACGTCGACACCGGCCGCATTCTCGCGCCTGACCTTGGCGAATCGAGTGCCGCCGATGTCCTCGCGGACGTGGCCGCGGAACGCGCCCTGTTACTGGAGGCCCAGCGGATAGCCCGACTGGGCAGTTGGACGTTCGACATGGCCTCCGGTCTGGGCTACCTATCCGACGGTTTGTGCAGGTTGTGCGGGTTGTCCCCGCGCGCCACGCTCGATGAACTGCTCGCCCTCGTCCACCCGGACGACCAGCCTGCGGTCGCGCGCTTCCGCTCGCGGCTGTGCCGATACCGATCGGCCCAGCCCATCGAGCTGGAAGTGCGCGACCTCGCCGGCGAGCGCACCTATCTGGTGCGCGCCCGCACCGAGTGCGACGCAGACGGCAAGCCGTCGAAGGTGCACGGCACCGTGCAGGACTTCACGAAGTTCCGCGCGATGGAACGCCAGCTCACCCAGGACGGCAGGCTCTTCCGCGAGGCGCAGCGGGTCGCCCGGCTCGGCACCTGGGAGTGGAACACCGAAACCGGTGACTGTCTGTGGTCATCGATGCTCTACGAACTGGCGGGCGTGGAGCCAGGGACGAAGATCACATACGCGGATTATCTTGAGCTCTGCCACCCCGACGACCGCGGCTGGGTCGACCAGCGGTGGCAGGAACTCGCGGGCACGAAGCGGCCGGTGGAGTGCGAGCACCGGATCATCCGGCCCGACGGCACGCGCCGGGTCTTCCGCATCCGCGGTGAGGCGGCCGGGCACGACGGCGGCAACGCCGTGATGATCGGCACCGCCCAGGACGTCACCGAGCAGCGCTCCACGGAAACGCGGATGCAGCGCTCCAGCAAGCGGTTCACCGACCTGGTCGCGATCACCCCCGTCGGCATTGCCCTGTTCGACGACGCGGAACGGCTCGTCGACGCCAACGACGCCCTCTGCTCGCTGCTGGGCATGGACCTCGACCACCTGCGCGGGATGACCGCCGAGCAGCTCACGCACCCCGACGACCGCGCCACCTCCCGCGGCGGCTCCCACTCGTTCCACAGTGGACAGCGGGTGCTGGTCACCGCGACCGGCAAGCCGGTGTACTGCGAGCTCAACGCCACGGTGTCGGTCGCCGACGACGGGCAGCGGTTCTGGCTGGTCGTCTTCGCCGACGTCACCGACCGCAGACGGGCCGCGGAACGGCTGCGCTACCAGGCTACCCACGACGAGCTGACCGGCCTGCCGGGCCGAGCGGCGGTCAAGGAACTCCTGGCGAAGCTGCTGGGAGGCCGCGACTACGAACGCATCGCGCTGCTGTTCTGCGATGTCGACAACTTCAAGCGGGTCAACGACTCCCTCGGCCACGACGTCGGCGACGAGCTGATCACCGCGCTGGCCCGCAGGCTGGAACGCGGACTGCCGCCGAGCTGCACGGTCGCCCGGATGTCCGGTGACGAGTACGTGGTCATCTGCTCCGATGTGGAGGAAGTCGGCGGGGTCGACGCGCTCGCCAACCTCGCCGCCACCCTGCTCCGCACCGCGGTCCCGGTCCGCGGCCAGTTGCTTCGCGTGTCGGCCTGCATCGGCGCGGCCGTCCCGTCCGGCCAGGACACCAGCGGCGCCGACCTGCTGCGCTACGCCGACGCGGCCATGTTCGCCGCGAAGGCCCGCGGCACCGGCCGGGTCTCCCTGGCCAGCGACGCCCTCATCGCCTCGGCCAACAGTCAGATGCTGCTCGAAGGCCAGCTGCGCGAGGCCATCGCCAACGACCAGCTGATCCTGCACTACCAGCCGGTGGTCGGCCCGGACGGCACGGTGCTGTCAGCCGAGGCCCTGGTCCGCTGGCCGCACCCGGAGCGCGGCCTGCTGCTGCCCGGCGAGTTCCTCCCGGTCGCCGAGCAGGGCGACCTGCTGGGCGAACTCGACCGCTGGGTCCTGCGCGCGGCGCTGACCGAGGCGGCGGAGTGGCCGCAGATCAACGGAAGCACCCTGGGCGGCGGAGTCGGCATCGCCGTCAACCTCGCGGGCCTGGTGCCGGGCGACCCGGAGTTCGTCGACGTCGTCTGCGCCACGGTGGCCGCCACCGGCATCGCCTGGGACCGCGTGGTGCTGGAGCTGGTCGAGACCAGCCTCATCGACCTGCCCTCCCGCAGCCGCGAGGCCATGGCGGAACTGGTGGAACGAGGTGTCCGCTTCGCCGTGGACGATTTCGGCACCGGCTACTCGTCGCTGGCCCGGCTCAAGGAACTCCCGGCGCAGATCATCAAGATCGACCGCCGCTTCG
Source organism: Actinokineospora xionganensis (assembly GCF_014323725.1). Classification (GTDB taxonomy): domain Bacteria; phylum Actinomycetota; class Actinomycetes; order Mycobacteriales; family Pseudonocardiaceae; genus Actinokineospora; species Actinokineospora xionganensis. The sequence continues at coordinate 157,417 of NZ_JABVED010000007.1, read as the reverse complement.
TCTCGGGCGTGGCAACCGACGCGTCGGACTTCGCCGTGGCCCGAGCCCTGGTCGACATGGCCCGCGCCATGGGCCGCAGCTGCGTCGCCGAGGGCGTCGAGAACGCCACCCAGTTCCACGTGCTGCGGGGTGTGGGCGTCGACGCCTACCAGGGCTGGCTGCTCTCGCGCCCGTTGCCCGCCAAGGACTTCCGCGAAATGCTCAAGATGGGCCCCGTTCACATCCCCAGCGGAGCCTGACCGCACTGTTTCCATGGGTGAGAACGTTCCACCGATCGTGGACGTTGCGGGAGTCGAGATACCCGGGTCTCATGAAGCAATGATCAGGAACCGGCAGCCCGCCCGCCTGCGGGCCTTGGCGATGGAGTTGAAGGCGGCTCGCGCGCTCTCTGGGAAGACCACCCGGCAGGCGGCGAAGGCGATGGGGTTGTCCATTGCGTCGCTGAATCGCAGTGAGACGGCCAAGCGAATCTCGCCGATCAGGGATATCGCCGGGCTCCTGGCGCTGTACGGGGTGATCGGAGCCGATCGGGAGCGCATTCTCGATTTGGCGGAGAATCTGGATGCCCGGGAGTGGCTGGAAACGGGTGATCGCCTGCGGCTGATGGCTCCGTTCGTGGGGTTCGAAGCCCAGGCCGAATCGCTCGCAGAGTTCGCGCCGGTATACATCCCTGGATTGCTCCAGACACCGGCCTACGTCCGGGCGATCATGGCCCTTGCGGCCACCGATGATCAGGGCCGCGAGGAACGGATCGCCGCCCGATTGGAGCGGCAGAAGATCCTGACCAAGAGGGTCAGCCCGAAGTACTTGGCCATTATCGATGAGGCGGTACTGCGCAGATCATTCGGTGGGCCGGAGGTGATGGTGCAACAGTTGCACTGGCTGATCGGCCGCGCGGCCTTGCCGCACGTCACCATCCAGGTGATTCCGTTCAAGCACGGCGGATACAAGAACCCGGGTGCCTACGTGTTGTACGGGTTCAGGTCGGAACTGCCCATTGTCTACATCGAGAACCACGGCGTGTCCGGCTTTCTCCACACCTCCGTCGACATCGACAAGTTCCAAGGGGCGACAGCCGCGTTGGCGAGGCATGCGTTGGGGGCCGCCGATACGGTGAACTTCCTGAAGAGGATGGTGGCCGACTACGAACGGAGCTGAAACAGGGCGCACGCCTGCGGCACTCCAAGAACCTCGCTGGCGGCATCCTGATTCTCACACCGTCGTCGTGGTCACCGGAGCGCTTGGCCGACCTCTAGCCGCTCTGCGCCGCCGCGAGGATCGCCGCGATCCGATGGCGGGGCAGGTCGATCAGGCGGGACGCGAGGTCGGCTTCCGGTGCCAGTTCCGCGATCTTCTCCCGAGCTTCCCGCTTCGTCAGCGACCCGCTCTCCCGGATGAGCGCCTCTCGCCACACGTTCCCCAGCTTGCCGTGGACGCGTTCCAGCAGCGCCGCCGCCACGCCCTGAGCCGGGACGGGCTCGGCGATCACCACGGCGTGCTTGCCGTCCGGTGTGCTGCGGTGGAACGTCAGCCGGTATTTCGCCCTCACCAGCTCCCGCAGCGCGACCTGTCCGCGCTGGTCGGTGATGTCCGAGTGGTTGTTGCCCACCAGCGCGCCCACCCGCGCCGGGGGACCGGCCAGCAGCGTGCGCGCCAGCCACGGCCCCGGGTCGGCGGTGAGGTCGAACGCGACCGGCCCCGACGCCTTGACCGGCGCGGACCAGCCCGGCCGGAGCAGCGTCGGCTGGACCGTGTCGTCGCCACGCGTCAACCGCAGGAGGGCGGCGATGGCCTCCGGGTCGGGGCCGGTGGACTCCACCGACTGGGGGCCATGGGTGTAGATCCCGGTCTCGCCGCCGCGCACCGCCGCCTGCGCCAGCTTCGCCGACTTGCCCGTCGGTTGCAGCACATAGAGGTCGCTGGCACTGCCCACCGCCTGCGCGCCCAGGTACCGGTTGAACCCCGGCAGCACCGCCTCGAACACCAGCCCCAGCCGCAGCACCTCCTGCTGCACCTTCAACCCCAGCGCCGGGTTCCGCTCGCTGTACCCGTACGCGACCACCACTCGCCCCTCCGGCCGCAGCGACTCCACGCCGCGGGCCAGGAACAGCCGCATCCCCTCCGGTGTGTACGGCGGGTCGGTGAACACCAGGTCGGCTTCCACCTCGGGCATGCCGAACCGCAGGTCGGCGTGCAGGCAGCGGATGTCGAGGCCGCGCTCTTGGGCCGTCGCGTCGATGTAGGTCAGCAGGTCCTCGTCGAGGTCCACGACCGTGGCCGACAGCTCGGGCCGCAGGGTGCAGGCGGCCAGCGCGGTCAGGTCGTGGTCGCCGACGCACAGCAGTCGCGCGCCTGGCAGGTGGTAGGTCTCGTCGAGCCACCGGGCCCGACGCAGCATGGTGTCCAGGTCCGCTTGGACGTGGTCGAGCGCGCGCCGGGGCTTGGGCACCCCGTCCAGGTACCGCTCGAAGACCGGCCGCGACTCGTCATCGGTTGCCGTGGGCAGGGGCGTGACCAGGGCCGGGTCGACGCTGTCGAGCCGCCACTGCTCGCCGTCACGCCGGGCGCCTGCCGCGTCCAGGAGGTCTTCGACCGTGCGGCGGGGGACCGCGGCGGTGCGGATCAGCCAGTCCAGGGTCCGCGGCCCCTCGGCGAGCCGGGCGACCAGCCCGCGCAGGGGACGGGAGTGCACGCCACGATCGGCGAGGAAGTTCACGAGGGATTCGGCCACAGTCAAGAGAGCCTATGAGGACTGTGGACAGCCCGGCCGCAAGGGTGCCTAGATGGTGGAAATGCCCTGCCACTGTCAGTCCTGCGGGTTAAGGTCGAACGATCAACGGCCGGCAAGGAGCCGTGCGACCCGAGGGGATTCGAGTGATCGAGTTCCAGGCCGTGACGAAGCGGTACGACGATGGCACGGTCGTGGTGGACAGCCTGGACCTGACGATCGAGGACGGTGGCATCACCGTCTTCGTCGGCCCGTCCGGCTGCGGCAAGACGACCTCTCTGCGGATGATCAACCGGATGATCGACGCCACCTCCGGCACGATCCTGCTCGACGGCGCCGACATCCGCGCGCAGTCCCCGGCGAAGCTGCGACGCGGCATCGGGTACGTCATCCAGCACGCCGGCCTGTTCCCGCACCGCAGTGTTCTCGACAACGTCGCCACGGTCCCGGTGCTGCTCGGCACCCGCAAATCCACCGCCCGCAAGCAGGCCGCCGAGCTGCTTGAACGCGTCGGGCTGCCCGCTGAGCTGGGCAAACGCTACCCGTCGCAGCTTTCCGGCGGGCAACAGCAACGGGTCGGCGTGGCCAGGGCACTCGCCGCCAACCCGCCGGTGCTGCTGATGGACGAGCCGTTCAGCGCGGTCGACCCGGTGGTGCGCGACGGCCTGCAGGAGGAGTTGCTGCGCCTGCAGTCCGACCTGGGCAAGACGATCGTCTTCGTCACCCACGACATCGACGAGGCCATCAAGCTCGGCGACAAGGTCGCGGTGCTGCGCGTCGGCGGCAGGCTCGCCCAGTACGCCACTCCGGCCGAGTTGCTGGCCAGGCCCGCCGACGACTTCGTCGCCTCCTTTGTCGGTCGCGACCGTGGCTACCGTGCGCTCGGTTTCCTTTCCGCCCAAGGTGTTCCGGTCGGACCGGTCGCCACCGTCGCGCTGGGCGCGTCCGCCGAGCAGGCTCGGGCGAGCCTCGACAACGGCTGGGCCGTTGTGGTCGACGAGGCGAAGCGTCCCCTGGGCTGGGTGTCCGAAGGTTCCTTGTCCACAGTGGATCAGGTTCGCCCCGAAGACCTCGTCTCCGGCGGCTCGCTGTTCGAAGTGGACAGTGGGACGCTGCGCACCGCCCTCGACTCGGCGCTCAGTTCCCCTGCCGCCCTGGGCATAGCGATCGACGCGCAGGGCGCGGTGGTCGGCGGGGTCGTCGCGGACACCGTCGTCAAGGCGCTGGCCGACGCCCGCCGCTGCGGCGAGGTGCCCACGTGACCTGGATTCTCGACCACCTCGACGTGCTGTTCACCACCAGCCTCGACCACCTGTGGCTCGCCCTGATCCCGGTGGTCGCGGGCCTGCTGATCTCGCTGCCGCTGGGCTGGATGGCCAGCCGCTGGCGGCTGGCCAAGTCGATTCTGGTGCCCACGGCGGGGATGCTTTACACGATTCCGTCGCTGGCCCTGTTCGTGCTGATGCCGCTCATCCTCGGCACCCGGATCCTCGACCCGCTCAACGTCATCGCGGCCTTGACCATCTACACGGTCGCGCTGCTGGTCCGGTCGGTGGCCGACGCGCTGGCGGCGGTCCCGCCCGCCGTCACCGCCGCCGCCACCGCGATGGGGTACCGCCCGCTGGGCCGGTTCTTCGCCGTGGAACTCCCGTTGGCGGTGCCGGTCCTGCTGGCCGGTGTGCGGGTCGCGACGGTGTCGAACATCAGCCTCGTCAGCGTCGGCGCGCTCATCGGTGTCGGCGGGCTCGGGAAGTTCTTCACCGAGGGCTACCAGCGCGGCAATCCGGCCGAGATCATCGCGGCGATCGTCGCGATCCTGGTGCTGGCCCTCCTGATGGAGATCATCCTCGTTGTCGCGGGCCGGGCGCTGACGCCGTGGGCTCGAACGGGAGGCGCTCGATGAGCGTGTTCGAGCAGGTCTGGGTCTGGCTCACGAGCCCGGACAACTGGGCCGCCAACGGCATCCCGCTGCGCTTGTTGGAGCACCTGCGGTACACCGCCACCGCGATCCCCATCGCTGCCCTGATCGCCGTTCCACTCGGCGCCTACATCGGCCACACCCGACGCGGCGGCACCCTTGTCGTCGGCTTGTTGAACTCGGTCCGAGCACTGCCCGAGCTGGGCATGCTGGTCCTCCTGGTGCCCGCCATGGGTTTGCTGCTCGCCTTCGAGGCGCTGACGATCGTGCTGGTGCTGATCGCGGTCCCGCCGCTGCTGGCCGGGACGTACGCGGGCGTCCGCAACGTCGAACCCTCCATTGTGGACGCGGCGCGCGGGATGGGGATGAGTGAGCGGGAAGTGCTGTTCGGCGTCGAGCTCCCGAACGCGCTGCCGCTGATGCTCGGGGCGCTGCGGGCGGCGACGCTGCAGGTCATCGCGACCGCCAGCATCGCGGCTTTCGTGTCCCTGGGCGGCCTCGGCCGCTTCGTGATCGACGGCAACGCGCTGCGCCAGTTCGACCAGATGGCGGGCGGCGCGGTGCTCATCGCCGCGCTCGCGATCACCGCGGAACTTGTTCTCGCGGGTGTGCAATGGCTGGTGGTCTCGCCGGGACTGCGGCCGACCCGCACCAGGAAACGGAAAGCAACGACGTGAGGAGATCCTCGATGAAGCGCGTACTCGCAGGTGCGGCGGCCACCCTGGCCGCGGCGCTCACCCTGAGCGCGTGCGGAGGCGGGTCCGACCCGCTGGGCGCCACGACCAGCGCCGCTCCTCCTGCGGCGGCGGACACGATCGCCATCGGCTCGGCGAACTTCCCGGAGAGCACCCTGCTCGCCGAGATCTACGCGAGCGCGCTGGAGGCCAAGGGGGTCAAGGTCACCAAGAAGCTCAACATCGGCAGCCGCGAGACCTACTACGCGGGCCTGCAGGACGGGTCGATCGACCTGATCCCGGAGTACACCGGCGTCCTCCTCCAGCACGTGAACAAGCAGGCCAAGGAAACCGAGGCCGACGAGGTCTACGCGGCGCTGCAGAAGGCGCTTCCCGCGAACCTCACCGTCACGGCCAAGTCGGCGGCGGAGAACAAGGACGCGGTCGTCATCACCAAGGAGACCGCGGACAAGCTGGGCGTCAAGTCCATCGCCGACCTCGCCGCCAAGGGCCCGGTCGTCTTCGGCGGCCCGCCGGAGTTCCAGAAGCGCCCCGACGGCATCCCCGGCCTCCAGTCGAGCTACGGGCTGCAGGTCTCGGAGTACAAGTCGCTCGACGTGGGCGGCCCGCTGACCGTCGACGCCCTCAAGAGCGGGGTCGTGCAGGCGGCCGACCTGTTCACCACGGACCCGGCCATCGCCGCGAACAACTTCGTCGTCCTCGACGACCCGAAGTCCAACTTCGCCGCCCAGAACGTCGTCCCGCTGATCAACAAGTCCAAGGCGAGCGACACGATCAAGCAGGTCCTCGACGCCATCTCGGCGAAGCTGACCACCGAGACCCTGATCGAGCTCAACACCAAACTCAACGCCCCGGACAAGCCGGACGCGTCGAAGGTCGCCAAGGAGTGGCTGGCCTCGGCTGGAATCTGAGCCGTTAACCGGGCAGGCGTCGCACCGGCGTCTGCCCGGTTATGCGGGCGGGTCTTGGTCGAGGAAGAACTCGACCTCGCCGCTCTTGGTGCGCCGGAAGCCGAGCGCCGTAGTCGCGTTCAACCCTTCCCCGTGGTCGGTGGTCAGGTACTCCACCGCGTGGATCTTGGTCAGGGACAGCGCTTCCGGCATGCCGTACTGCTCGCTCATCTTGTCCAAATACTCGGCGAGCAGCTCGACGGGCAGGGTGAAAACCGGCTCGTACCAGAACGCGGGCCGCGACCTGCCGCGCACCACATAGTCGTCGGTGTCCCTGATCCGGTCCAGCGCCAGGTCTTCCCGCTCCAGGCAGGCACGGATTTCGTCGCGGTAGTCCGTCAACTCGCTCACCTCTCGTTCGCCGGGTCATGTCCGCCGATGCGCCCACTCAACTCCGCTGCCGCCCGCCGCGTCTCCGCCGCCAACTCAGGCCATTGTTCCCCGCACTCGGTCTCGCAGGTGTGCCGGAACGTCGTGCTGATCGCCGCCACCGGATGCCCTCCATGGTCGAACACAGGCGCGGCCACCGACGCGAAGCCGACCGTGACGTACCCGTCCTCCACCGCCCATCCCCGCCGCCGCTCGGCGCCCAACAACCCCCGCAGCGCGGGCAGGTGAGCAGGCCCGCGACCGGTCCGGTCGACGAACGCCCCCCGGTTCGGGAACAATGCCCGCACCTGCGCCGCAGGCAGATGCGCCAGCATCGCCCGCCCGGAAGCAGGCAAATGCGCCGGCAGCCGAACACCCACATCGGTCACCACGGTGTGCGGATGCGCAGGCTGTTCCCGCAGCAGATACAGGGTCTCGCCGCCATGCAGCACGCCAAGATGAGCGGTGTGCCCGGTGCGCTCGATCAGCCGCCGCAGCACCGGGCGGGCGAGCCGTTCGAGCGGGTCGTGCCGCAGGTACGCCGACCCCAACTCGAACGCCGCCAGCCCCAAGCCATAGCGTCGCTCCTCGGGCAGGTGGGTGACGAAACCGGCGTCGGCCAGTTCGCCGAGCAGGTGATAAGTCGTCGAACGGGGCAGTCCCAGTTCCCGTGCGACCGCAGCCGCCGTCACCGGGCCCGCCTTGCCCGCGAGCAGGCGCAACACCGCCAGACCGCGCCGCAGCGCGGGCACGTCACTGCTGGCACCCACCCGTCCAAGGTAGCCCAGTCTGGTATCTCAGACACTCTCACCCGATCCCCCCTCGTGCGCGGCCCGGCCACGCGTTGAGATGGGCGCATGCTGGAACTGGTTGAGATCGACGGCGGCCCGCTGACCCGCGCGGACGTCGTGAAGGTCGCCCGCACGGCCGCCCGGGTGCGCATCACCGAGGATGCGCTCGCCTCGGTCGCCAAGTCGCGCGCGCACATCGAGGAACTGGCCAACGCCGAGCAGCCGACGTACGGCGTCTCGACCGGCTTCGGCGCCCTGGCCACCCGCCACATCCCGCTCGACAAGCGGTCCGCCCTACAGCGTTCACTGATCCGCTCGCACGCCGCGGGCGCCGGTCCGCACGTCGAGGACGAGGTCGTCCGCGCCCTGATCCTGCTGCGCCTGCGCACCCTCGCCACCGGCCGCACCGGCGTCCGCCAGTCGACCGTGGAGACGATGCAGGAGCTGCTCAACCAGCGCATTCACCCGGTCGTGCATGAGTACGGCTCGCTGGGCTGCTCGGGCGACCTCGCGCCGCTCTCGGCCGTGGCCCTTGCCCTGATGGGTGAGGGCATGGTCCACGACCGCACGGGCGCGCTCCGCCCGGCCGCCGAGGTGATGGCCGAGCGCGACGTGCGCCCGGTCGAGCTGGCCGAGAAGGAGGGCCTGGCGCTGATCAACGGCACCGACGGCATGCTCGGCATGCTGTGCCTGGCGCTGGCCGACCTGCACGCGCTGCTCGACGTCGCCGACCTGACCGCCGCGATGAGCGTCGAGGCGCTGCTGGGCACCGACCGCGTCTTCGCACCCGACCTGCACGCGCTGCGCCCGCACCCCGGCCAGAGCGTGTCCGCGGCCAACATGTCCCGCTTCCTCGCCGGATCGCCGATCGTGGAGAGCCACCGCGGCCCTGAGTGCAACCGCGTCCAGGACGCCTACTCGCTGCGTTGTTCCCCGCAGGTCCACGGCGCCGCCCGCGACACCGTCGGCTACGCCGAGACCGTCGCCGACCGCGAACTGGCCTCCGCCATCGACAACCCGGTGGTGCTGCCGGACGGCCGCGTCGAGTCCAACGGCAACTTCCACGGCGCGCCCGTCGCCTACGTGCTCGACTTCCTGGCCATTCCGGTCGCCGACGTCGCCAGCATGGCCGAGCGGCGCACCGACCGGATGCTCGACGTCGCCCGCTCGCACGGTCTGCCGCCGTTCCTCGCCGACGACCCCGGCGTCGACTCCGGCCACATGATCGCCCAGTACACCCAGGCCGCGATCGTCTCCGAACTCAAGCGCCTCGCGGTCCCCGCGTCGGTCGACTCGATCCCGAGCAGCGCCATGCAGGAGGACCACGTCTCGATGGGCTGGTCCGCCGCGCGCAAGCTGCGCAAGGCCGTCGACGGGCTGACCACGGTCCTCGCCATCGAGTTGCTGACCGCCGCCCGCGCGCTCGACATGCGCAAGCCGCTGCTGCCCGGCCCGCTGACCGGAGCCGCCGTCGCCGCGCTGCGCGAGCACGTCGAAGGACCCGGCGCGGACCGCCACCTCGCTCCCGAAATCGCCGCCGCCGAGGACCTGATCCGTTCCGGCGACCTGATGAACGCCGTCACCCGGAGGACCGCATGAGCACCGCCCGACCCGTGCGCGCTGCCCGAGGCACCACGCTGACCGCCCGCAACTGGCAGACCGAGGCCGCGCTGCGGATGTTCCACAACAACCTCGACCCCGACGTCGCCGAGCGGCCCGACGACCTAGTCGTCTACGGCGGCACCGGCAAGGCGGCGCGCAACTGGGCCAGCTTCGACGCGATCACCCGCGAGCTGACGAACCTGGCCGCGGACGAGACTCTCCTCGTGCAGTCCGGGAAGCCGGTCGGCGTCATGCGCACCCACGAGTGGGCGCCGCGGGTGCTGATCGCGAACTCGAACCTGGTCGGCGACTGGGCCACGTGGCCGGAGTTTCGCAAGCTCGAGGCCGAGGGCCTGATGATGTACGGCCAGATGACAGCGGGTTCCTGGATCTACATCGGCACTCAGGGCATCCTGCAGGGCACGTACGAGACCTTCGCCGCCATCGCCAACAAGCGGTTCGGCGGCACCCTGCGCGGAACGCTGACGCTGACCGCCGGTCTCGGCGGGATGGGTGGCGCGCAACCGCTTGCGGTCACGATGAACGACGGTGTCGCGCTGTGCGTGGAGGTCGATCCCGAGCGCGCCCGCCGCCGGGTCGAGACCCGCTACCTCGACGAACTGGCCGACTCGCTGGACGACGCCGTCGCCCGGGTCGAGCAGGCCAAGCGGGAGAAGCGGCCGCTGTCGGTCGGCGTGATCGGCAACGCCGCCGAGGTGTTCCCCGAACTGCTGCGGCGCGGTGTGGACATCGACATCGTCACCGACCAGACCTCCGCGCACGACCCGCTGGCCTACCTGCCGCGCGGTGTCGAGGTGGCCGACTGGCACGACTACGCGGCGAAGAAGCCCGACGAGTTCACCGACCGTGCCCGCGAGTCGATGGCCGAGCACGTCGGCGCGATGGTCGGGTTCATGGACAAGGGCGCCGAGGTCTTCGACTACGGCAACTCGATTCGCAGCGAGGCCAAGCTCGGCGGCTGCGAGCGCGCGTTCGACTTCCCCGGCTTCGTGCCCGCCTACATCCGGCCGCTGTTCTGCGAGGGCAAGGGCCCGTTCCGCTGGGCCGCGCTCTCCGGCGACCCGGCCGACATCGCCGCCACCGACCGGGCGCTGCTGGAACTGTTCCCGGAGAACGAATCCCTCGCCCGCTGGATCAAGATGGCCGGTGAACGGGTCGAGTTCCAAGGGCTTCCGGCGCGCATCTGCTGGCTCGGCTACGGCGAGCGGCACCTGGCGGGCCTGCGGTTCAACGAGATGGTGGCCAACGGCGAGGTGTCCGCGCCGATCGTGATCGGCCGCGACCACCTCGACTGCGGCTCGGTCGCCTCCCCCTACCGCGAGACCGAGGCGATGGCCGACGGTTCCGACGCGATCGCCGACTGGCCGCTGCTCAACGCGCTGATCAACACCGCGTCGGGCGCGACCTGGGTGTCGATCCACCACGGCGGCGGCGTCGGCATCGGCCGGTCGATCCACGCAGGCCAGGTGACCGTCGCCGACGGGACGCCGCTGGCGGCGCAGAAGATCGAGCGGGTGCTCACCAACGACCCGGCGATGGGCGTCATCCGGCACGTCGACGCCGGGTACGACCGGGCCGACGAGGTCTCGGCGGAGCGCGGCGTGACCGTCCCCATGGCGCGCTCGTGACCGCCGCGGGCCTGCTGGGCGATATCGCCGGTGTCGGCGCCGATCCCCGGCGCGGCGGGTTCTCGCGGCACGGGTTCGACCAGTCGGAACTGGAGCTGCGCGAGTGGTTCCGCGCCGAGGCCGTCGCCCGCGGGCTCGACGTCGAGACCGACCGCAACGGCACCATGTGGGCCTGGTGGGGGCCGCCCGCCGATGGGGCGGTCGTCACCGGCAGCCACCTCGACTCGGTCCCCGGCGGCGGCGCCTATGACGGTCCGCTTGGTGTGACGTCAGCGCTGGTTGCTGTGGATCTGTTGCGGGCCAGGGGTTTTGTGCCGGGAAAGCCGCTGGCCATCGCGGTTTTCGCCGAGGAGGAGGGCGGCCGGTTCGGCGTCGCCTGCCTCGGCTCCCGCCTGATGACCGGCGCGATCGACCCGGACGCGGCGCGGCGGCTCACCGACCCCGATGGTGTGACCTTGGCCGACGCGGTGCGCGCGGCAGGTCTCGACCCGGCCGGGCTGGGACCTGATCCTGTTGCCATGGCCCGGATCGGCGTGTTCGTCGAGCTGCATGTCGAGCAGGGCAGGGGACTGGTGGACCTGGGCGCTCCGGTGGGGGTGGCCGGCTCGATCCTGGCGCACGGCCGCTGGCGGTTCAGCTTCGCCGGTGAGGGAAACCACGCGGGCGCCACACTGCTGACCGACCGCCGCGACCCGATGCTCCCCGCCGCACAGGTGGTTCTCGCCGCCCGCCGCGCCGCCGCGGGCATCGAGGGCGCCCGGGCCACGGTCGGCAAGGTCGTGCCCAACCCCGGCGGCACGAACGTCATCGCGTCCACAGTGGACGTCTGGCTCGACGCCCGCGCCGAGGACGACTTCCGCACCCGCGCCGTAGTAGCCGAGATCTCCGACGCGGCAAGGGGTGCGGCGGAAGAAGAGGGCTGCACAGTCACCGTGACCGAGGAATCCTACGGCGACACGGTTATCTTCGACCCGGCCCTGCGTGACGACCTCGCCACCACCCTCGGCGGCGTCCCCGCCCTGCCGACGGGTGCGGGCCACGACGCGGGCATCCTCGCCGCCCACCTGCCCACGGCGATGCTGTTCGTGCGCAACCCCACCGGCATCAGCCACGCCCCCGCCGAATTCGCCGAAGCCGGCGACTGCACCGCGGGTGCCGTGGCCCTCGCCGACGTCCTCGCCCACCTCGCCCGATGACCACATACTGGTGTGAACGGGCGTGGCTCCCCGAGGGCATAACCGACGACGTCCTCGTCACCGTGGCGGACGACGGCACCATCACCGCCGTCAACTCCGCGGGGCGGGCGCTGTCTGGCGACGTGATCTCGTTGCGGGGGTTGGTTTTTCCTGGGTTCGCCAATGGTCACTCGCATGCGTTTCACCGGGCGTTGCGGGGGCGGACGCATGGTGATGGTGGCACGTTCTGGACTTGGCGGGAGCGGATGTACGCGCTCGCCGCGAAGTTGGACCCCGATACCTATCTCGCGTTGGCCCGTGCCGCTTATGCCGAGATGGCGCTCGCGGGAATCACCTGCGTCGGCGAGTTCCACTATCTGCACCACGCCCCCGGCGGCCACCGCTACGCCGACCCAAACGCGATGGGGGTCGCGTTGGTCCAGGCCGCGAAGGATGCTGGGATTCGCCTCACGCTGCTCGACACCTGTTACCTGGCAGGCGGAATCGGCGCACCGGTGTCGGCTGAGCAACGCCGCTTCAGCGACGGCACCGCCCAGGCGTGGGCGAGCCGCGTCGCAGACCTGCGTCCCGATGCCACCACCCGCGTCGGCGGCGCGATCCACTCCGTGCGCGCGGTTCCCCGTGCGGCGTTGTCCGAGGTCGGTGCGGCCTGGCCGGGGCCGCTGCATGTGCACCTGTCCGAGCAGCCCGCCGAGAACGAGGCCTGTCAAGCCGCCTACGGTCGCACTCCCACCGAACTGCTCGACGAAGCAGGTGTTCTTGGCCCCCGCACGACGGCCGTGCACGCCACGCACCTCACCGCCGGGGACATCGCCCTGCTCGGCGGGTCGGGCACCGGCGCGTGCTTCTGTCCCACCACCGAGGGAGACCTGGCTGACGGGCTCGGCCCCGCGCGTGAGCTGCTGGCCGCGGGCTCGCCGCTGTCCCTCGGCAGTGACCAGCACGCGGTTGTCGACCCGCTGGTCGAGGCGCGCGCCCTGGAACACGGCGAACGCTTCCGGACCGGTCAGCGCGGCCGACTGACTCCGGCCGACCTGCTGGTCGCGATGACCAGCGCCGGACACGCGGCCCTGGGCTGGCCGGAGGCGGGCCAGATCAAGGTCGGCGCGCCCGCTGATCTGGTCGCCGTCCGACTCGACAGCCCGCGCACGGCGGGCTGTCTGCCGGAACAGACGATGTTCGCGGCCACCGCGTCCGATGTGGACACCGTGGTCGTCGGCGGACGAGTAGTCGTCCGCGACGGCGCGCATATGCTCGGTGACGTCGGATCGAAGCTGGCCGAGGCGATCGAAGGGCTGTGGGCGTGAGCATCCTGGTGACCGGCATCGCCGAACTGACCACGAACGACGACGAACTCGGCACCCTCGCCGACGCCGCCGTCGTGCTCGACGGCGAGCGAATCGCGTGGGTCGGGTCCGCCGCCGCCGCCCCCGCCGCCGACGAACGGGTCGACGTCGAGGAACGAGCCGTTCTCCCGGGCTGGGTGGACAGCCACACCCACCTCGTCTTCGCCGGCGACCGCACCGCTGAGTTCGCCGCACGCATGGCCGGGAAGCCTTACACCGCGGGCGGAATCGCGGTCACCGTGGAAGCGACCCGGGCGGCGACCGACGACGAACTCTCGGCCGGGCTGCGCCGCCACGTCGCCGAAGCGCTCGCCCAAGGCACCACCTACCTGGAAACCAAGACCGGCTACGGCCTCACGGTCGAAGACGAGGTCCGCTCCGCTCGGCTGGCCGCCGAACACGCTGACGAGGTCACCTTCCTCGGTGCCCACCTCGTCCCATCGGGCACCGATCCACAGTCCTATGTGGACCTGGTCGCCGGCGAGATGCTCGACGCGGTCGCACCTTACGTACGCTGGGCCGACGTCTTCTGCGAAACCGGCGCCTTCGACGAGTCGCAGTCCCGCGCGGTGCTCACCGCCGCCGCCGCCAAGGGGCTGGGCCTGCGGGTGCACGGGAACCAGCTCGGCCCGGGCCCCGGCGTCCGGCTGGCCGTGGAGTTCAACGCCGCCAGCGTCGACCACTGCACCTATCTGACCGAGTCCGATGTGGACGCTCTGGCGAACAGCGACACGGTGGCCACGCTGCTGCCAGCCTGCGACCTGTCCACCCGGCAGCCGCTCCCCGACGCCCGCGCACTGCTCGACGCGGGCGCCACGGTCGCTCTCGCCTCCAACTGCAACCCGGGCTCGTCCTACACCTCGTCGATGGCCTACTGCGTGACCACCGCGGTCCTGCAAATGCGCATGTCCGTCGCCGAAGCCGTCCGCGCCGCCACCTGGGGTGGCGCCCGCGCACTGCGCCGCGAAGACGAAGTCGGCATCATCAGACCGGGCGCCCGCGCCGACCTGCACGTCCTGAACGCGCCCTCGGCAACCCACCTCGCCTACCGCCCCGGCGTCCCCCTGACCTGGACCGTTTGGCGGGCCGGGAACCGCACGACCTGAGGACAGCACCGGCCGGGCGTAAGTTGGCTGACATGGAGTACACTCACCTCGGCCGCAGCGGCCTGTCCGTGTCCCGGCTCGTCCTGGGCACGATGAACTTCGGTCCCGAGACGACCGAGCCCGACAGCCACACGATCATGGACCGCGCGCACGAGCACGGCATCAACTTCTTCGACACCGCCAACGTCTACGGCTGGAAGAAGGGCGAAGGCGTCACCGAGCAGATCATCGGCCGGTGGTTCGCCCAAGGTGGTGGCAGGCGGGAGAAGACGGTGCTCGCCACCAAGCTCTACGGCAGCATGAGCGACTGGCCCAACGACACGTTCCTGTCCGCGCACAACATCCGGCGGGCGGCCGACGCGTCGCTGCGCAGGCTGCAGACCGACTACATCGATCTCTACCAGATGCACCACGTCGACCGGAGCACGCCGTGGGAGGAGATCTGGGAGGCGTTCTCGGTTCTCCGGCAGCAGGGCAAGGTCCTGTACTTCGGCTCGTCGAACTTCGCCGGATGGCACATCGCCCAAGCGCAGGAGGCCGCGCGGGAACGGCACTTCCTCGGGCTGGTCAGCGAGCAGTCGATCTACAACCTGCTGACCCGCTGGGTCGAACTCGAAGTCCTCCCCGCGGCCAAGCACTACGGTCTCGGTGTCATCGCGTGGTCACCGCTGCACGGCGGACTGCTCGGCGGCATCCTGCGCAAGCAGGCCGACGGGACTGCGTCACGGGGTCTGTCCGGGCGGTCCGGGGACTCGCTGGAGAAGCACCGCGGGGCGATCGAGGGCTACGAGAAGCTGTGCGCCGAGATCGGCGCCGACCCGGCCCAAGTCGGGCTGGCGTGGCTGCTGCACCAGGAGGGCGTCACCGCGCCCATCATCGGTCCGCGCACGCTGGAGCAGCTCGACGGCAGCCTGATCGCGCTCGACCTCAAGCTCGACGAGGACACCCTCACGCGGCTCGACGAGCTGTTCCCCGCGCCGGGGCCGAACGGTGCGAAGCCCGCGCCGGAGGCCTACGCCTGGTAGCTCATTCGTCGAACTCGTCGTCGCGGGCCAGGAAGGTGGCCAGGCGCTCGATCGGGGTCTCGAACTCGGGGTTGGCGTCGACGAACGCGCGGAGGCGGTCGGCCAGCCACGCGAGGCTGACCTCCTCCTCGCCGCGTCGGTTCTCCAGTTCCTCGATACCGCGGTCGGTGAAGTACACGTGCGACTCCCGTGAAACGGCGGAGCCGCCGGTCCGTTGGGTCCGGCGGCTCCGCGTGTGCTTTGACTCCTACGCGAACGCCTTCTCGATCAGCGCCCGCTGTTCGAGCTCGTGCACCTTGCTCGACCCCGCCGAAGGCGCCGACATCGGCCTGCGCGAGACGCGGGTGAGCTTGGTGATGTGCTCGGGCAGCTCCTCCGGCAGGTTGAGGCCGTAGAACGGCCACGAACCCTGGTTGGCGGGCTCCTCCTGCACCCAACGCACGTCCTTCGCGTTGGGGTAACGCTCGAAGATCGCCTTGAGGTGCTTGAGCGGCATCGGGTAGAGCTGCTCGACGCGGACGATGGCGGTGTCCGTGGCGTTCAGCTTCTCCTTCTCCGCGGCCAGCTCGTAGTAGAGCTTGCCGGAGACGAACAGCAGCTTCTTGACGCCCGCCGGGTCCGGCTTGGTCGGGTCGTCGATGACCGTCTCGAACCGGGTGCCCTCGAGGAAGTCCTCGACGGCGCTGGTCGCGGCCTTGTTGCGCAGCATGGACTTCGGCGTGAACACCACCAGCGGACGCTGCACGCCGTCGAGGGCGTGGCGGCGCAGCAGGTGGAAGTAGTTCGCCGGGGTCGACGGAACCGACACGGTCATCGAACCCTCGGCGCACAGCTGCAGCCAGCGCTCGATCCGGCCCGAGGTGTGGTCGGGACCCTGACCCTCATGCCCGTGCGGCAGCAGCATGATCACGTCGGAGCGCTGGCCCCACTTCGCCTCGCTGGAGGCGATGTACTCGTCGATGACCGACTGCGCGCCGTTGACGAAGTCGCCGAACTGCGCCTCCCACAGCACCAGGGCCTCGGGGTTGGCCACCGAGTAGCCGTACTCGAAGCCCAGCGCCGCGTACTCGGACAGCGCCGAGTCGTAGACCATGAACTTGCCCTGGTCCTCGGACAGGTTCTGCAGCGGCAGGTACTCGCGGCCGGTCTTGCGGTCGATGATCGCCGCGTGCCGCTGGGTGAACGTGCCGCGACGCGAGTCCTGGCCCGCCAGGCGGACCGTGCGGCCCTCGAGGTTGAGCGAGCCGAACGCCAGCAGTTCGCCGAACGCCCAGTCGATGCCACCCTCGCGGGCCATCTTGGCGCGGCGGTCGAGCACCGGCTTGACCCGCGGGTGCGGGCTGAAGCCCTCGGGCAGATCGACGTGCGCGTCGGCGATGCGTTCGAGCACCGAGGCGGGCACACCGGTCGCCAGCTTGGCCGGGACCTGCTGCTCGGATTCCACCGACGGGCTGGCCACGATCGGGTGCTTCTCCAGCTCGCGGACCTCGTTGAAGACGTGCTCCAACTGGCTGGAGAAGTCGCGCAGCGCCTTCTCCGCCTCCTCGACGGAGATGTCGCCGCGGCCGATGAGCGCCTCGGTGTAGCCCTTACGCACACTGCGCTTGGTGTCGATGATGTCGTACATGCCGGGCTGGGTCATCGAGGGGTCGTCGCCCTCGTTGTGCCCGCGACGGCGGTAGCAGACCAGGTCGATGACGACGTCCTTGTTGAACGTCTGGCGGTAGTCCATCGCCAGCCGCGCGACCCAGTAGCAGGCCTCCGGGTCGTCGCCGTTCACGTGGAACACCGGCGCCTGGATCATCTTCGCCACGTCGGTCGCGTACTGGCTCGACCGCGAGTGCTCCGGGGCGGTGGTGAAGCCGACCTGGTTGTTGATGATCACGTGCACGGTGCCGCCGGTGCGGTAGCCGCGCAGCAGCGCCAGGTTCAGGGTCTCGGCCACCACGCCCTGACCGGCGAACGCGGCGTCGCCGTGCAGCGCGATCGGCAGCACGGAGAAGCCGTCGCCCTTGTCGCCCTTGTCGAGCAGGTCCTGCTTCGCGCGGACGATGCCTTCGAGGACGGGGTCGACGGTCTCCAGGTGCGACGGGTTGGCGGTCAGCGACACCTTGGTCTCGCCGTCGCCGAACATCCGGAAGTACTTGCCCTCGGCGCCGAGGTGGTACTTCACGTCGCCGGAGCCGTGCGCCTGACCCGGGTCGAGGTTGCCCTCGAACTCCTGGAAGATCTGCGAGATCGGCTTGCCGACGATGTTGGCCAGCACGTTGAGGCGGCCGCGGTGCGGCATGCCGATGACGACCTCGTCGAGTTCGAACTCCGCGGCCTTGTCGAGGACCGTGTCGAGCAGCGGGATGACCGACTCGCCGCCTTCGAGCGAGAACCGCTTCTGCCCGACGTACTTGGTCTGCAGGAACGTCTCGAACGCCTCGGCCGCGTTCAGCTTCGACAGCACGTACTTCTGCACGGCGGCCGCGGGCTTCTCGTGGGCGACCTCGACGCGGTCCTGGATCCAGCGGCGCTCGGTCGGGTCGAGGATGTAGGTGTACTCCACGCCGACGGTGCGGCAGTAGGAGTCGCGCAGCACGCCGAGGACGTCGCGCAGCTTCATCCGCTCCTTGCCCGCGAAGCCGCCGACCGGGAACTCCCGGTCGAGGTCCCACAGGGTCAGCCCGTGCGAGCGGACGTCGAGGTCCTCGTGCTTGCGCTGGCGGTAGTTCAGCGGGTCCGTGTCGGCCATGAGGTGGCCGCGGGTGCGGTAGGCGTCGATCAGGCCGATCACCCGGGCGGTCTTGTCGACCGGGCCCTCGGCGAGGTCGGAGGTCCACCGGATCGGCTCGTACGGGATCCGCAGCGACGTGAAGATGTCGTCGTAGAACCCGTCCTCACCGAGGAGCAGCTTGTGGATCCGGCCGAGGAACTCGCCGGACTCCGCGCCCTGGATGATGCGGTGGTCGTAGGTGGAGGTCAGCGTGATGATCTTGCTGATACCCATGTCGATCAGGTTCGACTCGCTGGCGCCCTGGAACGGGGCCGGGTACTCCATCGCGCCGACGCCCAGGATCGTGCCCTGGCCGACCGAGAGCCGCGGCACCGAGTGGTTGGTGCCGATGCCGCCGGGGTTGGTGAGCGAGATCGTGGTGCCCGCGAAGTCGTCCGCGGTCAGCGCGCCGTTGCGGGCCTTGCGGATCAGGTCCTCGTAGGCCTGCCAGAACTGCTGGAAGGTCATCCCCTCGCAGCCCTTGATGGCGGCGACGACGAGGTTGCGCGAACCGTCCTTGCCCGGCAGGTCGATCGCCAGGCCCAGGTTCACGTGCTCCGGCGTGACGGCGAAGGCCTTGTTGTCGGCCTCGGCGTAGTGCCGGTTCATGTTCGGGTACGCCTCAAGCGCGCGAACCATCGCGTAGCCGATGAGGTGGGTGAAGGAGACCTTCCCACCGCGGGTCCGCTTGAGGTGGTTGTTGATCACGATGCGGTTGTCCGCGAGAAGCTTCGCGGGCACCGCGCGCACGCTGGTCGCGGTCGGCAGCGACAGCGACGCGTTCATGTTCTTCGCGATCGCGGCGGCGGCTCCGCGCAGCGGCTTGCGTTCCTCACCCTCGACCGCGGGCACCTGCGGCTTGGCGGGCGCGGGGGTGGGAGCGGGCGCGGGCTTCTTCGGCGGCGCGGCCGCCTGCCCGTTGCCTGAGGCCGGCGGCGCGGCCTTGGCGGGCGGCTGCTTGGCGGGCGGGGTGGCGGCGGGAGCGGTGGCCGTGGCGGTCGCCGTCCCGGTGTCACTCCCCGCACTCTTCGCCGTCGCGGCGCTTTGGGTCGCTGCTCGCGGTGTGGGCTTGTAGTCGGCGAAGAAGTCGTGCCACGCGGGGTCTACGGAAGACGGGTCCGCGAGGAACTGCTCATACATCTCTTCGACGAGCCACTCGTTCGCACCGAACTGTGACGCGGGACTACTGCTGGACACGGCTGGCTCTCGCCTCTATCCATCTCGATCTCTTAGTAATGGCCATTCCCCGTCAGGCTAGTCCCCCGGTCAGGGCGTGTGTTAATCAAGTGGACCCGGGTGAGCCACCTCATGCGTAGCGTTCGGCACTGTATCGATTGAGCCCGGATGTTCTCACTGCTCGGGGCCCGTCCCGGTGAGGTTTCCGGCCTCACCGCGGAGCCGTTTCGGGCAGTTCGGAGACCTGTCCGGCGTGCTCCGGCGATCCGTAGCGCCAGAGGCGCGCGTAGTAACCGTCGGCCGCCAGCAACTCGTCGTGCGTGCCCTGCTCGACCACCCGGCCCGCCTCCAGCACGACGATGGCGTCGGCCCGGGCCGCGGTGGCTAATCGGTGCGCCACGACGAACGTGGTGCGGCTGCTGGTGACCCGGTCGCTCGCGGCCACGACAGCGGCCTCGGTTGCCGGGTCGAGGGCGGCGGTCGCCTCGTCGAGCAGCAGGATGTCGGGGTCGGTGAGGTCCGCCCGCGCGAGGGCGATGAGCTGGCGCTGGCCCGCGGACAGACCCTGCCCCCGCTCGCCGACCTGCTGGCGGAACCCGTCGGCGAGACCGGCGACCATCGGCAGCGCGCCGACCGCGCGGACGGCGGCCTCGACCTTGGCGGGCGACGCGTCCGGGTCGCCGTAGGCGACGTTGCGCGCGACGTCGCCACTGAACAGGTGAGCCTCCTGGGGGACCACGCCGAGCCGCTGCCGGTAGCCGGCGAGGTCGTACGCGCGCAGGTCGGTCCCGTCAGCGAGGACCGTGCCCTCGGTAGGGTCGTAGAACCGGGCGATCAGCTTGACGACCGTCGACTTGCCCGCCCCGGTCGCTCCGACCAGGGCGACGGTCTGCCCGGGCTCGGCGCGCAGCGACACGTCCTCCACCGCCGGTGTCTCGGTGCCGGGGTAGCGGAAGGTCACCCCGCGCAGCTCGACCGCGCCGCTGAGGTGGGCCGGGACGGCCACCGGCACGGCGGGCGGCTCGACGCTGCTCGGCGTGCGCAGCAGGTCGGAGATCCGGCGCAGCCCGACCCGGGCCTGCTGGTAGCCGTCGAAGATGCCGGAGAGCTGTTGGACCGGCGCGAAGAACAGGCCCAGGTAGAGCAGGAACGCGAGCAGCACACCGGGGGTGAGGTCGCCCTCGGCGACCCGGTGGGCGCCCGCGACCAGCACCGCCGCCTGGGCGAAGCCGGAAAGCATGGCGACGAACGGGAAGTACGTCGCGATGTAGCGCTGGGCACGCAGCCTGCTGCGCCGGTAGGCGTCGCTGCGCTCGGCGAAGCGCTCGGCGGCCTGGCCCTCCCGCGTGTACGCCTGGGAGACCCGCAGCCCCGTGACGTTCTCCTGCATGTCCGCGTTGACCGCGCTGACCCGCTCACGCGCCTCGGCGTACGCCGCCGAGGACAGCCGCTGGAAGATGACCGTCGCGACCGCCAGCACCGGCAGCACCGCCAACGCGGCCAGGGCAAGGGAGAAGTCGGTGACGAGCAGCGCGACCGTGATGGCCGCGACCGTCAGCAGGCTCGCGGCGGCTGTCGTGACACCGGTCTGCAGGAACGTCGACAGGGCGTCGACGTCGGTGGTCATCCTGGTCATGATCCGGCCGGCGAGTTCGCGCTCGAAGTAGTCGAGGCCGAGCCGCTGCAGGTGGGCGTAGCTGCGCACGCGCAGCAGGTAGAGAAGCCGTTCACCCACGCGCGCGGTGAGGATGGTCGTCACCGCGGTGTTGATCCACATGACGCCGACCAGGACGGCGGAGATGGCGGTCGCCACCCACAGCGCGCCCGAGGTGCCTGCCAGGATGCCGGAGTCGATGCCGTGGCGGACCAGCGCGGGCATGGCCATGCCGGTCAACGCGTCGGCGATCACCAGGGCCGCCACGACCGCGAGGGACCAGCGGACCGGTCTCAGCAGGCGGCGCAGCCGGAAGCCCGGATCGGGCGCTGTCGGGTCCTCCCCGGGCAGGTCGGGCCGTTCGAGCGCGGGCGGGAGCGCCTCGACCCGGGCGACGAGCTCAGGCGTCGGCGGGAGCGCGGCCGCCGCGTCGCCGGTGCCCCCGCCCATGCGTCCGGTGACTCGGGTGGCGGGTGCGGCCGTCGCGGGGTCCGGTTCGGTCGGGGCGGGCCAGAGCGACTCGGTGATCCCGTCGGGACCGGGAACCAGGTCTTCGTCGGCACCGCGGGTCGGATCTTCGATCACGTCACCCGGACCGGCCAGCAGCGACTGGTAGAGCTCGCAGCGCCCGGACAGCTCCGCGTGGGTGCCGACATCGACCACGCGGCCCCGGTCGAGGACGGCGATGCGGTCGGCCAGGCTCAGCGTCGAGCGGCGGTGGGCGATCAGCAGGGTCGTGCGCTCGGCGGTGACCTCGCGCAGCGTGTCGTGGATGGCCGACTCGGTGGCCGCGTCCACCGCCGACGTGGCGTCGTCGAGCACCAGCACCCTCGGGTCGGAAAGCAGGGCACGGGCGAGCGCCACCCGCTGCCGCTGACCGCCCGACAGCGTCAGGCCGCGCTCGCCGACCACCGTGTCGTAGCCGTGGGGGAGCGCCTCGATGAACTCGTGCGCCTGCGCGGCCTTCGCCGCCGCCCGGATGTCGTCCTCGGTCGCGTCCGCCCGGCCGTAGGCGATGTTCGCGCGCACGGAGTCGGAGAACAGGAACGCCTCCTCGAACACCACACCGACGGCGCCCCGCAGCGACGCCAGCCGGAGATCGCGCACGTCGACTCCGCCGACCTTGATCGACCCCGCGTGTACGTCGTAGAACCTTGGCAGCAGCAGGGAAACCGTGGATTTGCCCGAGCCCGCTGTGCCGACCAGGGCGAGCGTCTGGCCGGGGGAGACCCGCAGCGACACCCCGTCGAGCACCGGATCGCTTCGCGTGTAGCCGAAGGTGACACCGTCGAGCCGAACGTCGACCGGTCCGTCCGGCACGTCGGCCGCGTCGGGTTTGTCGGTGACGTCGGGCTGCGAGTCGATCAGCTCGTAGACCCGCTCCACGCCCGCCCGCGCCAGCTGCGCGTTGATCAGCAGACCGGACAGCAACCTGGTGGGGCCGACCAGGTTCGCCACATAGGTGGTGAACGCCAGGAAGGTGCCGAGCGTGACCTGACCGTCGAGCGCCATCCAGCCACCCAGCGCGAGCACCGCCACCTGACCCGCCGACGGCATCGCGACCAAGGTCGCGGCCGGTTTCGACGTGAGCGCCGCCGCCCGCATCCGCTCGGCGAACAGGGACCGGGCGGACTTCTCCAGCCGGGAGATCTCGCGGGCTTCCTGACCGAACCCCTTCACCACCCGGACACCGGTGACCGTCTCCTCGACGTGCTGTGCGAGGTCGGCGGCGCGCTGCTGGGCCGACCACGTCGCCGGGAACAGCGTGAGCCTGCTGCGCATCGCCACGAAGGCGACGGCGGGGGTGACGACCAAGGCCACGACCGTCAGCAGCGGTGAGAGCCACAGCATGGCGGCCAACGCCATGAACGCGAACACGACCGTGCCGATCGAGAGCGGCACCATCATCAGCAGGCCCTGCACGAGTTGCAGGTCGGTGATCGACCGCGACACCACCTGCCCGGTGCGCATCGCGTCCTGCTTGCCGCCGTCGAGCCGCTGCACCGCGCCGAACACAGCCTGGCGCAGGTCGTGCTGCACGTCCAAAGCCAGGCGCCCGCCCAGATACCGGCGCATGAACGCGCTGCCGAAGGTCAGCAGCTCCATCGCGACCAGCGCGACCACCAACCAGACAAGGCGCTCCGTCGTGCCCGCTATGGCGTCGTCGACGACGAATTTGACCAAGAGCGGACCGGCCGCCTGGAAACCGACACCGATCACCGACGCGACGACCGAGAACACCACCAGTCGGCGGTGTCGCCAGCACGCGGCGGTCAGTCTGCGGATCCAGCCAGGGTTGTGGGGCACCCCGCCAGATTAGGTCCTGTCCGACAAACCGACCGCCGCCCAAGGGGACCGTGACGCGGCCTGACCACGGTTACCCACTTTCCGCCGCGGCTGCATGCCAAGGTGACTCAACCTAAAATTCCGGGGTGGCGGACTAGTATCAGGTGATGTCGCGGGTCTGGTTGCGCCACATGCCGGTG
Organism: Actinokineospora xionganensis; assembly: GCF_014323725.1. Classification (GTDB taxonomy): domain Bacteria; phylum Actinomycetota; class Actinomycetes; order Mycobacteriales; family Pseudonocardiaceae; genus Actinokineospora; species Actinokineospora xionganensis. The sequence goes on along the minus strand of NZ_JABVED010000007.1, from coordinate 133,965 downwards.
CCGAAGAACAAGGCTGTCCAGGCCAGGAAGACCAGGGTGCTCAGCCACAGCGAGAGCGCGCCGGGCGCACCCGCCACCGCGCGGATGGCCTGGTCGAAGGTCTCGCGCCGGTCTTCGGTGACCATCTCCCCGCCCAGGTTGAGGACCAGGGCCTGGATCTGCTCGAACAGCAGCGCGCTCGCGGTCGAGCCGGTCATGCCATTGGCCGAGCCGTTCGGCAGGAAGCCGGGCAGGTTCGAGCCGTCGGTCGCGGAGAAGAGCACGAACTCGCCGAACGGGCCGATGACGAGCGCGTAGATCAGCAGGATCACGATCGTGCCCACCGGCGACCCGATCAGCGCGCCGACCCCGAGACCGAACAGCGTCCACAGGGTGCACATGATCACGCCCGCGAGCAGCACCAGGGCCCACTGCTTGCCGTCGGGCAGGTGGTTGCTGTCCGACCCGAGCAGCGCGCCGAACGAGACCGCGACGGCGATGACCAGCCCGTAGATCACACCCCACACCGTGTAGACGATCGCCTTGGCGGTGAGCACGCCCGGGCGGGTCGACGCGGTCAGGAACGTGGTCGTGATCGTGCGGCGGTGCAACTCGCTCGCGAGGCCGAGGGCGCCGAAGAGCATCGGGAAGATCGACGCGATGTTCATCGCGCGGGCCAGCGCGATCACCGACCACGACACCTCGTTGATCGGGATGTCGAACTGCTGGATGACGTCCTCGCGGGACAGGTCGTTGGCGATCTCCGTGGTCAGCGCGGCGCCGCCGAGCGCCCAGCCGCCCGCCACCAGGAACGCGGGGATCATCATGGCCCACCACAGCTTGGTGGTCAGGATCTTGCGGAACTCCGCCTTGATCATGTTGCCCATCAGGCGTTGCCTCCCTGTCCGGTGTTGTCCTGCTGCGGCGCGGGCGTCGGATCCGGCGCGGGCGGCTGATACGGCGAGGACTCCTGGACCGGTGGCTGGTACTGCTGGGCGTAGTCCTGCGGCGGCGGCTGATAGGCCTGCTGCTGGTAAGCCTGCTGCGGCGGCTGCTGGTATTGCTGCTGCTGGTATTGCTGCTGCTGGTATTGCTGCTGTTGGTATTGCTGCTGCTGGTAGGCCTCAGCGGGAAGCGCGTAACCGCCGTGCTGAGGCGGTGGTGCGTAGCCCGGCGCCGCGTAGCCCGGTGCGGTGTACTGGCCGCTGGTCAGCCGGAAGAACAGCTGCTCCAGGTCGACCTTCTCCTCCTGCATGCCGTACGTCGCGACGCCCGCCTTGGCCGCCACGTCGCCGATCTGCTGGATCGTGGCGTCGGTGACCGCGACCCTGCCGTCCGGCATCGGCTGGATGCCGTTGATCCCGGCCGCCTGCAACGCCGCGACGAACGCGGACGCGTCCGCGGGCTGCACGAGCACCCGCGACTGCTGCGAGCGGCGCAGATCGTCGAGCATTCCGTAGAAGACGGTCTGCCCGCGGCTGATGATCACCACCTGGTCGATGGTCTGCTCGACCTCGGCCAACAGGTGGCTGGAGATCAGCACGGTCCGACCGGACGCGGCGAACGTCCGCAGGAACGTGCGCAGCCAGGCGATGCCCTCCGGGTCGAGCCCGTTCGCCGGCTCGTCGAGCACCAGCACCTGCGGGTCGCCCAAGAGCGCGGTGGCCAAAGCCAACCGCTGCTTCATACCCAGCGAGAAACCACCCGCCGCCCGATGCGCCGCACCAGCCAGCCCGACAAGCTGGATCACCTCATGCGCACGCTGATCAGGCAACCCCATCGCCGCGGCGTAAACCCGCAGATGGTTGAGCGCCGACCGTGTGGGGTGAAACCCCTGCGCCTCGAGCACCGCGCCGACAACCCGACCAGGGTTGCCCAACCGCTCGAACGGCTGCCCGTTGATCGTCGAGTGGCCAGCCGTCGGCCGCACAAGGCCGAGCAACATCCGAAGCGTCGTCGTCTTGCCCGCGCCGTTCGGCCCGAGGAAGCCGGTGACCGACCCCGGCTCCACATGGAAACTCAGGTTCTGCACCGCGGCGACCTGACCGAAGTTCTTGGTCAGGTTCTGCACCACGATGCGACCGCTACCGTCCTGCACAGGGCCCCTCCTGCTCGCCAGGCTGTCGTGGCGGCCATCTTGCCCCATGACGACTACACCGCGTCGCGACACGGGAGGACTGGCGCCATTGTTCACCCAGCGTGATGGACGATCGCCGTCAGCGAACCACCGGGATCTCGGTCGTGACCTCCGCGGGAGACTCCGGCGGGACCACCCGCCCCGGCTTCCCAAACGGATTGCGCAGCGGCTTCGTCCGCTCACGGTGCGGAACGCCCTCGCCGATCAGATGCTCATGAGCCATCTTCCACACCTGGCACGGCCAACGCCTGCCACGGAACCCGCCCCACCCCGGCGGGCAAGCCTGACACCGCAGATCAGCCCCCTGCTGGTGGACCGTGAGCAACAGCCGCCACCCATCGGCCAACCTGGTGATCTCGCTGCGCGCCAACGGAAGCAACGTATCCGCATCAGCATTGCCCGCGGCCTCGTCCAGCAGCGCCAACCGACGCAACACGGCCTCACGCAACGGATCGTCTGCCATCAGGCCCGGACTTCATCCGCGCGGCCCGCGGCCTGATCCAACACCAGACCCAACGACCGCGTCTGCTGCGCCGACAACACAGCCGAAGCACCGGGCGGCGGCACCAACACGACACGGTCATCCTCGACCAACACCGTCAACGCCCGATCCCTGCCGAACGGATCATGGCAACCGACGTACCACCGGGGCTCAGTCACAGAGGGAACATCGGTCCTACAGGGGGAACTCACTACCCCTACCGGGGGTATTCACCCGAATGTGCGCTGGTCGTGAACAGTTCACCGGAACGTACCTACTGTCCGTGGACAAATATTCACAACTCGCCTGCCCCCCGATGCGGCGCTCAAGACCGAATATGCCTAAGCTATAGGTGGCGGCCCGCTCCCAGTGACCCCCAGGCTGGTTGAGCGGGCCGCCCTCAAATCCGCGTCCACATGCTCGCGGAGAGCGCTCGCCGGGGGATTTTCGTCATCTTGACCCGGGGGGCGACCCCCCGGACCCCCACGGTGCGATCGGTGGCCATCCCAGCCCTGCCGGACCAGTGGGGGCTCGCGCTGCGCGCATCGGGTGTGTAACCAATAGGCATGTCGCCCACGGTGGATCGGTGGGCATTCCAGTCCGCACCCGGCAGTTGGGCTCGCGCTGCGCGCATCGGCGGGTGTGAGTCAGTGGCTGCGCGCGTCGCAGGGTGTGAGGCACGGTGGGCCACGGGCCACGGGCCACGGGCCACGGGCGGATGGCGGATGGCGAGTGGGGCCGGGCCCATTGCCAAACCTGCGCGTAGTGGCGCGGGCCAAGCTGGGGGTGGGTGGGTGTGTGCCTCACTGTGGATTGTTGTTGCCGCATCCGCATCGCAGCTCAAACGCACACCCAGGCTGACCCCGAACCAGCTTGCCCCGGCGATGCCGTTAATCCCTGCACTTCCCCTGCTCCCTCGTCCTGGCCGCCCTTGATACCGATCGAGAGTTGAACAATCAAGCCAGAGGGAGTCCCGGCCCGCCGGGTGGGGCCGGGACGGAAACCTCAGGCGAGGACGGAGTCCAGCGAGGTCGCGGGCAGGGCATGGGCGGTCGCGACCGGAGCGTTGGTCAGCAGGCCGTCGTGGGTGTTCAAGCCCAGAGCCAGAGCGGCGTCGTCGCGCAGGGCGGTCTTCCAGCCCTTGTCGGCCAAAGCCACCGCGTACGGCAACGTGACGTTCGTCAGCGCGTAGGTCGACGTCCTCGGGACCGCGCCAGGCATGTTCGCGACGCAGTAGAAGATCGAGTTGTGCACCGGGTAGGTCGGGTCCGCGTGCGTCGTGGGGCGCGAGTCCTCGAAGCAGCCGCCCTGGTCGATGGCGATGTCGACGAGCACCGAACCCGGCTGCATCTCCGCCACCAGCGCGTTGCTGATCAGCTTCGGGGCCTTGGCGCCCGGCACCAGGACGGCGCCGATCACCAGGTCCGCCTCGCGGGCGGCCTGCTCGACGGCGTAGCGGTTCGACGCGACAGTGCGGACGCGGCCGCCGAACTGGTTGTCGATCTGGCGCAGCCGATCCACGTTGGTGTCCAGGACCTGCACCTCAGCGCCCATGCCCAGAGCGATGGTGGCCGCGTTCACACCCGCGACGCCGCCCCCGATGACGACGACCTTCGCCGGGGTCACACCCGGCACGCCACCGGGGAGCACACCGCGCCCACCGGACGGCTTCATCAGGGCGAACGCGCCGACCTGAGCGGACAGCCGGCCCGCGACCTCGGACATCGGCGCCAGCAGCGGCAGCGCGCCGTTGCTCGTCTGCACGGTCTCGTACGCGATGGCGGTGACGCCCGACTCCAGCAGGGCCTTGGTCAACGCCTCGTCGGCGGCCAGGTGCAGGTAGGTGAAGAGGGTCTGGCCCTTGCGCAGCCGCGGGTACTCGACCGCGATGGGCTCCTTGACCTTCAGGACCAGGTCGCCCTCGGCCCACACCTCGTCGGCGGTCGCGAGGACCTTCGCGCCCGCGCCGAGGTATTCCTCATCGGTGATGGCCGAGCCCAAGCCCGCGCCGGCCTCGATGAAGACATCGTGGCCGCGGCTGGTCAGCTCATGGGCACCCGCTGGCGTGAGCGCCACCCGGTACTCGTGGTTCTTGATCTCGCGGGGGACGGCGATCTTCAACGGGATGTCCTCTCTGGGCCATTCGGGGTGTGCTGTACCACGGTCGGACACGCGTGCGGCGGTGTCATCGTGTCGTGGGCACGAGGCTGACCCGGGTCAGTTGTGCTACGAGCACATCACGCCCAGCGGATGGCTACTAACTGTGTGAGTAGCGCGAGTCGGACATCGGGCTCGGTCAGGTCGGCGTCGAGCGCCGCGGTCACCCGTGACATGCGGTATCGGAGGGTGTTCGGGTGGATCCGCAGGGCGGCCGCGGCGGAGCGGGGATCGCCGGAGTGGCGGAGCCACTCGTAGAGCGTGTCCAGGTACCAGCCGTCGGATTCCTCGTCGGCGGCGCGGAGCGCGGCGAGCGGCCCGAACGAGGTGACCCCGGCCGCGGCCACCGCCGCCCGGTGCAGGACGAGCACCGCCCACACGTCGTCGTGGACGGCCACCGGGCCCTCCACGAGACCCGCGCGCAGGAGGCTGAGTGCTTCATCGGCCTCGGTGCGCGACCGGGCCAGGTCGGCGACATCCACCGGTGAGCCAGCCGCGACCAGGGCGCCGCTGGACGCGGCCAAGGCGGCGCGGACCTCGGTCCACCCGGTGTCGCCCGGCTGGTCGGGAACCACGGCGTAGAGGACGCCATGCATGTCGGCCACCGCGGGGCGGCGGCCGATGCCGTCGGTCAGCCGTTGGACCAGGGCGAGGCGCACGCCTTCGCCACCCAGGGCGTCCTCAGTCTGCACGTCGATCGCCACGACCCGGTGGGCGGTGTCCGGGGCCAGATCCAGTTCGGCGGCGACCAGCCGCGCGCTGCCCGTGCCCTGCAGCGCCGAGCGGACCAACTCGGCGGTCCGCCTGCGCTCGCTGTCCTCCCGGGCCCGGCGTCGCAACAGGTGCAGGGCCACGACCGGTGCTGTGTCGGCGAACGCGGCGGCCCGCGCGTCCTGGACGGGACCCGGGACGACCGCCCACATCGAGCCCAGTAGCTCCCCGCCCATGCGGATCGGCACGATCAGGCGGGGCAAGGTGCCATCGCGCTGCGCGGGCACGAAGATCGTGGTTCGGCCGCGGCTCAGCTCGCGGAAAACACCGCGGGAGCGGAACCGGGCCAGGACATCGTCCGGGACTCGCCTGCCCATGATCGTGGACACGCGCGCAGGGTCGGTCCGGTCCTGTCGGGCGGAGTACGCGAGGACACGGGAGTTGGCGTCCTCGATCGTGACCGGCGCGTCGATGACGGCAGCGGCCGCGTCGGCGAGCCGAAAGAGGTCGCCGAAGGGGCCCGCGTCGGTGACGGTGCCGGAGGAGTCGGACTCGTCGGCGGCGGCGTCGAGAACCGAGCGCAACAGCCACACGAGTTGGGCCCAGGCGGCGCCGGAATGCACCTCCACGACAGCCGTGCCCCCGCGCTGGGCGGCGGTCTTGACGGCGCTGCGGGAGGCGTGTGGAGGTTTGAGGAGCACGGCCGCCGCGGCGTGGCTGCCGCTGTGGCGGACCAGTTCGACGGCCTCGGCGGTCGAGGAGACGGCGATGCCGAGGACGAGGTCGCCGGTGGCTATGTGGGTGCGTTTGCCCGCCTCGGCGATGATCACGTCGCTGACCTGGGGGGTGGGGTCGTGTGGGGCGACTATGCGGAGGAGGGTGGGGCCTACGCGGTCCACGACTCCTTGCACGGTGATCATGACGCTCCCTTGTCCTTTTGCATCAAGGTAGCGCTCTTGTCCTATGGGGACAGATCTTCTCTCGTATCAAGGGCCAAGGAGCGCTGGAGCATCCGGTCGCGGTGGGGGTGTAGGTGGTGACGTTTGGTTGGTGAGATCGAGTGGCGAGGGTTGGGTGGCCGGCGGTGGTCTTCGGATTCTTGTGCGGGTCAGTGGGGGGCTATCGGTTGGTGGTGGGGTAGCGACCACCTCGTGGTAGGCGGTCTGGGGCAGGCGCCGGCGAGGGTTGTCTGAGCGGTGCCGGATTTCGGCGGGTGATCAGCCAGCGCCGGCCGGCTGAGGAGCGCCGCCTGGGTCGCCTGTCGCGGAGGCCGGGTCAGCGGCGGGTGAGTAAGTGGGTTGCCCAGGTGAGGCCTGCGACCACCCGCATTCCGGTAGCGTTGGGGTGGATGGGGGCGGCGGGGTTGGCTGGCTGCAGCGGCTCCACCCAGCGGCGGTCGCGGGGTTGGCAGGCGTCGTGGTCGAGGGAGAAGTAGTACGGGTCGACGAAGTGTGCGCCTGCCGCGTGGGTGGTGGCGGCCGTGGTGGCGTTGAGGGCTCGTTCGACACCGTCGAAGTAGGCGGTGTCGCCCGCGGCGAAGGGCACTGAGGGCCAGCAGCCGGTGTGTGGGGGCAGGATTCTCAGATAGCCGACCACGAGGATCTTGGCGTGGGGCGCCCGCTTTCTGATGCCGTCCAGGGTCTGGGCGATCTTCGGGGCGACGGCGGTGACACGGTCGGCGAGGATGTCGCGGCCGGACTGGGTGTAGTACCGCCGGCAAGGGTTCCCCGTCGGGTCTTTGGCGCCCTCTTGGCCGCAGCGGGCCAGGATCTCGCCGAAGCCGATGTCGTTGCCGCCAATCGTCAGGGTGACCAGGTCGGTCTGGGGGCTCAACGCGTCGAGTTGGGGTGGGTTGGGGCCGCCGGAGACCTGTTGGGGCGCGGTCATGTGCACTGTGGTGGCGCCGCTGCAGGTGACGTCGCGGAATGTGTCGACGTTGAGCCAGCGGGCCAGTTGCGCGGCGTAGTTCTGGTCGGAGCGGGCGCAGCCCGGCGGGGTCGCGTTCTGGACCGGGATGCCGGGCCCCGCCGCGTAGGAATCGCCCAGGGCGACGTAGTCCCGGCCGGGCGACGCCGCCGACGCGGGGATCGTGACGGTGGCGAGCATCGTCAAGACGAGGATCAAGGCTGCTGGGCGCATGCCCTGATCGTCGTCCTCGGGTCAGGGCACGTCAACGGGCGTGCGACGGCCTGTGGACAACCCGGAGGCCTGCCGGAAAGTCTACTGTGGACTGTCAGTCGCGAATCCAGGCGGGCACCGGCAGGTCTCGGCTCAGACATTCGTCCGACAGGCGCAGCGTCCACCGCAGCGCCTGCACCATCAGGGCCGCCATTTCATCGGGGTCCGCGTTGGCCAGGGCGATCTCGATCTGGACCTTCGCCCCGTCCTGGTCACCGTGGACCTCGGCGAGCAGGGTCCGAACCGCCGTGCGGACCGGGGGGTCGGCCTCGTCGATCGGGACCTCCTGGCCGTCGTCGTCGTAGACCTGCATCTTCACCGGGGCCGAGCCACCGGAGCCGAGTTCGGCCACCATCGCGCTGCACTCGTGGAACAGCAGCAGCATCAGTTCGCGCGCGTCGGCGTGGCTGTTGGGCGCGGACTGGACGGCCGACGCGATTTGGTCGAGTGCCCCGTCGTCCTCGCCCGCGCGCATGGCGGCGAGAGCCGCGCACGCGGTGTCGATGAGGCGTTCGCGGCGGTTCGGGTCCGGCTCGCTGTCGGGTTCCACGTTCCTCATCCTGCAACAGCCCGCGTGCCCGCGGGGAGATCGACGCCGGGCGATTCGTTCACTTGGCGGACCGGACGCGGCTGAGCACGTCCTCCACCGCGAAGCCGACACCGAACACCGGTCCCTCCGCGGTGTCGGCGCCCAACTCGGCCCACCACCGGGCTTCGGCCAGGTCACGTACCCCGCGCACGCCCACGGACACGCCGATCGAACGCATCGTGTCGATCAAGCCGCGGGTGGTCTCGACCTGGACGCAGTCGTGTGGCAGCCAATCCGGCCGCCATCCCTCGAACGGGTCGGCCAGCAGCACTGAGCCGACCTTGAACCGCTCGGCCATGGTGACCTCGCGCGGTCCGCCCGAGAATCCGTGCAGCGCGGTGACCACGCCGATGTCGCCGAGGGTGCGCAGGTTGTCCTGGGCGTCGCCGTTGAAGGTGACCGTCCCGGTGTGCAGCCCGACCTCCAGCAGGCCCGGCGGGATCCCGGTGGCCGCGATGGCCCGGTTGATCACCCCCGACAGTTCCGCGTCGGCGGACTGCAGCGGCGAGAGCAGCACCCGGTGCACCGGTTCCGACCCGAACAGCGCCCGCCACACGGGTACCTGCTCGGTGGACCGGGACAGCAGCCACGGTCCCAGCGCCACCGACAGCCCCGTCGTCTCCGCCAGGTCCACCGCAGACGGCAGGCCCGCGGCGGACCGCTCGACGTCGGGCACCGCGCTGACCCGCACCGGCTTGTTGTCGGCCAGCCGGGCGACGACGTCGTAGCGCAGGTCCAGTTCGCCGTTCTCCCACGCCGCGGGCAGCGCGCTCGCCGCGGACCCGATGGCGCGGTCGCGCTTGTCGACGTCGTGGTCGAACTCGACCCACTGCCGCCTGCCCGCCGCGCGCGCCTGTCGCAGCGCTGATTCGCCCGCGCGGAACAGTTCGGCGCTCGACATCGCCGACGGCCCTGCCCGCACCACGCCGATGCTCGCGCTGACCGCCAGACCCACGCCGTCGGTGTAGTCCGGCTCGGACAGTTCGGAGTTGATCGCGTCGACGAGTTGGGACACCGGCGGCGCGTCGAGGATGAGGACGGCGAACTCGTCGCTGCCGACGCGCGCGACCACCGCCTTCTCGCCCGCCACCGCTTCGAGTCGCTGCGCGACCGTGCGCAGCACCCGGTTGCCGACCTCGTGCCCGTAGGTGGTGTTGACCATGGAGAAGGCGTCGAGATCGAGGCAGCACAGGGTGAGCGTGCTGGTCGGCGCCGCTTTCCCGTGCATGGTCTCGAGCCGTGACTCGAAGCTGATCCGGTTCGCCACCCCGGTGAGCGCGTCGTGCAGCAACTGGTGGCTGAGCCGATCGCCCAGTAGGTGCAGCTCGCTGAGGTCCTGGACCATCGTCACCCGGTAGGCGGGCCCGCCGGATTCGTCGGGCAGCAGCGACGACTTCGCGTAGACCCACGCCGTCTCGCCGTTGAGCCTGCGCAGCCGCTGCCGGTCGGGCAGGTGCGCGAGCGGACTGCCCGAGACGTCGGGCTCGTTGGAGATGAACTCGGCCAGTGAGCGGCCCGCCAGGTCGCCGGTATCGCAGGCCAGGATCGTGGCCAGGGCCGGGTTGGTCTCCACGAACCGACCGTCGAGCTCGGTGATCGCGATACCGACGGCGGAACTGGCGAACACCTCCCGGAAGCGGCTCTCGGTGGCCCGGCGGTCGCGCTCGGCCTGGCGCATCGCGTTGTGCAGCGCGATCTTCATGTTCTCCTGCTGCGCCAACGTCCGGTTCCGCAGGGCGTTCGCGTAGCCGGAGGAGACCGCGACCAGGAGCGACACCTTCCGGTCGGCCGACCCGTGCAGACCTTCGGCGAGGGCGGCGACCGACCGCTGCAGCGTGGTCTCTCCGATCAGTCCGTCGGTGACCATGCGCTCGCCGACCGCGGTGCCCGGCGCGGTGTCGAACGGCTCGGCGGCCATCGCGGCGACGAGTGCGTCGACCATCTCGGTGAGGTCGGCGGTGATCTCCTGCGACGTTCGCGGCACGTATGCGGTGGCAGCCACCGCGCGCAGCCACGAACGGACCAGGGTGTCCTGGTCCGTCCGGACGCGCACGGTGGGCTCGGCCATCAACGTCTCAGCGCTTGCGTCCCACGCCGGCGAGGATGCCCGCCGTGTTGGGATCCTGGCCGTCGTCCAGGCCCGCGTCCGGTCGCCACAGCGCCGTCGGGACGATGCCCGGCTCGACGATCTCGTAGCCGTCGAACAGGTCGATGATCTCTTCGCGGGTGCGGGGGAACATCGGGTCGCGGCTGGACTTCATGACCTCGACGATGCGGTCCATCTCCTCGGGCATCAGGTCCCGGGTGAACTGCGAGAACGCCAGCATGCTGCCCGTGGGGGTGGCGTCGCGGTAGCGCCCGATGATCCGCTTCGGGTCCTTCGCGTCGGGCACGAAGTGGAACACCCCGGCCATGATCACGCCGATCGGCTGGTCGAAGTCGAGCAGCCCCGTGCCCCGCGTGGCGGCCAGCACGTCCTCGGGGATGGTCAGGTCGGCCTGCACGATCGTCGCGTTCGGGTTGCTCGCCAGCATGAGGTTGCTGTGCGCGCAGGCGACTTCCTCGTAGTCGACGTAGACGACCCGGCACGCGGGGTCGGCGTTGTGCGCGATCTCGTGCACGTTGCCGACCGTCGGGATGCCCGAGCCGAGGTCGAGGAACTGCCGGATGCCGTTCTCGATCATGAACAGCACGCTTCGGCGGAGGAAGGACCGGTTGTGCCGGGCGATCTCCCGAGCTTGCGGCTGCGCCTGCAGGAACCGGTGTGCGAGCTCCCGGTCATGGGCGAAGTTGTGCCCGCCGCCCAAGAGGTAGTCATAGAGCCGTGCTGCGCTTGGTCTGTCCAGGTCGATGCCCTCGGGCACCCACGTCGTCGATTCGGCCACGACACCCACTCTCCGCGATCGCTTGGTGACCCGTAGAGATTACTCACCCGACCAGGGGATCCGACAGTGGATCACGCGACGTGTTGTGCAAATCCTTGACGGAGGGCGAGTTGGTGACGGTACGCGGATCGGGGTAGGTGCGCATGACCCGATCGGCTGTACCCGTGGTGGTGACGGTGAACCAGTAGTGCTCGTTCTTGAAGTGGTGCAGCCGATGGTTGCGCCACACCGCCCGGTACAGCCGGGATTTGGGCTGGTAGTCGCTGTGGATCAGGTAGTGCGTCCATTCGTAGGCGAGCCCGAGGGCCGCGACGAAGCAGAGGAATGTGAGCCCCAACGCGATCCGGCTGAACGCGGTGAGGGCGATCGCGGTGACGACCGGCAACAGCCACAGCAGGACCGGCCACGGGATGAAGACCAACGGGACATCGCGCGGATCGGCGTGGTGTTCGCGGTGCTTACGCGCGAGCAGCGGATCGATCGTCAACGCGGCGATCTTGCGCGGACGCCAGTGCAGGACGCAGACGTGCACGGTCCACTCGAAGAACGGGAACAAGGCCAGCATGACGAACGGCAGCAGGGTGTCGCTCGACCACCAGTGGCCGACCGCGACGCGGGCGATGACCGCGGCGACGAGCGTGCCACCGATCAGCCACGGAGAAGGGTGGCGTGCGAACTCCCGCGCGCAGTCCGCCAGGGACACCTGCCTTCGGCTCATGTCAGCTCCTTGATGACGGTCAGGAACGCCTCGGTGGCCGGGCTCAGCAAATCGAGCGCGGCCGAGCGCGCGTGGTCGGGATTCGCTTCGGTGACCGCGGCGGCGACCGCGCGGTACGCGTCGGTGCGCGACACCTCGGCGGCCATCAGCGGCCCGAGGAGGTCGAGCGCGGGCTCGTAGGCGGCGCGGAGGCTGTTGAACACGAGCCGGTAGACGATCGAGTCGGCGCCGTCGACCAAGTGGTCCCAGTACGCGAGCGCGTGCCGCTGCGATGCCACTGGGTCCTCGGTCACGGCGAGCGCGTCGATCGCGTCCGACAGCGGCCGGGAGAGGCGGTCGCCCGCGCGTGCCGCGGCCAGGGCGGCGACCTCGGGGCCGATGAGCAGCCGGGCGTCGAGGATGTCGCGGACCACCGCGAGGTCGACGGTCTCACCGCGCAGCAGCAGGCGCGGCAGCAGGTCGAGGCCCGCGCTGCGCCGGAAGTCCCGTACGACCGTGCCATCGCCTTGGCGAACGTCGACCAGTCGAGCCTGCGACATCCGTTGCAGTGCTTCGCGGACCGCGGGCCGCGACACCCCGAGCACTTCGGCGAGCGCGCGCTCGCTGGGCAGGGACTCACCCGCCGCGACACCGCCGTCGATCACAGCGCGCAGCAGTTGGGCGAACACCTCGTCGGGAACGGACCGCCGGGCAACGGGCTGGAACACCATGTTCACGACGGTAGAAGCGAGGTGGCTAGAGGTCAAGTGGTCTTACCAATCTCAAATTGGGCTGCCTGCGGTGGGCGCGTGGTGTGTGATCAGCCGTATGACGATCGTGCTGGGCACGCCCGGAGTCGGCGGGCTGAGCGAGGCGGTGGGTGTGCTGCGGGAGTGGCAGCACGACGGGCCGCCGACGCAGCTGCATCCGGGGGACCTGGGGTGGTTCTGGCGGTTCGGCGCGGAGGCGACGGCCGCGGCGGTCCGGACGTGGAGCCGGGGCGGGCGGATTCTCGCCGTCGGGCTGCTGGATGAACCCGAATTGTTGCGGATGACGATCGCGCCGGAAGCCCGGCAGGACGAGGAACTGGCGCGGCGCCTGGTCGAGGACCTGGCCGAGCCAGAACGCGGTGTGTTCACCGGGAAGGCGTACGTCGAGGCGCCAATGGACGCGTTGGTCCAAGACCTGCTGCTAGATGGTGGCTGGAACGCCGACGAGCCGTGGACGCCGCTGCGCCGTGATCTCACTGCGCCGGTGGAGGACCCGGATGTGCGGATCGAGGCGATCGGGCCGGAGCGGGCGCGTTTGCGGGCCGCAGTGCAGCGGGCGGCTTTCGGCGAATCGACGTTCACGGGCGAGCGCTGGCTGGCGATGGCGGCCGGGTCGCCGTACGCCGACGCTCGGTGTCTGGTCGCCTACGACGATCAGGGCGAGGCGGTGGCGGCGGTGACGGTGTGGTCGGCCGGTCCGGGGAAGCCCGGGTTGCTCGAGCCGATGGGCGTGCATAGCGAACACCGGGGTCGCGGCTACGGGAAGGCGATCACTCTCGCCGCGGCGGCGGCACTGCGGGAACTGGGTTCGTCCAGTGCGATCGTCAGCACCCCGAGCGCCAATGTCGGCGCGGTGGCCACCTACCGGTCAGCGGGCTTCCTGCAACTCCCGGAGACCCGGGATCTAGGCGCGCCTAGGGGGTAGGTCAGGAGACAGGGGTGTGGACCAGGGCGGTGAGGGCCATCGCGGTGAGCAGGTCGGCCATCTGGTCCCGGTCGAGGTGCCTGCTGTGCGGGGTGGAGTTGATCAGCCCGAACACCGCGTGCGCGGCGGCGCGGGCGGTGGGTTCGGGGATGGCCGGGACGGCGTCGCGGATGACCTCGACCCAGGCCTCGACGTAGCGGCGCTGCAGGGCGCGGACCTTGCGCCGGTCGGGGTCGGTCAGGTTGCCGAGGTTGCGCTCCTGCACCGTGATCAGCGACGGGTTGTCCAGCGCGAAGTCGACGTGGAACCGCACAAGGTCGCCCAGCGCCTCCTGTGCGCCCGTCGCGGAGCTGATGCGGGCGAGGCCCCCGTCGAGCAGCTCTTCCGAGATCGAGGTCAGCATCTCGCCGAGCATCGCGTCCTTCGACCGGAAATGCCGGTAGAGCGCGGGTCCGGAAATGCCCACGGCGGAGCCGATGTCATCGATGCCGACACCGTGGAAACCGTGCCGGGCGAACAACTCCGCCGCCGCGGCGAGGATCTGCTCACGCCGACTGGGGCCGGTTTTCGCTGGTTCGGCTGCTGGGGGCACGGGCACATCGTATTGCAGGGCGGTTAGCGACCGCTAACCGTTCGCCGATGCGCCCGGTACCCCTGTTCGCTCGCCGGCGTTGATCGCGGGCCAAACACGCCCCCGCGTGCTGTCTCTCTGGTGTTCGATGTCGGCTGGTAAAACCGGCAACCCTTAATAAGTTACCGAGCAGTTCCGTATCCGGTTGGTCGCTGGTAGTCATGTCGTGTCGGGAATCCCCTCCAACGGCGGAGGTTAGGCATGCGTTTCTCCAAGTCCCTAGCGATCACCCTGCTCACCCTGTTATCCATGGCCGGATTCGCGGTGCCCGCATCGGCCGCGACCGGCAAGTACGTGGCGCTCGGCGACTCCTACTCCTCGGGGCTGGGCGCGGGCAGCTACGGCAGCAGCGGTTCGTGCAAGCGCAGTTCCAACGCGTATCCCCAGCTCTGGGCCAACTCCCACTCCCCGTCCTCCTTCGCCTTCGTCGCCTGTTCCGGCGCGCGCACCGGCGATGTCCTCGCGAACCAGATCGGCGCGGTCACCGCCGACACCGCCCTGGTCACCATCTCCATCGGCGGCAACGACGCCGGGTTCGCCGGTGTCATGACCGACTGCAACTTTGGCTCCGACTCCACTTGCGTGCAGCGCAACCAGGAGGCGCAGAACTACGCCCGCACCCAGTTGCCCCCGAAGCTGGACGCGGTCTACGCCCAGATCCGCAGCCGCGCGCCCAGCGCTCGGGTGCTGGTGGTCGGCTATCCGCGCATGTACAAGGTCCCCGGCTACTGCTACGCGGGTCTGAGCGAGACCAAGCGGGCGGCGATCAACCAGTCGGCCGACGTGCTGGCCGACGTCACCCGGGGCCGTGCGGCCGCCAAGGGCTTCACGTTCGTCGACGGCCGCACCGCCTTCGCCGGGCATGAGATCTGTGCCTCCGGGACCCGCTGGATCAACAGCTGGGCCTGGCCCGTCGAGGAGTCCTACCACCCGAACGCGGCTGGTCAGAACGGTGGCTACTACGCCGCCGTGCGTGCCGTGACCGGCTGATCCCCCGCCCGAGTTCCACGAAGGCCACCCCCGATCGGGGGTGGCCTTCGCCGTGAGTGGACGCGGACGTTAGCGAGCGCTAACATTGGTCACATAGTTAACGGTGACTAACCTGCGATCGCGAGGACCTGAGATGGACGCGCCCGTCCTGCGCAGCGACGCCGATCCCGCCGACGAGGCATTCCAGCGCAACGTCAAAGAGCACCGGGTGCTCGTCGACGACCTGCGGGAACGCCTCGGTACGGCGGCGCTCGGCGGACCCGAGAAGGCCCGCACCCGCCATGTCGAGCGGGGCAAGCTGCTGCCCCGTGACCGGGTCGACTCGCTGGTCGATCCCGGGTCCCCGTTTTTGGAACTCTCCCCGCTGGCCGCCACCGGGATGTACGGCGACGACGCCCCCGCCGCTGGGGTCATCACCGGCGTCGGCCGGGTGTCCGGCCGCGAGTGCGTCATCGTCACCAACGACGCCACCGTCAAGGGCGGCACCTACTACCCGATGACGGTCAAGAAGCACCTGCGCGCCCAGGAAGTGGCGCTGCAGAACAACCTGCCGTGCGTCTACCTGGTCGACTCCGGCGGCGCGTTCCTGCCCAAGCAGGACGACGTGTTCCCCGACCGCGACCACTTCGGCCGGATCTTCTTCAACCAGGCCACCATGTCCGCCCAGGGGATCCCGCAGATCGCCGCGGTCCTCGGTTCCTGCACCGCGGGCGGCGCCTACGTCCCCGCGATGAGCGACGAGGCCGTGATCGTGCGCAACCAGGGGACGATCTTCCTCGGCGGCCCGCCGCTGGTGAAGGCCGCGACCGGCGAGGTCGTCACCGCCGAGGACCTCGGTGGCGGCGACGTGCACTCGCGCACCTCCGGCGTCACCGACCACCTGGCCGACGACGACGCGCACGCGCTGCGGATCGTCCGCTCCATCGTCAGCACCCTCGGCCCGCGTGCTCCACGTCCCTGGGACGTCGCGCCGGTCGAGGAGCCCGCGGTCGACCCGGCCACGCTGTACGGCGTCGTCCCGACCGACTCGCGCACGCCGTACGACGTGCGCGAGGTGATCGCCCGCATCGTGGACGGCAGCCGGTTCCGCGAGTTCAAGAAGGAGTACGGCTCGACCCTGGTCACCGGGTTCGCCCGGATCCACGGGCACCCGGTCGGCATCGTGGCCAACAACGGCGTGCTGTTCAGCGAGTCGGCCATGAAGGGCGCGCACTTCATCGAGCTGTGCGACCAGCGCAGCATCCCGTTGCTGTACCTGCAGAACATCACCGGCTTCATGGTCGGGCGCGACTACGAGGCCGGTGGCATCGCCAAGCACGGCGCCAAGATGGTCATGGCGACGGCGTGCGCGCGCGTACCGAAGTTCACGGTCGTCGTCGGCGGCTCGTTCGGCGCGGGCAACTACTCGATGTGCGGTCGTGCTTATTCACCGCGGTTCCTCTGGATGTGGCCCAACGCGCGCATCTCGGTCATGGGCGGCGAGCAGGCCGCGTCCGTGCTGTCCACCGTCCGCCGCGACCAGATCGAGGCGCGCGGTGAGGAGTGGTCCGCCGAGGACGAGGACGCGTTCAAGGAGCCGATCCGGCAGCAGTACGAGGAGCAGGGCAACCCCTATTACTCCACGGCCCGGCTGTGGGACGACGGTGTGATCGACCCGGCGGACACCCGCCAGGTGCTCGGCCTCGCGCTTTCCGCCGCGGCCAACGCACCGTTGAACCCTGTCGGCTACGGCGTCTTCCGGATGTGAGTGCGATGTTCACCAGCGTTCTGATCGCCAACCGCGGCGAGATCGCCTGCCGCGTCATCGACACGCTCCGCCGGATGCGCATCCGGTCGGTCGCGGTCTACAGCGACGCCGACGCGGGCGCCCGGCACGTCCGGGAGGCCGACGTCGCCGTCCGCATCGGGCCCGCCGCCGCGCGCGAGAGCTACCTGTCCATTCCGAACATCGTCGCGGCGGCCCGCGAGACCGGCGCCGAGGCGGTGCACCCCGGCTACGGGTTCCTCGCCGAGAACGTCGAGTTCGCCCGGGCCTGCGCGGACGCCGGGCTGGTCTTCATCGGCCCGCCCGCCTCGGCGATCGACGCCATGGGCGACAAGATCCGCGCGAAGCTGACGGTCATCGCCGCGGGCGTGCCGGTCGTTCCCGGCCGCACCGAGCCCGGGATGTCCGATGACGACCTGGTGTCCGCCGCGACCGAGATCGGCTACCCGGTGCTGCTCAAGCCGTCCGCCGGCGGCGGTGGCAAGGGCATGCGGCTGGTCACCGAGCCCGACGCGCTCCGCTCGGCGATCGAGTCGGCGCGCCGCGAGGCCCGTGGCTCCTTCGGCGACGAGACCCTGCTGATCGAGCGGTTCGTCCAGCGGCCCCGGCACATCGAGATCCAGGTCCTCGCCGACGCGCACGGCAATGTGATCCACCTCGGCGAGCGCGAGTGCAGCCTGCAGCGGCGGCACCAGAAGATCATCGAGGAAGCGCCGTCGCCGCTGCTCGACGCGCTCATGCGGGAACGGATGGGCACCGCGGCGGTCGACGCGGCCAAGTCCGTCGGCTACACCGGCGCGGGCACGGTGGAGTTCATCGTCTCCGCCGACCGGCCCGACGAGTTCTTCTTCATGGAGATGAACACCCGGCTGCAGGTCGAGCACCCGGTCACCGAGCAGGTCACCGGGCTCGACCTGGTCGAGCAGCAGGTGCGGGTGGCCGCGGGGGAGCCGCTGTCGGTCAAGCAGTCCGAGGTGGAGCTTCGCGGGCACTCGGTCGAGGCCCGCGTCTACGCCGAGGACCCGTCGACCGGCTTCCTGCCGACCGGCGGTCGCGTGCTGGGTCTGGCGCAGTCCACCGAGGAGTGGGCGCGGACGGACTCCGGGCTGCTGGCCGGTTCTGTCGTCGGCTCGGACTACGACCCGATGCTGGCGAAGGTCATCACCTGGGGTGAGGACCGCGAGCAGGCGTTGGCCCGACTCTCCGACGCACTCGCCGACACCGTCGTGCTCGGCGTCGGCACGAACATCACGTTCCTGCGCGCGCTGCTGGCGGACGAGGACGTGCGCGCGGGCAGGCTCGACACCCAACTCGTCGAACGCAAGCTCGACGAGCTCACCCGCGCGGTGCCGGTGTCGGACGAGGTCTTCGCCGCGGCGGCCCTCGACGAACTGCTCACCATGCAGCCCGCCGGACCGGTGATCGACCCGTGGTCGGTCCCCAACGGCTGGCGCCTCGGCCGGGCCGCGGTGGTCCCGCTGCGCCTGACCTGCGGCGACCGCGACGTGCGGGTCCGGCTCTCGGGCAGCCCGTCGGCCGCGACCGTGACGATCGACGACGGCGACCCCGTCCAGGCGTCCGTGTCGCGTGTGGACGGTGAACTGCGGGTCACCTACGGCGGCCGCAACCTGCGCTATGCCCGGGCCCAGGACGGCGACGTCCTCTGGCTCGCGGCCTGCGGCCAGGCCTGGGCCGTGGCCGAGCACTCGATGCTCGAAGGCGCGGGCTCGTCGGCCGCCGCGGGCGGGCCGGTGACCAGCCCGATGCCGGGCACGGTCCTGGTGGTCAAGGTCGCCGCGGGCGACCACGTGACCGCCGGGCAGCCGCTGCTCGTCGTCGAGGCGATGAAGATGGAGCACACCATCACGGCCAAGGTCGACGGTGTCGTCTCCGAACTGAACGTCCATGCGGGCCAACAGGTCGCGCTGAACCAGATTCTCACCGTGGTGACCCCATCGGAGGACCAGTCATGATCAACTTCACGCTGGGCGAGGAGCACGAGGCGCTCCGCAAGACCGTCCAAGAGTTCGCGCGTGAGGAGGTCGCCCCGGTCATCGGGGACTTCTACGAGCGCGGGGAGTTCCCCTACGAGATCGTCGCCAAGATGGGCCACATGGGCCTGTTCGGCCTGCCGATCTCCGAGGAGTACGGCGGCATGGGCGGCGACTACTTCGCCCTGTGCCTGGCCCTGGAGGAGCTGGCCCGGGTGGACTCGTCGGTGGCGATCACCCTGGAGGCCGGTGTCTCGCTGGGTGCGATGCCGCTCTACCGGTTCGGCACCGAGGAGCAGAAGCAGACCTGGCTGCCGAAGCTGACCACCGCCGAGCGACTCGGCGCGTTCGGCCTCACCGAGCCCGGCGGCGGCTCCGACGCGGGCGCCACCCGCACCACAGCGCGCCTCGACGGCGACGAATGGGTCATCAACGGCTCCAAGGCGTTCATCACCAACTCCGGCACCGACATCACCGGGCTGGTCACCGTCACCGCCGTCACCGGCGTGAAGGACAACGGCCGCAAGGAGATCTCGGCGATCATCGTGCCGTCGGGCACGCCCGGGTTCACCGTGTCGAAGAAGTACTCGAAGGTCGGCTGGAGCGCCTCCGACACCCGTGAGCTGTCCTTCGCCGACGTCCGCGTGCCGAAGGAGAACCTCCTCGGCGAGCAGGGCCGCGGGTACGCGCAGTTCCTGTCCACCCTGGACGAGGGCCGGGTCGCGATCGCCGCGCTGTCGGTCGGCCTGGCGCAGGGGTGCATCGACGAGTCGCTGAAGTACGTCGGCGAGCGCGAGGCGTTCGGACGCAAGATCGGCGAGTACCAGGCGATCCAGTTCAAGATCGCCGACATGGAGCTGCGCGCCCACACCGCCCGCCTGGCCTACTACGCGGCGGCGGCGAAGATGCTGCGCGGCGAGCCGTTCAAGAAGGAGGCGGCCATCGCCAAGCTGCACGCCTCCAACGCCGCGATGGACAACGCCCGCGACGCCACCCAGATCTTCGGCGGCTACGGCTTCATGAACGAGTTCCCCGTCGGCCGCTTCTACCGCGACGCCAAGATCCTGGAGATCGGTGAGGGCACCAGCGAGGTCCAGCGCATGCTCATCGCGCGTGAGCTGGGCCTCAGGTAACGGCGGTCTCACTGACGTATCCGCGCGAAGACGGGCCTCGTTGACCTGACCGGCGGGTGTGGTCCCGTCGAGCAGGGCAGACTTGGGGCGGAGGTGGGCGCGGTGGGCGTAACCGAGTGGGTCACGGCGGCGGCGGAGAACGTGGCCGCGAAGGTCACGCGCGGGGGCGTGGCCGATCTTCGGCCGATGCCGCGGACACTGATCGACAAGGGCCGTATGCGGTCGGTGTACCGGTTCGCGGAGGGGAACATGCCCGCGTCCGGCGACCCGGTGCTGCTCGTGCCGCCGCTGGCCGCGCCGTCGCTGTGCTTCGACCTGCGGCGTGGCTGCAGCCTCGCCGAGCACCTGGTCGAGCAGGGGCGCTCGACCTACCTGGTCGACTTCGGCACCGTGAGCTTCGCCGACCGCACGCTCGGCCTGGAGCACTGGATCGACGACGTGCTGCCGCACACGATCCGGGCGGTCAGCCGGGACGCGGGCGACCGGCCGGTGCACGTGGTGGCATGGTGCCTCGGCGGCATCATGTCGCTGCTCACCGCCGCCGACCAGCCCGGCCTGCCGATCGCGTCGATCTCGACCGTGGCGGCGCCCTTCGACGTGACGGCCATCCCGCTGATCGCGCCGATGAAGCCCCTGGTCGACTTCACCCAGGGATGGATCCTCACCCCGGCCTACCGCCTGCTCGGCGGCGCGCCGCGGGCCCTGGTGAAGCGCGCGTTCCAGCTCTCGGCGATCGACAAGGTCGTCACCAAGCCCTACGCGATCCTGTCGCACCTCGACGACGCCGACTTCCTGGCGCAGATCGAGGCGGTCGACCGCTTCACCGACAACATGATCGCCTACCCCGGTCGGACCTTCGGGCAGCTCTACCACCGGTTCTTCCGCGCTAACGACCTCGCGGAGGGCACCTTCGACCTGGGCGGCAGGCGGATCACCCTGGCCGAGGTGAAGGTCCCGGTGCTGATCATCGCGGGCAAGGGCGACAGCATCGCGCCCGAGCGGGCGGTCAGGCACCTGGTCGACGTGCTCGACAACGCGGCCGAGGTCGAGTTCCACGCCTGCCCCGGCGGACACCTCGGCGTGCTGGCCGGTCGAGGCGCGCGGGACACGACGTGGAAGCACCTCGACGACTTCCTGGCGGTCCACAACCCGATGGCGTGAGCAGGCTCGCCCACGCCACCGGGGAATGTCACATGTGGACGGCGGGCCCCGCGGTGCCGAGTTCCTCGGGCACGCCGGGCCGCAGGACCAAGCCCGCCACGACGGCGCCGACCGCGAACAGGATCGCGCTGCCCAGGAACGCCGCGCTGTAGCCCGCGATGGCGGCCGACGCGGGGGCCTTGCCCTCCATCATGGCCGTGGTCACCGCGCCGGCGGCGACCGAGCTGAACAGCGCGGTGCCGATCGAGCCACCCACCTGCTGCACGGCGTTGATCGCCGCGGACGCCGCGCCGGAGTCGTCGGCGTCGACGCCCAGGATGCCGACGTTCATGCCCGCCGCCATCGTCAGGCCGATGCCCGCACCGGCGATCAGCAGACCGGGCAGCACACCGCTGGCGTAGGTGCTGGTCTCGTCGAGCAGGGCCAGCAGTGCGATGCCCGCACCCGCCACCAGCATGCCGCCGGCGATCAGCGGCCGCGGTCCGACGCGCGGCAGGAACACCGTGGTCGCCAGGGTCGCCGAGACCATCAGCGTGCCGATCATCGGCAGGAACGACACCCCGGACTTCACCGGGCCGAACTGGAGGTTGACCTGCAGGAAGTAGGTCAGGAACAGGAAGATCACGAACATTCCGGCGCACAGGATGAAGATCGCCAGGAACGCGCCGCCGCGGTTGCGGTGCAGCAGGATGCGCAGCGGCAGCAGCGGGCTCGGCGCCTTGGTCTGCCACCAGGCGAACACCGCGAGAAGCACGACGCCGACGGTGATGCCACCCCACGTCAGGCTGTGGCTCCACGACTCGGCCTCGGCGTTGGCCAGGCCGTAGACCAGGGCGAACATGCCCGCGGTCGCCGTGGCGACGCCGAAGAGGTCGAGCTTGGGCCGGTGGTCGGCGGTGCTGCGGTCGAGCAGCGCCACGCCGCCGAGGAACGCGGCTCCGGCGAAGATCAGGTTGACGAACATGCACCAGCGCCAGTCGAGGTACTCGGTGAGCACGCCGCCCAGGAGCAGGCCGATCGCGCCGCCGCCACCGGCGATGGCGCCGAAGATGCCGAACGCCTTGGCGCGTTCCTTCGGGTCGGTGAAGGTCGTGGTCAGCAGGGACAGCGCGGCGGGCGCGAGCAGGGCGGCGAACACACCCTGGCCGACTCGCGCGGCCACGAGGATCTCGAAGCTGCCGGCGGCGCCGCCGACCGCGGAGGCAAGCGCGAAGCCCGCTACGCCCACCAGGAAGGTCAGCCTGCGGCCGAACAGGTCGGCCACCCGGCCGCCGATCAGCAGCAGACTGCCGAAGCTGAGCGCGTAGCCGGTGATCAGCCACTGGCGCTGGTCGTTGGTGAACTGGAGGTCCACCTGCGCCGACGGCAGCGCGATGTTCACGATGGTCGCGTCGAGCACCACCATGACCTGGGCGATCGCGATGACGGCGAGGATGAGCCATCGTTTGTTGGACGCGACCTGCAGCGGTGGCTCGGGCGCGCGCGTGTCCGAGAGAGTCATGAATGCCCCTGGGGAGAAAGTTGAGACCCGGTCTCCGGTTATGCTTTCGACGGTACCAAGGAAGTGGAGGTGCGTCCTCCGTATTTGTTATGCTGAGAGCGTGACGATCGCCACCAAGCCCCTGCGCGCCGACGCCGAACGCAACCGCGTCCGCGTCGTCAGAGCCGCGCGCGAGGTCTTCGCCGAGCACGGCCTGGACGTCACCCTCGACGATGTCGCCCGGCACGCCGGTGTCGGCGTCGGCACGGTCTACCGGCGGTTCCCCAACAAGGAAGCGCTGGTCACGGCGGTTTTCGACCACGTCGTCGAGGAGTTGGCCGTGGTGATCGACGCCGCCGCGTCCACCCCGGACGCGTGGGAAGGCCTATCCGGTCTGATCACCGAGATCGCCGAGCGCCAGTCGGCCGACCGCGGCCTGTTCGAGATCTGCACCCGGGCCGACTTCGGTCAGGTGGAGCGCATCTCCGAACACTTCATCCCCGCGGTCGACGCCCTGGTCGCCCGCGCGAAGGCGCAGGGCGCGGTCCGACCGGACTTCGAGGCCTCCGACATCGGCGCATTCCTGGTCATGATCGCCGCCTCGGCGGAGTTGACCCGGGCGATCAATCCCGACTTGTGGCGGCGGTACCTCGCCGTCCTGCTCGACGGCATTCGCGGCGACCACGCGACCCCATTGCCGTGCGCCGCGGCCACCCATGACGAGATGGACCAGGCCATGCGAGCCGCGCACCTTTAACCGCGGTCGAAGCGGCGGGTGATCCAGCGCCCGATCGGCTGGGTGAGCCCGGCCCAGACCTGGGTGAACCGGGGGATGAACAGCAGCACGCCGAGGATGGCGACGAACAGCGGCAGTGCGATCAACGGTCCCCGCGCGATCCCCGCGACGGTGAGTCGGCTCCCGCTGAGCACCATCGCCGGACGCTCGCAGGTGATCGTCGCCTGGCCGGAGAAGTCGGCGCTGAGGCGATCGGCCCACCGGGGGAGCAGCCGCTCGGTTCGACCGTCGGGCAGCCCGATTGTGCACGCGACGGTGCCTGCGTTCCCGCCGTCCGGCTGCCTGCCGACCGGCCGGAACACGGCGATCTCCGTGTCCGACGACCAGCGGGCGGCCTGTCCAGGACCGGCGGGTTCCCCTTGGCCGACCATGAGCACGCCGACACCCAGCATCACACCGGTGACCACCAGACCGCCGATCAGCATGCTCCATGCGGTGCGGCGCAACGGTTTGCGCCTGGTCTCGCCCATCACCTGTCGTTGCCGCCCAATCCCTGCCACACGTCCTCGTCGTCGTCTCGCTCGCGCAGCTCCCGTTCGTCCGCGCGCTTGTGTGCGGCCTCCAGTTGAGCCAGCCGCAGGCTTTCGACCAGGCCGTTCATGTCGAACCGTTGCAGCGCGGCGAGATTCTCGTCGAGGAAGTCGGCGTAGGCCGACGTGGTCGCGATGGTCCGCCAGGTCATCGTGCCCGACGCGAGGCCATCGCCGATCTCCCGGGTGATCGGGTCCTCGGCGGTTCGCATGGCCTCGACCACGATCCGCTCGAGCTTCGACTCGTCCTTGGCGAGTTCCTCGAACTCGGTGCCCTCGACGAGTTTGAGGAACTCGCGCATGTCGCTCGGGAACGGCTTGGCCGACTGGGTCACTCGCCTCACCTATTTCGGGGCCGACAGCGTGGACTGCGGAAGCGCGGGCAGCTTGACGCCGTTCTGGATCGTGCCGTACTTCGTCTGCGCCGACTGGACGACCTTGATCATCGTGTCGATCTTCCCGATGATGCCGAAGATCTCCTTGATCCCGTCGACGACCCGGTAGATCTTGTACGCGCCGAACAGGCCTGCGACGACCGCGAGCGGGACGCCGACGCCGGTGGACGCCGAGCCGCCCGCGACCCCAGCGGCGATGGCCGCCTCGATCGCCGCGTCGCCGATGGCGTTGAGCACACCGACGACAGCTTCCCGGAGCTTGACCATCTCCTCGGAGGCCTCGACGTACTTGCCCGCCAGCTCGTCGATCGGCCGCCAGGCCTCCTCGAGCGGCTTCGCCAGGTTCATCAGGTAGACGGCCGCACCGTCCCCGGCGTTGCCCTGCCACACCGCCTCGGTCCCCTGTGAGGCCCACTTGATGTCGGTGCTGACGCCGTTGATCTCGTGTCCCACATTGCGCAGCACGTCGGCCGCCGCGCGGATCCCCGCCCAGTCGCCGACCCACGGTTTCACGATCTCGGCCTGCGGGTCGATCCGGTGGTCGAGCAGGCCCATCATGACCGCGACGCCGGTGACGACCTCGATCGCGTTGCCGATCTGCACCATCGGACTGAACGTGTCCCACCAGTCCGGGCTGCCGTCCAACTCGCTCCGGTAGTCCTTGACCGCGGACAGATGCCGCTGCGGCTCACTGACGTCCTGGAACCGCCCGGTGTTCTCCGGGGGCTCGATCGCGACGTGACCGGTGTGCTCGCGGATCTCCGTCACATAGGTCTCGGGGTACGTGCCGTCCAGTTTCTCGGCGGAACCACGGTCGGTGCGCTCGTAGTACCCGGCCGCGTCCGTGACCGCCTGGGAGACGCAGGTCAGGGTCACGTCGGCGAGCTTGCCCAGCCAGTCGTCGAGCGCCCGGTAGGCGTCCTGGTGGCCCTGGGTGAGCTGGTTGATCACGCCTTCGCCGCCCGCGAAGTCCTGGATCTGGGAGAGGTGCTTCTTGCCCGCGTTGACGTCTTCGCGCGCTCGGTCGACCAGCTGGGCGAGTTGGCGCAGCGCCGGTGGTTCCACCTTGAACTCGGTGATGACGACCTCCCCGGGCGACGGCGCTGCATCCGAGGCTAGGTCAATCGCGGTCGCGGTGAGGCGCTACCGGGCGTTGTTCACCTGTTGGGGTGTCCGGTGAACGCGAACGACGCCCCCACGGTCCATAGTGGACAGTGGGGGCGCCGTGCGCTCAGGTCACTTCAGGTCGGCCGACGACTTGTTCAGCAGACGGCGGGCGACGATGAGCTGCTGGATCTGCTGGGTGCCCTCGAAGATGTCGAGAATCTTCGAGTCGCGGGCCCACTTCTCCAGCAGCGAGTTCTCGCTGTAGCCGATCGAACCGGCCAGTTCGACACACCGCAGCGTGACGTCCGAACCGGAGCGGCCCGCCTTCGCCTTGGCCATGCTGGCCTGCAGCGAGTTGGGCTTGCGGTTGTCGGCCATCCAGGCCGCTTCCAGCGACAGCAGGTAGGCGGCCTCCCAGTCGGCTTCCAGCTGCAGGAACGTCGCCGCGGCGGCGGACTGGGTGTTGGCGGGGCGGTCGTAGTCGATCTCCACCCCCGCTTCGGACAGGATGCGGCGGGTCTCCTCCAGGGCGGCGCGGGCGACGCCCACGGCCATGGCGGCGACCAGCGGGCGGGTGTTGTCGAAGGTCTGCATGACCCCGGCGAAACCCTGCTCCGCGCTGACTTCCGGGCTGCCCAGCAGGTTGTCCTTGTGGACCCGCACGTTCTCCAGGCGGAAGTGCGCGGTGTCCGAGGCGCGGATGCCGAGCTTGTGTTCCAACCGGACCAGCTCGAAGCCGGGGGTGCCGCGGTCGACCACAAAGGACTTGATGGCGGCCTTGCCGAGCGAGCGGTCCAAAGTGGCCCACACGACGACGCAGTCCGCGCGCTCGCCGGAGGTCACGAAGATCTTCTCGCCGTTGAGGACGTAGTAGTCGCCGTCCTTGACCGCGGTGGTGCGGATCGCGCCGGAGTCGGAGCCGGTGTCGGGCTCGGTGATGGCCATGGCGGCCCACTTGCCCTTGTACCGCTCCAACTGCTCGTCGTTGGCGACCGAGGCGATGGCGGCGTTGCCGAGACCCTGCCGCGGCATGGTCAGCAGCAGACCCACGTCACCCCAGCACATCTCGATGGTGCCGAGCAGCAGCGACAGGTTGGACCCGTTGCGGTTGCCCTTCTCCTTGCTCGTGTCCGCCCGGACGCCGCTCGCGCCCGCGCCGCCGCCCGAGGCCGACAGGCCGTCGAGGAGCGCGGCGAGCATGTCGAGTTCCTTGGGATAGGTGTGCTCGGCGTGGTCGTACTTGCGCGAGTTGGGGCGGAAGAACTCAGCGGCGGCCTGGTGTGCCTGGTCCACGAGCTGCTCGAACTTCTTGGGAACCTCAAGGTTGATCATCTGAATTTCTCCCGTTGTCCTGAGCCCTCAGACGAGGACGACGCCCTCGGCCAGACCGATAACCCGCAGATCCCGGTACCACCGCTCCACCGGGTGCTCCTTGACGAATCCGTGTCCGCCGAGCAGCTGCACGCCGTCGTTGCCGATCATCATTCCCTTGTCCGAACACAGTTTCCGGGCCAGCGCCGCCTCACGGGCGTAGGTCTTGCCCTGCTCCGCGCGGCTGGCGGCGCGGTAGGTGAGCAGGCGCATGCTCTCCAGCTCGATGCCGATGTCGGCGACCTTGAACGCCACGCCCTGCCGGTGGCTGATCGGCTCACCGAACGCGACGCGGTCGTTGACGTAGGGGATCACGTAGTCGAGCACGGCCTGCGAGGTGCCGACGGCGAGCGCGCACCAGCCGATGCGGGCCAGGCGGACACAGTCGGCGTAGACGTCGCTCTTGCCCTCGGCGAGCAGCGCGGTCGCGGGCAGCGACACCTGGTCCAAGTGCAGCTTGCCGAGCGCCGCGGCCCGCAGACCCATGGCGGGCTCGGACTCGACGCTGACGCCCTTGTTCCCGGACTCCACCAGGAACAGCGCCGGGCCGCGGCCGTCGAGGTCGGCGGCGACGATGAACAGCTCGGCCTGCGCGGCCCGCGGGACCAGGGACTTCACGCCGGTGATGGTGAAGCCGCCGGGCGTGCGGTGGGCCTTGGTGCTCAAGGAGAACGGGTCGAACAGCGCGCGCGGCTCCTGGATGGCCAGCGCGGCGGCGGGGACGTTGTCGCCGACGAACGCGGGCAGGTAGGTCGCCTGCTGGTCGGCGTCGCCCCACAGCACCAGGGCGTTGCTCACCGCGGACGGCGCGAGGCAGGCCACGGCCAGACCCATGTCGCCGTGCGCCATGGCTTCGGCGATCAGCACGTTGGTGACCGCGGAGCGCTCGCTTCCCACGCCGCCGAGGTCCTCGGGCACGCCGACCAGGGTCACGCCGAGCTCGGCGGTCTGGGACAGCAGCTCCTGCGGGGTCTCGCACTTTGCGTCGGCGTCCGCGGCGACCGGGCGCAGCCGCTCGGCGGCGAACTCGGCGACGGTCTCGCGGATCATCTGCTGCTCTTCGGTCGGCGTCAGGTCGAACAGACCCTTGCTCGACGCGGACGGCAGCCGCTGGGGCTTGCCCGACTTCTGTGCGGCCACGAACGTGCGGCTGGCCGCGCCGACGGCGGTGAACCCGGTCTTCGTGGCCTGGTAGACGGTGTTCTGCATCGGCTTGCGCAGCCCGAACCGGTCAAGCACCTCGGTACTCGCCAAACGGTTCAGCACCGCCAGCGCCGTCCCCATGGCGTCGCGCCGCGGCGGCTTCGCGCCGACTCCCTCTTTCCCGGCCATGCTGCTCCCTTATCGGTTCGGACCTCTTACCTACTCTAGAGTAGCAAGTGGTTCCAGTCGACCCCTGTGGCCCGGGTCACCGACGGTAGAGGCGCTTGTCGACCACGTTGAGCAGCGGTTCTCCCCTGGTGTAGCGGGCGAGGTTGTCGGCGAAGAGCCGGACCAACTCGTCCCGCCAGCCCTTCACGTCGCCGGACATGTGCGGCGAGATCAGGACGTTGGGCATGTCCCACAGCGGCGAGGACGGCGAGAGCGGCTCGTCGGCGAACACCTCGATCGCCGCGCCCGAGATGGTCCCGGAGTCCAGGGCGTCGAGCAGGTCCGCGGTGACGATCAGGCCGCGGCGGCCGATGGTGACCAGTCTGGCGGTCGGCCGCATGGCCCGCAGGGCGTGCGCGTCGATCAACCCGGTCGTGGCGGGTGACAGCGGCAGGGCGACGATCACATGGTCGTGCTTGGGCAGCGCTGAGCGCAGGTCCGTGAGCGCGACGACCGAGTCGAAGTCCGGGTCGCAATCGCGGGCGGCCTGGCCCGCGCCGGACACCGCAACCCCGACGGCCCGCAGTTTGCGCCCGATCGCCCGCCCGATCGGGCCGGTCCCGATGATCAGCGCGCTCGACCCGGCGAGGCGTTCGGTCTCACGCTTCTGCCAGGTCCGGCGCTGTTGCAGCCGCATGGTGGTGGGCAGGTCCTTGGCGAAGGCCAGCATGACCGTGAGCACGTACTCCGCGACCGGCTCGTCGAAGATCCCGCGCGCGTTGGTCAGCACGACTTCGGACTCGATCAGCTCGGGTGTCGCGAGGTGGCCGACGCCCGCCGCGGCCGCGTGGACCCAGCGCAGCGCGTTCGCCGCGGGCCAGACCTGGCCCAGCGCGGTGCTGCGGAGGTCCCAGACCAGCAGCACGTCGGCGCCGGGCAGGGCCTCGGCGAGATGGTGCGACGTGGTGTAGCGGACCGTCGCGCCTTGTTCGATCGCGGTCATCCGGGGCGGTCGTTCGGCGCCGTGCAGGACGACGACGGTCGCCCGCCGGGTGGCGTCCATAGCGGGTGCATCCCCATTTCGGGTGGTTCGCTGCCCAACTGGACAACCCAGGCAACGCTAGAAACCTGGAGGCGGCACTGTCAACGCGGTGACAACAACCCGTCACCGAATTCGACGTTACCCTCCGTGCCGACATAGTGACCAATGTCGATGCGCTTCGGTGTTTTTCTCGCCGAATCCACTGTCGGTTGACAGGCAACTTCGGAGCGTCGACGAACGTCCACCGTTCGTGACTGATTCTCCGGGTTCACCCACGCAATGTTGCGTCTCGGGACCTTGGACCCTTACCGGAAGAAGGTTGAATGAGAAAACATCTCCGAAGAAGTACTAGGGGAAACCCTGGTGCGGAAGGACTTCCCCAGCTAGCATCACTCTCCGTCAAGGGTCACCATCGAATCCGACGATCCTTCACGGAACAGGGGACGCGAGTCGGGGAGCCCGCGCCACACCGGATCTCACCGGCGCACCGTCGCAAGGTGCACCGCACACTCTGGGGGCTCATGTGAGTTCTGCCATCAGGCCGATCGGGTCGGAAATCGACACGTCGGTGCCTGCTCCCGCCGCTCGGTCCCAGGGGACCGACGCGATCTTCACCCGACTCAAGAGCTCGGCGTTCCACGAACTGGTAGGCGCCTCGCTGCAGGGCGACCGCGAAGCGATGGGCACGCTGTTCGCGTGGATCAACCCGGCGATCATCCGCTACTGCCGGGCCCGCATCGGCCGCACCGGATCCGCGTACTCCTCCGCCGACGACGTGGCCCAGGAGATTCTGCTCGCTGTCCTCGGCGCGCTCCCGCGCTACAAGGACAACTGCGAGTCGTTCCTGCCGTTCGTCTACGGCATCGCCTCGCACAAGGTCGCCGACTTCTACCGCCGCTCCGGGCGCGACCGCTCCGAGCCGGTGGCCGACCTGCCGGAGACCATGGACGTGGGCCTCGGCCCGGAGCAGATCACCCTGCGCGGCGAGATGCGCACCCGGCTGGTGTCCCTGCTCGACACGCTGGCCCCGCGCCAGCGCGAGATCCTGGTGCTGCGGCTGGTCGTCGGCCTCTCCGCGCAGGAGACGGCCGCCGCGATCGGACTGACCGCGACGGCCGTGCGAGTCGCCCAGCACCGCGCGCTCACCCGGCTGCGCGGCGCCCTCACCGCGACGGACTGGCTCTAGTCCGCCTCCCCGGAATTTTGAGTGTTGGTTGCGATCGACGACATGCGCCGGTTTTGGCGGTCACCGTGGTCAAGTCGCGTCACGGTCCCTTGGGGTGGCGGTTGGCCGCGTGGCTAGGACTAGGCGGAACGAGCGCGTAGGTAGAGCTGGACTTCGATGCGGCCGGGTTCGGCCATGGCCTCGACCTCGCGCAGTTCGGAGACCTCGAAGCCTGCCTCCGTGACCACCTTGCGCAGCTGGTCCGGCGGGTAGGCCGAGACCGACGTCGGGGCGCCGAGGAAGTTCACCGGGAACGCGTCGAAGTCGCCCTGCACCATGCTGACCAGCAGCAGCTTCGGGCCGCGCAGCTGCCCGCGGATGTTGGCCAGGGTGGTGGCGATGTCGGCCTTGGGCAGCATGAGCAGCGCGAAGAACGCGACGACGGCGTCGAACTCGCCCAGCTCCGCGGTCTCCCGCAAGTCGCCGCGCAGGTACGTGCCGCCGGGCGCCTGTTCGGCGGCCAGATCGAGCATCGTCTGCGACTCGTCCACACCGACGACCTCGAAGCCCGCGTCGATCAGCTGCTTGGCCGTGGGCAGGCCGCTGCCGCAGCCCAGATCGAGCACGCGGGCGCCGGGCGGCAGACGCTCGATCAGCCAGTTCGTCTCGGCGATCTGCGCGTCGCGCTCGACGAACGACTCGTCGTAGCGCTTGCCGATCAGGTCGAACGCGGGAGTGGTGTTCTCGGTAGGCACGCCGCACAGCATGCCGGTACCCGCGTCCGTGGGCCAACTACCGAATGGGTCAAGTGCGGGAGTCCTTGCGCAGCAACAGGCGGACCGTGAGTTCGAGGCGCTCGGCGACGTCGTTCGCGGTGGCCCGCCTGGTCACCCAGGCGACCAGGTTGGACAGCCACACGTCGGCGATGACCCTGGCGATCGCCATGTCCTCTTCGGTCGGCTCGTCGTGCATGGCGTAGGCGAACATGCGGTCCATCAGCCTGCCGACGGCGTCGACCTCGGCGGCGGCGGAGGCGTCGGCGAACATGAACGCGCGAGTCATCGCCTCGGTCAGGTGCGGGTCGCGCTGCATGGCGCGAGTGACCCGGCCGAGCACCTGCAGGACCCGGTCATACGGCGTCTCACCGGGGATGGTCGCCCGGTCGAGCCGCTCCAGTCCGCGCTCCAGTTCCCGCGCCAGGCCGGTGACCAGGAGATGGATCTTCGACGGGAAGTAGCGGTACAGCGTGCCGAGCGCGACGTCGGCCTTCTCGGCCACCGCGCGCATCTGGACCGCCTCGAAGCCGCCCTTGGAGGCCAGCGCGATGGTCGCGTCGAGGATCCGCTTGCGGCGGTCGCGCTGCGCGGCCGAGCCGGGTTCGTCCTCGGTGAGCAGACCGTTCGCCGCGCGCGGTCGGTTCGTGGCGGTCATCCAACATTCCTGTCCGTCGAAAACTGAAACACGTTCTATAGTAGCTCGTGGTTCCGACACGAGGAGGTCAGCCCGTGCCGATCGCGGTCACCGAAGAGCAGCGCGCGATCCAGGACGCGGTTCGGGCGGTCGCCGCCCGGGTCGATCCCCATCGGTCGGTCCGTGAACACGTTCCACACTGTACCCGCGAGTTGATCGACCTCGGGGTACTTGGGATGGCCGTGTCCGCCGAGTTCGGTGGCGCGGGCGGGTCCGTGTCGGACCTGGCCGCCGCGCTCGAGCAGAGTGCCTACGAGCTGTTCGGCGGGCCGCTGCTGACCTCGGCGCTCGCCGGATTGCTCCTCGCCGAATCGGGCACGCCCGAGGCGAAGGAACTGCTGCCCGGGGTGGTCGACGGGACGGTGTCGGTCGCCGTCGCGCTGTGTCCGGACGGTGTGGTCGTGCGGCCGGACGGGACCTTGGCAGGCGAGATCGCCGTCGCCGCGGCGGAGCAACTGATAGTCGGTGTGGACGACCGTTGGTGGGTGGTGCCGACGGCGGGTCGCGCCGAACCGGTCGAGGCGTTCGACTTCTCCCGGCCGTTGGTCCGCGTCCGGCTCGACGGGATTCGTCCGGACGTGGCCCTGTCGGGTCTCACGGCCGCCCGGGTCGCGGACGTGGCGGTCACCCTCGGCGCCGCCGAGGCAGCGGGGATCGCGCGGTGGTGCCTGGACACCGCGGTCGCCTACGCCAAGGTGCGCGAGCAGTTCGGCAAGCCGATCGGTGCGTTCCAGGCGGTGAAACACCTGTGCGCGCAGATGCTGTGCCGGTCCGAGCGGGCCGCCGCCGTCGCGTGGGACGCCGCCCGGTCGGACGACCCGGTCGCCGCCGCCGTCGCGGGCGCGATCACGTTGGACGCCGCGGTGGACAACGCGAAGGACTGCGTCCAGGTCCTCGGCGGCATCGGGTTCACCTGGGAGCATGACGCCCACCTCTACCTGCGGCGCGCGTCGGCGCTGCGGAGCCTGCTCGGCGGCTCCGCGCGGTGGCGGCAGCGCGCGGCCACCCTGGTTGTCGGCGGCGCACGACGGCGGCTCGGAATCGACGTGGGCGTCGACGCGGACGTTCGCGACGAGGTCCGCCGGATCGCGGCGCTGCCGGTCGAGGAGCAGCGGGCCGCCCTCGTCGACACCGGCTACCTCGTCCCGCACTGGCCCGAGCCGTTCGGCCTCGGCGCGTCGGCTCGCACGCAGCTGGTGATCGACGCCGAACTCGCCGCCGCCGGGGTGCGCAGGCCGGACCTCGTGATCGGGGCCTGGGCGGTGCCGACCATCCTGCGGCACGGCACCGACGAACAGCGGGAACGCTTCGCGTGGCCGACCCTGCGCGGCGAACTCGCCTGGTGTCAGCTGTTCAGCGAGCCTGAAGCGGGCTCGGACTTGGCGGCACTGCGGACGCGGGCGACGAAGGTCGACGGCGGGTGGTCGCTGAGCGGGCAGAAGGTGTGGACATCGCGGGCGCTGGAGGCGGACTGGGGGATCTGCCTGGCGCGGACGAACCCGGATGTGGCCAAGCACAAGGGGATCACGTACTTCCTCGTGGACATGACGGCGCCGGGGATCACGCTGCGGCCGTTGCGGGAGATCACGGGGGAGTCGATGTTCAACGAGGTGTTTCTCGATGGTGTCCTCGTGCCTGACGACTGTGTTGTCGGGTCGGTGGACGGTGGGTGGGCACTTGCTCGGTCGACCCTTGCCGATGAACGGGTGGCTATGGGGGGCTCGTCGGCGGTGGGTGAGTCGGTGGAGAAGTTGGTGTCCGCGCTTGGCTCTGTGACGGATCCTGTGGTGCTGGATCGGCTTGGCGGTCTTGTCGCCGATGGGACTGCGGTGTCGCTTGTGGACCTTCGGGCTACCTTGCGGACTCTCGATGGACAGGGCCCCGGTTCGGAGTCCGGGGTTCGCAAGCTGATCGGCGTTCGGCATCGTCAGGCGGTCGCCGAGGCCGCTGTGGAACTGTTGTGGGCTGATGGCGCCGTGGCGGATGAGCGGACCGGGCAGGCGCTGCATGAGTTTTTGCTGTCGAGGTGCCTGACGATCGCTGGGGGGACTGAGCAGATTCTGCTTAGTGTGGCTGGGGAGCGGGTGTTGGGGTTGCCGCGTTAGGCCTCTTTGTCGGTGGGCGCTTGTTGGGTTCGGCCCCTTGCGTTGAGCTGCGAAGAGTCTTCTCGTGGCCTTCTCGTGGCCTTCTCGGGCCCAAGGTCTTGCGGTGGAGGAGCCTGTGGGCTAAAACTAGAACAGGTTCCAATTTCGGAGGCGGTGTGGACTTCGGACTCGATGAGACGCGGGCGGCGGTGGCCGCGCTCGCGGCGGATGTGCTGGGGCGCGATGGGGCGGGCTGGTCTGATCTGGTTCGGACGGGTCTTGTCGCCTTGGCCATGCCCGTGCGGCTTGGCGGTGATGGGCTCGGGGTGCTGGAGACCTCTCTTGTCCTGACCGAAGTGGGCAGGCGCGCGGTGGCGTTGCCCGCGCTGGCGACGTTGGCGCTCGGGGTGTTGCCGTTGGCCCGCCTCGGCACTCTCGCGCAGCAGGACGCGCATCTTTGTGGGGTCGCGACGGGCGACGCGCTGCTCACGGCGGCTACCCGGGAGCCGTCGGTTTCGCTTCCTGGCGTGCCCGCAACCGTTGCCCGACGCGATGGTGATCGGTTTCTGGTGTCCGGCACCAAGGTCGGTGTCCCCTATGCGGCGGAGTCTTCTCGGATTCTTGTTCCAGCCACGATCCGTGGCGGGGGGTCGGCGGGTGTGTTGCTCATCGCTCCGGACGCCGCCGGAGTGCGGGTCACAGCGACCTCTTCCTCGTCCGGGATGCCCGAGTACACAGTGGACTTCACAGACGTCGTCGTCTCGGCGGGTGATCTGCTGGGCCGTGACCCCAGCGGTCAGGCCGTTCGCGAGTTGAACCGGTTCGCGTTGGCTGGGGCCTGTGCGGTTGGTGACGGGTTGGCCGCCGGGGCGCTGGAGTTGACCACCACGCATATTCGGCAGCGCGAGCAGTTCGGCAAACCACTGGCCACCTTCCAGGCCGTGGCCCAGCAGATCGCCGACGTCTATACCTGTGCCCGGACTCTGCATCTGGCCGCGCGGTCCGCCTGTTGGCGGCTCGACTCCGGGCGGGATGCCGGGTATGACCTCGACGTCGCCGGGTACTGGCTGGCCGAGGAACTTCCGATCGGGCTGCAGGTTTGTCATCACCTGCACGGTGGGCTCGGGGTCGACGCCGCCTACCCCATGCACCGGTACTACTCGACCGGCAAGGACCTTGCCCGGTTCGTCGGCGGCGCCGGGCAGCGGCTTGACCGGCTGGCCGCGGTGGGAGGGTGACCATGCTCCTCGACCTCACCGACAGCCGGCGTGCGCTGCGCGACGAGTTGCGGGCATATTTCGCCGGGCTGCTCACCCAGGCCGAACGCGACCTGATGCTGACCGAGCGGCACGGTGGTGTCTACCGCGACGTCGTCCGGCGAATGGGTCGGGACGGGTGGCTCGGTGTCGGCTGGCCGGAGGAGTTCGGCGGCCGCGGGTTCGGCGGTGTCGAGCAGCAGATCTTCGTCAACGAGGCGGCGCGGGCGGACATCCCGCTGCCCTACGTCACGCTGCAGACCGTGGGGCCGACATTGCAGCGGTTCGGCACGCCGGAGCAGAAAGAGCGCTTCCTCCCCGCCATTCTCGCTGGTGAGGTGCACTTCGCGATCGGCTACACCGAGCCGGAGGCGGGCACCGACCTGGCGTCGCTGCGCACCACCGCGGTCCGCGATGGTGAGTCCTATGTGGTCAACGGACAGAAGATCTTCACCACCGGCGCGCATGACGCCGACTTCATCTGGCTCGCCGTGCGCACGGACCCGGAAGCGCCGCGGCACAAGGGGATCTCGATCCTCATCCTCGACACCACCGACCCCGGATTCAGCTGGACGCCCATCATCACCTGCGACGGCGCACACCACGTCAACGCCACCTACTACAGCGACGTCCGGGTGCCCGCCGACATGGTGGTCGGCCAGGAGAACGAGGGCTGGCGGCTGATCACGACCCAGCTCAACCACGAGCGGGTCATGCTCGGCCCGGCGGGCAGGCTCGCCGGGCTCTGCGACCGCGTGCGGGAGTGGGCGGGCTCGACCAAAGGCCCGGATGGCGCCCCGATCCTCTCGTTCCGCGACGTCCGCACGACACTGGCCCAGGTGTCGGCCTGGGTCCGGGTCAACGAACTGCTCAACTGGCAGGTCGCCGCCCTCGACGGTCCGGTCGACGTGGCCGACGCCTCGGCGACCAAGGTGTTCGCCTCCGAACGCACCCAGCGCGCGTGTCGGATGCTGGAGGAGATCGTGGGCAGGCACGGCGATCCGGCCGACCCGGACACCGCGGACCTGGTGCGCTGGCTCGACGCGCAGGCCAAGCGCAACCTGGTGCTGACTTTCGGCGGCGGCGTGAACGAGATCCAGCGCGAGCTGATCGCCACCGTCGGCCTGAAGCTGCCCCGGGTGCCGCGATGATCCGGGACGTGGCCGACCAGGTCATCGCGCGCGGCGAGTCGTCGCGGCGCGCCGCCCCGGACCCGGTGAACGTGCCCATGGTCCGACACTGGGTCGAGGCGCTCGGCGACCGCAACCCCATCTATACCGACCCGGTGGCGGCCGCCGCGTCCGTCCACGGTGGACTTGTCGCGCCACCGGCGATGGTCCAGGTGTGGACGATGTTCGGCCTGCGCTGCACCCGCCCGGCCGACGATCCGTTGGGCGCCATGATGTCCGTCCTCGACGAGGCGGGCTTCACCTCGGTCGTCGCGACGAACTGCGAGCAGACGTACCACCGCTACCTGCGTCCGGGCGAAGAGGTCACGGTCGGCGCGCGGCTGACCGATGTCGTGGGCCCCAAGCGGACCGCGCTGGGTGACGGTTGGTTCGTCACCACGGTCAGCACCTGGTACGTCGGCGACGAGCCGGTGGCGGAGATGCTGTTCCGGGTGCTCAAGTTCCGCCCGCCCGCCGAGGAGCCAGTCGGCGACGTGCTGCGGCCGGTGGTCAGCCTGGACACGGAGTTCTTCTGGGCGGGCACTCGCGTAGGCGAACTGCGGATTCAGAAGTGCTTGGCGTGCGGCGAGGTCCGGCACCCGCCCGGCCCGATGTGCCCTGGCTGCGGGTCGACCGAGCTGACCCATGTGGTGGCGGACGGCGTCGGCGAGATCTACAGCTACGTCGTGCACCACCACCCGCCGATGCCCGGCAAGCGCCTGCCGTTCGTGGTGGCGCTGGTGGAACTGGCTGAAGGAGTGCGGTTGTTGGCCGAGTTGATCGATGCGGACCCGGCGGAGGTGCGGGTCGGGCTGCCGGTGCGGGTGGACTTCCAGCGGATCGACGACGAGTTGACCCTGCCGGTCTGGCGGGTGCGGTCATGATGGTCGCAGTCGGGGACACCCTGCCCGAACTGGTCATCGAGGTGACCCCGACGTTCGTGGTCAGCACCGCCTTCGCCACCCGCGACTACCAGGACGTCCACCACGACCGCGACGCCGCCGTCGAGCGGGGTTCGAAGGACATCTTCCTCAACATCCTCACCGACACCGGCCTTGTGCAGCGGTTCGTGACCGACTGGGCGGGGCCGAACGCCCTGGTCCGCGACATCGCGATCCGGCTGGGCGTGCCCTGCTATGCCTACGAGACGCTCACGTTCACCGGTCACGTCAGCGAACGCGACGGGAAGCTGGTGGTGGTGGACGTGGTGGGGCGCAACAGCATCGGCGACCACGTCACCGGGACGGTCCGGGTGGAGCTGCCATGAGCGAGCTTGCGAGCGAATCAATGTCACAGTGCCTTCGCGAGTGGAGCCACCGCACCTGTGAGGTGGCCTAGTGAGCACGCTGTCCGGCGCTGCCGCGATCGTCGGCATCGGCGCCACCGCATTCTCCAAGGCCTCCGGCCGCACCGAGCTTCGCCTCGCCGCGCAGTGCGTGCGCTCAGCCATCGCCGACGCGGGACTGTCGCCGTCCGATGTGGACGGATTGGTCACCTTCACCATGGACACCAACTCCGAGATCGCGGTCGCCCGCGAGGTCGGAATCCCGGAGCTGTCGTTCTTCAGCCGGATCAGCTACGGCGGCGGCGCGGCGTGCGCGACCGTCCAGCAGGCCGCGATGGCTGTCGCGACCGGGGTCGCTTCGGTTGTCGTGTGCTACCGGGCTTTCAACGAGCGGTCAGGCCAGCGCTACGGCCGGGTCCAGGCCGCCGCCGCCCAGCAGCCGACGTCCACCGGCGTGGACAACGGCTGGCACTACCCGATGGGCCTGGGCACCCCGGCCGCCACGGTCGCGATGTTCGCCCGCCGGTACATGCACGAGTACGGCGCCACCAGCGAGGACTTCGGCCGCGTCGCGGTGGTCGACCGCAAACACGCGGCCACGAACCCGCACGCCTGGTTCCATGGCAGGCCGATCACCATCGAAGACCACCAGTCGTCCCGCTGGATCGCCGAGCCGCTGCGCCTGCTGGACTGCTGCCAGGAAAGCGATGGCGGGGTGGCGTTGGTCGTCACCACCACCGAGCGGGCCCGTGACCTGCCGCACCGGCCCGCGGTCGTGCGGGCCGCAGCGCAGGGCAGCGGGGCCGACCAGTACGTGATGAACAGCTACTACCGGCCCGACATCACGGGTCTGCCCGAGATGGGGCTGGTCGGCAGACAGCTGTGGGGCCAGTCGGGCCTGTCGCCGGAGGACATGTCGGCGGCGGTGCTCTATGACCACTTCACCCCGTTCGTCCTGGTCCAGCTCGAAGAGCTCGGCTTCTGCAAGCCGGGCGAGGCAAAGGACTTCATCGCGGACGGCACCCTGGAACTCGACGGCAGGCTGCCGCTCAACCCGCACGGCGGGCAGCTGGGCGAGGCTTACATCCACGGTATGAACGGGATCGCCGAAGCGGTTCGGCAGCTGCGCGGCACGGCGGCGAATCAGGTCGCCGCCGTGCGGAACGTGTTGGTCACGGCCGGAACCGGGGTCCCGACCAGCGCGCTGGTGCTCTCCGCGTAGGCGCTACCACGTCACCGGAACCAGGTCCGGCCCGACGACATGCCCGGCGTGCGCGGCGACGTCATGGGTGAAGTGCGCGCCGTACCAGACCACGACGTCCTTGCCGTGGATGTTCTCCCCGTTGACGAAGTTGCCGATGTTCGCCTCGTACGGTGGTCCGGTGGCGGGCACACCGTTGTCGATCTCGGCGGACGGCTTGTACCGCGCGATCCACAGGTCGCCCTGCGGGAACGGCCAGTCGGGCATGGCGGTCGCGACCCCGTCGTCGGGTCCCGGCACGATCTCGTAGGCCGCGCCGG
Source organism: Actinokineospora xionganensis (assembly GCF_014323725.1). Lineage (GTDB taxonomy): Bacteria > Actinomycetota > Actinomycetes > Mycobacteriales > Pseudonocardiaceae > Actinokineospora > Actinokineospora xionganensis. The sequence goes on along the minus strand of NZ_JABVED010000007.1, from coordinate 94,803 downwards.
ACCGGGCGTCGGTCACCCGCCACTTGCGGGAGCGCCCGTAGTCGCGTGCCCGCTGGATCTCGTAGGCCTTGTCGTGCCAGTTGTCCCACCCGGGCGCCAACGGAGGGTCGTTGTACTCGGCCACCACGTTGTCGCCCGGGGTCCGGATGTCGAAGTCCAGTCGCCAGTAGGCATGGTGGTGGTGGCGGTTGCACACACACGGGAAGGTGACGGCGGAGAAGCCGAAGCGTGGTTTGATGGTGCCGTCGACGTGGAAGCGCCACGAGCTGATGTAGCGGTACCAGCCCGCCTGCATCTCGCTGAGCAGGACGACCTCAGGGCCGTCGACGTACACCGCGACCCCGGTGAAGTTGCCCGTGTCGCTTTCGGACTCGAGGATCGACTTGGCCGGGCTGGTGCAGAGCCGGAACCCGGGCACCGGGTCGGACCCGTTGGCCTCGAACGGCGACTCCTCGTTCTGCCAGTCCAGATAGGGACCGCACGCGTCCGCGTCGTAGCGGACGTTGAGGATCGGCACGTGCGCCTGCCACAGGACGCGCTTGTCCCGATAGTCCACGTACTTCAGTTCGATACCCGAGCCGTTCGTGCCCGACGAACCCGCGGGACGCTTGACGAGCATCCGCCACAGCCGGGTCCCGCCCTGCCACACCGTCACCCAGGCCTGGCCCGGCGTGTTGGTGACCGTCTGCTGTCCGCCCGGGGTGAACCCGCACTGCCCGTCGGTCCCGCCCCTGGGCTCGCGTTCGTGGATCTCCCCGCGGTGGATGTCCACCGACGCGACCCGGAACGGCCCGCCACGCTCGCGCGGGGCCAGCACGACGCCGATTGTGCGCCGCATCCGGCCGTCCGGCTGCTCGACCTCGATCACCGGCGGCACGTGCGGCATCGCGACGACCGTTTCGCCCATGCCGTCGCGCCACCGCCGGTCCTCGCTCAGCAGCCGCACCGCCAGGTCGAACTCCTCGGAGCTGGGCAGCGGCTGGCGGGCGTAGTCGGCGACGTCGAGTTCGTCGGGCCGGTCCAGGTGGCCGACAGCCTCGATCGCGCGGTCGTTGGTGTAGTCGTAGACCGTGGCCCGGAACCGCCGCTCCTCTCCCTCTTCGCCGTCCTTGCCGCGCTCGTCGTCGAGCGGCTGCAGGTTCAGCACCCTGTACTCGGCCCCGTCGAGCAGTTCGCGCATCCTGGGATGCCGCGTCACCTCGTCCCGCAGCCGGTCGGTCACCTCCTGGCCGAAGCCTGCCGGTTCGATCTCGACCCTGATCTCCTTCGCCATCCTGGTCCCACCTCCAGCGCCTTTGGCCCGCGAGTCCACGGGCCCTCTGACACTGTCGCCGAGGTGGTCGAGCACGTGAGGCGTCCATCTGGGACTCACCCGTTCGGACTGGTGAGTTCACCCGCTGGTGCGGGTGAGCGTGATCCCGCTCAAGACCTCCGTGTCGCGGGCCGGAACAGTTGTGACAGCGTGGATCTTGTCGGCGTCCGTCCACGCGGAAGTTCGCAGCGACTCGCCGGGGTAGACCACGCCTGCGAACCGGGCGTCGAACGACTTCACCAGCCACGGGTCGCCGTCCAGGCAGGCGTCGGCCAGCGCCTTGGCGACGATCCCGTAGGTACACAGTCCATGCAGGATCGGCGCGGGAAAGCCCGCCGCGGCGGCGAACTCGGGACTCGCGTGCAGGGGATTGCGGTCCCCGCACAGCCGATACAACAGTGCCTGCTGCGGAAGAGTGGGTGTGTCGATCACCAAGTCGGGTTCCCGGGAAGGCTCGAAGGGGGCGGAAGCGGGGCCGCGCTCGCCGCCGAATCCGCCCTCACCCCGGGCGAAGATGCTCGACCGGGTGGTCCACAGCAGCACGCCGTCCGGGCTGGTCGCGGTCGCCTCCTGGACGATCACCGCTGCCTTCCCCTTGTCCCACACTTCGGTGATCCGGGAGTCGATGCGGGCCTTGCCCTCGACCGGGATCGGGCTGTGCACGGTGATCCCCTGGCTGCCGTGCAGCACCTTCGCCAGGTCGACCGAGATACCCGGGAACGTCACCGACGGCGGCTCGAACACCCGCAGACTCGGCGCCACGACACCGAACGTGGGCAGGACCCGGAGGTCGTCCTCCAGCGCGTACCGGAGTTCGCGAGGTGAGGTCGGGTCGCCGCCCGCGCCCAGGGCCAGGTGGTACAGCAGGACATCCGAGGCCGTCCAGGTGAAGGACGTCCCGGGCAGTTCTGCCCCGATCGCGACCTTGGGGTCAATAGGCATGCGACACCCTCATTCGTAGCTGATCTCGACCTTCGAGGTCACCGGCACCGACTGGCAGGCCAGCCGGATTCCCTCGTCGAGGTCTTCCTGGTCCAGCACCTCGTTGTTCAGCAGCTTCACCTCACCCGACACCAGCCGGTACGCGCAAGCGCTGCACGCGCCCTCCCGGCAGGAGTACGGCGCGGGCAGGCCCTTGTCGAGCAGCACATCCAACAGCTTGCTGGTGACCGGCCAGTCGACGGTGTGGCGTCTGCCGTCTAACTCCAACTCGACGACGGCCTTCTCGCCGTCCGGGTCGGGGGCGGCGGTCACGGCCTGGTCGAACGGGTTCGCGCCCAGGGACGCGAACCGCTCCAGGTGGCGGCGTTCGCGGGGAAAGCCCAGTGTCTTCAGCGCTTCGGTGACGGCCTTCATGAACGGCGCGGGACCGCAGGTGAAGGCGTCGTAGTCGGCGAACGGGCGGGCCAGGGTGCGGAGTTGGCCCACGGTCGGCAGCCCTTGCACGCTTTCCAGCCAGTGGATGACCGTCAGCCGCTCCGGGTGCTTGAGCGCCAGCGTCCGAAGTTCACCGGCGAAGATCACCGAAGACTCGTCACGGTTGGCGTAGACCAGGACGATTCGACCGGAGCCCGCGGCCAGCGCGGACTTCAGGATCGACATCACCGGCGTGATCCCGCTGCCGCCCGCGAACAGCAGCAGGTCGGCTTCCAGGGACTTCGGGGTGAAGATGCCCGATGGCGGGAGGACTTCGATCGTCGAGCCCGCCGAGACGTTGTCGCACAACCAGTTCGACGCGTACCCGTCCGCTGTGCGCTTCACGGTGACCTGCGGTTTGCCGCCCTCGTGAGGGGAACTCGACAGCGAGTAGCACCGGGCGACCGATCCGCACTGGACGCTGGGCACCCGCAGGGTGAGGAACTGGCCTGGGGCGTAGGGGAAGTCGGCGTCGAAGACGATCGACCGGGCGTCGGCGGTCTCCTCGACCACCGCCGCCACCGTGAGCAGCTGCGAGGTCAGCTCAGTCACCGGGCACCTCCAGCGCGCCCTCGCGGGCCGCGCGCTCGATCGTCGCGTGCAGGGTCCAGCAGGTGTCGACCAACGCGCTGACCGTGCCACCCGCCACGGCCTCGGCGAACTCCGGGCACGTCGCGGCGGGGTCGCTCGTCCACTGGACGCTGGTGTGCCGGGCGCTGTTCTTCTTGACCAGCACCCGTGTCCCGCACCGGTCGCAGTCCAGCGGCGCCAGGCCGCCCTCCAGGAACTCCCGCCGCTCCGACACCGCTACTGTGCCTTTTCGGTCACGGTCTCGGTTGAACGGGAGGCTAGGTTCTCGGCGACCTCCTTGGCCCACACCTCGTTCGCCCGTGTGGTGTCCACCTCGAACTCGAAGCGCCGGGTCATGTCCTCGCTGACCTCCGCGACGTCGACGTAGAACTGCTCGTACCAGCGGCGAAGCTGGTAGACCGGGCCGTCCTCCTCGCACAGCAGCGGGTTGTCGATGCGGGTCTTGTTGCGCCAGATCTCCACGTCCTGCAGGAACCCGACGCTGAAGCTCTTCGCGAACTTGCCCGCGATCTTGTCCGCGTCCTCCGGCGAGACTCCGGGCAGCCGCTTGACGATCACACCCCACTGCAGCACGAACGAATTCTCGCTGACCGGGTAGTGGCAGTTGATCAGCGCGGTCTCGATCACCGTGCCCTTGTAGTCGTTCCACAGGTAATTGATCATGTACGACGGTCCGTAGTACGAGGCCTCGGAGCGCAGCGCGAGGTCCTCGGAGGCGTAGTTGGACTTCGAGTGCACGTCCGGCCTGCCGCGCGAGTTCAGGTACTGGGTGGCGATGTGGCCTTCGAAGATGTTCTTGAAGAAGGTCGGGAAGGCGAAGTGGATGTAGAAGAAGTGCGCCATGTCGACCATGTTGTCGATGATCTCCCGGCAGTTCGCGCCGTCGATCCGCACGCTGTCCCAGGTCCAGTTGCTCCACTCGTCGGAGAACGCGCCGTCGATCCTGGGGATGACGACGTGCTCCGGCGGCGGGTTGCCCTCCGGGTCGTTCCAGATGAACAGCTGCCCGTTCTGCTCCTGGGTCAGCCACGACCGGGTCCGGGCGCGCAGCGGAATCCGCTTGGCGTAGGGGATCGCCGCGCACTTGCCGTTGCCCGCCCAGCGCCAGTCGTGGAACGGGCAGGCGATGTTGTCGCCCTTGACCGTGCCCTGGGTGAGGTCGCCGCCCATGTGCCTGCAGTAGCCGTCGAGCACGTTGAGCGTGCCGTCCTCGGCGGCGAACACCACGAGCTTGGTGCCGAAGGCCTCGATCGCGTGCGGCTTGCCGTCGCGAAACGACTCGGCCAGGCCGAGGCAGTGCCAGCCGCGGGCGAAGCGCGTGGGCGGGGCGCCCACGTCGATGGTCCGGACGGGCTGTTCGGCCTGGGTCATCGCTTTCCTCCAGTGGTACCTGCCCGGTCGGCGATATCCCGCGCCGCCAGGTAGCCGAAAACCATGGCGGGCCCGAGCGTCGCGCCCGGCCCGGCGTACGTGTGCCCCATGACGGCCGCGCTCGCGTTGCCCGCCGCGTACAACCCGGGGATCGCCGTGCCGTCGCCACGCAGGACTCGGGCGTGGGGGTCGGTGCGCAGCCCGCCCTTCGTGCCGAGGTCGCCGGGAACGATGCGCACGGCGTAGAACGGCGCCTTGTCGACCGGGCCCAGGCAGGGGTTCGGTTTGTTGCGCGGATCGCCGTAGTAGCGGTCGTAAGCGCTCTCGCCGCGCCGGAAATCCTCGTCTCGCCCGGTTTTGGCGAAGCCGTTGAAGCGCTCCACCGTGGACATGAGAGCGTCGGCGGGAACGTCGATTCGCTTGGCCAGCTCGGCCAGCGTGGAAGCCTTGTGCAGGGAGCCGGACTTGAACCACTTGCCCGGCAGCGGCTGGCGGGGGCCGAGTCCGGCGAAGACGTACCGGTTGCGGTAGCGCTGGTCCAGGATCAGCCACGCCGGGATGTGCGGCTTGTCGTCGGTGTGGCCGTCATACATCGCGTGCACGGCGTCTACGTAGGGCGAGGCCTCGTTGACGAACCGCTCCCCGGCCTGGTTCACCAGGACGCAGCCCGGCAGCGTCCGCTCGGCGAGGCAGAAGTACGGCCCGCGCGGCAGCTCGATCGACGGCCCCCACCAGGCGTCGTCCATCAGGTCGACCGCCGCGCCCGCGCGCAGGCCCGCTTCGATGCCGTCGCCGGTGTTCTCCACGGCGCCCACGGTCCAGTCGGCTGTGATCGGCTCGCGCTGGTACTCCTTGCGCATCCGCTCGTTTCGCTCGAACCCGCCCGAGGTCAGCACCACGCCGAACCGGGCCCGCAGCACGGTTTTCACCCCGTCGCGCGCGACCTCGGCACCCGTGACCCGGCCGTCCTCGAGGCACAGGTCGACCAGTGGCGTCTCCAGCAGCAGCGGCACCCCGGCCCGGGTCAGCCCGACCCGCAGACCTGCCGAAAGCGCCTGCCCCATGGTCAGCATCTCGCGGCGGCGCAGCAGCGACAGCATCCGCCTGCCCGCGACCCGCGTCGTCCGCAGGAGCCCGCGCGGGTGCCGGGCCATCAGGTTCATCCACTTGTAGTCGGCCTGGGTGATCGCCATCCCGGTGGGCGCCTTGAGGTACGGCGGGTTGAGCCGCGCGCGCTCGGCGCCGAGCAGCTTGGCGCTCAGCGGCTTCGGCTCCACCGACCGCCCGCCGGGCAGCCCGCCGGGGGCCTCGGGGTAGTAGTCGGAGTAGCCCGGCACCCAGGCCAGTTCCAGCGGCGTGTTCGCCAGCACGAAGGACACCGCGGCCGGGCCGTTGTCCAGGAACGCCTGCCGCCGGTCTTCGGAGACCACGTCGCCGACGATGTGCGCGAGGTAGTCACGCGCCTTCTCCGCGCTGTCGGGCACCCCCGCGGCGAGCAGGGCCGGGTTGTTCGGCACCCAGACCCCGCCACCGGACCGGGCCGTCGACCCGCCGTAGGTCGGGGCCTTCTCCACCAGCACCGTCCGCAGCCCGCGGCGGGCCGCGGCGAGTGCCGCGGTCATGCCCGCGGCCCCGCTGCCGACCACCACCACGTCGTAGTCGGCATCCAGGTCGTTCGCCGCGTCGGGCATGTCCACCTCCGGTCGTCTCACGGTTCCGCACAATACTAGAACAGGTTATAGTTCTGTTCCGTCGAGCGCTACGGGATCTGCGGATTCGCAGGAGGAACGAGTTGCAAGAGTCGGCTGATGTGGTGGTCATCGGATTCGGTGCCGCCGGGGCCTGCGCGGCCATCGAAGCCGCCTCCGGGGGCGCTGACGTGCTCGTGCTCGACCGCTTCGCGGGCGGCGGCGCGACCGCGGCGAGCGGGGGCGTGGTCTACGCGGGAGGCGGGACGTCGGTCCAGCGGGAAGCGGGCGTCACCGACACTCGTGCGGCCATGGCGGCGTACCTGCGGCTCGAAGTCGGCGACGCGGTCACGCCGGCCACCCTCCGCGCGTTCGTCGACGGCTCGGCCGAGTCCGTCGAGTGGCTCAAGGAGCAGGGCGTGCCGTTCGAGGGCAGCCTGTGTCCGACCAAGACGTCGTACCCGACGAACGACCACTACCTCTACTACTCCGGCAGCGAGCGCTCCCGCAGCGCCGACCCCGCACCTCGCGGCCACCGTGCGAAAGGCTCTGGGACCTCGGGGAAGATCCTTTACGCCCGCCTCGCCGAGTCGGCCGTGCGTGCCGGGGCGCGGGTCCTGCCGCAGACCCGGGTGACCGCGCTGACCAGTGCGGACGGCCGGGTCACCGGCGTCGAATGCCGCACGCTCGCCGAGGCGTCCCCGTGGGCACGATTGAAATACCGGCTGCTCGGCAAGTACGCGGCCAAACCCGGCCTCTACCTCCCCGCGCTGCGCCGGGCGCTGACCAAGCGGGCCGAGCGAATCGAGCGGCGGCACGGCAAAACCGTCACCATCACCGCTCGCCGGGGCGTGGTCATCGCGGCGGGCGGCTTCGTCGCCAACCGGGAGATGCTGCGCGAACACGCACCCGCCTACCGCGGCTGCCTCCCGCTCGGCACCTCGGGCGACGACGGGTCGGGCATCCGGCTCGGCCAATCCGTCGGCGGAGCGGTCGGGGCCATGGACAGGGTGTCGGCGTGGCGGTTCATCACCCCGCCCTCGGCGCTCCTCGAAGGCATCCTGGTGAACGAGCGCGGCGAGCGGATCTGCGATGAATCCCGGTACGGCGCCGCCATCGGCCACGAGCTGATCACCCGCCACGGCGGCAAAGGCTGGCTGCTGATCGACGAGCAGGGTGTGCGCGCCGCCCGCGCGCAGGCCCGGTCGCAGTCGCTGTGGTTCCAGTATCTGCAGGTCCGCTACCTGCTGAAAGTCTCGCGGGTGAGCGGAAAGTCCCTCGCCGAGGCCGCTCGCAAAGCTGGTGTCGACGCCCAAGGGCTCGCCCGCACCCTCGCCGCCTACAACGCGGCGGAGACCGATGCGCTCGGCAAACCCGCGGACCTGGTCCGGCCGCTCACCACCGGACCGTTCTCGCTGATCGACGTCTCGATCCGCCCCTCCACCGGCTACCCCTGCCCGATGCTCACCCTCGGCGGTCTGCGCGTCGACGAGATCACCGGTGAAGTGCTGCGCGAGGACGGCGGGGTCATCGCCGGGCTGTATGCGGCGGGCCGGTCGGCCGTCGGCCTCTGCTCCGAGTCCTACGTCAGCGGGCTCTCGCTCGCCGACTGCGTGTTCTCCGGCCGCCGCGCCGGCCAGTCCCTCGCTGTCCCGATGGGAGATTCCCTTGCTCACGGCTGACGAACGCACCCAGCTGGCGGACCTGCTGCGGGCCGCCGAGACCGGGCGGTCGCCGATCGACCCGCTGGTCCTGGCCTACCCCGACCTCGACCCGGCCGACGCCTACGAGATCCAGCTGATCAACATCCGGCGGCGGACGGCGAAGGTGGTCGGCCACAAGGTCGGCCTGTCCTCCCTGGCGATGCAGCAGATGATGGGTGTCGACGAGCCCGACTACGGGCACCTGCTCGCCGACATGCGTCTCGACCAGAACACCCCGGTCGACGCCACTGGCTACTGCTACCCGAGGGTCGAGGTCGAAGTCGGCTTCATCCTCGGCGACGACCTTCCCGGTGAGGACTGCACCGAGGCTGACGTGCTGGAGCGCACCGAGGCGCTGGTCCCCGGCATCGAGCTGATCGACAGCCGCATCCTCGACTGGAAGATCAGCATCGCGGACACCATCGCCGACAACGCGTCCTCCGCCGGCTTCGTCCTCGGCGACGCCCGAGTCCGGCCTGGAGAGGTGGACACCAAAGGCATCCACGCGGTGTTGACCCGCAATGGCGAGGAAGTCGCGGCGGGCCGGTCCGACGCGGTCCTCGGCGACCCGGTCGTCGCCGTCGCGTGGCTGGCCCGCAAGGTCGCGTCCTTCGGTGTCCGGCTCAAGGCGGGACACGTGGTCCTGCCCGGCTCCTGCACCCGCGCCATCGACGCGCGCCCCGGCGACACGTTCGTCGCCACCTTCGCCGAGCTCGGCGACGTGTCCCTCCACTTCGGACGGAGCCCCCAGTGAGCAAGACGAACGCCGCGATCGTCGGTTCCGGCAACATCGGCACCGACCTGCTCCACAAGCTCCTGCGCTCGCCGGTGATCGAGCCGCGCTGGATGATCGGCGTCGACCCGGCGAGCGAGGGCTTGGCCCGCGCCCGCGATCTAGGCGTCGAGGCCAGTGCTGAGGGTGTCGACTGGCTGCTCGCTCAGGACACCATGCCGGACCTCGTCTTCGAGGCGACGTCGGCCTACGTGCACCGGGCTAACGCGCCGCGCTTCGCGGAGGCGGGCATCCCGGTAGTCGACCTGACGCCCGCCGCGATCGGACCGTATGTCGTGCCGCCGGTCAATCTGGGTGCGCACCGCGACGCAGGCAACGTCAACCTGATCACCTGCGGCGGCCAGGCGACGATCCCGATCGTGGCCGCCGTGTCCCGCGTGGTCCCGGTGTCGTACGCGGAGATCGTCGCCACCGTCTCCTCCGCGTCGGCAGGTCCGGGCACCCGAGCCAACATCGACGAGTTCACCCGCACCACCAGTCGCGGCATCGAGGTCGTCGGCGGCGCCGAACGCGGCAAGGCGATCATCGTGCTCAACCCCTCGGACCCGCCGATGGTCATGCGGGACACGATCTTCTGCGCCATCCCGGAGGACGCGGACACCGACAAGATCGCCCAGTCGGTGCACGACATGGTCGCCGAAGTAGCCACCTATGTTCCCGGCTACCGACTGCTGTCGGACCCCCAGTTCGACCCGTCCGACGACGGCGGACCCGCCCGAGTGACCGTCTTCGTCGAAGTCGAGGGCGCGGGCGACTTCCTGCCGCCCTACGCCGGAAACCTCGACATCATGACCGCCGCCGCCACCCGGGTCGGCGAACTGCTGGCCACGCGAGGGGACTAGAACCGTGCTGCCCATCACCTTTTCCGACACCCTCGACATCCGCGTCACCGACACCTCCCTCCGCGACGGCTCGCACCACAAGCGCCACAAGTTCACCCTCGACGAAGCCCGCGCCATGGTCGCGGCCATCGACGGCGCCGGCGTCGCGGTGATCGAGGTCGCCCACGGTGACGGCCTGGGCGGTTCCTCGTTCAACTACGGCTTCTCGACCACCCCCGAACAAGACCTCATCAAGGTCGCGGTGGAAACGGCCAAGCAGGCCAAGATCGCCTTCCTGATGCTCCCCGGCGTCGGCGTGAAGGACGACATCCTGACAGCCCAGGACAACGGCGCCTCCATCTGTCGCATCGCCACCCACTGCACGGAAGCGGACATCTCGGTCCAACACTTCGGCTTGGCGCGCGACCGGGGCCTGGAGACGGTGGGCTTCCTGATGATGGCCCACTCCCAGCCACCGGAAGCATTGGCGAAGCAGGCGAGAATCATGGCCGACGCGGGCTGCCAGTGCGTTTACGTCGTTGATTCGGCGGGTGCCTTGGTGCTTGAACAGGTGGGTGACCGGGTGGCTGCGTTGGTGGCCGAACTCGGTTCTGACGCGCAGGTCGGATTCCATGGGCACGAGAACCTTGGGCTCGGCGTCGCCAACTCGATCGCCGCCGCGCGTGCGGGCGCGGTCCAGATCGACGGCAGCACTCGCCGATTTGGCGCTGGGGCTGGGAACACGCCGGTGGAGGCGTTCGTCGGCGTGTGCGACAAGCTCGGGATTCGCACGGACATCGACTTCTTCGCGATCGTGGATGCGGCCGAGGACGTCGTGCGGCCCGCGATGCCACAGGAGTGTTTACTCGACCGGATGGCGCTGATGATGGGGTATGCGGGGGTGTACTCCAGCTTCCTGCGCCACGCCTACCGCCAGGCAGAGCGCTACGGCGTCTCCGGCGCGCAGATCCTGGTGCGCGCCGGAGAACGCAAGTTGGTTGGTGGACAAGAGGATCAACTCATCGACATCGCGCTGGAACTGCGAAGGGAAGCTGGATAGCCCGTAAAGCAACGGGCGGACCTTACCCACCCCAAACAGGCACCCACACGGCGGTTCGGCCGGCTGCGACGGCTCAGGACATGTACAGCTCAGGATCGAACCGCTCAACAGGCGGCGACAACCGCGAAGTCAGAGCCGCCCGAGCAGTCCGAGCCTCCTCAATCGCACTGTCCGACTGATCCAGCGCGGTAGTCAGATACCCCAAGTCCACCGGAACCCGAATGGGAAGGGCGGCCCGAGGTGGCGTGCTGTCCGGCCGAGGACTCGGAATGTCCACCGCCCCCAACTCCCGGGCCAACAGGATCGCCCGGTGCCGACGCGCATAACACTGCCCGACCCGCAGTTCCACCCGCCCATACTGCCGCCGGGCCCGAGCATCCAATCGCCGCGCCTTGGCGATATCCCGATCCCCCAGTCGAAGCGCCCGGAACCGAGACCCATCAGCCGCCTGGACAACGCGAGTCAGCGCGCCGGCCCGCCGGGTCAGCGGTGAACCGTCAAAAGCCTCCTGCTGCACCAGAATCCACGGCGCCGCGATCGCACACCCGGCCAGAACGAGCCCCACCACCGTGGCCACCCCGACCTGCCCGACAAGCGAGCCCTCATACCGCACCCGCAACAGAATCGACAGCGCAGCGAACACACTGACCAGCCCCAACACCGCCGCGGACACGGCGACCACGAACCCACGAGGCGGAAACTCCTCCGTCGGGTCATGCGGTTCAAGCCCGTCAGGCACCCGATGCGCGCTCGCCACCCGCCAGCACCAGATCCGCTTCCCCAACTCCACCGCCAGCTTCGCCTGCACCCCAGCTCCGAACACCGAGAACGCCGCCGCGGTGACCAGTGGAGCGGTGGCGGGCGCTGCCCAATCGATGTTGAGCAGCAGGCTGAACACCGCGAACAACGCCACCGCGTCCACAGCCAAGAGCACGTAGGCGAACACCGTCACCACCGAACTACGCGAATGCTGGTGCACGGTCACCCCTGCGTCCTGGTCCCGCTGGATCGCCCGCAGTGTCGACACCAGGTCGCGCCGCGCGGTCCGGCCGGTCGCCGACCAGCCCTTCTCCGCGTTGGCGTGCTTGGCCGATCGCCTGCCACCAAGGACCCGCGGCCGGTCGTCGGCGACCAAGGCGTCCTCCAGGTGCCGGGTCGCGCGGATGGCGGCCGTCATCGAACGCTCGCACAACCGGCCGATTCGCCTGCCGCGCCTGCCGACCACCCGGCTCGCGGCGGCCTGTCCCGCTGCCTCGTGTTCGATCTCGGCGTGGTCCTGCGGCCCCCGACGGGCCAGGAACGCGACCGTACCCGAGTGCACCGGGTGCCGCAGCCACCTCGATAGTGGCAAATGGCGGATTCGTCGTGTCATGGTGTGCTCCCCTCTGCCCCAGACTCCTTTACCCCAGACTGACCGTGACAGTCCGGTTCTGTTGCGCCGCCGCGGGAATCAGCGCTCCCGCCGCGTCCCGGTCGGCGACCAGCGGACGGTCGTAGCCGACCCCGTCGACCGTGATGGCCGTCGCGGGCACGCCGTGGCGGGTCAGCCCGTCGCGCACCGCGGCGGCCCGCTGCCTGCTCAGTTCCCGAGCCGACTCCGCCGGTCCGACCGACGCGGTGTGGCCCACCAGGCTTACCCGCGCCCCTGGCGGCGTCGCCGCGGCGAGCCGGGCGAGCAGCGGCTCCGCGGTGGGCAGCAGCACCGCCGAGTCCGGGCCGAACAGGATGTCGCTGGGCAGGTTGACCGCCTTCGGCTCGGCCGGGATCGGCGGCGGCTGCGGCACCGGGACCGTCGGCACCGGGGTCGTCGACAGCGGCGGCCCGCCCACGGCCGGGTCGCTGTCGCTGACGCACTCCCCGCCGCCCGCGCGGCAGAGTTTCAACCACATGTCGACAAGCCGGGTCCGCAGCGGCGGGGACAGCGGGTCCTGCGGGCGGGCGACCTCCCCGAGGCCGGCGAACACCACGCGCTTGCCGCGCAGATCCGGGACCAGGCCCAAGGCGCGGGCCTGCTCGGTCACCGAGTCGGCGCCGACGTGGTCCCAGTCGAGGCGGTCCACCGCGAGCGGCCCGGTGGTCTGCAGGCCCGATGAGATCACCACGGCGGTGACCCGGCCGGGCGTGCGGGCGATGTGGTCGAGCAGGGTCAACAGGTCCAGGTGCGCGGAGTTGCTGGCACCGTTGGAAAGCACACCCGCGACCCGCTCCACTTCGCGGTCCGCGAGGTCGGCCCGTCGGCCCGGATCGTGCTCGATCTGGGCGCCGCGCCGCAACCGCAGGTCACGTTCGTCCACGACCACCGGCCGTTCGGTCCTGCTGAGCACGATCCGCAGTGCGGCGCGGTCGCTGTGGATGGCGGCGGAAAGCTCCCGCCGGGCCAGGGTGGTGAGCGTGGGCCGCGGTTCGTTGGCCACGGCGGTCATCGCGATCAGCAGCGTCGTGCCCGGTCGGTCCGCCTCGGTGCCCGCGCATCCGGCCATGAGCGCGCAGGCGATCGCCAGGGTGGTGATCCTCTTGATGGTCATCGCACGTCCTCCCTCCACCGGCCGGGACCCGATTCCCGGCTGGACGTGACGCGTGTCCACTCTCAGGTTGCGTTATGAGAGGGAACGAAGCAATGCCTCCATGCAATTGCATGACACAGCTCGGGCAATTCCACCCGATCGGTGCAGCCTGACGTGGGGATCTCCGGGGACGGTGGTGTACGGTCACGCGGCAATGGCGTGCCGCAATTGCACGGTGACCGTTGATGTCAAGGAGGGGCGATGCCGTCCCAGGGTCCACTGATTCCCAGGCGGCGGCTCGGGCAGAGCCTGCGCGAGCTCCGGGAGGCCGCCGGGATGCACCTTGAGGACGCGGCGGAGCGGCTCGAGTGCAGCGTCTCGAAGGTCAGCCGACTCGAGACCGGCCGCGGTATCCCCAAGCAGCGTGACGTCCGCGACCTGCTCGCCCTCTATCAGGTGGACGACCAGAAGGTGATCGACCGGCTGGTGCGGCTGGCGGGCGACGGCCGCCGCCAGGCCTGGTGGCAGGACCTCTCCGACATCGTCAGCACCAACCTGGACACGTTCATCGCGCTCGAATCCGAGGCGTCGAACCTGCGCTACTACGTCCAGTCGGTGGTCCCCGGCATGTTCCAGACCGCGGACTACGCGCGCGGGGTGTTCCGGGCGCTCTATCCCCGTGACAGTGAAGTGGCGCTGCGGAAGCGGGTCGACCTGCGCATGGGCAGGCAGGCTTTGCTGGCCGAGCGTGAGGACAAGCCGCGGATCAGCGCGGTTCTCGACGAAGCCACGCTCCACCGGTTCGTCGGCGGCCCGGAGGTCATGGACGGGCAGCTGCGCGAGCTGCTCGAAATCAGTGAGCGCTCGGATGTCACCCTGCGGATCTACCCCTTCTCCGCGGGGCCGGACCTCGGCATCCAGTGCACTTTCGTGGTGTTCACCTTCGAGAGCGAATACGACCGGAACTCGGTCCACATCGAACTTGGCGCGGGAGACCGGTGGCTCGAACAGGAAGCCGATGTGCTGCGCTATGCGCGCCTCTTCGACGACCTGAGCCGCAAGTGTCTCAGCGTTGAAGACAGCAGGGACAAAATCCGGTCCCTGATCGGCACCTACACCAGCAAGGATCAACCAGCTCAATGATCACCTATCGAAAGAGCAGCTTCTGCTCTACGGGCAACTGTGTCGAGATCGCCGTGCTCGCGGACGGTGACGTCGCCCTGCGCGACTCCAAGGACTCGTCGCTGCCGCCGCACGTGTTCACACCGCAGGAGTGGATCGCCTTCACCGAAGGCGTGAAACACGGCGAATTCGACTATCCCGCAGTGGCGAACAGCCGCTAGGCGATGCCCCAATTGGTCGATAGTCCACGCTAGTTATCGACCGCTAACCTGGATATTCGAGGGTCGTGTCACCCTCAGTCACAGGTTTGTCTGGCGCGACCCCGTTCGGCATGTTCCCGAGCGAGGAGTCCTGTCATGGCTTTCGTCTACCGCAGAAGCAGTTTCTGTTCATCCGGATCGTGCGTCGAGGTCGCGGTCGCCCGGACCGGATCGTCGTTGCGCGATCGCGGATGTCGGGCGCTGGCGTTGCGTGCTGATACCTGGTCGCGGCTGCTGTCCTGGGTTCGGGGCGGTCACTGGGACCGGACCCGGGGCGGTGGATCGCCGGTCTGACCGGCGACCTGTCGACACAAACAAGAACGTGTTCTAGTCTGACTGGTGTCAGCAGAACACGTTTCAGTTTGGGGTGCGGTCGATGAGTGACGACGTCCTAGCCGCGGTGGGCGACCTGCTTCCCGGCCTGCGTGAGCGGGCGCAGGAGACCGAAGACGCCAGGCGGGTCCCCGTGGAGTCCATCAAGGCGCTGCGCGAGGCCGGCTTCTTCAAGCTGCTGCAGCCCGCCCGCTTCGACGGTCACGAAGCCTCGCCGAACACGTTCTACCGGGCAGTGCGGATGATCTCGGGCGCCTGCGGCTCGACCGGCTGGGTGTCCTCCGTGCTCGGCGTGCACCCCTGGCAGTTGGCGCTGTTCGAGGACCGGGCGCAGCAGGAGGTGTGGGGCGAGGACACCGACACCCTGGTCTCCTCGTCGTACGCGCCGATGGGCCGGGCCAAGCCCGTCGACGGCGGATTCCGGTTCACCGGGCGGTGGAGCTTCTCCTCCGGCTGCGACCACGCTGGCTGGGTGTTCCTCGGCGGGCTGGTGCTCGGCGAGGACGGCACACCGGTCGACTTCCGCACGTTCCTGCTGCCGCGCGCGGACTACGCCATCGACGACGTGTGGGACACCATCGGCCTGCGCGGCACCGGAAGCAACGACATCATCGTCGAGGACGTGTTCGTCCCCGAGCACCGCACCCTGAGCTTCATGGCGACCGGCAAGTGCGTGTGCCCCGGCCACGCGGTCAACACCTCGCCGATCTACAAGCTGCCGTTCGCCTCGGTCTTCTCCTGCTCCATCTCGGTCCCGGTCATCGGCATGGCCATGGGCGCCTACGACGCGTACCTCGGCTACACCCGGGAACGGGTCCGCGCCTCCACGGGCGGCAAGGCCGCCGACGACTCCTTCACCCAACTGCGCATCGCCGACGCCGCGAGCCGCATCGACGGCGCCATCACCGCGATCGAGCGTGACATCGACGAGGAACTCGCGTTCGCCGAGGCGGGGGAGAAAATCCCGATGACCCTGCGGATGCGGGTGCGTCGCGACCAGGTCAACGCCACTGGCGCCGCGATCGGCGCGGTGGACCGGCTTTTCGAGAGCGCGGGTGGCCGGGCGCTGAAGGCGGGCACCCCGATCCAGCGCTTCTGGCGCGACGCGCACGCGGGCCGGGTGCACGCCATCAACGACCCGGAGAAGGCGCTGGCGATGTACGGGCAGTCCGAACTGGGCCTGCCGGTGCGGGACGCGTGGGTCTGATGACCTCCACTGTGGACATCGTGTCCGGCTTCGTAGACGCGGGCGGATATCAGGTGCACTACCAGGAATCGGGCTCCGGCACCCCGGTGGTGCTGCTGCACGGCGGCGGCCCCGGAGCCTGCGGGTGGAGCAACTTCGGGCCGAACTTCCCGGTGTTCGCCGAGCGGTTCCGCACGATCCTCATCGACCAGCCCGGCTACGGGAAGTCCGACCGGCCCGAGGTGAAAGGCCAGTACTTCACCTTCAGCGCCGACGCGCTGCTGGCGACCCTGGACGCGCTCGGTGTCGAGAAGGCCGACATGGTGGGCAACTCCCTCGGCGGCGGGACCGCCGTCCGGTTCGCCCTGCGGCACCCGGATCGTGCGGGCAGGCTCGTGCTGATGGCGCCCGGCGGGCTGAGCCTCAACGTCTTCTCGCCGGACCCGACCGAGGGTGTGCAGAAGCTCGCCCGGTTCGGCGCGCCGCCCGGGCCGTCCAAGGAGAAGCTCGCCGAGTTCCTGCGGACCCTGGTGTTCGACCGCTCGCTCGTCACCGATGAACTGGTGGACGAACGGTTCGAAGCCGCCGCGGACGCGGAGTCCCTGCGTGCCATGGCATCCATGGGCGCGTCCTTCATGCGGCCGGACACCTTCGAGGAGGGCATGCTCTGGCGCGAGGCGCACCGGCTGCGGCAGCGGGTGCTCCTGGTGTGGGGGCGCGAGGACCGGGTCAACCCGCTCGACGGCGCGCTGGTCGCGCTGAAGCTCATCTCGCGCGCGCAGTTGCACGTGTTCGGCCGGTGTGGACACTGGGCGCAGCTGGAGAAGTTCGCCGAGTTCAACCGGCTGGTGCTGGACTTTCTCACCGATGGGGGCAAATGATGGGTATCCACTCGCTGGCGTACCTGCGCATCGAGGCCACCGACATGCCCGCGTGGCGTGAGTACGGGCTCAAAGTGCTCGGGATGGTTGAAGGCAAGGGAAGTGACCCGGAGGCGCTCTACCTGCGGATGGACGACTTCCCGGCCCGGCTGGTGATCGTCCCCGGTTCGGCCGACCGGCTCGCCGTGTCCGGCTGGGAGGCGGCGAACGCGGCCGAACTGGACGAGGTGCGGGCGAACCTGTCCGCCGCCGAGGTGGCGTTCAAGGAAGGCACCGCGGAGGAACTCGCCGACCGCCGGGTCGCGGAGCTGATCCGGTTCGACGACCCATCGGGCAACACCCTGGAGGTGTTCCACGGCGCGGCTTTGGAGCACCGCCGCGTGGTCAGCCCGTATGGGCACCGGTTCGTCACCGGCGAACAAGGGCTCGGGCACGTGGTCCTGTCCACAAAGGATGACGAAGCGGCACTGCGGTTCTACCGCGATGTGCTCGGGTTCCGGCTGCGCGACTCGATGCGGCTGCCCCCGCAGCTCGTCGGGCGTCCCGCGGACGGACCGCCCGCGTGGCTGCGGTTCTTCGGCTGCAACCCGCGCCACCACAGCCTCGCCTTCCTCCCGATGCCGACGCCCAGCGGGATCGTGCACCTGATGGTCGAGGTGGAGGACTCCGACGACGTCGGGCTGTGCCTGGACCGCGCGCTGCGCCGCAAGGTGCCGATGTCGGCGACACTCGGCAGGCACGTCAACGACCTGATGCTGTCGTTCTACATGAAGACACCCGGCGGATTCGACGTCGAGTTCGGCTGTGAGGGCAGGCAGGTCGACGACGAGGACTGGATCGCCCGCGAAAGCACCGCGGTGTCCTTGTGGGGACACGACTTCGGTGTGGGCATGCGATGACGGTGGCGACCACTGTGGACTCCCGGGCATTCCGCGCGGCTCTCGGGCACTTCTGCACCGGGGTCACGGTGGTGGCCGCGATGGACGGCGAGGAGCCGGTCGGCTTCGCCTGCCAGTCGTTCGCCGCGCTGTCCCTGGACCCACCGCTGGTGTTGTTCTGCCCGGGGAAGCAGTCCCGTGCCTGGCCCGCCATCGAACGGGCGGGCCATTTCTGCGTCAACGTCCTCACCCACGACCAGCGCGACGTGAGCACCGTGTTCGGCACCAAGGGCGCCGACAAGTTCGCGGGCGTGCCCTGGCGGCCTGCGCCATCGGGCGCGCCCGCGCTTGACGGTGTGCTGGTGTGGATCGACTGCGCGATCGAAGCCGTGCACGACGCGGGCGACCACCACGTGGTGGTCGGCCGCGTCACCACCCTGAGCGAGCCGAGCGAGGAGCGGCCGTTGTTGTTCTACCGCGGCCGTTACGCGGCAACGGAAACCTCAGAGGCAACGCCGGGCATCCTCGACAACCTGATCACCTGGTCCCGCCACGACGACTGGATGTAAGTAGGGCCAGATGATTGCTGACTGAACCGAACAGCAGGGCGCTGCCGTGAGCGCGTTTGAAGTACAGGTGGGCGTCGTGTTCCCAGGTGATGGCGATGCCGCCGTGGAGCTGGACCATCTCCGCCGCCACCGTCTGGAACGCCTCCGCGCAATGGACTTTCGCGGCCGCCGCCAGCACCGGCAGGGCGCTCTCGTCCGCCTCCGCGGCGGCTTCGGCGGTGGCCTGTGCGGTCTCCACGAGCACGTGCAGGTCGGCCATCCGGTGCTTCAGCGCCTGGAACGAGCCGATCGGCCTGCCGAACTGGACCCGCTCCTTGCTGTACGCGACCGTCTCATTGAGACAGTGCGCCGCCGCGCCCGACTGTTCGGCGCTCAGCGCGACGCAGGCGAGGTCGCGGATGCGGGGGAGCGCGGAGGTGAGATCGCCGCCCAGCCGAAGGGCGGGTGAGTCGACGGCGACGGTCGTCAGCCTGCGGGTCGGATCGAGTGTCCGAGTGCTCGTCCGGACCAACCCGGGAGCGCCCTCCCGCACCTCGAACAGGCCGATTTCGGGGCCTGCCAAGGCGAAAACCAGCACCGTGTCGGCAATGTCACCATCCAGCACATAATGCGCCTGCCCGGTTACCCGCTGTCCGTTCGCTACGCAGGGTGGGTGACCCCAGGTGCCCTGTGCGTCGGACCACACGAGTGTCGCGATCCGGCCGCCGGCGATTTCCGGCAGCAGTCGGGCGCACGCGTCGTCGTCGCCGCAGGCCAGCAGTGCCTGGGCGGCGAGGATGGATCCCAGCAGCGGCGCGGGTGTCAGGGTCCGGCCGAGTTCACCCAGGACGACGGCGGTTTCCGCGATGCCCGCGCCGAGCCCGCCGAACCGCTCGGGGATCGCCAGAGCGGCGACGCCGATGTCCGAGCAGAGGCGTTTCCAGAGAGCTGGGTCATACCCGAGTTCAGACTCCATCGCCGTGCGGACGTCCGAGGCGCGCGACAGCAGCAACCGCACGGTGTCACGCAGCGCGATCCGCTCTTGAGTCACGGCTCGATTCAACCAAACAATCGCTTGGTTGACCACCCGGACCAATGCGGTTGGTCCGACCGGGTTCGCTACTGTCACATGTCAACGTCGAATCCGAGGGAGTGCCCGGTCATCGAAGAGGGTCAGCTTGTCGCCAATCGCTACCGGCTGCTGGAGACCATCGGCAGCGGTGCCATGGGAGTCGTGTGGCGTGCCAAGGATGAACGGCTGGGGCGGGTCATCGCGATCAAGCACCTGCACGTCCGGCCGGGCCTGAGCGCCGCCCAGACCGACGAGGCGCGCAGGCGTGCGATGCGCGAGGCGCGGATCGCCGCGCGGCTGCAGCACCGCAACGCGATCGCCATGCTGGACGTCGCCGAGCACGACGGCGACCCGTGCCTGGTCATGGAGTACCTGGAGTCGCAGAGCCTCTCGGCGGTCCTCGCCGAGCGCGGCACGCTGCCGCCGGGGCAGGTCGCCTCCATCGGCCACCAGGTCGCCGCGGCCCTCGCCGCCGCACACGCCGCCGGGATCGTCCACCGCGATGTCAAGCCAGGCAACATCTTGCTCGCCGACGAGGGCACGGTGAAGATCACCGACTTCGGCATCTCCCGCGCGCTCGGCGACGGCACGATCACCGAGACCGGCATGCTCGCGGGCACCCCCGCCTACCTGGCTCCGGAGATCGCGCGCGGCAAGGACCCAGGCCACGCCTCCGACGTGTTCTCCTTGGGCGCCACGCTCTACCACGCGACCGAGGGCACGCCGCCGTTCGGCCTGAACCCGAACCCGCTGGCGTTGCTGCACGCGGTGGCGTCCGGCCGGATCGACCGGCCGCAGAACGCCGGGCCGCTCACACACACGCTGATGTCGTTGCTGCGCACCGAACCCGAGGACCGGCCGACCATGGCCGAGGCCGCCACCACGCTGTCGACGCCCACCGCGCAGATGGCCCAGCAGGCGATGTCCTCGGAGCCCCGCACGAGGCCGGTGCGCCCCGTCACCCGGCCGCAGGCCCCGCCGCCCACCCAGTACGACCGGCGTCCGGCCCAGTCGACCGAGCACGAGACCCGTCCGGTCCGGCACCAGCCGCCGACGGCGGCCTATGTCCCGGAGCCCAAGCGGCCCGCGGCCGTCCGCAGGCAGTCGGACCCGATGCGTACCAAGCTGATCGCGGCCGTCGTGGGTGTGCTGCTGCTGATCGGCGGCACCATCGCGGTGATCGCGATGAACTCCGCGGGCGGCGATCAGGCCAGCGCGTCCCCGCCCCCGTCCTCGGAGTCGCAGCAGCCGAGCACGGCACCGTCGACCCCGGTGCCGGGTATGGAGAAGGTCACCAGTTACCAGGCGGCGGGCGAGCTCGTCATCGCCTATTACGGCGATGCCTCCCTGGACGCGCGCTGGGACATGCTCGGCCCCAACGGTCAGGCGACCTTCGGCGACCGGGCGGCTTTCGACGCGTACTGGTCGCAGTTTCGCTACGTCAGCTCACGCAACGCGCGCGGCGTCACGGCGAACCAGGACGGCTCGGTGAACGTGCCGGTCGACGTGACCACGAAAACCGAGGCGGGCGAGAAAATGGAAAAGCGGACGGTCAAGGTCATCTTGTACGGCGGCAAGTACCTCATCGACTCCGACTCGCGGTAAGCGAGTCAAGCACGCGCTCGCGGTGGGTGGATGGCGTGCCCCACGCCGACCGCAGCGCGCGGGCCTTGGTGAGCCAGAGGCCGAGGTCGTACTCCTGGGTGTAGCCGACCGCCCCATGCACTTGAAGCGCGGCCCGGGCGGCCCGGTCGGCGGCTCCCCCGGCGGCCACCTTGGCCGCCGAGATGTCCCGTCGGCTCATCGTCACCGCGGCGCCGTATACCAAGGGCCGCGCCAGTTCGACTCCGACGAGCGCGTCGGCGAGCAGGTGCTTGACGGCTTGGAACCGGCCGATGGGACCGCCGAACTGGGTGCGGGTCTTGGCGTACTCGACGGCCCGCTCCACCATGGCCTGCCCCAACCCCACCAGCTGCGCGGACACAGCCAGCACCCCCACCTCGAACCCGGGATGCTCCACCACAGGCGCGTCGACCCGAAACAACCGCCGCACACCATCCACAGAGGACATGGGTGCCCCGACATCGCGCAGCCGACCTCCGAGCAGCCCCCGCCCTTCCCCGGGGGGACGGCCCTTGGCCAGTCTATCGGGGGTGGGGGGTGTGGGGGAGGGGGGCGCGCTGGGCTGTGGACAAGGCCGGGTGGGTGTGGACAAAGGTGGGGTGAGGATGAGGTCGGCGATGTCGGCGTCCAAGGCGTGGGGGACGTGCGGTGGGAGGGCCACGGTGGCGATCACCTTGCCGCGGGCCAAGTCGGGGAGCAGTGACTCGTCGGCCAGGGTTGGTGCGACCGCGACGGATTCCACCAAGGGGCCGGGGACGGCATGCCTGCCGAGTTGCTCGAAGGCGACCACCAGGTCGACCGAGGTCGCGTCGAGGCCGCCGAAGCGTTCGGGAACGGCCAGAGCCATGACGCCCAAGTCGGCGAGTTCCCGCCAAATCGCGAGGCCGGGAGCGGGGTCGCCTGCCGCCCACGCCCTGGCCGCGGACGGGACTGAGGCGGCGGACAGGAGGTCGTCGAGAGATGCGGCGAACTGGCGTTGTTCGGCGGTCAGGGCGAACCTCATCGCGGCTCCCTCGGCAGTCCCAGCAGGCGTTCGGCCACGACGTTGCGCTGGATCTCGTTGGTGCCCGCGTAGATCGGGCCCGCCAGCGAGAACAGGTAGCCGTCCTGCCACGGCCCGTCCAGCTCGCCGTCCGGGCCGAGCAGGTCGAGTGCCGTCTCGTGCATGGCCACGTCCAGTTCCGACCAGAACAGCTTGGTGACACTCGATTCCGCCCCCAGTTCGCCGCCCTCGGCCAGCCGGGTGACGGTGCCGAAGGTGTGCAGCCGGTAGGCCTGCGCGCCGATCCACGCGTCGACGACCCGGTCACGCGACGAGAGGTCACCGTGCGAAGCCCACAGGTCGACGAGCCGGTCGGCGGCGGCGAGGAATCGGCCGGGACTGCGCAGCGACAAGCCGCGTTCGTTGCTGGCCGTGCTCATCGCGACCCGCCAGCCGTCGTCGACCGCACCCAGAACGTCGCGGTCGGGGACGAAGACCTCATCGAGGAAGATCTCGGCGAAGCCGGGCTCGCCGTCGAGTTGGTCGATCGGGCGGACGGTCACGCCCTCGGCCCGCAGGTCGAACAGGAAGTACGTCAAACCCTTGTGCCGGTGGGCGTCCGGGTTCGTGCGGAACAGCCCGAAACCCCGGTCGGCGAACGCGGCCCGCGAGCTCCAGGTCTTCTGACCCGACAGCAGCCAGCCGCCGTCGGTGCGGACCGCCCGGCTGCGCAGGGCCGCGAGATCGCTGCCCGCCTCCGGCTCGGACCACGCCTGTGCCCAGACGTCGAGAGCCCGCGCCATCCGGGGGAGCAGCCGGTCGCGCTGCTCCTGGGTGCCGTGGGCGAACAGGGTGGGGGCCAGCAGGAAGATCCCGTTCTGGCTGACCCGCCCGGGCGCCCCCGCGGCGTAGTACTCCTCCTCGAACAGCACCCACTCCAGCAGCGACGCGTCCCGCCCGGTGTACTCGACGGGCCACGACACCACCGCCAACCGCGCGTCGGCCAGGGTCCGCTCCCACTCCCGGTGCGCGGCGAAGCCCTCGGCGGTGTCCATCGATGGCAACCCGCCGGGCACGTGAACCGCCAGCCACGCGCGCACCTCGTCGCGGAAGGCCGTCACGGCGGGGGACAGGTCAAGATCCATCAGCGGCCCGCTTCATCGAGCGGGCATCGAGGCCGCCGAGGGAATCCTTCGACACCTCCGCGTTGTGCGCGTGGGCGAAGTGGTGCAGGCCGAACACGGAGTCCATGCCCGCCCGCATTCCCATCTGGTCCTCGGCCTGGTTGACCGCCTTCTTCGTCAGCGCCAGCCCGAACTGCGGCATCTCCGCGATCCGCCCCGCCAGCGCCTCCACCTCGGCCTCAAGCGAATCCCGAGGCACCACCCGGTTCACCATCCCGTTCCGCAGCGCCCAGGCCGCGTCGAACCGGTCGCCGGTGAACAGGAACTCCTTCGCCGCGCGCGGACCCAGCACCCACGGGTGCGCGAAGTACTCGACGCCGGGAATCCCCATACGCACCACCGGGTCGGAGAAGAACGCGTCGTCGGAGCAGACGATCAGGTCGCACACCCAGGCCAGCATCAGCCCACCGGCGATGCACGCGCCCTGCACCATCGCGATCACCGGCTTCGGGATTTCCCGCCACCGCCTGCACATCCCGAGGTAGACCTCGCTCTCCCGGGCGAACCGCTGGTCACCGCCCGCGCGGTCGACGTGGTCCCACCACAGCACGGCCTTGCGGTCGAACGAGACGTCCACGTCCCGACCCGGCGTGCCGATGTCGTGCCCGGCCGAGAAGTGCTTGCCCGCACCGGCCAGCACGATCACCTTGACCTCGGGGTCGTCCACCGCCCGGGCGAACGCCGCGTCGAGCGCGTAGGTCATCGCCGAGTTCTGCGCGTTGCGGAACTCAGGCCGGTTCATCGTGACCACGGCCGTGGCGCCACGCCGCTCGTAGAGGACCTCGCTCATGTGTCCCTCAGCATTCTCTTCAGAATCTTTCCGGTGGCGTTGCGCGGCAAGTCGGTCCGGAACTCGACCGAGCGCGGGATCTTGTAGTTGGCCAGCCGTTCGGCGCAGTGCGCCAGGACGTCCTCAGTGGACAATGCGGCCCCCGGGCTCAGGATGATGTGCGCCCGGCCGACCTCGCCGAGCCGCTCGTGCGGCACCCCGACCACCGCGCACTCCGACACTCCCGGCAGTCGGGCGAGCACCTGCTCGACCTCCACCGGGTACACGTTGAACCCGCCGCACACGTACATGTCCTTGAGCCGGTCGGTGATCGTGAGGTATCCGTCGGCGTCGAGCACGCCGATATCGCCGGTGTGCAGCCATCCTTCGGCGTCGACGGCCTGTGCGGTCGCCTCGGGATCGTCGAGGTAGCCGAGCATGACGTTGGGCCCGCGCACCAGGATCTCCCTGGTGTCCTCGGCGACGCGCACCTCGAACCCGGCGACCGCCCGGCCGGACGTGCGGGAGACGATCTCCGGCGCGTCACCGGGTCGGCACATCGTCACCACGACCGCCTCGGTCAGTCCGTACGCGGTCAACACCGTCTGGAAGCTCAGCTCCGAGCGCATCCGCTGCACCAACACGACCGGCACCGGCGCGGCCCCGGTCACCGCCAGGCGCAGCGTCGACGGGCGCGTGCCCGGACGGTCGAGCATCGTCTGATAGATCGTCGGCGGCCCGGGGAGCACGGTGATCCGCTCGCGCTCCACCAGTTCCAGCGTCCGGTCGAGGTCGAACACTGCCTGCGGCACGATCGTGGCCCCGCTGAGCAGCGCGGCCAGGATGCCCGCCTTGTAGCCGAAGCTGTGGAAGAACGGGTTGACGATCAGGTACCGGTCGGCCGACGTCACCTCGCCGCACTCGACCCACGCCGCGGCCACGCCCAGCGCCTGCCGGTGCGCGGTGATCGCGCCTTTGCTGTGCCCGGTCGTGCCGGAGGTGAACAGGATGTCGGAGATCTGGTCGGGCGTCACCGTGCCTGCCCGCGCCCGCGCCACCTCGACCGGGACCCGCTCGGCGACCGCGTCCAGCGCATCCCACTCGATCACATCGGGTGAAGGCCGGTCGCCCTCGCCGGGAATCCGGATGACGGTCATCCCGTCAAGGGCGGCCCGCACCCGCGAGAGCCGGTTCACCCCAAGGAACGTCCCCACGACGAACAGTGCCCGTGCCCGGCTGCGGGTCAGGATCTCGGTCATCTCCGGCCCGGTGAACCGCGTGTTGATCGGCACCGCCACGCATCCGGCGTACTGCGCGCCCAGCACCGCGGCCACCCAGTGGTGCGTGTTCGGCGCGCAGAGGGCGACTCGGTCGCCGGGTTCGAGGCCCTCGGCGATCAAGGCCCGGGCCACCGTCTCGGCGGCCGTGAGCAGCTCGCGCCAGCTCAGTCGGACCGAGCCGTCCGCGACCGCCTCGCCGTCGCCGAACCGCTCGGCCGCCGCGCGTAACGCCGCCGGGGTGGTGGTCGTCACCCAACCTCCTCCAAAGCAAGTGCTTGGTAGGCTACTGTACCGACGGGAGCAAGAGCGGAGGTGCGCGTGGACGATTTTCGGGCATCGGCGCGGGAGTGGCTGGCCGACAACCTCGCAGGCGAGTACCGCCACCTGCGCGGACTCGGCGGACCGGGCCGCGAGCACGAGGCCTTCGACGAGCGCATCGCCTGGGACCGCCACCTCGCCGCCGCGGGCTGGACCTGCCTGGGCTGGCCGGTCGAACACGGTGGCCGGGCCGCGAGCCTGGCCGACCAGATCGCCTTCCACGAGGAGTACGCCCGCGCCGACGCGCCCGCCCGGGTCAGCCACATCGGCGAGGAACTACTCGGCCCGACCCTGCTCGCGTTCGGCACCGACGAGCAGCGCAAACGTTTTCTTCCGGGCATTCGGCAGGTCCGCGAGCTGTGGTGCCAGGGCTACTCCGAGCCGAACGCCGGCTCCGACCTCGCGGCGGTGCACACCTCAGCCCGCCGCGACGGCGACGACTGGGTGATCACCGGGCAGAAGGTGTGGACCTCACTCGCGCACCTGGCCGACTGGTGTTTCGTGATCGCCCGCACCGAACCGGGTTCGCAGCGCCACCACGGCCTGTCCTACCTGCTCGTCCCCATGGACCAGCCCGGCATCGAGGTCCGCCCGATCGTCCAGCTCACCGGCACGTCGGAGTTCAACGAGGTCTTCTTCGACGGTGCCCGCACCGCCGCCGACCTTGTGGTCGGCGAGCCCGGAGGCGGCTGGAAGGTCGCCATGGGCACGCTGTCCTTCGAGCGTGGCGTGGCCACCCTCGGCCAGCAGGTCGGCTTCCGCCGTGAACTCGACGCCCTCGCCGATCTGGCTCTTCGCAATGGCGCGGCGGAGGACCCGGCCATCTCCGAACGACTCGCACGCGCGCGCGTCGGCCTGGAGGTCATGTGCGCCTACGCCGTGCGCGGCACCGATGCCTCCGTCGCGAAGCTCGTCTGGTCCCGGTGGCACCGCGGCCTTGGCGAACTCGCCATGGATGTGGTCGGCGCGGCGTCGATGCTCACTCCGGACGGTCTCGACGAGTGGCAGCGGCTGTTCCTGTTCAGCCGGGCCGACACGATCTACGGCGGCTCCGACGAGATCCAGCGCAACATCATCGCCGAGCGCGTGCTCGGCCTGCCGCGAGAGGCCCGCGCATGAACGTTCCGTCCTACCCGGCCGGGCACGCCCTGCTCGACAGCAAGGTCGTCGTCGTCACCGCCGCCGCGGGCACCGGCATCGGCTCCGCGGTCGCCCGCCGCGCGCTGGAGGAGGGCGCGAAGGTCGTCGTCAGCGACTGGCACGAGCGCCGGCTGGCCGAGACCGCCGCGAAGCTCGCCGCCGACCACCCCGGCAAGGTGCACTCGCTGGTCTGCGACGTCACCGACGAGACCCACGTGCAGGCCTTGATCGACGGGGCAGCCGGGCACTTCGGCCGCATCGACGTCCTGGTCAACAACGCGGGCCTCGGCGGCACCAAGTCCATTGTGGACATGGCGGACGACGAGTGGTCCCGGGTCCTCGACGTCACCCTCAACGGCACCTTCCGCTGCACCCGGGCCGCGGTCCGGCGGTTCATCGCCCAGGGCGGCGGCGGGTCGATCGTCAACAACGCCTCCGTCATCGGCTGGCGCGCCCAGCAGGGCCAAGCCCACTATGCGGCGGCCAAGGCGGGGGTGATGGCGCTGACCAGGTGCACCGCGGTCGACGTCGCCGAACACGGCATCCGGGTGAACGCAGTCGCGCCCAGCCTGGCCATGCATCCCTTCCTGGCCAAGGTGACCAGCGATGAGCTGCTCACCGAACTGGCGGGCCGGGAGGCGTTCGGCAGGGCCGCCGAGCCGTGGGAAGTCGCCAATGTCATGGTGTTCCTGGCCGGGGACTACGCGTCCTACCTCACCGGCGAGGTCATCTCGGTCAGCAGCCAGCACCCCTGAGCGAAGGAACACCCCTGACATGCGAGAACGGAAGCCGTCCGAGGGCACCGGCAGACGCGCCGAGCTGCTCGCGCTCGCCGCCGACATGTTCGCCGAGCGCGGGTTCCGGGCCACCACGGTCCGCGACATCGCCGACCGGGCGGGCATCCTCTCCGGCAGTCTCTACCACCACTTCGACTCCAAAGAGTCGATGGTGGACGAGATCCTGACCGGCTTCCTCGACGCCCTCTTCGGCCGCTACGACGAGATCCTCGCCCGCGGCCTCGGCCCCCGCGAGACCCTTGAGGCGATCGTCGTCGCCTCCTTCGCCGCGATCGACGAGCGGCACGCCGAGGTCGCGATCTACCAGAACGAAGCCGGGTACCTCGCCGAGTTCGAGCGGTTCGGCTACATCGAGGAACGCAACGTCCAGTTCCGCAAGATGTGGTCGACCATCCTCAGCGACGGCATCGCCCGCGGCGCGTTCCGCCCCGACCTCGACATCGAGGTCGCCTACCGCTTTCTGCGCGACACCGTCTGGGTCGCCGTCCGCTGGTACAGCCCCGGCGGCCCACTCGGCCACGACGACGTCGCCAGGCAGTACCTGGGCATCCTCCTGGACGGGATCGCCACCAAGACGAAGGAGTGATCGTGGCCGAGGCCTACATCGTCGACGCCCTGCGCACGCCCACCGGCAGGCGCGGGGGAGCCCTCAGCGGCGTGCACCCGCTCGACCTCGGCGCACACGTGTTGCGCGCGCTCATGGGTCGGACGGAGGTGGACCCGGCGGCGGTCGACGACGTGGTCTTCGGCTGTGTCGACACCATCGGCCCGCAGGCAGGCGACGTGGCCCGGCTGTCCTGGCTGGCCGCCGGGTTCAGCGACGAGGTGCCGGGGGTGACCGTCGACCGGCAGTGCGGGTCGAGCCAGCAGGCGCTGCACTTCGCCGCGCAGGCCGTGCTCAGCGGCACCGCCGACATGGTCGTCGCAGGTGGGGTGCAGAGCATGAGCCAGATCCCGATCGGCTCGGCGATGACCGTAGGGCACCAGTTCGGCTTCCCGACCCCGATGTCGGGCTCGACCGGCTGGGCCGCCCGATACGGAGCCGAGGAGGTCGACCAGTTCCGCTCGGCCGACCTGATCGCCGAGCGCTGGGAGATCGGGCGCGAGGAGTTGGAAGGGTTCGCGCTCACCAGCCACCAGCGCGCGGTGGCCGCGATCGACGCGGGCCGGTTCGACCGCGAGATCGTCCCGTTGGGCGATGCCCGGGTCGATGAGGGTCCGCGTCGGGACACGTCCCTGGAGAAGATGGCAGGCCTCAAGCCGCTGCGCGAGGGCGGGATCTCCACCGCCGCCATGGCCAGCCAGATCTCCGACGCCGCAAGCGCGGTCCTGGTCGCATCCGAACGCGCGGTCAAAGAGCACGGCCTCACCCCGCGCGCGCGTATCCACCATTTGTCCGCGCGCGGCGACGACCCGGTCTACATGCTCACCGCGCCGATCCGCGCGACCCGGTTCGCCCTGGACCGGGCCGGAATGTCCATTTCGGATATCGACCTGTTCGAGGTGAACGAGGCGTTCGCCAGCGTGCCGCTCGCGTGGATCAGGGAGACCGGCGCGGACCCGGCGAAGGTCAACGTCAACGGCGGCGGGATCGCGTTGGGACACCCGATCGGCGCAACCGGAACCAAGCTCTTCACCACTCTGCTGCACGAACTCGAACGCACCGGCGGCCGGTTCGGCCTGCAGACGATGTGCGAAGGTGGCGGCCAGGCCAACGTCACCATTGTCGAACGTCTCGGTTGATTGCGGTAACCACTTCGCAGTGGCAGCGTTGACCCTTCGGGACCACCCGAACCAGGAGGAACGCGATGGCGATGATGCCCGTGACGGATTCGATGTTCCTGCTCGGCGAGTCGCGGGAGCATCCCCTGCACGTCGGCGGGCTGCAGCTGTTCCAGCGTCCGGAAGGCGCCGGGCCGGACTTCGTGGGCAACCTGCACCGCGAGCTGCTGTCCGAAGTCGACATCCGGTCGCTGTTTCGGCGCAGGCCGCGCGGGATCGGCACCGTCGGGCCACTCGCCTGGGCCAACGACGACGACATCGATCTTGAATACCACGTCCGGTTGTCCGCGCTGCCCGCGCCAGGCCAGGTCCGTCAGCTGCTGGAGCTGGTGTCGCGGCTGCACGGCTCGCTGCTCGACCGGCACCGCCCCCTGTGGGAGGCGCACCTGATCGACGGGCTGTCGGAGAACCGCTTCGCCGTCTACACGAAGGTCCACCACGCGCTGGTAGACGGCGTGTCCGCGCTGCGCCTGCTGCAGAAGTCGCTGTCGGAGGATCCGGACGAGCGCAACATGCGTCCCCCGTGGTCCCCGCGGATGCGCACGGACGCGGCTTCGGCGCCACGCGGCCGCGAAGGGCCGCCGCTCAGTGGGATCGCCAACGCCTTCGGCGCGTTCCGCGACGTGATCAGCCTGGCCCCGGCGGTCGTCCGCTACGCCAATCAGGTGTTTCAGGAGCAGTCCGCGACGCTGCCTTTCGAGGCCCCGAAGTCGATGTTCAACGTCCCGATCACCGGCGCGCGCCGCTTCGCCGCCCAGGGCTGGCCGATGGACCGCATCCGGGCCGTCGGGGTCGCCGCGGGCGCCACCGTCAACGACGTCATGCTGGCCATGTGCGCGGGCGCGCTGCGCGAGTACATGATCGAACTCGGCGCGCTGCCGGACAAGCCGCTGGTCGCCGCCGTCCCGATCTCCCTGCGCTCGGACAGCGACGGGGAAGCGGGCGGCAACGCTGTCGGCCTGATCCTGTGCACCCTGGCCACCGACGTCGAGGACCCGGTCGACCGCCTCGCCGCCATCTCGGAGTCGATGCGCCGCGGCAAGCAGTTCTACAGCGGCATGAGCCAGCTGCAGATCACCGCGCTCAGCGCCATCCCGTTCGCCCCGCTCGCGGTGGCCCTGGTGCCCGGCGCGCAGAAGCTCACCCCACCGGCGTTCAACCTGCTGATCTCGAACGTGCCTGGCCCGAAGCGGCCGCTGTACTGGAATGGCGCGCGGATGGAGGGCGTGTACCCGGTGTCGATCCCGTACGAGGGGCAGGCGCTCAACATCACGGTGACCAGCTACGACGGCAGCCTGGAGTTCGGCCTGACCGGCTGCCGTCGAACGGTCCCGCACCTGCAGCGGCTGCTGACGCACCTGGAGACGGGCTTGGCGGCGATGGAGAAGGAACTCGTCTGACGGGCTGCCTAGGCGTTGAGTTTCGCCAGCCGCTCGAGGGTCTCGTGGGCCCGGGTCATGATCGTGTCGATCAGGTCCGCGCAGGTCGGGAGATCGTCGAGCAGGCCGACGACCTGCCCGCCCGCCAGCACCCCCGCGTCGGTGTTGCCCTCGACCAGACCCGCGCGGAGCAGCATCGGCGTGTTCGCGGCCATGATCACCTGCGACCAGCTCAGTTCCCTGCCGTGGCGCATGGCCAGGCCTTCGCGGGCCATCGCCGACCAGCTCAGCTTCGTCAGCGCGCGGAACCGGATGGCGTTGCGGGCGGCGGCGGCCAGGCCCCGGATTCGGCCGGACTTCTCAAGCCTGTCCACCAGTTCGGTGCGCAGCACCCGATGAGGCATGCCGTCGACGCGGGTGCTGACGACCGTGCCGTCGAGCCCCCGCTCGAGATAGGCGCGCTTCACCTCGTCGGGCACGGTGCTCTCCTGGGTGAGGAGAAACCTCGTCCCCATGGCGATCCCGGCCGCGCCGTAGGACAGGGCGGCCACGAGTCCACGGCCGTCGAAGAACCCACCGGCGGCGACCACCGGAATGTCCACACTGTCCACAACGGACGGAAGTAGCAGGGTGGTGGCCACCGACCCGGTGTGCCCGCCACCTTCGCCGCCCTGCACGATGACCGCGTCCGCGCCCCAGGCCGCCACCTTCTCAGCGTGCCGTGCGGCCCCGACGGAGGGGATGACGACGACCTCGTGGTCCTTGAGCTTCGCGATGAGCTCTCTCGTGGGCGCCAACGCGAACGACGCGACCTTGACCCGTTCACGGATCAACAGCTCCACCCGCGCTGGGGCGTCCACCGCGTCGGCCCGCAGATTGACCCCGAACGGCTCGTCCGTGCGCGCTTTGGTTTCCGCGATCGCCTTGGCCAGCTCGTCGAACGTCATCGTCGCCGACGCGAGAATCCCCAAGCCGCCTGCCCGCGCCACCGCACCGACCAGCCGAGGCCCGGCCACCCACCCCATCCCGGTCTGCACCACCGGATACCGAACCCCAACCAACCGCGTGAACGCCGTCTCCATCGACTTATCCACACCTACCTCCGGCTATCCACAGGAAGATCCACAACCCCCCACCGCACCCCTACCCCCGATGCGCTGGACAAGGGACGTCCCCCCCGGGACGGGTGGGGGCTGCGATTTTCGGGTTTCGGTCGCAAAACAAGAACTCTTCGGTTGTTGGGTTGGCCTCGGCGCCGTCGAGTTCATCGCAGTGTCGCCTGCTGAACCGCGGGCTCGCGAGTGGGGGCTTCGCGTTCGCGCAAGTTGTCGGGGTCCAGGGTGCGCAGCAGGGTCAGTTCCTCGGGTGTCGGCCGCCGGGTTTCCACCACGTCCTCAATGGACAAAGCGAACCCCGTCGCCGCTTGCACCTCGGCGACCGTCACGCCCGGATGCACCGACACGAGTCGCATGGTGTGAGTTGGGGTGTTGAAGTCGAGGACGGCCAGGTCGGTCACGACCCGGTGGATGTCGTGGAAAGGTCCGGTTGCCTTGTCGTATCCGACTCCGGAGACCATGTCGACGTGGTCGACGAACACGCGGGGGCTGTGTTTCGGTACCCAGTAGCTCGTTCGGTGGTTGACCGTGTTGCCGGGAGCGCCGCGGACTCCGAGTAGTTGGCGCTGGGGTTGGGCGTGGTCGCCGACGCAGGAGATGTTCTGGTTGCCGAACCGGTCGAGCTGGTTGGCGCCCATGACGACGTGTCTGCGGCCCCAGGCCAGCACGTCGAACACCGCCCGGTACGGCAGCCAGCCCTCGACCTGGCCTGCCGTGCCCAGCGCCGGTGTGTCGGCGAACAGCATCGCCTCACCGTCGGAGATGAGCAGGTCGGGGGCGAAGGTCAACCGGGCAAGGCGAGCGCCCAGGGTGGGCATGGTGCCCATGGGGCTGGCCAGGATCTCGCCGTCCCCGCGGAACAGGTCGGCGCAGGCGACGGCGCAGCTGTCGGCTCTCATGCGGGCACCCCAACCTCGGCCTGGTAGGTGGCCTCATCGCCGGACAGGTAGCGGTCGGTGAACTCGGCCCACAGCGCCGGATCGGCCGCCGCTCGGGCGTACGTGCGCTGGAAGGCCTCGTCCCGGCCGTAGTCGGGCGCGCAGCTGGTGAAATGCGCGCCGCGTGGGGTTTCCACGACGCCGTCGACCATCATTCGGTTCAGCAGCAACGTCTGCACTGGGGCCGTGGCCGACAGTTCCGCGGTCTCCACGATCTGCTCGCACGAGACGTAGCGGCGTTCCGCGGCCAGGCAGAACAGATCGTCGAAATACGGGTCGGGGCCGAGGTACTGCGCATTCCCGTGGCGATCGGCGCGGTTGAGGTGCACCAGTGCCGCGTCGAGCCGCAGCGCGGGCATCGCGACCAGTTCCTCGCCATCGTCATAGGGCGACCGGACCGTGCGCAGCGTCGGATCGAGCCGCAGGACGTCCGAGCCGAGGCCCGCGCGGATCGGCAGAAACGGCAACCGGTGCGCGGCGGCCCGAAGTCCACACTGGAGCATCCCCTCGTCCAGTTCGCGCACCTCGACCCGCGCGTTCTCCCTGGCGTGCCTGAACCACGGGTCGTAGGCGATCGTGTCGAGCGAGACGAACCCGAACACGACCTTGCGCACCTGCCCGGAAGCGCAGAGCAGGCCGACATCGGGCCCGCCGTAGGACACGACCGTCAGGTCCTTCAACTTCGACCGCAGGATGGCCCGCACCAGCGCCATCGGCTTGCGCCGCGAGCCCCAGCCGCCGATTCCGACCGTCATCCCGTCGGACAGGCAGGCCACCACCTCGTCGGCCGTCATCCGCTTGTCGCGCACCATGTTCCCCTCTAGCTCGTGCCGTCCAGAAAGGACTGGCGGGCGTGGTCGGACGCGCCGATCAGGTTGAGCTCATAGGTGAAGCCCTGCTCGAAGCGGTAGCTGCGGTGCACCGGCTGCGGGTCGATGCCGTTGATCGCTTCCTTGGCCCGCCGGATGACCCGGGTGTCCTTGGCCGCGATCTCCTTTGCCAGAGCCAAAGCGGCGGAATCCAGCGACGCGCGCGGAACCACCTCGTACACCGATCCATAGTGGAGCAGCGTCGCCGCGTCGACCGATCGGCCGGTGAAGTACAGCGTGCGCATCAAGTGCTGTGGGACGAGCCGCGCCAGGTGGGTGGCCGCACCCAACGCCCCGCGGTCCACTTCGGGCAGCCCGAAGGTCGCGTCCGCGCTGGCGATGACGACATCGGCGTTGCCGACGAGACCGATTCCGCCCCCGAGGCAGAACCCCTGCACCGCGGCGATCACCGGCACCGCGCAGTCGTACACCGCGGCGAACGCGGCATAACAGCCCCGATTCGCGCCGACAAGAGCGTCGTGTCCGTCGGAGCGCTGGATCTCCTTGATGTCCACGCCCGCGTTGAACCCGCGCCCCTCTGCCCGCAGCACCACGACGTGCGTCGACTCGTCCCGGCCCGCGTCGGTCACCGCGTCGGCCAGGTCGAACCACCCCCGCACGGGGATCGCGTTGACCGGCGGGAAGTCGACGGTGACGACTGTGATGCCTGTGACACCTGTTTCGCCGCGGCTGGTCGTGATGCCCATGGTGGCCCCGCCTCCTTCCAAACCTAGCGATTGCTTGGTACGTTAGCAGTGGATCCCGACCACGGCTAGGAGGCGACCGTGAGCTTGTCCCTGCCGGACTCGGTGGCACTGGTGACCGGGGGCGAGCGGGGGGTCGGCGCGGGTATCACCCGGTCGTTCCGCAAAGCCGGCGCGACCGTCGTGACCTGCGGAAGGAACCGCCCGGACGTCCCGCTCGGCGAGTTCGTCCAGTGCGATGTGCGCGACGCCGAACAGGTCGACGCCCTGATCGAGACCGTCCGCGCGCGCTACGGCAGGCTCGACACGGTGGTCAACAACGCGGGCGGCGCGCCGTTCGCCAAAGCCGCCGAGGCGTCCCCGCGGTTCCATTCGAAAGTCGTCGAGCTGAACCTGCTGGCCCCGCTGATCGTCGCCCAGCGCGCGTATCCGCTGCTGGCCGAGCGGTCGGGGTCGGTCGTCATGGTGAGCAGCGTCAGCGGCACCCGCCCCTCGCCCGGCACCGCCGCCTACGGCGCGGCCAAGGCGGGTCTGAACAACCTCACCGCGAGCCTGGCGATCGAGTGGGCGCCGGACGTGCGGGTCAACGCGCTGGCGGTCGGCATGGTCCGCACCGAGCTGGCCGAACTGCACTACGGCGACGACGCAGGGGTCGCCGCGGTCGCGGCGACCGTCCCGATAGGACGGCTCGCCGAGCCGGACGAGATCGGCGCGTGCGCGGTGTTCCTGGCCTCGCCGATGGCGTCCTACGTCACCGGGGCGACGCTGCTGGTGCACGGCGGGGGCGAGGTCCCCGCGTTCCTGTCCGCGAGCGATATCAGGGAGAACTGATGGGGCTGTGCCAAGACCGGGTCGTCGTCGTCACCGGCGCCGGGCGGGGCATCGGCCGTGCCCACGCCCTGGCCTTCGCCGCCGAGGGTGCGAAGGTGGTCGTCAACGACCTCGGGGCGGCGCTTGACGGCTCATCCGCTTCGGCGGGTCCGGCGGCTGAGGTGGTCGCCGAGATCGAGGCGCTGGGTGGGGAGGCGGTTGCCGACACGTCCGATGTTGCCGATTGGGCAGGTGCTGGTGCGTTGATCAACACTGCGGTGAACGCTTTCGGCAGGCTGGACGTGTTGGTGAACAACGCCGGGTTCCTGCGGGACCGCATGCTGGTGAACCTGAGCGAAGCCGAATGGGACGCGGTGATTCGGGTGCACCTCAAGGGGCACTTCGCTCCGATGCGGCACGCGGCTGAGCACTGGCGTGGGCAGAGCAAAGCCGGTGTGGCGGTGGACGCGCGGATCATCAACACGAGCTCTGGCGCCGGTTTGTCGGGCAGTGTCGGGCAGGGGAACTACTCGGCGGCCAAGGCTGGGATCGCCGGGTTGACTTTGGTGGCGGCGGCGGAGTTCGGCCGCTACGGGGTGACGGTGAACGCGATCGCTCCTGCTGCTCGCACTCGGATGACCGAGACCGCCTTCGCTGACGCCATGGCCGCGCCTTCCGCCGGGTTTGACGCCATGGCGCCGGAGAACGTCTCGCCGTTGGTGGTGTGGTTGGGGAGTGTGGAATCCACTGGGGTGACCGGGCGGGTGTTTGAGGTTGAGGGGGGCAAGGTCTCTGTCGCCGATGGGTGGCGGCATGGGCCTTCGGTGGACAAAGGGGCTCGCTGGGCTCCGGCCGAACTAGGGCCGGTGGTTGCGGACCTGCTTGACAAGGCTGTGCCTGCTGCTCCTGTTTATGGGGCCTAGGTTGCCTGCCTGCCTGCCTGGCCTGGGCCGGAGGTGGTGGCGAAGCACTCTGAACGGGCCGTCGGGCTCGGTCCGTGGCCGGTGGGTGATGGTTGCTGTGCCCGGTTTCTGTGCCTGGGTGTCAGCGCTAGAGGCGTTCGATGATGGTGCCGGTCGCCAGGGCGCCGCCCGCGCACATTGAGATCAGGGCCGTAGAACCATCCCGGCGTTCCAGTTCGTGTAGGGCTGTGGTGATCAGGCGGGTTCCGGTGCTGCCCACTGGGTGGCCCAGAGCTATGGCGCCGCCGTTGACGTTGACCTTGTCCATGTCCGGGTTGTGTACCCGCGCCCATGAGAGCACCACCGACGCGAAGGCTTCGTTGACCTCGAACAGGTCCAGGTCGCCCATCTTCATCCCGCTGCGCTCCAGCACTCGCTCAGTGGCCTGGACCGGGCCGTCGAGGTGGTAGTACGGGTCCGCTCCCACGAGGCACTGGGCGACGATTCGGGCTCGTGGTCGCAAACCCAGCGCCCGGGTGCGTTCGAGATCCATGACCAGGATCGCTGAGGCGCCGTCCGAGATCTGTGATGACGTTCCGGCGGTGTGCAGTCCGCCCTCCAGTACCGGCTTCAGCGCTGTCAGGCCCTCGATTGTGGTGTCGCGCAGTCCTCCATCGCGATTGACGTCGCCGATGGGGACGACTTCGCGGTCGTAGCGGCCCTCTTCCCAGGCGCGTTTCGCCAGGATCTGTGAGCGGACGCCGAAACCGTCCACATCGGACCGGCTGATTCCCCGGTTGGCGGCGATCCGGTCGGCGGCGACGTACTGGTTCGGCAGATCGATCGACCACGAGTCGGGCCGGGGGGAGGCGTCGCCGACGTTGGCGCGCAGGGGAACTCGGCTCATGGCCTCGATGCCGCAGGCGATGCCCGTGTCGATCGCGCCGATGGCGATGAGACCCGCCACGAGGTGGGTGGACTGCTGGGCCGAGCCGCACTGGCAGTCGACCGTCATGCATCCGGTGGTGTGCGGCAGTCCGGCGTGCAGCCAGGCCGTTCGGGTGACGTTGTTCGACTGCTCGCCCGCCTGGGTCACGCAGCCGCCGATCACCTGCTCCACGAGCGCCGGGTCGAGGCCCGCGCGGTCGAGCAGGCCGCGCTGGGCCGCGCCCAGTATCTCCGCGGCGTGGAGGTGGGCCAAGGCTCCGTTGCGCTTGCCGATGGGGGTTCGCACAGCCTCGACGATGACGGGATTGCCCACGACCGCGCTCCATCCACTCGGCTTCCGTCCATAAAACTAGAACAGGTTCTCGAACGGTGCAAGATTGACCGGAGATCGATCTTGCTGCCGGGGTTCCAAAAGTTAACACCGTATGCTCAAATCGAATATAGAACCTGTTCCAGCATGGAGGTAGCCGTGGCTGAGATCCCCGAGGGCTTCGACTTCACCGACCCGGACCTGTACGCCCAGCGCGTGCCGGTCGAGGAGTTCGCAGAGCTGAGGCGCACTTCGGGGGTGTGGTGGAACGCCCAGCCGCACAACGCCGCGGGGTTCGGCGATGACGGCTACTGGGTGGTCAGCAGGCACGCCGACGTCAAGGAGGTCTCGCGCAACAGCGAGCTCTACTCGACGTGGGAGAACACCGCGATCATCCGGTTCGGGCCGGACATGGAGCGCGAGAAGATCGACCTGCAGCGCAACATCCTGATCAACATCGACCCGCCGCACCACACCAAGCTGCGCGGCATCGTCTCCCGCGGGTTCACGCCCAAGGCGGTCAACAGCCTGAAGGACGCCCTCGCCTGCCGCGCCGCGCGGATCGTGCACGCCGCCAAGGAGACCGGCACGGGCGACTTCGTCACCGACGTCGCGTGTGAGCTGCCGCTGCAGGCGATCGCGGAGCTGCTGGGCATCCCGCAGGACGACCGGCACAAGGTGTTCGACTGGTCCAACCAGATGATCGCCTACGACGACCCCGAGTACTCCGTCGAGCCGGAGGCCGCGTCGATGGAGCTGCTTGGCTACTCCTGGAACCTCGCCGAGGAGCGCAAGCGCTGCCCGGCCGACGACATCGTCACGAAACTGGTCAACGCCAACGTCGACGGCGGCAACCTGGGGTCCGACGAGTTC
The DNA here is from genome assembly GCF_014323725.1 of Actinokineospora xionganensis. Taxonomy (GTDB): domain Bacteria; phylum Actinomycetota; class Actinomycetes; order Mycobacteriales; family Pseudonocardiaceae; genus Actinokineospora; species Actinokineospora xionganensis. The sequence goes on along the minus strand of NZ_JABVED010000007.1, from coordinate 56,541 downwards.
GGCTTCTTCGTGCTTCTCCTTGCGGTGGCGGGCAACGAGACCACCCGCAACGCGATCACCCACGGGATGCACGCCTTCCTGGAGAACCCGGAGCAGTGGGAGCTCTACAAAGCCGAGCGCCCGTCGACGACCGCCGACGAGATCGTCCGGTGGTCCACCCCGGTGGTGTCCTTCCAGCGCACCGCCAAGCAGGACACCGAGCTGGGCGGTGTGGAGATCAAGAAGGGGCAGCGGGTCGGCCTGTTCTACAGCTCGGCCAACTACGACTCCGAGGTCTTCGACCAGCCGGAGAAGTTCGACATCACCCGCGATCCCAACCCGCACCTCGGTTTCGGCGGCACGGGCGCGCACTTCTGCGTCGGCGCGAACCTCGCGCGCATGGAGATCGATCTGATGTTCAACGCGATCGCCGACCACATGCCCGACATCCGAAAGGTCGGGGAGCCACGCAGGCTGCGGTCGGGCTGGCTCAACGGCATCAAGGAGTTCCAGGTCGCGTACAAGTGATCCCCGCGAAGCCGTGACCGCGCAACGCGGTCACGGCTTTTCGCTGCCCACCACCCACATCGAGAAGTACTGCGACCCGCCGCCGTAGGCGTGGCCCAGGGCGCGGCGGACGCCGTCGACCTGGTGGTCGCCCGCGCGGCCCATCACCTGCAGCGCCGCCTCGGCGAAGCGCAGCATGCCGGAGGCACCGATCGGGTTGGACGACAGGACGCCACCCGAGGCGTTCACCGGGAGCTGCCCGTCCATCGCGGTCGCGCCCGACTCGGTGAGCTTCCACCCCTGGCCAACGGCTGCGAAACCGAGGTTCTCCAGCCACATCGGCTCGAACCAGGAGAACGGCACGTAGATCTCGGCGGCGTCGATCTCCTGGAGCGGGTCGGTGATCCCGGCCTCGCGCCACAGCGCGTGCGCGGCTTCGCGGCCCGCCCGCGGGTTGACCTGGTCGCGGCCCGCGAAGGTCGTCGGCTCGGTGCGCATGGCGGTCGCCTGGATCCACGCGGAGTCCCTGTGTGCGGCGGAACTGTCGCCGAGCACGATGGCGCAGGCGCCGTCCGACGACGGGCACGTCTCGTCGTAGCGGATCGGGTCCCACAGCATCGTCGACGCCCGCACCGACTCCAGGGTGATGTCGGGCTGACGCAGGTGCGCGTAGGGGTTGCGGGCGCCGTTGTGCCGGTCTTTCACCGCGACCAGCGAGCCGATGTGCTCAGGCGCGCCGGATCGGCGAATGTAGGAGCGGACGTGCGGGGCGAAGTAGCCGCCCGCCCCCGCGCCCACCGGCATCGAGAACGGCGGCGCGATCGACAGCGCCCACATGGCGTTGGACTCCGACTGCTTCTCGAACGCGACGGCCAGCACCCGGCGGTGCACGCCGGAGTGGATCAGGCTCACGGCGACGTTCGCGGTCGAGCCGCCGACCGAGCCCGCGGTGTGCACGCGCAGCAACGGCTTTCCCACGGCGCCGAGAGCGTCGGCGAGGAACAGTTCGGGCATCATCACGCCCTCGAACAGGTCGGGCGCCTTGCCCACGACCACGGCGTCGATGCCGTCCCAGTCGACGTTCGCGTCGGCCATCGCGCGGTCGATCGCCTCCCGGCACAGCCCGGCCATGGACACGTCGAGCCGCTTGGCCCGGTGGTGTGTCTGACCGACACCGAGCACGGCCGCGGGCTGCTTCATCGGGCCTCCATGACGCAGACAAGGTTCTGTTGCAGTGCGGGGCCGCTGGTCGCGTGGGCGAGGACCCGTCCGTGCAGTCCGTCGAACAGCAGCCGGGCCGCCTCGCCGATCCGGGACAGGCCCGCGGCGAACATGGGGTTTCCGGTCAGCGGGCCGCCGGACGGGTTGACCGACACGTCGTCGCCGAGCCCGATGGCTTGGCGCAGCAGGATCTCCTGATGGGTGAACGGCGCGTGCAGCTCCGCTGCCTCGACGCCGTCGACGTCCGCGGCTCGCGCCGAGGCCGCGGTGGACGGTGAAGTGGTGAGGTCGCGCGCGCCGAGGCTGCCGGAGTCGATCCGGTGCTCGATGCCGGTGATCCAGGCCGGCCGTTCCCGCAACTCTCGGGCGCGCTCACCGGATGCGAGGATCACCGCGGACGCGCCGTCGGTGATCGGCGCGCAGTCGTGGCGGCGCAACGGGTCGGCGATATACGGCTCACCCAGCAGATCGACCGCGTCGCCGCCGTGGGCTCGCGCGGCGACCTCGGCCATCGCCCGCTCGGACCACAGCCCGGCGTCGATACCCAGTCTGGCCTGCATGGCCGCGATGCTGACCGAGTCCGGCCACAGTGGAGCGACCGTGTACGGGTCGAGCTGCAAGGCCAAGGTGCGGCGGAGGTCTCCCGCCGACGACTTGCCGAAGCCGTAAACGAGGGCCGTGTCCACCTCGCCGGTCCGGATCTTCAGCCAGGCCTCATACAGCGCCCAGGCGCCGTCCATCTCCACGTGTGACTCGTTGATCGGCGGGTACGCCCCGATCGCGTCGACCGCGGCGATGAACGAGAACGCCCGCGCGGCAAGGTAATCCGACGAGCCGGAACACCAGAAGCCGATGTCCTCCTTCGTCAGTCCGGTCTCGGCGAACAGTTCGGCGAACACCGGCACCAGCATCTCGACGCCGTTGGTCGTGCCCTCGGTGGCCCGGACATGGGGGGCCTGGGCGAAGCCGACGACCGCCACCTCGGTGCTCAAAGGTGCCCCTCATAGGTCTCGTACGGCGCGTCCGGCTCCCCGGTCGGCGCGAAGTGGTCGATGTTCTCCAATGTCGTTCCCCAGTCCTCAGCCGGTTTCCACACCGCACGCACCCGCATGCCCATCCGCACCTCGTCGGCCGCGCAGCCGAGGACAAGGTGCAGGAACGCGATGTCGGCGCCGTCGAGCAGCACATACGCGGCGACGTAGGGCGGTTTGATCCGCTGGCCCAGGAACGGCACGTTGACCACGCAGAACGTGGTCACAGTGCCGACATCGGGCAGTTCGACCTCGTCGGTGGTCGGCACGCCGTCCACCGGGCAGGCGCCGCGTGGGGGGATGTAGACCTTGTGGCACTTGGGACACCGCTGGCCCAGCAGCTTCCCGTGGGCGAGTGCGCGCAGGTACTTGCTTTCCTCGGGGGAGACGGAGTGCACGACGTCGAGGTGAATGGGCGTGGTCACCATCGTCACGTCGCCCGCGCGGCCCCCGCCCTCACCGGGGGGACGGCCCCTGGCCAGTCTATCGGCGCCGGCGGGTTGGGGGGAGGGGCGCGTTGGAGTTGTGGATGGTTCGGCGAATTGTGGATAAGTCGTGGGGAGCGGGTTGGTGGCCGGCTCGAAGCATGCTATATCCGTGATTCCGCCGATCGGGTCCGCCGCCCAGCGGATGCGGACGCGCATGCCGATCGACATCGCGGACGGGTCGGCCACGTCGACGGCGTGCAGCAGCGGGGTGTCCGCGCCGTCCAAGCGGACCATGGCCCAGGCGAACGGTCGGTCGAAGGGTTGTCCCGCAAGCGGTTTCGGCATCCAGGACCAAGTCACGACCGTTCCCTCGGCCGCGACCTCGACGAACTCGCTCAGTGGCGCGGCCGTGACCGGGTCGTACTCGACCGGGGGGACGTGCACCCGGCCATCCGAACCGCGCACGCCGACGACCCGCCGGGCACGCAGTTCGGTCATGAAGTGGCCCAGCACCGGCCCGAGAGACCGGGTGTAGTCGAACCCCACACGCAGCGGGGCGCTCAGTGGCACCGTCACCCTCCGAGTGGAACACGTTCTAAGATTGGGCGCAAGGAGGTGTCAGGATGAAGCTCGGACTTCAGCTCGGCTACTGGGGCGCGCGGCCGCCCGGCAATGCGGGGGAGCTTGTGCGCGCCGCGGACCGGCACGGGTTCGACGCGGTGTTCGCGGCGGAATCGTGGGGCTCGGACGCGTTCACCCCGTTGGCGTGGTGGGGCTCGTCGACCAGCCGGGTGCGGCTGGGCACGTCGGTGGCCCAGCTCTCGGCGCGCACGCCCACGTCGTGCGCCATGCACGCGCTGACCCTGGACCACCTCAGCGGGGGCCGCGCCATTCTCGGGCTGGGCGTCTCCGGGCCGCAGGTGGTGGAGGGCTGGTACGGGCAGCCGTTCGCCCGCCCGCTGGCCCGCACCCGCGAGTACGTCGACATCATCCGCCAAGTCCTCGCCCGCGAGGCCCCGGTGGTCGCCGACGGCCCGAACTACCCGTTGCCCTACACCGGCGCGGGTGCCACGGGCCTCGGCAAACCCCTGCGGCCGATCACTCATCCACTACGAACCGACCTGCCCATCTGGCTCGGTGCCGAAGGCCCGAAGAATGTCGCGCTCGCCGCGGAGATCGCTGACGGCTGGCTCGCGGTGTACTTCTCGCTGCGCATGGCCGACCAGTACAACGCCTGGCTCGACGAGGGATTCGCGACGCCCGGCGCGCGGCGCTCCAGGGCCGACTTCGAGGTGGCGGCGGGCGCGCAGGTGATCGTCACCGACGACCCGGCCGCGGCCTACGCGGGGATCAAGCCGGTCCTCGCGCTCTACCTCGGCGGCATGGGCGCGCCGGAGCTCAACTTCCACGCCACGCTGTTCCGGCGGATGGGCTACGCGGCCGTGGTCGACGAGGTCGGCGAGCGGTTCCGCGCCGGCCGTCGCGACGAGGCCGCCGCCGTCATCCCGGACGAACTGGTCGACGACATCGCGATCATCGGGACCGCGAAGCGGGTGCGCGCGCGGATCGGGCAGTGGGAGAAGGCCGGTGTGACGATGCTCGTCGTCGGCTGCGGGTCGACAGCCGAGATCGAGACTCTCGCCGGCCTTGTCGGCGGGTGAAACACGTTCTAGATTGGGTGGATGCGCTCGATCGGTCTGTGGAATATCGCCGGTGACACCCCCGACGGTCTCGCGGTCGTCTGCCCGGATGGCCGCGAGGTCACCTACGGCGAGCTGACCGCCGCGGCCGACCGTTACGGCAGAGGCCTGCAGTCGATGGGTCTGCGCCCGGGCGACAGCGTGGTCCTGATGCTGCCCAACGGCGCCGACCTGCTCGCGGTGTACTTCGCCGCCATGCAGACCGGGCTGTACGTCGTCATGGCGAACTGGCACCTGGTGGGCGCCGAGGTGGCGTACCTCATCGAGGACAGCGGGGCGAAGGCGTTCATCGCCGACGCGCGGTTCGGCCCGACCGCCGCCGATGCCGCCGCTCGTAGCGGACTTCCCGCGCGGGCGAGCTTCGCGGTGGGGGAGGTCGCCGGATTCCGGCCGCTGGACCAACTCGGCGCCGACGAACCCGCGGGCCGCCCGGACGTCCGCACCCAGGGCTCGCCCATGCTGTACACCTCGGGCACGACCGGCAGGCCGAAGGGTGTTCGCCGCCCGCTCTCCGGGACCGACCCGGATGACGTGCCGCCCGCGGCGTCGTGGTTCTTCGGCATCTTCGGGCTCAAACCGTTCCACCACCATGTGCACCTGTGCGGGTCGCCGCTGTATCACACGGCGGTCATCAACTTCGTGGTCACGTCACTCCAGTTGGGACACTCGGTGGTGCTGATGGACCGCTGGGAGCCCGAGGAGATGCTGCGGCTGATCGAGCGGTACCGGGTGACCCACAGCCACATGGTTCCCACCCAGTTCCACCGGCTGCTCGCGCTGCCGAACGACGTCCGCTCAAAGTACGACCTGTCCTCGCTGCGCGTGATGATCCACGGCGCCGCGCCCTGTCCGATGGAGGTCAAACGGCGGATGCTCGACTGGTGGGGTCCGGTCGTGGTCGAGTACTACGCCGCGACCGAGGGCGGCGGCACGACCATCACGGCTGAGGAATGGCTGCGCAAGCCCGGATCCGTCGGCCTGCCCTGGCCGGGCTCGACGGTGAAGATCTTCGATGACGACGGCGTCGAAGCGCCGACCGGCACGCCTGGGCTGGTCTATATGCGGATGGGCACCTCGACGTTCGAGTACCACGGCGACGCGGCGAAAACCCGGGCGGCGCGGATCGGCGAGATGTTCACCTTGGGTGACATCGGTTATCTCGATGAGGACGGCTATCTGTTCCTGTGCGACCGCAAGAGCGATTTGATCATCACCGGCGGCGTCAACGTGTATCCCGCCGAGATCGAGGGCGAGGTCTCGTGTCACCCCAAGGTCGCCGACGTCGCGGTCTTCGGCATCCCGCACCCGGACTGGGGCGAGGAGATCAAGGCGGTGGTTCAGCCGGTCGACGGTGTGACCGGGTCCGATGAGCTCACCGCGGACATCCTCGCCTTCGTCGCGGGTCGACTTGCGAAGTTCAAATTGCCGCGCACCATCGACTATCTCGCCGAACTTCCCCGCGATCCCAACGGAAAGCTCTACAAGCGGCGACTTCGCGACCCCTACTGGACCGGTAATGAGTCGTTGATCTGAGCAACTGGGAATGGCAACAGCGGAATGGGGGTATTCGTCCCGGTTCTGTCGCGGTAATCCTTTTCGTGTCGCGATCGCGACACGAGAGGAGTTTCCCCTGCGATGACACTCCAACCAAAATCCGACAGGCGCAAGCGCTTGTTCCTGACCTTGGCCCTCGCGCTGGCCGCCGGTTCCGTCCTGGGAACCAGCGGTTCGGCCGTGGCCGCGCCGGACGACGTGCGACCCGCTGTGACCGAGGGCGTCCAGCAGGTTCAGCAGGTCGGCGAGGAACACGCGGCCGACATCCGCATCGGCTACGCCGCGCGCTCCGCGCGGCAGGTGATCAACCGGCCGGGTTCGGCCTATATCAAGGTGCACTTCGCGTCACTCGCGTTGGCCGAAGGCGACCGGGTGACCGTGGCCAACCCGGCGGGCACCGAGGTCCACACCTACAGCGGCGACCCGACGAGGGCCGAGTCCGCCGCCTCCGACTCGCTCTACACCAAGCAGGGCGACGGATTCTGGGCACTGTCGATCACCGGCGACACCGCCGTGGTGACGCTGCACCGGGCGGGCGGCAAACCGTCCCGTTCGGACACCGGCGTGGTCGTGGACAAGTACACCCGCGGCTTCACCGATGACGAGCAGCTGCGGCGCGACTCCGGCATCCTGTCGGTGTGCGGCACGGACGCCCGCCGCGACGCCGTCTGCTACCAGCAGAGCCACCCCACCGAGTACGCGAGGACCCGCTCGGTCGCGAAGATCTTGAAAAACGGCGCTTCCCACTGCACCGCGTGGCGCGTCGGCGCGACCAACCGGTTGTTCACCAACAACCACTGCATCGCCAGCGCCACCGAAATGGCGTCCATGGAGATCTGGTTCGACTACGCCTGCGCGACTTGCGGTGGGAACAACCCGAAGCCCGCGGTGAAGGTGACGGGAGCGCAGTTCCTCAAGACCAGTTCCAGCCTGGACTACACCCTGTTCTCGGTGAACAACTTCGCCAGCATCGAGTCCTTCGGTTACCTGCTGCTCGACGTCCGCGCGCCCGTGCAGAACGAGCGCATCTACATCAGCGGCCACGGCAGCGGCGACCCGAACGAGCTGTCCCTCTACGAGGACACCCAGGGCGGCGCCACCTGCGACGTCGACAACCCGCGTAGCGACTCGATCAACATGGGTTACTACTGCGACACCACCGGAGGATCGTCAGGTTCGCCGGTGCTCGCGGCGTCCTCGCACAAGGTGATCGCCCTGCACCACCTTGGCGGCTGCCTCAACGAGGGCACCCGGATCGAACTGATCTACCCGGAGGTCAAGGACCTCATCGACAACGGCGGCGGCACCGAACCCCCGCCCACGGGCGCGAAGTTCGAGAACACCAACAACGTCAACATTCCCGACAACGGCGCCGCCGTCACGAGCTCGGTGACCGTCACCGGCCAGGCAGGCAACGCCCCGTCGACGCTGAAGGTGAACGTCGACATCAAACACACCTGGCGCGGTGACCTGGTCATCGACCTGGTGGCCCCGGACGGTTCGCTGTACCGCTTGAAGAACGCCTCCAGCAACGACTCGGCCGACAACGTGATCACCACTTACACGGTGAACGCTTCGTCGGAGGTCGCTAACGGAACCTGGAAACTCAAGGTCCAGGACGTAGCCCGCTACGACACCGGTTACATCGACGCTTGGAGCGTCCAGTTCTAGTTCGAAGCCGTTGACTGACCTCAGTTCCCCACCCGAGACGCGGGTGGGGAACTGAGGCGCGGTCGGTCAAGCCAACCACGTCCACTGTCGAGAACCGTCCGGCTCATCGAGCCAGACCGTGTGGTGGTGGCCGCCGCGGACCGTCAGGCCGAAACGGTCCCAGCCAGGCTCGCCGAGCGTGTGCCACAGCTCGTAGGCGTCTTCCACGATCCGCCACAGGTCATCACACGAACCTGACACCTCGCGGCTACCGGCGACCTCTGACAGCGAGACCTTGACCCATGAACCCGCAGCGGTGCTCATCAGCGACGCCGAGGGGCTTCCCGTCGCAGGGTCGAACACCATGCCGGTCCGCACTCCAGGCGGCAGGTTCAGGGCGGCCAAGAACCACACCACTTGGTGCTCCCACCACGGCGTAGCCGACGCCGTCCGGGTGGTGCGGCCTACCGACTCGGGGGACTCAGCGGACCTGATGTCGGCTCGGTCGCCACGCATCGGCATGAATCCGGCCCAGCGGGCGCGGAAACGGCCTTGCAGAACACCATCGGGTGTGGCCCGGAGGTCCACGAGGTTGCCCGCGCCCCCGGTGATCTTCAGATCTGCCTGGACCCGCCCGCCCGGAGCCATCTGTTCGACCCACGCCGAGGGGATTTCCGGCACGGAACAGGTGGCTATGCGCCGATGATCGCGAGCGGCCCGACGAGGCCGAGCATGACGACGACGGCGTTCACTCGTCATCGTCCTCACACCGGCCCAGGGTCAGGCCCGCTACGACCCACGCAATCGCGATCACGACGATCGCGACAATGATCCAGAACAGCTGCATGGTCACCTCCAGTGGCATGGAGGTGACGTTAAGAGAGACGAATACCCTTGAAGGGTACGGTTTGTACCCCTACACGATCGGGCTACGCCGCGATCTTGATGCCGATGGACTGGGCCAGCGCGCGCACATCGGACCGCATGCCAGACGGGGGACGTTCCACCAGATCCAGCATCATTTCCCGGGCCCAACCGTTGTAGCGGATCGTTTCGGGTGCCGTGCGGTTCGAGGCATTCAACAGGGCCCAGACTGCCGGGCGTTCGCCGCGCTGATGGTGCGCGCGGGCGATCTCGATGAGGTGCCTGGCCCGGCGCGGAACGCTCGCGATCTGATCGGTGTCGACACGATCCGCGGCCTGCAGCGCATCACCAGGGCGCCGAAGCTCGACGGCGACGGTCGTGGCGTGGGCGGCCATCACCGCCTCGGAGAACGAACTCTGGATGTGTCGATAGCCCTTGCCGAGTTGACGCGCGACGGCGTCGGCGCGCTCCAAGTGATCCCAGGCCTCGCCGGCTCGACCGCGTCGGGCGTGCACGTAGGCGATCTCGGCTTCGAGCGCTCCGCACATCCCCAACCAGTCGACCGGCGCACCGTCGAGATGGGGCCGGAGTTGAGCGATGGAGTCTGCTGCCAGATCGATGGACTCCTCCCAGCGACCTGCGTCGCGGAGGGCCTGCACCATCGCCCATGCGCCGCCCGCGGCGACATAGGGATCGTCGGCCTCTTGGCCCTCTGTGAGCGCGCGGTCCGCGACCATCCATACCAATTCGGCTGCCGGTTGGTACGCGACATAGAAGTCGGTGAGCTGATAGACCCCCGCGAGCACGCGACGTGCCTCCCGCCGCACGTCGCCGCGCGTGGTGCGGACGCCCCGCTGCGCATCGCGGACAAGGCTGGGCAGCAAGCTGCCCAACTGGCTTCGATGATCGGGCGACGAATGGCGAACGGTCCAAGCCGTGGACAGCCGAGCGGCGAGATGGTCGACGTTGGGTGCGGATGCGTTCGGTGTGATTCGGTATTCGGTGAGCGCGGCACGAACCTCAGCCAGCGCTTGATGTTGCTCGCCGGCGAACACTTCCACGGGCACAGCCACGCCGTTTCCAGTAAGTGTTGCGAGGTCCTTGATGCCAAGCACCTGAGCGAGCCGCAGCAAGATCGGCAGCTTCGGCATCTGGAGGCGGCCGTTCTCCACGGCCTTGACCCACTCGCCTGACTTGCCGATGAGGTCACCAAGAACCGTGCGCGTCAGCCCCGCACGCTCGCGCGCGCGCTTTATCCGCTGTCCCACAGGTAGGCCAGATTGCGGATGTTCGTCCATGGCGACGCCTTTCGCCGAGGTGCTGTCGCCGAGAGCACTCGGTCGGTCGACCGCGGGCGTGACCTCGGCGAGAGGTACGACCCAAATGTATCGCGTCGGGCGGCTGGGCGACCGCCATAGCACACGCCATCCCCGAGTCGGCCAAGCGCATGCTCCTTTATGCCTTAACGGGATTTGGCCTTTGCAGGGCAAGAAGTGCGCTGAGTGGGTGACAGTTCTCGCCCTGGTTGAGTCCAGCCGTGCCCAAGCCGCGATTCGGCTGTCAGCGGCCCTGGAAGTTGGGGGCGCGTTTCTCGGCGAAAGCTTTGGGGCCTTCCTTGGCGTCCTGGCTGAGGAATACCTCCACCCCCAACCGTGCGTCCACCTTGAACGCCTCGTTCTCCGGCATTCCCTCGGTCTCGCGCATCGTCCGCAGGATCGCCTGAACCGCCAGTGGCCCATTCGCCGCGATCAGCCCCGCGATATCCAGTGCCTTGTCCAACGCCTGGCCGTTCGGAACCACGTGTCCGATGAGCCCGATGTCCCGCGCCTCAGTCGCTGTGATGTGTCGGCCGGTAAGGAGTAGGTCGGCTGCCACTGTGTACGGGATTTGGCGTGGTAGCCGCACTGCCGAGCCGCCCAAGGGGAACAGGCCCCACCGGGCCTCCGAGACCCCGAACCGCGCGCTTTCGCCCGCGATGCGGATGTCGGTGGCCTGGAGGATTTCCGTGCCGCCCGCGATGGCTGGGCCCTCGACGGCGGCGATCAAGGGTTTGGTGAGTCGTCGGCCCTTCAGGAGGGGCTCGATGACCGACAGGTCCCAGCCGCCCGAGGAGAACGAGTCGCCGGGGTGGGTGCTGGTCATGGCCTTGAGGTCGGCGCCCGCGCAGAACGAGCCGCCCGCGCCGGTGAGGACGCAGGCTCGGACGGAGTCGTCCTTGTCGACCTGGTCCCAGGCCTCCCGCATGATCGCCATCATCGGCCCGGACAAGGCGTTTCTCGCCTCTGGGCGGTTCATCGTCACCACCAGAACCGGGCCTCGTTGTTCGACCAGACAGTGCGGTTGCGCCGAGTCCATCCGAAACCTCCTGGCGACAGGGGATTGTCACGAACGATAACACGTTCTACTTTAAGCCCATGGCGCTCACAATCGCGGATCTTTTCGAGCACGCGGTGGACCTCTTCCCGGAGCGGGTCGCGGTTGCCTGCGGCGGGCACTGCAGGACCTTCGCCGAGCTCGACGCACGGGCTAATCAACTGGCCCACTACCTGGCCGAACAAGGCGTCGGCAAGGGCTCGCACGTCGGGCTCTACGCGCGCAACTCGATCGAGGCGATCGAGACCATGGTGGCGGTCTGCAAACTCCGGGCCGTGCCGGTGAACGTCAACTACCGGTACGTCGAGAACGAGTTGCGATATCTGTTCGACAACGCCGACCTCGTCGCCCTCGTCCACGAGCGCCGATACGCCGATCGGGTGGGGGCGGTGTTGCCCGACGCACCCAAGTTGAAGACGCTGGTCGTGATCGACGACGACACCGACCTCGACTTCGCGGGCGTGGACCTCGAGTCCGCGATGGACGGTCGCGAGACCGGGCGCGACTTCGAGGAGCGCAGCCCGGACGACCTGTACATCCTCTACACCGGCGGCACCACCGGCAGCCCCAAGGGCGTCATGTGGCGCCAGGAGGACGTCTGGCGCGTCCTCGGTGGCGGCATCGACTTCCTCTCCGGTGAACCCCTGCCCGACGAGTTCGCCCAGTCCCGCCAAGGCCAGGTGACCGGCGGGCTGACCAGGCTCGCGTGTGCCCCCCTGATCCACGGCGCCGCGCAGTGGGCCGCGCTCGCGGCGATGTTCGCGGGCGACACCGTGGTCCTGCTCCCGACCTTCGACGCGCACGAGGTGTGGAAGGCGATCGCACGCCACCAGGTCCGGGTCGTCACGCTCGTCGGCGACGCCATGGCCCGTCCGGTCATCGAGGCCTTCCACGAGGGCGGTTACGACGCGTCCTCGCTGTTCGCCATCTCCAGCCACGCCGCCCTGTTCTCCGCGTCGGTCAAGCAGCAGTACATCGAGGCGCTGCCCAACGTGGTGATCACCGACGCCATCGGGTCCTCGGAGTCCGGGTTCAACGGCATGGGCATGGTGGTCAAGGGCGCCGAGCCGTCCACCGGCGGCCCGCGGGTGCGCCGGGGCCCGAACGTGCTGGTCATCGACGAGCACAACCGGCCGGTGGTGCCGGGACAGACCGGCCGCCTCGCCCGGGGCGGGCACGTCCCGCTCGGCTACTACAAGGACCCGGAGAAGAGCGCCACGATCTTCGTCGAGATCGACGGCAAGCGCTACGTCGTGCCTGGCGACTTCGCCCGGCTCGAGGACGACGACACGGTCACCCTGCTCGGCCGCGGCAACATGTGCGTCAACACCGCCGGCGAGAAAGTCTTCCCGGAGGAGGTCGAGGGTGCCCTCAAGGCGTACCCGGACATCTTCGACGCGCTGGTCATCGGTGTCCCCGACGACCGGCTCGGCCAGCGGGTCGCCGCCGTCGTGCAGGTGCGCCCCGGGGCCGAACCGGACTTCGAGGCGATCAGCGCCCACATGCACAACGAACTCGCCGGCTACAAAGCGCCGCGCAGCCTGTGGGTCGTCGACGAGGTCGGGCGCCTGCCCAGCGGAAAGCCCGATTACCGGTGGGCCAAGGCGCACGCCGCCGAACACGAGCCGACCTGGGCCGCCGCGCCCGCCCGGACCTGAGGAGACGCCCTGATGCGAACGGTCCTGTGCGACACCCTCGGCATCGAGCACCCGATCGTCGGATTCACCCCCTCCGAACACGTCGCCGCGGCGATCAGCCGCGCGGGCGGGCTCGGGGTCCTGGGCTGCGTGCGCTTCAACGACCCGGAGGAACTCGACGCCGTCCTCGACTGGATGGACACCAACTGCGACGGCAAACCCTACGGCGTCGACATCGTGATGCCTGCCAAGGTGCCCACCGAGGGCACCCAGATCGATCTCGATTCCCTTATCCCGCAAGCACACCGCGAGTTTGTCGACAACACCCTGCGCAAGCTGGGCGTCCCGCCGCTACCCGATGATGAGGCGAGCGGCGCGGGAGTCCTCGGCTGGCTGCACTCGGTCGCACGGTCCCATGTGGACGTCGCGATGAAACACCCGATCGCCCTCATCGCCAATGCCCTCGGCTCGCCGCCTGCCGACGTGATCGCGCAGGCGCACCGCGGCGGCGTGCCCGTCGCGGCCCTCGCGGGCAAGGCCGAACACGCCGTGCGCCACGTCGACAACGGCGTGGACCTCGTGGTGGCACAGGGATATGAGGCGGGTGGGCACACCGGTGAGATCGCCTCCATGGTGCTGATCCCCGAGATCGTCGCCGCCGTCGGCGACCGGGTGCCCGTGCTCGCGGCGGGCGGGATCGGGTCGGGCAGGCAGATCGCCGCGGCCTTGGCCCTCGGCGCGGTGGGCGCGTGGATGGGCTCGTACTGGCTGGCGACCAAGGAGTACCAGGAACTCAGCTCCGCGGGCACGCTGCAGCAGGCGCTCGTCCGGGCGACGTCGAGCGACACCGTGCGCTCGCGTGTCTACACCGGCAAACCGGCGCGGCTGCTCAAGAATCAGTGGACCCAGGCGTGGGCGGCGGTCGACGCCCCGGCGCCGCTGCCGATGCCGCTGCAGAACCTGCTGGTCAGTGAGGCGCACCAGCGGATGATGCGGGCGGGCGACCCGTCGGTCCTGGCCATGCCGGTCGGTCAGATCGTCGGCTCGATGAACGAGATCCGCGCGGTCGCGGACGTGATGACCGAACTGGTCGACGATCTGGAGGCGGCACTGACCCGGCTCGACGAGTTGCGAGGTCTCTAGTCCGTTCGGCGCAGGACGATCCTCCGGTTCGGCCGTTCGGCCGATTGTGCCCCCCAACGCGGCTCGGGTTAGCTCTAACCGGAAGCTGCACTCAGTCGGTGAATCTCCACCACTGAGCCGTGTTGATTACTGGGGGATCAATGCGCACGTCGCGCCGCTCTGCCATGCCCGCACGCCTCGTCATCGTCTTCGCGCTGTTCGCGGTCACGTTCACCGGCATACCCACGGGCGAACCGCACAGCTCCGGCGCCTGGCCCGGTGTCGGCCGCGCACTGGCCTGGTTGGACTCGCTGTTCGAGCCCGCGCCCGCCGCCGCCGAGCCGCTGTCCAAGCCCGCGCCGCCACGGCAGCCGCACGAGCGGATCCGCGAAGTGGCCGAGCTGCGGTCGGAGACCTCGAAGGTCTTCCAGCGCGCCGACGGCCAGTTCGAGGCGGAGGTCTCGGCCAGACCCGAGCACTACCGCGACGCCAAGGGCGCCTGGCAGCCCATCGACACCGCGATCCGCGCGGCCGAGCGTGACGGGTACCGCTTCGGCAACGACACCAACGTCTTCCGCAGCTCCTTCGGCGACAAGTCCGACAAGCTCGTGCGCTTCGAGCATGCGGGCAAGCACGTCGCGCTCGGCGTCGACAGCGCGCAGAAGACGCTGACGCCCAAGGTCGAGCGCAACACGATCGTCTATCCGAACGCCTTCGACGGAGCTGACCTCGTCTACCAGGTCGGCGACTCGCTCAAGGAGAAGATCGTCCTCGCCAAGGCCCCGCGCGAGGCGGTCTACCGGTTCACCATGCAGCTCGGCGGCGTCACCGCCAAGGCCGAGGCCGACGGCTCGATCCGGTTCCACTCCGGCGCCGAGGCCGAGGGCACACCGCTGTTCACCATGCCCAAGCCGTTCATGCACGACAGCCGCGACGACCGGAACTCGGTGTACGGCAAGGCATGGAGCGACAAGGTCACTCAGACCGTCGAGCAGCAGGGCGCCAAGATCACCATCACCGTGCGCGCCGACCAGGCCTGGTTGACCGCCGCTGAGCGTCAGTACCCGGTGGTGATCGACCCGACGATCACCATCCAGCCCACCGTCACCCAGTCGCAGGACGTGATGATCGGCCAGGACACGCCGACGACGAACTACGACGGCAACTGGCGGCTCTCGACCGGCACCACGAACGCGACCACGACGACCGCGTACCGCAGCCTGGTCCGCTTCGGCCTCGGCACCGTGCCGTCGGGCACCACCCTGAGCTCCGCTCAGCTGCGCCTCTACTACGACCAGGACTTCGAGCCCTACGGCAAGACCGTGGAGATCGAGGCCCGCCGCGTGACCTCCGCCTGGGACGAGGCCACGGCCACCTGGAACTCCATCAACTCCGCGATCGCCGAGGCGGGAACCGGCACGCAGACCAAGCCCGCGAACGTCACCGGCAACTGGCACTCGTTCGACATCCGCAACATCGCGCAGGCCTGGGTCTCCGGCACCGCCGCCAACCACGGCGTGATGCTCAAGGCGAAGAACGAGGCCCCGCAACTCGGCGGCGTGCGCTACGAGGCCGCGGAGTACGCCTACAACGGCGAGACCGCGAACACCCCGAAGCTCGTGCTCACCTACGGCAGGCCGAGCGCCGTTCTCCACGCCCCCACGACGATCCACGCGACCGGCGCCGAGCTGTCCTGGACCCCGTACACCGACCCGGATCCGGGCAACCAGGCCGACGACATCGTCGAGTACCAGGTCCACCGCACGGTCTTCCAGTCGTTCACGCCGTCGCCGTGGACGCTCGTCGGCCCGCTTTCGGCCACCACCACCAGTTTCGTCGACACCACGGCCAGGCCGACGGCCGCGGACTCGGCCGAGCCGTTCGGCGCCGCGTACTACTACATGATCGTCGTGAAGACGCGCGACGGCCAGCTCATCCCGTCGACCACCGAACTCGTCCGGCTGCCCAAGGCGGGCCGGGTCGTCAAGCTCTACCAGAACCTCGCGGGAGAACCGCACCCCGACACCACGCTGTCCAGCGCGCAGCCGACATCGAACCACAACAGCCCCACGGGGATGTCCTGGCAGCTTGTCGGCAAGCAGAGCAGCACTTTCGGCACCACCCGGTCCGTCGTGGACTTCGGCGACCTGCCCGACATCCCGGACCAGGCAAGGATTCTCGACGCCGAGTTCCAGCTGTGGGCGACGTCGACGTTCGGCTCGGGCGGGGTGTTCGACGCGCACCCGCTGAGCAAGCCGTTCGTCGAGACCGAGGCCACCTGGCAGCGCGCGTCCGCCGCGGCGGCGTGGACCTCGCCGGGTGGCGACTTCGGGGCCGCGTTCGACAACGTCCCGAACATCACCAACGACCCCAGTTGGCGGATCTGGGACGCCACGTCGACGGTGCAGAACTGGATCGGCAACCGCGCCGCCAACAACGGCGTCATCGTGAAGCTGCGCGACGAGACGACCGCCGGGCCGACCCAGCGGGCCATCTTCAACTCGGGCGAGGCCGTCGAGCCGCAGCTGCGGCCCAAGCTCGTGGTCACCTACACCGCGCCGACCCCGGAACTGACGTACTACGCCGCCGACACCCCGTCGGTGCGGATGATCCCCGGCGACGAGTACACCTTCCCGGTCACCCTGACCAACACCACGACCACGACCTGGTCGGCGGCGAACCAGGTGCTGTCCTACCGCTGGTCGCTGCCCGACGGCACCGACGTCACCACCGGCGGCAACCGCCTGGAGACCACGCTGCCCGGTGACGTCGCACCCGGCGCCACGGTCACCTTGCAGGCCAAGGTGAAGACCCCGATCCAAAGCGGAGCGGGGAACAAGCGCGAGCAGTTCGTGCTGAACTGGGACCTGCTGAACCGCGCCACCGGCCAATGGCTTTCGCAGACCGGGAACCTGCCCGCGCTCCCGCAGAACGTCACCGTCGAGGACCCGACCTCCGACCAGCTCGGCCTGGAGAAGTTCTACCAGTACGTCGCGACCGGCACCGGGGCCGGCAGCGGGCTCAAGGTCAACCCGTACGTGGGCAACGTGGTCTGGAACTACGACCCGATCAGCCTGCCCGGCCGCGGCCTCGCGTCGTTCGTCCGGATGACCTACAACAGCCTCGACACCGCCGCGACCTCCATGGGCTTCGGCTGGTCGCTGTCGGTCTCCAGCATCGTGCGCCTGGGCACCCCGCTCGACCTGCACCCGCGCGGCCAGGACTACCCGACCCGGGTCACCCTCGCCGACGGCGACGGCACCGGTCACGAGTTCGAGCTGAACAAGAACAACAGCACCGACCCGGCGCGGTGGACCTACGACCGGCCCGCGGGCGTGCACCTGCAGCTGCGCCGCGACGGCGGAACCGACCAGTCCCGCCGCTGGGTGATGACCCGGCCCGACCGCACCCAGTTCTGGTTCGACGAGGGCGGCTGGCTCACCGCGACCCGCGACAAGAACGGCAACGAGCTGCGCTTCACCTACACCGAGCGCAAGTCGAACAACCAGCCGCGCAAGTTCCTCGCCTACGTCACCGACCCGGCTGGTCGGCAGACGCTGACTCTTGACTACTTCACCAAAGCCGACACCAACAACCCGCACATCATCGACCAGGTGAAGTCCATCAAGGACATCTCCGGCCGCACGATCACCCTGTCCTACAGCGACAAGGGCCTGATGGAGCGAATGGTCGACGGCGCGGGCACCCCGGTCGCGAAGACATTCGGCTTCACCTACGACGCCACCCAGGGCAACAAGAACGTCAAGCTGGTCAAGGTCACCGACCCGCGCGGCAACGCCACCGACCTGACCTACTACACCGCCCCGGTCGACCCGAAAGACAAGTGGAAGCCGGAGACCATCACCGACCGCGGCCGAGGCGTGTCGAAGCTGTCCTATGTAGACCCAGACGGCACCGCGGGCTCGGTGATCGAGGCGACCGCCGTGGACGCCCAGGGTGGCACCACGAAGTACACGATGGATGGCTACGGCAGGCCGACGAAACTGGTCAACGCCAAAAACGAGGTCACCGAACTGGGATGGGACGCTGACAACAAGGTTGTCTCCTCGAAGGCGGCGAACGGCGCGCTGACCACGTGGACCTATGACGCCAAGACCGGTGTGCCGACCTCGGTGCGCGACCCCGAGGCCAACAGGAACAACACTCCCGCGGGAACCCTGGCCTACCAGTTCGGCCAGGACGGCTACACCGCGGACCTGATTTCCAAGACCAGCCCGGAAGGTCGCAAGTGGACCTTCGGCTATGACGCCAAGGGCAACCTGACCTCGGTCACCGACCCCAAGGGCACGGCGACCCCGACGGCGGGCGACTACGAGACGACATACGCCTATGACGAGTTCGGGCTGCTGCGCACGGCAACCGACGCCAACGGGAACCCGACCACGTACTCCGACTACGACCCTGTCGGCTACCCGCGCACGACCAAGGACGCGCTGAACAACATCACCGGCACCAACTACGACGCCCGCGGTTCCATCACGTCGAGCGTCGACGCCAAGGGCAAGACCTCGACGTTCACCTACGACGTGTTCGGCAGGCCGCTGGAGTCGAGGGTGCCCAAGGACGCCGCCGCGGGCGACTTCATCGTCACCGCCGCGCCGACCTACGACGCCAACGACAACATCACCAGGGCAGTGGCGCCGAACGGGGCCGAGGTCACCGTCGAGTACGACGTCCTCGACCAGGTGACCGCCTCCACCGAACCGCGGCACAGCGCCACCGGTCCGATCCGGCGCAACACCTTCAGCTACGACAAGGTCGGGAACCTGCTCAGCGAGACGCAGCCGCAGGGCAACCTCACGCCGACCGACCCGGACGACTTCGTCACCCGGTACGCCTACGACGAGCTGTACCAACTGCTGCGCCTGACGAACGCGGCGGGCGACAAGGTCGAGTACGACTACGACAACGCCGGTCGCGTCACCACCATGCGCGACCCCCGCAAGAACGCCTCGGCCGACCCCGCCGACTTCACCACCAAGTACACCTACGACCTCAACAACCGCGTCCTCACCGAGACCGACGCCGCAGGCCACGTCATCCGCAACGAGTACAACCGCGACGGCAACGCGATCGCCAACATCGACCAGGACGGAAACCGCACCGAGATCGTCTTCGACGAGCGGAACAAGCCCGTCGAGGTGCGCGCGCCGCACAAGTCCGACGGCGGCACGGTCGTCACCCGCACCACCCGCTACGAGTACGACGAGGTCGGCAACCAGATCCGCCGGATCACCCCGCGCGGCGTCGAGACGACTGACGACCCCGACGACTTCGTCGCGCAGACCGTCTACGACCCGCTCAACCGGGTGAAGGAGACGATCCTCCCCTACGACCGAGACGACGCCCGCTACAACACGCCCGTCAAGATCCTGAGCAGCTACGACGCCGTGGGCAACCTGGTCGAGACCAGCGCGCCGCCCTCGGGTGGGCAGACGGTCCGCAACGTCACCAAGTACACGCATTTCGACAACGGCTGGGTGCGCACCAGCACGGACCCGTGGGACATCGTCTCCAGCTACGAGTACGACGCGGTCGGCAAGCAGACCAAGTCCACGCTCAGCAGCGCGGGCGGCTCACTGAGCCGCACGGTCGACAGCACGTTCCACCCGGACGGCAAGATCAAGACGAAGTCCGACGACGGTGTGCCCGTCGGCAAGCACGTTGCCCTGACCGACAACTCCGACCCGGCCAACACGCAGGCGGTCGGCACGTGGACGACGTCAAGCGACGGCGTCGCCTACCAGGGCTACGACTACCGCAAGGCGGTCGCGGGCAGCGGCGCCTCGGTGTTCACCTGGCAGCAGGTCGTTCCCGCGGCGGGCACCTACGAGGTGTTCGTCCGCTACGCGGCGGGCACGGCTAGCAACGCGCCTTACACCGTGCACCACTCCGGTGGCGCCACCACCGTGCGCGTCGACCAGCGGACCCGGGCGGGCGAGTGGGTCAGCCTGGGCGGTTTCGCCTTCGCCGAGGGCAACACGCACAAGGTGACGCTCTCCGACGCCGCCGACGGGACCGTCGTCGCCGACGCGGTGAAGCTTGTGCGCGACAACTCCGGCGATGTCGACACCGAGAAGAAGACTTTCACCTACACCTATGACGTCAACGGCAATCTGACCACGCTGACCGACGCGGGCTCCGGCGCCAAGGTCGACACCTACTCGATGTCCTACGACGGCCTCAACCAGCTCAGCAAGGTCGAGGAGAAGCTCGCGGGCGCGGTCAAGAACACGACCGCGTTCACCTACGACGCCAACGGCAACCCGCTGACCCGCACCCACGACCGGCAGACCGCGGGCTTCGAGTACGACGTCCGCGACCTGGTCAGCAAGGTGACCAACACCGAGTCCGGCGACGGGCCGAAGGTCACCTCGTTCAGCTACACCAAGCGCGGGGAGGTGCTCAAGCAGACCCGCGGCAACGGCAACACCGTCGACTACACGTACTACCTCGACGGCCAGGTCCGCAGCCAGGTGGAGAAGACCTCGGCGGGCACGCTCGTCGCCGAGCACCACCTGGAGTACAGCCCCAACGGGCACCGCGTCCGCGACGCCGCGAAGCGGATGAACGCCGACGACAACACCGCCTATCTCGACCACGTCTACGACTTCACCTACGACCCGCAGGACCGGATCGCCAAGCTGACCAGGTCCGCCGCGGGCGGCGGCGTGCAGGAAACCGAGACATATGTCCACGACGCCAACGGCAACGTCACCGAGGAGACGATCGAGGGCAAGACGACGACATCGGCCTACGACCGCAACCGGCTGGTCAGCAGCACCAGCCAGGGGTCCACGTCGACGTACAACTACGACCCCCTCGGCCGCCTGGACACCGTGACCGCGTCGGGGACGATCCTCGAGAAGTACACCTACGACGGGTTCGACCGGGTCGCGTCGCACCGGCAGACCAAGCCGGACCACAGCAGCGAGACGACCAAGTTCGTCTACGACCCGTTCGACCGGACGGTGTCCCGCACCGAGAAGGCGGGCGGCAGCGGGGCGGAGACCACGGAGTTCTCCTTCCTCGGCCTCGACAGCGAGGTGGTCGCGGAGGAGATCGACGGCACGCTCAAGAAGTCGTACACCTTCGGGCCGTGGAACGAGCGGCTCGGCATGGTCAGCCACGGCGCCACGAAGGAATACAGCTACTACGGCTACAACGCGCACACCGACGTCGAGGTGCTGACCAAGGAGGACGGCAAGACCCGGGCCACCTACGGCTACACCGCGTACGGCAAGGACGACACCCAGGTCTACACCGGTGTCGACAAGCCCGACCCGGGCAACCCGGACAAGAAGCCGTACAACACCTACCGGTTCAACGCGAAGCGGTTCGACTCGGCCACCGGCGACTACGACATGGGTGCCCGGGACTACAGCCCGGACCGCAACCGGTTCCTGACCCGCGACATGTACAACGGCGCGCTGTCGGACATGTCGCTGGGGACCGACCCGTTCACCATGAACCGCTACGCCTTCGGCGGCGGCAACCCGATCTCCGGAATCGAGATCGACGGCCACCTGTTCGGTATGAGCTGGTCGGACATCGGCCACCTCGCGCTCGACGTCGTGGGCCTGATCCCGGTCGTCGGCGAAGCCGCGGACCTGGCCAACGCGGCCTGGTACGCAGCCGAGGGCGACTACGTCAACGCCGCGCTGTCGGCCGCGTCGGCCATCCCGTTCGCGGGCTACGCCGCCACCGGCGCCAAGCTCGCGATCAAGGGCGCGGACGCGGTGTCGGGCGCGGTCAAGGCCTCCGACGAGGTCGCGGCGGCGGTGAAGGGCAGTGACGAAGCCGCGGGCGCCGCCAAGAGCGCGGACGCGGCACCGGCACCCGTCAAGGCCGACGCGCCCGCCCCGGCTCCCAAACCCGCCCCGAAACCGGCGCCCGCGCCCACCAAGTCGGCGCCGTCGAAGGCGCCCACCGAGGCCGCGGTCGACGCCAACGGCCTGATCCGGGCCTTGGACGCCGACGAGATCGGCGCCTTGGACAAGGCACTGGGCGGCCGGGCTCCGGTCGTGTCCCCGCAGGCGCGCTCCGAGTACCTTGCGAAGGGTGACCCGCAGAAGCTGGCCGACTTCCTGGCCGCGCGGGGCGGGCGGATCGGCCCGGCGGCTGATCCGAAGCTGGCGGCGCAACTGCGGCAGGAGGCGGCGGACTTGGGCAGGTCACTGCGGGAGAAGGACTCACTGGTGGCCGCGTCGGCGATCATGGAGAACCTGCCGCTGATCACCCGGGACAAGCGGTTCATCGGGTTCCTGACCGCCACCGGACGCGCTGTGGAGACGTTCTGATGCCCGCGTACAACACGGTCACGGCCGAGCGGCCCGCGGTGTGCCCGGTCTGCGGCCTGGAGCAACTGCGCGACGTGCAGTTCACCTTCGGGGAGACCTGGCAGCTCGCGTACCGGGTGGGTGACCGGATCAAGTGGGGCGCCAACGACTCCGGAGAGCCCGGCCACCCCCGGGTCGGGGTCGCCGGGTACGGCGAGGACTGCGTCCGCTGCGGGGCGGTCGACCCGGTCGAGCGGTACGACATCGTCATCGCCGACGACGTCATCGCCTCGGTCACCCCGGCCGACGGCTCGGTGCGGTACGGCCCGGACGACTGGACGGTGCTGGCCTGACATGGGATCGCCGACGGTGCACGTCAGGTTCGCCATCGAGCCGATGGTCTCGGCCGGCGGCTACGCGGTGTGCGAGTTCGTCGACGGCCTGCCCACCCGGCAGGTGACGGTAGTCGGCGACCGCCTGGTCACCTCGCTCGACGGCGAGGAGGACCCGGACACCGGCCCGACGCTCACCGAACTGGCCCTCGACGACGGCTGGCGCACCGAGGAGCCGGAACTGGTGGAGATCGAGGCCGCGGAATTCGAGCGGCTGTGGGAGCGCGCCACCCACTGACTGACCGAGGCGGGCCCGGGATTTCCCGGACCCGCCTCGGCCACACGCCGCGTCACGAACCCGCTCGATCACCCGCGCCAGTTCTCGCACCGTCAGACCGCAGGCTTAGGGGACCGTGACGAAAGCCAACCACGGTTCCCCACCCGGCCCGCACCATCACCAGGCAAGGTGACCAAATCTCAAAATTCCGGGGAGGCGGACCGGCCTAGCCGCCGCTCTTGCGGCGGAAGGTGCGCTTGCCGCCCTGCTTGCCGTGTGCGTCGCCGACCTTGGAGCCCGCGTTCGCGTGGCCCTCGCCGCTCTGCGACTTGGCCTGCTTGCGCTCCAGTGCCTCACGGAACTTGCTCTTGAGGTCCTTCGGCTCCGCGCCGTCCTCGGATTCAGGCTGCTCCGGTTGCTCGGACATACGGACCTCCACGTTTCGCGGTGTTGGTGGGGTCAGCCTCGCACGGTCACCGCGCCGGGTCGACTCGATTTGGTCGGGGCCCCCACACCCGTGTCCCCACTCTAACGGCCGGTCACGGCCCTTCCGACGCCGCCTTCACCCCCTCGGCCTCCATCGCCAGGTAGCGGTCGGTCAGCCCGGCGGCCAGCTTGCCGATCAGCCTGCCGAGCGGGCCGCTCTGCTCAAGGGTCGCGCTCATCAGTGTCCCGCGCTCGTGCGGCTCCACCGTGTGGGTGGCGACCGTCCTGACGAATGGCGCCGTCGCCGTCCACGTCCACGAACGGCCCGCGTCGATCCCGGTGACGGTCCACACGGCGGGTGGCAGCTTCGGCTGCTTGATCCGGACCCGCTGGGACAGGTGCGGTGGGCCGGGGTCGAGGAGGGTGACGGCGGTGACCGACGCGGTCCACTCCGGCCATCGGGCGACGTCGGTGTAGACCGCCCAGACCCGCTCCGGCGCGGCGTCGATGATGATCGAGGTTCGGAACAGCATGGCATCGACAGTAGCCACACCCGCGGCGTCCGGGACCGTTTCACAGGCGTGGCCTGCGTGATCGTTCCGGGAGACGAAGCGTTACCCTATGTCGCCGGAGGGAACGGGTGAAACTGGTCGACCACATCGCATGCGTAGCGGCGCTGACCGGCTGCGTTGATCATGATCCGGTGGCGCTGGCCGCCGACGAACACCTGCGGTTCGATTGGTACCGCGACGCCCGGCCACGGGATGAGCGCGCATTCCTGGAAGCGGTGCTTCGGGACCCGGACAAGGCGATGGCGGTATCCGCGGTCGCGGTCCGCATCGGGGCCAAGGCGACCGCCAAGGGCGATTTCTCCGCCTGGGCCGAGAAAGTCGCGCCAGCGTTGGCGCACAACAGTTTTCTCCGCGACCGCCTCGCCGAATGGCGATTAGTCCGCGAGGTCTTCGAAGGCAGGCCGGTGAACCCGGACGTCGTGCTCTCGGCATCGGACTGGGCGCAACGCAAACTCGCGGCGGTGGTCGACGGCGAACTGCTCATGCTGCTCGCCGAACACGGTCGGACCCGCCGGGTACGGGCGATGACCCGGATCCCGCGCCCCGCCCGCCCCCGCGACGCCGCCACCCTCCCACCCCTACGCCGCCACTAGGGCTGTTCCGCCTCCCCGGAATTTGTGTGTTGGTCGCCCTTGGGGTGATGGTGCGGATGGGTGGGCACCGTGGTCGGGTGCCGTCGCGGTCCCCTTAGGTGACGGTTCGGTGGGGACGGGTTTGTCCGGTGGGCGCGTTGGGTGCCCGGGGTTGTGCGGTGGGCGCGTTGGGTGCCCGGGGTTGCCCGGTGGGCGGCTTGGGGGTTGGGGTTGTCGGGTGAGCGGCTGGTGGGGGCTGTCGGGTGGTGGCCTGGGGGTTGGGGTTGTCCGGTGGGTGGGCCGGTGGTGGGACTGCCGGGTGAATTGGTGGATTGGGCAGGCGGGTGGGGGCGCTGGTGGTTGGGGTTGGTGGGTTAGCCGGCGCGGCGGTTGGTGGGGGTGGGGGTGTTCGAAAGGCGTTGGCGGGCCTGGTCGTAGCAACGGTCGGTGTCGGCCAGGACCGTGGGCCAGGTGCCGACGGCGGGCGGGACCGTGTGGTTGTGGTGGGCGATGCGCTCGCGAAGGTCACGGTCGGCGCACAGCAGCGCGAGGGCATCCGCCATCTCGTCGAAGGTGCCTGCGAGCAAGCCCTCAGTGCCATGGCGGACGAAGTCGCCGACACCGCCCTCGGTGCGGGCCACGATCGGCAGCCCCGCCGCCCGCGCCTCGAGCGCGGCGATGCCGAACGACTCCCGGGGCGCCGGTGCGACGAAGACGTCCCCGCCCGCCAGGACCTCCGCGACCTGGTCGCGAGAGCGCCTGCCGGGCATCGCGACCCAGGACGCCAGGCCATGGGTGGCGGCGAACCGCTCCATCGAACGCCGCGCGGGCCCGTCGCCGACGATCGTCGCCCGCATCGTCACCTCGGCCGGAACCCGGTCGCGCGCGGCGCGCAGCAACCGGAGCAGCGGGACTGGGTGTTTGCGCGGGGCGAGCCTGCCGACAGCCACGATGTGCACCGGGCCCTCCCAGCCACCGGCGGCGCGGCTGGGCCGCCAGCGCGGAACGTCCAGCCCGTTGGCGACCACGTGCACCGGCAGGTCCCTCCCGGCCACCTCCCGCACCTCGGCCGCCGCGGCCGTGCTCACCGCGGTGACCACCAACCCCCACCGGTGCCAGTCGAACGCGGTACGCAGCGCGGCATAGACACCGCGCGTCATCGGGTCCCACATGCTGTGCACCGTCACGACGGTGGGCAGGCCGGTCCGGGCGGCGGCCCGCACGCCCTGCCAGCCGAACGGGGAGACCGCGCCGACGTGCACGTGCACCACCTCGGGGCCGCGCTCGGCCAGCAGTGAGGTGATCCGCGCGCCCCCGAGCGGGTGAACCGGCAGGTCGAAGGGCAGCGGGACGGAGATCCGGTGTACGCCCGGCAGGCCGGGACCGGCCGTGGCCGTCGCCACCTCGACGTGGTGGCCCGCCGCGCGCTGCGCCGCCACGAGGTCCGAGACCTGGACCTCGATGCCTCCGAGCCTCGGGAGATAGCAGTCTGTCACGTGGAGGATCTTCACCCATTCAGCCTAATTTTCACTGCCCGGCGATTCCGTCCCCAACTGGCTGGAATCACCCACCGCCTGGGTGGACTTACGGCGACGGAAGCCCGACAGGGCCGGTTTCGCTCCTTACGCTGACCGGGTGAGCCCACGTGTCGCGGTCTTCTTTCACGCCCACCCCGACGACGAAGCCCTGCTCACGGCGGGCACGATGGCGAGCCTCGCCGCCGAGGGCCACCGGGTGGTCCTGGTCGTGGCCACCGCGGGTGAGAGCGGCCTCGCGGAGTCGCCGCGGGGCGCCGCTCTCGGCGCGACACGGCTGAGGGAACTGGACCGGTCCGCGGCCGTGCTCGGCTGCGCCCGCGTGGTCTGCCTGGGGTACGGCGACTCCGGGCTGGGCCAGGACCGCCCGGCCGACGCGTTCGCCGACGCCGACCCAGGGCAGGCGGCCGAGGCGCTCGCGGCTGTGCTGCGCGAGGAGCGCGCCGACCTGCTGACGATCTACGACCCCGCGGGCGGCTACGGCCACCCCGATCACGTCCAGGTGCACCGGGTCGGCACGGTGGCCGCCCGGCTGGCAGGCACCCCGATCGTCCTGGAAGCCACCGTGGACCGCGACCTCCTGGTCAGGGCGCTGCGCGTCATCGGCTGGTTCTACCGCTTCCCGCCCGCATTCGATATCGGGACGTTCGAGCGCGCGTACACCCCCGGCGGCCGGATCACCCACCGCGTGAACGTCCGCCGGTTCGCCGGACGGAAACGGGCGAGCATGTCCGCGCACGCCTCCCAGGCCGGCGGCGCCGACGTGCGGACCCTGGCGATGCTGCTGAGGATCCCGGTTCTGTTGTACCGCTTCGTGTTCGGCACCGAGTGGTACGTGCGCCGCGATCTGCCGGCTGGGGTGCGGCTGCGCCATCCGTTCGACGAGGCGCCGTGACCCGCCGGGTCGCGCTGTCGGCGGTGTCGCTGGGGCTGGCGGTGCTGATGGTGGTCTACCTGCCTCGGATCGTCCACGCCCTCACCGGCAATCCCGTCTCCTGGCAGGAGATCGGCGCACGGTTCGGTCAGCTGGACACCGGCATGATCGTGCTGATGGCGGTGGTGTGGCTGGCCAGCCTGTTGGCGTACACCGTCGTGCTGACCAACTCGCTGCCCGGGCTGACCACCGGCCGTGCGCTGGCGCTCAACGCGGCTGGCAGCGCGGTCAGCAATCTCCTGCCGTTCGGCGGCGCGGCCGGGGTGGCGCTGACCTTCGCGATGGCCAGGAGCTGGGGCTTCCACGGGCGGCCGATCATGGTGATGACGTTGGTCAGCGGAGTGTGGAACACGCTGTTCCGGTTCGTGCTGCCCGCCGTCGGCATCATCGCCTTGCTGGTGGCGGGGCAGGCCCCGGATCCCATGGTGGCCAGGGCCTGCTGGGTGAGTGCGGTGTCGATCCTGCTGCTCGTCGCCGTGGTCGCGGCGGCGCTCTACTGGGATGCCGCGGCGGCCCGGCTCGGCCGCGTGCTCGACGCCGTCGTACGCCTGGCCCGCCTGCGGTTCCACGCCTCCGCCGCCCTTGACCGGCTGCGCGCCGACACCGCGGGCATCGTCGGCACCCGTTGGCCCGGCTTGTCCGCGGGCATGATCGGCTTCCTTGGCGCCCAGTGGCTGGTCTTGTTGAGCTGCCTCTGGGCGGCAGGCGCCTACCCGGGCTTGGCCCAGTCCATCGCCGTCTTCGCGCTCTCCCGGGTGCTGACCACCGTGCTGATCACGCCCAGCGGAGCGGGCGTCATGGAGGGCGGCGTCGTCCTGATGCTCACCGCCTTCGGCATCGAGCCGATCGCCGCGACCGTCGCCGCCCTGCTCTTCGGCTTCTGGACGTACACCGTCGAAATCCCGTTCGGCGCGATCATCCTGGCAGGCTGGACCCTGGGCAACCGCCGCGCCGACGTCGAGGCGTGACACGCCCAGCGCTGTGCCAGGCAGGTCAAGGCGTGGTGGTCAGGGTGGCGCCCAGCCCGCGGAGGTGGTCGGTGGCGCCGCCGAGGGTGAACTCCAACCGCTTCGCCGCCGTGAAGTACCGGTGCAGCCGGTGATCCATGTCGATCCCCACCCCGCCGTGGACGTGCACCGCCGTGTGCGCGACACGATGTCCGGCGTCAGCCGTCCAGAACTTCGCGGTAGCCACCTCCGCGGCGGCTCCCAGTCCTTCGCTCAGCCGCCAAGCCGCCTGCCACAGGGTGAGCCGCACCGCCTCTACGTCGATATACGCGTCCGCCAACCGCTGGGTGACCGCCTGGAACGTCGCGATGGGCCGCCCGAACTGGACCCGCTCACCCGCGTACGCCGCCGTGAGTCGCAGCGCCTCGCCCAGCACGCCCACCGCTTCCGCGCAGGTCAACACCATCAGCCGGTCGGTCACCCACGTCGCGGCGCCCGGCAGCACCTGCTCCGGTGTCACCTCGGCCAGCGTCACCACCAGCGCCGAGCCGTCGACCAGTTCCTGAACGGCTGTGCGCACCCCGGCATCCGTTGCCCGGACCACGAAGGCGTCCGCGCCCGCCGTCACCACGAACACCTCGCCGGTCGGCACCAGCGTCTTGGTCCCGTTGAGCCGCCCGTTCGAGAAGGCCACCGGGTCGAGCGGGTCGTCGGTCACCGCGCACGACAGACCCAGGTCGATCGTGGGCCGGTCACCGAACTCGGCGATCGCCGACGCGGCCACCGAGAAAGCCGCGTACGGGACCTGGGCGGCCGCGCGGCCGAGTTCGACGGCGACCGAGCACTGTTCGAGCAGGCCGAAACCGCCGCCGCCCACCGATTCCGGCAAGGCGGCCATCAGCACGCCGGCCTCGTCCATCAATGTCCATAGTGGACGATCGTGCTCGGTCAGGGTGCGCACGAGGCCGGACAGGTCGTCCTGGGCCTCGGAGAAGGTGAAGTCCATCGGAGTCCTCCAGTTCAGCGGCGCGCGGGCGGCAGGCCCAGGCCGACGGTCGCCACGATGTCGCGCTGCACCTCGTTGGTGCCGCCGCCGAAGGTCAGGATCAGCGACGACCGGTGCATCCGCTCGATTCGCCCGCGCAGGGCCTCGCCAGGGGAGCCCGCGCGGACCGTGGCCGCGGGGCCGAGCACCTCCATGAGCAACCGGTAGGCCTCGGTGGCGAACTCGGTGCCGAACACCTTCGTCGCCGAGGCGTCCGCGGGACTGATCGCTTTGCCCACGCCCCAGGCGATCTTCCAGTTGACCAGCTTGAGGAACTCCGCCTTCGCGTGCACCCGGGCGAGGTGGATCCGGACCCACTCCTGGTCGATCACCCGGTCGCCGGTCGGCAGCTTCGTCTCCCGCGCCCACTCGAGCACCTCGCGCAGCGCGTTCTGGACCGGGGCCGCCGAGGTGAGCGCGACCCGCTCGTGGTTGAGCTGGTTGGTGATCAGCTTCCAGCCCTCGTGCTCGGTGCCGACCAGCGACGACACCGGCACCCGCACATCGGAGTAGTACGTCGCGCTCGTGCCCGGACCCGCCATCGTGCGCACCGGCGTCCACGAGAAACCCGGGGTGTCGACTGGGACGATCAGGATCGACAATCCCTTGTGCTTGGCCGCTTCCGGGTCCGTGCGGCAGGCCAGCCACAGGTAGTCGGCGTACTGGATGAGGCTGGTCCACATCTTCTGGCCGTTGATGACGTACTCGTCCCCGTCGCGCACCGCGCGGGTGCGCAGCGCGGCGAGGTCGGTGCCCGCCTCCGGTTCGGAGTAGCCGATCGAGAAGTGCAGCTCTCCGCGCGCGATCCGGGGGAGGAAGAACGCCTTCTGCTCGGGCGTGCCGTACTTCATGATCGTCGGCCCGATGGTGTTGATGGTCAGGAACGGCACGGGCGCGCCCGCGATGGCGGCTTCGTCGGTGAAGATCAGCTGGTCGAGCATCGAGCCGTCGCGGCCGCCGTGCTCGCTGGGCCAGCCGAGCGCGAGCCAGCCGTCCGCGCCCATTTGGCGCACGACTTCCTTGTAGACCTCGCCGCTGCCGTACTCGCCGCCGGAGTTCGTCAGCGCCTCGCGCCGCTCCGGGGTCATCAGCTCGGCGAAGTAGGCCCGCAGTTCGGCGCGCAGCTGTTCTTGTTCTGGGGTGTAGGTGATCCGCATGCGTTCTCCCATCGGACGCCGAACGCGTTCGCCATCGAAGATAGCAGCTAACATGGAACACGTTCTCTATTCGCTGCGGAGGCTGCCATGCGTATCGATGTCGATCGTGACCAGTGTGAGGCCAATGGGCTTTGCGTGAACGTCGCGCCGGACTACTTCGAGCTCGATGATGACGACGAATTGCTGGTCAAGCAGCCTGAAGGCGCTGAGGCCGACCGTGCGAGGATCGTTCAGGCCGTGGCGTCGTGCCCGAAGGTGGCCTTGGCCTTGCGCGACTGACGGGGCTTGCCTAAAACGAGAACAGATTCTAGCCTGGCGGTCCATTCACCCCCGGTGCCGAGGGAGATGCCTGTGGACGCCGTGAGCCTCGACGGCAAGGTCGCCGTGGTCACCGGCGCGGGCGCCGGACTCGGCCGGGCGGAGGCGCTGGCCCTCGCCGCCGCGGGCGCCGACGTGGTGGTCAACGACCTCCCGGGTGGACCGGGTGGCGGGGTGGTCGACGAGATCGAGGCGCTGGGCGGCAAGGCGGTCCTGGTCGAGGGCGACGTGTCCGAGCGGGCGACCGCCGACGCGCTGACCCTGGCCGCACTCGACCGCGGTGGGCTCGACATCGTGGTCAACAACGCCGGCCTGCTGCGCGACAAGATGCTGTTCTCGATGTCGGACGACGACTGGGACCTGGTCCTCAAGGTCCACCTGCGCGGCCACTTCCTGCTCTCCCGCAACGCTTCCGCGCACTGGCGCACCGAGTCGAAGGCCAAGGGCGGACCCGTCTACGCGCGAGTCGTCAACACCGCCTCGGAGGCCTTCCTGGTCGGGTCGGCGGGCCAGGCGAACTACGCCGCCGCCAAGGCCGGGATCGTCGCGCTCACCCTGGCCACCGCGCGCGGCCTGGAGCGCTACGGCGTCCGGGCCAACGCGATCTGCCCGCGTGCCCGCACGGCGATGACCGCCGAGGTGTTCGGCGAGGCGCCGGATGACGGACTCGACCCGCTCTCGCCCGAGCAGGTCGCGCCGCTGGTCGTCTACCTCGCCTCACCGGCCGCCCAGACCGTCAGCGGCCAGGTGTTCGTCGTGCACGGCGGCATGGTGGCGCTGCTGGCCGCGCCCGCCGTCGAGCGTCGGTTCGACGCCGACCGCTGGACCCCCGCGACCCTGGCCGACCAGGTGGGCGGGTACTTCGCCGAGCGTGACCCGATGCTTTCGTTCGCTGCCAACGACATCCTCAAGCTCGGTTCAGGAGGCGCGGTGACACTCTCCTTGCTTTCCCACGTGGGACGGCTGCCCGACCAGGGCATCCTCATCGACGGCCAGTGGCGGCCCGCCGCCGACGGCGCGTCGTGGACCCACACCCACCCGGCGACCGGAGAGGCGATCGGCAGCTTCCCAGTCGCCACCGAGTCCGATGTGGACAAGGCGGTGCACGCCGCCCGCACGGCCTTCGACGACGGCCCGTGGCCGCGTTCGCGGGCGGGTCAGCGGGTTAAGCTGTTGCACCGCTACGCTGACTTGCTGCGCGCCAACGCCGACGACCTGCGCAGGCTGCAGGCGCTCGACAACGGTGTCCCGCTGTCCTTCGCCGGGATCTACGCGACGTCCGTCGAGGCCGCCGCGGACGTGTTCGAGCACCACGCGGGGTGGATCGACAAGGTGGGCGGCGAGACCCTGCCGCCGTACCAGGGTGGCGATCACCTCGCGATGACCTTCCGCGAACCGATCGGTGTGGTCGCCGCGATCCTGCCCTGGAACGCGCCTTTCCTGCTGTACGCCCAGAAAGTCGCCCCCGCGCTCGCCGCAGGCTGCACGGTGGTGCTCAAGCCGTCGGAGTTCGCCACGTTCACCGTGCTGCGCATGGTGGAGCTGCTGGTCGAAGCGGGCCTGCCGCACGGCGTGCTCAACGTCGTCACCGGACCGGGCAACCCGACCGGCGAGGCCCTGGTCACGCACCCGTTGGTGGACAAGGTCAGCTTCACCGGCAGCCGTGCGGTCGGCAGGCACATCATCGAGGCCTCGGCGGGAACGCTCAAGCGTGTCTCGCTGGAACTCGGCGGCAAGAGCCCGACCCTGGTGTTCCCGGACGCGCCGGACGTCGGCCTCGCCGCCATGACCACCATGGGCACGGTCACGATGGGCCTGTCCGGCCAGGCCTGCGTCGCGCACACCCGCGCGCTGGTGCACCGCGACGTCTACGACGACTTCCTCAACGCCGCCCAGCTGCTCGCCGGAATGATCACCTACGGCGACCCGTTCGACCCGGCTGTCCTCTCCGCCCCGCTGATCAACGCAAAGCAACTCGACCGGGTCCTTGGCTACATCGAGCGCGGCAAGGACAGCGGCGCCCGACTCGTCGCCGGGGGGTCGCGGGTGGACGGCGCGCTGGCGGACGGGAACTTCGTCCAGCCGACGATCTTCGCCGACGTCGACAACACCGCTGAACTCGCGCAGGAGGAGATCTTCGGCCCGGTCCTGGCGGTCGTGCCGTTCGGTGACGAGGACGAGGCGATCCGACTGGCCAATGCCACGCGGTACGGGTTGGGCGCGGGCGTCTACACCACCGACAACCGCCGGGCCTTCCGGGTGGCCCGCGCGCTGCGGGCGGGAACCGTGGGTATCAACGGGTTCCAGGTCGAGCCGCACCTGCCGTTCGGCGGCTTCAAGCAGTCCGGACTTGGTCGCGAGGGCGGTCGCTCCGCGTTCGAGGCGTACACCGAACTCAAGACCGTGCTAATGCCCTTGACCGACGAACTTATGTAGGAGTAGTCCATATGGGCCGGTTGGACGGCAAGGTCGCGCTCATCACCGGCGCGGCCCGAGGGCAGGGTGCCGCGGCGGCGCGGCGGTTCGTCGCCGAGGGCGCCAAGGTGGTCCTTGCCGACGTGCTTGACGACGAGGGCAAGACGCTGGCAGACGAACTCGGTGACAACGCGTACTTCCGCCACCTCGATGTGTCCGATGAGGATGAGTGGATCGACGCGGTCGCCGACGCGACCGAGCGGTTCGGCCCGGTCACCGTGCTGGTCAACAACGCGGGCATCCTGCACTTCAGCCCGCTGGTGGACACCAAGCTGGCGGATTACGAGCGGATCATCCGGGTCAACCAGTTCGGCTGCTTCCTCGGGATGCGCGCGGTGGCGCCGGGGATGATCGCGGCCAGGAAAGGCTCGATCGTCAATCTGTCGTCCATCGAGGGCCTCGCCGCGGCCAAGATGGTGATCGCCTACACGGCAAGCAAGTTCGCTGTTCGTGGGATGACGAAGGTCGCCGCGATGGAACTCGGCGAGCACGGCATCCGGGTCAACTCCGTGCACCCCGGGGTGATCGACACGCAGATGCTGCCGACCGCGCTCGGCGGCATCCAGGTCGACACCAGTCGGATCGGCAAGCGGGTGGCCCTGCAGCGCAACGGCCAAGCCGAGGAGATCGCGAACCTCGTGCTGTTCCTGGCCAGTGACGAGAGCTCTTACTGCACCGGCGCCGAGTTCGTCGCCGACGGTGGCGCCACGACTACGCACGCCCTGTCCTTCTAGTACATGTGGATTTTTCGCGTATCTGTTCCGTCGCGCCGTCGTTGGGTGACCAGCACGAACGCCTGAAGTCCCCGCCGAAGTGGATCAGCCGTTGAGCCTGCGACTCGAGTCCGACGCGGCGGTCGTGCGCGGCCTTCGCCAGGTCGGCCGCGTCACCACACTGGCATGGGATGTGCTGCGCTTCATCCCGCGCAGACCGTTTCAGGGGCGCGAGTTCATCCAGCAGTGCTGGTTCTTCGCCAGCGTCACGATTCTGCCCACGGCGCTGGTGGCGATCCCGTTCGGCGCGGTCATCGCGCTGCAACTCGGCTCGCTGACCCAGCAGATCGGCGCGCAGTCGTTCATCGGCGCGGCGAGCGCGCTGGCCATCGTGCAGCAGGCCGCCCCGCTGATCACCGCGCTGCTCGTGGCGGGCGCGGGCGGGTCCGCGGTGTGCGCCGACATCGGGTCACGCACCATCCGCGAGGAGATCGACGCGATGGAGGTCCTGGGCGTCTCGCCGATCCAACGGCTCATCGTGCCCCGCGTGCTGGCCTGCATCGTCGTCGCGACACTACTCAATGGACTCGTCAGCGTGGTGGGCGTCGCGGGCGGCTACTTCTTCAACGTGGTCATGCAGGGCGGCACGCCGGGTGCCTACCTGTCCAGCTTCAACGCTCTCGCCCAGCTGCCGGACCTGTGGATCAGCACGATCAAGGCGGTCCTCTACGGGTTCGTCGCGGGCATCATCGCGGCCTACCGCGGGCTCAACCCGTCCGGTGGACCGAAGGGCGTGGGCGACGCGGTGAACCAGACCGTCGTCATCACGTTCCTGCTGCTGTTCGCGATCAACGTCGTGCTGACCGGCCTCTACCTGCAAATCGTCCCACCCAAGGGTTTGTGACCATGGCGATCCGGGAGAGGGCGCCCCGCCAGGTCACCACGCGCGTGCTCGCGGTGGCGAACCAGCCGTTCGACGGCCTGGCCGTCCTGGGACAGCAGCTCGCCTTCTACCTGATGGTGCTGCGCACCGTGCCACGCACGATCGTCCGGTACCCGCGCGAGACCATGCGGCTGCTGTCCGAAGTGTTCTTCGGCAGCGGGGCGCTCGCGGTCATCGGCGGCACGCTGGGCGTGATGATCGGCATGACCGTCTTCACCGGTTTGATCGTGGGTTTGCAGGGCTACTCGGCGCTCAATCAGCTGGGCACGTCCGCGCTGACCGGGTTCATCGCCGCGTACTTCGACACCCGCGAGGTCGCGCCGCTGGCCGCCGGGCTCGCGCTGTCGGCGACCGTGGGCTGCGGCTTCACCGCGCAGCTCGGCGCGATGCGGATCTCCGAGGAGATCGACGCGCTGGAGGTCATGGCCGTCCCGAGCGTGCCGTACCTGGTCACCACGCGGGTCATCGCGGGTGTGGCGGCGGTGATCCCGCTGTACGTGGTGGGTCTGCTCTGTTCCTATCTGGCTTCGCGCCAGGTGACCGTGTGGTTCTACGGGCAGTCGTCGGGCACCTACGACCACTACTTCCACCTGTTCCTGCCGCCCGAGGACGTCCTCTGGTCGTTCCTCAAGGTGATGGTGTTCAGCGTCGTGGTGATCCTGGTGCACTGCTACTACGGCTACACCGCGAGCGGCGGGCCCGCGGGGGTCGGCGTCGCCGTCGGCCGGGCCGTGCGCACGGCGATCGTGTTGCAGACCCTGCTGGACTTCTTTCTCAGCCTGGCCATCTGGGGCGCGACGACGACAGTGCGGATCGCCGGATGAAGCCTGTCGAGAAGATCCGGCACCAGCTCTACGGGCTGGTGTTCCTGGTCGTCGTGGCGAGCCTGGTGTGGCTGTCGATCGGCTTCTACAACAAGGCCTTCACCACTGTCGTGCCGGTGAGCCTGGAGACCGACCGGGTCGGCAACCAGCTGCGGGTCGGCTCCGACGTCAAGCTGCGCGGGATGATCGTCGGCGAGGTGCGGGGTATCCGGCCCACGGGTGACCGCGCGGTGCTCGACCTGGCGCTCGACCCGGACTCCGTGGATCTCATCCCCGCCAACGTCTCCGCCCGCCTGCTGCCCAAGACCCTGTTCGGTGAGCGCTATGTGGCCCTGCTGATCCCGACTGATCCCGCGCCGCGGGCGTTGCGCGGCGGCTCGGTGATCCCCCAGGACCGGACGTCGTCGGCGATCGAGTTGGAGAAAGTCCTCGACCACCTGATGCCCGTCCTGCAAGCCGTGGAGCCCGCCAAGCTCGCGACGACGCTCAACGCGATGTCGACCGCGTTGGACGGCCGCGGCGCACAGTTCGGCCGGACCATCGCCGACCTCGACGCCTACCTGGAGCGGCTGCTGCCCAGCATGCCCGATCTCAAGGCGGACCTGGCGGCCCTGGCCACCGTCGCCGACACCTACGCCGACGCCGCTGCGGACCTGCTCCAGGCGATGAGCGACCTGACCACGACCACCAGGACGGTCGCCGAGCAGCGGGCCAACCTCGACCTGCTCTTCAGCACCGTCACCACGGCGGCGGTCGATCTCGACCGGTTCCTGGCGGTGAACAAGGGAAACCTCATCGAACTGGCCGACACCGCCCAGTCCACCCTGGCGGTGCTGGCGAAGTACGCGCCGGAATACCCGTGTCTGCTGGAGAACCTGGTCAAGGCGATCCCCGCGTCGGAGCGCGCGTTCGGCAAGGGAACCGACCACCCGAACGTCTCCAGGGTGACCATCGAGATAGCGGCGAACCGCGGCAAGTACCTGCCGGGCGTCGACACCCCGCGCTACGACGACAAACGCGGTCCGCGCTGCTACCGGATGGCGCAGCCCGGCGAGAAGTTCCCGCAGTACACCACGGACGGGCCGCTGAAGGACGGCACCTCCAAGCCGCCCGCGCCGAAGTCGGACCGGCCCGAGCAGTTCCGGCCCACCGTCCCGCAGGCGGCGGACGCGCCCGCGCTGGCCAACAGCCCGCAGGAGCGCGATCTGGTCAACGCCCTGCTCGCGCCCGGACTCGGGGTCATGCCCGAGGACGTGCCGCGCTGGGCGGGTCTGCTGCTCGGCCCGGCGTTCCGCGGCACGGAGGTGACACTCCGATGAGGACGGTGCTCGTACCGCTGCTGAAGATCGCCGTGTTCGCGGTGGTCACCGTGACGCTGACCGCCATGCTGGGCCTCACGATCGCCAACAAGTCCCTGGGGCAGACGATGGGCTACGCGGCCCGGTTCACCGACGCGACCGGCATCGTCGTCGGCGACGACGTCCGCATGTCCGGTGTGCGCATCGGCCAGGTCACCGACGTGCGGGTGGTGGATGACCGGCTCGCCGAGGTCGCGTTCGACGTCGAGTCCGCCCGCAGGCTTCCCGCCTCGATCACCGCGACCATCAAGTACCGCAACCTGATCGGCCAGCGCTACGTCTCCCTCGGCATCGGCGAGATCCGCGACCCGAACGCCGTTTTCGAGCCCGGACAGACGATTCCGGTCGAACGGACCAAACCCGCGTTGAACCTCACCGTGCTGTTCAACGGCTTCCGCCCGCTGTTCCAGGCACTCGACCCAGCCCAGGTCAACGAGCTCACCGCGCATCTCATCCAGGTCCTGCAAGGCGAAGGCGGCACGATCGACAGCATCCTCAGCCACACCGCGTCGCTCACCACCGCGATCGCCGACAAGGACAAGGTGATCGGCGAGGTGATCGCCAACCTCAATACGGTGTTGGACACGGTCAACGGCCGCAGCGCGGAGGTGTCCGGACTCATCGATCAAATGCAGCGGCTCAGCACCGGACTG
The DNA here is from genome assembly GCF_014323725.1 of Actinokineospora xionganensis. Taxonomy (GTDB): domain Bacteria; phylum Actinomycetota; class Actinomycetes; order Mycobacteriales; family Pseudonocardiaceae; genus Actinokineospora; species Actinokineospora xionganensis. Next base: position 19,094 of record NZ_JABVED010000007.1, on the reverse strand, counting down.
GCCGAGCAGCGTGAGCCGATCGGCGACGCCATCACCGCGCTGGGCGACCTGACCACCGTCACCGCGGGGCTGCTCGGCGACATTCGCCCATCGCTGAAGCAGGACATCGCGGGCCTCGGGCAACTGTCCACCACCCTGGCCGCGCACGAGGACACTGTGGACCACTTCCTCAAGAACCTGCCGGGCAAGGTCAACGCCATCACCCGCTCCGCCAGCTACGGCGGCTGGTTCAACTACTTCCTGTGCAGCGCCTCCGGTCGCATCGGGGTGTCCGAACTCGGCATCGTCGTGGACATTGCCGCGCTGCCGCTGCCGGGAACGCAGCGGCCGGAGAGGTGCGGGCCATGAAGTCGCTGCGGGAACGCGACCAGGCAGGCGTCGGCGCGGTCACCCTGGTTCTCGTCGTGCTCGTGGTCCTGGCGACGTTCTTCTCCGACGACCTCCCGATCATCGGTGGCGGCACGACGTACTCCGCGGAGTTCACCGAGTCCGCGGGGCTGCGGCCCGGCAACGAGGTCCGCGTCGCCGGGGTCAAGGTGGGAGCCGTCGACGCGGTCGCGTTGGCGGGCAACAAGGTGCGGGTCGACTTCACGGTCCGCGATGCCCGCGTCGGCGACCGGAGCATGCTGTCGATCCAGATCCGCACGCTGCTCGGCGACAAGTTCCTCGCCATCGCCACGGATGGCGGAGAGCTGCAGGATCCGAACCAGGTCATCCCGAAGACGCGGACGCTGACCCCGTTCGACATCGTCCCGGTGTTCGACCAGCTCACCAAGACCGTGCAGAAGATCGACACCGCCCAGCTCGCCGAGAGCTTCCGGGTGGTCTCCGAGGCGATGTCCGGCAGTCCCGCACACCTGCGCGACGCGCTCACCGGCATGTCCCGCCTCTCCGCCACACTGTCCACCCGCGACGAGGAGCTGGCCCGACTGCTGTCGAACACCTCGTCGCTGACCAAGACCGTGGCCGACCGGGACAAGCAGCTGCAGAAGCTGTTCGCCGACGCGGGACTGCTGTTCGAAGAACTCCAGCTGCGCCGCTCGGCGGTCAGCAGGCTGCTCAGCGGGACCAAGGCGCTCGCCGACGAACTGCACGGTCTGGTGGCCGACAACACCGCGCAGCTCAAGCCGATGCTCACCCAGCTCGACAAGGTGACCACTGTGCTGGCCCGCAACCAGGACAACCTCAGCAAGGGGGTGGCCGCGCTGGCGCCGTTCGTCCGGGTCTTCAACAACACCGTGGGCAACGGGCGCTGGTTCGAGGGCTACATCTGCGGCCTGTTCCCGCCGTCCACGAAGACCGCGCTGATCGACATCAACCCGGAGGGCTGTTACACGCCCCTGACCCCGGGAGGCGGCAAGTGATCCTGCGATCCCGGTTCCAGCGCGATGCCACGGTCACCGTGACGCTGTTGGCGGTGCTCGGCCTGATCGTCACCGCCGCACTATGGTGGATCGCGATCCCGATGGCGGGCACCAGGCTCACCGCGCACTTCGCCAAATCGATCGGCATCTACCCCGGATCCGAGGTTCGGGTGCTGGGCATCACCGTCGGACAGGTCGACACGGTGGTCCCGCGCGGCGACTTGGTCGAGGTCACCATGACCGTCGACCAAGGCGTGGACCTGCCCGCCGAGGTCTCCGCGGTCTCGGTCGCGCCGAGCCTGGTCAGCGACCGGTTCGTGCAGCTCACCCCGGCCTACGAGACTGGCCCGCGCCTCGCGGACCGGGCGCTGATCCCGTTGGACCGCACCGCGACGCCGGTCGAGATCGACGACCTGACCGCGAGCGTGCGTGAGCTGGCGACCGCGCTGGGGCCGGACGGCGCGAACGCCGATGGCGCGCTGTCCGGCGTGCTCGACTCGGCCGCCGCCGGCCTCGACGGGAACGGCCGACTGCTCAACGACACGATCAAGCAGCTGTCCACCGCGGCGCACACGCTCAGCGAGTCGCGTGGGGATCTCTTCTCCACAGTGGACAACCTGCAGAAGTTCACCCGCGCCCTGGCTGAGAGCGACGCGCAGGTCCGAGGGTTCAACACCAAGCTCGCCGGGGTGACCGACTACCTGGCCGCCGACAGCGACGACCTCGGCCTCGCGCTCACCTCGCTCGCCAACTCCCTCGGCGAGGTGCAGGGGTTCATCGCCGAGAACAAGGACCTGCTTAAGTCCAATGTGGACCGACTGGTCGGCATCACCCAGGCGTTGGTCGACGAACGGGGCGCACTCGCCGAACTGCTCGACGTCGGTCCGCTGGGCGCGACGAACTTCCTCAACACCTACGACGCCGCGTCGGCGTCGTTCTCCATCCGCGGCAACCTCAACGAGCTGACCTACCCGCCGATGGCGCTGCTCTGCCGGACCATCCAGTCGGGCACGCCCGCCCAGCTCCCGCCCGCCCTCGGCGACGCGTGCGCGAAGCTGGCGCCGGTCCTCGACGGCGTGGTGAAGCTGCCGTCGCCGATCGAGGCGTTGGCCGCGCTGCAGAGCGGCCAGATCCCGCCCATCGCGCTGCCGATGCTCGACCTGCCCGGCCAGAACGCCCCGGGAGGTGGCCGGTGATCAAGCGGTTCGTCGTTCTCGGCGCGGTCGTGGCCGTGGTGTCCGGCTGCGGGTCGGGCGGGCTCTACGACTTGCCGCTGCCCGGCGGCGCCGACCTCGGCGACCGGCCCTACCGGGTCACCGCGCACTTCGGTGACGTGCTCGACCTGGTGCCACAGGCCTCGGTGAAGGTCAACGACGTCGCCGTCGGCCGGGTGGACCGCATCTCGCTGGCGGGCGACAACACTACGGCGGTCGTGGAACTTCTGGTCCACGGCGACATCCGGCTGCCCGCCAACGCGGCCGCCGACCTGCGGCAGTCCAGTCTGCTGGGGGAGAAGTACATCTCGCTGCGGGCGCCCGCCGACGGGCTGGGAACACTCGACGACGGCGCGGTGATCCCGATCGACCGCACCAACCGCAACCCGGAGATCGAAGAGGTCCTCGGCGCGCTGTCCCTGCTGCTCAACGGCGGCGGCGTCGGTCAGCTGCAGAACATCGTGCGCGAAGTCAACGCGGCCATGTCAGGCAACGAGGCCGAGATCCGGTCTTTCCTGTCCAATGTGGACGCCGTGGTCCGCGACCTGGACGGCCAGAAGGGCGACATCACCCGCGCGATCGACTCGCTCAACCGGCTGTCCGGGACGCTGTCCGCGCAGACCTCGCAGCTCGCCACGGCGCTGGACCACCTCACGCCGGGCCTGAAGGTCGTGACGGAGCAGCGCGACCAGCTGGTGACCATGCTCGGCGCACTCGACCGGCTGTCCACCACGGCTGTTGACACGGTCAATCGCGGTCGTGCCGACCTCGTCGAGGATCTGCGGCTGCTCGCGCCGACCCTGCAGAAGCTCGCCGACTCCGGGGCGAACCTGCCCAACGCGCTGCAGCTGCTGCTGACGTACCCGTTCACCGACTACACGGTCAACGCGATCAAGGGCGACTTCACCAACGTCGACGTCGTGTTCGACCTCGACCTGAGTGTGTTGCTGGACAACATCAACAGCTCCAGCTCGCCGTTCCTCACCCTTCCCGGAGTGGGTGGAGTCCCGCCTCCGACGCCTGCGGGCTTGCCTGGCTTGCCTGCGTTGCCCAGCTTGCCGGTTCCGCCTGCTTCGGCCGGTGGGCTCGGGCCGCTGCTCGGCGGACTGATCGGGGGTGGTGGCTGATGCTCGCGCTGCCGGTCAAGGTCCGGCTGTTCTTGTTCTCGCTGATCGCGGTGGTCGGGATCGCCTACGTCGGCGGCACCTATGCGGGGTTGGACCGGCTCTTCGGTCTGGGGGGCTATGTCGTGACGGCCCAGTTCGTCGACTCCGGGGGGATCTTCACCAACGCCGAGGTCACGTACCGCGGGGTGCCGGTGGGTCGGGTCGGCGCGCTGCGCCAGGCCCCGGGCGGCGTCGACGTCGAACTGGCCATCAGCGACGACGCCCCGCCGATCCCGGCGGACACCCAGGCGGTCGTGGCCAACCGGTCGGCGGTGGGCGAGCAGTTCGTCGACCTGGTGCCCGCCCGCGACGGCGCGCCCTTCCTCGCCGACGGCTCGGTGATCGCCCGCGACCGCACCGAGATCCCGACCGGCCCAGACGAGCTGTTGTCCACAGTGGACCGCCTGGTGAGCAGCGTGCCCGTCGACTCGCTGCGCACCGTCGTCGACGAACTCGACCAGGCTTTCCGCGACACCGGACCGGCCCTGCGCACCCTGCTCGACGACACCGGCGCCCTGACCGCGGCGGCGACCGAGCACCTGCCGCAGACCGCCTCGCTGCTCGCGGACGGGCGCGTGGTCCTCGAGACTCAGGCGGCCCAGTCGGACCTGATCCGCTCCTACAGCGCGGACCTGCGCACCATCGCGGCCCAACTCAAGGCGTCGGACCCGGACCTGCGGTCGCTGCTCAAGACCGGGCCCGCGGTATCGATGCAGGTCTACGAGGTGCTGCGGGACAGCGGCCCAAGCCTGGGAGTGGTCCTCGCGAACCTGCTCACCACGTCCCAGATCACTTCGACCCGCGTCGACGGCATCGAGGAACTGCTGGTCGCCTACCCGATCATGGTGGCCGCCGCCCCCAGCGCCAACCCGGACGGCACCGGACATCTCGGCCTGGTCCTGACCTTCGCCGACCCGCTGTCGTGCACCAAGGGGTACGAGACGACGAAACAGCGGCCCGCCAACCAGGTCACCGACATCCCGGCGAACACCCAGGCCTACTGCGCCGAGCCGCTGGGCAGCCCGGTCGGCGTCCGTGGATCGCAGAACGCCCCCTACGGCGGAAAGCCCCGTGAAGTCCCCGCCGCCCCCGCCGCCGCGCCCGGGCAGCCGGTGCCCGCGCTGCCGCTGCCGGGCACGCTTGGACTGCCGGGCTCGAACAGACCACCCTCCCTGGCTTCACTGCTCGGTCTTGTGTCTGGCTGACAGTGGTCCGAAGCGACGTCGGTTGACCTGTCGGACTTCGACATATCTGCGTGACAGGGCTGCGCTGCCCGCGCAACGGGCCGTCAGGCCGGCTTCAGCACCCTGTCGATGCGGGCGTTCAACTCCCGCACCACAGGGATCGTGCGGTGTCGGCGACCGGCGACGCGCAGTTGCCGCAGTGCTTCGAACACTCGGTCGGAGCGGATCGGGCCCAAGCCGTCGAGGGCGCTGTGGCCGAGGGTGGCGGCGTGGTTGGGGTCGTCGCGGGCCATGGTGAGGTGAGCGAGGTTGGCGACGGCGAGGGTCTTGCCGCGCGAGTGCTGCTGGGGGAAGCGGTCGATCGCGGCGACGAGGTGGCCTTGGGCGGCGGTGTGGTCGCCGCCGTTGACCGCCAGGTGCAGCAGTGCGCGGCCGAGATCGCGTTCGAGGTGCGCCGGCCCGTAGTAGGTGATCCAGTCCGGTTCATCCCCGCCGTCGCGGGCGAAAGCGTCCTGCGCTTGGCCCGTGGCGGTGAGGCAGTCAATTTCGCGCTGAGGCCCGGCGAGACCGAGGGCGCGGGCGTGGCGGGTATGCATGACGGCCTTGACCACGGGTGTTAGCCGGTCGGCACGGACCAACGCGTTCTCGGCGAAGCTGAGCGCGTCATCAGGCCGCCCTTGGTGCATCGCGAGATTGGCCAGCCCGGAGAGGGCTTTGCGAGTCGACCTGGCCGGTCGGGTGGCGTTCGGTAGGATCCTGCGCGGCATCGAACTGCTGCTCGCGGCCGGGCGCGACGTGTCGGTGATCGCCGTGGTCAGCGACCCCAGCCCCCAGCGGGCGCGTCGGCTGCACGCGTTCGCCGCCGAACTCGGCTGCACCTGGCTCGGGGTGAACATCGAGGAACGTGAGGGCGTCAACGCCCAACGCCCCACCACCCGCGACCTCAACCGAACCGCCGAATTCTGGGCCGAACTCCTGCGCTGCTGGCAGGAGAACCCCCGCGTGCAGGTCCGCGAGATCGACCGAGCCCTCGGATTCGCCGCCCACACACTGCGCGAGCAGCCGTCCCCGTCCCGCCCGGCGATGATCGAACCACTGCCCACCGTGGCCTTCGACGGTTCGGTCACCCTGATCTCCCCGGAATTGGCCGGGTTCACCTCCGAACGCCATGGCGTGTTCTCCTGCGGCAACGTCCTCGATGAACCGTTGGATCAGCTCATCGACCGAGGCCTGGCCGCGAACTGGGTGCGGGAATACCGCCGCGGTCTGCGCAACTGCCGTGATTTGTGCCCGTACTTCGACTTCTGCGGCGGAGGCCACCCCTCCAACCGCCATTTCGAGCACGGCCGGCTCGACACAACCGAAACGGCTTACTGCCAGAACAGCAAGATCGCACTCATGGAAGGAGTGATCGGCGTTGCCCACCACAACATAATCCGCAACCATCCTCGCTGACCGCCTGCGAGGCTGCAAGGAAGGCCTGCTACCCCTGATCGACCAGTGGCGGCCCACCGTCGACGCAGGCAAGTGGGACAAGCGCCCCAGCTGGGACGACTGGAACAAGTCCGGCGGCGGCAAACCCTGGGACAACCAACCCGCCTGGGACAACTGGGACAACCGCAAGAAATAGGTCAGCGCTCGACGAGCAGGCCCGTCTCCGCCGCCAGCACCTCGGCGACCGAGACGGCCTGCTCCGCACTGATCTTCGCGCCACGCAACGACACCAACCCCCGTGCCCCGCCGAGCTCAGAACCCGGCAGATCACAGCCCTCAGCCCGTCGCGCCGCGAACTCCGCCCCCGTGAGATCGCAGGCGAGCAGCAGCACGTTCGACAGATCGCCGCGGATCACCGCCTCACGCAGCGAACAGCCTTGCAGCACCATCAGGCCCTTCACACGCCGCACCTCGATGGTCGCGTAGTCCAGGCGGCAGTCGTCGACGTAGAATTCCTCCGCCTGGTCGAGTGTCAATTGCAGGCCCACCGCCCGGCAGCGTTCTCACGCGACCCGCCGAGCCGCGCCGACCTCAACCGTTGCGTTGGAAGGTCCACCTCGGTGAACTCGACGTCGGTGAAAATCCACTGGGGACAGACGCGACCCGGACATGTCCGTCCCAGCGGCGACACAACGGCGCAGCGATCCCTCGCCCACCACTCCGGACGCGGTACCGACGAGCCGAACGTCGGTGTAAGCGAAATCGCCCTTGAGGCCCGCGGACTCTTCGACCAAGTCATCCAGATCGATGGACGGACACTGCAGCGACCGGCCGACCGACAGTTCACGGAAGCGCATCACGGAACTCTATCGGCTGTGGTGACCGCTTCACCAACCCGATCGGCGTTCAGAGCGGCCCCGAGCAGCCCCCGCCCTTCCCTGGGGGACGGCCCTTGCCCAGTCTATCGGCTGGGGGTGACAGATGATCTTGGCTTGGGGGTCGCTGTGGATAACCGGTCGAGCTGTGGATAGGCGGTGCACCTGATTCGGATGCGCTATCTCGACCATAATCGCTACCCATAACATGGTTGGCATGGAACTGGAGTTCCGCCACCTGCGAATCGTGATCGTGGTGGCCGACGAAGGCAGCATCACCAAGGCGGCCGCGGCGCTGGGGTTGTCCCAGCCGTCGCTGACGTCGCAGTTGCAGCGGATCGAGCGGGCGTTGGGGGCGCCGTTGTTCGAGCGGGTTCGGACCGGGGTCGTCCCCACGTCGTTCGGGCGGTCCGTGTTGGCCAAGGCGCGGTCGGTCGTCAATGAGATGGCCGACCTGCGCGGTGACGCGCCCATGGTGGCCGCGGCGCCGGACCAGCAGGTGGAGTTGCGGATCGGCGGTATCCCTGGCGCGCTCCTCGCACTGCTGGTTCCCCGGCTGGTCACGTCGCAGGCCAAGGCGACCCCCGCGGCGCCGCCGCTCAAGGTGGCGGTGCACACCGATCCGTCGGTGGCCGCGCTGCTCGCGAAGGTGCGGGCCGGGCGGATCCACGCGGCGCTGCTGTGGGAGGGGATCGGGTTCGAGGGCAGCGGCGGCGACGGTGTGCGCCGGGAGGTGATCGTGCCGGTCGAGCCGCAGTTCGTCGCGCTGGCCGAGTGGCACCCGCTGGCCGCGCGGGCCACCGTCGAACTCGCGGCGCTGGCCGAGGAGAACTGGGTCGTCGACCCGCAGGAAGACCATGGCGGGATCGCCGCCCTCCGCTGGGCGTGCCGCAAGGCCGGGTTCGACCCGCGGATCACCCACGAGGCGAGCGACGCGGTGTCCGCCCGCGAGTTCGTCACCAGTGGCCAGTGCGTGAGCCTGGCCCAACCCACCTCGAACGAGGGCATGGGGTTGGTGGTCCGCCCGCTGGTGGGCGACCCCATCGTCGGCCGCGTCGAACTCGCATGGAAGGACCCGTGCCCGGTCGACCCGGAGATGATGCGCACGGCCGTCGCGGCGACCTACGCCGGGCTGATCGACCGCAACCCGAGCTACACGAAGTGGTGGGCCGAGCACGGTGTCCTCATTTCGTAGTATCCGGCCCGCGATATTTGTTTTCCCACGCTCAACATCTGCGACCGAATAGCGGAGTTAACTGTTAAGTCGCCGAATGCGTTGTGCGAGTGGATGTCGTGGGTCATTCTGACGTCGTGGGTTATCCCGGAGGCGAAGCGACGGCGGTGCTCGAACCCGCACCGCGACCGTTTCTGCGCAGCGCGCTCGACGAGGTGCGCGACCAGGTCCGACCGCTCGTCGGCCTCGGTCAGTCCACAATGGAGCGTCCTGGTTTCGGTATGGCCGTGGCCACAGTGGACGGTGAGCTCTGTGGGGTCGGCGACTACCAAATCCCGTTCCCGCTGCGCAGCCTCGCGAAGGTCTTCGGTTTCGCGCTCGCCCACGCCGTCGACAGCTGGACCGGCGGTGGCCCGCAGAACCCGTTCGACCCGCTTGGCGCGCTGGTCACCACCGACCGCCTGCTGAGTCGCACCGGCGACGCCGCGGGCGCGCTGCGCGCCTTCCTGTCCGCCGAGTCCGGCAACCGTTTCCTCGCCGAGGAACCCGAGCCCACCGAGACCTCCGCGCTCGCGCAGATCGTCGCCGGCTCCGAAGCCCTCGACAACCCGGTGCCGACCGTCGTCGACCACTTCAACCGCCAGGGCGCGATCACCATGTCGTGCGCGGACCTGGCGACCGCCGCGCTGTTCCTCGCCCGCGGCGGCGTCGGCGCGGACGGCACCCGACTGCTCGCCCGCGAGGCCACCCGGCGACTCAACGCGATCATGCTGGTCTGCGGCATGTACGACGGCGCGGGCGAGTTCGCCTACCGGGTCGGCCTCCCGGCCAAGAGCGGGTCCGGCGGCGGCATCATCGCCGTGGTCCCCAACCAGTGTGTCGTGTGCGTGTGGAGCCCGGGACTCGACGCCTGCGGCAATTCCATCGCCGGGGTCGCCGCGCTCGAAGCGTTTTCGACCGTGACCGGTTGGTCGGTTTTCTGAGTCGCCTTTCCTCACGGAAAACACAGGTCTCCGGCCAAAGTCCGCCACGCCATTGCCTTGAGGACGTGAAACCGCCACCATGTTGCTGGATGGCGCGCCGCAGTCGTGCAGGGTCGACTGCGGTCGGCCGTCCTGCCTCGCCGCCAACGTTCCACTCGGCCGGGACACCGGGTGGCACGCCCTCGCACGGCGAGGCCGGAGGCCCGGCGCCGGCGGACCTCGCCGGCGCCGTGGCCTCCACCCTCAGGCGGTGTCGATCCTGTCGTCCGAGGTGGGTTCGCTGGTGCGCGGTAGCAGCCTGCGGTCGTCGTCCTGGCCGGTCAGGCGTGCGCCGTTGTCCCGCTCCGCTTGGGCGTAGTGCGGTGCCGGGGCGCGCAGGGCGGTCGTCAGCTCGGCGAAAGTCGGCAGCAGTGCGGCGGCTTCCCGGACCTGTTCCGGGTGCCGCGCCAGCCACCACACCGCGGCGGTGCCCGGGTCGGTGAACACGTTCTCCGCCAGATACGCCCGGGTGCTCTGCTCCAGTTCCCGCTCTTGGTGCAGGACCTGCTTTTCCTTGCGCAACTCCGCCAGCCGGGCGATCCGGGCGGCGTCGGACTCCGGGACGGCCAGGCCCACCTCGTGGGCCCACGCGACGATCTGGCCGGAGCGGTCGGGAAGCTTGGCGCCCAGTTCCGCGGCCAGGCGGGGCAGCGCGGCCTCGGCGTCGGCGGGGGAGCAGGTGACCGTGATCTGTCGGGCCCGCTCCAGAATCGCGTGCACCGCCAGGCCGCGCGGGTTGCCGTGCTCGCCGTCCTCGCCACCGGTCCAGCACACCTTGCAGGACAGGACGAAGCGGTAATACGGCTCCGCGCTGTCGATGGGAATGGCGGGGACGTGGTGCTCCTCCGGCGCCTGCTCGACGACCGGCTTGGGGTGCGACCGGGCGACGTCGGCCAGGATGGCGGCCTGTTCACGGTGGAACATGACCTGCCGCACGCCCATGGCGCCCGCCGCGAGGGACAGCACCAGCAAGATCACCATCAGCCAGCGCGGCAGGTCGAACGCGACAGTCAGCATCATCGGCAGCAGCAGGGCGGCGCCCATCACGAGGATGGGCGCCCGCCATCGCGCGGAAATCTCCACCCGGACTACGTACCTTGTGCGGGCGGCCGGGCGACAGCCCATCGACGGGGATTCGCTCGAACATACGAACGTCCCTGGGCCAAGCGGCTGAATCGATCCGGGGTCACCGCAACGCGGCACGGATCCGCTCGGCGAAGTCCTCCGCCCGGTGCTCGGCGTCGTACGGGTGGCGGGGGCCGAGCCAGAACCGCAGCCCGTCCTTGACCCGGCGTGGGATGACGTGCAGGTGCAGGTGCGGCACCGACTGGCTGACCACGTTGTTGATCAGGATCATCGACCCGTCCACGCCGAGCCCGTCCTCCACCGCCCGCTCCAACCGCTGCGCGAGAGTGAAGAAGGCCGGGACCTTGTCGGCGGGCAGGTCGCTGAGGATCCCCTGGTGGACCTTGGGCACCACGAGCGTATGACCGTGGAAAAGTGGACGGTGGTCCAGGAACGCGAGGGTGTCGTCGTCCTCGTGGACGATCGTGGCGGGCAACTCACCGGCGATTATTCGACAGAACGTGCACGGCTTGGGCACCTGACCTCCGGGTTCGCGGGGGTTTGCTGGGCACAATGGTCGCGTGACCGCGCCCGATACGCCCTATCAGGTCCGCCGAGCCCCGACCCAGTACCGCGCCAGCCGCCAGATCGAGCGCATCCTCGACGCCGCGTCCCGGGTGGTGCTGGACAAGGGCTACGCCGCGGCCACGACGGCGGACATCGCGCGGTCGGCGAAGGTGTCGATCGGCTCGGTCTACCGGTACTTCCCGGACAAGCCCGCGGTCATGAAGGCCGTCGTGGAACGCAACATCCTGCGCTACCTGCACCGCGTGCAGGCCGAGTCCGACCGGCACACCCACTGGGCCGCCGCGGTCGAGCACGCCTACGACATCTACATCGACATGTGCCGTGCCGACGAGGGTTTCCGCGCGATCGGAGGAGCCGGGCTCGCACTCGGCGACCTGCGGGAGTCCGGCGAACTCGACGTCCCGCTGGCCGACGCCCTGGCCGCCGTCCTCGTCGCCCGCTACGGCTTCGCCTCCACCGCCGCGCTGCGCGTGTCGATGCTGCAGTCGGTCACGGTCGGCGAGGTGATGGCCCGGCTGGCGTTCCGGCTGCGCGGCGAGGGGCACCCGGAGACCCTGCGGCAGGGCCGCCGCATCGTCTGCGACCTCATCGGCGCCCACGCCCCGCCCTGACCGTCGAATTTTGTTCGGCGGCGACCGCCGCGCAGGTCGCGCCGTCGAATTCCGATCGCCTGCCAAGGCCAAAACGGCCGCCCGGTTTCGTGACCCCGCGGTAGTCGTCTCGGGATGGTCATCCTGTGCGCACCCCCGAAAATTGGAGTGCCGATGAGCCGTCTCGCCACGCTCGCCGTGCACGCCGGCCGCGAGGATCTCGCTGGTCTTGGTGTGCATGTGCCGCCCATCGACCTTTCGACCACCAACCCGGTGCCCAGCGTGGCGTCCGGTGGCGCGGCTTACGAGGCCCTCGCCACCGGCGGACTTCCTCCAGCCGAGGGCGGTCTGGTCTACCAGCGCCTGTGGAACCCGACGGTCGCGCGCTTCGAGGAGGCCCTCGCCTCCCTTGAGATGGCCGAGCAGGCGGTGGCGTTCGGGTCGGGCATGGCCGCGCTGACCGCCTGTCTCATCGCGTCCGTCGGGGAGGGCAAGCCGCACGTCGTCGCGGTCCGCCCGATCTACGGCGGGTCCGACCACCTGCTCGCGAACGGCCTGCTCGGCACCGAGGTCACCTGGGTCGAGCCGGCCGGGATCACCGCCGCGCTGCGGCCCGACACCGGGCTGGTGCTGGTGGAGACCCCGGCCAACCCGACGCTGGAGCTGCTCGACCTGACCGCGGTCTGCGACGCCGCGGGCGATGTGCCGGTGATCGTCGACAACACCTTCGCCACGCCCGTGCTGCAGTGGCCGATCGAGCACGGCGCGACGCTCGTGCTGCACTCGGCGACGAAGTACCTGGGCGGGCACGGCGACGTCATCGGCGGTGTCGTGGCGACGTCGGCGCACTGGGCGGAGAAGCTGCGCAGGGTCCGCGCCGTCACCGGCGGCCTGATGCACCCGCTGGCCGCGTACCTGCTGCACCGCGGGCTGCAGACCCTGCCGGTCCGGGTCAACGCGCAGCAGGCCACCGCCGTGGAGCTGGCCGGGTGGCTCGGCGGGCAGCAGCACGTCGAGCGGGTGTACTTCCCGTCCGGCCCGCTGGTGGGCAGGCAGATGGCCGGACCGGGCGCGATGCTCGCGTTCTCCGTCGCGGGCGGCTACGACAGCGCGGCGCGCCTGGTCGAGGGGGTGCGGCTGATCACCCACGCCGTGTCGCTCGGCGGCGTCGACTCACTGATCCAGCACCCGGCGTCGTTGACCCACCGGCCGGTGGAGGCGCACGCCAAGCCCGCCGCGGCCGTGGTGCGGCTCTCCGTCGGCTTGGAGCACCTCGACGACCTGCGCGACGACCTCGCGTACGCGATCAAGGAGGCCCACCGCTGACAGGCCGGTACATTCGGCCAATGGGCCAACCGAGTGACCTGGACGCGGTGGATGTCGCGATTCTGCGCGAGTTGCAGAAGGACGCCCGGCTGCAGAACAAGGAACTCGCCGCCATCGTCGGGGTCGCCCCGTCCACCGCGCTGGAGCGGGTGCGGTCGCTGCGCAGACGTGGGGTGTTCACCGGGTTCCACGCCACGGTGAACCTGGCCGCGCTGGGGAGGCCGGTCAGCGCGCTGCTGTCGGTGCGGGTCCGCCCGCACCGGCAGCAGATCGTGGCCGCGTTCAAGGCGTTCGTCCTGGAGCAGCCGGAGACCGTGTCGCTGCTGCACGTCGCCGGGCCCGATGACTACCTGATCCAGGTCGCGGTGCCCGACACCGCCCACCTGCAGCAGTTGCTGATCAATCGCCTGCTCAGCAGGCCCGAGGTGGTCTCGGTGAACACGATGTTGGTCTTCGAAGCCGTGGATCAACCGGTGCAAGGGCCGATCGGGTAAAACTGTCACTCACCTGGGTGATATGCCAACTGTGAATGACGCATTGGTGTCGATGGCGCGATTGGGTAGCCATTCGCTGGTCAGGTGCGGTAAACAGGCCACGTCGAATACACCGTGTCACCAGATCGCGGCTCTGAGCGGCAGTGACACTCGGCCAGTCGGGTGATGACGATGAGCCAGCCGTGCGAAGAGTTACTGCCAGGCGACATGGGTGAGATCGATGACCTCCTGCGCGCCGTCGTGGCCGATGGATTCACCGTGTACCTCTGCGGCGGCGCCGACAGCCCGGAGGCCATCGTGGCCACCTACGCCTGGGAGAACCACGTCGACTACGTGGTGATCAAGGACGCGCACGACGTCACGGCCGCCAGATCCCGGCAGGTCCGCGACTGGGACGTGTTCACCGCCGAGTCGGTCGTCTGGTCCTACCACGGCCACGCCCGCTGGGCGCTGCGCGCGATCCTCGACCTGCTGCCGCCGGACCACCCGCAGGCGCCGGACGACGAGTACCCGGCGCCGACCAGCCTGCAGGTCGACGAGTCGTACCTGCGCAAGGTGTCCGTCCGGTCGCCGCGGCCCGGTCTCGTGGCCCGGCGGGCCATGCGGCTGCGCACCGCGACCTACGGCTGCCGCCTCGGCTGAGGGCGCTCACAGCGTCGCGGTGGCACCATCGAAGGCATGAGACGCCTTCTTCTCGGCCTGAGCGGGTTGGCCGCCGCCGCTTGGGCGGTCCGCGACGTGCCCGTCGCCATGGGAGCCAAGCCCCGAGGCGACCGCGCCGAGCGCATGAGCCGCTCGCCCCAGTTCCGTGACGGCCGCTTCCACAACCGCGCGCGCACGATCCAGTTCGACCAGGAAGCAGGCGGCGGACTCGTCCGCGAACTGCTCTTCGGCAAGCAGCAGCGCACCCCCGTGGGCGAGATCCCCGTGGTCACGCCCGAGCCGCCGACCGACGACGGCCTCTTCCTCACCTGGTACGGCCACGCCACCACGCTCGTCGAGATCGACGGCGCGCGCGTGCTGTTCGATCCGGTGTGGAGCGACCGCGTCTCGCCGTCGCAGCTGGTCGGCCCACGCAGGCTGCACCCGATGCCGCAGCCGCTGTCCGACGTGCCCGACGTCGACGCCATCGTGATCTCGCACGACCACTACGACCACCTCGACCTGCCGACCGTGCGCGAACTGGTCCGCACCCAGACCGCGCCGTTCGTGGTGCCGCTGGGCGTCGGCGCCCACCTGGAGCGGTGGAAGGTCCCGGCCGACCGGATCATCGAGCTCGACTGGGAGGAGAGCGCCGAGGTCGCGGGCGTGCGGCTCATCGCGACCGCCGCGCAGCACTTCTCCGGCCGCGGGTTCGCCCGCGACGACACGCTGTGGACGTCCTGGGTCGTGGCCGGACCGACCCGCAAAGTCTTCTACACCGGCGATTCCGGCTACTTCGACGGCTACCGCGAGATCGGCGAGGCACATGGTCCGTTCGACGCCACGCTCATCCAGGTCGGTGCCTACGCCGACGGCTGGCCCGACATCCACATGACCCCGGAACACGGCGTCGCCGCCCATGTCGACCTCCAGGGCGGGCTGATGGTCCCGGTGCACTGGGCGACGTTCAAGCTCGCGCTGCACGCGTGGACCGAGCCCGCGGACCGGGTGTGGGCCGAGGCGAAGGCCCGCGACGTGGCGCTGGCGATCCCGCGCCCGGGCGAGCGTGTGGACGTCGACGCCCCGCCGACTGTCGACCCCTGGTGGCAAACCCTCGCATAAGCTCGCGACGTGCTGATTTTTCGCAAGGCGACCCTCGCTGACGTGCCCGTTCTCGTCCCGCTGATCGAGTCCGCCTACCGCGGCGACTCCAGCCGCACGGGCTGGACGACCGAGGCGGACCTGCTCGAAGGCCAGCGCACCGACCCCGACGGCGTCGCCGAGGTGATCACCGCGCCCAAGAGCGCGGTGCTCATGGCGTGGCGCGACGACGACCTGGTGGCGTGCTGCCACGTCGCCGAGGAGGACGGCGCGGGCTACTTCGGCATGTTCGCCGTGGTCCCCGGCCTGCAGGGCGGCGGGATCGGCCACGACACCCTGGCCGAGGCCGAGCGCTTCGCCCGGGACGAGTGGGGCCTGGGCGAGATGCGGATGAAGGTCATCAACGCCCGCGAGGACCTGATCGCCTGGTACGTCCGGCGCGGCTACCGGCGGACCGGCGAGTTGACCCCGTTCCCCTACGGCGACGAACGCTTCGGTGTCCCGCTGCGCGCTGACCTCGCCTTCGAGCTGCTGGTCAAGCCACTTGGTTGACGGTCGCCCCAGGACACGGTCTGCTGTCCTCGTGTCCACTGCCTCGTACCGCCAGCTCCGCTTCGTCGCCCCCGCCGGTTCCACCGAGTTCCTCCTGATCCGGCACGGTGAATCCGCCGCCGCCGATCCCGACCGCAGGTTCGACCTCGTCGGGGGCCAGGGCGACCCGCCGCTGGCGCCTGAGGGCGAGCATCAGGCCGAGCGGGTCGCGGCCCGGCTCTCCAGCCTGGGGATCGACGCCATCTACGTGACCACTCTCCAGCGCACGGCCATGACCGCCGCGCCGCTCGCCCGGGCGGTGGACCTCACGCCACAGGTGGAGGCCGACCTGCGCGAGGTGTTCCTCGGCGAGTGGGAGGGCGGGCTGTTCCGGCAGAAGGTCGCCCAGAACGACCCGATCGCGCTGCGGATGCGGCAGGAGCAGCGGTGGGACGCCATCCCCGGCGGGGAGCCGAACGAGGAGTTCGCGAAGCGGGTCCGCGGGGCGGTCGAACGGCTGGCCGCGCGCCATCCCGGCCAGCGGATCGCGGTGTTCACCCACGGCGGCGTCATCGGGCAGCTGATCGCCTTGGCCACCGGCGCCGCCCCCTTCGCCTTCCTTGGCTCGGACAACGGGTCGATCTCCCAGATCGTGGTCGACGGCCCCGTGTGGCACGTCAGGCGATTCAATGACACAGCTCACTTGGACCATGGAAGGACCGTCGGACTGACCTAGGGTGCTGGAATGGCACCACGTCAGGTCTCCGACACCCGCGTCATCGACGCGCCCGCGGCCGAGATCTTCGAGCTGTTGGCCGATCCCGCGAAGCACCCGCTCATCGACGGGTCCGGCACCGTGCTGTCCGCGCGCGGCACCGGGTCGCGCAGGCTCAAGCTGGGCGACAAGTTCGGCATGGACATGAAGATGGGTCGGCAGTACAAGATCCTCAACACGGTCGTCGAGTTCGAGGAGAACCGGCTGATCGCGTGGCGGCACTTCTACGGCCACCGGTGGCGCTGGCAGCTGCGCGACCTTGGCGACGGCCGCACCGAGGTCACCGAGACCTTCGACTGGTCGACCGCGCGCATCGGGTTCCTGCTGGAACTGGTCAAATTCCCCGGCAAGAACCTCAAGAGCATCCGCGCCACGCTCGACCGGCTCCAGCAGCGCTTCGCGGGCTGATTCGTCCAGCGGGGGGTCGTCGCCGGTGCGACCATGGATTTATGACGTATCCCGATAATGACCCTCGCTATTCCGGCCCTCGGCGCGAGCCCGTCGTGCCCGGGATGCCGGGCGAGGAAGAAGTAGTGCACGAGCGGGTCGAGGACACGAACGCGAGCCGCCACCGCGCCATCAATGTGATCTGCAGCATCATCACATTCCTCTGTGGACTGTTCGCCGTGGTGTTGGTCGTGAAGATCATCCTCACGTTGGCCAACGCCAACCCGTCCAACGGTTTCGCGTCCTTTGTAAATGATTTCTCGTCCGCCGTGTCGCTCGGCTTCGACGGCCTGTTCAGCCCGGGCTCGGAGAAGATGGCCGTGGTGCTGAACTACGGCATGGCCGCGCTCGTGTGGCTGCTCATCGGCGCCGGACTCACCTACCTGATTCGCAGGCTGGCGACTCCGGGGCCGCGTCGAGAGGTGCGCTACCGCCGCTCGGTCGACTGATCAGCCGCTCGACTTGCCCTTCTTCTTGCCCTTGTTGCCCTTGCCGGACTTCGTCGGCTCGGCAGGTGGTTCCGCCTTCGTCGACTCAGGTGTCGCCTTCGTCGTCGGGAGTGGCACCGCGACCGCAGGCACCGGCTTCGGGTCGGGCATGACCTCCGACGACCCGGGCGGCGGGCTGACGGCCGTTCGGCCCGGTTCGGCAGAGGTCATCGCCACCGCGGTCCCGCCGATCAGGACGGCGGCGCTCGCGGCGGCCACCCGCACCGCCGCCACCCGCGTCCGCGGCTTGGCGAGCGGCGGGAGTTCGGCCGTCGCCTGACGCGACACCGGCGGGGTGGACGGGCGCACCGGGGGCAGCGGGCGCCCGCCCGTCAGCGCCGCCGCGGCGAGCCGCTGGGCGCAGTCCTCGGCGTCCGGCCGGTCCGCCGGGTCACGGGCGGTCATCGCCGCCAATGTCTCCGGCCACGGATCGGGGAGCCCGTCGGGAATCCTGGGGTCGCGGCGCAGCCGGGCGACGGCCGCCTCGACGTCGGTGCCGTCGTACTCCGGCCTGCCGGTCAGACACTCGATCAGCATCAGACCGAGCGCGTAGATGTCCGCGGGCGGGCCGCACGGTCCACCCTGGACCTGTTCGGGCGCAAGGTAAGCGGCCGTCCCGACACAGTGGCCGCTTCCGGTGACCCGCTCATCACCCTCGGCGCGGGCGATGCCGAAATCCGCGAGATAGCAGCCCACCGTCTCGGAAAGCAACACGTTGGATGGCTTCACGTCGCGGTGCATGATCCCCTGGGAATGCACGTAGGCGAGCGTGTCGGCGAGCCGTGCGCCCAGCCGGGCCGTCCGCCGCGGGTCTAGCGGACCGTCGTCGATCTCCCGCCGCAGCGTGCGACCGCGCACCAGCTCCATGACCAGGTACGGACGGTCGTTGTCGGGCGCGATGTCGAAGACTCGCAGCAGACCAGGATGCGACAGACCGCTGAGCAGCCGAGCCTCGGAATCCAGTCGTGCGGCCGTTTCGCCCTCGGCGCGGCGCCGGAACAGCTTCACGGCGACCTCTCGGCCGAGGCGCATATCGGTGGCCTCGTGGACATCGGCCATGCCGCCGGTTCCGACCAGCCTGCCGAGCCGGTAGCGCCCGTCGAGCAAGTCGCCCGGTCGCATGTCCCACCCTCCGCTCGATCGTCCCTCAGCCGACTCAGAACTACCCCCCGTGGGTGCCGCACAAACGCTGGTCACGTAACGGGTGGTCCTGGTGAAAAGTGGCATGGAAACGTCCGAATGGGGGTACCAGGTCGGCGTAGAAGCACAACGCCGAGACACGGAGGACACCATGTCCCTGGACGACGACGACATCCGCAGCGGACAGGCGGGAAACCACGGAGCAGCGGACGGGGGCGCGCAGGGCACGCCCGGCGGTCATGACGGCGGCGCGGACGGTGGCGCGGACGGTGGTGCGAGCGGCGGCGGGTTCGGCGGCGGTGGCAGCCACGGCGTCGGCGACGGCGGCGCGGAAGGCACGCCCGGCGGGCACGACGGTGGCGCGGACGGTGGCGCGGACGGTGGTGCGAGCGGCGGCGGGTTCGGCGGCGGTGGCAGCCACGGCGTCGGCGACGGCGGCGCGGAAGGCACGCCCGGCGGGCACGACGGTGGCGC
>NZ_JABVED010000069.1 GCF_014323725.1 Actinokineospora xionganensis | reverse complement strand
CCCAGCGAGCTACCGAGCTGCTCCACCCCGCGTCGTAAGGAGAAGATTACACGGGGCTGGCATGCGGGTTTCGGCGGGGTGCGATTCCGTGAATTCCGACCGCCAGACGCAGGGTGGGCGGCTCGCGGGCGGCATGGACGGTGCGCACCGGCGGCGTTCACAGTGCCGTGGGTGCCGCCACCACGGGCGGCGCGGGGCCCTGGAAGCCTCCACGCGCCCTGGCGGCCCACCGGGCACCTCGGGGGCGGCTTCACCGGTCCACACGCGCTGTCGAGCTCTCACGACCCTGACTCGGCGGCGCGCCCCAGCAGTGTCAGCACTGTGACCCCGACAACGAGAAGACCCCCGCTTGAACGCCGTTGGCGCCAAGCGGGGGTCTTCTCAGATCTTGTAGCGGGGACAGGATTTGAACCTGCGACCTCTG
>NZ_JABVED010000068.1 GCF_014323725.1 Actinokineospora xionganensis | reverse complement strand
TACTACCGCAAGGACCTCCTCGACGCGGTCGGCGCGAAGCCGCCGACGACGTGGGCCGAGATGAACGCCGCCTGCGACAAGGTGGTCGCCACGAACCCGGGTCTGTCGTGCTACGCGGGGCAGTTCGAGAAGTACGAGGGCCTCACGGTCAACTTCAGCGAAGCCGTCAACTCCGCCGGTGGTGACGTCGTCGGCGAGGACGGCAAGCCGAACGTGAACACCGACAAGGCGAAGGCGGGCCTGGACTTCCTCGTCGAGGGCGTCAAGTCCGGCAAGATCGCCGCCAAGGCGCGCACCTTCAAGGAAGAGGAAGGCCGCCGGGCGTTCCAGGCCGGTGAGCTGGTCTTCCACCGCCAGTGGCCGTACCAGTACGCCAAGGCCAACGCGACGGATGGCTCGTCGCAGGTGGCGGGCAAGTTCGCCGTCGCGCCGCTGCCCGGCCTCGACGGTCCCGGCTC
>NZ_JABVED010000067.1 GCF_014323725.1 Actinokineospora xionganensis | reverse complement strand
ACCGCCCGCACCGGCGGCGACCCCGCGTAAACCCGGGAAGCGCTGTCGTAACTGACCTGGGCCATGCCACATCCTTTGCGTCCGCTGGACGGTCGAGCCGCCAGGATGCCGCATCCCTACCCTGAACACCAGGGTCTTGCAAGACTTTCTGCAACTTCATGAAGGAACTATCGTGATTTCGGTCTCGAAACGATAACGGATGCGTCTTCGACGTTCCCTTGCTCGCAACCTCCGTGGAAAGTCCGCTTAACAACGAGCAGGCCAGTGCCGGGCCGGAGCTCTGAATCAATTCTGGAGGCGTCGTGGTTACACAAGGTCGCGCCCTGCGCGGTGCCGCGCTCGCGGCAGCCCTGATCTTGGGCGTCAGCGCGTGCGGATCGTCGGAGTCGGGCGGTGGCGGCGAGGCTGCCGCTCCCGGTGCGTTAGCGGGCGTCGGGCCGATCTCCCTGGTCACCGGCAAGGACACCTCCGGGAACCTT
>NZ_JABVED010000066.1 GCF_014323725.1 Actinokineospora xionganensis | reverse complement strand
ACCGCCCGCACCGGCGGCGACCCCGCGTAAACCCGCGACGCGGAATCGAAGCTGACTTGAGCCATCGCTGCCCATCCTTCACCGGTCGGCACACCGAGCTTCTCAGGATGCCCCATCCGGCGGGGTGACACCAGAGCACCAGGTCGGATAGGGGTTCTCCGGCCGCCCCCAGTTGTTGATTTCGAAACGGTAACGAGGAGATGTCGTTCATTCCCTTGCCGCCAACATGCGAGAACAGTCCGATTAACACCAAAAAGCCGGGCGCCCAGCGCGCGGGGAGCGTTCATCGATCCACTGGAGGTGTCGTGTTTACGCGAGGACCTGTCGCACGTGGAGTGGCTCTTGCGGCCGCGCTGGTGCTGAGCCTCAGTGCGTGCGGAACATCGGATTCGGGAGGTGGCGGCGCGCAGCCGGGCCCCGCCGCGCTGGAGGGGGTCGGGCCGATCACCCTGGTCACCGGCAAGGACACCTCCGGGAACCTT
>NZ_JABVED010000065.1 GCF_014323725.1 Actinokineospora xionganensis | reverse complement strand
GCCAGCCGGGTTGGGTTTTGAGTTTGTGGTGGAGTTTGCACAGGGCGCCGAGGTTGGGTGCGCTGGTGGAACCTCCGTGGCTGTGTGGGGTGGTGTGGTCGAGTTCGCAGGATTTGGCCGGGCGGTGGCAGCCGGGGAAGCGGCAGGTGTGGTCGCGTAGGCGGATGTGGCGGGTGAGGTCGGCGCCGGGGTGGCGGCGGGTGCTCACTTCGAGGACTTTCCCGATCGGGTCGGTCAGGATGCGCCGCCAGCTGGTGTCATGATCGGTGATCAGTTCCCGGATGGTGATGTTCGGGACGGGGCCGTACCCGTCGAGGGTGCCGCCCAGGTTGGCCCCGAGCAGCACGGTGTAGGGGACGGCGACCTGGAGTTCGACGGTGACCCCGCGCCCGCCACCGTTCACGACCAGGTCGTAGAGGGCGTCGGCGCGCAGGGTCTCGAGGGTGTCGGCGGCACCCGCCGCGCGGCGGGTGCGGGCGATCTTGTCGACCATCAGATACACCGC
>NZ_JABVED010000064.1 GCF_014323725.1 Actinokineospora xionganensis | reverse complement strand
TCGACCCGGCGTTCGCGGCGGCGTTGTTCGCGGCGGCGGGCGGCCCCGTCGGGGTCGATGCGGTCTTTCTTCGCCCGCAGCGCTTGTCGCCACCCGACGATCGTCTTGTGCTCGTAGCGGGCGAGAATCCACGCTTCCACTTCACGGGCGTGCTCATCGGACAGGGTGGCGGTGATCTCGACCAACGCGCCCGCCCGGGCCAGGTCGATCCGCCCCGCGGCCAACGCGTCCACCGTGGACGGAAACAGGGTGCTCAACCGGGCGGCGCGGGCCACCTCGGTGGCCGCCCGGGCCGGGGTCCACGCCAGGGCCGCCCCGACTTCGGCGCCGGCGAAACGGTGGCCGCCGGCATCGCGGTCCGGGCGCAGTCGCGCCATGCGTGCGAGCGCGCGGACCTTCGCGGCGTCGAGGGCGGCCTGCCGGCGCTCCAGGTCGCGCAGCAGGTCCAGCGTCTCGACGTCGCTCATCCCCGCGATCACCTCAGCACTGAACACATGTTCGATCTTACCGCTCAAACCGGCCGAT
>NZ_JABVED010000063.1 GCF_014323725.1 Actinokineospora xionganensis | reverse complement strand
GGTCAGCCTTCGGCGGCGAGTTGGCCGCAGGCGGCGGCGATTTCCTGGCCGCGGGTGTCGCGGACCGTGCAGGCGACTCCGCCCGCGTTGACCCGGCGGACGAACTCGCGCTCCACGGGCTTCGGCGCCGCGTCCCACTTGGAGCCCGGGGTGGGGTTCAACGGGATCACGTTGACGTGGACCAGCTGTCCCAAGTGCTTGCGCAAGCGCTTCGCCAGGAGGTCGGCGCGCCAGGGCTGGTCGTTGATGTCCCTGATCAACGCGTACTCGATCGACACCCGTCGGCCTGAGACGTCGGCGTAATAGCGGGCCGCTTCCAGCACCTCGTCGACCGACCAGCGGTTGTTCACCGGCACCAGCGTGTCGCGCAGCTCGTCGTCCGGGGTGTGCAGGGACACCGCGAGGCGGACCTGCATCTTCTCGTCCGCCAGCTTGCGGATCGCCGGGGCCAAACCGACCGTCGACACCGTCACCGACCGGTGCGAGATGCCCAGACCTTCGGGCGCCGGGTCACAAATGCGGTGGACCGCCTCCACCACGCGCTTGTAATTGGCGAGGGGTTCGCCCATG
>NZ_JABVED010000062.1 GCF_014323725.1 Actinokineospora xionganensis | reverse complement strand
GCAGGTTCATGGCGGGTGAGCCGATGAAGCCCGCGACGAAGGCGTTGGCGGGGCGGTCGTAGAGGGCGCGTGGGGTGTCGCACTGCTGGAGCAGTCCGTCCTTGAGCACGGCGACGCGGTGGCCCATGGTCATGGCTTCGACCTGGTCGTGGGTGACGTAGATGGTGGTGGTGCCGAGGCGTCGTTGGAGGGCGGCGATGTTGGCGCGGGTCTCGACGCGGAGTTTGGCGTCGAGGTTGGACAGTGGTTCGTCCATGAGGAACACCGCCGGGTCACGCACGATGGCGCGGCCCATGGCGACGCGTTGGCGTTGGCCACCCGACAGTGCCTTGGGTTTGCGGTCGAGGTACTTCTGAAGGTCGAGCAGTTTGGCCGCCTCGGCGACCTTCTCCGAGATCACCGACTTCGGCAAGCCCTGCAGCTTGAGCGCGAAGCCCATGTTCTGGGCGACGGTCATGTGCGGATACAGGGCGTAGGACTGGAACACCATCGCGATGTCGCGGCCCTTCGGCGGCACATGGGTGACATCCCGATCGCCGATCCGGATCGTCCCCTCGTCGACATCCTCCAGCCCCGCGAGCATCCGCAACGCCGTCGACTTACCCGAGCCCGACGGGCCCACCAGGACCAGGAACTCGCCATCCTCAATGGACAGGTCGAGCTGATCCACCGCCCGCACCGGCGGCGACCCCGCGTAAACCCG
>NZ_JABVED010000061.1 GCF_014323725.1 Actinokineospora xionganensis | reverse complement strand
GACGAGGTCGCCGCGCCAGGTGTGCTTGATGTCGATGTCGACTTTGCTGCTCGATGAGGCGGTGCCCGAGCAGCTCAGGTTGATGGTGCTCGTGACGGTGGTGTTGTCGGCGATGGTGACGTTGGTGCCGTTGCCGGCGGGGGCGCAGGTGCCGCCGTCGCCGGTGGATCCGGTGTTGAGGGTCCAGGTGTCGAGTTTGCCGCTGTCGCCGGGGCCGGAGTCGTTGACCCTGAGTTTCCAGGTGCCGTCGGCGGTTTCGCCGGAGAGGTTGACGGTGTAGGAGGTGTTGAGGTTGTCGGTGCCCGCGCCGGTCTTGTTGTGCAGGACGTAGGCGGAGCCGTCGGGTGCGATGAGGGAGACGGTCAGGTCACCGATGTAGGTGTGGACGATGTTGACGTCGACCTTGGCGGTGGCTGAGGCGTTGCCGGTGCAGCCGGAGACGGTGACCGGGCTTTCGATGGTGGTGTTGTCGGTGATGGTGTGGTCGGTGGTGTTGGTGACCGCCGAGCAGGTGCCGCCGCCGGTGGGGTTGATCGTCCAGGTGAAGTTCGCCGACCCGGACTTGGCGGGGCTGGAGCTGTCCGTCGCGGTGATGGTCACGTTGGACGTGCCGGCGGTGGTGGGGGTGCCGGTGATGGTGCCGGTCGAGGAGCTGATCGACAGGCCTGCGGGCAGCCCGGTGGCCGACCAGGTGTACGGGGTGGTGCCGCCGGAGGCGGTGTTGGACTTGTTGACCGCGGTGCCCACGGTGCCGCTCTGGTTACCCGGGTTGGTGACCGTCACGCCGGTGGTG
>NZ_JABVED010000060.1 GCF_014323725.1 Actinokineospora xionganensis | reverse complement strand
GAGCCCTTTTCATCCTGCGGTGGTCTCGTAGTTCTGTAGGACGTGGATGGCTTTGGCGATTCGGCTGGCTCGGCGTGGGCAGCAGCGGAGTTTGCGCAGGATGCGCCAGGTCTTGAGTTGGGCGTTGGCGCGTTCGCCGGGTCCGCGGAGTCGGGCGTGAGCGCGATTGGCGTCCTTCTGGGAGTCGGGCTTGTTCCTGCCCTTGTAAGGGGTGATCACGTGCTGTCCGGTGGGGTCGTAGCCGTGGTAGCCCTTGTCGGCCAGGGCGATCAGACCGGCGGCGCGCAGGGCGGCGAGGATGTTCCAGATCCGGGCCGCGGCGGTGTCATGGGTGCTACCGGGCAACTGCCCGGACACCCACAGGATCGTCCCGTCCGGGGACGCGACGACCTGCAGGTTCACCCCGTGGATCTTGTGCTTGCCGGAGTAGAACGGCCGGTCCGCGGCGACCCGGTCGACCGGGATCAGCGTGCCGTCGACCACGACGTAGGCCATGCCCGACCGTTTCGCTTTTCGCAGCGCCGCCCGCAGCTTCGGCGCCCGACGTGCGAGCAGTTCCACGGTCTCGTCGACATACCGCCAGCAGGTCGTCGTCGACACCCCGAACCCGGCACCGACCTCGGCGAACGGCTCACCCTTGCGCAGGTACACCAGCACCAGCAAGGCCTGCTCGCCCGGGTTGAGCTTGCGCCACACCGAGCCCAACTCCTTGCGGTGAGCGCGGATCAGCCCGGACACGAAGGTCAGGGTCCGGTGTGACAACGGCAGCGCGGCACGGTAATACAACATCTGAAGCCCCTGGAAAGCGGAACGATCTTGGTCGAAAGCTCTGCTACCAGGGGCTTCACCACGTCCGAGCGACGACACGCCGACGACCATCAACCCGTGATCAGCGACCAGCCTTGCCCGTCAACGCATCCAGCCCAGGATGAAAAGGGCTC
>NZ_JABVED010000006.1 GCF_014323725.1 Actinokineospora xionganensis | reverse complement strand
GGTTACCCGGGTTGGTGACCGTCACGCCGGTGGTGCCGCCGCCGTTCATGAACGCGGTGTAGAGCAGGACGTTCGGCGAACCGGCGTTGATGCCGGTCAGCTTGCCCGTCGAGCCGTTGTTGACCAGCGCGTCGCGAATCTGCTGCGGGGTCGACGAGGTGTTGAGGCCCAGGTACATCGCCGCCGCGCCCGCCACGGTCGGCGAGGCCATCGACGTGCCGGTCATGGTCGCGCTGCCGGTGTTGCTGGAGTGCGAGGCCGAGACGATGCTCGTGCCCGGCGCCCAGATGTCGAGGCAGGAGCCGTAGCTGCTCGGACCGGTGCCGTTGTAGCGCTGGTCCTGCTGGTTGCTGTTGCCGACCGTGATGGCCTCGGGGACCAGCTGCGGGCTGTAGTAGCAGGCGTCGTCGTTGGAGTTGCCCGCCGCCTGGATGAACTGCACGCCGCTGGCGATCAGCGACTTCACCGCGTTGTCCAAAGTGGCGTTGGAGCAGCGTGAGCGGCAGCCGATGCTGTAGTTGACGACCGCGGGCTTGACCGCGTTGTTCTTGACCCAGTTGATGCCGGCCAGGATGCCGTCGTTGCTGCCGGAGCCGTCGCAGCCGAGCACGCGGACCGCGGAGATTGTCGCCTTCTTGGCGACGCCGTAGACCGTGCCCGCCGCGGTGCCCGCGACGTGCGTGCCGTGGCCCTGGCAGTCCTGCGGGGTCGAGTCGTTGTCGACGAAGTCGTAGCCCGCGGCGACGCGGCCGGTGAAGTCGGTGTGGCTCGCGTTGATGCCGGTGTCCAGCACGTAGACGCGGACGCCCTGACCAGGGTTGGTCGGGTAGTTGAAGGTCTGGTTCAGCGGAAGGTCACGCTGGTCGATGCGGTCGTCGCCCCAGTTGGGCGGGTTGGTCTGGGTGTCGAGGGCGACCATGTACTGGGCCTGCTCGACGGACTCGACGTCGGCGTCGCGGGCGACGTCCTTGGCCTGCTCCGCGGTCATCGTGGCCGAGTAGCCGTTGATGATCTCGAGGTTGTGCCGGACGGTGCCGCCGTGCTTGCGGGCCTTGTCGGCCGACATCGAGCTGACGGCGGCGGCGCTGCGCGCGCCGTTCTTGAACTTGACGATGTAGCGGTCGGGCACGGCGCCGGGGGCGTCGGCGTTCTGGATCGTGACTTCAGCTTCGCTGGAGTAGGCAGGGATCGAGACCGCGGCGATGCCCGCGGTCGCGACTACGGCGAGCAAAGCTGCTCTGGACGCCTTGCTTCGCAATTGGATGCGCGTCATTGATGCCGATTCCTTACTGTGCAGGGGGTACGAGCAAGAAAGGCGCGGTCGGCTATCCCCGCGTCCACAATGGAGCTGCTCGCCCGTGCATAATGCCACTCGGGCCGCTTGTTGGAAAGACCTCAAAATTGGCGAGAAACATAACTGTTAACCCTTAAATGGGAAGATTCCCTTATGGCAACATGGAGTCATGACTGATGACGCTCCGGTGCTCAGGTCCCGGATGTACGGCGAGGACGACCTGAGTTCCCTGCCGGTCTTCGCCGGGGGATTCATCAACTTCGGATTCTGGCCAGGCCTGGCGGCGGACCAGCCGATATCCGTCGAACAGCGAGTCGAAAGCCAGTTCGCCCTCTATCGTCTGGTATTCGAGCAGCTGGGCGTCAACGCCGGGGACGCCGTGCTCGAAATCGGTTCAGGCACCGGCGTCGGCGCGGCCTGGGCATTCGCCGAATTCGGCCCGCGCGAACTGCACGGCGTCGACCTGAGCCCGGACCAGGTCGCCCGCGCGAGCGTCCACGCCCAGGGGGAGCGGCTGACCTACCGCCAGGGCGCCGCCGAGGATCTCCCGTTCCCCGACGAGACCTTCGACGTCGCGGTGTCCATCGAGGCCGCGCAGCACATGGACGACCTTGGCCCGTTCGCCGCGCAGGCGTTCCGCGTGCTGCGGCCGGGTGGCCGGTTCGCCGTCAGCACGTTCTTCGCCCCGACCGCGGACCGTCCCGGCGAACTCGCGGCCAGGCTGGACACCTTCGCCTCCGGCGTCGACCGCGATCACGCGGTCCCCGACGTGGTCGGCGCACTGAGCACGGCGGGCTTCGGCGATGTCCGGGTCACCTCGATCGGCGAGCACGTCTGGCCGGGGCTGGACCGCTGGATCGCCCAACTCGGCGTGCCCGAGGGCGAGTGGCCCCGGCGTTGGCTGACTTCCTACCGCGACGGCCTGATCGACTACTACGTCATCTCGGCGGGCCGGTCCGCGGGCGAGCGGACGATGTAGTCCGACGGGTCGAACACCGCGAGCCGCGCGCGCATCCGGCCGGTCGACCACGGCCAGCTGAAACTGTTGCGGCCGTTGGAGTCCAGGTAGTAGCTGGAGCAGCCGCCGGTGTTGTAGACGGTGCCCGTCAGCGCGCCCTGCACCTCGTTGTTGTAGCGGCGCTGCACGTCCGGCCGGACCGTGATGCTCGACCACCCGAGCTCGCGGATCCGGCGGACCGCGGTGCTCACGTAGCCCAGCTGGGCTTGCAGGATCGTGAACGCCGACGAGTGCCCGGTGCCCAGACTCGGTCCGAGCAGCAGGAAGGCGTTCGGGAACCCGGCGACCGTGGTGCCGAGATAGCTGACCGGGCTGCCTTGCCAGTGCTCGGCGAGACTGCGTCCCTCGGCGTCGAACACCAGGTTCGCCAGTGGCATGTCGAGGATGCGGAATCCGGTGCCGAGGATGATGGCGTCCACTTCGGACTCCGCGCCGTCCGCGCCGACGACGTGGCTGCCCCGGATCTCCCGAACCGCGTGCGGGTGGACCGTCACGTTCGGCCGGGTCAGCGCCGGGTAGTAGGTGTTGGAGAGCAGCAGACGCTTGCAGCCCAGCGTGTAGTCCGGAGTCAGCGCCCGGCGCAGGTCGGGATCGCGGACCGTGAGCAGCAGGTGCGCCAGGCCGACCCGCTGGATCAGCCGCAGGATCCACGGGTTGCGGAAGCCGACGCCGAGCGCCTCTATCGCCGCGTACTCGATGCCGCGCAGCGCGCGCTGGGCGAACGGGACGGCGCGCAGGAGCCGCTTCTCGATCTCGGGCACGGCGTGGTCGGGCTTGGGCAGCACCCACTGCGCGGTCCGCTGGAACAGATGTAGGGCCGTGACCTCAGGCTGCAGGTGCGGCACGAACTGCACTGCCGACGCACCGCTCCCCACGACCGCGACCCGCTTGCCCCTCAGGTCGATGGTGTGGTCCCACCAGGCGGAGTGGAAGACCTCGCCGGGGAAGTCGACCAGGCCGGGCAGGTCCGGGATGAGCGGCTCGTTCCACGGGCCCGCCCCGGCGATCAGGATGCGGGCGGAGAACCGGCCGCGGGTCGTGTCGAGGTGCCAGCGCTGGTCGCCGTCGGACCACTGGGCGCGGGTCAACTCGACGCCGAGGCGCAGATGTGGGTCGACACCGTGGTCGGCCGACACCCGGCGCAGGTAGTCCAGGATCTCCGGCTGCTCGGCGAACGCCCGGCTCCACTGCGGGTTGGGCGCGAACGAGAACGAGTACAGCGCCGAGGGGACGTCGCACGCGCAGCCCGGGTAGGTGTTGGCCCGCCAGGTGCCGCCGACGCCCGAGGCCTTCTCCAGCACGGCGAAGTCGGTCACGCCCTGGGCGCGCAGCTTGATGGCCGCGCCGATGCCGGATGCTCCCGCGCCGATGACGACGACCTCGAAGTCGCGCTGATCATCCACGCCAGGCCTCCCGAGAGTCCGCAAGACTCCAGAGACTACCAGTATCCGAAACTCCACCCAACCCCGAAACNCGCCAGGCCTCCCGAGAGTCCGCAAGACTCCAGAGACTACCAGTATCCGAAACTCCACCCAACCCCGAAACCGCGAGTCCAACGTTCAGAACAACGAGTCCGACGTTCAAAACATTCGAATTTCGATCTCACGGTGCCGTGAGACGAAAGTGGATGTTCTGAACGTCGGACTCGTTGTTCTGAACGTTGGACTCGCGAGGGGTTAGGACGTGAGGTGTTCCAGGGTGGCGGCGGTTTCGGCGGGGGTGGGCATGGTGGCGATCTCCGCGGCCAGCTCCCGGGACCGTGCGGCGACCGCGCTGTCGGCCAGGAGTTCGGCCGCCTTCGTGGCCACCGCCTCGACGGTGATCGCGTCGCCGACGAGTTGCAGGCCCGCGCCGCTCTCGGTCACCGCGTCGGCGTTGACGAACTGGTCGGCGCCCTGCGGGATGAACAGATGCGGCACACCGGCGGCCAAGGCCCCGAGCGTGGTGCCGCTGCCGCCGTGGTGCACGACGAGATCGGTGTGCGGCAACAGGTCCGCCTGCGGAACCCAGGGCAGCGCGGTCACGTTGTCCGGCACCGCGCCGAGGTCGGCGATCTCCACGGTCGGCCCCGCCGCGACGATCACCCGGGCGGGCAGCGTCGCGAGACCGTCGATCGCGGTCCGCAGCACCGCCGCCTGGCCGAATGCCGTGCCCAGGGTCAGGTAGACCAAGGGCCGTTCGTGCTCGGCCACCCACGCGGGCAACTCGCCCGGCTCGGCGAAGGCCACCGGACGCAGCGGGATCCGCTTGGGGAAGGTGAGGAACTCCTTGTCCTGCAGGGACGCCGGGTAGATGTCCAGATACGGGTCGGGAAACGGCCCGGCCGGGTCGTAGTCGACCCCGAGTTCGGCGGCCACCTCGGCTTGCTTGGTGAGGAAGTCGGGGAAGACGATCCCGAGGCCTCCCCGGCCGAAGGCGTGGCACAGCACGGGGATTCCCGCGGCTTTGGCGGCGAGCCCGGCGCCCGTGCAGCCCGCCTCGTAGATCACCAGGTCGGGCTTCTCGCGGTCGAGGACAGGGCGCA
This sequence comes from Actinokineospora xionganensis, assembly GCF_014323725.1. Classification (GTDB taxonomy): domain Bacteria; phylum Actinomycetota; class Actinomycetes; order Mycobacteriales; family Pseudonocardiaceae; genus Actinokineospora; species Actinokineospora xionganensis. Next base: position 334,576 of record NZ_JABVED010000006.1, on the reverse strand, counting down.
GGTCGGCGGCGAAGCGGCGGGCCAGCACCGACATGAAGACACTGCTCACCACCTCGGCCATCGCCTCGGGGTCGCGGAAGTCGGGCGGGGCGCCCTGGGTGACCTGGCTGAAGGCATCGCCGATGGTGGTTCCGACATCGACGACGTCGAACCCGAGGGGGCTCAGGACGGGGTGGAACGAGACATCGGTCGCGTAGGTGACGCGGTGCCCCTGTTCCTTGGCCGCGATCGCCAAGGGGAGCAGGGGGTAGGTGTGGCCATGGCTGGGCAGGCTGGAGAACAAGACATGCACTGCACCGACAGTACGTGCGCCGAAGCGGTCGTCGCCTGCTTTTTTCCAACCGTCCCGATTACCGGACAGCGATCGGCAGCTCGTCGGTGTCGCCCACCGGCCACGCCAGCGGGTCGGGTCCGAGCCGGGTCAGCTCGCTGACCTGCAGCACGCTCCACGGCGAGACCGTGCGCGTCCCGGCGAGCACCGACTCGCTGAACTCGGCCCACGACACCCACTCCGCGGCGTCGACCTCCTCCGGGTTGGGCACCGGGTCGGTGGTCACGACGACCCGGAACACCGGGCACATCTCGTTCTCCACCATGCCGTTGCCCATCACCGCGCGGTAGCGGAACCGGGGCAGGATCAGGTCGGGGTGGTGCGGCCCGACGAGGCCGAGTTCGTCTTCCAGCCTGCGCGCCACACTCCGCGCGATGGGCTCGTCGGGTCCGGGGTGGCCACAGCAGGAATTCGTCCAGACGCCAGGCCAGGTCTTCTTGTGCGAGGCCCGCTGGGTGATCAGGAACCGCCCGTCGGGATCGAAGACATAGCTGGAGAACGCCAGGTGCAGCGGCGTGTTCGCGTTGTGCACCTCGGCTTTGGCGGCGGTGCCGATCCCATGGCCGGTCTCGTCCAACAGCAGTACCTGCTCTGTGATCACCGTATTACCTTGCCTGCCTGGGTAGAACGAGGCAACCTGAGCCGCGTGCTTGGCCTCGGAATCCCACGCCGTGTCGACCCGTTGTCGAGCAGTCCCGGCTCGCAGGTGTGGGTCATCGACCTTGCCGACCGGCGTGTTGTGGTCAAACAACTGTTGGGGCACAAGGCGGACACGCGATTCCAGCGCGAACTCGTCGCACTGCGGGCCGCCGCGGTGGTGGGCCTGGCGCCCGAGGTCCTCGACGCCGACCCTTCGGCGAACGTCACCGTGTTGGAGTACGTCGAGAGCGCGAGTGTGTTCCCCGACCCGCTCACCTACGCAAGCAGTCTCGCCCGCCTCCACGCCGTCACCCCGCCCCCGTCCCTGCCCGCCGCCGACGCCCCACGGGAGGCGGACCTGACCGCGTTCCTCCGCCTGTGCGCCGCCGTCGGCGTCCACCCGTCGCCCACCGCGGAACACGCGCTGCGCTCACTGCCGGCCCGCGTCGCCACCGACGGATCCGCCCTCCTGCACGGCGATCCCTGCCCGGGGAACCTGCTGGTCGGTCCCGCGGGCGTGCACTTCATCGACTTCGAACAAGCAGGCAGCGGCCCGGGCCTGGCCGAACTGGCCTACCTCCGCATGGCCTTCCCAACCTGCGGATACAGCACGGTCCTGGCGCCGGAGGTGATCGCCTCGGCGGAGTCGGCGTACGTCGAGACTTGGCGGGAGACCACCGGCACGGACGTCCCTGGTTCCCTGGCCGACCACTGCGTCGCCTGGCTTCTGCGCGGCGACGCCCTGGTCCAACGCATCCAGCGCGGCGAGCGCGACCAGTTCGAGCGGGTGCTGGCGCAGGACTGGGAATGGGGTCCGATGACCGCCCGCGAGCGGCTTCGCCACCGGCTGCGGATGGTGGTCGAACTGGATGTCCCCCAGGCGGGTCCGCTCTTCGGGGCGCTGGCGAACCGCCTCGAAAGCCGCTGGTCCGCCTGAACGGGGAATGCCCACCGAGCACTGGGGCTCGGCGGGCATTCCCGGTATTCGCGGTGCTTACAGCGTCAGGCTCCAGGTGTCGATGGTGCCCGTGTCATACCGGGCGACGTCCTGGACCCTCAGCTTCCAAGTGCCGTTGCGCGCCTCGGAGGACAGGTTCACCGTGTAGCTCGCGATGACGTTGTCGGCCGAGTCGTTCGACGAAGAGCTCTTCAGGCGGTAGGCCGAGCCGTCCGGTGCCACCAGGTCGATGACCAGGTCGCCGCGCCAGGTGTGCTTGATGTTGACGTCGACCTTCGCCGTCGCCGAGGCGTTGCCCTCGCAGCCGGAGATGGTGATGTCACTGGTGACCGCGGCGCCCGCGTCCGGGATGGCGACGTCGGTGCCGTTGGTCTTGGTGGCGCAGCCGGTGGGCGGAGGAACGTCGCCGCCGCCGCCGACGAACAGCAGCTTGTTCGGCGACCCGGTTCCGGCGTTGGTCACCTTGCCGCTGGTGGCGTTGGCGATCAGCGCGTCGTGGACCTGCTTCGGGGTGGCGGTCGGGTTGGCCGCCAGGTACAGCGCCGCCGCGCCCGCGACGTGCGGGGCGGCCATGGACGTGCCGCTCTTGGTGGAGCTGCCCGTGGTGCTCGAGTGCGACGCCGACACGATGCTGTCACCGGGGGCGAAGAGATCCGAGCAGGTGCCGTAGCTCGACGACCAGAGGCTGTTGCTGACCCGGCCGTCGGTCTTGTTCGACGCCATCACGTTGATCGTCTCGGACACCCGCTGCGGGCTGTACTGGCAGCTGTCGTCGCCGAAGTTTCCGGCGGCGACGGCGTAGGTGACGCCCTTGGCGATCGAGTTCTTCACCGCGGTGTCGAGCACGGTGCTCGGCTCGTTCTTCGTGCCCGTGTAGAGGCTCATGTTGGCCACGGCGGGCAGCACCGCGTTCGCGGTCACCCAGTCCACGCCCTTGGCCATGCCCGACACCGAGCCGCCGCCCTGGCAGTTCAGCACCCGGACGGCCTTGAGCTTGACCTCCTTGGCCACACCGAACGTCTTGCCGCCGACGGTGCCCGCGACGTGCGTGCCGTGGCCCTGGCAGTCCTTGCCCGCCTGGCCGTCGGTGAACACGTCGGTGCCCAGGCTGGCCCGGCCGCCGAAGTCGGCGTGGTTGTAGTTGATGCCGGTGTCGATCACGTACGCGGTGACGTTGGACGCGCCGGTCGCGTACGAGTAGTTGCTGTTCAGCGGCAGGTCGCGCTGGTCGACCCGGTCCAGACCCCACGACGGCGGGTTGGGCTGGTCGGTCAGCAGCTTGATGGTGCGGTCCTGCTCGATCGACGCCACGGCCGGGTCTGCGGCGAGCTTGCGAGCCTGCGCCGCGGACATGGTCACCGAGAACCCGCGAAGCGCGGACTCGTAGGTGAAGCCGACCTTGCCGCCGTACTTGCGGCCGAGGCTGTCGGCGGAGGTGGCGACGGCCCGCGACTGGCCGTCTTTCAGCATGACGATGTAGCTGTCCTTGATGGCGTTCGCGGAGTTCTCGTTCAGGATCTGGGCTTCCGCCGCCGTGGCCGGGACAGCCAGGGCGAAGGTGGCTCCGACAGTGGCCGCGGCCGCCGTGACGGCGACCGCCACCCTGGTTCGGGACATGCGCATACGACTGACTCCTCTGCAGGGTCGCCTGAGGCTCCAGCCCTCGATGGAGAACCCTCAGGCAAGGGTTAAGGAGAACCCGGTCAGTCTTGTTCGCGATCACCTTTGTTCACAACCGTTAACCATGCGGGTGTTTTGAACAGTTTCATTCACAGTTCACGCAGTCGCGGTTCCTGCCGCAAAGGATCGAAGTCGGTCCTTTGATGGATAACCCGGCATCGGCCTGGGGTCGAGCCCGTTTGGTTGATGTTCCCCGGTCGGTGGTTGCGGGCCGGAGTGCGCGCTGCGAGCATGCGTGGGTCGGAGTTTCAAAGGGGCGCCAGTCAGACCTTTGCGGAGGGTTCGGCCATGGGTGACGTCAACGGTCCGCTCTCCGTGGCCCGCCTGCGCGAACTCGTCGAGTCCCGCGAGGTGGACACCGTCCTGGTGGCCATGACCGACATGCAGGGCAGGTTGCAGGGCAAGCGGTGCTCCGCGCGGTACTTCCTCGAAGAGGTCCTCAAGCACGGTGCCGAGGCGTGCGACTACCTGCTCGCGGTGGACGTCGAGATGAACACCGTCGACGGATATGTGATGTCCTCCTGGGAGACCGGCTACGGCGACTTCGTGCTCCGGCCCGACCTGGCCACGCTGCGGATGACGCCCTGGTATCCGCACACCGCGACGGTGCTGACCGACGTCGAGCGCGTCGAGGGCGGCCCGGTCACGGTGTCGCCCAGGCAGATCCTGCGCCATCAACTGGAGCGGCTCGCCGAGCGCGGGCTGGGCGCGTTCGTGGGCACCGAGTTGGAGTTCCTCGTGTTCGACGAGACCTACGAGCAGGCCGCGAACCAGGGATACCGCGCACTGAAACCCGTCAACCAGTACAACGTGGACTATTCGGTGCTGGGCACCGGCCGCATCGAGGGACTGCTGCGCGCCATCCGCAACGACATGGCCGACGCGGGAATGTACGTCGAGTCCGCGAAAGGCGAGTGCAACCCCGGCCAGCACGAGATCACCTTCCGTTACGCCGACGCGCTGACCACTTGCGACAACCACACGATCTACAAGCTGGGCGCCAAGGAGAACGCGGCGCGACTGGGCAAGAGCCTGACGTTCATGGCCAAGTGCAACGAGCGTGAGGGCAACTCGTGCCACATCCACATGAGTCTGCGCTCCACCGACGGTGAGGCGGTCCTCGCCGGGGACGGCCCGCACGGGTTCTCGCCGCTGATGGAGCGATTCGTGGCGGGCCAGCTCGCCTGTCTGCGTGAGCTGACGTACTTCCTCGCCCCGAATATCAACTCCTACAAGCGGTTCGCGCCCGGCTCGTTCGCGCCGACCGCCATCGCGTGGGGCAGCGACAACCGCACCTGCGCCCTGCGCGTGGTCGGACACGGCGATTCGCTGCGGGTGGAGAACCGGGTGCCGGGCGGCGACGTCAACCCGTACCTCGCGGTGTCCGCGCTGATCGCGGCCGGCCTGCACGGCATCGACAACGACCTTCCGTTGGAGCCCCAGTTCACCGGAAACGCTTACGCCTCAGCGAAACCCCGCGTCCCGAGCACGCTGCGCGAGGCGGCGGACCTGTTCGACGACAGTGCCGTGGCGCGGCAGGCGTTCGGCCACGAGGTCGTCGAGCACTACCTCAACGCCGCCCATGTGGAGCAGGCCGCCTTCGACGCGGCGGTCACCGACTGGGAGCGGGTCCGTGGCTTCGAACGGCTCTAGGCCTCCGGTCATCGGCATCACCACCTACCTTGAGCACTCAGCGTTCGGCATCTGGGAGGCCGAGGCCGTCGTCCTGCACCGCGCCTACGTCGAGTCGGTGCGCGCGGCCGGCGGCAACGCGGTACTGCTTCCGCCGCTGGGCGACTGGCGCGCGGAAACGGTGGACTGGCTCGACGGGCTCGTGCTCTCCGGCGGCGCCGACATCGAATCCGCCCGCTACGGCCAGGATCCGCACCCGACCACCGGCACCCCGCAGCCCACCCGCGACGACGCCGAACTCGCCCTGCTCGCCGCCGCGCGCGAACTCGACCTGCCGGTGCTGGCGGTGTGCCGGGGGATGCAGCTGCTCAACGTCGCCCTCGGCGGCACCCTGCACCAGCACACGCCCGAGCAGGTCTCGAACACCGACCACCAGCCCGCCATCGCCCGGTTCGGCAAGAACGACGTGACCATCCGCCGCGGCAGCAGGCTCGCGGGCATCCTGGGCCGGTCGGTCACCGTGCAGTGCCATCACCACCAGTCCCTCGACCGGATCGGCGACGGCCTCGCCGTGGTCGCGACCGCGGCCGACGGCACGGTCGAGGCCGTGGAACTGGCGGGCGCGCGGTTCACCATCGGCGTGCAGTCCCATCCCGAACAGGACGCCGAGGACAGCCGCCTGTTCGCAGCGCTCGTGGCCGCCGCCCTGCGGCGCAGACAGGACCTGGAGCGAATTTGACCTCGTACGACGTGATCAACCCGGCCACGGCCGAACGTGTGGAGACCGTCCACCTGGTCGGGATCGACGAGACCGACGCCGCCATCGGCCGCGCCCACGCGGCGTTCGCGGGGTGGCGGGCGGTCGCCCCGGGGGACCGCGCGCGGCTGCTGCGCCGATTCGCCGACGCCGTCGACGCCGACCTGGAGAACTTGGCCCGGCTCGAGGTCGCCAACGCGGGCCACACGATCGGCAACGCCCGCTGGGAGGCGGGCAATGTCCGCGACGTGCTCACTTACTACTCGGCCGCGCCGGAACGGCTGTTCGGCAGGCAGATCCCGGTGCCAGACGGAGTCAACCTCACCTTCGCCGAGCCGCTGGGCGTGGTGGGCGTGATCGTGCCGTGGAACTTCCCGATGCCGATCGCGTCGTGGGGCTTCGCGCCCGCCCTCGCGGCGGGAAACACCGTCGTGCTCAAGCCCGCCGAGCTGACCCCGCTGACCGCGCTGCGGCTCGCCGAGCTGGCTCGGGAATCGGGCATCCCGGCGGAGGTGTTCCAGGTGCTGCCGGGCAAGGGGTCGGTCGTGGGGCAGCGGTTCGTCACGCATCCGTTGGTGCGCAAGGTGGTCTTCACCGGGTCCACAGAGGTCGGCAAGCAGATCATGGCGGGTTGCGCCGACCAGGTGAAGCGACTGACGCTGGAACTGGGCGGCAACAACGCGAACATCATCTTCGCCGACGCCGACCTGGAGAAGGCCGCCGCGACGGCGCCCTACGCGGTGTTCGACAACGCCGGCCAGGACTGCTGCGCGCGCTCGCGGATCCTGGTGCAGCGCAAGGTGTACGACAAATTCCTCGGCCTGTTCGAGAAGGCTGTCCAAGGCGTCGTCGTCGGCGACCCGGGCTCCGAGTCGACGGAGATGGGCCCGCTCATCTCGGCGGCGCACCGCGACCACGTGGTGTCCTATGTGGACGATGCCGACGTCGCCTTCCGCGGCGGCGCGCCTGAGGGTCCGGGGTTCTGGTACCCGCCAACGGTTCTCGCGCCGATCGACCCGGACCATCGGGCGGTCACCGACGAGGTGTTCGGGCCGGTCGTCGCGGTGCTGCCGTTCGACGACGAAGCCGACGCGGTGCGGCTGGCCAACGACACCGAATACGGCCTGTCCGGGTCGATCTGGACCCGGGACGTCGGCCGCGCGCTGCGCGTGTCCCGGGCGGTCGACGCGGGCAACCTGTCGGTCAACTCGCACTCGTCGGTGCGCTACTGGACCCCGTTCGGCGGCTTCAAGCAGTCCGGCTTCGGGCGCGAACTCGGACCCGACGCCTTGGCGTCCTTCACTGAGACCAAGAACGTTTTTCTGAGCACCGATGAGTGAAAGGGACTCCATTGAGCAAGCGTCTTGAGGGCCGGGTCGCGGTCGTCACCGGTGGGGCCGGCGGGATCGGCCTGGCGTCAGTGCGCAGGCTGGCCGCCGAGGGGGCCCACGTGGTGGTGGCCGACATCGACCCGGACACCGGCAAGGCCGCCGCCGAGGAGGTCGACGGGCTGTTCGTGCGCGCCGACGTCACCAGCGAGCCTGACGTCGAGGCGCTGTTCCAGGCCGCCGTGACCACCTACGGATCGCTCGACATCGCGTTCAACAACGCGGGCATCTCCCCGCCCGACGACGACTCGATCCTCACCACCGGCCTCGACGCGTGGCAGCGGGTGCAGGACGTCAACCTGAAGTCGGTGTACCTGTGCTGCAAGTACGCGATCCCGCACATGCGGCGGCAGGGAAAGGGGTCGATCATCAACACCGCGTCGTTCGTGGCGGTGATGGGCGCGGCCACCTCGCAGATCTCCTACACCGCGTCCAAGGGTGGGGTGCTGGCGATGAGCCGCGAGTTGGGCGTGCAGTTCGCCCGGGAAGGGATCCGGGTCAACGCGCTGTGCCCGGGGCCGGTGAACACCCCGCTGCTCCAAGAGCTGTTCGCGAAGGACCCGGAGCGCGCGGCCCGGCGACTCGTGCACATCCCGATGGGCCGGTTCGCCGAGCCAGAGGAGATCGCCGCCGCCGTGGCGTTCCTGGCCTGCGACGACTCGTCGTTCATGACCGCGTCGTCGTTCCTGGTCGACGGCGGGATCTCCGGCGCCTATGTCACCCCCCTCTGACGACCGGCTTTCCGACGCGCTGCTACGGCCGGTCCGCACGGGCAGCGCGTTCGAGGAGACGACGCAGCGGATGCTGCAGGCCATCCGCCTGGGCGTGATCGGCCCGGGCGGTCGGCTGCCGCCCGAACGCGAGCTGTCCACCCGGCTGCGCGTGAGCCGCGTGACCCTGCGCGAGGCGCTTCGGGTGCTGCAGGAATCGGGTTACGTCGAGAGCAGGCGCGGCCGGTACGGCGGCACCTTCGTCAGCGCGGTGCTGCCCGTGCGGGTTCCCGTCGATCCGCCCACCGGGCTCGCCGCCGAACTGCAGGACGCGCTCACCCTGCGCTGGGCCCTGGAGACCGGGGCAGCCGAAACGGCCGCGAGCCGGGCGCTCAGCGGTGAGGACCGCAGGCAGCTGTGCGCCCGCCTCGACGACTGCGTGGCGGCCGGGCCGGGGGAGTACCGGCGCAAGGACTCCCGGCTGCACCTTGCCGTCGCCGAGGCCACCGCGTCGCCGTCGCTGACCTCGGCCGTCGCCGACGCGCGCACCCGACTCAACGCCCTGCTCGACACGATCCCGCTGATCACCCCCAACATCGAGCACTCCGAACACCAGCACCGCGCCATCGTCGACGCCATCCTGCGCGGCGATCCCGTCGGCGCCCGGGCCGCGATGGCCGAGCACCTGGAGGGCACCGCGTCGCTGCTGCGCGGGTTCCTGTCCTGATACCCGCCACCCTCCGGCCGGCGGTGTCCTAACCTCGTGGGGGACAGCGGCGTCGGATGCGAGGTGAACAGGTGCACGGAGACCGAGGGCGGCAGCCTCGGCCGCGACCGGCGGACGACCACACGGTGGTCATCCAGCCGGTACGCCGGCCCGCCCGCACCCGCGCGTCCGCGCCCGACACGCCGGTCCCGCCGCCGGCCGACACCCCGTCCCGACCACCCGTGCCGCCGCCTCCTGGTGGGGACGCCGCGCGTGATCGGGAGGTGTGGACACCGACCGACGCGCCCGCCGGGCCCGCGACCGCAATGGTTGGTCGACCTGGGTCGGATGAGTGGCCGCCGGTGGATCCGCCTGCTCGTTCAGTGGCTGGTCGCCGGGCGCTTGAGGGTGACGAGCGGCAGCAGTTCGATGCCGCCGCGGGCACTCCGGCCTGGCCCGCGGCCGATCCCACCGACCGCCCGGCCGCGAGCGTCGCGCCATGGCAGGAGCCCGAAGCCCAGGTCACGCCCCAATTCAACGGCTCGGCGGGCCCGCACGGGGATTCCGCCGCCTGGCACCCGCCCGCCGATGACCACTCGCCCGCCGACCCATCGCCTTGGCCGCCCGGCGAAACCCCACGCCGCGCCCTGAACGGACCCACCCCACCTGCGGCGCGTGATTCCTGGGTGCCGTCGCCGCACGAGGGGGAGCCGGTCTACCCGGCCGCGCAGCCGCCCACGGCCTATGTCCGCTCCGCGGGCGCGGGTGCGTTCGGCCGACCTGACCCGATTGTCGGGGAGCCCGGCCCGCCCGCGCCGATCCCGGATGAGTACGGCCGACCGCCCGCATCGCTCCCAAAGGACCACGGCCGCCCGCCGAATTTCATCCAAGGTGACCCTGGCCATCGCCCGGCGGACCCGCCCGCGGGTGGACATGGTCGCCTCGCCGATCGGCTCATGGGTGAGCCCAGTGGGCCAACCCCGAACGCTCTCCCCGCCGAGCCATTCCGCGGTGAGCGCGGGCGCCCCGCGGGCGAGCGTGGTCGCCCCTTGTTCCCAGGTGAGCAAGCCCGTCCCATCGACCCACTCCCAGGTGAGCACGGCCAGCCCCCGCTTGTCGGTGAGCCTGCTCACGGTGCCCAGTTCCGACACCCCGCCCGTCCCCCGGGACCGCCGCCCCCACGGGTCAACCCGGACGCGCCCACGGAGTACATCCCCTCCCTGGACGACGACTACTACGACGACGAGTACGACGACTACGACGACGACTACTACGACGACGAGCCCGTGCGCCGCCCCAAGATCAGCCCCGGCCTGCTGGCCGTGCGCTCCATCGGCGAGTTGCTCATCACCGCCGGGATGGTCGTGCTGCTCTTCGTCGTCTACGAGGTGTGGATCACCGACCTGATCTCCGCGGGCAAGCAGAACGACGTCACCAGCGCCCTCGAAGAGGACTGGCAGCAGCCCGCCGAACCCGAGCGCACCGAGCACTTCACGTTCGCCGACGGCGAGGGCATCGCGAAGCTCTACATCCCGGCCCTCGGTTCCGACTACAAGTTCACCATCGTCGAGGGCACCTCCGAAGCCAACCTCGAGGTCGGCCCCGGTCACTACAAGCAGTCGGCGGCCCCAGGCGCGCCCGGCAACTTCGGCGTGGCGGGGCATCGGGTCGGCAAGGGTGCCCCCTTCAACGACCTCGACCTGCTCCAGTCCTGCGACGCGATGATCGTCGAGACCCGCGGCAACTGGTACATCTACCGGATGCTGCCCACGGTCGACGACGCCAAGAACTGGGCTCAGGTCGGCGCCGACCCGTTGTGCGCGGGCGCCCCCGGCTCGGCCAAGGTCGAGCCGCTGACCGGCGAGTACGCGGCCACCATCGGCCGCCGCATCGTCACCCCGCGCGACTCCGCGGTGGTCGCCCCCGTGCCCGGCAACCTCGCGTCCAAGACGCCCGCGGAGCAGCGGCAGAAGCTGATCACCCTGACCACCTGCCACCCCAAGTTCTCCAACCGGCAGCGGATGATCCTGCACGGCGTCCTGGTCCGCGTGCACCCGAAGTCCGACCCGGCGCTGCCCCCGGAACTCCGCGAAACCCGCTGACACCGGGGAGACTGGGTCCATGACTTCGACGGCGTTGATCACCGGGGGCACCGGTGGGCTCGGCTCGGCAGTGACGAACGCGTTCCTCGGCGCGGGGTGGCGGGTCGTGGTTCCGTGGCTGGTGGAGGCCGAACTGGGCAGGCTCGGCGCCCATGACCGGCTCGAACTCGTCCGCGCCGACCTCGTCGACCAGGCCGACGTCGCCGCGTGCGCCGAACGCGCGGCGGCCGACGTGCAGGCGCCGCTCGCCGCGGTGGTGAACCTCGTCGGCGGTTTCGCGATGGGCGGGCGGGTGCACGAGACTCCGGTCGACGACTTCGACCGGATGCTGCGGATCAACCTGCGGCCCACGTACCTGGTCACCCAGGCCGCGCTGCCGCACCTGATCGCGGCGGGCGGCGGCTCCGTCGTGTGCGTCTCGGCGCGCGCCGCGCGGAACCCGTTTCCCGGTGCGGCCGGCTACATCACGGCGAAGGCGGCGGTGTCCGGGCTGGTCGGAGCGCTGGCCGCGGAGTACGGCCGCGACGGTGTGCGGGTCAACGCGATCATGCCCGGCGTGATCGACACTCCGGCGAACCGCGCGGAGCAGCCCGAGGCCGACCGATCCGGCTGGGTCCGTCCGGAGAAGATCGCCGAGACGATCCTGTTCCTGTGTGGACACAACGGATCCGCGATCTCGGGTGGTGTCATCCCGGTCGCGGGCACGGGCTGATCGGCTGACACATCGTGTGCCCGCACGCGATCTTGATCGCAAGATCGGGTGGTCGCGTTACCGAAGTTCACCTGAAAAGCCCAAATGTGGATCTACCCCTTGTCACCGCCACCAGTTGAGCCGTAAACCAAACACCTCTACTGGGTTAGTGGGCGGAGGACACATGGAACAGTCGGTCCGGACCAACTGGGAAAGTTTCTGGCACGATCTTCCGCGGGAGAAGGGTCTGCCGGTCTGGGACAGCGACGGCGCCATCACCGCGACGGCCCAGCTGTCGCTCTTCCAACACCATTTCGCCGAAGGACTCCCCGTCCTCGACATCGGGTGTGGCAACGGGACGCAGACGGCCGCGCTGGCGGCCACGTTTCCCCGGGTGCTCGGCATGGACTTCGCACCCGCGGCGATCGAGCACGCGCGGTCGCTGCAGGCCGACAGCCCAGCCGAGTTCCGGGAGTTCGACCTCGGTGACACCGCCCGCGCGGCGCAACTGCACGAGGAACTCGGCGATGTGAACGTCTACATGCGAGGCGTGCTGCACCAGATGCCCGACGAGATCCGCGCCGACGCGGTCGCCTCACTCTCGACCCTGTTGGGCGGCTCCGGCCACCTGTTCGCCGCCGAACTCGCACCGTCGGCCGCGCAAACCATCCAATCGGCGCTCGGCCAGGCAGCCGACGCCGTCCCGAAGCTGCAGCGGGTCTTCCGCTACGGCCTGACCCCCGCGTCCTGGCAGGACGGCAAGTTCGAGGCCCTCCTCGACGACGCGGGCATCGACATCGTCGACTCCGGCTCGATCACCCTGCACGGAACCGACACGCTGCCCGACGGCGGCAGGCTGGACCTGCCGATGAACTACGTGGTCGCCCGCAACCAGCGCTGACGGCACGGAACAAAGCGGAGTCAGGGAGCCGCCCGTGCCGTCCCACTCGGAGCGGTTCCCCTGATTCCGTGCCACCGCGCGCCCGGGCCGGATAGGGTCGAGCGTGATGATCGAGCGCATCCTGCCCGCCGCCGTGATCGCGGTCGAGGCCTACGACGACCCTGCGGACGCGGTCCTGTTCCCGGAGGAGGAACAGGTGATCGCCAAGTCCGTGGAAAAGCGGCGGCGCGAGTTCACCACCGCTCGGCACTGCGCCCGGCAAGCGCTTGCGAAACTGGGTCTGCCGCCCGCGCCGATTCTTCCCGGGGAGCGCGGCGCGCCGGGCTGGCCGGACGGCGTCGTCGGCAGCATGACCCACTGCGCAGGATACCGGGCCGCAGTCCTCGCCCGCACCACCGACATCGTGACGGTCGGCATCGACGCCGAACCCCATCAGCCGTTGCCCGACGGCGTCGAGAACGCGGTGACCAGGCCCGAGGAACGCGTCCACCTGGCCGAGCTGGCCGCCGCCGACCCGACGGTGCACTGGGACAAACTGCTGTTCGCGGCGAAGGAAAGCGTCTACAAGGCCTGGTTCCCGCTGACCCACAAGTGGCTCGGCTTCGAGGACGCACGGGTCACCTTCGACCCGGGGGGCACCTTCGAGGCCGAGCTAATGGTTCCCGGCCCGGTGATCGAGAGCGGCACGCTAGCCTGCTTCTCGGGCCGCTGGCTCGTCGACCGGGGTCTCGCCGTCACCGCCATCAGCCTGCCGATCGGGAGCTGAGTACCCGCCGGCGGGTGCCGGGACCTCGTGCGCCGGGCGGGAGCCGACGGCGAGGGCGGCGAGCGCGGTGGTGAGCGGCACGGCGGCGACTATGCCCAGACTGCCCGCCAGTGCCCGGATGACCTCCTCGGCGACCGGGGCGGTCGAGAGCACGTGGTCGCCGGGAAGTCCCTTGGCTGCGAACAGCATCAGCAGCGGCAGCGCCGCGCCCGCGTAGGCCAGGACCAGCGTGTTCACCGTGGACGCGACATGCGCCCGGCCGACGCGCAGCCCGGCCGCGAACAGCTTGGCCCGCGAGGCCGTCGGGTCCGCGGCCGACAGCTCCCACACGACCGCCGCCTGGGTGACCGTGACGTCGTCGAGGACGCCGAGCGCGCCGATCACCAGCCCGGCCAGCAGCAGCCCCTGCAGGTCAACGTCGGCCAGGTACCCGCTGAGGAACCCCACGTTGTCACTGCCCAGCCCGGTGATCCCGGCCAGGTCCAGTGACCAGAACCCGATGAGTCCGGTCAGCCCGAGGCTGGCGACCGTCCCGACGGCGGAGACCGCGGTCCGCGCGTTGATCCCATGGGTCATGAACAACGCGATCACCATGATCACCGTGCCGCCGCACACGGCGACGACCAATGGGTTCGCGCCTTGCATGATCGCGGGGAGGACGAACTCGGTCAGCCCCAGCAGGCACACGGCGAGTGCGCCCAGCGCGGCGAACCCCCGCCACCGCGACAGCGCCATGACCGCCAGCGCGAACACGCTCCCAAGAAGCAGCAAGGGGATCGTGCGGTTCCGGTCGACCACCTCGTAACGCTCGAACACCGTGGGCCGCTCCGGCCGGTGCACCATCATCACCGGGTCGCCGACCGACACCTTGACGCCACTCGCCGTCGACACCAGCGCCTCGACGGTGGTCCCGGCGCCTGGGCCATCGTCGACCGCGACGGCCGCGATGTCGCAGTCGGTAGGAGCCATCGGGCAGGGCGCCTGGGCGGTGATCGTGCCCGACGCGCGCGCCTGCCGGATCGACTGCTGGACCACGCCGCCGCCATCGGGCCACAGCGAGATCACCACCGCGCTCGCGATCGTGAGCAGCGGCAGCAGGATCCCCGCGACGACCAGCCGCACGCGGCGGGCGACGCGATCATCGGAATCGACCGCGGACGTGTCGCCGTGGCCATGGCCGTGCTGGGTCATGGGCGCATCAGAACACAGCCCGCGCGCCCCCCGAAACGGCTCGTTCGGCATGGCCAGCGGGAACGTTTCCAACCAATACTCGGAACAGTCCGTCGAATCGGCCGCCGATCTCCCGGATCAAGGCCCCCACCTGCGGTGCCACGGCCGGTTCATTCACGGAACACGGCGTCGCGCCGGTGGACCCATTGCTCGTGCTGAATACCCGAATACGTTCCTGACCGGAAGACCCCTGCATTCCACCACGCGAGGAAGGCCGGAAACGGTGAACGATAAACGAAAGCACTGGCGCAGAGCCGGTGTGGCGATCGGCGGCGCGGCCCTGTTGGGCCTGTCCGCGGTCGCGGCGGTAGCCGCCCAACCAGTGGCCAAATCTGCGGAAACCCCTGTCGCGGCAGCCAACGCCGTTCCGCAGGTCGCCCAGGCGGGCGCCACCGAGCGCGCCGAACGACATGTTGTCGATGGGCCGAGCACATCCTCCCGGCAGTTCTGCCAGGACGGCGCCGCGTGGGTTCGCCCGCACTTCGCCGGGCTCACTCTCAAGGGCGCCGACACGGTGACCGTCCGCGGGTCGGGCGGCGAGAGCTACACGCTCACCGCCACCCATGGCACCGGCCGGTCGATGTCCACGAAGTCCTTCAGCGGCAACTGTGTCACCATCGACGCGGCCCTGTCGTCGGCGGAGAGCCGGTTCACGGTCGACTCGCTGCAGACCGGCACCGCGTCGGCCGATGTCGTCGTCGCGGGCGCCGGTGACATCTGCGGCTCCAATTGCACACAGACCGCGGACGTGGTCAAGGCGATCAACCCGGCGGCGGTCTTCACCGCGGGTGACAACGCCTATGACAACGGCTCCCTGAACGACTACGACACCAAGTACGATCCGGCGTGGGGCCAGTTCAACAACATCATCCACCCGACACCGGGCAACCACGAGTACCAGACCAGCAACGCCGCCGGGTACTTCGACTACTTCAACGGCTCCGGCAACTCCACTGGGAAGGCCGGCCCGCGCGGAAAGGGTTACTACAGCTGGGATGTCGGCGACTGGCACTTCGTCGCCCTGAACACCGGCAAAGTCAGCGAGGTGCCCGTCTCCGCAGGCTCGGCGCAGGAGCAGTGGCTCCGCAATGATCTCGCGGCGAGCACCAAGCCGTGCACGGCCGCCTACTGGCACCACCCGCTGTTCACCCGGGGCTCGCACAGCAACAGTACGTTCGTGAAGCCGCTGTGGGACGCCCTCTACGAACACAAGGCCGACCTGATCCTGGTCGGCCACGACCACAACTACCAGCGGTACGCCCCGCAGCGTCCCGATGGCACCGCCGACGCGACCAACGGCATCCGCCAGGTCCTGGTCGGCACCGGTGGGCGCGCGTTCTACTCGTTCAGCCGGACCATGCCGAACGTGGAGTCCAGCAACGACACCACGTACGGCGTGCTCAAGCTGGGCCTGTCGGCGACCGGCTACCGCGGCGACTTCGTCCCGATCTCGGGCCGGACCTACACCGACAACTTCTCGGGTTCCTGCAAGCCGAAGGGCAGCACCACCACCCCGAGCTACGCGCTCTCGGCCACCCCGAGCGCGGTCAGCGTCGTTCAGGGCGCCTCGGCGAGCACCAAGGTCACGGTCACCAGCTCCGGCGGGTTCAACGCCGCGACCAACCTGACCGTCTCGGGCCTGCCCAGCGGCGTTACGGCGAACGTGTCGCCGACGTCGGTCACCCCGCCCGCCAACGGCGCCGCGGAAGCGACGGTGACGCTCAACGCGAGCAGCACCGCCGCGACCGGGACCGCCAACATCACGGTCACCGGCACGTCGGGAACTTTGACGAAGAGCACCACAGTGGCGCTCACGGTGAACCCGGCCGGTGGCGGTGGGACCTGCTCCGGCACCAACGGCACCGACGTCGCTATCCCGGACAACGCCACGGTCGAGTCCTCGATCACGATCTCGGGCTGCGCGGGCAACGCCTCGGCGACGTCCAAGGCCGAGGTGCACATCAAACACACCTACATCGGCGACCTGGTCGTGAGCCTGGTCGCGCCGGACGGCACCGCTTCGGTGCTGCACAACAAGACCGGCTCGGGCACCGACAACATCGACCAGATCTACACGGTGAACCTCTCCGGCGAGGTCGCGAACGGCACGTGGAAGCTGCGCGTGCAGGACACGGCATCCCAGGACGTCGGCACCATCGACACCTGGTCGCTGAACCTCGGTGGCGGCACCTCTGACCCCGTCGACGTCTTCTTCGACGACTTCGAGTCGGACAAGGGCTGGCAGACCAACGCTTCGGCCACGGACAACGCCACGACCGGCCAGTGGGAGCGCGGTGACCCGGAGGCGACCGCCAACAACGGCGACAAGCAACTGGGCACCACAACCAGCGGGGTCAACAACCTCGTGACCGGCAGGCTCGCCGGGTCGGGCGCCGGATCGCACGACGTCGACGCCGGACGCACGTCGGTGAGGTCGCCTACGATCACGCTGCCCAGCGGCACCCTCGGCCTGACCCTGCGCTGGAGCGTCGGATTCGCGGACAACGCGGTCGCCGCCGACTACTTCAAGATCACGGTGGTCGGGTCGACGAGCAAGGTCGTGCTCGACCAGCGCGGGAACGGCACGCAGATCAACGGCTCATGGCGGACGCTCACCGCTGACCTGTCGGAGTTCGCGGGTCAGAGCGTGCGCATCCTCATCGAAGCCGAGGACGACTCGGCCACCCCGAGTCTCGTGGAGGCTCAGGTGGACGACGTCAAGATCACCCGGGCGTAGGGCGGGCAGCAGCGGTGTATGTCACCACTGAGCCGCTGCGCGGTGCGGCACGGTCGACGGCGAAGGTACCGTCGACCGTGCTCGCGCTGGGCATGGTCAGCCTGTTCACCGACATCTCCGCGGAGATGGTCACGGCGTTCCTGCCGATGTACCTGGTCTACGGACTGGGTGTCGGCTACCTGCAGTTGGGCTTGATCGACGGGCTCTACACCGGTGCGACCGCGCTGTTGCGACTCCTCGGCGGTCATGCGGCGGACCGCACCGGCAGGCCGAAAACGGTGGCGGCGTTTGGTTACGGGCTCTCGGCGGCGACCAAACTCGGGTTCCCGGCCGCGGGCGGCTCGCTGGGCGCCATCGGCGGTCTGCTCGCGCTTGACCGTGCAGGCAAAGGGATTCGCACCGGACCGCGGGACGCGATCATCGCCATGAGCGCGCCGCCGGACACGCTCGGCCGCGCGTTCGGCGTGCACCGGATGCTCGACACCATCGGCGCGTTGCTCGGCCCGGTGGTGGCGTTCACGCTGATCGCGATCACCGCCCAGGCCTACGACGCGGTGTTCGTGGTCAGCTTCTGCTTCGCCATGGTGGGCCTGGTCATCCTGCTGGTCTGGGTCCAGCAGCCGGTGGGAACGCGGGCGAAGAAGAAGATCAGCGTGCGCGAGGGCCTTCGCCTGCTGGTGCGCCCGGAGTATCGCAGGCTGTGTCTGTGCGCGATGTTCCTCGGGCTGGCGACGGTCAGCGACGCGTTCATCCTGATCGCGGCCCAGCAGCGCACCGGCGTGTCCCAGAACCTGTTGCCACTGCTTCCATTGGGAATCGCCGTCACCTTCCTGTGCGCGGCCATCCCCGTGGGCAGGCTGGCCGACCGGATCGGCCGCTGGCGGGTTTTCCTGGTGGGGCACGGGTTGCTGCTCGCGGTCTACGGGCTGCTGATGTCGGGTCTGGGCGGCTGGCCGGTGCTCGTGCTGGCCCTGGGGCTGCACGGGCTGTTCTACGCGGCCACCGACGGCGTGTTGATGGCGTGTGCGGGCCCGCTGCTTCCCGACGAGGTCAAGGCTTCTGGGCTGGCGGTGCTGCAGACCGGGCAGGCGCTGGCCCGCACGGTGGCCGCGGTGCTGTTCGGCGTCGGCGCCTCGCTGGTCGGGCTCGGCCCCGCGTTCGCCGGTTATGCGGTAGTGCTTGTGATCGCGGTCGTGGCGAGCTGGAGGTTGCGGTGAAGAAGATCATCGGTATCGGTGCGATCGTCGCGTTGAGCGTGGTGGCGGTGGTCTACGTCGCGTCGGCGTCGCGGAGTTCGGCGACCGGGTCGCTGGACCTGAACGCGCGGGAGTCGGTGCTGTTCATCGACGGCAGCGGCAAAGTCGGGCAGTTCTCGCGGACGGACCCGGCTTCGGGGGTGGTCACGGACCGGTCCTGCCTGCGGGCCTACACCTCGGCCGGGACGACGGTGTGCATGCGGTCGGTGGCGGTGCCGCCCAGCTTCGAGGCGGACGTTCTCGGCCCGGACCTGGCCGTGCGGCGGGTGATCAAGCTGGACGGGACGCCCAGCCGGGCGCGGGTGTCGGATTCGGGGAACCTGGTCGGTTGGACGGTCTTCCGGGAAGGCGACTCTTACATGGCGCCTGGGTATTTCTCGACGACATCGGGGATCTTCGACCGGCGATCGGGGACGCTGTACGGGTCGATGGAAGATTTCACGTCCTTTGTGGATGGTGTCGAGCATCATGCGGTGGACCGGAACTTCTGGGGTGTGACTTTCGCTGATGATGACCGCACGTTCTACGTGACGCTCGGGTCTGGCGCTAAGACCTACTTGATGAGGGGTGACTTGGCTGATCGGACACTGCGGTCGGTGATCGAGAACGCTGAGTGCCCGTCGTTGTCGCCGGACGGGACTCGGGTCGCGTATAAGAAGCGGTTCGGAGATCGGTGGCGGTTGCATGTGATGGATCTGGCTTCGTCTCGGGAGACGGCGTTGGCCGAGGAGGCGCATATGGATGATCAGGCTGCTTGGCTTGATGGGTCCACTATCGCTTACTCGCGGCCGGTGGACGGGATTCCGGGGATCTTCACGGTGCCTGCTGATGGTAGTGGCGAGCCTAAGCTGTTGCGGGGCAATGCTTCTTCGCCCGCTGTGATCGGCGGCTAGGCGGCTACTCCCAATCCCAGCCCAGGCGGTAGATGCCGGGCACCGGGTCCACGACGGTGTGTTGTGCGGTGCAGCTTGCGCCCAAGGGGACTTCCACGTCCTCGTGGGAGGTGTCGCCGATGGACGGTAGGTACGTTCGGTACACGCGCACCGGCAGTGTTCCGGTTTCGAACTGGATTTGGACGGTGTAGATCTGGCTGGCCCGGCCGAGGCGCTGGGAGTGGTAGCGCTCCTCGCCGTTCGTGTAGATCGTGTAGCCGACGGAGACCAGTTCGCCCGCGCGTGCGGGTTGGTCGAGGAGTAGTTCGTAGGTGGTGAAACCGGTTTCGGCGTCCTGGCGTCTGCGGCCTGGTCTGCAGCCGATGGTGTCGGTGATGTCGAGGCAGTCGCCGACGTCGCTGCGGTACGCGCCCGTGTAGCGGTCTATCCCGTCGCGTTCGGCCCTCACGACCATCTGGTGGCGCATCGTGCGCATCCGGCGTTCGGCATCGACTGTGCCGGTCAGGTGGGTGGCGATCTTGGCGACCCGGTTGATCGCGTCGATGCTCGTTCCCATCCGTTCCAGGGCTCGGGCCAGGCCATCCGGGCGGGCCCACGCCTGGTCCGCGCGCATTTCGCCTGGGTTCTGCGCCAGCCAGCGGCCGCGGGGGCGCGGTGGGCCCAGCAGGCTCGACAATGACCCGGCCGGGACCCCCACGATGTCCTCCAGCACGGCCAGTGCCCGCAGCGAGTCGGGGCGTTCGGGCTGGGTGCGGCCGCTCTGCCAGTTGCTCAGCGCCGTCTTGCTCACCGCCGCGTCGCGTTCGCGGAGGCGGAACTGGACGCGGTCGAGGCTCAAGCCGCTCGACTTGAGCGCCAGCCGGAGCGCCAGGCTGAAGGGGCCCGTCGACAGGGCCTGGGACAGGCGCCTGTTCTCGGTGGTCTCACGGTCGACCGGCATCGCGCTCCCTCCTGGGCTCCCCGCGGGGAACGATAGGGACTCGGGGCGTGGCTTGCTACTGTTCGGTGGACTAACCGTTGCGGGTGGCAACTACTTCGGGAGGCGACGATGGGTGCCGGATCAGGTCCATGGACTGAGCCAGGCGCGTTCCCGGTCGCGCCCGGGGTCTACCGGATCCCGCTCCCGCTGCCGAACGACGGCCTGCACGCGGTGAACGTCTACGCCGTCGAAAGCGCCGACGGCCTGGTCCTCATCG
The DNA here is from genome assembly GCF_014323725.1 of Actinokineospora xionganensis. Classification (GTDB taxonomy): domain Bacteria; phylum Actinomycetota; class Actinomycetes; order Mycobacteriales; family Pseudonocardiaceae; genus Actinokineospora; species Actinokineospora xionganensis. The sequence goes on along the minus strand of NZ_JABVED010000006.1, from coordinate 314,003 downwards.
ACTCCGGCTGGGCCCTGCAAGAGGCCCGTGACCTGCTGGAATCGGCACTCGGTTCGATCGGGCACGGGTTCGAGGACATCACCCGGTTCCTGATCACCCACATGCACCGCGACCACTACACGCTGGCCGTCGAGCTGCGGCGCATGTTCGGGGCACGCATCGCCCTCGGGGTCGGGGAGCAGCCGAACTTCGACGCCGTGCACGGCGGTTCCGGTGAGGCGCAGCTGGCCGAGATCGCCCGGTGGGGCGCGACCGACCTGGTGGAGAAGCTGCGGGAGCTCTACACCAAGGACAACTCCGCGCAGGCCAAGTCGGTCTACGAGCTGCCCGACGACTGGATCCCCGGCGCCCAGGACATCCGGCTCGGCGACCGCACCCTGCGGGCCGTGCCCACTCCGGGTCACACGCGCGGCCACGTCGTGTTCGCCGACCCGGCCGCGTCGCTGATGTTCTCCGGTGACCACGTGCTGCCGCACATCACGCCGTCGATCGGCTTCGAGCCCGCCCGGGCGGAACTGCCGCTGGGCGCCTACCTGGACTCGCTGCGGCTCACGCGCACCCTGCCGGACATGCGCCTGCTGCCCGCGCACGGCCCGGTGACCGACAGCGTGCACACCCGCGTCGACGAACTGCTGCTGCACCACGAGGAACGACTCGCCGCGACCGAAGTCGTCGTCCGCGACGGCGCGGCGACGGCGTTCGAGGCGGCCAGCCGGCTCGCATGGACCCGGCGTGGCCGCGCATTCGATGAATTGGACACCTTCAATCGCACGCTCGCGGTGGGGGAGACGGCGGCGCACCTGGACGTGCTGGTGGTCCGCGGTGCGCTCAAATCGTCCATTGTGGACGGCGTGGTCGAGTACGTTCCGCTGCCCGGTGACCCGAAGCGCTGACCGACTCCGCCGACAAAGTCGCTAAACCGCTGGTTCCCTTAACTGGTAAGAGGTAACCCTCCCGCGCGTCTGTGCACGGCGCGATCACGTGGATACCGTCCGAACTTCATTACCAACCACGGCGCCTGCCTCGCCGTGCGCGACCGCTTGCGCACCGACCCCTGCTCGCGTGGGGCACGCGTCGGGTTGTCGCGCGAGGGAGAGTAATGAATCGACGACGGAAAACCCTGTCCACACTCGCGGTTCTCGGGCTGGGTGTGAGTTTCCTGGCGGTGCTGCCCACCGCCTCCGCCGAGCCGCGTCCGGTGGCCGTCCCGCTTTTCGCCGAGGACACGACCGCCCGAGAAGCCGCTCAGGCCGACAAGGTGCGCAACGAACGGCCCGCCAACGCGGCGGTCCGGATCAAGCGCGCCAATCCCGCGGCGGTGGGTGCGGGCACCGAGCTGATCTCGCTGGACCTGGGCGACCGCACGGTCACCGCGGTGCGCGGCAACGCGAGCACCACGGGAAGCGGAAACACGCTGTGGAACGGGCAGGTCCGGGAGACCGCGATCGCCCGCTCCACCGGTCCGGCCGAGGTCGGCACCGACGAGTACAACTCCGTGACACTGGTGCGATCCGGCGACGGCGTCACCGGATCGGTCCGCGTTTCCGGTGTGCTGTACCAAATCCACCCCGTGGCGGGCGGGCAGCACGCGGTGACGAAGGTCGACGAGTCCAAGATGCCGCCGAACCACCCGCCGGTGCCCGGTGGCCTGCCGACGATCGCCATGCCCGCGACGCGGACTGACGGCGCCGCGGCAGCGGCGAACACGGTGATCCGGGTGCAGGTCGTCGCGACCCAGCAGGCCGTGAACGGCTACAGCGGGGACATGCGGGCGCTGGTCGACCTGGCGGTCTCGGAGACCAACAAGGGCTACCTCAACTCCGGTGTCGGGATCACCCTGGAGCTCGCGCACTACTCCACGGTGAACTACACCGAGGCGGGCATGTCGACCGACCTGAGCCGCTTCCGCGGCACCAGCGACGGCTACATGGACGGCGTGCACGCCCTGCGTGACCAGTACGCCGCCGACGTGAACGTGCTGGTCCTCAACGCCAGTTCGTCCTGCGGCATCGCCTCGGGCATCGGCTCCTCGGCGGCGACCGCGTTCGCCGTGGTGGCCCGCACCTGCGCGACCGGCTACTACAGCTTCGGCCACGAGATCGGCCACCTGCAGTCCGCCCGGCACGACCCGGCGACCGACTCGAAGACCACGCCGTACGCCTACGGCCACGGCTACCGGTACGGCAACTCGTGGCGCACGATCATGGCCTACAACTGCACGTCGAGCTGCCCGCGCCTCAACTACTGGTCGAACCCGCGCAAGACCTACAACGGCGTCGCGATGGGCACCACCGACCGCAGTGACAACGCGCGGGTCCTCGAGCAGACGAAGGCCACCATCGCCGCCTTCCGCGGCGGCACCGCCACCCCGGCCAACCAGCTGTCCAGGGGCACCACGCTCACCGGGCTGTCCGGCGCCTCCGGTTCGTCGACCGCGTACACCCTGTCCGTTCCCGCGGGGGCGACGAACCTGTCGTTCTCGACCTCTGGCGGCACCGGCGACATGGACCTGTACGTCAAGTTCGGCAGCGCCGCGTCGACCAGTTCCTACGACTGCCGCTCGACTACGAGCTCGTCGACCGAGCGCTGCGCGTTCACCACGGCGCAGGCGGGCACGTACCACGTCACCATGTACGGATACTCCGCTTACTCGGGCGTGAGTCTGGTGGCGGACTACACGAGCTGACCCACGTTGCCGAGGGGGCTGAGGCCCCCTCGGCTGCGTCAGAACAGAGACGGCTGACCGTTGGGGGCCGCGCCCTCGATGGTGAGCATGCGGAGCTTGGTGGCGGAGCCGCCGCCCGCGGAGAACCCGCCGATCTTGCCGCCCGCGCCGAGCACCCGGTGGCACGGAACGATGATCGGGTACGGGTTGCGGCCCAGCGCCTGTCCGACAGCCTGGGCGGAACCGGGCATGCCCAGCTCGCGCGCGACCTCGCCGTAGGTGAGCGTCTGTCCCGGCGGGATGGCCCGGGCGATGCGGTAGACCTGTTGGTGGAACTCGGGAATCCCGGCCGGATCGAGCTCGATGTCGGCCAGATCGTCGGCCGCACCTGCCAGCAGCGCGGTCATCCGCTCGATCGCCGCACGCACGTGCGCGGGCGGAGGGGATTGCTCGCCACCGCCGAGGCGACGAACCGTTGCGGCGTCGTCCTTCTCGGGAAGCTGGACAGCGGTAATCCCGTTCGGCCCCCAGGCGACACCACAGCGACCAATGGCCGTGTCGAACAGTGCATACATGAGGTCTCCTTCGGGCACTGTCAGTCTGCCCCACGCGCCTGACAAAACGGTGAGTCGCCCTTCCGCCGGGGGCTGGAAGGGCGACCGCAGAGGTGTCATGCGTTGAGGAGCTGATCGAGCAGGGCTCGGTATTGGTGGAGGCTCTGGCGCAGTTCCTCGGTGTCCTGGGTGGAACGCCGGAGAGACTTGTGGCGGTCGGCCATCGAGTTCTGCAGCGTCCGGATCACATCGGTGACCAGCGCGTCCGCGCCCCGCACCGCCTCCTGGGGATTGTCGACGAAGGTCGCCTGCACCCGCTGCCACTCACCCCGCAGCCGCGAGGCCTCGTCCGGCCGGAACAGCTTGCCGGGTCCGGTTTGACCTGCGTCGCGGTCGATCTCGGGGGCTATCCGGTCCGTCGAGCGCGGACCGAACTCCGCCGCCCGGTCGCCCGCGTCGGCGCGGGGCGCCTCCTGCGCGACGGCCGCCTCGCCTGGCGGGACCGTCATGGCGGCCTCAGCGGGCGGGACGAGGCCCGCGTGCGGCTGCGTCATGCCCACACCGCCGGGCTGCCCGGGTGCAATCGGCCTGCCTGGCTGTCCCGCGGCGGTGCCGTGTTCGCCGCGCCGGTCCATCGGCCCGCCAGGCCGGTCGGGGCCGATCGGCCGCTCAGGTTGTCCCGACATGGGCCCGGCTTCCGTTGGCCTGCTTGCTTGCGGCTGCCGCGACGCTTCGTCCGCGCCGTGGGTCGGCGGCATCAGCGCCTGCGTGCCGCGGGGGCCGGGCTGCGGCCTGCCTTCGCGCCGGACGTCCGCAGACTCGTCGTGCGTGGGCGCCCGTCTCGTGGGGACTTCGGTGGAGTGGCTTTCATCCCCGGGCCGCCGGTCCTCATCCGATGCGGATAAGCCGACGTTCCGCGGGGGCTGGCTCGGTTGTTGTCGAGGATCTTGGTGTTCGGTCTCGTGTGGCACGGGTACCTCCACGGTTATCGCTGGTCAGCGCGGTGTTCGGCCTTCCCGAGCAGGTCGTCGAACAGCGCCCGGTAATGCACCATCGCGGCGCGCAGTTCCTCGGTGGAGACCTGGGTGCGGGCGTTGCGCTCCTTGATCTCGTGCGCCTCGCGGTAGTGCTCCAAGGTCCGGGCGTGTCCGACCGACAGGTCGGCGACCTGCTGGTCGTAGTCCTCCGTGGGGTAGCCGCGCTCGGCCATCAGCGCGGTCACGAGCCGGTCAGCCTCCTCGACCGACGGGCTCGGCTGGTCCACGAACTGCTCCTGCACGAGCGCCCAGTGCTGTGAGTAGCGGTCCCGCAGCGTCGGCGAGAGCTCCTTGATGTCGAGCTTGGAGTGCCGCTTCTCCCGCTGGGCCAACTCGCGCTCGGCCTCGCGGCGCGGGTGTTCGCGCACGGTGCGGTCATATTCCGGGCCGAACTGCTCGCGCAGGTGCGTGCGGCGCCCGCGCATCATGGCCAGGACCGCGATCACCACGAGGATCACGACGACGGCGATGACGATGCCGATGATCGTGCCGGTTGACATGTCGTCTCCTTCCGGAGCGAAAGGAACAAAAGGGATCTCTTCTGGCTACCCCGCTCCGGCCTGCCGAAACGCTGTCAGCACCCGCAGGTGATCGCGTGCGCCGGGGCGGTCAGCGGGTCGACCACGCCGCGTGTGCGGCCGGTCGCGCTTTCGACCTCGAACCCTTCGCGCGCCCAGTATTCGAACCCGCCGAGCATCTCCTTGACCTGGTAGCCGAGCTTCGCGAACTCCAGCGCCGCCCGCGTCGCGCCATTGCAGCCCGGCCCCCAGCAGTAGGTGACGACGGCCGCCGTCAGCGGCACGAGTCCCGCCGCCTCGGCGGCGACACGGGCGGTCGGCAGGTGCAGCGCGCCGGGCACGTGCCCCTGGTCCCACGACTCGGCGGACCGCGAGTCGACCAGGACGATCTCCCCGGTCGGCAGGGCGGCGTGCACGTCGCTGGCGTCGGTCTCGAAGGCGAGGCGAATGCTGAAGTGGGCGATGGCGGCGTGGTTCATGGGGCAATCCTCGGGCCGCGAGCCCCGGCGGCGGGAGTGGCGCGAATGCCGTTGTTCGCTAACATCTCGCCATGCGCACTGTGAGCGTGCTGGCCTATCCAGGCATGTCGATGTTCGAACTCGGCATCGTCACCGAGGTCTTCGGGCTGCCACGGCCGGAACTCGACGTGGACTGGTACCGCCTCACCGTCTGCGCGGAAGCCCACGAGGTCACCGTGATCGGCGGCGCGCGCCTGCACACCGACGGCGGGCTCGACGACCTCGCGGCGGCGGACACAGTGATCATCCCCGGCGTGCCCGACGTGCGCGGATCTTGCTCGCGCGCGCTGTTGGAAGCTCTGCGGTCAGCCCACGGGCGCGGCGCTCGGCTGGTGTCCATCTGCTCGGGCGCGTTCGCCCTCGCCGAGGCCGGTTTGCTCGACGGCCGCCGTGCGACCACGCACTGGCGCTACGCGGATCGGCTGGCTGCGCGCTTTCCATCGGTCTCGGTCGACCCGGATGTCCTCTACGTCGACGAGGGCGACGTCCTGACCAGCGCGGGCAGCGCCGCGGGCCTGGACCTCTGCGTGCACCTGATCCGCACCGATCATGGAGCCGCGGTGGCGAACGCGGTCGCCCGGAGGCTTGTCGTGCCACCACATCGCGAGGGTGGGCAGGCACAGTTCATCGAGTCCCCGGTCCCAGCGCCGGAGGACGACGCGGTGACGGCGACGATGGCTTGGGCAATGGCCAATCTGACCTCACCGATCACCGTCGGCTCGCTTGCCCAGCGGGCGCACATGTCGACACGGTCGTATTTGCGGCGGTTCAAGGACAGCAGCGGGACCAGTCCGATCCGGTGGCTGATCGCCCAGCGGGTGCAGGCGAGCCTGCCGTTGCTGGAGGCTTCGGACCAGTCGGTCGCGGAGATCGCCGCAGCCGTGGGATTCGATAGCCCGGTGACCTTCCGCCACCACTTCTCCCGCGCCCTGCACACCTCACCATCAGGCTATCGACGGGCATTCCGCGGCTGACATCGCACACCCCAAAATCTCTCGATCCAAACAGGCGCCACCGGCCAATGTCAGCGCCTCAGATCTCGACGAACGCAAGCGTCGGATCCGAGAACTGATAACCAACCCCTCGAACCGTCCGAATCAGCTCCCGATCCGCGTTGATCTTGCCGCGAAGCCTGCGCACATGGACATCCACCGTCCGCTCGCTGACATACGTCGTGTGCCACACCTCCGCCATCAGCGCCCGCCGCCGGTGCACCCGCGCCTGCCGAGCCACGAGGTGATGCAGCAGGTCGAACTCCAGCCTGGTCAGCGCCACCTCACGGCCGCGCCAGAACACCTTGCGGGAGCCCACCGCCAACCGCAGCGGCGCTGAACGCGGCAGGGGGACGACCACGCCGGGCAGCGGGTCGATCGACTCGACCGTGCCAAGGGCGCTCAGTGCGCCGAACAGGTCGGGGAGCCGGTCCGCGTCGGCGGTCAGGTGGACTGTCAGGGCGAGTCGGGTGGTTTCGGGCGCGCTGAACAGAGGCGTTGCCATGTGGGATCCAAAGGGTGCGAGGTGACTGGGTCGGCGGCGGTCAAGGCCGACATCGCGGCAGCACGGTCACGATTCGCACACTGCGAGTTGACCAGGGCCGGGACGCGCGGTCAACGGCGTCCCGGACTCTGGGACCGCTACTCCGGGAAGTGCTCGATCGCCAGGTACGGGTGCAGCGGTCCCGCGTTGCGCGGCAGGAACCACTCGTCGAAGTCGAGGCCGGGGGTGCCGAGCAGGTCGATGTCGTCCTCGCCCTCGGTCGCGAGGTCGAAGAGCCGCTCGTGGTCGAGGTCGGCGAAGGCGTGCTCGTCGAACGCGGTGAGGATCTCCTTGATCGGCAGCTCGTCGAGCAGGCCCGCCAGGTCGAGCTGGACCGCGGCCTCGCCCTTGAGCACGTGCAGCGCCAGCGCCTCGGCCGTGCACAGCGGCGCGACCCAGTCGGGCTGGGAGAGGCGATAGCCCAGGATCGACGTCGTCACCAGGAACTGCTTGGCGAACAGCGCGCCGTAGTGGTCGGCGTAGCGCAGCGGGAGCTGGTTGATCACGCTGAGCGCCTCGACCTCGCCCGCGGCGCCCTCGGCGTCCTCGAGCTCCTGGATGTCGGCGAACAGCTCGTCGGTGAGGATCTCCATGCCCTGCACCAGCGCGCCCGCCACCAGCCGGGCCGCCTCCTCGGAGATCACGCACTCCGGGTCGTCCGGGTTGTGGCCGAACGCCTCCGGGCCGAACGCGCGCAGCGTCGCCGCCGAGACGAGCAGCTCATCGCGCAGGGCGGTGATCTCCTCCTCGGTCAGCTCGGCCTCGTCGTCCTCCAGTTCCTCCGGCTCGGTGATCTTCGCGCCGAGCGCGGCCTCGAGGTCGTCGTCGGAGGCGATGACCTCGCAGCGGCCGACCGTCCACCCTTCGAGCAGCTCGGTCTGCGCGATCATCTCGGTGAGCACGTGCCGGGCCGCTTCCTCGGCGAAGGCCAGGGCGGGCGAGTCGACCAGCCACGTGATCACCGCGCCGGTCGGGTGAACCGCGATCCGGTGGTCGAGCGGCTCGACCTCGATGCCGTCGGGACCCTCGATCCCGGCCAGCAGGTCGAGCTGCTCGTCGAGCAGGGCGGCGACGCCGTGGCGCTGCAGCGGGTCGAGGTCGGCGGTCCCGGGCGCGGGGGACAGGCTGGCGGTGAGCTGGTATTCCACGGGTGGAGTGTAGGAGCGCGGAGTGCACAGCCGGCGTAGCGGGCGTCATCCGATCGAGTACAAAGATCATCCAGACATCCCATGCGCTTCCCGGCCGGACACGATTTCCTTGGTGTTTAAGCATTTTTCTCTGGGAAGGATGGGCATGCACATCTACGTCGCCGGCCTCTTCTGGGTGTTGGGCGCGGCGGTCGTCGCCGGTCTGGTTGCCTATGTGGTCCGCCGCGTCGGCGAGACGCACGGCGTGGTCGAGAACAACGAGGCGGCGGGCCAGGTGTTCACCATCGTCGGCGGGCTGCACGCGGTGCTTCTCGCGTTCGTCCTGATCTCCCTGTTCGACGCGGTCAGCCACGCCGAGGAAGGCGCGTACCGCGAGGCCGACAGCCTGGTCGCGGCCAGTTGGGCGGCCGAGGCGCTGCCGGAGCCCACCCGGTCGGAGGTGCGCGACCTGTCGGTGTCCTACGCGAGCACGGTCCTCGACAAGGAGTGGCCGCTGATGCGCGAGGGCAACGGCGACACGGGTGATCAGGGCTGGCGCGACCTCGAGCGGATGCGCTCCGCGATCAGCCAGGCCACCGCCGCCGACGAGTGGCAGAACGACCAGAAGACCGAGGCGGCGGACAAGCTGTGGACGGTCTACGAGGCCAGGCAGGAGCGCCTCAACGCCGCGGGCAGTGAAGGCGTCAGCGACGTGGTGTGGTTCGCGCTGCTCGCGGGCAGCGTCATGTCGGTCGCCCTGCCGCTGCTGTTCGGCGGGCCGCGCCCGAAGACGCACATCCTGATCGTGGCGGTCCTCGCGGGCACGCTGTCGCTGCTGCTGTTCGCGACCCACCAACTGCAGAACCCGTACGCGGGCGGCGCACAGGTCGGACCGGACGCGTTCGAGTCGGTTCTGGCGCGCTTGCAATGAGCAGACGCCTGCTCGCCGGCATCGTCGCGGCCTGCACGGTCGGTGCGGCCGGTGTCATGGCCGTCACCGGACCGGGCACCGCGGCGCCCGCCCCGGCGGGTTGCGTCTTCCTGCGCGTGCACAGCATCGGTGATCTCGGCCTGTCCGTGCTGACCAGGGTCCGCCTCGCCGACGGCGCCCTCGACCGCGTCGGCGTCCTCGGCTACCGCGTCGACGCGCTGGGCCACGCCCCCGGCAGCCCGCTGTCCTACGGCCTGGCGAGTCGGAACCTGACCGGGCCGTTCCCCGACGGCGCCCACGTGGTCACGATCGACGCGAAGGGAACGGTGCGCGACCTGGGCGCGGTGCGCGGCCCGGGCCTGCCCAAGGACCGGCTCACCGGCGCCACGGCGGGCACCATCCACGAGGGCGATCTGCTCGTCCGCGACGGCCACTACCTGTTCGCTATCGAGCTCGATCCGAACAGCCCCCGCTACCTCGGCATCGCGCGGACCACGGAACTGCGCCCGTACGAACTGGCCCGCACGGTCGACGACTTCGACACGCGCGGCGGAATGCTCTACGGCGTCTCGGCCCACGTCGCGTACTACGGCAAAGCGGTCAAGATCGACCCCGTGACCGGCAAAGTCACCTACGCGATCGACCCGAAGCTCCCCCCGGGTCGCCCCTACGGCGCGGCCCTCATCGGCCCGGACGGCGCCCTCTACGCCGCGGCCAACCGCATCGCGGGCCGCAGCCACTTCTACCGCGTCGACCTGCACGACCCACACGCGGCGGTGCGACCGATCGCCATCTGGCCCGCGGTCGACGCCGCCGACGCGACCGGCTGCGTGGCGAGCGCGCCCACCCCACCAGTCGGCGGCCCGACGGCGACCAACACCCGCCCGCCGGCCCCCGGCGTGGGGCTCACCCAGACCAACACCCGGCCACCCGCCCCCGGAGCCGCACCCCCGCAGAGCAACACCCGCCCACACGAACCTGGGGTCGCGGTGCCGGAGAGCAACTCGCTACCGCCGATGCCGGAGATCTCCGGGTCGGTGGAGATCACCCTGTTCCCACCCGCCCCGGGCGCGGCCGGGCCGACGGCGACCAACACCGGTCCCCCCGTTCCCCCTGTGGCACCGCCACCGATCCCGCCCGCCCCGTCGCCCACGGCCCCGCCTGCCACCCCGATCCCGCCACCGCCGCCACAGGTGGCGGTCCAACCACCACCGGCACCACCGGCGACGAAACGACCGAGATTGCGGGCAAGTGAGGAGCCACCCCCGGTTGCGATGGACATCCGAGGCGCCGAGACCGAGAAGAAGCGCCGCTGGGGAGTGGCTGTGTTGGTGTTGGTTCTGGGAGCGGGAGCCGCGGCAAGCAGAGTCCGTCACCGCTGACTGGGTGTTTCGGTGGCGGGTGCCTGTCGGGTGGTTCGGCCCGTTTGTAGGGCCCGGGCATTCCAAACGAATCGTTCGGCGTCATCAATTGATGGCCCCAGCCGCGTCCGGTCAAGACCGGACGCGGCTGGGAGAATCATCAGCCCGTGTAAAGCGTGAGCCCGTAAGCCGACAACGCCTCCCGGACCGGCTGGAAGAACGTCGTCCCACCGCTGCTGCAGTTACCAGACCCACCAGAAGTCATGCCCTGAGCCTGAACCCGCCCGGACGACGGGGCGCTCACGAACGAGCCGCCGGAGTCGCCGGGTTCGGCGCACGCGCTGGTGCGGGTCAGCCCGTAGACGACGTTGCCGCCGCCGTAGTTGACCGTCTGGTTGTAGGCCTGCACGCTTCCGCAGCGCCAGCCCGTCGTGGAGCCGGAGCGGCACACCGTGCCGCCGATGGTGGTCACCGTGGAGCCCGCCACGGTCACGTCACTTCCGCTGGAGTAGCGGTCGACCAGTGCGGTGGACAGCGCCGTGCCGCTGGTGACCCGGATGAGCCCGTAGTCGTTGGTGGGGAACGACGAAGCGGCGACTGAGCCGATCGAGCCGCCGGTGCCGGACACCGAGCTGGCGCCCTTCGTGCAGTGCCCCGCCGTGATCACGTAGCGGGCGCCGGAGGAACTGCGGGCGTTGAATCCGACCGAACAGCGGCCGCCGCCGAGGTAGATCGCCTGGCCGCCGATGATGCTCCACAGTGGACGCGGGGCTTCGGTGGCGTGGTCGATCCGGACGGCGCCGTGGTTGGCCGAGCGGGCCCAGGCCAGGCCCGCGGCGTCGTTGCCCAGCACGGACACGACGACCTGGTTGGCTGGCGCGTCGACGTACCAGCCGGTGACCGAATCGGGCGCGGACCGGGCCCGCTGGTCCAGTGTGGACTGCACGGCGTCGAGCGCGGCCGCGCTGTGGGCGACCACCTTGGCTTGGGCGCCGGACGCGCGGACCTCGCTGGCGCGGGCGGCGTCGGTGACGCCGACGACGAACTTGCCCGTCGCGGTGTCCAGCCAGGAGTGGGCGTAGGCGCCGCCCAACCGGTCGCGCAGCGACTGCTCGGTCGCGGCCAGTGTGGACGGACTCGCCGAAGCGTCCAGAGCGGACGCGGGGGCGGCTGAGGCGGGGGTGGCGAGCGCCGCCGCGGTCACGGCGGCGCAGATCAAGGGCAGGGCGGAACTCAAGGTACGTCGACTCACGAACGGCCTCCATAGGCAGGGGGGTCGGGCCGGAACTGCGACGGTGTACACCTGACGAGCGACGCTACGCCCGCCCATCGGTGACCGGTATCGACTATCCGTGCGCTCTGCGTGACGCGGGTCATCGGTGATTTGGTAACAAGAAGTGGCGATATCGCGCAGCTGGGTGACCCCTTAAGGGGTGACAAACCTCGTCTGGCTCAGTGTCCACATCGCACTGGTAGTCCCTGGACGTCGAAGCGCCCCGGAGGCGTCCGGCACGACGGCCTCCGGGGCGCGCACTCTCGACGTGTCCGCCCCGCCTTGCGTCAAGCGGGTCCTCGATGCGGACCACGAGTTCCCGTGCCCCGCGAGTATGTGCCCGCGAAACGCGGCGGTCCAGGGCTACCGGCCGGTAATCGGACGGGTTTTCAAGATCTACTGTCGGTGGCTCGAAGTGAGCCCCTCTCACTCGATCGGATAGCAGTACGCGCGGTACGGGTACCGCGCGCGCAAAAGTGCGTAGCGTTGCACCACAACGGCGTAAGTACTGGTCAATGATGGTGTCGGGGACGCCGGATGGGGCGTGTGATGGACGGGGCCGCATACCAACGCGCCCTCGGGCGTGAGCTGCAGCGACTACGGCTGCGGCGCAAATGGACGCGCGCGCAGTTGGTCAAGCAACTGCCGAGCGAGCTTTCCGCCCAGGCGCTCGCCTCCTATGAGACCGGCACGCGCTCGTGCACGGTCGTCCGGTTCATCGAACTCTGCGGCGCGCTCGACGCGTCACCGCACGACCTGCTCGAACGCGTCCACGACCAAGTGGTGCACTCGGAGTTCCCGGCCACCCTCCGCATCGATCTCGAACGGCTCGCGGCGGACCACCGCCCCGAACTCGGGCCCGCCCGCGGCTGGGCCCACGCCGAGGTGGCCCGGCATGCCGCGCAGGCCCGCGAACTGGACCTGGCCGCGTTGGAGTCGCTGGCCGCGTTGTGCGGGCTGCCGACAGTGGAGCTGATCAGGATGCTCCGCCAGGACGCCGAACAGGTCGAGCCCTCACGGGTGGGGTCGAACAGCTAGGACACTGCCTAAGCCAGGCGCGGTTTTCGTGCCCGATCGGCCGAGTGTTTCGGCGCGGCGGGGCACCGTTCCACCCGGTAGCCTGCCCATTCGGGAAATGCCTGGCGACGGTGGGAGAAACGCGTGGACCTTCGGTTGGAGGCGCCGCCCGCGGCCGGGGTCATGATGGTCGCCATCGGCGGCGAGGTCGACCTGGTCGCCGCGGGTGTGCTGGAGCGTTTCCTGCTCGGCGCGGTCGCCGAGCAGCGCAGCGCCGCTCCCGGGCTGATCGTCGACCTGTCCGACGCCGAGTTCTTCGGCTGCGCGGGCCTCAACGCACTGCTCACCGCCCAGTGCAGGCTTGAGGCGGGCGGCGGCTGGCTGCGCCTGGTCGACCCCTCGCCCGCGGTGGCGCGGGTGCTCGACGTCGAGGGGATGAACACCAGGCTGCGCGTGACGGAGTCCTGATGTACGAGCGTTCTCCGCACAAGCTCACCGATTTCGCCGGGCCGGTCGACGAGTTCCTGGCCCATGCCTGCCTGGTCTACGGCGGTGGCACGCCAGATCGGCTCGCTCACGCCCAGGCCCTGCTGTCTGCGGATCCGGGTATCGCCAAGGCGAACATCTTCACCATGGCCGTCCTCGGGGACGCCGAGGGCGCGGCCGCCGCACTTGCCACCGACCCCGGTCTCGCAAGCCGCCACGGTGGGCCGTTCGACTGGGAACCCCTGCTGTACCTGGCGTACGCGCGGCTGCCCGGCGGCGACCCGGTGGCGGTGGCGCGGCTCCTGCTCGACGCGGGTGCCGACCCGAACGCGGGCTACCTCTGGGAGGGCAACAGCCCGCCGTTCACCGCGCTGACCGGCGCCTTCGGTGAAGGCGAGGACGCGAGCAACCAACCCCGCCACCGCGCCGAACTCTCGCTGGCTCGGTTGCTGCTCGAACGGGGAGCCGACCCCGACGACGGCCAGACGCTCTACAACCGCATGTTCGGTGCGGACGACGGACACCTGCGGCTGCTCTTCGAGTTCGGGCTGGGCACCGGCGACGGCGGCCCATGGCGGACCCGCGCGCCCAGGCAGGCGAGTCCGGCCGAGATGCTGCACGACGTGCTGCTCTGGGCCGCCGCGCAGGACCAGCGCGCCCGGGTCGAGTTGCTGCTCGCGCACGGCGTGCCGCCGGAGTCGCCATGGCGCGGCCACCCGCTGCACCAGGGGCGAAGCGCGCACGAACTCGCGGTCCGGTCGGGCAACCGTGAGATCGCCGCGCTGCTGGAGGCCGCCGGGGCGGTGCCCACCCCGCTTGACCCGGTCGACCAGGTCGTCGCCGACGCGATGGCAGGCATTCCCATCGCCGCGCCGCCTTCGCTTGTCGCCCAAGCCATCGCGCGCGACCCGTACGCCGTCGTGCGGGCCGCTGCGCTCGGAAAGCGCGACGCGGTACGGATTCTGGTCGGCGCCGGGTTCGACGTCAACGCCGCTGAGTGCGAGACCGCGCTGCACCAAGCCGCGTTCGCCGGAAACCTGGACTTGGTCCGGCTGCTGCTCCACCTGGGCGCCGATCGGTCCATAAGGGACACTTCGCACGGCTCAACCCCGTTGGGCTGGGCGGAGCACAACCGGCACGACCGGGTGGTCGAGTACCTGCGGTCCGATCAGCCGTAGCCGAAGTTCTGCGTCCAGTAGATGCGGTAGCTGCCGCCCTTGGCCATGCCGATGCCGAGGTCCTTGAACTCGCAGTTGAGGATGTTCGCCTTGTGTCCGGGGCTGTTCATCCACGACTTCATCACGGCCTCCGCGGTCGCCTGGCCCGCCGCGATGTTCTCGCCGCCCGCTCGGGCGTAGCCCTCGGCCTTCATCCGGTCGAACGGTGAGCGGCCGTCGAGCGAGGTGTGGTCGAAGTAGTTGCGCGCGGCCATGTCGGCGCTGTGCTTGCGCGCCGAGACGCCGAGCTTGTCGTTCCACCGCACCGGCGAGCAGCCCGCGGCCGACCGCTGGCGGTTGACCAGCGCCAACACGTCGGTCTCCGCCTTGGGGATCTGCGAGGTGGTGGTCGTGGGAGCGGCGGTGGTCGTCGGTGCGACCGTGGTTGTCGTCGTGGTGGTCGGTTCGACAGTGGTGGTGACCACAGTGGTCGGGGTGGTCGGCGTCGCGGTCGTGGTGGTGGTCGCCGACGTCGGATAGGACTCCAGCGTCTCCGCTGGGTCGGGCACGTTGGTGGCTGTGCCCGCGACCTGCGTCAGGTCTTGCATTGCGGGCAGGGCGAAGGTCAAGGCGGCGGACGCGAGGACGGCGCCCAACGCGATAAGGACGAGCCTGCTCTTGCGGTGGGACACGGGTGGGGATCCTTCATGAAAACTCGGCGGATGGCTATGCCCATTGGACGGTGGGTTTGCCTGAGGCATTACGGTCTGAGGCCGAAGAGTTCAAAGATCTTCCGCGAAGGCGGCGATATGCAGTCCGGTGAACCCTCGGACGCGACCCTGGTCCTCGACGCCCGCGCGGGCGACGACGATGCCTTCACCCAGCTCCACGACCGGTACCGCGCGCCGGTGACGAGATTCGTCACCCGCACCGTGGGCGACCCGCATCTGGCCGAGGACTTGGTGCAGGACGCGTTCGTCAGCGCGCTGCGCAACCTCGACGGGCTGCGTGAGCCCGCGCGGTTCCGGCCGTGGCTGTTCAGCATCGCCCACCGCGCCGCGCTCGACCATGTCCGCAAGGGCGGGCCGCTGCTGCTCGCCGAACTGCCCGAACTCGCCGACGGCGGTGAGACGCCGCACGAGGCGGCGGCCGCGCGGGAGGCCGCGGGACTGGTGTGGGACGCGGCGGCGAGCCTGGAGCCGCGGCAGCTGGCGATCCTCGAACTGACCGTGCGCGACGAGGTGTCGAACACCGAACTCGCCCAAGCCCTCGACGTCCGGCCCGCGCACGCCGCCGTGCTCGCGCACCGCGCGCGGACGGCACTCGGCCACGCGGTGCGGCTGCTGCTGTTGGTCCGCAACCCTCGCCGCTGCGAGCGGCTGGCCGGGTTGGTGCCGGAACATCCGCGCACCCTCTCGGCCGCCCAGCGGGTGCGTGTCGACCGGCATATCCGCAGGTGCGGGGAATGTCGTGACCTCGCGGGCCGGGTCACCGCGCCGGTCGCGATCATCGCGGTCCTGCTCGCCGCCGCGGAGCGCGAACCGGTCGCGGTGGACAACGCCGCGTGGTCGCTGGTCGACCCGTCGCCGCACCTGCTCCGCAAGAGCGCGGTGACGCTGGTGCTGACCTTCGCGCTGACGGTCGGCTGGTGGTGCATCCCCGGTGTCGAGGACGACCCGGTCGTCTCGCTGCCCACGGTCACGTCGTCGACGCCGATCAGCTTCGCGCCCGTGGCCGCGGTTCCCACCACGACCGCACCCGCGCCGCCGCCGCCAGCGGCGTCGGCCGCGCCGCCGCAGTCGGAGGCCGACCGGCTGATCGTGGCGCTCAACAACCGGCGGATAGCGGAGGGTTGCGGCCCGCTGCGCGCGGTTCCGCGGCTGATGACGGCCGCCCGTGCGCACAGCGACGACATGATGCGCGGCGAGTACATCGGGATGACCGGGCCGGACGGCACCACGTTGCAGGACCGGGTCGCCGCCACGGGATACCGCGGGATGCGCGGCGGATTCGTCGCGGCCTACAGCGAGAGGGCCTCGGAGGTCGTGAAGTCCCTGGCCGCGGGCGACGCGGTCGGGCTGTCCTGTGAGGTGGACGCCATCGGCGTCGGCCGAGCCGAGGGCGGGCCGTGCGGCTACTACTGGGCGGTGATCTTCGGTCGCGACGCGAGGTGAGGCGACCGCGTACGCGGTTGAGCTTCTCGGCTGTGGCTCATATGAATCGCTTGGTGTGCTCGCATCGCCCACCCGCGGGGCCTCGATCTTGACGGCTTCGCCCAGTACGTTTCATCCGCGGTGTCCGATCGGATGTCCCGGTCCAGAAAGGTTGCCGATGTCCCAGGTGGTGCTTGTGCTCGCGACGGTCACGTCCGGGTTGATCGCGGGTCTGTTCTTCGCTTTCGCCTGCTCGGTGATGCTCGGCCTCGGCGGTGTCGAGGACCGGGTGTTCGTGGACGTGATGCGGCGGATCAACCGGTCCATCCAGAATGGACTGTTCGGCCTGGTGTTCATGGGGTCGCTGCTCAGCTCCGGCGCCGTCATCGTGATCGACCTGGTCGACGGTGGCGGGCTGGACGCACGCGCCGTGGCGGGCGCGGCGTTGTTCCTGCTGTCACTGCTGATCACCTTCGCCGTCAACATCCCACTCAACAACCGGCTCGACGCAGCCGACCCGGCCGACATCGGGCAGGCGCGCAAGGCGTTCGAGGCCCCGTGGGTGCGGTGGAACCAGGTCCGCATGGTCGCCGCGACCGCGGGCTTCGTATTGCTCTGTCTGGCCGTGCAGAACTAGGCCGAGCCGGGGCGACGCGACGATCCCCTCCGCACCATCATCACGGAGCGACGAGTGGGCGCGCGCATGGCAGTGGGACGGGTAGATCCCGTGTTGCTGTCGCAGGTCACCAGGCTCCACCCGCACGCACTGCGCTGTGTGCAGCCAGTGCGGCACCCGCGGCGGCGCGTCGAGGCCGCATCCGCTGGCACGTGCGAGTTCCAGGGCGACCCATGCCCGTTCCCAGTGCGGCGGTCGGCGCCCGCGCCGACCAGTGAGGGCGTGAGCGCCACCCTCGGCCCGCGCGGGGCACCGCCACAACGCCCCAATGCGCGGCTCGGCCACGCCCCGCGACACCGACCCGGCGGCGGGAGACAAGCCGCGTCGGATCCGGGCCAGGACACCGGTCGCCGCATGCGCTGAGCGTGGGTCCGGGGTCGGACCGCATCCGCCCACGACAGTCGCCGCGCGGTGTCGCGTTGTTGCTGTTGGGGTGTCAGCTCTTGAAGCCTGCCCGGCGCAGGGCGTCGGCCATGGTGCCCGCGGCGGCGTTGTCGGTGCGGGCGGTGTCGCGGCGGGAGTTGTTGTTGGCGCGGGGTTGCTGCTGTTGGCGGTTGCCGCCTCGGTTGTTGTCTCGGCGGTTGCCCTGTTGGGTCGGCTGGCCGGGGGTGGGGAGTTCGTCGTCGAGGCGGAGGGTCAGGGAGATTCGCTTGCGCGGAATGTCGACCTCTAGGACCTTCACCTTCACCACGTCACCCGACTTCACGACGTCGCGGGGATCCTTGACGAAGGTCTTCGACAGGGCCGACACGTGGACCAAACCGTCCTGGTGGACACCGATGTCGACGAAAGCGCCGAAGGCGGCGACGTTCGTGACCACACCTTCGAGGGTCATGCCGGGCTTGAGGTCGCTCAGCTTCTCGACTCCGTCGGCGAAGGTGGCGGTCTTGAAGGCGGGACGTGGGTCGCGGCCGGGCTTTTCCAGTTCCGCCAGGATGTCGGTCACCGTGGGGAGGCCGAACGTCTCCGTGACGAACTGCTCCGGTCGCAGCGAACGCAGGGTGCTGGTGTTTCCGATCAGCGACGACAGGTCGCCCCCGGTGGCGGCGAGGATCTTGCGGACCACCGGGTAGGACTCCGGGTGGACGCTGGAGGCGTCGAGCGGGTCGTCGCCCGCGGGGATGCGCAGGAAGCCCGCGCACTGCTCGAACGCCTTGGCGCCGAGGCGCGGAACCTCCTTGAGTCCCTTGCGGGAGCGGAACGGGCCGTGGAGGTCGCGGTGGGCGACGATGTTCTCCGCCAGCCCGGCGCCGATGCCGGAAACCCTGGTGAGCAGCGGGGCGGACGCGGTGTTGACGTCGACGCCGACGCCGTTCACGCAGTCCTCGACGACCGCGTCGAGGGACCGGGACAGCTTCACCTCGGACAGGTCGTGCTGGTACTGGCCGACGCCGATGGACTTGGGGTCGATCTTCACCAACTCGGCGAGCGGGTCCTGCAGGCGCCGGGCGATGGACACCGCGCCGCGGATGGACACGTCGAGGTCGGGGAGTTCGGAGGAGGCGTATGCCGACGCGGAGTACACCGACGCGCCGGCTTCGGAGACCATGACCTTGGTCAGCTTGAGGTCCGGGAACTTGGCGATCAGCTCGGCGGCGAGCTTGTCGGTCTCCCGCGAGGCGGTGCCGTTGCCGATCGCGACCAGTTCCACCTTGTGTCGCGCGGCAAGCTTGCCGAGCACGGCGAGCGCCTCGTCCCAGCGCTGCTGGGGAACGTGCGGGTAGATCGTCTCGGTGGCCACGACCTTGCCTGTCGCGTCGACCACGGCGACCTTGACGCCGGTGCGGAAGCCCGGGTCGAGACCCATGGTGGCCCGGGTGCCCGCGGGGGCGGCCAGCAGCAGGTCGCGCAGGTTGGTGGCGAACACTCGCACGGCCTCGTCCTCGGCGGCCTGCCGGAGCCTGCCGCGCAGGTCGATGCCGAGGTGGACCAGGATCCGGGTGCGCCAGGCCCAGCGGACGGTGTCCGACAGCCATTTGTCGCCCGGTCGGCCCTGGTCGGAGATGCCGAACCGCTGCGCGATGCGGACCTCGTATTCGGTGCGCGGCACCGGGAGCACGGTCGGGTCGACCTCGGGGGAGGCCTCCATGACCAGTTCGAGGACTTCCTCTTTCTCGCCGCGGAACATCGCCAGGATGCGGTGCGACGGCAGCTTGCCGAACGGCTCGGAGAAGTCGAAGTAGTCGGCGAACTTCGCGCCGTCGGTCTCCTTGCCTTCGCGGACCTTCGACACCAGCGCGCCGCGGGTCCACATGCGCTCGCGGAGCTCGCCGATCAGGTCCGGGTCCTCGGCGAAGCGCTCGACCAGGATCGACCGCGCGCCGTCGAGCGCGGCCTTGACGTCGGCCACGCCCTTGTCGGCGTCGACATAGCCGGCCGCGACGGTCTCCGGGACCTGCGTCGGGTCGTTGATCAGGGTGTCGGCCAGCGGTTCGAGCCCCGCCTCGCGGGCGATGGCGGCCTTGGTGCGCCGCTTCGGCTTGAACGGCAGGTAGATGTCCTCGAGGCGGGCCTTGGAGTCGGCGCCCATGATCCGCGCGGTGAGCGCGTCGTCGAGCTTGCCCTGCTCGCGGATCGAGTCGAGCACGGCGGCGCGGCGTTCTTCCAGCTCACGCAGGTAGCGCAGGCGCTCGTCAAGGGTGCGCAGTTGCGCGTCGTCGAGCGTGCCGGTGACCTCTTTGCGGTACCGCGCGATGAACGGCACCGTGGCGCCGCCGTCGAGCAACTCGACAGCCGCGGCGACCTGTCGCTCACGTACACCGAGTTCCTCGGCGATGCGCTGATGGATCCCCAGAGCCTGCTCGCTCATGCACTCCTGCTTCCTGGTCTCGGTTCCGACGGCCATTCTGTCGGAAACCCGGGCACCGTGGGGTGCAGGGGCACGCGCCTGTGGACAACTTCGCCGAAAAGTCCTCTGTGGACGGGAAAGTGGACCCGTGAATAGGAAGAGCCCCGCTCCGGCACGAGCGGGGCCCAACCGTTCCAGGTCTCAAGACGCGGCGTGAACCGCGGGAGGAGACGTGTGTCAGAGGATGGTCACACCGGTGGCCTGGGGGCCCTTGGCGCCCTGCCCGACGTCGTACTGCACCTTCTGGTTCTCTTCCAGGCTGCGGAATCCGTTGGACTGGATCTCCGAGTAGTGCACGAACACGTCGGAGGTTCCGTCGTCAGGGGCGATGAAGCCAAAGCCCTTTTCGGCGTTGAACCACTTGACGGTGCCCTGGGCCATGCGTTTCTCCTAGCGTTTCTTCACTGTGACCGCTATTGCGGACACCTGTCATTCCTGTGGCCGAGGCGGTCACCGCCGCTGAACACGGCGGCGATCCGATCAGCCACGGTCAGTCAACCACAAGCGAAGCGGCCCGGCGAGCATGTTCACCTTCCGGTGAAAGCCTCAAGGCCCGTCTTGTCGAATCGTCGCCATCGCGCGTTGCAGCTCCCAGAACGCGCGCATCGACCGGATCAACCCGTCCTCGGCGACGCGGTACACGAACACGCCGTCGGTATCGATCCGCATGCCACCGGCCAGAAACGCCGTGATGGTGCCGACGTTGGCCACCTCGTCGCCCGCGGCGAACGAGTCGGCGATCCGGAACTCGAAACGCTCCACCGCCGCGATTGCCTTGTCCCAGAAAGCGGAGATGCCGCCATGACCGTGGTGACCAAGCCCATCGGGGTCGAACGGCGACTTTCCGACAGGATCCTCGACGACACCGTCCGCGGCGAACAGTTCGAGCCACCCCGCCTTGTCCTTGCGGCTGACAGCGGTCATCGATGCGAGCGCGGCGGTCCGCGCGGGATGCTCGACGGTTGTCGCCTCCCAGATAACAGCGGTCACTTGTCCTCCTGGAAGCGGTCGATGATGTCTTCGGCGAAGCGCCGGATGCCGTCCTGTTTGGCTCGCAGCGGCGCGTCGAACCCCGCGCCGTAGAACATCCACGGCACCGTCACGGCGTCGGTCACCCCGATCTCGGCCTGCGCGCGGTACCCGTCGAGGCCGAACCGGTCGACGCAGACCGCCTGGACCTCGAACGGCTCTTCGGCGCGCCCATACTCTTCGCGCAGCCGACGCAGGGTCTGGACCGTCTCGCGCAGTTCCTCGAACCGCATCATCGCGGAGGTCCAGCCGTCGCCGAGGCGGGCGGCGCGCCGCAGCCCCGCGGGGGAGTGTCCGCCCACGTAGATGGGCACGGGGACGGCGGGCGCGGGGCTCATCCGAAGCTTGCCGAACTGGTAGAACCGGCCCGGGTACTCGACCATCCCGCCGCCCAAGACCAGTCGCAGGATCTCTATCGCCTCGTCGGCACGCGCGCCGCGGTCGGAGAACGGTGCCCCGCACCATTCGGACTCCTCCGGCGACCAGCCCAGCCCCACGCCGAGGCCGAAGCGGTCACCGGTCAGCACCGCGACACTGCCGACCTGCCTGGCGAGCAGCAGCGGGTTGCGCGGTCCCAGTTTCAGCACCTGCGGATAGAACCTGATCCTGTTCGTCACCGCGCCCATCGCGGCGGCCGCGACGAACGGGTCGGGCCAGGGTGTGGCGGCGTCCCAGAACCGGCTTCCGTCGTCGGTGTAGGGGTACTTCGCGGCCACCGACTCGGCGTAGAAAAGTGAGTCCGGCAGGGCGATCGAATTGAACCCGCACTCCTCGGCCGTGCGCGCGAGCTCGGTGAGCTGCTCCAGCGGGCTCATCGCCACGCTCATCGTGAACTTCATTCCCGCACCCTTCGTCCGGTGCGAAAAATGTAACGTGTTCTAGCTTTGGAATCCAGGGATCGTCTGAGTCAGGAGTTCGACAATCGACTTGCGTACCTCGGCCCGGTCGAACTCCCGCCCGCCCGCGCCCGCCACCGTGTCGAAGATCAGCCCGTCGGCGTACGCGACCAGGTCCCGCCCCTGGCGCTGCGGATCGGAGGCGCCCGCCTCGGTCAGTACCGCGATCGCGAGATCGCGGTACCTCTTGCCCACGGCGACCAGCACCGCCCGCAGTTCGGGGCGTCGGGTGGCCTCCAGGGACAGTTCGTAGCGGGCGATCGCCCAGTCGCGCCCCGTGGTGACGGCGAACTCGACCATGCCGGTCAGCAGTTCCGGCAGGTCCGCCATCAGCGGCTTCGTCGAGATCGGCGCGACCATCTCGTCATCGAGGGTCGAAAGGCGCTGCACCGTCGCTTCCAGCAGCGCCTGGCGGGTGCGGAAGTAGTACGAGCACGAGCCCTCCGGCAGCCCTGCCCGTCGATCCACCGCCCGATGGGTGAGGCCCCGCATTCCCTCGGCGGCGAGCGTGGCGATGGCGGCGTCGGCGATGGCGGCGCGGCGCTGTGGCGCAGTCGTCATGATTCCTCCACTCTACAAGTGTAGAGTGGCTCTACGGATGTAGAGGAGAAGGGTTTCGGCATGCGGACAGCGGCGATCATCGGCGGCGGCATCGCGGGCCTGGCCACGGCGGCCGGGCTCACCCAGCGCGGCTGGCAGGTGCGGGTGTACGAGCAGGCGGAGGCCTTCAGCGCGGTCGGCGCGGGGATTTCGCTGTGGAGCAACGCGTTGCGCGCCCTGGACGTCCTCGGTCTCGGCGCGGCCGTTCGCGGCGCGGGCGCCCAGGCGGGCATCGGCGGGTTCCGTGACGGGCGCGGAAACTGGATCGTGCGCGGATCCGGCGACCCGGATGACGTGCTGGTGATCCACCGCGCCGACCTGCTCAAGATCCTGCTCGACGCCGTCCCGGCGGACTGCCTGCACGTCGGAGCCCGGATCGACCCGACGACCTTCGACCAGTCCGAACGCGATCTCCTGCTGTCCGACGTCGACCTCCTGATCGGCGCGGACGGCGCCCGCAGCGGCGTCCGCCAGGCGTTCTGGCCGGATGCCAGGCCCTTGCGTCACATCGGCGCCACGGCGTGGCGGCTGGCCGTGTCCGCCGAGGGCATCGAGCCGTTCGTCGGCAGCGAGACCTGGCGCGACGGCCGCGTCTTCGGCGCCTTCCCGATGGGCGAGGATCAGATCTACTGCTACGCGGGAGCAAAGGCGGCCGAAGGCGTGCGGACCGACGAGTTGACCGAACTCCGGTGGCTCTTCGGCGCCTGGCCCGACCCGATCCCGCGGATCCTCGCCGCCGCCGAGCCCACCGCGGTCCTGCGCCACGACATCTACACCCTGCCGCCCCTGCGCACCTTCGTCCGCGGCAAGGTCGCCCTCGTCGGCGACGCCGCGCACGCGATGGCCCCCTACCTGGGCCAGGGCGGCTGCCAGGCGCTGGAGGACGCCGTGAGCCTGGCCATCCTCGCCGCGGGCCCCGACGTCCCGGCGGCGCTGCGCGAGTACGACGCGGTGCGCAGGCCCCGGGCGCAGCGAATCGCCGCCCGCTCCCTGGGCGCGGTCAGGATGGCGCATATCTCACCGCCGCCGCTGGCCGCCTTGCGCAACACCGCACTTCGGCTGATGCCCGCCTCCGTGATGCGCCGCTCTCTGACCCGGATGCTTGATTCACCGCTGCCCGCGGAACCGGCCACTGCGAGCTGAGTCCCGCGCTTGCGGGAAGATCGGAGGTGTGCAGTCCACTCCTGATCTCTGGCAGCAGATCTTCGGCGACCAGTGGCGCCCGCCCGCCACGATGATCCTCGTGACCGCGGGTGTCGCCATCGCCGTCGTGCTGACCAACGTGCTCTGGCGCCCCGCGCGCAACGTGATCACCATCGTCCACGAGGCCGGACACGCCCTGGTGGCCGTGCTCGCGGGCAGGCGGCTCGCCGGTATCCGCCTGCACTCCGACACCTCGGGCGTGACCGTGTCCCGCGGACGGCCACACGGACCCGGAATGGTGTGCACCGCGCTCGCGGGCTACGTCGCGCCGTCGCTGCTCGGACTCGGCTTCGCCGCCCTCCTGGGCGCGGATCGCGTGTCCGCGCTGCTGGTCACGTGCGCGGTGCTGCTGTTCGCGGTGCTGGTCATGATCCGCAACGTCTACGGCGTGCTTTCCGTGGTGACCACGGGCGCGATCCTGTTCGGTGTCTCCTGGTTCGCCACCGAGGAGATCCAGGCCGCCTTCGCCTACCTCATCACCTGGTTCCTGCTGCTCGGCGGCGTCCGCCCGATCATGGAACTGCAGAGCAAGCGCAGGCGCGGGCAGGCCAGGGACTCCGACGCCGACCAGTTGGCCCGGCTCACCGGCGCCCCCGGGTTCTTCTGGGTCAGCTCCTTCGCCCTGATCAACCTCGGCGCGCTGTTTGTCGCCGCGGGCTGGCTGCTGATCCCGTGATCAGGTCGCGGTCGCCCCGACGAACTGGGTGGCGCCCGCGAAGCGGACCTCGATGTCGGTGAACCCGCGCTCGGTCAGCAGGTCGCGCACCTCGTCGCGGGCGAACATCCGCTGCCCGGAGGCCCAGCCCATCGCCGTCTGCACGGTGCGCGCGGGCTCCCACGACTCGCGTGCCGAGGTCAGCAGCGCGACCCGCCCACCCGGCCTGAGCACCCGCGCGAACGACGTCAGGGCCACCGTCGGCTCGGCGAACATGTGCAGGGCCGCGAAGCAGCACACCGCGTCGACCACGCTCTCGCGCAATGGCGGACGGACCGCGCCGGCCCGCAGGTACTCGACCGGGCTGCCCGCCGGGGTCGCGGCGACCGCCCGCTCCAGCATCGGCGCGGACGCGTCCAGGCCCACGGCCAGCCCGGTCGGACCGACCTCGGCCCCGAAGCGTCGGGTGAATCCGCCGGTCCCGCAGGCCACGTCCAGCGCCACCCCACCGGGCTTGAGGCGCAGGAGCCGGACGGCGATGTCGTGCTCCTCGGCCATGCTCGGGCCGCTCGGCCCCTTGATCACCCGACCGAGCGCGGGCCGCCACCAGCGCTCGTAGATCATCGGCACCAGGTTGGTGCGCATCAGCCGCTGCACGAGCCCGGTCGGCGGACCGGCCTGCACCTCGGCGCCGAGCAGGTTCAGGTAACCGGCGCGGAAGTCGGGCTCGGCGGGCGGCTCGGCCAGTAGGTCGAGCAGCTTGGCGTGCGTGGTCACCGCCCCATCCGAGCAGATCAGCCCATGAGGCACACTTTGAATTCAGCCAATCGAAGGGAATCACCGTGAGCGAGCAGACCCCCGAAGCCATCGGCGAGATCGTGGCCAGGTGCGCGTCGAAGGCGAAGCTCGCCGCGCCGGACCTGGCGGGGGCCTCCGACGAAGCGGTCGACGCGGCGATCGGTGAGATGGCCGCCCGGCTGTCCTCTGCCCGCGCGAAGATCCTCGCCGCCAACGCCGAGGACGTCGCCTCCGCCGAGGCCGCCGGGATGAGCGGTGGTCTCCTCGACCGGCTGCGCATCACCGAGGAGCGCCTGGAGGACATGGCCGAGCAGCTGCGACTGCTCGCCTCGGTGCCGCATCCCGCGCGCGAGACCCCCGTGCGTGACCTCGACGGCGGTCTGCGGCTGATCGAGCTGCGCAGGCCGGTCGGCGTCATCGGCGCCAACTACGAGGCCCGCCCGAACGTCACCGTCGACGTCGCGTCCCAGCTGGTGAAGTCCCGCAACGCGGGCGTCCTGCGCACCGGCTCCGCCGCTCTGCGCTCGGCCATGGCCCTGCTCAACGAGGTCATCGCGCCCGGGCTGTCCGACGCGAACATCGACCCCGACGTCATCCAGCTGGTGCCCACCCCCGACCGCGCCGCCGCGGGCGCGCTGGTCGAGCTGCCGCACCTGATCCCGCTGGTCATCGTGCGCGGCAGCGGCGAGACAACCCGCGAACTCGACCGCCGGGCGGCGGCCCACGGGGTGCGGACCCTGGCCCACGCCGACGGCGGCGGTGTCCTCTACTACGACGTCAAAGCCGACCACTCGTTCGCCGAGGACCTCATCACCCGCAGCCTCGACCGGTTGGGCGTCTGCAACCGTCTCAACCTGCTCCTGGTCCACCGCGACGTCTACGACGCGGCGCTGCCCGGCATCCAGGCCGCGCTCGACAAGGCGGGCGTGGAGCCGTCGCTGCCCCCGCACGACCACGCCATCGGCTACGAGTGGGCGCTGGACTCCGACCGCGAGGCCACCGTCACCATCGCCCCGGTCGACAGCCTCGCCGACGCGCTCCGGGTCGCGAACGAGGAGACCTCAGGTCTGGCCGCGGGCATCGTCACCACGGACAAGAAGGCCGCCGACGCGTTCATCTCCGGCTACACCGGCACCGGCGTGTTCTGGAACGCGCCGACCCGGCTGCTCGACGGCTTCAAGCTGCGCGGGGTGCCCGAGACCGGCATCAACCTCGACCGGGTCCCCGGTCCGCGCGGCCCGGTCACCTTCACCGACCTCGTGCTGCGCCAGTTCGCCGTCGTCCCGGCCTGAGTCACCGCCTGTGACGCGTTCGCCGCGGCTGGCGGAATTTCGTTTCCCCCGGCCGTTCGCACGCGACCTGCGAGATTGTCGTAGCCACATGCTCTACTGATCACTGTGCTGGTCCGATACAGATACCGCATCGAACCCTCCGCGGTTCAGCGGTCGATGATGGCCAGGACGTTCGGATGCTGCCGAGTGGTGTTCAACGATGTCCTGCGGACCCGAGAGCATGCGTATTCGGTCGGGGAGAAGGTCACGCCGGCCGAGGTGCAGCGTCGGGTCATCACTCAAGCCAGGACCACGGAAGCACGGGCCTGGTTGGCCGAAGTTGTTTCGGTGGCGTTGGTGCAGTCAGTGCAGGACGCACATCGTGCCTACTCGAACTTCTTCGCCTCGGCCGCGGGGTCACACAAGGGGCGGGTCGGCAAGCCGCGGTTCAAGTCCCGCAAGGACAATCGGCAGTCGTTCCGGCTGACCCGAAACGGATTCCACATCCGGTCGGACGGCAGGCTGTATTTGGCGAAGGTCGGGGACATTCGTGTGCGCTGGTCGCGTGGGCTGCCCTCGCAACCGTCCTCGGTAACGATCATCCGGGAGCCGGATGGGCACTACTACGCTTCGTTCGTCGTGGATGTCGCACCCATCCCGCTGCCGGAGATTGCGCGAGAAGCCGGTGTTGACCTGGGCATTACTCGATTGGCGACGGTCGCCGACACCGAGGGCCAGAGGGTAGATGTCGCGAACCCGAAGCATCTTGCTCGCAAGCAGCGGAAACTCGCCCGCCTGGAACGTGAGAAAGCGCGCCGCGCCAAATACCGGTGCGAATCGGTCGAAGTCGCGGCGGAAGGTAGCCGTGCAACATGGCAAGGTCTCTCGAGCCCGACGCGACTATCAGCACAAACAAGCTCTTCAACTGGTCCGCGACAACCAAGCGGTCTACGTGGAGGACTTGAACATCGCCGGACTCGTTCGCAACCGCAAGTTGGCCCAGGCTATCCACGACGCTGGATGGGCTCAGTTCGTCGGGCTGATCGAGGAGAAGGCCAAGCGCTACGGCCGGACTGTCGCGAAGGTATCCCGATGGCTGCCCAGCTCGAAAACGTGTGCCGATTGCGGCCATGTCATTAGCGCGATGCCGCTGCGCATTCGCGAATGGGCCTGCCCCGAATGCATGGTCACGCACGATCGCGACTACAACGCAGCGCGTAACATTCTCGCCGCAGGGCGTGCGGAGAGGCTAAACGCCAGTGGAGCCCGTGTCAGTCCTCCCTCCCAGGAGGCGTTGGGTGTAGAAGCAGGAGGCCCCATACGCGGCACCGCCGCGTTGGAATCCCCGGCATGCGAATCGGGGAGCACGTCAAGTGGCGAGTACCACGTCACAGGGGCCCAACCCAGGCGCGCCACGCCTCGTGGAGCGGGCTAGGATTCCTCCCGAGTAACCGCCGCCAAGGCGAACTCACCCATGTTCACACCTCGAGGCACGCAGGAGGCAGGAGTGACTGCAGTAGCCCCGCAGCCGATCGCGACGCGGCCGTATCCGGCCCGCGAGACGCTCAAGGGTTCGTACCTGCTGCGGTTGTTCCGCACGACGGACCACAAGCAAATCGGCATCATGTACCTAGTCACGTCGTTCGCCTTCTTCATGGTGGGCGGGGCGATGGCGATGCTGATTCGCAGTGAGCTCGCCGTTCCGGGACAGCAGTTCCTGTCGCAGGAGCAGTACAACCAGCTCTTCACCATGCACGGCACGATCATGCTGCTGCTGTACGCGACGCCGATTCTCTTCGGCTTCGCGAACTTCGTGCTGCCGCTGCAGATCGGCTCGCCGGACGTGGCGTTCCCGAGGCTCAACGCCTTCTCGTACTGGCTGTACCTCTTCGGCGGCCTGATCGTGATGGCGGGCTTCCTGACCCCGGGTGGCGCGGCCGACTTCGGCTGGTTCGCCTACACCCCGCTGTCGGACAAGATCCACTCACCCGGCGTCGGCGCCGACCTGTGGATCGTCGGACTCGCGGTCGGTGGTCTCGGCACCATCCTCGGCGCGGTCAACATGATCACCACGATCGTCTGCCTGCGCGCGCCCGGTATGACCATGTTCCGGATGCCCATCTTCGTGTGGAACATCCTGATCACCAGCATCCTGGTGCTGCTCGCGTTCCCGATCCTCACCGCCGCGCTGTTCGGCCTGCTCGCCGACCGCCAGCTCGGGGCCCACGTGTTCGACCCGGCCAACGGTGGCGTGATCCTCTGGCAGCACCTGTTCTGGTTCTTCGGACACCCAGAGGTCTACATCGTCGCCTTGCCGTTCTTCGGTATCGTGTCCGAGATCTTCCCGGTCTTCAGCCGCAAGCCGCTATTCGGCTACCGCACCCTCATCTACGCGACGCTGGGTATCGCGGCGCTGTCGATGACGGTGTGGGCGCACCACATGTACGCGACCGGCGCGGTCCTGCTGCCGTTCTTCTCGTTCATGACGTTCCTCATCGCGGTCCCGACCGGTGTGAAGTTCTTCAACTGGATCGGCACGATGTGGAAGGGGCAGCTCACCTTCGAGACGCCGATGCTGTTCAGCGTCGGCTTCCTGGTGACGTTCCTCTTCGGTGGTCTCACCGGCGTGCTTCTCGCGGCCCCGGCGATCGACTTCCACGTGTCCGACACGTACTTCGTCGTCGCCCACTTCCACTACGTGCTCTACGGCACGATCGTGTTCGCGACCTTCGCCGGAATCTACTTCTGGTTCCCGAAGATCACGGGCCGGTTCCTGGACGAGCCGCTGGGCAAGCTGCACTTCTGGACCACGTTCCTCGGCTTCCACGGCACGTTCCTCGTCCAGCACTGGCTGGGCAACGAGGGCATGCCGCGTCGGTACGCCGACTACCTGGCCAGCGACGGCTTCACCACGCTGAACACGATCTCCACGATCGGCGCCTACATCCTGGGCGCGTCGACGCTCCCGTTCATCTGGAACGTCTTCAAGTCCTACCGCTTCGGTGAGATCACCACCGCGGACGACCCGTGGGGCTACGGCAA
Organism: Actinokineospora xionganensis; assembly: GCF_014323725.1. Lineage (GTDB taxonomy): Bacteria > Actinomycetota > Actinomycetes > Mycobacteriales > Pseudonocardiaceae > Actinokineospora > Actinokineospora xionganensis. The sequence goes on along the minus strand of NZ_JABVED010000006.1, from coordinate 284,652 downwards.
CTCCCTGGAGTGGGCCACCAGCTCCCCGCCGCCGCGGCACAACTTCACCGAGCTACCCAGGATCCGCTCCGAGCGGCCCGCCTTCGACCTGCACTACCCGCACATGCTGGAGCGCATCGAAGCCGAGCGGAACATCGGCCACGACAAGAACGGGCACGCCATCCCGGCGCCGTCCCAGGAGCTTGCCGCGGCGATGAACCCGCCGGAGATCGACAAGGAAGACCCGCTGAAGCCCAACTGATTTCGGCATCGCGAACGGCCCGGTTCCCACTCAGGGAGCCGGGCCGTTCGCGTTGTGTGAGGTTCGCCCCGGTGAGCCGATCGCGGACGTGACGCCCCGGTAACATGGGGTCTCCGCCGCGGCAACGGCGCCGCCCAAACGTCTCACCGTCCGCGTCCGCGCGGAGTTACGAGGATCGTGGTGGCTAGCCCCAATACCCCCGTTCTGATCACAGTGACCGGTCCGGACAAGCCAGGTGTGTCCTCGGTCCTGTTCGCCGTCCTGACCAGGCACGGTGTGGAGATCATCGACGTCGAGCAGGTGGTCATCCGCGGCCAGTTGGTGCTCGGCGTGCTGGTCGACACCACGCACGACCCCGAGGGGCTCCAGGAGTCCGTCGAGCAGGCCATGGCGACGGTGTCGATGCGGGTCGAGGTCGAGGTCGGCGCCGACCCGAGCTCCGGTGCGCGGCAGGGTTCGTCGCACGTGCTGGTGGTCCTGGGCAGGCCGGTGACCGCGCGCGCGTTCACCGAGGTCGCCCGCAGGCTGGCCGCCCTCGGCGTGAACATCGACGCCATCCGCCGCGTGGCCGACTACCCCGTCACCGGCCTTGAACTGCATGTCTCGGTCGCGCAGGACACCCCGGAGGCCGACGCGCGGCTGCGTGAGGCGCTCGCGGACGTCTCGGTCCGGGTGGGCCTCGACGTCGCCGTCGAGCGCGACCAGCTTTCCCGGCGGGCGAAGCGGCTCATCGTGTTCGACGTCGACTCGACGCTGATCCAGGGCGAGGTCATCGAGATGCTCGCCGCCAAGGCGGGCGCCGAGGAGCAGGTCCGGGCGGTTACCGAGGCGGCCATGCGCGGCGAGATCGACTTCACGGAGTCGCTGCACCACCGGGTCAGCCACCTCAAGGGCCTGCCCGCGTCGGTCCTCGACGAGGTCGCCAAGGACCTGGAGCTGACGCCGGGCGCGCGCACGACCGTCCGCACCCTCAAGCGCCTCGGCTTCCGTTGCGGTGTGGTTTCGGGCGGCTTCAGCGCGGTCATCGACCGGCTGGTGGACGACCTGGACCTCGACTTCGCCGCCGCCAACGAACTTGAGATCGTCGACGGCCTGCTCACCGGCCGGGTGATCGGCGAGGTCGTCGACCGCCAAGGCAAGGCCGTGGCCTTGCGCAGGTTCTCGGAGTCCTTCGGGGTTCCGCTGGCCCAGTGCGTGGCGGTCGGCGACGGCGCCAACGACATCGACATGCTCGCCACGGCGGGACTGGGCATCGCCTTCAACGCCAAACCGGCGCTGCGCGAGATCGCCGACACCGCCCTGTCGCACCCCTACCTCGACGTCGTGCTCTTCGTCCTCGGTGTCACCCGCGCAGAGGTCGAGGCCGCAGACCTCGCCGACGGTTTGGACCTAGAACGCCAGTGACCATCCTCGACCCGCTCGCCGCCCGATATGCCTCGTGGCTGGGGCTGCCCGCCTCGGCCACCCGCGACACCGCCGACGAAGACCCGGAGCACGTGCGGGCGATGCCGGTGATCCTGCGGATCGAACGGGACGCCCCGGCCCGCACCCCGCTGCTGGAGGCGGCAGCCGCGGCGGCGGTGGCGGTCTGCCTGGACCCGCGGGCCGCGCAGGACGGACCGTGGCACGACGACGTCGACGCCTGGGTCCGCGGCCGAATCCGCAAGGTGTCCCGGCGGGCCAGGGGAGTGCAGTGGACGGCGGTGCAGGCGCTTCCCGGGGTGACTGTGGATGTCGATGGCGCGCAGGCTCGGGCCCTGGTGCCCGGCCTGGTCGCTGAGGTGCCTCGGGAAGTCTCGAAGCTGCAGATATCCGGCAGCGATCTGCCGCTGGATGAGCCAGGTCCGGTCGAGGCGGGGGTGCCGGTGTTGTGGTGCAACCCATCGGTGCCGATGACGGCGGGGAAGGCAGCGGCCCAGGTTGGGCACGCGACCATGCTGCTGGCGGCGCTGCTGGAGCCTTCGGCTTTGGACGGCTGGCGGGCCAACGGGTTTCGGTGTGCGGTGCGGACACCGACGAAAGCGGCGTGGGAGGCGTTGCATCCGGGGGATTCGCCGGATCACGCTTGGAAAGACCGGGGCGTATTGGCTGTTCGGGATGCCGGGTTCACTGAGGTGGCACCGGGGACGGTGACGATCCTGGCTCAGTGCGCGGGTGGCTAGCCGGCTGTGAGGATGGTGCATGAGGCGATCCACGCGGTGAGCAGGAGTAGCCAGGCCACGATTTGCCAGTGGACTGTCTTTCGGCCGTGTCGGACGGCGATGCCGCCGGCTATGGCGATCAGCAGCACTCCCGCCACCATGGCTGCCGTCGGCAAGACGAGCACCAGGGTTTGGTTCCTCGGGTCGCAGATGGGTTTGTCGTTTCGGGAGCGGCAGCTGTCGGAGGCCATGAGCATCATGCCGAGGATCGGCACCGTGAGCACCCACGCGCCCGCCAGTGCTGCTGAACCGAGGATCACCGCAGTCCACGAGACGTGATGCTGCGCGATTGGCGGGTTCTGTCCCACTCCGCCCTTTCCGTTGTGTTTTCCCCCGTTGGGGTTGATCGGGCGCACCTCATCCTCGATATCCACGATGGTCTTGTTCTGGTCGGGCGGTGTCAAGGACGGCCGTCGTTGCGCGATCGGTTGCTTGCTTGCTGTGCTAATCAGGCGACTCGTGATCTCGCCCCCGGAGGTGATCGGTGCTCGCGTACGCTCCCGGGCCGTGATGGTGAAGACGTCTGGGACCGTGCGGCGGATCGATATCGTGCCGGTGGTGAAGCTGGTCCCGTCCTTGTTCGGCGAGTGGGCGCGGCTTGAGTTCGACGGGTCGGGGGCGGTGCTCAACCCGCTCACCGGGGCCGCTGTTCCCGCGTTCGCGCTCGTCGAGGGTCGTCATCGGGCGGCAGGCGCGCGGTACTCCGTGACCATCGAGACACCGAAGCTTGAGTTGCCCGAGGCTCGCCGGGCCGAGTTCGACCGGGAGATGGCGGCGCTCGGCGGCGGCAGGCACACCGAGGAAGAGTGGGCGGCGCACTACCAGCGGCGGAACGACGCGATGGTGCGGGTGGGGGTCGAGCAGTCCACCTGTTTCGTGACTCTCAAAGAGGACGACGCGCGCGGTATGGCGGCGACGGTGAGCGAGGACAGGGGGCGGTGGGCCGTCACCGTCGACCTCCGCCGTGGGGTGTTGCCGCGGATCGAGGTCGCCGGATGGGTGGACCTGACCGCGATGATCAAGGACGAGGTGGGCTCGGGCTGCCTTGCCCAGCTGCTCGGCGGGTCGGGGGAGGGGTCGGCCACGCTGGATCTTGGCACCTTGGCAGGCAACGGGGGCGGACTGCTCGAAGCCAAGGGGCAGGCGAACCGGTTCCGCGGCGCCACCCAAGCCGAGGTCGCCGGGTCGGCCAGGGAGTGGAAACTCGATGGCGCTTTGTCGCTGCGTGCCCGTGGGCTGGGTCGGGTGGTGCTGCTCGTCGCGCGCAGGCGGATCCGCAGGCACCTCGAAGGCGAGATCAAGCGGTTCTGGGCGTCCTCCGCGGACTGGGTCACCACCGCGGAAGCCGACCTGCGCGCGCTCGCGGCGGCGGCGGAGCGGGAGGGCGGCGAGGAGGTGCTCGTCCGCCGGATGCTGTGGGACGCGGAGTTCGACCTGCCGCGCCCCTGAACCTCAGCGCTGCCAGACGACGAACAGACCGTCCTCAGTGGTCGTCATGGCCTCGATGAAGGCGTCGTTGTCGAAGCCCGGCATGGACTGCAGCCTGCTCATCAGGTCGTCGGCGGCCGGGTCGCCCGCGGGCACGGCGCAGCCGCCGCCGCCCGCGCGCATCAGCAGGAAGAAGACGTCCTCTTTCCACGGTCCCTCGGGCGTGGTCCGGATCGCGACCTCCGCCAGCTCGGACCAGGACACGGCCTCTTCGGTGCCGTCGGCGAGGTGCCTGCGCACGCCGTCGTCGTCGACGGTGATTCCTGCATCGCCGGGATTGCCTGACACGCGACCTCCGAAGGTGGAAATGGAAATTCTAGTTCGCCGCGTCGTCGAGTCTGCGCAGCGCGGCCCGGACGACCTCGGCATCGGTCGTGGGCCAGAACGGGGGGAGGGACGCCCGCAGGAAGCCGCCGTAGCGCGCGGTGGCGAGGCGTGGGTCGAGGATCGCGACGACGCCGCGGTCGTCCATGGAGCGCAACAGCCTGCCCGCGCCCTGCGCGAGGAGCAGCGCCGCGTGGGTGGCGGCGACGGAGAGGAAACCGTTGCCGCCGCGGGCCTCCACGGCACGCTGGCGGGCGGAGGCGAGCGGGTCGTCCGGTCGTGGGAACGGGATGCGGTCCATGACCACAAGCGACAGTGACGGCCCGGGGACGTCGACGCCCTGCCACAGCGACAGTGTCCCGAACAGACACGTCTGCGGGTTCTCCGCGAACTTCTTGACCAGCAGCGACGTCGAGTCGTCGCCCTGGCACAGGATTTCGACGTCGGTCCGCTCTCGCAGTTCGGCGGCGGCGTTCTTGGCCGCGCGCATCGACGAGAACAACCCCAGGGTGCGCCCGCCCGCAGCCTCCACCAGAGACTTCAGTTCCTCGAGGTAGGCCTCGGGCAGGCCGTCGCGGCCGGGAGGGGGCAGGTGGCGGGCGGTGTAGAGGATGCCGCTGCGCGCGTGGTCGAAGGGGGAACCGACGTCGATGCCGGTCCAGCGGATCGAGTCCGGCGCGACCTCCTTCTCGGAGGCCATGCCGTCGACCTTCTCGCCCGCGCTCTGCCCGGGCAGCCCCCACTGCCGGGCGAGCGCGTCGAAGCTGCCGCCCAACGTGAGCGTCGCGGAGGTGAGGATGGTGGTGTTCTCGCCGAACAGCTTCTCCCGCAACAACCCGGCCACGCCCAGGGGCGCAACCTTCAGGGTCGGCGGGCGCGGGGTGTTCGAGCCGTAGTCGCCGGTGATCCAGACGACGTCGCGGCGGTGGGCGTCGTCGGTGTCGAACGCCTCCAGGACGCGGACCGCGTTGTCGTGGACCTCTTCGAGGACGGACATCGCCAGCTTGCGGGCGGCGACCACGTCCGCGTCGGCCCCGCGCTCGGGGCCCAGCGAGGAGATGCAGTGGTGGGCGGCGTCGCGGATCGCGGTGATGGTGACCCGCAGCGGCTCGGGGATCTTGTCGAGACGGCCGGTGGGGACGTCTTCGAGCAGCATTGCCAGGCCGTCGCCGCACTCGTTGAGCCGGTCGGCCGTGTCCTCCTCGACCAGCCTGCCGACCCTGCGTGAGGCGATGGAGACCATGGCGGCGGACAGCTCGCCCGTGGCCACTGAGGTGACCCGGTCGACCAGGTCATGGGCCTCGTCGACGATCACCACGTCGTGCTCGGGCAGCACCTGGTAGCCCTGCAGCGCGTCGATGGCGAGCAGCGCGTGGTTGGTGACCACGACGTCGGCTCGACCGGCCTCCGCGCGCGCCTTCTCGGCGAAGCAGTCGGTGCCCATCGGACACTTCGAGGCCCCGAGACACTCCCGCGCCGACACCGACACCTGCCGCCAGGCCTGCTCGGACACGCCCGGGACCAACTCGTCGCGGTCGCCGGTCTCGGTGTCGCTGACCCACTCCCGCAGGCGGGTGACCTCACGCCCGAGCCGGGAGATGGCGAACGGATCGAAGAGCGCCTGGTCCTCGGGCTCGTCCTGCGGCCCACCGTCGAGGCGGTGCAGGCACAGGTAGTTGCGCCTGCCCTTGAGGATGGCGAACGTCGGCGTGCGCTTGAGGGGCTTGGCCAGCGCCTTCGTCAGTCGAGGAAGGTCACGGTCGACCAGCTGGCGCTGCAGGGCGATGGTGGCCGTGGAGATGACCACCGTGCTGCCGTTTGCCACCGCGTGCCGCACTGCGGGGACGAGGTAGGCCAGGGACTTGCCGGTGCCCGTGCCCGCCTGGACGGCCAGGTGGTCGCCGGTCCGAATGGACGCGTCGACGGCCTCGGCCATCTCCACCTGCCCCGGTCGCTCGGCGCCGCCGACCGCGGTGACCGCGGCGGCGAGCAGCTCACGCAACGAGGGGAGGTTGTCCGGCACAGCACAAGACGGTACCGGGGTGTACTGACAAGCCGAGGCCACCCCCAAGCGCCACGCCGCGGCCCGGTCTGTCCGGAACCGGACGCCCGCCCACCAGCGTCACGCCGCGGCCCGGTCTGTCCGGAACCGGACGCCCGCCCACCAGCGTCACGCCGCGGCCCGGTCCCCGACAGTCTGCTGAGCGACGTCGCCCACCGTCCCGATACGCAAGGGGTCGATCCCAACAGGCACCCAGCCACAAGAACCGCGGCTCCTAGTGGTCCAGCGCCACCACAGACGTGTGCGTCTCAGTGTTGCGCCGGGTCTTGGTCCACCCGTTGTTCCCCCGGATCATCCGGATCAGCGCACGCCAAGACGTGATGTAGAACGTGTAGATGTACAGCGCGTAGCCGAACCCATAGGCCACGCCGCGCAGGAAACTCTTGTCCGGTTCGCATTTCTTGCGGTAGATCGGTCCCCAGATCAAGAAGGGCATCAGCCCGAACGACCCGTACGTGGCGAACAGCAGCCAGGCGCCGCCGGAGAACCACTCCCACACCGCCACCGGGTCTTCGGCCGCCCGGAAGCCCAACAGAACGAACGGGATCGGGTAGATGAGGGTGCCCAGCAGCTGCATCCACGGCTGCGCCAGGTAATAGAGCATCTCGGCGGCGCCCAGGGTGGACAGGTGCCGCGAGTCCCAGATGCGCCGGACGTATCGGGAGCACTGCATGGTGCCCTGGCCCCAGCGGGTCCGCTGGGTGAGGAACCGGCGCATGCTGTAGAGCGCCTCCTGGTCGACGTGGGTGTCCACGGTGAACCCGGTGTGCCAGCCCACGGTGAGCAGATGCACGCCGAGCTCGAAGTCCTCCAGCAGCGCGCCGCGCCACGGGCCGGCGCCCTCGACGATGCTGTCCAACGCGGACAGTCGGGTGAACTGGCCGTTGCCGCCCATGGAGATCGTGCCGGTGTGGCCGCGGGAGAGCTGGATCGCGGCGATCGCGCTGCGGAACTCCAGGTCCTGCATGCGGACCAGCGCCGAGCCGAAGCGCTTGGCGAAGAACCCGCCCTCGGCGGGTGGCATCCCCCGGTTGCTCATCCGGACGTCGACCTGCACGGCGCCGACCCGGCCGTCGCCGAAGAGGTGGCCCGCAGAGCAGACCTCGAGGCAGTTCGCCGCGGGCCTGCCGTCGGCGTCGACCACGACGATGATCGCCCGGTCGGTGTCGGCGTGCTTGCCCATCCAGTGCTTGAGCGCCCGGTAGGCGGCGTTGAGCGCGTCGCCCTTGCCGGTCCTGGCCAGCGGCCGCCTGCGCTGCACGAGGTGCAGGTGTTTGTCGCCGCTGCCGCCGTGCCTGGGGCCGCGCAGGGAGGTGACCACCGCCGCCGTGCCGTCCTCGGAGTCGTCGTCGATGACCCAGACGTGCGCGTGCGGGAACGTGGTGCGCAGGTAGACAATCGTGTCGGCGATGACCGGCTCCTCGTCGCGGCAGGGCACGAAGAAGTGCCATTCCAGCCGCGCGGGATCGCCCGTGGGAAGCGGTTTGTGCCGCATGTACGGCACCACGATGAGGCACACGTAGGTCACGAACGCGACGCTCATCGTCAGCGCGAGCGCCTGGGTGAGGCCCAGCAGCAGCGAGAGGTTCAACGTTCCGCCTTGGGTTTGCGGGTGGCGAGCCAGACGAACATCACCAGGGCCGCCGCGCCGCCGATGATGCTCACCATCGATCCGAGCAGGGTGTGGCCCCAGTAGTAACCACGGTCGGTGCCCAGCCAGTCGATCAGGCCGACCAGGGTCAGGATCCGGAGTTGGTTCACCAGGATCACCGCGAGCGTCGCGATCGCGAGCGCGCCGAGAACGCGACCGGCGATTCTCGGCCGGAGCGCGATCATTACCGCGCCGACGACGAGCAACGGCAGCACGAGGAATGCCGACGTGCATTCCGGGCTCATTTGCAGGCCGAAAGCATGATCGGTTCCGAGGCCGAAATAGAGCGACTGCCGCTGCGGCGCGAGATAGACGCCCGAGGACGTGATCAGGCTCAGAATGCCACTGGCCAACGCCATTTCGCCGGTCCGGTAGGCGCGGTTCATCACGATCAGCGCCACGACGACAGCCCCGAGCGCACCGATCAGGATTCGGGATCCGACAGTGGTTCTTGGCGTGTTCGTAACCGGTAGAGACCCTGCGAACGCCACCCGGCACTCCTCCGTCTCGTGCGTCGAGTCCCCGACCCGTCATGTGACTATCGGGGCTTTCGTGAACAAACTTCATCGCCGAATCGGGTGATAACCCGGTCCAGGTGCACACTGCCGCAACGACTGACCCCACCTAGGGGTACGAAATTCGTTGAAATATCACTCGATCGGGTAGCGATCCGTTTCGATGGTCGCAATTTGGCCGTTATCACCGATACGAAGGCGCAGGCTCGGTCGCTGCCCCGAGTTCGGCTATTAGCCCCGGGCGACGAGCTTGAGTCCCAAACGAATCGGAGGATTTGATGCACAAGCACATGGTGCGTCGCGGTGGTGTGGTGGGCCTTCTGGCCGCGGCCGCGCTGCTCGTAGGCGCACTGCCCGCATCGGCCGCTCCTGGTGACGGATCAGCTTTCGTCGTCTCGGCGAATCTCACCTTGGTAGGCGGTCCGGCGATCAACGTGGGCCCCTTGGCCCCCTCCCACACTGACGGACCGACCACGGCGGAAGTGGCGAGCGTCAGCATCCCGAACGTGCTCACCGCGGGTGTGGCGACGAGCGAGGCCATCCGTGACGACGCCACCGGCGGCGTGCACAGCGAGGCCTCGGTCGCGAACGTCGCCCTCAGTCTGGGCGGCTTCTCAGGCTCGATCGGCCTCGTCGAAGCTGCCTGTGACGCCACCCAGGGCGGCAACACCGGATCCACCTCGATTGTCAACGGCACCTTCAACGGGCAGTCCCTGCCCGCCAACCCACCACCGAACACCGTGATCGCCGTCCCGCCGGGCCCGGTGCCCCCGCCGGTGCTGTCGATCACCCTCAACGAGCAGATCGTGAACGGCGACGGCAGCCTGACCGTCAACGCGATCCACATCAGGGCCAACACGCCGATCATCTCCGGTGATGTGATCATCAGCAGCGCCACCTGTGGACCGGCGGCCCCGCCGATCCCGATGGCGTCCGGCGCGGGTCTGTGGATCGGCCTGGGCCTGCTGGGCGCGGTCGCGATCCCGGTCGGCTTCAGCGTGATCCGCAAGCGGCGCACACTGGTCACCGGATAACGGCGGGAGGTCCGAGCGTGTACCGAGCTCCAGGCGGAGGTGCCGTCATCGGTGGTGGCACCGGACTCGCGGTGACCGGCGCCGACATCGGCTGGTGGCTGGCGCTGGGCATCGCACTGCTCATCACCGGCGCGTTGCTGCTGCACTCGCACCGACGCCGAACCGTCGCGGCGAAGAAAGACTGATCCACGAGGACCCCGGGCGAGACGGATTCCCGCCCGGGGCCCTCTTTTCCTTGTCTGGCAAGCTGGAGGCACCGTGGAAGTCCTGCTCCTCGTCGGCACCCGACCCGAGGCGGTGAAAGCCGCCCCGGTCGCGCTCGCCCTGGACGGCCACCCCGTGCTGCGGTCGGTCATCGTCCACAGTGGACAACATGCCGGGATGGTCGAGCAGGCGCTGGAACCCTTCGGCCTCAGCCACACCGAAGTTCTCGAAGTGAACCGGGGAACGGGCACCCAGGCCGAACTCGTGGCCGAACTGCTGCCCGCTCTCGACGAACTGCTCACCCGCCGCCGCCCGGCGGCCGTCATCGTCCAAGGCGACACGACGACGACCCTCGCGGGAGCGCTTTGCGCGTTCTGGCGCGGAATCCCGGTCGTGCACCTCGAAGCGGGCCTGCGCACCGGCGACCTCGCCGCGCCCTTTCCGGAGGAGGGCAACCGGCAGATGGTGGCGCGGATCGCCGCGCTGCACCTGGCCCCGACCGACGACGCCGCCGCGGCCCTGCGTGCCGAGGCGGTGGCCGGGCGCGACATCGTGGTCACCGGCAACACCGTCGTCGACGCCGTGCTGCACATCGCCGCGACGGACCGTCCGGCAGGCGACCCGAGCCTGGCCGCCGTCGAGCGTGACCTCGCCGACTCCGGTGGCAGGCTGGTGCTGGTCACCGTGCACCGCCGCGAGTCATGGGGCGCCCCGCTCGACGAGGTCCTCGGCGCCGTCCGCACGATGGTCGAGCGCCACCCCGACATCCGCGTCCTGCTGCCCACGCACCCGAATCCGGCCGTGGGCGCCCAGGTTCGGGCCGCGCTCGACGGCGTCGAGCGGGTGTCGGTCACGGGTCCACTCGACTACCCCGACCTGGTCCGGGCCCTGCGCCTGGCCGCCCTGGTCGTCACCGATTCCGGCGGCATCCAGGAGGAGGCGCCGAGCTTCGGCGTCCCCGTCCTGGTCGCCCGCGAGGTGACCGAGCGGCGCGAGGCCGTCCGCGCGGGCTGCGCGTGGCTCGTCGGCACCGACCGCGAGATGCTGCTCTCGGGCGCGGACCGGATCCTCGGCACGAATCTGCGTGTCCCGGCCGACCGCAACCCCTTCGGTGACGGCAAGGCCGCTGGCCGGGTCCTCGAAGCGCTGGAGCGGCTGCTGCTGCCCGGCTCAGCGCAGGGTGCCGACCAGTTGGACGTCCGCGGCGCGCAGGGTCGCGAGCGCGGTCTCGGCGGTGTCGGGGGAGACGGCGGCGGTGAGGTCGAGCAGGACGGTGGTGTCGAAGCCGTCGCGCGCCGCGTCGACCGCGGTGGCCCGCACGCAGTGGTCGGTCGCGATGCCGACGACGTCGACCTTCGAGACGCCCTTGTCCCGCAGCCACTGCGTCAGTGAGCGGCCCTCGGGCCCGACACCTTCGAACCCGGAGTACGCCGCGGCGTGGGCGCCCTTGGAGAACACCGCCTCGACCGCGGTGACGTCGAGTTCCGGGTGGAACGACGCGCCCGCCGTGCCCGCCACGCAGTGCGCGGGCCAGGTGTCGACGAAGTCCGGGTTCTCGCTGAAGTGCGCGCCCGGGTCGATGTGGTAGTCCCGGGTGGCGACGATGTGGTCGTATCCCGCCGACGCCATGTGGGCGCTGATCGCCGCCGCCACCGCCGCGCCACCCGCGACCGGCAGCGACCCGCCCTCACAGAAGTCGTTCTGCACGTCCACCACGATCAACGCGGTCCGCTCGGTCATCGCTGACTCGCTCCCTCGTGTCCTGCGCAGGACACTAGTTCATGTAGACGGTCGGGATCGCGGGCTCGCCCGCCGACAGCTTCAAGCCCTCCCACGGCAGGCTCACCAGGCCCTGGCGGACCCGCTGCCTGCTGTCCTCCAGCGTGGGCAGTCCGGCCACCGGCTGTCCAGCCCGCATCAGGGGAATCTGCAGCGGCCGATCGTGCTCGCCGACCTCCGGCTGCTCACCTTCGGCGAGGTAGACGACCTCTTCGAGCGCCGTGCCCGTCGGCTTGTGCCTGCGCAGGGCCAGCTTCCGGCCGCCGCGCGACTCCTTGTGCGAGCTGCGCTTCGCGACCGGGCGACCGGCCACCTCCACCAGCTTGTAGACCATCCCCGCGGTCGGCGCGCCCGAGCCGGTGACCAGGGACGTGCCCACGCCGTAGGCGTCGACCGGCTCGGCCCGCAGCGCGGCGATGGCGTACTCGTCGAGGTCGCCGGAGACCACGATCCGCGTCTGCGTCGCCCCAAGCTCGTCGAGCTGCTCGCGGGCCTGCCGGGCCAGCACGCCGACGTCGCCGGAGTCGATGCGGATCGCGCCGAGGTCCGTGCCCGCGACCTCGATCGCGGTGGCGATGCCCTGGGTGATGTCGTAGGTGTCGACCAACAGCGTCGTGGCCGTGCCGAGCGCGGCGATCTGCGCCTCGAACGCGGCCTTCTCCGAGTCGTGCAGCAGGGTGAACGCGTGCGCGCAGGTCCCCGTCGTGGGGATCGCGAACGTCCGCCCGGCCTCCAGGTTGGACGTGGTGGAGAACCCGGCGAGGAACGCGGCACGGGCCGAGGACACCGCCGCGTGCTCATGCGTGCGCCGCGAGCCCATCTCGATGATCGGCCTGCCGTTGGCGGCGCTCGCCATCCGCGCGCCCGCCGAGACGATGGCGCTGTCGTGGTTGAGGATCGACAGGGCCAGCGTCTCCAGCACCACGGCGTCGGCGAAGGTGCCGGTCACGGTGAGGATCGGCGAGCCCGGGAAGTACAGCTCGCCCTCGGGGTAGCCGTCGACGTCACCGGCGAAGCGGTAGTCGGCCAGCAGGCCCAGGGTGGCCTCGTCGACGACCTTCGTCGCCCGTAGGTGGCGCAGCTCGTCGTCGCCGAAGCGGAAATCGGCCAGGGCGTCGATGAACCGCTGGGTGCCGCCGACGACGCCGTAGCGCCTGCCGTCGGGCAGCCGCCGGGCGAAGGTCTCGAACACGCAGGTGCGGTCGCCAGTGCCGTCCGCGAGCGCGGCCGCCAGCATGGTCAACTCGTAGTGGTCGGTCAGCAGGGCCGTGCTCGGTGAGGTCGCAACCATGGTCGGGAAGCCTATTGCCCGGCACGTTCCCGCGGGTGGATGCGATCTGTGATGTCGTACTCCGAATGAATGAAGATCCGCCGCACCCGCGCGAAGCGGACATGCCACCATTGACACCATGACCGCCCCCGTCGACATGGAACAGACGCAGTCCGACCCGACAGGCGCCGCAGTCGTCTCCGAGGACGTGCCGTGGCAGACGGTCGTCTGGAACGATCCGGTGAACCTGATGTCGTACGTGACCTACGTCTTCCAGAAGCTGTTCGGCTACAGCCGCGACAAGGCGACGAAGCTGATGCTCGACGTCCACCACGAAGGCAAAGCCATCGTCTCCCATGGCTCCAAGGAGAAGGTCGAGGGCGACGTGGCGAAACTGCACGCCGCCGGCCTGTGGGCGACGATGGAGCATCAGTCATGAAGCCGTGGAAGCGCAAGGGTGACAAGGTCTTCGGGGAGCTCGACAAGCAGGAGGCCGCTGTCCTGCGCGGCCTGGTGTCGCAGATCGACGACATGCTCAAGGCACGCATCGAGGAGACGCCCCAGGACGAGCTGGCCGAGCTGACCGGCATCCGCACCGGCCCGACCACCTCCCCGGACGACCCGGTGCTCTCGCGGCTGCTGCCCGACTTCCACCGGCTCGACGACGACAACCCGGGCAAGGCCGAGCTGGACTCCGCCGCGGCGCTGCGCTCGATCCACGAGCCCACACTGCTCGACCTCAAGACCGGCGTCGCGGGCGTCGTGCTCGACACCTGCCCCATGTTCGGTGGTGGGGTCCGGCTCTCGCTGGAGCAGGCCGACGCGTGGCTGTCGGCGCTCAACGACGTGCGGCTCGCGCTGGGCACGGCCATCGACGTCAGCGACGACATGCCCGACGAACTGCCCGACGACGACCCCCGCAGTCCGCACCTGGCGGTGTACCACTGGCTGACCTGGGTGCAGGAGTCGCTGGTCCAGGCCCTGTCGGCGGAATGAACGCGATCACCGACGTGCCCGGCGTCCTCGTCGGCCACCACCACCGCGTCGGCGAGGGCTGGGCCACGGGCACCACGGTCGTGCTGCTGCCCGAGGGCACGGTCGGCGGCGTCGACGGGCGCGGGGGCGCGCCCGGCACCCGCGAGACCGACCTGCTGGCCCCGGAGAACCTGGTCGACCGGATCGACGCGGTCTGCCTGTCCGGCGGCAGCGCGTACGGCCTGGTCGCGGCCGACGGCGTGATGCGCTGGCTGGCCGAGCGCAACCGCGGCTTCCCGGTGGGCGCGGCGCCGCACGAGGTGGTTCCGATCGTGCCCGCCGCCGTGCTGTTCGACCTCCCGCGCGGGGCCTGGGGCAACCGGCCGACCTCGGACTTCGGGTATGAGGCCTGCGCGGCGGCGTCGACGTCGGTCGAGCAGGGCTGCGTCGGCGCGGGAGCCGGCGCCCGGGCGGGGTCGCTCAAGGGCGGTATCGGGACGGCGAGCGTGCGGGTGGGCGAGTTCACCGTGGGGGCTATCGCGGCGGTGAACGCGCGCGGGGAGGTCGTCGACCTGAAGACCGGCACCCCGTGGGCGGCCGACCTGGGCCTGCCCGGCGAGTTCCCGGCGTCGCCGGGCCGGGCGGCGGAGCTGCCGACGGTCGCGTCGGACCTGAACACCACGATCGGGGTCGTCGCCACCGACGCCAAGCTCGACAAGGCGGCCTGCCGCAGGCTCGCGATGGCTGCCCAGGACGGCCTGGCGCGCGCGGTCCGACCAGCGCATTCCCTGTTCGACGGCGACACCGTCTTCGCCGCGGCCACCGGCGCGCGCCCGGTCTCCGGCCCGTTCGAACTCGACGCCCTCTACGCGGCGGCCGCCGACGTGTTCGCCAGGGCGATGGTCCACGGCGTTCTGGCGGCGAGGACGGTCGGGGAATTGCGCTCCTACCAGGACGTCTGGTTCTAGCCGTGCGGTTATGAGTACGGTCCCCGGGTGCTCCGGGGTTCGCGTCTCCGGTGGCCGCCGGTGCGGAGATGAGGACCTCTGGCGTGCTCGGATTACCTGTTCAACGGCGTCCGTAATTGTCGGTGCCCGTGTCTATGTTGATCGGCGTGACCCGTTTCCGACTTCGCCCGACGCTCGCTCAGGAGCGATTGCTGTCGCTGCACTGTGGACATGCCCGGTTTGTGTGGAATCTGGCGGTCGAGCAGCATAGTCACTGGCGGCAGGGGAAGAAGTCGGCTCCAGGCTTCGCTGATCAGTGTCGACAGTCGACCCAGGCGCGGGCGGAAAATCTGTGGTTGGCGGCTGGGTCCGTGGTCGTGCAGCAGCAGGCGCTGAAGGACTTCGACCAGGCAATGGCGAACTTCTTCGGAGGGACTCATCGGCGCCCCGACCTGGCGCAGACGCGGCCAAGGGGAGGGCTTTCGGATCGTGGCGGTCAACCCTGCTGATGTGCGGCGAGTGTCGCGCAATGTGGGTGAAGTCTGGGTGCCAAAGGTGGGCTGGCTGCGTTTCCGGTGGTCGCGCGCGGTCGCCGACGGTGCGAAGTCCTACCGCATCACCCGTGATAGGGCGGGCCGATGGCACGTTGCCTTCGCCGTGGCGCCCGAACCCATCGCCGCACCGGGCACGGGTGCGGCGGTGGGTGTCGATCGAGGCGTGGTGGTATCGGCGGCCCTGTCGACCGGGGAATTGCTGAATGTGCCCGCTCTGCGCGACGGCGAGAAGGCGCGGTTGTTGCGGTTGCAGCGAAAGCTCGCCCGGGCACAACGCGGCTCCAACCGGCGACGCAAGGTCAAGACTGCGATCGCGCGACTCAAGGCCCGCGAGACCGATCGGCGCAAGGACTGGGTGGAGAAGACCAGTACCCGCCTGGCCCGGGAGTTCGATGTGATCGCGGTCGAGGACCTCAAGATCAGCAATATGACCCGGTCGGCGAAGGGCACGCTCGAAGCCCCGGGTCGGGGCGTGCGGCAGAAGGCGGGCCTGAACAGGGGAATCCTCGCCAACGGGTGGGGGCAGTTGGTGACTCGGCTGGAGCAGAAGGCTCCGGGCCGGGTGGTGAAGGTCGACCCGCGGTTCACCAGTCAGCGTTGCTCGGCGTGTGGGATCGTGGATCGGGAGGCGCGCGAGAGCCAAGCCGTCTTCCGCTGCCGGTCCTGCGGTTTCGCCTGCAATGCCGATGTGAACGCGGCGCTGAATATTCGATTCGCGGCAGGGCATGCCGTGACCGCACGGGGAGGCCCGCCGTTGGGCGGGCCCGAGAACCGTGAACCTCAACATGAGTACCTCCTCGTGCGGTAGTGCTGTTGGAATCCCTTTATCGGCTGGGGAGGATGCCAAGTGCCGACTCTCACACAGTGGGAGGTGCCCATCCACCACGTAGGATGGGCGGTGTGTTGCAGATACGCCGAGACCTAGTGGACGCGATGGTGGCGCATGCCCGTCGCGACCACCCGGACGAGGCATGCGGCGTCATCGCGGGTCCCGAGGGCAGTGACCGCCCCGAGCGATTCATCCCGATGCTCAACGCCGCGCGGTCGCCGACGTTCTACGAGTTCGACTCGGCCGACCTGCTGAAGCTCTACCGCGACATGGACGCCAACGACGAGGTGCCGGTGGTCATCTACCACTCGCACACCGCCACCGAGGCCTACCCGTCGCGCACCGACGTGTCCTACGCCTCCGAGCCGGACGCGCACTACGTGCTGGTCTCCACCCGCGACGCGAACGAGCACGAGCTGCGTTCGTACCGGATCGTCGACGGCGTCATCACCGAAGAGCCCGTCGAGGTCGTGGAGTCCTACCGGTTCGCCCACACGGGCCCCGACGACATTCCCGAGCCAAGCGCTCTGTGACTTTGCGCGGCATCCGGAATACCGGCCGCGTCTCTGCACGTCATATCTGATCGAACAGGCAAACCCGGAGGTTTCACGTGGCCGTCACCGTTTCCATCCCCACCATCCTGCGCACCCACACCGGCGGCGAGAAGTCCGTCCCCGCCGCGGGCACGACCGTCGCCGAGGTCATCGACCACCTCGAGGACAAGCACGGCGGTCTTAAGGCGCGCCTGGTCAAGGACGGCACGCTGCACCGCTTCGTCAACATCTACGTCAACGATGAGGACGTGCGCTTCGCGGGCGGCCTTGAGGCCAAGGTCGCCGACGGCGACTCCGTGACCATCCTGCCCGCGGTCGCGGGCGGCTCCCGCTAAGGAGCGCCAGCCATGGCCCGGTACGACTCGCTTATCGCCTCCCTCGGCGACACGCCGCTGGTCGGGCTGCCGAATCTGGCGCCCGCACCCAACGTCCGACTCTGGGCCAAGCTGGAAGACCGCAACCCGACGGGTTCGATCAAGGACCGCCCCGCGCTGGCCATGATCGAGTCCGCCGAGCGCGACGGCAGGCTGGTCCCGGGCAGCACGATCCTGGAGCCCACCTCGGGCAACACCGGGATCGCGCTGGCCATGGCCGCCAAGATCAAGGGCTACGGCCTGGTCTGCGTCATGCCGGAGAACACCTCCGAGGAGCGCAAGCAGCTCCTGCAGGCCTACGGCGCCCGGATCGTCTACTCCCCGGCGGCGGGCGGCTCGAACGAGGCGGTCCGGCGGGCGCGGGAGATCGCGGAGCAGAACCCGGACTGGGTGATGCTCTACCAGTACGGCAACCCGGACAACGCCCGCGCGCACTACGAGGGCACCGGGCCGGAGATCCTGCGGGACCTGCCGACTATCACGCACTTCGTCGCGGGCCTGGGCACCACCGGAACGCTGGTGGGCGTGGGCCGCTACCTGCGTGAGCAGAAACCGGACATCCAGGTCATCGCCGCCGAGCCGCGCTACGGGGAACTGGTCTACGGCCTGCGCAACCTCGACGAGGGCTTCGTCCCGGAGCTCTACGACCCGGACGTGCTCACCGGCCGCTACTCGGTCGGCTCGTACGACGCGCTGCGGCGGACCAGGCAGCTGCTGGAGGTCGAAGGCATCTTCGCCGGCATCTCCACGGGCGCGATCCTGCACGCGGCGCTGGCCGTGGCGGAGAAGGCGGCCGGGACGGGTGAACCGGCCGACGTCGCCTTCATCGTCGCCGACGCGGGCTGGAAGTACCTGTCCACCGGCGCCTACGCAGGCACCCTCGACGAGGCCGCCGACCGCCTCGACGGCCACCTCTGGGCCTGACCCCCCTCGCGAGTCGCCCCCTCCAGCAACCGAGTCGCCCCCTCCAGCGACTGAGTTCGACTTTCGCGATCACGAATGTTGAATTCACTCGTCGGAGGGGGCGACTCGGTTGCCGGGCGGGGCGACTCGGGGGTGCGGTCAAGCCAAGTCGATCATCTGGCGGAGGGCGAACCGGACCGTTTCGATCTCGTCGTCGCGCAGGCGTGCGGGGTGGCGCCTGACCAGCCGTTCCACGCTCACGGATTTGATCTGGTCGCACATCGCGAACGACGGCCGCCCCAGGTCGACAGCCGGGTGGAACGGCAGCCCGCGGTCGGTGGTCGTGCACGGCAAGACGATTGCCAATCGGTTGGGCAATTCACACGCCAGCGACGTGCCCACGACTATGGAGGGGCGCTGCCCTGCCTGCTCTCGGCCGATCTGTGGGTTGAAGTCGGTCCACCACACCTGCCACGGTGCGAGCGTTCGAATCGTCACTCCTTGGCCGCCGCGTCTATTTCCGCAAGGCTCGCGGCCTCGTCGGCGTAGCCGCCCGCGGCCTCCGGATCCGCCGCCAAGCGCGCCAAAGCTGCGCGCGTCGCGTGCTCGAACAGCACGATCCGCAGCGCTTCGTCCAGGCTGACCCCGCCCAGTTCGGTCTCCGCGATCCGCGCTAACGCGTCGCGGTTGCGCACCGACACCCGCATGCTGGTCTGCATACAGCAAGTATGCGTCGACGTGCGCGTGCTGTCCACCTCGCTTGATGGCGTAATTTGACCGCCGTGATTGAGATCGAGCGCTCCGGCCATGTCCCGGCATCCCCAGCCGACGTCTGGACCGTGGTCTCCGATGCCCGCCGTGCCCCCGACTGGTTCAGCTTCGCCGTGCGCACCGAGATCCTCTCCGGCAGCGGCCGCGGCGAGAAGCGGCTGCAGCACGGCCGTTGGCGCACGAAGACCTCCGAGATCGAGCAGGAGGTCATCGAGTTCGTCCCCGACAAGCTGATCGCCTGGAAGCACACCGCCGAGCGGGTCGACGGCAAACCGGCGACCGTGTACGCCTCCTCCGTCGTCTTCCGCATCGAACTTGAAGCCGACGGCGACGGCACGACCGTCCGGCTCCGCCTGCTGCAGGAGCCTGCCGACGGCTTCAAGAAGCTCGCGCTGAAGCTGTTCGGCTCGCGGGACATCACCGGCCGGATGGAGGAGTCGCTGCACCGGCTCCCGGGCGCCGTCGCGTCGTGAAGGTCATCGGACTCCTCGGCGGGATGAGCTGGGAGTCGTCGGCGGAGTACTACCGTGTGGTCAACGAGCGCGTCCGTGAACGCCTCGGCGGCCTGCACTCGGCGCGCTGCGTGCTGTATTCCGTGGACTTCGCCGACATCGAGCGCATGCAGGTCGAAGGCCGCTGGGACGACGCCGCCGCCGTCCTGGACGACGCCGCGCAGGCGCTGGTGCGAGCCGGGGCGGAACTTGTCGTGCTGTGCACCAACACCATGCACAAGGTCGCCGACCGGATCGACGCGCCGCTGCTGCACCTCGCCGACACCACGGCCGCCGCGGTGCGCCGGGCGGGGCTGCGGCGGGTCGGGCTGCTCGGGACCGCGTTCACCATGGAGCAGGACTTCTACACTGGCAGGCTCGCCGAACTCGGCCTCGACGTCGTCGTCCCCGACGCCGCCGACCGCGCGACCGTGCACCGGGTGATCTACGACGAACTCGTCCTCGGCGTCGTGCGCGACGAGTCCCGCCAGGCGTATCGCGAGGTCATCGGCAGGCTTGTCGATCGCGGTGCCGAAGGGGTCATCCTCGGCTGCACCGAGATCGAACTCCTCCTCACCCAGGCCGACAGCCCGGTGCCGGTGTTCCCGACCGCCCGCCTTCACGCGGAACTGGCCGTCGACGTGGCGCTCGGGGACGACCTCAGGGTTCTTCCGGATCCGCGGCGGCCCGCGAGCACGTAACCTCGGTTTCGTGAGCACCGTCCCCGCCAAGCGACCCGCGAACCGTGTCCTTCCGCCGAACCTGGCCCAGGCAGGCATCGTCGTGGGCGGCTTCGCCGTCCTGCTCTACCTGATCGAGTTCGCCGACCGGCTGCTGCCCGCGGACCTGGAGATGAACGGGATCATCCCGCGCAGCGTCGAGGGGCTCGACGGCATCATCTGGTCCCCGCTGCTGCACGGGGAATGGGCGCACCTGATCGGCAACAGCGTGCCGCTGCTGGTCTTCGCCTTCCTCGCGATGGCCAACGGGCTGGGCCAGTGGGTCGCGGTAACCGCGACGATCTGGCTGGTCAGCGGCATCGGCGTATGGCTCACCAGTCCCGACGGCACGGTCACCATCGGCGCGTCCGGGCTGTGCTTCGGCTGGCTGCTGTTCCTGCTGGTGCGCGGCCTGTTCAACCGGAGCATCCTGCAACTGGGCGTGGCCGCCGTCCTGCTCGCGTACTGGGGCACGACGCTGCTCGGCGTGCTGCCTGGCGACACCGGGATCTCCTGGCAGGGCCACCTGTTCGGCGCGGTCGGCGGCGTCCTGGCCGCCTGGTTCGCCGCCGTGGCGGACAAGCCCGCGGTTCCCGGTACGTTCAAGGCGTGACGCGACCTCAGGCTCCGATCGGGATCTTCGACTCCGGCGTCGGGGGACTCACCGTCGCGCGCGCCATCCTCGACCAACTCCCGCACGAGCGGCTGCGCTACGTCGGCGACACCGCCAACAGCCCGTACGGCCCGCGGCCCATCGCCGACGTCCGGGCGCACTCGCTGGCGATCGCCGACCGGCTGGTCGACGACGGGGTGAAGATGCTGGTCATCGCCTGCAACACGGCCTCATCGGCGTGCCTGCGCGACGCGCGCGAGCGCTATGACATCCCCGTGGTCGAGGTCATCGTGCCCGCCGTGCGCCGCGCCGTGGCGGCGACCCGGTCGGGTCGCGTCGGGGTGATCGGCACCGCGGGGACGGTCCGCTCTCGCGCGTACGACGACGCTTTCGCCGCCGCGCCCGGCGTCACCGTGACCAGCTCGGCCTGCCCGCGCTTCGTCGACTTCGTCGAGAAGGGCGTCACCTCGGGCAGGCAGATCCTCGGCCTCGCCCAGTCCTACCTCGAGCCGCTGCAGGAGGCGGAGGTGGACACTGTCGTGCTCGGCTGCACGCACTACCCGCTGCTGACCGGCGTCGTGCAGATCGTCATGGGCCAGGACGTGACCCTCGTGTCGAGCGCGGAGGAGTGCGCGAAAGACGTGTTCCGGGTCCTCGCCGAGCACGACCTGTTCGCCGAGGACGCGGGCGAGCCCGCGCACGAGTTCGTCGCCACCGGGCCCGCGGAGCCGTTTCATCGCCTGGCACGCAGATTCCTCGGGCCGGAGTTGGCAAGTGTTGCTCCATTGGCTCGACGGTGATCGTGTCCGGGCGCTCGCTGTGACAGTCTGTCGAGGTGCTACTGACAGTCCTCGGCTGTTCGGGGAGCTTCCCCGGCCCGAACGCGCCCGCCTCCGGCTACCTGCTGGCCGCTGACGATTTCCTGCTGGGAATCGAACTCGGCAACGGCGCCTTCGCCGCGATGCAGGCGGTGGTCGACCCGTTCGACCTCGACGCGCTGATGTTCTCCCACCTGCACGCCGACCACTGCGCCGACTTCTCCGGCCTGTCGGTGCTGCGCCGCTACCACCCGGCGCCGCCGTACGACCCGCGGGTGAACAAGCTGGACGTCTACGCGCCGAGTGAGGCGCCGACCCGGTTCATCGCGGCCTACGCCACCGACGAGGCCGACCGGGCGGTCACCGATCTGTCCGATGTGTACGAATTCCACGCGCTGCGGCCCGGGAAAGTCCACATCGGACCCTTCGAGGTGGTCGTCGCCCCGGCGGCGCACCCGTGCGAGTCGTTCAGCTTCCGGATCAGCCACGGCGGCCGGTCCCTGGCCTACACCGGCGACACGGCGATGTGCGACGCGCTCATCGAGGTCGTCCACGGCGCGGACGTGCTGCTGTCCGAGGCTTCGTGGACGCACTCGCCGAACAACCCGCCGAACCTGCACCTGTCCGGACACGAGGCGGGCGTCCTCGCCACGGGCGCGGGCGTCGAGCGGGTGCTGGTCACCCACATCCCGCCGTGGACCGACGCCGACGCGGTGATGGCCGAGGTCCGGGCGGCGTACGACGGTGAAATGGTCCTCGTCGAACAGGGCGCCAAGTACGACATCTAGGGTGTTGCACGTGGCGCGAAGCGATGGCAGGAACGACGACCAGCTCAGGGACATCAAGCTCACCCGGGGCTACCAGGACTGGCCCGCGGGCTCGGTGCTCGTGGAGTTCGGGAAGACCAGGGTGCTGTGCGCGGCCAGCGTGACCGAGGGCGTGCCCCGGTGGCGCAAGGGCTCCGGGCTCGGCTGGGTCACCGCCGAGTACGCGATGCTGCCCTCGGCGACCAACACCCGCGGCGACCGCGAGTCGGTTAAGGGCCGCATCGGCGGGCGCACGCACGAGATCAGCAGGCTCATCGGCCGCTCGCTGCGCGCCTGCATCGACCTGGCGGCGCTCGGTGAGAACACCATCCACCTCGACTGCGACGTCATCCAAGCCGACGGCGGCACCCGAACGGCCGCGATCACCGGCGCGTATGTCGCGCTGCACGACGCCGTGACGTACCTGGGCGCGAAGGGCAAGCTCGCGGACCCGCAGCCGTTCTCCTGCGCGGTGTCCGCGGTGAGCGTGGGTGTGGTCGGCGGCCGGGTGCGGCTCGACCTGCCCTACGAGGAGGACGTGCGCGCCGAGGTCGACATGAACGTCGTCGCGACCGACGCGGGCACGCTCATCGAGGTCCAGGGCACGGGCGAGGGCGCGACGTTCGCCCGCTCCACCCTCGACCAGATGCTCGACTACGCCCTCGCCGGGTGCGCGGAGCTCAACCGCATCCAGGCGGAGGCCCTGGCGCTGCCGTACCCGGGCGAGCTGACCGGATGACCCGCGTGCTGGTGGCGTCCCGCAACGCCAAGAAGCTGGGCGAACTCCGCCGAATCCTGGCCGACGCCGAGGTGTCGGGCATCGAGATCATCGGCCTCGCCGACGTCCCCGAATTCCCGGACGCCCCGGAGACCGGCGCCACATTCGAGGAAAACGCCCTGGCCAAGGCCCGCGACGCGGTGGCCGCCACCGGCCTCCCGTCGATAGCCGACGACTCGGGCCTCGCGGTCGACGCGCTCAACGGGATGCCGGGGGTGTTGTCGGCGCGGTGGTCGGGCAAACACGGTGACGACCAGGCCAACCTGGACCTTGTGCTGGGGCAACTGACGGATGTTCCGGATGAGCGCCGGGGCGCGGCCTTCGTGTGCACGGCGGCACTGGTGGTTCCTGGCGGTCCCGAGGTGGTGGTCCGCGGCGAATGGCGCGGGACGCTGATCAGGGCCGGACGCGGGGAGAACGGGTTCGGCTACGACCCGATCTTCGTGCCCGAGGGGGAGACGAGGACGTCGGCTGAGTTGGCGCCCGCGGAGAAGGACGCCCAGTCCCACCGCGGCCGAGCCCTCCGCCTACTCCTCGACCACCTGCGGTCATTGGCTGACTGAGCCGGACTTCCAGCCGCACGACCCGGTCTCACACCAGAGCGGCGCTCTCTCTTGTTAGCACTGCTTTGGTGCGGGAATTGGAGCGGTGCTCTGGTGCGGGCGAGAGCGGTGCTCTCGAGTTGGAGCGGTGCTCTCGGCCCGGCCTCTGTGCGGTGTGATCACCGCTCGGTGAATGCTGCCCTTGCCAACGCGACAACCGGCTCGCTTGCCTTGGACAGGTGTCCTGAGTCGAACGGTGGTCGCGGGTCGTACTCGATCATCAGTTGGATGGCCTCCGCCACCTCCCGCCCATGGATCTCCCCGGCCAGCCACAGCGCCAGATCGATCCCCGCCGACACCCCCGCCGCCGTCGCGATCCGCCCCTGGTGCACCACCCGCTCCGCCGGGCACGACCGCGCCCCGAAGTGCGGTAGGGCGTCCTGGACCAGCCAGTGGGTGGTCGCGTCCACACCCTTCAGCAGCCCCGCCGCGCCCAGGATCAGGGCTCCGCTGCATACCGACGTCGTCCAGCGGGTCGTCTGGTGCGCTTCGATCAGCCATTGCCGCAGCACCGGGTCGGCCATCGCCGCCTGTGTGCCGCGTTCCGAGCCGGGGACGAGGAGCAGGTCCGGGGCCGGGGTCGAGGCGAAGGTGTGGGTCACGCCGAGGGTCAGGATGCCCGCGTCGGTCATCAGCGGACCCGGTGAGTGGCCGACGAACCGAAGCTCCGTGTCCGGCATCAGCCGCAGCACCTCGTACGGTCCCACCGCGTCCAGGGCGGTGACCCCGGGGTAGAGCACGATCGCGACCTGCATGTCAGATCCTCTCCGCGGTACGGAACCGCGCTCGGTAGTCGTCCGGGCCCACGCCCAGGACGCGCACGAAAGCCCGCCGCAATGTCTCCGGGCTGCCGAAGCCGGTGCGCGCCGACACGGCCGCCACGGTGGTCGACTCGGCTTCCAGCAGCCCCCGCGCCGCCTCCACGCGAACCCGTTCGACGAACCGGGCCGGTGTCGTGCCCAGCTGCTCCGCGAACAACCTGCCGAGGTGCCGTTCGGACATCCCCGCCCGCCGCGCGAGCCGGGGCACCCGGTGGTCGGCGGCCGGGTCGGCGGTGATCTCGTCACACAACGGGCGCAGCGGTGACGCGGACGCCACCGCGTAGTCCAGACGGGTGGAGAACTGGGACTGCCCGCCCGGCCGCTGCAGGAACAGCACCAGCCACCGCGCCACCGTGCGGGCGGTCTCCGCGCCGTGGTCGGACTCCACCAGGGCGAGCGCCAAGTCCATCCCCGCCGTCACCCCCGCCGACGTGTACACCGACCCGTCGCGCACGAAGATGCGGTCGGGCTCCACGACCACCCCGGGGAAGGCCGACCGCAGCCGCCCGGCCATCGCCCAGTGCGTCGTCGCCCGACGCCCGTCCAGCAGCCCGGCAGTGCCGAGCACGAACGCGCCCGTGCACACCGAGCAGACCCGGGACGCGGTCGCCGCGAGCCGACGCACCTGCTCGACCACCGAAGGAGCGCACGCCTCCTGGTATCCCCATCCGCCCGCGATCAGCAGGGTGTCGGCGTGGTCGACCTCGGCCAGCCCGGCGTCGGCGTCGAGCCGCAGGCCCGAAGCGCCGCGCACGGCCGAGCCGTCCGGGGAGGCGACGACAAGGTCGTAGGCGTCCGGTTCGAACTGCGCCGCGCCCGCGAAGACCTCGGCGGGGCCGACGACGTCGAGCAGCTGAACACCGGGGAAGACGACGAGAACGACCCTGTGTGCCATGTGGTCCAGCCTCTGGCAGCGGGGTCATGTCCGCAAGGACGCCTACCCCTCGCTTTCGGACACCAACCGGCCGATCGCCTCGGCGCCCGCGGTGACCGACGAGGCCGCTGTCGAGAGCCGAGTCGTGGGCGGGTGCTCGGTCAGCAGCACAACGACGTAACGCCACTTCGCCCCGACCAGCCCGGTGCTGTGCACGAAGTCCACCTTCGCGTTGTCGCCCCAGCCCTGTTTGACCGCCCAGTCCGCGTCCACCCCGGCGGGAATCCCGAAGTGCTGGTCGAACCCGTCCGCCGCCACCCGCGGCGCCGTGGCCAGCGCGTCGACGACGAGGGCCTTGTCCGCGGCGGGCAGGTCGTTCATCACGTGCGTGTAGATCCGGGCGACATCACGCGCGCTGAGCCGTGTGTCGCCCCATCGGCCAGGGTCGGCGGGCGGTCGGGTGTCGGTGAGACCCAGCCGCTTCGCCGTGCGGGTCACCATGGCGACCCCGCCCGACCGTGTCCACAGCTCGCTGGCGATCGGGTCGTCCGACAGCTGCAGCATCCGCCGGACCCGGCCACGGTCGCCGTCGCCGTCGCCGGAGCGCAGCACGTCGAGGGCGATGAGGAGCTTGACCAGCGACGCCGAGTGGAACCCGCGGTCGGGGTTGACCGACACCAGTTCCGCGCCCGTGTGCCGGTCGATCACCAGCGCGCCCACGGTGGCCGATTTCTGGATCCCGCGCACCGCGCCTGCCACGTCCACCGGTCTTTTGGGCGGCGCCGGGGTCGACGGCTGGGGCGGGGGCGACGGCTGGGTCGGGGTGGCCGACGCGGCGGCGGAGGGCTGAACCGGCGCCACGGTCGGCGTGGCGACCTCGACCGGCACGATCCTGGCCGAGACCACGCCGATCGGTGCCGAGGAGCACCCGGCGAGCAGGATGAGCACGAGGAACGACAGCAGGCGCATGCCGTGAATACGCCGTCACCCGATGGTGAAGTTGACGTCCTCGGCAGGCAACTGTTCCGCTGGGCCCGCGGTACGCGACAACCGTCGATTTGGTTGTCGCGCACCGCGAATTCGATCAGAGCTTGAGGTCTTTGCGCAGCTTGGCGACGTGTCCGGTGGCCCGCACGTTGTAGAAGGCGTGCGCGATGCGGCCCTCGGGGTCGACGATGAAAGTGGACCGGATCACACCGGTCACCGTCTTGCCGTAGAGCTGCTTCTCGCCGTACGCGCCCCACGCGGTGAGCACCGCGCGGTCCGGGTCGGACAGCAGCGGGAAGGTGAGGCCCTCGTCGGCGACGAACTTGGCCAGCTTCGCGGGCTTGTCCGGGGAGATGCCGAGAACGGCGAAGCCCGCGTCGTTGAGTTCCGCGAGGTTGTCCCGGAAGTCGCAGGCCTGCTTGGTGCAGCCGGGGGTGGCCGCCGCCGGGTAGAAGTAGACGACCACGGACTTGCCGCGGAAGTCGGACAGCGAGACCTCGTTGCCCTCGCTGTCGAGGAGCGTGAAATCAGGAGCCTGGTCGCCCTCGGAAAGTCGCGTCATGCCGTTGAAACTAGCGCGCGGCTGCCAGGATGCGGGGGCCAGTGTCCTAGACCGAGCGGTTTGCCGCTCGACCAGCAGCGATGCCGGCGCCGCGCGGCGAAGCGGTAATCCACCCAACGCCGCGCGTTCCACACGCGGCGTGGAAGGAATCTCCGTCCCATACGGGCAGAGAGAACGTCAAGCGAGCCCCTCGAACACCATCACCATCGACCGCGACGCCGGGTCCGGCTGGGCGCTCAGCCGCACCGTCACGCGTTCCTCGGGCACGGCGAACGCCACGGAGAACCGGGCCTTCGCGCCGGGGGCGATCTCGATGTCGCCGACCATCCCGGCGTAGCCCTGGGTCGAGTCGATCACCTGTCGGGCGCCTGCGCCGTCGGCGGTCGCGGTGAGCACGAGCACGGTCGGCCGGTACGCCGTCGTGCCGTGGTTCTCCACGGTCACGTCGAAGCCCAGCGCGCGCGGGCTCTTCGGGTACGCCGAGTCGGTCGGCACGAACGAGGTGGGTCCCGAAACCGTGATCGAGAGGTCGTCGCCCAGCGGCCTGCGCTCGCCGCTGCGCGACGGGTTCGAGGCGGCGGACGCGGCGATGGACCGCTCAGCCGGTTCGGAGTACGCGGGACCGCTGCCGCAGCCGGTGACCAACACCAGCAGCGCGCAGAGGGCAGCCGCCCATCCGACGGTTTTCACGGTCAGTGCCACTTCCTTGCCTGGGGACGCTCGGGGATGCCTGTCCACTTTTACTGCCCGACCAGCCGAATGCGGCCTCCGTTAGGCCGTTGAGTCGTACCTGGTGTCGTGCTGTGGCCGAGCCGTGATCAGGAGAGCACCACGAGTGATCAGCGCCACTGTCGAGGGCGGGTCAGCCCGCGAGCGCGAAGAAGAGCACGAAGACGCCGATGAACACGAGCCAGGCGGCGATCAGCCAGCCGAAGTCACGCCACGGCGAGATCGCGTGGTTGTCCTCGCCGGGCACGTAGACGCCGCGCTCCTCGAACCGGTCGACCAGTCGCAGGAGCGCCGCGAAGGGCCGCGGGGCGCGCATGCGCTGATCGTGTCACGAGCGGCGGGGATCCGCCGCAACGCGGTTCAGCGGCGCTGCCCTTTGACGTGCCGGGCGAATTCGCGCTCGATCTCCCGGTTGGCGTCGCGGGTGGCCAGGTCCTGGCGCTTGTCCCAGGTCTTCTTGCCCTTCACCAGGGCCAGTTCGACCTTGGCCCGGCCGTCGCTGAAGTACATCGACATCGGGATCAGCGACAGCCCGCTCTCCCGGACCCGGATGTCCCAGCGGTCGATCTCGCGGCGGTTGAGCAGCAGTTTGCGCACGCGGCGCGGGGTGTGGTTGGTCCACGTGCCCATGGCGTACTCGTTGATGTGCAGGCCGCGCAGCCATACCTCGCCGTCGTCGATCGTGGCGAAGGCGTCGACCAGCGACACCCGCCCCAGCCGCAGGCTCTTGACCTCGGTGCCGACGAGCATCACGCCCGCCTCCAGCGTGTCGAGGACGGCGTAGAGGTGGCGCGCTCGCCGGTTCGTGGCGATCACCGTGGTCGTGGCCATGACGTCACCTTAATTCACAGATGGTTCACACCGTTTTCTTAAATCATTGGGCTGGTTGGCGGATATATAGCCGCTCCCGACGCTGCGATTGTCACCTCGACCTGTGCCTGCACCCCTGCAACGGCAGGCACGTCCAGGTCCTTCCCTGCATGAAGGGCAATTCGCCATGCGTTCACCACGCTCCACAGGCAGGCGGTTACGTGCCGCCTGCGTGCTTGTCGCCGCCGTCGGTCTGACCGTCGTCGGTGTGCAGACCATCTCCGCCAACGCCTCGCCCACCCCGGCGGCGAGCGCCAAGGCGGGGCCGCTTCCCGTGGCCCCGGATGGACATTCCCACCCCGTCATCGAATCGGTCCCGGAGGACCAGCCCGCGCGCGGACTGGTCTACAAAGGACTGAACATCGCCCAGGCCGGTCCCTGCAAGGGCACCTACCTGGTGCGCGGGCACGATGTGTGCTCGCATGGGCCGGATCAGCCGCCGCCCGGCTACCGCATGGGCACCGAGGTCCAGCCGCTGTCCGCGCAGCAGGCCACGGCCGCCGGAGTCTGCGTCGGTGACGGCTCCAGCGGCAACCGGGCCCAGGTGCTCTACGTCTACGCCACCACGGACCGGTTCTCGCAGTACAAGGCGTCGATCGAGCAATGGGCGATCGGCATGAGCGACATCTACAACGAGAGCGCCAAGGAGACCGGTGGCACCCGGCACGTCCGGCTCCTGCACGACGCGAACTGCACGCCGATCGTGAGCAAGGTGCAGGTCACCTCGAGCCAGCTGGCGGACTTCACCAGCATGAGCAACGCGTTGTCGCAGAAGGGCTACAACCGTCAGGATCGCAAGTACGTGATCTTCGCCGACTCATCGGTGTACTGCGGCATCGGCGACTTCGCCGGTGACACCCGCAAGGGCGCCACGAACCGCAGCAACTACGGGCCGTCCTACGGCCGCACCGACACCAGCTGCTGGGGGCCGGACACGCCCGCGCACGAACTGGGCCACAACCTGGGCGCGGTCAACAACAACGCCCCCAACGCCAGCGGCGGCGCGCACTGCACCGACGAGTGGGACCTGATGTGTTACAGCGACCATCCCAACTACCCGCAGATGCGCTACATCTGCACCGACCGGGCCAAGGACGCGCGCTTCGACTGCGGCCACAACGACTACTACCACACGAATCCGCCCGCGGGCAGCTACCTGGCGACCTACTGGAACATGGCCGACAGCCTCTGGCTGGTCGGCGGCGGCTCGACCGACCCGACACCCGGGTTCTGCTCGGCCTACGCCACCAAGCACACCGGCTCGCTGAACCAGGGCGCCTCGGCGATCCAGCCCAACGGCACCTGGTACCAGTCCACGACCAGCGGCACCCACGCCGGCTGCGTGGACGGGCCTGAGGGCACGGACTTCGATCTCTACCTGCAGAAGTGGAACGGCAGCGGCTGGGTGAACGTGGCCAAGGCCGAGACCGAGAAGGCCGACGAGACGCTGTCCTACAGCGGAACCGCCGGTTACTACCAGTACAAGGTCGTGGCCTACGCGGGCTCCGGCGCTTACACCTTCGGGATGACCAAGCCCTGATCACCGGGGAGGGCCCCGGCGCCTACCCGGCGTCGGGGCCCTCGCTGGTGGGACCGGAGAGACTCGAACTCTCACTGGCACGGACCTAAACCGTGTGCCTCTGCCAATTGGGCTACGGTCCCCCGCCCGGCACATAGCGCGGGCGGGAACAGCCTAACGGCGTGGCCCCTGCGCGGTGCGGCCGGCCGGTGATCTAACGTGGTGTCGCCGGACTTCTAGGAGGACACGTGGCCCGCGACCCCGACACCATCCAGCGCGAGATCGAGCAGGCGCGCGACGCACTGGCATCGACGTTGGACCAGCTGGGCACCAAGGCGAGCCCGAAGCGGCTGGTGGACAACGCGAAGACGTCCGCCCGTGCGAAGGCCGACGAGCCGAAGGTCAAGTTCGCACTCATCGGCATCGGCGTCGTAGTCGGCTTCCTGCTGGTGCGCAAGCTCTTCAGGTAGAAGTCAAGAGCCAGTGGCGGCGGGCGGGGTTGTCGTGACCTCGTCCGCCTTCTTGGGCTCGGTGCCCAGGCGCGCGGTCAGGTAGGCCGCGGTGAACTTCACCGCGTCGCCTTCGAGGGTGTGGACCACGGTCCTGATCTCCTCGTTCGGCGCCAGCTTCTCCACCAGTTGGTCGGCCCGGTCGCGGGCGGCGATGAGACCCGGCGCGGTCGCCTTGAGCGTCTTCCCGCGGCAGGTCACCTCGACTTTCCAGTCGTCGCCGTCCGGTGTGTAGTTGGCCTCGATCGGCTCGAACATGTGCATCGCCCCTCAGACGTCCGTGGTTGATACTTAACACAACGCAGGCCGATTCCGCCGGACGGCTAGCACCGGGAAATTCATTCGGGTAGCCCCGCGCGGGCGATTTATCCGGGCGGGATGTCGCCCGCGACACCGCTCCACAGCACCGACATCAGCATGTCCGCGGCTTGCGCGGCGGTCACCTCGGACTGGTTGACGTACCAGAGCGACAGCCGCTCACAGGCGCCGACGAGGATCTGCGCGAGCATCTCCAATTCGGTCCTCGGCTTGTCCGGCACGAACGCGGCGAACAGTGTGATGTCGAGTTCCACCTGCTCGCGGCGGGCCTCCTCGACCTCGGCGATCGCCACCGGCCCCGCCAGCGCGGCCTCGTTGCGCAGCATCAGCGACCACGAGCGGCGGTGCGTGTCGGTGAAGTCGAAGAAGGCGACCAGGCCCCGGCGCAGGGCTTCCTCGACGCTGCCCGCGCCCGCGACGGCCTCCAACGTGCACTTCGACAGGTCGGCCCGCGCCGCGCGGATGCAGGCCACGAGCAGGCCCTCCTTGGAGCCGAAGTACTCGTAGATCATCGGCTTGGACACGCCGCAGCGCTCGGCGATCTCGTCCATGGAGACCGCCGCGTAGCCGCGTTCGGCGAAGATCTCTTCGGCGACGCCCATCATCTGCCGTTCGCGCTCTGCGCGCGGCATCCGACGCTTGCGCTCGCTGGTGGTCACGGAATTGACTCTACCGCAAGTAACCTACTCCGGGTAAGCTGGACTCCGGGTAACACACACAGACGCATGGAGGATCGGGAGATGGGCGAGCTCATCCACACCGGTGTGGTGGTGGTCGGGACCGGTTTCTCCGGCATGGGGATGGCTATCCAGCTCCGCCGGGAAGGCCGCGACGACTTCGTCATCCTGGAGAAGGCGGCCGATTTCGGCGGCACCTGGCGCGACAACAGCTATCCGGGCTGCGCCTGCGACATCCAGTCCCACATGTACTCGTTCTCCTTCGAGCAGAAGTCCGACTGGACCCGCTCGTACGCCCCGCAGGCCGAGATCTGGGACTACATGCGCGGCGTCGCGGCCAAGTGGGGCCTGCGCCGCTACACCCGCTTCGGCGTGGAGGTCACCAGCGCGCGCTGGGACGAGGAGGAGAGCCGCTGGTACGTCGGCACCGCCTCCGGCGACACCTACGTCGGCAAATACCTGGTCGCGGGCATCGGCGCGCTGCACATCCCGTCGGTCCCGGCGCTGCCCGGCATCGAGAAGTTCCAGGGCGCGACGTTCCACTCCGCACAGTGGGACCACGACTACGACCTCAAGGGCAAGCGGGTCGCGGTGATCGGGACCGGCGCCAGCGCCATCCAGTTCGTCCCGAAGATCGCCCCCGACGTCGCCGAGCTGACCCTGTTCCAGCGAACGGCGCCGTGGGTCATGCCCAAGCCCGACCACGCGATGCCGACCTGGTCGCAGACCCTATTCGCCAAGGCGCCCGGCGTCCAGCGCGGCTACCGGCACCTGCTGTACTGGATCAACGAGGTGCGCGCGGTCGGCTTCAACGGCCACCAGAACATCCTCAAGTTCGCCTCCAAGCTGGCCGCCTGGAACATCAAGCGCTCGGTCAAGGACCCGGAGCTGGCCCGCAAGCTCACGCCCGACTACGTCATGGGCTGCAAGCGGGTGCTGGTCTCGAACGATTACTACCCGACGTTCAACCGGCCCAACGTGCACCTCGACACCGACGGCGTCGCCGAGGTCCGGGAGAACAGCATCGTCGGCCGCGACGGCCGCGAGCACCAGGTCGACGCGATCATCTACGGCACCGGCTTCCACGTGACCGACGCCTACGACTACCTCACGGTCACGGGCCGCGACGGCCGCGACCTGGCCAAGGAGTGGCGCGAGAACGGGATCAACACCCACCTCGGCATCACCGTCTCCGGCTACCCGAACCTGTTCTACCTGCTCGGCCCGAACACCGGCCTGGGCCACAACTCGGTCGTGTTCATGATCGAGTCGCAGATCCGCTACATCGCCGACGCCCTTCGCCTGGTCGAGAAGCACGGCGCCGACGCCATCGACGTGCGCGCCTCGGCCCAGGAGCGGTTCAACCAGGAGGTGCAGCGCAAGCTCGCCGACGGCGTGTGGACCCAGGGTGGCTGCCAGAGCTGGTACCTCGACGCCAAGGGCGTCAACCGCACCATCTGGCCTGGCTTCACCTGGCGATACTGGATGCGCACCCGCAAGGTCGACCCGGCCGACTTCGAGCTGATCACCCGCGGCAAGGTCAAGCAGTCCAGCGCCGTAGCCACGGGCTGACCCCGACGACCAAGACCGGCCCGCCACATGCCCCGTGGCGGGCCGGTTTGTCGTCACCGGTGATGTTTGGGCCGGCCCGCCGCGTGGGCGCGACGGGCCGGCTCTCCTGGTCGGACGCGTCCTGCCACATGCCCCGTAGCGGCGCTGTCCGGTCCAGGAGGTTCGTGCGGTGCGGGACATCCGCGAATGGCCCGCGACCCTGGACGGTCGCGAGCGAAGGACGAGTCGAGCTGTCCGAAGGTCAGGTGGCGGGCGCGGGAGGGGCGGGGCGTAAGGCCCTCAGGCGGGCGACGAGGTCACGGACCTCCACCCCGCACAGCTCGGCCATCCGCTCGATCGCGGAGATGTCGAGATGGACCTCGGCGGGTGCTGGTCCGGTGTGCTCGGTGAGGCGTTCGGCGGCCCAGCGGCGCAGGGGGAGCAGGTCGGAGCCCCGCTCGTGCACGACCGAACGCAGGTCGACGCGGATTCGGCCGACCGTGGTGCCCGAGAAGACGCGGTCGTGCACGCGGGCCATCAGCTCATGGGGGTGTTCGTCGAGGGCGAAGCAGATCTCCACCAGTCGCACGACCGAGCACTGCCGCGTGCCCAACTCGTAGGTCGCGAGTGTCTGCAGCGAGATCTCGGTCTGCAGCCTCCGGTTGAGTTCCTTGCGGGTCCAGCCGCGCTGCTTGCGCAGGCGGCGGATCTCGTCTCCGAGTACGCGCTGGTAGACCGCCGCATCGATCCGCACGTTCAGCCCTTCGTCAGGTCCGGGTGTTACTCCCGGTCTCACTTGAGGAAGCGATGAACCACGCGACTCTGACGCGGATCGGCCGGACCTCGTCCGAAATTAGGCCGAACGGGTGAACGTTTAGTTGATGCAGGCGGGCTGTGGCTCCTGTGCCAGGCCGTTGAAGGTCAGCAGGCGGTCGCCCGCGAGCCGCTGGCCCGCCTGCCCGTAGTCCTTGCCGAGGATCACGGTGACCTTGCCCTTGCCCAGGTTGGCGTCCTCCTCGACGGGGAACTCGCCTTCCAGCGCCTGCGCCACGGCCTCGCCGGCGGCCTTGTCGCCCTTGGCGTGGCGGACCACGGTCTTCTGCCTGGCCGCCGCGTTGCCCGTGGTGCCCGGCTTGAACCCCTGCCCTGCCAGCGTGTCCGACACGTCGCCCGCCAGCCCGTCGCGGCCGGAGCCGTTGAGGACGTTCACCGTCGGCTTCACGGCCGATGTTCCGTCCGAGGTGGACGTTCCGGGCGAGGTGGCGTCCGTGGACGGAGGACCGCCGGGGGTGATGAGCGCCTGGACGAACTTGCGCACCGCCACCGGGTCGACGCCGACCGCACTGCCGTCGTTGGGCGTGGACAAGTCGATCGTGACGATCGGGATGGTCTGGAAGGACACGTTGCCGCCGGTGAAGCCCATCATCTGCTGGGCGAACTTCATGATGTCCCAGCCCGGGTCCAGCACGACCGACTTCTTGATCGCCTCCTGCAGCTTTCCCAGCGTCGCCGAGCCGGGGACCAGCAGGTCCTTCGACAGGATCTTCTTCGCCATGCCGCTCATGAACACCTGCTGGCGGGCGATCCGGTCGATGTCGCCGTTGGGCAGCCCGTGCCGTTGTCGGACGAACGCGAGCGCCGAGGTGCCCTGAAGGTTCTGCCTACCCGCCGGGAAGTTCGCGCCGGAGTAGTTGTCCTTGACCGCCTTGTTCAGGCAGACGTCGATGCCGCCGATGGCGTTGGTGATGTCGTAGAAGCCGAGCAGGTTGACCTCGGCGTAGTGGTCGATCTTGGCGCCGGTCAGCTTCTCCACCGTGGCGATGAGGCTCTTCGCGCCGTCGAGGTTCGACTTGACCTCGAGGTCGCGGCCCTGCACGCCCTGCTTCTGCAGCCTGGCGCGCGCTTCGAGCTTGGCCCGGCCGTACGCGGAGTTGATTTTGTGCTTGCCGTAGTTCGGGATGTCGACGTAGGAGTCGCGGGGCAGCGAGATACCGACCGCCTTCCCGCCGTCGTTCGGGATCCTGATCATGATCAGCGTGTCGGTGTTGATCTCGCCGTCGAACTTGCCCGCGTTGAGCATCGCGAGCTGCTCCTTCGACAGCGGGTTGCCCTGCGCGTCGGTGCGGCTGTCCATGCCGACCATGAGGATGTCGACCGCGCCGTCCGCGGGCTTCTCACCGGAGCCGGAGATGACGTCGGCCGTCGACAGCCCGTCGGTGAAGCTGTCCGCGAGCTGCGAGTAGTAGCCCGTGGCGACCAGCACCAGCGCGGACAGCATGGTCACGAACACCTTGCCGCCGGTCATATTCCGCTTCGGCGGGGGCGGCGGGCGGCGCGCCGAGGGCCGCGGCGGGCGCGACCGGGGCGGCGGGGTGGCCCGCTCGGCCATCCGCTCGGTCGGCGCCGAGTGGTGCGGTCTGCCGGTGATGCGGGGAGTGGCGGTGGGTCGCCCGGTGCCGGTCGACGAGCGCCGCGCGGCGGGCCTGCCTTGGCCCGCTCGGCTCGCTGACTCAGGCGGCGGCCGGTACTCCACGCCTACTCCCTTCCGTCTCTTCAGGCATGGGGCCGCTCATGACGACCCGGAACCGCGGACACCTGGTAAGACGCCGAAGGAGCTCCCCAGGTTGGGCCGTAGCGTGTCACACGGATGTGAGTCACTGGTCACGGCACACTCTCCGCCGTGGCGAGCGCCTCATGCCGCGCCCGCGCCGAAGGCTCTGACCTGCGACGATCGGTCAGGAATCGGCTGGTCGCGAGGCCGAGCGCCAAGACCAGCGTGACCCAGTGGACGGTGATCCCGGTCGATCCGGCGATCGGCGGGACACAGGCGACGGCGGTCAGCAGCCATGGCCAGGGCGTCGCCGTGGCGCCGGTGCGGACCGAGTGCAGCAGATACCAGCCCAGCAGCAGATGGATGATGCTCGACATCGGGTCCAGGGGGACGCCGAGCAGCACCGGGGTCGCGTGCGTGCCGGTCAGCCCGGTCACCGCGAAGCCGAGGGTGCCGATCGCGCCGTATCCGGTGCCCAGCGTCGCGGCCACCGAGTCCCAGCGGGAACCCGCCCGGTGCGGCGCCGCGCCCGTGTCCGGGTCCATGGTGGAACGCCATTCGAACAGCAGGAACGCCAGCGCCGTCGGCACCCCGAGCAGCGCGAGGGCGAGCAGCGGGCGCGGCTGGACCAGCCAGTCGACCGCGGTCGTGGGCAGCCCGGCGGTGCGGGCGGCGCTGATGACCCCGGCGATGACCAGCATCCCGCACAGGTAGGCCAGATACACGGTCATCGGCGCGGAGTGGACGAACCGCGCCGCCTGGGCCAGGGCGCTGCGCGCGACGGCCCGCGCGCCCGCGCGCCGGGGCAGCGCGACCAGGCAGACCTGGGCAAGGCCGATGAGCAGAACGGCGGGCGCCGACGGCACGAAGCTCGCCGACCCGGTCGGCTCGGCCATCACCAGCGGCGACAGCGGGCCGACGGTCGTCAGCACGGCCAGGGCGGCGACCGCGGCCAGCCCGACCCCCGCGAGCACCGCTCGGGGCAGCCGCCACAGCGTGCCGTCGGCGTAGTGGAACGCGAGCTGGCCGAACAGGGCCGCGAGGACCACGCCACCGAGGTGCGCGGCGAACACCCCGGACCCGAACGCCCCGATCCCGACCACGACCGCCGCCTGCGCCAGCGGCGTGAGCACCGGGGCGCGGCGGTGCAGCCACAGCATCGCCGGGGTCATCGCGACGACGAGCAGGTACAGGCCGAGCAGCCAGAGGGGCTGCACCACGAGCCTGCCGACGGTGCGGACGGCCTCGGGTGGCGCGTTCACCAGGTCGAGCGAGAGCGGCAGCACCAGCCAGGCCGTGACGAAGGCGAGCACCGGCCGGATCAGCCAGCACACCCGCCGGGCCAGGTAGCCGCCGTAGCCGGTGGTCGTGGCCTGCCAGGCCAGCAGGTTCGAGTTCCCGCCCGCGAAGAAGAACAGCGGCACCAGCTGCAGCAGCCAGGTCATCGGCCACAGGGCCGCGCCGGACAGGTCGAGCAGCGGCGCCAGCGCGAGCACCGACTCGGCGAGGATGAACCCGCCCAGGCTCACCATCCGCAGGAACCCGAGATAGGACGCGCGGTCGCCCTCCTCCGGCGACAGCGCAGGCTGGGGCTGGCGCGGCCGGGCCCGCCGGGTCCGGCGCAGCACCGGGACCCGGACCACGAGCAGTGCGATGACGACGAGCAGCCCGGCGGTCCACAGCCCGATCGGCTCGGCCCGGGGCGGCCCCCACCGCTGGTGCCACGAGTTCGCCACAAGGCCCGCCGAGTACAGCGTCGCCACGATCCGGCAGGTGCCCGGCGAGCCCTGCGGATCGCGCGCGCACTGCCCGTGCATGTCCTCGGCGAGTTGCCGGTCGAGCCGCCTGCGGGCGTCCGGCCCCAGCGGTTCGCCCTTCTCCTCGGCGTAGCGCAGCAGGTCGTAGCCGAGGTCGTGGGCCTTGCAGCCGACCGAATAGTCCCAGCGGGTGTCGTCGTCACCCCACGGCGTCGAGCAGCCCCCGCCGACGTGCACGGCCCGGGCGCGTCCTGCGGGGTCGGTGGCCCGGCCCGGGACGACGTCGGTGACCTTGGTGAAGTCCCTGGGCAGCACGGCAAGAGGATCCCCGGCGAACCTGGGGTCCAGCAGGGTGTCGATGGCGGCGGCGGCCACCGCGGCGTCGCCGGTCGGCGGGCCGGTGGCGGGATCGGGTGAGCGCGAGGCCACCACACCGAAACCGGCGGTGACGACCACGACGAGGAGGAACCAGCCGAGCCGCCCACCCAGTGCCGGTCCGACCCGCGGGGGCGGCTTCGGATCGCCTGGCGAGTGCCGGACGGCTGGCGTTGTCACGTCGTCCGCGGTTGTGACGTTCACGAAACGGGAAGCCACGTCGGGTGAGTTGTCGCCTTGCCGACGAGTGCGGCGAGCTCGCGATCCAGGCTGATTCCGCTGATTCCGCTGATTCCGCTGATTCCGCAGTGGTCGGAGTGAGATGTCCGCTCGGCCGGGCGCGGTTTGGTCTTCACCGCGCCACACGCCCGGACACAGAACCTCGAACGGCTGGCAACCCCCACCCGGGCAGGTTACCGGGCTGTGATGTCGGCGCCGTCGGCGCGGGAGGTGTGGTGGGGTGGGTGGCACGGCGCACCCCCAGGGCGCCATGCCACTTCCCCCCTTCCCCCGGATGACACGGTACGGACCTGTCCTGGCAGCCGGTCTGTACTGCCTGGACAGCGGGCCGGGCTGCCTGATGAAGCCCGCTACCTGCGTGAATCGCTCACCCGGTTGGACTACGATGAGCTGACCGGCAAATTGAACGCGGCAAGAGAGGGCACCGTCGAAATGACCGAGGAGTCGCCGATCCCGTTCGGCGAAGTCCTCCGGTCGCATCGGCTGCGGGCCCGGCTCACCCAGCAGGAGCTCGCGGAGCGCTCCGGCCTGAGCGTTCGCGCGCTGCGCTACATCGAGCGTGGCGGCGTCGATCGGCCCCGGCTCGACACGGTGCGTAGGCTCGCCGCCGCGGTCGGGGTGCCCGCCGACGACGCCACCTTCCTCGCCGCTGCCGCCGCCGTGCAGCAGACCCCCGCCCCGCGCGTGCGCGTCGGCATCCTCGGGCCGCTGTCGGTCGACCACGGCGACCGGGCGATCGGGGTCGGCGCGCTCAAGCAGCGGACCCTGCTGGCCCTGCTCGCGCTGCGGGTCGGCACCACGGTCCGACACGACGAGATCGTGGACGTGCTCTGGGGCGAGGACCCGCCGGAGAGCTGCCTCGGGCTGGTGCACACCTACATATCCCGGCTGCGGCGCGCGCTGACCGCCGCGAGCAGGCGCAACGCCGACGTGATCGCGTCCACCCCCGGCGGCTACCGGCTCGACCTGCGGACCGACCAGCTCGACATGGCCCGGTTCGACGACCTCGTCGCCAAGGCGCAGTCGGCCCGGCTCAGCGAACCGGACCGGGCAGCCGACCTCTACGACCGCGCCCTCGCCTCCTGGCGCGGGCCCGCGCTCTCGGACCTCCCCGCGTTGCGCGAGCACCCGGCGGTGATCGCGCTGAACGTGCGCAGGCGCGACGCCGTCCTCGCCCACGCCGACCTCGCGATCGAGCTCGGCCGCTTCGACGAGGTCGTGCTCAACACCCGCGGCCTGGTCCACGACGAACCGCTGCACGAAGGCCTGCACGCCCGGCTGATCCTCGGCCTCGCGGGCACCGGCGAACAGGCGGCCGCGCTGGGTGTGTTCGCCGACATCCGGGCCCGGCTCGACGAGGAACTCGGCATCGAGCCCGGCGCCGAGATCCGTCAGGCGCACCTGCGGGTGTTGCGCGGCAAGCCGGAACCAGCGCCGCAGCGCGCGCCCGCGCAACTCCCCGCCGAGACCCCCGGCTTCGTGGGCCGCGCCGACGCCATGGCCCGCCTCGACTCGCACCTCGCCGACCTCGACGGCCACTCGGTGGTCATCGCGGTCTCGGGCAGCGCGGGGGTCGGCAAGACCGCGCTCGCCGTGCGGTGGGCGCACCGGGTCCGGCCCCGGTTCCCGGACGGTCAACTCAGCGTCAACCTGCAGGGCTACGCCGCCGGCCACCCGCCGACCGTGTACGAGGTGCTGGTGCGCTTCGTGCGCGCGCTCGGCGTCGCGCCCGAACGGGTGCCCGCCGACATCGAGGAAGCGGCGGGCCTCTACCGCACGATGCTGACCGGCAAGAAGGTGCTGATCCTGCTGGACAACGCGGCCACCGCCGAGCAGGTGCGCCCGCTGCTGCCGGGATCGCCGGGGTGTCTGGTGCTGGTGACCAGCCGCGACCGGCTCACCGGCCTGACCGCCCGCGACGGCGCGCACCAGCTCCCACTGGACGTGTTGGCGCCGGAGGAGTCGGTCGACCTGCTCGGCAGGCTGGTCGGTGTCGCCCGCACCCGCCGTGAGGCCACCGCCGCCGCCGAGATGGCCGACACCTGCGCGCACCTGCCGCTGGCGCTGCGGATCGCGGGCGCGAACCTCGCCATCCGGCCGCTGACCACGGTCGCGGACTACACCCGGGAACTGCGTGACCGGGGCCGGATGGCAGGCCTGGCCGTCGCGGGGGACGAGTCCGCCGCGGTCCGCGTCGCGTTCGACCTCTCCTACACCAAGCTCACCCCCGCGGCCCGGCGCCTGTTCCGGCTGCTCGGCCTGGTGCCCGGCACCGACATCGACGCGCCTGGCGCGGCGGCCCTGGTGAGCGCCACGACCGAGGAGGCCGCGCGGCTGCTGCGC
Organism: Actinokineospora xionganensis; assembly: GCF_014323725.1. Classification (GTDB taxonomy): domain Bacteria; phylum Actinomycetota; class Actinomycetes; order Mycobacteriales; family Pseudonocardiaceae; genus Actinokineospora; species Actinokineospora xionganensis. Next base: position 244,466 of record NZ_JABVED010000006.1, on the reverse strand, counting down.
GTGCTCGACCACGGCAATCTCATCCGCGAGCACACACCCGGCCGCTACACCTTCCACGACCTGCTGCGCGAGTACGCGGCCGACCGCGCGGGCTTCGACGACGAAGACGACGACCGTCACGACGCCGTAGTCCGGCTCTTTGATCACTACCTCAAAGCTGTGCGCGCGCACAGCGCCGTGCTCTGGCAGGTCGAGCCCGCGGAGTCCGGCGGCGGTGAGCAGGCGGCGATCAGCTGGCTCGACGCCGAACGCGCGAACCTGGTGGACGCCACCCTCGCAGCGGGCGGCCTCGGGCTGCACAGCTACGCGTGGCGCTTCGCCGAAGCGCTGCGCAGCTACTTCTCCAACCGCGGCCACGGCGACGACGGCATCGCGGTGTGCACGGCGGCGCTGACCGCCGCCCGCAACGCCGGTGATGTCGACGCCGAGGCGTCCGTGCACGAGTTGCTCGGGCAGATCTACGGCAACCTCAGCGACTACGACAACGCCATCGAGCACCTGCGCTGGGCGCAGGAACTCAGCCGCGGCACCGGGAACCGCGTCGTGGAGGCCGCCGCCCTGCACAACCTCGGGCGCGCGTACTCGCAGATCGGACAGCCCGCCCAGGCGTCGGCGTTCTGCGAGGAGTCGCTGCACATCTACCGGGCCATCGGGAACCGGCGTGGGGAAGCGGCGGCGCTGAACTACCTGGGCATCGCCGCGCTGCTGCTGGGCAGGCCGCGCACCGCGCTCGACCGGCACGCCGAGGCGCTGGAGCTGAGCACCCGCATCGGCCACCGACAGGTCCAGGCCGCGGCGGCGCAGGGACTGGGACTCACCCACTGGGCGGTGGGCGATCTGGGCAAGGCCGAGCAGTGCTATCAGGACGCGCTGGCGGTGTGCAGGCGCTACGGCTACCGGCATGGCGAGGTCGCGATGCTGGTGTGCCTGGCCGAGACCGGCTGCGACCGCGGCACCCTGACCGAGGCGGCCGTCCTCGTCCGCCAGGCCATCGACCAGGCGCGGCAACTCGGGGTGCGCAGGCACGAGGTCAGCGGGCTCGACATCCTCGCGACCATCCAACTCCGCACCGGCGAATGGTCCGCCGCCGCCGACAACTACGCCGAAGCCCGCGGACTCGCCGAGGAGATCCGCTACAGCTACGGCGAGGCGTCGGTGCTCACCGGCATGGGCGCCCTGTGCAGGCGCACGGGCGACCGGGCGGGCGCGATCGATCACGGCCTGCGGGCGCTGGCCATGATCGACGAGACCGGCATGCGCCTGCTCGAGGCCCGCGCGCTGACCGAGGTCGCGCAGTCCTATCTGGACGCGAGCGACACCGCCGCCGCCCTCGAGTACGCCGACCGCGCGATCACCGTGACTGCCAGGGCGGGCCAGCGGCTGGCGCACGCGCGGGCGCTGCATGTGCGGGCACTGGTGCGGCAGGGTGAGGCCGATATGGACGGTGCGCGATCGGATTGGCAGAAGGCGTTGACTGTGTTCGAGGAGTTGGCGGTGCCGGACGCCGCGCACGTTCGCGCGCTGCTGTCCGCCTGGGCTCGTTAGCTCGCCTGGTTCGATCACAGGCCGTCCTTCCGTCGTTGCCGCCTCGACCACGTTCCCGCGGAAACGGGCGTGGTGGCAGGGGAAGCCGACCGGCTGTGGACGGTGCCTCGCGCGCTGTGGACTGCCGGGCGCCGCGAGCGGAAGGTGTCAGACCTGTGTGCTCAGTGCCGCGGAAAGCTCTAGCTCGCCTGCTTCGCCGCGGACTCACGCTTCGCGGCGGGAGCTTCCTGTGCCGAAGCAGAAGCCGCGGCCGTGTCTTCGCCCTCGCGGCGCGCGTGGGACCAGGCGACCGTCGCGGGGACCGCGATCAGCACGCCCAAGGCTCCGCCGATCGCGATCGTCGTGGCGGACGAGCCGATTCCCTGCGCCAGGGCGCCGCCCGCGGCGATGCCCAGAGCCTGCGCGACCCGCAGCCCGGTGCGCGCCGCGCCGAACGCGCCGCCGCGGATCTCGTTGGGCACGAGCGTGTTGAAGATGCCCATGACCGTCACCTGGTACGCGCCGACGAAACCGGCGACGAACAGCAGCACCAGCGCGAGCACCAGGGTCGGCTTCAGGATGAACAGGGTCAGCACACCCAGCGCCGAGGTCGCGAGCACACCGATGAGGCGGGCGCGGAGCGCGGCCGGAACGAAGTGGGAGATCGCGAAGGTGCCGACGATGAACCCGAGCGGGTCGGCCGCCAGCAGCAGGCCCACCGCCCCCGACGGCGCACCGATCTCCTTGGCCAGCGGAGCCGCGAGTCCCTCCGGGATCACGGCCAGCCCGACCAGCCAGGACAGTGTCACCAGGATGCGCACCTTGCGGTCGCCGAAGACCCAACGCGCGCCGTCGAGCCAACTGGTCTTCTCGGTGCTGGCGGGCGGACGGTCCTCGACGTAGCGGTGGACGAGCAGCGTCGCGACGACGAAGGTGGCGGCGTCGATGGCCAGTGCCGTGGACGTGCCGAGCCACCCGACCAGCAGACCGCCGCCGCCGAGACCGACCAGCATCGTGGTGTTCGTGGTGATGCCGCGCAGGTCCTGGCTGCGGAGGTAGAGGTCGTCGTCGGGCAGGATCTCCCGCGTAGTGGCGTTCTGCGCCGCCACCGCGGGGGACTGTAAGAGCGGGACCCCGATGACCAGCACGAACAGTGCGATCAACGGCATGTTCGGGATCGCCATCAGACCGACCAGCAGCGCCTGGCCCGCCGAGCACCACACCATGAGGGTGCGCCTGCGGTAGCGGTCGGCGAGGTGGGAGAGACCGAGGCCGCCCGCGAGCGCGGGAAGAAACGTCAGGGCGTAGATGCCCGCCGCGTACATCGCGTTGCCGGTGCGGTCGTAGACGAGGATCGCGAGCGCCACGCGGGTGAGCTGGTCCCCGGCGACGGAGAGGGCTTCGGTCAGCCAGAGCGCGCGGAACTCCAGGTTCGCGAGGGGCGCGAACATACTCGGTCCCTGTCGGCTCATGTTTTCTCCCTGTCCGCCCGGGGTTTACCCAGACGGGCCGATGGCACTCCTCCAGCACCAGGTGTGTGGCGCGGGCGGGTATGGCGTGATCTTGTCATTCGGTCACCGCTGCGTCGCTCAGAGTACCGGCACCGACGGGTCGTCCCGGGCGTCATTGGTAGAGTCCAAGGCCCGGAATCGGAGGATGCGTCCGTCCGGCGCAGCGTTGTCCGTCAGTTTCCAACCGTGCCCCCGCTGAATGGCCCACGCACTGGATAGCCGGGCCGAAAGCTGGGTGAACTGCGTCACAGCGGGCAAGTGGGGCGCGATAGTACGAAAGAGTGATCAACAACGTTGCGCGGCGTCACGTACGAGGCGAAACAGCGTCTTATGTGGTGAGAGGTCGTCCACGCTCGGCTTGCGCGTTTGCTCCATTCGGGCGCTGCTTGCTGTAGCGGACTCACTACTGTCGGCGTTAGCCGTACCGTGGAGTCCGCGAGTGGCGTCCCGCGATCGGGGACGGGTGATACGCCGAACCGCAGGTAGACGATGTTATGGGCGATGGGTCGGCCGAACAGAACACTGTGTCGGTCGGAAGGCATACGCTTCTCGGTAAGGCCGAAGTCCTGCGGAAACCGGAGGATGAACAGCGAGCAGAAGGGGAGGTCGCACCGTTGGAATCCACTGAACACGGGAACAGGCGGAAGACGCCTCCCGCTGCCGTGGAGGTGCGGGTCTCGTCGGCGAACACTGACGCGGCACGGTCACGGGTCACCAGTCGCGGATCATCTGGGGCTCCTGTGGTTGCTGGGGCGGGGACGGTTTCCGGGGTTACCAGTCGCGGATCATCTGGGGCTCCTGTGGTTGGCGGGGCGGGGACGGTTTCCGGGGTTACCAGTCGCGGATCAAGTGGGGCTCCTGTAGTTGCTGGGGTGGGGTCGGATTCGGAGATCACCAGTCGCGGATCATTCGAGACTCCTGTTGTCGCTGAGGTGGGGATGGATTCCGGGTTCACCAGTCGCGGATCATTCGAGGCTCCTGTCGTCGCTGAGGCCGGGACGCATTCGGGGATTACCAGTCGCGGATGCACATCGGAAGCTCCTGTTCTCGAAGAGGCGGGGGACTCGAAGATCACCAATCGCGGATCATCGGGGACTCCTTCCGAGGATTCGCCCGGTCTAACGAGCCTGAACGGCAACGATCACGCACCGACTCCACCTCCTCGCGACGGCGATCACCCACAAGGCGGGCAGGCCGGGCCGAACGGTACGGTTCATCGCGGCCGGATCCTGGGATTGCTCCGTCCACGGCTAAGTGTGACTGAATCGCTGCGCAGTGAACACCCTTCGCTCCGCTCGTTGCTTTCACCGCGACGCTGGGGCCTTTGGACGCTTCCGCGACCCGTTCTGCGGTACATCCTCGCCATCGAAGCGCTGACCGTTCTCGCCGCCGTCGCCCTGATCCTCACCGACGCGCCCGCGACCTCGATGGACTGGCGGGTGCTCGGGGCACTGGTCGGAGCGACCTCGCTGCACCTGTGGATCTCCCGCCGAACCGAGGAGACGCGCCGCGACAGCGGCACCGGTCCCCACATGGACACCACCACTGTCTGGGTCCTGCCCGCGATGGTGCTGCTGCCCGCGTGGATGGCGATCATCTCCTTGGTGTTGCTCCGGGCGCAGCTCTATCCGGTCGCGCGTCGACCGCTATACCGATACACCTTCGGCACCATGGCCGCCATGTTCGCCGCACTTATCGAGCTGGCCATCGTCCGCTATTCGGGCATCGACGTGGCCAGCGCGTTCGGCGCTCGCGAGGTTTTGGTGCTGGCGGGTGCGGGCCTTGTCTTCTTCGTCGTGAACGCTATCGCTATCGGCGGGGTCATCGCCCTGTCGACCCCGCAGCCGACCTGGCTGACGGTCATCGGCTCCGGCCGGGACAACGCGATGGCCGCGATGACGGTGTGCCTGGGCTCGATGGCGGCGCTCGCGGTCGCCCACGCCTGGCTGGCGCCGCTGTTCGTGGTGCCGCTGCTGGCCGTCCTCGACTGGGGCGCGCTGCAGATCGAGAACCTCAAGGGCGACGCCCGCACCGACCACAAGACCCAGCTGCTCAACAGCCGCGGCTGGCACGAGCAGACCGGCCGCGAGTTCGCCCGCGCCCGCCGTCAGCACTCGACGCTGTCCGTCGCGGTGATCGACCTGGACCATTTCAAGCAGGTCAACGACACGTGGGGACACCCGGCGGGCGACGCCGTGCTCCGCGCGGTCGGCGCGGTCCTGCGGGAGACGACCCGCCAAGGCGACGTCGTGGGTCGCTTCGGCGGCGAGGAATTCGTCCTGATGCTGCCCGACACCGACGCCGAACAGGCCGTGCGGGTGGCCGAGCGCGTGCGCCAGGGGGTGGCCGAGATGCACGTCGCGGCCACCGACAAGCGCGGCCAGCCGGTGCTCATCTCGAACCGCACGGCGTCGATCGGCATCGCGTCGGGCCCCGGCGCGACCGCCGATCTCGACGAGCTCCTGCGCTCCGCGGACGCGGCGGTCTACGAGGCCAAGCACGGCGGCCGCAACCAGGTCCGCTCAGCCGAATCGTCAATCCCGCACCACGCCGAATAGACCGCGCGCCTATACCCGGAATTCGGCTGGATTAAACCCGTTCGACACCGAAAGTCGGATGGGATCGAAGGAATTCGCTGTACCGGGGACTTCGCGCGACCACATCCAGATAAGCGGCGCCCGCGAGTTTCACCACCTGATCGGCGAACGCGGCCGCGGTGCCTGCCGGATGCCAGCCGATGAGGCTGCGCCACCGCAGCGGGTTGCCCGCGATGGGCCGCGTGACGATGCCGGGTGTCTGCCGGAACGTCGGCTGGCACAGCACGACCGCGTCACCGGCCTCGACCAGGTCGACGCAGCTGGCGCTGTCGGTCTCGTAAAGGGTCTTGGGTGTGAAACCGGCGCGGGCACACGCGGCGGCGAAGCAGTCGGCGAAGCAGCCGTCGCCGGGGGTGGCGCCCCAGTGGGTGCCCGCGAGGTCGGCCAGGTCCACGATGGGCCGGTCGGCGAGCGGGTGGTCCTCGGCCAGCATCACGAACACCGGGTCGGTCGCCAGGGTCCGCCACAGCAGGCCGGGCCGCGACGGCGGCGGCGCGTCACCGCACACCCCGACCAGGGTGTAGTCGATGCGGCCGTCGGCGACCATCCCGGCCAACTCCTCTGATGACCACGACGCGTGCGTGGTGACCAGCAGGTCCGGGTAGGTCGCGCTCACCTGGTGCACGAGGGCGCCGAGCACCGGCCCGTTCGCCGAGGCGAGCCGCAGCCGGGTCGGGGTGTCGCCCATGGTGTCCGCGCTGGCGAAGCGGGCGGCTTCCTCGCGCAGGTCCGACACGGCGGGCAGCAGCAGCCTGGCTCGCGCGAGAACCAGTTCGCCCAACGGTGTGACCCGGGCGCCGCGCCGGTCCCGTTCGAACAGCGCACCACCCAGGGCACGTTCGACACGGTGGAGTTGCGCGGTCAGCGCGGGTTGGGCGAGTCCCAGTGCGGCGGCGGCCTTGGTGATGCTTCCGGCGTCGGCGATCGCACAGATGATCCGGAAATGGCGCAGCTCCAACTCCATGCGCCCACGCTAAGGGGCGGCGTCCGCCCGGCGGAAGGGGTTGCGGCGAGCGAAGCCGTGGACGACCAGGGCGGCGACGAGTCCGCTGGTGGCGCCGACCGCCGCGCGGACGATGCCGACTTCGTTTTTCACCGCCTCTTCGACCTCGGCCATGCCGGTGATCGCGGCGTAGGCGGCGGTGACCGCGGCTGCCGCGAGAACCCAGCCGATCCCTTTCTCCCGCGCCTTTCGCGGAGCCTTTCGGTATTTCCCGGCGAGCGCCGCTGCGATCACCGACAGGCCGACGAAGCTGCACGCCACCTGGAGGAAGAAGAAGATCGGCATCTCCGGCCAGATGTGCAACCGGAGCAACGGGACGCGCTCTACGAAATAGCCGTGGCCGTGGGTGAAATTGTCCCAGATCAGGTGCGTGAGAATGCCGACCACCGCCGACACGACAAGAGAGATGCCCGGTTTGGGCGGGCGCGGGATGAATCTCCGCGGGGACAGCGCCGCCACGGCCGGTTCCATCGCGGCGTGCCACAGAATGAGCAAGGCGATAGCGATGGGCAGGGTCAGGGCGATGCCGGCCAGAGAATGGGTGAAGTCGCCGTTGACCGGTCGCAGCGCGAGGAAATAGGGCAAATCGGGGGCCAGCGCGCCCGCGACCATCGCCGACGGTGTGCCATAGCGAAACAGCGGCAGAACCGCGGCGGGATGGGCGAGTGTGAAAGGCATGGCCCCGATCGTGGCGGGCGGTTGTGGAGACGGAGTGGGGATCCCGTGTGCGTTCACCCGCGTTCTACCGAAGATCCCGCGAGGCTGCCGGAAAGGCAGCTCGGCTTCGGGTGAGCGATTGTCTGCCTGGCGGCCAAGACCACTCCGCGAGAGTGGGCGCGGTCGTGTGTCCGCGGGGCCAGGCCACCGCCTTTCGTTGCGGGCCGCCGAAAAGCCGAGGATTCGGGGGAGCGGCAGCGCTCTTGGGGGACCGTTGCCTGGAGACGGCCGGAGTCAGACCGGCGGGATGATTCCCGGGAAGTGGCCCACGGTTTCGCAGTGCGGGCACGGCCTGCCGTTGTCCACGTTGCGGGGACTGCCGCCGATCATCGCGAGTTTCGGGTCGGCGACCATGCCGCCGCCACCGCAGTACTGGCACACCGTGTGCACCTCGGCGGGGACTTCCAGGTCGTCGTCCTCGTCGTCCTCGTCCAAGGTGGGCTCCTCTGGCGGGTGGTGGCGGCCCCGCGATCCTTTCACCCCTCGGGTGACCGCGCTGGTGTGAGGGGGTGGCGCGGGTGACAATGCCGGGTGGCTTCAAGCGGGCTGGGCAGGCGCGGGCTGCGCCGGATCCTGGTGGCGATCGCCCTCGGCGGGATCGTCGCCACGCTCCTGCCTGGGCCGGACCAGGTGCCGGGCACACCGGTGGCCCAGGTGTCGACCGCCGCCCGGCTCGTTCCGGCCGGGGCGGAGCCAAGGCCGTGTCTGTGGCGGATCGCCGAGATGGCGCCACGGGCGCGGCTCGCGCAGTTGCTGATCATCGGGGTGGACCCGTCCGGGCCGGGTCAGGCGCTCGCCGCGGTGCGCGACGCGCAGGTCGGGGGGATCTTCCTCGGTGGTGAGGCCACCGAGATGCTGGTCGGCGGGCGACTGGCCGAGGTGACTTCGGCGGCCGTGCTGCCGCTGACGGTGGCCGTGGACGACGAGGGCGGTCGGGTGCAGCGCCTCGACCGGCTCGACGGCGACCTGCCCAGCGCCCGGGACATGGCGCGGACGATGACCGAGGGGCAGGTCCGCGTGCTGGCCCGCGACCGGGCGGGCCGGATGCGCGCCAGGGGGATCACCCTCGACTTCGCCCCGGTGGTCGACCTCAGCGCGGCGCCGGGGCCGACGGTGATCGGCGACCGGTCGTTCAGCGACGACCCGGCCACGGCCACCCGCTACGCGGGCGCGTTCGCCGACGGACTGCGCGACGGCGGGCTGCTGCCGGTCCTCAAGCACTTTCCCGGTCATGGCCATGGATCCGGCGACTCCCACAAGGCGGCCGTGCGCACCCCGGCCCTGGCCGACCTGGGCGGCGACCTGCACCCGTACCGCGAGTTGCCCAAGGCCGGGCCGGTGGCGGTCATGTTCGGCCACCTCGACGTCCCCGGGCTCACCGACGGTGTCCCCGCGTCGCTGCACCCGTCCGCCTACCGACTGTTGCGCGACGACCTGCGGTTCGGCGGCCTGACGGTCACCGACGACCTCGGCGGGATGCGCGCCGTCTCGGACCGCTACGACCTGCCGGAAGCCGTGCTGCTCGCGCTCCAGGCGGGCGTGGACATCCCCTTCTGGTCCTCCGGCGTGCGACTGACCGAGGTGCTCGACCGGCTCGAAGCGGCCCTGCGCGACGGCGAACTCGCCGAGAGCCGGGTCACCGAAGCCCTCGAACGGGTGCTGGCCGCCAAGTCCGCGTGCTGACTCACCGCGACATGCGTTCCCGGAGGCTGCGGGGGCGCAGATCGGTCCACACTTCCTGGATGTGGGCCAGGCAGACCTCCTTGCTCCCCTGGGTTCCTTCGTCGCGCCAACCCGCCGCGTTCTCCTTGGCCGCGGGCCAGATCGAGTACTGCTCCTCGTCGTTGACGACGACCTTGTAGTCGGTATCCATTCGCTCTTCCTCAGTGTGAGACGGGGTGCGGAAGGGCGGCGGCCAGAGACGCCACCGTCGGGTTGTCGAACAGCAGCCGAAGGGACACGGGGACCCTGAGTTCGGCGCGGAGGCGGGTCACGACCTGGCCCGCCTTGATGGAGTGGCCGCCGAGGACGAAGAAGTCGTCGTGCACGCCGATGTCCGGGTTGCCCAGCACCTCACGCCAGATGGCGCGCACGACCCGCTCGGTCTCACTGGTCGGTTCCGCGTGTGCCGCGGTCGCCTGGGCCAGTGGGTCAGGCAGAGCGGCGATGTCGAGTTTGCCGTTCGCGTTGACCGGCAGGGCTTCCATCGCGATCAGGGTGGTGGGGACGAGGTACTCGGGCAGCCGCCGCCGCAGTTCCTCGCGCAGGTCGGCCATCGACGCGGCCGGGTCGGCGGGCACGACATAGCCCACCAGCATGGCGTCCCCGTCGTCGGTCTGTCGCACTTGGACGGTGACGTGCTTGGCCCGCCCGGTCTCGCGCACGCAGTCCTCGACCTCGCCCGGCTCGATCCGGAAGCCCCGGATCTTCACCTGCCGGTCGATTCGCCCGAGGCACTCGATCAGGCCGTCTGCCCGGTATCGGCCCAGGTCGCCGGTGCGGTAGAGCCGCGACCCCGCGGCGCCGAACGGGTCGGGCACGAAGCGCTCGGCGGTGAGGTCGGCCCGGCCGACGTAGCCGCGGGCCACGCCGTCGCCGCCGAGGAAGATCTCGCCGACCAGACCGGGCGCGACCGGCCGCAGGTGGTCGTCGAGGACGTAGGCGGTGCTGTTCGCGATCGGCCTGCCGATGGGCACCACGTCGGCGTCCGCGGCGTTCTCGATGAGTGCGGGCCAGGACAGGGCGAACGTGGTCGTCTCCGTCGGCCCGTAGATGTTGCGCACCCGCGGCCCGTCGATCCCGACCAGCCGGTGGATCATGGTGGTGTCGGCCTGCTCGCCGCCGACGAGCAGCAGACGCAGCGACGCGAACGTCTCCGGGGCCTCGGCCGCGAGTTGCCTGGCCAACGTCGTGGTCAGGAACATGATGGTGATCCCGTTGTCCCGCAGCGCCTTGCCCAGCGCCGGGGCCGAGAGCAGGTCGTCCTTCGGCACGCCGACGATTCGCGCGCCCGCGCACAGCGGGCCCCACAGTTCGAAGGTGGCCGCGTCGAACGACAGGTTCGACGCCTGCGCAACGGCGTCATCAGGTCCGAAGTGGACATAGTCGGTGTCACGGACGAGCCGAACGATGTTGCGGTGGGTGACGGCGACACCCTTCGGCCTGCCGGTCGAGCCGGACGTGTACATGACGTACGCCAGGTTGTCGGCGCCCACCGCGATGTCCAGGCGCGTGGTCGGCCCGGTCAGGCCGCCGTCGAGGATGATCACCGGGCCGGTGACCCGGTCGCGCAGACTCTCGTGCGCCAGCACGACCTCGACCCCGCTGTCCGCGCACATGAGGTCCAGCCGCGACGCCGGGTAGGCGGGGTCGAGCGGCACGTAGGCACCACCCGCCTTCAGCACGGCGAGCGCGGCGACCACCCAGTCCGCCCGGAACTCCAGGCAGAGGCCGACCTTGCTCTCCGCACTGATCCCCTTGTCCCGCAGGTGATGTGCCAACCGGTTGGCGCGCTCGTCCAGTTCGCGGTACGTGAGTGTCTCGTCGCCGTAGACCGCGGCGACGGCGTCCGGCGTGGCGTCGACCTGTGCTTCCACCAGCGCGACCAGGCCGGCCTCGCGCGGGTAGTCCGTGTGGGTGTCGTTCCACTCGACGACCGCCCGGCGCCACTGCTCGGGCCGCAGCAGCGACACGTCGGCGAGCGCCGCCTCGGGCGCCTCGGCGAGTTGGCCTGCCAGGTGCAGGAAGTGGTCGACGAGGCCGGTCATGTGCGCACGCGAGAACAGTGCGCCGCGGTACTTGAGGTAGCCGCGCATCGCGTCGCCCTCGTCGATGACCTGGACCTCGATGTCGAAGAGCGACTCGGTGCTTGTTCCGTCGGCGAACGCGAACCGCACACCATCCACTGTGGATGGTGCGGCCAGTGCGGGCGGCGCGGCGAAGGCGACCTGGAAAACCGGGTGGATGTTCGCCGACCGCACGGGGGCGAGTTGGTCGACCACATGGGCGAACGGCACGTCGACATGGTCGAAGGCGTCCAACGCGGCCGACCGGACCACGGTCAGCACGTCCGACCATGTGGCCGCGTCGGCCAGCCGCATCCGTAGCGGAACCATGTTCACCAGGCAGCCGACCAGGTCCTCGGTTCCGGCGTGGTCGCGTCCGGCGACGGGCGTGCCGATCACCAGGTCCGTCGCCCCGCTGTAGCGGCTCAGCAGGACTCCGAAAGCGCTCAGCAGCACCATGAACGGGCTGGACCGCTGCTGCCTGGCCAGCTCCCGGACGGCGGTCGACACCTCGTCTGGCACGGCGAAGGCCACCAGGTCCGCGGCCAGGCCCGGGTCGGCGGTGCTCGCCGCGAACGGCAGCACCATCCGGTCCGGCGGGTTCGCCAGTTCGCTGAGCCAGAAGGAGAGTTGCTCGTCGTCGATCGCGGAGTCGTTGTGCCGCAGGGCGAACTCCGAATACCGCGGTCCATCGGTCTCGCTGCCGGGGTCGCCGTAGCCGGCCAGGAGGTCGCGCTGCAGCAGCGGAAGTGAGTAGCCGTCGATGGCGATGTGGTGGGTGACCAGGATCAGCTCGTGTTCCTCGGCGGAGAGCCGGGCCAGGGTCGCGCGCATCGGCGGGCCCTGGGCGAGGTCGAACGGGGTGCGCAGTTCTCGGTCGCGCAGCGCCGCGACCGCCGCCTCACCCTGCCCGGTGAGGTCCACTTCGGTCAGGACCGGGGCGACCTCGGTGACCTCCGCGGTGCCGTCCGGCGCGTACCTGGTGCGCAGCGAATCGTGGCGGGAGACGCAGCGCCGCAGCGACTCGCGCAGCGCGTGGGTGTCGAGAGGGCCGGTGATCCGCGCGTAGAGCGGGACGTTGTGCCAGGTGGAACTCGGGAAGAGCTCGTGGAACGCGAGCATCTGTCGCTGCGCGGCCGTCGGCTGCCACCGTCGTGCGCCCCTGGTGGCCGAGTACAGCCGGAACGTCGGCGCCGCCGGGACGGGTGCGACCGAGACGTCGCCGAACCCGGCCTCGGTCAGCCACTCGGTGAGCTGGGCTTCGGTGTGGATCTGGCCACCCTGGGTGTGGAACAGGTTGAGGCTGAACATCGGCACCCAGGCCGCCCCGGTGCCGCCCGCCTCCGGGGAGATCTCCGGCGTCTCCTCAAGGATCAGCACGGTCGCACCCGCGGCAGCCGCTTCGCCGACGCGGCGGATCAGGTCGCGGGCGCGGTCGGGGGCCAGGCAGTGCAGGACGTTGAACAGCAGCACGACGTCATGGTCCGCGCCGAGGTCGTCGGTCAGCCAGTCACCCTCGCGGAACTCGACTCGGCCGCCCAGCGCGGCGGCGTGGGCGCGGCCGGCGTCCAGCGTGCCGGGCAGGTCCAGCACGGTCGCCCACAGGTCGGGGTTGGCCTGGCAGAACGCGGTGGCGTAGCGCGCGTGGCCGCCGCCGACGTCGAGCAGGCGACGGGCGGTGGGCAGCGACAGGGGGAGGCCGGGGATGACGGCGTCGGCCAGTTCACCCAGCATCGACTGGAACTCGCCGAGAGCCTCGGGATCGGCGTCGAGCCAGCCGTAGAAGTCGACCGCGGGCTTGCCCTCCACAATGGACCGTTCAAGGTCGCGCCACTGGTCGAACAGGACGCGGTGCCAGAAGGAGAACACAGTGCGGTATCCCGTGCCCAGCCACTTCGCGCCGGGGGCGGCGCGGTAGCCGGAGTCGTCGCGCACCGCGTACTCGAAACCGACCAGCGCGTCGAGCAGCACCCGTGTCCCACGCGGGTCGCCGCCGATCGCCGCCGCCAGATCCTCGGCGGCACGCGGCTCGTCGGTCAGGTGCTCGAAGATCCCGAGACGAAGCGCGGTTCCCGCCACCCGGTAGGACAACGCGTGCAGGACGTCGAGGTGCGGCCCGGGCGCGTCGTTCTCCGCGAAGGCGCGGTGCTCAGCCCGCGGCAAGTTCAACATCGGATTCCCCTTTGGTGTGCAGCAGATCGGGAAGGCCGTCGACGGCGCGCAGCCGCGGCGAGGCCATGGCGGCGGCCAGCACTAGCAGGACCGCGCCGGTGATCACGAAGATGAGCGCGATGCCGCGCCCGGGCCCGGTGCCGATCACCCCGCCGACGCTGTCGGCCAAGGCGCCGCCCGGGGCGAGCATCGGTTCGAAGACCTGGTCAGCCAGGGGACCGGCCACGGCGTAGGCGATCGCGGTCGCGCCCTGCGACACCATCCGCACGCTCGCCATGACCCGGCCCAGCGTGCTCGGGTCCACTTTGGTCTGTAGCAGCGACATCGTGCAGCCGGTGATCACCGGCAGGGTGAACAGGAAGGCGGGCGCCAGAATGCCGATGAGCAGCGCCGAGGGGGCCAGCGAGTGCAGCGCGAGGGCCACGCCGCCGATCGCCAGGAACGCCGAGACACCGGTGATCCGGCGTTTCGGTCCGCCCCACACGCTCATCACCGCGCTGCCGAGCAGCATGCCGCCACCGCCCGCGAACATCAGCACGCCCAGGGTGGACGGTCCGGCGAAGGTCAGGATAAGCGGCTGCACCAGGACCCCCGCCAGCCCGAACGCGAAGTCGAACGCGCCCAGGACAAGGAGCAGCGTGCCCAGACCGGACCGCCTCCGCAGCTCGGTCCAGCCGCCGCGCAACTCGGCCATCGCCCCGTCGCGCTCGGCGTGCTCTCGCGGCTGTGGTCGCACGGCCCGCTCGGGCAGGGCGAGCGAGACGGTGATCGCGAGGGCGACGCCGTAGGTGAACAGGTCGATGAGCACCACGCCGCGGAGGCCGACCGTGGCCAGCAGCACCCCCGCGGCGAGCGGAGCGGAGATCTGCACCGCCATTCCCGCCTGGGCGAGCCCGTTGGCGCGGCTCAGGTGCTGTTCGGGCACCAGCAGCGGCAGCATCGTGGTGAAGGTGACCATGCGGAACGTCGCGCACATCGCCGCGACCGCGGAGATCGGGTAGACCTGCCACACCTGAAGGCCGCCCGCCGTGACGAGCGTGAGCAGCACGGCCGTCACCGCCGCGGCGACCACGTCACTCGCGACCAGTGTCCAGCGCCGGTCGACCCGGTCCGCGACCGCGCCCGCCAGTGGCGCGACGGAGATCGCCGCGATGGCTTCGACCAGCATGATCAGGCTGAACTGGGTGGCTGAGCCGGTGAGCTGGTACACCCACACACCCAGCACGAACCCGGTGACGGCGGTGCCCGCCAGCGACACCAACTGCCCGACCCAGATCGCGACGAAGCGACCTAGCCCCTCGGTGGTGGTGGTCATGCGCGGCCTCCGCCGGGGACGAGGTCCGGCGCGGGCAGGTGGCCCGCCCGGACGTAGTGGTCGAGGTAGCGGCGCAGCAGGTCGGGGTCGGCCGGTGGGCAGCGCAAACCCGCTTCGGCCAGCCTGCGTTCGGTCGCTGTGCAGTCGAAGAGGCGGTTCCGCCGGTCCGGGGTCGGTCCCGCGACCGCCGCGATCGCGACCAGCGACGGATCACCCGAATCCGCCGCCCGGGTCAGCAGTTCGGCGCGCCACTGGTCATAGGGCAGGGCGCGGACCGGGTAGCCGAAGTCCCGCAACGTGTCCGCGACGACCGTCGAGCGGATCGTGCGGCCGTTGTGGAAGTGGAAGTCCGCGCCATAGCTCGACGGCCGCCGCGACAGCCAGCCGATGGCCGCGGCGACGTGGTCGACCGGCGCCATGTCCTCCTCGTCGTCCACATCCGGCAGCACTCCGAGCATGGCGACCGTCCGCAACTCGCGGCCGAACAGGTCCTCGACGGGCCCGATGCCGGTGCGGCTGTCCCCGGTCACCCGCGCCGGACGGTGGACCGACACCGGCAGCCCGGCGGCACGGGCGGCGCGGACCAGGGTGTCGGCCACCCACTTCGTCTGCTCGTAGCCCCGGTCGAGGTGTTCGGGCTGGTCCGGCGCGGTGTCCTCGGTGACGACCCCGGGCAGGTGCAGCGGATAGACGCCCAGGGTCGAGACGAACTGGACCGGGGTCAGCCGGTGCAGGCACGCCAGCCGCAGCACCTCGACGGTGCCGGACACGTTGGCGGCCCTGAGGTCGGCGTAGGGCTGGGCGAAGCTGACCTGCCCGCCGCAGTGGTGGATGAGGTCGATCTCCGCGGCGAGCGCGTCGAACCGCCGCGGTGACAGGCCGAGCCTGGGTGCGGCCAGGTCGCCGGGCACCGCGACGATCCGGTGGGCGAACTCGGGCCGCCACCGCTGGTAGCCGCGCAGGGTCCGCTCGATCCGGGCCATCGCGTCCGCCTCGTCGCGGGCGCGCACCAGGCAGAACAGTTGCGCGTCGGTGTGGCGCAGGGCGTCGGCGAGCAGGTGGCTGCCGAGGAAGCCGGTCGCGCCGGTCAGCAGCACCGCGCGCGGATCGGCCGCGGACTCCACCGCCCGCGCGATCTCCTCGGGCGACGGACCAACCGGGCGGGCATCCTCCGGCAGCGTCGCCTCCGCCCACAGGTCGATCGTGGGCGCGGCCGTGTGCTCGTCGATCGCGGCGGCCAGCGCGCCGAGTGTCGCCGACTCGAACACCGCCCGCAGGGGGAGGTCGACGCCGAGCGCCACCCGGACCCGAGTGATCATCCGGGCCGCGAGCAGCGAGTGCCCGCCCAGCTCGAAGAAGTTGTCGTGCTCACCCACGCGGTCGCGATCGAGCAGCCTGCCCCACTCGGCCGCGAGCGCCTTACCGGTGTCGGTGCTCGGCTCGACGTAGGCCGACGCGGTGCGGGCGGGTGCGGGCAGCGCGGCGTGGTCGAGCTTCCCGTTGCCGGTCAGCGGGAACTCGGGGACGACGACGAACTCCCCGGGCACCAGGTACTCCGGCAGCGCCGCGCGCAGGAACGCCCGCAACTCGCCGGGATCAGGTTCGTCCCCGGCGGGCACCAGGTACCCGACCAGTCGTCTGTCCCCAGTGGACTCATCGGTGCGGGCCACGACCAGCGCGTCGGTGACAGCTGGGTGCCTGCGGCACACGGCCTCGATCTCGGCGGGCTCGATCCGGTGTCCCCGGACCTTGACCTGCCGGTCCACCCGGCCGAGGAACTCCAACTCCTGGTCCGGCCCCCACCGGACCAGGTCGCCCGTGCGGTAGAGCCGGGATCCCGGTTCCCCGAACGGATCCGGCGCGAACCGCTCCGCGGTGAGGTCCCCGCGCCCGAGGTAGCCGCGTGCCAGGGCGTCCCCACCCAGGCACAGCTCGCCGGGCACACCGACCGGCACCGGCCGCAGCCGCTCGTCGACGACGTAGGCCCGGACGTGCGGCAGCGGTCGACCGATGGGCAGCCGGGTGGCGGTCAAGTCGCCGTCGTCGGTGCGGTATGTGGTCGCGCACACGGTCGCCTCGGTCGGCCCGTAGTGGTTGAACATAGCCGCGCCGGTCATCGCCGCCCACTCCCGCACGGCACTCACCGCGACGGTGTCGCCGCCCACCATCATCGCCCGCAGCGGCGACGGCCCGGGAACCCCGGTGACCGCGAGGTCGTCCACCCACTTGCGCCACAGCGGCGCGGCGGTGTCGACCATCGTGAGGTTCTGTTCGGCGCACCACCGCAGCACGTCCGCGCCGGACAGGGCTGCCGGGTCCGGGCAGGCGACCAGCGAAGCGCCGCTGATGAGGGCGGGGAAGACATCGCCGACGGAGGCGTCGAAGGTCAGCGGCGGGATCATCAGGACCCGCTCACCGGGGCCGAAACCGTGCACGTCGACGAACGCCCGCGCCAGGTTGGCGACCGTGCCGTGCTGGACGGCGACGCCCTTGGGCGCGCCGGTGGAGCCGGAGGTGTAGATGACGTAGGCGAGGTTGTCCGGGCCGAGTTCGGTGGGCGGCGGCGCGTCCCGCCGTTCGACACCGACGACCAGGACGGTCCCGTCGAACGCCACCCGGTCCGCGCGGTCGGTGACCAGCACCGTGACTCCCGCGTCGGCGAGCAGCGCGGCAAGCCGGTCGGCTGGGTGGGCCGGGTCGAGCGGCAGGTAGGCGCCGCCCGCGGCGTGGATCCCGACGAGGGCGACGACCGCCGCCGGACCGGCCGGGGCCGCCATCGCCACCAGCGACTCCGGGCCCACACCGCATTCCCGCAATCGCCAGGCCAGCGCGTTGGCTCGCTCGGTCAACTCGGCGTAGCTGAGCACGTCGTCGCCGTCGAGCACGGCGGGCGCGTCCGGCGTCCGCCGTGCCTGCCGGGCGATCAGCTCGGTGACGCATCGGGCGGCAAAGGGCGCTGGGGCCGCCGGATGCCCGCCCGAGCGGATCAGCGACCACTCGTGGTCGGTGAGGAGATCGACGTCGCCGACCCGCTGGTCGGGGTCGGCGGTGATCGCGGCCACCGCCCGGGTGAAGTACTCGGCGATGCGGGCCACCGTGCCCGCGTCGAACAGGTCCGTCGCGTAGTCGAGGTGGCCCTCGAACCGGGAGCCTTCCTGCGCCAGGGCCAGCGTGAGGTCGAACCGGGCCGTGGCCGACTCCGGCTCGACCGGCTCGGCGGCCAGTCCGGGCACCGACACCGAATGGCCGGGCGGGTTCAGCACGAACATCGCCTGGAACACCGGGTTGTGGCTGAGATCCGGCTGCGGCGCCACCGCCCGGGCGACCAGTTCCCACGGGTAGCCCTGGTGCTCCAGGGCGTCCACGGCGTCCTGCCGCGCCCGGTCGAGCACCGCCCGGACAGTCGGGTCGCCCGACAACTCGGTGCGCATCGCGACCGTGTTGGCGAGCATGCCAACGCAGTTCGACAGCTTCGAGTCGTCGCGCATCGGGACGCCGACGACCACGTCATCAGCTCGGGCGAGCTTGCCCAGAACGATCGAGAACGCCGCCAGCAGCAGCGGGAAGGCGGTCAGTCCTTCCCGCAGGCAGAACGCCGACACCGCTTCGCCGTCCTTGATCGACACCGGGACACTCGCGCCGCGGTAGCTCTGCACCGGCGGCCGCGGCCGATCGGTCGGCAGCTCCAACAGCGTCGGCACACCCGCGAGCCGCTCCTCCCAGTACCGCGCGTGGACGGTCAGGTCCGCGGCCTGGTCCGCCTGCCACACCGCGAAATCGCACGCCGACGTCGCCCGCGCGGCAGGCTGCGCGCCCGCGAGAAGACTGCTGAACTCGTCTACCAGAATCGACAGCGACGGCCCGTCACACACGATGTGGTGCACGCACAGGGCGAACAGGTGTTCGCCATCGGAGATCCGCACCAGGACCGCGCGCAGCAACGGCGGCGTCGTCAGGTCGAACGGCCGCCGCGACTCGGCTTCGAGCTCCGCCATTCCACCGTCCATAACGGACAGCGGAGCGACGCAGCACTCGGCGATCCGCTGGACGGGCTCACCGTCCACCTCGGTGAACGAGGTCCGCAACCCCTCGTGCCGCGCGAGAAGCACGTCGAGCGCGTGCTGGATGGCGGTGACGGACACCGCCCCGGAGAGCCGCCACACCTGCGACATCGTGTAGACGCCGTCGGTGGCGCCCACCCGGTCGAGGAACCACAGCTGCCGCTGCCCGGGTAGCAGCGGCACGACACGCGCCGGGTCCCGTCGCGGAATCCCCTGGGCCGCCGCCAAACCACGCTTCGCCGCGAGCATCGCGAAGAGCCGGTCACGCTCACTCACCGGACACCGCCGTTCTCCAGCATGGCGGCCACCTCGTCGTCCGGCAGCGCGGCGATCTCCGCGCGCAGCACGGCCACCTCATCGACGGCGCCCGGCGTGCTCTCGTACCGCCGCAACGCTTCCGCGAAGCCCGCGATCGTCCGCGTCTCGAACGCCACCCGCATCGGCACGTCGACCAAGAGCTGCTCCCGAACGGCCGCGAGCATCTTGGCCGCGAGCAGCGAGTGACCGCCGAGGATGAAGAAGTCGTCGTTCGTGCCGACTTCCGACACCTCCAGCAGGTCTTGCCAGATCTCCGCGAGCGCGCGCTCGACAGCGTCGCGTGGGGCCACCCGGTCGGCGGTGCGCAACTCGTCCCACGAGGGCTCCGCCAGCCTGCCCCGGTCGACTTTCTCGTTCGGGGTGAGCGGCAGAGCGTCCACCACCACCAGGGCTGCCGGGATCATGTAGTCCGGCAGTGATTCGGCCAGCAGCGAGCGAATCGACGCCCACAGCGCCACCGGGTCGTCATCGGACTCCACATACGCGGCCAGGCGTTCACCCGCCCACGCCTTGACCACCGCCTCGCCGACGCGGGGACACGCCCGCAGGGCGGCCTCGATCTCGCCGAGCTCGATGCGGAAGCCCCGGATCTTGACCTGGTTGTCGGCTCGTCCGAGGAACTCCAGTGTCCCGTTGGGACGGTAGCGTGCCAGGTCGCCCGTCGCGTAGAGCCGCGAGCCCACGCCGAACGGGTCGGGGACGAACTGGGCGGCGGTCAGGTCGCCGCGGCCGTGATAGCCGCGCGCCACACCGACACCGCCGATGTGGATCTCGCCGACCACACCGACCGGAACCGGCCGCAGCGACTTGTCGAGCACATACACGCGCAGATTGCCGACCGGCGGACCGATCTCCAGGGGAGTGCCCGTGACCCTGGTGGCGGTCGCCCAGATCGTGGCCTCCGTCGGCCCGTAGACGTTCCACAGGGTCGCGCCGTCCGCGGCGAGCGTCCGGGCGAGGTCCGGGGTCAGCTCCTCGCCGCCGCACAGCCGCGTCCGCACCGACGCCGGGACGTCGCCCGCGGTGAGGAGCAGCCGCCACCGCGATGGGGTCGACTGCAGCACCGTGGCGCCGGATTCGACCAGCCGGGACCGAAGCAAAGCGGGCTCGCCCGCCTCGATCGTGTCGAACATCGCCACCTTGGCGCCGCACAACAGCGGCAGTAACAGTTCCAGCACCGACGGGTCGAACGACAGGGTGGTCACCGCGGCCCACACGTCGTCGGAGTCCAGGCGCAGCAACGTGTCGAACGCGACCAGGTGGTTGAGGACGCCCGCGTGCGGGACCCCGATGCCCTTGGGCCTGCCGGTCGAGCCGGAGGTGTAGATGAGGTAGGCGAGAGTGTCGGCGTCGACGTCCACGTCCGGCGCGGTGTCCTGTCCGGTGCCGTCGATCCGGACGGTGGTCATGCCGTCGAGAAACCCGAGCCCGGCGGTGGACTCGTCGACGAGGGCCACCGTGGCCGCCGCGTTGGCCAGCATGTAGCGCAGCCGGTCGGCGGGCCAGGACGGATCGAGCGGAACGTAGGCGCCACCGGCCTTCCACACGCCAAGCAGGGCCACAAGCAGGTCGACACCACGGCTGACGCACAGCGCGACCGGAACCTCCGGCCCGACGCCGGCGGCGCACAGCGCGTGCCCGACCCGGTTCGCCCGCGCGTCGAGTTCGGCGTAGGTGAGGCAGTGGCGGCTGTCCTCCACCGCCACGGCGTCGGGCCGCAGGGCGACCTGGGCCGCGATCAAATCGAGCACCGTCCCCGCGGGGAGCGGCAGTTCGGTGTCGTTCCAGTCGACGACGGCCCGCCGCTGTTCCTCGGCGTCGAGCAGCGGCACGTCGAGGATCCGGGTGTCCGGGTCGGCGACCACAGTGGACAGGAACCGCACATAGTGCTCGCCGAACCGCTCGACTGTCGCGGCGTCGAACAGCGCCGTGTCGTACTCGAGGTCGACGTGCAGGTCGTCGCCGCGCTCGGCGGCGGCCAGGGTCAGGTCGAACTTGGCGACGTCGGCGGTGACGAACCGCGGCTCGGACACGGCGACGCCGTCGAGATCCAGCGTGGGGGGACGGGTGCTCTGCAAGGTCAGCTGGACCTGGAACACCGGTGAGTAGCCAAGGCCGCGCTCCGGGTGCAGGGCCTCGACGATCCGCTCCAGCGGCAGGTCCGCGTAGCTCAGGCCGTCCAGCGTCACGTCGCGGACCCGGGACACCAGCTCCCGGAACGTGGGGTTGCCCGCGAGGGAGGTCCGCAGCGGCACGGTGTTCACGAACAGGCCGATCAGCGGTTCGGCGTCCACTCTGGACCGGCCGCCGACCGCGGTGCCGACGACGACGTCGTCTTGGCCGCTGTAGTGGGAAAGCAGGGCCTGGTAGGCGGCGAGCAGCGTCATGAACAGCGTTCCGCCCAGCGCGAGCGTGGCGCTGCGCAGACCGGCGGCGAGCGTCGGTGGCAGGTCGAAGCCGTGCACCCGCCCGCGGTATTCCTGGGCGGCCGGACGGGGACGGTCGGTGGGCAGGGTCAGCAGCGGGGGCGCGTCCCTCAGGTGCTCGACCCAGTAGTCCAGGGCCATGGCTCCCATCGGTCCGGCGGCTTCCTCGCGCTGCCAGGCGGCGAACTCCGCGTACTCCAACGACAGTTCGGGCAGCGCGGGGTCTTCGCCGACACGGAACGCGCGGTAGGCGCTGCCCAGTTCGTCGAGCAGGACCGCCAGGGACCAGCCGTCGGAGATGATGTGGTGCAGGGTGAACATCAGGAAGTGGTCGTCGTCGGCCAGCCGCAGGAGAAGGACCCGCATGAGAGGTCCGGTGGACAGGTCGAACGGCCGCCGGGCCTCGGCCTGGATCCGGCTCTCAGCCTCGCTTTCACCGCTCACGTCGAGCACGGTCAACGCCGCCCGGGCATCGGGCAGCACAACCTGAACCGGCCCGCCGTCGCGCTCCGCGAACACCGTGCGCAGCGCGCCGTGCCTGTGCACGACCTCGTCGAGACCACGCCGCAGCGCGCCGACGTCGAGCGGACCGGTCAGCCGCAGCACGGCGGGCACGTTGTACAGCGCGGAGGCCGGGTGCAGCCGGTCGAGGAACCACAGCCGCTGCTGTCCGAAGGACGGCGGGTGCGTCGTCACCGGGTCCCCACTTCCAGCTCGTCGCGCACCAGCGCGTGCACCATCGCCTCGCGGACGGTCGCGGGCACCTGGCTGGCGAACTGCCGCAGGTACGCGAGTGCGTGGCCGCGGCTTTCCCGCAGGAAGGCGAAGTCCGTGGGCACCATGTGCCGGATCGCCAGCAGCGGGACGGGACTGCGCAGCGGTCGGAAGTCCGGGTTCCACAGGCCGCCCTTGTCCGGCGGCCCGTCGTGGAATTCGCCGATCATCAGACCCCGGTCCACGTAGTCGGACTTGAGTGTCTCCTGGGAACCGTCGATCACCTCGTCGACGTCCTCGGATCGGAGGTCGGGGAACAGCACCAGGATCGTGGTCAGCTGAGCCGTCCCCTGGCCGCGCGGCGCCAGTTCCAGGAACCAGTCCCGGTACGGCAGCATCGCCGCCGCGACGTCCGACGGGTCGGCCGGACGCCCGGGGAAGACCGTGAGGTAGAACTTGCGCCGGTCGATCGACGCCTGGACGAACGGGCACACGCTTCCCTTGCGGCCCAGGCTCTCGTGCGGCCTGGTCAGGTATTGGCGCGCCCAGTCGAGGATCAGGCGCAGCTGCGGGGCGTAAGGGACCATTCGCGTGGGCAGCAGGTTCTGCTCGATGTCGTCGACCTCGAGCAGGACTCTCGCGGGTTCTCCAGGACTGGTCAGCATTTACTTCCCCTTGACGCGACGTGCGAGGTTGCGGAGCAAGACCGCGCCAGCGGCCGCGGTCCCGGTGGCGGCTGCCCCGGCCAGCCAGGCGAGCGTGGTGTTCTGCCTGCGGGAGCGGCGAAGCGCGTCCGCGTACGGCGTGGTGGTGTGCGAGATCATCGTGTACAGCGGGACCCAGCGGTTGCCGAGGATCCGGTTCAACGCGAGGTCGGCGTTCTTGCGGGCGAGGAACAGCGGCGAGGCCAGCCGGTCGCGCAGCTCGATGAAGTTCTCGGCCGAAAGGTCCGCGAGGACATCGGTGTTGGGCTTGCGGATCGCCTGGTATTCGGCGAAAGCGGCGGCCCAGTCGTCGGGATTGCGGTCGAGGCAGCCGTCGAGGGTCACGCAGTCCTCGAACGCGGAGTTCATACCCTGCCCGTAGAACGGGTACACCGCGTGGCAGGCGTCGCCCAGCAGCACCACGCGGTCGTCGTGGTGCCACGGCGCGGTCCGCACGGTCACCAGGTGGCCCACCGGCTGGCTCAGGAACTGCTCGACGACGTCGGGCACGAGCCTGTGCAGATCCGGGAACCGGTCGGCCAGCAGCGATGAGACCGCTTCGGTGGTGCGCAGCGTCTCGAAGCTGTCCGGCCCGGCCAGCGGCAGGAAGATGGTGCCGGTCAGCGACCGGTCGGCGTTGGGATGCGCGACGATGAGGCCGCCGTCGGCGGGCCACACGTGCAACGCCTCCGGGTCGGTGCGCCGCTCATCCGGCGGGCCCGCCTCGATCGACAGTTCCTTGTAGCCCCAGGGGAGGAACTCCTGGTGGTAGTCGGCGGGCTCGCCGCGGTGCATCTGGGCGCGCACGGTGGAGAAGGCGCCGTCGGAGCCGATCACCGTCTCGGACAGGACCCGTCGCACCCCGCCCGCGGTCTGGAAGAGGCACTCGACGGTGGCCTTGCTCTTGTCCATCGCGGTGAGCTTGGCGTCGAACTCGAACCGGACGCCGGGCATCGCCTCGGCGGCGTCGAGCAGCACCGTGTTCAAGTCGTTGCGCAGCACCGAACGCAGGATCTGGTCGTCACTGGTGCCGTAGGGCTGGAAGCCGAGGCCCCCGTCCGGCAGGTGCACGACCCGCCCCCGCATCGGCGCCGCGTGCGCGAGCACCTCGTCGAGCAGCCCGGCCGCACGCAGCGCCGTCATGCCGCGCCGGGAAAGACCGAGGTTGATGGACCGCCCGTGGTCGGCCGCCCGGGATCGAGGGTCCGACCGCCGCTCGAACACCCGGACGCGGCAGCCGCGGCGGGCCAGCAGCACCGCCATGAGACACCCCGACAGGCCCGCGCCCACGATGACTACGTCCCGGTCGGACAGACCACTCACCTACGACTCCCTTTCGAACAAGGATTCCCGCCTCGCTTCGCCAATGAAACAGACGTCCGTACGGGGGCCGGGGTTGCCGGTGAAGTATCCACGAAGGACAGACATCCGCATTAGTCCGAGGAATCGAATCCGCGTTCCTCTTTTCGGCGTAGCGCCCGCCGGCGCGTGCTCGGGAAAGAAGAGCATCGACGGTTCGGCCACGTACACCGACCGCCGCCATTTCCCCCTTTTGGCCGTATAGCCCCAGTTCACCCTAGGGCTGAATGTGGCAACCCAGTGGCGGTCCGTCATGACTCCGACGCGGAGTGTCGTCCCTTCGAATTCTCGAACAAGACTGTGTAAAGCAATCCCTGATCGGCGGCATGCGTCCATTCGCGAATTACCGACCGGTAGTACCTTGAAATCTCACCCGAATGGCCGTAGGGGGTTCAGGGAATAGGGGTTGTCGGGCGCGAGGGGGCGGCGGTTGTATCCGCCTAGTGTCCACGGTGCTGCGTCCACTTGGCGGCAGCGTGGGCGCGGGTGGACCATTCGACCCATGGCTTACGACGAAGGACTCGCCACCCGCGTCCGGGACCTGGTCGCGGAACTGCCCGGCATGGTGGAGAAGAAGATGTTCGGCGGTCTGGCGTTTTTGTTCCAGGGCAACATGTCGGTCGGCGTCCTCGGGGAGGCCCTGATCGTCCGGCTCGACCCGGAGGACGCCCAGGCGGCGCTCGCCGAACCGGGTGTGCGGGTCTTCGACTTCACCGGCAGGCCGATGAAGGGCTGGGTGCTCGTCGGCCCTGAAGCCCACGCCGAGGACGACGACCTGCGGCGTTGGGTCGACACCGGGGTCGACTACGCCTGCTCGCTGCCGCCGAAATGACTCAGATCGCGACGGCGGCACCCCGGGGCAGTTGGACCAGCCGCGTGCCGTAGGCGTCGGCCAGTCGGGCCACGTCGTCGAGGAAGCCCGGCCAGTCCAGGCGCGCCACCGGCCGCGGCGGCTCGCTCAGCGGGCGGAAGAAGTTGTCGTGGTGGCAAGGGATGATCACCTTGGGGCACAGCCGTTCGCCCAACCGGCGGAAGTATCCCTCGGTGCCCTGCCGGGCCGCCAGGCACGCGATCAGCACGTCGACCGGTGCTTGGCGGGCGAGTGGGGAGTCCTCGATCCCGGCGCTGGTCTGCAGGTGCAGCGACAGGCCGCCGACCTCGACCCGGTAGGCGAACACCTGCCCGCGCGGCCACCGGAACACTGTCTTCGGCATCCCTTCGCCGCGTAGCTCGATGACGTCGATCCGGCTCGCGATCGGCACCGTCCCGTGTCGGGAGGCGATGGCCTCCACGGTGAACGGGCCGATGGTGACTCGTTCGCCGTCCTCGACCGGGTGGAGCTGGTCGTCGGGGACGCCCTGCCTGCGGCAGATCTCCGTGGTCGTCGGGCTTGCGTGCACCACGCACCCGGGGTTGGCCTTGGCCAGCGGCGCGACGTCCATGGCGTGGTCGAAGTGGGTGTGTCCGACGAAGATCCCGGACACCTTGCCGAAGGTCCGCTCGACCAGCGCGTGATCGGGGCGGGCCGGGCGGAACAGAGTGTCGCGCAGGCCGGGGTTGCTGGCGTACGGGTCGAAGCAGATCCGCTCACCGCCGACTTCGAGCACGAAACCGGCGCAGCCCGTCCAGGTGATCGATCCGCCCAGCTTGTCCTTGAGCCAACCCGGCTCGGGCGCGCTGGTGGGAAACACCGGCGCGGGGCCGGACACCATCAGCGGCAGCACGCACGTCAGGCACATGCGCCGACCCTACCCACGGTCGCTAGGCGCGCCAGATGGTGATCGCGAGCCGGTAGTACTGGCTGGATTCGTCCGGGTCGGGCGCTTTCCTGACTTCGACCATGGCGACCCGCTGGTCGGTCAGGACGCAGAACTTGGTGCCCACGGTGACGTCGTTGAACTTGGTGGTGAGTGCGTAGCGGGTGTCCGTGGTGCAGGTGCGGTGATCGCCTGCCTGGTCGTCGTCCAACAGCACTACTTGGGCGTTGTTGAAGGAGATCCCCTTGTCATAGACGTGGGCTATGTCGGGGAATCCCTCCCAGCGGACCATCGTGGTGGGTTCAGCCAGGTAGACGCCATTGCCGAGGGCCAGGTCCACAGCGTCGACCTGGGTGAGGATCTCCGGCTCGCCGCCGCCGGGCTTGCTCCCGGTGGCTGTCGACGAGGTGCCTGGAGTGGACTGGTCGGCGCTCTTCTCCGCTGTGTTCTCCGGTGTCTTCGCGTCGAAGGCGCCCGCGATCGCGGCGGCGCCGATGCCCGATCCGATCGCGAGCACCGCGAACCCGACCGCGGCGGCGACTCGGAAGCGAGAACGTTTGGGCGCTCGCGGAACCGGGGGGACCGGCGTCACCGCGATCCGGCTCACCGCGGCCGCGACCGCGGGCGGCAACCACCCTTCGCCCATGTGCAGCTGGGTCCCGGTGGAGGCCTGCCTGCACATCTCGATCACCTGGACCGGCGACGGGCGCTGCCGGGGATCCTTGGCCAGGCACCGGGTCACCAGCTCCCGCAGCTGTGTCGGGCAGGCGGCCAGGTCGGGTTCCTCCTCGAGGATTCGGTACGGCACAGCCGGGTCGAGTCCGCCGCCGAACGGCAGTTCCCCGGTCGCCGCGTACACGGCGAGCGAGCCCAGCGCGAAGATGTCGAGCGCGGGCGTGACCGGTTGGCCACGAACCTGTTCCGGTGCCATGAAAGCGGGGGTGCCGACCCGGATGCCTGCCTGGGTGACCGACGTCGTGTCGACCGCCCTGGCGATGCCGAAATCGATCACACGGGGACCGTCGGCGGCAAGGATCACGTTGGAGGGCTTCAAATCCCGATGCACGATGTTCGCGGAGTGGATGGACTGCAACGCCTCGGCCACTCCGGCCACCAGGATGAGCACACTCTCCACCGGCAGCGGGCCGTACGCGCCGACCGCCTGCTGCAGTGAGGGACCCGCGACGTACGCGGTAGCGAGCCAAGGCTGCTCGGCGCGCGGATTGGCATCGATCACCGGAGCGGTGTAGAGCCCCTGAACCCGTTGCGCTGTGCTGACTTCCTGTTCGAAGCGGCGCCGGAAAGACGGGTCGGCAGCGAACTCGGCCCGGATGACCTTGAGCGCGATCGGTCGCCCGCCAGGGGTGTTGGACAGGTAGACCCGGCCCATCCCGCCCTCGCCGAGTGCGGCCCGCAGCCGATAACCACCGACCTCACGCGGCTCGTCGGCCCCCAAGGGCCGGTGCGCGGCGATCTCAGCCCAGCGGGGCTGTGTCGGCACCGCATCGGTTGGTCCGTCAGGGGTCACGCAAGCCTCCCGTGGTCGACTCAGGGTAGCGTGATCAATACGGTGAGGAGGGGCGATGCGCGAACTTGTGTACTTGTCGGACCGCAAGCTGGAGCAGTTCCTGCCAGCACTGCGGTCGCTCTGGCCGCGGCCGAAGGTGAACCTCAAGACCCCGGTCCTGGAGATCGGCGTCGAGCCCACGCCGGACGCGGAGCGGAGCAGGCTCAAGCAGTTGGCCAGGGTCATCGCCCACATCGAGCGCACCGCCCGCTGGTACGACGACCCGGCGGCGGTGGCGGGCCACTGGGTCCATTTCGAGGCCCCACTGAACTACCTGGTCCTCGACGGCGGCCCCGTCCCGGGCATGACCCTGTTCGTCGACCGCGCGACCCAACCGGGCTCGACCCGCCTGATCCTGCACTGCTCCAGCAACCACCTGCGGATCGAGGGCAGAGCCCAAGCGGTGGCCCCGCCCGCCGGACACACCGTGGAGACGGCGGATTCCGGGGGAAGCGGCGCGGGCGCGATCACCAACAACATCGACTTGCTGATCGGCCTCCTGAGCGCACAGCCGTCCGCCTCCGACGGCCACGTGGTGGCGCCGAACCACTACGCGGGCCGACACCTACCGGGCGCCACCATCGACCTGCTGCGCACCATCGACGGCCGGACACATCCGGAGACAGCGGCCTGGATGGCAGGCTATGCCCGCGTCACGGCGAACTTCGTCGTCGGAACCACCCGCTACGTGATCGCCAGTCCCCTCTACATCGAGTACGCACCCCCGCCGCGCCCCTGAAATCAGTTGCCGCGACGGAACAAAGACGTGGACGCGCCAGTCTCGGTGTGGTCCTCGAGGGTGCACATCAGCGGCGCCCAGGTCGGCGCCGAACTCGGGAACGGGCTCGACCCGCAACTCGAACCGCGCGACCGCGAACTCCAGCGCCATCCGGTCGTCTGCGGGGATTCCGAGGGTTAGTTGACGCTTACGTTAGCGACATCTAACATAAGCCCCGTGGACGCTCAGCTCAAGGCGCTTGCCGAACCTCGCAGGCGCAAGATCCTCGAACTGGTCCGCGACCAGGAACTTCCCGCGGGCGAGATCGCCCGGCGGTTCGCCGTCACCCGGCCCGCCATCTCCCAACACCTCACTGTCCTGCGCGAAGCCGGCCTGCTGATCGAGCGCCGAGAGGGCACAAAGCGCCTGTATCGGGCAGACCCGGCAGGCCTGCTCGGGCTCAAGCGCTTCGTCGACCGCTTCTGGATGACCGGCCTTGAACGACTCAAGCTGGAAGCCGAGACTGAGGCCGCCCGCGGCGAGCGGAAGGACCAAGCGTGACGATCGTTTCCGACCGGGTCGAACACGAGATCCACATCAAGGCCCCACCCGAGACCGTGTTCGCCTACTTCACCGACCCCGAACGCCATCCGCGCTGGATGGGCGTCGAAGCGACCCTGGACCCCCGCCCCGGCGGCGTGTACCGCTGCGTGGTGCACGACAAGGCGACGGTGCTCGGCGAATACGTGCTGGTCGAACCGCCCCACAAGGTCGTGTTCACCTGGGGCTTCGAGGGTAACAAGGACGTCCCACCGGGCAGCAGCACCGTCACGGTCACCCTGACCCCTGACGACACCGGCACCCACCTGCGACTCGTCCACACCGGTCTGCCCCACCCGTCGCTGGCCTCCCACGACCGGGGCTGGACCACCTACCTCCACAACCTCAGCGACGCCGAATAGGAGCCCGGAATGGCATACGACGAATCCCTCGCCACGAGAGTCAGGGCGCTGGTCGGCGAGATGCCGGGAGTGACCGAGAAGAAGATGTTCGGCACCCTCGTCTTCCTCTTCCAAGGCAACATGTCGTGCGGCGTCTACGGCGACGGCCTGATCGTGCGGCTGTCGCCGGACGCTTCCGCGGCGGCCTTGGCCGAGCCTGGCGTGCGGGTGCCGGAGATGGGCAGCCGCCCGATGAAGAACTGGATCATGGTCGACCCCGACCACCTCGCCGACGACGACACCCTGGACGACTGGATCCAGCGGGGTGTCTTGCACGCCCGAGGTCTGCCCGCGAAGTGATCGTGTCTCGCTGAAGCTCCACAACGACTCAGCGGCAGCGCTGAGACCGTGTTGTCCGCAGGCGCCAGCTTTGGGGCGCGCACGTCCGAGAAAGGAGGTTGCCGAACCCGACGCGCGCAAAGATCACGCTGCCTGGCAGGTGCGCTGCCCACGTGCGCCGCCCAGCCGCGCTGTGTCCAGCCGTTCGGCGTCGAACGGCCGGACACCGGGAAAGACCGTCGGTACATACCGTCACAATGGGTGCCATGACAGCGCAAGGCGCAGACACGAGTCAGCCGTTCGCGCACCTGAGCGCACCCAACGCCGAGACCTACCGCGCCGTGCTGCGGACCTTCGCCCGTGCCCGTGACCGGTTCATCGTTCACCTGCGTCCTGAGGACGTCGCCGCCGAACTCGGCAACGGGGACCCTGACCAGGTCGGATCGGCGCTGGACCAGCTCGTCGGGTGGGGAAACCTGCGTTCGGACCCGGACACCGGCCGGGTCACCACGGTCGCCGATTTCCACCGCGCTCGCTACCTCTACCAACTGACCCCGCGCGGGCAGGCGGCCGAGAACGCCATCGCCGTCTACGAGGAAGCGATCGGCAAGCGTGGTGCGCTGCAATCCGTTGCCTTGGCCGACATCGCCGTCCAGTTGCGGGCGTTCGCCGAGTTGGCGGCCACGGATCCCGCCGCCCTGGACCCGGCCAAGGTGCACTTCCTCCTGCTCGGTCTCGCCGAGCGGTTCAGCGGCCTGGCAGACAACGCTCAGGCGTTCATGGCCTCCTTGCGGCGGGTGATTGACTTCGCCGACGGCGACGTGGAGGCGTTCGTCGCCTACAAGCAGCGCCTGATCGACTACATCAACCGGTTCATCGCCGACCTGGCCAACCGTGGCGCGGAGATCGCCACCCTCCTCGGGCAGATCGATGGCGGCGATGTCGACCGCCTGCTCGGCGTCGCCGCGCAGCGGGAAGCGGTCGACGCGGCACCCGACCACGAACTGGCGACGGAGGATTACACCCGCGCCTTGGACGGCTGGCGCAACCGGTGGCGAGGCCTGCGCGACTGGTTCGTCTCGGCAGGCTCGGACCACCCGTCGCAGGCCCGGCTGCTGCGAGGCGCGGCGGTCAGCGCGATCACCCAGCTCATCGACACCGTGGCGGCGCTCAACGAGAGGCGGTCGGGCCGCTCCGACCGCTCCGCCGACTTCCGGACGTTGGCGCGCTGGTTCGCCGAGGTGCCGGACGACGACTCGGCGCACCGACTGTGGCGGGCGGCGTTCGGCCTCAACTCCACCCGACACATGACGGTCACCCCTGCCACCCTCGCCGACTGGCAGGAGACCGAGCCGACACCGAGCACGCCGTGGGCGGACGCGCCCGCCGTGCACATCAGTCCGCAACTGCGTCGCACCGGCAACTATGAGCGACGTGGCAGGCCGTCCCAGGTCGCAGACCGTGGTGAGCAGCGTCGGGCGCTTGAGGCATTGGCCGCGCGGGAGGCCGAGGAGACCGCTGAGGCGCGACGGAGGCTGACCACGCACGGCCCGGTCCGCCTGTCCGAGCTCGATGTGCTCGACGCCCGTTCGTTCCGGCTGTTCCTCGGCCTGCTCGGCGACGCCCTTTCCGCCCGGCTGCCCGGTGACACCGAGGTCAAGACCACGACCAGTGACGGCACGATGGAGATCCGCCTGTCGTTGGTTCCCGACGGCGGGGTGGTCGACATCGAGACGGAGGACGGTGTGCTGCGCGGCCCGGAACACCTCATCGACATCGTCGACCTGACTCGGTCGAGAGCACTCGCATGACGGCGGCTTTCACCGACGAGCAGGCGGTGCAGCGCCGCAAAGCCATGCGTGCACTGCTGATCCGGCCCCTGCTGGTCTCGGGGAAGGACGACGACACGATCCGCCTGGTTCGCAGGCACGCGACCGAGTTGCGGCACTGGCTCTCGCAGGAGACCGGTTGGCGTCTCCAAGTCGACAGCGACTCGGTGCGCCTGTTCAAGACCGCCCCCGCCGACGCCGACGGAACGCACCCAGCCCGCGACGGCGCCACCAAGCCCGCGTTCGGTCGCCGCCGGTACGTGCTGCTGTGCCTGGCTCTGTCGGTGCTGGAACGCGCGGATGCCCAGATCACGCTCGGTCGACTGGCCGAGGGTGTGCTCACGGCTGCCGCCGAGCCGGACCTGGTCGACACCGGGATCACGTTCACCCTCAGCCGCCGTGACGAGCGCTCAGACCTGGTCGCCGTGGTGCGGCTGCTGCTGAACTGGGGTGTGCTCGACCGGGTCGCGGGCGAGGAGGACGCCTACCTCTCGGCCAATGGCGACGTGCTCTACGACGTCCGCCGCCGGGTGCTGGCCGCGATGCTCACCGGGCAGCGCGGGCCGTCGACTGTCACGGCGACGAGCGTGGACCAGCGGATCGCGGACCTGATCCACGAACTGGTGCCTGACACCGACGAACTCCGAAACCGGGCAATGCGCCATCGGCTGACCCGCAAGCTGCTCGATGACCCTGTCGTGTACTACGAGGATCTCGCCACCGAAGAGCGCGTCTATCTCGTGAGCCAGCGACACGCGATCACCCGCCGCATCACCGAGGCCACCGGACTGGTCGCCGAGATGCGCGCCGAAGGCATCGCCATGGTCGACGGAGACGACGAGCTGACCGACGTGCGGATGCCCGAGCAGCGGACCGATGGCCACGTCACGCTCTTGGTCGCCGAACATCTCGCGAACAGGGACACCCCGGTCCCGCTCGACGAATTGCGCGCATACGTGCGGAAACTCGCAGCCAAGCACATGAGCTTCTGGCGCAAGGGCGTCACTGAACCCGGTGCCGAGGACGAGCTGCTCGACATCGCCCTGGGCAAACTGCGCGCGCTGCGGCTGGTGAAGGACCTCCCAGGTGTGGTGGTCCCGCTTCCCGCGATCAGCCGGTACGCCGTCGACGAGCCCACGATTCGTTCCGCCAAGGGAGACAAGAAATGAATCCGACTCCCCAGATAGCGCGGTGGCAGCCCCTGCGCACCGGGCTGGTCGATCTGTTCTATTACGACATCGAGGAGTTCCACTTCCACGATGGCCGACTTCTGTTGCGCGGCAACAACGGCACCGGCAAGTCGAAGGTTCTCGCGCTCACCTTGCCGTTCCTGCTCGACGGTGAACTGTCGCCGCACCGGGTCGAACCGGACGGCGACCGCAACAAGCGCATGGAGTGGAACCTCCTGCTCGGCGGCAAACACCCGAACAACGAGCGGCTCGGCTACACATGGCTCGAGTTCGGCAGGCTCCTGCCCGACGGCACGCCCGAATACCGCACGATCGGCTGCGGACTGAAAGCGGTCGCGGGCCGCGGGATCGCGCGGCACTGGTACTTCGTGACATCCCAACGCATCGGCGAACAACTATCGCTGCTCAGCCCAACGCGAGTGGCGTTGACCAGGGAACGGCTCAAGGACGCCGTCGACGGGCACGGAACGGTCTACGACACCGCCACGGACTACCGGCGCGCGGTGGACGAAGCGCTGTTCAGCCTCGGCGCGCACCGGTATGAGGCGCTGGTCAACCTGCTGATTCAACTGCGCCAACCGCAGCTGTCGAAGCGACCCGACGAGAAACTGCTCTCCCGAGCACTGACCGAGGCCCTGCCGCCGCTGGACCCGTCGCTGGTGACGACGGTCGCCGACGCCTTCCGTGGCCTCGACGAGGAACGCGAAGCGCTGCGCGGGCTCGGCGAGGCCAAGACGGCCGCTGAGGCGTTCCTGACGCACTACCGCCGCTACGCCAGGATCGCCGCCCGCCGCCGCAGTCTCCCGCCCCGCCAAGCGCAGAGCCGCTACGAGGCGCTGAACACCGAGCTCACCAGGGCCGACGCCGACTTCCATACCGCTGAGGTGGCGCTGCGCGCCGTTGAGGAAGCGCTTGCCGGTCTCACGGCGGAACGCGGACGTCTCGCCGCCCGACAGGAAGCACTCAACGACAGTCCGGAAATGGCCGACGCCAAGCGGCTCGACACGGCCCGCCTTGAGGCCGAAAACCTCGAACGCACCGCCGGGAGACGTGAGGACGACCGGGTCGACGCGGCGAACACCGTGCGGGTCAGGAAAGGCAAGGTCGAACGCGAGCGGCAGGCTGCCGAGACCGATCAGCGCACTCTGGACACCGCACGCGCCACCGCCGAGCAGCGCGCGGAGCGCGCGATGGTGGCAATCGCCCACGCCGACGTCATGGCCGAGTTCGCCCGCGACGAGCCGCCATACGCCGACGCGGGGCGGGCGGGGGACGCCGTCGTGGACAAGCAGATTCGCGCCGTGGCGGAACTGGACCGGCTGCTGTCCCTGGTGTTCGCGGCAGATGCTGAGTTGCGCCGTGCGCGGGAAGCGGTCGACCGGATCACCGGCGAGCAACAGCGGGCCGTGGAACTGATCGGCGAAGCGGAAGTCCGTCTCGCCGATGCCGGTAGGCGACTGGTCGAGTCATGTACGGCTTACCTTGCCGGGGTGACCGGGTTCACTCTGTCCGATGTGGACGCGGTGCTCGGGGAACTGGAAGCGTGGACGGACAGTCTCGACGGCGCCAACCCCGTCACCGCCGCTGTCGATCACGCCGTCTCCCAGGCGACCGCGGAGCTGGGCAGGCGCCAGGCCGAGACGACCGCTCGGGCGAAGTCGGTCGACGCCGAGATCAAGGCGGTCACCGACGAGATCGACCGGCTTGAGTCCGGCGGCCACGACGCACCACCCTCGCCCCACACCCGTGCGGTGAACAGCAGGCAAGGACGACCGGGCGCTCCACTATGGAGGGTCGTGGACTTCGCCCCGGGCGTGGGCGGCGCCGACCGGGCGGGCATCGAGGCGGCGCTGGAGGCCGCGGGGATTCTCGACGCCTGGGTGACTCCCGACGGCAGACTGTTGGACGACGACGACACGACCGTCGTCGCCCAGGGCGCGGTCGCCAGCACGGCCTTGGCATCGGTGATGATCCCGGCGATCGACCAGGCCGACGACCGCGCGGCCACTCTCACCGACGCGGGAATCACCGCCGTGCTGCGCGCCATCGGACTCGGGCCGCACGGATCGACCTGGGTGGACGTTGACGGCCGCTACGCCATCGGCGTGCTTTCCGGCTCGTGGCACAAGGATTCGGCCGTCTACATCGGCGAGGGCGCCCGCGAGGCGTCCCGCCGCGCCCGGCTCGCCCACCTGCGGACCGAACTGGATCGACTACTCCTCGTGCGGGCCGAACTGGCCGAGTCGGCGGCCGAGTTGGTCCGGATGATGGACGTGCTCATCGCCGAGCACAAGGCGCTTCCCGGCGATGAGGGTCTGCGGGAGGCCCACACTCGGCTCGCGGGCGCACACCAGGTCAAGCGGGGCATCGACGAGAACCTGGCGTCGGCGCTCGTGGTCGTTTCCGAGAAGGCCGAGCGGGCACAAGCGGAGCGGGAGCGCGCGGAGGAGTTCGCCGGTGACGTCGGACTCCCCGCCGACCGGGACGCGCTGCACGCTGTTCGCGTGGCGGTGGGTGACTACCGGGTCGGGCTCGCCGAGCTGTGGCCCGCCGCGCGGGCAGCCCACCGGGCCGCGTCGGCCGTCGTCGAGGCGGAGACTGAGCTCGCACTGGCCGTTGAGAGGCAGCTCGCCGCCGCCGAGGAGGCCACCGAAGCGCGGGAACGGGCGGTCGCGGCCGCCGAACACCTGGCCGTCCTGCGAGAGTCGGCGGGTGCGGGAGTCGAGCGCCTGTTCGCCGAGCTCGCCGCCGTGAAACGAGCTTTGGTCGGGTGTGAGACGGAGGCGGCAGCCCTGCGGGCGAAAGAGAAGCAGGCAGCCGATGACCGAGGCAAGGCCGACGGGCGGCGTGAAACGTTGCGCGAGAACATCGGTGCCGTGGTCGATGACCGCGACCGCGCGGTCGCCGAGTTGCGTGAGTTTGCCGCGACCGGCCTGCTCGCCACCGCGTTGCCCGACCTTGATGTACCCGACCCGCGGACCGAGTGGGCGCCGACGCCCGCCGTGGTGCTGGCGCGGGCGATCAACACCGCGCTGGAGGGCGTCGACGACGCGGACCGGCCGTGGGAACTCATCCAGCAGCGGGTGTCCACCGAGCACAAGCTCCTCACCGACGCGCTCTCGCGCCACGGCCACTCGGTCGGCCTGACTGTCCACAGTGGCGTCATGCTCGTCGATGTGCGGTTCCAGGGCCGCGACCAGGACATCCCGACCCTGGTCGACGCACTTACCGCCGAGACAGATCAACGCACGAACCTGTTGTCCGCCAAGGAACGGGAGATCCTGGAGAACCACCTCGTCAACGAGGTCGCGGGCACCCTCCAGGAACTCATCACCGGCGCCGAGGACCAAGTTCGCGCCATCAACGCCGACCTGGAGGCCCGCCCCACATCCACCGGCATGCGGCTGCGCTTGCAGTGGCGCACAGCCAAAGGCGCACCCGAGGGTCTCGACCGCGTGCGCGATCGGCTGCTACGCCAGACCGCCGACGCCTGGGGCCAGGAAGACCGAGCACTCGTCGGCGCGTTCCTGCAGGAGCAGATCAACCGCGAACACACCACGGATGACGGCGGCGGCTGGGTCGACCAGCTCACGAGGGCACTGGATTACCGGTCGTGGCACGAGTTCGCGATCCAGCGATACCAAGATGGCCAGTGGCGTCCCGCCGCGGGCCCAGCCTCCGGTGGCGAACGGGTGCTGGCGGCGTCGGTTCCCCTGTTCGCCGCCGCGTCGTCGTTCTACAGCTCCGCGGGCAACCCACACGCACCCCGCCTGATAGCCCTGGACGAGGCTTTCGCCGGCGTCGACGACGACTCACGCGCCAAGTGCCTGGGCCTGCTCGCGTCCTTCGACCTGGACGTGGTGATGACAAGTGAACGTGAATGGGGCTGCTACCCGCAGGTCCCAGGCCTGGCCATCGCCCAACTCGCCCGCCGCGACGGCATCGACGCGGTCCTGGTCACCCCGTGGCGCTGGGACGGCCGCGACCGGGTGGAAGTCAAACGCCCGGTGCCGTACGTGCCGAGCCCGGACACCGGTTCGGTGAGCGGAACCCTCTTCGAATGACCGACATCGACCGCCTGCGCAGGCTCATGGGCAAGCCAGGACTCGCCTGGCTGCTCACCCGCCTGCGCAAGCGCCTGGAATCCGGCAGGCCTCTGACCGGGGTCGTGACGCTGCCGAAGGCGACCCCGGACGAGCGCAGGGCGGTGGAACTGCTCCTGGGTCGCCGAGCGGGCGGGGGAACCTCGGTCTCGGTCTCCCTGGATGACCTGGATGTGATGCTCCGCACGAACGGCGCCGCACGAAGCCTCGCGGACGCCGTGCGAGCGGTGGTAGGTGACATCCCGGACCGCGCGGGCCAGGAGGCAGCCGACCGAACGGCCTGGGCCGCCGCTTTCGTACCCGCTGACGACCTGGTCGAACGCCGCGCTCTGCTACGCCCGTGGCGAGACTGGTTGGCATCGACCGGCATCGTCCGCAGACTCAAACCTGTCCCGGAGGACGCGACTACCCTCGTCGCCCACGCCGTGCGCGTGATCGCTGACCTCCCGTCGCCCGGCATCGCACTGGGCGTCCTCGCCGCCCGCCACACCAACGACGCCCACGCCCTCGACGACGGCACCCCACTGGCCACCCTCGTCCTCGCCGCCGCTCGTGTGCTCGACGGCAAACCACCCACTGGCACCGGCCAGGCAGCCGACCGCCGCGCCGCCTGGGCCGCCGTCGGCGTCCACCGCGACGAACTGTCCTCGACCGTGCTCTGTCTCGGCCTACCCGGCGGCACCGACTCCCACGTGGCACGTGTGCTCGGCCTGGCGCGCGAGGCGGGGGAACCGTGCGTCCTCACCCTGCGCCAACTCGGGCGTGACCCGATCCTCGGCGTCGGCGCCCGGCGGGTCTGGATCTGCGAGAACCCCATTGTCGTCGCCACCGCCGCCGACGAACTCGGCGCCGACTGCCCGCCCCTGGTCTGCCTCAACGGCCAACCGTCAACCGCGGTGATCAGACTCCTGGAACTGCTGGCCGCAGGCGGCGCCGACTTCACCTACCACGGCGACTTCGACTGGGGCGGCGTCCGCATCGCCAACCGCCTGGCCCAGCACATCCCTTGGCTCCCTTGGCGCTTCGACACCCCGGCCTACAACGACGCGCTCGGACGATCGGTGGGCAAGGCTTTGTCGGGTCGTCAGGCGGTCGCCGTGTGGGACGAGGAGCTTTCCCCGCGCATGGCCGAAGCGGGGTGGCAAGTCCAGGAAGAACTCCTACTGCCGGATCTGATCAACGACTTGGCTGAGGTCCGTTCGGCCTGCGGGCCTCGTCAAGGCGGTGCCGGAGACACCGTCGGCGGATAGCGGTCGCCACGCGTCCGCAGGCCGACGGTTGTCACCGAAAGCGACGACGCCATTCGGGTGACTCCGCGCGCATGGCATAACGCGCAGCGCCACACCGGCGACATTTTGTGTGATCGGGGCCACATTTACTGAGGCGTGAGGGTTCGCTCATGACGTCGGAGGACAGTGCGGGCGTGGAGGCGCTGCCGTGGCGTTCACTGCGTCCGTTCGTGTCCGTCGTGGTGCTCGAATGTACGGCGGACGACCTTGCGGCTGGTTTTTCCCGCCTGACGGGACAGTTGCTCCAACCGCGCCGCGGAGTCGCGCTCGGGAGTCAGGCTCTGGTCGCACTCGGCCAGTCCGAGGGCCGGAACCAGACCATCGACGGAGCCGGGTCGCTCGCTGATCTCGGGATCGATCAGGTCTGGGGTTCCGTGCGTCGGCACCAGCGAGCGCCCAGTTGGTCGGGGCGGGATTCGATCTTCGTGGATACCGAGCACCTGCTGACAGTCGCGCTGCGTCGTGGTCGGCTCGTCGCGGTCCATGCCGAGCATTCCATCCAGGCTGGGATACTTCGCTGGCTTTACAAGGAACCGCGACCCCCATTTCGCCGTGTCCCACCGTGGGCATTGGAGGGTGCGTTGCTCCAAGGCGAAGCGAACGGTCTGTGGTTGAGGGGAACGCATCGCAGGCGAAGGACTAAGCCCGACACGAAAACACTCAGTGGCAGGGGCCTGCAGGATTCGCTCGATCCGCACGCGGACAGGTCCTTTGCCTTGTCGGCAGGCTGCTCCGAGCTTGGTGCCTCGCCGGACCGGACTGTCCTCACAGGAAAGGTCGGGACCACACCCGAGAAGTCCACGGTGTGGTTCAAGGCCACGACCGACTTCGCGACGTTCGTGACCGCGGTCGTGGAACTGCTCGTCCTTCTTGACAAGACCATGGTCGACGGACCGGCTGAGTCCCAGTTCTCGATCCTCGCGAGGCAGATCGACGACATCTCACCGGTGTGGGGTGCCTACGAAGTCCTGGTCGACCCGCC
Organism: Actinokineospora xionganensis; assembly: GCF_014323725.1. Taxonomy (GTDB): domain Bacteria; phylum Actinomycetota; class Actinomycetes; order Mycobacteriales; family Pseudonocardiaceae; genus Actinokineospora; species Actinokineospora xionganensis. The sequence goes on along the minus strand of NZ_JABVED010000006.1, from coordinate 205,545 downwards.
TGATCACCTGACGCCGGAAGTCGCGGGGAACGACGATCTCCGAGACGCCGCGGTGATGTTGGAGGACGCGCTTCTTGAGGTGCATGGCACCGCGTCGCAGGCGTTCACGATGGATGTGGGGCTGGACGGATCGATCAGTGGTTGCCTTGGGGTTCGTCCGGTGCCCGTTGGCGGTGGGTACCGGCTTGACATCGGGTTTCGAGGTGAGCCGACGAATCTCCGCCCGGTCCGGGGCATCCTCGACGCGCTTGGCAACGGTGAATTGCTGACAGTGCACTACCGGTCAGGCCACGCGTTCACCGGAGGCCAGTTCTGGGAGGCCCGGACGTCCGTGGCGGGGTTTCCGCAATGGACGTTCGCGGACTTCGCCGGATACCGGGTGGATCAGGAGAAGCCCAAGTTCAAGGCGCCTCAGGCCATCCATGACGCGATCGGCGCACCCGATGATCGGTCGCTGTTCTCGTGGGTGGTCGCGCGCTACACCGACGGATGGCTCATCTGTGACGACGGTTCAGGTGAGGTCGCAGACTTCCTGCACATCTCGCCGGATGGCACAGTGAGCGCGATCCACGTGAAGGGTGCACGAAACGCTAGTTCCAACCGGCGGGTGAGTGCGGCGGCATACGAGGTCGTGGTGGGGCAGGCGGTCAAGAACCTTCCCTTTGCCGACGCCAACCGGCTCCGGGAGCGGCTCGCTGCTCCGGCTCTCGCCGGGCCTGCATGTTGGACTTACGGAGTGCGGGTCACCGGGCGTGGGGACTTCCTTGATTCATTCGACATTCGGGACGCGACCGACGGATACCGGGTAGTTGTTGTGCAGCCGCACATGCGTGAGTCACATTACCGTGATCTCCGGCGGGAGGGAGTCGAAGCGCCACAGAGTGCCGAACGCATGAGGCTCGCCCTGCTGGAGACTTTGCTCAACTCCGCCCGATCGTCCGCCGTCGGCATCGGCTCGGACCTGGAGGTCATCGCGAGCGTGTGATGGTGGTGGCGGTGTGCTCGCGAATGTGATTGCGAGGGCTACGTGGAGCAACACTCTGGTTCGCCAAACTCGCTAGGTAGCGTGATGACTTCGGCGCCGACGACGGAGGTTGCGTGTTGATCGGCTCATCGTCGAGTGGGGGCGTGTGATGGGCACCTCGATAGTGAGGGAAGGCCGATGGAGTTGCAGGCGAAAGTGGGTCGACCGGCGACGTACAGCGGTAGAGCAGTTCGTCGGCGTGCTGGATTGGTGGACGCCACCAAGGTCCGCTTGATCACCAGGGCCTACCGGGTTCCTGGTGGACCGCCTCAGCTTTTGGTCATGAGGCGATGGCATCGGTGAGCTGGTTGACCTGATCGAGCAGGTCGGCTGGCGGAAGCTTCAGGTCGAGCGCGTGGCAGACGATCTTCACGTCCGCCCCCGCGACGACATGGGTCGTCGCGTCGGCGTTGCCCTTGGCGTAGACGAGGTGTCCACGACGCAGTCCGAGCGTCGTGCAGTAGGCGAGGAGTTGATAGAGGTCGGCGTTCGGGTAGCCCGACGGCTTCTCCTGCTTGTATTTCGCGTCGAGCACGGCTGCTGGGCGGTTGTCGGTCATCCACACCAGGTCCGGGTACATGGTCACGGCCCGGGCGTCGTCGAGGTGGCACGGGAACTGGGGTCGGGCCAAGCCGCCGTGGGCCGCGTGCAGGCGTTCCGAGACGGCGACGGTGACGAAGTCCTCGAAGATCTTTGGCAGGTCGAACAGGAAGCCGGTCGCGGCGATGCTGCCGGGCGTGTGCTCCGGTGAGGTGGCCCGCCACACCAACTCGGCCAGGCGCAGCGCGGGCACATAGCGCTGGTTGAGCCTGCTCGGTTGCCAGGTGGGTAGCTGAGACCCGCGAACCAGGCTGGTCACGTCGGCCAACCGGGCACGCAGGCGGCCGATGCGTCTGCGGGAGTCAGGGTCGATCCGCGCGACGGTGAGGATGCGGGTGAGAGCGGCCAGCAGGATCTGGTTCTCCGGGATATCGACGGTGAAATCATCGTGGCGCAACTCCATCGGGATCACCCGACCGTGGTGGCGGCGCAGTTGGTCGGCCTCACGCAGCCGCCCGCGCATCACGTACGAGGTTTCCTCGATCGTCTTGTACCCCTGGAGCAGGCCCTGCCGGATCGCCCGTTCGGTTTGTCGCCACAGGGCTTGGGCGATCGCCGGGATCAGACCGTCGCGGGCGTCGAGGTTGACGGTCTCGTCCTGCCATCCCTTCGGGTCGGCCACATAGCCCACCAGGAACAGCAACCGGTCGATCGGGAGCTTGGGCGTGATCCACAGCTCGAGGTCCGCGACTCGGGCGACCCCGACTTTCCCGTTGGCCGTGATGTCCCACAGGCCGGGGTCGAGCGCGGACGGCGCCGCCGAGACAATCTTGGAAGCCGCGAGCGCGCGTCCCTGCTCCGGGGTCAGCGGGTGCTGTGTCCGGCCGAGTTCGACGATCTCGATCAGGATCATGGCTGTGGGTCAGGCCGTGGGTTGGCGGGTGCCTTGTGCAGTGCGTCGAGGCGGTAGCGGTCAAGGATTTCGGGCGGGCTGCCGTAGTGGTGTTCGGCCAGCAGCGGCAGGATGTCCGACTCCCATACCCGGTTCAGGCCGTCCTCGGATCGGTAGATCGACTCGCGCATCAGGAACGACGGGCCGATGGCCAGGTCCCGGTCCTCAATCCGCGCGTTGAGGGCGTCGAGGAGGTCAGCGGCGTTCTTGTTGTGGTGCAGGTGTCCTTCCGCGTCGAGCCGGGCGAGCCAGGTCCGCAGGAGAACGTCGGTGGGTGACTGCGCGGGGTGCAGTTCCACGAAGGCGAACCGGCGCCGCATAGCCGCGTCGACCAGGGCGATCGAGCGGTCGGTGGTGTTCATGGTGCCGATGATGAAGACGTTCTTCGGCAGCCGGAAGGTGTCCTCGTCGTTGGCGGAGTACAGCAGGCTGATGGCGCGATTGCGGTACTCCAGCAGGAAATACAGCTCGCCGAACACCTTGGCCAGATTCGCCCGGTTGATCTCGTCGATGATCAGGAAGTATGGGTCGGACGAATGTTCCCTGGCTGCGTCCACAAGCCTGCGGAACGGACCGCGGTGCAGGTCGAACGCCAGCTTGCCGTCCTTGCCTTGAACGGGGCGGAACCCTTCGAAGAAGTCCTCGTAGGTGTACGACGGGTGGAACTGGACCAGCTTCACTTGGCTCGGGTCACCGGCCAGGTGATAGGCCAATTCTTGGGCCAGATAAGTCTTTCCCGTGCCCGGAGGACCGTAGAGGATGAGCTGGTGGCGGTCCCACAGCACCTCGGCCTGCTTCGATAGCCAGCCACGGCCGATCATCAGGCGATTCGCTAGATCGTCATCGACCTCGCGGAACGCCAGTGGTCGCTCCGGCGCGGGAGCGGGCTCCTCGATCTCGACGTGGAGTTTGGCGAGCAACTGCTCGATCGTCGCGATGTCCTCTGTCAGGTCGACTACATCGGCTGTGCTGGCCAGCCGCGCGGGAAGGGGGTCTTCCAGTTTTGGGTACGGGATCGGCCGGTCGGCGTTGAACCAGGTCGCCGTGCGCCGAAGGTTCGAGCGTTGGTCATCGGACTGGACGAAGGTCGCGTCGGACGTGATACGCCCGAGGAATGCCTTGCCCTGGGAGGTGGTTAGCAGGTAGTCGCCGGAGCGCATGCGGTTGAGGAAGGCGTCGTACTCAGCGGTCTTAGCCACGCGAGCCGCGTGGGACATGTGCTGGTAGGAGTCCTCGACGATCGCTTTCAGTTCGTCGCGGGGGACTGGCGGGGTAATGGTGGGGAGCTTTGTCCCGGCGAGCGAGACGTAGCCTCCGGTCTGCCAACCCGGCACCAGGTCACGGCCTTCCACCGATGACCCGCGCACCAACCAGGCTCGCGCCGACGGGGTGGGCTCGGCGTCCTCCCCGAGTTCCGCGAGCCGTTCGGCGAGGTCGTCGGCGGTGAGCCGCTGAGTGGGTGAGGCATGGCCGTCCTCATCGAACTCGACGCCCTCCGACATCAGCTTGCGCCGCATATCTCCGCCGCGATAGGTCGCGCTCAGCAGGCGGTCGGGAAGTAGCGTGCCGTCCTCGTTGAGGACCCGGTGTGATCCGGGCAGGGCAGGGTTGGCCTGCGCCAGAAAGTGCGGCACATGCTTGACGGGAACATTCGCTTGGGACGCCAGTGCCGTGAAGGACGTCCACGCCCCCTCCTCGACCGCGGACAGTGCCCTGGCGATGTTGCGCTCATCCCCGCTGAGTTGTTTTACAGCAGCCTTGCGGTGTTTGCGGATCTCCTGGTACCGACGCTCCATCTCGGCAACGAACTGGTCCGCGTCGTAGGTGTCCATGGCGGCTTCGCCCGCAGGGGTGATACTCCAGAGACCGTCCCGTTTGGTCAGCCAGCCCGCCGAGGCCGCCTTGCTTGTGCGCCACCGGAGGTGATTGATCCACCGCCTCATCCCGGTGTCGTTGATCACCGCCAGTTCGTGCGGTGTCAACGACACACGCTGCGCGATCCGATCCGCGACCTCCTTGGCCTGGATCGGCTCGTCGGCCTCGCGCAGCACCTCCATGCATGCTCGCAGCAGCAGCGGTGTGCGCACGGTGTCCGACATGCTCAGCCCTTCTCGGTCTTGGCCGGGTGGCGGTCGCCCTGACCGGGCGGCGGATCGAGCATGGTCCGGTAGGGCTCACCGGACTCGATCGCCTTGGCCATGGCGTCGTAGATGTCGAGGATGGCGGTCTTGGTGCGGGTGAAGCGGTCGGGGTCGTTGTTCTTGAACGCGCGGAACGTGTCCATGATGTAGTCCACGTCGTCGCGCGGCACGCCGTGGAGGTGGAAATAGGCCGCGTCGAGCTCGGCCCGCAACCAGAACCGCCGCCCCTCATTCCACCGAAACGGCCCGCCTTCGTCCCCGTGATCCCGCGCGAATCCCGCCATGTCGTAGGTGGTGTACGACAGTTCGATCACACGATCAGCGACCCACTGCTCGCGAATCGTGCTCTGGTCCCATCCGCAAGTTGCGCTGTAGCTCACTGGAGGGAGGACGGGCAGTTGGTTCATGTAGCCATATGTGAGGTGCGTGCCAGCCATCTTCTGCCGGGCGACGTAGTCGGCGACGATGGACGACAGGTTCGCATACAGGCAGATCGGGCGTGAAGAGATTGACGTTATCAAGGGGAAGGTGTGCCCGATGGCGGCGACCGGGAAGGCGCTGGCGATGAGAGTTCGAGTGTCGGAGCTGCGGCAGATGTCGCGCCAGCCGAGTAGCCAGTCCTTGTCCCAGGACTTTCGGGCTAGGCGATCGGTAACTTCCTTCTCTGGTACCCAGTAGCGCGGGAGCACAGCGAACGACGGGTCATCCTTCTGCTCGGCGGTGAGGCGTGGGAGGGTGCCCATCTTGGACTGGGCCTCGGTCTGGCCGTCGTAGGTGCCGAGTCGGTGATCGAAGTGGTGCACCATTTTCGCTTCGTAGAGCGGCAGCATTCGCTCGCCGCCTCGGACGAACACGTTGCCGTCCAGCGACCAGTCGTCCGCTTCGAGGCTGTCCTTGTCGCGGAACAGGCCAGAGTCGTTGGCCATATCGAGCATCCGCAGGAAAGTCACTTGCCAAGGATTGTCGTCGGGCTCCTCGCGCCACAAGACTCGGCCGACGTGGCGGTAGATCGCCAAGGTGATCTCGGCATTGCGCTTGTAGTCGAACACCGGACAGGTGCCGGTGTTCGGGTTGAGCAGCGTGATGTCGTCCGGGGTGAGGGTGAACCGCCGCTCCTGGATCTGTATCGGCCGGCGAAGGCGGAAGGCCAGGTTGATCCGGTCCTGCCGGGATCGTTTACCAGCACTGGTCCACAGGCAGAACCGGACGCGATGATCGACATCGACGAAGAGCTTTTCCTCGTTCTCGAAGTCGTAGATCGAGGCCAGCGTGCGGGTGGTGACGAGGTCCTTGAAGAAGTACTGGGTCGTCGCGTCGGTGGCGATACCAGTCGGCAGGACCATCCCGACCCGCGCGCGTGGGGCCAGGATCGTGCGGCCCGTTTCGGCGAACACGGCATAGGTGTTGATGTCCCCGCGCCCGGTCAGCGGATACCTGCCGGTCTCCCGCAGCAGGTGGCTCCACCCATCGGCGACCCGCAACTCGGTCCGGAAATCTTTGAACAGCTTCTTGTCCAGCTCGTCGTCGCTGTGTTCCAGCGCGGCGATTGCCTTCTTCCGGGCAGCGGCGTTCTTGGCTTGGGCGATCTTCGGGTGCCGAGCGGCGAAAAACTCCTGTTCCTGCAGCTTCACCCGCTCCCACGGCGGGTTGCCGAGCACGCAGGTGAACCCGCCTCGCCAACCGGTGTCGCTGTCCACGCCACCTTCGGGGACCTCGAAGATATGGGGGAACTCCACATGCCAGTGGAAGAACCGGTAGTCCCGTGTCAACTGCTCCACAGTCACCAGCGTCTGGCTCTGGACCAGGTTCTCCGCGCCCTCCCCAATCCAGAGCAGGGTGCCCTCGGTGATCGGGTGCAGTTTGTGATCGTCGTCCATCGGCTGCACGAACGCCGCGCACCAAGCGTCCGCCTTCCGCTTGGCGCCAAGGCGTTCCTCGTCGATCTGGCGAAGCCGTCGCCGCTGCGCATAGACGTCGACCAGTTCGCCCGGCAGGGCCGCCACCAACTCCGCTGTGTGCTGGGCGATTGCCTCGTTGGTCATCTCCGCGCCACCGAAGGTGAACATGTCGACCTGGCCGCCGAGTTCCTTCGCGTTGAGCTTGACGATCGCCTTGGCCGCGTCCTTGTCGTCGCCCGTCAGGGGCTTGAATGCCTCCTTTGGGATGCCCTTCTCGATCAGCGCGGGAGTCGTGCCCAGCAGGGAGTTCCCGACGCGGATGTTCGCGTCCAGGAACGGCAGCGGCTTGCCCGGCTCCACCGACTCCAGCCACAGTGACACCTTCGCCAGCTCGGCCGCCGTCTCGTTGATGTCCACGCCGTAGATGCATCGCGATACGACCTCCCGCATCGCGTGCCGCACGATGGTGGGCGACGGCTCGTTCTCGCCGCTGCGCAACTGCGCGACCCGTCGCGCGATCCGTCGGGCCGCCGCGACGAGGAAGTGCCCGGATCCACAAGCCGGGTCGCACACCGTCACTCGCAGCAGCGCCTCGATCCGGCCCGCGTCGTCCGTGGCGCTCGTCGCGGCCTCGTCCAGCATCGGGTCCAAAGCGCTGTCCAGCAACGCTTCCGTGAGCGACGACGGCGTGTAGTACGACCCCGTCGTCTTGCGTTCGTTGCCCGCCGCGGCTTGCAACGCGAAGGTCTGCTCGGACAGGTCGTACACCGGGTCCAACTCCAGCAGCGACTCGTAGACGCTGCCCAATTCCTCCGAGTCCAGGTTCTGGAAGTCCACGGGCCGCCGGTTCCCGTCCGACTCGATAACGGCCAGCGATCGCAGTGCCTCGATCACGGCCGCGTTCGACAACCGCAGTCCTTCCAGCGGCGCGTCGAGTTCGTCCGGCAGAGATGGGTCGATCAGCTCACCGGCGGCGTCGCGGGTGATGCGTTCGAACAGGCCACCGATGCCCGGAAGAGCCAGCGCGGCCTGTCCTTGTTCGGTGCCGAGCGCGTCGAACACGAGTCGTACGGCGTCCCACAGATCCTCGTGGTGGTCCGCACCGCCGCGCCGTGCGCGTTCCCGCAGCTTGCGCGCCGAGAAGTACCGGGCATATCGCTCGCGCGCGGCCAGTGGGGCCTCCGGGTCGAGCAGCACATCCCGATCCTCGGCCACGAACCAGAACAGCAGCCGGTACACCAGCCGCAGCACGGATCTCTTGTAGTCGAACCGCCCGAGTGCGCCGGACGCCAGGGCGGCGCGCAGCTCACTGTTCGCGGGATGGCGCAGGAAACCGGTGCCGAGAGTAGTGATCGCGTCCCTGACGCCCACACGGAGGCGTTCCCGGGCACGTTCACCCTGCTTGACGGCCGTGTCGCGCCACTTCTCGAGCCAACAGTCCTTGGGCAAGGACTCGCCGTCCACGACGAACCGCGACGCGTGGACCAGCCGGAACAGCACCATGAAGTCGCTGTAGAGACGTTCGGTGAAGATCAGATCCAGGTCGAACTCGACATACGCCGACCCGGCCAGCGCCCGCGAATCCCGCAGCAGCCGCAGCGTCTGTCCATTTGAGACGATGGCCCACAGGTGCGCGTCGGAGTTATTCAACAACTCTTGGACCATCGACTGTGGCGCCGCGTCGGCGGCACCCGCCACGCCCTTGGTCTTGTGGTCCAGATCCGTTGCCCACGGCAGCAGATGCATCGGCACGTGGTGCCACAGATGGGTGACCTTGTAGGTCTTGTCCGCGATGGTGATCCCGCTGCTCGTCTCCAGGATCCCGTAGCCAAGTTCCCCGAACAGCGCCCGAAGCCAGTCGCGGGCGCTTCCCTTGCCGCGCTCGCGGTTACGAGTGAACGCCTGCCACTCGGTGCCCAGATCGTCGAAGGCGCGGGCCGCCGCCTCGCGGACCGTCTTGCGCGCGCCGAAGCTGTAGTCCTCAGGATCTCGGCCCGCGAGTGTGGCGTCGTCCAACACTCGGCTGAACAACTCGGCAGGGAGCAACGAGCCCGAGACCCGTACGGACGGAAACGGCGACCGGCTCATCGGGCACCCCCGGCCACGGCGGGAAGATAGATGTAGACGCCCAGCACATCGACCGGGGTGTTCGCCCGCACATCGATCTTGGAAGTGCCTGCCTGTCTGGTCGCCTGCCGGACCCGCACATGCGACTCGTGCAATTGAGCCGCCATCGCTTCGGCCGCCGCGTCGAGGTGCGGCATGAGGGGCTCGAGTTGGGTGACCGCCCGCTCGACGTCGTCGCGGGCGAGGTCCGGTGAGACGTTCCCGGACGGTGTCCCGGTCAGCACGAGATCAACTTCTTCCGGGGTCAGCCAGTCCGGTTCGGTCGGTCTCCCTCGGAACGCGAGCACCCTGGCCTCCTCGGCCACCAGAGGTCGTTTGCCGTCACGCGCGGGCAACGTCAGGTGCAGGCGGAAACGGACCAGCAGCAGGGTCGTCCGCTTGGTCACCGCATCGGTGCGCAACACCCCACATCGCCGGGCCGGACGGGGACCGGGCATCTTCTGGTCGAGCGCGCTGTCCAGAACGTATCGAGCGACGGCGGCCACGCTCGGGTCGGTCCGGTCCAGGTGGGCGTGCTTGCGGGGCACTGGAAGATCGCGATGGAACGGAAGCGCGCTCGGTCGCCCCGGTGGCAGGGCGTCGCGGAGACCGGCGGGCAGCGTGGCGGTGATCGCGTCGAAGCCGTAGGGCCGCTCAGTCGGGGAGGCACCCAGGATCTCCAGCGACTCCCGGGTGAACCCCTCCACATCAGCTGCCGACCCCATGCTGGCGCGCACCTCAGCCAACTCGCGAGCCACATCGTCTGGCTTGATCCCCGATTGTGCGAACTTCGTCAGCGCCGCGTTCTCCTTGCTCGCGTAGCTGTCCCACTCCGCGTGCAGGTCGGTCTGCTTCCTCAACGCGAACAGCGCACCCTGCTCCGCCGCCGGCTGCGCGACCAACAGTTCCTCCAAGACCGCCTCGACCACGTTGTTGGCCGAGTCCGGCACCGGGACACTGATGCCGAGCTGCTTGCGGATCTCGTTGTGCTTGCGGATCAGCACCTTCATCACGATCTCGTCGATCTGATTGTCGCCACCGCTGATCGTCACGGCCCGCACGTGGTCGTAGGGCTGGCCGAATCGGTCGACCCGGCCCTCCCGCTGCTCGTGCCGCGTCGGGTTCCATGCCAGGTCGTAGTGCACGACCGCCTGGAAATGCTCCTGGAGGTTCACGCCCTCGGACAGGCAGTCGGTCGCGACAAGCACATGCCTGCGTGGAGTCGAGGTCAACTCTGAGATGCGAGCCTCACGGTCCGATGGCGGCAGAGTGCCAGTCACGCAGCCGACCGCCGCGGTCTTGCCCAGTAAGCCACGTAGGTTCTCGGCGACATACTCGGCGGTGTCGATGAACCGGCAGAACACCACCGGGTCGTAACCATCACCCAGGAGGCTCTGCACAACCTCGGCGAGCTTCGTGAGCTTCGCATCCGCCGCAGGATCAAGGCTTTTGGCTGCCCTGGCGAAGCGAAGCAGCCGCTCCCGTTCGGGATTGCGGCCCTCGGGGGCGTCGTCCGCGCCCGCGACGCTGTCGAGCGACTCCGCGGCTTCGTCCTCGGCGAGGTCAAGGACCGACGCCCTACCCAACCGGTCGGCTTCCTCAGGAGTCTCCGCGCCCATGGCCCGCGCCCGCGTCTCCAACGTCGCCGCCGCGGCCTTCGGAGATGAAGCCAACGCGCGGAGCAGGGCCAGGGCCGACCAGTAGCGGACACGCTGCCGTACTTGCCCACCTGTGGAGTCTTTGACGGTCTCGCGAGCGTAGGCGAGCACGGACTGGAACAGCTTCGCGTAGTCCTCGCCCAGGTAGTACTTGTGCTCCTGGGTCAGGCGATCAGAGGGAAACGGGGTGTCTTCCAAGAACTTGCGGATGTGGGCGCGACGGCGCTGGACCATGTGCTTGGCCAGACGCTCCCGACCCGCACTGGTGCCCAGGTCGACAGTGGCCAGACCAGAGTCCAGCAAGCCGATCAGGTTGCGGAACCCCTCGTCCTTACCGCTGTGCGGGGTCGCGGTGACCAGGAGCATGTGCCGCTGCGGGTCGGCCGCCAGCTTGCGCAATAGGTCATAACGCAGCGTCCGGCCGCTGCTGGTCGATCCGTCCGCCACGCATGTGTGGGCCTCATCCACGATGACCAGGTCAGGGCAGGTCTGGGCGAAGCGGTCGCGGTATTTCGTGGACTTGATGAAATCGGTGGACACCACCGTGTACGGGTAGCGGTCGAAGATCGATTGGTCGTCGAACAGGCCGCGCTCCAGCCGCTTGACCGTGCTGGACAGCACCAGTTCGGCGTCGATACGGAACTTCGCGCTCAGCTCCGCCTGCCATTGTTCGGCCAGCGCCGGACTGCAGAGCACGGTCAACCCGCGCGCGCTGCCCTGGGCCATCAGCTCGGCGGCGATGAGGGACGCCTCGATGGTCTTGCCGATGCCCACGTCATCGGCGATCAACAGCCGCACGACGTCCTGACGCAAGGCCATCAGCAGTGGCACCAGCTGATAGGGGCGTGGCTCCACCGCGATGCCCGCGACCGAGCGGAACGGGCCCGCTGTGGAGCGAAACCCAACCTGCAAGGCGGTGCGCAGCAGACCGGCGCTCACCGCGTTGCCCGCGTCAGCCGGATCGGGTGCTGGGAAGGTCGCGTGCGCGACCGGCTCCACTGCGGTGAGGATCCCCGCGATCTCATCGTCGGTGCCCCCGAGCGGGCGGACTACCAGCAGGTCCGGGTCCGAATCAGGCAGAACGACCCAGTCCCGTCCTCGAGCTCGAACCAACGATCCGACGGCGAACGCGCTCACCGGTCTCCCTTCCGGCTCACGCCGAACACACTCGGATACTTCGTCACGATCTGTGAGTACGTCGCCTCGCGCGGCACTGCTATTACACCCCAGCCAGCATCCCGAAGATCATCTACGATGTCATCGTCCTGGCTGTGGACGAACACGGCCACGGGGCCCGTCACGGTGCGATAGACGAAGTCGGGTTCGGACTCGGACGTGGAGCCGGAGACCTCGTCGGGGCACCGATAGTCGTTGTTTCGGAGCCAATCCAGCAGGTCGGCGACGGGTTTGCGCGGCTCGGCGGCGACGGCGGACTCCCACAGCTCGGCTGGGTCCCTCCGCTCACCCGACTTGTCAGTCTTGGACCCGGCGCAGGCCAGTAGCAAATCACGGGTGCGGTGCCGGTCGATCTCCAGATGGGCGGCCTGGTTGCCGTAGGAGAGCAAACAGTCGTAGCAGGCGCGGGCGCAGCGCTCGCCGGTGTCGTCCATCACGCCGCCCAGGTCGACGCCGTGCTCGTCGAAATGGCAGATGAGCAGCGCCCGCCGAGCTGCCCGGGCGAGCGCGTCGGGCTCCTCCACCAGCCGACGGAGCACGCCGGCGCCGCCTTCGGCGCTCTCCACGAACAGCGTCCGGCCCAGGTCGTCGGCGTCCGGCAGTAGTTCGCTGGCGAGTTCGCTGTCCTCCAGTTGGAATTCGGCCTCGATGCCGCGCTCCAACGCATACATGAACGACAGCGCGGTCGCGTCGTCCACCGGCCCGTCGACGAAACGGGTGATCAGGATGTTGCGGCGGTCCTCGACATAGGGGATGACCTTCTGCTTGCGGGAGACCTTCGCCGCGTCGCCTAGCTCGTCGGTATCCGGGGCGTTCTCCCTGGCATTGCTCTCGGAAAGCCAGTGTCCGCTCTGGGTGTCGATCCAGTACCCGTTGTTGTCTTCCCCGGGCTTGCGTCTGCGACGACCCATGTTCGTGACCCGCACGGTGGCGGTATCGCCGTAGCGGACGCTCAACACCGGCGTGCCATCGACCGTCGCCGTGGCGTCGAGCCTGCCAGGACGAGAGCCATGATCGTTGAACCGGTAGGAGGTGACCAGTTCGAACCCGCCGCGCCTGCGCTCCTCCTCGTCGGAGGAGATCCGCTCGCGCCGCACCGCCTTGACCGTCTGCAAGCGCAGCAGTCGGTACATCGTGTGGTGGAGCAGGGCCCCACAGGACTCACAGACGTCCGTGCCCATTTCATTCTCGTGCAGATAGCCGCACGCTTCACAGCGACGGGCAGCGCGGGTGTCCAACCCGGTTTGCCCATCCTCGGTCGGACCCAACTGCACCTGGTTGACCTGGTATCGCGAACCCTCGTGGTAGATCAGAGCGCCAGGGCCGAACTCACTGATCGCGATGAACCGGGGACGGTGGATGAATTCGGCATCACGCGGAACACCCCGGCGCCCCGGCACGTACGCGCGCAACGGAAGCCGTGGGAAGGAGTAGCCGGGCAGGAAGCCCTCGGCAGCGAAATACCGGTAGGAATAGAAGTCGGTCTGGAAGTCGGTATCGTCGTTGCGCAGCAGCCTGAGCTGGTTCTCCGCTTCCCGTCGCCGCAGCGATGCCTTGTTGCGGGCGTCGTGGCCGCTCGAGTGGTCCAGGACGATGCTGTTCTGCTCACGCTGCTCGGACAGCGCGACGCGGTACAGCTCCCGCCATCGCTCAAGGGCCTGGTCGAAGACATGGGGTGCGCTCGTGACGACTCGACGCACCCACTCGTCGTGCCACCACGATGTTTCGGCGAGCTCGTCGGATAGCTCGGCCAACACCAGGCGCGCTCGCCGCTCCGCACGCTCGCGGGCGATCACATTGTCGATGTGACTTCGCACCGAATCGTGGATCGGATAGCCCTCCCGGCCAGTGTCGACGACATTGGCAATGGACTTGTCCATCACCAATTCCGTCTCGGCAAGCCACATCGCATGCACATGTGACCGCAGGAGATCCTCGTTGACCAGGTCGAGCTTGGGAGGTGCGACTGAGCCGCCGACCATCTGATCGCGATGCCGGAAGTAGTACTGGTCATGCGCGTTACCGGTGGCGCAATACGTCGTCACCAGGGCGGGCTGCCCCGACCGACCTGCCCGGCCCGCGCGCTGGGCGTAGTTCGCGGGCGTGGGTGGCACATTGCGCAGCCCTACGGCGTTCAAGCTGGCGATGTCGATGCCAAGTTCCATCGTCGGGGAGCAGAACAGGACCGGAAGGTCACCGGCGCGGAAGGCGTCTTCACGTTTCATCCGCTCGTCGCTGTTGACCTGGGCGGTGTGCTCCTTGGCGCGCAGGCCGGACAGTGTCGCGGCGACATCGGAGTACAGCCGCAGGAAGAACGGGTTGACCCGAGGGCCGGTTTCCGCGGCGACCTCCCGGCGCAAGCGGTCCTCCGCTCCGGAGCTGCCGTCGCCGGGACGCCACACGATTGACGAGGCCTTGAGTTGGTAGCCGGGGGCGTCGGAGTCGGGAAAGCGGTCGATGGTGAGAAGCCCGCACCGCTCCAGGATCCGAAGCAGATCGCTGATTATCTTCTGAGCGTCATCGCGGGTCAGGGCGTCAGTTGTGCGGGAGAACTGATTCGGGCGCAACAGGTAGCGACCATAGGCGCCGTATCCGCTGAGATAGAGGTGTTCGCGTTTACCGCCTTTGCCGCCGGTCCGGGCGAACGCCACGCCTGTCTGTGGCCGAGTCTCCCGGTCGGCCAGTGCCCATGGCTCGTTGAGGTGCTGGTCGGAAAGTTTCTGCAGTTGCTCAAAGCCCAGATCGGTGAAGCAGTCGACGTCGATCGCCAGCACTCGACGCAGTTCGTCGAGTAGAATCCGCATGAGTTCCAGCCGGTGCTCGGCGACGTCGTCGCGGAGTGCGAAATGCCGGTCGCCCCATAGGTCTTCGTCGGCTGCGATCTCCGGCAGATCGATGTAGTCGATTTTGAGCAGACCGGTTTGCTCAAGGTTCGGCATCGTGATGCGCCAGCCGCGTTCGAGGTCCTGGTAGAGGCGAAACCCGACCAGTCTGCGCAGCGCTTCCCAAGCCCTTTTCTCGGCGGTGAACCGAGCCTCTGGGTTCTTGGCGAAGTCCACCAGCGTCAGGCCGAGCGCATCGGTTACCCGTTGCTCGATTACCTCGTGACTCACGCCGGACGGTTCATTCTTGATCGCCTGATAGAGCGCGCCCCGCAACTGGGTCACCTGGATGAAGTCGTTGAAATGACCGGCTTGCAGGCTCGCGTCCTGACGGTTGTCGGCGAAGGACAGGAGTTTGCGTGCTTCTGGGCTCACCTCTGCTTGATCGCGCAGGCTGCGGACGATGCTCGCGCTGAGGACCGATGTCGCGGAGCTACGACCCTCGACGGCCAGCGACGCCAGTTTGGCGAAATCACTGCTGCGGATCTGCTCGTAGGACACCCGGCAGCGCAGGCAGAAGGTGAACGGACTGGGGATGAACGCCGCTCGTACACCGGCACCGCGTTCCACCTGTGTGCCGGTCGGATCGAGGTAGATCACCGTAGGAAGGCTCTTAACCCGGCGCGGCGCGATCGAGACGTATCCGTCGTCGGACGTTGCGAGCCAGGACTCGGGAAGCCGCTGCTCGCTGATAGCGACATCCACTCCGTCAGGCCAGGGGATGTCCGAGCTGATGAACAGATAGCCGGTTGAGGCGCTGCCACCGGCCGCGTCGGCGTCTCTCCGCGAGGTGAAGCGTGCGACCCCGCCCTGCTCCGTGCGCTGCACGACAAGGTATTCCTGGCCACACTCGCGGCAGAAGGCGGCAGGCAGAAGAATCCGCCCCTCGGCGGCGGAATCCGGAACGATAGTCTGGTATCGCGTTGTGATGTACCGGGTCTCGGGTGTCTCGACGCTCAGGTAAGCATTGTCCCCTTTGGACAGGAACTGGTGCAGACGGAAGGCGAAGGCTGGTCTGCGAGTCTGCGGGTCGGTCAGGCTTGCGCCAAGCTGCAGTGTCTGCTCGACGGCGAGACGGCACTCGTCGGCGCTTCTACCGGTGTGGTCGGCGAGTCGTTCCGCGGCCATGGGCAACGTGGTTGGTTGCCGGGGGCGGACAAGCTTCCCGGATTCCTCGGTCACACCGAATGTCGCCTCGACCCACGCCGCGAGTGGGTCGGCGGTGAAGTCATCGTAGGTGGCTGCCCGCGGCCCGCCCGGCACCCGGGCGGAGATCGCGGCACGGTCGTTTGGGTCGCCCGTAGTCGCCCGGCGCAGGGTCTCACCGATGACTGCGCCCCTGGAAACCGGCACACCGAACAGGCGCGTCGCGACGTCGGCGACCACTCGGCGGCGGTCCGCGTCCGATCCCTCGGTGGTCATCGTCGCCGAGGTGCCGACACATTGCAGTTGGTCGGCGGCACAGGCGTCGCGGAGCCTGCGCACCAACATCCCGACGTCCGCGCCTGCGCGACCACGATAGGTGTGCAACTCGTCAAGAACCAGGAAACGTAGCCCGTGGGCAGCGGTGATCAGACGTTCTCGCTCCTTTGGGCGCGTCAGAACCAGTTCGAGCATCACGTAGTTGGTCAGCAGGATGTCGGGCGGGTCGCTGAGGATCTCGGCGCGTTCGGCGTCGCGGTCCTGGCCGGTGTAGCGGCGGAAAGTGACTGGGCCGCGGCCGTCCGGAAATCCATGCGCCAGGAACTTTTCCAGCTCGTTGCGCTGGCTGTTGGCGAGGGCGTTCATCGGATACACGATGATCGCCTTGACGCCCGGCTGGTAGGCGCCGCTCGCGCGGAGACGGACCACGTGGTCGACGATCGGAACGATGTAGCTCAGGCTCTTGCCGGAACCGGTGCCGGTGGTGAGGACATAGCTCTGTCCGCCGCGGGCGACGTCGATCGCGTCTCGTTGGTGCTGATGCAGTGTGAGCGGATACCCCGCAGAACCCGGCTCGTCTTTGCCGATGCGGAAGATTCGCTCGCACTCTGAGTGTAGAACGCCGTGGTCGACCAGCTCAGTGATCGTTCCGCCCGAAGCGAAGTTCGGGTTCAGCGACAGATACGGATCGGGCCATTGATCGCCTGCGTCCTGGCGTCGGCTGACATGATCTCGGATTCGAGTGTCGTGAATTTCGGTGAAGCCCGAGGTGAACGCCTGATAGTCGGCGATGAGCTGCTCGTGCAGCTTGAAGACGTCCATCGCAACCCACTCCCGGTCATCATCACTACGCGTCAGGCTACCGGTAACGGTCCGCAGTACCAGCGCGTAGCTCCACTCGGTGACCGTGCCCGTAACCGTCCGGGCGATTCGGCTGATTTCCGCCATAAACGACTGGTACGAGCTGGGCTCATATTCCAGAAAGGAAAGCTGCTCTGTGCCTGTGCTCAGCGCTCGATCGCTGCGAGGAAGTCGCACATCGTCGAGGAGGGGTTGTCGTGGGGAAAGTCAGTCCGGTCCCGCTGGTGACGTTGAGATAGTCCGGACGCGCGCAGCGATGCCGCCTGTCGAAGACGCATGTACCGTTCCGCGTCGACCCGCTTGCCCGCGCGCCCATCCAGTTTGCGGCTTCTCCGCTCGGCGTCGTGGGTGTTCATGAAAGCGCTTTGGTCTTCGAAGTGAAGGATCAACCACAGCTCGAAGCAAGGGTTGGAGATGGCGAGACGGATGCCGTGCTTGTCGGCCAGCCGTATCGCTTCGTCGAGGTTGGGGTGGTTCTTGGGCCACTCGACGTCGAACACACACCAGCACTCGTCGATCTCGTCGTCGCCGGCGCGCTCGATCGCTCGCCGCACGAGGGTCAGCGGGACTCCCTGCTTCGGGTCGATCTCGATGTTGATCGACGTTCTGCCGTGGACGTTGGGGAGCCGTTTCAGCGCGTTGATGTAGTCGGGCTCAGACGCTTCGCCCTCGCAGAAGACGAGGATGGTCTTCAGTTCCTGCCGATTGGCGGTCTTTCGCCTGAGATCTTTTGCTCGTGTCCTTCTCGGCGACATCCGGTCAGCCGATCAAACCGAGAGCACGGAGCATTTCAGTGCGATCGATCTCCGGCAACGCGCCGAATCGGCCATGCAAATATGCCTTCTCCAGGTTTTGTGATTTCCTGACCCGTTCACCAGCGAATTCCGCCAAAGCGCCGAGTCGAGTGGCGCCACTTTCGGTTTTCTCGGTCAGCCAGACTTCGTCGCGATTGAGATGGTTGAGCAAGCTGGTGTCGTGCGACGTGAAGATCAGCTGTGCGTTCTTGGGATTTGTCGCCGGATCATGGAATAGTCGAATCAAGTGCATCGACAAGGTGGGATGCAGACTTGCGTCGAGTTCGTCGAACAACACGAGCGACCCAGCTTTGAGTGCGGCCAGGACAGGGCCGATGAGTGCGTACCATGTGCGGGTGCCTTCCGATTCGGCAGCGAGATCGAAAGGCACTCGCTCGCTGCCGGTACGGTGGACCAGGCGCACTCTGCGCCGTGTACGCGTTCGCCCCGACTCACTGCCGCTTCCGGGCGAAGAGACCTCATATTCGTCGAATACGACATCATCAATTCCGAGATCGGCCATGCGTAGCAAGGCCAGTGCCTGGACTCGATCTTCTCGGGTAGGGCTGAGTGGGTCTTCCAGCTCCCACAGTGCTGACTGATCGCCGCCGGGGGAATCGTCGAACCAGCGACGGGTCGAACTCACGTTTGTAAGGCCCGTGAAACGGCGTGTGCGCGGCTTCTGTCCGAGCGTCTGAGTGGACAAAAGGGTGCGGGCGAAATCCGAGACCACCGGTTCGTTGAATCGTCTTGCGATGGACAGCGCCAAGGTGCGTGGCGTCAGGAGTTCGCGGGTGCCGGATAGGCTGCCGAGGCCCCGTTGCAGGATAAAATCTCGGCCCTCGCGTTCGAAGACTCGTCGCCGCTTCTTCTCCGGGTAGTGAAACAATCCTTCGTAGTGGATCGCGTGCCGATCAAGTTGGAGTACGTACTCGAATCTCACGTTCGACACCATGGATTCGATGGTGAATTCCGAGGGCAGGCTTGGGCCGTCGGTGAAGGCGAACGGCTCGAGCGGAATCTCGTCGTCCCAGAAACGCAACGATTCATGGACCGCCGTTTGCAGCCAGCTCATGGCGGCGATGACGTTGGACTTGCCGGACGCGTTGGGGCCGAAGAT
This sequence comes from Actinokineospora xionganensis, assembly GCF_014323725.1. Lineage (GTDB taxonomy): Bacteria > Actinomycetota > Actinomycetes > Mycobacteriales > Pseudonocardiaceae > Actinokineospora > Actinokineospora xionganensis. The sequence goes on along the minus strand of NZ_JABVED010000006.1, from coordinate 186,971 downwards.
GGCGGCCACCGGCAGGAGGCTCTCCCCCAAGTTGGGCGCCGGGCGTGCCTCCGGCCGGTCTCGGTCCACGGCGACCATCGACAGCTCGACGGGCTCGAGCACTGAACGGAAGTTCGATACTTCGAATCGGATCAGCACCGCGTGTCCCTCCTGGCGCTGAGGCCGCTGCCACGACCGCGATTTCGTCACATACGTACGACAATCTACCTTTCTCCGCACTCGTGGCGCCAATGGGCGCGTGTCACAGCAGGGCGATCTCACTCCTCGGCGACCCGGCTATGCGAAGAGTTCCCGGATGTCCTCAACGTCCAAGCCAGTGCCGAACATGTTGCCGTCGTCCATGACGCTGGTGAACAGGTCGGCCTTGCGGGCCTTGAGGGCCATCACCTTCTCTTCGATGGTGTCCTTCGCGATGAGCCGGTACACCATGACATTTCGGGTCTGGCCGATGCGATGGGTCCGGTCGACGGCCTGTGCTTCGGTTGCCGGGTTCCACCACGGGTCCAGTAGGAAGCAGTAGTCGGCCTCGGTCAGGTTCAGGCCGAATCCGCCTGCCTTGAGACTGATCAGGAACACCGGAACCGAGCCGGCCTTGAACCGTTTCAGCACGGTGGCTCGGTTGCGGGTCTTGCCGTCGAGGTAGCAGTACTCGACTCCGGCCGCGTCCAGGCTGTCGCGCACTTTGTCGAGGAACCCGGTGAACTGGCTGAATACGAGCGCTCGGTGGCCGCCGTCGACGACCTCTCGCAGGTGTTCGAGCAGGGCGTCGATCTTGGCGGAGGGGAGGTCCTGGTTGGCGTCGTCGACAAGTCCCGCGTGCAGGCTCAGCTGGCGGAGCAGGGTGAGCGAGCGCAGGATCGTGAACCGGTTCTTGTTCATGTCGTCGACCAGGCCGAGCACCCGCCTGCGCTCGCGTTGCAGGTGGGTTTGGTAGATCTTGCGGTGCTTCGGGTGCAGGTCGACTTCGAGTACCTGCTCCTGTTTTTCGGGCAGGTCCGCGGCGACCTGTTCCTTGGTGCGGCGTTGTACCAGCGGCTTGATCCGGCGCCGCAGTTGGGCGAGGAGTTCGGTGTCGCCGCGCTTTTCGATGGGCTGGCCGTAGTAGTCGCGGAACCTGGTCGGGTTCGGGAACAGCCCGGGCGAGGTGATCGACAGGAGCGACCACAGCTCCATCAGGTTGTTCTCCATGGGCGTGCCGGTGATCGCGAGCTTGAACGGCGCGGGCAGCCTGCGCGCGCACTGGTAGTTCTTCGACTGGTGGTTCTTGGTGAACTGGGCCTCGTCCAGGACCAGTCCGGACCACGCGTGTTCGGCGTAGGCGTCGAAGTCGATGCGGAACAAGGTGTACGAGGTGACTACCACGTCGGCGCCCGCGGTGGTTTCGGCGAGGGTTTGGCCGCGGCGGCGCATCGTGTCCGAAATGGACACGACGTTCAGTTCCGGCGCGAACCGCGCGGCCTCGGCCGCCCAGTTCGGGACGACACTGGTCGGTGCGACGACCAGGAACGGCGGGCGGGCCGGGTCGCTCTGCTTGGCGTGGCAGAGCAGGGCCAGCGTCTGCACCGTCTTGCCCAGCCCCATGTCGTCTGCGAGGATTCCGCCGAGTTTGAAGTCCCACAGGAACTTCAGCCAGCGGAAACCGTCGAGCTGGTAGTTGCGCAGATGAACCGCGAGGGTGTCCGGCGGTGGCGTCGGGTCGACGGAGTTGACCGTCCGCAGGGCGTCGACCTGCCGCTGCCAAGCGCCTGCCTGGCGGTCCACCACGCCCAGTTCGGCCAGTTCGTCCCACAGCCCGACCTGGAATCGGCTGATCTTGAGTGGGCCATCCGGTGAGTCGCGCAGTGCTCGCGCCTCCTCGATCAGCTTGCGCAGGGTTTGCAGTTCGGGCTTCTCGAGTGAGAAGTAAGCGCCGTCGGGCATCAGTAGGTGCGACTCTTCGGCGTCGAGCGCCATGAAGACCTCGGCGAACGGCACCTCCCGACCTTCGACGGTGATGGTCACGCCCAGGTCGAACCAATCCGTCTCGCCCGCCACTTCGCCGGTCGACACGCCGATCCGCAGTGAGTCGCCCGCCTCCCGGTAGTCGAGCGGGTCTCCGCCGACCTCGACGGCGGTGTCCGGGGCGTCCGCGAGCAGCGGGATCACTTCCGTGGTAAAGCGCAACGTGTCGATTCCGCGCAGCCGCGTCCGAGCGGTCAGGGCGCGTTCCGGGTCGCGGAGGCCGAACTCCTCCAGCGGGAGATCAAGATCGGCCAGGACTGCTTGTTCCTTGGCCAAGTCCCGGTATCCGTCGTCGGAACCGGCCTGGTCGAGCGGAACGCGAATCGGCGAGTCGCCGATCTGGTACGCCCACTCCCATTCCAGGTCCAGCGCGTGGTCCTCGCCATAGTTCGCGCGCAGCACCAGCGTCGGGTCGGAGATCGCTGGCGGGGTGAAGGAGTTGTCGGAGGAGACCACGCGCGCCACGTGCCGCAGGCGCGGGTAGAACTCGTCGCGGAACCGGTCGCCTTGACCGGGCGGAACCACGAGGTGCTTGTTCTCCACCGCCATCCGCTGCAACTGGGCGGGCGCGGTCCCGTCGAGCCTGGCCAGCCCAAGCCGCCAGTCGGCGTGCTCCACTCCGGCACGGATCTGCGCCCGGTCGACGTAGACGACGCCGTGCCCGTCGGACCCGATGAACCTCAGCGGCGCGGCGTCCACTTCGGACCCGTCGACCAGGAGCACCGGGGAGACCGCGAGTGATCCCGGCTCCGCACCCTGGGTCACGTCCAGCAGCAGCCGCGCGCCACCGGGAGGATCAAGCGGGCCCAGGCGTTTGCGCCCGTGTACCAGCCGCACACCGAGTGTCGCCGCTTCGTCCAGCAACGGCCACAGTTGGCGCGACTCGAACGACGCCAGGTCGAGCGTCTTCTGTTCGCTGTGGTAGCCGTAGGAGTGCAGGCCCTCGTGCGACCGGTACGCCGCGTACAGCTCCCGCAGTACCCGCACGTGCGATGTGCGGTACTCGGTGTACTGGTATGGCGCGCTCAGTTTGGACCAGGACAGCCCGCCCGCGACCCACCCGTTGCGGCCCGGCGTGACCAGCCGGGCGACGACCTTGAGGGCGGGCTCGACAGCCCCGCGGCCGTAGGTCGGCCTGGTTGGCGTCGCCGCGACCGTCAGTTCGATTCCGATCGGCGCCGCGTCCGCCCGGTCAGCCGCGCGTGCGGGTTCGACCAGCGACCCCAGCGACTGCTCCCAGGACGGCGGGGCAGGCGCGGCGGGCTTGCGTCTGTCCATGCCGTTCGCGGTCAGGACCAGCGCGACCACGTGTTTGCAGTCGTACTCGACCGGGCAGTTGCACTCCCCGTGCGCGAATCGCACGACGGCACCGCCGCGCGACGAGAAGAACGCCACGGTCTCGTAGAAGCCGCCCGATTGGCTTCGCACCGTGCCGAACAGTGCTTGCTCGTGCGCGTCCCAGTGCATCCGCACGACCGCGTTCTGGCGTGCGTAGTGGGCACCACGCGCGTACGCGCCGGGGCCTACGGCGTCGGCCAGGTCGCCTGGATCGAGGTCGGGGAGATCCGCACGCATCCGGCAAAGATAGTGACCCGCCCTGTGGCCGGTCCGGCCAGGTTCGCCGGAGCGATCGGGCAGGCCCGATGTTCGCCTAGCTGTTCCTGATCTCGCTCAGCAGGGCGGACATTCCGGTGTGGGGCAGTACAAGCGTGCCCGCACCGGGATTCTTGCTGTCCCGCAGCCCGAACCGGCCACCATCGAGCCACGCCGCCTCCACACAGTCCCCGCCCCCTGTGCCGCCGTCGCCGGAGAAGCTGCTCTTGCGCCACGTCGCACAGGCCTGGGGGGTCATCGGATGCTCCTCAAGGTGGGGATCACTCGTATGTTTTACCAGCCGCCTTGATCGCTTCCAATGACTCAGCCACCGTCAACGCGCGCTCGGTCAGAATGCCCCATCGCTCGATGCAGGTTCGCACCTCGGCGCGGTCCTCGATGTAGACGGCGCCACCAGGGCCTTCCGCGTATCCCACATCAGGGATCGGGTCCGGCAACGTCAAGATTGAGAACGATCCATTCACGGCCGGGGTGGCTCCAGCAGACTTCGGAAGTACCTGGATGGTGATGTGTTCCTGGGTCGCCGCATCGGTCAGTCGACTGAGTTGCCCGACCATGGTCGGGCTTGTCCCGATAGGACGTTCGAGCACCGTTTCATCGAGGATCACGTGATACCGCACTGGGCTTGGACGGGTGAGCACACGCTGCCGGGCGGCCCGAGCCAGGACTCGCCGTTCTACCACCTCATGAGCCATACCCGGATTCGCGCCGTTGATCAGCGCGCGCGTGTAGTCCGGTGTTTGGAGCAGGCCGGGAACGATCATCGTCTCCAGTTGCCTGCGGGCGAGCAGAGCGGCCTCAACGTTCAGCAGCTCATGGAAGTCCTCGGGCAAGTCCTTGCGGATGGCCAGCCAGTAGCCACGTTCGCCCGCGCGTTCGGCAAGGCTCAGGACCCACTCCCGCACGTCGTCGTCGTCGACGCCGTAGGCGTCGAGCAGGCGCTCCACGTCGAAGGATTTCACTCCCTGCTCGCGGTTCTCGATGCGGCTGAGCTTCGACCGAGACCACTTTCCGCCTTGTTCGGACAGCTTCTCGACCACTTGATCGATCGTCATGCCGCTCTGCTCACGCAGACCCCGCAAGGTCTCGGTCAGCTGCCACCGACGCACCGTCGCCGTCACGGCGACCCCAGCATCCTGGCCCACGCGCCCACCTCCGAACGGGTGAAAAATGGGATTCCCGCTTTTATGTCTGAAGCTTTCGCGAGAGCGTATCAGCACAGTGCGTGTTGGTTTCAGTACGGGGTGTAGGAGGCGGACGTGGTCGTGTCGGCGTGGGATGAGTTGGCGTTCACGCGCGTGATTGACGACATGGTGGCCGAGTCGGCACCCCGGACGTTCGCCGTCGTTCAAGTCTTCGGCGAACGGCTTGACGCTCGGATCGCCGCGTGGGGGCTGGCGTGGGACGGGCAAGCGGAGATCGTCGGGGTCGACGGTGATCTGCGGATAGGTGTTCGCTCGCCCGAACGGGCCTGCCGGCTGCTCGCCCAACCGCACGATGTGTCCGCCCGTCTGGTGTGGCTTCCGTCGGGCAAGGAATCACGGTGATCGATAGCGCCGCACTGCACGCCGTGTTCGGTTGGACGGAAGGGGTGCCACGGTTCGCGTGCCGGTGGACGATCAAGGCGAACACCCACGACCTCCAGTGGTGCACCACGATCTTCGACCTGCTGCCCGACCGCACCCACATCGCCGTCTACCCCGGCGCGGTCAGCACCTACGCCGTGCGACTCGACCGCTCCGGCATCGACATGCTCGCCGACACCCTCGAAACCCGCGACGCCTGTGCGGTCCCCGCACTCCACCCCGCACACGGCAAACGTCTACTCACCCTGCGACCGCACACCATGCCCCACCAACCGCCGTGGACGAACCGACCCGCCGACGCGCCGCCCTACCGAGGCCCGATGGAACTCGCACTCGAACTGCCCCGAGACACCGGAATCCGCGTCCTGTTCTTCAACGAACGCGTTCCGCTCCTCGCCGACACCCTCGCCGAGATCCAGCAAGCATTCTCTGGCCTGGCTTAATCCGATCGAGTGGCCGGTCACTCTTCTCACCGAAGCCACCACGAACCGTCATCCCCCTCCGATATCCTCCCTGGCGGGAGACGAAGACCGAGGGGAAATGGGGAGTCATGCCGTACCTGCACGACGGTGGCGGGGGAGCCGCGCAAGCAGGTGGAGCCATCGGCTCCGGCCTCGGCATGGCCACCATGGTGGTCAAACCCGAGAACATCCTCGCCCTCCGCAACGATCTCACGGAGATCCGCGACGAGGTTCGAGACTTTCTCCGATATGAGAGCGAACTCATGCGTGTTCGGCCGCCGGGCGCGGACCCTGTCAGCAGGGACAGCGCGGAGGCCTTCAGCCAGAACGCGGGCTCGGCGATCGAGGCTGCCGACGGGTATGTCATGGAGTTGAGCGCCGTCATCGACGCCTTGGACGAGACCGCTAGGGCGTACGGCCTCGTGGAAGAAACCAACACAGACACCTTCTTGCGAGGACTTCAGTGACGCTGGCACGAAAAGGCAGTCTCCTTGGCGCCATCCTGATTACCGGATCGACGCTCGCTGGGTGCAGCGAGGCGTCCCCGGGAGATCCACGGCCGACGAACGCGAACTCATCTAGCACGGCGACCACCGAGCCGTCGGGAAAGCCAACGTCCGAGCGGCCTCGCGAGATCAAGCTCAACGGCCAGGACCCATGCAGCTTGATCCCGCAAGCAGACTGGGCGAAGTTCGAACTCGAGAAGCCTGGCAAGCCGGGCGTGAACCCCGCATCGAAAGAGCCGCTGTGCGGCTACAACAGCGGCGGTCTCGCTACCTTCGATCTGACCCTGAACTCCAAGGAGGGCATCGAGGTCTGGGACGAGGGCAAGCGATCGATTCACATCGAGGGAACCGAAGCGATCCTCGGATTTCCCGCAATCCACTTCACACAGAGTTCGCCCAAGAGCGCTTGTTCCGTCGCCGTTGACGTCGCCGATGGGCAGACGTTGGACATCCTAGTGATCGTCTCGTCCAGGGAGGCTCTGCCCAGGAAGTGTGAGATCGCTCGGGAAATTGCTGAGTCGGCGATGAAGACGTTGCTGGGGGGCAACTGATGGCGATTTTCGATCGTGGCTACAACTGGGATGCCTGGTCGCACAAGGATCTCCACAAGATGATCAACGGCGAGTCCGCCACCTGGGTCGGTGGCGAGGACGGTGCCGGCGTGGCCAATGTGGGAGCGGCCACGGACCGCTGGAACCGGTTCACCTCACTGATGTCCGCAGCCAGGATCCAAACTGATGCCGCCCTGACCAGGGCTGGCGTGGCCTGGGAAGGCTCGGCTTCCGAGTCGATGACCGCAGGCATCACGCCGTTGTCGCAGTGGACGGTCGATGCGGGCGAAGCGGGTCAGGCCAGTGGGACCAGTGTCGACCAGTTCAGCTCCTCCTACAGTTCCGCCCGGAACCGGATGCCGGAACCGGTCGAGGTCAATTCGACGGCGAACTCGGACTTCGGGGGCATTCCGGCCGGATTCACCCACCTCTTCGGTGGTCAGACCGACCAAGACAAGCAGGAAGCCCAAGCGCAGCAGGCGAAGCAGGAAGCCGTGCGCGTGATGAGTGGCTACAACTCCGACGCGGTGAACGCCCAGTCCAGTGTGGGGCAGTTCGTGCCGCCGCCCTCGGTGACGGTGGCCGTCGCGCCGCCGTCGACGAACCCGGGCCAGATCGACACGCGGGAGAGCGAAACCGTTGTGCGGCCCTCAGGGACCGACTCCCGCGAGCGCTCGAACCCCGCCAACATCCACCCGAGCACCCAGGACGCGACGCGGCCGACGGGGTCGACCGACGCGTCCCTCCAAGGTGCTCAGCAGACAACCAGCAGCAGCGCGACTCCGACCGTCCAGAACCCGCAGGGCACTGGGGTCAACCCTCCCGCGACCGGTGGTGGGCAGTCTGTCGCTCCGAAGCCACACATCGGCATGTACCCGCCCGGTCACCTCGGCGGCGGTCCTGGGCGTGAGCCCACGACCGGTAGGCCCGGCACTGGCGGACCCGCCACCACTGGCGGCGGTCGAGGGCAGGCCGGGGCCGGTGGACCGGGACGCGCGGGCGGTGTCGGCGGCGGTGCAGGCGGCGGCCAGGGTGGCGACGGTCGAGTCGGCGGGCGCGGTCCGATGGCGGGCACCGGGGCCCTGGGAGCCGCCGATGCCCACCAGTCCGCACGCGGTTCGGGTGCGGCGGGCGGCAGGCCCAACGCACCCATGGGTGGTGGAATGGGTGCGGGCGGGAAGGGCCAAGGCGAAGAAGACGGCGAGCACTTCGCCGCCGACTACCTGCACGGCACCAATGACGACTTCTGGGAAGACGGCACCATCACGGCACCGCCGGTGATCGGCGAGTGAACAGATCCATCACGCTGTCCTGGGCGGAGTACGACTTCCTCTGGGAGCACTACCAACTCGGCTCCCGCAGGCCGATCCTGGAAATACAGTCCAACGGCTACACCTTCGACGAGCGCGCGCAGCTCCGCGCTGAGGCGTGGAAGTCCCTGGCGGCCAAGGGGTTGGGCGCACCGGGTGCCTTCCATCGGGACATCGAGACCACGATGTCGGTGTTGGCCCGACCGGAGTGGGAGATCGACGCACGGCTGCACCTCTCCGCAGAAGGGCCTCGCACGTCCGCCTTGGTCGCCACGGCCGGGACGACCGCCGCGGTCGGGGTGCTCGAACCCGGAACGCTCACCTTGACGGAGATCTCGGCGGCTGGGTTGTCGCGGGCGGCGGTGGGCTTGCTCCCCCGCCACAGTCCCGGAACCGGCGCCTCCATCACGTTGCCCGCGCATACCCTCGATGCCTGCGCCGCTCGCGCGGGCGTCAACCGTGACGCGCTGCGTGCGGCGTTGGTTGGTGAAGGGCTCGGCAAGGAGGAGGCGCGCAAGATCGTCGAAGTGGTCGGCAACGTCATCCGGTTCGGTCACTTCGGGGTCGCCCACACACCACGAGGCGAATCCCGCGTCCGCGCGGGACATGTGGTGAGCGTCTACGACAGTCCGCAGGGCCGTTATCTGTTCAGCAGGCGTCCCAGCGGCGGCCAGGCATGGGTCACTCTCGCGCCTGGCACCGACGCCGCCCTCGCCCGACAACTTGACGAACTCATGACCTCGGTGGCCCGCATCTGATTTCAGGCAGTAGGGGGAAGGTAAGTGGACCATGCCAGATGACAGGGCCGCGTTCGCGGTAGAGCTGAACGCACTCGATGAGATCGCCAACAAATTCCTGCCGAATGCCGCTTCCGCGCTACGCGCGCCAGTCGAGATCATCACCGCCCACGAAGGCTTGGAAGGGCCCGGCCGACTTCAAGCCGTGTACGACATGGAGGGCGCTTACGCCAACTTCACCGACTCGATCGGGCACCGGCAGAGCCGCGGCTGCGACCGGATTGACGAGACCGCCCAGGCACTGCGCGACATCATCGCGCTTTATCGCCGCGCAGATGGCCAGGGGTGAGGTGAACACATGCCTTGGCGCACTGATAGTGACCTGCGCGACATCGCCCTTCAACTTGGCGGCAAGTTCATTGAAATGCTCACAAAGGCCGGCGGATGGGTGCCCAATCACGGGGGCATGGGCCGCGATGGAAACCCTCGCAACGTCGTCACCGACGGGGTGATCTTCGACGCTGAACTCTTCATGGCCCTGGATCCTCAAAAGATCACCGACGAGTACTTAAGACTCCAACGAGCGGCCCGGGCAACGGGGGAGGACAGTGAGGCGCTCGCCGAGCTCGAGGTAGCCGGGTCACGGCTGGCGACCTGGCACGGGTCGGCGGCCACGGAGTTCGCCAAACAGATGTCGTTCATCCAGACATTCATGGACCAACAGGAGGACAGGCTCCTGCTCGCCGTCAAGGCAATGGGTATGACTTGCCAACTCACCGTCGACATGCGCAACAGCTACTACGATCTTGCCGAAGCTGCCATCGCCGCATGCGAACTGGAGATGGAGCAGCAAACCACTCGCGACGCCAAAGCGGCCCTCGGCATGGGCACGGAGGCAGTCAAGGCCGGAATCAACTTGTTCACCGGCAACATCAAGGACTTGGCAAGGGCAGGAATCGACGCATTCGTGTCGATGACCTCGAAAGGGGCCGAGATTGCCCTCGAAGGTTCCGAAGCGGGCCAGGTGATCGACAACTACCAACGCGCTCGCGACCGGCTTCGACGGTCCTGGGAAGACGGCCTGTGGGCGATCCGCGACTGGATCAACAACCAAGAAGTCGAGTTGAGCCGCGACAAACTGCCACTGCTGGAACCGCTGGATCCCTGCGCCGACATCGACAGCCCCGACTTCAGCTACGACAAGTTCTCCAGCCACTACCAGCCACCCGCGTCGTTCGGTCCGAAGGTAGCCGAGGAACGTAAGAAGATGACCGAAGAACACGAGCCATCCGGCGTTATCGCCGAGCGTCTCGGAGGTGCGGGGTGAATCGCCGACTTCTGACGATGATCGGGGCGTGGGCCGTGCTAAGCGCCGGTTGCGACGTACCGCAATCAGCCACCACGCCGACTACGACTTCCACCCAAAGTCCGACGAGCGCGTCAAGTGCGCCGATCGCCGCCGATATCCGGCGTTACCTGGATCGACCCTGCGACCTGCTCGGTCCGGACGAGCGCGCAGCGTTCGGCCTCCAGGGGGAACCCGACCGGGACACGAGTGACTACGGCAGCATTTGCTCGTGGAGCGGCGGAGACATTGAGTTAATGATTGACTTGCGCCCCACTAAAAACCCGCTGGACGTTTCCCCGCTCGAAGCCTCAGAGGGGCTGACCTGGGAACCTCGGATCATCGAGGGGCTGTCGGCCGGGGTGCGTCAGCAAGAAGCATCTCGCCAACATTGCGAAATCGCTGTAGAAACCGGGCCGCAGCAAGGGATCTACCTCGTGTACAAGGGCTTAGCGCGAAACGTGGACTGGTGTGGAAAGGCCATTACGCTGGGGGAGATCATGGTGCGCCGACTTCGGGCCGGTTAGTGTCCACGTCAGCACGGAACCGGTGCCTTCATTGCCTTGCCCCGCACCCTCGACGGTGGCGCCGCACGGGCGGGCGCATGCACGCGCGCTGGAAGGCGAAGACCCAGATCCGTTTCACAACAGCGAATGGCGGTCAGGCGTGGGTCACGCTCGCACCTGACACCGATGCCGCCATCACCCGACAACTCGACGAACTGGTCAACTCCCTCACCTGAGGGCCGACCTGGAGCAGCCATGACCAACACCGATCCCAACCGCGTCCTGTCTGACTACGAGAAGCGCGTGGCGGCGCTGCTTGAAAAAGCGGAAGAGGCGAAGGCACAGATCAGGAACCTGACTGGGTCGGCGACCAGCCAGGACGGTGCGGTGACGATGACCGTCAGTGCGGCGGGAGCCTTGGTGGACCTGTCGTTCGGCGCGGAGGCCGAGGGGATGCCGCGGGCGCGGCTCGCGGCGATGGTCATGGCTACCGCGCGGCGGGCGCAGGCGCAGGCCACGCAGCGGATCACCGAGATCATGGCGCCGATCATCGGCGACAACAGTGACGCCATGCGGTTTCTGCATGAGCAGGTGCCGCCCGTGGAGGTGCCGGACGAGCCGCCGCCCGCGCCGCCGGTGTTGCGGCAGTTCAATGAGGAAGAGGCCGCCGAACCGCTTCGACCCACGCCGGTTCAGCAGCCCCGGCCTGCCCGCGCGACCGACGAGGACGAACACGACTACGACCAGGGCGATCCGTTCAACCGGGGGGACAAGTAATGCCGGACGGTGGTTTCCAAGTTGACCTGAAGGTCCTCGAAGCCCACGAGCGGGAACTCAAGGCCCTGCTGGCAGGCATGCCCGGCGCCGAGGATGCGGGTGGCGGGGGTGAGTCCTTGTGGAATCCGGATGTCTTCGGCGTTGTCGGGATTCTCGCAGCCCAGACCCTGCGCATCTGGATCAACGACGCGGTTGATTTCGTCGGCAAGGCGAAGAGTGCTGGGGAGGAGATGGCCGGACGGTTCAAGGAGATGCGCGAGGCCTACGCCAACGGTGACCAGGAGGCAGCGGCGATGTTCGATGCGATCCTCGACCAGCTTGAGGGGCGGAAATGACCGAACCGCAGAACCCACTCAACGCCACCGACGACGCGTCACTGTCCAATTGGGTCAAACCAGCGAACTTCGACAGCCCGACTCAGTCATGGGACGGGTCTGGGTTGTTCGGCAGCGCCGCGAACATTGTCTACGACGGCATGAAGGGTGACTGGGGAGCGCTCGCGGGCGATGCGGTCGGCGGTGGTCTCGACCTCCTCGGCTTCGCCATGGACCCGCTCGGCAGTGTGCTGTCCGGCGTCATCGGCTGGCTGATCGAGCACATCGGGTTCCTCAAGGAGCCTCTCGACTTCCTAGCTGGTGACCCGGATGCCGTCACCGCGATGGCGCAGACCTGGACCAACATCGCCACCCGGATGCAGCAAACGGCGGAGGCTTACACCAACTCGCTGAAAGCCATTGCCGGGGCTGATGGAACCGCGATCGCGGCTTACCAGGCATCGGTTAACAACTTCGCCCAGGTCGTCGCCGGCGGGGCTGGCCACGCGCAGAACGCGGCTGCGGCGGTGACGGTCGCGGCGGAGGTCGTCGGCGTCGTCCGTGGCGTGGTCCGTGACACGATTTCGGAGTTCGCGTCGAACGCGATCATCAAGTTCGCGGCGGCTAGCGCGCTCACGCCGATCACCTTCGGCGCCTCGCAGGCCGCGTTCATCGCCGACACCGTCGTCGAAGGCGCGGTCCTGGCTGGCAAGAACGCCAAGAAGGTCGCCAAGGTCGTCAAGAAACTCGATGGGTTCGCCGATGACGCCAAGAAGTCGCGCAACGCCTTGAACAGCACGATCAAGGGCCTGGATGGCAGCGTTGGAAAGTACAACCGCGCAGCGGCGAAGCATGCGGGCAAGTCGGCGCATGAAGCCAAAAAGATGTTGTCGGGCAAGGGAGATGCTAACAAGCTCGCGGATCTCGGCAAGAAAGGCGACGACCTGAAAGCGGCCAAGAACGATGCCGCGAAAGATCTTGCCCAGTACCGCAAGGACGCATTCCAGGAGAAATTCGGATCCACCAGCGAACGACTGAATCGCATTGAAGGCAAGTTCGAGTACGAGTCGGGTCTCCCCAAGATTCCGGGCTTGGTCGCCGACGCCACCGTGCAGGCCACGAGCGACCAGACCCACCGCGAGCAGGACGCCCGGGCCAAGCAGGCCGAGAAGGACCAGCACTGGGCCCAGCACTGGGAGCAACAGCGACGCGACGCCGCCGCGATTCCCGAACGAACCTACGGTCCGGTCGCCGAGACCGCCGTTGACCCCAAGCCCGAAGGCGTCACTGAAGGCTCCCAGTCGCCCGAATCAGCGTCTCGCGAGGAAGCGCCTTGGCGCACTGAGGGAACCCTGTGACTGTCGACGCGACAACGCCGCTGACCTTTCCGAACGGATACGCCATGCGCGCACGCGCAGGCTTGGCGCTACCTCTGCAGGCGCTGAGTTTGCTCGTGCCGGTTGCCTCGGCCGTGGTGGTGGCGACTTGGGGCAGATATCTGACGGACCGTGCACTCGCGGAGCGATCCGGAGTGCCGCGGCGCTTGACTGACCTTGCCACCGAGGTCTGGGACGCGGTTGGTTACATGAGCCTGGGCTGGGCCGCCGCCTTGGCCGCTCTGATAGCGACTGTGGTGAAGAGGCGCACTTCGGGCGTTTGGGGGCGGTTGTCCTCGTGGGGCGCTGGTCCAGGTGTCGTGATGTTCTGGATTTCTGCCGGAGTTCTGGCCGGAAATGTGGTCCACGGTCGGAACGCGGGTCTCCTCGGCTTGATGGCCACTGTCGTGGTCGTTCTGGTGTGCTGGGGAATGCAGCGGCTCGCGGTTCGAGCCGTTACCCGGCCGATCACCCAGGAGTTGGTCGAGTCCGACTGGGAGATCCTCTTTCGGGTTCCACGGCAAAGTGTTCGCCTGCGCATTCTCGATGATCGCATCGTGCTGGATCGCCTGACAAGCCGAAAAAGAACGCGGCCTCGCTACGGTAACGGCAAGACCGTGTTCAGGTTCGACGAGTTGCCAACCGTCGACGTTGTAGAGATTCCCAACGAAACGTCATTTGTCGCGTTTCCGGACTCGCAACCGAAATCGCTGGCGAAGGTTCCACTGCCGATCGGGAGTGCGCTCCTGTTGGTCGGCTCGAACAAGACGTGGGTGATTCCCATCGATGAAAAAGACGGTCGGCTCGCGATCGCCGTGATCGAACGACGCCGTGCCGCACGCCTTCTTGTCACGACAGCCTTGAACTAACATGGGTTCATGATCGACTTTGAAAAGAGCTCCGTATTCCGACTGTCTCCCTGCGACCCCAGGGACATCGCGCCCTCGGTCGCTCCGATCATCATCGCCGGGGAGGAGATCGTCCTGTGCTTCAAGGGAGCCCGGGACTTCGTGGTGTTCACGAACAAGCGGCTGATCGCGGTGAACGTCCAGGGGATCACCGGGAAGAAGCGGGACTTCACTTCTCTGCCTTACAGCAGGATCCAGGCGTTCTCCATCGAGACGGCGGGGACGTTCGACCTCGACGCCGAGCTTGACCTCTGGTTCAGCGGGCTCGGCAACGTGCGCCTGGAGTTCAAGGGGCGGGCCGACATCCGCCAGATCGGCCACCTGATCGGGTCCTACGTGCTCTAGCGGACCTCGACGTGGACCGGGGTGCCCGCCTCGACGGTGCGGCTGACGGTGCACAGACGGTCGTGGGACTGCTTGGCGGCGCGGGGGAGGGCTTCTCGAGCGGTGTCGCCTTCCGGGCCTTCGGGGAAGCGGACGGTGAAGGTGACTTCCAGGTTGTCCATGTGGTTGCCACGTTCGGCGTCGCGGAGTTTGTCGCCGGTGACGGTGACGGTGAAGGCTGTGGGTTCGGCTCGGCGGCTCGTGATGTAGTCGACGTCGATGGCGGTGCAGCCACCGATGGCGGCGAGCAGCAGTTCCACGGGGGTGAAGTCGGTGTCCTCGCCTTCGCCGATGGTGATGGTGCCGCCGCGGGCGTTGGTGATCTCATAGCGACCCAGGGCCGCCCGCTCGATGGATACCGTGCGCTTGGTGTCGCTCATGTCGTCCTTCCGAGTGATCGTCCCCGTTCACTCTACGGCCCGCTCCGGGGTCACCTGCTCTGACTTGCGGGCTTCGCCAGTCTGGCGGCTTGGACGTAGGGGGCCGCTGGGCTCAGTCGCAGCCAGCCGGGTAGTCCGCGCACGATCCAGCGGGTGCCGGTGAGGGTCAGGGCACCCGTCTTGGCCGCCGCGGTGAAGTCGATCTCGCCCACCCACACGCGGTACAGGGTGGCCAGGTCGGAGGCCAGGACGACGTCCACGTCGAAGCCCGGGTCGGTGTAGCAGACGGAGGCGTCGCCGGGTTCCAGGACCAGCCAGAACACCCGCGAGCGGTCGGCGACCTCGATCTGGATCACCGCTCGTTTCGTGAGTGTGCTGGTGTCGACCCGGCCGTGGAGCCACCACATCAGGACCTCGGGGTCCAGTTCCTCCGGTTGGGGATCGCCGAAGGCGTGGCGGGCGCCCCAGTCGGCCAAGCCGAAGACCAGGGGACGGAGGTCCTCGCCCGCCTGGGTCAGGGCGTACGCGCTGCCGGCGTGGGTGGTGATGCCCGCGTTCTCCAGTTGGCGCAGCCGCCGCGACAGCAGGGCCCGGGAGAGGCCGGGTAGGCCGCGCGCGATCTCGTTGAAGCGGGTGGCGCCGTTGAGCAACTCGCGGGCAATAAGCAGGGTCCAGCGGTCGCCGAGGACTTCTACCGCTCGGACGATGGGGCAGTACTGGGCGTAGGGCCGCACACCTTCAGAGTCGCGCGTGGACACCCCCGGCGTTACGGGCGCGGTTCAGTTTCTGCACTACCTGGGGGCGACGGGCGTTCCTACCGTTGGGCGGACACCGATATGGGAGGTATCGCCATGACCGTCATCGACCGTCCTGTCCAGACCCGCTCGTTCCCCACCGCCGTGCGCCCGGACGACACCCGGTTCGTCGGTCTCGCCGCCGACATCGGCGCCGTCGCCGCCGCGCACGCCGCTGAGCACGACCGGGATGCCACGTTCGTCGCCGAGGCGTACGACGCCATGCGGGAGCGCGGCTATCTGGCGTTGTCCGTGCCCGACGAACTCGGCGGGTTGGGCGCCACGATGCGGCAGGTCTGCTACGCCCAGGCCGAACTCGCCAGACACGACGGCGCGACCGCGCTGGCCAGTGCGATGCACCAGTACCTGACACTCATGCAGGGCTTCCGCCGCCGCAAGGGGGCGCCGGACGCCGAAGGGGTGCTGCGGCGGGTGGCGGCCGAGGGGATCGTCATCGCGACCAGCGGGGGTTCGGACTGGCTGTGGCCGACGACCACCGCCGTGGCCGTCGAGGGCGGGTTCCGGGTCAGCGGGCGCAAGACCTTCTGCAGCCAGTCGCCCGCCGCGACGGTGGTGGCCACCTGCGCGGTGCTGGGGGAGGAGGTGCTGCACTTCAGCGTGCCGCTGGCGGCCGACGGGGTCCGGATCGAGGAAACGTGGGACACGCTCGGGATGCGGGGGACCGCGAGTCACGACGTGGTCCTGGAGGACGTGTTCGTGCCCTCGGACAAGATCGCCGGGCGGCGGCCGTACGGGGAGTTCGGGGTGCCGCTGATGGCCGCCGCCATCCACTTCGCGCCGGTCGTCGCGGCGACCTACTACGGGATCGCCGCGGGAGCCCGGGATGTGGCCGTGCACGCCGCCTCACCGCAGGCGTCGCGGCAGGTGGGACTGATGGACGCGCACCTGCGGGAGGCGTGGTGGTCGCTGCTGGGCGCCATCGAGGAACTGGGCGACGACTACGGTGCCGAGCCCGCGGTCCTCGCCACCGTCATGACCGCCAAACGGCACGTGGTCACCGCCGCCATCGCGGTGGTGGACCTGGCGATGGACCTCGTGGGCGGCCGGTCGTACTTCCGCCGCTCCCCGCTCGAACGCGCCTACCGCGACGTCCGGGCCGGGAAGTTCCACCCGCTCACCCCGGAGACGACTCTCACCTACGTCGGCAAACTGACGCTGGGCGATCCGGGTGTCACTCAGTGACGTCACATCTCAGGCGGGTGCGGCGATGTAGTCGGCGTGCCGTTGCCCGGGAGAGAGGCGTCCATGATCACTGTCGCCGAGAGTGTGTTCGCCGCCCAGTTCGATTCGCCGACTACGTTGGGACGCAGGCTCGCCGCGTTGGGGCGGGAGTTGCCGGTCGTGTTCGACCAGCGGATGGGGGCACCGCTGGTGTTGCGCCACAAGGACGTCTCCGCCGCGCTGCGCGACACCGGGACGTTCGGCACCCAGTTCTACGGGATGGGGCCGATGGCGGCTTCGATGATCGCGCATGACGGGGCCGAGCACACGCGGCAGCGGCGGATCCACAACCGGTTCTTCAGCCCCGGAGTCAGCAGGCGGTACGAGGAGCGGATCGTTCCCATCGCCGTGCGGACGTTCGGGTCATTGCGGGGGGATCGGGCCGAGCTGGTCGAGGACGCCATCGCCCGGTATCCGATGCAGGTGTTCCTGGAGTTGTTGGGGATTCCCGACGAGGTGGGCGACCAAGGGCTGGCGTGGGTGCGGACCATCGTGAGCTGGCTCGGCTCGCCGATGGAGGAAGCGCTTGCGGCACCGGGAACGCAGGCCTACCAGGAGCTCAGCGACTACACGCGGACGCTGGTCGAGGCCGAGCTGGCCGACCCGAGGGACAACCTGCTCGGCGAGATCATCCGGGCGCACCTGGACGAGGACCAGTTCTCCCTGGAGGCGTGTGTCGTCGCGGTGGTGGGACTGATCCTGGGCGGGTTCGAGACGACCATCCAGATGATGACGGCGACCATCAGCTCGCTGCTGCTCAACCCCGACGCCCTCGATCAGGTGCGCGCGGACCGGTCGCTGATCGAGCCCGCCATCGACGAGGCGTTCCGGTGGGCCAACCCGTCCGCGGGGCTGTATCGGTTGGTGCTCAAGGATGTCGAGATCGCGGGGACGCCGATCGCAGCCGGGAGCATGGCGTACTTCTGCATCGCCGCGGCGCACTACGACGAGGAGGCGTTCCCG
Source organism: Actinokineospora xionganensis (assembly GCF_014323725.1). Lineage (GTDB taxonomy): Bacteria > Actinomycetota > Actinomycetes > Mycobacteriales > Pseudonocardiaceae > Actinokineospora > Actinokineospora xionganensis. The sequence continues at coordinate 169,216 of NZ_JABVED010000006.1, read as the reverse complement.
GAGCCGGAGGTGTTCGACGTGCGCAGGCGGCCCGCGCAGCTCGGGTTCGGGTTGGGACCGCACTACTGCGTGGGCGCGCCGCTGGCCAGGATCGAGGTCCGGGCGGCCGTCGGCGCGTTGCTCGACGGCTGTCCCGGGTTGCGCCTCGACCCTGACCGGCCGATGTCGTTCCGTTACGGGGCAAGGGGATTCGTTCAGCACGGCACGGACGCCGTGCCGGTGGTGTGGTCACCCCGGAGCTGAGGTCACCGCTTCACGACCGGGACCGGGATCCGCAGCTGCCGCCATTGCAGCCCCAGCCGGGACGCCCCGGCGGGGGCTGAGCGGCGCAGCGCGATGGTCCGGGCGGCCTGGGCGGCGACCAGGGCGATCAGCAGGGCGGCCAGCACGATGGGGCCGTAGGACAGGCGGCGCGCGGTCTCGGTCAGCGGGACCGCGCTGCCCGTCGTCCGGTTGTCCGCGGCCGTGTCGCCCTGCCCCGCCAGGCCGAACTGCGGAACCGGGCTGTTGCCCGCCGGGGCGGTGAGGACGGCGACGGCCTCGGGTGGCAGGCCTAGGCCCGGCGCCCTGGTCTTCCACTCGACCGGGTACTCCAGCGCCTGGTTCGAGCCTCCCGGTGAGCCTGCGGCACGGTCTGGGGTGACACCGGGCGCAACGGCCGGGCCTGACTCGTGGTACGACGGCGGGGCACCGGGAGTACTTGGAGCGCCTGGCTTTCCGGGGGTGGGACGCGCTGTCGTCGTCGGCGCCGGGCCCGGGTTTCCGGGGGCGGGCGGTGGGGTTCCCGGACTGCCGCCGGTGGCGGTGCCCGCGACCTCGCCGACGACACCGCAGGTCTGGGCGATCGTGCTCCACACCGTCGGCAGCAGGGTCCCGATGACGGGGGAGAGGACCGGCAGTCCCAGCAGCTGTGTGGTGACCGCGTTGGCGATCACGTCGCCGTTGATCATCGCCTGGCCGGTGTCGGGCACCGCGCCGATCGGGATCGGCGGCAGGGTCGACCACGCCTGTCGGAACAGCACGCGGGTCACGCCAAGCGGATCCAACGGCGCCAGCGCGGCGAGGATCGGCGGTTCGACGGCTGAGGGCCGCAGCGCGATGGGCTGGCCGGGCGGGCCGACCACGCGCGCGGAGCAGCTCTCCAGCACGACAGTCTCGGCGGCTGACGAGACGCCCGCGCCCATCAGTAGACCGCCGGACACCATGGCGACGAGACTCAGCAGCACGCCGAACCGCCGGGCACGCGCGGGTACGGACGACGCGGCTGTCCCGGTGCGCGGGTCGGGCGACAGGTGAACTCCACCGCGTGAACGCGACAGGTACCGCATGTCCGTGCTCCCTTACTTCGGGTTGGGGCGGATCACCGCGGAGCAGGCCACATTGGAGTACTGGCCGGGCGCCACACCCTGGTTGACTACTTGGCCGTCGACGCTGACCGAGCAGGAGATCGAGTCCGCGTCGGCGTTGGCCGCGAGGAGCTGCGCGATGCCGATGCCGGGACCGACGGTGATCTGGACTTCCTTGCGCCACGGCAGGTCCACACCTTCGACCTTCTCGGTCTGCGCGGTCCCGTCGACGACATACCGGATCTCCGGGGACTTGCCGACGCCGCTGACCTCGTAGACGACCGTGTGCGTGCTCTTCGGCAGCACGGCCTGCCGGTCCCGGATCTGTTCCTCCGGTTCCGGGTCGCCGTCGAACGCGCCGGTAAGAACGAGCACGGCGACGAAAAGCGCGGCCACCCCCAACAGCCACGGGAGCCACCACGTCTTTTCCGCGAGCTTTCCCGATTTCGTCGTCGGTGGGCTCACCGCGGAATCCGATTCCACTGCTTTCGCCGCGGTGTCCTCGACTTTCTCGGCCGCTGCCGTTTCCTCGGTTTCCTTGCCCACTTCGTCCTCGGCGGCATCGGTTGCCTTCGCTTGGGTTTCACTCACGACTCGGGTCCTCCCTGGGCGACGGCCGAAACGACTGGTCGGATGGTGGCACGCGCGATCCGGGCTTGGCTAGAGGGGTGTATCTCACAAGGTTGTCGATTAACATTCCAGCAATCTTCGCGCGGTCGACCACGCGACCGGCGACCGGGCGGCGCATTTGCCCAGCTTAAGGCTCCTCTTAGGTTGCTCTTAGAGGTCTCTCAGGTGGCTCTCAGGTGAAACCGATGGCGGAAAACCGCATTGCCCGGTAGATAACCGCACGAGCAAATACCCGTCATCTGCTACCGATGAGTCACTTATCAAAGCGCCCTTGACCTGCCTGGATGGTGCCGACTCGCTTTGTTTTGACCCTAGGTGGGGTCGGGACGACAACTGTTCGATCAGGTGGAAAGTGGGCCGAAAATTCTTGCGCTCACCCGCCTGGTGGAGGCCGAGTGATCGGAAGATCGTCTCGTGTTAACAAACCAGAGATTAACCGGACATCCTTCATTGCGGTACTTGGTCCCACTTCTCCGGGATTCCTGAGAAGGCGGTACCGTCCACCCCTGGGAGCTCGCATTGGCAGACGCCCGCCCCGATGTCCGATCACTTCGCCGCCAGGATTCGCACGGCAAGGACCCGCCAATAGGCACCCCCGTGCCCTGGTGAGTTCTCGTCGGGTCTTTGTCGATCGGCAGAGGCAGCAATTCGCACCACCTCCCCGGTTCGGGTAGCGCGATCCCACCCTGCGCGGGATCGCGCTGCCCGAACCCGATAAGAAGGGAATGGCATGCGCTCGTCGCGTCATTATTCGCCGCGTATGTTCCCGTCCGGGAGAGGCGCTCCACGCCGCTCTCGGACGACACGGTTCATCGCCGCGTCGTCAGTCCTCGCGCTCGGTCTGCTGGGCGCCGCGGTCCCGTCCCCTGCCCTGGCGGCGACCTACTCGGTGACACTGCAGAACCTGCAGTACAACCCGGCGTCGATCACCGTCGCCGTCGGGGACACCGTCACCTGGTCCAACTCGGACTCGGTGATCCACAGCGTGACGGGCGGACCGCTCAACTCGCCGGACCTCGGTCCGGGAGCGTCCTACTCGTTCACCTTCACCGGCCCGGGCACCGTCGACTACCGGTGCAAGTTCCACCCCGACATGGTGGGACGGGTAGTCGTCGAGAGTGGTGGCCCCTCACCCACCACGACCACGGCGCCCCCGACCAGCTCGACGTCCACGCCGTCACCGACGGCCACTCAGCCCCCGACGGCCACCCCGCCGCCCGGTGGCGGCGGTGGCACCGCGACCAGCGCCCCTGGTGGCGCCCCGGTCGGGGTCGGTCCGCTGCCGGTGTCGTTCGACCTGACCGACGCCAACGGCTCCTGGTTCGACACCAACCTCAACCTGGGCCCGTCGATCGGCCAGTCGCTGGCCGTGGCGGTCCTGCCGCGCGTCAACCTCGGCTCCGTGCTCAACGGGGTCCCGTCGGTGAACCCGTCGGGCATCCCGCTGCTCGGTGGCGGCGGTCTGCCGGACGTGGGCGGCCTGCTGCCCGGTGCCGGTGGCGGCGCGCTCCCGGGTCTGCCCGACCTCGGCGCGGGCCTTCCGGGCCTGCCCGGTGGCGGCGGTGGTCTGCCGGGTCTGCCGGGTCTCCCCGGTGGCGGCGGCGGAGCCCTCCCCGACGTCGGTGGCCTGCTCCCGGGTCTCGGCGGCGGTCTCCCAGGCACAGGTGACATCCCGCTGCTCGGCGGCGGCAGCCTCCCGCTGCTGGACGGCACCACCGTCCCGCTGCTCGGCGGCGGCCTCCTGGCCGGTCTCGACGCGGCCAAGACGCTGAACCTGGACAACATCACCCAGGTCAACAGCGTGCTCGGCAAGGGCGGCCTGCCGCTGCTCGGCGACCTCGGGGTCGACCCGAACTCGCTGTTCAACCTCGACGCCATGCGGCAGGCGATCTTCCAGCTGCTCCCCACGGGCGACCAGCGGATCAGTAAGGCGAACTCGCTGCTCGACCAGCTGACCAGCCAGGTGAAGGCCCTCCCGGCCGACGCCCCGATCTCGCTGGACAGCCTCCCGGTCGGCCCCGAGCTGGAGGACCTGCTCGAAGACCTCCGGACCTTCGCCGAGAACGACGTCCAGCTGCCGGTCACGGTGAACTTCAACATCGAGAGCCCGGACGCCGAGTCGGCGCACACCCCCACGAGCCTCATCTGGCCCGAGGGCGCCAAGGGCTTCCCGGCGGACGTGCCGGGCGCCTTCGTCGGCGCGACGAGCTACCAGCTCACCGAGCCCGGCCTGTACGCGTTCACCTGCAAGATCCACCCGTACATGCTGGGTGCGATCGTGGTCGACGACCCGCTGACCCTGGGTCTGGACTTCGGCAAGAAGCTCGGCGTCAACGCTCGCGGTCTGAGCGTCCCGTCGAACGCCGACATCATCGCCCAGCTGGTGCAGAAGTTCTTCGTCATCACGGTGAAGGACAACTGGCAGACCTTCAGCGACACCGAGGAGCGGACCTGGAACCCGCAGTTCCCGCCCGCCCCGATCCTGATGTACGACGACAAGGGCAGGCCGGAACTGGTGCCCAGCCTCGACTCGTACCTCAAGAGCAAGTTCGGCTTCCCGAAGAAGCTGCCCGCCCTGGGCAAGAAGCCGTCCACGCCGGGAGTCGGTGACGTCTGGATCGCGACTCAGATGGAGGAGTACGCGGAGAAGTCCAAGACCGGCTCGATCACCAAGGTCGACACCGCGACCTGGAACGTCGAGCAGAAGATCTCCGCGCCGGAGATCAACCAGAACAACATCCACAACATGTGGACGGACAAGAACGAGACTGTCCTCTACGGCAATGAGTGGTTCGGCGACGAGATGAACACCTACGATCTCAAGACCGGCAAGTTCATCCGCCAGCTCGAAGTCGGCCCCGACCCGTCGCACGTGATGAGCCGGACCGACACCGACCAGCTCCACGTGGCCATCAACGGTGGTGGCTCCGTCCTGGAGATCGCGCCGGGCGGCACCCGGATCGATCGACGTCTTCCGGTGCAGGCGCCGGGCGGCAAGATCGCCCACCCGCACGCCCACTGGATGACCGGTGACGCCAAGATCATGGCGACGCCGAACGTCAACACCTACAACGCGACCCTGGTCGACATCCCGACCGGCAACATCAGGCACGAGAAGACCGGCGAGATGCCGATCGCCACGGGCATGACGCCGGACGGCAAGAAGACGTACATGGCCGACTTCCTCGGCGCGACCGTCTCCTGTATCTCCAACTACGAAGACGCTTGTGTCGACGGCAGTGCGAAGGCCAAGCACAAGAGCATCAACCTGTGGGGCAGCTACGACCCGGTGGCGGGTGGCACCGGACCGTTCGGTGGTCTGCCGATCCAGCTGCCGGTGGCACCGGACAACTCGGCTCTCCTGGTGGCGAACACGTTGACGTCCAACATCACCGTGATCGACCCCAAGACCGACGAGATCGTCAAGTGGCTGCCGTGTGACGCCGGATGTCACGGCATCAACTTCGGGGCGAAGAAGGGCGGCGGCTACTACGCCTACGTCTCCAGCAAGTTCGCCAACACCCTGTCCGTTGTGGACACCGACCCCAACGGCGATGGCAACCCCGAAGACGCCGCCGTGGTCGGAAAGATGGTGCTCGACGGCAACAAGGGCACCGTCAACGACGGAACCATCACCAAGTGGGCCGGTTTCGGCGGACAGGGCGTGCTGCCCATTCCGCTGGCCTACGAGGGCTGGGTCCAGAACGCGCCCAGCAACCCGGTCAACGACCAGTTGACCTGCCGCCAGCGGCACCCGGTCACCTACGCGACCGATTGTTCATAACCGCCGGATAGCGGGTCGGGGAGTCGTCGCCGGACGGCTCCCCGACCCACCGGCCGACGGAAGAGGAAAGCCATGAGTTCTCCGCAATCGCCGCGCGGGTTCGCCAGCAAGCCCGCTCTCACATTCGCTCTGGTCTCGGTGATCGCCCTTCTAGGCACGCTGATCTCGAGTTCCTCCGCGCCCACAGCCAAGGAGTCGCTTCCCGTCGACGTGTCCCCGGTCGCCGCGGCGGCGCAGGCGCAGTCCGGTGGCGGCGAGGACCTCGGTGACGGCACCCGTCTCGCCGAGTGGCGCATCGTCGACGGGGTCAAGGTGTTCGCCCTGAACATCGCACCCAAGCAGTGGGAGACCAAGCCGGGCGTGGTCAAAGCGGGCTATGCCATCAACGGTCTGATCCCGGGCCCGGTGATCCGGGTCAACGAGGGTGACCGGGTGCGCTTCGTGGTCAAGAACGACATGCCCGAGGAGACCGCGCTGCACTGGCACGGGATGGACCTGCCCAACGACCAGGACGGCGTGCCGATGCTCACGCAGCCGCCGATCGAGCCGGGGACGACCTACACCTACGAGTGGACCGCGATCAGCACCGGGAGCCACTGGTACCACTCGCATCACCACGGAGAGCAGGAAAGCAAGGGCGTGTACGGCTCACTGGAGGTCGTGCCGCGCCTCGGCGACATCCCCGCCGACCGCGACTACCGGATCATGACCGGCGACGGCGCGCTCGGGTTTGTCATCAACGGCAAGAGTTTCCCGGCGACGGCCCCGCTGCGCGCCCGGGTCGGGGAGCGGGTGCGGTTCCGGCTCATCGGCACCGGCCCGGAGATGATCCACCCGATGCACCTGCACGGCGGCTTCTTCGAACTCGTGGCCCAGGACGGGAAGCGGCTGCCGTTCCCGCAGCGGATGGACACCCTCCTGCTCGGCGTCGGGCAGACCTTCGACATCGTCTTCGTGCCCACCAAGCCGGGGAAGTGGATGCTGCACTGCCACATCTTCTCCCACTCCGAGACCCACGAAGGCATGAGCGGCCTGGTCTCGATCCTGCACGTGGACCCCGCCGCTGTGGCCCTCCCCGAACTCGGCAAGCTGCCGACGGCGGCGCCGAACCTGCCCGTGCCAAGGCTTCCGCTGCCCGCACTCCCGCTGCCCGCGCTGCCCGCATTGCCGCTTGTGCCAGGCGTTCCCGCGCCGGTGGAGCCCCTGGGCGGTCCGGCTCCCGCCCACGCCCACCCACAGAGCTGACCCGTTCGCCCGCGTAGGAAAGGGAGTCCCATGTCACGTTCCATATCGTCGGCGATCCGCGTTCTCGCCGTGGCGATCGTCGCGGGCGCCGCGATGCTCCTCGGCGCGCACACCGCGTTCGCCCACGTGTCCGTCTCCGCGGACGGCGCGGTGGCGGGTAAGTACACCAAGGCCACTTTTCGTGTCCCCAACGAGAAGGAGACCACGTCGACGGTCCGGCTGGAGGTGACCTTTCCGGCCGACCACCCGTTCGGCCGGGCGTCGGTCGCGCCACCCGCGGGCTGGACCGCGACGGTGAAGACCCGCAAACTCGATGTCCCGGTCAGCCACCACGGCGGCGCCAAGCTGACCGAGGGCGTCGAGTCCATCACCTGGGAGGGCGGGCAGATCAAGCCCGGCGAGTTCGCTGAGTTCCCGGTGTCCTTCGGCCCGCTGCCCGCCGACGCGGACCGGTTGGTGTTCAAGGCTTTGCAGACCTACTCCGACGGTGAGGTCGTGCGGTGGATCGAGACGCCGACCGGCGGCGCCCCGGAGCCGGAGTACCCGGCCCCGGTGCTGTCGCTGGCCGCCGCCCCCGCCGCGCCTGCCGACTCGGGCACCGACGTGCTCGCCCGGGTGCTCGGCCTGGTCGGCGCGGTGACCGCCTTCGGCGCGCTCGCCGCGTGTGTGGCGGTGCTGCCCGTCGTCCGACGCCGGACGGCCCCGCCGAGGTCGCAGATCCCGGCCGCCCGCGTTCCCGCCAAGGAGAAGGCGCAGGTCTGACCATTCCTGGAGTCGTGATGCCCGTGCTGTCGCCATCCCGTGTGCGGCTGGTGTTCGCCGCGTTCCTGACCGCCCTGTTCGCCATGCTCGTCAACCCGGCGCCCGCGTCGGCGCACGCCGTGCTTGTCTCGTCCACGCCCGGCGGGTGGCAGCTGCTGGGCGACTCGCCCAAGGAGGTGTCGCTGCGGTTCACCGAGTCGGTCGATGTCGGCCTGGCCACGATCCGGCTGATCAGCCCCCGCGGCAACGAGATCGCGGGACTCGGGGCGGCGACGCACCCCGAGGGTAAGCAGGACACGGTGTCCGTGGGGATACCGGAGACGCTCGCCAACGGCACGTACACCGTGTCGTGGCGGGTCGTCTCGGCCGACACACACCCGATCCAGGGCGCCTTCACCTTCAGCGTCCGCGAGGCCACCGCGCCCGCGTCGGCTGAGGCGACGGCGGCTGGGAACGGTGTGGCGGCGGTGTTCTACGGCGTTGCCCGGTGGCTGTCCACCGCCGGTTTCGCGCTGCTGGTCGGCACCGCGTTCGTCATCGCGGTGTGCTGGCCGGGAGCGCGGGCGCGACGCGGGGTCCGACGCCTGGCGGTGGTCGGCGCGGGAACGGCGACCGCCGCCTCTGTGGCGGCCCTGGGGCTCTACGGGCCGTACGCGAGCGGCGGGTCCCTCGGGGGGATTGTCGATCCGGCTGTCCTCGGCGCGACCGTGGACAGCCGGATCGGCCTCGGGCTGGTCACCCGGATCGTGCTGCTGGGTGTCGCTTCGGCGCTCCTGGTGCGTTTCCTGCGCCGCGACGAGACAGCGGACGACCTGCCCACCCGACAGCGGATGCGCCGCGGGATCCTGGTGTTCGCGGGTGCGGGAGTCCTCGCCGCGACCTGGAGTCTCGTGGCACACGGCGCCGCGGACACCCTCGCGCCGCTCACCGTGCCCATAGGACTGGTCCATCTCGCGGCCATCGGCGTCTGGCTCGGCGGGCTGCCCGCGATCGCGGTGCTGCTGCGCTCCGGTGACATCACGGCGATGCGGACCGCCGTCCCGAGGTTCTCCACGACCGCGGGGATCTGCGTTCTCGTGGTCGCGGTGACCGGGCTGTACCAGGGCTGGCGGCAGGTCGGCACGTTCGCAGCGCTGTTCGGCACCACCTATGGCTGGTGGCTGCTGGGGAAGCTCGCTCTCGTCGGCCTGCTGCTGGGTTCCGGCGCGGTCGCCCGTCGCTGGGTGCACCGGCATTACGGGTTCGAGGTCACCACGGTGACCGAGAAGCGACGGGCCAAGCGCGGACCGGAGACCGTCGAGGTGGGCCGGTTCCGCAAAGTGGTCCTCGCCGAGATGGCGCTCGCGGTGGCACTGCTCGGTGTCACCGCGACTCTGGCCGCCGCCGAGCCCGCGCGGGCTGAGCAGGAGCGGCTGACCAACCCACCCAAGGCGGCCGCGGGTCCGCTGTCGGTCGCGGTGCCGTTCGACGCGGGCGGGTTCCACGGCAAAGGGCAGGTGGCGATGGTGCTGACCCCGTCGAAGGTCGGCAAGAACGAACTGCACCTCGCGGTGCTCGACGCCGTCGGCAAACCCAAGACAGTGCCGGAGGTACGCGTCGAACTGCGGCTGGCCGAGGCGGGAATCGGGCCGATCGCGGTCAAGCTGGTCCCCGCGGGGCCCGCGCACTACGCCGCGCTCGACGTCGGCCTGCCGATGCCGGGGGAGTGGGAACTCGCTGTCGTGGTGCGCACGTCCCCGATTGACCAGACCACGGTTCGGGTTCCGGTCACCGCCAGGTGATCGGTAAACACCACGTGACTTGCCACCGACAGTACGAGACCCCCTGCCCGTGCCGTCGTTGACAGGTCATCCTCAAAGGAAGGCGGAGGCGGATGGGTTCGGTGCCACTGGTGACCGGAGATCCCCGGGCGTTGCCCGCCAACGTGCTCGCGGACCTGCGCAGACGGGTGGTCGCGGCGGTCGAAGCGGGGATGGCCCAGGTGGACGCCGCACGGCTGTTCGGGGTGTCCAGGCAGACCGTCGGGCTGTGGGTGCGCGAATACCGGGACCGCGGGGACAGCGCGTTCGTCCCCGGCAGGCGCGGCCGCAGGCCCGGCGAGCAACTCGCGCTGGGCCCGGCCCAGCAGCTGTGGGTCGCGCGGGCGATCATGCGCCACACCCCGGACGCGATCGGCCTGCGGTACCGGGTGTGGACCCGCCAGGCGGTGACCGAGCTGATCAACCGCGAGTTCATGGTGGTGCTCGGCGCGACGACGGTCGGCAGCTACCTCGTGCGGTGGGGTTTCCCCGCGCCGCAGGACCTGCTGCGCACGCTGCGCGGGCGCAACGCGGTGGCGGTCAGCCGGGCGACTCGGTACTGCGGCGGCGAGCGCCAGACCTGGCTGCCCGGCGCCGAGGTGATCTGGGTGGGACACGGCAGTCCGAAATGGACGACGGAGGCGTCGGGTGGCGGCTGGTTCGACCTGAGCATGCTGCAGGCGGTGTCCAACCGCGGCGCGATGTCGTTCCTGGCGTGCGAGGACCCGTATGACGCCGGGCAGGTGCGCGCGTTCCTCGAACGGCTCGCCGCGCACCTGCGGCGGCGGGCCAACGTGGTGGTGACCTGGCTGCCCGCCCGCGGCTACGACCAGGCCCAGAGCTGGGACCTCGGGGCCGCGGCCGTCCGTTTCGTCGACCTCACGGAAGACCGGTGACCGGTCAGCCCCGCGGCGGCCGCGCCAGCGCGAGCTGCGCGAGGATGTCGCGGCCCTGTTCGGCGGTCTTGGGCAGGCTGAGCACGTCGTAGCGGCGGGCGACGAGCTGGCTGTGCGAGACGAAGTCGCGCTTGCCCTTCGCCGGCCGGTACTTGAGTGCGGCCGAAACCATCCCGAAGGCGAGGCCGGTGACCAGGCCGATGAGGATCGGCGCGAGGGCGCCACCCTCGGTGACCAGGCTGAGCAGCAGGCCGACCATGAGGCCCAGCCACGCGCCGGACGCCGCGCCCGCGCCGAGGACGCGGGCCCACGTCAGCTTGCCGTCCACCCGCTCGACGAGCATCGGGTCGATGCCGACAATGGTCAGCGTCTCGACCGGGAAGTCTTTGCGCGCCAAGTGGTCGACGGCGCGCTGGGCCTCGTCGTAGGTGTCGTAGGAGCCGATCGGCCAGCCCTCTGGCAGCGTCGGAGTGGACACCTTGTTGGTGGGAGCGAACGCAGTCATTTTCTCACCTCTCGCATCCTCGACGGTACACCGTCGGCCATACACGAACGGCCCCCCGACCCATGACGGGTCGAGGGGCCGGTAGTCCGTGGGGATTGCTCAGACGATGCGCACGCCGACGGCCTGCGGGCCCTTGGGGCCCTGGGTGATCTCGAACTCGACGCGCGCGTTCTCGTCCAGGCTGCGGAAGCCGTTGGAGTCGATCTCGGAGTAGTGGACGAACACGTCCGGGCCACCCTCATGCGCGATGAAGCCGAAACCCTTTTCGGCGTTGAACCACTTCACGGTTCCCTGAGTCATTGAATTCTCCTACTTGTGGTGCTGGATCGGGTTCCGCGAACCGCGGTACCCGGGTCGGGTCAGACGACGACATCTCCAGCTTGTCCAACAAGAAGAGAGCGCCCGCAACCATCGTTTCCGCGAGCTTTGACACACGAACACAAACTTTGACGACCACCAGGCACAACCGCCGGCGTCGGCGGTTTGTTCCCGGGAGTGGCGCAGGTCACTGTCCGCCCGGGATCGGCCGTTCGTGCGGGTACTCGGCGGCGCGGCCCTGGAAGGCCAGGATGCTCGGGTTGCGGATGACGCCGTCGCGGATCTCGATGGCCCGGCCGATGGTGGGGTCGGACTCCCAGGCCTCCGGTCCCGACAGCACGGTCCGCAGGTGGGGGAGCAGCGCCTCGCTGATCTCCCAGGTGGCGGCGTCCCACAGGTGCGACGGGCTGTGGTCGACGGCGTAGTACCGGACCCGGTCGCCCACGGTGAACATCGGCTCGGTGAACGTCGTCGGCACGGCCCAGCTGAAGCCCATGCCCTCGTCGCAGGAGACATCGATGATGAGGCTGCGCGGGGGGAACCGGTCGAGGTCCTCCTCCATCAGGAACATCAGCGGCGCGTCGGTGTCCTGCAGCACGCAGTTGACGACGATGTCGTGCTCGGCGAGGAAGTCGGCCAACGGCTTGCGGCCGCTGTCGGTCATCGCGTGGCTGCCGCGCGGGTCGGTGTCGTCGCTCTCCAGGTGCACGATGTTCGCCGAGTGGATCGGCGAGCTGACCGCGGTGACGCCCCGGCCGGTGAGGATGTGCACGTCGTGCACGCCGTGGGCGTTGAGCGCGGTGACCGCGCCGCGGGCGGTGGCGCCGAAGCCGATGACGACCGCGCGCAGCCTGCGGCCGTAGTCGCCTGTGCTCCCGGTGAGCTGCAGCGCGTGCATCACCGAGCAGTAGCCCGCGAGTTCGTTGTTCTTGTGGAACACGTGCAGGTTGAACCGGCCGTCGCTGGTCCAGTGGTTCATCGCCTCGAACGCGATCAGGGTCAGCTTGCCGTCGATCGCCGACTGGGTGACCGCCGCGTCCTGCACGCAGTGCGGCCAGCCCCAGAGCACCTGTCCGTCGCGCAGGGTGTCGACGTCCTTGGCCAGCGGCTTCGGGTTGAGGATGACGTCGCACTCGGCGAGCAGCCATTCGCGCGGGCGGATGCCCGCCACGAGCGGGGCGAGCTCCTCGTCGGGGACGTCGAAGCGCTCGCCGTACCCGGTCTCGAGGTACATCTGGGCGCGCAGGTCGGCGTCGATCCGGTCGAAGTGCAACGGGTGGATCGGCCGCCGGTGTTCGTTCTCCTTGCTGGACTGGGAAAGGATGCCGAGAGTGAGTAGAGCCATCGAGAAGGACTTCCGTTCAGAATGGGGAAATAGCGGTAAGAATGAGGGCTGCGTCGGCGACACAGTCGGCGGCGGCCACCGTGTCCAGCGCCGTGTTCGCGGGGTCCGCGGCGGCGTGCGCGGGCACGACCAGCAGCGTGACCCGGCGGAGATTCGGTCCGATGAGGACGATCGTGTGCGCGTTCATGCCGCGGAAACCTTGCAGCCGCACGGTGTTCTGGCCCACGAGGAGCCGGTCGGGCGCGGTGTCCCATGACCCGCGGCTGTAGCCGATCCGGTCGACCGGGCCGAACCGCTCGGCGAGACTGGAGATCAGCGTGGAGAACTCCGCGACAGGTTCGCGGGACCGGGGCCACCAGCCGCCGTCGAAGAACCCCTTTGTCGCGCCCGCTGGTTTGAGGCTGACCCGGGCGTCGGTGCGCTCGGTGAACGCTCTTGCCGTGGCGCGGTGGTCGAATTGGCCGGACGTCATGCCGGCGCTCCTGTCCCCGGGCTTGCGACCGGCTGGCGCTGCGGCTGGGTTGCCAAGCGTCACTGCGGTGTCATCGCAGTGGCCGACGTGCGCGAGGCACCGGCCCACTCAGTTTACGCTGGTTATCCGAGAAAAGGGTGTCGCCGTGGTCACCGACCGTGCACGGCGTCGTCGCCGTAGCGCGGGACCACCGAGAACACCTCCAGATCGCGGGGTGTGCCCTTCGCGCGGAAGCGGCGGCGGCGCCGGATGGTGTAGCGGTCGGTGTCGACGTTGGCCAGCGCCGGTCCGGACACGAGCACCTCGCCGCCGCCCGCCGCGGCGGCCACCCGGGCGGCCACGTTGACGTCGACGCCGAGGTAGTCGGAGCCGACCCGGCGGGGCCTGCCGGAGTGCAGGCCGGTGCGCAGCTGCGGACGGTAGCCCTCGATGGTGATGGCGCTGATGGCGGTGCACGCCTCGTAGGCGGCGTCGATGGCGGGCCCGGTGTCGCGGAAGACGGCCATCACCCCGTCCCCGAGAGACTTGACGACTGTGCCGCCATGCTGGGTGATGACCTTGTCGCTGGCCTGGCCGACCTCGCCGAGCAGCCGCAGCACCTGGTCGTCGCCCGCCTCCAGCGCCCAGCTGGAGAAGCCGACGAGGTCGGTGAACAGGATGGTGACCTCCGTGCCGTGGGCGGCGGGACCGGAGCCGCTGAGCGCCTGCCACACCTGCACCGCGGTCAGGCCGAGTTCGCGCACGGCGCTGGGCTGGTCGGCCCTGGCCTGGCTGATGAGCCGGGCGATGCGGTCCGATGGCCGGTCGCCGATCGCCGGGGCCATGTGGCCGGGGGCGAGCCGTCGGACCGTCCGCACCGTCTTGAGGACACCCTCGTGCTGGTCCGACGCGCGCAGCAGGCGCCGCAACCGGGTCCACCGGCGTTCGTCGGCCCGCTCGTCTGGTGCGTCGCTCACAGCGAAACCCTACGGGTTCGCGGCGGTTCGGCGATGTGATCCTTACCGGGCCGAGGCGCGCCGGTTGCCGGATACTCGAACCCATGGCTGACGACGACAACCGGGACTTCGCCATCTACCAGGCGCTCAAGGCGGTCGACGAGGTCGCCGCCGCCCTGCAGACCTTCCTGGTCGAGGGACATGGCGCCGATCTTGACCGCGAGGCGGTCCAGAGCACCTCCACCAACTCGCTCACGCTGCTGCGCCAGGCCCGTGAGCGCCTGGGGGAGGGTCTGCGCGCGATCGGCGCCGACCGCATCTCCGACTCGGACGGGATTTCCCTGCGGAATGTCCGCCCGAAGTGACTTGCGGACCGAACCTGTCCGCAAGGGTCGGTAGCTTGGATATGTCAACGAGCGCGACCGAAAGAGGACAGACCATGGACTGCAAGCTGGAACTGGTGGCGGTGCCCGTGTCCGACGTGGACCGGGCGAAGGCGTTCTACACCGAGCAGGTCGGCTTCGTCGCCGACCACGACCACCGGGTCAGCGACGACATCCGCTTCGTCCAACTCACTCCGCGCGGGTCGGCGTGCTCCATCGCCATCGGCAACGGCGTCACCAAGGCGGCGCCGGGTTCGGTCGAAGGGCTTCAGGTCGTGGTGTCCGACATCGAGGCGGCGCGGGCCGACCTGGTCGCGAACGGGGTCGAGGCGAGCGAGATCCAGGACTTCCCGTGGGGCCGCTTCGTGTTCTTCAGCGACCCCGACGGCAACGGCTGGGCGGTGCAGCAGATCGTCAAGCCGCAGGGGTGACGGTGCCGGTTGGTGGCAGCCCGCCCGCGCGAGGGCTATCGGAGATGCGGGCGGGCGCCGGCGCGCCGGCTACCCCCTGCCGGTAGCCGCCGCGCTGCGCCCCGCGAAACGGGCGCACCTCGACTGTAGGACCGATTCGGCGACTTTCACAGTCCGTTACCGGACGATGTCGTGAACAGGACACGGATTGTGGACAGCCGACCGGGGCCGTTTCTCCTACGGTGTGCGCATGGCGTATCTGCTCGAACCGGTCGGGCTCAGCGAGTCCGACAACTCGGTGTACCTGGCCCTGGTCGGGAACCTTGGTGTCCACTGAGGACTGGTTACCCGCATCACCGCCATGTTCCGGATGTACGACCTCGACCCGCACTTCCGTGACTCGACCCTGCACTTCGCCTCGGTGGACGCCGACGGCAAGATCACCCGACGGATCTGTGCTCCGCCGCCATCCACCTCCACCCGTCGGCCGACCCGGACTGGCTGCTCGACGACGCGCCGCCGCCATCCGGCCCGCGGTCGAGCGCCTTGGTCACACACGACTCGCGCAAGGCCGACTTGCTCGCCTGGGCCAGGCGGCGCTCCGCCGAACTGTCCGGATTCCGCTCGTACGGCACCGGAACCACCGGCAGGCTGCTCACCGACCAGCTCGGCCTGCCGGTCACCGCCCGGCGCGGCGCCACCGCCGACGCCATGCTCGCGCAGGTCCCTGCCCCCGTTCCGCCTGACGAAATCAGGTCCGGACCTGCGTTCGGCAGGTCCGGACCTGGTTGCCAGGACTAGGAAGCGCAGCCCGCGACCTCGGGGTAGTCGCACCGCGACTTCGCCGGGTCCGGTCCCGAATCCTGAACGTAGTGCAGACGTTGTCCGTCGTGTCCCATCGCGCACGGCATCTCATAGGCGTGCGTACCCGCGACACAGGCGATGTAATGGTCGCACTTGGTGGGGTGCGGGTAGTTGCCGTCCACCTTGCCTGAGCAGTCGTAGGTGAAGCTCGCGGGGACCACCGCGATCATGCCGCCGTCGCGGGTGGCGCCGGAGCGGTAGCGCCCGGTCGCCGGGGTGAGCGCCTGGTGGGCGGTGAAACCGGGGAATGCCATGGTTCTCCTTGCTCAGCGGTCGTAGTACGGGGCGAGCGGGCTTGCCAGGAACGGGAACTGCTCGGTGACGTCCACCCGCGCCGCGTGCTTCTCCGTGACCGCGGTGGTGCGGTGCGTGTAGGTGAAGACCACGTTGACCAGCGTGCGCACACCGGAGAGCCGCGACGGGGTGACCTCGACACCGGTCAGCGACAGGCTGCGCGCGAACTGCTCGGTGGCGTGGGCGTAGATGGCCGGGTAGCGCATCGCCAGGTAGTTGACCGCGCGGTGCTCGTCGGTGGCGCCCGCGTTGTCCGCCAGCTGCTGGATCCGGGCGAACAGCTCGCGGGCGGCCGCCTGGAAGTCGTTCTCCGCCAGGGCTTGCGGCCTCGGGATCGCCGCGATGAAGGACTCGGTGTCGAACGAGTACACCTGGTCGAAGGCGAGCATCGGCACGATGAGGCCGTTGCACATGTCGGCGGGGGCGAGCCCGGCGGCGGCGCCGATGATCACGTCGATGTCACCGGACACGGGGGCCGGGCGGATCGCCTCGATCACCATGTCCAGGTCGTTGGCGTCGCGGGGGAGCAGCAGGTAGCACTCCTGGCCCTCGATGGAGAACACCCAGCACAGCTGCCGTGCCAGGTAGCGGTTCGCCGGGTCGGAGAGCACCGCGTGGACGGTCTCGCGGTCGGTCAGGCCCGCGGTGTCGGCGCGGCCGGTGGCCTGGGCGAACTCCTTCTCCAAACCCAGGCTGGGGAAGCGGGGTTCGATCCGGCCGATCGCGTACACGTAGCGGACGTTCACCGACGTGGGCCCACCCGCGGCGCGGACTCCGGGTGCGGGCACCGCGGCGGGCACGACCGAGGCCGGGCCGGGGGTGGGATCGAGAAGCTCGGTCATCTGTCCTTCACTCATCTATTTGGTGGTGCGGGGTGCGAACGACACCCAGCGGTTGAGGGCGGCGGCGCGTTTGGCGCAGCCGCCGCAGGGCTTGATCCCGGCCGACGAGGTGGCGTGTTTGATGACGTCGCCGAGTCCGATCTCCTCTTCGACCAGGAACCCGGGCAGTCGGATCTTGCGCGGCGCGCGCTCTTGGCTCATGTCAGCTCCGTGTCACGGCGTCGTGGATGGCGACGGCGTCCAGCAGTGGTGGCACCAGGCCGCGCCCCGCCCGCCCGCGCACCGCCGCCCGCACGGTGGCGGCTTCGACATGCGGCGCGAGGGACCAGGCCAACGCGATCGCGCCGGTGACCACGGGCGCGGCGGCGCTGGTTCCGCCGAACGCGGCGAACCCGCCGGAGCTGCTCAGGCTCACGAGCCGGGCGCCCGGCGCGCGGACTCCGGTGCGGGCGATCGACCCGCCCAGGTTCGACGCGGCCAGCGGCACGCCCGAGTCGTCGCAGGCGGTCACGGGGATGACCCAGGGGTGGGTGGTGAGCGGTGACCCGCCGAGCCGGGCTTCGTTGCCGGTCGCGGCGACCACGAGCACCCCGTTGCGCGCGGCGTGGTCCAGGGCCTCGGTGAGCAGGTGGGCTCCGGTTGGCGCGGCGCCGGTGAAGGCGGCGCTGACATTGATGATCCTGGCGCCCGCCGCGACACACTCGACGATGCCGTCGGCGAGCACGGCCGGGACCGTCGGGGCGCCGTCCTCGGTGAAGATCGGCCGCAGCAGCAGCGGACAGCGCGGCGCCAGCCCGGGGGCCTCGGTTCCCCGCCGGGCGCCCAGCACACCCGCGACCAGGGTGCCGTGTCCGCAGGCGGCGCTGGTCGCGACCGCGCAGGCGCCGGGGCGGATCTCGGTGATCGGGGCCGCGAGGTCGGGGTGGTCGAGCACGGCGGGTCCGTCGAGGACACCGATGCCGATGGCCGGGTCGCCGACGGAGCGGGCCATGAGCCGGTCCAACCCGGTCAGGACGAGCGCGCGCGTGCCTGTGTCAACCCCCGACACGCTGATTGCCTCCCCCTCGGCTGAGTGCCGCGGTGATCGTGCAGCAGCCAGGGGTCGCCGAGCAAGATCGGGTGCGCAAATACGCCTGGACGGCCTAGGACGGTCGCTCATTCGTGAAGGGGGTGGTCGGATTGGCCGAGATGGAGTGCCCGACTTCGTGTGGCCGGACGGCTACCCGGGTAGCCGTCCGGTATGGCGATGCGGCGACCGAACCCTCTGCAGTGGGTCTACTACGCGTATGGCGGCAGGCTGCCCGACGACTACCGGGACTGGGTCCTGCACGACGCGACCACCCGGACCTGGCTGCTGCGCTACGCAAGCCGCATCGTGGTCCAGGCGCTGCCCTGGCTGGTCGCCGGTTTCCTGCTGCTGACCTGGCTGACCCCGGTGCCGGTGCTCCCGACACTGGGCGCACTTGGGCTCGGTCTGCTGTTGAGCCTGTATTTCACCGTGACCAGCGCCGACGAGCTGAGCGAGGCCCGGCTCACCCAACATGGCTTTCCGCCCGGTACCGGCAAGGAGTCGCGTCGGCGCGACACCGGGTCGAGTTGGGGGCGATGGCGGAAGTCCTAGTGGACGTGCTCGCGGAACCAGTCCGCGGCCAGTTCCGCGACTCGGTCGAGGGTGCCTGGTTCCTCGAACAGGTGAGTCGCGCCGGGGATGACTTCGATGCGGTTGGGCGCGGCGAGTGCCCGACTTGCCTGTTCGTTGAGGTTGAGGACCTGGGTGTCGAGTGCGCCGACGATGAGCAGGGTGGGTGCCTGGACTTGGGCGAGGGCGTCCCCGGCCAGGTCGGGTCTGCCTCCCCGGGACACAACGGCGCGCACTGAGTGGTCGTCGGCGGCCGCGACCAGGGCCGCCGCCGCGCCGGTGCTCGCGCCGAAGAGACCCACCGGGAGGCCGCGCACCGCCAGTTGCCCCCGGATCTGTTCCACCGCCGTCGAGATCCTCGAGGCGAGCAGGTCGATGTCGAATCGGAGTTCCCTGGTCCGCAGGTCGACCTGTTCCTCCTCCTCGGTCAGCAGGTCCATGAGCAGGGTGGCGAATCCGCTGTCACGCAGCACTTTCGCCACCGCCCGGTTGCGGCTGCTGTGCCGGGAACTCCCGGATCCGTGGGCGAACACGACGATGCCGCGCGCCTCGGCGGGCACCGCCAAGTCACCGGGCAGCTCACCGCCCGAGGACTCGATGACGACCGGAACTGACATCCCGCCTCCTTCCACGCTGGGTAACCGGTGGCGGCCTCGCCGAAACGCGGCGATTGGCGCCGCGTGGTTCGGGTAATCCACCTCAACCGGAAGGAGGTTCCACCATGCCGCAACCCGGCAGCCACAAGTACGACGTGAAACGCACTCGCCTCCGGGCGGACCGCGAACGGCAGGGTGTGCCCGACGACCAGGCCGACGAGGCCGCCAACGAGGAGTTGCAGCAGGACG
Source organism: Actinokineospora xionganensis (assembly GCF_014323725.1). Classification (GTDB taxonomy): domain Bacteria; phylum Actinomycetota; class Actinomycetes; order Mycobacteriales; family Pseudonocardiaceae; genus Actinokineospora; species Actinokineospora xionganensis. The sequence goes on along the minus strand of NZ_JABVED010000006.1, from coordinate 149,902 downwards.
ACGCGCCTGCCGAACTGGCTCCGACGTCGCTGAGCAAGGGCACCCGGTCGATGGACGATCCGCTACCGGAGAACGTCATCGAGCTCCGCAGTGCCGCGTTCACCGACCACACGCTGATTCCGAACCGGTTCGCGCACGACGGGGACAACGCCTCGCCGCCGCTGCAGTGGACACCGCCGCCAGAGGGCACCCAGGAGCTGGTGCTCGTCTGCGAGGACAAGGACGCGCCGGACGGCACCTTCGTGCACTGGGTCGCGACCGGGATTTCGCCGGACGTCAACGAACTCCCCGAGGGAAAGCTGCCCGACGGCGTCACCCAGGGCCGCAACAGCTGGGGCGGCACCGGCTGGGACGGCCCCGCGCCCCCTGTGGGCGACGACCCGCACCGGTACTTCTTCCGCCTCTACGCCGTCGACGAGCCGCTCGGCCTCGGCGCGGACGCGACGGCGGAACAGGTGCACGACGCGGTTCGCGGCCACAAGCTGGCGGCCGCCACCCTCGTCGGCCTGTTCGGCCGGTGACCGGACTCGATCGGAGGCTCAACGATGGCGACTGACCGGCACCGGCTGCACGAAGCCCTGTCCCAGGCGGACTTCCCGGCCGAGAAGGACTACCTGCTGCGCTGCGCGGAGGAGGCCGACGCCGACCGGGAGACCCTGCGGGAGCTGCGGTCCATCCCGCCGGACACCTACGCGAACCTGGACGAGATCCTGCGCTCGGTGACCACCGAATAGGGGTGACGACCGAATAGGCTTGAAACCCGCGCTCGGCGATCAGCCACTTCGTCAGCTCCGCGTCCGAGCCCGCGCTCAGCTGACGAGAGCTCAGGGGACCGTGACGGCGCCTGACCACGGTTGCCCCGCGTCCGAAGTCGTGGCCGGGGCGGAGTGCTACTGCCGGGAGATGGTGCGCGGCGACCGGCGGTCGTGGAACGTGCGCGACACGCGCACGGCCGACACGCTCGACCGGCTGATGACCGGCTACGGGAAGGGTGCCAAAGCGGTGGTCTGGGCCCACAACACCCATGTGGGTGACGCGCGGGCCACGGGCATGGCGTCGGAGGGGCTGGTGAACCCCGGCCAACTGGTCCGGTAGCGGCGCCCCACCGCGAGGTGGCCATTGTCGGATTCGGCAGCTACCCGGGCGGCGTGATCGCGTCGGACTTCTGGGGCGGCCCGGTCCGGAGCCTGCCCGTGCCACCTGCCCGCGCGGACGGCGTGGAGGCCGTCGCGCACGCGGCGGTTCCCGCGGCGGACAGCGTGTTCACGGCCGGCCCGGACGACGACTGGGCCGACGAGGTTCGGGCGCACCGCGCGATCGGGGTGGTCTACCGGCCGGGCGCTGAGCGGATCGGCAACTACGTCCCAACCCTGCTCCGCCGTCGCTACGACGTCTTCATCCACTGCGATGAGACGGGTCAGCGAGCGCGCGGCTGGTGTTGGCTCTGGAACGCCGGCCGTCCCAGCGCCCGCGGTCGCGGGGACTCGGCCAGTTCCTTCAGTGGCGCGCTGGAGGTACCGGTGCCCGCGCGCATTCCCATGACCAGGTCCCGCAACGCCGATCGCGCGTCCCAGGTCGGGGTCCAGTCCAGTTCGGACCGGGCCCGGGTGGACGCCATGAGCGGCGCGCCGTCGGCCAGCCGCAGCCAGCCAGGGTGCATGGGCTGCAGCCCGGCCTTCCAGGCCGCGGCGGCGAGGGCGCTCAGCAGGGCTCTCGGGAGGGTGACCTCGAAGCCGCCGAGGACGGCGGCCAAGTCGGTGGTGCGCAGGACGGGGTCGGCGGCCAGGTTGAACGCCCCGGTCGCGCCGAGCGTCACCATACGGCGGATCGCGTCGGCCACGTCGTCTGAGTGGACGACCTGCATCCGCAGGTCCGGCCACAGCGGCACCGGCAGCAGCCGGTTGCCCAGGATCCGGCGCGGCACCAGCGGGCTCAGCGCCCAGCGCGCGAGTTGGGCGCCCGCGTCGCGCTGGGCGACGGCGCAGGGGCGGATGCGGGCCACTCGCAAACCCGGGTGGGTCGCTTCGAACTCGTCGAGCAAGGTCTCCACGGCGGCTTTGTCCGCGCTGTACGCGCTTCCCGGGACTCCGCCGATCTGATGGTCCTCGGTGACGCTGTCCCACCGCGGGGCGAGAGAATACGCCGCGACCGACGACGCCGACACCACCTGAGGCACCCCCGCCTGGGCGACCGCCCGAAGGACGGCCGCGGTGCCCGCGCGGTTCGTGCGCGCCATCGCCGGGTCGTGCCGCGGCGGCTGGATCGCCCACGCCAGGTGCACGACCGCGTCGGCGCCCGCGCAGGCGGTGGCGAGCACGCTGTGCGCGCCGGGATCGCCGAGATCGCAGGAGATCCAGCGGGCTCGCTGGTACGGCCGCAGCGGCGGCGGCACCCGCCTGGCCACGGCCTCCCATTGCGGCACCGCGCGCAGCAGCGCGGTTCCGACGTTCCCGCTCGCCCCGGTCACCACGACCTTCACCCGGACACTCCCTCTCTCGGCGTCCACCAGGGATGCCCGCACTCCGGCGTCACCACACACGGGGTTAGTCCCAGCGGGCCAGGGGTACCCACCCGACAGTGTCCGCACGGCGCAGGAGGATTCGATGGCAGTCGTGAGCAAGGAGATCGAAGCCCCCCGGGCCGACGTCTTCGCGGTCCTGGCCGACGGCTGGCTCTACGCGAGCTGGGTTGTCGGCGCGGCGCACATCCGGGCGGTCGACAAGAACTGGCCGGACATCGGCTCGCGTATCCACCACAACATCGCCCCGTGGCCGTTGCGCCTGTCCGACGCCACCGTCGTCCGCCAGATCGACGCGCCCCGGCTGCTCGAACTCGACGCCTGGGCGTGGCCCTTCGGCGCCGCCCTGGTTCGGCTCGAACTCGAAGACCTCGGTCCCGCCCGCACGAGGGTCACCATGACCGAACACGTCTCGGCGGGACCCGCGAAAATCGTTCCCGGTGTCGTGCAGGACCTGCTGCTCACTCCGCGCAACAACGAAGCGCTTGACCGGCTCGCCGACCTGGCCACCGGCCGCGCCGCCGCCGACGTCCCCGGGTCGCGGTGACGGTCGCCGACGCCGTGGTGGTCGGCGCCGGACCCAACGGCCTTGTGGCGGCCAACCTGCTCGCCGACGCCGGGTGGGACGTGCTGGTGCTGGAAGCCGCGGAGGAACCCGGCGGTGCGGTGCGCAGCGCCGAGATCACCGTTGCAGGGTTCCAAAGCGACCTGTGCAGCGCGTTCTACCCGCTCGCCGCCGCGTCGCCGGTCTTCGCCCAGCTCGACCTGGAGCGCCATGGCCTGCGCTGGACGCACGCCCCGGCCGTGCTCGCACATGTGCTGCCCGACGACCGGCACGTCCTGCTCTCCCGCGACGTCGACCGGACCGCGGCTTCCGTCGAGACCTTCGCCCCCGGCGACGGGGCCGCGTGGCGTAGGGAATTCGACTACTGGCAGCGCATCCGCGGCGACCTGCTGCCCGCCCTGCTCGGCCCGTTCCCACCGGTGCGGGCGGCGGGAAGGCTCGCGCGCGCACTCGGCACGGCCGAACTGCTCCGCCTGGCCCGGATGTTCACCCTGTCGGCCCGCCGGCTGAGCCAGGAGCGGTTCGGCGGCGAAGGAGCGGCGCTGCTGTTCGCGGGCAGCGCCCAGCACACCGACCTCGGACCGGACAGCGCGGGCAGCGGCGCGTTCGGCTGGCTGCTCGCCATGCTCGGCCAGGACAACGGATTCCCCGTCCCGGAGGGCGGGGCGCACCGCATCACCGACGCGCTGGTGCGCAGGCTCATGGACCGCGGCGGCGAAGTCCACTGTGGACGCACGGTGTCCGAGGTGCTGGTCGCCGGTGGCCGCGCGATGGGGGTGCGGGCGGGTGAGCCGGTCCGGGCCCGGCGCGCGGTCCTGGCCGACGTGCCCGCGCCGATCCTCTACCGGGACCTGGTCGGCGAGGAGCACCTGCCCGCCCGGCTCGTCGACGACCTGGCCAACTTCCACTGGGACGACAGCACAGTGAAGATCGACTGGGCGCTGTCCGGCCCGGTCCCGTGGACCGCCGCGGCGGTGGGCGGGGCCGGAACCGTCCACTTGGGCGCCGACCTCGACGGACTCGCGCGGGCGCACGCCGACCTGGCGGGCAACCGCCCACCCGAGGCGCCGTTCCTGCTCCTGGGCCAGATGACCACCGCCGACCCGAGCCGCTCGCCGCCAGGGACGGAGAGCCTCTGGGCCTACACCCACGTCCCCCGCGACCGGACCTGGTCCGATGACGACCTGCGGCGGCTCGCCGACCTGGCTGAAAAGACAATCGAACGACACGCGCCCGGGTTCACCGCCCGCGTGCTCGGCCGGGCCGTCCAGGGACCGGCGGAACTGCGCCGACACAGCCTCAGCGTCGTCGACGGTGCCATCAACGCGGGCACCGCGGCCATCCACCAGCAGCTCATCTTCCGACCCGTGCCCGGCCTCGGCCGACCCGACACCCCGGTCGACCGCCTGTTCCTCGCGGGTGGCTCGGCCCATCCGGGTGGCGGCGTGCACGGCGCCGCCGGAGCCAACGCCGCCCGAGCCGCGCTGGCGCGGGCGGGCTGGGCCGGTTCGGCGTACCGACGGGTGATCGGTGGCCTGCACCGGTTGGTTTACCGCTGAGGGTGGGTGCCCCCGGGCGGTGGGCTTGCTCGCGCCCCGTGGCTGCCCGTGCCACCTCCGGGCTACGTCGGCACGGAATCGTTCCTGGACCGGTTGGCTCGGGGCTCGACAAGCAGGGCCACGACGTCATGCTGTTCACCACCGGCGACAGCGAGGCCGTCGTGCCGAACCTGTTCGCCCTCGAACACGCGACGATGAAGCAGTTCCACCACGGGGTCGATCCGGAGCGGTTCCCCTCCGGCGACGGGAGCGGCGGCCACCTGCTTTTCTCGGCCGGATGACCGAGGAGAAGGGCGCCCACGAGGCCGTCAAGGTGGCTCGCGAGGCCGGGCAGCCGCTCAAGATCGCCGCGAAGATGCGCGAGCCCCGCGAGCACGCCTACTTCAAAGAACGGATCGAGCCGCTGCTCGGCGGGGACGTCGAGTACGTCGGCGAGGCGCGCGTGAGCGAGGCGATGGACCTGCCTGCGGGCGCGCGGGCATTGCTCAACCCCATCCAGTGGCCGGAGCCGTTCGGGCTGGTCATGATCGAGGCACCGGCCTGCGGAACCCTCGTCGTGGCCTTGCGGTCGGGCGCCGCGCCGGAGATCGTGGAGGACGGCGCCACCGCGGGCAGGCTCCGGCCCGCTGAGCGCCATGACAGCGGTCACAGCCCGAGGGGAGCGTGACGGCACCGGACCACGGTGACCGACCATCCGCACGGTGGCTGGGGCGGTACCAACAGCTGAAATTCCGGGAGGCGGACGAGTTGACGGCATGGGCCTCGAGTGCCGCACCACCCTTGTCCTCAGTCGGCGGCGTGGGCACCACGACGCTCGTCGACGGCTCGACCTTCTGTCAGTCCGCGATGGACGGCGATATCCACCCGGACCGGCCACACGGCCTGTTCGTCTGCGACACGAGAGTGCTCTCCGGCTGGCGGCTCACCCTCGACGGGCAGGCTGTCGAGTCGCTGGGAACCAGTTCCCAGCAGCCGTTCTCCGCCGAGTTCGTCGGCCGCGCCGCGCCGCGCGGCGGGCTGGCGGACAGCACGCTGCTCGTCGTGCGTGAGCGGTCGCTGGAAGGCGGGATGCGCGAGGATCTGGTCCTGCACAACCTGTCCGGTGAGCCCGCCGGGGTCGCGGTGTGCCTCACCGTGGAAGCGGACTTCGCGGATCTGTTCGAGGTCAAGGAAGGCCGCGTCCAGGCGCAGCCAGGGGTCGAGGTCGAGGCGGGCGCCGACACGCTCACCTACACCTGGTCGGCCGACGACCACACCATGCGGATGGCGCTGAGCGCCACGGGCGGCCCGCAGATCGCGGCGGGCCAGATCAGCTTCCGGGCGGTCGTCCCGGCACGCGGCAGGTGGTCGACCCGGTTCACTGTGCGCACCTCCAGCGGCGCGGACGCGGTCGCCTCCCCGGCGAGCAGGCTCTACGCCTGGCAGATCGCCATCCCGCGAATCGCCACGAGCGACCCCGCGCTGGCCACCACACTGCGCACCAGCGCCGTGGACCTCGGGGCCCTGCAGATCCACGACCCGGACCACCCGGGGCGGCTCGTGGTGGCCGCGGGCGCGCCGTGGTTCATGGCCCTGTTCGGCCGGGACTCGCTGCTGACCAGCTGGATGGCGCTGCCCCTTGACCAGCGGCTCGCGCTCGGCACGCTGCAGACCCTCGCCGACCACCAGGGCACGAAAGTCGACCCGCTGACCGAGGAGGAGCCGGGCCGCATCCTGCACGAGGTGCGTCTCGGCCGGGAGGCCGCGCTCACCCTGGGCGGCGGCAACGCCTACTACGGGACCGCCGACGCCACCCCGCTGTTCGTCGCGCTGCTGGGCGAACTGCACCGCTGGGGGTTGCCGGAAGCCGACCTCACCGCCCTGCTGCCCGCCGCCGACCGAGCCCTGGCCTGGGTCGAGGAGTACGGGGACCGCGACGGCGACCTGTTCGTCGAATACCAGCGCGCCACCGACCGGGGCCTGCGCAACCAGGGCTGGAAGGACTCGTTCGACGGCGTGAACGACGCCGCGGGCAGGCTCTCCGTCGCGCCCATCGCCCTGGCCGAGGTCCAGGCCTACGTCTTCGCCGCCTACACCGCCCGCGCCCGCATCGCCGCGGCCTTCGGCGACTCGGCGACGGCGGCGACGTGCGAAGCCAAGGCGGCGCGGCTCAAGGAGGCGTTCAACGATCGGTTCTGGCTGCCCGAACAGGGCTGGTTCGCCATCGGCCTCGACGCGGACAAACGCCCCATCGACGCGCTGACGTCGAACCTCGGCCACTGCCTGTGGTGCGGCATCGTCGAGGACGACAAGGCGGCCTCCGTCGCCGGACACCTGACCGGGCCGTCGATGTGGACCGGGTTCGGCGTCCGCACCCTGGCCACGACCATGGGCGCCTACAACCCGATGAGCTACCACAACGGCTCGGTCTGGCCACACGACAGCGCGATCGCCGCCGCGGGCCTGATGCGGTACGGGTTCGTGGAGGAGGCGCAGAAGGTCGCGAAGGGCATCCTTGACGCGGCCCGCCATTTCGGCGGCCGACTGCCGGAACTGTTCTGTGGTTTCGATCGGTCGGAGTTTCCCTCGCCGATTCCTTATCCCACTTCGTGTTCGCCGCAGGCTTGGGCGGCGGCGGCGCCGATTTTGCTCGCGCAGACGTTGTTGCGGTTCCAGCCGGATCTGCCTGATGGGACTGTGCGGTTCGCGCCGGTGCTGCCGGAGCGGATGATCCCGCTGCGGATTGAGTCGCTGCCGTTGGCGGGGTTTCGGTTGACGTTGGAGGTGGGGGATGAGTCGTCGGTCGACGGGCTGCCGGACAACCTGACCTTGACCGGAGCCGAGACGGCTCGTTAGCGCTCGTTGTCGAGCACCGTCCATTGTGGATCTACTGCGGCTGTGGCGGCTCGTCGCCGTCTTCCAGAAGTCCGGCTTCGTGGGCGAGGATGGCGGCTTGGACCCGGTTGGCGCAGGCGAGCTTGGTCAGTATCCGGCTCACGTGGACCTTGACCGTGCCCGCGGACAATCCCAGCCGGGTGCCGATGTCGGCGTTGGCCAGGCCGTGTCCGATCCACACCAGCACTTCGCGTTCGCGGGGGCTTAGCGCGACGAGCCGTTCCGTGGCTTGGGTGGCGCGAACCCCAGGTGCGGCAAGGGAACGGTCGATGACCTGGCGGGCGACGCCGGGCGAGAGGACCGCGTCGCCCGCCGCGGCGGCGCGGACCGCGTGGAGGATTTGGGCCGGTTCGGTGTCCTTGAGCAGGAAGCCTGCGGCTCCGGCCCTCAGGGCGCGGGTGACGTAGTCCTCTTCGTCGAACGTGGTCAGCATGATGACCCGCACCGCGGGGGCGATCCGGGTGATCTCCTCGACCGCCGCCAGCCCGTCCACCTTCGGCATCCTGATGTCCACCAATGCCACGTCGATGTGCAGCCGCCTGACCGCATCGATGGCCTCGGCTCCGTCTGCCGCTTCGGCTGCGACCTCGATGTCGGGGGCCTGGCTCAAAAGCAGCCCGGTGGCGGCGCGGAGCATGGGTTCGTCGTCGGCCAGGAGAACACGGATCATGGGGTCAGTCCTCGTAGACGGGGATTTCGAACCAGGTCTTCTCGACCAGCTCGTCCTCGGCGAAACAGAATCGGAAGATGGCCGCGGTCTTCGCGTCCGGCGGGTCGTCGGCGGGCACGTACGAACACCAGGTGTCGTCCGGCCACGGAGGCTCGTGGTCCAAGGCGGCGGCTTCCGCGGAGACGATGTTCGGGCCGAACCAGCCTTCGACGTCCTCCGGCGTCATGCCGAGCTTGATGTCCTCCAACGGATCCTCGTGGTCGGCGGGCGCGGGCGGCGGGACGAACGCCAGGGTGGTGAGCACCATCGCGGCCACCGCGGCCAGGCCCGCGACCGGTAGCAGCGCCGCGGCCAGCCGGACGGTGCGGCGCGGGGTCGGGATGGCGCCCGCGGCGCGCTCGTCCGCCTCGGCTTCGGCGACCGGGCCCTCGCCGGTCAGCGGAATGACGGCGGTGACCGCGAACCCGCCGTCCGCGGTGGGGCCTGCCGTCAGCCCGCCCGCGACCAGCCGGACCCGTTCGCGCAGGCCCACCAGGCCGCTGCCCGTGCCCGCCAGGCGCGGCACGCCGTCGGGGCCGTTGCCGACCTCGACCACGAGCCGCTCGGGCCCGGACTCGACGGTGACCGTGACCGGTGCGCCCGCCGCGTGCTTGTGCACGTTCGTCAGCGCCTCCCGCACCACCCGGTGCACGGCCTGGCGCACCGGCACCCGGGCGTCGGTCAGGTCCGGCCCGCGCCAGTCCAGGGAGACGCTGACGCCCGCGGCCCGGGAGGCCTCCACCAGGCCGGTGACGTCCGCCCGGGTCCCGGTGGCCTCGGTGGACTCCGCCTGCTGTCCGGCGGGCCGCAGCACGCCGAGCGACTGGCGCAGCTCGTTGAGGGCGGTGCGGGCGGTCGAGCGCACCAGGTGCGCGGCCTTCACCAGCTCCGGGTCCTGGTCGGTCGCGGCCACCTCCAGGGCGCCCGAGTACATGGCGATGAGGCTGAGCCGGTGGCCGAGGTGGTCGTGCGTCTCCTCGGCGATCCGGGACCGCTCCCGCTGCCGCGCCTCGGAACGTTCGAGGTCGCGGGTCCTGGCGAGGAACTCGGCCCGCTCGCGCAGCGCGGCGACCAGCCGGGCCTGCTGCGCCTGCAGCGCGCCGACCAGGGCGGGCACCGCGAGGCACAGCACTGTCAGGGTGGTGATCACGATGGTCACGTACTGCCAGCGGTAGGCGGGCTGGGTGATCAGCACGACGCCCAACGGCAGCAGTGCCGCGACGCCGAAGAGCGGGCCCCGCAGAGGTGGCCCGCAGCGCCCGCCCGCGGTGTGGGCGACCACCGCGAGCGCGACGCCGGTCGCCGGGAACACCCCGAACAGGACCGCCGCCCCGAGCAGCGCCACCCACGCCGACCAACGCCGCAGCAGCACCACGACGGCCGTGAGGGCGACCACGGCGGTCAGCACCGGGCCCGTCGCGAACACCACGCCCGGCCAGCCCCACACCGGCAGCACGTCGGCCAGGTACGCCGTCACCGCGGCCACGCAGGCCACGAGGAGCAGTTCGCCGACCACCGCGGGCAGGCGCCACCGCCCAAGGACGTCCCGCATGGCTGAGCTCTCCCGTTCGTCCGACTGACCGACCGGGAGACAGCATCACATGTCAGCTGCCCGCCTTGGTGGCGCACCGGGCGGGTGCGGGCGGCGGGGTCAGGTCGATGAGGTAGCGGTTGACCGCCTCGTCGACGCACGACGACGTGCCGCCGTAGACGGAGTGCCCGACGTCCTCGTTGGTCAGCAGCGCCGCCGAGGGCATGCTCGCCGCCAGGGCCTGCGCCCACCGGTACGGGGTCGCCGCGTCCACCGTGGTCGCGACCAGCAGGATCGTCGGCGCCCCCTCGGCGCGGACCACCTTCGGCTTGCTCGTGGCCGGGGGCAGGAACGCGCAGCTGAGAAGCTCGGTGCCGTCGGCGAGCCGGGAGACATCGCGGAGGCGCTTCGCGGCTTCCTCATACGCGGCGAGGTCGGTCGGGTGCGGTCGGTCGAGGCAGTTCACCACGGACAGCGCGTCGGTCGTGTCGTCCGACGCGGTTTCCTCGGTTTCCTCGGTTTCCTCGGTCGGCTCCTCTTCCTGAGGCTCCGCGGGCCGGTCGGCGTCGATGAGGATCTCCGACAGCTCGTCCCACTCCTCCGGAAAGGTGACCTTGCTTGAGATGTCCCCTCGGATGTCGCCGTCGCCGGACTTGTCGCCCTTGTCGATCACCCGGTTCACCGTGGCGATGATCTCGGCCTCGGTGCGGCCCGGGCACGGTTCGCGGGTGCGGGCCGCGCAGTCGCGGGCATAGGCGTGCAGGGCCTGCTCGATGCTTTCGGCCTGCTGGATCGGGTCGTCGCGCCAGTCAAGGGAGACGTTGTCGACGCCGTCGAGCACCATCGCGCGGATCTTCTTCGGGAACCGGTCGGCGTAGAGCTGCCCGATCCGGGTGCCGTAGGAGTAGCCGACGTAGGTGAGCTTCTCCTGGCCCGTCACGACCCGCAGCACGTCGAGGTCCTGGACCACCTCGGCCGTGCCGAAGTGGCTCAGGATGCTCGCGTCGGTGTGCTTGAGGCAGGCCTCGGCGTACTGCTTGCTCCCCGCGACCATGTCGCCGACCAGCGGCAGGTCCGGGCGCTTCTCGGCGGGCGGCTCACCCTGGGTCTCGCACTTGAGCCTCGGTTCGCTGCCCCCGACGCCCCGCGGGTCGAAGCTGACGACGTCGAAGCGCTCCCGCACCGCGGCGGGCCAGCTTTGCGCGAGGTCCTTCACCATCGTCACCCCGGACTGACCGGGCCCGCCCGCACCCGCGACCAGGACCCCGATCCGCTGCTCCGGTTTCATCGCCGCGGCCTTGATCAGCGGCAGGGTGAACTTCCGGCCGTCGTCGGGCTTCGCGTAGTCCACCGGCACGGTCAGCTTGGCGCACTCGAACTTGCCGCAGGGCTCCCACTTCACCGGCTGCTTGTAGAACGCCGCCAGCCTGCTGTCGGCCTCGGGCTCCGGGGCGGTCGACGGCATCGGGACAGCCTCGCCCGCCGTCCACTGGCACCCGGCCAGCAGCGCCACCACCGCGACCGACATGACCGACACGACAGCCGCGCGGCCCGGCCGGGGTGGACCTCCCGTGCTCGGCCCCTGTCCCCGCGGTGTGCCCATCGTCGCTCCTTGTGCTCGGTGAAACTGTCGGCACAAGGCAACCGTGCGGCGGTCGTCGGGCGCCACCGCCGCCGGTCTTGACTATCCGGCGGGTGTCAGCCTGGGGGACTACCCCGAAAGACATACTCGCCCGGTCAGAGCCAGCCGCGCCGCTGGGCCTGCAGTGCCATCTGGAAGCGGGTCGTGGCGCCGAGGCGGGTCATCAGCAGTTCCACCCGGCGGAACAGGGTTCGTCTGCTGATCCCGATCTCCCGGGCGATGTCGTCGTCGGACACGCCGCCCGCGAGCAGGGCGAGCACCCTGCGGTCGGCGGGCAGCAGCCGCTGCGGCTGCGGTTCGCGGCCGTAGAACGGCAGCGCGTGGAGCCACGACTCCTCGAACAGCGCCACCAGCGCGGAGAACAGCCCGCACGGCTGCACGATCAGCATCGAGTTGTGCACGTCGGCCTCCTTGACCGACAGCGACACCAGGGCGTACGCGTCGTCGATGATCACGAGCTTCACCGGGACCGACGGCAGCACCCTGGCCTGCTCACCCGCCTCGACGCACGGTTCGATGCTGTCGGCCAGGTAGCCCGGGTACTCCAGTGATTCGCGGGAGTACACGACTCGCTGCGTGACGCCGCGGGCGAGGGTGGTGAGCGAGTCGTTGGTGGCGCCCTCGATCGGGAAGTACGGCGGCGAGTCGAACTGGCGGATCTCGGTGCGGGCGCTGGCCCAGGCCTGCCGCATCCGCGGGCCGATGGCGTCGCCGGTGACGACTTCGACGAGGTTGTCGTTGTACTCGGCGAGCCGCAGCCGCCGGAACGACTCGAACGCCCCTGCGATGGCGATCTTCGACTCGTCGAGTTCGGCCGCCCGGTGCCTGCCCAGGATCTCCAGGCCCGCCGCGGGCGGCAGGGGAGCGGCGGTGTCGGAGTCGTCGGCGACGGCCGTGGCCAGCCCGGCGTCGACCAGTTCGGCGTAGGCCGGACCCAGCCGCTCGCGGGCGACGTCCGCGTCCTGCTCGACGGCGATCAGCGGTGTCGGGCCGAGGTCCAGCAGTGCGAGGTAGATCCGGGCCGCCTCGTCACCGATTCCCAGCCGCCGCAGTGCTTCGCCGACCTTCGGGTTCGCCATGGTGTCCAAAGTTAACAGCTCCAGGCGGGCGCATCCCCGGCTCGCGGGAATGCGCCCGCCGTTGTCGCTAGTGCCGATAATCGATCGTGTTGTGGTAGAGGCAGGCCTGCGCCGCGGCCCCGACGTCGTAGCCGTCAGCGGCTCGCTGGGCCCAGAACTGTTGGAAGGTACCGGAGACGTGGTTCAGGAACGTCGTCCACTGTGGACCAAGCGGGTCTTCGGAACAGGTGTCGCCCGGCTCGTTCGCGGTGTCCGCCAAGTCGATCATGGCGCCGAGGACGCGGCCCTCGACGACGTCGCCGTCGTCCCACTCGGGGGTGCCCCAGGTCGGGCCCTCCAGGTCGCGGGTCCGACCGTCGGGCCAGCGGAACGTCGGGTCGTCGAGGATCATCACGCCGTACCAGGTGGCGAATCCCTCGGTCCACGCACAGCCCTGGGAACTGGTGCGGTGGATGTAGTGCGGGCTGCAGTCCGGGGCGGGCGGGAAGTCGTCCTCGTAGACGTCGTCCATGATCGCGTGGCCGAACTCGTGCAGCACCAGGATGTTCGAGTCGGGGTCGGCCGCGGCGAGGTGCACCGCGTTCTCCCGCAGCGAGTAGTAGGTGCCGTCGGTGGAGTCGGGCGCCCAGTTGATCCGGCCCTTGCGGCAGGTGGTGTCGCGGGCGTCCCAGCAGGTGCCGGGCGTCCAGTTCCACGCGGTGTTCATGACGTCGAAGGCCTCCACCCCGCGCATCAGCGCCGGGTCGGCGGGCTTCACCGCACCGAAGTCGGCGGTCGCGCCCGCGGCCAGGTCGGCGCGCACCGGGCTGTCGAAGCGGTAGGACTTCCTGGTGCGGCCGTGCTGGATCATCCAGTGCGCGTTCTCGGTGGCGAACTGCGCGTAGACGTCCTGGCCGGTGCCGTCCTCGTCGGTGTTGTCGAAGCACAGCCGGAAGCGGCCGGTGGCATCGGTGAGGCCGGTGGCGAGCAGGTCGTGCCTGCCGGTGGCGTCGGCGTCATACACCGCCACCTGCGCGTTCGCGGAGACCCGGGTGGCGCCGGTGTGGTCGACGTAGCCCCAGGTGCCGGTGGCGCACGCGGTGCCCGCGCTCGCCCCGGTCGGCCCGGCGGGCTTGTGCGCGAGGTGCGCGTGGGCTCGGGTCCCCTGGTCGGCGGGCGCCGTCGCGTTGGTGTCGCGGGCGGTGATGCCGAAGGTCGAGCGCTGGGCGCCGACGGTGAGGAAGGCGCTGCCCGTGTCGGCGTCCGTCGCGGTGCTCGCCGCCGCCCGGATCTCCGCGGCCCCCTCGGCGACCGCGCGGACCGTGCCGCTCAGCCGCAGCGGTCGGACCCGGTCGGCCCGTCCCGCGCCGACCGCCCGGTGCACCTTGCCGTTGTCGGCGGGAACCTGGGACACGCTCGACTCGGCCCGCAGTCCGGCGGGGGTCTGGACCCATTCCAGCCCGGCGGGCAGGCGCACGTCGAGGGCCAGGTCGGACCGCTCCGCCGTGGTGCGCACCTCGATGTCGACCCTGGCCTGCTTGCCGACCGCGGGCGCTTCGGACAGCCGCACGGCGACGTCGAGGCAGCTGGCCCACTCGCCGGTGCGGTCGGCCTGGGTCGCGCCGAAGGGGCTGCACGCCGCGCCTTGTGGTGTCTCCGAAACCGCGAGGCCGGGAGTCACCAAGGCGAGTAACGCGCCGCATAAGGCGGCCCGCCGCGCGATTCTTGGAACCTGCATCGGGGAGTTCCTTTCGAGCCGGTGAATGCCGAATCGGAAGGAGGGGTCTACCAGACCGGAATGCTCGCGACGGCTGATCTTTGCCAGTGACCGATTTCGGTCACAGCAGAACCCCGAGCCGGACTGGCGTCGGACTCGGGGTTCTTGTGGATCTTGTGGGGCTCAGACTGTGGGCGGCCGGTCGACCGTCTGCGCGAGGTAGAGCTGCTCGCCGAGGCGGTCCATCAGCTCCAGCTGCGTCTCTAGGTAGTCGATGTGGTGCTCCTCGTCGGCGAGGATCTTCTCGAACAGGGCCGCTGTCGTCGCGTCGCCCTTCGAGCGGCACATCGGGATGCCCTTGCGGAGCCGCTCGACGACCTCGACCTCGATGGCCAGGTCGGCGGTGAACTGCTCGCGCAGCGTCTGTCCGATGCGCAGCGGCAGCAACTTCTGGTAGTTCGGCAGACCCTCGAGGAACAGGATGCGGTCGGTGATGATCTCCGCGTGGGTCATCTCCTCGATGGACTCCGCGCGCGTGTGCTCGGCGAGTTTGGTCAGGCCCCAGTTCGCCTGCATCTTGGCGTGCAGGAAGTATTGGTTGATCGCGGTGAGCTCGCTGGTCAGCTGCTCATTGAGCAACGCGATGACTTCTTCGTCGCCACGCACGGGGGGCACCTCCGGTCGAACGGGTTGACGCCCGACCGTAAACCCAGACCTGTGACCTCGCATTGCGGAAGCGGAGCGGTCACCCTTAAGCGGCGTTTGTCGCCGCCATCGTGTGATCTTCGAGCATGTCGTCGATGCGATCGAGGCAGCTGCCGCAGCCGGTTCCCGCCTGGCAGCGGTCGCCGACCTCCTCCGCCGTGCGGGCGCCGGCGAGGATGCAGGCGTGCACCCGGGCCTCGCTGACCGCGGCGCAGATGCAGACGTACATGGCTCTCCTCGATCATTTTATTAGGTGAGCCTATGCTAAACAAACGTCAGTGAATTGGGAAGGGGTGCCGCGCCACATTCCGTGGTTCGTGGTGCCGCCCGATGGGGATGACCAGGGGCGTTCCGCTCACCGGGTCGGTCACCACGCAGCAGCGGACGTCGAAGACCTCGTCCACCAGCTCCGCGGTGAGCAGGTCGGCGGGTGGGCCCTGGGCGACGATCCGGCCGGACTTCATCGCGACGATGTGGTCGGCGTAGCGGCAGGCCTGGTTGAGGTCGTGCAGCACCATCATCACCGTCCGGCCGCGGGTGCGGTTGAGGTCCATGACCAGGTCGAGCACCTCGATCTGGTGGGCCATGTCGAGGAACGTGGTGGGTTCGTCGAGCAGCAGGATGTCGGTGTCCTGGGCCAGGGCCATCGCGATCCAGGCCCGCTGGCGCTGGCCGCCCGACAGCTCGTCGACCGGGCGTTCGGCCAGGTCGAGCATCGAGGTGAGCTCCAGCGCGTGCCGCACGGTCTCCTCGTCGCTGTGCGACCACTGCCGCCACCAGCTCTGGTGCGGCGCACGACCGCGGCCGACGAGGTCGATGACCGTCATCCCCTCGGGGGCCACCGGCGACTGCGGCAGCAGGCCGACCATCCGGGCGAGCTCGCGGGTCGGCATGGCGTGGATCGACTCGCCGTCCAGGCAGACCTGACCCGCGGCCGGGGACAGCAGCCGGGCCAGCGAGCGCAGCAGCGTCGACTTGCCCGACGCGTTGGCGCCGACGATCACGCTGATCTTGCCGGGCGGGACCACCAGGTCGAGGTCGGTGATGATGGAGCGGTCGCCATAGGACACCGCGAGCCCCTCGGCCCGCAGTGTCGGCGCGATCTCGGGTCGCATTCGGTCAGCCTCCAGACCCGACCCGGTTCGCGCGGGTCAACAGCCACAACAGGAACAGTCCGCCGAACGCGCCGGTCACCACGCCGATGGGCAGCAGGGTGCCGGGAATGACGCGCTGGGCGATGAGGTCGGACCCCAGCACCAGGAACGAGCCGGTCAGCCCGGAGGCCACCAGCGGCGGCCAGGCGCAGCCGGTGAGCCGCTGGGCGATCTGCGGGGCGGTCAACGCGACGAAGACGATCGGCCCGGTCGCGGCGGTGGCGAAGGAGACCAGCGCGGCGGCGGTGACGATCAGCGCGGGCTGGGCGAACCGCACCGGCACCCCGAGCGCGGTGGCCACGTCGGTGCCCAACTGCAGGAGGCGCAGCCACCGGGAGAGCAGCAGCACGGCGATGCCGAGGACCAGTACCGCCCAGGCCAGCGGGGTGACGTGCACCCAGTCGGCGCCGTTGAGGCTGCCGATGATCCAGCGCAGGACCTGCTGGGCTTCCCACATGTCGGCCTTGACCAGCAGGTAGCTGGTGAGGCTGGTGCACATCCAGGAGATCCCGATGCCGACGAGGACGATGCGGTAGCCGGTGGTCCCGCCCTTCCAGGCGAGCCCGTAGATCAGCACCGCGGTGGCGATCCCCCCGAACAACCCGAGCGCCTGCGTGCCGAGACCTGCGCCGAACCCGAGCACCATTGCGGCGACCACGGCGGTGGCGGAGCCGGAGCTCAGGCCGATCATGTCCGGACTGGCCAGCGGGTTGCGGGTGAGCGTCTGGAACAGGGCGCCGGAAACCCCGAAGGCGCAACCGACGAGGAGCCCGACCAGGGCCCGGGGAAGACGCAACTCTTCGATGACGAAGAGCGTGGCGCGATCCCCGACCCCGAAGAGAGCGCGGACTACGTCGAGGAGGGGAATGGGGTAGTCGCCGAAGGACAGCTCAACGGCAAACGCCAGCGCGGAGGCGACGGCCAGGCCCAGGCAGACGGCCAGCATGCGGGGCCGGATGACAGCGGAGGTAGGGCCCAGGCGGACGGCGATCCGGCCAGGTTGGCGGGTGAGTTCGAGGAGGGCCATCACAACTCCGCGAGTCGACGACGCCGAATCAGGGCGATGAAGAACGGCGCCCCAAGGAAGGCTGTGATCACACCGACGCCGATTTCCCCAGGTCGCGCCACGACCCGCCCGAGGATGTCGGCGGCCAGGACGAGACACGGTGCCAGGACCATCGTGTACGGCAAGATCCACCGGTAATCCGGCCCAGTGATCGCCCGTGCCACATGCGGGATCACCAACCCGATGAACACGATCGGCCCCACCACCGCCGACACCGTCCCCGCCAGCAGGGTCACCGCGACAACCCCGCCGAGCCGGATCAGGCCGATCCTGCGCCCCAATGCCGACGCCACGTCATCACCCAGGGCGAGGCTGTTCAGGGCGGGGGCCACGGACAGCGCCAATGCCGTCCCGGTCAGCAGGAACGGCACCATCTGGGCCACTATCGCGGTGTCCTGCCCGGTCAGCGAACCCACCGCCCACGAGCGGTACACGTACAGCGCGTTCGGGTCCAGCAGCAGAACGCCGCTGGTCAGCGAGGTCAGCAGGGCCAGCATCGCCACCCCGGCCAGCGCCAGTTTCACCGGGGTCGCGCCACCGCGGCCGAAGCCGCCGAGTGCGTAGACGACCACGCTGGCGATGGCGGCTCCGGCGAAGGCGAACCACACGTAGGAGTAGAACGACGACAGGCCGAACGCCAGGACCGCCAGCGACACGGCGAACCCCGCGCCCGCGCTGACGCCGAGGATTCCCGGGTCGGCCAACGGGTTGCGGGTCACGCCCTGGATGAGCGCGCCGGACAGGCCCAGCGCCACCCCGGCGAACAGGCCCAGCAGGGTCCGCGGCAGCCGCAGCCCGCGCACGATGGCTTCCGTCTCGCCGCCCCGCGGGTCGATGAGGACGCTGAACACCTCGCCGAACGGGATTGTCTTGCTGCCGATCGCCAGCGACGCGACGCACAGGCCCGCGAGCAGGAAGGTGGCCAGCAGCAGGACGAGCGGGCGGGTCGCGGGACGGATGCCGGTGGTCGCCGAACGGACGGTCTGATCCACGAGGCTCCCGTCCCGTCCGCGTCGTCTTAGGTTAGCCATACTTTAGTACGAGGCCGGTCGGGCTCGGAAGACTAGGCCGCTCCGCTCAGCAGCTTCGACCAGTGGGCGGCCGTCGGGTTCTCGGCCAGGTCGACGAACGGCACCTCGACGCCGTGTCGCTGCCAGCGGCTGGCCAGGCCCATCAGCTTGATCGAGTCGACGCCCAGCATGAGCAGGTTGTCCTCCGGTCCGACGCGGTCCACGTCGATGGCCAGCAGCTCCGCGACCGACGCGCGGATTCCGTCCACGGTCAGCTCGTCCGGGGTCGTCATGGCTTTCTCCTCATCGGTCAGCTGGTCGATCACGGTCTTGATCACCTGGCCGCGCAGCGGCTCCAGGTAGAAGTGGCCGCCGGGGAACACTTCCAGGCCGAACCCGGCGTCGGTCGCCTCGGCCCAGTCCGCCGCCTGCGCCACGGTCATCCGCGGGTCGTCCGCGCCCGCCAGCGCCAGGATCGGGATCGGCAGCGGCGCGGCGACGGCGGGACGGTACGTCTCGATCAGCCGGAAGTCGTTGCGGACCATGGGAAGCACGAGCTCGCGCAGCTCGGGCTGGTCGAGTACGGCGAGGCCCGACCCGCGCAGCGTCGCCAGTTCCGCGACGATCCCGTCGTCGTCACACAGGTACACCTCGGTCCGGGTGGCCCGCTGGTGCGAGGGTGACGGCCGGGCGGACACGAACAGCCGCTCCACAGGAGCCCCGCCGCCCAACAGCCTGCGGGTGACCTCGTATCCGACGGCCGCGCCCATGCTGTGCCCGAACAACGCCGTCGGCAGGTCGAGCGCGGGCGCCAGCGCGTCGGCGACCAAGTCGGCCAGCGTCTCCATGTCCGGCACGCACGGCTCGGTGAAGCGGTCCTCGCGGCCCGGGTACTGCACCGCCCACAGTTCGATGTCGGCGGGCAGGGTGTCCACCCACTGCCGGTAGAACCCCGCCGCGCCCGCCGCGTGCGGGAAGCAGACCAGCCGCCGGGTCGCGTACGGCCGCGGTCTGTAGCAGCGGACCCAGTCGCCGCGGAAGATCGTCATCGGCCCATCAGCTCCGCGGCGACTTCAGCCTCCGGCATCCGCGAGATCTCCAGGTACAGCTCGGCGACCTGTTCGATCCGGCCCGGCTGCTCCTGATCGACGACCATCGCGGCGGCGAGTTGGCGGACGGTCACGGTGGACAGCACCGACAGCAGGCCGAGACCCGGCGTGTCCAGCGCCTCGCGCAGTCGGGCGACGATCCGGGTGGCGAGCAGCGAATCCCCGCCCAGGGCGAAGAAGTCGTCGGTGACGCCGACCCGCTCGACCTCCAGTACCTCCGCCCACACCCCGGCGATGACCTCTTCGAGCGGACTCACGTCGCCATCGACCACGGGGTCCACCGGCTCCGCGTCAGCCGACGCGAGCGCGGCCCGGTCGACCTTCCCGTTGCGGGTCAGCGGGAACCGGTCGAGCACCGCCACCGTCGCGGGCACCATGTGCGCGGGCAGCCGCGCCGACAGCGCTCGGCGGATCTCCTCCACGTCGAGCGACTCGCCGACGACGTGCGCGGCGAGCGCCCGGTATCCGGGTCGGTCCGTGTGCGGCACGGCGGTGACGACGGCGTCGCGCACGCCGGGGACCGCGGCGAGCGCCGCCTCGATCTCGCCGAGTTCGATGCGCTGCCCGCGGATCTTCACCTGCGTGTCCTCGCGCCCGGCGAACTCGATCACCCCGTCCGGCAGCAGCCGCCCGCGGTCGCCGGTGCGGTAGAGCCGTTCCCCGTCGTGTTCCACAAAGGACTGCGAGGTGCGCTCGGGGTCGCCGAGGTAGCCGCGGGCGACACCGGGACCGGCGCAGTACAGCTCACCGGTCACGCCCGCGGGTCGAGCACGCCGCCACGGGTCGAGGACGTGGTAGCGCGTGTTCGCGATCGGCGCGCCATAAGGGACGCTGCGCCACGACTCGTCGAACTCCTCGACCGGGTACCAGATGTTCCATAGCGTCGTCTCGGTCGGTCCGCCCACCGACACCAGGCGCAGGCTCGACGTCACCTCGGCGGCCAGCCGCAGCGGAATCCAGTCGCCGCCAAGGAAAGCCAGCCGAAGCGACGACGGCGCCTGCCCCGTCTGCAGGAGCATCTCCATCATGGCGGGCACCGAGTTCCACACCGTGACACCGTGTTCGGCGATCAGGTCGGCCCAGTGCTCGGCGTCGCGGGCGCGCACCGCGTCCGGGATCACGATCGCGCCGCCCGCACCCAGGACGCCGAAGACGTCGAACGTCGACATGTCGTGGTGCAGGGCGGTCACGGCCAGGGCGCGGTCGCCCGGACCGATGCCGAACGTGTCGATGGTGTCGCGCAGGCAGTTGACCATGCCCGCGTGCTCGATCATCGCGCCCTTGGGCGTGCCGGTGGAGCCGGAGGTGAACAGCACGTAGGCGAGGTCCGACGGGGTCTGGACGGTGTCGAGCGGTGTGTCCGGCAGGTCGCTCGCGTCGTCGACGCACAGCACCTGTCGTGCCCCGACACTGTCCACAAGGGACTCGTAGAGCGCACTTCTGGTCAGCACGAGCGAGACACCGGCCGCGTCGAGCAGCGCGGCGATCCGTGCGGGCGGCAGCGCGGCGTCCACGGGCAGGTAGGGCGACCCGGCGAACAGCGAGCCGTAGGCCGCCACCACCTGTTCCCAGCCCTTGTCCAGCACGACCGCCACCGGGGTCTCGGCGCACGCGCCGTGCTCGCACAGCCAGTGGGCGACCTGCCAGGCGCGCGAGCACACGTCCCGGTAGGTCAGCGAGCCGCCGGAGGTGATCACGGCGACATCGTCGGGCCGCTGCTCGGCCTGGTCGAGGAAAAGCTGCTGCACCAACGTCTCGGGCACCGGGCGCTCCGCGCCGGAGAGCGGACCGGCGGACGCGAGCGCGAAGTCGGTGGCCGACCAGCTCTGCGGGTCGGTGGCCAGGCGTGACAGCAGCGCGCCGAACGCGGCGAAGGCGTCGGCGATCAGGTCGGCCGGGAAGATCTCGTCGACGCTGTCCCAGTTGTAGGTCATCGCGCCGGACGGGGACTCCTCGACCTGCACGTCGAGGTAGACCTGCGGGGTCTGCGAGATCGCGAACACCCGCTCGATCTGCCCGCCGAGCAGCGGAGCGGGCCCGGCGTCGAAGCCGAGCGTGCTGGTCAGCACCACGGGCATGGCCGCGCGGTGGACGCCGCCGCGGACCCGGCTCAGCTCGCGCAGCACCTGCACCCCGCTGACCTGCTGGTGCGCCAGATCGGTCCACAGCTGCCGCTGTACGGCCTTGGCCCGCTGGGTGAAGGGCGCCGAGCCGTCGTGGTCGACGGCCAGCAGCGAGAACGACGCGAACTCGCCGAGGATCTCGTTGGCCTGCGGGTGCAGCGCAAGCCGGTTCATCCGCGGCACATTGACGGTGAACCGCGGCTCCTCGGACCACACCGCGAGCACCTCGGCGAACGCGGCGAGCACGAGGGCGGTCGGGGTGAGCCCGGCCCGACCGGCCAGCGCCTTGAGGGCGCGCCACGGTTCGGCGTCGAGAGTGCCCGCCCGGCTGGTCCAGCGCGGGTGGGAGATGGTCGCGGGGTCGGTGCGGATCGGCAGCCTCGGCGACTCCGGCAGGTCCTCGACCCGGCCGCGCCAGTACTCCTCGGCGCGGCGGTAGGACTCGGTGTCCTTCAACGCCCGCTGGGTGTGCACGTAGTCGCGGAAGGTCAGGTCGAGCGGGTCGATCTTCAGGTCCGGGTCGGCGTAGAACCGGGTCAGGTCGGCGACGAGCAACTGCCAGCTCAGGTAGTCGAGGGTGAGCCCGTCGAAGCTGATGTGCGCCCGGGCGCGCTCGTCGGTGAGCCTGCTGACCACGACACCGAACAGTGGGTACCGGTCGGCGGGCCGCACCTCGTGCGACATCCGGTCGCGGATTTCCGTCAGCCGGGCGGAAACCTCGTCCGTGCCCAGGCCTCGCAGGTCGACGACCTCGGGCGCGAAGGGCGGTACGTCAGCGAGGATCACCTGTTGCTCGCTGTCGGGCAGCAGGACGGCGCGCAGCATGTCGTGCCGATCGACGATCCGCTGCCACGCGCGGGTGAACCGGTCCAGGTCGAGTTCGCCCTCGTACTCGTAGTACGCGTGGGTGGACACGTTGCCCAGCTCGAACTCACCGGTCCGGCCGACGAGGTAGGCGTGCTGCTGGTCGGTGACGGGGAACGGCTCGAACCGCGCGTTCGGCGCGGGCTCGACCGTCGGGAATGCGTCAAACACCTGCTGCTGCTCCGTTTTCCTGGGTGGACTCCTGGGCGGCGCCCTGAGCGACACTGCCGAGCATGAACTCGCCGACCGCGCCCTCGGTGAAGTAGTCCCGGCCGGTCGCCGCGGTGAACACCTCGGCGTGGCCGCCCCCGATCGCGCACGCGGCCAGGCCCATCGCCGTGGCCACGGAGTACATGACGTGGTAGAGCACACCGACGTCCTTGAGGATCGCCGCGTAGCCCATCGCCTCGTACTTCCACAGCAGCCTGCCGAAGCGGGCGGCGACGACGAAGACCAGCTGCGGGTCCTTGGCGCCGGTGGCCAGTTCGGCGGCCATGATCAGCGTCTTGGTCGCGTCGTTCTCCCCGCACACCGGCTGAAGCTGGTGGGTGTGCCCGTCGTAGTGGTACATCCCGGGCTCAAGGCCGTCGACGTACCGGACGACCGGGTAGATCTCCAGCTCGTGCAGCGCGCCGCCGGAGGGGTACGGGCGGTCGACGTGCTCGATGCCGTCGAGCAGGTGGGTGCCGCGCACTCGCGTGCAGCGGAACAGGAACTCGCCGAGCTGGTCGACGGTCAGCGGGTTGCCATGATCGTGCTCGCGGATCGAGCGTCGGTCTTCGAGCACGGTGGTAAGGCTGGGATCGTCGCGGCGCAGCGCTTCCAGGTCCGGCCGGAACAAGTCCATCGGTGTGCCGGGGTAGGGCTCGGGGCGCGCGGGCAGCGGCCGGAAAGTCCCGTCGGCCCATGCGGTCAGGCCCCAGGAGGCGTTGAAGCCGCCGGACTCGCCGAGCCTGCTGCGGTTGTGCAGCCACAGTTCGAACGGACTCCACTGGCGCAGGCGTAGCTCGGTTTCCTCCTCCGCGCCGTACGCCACGACCAGCCGGGCCCGCCACAGGTCGGCGATCAGCAGTTCGGTCGCCTCGGCGGGCAGGACCTCCGGCAGCGCCGAGAACCGCAGCGGCGTGGAAAGCGCGCCGATGACCGCCAGCACGGCCGGGTCGTGCACCCGCACGTCACACCAGGCGCGCGGCGACTCGAGGAGCAGTGCGGTGCCCTCGCGGTGGATCACCGCGAACCGGGACAGCACCAGCCCGGCGCCCTCTGGCAGCGGGCCCGGGTCCTCGCCGCGGCGCGCGGGGTAGAGCGCGTAGAGCGGACGCCCGTCGACCGACCGTTCGAGGGGCGTGTCCGCCAGTTCGGCGGTGTTCATTCGCCCATCGCCTCGATCAGGCTCTTGGGCCGCATGTCGGTCCAGTTCGCGCTGATGTGGTCCAGGCAGGCCTGCCGGGTGTCCGGGCCGAACGCGACCGTCCAGCCCGCGGGCACGTCGGCGAACTCCGGCCACAGCGAGTGCTGGCCCTCGTCGTTGACCAGCGCCAGGTACGTGCCGTCGGGGTTCTCGAACGGGTTGGTCACGGTTCGTTCCTTTCCATGATGGCGGCTAGCAGTTCGGGTGTCGGGTTGGCGAACAGGGCGGCGACCGGGACCGGCCTGCCGAATTCCTCGGTGACGCGGGTGCGGAGCGCGACGATCAGCAGCGAGTGCCCGCCGAGGGCGAAGAAGTCGTCGTCGACCGCCACGGACGGCACTTCGAGGACGTCGGCGAACAGGCCGCAGAGGATCTTCTCGGTGAGCGTGCGTGGTTCCCGGCCCACGGTCGTGGTGAGTTCCGGTGCGGGCAACGCCGCCCGGTCGACCTTGCCGTGCGGGGTCAGCGGCAAGGCGTCCAGGACCACGAACGCGGCAGGCACCATGTAATCCGGCAGCCGTTCGCCGAGGAACTCTCGCAGGCCAACCGGTCTGTCCACTGTGGATGGGAAAACGTGCGCGACGAGTCTGCCCGCCAGCTCGGTGACCACGGCCTGGGCCACCTGAGGATGCGCCGAGAGGGTCGCGGCGATCTCGCCCAGTTCGACCCGGAAGCCGCGCACTTTGACCTGCTCGTCGACCCGGCCCAGGTAGTCGATCTTCCCGTTCCCGGTCCACCGCACCAGGTCCCCGGTGCGGTACATCCGCGATCCGGCCGGGCCGAACGGGTCGGCGACGAACCGCTCTGCGGTGAGGCTCTCCCGGCGCAGGTAGCCCCGGGCCAGCCCCGCGCCGCCGAGGTACAGCTCACCGGCCACTCCCGGCGCGACCGGCCGCAGCGAGGCGTCGAGGACGTACGCGCTGGTGTTGGCGGTGGGCGTGCCGACCAGCGGGGTCTCGCTGTCCGCCGCACGTGCCGCGAGAGCGTCCACTGTGGTCTCGGTGGGGCCGTAGAGGTTGTAGCACTGGGTGTTCCGCAGCGTCCGCATCGTGCGCCAGAACGCCGGTGGAACAGCCTCGCCGCCGACACCGAGCGCCAGCAGCGGGCATTCGCCGTCGCCGATCAGGCCCGCGTCGGCGAGCGCGACGGCCAGCGACGGGCTGACCTCGATGAAGTCGAGCCTCTCGACGCGCACCTGCTCGGTGAGCAGCGCCGGGTCGCGCAGTGTCTCCTCGGTGACAAGGTGCAGGGCGTGCCCGTCGAGCAGCCACAGTTGCGGCTGCCAGGAGGCGTCGAACGCGAACGACCAGGTGTGCCCGACTCGCAGCGTCCGACCGCCCGCGGCGGCGACGGTGGGCTTGTACAGCGTCTCCCGGTGGCTGTGGAACAGGTTGACCACGCTGGCGTGCGTGACCACCACACCCTTGGGCACCCCGGTCGAGCCGGACGTGTAGATCACGTACGCCGGGTGCCGGGGTTGCAGGCCGACGTCGGGAGCCGTCTCCCGGAAGGCCTCGAAGGTCTGCTCGTCGAGCAGCATCCGAGGCATGTCCCCGAGTACGTCGGCGACGGCGGTCATGCTGATCACCAGGTGCGGGTCGGCGTCGGCGATCGTGGCCGTGATGCGCGCGGCCGGGTAGGCGGGGTCGATCGGCAGGTACGCGCCGCCCGCCTTGAGCACCGCGAGCATCGCCACCACGAACTCGGCGGTCCGCGGCAGCAGCAGCGCGACGATCCGCTCCGGCCCGACCCCCTGGGCGACAAGGGCGTTGGCGAGCCGGTTGGCCGCGGCGTCCAGCTCGGCGAAGGTCAGCTCGTTGCCTCCGCACACCAGCGCGCTGCCGTCGGGATCGTTGGCGACCGCGTCGGCGAACAGGCTCGGGAGGGTGGCCGCGGGTGGCACGTGCAGCGTGGTGTCGTTCCATGCCCGGAGCACCTGGTGGCGCTCGTCGTCGGTCAGCGGATCCACCGCGGCGACCCGGATCGACGGGTCCGTGAGCAGCCCGTCGAGGACTCGCACGAACCGGTCGAGGACCCGCTGCGTGCCCGCGCGGTCGAAACACTCCGGGTGGTACTCCAGGTGCAGGTCCAGTTCGGCGCCCGGCAGCACGGCCAGGGTCAGCGGGTAGTGCGTCGCGTCGATGCCCTCGGCGGCGGTGACCCGCAGGCCCGGCGCGGGCTCGATCCGGGTCTGCTCGTCGACCGGGAAGTTCTCGAACACCACCAGTGAGTCGAACAGCTGCCCGGAGCCCGCCGCGCGCTGGATGTCGGCCAGCCCGACGTGGTGGTGCGCCATGAGCGCGGCCTGCTCGTCGGCGACCCGACCGAGCAGCCCTTCGACGCTTTCGCTGGGCCGCAAGGCGATCCGCACGGGAACCGTGTTGATCATCAGGCCGACCATGGCCTCCGCGCCGGGCAGCTCGGCGGGCCTGCCGGACACGGTCTGGCCGAACACGACGTCGTCGCGCCCGGTGAGCTGGGCGAGCACCAGCCCCCAGGCCGCCTGCAGCACGGTGTTCTGTGTGACGCCGGTCGTCCGCGCCACCTCCGCGAGCCGTGCGGTCAGGGTGGCCGAGAGGCGGGTGCTGACCCGGGTCCGCTCGATGGAGCCGCCGCGCACGGTCTTGGCGACCAGGCGGGTCGGCTGCTGCAGTCCGGCGAGTGCCTGTCGCCACGCTTCGCGGCCCGCGTCGGCGTCCTGGGCGCTGAGCCACGCCAGGTAGTCGCGGTACGGCGCGGCGGCGGGCATCGGCCCACCCTGATAGAGCGCGAACAGGTCCTGGGCCAGCAACTGGGTGGACCAGCCGTCGAGCAGGACGTGGTGACAGGTGAACACGAGCCGGTGCCGCTCGGATCCCAGGCGCAGCACCAGGAACCGCAGCAGCGGCGGCGCGGTGACGTCGAAGCGGCGGTCGCGCTCCTCGGCGGCAAGCCGGTCGGACTCCGCCCGCTGCGCGCCAGGGTCGAGGTGCGAGAGGTCGATTTCTTGCCACGGCAGGTCCGCGGCGACCGGGATGACCTGCACCAGCTGACCGGCCTGACGGAAACCCGCACGCAGGGTGGGATGCCGGGTCAGCAGCCCCTCGGCCGCACCCCGCAACCTGTCCAGGTCGAGTGGGCCCGCCAGGTCGATGAGGTTCTGCACGGTGTAGATGTCGACGCCGTCGGACTCGCCCGCGGCCATCGAGTGGAACAGCAGGCCCGCCTGCAGCGGCGTCGCGGGCAGCACGTCCGCCGCCGGGCCGATCGCGTCGAGTTGCTCCTGGGTCAAGGAGACCAGCGGGACATCCGATGGGGCAGGCCCACCGGCTTCGGTGTGGACCAGCGCGTCGAGCGCGGCGATCCAGCCGTCGGCGAGGCCGGTCGCCTCGGCTTCGGTGAGCACGCCGGACGCCCAGGTCCAGTGCGCGAGTAGTTCCGGACCATCCGCGGTGTCGCGGACCGCCGCGTTGACCGCGAGCGCGTGCGACAGGGGCGCGGCGCCGACGGACGCGCCACCCAGCAGCGCACCTGTGTCGGCGGGCGCGAACGGGCCGGTCCCGGCGCCGCCGAGCCTGCCCAGGTAGTTGAACTCGACCTGCGGCTTGGCGAGGTCGGCCAGCGCCGGCGCGGTCCGCGGGTTGAGGTGGCGCAGCACGCCAAAGCTCAGGCCGTTGTGCGGTACCGCCCGCAGGGCTTCCTTGACCTGCCGGACAACCTGACCCGGGTCGCCCGCCGCGTCGAGCCGGACCGGGTACCGGCTGGTGAACCAGCCGACGGTCCGGGACAGGTCGACGGGCTCGCCGACGAACTCCTCCTCGCGGCCGTGCCCTTCGAGGTCGACCAGCAGCGACGACCGGCCGAGGCTGAGCGCGAGCGCGGCGAGCAGCAGTTCGGGAACCGAGGCGAGGTGGCGGTTCGCGGTCTCGCCGAGAAGCTCGACGGTGAGCCGTGTCGGCAGAGCACGGATGAGGAGACCGGCGGTGTCGAGGGTGTCGCGAGCCGGGTCGAGCGGCCGTGAACCGAGCGGCTCCTCGGGCTGCGCAAGCGTTTGCTGCCAGTGCGGCAGGTCGGCAGGCACGGCGGGCGCGCTCGCCTGGGTGTTGAGCAATTGCGCCCAGCGGCGGAACGACGTGGTCCGCCGCGGCTCGGCCGTGCCGTGCCCGCACGCGGCGGCCAGTTCGGGCACGAGGATTCGCCAGGACACCCCGTCGACGACGAGATGGTGGGCGAGGACGAGCAGCCTGCCGTCGAGCTCAGGTCCCCGGTCGAACCACACGAACCGGACCATCACGCCGTTCGCGGGCGCCAGCAGGGCAGCCTGCTCCGCCGCGACCTTCGCGACCAGCGCGTCCAGGTCCGACCCGGTGGCGTCCACCCGCGTCACCGCAGGCTTCACCCCGCGCGGCGGGACCTGCAGGGTCCACTGGCCGACGATGTCGCGGCGCAGCTTGGCGCGCAGCACGTCGTGTCGGTCGAGCAGCTCGCTCGCGGCGGTGGTCAGCGTGGACAGGGTCAGGTCGGCGGGCGTGTGCAGCGCGACCGACTGGTGCACCTGGTCGATCGAGCCGGGCATAGCGAGCAGCGCGTGCATGATCGGCGTCAGCGGGACCGCGCCGATGCCCGCGTCGGGGTCCTCGGAGCGCTGCGCGTCGGGGGCGTCGGCGGAGCGGGCGACCGCGGCCAGCGCGCGGGGCGTGCGCTGCCCGAAGACGTCGCGCGGCCGGATCAGCAGGCCCGCGGCCCGGGCCCGGCTGACCACCTGGATGGACAGGATGCTGTCGCCGCCGAGGGTGAAGAAGTTGTCGTCGACGCTCACAGTCCGAATGCCGAGGACGTCCGCGTAGACCTCGCACAGGACCCGCTCGGCGTCGGTGCTCGGCTCCTCGCGGGTGCCGTCCTCGGGATCGGGCAGCGCGGTGGTGTCGCGTTTCCCGTTGACGGTCAACGGAAGCGCGTCCAGCACAACGAACGCCGCTGGGACCAGGTAGTCGGGAAGCCGCTCCGCGAGGTACGCGCGTACCGCCTCGATGTCGATGACGCCGTTGGGAACCAGGTACCCGACCAGTCGGGGGCCGCGGGCGGCGACGGCCGACCGCGCGACGCTGGGGTGGGCGTCGAGCGCGGCCTCGACCTCGCCGGGCTCTATCCGGAACTCGCCGATCTTGAGCTGCTCGTCGGACCGGCCGACGTAGTCGAGCGCGCCGTTCTCCTGCCACCGCGCGAGGTCCCCGGTGCGGTACATCCGTTCCCCGGGTCGCCCGAACGGGTCGGCGACGAACCGCTGGGCGGTGTGTCCGGGCAGGTCGGCGTAGCCGCGGGCCAGCGGAGTCCCGGCCAGGTACAGCTCGCCCACCGTGCCCGGCGGGACCGGGCGCAGCCAGCTGTCGAGGACGTAGGCGCGGGTGTTCGTCAGCGGCCTGCCGACGATCGGGGTCTCGGCGTCGGCGAGCGCGCAGGCCAGAGTGTCCACGGTGCACTCGGTGGGTCCGTAGTAGTTGTAGGCGACCGTGTCCGGCGCGTCGCGGAGCTCGGTCCACAGCGCGGGTCCGACCGCCTCGCCGCCGAGCATGAGCACCCGGGGGCGGTGGCGGGTGTCGGTGAGCAGTCCCGCCGCGACGACTTCCTGGGCGAACGACGGGGTGAGGTCGAGCAAGTCGATCCGCTCGGCCGCGACGTAGTCGACGAGTGCGTGTGGGTCGCCGCGGGTGTCATCGTTGATCAGGTGCACCTCGTGGCCCGCGGCCAGTGCCAGCAGGCCTTCCCACGACGTGTCGAACGACAGGGCCGCGGTCAGCGCGACCCGCAGGCGTCCGCCCACTTCGCTTGCGTGCGGGGAGAACAGCCTGCGCACGTGGTCGCGGTGGAGATTAGCCAGCGACCGGTGCTCGACCACCACGCCGCGCGGGGCGCCGGTGGAACCGGAGGTGTAGAGCAGGTACGCCGGGTTCGCCGGGTCGAGGCCGAGCGGGGGAGCGGTGTCGGGGTACTGGTGCGCGCGGGTCAGCGTGAGTTCGTTCAGCACGAACGCCGGGCGGGTGCTGCCGAGCAGGAAGCTGATGCGCTCGGCGGGCAGGCCGGGCTCGATCGGCACGTACGCGCCGCCCGCCTTGAGCACCGCGAGCAGGGCGACGACGAGGTCGGCCGAGCGCGCCACCAGCAGGGCGACCAGCTTCTCCGGCCCGACACCGGCTTCCACCAGCAGGTTCGCCAGTTGGTTGGCCCGCCGGTCGACCTCGGCGAACGTCCAGCGGACCGGTCCGGCCACCAGCGCGGTCGCGGTGGGCGTGCGCTGCGCCTGCCTGGCGAAGATCTCCGGCAGCAGCGGGCCGGCTGTGTTGTCCGCTGTGTCGCCCACTGTGTTGTCTGCTGTGTCGTTCCACTCGTCCAGCAGCAGGCGCCGCTCGTTCGCGCCCAGCGCGTCGAGCCTGCTGACCGGCTGGTCCGGGTCGGCCAGGAGTGCGTCGACGAACCGCTCCAGCCGCCGGGCGAGGGCGTGGATGTCCGGTTCGGCGCACACGTCGGGGCGGTAGCCCAGGTCGAAGCGCAGCCGCTCGCCCGGCAGGACCGTCAGCGTGAGCGGGTAGTGCGTGGCGTCGCCGCCCGCGACGTCGACCAGCTTCAGGCCAGGTGCGGGCTCGAAGACGCCGTCGGCGTCGAACGGGTAGTTCTCGAAGATGGTGAGGGTGTCGAACAGGTCGCCCACACCGGCGAGCTTCTGGACGGCCGAGAGGCCCAAGTGCTGGTGTGCCAGCAGGTCCGCCTGCTCGCCCTGCACCCGCTTGAGCAGGTCGGCGAACGTCTCGTCCGGGCGCAGCCGCAGCCGCACGGGGACGGTGTTGATGAACAGGCCGATCATCGACTCGACGCCGGGCAGGTCGTGCGGGCGCCCGGAAACGGTGGTGCCGAAAACGAGGTCGTCGCGGCCGGTCAGGGTGTTGAGCAGCAACCCCCACGCCGTGGCGACGACCGTGTTCAGGGTCAGGCCCCGGGCGCGGGCGAACGCGGTCAGCTCGGCCGTGCGCTCCGCCGACAGCTCGACCTTGATCCTGCGTGGGGCGATCGCGATCGGTCCCGCGTGCGGCGCGACCCGCGTCGGGCCGTCGAGACCGGCCAACGCGGCGCGCCAGGCCGACTCGGCGGCGCCGCGGTCCTGACGGGCGATCCAGGCCAGGTAGTCCCGGTACGGGGTCGCCGCGGGCAGCGGGGTCTGGGCGTAGAGGGCGAACAGCTCGGAGACGAGCAGCGGCATGGACCAACCGTCGAGCACGATGTGGTGGTTGGTGATCACCAGCCGGTGCCGGTCCGGGGATTCGGCGAGCAGGGCGAAGCGGACCAGCTTCGGCTGCCCGAGGTCGAACGGCTCACCGCGCTCCTCGGCGGCCACGCGGGCGACGGCAGCCTCCCGCCCGGCCGCGCTCCCGGTCAGGTTCTCCTCGCGCCACACGGGTTCGGCCGCGTGCGGGATGAGGGCGACCGGGGTTCCGTTGGCCCGGTAGCGGAACGCCGCGCGCAGGTTCGGATGCCGCGTCAGCAGCGACCGAGCCGCCCCGCGTAGAGCCTTCCCGTCCAGGGCGCCGTCGAGCGTCAGGATCGTCTGCACGACGTAGACGTCCGACCCCGGCTCCTCCAGCTGGGACTGGACGAGCAGCCCTTCCTGCAGCGGGGACAGCGGCAGGATGTCCGCCAGGCCCGACTTTTTCGTGGTGCTCAAAGGAAGTCCGCCTCGAACTCGTCGATCTCGTCCTGGCTCAGCGAGACCAGGGTCAGGTCGGCTGGGGTGTGCCCGCCCGCGTCCGGCGCGTCCGCGTGGGCCGCCAGCGCTTCCAGGTAGCCGAACCAGCGCTCGGCGAAGCCGGCCACGACCGCCGCCGACAGCACCCCACTCGGCCACGACCAGGTGGCCCGCAGTACCGGACCGTCGGTTTGGTCGAGTGTGACCACGTTGAGCTCCACCGGGTACGCCACGCCGGCGCGGTCGTCGACGCCCGCGGGCAGCGGGCGCAGGTCGACGGCCCAGTCCGCGGTCGGCGCCTGCTCGGCGGTGAGCCTGCCGAGGTAGTTGAACAGCAGCTGCGGCCGGGGCAGTTCCGCGAGGTACGCGCCGGTGTCCGGGTTGAGGTAGCGCAGCCTGCCGAACCCGGCGGTGTCCTCGGGCAGCTCGGCGAGCCGCTGCTTGACCCGCTTGATCGCCTCGCCCGCGGCCCGCCCGCCGACGGCGGCGTCGGGCAGGTCGATCCCGGTCACGTCGAGCCGGGCCGGGTAGACGCTGGTGAACCAGCCGACCGTGCGCGACAGGTCGAGCCGGTCGTCGTCGCGGCCGTGGCCCTCCAGGTCGACCAGGAACTCGGTGTGTCCCAGTCGATCCGCGAGCGCGAGGCCGAGTCCGGTCAGCAGGACCTCGGTCACGCCGGTGTGGAACAGCTCCGGCAGCCGGGTCAGCAGGGCCGTGGTCGGCTCGCTCGCCAGACGCACGGTCAGTCGCTCCACTGTGGACGCGACGTCGACGGTCGGGTCGAGCGGCCGCTCGCCCAGGGGCGGTGTCGGACCGTCCAGGACCGCGGCCCAGGCCGCGAGATCCGTTGGCCGCGCCGCCTCCTCGTGGGCGTGCTCGGCCCAGCGTCGCACCGACGTGCGCACCTCGGGCAACGTGGCGCCGCGCCAGGCGTCGACGAGGTCCGGCCGCAGGACCCGCCAGGACACGCCGTCCACCACGAGGTGGTGGATGACCAGCAGAAGCCTGCCGTGCGGGCCACGGCCCGCGTCGAACCAGACCGCCTGGACCATGACACCCTCGGTCGGGCGCAGCCTGCCGATCGCCGCCGCGGTCTCCGTCTCGATCAGCGCGGCCGACGTGGCTTCGTCCATAGTGGACACGTCGTGCCGGGTCAGGATGTCCGCCGCGGCGACCGATCCGGGTGCGCCGATGTCGAGGGACCAGTCGGCGTCGAGCCGGGCCCGCAGCGCGTCGTGCCGGTCCAGCACCGCCTGCAGCGCCGCGCGGAGCCCGGCTTCGTCCAGGTCGCCAGGGGTGCGCAGCAGCAGCGACTGGCTGAACTTCCCGATCGGGCCACCACGCTCGCGAAGCCAGTGCGCCACCGGGCTCGCGGGCGCCTTGCCGACGCCGTACCCGGCGGGCTCGGTGTCGCGGTCGGCGCTCTCCACCACCGAGGCGGCCGCGGCCAGCGCGGCGGGACTCTGGTGGGCGAACACGTCGCGCGGGGTGATGCCCAGGCCCGCTGCCCGGGCCCGGCTGACCAGCTGGATCGACAGGATGCTGTCGCCGCCGAGGGCGAAGAACCCGTCGTGCGCGCCGACCTTGGGCAGGCCGAGCAGGTCGGCGAACAACTCGCAGAGCAACTGCTCACGCGGGGTCTCGGCCTCGTTGTTCCCGGCCCGGGCGGCGAAGTCGGGTGCGGGCAGCTTCGCCCGGTCGAGCTTGCCGCTGGGGCTGATCGGCAGCGCGTCGAGCGTGACGAACGCGGCGGGCACCATGTGCTCGGGCAGCAGCCGCGCCGCGTGCGCGCGTAGATCGGTCGCATCGCCCACGACATAGCCGACGAGCCGGTCGTCGCGCACCACGACAGCGGACTGGCTGATCGCCGGGTGGCCCAGCAGGGCCTGTTCGATCTCGCCGAGTTCGATGCGGAAGCCGCGCAGCTTGACCTGGCTGTCGACCCGGCCGAGGTACTCGACCGCGCCGTCGCGGTTCCAGCGGGCCAGGTCGCCCGTGCGGTACATCCGGGAGCCCGCCGGGCCGAACGGGTCCGGCACGAACCGTTGCGCGGTCAGGCCGGGCCTGCCGAGGTAGCCCCGGGCCAGCTGGACGCCGGTCAGGTACAGCTCGCCCGCGACCCCCGGTGCGACCGGACGCAGCCCGGAGTCGAGGATGCGTAGCCCGGTGTTCCAGACCGGGCGGCCGATGGGGACAGTCGCCGACGGTTCGGTGCACGCCCACGCGGTCACGTCGACCGCCGCTTCGGTAGGCCCGTAGAGATTGTGCAGGGTCGCCCCGGGCAGGACCTCCGCGCAGAGCGCCACCGCGTCGGCGGATAGCGCCTCGCCGCTGCAGACGACCCGGGTGACCGACGAGCACTCCGCGGCCTTCGGCTCGGTCAGGAAGGCGCGCAGCATCGTGGGGACGAAGTGGACGGTCGTGACGCCCTCGGACTGGATGAGCCCGGCGAGGTACTCGGGGTCCTTGTGGCCCTCGGGTGCGGCGACCACCAGCGTGGCCCCGGTCAGCAGCGGCCAGAAGAACTCCCACACCGAGACGTCGAAGCTCGACGGCGTCTTCTGCAGGACCCGGTCCGCCTCGGTGAGGTGGTAGGTGTCCTGCATCCACAGCAGCCGGTTGACGATGGCGGCGTGGGAGACCACGACCCCCTTCGGCCTGCCGGTGGAGCCGGAGGTGTAGATCACGTACGCGGCGCACTTCGGGTCCACCGCGACCGTGGGCGCGGTGTCCGGATAGGACTGGACCGCCGCGACGATGTCGCCGTCGTCGAGCACCACGGGGGCGTCGATCTCGGGCAGGACGTGCGCGAGGTCGGCGGTGGTGATCACGACGGCCGGGTCGGCGTCGTCGAGCATGTACGCGATCCGGTCGGCCGGGTAGTCCGGGTCGACCGGCAGGTACGCGCCACCGGCCTTGTGCACCGCGTAGAGCGCGACGATCAGCTCCACCGACCGGGGAACCGCGATCGCGACGACCCGCTCCGGGGTGACGCCGCGCTCGATCAGCAGGTGCGCCAGGCGGTTCGCCGCCGCGTCCACGTTCGCGTAGCTCACTCGCCTGCCCTCGAACACCACGGCCGTGGCGTCCGGGGTGCGCGCGGCCCGCGCCGCGAACAGCTCCGGCAGGGTCGTCGCGGGCACCGGGTGAGCGGTGTCGTTCCAGCCTCGCAGCACGGCGTGCCGCTCGGCGGCGGTCAGGAGGTCCGCGCCGCCGATGCGGGTCTCGGGGGCGCGCACCAACTCGGCGAGCAGCCGGACGTAGCGGTCGGCGATGCCCGCGGCGGTCTCCCGGTCGAACAGGTCGGTGCTGTACTCGACGAAACCTTCGATGGCCTCGCCGTCGAGCCCCTCGACGACCGTGACCGTCAGGTCCATCTTCGCGACACCGCTGTCGACCACGACCGGCCGCGCGTCGATCCCGGTGAGCTTCGGACTGGTCGCGGCGGCGTCGTTGTGCACCAGCATGACCTGGAACAGCGGGTGCCGGGCCTGCGAACGCCGCGGGCTGAGCAGCTCGACGAGCCGCTCGAACGGTAGGTCCGCGTGGTCGAACGCGGCGAGGTCCGCGGCCCGGACCCGGCCCAGCAGCTCGGTGAACGTCGGGTCGCCGGAGGTGTCGGCGCGCAGGACCAGGGTGTTGACGAAGAACCCGACCAGCTCGCGCAGCGCCTCGTCGGTGCGCCCGGCGACCGGGGTGCCGATCGGCAGGTCGGTGCCCGCGCCAAGGCGGGTCAGCAGGGCGGCGAGACCGGCGTGGAAGACCATGAACGGGCTGACCCCGGTCGCCTTGGCCAGTTCCCGCACCGCGCGGGCGGCGTCGGTGTCGAGCCGGAACCCGACCAGGTCGCCCGCGTGGGTCGCGACGGCCGGTCGCGGCCGGTCGGTGGGCAGTGCCAGCTCGGTCGGCGCGTCCGCGAGGGTCTCCGCCCAGAACGCGGTCTGCCGGGACTGCTCACTGTGCGGGTACTCGGCGTCGCCGAGCAGTTCGCGCTGCCAGACGGCGTAGTCGGTGTACTCGACCGGCAGGGGAGTCCACTGAGGACTCGCGCCTGCCAGTCGGGCGGCGTAAGCGGTGGACAGGTCCCGGGTCAGCACCTCGATCGAGGCACCGTCACCGGCGATGTGGTGCACCAGCAGCGCCAGCACGTGCTCGTCGGCATCGAGGGTGAACAGGCTGGCCCGCAGCGGGATCTCCGCGGCCAGGTCGAACGGACGGCGGGCCGCGGCGGTCAACAGCGCGTCCACAGTGGACTCGGTGGCGTCGGTGACCTCCAGAGCCGGTCGGACGTCGGTCAGCACCACGCGCTCGGCGTGGCCGCCGGACTCGCCGAACAGCGTTCGCAGCACCTCGTGCCGGTCGGCGACATCGGCCAGCGCCGACCGCAGCGCGCCGACGTCGAGCGTGCCGGACAGCCGGAACGCGGCGGCGATGTTGTAGGTGGGGGTGGGACCTTCGAGCTGGTGCAGGAACCACTGCCGCTGCTGGGCGAACGACAGCGGCGCGGCCTGACCCGCGTCCCGGGCGACCAGCGGCGGCCGGACGGCGACACCGGCCACCTCGGCGAGCTGGGCGACTGTCGGGGTCTCGAACAGCGCGCGCAGCGGCAACTCCATGCCCAGGGCGGCCCGAACCCGGCTGACGAGCTTCGTGGCGAGCAACGAATGGCCGCCGAGGGCGAAGAAGTCGTCGTCGATCCCGACCCGCTCGACCCCGAGCACGTCGGCGAACAGGTCGCACAGCACCTCTTCGCGCGGCGAGCGCGGGCCGCGACCGGCCGGTGCCGAATAGTCCGGCGCGGGCAGGACGCCGCGGTCGATCTTGCCGTTGGGCAGCAGCGGCAACGCGTCCAACACGACGAACGCGGCGGGCACCATGTAGTCCGGCAGCACGGCCGCGAGATGCCCGCGCAGGTGCGAGGCCTCCGGCGCTGAACCAGGTTCGGCCGACAGGTAGGCCACCAGCCGCTTGTCGCCGGGACGGTCCTCACGGGCGATGACCACGGCGGCGGCCACCTGCGGGTGGCCGACCAGCACGGCCGCGATCTCGCCGGGCTCGATGCGGAACCCGCGGATCTTGACCTGGTCGTCGGCGCGGCCGAGGAAGTCGATGCGGCCGTCCGGCGTCCAGCGGGCGAGGTCGCCCGTGCGGTACATGCGCGAACCCGGTGCACCGTACGGGTTCGCGACGAAGCGCTGCGAGGTCAACGCGCCTTGGCCGTGGTAGCCGCGAGCGACACCGCGGCCTGCCAGGTAGAGCTCACCGACGACGCCGACGGGCACCGGCCGCAGACCGGCGTCGAGCACGTAGCCGAACATCCCGGGATCGGGCCTGCCGATCGGCACCGACGCCGCCGCGGCGATCGCGTCGAGGTCGCACTCGCCGAGGGTGGCGTTGACCGTGGTCTCCGTCGGCCCGTAGCAGTTGACCATCCGCCTGCCCGGCGCCCAGCGGCGCACCAGTTCGGCGGAGACGGCCTCGGTGCCCACCAGCAGATGGATGCCGGTCGGCAGGTTGACGTCCTCGGGCAGCACGGACAGCACCGACGGCGGCAGGAACGTGTGCGTGACCTTGTGGTCGCGGATGTAGTCGGCCAGCGCGGGACCGGGCACGCGCCGGTCGGCGGGGAACACGACGAGCCGTCCGCCGGAGAGCAGACCGACGACGAGTTCCCAGAACGCCAGGTCGAAGCTGGGCGAGGAGAACATCGTCACCGCGTGCTCCGGGCCGAAGCCAAGCCGGTCGCGCTGGGTGGCGACCAGCTTGGCCACGCCCTCGTGTGGGACCACCACGCCCTTGGGGCGGCCCGTGGAGCCGGAGGTGTAGATGACGTACGCCGCGTTGTCCGGGCCGAGCGGGCATGGCCGGTCGGCGTCGGTCACCTCGCGCGCGTCGGAACCGCTGTCCGCTGTCACGCAAGGTAAGGCGGCCAGCTCGGGCAGCCGGGCGGCGACGTCGGCGGTCGTGACCGCGCAGACCGGGTGGGCGTCGGCGACCATGTAGGACAGCCGGTCCGCCGGGTAGTCCGGGTCGAGCGCCAGATACGCCGAGCCGGACTTGCCGACCGCGAGCAGCGCGATGATCAGGTCCAGCGACCGCGGCAGCGCGACCGCGACGATCCGCTCGGGCCCGGCGCCGTGCGCGAGCAGTTCGCGGGCCAGCCGGTTGGCGGCGGCGTCGAGTTCGGCGTAGCTCAGCGAGTCGTCCTCGAACTCGACGGCGGTCGCGTCGCTCCGCAGGCCGACCTGCTCGGCGAACAGCGCGGGCAGCGTGGACGGCGGACCGGACGGGCCGCCGTCGCCCCACTCGGACAGGATCGTGGCGCGCTCGTCGTCGGCCAGGATGTCGACCGCGCCGATGCGGCGGTCCGGGGTGGCGAGGACGCCGGTCAGCAGCCGGACCAGCCGCTCGCCAAGGGTGTGCGCGGTGGCCGGGTCGAACAGGTCGGCGCGGTACTCGATGCCCGCGGCCAGCCCGTCGACACCGTCGGTCTCGGTGACCACGACGGTCAGGTCGAACTTCGCGGTGCCGGTGGCGACCAGCTCGACCGACGTGCCGAGCCGGTCCATCGACGGTCCGGCCGCGGAGCGGCGCTGGTAGCCGAGGGCGACCTGAAACAGGGGATGCGCCGAGGTGGAGCGGGCCGGGTTGAGCAGCTCGACGAGGTGCTCGAAGGGGACGTCGGCGTGGTCGAACGCGGCCAGGTCGACCTCACGCACCCGGCGCAGCAACTCGGTGAAGGTCGGGTCGCCGCCGGTGTCGGTGCGCAGGACCACGGTGTTGACGAAGAACCCGACAGCGTCGCCGAGAGCCTCGTCCGGCCGGGCGGCGACCGGGGTGCCGATCGGGATGTCCGTGCCCGCGCCGAGACGGGTGAGCAGCGCGGCGAAAGCGGCCTGCAGCACCATGAACGTGGTGGTGCCGGTCCGCTGGGCCAACGCCCGCAGCTCGCGATGCAGCTCCGGCGGCAGATCGAAGGTGGCGAACCCGCCCGCGTTGCCCGCGACCGGCGGCCTGGGACGGTCGGTGGGCAGCGGAAGCTGCTGCGGCAACCCGGCGAGCGTCTTGGTCCAGTACGCGCCCTGGCGTGACAGGACGCTGTGCGGGTCGTCGGCCACGCCGAGCAGCTCGCGGTGCCAGAGCGTGTAATCGGCGTACTGCACGGGAAGCGGCTTCCACGCCGGGGCCTGGCCCGCGCGGCGCGCGTCGTACGCGGCGGCCAGATCGCGGGTCAGCGGGTCGACGGACCACTCGTCACCGGCCACGTGGTGGGCCAGCATCAGCAGGACGTGCTCGGTCGCGCCGAGGCTGAACAAGTGCGCCCGCAGCGGAAGTTCGGTGGTGAGGTCGAAACGGTGGCGGACGGTCTCCGCCAGGTCGTCGTCGATCCGCTCGGCATCGCTGTCCGACGTGCTCAGCGGGATCCGCGCCCGCTCGGCGGGGACGACCACCTGGCATGGCTCGCCATCCACTTCGGACAGCAGGGTGCGCAGGCTCTCGTGCCGGGTGACGACATCGCCGATCGCCGCGGTCAGGGCGTCGGTGTCCAACTCGCCGGTCAGCCGCAGCACCACGGGAAGGTTGTAGGTCGTCGCCGGGCCGTCCCACTGCTGCAGGAACCACAGGCGACGCTGCGCGTGCGACAGCGGGATCCGGTCGCGCTTGGCCGCGGGACGCAGCGGGATCCGCCGGGTGCCGCCGTCGCCGAGCCGCTCGGCGAGCCGGGCGACGGTCGGGTCGTCGAAGACCTGCTTGATCGCCACCGGCATGCCCAGGGTGGCTTCGATCCGCAGGGCGAGCTTGGTCACCAGGAGGGAATGACCGCCCAGGGCGAAGAAGTCGTCGTCGATGCCGACGGAGTCGACGCCGAGGATCTCGGCGAACAGCCCGCACAGCACCTCTTCGCGGGGTGTGCGCGGCGGGCGGCCCACCGCGGCGGTGGTCGGCTCGGGGGCGGGCAGCGCGGCCCGGTCGAGCTTTCCGTTGGGGGTGAACGGGAACTCGGTCAGGCTGACGAACGCCGAGGGGACCATGTAGTCCGGCAGCCGCGACCGCAGGTGCTCGCGCACCGCGTCGGCCGACACACCGTCTTCCGATGGAATGACGTATCCGACCAGCCGCTGCCCATCCGGATGCGCCACGACCACCGACCGCGCCACGCCGGGACACCCGGCCAGCACGGTCTCGATCTCGCCCAACTCGATCCGGAACCCGCGAACCTTGACCTGGTGGTCGCCGCGACCCAGGAAGTCCACTTCACCGGCGGCGGTCCACTTGGCGAGGTCGCCGGTCCGGTAGAGCCTGCTGCCGGGCGCGCCGAACGGGTTGGCCACGAAGCGTTCGGCCGTCAGGTCGGGCCTGCCGCGGTAGCCGCGGGCCAAGCCGTCGCCTGCGATGTAGAGATCGCCTGGGACACCCATCGGCACCGGTCGCAGGTGTGCGTCGAGGACGTACACCTGGGTGTTCGCGATCGGCGCTCCGATC
Organism: Actinokineospora xionganensis; assembly: GCF_014323725.1. GTDB lineage: Bacteria > Actinomycetota > Actinomycetes > Mycobacteriales > Pseudonocardiaceae > Actinokineospora > Actinokineospora xionganensis. Next base: position 110,089 of record NZ_JABVED010000006.1, on the reverse strand, counting down.
ACCGGCGCGCGGTCGCCGACCTTGGCCACGGTGGACCAGATCGTGGTCTCGGTCGGCCCATAGAGGTTGGTCACCTCGGATGCGACCCCACGCATCCGCGCGGCCAGATCCGTCGGCAGTGCTTCGCCGCCGACCAGCATCCGCAGGCCGCGCAGGGGCTTGCGGCTGGTGTCCACAAGGGACCGCCAGAGCGACGGGGTGGCCTGCATGACGGTGGCGCCGCTGGTGGTGATCAGGTCGCCGAGCACGCGCGGGTCGAGCACGGCCTCGCGCGGGGCGAGTTCCACGGCGCCGCCGCTGATCAGCGGTGCGTAGAGCTCCAGGGCGGCGATGTCGAACGACACCGTCGTCACCGCGAGCAGCCGCTGTCCCGGGCCGAACGCGAACCGGCCGGTCATGTCGAGCAGGAAGTTGGTCAGCGCGCCATGCGGCACGACGACGCCCTTGGGCTTGCCGGTGGAGCCGGAGGTGTAGATGACATACGCCGGGTTGTCCGCCCGGACGGTGACGCCGGGGTCGGAGTCGGGATGCGCGGCGGTGTCGCGGATGCCTGCGACATCGTCGAGCACCAGGGCGGGCTCGGCGTCGGTGAGCATCGCATCGATGCGGTGGCGCGGGAAGTCCGGGTCGATCGGCAGGTACGCGGCGCCGGACTTGAGCACGGCCAGCAGCGCGACGACCAGGTCGACCGAGCGGGGCAGGGCCACCGCGACGAACCGCTCCGGCCCGGCGCCCCGCGCGATCAGCTTGTGCGCCAGCCGGTTCGCCAGCGAGTTGAGTTCCCGATAGCTCAGGGACTCGCCGCCGCAGGACACCGCGGTCGCCTTCGGCGTGCGAGTGGTCTGCTCGGCGACCAACTCGGCGACGGTCTTGGCCGGGACGGTCACCGAGGTCGCGCGGGTGAGTAACCGCTCGGCTTCGGCCTCGGTGAGCAGCGGCAGCTCGGACACCGCGCGGTCGGGATCGTCTATCGCGGCGCGCAGCAGAGTCGCCAGGTGGCCCAGCAGTCGGTCCACAGTGGACTCGGTGAACAGCTCCGTGCGGTAGGTGACCTCCAGCACCGGCTCGTCGCCGAGGACGGCGGCCAGCGCCAGGTCGAACTGCGCGGTGCCGTTGAAGACCGGCCGCTCGCTGATCTCGACGCCCGGCAGCTCGAAGCCGCGCAGGATCGGGGTGCGTAGCGAGAACATGGTGTCGAACAACACCGACCGGCCTGGCGTGCGCGGCGGGTGCAGCCGCTCGACCAGGGTGTGGAACGGGAGTTCCTGGTGCGGGTACGCGTCCGTGCACGTCTCCCGGACGCGGCGGAGCAGTTCGCGGAAGGTCGGCTCGCCCGTGATGTCGGCGCGCAGCGCGATCATGTTGCCGAAGTTGCCGATCAGCCCCGCCAGTTCGGGCCGGTCCCGGTTGACCACGGGGGTCCCGACGCAGATGTCCTCGGCGCCGCTGTAGCGGTGCAGCACGGCGGTGTACGCGGCCAGCAGCAGCATGAAGGGTGTGACGCCCTCGCGGCCGCACACCGCGGGCAGCGCCTCGGCCAGGTCGGCGGGCAGTGCCCGGACCCGGCGGCCGCCGGACTCCGACCGCACGGCCGCGCGGGGGAAATCGGTGGGCAGGGCCGGCGGTTCTGGGGTCGGGTCGAGCCTGCCGCGCCAGTAGTCGAGCGCCTGGCCGTGGTCCCGCTTCTGCTCCCAGACGGAGTAGTCGGCGTAGGACAGACGCAGCTCGGCCTGGTTGGTGCTTTCGGTGTAGCGCTCGGCGACTTCCTGGAGCAACAGCATCCAACTGGAGTCGTCCCACGCGATGTGGTGAGCGACAAGCAGCAGGACGTGTTCCTGTGCGTCCATTCGGAGCAGTGACATCCACAGTGGCGGTTCGGCCGTGAGGTCGAACGCGCGCGATCCGATGCCGCGGGCGAGATCGTCGATCATGGACTCGCGCTCCTGTGCGGGGAACGCGCCGCAGTCCATCAGCGCGACCGGAACCGGCTGGTCGTGGACGGTCTGGACCGGAGCGCCGTCGGCGTCGACCCCGTAGGTCGTGCGCAGAACCTCGTGCCGGGCGATGGTCGCGGTCAGGGCTCGGTGGAACGCGGCGGTGTCGAGCGGGCCGCGCAGCCGGATGCCGACGCAGAGGTTGTTGGCCGCGCTATGCGGCTGCAGCTGCTGCATGAACCACATGCGCCGCTGCGCCGAGGACAGTGGCGCGGGCCCCGGCGTCGGTCGGGCGGTGATCGCCTCGGCTCGCCCGTCGGCGGAGAGTCCTTGTGCGGCAAGCCTTCGCCGCAGCAACTCCATTCGATGCGACGACCCTGCTTTCCCCGAAGCTGCCCCCGACGTCGACCGCGCACCAGCCACGTGATGTCACGCCTCTCTGTTGACCCTCGACAGCAAGTTAGGTAAGTCTTACCTCAGTCATCGTGAGAGCCTAGGTGATCAAGTTTCGTTAGGCTAGCCTAACTTCTGATAGCAGGATCACGTCCAAAGAGGGGTCGAACACTGATGCGCCTGGGGCAACTTGTCGTCGATGTGACGCCTGCCAGGGTCAGCCGGGATTTCCGACTCCTTCTCATCTGCCGGACCGTCGTGCTGCTCGGCGCGGGGTTCATCGCGGTGGCCGCGCCGGTGCAGGTCTACCGGCTCACCGAGTCGTCGCTCCAGGTCGGACTGATCAGCCTGACCCTCGGCATGACCATGTTGCTCGGGTTCATCGCGGGCGGCGTGCTCGCCGACCGGATGGACCGGCGCAAGCTCATCCTGATCAGCAGCGTGACCGTGGTGCTGGCGTTCACCGCGTTCGCGGTCAACGCGGCGGTGCCGTCCGCCCATGAGCTGCTTTTCATCTATCTCATCGTGATCGTCGGCGCGGGCGTCGAGGGAATCGGGCAGACGGCGCTGGCGGCGGTCACTCCCGCGCTTGTCGCCCCCGAGCACCTCGCCGCGGGCAGCGGGCTTATCGTGGTGACCTCGCAGCTCGGCCTCATCGCGGGGCCCGCGCTCGGCGGCGTCATCATCGCGGGCGCCGGGCTGCCCGGCGCCTACGCGGCCGCGGCGGCCGCCGTCCTGATCAGCACGGTCCTGCTCGCCACACTGCCCGCGCTTCCGCCGGGCGCGGCCGACGCCACCGATGACACCGAAGTCGAGGCGGAACGGGAAGGCTGGTTCGTCTCGATCGCCGAGGGGTTCCGCTTCGTCCGGCACGACAAGCTCATCCGCGCCGTGTTGATCATCGACCTGTGCGCCACCGGTTTCGGCGTCCCGCAGACGCTGTTCCCCCAACTGGTCGCCGAGGTGTTCCACGGCGGCCCCGAGATGATCGGCCTGCTGGCCGCCGCGCCCGCGGTGGGCGCGCTGCTGGCCTCGGTGAGTTCGGGATGGACCAGTCGGGTGCGCCGCAGCGGACGGGCGCTGATCATCTCGGTGCTGCTGATGGGTGCGGCGTACGTCGGGTTCGGCCTGAGTCCGCACCTGGTGCCCGCGATGATCTTCCTGGCGATCATCGGCGGCGTCGACTCGGTGTCGGAGATCCTGCGCCGCGCGCTCCTCATGCGTCACACTCCCGACCACCTCCAGGGCCGCGTCAACAGCCTCTGGCTGGCTCAGGCGAGTACCAGCTATTCGTTGGGCAGCACCACTTCCGGGTTCGCCGCGGGGCTGTTCGGACCGGCCGTGGCGATCGTCGGGGCGGGCGCGCTGTGCATCAGCGGGGTGGCCGCGCTGGCGTCCACCTCGCCGGAACTTCGCGACGCGACGCTGACCGTGGATGAAGACACAGTGGATCCGGCGGTGTCCGTCGCGGCTGTGAGCGGGAGCACCGAGAAGGACCCTGGCGCAGAAGTTAGCTTAGGCTAAGCTCACCTTCGATTTTCGCTGATGATTGATCCGCGATCGGAAGGACACCGATGAATTCCACCCGCCCCCGCCGAGCCGTCCGGCTCGCGGCCACCTTGCTGGCCGCCGCGCTCGTCGGCACGCTGACCGCCTGCGCCTCGGCCGACAGCAGCAAACCGGCCGAGCAGGCTTCCGACGCCGCGAGCGGTCCGTGGGAATTCACCGATGACCGCGGCACCAAGGTGTCGCTGCCTTCCAAGCCCAAGCGCATCGTGGCCCAGGTGCACGCCGCCGCGGCCCTGTGGGACTTCGGTGTCAAGCCGGTCGGCGTCTTCGGCCCGCAGCGCAAGCCCGACGGCACCCCGGACCCGCAGGTCGGCAGCGTCGACCTGAACACGGTCAAGTCCGTGGGCGCCGAGTTCGGCGAGTTCAACCTCGAGGAGTACACCAAGCTCCAGCCCGACCTGGTCGTCACGATCATGTACGGCCCGGCGCTCTGGTACGTCCCGCAGGAGGCGCAGCCCAAGATCGAGAAGCTGGCCCCGATCGTCGGCATCCGGCTCGACGGCAAGTCCGCCGCCGAGTCGATCAAGAAGTTCGGCGAGCTGGCCAAGTCGCTCGGCGCCGACCTCGACGCCCCCGCCGTCAAGGAAGCCAAGGCGGACTTCGACAAGGCCTCCGCGGACGTCACTGCGGCCGCGAAGGCGAACGCCGGCCTGAAGGTCGCCATGGTGATCGGCCAGCAGGAGGGCTACTGGGTCGCGGACCCGAAGTGGCACGGTGACGCCATCTACTTCAGGGAACTCGGCGTCGACGTCGTCGCTCCCGGCAAGCCCGACCCGGCCTTCGGGTTCGAGATGCTGAGTTGGGAACAGGCCGGGCTCTATCCGGCCGACCTCGTCCTCGAGGACGCGCGGACCCTGGGCATGACCCCGGCCGAGCTGTCGGCGAAGTTCCCCACCTGGAGCCAGATCGCCGCGGTCAAGGCGAACCAGGTCGGCAACTGGCGCGCGGAGACGGCGTCGAGCTACAAGGAATACGTCAAGGTGCTCAAGGAACTGGCCGAGAAGGTCAAGAGCTCGCGTTCCGACGTCGTTTAGCCCGCCTCCCCGGAATTCTTGGGGCTGGTCACCTGTCGTGTGACGGCGCGAATCGGTGGGTGATCGTGGTCCGTTGTCGTCGCGGTCCCCTCAGGTTCCTGTGGCGTGCGCAGCCGGTATTCAGAACCATCTAGTCGAATCGGGACTTGGACGATGACCAGTGATCTCGGACCGGACCTCACCGAGTGGCCCGCGGATTTCGCCGACAGCTACCGGCGGGACGGCTACTGGCGTGACCGCACGCTCGACGACCTGTTGCGGCAGTGGGCGGCGGACTACGCCGACCGCACCGCGGTGGTCGACGGCGACCGCCGCTGGACCTATGCCGAACTCGAGCGGAAGGTGGGCGGCCTGGCCGCCCGTCTGCACGGGCTCGGCATCGGCCGCGGCGACCGGGTCGTGGTGCAACTGCCGAACAAAGCGGAGTTCGTGGTGCTGTGCTTCGCGCTGTTCCGGCTCGGCGCGCAGCCGGTGCTGGCCCTGCCCGCGCACCGCGCAGGCGAGATCACCTATCTGTGCCAGACCAGTGACGCGGTCGCGTACGTGGTGGCCGACCGGCAAGCCGGATTCGACTACCGCGACCTCGCCCGTGAAGCCCTGCGCGCGGCGCCCGCGCTCAAACACGTCCTGGTTGTGGGAGACCCGGCCGAGTTCGAGCCGCTGGAAACCGGTGCCGGGCAGGTGGGGGACCTCCCCGGCACCGGGCCTGCTTCGGATATCGCGCTGTTCCTGCTTTCGGGCGGGACGACGGGACTGCCGAAGCTGATTCCCCGCACGCACAACGATTACGCGTACAACATCGAGGCCAGCGCCCGGGTGTGCGGCTTCGACGAGAACACCGTCTACCTGGCCGCGTTGCCGATCGCGCACAACTTCCCCTTCGGCTGTCCCGGCATGCTGGGCACGTTCCGCGTGGGCGGAACCGTTGTGCTGGCGCCGAGTCCGGCCCCGCCGGACACGTTCCCGCTCATCGAGCGCGAGCGGGTCACCGTCACCGCCCTGGTGCCGCCGCTGGCGCTGCTGTGGATGGATGCGGTGAAGTGGGCGGGCCGCGACCTGTCGAGCCTGCGGGTGCTCCAGGTGGGTGGTGCGAAGTTCAAGCCCGAGGCCGCCGCCCGCGTCCGGTCCACTTTGGACTGCCAGGTGCAGCAGGTGTTCGGCATGGCCGAGGGGCTGCTCTGCTACACGGCCCTCGACGACCCCGACGAGATCGTGGTGGGCACACAGGGCAGGCCGATGTCGCCCGCCGACGAGATCCGCGTCGTCGACCTCGACGGCAACGAGGTCGGCCCCGGCGAACTGGGCGAACTGCACACCCGCGGTCCCTACACCCTGCGCGGCTACTACCGGGCCGCCGCATACAACACCCATGCGTTCACCGCCGACGGCTTCTACCGCACCGGAGACCTGGTCCGGATCACCGAGACCGGCCACCTGATGGTCGAGGGACGCGTGAAGGACATCATCAACCGCGGCGGGGAGAAGATCTCCGCCGAGGAGGTGGAGAACCACCTCCTCGCCCACCCGGCTGTCCGCGACGCCGCTCTCGTCGGCATGCCTGACGACGTGCTCGGCGAACGGACTTGCGTCTACGTGCTGCCGCGCGGCGACGCGCCGACCCTGCCCGATCTGGTCGCCTTCCTGCGCTCGCGCGGCCTGGCCGACTACAAGCTGCCCGACCGGCTCGAAGTCGTCGACGCGTTCCCGGGAACCGGGGTCGGCAAGGTCAGCAAGAAGGACCTGATGGCCGACATCACGGCCAAGCTGGCGGACGGCCGATGACCGCCGGTATTCACCCCGAACCCTTGGGAGTCACGGTGTCAACCGAAGCCCTGCTGCTCGACGAGCAGTTCACCGGCCGCCTGTCGTACCACGAGATCGAGGTCGACGCGCCCGGAGACCCGCTGCTGGTGAGCACCCGGCTGGTCGAGTGCGGCATCTCCGACACACACGTCCTCTACGAGCGCCCCGGAGCCTGGGCGGTCGCCCTCGGCGCGCTTGCCGAGATCACCCTGACCCCGTCCGAGGCGGTCCTGGAACTGGTCGACGGCCCCCGCACTTCGTTGCGCTGGAAGGATTCCCCGGTCGACCGAGTGGCGGAGCTGTTGGAGCGGCTCGCGATCGACGGCTGGCGCGCCTACGGCTGGGCCGCCTTCGAACTGGCCTACGCCCACGCGGGTATGCCCGAGCTGATCCCGGACGGCGAGACCCTGCTGCACCTGGTCGTTCCGCACACCGAGGTCCGCATCGCCGAGGGGCGCGCGCGGATTCGCAGCACCAACCTCGACATCCTCGACAAGATCCGCGCGCTCCTCGTCACGCAGACGCCCGTGCGCGACTACGAGCCCAGCCCGGTCGCCGTGGAACACTCCAACGCCGACGCCTATCGCAAGTCGGTCGCCGCCGCGGTCGAGGACATCCGGGAACGCAGGCTGCAGAAGGTGATCCTGTCCCGCGTGGTGGATGTCGACCACCCGGTGGACCTGGTCGGCACCTACGTGGTCGGCAGGCAGCGCAACACGCCTGCCCGCTCGTTCCTGATCAGCATGGGCGGCCTGCGCGCCACCGGGTTCAGCCCGGAGATCGTCGCCGAGGTGGACGAGACCGGTTGGGTCACCACCCAGCCGTTGGCGGGCACCCGCGAGCTGTCCATATTGGACGCCGACAACACGGGCCTGCGTGCGGACCTGTTGAGCGACACCAAGGAGATCTTCGAACACGCCATCTCGGTCAAGGTGTCGTGGGAGGAACTCACGGAGCTGTGCGAACCGGGCAGCGTGGTGGTCGACGACTACATGGCGATCAAGGAGCGGGGAAGCGTGCAGCACTTGGCTTCCTCGGTGTCCGGGCAACTGGCGGCGGGTCGAAACCCCTGGCAGGCCTTCATCACCCTGTTCCCGGCGGTCACCGCGTCCGGCATCCCGAAGAAGGCCGCGTACCCCGTCATCCAGCGCCATGAGACCCACCCGCGCGGGCTGTACAGCGGAGCGGTGCTGACGATCGACCAGTCCGGCGCCCTGGACGCGGCTTTGGTTCTGCGCACTATCTTCCAGCGCGACGGGAAGACGTGGCTGCGCGCGGGCGCGGGCATCGTCGAACAGTCCCGCCCGGAACGGGAACTGGAGGAGACCTGCGAGAAACTCCGCAGCGTCGCCCTTCACGTGGTCCGCGGCTGAGGTGATCCCGGTCGGCTGACTTCCCGGCCACGATGGGGTGGACCTCGCCCGGGTCGGTGGATTCATCCTGCTTGCCGGCTATCGTCGGAAAACAGGACACCATCGGATTGGGGAGACACGATGCGAGTTCGCCTGTCGATCACCTTGACCATCAGTCTTGTCGTCGGCCTGCTGTCCTTCGCGGGCGGCGCGAGTGCCGAGCCCGCAGACCCGGACTGCGCCGTCCGGTCCGCGACCGTCGTGGCGGACAGCGGGTTCGACGACCGATACCACCGGCTTGCCCAACTGCCGCAATTGCAGCACATGTTCGACGAGCAGGGTGCCAACCACGTCCAGGTCGACGCGTTGTCGATCATGGCTGCCGGTCTGACCGACGAGGCCGTATACCTGATGGAGCAGAACGGCCCGGAGTTCCCGGGCGGTGCGCCGATCCCGACGTACGCACCGCCCTTGCCCGCGGAGCGCGGCCATGGCGCCGTGCCCAACTGGAACTGCGGGCGCTCGTTCGCCTCCTACGCCGTGTATTCGTGGTGGTCGACGGGCATCTGCCTGATGGTCGGTGTCGCCGCCACGCCTTTGGCCACCGGGGTGTGCGAGTTCATCTCCTGGGTCGGCGGGGCGTTCGTGCCGTGGAACAACGTCTGCCAGATGCGCGCCGAGTCGCCCTCAGGAAACCTTGCGATGCGCCTGATCATCGGACACCCCGAGCGCTGAAGCCCCGGTGGCGGTGAGATGCACCCGGCCACCCGGCCGGTCGACCTCGATCAACCCCGATCGGTTCAGCTCATACAGCGCCACCAGGTCGTGCCCAGGTGGGAACCGGCCCTGGTGGACGGTGGCGAATCCACCGGACAGGCCGATGTCCTCCCGCCATTCGACGTCGCGGTCGCGGACGGCGACGAGCATTCGGTGGTGGGTCGGTGTGACGTTCATGTGGGCTCCTGTCACCCACGACGTGGTCGCGGTGGTCGGCGGCGGTGCTGTGTGAGCTGGACCACACCACTGTGGTCCATTCGGGTGTCCCCGCGCGTCCGCATAACCACGGATGGGGGTACGTACTTCCGGGCCGATGGAAGAGTGGAACCGTGATCCTCGACGTCAAGCTCAGCCGCGGCCGAATCCTCACCATGAACCCCGACCAACCCGCCGCGAGCACCGTCGGGGTGTGGCGTGGGCGGATCGTCGGGCTCGACGACGACGTCGCGGGGCTGCCCGCCAAACGGACTGTCGACCTTGACGGCGCCACCGTCCTCCCCGGCTTCATCGACGCCCACACGCACCTGACCTGGGCCGGGCGGGCGCGGCGCACCATCGATGTCTCGTCGTGCCGCACCGCCGAGCAGGTGCTCCAAGCCCTGCGGGGCGCGGCGGGGGAGGGGTGGATCGAGGGGTCCGGGTACGACCGGCGGACGCTGGACCGGCCGGTGACGGCCGCCGACCTCGACACCGTGAGCGCTGATCGCAACATCTACGTGCAGGACGCCTCCGGTCACGCGTGCGTGGTCAACTCCGCGGTGCTCAAGCAGCTGTCTGGGATCATCAGCGACGGGTGGCTGACCGAGACCGACCAGTCCGCGGCCCGCGCGCTGCGGCTGCCGTACTCGCTCGACGAGATCTGCGAGGACCTGCACCACAGCGCCCGCCAAGTGCTCTCCGAGGGCGTCACGACCTGCGCTGAGGCCGGTGTCGGCGCGGGGCTCCTGGCGGGCAGCCCGGTGGAGGTGGCCGCCTACCAGCGGGCGGACCTGCCCATCCGCGTGCAGTTGATGGTGTCGGCCGATGTCCTGCGCCCGGTCGGCGCGCACGTCGACGACGGCATCACCCGCGCGATCGACCTGGGGCTGCGCAGCGGTTTCGGCGGCGACCGGCTGTCCATCGGCGCGCTCAAGGTGTGGACCGACGGCGGCATGATGGCGCGCACCGCCGCGCTGACCGAACCGTACGTGGGCACCGACAACACCGGTGTCCTCCTCGACGAGCGGGCCGCCATCCTCGACGGCCACGCGGCGGGCTGGCAGCTGGCCGTGCACGCCATCGGCGACCGCGCCGTCGACTTCGCGCTCGACACGATCGCCGAGGCCCAGGCACGCGTGCCGCGGCCGGACACCCGACACCGCATCGAGCACTGCGGGCTCGTCCGCCCCGACCAGCTGTCCCGGATCGCCGAACTGGGCCTGATCCCGGTGCTTCAGCCGACCTTCCTCTGGGCCTACGGCGACGACTACTCCGCCATCATGGGCCCGGACCGCGCGCCCTGGATGTACCGCGGTCAGTCCTTTCTCGACCACGGCATCACCATCGCGGGAAGCTCCGACCGTCCGGTCGCCGACGGCGCGCCGCTGCGCGCCATCGAGTTCATGGTCGAGCGCCAGTCCGTCGGCGGCGCGCGTATCGGGCCCGGCGAGGAGCTCACCGTCGACGACGCGCTTGCCGCGTACACGCTCGGCGGCGCGTACGCGTGCGGGCTGGAAGCGGAGCTGGGCAGCGTCTCACCGGGCAAGCTGGCCGACTTCACGGTGCTGGCCGACGACCCCCGCACCGCCCCGCGGATCTCCGGCGTGGAGGTTGTCGCGACGGTCGTCGGCGGTGAGTTCGCCTACGACCGGACGTCACCATGACCTCCCGAGGATGTTCCGGCGTTCACGCCGGGAAAAATCGGGACCTGAGGTCGCCAAGGCCTGGGCGTGCCCTGGCCGGTCGGGTTTCCCCGGTGTCTGGTCTTGTCGGTGGTGGTCGCTGGGTTGATCGGCATGCCCGGTTCGTGTGGAACCTCGCTGTGGAACAGCACGACCATTGGAAGCTGGGACGTAAGGCTGCGCCGGGGTACACCGAGCAGTGCCGTCAGTTGACCGAGGCGCGGGCGGCGAACCCGTGGTTGGCTGCCGGGTCGGTGTACGTGCAGCAGCAGGCGCTGCGAGATTTCGCCCAGGCGATGGCGAACTTCTTCAGGCGGACCCACCGGCGGCCGACTTGGCGCCGACGCGGGCGGGCCGAGGGTCTATCGGGACGCGCGCGAGAGCCAAGCCGCCTTTCGGTGCCGGTCCTGCGGTTACGCCTGCAACGCCGATGTGAACGCGGCATGCGACATCCGCAACGCGGCAGGGCATGCCGTGGCCGCACGGGGAGGCCCGCCGGTGGGCGAGCCGGTGAACCGTGAACCTCAACCCGACCTCCTTCTTGCGCGGTAGTCGCTGTTGGAATCCCCCTGCTATAGCCGGGGGAGGATGTCAAGCCTAGGACTGCCGAGTGCGGCGGGTGGGGTGTTGCCGCAGGTGGCGCCCTCGGCGAACTGCGGGGTGACCAGGTAGACGAACTCATAGAGCCGGTCCCGCGCCGGCCCGTCGAGGACGATCGACTCGCCGACGCGGATGCCGAAGCGCAGCAACAGGTCTTGGTGCACTGGGAACGCCGTGCCGTCGTTGTTCACCGGGTTGCCGAGCACCTCCAGCGCCCACGTGTCGCTGCCGATCAGCGCCGGGCGGAACTGGGCGAGGTAGCGCGCCTCGCGCAGGTAGATGCCGGGCAAGCCCTCCGCGGCGCTCCACCGGGTGATGTCGGCGGGATCGGGGGTGCGGTCGACACGGTGGAGCAGGTGGTTCCAGCCGGTGCGGAACAAGATCGCGTCGCCGGGCTCGAGCCGCCGGATGCCGCCGAACGCCATGGCGTTGTCGATGTCGGCGACCGTGATCCGGTAGTTCGAGGCGAGTACCGGTTGCCCGTTCGCGGCGGGCCTGCCGATCGCGGCCGAGTCCCCCTGGGCGAGTTTGAGGCCGAGGATGTCGAGCAGGACGCCGCGGGTGGCGATCGGCCCGATGTGCTCGGAGCCCAGTTTGGACGTGCCCCAGAGTTCGTCGATGTCGGGACCGCGGTGGCCGTTGTAGAAGTACTCGCCGTAGCCGATGTGGTTGAGCCCGTCGAGCTGAGTGCCGAGCTGGTAGGTCGTCGAGTACGGCTCGGTGTACCCCGGCGAGAGCACCGCCGCGAACCGCTCCTCGTGCAGGCTGAGCCGGTTGGCGCCCAAGGGTTCGCGGAACTGGACGATGCCGCCCGCCGCCTCGAACCCCGGTGAGGTGTAGCCGCCGATGGTCAGCCGCTGCTCGTAGACGCGCGGCGGCGTGGTGGTGAAACCCGGGAACCCGTTCCACATCAGCTCGCCGAGGTTGTACGTCCTGACCGAGCGTGACCCGCTCACCAGCCGTAGCGCGTCGGCGGTCTTGGCCGCGGTGACCTCGTTGAGGGTGCCGCGCTGGTCGGCGGGACCGTAGGGTCCGGGAAACCAGGCGGCGAGGTCGCTGTAGTCGAACGGAACGTCATCGAGAACGCCCGCGGCCTGGGCCTGGCCTGCGGCGGTGAGCCCGATGCTCGCCGCGACCGCGCCGACCGCGCCCGCTTTGCCTGCCAGGCCAAGGGCGGAGCGCCTGGTCAGGTAGTTCCTCAACAGTTCAGGATGCATTCCATCGCCTTCCGCCCGTGATCGTGACCGCTGTCGATGATGGACGCCGTCGCGGGTAAACAACCTTGGGTAGCGTCGTGACCACTCGAACGGATCAGTGAGATGACCGGATGGTGAGCCGTCGGCGGTCCGTTCGCACGGCAGGGTCGAAGCATGCGCATTCGATCTTCGCGACGCGTCCTCGCGCTCGCCATCGCCGGGCTGTTCGCCGGTGACGGCACGACCGTCGACCCGAAGGACATCCGGATCGATCCGCTGACCCGGGCATCCCGGAGATCCTGACCCACCCGCACCGCTACCTGGTGCTCGAACGCGGCTACGCCAACGGATTCGGCTACAACGTCAAATTGTTAGAAGTGGCTACTCAGCGGGCGACGGACGTCAAGGACCTGGAATCGTCTGCCGGGGCCGACATCACGCCCCTGCGAAAGCCTCTCGTGTTGGACTTCGACGACCTTGCGCTGTCCCAGCTCGACAACTTTCTGGCGGGGCGAGGCCACCCGCTTCGTCGCGCTCGCGGTCCGCTGACCGTGCGTGCCGGGGTTACTCGATTCGGCGAAAGGGTGTGGAGATCGGGAAACTTGAGCTGCTTTCCCTGTAGACAAACACGATTCTGGTCCAGAGGCGCCGATCAGATCGATCGCCGGAGGGCTGGATCGTGGTTGTCACCGTTGTCGCGGTACTCGTCGCGCTCGTCGCGGGGCTGCTGGCCAACCGGTTCGTCCGCGACCGCGTCGTCGGCCCGGACGCGGAGGGCACCACGGTCCGCGATCTGCTCAGTCCACTGGAGACGCTGGCGGTGCTGGTGCTCGCCTTCGTGCTGGTGGCCGCGTCCGAGTCGTTCGGTGAGGTGGAGGACGCGGCCGGGATGGAAGCGAAGATGGTCGACCACCGCTTCGAGGTCGCCGAGTACGCCCCCGCCGCCAACCGCGAGCGCATCCAGGCGGACGCCGTCTGCTATGCCAAAGCGGTGCGGTCGCTGCAGTGGCCCGCGATGGCGGACGGGAAGTCGTCGTCGAGGCCAGTGTGGACCGCCGACCTGCGGGCGGCCTTCAAGGAGATGGAAATCGAAAGCGCCCCGTTCGAGATGCTTGTCGAAGCGGACAAGGAGCGCTCAAGCGGCCGCCGGCAACGGCTCGCGGAGTCCACCCCGGCCATTCCGGATGTCGTTTACTGGTTCATGTCGGTCACCCTGATGGTGATGGCGGCCGCGTTCGCGTTCTCGTTGCCCCGGCGGCGAAACCGGGCCGAGATCGTCACCCTGACGGTGCTGACCGCCCTGCTCACGTTGTCCAGCTGCTCATCCGCGACGTCGACCGGCCGTTCGCCGGGCTGATCACGGTCAGCTCGGAATCGATGTCGCTCACCGCGGACGACATCACCGAGGACTTCGTGGCGGCCTACGGCGAGGGGCGGGTCCCCTGTGACGACCTGGGCCGGAAGGTGGCGGCGGGCTAGCCGCCCCACGTGTCGGAGGCCGCCCCAGTGTGCTGGACATGGCCGAAACTTCCGCGAACTCGACCGTAACCTCGTCGGTGTTACCGTCGTTCACATGTATAGAAAAGCCCTCGATCAGGGCTTTGTTCGCGTCTTGCAGAACAGGGGTTGATCGATAGGAGTCGGGGTGCGCCGCAACGGATCGCACGTCCTTATCACCGGCGCCGGTGGGTTCATCGGTGGTCATCTTGTCCGAGCTTTGCTGGATCAAGGAAAATCTGTTCGCGCGGTGGATGTGAAGCCCATTCATGAATGGGATCAATATCATTCCGAAGCGGAGAATTGGCGGCTGGACCTCTCGCTGCCCGCGGATTGCCACGTCGCGGTGGACGGGGTCGACACCGTCTACAACCTCGCTGCCGACATGGGCGGAATCGGCTTCATCGAGAACAACAAGGCCGAGTGCATGCTGTCGGTCCTCATCAGCACCCACATGCTCGTCGCGGCGCGTGACGCCGGTGTCGAGCGGTTCTTCTACTCGTCTTCCGCGTGCGTGTACGCGGCGGACAAACAGGGCAGGCCCGATGACCCTTTCCTGGTGGAGGAGGACGCCTACCCGGCCCTGCCGGAGGACGGCTACGGCTGGGAGAAGTTGTTCACCGAACGGATGGCTCGGCACTTCCGCGAGGACTACGGGCTGAGCACCAAAGTCGCCCGCTACCACAACGTGTATGGGCCGCACGGCACGTGGGACGGTGGTCGGGAGAAGGCGCCCGCGGCGATCTGCCGCAAGGTCGCCATGGCGAAGCTGACCGGCGACCATGAGATCGAGATCTGGGGCGACGGCGAGCAAACCCGCAGTTTCATGTACGTCGACGACTGCGTCGCAGGCACCTTGAAGATCACCGACGGCGACTTCGCGGACCCGCTCAACCTGGGTAGCTCCGAACTGGTGACGATCAACGAGATGGTCGACATCGTCGAGGGAGTCGCCGGTGTCCGGCTCCGCAGGCGGCACCTGCTCGACGCGCCGCAGGGCGTGCGCGGGCGGTGCAGCGACAACACCCTCATCCGCAAGGAGTTCGACTGGGAGCCCTCGATCGGCCTGCGGGAGGGGCTCGAGCGCACGTACTCGTGGATTGAGGACCAGGTCGCCGAACGGCTGCGTGGGTGTGCCTCGGTCGGGGACGTGCGCTGAACCGCCGACGCAAGGGCTGTGCCGCCGGCCCCGCGGGGGTCGGCGGCACAGCCCTTGGGCGCTCAGGCCGGCTTGTCGAACACGGTGATGACGTCGCCGCTGTTGGGCAGCGCATGCCGCCCATCGGATCCCCATGCGGTGAACTGGCGCACGACCCGCAGTCCTCGCTCGCGCACCAGGTCCGCGAACATCTGTGCGGTCATGGCCGAGCGCCAGCCCTCCATCGAGCCGCCGTCGCCCGGGTGGTGGATGACCGCGACCGCGCCGGGCCGCATCACCCGGGCGAGTTCGGCGATGTAGCCCTTCTGGTCGACCGGCGCGATGTGCAGGAAGACGTCGAACGACCACACGAAGTCGATCGCCCCGTCGGCCACCCCGGTGAGACTCCTGCCATCGGTGACCAGGTAAGACACGTTCGCGGCCGCGCCGAGCCGCTCCTGGCACAGTTCGATGGCGCGGGGGCTGATGTCCGCGACGACCAGCGACTCCACCCGGGGCTGCAGTTCCACGGTCCACCGGCCGCCACCGGGGCCGATCTCCAGAGCGGTGGGCTGGTCCGGCATGAGGGCGAGCATGACCTCGTCGACCATCGACCGCCGCCACTGCGGCGTCGGCGTCCACTCCTCGCCGGAGTGCGACCAGTCGTAGTTGGTCCACAGCAGCCGGTTGTATTCCCGCGTGTTCACCCCGGGCAGGTCCTTGGCGCGTTCCCGGGCCCGTGCCTTCCCGTCGAAGTAACGGCTGATCTTGGCCGACGCCCGGTTGAGGACGTGGAAGCCGAGCCAGATCGGGTCGTTGGCACGCAGCCGGTCGCGGAGAAGGTTCCACGTGCCCGACGGCAGCGCGTCGCGACCGCTGTCCGCGGAAACGGCCGCCCTGGCCAGTTCCGGGGTGGTCGGCTTGTCACCGGATTCGGTCATCACCATCAGCTCTCCCGCAATTCCCGCGGACTGCTCCGCTCTTCGGCTACATCGATACGCAACGACGCGCGCCGGGTGTCGATACGGAATTCGTTCCCGTGTCCCGAGTCGCGGGACGACCATGAGGCAAATGTGCTGATCATTTCGTCGAAATCACCGCCTGGAGTTTCCAAGGCCGCGAATAGCCGCATGAGCGAGGATCACCCATGAGATTCGCTTTCTATTACCCGGGTGCTACCGGCGGTCACTCCGGTGTCGTCGCCGCAATCGCGGCGTGGGTCCGGGCGCTGCTCGCGGCGGGCCACGAAGTCGCGGTGCTGCACGCGGGCCGACCACCGACCGAACCGCGCTACGGCGACGCCGATCTGCGCGCGGTGCGCCATGTCGGTCGCGGCAGGCCGACGCTGGTCCCGGTCGACCTGGCCGCCGCGCTGCGCGACACCGACGTCCTGGTGCTCAACGAAGCCTGGTTCATCGCGAACCTCGTCGCCGCCAGGGCCGCGCGCCACGCTGGTGTGCCGTACGTGGTCATCCCGCACGGGGTCTACGACCCGGCCTGGATCAACCACCTCAAGCCGCCGCGGGCGCCACGCCGTGCGCTCGAGTCGGCGGTGTTGCGCTCCGCGGCCGCGGTGCACGCGTTCTTCCCCGCCGAGGCCGCGCACGCGCGCCTGCTCGAACCGTCCGTGCGGTCCGTCGTGGCCCCGATGGGCTTCGAACTGCCCGAGGACCGGTGGCAGCCGGGCGGCGACTACCTCGCCTGGTACGGCCGGTACGCCGTGGCGCACAAGGGACTGGAACTGATGCTGCGGGCGCTGGCGGTACTGCCCGCCGGGCGCAGACCCCCGCTGCGTATGCACGGCATCGACTATGAGGGCGGGTTCGGGCGCACGAGGGAACTCGTCGCCGAACTCGGCCTCGCTGACCACGTCACGGTGGCGGGGCCGATCTTCGGCGCCCGGAAGCGGGACTTCGTGCTCGGCTGCGCCGGGTTCGTCCAACCGTCCAACTGGGACAGCATCCCGATCACGGTCGCGGAGAACCTCGCGCTCGGCGTGCCCTGCCTGGTGTCGGACCGGATCAACCCCGCGCCTTACCTCGCCGCCGAGGACGCCGCCGTGGTCACGAGCCTCGACCAGGACGCGTTGGCCGCCGCGCTCGCCGAGTTCCCCGGCCGCGGCGCGGCGTACTCCGAGCGCGGTCGCGCGTTCGTGGCGAAGCACTTCGACTGGGCCGACATCGTGCCGAGTTACCTGGATCAGATTTCGGCGGTGCTCGGTGTCCGCGCCTGAAGCCACGACGACGAGCAGGCTGCGCGGCTACGTCGTGTCGCTGGGCGCCGCGGAGGTGGTCGGTCGCGGCCTGTCCTTCGTCGCCATGATCGTGGTGGCACGGGTCGTCGGGCCGGAGAGCTTCGGCGCGCTCGCGCTCGCGCAGGCGGTCGTGCTCTACCTCGCCGCCCTCGGCGACGGCGGGCTGACCCTGTGGACCCAGCGGGAGATCGTCCGGCGCCCACACGACCTCCCGCGGCTGCTCGTCCAGACGCTGGTCGCCCAGGTGCTGCTCGCACTGGTCGCCACGGCCGTGCTGGCCGCGGTCGCCTTCGCGGCGCCGTTTCCGGGTGACACGTCGACGCTGATCCTGGCCGCGGCGCCGGTCGCCCTGGCCCAGGCGCTCAGCACGGTGTACGCGCTGCAGTCGCTGGAGTGGATGCGCTCGGCCGCGATCGTCAAACTCGTCACCCAGGCCGTGGCCGCCGGGGCGGCGGTCGCGCTTGTCCTGTCCACTCGGGATCCGGTCTGGGTGATCATGACGATGTGGCTCGGCCAGTTGGCGGGTTCCGCGCTGTCACTGGCGATCCTCGCCCGCGGCAAGCGGATCGCGTTCGCGTCGACCAGCATCGCCGCTGTCCGGGGCACACTCCGCGCGGGTCTGCCGATTCTCGGCGCGCTCGCCATCGTGCACTACTCGCTCATGATCGACACCGTGGTGTTGGGTGTGCTGCGCTCCAGCCACGATGTCGGTGTCTACGCGGCGGCGGCGCGGCTGATGGTGATCGCCGTGGTCGCGGCGCTGGTGATCGCCAACGCGCTCTACCCGGAGATGGTGCGCAGGCACGCCGAGAGCGACCGGCGGCTGGGCGAGTTCAGCGGTCGGGCGCTGGCGATCGCCCTGCGGCTCTCGCTCGCGGCGGGCGCACTGGTCGCCGCGTTCGCGCCGCAGATCGTCGCCGCCCTCTACGACGAACGGTTCGACGAGTCGGCCACCGTGCTGCGGGTGCTAGCGCTGCTCTTTCCCGTGCTGTGCTTCAACAGCCTCGCCACCCAGGTGCTGCTGGCCGCGGGCAGGCGCGGCGATGTCCTGCGCGGGGTCGGCGCGGGTGCCGTGGTCGCCACCGCGGCGATCCCGACGGCGACGGCCGCCCTGGGTGGTGTGGGCACGGCCTGCGGGCTGGTCGCGGCGATGACGGTCCAGTGCGCGGCGCTGGCCTGGCTCGCCCGCGGGGACCTGACGACCGGGTGGCGGGCGCCGCTGACCCAGGAGGGGGCGGTCGGTCTCGTGCTGTGCGGCGCCTTGGCCGCTGTCCACACGGGATTCCCCGCCGCACCTGGGCTGCTCGGGTTCACCTGGCTCACGGTCGTTCTCGGCGCCGAGATGCTGCGCGGCTTCCCCACGGTGGGCTTGGTTCTTCCGGGGGTGCGACCGAGACGGGGCCGCCGTGCCCGGTGACCGGTGGGTACGCCTGGTCGGTTGGTGGGACCGGCACGCGCGGGCGATCGTCCTTGCCGCCGTCGCGGGCGCGGTCCTGCTCGCGGGCGGATTCGCGCTGGCCGTGGGCGACGCGCTCCGCTTCCAGGACGAGCGCGAATACGTCGCCCTGGCCCGGTCGGTGGCCTCCGGGCATGGCTACGTGCTCACCGAGTACTCCGTCGCGGTGCGCCCGCCGGGACTCGCGTACCGGCCGCCGGGGCTGCCGTTTCTCCTCGCCCCGGTGTCGTTGCTGACTGACGGCTCCATCGTGGCGATGCGCTTCGTCGGTGTCGCCGCCCTCGGGGTGTCGGTGTGGCTGGCCTCGCTGCTCGGCCGCCGTATCCATTCCCCGGCCGCGGGAGCGCTCGCGGCGGTGGGTGTGGCGGCTTACCCGCTGTTCGTCTTCACCGCGACCACGCTGTACCCGCAGATTCCCGCGATGGCTCTGTTGCTGGGGTTCCTTGAGTCGGCGTTTCGTGCGGTGGACGAATCCCGGCGGGGTCGGTGGGTGGCGGCGGCCGGGCTGACGGGCGGGCTGTTGGCGCTGACCTTGCCGGTCTTCGCCCTGGCGGTCCCGCTCACCGTGGTGTGGCTCGCCTGGAGCCACCGGCGGGCGCTGGGACGGGCGGCTCGAAACCGCGCGCTCGCGGGTGTGTTGCTGCTGGCGATAACGCTCGCCTGCGTGTGGACGGTGCGCAACGCCGTCGTGCTGGGCGCTTTCGTGCCCGCATCGACGAACGGCGGCGTCAACCTCCTGTTGGGCAACAGTGAGCGGGTGACGGCGCGGACGGGGTCCGCAGGCGACATCGGGCCGTACTACGCGGTGGTGCTCGACGACGGCCTCGACGAGGTCGAGGCCGACCGGTTCTACACGGTGAGCGCCTGGGAATGGGTCCGCGGGCATCCTGGCGACGCGGCCCGGCTCTATGTCGAGAAGGTGGCGCGGGCCTTCGCCTACGCGGACGCGTTGTCCACAGAGTACCGGCCCGGCGTGCTGACCAGCTTGCTTTCGGCCCTGACGTTCTACCCGGTGCTGGGACTCGCCGTTCTCCGGGTTCTTCTGGCTCGCCGCCGATTGGGCGCTGAGGAGAAGCTGCTGCTCGGGCTGGTGGTGATGTTGGTCGCCGTCCTCGCGGTGTACTTCATCCGAATCAGGCTGCGGCTTCCGCTCGACGCCCTACTGATCGTCGTGGCCGCCTCGGGAGCGCTGAGCTTGGCCCGCGGTTCAGTTCACGCGAACCATGGTCGAGGTCAGACCGGATCTGCCGTACGAGTCCCAGACGACGACTGAGACCTGATAGCGGCCCCGCTTCGGGAACACGACGGTTCCGCTCGTCTCGGCCGCACCCGCGGACCTGGGCGACCCCACACCGAGGTCGATCAGCTGCCAGACGGTGTCGGCCCCGGCCCGGACCCGGTAGGTCACGGGCTGCCCCGCCTTCACGGTGGGCGCGACGGCGATCGCGGCGCCCGGCGTCGGTCGGGCCTGCCAGTCGCCGATCGTGCGGCAGTCGAAGGCTCCCGGTGGCGCACACGGGAAAGTCGCACCCTCGTTGACCGACCACTCGACCTCGGTCGGCGCGAGCCACTGGCTGATCGGCCCGCAGTCGTTGTCGTGGAAGGTGTTGCCGACCACGCTCAGGAAATCCGAGCCGCCGTGGTCGGACCCGGTGAAGCTGATCCCATACCCACCGGGCTGGGCGAGGGTCAGGCCGTCGAGCGTCAGGTACCGGTCTCTCTCGACGTACAGCGCGGCGGATGGTCGCAGGCCCACCTCGCACAAGCCGCTCGCTGATCCACTATGGACGAAACCGCACCGGGTGTCCCCGCAGCCGGAGCCGGACACGTGCACGCGGGTGTTCTGCTTGAGCCAGCCCCCATAGGTCCGCGAGTCGACGAAACGGTTGCGCAGCACCGAGGCGTGCGTGGTGTCCTGCAGCACCAGACCGAGGGTCGAGCGGGTGGTGGTGTTGTCGGCGACCACGATGTCGCCGCGTCCGACCCCGCCGGTCTCGATGCCGTACTCGCCGCCCTGGACGATGTTGCGCCGGATGGCGACCCGGTCGGACTCGACGGCGCTGATCCCGTGATCAACCCGGCCGTTGTCCTCGACGGTGGAATCGTCGCAGTTGCGGTAGAGCTCGATCCCGAAACCGATGCCCGACATCGCCGCGTTGGTTACCGTGTTGCCTCGCACGGAGATGTTCCGGCTGCCAGCCGTGGCCTCGTTGGCGCAGTTGATCCCGGACGCCCCGACGTGGTCCACCGTGCTCCCGACGATGTCGAGGTCCGACGATCCCGACCGCGCCTGGATCCCCACCGCGTAACGGGAGTCCGGGGCGATGTGGCTGATGTGGGTGTTCTCGATGACGCTGTCGTGGGTGTCGCCGAGCCGGATCCCCACCACGCCGGGCATGGTCGCCGACACGGCGAGGTTGCGCACCGCCAAGTCGTGCAGCCGCAGGCCGGTCCCGCCCCAGGCCTTGATGCCGTCGGACACCCGGCCGTTCTCGCGTCCGTCGATGGCCAGCCCGGACATCTCGATTGTCGGCCCCGGCAGCCCCATCTTCGTCGAACTGTCCAGCCGCACCACGGGCGTCATGTCGGGCAGGGTGGTCGGCTCCTGCACGCTGGCGAGAACCGTCGCGTCCCGGCCTTGGCCGACAAGCCGCACGAGCGGCGTGTCCCGCGCGACCGTCAGGGTCAGCGGTCGGGCGATGTGGAATGTTCCCGATCCGAACCGGACGGTCCCGCCGACCTGACCGGCGAGGTCGAGTGCCCGCTGTACCGCGGCGGTGTCGACCACGCCGGTCGGGTCGCCGGACGGATCGACCGACAGTGGGTCCGTATCGGCCGCGGCCGCGGTTGTGGCGAGGGCGGCCACGGCGCTCGCGACGGCACCCCAGGACCGGACTCGAATCACGGGCGACTCCCTTTCGTCCACTGGGTCTTGGCCCTTGCCGCCGTTGTCGCCTCGCTGTACGCGTCGAGCAATGCCCGCAGGCCGCCTGCTTCGCCGTACTCGCGCTCGAAGATGGCGCGCCCCTTCGCGCCCGCCGCGGTGATTGAGGGGCCGTCGGTGAGCCTGCCGAGCGCGGTGGCCCAGGCCTGTTCGTCGCCGGGCGGGACAAGCCATTCGGGCCCGAGTCGCCCGGCGATCTCCGCCGGGCCGGAGATGTCCGAGGCCAGCACCGGCATCCCCGCCGCCATGGCCTCCACGGCGACCCGGCCGAAAGTCTCGTACCACCGCGTCGGGAAGACCAGGGCCCGAGAGGACAGCATCAGTTCGGAGAGCCGTGCGGGCGACACCCAGCCGGTGAAGCTGGTGCGCGGTGGCGCGTTCTGCTCCAAGCGCTGTCGCAGCGGACCGTCGCCGACGATGACCAACTTCTGGTCGCCGAGGGATGTCGCGGCCGTCCGCCACGCCGCCAGCAGCGTTTCCAGGCCCTTCTCGGCCGAGAGCCTGCCCACGGACAGGACCGTCGACGAGTGTCCGGGCGGCGTGGGCCGCGGACCCGGATCGGGGACACCGTGGGGTTTGACGATGATCCGCGCGGGATCGAAGCCCGCGTCGACATGGATCGCCTTGATCGACTCCGACGGAGCGATGAACCGGGTGACCCGGCGCCACGTGCCGCGGTGTCTGCTCGCCGCGATCGTCGCCGCCGCGACCGCCGACTGGGCCGCCGATCCGCGGTAGCACCGGTGCGTGACCGCGGGCCATGGCTTGGCTCCCAGGCAGTCCGTGCACGGCGCGCCGTCGCGGTACAGCAAACCGTTGGCACATAACAATCGGTAGTTGTGCAGTGTCATCACGACCGGCACGCCTTCAGCGTGCAAGGCGTCCACAGTGGATGGCGAGAGGCCGAACCACGTGTTGTGGACATGCGCCACGTCCGGTCGATCAGCGCGCACCAGTGCTCGGATGTCGTGGAACCGCCGAGGATTCCACACCGCGCCCGCCAGTGTCGCCACGGCTGCCGCGCCTCCGCCGGGGTTGTCGCCGCGCACCCGGACGACCTCGTGGCCCGCGGCGGCCAGCAGGGCGGCCTCGTCGTCGGCGACGCGGTCCTCGCCGCCGGGAGTCGCGTAGCGGTTGTGGATCTGGAGCACCCTCACCCGGCCCTCCGGAGGGACCCGGCGGTGCGAGTGGTGAACGCGCCTGTCCGGGCGAGCGCACCGAGGTGGGCGAGCGCCCAGAAGTACGGGATCGCGCCGAACGGCGATTCGAGCACCACGCCGACGAACGCCACCAGCGGCACGGTCACCACGAGCAGGATCGCGAGGACGTCGGCATCGCTGAGCCGGGCCCGCCCGCGGGAGGCGACCCGGTACGCCAGCCGCCACCCGATGAGGGTGAGCGCCAGCGCGATCGCGAGGCCGATCAGGCCCAGCCGAGCCCAAGTGCCCACCAGGTAGTTGTGCGGCGAGCGCACGACGTCGATCCCGCCGCCGAACAGGGTCACGTCGGCTTTCGAGTCGACCAGGATGTTCGGGCCGAACCCGACTCCCACTACGTCGCGCACCGGGTCCTCGCGCACCCAGGCGACCAACAGCTGCCAGGTCTCGTAGCGCGCTCTCGCGGTGCCCTGCGCGCCGGCGACGTCCTCGGTCGGCGTCCACAGGTTCGCCACGCTCGCCGAGAGCCGCTCGAACGCCTGGCCCTGCGCGGCGAAGGGAACCGAGGCGGGCACGACCAGAAGGAGCAGCGCGATCGGCCATCGCCGGGCGTCGTGGCCGCCGTCCCGTCTGCCGTGTCCCACCACGGCGCCCACGATCAGCGCCGTCACCAGCGAGAGCAGACCTCCGCGTGAGCCCAAGGCCAGTGTCAGCCCGACGCTCGACCCGAGCAGGACCAGGTTGAACACGATCGCCCGGCCGGCGAGCAGCCGGTAGAGCGCGAGCCCGGCGAGCAGGCCGCTGACCATGCCGTCGAAGTCGCCGCGGTTGCTGAACAGCGGCAGTTCACCGCCCAGCCTGGGCATCGCGTCGATGAGCCCCGGCCCCAGCAGGGACACCGTGCACCACACGGCGTGGAAGACCAGCGCCACGTCGATCATCCGCGACATGGTGCGCGTCGCGGAGTCGGCGGGGACGAGAACGAGGAACACCACGACGACATAGAGATAGGGTGCCGCGTCGCGCAGTGCGTGCAGATCCCACGGCCCCAGGATGAACCAGCAGGTCGACACGGTGAGCAGCGCTGCCGCGGCGATGCTCAGCGAGGTGTCGCGCGGCGCCCGGTACCCGCGGTGCGCGGCCGCTCCGAGCACACGGTCCGCGAGCAGGACCGCGAGCACGATGTCGGCGATGTAGGGCGCGTGGCCCGTGGGCAGGTAGCTGCCCCACTTCGACGTCGCCAGCAGGAACAACACCAGCGCGAACGGCCCGTACCGCTGCAGCCGGTCGTGTGCTGGCCCGACTGTGCTGTGCAGACCCGACAGCCCGTCCAGGGTGCCCGCACGGTGGATCACGACTGCCCTTCGACCCCGGCCGCCGCGCCACCTCCGACCGGTGCCGAACCGCGGCCGCGGGGCCCGGTGGAGGCGAGCACCACCCCGGCGACATCGGCGCCGACGGCGTCGAGCTGGGTGATGGCCCGGTCTATGTCGCGGCGCGGGGTCCGGCCGACGGCCGCGACGAGCACAGTCGCCTCGACGACGGTGGACACGGCCACGGAGTCGGCGTACCGAAGCACGGCCGCGCCGTCGAAGATGACCGTGTCGTAGAACGGTGCGACGGTCTCCAGGAACTCGCGGAGCCGGGTGCCGCCGAGCAGCTCACCCGGCTGGCGCGACGCCGACCCGGCCGCGACCACGCCGAGCACGCACGAGTCCGGTTGCTCGCCGGGCCAAGTCGGCCGTCGGGTCGGGCTGCTGACCTTGGCGGAGGCGTCGATCAGGATGTCGCCGAGCGCGGCCCGCCCGCTCAGGAAGTCGCTTAGGCCCAGCCGCCCGGTCAGCCCGAGCCGCGCGTTGACCGTGGGCGCCCGCAGGTCGCATTCGACCAGCAGCGTCTTCGCCCCTGAGGCCGCGCTGACCCGGGCGAGCAGGGCCGCCACCGGCGAGGCGCCCTCGCCGCCCGAGACACCGGCGACAAGGATCGTGCGCGGCGCGTCTCGACGCATCCGCAGTGTGGTACGCAGCCTGCGCACCGATTCCAGAGTCGCCTCGTCCCAGCCTCTGGTGTCGAACATGGACCGGTCGTGATCGCCCGCACCGGACAGGTCGACCCGCGCCAGTGGCTCGATCCCGAGTGAACGGCGAAGGTCGTCGTCATCGCGGATGCGGTGGTCGAGGATCTCCCGGGCGATCGCGAGCCCGATCCCCACCATCAGTCCGATGAGGACACCGATGGGCACGAGCCGGAGCACGCTGGGCGCGACGACCGTGGCCGGATCTGCTTTGGTCGCCACGGCGAGCACGAAACCCGATGGTCCCTCGGTGAACAGGGCGCCGACCTTGGCCGCCGCGTGGCGCGCGGCGGTGTTGGCGATCCGCGCCGCCTCGTCCGCGGTGTCCGCCGTCGCGGACAGATCGATCAGGTACGAGTTGGCGGGCACCGAGGCGGCAAGTCGGCGGCTCAGGTCGCTCGGCGACTCGGCGAGGCCGAGTTCGGCCACGACGGCGGCGGCGACGTCCACTGAGGTGGCGAGGTGGGCGTAGGTGGCCATGCCGCTGCTGGAGATGAGCACCGACGACCGTGCTCCCGCCTCGGCCGCGGCGTTCGCCGACGGCGTGAGGACCAGGTTCGTGGTGGCGCGGTAGGTGCGCCCCGCGACGAGTCCCAGCGCGATCGCGGCGAACGCGCCGACCAGCACCGTCGCGGCGATCAGCCGCCACTGCCGTTTGAGAAGCCCCGTGAACTCTTCGAGGGTCATGAGTCCCGCCCACCGCCTTCCACACCGTGCCCGGTGCACCGAGTCGTCCAGGTTCCAGGGTTCGCCGCAAGTGCTGTGATCAGCGCGAACGCAGCCACAGGCTGGAGGGGAAATGTCCTTGCGAGCCGCGGTCGTCGACGCCGTCGGTCATCGGTCTCGGCCGGTAGTCGGCCAGCACCTCGCCCACTTCGGCGGGCTTCGCGTGGTGCAGGGCGGACTGGCAGCACAGCACTTCCAGCCTGGGGTTGTGCACCAGCAGCGCGGCGAGCAGCGCTGTCTCCTGCCAGTCCCAGAAGTCGCCCAGCACCCACGGCGAGTACAGGTACGGCAGGTAGATGTCGTGGATGTGCACCAGCACGCCGGGCGGCAGCGTGGGGAGCAGTTCGAGGTAGATCCGGTTCAGTTCCGACCCCGTCTTGACGGCGTGGCTGGAGTCGATGAACAGCAGGTCGCCTTCGCGCAGGTCGGCGAAGAAGGACGTGGGCACGTCCTGGGCGGGGATCCGGCGGACCTCGACATGCGGCAGTCCGCTCACCTCGGGTGGCATGAACGGGTCGATCGCGACGATCTCGGATGCTCCGCGTCCCTCGCGCACGTTGCGCCGCACGGCGTCGGACATCAACGCCGTGGAGGCTCCGCTGCCGATCTCCACGATCCGTCTGGGGGCCAGCGATCGCACCACGCAGTGCAGCACCTGGCCCTCGATCAGGCCGTACCTGAACTGGATTCCCAGTTGGTCGAGTCTGCTGAGGAACGGGAAGCCGCGCACCTCGTCGACGTGGTTCGCGCACGCCTCGCGCAGCCAGCCGAGTTGGTCGTCGAGGTCCCAGTCGACGCCGGGCAGCGTCGCGGGCCTTCGCCAGAGCGATTCGTTGTGGCGCAACCAGCTCCGATCCGCGACGGGGGAGTAGTAGTGCGCGGGAAGCACGTGTACGCGGGTCCGCTCCAGCCGCTCGAACACGTGATAGGCGGCACGTTTTGTTCGTGACGCCATGGGCACCCCGGCGGGCCGGGCCGGGCGCGGCGGTCGGCGCAGGATCGCGGCGAGGAAGCGCGGGTTGTTCTTCAGGTAGCGCGGGCCGAGTCGGCGCGGGTCCTTGAGTAGCCGGTAAAGCCATTCCATGCCGGTCGGCCGAATCCAATCCGGGGCCTGGGTGGCGATCCCGGCATGGATGTCGAACGCGGCGCCGAACCCGAACAGCGCCGCCGCCCTGAGCTTGCCGCGGGCCCAGTCCATCCACCGTTCCTGCTTGGGGGTTGACAGGCCCACCATGACGATGTCTGCGCCGCTGCCGTTGATCCTCGCGACCACGTCGGCCTGCTCGTCATCGGTGAGCGGGCGGAAGGGGGGCGAGTACGTGCCCGCGACGACCAGGCCGGGGAATCGCTCCCGCAGTCGCTGGGCCAGCAGTTCGGGCGTGCCCTCAGCGCCCCCGTAGAGATAGACGCGCCACCCGCGCGCCGCGGCCCGCTCGGCCACGGCGGGCAGCAGGTCGGGCCCGCGCACCCGGCTCATCTCCCGAGCGCCCGCGTAACGTCCTGCCCACAGCACCGGCGCGCCGTCGGGCACGGTCAGCCCGGAGGCGTTGTGGATCCGCAGCAGGTCGGGATCCTGTTGCGCCTCCATGATCCCGTGCACGCTGGTCACGCACACGTAGTGCTGCTCGCCACGCGCGATCCAGCCATCCATAGTGGACAGTACGTGTGGGATGGAGGTGACATCGACGCCGACGCCGAGCACGTCGATCCGTTCATCGGTGATCGTCATCGGGTGGGTCCTTTCGATCCTATGGCCGTGCGGGGGACCAGGAAGCGCGCTCCACCCACGGCGCGGATGTGCTGTTCACTCACCCAGCCGCGGCCGATCACCCAGCGGGGCACGTCGTCGAGCCGGACGGTGGAACCTGTGACGAACAGCAGCAGCGTTCGCCACATGATCCACAAGTCCATCCGGATCGACCCGTACTGCAGGTAACAGAAGTCGTAGGCCGGGCGGTGGTGCACCATCTGGTGCGCGTGCCGACCGATCTGCCACAGACCGGTGCAGCCCTGCGGCACGAGTTGACGCGCGGTCCGGTAGCCGGGATCGGTTGGCTCCCATCGCTCAGGCATCTTCGGCCGCGGTCCGACCAGGCTCAGCTTGCCCAGGGGGACCAACAGCACCTGTGGTAGCTCGTCGAGATGCCTGCGCCGCAGGAAGGCACAGAAGCGGTCGGCGGCAATGACCGTGCCGCCCTCTTTCAGGGTGTAGGGATGGGTGTCGGGCCGCAGCGTGCGTAGCTTCGGAAACCTCATCACCTGGCCATGTCTGCCGACCCGGCGGTGTCCGAAGAACGGCCATGTGCGCAGCCTCGCCGCCAGCACGGCGGCGAGCACGAGCACGACCGGCACGACGACGACGGCGAGCAGCGCGCCCACCACACGGTCGATCGCGGACTTGAGGAACATGTTCACCCGACGCCGAAAACTCGGGTCGAGTAGGCGATTTGCTGGTGTGGCTGGCCAGTGCGGCTCATCGTGAATAGCTGATACAGGCTCGGTCACGTTCGCTCCTCGGACGTAACCCCCCAGCTGGAACCGGCCCCTTGTGGGGGCGGGCACCGACCTACTCAACGGTCAAATACGTCAGGGGTTACGGTGAATCACACTTACTTTCGAGAGAGCGGGGACGGCCGAGTCGGCGGCCGGGCGGTCACGCTGTGAAGAGCCGTTGCCGTGGGGGTAACTCGGCTGGGTGCTTGTCCCTGTCCGAAAGGGGGGCTCACGGCGCGCTCGCCGTCGCTGTGAGGTCCACTTGGGACATGACGAAACACGCCCCCATCACGCGACTTCTCACCGCGCTCATGTTGTGTTGCGCCATGCTCGTGCCGATGACCGGGACCGCCGCGGCCACCCCGGCCGCACCGGCGACCGCCGAGCACGACGCCACAGCGGACAAGGTCAAGGCGAAGGTCAACGCCAAACTCCTCGACACGAAGGTGAAGGTCAACGCCGACGCCCGCATCGACGGCAAACTCGAACTGCCGAAGAACAACGCCCGCTCACTGGAACTGATCGTCGTCCAGCGGCTGGTGGCGGGAGCCTGGGTCGACGTCTCCACCGGCTCCTGCAGGCCCAACTACAGCTTCCGGCTGAGCGTGTCGTTCAGCATCGCCGCCACCTACACGCTGCGCGTGTACTACCCGGAAACAGCCACGGCCACCGCCGCTGCCTCGGGAACCTTCAACCTGACCGTTCTTGGCTGAGCGCGCGCCTGCGCTGCGCTGAGCCCGCCCGCCGTGGCCTGCTCACGCCTGGCTGGGTCCCCGAGATCTCCGACCAACGTCCAGGCGCACACGAAACGGGCCCCGCCGATGGCGGGGCCCGGTCGTTTCAGACAGCTCAGCCCGCGGGCTGGGCGATGAAGCGCAGGTACGGCTTGACCTCTTCGACGTCCCCGAACTTCGCCTTGGCGTCCTCGGTGGACACGGTCGGGGGGACGATCACCCGGTCGCCTTCGCGCCAGTCCACCGGGGTTGCCACGGTGGCTCGGTCGGTGAGGCGCAGGGCATCGAGGCAGCGCAGGATTTCGTCGAAGTTGCGGCCGACGCTCTTCGGGTAGGTCAGGGTGAGGCGGATCTTGTCGGCCGGGTCGATGATGAAGACCGACCGCACCGAGGACGTGTCGCCCGCGTTCGGGTGGATCATCCCGAACAGGTTCGCGACCTTCTTGTCCGGGTCGGCCACGATCGGGTAGTCGACGGTCGTCTTGTTGACCTCGTCGATGTCCGGGACCCACTTGTTGTGGTCCTCGACCGAGTCCACCGACAGCGCGATGGGCTTGGCGTCGCGGGCGGCCCACTCCTGCTTGAGCTGGGCGACGCGGCCCAGTTCGGTGGTGCAGACCGGCGTGAAGTCGGCCGGGTGGCTGAACAGCACAGCCCAGCTGCCGCTCTTCCAGGCGTGGAACTCGATCGCCCCGGCCGTGCTGTCGGCGGTGAAGTCAGGCGCGGTGTCACCCAATTGCAGGCTCACTAGCGGGCCTCCCATGATGTCCGGACATTTGCGCCGCGAGTCTAGGGAGATCCCAGCCCGAAGGCGATCGATCCCACCCTGTAGACACGGCCGCCGCTGACGGACCCTGCCGATCGGCAGGGTGTCGTTGCTGTCGATCGCCCGATGTGTCGCCCTGTGCCGCCGCCATAGCGTTGTCCACAGGGAAACGGGAGACGGTGGAGGACAGACGTGATCACGTTGCGGCGGTCACCACCACGGCGAGGGTGTAGCGGTCGACCGGGCTCAGCGGGTCGAGCACGGTCAGGACGACGGCAGGCGCGAACGCCGCGAGCGGCAGCCGCCTGCCGGAGCACCACGGCCGGAGCCACTCGACCCCTGTGAAGCAGACTGACGACCGGACGGTACCGATCCGCGCGCGGCCCCGCCGACTGCCGATCGTCCATGCCGCGGCCGCCGTTCGGCAGCCCGTGATCGCGTCGGCGATAGCGGACTGAACCTGTCCGCAAGGTGTGTCAGGGTGGGGCCATGGACGTAGAACGGAGCAACCGATGAGCCGCCACCTCCAGATCACCTTCGACGCCCACGACCCGCGGGCGCTGTCCTCGTTCTGGCGCGACGTGCTGGGCTACCACCACCCCGGCCCGCCTGGGGTCGACTTGCCCGAGGGAGCCGACCCGCTGGCGGCGTGGGACGAGTTCCTCGCCCGGGTGGGCGTGCCGGAGGACCAGCGCAACACGCGATCGGCCGTCGAGGACCCGGAGGGACACGGTCCGCGGCTGTTCTTCCAGCAGGTGCCCGAGGACAAGGCAGGCAAAAACAGGGTCCACCTCGATGTCCGCGCGGCTCCCGGTCTGCTGGGGGAGGAGCGGATGGCGGCGCTGGAGGCCGAGTGCGAACGCCTTGTCGCGCTGGGGGCCACGCGAGTGCGCCGCCACGAGCCGGAGCCGCCGATGGGCCTGGGGTGGATCGTGATGACCGACCCGGAGGGCAACGAGTTCTGCCTCGACTGACCCGGTGAGTCGGGCCTGTCGGTTGGCTGCAAACGCCGGGCGAGTCCTACGGCTGGTGCGGCGACGAGCCGTGTACCAGCACGGGGATCCACTGCTCCCGCGCTGTTCGAAGGCCATTGTCATGCGGTAGGCGTGGCGTTCGGCGTGGTCGGTGGCCGTCGCGGTCTCCCAGCCCTGCGCCAGCAGCCAGCCGACCTGCCCGGACACCCTGGCGTCGTAGCGTTCCCAGGTCCAGGCGTAGGTGGTGGCGCCCTGCTCGCAGCGGCGCAGGAACGCCTTGAGTTCTCCGGGACCGCGGAGGATCGCCTCCTCGGACGTGACGACGATGAGCGCCGGGTCCGACCCGACGAGGCGTATCGAGGCGTATCACGGCATCGGTGTCACGCCGTTCGAACGCGGAGCAGAAGTCCGCAAGCACGGCGGTCATGACAGCCTTCGCCTGTTCGACCTCGCGCCGCGTGGCGACGTACCTGGTCATACACCGATGGTGAGCCTGTGACGTCTCCGCGACAACTCCCGAGGACCAGTCGGTGAAACAGTCGACCCACGCATCGAAAGGACGTCGAGTGACGATGGAGACCTGGGCCGCGGACACGCCCGGATTGCTGCGGCTTCCGTCCGGATTGCTCGTGCGCGGCCGGGGGCTGAGAAACCCGCTTCCCGAGGGTCGGCTGCCCGAGTTCGGGATCTACCTGCAGGGAAAAGAGCCCGTCAAGCCCGACTGGGAAAGCCGATGGGTGCGGTGGAAGGACTTCTGGCTGCCGTCGGACCCCGTGGCCTTCGCCGACGCCTTGCGGGAAGTGCTGAGGCGGGCTGAGGGTGAACGCGTCGAGATCGCCTGCGGCGGCGGCTTCGGGCGAACCGGCACCGCGATGTCCTGCCTTGTCGTCCTCGACGGCGTTCCGGCCGACAAGGCTGTCGCCTACGTGCGCGAGAACTACTCGCACCGGGCCGTCGAGACCCCATGGCAGAAACGATTCGTCGCCCGATTCGGCTGACCCAGCGACGCCACTGCCGCCTGCCCACGTGACGTTTCGTCCTGGGTGGCCCCGGGCAGCTCGGCCGCGCCGAGCCACCATCCACGATGGACGGTCAGGGGCGAGACCGGGCGGGCGCCGCCTTGTCGGCTCCATCGCCGGTGGGAGCGGTGTCCTCCCCGGGCGGCTCGGGCGGGTGGGCGGCCCGGTATCGGCGAGACAGGTCGCGTTCTGTGTCGGTCTCGGTGCGCGGGACGGGAGCGCCACGCCGTTCGGCCGGTGGGCGACCGAGGCGCTCGCGAGCGGCGAGCAGCGCGCTCCTGGCCCCGGCCGGGTCGACGCCGTCGCCGTCGCCGTCGCCGACGAGCTTCTCTCGGGCCACTCGCACAGCCTGGACGGCGGACTGGATGCGGCAGGTGTCGCCGGTGGCCGCCGCCCACGCGAGCCCGGCCACCAGCAGGTCGTCGAGTTCGCGCAGGGTCACCCGGTCGGGTTCGGTGGGGCCTGCCAGCTCGCCCAGCACTTTGTCCATGGCGATGCGCAGGTGTTGGCCCAGTGGCGGCGTGCAACTCGTTCTGACCAGGGCGTCGTGCGCTGGTGCGAACCGTTGGTGGACGGATGTTCGGTGCTCGACCACAGTGGCCTCCACACTCGGGTCTGCTGTCGGGGCCGTCGGTCCCTGAGCAACGTGTACCCCGATCCACGCGAATTACTCCGAATAGCCCAACGAGACGCCCTGAAGTGGGCGGACCGCGCGGGGGTCGGACGCGGGGCCGCATGGTGTGGATCAACTCGTACGAATGGCGTATTGACGGGCGTCGTCCGGCGGTGGTTCCGTGATCGACGGGAGAAATTGGATCGGGGGGTCCGTGGGGGGCCTTCTCTGACTGCATGGGGAGCAGCAGTGTTCAGGAATTCCCGTCGTACGGTTCTGCGCGCCTTCGTCGCCTCGGTCGCCGTGGTCGGACAAGTCGGGCTCGGCGTGAGCGCCGCCGCCGAACCGACACCGCCGACACCGACACCGACCGCACCGAGTCCGGTCACACCGGCCGCGCCCGCCGAGCCGCCACCACAGCCGCTCGCGCCGAGCGCGCCCGGCGCGGCCGTGCTCGACGTGCCCGATCTCGGGCCGATCGACGTCGGGCCGGACGGCCACGTGCCCGTCGACCGGGAGAAATCCAAGGCGCTGCAGGACATCCAGCCACTTCCGGGGCTCAACCCGGCGCCGGGGAAGGTGCCGATCGAGCGCGCGCCGGTGACCCCGCAGCCGCCGGTGTCGCCCTACCCGCTGACCATGCCGCAGCGTCCCGGCCAGGAGTTGGTCGACGCCACCGCGCGCGACGCCCTGGCGACGTTGGGCCGGGCTGGACGCCTCAAGGCCGACGGCACACCCGACCTCGACGCGACGAAGCTGCAGCCGCAGGTGTCCTCCGCGCAGGTCATCGACCCGACCAGGCCCGCGACCATTCAGGAACTGATCGACGCGCTGCTGTCGGGCAACATCCCGCCGCCGCTGCCCGTGGACCCGTTGGCACTGCTGAACGAACTGCCCGACGGCATCCCGCGCATCACCTACCGCGTGTGCTCCGAGTCCGCGACCAAGCAGGTCTCCTGCTCGCTCACGCTGCCGCTCGGCGTCCCCGCGATCGTCGACGTCACCGGCGACCGCACCCCGGACGTGCTGGCCGATCTGCTGCCCGCGGTCGCGGTCGGCGACATCCTCGGCCCGGTCCGCGAGCTCCTCGACCTGGAGCGCCAGATCAAGGACGTGACCGACCGGCTCAACGTGCTGGTCGAACTGCTCAAGGACCCGCTGAACGCGATACTGCACCCGGAGTGGCTGCTGGAGAAGCTCGCGCTCGACGACCTGCTGCGCGGCCTGAACGCGACCCTGCAGCAGAAGCTGACCGCGCTGCTCGACCTTATCAACGTGGGTCTCGCCTTCCTCCAACTGCGCCTGCCGACCAGCGAGTTCGCGGGCCGCGACCTGCCCGGCCACGTGTGGGCCGTCTACGACATCCCCAGCCGCAAGCGGCTTTCGCTGGGCTTCGACGGCTACCGCCGGGGCAGCAGCCTGCCCACCGGCACCCTGGGCATCTTCACCCTCAACCCGATCCGCGCGCTGCAGGGCATCTTCGACATCAAGGCGACCTTGCTCTCCGTCGGCGCTGGGGACTCGATGGCGATCACCGCGGGCATGGCGTCCGTGCGTGACGACAACCGGGGCGACGCCTACGACCCGACGGTCGCGAGCAGCCGGTTCTCCCCGGTGCCCAACTTCTTCCACGCCCACGCCTACATCGATCCGGGCGCGGCCGACAGAGGTATGCGCGCCACTGTCGACTCCAGCGGCAACGTTCGCACCCACCTCGACGCGCAGGTCCTGTCCAACCGGCCCGAGTCGAGCCGGTTCGACCAGCTCAAGGTCGACACCCTCCCGACAACGGTCTCGGCGACGGTGACCAGGCCGGTTGGCGGCGGGGAGGCCGATGTCGACTACCGGGCCGACTCCAGCATCGACGACGTCCTGTTCGCCGATTACGTCTACTCAGGACAGAGACTCGACTGGGCGCTGCAGGCGGGCGCGAAGGCGGTGCCCGCGACCTGGCACGCGAACTTCAAGACCGCCCAGGACAAGATCACCACGAACTACACCGCGAGCAGCCGTCTTGCCGCCCTGGACGTGAACTTCTACGACCGCGATCCGGCGATCGTCGGCCGTGGCTCACTGCGGGATCTGCCGACCCGGCTCGACGTCCTGGTCGACCGGGCTGCGAGTCATGTCGACCTGAAGGCCGAGCAGGCCATCGGGTCCGCCGCGCTGGCGTTCTCCAAGAACCTCGGCGACTACGCGCCACTCGACGGCGACCACGCCACCGTGATCACCCGCGACCAGAAGATCGGCGCCAGCGCCCGGATCTCCGGGCTCAAACGGGTCGACGCCTACTACGACAGCCACCCGCGGCTCGACACCGTGTTCGAGCCGGGCGGCCAGGGGTTCGTCGGCGCGGGAGACATCGACGGCGTGCACAAGGCCAGGCTGGAGGTCTCCAACCTGCCCACCACCCTGTCGGTCGACGCCGACACGGCGAACCGGAAGATCTCCTACCGGGCAAGCGATGTGATCCACCGGTTGCATGTCGCGTACACGAACACCCGCAGCGGGCCGACGCTGTTCGGCACCGTGCACGAGCTGCCGTCCATTGTGGACCTGACCTATGACGTCGGGGCCAAACCGCGGCTGCTCTACAAGGCGTCCAGTCGCATCCCGCGGATCGAGCTGTTCGCGAGCCTCGCGCACATCGAGACCCTGCGGCCCAGCGACGACCACTACCTGTCCGCGCTGACAACCGGCGTCCCGACCAGCGTCGATGTGCTCGTCGACCTTGAGGCCAAGCACCTGCAGGGCGCTCTCGCCGAGACAATGGACGGCATCAACGTCGTCGCGCGGGCTCCGCTCGGTGGCCGCGACTGGACCGCGATCACCGAGTTCGGGAACATCCCGACCGAGTTCGACGCGGACTGGGCCGACGGAAACTACCGGTTCCGGGCCATTACCGCGCCGCTGGGCTCGGCCCGGCTCGCGGTGACCAACCACCGCGACACCGTCGCGCCGACGGGTCTGCACGCCGCTGTCCACTATCGACAGTCGACGAGTGATCTCGACGCGAGCATGCGGGTGCGCAACCTCTCCCACGTCGAGTACTCCAAGACCGAGGGCAACCAGACCTTCAGGCTCGACACCGACACCGGGGGAGCGCCCGTCTTCGTCGACGCCGAGGCCATCCTCGCGGTCGACACCGACAGCACTGTCGACGACACCAAGTTCGCCGTGGCCGGCCGGGTCGACAACCTCCCGAGCACCATCCGGGTCGACTACGGCGACGGCAAGCTCAGCTACGGCGCGAACCGCGACATCGGCCTCGCGCTCGACGTCGCCTTCGGCAAGATCGCCGCCCTCAACGGGTTGGGCGCTCCGCTGTTCGGCAACGGTGTCGCCGCCGTGGCGCGCGGCTGTACCGACGGCACGGGGTGTGAACGCGACGAAAGCGCGTTCTGCAAGACGTTCCCGCGCTGCTTCGGCGTGGTCGGCACGGTCAGCCTGCCCGGGCTGCCGACCGCCATCACCGTCGACATGAACACGCGCACCGTCGTGCTGGATGACTACCGGCCCACCGGCCCGCTGCAGGCCTATATCGGCGTGCACGGGCTGGTCGACGCCTTGCCCGACTTCAAGGCCATGGCGATCCTGGCCGGTGTGCCGTCGCCGGTCGACCTGACGGTCGGGCCGATCGACGTCGGCGGCGGCAAGGTCGACGTCGGCTACACCGCCTCCGGTGCGCTCGGCACGCTGACGCTCGACGTCGACGCGCGCACCACCGACCAGCGATTCCCTTTGCTGCGCGGCAAAGCGTCGGTATCGAAGCTGCCCGCGTCAATGCGGGTCACGGGCCGGCTGGGCGACCGGACGTCGCTGAGCATGCGCAACTCCGCGTCGGTCGACGAGATCGCGCTGACGGTGACCGGCGACCGCGTCGGGCACCTGCGGGCGGCCGTTCGGGGTGTTCCCGCTGAGGCGGACGTGCTGGTCGACGCGACCGCCAAGCACGCCGAGGTCACCATGTCCGCGCCGATCAGCGCGGTCACCGCGCTGGTGCGTGACATTCCCGTGGCGGGCCGCAACTGGTCGGCTTATGGGGACCTGCGGGACATCCCGGCGAAGTTCACCGCCGACTGGGCCGACGGGAACTACCGGCTTGACGCGGTGGCCCCGCTCGGGTCGGCGGCCTTCGCGGTGACCAACCACGGAGGCGCGACGTCCCCGGTCGGACCGCACTTCGCCGGGCACTTCCGCGAGCTGACCGGCGACATGGACGGCAGCGCGCTGATCGCCGGGCTGCGGTCGGTGACCTACACGAAGGACAAGACCGGGTCCAAGGCCACGCTCGACATGGGCGCGACCAGGATCGCGTTCGACGGCGACGCGGTGTTCGCCGCGAACGGCGCCGACGACACCCGGATCGCCGCGACCGCGCTGCTCGACACCCCGAACACCGTCGAGATCGGTATGACCGCGGGCAAGGTCACCTACAAGGCCGACAAGCAGGCGGGCTTCCAGGCCGAGGCCTACCTCGGCAAGGTCGCCGCGCTCAACGGTCTTGGGGCGCCGCTGTTCGAGAACGGCATCGCCGCCCGGGGCCGGTCGTGCCAGAGCGGCGCGGGCTGCGTGAAGGACGAAAGCCCGTTCTGCACGCTGTTCGCGAGCTGCTTCGGCGCGGTGGCCACGGTCAACCTGCCGGGTCTGCCGAAGACGGTCACGGTCGACTTGAAGACCAAGCAGGTCGACCTCACCGAGTACAGCCCCGCGGGTGGCGCGCTGCGGCTTTACACGTCCCTCGACGGCCTGGTGGAAAAGGTTCCGCACGCGGCGGGACTGGTCACCCTCTCCGGGCTGACGCCGACGCTGAACCACCTCACGGTGGGCCCGTTCCACCCGGCTGACGCCGACCCGCGCGGCTTCACCTATGCCCACGACGCGCACGGCGCATCGCTGGGCGGGGTGGACGTGCGGGTGGAGGCGAAGACGGCGGACTTCGGGACCGTGTACGGCGCGGCGAACCTGTCGAACGTGCCGGGCAAGGTGACGGTGAACGGGATCTTCGGCTCGAAGAGCACGGTCCGGGCCGTCGCGTCCGAGGGCATCGGCAGCCTGACCGCGCACGTCACCGCGGCGCTG
Organism: Actinokineospora xionganensis; assembly: GCF_014323725.1. Lineage (GTDB taxonomy): Bacteria > Actinomycetota > Actinomycetes > Mycobacteriales > Pseudonocardiaceae > Actinokineospora > Actinokineospora xionganensis. The sequence goes on along the minus strand of NZ_JABVED010000006.1, from coordinate 72,624 downwards.
CAGGGCGACCCGGCCTCCGGGCGGCTCTCTGTCACCGATGTCCCGGCGAAGCTCGACTTCGAGATCACCGGGTTCGGCAAGGGTGCCGTCGGCGCCCCGACCATCACCTACAACGGCAAGTCTGCCGCGGACGCCGCACAGTCCACACTGGACGGATCGGCGGAGATCGAGGGCGAGCTGATCAAGGCGTTCCCGATCGGCGGGGTGAACATCCCGTTGGCGGGCAACGCGTACGCCGGGTTCACCGATCTCGGCGCGACCACCACCGTGGTGCTCAACGAGGACACCTCGGTCGCGGTCGACTCCACGCCGAAGACCGCCGAACTCAAGCTGGGTGCGACGGTCCACACGTCGTACGCGGTGCAGCAGATCGACCTGGAGGTCTTCAACGAGGACACGCCCGTGGGCAACGCCAAGGGAACCCTCACCGGGTACGCGGGGGTGCCGAAGATCGAGATCGAGGACTTCCAGCTCGTCCTCAGCGGGTTCAAGCGGATCCGCTTCGTGCCCGGCGCGAACCTGAGCTATCTCACGACGGGCATCGAGGGTGACTTCGACAAGGTCTACCTGAAGTTCGGCGGGCTGACCATCGAGCCGGACGTCGACCTCAAGTTCCACGTCGACATCCCGGGCCCGGACCAGGAGGTGAAGCTCAAGCTGGACAAGAGCAACACCATCAGGGCGATCCGGTTCCACCTCGCCGACCAGGAGCTGCGGCTGTCGCGCAAGTTCGACTTCTCGGTGGCCTGCCTGGCGGTCAGCACCCTGCCCGGCAAGTTCGCGACCAGCGAGAACGAGATCACCATCGACGGCACGCCGGGGCAGACCGTCCGGCGGACGTTGAACTACCTCGACCCGGTCCCGTCGCCGCTGGGCATCGACCCGAAGGACATGTCATTCGGCATCGACATGCTCACCGCGTATTACACACATCCGTTCAACGAACCGGCCGCTCGGGCTGCGTACGACTGGTCCGCCGGTGGATGCTGAGCGCATGACATCGAGCAAGCCTGACCGCCGGGGGCTCCGCGCCGCGGGGCTCCTGGCGGTGCTGGTCGCCGCGACCGCACTGGCCGCGTGCGGCACCGAGCCGGGATCGGGATCGTGCACGGAGACCGCCATCGCCGTGGAAGGCGTGCGGGTGAGCGATCCGGTCGCCCCACTGACCTTGACGGCGACGATGACGGCCGGGGGCAAGCCGGTCGAAGGGGCCGAGTTGGCCTACTTCATCGCCGTCGGCAAAACCGGTGAGAAGGCCGTCGGCCGGAGAGTGGGTGCCTCGACGACCGGCGTCGACGGCGTGGCCCGGTACCGCCGCCAGGCGGGCGTCGACGGGCTGGCGTTCAGCGACGAACGCGTCGACGGGTACTCGGTGGAGTTCAACCCGATCAACAAGATCGGCGGTGTCCAGTACTGCCGGGCACGCGCCGACGCGGCATTGACAGTCGGCTGAAGACACGCGGCGCCGGAGCGTCCCGGTGCCGCGTTCAGTCGCTCAGGTCGCGGTGCAGCCGTCGTTCGTGCAGCTCGGTGTCGCCGGGTCCGCGGTCGAGCTGGGACCGTCCGGTCTCGGTCCAGCCGTGGCGGCGGTAGAAGCCCAGAGCGGCCTCGTTGGTGTCGAGAACCCACAGCCCAGCGTGGGTGAAGCCGCAGGACCGCAGCCGGTCGAGGGCGGCGGCGTGCAGCCGCGTGCCGATGCCCCGGCGCCAGACGTCGGGGGCGAGGTAGAGCGCGTAGAGGTCGCCGAGCGTGGGGTCGGCGCGGTCGGCGGGCACGAGCGGCGGCCCGGTGGCGGCGAAGCCGACGACGGCGTCCTCGATGGTCGCGACGACCATGTGGGTGTGCGGCGGGCGGGCGGAGAGAACATCCGCCCAGAACCGCTCCCGCTCGGGGACGGACAGTCCGGCCAGGACCTCGTCGGGGAGCAGTGCGCGGTAGGCGGCCCGCCAGGACCGCACCAGCACGTCGGCGACGGCGTGCGCGTCGGCCGGTGTCGCGTCGCGGAGCACAGTCGCGGTTACGGCGAGACCTTTCCGTAGATGTTCTGGTCGACTCCGCCCGCGTTCGGACAGGTGTCGGGGCCGCCGGGTGCGCGGCACTGCGGGACGTCGAAGCCGTCGGTGCCGTCGCCGGTGTGGCGGGGGGCGGTGCGGGGGATGGTGTCTCGCTGGTGGGTCCACGTCATCAGCGCCGCGGTGCCGGAGGCGGCGATGTAGTTGTAGTCGTCGAATAAGACGCGGTCGCGGTTGCCGAACTGCTCGTTCCGCTGCCTGTTGTCGACGGCGCAGTCGGCGAGAGTGGCGTCCGTGCCGCCGTCGTGGCGGACGTAGGTCCGGTCGCTGAGCTTGACATCCCCCGGCGCGGCGGCTGCCGGGGCCACGGAGGCAGGCGGCGGCGACAGACAGGCGATCATGATCGGGAGTCGGTCGGGGTCCTCATGGCGCTCACCGGGTTTTCGTACCTGAGGCGGCTGGGTGGCCCAAAACGCTACCCCCGTTTCCGGCCCGCGTCACCCGAAGTCAGCGGGATGGGGCCTTGGGTCCGGCGGGTCACCAGTCCCAGCGCAGTCCCCAGACGCCCACCGTCGCGTTGGTGAACACGGCGTGGATCTCGCCCGAGGTGTTCAGGGTGAGTTCCCGGATGTCTTCCAGCGGCTCGGCGTGGTTGGGCGCGCGCACCGCGAAGCAGCGCCGCGGCCTGCGCGCGGGGTCGAACGTGGCTTGCGCGATGAAGGTGCTGACCGGCGCCCAGAAGGCTCTGGTGTGCTCCGACGCCGCGCCGTGGGAGTGGTACCGCCGGTGCCGGTCGACGATGACCGTCTCGTCGGGGGCGAGTTCGTGGTCGAACTCGAGTTTCGCCACCAGGTAGCCGCTCTCCGGGTGCCACCGGTGATCCACTTTGGACGCTCCGCGAAAGGTCGTGTCCGGCGCCTGCGCGTCGGGGTGCTCGACCCAACTGATGTCGAAGAAGTGCAGGGTCGGCGCTGTCGCCCGCATGACCTGTCGGGTGCCGAGCACGCGTTCGATGCCATCGGCGTCCAACTCGACGCGGTCGTCGACGGCGACATACCGCAGCGTCTGGTACTCGGGCATCCGCAGGTAGGTGGCCAGGCGGGGCAACTCGTCGAGCGGCCACAGGTCGAGGAGGGGCGCGCCGGGGGATTGGTCGGCAGGCGGACGTCCGCGCGGCCTCGGCGGCGGCAGCAGGGTGATCAGCGAGCCCGCGGGGACGCGCAGGACACCTTCGAGAGCGATCAGGGCCTCGATCGAGTCCTGCCGCTCGGGCTGCCTGCGGCCGGTCTGCCAGTAGCTCAGGGTGGCCGTGCTGAGGGTGATCCCGCGGGTCGCGAGGTGGGCGCGCAGCCGTTCGAGGGTCAGTCCCCGCGCCCTGATCGCCTGGCCGAGGGCCTCGTGGAACGGGCCCGCGGGCAGCACCGCGCCGGTGTTGTGATCCATCCGGTGCGCCCTCCGATCGCGTGCTGGTTGTCGGAGGATATGCCGACGCCGCGGTACCCGCAGCAGGCCACGGGTTTCCCGGCGCCTTGGTGAATTCCCAAGTGGTGACGGTGGCCGACCCCGGACGCACCTCCCCGGCCGAGGTGACCGATGGCGCCCGCGGCGTGTCGCCCGCGTACCGGAAGGTGCCATTGCCCGCGGGGTTTGCCGACCAGGTCGCCGACCTCGGCGAAGACCTCGTCGTCACCGAGGATGAGCCCCAGCGTGCCGCCGAGCGCGAGCGGAGGACGCTCATCAGTGGTGGACAAGCGTCAGGAACGCGTCCCGCGGTCTTCGGAACCGCCTCCGGGCTTCGCGGGCGCCACCAGCTTGGACAGCTGCCACTCGTAGCTCTCCGGCGCGTCCCCGACCTTGATCCCGATGTCGGCCTTGGCGGCTTCGTAGAAGCCACGGCGTGCCCGGCTGACGGCCCCCACCGCGTCCGCCCAGCTCGATTCGACGTCCACGCCGGAAGCGATCCGCTGGAGCTTGAAGACGCTGTCGTGCCATGCCCGCGCGGCGACGACGGTGTGGTCGGTGCCGAGCAGCAGGATGGTCTCCCACTTCATGGTGCGCTCTTCCTCGGCGAGTGCCAGCGCGGCCAGCCCCTCCTCCGGGGCCAGCACGTCCAAGTCCTGGTGAATCCCGTGGTGTGCGGCCAGCCGCACGGATATGGAGATCACCTTCTTGACCGCGTGGGCGTACTCGGCGTACGCCGCGAGCCGCTTGTCGTCCCAGCGCACCGACTGCGTCCGGCGCCACCGGGAACGCTCGGCCACCGAGGTCGCGGTGAAGGTCGCCAGCGCGCCGACGAGCACACCGATCAGCGTAGGTAACTGCTGCATGAACAACTGCATGAGAACCCCCTGATAACCGACCGTCGCACTCTCGCCGCACGTGGGCAAGATCGTTCGGGTGCATTCAACCGCACCGCGGCGGGCCCCCGGGCGCCGTTGCCGCGTTTGGTGCGGCACTCTCCACGGAGCACAGATCAAGACGGTAGAGACCGAGGTCGGCGACCTGGGCCTGTGCGCGCCCCGCTCCGCCCGTGCGGTCAGCGGAGTCGGGTGAGGTCGATGGCCTCGGCCATGGTGCGGTAGCCGGCGTGGTCGGATGCAGGTGTTCGCCACTGTCGCAGGCGGAGTCGAGTCGGTCCTCGTCGGCGGGGGAGGCGAGTGCGCGATCGAAGTCGACCACTCCGCCGCGGCCGGGAACCCGGTGAGTTCGCGGGCGACCTTCCGGCGGGCTGGCTCGCGACCGCCGTCATCACCGTCGGCCACGCCGCGGCGGCGCCGTGGCCGAGGGGGAATGACACTGGCGTGAATGTCGAGTACCTGATCGGGTGGAAGGCACTCCTGTAGGTTTACTATCCCTTTACTTTTTGGACTCCGGCCCGGGATACTCGATGCGAGGGGAGTACTTCCCAAGCGTCGTCCCGGTCAGCACGGACATCCGTTGGTGTCCCCGGGAGACCGCCCACCGCGGGTGAAGGAGACCTCGAACGGTGACGTTCGAGGAGGTCCTGTGCTCGCGCCATCAGCTGCTCTGGCCGCTCCAGTCGAGTCCGTCGGATCGCCGGGGCTGTGGTTCATCAGCATCGCGGTCCTGCTGGGGTTGCTCGTAGCGGACTTCGCGGTCACCCGCCGCCCGCATGAGGTGTCCATGCGCGAGGCCGTCGGATGGTCGGCGTTCTACCTGATGCTGCCGGTGCTGTTCGGGCTGTGGTTGTGGGTCGACTTCGGCAGCGACCAAGGGCTGGAATTCATCACCGGATTCGTGGTGGAGAAGTCCCTGTCGGTGGACAACCTGTTCGTCTTCATGCTGCTGCTCACCGCCTTCGCCGTTCCGCCCGCTGTCCAGCAACGCGTGCTGCTCTACGGCATCGTCGGTGCCCTGGCCCTTCGGGGAATCTTCATCGCCGCGGGCGCCGCGCTGCTTTCGGCGGGAACCTGGGCTTTCCTGGTCTTCGGCATGATCCTGTTCGCCTCGGCGGTGAAGATCCTGCACGAGGCACTGACCGGCCCGGCCGAAGACCGCGACATCTCCCGCATGCGCTCGGTGCGGCTGCTGCGCAGGCTGATGCCGGTCACCGAGGACTACAGCGGCGCCCGGCTGACCGTCCGCGACAACGGGCGCCGCGCGCTCACCCCGCTGGCGGTCGTGGTCGTGGCGGTCTTCGCCACCGACGTGGTCTTCGCTGTCGACTCCGTCCCAGCGGTCTACGGCATCACCGAAGACGCCTATCTCGTCTTCGCCACCAACGCGTTCGCTCTGCTCGGTCTCCGTGCGCTGTACTTCGTGCTGCACTCCGCGCTGGCCAAGCTCGTCCACCTCAACCACGGCCTGGCGATCATCCTCGCCTTCATCGGCGTGAAGCTGGTGTTGCACTGGGCCCACGGTGTCTGGCCGGGCGTCCCGCAGATTCCGACGCCGATCTCCCTGCTGGTGATCATCGCGGTCCTGGTGACCGTGACCGTGACCAGCCTGCGTTCCTCGCGCCGCGCCGCTGACCGCGGTGGGGGAGCGCCCAGTGAGCGGGCTGCCGCAGTGAGGAGGTGAACGATGCCCGCCGATCTCATTCTCAACTTTTTGATCGACTTCTTGCTCGCCGTGCTGATCCTCATATCGTTGGTGATCACCTGCGGGGCCATGCTCCCGCCGCGACGACACCGGGGCCCGCATTCGTGAGTGACCCCGCGGTGAGCCCACGACCCGCGGGCTCCCTCCGCGGGGCGTGGTGGAACTGCTCCAGCACTCCAATGTGGACGGTCGGATCGGGTCACCGCGGGCCGTGCAGGCGCTCAACCAGGCTCACCACGTTCACTATCTGGAATGTGGGCTCGGTCGACGCGCGCTTGGTTGCCGCGCCGCCGATATGCTGGGGCCGTGCAGTCGACGGACACGCTCGCCTCGGGGACCGATGCTCAGGTGACGCGTTCGGCGGGCTCGCTGCCGGAGCAGCCAAGTTCCTATGTGGGCCGCCGCGAGGAGACGCAGGAGGTCAAACGGCTGCTGGGCGTGTCGCGGCTGGTGACGCTGACCGGCCCGGGCGGCGTCGGCAAGACCCGGTTGGCCACGCAGGCCGCGCGCCTGGTGCGGGGCGCCTTCGCCGACGGCGCGGTGTTCGTCAGCCTGGCCGAACTGGCGGATCCGGAGCTGCTGGTCAGCACGGTCTCCGCGGCCCTGGGGTTGGGCAACCAGTCCGCGCGCTCTCCGGTCGAGCAACTGGTCGAGCAGCTGCGGCGACGCCGGATGCTGGTGGTGCTGGACAACTGCGAGCACCTCCAGCCCGCGTGCGCGGCTCTTGCGCACGCGCTGATCGTCGGCTGCCCGAAGCTGGTGCTACTGGCCACCAGCAGGCAGTCGCTCGGGGTCGACGGTGAACGGGTGCTGACGGTGCCGCCGCTGGGCGTGCCCGCCGACACCCCGGATCTGGGCGACTCCGACTCCGTGCGGTTGCTCGTGGAGCGCGCGGCCGCCGTGGTGCCGGGGTTCGCGCTCACGCCGGACAACGCGGACGACGTGCGACGCGTGTGCCAGTCCCTGGAGGGCGTCCCGCTGGCCATCGAGCTGGCCGCGGTCCGGCTGCGGTCGTTGTCGGTGGGTCAGCTGGCGGATCGGCTCGACGAGCGGTTCACCCTGCTCACCGCGGGCAGGCGCACCGGTCCGCAACGGCACGGCACGCTGCGGGCGCTGCTCGACTGGAGCCGTGAACTCTGCACCGAGCAGGAGCGGCTGCTGTGGGCCCGGGCGACGGTGTTCGCGGGCAGTTTCGACCTGCGCGCCGCTGAGGCGGTCTGCGCCGGAGCCGGTCTGCCCGCCGCCGAGGTGCTGGACACACTCGACGGCCTGCTGGACAAGTCGATTCTGCAGCGTGGGGAGCACGGCGGCACCGCCCGCTACCGAATGCTGGAAATGGTGCGGCAATACGGCCAGGAACTGCTGTCCCCCGAGGACCTGCGAGCCCTTCGGCTCCGGCATCGGGACTACTACCTGTCGATCGCGCAGCGGTTCGAGGTCGAATGGTTCGGCCCGGGTCAGCACGCCTGGCTTGAGCGGCTGCGCACCGAGCACGCGAACCTCGGCGCGGCGATGGACTTCAGCGCGACCTCGTGCGACGAGGCGACCCGGGGTCTGCGGCTGCTGAACGCGGCCACGCAGTACTGGTTCACCCGGGGCCTGCTCGTCGAGGCGCGGCACCGGTACGCCGTGCTGCTCAAGGCCGCGCCGGACGACGCACCCGACCGGGCGGGTGGCTTGTGGATGTCGGCGTTCCTGGCGCTGCTGCACCAGGACCGGTCGGCCTACCACGAGCTGATCGAGCAGGCCGAGAAGGCCGCCGAGGTGTCTGGCGAGGCGACGGCGATGACCTACGTCCGCTTGGTGCGCGCCTACGTCCCTTTCTTCGACAACGACCTGCCGCTCGCGGCCGAACTGTTCGGCGCCGCGGCGCGTGGGTTCGCGGCCGCGGGCGACATCTACGGCGAGCTGTGGGCGCTGCGCCACCACGGTCTGGCCCTCGCCGTCAGTGGCGACCTCGAAGGCGGCAGGCAGGTGTTGGCGGGGGTCGAGCGGCGCCACGCCGACCAGGGCGAGGTCATGTGGCGGTCGTGGGCGCTCTACATGTGGGGTGCGACTGAATACCTGGTCGGCGACTACCAGCGCGCCCTGGAGCTGAGCCGCCAAGCGCTGCGCACCCAGGGCCCTGATGGCAACAGGTTGCTGATCGCGCTCATCTTCAGCGTCATCACCGCCTGCCAGGTGCGTACCGGAAGGCTGCGGGAGGCTGTCCGCCTGGCGGGCGCCGCGGGCACTCTGTGGCGTGAGGTCGGTGGGGATCCGACGTCCTACGCGATCTTCGCCGACCACGTCGCCGACAACACCCGCATCGTCGCCCAGCAACTCGGCCAGGACACCATCGGCGAGGAGCTCAGCCGCGGCGCCCGACTCGCGCCCGCCGAGGCCATCGCCCTCGCGCTCGATGAGAAATCAGCCGTCCGGCCCGCGGGCCGATCGGCGACCGGTCCGCTCACCAAGCGGGAGACCGAGATCGCCGACCTCGTCGCCGAGGGCCTGACAAACCAGGAGATCGCCGACCGCCTGGTGATCTCCCGCCGCACCGCGGAGACCCACGTCGACCACATCCTGACCAAGCTGGAGTTGCACAACCGCGCGCAGATCGCCTCCTGGGTCGTCGCCCGCAGGTCGCCGTCCGAACACGACTGACGCCTGGCGATCGGCCCGCTGTCGAGGGCTCTTATGGGGTATTCACGCGTCCGTGGATGCGACAGGTCACCCGGATCCCGCACGGAGTGGTGATACCGGTGGAGTTGCATGGGCTATTCGGGTTCGTCGCCAAGCGGATGGAAGTTCCAGCCGATCGGCTGGAACTGCGGAATTCGGGACAACCCGCATCGGGGCGGACCGGAATACGCGAATTCCCCATGCCTGGCAGGACCGGCAACCACCGACTGGAGATCGAAGATCACACTGTCGATCCTGCTCCAGCGCAGCCTGAAGCGTCCTACCACTGTTGCCAAGGGGCGCGACGCACGTAAGCTCGGATGCGAGGATTGCTCAAAGTCGGACAGTGTTCGCTGGAAAGACGGTGCTCTCCGGTGAATTCGTCCAGCGGATAAGCCTCGTTTGAGTGATACCGGCAACCGTGCCGCGTGCCAGGTTCGGTATTGCCCTATACATTCCTTATGGCCACACGTATCGAACAGGCGCCCGGTACGCCCTATCACCTGCAGGCGAAGACAGCGGCGTACCGCTGGTGGAAACCTCTGCTCGCACTGGTGCTTGTGTCCGTGGTGTTCGTGCTCGGCCAACTCCTGAGCCTGGTGCTCCAGGTGATGTTCGGTCTGCCGGAAGGGTCGCTGCCCTGGGGCATGCTGCCCCTGGTCGCCGGGCTGGCCTTGACCCTCGTCCCCGGGGTCATGCTGATCGCCCGAGTCGTCGACCGCCGGCCCGGCGGCACCGTCTCCAGCGTCCTCGGCCGGATTCGCCTGCCGTGGCTGGGCTGGTGCCTCCTGATCGCGGCGCTGACGCTCGTCGCGAACCTCCTGATCAGGGGCGAGGCTCTCGAATGGTCGTCCGTCACGCCACTCAAACTGGCCCCGGTGCTCGTCTACCTCCCGTTCATCGTGTTTCAGGCCGCCGGGGAGGAGTACGTCTTTCGCGGTCTGCTCATCCAGTCCTTCGCCTCATGGTTCCGTACCCCCTGGATCGGTGCGCTGATCTCCACCGCGCTGTTCGGCCTCGCCCACGACTACAGCGATCCGATGATCATCGCCGAGTTCGTCGTGTTCTCCCTGACCCTGGTCTGGATCACCCTGCGCACCGGCGGTCTCGAAGCCGCCGTCGCCTACCACTCCATCAACAACCTGCTCGCCCTCACCGTGAGCCTGATGAGCGGCGTCCACACCGAGCAGGGCGCCACCCAGAGCACGCCACGGGAAATGATCGTGACCATCGGCGGCCATCTCGCATTCGCCGCGCTCATCACCTGGCTCGCCGCGCGCAAGGACATCACTGGAACGTCTTCACCCGCAATCGACCAGGGCCTCCGTGACCCCCGACGCTGACGACCTCCGCGGACCCGCCGCCCGCCGCGACGAGACCGCGGGTGGTGCCAGCCCCAGCCCGCTGCCGCCGCGGCTATGTGACTTCTCCGCGCGGTAGAACCGGTCGAACAGGTGCGGCCAGTCCTCGGCCGCGATTCCCGGGCCGTCTTCGACGACCTAGACCCGGATGTCACTGTGTCCGGTGTGGACGGTGACGGTGCCGTGGCCGCCCGACTGGCAGTGCCAGTGCTCGGCTATCCGCTTGAGACGGTGCTCTCCGAGAAGGCAAGCACAGCGATCGCTCTTGGTGAGGCCAACACCAGGGTTTGAGACTATGCCGATCTGTACACACTCACTGGCAGGCACACCATTGGCTGCGCCATGATGCGTGCCGCGCTCCGGGCGACCGCCTCACACCGAGGTGTGACCCTGCAACCGCTATCAGCGGTCATCGGCGACCTCGCCACGATCCGACAGAGTCCCTATCAAGCCTTTCGACGGACGCCTCGGCCCCGACGGCTCCCATTTGCCCGCGGATCTGGGAGAGGTCCTCGCCGCGGTCATCAGGTTGGTCGACTCATCGACGATACCGAAACGGCCACCGCCTGGAACCCGACGACGCGATCATGGCGTTGAAACTCGTGCGGGAAGCGCTATCCAACGCAGGCGCGCGCAGAGATTGCGACCGGATCCGGGAAGCGCACAGGCACACCTCGGATCATGTTATTCGCGACAGGTGGTGGCAATCGTGGCCGCTCACGTCCAGCCCGATCGCGTCGGCCATGTCGGGTTGCCGCTGCGGGCCGCCCCGGTGAGGACTCGATCAAGTCCCGCGTCTGAGAAGCGTGGGTGTCACGTGGCGGTGAGTGGCACTGATCGCATGCGTCATCCAGTCAGGGGCAGGGCGGGTCGTAGGGCAGATCACCGAAGTGTTCGGCCCATTCGATATCGGTCAGGGTGGTACCCGCGGTGGCGCAGATGCGGTCGGCGGCGGCCGCGGCGTCCGTGGTCCAGGTGTGGAATGTGTGCGGTCCGGTGGACAGGATCGTCTGCCCGTCCGCGGCGAAGGTGGCGCCGCCCCGCCCGCGGCCCGCGAGTGTGGCTGTCGGGAGCGGTGTGCGTGGGTTGGCGATGTCCCAGAGTCGAGTCGTGCCGTCGCCGCCGGTGGTGAGCAGGGTGCGGCCGTCGGGGCTGATGTCCGGGGCGGAGACGGCGCCGGAGTGTCCGGTGAGGACGGTGCGGTTCATGGTGGTGAGATCCCAGACCCGGATGGTCCAGTCGTAGCTCGTGCTGATCAGTGTCCGCTCGTCCGGGGTGAACCGGAGGCCGACGACCGCCTCGGTGTGGTCGCCGTGGTGCGCCGTCTGTCTGGGTGCGGCGGGGTCGGTCATGTCCCACAGCCGGACGCCGCCGCTGGTGTCGGCGGTGGCCATGGTCTTGCCGTCCGCGGTGAACGCGATCGCGTTGATGTCGTCGAAGTCGTCGGCGAGGGTGGCGATCCTGTTGGGCGCGTGTGGATCGCGGATGTCCCAGATGATCGCCAGCCCCAGGTTGTCCCCGGTCACCATCAGTTTGCCGCCGGGGGCGAAGGCGACCGTGTTCGCGTCGGGAATGTCCCGTCGGGACAGTGGCAGCGGGGCGTGGGGGTCGCGGATATCCCACAGCACGACACCCGCGCCGTAGTCGATCGTGGCCAGCGACGCGCGGTCGGTGCTGATCGCGGTGGCGCCCATGGCCCGGCGGATCGGAACCGGCGGAGTCCGCCCGAGGTAGCGGTGCCGGGTCGGGTCGGCGATGTCCCAGAGGTGCGCGCTCGTCGTTCCCGTGGTCACGGCCAACAGACGGTCACGATCAACCGTCAGGCCGCGGATGGCGTCGTCGCGGACCGCGATTCGGGCGAGCGGGTCGGGCCACAGGTGGAACGCGCCGTTCATGCCACCCGCGATCAGACTCGAACCGTCGTGGGTGAAGGCCACGCTGGGTACGCGCCGGGGGTGCGGAAGCCGAGCCAGTTCCGTGCCTGTTCGGGTGTCCCACAGCCGGACCGCCCGGTCGTTGGAGCTGGTGGCCAAGACCGTCGAATCCGGGCTGAACACGGACTCCCACACCTGGCTGCCCACGCCGAGGCGAACCGCGGGCCCGGGTACTCGGCCCGCGTCCAGCTCGTGCAGCCAGACCTCGTAGCCGGTGTCGCTTATGGCTATGCGGTGTCCGTCCGGGCTGAACGCGACCCGCCGCAGGTGATCGCCGCCATGTCGGTCGGCTGCGATCCGAGTCGCGGTGGCGATGTCCCACAGCGCGTACCGGCCGTCTCCGCCGCCGGTGAGCAGCGTGGCGCCGTCCGGACTGAGCGCGACCGCGGTCCCCACGCCAGCGCGGTAGTCAGTCGGGTGGATCGTGGCGATAGGGTGACCTGGCTCGCTCAGCCGCCACACCCGCGCCGTGCTGTCCGCGCGCGTGGTCGTCGCCAGCAGGCCGCCGTCGGCGCTGAAACCGGCATCGGCGGTGCCGCGGCTGGGGAAGGACGCGACTTCGGTCGGCGGTCCTGCGACGTTCCAGAGCCGGGCGCCGTCGCGGTCGACGACCAGCAGTTCGCTCGGGAATCCGGGCCGGAAGGCGACCCGCGGAACGCGACCGGACGCCGGGACCTTGCCGAGCGGACGTGTGGGCCGAGGCTGGGTCAGGTCCCAGAGCTGTACGTCGCCGTCGGCCGCGCTGATCGCCAGCAGCCTGCCGTCCGAACTGGGGGCCACGGACCGCACCCAGTCACCGCCGGTGCTGTACCGGGACGGCAACGGTGAGGCCGAGCTGAGCACCGCGCCGCGCGATTCCAGGGTGTCGGACAGGCGGTGGGCGGCGAGCGCGAGCTGCGCGGCCAGTGCCGGGTCGGATTCGCGCAGGCCGGCGGCGCGCCCGGCCACCCGCTGCGACACGGCGGCGTCGAGGCTGCGCGCGGCTCGGTCGCCTTGCCAGAGCGCGACGCCGGTCGCCGCGACCGCCAGCACGACCAGCACGCTCAGCGACGCGACCAGCCTGCGCAGCCTGCGGATCCCGCGCCGCCGTTCCCGGGTGCTCTCGGCGAGGAAAGCCCGTTCGACGGGGGTCAGCTCGTCGGGATGGTCAGCCGACCACGCCGTGGCGACCGCGAGGGATGCGCCTTGGTAGAGGGCATCGTGGCCGTGGCCCCGCTCCTCCCACGCCTCGGCGGCCTCGGCGAGCCGCTGTTGTACGTGCAGTCCGGCGCGGTCGGCCTCGATCCAGTCCCGCAGCCGCGGCCACGCGCTGAGCAGTGCCTCGTGGGTGATCTCGACCCCGCCGCTGTCGGTGGTCAGCAGCCGCGCGCGCACGAACTCCGCGACGACCGCCCCCAGGGTCGCGCCGGGCAGGTGCCGGGACAGCTGGTCCATGCTCGCCCGGCGGCGGGTCTGGCCCGCGTCGCGGCCCACCTGAACAAGCCTGAGCAACAAGCGCCGCGCGGTGTCCTTGCCGTCGTCATCGAACTTGGCGTAGACGCGTTCGGCGGTCGCGGCGACAGCGGCACGCAGGCCGCCGGTGCGCCGGTAGCCCGCGACGGTGAGGACCGCGCCTTCACGGTTCTGCCAAGTCGTCAGCAGCGCGTGGGCGAGCAGCGGCAACGCGCCTGGCTCGTAGGAATCGGTGCCGTCCGGGTCGACCCCGAGGTCGCTGAGCAGCACCTCCACCAATCCTGGTTCCCAACCGAGCCCGGCCAGCACGGCGGGGCGGGTGATCGCGGTCCGCAAGTCATCGGAACTCATCGGGCCCAGGGCGACCTGCCCCTCGCGCAACGAGCGCGCCAAGCCGGGGTGGGCGAGCATCCTGCCGTAGAAGTCGGCGCGTACCCCGAGCACCACCGGGCCCCGCCGCGCCAATGCGCATACCTCGTCGAGGAAACCCTGCCGCACGGCGTTGTCCTGGCAGAGGGCGAACGCCTCCTCGAACTGGTCGATCACCAGGACGAACCGGTTGTCATCGACCTGAGCGAGGCCGCGCTTCAGCGCCGCGGGCGGATCCGAGGTCGGGGTGCAGACCACCACCGGCCACTCCCGGGCACCGGGCCGGGGCAGCACGCCGCGAGCCAGAGCAGGCAGCAGCCCCGCCCGCAGCAGGGACGACTTTCCGGCCCCGGACGGCGCGACCACCGTGACCGGCACGCCCTTGTCCAGGCAGTCGGCCATCCGCTCGACCAGTTCGGCCACGGCCGACTCCCGGCCGAAGAACCAGCGGGCGTCCTCCGCGGTGAAGGCGGCCAGGCCCCGGAACGGGCACAGACCGGAATCCGGCGTGCCCGCCTGACTGGGGATCGCCACCGCGGCGGGTATCAACGCGGCCAGCGCGCCGCCCGTCTCCAATGCCTCGTCGCAGTACCGGGCGATGTCCGCGTTGGGCGGCTTCTCCCCGTTCTCCAGCTTGCTCAGGTAGCCCTTGCTGTAGTGCACCAGCCGCGCGAGACCGGACAGCGACAACTCACGCTTGGTCCGCCACCGCCGAAGCTCCTCGCCGAACGAGGCGCCGACCGGCTCGTCGACGCCGTGACCAGGCGTTTCCCATGGTTTCCCGCTCATCGGGAGACGGTCAACCCCTTCCAGTGGGCCCTGGTGGGCTCTGATGCTTCTTGTGACGCCCGATGAGCGGAACGTTACGACAGCGGATGAGTCCACGCGGGTGTCGACGAACAACAAACCCACCATCGAAGGACAAGCGATCCCCATGAACATGCGGACCAGGCTCATCGCGACCATCGCGACCACAGCCATTGCTCTCACCGGCGTCGCCACCGGCACGGCGACCGCGGCGCCCGCGACCGAGCCCTCGTTGTCGAACCCGCTCGACATCGAGGGATGGGTCCGCGAGGGGCGGTACCCGAACAACATCCAGTGCACGGCGACCGGAGTCTGGTACGTGGCCACCTCCGCCGCGGCGGCGTTCGACTGCAGGCCGGTGGCGGGCACGGACGAGCGGGATCTCTATCTCTACTACCGCGACGTCGCCGTGCGTGCTCTCTCGGTTGGACTGGAGGAATCGACCGCACTGAGCGAGGCCACCGCGACCGGTTGGATCGACGTGCTGAAGCAGTTGCTGAAAGGCGCGGGCTCGTACTGGGACGACTGCGTCAACGCGGTATGGCGAGGGCTCGTGGCCTTCAAGAACTGGTTCAACGGTCTGTCCGACTGGCTGAAGGAAGCGATCTTCGAGATCGGCTGGTCAAGCGTGGGGGAGCTCTTCAACGACCTCTGGGAGTACCTCAACAGTCGAGTCAAAGCCTGACAATCCAAGTCACCAAGATCGGCCGCGCCCCGTACGGGACGCGGCCGATCGCGTCCCCGGGGTGAAGCCGCTTCGGCCCTGCCGGTTGATATGGCGCAACTGCGCCCACCGCGCCGCGCTGTGAACTGGGCCCCGGAGCTGGATCGGGTAACCCTCGTCGGCAGCACAGCCATCCCCACGGTGGCCGCCACCACCGCGAGCGCGCCGACGACTCCACGCAGTCCGGAACCCATCTGCCGCGACTGGTCACGCGGCGAGCACGCGGGACACGGTCGGCACGCCCAGTCTGCATGCCCCGCGGTGTGGGGCGCAGGCGGCGCCGGGCCACTACCTGATCGAGCACCAGTTCGACACCATTCTGCTGACCGAGGAAGGTTGTCGTCGCTTCGATGGCGAGAAGGAGAAGCAGACCAAGTTTCTGTCCGGCGAGTTGCTGATCCCGTGGAAGGCCGCCGTTCGCGCAGCCTTCGACGAGAAGACCAACGAGCAGGTCGCGTGCGAGTTCGGAGTTAGCGAGCAGTTCGCCCAGATGCGGATGGCTGGCGCACGCGTGTTCGCCCGGAACGCCCTGGCCAGGCAGCGCCGGGGGTACTCGCCCACGTGGCAGCGATGTACTCGTGGGTTGTAGCAGTGGGCCAGGATGCGGATTCGCCGTAGGTGGCTTCCGGCCGCTGGCCGCGATGTGCTCCCGTCTGGTTCGCGGCCGGAATTGCAGGTCGGGCGATGTGGATCATCTCGTGCACTCGGCTTGCATTCTCGGGCTCGTCTCGGGCGCAAGTTAGTCCATAAGGGACAGACGGCGGCGGTGGGTACGATCCCCGTGAAACAACAAATCCCCAGGTCAACATAGAAGTTGACCTGGGGATTGGTGGTGCGCCGCCAGGGACTCGAACCCCGAACCCGCTGGTTAAGAGCCAGCTGCTCTGCCAGTTGAGCTAGCGACGCTCGCGGGATGTTCTCCCGCTCTGACGGGAGAAAAGTTAGCACAGGGTGTCCCTCCGGAAGAAATCGGGGGGTAGGTCTCAGGTTGGTCAGAGTTGGACCGGAAGGCCGCTCCGGTCGGGCACACTGTGTTCCAGAGGTCGGGGCCCGTTTGTGAGCAGGATGGAAGGTCGGTATGACCAGGGGAGGACGTGCGCCGCTACTCGGTGTGCGGGTCGTCGCGGCGGTAGTTGCTGTCGTGGCGTTCGCGGCGGGGTGCACGGTGACCGCACCGGCCGCGCAGACTGAGGGGCCCTCCGGTGAGGCGACGCTCACATCGGAGGTGTCCACCACGCCTTCCGCGCCGCTCGCGCTGGCGTTGACGCCCGCGGATAAGGCGGCCGACGTGGCGCCGGGCGAGCCGGTCACCGTGGCCGCGACCGGTGGGACGGTCACCGAGGTGCTCCTCAAGGGCCAGGACGGCAAGCAGGTCGCGGGCGCGCTCGCTGCCGACGGCAAGTCGTGGACTTCGTCGGAGAAGCTGGGGTACGGCAAGACATACACGCTCGCCGCCACCGGCAAGGACCCCGCGGGCGCCGCGGTGACGTCCGCGTCGACGTTCACCACGGCCAAGGCGAAGCGGCAGACCGCGCTGTCGATGAACCCGCTCGACGGGCAGAAGGTCGGTGTGGGCCAGCCGTTCGCGTTCTACTTCGACGCGAACATCGCCGACAAGGCGGCCGTGGAGAAGGCGATCAAGATCACCGCGACGCCGGAGACCGAGGGCGCGTTCTACTGGTTCGGCGAGAAGGAAGTCCACTGGCGCCCCAAGGAGTACTGGAAGGCGGGCACCACGGTCACGGTCGACGCGGCTGTCTACGGCAGACACTTCGGCAACGGTGTCTTCGGCCGTGAGGACCGCAAGGCGACCGTCACCATCGGCGACTCCGTAGTCGCGGTGGCCGACGGCGCCACCCACCAGATGACGGTGACGGTCAACGGCGCCGTGGCGCGCACGATCGCGATCTCGATGGGCAAGAAGGCACACGAGACGCCCGTCGGCACCTACGTGGTCATGAGCGAGCACACCAACTACACGATGGACTCCTCGACGTACGGTGTCCCGGTCGACTCCTCGGCGGGGTACCGGACGAAGGTCGCGGTGGCCAGCCGGATGTCGAACAGCGGCATCTTCTACCACTCGGCCCCGTGGTCGCTGCGCGATCAGGGCGTCCGCAACGTCAGCCACGGCTGCATCAACATGTCCACGGAGAACGCCGCCTGGCTGCAGAGCATCTCCAACAAGGGCGACGTCATCACCGTGCAGAACACCGGCGGCCCGGTGCTGGAGCCATGGGACGGCCTCAGCGTGTGGCAGATCCCTTGGGAGACCTGGAAAGCGGGCGGCAAACGCTAGCGGCTCGCAACCCGGATCTCCTCGGGGCCCACGGTGACGATGTCGCCAGGGTGCACCTGCCTGCCGCGCCGGTGTTCGGGTTCGCCGTTCACCGCGACCTCGTCGGCGTCGAGGAGGTTCTTGGCGTGGGTGCCGTCGTCGGCCAGGCCGGCAAGCTTGAGCAGCTGGCCGAGCCTGATCATGTCGTCTTTGATCTCGATGTCCCGCATCCGCTAATCATCGCGCGGACGTGGCAGCGCCCCCACCCGGGACCAGGTGGGGGCGCTGCCGGTCACCGGACTACAGGGCTCCGGTGTACTGCTGGATCCAGCTGCGGAACGCGGGGACGTCGGTGTAGATCGACGGGGCCACCGCGCACTGCGATCCGCCACCGGAGCGGCTGGTGGCGCCGATGAGCTGCCACACGCCATTCACGGCCTTGATCTGCGGACCACCTGAGTCGCCGTAGCAGGCGCCCGAGTTGTTGTTGGGGTTGTCGGTGCAGATCTCGATGGATCCACTGATCCCGCTGCACTCGTTGTCGGCGACGATCGACGTGTCGAGCTGCTGCAGGGTCACCGGGGCGCCGCAGGCTCCCCGGATCGGGCAGGTCTGACCCCACCCGATGATGCGGGTGCGGGTGCCGACGGCGCCCGACGCACTGGCGATCGCCACCGGTGCCTGGCTGACGCTGGTGCTGAGCTGGACCAGCGCGATATCGTACGGGCCCCGGTAGCTCGGGTGGATGATGACGCGCGACGCCCGGGCGACGCTTCCGCCACTGGTGCGGTTGGTCGTCCCGATGCGCGCCTGGATGCTGCTGGCGGATTTGCCCGAGACGCAGTGGGCGGCGGTCACGACCCAGTTGGCCTTGATCAGCGAGCCGCCGCAGAAGTGGCCGCCGCTGGTGGACTGCAGGGACACCATGAAGCTGTAGGTCTGGGTGGCGTTGCCACCACCCACGATCATCGGGCTGACGTCGTCAGCGGACGCCGTGGCGCCGGACCCGGCCACCATCGCGGCGGCCGCCATGAGTCCGACTAGCAGGGAACGAACCTTCATGAGGTGCTTCTCCTTTCGTGCCGGTCCCTCGACCCGGCAACAAGGAGAAACTAGGTATAAGTCGACCCTGTTGAACACCCACAGGAGGTAATCACCAGTTACCAACAGCGATTTCCCGGTTACCAGTTGTGGCCAGTGGGTTCGCGTCGGTGACTCGCTCGGCTGGTAGTGGGCTTTTCGGGGCTTGGTCGGCACCTTTGGTGGCTGGTGGCTCCCTTTGGGTGACGAGGGTGCAGGGGGAACTGCAGGGACAAGTGCCAAGAGCAACCCAACCGGCCTGCGTCGGGGATGGTGCCTGATCGGAACGTGGGTGACCGGCTCTGATGGCATGTCCCGGGCGGTTGGGTGGGGCCGGCAGGCAGGGTTGGGGAGGGTCACTGATCGCACCGGGTCCAGCTGGGGTGGCTGGGTGGCTCTGTTGGCCCGGCCTGGCGGGCGAGGGCAGCTGACCCGGCGACCGTCCGGGGTGCGCTGGGTGGGGGTTGCCTGGCCCAGCATGGCTGGGAAGAGTCACTGATCCCACTGTTGGCGACCAGCGTTTGGCGATCATCCCGTTGTGCGCGGCGCGAGCCCCGTTGATCGGACAGGGCTGGTGTGGCCACCGATCGCACCGCGGGCGGCGTCGTGCCTACCGGTTACACACCCGATGCGCGCGGCGCGAGCCCCGTTGATCGGACAGGGCTGGTGTGGCCACCGATCGCACCGCGGG
This sequence comes from Actinokineospora xionganensis, assembly GCF_014323725.1. Lineage (GTDB taxonomy): Bacteria > Actinomycetota > Actinomycetes > Mycobacteriales > Pseudonocardiaceae > Actinokineospora > Actinokineospora xionganensis. The sequence goes on along the minus strand of NZ_JABVED010000006.1, from coordinate 53,190 downwards.
CGGCGTCGTGCCTACCGGTTACACACCCGATGCGCGCGGCGCGAGCCCCGTTGATCGGACAGGGCTGGTGTGGCCACCGATCGCACCGCGGGCGGCGTCGTGCCTACCGGTTACACACCCGATGCGCGCGGCGCGAGCCCCGTTGATCGGACAGGGCTGGTGTGGCCACCGATCGCACCGCGGGCGGCGTCGTGCCTACCGGTTACACACCCGATGCGCGCGGCGCGAGCCCCGTTGATCGGACAGGGCTGGTGTGGCCACCGATCGCACCGCGGGCGGCGTCGTGCCTACCGGTTACACACCCGATGCGCGCGGCGCGAGCCCCGTTGATCGGACAGGGCTGGTGTGGCCACCGATCGCACCGCGGGCGGCGTCGTGCCTACCGGTTACACACCCGATGCGCGCGGCGCGAGCCCCGTTGATCGGACAGGGCTGGTGTGGCCACCGATCGCACCGCGGGCGGCGTCGTGCCTACCGGTTACACACCCGATGCGCGCGGCGCGAGCCCCGTTGATCGGACAGGGCTGGTGTGGCCACCGATCGCACCGCGGGCGGCGTCGTGCCTACCGGTTACACACCCGTTGTGCGCGGCGCGAGCCCCGTTGATCGGACAGGGCTGGTGTGGCCACCGATCGCACCGTGGGGGTCCGGGGGGTCGCCCCCCGGGACAAATGACGAACCCCCCTCGCCTGCGCTTTCCGCAGGCAAGGGGGGCCCAATGGGGTGAGTGACGGGACTTGAACCCGCGGCATCCTGGACCACAACCAGGTGCTCTACCAGCTGAGCTACACCCACCATGTGCACCGGTCACCCGGTGCTGGAACATCGTAGCGTGTCGGTTGGGTGGGGTTGAAATGGGTTATGTGTTGGGGGTCGGCATGACTGATTCGGCGACTGCTTTCGCCTCTTCGGTCGTGGGTCCTGGTTGGGCCACGAAGGCGGTTCCCCGGTAGTAGCGCAGTTCGCGGATCGACTCTTGGATGTCGGCGAGGGCGCGGTGGGCGAGGCCTTTGTCGGGCTGCGCGTAGTAGATCCTTGGGTACCAGCGCCTGCAGAGTTCTTTGATCGAGGAGACGTCGATCATCCGGTAGTGCAGGTGGTTGTCGAGTTCGGGCATGTCGCGGGCGAGGAAGCCGCGGTCGGTCGCGATCGAGTTGCCGCACAGGGGGGCGGTGCGGATGTCGGGGACCCATTGTTTGACGTAGTCGAGGACTTGCCGTTCGGCTTCGGCGAGGGTCAGGGTGCTGGCCCGGACTTCTTCGGTGAGGCCGGAGCGCGCGTGCATTTCGCGGACTACGTCGGGCATGCCGTCGAGGGTGGCGTCGTCGGTGTGGATCACGAGGTCCACCCCGGGGCCCAGGACGTTGAGTTCGGAGTCGGTGACCAGGGCGGCGATCTCGATCAGGGCGTCTTTGCCGAGGTCGAGCCCTGTCATCTCGCAGTCGATCCATACCAGGCGGTCCGTCACCAGGCGAGCTTATCTCCCCCGACCGTGGGGTTCGTTGGCCCGGCGCGCCGCGGGAAGTCGTTCTAGGCTTCCGCGTGGTTCTGACGGCTTGTCTGAGGGAGGCGCCCCATGCCTGAGCAGTCGAGTCCGGCCCAGGAGATCGCGGCCGGTTACGCAACGTCCGGGAACGCGGTCGAGTTGGGGTCGGTGGTCGTGGACGGCCAGGTCGACGCGGGGGCCCGGGTGCGGATTCCGTTGGCGATGATGAACCGGCATGGGTTGGTCGCGGGGGCGACGGGCACGGGCAAGACGAAGACTTTGCAGGGTCTCGCGGAGCAGTTGTCGAATGCCGGGGTGCCGGTGGTGATGGCTGACGTCAAGGGTGATCTTTCGGGGCTGTCGCATCCGGGCGCGTCGAATGACAAGGTGACGGCGCGGGCCGCGGACACGGGGGACGACTGGGCGCCGACCGCGTACCCCGTGCAGTTCCTGTCGTTGGGGACCAGTGGCATCGGGGTGCCGGTGCGGGCGACGATCAGTGGGTTCGGGCCGATCCTGTTGTCGAAGGTGCTCGGCCTCAACGACACTCAGGAGTCGACGCTCGGCTTGATCTTCCACTGGGCGGACTCGAAGGGTCTGCCGCTGCTCGACACCAAGGATCTCCGCTCGGTGATCACGCACCTGACCAGCGACGCGGGCAAGGCTGACCTGCAGGGCATCGGCGGTGTGTCGTCGGCCACCGCGGGTGTGATCCTGCGTGCACTGTCCAATTTGGATGCCCAGGGCGGCAACGAGTTCTTCGGCGAGCCCGAGCTGGTCGTGGCCGATCTGATCCGCCAGACCGACGGCAAGGGCGTCATCAGCCTGTTGGAGCTGGGCAACCTGCAGGGCAAGCCCGCGCTGTTCTCGACCTTCCTGATGTGGCTGCTGGCTGAGCTGTTCGAGGAGCTGCCCGAGGAGGGCGACCTGGACGCGCCCAAGCTGGTGTTCTTCTTCGACGAGGCGCACCTGCTCTTCCATGACGCGTCGAAGGCGTTCCTCGACCGCATCGAGCAGACCGTGAAGCTCATCCGGTCCAAAGGTGTCGGTGTGTTCTTCTGCACACAGCTGCCGACCGACGTGCCCAACGCGGTCCTCTCGCAGCTCGGCGCGCGCGTGCAGCACGCCTTGCGGGCGTTCACCCCGGACGACCAGAAGGCGCTGACCCAGACGGTCAAGACGTACCCGACGACCCCGCACTACGAGTTGGACAAGGCGTTGACCTCGCTGGGCATCGGTGAGGCGATCGTCACGGTGCTCAGCGAGAAGGGCGCCCCGACGCCGGTCGCGTGGACCAGGCTGCGCGCGCCGCGCTCCCTGATGGACACCATCGGCGACGACGCCATCAAGCAGGCCGCCGCCGCCTCCGAGCTGCACGGCAAGTACTCGCAGGCCGTCGACCGCGAGTCCGCCTACGAGATGATGGCGCAGAAGATGGCGCCGCCCGCCGAGCAGCCGCGGGCCGAGCAGCCGCCGGAGCAGTCCGCGCCCGCCAGGGAGAAGGAAGAGCCCGGGTTCATCGAGCAGGTCATGGGCAACAGCGCGGTCAAGTCGTTCTTCCGGTCGGCGGCGAGCGCGTTGGGCCGTGAGATCACGCGTGGGGTGTTCGGCACACGCAGGCGGTGACCTGTGGCGCCAGGCGCGCCGATCCACCACGCTTGGGGCATGGGTAAGGATGTCGAGTCGACTGAGTTCACCCGCGCCGATCGTCAGCGGTTCCGGCAGAAGGTCCGACGCTGCCTGGACGTGTTCGCCCAGATGCTCTCCGAGTCGCGGTTCGAGTCGGAGCGGCCGATGGCCGGGCTGGAGATCGAGCTCAACCTGGTCGACGACGCGGGCGACCCGTCCATGCGCAACGCGGAGGTGCTGGCCGCGATCTCGGACCCGGCGTTCCAGACCGAGCTGGGCCAGTTCAACATCGAGATCAACCTGCCCCCGCAGCGGTTGAAGCCGAACGGCCTGGCGGCGTTCGAGGACCTGGTCCGCGCGAGTCTCAACGAGGCTGAGGCGAAGGCCAGCAAGGCCAACTCGCACATCGTGATGGTCGGGATCCTGCCGACGTTGCGCCGCACCCACATCTCGGTGGACACGCTGTCGGCCAATCCCCGGTACAAGCTGCTCAACGAACAGGTCTTCGCCGCCCGCGGGGAGGACCTGGAGATCAACATCGGCGGCCCGGAGCGGTTGGTGACCCAGGCCGACTCGATCGCGCCGGAAAGTGCGTGCACCAGCGTGCAGTACCACCTGCAGGTGGCGCCGGAGGACTTCGCGAAGTTCTGGAACGCCAGCCAGGCGATCTCCTCGATCCAGCTCGCGATGGGCGCGAACGCGCCGTACCTGTTCGGCAAGCAGCTGTGGGCCGAGACCCGGATCGCCCTGTTCGAGCAGGCCACGGACACCCGTCCGGACGAGCTCAAGGCGCAGGGGGTGCGGCCTCGGGTGTGGTTCGGCGACCGGTGGATCACGTCGATCTTCGACCTGTTCGAGGAGAACGTGCAGTACTACTCGGCGCTGCTGCCGCTGACCGACGACGAGGACCCGGCGGAGGTCCTCGCCCGCGGTGACACGCCGGAGCTGCACGAACTGCGGCTGCACAACGGGACCATCTACCGCTGGAACCGTCCGATCTACGACGTGGTGCACGGCCGCCCGCATCTGCGGGTGGAGAACCGGGTCCTGCCCGCGGGGCCGTCGGTGGTGGACACCATGGCCAACGGCGCCCTCTACTTCGGCCTGGTCCGGGCGTTGGCCGACCAGGATCGGCCACTGTGGACACAGATGAGCTTCTCCGCCGCCGCCGACAACTTCCACGCGGCCGCCCGCAACGGCATCGACTCGCGTGTCTACTGGCCCGGTGTGGGGGAGGTGCCCGCCGCCGAACTGGTCCTGCGCAGGCTCCTTCCCATGGCCCACGACGGCCTCGACGCGTGGGGTGTCGCCCCCGCCGACCGTGACCGGCTGCTCGGGGTGATCGAGCAGCGCTGCATCACCGGCCGCAACGGCGCCACCTGGCAGGTGGACGTCGTGCGCGGGCTGGAGGCCAACACCTCGGTCAACCGCGAACAGGCTCTGCGCGAGATGACCCGCCGCTATGCGAAGTTCATGCACAGCAACGAACCCGTCCACACCTGGCCGATCTCCTGAGGGTGGGGACTTGGTCTTGCCAAGGGGAGTGAGAGAAGGTTGAAGCAGGTCGGGGGCAGCTGTGGCTGAGCCCTTGGCCTGCTGCTTTCGACGACGGTCGATGCTGGGTATCGGCTATTCCGCGGCTAAGAGCCGTCTGGCCTTTCTTGTGACGACTGCAGGAACGGCCGGAGTAAGTCGGGGATGGCGGCGTCGGCGAGTTTGAGGCCGTTGCTCTCGTCGACGTCGACGACCGTGTAGCCGCCCTTGCCCGCGGCCGTGATCGCGGTGACCGATAACAACCCTGCCCGGCGCTGGAAGAGTGTTTGCCTGATGTTCCAGCCGATGATTCCGGTGCGCTGCAGTGCCACGGTCTCCCGGTCGAGTGACCCGGATCGGCTGACGAGGTAGCGGTCGGTCAGTGCGTGGCCCAGGTTGCGATAGCGGTCCAGTCCGATGAGGACGGACACCGGGAGCAGACATGTCGCCACGATCCATGGCCAGTGGGGCCACTCGGCGAAGGCGGCGAGCAGGAGCAGGGTCACGGCCGCCGCCACGTTCGGGCTGATGGCACGGAACAGCCTGCGTGATCTTGCCGCCGCGGGGTGGCGGGTCAACTGGGCGGACGTCGGGTCGGCCAGCAGCACCTGCTCGGCCACCCGATGTGCCTCGCCGCGTGGGGCGGGCGGGAGCAGGAGGCTGCTGCCGCTGGCCCGGCCCAGCCCGGTGGTCACCGCGGTCAGCCGGGCGCCCCGGCCCGCGCGCAGCAGGAGGGGTTCGTGCAGCGAGACCCCGCGCAGGCGCTGCTCCTCGACCGACACGGAGCGGGTCGTGAGCAGGCCGCGCCGGACTCGGACGGTGCCGTCGGTGTTGCGGGTGAGGCGGAAGTCGTGGTTCTGCAACAGGTATGCGAGCAGCGAGAGCAGCACCGAGACCACCAGCACCAAGCCCGCCACCACCGGGATCACCGCGAGCGGGCTCGTGTTGAGCACCCAGTGGAACACCGACCGGATCAGTCCCGTTTCGGAGAACTCCAGTTTCAGTTCGCGGGCGAGGTTCATCCCGAAGCCCGCCGCGAGACCGATCGTCAGCAGCCCGGACATGGTCAGCGGCGCGTACCGGTACCAGCGTTTGTCGAGTTGCGAGATCGACGTGCTGTCGTCCTCGCCGACAACCGTCTCGGCCGTGGCCGCACGCCGCAGGAACACTTGGCGCAGACGGTCGGCCTCGGCGGCGGTGACCGCGTCGAGGACGACCCCGTCGGTGGAGGAGCGGCTCTGCTCGCCGGTGCCGACGCGGACGGCGGAGAGACCGAACAGCCGGTGGCCGAGCTTGGCCGTCAGGTCCACCGTGCGGATGCGGTCGCGGGGGATGGCCAAACGCTGGCGGTGCAGGAGTCCTTTGTGGAGTTCGACCTGGGTCTCGGTGATCCGGTACTTCGTGGAGACCCAACTGAACAGCCCGTAGAGGACGAGTGCCCCGACTGTGGCGCCGCCCGCGACGATCCGCCAGGTGTCGCCGTTGCCCGCGAACATCAGGATGAACAGCGGGATGAGCAGGCCCATCAGCTCGTTGAGCGGCCGCACGATGATCATCCGCGGGTCGAGCCTGCCCCACTCGTGGCTCGGCTCCACAACCGGCGGCGCGGCCGGAAACTCGGTCATGTGGCGTCCCCCGGGGTCGCCTGGGTGGTCGAGGCCAACTCGTCGGAGAGCCGCGCGGCGACGCTGGCGTCCAGGTTCTCGATCTTCACCGGTCCGGCCGCGGACGCCGTGGTGACCGTGACCGTCGCCAGCTTGAGCAGCTGCTGCAACGGTCCCCGCACGGTGTCGACCGTCTGGATGCGCGAGACCGGCGCGAGCCGCCACTCCTGGTTGATCCACCCGCTGCGGGTGAACACCGCGTCCGGGTTCGTCTCCCACCGGTGCACCGCGTACCGCCAACGCGGCATGACCAGCACGTGCACCAGCGCCACCACGACACTCACGATCGCCACGGTCTGCGCCACGGCGGGCGGGTCGTCGTTGACCAGCAGATGGATCCCCTGCCCGCCGAGCACGATCACCCAACCGATGAGCGCACTCAGCGTCCAATGCAGAATCGCCCGCTTGCTGACCAGGTTCGCCGGCGCCCGGAGCCGCCACTCGGTGTTGTCCACGCCCCCAGTCTGCCTGGAATCGGCGTGCGCCACCCTCCTCCTTTGGTCCTAGGACCTCTCAGCCCACAGTCGTAGGTCGACCCACGCGCGGGCGGCTGCGGTGAGCGATGGCCGGTGGGGGAGCGGGTCGGTGTGCTCGAGATAGGTCCAGATCCCCAGGACAGCGACGGCGAACGTGGTGGCCCCAGCCTTGGGCAGTGCCCCGACCAGACGCTGCGCCTCCTCGGGCCGGTGTCCCGCTTCGATGAGCCGGATCAGCAGGAACGCGCGATCAACCCAGTGCGCCCCCTGCCTCGCCCATGCCCAATCCACGACTCGCACCCGAGTGTCGATCAGAAGGTTCAGGGCATGGATGTCCGTGTGCAGCAACGAGTCGCCTCGGAGGAGGTCCACGGCCCGCGACTCCCAGGCCACGTACTGGTCGGGGACCTCCATCCGAACACGCAGTCGCCGCCACGCGGCGAGCCGCGCCCACTGGTCGGCCAACGCCGTGCAACTCGCCGGCGCGGGACTTCGCAGCTCATGAATCGCGCGGACCACCGCATCGACATCGGGAGAGCCCGGAGCGAGATCGGCATGGCCGCCCTCGACGTGCTCGAAGCCGAGGACCAGCCACCCCTCGGTTTCGACCTGCCAGAGCAGTCGGGGAGCGGCGGGCGGCAAGAACGCGTTGATACCGGCTTCGTGCCGATGCATCGCCGCTCTTGGGCTATCGGTGCGGATGCCTTTGCAGAACACCTGACCGGCGTCGGTCCTGAGGGTCGCGGTGAAGTCCGATTGGCGACCGACACCGGGATGATCGGCGTCGGTCACCGTGCCGCACTCGGCCGCGACCGCGGCGCGGACCGGGGCGGGAAGGTCACTCCAGGCGAGGCGGCTCATCGGATCTCTTCAGCAGGCAGGCGGTGGCGGCGGATCGTCGTGGCAGCCGCCGTGGCACTGGGTGCACTTGGCCTCGGTAGGCAACCACAGCGGTAGGTCCACCACGAATCCGGCGGCACGCATCGCGCGTACCGACCGTTTGATGTCGATCTCAGCTCGACGGGTGCCGTCGCCGGGCCGGTGGTGGATGAACCGGCCTGCCAGCATGCGGCAGAACTCCGCGTACTCGCGGGTGTACAGGAGGAAGGCGTGCCAGCCCTCGTCGACGATCGCGCTGGGAGCGAGCGGCTCGCCGAGGTTCGTGCCGCGGGCTCCCAGGAACGCGAGGGCTTGATCGACGATCCGGTCCGCGCGCGTCGGCGGATGGTGCCCGTCGCGTTCGACACGGGCGGAGAGCTTGGCGAAGAGGCGTTCGGGGACGAGCGACCGTCCGGTGGTCGCTTGGAGGGTGTCGGTCATCTGCGGTCCTTCCATGAGGGGAGTTGCTTCCAGCGAATCGCCTCGCGCGTGGATCAGGCAGTCCCAGAACCTGGGCAGAACGATCACTCGGCCGCCAGGGGTCTCACTTGGGTCCTACTTCTGTGGATCGACGCAGATCAGGTGTGCCGCGGGGCGAACTATCGCTACTGTGAGCGACCGAGTGACTACCGTTCAGGAGGGGCGATGGCCGCCGAACTCGACGGCAATCCGGCGCTCCGCCTCCTGATGGCTGACGCGGAGCTGAGCAACAAGGCCTTGGCCAACGCCGTGGTGGCCGAAGGCAGGCAGAAAGGAGTCCACCTGGGCACCACCACAACGTCGGTCAGACGGATGCTCGACGGCTGTCAGCCCAGGTCACCGGTGCCGCTGCTGGTCGCGGGAGTGCTGTCCAGACGACTGGGATATCGGGTCACGGTCGCTGACTGCGGGTTCGCCGACCGCACGCCGACCGGCGACACGTTCGACGGATTGCGGACCTCGGTGACGTTAAGTGGCACTATCGCCACCGTGGCGGAACTGTCGGGACGGGATCTCAGTCGGCGCAACTTCATGCTCGGGTCGACCTTCGCCGCAGCCGCGTTCGCCGAGCCCGCATGGATGGCCATGACAGCCGCGCCGGGCGATGGTCTCGCCGATGGCGGGCGGATCGGTCGTCCCGACGTGGATGTCCTGCGGTCGACCGTGCGGCACTTCGAGAAGCTGCACCGGCTGCACGGCGGCGGCCGGGTGCGGGAGCAGGTCGTGCAACTGGTCCATCAGCAGAGCCGCAAAATGCGCGACGGCAACTATGGCGAAGCGGTGGGTCGGGATCTGGCAGGCGCACTCGCCGAAGCCACATTCCTCGCCGGTCTGACCACAGTGGACAGCGGGCGGCACGCGCTCGGACAGCGGTACTACGCGCAGTCGCTTGGGCTCGCGATGCGGGCGGGGGATCAGTCCTTCTGCGCCAACGTGTTGTCCGAGATGAGTCGGGTGACGATCGATATCGGGGCGAACAGCCCTGATCGAGAGGAAGCGGATCAAGCCGGGCAGCGCGCGACATCCCTGGCGAGGTCGGCGCTGCATGTGATCGGGGAGCGGGCGACACCCACCGTTTCCGCGTATCTCCACGCCATCGAGGCCCGCAGCCTGAGCCTTCTCGGTGATCGGCAGGGGACGTCCGATGCCCTCGATGCCGCCCGCCGGGCCTTCGATCGCGGGCCTGGCGATGAACCCGGCTGGCTGGGCCACTACGGTGAAGTCGATCTGACCTCCGATATCGGTCAGTGCCTCCGGGACACCGGTCGCCCTCGTCAGGGTGTCGCGATGCTGGAACGGGCGTTGTCCTCGCTTCCCAAGAGCCGGGTGACCTCGCAGGTCAAGACCCGCATCCACATCGCCGCCGCGTATCTGGAGTTGGGCGAGCACGACCAGGCTGACCGGACCATCGCCGCCGCTCTCGATCTCAATGACGGTATCGCCTCCGAGCGCATTGCGGAGCGTGTCAAGGCGTTGCGGCGGCGGGCACGCGATTGTGGGGCCAGCCAGGTCGACGAGCGGTTGGCCTAGCGCAGACCCCGCCAGATCGGGCGGACCACTGCCGACGCCAGCACCGCCAGCGGGCGCTCCGGGCGGCGGCGGGCTTCCGGCGCCGACTCCGGCATCACCCGGTACGCCACGTTCATCAGCTGCCGTGCGACTCCGGGCGCGAACACCCGCAGCAGCTCCATGGCGAAGCCCTCCGCCCGCTGGACGACTTCCCCGCGACCCTGCAGCGCGCGGATCACCAGGTCCGCCGCCGCACGCGGGGAGCTGGCGGGCATCCGGGAGTACGCCTTCGTGGCGCCGATCATCGGGGTCCTGACCAGGGGCATCCGCACCGACGCGATCGTGATGCCGTCGGTCAGCAACTCCCGCCCGGCGGACCGGCTGAACGACTCCAGAGCGCCCTTGGACGCCAGGTACGCCGAGAAGCGCGGGGTGTCGGTCTGCAGCCCCATGGTCGTGACGTTCACGATCCGGCCGAATCCACGCGCGCGCATACCCGGCAGCAGACCGAGTGTGAGCCGCAGCGGCGCGAAGTAGTTCAGAGACATGGTGCGTTCGAAGTCGTGGATGCGGTCGACCGACAGGTGGACCGAGCGGCGGATCGAGCGGCCCGCGTTGTTGACCAGCATGTCGACCACGCCCAGGTTCTTGACCAGGGCGTCGACGGAGTCGGTGTCGGTGAGGTCGCAGGGATGCACCTCGGCCGTGCCGCCCGCGGCTTCGATGGTGTCCCGCAACCGCTCGAGCTCCGGCTGCCGTCGGGCCACCAGCAGCACGGTCGCGCCCTTGCGGGCGGCGGCCAACGCCGTGGCCTTGCCGATGCCGGAGGACGCCCCGGTGATGGCGATCCGCTTGCCGCGCAAGGAACCCGCGTGCAGCCAGGCACGCTCCGGATCGAGGTGCTCGGCCCAGTACTCGACGAGAACGCGCGCGTACGAGCGCAGTGGCGGGAGGGTGACACCGCTGCCCGCGAGCGCGGCGACCGTCGCGGTGGAGTCGAAGACGGTGGGCAGGTCCAGGTGCGGGACGACCTCGGCCGGGATGCCGAGTTCGGCCAGGATCGCGGCGGGCACCGGACCGACCCGGCGCGCGGGTGGGAGCCGCAACGGCAGGGTGGCCTTGATCTGGGGTGCGCCCACCGCGGCCGCGAGGGCGTTGAACACGTCCACGACGCGCTGGCGCCCGTTTTCGGTCAGATGGTAGGTCTGGCCCGACGGCGCGTCCACGTGCATCAGGTGCGCCATCGCGTCGACGACGTAGTCGACTGGGACGATGTTGGTGCCGCCGAGGCCCGGCGCCACCAGGGGCAGCGCGGCAGGGAGCCGGGCGAGGCGGGTCAGCGCGGGCAGGAAGTAGTACGGGCCGTCGATCTTGTCCATCTCGCCGGTCCGCGAATCGCCGACGACCGCGGCGGGCCGGTAGATCCGGTGCGGAACCTGATCCTGCGCGCGCACGAGCCGTTCGGCTTCGAACTTCGTCGCGTGGTAGGGCGAGTGGTGGTGCTGGCCGAGGTCGAAGTCGGCCTCGGTGAACCGGCCGCGGTGGTCGCCCGCGACGGCGATCGAGGAGACGTGGTGGAACAGCGAGGCCCCGACCGCGGCGGCGAAGTCGATGGCGTGGGCGGTGCCGACGACATTGGCGGTGCGGTTGGCCTCATTCGAGGCGGTGAAGTCGTAGATCGCGCCCAGGTGCACGACGTGGTCGACACCGTAGGGCAGGGTCGCCGGATCGATGCCGAGGCCGGGCTCGGACAGGTCGCCGACGACAGGTACCACGAGTTCGGGCCGCGACCAGTGTGTGGCCGCTTCGGTGAACTTCTCCATCGACCGCTGCCGCACGAGGACGTGCACGGTGTCGCAGTCCGGTCGGGAAAGCAGCCGCTCGACCAGCCTGCGGCCGAGGAACCCCGTCGCGCCGGTCACGAAGTACGTCGTCATCCTGCCTCCTCCGAATACCAGCGAAACCTTACCTACTGGTCGGTAGGAAAGCGAGATTTTTGTCAGCCCGCCTCAACTGAGGCGTCCACGACGGCGTCACGCAGCGCCGCGCGCAGCCTGCCGACGTCGAGTGGCGACAGGATCGCGGTCTCGCCTGGCGGCGCCACGAGAACGACCCTGCCCTGTCGGACGAAGATCGTGACGTCGCGTCTGCGGCCCGCGATATCACGACAGCTGACCGACCACTCCTTGCTGTTGCTCACTGGTGTCCACCCTCTCGACCCGCCCCGGCGGTCGTTGCCTTGTCACAAGTAATGACGCGCACGGTAACGAGCCGTGACGGCAGAAGGTGACGGGATCTCAAGATTTTCGTGATGGGCGGTCCTTCGGGTGGAGGACTAACGTCGAAAAAACAGAAGAAGCACCCGGTCGCCCAGGAGGACACGCCATGGCGCCAGCGCGGCGGATCGTGATCGTCGGAACCGGTCTGGCGGGCGGCACCGCCGCCGGTGAACTGCGTGAACGGGGGTTCGACGGCGAGATCACCCTCGTCGGCCACTCGCCGCACCGCCCCTACGCGCTGCCCCCGCTGTCGAAGGCGGTGCTGCTCGGCGAGGCCGAGGAACCCGACTGGGTGCACGAGGAGAAGTTCTACGCGGACAAGGACATCGATCTGCGTACCGGCACCGACATCCGCGAGCTTCACCTCGGTGAGCGCGCCGTGGTCGACGGCGAGGGGACCCGCATCCCCTACGACCGGCTCGTCCTCGCCACCGGCGCCACGCCGCGCGCCCTGCCGGTGCCCGGCGGCGATCTCCACGGCCTGCACACCCTGCGGACCTGGGAGGACTCCCTGACCCTGCGCGCGACGCTCGCGCCCGGTGTCCGGGTCGTGATCGTCGGGGCGGGCTGGATCGGCTGCGAGGTCGCCGCGGCGGCCCGCAAGCACGGCGCCGAGGTCACCGTCGTCGACCCGCTTCCCCTGCCGCTGCACAAGACACTCGGCGACACGGTCGCCGAAATGTTCCGCGACCTGCACGCCGCCAACGGCGTCACCTGGCACCTGGGCATCGGGGTGGACGCCTTCACCGGCGACGAGGGTGTGGTGCGATCCGTGCACCTCAGCGACGGTGTCACCCTCCCGGCCGACGTCGTGGTCGTCGGGGTCGGCGCGGCGCCGAGGCTCGAGTTGGCGAAGGGCGCCGGGCTGGAGTTGTCGGACTCGGTGCCGGGCAGCGGTGTCGACGTGGACGCGACGCTGCGCACCTCCGCGCCGGACGTCTACGCCATCGGCGACATCGCCGCGCACTTCCACCCGCGCTACGGCAGGCGCGTGCGGGTCGAGCACTGGGCCAACGCCAAGGACCAGGGCAGTCATGTCGCGGGCAACCTGCTCGGCGCCGCCGAGCCGTACACGGCCAGCCCGTACTTCTTCTCCGACCAGTACGACCTCGGCATGGAGGTCCGCGGTCTGGCCAATCCCTTCACCGACGACCTGGTGGTGCGCGGCGACCTGGCGGCCCGCGAGTTCACCGCGTTCTGGACCCGCGGTGGCCGCGTGCTCGCCGCGATGAACGTGAACCAGTGGGACGACGGCGACGCTCTTCAGGCCCTGGTGGACCAGCGCGGCGAGGTCTCGGCTGACGACCTGCGCACCAAGCCCTTGGCCGACCTCATCTGAACCGGACCGAGTCCGCCGTCGGGGCGTCCCACAGGTCGCCCTCGTGCCGGGCGACGTCCGGGATGGGCAACCCGGGGATCGGCTGGGTGTCGGCGTCGCGCAGGGTCTGGTAGCGGCCGGGCCGGTTCTTGGTGGGCCGGGTCAGGGCGAACGACGCGAGCCCGAGCATCGACAGCGTCGCGATCACCACGCCCATCGGCAGCGCCGTCGACGGATTGCCGAGCCCGACCAGCGGCGCGGCGAGCCCACCGATGATGAACTGCACCAGGCCGAGCAGCGCCGAGGCCGTGCCCGCGCGGTGGCCGTGATCGGCCATCGCCAGGGCGGTCGAGTTCGGCGTCACCATGCCCACGCTGGCGACCACGACGAACAACCCGGGCAGCAGATGCGGCAGGCCCAGATCGAGATACGTCGTCGTGAGCACGGCCAACCCGCCGGTCGCCGAGGTCAGCAGGCCGACGATCAGCAGCCTGCGCGGGGCGAACCGGCGCAGCAGCAGGCCGTTGACCTGGGCCATGATCACGATGCCCAGCGCGTTGGCGGCGAACAGGAAGCTGTAGTTCTGCGCACTCAGCCCGTGCAACTCCTGCAGCACGAACGACGACCCGGCGATGTAGGCGAACATCGCGCCCATGACGAACCCGGCCGCGGCGGCGTAGGCGATGAACGTCCGGTCGGTGCCGATCCGCCGGTAGGTGCGCAGCACGTGACCGAGCCGCGCGGGCCGCCTGCCCAGTGGCGCGAGGGTTTCCGGCAGGGCGAACGCGGTGACCAGGAACAGCACCACCCCGAAGCCCGCCAGCACGATGAAGATCCCCGGCCACCGCGTGAACCGCAGGACCTGGCCGCCGATGACCGGCGCGAGGATCGGACCGAGGCCGTTGACCAGGAGCATCAGCGAGAAGAAGCGGGCGAGCGCGGCCCCCGAGAACATGTCGCGCACCGCGGCCCGGGCGATCACGATCCCCGCGGCGGCGCTGACGCCCTGCCCGAGCCGGAGGAAGACCAGTGCCAGCACCGACGGCGCGATCGCGCAGGCGAGTGAGCTCAGTGTGTAGAGCGCCAAGCCGATCAGGAGCGGCCTGCGCCTGCCGTAGGCGTCCGACAGCGGTCCGGCGATGATCTGCCCGCCCGCCAGCCCGATCATGAACGCGGTGAGGGTGATCTGGATCTTCGCCTGTCCGGTGCCCAACTGTTCGGCCATCGCGGGGAACGCGGGCAGGTACATGTCGATCGACAGGGGTCCGAAAGCACTCAGCCCACCCAGGATGAGGGCCAGCCGGGCTTTGCCCGGAATGGGTGAGGACTTCACCCGATCAGTCTATGGAAAACAGCGTTCAAGACGAGTCGCCATCCACTGAGGTGGCGAATCCTTGTTGCACCGTGCGCACATCGGTGTGTTATCCGCACAAGACACGCGGGCGGATAACCGCCACCCCGATCGGGTCCCTTGACACACTGGGCCGCGACATGCGGGAGGGGGTGACCATGGCCGAGTCGATCGACGCGGTGCTGATCAAGGCCGCCGAGTTGACCGCGGCGGGACGCCCGGAGGTCGCGATCGACATCCTGCGGCCGGTGCTCACCGCGCACCCGGACAACACCGAGGCGTGGTGCAGGCTCGCCGCCGCGCTGCTCGACGCGGACGAGCCGCGGCACTGCCTCGACGCCGCCAAGCGGGCGATCACCCTGGGGGAGCGGTCGTGGGCGCACCGGCTCGCCAGCCTCGCCCTGACCGAACTGGGTCGCCACGATGAGGCCGCGGTGTCGGCCCGGGAGGCCGCGCGCCGCGACCCGAGCGACTGGCGCAACCATGTGACGCTGGCCGAGGCACTCGGGCCGGTCGCGCCGCGCGAGGCGCTCGAGGCCGCCCGTCGGGCCGTGATCACCGCGCCGGACGAGGCCCGTGTGTACGAGGTCCTGGGCATGGCCGCCGTCCGGGTGCGCGACTTCCCCGCGGCCAAGCGGGCTTTCGCCGACTCCTTACGGTTGGACCCCGGCAACGAGGTGGTCCGCGAAGAGCTGTCCCGCCTCGCGGGTGTGCGCGCGGAACCGTCGTCCCGGCCGCGCGACTCGAAGTTCGGACGCGCGCACCGGATCGCCTTATGGCTGGTGCTTCGGCGGTGCTCCGCGTGGCTGGCCGTCGGCTCGTTCGTGCTGATGATCGCCGGGATGCCGACGCCGAGCCCGCTGCTGGTGTGGTTCGCCCTGGCCCTGGTGCTGACCGTGGCGGGCATCGCGACGATGGGCGTGCTTGCCCTGCCGCACGGCCGGTACCCGAGACCGGCGATGCTTCTACGCCGCGAGCCGCTGTTCGCGTTCGGCGCGGTCCTGCTCGGACTCGGCGCCCTGCTGCTCGCCGTGTGGACCTTGGCCCTCGCGCTCGGGGCGCGCGGGATGCAGCTGCTCACGCCCGCCCTGGTCTGCGCGGTCGGGTCGGCGATAGTCGGCTGGTACGGACTCTGGCGGATGCGCGCATTCACCCGTTAGGGTGGCGCACCCTCTCGGATGGGGGGCCGAACGGCGGCGATCTTGCCCCGTTCGCCGGCGCGTTCTTGTGCTCACTAGCGGAAGACCAATGGAGATCCTTCGCCGTATCGCCGTGTTCCTGATGGCCATCGGGTTCGTGTCCGCGGGCTTGTACTTCGCCGACTACCACCTCACGATTCTTGCCTTCCTCGACGAATACCAGCCCGCGGCGGGGCTGGCCATCGGCGGTCTCGGGCTGGTCGCGCTCCTGGTGACGGTGGCGATGGGAAAGAAGCCCGCCGAGGCGCCGCAGACCGAGCAGGCCTGACCCAGTTCTCGCGCGGGTCGGGCAGTCCAGACTGAGCCCGACCCGCGAGGGGCCACGCTCGCCCCCCACCTGACTGCACCTACGGGGACCGCGACGAAACCCGACCACGGGTGCCCACCAGACGCGACCATGAGTCGCTGGGCGACCAGATCAGGATTTCGGGGAGGCGGGCCAGACCCGACCACGGTGCCCACCAGACGTGCCTATGACAGGCTAGGCAACCGAATCTCAAATTTCGGGGAGGCGGACCAGTGGGACAGCACGCCGGGTACCAGAACGAGATCTATCTCCAGGGGCTCGGCGATCAGCTCCCACCGTTCACCACCGACGCGACCCGACTGGAAGCCGTCGCCGAGAAGGCGATGGAGCCCGGGCCGTTCGGCTACGTCGCCGGTGGCGCCGGGTCCGGCGACACCATGCGGGCCAACCTCGACGCCTTCGCCCGCTGGCGCATCGTCCCGCGGATGCTGTGCGACGCCACCGAGCGCGACACCAGCGTGACCGTCCTGGGGACCAAGATGCCCGCGCCGGTGCTGC
Source organism: Actinokineospora xionganensis (assembly GCF_014323725.1). Lineage (GTDB taxonomy): Bacteria > Actinomycetota > Actinomycetes > Mycobacteriales > Pseudonocardiaceae > Actinokineospora > Actinokineospora xionganensis. Next base: position 36,582 of record NZ_JABVED010000006.1, on the reverse strand, counting down.
TGGCGCCGATCGGCGTCCAGTCGATCGTGCACCCCGACGGCGAACTCGCCACCGCCCGCGCGGCCGCCTCCCTCGGCGTGCCGATGGTGCTGTCCACGGCGTCGTCGTACCCGCTTGAGGACGTCGCCGAGGCCAACGGCGACGGGCCGCGGTGGTTCCAGCTGTACTGGCCGAACGAGGACGCGGTCTGCGTGAGCCTGCTGGAGCGGGCCAAGGCCGCGGGGTACACGGCCCTGGTGGTCACGCTCGACACGTGGACGCTGGCGTGGCGTCCCCGTGATCTCGACCAGTCGTATCTGCCGTTCCTGCGCGGGATCGGCGTGGCCAACGCGTTCACCGACCCGGCTTTCCTGGCGGAGCTGGAGAAGTCGCCCGCGGAGGACCCGGGGATGGCGGTGTTGCGGTGGGTGTCGCTGTTCACCGGTACCGACAAGAGCTGGAGCAGGCTGTCGTTCCTGCGGTCGCACTGGGACGGGCCGATCGTCCTCAAAGGAATCCAGCACGTCGTCGACGCGCGCCGGGCCGCTGACGCCGGGATGGACGGCATCGTGGTGTCGAACCACGGCGGGCGCCAGGTGGATGGGGCCATCGGGTCGTTGGAGGTCCTGCCGGAGATCGCCGCGGCTGTCGGGGACCAGGTTGAGGTGCTGTTCGACTCTGGGGTTCGGACTGGTGCCGATGTGTTCAAGGCGTTGGCGCTGGGGGCTTCGGCGGTGTTGGTCGGGCGGCCTTATGTCTATGGGTTGGCTTTGGGTGGGGAGGATGGGGTTCGGCATGCGGTGCGGTCGTTGCTTGCCGACTTTGATCTGACTCTCGGGTTGGCTGGTTCTCGGTGCCCGGATGATCTCGGGCTTGGGTCTGTTCGTCTGTCTGGCTAGGACGGCTGGTTGGGGCGCCTGTCGGGTGGTTTGCCGGCGGGGCTTGGCTGGGGCGCCTGCTTGGGCAAGCGGGGCCGGCTGGGGTGCCTGTCTGGGTCGGGCGGGGCTTGGCTGGGTGCCTGTTTGGATCGGCCCCTTGCGGTCGGTGGGGGATCTGTCTACTTAGGTCACTTCGCGTCGGCGTAGGAGCGGACTGTCTTGGCCTCCAAGGGAAAGCGCACCGGGGTCGCGCCGAAGACGAGGGTGCTGGCCTGTTCGGCTGCCTTCGACACGTCCGCCGACACTGCCGCCGCTGAATCCTCTGGGCAGTGGACGATGACCTCGTCGTGTTGGAAGAACACGATTTGCGCTTCCGGTGCCGAGACGGCCAGGGTTTTGCGGAGTGTGGCCAGCATTGTCAGTGCCCAGTCGGCGGCGCTGGCTTGGACTACGAAATTCCGGGTGAACCGGCCCCATTCGCGGGCCGCCTGTCGGCCGCGTTTCTCTGCTTGTTCGCCGTCGTGGTCTGACGTCAGTTCCCGCCAGGCTTCGCTGGGGGGTGGGCTGGTTCTACCCAGTCTCGACCGGACGACTCGGCCTTGCTCGCCCGCGCGTGCCGCCTGTTCGACGTACTCCACTGCTTGCGGAAAACGCTTGCGCAGCACCGCGAGCAGTGGTCCGGCTTCGCCGCTGGTGCCGCCGTACATGGCTGACAGCATCGCGATCTTGGCCCTTCCCCGGTCGCCGTCGAAGGCGTCCGCGGCGAGGCTGGTGTACAGGTCCGAAGACGCCGACACCTCCGCGAAGCGGCCGTCTCCCGACAGTGCTCCCAGCACCCGGGGCTCCAACTGGGACGCGTCCGCGCACACCAGGACCCAGCCCGGATCCGATCGGACGGCCGTCCGCAGGGTCCGCGGCAGTTGCAGGGCCGCGCCGCCGCGAGTGGCCCAGCGGCCGGAGACGACACCGCCGACGACGTATTCCGGGCGGAAGCGGCCGCCGTCGACCCAGCTGTCGAGCCAGGACCAGCCGTGGGCGACATAGAGGCGCGACAGCTCCTTGTACTCCAAGATCGGGGCGACGGCTGGGTGGTCGAGTTCCTTGATCACCCAGGCCCGGGCCGACGGGATCTCCACACCTTCGCGGGCGAAGGCCCGCACGATGCTGGGTGGGTGGTCGGGGTTGACCGGCCTGCCGGCGAACGCGGCGCTGATCCGGTCGGCGAGTTCGGCGAGTTTCGCCGGGCGGACGCCGGGAGCGGTGCGGGGGCCGAGCAGGTCTTCGAGCATGGCCAGGTGGACGTCGGTGCGCCAAGGCAGGCCGTGGTGCGACATCTCCGCCGCCGCCAAGGCCCCCGCGGACTCGGCGGCGACCAGCAGGCGCAGCCGGTCGGGCTGGGCGGTGGCGGCGATCCGCCGCTCCTGGTCGGCGAGGACGGCGACGGCGGCGTCGAGTGGGTCGGCTCCGGCCGGGGTGGTGCCGCGGTCGGCCTCGAACAGGGTGGGCTGCTCCCCGCGGGTCTGCGGACGCGGGTCGGCGGGCTCGGGCAGACCCCGCGTCCGGGCCCAGGCCGCACCCAGGTTCCGGGGGCGGTGGGGCCGCTCCTCGAACGCCAGCAGGATGCCTTCGGCGAGGGCGAGGTCGTGACACCGGTCGAGTCGCACGCCCGCCCGCAGCAGCGCCGGGTAAAGCTCCTCGGTGGACGGAAGCACCCACCGCACGTCATGGCGCCGCTGCTGCTCGCCCATCCAGGCCGCGAGGTCGCCCACGGTCTCGGTCGGGCCGTCGAGAACCCGGGCCCGACCAGCCCCATCACCCTCCGGCACCACCGCGATCCGCACACCGGCGATTCTGCGCCATCCCACTGACAGATACCGGCAGTTGACTCGCGAGTAACTTGTGCGGCAACGTGGCTCGGCGGTAACACGAACGTCCACGGGAGGCTCCGTTGAGCGACTACATGACCCTGGTGCGCGATCTGGCGGGCAAGGTGCCGACGGTTGTCCGCAGTGTCGATGTGATGCGCCGGGCCGGGCTGGTTCCGATGTCCCGGCCGGATCACGTGGTCAAGTCGATGATCGCCGTGCGCCAGCTGGGGCCGATCGCGGGCGCCGCTCGGGTGGCTGCGAACCGGGACCACCGGGCCGTCGGCCTCGTCGACGAACTCGGGCCGCTGACCTTCCGCCAGCTCGACACCCGATCCAACGCGCTCGCCCGGGCGCTGGCCCAGCGCGGTGTCACGGAGAAGTCCGTGGTCGCGTTGCTCGCTCGCGACCACCGCGGCGCGGTGGAGACCATGCTCGCCGCGGGCAAGCTCGGTGCCCGGCTGCTGCTGATGAACACCGGTTTCGCGAAGCCGCAGCTGGCAGACGTGGCCAAGCGCGAGGGCGTCTCCGTGTTCATCCACGACCAGGAGTTCAGCGAGCTCGCCACGGCGCTGCCGCCCGAGATCCCGCGGTTCATCGCCTGGACCGACACCACGGTCGAAGACGCGCGCACCCTTGAGGAACTCATCGCGAACACCGACGACCGGCCGGTTCCCGCGCCGTCGGAGCCGGGCGGCATGGTGCTGCTGACCAGCGGAACCACTGGAACACCAAAGGGCGCGCCGCGCCAGGTGCGCTCGCCGCTGGCCGCCGCGCAGTTCCTCGACCGCATCCCGCTTCGCGCGGGGGAGAGCACCGTGCTGGGAGCGCCGCTGTTCCACGGAACCGGGCTCTCGCAGTTCATCATCAGCTTCGCCCTGGGCTCCGCGGTCGTGATGCGCCGCAAGTTCGATCCCGAGCAGATCCTGAAGATGATCCAGGACAACAAGGCGACCACGCTGGTGCTGGTTCCGACGATGCTGCAGCGCGTGCTCGACCTCGGCCCGGAGGTTCTGGCCCGCTACGACACGAGCTCGCTGCGCATCTTGTTCACCGCGGGCTCGGCCCTCTCGCCGGAGCTGGGCAACCGCGCGACCCGCGCGTTCGGCGACGTGGTCCACAACCTGTACGGCTCGACCGAGGTCGCCGTCGCGACGGTCGCCACGCCCGAGGACTGGCGCGCCGCGCCGGGCACCGTGGGCAGGCCGCCGGTCGGTTGTCAGGTGCGGCTCTATGACGCCGAGGGCGGGCGGATCACCCAGCCCAACGTCACCGGGCGGATCTTCGTCGGCAGCGGCCTGAGCTTCGGCGGGTACACCGACGGGCGCAACAAGGAGATCATCGACGGCCTGCTGTCCATCGGTGACGTCGGTCACTTCGACGCCGAGGGCAGGCTGTTCATCGACGGCCGCGACGACGACATGATCGTCTCCGGCGGCGAGAACGTCTTCCCGGCCGAGGTCGAGAACCTGCTCGTGGAGTACCCGGGCGTGGTCGAGGCGGCCGTGCTCGGCACCGAGGATCCCGAGTTCGGCCAGCGGCTCAAGGCCTACGTCGTGGTGGACACCGACGTCACCGCGGACGAGTTGCGCGAGCACGTGAAGTCGAACCTGGCCCGCTTCAAGGTCCCGCGCGATGTCGTCTTCGTCGACGAGCTGCCCCGCAACGCGACCGGAAAAGTTGTCCGAAAGCAGCTACGCGAAATGGGCTGAAGATCCCGAGGCCAGCCGCACTGAACAGACCATGTGTCTGGTCTGGTCGGAGTAACAGTGGCAAGTGGCAACTGTTGCCCTTTCTTGTCGAAACGTCATTGCATGGCATTTCCGAACAAGAAAGGAACACCTTTCATGACACTGAGGCGCGAAGGTCGTCGGGGCCGACTCGCAATCGGCTTCGCACTCATCGGCTCGGCGGCGACAGTTGTCGCGTTGGCTGCTCCCGCACAGGCGCAGGAGGGTGAGATCCTGCTGGCAGGGAGCCCGGACGCGGTTGAGGGCAGCTACATCGTGGTGCTCAAGGACGGCTCGCGCAGCCAGTCCGCGGAGGTCGCCCATAACTACGGTGGAAAGGTTCGCGCAACCTACGAAAGTTCTATCAAGGGATTCTCGGCCACAATGTCGGAATCGCAGGCTCGCAAACTCGCGGCCGACGACGCGGTCGAATTCGTGCAAGCCAACCAGAAAATTCGGGCGCTCGATGTCCAGCCGAATCCGCCGTCCTGGGGACTCGACCGGATCGACCAGGCCGACCTGCCGCTGGACAAGTCGTTCACCTACAGCGGCAAGGCTGACAACGTCACCGCGTTCGTCATCGACACCGGCGTCCAGGCCGACCACCCCGCGCTCGGCGGGCGGGTGTCGGGCGGCTTCGACGCCGTCGACAACGACGACAAGCCCGAGGACGAGCACGGCCACGGCACGCACGTGGCGGGCACGATCGGCAGTGCGGAATACGGCGTCGCCAAGGGCGTGAAGATCGTCCCGGTGCGGGTCCTCGACGCGCAGGGCAGCGGCACGACCGAAGGCGTCATCGCGGGCATCGACTGGGTCGCCAAGAACCACCAGGGCCCGTCGGTGGCGAACATGAGCCTGGGCGGCGGCGCCGACGAGGCGCTGGACAAGGCCGTGCGGGCGGCGATCGAGTCCGGTGTCACCTTCGCGGTGGCGGCGGGCAACAGCTCCGACGACGCGGGCAACAGCTCGCCGGCGCGCGTTCCCGAGGCGCTGACGATCGCGGCTTCGGACAACGCCGACAAGCAGGCCGAGTTCTCCAGCTTCGGCAAGGTCGTCGACCTCTACGCGCCCGGCGTGGACATCACGTCGGCGTGGATCGGCGGGGAGACCAAGACGATCAGCGGCACGTCGATGGCCACCCCGCACGTGGCGGGCGCGGTCGCCCTGTACCTGGCGGCCAACCCCGACGCCACCCCGTCGGCCGTCGCGGAGGCGATCACCGCCGCGGCGACGAAGGACAAGATCGGCGGGATCAGCCCCGACACGGTGAACCTGCTGCTCAAGGCGTGACCTGAGAACAACCGATGGGGCCCGGCACCTCGCGCCTGGCCCCATCGGTGTCTCGTCGCTGCCTCGCCCGTGCCTCCGGACCGAAAGGGCAGGCCCTCAGATGTCCCGCGCCAACAGCACCACGTTGTCCAGCGCGCTGAGCAGCAAGCCGACCAGGGCCTCCCGGTCCGTTCGCTCCCGGCCGGTCCACTCGATCGTCAGTTCCTCCGCGAACGCCCACCACGCCCGCACCGCCAACACCACCGGCTCCGGCGGCTCGACCAGGCCCAGCGCCGACATCACCCGCACGCTCAACTCGTCCTGCGTCTCGTCGTGGATCTCCTTGACCCAGTCGTCGAGCCCGGAGGCGCGGAACAGGCCGACGTACTGCGTGCGGCGGCGTTCGATGAAGGCGACATAGCCCTCGACGATCGCGCGGGCGTCGTCCCCGGGCTGGGCCGAGCGCAGGAGGCGGCGGCCCGCGGCGCGGACGACCTCGACGTAGTAGTCCTGCTTGGTGGGGAAGTAGTGGAACAGCAGACTGCGTGAGATGCCCGCCTCGGCGGCCACCTCGTCCACCGTGACCTGGTGGATCGGGCGCACGGTGAGCATCCGCAGACCGATCCCGATCAGCTGCTTGCGCCGGTCGGCCGCCGTGCGGCGGACCCTGGTGGGTGCTTCGGACATACGTCACTCCTCGGACCTGTTGAGCGTTGCTCGATAGGCAGGGTACCTTGTTGAGCAACGCTCAATAGGAGGCGACGTGGACTTCGCGCACTCGGCCAAAGCGGCCGACTATCTCGCCAGGGTCGGGGACTTCATCCGCACCGAGATCGAGCCGGTCGAGGCCGACTACCACCGTGAGCTCGCCGCGCTGGACGACCCGTGGGTGGTCCTGCCGGTCATCGAGGAGCTCAAGGCCAAGGCCCGCGCGGCCGGTCTCTGGAACCTCTTCCTCAAGGACGAATCCGGCCTGGCCAACGTCGAGTACGCGCCGCTCGCCGAGCTGATGGGGCGGTCCTTCATCGCCCCCGAGGTCTTCAACTGCAACGCCCCGGACACCGGGAACATGGAAGTCCTGCACATGTACGGCAGCGACGAGCAGAAGCAGCGCTGGCTCGAACCGCTGCTGCGCGGCGAGATCCGCTCCGCCTTCTGCATGACCGAGCCGGGCGTCGCCTCCTCGGACGCGACGAACATGGCGGCCACGGCGGTGGTCAAGAACGACGAGATCGTCCTCAACGGCCGCAAGTGGTTCTCCACCGGCATCGGCCACCCGAACTGCAAGGTCGCCATCTTCATGGGCCTGACCGACCCGGACGCGCACAAGTACGCGCGGCACTCGATGGTCCTGGTTCCCTTGGACACCCCCGGTTTCAAGCTGGAGCGGATGCTGCCGGTCTTCGGTCGTCACGACGAGCCCTTCGGCCACGGCGAGGTCAGCTTCACCGACGTCCGCCTGCCGCTCGACGCCGTCATCGCCGGTCCCGGCCGCGGTTTCGAGATCGCCCAGGGCAGGCTCGGCCCCGGCCGCATCCACCACTGCATGCGCCTGATCGGCCTCGCCGAGAAGGCCCTCGAACTCGCCTGCGAGCGCGCCACCCAGCGCGAGGCGTTCGGCAAGCCGCTGGCCAACCTCGGCGGCAACCGCGAGCGCATCGCCGACGCGCGAATCGCCATCGAGCAGGCCCGCTTGCTCGTCCTCAACGCCGCGTGGAAGCTGGACACCTACGGGCTCAAGGGCGCGCTCTCGGAGGTCTCGCAGATCAAGGTGGTGGTGCCGAACATGGCGCTGGACGTGATCGACATGTCCATCCAGCTGCACGGCGGCGCGGGCATGACCGACGACTTCCCGCTGGCCGCGGCCTACGCGGGCGCCCGCTCGTTGCGCTTGGCCGACGGCCCGGACGAGGTCCACCGCGGCGTCGTCTCCCGCATCGAGCTCAAGAAGTACACCGCATGAACCGGCGAATTCTGATCACCGGATCGGGTTCCGGCTTGGGCAAGGCCATGGCGGCGCACTACGCGAAAGCTGGCTGGCGCGTGCTCGTCACCGACATTGACGTCACTGCCGCTGAGACCGCCGCCAAGGAGATTTCCGCCAAGGAGATCGACGCCGAGCACCTGGCTCTCGACGTGACCAAGGACGAGTCCTGGGCCGCCGCCCGCGAGTGGTGCGAGGAGCACTGGGGTGGGCTCGACGTGCTGGTCAACAACGCGGGTGTGGCCTCGGGTGGGCGGATCGACCGCATCCCGATGGCCGACTGGGACTGGATCTGGGAGATCAACCTCAAGGGTGTGGTGCGCGGCTGCGCGACCTTCACCCCGATGTTCAAAGCCCAGGGCTCCGGCCACCTGGTCAACGTCGCGTCGCTGGCCGCGATCATGAACCTGCCCGGGATGTCGTCCTACAACGTCACCAAGGCGGGCGTCCTCGCGCTGTCGCAGACCCTTCGCTACGAACTCGAACCGCACGGGATCAACACCACCGTGGTGTGCCCGGCGTTCGTGCAGACCAATCTCAACGACCGCATGCGCACGCCGGACCCGGCCGCGCTCAAGGTCAGCCAGAAGCTGATGGCCTCGTCCAAGGTGACCCCCGAAGACGTGGCCAAGCAGGTGTTCGACGCGGTGGCGGCCAAGCGGTTCCTCGTCCACACGCACGCCGACGGCAGGCGCGCGCAGCGGCTCAAGCGGCTCGCGCCGTGGCTGGTGGACAAGCAGGTCGCCAAGTACTGGGCCAAGCTGCGGCCCAAGATGGAGAAGGAAAACCCTTGACATCCCCCCGGCCTGAGGCCGGGATTCCAACAGCAACTACCGCACGAGGAGGAGGTCGCGTTGAGGTTCACGGTTCGCAGGCTCACCCAACGGCGGGCCTCCCCGTGCAGCCACGGCATGCCCTGCCGCGCATCGAATATTCAAAGCCGCGTTCACATCCGCGTTGGTGGCGAAACCGCAGGACCGGCACCGGAAGGCGGCTTGGCTCTCGCGCGCCTCCCGATCCACGACCCCACTCGCCGAACAACGCTGACTGGTGACCCGCGGGTCGACCTTCACCACCCGACCCGGAGCCTTCTGCTCCACACGGGTCACGAGCAGGCCCCACCCATTGGCGAGGATTCCCCGGTTCAGGCCCGCCTTCTGCCGCACACCCCGGCCGGGCGCCTCGACCGTGCCTTTTGCCGACCGGGTCATGTTGCTGATCTTGAGATCTTCGACGCCGATCACGTCGAACTCGCGAGCCAGGCGGGTGCTGGTCTTCTCGACCCAGTCCTTGCGCCGGTCGGTTTCGCGAGCACTGAGCCTCGCCATCGCTGTTTTGACCTTGCCGCGCCGAATGGAGCCGCGTTGCGCCCGGGCGAGCTTGCGTTGCAACCGCAGCAGCCTCGCTTTCTCGCCGGCGCGCAGTGCGGGCACGGACAAGAGTTCCCCGGTGGACAACGCCGCCGACACCGCGACGCCTCGATCCACGCCTACGACCGCACCTGCGCCCGGTCCGGAGATGGGCTCGGGCACGACCGGGAACGCCACATGCCAGCGGCCCGCTCGATCTCGGGTGATCCGATAGGATTTCACACCCGCGGCGACCGCACGCGACCACCAGAATCGGACCCAGCCGATCTTGGGCACCTTGACCTCACCGACGTTGCGGGAGACCCGGCGCACATCGCTCAGTTTGGCCGCCACGATCCGGAAACCTTCATTGCGCCCGCGCCTGCGCCAAGTGGGCCGCCGGTGGGTCCGGCCGAAGAAGTTCGCCATCGCCTGGGCAAAATCCTTCAACGCCTGCTGCTGAACGATCACCGACCCAGCCGCCAACCACGGGTTCGCCGTCCGAGCCTGCGTCAACTGACGACACTGCTCGGTGTACCCAGGGGCCGCCTTGCGCCCCGACCGCCAGTGCGCGTGCTGCTCCACGGCGAGATTCCACACAAACCGCGCATGCCCGCAGTGCTCCAACAATACCCGCTCCTGGGTGGGAGTCGGTTGAAGACGGAAACGGGACATGCCGATCAAACTAGCGACCACCACCGACAAAACCAGGAGACAGAGTGACTCGTAAGAACATCCTCATCACCGGCGCCAGTTCGGGCCTCGGCGAGGAGATGGCCCGCCAGTTCGCCGCGCTCGGCCGCAACCTGGCGCTCGCCGCGCGGCGCACCGACCGGCTGGAGACGCTGCGCACGGAGTTGCTCAAGGCGAACCCGGGCATCAAAGTCGTCATCCGCGCGCTCGACGTCAACGATCACGACGCGGTGTTCAAGGTTTTCGGCGAGTTCAAATCCGAGCTCGGGACCATCGACCGGGTGATCGTCAACGCCGGTCTGGGCAAGGGACAGCCGCTGGGCACGGGCTTCTTCGAGGCCAACAAGCAGACCGCGGTGACCAACTTCGTCTCCGCGCTCGCCCAGTGTGAGGCGTCGATGGAGATCTTCCGCGAGCAGAACGCGGGCCACCTGGTGGTCATCTCGTCGATGAGCGCCATGCGCGGCCTGGGCGGCAACCTGTCGACCTACGCCGCGACGAAGGCCGGTGTCGCCGCGCTCGCCGAGGGCATCCGGGCCGACCTGCTCAAGTCGCCGATCAACGTCTCCACCATCTACCCGGGCTACATCCGCTCGGAGATGAACGAGAAGGTCAAGAAGACCCCGCTGATGGTCGACACCGTGCCCGGCGTGCGGTCGATGGTGAAGGCGATCGAGAAGGAGTCGGCCGAGGCGTGCACGCCCGCGTGGCCGTGGACACTGATGGGCTTCGCGATGCGCAACCTGCCGCTGAGCCTGGTGGCCAAGCTGTCATGACCGTGGACGAGACCCGGGAGGTCCGGTCGGAGGACAGCTTCGACGCCGTGGCGGTCCACAGCTGGCTATCGTCCATTGTGGATGGACTGGTCGACGAGCCCACGGTGCGCCAGTTTCCCGGCGGCGCCTCGAACCTGACCTATCTGCTGACCTACCCCGACCGCGAGCTGATCCTGCGGCGGCCCCCGGTCGGCAAGAAGGCCGCCTCCGCGCACGACATGAAGCGCGAGTTTCGGGTCCAGCAGGCGCTCAGGCCGGTGTACCCGTATGTCCCGACGGTGCTCGGCCTGTGCACGGACGAGTCGGTGCTCGGGTCCGATTTCTATGTCATGGAACGGATTCCGGGCACCATCCTGCGCGGCGACCTGCCCGAGGGCATGACGCTGAGCGAGGCCGAGGCGCGCGCCTTGTCGACGAAGCTCATCGACCGGCTGGTCGACCTGCACCAGGTCGACCCGGCCGCCGCTGGTCTCACCGACCTGGGCAAGGGCGCGGGCTACGTCGGCAGGCAGGTCAAGGGCTGGTCGGAGCGTTTCCGCAACGCGCGCACCGAGAACGTTCCCGACTTCGTCGAGGTCATGGCCTGGCTCGACGCGAACCAGCCAGACGACGTGTCCACTGTGGTCATCCACAACGACTGGCGCTTCGACAACGTCGTGCTCGACGACGACCGGAACATCGTCGGCGTCCTCGACTGGGAGATGTCGACGCTCGGCGACCCGCTGATGGACCTCGGCGGCGCCGTCGCCTACTGGATCCAGGCCGATGACGACGACGTGTTCAAGGTGGCGCGCAGGCAGCCGTCGCACCTGCCGGGGATGCTGACCCGCGCCGAGATCGTCGACTACTACTGCGACCGGATGGGGTTCAAGCCCGCGAACTGGTCCTGGTACGAGGCGTTCGGCCTGTTCCGGCTGGCGGTGATCATGCAGCAGATCTATTACCGCTACCACCACGGCCAGACGCACAACCCGGCGTTCAAGGACTTCTGGATGTTCGCGGGCTACCTGGAATGGCGCTGCCGCCAGGTGATCGCCAAGTGACCGTCGTCTACCTGCTGCGCCACGGGCAGGCTTCCTTCGGCGCGGCGGACTACGACGTCCTCTCGCCGGTCGGACACCAGCAGGCCAAGGTGCTGGGCGAGGAACTGCGCGCCAGAGGCGTCAAACCCGCGCAGGTCTGGGCGGGCACCCTCGCGCGCCAACGGGACACCGCCACGGCCACGCTGGCCGCGGCGGGCATCGACCTCGACCGCGGGACGGACGGGCGGTGGGACGAGTACGACCACCTCGGCCTCGTCCAGGCCCTCGCCGCCCGCGAGCAGGTCGACGCCCCCGTCTCGCCCCGGGACTTCCAGGCCCTGCTCGACCGGGCGCTGCAGGACTGGATCGGCAACGGGCTCGAAGTCGGCGGCACCGGCACCTACACCGACTTCGCCGACCGAGCGTTCGCCGCGCTCACCGAGGTGGCGGCGGGCGGTGACGCGCTCGTGTTCACCTCGGGCGGCGTGATCGCCGCGCTCTGCTCGCGGCTGATGGGCGCGGGCGTGGTGGCGGTCAACCGGGTTGTGGTGAACGCGGCGATCACCAAGATCGTCGTCGGGCGTTCCGGGGCGTCGCTTGTGTCGTTCAACGAGCATGGGCATTTCGAGGGAGCGAACCGGGAACTCCTCACCTACCGTTGATCGACCCGCGAACCGAGTGGCAGGAGTGGCGATGGGCCGTCCGAGGATCGAACCGGTCGTGTGGCGGGCGCCCCGCCCCGGGCGCAAGCCGAAGGCGTCGCTGCCGTCGCTGACGGTCCGCCAGGTGACCGGGACCGGCGCCGAGGACGTCCTGGTCGACGAGCACGGCCACGTCTTCACCGGCGTCGAGGACGGCCGGGTCCTGCGGCTCACCGCCGACGGCAGGCGCCTCGACACCATCACCGACACCGGCGGCCGCCCACTGGGCCTGGAGCTGTACCCGGACGGGCGGCTGCTGGTGTGCGACGCGGACAAGGGTCTGCTGCTGGTCGACAAGAAGAACGGCGAGATCGAGGTCCTGATCCCGTCCGGGCCCGGCTTGCGGGTGTGCAACAACGCCGCGGTCGCGAAGGACGGGACGATCTACTTCACCGACTCCACCAGCCGGTTCGACCTGGAGTTCTGGCGGGCCGACATCCTGGAGCACTCCGGGACCGGCAGGCTCCTGCGCCGCTCGCCGGACGGGTCGGTCGAGACCCTCCTCGATGGCTTGCACTTCGCCAACGGAGTGGCGCTCGCCGCCGACGAGTCCTACGTCGTGGTCGCGCAGACCGGTGAGTACTGCCTTAACCGGCTGTGGCTCGCCGGTGACCGCGCGGGGGAGTCCGACGTGCTCGTCGACAACCTGCCCGCGTTCCCCGACAACATCTCCACCGGGTCCGACGGCCTCATCTGGATCGCCATGGCGGCCCCACGCGACCCGGTCGTCGACCTGCTGCTGCGCACACCGCCCCGGGTCCGACAGGTGCTCTGGCGGGTCCCGGAACGCTTGCAGCCCAAGGAGAAGCGCGTGGTGTGGGTCCGGGCCGTCGATGGCGCGACCGGGCGGCTCGTGCACGACTTCTACGGCAAGGCGCCGGACTACCACATGGTGACCGGAGTCCGTGAGCACGAGGGAACTGTGTATCTGGGAAGCCTGAACGAGCGAGCGATCGCCCTTTTCGAGCTACCCTGAAGTAGACACGGTAAGGAAGTCAGGTCGTTTAGCCGCCGTCGCGGCCCGGGCGTACGCGAAGTTTGTGACGTGGGTCTCGCTGTGGCCCGGCGCCGCGCGTGAAGCGGCATGTCGGACAAAGCCTCATCTCGTCGATGCTTGGTGTCTGCCTGAACGCCTGGTTTGCTTATCGCTGAGCAGGTACTAATTCCCCCAGACACACTGGGTGAGTACCCAGGAGCCGGAGGGCAGAGATGACCGCGACCGTCGAGGGCAGCGCGCAAGTGGACCAGGATGGGCCCAAGCCCATGTTCGGGGAGCCACGCGGGCTGTGGCCGCAGATCGGCACGTACCTGTTCATCCTCGTTCCGTTCGTCGCCCTGATCGCCGCGGTCCCCTTCGCCTGGGGCTGGGGCCTGGGCTGGGTCGACGTCGGCCTGGCGGCGTTCTTCTACACGTTCACCTGCCTGGGCACGACGGTCGGATTCCACCGTTACTTCACCCATGGCGCGTTCAAGGCCAAGCGCGCGGTCCGCGTCGGGCTCGCGATCTCCGGCAGCATGTCGCTGCAGGGGCCGATCCTGCACTGGGTCGCCGACCACCGCCGCCACCACGCCTTCGCCGACCGCGACGGCGACCCGCACTCCCCGTGGGCCTTCGGCACCTCGCCCGCCGCGCTGGTCAAGGGCTTCTGGCACGCCCACATGGGCTGGATCTTCGACCGCAAGCTGACCAACGCCGAGCGCTTCGCCCCGGACATGCTCGCCGACCCGGACATCCGCCGCATCGACAAGCAGTTCGGCATGTGGACCGCGGTCACCATGCTCGCGCCGCCGGTGCTGGGCGGGCTCATCACCTGGACCTGGTGGGGCGCGGTCACCGCGTTCTTCTGGGCCAGCCTGGTCCGCGTGTCGTTCCTGCACCACGTCACCTGGTCGACCAACTCGATCTGCCACATCGTGGGCAACCGCCCGTTCAAGTCCCGCGACAAGGCGACCAACTTCTGGCCGCTGGCGATCCTGTCGATGGGTGAGGCCTGGCACAACCTGCACCACGCCGACCCGACCAGCGCCCGCCACGGCGTCCAGCGCGGTCAGATCGACATCTCGGCCCGGCTCATCTGGCTGTTCGAGAAGTTCGGCTGGGTCAGCGAAGTCCGCTGGCCGACGCCACAGCGGTTGGCCAAACTCGCCAAGTAGCTGGTCCGCCTCCCCGGAATTTCTCCCGGTGGTCACCTGCCGTGTGATGGTGCGGTTGGCAGGGGACCGTGGACGGCTGACGTCCCGGTCCCCTTAGGTGCCGATCCGCAGCGGGTCGAGTTTGCCGAAGGACCTGGTGGCTCGTCTCGATGAGTCACTAGGTTCGAGGGCATGTCGCCCCGAACCGCCACGGTCCGCCGCCCCGATCGCGTCGAGTTGCTCGACTTCCTGCGCGCCCGCTCCCGCTGCGTGCTGACGACCCGGCGGGCCGACGGGAGCCTCCAGGTGTCCCCGGTGACCTACGGGGTCGACGCGCGCGGCCGTGTGGTGGTCTCCACGTACCCGCGGCGGGCCAAAGCGGTCAACCTGCGTCGGGACCCCGCCGCGACGCTCTGCGTGCTCTCCGAGGACTGGGACGGGCCCTACGTGCAGGTCGACGGCCGCGCCGAGGTGCTGGAACTGCCCGAGGCGGTCGAACCGCTCGTCGAGTACTTCCGGTCGATCCGCGGCGAGCACCCGGACTGGGACGAGTACCGCGCGGCGATGGTCAGCCAAGGCAAGTGCCTGATCCGGATCGAGATCGACCGCTGGGGTCCGATCGCCACCGGCGGCTTCCCGCCTGGGGTGGCTACACCGGGGCCGTCCGCCTGACCAGCACGCGGTCGAGCGCCCGGGCGCCGAGGGCGAGCACCAGGAACAACACCGCCACGATCACGCAGTTGAAGATGACGACGACGTAGCCGTGTATCCGCACGTCGACGAACGGGTACGGGTAGAAGTCGACGAACGGCCCGCGTGCGAGGGTGAACACCAGCCACACGATCGGGAACAGCGCCGCGAGGCCGATGACCCGGTACTCGATGCCACCGCGCGGGCCGAAGACCAGCCAGCCGGTGATGGTCAGCAGCGGGGACATCGTGTGCAGCAGGAAGTCCGCGACCGCGGCGCCGCCGTGCAGCTCGTAGAGGTTCGACAGAACCGTGTGGTAGACGACACCGGTGATCGCGATGCCGAGCAGGCCCGCGAGCCGGAACACCCGCAGTGCGGTCGACGGGCGCTCGGGGTTGAGCGCGAGCAGCGCGCACGTGACCATCACGATGATGTTGGACTGGATCGTGAAGAAGCAGAACACGTTGGCCACGCGCCCCGCCACGGTCGTGAAGTGGCCCTCGGTGGCCTGCGATGTCACCGCGATCTGGGTGACCAGTCCGGCGAGGACCACCAGCGCGGTCAGCCCGAACCAGGTACGGGCCGCGGTTCGCATCGTCATGGGTAGAAGGTAGACGGCCTGATCCATCCGCCGCCAACGGACGGCCGCTGGGCCGATCGGATGGTCGCTACGGCAAACGGGTGGCGCGATGTCGCTTTCGGTAACAGCTTGCTCCATTCGGTCGATTGATCTTGTGTGTCCGTCGAACTGCGGGACCTCGTCTGGTCCAAGATCACCCTTGATCGTCGCCCGTGCGACAAGCGCGACGCCTCGGCAGGCGACGAGCCGGAGAAGCCCGAGACCTCCGCTCCCATCGATGATCATTAATGGTCGAGCGCAGGTGAATGGCCTGGGAATGAGCTGAGAAATTCATCGGTTCGCCGAATTTCCGGGGCTCGATCCCGCGCCTCCGCGTGGCGGCGTCAGGGCCATGCATTCGGTCCGTTATAGTCGCCCCGAACTCGACGGCGACCAGCGTGTATTGCGTCCGCGCGGCCCGGCGACGATGACAAAACCGTCGTTAGTGCTTGATTCTCGGAGGCTGCCGTGCCGCCACCCCTGGAGGTGACCACGCGAAGCACCCGCTCGGCTGTGGTGGTCGCCGCCGCGGGTCGGATCGACCTGCTGACCGAGCAGCCCTGGCGGGAGCAGATCGAGGACGCGTGCGCCGAGGATTCGGTCAAAGCGCTGGTAGTCGTGGACCTGGAGCGCGTGACGTACCTCAGCGTGGGCACCGCGCCGCTGCTGTTGCGGGCGCATTACCACTGTCTGCACCGCGGCAGGCGGCTGCGCGTGGCGGTTCCGCCCGGCCCGGTTCTCGGCACGATGCAGCTCACCGGCGTGGCGGAGACGGTGGCTTTGTTCCGCGATCTGGACTCCGCGCTTCGGCCGATGGTCCAGTCCTCGTGGTAACTGGGAAAAGTTCAGCTTCGACCCATTTCGGGCGCGTATGCGCGCGAACGGAGTAAAAAGCAAGAGCCCCTTCGAGTGTTTTTGCGAGATTACCCGCACAGAATGAGCCGAACGTGGTTCCTGGTGTTCCTGTGGGTGATTCGGCTCGGTTCCGATCGCTTCTGGTGGCTAATTGACGAGGATCTTCACGCTGTCGTGGATCTCGACCGCGTGCGCTGGGTGACGATAGGTGTGACCTGGGGCGATGACGAGTGGTGATCCTTTGGTGACTTACCGTCCCGGCTGGTAGCCCTGCAGTAGCGGTAGAAGACACCCGGAGAGGACCTTTCGATGAATCGTCACCTCGTTCGGCTCGTGGCCTCGGTCGCGACCGTGAGCGTGCTGTCAATGGCCGGGGCAGGTATGGCGTCCGCGACCCAGCCCACTTCCGCCTCGGCGGAGGCTTCCAACTCGGCGCCGGCCGCCCAGCTGCAAAAGCTGCACGACCAGATCGACGCCGCTTACAAAGCGGGCGACCCCAAGGCCCTGCTCAGCTCGGTGACCGAGTTGCGTCCGGTCCTGGCCCAGGTCCGCGACATCGCCCGCAGCAACAACACGTTGCACGTCGTGGAGGAGGCCGACGACAAGTCCGCCCAGATCCAGGAGAAGCTCAAGCAGAACCCCCAGATGCTGCCCGGTCTGCCCAGTCCGATCGCCTTGGTGACCGACTTGGTCTCGACCCTGCTGACGCTGGTGCTCTCGCTGGTGGCGGGCCTGCTGGGCGGGCTGCCCCTGCCGGTTCCGGTGCCAGTGCCGCCGGTTCCGGTCCCGGTGCCACCCATCCCGGCCCCGACCGGCTGAGTAATGGCGCCCCCTCCGGGGGCGCGGCTCGATCGCTTTTTGAGCTGACATGCGAGAGGCCCGTGGACACGACGACTGCGTCGCGTGTCCACGGGCCTCTCGCATGTCAGCTCGACCGAGCGTGACGGCTCCCTGGAGGGGACGCCGTTACTCCGCGCGCGCACCGTAGCGTTCGGCGGCCCTGGCCTTTGCCTTCGCGGCCTCGACCTCGCGGTCGCGCGGGGAGGCGGTGGTGACCAGGGAATCGAGCAGCTCGCGGGTCACCGCGGCCACCTGCTCGACGGCCCGGTCGAACGCTTCGCGGTTGGCCGCCGACGGCTTCGTCGAGCCGCTGACCTTGCGCACGTACTGGACGGCCGCCGCGTGGACCTCGTCGGAGGTCGCGGGCGGCTCGAAGTTGTGAAGGACACGAATGTTGCGGCACATACCTCCAGGGTAATCGCCTGGCGCACCTCGGATGCGGAGTGCGAGGCAGGCCTCAGGCGGGCGGGCGCCTCGACGCATTCGCAGATTCTGTCGGACGTCAACGTTACGGTGTCGTGCGCCGTGGTCGATCACGAGATTCGAGTTCGAGTAGTCGGTCGTGTCGGTTCGCATGGGTTGTCTGGGATCCCGGGCTGCGAATTGTCGGGATGGCTACAGGTTGGGGGTGAAGGATCGTGACGGTGGTGCGGGCGTACCGGCTCGCCCTGGACCCGACCCCAAGCCAAGCCCGGGTCCTTGAGCGACATGCTGGTGCTGCCCGGTTCGCGTTCAATTGGGCGCTGGCCGCGGTCAAGGCGAACCTCGATCAACGGGCAGCCGAGACCAGTTACGGCGTCGCCGCCGATATGTTGACTCCAACCTTGGGCTGGAATCTCCCGGCGTTGCGCCGGGCGTGGAACCAAGCCAAAGCCATGGTGGCGCCGTGGTGGACGGAATGTTCCAAGGTGTTGCGTACCGGGTTTGATGGAGACATTGATGTGCCCTGGGTTTTGCGGAGTCGGGTTACTGGACTTCATGCTGACCTCTCCTAGGGGTGATCAGCATGAAGTCCAGTACCCCGACTCCGCAAAACCCAGGGCACATCACAGCCTCCATCAAACCCGGTGCTTGACACGGTGGGACATCGCCCGGCAGGCCGTCGCTCGCATTCATGCCCGGGTGGCGAACCTGCGCATGGATTCGATCCACAAGCTCACCACCACCCTTGCCGACGGCTATCGCACGGTGGTGGTCGAGGACCTCAACATTGTCGGGATGCTCGGAAATCGCCCGTTGGCAAGCCATATCGCCGATGCCTCGTTCGGTGAGTTCAGGCGGCAACTCGACTACAAGACCCGGTGGAATGGCGGGAACCTGGTTGTTGCCGACCGGTGGTTTCCCTCCTCCCAAACGTGCTCGAGCTGCGGCTTGGTGAAACCCAAACTTGGCCTTGCGGTCCGAACCTTCAAGTGTGAGCGATGTGGGCTGGTCGCCGATCGGGACCACAACGCCGCGATCAACCTCAAGCACTACGTCGACCTGGAGTGGCCGGGCGACGCCAAAACAGGGCGTGGAGCCGACCAGAAGACCGGGACTGGCCCGGCAGGTGGCTGTGAAACGCCAATCCCGCACCATGCCGATGGGGCAAGACGGGAACCGCCGGCTGGTAACGGTCGGCTGCGCGTGAGTGACGTATCCATGCTCGCTCAATCGCATCGGTGACACATCTGGGCACTGCCGGAGAAGACGATCCGAAACCGACGGTGGGACGCTGAGTCTCCGCGCCCCCAACGGGTTCGGGACGATGTCGACGATCTTGGCGGTGGGCGGGATGACAGCGGTGCGGGCCATTCGCGGCGCTATCCAGATCGACCGGGACGAGGCGGCGCTCATCGTCGCCGACACCGGCACCCTGCTGGTGGAGCTCATGAGCCGCAACGGGCTCGTGGCCGACGACATCATCAGCCTCTTCTTCACCATGACCCCCGATCTCGCGAGCGGATTCCCGGCAGTGGCCGCTCGTGAGCTCGGGCTGGTGGACGTGCCCCTCATGTGCGCCACCGAGATCGCCGTGCCCAACGCGCTCAGCCGGGTCGTCAGGGTGCTCGCCCACGTGAACACCGACCTCTCGCGCACTGACGTCGAACACGTCTACCTGCGCGGCGCGGGGAGGCTGCGGCCGGACCTGGTCGCGGGCACCCGCCAATCCCGGCAGCGGCAATCCCGCGGCGGCTCGAGCTTGTCCGCGTGACGGAAGGACGAGAGGAACCACGCTCATGGTTATCGTGATGACGGCCGACGCGACCGAGGCGGATGTCGCGGCGGTCGTCGAACAGGTCGAATCGGTCGACGGTCAGGCATTCGTCAGCAGGGGAGTGCGCCGCACGATCATCGGACTGGTCGGCGACGTCGACCGGTTCGCCGAGATGGACCTGGACCGGCTCAAGGGCGTGAGCAACGTCCGGCGGATCACCGCCGGATACAAGCTCGTCAGCCGCGAGCATCACCCGGCGCGCACGACGGTGCAGGTCGGCGGTGTGCCGATCGGGCCGCACACCGTGACCATGATCGCCGGGCCGTGCGCGGTGGAGACCCCGGAGCAGACCCTCGCCGCGGCCCGGATGGCGCAGGCGGCGGGCGCGACGATCCTGCGTGGCGGCGCGTTCAAGCCGCGCACGTCGCCGTACGCCTTCCAGGGGCTCGGGATCCACGGCCTGCGGATCCTGGCCGACACCCGCAAGATCACCGGAATGCCGGTAGTCACCGAGGTCGTCGGGCCGCGTGACGTCGAGGTGGTGGCGAACTACGCGGACATGCTCCAGGTCGGCACCCGCAACATGCAGAACTTCCCGCTGCTGCAGGCGGTCGGGGAGTGCGGCAAGCCGGTCCTCCTCAAGCGCGGCATGAACGCCACCATCGAGGAGTGGCTGATGGCCGCGGAGTACATCGCCCAGCGCGGAAACCTCGACATCGTGCTGTGTGAGCGCGGCATCCGCACGTTCGAGACCGCGACCCGCAACACGCTCGACATCTCCGCGGTCCCGGTCGCGCAGCGGCTCTCGCACCTTCCGGTCATCGTCGACCCGTCGCACTCCGGCGGTCGGCGCGACCTGGTGCTTCCGCTGAGCCGGGCCGCGATCGTCGCTGGGGCCGACGGCCTGATCATCGACGTGCACCCGCAGCCGGAGGCGGCCCTGTGCGACGGCCCGCAGGCGTTGGTCAAGGAGGACCTGCAGACGCTCGCGCACTCATTGCGGCACCTCACCGCGTTCATGGGCCGCACGCCCGGTGAGCGCGAGGAGTGGCTGGCGAGCTGATCCTCTGTGGACTGTCGGGTGTCTCCGGTGGGGGCGCCCGACAGTCCGCATTTCGGAAGATCTCCGGCGGGGTCGTGCGGGACATGATGAGGAAGCCCGACGACGCCAGCGCCCAGGAGTGTCGATGAGAACCGCGCACCGCACCTGCCCCATCTGTGACGCCGTCTGCGGCCTGCGGCTCACCTTGGACGACGACGACCGGGTGACCTCGGTCAAGGGCGACCAGGACGACCCGCTGTCCAAGGGCTACCTGTGTCCCAAGGGGGCGAGCCTGGCCAACATCGACTCCGACCCGGACCGGCTGCGCCATCCGTTGGTGCGCAAGGGTGACGAG
Organism: Actinokineospora xionganensis; assembly: GCF_014323725.1. GTDB lineage: Bacteria > Actinomycetota > Actinomycetes > Mycobacteriales > Pseudonocardiaceae > Actinokineospora > Actinokineospora xionganensis. The sequence continues at coordinate 15,602 of NZ_JABVED010000006.1, read as the reverse complement.
TGGCACGAGGTCAGCTGGGAAGAGGCGTTCGCCGCGGTCGAGACCGGCCTGCGCGGGGTGTGGGACAAACACGGCCGCGACGCGGTCGCCGTCTACTTCGGCAATCCGACCTATCACACGATGGCGGGCTTCACCTACCGCCAGCCGCTGTCGCAGTCGCTGGGGAGCAAGAACATCTACTCCGCCGCGACCATCGACCAGATGCCCAAGCACGTGTCCACGGGCCTGATGTTCGGCGACGCGATGGCGTTCCCCGTGCCGGACCTGGACCGGACGGACTACCTGCTCATCCTCGGCGCGAACCCCGTGGTGTCCAACGGTTCCCTGTGCGTCGCCCCCGACTTCGCAGGCAGGCTCAAGGCTTTGCGCGCCCGCGGCGGCAAGCTGGTCGTGGTGGACCCGCGCCGCACCCGCACGGCGGCCATCGCCGACGAGCACCTGACCGTCCGCCCCGGTACGGACCCGTACCTGCTGCTGGGCATCGTCCACACCCTGTTCGCCGAGGACCTGACGACCATCGGCGTCGATGTCGCGGGCCTGGACGACCTGCGGGCGCTCGCCGCCGACTTCAGCCCGGCCGTCGTCTCCCCGGTCTGCGGTGTCCCCGCCCAGACGATCACTCGCCTCGCCCGCGAGCTGGCCGCGGCCCCCAGCGCGGCGGTGTATGCCCGGATCGGCACCAGCACAGCGGAATTCGGCACGGTCGCGCAGTGGCTGGTGGACGTGGTCAACATCCTCACCGGCAACTTCGACCGCCCCGGCGGAGTCATGTTCACCCGCACGGCGGCGCTGGAGGTCTTCCGCACGCGGCAGCCGTTCACCCTGGGGAACTGGCACAGCCGGGTCCGAGGTCTGCCGGAGATCATGGGCGAGTTCCCGGTCGCCACCCTCGCCGACGAGATCGAGACGCCGGGGGAGGGCCAGGTCCGCGCGATGATCACCATCGCGGGCAACCTGGTCCTGTCGGCCCCGAACGGCCCGCGGCTGGACCGGGCGTTCGCCGACCTCGACTTCATGGTCTGCGTCGACCCGTATCTGAACGAGACCACCAAGCACGCCCACGTGATCCTGCCGCCGCCCAGGATCCTGCAGACGCCGCACTACGACCTGATGGAGCTGACGGTGGCGGTGCGCAACTACGCCCGCTACTCACCGGCGATCCATCCGCTGGAGCCCGACCAGCGGTCGGAGGCGGAGATCATGGCCCGCCTCACGCTGATCGCGAGCGGCCAGAGCGCTGACACGGACCCGTCAGTGCTGGACGAGATGATCGTCGGCGGCCTGCTCGAGGCCTTCGTGAACATTCCCGGCACACCGATCCACGGCCGGGACCCGGTCTCGGTCCGCGCCGAGTTGGAGGGGCCGAGCGGGCCCGAGGTCCTGCTGGACGCGCTTCTACGGCTTGGGCCGTATGGGCTGACGCTCGCTTCACTGCGGGAGAAGCCCAGCGGGATCGACTTCGGGCCGTTGGAGCCCCGGTTCGGGGAGTTGCTGTGCACGGCTTCGGGGCTGGTCGAACTCGCTCCCGCGCCCTTGGTCGCCGACGTCGCGAGGCTGCTCTCCCGGCTTTCAGCGGCGCCCGCGGACCTGCTGCTGATCGGGCGGCGGCAGTTGCGCTCGAACAACAGCTGGCTGCATAACGTGCGGTCGTTGGTCGGGGGGAGCAATCAGTGCACGTTGCAGGTGAATCCTGTTGACGTCGCACGGTTGGGGCTTGGTGATCGGGCTGTGGTGCGGTCTGCTTCCGGGGCTGTGGAGGTGGATGTCGAGGTGACCGACTCGATCATGCCTGGAGTGGTGAGTTTGCCGCATGGGTGGGGGCATTCAGCGCCTTCTGGGGCTGTTGCTGTTGCTCATGCTGGGGTTAACGCGAATGTGTTGACTTCGGAGTTGGTGATTGATCGTGGGTCTGGGAATGCTGTGTTCAGCGGAGTTCCGGTAACGGTGCTCCCAGTGTGAACAATCAGTCAGAGGTGTCGGTGTCGGTCCTGATACTCCGCGAGCTTCTGTGTGGCCCGCGAATTGATCGCGGAAACCGGCGAGTCGTTGGCGGCGATGAAGAAGTCCAGGGCCGCCCGCACGTTGCTGGACGGGCCACTAGCTCGGCGATCAGCCGTTCGCGGAGGTCCGTCCCATCCCAATGATCTGTCTGACCGCCGGCGCCGATGAGTTTGCCAAGTACCTGCGTCAGTTCGCCCGTCTCCTCGATCACCCGGCTGGTGCCAGGCCAGGTCGAGCTGCCGATGCTGTACGGGCCTGGGTTCGGGTCCATGGCGGAGTCAGCTGGATGAGGAGAGCCAGCCCGCTTCACGGGCGATCCGGATGGCGTCCACCCGGTTGCGGGCACCTAGCTTCGTGACGATCGAGGCCAGGTAGTTCCGCACCGTCCCCGGCGACAGGAACAGCTTCCCGGCGATCTGGCCCGCGTCGTGGCCGTCCGCCGCCAGGCGGAGGATCTCGGTCTCGCGGTCGGTCAACGGGCAGTCGGGCATGTCCCAGGCGGCGAGGGCCAGTTGGCTGTCCACGACCCGCTCACCGGCGGCGATCTGGCGGACGGCGTTCGCCAGCTTGTCCGCGGGAGCGTCTTTGAGCATGAAGCCGTTGACCTTCGCGGCCAGGGCGCGGCGGACTGTGGCGGGACGTCCCAGGCTGGTCAGCATCAGGGTGCGGCAGGTGGGGACCTCGACCTGGAGTTCGGTCGCCGCCGTCAGGCCGTCTTTGCCGGGCAGGTCGATGTCGATAATGGCGACATCCGGATTCGACGCCCGCGCGGCGGGCACGATCTTGTCACCCTCGGCGACTTCGGCCACGACCTCGATGTCCGGTTCGAGGTTGAGCAGCGCGACGAGAGCACCCCGGACCAGGTGCATGTCCTCGGCGAGCAGCACCCTGATCACGTTGGTCCCCTTGCTCGTGCGAGCTTCGAACAGCCTCAGCATCGTAAACCCGGGGGCGGCGAACCGTTCGAGGTGCCCAGACGTGTGTGGACCTGCTGCCGTGAGATTCAGGCGATCGATACCCCGGTGACTACCCGTTTTGTCGGTGGTGGTGCTTGCGGTCCGCGGTGATGACCATGGTGCTGCGGGCGTATCGGTTCGCGTTGGACCCGACATCGGCCCAAGCGGCTGTGTTGCGGTCGCATTGTGGTGGACAGCGCTATGCCTATAACTGGGGCTTGGCCCTGATCAAGGCCAACCTCGACCAACGCGTAGCCGAGAAGTCCTACGGTATTCCAGAAGCGGAGTGGACGCCGTCGGTGTCGTGGTCAGCCTTCAGCCTGCGGAAACTGTGGAACCAAGCCAAGGAGGCCGCCGCGCCGTGGTGGGGTGAGAACTCCAAAGAGGCCTACTCCTCGGGTCTGGCGAATCTCGCGGTGGCGTTGGGCAACTGGAGCAGTTCGAAGGCAGGCAAGCGCAATGGGCCGACCGTGCGGTTCCCCAGGTTCAAAGGAAGGCGCGCCGGCTTGTCGTGTCGCTTCACCACCGGCACGTTCGGTTTGTCCGGGGGTGGCCGCAGGCATGTGAAACTGCCCCGCATCGGCGTTGTTCGCACCCACGAGTCGACCCGGAAACTCGCCCGGCGTGTCGAGCGTGGGACCGCCAGGATCCGGTCGGCCACGATCACCCATCAGGGTGGGCGGTGGTTCTGCTCGTTCTCCGTGGACGTCGATCGCCAGGATCCGAGCGGACTCCGTTGTGGGTGTGGATCTGGGAATCAAGTCGCTGGCCGTGCTCTCGACCGGTGAGGTGATTCCCAATCCCCGGCATCTCGAGGTGGCGTTGCGGGGACTGCGCCGGTTGGGGCTGCAGGCTGCCCGCCGGGTCGGCCCGGACCGACGCACCCGGCGGGTCCCTTCCCAGCGGTGGCGAAAGACCCAAGCCCGTATCGTCCGTCTTCAGGCGGACGTGGCGAACGCTCGCCGCGACGGGCTGCACAACTGTCCACCCGTCTGGTCCGCCCGCACGGCGTGATCGTGATCGAAGACCTCAACGTGGCCGGGATGATCCGCAACCGTCGTCTGGCCGGCACATCGCCGGGATCGGGATGGGTGAACTGCGCAGGCAGATCATCTACAAATCGGGATGGGCCGATGGCCGCGTGCACCTGGTGGACCGGTGGTTCCCGTCATCGAAGACCTGATCGGATTGTGGCGTGGTGAAAGCCAAACCGCGCCTGTCCGAGCGGACGTTCCACCGCGGCCAGTGCGGATTCAGCCTGGATCGCGATCTCAACGTCGCCCGCAACCTCGCCCACCTCGTCGACGAGGTCACCGGTGGCATGTCCTCCCCGAATTGCGGGGCGACCCAAAACGAGCCCGAAGGAAACCCATGTCAGACCCGCTTCACGCGGGCACCGGGTACCGCCACGGGAAGACCCACGAGGTCAACGCCGTGCCGCGAGGCGGCGGCTCACGACACGGTTGCGCACGTTTCGTGAATGGGACACCGCCCGCCGCGCAGGTGGTTCGCAGCAGCGGACGGTGTCATGAAGCAACGATAGCCAACACTTTCGGGTGAAAGACAGTGATGAGGTCACGAACCGGGGATGACCACATGAGTGTCCACTTGGGACGACTCAACGGCCGACGGAGAGGAGTTCCTGTTGTAACCGCTGAAGGTCCGCGCAGGGTTCCAGGCCGAGTTCCTCGTTCAGCTTGGCCCGTAGCTCCCGGTACATCTCCAGGGCCTCAAGGCGTCTGCCGCTCAGGCCCAGCGCGCGCATGAGTTGGCCGTGCAGGCCCTCGTCGTGCGGGTTCTCGGTGACCAGGGAGCGCAGTTCGGCGATCAGGTCGCGGTGTTGGCCCGCGTCGATCTCGGCCTGGATGCGCAGGTACCTGGCCGCGTGCTGCTGCTCCGCCAAGTCGACCGCGTAGGCCGACAGGACCGGCCCGCAGGGGACGTTGGACATCGCCGGGCCCGTCCACAGGGCCAAGGCCGAGCGCAGGATCCTGGCCGCTTCCGCGGGCCTGCCGTCGGCCATCAGGTCGCGGCCCTGGCGGAACATCCGGCGAAAGGTGAAGACGTCGATCTGCTCCGGATCCACTTTGAACACGTACCCGGGCGACTTGGTGCGCAGCACGTCCGAACCGGCCAGGCCGTTGCGCTCGATGCACTGCCGCAGGTGGTACACGTAGGTCTGCATCGTCTTGCGCACGCTTCGCGGCGGGTGCTGCGCCCATAACTCGCGGATGATGGTCTCGGAGTCCACGACCTGGCCCGCGCGCATCAGCAGCAGTGCGAGCAGTTGCAGGACCTTGGGGCCGGTGGGTGCGTAGTCCACGTCGTTCATGCGGACCTCCAACGGGCCCAACAGGGTGAACCGGACCAACTCCTGGTCTCCGCGCGCGCCGGTCACTGTGGGTGCCCCCTCCCCTCGGCCGCATGTTCTTCGACGGTAGTCCCCGCGTGCGCGCGGCGTTAGTGATCAACACACGAGTGTCCGGGTGAGTCGGTGGCACCGCGAGGATGCGCAACGCATGGGCCGGACGTGGCGTTAGTCCTGGCTTCGTCCACGCCTCGAACAGTGCGTAGCACTGTAGGTGCGGAGAGTACGGGGGTGACACGGTCCCCGGCCGGCAACAGTGCGCATCAGCCGCTGCACGAACGCAGTCTCACGACCCGAGACAGGAGGGCGCCATGAAACCCGTCATTCGCAAGGCGATCGCGGCGATCCGGGCTCGGTACGCCGAGCCGATCGCGTTGACCGAGTTGGCTTCCGAGGTGTTCATCAGCCCGTTCCACTTCTCCCGCGTCTTCTCCAAGGAGACCGGGGTGACGCCGGGCAGATACCTGACGGCGGTGCGGCTGTTCGAGGCGAAGCGATTGCTGCTGACCACTTCGATGACCGTCTCGGACATCGTCTGCGGCGTGGGCTACAGCAGTGTCGGCACGTTCACCAGCCGGTTCACCAAGGCTGTCGGCCTGACCCCGACCCAGTACCGCTCGCCGGAGGTGGCGAAGCTGCTGCTGGCGGTCGCACCCGGTTTCTTCGCGCTGCCCTCCCTGGAGGACGTCGGCCCGCAGGTGGGGCTGGTCTCCGGGCCGGACTCCGTGTCCGGCCGGATCACCCTGCCAGAAGGCATGCGTGGCAACGTGCTGGTCGGCCTCTTCGCCGACGCGATCCCGCAGAGCGGGCCCGTCGCGTTCCGGTACGTGGCGGCTTCGGGCGCCTCCTCGTTCACGATTTCCGGCGTGCCCGAGGGAAGCTGGCACGTGGTGGCACTGGCCCGTTCGGCGACCGGTGAGATCCTCATCGGCGCGCCGCGCGAGGTCGTCGGGTCGGGTGACTACGTCGACGTGCGGATGCGGGAACTCGATCCCACCGATCCGCCCATCGCCGTCACGCTGGCTCGTCGGGAAATGCTCGGCGCCGGAACCGGCCGCACGCACCGGTTGCGCGCGGTCTGACTCGCGGGTGTCACGACCGGCGCCGTTCGCGGCGCCGGCCGTGATCGGGTGGTGGTCCGCTTCCGCGAACCGAAGCCCTTCCGTGCGCTAATGGTGCGGCACAAGGCTTCGGTGTGACGTCCTCATGGTTGCGGTGGGAATTCCTCACGTGGAACTGCTTCGAACGTCACGACCGCCGGATGTGTTCCCACGTCGGGATTCCCGTCCTCGGGCCTGCTGACGCCGGCGGTCCGCCACCCGGCCGCGCGCGCCGCGTCGAGCTCGGCCACGGCGTCGGACAGGAACAGGATGTCGCCCGGCGGCACGCCGATGACGCTCGCGATGTGCTCGTAGGAGGCAACTTCCTTCTTCGGCCCGCCGCTGACGGTGTCGAAGTGCCCGTCCAGCAACGACAGCAGGTCGCCCTGATCGGTCTGGGAGAACCAGAGGCGCTGGGCCAGAACGGAACCCGAGGAGTAGATCCAGATCCGCACCCCGCGTTCGCGCCACTCCGCCAGCGCGGGCGGAACGTCCGGGTACACCACCCCGCGCAGGTCCCCGGCGAGGAAGCCGCGTTCCCAGATCAGCCCGTGCAGTGTCTTGAGTGGGCTGTGCTTGAGGTTCCGGTCGTGCCAGTCGAGCAGGGTGGCGACCACGTCGACCTCGGCGCCCGCCAGTTCCCGAACCCCGTCGCTGACCTCGGGGGTGCCCGGGCGCTCGTCGCGGATCCAGTCCGCGATCCGTTCCCGCGCATAGGGGAACAGGATGTCGTGGACGGCCGACAGGGGGCTGGTGGTGCCCTCGATGTCGAGGACGACGGAGCTGATCACGCGGCCAGCAGCTCGTCGAGGGTCGGCATCCCGGCGGAGATCTTCGACCCGGTGAAGCCCGCCACCCAGCCGTCCTCCTCCTGGAAGAAGCGGATCGCGCAGAAGTGCGGCCGCTCGCCCATGTCGAACCAGTGCGTCGTGCCGGCGGGGACCGACATCAGGTCGCCTGCCTCGCACACCACCGCATAAACCTTGCCGTCGAGGTGCAGGTAGAAGCAGCCGGATCCCTCCACGAAGAAGCGGACCTCGTCCTCGTCGTGGGTGTGCTCGTCGAGGAACTTGGTCCGTGCGCCCGCGGCCTTCGTCGGCCAGTCCGGGTCGCTGTCGTCGGGCACCAGGCGGACCACGTCGACCAGCGGGTACGGCCCCTCCTTGGACACCCGGTCCACCTCCGACCGGTAGGCGGCGAGCACCTCGTCCTGGCCCGCGCCCGCGGGCAGGTCGACGGTGTCCCAGTTCTCCAGCGTGATGCCGAACGGCGCGAGCTGCGCGGAGATCTCAGCGGAATCCCGGGTGCGCACCAGAACCGTCGTGGCGTCGTCCTCCGGCATGACCTGAAGCAGGGTCATCACGCGTTCCTTTCGATCAGCAGCCGCAGCCTGCACAGCATTTCGAGGCATTCCATCCGGTTGCGCGCCGCCGCCAGCGTCGGACCCCAGGTCGTCGCGCCGTGCGCGCCGATCAGCAGCGCCGGGGGAGCGTCCGGGGTGAGCCGGGCGGCGACGTCGGCGCCGATGCGCGGCACCTCGGCGTGGTTCTCGAAGACCGGGATCAGGACCTTGTCGGTGGCGCCCAACCCCTTGATGATCTCCAGCCCGACGAACTCCTCGACATCGGCCCCCCGCCGGGTGGCCAGCGCGGCGACCGCCGTGGCATAGGGCGGGTGCGCGTGCACGACCGCGCCGCAGTCGGGAAACACCTGGTAGAGCGCGGTGTGGATGGACGTCTCAGCCGACGGCCGCGGGCCCGCGGACTCGACCGGCCGGGCGTCGGCGATCCGCACCCGGACGGTGTCCTCGCTGGTCAGCGAGCCCTTGCTGACCCCGCTGGCGGTGATCAGCGCGGTCTCGGCGTCGAGGCGAACCGAGATGTTGCCCGCGGTGCCCTCCATCCAGCCGCGCGCGTAGAGCTGGGCGGACATGGCTGCGAGATCTGTCATCCGAAGGCCCCCTGCTCGGTGACGACGGCGGTGATCAGGTCGGCGGGTGTGACGTCGAAGGCCGGGTTGAACACGGCCGTCCCCGCGGGCGCCACCGCGACACCGCCGAACACCGTGACCTCGTCGGCCGAGCGCTGCTCGATCTCGATGTCGGCCCCGGTCGCGAGCGACGGGTCGAGCGTGGAGACCGGAGCCACGACGATGAACGGCACACTGGAGCGCCGCGCCGCGAGGGCCAGCGAGTAAGTCCCGATCTTGTTGGCGACGTCCCCGTTCGCGCAGACCCGGTCGGCGCCGACGAGGACGCAGTCGACCATGCCCGCGGCGATCGCGGCGGGACCCGCCGAGTCGACGCACAGCCGGTGCGCGATCCCAGCCTCCGCCAGCTCCCACGCGGTCAGCCGCGCGCCCTGCAGCAGCGGCCGGGTCTCGCCGAACAACACTTCCTCGACGTGCCCGGCCTCGGCCAGTGTCCGGATGGTGCCCAGCGCGGTGCCCCAGGCCACGGTCGCCAGCCTGCCGGTGTTGCAGTGGGTCAGCAGCCGCAGCGGGCGGCGCTCGCACAGCCGCAGCACCAGTTCGGCGGCGTTCGCGGCGGCGGCACGGTTGCGGTCCTCGTCCTCGGCCAGGATGGCCAGCGCCTCGGCCAGCACGGCGGGCGCGCCGCCGGGCAGGTGCGTCACGACCCGGTCGACCGCCCAGCTCAGGTTGACCGCGGTCGGCCGCGCGTCGGCGATCCGGCGGGCGTCGGCCAGGACGGCGTCGACGTCGCAGCGTCCGTCGACGGTGTGCAGCTCGGCGGAGATGGCCACCGCGAGCGCGCCGGCGACGCCGATGGCGGGAGCGCCGCGAATGGCGAGCCGCTTGATGGCGTCGATGACCTCGTCGACCGTGCGCAGCCGAAGCTCACGGTAGTCATGCGGCAACGCGCATTGGTCCACCGCGACAACGCTGCCGTCTTCCCATGCCAGCGACCGCGCCATGGCCCCGTTCCGCTCGTCGTCCGATTCCGGGGCCACTGTAATGCGCGACGGCAGTTGGCCCTCGGGCGTCCCACAGGAGAGGATTCCTCCTTTCTGCGCTCCGACCCGCGTTCCCTGTTCGCCTGTGACGTGAGATGTGAACCTGGAAACGGTGAAGATCACACCGAATGGCTGTGTACGCGGGGATGCGCAGGTGCCAGGTTGTTGCGTCGTCGGGCACAACCCGACGCGTACCGCACGATTGCCGGGAGGACCCACCCCATGTCGACGCAGTCCCCGCCCAACCCCATCGCCGCCACCCGCACCCGGCGCCTGCAGCCCGAGGGCCAGGTGGAGGAACGACCGCCCGGCCCGCGCGTGCTCGGTGGGGATGTCGTCGTCGACACACCGCGCGGGCTGCTGACCTACGCCAACCTCGACTACGCCGCCTCGGCGCCGTGCGCGGTCGCCGCGCAGGAAGCGGTCAACGAGATCCTCCCGTACTACGCCAGCGTGCACCGGGGCGCGGGAGCGCTGTCGCAGAAGTGCACCCGCGGGTTCGAGCACGCCCGGCAGACCCTGGGCTGGTTCATCGGCGCCCGTCCCGAGGACCTGGTGGTGTTCACCCGCAGCACCACCGACTCGCTCAACCTGCTGGCCCACCTCGTCCCCGCGGACGCGAAGGTGGTGACCTTCGCCGGCGAGCACCACGCCAACCTGCTGCCGTGGCGCGACCCGATCCGGCTGCCGGTCCCCGCGACGCCCGCCGAGGCGGTCGCCTCCGCCGAGGCCGCGCTCACCGACCTGCGCCGCACCCACACCGGCCCGATCCTGCTGGCCGTGACCGGCGCCTCGAACGTGACCGGCGAGGTGTGGCCGGTCGCCGAACTCGCCCGGGTCGCGCGGAGCGTGGACGCGCGCATCGCCCTCGACGCCGCCCAGTTGGCCCCGCACCGCCGGGTCGACATGGCCGAACTCGACGTCGACTACCTGGCTCTGTCCGGGCACAAGCTCTACGCGCCGTTCGGCGCGGGCATCCTCGCCGGCCGGTCGGACTGGATGGACGCGGCCACCCCGTACCTGGCGGGCGGCGGCGCGAGCGCGCTGGTGGGCGACGCCGCGGGCGACGTGAGCTGGCACCCGTCGCCGAGCAGGCACGAGGCGGGCAGTCCGAACGTCATCGGCGCGATCGCCATGGCCGCGGTCTGCACCGCGCTCGACGACGCCGACTGGGACGCGATGGCCGCCCACGAGCACCGGCTGGTCGCGACCCTGCGCGAGGGACTCGCCACCGTGCCGGGCGCGCGCGAGCTGTCGATCTTCGGCACGGACGCCGACCGGGTCGGGATCGTCACCTTCGCCGTGGCCGGACACGACTCGTCGGACGTGTCCGCGTTCCTCGCCAAGCGCTACGGGATCGGCGTGCGCGACGGCCTCTTCTGCTCACACCCCCTCACCCGCGGCCTGCTGCGCGAGGCGGGTTCCGCCGAGTGCACGCTGCCGCCCACCGCGGTCCGCGCGTCGGTCGGCCTGGGCTCCAAGATCGAGCACATCGACCGCCTGGTCGACGGCCTGCGGGAGCTGACCTCAGGGGACTGACCCTGACCCCAACCAGGGACGTTCCCCGATGTCCGCGGCGGAACGCGCTGGGAGGGTGATGCCGGGAGCGCGGCAGGCGCGGTTCGCGGCGAGGGGATTTCGATGTTCGAGGCTTTAGTCGGGTCGGACACCATGGTCGACGTGGCGCTGATCGCCCTGTGGGCGTTGGCGGCATGGCGGATCGGGAGCCTGGTGAGGCAGCCCGACGCCCGGAAGCGGGCGTCGGGCGCGAAGCGGGTGCGGGCGCTGCTGGTCCTCGCCGGTGTGCCGGTGGTGGCGAAAGCGGTGCTGATCGCGCTGCTTCTGGACCACGGCTGGGATTTCGGCGCCAACGATCTGGTGTTCGGCGTGCCGATGTTGCTGGTTCCGGCCGTGCTCACCTACGTCTGGATGTTCCCCGCGCTCCGCGAGCCGGACGACCGCGCGCGGTTCGCGGAGCTGAAGGTCGGCCTGCCGCCTCGGCTGACGGCGATCGGCGCGGTCTTCGCCTTCTGGCTGGGCTTCTTCAGGCAGCCGGTCGGCGGGCTGTTCGACGAAATCGTGGTCTACGGCTTCCTGTTCCTGATCGCGGCGCTGCTGCAGGTCGTCAAGCTGCGCAAGGTGTCCGGCCTGCTGACCACCGGCGCGCCGTTTCCCGGGCTGGGTGTGCGCTTTCTGCGGACCGGCGCCAAGGTCACGGCGTTCGTCGCGGTGGTGGTCGTCGGCTCCGTGTGGGGGTCGTCGTCGAGCAGGCTCCCGGGCAGCTACAACATGGCCGAGCATGGCGGCGTCGCGCACGCCGCGGGCGGTCACGGGTCCGGTGGTGTCTCGCCGGTCGCGTACAGCCCCGCGCCAGGCAAGCCGATCACGGAGCTGAGTGGGCCCAAGGACGGCGTGCCGGACAAGAAGTTCACCCTGACCGCGCGGACCACTGAGCTCACCCTGCCGTCCGGGGCGAAGATCCAGGGCTGGACCTACGACGGAACCGTTCCCGGTCCGCTGCTTCGGGTGCGGCAGCACGAACTCGTGGAGGTCGAGCTGCGCAACGCCGATGTCGAGGTGGGTGTCACGCTGCACTGGCATGGGGTCGACGTGCCCAACGCCGAGGACGGCGTGCCGGGCCTGACCCAGGACGCCGTGCGCCCCGGCGGCAGGCACGTGTACCGCTTCCGCGCTCCGGACGTCGGCAGCTACTGGTACCACTCGCACCAGGTCTCCTCCGAGCAGGTGCGCGCGGGCCTCTACGGCGGGTTCGTCGTCGATCCCCCCTCCCCGGAAGCCGCTGTCACCGACATTCCCGTGGTGGTGCACACCTTCAAGAACCAGATCCAGGTGATGAACGGGACCGACCTGCTCGACCGCAAGGCCGTGCCCGCGGGCACGAAGACCCGGCTGCGGCTGGTCAACTCCGACAGCCAGACCCGCAGGTTCAGCCTCACCGGCACATCGTTCAAGGTCACCGCCATCGACGGCACAACGGTCAACGGACCTACCGAGGTCACCGACAACGTCCTAGTCCTCGGCGGCGGCGCGCGGTACGACGTCGAGTTCACCATGCCGGACGCGCCCGTGCGGCTGGCCACCATGGGCCATCCGGACACGGGGATGCTGCTGAGCCCCGACGGCACCGGCGACCGTGCGCCCAGGTTCGACGGCGCGGAACTCGACGCCAACAGCTACGGCGCTCCGGCGCCCACGAACTTCGGTGCGGACACCCCGGTCGAGCGAACGGTCGAATGGGTGATGGACAACCGACTCGGCTTCTACGACGGCAAGTTCGCCATGGTCTACACGGTCAACGGTGACCTGTTCCCGAACGTGCCCGCCGTGATGGTGAACGAAGGCGATTTGGTCCGGATGAGGTTCGTGAACCGCAGCTTCGTCGACCACCCGATGCACCTGCACGGCCACCACGCGCTTGTGTTGTCCCGCAACGGGAAGCGGGCGTCCGGCAGCCCGCAATGGCTCGACACCGTCACTGTCCATCCGGGAGAGACGTACGAGGTGATGTTCAAGGCGGACAACCCGGGGCTGTGGATGGACCACTGCCACGACCTCGACCACGCGGCGCTCGGAATGGTCATGCACCTGTCCTACGAGGGCTATACCACGACCTTCGTGGCCGGGCATGACACGCCCAACCAGCCGGAATAGCGGCTAGGCCAGGGTTTGGGTGACGGTGCTCTCGGTCGCGTTGTGGACGACGCGGCCGAGAGCACCGTTGACCAGTGGCAGGTACGGCGGGACGTGGCCGCACTCGACGTCGGCGATGAGCGGGACCCCAAGCCCGCCAAGGGCGTCGACCACCGCTTCGTGCTGGGTGAGCGAGGCGATGCCCGGCGCGCGGGTCCGGCCGATCAGCACGGCGTTCGCCCGGTCGAAGAACCCGGCGAGCCGCATGCCGTGGAGGTTGCGACAGATCGTCGCCGCGTCGTCTCCGGAGGCTTCGACATAGACGAGCAGGTCACCGGGGATCGCTGACGTGTCACCGAAGCGGGTGCCCATGAGGTTGCAGACGGTATCGATGCAGCCGCCGATGAGCCTGCCGGACACGTCCACCTCGCCGTCGCCGTCGAGGCGGACCCAGGGCCCGGACTGGCCAAGGGTGAACTCGGTGACGTCCGGGTGCGCCTGGTAGTCGTCGAACCCGGTCGCGCGGTGCAGCCCGGGGGAGGACTGGGTGAAGGCCGAGCCGGTGGGTAGGGCGGCGATGTCCAGCCAGGACAGCAGTCCCGACGGGGAGCGGTAGGGCGTGTCCATGAGGTTGTTGCCGTGGATGGTCGCGACCCCGGTCAGCAGGGTCAGCGGGGTGATGATCGTGGACATGTCGGAGAACCCGACCACCCAGGTCGGTTCCGCGGCTCGGATGGCGTCCCAGTCGAGCAGGGGGAGCAGGTCGATCGCCGTCTCGCCGCCCCACGGCGGCACGATCGCCCGGATGTCCGGGTCGGTCAGCATGGCGGTCAGTTCCCGTGCGCGTTCGGCGGCGGGTGCGCTGACGTGGCCCGCGCCGTCCTGTGACGTGGCGCCAGCTTCGCAGGCGCGGCTCGGTCGCCTTGATGGTGACGTGTCGGGGGTCCCGCACGAACACTGCCAACTTCGATGGCGTGTTCGTGCGGGACCCCCGACACGTCACCGCGACCGAGCGGGGTGGATCAAATGCCCGACACCAGACGCCGTGGGCCGATCAGGGCGGCGACGCCGACGAGCAGGTAGCCGAGTGTCGGGCCGAAGGCGCCGACGCTCAGGTCGCTGAGGTCCGAGGCCTTCTGCAGGTCCATGACCGCGAACACGTGCACACCGGACAGTCCGATGAGGACGAGCCCGGCCACCCGGCGGAACATGCTGACCGCCGTCTTGAGCACGAACACCACCAGCACCACGCCCGCGACGGCCACGAGCGCCACGACGATCTCCATCGTGCCGAACTTCTGCTCGCCAAAGGAGCCGGTCAACGGGCCCAGGCCGTAGCGCAGCAGCAGGTAGCCCATGCCGAGCAGCATCAGCCCGGCCCAGACGACCTTCATCGCGACCGATTCGAGCACCGCGGCGAATGACAGCAGCACACCCAGGATCATCAGTGGGTATGTGAACAGCAGGACGTACCAGTCGCCGAAGCTGTTCGCGCCGCCGTTGGACAGCGCCTCCCACAGCTCGAAGAGAGACCGCGGGTCGTTGCCCTGGCTGATCCACGGCAGCACCGTCAGGCACAGCAACTGCACCGCGGTGCCCAGCAGCGTCAGGATCAGCCCGACGCCGGGAATCCGGAACCCCGAGGACGACGACGGCGGCTCCGCCCGGGCCGCGGGCGGCCGCGGCGCCTGCACCCGCTGCGGCGCCGCCTGGTAGTCGGGACGCTGCGGCGCCTGCGACCGGTAGTCGCCTTGGCGCGGGCGCGGCTCCTCCTGCCAGTACGGGTCCTGTTGGGGCTGGTACTGGCCGTACTGGGGGTGCTGACCAGGCTGCCAGTTCGGCTGCGGTGCGCCCTGCGGACGGTGCGGCGGCTGCGTCATGCCCGGAACCGTACAGTCCCGTCCGCCGTTTGTGGCCGGACACTTTCGGGCACGATGGTCGCGTGTCCCACGAAGCGCTCGGAAACGGCGAGGCAACGTCCGCGGCGGCAGATCGCGCGTTGGGCCGAATCGCGCCGGTGTCGGCCGATGAGCCGGTGCGGCTGCGACAGGTGACCCGGGCGGACACTCCCGCCGTGGTCGCGCTGCACCACGCGGCACTCGACGCGGCGGGAGCCAACGCCGGGCCGGGGGAGTGGGACGATGATCTGGAGGACATCCAGAGCCACTACCTGGACACCGGCGGCGAGTTCGTGGTCGGCACTCTCGGCGGGTGCATCGTCGCGATGGGCGCGCTGCGCCCGGTTCGGCCGGGAACCGCGGAGGTCAAGCGGATGCGAGTCCATCCCCGATGGCAAGGGTGGGGCGTCGGCAGGATGATCATCGACTACCTGGAGCGGCGGGCCGTCGAACTCGGCTTCACTTCACTCTACTTGGACACGACGACCCGCCAGCACGCTGCGATCTCGTTGTACCGCAGCCGCGGGTTCACCCAAACCGGAACGGGCATTGTCGCCGGCCAGCCGTCCGTGTTCTTCCAGAAGCAACTCGGTGGGCGGCAGGACGGAGTCCTGTCCTAGGTGTACTGACCACGGAGGTTGGGTGCGGGGCGACAC
>NZ_JABVED010000059.1 GCF_014323725.1 Actinokineospora xionganensis | reverse complement strand
TCGCCGCCGGGAGCGCATTGCTGATCGGCCAGCGCCTGCCGTAACAGGCTACTTCTTGTCCGGTGTGATCAATCTGAGCGTCGGAAAGTAGGTTTGGTAGCGCGCGGCGTCACGCGTGAGCAGTTGGTATCTGTTCACCGCGGCGTGTGCCCCGATGTAGAAATCCGGAAGCGGCGAGCGGCGCGGACCGCCGCGTTTGCGGTAGGCGATGAACGCTCGGGACGCGAGAAAACCGGCTTGGTAGGGCAGCGGTTCGCGACTGAAGTCCGCGGTGGGAAGCGCGGCGTCGAGATCTTCGATCGTGTCGAAGCCTGCGGAGACCTCGGCGTAGATGATCGGGTTGATCACGAGTTCGCCCGCGTCGCGGGCATCGGCGACCGCGTCCTCTGACCAATCCGCCCAGGACGGATCATCGGTGAGGATGTCCAGTAGCACGCACGTGTCGACAAGTGTCACGGCCGGATCGGGGCCAGGGCCGACCACCCGGAGTCGACTATCACTCGTCACGAAGAAGATCCATCAGTTCGTCGGTGCTCATGTTGGTCGTTGCCCTGCCCCGCATGCCGCGGGCAAGGCGCCTGCCATGGGTTTGGCGGCTCTCGAGCCGCACAATGCGCAGGGTGGCTCCGTCTTCGACGACCTCGACTTCGTCGCCTTCCCGCAGGTGGTGCTTCTTCCTGAGCTCGGCCGGGATGGTGACCTGCCCCTTGCTGTTCAAGCGCATCATCGGCCTCCATGCGATACGTAATACGTGTAGTAAGTATTACACAACCAGTGCCGTCTGCGACGTCCGGATCGCGAGCAGACCGGCAACGGCCGTAGGTGGAACGTGGCCGACACCGCAGGTACGCACTCACACGCTGGTGTCCGCGTGGCGGCGGGCACGGACCAGACGCGTTCGGCACCAAGGAGGGCACCGTCGACATCGAGGGCCGCGTGCAGTCGGT
>NZ_JABVED010000058.1 GCF_014323725.1 Actinokineospora xionganensis | reverse complement strand
CTAGGCCGTGTTTCGAAGTCATAGCCACTCGTTGATCGTGGCTACCTGGACGGTTGCTTCGTAGCGAACGGCGAGTTTGTCGTATCTCGTGGCCACAGCACGGTTGCGCTTGAGCCGGTTTATCCCGCACTCCACGGCGTGGCGCTGCTGGTAAGCCTCTGGGTCGAACACCGGTGGACGACCACCAGCACGGCCCTTGCCCTTGCGGTGGCGGATCTGGTCGGTCTTCTCCGGGATGGTGCACCGAATATCACGGCGGCGCAGGTAGTGACGGTTGGCGCGGGAGCCGTACGCCTTGTCCGCCAACACCCGATCCGGCCGGGTCCGTGGCCTACCCCGCCCTGGCCGGGCGACCCGGATACGACCCAGCACCACCTGAAACTGCGGCGAGTCCCCACGCTGCCCGGTGGTCACGACCAGCGAAAGCGGCTTCTGGGCCTGTTCGGTGGCCAGATGCAGCTTGGTGGTCCATCCACCCCGGGATCTGCCCAGCGCGTGATCAGCCGGTTCCGGATCTCCCACCCCACCGGGTGGTTCCTTCTGAGCATCCCCCTTTTCCGCGCTCCAGCGGCGTGCTGGTGAGCGCGGGCGATGGTCGAGTCGACACTGACATCCCAGGTGATCAACCCGGCGGCGTCGGCGCGGGCCTGCAACGCCGCCAGGATCACCGCCCACACCCCGGCGCGTTGCCAGCGGCGAAACAGCCCGTAGACCGCCTGCCACGAGCCATACGCCGGTGGGACATCGCGCCAGGGGGTGCCGGCACGGACTCGCCACCGGATCCCGTTGATGAGCTGCCGTCTGGTCCATTGGGGCGGGCGGCCCGGCTTCTTCCCGGCCGGCAGCAGCGGTTCGAGTACCGCCCACTGCGCGTCGGTCAGGTCGGCCCGCCCCGCCACCGCTACGCTGGCCACGAGGTCTCCGGTGTTCTCGATCTTCTTCGTCGTTGATCGATCTACCGGAGACCTCGTCTATTTGATCAACGACACGCCGACACCGTCCGCATCCGATGATCTCAGCTGGTCAGGACTTCGAGACACGGCCTAG
>NZ_JABVED010000057.1 GCF_014323725.1 Actinokineospora xionganensis | reverse complement strand
TGTACTGACCCGTGAGGTTGGGGACGCGGCTGGCGGGTGGTTGGCCGCCGAGCGCGGTGTGGCCGCGGTGGTGATTGTAGGTGTGTAGCCAGTGTGGGAGGGCTTCGCGGCGTTCGGTTTCTGATTGGTAGGGGCGGGCGTAGGCCCATTCGTCGAGCAGGGTGCGGTTGAAGCGTTCGACCTTGCCGTTGGTCTGTGGCCGGTAGGGGCGGATGCGTTTGTGGGTGATGCCGGCGGCGGTGAGAGCCTCGCGCCAGAGACGGGATTTGTAGCACGAGCCGTTGTCGGTCAACACCCTCGCGACGGTGATCCCGTTGGTGGTGAAGAACAGTTGGGCGCGCTGCCAAAACGCCACGGCGGTCTCTTTGCGCTCGTCGGGCAGGATCTCGCTGTAGGCCAGACGGGAGTGGTCATCGACGGCGTTGTGCACGTAGCTGTAGCCGACGTGGCTGTTGCCCCCGGTGTCGAGGGTCTTGCCCGGTGTGCGAGTGCGGTGGCGCTGCCCGGCCTGCCGCGTGGTGACCCGGTGCCCACCACCGGTCGGGATGTTGCCCAGTTTCTTGATGTCGACATGCACCAGGTCACCGGCATGGGGGTGTTCGTAGCGGCGGATCACCCGCCCGGTGGCCCGGTCCAGGTGGGTCAGCCGCGCCAGCCGGTAGCGGGTCAGCACCCGGTGCACCGTCGAGGGATTGAGCCCGAGCAGGAACGCGATCCGGGCCGGACCCCACCGTCGCAGCACCCGCACCTTGATGATCCTGCGCTCGGTCCTGCTCGGGGTCCGGTTCGGGCTGGTGTGCGGGCGCGAGGACAGGTCGACCATCCCGGCCTCCCCATCGGCGCGGTACCGCACCGCCCACCGGTGCGCGGTGCGCGGGGAGACCTGGAACCGCTCGGCCGCCCGCCGCAGCGGCCAGTGATCGTCCACGACACACCGGGCCAGCAGCAGCCTGCCTCTCGGTGTCAGCGTCGCGTTACGGTGGGACATGAGGGCCTCCTCGATCGGTGTAGACGTGGTAATCCACACCGAACCCGGAGGCCCTCACCCATCCAAGATCATCCGATCACGTGTCGCCCCGCACCCAACCTCCGTGGTCAGTACA
>NZ_JABVED010000056.1 GCF_014323725.1 Actinokineospora xionganensis | reverse complement strand
TGTCAAGCACCGGGTTTGATGGAGGCTGTGATCACCCGTTCGTGAGTGCTACGGGTGCGGTGGTGTGGTGGTGGTTGATCTCGTATTCGACGGGCGGGATCAGACCCAGCTCGCCGTGGAGCCGTCGGTGGTTGTACCAGTCGATGTATTCGGCGACGGCGATCTCGACGTCGTCGACGCCGCGCCAGGGGCCCTTGTTGCGGATCAGTTCGGCTTTGAAGATCGAGTTGAATGCCTCGGCGAGGGTGTTGTCGTAGGAATCTCCTTTGCTGCCAACGGATGCGACTGCTCCGGACTCGGCCAGGCGCTGGGTGTAGCGCACGGCGAGATACTGCACGCCGCGGTCGGAGTGATGGATCAACTCGCTGGTGTCCTGACCGGCCCGGGCGCGGGTCCACAGGCCCATCTCGAGTGCGTCGAGTGCCAGGTCGGTGCGCAGGCTGGTGGAGACCTGCCAGCCGACCACGCGGCGGGAGAACACATCGAGCACGAATGCCGCGTACGCCCAGCAGGTGAACGTGCGGACATAGGTGATGTCGGCGACCCACAGCCGGTTCGGCGCCGCCGCGGTGAACTCCCGCTTGACAAGGTCCGGGCGCGGGTCGCTACCCTTGCCGCTACGGGTGGTGCGCGGGGTCTTCAACCGTGAGATCCCTTGCAGGCCAACGGATTTCATCAACCGGGTGACAGTGCAGCGTGCTACCGGACGGGCCGCGACGCCACCCTGGCGGGCCAGCTCCGCGTGGACCTTGCGCACGCCGTAGACACCGTAGTTTCGTGTGTGCACCTCCTTGATCTTCTCGGTGACCTGCACGTCGCGGACCGCGCGGGCCGACGGTGCCCGGGACCGGGCGGCGTAGTAGGTGCTCGGAGCGATCTTCACGCCCGCCTCGGTGAGAACGGCGCAGATCGGCTCGACTCCGAAATCATGGTTGTGGGCGTCGATGAACGCGACGATCACCGAGCGGGGCGGTCGAGCTCCGCCGCGAAGAAAGCCGATGCGCTCTTCAGGATCGCGTTCGCCCGCCGCAGTTCCCGGTTCTCCCGCTCCAACTCGGCCAACCGCTGCGCATCGCCGGTCGTGGTCCCTGGCCGGTCCCCGGCATCGATCTCGGCCCGCTTCACCCAGACCCTCAGCGCCTCGGGGTGGATGCCGAGTTGATCAGCCACTCGCTTGATCGCCCCCGCCGCCATATCCGGATCCTTGCGGGCGTCCACCGCCATCCGGGTCGCACGCTCACGCAGCTCATCAGGGTATTTCTTCGGTGCGGGCATAGCTGCAGATCCTCCAGGTTTCGATGTCTCCATCAAACCCGGTACGCAACA
>NZ_JABVED010000055.1 GCF_014323725.1 Actinokineospora xionganensis | reverse complement strand
GGCGGAGTAGTAGGCGCTGACGAGGTAGGAGATGACGGCCTTCTCGTTGATGCCCGCGAACCGCACCGACAGGCCGGGCTGGTACTCGTCGGGGATGCCAGTCTGGTGCAGGCCGATGACGCCCTGGTCGGACTCGCCGGTGCGCATGACCAGGATCGACGTCGTGTTGGTCGGGCTGATCGGGATCTTGTCGCACGGCAGCAGCGGAACGCCGCGCCACGCCTGCATCGGCCTGCCCTGAACCTCCACAGTGGACGGATAAAGCCCGACCTTGGTGCATTCCCGACCGAACGCGGCGATCGCGCGCGGGTGGGCGAGGAAGAAGTTGGACCTGCGCCTGCGTGACAGCAGTTCGTCGAGATCGTCGGGACCGGGGGCACCCGCACGGGTGTGGATGCGCTGACGCAGATCGGCGTTGTGGAGCAGGCCGAAATCGCGGTTGTTGACCAGCTCGTATTCCTGGCGTTCGCGCAATGCCTCGATGGTCAGCCGGAGCTGGTGTTCCACCTGGTTCATCGGGTCGTTGTAGAGGTCCGCCACCCGCGAGTGCACGCGCAGGACGGTCTGGGCGAGGCTGAGTTCGTACTCGCGGGGCGCTCCGTCGTAGTCGACGAACGTGCCGGGCAGGTCCGGCTCACCGGTGTGTCCCGAGGACATCGCGATCTCGGCTTCGCCGTGCTTGTTCTGCGCCGCCGTCGGGCTGGAGCGGACCGCGTCGACGTGCTCGCGCAGCGGCTCGGAGCGTTCCAGCATCGCCAGGAACTCCTGACGGGGCAGGGAAAGCATCGTGCACCCCGTCTCGGCGGTGACCGTGTACTCCCAGGCCGCACTCGGATCGAGCAGGGCGTCGTCGCCGAAGTGTTCGCCGTCGGCCATCACAGCGAGCACGGTCCGGTCGCCGTAGTGGCCGGTCCCGCTCTTGGTCACCTTGCCGTGGGCGATCAGGTGGACCGCGTCCGCGGGCGTGCCCTGGGTGACGATGTTCTCGCCCGCGGCGAACTCCCGCTGCACGAACCGGTCGGCGAGCGCGTCGAGCGTGGCGTCGTCGCCGAGGCCGCGCAGCAGTGGGAGTTCTCGCAGTTCGGCGGGGATGACACTGATCGCGGCGCCGACGTTGGTGAAGGTGAGCCGCCCGTCGCCGACGGTGTAGCTCAGGCGTCGGTTGACCCGGTAGGCGGCGCCCGCGGCGTTCACCCAGGGGAGCATCCGCAGCAGCCACCGCGAGGTGATCTCCTGCATCTGCGGGACGGACTTGGTGGTCGTGGCCAGTTGCCTGGCCGCGTTGGTGCTCAGGCTCTGCTGTGCTGTAGCCGCAGGGTCGAGTACGCCGGTCACTGTGTGAGCCGCCAATCGTGGTTCGGGTGGGGAATCGTCAGAGGCCGATCTGGACGTTGTCGAGCACGCCGAGCGC
>NZ_JABVED010000054.1 GCF_014323725.1 Actinokineospora xionganensis | reverse complement strand
TGGGCGGATTCAACTGGTCGTCGCAACACCTCGATTGTGGAGGTGGTTATGGGCAGGCCAGCGGGATGGATGAAGGCGCTGACGGGCAGGTCGCCGATGAAGTCGCCGGGGAAGCCCTCGTTGCGGCGAGCCGTGCAGCGTGCGTTCTGGCACGAGATCGCCAAGGGTGTCCCGAGCGAGGACGCTGCGGTCGCTGTCGGCGTGTCGCAAGCGGTGGGCAGCCGTTGGTTCCGGCAACGTGGCGGCATGCCGACCTTCATGACCGTTCCGATTGCGGGCCGGTATCTGTCGTTCCCTGAGCGGGAAGAGATCGCGCTACTCAAAGCCCAGGGCGCCGGAGTCAGGGAGATCGCCCGTCAGGTGGGCCGTGATCCCTCCACGATCTCGCGGGAGTTGCGCCGGAACGCGGCCACGCGCGGTGGGAAGCTCGAGTATCGAGCGTCGGTCGCTCAGTGGAAGGCGGAGCTGCTTGCTCAGCGCCCCAAGACCGCGAGGCTCGTGGTGAACGAGAGGTTGCGTGACTACGTCCAGGAGCGGCTTTCGGGCGAGGTTCGTCTTCCGGGCGGGTCACAGGTCCTGGGACCGCAGGCGCCGCAGTGGAAGGGCCGCAACAAGCCGCGGCGCCAGGACCGAAGGTGGAGTACTGCGTGGAGTCCGGAGCAGATCGCGAATCGACTGCGTGTTGACTTCCCCGATGATGACTCCATGCGCATCTCCCATGAGGCGATCTATCAGGCGCTCTATGTTCAAAGTCGGGGCGCGCTCAAGCGGGAGCTGGTCGCCTGTCTACGCACCGGCCGAGCCCTCAGAGTCCCGCGTGCTCGGTCCCGCCAGCGTCCCGGCGGACATGTCACCCCGGAGGTGATGATCAGCGAACGACCCGCCGAGGTCGAAGACCGGGCCGTTCCCGGCCACTGGGAAGGCGACCTCATCATCGGAACCGACCGGTCCGCGATCGGCACGCTCGTGGAGCGCACAACGAGATTCACGATGCTGTTGCACCTGCCTCGGATGGACGGCTACGGCATCGAACCTCGGGTCAAGAACGGTCCCGCCCTCGCCGGCTACGGAGCCGAGGCCATGCGGGACGCCATCGCCTCCAAGATCACCAGCCTGCCCGAGCATCTGCGCCAGTCGCTGACCTGGGACCGCGGCAAGGAACTCGCCCAACACGCGCAGTTGAGGATTGAAACCGGGGTGGCCGTCTACTTCGCAGACCCGCACAGCCCATGGCAGCGCGGCACGAACGAGAACACGAATGGCTTGCTGCGCCAATACTTTCCCAAGGGCACCGACCTGTCCCGCTGGAGCCGCGACGAACTCGACGCCGTCGCCACCACACTCAACGCCAGGCCCCGCAAGACACTTGACTGGAAGACACCCGCAGAAGCGCTCAACGATCACCTACTATCGATCTAAACCAACGGTGTTGCGACGACCGGTTGAACTCAGG
>NZ_JABVED010000053.1 GCF_014323725.1 Actinokineospora xionganensis | reverse complement strand
CATGACAGACATCCCAGGAGCTTGAATGTCAAGCAGCAGCCTTCTCGGTGCGGTGCGCCCAGGCGGTTGCTTCGTCGTAGGTGGTGCGGGTTGTGAGGCAGCCGTGCAGGATGCCGACCAGCCTGTTGGCCAGTTGCCGCAGTGCGGCGTTGTGATGGGCTCCGCGTGCGCGGTGCTGGTCGTAGTAGGCGCGGGCGCCCGGCGAGGCATTGAGCGCGGAGAACGCCTGGGTCATCAGCGCGTCGATCAACCGGTCGTTGTGCACGAACCGGGCCAGCACGGTCTTCTTCTTCCCGGAGGCGCGGGTGATCGGGCTGGTTCCGGCGTAGTTCTTGCGGGACTTGGCATCGGCGTAGCGATCGCGGTCGTCACCGAACTCGGCGAGCACCCGGGCACCGAGGACCTGTCCCAGCCCGGGCTGGGACAGGATGATCTCAGCGTCCGGGTGCCGGCCAAAATAGGCATCGACCTGCCCCTGCAAGGCTTTGATCTGCTCGTGCAGGACGGTCAGCACCGCGGTGGCGGCGCGGGTGGTCACCGCGTAGGCCGCAGTGAGCACCGTGGGCTGGCCCAGGTGCTCGGCGCGCAGCGCGCCCTGGATCCGGGTGGCCTTGGCAGGGATGTCGCGGCGGCGAGCACGTTTCATGGCGGCCGTGATCTGGGCGATGGTCAGCTTCGCCGCCGAGGCCGGGTCGGGTGCTTTGGCCAGCAGCTCCAGGGTGTCTGCGGCGTCCAAGTCCTCGAACGCTTCCAGTGCGGCCGGGAAGTAGTCCCGCAGGGCGCGCCGCAGCCGCTGGGTGTGCCGGGTGCGTTCCCAGATCAGCGTCTTGTGCGCCCGTGCCACGACCTTGATCGCTTCGGCCTCGGCGGTGTCCCCGGCGACCGGGCGCAGCTGGTGGGAGTCGGTGCGCACCATGTCGGCCAGCGTGTGCGCGTCGGCCGCGTCGCTCTTGGCGCCGGAGACCATGGCGTTCCCGGTAACGGGCCACCGACAACGGGTTGACCGCGAACACCGTGTACCCGGCGGCGATCAACGCCCGCACCCACGGCCCCACGGTCGGTCTCGATCCCGATGACCACCTCCGCCTCGTCGGCCTCGTCACCGAGCTGCTCACCGATCATCGAGTGCAGCCGGGCCATTCCCGCCACCCCCTCGGGCAACCTGGCTTTGGCCAGCCTGCGCCCGGCGGCGTCCATCAACTCCACGTCGTGATGCGCCTCGGCCCAGTCGTCTCCTACGAACAGCACCCGTTCTCCCGTCCCATGACCACGTTCGGCAGCAGCCTGCGGGAGAACCATCAGCGACCTAATGAATCAGTGCTCACGCCACACGAGCGGGCACGACATCCCATCAGCGATCAACTCTCCCGGCCCACCGGCAGGGCACGATCTGTCATCAGGACTCAGACGTCCAGGCTGAACAAATGCTCACCTGCTGGCGGCTACCAGACCCGAGTCTGCCCGATGGGCGACTCACCGCTCATTAGGCTGG
>NZ_JABVED010000052.1 GCF_014323725.1 Actinokineospora xionganensis | reverse complement strand
GCGCCGCCAAGCTGCCGGGAGGTCTCGTCCGCGACCCGCCGCAGCACCGCCGCGAGGGCGTCGGTGACCGGTATGACGGTGGTGCCCAGCAGCAGCGTCCCCTCGTCGACCCGGCGCTTCGGGTTCGGCTCGAACCGCGACGGGTCCAGCCGCGCTCGGCGCTCGGCGTCGCGACCGACGACGAGTCCGCCGTCCTCGTCGGCGTAGATCGCGGACGGCATGGTCGCGGACCCGTCCACTTCGATCACCCGCGGCGCGCGCCCGTGCGCCGAGAGCACCGCGACGGTGTTGGACGTCCCCAGGTCGACGGACAGGACGTTCACAGCGCGCTCCCCTTTGTCAGCCGGTGCTTCCCGGCTTGATGTGCTCGTTGAAGTAGGACAGGAGTTTGGTCTTGCCACTCACGGCACCGGTGGCGATGACCCAGCCCATGATGGGCGTGTTCTCCACGGTGTAGATAAGCATCTCGGCCCCGGTCGCGATCTCCACCGAGTGGTACTTGCCCGACATGCCCCCGCCGGTCCAGTCACCGTCGCTGACGTTCTTGGCTCCGGCTTTCAGACTGGTCAGCGCGGTTTGGACGTTCGCGTCGACCACGTCGGCGGAGTCGAACTGGATATAGATCGCCAGGTAGTTGCCGTTCAGCTTGCAGGTCGCCGACGTCGCGCCCGGGGTGGCGATGGCCTGGCCGCCGAAGTTGGCGCCGGACGCGCAGTCGCCCTTGGTGGCGACCGTGCCCGCGACCTCCCGCATGCACGGGGTGAAGCCCTTGCCGTCGGTCTGCTTGTCCGAGCAGTCGGCGGTCAGTCCTCCCGATGAGCCCGTGGTGGCGATGATCACGCTGACGATGCCGATCACCACGACCGCGACGACCGCGGTCGCGAGATACCAGACCTTGTTCGACTGCGGCTTGACCTGCGGGGCGGACTGCGTCGGGAACCGCGGCGGCGCGGGCCTGGCCTGAACCGGCGTCGGCGCCGAGGGCGGTCCCGCCTGCGCCTGTTGGTGGACCTGTTGGTGGGCCTGCTGGTGGGCCTGAGCCTGGGGTTGCGGCTGAGGCTGAGGGCGGTGCTGCTGCGGGGGCGGCAGGACGCGTTGCGGACCGCTCTGCGGGAACTGCTGCCGGGCGGCGGGCGGCTGCTGGGCGGCGAACCCGCCGGTCCGCAGCGGCACGATCGCCTGGGTGCGCTGGACCGACTCGACGGTGCTGCTCATGTCGCCCGTGCGCATGGTCACGCCCTCTTGCGGCACATGGTGCGCGCCGAGAGCGACGGCGGTCTCGGGCTGGTCCAGGCTCGTCGGGACGACCCGGAGCTGCTCTGCGATCAGGGTGGCGACCAGCGGAATCCGGCTCGAACCGCCGACGAGGTAGATGCCGACCAAGCGGTCGGGAGTCAGGCCCGTGGAGCGGATGGTCGCGGCGAGCAACTCGACGCTGCGCAGCATCCCCGGGCGGATCATCGCCTCCAGCTCGACCCGGCTGACCAGCACATCGTCGAACGGCTCCGGCAGCGGGACCTCGGTCTGCGGGTGGCGCGAAAGCGCTTCCTTGGCGGCCTTGACGTCTTCGCGCAGCGCGCGCTGGGCCCGCCGGTCCGCGGTCGAGTCCGGGCGCAGCAGCCGCTGCCAGCCCCCCGGGTCGCGGTGGGAAACCTGGCGGCCGACGTGTTCGAGGAGGGCCTGGTCGACATCGAGGCCGCCGAGGTCGGGCAGGCCCGCCTCCGCGAGGACCGCGAAGCCGTTCTGCGTGGCGCCGACGATCGCGACGTCGAACGTGCCCGCGCCGAGGTCGTAGACGGCGAGCGCCTGGCCCGGTCCGAGGGTCTGGCCGGGGAAGGACGCGAAGTGCGCGGCGGCGGCGACCGGTTCGGGGACCAACACGAGGTTGGA
>NZ_JABVED010000051.1 GCF_014323725.1 Actinokineospora xionganensis | reverse complement strand
GCCGCCTGCGGCCAACTCGCCGCCGAAGGCTGACCAGCGCGGCGAGTCACTCCCACCTGAGATGGTCGAACCTCCAGGTTCCGGTGGTTGCCTGCTCTTGGAGCAGTGGTGTGATGAACGCGTTGGCCAACGGCGTGGCGCCGTCGAGGGTGCGGTAGTCGGCAGGCAGTTCGTGGGTCTTGATGGCTTGGGCGCGATAGCCGGCCACCCACGAGCGGTCGGGCACCGTGAACGTCGGCGGGAGGACAAGTTGTGTGCCCGCGGCTTGGCGGCGGTAAACCTCGGCGTGCAGCGCGGCATGCGTGAGTTCGCCGTTCAGTGCGGATTTGCGTGCAATCAGCACTAGATCGACGAGGTCCTTGAATCTGGTGGACGGGAGCATTTGTTCGCGATGTAGCTCGTACATCGCCGAGATCTTGTCGGCGACGTGGTCCTCGAGCGGCCACATGCGAATTTGTGGCCATGGGCTGGAATCGATCGCGAACGGTGCTTCGAGTTGCTCGACCGCTAGCTTCCCGACCGGGTGGACTGCAGCGGCTATGACGTCGACGCTGACCGTGGATAGTTCTCGGAGGCCGAACATGACCTTGAACCGCACTTTGCGTGAAGGCCGATCGGCCGCCGTCTCGTTCGACGTGTCGTAGTGGCTGAATTGCAGGTGATCAGCCAAGTGGGTCGAGGCGGCGGCGATCAACGCGTCGACGGCGTTGTCGACGGTCACGTCGTCTCCAGTTCGGAGCAGGTCGACATCGGTGGAATACCGAGCCTGTGGCCAACGCACCAGCAGTGCTTGGCCACCTTTGAGGACCCATCCCTCGCGATCGGTGTGAAACACACGGGCCAGCAGCCGGCGATGGTAGTAGCGCTCGATGAGTTCCCCGGTGGGAACACCCGTGTTGTTTGAGGTGTTGGCGGCTCGGTCCTTCAGTGACCGCATGAAGGCCTGTGGGTTCGGTGGCTTTGGTGTCACGTCGCGTCTTCTGGTTTGTTCTCGTTGTTCGCCTCGCCTGTGGCTGAGGCAATCCCTAGCCGGCGCGCGATGTCGGGTGACATGGTCGCCAGTTGGCCCCAAGTGACGCCCTTGTCCTTGAGTTCGCCCCAACTGACCCCAGCGAGTTGGCCCCAGGTGATGGGGGAAGGTCGTGTTGTCATGTCGACGGTGGATAGGCCGATCTGCGCGAGAAGTTGCTCCAGCAGTGCGGCCCCGTCGGAAGGGACGGCACCGTAGTAGCTTGCGTACGGCCCGATCTCATTGGCCAGCTCGTCGAGTCGGACCTGCCCGGCCTCAACAGCTTGGCGGATGATGGTCGCGACGTGGCTGGCGTCGTTGTGCTGGTCGAGGAGGTCGCAGATAGTGCGCATCGGGGTGGTTGTTGGAAGTCCGTCGAGTACGGTCACGTCGGTTTCGGACAGGTCCGCCCTGCGTAGCCATACGTCGGGATCGCGCATCGTGCGCCTGCGGGGAACGGTCATCTCTACGCGCCTGTTCACCAGCTCGCCAAGACCGTGCAGTCGGGCGGCGGAGTGATGGGAGATCACCCCCCCGTCGGGGTCCAGCTTGGGTCGCTCCCAGCCTGCGACCGCTGGGCGAAGGCTTAGCCACACCGCTTGCTCCGCGCGAGCACCGGATGGGCTGGAGGCCGTCAGCGCGTGAACTCCGCGACGTACGGTCTCAAGGAAGCCGGCTCTCTTCAGGCGGTGCAGCGTGACGTCATCGACCCCAAGGTTCAGTGCCTGCCGAGTGGTCACCATGCCCCACTGTCCGGCTGTGTACTCGCCGAGCAGTTCCAAGGCCTTGACCGTCTCCACGTCGCAAACCTTACACCAAGATGCAGCGTTCCTTACATTCAGTAAGTAAGAAACGCTGCGAGCAGGACGCCATAGGCTCGTTGTAGAACGGTAGTCATGGGCGAACCCCTCGCCAATTACAAGCGCGTGG
>NZ_JABVED010000050.1 GCF_014323725.1 Actinokineospora xionganensis | reverse complement strand
ATGTGCACCTTGACCGGCTGCACATCGATCAGCGGAAAGGTGCAGGAGTAGTTCAGATCCAGACTGGCCGCGGCCGACGCGGTCCCACTGGTCGCGAACAACCCGGCCACCACCGCGGCGGTCGCCGTGGCGGCCACTCCTGCGGCCATCTTCCCGTTCATCCGTGTCCTCATATGTCCTCTTTCACGTGCGCACACTTGGTGCTACTTAGCGGTCAGTGTCAGGTCGAGCTTGTTGCCGTCCGCCGCGACGAAGCCGCTGATGTAGTCGTTGAAGCCGCCGCAGCCCTTGAGCGGGGCGATCGCATACGTGCCGGTGAGCCTGCCGCCGGCGATGACGTCGAAGTCAGCCGCCGACTGCAGCGCGATATCCGACGGGGCAACGGTTTTACAGTCCGCGCTCTGGCTGATCGGGAACCCGAACAGGCTGACCTGCGGCAGCTTGATCGTGACCTTGGAAGCCGATCTCAGCACGCCGGTGGCATCGATGTTCCCGGAAGTCTGTCCGACGTTCTCGAACTCCACTTTGGACACCACGGGCAGGAAGCCCATGATGGTCAGATTCGCGGTCGTGGGGTTCAGCGCCAGCGCGGCGGTGAACTGCTTGGTCGCCAGGACCAGCTCGGCGTCGATGGTCCCGGAGATCGGGACGTCACCGGTGAGGTTCTTGAGGTTCGACTTGCCCTTGATGGCGTAGCCGTACTTCACCCCGGTCGGCGGCGGCGAGGTGGTGACGGTGGTGCTGCCACCGCCGCCGCCCGCGACGAAGCTGAGCAGCTCCGGGTTCTGGCCGGGAACAAGGGTGCAGGGCGAGACGATGTCGCCGATGCCGGTGTAGCTGCCATCGGTCTTCTTCGGCGTGACGAAGGCGGTGTAGCCCTTCATCGTCACCGACACCGGGCCGGGCTCGGGCGCGAACTCCGGAACGGACCCGGTGACGGCCATGTCGAAGGGTCCGCTGGCGGGGATCGTGGTCTTCGCGACGGCCAGGCCGGGCAGCCGGATGTTCAGGTTCGCGCCGCCGGTGGCGACGTTGACCGCGGCGTCCGCGGTGCCCTCGAGGGTGGCCGCGGCGACTTCACGCAGGCCTGCCGTCGAGGTCGCGGGGACCGTGGCGGTCGTCTTGAAGTTCGTTGTCTTCACCGGGTCGCCGGGTGCGGCGGGCAGGGTGAAGGTGGCTTGGATCCTGGTCTTGAGTGTCTGCATGCCCAGCAGCGGGAAGGGGCAGGAGAAGTCCAGCGTCTTGTCGACATCGACCTGCTGTGCCGCCGCACCGGTCCCGGCGCCGACAAGCAGTCCCGCGGCGACCATCCCGGCGGCGAGGACGCCGGACAGCCCCGCGGCCAACTTTGTCGATTTCATACCAATCCTCATCGGTCCTCTTCCGTGTTCTGCTGGCTTCGCCTTGGCGCGGCGCGCGGGTGGTGGGGCGCGGTCGCGCCGACCGCTCGCTCCGGTGCGGGGAACCGCACCGGAGCGAGCGGGGGTCACACGTCGCGCGGCGGAATCACTTCTTCGTCAGCGCGATCTCGAGCGTGTTGCCGGGGCCCGCGGCGAGGCTGTTGATCACCGAAGTGAACATGCCGCAGTTGGTGAATGGGCGGATCTCGTAGGAACCGGCCAGGGTGCCGCCCGAGACCGGGTTGAACCCGGGGTTCGAGGCGAGCGCGACCGACGTCGAGGACTTGCAGGACGGGCCGCCTCCGATGGAGAGGCCGAACACCTTGACGTTGACCAGCACCAGGTCGACGGCGACGTCCGACTTGACCGAGCCGTCAGCGGCAATGGTGCCGGTGACCTTCCCGGCGGGGACGATCTTCACGTTGGCCTGGGCGGGCAGGAACCCGAACAGCGAGAAGTTGATCTTCGTGCTGGGCAGGGTCAGGTCACCGGCGAAGGTGCCCTCGGCCAGCTTGACCTTGGCGTCGAGCTTTCCCGGCCCGATCAGCGCGGAGGCGTTGAGCTTCTTGATGTAGGTCTTGCCCTTGACCGTGTACGAGATGTCGATGACGTCGCCGGGCGGCTGGGTCGTCGGCTGGGTCGTGGTGGGCTGGGTCGTGGTGGGCTGAGTCGTGGTCGGCTGAGTCGTGGTCGGCTCAGT
>NZ_JABVED010000005.1 GCF_014323725.1 Actinokineospora xionganensis | reverse complement strand
AGAACTACGAGACCACCGCAGGATGAAAAGGGCTCCCTGAGTCCGTTCGGCTGTTTACGCGCAAGATGCTCTAACCGACCTTGGATGCGGCTGCTAAGCAGTGATCGGACCGAAGGAAGTTCATCGCATATTCGGTTCAACACCTCGCCGCTTGTGCGCAGAATTCCAAGGTCCGGATTTGTGCCCTCTAGCGCCCAGAGTGCTAGGCTGTCCGCAACGGCATTCAACAGTGATTCATTACCAGACCTTCGCGCCACCTCATGAGAGAGAAAGACGTACACTGCTGGCGACTTTACGTGCTTAGACACGGGTATCAGCTTCGACGCA
The DNA here is from genome assembly GCF_014323725.1 of Actinokineospora xionganensis. Lineage (GTDB taxonomy): Bacteria > Actinomycetota > Actinomycetes > Mycobacteriales > Pseudonocardiaceae > Actinokineospora > Actinokineospora xionganensis. Next base: position 374,692 of record NZ_JABVED010000005.1, on the reverse strand, counting down.
CCGGCAGTGGTAAGATAGTCTGTTAAATGGCGCAGATGCGCATCGAAGGCCGCCCTGGTTTGCGGCGATTAATTAATCTGATTCTGTATATAGAGGCCGTCGCGAATCCTTATTGTAACGTCGAGCTCGTCAGTTAGCGCGTCTTCTACCTGATCGATATGTTTGATGGTTTGGGATGTAATGTACGTCACATTCCGAGGATCGCGGCCGAACTCGCGCAGACGTCGAACCGTGCGACGAATTTTGTCTTCGGATGATCGTTCAATGCTTGCCTGGTAGAAGCGTCGCCCTGTGGACTCAAAGATTTGTTCATCCATACCATCGGCGCCTCCATCCTTTACTCCACCAAGCGGCACGAAGGACATGCCCATCAACGCCGAGTAAAACTGGTTTACGAATTCTTCAAATTGATGCCCCCCAACATTGTTCAATGCAACCTTAACAAGGCTGGCGTTGATCATAGTGGGACTCATAGGTGACACCTCGGTTTCGACGTTGTCACAGGTAGTCGCGCCCTGCGAGGGCATCTGTTACGCAGCACTCACCGCACCACCCATTTGTTGCAATGCGCGAACGCCCGGGATAGTCCGAGCCCTAGCTGTGGCAGGTACGACGGTGCCCCGCCTAGCGTCGCCTCAGGTCGACCAGGCACGATCGAAGGACCATGACGCTCACTTCGCGGCTGCCCGCCACCCCCGAACCCGACGAGCTCTTCGACGCCTTCGCCACCTGGGCCTCCGAGCAGGGTCTTTCCCTGTATCCCGCCCAGGAGGAGGCGCTGATGGAGATCGTCTCCGGGGCCAACGTCATCCTCAACACCCCCACCGGCTCCGGCAAGAGCCTGGTCGCGGCGGGCGCGCACTTCACGGCACTCGCGCAAGGGGTCAGGAGTTTCTACACCGCGCCCATCAAGGCGTTGGTGTCGGAGAAGTTCTTCGCGTTGTGCGAGATGTTCGGGGCCGAGAACGTGGGCATGATGACCGGCGACTCAAGCGTCAACGGCGGTGCCCCGATCATTTGCTGCACCGCGGAGATCCTGGCCAACATCGCCCTGCGCGACGGGGCCGAGGCCGACGTGGGTCAGGTCGTCATGGACGAGTTCCACTTCTACGCCGAGCCCGACCGCGGGTGGGCCTGGCAGATTCCGCTCCTCGAACTGCCGAAGGTCCAGTTCATCCTCATGTCCGCGACCCTGGGCGACGTCACCCGGTTCAAGGAGGACATGACCCGCCGGACCGGGCGGGACACGGCGGTGGTCACTTCCGCCGAGCGGCCGGTTCCGCTCTTCTACTCCTTCGGTATGACGCCGCTCACCGAGGCGCTCGACGAGTTGCTCAGCACCAACCAGGCCCCGATCTACGTCGTGCACTTCACCCAGGCCGCCGCTCTGGAACGCGCGCAGGCGCTGATGAGCATCAACGTCTGCACGAAGGAGGAGAAGGAGAAGATCGCCGCGCTGATCGGGAACTTCCGGTTCTCCTCCGGCTTCGGCAAGACCCTCTCCCGCCTGGTCCGCCACGGCATCGGCGTGCACCACGCCGGGATGCTGCCGAAGTACCGCCGGCTCGTGGAGCGATTGGCGCAGGCCGGGTTGATGAAGATCGTCTGCGGCACCGACACCCTCGGCGTGGGCATCAACGTCCCCATCCGAACGGTCGTGTTCACGTCCCTGTCCAAGTACGACGGCGTGAAGACCCGCATCCTCAAAGCCCGCGAGTTCCACCAGATCGCCGGCCGCGCGGGCCGGGCGGGCTATGACACGCTCGGGACGGCGCTCGTCCAGGCGCCCGAGCATGTGATCGACAACGAGAAGTCGTTGACCAAGATCGGTGACGACCCGAAGAAGCGCCGCAAGTTCGTCCGCAAGAAGCCGCCCGAGGGCATGGTTTCCTGGGGCCTGCCGACGTTCGAGCGCCTTGTCGCGGCCGAGCCCGAGCCACTGACCTCCAGCTTCCACGTCAGCCATTCCATGCTGCTCAACGTGATCGGCCGCCCCGGCGACGCCTTCACCGCGATGCGCAAGCTGCTGACCGACAACCACGAGGACCGCCCCGCCCAACGCAAGCACATCCTGCGGGCCATCGCGATCTACCGGGCGCTGCTGGCCGCGGGCGTGGTGGAAAAGCTCGACGAACCCGATGAGCAAGGGCGTTCGGTCCGGCTGACCGTCGACCTGCAGTTCGACTTCGCCCTCAACCAGCCGCTCTCGCCCTTCGCGCTGGCCGCGATCGAACTGCTCGATCGCGAGTCGCCCAGCTACGCCCTCGACGTCCTGTCCGTGGTCGAGTCCACTTTGGACGATCCGCGCCAGGTTCTCTCCGCGCAGCAGCACAAGGCGCGCGGAGAGGCCGTGCAGGCGATGAAGGCCGAGGGCATCGAGTACGACCAGCGCATGGAGCTGCTGGAGACCGTGACCCACCCGAAGCCGCTGGCCGAGATGCTGCTCCCCGCCTTCGACACCTACCGGCGCGGGCACCCATGGGTGGGCGACTACCAGCTCTCCCCCAAGTCCGTCGTGCGCGACATGTACGAGCGCGCGATGACTTTCACCGAGTACGTCTCCTTCTATGCCCTGACCCGCTCCGAGGGCCTGGTCCTGCGCTACCTCGCCGACGCCTTCCGCGCGGTCCGCCAGACCGTCCCGGACGACGCCAAGACCGAGGACCTCACCGACCTGATCGAGTGGCTCGGCGAGCTGGTCCGCCAGGTCGACTCCAGCCTCCTCGACGAGTGGGAGAAACTCACCAACCCGGAGACGGGCGAGCTGGAGGACCGGGTCGACGACACCCCGCCCGCGGTCACCAAGAACACCCGCGCCTTCCGCGTCCTGGTCCGCAACGCGCTGTTCCACCGCGTGCAGCTCGCGGCCCGCCGCGACTACTGGGCGCTCGGCGAACTCGACGGCGACAGCGGCTGGGACGCCGAGGCCTGGGCCGACGCGCTCAACCCGTACTTCGAGCAGCACAGCCAGATCGGCACCGGCCCGAACGCCCGCGGCCCGGCCCTGCTGATCATCGAGGCGGAGGCGGAGCGCTGGCTGGTCCGGCAGATCTTCGAGGACCCGGCGGGCGACCACGACTGGGGCTTCACCGCGGAGATCGACCTGGCCGCCTCCGACGAGGCAGGCACCGCCGTCGTTTACGTGACCGCCGTGGGCGAACTCTGACAAGATCGGGACATGTCTCAGGGGCCAGGCAGGCTGCGCCGGTTGTTGGTGCGCGTGATCAACGACGACAACGTGGACCTCTACATCCTGGCCCTGGTGGCCGTGGCGTTCACGGTCCTGGGCGCGTCGGGTCTCTCGGACGTGAAGACGCTCTCGTCGGTGGTCCTCGCGTTGCTCGCGTGGCTGGCGCTGTCGCAGATCAAGTCGCGCCGCCAGCTCGATGAGCTCGGGAGAGCCCAGCGGGGCAACCCGGCCGCGCTGCTCAAGTCGGAGTTTCCGGCCGACCTCATCTCCCGGCGCGCGGCCTCGTTCGACATGCTCGTCGTCGGCCTGACGATGACCAGGACCGTGCAGGGGCTGACGACCGACTTCCCCGCCATCCTGGCCGCCGGGGGCCGGGTCCGCGTCTTGGTGCCGGATCCGCACGACGACGCGCTCATGGAGACCGCGGACCGGCGGATGGCGCACAGCATGGGCGCGGGCCGGGTGAAGCAGCGCATCCTCACGACGCTTGAGGACCTGGCGACGATCCAGGACCGCAATGAGGGCAGGCTTGAGGTCCGGGTGCTGTCGACCATCCCGTCCGCCGGGTTCAACTGCCTCGACGTCACCAGCCCGCGCGGCCTGGTCTGCGTGCAGCACTACGAGTTCCAGCCCCGCCGCGAAGCGGGCCCGATCATCACGCTCACGCCTCAGGACGGGCCGTGGTTCCACCACTTCGTCGCGGAGTCCGAGCGGATGTGGGAGGCGGCGACCCCGGTGTCCGCCATCGAGGAGACGGTCCCCACCCCCGCGGAGGAGGTGGGGACCGCTTGATTCACATCCGGAAGCGGGTGACCACCGCGGCGTGGTCGGAGGCCCACTCGTTGCCCGCGTGGTTCGGGACCGCGACCGGGTTGCCCCGGACGACAGCGCTGCTGGTGAGCGGCTGCACCGGGCCGACCGAGTAGACGAAGTCGATCCGGTCCTGCGGCTCGACAACGCCCGTGCTCCCACTGTGCCTGGGGTACACCGGCGACCACGTGTTTCCCGGCATCGTGACCGGGTCCGGGTTCACCGCCCGGTACGAGTCGATCAGGCCCGCGCGTTCGACGGTCTGGCTGACCGGCCAGTTCACTGTGTATCCGCAGTGCAGGCTCGCCGCGGCGGGCGTCCAGTCGCGGTGCGACGGGGCGTTGAAGTCGCCGACGAGGAACACCGGGATGCCCTCGGCCTTGTGCGGCGCCAGCGCGTTCAGGACGGAGTCGATCTCCCGAACCCGGCCGGACTGGCTTTCCCGGGCGATGATCTTGTTCACGCTCATCTTGTCGAAGCACGCGTCGTACGGGCCGTACGGCGTGTAGTTCAGGTGCACGTCCCAGATCACCGCGCGCTCGCCGGCGGCGAACTCGACGCGGGCACCGAACCCGGCCTCGACGGTGAAGGTCGCCCCGAGCGGGTACTTGCTGACGATGGCGAGGTCGCCGCCGTTGTGCACGGAATACCAGCCCAGTGCGTCGGCGATCGACTTCGCGTGCGTGCCCCGGCTCTCCGACAGGCCGACGACGTCGCTGCCTGACGACACCAGGAAACGCATCTGTTTGGTGACACCGTCGGTCACCTGCGAGCCCGAGTGCCACACGTTGAACGCGGTCACCACCGGCTCGGGGACCAGCTTCTGGCCCACCGGTCGCACGGTGACCATGGCGGTCGCGCGGGCGGTGAGGCCTTCGCCGTCGGTGGCCGACACGACGAGCCTGCTGACGCCGACATCGGCGACCCGAGGCGTGCCGCTGACCATGCCGTCACTGGCGACACGCACCCACGACGGGCCGGAAACCTTGCGGTAGGTCGGTTTCGTGCCGTCCGGATCGACCGCGACGATCTTCGCCTGGTACGCCGCGTCGACCCGGGCGTTGCGCAGCGGCGTGGGGTCGGCGAGGAACGCGGGCGGCTGGGACCCGGAGCCGACCACGGTGAAGCGCACGGGAGCCGCGAGGGAGGTGTAGCCGTCGTCGTGGAGGAAGTAGGCGACGTAGGCGCCGGGGCTGAGCGAGGTCGTCGGCAGGGTGACGGTGCCCGAGGCGCCCGGCGCGTAGGACCATGCCGTGCTGGGGCCGACGTAGGTGCCATCGACCGGCGCGTTGCCGGGGTCGGCGTAGACGCCGACCCAGTTCTGCTCGTCGGGCCGGTCGGTCGTGTAGGCGGCCGTGACCGGCGTGCCGACCGTGTACTCGCCCTTGTCGAGGGTGAAGGTGGCCGCGGCGGCCTCGGCGGGTAAGCCGACGGCCAGCAGTAGGGCGGCGATGATCGTGCTCAGTGCGATTCTCACCGTGCGCACGGTGGACCAGTCAGGCGCACCGGGCAAGAATTTCGCACTAACAGCCCACGAATAACGGCTGAGGAGCTATTCCTCCCCATCGCGGACTGGATGCGCGAAGATCGCGGCGTGGTCGTATCCAAGGAGCGTTCTACCCTCAAACCGTTGTCCACGGGCACGCTGACGGCAGTAGTCATCGGGCTGACAGTGTTCACCACGGCGGTGGTGACAGTGCTGTGGTGGGCGGGCACGCGCGGCCTGACCGACGACAAGCTGGTGACCGCGCGGTTCGAAGCGCTGCGGATCGGGCTGAGCATCGGGATCGGCGGCGGCGGCGTGTTCGCGCTGTACCTGACCTGGCGGCGGCAGCGCGCGACCGAGGACGACCTCGACAACCGCGAACGCGCCTTGGCCCTGCAGCAGCAGGTCGCCGCTGACACAGTGGCGCATCAGCAACGGACAGCGGACACCTCGGAGAAGGACGCGGCCGAGCGGCGCATCACCGAGCTGTACACCAAGTCCGCCGACCAACTCGGCTCCGACAAGGCGCCAATACGCCTGGCGGGCCTCTACGCGTTGGAACGGCTGGCCCAGGGCAACCCGGAGCAGCGACAGACCATCGCCAGTCTCCTCTGCGCCTACTTGCGGATGCCGTTCCAACTCCCGGGTGAACCGCCCATCGAGACGGACAAGGACCTCGTCGCGGCCCATCAGGCTCAGGTGCAGGAGCGCGAGGTCCGGGTCGCCGCCCAGCGCGTCCTGTCCCACCATCTCCTGCCCGGCCCCGACCAAGCCCTCCCGACCTTCTGGTCGGGTATCACCCTCGACCTCTCGGGCGCGACCCTGATCGACGTCGACCTGATCGACTGCAGGGTCAAGGCCGTCCGGTTCGCGGGGGCGACCTTCGAGGGGGCCGCCCAGTTCCGCAACCTGCGCGTCGACGGGCCCGCAAGTTTCGCCGGGGCGCACTTCGCTGCCGACACCGGGTTGGAATTGGTGCGATTCTCCGCAAGCGCGGACTTCAGCGGGACGCGCTTCAGCGGGCACGCCGAGTTCATCGGGTCGACGTTCGCCGGTTCCGCCGGGTTCGACGGCGTGAAGTTCGACGGGCGCGGCGGGTTCGAGCGGGTGACCTTTGACGGCGTGGTTTCGTTCGAGAACGCTGAGTTTGGGGCGGCGGCTCGGTTCCACCATGCCGAGTTCCGCGCGGCCTGCCGGTTCGGCAAGGCGGAGATCGCCGGGAAGACCACCTTCTATGGCGTGCGCTTCGCCCGCGGGGGCGTGTTCGACAACGTAACCTTCGCCGAGGATGCCGAGTTCGTCCACACGAGCTTCGATGGGCCTGCCTGGTTCAGGAGGGCGAGATTCGGCGGTCTCGCCCGATTCGATCCCGTGAAGTTCGCCGGGCCGGTCCATCTGGAGAACGCCGAGTTCGCCGACTCGGCGGCCTTCGGGGGCGCGACGTTCGGTGTGGCCCCGATACTGGAGGGAGCGGAGTTCGCCAAGGGCACCCGCGCGGTACTCGAGGAGGCACATGGCACGGGGTGACGGTGACCGCGTGGTCCGCTGCGAGCGCGGGCACATCCACTGGGGCCGCTACGGCGCGGCGGGCCTGCTGCCGGTGCACGACGGGCACGTCCTGCTGCAGCACCGCTCACGCTGGACGCACGGCGGCGGCACCTGGGCCCTGTTCGGCGGCGCGCGCGACAGCCACGAAAGCGCCGTCGACGCGGCGCTGCGGGAGACCGGCGAGGAATGCACCCTCGACCCCTCGCTGGTGACGCCGTTCGGGATGATCGGGGTGAACCACGGCAACTGGTCCTACGAGACCGTGATCGGCTCCATCGACAGCATGCCGACCGTGGAACGCGCCTCCCGTGAAACCCGCGCTGCCGCGTGGATCCCGGTGGGCGAGGTGGACCGACTCAACCTGTACCCACCGTTCGCGAAGGCTTGGACAGCGCTGCGCACGGCACTGGTCCGGCCGGTGCTGATCGTCGACGCCGCCAACGTGATGGGCGCCCGGGCCGACGGCTGGTGGAACGACCGGGCGGGTGCCGCGGGCAGACTGCGCGACGACTTGGCCACGGTCGCGGGCTTCCCCGGGATCACCCCGTTCGATCTCGCCTTGCCGGAAATCCTCTTCGTCACCGAGGGCGCGGCCCGTGGGATCGGCTCAGTGGACGGCATCACCGTCGTCGACGCCCCGGGCAGCGGCGACGACACCATCGTCGAAATGGCCTGCGGCCGACTCAACGCGCCGTGCCTGGTGATCACCGCCGACCGCGAACTCCGCCGCCGCTGCGCCAAGGCGGGCGCGCAGGTCAAAGGCCCGCGATGGCTGCTCGACCTGCTCCCCTGAACGCACACACCGGGCAGTCCGTCGCAACGGACTGCCCGGTGGAGCGCGCCTATCCCTTGGCCTTGGCCGCCGCCGGAACATCTGTGGTGGGAGCGGCGGCCGGAGCGGGGAACTTCAACCAGCCGACCGCGACGACCAGGGCCGCGATCATCATCAGGGTGCAGAACAGGAACATGTTGCTGTAGGCGTCGACGTCGCGGGTCCCGTCGATGCCGGTGCTCTGCTGCAGCACCACCGCCATCATCGCGATACCGAGTGCGCCGCCGAACTGGCGGGCCGTCGTGTTGAGACCGCTGGAGCTGGCGAACCGGGTGGGCGGGGCGGACATCGCCGCCGCTGCCGAGGTCCCCATGGTGGCCGCGCCCATGCCCGCACCCGCCAAGAGCGCCGCGGGCAGCCAGAAGGTGAGGAACGCGGCGTGGTCGATGAGGCCGAAGGTGAACCAGAGGCCACAGGCGGTGAAGGCGATCAGGCCGCCGATGACCGCGGTACGTGGGCCGCCGATCTTGCCCGCGACGCGGGCCAGGCCCAGCGCCGCGACGGAGGCGGCGAAGGCACCGGGGGTGTTGGCGACGCCCGCGAGCAGTTCGCCGTAGCCCCAGATCTCGGTGAGGTACAGGACACTGCCGAGCATCCAGGCGTACTGGGCCATGCCGTAGAACAGCGAGACGATGTTGGTCGCGGCGAAAGTCCGGTTGCCCCACAGCGAAGTCTCGATCGCGGGAGTCGGGTGGCTGCGTGAGCGGAACACGGCGAACGCCAGCGCGGCGACACCGATGACCGCGCTCGCCAGGGTGCGCACGTCGAGCCAGCCCCAACTGGCGCCTTCGCTGACCGCGAGAGTCAGCCCGCCCACACCGATCGCGACCAGGCCGGTGCCGACCATGTCGGGCAGCGCGCCCCTGGTCGACGACTCGGGCTTGGGCACCACGCGCAGGGTCGCGGCGATGACGATCAAGCCGAGCGGCAGGTTGATCAGGAACACCGACTGCCAGCCGAACTGCTCGACGAGCACACCGCCGACGGCCGGGCCGAGCGCCGCGGCGACAGCCGACGCCGTGCTCCACAGGGCGATGGACTGCGGCCTGCGTTCGGCGGGTCCGTCGAGCAGCAGGATGGCCAGGGACGCCGGGATCATCGCCGCGGCGCCCGCGCCCTGCAGGAATCGGGCGATCACCAGTGTCGGCAGGGAGGGCGCCAGCGCGCACAGCAGCGAGGCGAGGGTAAACAGACCGACGCCGACGGCGAAGACCTTGCGCCTGCCCAACGCGTCGGCGAGGCGGCCCGCGGGGGCGAGCAGCGCGGCGAACATGACCGCGTAGCCGCTGATGACCCACGACAGGTCCGGAACCGACGCGCTGGGGAACGCGCGCTGCAGGTCCGGCACGGCCAAGTTCGTGACAGTGGAGTCGAGCATGGCGAGGAACGTGCCACCGCAGGCGGTCAACACGATCGCCCGGTACTTCGATGGCGCCGTCGTGGGTTCTGCCATGGTCAGAGCCGCTCTCTTTCGTTGAACGGTGGGTACGGGAGAAGGAGCGGACGTCAGTCCGCGGGCAGTAGGGCGGGGTCGGTGCAGACCGCCCGCAGCCGGGTGAGCACCGCGGTCCTCGCCAGTGTCATCGCCGACGAACCGGGCAGCAGCCGCGACTGGTACACCGTCGCCACGCCCACCGCGTTGATCTCGAACGCGAGCTGGCGGGTGTCGAGATCGGGACGCAGATCGCCGACGGCGACCCCCTCGTCGGCGAGCCTGCCGATGAGGGCAAGCCACTCCTCGAGGACCTCGGCGAGCCGGTCGCGCACCGGGCCCGTCCTGGCGTCGTACTCGAACTGCGCGTTGACGAAGAAGCACCCGCCGGGCAGCTCGTCGTCGGCGAGGTAGTCCAGCCGCGCCTCGTGCAACGCCCACAGCCTGCCGACCCCTGCGGGCCGTGACAGCGCCACGGCGACGACACGTTCCTTGAAGCTCATCCTGGCCCGTTCGATGGTGGCCAGCTGGAGGTCTTCCTTGCTGCGCCAGTGGGCGAACAGGCCGGACTTGCTGACGCCCAGCCGATCGGCGAGCTGGGCGAGGGTCAGCCCGCCGAGCCCGGCCTCGGTCGCCAGCGCGACCGCCGTGTCCAAGACCGCCGCCCGGGTGCGGTCGCCCCGGACGAGCCTGCCATCTGCGGTAAACGTCACGACACGGACCGTAGCAACAATCCGGCCGACCGGTCGTTAATTTTGATCGACGAAGTCACTCTCACCCGTTCGGACGCATCGCCGGCCCGCCCAGGGCAGGCCGAAAGGCGCCACGTCGGGGGGTGCGTGACGCCCTTCAGGTCTGATGACGTGAAACCCTTACCGGACAGTCGTTTCCTGGCCAGGCTCGAGCCCGCCGAGCGTGATCGCCTGTTCCACCTGCACGATGCGCGCGTGGTCGAGATCCTCGGCGATCTTCTCGTCCTGCTCCATCAGCGAGTCGATATCGGTGGTCTCGTAGCCGATGACACCGATGTCGGCGAACGTCTGGCGCATGCGGTCGCCGAACAGCCCGATGTCGCTCAGGGTCGGCACGATCCGAGAGAACAGGTGGCTCTGGAACCGCTTGAAGTGCTCGGAGTTGCGCATGTACTCGATGCACTCGTCCGCGTCGATGTCGAGGTTGCGCCAGACCTCCTCGCCGAGGAACCGCTGCCGCATCAGGTAACACGCCTCGATGCAGAACTCCTCGCGCTCGTCGCGCTCGGCCTGGGTCAGCTGCGGGTAGTAGTCGCGCAGCGCGAGCCTGCCGAAGGCGACGTGCCGGGCTTCGTCCTGCATGACGTAGGCGTTGAGCGTCTTGGCCAGCGGCTCGGTGGCGATGTCGCGGATCAGCGCGAACGCCGCCAGCGCCAATCCCTCGATGAGCACCTGCATTCCGAGGTAGGTCATATCCCACCGCGGGTCGGAGATCACGTCGTTGAGCAGCGCCTTGAGGCCGGGATTGATCGGGTAGGCCAGCTTCAACTTCTCGCGCAGATAGCGGGAATAGACCTCGACATGGCGCGCCTCGTCCATGACCTGCGTCGCGGCGTAGAACTTCGCGTCCAGGCCGGGGACGGTGTGCACGATCTTCGACGAGCAGATCAGCGCGCCCTGCTCACCGTGCAGGAACTGGGAGAACTGCCACGAGGCCAGGTGGTGGCGGACCATGCCGCGGTCCTTGGCGCCCATCGAGTCCCACACCTGGGACCCGTAGATCGCGATGCTCTGCTCAGGCACGCCCATGGGGTCGTTGACGTCGACCTCAATTGTCCAGTCGAGACGTTCGGCGGCATCCCACTGCTTTTGTTTGCCCTTTTCGTAAAGACCGAGTAAACGATCCCGACCCTCGTCGTACTCCCAGTCGAAAACCGTCGTGCTGCCCCCAGGAACATGCCACTGCGTCTGCTCGACCGGCAACGCGTACATGCGTGTGCTCAACTTACTCCTCCACGGATTTTCGTAGCGCCGAGCTGGACGTCCGCAAGTCTTGCCGCAGTAGGCCCCTGGCGACACTAGGGAATACCCTGGGCACCCCCGGGCCCTGCCGTGCGACCCAGCGAACACTTGACACTCCAACAGCATTGCGCTTCCGTGGAAGTGCTGGCGGTCGCACCGAGGCGGTCGCCCCGTTGGTCCTGCCTCGGCTCCAGCCGAGGAACACGCTTTTGGGCAAGGGGGGCAAGTGGCTCGGAGAGAAGACGATTCTCTACCAGAATTATCCGACGAAAGTGAAAGATCCCGTAATACCGTTGACGGTCCAACCTTGATCGGCCGCTCGGACGAACTCGAGAACCTATTTGGCGCATTCCGCAGACTTGACAAACGGGGGCGGACCGCCGGTCTGGCGGTGGTGACCGGCGATGCCGGGATCGGAAAAACCTCGCTATTAGCCGAATTCGCCGCGCTGGTCCAGTCCCACGGGGCCGTAATCCGCTCCGGCCGGGCCATCCGCGGCACGGCAACCGGCCCGGCCGGCATCCTCGGCGACGCGCTCGACGACCATGATCACACCCAGGACGACGACGCCGTCGACCCTCGCGGCGTGCGCGCACTGCTCACCCGACTGGCGGGCGGCGCCCTCGTGGTGATCCTCGACGACTGCCACCTGGCTTCCCCAGCCGCGCTGCGGATGCTCGGCGCGATGCTGCGCAAGCCGCCGTCGGCGCCGGTGCTGTTCGTGCTCTGCTTTCGCGACCGGCAGACCAGCGCCGGGCTGCGGTCGACGATCCAGGACCGCTCGCGGCACCTGCCGATCACCCAGGTCCACTTAGGACCACTGACCGAGCGGGACATGCACCGCATGCTCGCCGACCAGGGCACCACCGTGTGGCGCAGGAACCTCTACCGCGAGAGCGGCGGCAACCCGGGCTACCTGCACGCGCTGCTGTCCGCGCGCACCGTGAAGTGGCAGAACGACCCGATCCGCGGCGCGCACCGGGTCGCCTACGACGACAGCGCGGGATTCATCGCCGAGTTCGACGGCATCAGCGCCGAGGCCAAGGCGACAGCCGACGCGGGAGCCGTGATCGGCGACGACTTCGACCTCGACCTGCTCACCGCGGTCGTAGACCTGCCGGAATCCGACGTGCTGGCGGGCATCGACGAGCTCATCGGCCGCGACCTCGTGCGTCCGCTCGACCGCGGGCGCTGCTTCGCCTTCCGCCATCCGGTGGTGCGGCGCGCGGTATATCAGCACAGCGAGCTCTGCGTGCGGATCAGCTTGCACGCCAAGGCGGACGAGGTGCTGCGCGCCCGGGGGGCGACACCCGCCGAACGCGCAACGCACGTCCAGCACGGCATCAGACATGGCGACCTGGAGGGTGTGAAGCTTCTCACAGAGGCAGCGAAGGCTGTCGTCGCGACTCAGCCGCTGGCAGCGGAGGCCTGGCTGCGCACCGCGTTGCGCGCGCTGCCCAGCCGGGACGACACCATGGCCACCCGAGCGATGCTGTTGGTGGCGAGGGCCAAGGCATTGGGCACCATCGGCAGACTGCGCGACTGCCGCCAGACCCTGCTCGAAGCCATGGTCCTGCTACCCCCGGACGCGCGGGATCTGCGCGGCGAGGCGGTGGCCGCGCTCGCCGCTGTCGAACGCCTGCTGGGCACCCACGGTTCGGCGGACGCGGTGCTGCGGGCCGAGATCGAGGCCCGCGGCGACGATTTCTCCGCGCCGTCGGCCGCGCTGCGCCTGGAGATCGCCCACACCGAACTGGTCAAAGGCGATCCCATGGCGTGCCGCTGGTGGGCGCGCGAAGCACTGGCCATGGCCCGCCGCGAGGGCGACCGCGCTTTGGAGGCGTCCAGCCTTGGCCTGATGGGCAAGGCGGACGGCACCGCGGGCAACGGCGAGAGCGCCGCGGCGCACCTGGCCCAGGCCACGGCCATCCTCGACATGATGCTCGACGACGAGCACACGGCGAGTCTGGACGCCGCCGTATGGATCGGGTGGAGCGAGATCCTGCTGGTCCGCTGGTACGACGCCGCAAGGCATTTCGACCGCGCGGTCGACCGGGCCGTCCGCGCCGACAACGGCTTGGTGCTCCCCCAGTTGCTGCTGGGCCAGGTGTTGGCGCTGCACGCCCGCGGCAGGCTGGTCGACGCCAGCGAGGCCGCGCGTAACGCGTGTCATCTCGCGGAGAGCTCGGGCAGCCAGGGCCAACTCTTCGCCGCCAAGGCGATGCTCGCGTGGGCCAGCGCGGGCCTGGGTACTCCGGACAAGCGGGCCGAACAGGAGGCCTCCGCGATGGTTCAGGACGCCGACGCCGTCGTCGGCTGGCAAAGCCTGCTGGCGCTACGGATGCTTGCCGAGACCAAGCTGGCCGCAGGCGACCCCCAGGGCTGCCTCGACTTGGTGCCCGCCGCTGGTGGACCCAACCTGCCCGGATCCAACCCGTGCTCCCGAGTCAGCTGGTACGAGTTGATGACCCGCGCCGAGTTGGAGGCGGGCAACCCGGAGGCGGCGGCCAAGTGGGCGGAACTGGCGGTCTCGGCGGGTATGCTGCTCGATCACCCCGGCCGGTCCGCGCTCGGCCACCTCGCCATGGCGCAACTGCTCCTGGCGACCGATCCACTCGCGGCGCTGGCTCGGGCCGAGGACGCCGTCGAAGGTTTGGCCGCGACAGGAGCGATCTTCGACGAACTCCGTGCCCGGGTGGTGCTGGGCATGGCCCTGTGGCACGCAGGCCGCCGCGACGACGCCCAGCGCGAACTCCGGGCGGCCCGAGCCGGTCTCGAACGCATCGGCGCCACACCATGGGCCAAGCGAGCCGAACTGGAGCGGCGCAGGTTGATCACCCAGAATGGGCAGCGGGCCACCGAGAACGCATCCGACCGTCCGGCCGTGCTGACCCGGCGGGAACAACAGATCGCCGACCTGGTGCGCGACGGGCTGACCAATCGGCAGATCGCGCGGAAGCTGCATATCGCTGAGAAGACGGTGGAGATGCATCTGACGAACGTCTTCGCCAAGCTCGGCGTGGGCAATCGGGCGGGAGTGGCCGCTCACGTCAGCGATCACCAGGCCAGGTCGCTCACGGTCTGACTCGACGCATCATCGCGTGGTCGCGTGACCGCACGTCGCGTGGTCACGCGACGCGCGGTCGCGCGTTGGGGGCGGGACCGCACGATTGGTGCGTGGGGCACCTGTTCGGGCTCGACCCGTCACGTTCGGTGGGTGATCGGGTCGACGAACGGTTGGATCGGCGGACAGAACGGAAGGAGCAGTCACAGGGGGATGTTGCTGTGCTTTCGGGGCGGTGTGATCACTCGTTTGCTTCGCAGAGCCCGCAACGCCCGCACAATCGTCCCCCGCGTTTCCGAGGGCGCGATCACATCGTCTATACATCCACGCTCCGCCGCCACGTACGGGCTGATCAAAGTGTCGTGATACAGCTCCGCGTACTCCCGTCGGGCCGACACCGGGTCAGGTGCGTCCCGGATTTCGCTGTGGAACAACAGGTTCACCCCGCCCCGCGACCCGATCACCCCGATCTCCGCGGTCGGCCAAGCCACACACACGTCAGCACCGAACTCCTTGGACGCCATCACCGCATACCCGCCGCCGAACGCCTTGCGTGTGATCACCGTGACCTTCGGCACCGTCGCCTCGATGTAGGCGAACCCCAGTTTCGCGCCGCGCCGGATGATCCCAGCGTGTTCCTGGTCGGTCCCCGGCAGAAATCCGGGTACGTCGACGAAAGTCAGCAGGGGCAACCCGAAGGCGTCGCAGAAGCGGACGAATCGTGCCGCCTTCTCGGCCGCGTCGATGTCCAGGGCACCCGCGAGATGGTTGGGCTGGTTGGCGACCACCCCGACCGGGGAGCCCTCGATGTGCGCGAATCCGCACACGATGTTGCGGGCGAAGCGGGCGTGCACCTGCAGAAGATCGCCGTCATCGACGATGCGGGTGACCACGTCGACGATGTCGTAGCCGTGTTCGGCGGCGTCAGGGATGATCGCGTCCAGTTCGCTGTCCTGTTCGGACAGGCGAAGGTCGGCGACCAGCGTGTGCCTCGGTGGCTCGTCGAGGTTGTTGGACGGCATGAATGACAGCAGGTCCTTGACGTAGTCGATCGCGTCGGCCTCGTCGGTCGCGACGTAGTGGGCGTTGCCGGTGCGGCCCGCGTGCAGGGACGCGCCGCCCAGGTCCTCCATGCCGACGGTCTCGCCGGTGACCGAGCGGATCACGTCGGGTCCGGTGACGAACATGTGCGATGTGCGGTCGACCATCACCACGAAATCGGTGGCCGCCGGGGTGTAGACCGCGCCGCCCGCGCAGACGCCCATGATCACCGAGATCTGCGGGATCACCCCGGACGCGGTGACCACGCGTCGAGCGACTTGGCCGAAGGCGGCCAGCGACAACACGCCTTCCTGCAGGCGGGCGCCGCTGGAGTCGTAGAGCCCGACGACCGGGCAGCCCACCCGCATCGCCATGTCGAGGACCTTGCCGACCTTGACCCCGAACACCTCGCCGACGCTGCCGTTGAACGACGTGACGTCCTGGGCGAACACCGCGACGGTGCGGCCGTCGACGGTGCCGAAGCCCGCGACGACCCCGTCACCCGCCGGGCGCCGCCGGTCCATGCCGAACGCGGTCGATCGATGCCGGGCCAGTGGATCGGTCTCGACGAAGGACTCATCGTCAAGGAGCATGGTGATCCGTTCGCGGGCGGTGAACTTGCCCAGCACGTGTTGCCTGCTCGCCGCCCGCTGGGATCCGGGTCTGCGGGTCTCCTCGCGCATCCGGTGGAACTCGGCCAGCCGGTCCGCGGTGGTCGCACGCTCGGGCACGGGCGGCGGCAGCGGCAACGCGCTCATCGCCGCGCTCCCACGGGCCCGCGGGCGCCGAACAGGGTGGCGAACTCGACGACCTGGGTGGCCATCATCCGCAGCGAACCCGCGCCCAGGTCCTCGGCGGGCTCCGCGGTGTTGAGGGTGACGCCGAGCGGGGTTGGCCAGCCGCGCAACGCGTGCACGATCGAGCGCATCGCGGCCAGCGTCGTACCGCCCGCCTGGGCCCCCGACGAGGTCACCACGCAGCCCACCGCCCGGCCGTCGAGGTACGGACGGTCATGTGCGCGCAGGTCCTCCAAGTAGTCCAAGGCGTTCTTGACCAGGGCGGACACGCCGCCGTGGTAGCTCGGCGTGGCGAGGATGATCCCGTCGGCCATGGCGACACAGTCCAACAACTCGACCGCCGACCACACCCGCGCTGACTGCCGCGGCCGGAACATCGGCACATCGCTGAGGAACGCGCCGCCGAACAGCCGGACCCGCGCGCCCATCCGTGCCGCCTCGTCGAGGGCGGTGCTCAGCGCCCGCTCGGTCGCCGATCCCGGCGTGCCGGATCCGCCGATGCCGACGACGAGCGGTGCTGTCCGCGGCTCACTCATGGTCGCGCCCTTCTTGCCCTAGGTTTCGGTGTCAGCGCAGGCTCAGCGGACGCATGTCGGTCCAGACCGTCTCGATGTGGGCGAGGCAGTCCTCTTCGGACCCGACGAAGCCCGCCGCGCGCCAGCCCGGCGGCACGGCCATCGACTCGGCCCAGATCGAGAACTGCTCCTCGCCGTTGACGACGACGAGATAGCGGGTGTCGGCCATCGAATGCTCCTTGGTCACTTGCGGGTGTCCTTGACGATGCGGCCGCCCTTGACGACCAGCACGACCCGCGACGGGTCGTCGAACAACTCCGGGTGCGCGATGGGATCGAAGTCGACGGCGACCAGGTCTGCGTACTTGCCGACCTCGACGCTGCCGATCTTGTCGGCCACCCGCATGATCTTGGCGTTGACCGACGTGGCCGACTTGATCGCCGCCATCGCGCCCATCACCTCGGCTTTGAGCACCAACTCCAGGCCGCGGCGGTTCTGGTCGGGTCCGATGAGGTCGGAACCGGAACCGACCGGCACGCCCGCCGCCAACGACGCCTGGATGGCGTCGACCATGCCCTGCATGGTGTCGCCGACCCGGTGGCGGATCTGCGGCGGCAGCCCGTGCTGGTCGAAGTTCTCGGTGAGCACCTTCGCGATCGCCAGTGTCGGCACGAGGCTGACTCCTCGCTCTGCCATCATCGCGGCGGTCTCCTCGTCGATCCCGGTGCCGTGTTCGACGCACTCGACGCCCGCGCGCACCGCGTTGTGGATGCCCGCGACGTTGTGCGCGTGGACGGTGACATAGGTGTTGCGCGCGTGCGCCTCCGCGACCGCGACCGCGATCTCCTCGACGCTGAACTGGGTGTCGGACAGGTTGTCCGCGACCGAGACCACCCCACCGGTGACGGCCATCTTCAGGAACGACGCGCCCTGCCGGAAGCACTCGCGGGCGGCCTTGCGCACCTCGTCCTCGCCGTCGGAGATCCGCCCGACCGCGGTGAGACCGCGCACCCGGAAGTGGAAAGTCTCATCCGGGCCGACGAACGGCGAGCTGAGGTGGCCGTGCCCGCCGCACTGCACCAGCGGCGACGCCGAGGCCCAGATCCGTGGGCCGGGAACCAGTCCCCTGCCCACAGTGCGCAACACGCCGTGGTCGATGCCGCCGCAGTCGCGCACGGCGGTGAACCCGGCCTCGACGGTCTGGCGCAGCGTGCGAAAGATGTCGGCGGCGCGCTCGGCGACCGACACCTCCAGGTTCAACACCGCGCGCATCTCGCTGGAGTGTCCGATGTGGACATGCGCGTCGATCAGGCCGGGCAGCAAGGTCAAACCGGACAGGTCGATCAGATCCGCCTCGCGGGGCACCGACCGGGTGCCTACCTCGGTGATGCGGTCATCCTCCACGAGGACGGCGCCGTCGGTGATCGGGTCATCGGCCACGCCGTCGATGAGCGTCGCCCCGGTGAACAGCATGCTCATCAGGAGCCTCCAGTCAGGTCCGCCGCCACGACCGGCGGCAGCAGTTTGCCGCGCACGAAGAAGCGCAGCATTCGGTCGAAGTAGGCCCGGTCCAGTTCGGGGGCGCCCGCCTCGCCCAGCACGTCGAAGACGTTGCCGCAGCCGATCTCGGGCATCTTGCGGTCCGGGGTGTCGCCGAGCATCGCCATCAGCGGCGCGAGCGCGTTGTCGTCGCCGTCCTGGTCGACCTGGTCGATCAGCGCGGCCCGCCACTCGTCGAATGGGACGCCGCGCACCGGGTAGCCGAATTCCCGGATCCGGTCGAAGATCGCGTTCCATGGCAGCGGCCGCGGATCGATCGTGTGGAAGGTGCGGCCCAGCGCCGTCGGCGAGGTGGACAGCCCCACCACAAGCCGTGCGAGGTGGTCGACCGTGCCAACCGACAGCTCGTACTCGCGTTCCGGCGCCAGTCCCAATTGGACACAGCCCTGGATGACCTTGGTGACGTAGTCGTCCCGGTTCGACGCGCCGCTGCGGGAATCGGCCAGCACGCCACCGGCCCGGTAGACCGAGACCGGGACGCCGCGTTCGCGGGCCAGCCGCACCAGGCCTTCGGCGACCCACTTGCTCTGGCTATAGGCGGTGTCGTGGCCGATGGCGGGCGGCAGCGGGTCGTTCTCGTCGATCCGCTCGACGTCCTCACGCATCGCCCCCGCAAGCACAGCGAGGGTCGACACGTGGTGCACCGGCTTGAGCTTGTGCGTCGTGGCCAGCCGCAGGATCTCCTGCGTGCCAAGAACATTGGCCGCCTTGAGCGCCCGGTAGGGGCGGACGAAGTTCACCCACGCGCCGCAGTGGTGGATGGTGTCGACCCGCTCGGCGAGGTCGGCGAACGACGCCTCGGTGAGCCCGAGCCGGGGACGGGACAGGTCGCCCGACACCACAGCGAGCCGCGTGCCCCATGTCGATCGAAGGCCGTAGGAGTCGAGGTTGGCCCGCACGCGTTCCAGGCCCTCGCGTTCGTCGGCGGAGCGCACCAGGCACAGCACGGTCGCGTCGGTGGACCCCAGCAACTCGGCGCACAGAAAGGCGCCGACGAACCCGGTGGCGCCGGTGAGCAGCACGGTGCCCGGCCGCGACGGATCCACCGGGGCCAGCCCCTCGGCGGTGATGGCTTCGTCGAGCAGCACCTCGTCGGCGAGGACGACGCCGGTCGAGGTCGCGACGGCGGGCACGAGGCCCAACGCGCGGTCGACCAGCGCGGCCATGCCCTCGACCGTGCCCGCCAGCAGCACATCGCGGGCGCTGAGCTCGGTGGCGCCCATCCGGCGCAGCTGCCTGGTCACCTGGGTGACCATCAGCGAGTGCGCGCCGAGGTCGAAGAAGTCGTCGTCGACGCTGACCCGCTCCAGACCAAGCAGGTCGCACCAAATCGCCGCCACCTGCCGCTCGCGGTCGGTGCGAGGGGCGACGAAGCCGTCAAGGTCGAGGTCGACCTCGGGCAGGTCGATCACCGGCTCGGTGGCCTGTTCGCGAACGACCGGCCCGCCTGGCTCGACCCAGTGTCGCTCCCCCTGGAACGGGTAGGTCGGCAGCGGCACCCGGCGCGGGTCCGCGTCGCCGTGGAACGCGACCCAGTCGACGTCCACACCGCACTGCCAGAGCCGCCCGACGGCGGTCACCAGGTGCGCGAGGTCGGGCAGTGCGTCGCGGGGCAGACCCATCGTCGCGACGGCGATCGGCGTCGGCGCAAGTTGCTGCGCGGCGGCCAGCGCGGTCAGCGCGCGGCCGGGGCCGACCTCCAGCAGCACACGGCCGGGTTCGGCTAGCACCTGCCGCACGCCGTCGGCGAAACGGACCGGCTGACGCAGATGGCGTGCCCAGTACTTCGGGTCGGTGGCCTCCGCCGCGGTGATCCACGTGCCGGTCACGCTGGAGACGACCGGGATCGTCGGCGCGGACAGCGGCAGGTCGGCGATCTTCGCGGTGAATTCGGCGAGGTACGGCTCGACCATCCACGAGTGGCTGGCCACCGGCACACTCACCTTGCGGCAGTCGACGTCGCGGGCGCGCAAGTCCTTCAGCAGCGCGGCGATGTCGGCGTCCGGCCCGGCGACCACCGTCATGGCGGGCGCGTTGACCGCGGACACGGAGACGCGCTCGGACAGCAACGGGATCACCTCCGCCTCGGGCAGCCCGACGACGAGCATCCGGCCCGGCGGCATGGCCGCGAACAGCTCGCCGCGGGCCAGGGTGATCTCCAGCGCCCCTTCCAGGGTGAACACACCGGCCAGGCACGCGGCGACGTACTCGCCGAGGCTGTGGCCGAGCATCGCCGCGGGCCGCACACCCCACGCCATGAGCTGGCGGGCCAACGCGTACTCGGTGACGAACAGCGACGACACGACACCCGCGCCCTGATCGCGGCCCATCGTCGCGGCTCCCCCGGCCAGCTCTCGGCCGGGCAGCGGCGTGAAGGCCGACGGGAACATCAGCCTGCGCAGGTCGAAACCGAGGCGGGGCAACAGGATTTCCGCGCAGCGGTCGACCTCCGCGCGGAACACCGGCTCGGAGCGGTAGATGTCCAGGCCCATGTCGGGGTGCTGCATGCCGCCACCGGGGAAGGTGAACACCGCCTCGTGCGGCCCGTCGGGCGCGACCTTGGTGACGAGTCTGCCGGGGTCGTCGCCACGCAGCGCGCGCACCGCGTCGGCGGCGTCGGCGCACACGGCGAAGCGGCGCACGGCGAATGCGCGCCTTCCTGCCTGCAGCGTGAAGGCCACGTCGGACAGTGGGGGCGGAGCCGCGTCCAGTGCGGAGGCGAGCCGCTCGGTCACCGCGTCAGCCGCGGCCCGGGTGCGGGCCGACACCGGGATCAGCTGCAACTGGCGAGCCTCGGCACGTTCGACGGCTGCGGCGGGGGCCGCTTCGAGCACGACGTGGGCGTTGGTGCCGCCTACGCCGAACGAGCTGACCGCGGCCCGGCGCGGATGGTCGGCCTTGGGCCAGTCCCGAGCGGCGGACGGCACGTAGAACGGCGTCTCCGCCAGCCGCAGCTCCGGGTTGGGGGCGGTGAAGTTGGCGTTGGGCGGGATCTCGTCGTGGTGCAGGGCGAGCGCGGCGCGCAGCAGCCCGGCAAGACCCGCCGCGGCGTCGAGGTGGCCGATGTTCGCCTTGACCGACCCCAGTGCGCACGAGCCCACCTCGGCGCCCGCGTACGCCTGGGTCAGTGCGGTGACCTCGATCGGGTCGCCGACCTGGGTGGCGGTGCCATGGGCCTCCACGTAGCCGATGGTCGCCGGGTCCACCCCGCCGACGGCCAGCGCGGAGGTGATCACGCGCAACTGTCCGTCGACGCTGGGCGCGGCGTAGCCCGCCTTGAGCGCGCCGTCGTTGTTGACCGCCGATCCCCGGATGACCGCGTAGACGTGGTCGCGGTCGGCCAGCGCGTCGGACAGTCTGCGCAGCAGCACGACGACCACCCCGCTGCCGGGCACCGTGCCCCCGGCGCGCTCGTCGAACGGCCTGCACTGGCCGTCGGCACTGAACAGCCCGCTGTCGGCGACCGGGTAGCCCGCGCGCAGCGGCACGTTGACAGTCACGCCGCCGACCAGCGCCGCGTCGCACTCGTAGCTCAGCAGCGACTGGCAGGCCAGGTGGGTGGCGGCCAGCGAGGTCGAGCAGGCGGTCTGCACCGTGTACGCCGGGCCGGTCAGGTCGAGCAGGTGGGACAGGCGGGTGGCGAGGAAGTCCTTGTCGTTGAACATCCGGGCCAGCGGCGCCATCGGCGAGCGCTGGAACCGGGCGCTGGTGGACAGGTTCGAGACCAGGTACTTGGTCATGAACGCGCCCGCGAACACCGCGACGTCGCCGGGGAAGCGCGCCGGGTCGTGGCCCGCGTCCTCCATCGCCGCCCACGCGGTCTCGCAGAGCTGGCGCTGCTGCGGGTCCATCGTCTCGGCCTCGGCGGGGGTGAAGCCGAAGAACTCCGCGTCGAAGCGGTCGGCGTCGTCGAGGAAACCGGATGCGGGCACGTAATCGGGGTCGGCGAGGGTGTCCGCGTCGACGCCGGAGGCGAGCAGTTCGGCGGTGGTGAACCGGCTGATCGAGTCGACGCCGGCACGCATGTTGTGCCAGAACCGCTCCGGGGTGCGCGCGCCGGGCACCCGGCAAGCCAGCCCGACAACCGCGATCGGCTCGACGCCGTCCTCGTACTCCTCGGTCATGCCCCGGTCCTTTCCTTGCGCTTGCGGGCGAACGCGGCGGCCCGACGGCCCGCGGACTCCTTGGCGCGCTCGGCGGAGGCGGTGGCCGATCCGTCGTCGGCGCCGACAGCCGTGACCAGACCGCGCACCGTCGGGTAGCGGAAAATGTCCACAAGAGACAGTCGGTCACCCAGCACCGGCAGCAGGCGGGCGCGGGCCTGCACCGCGAGCAGCGAGTTGCCGCCCACCTCGAAGAAGTTGTCGTGCACGCCGACCCGATCGGCCTTGACGATCTCGGCCATGATCCGCGCGACCGCACGCTCGACATCGGTGCCCGGCGGCTGGTAGACCGCCGCGGGCCGGTCGGCGGGATAGGGCAGCAGATCGCGGGCGACCTTGCCGTTGGGCGTGGTGGGCAGCTCGTCGAGGAAGACGATGTCCGCGGGCACCATGTAGTCGGGCAGCGTCCGGGCGCAGAACACCCGGAGGTCGTCCGCCGACGGGCCCCCGCCGGGGACGCAGTAGGCCACGATGCGGCTGCCCGCGCCGGTCCCCCGAACGGTCACCGCGGCGGCGCGCAGCTCGGGGTGGGCGGCCACGGTGTTCTCGATCTCGCCGAGCTCGATGCGGTGGCCGTGCACCTTGACCTGGTGGTCGAGCCTGCCGAGGAATCGCAGTGCGCCGTCGGCCTCGCGGCGCACCAGGTCGCCGGTGCGGTACAGCCGTCCGCCCGCCTGCCCGGAGAACGGATCGGGGATGAACTTGGTCGCGGTCAGCCCCGGCCTGCCGAGGTAGCCGCGGGTGATGCCGTCGCCGCCGAGGAGCAGCTCGCCCGGCACCCCGGGCGGCGTCAGTCGCATGTGCGCGTCGACCACGTAGGCGCGGACGTTCGCCATGGGCGCGCCGATGGTCACCGGTTCCCCCGGCCGTACCGGCGTGGTGGTGGCCCACACGGTGGCCTCGGTCGGGCCGTACATGTTGTGGACGTCGTCGACCGCGCCGGAAAGGGCCTGCGCCAGCGGCTCGGGCAGCGCCTCGCCGCCGACCAACAGGGTGGCCAGGCCGCCGAGGGACCCCGCGCCGTCGTCCACCAGCAGACCGGCCATGGACGGTGTGCACTGCAGGTGGGTCACGCCATGCCTGCGCACCTGCGTGGCGATCGGCTCGTCGGCCAGCGCGCGGCGGCGGCGGTCCTCGCTCAGCTCGAGCACCGAGCGCAGGTCCGGCAACGCTTCGAGCACCTGGTCGTGGGCGACGCCGAAGTCGACCAGGCACGCGGCCTCGTCCACGCCGATCCCCTTGAGCTCGTCGATCAGGTCCGCGCAGTGCTCCGGGCCGCCGAGCAGGCCGGAGGTGTCGAAGAATCGCTCGAACGCGGCCGCCACCAGGGCGTCGAGTTCGGGTTCGGGCAGCTGGCGCGGGTCGACCTCGCGGCCCATCGCCTGCCCCAGGCCGGACAGCAGGTCGAACGAGGACTTGATGTAGGCGCACAGCGGCTCACGAACCAGCTCGCGCACGGCGTCGACGTCACCGCCGACAAACGTGTGCAGCATCAGGGTCACATGCCCCTCGCCGGGGTGGCCCGCCTCACGCCACGCCTTGCGGTACAGGTCGATCTTGTCGGCGAGTTGCGCGACGGAGTGGCCGAGCAGGTGGGTCAGCAGGCCGGCGCCCATCTCGCCCGCCAGTTGGAACGTCTCCGGGCTGCGCGCGCTGGTGATCCACACCGGGAGGTCGCCGCTCACCGGCGCCGGGAAGATCTTCACCTCCGTGTCGGCGCCGACGCCGTTGCGCCGGGTCACCCCACCGCCGCGCCACAGGTGGCGCAGTTCCTCGACGCCGCGCAGCATCGCGTTCTTGCGATCGGCGTAGGTGTCGGGCGAGAGAACGAAGTCGTTGGGCTGCCAGCCCGACGCCACCGAGATGCCGACGCGGCCGCCGGACAGGTTGTCCAGCACGGACCACTCCTCGGCCACGCGCAGCGGGTCGTGCAGCGGCAGCACCACGCTGCCCGCGCGCACGTGCAGCCGCTCGGTGACCGCGGCGATGGCGGCACCGGTCACCGACGGGTTCGGGTAGAGGCCGCCGAACTCGTGGAAGTGCCGTTCGGGCGTCCACACCGCGGCGAAACCGTTGCGATCGGCGAACTTCGCGCCCTCCATCAGGAGCCGGTAGCGGTTCGCCGGGTCGCCGCCGCGGTCGCCGCCGAAGTAGAACAGGCTGAAGTCCATGGTCCTGGCCTGCGCCGCGGCGGGCACGACGCTGCCGCCCGCGAGCGCGGTGGTCATGGTGGGCTCGTCGCCGCGCACGACCACGCGGTGGCCGCGGGCCAGCGTCCACAGCAATTCGAGCACCGAGATGTCGAAGGACATGCTGGTGACGGCAAGCCAGGTGCGGGGGGTGTCGCCTGGGCACACGTCGTCGACGCCGGTGAAGAAGTTGACCACGTTGCGGTGCGAGACCATGACGCCTTTGGGGGTGCCGGTCGAGCCCGACGTGTAGATGACGTAGGCCAGGTTGTCCGGCGCGAGCGGACCCGCGGTGTGGATGGGCGCGGGCTCGTCATCGGTCCGCTCGTCCAGTCGCACCAGGGGCGCGGGCATGGCGGCGGCGCGGCGCGCGAGAGTTCCTGAGGTCACCACGACGGCGGCCCTGGCGTCCTCGACCATGAAGGTGAGCCGGGCGTGCGGGTAGCCGGGATCCAGCGGCAGGTAGGCGCCGCCTGCCTTGAGGATGGCCAGCAGGGTGACTACGAGCTCGGGCGACCGGTCCAGGTACACCCCGACCGGGACGTCCGGGCCGACACCGAAGCCGCGCAGCCGGGCGGCCAGTGACTCGGCGCGCTCGTCGAGATCGCGGTAGGTCAGTGCTTGGTCCGCGGTGTCGTTCGCGCCGAGTAGCGCCTGGGCGTCCGGGGTGCGGGCGGCTTGGGCGGCGACGAGCTCGTGCAGCAGGACGTTCGGAACCGGCGTGGGCTCGGGGTTGCCGCCGACCGCGATGCGTTCGCGTTCGGCTTTGTCGAGCAGCGGGAGTGTCCCGATAGGACGTTCCGGGTCCGCCACGGCTGCGGCGAGCGCGGTGCCGAAGTGCGCGGCCATCCGCTCGGCGGTATCCCGGTCGAACAGGTCGCTCGCATACTCCAGCCGCCCGGAGAGGGTATCGGCCCTGCGGGTGAGACTGAGCGTGAGGTCGAACTTGGCCGTCGCGGTGTCGCCGGGGACCATCCGGACCTCGCACCCGGGCAGCGACAGCACGTCGTCGTCGCTCTCGTGGTAGCTGAACATCAGCTGGAAGATCGGGTTGTGCGCCGGATCGCGGCTCGGGTGCATCTGCTCGACGAGCTTCTCGAACGGCAAATCCTGGTGGGCGATGGCGGCCCGGCTCTCGTCACGGGCGCGGGCGACGAGGTCGCGGAACGACGGGTCGCCGGTCAGGTCGATCCGCTGCACGACGGTGTTGGTGAAGAACCCGATCAGCGGGGCGACAGCCTCGCTGGTGCGCCCGGCGACGGGCGAGCCGACGATGGCCTCGTCGCCGCCGGTGTATCCGTGCACCAGCACGGCGAAGGCCGCGAGGAGCACGGCGTACGGCGTCGCGCCGCACAAGCGGGCCAGTTCGGTGGTGGCGGCGGCGGTGTCGGGGGCGACGGTGAAGCCGACGTGCCCGCCCTGGTAACTCTGCGTCGGCGGGCGGGGGTGGTCGGTCGGCAGCGTGGCCAGCGCGGGCGCGCCTGCGAGTCGCTCGCGCCAGTAGGCGAGCATCTCCTCCAGCGGCGCGCCGGTCAGCCGGGCGGCTTGCCGTTCGGCGTAGTCGCCGTACTGCAGGGACAGCTCGGGAAGATCCATCCCCCTGTACAAGGTGGACAGCTCAGCGGCGAGCAGGCCGAGGGACGCGCCGTCGCAGGCGAGGTGGTGCAGGGTCAGGCAGAACCAGTGCTCGGTCGCGGAGAGCCGGACAAGCACCGGGCGCAGCATCGGGTCGGCACTGAGGTCGAACGGAAGCCGGGCCTGCGCGGCGCACAACGCCTGCGCGACCGGGGTCGGGTCGGCCGAGGCGGAGACGTCGTGCACCGGCACGGTGATCGGGGCGGCGGGCCGCACGGTCTGCGCGGGCAGCCCGTCCTCACCCGCCGCGAACGTCGTGCGCAGCACATGGTGCCTGCGCACGACCTCCGTCAGCGCGTGCTCCAGCGCGCGAATGTCGAGCGGACCGTCGATGCGGTAGACCAGCGGCACGACGTAGACGGCGTTGCCGGGGTCGAGTTGGTCGAGGAACCACAGCCGCTGCTGCGGATACGACAGCGGGACGACCCGCGACGCGATGCGCTCCCGCAGCCGCCTGCCGAGCAACGCCCGCCGGGCGGCTGCCCCCTCGGGGTCGGTGATGTCGGGATTGGCCGTGTCGGTCACCGCTCGCCCTCGCTCTCAGCCGTGCTCTGCCATGCTCCGTCGGTCACCGGTCGACCTCGTTCTCGGCCATGCCGCGCAACAACTCCTCGACCTCGTCTTCGGACAGTTCGTCAAGCTGGGCGAGCAGCAGCTCGTCGGACTCGGTCTGGCTCGTCGGCGGCGGGTCCGCGGCAGGCGCGGCGTCCACTGCGGACGCCAGCGCGCCCACGGTCGGCATCCCGAGGAAGGCCCGCAATCCGACCTCGGTGCCGAACAGCTCGTTGGTTCGGGCCACCAGGCGCATCGCCAGCAGGGAATGGCCGCCGAGGTGGAAGAAGTCGTCGGTTGTGCCCACACTCGGCAAACCGAGCAGTTCGGCGGCCAGTTTGGCCACGGCGCGCTCGGTGTCGGTGACGGGCAGGCGGTGGTCGACCGGCTCGACCCGGGCGTCGTCCACCGGGGGCAGCGCGGCCCGGTCGACCTTGCCGCTGGTGGTCATCGGAAGCGCGGGAAGCAAGACATACACCGACGGCAGCAGATAGGGCGGCAGGCGCCGGGCCAGGAAGTCGCGCAGATCGGCGGTGGCGCCGTCCGCCGCGGGAACGACGTAGGCGACGAGCCTGCGGCCCGACGGCGCTTCGTCGACGACCACGGCGGCCTGCGCGACACCGTCGTGGGCGGCGATCGCGGCATCCACCTCGCCGGGCTCGACCCGGAAGCCGCGGATCTTGACCTGGTTGTCGACCCGGCCCAGGAACTCGATCACGCCGTCGCGGCGGTAGCGGACCAGGTCGCCGGTGCGGTAGAGCCTGCTGCCGTCGGCGGCGAACGGGTCGGGGACGAAACGCTGCGCGGTCAGCCCCGGCCTGCCCGCGTAGCCGCGGGCCACGCCGGGTCCGCCGAGGAACAGCTCCCCCGCGACGCCGACCGGGACGGGCTGGAACCTGCGGTCCAGCACGTATCCGGTGGTGTTGGCGATGGGCCGGCCGATGGGGACGGACGGCGCCCGCAGCGGAAGGTCCACAATGGAATGGCAGACCGCGAATGTCGTGGCTTCCGTGGGGCCGTAGCCGTTGACCAGGTTTGCGGGGCGATGTGCCGGGTCGCCGTCGAGGAGTCTGCGCACGCGGGCGAGGTTGAGCGCGTCGCCGCCGACCATGAGGGTGGTCATCCCGGCGAATGTGTCGGGGTGGTCCGCCATGATCTCGGTGAAGAGAGCGGAGGTGAGGAACATCGAGGTGATGCCCTCGGTGCGGATGGCCGTCCGCAGCCCACCCGCGGTGAGAAGGGTGTCCGTGTCGACGACGCAGACGGTGCCGCCGTGTAGCAGGGCGCCCCAGAGCTCGTAGGTGAGCGCGTCGAATGAGGCGTCGGCGACCTGCGCGTAGCGCAGACCCGGGCGGAAGTCGGCGTAGTCGGTGTCGCACACCAGCCGTAGCACCGAGCGGTGCGCGACCATCACGCCCTTCGGCCTGCCCGTGGAGCCGGAGGTGAACAGGACGTAGGCGAGGTTCTCGGGTCCGGCTGTCGGCATGGGCGCGGCGGGGTCGGCCGCCGCGAGTTCGTCGGCGGCGGTGTCGAGCGCGAGCACGTCCGCGACGTCGACCAGGTGGCGCAAGTCGGAGCGGGTGATCACGACGTCGACGCCGACGTCGTCGACCATGCCCGCCAGCCGCTGCGCGGGGTAGGCGGGGTCGAGCGGGACGTAGGCGCCGCCCGCCTTGAGCACGGCGAGCAGCGCGGTGACCATGTCATCACCGCGGTGGAGCAGCACACCCACCGGGACGTCGGGTCCGACGCCCCGCGCCCGCAGCAGGTGGGCGATGCGGCTCGAGCACGCGTCGAGTTCGGCGTAGGTGTGGGCTCGGTCGCCGTGCACGAGGGCTTGCGCGTCCGGGCGGGCCGCGACCTGCTCGGCGAACAGCTCCGGAATCGTCCGGTCGGCAGGGTAGGCGGTGACCGTGCCCGCGGACAGGGCGACGAGGCGGTCGCGTTCCTCGGCGGTGATCAGCGGCAGCTGATCGATCGGCGCCATGGGATTGTCGACGGCCGCGGTGAGCAGGGCGATGTAGCGGTCGACGTACTCGCGCATGGTCTCGGCGTCGAACAGGTCGGTGGCGTACTCCCAGATGAGCGTCACCGGGTCGGCGCCGTCGAGCGTGCCGTGCCCCGCGCGCTGCTCGGCGCGCGGGATGGCGACGACGTTGATGTCGGTCTTGGCGGATCCGTTGTGCCGTTCGAGGACGGAGCCGGTCACGCCCCCGAAGTCGACGACGGGCACTTGTGAGTCGTGGAAGCTGAACATGGCCTGGAACAACGGGTTCCGACCTGGGTCCCGGGTCAGTCGCATGGCGTCGATCAGCCGCTCGATCGGCACGTCCTGCCATTGGGCGGCGCGGCCGACGCTCGCGTGCGTGCGCTGGACGAGGTCGTCGAAACCGGGCTCGCCGGTCAGGTCCACCCGCAGCGGCAGGGTGTTGACGATCATGCCGATGAGCGATTCCAGCTCGGCGAGCCTGCGGTTGGCGACGCCGCTGCCGATCACCATGTCGCGTTGACCGCTGTGCCGCGACAGCAGGACAGCGAACCCGGAGAGCATCGTGGTGAACAGCGTGACCCCGCGGGCGCGGCTGTAGTCGCGCAGCCTGCCGCACAACGCCGCGGGCACGTCGACGCGCAGGGCGGCGCCCTGGAAGCTTTGGGTGCGGGGGCGAGGTCGGTCGGTGGGCAGGTCGAGTGCCGTCGGGCAGCCCGCGAGTTCCTTGGTCCAGTGGGCGAGGTTGGCGTCGAGGACGTCGTCGCGCATCCACTCGCGCTGCCAGCGCGCGAAGTCGGTGTAGCGGACCTCGGGGTCGGGCAGCGCGGACTGTCCGTTGTGCGGGTAGATGGCCTGCAGCTCTTGCAGGAACAGGGCGAACGACCAGCCGTCGTGCACGAGGTGGTGCTCGACGTGGACCAGGGTGTGGTCGTCCTCGCCGTGGCGGATCAGCACCCAGCGGGCCAGCGGCGGCCGGGCGAGGTCAAAGGGGTCGCGCACGGTGGCCGCGACGATCTCCTCCGCGCGGACATCGCGTTCGTCCTCGGGCAGGTCGCCAAGGTCGATGACGGGCAGGTCCACCGGCATCGGCGGCACCGGGCGCTGGGTCGGCCGTCCCCCTTCAGCGACGAACGCGCAGCGGAACACCTCGTGTCGACGCACGATCTCGGTGAGGGTCGCTCGCAGCACGTCGGCCCGCAGCGGCCCACGCAGCCGCAGTGTCGCCTGAGCGTTGTAGGCGAGGTTGCCGGGCGCGAGTTTCTCCAGGTACCACACACGTTCCTGGGGGAAGGCCAGCGGCGCCGGGCCGTCCAGGGTGGTGCTCTTCACCGGCGGCACGGTGAGCCCCGCGTCCCCGGCGTCGATGGCGGCGGCCATCGCGGCGACCGTCGGGACCTGGTAGATCAGCCTCAGCGGCAGTTCACGGCCGAGGTCGGCGCGCACGCGTGCCGCCAACCGCCCGGCGAGCAGCGAGTTCCCGCCGACGGCGAAGAACTCGTCGTGCATCCCGACCCGCTCCACGGCGAGCAGGTCCGCGAGGATCACGGCGAGCGCCCGCTCGGTCGCGGTAGTTGGCGCGACGTACTCCCCGTCGCCGGTTTCAGGCGCGGGAAGCACGTCCCGGTCGATCTTGCCGCTCGGGGTGAGCGGCATCCGCGCCAGCACGACGATGATGCCCGGCACCATGTGCGCGGGCAGACGCGCCGCACAATGCGCTTTGACGGCGGTGGTGTCCACTTCGGTCCCGGCGACGTAGCCCACCAACTCGGGCCCCCACCCCAGATCCCGCGCGACGACCACGGCGTCGGTCACCGAAGGGTGCTCGGCCAGCCTCGTCGCGATCTCCTCCGGCTCGATGCGGAAGCCACGCACTTTGACCTGGTTGTCCAGCCTGCCGAGGAATTCCAGCGCGCCGTCGCGGACGACCGCCAGGTCCCCGGTCCGGTAGAGCCGGGCACCCGCCTCCGCTGGATCAGGCACAAACCGCTGCGCGGTGAGCCCAGGCCTGCCAAGGTAGCCGCGCGCCACCCCCCGCCCACCGACAACGAGTTCACCGGGCGTGCCGTCGGGGACCGGCTGGAGCCATTCGTCCACGACGGCGACCCTGGCTCCGGTGATCGCGGCTCCGATGGTCGGTTTTCCGTGACCTGCGGTGAGTTCGGCGATGGTGGCCCACACGGTGGTCTCGGTCGGCCCGTAGGCGTTGAACATCCGGCGGCCGGGCTGCCAGCGGTCCACCAGGTGCTCCGCCAACGCCTCACCGGCGCAGATCAGCACGGCCAATTCCGGCAACTCGGCGTCTGGCAACGTCGCGAGCACCGACGGTGGGACGGTGAGATGCGTGATCTTGCGCTGCCGCAACACATCCGCGAGTGCGGGCCCCGGCCCCAGATCATTCCTTGGCGCCAACACCAGGGTGGCGCCGGTGGCCAACGCCATGACGATCTCGAACACCGACGCGTCAAAGCTCGTGGGCGCGAACTGCAGAACCCGATCCCCAGGCCCAGGCGCGAACGCGTCGGCCTGGGCGTGGATCAGGTTGGCCAGCCCACCATGGGTGACCGCGACCCCCTTGGGCCGCCCGGTGGAGCCGGAGGTGTAGATGACATAGGCAAGATCCGCCACCCCTGCCCCAGGCAAGCCCCCACCCACCACGGGGGGACGTCCCTCGGCCAGTCTATCGGCGGGTGCGGGATGGGGGTAGGGATTTGGGGGTGGCTGTGGATATGTGTGGCCACTGTGGACAACCGCAGGGTCAGCGGGGTCGATCACCTTGGCGTCGTGGTAAAACGCGGAGGCGCCGGCCGGGTCGGCCACCAGAAGTCGCACGCCCGCGTCCTCGCTCATGAAGCGCAGCCGGTCCACCGGGTAGGCCGGGTCCAGGGGCAGCCAGGCGCCGCCCGCGCGCAGGATGGCCAGGAGAGCGACCGGCAGATGCGTCGAAGGGGTCGCGGCCACACCGACGATCGAACCGGGGCCGACGCCCTCGGCGCGCAACGTCGCCGCCAGAACGGTGGCGCGAACGTCGAGGTCGCGGTAGGTCAGACGGTCGCCGAGGAACTCCACGGCCACCGCGTCGGGGGTCTTGCCCGCGTGCCGGGCGAAGGCCTCGGGAAACGTCAGTTCCGTCATGTCAACTGATCCCCTTGCCGCGATTAGTTGGGTTCACCGAAAAACCAGCGCGCCGATTCCATGGAATCGATGACTAAACGACTACTCGCACCGAAAGTGAATTCCGAACCCGGTTCGACGCCTATTCCGGTCAAGGCCAGTTGAATTTCGATGACCCGCTCCGTCGGAACGTCGGCCGTGTGCAATCGGACCGTCAGCCCGGGTCCGACGAGCACGATGCCCTCGGCGTCCGCGCGCTCCGCGAAGTCGAACTGGGTCAGCGCCGTGGCGATCGCGCGCGCCCGGGCGGCGGTGACGGCGAGGGTCACGCCCACGATGTCGCGCAGCATCTTGCCGTCGGCGGGTTCGCCGAGGACCGCGTCGAGGTAGTCCCGCCTGCGCAGGGCGCCGTCGGCTTCTGGCTGGGCGCCGAGTGAGGTGAAGTACTCCGGCGTGACCTCGTTGAGGAACAGCAGCAGCGGGCTGCCCTGGCCCAGGCCGACGCTGATCAGGTGGTACCAAGGTTTGTCGGCGCGCCGGACCAGGTCGTAGTGGTACTCCGCGCTTCCGTCGAGGGCGGCGCGGGCCGACTGCGCGGACCCGGGCCGTTCGAAGGAGAACACCAGCCCGCCGGTGAGTGGGGACGACCCTGGCATCGACGAGCCGAACAGCTCGATGAGCGTGTTGTCGCCCGCGAGGCCGAGCGTCGAGTACGAGCCGGCGATCGAACTGTCGGCCTGCTTGTGCTTGCGGCGGGCGAAGCGGGTTCCGAGAAACTCGGCGTCCACCACGTCCTGGTATGTCGTCTGGTCGACCAACACCATGACGTGGTCCATGCGCGGCGCGGGGGGCGCTTGCACGGAAGTGCTCTCTGTCGTCACGCGCTCGCTCCAATTCGAGATGGAATAGCGATTTCGAAGCGATTTACCGTCGATGGCCGCTCGGATTCCGAGTGTGTCAGTGGCGTCACCCCGGGGGCACTGGGGAATCCCCTGTACCGGGGATGCGCGGATACCCCGTACAGGGACGAAAATCGGCCGTCAACGACGAGATCGTGGCGGCGCCGGGCGCCGTTGTGCTATTCCTGGTAAACGAACACCGGGTCGACCAGATCGGGAGAGAAATCGTGCTCATCAGTCTTCTCGGCACCGTGTCCGTCACCGTGGACGGCCGCCTGTGCGACATCCGGGCGAGCAAGGTCCGCGCCATGCTCGCCACCCTCGCCCTGGACCCCGGACGCCCGGTGTCCTACGGCGACCTGGCGGCCGAACTGTGGTCCGGGCGCGCCCTCGGCAACGCCCGCAACGCTCTGCAGGCGCACGCCGCCCGCCTGCGCAAACTGCTCGACGAGCCTGCGTTGCGGGCCGTGCCCAACGGGTACGTGCTCGACGTGTCGCCCGGCGACGTCGACGCGACGCACTTCCTCGATCTCGCGGCCCGTGGGAGCACGCTTGTCGCGACTGACCCACGTGCCGCCATCGACCTGCTGGAGGCGGGCTTACTGCTCTGGCGAGGTCCCGCGCTGCTCGACGCGGGCGACGGGCTGCGGTGTCGGGCGGCGGCCGCCCTGTTCGAGGAGCGGCGGCTCACCCTGTGGGAGGACCTGACGACCGCTCGGCTCGCCATCGGCGATGACGCGGCGGCGGTCGCGGATCTCGGCTCACTCGTCACCGCCAACCCATTGCGTGAGGCGTTTTGCGATCAGTTGATGTTGGCGCTCTATCGGTGTGGCAGGCAGGGTGAGGCACTCGCGGTGTTCCACCGGACTCGGGCACATTTGGACGACGAACTCGGATTGCAGCCCAGCGCCCGTCTTCGGCGCCGGTACGCTGATATCCTCGCCCAGGACCCCGCGTTGACCCACCGGTTCGCCGGAGCTCGCTGAGGTCAGGGACGCATCATGGGCGGCCGAACCATTTGCCGGATGGTCGCCGTCATGGCCGGATCGGCGACATCCTCCACCTCCAGTCCGACCTCGAAGGCCACCTCCGCCACCCCCCGCCTGCGCAGCTCGGCCTCCGTCAGGGCGACCGAGATCCGCAGGCGCGCGCCCACCGGCACCGGGCGGTGGAAGCGGAGGTGGTCCACGCCGGTGTTGACCACCGCGCCGACTCCGTCGATGGCGAAGACCTCCGCCATCAGCACCGGGAGCAGCGCCAGCAGGTAGTAGCCATGGCCGATCGCACGGCCGAAGGGACCGGTGGCCGCTCGATCCGGGTCCACGTGGATCCACTGCCGGTCACCGGTGGCCTCGGCGAAGGCGGTGACCTCGGACTGGGTCAGCCGTCGCCATGGGCTTTCCCCTATATGGCCCAGTGAACGAGCCAGCTCGGCCACACCGTCAAATGTGCGCACAGTCTTTCCTCACTGGGGAAGGTTGTCGTGACGGAAACGTGGGGGTTCGCCCGCGGACAACGCGCGCAAGGTCGCGGCGACCGCGTCGCGGGTCCGCGCCGGGGTGATGATCTCGTCGACCGACATCCCCTCAGCGGCCTTGGTCGCCGCCGCGGCCTCCGCGCGGTACTTCACCACCAGGTCCGGTCTGCTGTCCGGGTCACGTTCGAGCTCACGGCGCCACACGATGTCGATCGCGCCCTCGGCGCCCATGACCGCGAGTTCCGCTCCCGGCCAGGCGAAAACCGCGTCCGCGCCAAGGGATCTGGAGTTCATGACGATGTACGCGCCGCCGTATGCCTTGCGGAGAACCACGGTCACTCGCGGCACGGTGGCCTCGGCGAAGGCGTAGAGGAGCTTGGCGCCCTTGCGGATCACGCCGCCGCGTTCCTGGGCCAGGCCAGGGAGAAACCCTGGGGTGTCGACCAGCGTGACCAGGGGCAGGCCGAAGGCATCGCACAGTCTGACGAAGCGCGCGGCCTTCTCCGAGGAGTCGATGTCGAGCGTGCCCGCCCGGCTGCAGGGCTGGTTCGCCACCACTCCGACCGGCCGGCCCTCGACCCGGCCGAACCCGATGACGATGTTGCGGGCGAACGTCTGCTGCAGTTCGAGGAAGCTCGCCGCGTCGACCACGCCCGCGATCACCGAGCGGACGTCGTAGGCGGTTCGGTGCGACGCCGGGACGTCCGGCATCGGTTCGGCGGGAAGGGGATCCACGACCGGCGGCGCCGACCAACAGGAGTCCGGCAGGTACGACAGCACCTGTCGGGCGAGGTCTATGGCCGCGTGTTCGTCCGGTGCGACCAGATGCGCCACCCCCGAGCGCCTGCTGTGGATGGCCGCGCCACCGAGCTCGGCCGGGGTGGCGTCCTCGTGGGTGACCGCCTTGACCACCCTGGGTCCGGTGAGGAACATGTGCGCGTCCGCGGCCATGATGACGATGTCGGTCAGCGCGGGTGAGTACACAGCCCCGCCCGCGCACGCGCCGAGGATGACGCTGATCTGCGGGACGCGACCGGAAAGTCCGACGTTGCGCCGGAAGATCGCGCCGTATCCGTCCAGGGACGCCACACCCTCCTGGATGCGGGCGCCGCCGGAGTCGAGCAGGCCGATCACCGGGATCCGGGCTTTGGCCGCGTGGTCGAGGACACGGGCGATCTTGGCCGCGTGCACCTGGCCCAGCGAGCCGCCGAGCGCGGCCCGGTCCTGCGCGAACACGCCGACGGACCTGCCCGCCACCACGGCGGTGCCGGTGACGACGCCGTCGCCGTCGGGTCGCTTGCGGTCCATGCCGAACGCGGTCACCGAGTGCCGGGCGGCGCTTCCGAACTCCTGGAAGGACTCGGAAAGCAGGGCCACCCGCCGGTGCGGGCGGCTGGTCGGCGGCTCCGGAACGTCGGTCGGGGCCACCACTGGGGACAGGTCGCTGGTCATCGGCACCCTTCGTCGGCAGGACAGGCTGATGGTGGCCGAGGGGACTGACGGCGCGTTGACGGATCGTTGACCGGGGCGGCCGGTCAACGATCGGTCAGCGGGCCGTCAGCGCGGGCGCGCAGGATAGGTGGCGGACCCGACCGGTGTGTCCACTGTGGAGACTAGGGGGCAAGGTGAGCCGTGCGGCGGTGGTGGCGGGCATCGGCAGTTGCCTGCCGCCCAGAGCGGTGTCCAACGCCGAGTTGTCGGCGCGCCTGGACACGACCGACGAGTGGATCCGCACTCGCACCGGCATCGCCCGGCGCTGGCACTCCGACGCGGGCATGGCCACGTCGGACTTGGCCGTTGGCGCGGGCGCGAACGCGCTCAAGTCAGCCAATGAGTCCATTGTAGACACGGTCATCGTCGCCACGACGACACCGGACCGTCCGTGCCCGGGCACCGCGCCGCTGGTGGCGAGCAAGCTCGGCATGACCGGTGCCGCCGCCTTCGACGTCGGCGCGGTGTGCACCGGGTTCCTCTACGGGCTGGCCACCGGGGCCGGACTGATCGCCACCGGCAGCGCCGACCGCGTCCTCGTCATCGGCGCCGAGACGTTCTCCAGCATCCTCGACCCCGCCGACCGCAGCACGTCGGTGATCTTCGGCGACGGCGCGGGCGCGGTCGTACTGCGGGCGGGCGAGGCCTCCGAGGACGGCGCGATCGGCCACTGCGACCTCGGCAGCGACGGCGCGGGCCAAGACCTCATCACTGTGCGCGCGGGCGGATCGGCGCAGCGGCTGTCCGGCGTGGCGCCCGAGCCCGGTGACGCCTACTTCGCCATGGCGGGCAAGGAAGTGTTCTGGCGCGCGGTCCAGCGGATGGCCGAGTCGTGCCGCGGCGTGCTCAACGTGACCGGCACCCGGATCGACGAGATCGACTGGCTGGTGGGCCACCAGGCCAACCAGCGCATCCTCGACCGCCTCGCTGATGACCTCGGCGTCCCGAGGGACCGCTGCGTCACCAATCTCGCCGAGGTCGGCAACACCGCCGCGGCCTCGATCCCGCTCGCCCTGGACCACGCGCACGTCGCCGGCACGCTGCGGGCGGGCGACCGGGTGCTGCTCACCGCGTTCGGCGGCGGCCTCACCTGGGGCTCGACCGTGCTGACCTGGCCGGCGCTCAAGCGCGGCTGAGCGCCCCCGACCGATTCCGTTACCCGACAAAGGAGCCCGTGATGAGCGACATGTACGACCGTCTGGTCGACCTGCTGGTGACCCGCTTCGAGGTCGACCGCGCCGAGATCAAACCCGGCATCACCTTCGAGGACCTGGAGATGGACTCGCTGTTCCTGGTCGAGTTGTTACTGGTCGTGCAGTCGGACCTCGGCGTGAAGCTCGACGAGGACTCCGCTTCGCCGCGCGACACCATCGAACGGGCCGCCGAACTCATCGCGGAACAGGTGAACGAGGCCGCCGCCGCGGGCGCGTCGTGATGGCGCGGGCCATCGCCGTGACCGGACTGGGTCTGGTGACCCCGGCCGGGATCGGCGTCGACGCGACCTATGAGCGGGTGTGGTCGGGCTCGCCGACCGCCACCCGCGACCCGGACCTGGCGGGGCTGCCGGTCGACATCTCGTGCAAGGTCCCCGAGTTCGACCCGGGCAAGCATGTCGGCAAGCGCAGCAATCTGACCATGGACCGATTCGTCCAGCTGGCGATCACCGCCGCCGTCGAGGCGGTGGCCGACGCGGGCCTGGACCCGGCGACATGGGACGGTGCCCGGGTCGGCGTCGTCGTCGGCTGCGGCCTCGGCGGTGTGTCCACGTGGGAGATGCAGCACCGGGCGATGCTCCAGGCTGGCCCGGACAAGGTCTCGGCGCTGCTGATCCCGATGCTGGTGCCCAACATGGTCGCGGGCCACCTGGCCATGCGGTTGGGGGCGACCGGGCCGAACTTCGTCACCGCGACCGCCTGCGCCTCGGGCGCGACGGCGATCGGCGCGGCGATGTCGCTGCTGCGGGAGGACCAGTGCGACATAGTCCTGGCGGGCGGCGCGGAGGCCGGGGTCAGTCCGCTGATCGTGACCGGGTTCGCCCAAATGGGAGCCCTTTCGCGGCGACTGGACGATCCGGCCGCCGCCTCACGTCCATTCGACGCGGGCCGCGACGGCTTCGTCATCGGCGAGGGCGCCTCGATCCTGGTGCTGGAGCGCGAGTCCGACGCCCACGCGCGTGGTGCGAGGGTCCGGGCCAAGGTCGCCGGATACGGCGCCTCCGCGGACGCGCACCACATGACCGCGCCCGACCCCCAAGGCCGCGGCGCCCGCAAGGCGCTGCTGGCCGCGCTCGCCGACGCCGGTGTCGGTCCCGACGACGTCGACCATGTCAACGCCCACGGCACGTCCACCCCGCTCAACGACGTCGCCGAGGCCTCGATGCTGCGCGAGGTCTGCGGCGGCGCCACGGTGACCTCCACCAAGGGTGTCGTCGGCCACGCGCTCGGCGCGGCCGGGGCCATCGAGGCCGGGCTGACCACGCTGACCGTGCAGCACGCGCTGGTGCCGCCGACGGCCAACCTGGACAGCCAGGACCCGGCCGTGGAGCTCGACGTGGTCGCCAAGGCGGCCAGGGCCCAGCGGGTCGGGGTCGCGGTCAGCAACTCCTTCGGCTTCGGCGGCCAGAACGCCGTACTCGTGTTCACCGCATGATTGGGGAACCACCATGACCGCCGACGGCGGAGTGTTCGACGTGATCGTCGTGGGGGCGGGCTCGGCTGGGTGTGTGATCACCCGACGCCTGGTCGACGGCGGTGCGAAGGTGTTGCTGCTGGAGGCGGGCGGCTCCGACAGCGACGACGCGATCCACGACCCACGCCGATTCGGCGAGCTGTGGTTCGGCGAACGCGACTGGGCGTATCTGACCACCCCGCAAGCCAACGCCGCAGGCCGCAGGCTGCACTGGCCACGCGGCCGGGTGCTCGGCGGCTCCAGCTCCCTCAACGCGATGATCTACGCCCGCGGCGCCGCCGCCGACTACGACACCTGGGCCTACCGAGGCAACGACGGCTGGTCGTGGGCCGACGTGCTTCCCGCATTCAAGCGGCTTGAGGATTTCGACACCGGCCCCGACGACCTGCACGGCGCGGGCGGCCCGCTCCCGATCACCACCCGCTACCGCGCCGACCCCATCCACGAGTCGCTGGTCAAGGCGGCCGAGGAGACGGGCATCGCGTTCAATCCGGACTACAACTCCGGGCGCCCGGACGGTGTGTCCCGAGTCCAGTTCACGGTCGCGAACGGACAGAGGGCCAGCGCCGCCCGGGCCTTCCTGGCCCCGGTGGCCGACCGCCTGTCGATCGTCACCGGCGCCCGCGCCCGCAAACTCCTCCTCCGCGACGGCCGCTGCGGCGGCGTGGAATGGCTCCGCGACGGCCGCGTCGAGACGGCCACAGCCGCCGAGGTAGTGCTGAGCGCGGGCGCGATCGAGTCCCCACGCGTGCTCATGCTCTCGGGCATCGGCGACCCCGTGCACCTTCGCGCCTTGGGCGTGCCGGTGGCATCCGGCCTGCGCGGGGTGGGCACGAACCTGCACGACCATGTGCTCGCCCCCGTGATCGTCGGTACCGAACGCGACCCGGGCCGTCCCGCCGAGGGCATCGGGCCCGCGCAGACGCACCTGTTCTGGCGAAGCAAGCCAGGGCTCGCGGTGCCTGACGTGCAGCCGTTGAACTTCCCGGTGCCGATGTATCAGCCCGGCATGTCCGGCCCCCCGACCGGCTTCACCATGCAGGCGGGCATCGTCCGCCCCACCAGCCGGGGCACGATCCGCCTGACCGGCACCGACCCGGACGACGAACTGGCGATCGACCCCGGGGTCCTCGCCACCCAGTCCGATGTGGACACCCTCGTCGCGGCCGTGGAGCTGTGCCAGGAGATCGCCCGATCGTCGGTCCTGCGCGAGGAATGGGGTGCCACCGAGCTTTACCCCGGCACGGAGGAGTCACTTCCGGACTATGTCCGCCGCACCGTGACGACCTACCACCACCAGGTCGGCACCTGCCGAATGGGCACGGACGCGGACGCGGTGGTCGACCCACGCCTGCGCGTCTACGGCATCGAAGGCCTGAGGGTGGCGGACGCCTCGGTATTCCCCAGTGTCACGACAGGAAACACGCATGCCCCGGCGATGATGGTGGCCGAACAACTGGCCACCTTCATGGCCTGATGCCAGGTCCCACCCGTGCAGGATCCACCCGCGAACGCAAGGGGCCTACCCCCTCAGCGGCACCACAATCCGACTACGAACAGGCAGCACCGATCCGCTCAGGAGCATTGGCTCGAACGAACTCTTCGATCTCCGCGACAGACCACCCCGGCATGGGCGCCACCACCAGCCGGTTCACTCCCATCCCCCCATACTCCCCGACAGAATCAGGGTCAAGCCGCCGCGAGGGTGTCACCGTGATCTCCAACGGCAGCGAACGACCGACCTCAGCGACCACAGAAGCCAACTCAGCCAAGTGCTCCCGAGCGGCCCGCAACCCCAACAAGTACCCGAACCATCCATCCCCAAACCGCGCCGCCCGCCGAAGGGCGAGCCGACTGTGTCCCCCGACGACCACCGGCACCGGATTCTGCACAGGCCGCGGAAACGCGTCCACCCCGGAGAACTGGACGAACTCGCCGGAGAACGTCGGTGAAGCGTCGTGCCACAGACTGCGCATCGCCGCCAGATGCTCGTCCGTCCGCGCGCCCCGACGTTCGAGCGGAACACCGACAGCGCGCAACTCGGGCTCCAGATAGCCCGCGGCCACCCCGGCGACCAGCCGCCCACCGCTGAGCACGTCGACGCTGGCCAGTTGCTTCGCCAGGATCAGCGGATTGCGCTGCGGCAGCACCAGGACACCGGTCGCGAGCTTGATCCGGGACGTGTGCGCGGCGAAGAACGTCAGCGACACCACCGGATCCAGCAACGCCTCGGTCGGCTCCATCGGCGATGGCGGCACCCGCGGGCTGGGCACCACGACATGGTCGGCGACCCAGAGCGAGTCGTACCCGAGGTCCTCGGCGAGCCGGGCGACCCGCGCCGCCTCGGTGGGCGAGGCCAGCGCTCGCATGTTCGCCGCGTACAGCCCGATGCTGGGAGTCATGGCCGCCACCCTAGGGGGTCACGCGCGACTCGACGTCGTCGAGGAACTTGTTCACCAGGTCGAGGAACCGCTCCGGCTCCTCGACGTGCGGCATGTGGCTGGCCTCCTCGAACAGCTCCCACCGCGACCTCGGTAGCCCCTCATGCAGTTCCCGCACCG
Organism: Actinokineospora xionganensis; assembly: GCF_014323725.1. Taxonomy (GTDB): domain Bacteria; phylum Actinomycetota; class Actinomycetes; order Mycobacteriales; family Pseudonocardiaceae; genus Actinokineospora; species Actinokineospora xionganensis. Next base: position 333,667 of record NZ_JABVED010000005.1, on the reverse strand, counting down.
CGGCCGGGGCGACTTCGTCGTGCCCGCCGGAGACCAGCAACACCTCGACCGCCACCTCGCCGAGCCGAGACACGATGTCCCAGTCCCGCAGCGTCCCGGTCAGTCGGAACTCGCTGGGACCTGCCATCGCGAGGTACACCGTGGGGTCCGCGCCGAGCGCGCCCAGAGTCCGCATGACCTCCTGCGGCACGGGCGAACGCCTGCACACATGGCGCCGGTAGAACGCCCGCACCGCGTCCTGATATTCGGCGGACTCTGTGGTGTCGGCGGCCTCGTGCCGCTCGATCGTCGTGCGGATGTCCTCGGGCAGCGCGGCGAGCAGCTTGGCGACCTCGGCTGTGTATGTTCGCGACGCGGCGAAGGCGTCGGCCACGATCAGTGAGCGCAGCCCCGCGGGCCGCCGCACCGCCCACTCCAAGCCGAGCATCCCGCCCCAGGAGTGGCCCAGCACGTGGTGGCCACCCGCGATTCCGAGGTGCTCGACGAGGTCCGCCAATTCCCTCAGGAACAAGGGAACAGTCCAGAACTCCGCCGGAGCGTCGGGAAGGTGCCCGGAGCGGCCGCTGCCGAACTGGTCGTAGAACACGACAGCCCGTCCGGTGGAGGCCAGCGACGACAGCGACGACAAGTAGTCGTGGGTGAGCCCTGGCCCGCCGTGGCAGACCACCACGGGGGCGCGATCGCCGCCGAGGTCGCCGACCACCTGGTACCACGTGTCCATGCCGTCCCGGCTGAGCACGCCTTCGACCGTCATCTCGCGTCCCTCCGCAGGTGTGCGCCCAGCGTCGGTGTGGCGGCTGACCGACCGCTGACCGAACCCTGACGGCGGCATCGGTCAGCGGCTCGTCAGCGCCCGGTCAGCGACGGCCAAGAGACTTTCGGCAACCGGACCCGCGTCCGGCCCCCACAGCCGAATTTCGCCGCGTACATGCCACTCGGAGGTATCCGTTGAGCCAGGAGCAGATCGACATCGGTGCGGCTGTGAGGCAGGTCCTCGGGGACTCCCTCGCCTACCTGTACCCCGCCGCGATGCGCACCGCGGTGAACCTCAGCATCGCCGACCACCTCGCCGAGGGCCCGAAGACCCCGCGGGAGATCGCCGAGCTGGTCAAAGCCGACGCGGGCCACCTGACCCGCGTGCTCCGCTTCCTAGCCACCCGTGAGGTCTTCCGCGAGGACGAGGACGGCAAGTTCCACCTCACCACCGCCGCGGGCCTGCTGCGCAAGGACTCCCCACTGCCGATGGCCTCCATCGTGGGCCTGCTGACCGACGAGATGTACTGGCTGCCCGCGGGCAAGTTGGAGGACACCGTCCGCAAAGGCACCACGGCCTTCCCGGACATCTTCGGCTCGCCGCTGTTCGACTACCTTGCCGAGCACGAAGAGCGTGGACGCGTCTTCCACACCGCGCTCGACGACCTGTCCGCCACCGAGAACGGCGGCGTCGTCGCGGCGTACGACTGGCCCGAGCAGGGTGTCGTCACCGACATCGGCGGTGGCCAAGGCGGCTTGCTGCGCGCGGTGCTGACCGCCAACAAGGGAATGGACGGCATCCTGTTCGATCACGAGTCGGTCGTCCGCGAGCACCGACTCGACCTGCCGGAACTGGCGGGCCGCTGGTCGACGCAGGCGGGCAGCTTCTTCGACACCGTCCCGCAGGGCGCCGATCTGTACCTGCTCAAGCGGATCATCCACGACTGGAACGACGCCGACGCCGTGCGGATCCTGCGCGCCTGCCGCAAGAGCATGGCCGAGGGCGGCCGCGTCCTGGTGATCGACACCGTCGTGCCGCTGGGCAACGACCCACACCCGAGCAAGCTCTCCGATATCGCCATGATGATCGTCTTCGACGGCAAGGAGCGCACCGAGGCCGAGCTGCGCGCACTGTTCGCCGAGGCCGACCTCAAGCTCAACCGGATCATCCCGACGACCGGGTCGGTGGCCATCGTCGAAGCCATCGCGGCCTGAGCGCAGGAGGCACCCGTGTCCAACGAGACATTTTCCGGCGCGACGGACTCCGCGTCGGCCGAGCGGCTGCAGATGCCGATCCCGCGCGTCGACCCGGTGCGCATCCCGGAGGTCTTCGCCGAGCTGCGCGAGGAACGTCCGGTGTGCCCGATCTCCCTGGTGACCGGCGATCCAGCGCTGCTGGTGACCCGGCACGAGGACCTCAAGCACGTCCTCACCGACCGCGAGTTCAGCCGCGCGGCGGTCTGCGGGGAGTACGCGCCGCGGTCGCAGGCGGTGCGGCCCAACCCTGACACGATCATGAACATGGACCCGCCCCGGCACACCCGGATTCGCAAGCTGGCCGCGCAGGCGTTCAGCGCGGAACGGCTCGACGCGCTGCTGCCGCGGATCCGCAGGATCGCCGACGACCTGATGGATGAGATGGCCGCGATGCCGCAGCCGGTCGACCTCAACGAGGCGTTCTCCCGGCCGCTGCCGCTGCGGATCATCTGCGACATGCTCGGCGTCCCGTTCGAGGACTGGACCCGGTTCACCGACTGGACCGAGACGATCATGACGATCAGCTCGACGGCCGAGCAGATCGGCGCCGCGTACGTCGCGCTGCGCACGTACTTCACCGACCTGGTGGCGAGCAAGCGGGCGAACCCCGGCGACGACTTCCTCAGCGCGCTGACCCGCCAGTCCGACGCCGAGGGTGCGCTGACCGAGTCCGAAGTCATCTCCCTGGGCACGTTCCTGCTGGTCGCCGGGCACGAGACGAGCGCGACAGTGCTGACCGACGGCGTGCTGAACCTGCTCACCCACCCCGATCAGCTCGCCGACCTGATGGCCGACCCGAGCCTGTGGCCGGGCGCGGTCGAGGAGATCTCCCGACACGGCATCCCCGGCGTGTCACCGTTCCCGCGCATCGCGATGGCCGACATGACGCTGCACGGGGTGGACATCCCCAAGGGCACGGCGATGGTGGTCAACTACGAGACCGCGCTGCGCGACCCCCGGGTCTACGACGACCCGGAGGCCTTCGACATCCGGCGCAAGCAGCCGTCGCAGGTCTGGTTCGGCCACGGCCCGCACTTCTGCCTGGGCGCCCCGGTGGCCAGGATGGAAGTGGAGATCGGCCTGCACGCGCTGTTCACCCGGTTCCCGAACCTGGCCATGGCGGGCACGACCGACGACCTGCGGTGGAAGAACAACGCCGCGCTCGGCGGGTTCGAACACTTCCTCGTGACCTGGTGATCACCTGATACGGAAGGCACTCGTTGTGAGCACGGACCCCAAGGAGATCGGCGCCGCCGTTCGGCAGTTGCTCGGCGACGCCTTGAGCTACCTCTATCCCGCGGCGCTGCGGGTCGCGGCGAACGCGGACATCGCCGAGCACCTCGCCGACGGCCCGCGCACCGCCGCGGACCTCGCCGAGCGCACCGGACTGCACGCCGACCACCTGCACCGCGTGCTGCGCTTCCTCGCCGGGCGCGGGGTGTTCCGCGAAGACGAGGACGGCAGGTTCCACACGACCGTCGCCGCCAGCCTGCTTCGCGGGGGCTCGCCGGTGACGCTGCGAAACCTGGTGCTGCTGTTCACCAGCGACATGTACTGGCTGCCCGCGGGCAGGCTGTCGGACACGGTCGGCAAGGGCAACACCGTGTTCGACGAACTGTTCGGCGGCCAGATCTTCGACCACCTCGCGAAGGACGCCGAGGCGGCCACGCTGTTCGCCGACGCCATGGCCGACCTGTCGGTCCTCGAGCACGGCGGCATGGCCGAGAGCTACGAGTTCCCTGAGAACGGCACCGTGATCGACATCGCGGGCGGTCTCGGCGGCATGCTGCACGCGGTGCTGACGCGCAATCCCAGCGTGCGTGGCGTGCTGGTCGACCGGCCGGAGATCCTGGCCCGGCACCGGGTGCGAGACCCGGCTGTGGCCGACCGGTTCGAGACCGCCGAGGGCGATTTCTTCTCCGCCGTGCCCTCGGGCGGCGACGTGTACCTGCTCAAGCGGATCATCCACGACAAGAGCGACGAGGACGCGATCCGCATCCTGCGCACGGTCCGCCAGGCGATGTCGGGCACGGCGCGCCTGCTGATCATCGACATCGTGGTCCCGCCGGGCGGCTTGCCGCACCCCAACCCGATGTCCGACCTGCTGATGATGACCGTCTTCGAGGGCCGGGAACGCACCGAGGAAGAGATCTCGGGTCTGCTGTCGGCCGCGGGCCTCAAGCTCAGCCGGGTGCTCACGACGCCGTCGGCGATGTCGATCACCGAGGCCATGGCGACCTGACGCTGAGTATGCTCGCCGTCACGCCACCAGTTCGGGAGGAACCACCGTGAGCGCTTTACCGCAACCCGTCACCACCGGCCACGTCGAACCCGTCTTCGTGCATTTCGAGGACCTGGACTCGATGGGATTGGTGCACAACACCCGCTACGGCTTGCTCGTGGAGCGCGCGCTCACCCTGTTCTGGGACCGACACGGGTACAGCTACCGCGACGGCAAGCTCGGCCACGTCGACGCCTCGGTCGGCGTCGTCGAGTTCTCCATCTCCTACAAGGCGCCGATCCGCGGCACCGGTGAGGTGGGAGTCCAGCTGATCGTCGACCACGTCGGCGACAGCAGCGTCGTCTACGCGTTCCGGGTGCTCAGTGCCGACTCGGCGACGGTGCACGCCGAAGGCAAGCGGGTTCATATCCGGCTCGATCCGCGCACCTTCCGGCCGACGTCCTGGCAGGAGGACACCCGCGCGATCTACAAGACGTTGCAGGCGCAGTAGCACCGAAGACCACGCCGCGGGGGTCGAGTTCGCTCGGCCCCCGCGGCGTTTGCACAGGTCATGGATGTTGCGGTGTCTCCAGCGAGATCGTCAGCGACGCCCGAGGTCGACGTGACCGTCACCTGCTAACCGTGAGTCTGAGTCCCCCGTTACTCGGCACGGCTGGGAGGTCCCCCGCTGAGTCTCGGGTTGGCAGGGAATCCCGAGAGTCTGGCCCAGGTCGGTCCACTCATGGGTTCCAGCGGCGTTGACGATCACCAACCGGTCCACGAGGATGGTCCTGTTGGGGCCGCCGCAGAGATTCTCTCGGGCCTCGGGTCGGCGGCGACTTCCATCCGAGTGCGGGCCTGACCAGCCCGTCGATGAATAGCGGCTGATGGTGCGCCTGGGCGAAGCACATGCGCAGCGGCACCTCCCCCAAGGGGCGGCGTTGGGCCTGAGCAGCTGACCAAAGCACGAAACCTGGTACAGAAGTCGAGCTTGATCTCCGAGAACGGGTTCGACTCCACCTCGCGGGCGATGTCGATCGACGTGACCCAGTCCGAGTCCTCCGCGAGGAGTTCGGCCAGCCCGAATTCCTTGATGTCGTCGACCACGAACGACTGGCCCTCGGCGAAGAACAGGCCGTCCTCGGCGGGCAATCTGCCGTCGCGCCACAGCGCCACGATCGCCGTCATCTGAGTTCCCCACCGTCGCCGAGCGTGGCTCAGTCGTCGAGGGTGATGCACGCCAGCCGCGGGCCCGCCGTGCCCGCCTCACCGGGGGCGGTTTGGGTGTGTTCGGCGTGGATCACGACGGAGTCGGCCTGGCGGTCGTCGAAGGTCCAGTCGACCTTCGCCATCGCGTGACCGTTGCCGCGGGCGTCGGTTTCGAAGTCGAGCCAGATCTCGTTGTCCGGGTTGGCGTAGGCCGGGTCGACCGACGGGACCACCGGGTCCTTCACGTTCTGGAAGTGCGGGCCCGCGTCGGTGGGCAGCGCGCCGCAGGGTTTGACGTGCACGTGGGCGCCGTAGTGCCGGTCCGGCAGCAGGCCGTTGACGAGCAGGATGACCACCGTCTTGTCGCCCTCGGAGATCGGGACGACCGCCGCACGGGAACCGACGGGGACCTTGTCGGGCGCGTACGTGATCGCCGTGGCACCCGGGCTGTAGGGCTGGAACGTGCCCTTGGTGGGGCCCGCGGCGGACGCGGGGACCGTCACGGCGAGCAGCAGTGCCGCCGCCGCGGGGATCGCGACAAGTGAACGAAGCATGCGGCCAATCCTTCCGAAACACGGCGACGGGCGCGCGGCACGACGGCCTGTTCACCTGATGGAGGAGGCGCTCAGTCGGTCCCGCGCCTGCTCTCCGGGAGGAAGATAGTGGGATTCGACCCAGAATCGGAAGAGCCGTGGTGATTCGCGTCCGGGTCGACCACCACCGAGTCCACGATGATCGTCCGGCGCTCCCGGTTGGCCACGGCGACCTCGGCCCGGCGGACGAGCCTGCGGCGCACGATCGCGCGGGTCGGCGGGAGCAACAGCAGGATCGCGAGGATGTCGCTGATGAAGCCGGGCAGAATCACCAGCACGCCCGCGGCCGCGACGAGCACACCGTCGAGGATCTCACGCTCCGGCGGACGGCGGGCCGTGATCGCCGCCTGCAGCGCGCCGATGGTTTTGACGCCCTCTCGGCGCAGCAGTGCAACGCCCAGGACGGTCGCGGCGATAAGCAGCAAGATGGTCGGCAGGATGCCGACAAGGTTGCCGACAGTGACCATCACGGTGATTTCCGCTACGACGGCGAGGAACAGCACCAACAGAATCGGCACCGCGAGTCCCTTCCCTGGAGAAATTCAGCCGGATATCTCGACAACGTCCGACGAGCTCGAAACGCTCCCGAAACGCCGAATCGCCTGGTCAGAGCTATCATGGCGACGAAGACCCGGCGTCAAGGGCACGTGGTGTTCGCCACGAGCTCCGTTCGGCGTATCCCGATAACGCCGAGTTCACACTATTGTCATGGAAAGTCCCAGACGATCCTGGGGCGATATCGCGTGACGACGGCGTCCACACCGGACCCGACCGCCGCACGCAGGCCGCACGACGAGGTGCGCTGCCACTCCGCACGATGAGGTGCGCTCAACCGCCCAAGCCCGGGCTATTTCCGCACGTCGCCGCACAGCACCGCGACGCACACCGGGCCGAGTCGACGGTGAAAGTGCCCATTGCGGCTTTCCCTGATTACTCGGCGCGCCCGTGTGCGCTTCAGAGCAGAGGGAGGGCCGCTTCACATGACGACCCGCCAGGACCCCCGGCACGGGGGCCTTTATGACGAGCAGTACGAACACGACAACTGTGGCGTCGCGTTCGTGGCCGACCTCGCCGGTCGCAGAGACCACGGCATCGTCGCCAAAGCTCTCGTCGCCCTGCGCAACCTGGAACACCGCGGCGCCCGCGGTGCCGAGCCGGACACCGGCGACGGCGCGGGCATCCTGATCCAGGTTCCGGACGGGTTCTACCGCGAGGTCGTCGATTTCCCCCTGCCTGACGCTTACGCCGTCGGCACCGCGTTCCTGCCGGTCGACGAGACCGAGCGCGCCGCCGCCGTTGCCGTCATCGAGCGCGTGGCCGCCGAAGAGGGCGCCGTGGTGCTCGGCTGGCGCGAGCTGCCGGTCAACCGTGAGCACGCGGGCGCAACCGCCGCGTCGGTCATGCCGTACTTCTCCCAGCTGTTCATCGCCGCCGCCGACGGCGTGTCCGGGCTTCCGCTGGAGCGCCTGGCCTTCTGCGTGCGCAAGCGCGCCGAGCACGACGCCGGCGACAACGGGGTCTACTTCGCCTCCCTCTCCTCGCGGACGATCGTCTACAAGGGAATGCTCACCGAGCCCCAGGTCGGCCTGTTCTTCCCCGACCTGAACGACGAGCGGGTCACCAGCTCGATCGGCCTGGTGCACTCCCGCTTCTCCACCAACACCTTCCCGTCGTGGCCGCTGGCGCACCCGTACCGGTACGTCGCCCACAACGGTGAGATCAACACGCTGCGCGGCAACCGCGCGTGGATGGACGCACGCGAGTCGATGCTCGCCAGCGACCTGATCCCGGGCGACCTCAAGCGGATCTTCCCGGTCATCACCCGCGGCGCGAGCGACTCGGCGTCCTTCGACGAGGTGCTGGAACTGCTGCACCTCGGCGGCCGTTCACTGCCCCACGCCGTGCTGATGATGATCCCCGAGGCGTGGGAGAACCACACCGAGATGGACCCGGCCCGCCGGGCGTTCTACGAGTTCCACTCGACGCTGATGGAACCGTGGGACGGCCCCGCGCTGGTCTCGTTCACCGACGGCACCCAGATCGGCGCCGTGCTCGACCGCAACGGCCTGCGCCCCGCCCGCTACTGGGTCACCGAGGACGGCCTGGTCGTGCTGGCCTCCGAGGTCGGCGTGCTCGACATCGACCCGACCACCATCGTCCGCAAGGGACGGTTGGAGCCGGGCAAGATGTTCCTGGTCGACACGGCCGCGGGCCGCATCGTCGACGACGAGGAGATCAAGGGCGCGCTGGCCGCCGAGCACCCGTACGGCGAGTGGGTCGCGAAGGGACTCACCACGCTGGAGTCGCTTCCCGAGCGTGAGCGCGAGGTGCCCACGCACGCGTCGCTGGTGCGCAGGCAGCAGGCGTTCGGCTACACCGAAGAAGAGCTCGCGATCCTGTTGCAGCCGATGGCCCGCACCGGCGCGGAGCCGATCGGCTCGATGGGCAACGACGCTCCCCTGGCGTCGCTGTCGACGAGCCAGCGGCCGCTGTTCGACTACTTCAGCCAGCTCTTCGCCCAGGTCACCAACCCGCCGCTGGACGCGATCCGCGAGGAGCTGGTGACCTCGCTGGGCGCCACGCTGGGCGCGGAGCCGAACCTGCTGGAGGTCGACGAGACCTCCTGCCGCCGGATCACGCTGCCGTTCCCGGTGCTGGACAACGACGAGCTCGCCAAGATCGTGCACGCCAACGACGACGGCGACCGCCCGGACTACCAGGCCGTCACCATCCACGGCCTCTACGACGTGCGCGGCGGCGGCGACGCCCTGCGCGAGCAGCTCGACGAGATCCGCGCCGAGGTGTCGTGGGCGATCAAGCACGGCGCCCGGGTGATCGTGCTGTCCGACCGCGGTGTCGACGAGAACCTGGCCCCGATCCCGTCGCTGCTGCTGGTCGGTGCTGTCCACCAGCATCTGGTGCGGGAGAAGACGCGCACCCAGGTCAGCCTGGTCGTGGAGTCCGGTGACGCCCGCGAGGTGCACCACATCGCGCTGCTGATCGGCTACGGCGCCGCGGCGGTCAACCCGTACCTGGCGATGGCGACGGTCGAGGAACTGGCCGAGCAGGGCCTGATCCAGGGCGTGGACGCCAAGAAGGCGACCCGCAACCTGATCAAGGCGCTGGGCAAGGGCGTCCGCAAGACCATGTCCAAGATGGGCGTGTCCACTGTGGCCTCCTACACCGGCGCGCAGATCTTCGAGGCGCTCGGCCTCGGCGCCGAGGTCATCGACTCCTGCTTCACCGGCACGACTTCGCGGCTGGGCGGCGTCGGCTTCGACGTGCTGGCCGAGGAAGTGGCGCAGCGGCACGCGCAGGCCTTCCCGCGTGACGGCGTTCGCGCCAGCCACCGCGACCTGATCACCGGCGGCGACTACCAGTGGCGCCGCGAGGGCGAGCCGCACCTGTTCAACCCGACCACGGTGTTCAAGCTGCAGCACTCCACCCGCTCGGGCAAGTACGAGATCTTCAAGGAGTACACCCGCGCGGTCGACGACCAGTCGGCGTCGCTGAAGACGCTGCGCGGCCTGTTCGCCTTCAAGGAGGGCGTGCGCCCGCCGGTGCCGATCGAGGAGGTCGAGCCGGTCTCGTCCATCGTCAAGCGGTTCGGCACGGGTGCGATCTCCTACGGCTCAATCTCGCAGGAGATGCACGAGACGCTGGCCATCGCGATGAACCAGTTGGGTGCGAAGTCCAACACCGGCGAGGGCGGCGAGGACTCCGACCGGCTCTACGACCCGAAGCGGCGCTCGGCGATCAAGCAGGTCGCCAGTGGTCGGTTCGGCGTCACCAGCGAGTACCTGGTCAACGCCGACGACATCCAGATCAAGATGGCGCAGGGCGCGAAGCCCGGCGAGGGCGGGCAGCTCCCCGGCACGAAGGTGTACCCGTGGATCGCCAAGACCCGGCACTCCACGCCGGGTGTGGGTCTGATTTCCCCGCCGCCGCACCACGACATCTACTCCATTGAGGACCTGGCGCAGCTCATCCACGACCTGAAGAACGCCAACCCGGCGGCCCGCATCCACGTGAAGCTGGTCTCCGAGGTCGGCGTCGGCACGGTCGCGGCGGGTGTGTCGAAGGCGCACGCCGACGTGGTGCTCATCTCGGGCCACGACGGCGGCACCGGCGCCTCTCCCCTGTCGTCGATCAAGCACGCGGGCGGTCCGTGGGAGCTGGGTCTGGCCGAGACGCAGCAGACGCTGCTGGCCAACCGGCTGCGCGACCGGATCGTCGTGCAGACCGACGGCCAGCTCAAGACCGGGCGCGACGTCATCATCGCGGCGCTGCTGGGCGCCGAGGAGTTCGGTTTCGCCACCGCTCCCCTGGTGGTCTCCGGCTGCGTCATGATGCGGGTGTGCCACCTCGACACCTGCCCGGTGGGTGTCGCGACCCAGAACCCGGTGCTGCGGGCCAAGTTCAGCGGCAAGGCCTCCTACGTCGTCAACTTCTTCGAGTTCATCGCCCAGGAGGTGCGTGAATACCTTGCCGCGCTGGGCTTCCGCTCGATCGAGGAAGCGGTCGGCCACGCCGAGCTGCTCGACATGCGTGACGCGGTCGACCACTGGAAGGCCTCGGGTCTGGACCTGTCGCCGATCTTCCACGTGCCCGAGCTGGAGCCGCGCGCGGCCCGGCACTGCGTCACCACTCAGGACCACGGCCTGGAGAAGGCGCTCGACAACACGCTGATCCAGCTCGCCGAGGGCGCGCTGAGCTCGGGCGACCACGTGCGGCTGGAACTGCCCGTGCGCAACGTCAACCGGACCGTGGGCACCATGCTCGGATCGGAGCTGACCAAGCGCTGGGGCGGCGAGGGCCTGCCCGACGACACGATCGACGTGACCTTCACCGGCACGGCGGGCCAGTCGTTCGGCGCGTTCATCCCGCGCGGGATCACGCTGCGACTCGTCGGCGACGGCAACGACTACGTCGGCAAGGGCCTGTCCGGCGGTCGCATCACCGTGCGTCCGCACCCGGGCTCGCAGTACACCGCCGAGCACCACGTCATCGCGGGCAACGTCATCGCCTACGGCGCCACCGGCGGCGAGATCTTCCTGCGCGGCAAGGTGGGCGAGCGGTTCTGCGTCCGCAACTCCGGCGCGCTGGCCGTCGTGGAGGGCGTGGGCGACCACGGCTGCGAGTACATGACGGGCGGCCGCGTGGTTGTGCTCGGGCCCACCGGGCGCAACTTCGCGGCGGGCATGTCCGGCGGCATCGCCTACGTGCTCGACCTCGCCGCGCAGCGGGTCAACCCGGAGATGGTCGACCTCGAGCCCGTTTATCTGGCGGAAGACAGCTGTGATGACACCGTGTTCCTGCGTGAGGTCGTCTCGAAGCACCTGGCGGAGACGGAATCCGCTGTCGCCCGGGCGCTGCTCGCCGACTGGGACAACGAGGTCCGGCGCTTCACCAAGGTGATGCCGAAGGACTACAAGCGCGTGCTGGCCGCGCGTGCCGCCGCCGAGCGCGACGGCCGCGACATCGACAAGGCGATCATGGAGGCCGCACATGGCTGACCCCAAGGGCTTTCTGACCACGCCGCGGGAGAACGCGTCCCACCGGCCGGTGTTCCTGCGCCTGAAGGACTGGCGCGAGGTCTACGACGAGTTCGGCAACGAGCGCGTGCAGAAGCAGGCCGGGCGCTGCATGGACTGCGGCATCCCGTTCTGCCACCAGGGCTGCCCGCTGGGCAACCTGGTGCCGGAGTGGAACACCCTGGTCTGGCGCGACGATTGGAAGACCGCGGCGGAGCGGCTGCACGCGACGAACAACTTCCCGGAGTTCACGGGAACGCTGTGCCCGGCCCCGTGTGAGTCCGCGTGCGTCCTCGGCATCAACGACGACGCGGTGTCCATCAAGCGGGTCGAGATCTCGATCGTCGACCGGGCGTGGGACGAGGGCTGGATCAAGCCCGAGGTCCCGACCGTGCGCACCGGCAAAAAGGTCGCCGTGGTCGGCTCCGGCCCCGCCGGCCTGGCCGCCGCCCAGCAGCTGACCCGCGCGGGCCACGACGTCGTGGTGCTGGAGCGGGCCGACGCGATCGGCGGTCTGCTTCGGTACGGGATTCCCGAGTTCAAGATGGAGAAGTCCCGGCTGGACAAGCGCCTTGAGCAGATGAAGGCCGAGGGCACCGAGTTCCGCACGAACGTCAACGTCGGCGTGGACGTCACCGTCTCGCAGCTGCGCGACGACTACGACGCTGTCGTGTTGGCGGGCGGCGCCACCGCGTGGCGCGACCTGCCCATCCCCGGCCGCTCGCTGACCGGCGTGTACCAGGCGATGGAGTACCTGCCCCCGGCGAACAAGGTCGCGGCCGGGACGCTGGACCGCTCCCCGATCCACGCCGAGGGCAAGCACGTCGTCGTCATCGGCGGCGGCGACACCGGCGCGGACTGCGTCGGCACGGCACACCGGCAGGGCGCGGCTTCAGTCACCCAGCTGGAGATCATGCCCAAGCCGCCGGAGTCGCGCGCGGACGTCAACCCGTGGCCGACGTACCCGATGCTCTACCGGGTCACCTCGGCCCACGAGGAGGGCGGCGAGCGCGTGTACTCGGTGTCCACCACGGAGTTCGTGGGTGACGCCGAGGGCAACGTGCGGGCGCTGCGCCTGACGGAGGTGGCCAACGAGGGCGGCAAATTCGTCCCCGTCCCCGGCTCGGAACGGGAGATCCCGGCCGACCTGGTCACCCTGGCGATGGGCTTCGTCGGCCCGGAGAAGGACGGCCTGCTCACCGACCTGGGCGTCGACCTCGACCCGCGCGGCAACGTGGCCCGGGGCACCGACTTCCAGACGTCCGTCGAGGGCGTCTTCACCGCGGGCGACATGGGCCGCGGCCAGTCCCTGATCGTGTGGGCGATCGCCGAGGGCCGCAGCGCCGCGGCAGGCGTCGACGCCTACCTGACCGGCCGGGCAGTGCTGCCGCGGCCGATCGAGCCCACGGACCGTCCGCTGGTCTGATGGGGTGCTGACGACGGCCCGCGAGCAATGGCGCTCGCGGGCCGTTTTCATTCCCGGTTCCGGGTGCCGAGCCGTCGGGCTAACACTTGTCCGTGGAGAACGCCTCGCCAACGCCTCGCCCGGGTGAGGGGCCGGATGGGCCTCGAAGATGCTTGGGTCCGCCCTCACCCCATGCTCCCGTGTAGCCCCACCAGGGCTGCTCGGTGACAGGTTCGAGCTTCGCCCAGGTGGTCCAGCGGTCGCCGGGGTTGGCGATGTCCTGCTTGTTTCGTCCCGGCCGCGGGTATGACGCATGTGAGAGGACAGCCGAGTAGGCGACGGGATGGCCGTCAGACTTTTCGGCGTCGTTCCACGGCAGGCCGCAGGCGTGCCCGTGCGCCCAGAAGGTCAGCTGGACAGGCGTTTTGTCGTCGAACACGACGGCTACTCGTTCCCAGTCGCCCTCGTGCGGGTTGGCGTTCGGGTTGGTGGGGTAGAACAGCCAGTAGATGACCGCGACCCTGCCGCCCGGCTTGCCGTCTTGATCGGCGTGCTGCCAGTAGACGGGGGCGGTGTTCACTCCGTCGGACCGGTGAGGATCGTCGATGCCGGCGATGGCGAGGTTGTCGGCATCGAGGAAGAAACCCTCGGGTCCAAGGAACTCTCCCGAGCCGACGTCCTCGGTGTGGTTCGACGGGAGCGGGTCGCCTTCGTGGGGACACTCGCGGTTCAACGGATAATGCGGCTTCCCTCCCGACTGGTGGTGGTAACCGCCCTGTCCGAGGACGCGTTCGTCGAGGTCGCGCGCGATGTGGTGGTCGTGGCAGTTGCTGTCGTGACTCCACCTCAGCGTGGAGCGGACGATGAAGTCGCTCGGGTCAGCCGGGCCCGCTAGATCGAACTGCGACAGGCGAACCAGAGGAGCCCACTGCTTGGCCAGCGCCGCCTGCGAGGAGTCGCCGGTCGGGCGACCGCGCTGCGGGGGAATCCACACCTGAAGGGCGTGGGTGCTGAGCGCGGTCCGGTTTTGGCCTTCCACCAAGGTGAGTGGCTTGTCTTCCTCTCCCCTGCCGAGTTCAAGACTGCTCCCCGCGCCGATGTCGAAGACGCTGTCTAGGTCACGTTCGTCGGTCCGCGCCCATTGTGCGCCGTCGTAACGCCATTGAGTGTGCGCGGACTTCTCACCGCACCGCGGTCCGTTCAGCCCGCCGTAGGTGCATGACCACGTCCACGCGGCTGTGCGCAGGGTGCCGTCCGCCGCCCACCAGAGGTGGTCGCGGCTGCTGTTCCAGTCGTCGGCGGCGATGTTCGGTGTCGTCTGCCGCAACTCCCGGTCGCTGGTCCGCGTCTGCTCGGCCGGGCTGGTGGGGTCGAGCCAGAACACCTCGGCCACCGCTGTCGCCGCGCCCGTGGATCCCGTGGTGGCGTAGGCGAACAGCGGCCCACCCGACCAGCCGCGCGGGGTGAACGCGGTGTCCGCCACCTGGCCGGCCTTGCCCGCGTTCGTCGTCTTGCCGGTGGCCGGGTCGACGATGATCAGTTCGCTCGCGTCGCGGGCACCGGTTTGCGAGATCTGGAACGTCACCAGCCGATCACCCGCGCCGGCGATCGACGAGGCGCCGTTGTCCAGTTTCAGCGGCCCCTGGGGCTTGAGGGTGGCGAGGTCGAACACTGTCAGCTCGGTCGCGCCGTATTGCGCCGAGACGTACACCTTCCCGGCCGCGATAGCGACGTCGTGGCAGGTGCAAGCGGCCTTCGCGATGGCGCCGGTCCGCGCGTCGATCGAGACCAGTTGCTCGCCCGCGATCGCCACGAACCGCGACCCGTCCGGTGCCCATTCCGCTTGTTCACCGGTGTCGGCGTCGAGTTCGGCGACCACGGCACCGGCCCGCATCAGCCGGAGCTTGCCCTCCTCGGCGTAGGCGAACAAGGGCGCGCCGGTCTCCGCGGGCTTCGTGTCCACGGAGTCCGGCGGAGGCGGTGGATCCGGCTCGCAGCCTGCCACCAGCACCAATGACAGCGTCAGGACAAGCAAACGCATGATCCACCCCATGACCTGGCAGCCTACGCAAACGTCCGAGCGGGGAACCTCAGCGTGAACCGTCCGGGGCCTTCACCGGAGTGCAGGGGAACTCCGACTTGTCGGACAGTGCTTCCACGGTCGGCACGCACAGCTCGAGTTCACCGAGCTCGACGGTGTCGGCGACCTCGAAGCCGACCTGCCCTATGACGGTCTCGCCGCGCTTGATGTCGGTGCGGACGTACTCACCCGATTGCCACCGGTGGTCACGCCATTTGTCATCTTCCAGGGCATCGAGTTCGCTGCCCGGCCATCCCCAGTAGTAGCAGTAGCCGGAGATGGCGGGCTCCGCGCCGCACGGGCCCGAGGTCGCCTTGTGGCGGACGTAGAACTCCCGGTTGACGCTCACCTTGTCGGCACCTCGGTCAGGCAAAGCCGGGGTGACCGCGACCCACACCACCAGGTAGTGGTGACCCGGCTTGGCCGGGGTGTCCAGCACCTCCGGCATCCAGGTGGCGTCGATCGCCTTGGTCTTCACGCCGACTTTCATACCCGCGTCGGTGAACACGACTCCTTCACCCGGGAAGTCCTCGAACGCGGGCGGCTTGGCCGACGGCGTGTCCACCGACGACGGAGCCGCATCCGTGGCCCCCGGTGCGTTGCCACCCTGGGAACCACCCCCGTCGCTGGAACACGCCGTGAGCAGCGCGGCTGACACCGCACCCACGACCAACTTCGCAGACCTCACCAATCTCCCCTTTCGTCCGAACCGAGGGGAACAGTAGAGCCTCACGAAGCCGCCGCGCCGGAACTTCGACCGACTCGACCGGCTGAACCGGGCTCGGTGGGTAACGTTGCGGAACTATGAGGAACCCGGTGGTCATGACCCTGATGGCCGTGACGCTGCTGTCCGCTCTGCTGTCCTGCGACGACAACGCCCGGCCCCAGCGCCCGGGAGAGGCCGAGCCCGGGACGGCCCTGCGGGTCCTGGCGGAGCGCTACGCCCCTGTCGTCTGGCTGGCCAAAGGTGACAAGAACGGCCCCGGAGACGCCTCCCGCGCCGCCGAGGGGGCCTCGCTGTGGTTGAACGACCTATGCGACGGGGTACCCAGCAACACCCAGATCGCCGACCGGGTCGAGCTGCCCAAGCTGGGTGGCCGCGAAGCGGCGTACTCCGCGGCCAGCTGCGCCGCCGTGGTGGGCGGGGTGCAGTCCGACAAGCACACAGCGGCAGGCGACGGGCGCGGGTTCTACCTCGACTTCGACGACTCCTCACGCGCCGGGGACCCGGGGACCGCCCCGCTGTACTGGCAGGCCGTCGTGGACGGGAACCGCACGGCGATCGTCTACTGGCTGTTCTACCCGTACAACGACTTCGTCAACGACCACGAAGGCGACTGGGAGCGGGTCGCCGTGCAGTTCCGCGACGGGCGGCCCGAGCCGGTCGGCGTGACGTTCTGGAAGCACAACGAACCCGAGTGCTTCGCGTGGTGGCGCGAGCTCGAGGTCGACGGCGACCGGCCGGTCGTCTACTCCGCGTCCGGCTCCCACGGGTCCTACCCCTGGATGGGGACCTACGACGCGTTTGTCGCGGACAAGATCAACGACGTCGCCACGAAGGGCACCCGCTGGGCCGGGCGGCCCCGCTCGGTCGTGGACGAACCCTGGTGGGGCTACCGCGGCCGCTGGGGGTACCAGGCAGGCGCCCCCGGCTCGGACGGCCCGCACGGCCCTTATCCCGGCCGCGACGCGTCAACGCTCGGTGGCGAGGGCTGCGCCCGGCCGGACAAGGCCGGACCTGAGGTGCCCGAGGTGTTCCGGGGCGGCTGGCGGTCGCCCGCCCCGGTCGTGCAGCCCACGTCCGACAAGACCTACCACGTCGAGATGACCATCACCGAGCCCGACGGCGACGTCGTCGGGGAGACCCGATACCCCGGCCTGGGCTGCCGGGGCGTGCTGCGGTTCTCCCGATCCGACCCGGCGACCTTGGTGGTCACCGAGCACATCGTGGAGCAGGGCACGACACGCTGCGTCGTCGACGGCTCGATCACGCTGCGGCCCGACGGCGACGGGCTGCGGTGGGAGTACACCGAGGGCGGGGCGTCCCGCGTCGCGGCCACGGCGGACGTCGTTCGCGCATAGGGATCCCCCGCGCGCGGGTGATCCGCGCAGCGGTCCGAGACGAGCACCCGATTTGCGGGTCCGGATCGTCCCCTGGTGGGCGGTGGCGCTGTCCAAGCAGCTGATCAACCGGGTCACCCGATCCGGCGAGGTGGAGGCGGCAGGAACGGCCCGCGAGCGTCGGGTCTCGCGGGCCGTTCCCCTATCCACCCGGTGGGAGCTAGAACTTCCCGCAGTTCGGCGTGGCGGCCTTGCCCGCGAACCGGTCACCGAGCCACACCGCCGAGTTGCCCGCCGCGGGCTGGGCCGCGAACACGTGGCCCATCAGGGGCAGGGCGAGGATGTCCCGGAACTGGACGTTCGCACCCAGCCCGCACCAGTCCTTGGCGAGTTGCTTGCCCTGGCCGTAAGGCACGATGTCGTCGGCCGGGGTGTGCTCGACCAGGGTCGGCGCGGTCGGCTTGCGGTTGCCGATCCGCAGGTCCTTGATGACCGTGGTGAACGGCTCCTGCGTCAGGTACGCCGAGACCGGTTTGCCGTCCTTGGTCAGGCTGCTCGACTGCTTGAACGCGAACTTGAAGATCGCGTCCATCGTGCACACCTGCGACGCCTGCACGAACAGCTCCGCGCCCGCCTCGTTGGCCAGGCTGACCAGCCGGGTCTCCGGGTAGGCCGTGTTGATGCCGACCAGGGAGAAACCGAGGAAACCGAACGCGTACGCGCCGTCGAGGCTCTTGGCGAGCACCGCCTTGTCCGCGGGCGGCGCGCCGACGTAGGCGCCCTTCACGTCGAGTTCCGGCGCGTACTCGGGTGCCAGTTCGACCGCGGCGGCCGAACCGCCGCCACCCTGCGAGTAGCCCGTGATGCCGACCGGGCCGTTGGACGGCAGGCCGGTGCCCGGCAGCCGCTGCGCCGCCCGGATCACGTCGAGCACCGTGTGCGCCTCGGACGCCCGGACCACGTAGGCGTGTTCGCCGGGCGTGCCGAGACCCTGGTAGTCGGTCTGGGCGATCGCGATTCCGCGCTCCAGCAACGGATTGATGAACAGGCCGTGCGTCTGCGAGATCAGGTCGCCCCCTCCCGCCAGGGCCTTCGACGGGGCGCACTGGTCGCCCATACCGGAGGTGAACGGCGAGTAGGCCACGATCGGGCGCGGCCCCGGTCCCGACCAGGGCTTGGCCGGGACCAGAACCGTCCCGGTCACCGCGATCGACTTGTTCTTGGCATCCCGCGACAAATACATGACGCGGGTCGCTGTGGCGCCGTTATAAGTGGACGGCTCGGATTTGATGACGTCGCCGTTCTGCCCGGCGGGCAATGGCGACGGCGGGGCGTAGAAATCGGCGGCGACAGCGGGCGACGAGGCCACGGTGACCACCGCGAGGACGGCGGCGATCACCGTCGTGGCAGCGAGTCCGCGTCTGACAGGGACGTGCACGTTGACACTCCGTTGCGCTCAGGTTTCCGAAAAGGTCTCGGAACGCAGCCTGGCGACGGCAGTGACTTAAGACAACGCTTGATCGGTCATTGCGGAATCCTGCTACGAAAAGCTCCCTCTTTCGAATAGTGGCCAGAGTCGGTTTTGGCAATCCTCGCCGAATTACGCCGAAGGGGGCGAACCGATGTCGAAGGTGACGCCGAACGGGTCGGTGATGGCGGCGGTGTTGCCGTAGACCATCTCCTGCACGGCGTCGGCCGTTCCCCCGGCGGCGACCACCCGCTCTACCGCGGCGTGGCAATCGTCGACCTGGAACAGCGTGCCCCAACTCGACTTGGTCGCGGTCGGCTCGCCCACGATGCCGCCGATCTCGTGGCCGTCGGGCCTGCGCAGGAAGGTGAAGTCGAGGTCGGGCAGATCAGGGTTGCCGTCGAGGGTGAAGTCGAAGACAGCGGCGTAGAACGGCCGCGCCAACGCCGCGTCCGGGGTCACCAAGTCGTTGCGCAGGAAGGAATTGGGCTCGTTCACCACCTCGGCGCCGATGTGCTTGTTGCCCTGCCACAGGCCGAACTGGGCGCCGACCGGGTCCTTGACGATCGCCATTCGGCCCTGCTCCATGACGTCCATCGGCTCGGAGAGCACCGTGCCGCCCGCCGCACGGACGCGCTCGACGGTGGCGTCGCAGTCGTCGGTGGCGAGGTAGACGTTCCACCAGAAGTCGGTGGCGGCGGGGTCCGGGTTGGGCATGATCGCGGCGGCACGCTTCCCGTCGAGCAGACAGGTGGTGTAGTGCCCGGTCTCGGCGGGCCCGATGTCGAACTCCCACCCGAACAGCGCGTGGTAGAACGCCATCGCGCGATCGAGGTCGGGGATGCCGAGGTCGATCCAGGTCGGGGTGCCCAATGGCTGGTTCGCGCTGAGATGGCTCATGGTTGTCCTCCAGAAAGTCGAGGCCGTCAAGCTAGCCTCGCCCACCGACAGACTCCGCCGCCAACGCTAGCGGGGTTCCCGGATGAACAGTGGCAACTCCGTCGCCGCGTCCGCCCGGTTGCGGACCATGGTGAGCGGCGCGAGCGTGCCACTCATGCCCTCCGCGGCCCGCCATTCGATGAAGCGCACATCATCGATCTCGACCCACGCGGCGCGGCCCCCGTCACCGCTCCCCAGACGGAAATAGGGCATGACCGTGTTCCCCTGCACCGCACCCGCGTCAAGTTCCGCCGTCGTCAGGTCGATGACGACCCGGTGCCACGCGCCGTCGGCGGGGACGTCGATGGGCCTGACGTGACTGGCGACGGCCCGGGTCGAGGGATCCTCGGTGGGATTGCTGTCGTCGAAGTGGTAGACCTCGAACCGCACCTCCGGCGCGGCCGTCGTCGCCCGGCGCACCATCGCGGTCAGCGAGTACGACGGGACCGGGTCCACCCCGACCGGCTTGCCCCTGCGGACTTCGAACAGCCGATGCCTCGGCAGCGAGACGCGAGCGATCGTGCGGGTCTGCACGATGTCACTTCCATGGCTCTGCATCCGCAGGTACCGCAAGCCTTGGGGCGTCGGCCCCGGTTGGGCGCCTTCCTGGTTGCTGTTGATGCTCCAGTGGGCAGCCTCGCTGACACTGTTGTCGGCGGACTCGTCCTCGAAATGCCCCCACCCGAACAGGTCACGGCCGATGTCGACACCGCCGACCGCGCCTGGCTTGGTCAAGGCGGTCACCGGGACCACGTCGCCGAGATCCGCCGTCTCCCGCGGACCCAGCGCGACCTTGACCTCCCGCTCGGCCGCGTCGCCTTGCTGGATCACTCCTGTGTGTCGCTCGATCGCGATCTGCGCGAAGACGCTGTCCGGGTCCGGTCTCACCGCACGCGTGCGGACCTCGACCGACTCCCGATATGACTCGGCCGTCAGCAAGCCGCGCTCCCAGACGCCGGTCAGCACCCGCGCGGCGGCACGGTCGGTCAGTGGCACCGGGACGTAGTCCACGATCTCGACCGGCAACAGTCGCGCTTCGAGCAGCCTGTCGCCCTCCCACACCGTACGGAGGAACGCGCTGGAGAACGTGCTGAGGAAGTTCTGGTCGAACACGAAGTTGCCGAGGCTGTAGGCGATGAGCTTTCCCTTGTACCACTCGACGCCCTGCAACACGTTCGGGTGGTGGGCGACGACGATGTCCGCGCCCGCGTCGATCGCCTTGCGGGCCACCTCGCGGGTGTCAGCCGCCTCCGCGTCCTGAAACTCCAGTCCGCTGTGCACCTGCACGACTGTCACGCCGTTGGACGCGGCCCGGATTTGTTCCTCGGACTTCGTGCCCTCCCAGCGGGCGGCGCCGCCGTGGCCGCGCCGAGCGACCCAGTCCTGGGTTTCCGGGTACACCTGCGTCATCGAGGCCCACAGTCTGCCCACGGCATCCTCTGCCAGCCGCGGTTCCGCCGCGCGGAACTGCTCCCACGCGTCGCCGATCCGGCGCGGCGCCGTCGGGATCCTCGCCTCGGCGAAGCCCCACGGACGGGCCTCGTACTGCCAGTTGTCCTTCTCCGGCAGGTCGGCGGGCTTGCGTGTCTTGGCGGTAGGGAAGTTGGCGTTGACGAACGAGCCGTCGACGGTCGTGTACGCCAACACAGTGATCGGCGACCCGTTGAGCTCACGGGTGTGCGGCGCGGCGGCCTCGTCGGCCGTGGCGCCCGCGCCCACCATCGCGATGCCGGCCGCACCCAGCGTGTGCCGGGTGTCCGCGATGCCCGCGTCCAGCAGATCACGCGCGTGGTCGTTGGCCAGGACGGCGAGATCGACCGACAGCGCCTTGAGTCCGGCGACCGTTCCTGGCGCGGAGTTGAGAGGGAATCGCTTGCCCGGGTACGCGGCCTCGGCGGGCTTGTCGCTGAGCACCGTCTCAAGGTTGACCGTGCTGAAGTCGGTCGCGCCGAACATCGGCGCGACCGCGGCGACCACCCGCTCGGCGCCCGCCGCCGCCGCGTCGGCTGGGATCAGCGCACCGGACCGGGAGCCGGACTTCTCCTGCGACGGATCGGCGTACCGCCTGCCGAACATCACATCACCCGCGGAGTGCATCGTGAACCGGTTGGGGGTGCGGGCGAACAGCCGGACCGACATTTCCTTGCCCGAATCCGACCACCCGATCGAGATGGGCTCGGTGAGGTGGCCGTCTGCCTCGATGACGGCGACAGCGGGCCCCGACAGCACGGGCACGGTCGCGACGCCGCGGTCGTCGGTGCTGAGCACGCCCTCTGCCTCGGCTATGCCGTGCAGGGTGACCTTGGCGCCCTTGATCGGCTCGCCGGACTCGCCCACCACCGCGATCTTCGCTTCAATGGTGCTCCCACCTTGCGCGCGCAGGCAGCCTTCACAGTCGTCGCCCGACCTCACGTGGACGATCAGGGCCGTCACCAAGGCCACCACGACGACGACCGCGACGAGCCACTTGTATCGGGCGAGGGCAGTGCGCACCGCGGCGGTTCTCCTTCAGGTCGGGTGGTTCTGGTCCGGACGGCCAGTGAGGTCAGTCGCGGGCGAGGTCGGCCTCGGCGAGGATACGGACCGCCTCGGCTCGGCCTTCCCGGTCCTCGCGCAGCGATCGGTTCATCTCGACGTGCACGAACGGCGCGTCCTGTTCCGCGGCGTGGATGCCCTGCTGGTTGCGCCTGCCCTCCAGCGCCCCGCAGTGGTCCGACCACGCCTCGCACACGCGGATGCCGGCCTCGTCGAGTCGCTCCGACGCCCGGCGCAGCCCGGCGCCCGCCCGGCCGACACCCGCGGACAACACGATGTCGGCCTTGTCCAGCGTCCCGTCGTGGAAACCGTGCAGTTGCACTTGCGGGAGGCCACGCTCGGCCAGCCGCGCCGTGACCACGTGGAACATCGAGTCCGAGCGGTGCGCGACGTCGCCCGCGCCGTCGTCGACGCGCCGGTGGGTGCCCGCGACGGCGAGGACGGCGCCCGGTGTCCGACGGAACAGTTCCAACCCGATTTCCTCGGTGTGCAGGTCGAACGCCGGGTGGGGCACCTCGACGACGAGGCGGGTGGGTCGCGACAGGTCGATGACGTACATGCCCCAGGCGCGTTCGTCATCCGAGGCGTCGGCGGCCAACAGGAAGGACCGGCCGGTCGAGCTGTCGATGCCCGCGCGCACCCGGTACCCGAGGTCGTCCACCCGTCTGGCGACGGCGGAGACATCCGCGACGGTGCCCTGGCTGAGCTGGTCGATGGTCTCGGCGAGCAACAGGCTCTCCGCCCGGCGCGGGGTCCGATAGGGCGCGTCGTCGCGCAGCGCGGCGACGTAGTCCGCCAGGTCCTGACGCAGATCCTCGGGCCCGTCCACCCCGGAGGTGTCGTCGCCGCCCGGTCGGGGTCCGTCGATCCCGAAGCCGATGTGAACCAGGAACGCGGCCGTCGCGACCAAGGCCACACCCAGGGCCCACCGGCGACCGCGCTGAGAATTGGTTTTCACTGTCGGTAGTGTATGCATGCCACGCACGTGCCCTAATTCACCCGCACGAGTGGCGTTGACTCTTGATCTGTGTAGCAGAATGTGGCCCGCCGCGCGCTGCGTACTCGCGGTGGGCTAACTGGGGGCTAGTGAAATGTCGGAGCAACAGTGAAACGACGGAGCAGGATCGCGCGCGGTGACGGCAGAAGATTGGAATCACAGATCCCGGAAAGTGGTTTCCCTTCCGGTGTCGCCATCCCCTCGCTGTGCCTGCTGATCCTCCTACTCGCGCTGGCGGGTCTGAGCAAGGTGCTGCTCGACGGGCGGGCCGTCGACGAGGTGCCGCGCGCGTTCGTCGACAGCCAGGAGAGGCTGGCCGCCGACACCGCGCGATCGACGGGCGCGTCAGCGACCCAATCGCTCAGCGACCTGCGGCTCGCGACCTCGGCCCAGGCGGAGCAGCCGGTCGAGCACCTGCTCGACAAACTGGTGCAGCAGTCCCGCTGGCGCGGGGCGGCCGTGCTCAACCGTGCCGACCGCGCTCTTGTCGCCACCCGGGGCGAGCAGGTGCCCATCGACGCCGTCGCGACCGACCCGGCCGACGCCCTTGGCACCGTCGTGGCGGGCAACGGCGATCTCCTGCTGATCACCAGCGTGTCGCTGCCCCACGACCGCGTGCTGGTGGCGACCAGCGTGCTCAAACTCCCCAAGGCCGACCCCGACCCCGCACTGCGCCAGTCGCTGCACCTCACTACTTTCGCCGGCCAGGCAATCGGCGTGAGCCGTGCCCCGCTCCCCCCCTCGGATCCCGCGCTCGACGGTCTCGTGGCACAGGCGGGCCGTGACGCGGCGGGGGAAAGCGGCCGCGGCAGCCTGCTCGGTCCGGGTGGGGCGGACACACGGGCGACCGTCGCCTATGCCGCGGTGACCGCCTCCGGCGGCGCCCACCGCCTCGATCTCGCCGTCGTGACCGTCGGCTATGTCCCGGTTGACGGGACGGCCGTCGGGGGCTCGGGCACCATTCCCGCCCTTCTCCTCGCCGCTGTCGTGATCGGCGGCTTCCTTCTCGTACGCCTGTTCGTCGTCCGACCGGTTCGCCGACTGCGGGCCGATGCCCTCGCCGTGGCGGGCGGCGACCTCGACGCCCCGGTGCGCACGTCCGGGACCCGGGAGACCAATCGGATCGCCGCCGCGGTCGAAACCTGCCGGGCCGAGCTGACCGACAGCGAAGATCCGGGCACCCGGCCGCGCGGGATACCCGCGATGGTCGTGGTGAGCGTGGCGGCCGTGGCCGTCGTCAGCTGGTCGGCGGGCGTGGTGACGCTGCTCAACGATCACGCCGCACCAGTCCCGGACGTGCTGGTCACCAGCCTGCGCGCGCAGACCGACCGGGCGGGCGACGCACTGCGCCGCAGCGTCAACGACGGACTCGCCGACCTCGCCGACGTGGTGGCGCTGTCCGGCGCCGATGGCCACGACGCCGTGCGTGCCTCCGCGGAGCGCCTGGCCGAAGGCCAGTCCCGCTACCGCAGCGTCTACCTCGTCGACAAGTCCGGCGCCGCGCTGGCGCACGTCGGCCGGACTCCCCTGCGTGCCACCGAGCGCTCTCCGATCAAGCAGGGCATCCGCCAGCAGAACAGCAGCGGGCGCGTGCCGGTGATCTTCGCCCATGTGCCGCTGCCTGACGGCAAGCACACCCTTGTCGGCGAGTTCGACATCGACCACATCGCCGCCGTGCTCGCTCTCGCGCCCGGCCGCGCCCGCCTGGTCGACGCCGAGTTCCGCACGATCAGCGCGACCTCGGGCTACGTGGCGTTCGAGCAGGTCACCGACCTCGGACTGCGGGACAGCGTGGTCCGGGCCCAGCGCGGCGACGTGATCGCCGAGGTCCGCATGGTCGGGACGAGAGAGGCCATCGTCGCGTCGGCCGCGCTGTCCGGTGGCGACGCCGGGAAACTCGGTTGGACGGTCGTCGCCGAAGCGCCCGTCGCCGAGCTCGCGCTGTCCGCCAACAACCTGCGCAAGCAGGCCGAGTTGGTCGCCCTGATCGGTGTCCTGCTCGCGGCGCTGATGTTCGGCTGGCATCTGTTCGGCTTGGTCAACCCGCTGCGCCGGGTCGCGGCAGCGGCCGACCGCCTGGCCGCCGGGGATGCTGACGCGGTCATCTACCCCCAGCGCCACGACGAGATCGGAACCATCGCCTCCTGTCTGGAGGTGTGCAGGCAGGCCGTCAACGACGGACACGGTCGGCTCGGCGAGGTCCGCAGGCCTCATGGTTCGGCCAACGAGGAGACCACGCTCATGCGGCC
Organism: Actinokineospora xionganensis; assembly: GCF_014323725.1. Lineage (GTDB taxonomy): Bacteria > Actinomycetota > Actinomycetes > Mycobacteriales > Pseudonocardiaceae > Actinokineospora > Actinokineospora xionganensis. Next base: position 308,366 of record NZ_JABVED010000005.1, on the reverse strand, counting down.
GGTCGAGAAGCCCGAGCCAGCGAAGTCCGCGAACGTCCCCAACGTCGATCTGCCCCGCCAACTGCCCGCACGCAGACCCAGTGCCCGTTCGGGGAGCGGGAGCCGATGACGTACCTGTTCATCGTCCTGGTCACCATGACCATGGGCATGCTCGGCGCGGGCCTCATCGAACAGCGAAGACATTTCGCCCAGTTGTCGAGCATCGAGCACCGAGTACTGGTCAACGGTATTCGCGGCAAGAGCTCCATCACCCGGCTGTGCGCGGGCGCGCTACGCGGCGGCGGACTTGTGACCGCGGCCAAGACGACCGGCACGGCGGCCCGGTTCATTCACCCGGACGGCAGCGAGGAGCCGGTCTACCGCAAATTCGGGATCGCCAACATCGTCGAGCAGATCGGCATCGTGCGCCGGGCGGCGGCCTACCAGCCCGACGTCATGGTCATCGAGTGCATGGCCGTGATGCCCGACCTGCAGGAGATCAACCAGGCCAAGCTGATCAAGTCCACGATCGGCGTCCTGTGCAACGTCCGCGAGGACCACCTCGCCGAGATGGGGCCCACGCTCGACGACGTGGCCCGTTCGCTGAGCCGGTCGATGCCCTTCGGGGGGATCTGTGTCACCGCGGAGCGCGACCGACTCGACATTCTGCGAGCCGAGGCCGCCAAGCGCGACTGCGAGCTCATCGCGGTCGACCCCGAGTCGGTCACCGACGAGGAGATGGCGGGCTTCAACTGGGTCACCTTCAAGGAGAACGTGGCGATCGCGCTGACGGTCGCGGACTTGCTCGGGGTCAACCGGAGCCTTGCCCTGGAAGGAATGTGGGCGGCGAGGCCGGACCCAGGTGTGCTGTCGGTCAAGCGGTACGCGGCGGGCGACAAGATCGTCCGGTTGGCCAACGTCTTCGCCGCCAACGATCCGGAATCCACGCTGATGAACATCGACCGGCTGCTCGACCAGGGCGCGATCGAGCGGCCGCTGCACCTGGTGATCAACTGCAGGCCGGACCGGGTCGAACGCAACGGGCAGATGGGCGCCATCGTCGCCGAGATCGACCCGGACCGGATCATCCTGATCGGTGAGCCGACCCGCAGCGCCCGGGTGACGATCGCGGCCGACTGGCAGAACCGAGTGGTCGACCTCGGCGGTTCACGTCCGGCGGCGGAACTCCTCGACACCGTGCTCGACGGGATCGATGACGAGGCGGCCGTGGTGACGGTCGGCAACATCCACGGTCAGGGCGAACTGCTGCTCGAAGAGCTCGGCACCCTCGACGAGCTGCCCGCCGAGCCTCGCTCCCCAGTCCCGACGGCGGCCGCCCGGGCGCCCGCGCGACCCGCGCGAACCGTGGTTGTCCGCGGCGACCTGTACAGCCCGGCGGACGCCACCGAGACTCCTCGCAAACCCGCACCTCTGCCCGAGAACGCCAGAGCACCACGGGCGAAGCCCAGTTACCAAGACCCCCTCACCGAGCTCGTCACGCCCGCGTCCACGCGGGCCGACGACCACGCCCGACCCAGGAAACGATGATGAACAGCGCGACCCTGCCCCCCGAGGTGGCCACCCTCGGGCTGGCCATCGGCCTGGTGTTCTCCCTTGCCTGCTACCTGATCACGAATCTCTCCCCCGGGGGGATGATCACCCCCGGGTGGCTCGCGCTCACCCTGGTCGAGGACTACCGCCGTGCCGCGATCGTCGTGCTGATGAGCGGCCTGACCTACGGCGCGGTGAAGTTGCTGCAGAAGGTCGTCATCCTCTACGGCAAGCGGCTCTTCGCCGCCGTCGTCCTGACCGGCGTGCTCTTCCAGACGACGTTGTTCCTGCTGATCCAAAAGGACTTCCCGCTGCTGTTCGCCCACCAGACACTGGGCTTCGTGGTGCCTGGTCTGATCGCCTACCAGCTGGTCAGGCAACCCCCGCTGGTGACCCTTGCGGCGACAGGTACCGTCAGCGCCGCTGGATTCGGGGTACTGGCCAGCGGTGTCCTAGCGGGCCTGGTCCCCACGATCTGAGGAGACGGTCATGTCGAACGCGACACGCAGGCCCGCCACCGGTGTGGCGGTGGGCTCGTTGGTCGTCGTGGTCGCATTGGCGGCGCTCGCCGTGTGGCTGCTGACCAACCCGTCGAGGCCGCAGCCGCCACCGACGATCGGCGCCGGAACTACGCCGTCCGCGGCGCAGCCGGCAGGCACCCCGCTGGTCTTCGACCGGCTGACCGGCCCCGCTCGGACCGTGGTGCGCGAGGGCGGCAGGGTGCTGGCCGTGTTCACCGACGGCGCCCGAACCGTGACGCTCGACGGGCCGAAGCGGACCTTCGCCGAGCCCGCCGCTACCAAGGCCGCCGTACACACCACGACCTGGGTGCGCTTGGCGCCGCAGCCGTGGCAGGCCGGGCAGGAGACCGCGGCGTGGTTCGCCGACTGGTTCCCGAAGGCGCGCGCCGACACCAGCGCGGACGTACTCGAAGTCGCCACGCAGTACGTGATCGACGCACCGGCGGACAAGGACGGCGACGGCGTCCGGTATCGCGGGGACGCGTCATTCGGCCCGGTGAAGGCGACCGGAGCGGGCCGCAAGGAACAGTCCGACTTCTTCGACTACCTGGGCAAGCCGTGGAGCTTCCCAGACGCCAAGGGAGATCCGGACAGCAGTCGCTACGGCGCGGTCGACTGCTCGGGCTTCGTCCGGCTCGTCTACGGCTACCGCATGGGAATGCCGCTGCTGGGAACCAACGACCCCGGTCCGGGTCTACCGCGGCGCGCGTACGCGATCGCCGATCATGGACCCGGTGTCGAACTCGTGCCGAACAAGCGGGCGAGGGCATCGGCGTACGGGGTGCTCCAGCCGGGCGACCTCGTGTTCTTCGAGGTCGAGGACGGTCCCGAGACGCTCGACCACGTCGGCATCTACATCGGCATCGACGACGGCGGCCACCACCGGTTCATCTCCAGCCGGGAGCGCATCGACGGCCCCACCCTGGGCGATGTCGGCGGCACGTCCCTGCTCGACGACGGCGGCCACTACTCGACCGCCTGGCGGGCCGCCCGCCGACTGTGAATTTCGCGGGTCGAGTGGCAGGACAAGCTAGGCGGAGACCCCCGACGACACCGGTTCTGTGCGCGTGTCCGCCACTGGACTCGCGCGCGTCGAGCAATTCGTCCCAGTGCCCCGCGAACACTCGCACGCCACCGCCATCGGCTTCAACAGACTGCGCCCCAGCGGAGTCAGCGAACAGTCGCCGTGCCCGGCGGGCTCTGGATCCTAGGCCGCGGACACGAGGTCACCGCGATTGTCCGCGATCCGGCGCGGCACAACGACTTGGCGCGCGACGGCGTGATCCTCGCTCACCACCCGCGGCCGCCACTCAGGCGAACGCGCCGCACCGCGTTGGTCTATGCCCGTGACGCCGACCGGTACGTCGCGACCGCGACGATGCCGAGCTACGCGGAGTATCAGCGGTCCACTTCCAGGATCATCGCGGTGGTGGCCCTGGACGTCGAGATACGACACACTCGGCGGTGACAGGGGAGGTCAGGTGGCGGAGAAGTTCAGTGACGAGGAATTTGCTTTCCTCCGGTATGCCCGGTTCGGCTCACTGCCCGAGCGGGTGAAGCGGGAGGAACTCGTCGCACTGAACGAGACGGAGCCCGCCCCCGACTACAGCGACCTCGCCTACGACGCCAGGGAACGCGCCGAGGGCTGAGGTTTCGGAAAGTCGCTCTCGGATCGGCCGATCCCCGGCTAACGTGGCCGCCACATCCGGCCTGAGTCGAGGTGATCCATCGTGGCCAAGTCTCCGCAGGAGAAGAAGGCGCTGAGCTACGCCAAGGACCGACGCGACGCCTACGGGCGAACAACAAGGCTCCGCGCAAGAGCGTCCGCCGGCGCAAACGACAGCCGAACCGGGCTGATCGGCGGCGGGAAAGCCAGCTCCTGGGAACGGCTCTGGGACCTGCGGCCGAGGAGGCGGTGGAGACAGCGGAAACACGTCCGCGGGGGGCGCTGTCGAAAGCCGTCTCGACGCTGTGGAAGAAGTGGCCGGACCAGCCCTTGGCCGACCACATGGAGAATCGCCTGCTTCGCCGAGTGAAGCTCGGCATCAGCGATCCCGAGGTTGAGCAGGACCGCATCGAGCGCATCCGGCGGACGCGGCGCTAGAGTGCGCGGACGCCCTGTGGGTAGCTCGTTGTCGCGGTTCTAGTCCAGCTTGCCGAGGAACGTGGTCAGCCGGGCATGCAGGTCGATCAGGTCCGGCAGCGGCGTGTCCAGTTCCCGGAACACCGTTCGCGGGATCTCCCGCACCCTCGGGCGCAGGGCCTCGCCGGTCTCAGTCAGTTCCACGACCACACTGCGTTCGTCGGCGGCGCTCCTGGTGCGGCGCAGCAGGCCGGCGGCGTCCATTCGCTTGAGCAGCGGTGAGAGGGTGCCGGAGTCGAGGTGCAGCGCCTGCCCCAGGTCCTTCACGGTCAGCGGCCCGCGGTCGAACAGGGCCAGCATGACCAGGTACTGCGGGTACGTGAGCCCCAGGTCGTCGAGCAGGGGACGGTAGCGCGCGGTCAGCGCGCGCGACGCGGTGTAGAGGGCGAAGCAGAGCTGCTGCTCCAACGCCAGTGGATCACGTTGCGCCATCAGGCTCCCTAGACGACGACCAGGTCGACGTCGATGTTGCCACGCGTGGCGTTCGAGTACGGGCACACCTGGTGTGCGGCGGCGACCAGTTCGTCCACGGTGGACCGCTCCACCTCGGGGACCGAGATCTCCAGAGTCACCGACAGGCCATAGCCGCCGCCGACCGCTCCCAGCCCGACCACGGCGCTGACCTGCGAATCCCGCATCCGCACCTTCGCCTTGCGGGCGACGAGCTGCAGCGCGCTGTGGAAGCAGGCGGCGTAGCCCGCGGCGAAGAGCTGCTCCGGGTTCGTGCCGCCTCCCGGCCCGCCGAGGCTCGTCGGGACGGCCAGGTCGGCGGTGAGGGCACCGTCGGATGAGAGCACGCGGCCACCTCGTCCGGACCCGGTCGCGGTCGCCCTGGCTTCGTAGAGAGCCTGCACAGTTGCCTCCTCGGGAAGTTCGATGACACAAACCTAGCGGGCAATTAAGTTGTGCACAATCAAATGTGTTGTGCGGCACCCGTCACCCGATGCGGTAAAAATGCGAGCTGAAGGTTAGCCTCACCTCACCATCACCTCACTCGGTACGGGAGCAGCAATGGGACTCCGATCCACCCGGCTGGCGGCGACGATCCTGGCCACCCTTCTCGGCGCGACCCTCGCGGGCTGCGGCACCGAGCCGGGCAGCGACGGTCCCGTCCTCACGGTCTACTCCGGGCGCAACGAGAACCTGGTCAAGCCCCTGCTGGACAAGGCGGAGAAAGCCATCGGCGCGAAGCTGGAGGTCCGCTACGGCGACACCGCCGCGCTCGCGGGCCAACTCGCCGAGGAAGGCGAGCGCTCCCCCGCCGACGTGTTCTTCTCCCAGGACGCCGGCGCACTCGGCGCGTTGGCGAGCGCGGGCCGACTGAGCAAGCTCCCGCAGTCCGTGCTGGACGCGAGCCCCGAGCAGTGGCGCGGCACCGACGGCACCTGGGTCGCGACGTCGCTGCGGACCCGCGCGGTCATCTACGACCCCAAGCAGGTGGCTGAGGCCGACCTGCCCGCGGGCATCGACGACCTGCTCGACCCGAAGTGGAAGGGCAAGATCGGCTTCGCGCCCTCCAACGCCTCCTGGCAGGCCTTCGTGACCGCGATCCGTGTGATGCGCGGCGAGGACGGCGCCAAGAAGTGGCTCGAGGGCTTCAAGGCCAACGAGCCGCAGAAGTACGACAACAACATCAAGATCCGCGACGCCGCCGACGAGGGCAAGCTCGCCCTGGGCCTGACGAACCACTACTACTGGTACGAGAAGGCACACCAGGTCGGCGTGGACAAGATGAGCGCCAAGCTGCACTTCATCAAGGGCAACGACCCGGGCGCGCTGATCAACGCCGCGGGTGTCGCGGTGCTCAAGTCGAGCAAGAACCAGGAACTGGCCGACAAGTTCGCCGAGTTCCTGATGTCCCCCGAGTCGCAGAAGTACTTCGCCGACAAGACCGCCGAGTACGCGGTGCGCGCGGGCGTCACGTCGACCGAGCACAAGCTGGTGCCGCTGAGTGAGTTGCAGCCGCCGGACCTCAAGCTCGCCGACCTGCAGTCGCTGCCCAAGACCGCTGAGCTGCTGCGCCAGGTCGGACTTCTCTAAGTGGTCCAACGGTCGGCGGCGCGACCGCGGGCGACCGGCTGGTTGCTCGCGGCGCTGCCCGCTGTCGTCGTCGCGGTCCTGCCGCTGGTCTACCTGGTCCTGCGGGCCACCGACCAGGGCTGGGACGTCTTCTGGTCGATCGCCGCCCGCTCGCGGACCGCCGAGCTCACGGTGAACACGGTGACCCTGCTCGCCGCCGTCGCGGTCAGCGCGGTCGTCCTGGGCACCGCGGCGGCGTGGGCGGTGACCCGAACCGCGCTGCCGCTGCGTCGCCTGTGGACAGTCCTGTTGGTACTCCCGCTGGCGGTTCCCTCGTATGTGGCCGGGTTCGCCTGGCTGTCGATGGACGTCGTCGGATTCCCGGGCGCCTGGCTTGCGCTGACGACCACGAACCTGCCGCTGGTGCTGCTTCCGGTCGCGGCGGCGCTGCGGTCGGCCGACCCGGCGCTCGAAGAGGTGTCGCGCTCGCTGGGCCACGGCCCGTGGCAGACCTTCCTCAAGGTGACGCTCCCGCGGATCTGGCCGTCGGCGGTGGCGGGCGGCCTGCTCGTGGCGCTCTACGTGCTGCATGACTTCGGCGCGGTGTCGTTGCTGCGGTACGAGACCTTCACCCTGGGCATCCAGACCGCGTACGCGGGCAGCTTCGACCGCACGCCCGCCGCGGTGATCGGCGTGGTGCTGGTCGTCCTGGCGATCCTGCTGGCCCTGGCCGAGGCGCGGATGCGGGGCACCACGTCCGCCCGGCTCGGCCCCGGCGTGGCCCGGCAGGCCGAACCCATCCGGCTGCGCGCGGCGAGCGTTCCCGTGCTGCTGGGCCTGGGCGCCATCGTGGTGGTGTCGCTGGGCGCGCCGTTCGGGGCGTTGGTGAAGTGGCTCGGGGTCGGGCGGACGAGCATCGACACCGGCGCGCTGGTGTCGACCACCGCGACGACGGTCCAGTTCGCGGCTTTCGGCGCGCTGGCCACGATCGTGCTCGCGGTGCCGGTGGGTTTCCTGGCCGCGCGACACTCGTCGCGGCCGGTGCGGGCGGTCGAGCTGGCCGCCTACGCGGGGCACGCGCTGCCGGGGATCACGGTGGCGCTCGCGCTCGTCTTCTTCGGCGTGCGGTTCGCGCAGCCGTGGTACCAGCAGACCCCGCTGCTCGTCTTGGGCTACGCGGCGCTGTTCCTGCCGATCGCGATCAGCTCGGTGCGCACCGCGGTCGCGTCGGCGCCGGTCGGGGTCGAGGACGTGGCGCGGTCGCTGGGCCGGGGCCGGGCGCGCGTGTTCGGCACGGTGACGCTGCCGCTGGCCGCCCCGGGCATCGCGGCGGGCGCGGCGCTGGTGTTCATCACGTGCGCGAAGGAACTGCCCGCGACGCTGCTGCTCCGCCCGACCGGCGCGGACACGCTCGCCACGGCGCTGTGGACCAAGACCGGGGTGTCGGCGTTCGCTGAGGCCGCGCCATATGCGGCGCTGCTGGTCGCGGTGTCGGCGGTGCCGGCGATCCTGTTGGAGGTGTCGGTGTTCCGCTCGGGTCGGCCGGAGGACGCCGTGCTGGATTCGGCTACGCGAGGAGCACAGTCTTGACCGAGCTGACGATCACCGGGCTGACCGCGGGCTACGGCGCCACGCGGGTGCTGCGCGGTGTCGACCTCACTGTGCCCTCAGGTTCGCTGGCGGCGGTGCTGGGCCCGTCCGGCTGTGGGAAGACGACGCTGCTACGGGTCGTGGCGGGGTTCCTGCGGCCCATGGCGGGTGAGGTGAAGCTGGGCGGCCGGGTCGTGACGTCGCTGGCCCCGGAACGTCGCCGGGCCACGGTGGTGCCCCAGGAGGGCGCGCTGTTCCCGCACCTGACCGTCGGCGCGAACGTCGGCTACGGCCTGCCGCGCGCGGGGCGGGCGCAGCGGGTGGCGGAGATGCTCCAGCTGATCGGCCTGGCGGGTTTCGAGAAGCGCAAACCCGCCGAGCTGTCGGGCGGCCAGCAGCAGCGGGTCGCCCTGGCCCGCGCCTTGGCGCCCGCCCCGGACCTCGTCCTGCTCGACGAGCCTTTCTCCGCCCTGGACGCGGGCCTGCGCGCCGACCTACGCGCCGACGTCCGCCGGGTCCTGCGGGCCGCCGGGACGACGGCACTGCTGGTGACCCACGACCAGGACGAGGCCCTGTCGATGGCCGACGTCGTCGCGGTGATGCGCGACGGCGTGGTGGTGCAGGCGGGACCGCCGGACGACGTGTACTCGCGGCCGGTGGACCTGGGGGTGGCCACCTTCGTCGGTGAGGCGGTGCTGCTGCCCGCGGTCGCCTCCGGCGGCTCGGCGGCGTCGGCCCTGGGCACGATCGACCTGACCGCCGAGGCGACCGGGTCCGGCACCGTCTTGCTGCGGCCGGAACAGGTGAACCCCGACCTCGACGGCGAAGGCGTCATCGCCAAGGTCCTGCGCACCAGCTTCCACGGCCACGACGCGACGGTGACGCTGCTGGCGGGTGAGACCGAACTGGTTTCCCGTGTCCCCGCTCCCCTGCGCATCGCCGAAGGTGACAACGTTCGGATCAGGGTGTCCGGGCGGGGCCGATTCTATCCGGCGCCTATGAAAGACACACGATCTACACATGATTCGTAGTCAGCCGCGACCTCGATAGGCATACTCGGACTGTGAAGATCACCGAGATGAAGATCGCGGTCGAATTTCCCGTCCAGGCCAAGGCAAGCGAGGTGTGGGAAGTCCTCTCGGACATCCCCCGCATGGCTTCCTGGAGCCCGGAATGCGTCCAGGCCGGTTGGCTGGGCGATGCGCCGGTTGGCCCCGGTTCCGAATTCGAGGCCACCAACCAGATGGGCGACTGGACCTGGAACGTCACCGGGAAGATCGTCGCCGTGGCCAAGCCGAACATGGTGACCTGGGTGGTGAAGGGCCTCGACGAGGACACCGACCAGCCCTCGTCCACCTGGAGCTATGAGCTCTGCACCCTGCCCGACGGCGGGACCCTGATCACGCACACCTTCACCCACGGCCACGGCGGCAGCCACCTGGTCACGCTGGCGGCGCAGAACCCGGACCACGCCGACGCGATCGTCGAGGCACGCGCGCAGATGCTGCGCGACAACATGCTGCAGACCCTGACCAGGATGGCGAACCAGATCGGCTGGACGGTCCCGGAGCCCGCGCCCGTGGCGTCTACATAGGACTGTTCAGCCCCGAACGGTGAGTTCGGCGGTGTCCTCGACGATCGCCGCCAGCTGCGAGGTCAGTTCGTGCACAACCTCGCCGAGGAGATCACGGGTCCCCATGGCGTCGACGTCCCGCGCGTCGACGCCCTGCCGCCGAAGGTGTTCGGCCAGTGCTTTGCGCAGCTGCTTCGGCTTGATCTCCCGCAGCTCGATCGTCACGACGTGCTTCATGGTGTGAAGGTTAGGCGGACGTCCTCACACCATGTACTGGTCGTGCCGGGCCCACAGGTCGACCCACTCTTCGTGGCTGAGTTCCAGTCCCTTGTCGGCGACCTCGGCGAGTTCCTGGAAGTACCGCTCCCGGGGCGGGCCGGGCGCGAAAAGGATCAGCATGTCGGCGGGCTCGTCGGAGTCGTTGCGGAAGGCGTGGATGCCACCTTCGGGGACGTAGAGGAAGTCCCCGGCCGTGGCGTCGACCCAGGTCTCCCCGTTGAAGAGCCGCACAGTCCCGCCGATGACGTAGAACGACTCGGAGAACGTCCGATGGAAATGCGCCCCGGGACCGCCCGCACGCGGCGCCATCTGCCAGCGGAAGAGCCCGAACCTGCCCTCCGTCACCGACCCGGGCGCCACGAACCGGGCCGTCGTCGTCGGGCGTTCGAGGGCCTCGACCTCACCCGCCTGCCGGTAGATGCCACCGACCTCGCCAGTGTCGGCGAGGTAGGGCTTAGCCGACTCAGCTGCCGAGCGTGAACCCAGGAAAGACACGTGTCCCCGCTCCATTCTCGGTGCCCGAGCACCACCAACCAACGTCACGAGATGTCGATTACTCCGCCCAGCGCGGACTCCATCATCGAGGCGAAATCGTCAACGGACAGCACATCCGCGAATGTGTTTCCCACCGGGAAAATCCCGATCTTGGTTCCATCGGCACGCAAGATCGGCAACGACACCGTGAGGACGTGGTCGAGCCGATAGAATAACGGCCCATCGGTGTCATTCCGGTCCTCGTCGCCTTCATAGCAGCGCTCCGCGTACACGGGATGCGGCCAGAACGCGATGGTCTCCGACCCTTCGGAGTCCTCCCACATGGTCACACCGTCCTGGTCACCCCAAGCGCACACCCACGCGTTGTCGATGGCCTTGGACAGGAAGTACCTGGTGCGCGCACGGCCGTCGGCGGCCAGAAGGGCAGCGATTTCCCGCTCCGGCAGTGGCGCTACATGGTCTGGACGCCAACGTTCCGACATCAGATCTGCTTCTTCCTTCGCAGTTTCTTGCCATAGTTATCGTGCTTGTGTTGCAGCTTGTGGTTTCTCACGGTCTGCATCAAGGCGCAACCATATCCACAGCCGCGGGCATTCTCATGGGTGCGGCGATGAGCAAGGACCATACCCGGGACGCTCAGCCGCTTCCCTTGCCTGGCCTTGTTCTTCAGCATCCCACGAACGGACTTCGACACCTTGTCATCATTCATGATCTGGCGCCACCGTGCCTGGCGGGTTCGCGGACCCGGGCACTTGCTGGCGTTGTGGACTACCGCCGCCGCGTCGCCGGACACGACGGTGTAGGTGTGGACAACCGCCACGTTGAGGTTGAAGACCAGCTGGTCCTCGATGGTGCCGAGGTCGCGGGTCCACCGAATAGACGCGGTCGAGCCGTCCGGCAGCATCACCCGGTCACCGATTCCGATGCCCGCCGCGTCGACCCAGCCCTTGCCGTCGACCCAGACCGGGTGGTTGGCCGTGGCCGTGATCGGCGCGTCTCCACCGTCGATCGCGAACTGCACCAGGTGCTTGGTGCCGTGGCCGACAATGACCTCGACGATCGGCTCGGCCTGGGTGACACCGGTAGCCGGGTCGGTTGCCGCGACCATGTCGCCCTCTTGGAGGGCGGAGATCGGCAAGGTCGAGCCGTCCGCCATCAACACCCTGGTGTCGGGCGTGAACGAGTTTCCGATCGGACAACTCGCCCCGGCGGTGCGGTTCGCCTTTCCTACCTTGGACGACGCCTTGGACGCGGTCTTCGCCCCGGCCTTGATGACCCTGGCTCCGACCTTCACGATCGCACCCGCGCCGACAAGATTCGCCGCCGCCGTCAGAGCCATCTCGCCGGCTTTGGACCAGTTGCCGGTGGCCGCATAGGCGACAGCGGACACGCCCGCGGCGATGGTTCCGATCGGTCCGGGGATATACGCGGCGACCTCGGCGACTCTCGCCACGACGTTCGCGACCGCCTTGACCGCCTTCTTGAACCAGCCCCACCGGCCGTCGAGGTCGGTGCAGTTGATCGGGTCGCCGCCGCAGTAGTCGTACGGTGTCGCGTTTCCGCCCGGTTCCGGGTCCTGCTGCCAGAACCGGCCCGTGGCCGGGTCGTAGAGCCGGGCGCCCATCAGGACGACGCCGCCGAGGGCTTCCGCCGAGCGCTGTTTGCCGCCGAGCCAGCCGTAGCGGGCCGTTGCCGACGCGGGCGTTTCCGCGGACGGCATGCCGAATTCGTCGGTGTCGAGCACCGTGACCGCGCCGGTCATGGTGCCGGCGGCCGGGTCCACCGGGACCGTCGCCATCACATCACCGTGCAGGGACGCCATCTGCAGGGTCGCGCCGCCGGTCAGGCCGGTGGTGACGGCCAGGTCGCCGTCCGGGCCCTCGACGTTGCGGGTGACGTTGTTCGACTGGGTGACGTCCTCGGCGATCCACCGGGGGTCGTCGCCGTCGGCGCCGTAGTGGTTGACCTTGGTGACCGCGTTGGCCCACGCGCCATTGATCTTCTTCTCGGCGGTGAACTGGCGGAAGCGCAGGGCCGGGTCGAGGGTCCAGGACATCCTGGAGTCGGCCGTCTCCTGGCCCGCCACCAGGTCGTTCGTGAAGTAGGTGTTCGTCACGCCCGACGGGGTCGAGGTGATCCGGCCGAAGGCGTCGTAGACGTAGCCCGCGTCGGTGATGCGGTCGGCCGAGTCGTAGGTGTGCGTCTCGGACACCGCTGGGTCGGACTCACCCGGGCACGTCGTCGACGACCCGCCGCGGGTGGACTTGCCGGTGCGGTTGGACCGGCGGTCGTAGGTGTACGTGCGGACCGTGCAGTTGCCGGTGGCCGAGGACACCTGTTTGGCGTTGGTGAGCCTGCCCCACCGGTCGTAGGTGAACGTCTTCGACGACGCCGGGCCGTTCTGCTGGATGATCTGGCCGCGGATGTTGGCCACGACCGAGCTGGCCGCGATCAGCGTCGAGTCCGACGCCCGGGTGTAGGTCCGCGACACCGGGGTGCCGGTCGGGTCCATCGAGACGGCGAGCTTGACGCCACCGGGCAGGCCCTGCTCGACGATCTGGCCGTCCGGGCCGTACTTCACCGAGATCGTGCCCGCCACGCTGTCGGTCATCGACGTCAGCAGGCCCCGCGGCTCGGCCGCGCGGTCATAGGCGAACGTCTGCGTGGTGCCCAGCGAGTCGGTCACCTTGACCGGCTTGCCGAACCGGTCGAACTCGGACGCGGTCCACGCGCCGTCCGCGTCGGTGTAGCGGGTGACGCGGCCGAGCTTGTCGAACTGGCGGCGGACCGTGGTGCCGTCGGCGAACGAGGTGGTGAGCGCGTCACCGGTGTTCGGGTCGTAGGTGGTGCTGATGGTCTGCACCGGCGTGCCGATGTCACCGGTGATCTGCACGCTCTGGATGCGGTCGGCGCCGTCGTAGGTGGTGACGGTGGTACGGGTCTTGCCCGCGGCCGTCTCCACGATCCGGTCCGGCTCGCCGAAGCGGTTGTAGGACTCGACGCGCTTGACCGAGAGCTCGCCCGCCATCCGGGACGGGTCGTGGCCGGTGATCGCGCCCGCGAGCTTGGTGACACACGGCTGCCCGGCCCATTCCGGCCGGTTGCCGCACGACGCGTCCTCGGTGTTCGCGCCCGCCGTGTAGAAGACGGACAGCGTGGTGCCCGCGTCCGTGCCGTTCGAGTCGAGCTTGCGCGACTCGCGGGCCCGTCCCTGGGCGTCGTAGCGGACCGCGGTGCTCGCCGAGCCCAGCGAGCCCGCGGGCGCCTCGGCGTCGAGGACGACCTTCGTGGTCTGCCGGATGCCCCAGCCGGACACCCCGCCGATCTGCGGGTCGTAGTACGACTTGGTGACCTTGACGTCCTGGTCGCCCGGCATGCCGACGACCTGCGCGCTGGTCCGCTCGGTGGTCACCAGGTGGTACGCGGTGCCGTCCGGCTTGCCCTCGTCGTAGGTGCTGGCGGTCTTGGCGCGCGCGTTGACCAACTGGCCCGGGTCGCCGTCGAGTGCGATCCGCTGGATCGGGCTCAGCGAGGTGAGCTCGTCGAGACCGTCGGCGCTGTAGGTCGTCTGGCCGTCGAGCCAGATGGCACGCGTCTTGGTGTCGAACTGGGCCAGGCCCAGCTCCGCCAGTTTCGCGTCCGCACCCGGGGTGAGACCGAGGGCGAGCGCCCGGTTCGACGCTTCGAGCACGCGCACGGTGTTGCCGAACCGGTCGAACTCGTTGGTGTCGATGTCGCCACCGGGGGTGGCGGTGTTGACCTCCTTGCCGGAGGCGTTGAGGTAGTGCACCGTCGCCGCGCGGTAGCCATCCGGGCCGGGGGCGGTGGCCGACGCGTTGTGCGTCGACACCGGGTCCTCGGGGCCGAAGATCGCGGTGGCGTCGCTGGCGACGTCGGTCTGCGACCAGGCCGCGACCGCCGCACCGTCGAGGTCGTACGGCCCGCCCGCGCCGCGGGTCAGCGGCACGTTGTAGACGACGGTCGTCGCGATCTCGCCGTCGACGACGTCGGCGGTGCCCTGCCGCAGGCTCTGTCTGCGGACCTTGAGGAGCCTGCCCTCGTTGGTGTCGTTGCCGACCTTGCCGTAGTCGAAGAACCAGGGCAGGTCACCGGTCGCGTCGACCCGGATCACCCGGCCCGCGGTGTCGTAGCCGTAGAGCGTCTTCAGGGGCGGGGAGAGCCTGGCGTCCCAGGCCTCGCGCAGCCTGCCCGCGTCGTCGTAGGCGTAGCGGACGACCTCGATCTTCTCCGAGGCCCCGTTGGCCGGGTTCGTCGTCCACGCCGACACCGCGCGCACCTGGCCGGTGAAGTCGCCGACAGCGGTGGACGTCGCGGTCGTGGACGCGGCGTAGTCGTACTCCAGGACCTCGCAGCCCCGCGCCGGGGTCGGCGTCGTGCAGTCGCCCACACCGGGTTCGAGCGGGGCGATCGCCCGCTTGATCCGCACCTGGTCCTCGACCGACTCGTAGGCGTACCGGGTCGTCGCCGCCTGGGCGGGCGGGGTGGTGCTCGACACCAGGAACGGTCCGCCCGCGGTGGCCTGGCTGAAGATGGTGACGGTGCCGTCGGTCTCGGTGAGCCGGTAGTTGGCGCCCTCCATCGTCAGGGTGAGGTCCTCGGCGCCGGGCTCGGGGAAGTAGGCGCCGCTGGCGGCCTTGGTGAACCACACCTTCGAGCCGCTGACCAGTTCGACCTGGACGGTGTTCTCCTGCGGGAAGTCCAACCGCGTGTAGTCGATCGCCGCGGAGTCCGCGGACGTGCCGGTCTCCCACTGCGGGCCGAACGGCGCGGTGATCTCGCGGACCGACAGGTCGTCGAAGTAGACCTGCTTGCCGCTGCCCGCGGTGAACCCGTTGTACAGGCGGATGAACGCTTCGGTCGCGCCCACCGGGACGGCCATGTCGACGCTGACCTGCACCCAACCGTCGGTGAGCTTCGGCTTGGGGCTCGACGTGCCGACGTAGGTCCCGTCGCTCTTCTTGTGGTAGCCGACGATGCGCAGACCTCGGCCGTCGACCGGGGTGAGGCCGGTTGCCGCGGGCACATAGACCCAGCCTGAGATCCGGTACGTGCGCCCGGCGCGCATGCCGAGCTTGAAACCCTCGTTCATGTCCCCGCCGAGCGAGGCGAACGTGTCGGAAATCGTGCCGGAGGACTGCGGTATCACCAACAGGGAATCAGTGCTGTCGTGCCCGCGGGCAGTCGCGCGGGAGATGACCGAGGTCGGCGCGGTCACACCGGTTGTGTCGGTCGAGAACTTCTGCTGGTTCGTCGTCAACCGCTGGTGCTGCAACTGGAAGCCCGCCCGCGGGTCGCGGGAGGACGACGTACGCGAGACCGAGAGACCGAACTCCTGGGCGTCGGTTGTGGACAGTGAGAAGTCACCGGTCTGCAGGTTCAGCGAGCCGTCGGCGATGCCCTCGGACTCCGCGCCCTCCGCGCTCGGGTCAACGGTCACCGTCCGCCACACCGTGGCGTAGGCGCCGGTCCCCGCCGCGTCCGTGGCCATGATCGCCTTGACCTGGACCACGCCCGTGGCCAGACCCAGGGTGTCGGCGGCGTTCCACGTGGCCGAGCCGCCCAGGCTCGACAGCGGCACGAAACCCGCGCCCAGCGGCGTTCCGTCGGCCTTGGTCAGGTTCGCGGCCGGGATGTCGGCCTCGACCGCGGCGCCGGGGCCGCGGCGCCAGGCGAACTTGACGTGGGTGAAGACTGACTCGCCCTGCACCTGCAGCGGGACACGGGACACGACGCGGGACCCGTCCGACGGGCGCACCAGGCCAGCGCGGCCCACGTTGAACTTGTAGGTGACGATCGCGGAGAGGTTGCCCGCCTTGTCCTTGGTGCGGACGTTGAGCAGGTGCTGCCCGTCGGTGGTCGGCGTGATCGACGGCGTGGCCTTGCCGTCCGCGCCCGCGGCGACCTCGGTGGCCGGGGTGACGTCGAGGCCGTAGACGTAGCCCGCCACATCGGTCACG
Organism: Actinokineospora xionganensis; assembly: GCF_014323725.1. Lineage (GTDB taxonomy): Bacteria > Actinomycetota > Actinomycetes > Mycobacteriales > Pseudonocardiaceae > Actinokineospora > Actinokineospora xionganensis. The sequence goes on along the minus strand of NZ_JABVED010000005.1, from coordinate 292,238 downwards.
CCGGTCGGCGGCGTGAAGGTGAAGGTGCCCGCCTGGTTGGCGGCCTTGTGCCAGCCGTTGTCGCTCGGGTAGTCCGAAGAGGACACGAACGGCGCGCCCGGGACGCTGGTGTCGACGGTGAAGTCACGCCACTGCACGGTGACGCCCGAGTCGGGGGCGACGTCGAGCCGCCAGATCTGGCAGTCCGCCGCGTAGGCGTCCCAGATCACCAGGCGGGAGCCGTTGTTGCCGTTGCAGCCGATCGGGTCGAGCGCCTTGTTCGAGTGCTTGCCGCGGATCTTGTACTCGCCGTTGCCGACGTTCTCCAGGATAAACTGCTGGCACACGTTTCCGTAGGTGTAGTTCCAGATCTGCACACTCGCGCCGTTGTCCACCGAGCAGTTCGCCACGTCGATGGCGTGACCGGCGTCGCGGCCGCCGAAGGCGAAGGTGTTGCCGCCCAGGTGGGTCATGTTCCAGCGCTGGCAGCCGCCGCCCCAGTAGTCCCAGATGTGCAGCACGGTGCCCGCGGCGGTGGAACAGCCGGGGACGTCGATCGCGCGGCCGCCGAGTTTGTTGCGGATGGAGACGTAGCCGTCACCGGCCCAGATGCGGCTGTCATGCGCCGACGCGCGGTACTTGTACGTCTTTCCGTTCTGCAGCAGGCCTTCCGGCAGCTTCCAGGTCGCCACACCGCCGGAGTTGACCGCACCCACCGAGTGCGTGGCGATGAGCGAGTCGCCCTCGTAGACGTAGAACGTCGGGTGCAGGACGTCGCCGTCCGGGTCGTTGACGGGGTAGCTCAGCGTCGGGGTGAGGGACCGGGTGTAGACGACACCGCCGTGGTCGCCGCGGTCACTGACGTTGAGGCCGGTCGCCGGGCTGGGCTGGGTGTTGTAGGTGACGTCGATGTGCGGCACCGCGCCGCCCTCGGCGGAGGAGAACTTCTTCCAGCCGTAGGAGTTGCCCTCGTCGGCCGCCTTGAGCATCACGCCCGCGTTCGTGAACCCCTGGTCCGACCACGCCTGCTGCAGGTTGGTGATGCCGACGTTCACCCAGGCGTCGTTGCACGACGTGCTGTAGCCCGTCGTGACGTTCGGCGTGGCCCAGTGCGCCCACGGCGCGGGCTGGTTCGACCAGCGGGTGCCGGTGCCGACCAGCGGGGTGCTCCACACCTCCCAGTTGGCCGGGCTGCACGACCACGAATGCGTGGCGTAGAGCCAGAGCTTGCTCTCGATGATCTTCGTGCCGCGGAACTGGCTCATGTCGAAGTGCAGGTACGACCGAGCCTTCGTGGTGCCGCCGTCGTAGGTGCCCAGGCGCAGCTCACCCATGCCGGACTGGTCGGAGCTGGTGATGTTGGACTGGGTGAAGGTGTCGAAGTTCGCCCAGATGGTCGCGCCCGGGTCGATCGTCACCGGGTACTTCACGTTCGGGTCGTCGAGGAAGCCGTCGGCGGGTTCGACGGTGATGTCGACGGTCTCACGGTCCTTGCCCTGGGCGGTCTTGACCTTGGGTTTGGCGTCCTTGCGCTGCTTGACCTTGGCGGGCTTGGCGAGCAGGCCGCTCTGCCCATCGATGCGGGCGTCCCACATCTGCGCGGCGGGCACGGAGCCGACCGTGGTCCCGGCCTTGTCGACGACATCGGTGTTGCCGTCGGCGTCGGTGCGCAGGGAGACCCCGTCGGCGCGCAGCGGCATGGTGAAGGAGACGGGCTTGCCGGGCTTGCGCTTGAGGATCAGGAACTGCTGGAAACCGGTCCGGGTGGCCTTGACCTGCAGGTCGATGCCGGGCTGGATCTCGGGGTAGGTGGCGGTGTCGCCGTTGAGGACCGGTTCGGGGAGCGGGCCGGTCCACTGCAGGGCGACCTGTCCGTCGCCCGCGGTCACCGAGGCGAGGTCGCGTGGCTGGGTGGCGGCGCCCCCGCCCGCGATGGCGAGGTCACGGGGATGGGCCGTCGGGCGGATGGTGCCGTCGGCGTTCTTCACCAGGGTGAGGTCGACCGGCACCCAGGTGTCGCCCTTGCGCACCCGCACGGGGCCCGCGTTGAGTTCGGTGGTCCGGGTGCCGTCCGGGTTGACCCAGGTGGAGGTGGATTCCGTGCGCTCGGACAGGGCCTCTATGCGCTTGCCGCGCAACCGGGCCGTCGCGCGCGCCGAGGGGATGTCGGCGGCTTCGTCGACCTGCGCCGGTGCGGGCGCGGGCTTGGGTTGCTCAGCGGAGGCGGGCGAGACCGCGCCGACCTCGAGGCTGAGCACGAGCACCGCGATGAGGAACGCGGAGAGCCATCGATGGAACCGTCCTGCCGAGCAGTCCGGCGCGGCCGAGCGCAAAAGGGCAGCATGCAGCCAGAAGTGACGTCTCATTCGAAAGCTCCCCAGTTCAGTGCGACAGATCGCACAGCCAGACGCGCGGAATCCTGCATCGCGGGATGGGCTCACGGCAAGCGACCGAACGGGTGAGGACCATCACCGAATCCGAGCGGTAACGCGGCGATTGTCGTTGCTACAAAACAAGGTGGGAGTGTCCACACCGGACAGAGATCAACATGCCGGAATTGGCATGGAAAGCGAAGGCCCTGACGGCCGAATGGCCTACACCGGCTGGGCGAGATGACATCTCAGGCAGACCTGGAGCCGGTGAACCGCACACTGAACACACCGACACGGACGAACCCGCCGCGACCCGGTGCCTCGGATCGCGGCGGGCGACACTCACATATTGATCATGTGTCCCGCGAGGCCGTGGATGGCCTCCTTGACCGCCTCGCCCAGCGTCGGGTGGGCGTGGACGTTGCGGGCCATCTCGTGCACCGTCAGATCCCACTGCTGGGCCAGGGTCAGCTCCGGCAGCAACTCGGTCACCTCGGGTCCGATCAGGTGCCCGCCGAGCAGCTCACCGTGAGTCTTGTCGCTGATGAGCTTGACGAAGCCGACCGGGTCGGCGAGGCCGTGGGCCTTGCCGTTGGCGGTGAAGGGGAACTTCGCCACCTCGACGTCGTAGCCCTTCTCTCGGGCCTGGGCCTCGGTGTAGCCGAAGCTGGCGATCTGCGGCTGGCAGTACGTCGCACGCGGGATCATCACGTAGTCGAGTTCCATGGTCTCGGCGTCCGCGATGGTCTCCGCGGCGATGACGCCCATCGACTCGGCGGCGTGGGCGAGCATGAGCTTCGCGGTGACGTCGCCGATCGCGTAGATGTGCGGGACCGAGGTGCGGCAGCGGCCGTCGATGTCGATGGCGCCCCGCTCGGTCAGCTTCACGCCGGTGCGGTCGAGGCCGTAACCCTCGACCCGGGGCTGGAAGCCGATGGCCTGCAGGACCTTGTCGGCCTCCAGGACCTGCTCCTTGCCGCCCTTGGACACCGTGACCTTCACCCGGGCGCCGGTGTCGTCGATCGACTCGACGCGGGTGCCGGTCAGGACCTCGACCCCGAGCCGCTTGTACCGGCGGGCGAGTTCCTTGGACACCTCCTCGTCCTCCAGCGGCACCATCCGGTCGAGGAACTCGACGATGGTGACCTTCACGCCGTAGTTGTGCAGGACGTAGGCGAACTCGACGCCGATTGCGCCCGCACCCGCGATGATGATGCTCTCCGGCAGTTCCGAGGCGAGGATCTGCTCCTCGTAGGTCACCACGCGCTCGGACAGCGAGGTGCCCGGCAGCAGCCTGGTCGTCGCGCCCGCGGCGATGATGGCGTTGGAGAACGTGACCGTCTCGGTGCCGCCGTCGTTCAGCGCGACCTCGACGGTGTTGGCGTCGGTGAAGGTGCCCTTGCCCTGGAACTGCGTGATGCCGTTCTTCTTCATCAGGTAATGCACGCCCTTGACGCGCCCCTCGGCGACCGTGCGGCTGCGCTGGTAGGCGGCGCCGTAGTCGAAGCTCACGGTGCCGTCGACCTGGATGCCGAACGTCTTCGCCTCATGCTGGACCAGGTGCGCCAGCTCGGCGTTGCGCAGCAGCGCCTTCGAGGGGATGCAGCCGACGTTGAGGCAGACGCCGCCCCAGTAGCGCTCCTCGATGATCGCTGTCTTCAGCCCGAGCTGCGTGGCCCGGATCGCCGCGACATACCCGCCCGGGCCTGCCCCGAGGACCACCACGTCGAAATGTGTGCTCATGTGTCCACGATATGACCCGCGGCGGCACACTGGCGAAGTGCCGCGTCCTGCATTGCTCGGGCTGACCAGCGTCGTCGTCGTGGTTGTGCTGGTCGTGGGCTTGGCGTACCTGTTTCAGCGCCGATTGATCTACCTGCCGTCGACCTCGGCGCCGCCGGATGTCGCCAACGTCATACCCGACGGGCGCCAGGTCACCTACCCGACCGTGGACGGCCTGGCCCTTGCCGGTTGGTACGCGCCCGGGCCGGGGACCACGGTGCTGGTGCTGCCGGGCAACGCGGGCGACCGCTCGGCGCGAATCCCGCTCGCGGTGGCACTGCGGGCGCGGGGACATGGCGTGCTGCTCGTCGATTACCGCGGCTACGGCGGCAACCCGGGCGACCCCAGCGAGGACGGTCTGGCCGCCGACGCGAAAGCGGCTCACGGTTTCCTGGTCGGGCAGGGTGTCCCCCAGGACCGGCTCGTGTACTTCGGCGAGAGCCTCGGCGCGGCGGTGGCGGCCCGGCTCGCCCGGGAACACCCGCCGCGCGGCCTGCTGCTGCGCTCCCCCTTCGTGGACCTGCCCTCGGTCGCGGCCGTGCACTACCCGTTACTCCCGGCACGCCTGCTGCTTCGCGACCGCTTCCCCGTCGCCGAGACCGTGCGCGGGCTCGGTGTGCCGACAACAGTCGTCTACGGCACCGACGACGAGATCGTCCCCCCGGGACAGAGCGCCGAGGTCGCTGCCGCCGCGAACGCGCGCACGGTGATCGTCGAGGGCGCACGGCACAACGACCGCGTCCTGCTGGACGGCCGGGACCTGCTCGACGCCGTGCACGCGCTGTGACTTCTCGAGTTGTCGGGGGTGCGAGGCATACCTACGGTTGGTGACGGGCGGACCGCTCCGCCTGGACGCTGAGCCATCCGAGGTGTGGCCGTTGACCGTCACCACGCGACCCGCCGAGACCAGGCCGGGGCACGAATACGAGCACCTCGCCCCCCTGTTCGCGGAGAAGGCGCTGCTGGATCCGGGGGATCCCCGGCACGCCGAACTGCGTGCCGCGCTGGTGACCGGGCACGTGGGACTGGCCGAGCACATCGCGCTGCGGTTCACCCATCGGGGGGTTCCGTACGAAGACCTCACCCAGGTGGCCCTGGTCGGCCTGATCCACGCGGTGGACCGGTACGACCCCCGCCGGGGTTTCGACTTCCTGACCTTCGCGGTGCCCACCATCATGGGCGAGGTCCGCCGCTACTTCCGCGACACCGCGTGGTCCCTGCGGGTCCCGCGCAAGCTGCAGGAACGGCACCTAGCGCTCAGCGACGCGAGCAATGAGCTGTCGCAGCGGCTCGGGCGCGCGCCGACGCCGAGCGAGCTGGCGAACCACCTGGGCCTCCCGGTCCACGCCGTCTACGAGGGCCTCGCGGCGGGCCAGACCTACCATTCCGTCTCACTCGACGAGGCACCCACCGAGACCGACCAGACGTTCAGCGTGCCCGACACGGCACTCGACGGGATCGATGTCGTGGAGTCCCTGCGTCCGCTCATCGAGCGGCTCACCGAGCGTGAGCGGCGGATCCTCGCGCTGCGCTACTTCCGCGACGACACCCAGACGCAGATCGCCGAGCACCTCGGTCTGTCCCAGATGCATGTGTCCCGGCTGCTCACGCGAACGTTGCGCAAACTCCGGGAAGGCTTGGCGGACCCGTGCGCCTAGTGGCGGGCACCCGCGTGCTGAGCGGTCATGCGACGGCGGGCGTAGGCCTGCCTGCGTTCCCCCTCGTCGAGTCCACCCCAGATGCCATAGGGCTCGATCACGGTGAGCGCGTGGTGCCTGCACTCGACGATGACCGGACAGGACTTGCAGATCTCCTTCGCGTGGCGCACCCGCTCCGCCCGCGCCTGGCCGCGCTCGGCGTCGGGGTGGAAGAACCACGCGCTGTCGAGTCCCCGGCAAGACCCGTGGCGCTGCCAGTCCCAGCTTTCCGAGACCGGACCCGGCAGACGTGACATCTCCGTCATGACCCTGCTCCCCTCTGGCTGTTGTCAGGGTGTTACCCCGGCGGGGGGTCGACGAAACGCCTTCTCCGATCGTGCGCTGCCAGTACCGTTGAACAGGACTAACGGGGCCCGAGTGGTCCACACTGGGTGGGACGGACAACTACTGCCGGGGAGGCAGCGTGGCACGGCCGATTTGGAACGGGGCGATCAACTTCGGGCTCGTGACGGTCCCGGTCGAGCTCTACGGGGCCACCGAGGACCACACGATCAGCTTCCGACAGTTCGAGCGCGGCACCTCCGACCGCATCCGGTACAAGCGCGTCAACGAGCGCACCGGCAAGGAGGTCGCCTACTCCGACATCGTCAAGGGCGCGGAGATCGGCGGCGGGGACTACGTGATCATCGAGCCGGACGAGCTGGAGGCCATCGCGCCTGGCCGGTCCCGCACGATCGACATCTCCGCGTTCGTCGACCTCGACTCGATCGACCCGATCCACTTCCAGAAGACCTACTGGCTGGCCCCCGCCAAGGAGGAGTACGGCCGCGCCTACAGCTTGCTGCTGCAGGCGATGCGCAAGTCGAACAAGGCCGGGGTCGCCACGTTCGTCATGCGCGGCAAGGAATACCTGACGGTCGTGCGCGCGGGCGAGGACCTGCTGATCCTCACCACGATGCTGTTCGCCGAGGACCTGCGCGACCCGGCCAAGGAACTGAAGTCCATGCCGGAGATCTCCCCCGCGCGGGGCAAGGAACTAGACATGGCCATCTCGCTGATCGAGTCGATGAGCGAGGACTGGAAGCCCGAGGAGTTCCACGACACGTACACCCAGCGCGTCGAGCAGCTCATCGAGGACAAGAAGGAAGGCCGCGAGATCGTCTCCGAGGAGGCGCCGAGCGAGCCGACCAAGGTCGTGGACCTGTTCGACGCGTTGAGCAAGAGCGTCGAAAGCCGGAAGAAACGCCGCGAGGAATCCACCGAACCGGCTGAGGATCTGTCTAGCCTGACGAAGGCAGAACTCGACAAGCTGGCCCGTGACCTCGACGTCAAGGGACGTTCGAAGATGACCCGCGACGAGCTGGAAGAGGCGGTGAAATCGGCGAAGGGCACGGGCGCGAAGAAGAGGAGGGCTTCGTGATTCGCTCCGTGACCTGCTCCGAGTGTCTCGACCACGTCTCGCATTGCCATGGCACGCTGATCGTGGACACGGTCGGCGTGGAGTGCACCGATCCCGCCTGTGCCGACCTCGACATGGCCCGCCACGCCCTGGTCGTCGCCCGCACACTCACCCCCGCCTGATCGCGAGTCCAACGTTCAGAACGATGAGTTCAACGTTCGACACACGCTGAACGTTGGACTCGTTGTTCTGAACGTTGGACTCGCGGGAGCGTCAGCACTCGATGACGTTGAGGGCCAAGCCGCCGCGCGAGGTTTCCTTGTACTTGGTGTGCATGTCGGCGCCGGTCTGACGCATCGTCTTGATGACCTTGTCCAGATGGACGATGTGGGTGCCGTCGCCGCGCAGCGCCATTCTCGAGGCGTTGATGGCCTTTGTGGACCCGACGGCGTTGCGTTCGATACACGGGATCTGGACCAGGCCGCCGACCGGGTCGCACGTCAGTCCCAAGTGGTGTTCCAGGCCGATCTCCGCCGCGTTCTCGACCTGCGCGACCGAGCCGCCCAGCACCGCGGTCAGGCCCGCCGCCGCCATCGCGCACGCCGAGCCGACCTCGCCCTGGCAGCCGACCTCGGCGCCCGAGATCGAGCCGGTTTCCTTGAGCACCACGCCGATCGCGGCGGCGGTGAGCAGGAAGTCGATCACACCGTCCTCTGTGGCCACCGACAGGAACCGCGTGTAGTAATGCAGAACCGCGGGGATGATGCCCGCGGCGCCGTTCGTCGGGGCGGTGACGATGCGGCCGCCGGACGCGTTCTCCTCGTTGACGGCCAACGCGAACAGCGTGACCCAGTCCATGACGTAGAGCGGGTCGCCCGCGCCGTCCTCGGACAGCAGCTTCTCGTGCAGCGCCTTCGCCCGGCGGGGCACCTTCAGGCCGCCGGGCAGGACACCGTCCTGCTCGCAGCCGCGGGCGACGCAGTCCCGCATGACCTGCCAGATCGCCAGCAGGCCCGCGCGGACCTCGGCCTCGGTGCGCCACACCAGTTCGTTGCGCAGCATCACCTGGGCGATGGTCAGGTCGTTGGCCGCGCAGTGCTCCATCAGCTCCGCGCCGGTGCGGAACGGGAACGGCACGGGGGTGGTGTCGGCGGAGATGACCGGGCCGTCGGCCGCGGTCTCGTCGAGCACGAAGCCGCCACCGACCGAGTAGTAGGTGCGCTCGGCGAACAGGCCGCCGGATTCGTCCCAGGCGGCGAAGGTCATGCCGTTGGGGTGCAGCGGCAGCGACTTGCGCCGGTGCATGACGAGGTCGTCGTCCTCGGTGAACGCCACCGTGTGCCTGCCGAGCAGTCGCAGCTGCCCTTCCTCACGGATCTTGGCGACCCGCGGGCCGACGGAGGCGGTGTCGATGTCCTCCGGGCGCTCGCCCTCCAGCCCCAGCAGCACGGCCTTGTCGCTGCCGTGGCCATGGCCGGTCGCGCCCAGGGAGCCGAACAGTTCCACCCGGACCCGTGTGACCCGCTCGAGGTCGCCGCGTTCGGAAAGGCCGTCGATGAACATCAGCGCGGCACGCATCGGGCCCACCGTGTGTGAGCTGGACGGACCGATGCCGATGCTGAACAAGTCGAACACACTGATAGCCACGACGAACCTTCCACTTTCAAAATTCAGCGTACTCGGGCCACACCAGGTCGTGGTGTGGCCCGAGCGCTGCGTTGTTCAGCCCAAGTCGGGATAGAGCGGGCGTCGCTTGACCAGCAGGTCCACGCGGTCGCGCAGCTCCTGCTTGGTCGTGTCGTCGAAGTCCGGGCCCAGCGCGACGGCGATGATGTCGGAGACCTCGGCGAAGTCCTCGGCGTCGAAGCCGCGGGTGGCCAGGGCCGGGGTGCCGATGCGCAGCCCGGAGGTGATCATCGGCGGCCGCGGGTCGAACGGGACGGCGTTGCGGTTCACCGTGATGCCGACCGAGTGCAGCCGGTCCTCGGCCTGCTGGCCGTCGAGCTGCGAGTTCACCAGGTCGACCAGGACCAGGTGGACGTCGGTGCCGCCGGTGAGGACCTTCACGCCCGCCTCGGCGCAGTCCGACCGGGACAGCCGGTCGGCCAGGATCTTCGCGCCTTCGAGGACCCGGCGCTGCCGCTCGGCGAACTCCTCCGAGGCGGCGATCTTGAACGCTACGGCCTTGGCCGCGATGACGTGCTCCAGCGGGCCACCCTGCTGGCCCGGGAACACCGCCGAGTTGACCTTCTTCGCGAGCCCCTTGCGGCAGAGGATCACTCCGCCGCGCGGGCCGCCGAGGGTCTTGTGGGTCGTGGTGGTCACCAGGTCGGCGTGCGGCACGGGGCTGGGGTGCAGACCCGCGGCGACGAGGCCTGCGAAGTGCGCCATGTCGACCATCAGCAGCGCGCCGACCTTGTCGGCGATGCGGCGGAACTCGGCGAAGTCGAGCTGGCGCGGGTAGGCCGACCAGCCCGCCACGATCAGCTTCGGCTGCGCCTCCACGGCGAGGCGCTCGACCTCGGCCATGTCGACGATCCCGGTCTCCTTGTCGACGTGGTAGGCCACGACGTTGTAGAGCTTGCCCGAGAAATTGATCTTCATGCCGTGCGTCAGGTGCCCGCCGTGCGCGAGATCGAGCCCGAGGATCGTGTCGCCGGGGTTGAGCACGGAGACCATCGCCGCGGCGTTGGCCTGCGCGCCCGAGTGCGGCTGCACGTTGGCGTGCTCGGCACCGAAGAGAGCCTTGACCCGGTCGATCGCGAGCTGCTCGATGACGTCGACGTGCTCGCAGCCGCCGTAGTAGCGGCGGCCGGGGTAGCCCTCGGCGTACTTGTTCGTCAGCACCGAGCCCTGCGCCTCGAGCACGCCCACCGGGGCGAAGTTCTCCGAGGCGATCATCTCCAGAGTGGACTGCTGGCGGTGCAGTTCGGCGTCGACGGCCGCGGCGACGTCGGGGTCGACCTCGGCGAGGGACTGTCCGAAGGTGCTCATCCCTCAGTCTTCCTTGGTCAGCGCGTTGTACGCGTCGGCGTCGAGCAGGTCGGTGTCACCGTCGACGGCGACCTTGAACAGCCAGCCCTCGCCGAACGGGTCGCTGTTGACCACACCGGGGTCGGCCACGACGGCCTCGTTGACCGCCACGACCTCGCCGTTGACGGGGGCGTAGAGGTCGCTGACCGACTTGGTCGACTCGATCTCGCCGCAGGTCTCGCCCGCGGCGAGCTTCTCGCCGACCTCGGGGAGCTGGACGAAGACGACGTCGCCGAGCGCCTCGGCGGCATAGACGGTGATGCCGACGGTCGCCGTGCCCGCGTCGCCGAGGTCGACCCACTCGTGTTCCTCGGTGTAACCGAGGTTCTCCGGATTGCTCATCTCTGTCTTGTTCTCCTGATCAGGCGGGACGCTGGTAGAAGGGCAGCTCGACGACCTCGACCGGCGTGGTCGTGCCACGGATGTCGACGGCCAGGGCGGTGCCGGGCTCACTGAGAGCGGTCGGCACGTACGCCATGGCGATCGGGTGGCCGAGCGTCGGTGAGAGGGCGCCGCTGGTCACGGTACCCACCGGGTTTCCGTCTCCGTCGAGAACGGGGTACCCGTGTCGGGGGGCGCGGCGGCCGGTGCCGGTGAGCCCGACGCGCACTGTCTTAACAACACTGCCCACGACTGCGTTATCAATGGCGGCCTTGCGGCGCTCAAGAGCCTCGCGGCCGACGAAGTCGCCGGGCTTCTCGAACTTCACGACCCGGCCGAGACCGGCGTCGAACGGGGTGAACTCGGGGCCGAGCTCATTGCCGTACAGCGGCATCCCGGCCTCCAGGCGCAGGGTGTCGCGGCAGGCCAGACCGGCCGGGACCAGGCCGTGGTCCTGGCCGATCTCGGTGATCGCGGCCCAGATGTCCTGGGCGTGCTCGGCCTCGGAGTACAGCTCGAAGCCGTCCTCGCCGGTGTAGCCGGTGCGCGCGAGCAGCACGTCGTGGCCCGCGGCTGTCGCGGGCACGCTCGCGTAGTACGAGAGCTTGTCCAGGTCCGCGCCCGTCACCTTGCGCACGATCTCGGCCGACGTCGGCCCCTGCACCGCGATGAGCGCGCAGGTGGCGGAGCGGTCGTTCACCTCGACGGCGAAGCCGGTGGACCGCTCGCGCAGCGCCTCGGCGACCACGGCGGCGTTCGACGCGTTCGCCACGACCATGTAGTGGTCGGTGGCGAGCCGGTAGACGACCAGGTCGTCGAGCACGCCGCCGTCGGCGTCGCAGATCATCGTGTACCGCGCGCGGCCCGGCTTGACCTTCGACAGGTAGCCGACCAGGGCGTAGTCGAGCGCGCGGGCCGCCTCGGGACCGGTCAGCTCGATCTCACCCATGTGGCTGAGGTCGAACAGGCCGGACGCCTCGCGGACCGCCTTGTGCTCGGCCAGTTCACTGCCGTAGCGCAGCGGCATCGCCCAGCCTGCGAAGTCGGTGAACGAGGCACCGAGGGCCTCGTGCACCGCGTGCAGCGGGGAGGGGTTGCTCATGGAAGTTCGGTCTCCTTTTGCGCGCGGGTGGACAGTGCTCGCCGCAGCGTGGCACGACCGGCGTGCGGATGCCGTGCGGCGGAGTGCGCAGATGATGGTGTGGTGAACAACGACAGGGTCATGGAGCTCCTCAGGTACGACGTGACAGGGCACACCTGTCCCGCAGTGGGAACTCCCCCTCTGTCATGGCACCTGAGAGCTTCACCGCGGAGAGCGGCTTGCACCGTGGGTGAGACGCCGGATGTCGCGTCTGCTTTCCAGAGTGGCCTGGCCTGGAACGGTAGCTTTACCTGAGAGATTCCGGGGAGTTTGCTCCTTCGGTGCCCCACCTGTGCCGAACCGTGGCTGAGGGTGGAGGCTCTCCCGTTCCGACTCATGCGGCCCGGTATTCGGTTATGGCGCGAACCCTAGTCGAGGCGGAACCCGAACGGAAGTTCCAGCCGGTGCGCGGCCAGCAGCGCGGTGTCGGCCAGCAGGTCGCGGGTGGGTCCGTCGGCCACGATCACACCGCCGTCGATGAGCACGCTGCGCGGGCACACCTGCAGCGCGTATGGCAGGTCGTGGGTGACCATCAGCATGGTGCGGTCCAGGTCGAGCAGGACCTCCGCCAGCTCACGCCGGGCCACCGGTTCCAGGTTCGCGCTCGGCTCGTCCAGGACCAGGATCTCCGGGTCGCAGGCGAGGACGGTGGCGAGTGCGACGCGGCGGCGCTGGCCGCCGGAGAGGTGCATCGGCGAGCGGTCGGCGTGGTCGGCCATCCCGACCGCGTCGAGCGCCTGCTTGACCCGGGCGTCGAGGTCGGCGCCGCGCAGGCCGAAGTTGGCCGGTCCGAACGCCACGTCGTCGCGCACGGTCGGCATGAACAGCTGGTCGTCGGGGTCCTGGAACACCACGCCGACCCGGCGGCGGATCTCCTTGAGGTTCGCCTTGGCGACCGGCAGGCCCGCGACCTCGATGCGGCCCGCGCCCGCGGTCAGCACGCCGTTGAGGTGCAGGACCAGCGTGGTCTTGCCCGCGCCGTTCGGCCCGAGGACCGCGACCCGCTCTCCCTCCTCGACCCGCAGGTCGACGCCGAAGAGCGCCTGGTGGCCGTCCGGGTAGGCGTAGGCGAGCCCGTCGACGAGCAGCGCGGTCATAACGACACTCCCACCAGGACGGCCGCGGCGACCGCGGCGGGGACCAGACCGAGCAGCCAGGCTGACCGGCCCACAGGCCGCGGGTCGTCGGGCATCGCGCCCGCCCAGCCGCGCGACACCATCGCGAGGTGCACCCGTTCCCCTCTCTCATAGCTGCGGACGAACAGGGTGCCGATTCCCCGCGCGGTCGCGCCGACCTGCCACAGGAACCGGGGGTCGTGTCCCCGGCAGATCCGCGCGGTGCGCATCCGCCGCGCCTCGGCCGCGATGACCTCCAGGTAACGCAGCATCAGCGTGGCGATGGTGATCACCATCGCGGGCACCCGCAACCGCTGCAGGCCGACGATGAGGTCACGCGGCGACGTCGTGGCGGCCAGGGTGAGCGACACCAGCACGCCGAGGGTGCCTTTCGCGAGGATGTTCCAGCCCGCGAGCGTGCCCTGTTCGGACACCGCGACACCGAGTACGTCCACGGTCGGTCCACCCGCGACGAAGGGCAGCGCGAGCGCCAGGATGACGAACGGCGTCTCGATCAGCGCGCGCTTGGCCAGCCACACCGGCGGGATCCGCGCGACAGTCCAAACGCCTGCGAGGACGGCGAAGTAGAGCCCGAACGCCAGGAACTCGGTGCGCCTGGTCGCCACCACGCACAGCACGAAGACCAGGGCTGTGACGATCTTCACCTGGGCGGGGAGACGGTGGACCGGGGTGTCGCCGGGGCGGTGGAAGGGTTGCACTCAGGTCGTGGATCGCTTGCGCAGCAGCCAGAAGAGGCCACCCGCGAGACCCAGGGTCAGGAGCACGCCGAGGACGCCCGCCATGCCGGTCGACCGCTCGTCCCCGCCGACCGCGTAGTCGGCGAGGGGGCTCGACGAGAGCTGGTGGTCCCGCGCGCGCTGTGCGATGCAGTTCCCGGTGAGCCGCTCGGCGCCGTCGACCTCGACGACCTGGCAGCCGACCAGGGTCGCGTGGTCGAGCCCGTCCGGGTCGGAGTCGGCGAGGTAGGACACCGCGCCCGCGATCACCAGGGCGACCAGCAGGAAGCCGACGAAGAACCCGCGTTTCCTCATGCCGCCACCCCCTCGGCGGTGCGCAGTTCCAGCGGCCGCTGGGTGCCGCGCAGCAGGTAGACCAGGTCGGGACGGACCGCGGCGACGGCGCCGACGGTCAGCGCGGTGATGACGCCCTCACCGATGCCGATCAGGCCGTGCACGCCGACCACGGTCGCGGCGACGGCGCCCAGCGGGAACGAGGTCTCGCCGCCCATCGCGAACTCCACCACGAACCCGAGCGACGCCAGCACGGTGTTGACCACCGCGGCGATGAACGCGACCGAGACGAGCCCGACCCGGCCACGCTGGGCGATCCCCCGCAGCGCCAGCGCCACGAGGAAGCCGGCGGCGGTGCCGATCAGGGCCATGTTCGTGATGTTCGCGCCCAGCGCGGTGATGCCGCCGTCGGCGAACACAAGCGCCTGCACGACCAGCACGATCGACACGCACAGCGCGCCGACCCATGGGCCCACCAGGATCGCGGCGAGCGCCCCGCCGAGCAGGTGGCCGCTGACCCCGGGCAGCACGGGGAAATTGATCATCTGGGTGGCGAACAGGAACGCCGCGACCAGACCGGCCATGGGCGCGGTTCGGTCGTCGAGGGTCGCGCGCGCCCGCGACGCCGCGACCGCCAGACCGACCACCGCGACACCGATGAACAACATCGATGTCGTCGCGTTCAACAGGCCGTCGCTCATGTGCATGGCAACCGAGGTGGACATGGTTCCTCCCGTGCTCGACCCTCAGGTTAGTTGCCCATAGCGAGCAACCGCCAGTAGCTGGCAATTACGGCGGGAACCAAGTGTCCGCTTTCACCGTCGGAACTTGACGCGAATACAGTGATCGAGCCGGCGTCGGGGTGTAGAAAGGCGCGGGTGTGATCCAGTCGAATCCCAGGAGTCCTCCCATGTCGCAACCGCCCCAGCCCGGCGGCTACCCGTTCCCTCCGCAGCCGGGCGGTGACCCGCAGCAGCCTGGCGGGTTCCCCCAGCAGGGCGGGCATCCCCAGCAAGGCGGATACCCGCAGCAGCAAGGCGGATTCCCCCAGCCTGGCCAGCCGCAGCCGGGTCAGCCCCAGCCGGGTGGATACCCGCAGCAGGGTGGCTTCCCGCAGTCCGGTGAGTTCCAGCAGCAGGGCGGCTACCCCCAGCAGCAGCCGTACGGCCAGCCCGGCGGGTACCCGCAGCAGTACGGCCAGCCGTATGGCGCCCCGCAGAAGAAGAACAACAAGCCGTTGATCTTCGGTGCGATCGGCGTCGTGGTGGTCGGCGTCGTCGTCACCCTGATCCTGGTGCTCACCGGGGGCAGCGGTCCCCAGGCCACCACCGAGGCGCTCATCGACGCGTTCATCGACAAGGACGTCGCCGCCGCGAACGCCCTCATGTGCGACGCGAAGGACCATCTCCCGGCTGAGGCCTTCAAGGAGTCGTCGCAGTTCATCCCGACGGACATCAAGATCATCGATGTCCAGGAGAACGGCGACACCGCGAAGGTGAAGGTCGAGGCCACCATCGCCGGCGAGAAGGACACCAACACCTTCGACCTTCGCAAGAAGGACGGCGACTGGTGCGTCGACGACCTCTGACGTCGCGCCCTGTGAAATCTCGTCCGAGAATCTCCCTCCCGAGGGGGAGCTGACTCCCTCCCGGGACTCAGGTGCGGCGGCGGCGCCAACGCCAGGCTGACGGTATGACGACCACTCGACAGCTGGTGGGTCTCGGCGCCGTCGCCGCCACCTTTCCCTACCTCGCGCTCAAGCTGAACTGGATCTTCGGCGGCACCGTCGGCATCGTCGGCGCCGACATGGACGAGTTGCTGGTGGCGAACATCGCCACCGTGTTCATGGACCTGATCGTGCTGGTGACCGCCTTGGCGCTGACCCGGCCGTGGGGCCTGCGGTTGCCCGCGCCGGTGGTGATCGTGCCCATGTGGCTGGCCTCGGGCATGCTCGCGCCGATCGTCATCCTCGCCCCGCTGCTGCCCACCCTGCTCGGCGACGCTCCCGCCGATGACAAAGCGTTCCTGCAGCCCTGGGTGTTCGCCGTGGTCTACGGCGGTTTCGCGCTCCAGGGGGTGCTGCTGATGGCCGCGTTCATCCTCTACACCCAGGCGCGCTGGCCGCGGGTCTGGGCGGCTCACGACACCGACCCAGCCGACCCGCTCGCGTCGGGCCTGGCGCTCGTCGCGTCCGTGCTGGCGGCCGGTGTGGCGGCGGTGTACCTGTCGTGGGCCTTCGGTTCGACCCTGTGGGCGCCGCCCGGTCTGACCTCGACTCCCGGTGCGGGCGACAGCGTGACCATCGGCATCCACGGCCTGGCCGCCGTGCTCACCGCGACCGGCTTGACCTGGCTGGTCCGCCGCGCGCCGCGGGGGCGGTCGGTGGTGGTGCCGCTCGGCATGACGTGGGTCGGCGCGGGCGCGATGTTCGGCTGGGCCTGCTGGTCGCTGGTCACCCTCGGCACCCGCTTCGGCGGCGAGGACGTGTCCCAGCTGGTTGTCTACGTCCTCGTGCTGACAGCGCAGGTCACCGCCGCCGTGTTGGCCGCAGTGATCGCCGCCTACCGCGTGACCGGACTAGCGGATGAGGCCGATTCGGGTGGCGACCTGGCGGTAGCCGAGCCAGTGGTTGACGGCGAGCATGGGCGCGTTTCGGGCGTCCATCGAGGTTGAGGCTCGCACGATGCCCGCTGTCGCGGCCCTGGCCAGGGCGGTGGACTTCACCAGCCTGGCCAGGCCCCGGCCGCGGTGGCCGCGCACGGTCCCGGTCATCCCGGACCAGGCGCGGTCGCCGTCGGTCTGCACCGCGGTGAAGCACGCGACCTTGCCGTCGACCATGGCGGCGGTGCTCAGGTCGTGGTCGAGCATCGGCGCTGACCAGACCTCGGTCAACCACTCGTCGTAGTCGAAGGAGTCGATGGGAGCGAAGTTCGGCTCGTCGAGCGAGGCGGCGGTGTCCGCGTCGTAGACCAGCCGTGGGTCGACCGCTGCGATCGATACCACCTCCACGCCGGCGGGCGAGGGCGGGCACCGCGGCACGAAACGCGGATCCAGGCTCGCGTAGCGCATCTCGCGGGCGGGCGCGAAACCCTGTGCGACCGCGAAGTCCACCGAGTCGGCGGCGGCGAACACCTCCACCCGCTTCGCCCCGATGTCGGCCAGGTGGCCGTCGGTGCGCGAGAGCAGCGAAGAGCCGATGCCCGCCCGCCGGTGCGCCGGGTGGACGTGCAGGTTCAGGAACCCGACACCGGCCTGGCTGGTCCACGAGTTCAGCCCGCAAGCCGCCCAGCCGACGACAGCGTCATCCAAACAAGCCACCCAGATTGCCCCGCGCTGCGCGGGTGTCGGCTCGGCGATGTCCCGACGCAGTTCCGCGGCACTCATCACGAGGTAGGGAAAGACAGCTCGGCGCAGCGCGGCGGCCGATTCGGCGTCGTCGGGGTGGGCGGGCCGGACGGTGAAAGGCACGACTGGAAGCTAGCCGCGCGGCCATCCGACCCGCCACGCAATTACAGGCGCACGAGTGTTCGGGCGCCGCGGCCGGAGCGCATGTCCTCAAAGGCGCCCTCGATGCCGTCCAGGTCGGTGGTCGAGGTGACCAGGCTCGACACGTCGAGCTGACCGGAGCGGACGAGGTCGAGCAGGCGCGGGACGTCGACGTCGGGGTCGATCGAGCCGAAGACGCAGCCGCTGACCTTGCGGCCGAAGTAGTACAGCTCCAGCGCGCTGAACTCGACCTTCGCCTTGGCCGAGCCGACACCCACGATGACCAGGTGCCCGCCGCGCCTGCTCGACGACCACGCGGTGCGGATCGCCGCCGGGTGGCCGACGCACTCGAACGCGACGTCGGCGCCGCGGCCCTCGGTCAGCTTGCGGACCGCCTTCGCCGTGGTGTCGTCGGAGACGACGAAGTCGGTCGCTCCCTGCGCCAGGGCAAGGTCGCGCTTCGCCTCGGAGGTGTCGACCGCGACGATCGTCCCGGCGCCCGCGATCCGGGCGGCCTGCAGCACCGAGAGCCCGACGCCGCCGACACCGACGACGACCACGGACTGACCCGGTCGCACGGCGGCGGTGTTGAACACCGCGCCCGCGCCGGTCAGCACCGCGCAGCCGAGGACGGCGGCCTGCTCCAGCGGGATGTCGTCGGGGATCTTCACCGCGCCGCGCGCGGGGACGATGGTCTCCTCGGCGAACGCGCCCGCGCCGAGGCCCGGGTACAGCGCGGTGCCGTCGGCCAGTTCGGCGTGCGGGATCTCGGCGGCGTCGGCGGCCCGCTCACACAGCCACGGCTCCCCCTCCCCACAGAACCAGCACTCGCGGCACGGTGGCGCCCAGTTCAGCAGCACGTGGTCGCCCGGGACGACGTTCGTGACGCCCTCGCCGACCTCAAGGACAACCCCGGCGCCCTCGTGGCCCAGCACTGCCGGGATCGGCTGACGCAGCGTGCCGTTGGACAGCGACAGGTCGGAGTGGCACACACCGGCGGCCACGACCTTCACCTTGACCCGCCCAGGACCGGGGGCGGGCAGCGTGATGTCGGTGACCCGCATCGGCTTGCCCTGTTCGGTGAGAACAGCAGCCCTGACCATGACGCTCCTAGTGTTCTGCGCCGGAAATCCGGCGTCTTTATCGGTGGTCCAGGTTTTCGCTGGGCGTGCGGATGGAAGGTTCGCGTACTGGTTGTCCGTGGGCCTTTCGTCCGTGCGGTCAGCGGGAAGCTGGGCCGCCGAGAAAGATGTCGGATTTCCGGCGCAGGACACTGTGTTGGTGGATCGGTTCTATCCGAGTGTGCCGGACACGCTCGCGTGTCCTTTGAGCAGGTTACGGGCGATGGTGCGGCGCTGGATCTCGTCCGTTCCCTCATAGATGCGCAGCAGCCGCAGCTCCCGGTACCAGCGCTCGACCGGAAGTTCCCGGGTGTAGCCCATGCCGCCGTGGATCTGCAGGACCCGGTCGACGATCTCGTTGGCCTTGACACCGCCGTACAGCTTCGCGATCGACTGCGCCTGACGGGAATCCCGCCCCTGGTCGACCACCCACGCCGCGTGCAGCACCAGCCACCGCAGCGCCTCGATCTCCACCGCCGAGTCGGCGATCATCCATTGGATCGCCTGGTACTCCGCGATGGGCTGCCCGAAGGTGACCCGGGTGTTCGCCTGCTCGATGGCCATCCCGACCAGCCGCTCACACGCGCCGAGCGCGCGGGCGGGCAGGGCGTAGCGGCCGCGGCCGATCCACTGCATGGCCAGCTCGAAACCCTTGCCGACCTCGCCGAGGATGTTCTCCTGCGGGACGCGGACGTCCTCGAAGACCAGCGCCGCCGGTCCCCACTCCCCCATCGTGTCGATGGGCTCCGAACGCCAGCCCGCGTCACGGTCGACCAGGAAGCAGGTGACGCCGCCGTTGGCACCTTTCTCCTTGTCTGTCACCGCGAACACCATCGTGAAGTCGGCTTCGTTGCCTCCGGTGATGAAGGTCTTCTCGCCGTTGATGACCCAGTCGGTGCCGTCCTGCCTCGCCGACGTGCGGATCGCCTTGGCGTCGGACCCCGCGCCCGGCTCGGTGATCGCGAAGCAGGACTTGCGCTCGCCCGCGATCGTCGGCAGCAGGTAGCGCTGCTTCTGCTCGTCGTTGGCATGGAACAGGATGTTGTCGGCGTAGCCGCCGAAGCGGAACTGGACGAACGAGCGGCCCAGCTCGGCCTCGATCAGCGCCATCATCACCGCGCTCAGGCCCATGCCGCCGTACTCCTGAGGCGTCTGCACACCCCAGAAGCCGGACTCCTTCGCCTTGAGCTGCAAGGCTTTCAGCTCATCCGCGGGCAGCCCGGGCTGGTTGGCCCGCTCGCGGCGCAGCACCTCGGGCTCCAGGGGCATGATCTCCTTGCGGACGAACGTGCGCACCCACTCCCGGACTTCGCGTTCCTCGTCGCTCAGCGAGAAATCCATGCCCTGCTCCCTTGAACACGTAGACGAAGACTCAGCTGAATGCATTGACGCCGGTCAGGGCGCGACCGATGAGCAACTTCTGGATCTGGCTGGTGCCCTCGTAAAGCGTCATGACGCGGGCGTCGCGCAGGAACTTGGCGACCGGGTACTCGTCGAGGTAGCCGTAGCCGCCGAACACCTGGATCGCCAGATTGGCCGCGGACACCGCGTTCTCACTGGCGAACAGCTTCGCCATGGACGCCTCGGTGCCGAACGGCTTGCCGCGCTCGATGAGGTCCGCGACCCGCCAGACGAGCAGCCGGGCGGCGTCGGTGGCGACCGCCATGTCGGCCAGCATCTCCTGCACCAGTTGGTATCCGGCGATCGGCTTGCCGAACTGGGTGCGCTCCAGCGAGTACTTCACGCTGGCGTCGAGCGCGCCCTTCGCCAGGCCGACGCAGCCCGCGGCGACCGACATGCGGCCCTTGTCCAGCGCGGACATCGCGATCTTGAACCCGACACCTTCGTCACCGAGCCGCGCCGACTCCGGCACGCGCACGCCGTCCAGCACAAGCTCACCTGTGGACTGGCCACGCAGGCCGAGCTTGCCCTTGATCTCGCGGTGGGTGAAGCCCGCCGAGTCGGTCGGCACCAGGAACGCGCTGATCCCCTTCGGCCCGGGGCCGCCGGTGCGCGCGAAGATCAAGGAGACGTCGGCCCAGGTGCCGTTGGTGATGAACATCTTCGAGCCGGTGATGACGTAATCGTCGCCGTCGCGAACCGCCTTCGTGGCGAGACTGCCCGCGTCCGATCCGGTGTCGGGCTCGGTGAGGCCGAAGCAGGCCAGGGACTCACCGGAGCTGAGCCGGGGCAGCCAGTGCCGCTTCTGCTCCTCGGTGCCGTAGCCGGCGATGGACTTGCCGACCAGGCCGAGCGAGACGGAGACGATCCCCCGGATCGCCGAGTCGCCGCGGCCGAGTTCCTCCATCATCAGGCAGTACGACAGGTGGTCGCCGCCGGAGCCGCCGTACTCCTCGGGGATGGTCATGCCCAGGAACCCGATGGCGCCGAGCTTGCCCACGATCGCCCGGTCGACCTGCTCGCGGCGGTCCCACTCGGCGGCGTTCGGCACGACCTCCTTGTCGATGAAGTCGCGCGCCAGATCCCACAGCGCCTGCTGCTCATCGGTGAGAGCGAGGTCCATGACACTCCCGTTCGTAAACCGTACGGTGTTAGGTTTAGCCAGGATAGGATCGCCGAACCGTCCCGGCAACCACTGCCGGCAGTGACCTGGGAGACACACGTGCCACGGCCGAGCACCCCGCTCCTGAGCCGCGCCCGTATCCGCGAGCGCGCTTTGGCGATGGTCGACGCCGAGGGCCTGACCGGCCTGTCGATGCGGAAACTGGCAGGCGAACTGGGTGTGCAGGCACCGTCGCTGTACAGCCATTACCGCACGAAAGACGAACTGCTGCACGATATCGCGGACGAACTCATGTCCACAGTGGACGTCAGCGACTTCGCCGGAACGGACTGGGCGGCCGGGGTGCGCACCTGGGCCCGCTCCTACCGGGCGGCGCTGGCGGCCCACCCGAACATGGTCCCGGTGCTGGCCACCGGCCCGGCCCGCCGCGAGACCTCACTGGCCCGGGCCGACGCGGTCCATGGCGGCCTGGTCCGAGCAGGCTGGCCGCCGCGGTACGCCACGATGATCGGGGCGTCGACGAAGTACCTGGTGTTGGGGGCGGCGATGAGCTCGTTCTCCCGCGGGTTCGAGGACGACGTGCAGGTGTATGTGGACCGGTATCCGCACCTGGACCAGGCACACCGACTGCGCGACCACGCGGACGAGATCGACGCCGACAGCTTCGAGATGGCCTTGGACGCCTTCCTCGACGGCCTCAGCGCGATGCGGACCCGCTTGGCCGACCGCTGACCATCACCCCTCGACGATGTTGCGAACGACCGAAATCGAGCCGTCCGCCAGGTACCAATGGTCAGGGTGGTAATCGAGGTGCGCGTGCGCGGCCGCTCCAGCCTCCTCCGCCATGCCCCGGATGTCCTCGGCCAAAGCGTCCAGCGCCCCCCTGTCCCCGCTGACCCACAGCGCGTCGCCCCACTCGGCGACCTCGAAGCTGACCTTGGTTCCCGGGTCCACCCGCACGACAACCTCGCGGAGCACTCGCGCGTATGGCGCGGGATCCCCGTTCCACGGCGTGCGGATCGATGCGATGCCGTTCTCGATGGCGTCCGCCAGATCCCGCAGACCCACGCGACCGGCAGCGATGTCCACTTCGCCGCCGATCGAGGGCGAACACCGAATTTCCAGATCAGCTATCCGCATGGCCGGATGCTTCCGCTTTGACGGTGATCGCACCCATAATTTGATCAGGACGGGCCAACGTCGGTCTGGGCGCAAGGGGGAACACATGCCTCAGTGACGACGGGTCGCGCCACGGTCCGCGAACGCCGAGATAGCAGGCGCGTTTGCGGTGTTCGGCGCGGTTCTCACGGCCTTCATGATCTACACAACGGTTCGCGTTGTGATCGACGGCCCATCTCGCCTGGCCATGCTCGCCGTTGTCGCATTCACAGTGCTGTGGACCACGTTCTCCTGTCGGATGTTCAAACGCGGCATCTATGTCAGCGGACTCGGGGTGCGAACGCAGGAGTTCTTCAGCTCCCGAACCTTCCTTTGGGAGTCGATCCACAAATTCAGGATCCTTCACACCGACCCGATCCACTTCAGCGAGGAAGTGCTCATCGTGCTCCGAGACGGGTCGACCGTGCCGACACCCGTCCGATTCCCCGACGACCCGGACGTCACACCCGAGAACGTCGTCAAGCAATACTGGGCAGGCCCGACCGTATGCAGGATGGCGGTCGAGCGACTCATGAAGGAGTTGGCCCAGGCGCAAAGCCGAGCGGGCCACGACAGCTGACGGGGTCCCAGACTCAAGATCCACCGCTAATGTGAACTCCATTCACAACCGGGATGGAGTGGGCCATGGACGCGTTGATCTCCCGAAGGACCTTCGGCCGAGCAGTCGTCGGGGCAGGACTTGTCACCGCGGGCGTTTCGCTCAGCACCGCCACGGCCTCCGCCGCCTCATCCGACTGGATGGGCGGTCTGCCCGACAGCACCCTGCTCTCGCGCATCAGCATGCCGGGCACTCATGGCTCAGCGACCAGGGTCGGTGGGCCCGCGGTCGCGAATCAGGACCTCACGGTCGCCGAGCAGCTCCAAGTCGGGGTGCGGTTCCTCGACGCCCGCTGTCGGCTCATCAGCGGGTCGTTCGCGATGCATCATGGCGCGTACTACCAAAATCTCATGTTCGGCGATGTCGTCAACCAGTGCGCCGCTTTCCTCTCCTCGCATCCGAGCGAGACCATCCTCATGCGCGTCAAGCAGGAGTACTCAAGCGACTCCGATGCCGCGTTCGGCGCCGTGTTCGCTGACTACCAGCGTCGGTGGCCCACCCTGATGAAGACCGACGCGCACATCCCGACCCTCGGCCAGAGCCGCGGCAGGGTCGTCGTCATCTCCGACAACGGCGGCGTGCCCGGCATCGGCTGGGGCGGGCTCGACATCGCCGACGACTACGACATCCCCACCATCTTCGACCTCTACTCCCGCAAGTGGCCTGGCGTGCGGCGACACCTCGACGCCGCCCGGACAGCCAACTCGAGCAACCTGTTCATCACCTTCACCTCGTCCTGGGGCTGGGCCCTGTGGCCCCGGGACGCGGCCAACGCGATCGCGCCCAAGGTGAGCGGGTATCTGGGCGCGCTGAACCGGCAGTTGGTCGGGGTGGTGCCGATGGACTTCATGACCGCCGCGAAGGCCAGTCAGATCTACCGGCTCAACTTCTGACCCTCAGCCGACCCCGGCGCCGTGCAGGGCGACCCAGCGGCGCATCGAGTACTCGACCATCGTGATCAAGGTCTGCTTCGTCGACTGTCGGTCACGGGCGTCGCAGGTCACGATCGGGACTTCCGGGCCGATGGCCAGGGCGTCGCGGACCTCCTCCAGGTCGTGTCCCAGCACGCCGTCGAAGCAGTTCAGGCCGATGACGTACGGCAGGTTGCGCTCCTCGAAGAAGTCGATCGGCGAGAAGCAGTCCGCCAGCCGACGGGTGTCGGCCAGCACGACCGCTCCGATCGCGCCGCGGACGAGGTCGTCCCACATGAACCAGAACCGTTGCTGCCCGGGGGTTCCGAACAGGTACAGGATCAAATCCGAGTCCAGTGAGACACGGCCGAAGTCCATCGCGACCGTGGTCGTGGACTTGTTCGGGGTTGCCGCGAGATCGTCGATGCCCACGCTCGCGCTGGTCATCACCGCTTCGGTGGTGAGGGGCATGATCTCCGAGACGGAGCCGACGAACGTCGTCTTTCCCGCGCCGAAACCACCAGCCACCACGATCTTGACCGAGGTCAGCGTGGGGGCCGCCGAGTCCTCATAGCCGACGGAGTCCACTCAGTACCCTTTCCATCAACACCAGGTGGGCCTTGTTGGCACCACCGGTTGCGGTCTTGTGCACCGTGACCAAACCGAGCTGGGCCATGTCGCCCAGCAGGACTTTCGCGACGCCGAGCGGCGCGCCGAACAGGGTGGCCACCTCTGCGACCGACCGCGGTTCCTTGCACAGCGCCCCGATGGCGCGGTGTTCGGACTCCGCGAACGCGTTGGCGTCCGCGGCCCGGCCGCTTGTGGACACCATGGTCTCCACACGCAGTTCGAACGTGGACCGGGTGCGCCCGCGGGTCCAGGCATACGGGCGAACCATGGCGGCGTCTTCGACGGGGAGCGGCTCGACCGGAGCATGATCGGCCACCCCGGACTCGCCCAGGGGCCACTCCGGTTCCACGTCTCCGTTGTCCGCCACCGATTCCGCTGGTGGAGGCGGTTCTTCCAGTTCGGGCTTGCGGTGCTTCTTGCGGCCCCCGCCGAGCGAGAGTCCGTTCATCAGGTCGGCGATGGTCATTTCCGGAGCGGGTTCGCCCCACTGACTGGTCATGTCTCGGTCATGCGGGCTGCCCCACCATCCTCCCGGCAGCGCCTTGGAGGGCCGCGCGCAGTTCCGGGGTCAGGATCTGGCCGACGCGGTCGACCAGAAGGGTCATCTCGTAGGCGACCTGCCCGATATCACAGGTCGGTGCGGCGAGCACGGCCAGACAAGAGCCGTCGCCGATGGCCATGAGGAGCATGATTCCGCGCTCCATCTCGACCACGGTTTCCTTGACCTCGCCCGCGTCGAAACACCGTGCGGCGCCGGAGGTCAGGCTGATCAGCCCGGACGCGACGGCCGCCAACTGGTCGGCGCGGTCGACCGGCAGCCGGGCGGACGAGGTCAGCAGCAACCCGTCGGCCGAGACCACCACGGCGTGCGCCACCCCGGTGACTCGTTCCGCGAAGTCATTGACCAACCAGCCGAATTGGCTTGGCTTGGACTGCGTGGACGTCATCGTGCTCCATTCATGGGAAGGTCCGGGCTCAGACATCCGACCCGTGATCCTGTTCTCCTGCTTGGCGGGCAAGACTTTCGCGACCGCGGCCGACGCCGCGCTGCAAACTGCCGAGCCGGTCGCGCAGCGCGTCGGCGTCGCGCTCGACGCGCACCTGCGGGCCGGGCGCCGGGTCGAGACTGCCGGGCAGCAGCCGTTCGCGCGGCGTGCGCCGCGGGAGGCTGCCGTCGGTTGTGGTGTCCGAAGTGGACGTGGTGACCTGTTCGGCCGCGGCCCAGCCGGAGTCCGCGGCGAAACGCCACTGCGCGCCCCGCAGGTCCAGGCCGGGCTGGATCTCCGGCCGGCCGTGCGCGGGCCCGGTGTGGTGGGCGCCGCGGGCCCGGTGGACGCCGCGCTGGTAGTTCGACAACCGGGTCCGCAGGTCCTCCGCGTCGCGTTCGGCGACCGGCGGGGCGGTGGTGGCCTTGGGCTCGGCGCTGCCCGGCACGAGGTTGCGCCGAGGGGTCCGCCGGGGCAGTCCGGAGCGGGTGTAGTCCTCCGGCTCGGCCCGCGAAACCGCTTGCGCGGCCTGGAAACCCTGGTCGGCGGCGAAGTCCCAGGCCTGCGGCATGGCGACGTCGGCGGCGGTGGAGTTCGGGTCGTCGGTGACGGCGCGGAACCAGGCCGAGACCATCTCGTCGAAGATCGGCGTGGTCTCCTGGATGCCGCGGTCGACCGGGGCGCCGGGAGCGCGCTCGTAGATGACCGTGGTGTCCCACCAGCCGGTGGTCTCCGCGGCGGATTCCGGCAGGCTCGGAGCCACCGGGGCGGGCGGGGCGGTGTTCTCCTTGGCCTCAGCGGCCTTTGCGTCCTCGACCGGCACGACCGGGTCGAACAGGGCTTCCGCCGGGGCGTCCTCGGCCAGGCCGGTGGGGACCGGGTGGCTCGGCCAGGCCGCCTGCTCGGCCGCGGGCGGCTCGGGCAGCGGATCCATGGTGTCGACCGCGTCGCGCGGCACGGGGAACTGCTCGGGCAGCTGCGCGCCGTCGCCCCGGGTGAGCGCACTCAGCGCGTCGACGCCGCTGCGGATCGACCGCCGCGGCAGTCCGTTCGCGGTCGCGTTGCCACCCGAACCGTTGGTGCCGTTGACTTTCGACCCATTGGTCCCGTTTACCGAGGACCCGTTCACGGTCGAGCCGTTGACCCGCGAGCCGTTGACCGCAGAGCCGTTGGACCTGGGTCCGTTCCCCGGCTGCCCGCCGCCCTCTTGGCCGGTGCCTCCGGATCCATTGCCGTGGGCGTTGTCCGCGGGCGGGAGAACCTGGGTGGCGGGCGAGGAGGGCAGTGCGACCACATTGGACGTCACCAGCTCCGCAGGCACCACGACCGTGGCCCGCAGGCCGGACGGCGTCCCCGGCCGCAGCCGCACGTTGACGCCGTGGCGGGCGGCGAGCCTGCCCACCACGAACAGGCCCATCCGGCGGGACGTGGTGGCGTCGACGACGCCGTCCTCGGCGAGCCTTCCGTTGGCCTCGGCCATTTCGTCTGGCTTCATGCCGATGCCGCGGTCGCACACCTCGATGCGGACGGCGCCGCCTTCGGTGTGGTGACTGGAGATCACGACCTGGGTGGCGGGCGCGGAGAAGGCGGCGGCGTTGTCGAGCAGCTCGGCGGTGAGCCGGACCAGGTCGCCCACGGCGTAGCCGACGACCAGCACCGTCGGGGGCGAGGTGATGACGACCCGCTGGTACTGCTCGACTTCCGAGACCGCCGCGCGCAGCAGGTCGGACAGGCTCACCGGCTGCTGGGCCCGGCGGGCCTGGTGCTCACCGGCGACGCTGCCCGAGAGGACCATCAGGTTCTCGTTGTTGCGCCGCATCCGGGTGGCGAGGTGGTCGAGCTGGAACAGCGTGGCGAGCTGGTCGGCGTCCTCCTCGTCGCGTTCGAGCCGTTCGAGGAGCTGGAGCTGGCGCTGCACGAGCCCCTGGCTGCGGCGCGCGAGGTTGACGAACACGCCCGCGTAGTTGGCGCGCATTCCCGCCTGCTCGGTCGCGAGCCGAAGGGCCTCCTGGTGCACGGCGTCGAACGCCCGGGCGACCTGGCCGACCTCGTCGGCGGTGGCCACGGCGACCGGCTCGACGGTCGGCACCACCGGGTCCTTGCCGTCGCGGATCCGCGCCACCGCGGCCGGAAGCCCGCGCTCGGCGATGTCGAGGGCACCGCGCCGCAGGGCGCTGAGCGAGCCCAGCAGCTGCCTGCCGATGACGAACATGATCGCGGCGGCGAGCACCAGGGCGAGGATCAGCACGACGGAGGCGATGCCCGCCGCGTCGCTCGCCGAGTCCTGCAGTTCGGCGGACCCGTTCCTGATCTGCGTGCCGAGGGTGGCGCTGACATCGCTGAGCTTGCCGGAGACCAGATCGCTCGCGGTGTTCCAGTCCTGCCCGCCGATCGGCGGGGCCGCGCCCGGGCGCCCGCCCATGACGAGTTGGACCAGGTTGGCGCGGGAGGTGAGGTCGGCCTCGGTCAGCGTCCGGTCGTACTCGGCCTGCTGCGCCGGGTCGGCCAGGGCGCGGAAGTCGGCGGTGCGGTCGCCGAGGCGGGCCTCGGAGGCGCGCAGGGCGTCGATCTCCTGCCCGGTGAGGCCGCCGCGGGCGAGGCCGACACCGACCAGACCCTGTTGGTAGTACACCTCTTCCTTCGCCGCCTCGAGGTCGTGCAGGGCGCCTGCCGTGCCCGACAGGGCCGGGTCGGCGACCTCCTCGGCCGCGGCGCGGTCGAAGGCGATCAGCGAGCGGATCACCAGGGTGTAGCCGTCGAGCGCGGTGGGGCCGTCGATCTCCCTGGCGCCGACCCGGCCGCGCAGGACGTCGAGTTCGCCGAAGCGGGTGAGGACATCGGCGTAGCGGGCGCCGGTGGTCTCGCTGGCGTAGGACAGGCCCGCGGCCGCCTTGATCAGTTCGTCGCGGGCGCTGTCGGCCTGCCGCTGCTCGGTGAGCACCTCGAAGGCGATCTCACGCGAACCCGAGGTCAGCAGGACCGAGGCCTTGGTGCGCTCGCGCTGCAGCCAGGTGACGGTCTTGTGGAGGGTGTCGTTGACCGTGACGAGCCGGTCGATCTGCCGGTATGTGTCCGCGCGGTCGATCTGCGAACCGATCTGCAGGGCGCCGAGCACGATCGCGAACACGGCCGGGACCAGGGTGACCGCGGCGAGCTTGACCGGGATTCTCCAGTCACGCCACTGGCGGAGCACCGACCGGCCGGGGGTGGAGCGCGAACGCCTCACCCCAGGTGGGGAGTCGGGATTGGACACGATCTCGGTCACTCGCACTCCTCCGCGACGGACTCTGGTCGCCGTGGGAATAACAGCCTCACCGCGCCGTTCTCCTTCCACCACGAATCCCGGACAGCACAGGGCACAACGGGGAACCACATGCAGGTCACCACATCCACTGGGGACAACTCACCGAACCGCGTCAACCGAATGGCGTCGCGTCGTCTCTCCCCGGACATCGGCGACTTCGGCGAGAACTTGAGAGCACAGCGTACCGTCGTTCAGGCGATCATCAACCTTTTCCGATGCGACCGGACTGACCTGCATAAACACCTGAAACAGGGCTTTAACGACCGGCACGCGCGGCACTCACGACAGCATTTAGTCACACATCGAGTGGTATTTGGAACCTTAATCGCTCGATCGGGTTACATTGACTCCCGGGCGGCCCAGCGATCTTCGCCGCCACACCTCTCTTTGCTTCTACCTGCAACTACTCTGCCCCGACCAGCGTCCTGACCTCCACTTCGGCCCGTGATCACTCCACGATCGGTGACCGTCACCCTGCCGTGAGCCACGATGAACACGGGGCGTGATCATCCGGTTCACCGGGTCGTGTGAAGTACGAGATCCGGCCGTATCCAATTGCCGCCGCTATCGTTCCGTGATCCGCACCCCGAAATAGCACCGATCATTAGACGATCGCGCTAGTCGTGGTTAGTATGGCGCGGCCCGGTTCCCGCAATGCGGCGACGGGCACGCGACCATTCGGCGCGATATCGGTGGCGCCGCCGAAGGACCGACCATTCACCGACGCGAGTCATCCCACGCGAGTCACCCGACGCTTGCCACTCGCCTGCCACAGCAGTGACGGAGGAATGCAATGACCGAGGTCGTCCCGCCCCCTGTGCGCGCACGCGGTCAGCGCGCCGCGACATTCGGCGGTATCACCACCCCGGCCGGTCAGCCCCGACCGCCCGCCGGTCCCGACTACGCCGCGATCCACGCGAGCGCGGAGTTCACCGAGTTGCGCTCCCGGTTCCGCCGGTTCGTCTTCCCGATGACCGCGCTGTTCTTCGTCTGGTACCTCGCCTATGTCCTGCTTGCCGCCTACGCCAAGGACTTCATGAGCATCCGGCTGTTCGGCTCGGTCAACATCGCCCTGGTGTTCGGCCTGCTCCAGTTCGTCTCCACGATCGGCATCACCGCCTGGTACGTGCGGTGGGCCCGAACCCGGATCGACCCCGAGGTCGAGCGGATCCGTGTGCGGGCGGGGGTCGACGCCCGATGACGAACCTCGCCGCGAGCCAGGTGGGCGACCCGGTCCTCAACACCATCGTCTTCGCCGCCTTCGTCCTGATCACCCTCTACGTCGTCTACAAGGTCAGCACCCGCAACAGCTCCACAGCGGACTACTACGCCGCGAGCGGACGCTTCACCGGCCCGCAGAACGGCATCGCCCTGTCCGGCGACTTCCTGTCCGCCGCGTCGTTCCTGGGGATCGCGGGCGCCATCGCCATCAACGGCTACGACGGCTTCCTCTACTCCATCGGCTTCCTGGTGGCGTGGCTGGTCAACCTCCTGCTGATCGCCGAACTGGTCCGCAACACCGGCCGGTTCACCATGGGCGACGTCATCGCCTTCCGGATGCGCCAGCGCCCGGTGCGCGCGGCCGCGGCGACCTCCACGCTGGTGATCTCGCTGTTCTACATGCTCGCCCAGATGGCGGGTGCGGGCGCGGTCGTCGCGCTGCTGCTCAACGTGCAGGGCAAGGGCGGGCAGGCGCTCGTCATCGCGGTGGTCGGACTGATCATGGTCTTCTACGTGCTCGTCGGCGGGATGAAGGGCACCACCTGGGTGCAGATCATCAAGGCCACGCTGCTGATCCTCACGGTCGTGCTGATGACCGTGTTCCTGTTGGGCAAGTTCGGTTTCAGCATCACCGCGCTGCTCGACCAGGCCGCCGCCAACAACTCCAACGGGACCCGGGTGATCGACCCCGGCGCACAGTACGGCCGTACGCCGACCGCCACCCTCGACTTCATCTCCCTGGCCCTGGCGCTGGTCCTCGGCGCCGCGGGCCTGCCGCACGTGCTGATGCGGTTCTACACCGTGCCCAACGCGACCGAGGCCCGCCGGTCGGTGGTGTGGGCGGTCGGCGCGATGACCGTGTTCTACGGCGCCACACTGATCATCGGCTACGGCGCCTCAGCGCTCGTCGGTTCCGAGCGGATCCTCTCGGCCACCGGCCGGGAGAACGCGGCGGCGCCGCTGCTGGCCTTCGAGATCGGCGGCACGGTGCTGCTCGGCATCGTCGCGGCGGTGGCGTTCGCGACCATCCTCGCCGTCGTCGCCGGTCTCACGATCACCGCGTCGGCCTCGTTCGCCCACGACGTGTTCAACAACATCTTCCGCAAGGGCAAGGCGGACCCGGTCGCCGAGATCAAGGTCGCCCGGCTGACCGCCGTGGTGATCGGCGTGCTCGCCATCGTCGGCGGCATCCTCGCCAACGGGCAGAACGTCGCATTCCTGGTGGCGCTCGCGTTCGCGTTCGCCGCGTCGGCCAACCTCTCGACGCTGCTGTACTCGCTGTTCTGGAAGCGGTTCAACACCAACGGGACCCTGTGGGCGATGTACGGTGGCCTGGGCTCGTGCCTGCTGCTGGTGTTCTTCTCCCCCGTGGTGTCCGGGGCGCCGACGTCGATCATCTCCGGCGTCGACTTCCACCTGTTCCCGCTCACCAACCCGGGCATCGTCTCGATTCCCGTGTCGTTCCTGTGCGGCTTCTTCGGCACCGTGCTGAGCAAAGAGCAGGCCGACGTGCCCAAGCAGAAGGAGATGGAGGTCCGGTCGCTGACCGGCATCGGGCGGTAGTCGCCCGGCCACCAGCGGTCTCCGGGTTCGACGTGCCCGGGATGGTACGGCCACCATCCCGGGCACGGGCATGGCCAGGTCGTCGATTACCAGGTAGTCCAGGTATTACAGTGCACGCCGTGCTTGACGTTCCCCTGTCGGCGCCGGACACCCCCACCCGGCTACGCGCGTATCTCGATGATCACGCGCCGACGACGCCGTGCCTGCTGATCGACCTCGACGTGGTCCGCGCCAACTACCGGGCGCTGCGGGTCGCGCTGCCCGAGGCAGCGGTCTTCTACGCGGTCAAGGCCAATCCGGCGCCCGAAGTGGTCCGGGCGCTGGTGGCCGAGGGGTCGAGCTTCGACGTGGCGAGCACCGGCGAGATCGACCTGTGCCTGACGCAGGGCGCGGCGCCGGAGTCGCTGTCCTACGGCAACCCGATCAAGAAGGCCGCCGACATCGCCTACGCCTACGGCCTGGGCGTCCGGCGGTTCACCTTCGACTCCGAGGGCGACCTGGAGAACCTGGCCGTGCTCGCCCCCGGCTCCCGGGTGTCGTGCCGGTTCATCGTCGACGCCCCGCAGTCGGGTACTCCGTTCGGCCGCAAGTTCGGCTGTGCCCCGGACATGGCGATCCGGCTGCTGGCCCGCGCCGCGGATCTGGGGCTCGCGGTGGACGGCGCCTGCTTCCACGTCGGCTCGCAGCACACGGACCCGGCGGCGTGGGTGTCCGGCATCGCCGAGGCGGCCCGGATCGCGCGCGCGCTCGACGAGTGCGGGGTGCCGACCCGCTCTCTCAATATCGGCGGCGGCTTCCCCACCGGCTACGCCACCCCCGCTCCCCCGCTCGAAGTGCACGCCGCCGCGATCCGCGCGGGCGTCGCCGAGCACTTCGACACCGCGCCGGAACTGCTGATCGAACCGGGTCGCGCCGTGGTGGCGACGGCCGGTGTGATCAGAAGCGAAGTGGTGTTGGTCTCACGAAAGTCCGACACAGACACCCATCGTTGGGTGTACCTCGACATCGGCCGCTACTCGGGACTGGCGGAAACCGAGAACGAATACATCGCATATCGGCTGCTCACACCGCATCCGGCGACACCAGACGGTCCGGTGATCATCGCCGGGCCGACCTGTGACGGCGATGACGTCATCTATCAGCACACCAGTTACAGTCTCCCGCTGGCATTACGCGCGGGCGACCACGTCGACATCCTCGACGCGGGTGCCTATACGGCGAGCTACTCGTCGGTGTCATTCAACGGATTTCCGCCTCTGCCGACGCTGTTCGTCGGCTGATCACCCCCGCAGGAGGTTAGACAGATGTCGTACGACCCTGCGCCCGAACTGGGCGTCGGCTATTTCGCAGGCCGACACGTGCTCGCCGAGTTCGATGGCGTCGATCCGTTGTTGCTCGACGATCTGAGCTTCCTGCAACAGGCACTCGAGGAGTCGCTGAGCAAGGCAGGCGCGACGATCTGCGACGTCGTGTCCAAGCAGTTCGAGCCCCAGGGCGTGACCGTCCTGGCGCTGCTGTCGGAGTCCCACGCGTCGATCCACACCTACCCGGAGATCGGGTCGATGTTCGTCGACATCTTCACCTGCGGGGAGACCGCCGACCCCGAACTCGCCGTGGCCCTGCTGCGCGACCGCCTGGGCGCGCTCGAGGCCCGGATCAACACCATCCACCGGGGAAACCCGATTCCCGCGGAGCCCGCCCGATGAGCACCATCGTTGAACCCCTCGCCGAAGGCATGACCCGGGTCTGGGAGATGCCCGAGGTCCTGGTCGAGACCGACACCGACTTCCAGCACCTGGTGATCGGCAAGACCCACCAGGGCGTCAGCCTGTTCTGCGACAACGACCGGCAGAGCACCGAGTTCAGCCAGCTGACCTACCACGAGGCGCTGCTGGTGCCCGCCCTGCTGCTGGCCCGCAAGATCGAGCGCGTGCTCGTCGTCGGGTCGAGCGAGGGCGTCGTCAGCCAGATCTCGGTGGCGGCGGGCGCGTCGGTCGTCGACCACGTCGACATCGACCGGCGGGCCGTCGAGCTGTGCGCCGAGCACCTGCCCTACGGCTACACCACCGAGGAGCTCTCGGCGGCGGTCAAGGGCGAGGGCCCGGTGCGGGTGCACTACGCCGACGGCTGGGAGTTCCTGGCCCAGGCGGAGGCCGAGGGCGCGAAGTACGACATCGTCCTGGTCGACCTGCCCGACGAGCGCGCCGAGTTCGCCCAGCACAACCGCCTCTACGAGGAGGAGTTCCTCACCCGCTGCCGGGCCGTGCTGGCCGACGGCGGTGTCGTGGTGTGCCAGGCGGGCTGCCCGACGATGTGGCGCAACGAGACCCTGATCCGGTCGATGAAGCGCTTCGGCGACATCTTCGGCACCACGGTCTACTACGGGTCCGACGAGCACGAGTGGGCGTTCCTGTTCGGCATCGCCGATGAGGACGCGAACACCACCGAGCGGATGATCGAGCGGCTGGCGACCCTGCCGTATCGCCCGGAGACGATCGACGCGGACGCCCTGCGCGGCTGCACGATCCCGCCGTACCTGGTCCGCAAGGCCCTCTGACCCACCCGCGAGTCCCCACTTCCCGACGACGAGTTCTCAGTTGAAGTGAGAACTTGGTGTCGGGAGTTGGGGACTCGCGGGCGTCAGGGGACGCAGGTGAGGATTGGCGTGGGCACGGTTGGCCGTGCGGGTGAAGTGGTGGCTCCCGGGTACGGGGTCGTGGTGACGGGACACCGTGGAGGCGGCGGAGGCGGCGGGTCCGAGCCGGAGACCGAGAGGACCACGGCGATCCCCGCCACCACCGCCACGCCGACCGCCCCCGCGATCAGCGTGCGGGTTCCCGAGCGCGACGGCGGTGGCGGCAGCGGCCGGGACGCCGCGTAGGCGAGCTCCTCCGGGTGCGCCGTCGGCCGCTCCGAGACGGGCGACGCGGCTCGTGCGGGCGGGTCGAACTGGGCGGAGCGCTCCACCCGGAAGCCCTCCTCGTCGACCGTCGGGCCGGTAGTGCCCTTGTGGCCGCTTGTGCACCTCGTTTCCTTGCAGCACAGCGAAATCGTGGCCGACGGCGCTCACCGGCAGCAGGCGCACGATCCGTCGCGTGCTTTGGATCGTGACCAGGTCGCGGAATCCGTCGACGCCCATGAGCAGTTCGCGCACCATCTCCAACCGGGTGTTCTCGTCGGGGTGGAGCCCGTCGAGCAGGTCCCACTTGGTGATGACGAAGGCGATGGGTGTGCGGGCGCCCAGCATCGCGTTGATCATCGCGTCGAGTGATGCCTGCAGGAGCAGCATGCCTCGCTGATCGCCCTGGTGGGCTTGCAGCACCCGCAGTCCGTCGATGATCCCGATGAGAGCGTCGGCTTGGGCGATGGACTCGATCAGCCGGGCCTGCGCGGTGGAGCCCGGGGGCGTCGGGGTCGGTGAGGAGCTCACCGGGGTATTCGAGATAGCCCAGGGTGAACACGGGCTCGGCGCCGTCGTGGGTCGGCGCCATCACGCTGAACTCGAACTCCCGCATCTCGCCGCGGCGGGTGCCCCGAGGCCAGTCGTCGGCGGAGCTGGCGACCTGCTGGTACCAGCGGTTGAGCTCGATGAGCTGGTCGTAGGGCGCGCGCAGGTAGAACCCCCGCCCGCCGGCGTCTGCAGGCGGCGGTACATGCTGGTCAGCAGGAGCGTCTTGCCGGAGCCCTGCAGGCCGAGCGTCACGACCCGGAACTTGGGCAACAGGGTCCGCGGGAGGGTCGGTTCAGCCTTCTCCTGCCGCTTGGACAGCGCGTAGAGCAGCAGCCCCAAGCCGACGATCGCGGCGAGCACCAACGAGACGGAGTTGATTTCCACCGGGCTCACCTCCGCGTCTCCCCGTCATAAAGGAGACGCCAGATGGACGGCGGATACAGCGTCCGTTCGGGTGAGTCAGAGCTTCTCGCCAGCCCTCACCTTGTGCGTCACCTTGCGCTCGACGACGAAGGAGAGGAACGGGATCATGCCCGCGACCAGGACCATCAGGGTGCCCTTGACCGACCAGCGGGCCTTGAGCGCGAGGTCGAAGGCGAAGAGCAGGTAGACGGCGTAGAGGAAGCCGTGGGCCGGGCCGACGACGGCCATCGGGCCGGCGTTGTCGCCCACGTACTTGACCAGCATGGCCACGACCAGCGCGAGCAGCCCGACACCGACGATGTAGGCGAGCACCCGAAACCGGGCGAGCGCCCCGCGGATCCCCTTCGCCGCGACGGCCTGGGCCGGGTTCTCCTCGTCGGTCATGCTCATCGGTTCTCCTGGTCGTTCAGTGCGGCGAGATAGCGGTTGTAGGCGACGAGTTCGTCGTCGCCGTCGTCATCGGGGATGAGCTTGGGCCTCGGGGGCGGTGGTGGCGCGGGATGGGCGGCTTCGCGGTCGCGGAGTTTGCGCATCCGCCAGAACATGTAGGCGGGGGCGAGGCCGAAGAGCGGCCACTGCAGGACGTAGCCGAGGTTCTGGAACGTCCCATTCGCCGACTCGAAGCGTTGCCACTGCCACCAGGCGAGACTCAGGCAGGCGACGAGAGAGAGCACGCTGACCCCGATGACGAGGAGCCTGCGTGAGTAGTTGGATGTGTCGCCCACGGTGCCGATGGTAAACCTCGGTACCTGAGTGAGGGCCGTCACCTGGGGAGGAAGGCACTCCAGGCGGTCGTGGGAAAGGTGAGATGGGGGCCTTCGGAGTTCTTGGAATCGCGGACACCGACCAACTCGGGCTGGACCGCCACCTCGACACAGTCATCGTTGCCGCCGCCACCGCTGAAGCTGCTCTTCCGCCAGGCGATCTCCACACAGGCGTCATTGCCGCCCTGCCCACTTCGGGTGCTCTTCCGCCACGTCACATCAGAGAAGTCCGCGGTCATGGTTCGCCTCTCAGCCGGACTGGTAGCCACTCCCCACCCGCTCGATGAGGAGCATCGATTCCTCAGATGGGAGCGCCTGTGAGCGCAGGCGGGCGAACATCATCCTAGCTTCGGCGACTTCACTGACCCGCTCGATATGCGCAGCCCCGTTGGATAGGCGATGTAGGCGATGTCGTGATCCTCCCCTTCGGGGAAGCCCAGCACGATGAACGCCCCATCCATCCCGACGTGCGCGCCTGCCCCGAACGGCACCACTCGCAGATCCACGGTCGGGAGTTGGGCACGTGCCACGATGTGCGCGCACTGCGCGGCCATCAGGGCCCGCCCACCCACCTGCCGGTGAAGAACCGCTTCGTCGATCACCGCCTGGTAGTGGAGCGGGAAGTCCACATCCACCAAGCGCCGCTGCCGAACCCGCCGCGCCCGCACGTGGTTGGCAAGTTGCTCATCAGTCCAAGCCGCCGGGCCCGCCGCGAGCAACGATCGCGTGTATTCCTCGGTCTGGAGCAAGCCCGGCACGTTGATCACGCTGAACTCGCGAACATGGGAGGCCTCGGTCTCCATGTCGATGTATCCGCGATCCCGGATCCCGTACTGCGTCCACCATCCCGGCGGCACGGCCTTGCGCACCTCGTCCAACAGCTCACTGTCATAGCAGTCGTAGACATCCATCATCGACCTGGCGAGATGAACATCCATCTTGTTCGCGCCCGACTCCAGCCGCGCCAACGTGAACCGATTCATATCCAACGCCTTGGCCGCCACCTCCAGCGTCATCCGAGCACCCTCCCGCAGCTCCCGGATCCGCCGACCCAATCTCCTGCGACGGAACGGCGGAATCGACTTCGGTGACACCCGACTACCTCCCGTGTGCGAGCGATCACCCAATGATCCGGGTGCGCAGTGCACAACGCCCACGAGCACCGCTTACGGTCCGAGCAAAGCCGCCGGGATCACCGCGATCCCATCCGCCCGGCGGTAGGCGTGGGTGCCAGTGGTGACAACAGCCGCATCCAACAGATCGGTGCCGATGCGGTCGCGAAGCCAGTGAAGGTGCACGACGTCTCGGTCATCGACGGTGGCACTGAGTTTGACCTCGATCGCGACAACCTTGTGATCGTCTCGCTGGATGATGAAGTCCACCTCGTGACGCCCATCTATCGTCCGGAGGTGGTGCAGCGTGGCTTCATTAGCTTGCGCGTAGACGCGGAGATTCAGGGCGACCAAGGATTCGAACAACGCGCCAAGAAGAGTGCCGTCGCGCGGTATTCGTGGGCCGGTAACGTCTCCGGATAGCAGGGACTGATTGGTTGCACCGAGGAGGCGAGCCGCCAGCGCGGGGTCTGCGAGCTGATGTTTAGGCCCCTGGGCGAGCCGGCTGAATGGGTTGCGGGTGGGCAGCCAACTGGGAACCGGGTCGAGCAACCACAGCTGAGTCAGGACATCGCGGTAGGCGATCGTCGTGACCTTTGCGGGCTTATCACTGTCGCCGGGTGTCGCGGCGTCCAGGATCGCGCTGTATGACGCCGTAGTCGACGTGGCGGCCGCGTAAGCGGTCAGCCAGGCCCGCAAAGTGGCGGGCCGCCGCACAAGATGACCCTGTTCAGGGAAGTCGTGCTCGACGATCCGCGCCAAGTAGCCTTCGAGTTGAGCTCGTCGCGCACGGTCAGGCAAGTTGTGAATGCCGGGGAACCCGGACTTCAAGATCTCATGGGTGTACCGGGGCAGATCAATTGCCGTTTCCCCGTCGATCGGCGCTCCGCTGCCGGACAGCAAGTCACTCAAGCCGATCGAAGGTGTTTCGACACCGCGCTCCACCAACGCCATCGGCCGCATCCGAACCTGCACGATGCGCCCCGCCCCGGAGTGCGTCGGCGCGGTCACCGGCGTCGCACTTCCGGTCAGGAGAAACCGCCCGGGTGTGGGATCTTGATCGACGCTTCGCCGCACCAGGTCCCAGACGGCGGGATGCCGCTGCCATTCATCGATCAGCACAGGAGGGTCTGCCCGGTCGAGCCGCCCGGGATCGGCCATCAACAACTCTCGAGCGGCAGGGTCGTCCAGCGGGAAGGTCGTACGGGCGCGGCGTTGGGCTGTCGCGGTCTTGCCGACGCCTTTCGGACCTTCCAAAGTGATCGCGGGCAGCCCGGGGACAAGTTCATCGAGTTCGATGTCGACGACGCGGGGCACATAGCTGGCCATGCGGCCTACTGTACCGTTTGTGCGCGTCTTACGATACCATATGTGCACCATCTAGTGAACCATTTGTGCATCCAGTGGAATGCGCGAGCTTACCGTGCAAGGGCAGCTCGATCGTTAGGAACTATCGATTCAAACGGCAGGCAAGCGGGTTCGAGATGTCGCCGGCGTCATCGCCAGCACACGGCGGACACCGACCAGATCAGCGCACGGATCTGGCTGGAGACTTCGCAGGTCAAGGATGCGTTCAGGGGTGTGCCGCACGCACCGAACGAGGACGAACTCCAGTCGCTTAGATTCGGCCCTAGCTCCGGCTGTCGCGGGTTCGAGCCCTACCGGGTTCGGGTTAGGCGGGATCACGTGACAGGCCAGTACGAGTTCGAGTGGGCCCGGTGAGCTACTGCGAGGCGGTGCGGGCGTAACCGTCGGCCAGGCCGAAGACCTTCTGCCCATAAGGCACCGAGTTGTTGTACGAGAACACCCCAGCCCACCACCCCGCCGCACTGCCCATGTCGCGGCCGTTGGCGCACAGGTACCGGCCCGCGGCCAGGGCCGCGTCGTCGATTTGCTGGGGGTCGCCGCGGCCGTCGAGGTTCGCGTCGGAGGCCCAGCGCTTCCAGGTCGACGGGATGAACTGCATCGGTCCCACCGCCCGGTCCACCTGGCTGTCGCCGTCGAACTGGCCGCCGTCGGTGTCCGAGATCGCCTTCACGCCGGGTGACCCGTCGAGCGGGACGCCGATGATGGGCTTCGACGGGCGGCCGTCCTCGCCGAGGGTCGCACCGCCGTAGCGGCCGTGGTTGGACTCGATGCGGCCGATCCCGGCCAGCGTGGCCCAGGACAGCCTGCACTTCGGCGTGGTCGACCGCACGACCAGCTCAGCGTTGCCGTAGGCCATGAGCGCCCGCGCCGGCACGCCCGTAGGACCCGCCAGCCGCTCCGCCCACGCCCTCAGGGGGTCGGCGCCGCCCGCGCCCGCCTGAGGCTGTGGTTGCTGCGCGGGCGGGGCGCCCGCGTCGACACCGGCGGGCACGACCGAGCCGGGCTCGACCTGCGCGGCCTGGACCTCCAGTGCGGGAATCTCCGCCGACACCACCGGCGGTACGAGAAGCGCCTTGACCAACCAGACGACACCGGCGCCGACGGTCAAGACCATGGCGACGACAAGCAGCCTGGCCAGGATGCCCGCACCACTCCGGGTCACCGGGTTGTTCGAGTCCGCCACCGTGCTCCAGCCTGGGTCGTCAATGCCGCCACTGACAGCATCAACGACCAGGGCACTTCGGCGTTACGCGAAGTGGCTGACACCACCCGCGGCAAACAGGCTCAGGCCGCGCCGTCCCGACGCTGTCGCTGCAGCCTAGCCACACACCATGCGGGCGCGCTTCCGCGACGCAGGTGTTCCAACACGGTCAGGGGACCGAGTCGCCTGCGCAGGTCCGAGGGCGCCAAGCCCGCGGCACGGTAGTCGAGGGCGCGCTGGTCGAGCGGGCTCATGCCCGCGTCCCACCACTCCTCGGCCTCCGCCACGCCGCCGACCATCTGCCACCAGCCCGCCGCGGCGGAGAGCAACTCCTCCGGGACCCCGGGCAGACGCTTGCGCATCGCGACGAGGTAGCGGGGGTCG
Organism: Actinokineospora xionganensis; assembly: GCF_014323725.1. Lineage (GTDB taxonomy): Bacteria > Actinomycetota > Actinomycetes > Mycobacteriales > Pseudonocardiaceae > Actinokineospora > Actinokineospora xionganensis. The sequence goes on along the minus strand of NZ_JABVED010000005.1, from coordinate 252,121 downwards.
GTGCTTTCCACTTGGGACCAGCGGGAAGCTCCCGCCCGAGCCCGCTGACCGGGAATGCCCGGCGCGGCTACGGGCGCGTCCGCCATCCATTCCGACGCGATGCGGTGGGCCTCCACCGCGTCGGCGTCATGTGAGCGCTCTGCGGTCCACTGGCGGACCAGGGCGTCGACCCCGGGGTCGTCGAGCATTCTGCCTCCTGGAGGTCTCATGATCACTCGATGGCCCAAACCGTAGGGGGCAGCACCGACAGATCGCCAGACCCAAACCAGCAGAACTTTCCCAACCTGGCCCTGAAACCCCTAGATCCACCCTTACGGTCCAATTTGGATCTTCTCGAAACCAAGATCATCACAGAGGGTGATCAGGCCGCGGACAGACTTCTCCCAGAGTTCACGGGGAAGCCCGTTCGTTACTAGGCGAACAAGTTCTTGAGGAAGGTGATGATCGCTTCAGCACCGTCACGGAGCCAGCCGAACAGGTTCTGCACGGCCTCGGCGGCGGCCGTCGGCTGCGTGATGACGTAGAACAGGCTCAGGGCGACCACCACGAGGATCGCGGCTTTCTTCGCATCCATCGGTTCACTCCATCCGCTCTGTCCATGCCGGGGCCCCAACGCGGCCCCATCTGCCCATGATCCCCCAACTTGGGGGGTTGACGGGCAACTTTCCGTCGTTTGGCGGCACGGTGGGTGAGAAATTCTCCTCACCCGACACTATCGCTGTCCGGCGATCACTCTAGAGGTCTAGTACGACACTCCAACGCGAGACACCCCGGTCGCGAGCCGGGGAAGTGATCAAGACCGGGCGTACGGACCGGCGGGACCTGTTCGCCCAGGTTCCGCCAGCCCGCCGCGCCGTGCCTTCGGGTGAAAGCTGTAACTCGATAGAGGAGTGAACGGGGTCAGGCGATCGTTCCCGCCGCCCGGAGCCGCTCGATCTCCGCCGCGGGCACGCCGAGCTCCGCCAGCACCTCGCCCGTGTCCGCCCGCGCTTCGCTTGGCCGCGCGGGGATACCGGGCGCGGTTCGGCTGAACTTGGGGGCGGGCGCGGGCTGCTTGGTGCCATCGATCTCGACGAACGTGCCCCGCGCGACGTTGTGCGGGTGCGCGGGCGCCTCCTCCGGCGTCAGCACCGGCGACAGGCAGGCGTCGGTGCCCTCAGCCAGCTTGGCCCACTCGTCCCGGGTCCTGGTGCGCAGCGTCTCCTCCAGGAGGGCGCGCAGCGCGGGCCAGTTCTCGGGGTTCATGTGGTCGGGGACGTCGTCCAGGCCCAACACCTTGACCAGTTCGGCGAAGAACCGGCCCTCGATCGCGCCGACGGCGACGAACTTGCCGTCGGCGGTCTCGTAGGTGTCGTAGAACGGCGCGCCGCCGTCGAGCAGGTTCTCCCCGCGGGGCTTGCTCCACAGGCCCAGGTTCTTGAGGCCGTGCAGGCTGGTGGTCAGCAGCGCCGCACCGTCCACCATGGACGCGTCGACGACCTGGCCGCGGCCGGAGGACTGCCGCTCGACCAGTGCGGCGAGCACACCCATGGCCAGCATCAGGCCGCCACCGCCGAAGTCGGCGACGAGGTTGAGCGGCATGGTGGGCTTGTGGCCCGCCTGGCCGATCGGCTCCAGGGCGCCCGCGATGGCGATGTAGTTGATGTCGTGCCCGGCCGCCTCGGCCAGCGGACCGTCCTGGCCCCACCCGGTGATCCGGCCGTAGACCAGGCCTGGGTTGCGCTCGAGCAGCGTGTCCGGGCCCAGGCCCATCCGCTCGGCGACGCCCGGGCGGAAGCCCTCGACCAGCACGTCTGCCTCGTCGACCAGCTTGAGCACCAGCTCAAGGCCCTCCGGGGACTTGACGTCGACGCCGATCCAACGCCTGCCGCGGGTGAGCGGGTCGTTCGGGAAGGAGAGCACGTCGAAGCCCGGCTTGGCCCGGTCGACCCGGATCACGTCCGCGCCCAGGTCGGCCAGCACGGTGCAGGCGAACGGCGCGGGCGCGAGGCCCGCGAGTTCGACGACCTTCAGACCAGCGAGGGGTCCGGTTCCCATTGACTGTCCTTTCCAGACTGATCGGTCGGCTGGGCCGGGGTCAGATCGTGCGGGCGATGATTTCCTTCATGATCTCGTTCGTGCCACCGTAGATCTTCTGCACACGCTGGTCGGTCCACATGCGAGCGATGGCGTACTCGCTCATGTAGCCGTATCCGCCGTGCAGCTGCAGGCACTCGTCGATGGCCGCCATCGCGCGGTCGCTGGTCCACCACTTGAGCATCGCCACGGTCGGGATGTCGAGCTCGCCCTTGAGATGCTTGGCGATGCAGTCGTCGAGGAACACCCGGGCGATGCGCGCCTCGGTGGCGATCTCGGCGAGCTTGAACTTGGTGTTCTGGAAACCGAAGACCGGCCTGCCGAAGGCGGTGCGGTCCTTGGTGTAGGTCAGGGTGGTCTCCAGGGCCAGCTCCATCGCGACCACCGACGTCACGCCGATGATCAGGCGCTCCTGCGGCAGCTGCTGCATGAGCTGGACGAAGCCCTGCCCCTCGGCGCTGCCCAGCAGGTTCGTGGCGGGGACGCGCACGTCGTCGAAGAACAGCTCGGCGGTGTCCTGGGCCTTGAGGCCGACCTTGTCGAGCACGCGGCCGCGGCGGAACCCGGCGCGGTCGGCCTCGACGACGATCAGCGAGGTGCCCTCGGCGCCCTTGGTCGGGTCGGTCTTGGCGACCACGATGATGACGTCGGCCTGGCCGCCGTTGGTGATGAAGGTCTTCGCGCCGTTGATGACGTACTCATCACCATCGCGGATCGCCTTGGTCTTGATGTTCTGCAGGTCCGAACCGGTGCCGGGCTCGGTCATCGCGATGGCGCCGACCCACTCGCCGGAGGCCATCTTCGGCAGCCACGCGTGCTTCTGCTCCTCGGTGCCGTAGGCGAGGATGTAGTGCGCCACGATTCCGTTGTGCAGCAGCACTCCCCAGCCGCTGTCCCCGGCGCGCGCCTGCTCCTCGACGAGCACGGTCTCGTGGGCGAACGTGCCGCCGCCGCCGCCGTATTCCTCCGGGATCGACAGGCAGAGCAGGCCGACCTCGCCCGCCTTGGTCCAGAGTTCGCGGTCGACCTGCTTGTTCTCCATCCAGCGTTCGACGTTCGGCGTCAGTTCCTTCTCGCAGAAGGTGCGAGCCAGGTCGCGGAAGGCGTCCAGGTCTTCGTCCATCCACGGCGAGCGCTGCGTGGGAGCCATGGCTCCGACCTCCAGAGTTTAGAGAAACAATCCAGAATGCATGTAAGTTACGATCTGAAGGTACATGCACGTTCGACTGCCCGTAAAGTGCCTCCGACCGCCCGAGGAGGAGATGTGGTGTCGACCACACGCACCCACCGCACGCAGCAGGAACGCCGAGAGCAGACCCGCGAGGCCCTGCTGGACGCGACGATCACCTGCCTGGTGGAGCTGGGCTACGCCCGGACCACGGTGCAGGAGATCTGCGCGCGGGCCGGTGTGTCCCGAGGTGCGCAGCAACACCACTTCACGACCAAGGCCGAGCTGATGACCGCGGCCCTGGAACACCTGTTCGACCGGCTGATCGCCGAGGTCGTCGAGGGCGCGGCCGTGCTGGCCCCGGGTCGGGAACGGCTGATCAAGGGCATCGACATGCTCTGGGCGGCCTACTCGGGCACCCTGTCGACCGCCGCGGTGGAGCTGTGGGTGGCGGCCCGGACGGACACGGAACTGCGCGAAGCCCTCCTACCGGTCGACCGGGCGCTGGGCCACGCCACCCTCCAGGCCCTGCGCGCCGCGGCGGAGAGCGACTCGCCGGAATCGACCGGACAGGCGGAGACGATGCTGCTGCTGACCATCAACCTGGTCCGCGGCCTGGCACTGGACGCCATGATCGGCGGCGACCCGAAGCGGCGGGCGCGGCTTCTGGAGGAATGGAAAGCCGCCGCTTTGCAGCGCTACTTGGGCGATTGACATCCTCCCCCGCCTGAAGGCCGGGGATTCCAACAGCGACTACCGCACAATGAGAAGGTCGCGTTGAGGTTCACGGTTCGCAAGCCCACCCAACGGCGGGCCTCCCCGTGCGGTCACGANGCGCTACTTGGGCGATTGACATCCTCCCCCGCCTGAAGGCCGGGGATTCCAACAGCGACTACCGCACAATGAGAAGGTCGCGTTGAGGTTCACGGTTCGCAAGCCCACCCAACGGCGGGCCTCCCCGTGCGGTCACGACATGCCCTGCCGCGAATCGAATATTCAGTGCCGCGTTCACGTCCGCGTTGCAGGCGAGACCACAGGACCGGCACCGGAAGACGGCTGGCTCTCGCGCGCCTCCCGATCCACGATCCCGCACGCCGAACAACGCTGATTCGTGTATCGCGGGTCGACCTTCACCACCCGGCCCGGAGCCTTGTCTTCCAGCCGAGTCACCAGCAGACCCCACCCGCTGGCGAGGATCCCCCGGTTCAGGCCAGCCTTCTGCCGCACACGCCTGCCGGGGGCTTCCATCTTGCCTTTCGCCGACCGGGTCATGTTCGTGATCTTGAGATTCTCAACGGCGATCACGTCGAAGTCCCGGGCCAGGCGGGTGCTGGCCTTCTCCACCCAATCCTTGCGCCGGTCGGTTTCACGCGCCTTGAGCGTCGCGATCGCCGCCTTGACCTTGCCGCGCCGGGCGGAACCGCGCTGGGCTCGAGCGAGCTTGCGCTGCAGCCGCAGCAACCGCGCCTTTTCTGATCTGCCCAGGGTGGGCGCGTTCAGCAGTTCCCCAGTGGACAACGCGGCCGACACCGCCACACCGCGATCCACGCCCACCACAGCGCCCGTACCCGGTGGACTCGGGCTCTAGGGCGAACGCCACATGCCAACGCCCCGCCCGGTCACGGGTGACGCGGTAGGACTTGACACCGCCGGCCACGGCCCGTGACCAGCGGAACCGCACCCACCCGACCTTGGGCACCCGCACCTCACCGACCTTGCGGGACACCCGACGCACATCACCGGGGATGACTCCCACGATCCGGAAGCCCTCGCGCTGTTCGCGTTTGCGCCTCCTGAGCGGGCGTCGGCTGAAGCCGGAAACGGGACATGCCGATCAACCTAACGACCACCACGGACAAACCCGGAGACGTCCGTGCGACCCGGCACGGCCTTGACGGGCCTCCCGCACCCAACTCCTTCCCGGCGTGAACGTCGACGCATCCTCGTGAGATCCCGGTGACCGCCGTGCCCGGCGACAAAGCAAGATCATGCGTCCCCCGCCACCGTTGTCCACCCGAAGGTGTTCCAACGTTTGCGTGTGAGTCGATCTCCCTGGACGCTCGGTCGAAATGCCGTCTGACCAGGTCGGGAGTGATCATGCTGATCCGGACGCTCGGCACCTTCGTCGCGGTGATCCTGCTCGCCCTCGCGGTTCCGGCCGAGGCCGCTCCCCCGCGTCAGCTGCTTGAGGACGTCGGCAGCAGCTACCCGCGCGTGATCCGGCTCGAACACGGTCCCGGCGCCGGGCGGATCATCACGAGCATCGGCAGCATGATCGACGGCAAGAGCGTCGGCCTGATCCATGAGAGCACCGATCGCGGCCGGAGTTTCCAGCGGGTGGCGGTGATCTCCGACCCGGACCTGGCCACGTCGCGCGGCATGTGTTGCGCCACCCTGTTCGAACTGCCGCGCCAGGTCGGCGACATGCCCGCCGGAACGCTGCTGTGGGCGACCACGGCGGGACTGGACACCGGCGACGACCGCCGGGTGCGCCAGCGAGTGTGGCGCAGCGCCGACGTCGGCCGCACGTGGACGTTCCTCTCGGACATCGCCATCGCGCCGAACTCGCAGCCGGGTTGGGAGCCTGAACTGGCTGTCGCCGCCGACGGCGCGCTCGTCGCCTTCTACTCCGACGAGTCCGACACCACCCGCCACGACCAGAAGATCGTGCGGGTCCGGTCGACCGACGGCAGGACTTGGAGCGAGCCCGTCGACACCGTGAAGCACCAGCGGCACGGGGTGCGGCCGGGAATGGTGGGCGTGCGGGCGCTGCCGGGCGGCACGTATTTCATGGTCTACGAGGTCTGCAACATCGACTTCCAGCGCAACTGCGGCATCTACTTCCGCATGTCCGCCGACGGCTGGGACTGGGGCGACCCGATCGACCTGGGCACCCAGGTCATCACCGAGTCGGGCCGGTACCCCCGGCACACCCCGACCATCGCGTGGAGTCCCAACACCGGGTCCGACGGGGCGATCCTGCTGATCAGCGAGATGCTCGTCGAGGCCGACGGCAGTCTGGCCGCGGGCAACGGCGCGACGATCCTGGTCAACGACCCGGAGGCGGACGACCCGTGGGAGGAGTTCCCGGCGCCGATCCCGGTCATCGGGGTGGACAACGAGGGCTGCCGGAATTTCAGCCCGAGTCTGCTGCCGAGCCGCGACGGCCGTACCGTGCTGGAACTGGCCACGGACCTGGACGACGGCGTGTGCAAGACATTCGTGGCCACGGGCCAGATCCCGATCGACTGAACGCTCGACTGAGAGCCGTTCCGACCCGGCCCTCGCTCGGGTCGGAACGGTCTTGACGTGCGCCCCAGGGGCCTCACGACCTTGGTAGCAACGGCCGACCCGGCCCTCGCTCGGGTCGGCCGCTGCTCATATAAGGAAGAGGGCCGCGGAGTGAAATAGTGACGTTCGCTTTTGCTAACACTTTGTCGAAAGGTGCTCATTCCGCGCGTTGGCACAGGTCATCGGCGTTGTAGTGGTCCGCGATCTCGCCCGCGGAGATGCGTCCCACCAGCGGGCAGGCGGCGCGTCGACATCGTCGAGGCACCCACCGTGTCGTCATAGCCGGAAGTTGGGGTGCGGGTCGCCCAAGTCCAGGCCGAGCGTCGACTCGCCGGCTGGCACGCCAGACACGCGGCAGCACGCAGTCGTGACCGAGGTCGTCGCTGGGGCCACGCGGGCAGCGCGGTCGCTGAGGATCCGGTCGGCGCAGCGAGATGCCGAACTCGGCGGCGAGGCGACCTGCCTGCTTGGCGCCACCGCTGCGAGATGATCCGAAGGTGTCCGATGGCCCGCGCCGTCACCTCGCTGACCGTCTGCCTGGCGCGCCCCAGGGAGGCCGCGGCACGCGTGGCGGCGGGACTGGCCGCGGTCGGCGATGCCGCACTTCGTACCGGTGTTCCCGGCGGTCACCGCGAAACGGTTCCGGCTGTGGGCTACGCGGGTGGTCCGCTTCTTTACCGCACCGTGTGCCCGGTCGCGGTGGCCGCCAACCCCGGACACCAAATGGACGCGCCTCGGCGCAACCACAAACAAGCAAATCCCAGACCGCAAACGCAAAGGGCAGGACCGAGCGGCCTGCAGGAGTTGCCCGCCCACCACCCACTGCTTTACAGGCACCCAAGATCAAACTCTGCCGCGCTGTCACACCCCACCCCGTCGACATCGTCCCAATGGCGAGACACGACAGAGCCAACAAGGGTGGGCACATGGGCAACATCATCACCAAGTCGATCGTGGCGCTGAGCGCCCTCTACGCCGCAACCTTCGCGGTATGGATGTGGGCCTGGCCGCAGGCGTTCTCCGACTACGTCGGATTCCCGAACCACGAACACTTCCTCCACGATCTCGGCGCGTTCCACTTCGGCATCGCGGTCGGGCTGGCGATGTCGTTGATCTGGCGGGATTCGATCCTGGTCGTCCTCACGGGCTTCGCCGCGGCCAATCTCGTCCACACCGTGAACCACGCGATGGATCTCCATCTGGGCGGTACGACCAAGGACCCGTACCTCATCGGTGGCCTGACCGTCATCGTGGCGATCGGCGCGGCGCTCAGGGCACGACAGCTCGGTGATGCGCGAATGAACGAACCGCAAAAGTGAATCTTTTTCCTTGCTCCGCACGAACGTAAGCCGCACAATCGGCACATGCGAACGCAAATGTTATTCACGTCACTGCTTGTCGCTGGGCTGAGCCTCACCGCCGCGCCCGCTCAGGCCGCCCCCACGGCACCGAAGATCGCGAGCTACAACGTGTTCATGCTGTCGCGGAACCTGTACCCCAACTGGGGCCAGGTGACCAGGGCCGACCTGATCGACCAGCAGAACGTGTTGGCCGGACAGGACATCGTGGTGCTCAACGAGGTGTTCGACAACGGAGCGAGCGACCGCCTGCTGCACAACCTGTCCGACACCTACCCGCACCAGACGCCGGTCGTCGGCCGGTCGCGCAGCGGGTGGGACGCCACGCTCGGGGCGTACTCGGACTCCACGCCGGAGGACGGCGGGACGGCGGTGATCAGCCGGTGGCCGATCACCCGCAAGGTGCAGCACGTGTTCACCCAGCGGTGCGGTGTGGAGCCGATGTCGAACAAGGGCTTCGCCTATGTCCGGCTCAGCTCGCCCGCGGGCCCCGTCCACGTGGTCGGGGTGCACGCCCAGGCCGAGGACAGCAGTTGCTCGGTCTCGCCGGGGTCGGTTCGTGCCGCCCAGCGGGCCGAGATCCGCGCGTTCCTCGACCGGCAGGCCATCGCGGCGACCGAGCCGGTGTACGTCGCCGGTGACATGAACGTCATCGGGGAAAGCGCGGAGTACGGCCAGATGCTCACCTCGCTGAACGCGCGGGCGCCGCGGCTGGCCGGCCACCGGTACTCCTGGGACTGCGTGACCAACAGCGTCTGCAAGGGGCAGTACGGCAACGCGGCGCCCGAGCATCTCGACTACGTGCTGTCGATCAACGGCCACCCCGGCGGCGACCTGGTCAACGACACCCGCGCGGTCAAAAGCCCGACGTGGAAGGTGACGTCGTGGTTCACGACCTACAGCTACAACGACTACTCCGACCACTACCCCGTGTTCGCCTACGGGGCCTGAGGCAGCGGCAGCGGGAGACCGGGCAGCCCGTCGAGGCTGGTGCCGACGTAGTCCTTCGCCTCACAGAAGGCGGCGAACTCGGCATCGGTCTTGCGGCCCAGGAAGTTCGCGAGCAGCGTGCGGTCACCCTGGTAGTCCATCAGCGGGACGCCGTAGCCACAGCTGTCGCTGATCCGGTCGGCGGTGATCACGATGATCGCGCGCGCCCCGGGCTTCGACCCCTCGGGGATCCTGGCGATGAGGTCCGGCCAGCGCGGGTCGTCGCGGAAGACGGGCTCGCCCCGGCCGTGGACTCGCACGATGTCGGGCGGGCCGTCGAAGGCGCACCACATCACCGTGACGCGCCCGTTCTCCCGCAGGTGCGCGATGGTCTCGGCGCCGCTGCCGCCGAAGTCGACGTAAGCGAAGGTGCGATCGTCGAGAAGTGCCCAGGAGCCCGCGCCACCCTTCGGCGAGAGGTTGACGTGCCCGTTCTCGCCGAGCGGTGCGGTGGCGATGAAGAAGAGCGGCTGCCGCTCGATGAAGTCGCGGAGCCTCCCGTCGATCCGCTCGTGCGTTTTGCCCATGCGCCCAGTATCTGTGGGCCACGCCTAAAGTAAAGGCAATTGACCCGAGGAGAGATCATGGCCACCGAGATTCCCGCGCTGCTGGCCATGGCGTTCCGGTCGGTGATGGACGAAGTGCACGAGCACCTGGCCGCCGAGGGGTTCGGGGATGTCCGGCCCGCGCACGGGTTCGTCTTCCAGTACCTGTCACACCGCGAGGGCGCGACCGCCGTGGATCTGGGGCAGCACCTCGGGGTGACGAAGCAGGCCGCGGTACAACTCGTGGACGAGCTTGAACAACGCGGATACGTCGAACGCAGGCCGCACCCGACCGATGGCCGGAGCCGGATGGTCATGCTCGCGCCGCGCGGGTGGGCGTGCGTCGAGCGGGTCGTGGCGAAGTGGTCCGAAGTGGAACGCCGCTGGGTGGACCTGATCGGCGCCGATCAGGTCCAGCGGCTGCGCACGGATCTTCAGGCGATCGTCACGGAGTCCGGTCAACCGGTGGCGCTGCGCCCGGTGTGGTGAGACTCCCACCGGTACGGCTCGAACTCCGCGTCAAGCGGCGCGCCGGTGAGACGGTTGGCGAAGGTGGACAACGTGTAGGTGCCGACGCCGAGCACGACGTCCAGCGCGTTGCGTTGGGTGAAACCCGCCGCCAGGAAAGCCGCCATGTCCTCTTCGGACACTCCGCCACTGGTCGCGAGGACCGCGGTGGTGAACTGCCGCAACGCTTCCAGGCGCGCGTCGTCGATCGGCTTGCCTGACCGCAGCGGCTCGGCGATGTCGCCCGGCAGCTTCGGGGTGTGCATCGCGACGCAGTAGTGACACTCGACGCGGACGGCCATCGTCATGACGACGACTTCCCGCTCGACCTCGGTCAGCGTCGAGCGGTCGAACACGGCGATGTTGCCGAGGAACGTGCTCAGCAACTCCGGCGACTCGGCCATCCGGGCGACCGGCTCGGGCAGGTAGCCGAACTTGCGAGTGGTGGCCTCGATGATGAGCCGCGCTTTCGCGGGCGCGGTGTCGATCGTGTGACTGACGAACGTCAAGAGACCTCTTCTCTGTGGGACACGGATCAAGGTAACCGGACTCTCATCAACTAGTCAAGCAGCTTGACTACATCGGTTCTGGTGGCAGAGTTCGATCTCGCTCACCGACAGGTCCCGACCACGAGGGCCGACAGGGCAGCGGTCCTGGCGCAAACCCATCACATGCCCGAAACATCGAGGCCCCCGACTGGCAATGTTCGCCCTGCATCCTCGAAGCATGGACACGACCACCGCGACCCAGCCCACGACCTGGCGGCTGCGTATCCGCCTGGACGATCGTCCAGGCACGCTCGCCCGGGTCACCACCCGCCTCGCCGCGCGGGACTGCAACGTTCTCGGGCTCTCGGTGCTCCCGGTGCCCGGTGGCGTCATCGACGAGATCGTCGTGAGCACCCCGGCGGGAACCGAGCCCGCGTCGCTGATCGACGACATCCGGGCCGAAGGCGGCCGCTGCGTCGGCATCACCCGCGCCCAGGTGCGGCAGATGGTCGACCGGACCACGGCCGCCCTCCGCGCCGCGGGCGCCGCGCTGCGTGACCAGGCCGCGGCCGCCGAGGCCGTGCGGACGATGCTCGGCGCCGACTCGGTGCGCGTCGCCGAAGCCGGTGACGTCGAATCCGACCAGAGCGGACACGTCGCCGTCCTGCGCCTGGGCAAGGACGCGACGCTGGTCGCCCGCCGCGGCTGGGCTCCGTTCACCGAGGTGGAACTGGCCCGGGTCGCCGCGTTCGGCGAGGTGCTGAACGCGGGCGCGACCGCCGCGGGCGCCCCGAGCGCGATCATCGCGAACAACGGCGCGGGCATCGTCCTGCGCCCCGGCACGCCCGCCGACGGTGACGCGGTCGCCGACCTGCACGCCCGCTGCTCCGCGCAGACCCTCTTCTCCCGGTACCACTCCGGTCTGCGCACGCTGCCCCGCCGCTGGCTGCACCGCCTGTTGCAGCCGCCGCGCGGCAAGACGCTGCTGGCGCTGTGCGGCACCGAGGTCATCGGGATGGCCCAACTCATCCGCACCAACGACCCGGCCGAGGCGGAGATCTCGCTGCTGGTCGAGGACGGCTGGCAGCGCCAGGGCGTCGGGACCGCCATGATCGACCGGCTCGGCGGCATCGCCCGCGCCGAGGGCCACCGGCAGATGATCGCCTGGTGCCTGTCGCAGGAGATCGGGTTCGAGCGGGCCGCCCGGTCCTCCACGCATCCGGTGACTGTGCGCTACGAGGACAGCATGCTCCGGGTGGCCATCACGGTGGACGCCGCCCACCAAGGGAATGACGTGACCGCTGCCACTGCGACGGAAGGTGCTACCCGGAAGTAACATGGGCGCTCAGTGTCGAGCGAAGGAGCGCCCATGAGCACGGCCACGACCTCAGCGACCATCGGTGGAGTAACCGGCGCGCCCACGGTGGTCCGTGCGACCGAACTGGTCGATCGCGCCGTCACCGGGACCGACCCGACCACCGTGCAGATGGCCGCGCCATTCACCGGCGAGCCCATCATCACGCTCCCCCAGATCGACGACGCCGACGTGCGCCGCGCGTTCGCCCGAGCCCGGGTGGCCCAGGCGAGTTGGGCGGCCATGTCGGTGGCCGACCGGTCGCGGATCTTCCTGCGCCTGCACGACCTGCTGCTCGAGCGGCAGGACGAGGTTCTCGACATCATGCAGGTCGAGACCGGCAAGTCCCGGGTCGACGCCTACGACGAGGTCGCGGTCACCGCGATGACGGCGTCCTACTACGGCCGCAAGGCCGCCAGGTTCCTCGCCCCGCGGCGGCGCGCGGGCGCGCTGCCGGTGTTCACCCGGACCACGCAGGTGCGCCACCCCAAGGGTGTCGTGTCGATGATCTCGCCGTGGAACTACCCGCTCGCCCTCACCGGCATGGACGCCATCCCGGCGCTCATCGCGGGCAACACCCTCGTGCAGAAGCCCGACAACCAGACCGCGCTGTCCGCGCTGTGGCTGCAGGAACTCGCCGAGGAGGCCGGGCTGCCCAAGGACGTCTGGCAGATCGTCCTCGGCCGCGGCTCCAGGATCGGCACCGCGCTGATCGAGGAGGCCGACTACCTCGGCTTCACCGGCTCCACCGAGACCGGCAAGGGCCTGGCCGCCAAGGCGGCGGCGCTGCTGACCAGCTACTCGATGGAGCTCGGCGGCAAGAACCCGATGATCGTGCTGCCCGACGCCGACGTCGACAAGACCGCCGCGGGCGCGGTCACCGCGTGCTTCTCCTCCGCGGGTCAGCTGTGCGTGTCGGTGGAGCGCATCTACGTCCACGAGAGCATCCGCGACTCGTTCACCCGGGCGTTCGTGGCCAAGACGAAGGCCGTCAAGATCGGCGCCGACCTGTCCTACGGCCCGGACCTGGGCTCGCTGACCTCCGCCGAGCAGCTCAAGACGATCGACCACCACGTCGAGGACGCCCGCGGCAAGGGCGCCGCCGTGCTGGCGGGCGGCAAGCCGCGCCCCGAACTCGGCCCGCTGTTCTACGAGCCCACGATCCTGACCGACGTCCGCGAGGGCATGCTCCTGTTCGCCGAGGAGACCTTCGGCCCGGTCGTGTCGATCTACGGCTACAGCGACGAGCAGGAAGCCGTCGACCAGGCCAACGCCACCCGCTACGGCCTCAACGCCAGCGTGTGGACCCGCAGCAGGCGCTCCGGTGAGCGGGTGGCCAAGCGCATCCACGCGGGCACGGTCAACGTGAACGACGGCTTCGGCGCCGCGTTCGGCAGCCTGGACGCGCCGATGGGCGGCATGGGCGAGTCGGGGGTGGGGAGGCGCAACGGCGAGGAAGGCCTCACCAAATACACCGAGGCCCAGACGATCGCCGCGCAGCGCGTGGTTCCGTTGCGCGGGTGGAAGAGGATCCCGTCGAAGGCGTGGACGAAGGCACTGACGATCGGCCTCAAGGCCCTCAAGCGCCTGCCTCGCTGATCGGCGAGGGGGAGAATGCGGTCGAGGTTCGCGGTGTTTTTGGCGGGCGCGCTGCTGGTGGCGGGGTGTTCTGAGTCCGTCACCGGCAGGCCGCGGATGGGTGCCGAGCTGACGGAGACGAAGAAGGAGCAGCCCGAGCCCGGGAAGCCGAAAACCTCCTCCAGCGCGACAAAGATCAACGCGACCGGCGCGCCGGTGTTGCCGAAGCGCGTCGGCGAGGACGCGGGCGTGGTGGCCGACGACGGCTCGCGGCTGGTCACGTTTCGGCTGGACAAGGTCGAGGTCGACCCGGAATGCACGGCGCCTGAGGCCAAGGAGCCGGAGCGCGGACACTTCGTCGTGTTCACGATGACGGTGGAGCCGATGGAGAAGTACTCGGACGAACTCAGACATCTGCATGCGGGCTCGTTCGAGATCTTGGGCGACGATGGTGTGGACACGCTCGTTTCGACGCCCGCCGCGAACGCTTGCTTTCCGGCGGCTGAATTGCTGACCCGGCATCACAAGCCAGGCGAGAAGACGACCGGGAAGCTCGTGTTCGACACGAAGTACACGTCGGGGAAGGCGACCCTGACGAGCGCTGAGGTCGACGGGACTGGGTGGACCTGGGAGTTCTGAGCCCGACTCGGCTGCTTTGCTGCCGGGTGCCCGGTCGGATCGGCCGTCGCGTACCGGGCCACCCAGGGGGCCATTCTGTTGAGCCCCTTGCGTTTGCGGTGGCCGGTCAGCCTGCCGAGGGCGTCTGTTCGGTGAGCAGGCCGCGTTCGTAGGCCACCGCTACTGCCTCTGCCCGCCTGCTCGCGCCCAGTTTGGCCATGATTCGGCTCAAGTGGACACTCACGGTCTTCTCGCTGATGAACAGTTCGTCGCCCACCTGTCGGTTCGTCCTGCCCAGCGCCACCAGGCCGAGCACCGACCGCTCGCGCGGGGTGAACAGGTCGACCTCGTCGCGGGTTTCGACGTTCTCGTCGAGTGAGACCCTGCCCCGGCGGGCCGCCTTGCGGACGGCTTCACGCAATGGGCGGGCGCCGAGGTCGGCTGCCACCGTGTCTGCCAGGCGGAGTTCCACGGCGGCTTCGTCGCGGCGGTCGGCGGCCAGTAGGGCTTCTGCCAGTCGCCTTCGGCATACCGCCTGCTCGTATACCGCGCCGTAGTCGAAGGCGTCGACCGCGGCTCGCCACAGGTCCGGGTCGCCGGGGCCGTCGACGCGGCTCAGCTCCGCTTCGGCGCGGGCCAGCCAGGCTTGGCCCTCGGGCCCCAGGGTCCCGGTGAGCGGGCGGCCGTCGCGGGCGGTGTTTCGGGCGAGTTCGGCCAGTCTGCGGGCTTCGACCGCCGAGAGTTGGGCCGCCTCCACATCGCGCCGGGTGGTGGCCGCGGCGGCGAGGTCGGCGTGGGCGGCGATGCCCAGGGCGGACATCCGGATCGCGGCGAGCAAGGTCGCGCCGCCCGCCTGGGCGACCCACTCCAGGGCGTCGCGGACCCACTCGACAGCGCGGTCGGGCCTGCCCCGCCATGTCGCCAGTTCGGCGCCGACACCGCCTGCCACCAGTGGGATCTGGATGTCGCGGTGCCAGTCGGAGCGCAGTTCGTTGACCAGGCGCTCGGCTTCGGCGAAGCGGCCTCGGCCCACCGCGACATGCGCGCCGACGGCGGCCAGCCGCGCGGACACCGTGCTGGACACGCGGTGACCGGGTGGTTCCGCCGCCGCCTCACTGCCGTCCCAGTCCCCCGCCGCGTACCGCATGATGACCTGCACGACCCGCAGCTCCAGGCCGAAGGCGCTCCAGGTGAGGCCGGTTTCGCGGGCGCGGTCGACACCGCCGTCGACCGCGGCGATCGCGTCGGCCAGCAGACCGTGCTCGTAGAAGTTGATCGCCAGGAAGAACCGGGCACGCAGCTCGACGGTGATCGCCTCGACGGCGGCCGCACGCCGCATGGCCTCGACGAGCATGTCGCGGGATTCCCCGGCGAGCCCGCGGGACTCGGCGAGGATGGCCAGGGTGATCAGACCCTCAGCCGCGGGACCGCCCGCGTCGACCGCCTCCGCCACTTCGATGGCCCGACGCGCGTACCCCTCGGCCTCGTCGCGGCGGCGCAGGGCGCGCAGGATGGTCGCGTAGGCCGCGAGGACCCACGCCTGGTCGGGGCTGGGCGGCCGGTCGGTGACCAGCGCCCACGCCTTCTCGATGTTCTCCAGCGCCTCCTGCTCGCGCCCGTCGAGCACATAGAGCGCCTGCGCCAACCTGCGGCGCAGCGTGGCCTGGTGCTCCGGGTCGGCACCGCGGTCGGCGGCTTTGACGGCGGACCGGGCGAACGCGATGGCCCGCTCCGGGTCCCCCGACGTGCCCGCCACCCACGACGCCCGGCGCAGCAGGGTCAGTTCGCTGGCGTCGGGCCGGTCGGCGGCGGGGACCGCCTCCCACAACTTCAGCGCCCGTTCCAGGTGTTCGAGCGCCTCGGCTGGCGCGCCCTGGCCTTCGGCTTCCTCCGCCGCCTGCACGGACGCGACCAGCGCCGGGCCGAGGGCGTGGCTCTCCATGCTGTGGTGGGCGAGGGCGGCCGCGGTCCCACAGGTTGCGCACTCCTTCGACAGCTCACGCGCGTACGCGGCGTGCAGTCGGACCCGCTCACCCGGGAGGAGGTCGCCGTAGACGGTCTCGCGCATCAGCGCGTGCCGGAAGGCGTAGACATCGCCTTCGCCGGGCACGAGCACGTGGTGCTGCACGGCCTCGCGCAGCGCTTCCTCAAGTTCGGTGTCCCCCAGGTCGCTGACCGCGCGCAGCCGGGCGTCCGGCACTCGGCGACCACCGACGGACGCGGCCCTCACCGCGCTCTGGGCGGCCGGGCTGAGGCGTTCCACGCGCGACATCAGGACGTCGACCAGCGTGGTCGGGATGCCGCCACCGCCCTCGGCGGTCGCGGCCAGGAGTTCCTCGGCGAAGAAGGCGTTGCCCTCGGATCGGCCCGCGACCTCGCGCAGCACCGGCTCGCTCAGCCGCTCCTCGGCGAGCGCGGCGACGAACAGGCGGGAGTCGGCGTTGCCGAACGGGGTGAGCTGGATGCGCTCGACCTGCGGCAGCCGAACCAGTTCGGCGAGCAGGGGGCGCAAGGGGTGGCGGCGGTGCAGGTCATCGCTTCGGTAAGTGCCCAGGATGAACAGTTTCTGGCCGCGCAGGCGGGACAGCAGGAAGGACAGCAGGCTGCGGGTGGAGGCGTCGGCCCAGTGCAGGTCCTCCAGGATGACCACGACCGGCGTCTCGCGGGCCAGGTCGTCCAGCACGCCGTGCACCGCGTCGAAGAGCTGCAGCTGGCCGATGTCCTGCTCGGAGCGCGAACCCGCCGACGGCATGCCCATGCCGGAGGTGAACTGGCCGGGATCCGGCGTGGGGGTCGCGGCCCCGGGAAACAGCCTGCTCAGCGCGGTCCAGTCGCGCACGCGGTCGCGCACCGACGAGAGTGCCTCGGCGATCGGGAGATAGGGCAGGCCCGCCTCACCGATGTCGAGACAGCGGCCGGTCAGCACCAGCGCGCCCTGCTCGACGGCGAAGGCGGTCACTTCTTCGGTCAGTCTCGTCTTGCCGACTCCGGCGTCCCCGGCCAGCAGGACGGCTCCGGCCCGGCCGGAGGCGGCCGCGTCGAAGGCGGCGCGCAGACCGCGGAGTTCGCGGCCGCGCGCCACCAGCGGAATTCCAGAACCCAGACGCGGCATGGCTGGCATGGTCGCACAACCCCGGCGCGCCGGGTCAGTTGGCCGAACGCTCGCTTGTTCGAGGGGCGCCCCGGTGCAGCAGCCGGGTCAGCCAGGCCGGTCCGGTGCGCCGGACCTCGTGCAGGTGCAGCCTGCTGGTGAGGTCGCGCGTGCCGTCGCGCCGGTAGCTGATCTCCGCGTTGATGGCCTCGGTGGTCCACATTGTCTGTCTCCTCATCGCTTCGAGCTCCAGTGATGAGGAGAGTGCCGCTGAGGCGGCGGACCCGGCATCGGATGATCACGCAGTCCTGAGCGGCGGACCCCTTACCCGCCGCCGGTCAGGGGCGCACGGCGGCAGGTAAGGGATCCGTGACTCAGCGAGCGTCGAACTCGTCGCCCTTCAGGGCGCCGACGAACACCCGCCATTCCAGGTCGGCGAAAGCCAGGTGTCCGTGCTCCGCGTTCTTGGAGTCACGAACCGCTGTCGCGCTGGTGCCGACGGCGAGCTCGACACAGTCGTTGCCCGCGCCGCTGCGGCTGCTCTTGCGCCACTCCGCGCGGGCAAGCCCAGAAACGGTCACGCCCCGCTCCTCTCGTTCTTTCCGGATTCACGACCCAGCCGATCGGCTGTCCGCTGGACCAGGTCGACGGTGTCATCGGGCTTCAACGCCGCCGCGCGCAAATGGTCGAACATCAACGTATACCGACGGACATCCGACGGCTGTTCCAAGTAGACACCCGAAGTGGTGTTCTCGACGTAGACGACATCAGGGTCGGACTGTTCGGGAAATCCCAGGATGAGGAACGGGGTTTCCATTCCGGCGTGTGCGCCGGTCGCGAACGGGACGACCTGCAGGGTCACGTGCGGCATCGCGGCGGCCTCGACGAGCCGGTGGAGCTGGGCGCGCATCACCTCGGGTCCGCCGACGACGCGGTGCAGGACGGCTTCGTCGATCACCGCCCAGTACTCGGGCGGGTGCGGGTCGGTGAGCAGCCGCTGCCTGACGAGCCTGCCTTTGACCCGCTTATCGATCTCGTCGTCCTCGACGTCGGGACGGATGGCCCGGATGACGGCGCGGGTGTAGTCCTCGGTCTGGAGCAGGCCGGGCACCAGGAGCGCCTGGTGGGTGTGCAGGAACGCGGCCTCGGACTCCAGCCCGACGAAGGACCCGGTGAACACCTCGGTGTAGGCGTGCCACCAGCCCTTCTGCCGGGCTTCCCTGGCGAGTTGGACGAGGGCTTCGCGCCGGTCCTCCTCGATGCCGTAGAGCTCCAGCATGTCGCGCACGTCGCGCGGGGTGACACCGACGTGGCCGGTCTCGATACGGCTGATCTTCGACGCCGAGCATTCGAGCTTGTCGCCGACCTCGTCGATCGTGAGGTTCGCGGCCTCCCGAAATCTCCTCAGCTCACCCGCGAGCCGTCTGCGACGCACTGTCGGGCTGAGGTCTCGCGCCACCTGGTTTCACCTCGTTTCGACTGCGGGCATAACGACCCCGCCCACTGATGGGTGCGACTGGGTCCGCGCACGGCAAGTCTCGATGCTGATCTTGTCGGACACAAGGGACTCTCCTCCGTGTTTTGCGGCCAGTCTGTGAGCGGCTCACCGGACACGCCAAACCCGTCACCCGATCGTGTATTGCAACTTGCAGAATGCCGCCACGACCACGCAGTCTCTCTAGGGAAGAACTGTCTTGCGGTCATCCGCGCCGCCGATTGGAAGGACCCGGGTGAACGAGTCGATCTTCGGGCACATGGAATCGTCGTTACAGGACTATCTGTCCACGCTCAGCACCCGGGCGACGGAGAGCGGTGAGCACGCCGCCGCCGAACTGGCCCGCGGCGAACTCCCCCGCATCGTCTCCGCGCTGCAGGCGCTGCTGGACGAGCACCACCCGGACGCGCAGGGCCGCTGCCCGACCTGCCGCACCCGGCTGTTCACCAAGGCGCCATCACCGTGCCGCGCGTACCTCACCGCGCACCTGTGCCTGCTGATGACCGAAGAGAGCGAAACCCCGCTCTACCGCTAGAGGCTCTACCGCCGCTGGTGGCCGAGCGATTGAGCAGTGCCGCTCAGGCGCGCGGTCAGCCGATCCGGATCAGTCCCTCTTGGACGACGGTCGCGATGAGTTCGCCGGACTGCGTGAAGAACCGGCCCGTCGCGAGACCGCGTCCACCCGAGGCGCTCGGGGAAACGCAGTCGTAGAGGACCCATTCGTCGGCCCGGAACGGCCGGTGGAACCACATGGCGTGGTCGAGGCTGGCGCCCATCACGTTGTCGGTGCCCCAGTAGACGCCGTGCCGGGCGAGGATCGCGTCGAGCAGTGTCATGTCGGAGGCGTAGGCGAGCACGCAGACCTGCAGCAGCGGGTCGTCGGGGAGCGTGCCGTCGGCCCGCATCCACACCTGGTTGCTCGCCTCCCGCGGACCGGACTCCCGGGAAAGCCACGGCGGTTCGGAGACGTAGCGGATGTCGATCGGCCGGGGCCGGTCGGCGATCCTGCCGAACTTGGCCTTCAGCTCTGGCGTCATCAGCTCGCCGTGCGTGGGCAGCCCGTCCGGCGCGGGCACTTCCGGCATCTTCTCGGCGTGCTCGACCCCTTGTTCCACCTTCTGAAACGAAGCCGACAACGCGAAGATCGCCTTGCCGTGCTGCACGGCGACCACCCGTCGGGTCGTGAAAGAGCGCCCGTCGCGGATTCGGTCGACCTCGTAGACGATCGGCACACTCGGGTCGCCGCCGCGGATGAAGTAGGCGTGCAGCGAGTGCACCCCACGCTCCGGCGGCACCGTCCGCCCGGCGGCGACCAGCGCCTGACCGGCGACCTGCCCACCGAACACCCGCACCGGCGAGTGGCTCGGACTGACCCCACGGAAGATGTTCTCCTCGATCTTCTCCAGATCGAGCAGAGCGACAAGCCGGTCGAGAACAGCCTGTCCACGAGGGACACCGTCAGCCGTCAACGGCTCCTGGTCCAACGCCTCAGCCGCCGCCCGCGCAACCTCAGTCATCGCTCGACCCTACCCGCGAGTTCAACGTTCAGAACACCGAGATCAACGTTCGGGGATCACGAAACCGGCGCGTGATGTTCTGAACGTTGGACTCGTTGTCCTGAACGTTGGACTCGCGGGGTCAGGCGTGGTCTTCTTCGCCTAGGCGGTGGACGCGGATGAGGTTGGTGGAGCCGACGGTTCCGGGCGGGGAGCCCGCGACGATGACGACCAGGTCTCCGGGCTGGTAGCGGCCCATGGCCAGCATCGAAAGGTCCACCTGTCGGACCATCTGGTCGGTGGAGTCCACCTGGGGCACCAGGAACGTTTCCGTGCCCCAGGTCAGCGCCAGCTGGCTGCGGACGTGGGGTTCCGGGGTGAAGGCAAGCAGCGGCAGCTTCGTGTGCAGTCGCGCGAGCCGCTTGACGGTGTCGCCGGACTGCGTGAAGGCGACCAGGGCCTTGGCGTTGAGGCGTTCGCCGATGTCGCGGGCCGCGTACGAGATCACGCCGCGCTTGGTGCGAGGGACGTGGGTCAGGGGCGGAACGGCGTCCGGGGTGGTCTCGGTCTCGACTGCTTCGATGATTCGGACCATCGTCTGCACGGACTCGACGGCGTAGCGGCCGACGCTGGTCTCGCCGGACAGCATCAGGGCGTCGGCGCCGTCCAGGACCGCGTTGGCGACGTCCGAGGCCTCCGCGCGGGTGGGGCGGGAGTTGTTGATCATCGAGTCGAGCATCTGGGTGGCGACGATGACCGGCTTGGCGTTCTCGCGGGCGATCTGCACCGCGCGCTTCTGCACGATGGGGACATACTCCAGCGGCAGTTCGACGCCCAAGTCGCCGCGGGCGACCATGATGCCGTCGAAGGCCAGCACCACGGCCTCGAGGTTGTCGACCGCCTCGGGCTTCTCCAGCTTGGCGATCACCGGGAGCCTGCGCTTGCCGACCCGGTCCATCACCTGGTGGACCAGGTCGATGTCCGCGGGCGAGCGGACGAAGGACAGCGCGATGAAGTCGACGCCCAGGTGCAGGGCGAACTCCAGGTCCTCGATGTCCTTTTCGGACATGGCCGGGACCGAGACGTCCATGCCGGGCAGGGACAAGCCCTTGTTGTTGCTGACCGGGCCGCCCTCGGTGACCTCGCAGACCACGTCCTGGCCGTCGACCTCGAGCACGGTCAGGCCGACCTTGCCGTCGTCGACGAGCAGGCGGTCGCCGGGCTTGGCGTCGTTGGCGAGGCCCTTGTAGGTGGTGGAGACGCGGTCGTGGGTGCCCGCCACGTCCTCGACGGTGATCCGCACGACGTCGCCGGTGTTCCACTGGACGGGACCGCCCGCGAAGGTGCCGAGGCGGATCTTCGGGCCCTGCAGGTCGGCCAGCACGCCGACCGCGCGGCCTGCCTCGTCGGATGCGGCGCGCACGAGGTCGTAGACCTCTTTGTGGTCACTGTGGCTGCCGTGGCTGAAATTCATCCGGGCCACGTCCATGCCCGCTGCCACGAGCTCACGGAGCTTCTCCGGAGTGGCGGTGGCAGGTCCCATCGTACAAACGATCTTCGCGCGTCGGCTCACGAGAGGCAGCTTAGACCGCCGAGCTTGACCGATCATGATGTACCGGCCAGTAAGTTAAGTTTCGATTCAGATTGTTCAGCCTGCGGTGATCAACCGGTCACCGCGACGCCAACATGGTCGCGGGCCCATTCGTTGAATGGGCGCAGCTGACGCCAGGCCTTGCGCACGCGGTCGAAGCACGCGCGCTCGTGCAGGACGTCGTCCGGCTCCCACACGCGCACGGCGTAGACCGAGCGGTAGCGCAGCAGGTCGATCCGCTCGTGGTCCTTGTCGTACCCGCGCGGAGCGGACTTGAGCTGGTCGCCCTTGATCTCCCAGCCCGTGCGCCTCAGCGTGGCCAGGATGGCGCGCAGCCGCTCGCCGTGGATCTCCTCGGCGACCGCCGCACGGTACCGGGCGAGCTGGTCGGACTCCAGGTGGAAGCAGCCGCCGCCGGTGCGCAGACCAGCCGGGCTGACCTCGACGTAGTACGCGCCGCCGCCCCGGCCTGCCTCGATCACCCCGCCGCAGTTGGTCTTGTACGGCGTCTTGTCCTTCGCGAAGCGCACGTCGCGGAACGGCCGGAACACCTTCGGCGCGCCGAACTCGCCGCCGAACTCCTTCTCCAACTCGGTGAGCAGCGTCCGCATCGGCACACGCACGTCGGACTCGTAGGTCGCCTTGTTGGCGTCCCAGTAGGTCTTGGAGTTGTCGGCGACCAGGCCGTCGAAGAAGTCGACCGCGTACTCGCCGAACCCCTCGAACCTCACACCCGTTCCTCGGGGGTCAGGTCGTGCGCGCGGAGCAGCCGGGCCGCGGCCTTCTCGTCGACCTCGTACTCGACGTCGTCGATCACCGAGATCGACCGGACGGGGCTCAGCGCGTTGGTGGCGAACGCGGCGCGGAAACCGGACAGCTCCGCCATCGCGACCGGCCGCACCTCGTAGTCCAGCCCGCTGCGGGTCATCCCGCTCTGGATCAGGCCCATCGCGATGCCGGGCAGCACCGGCGCGCTCGGCCAGACGACCTTGTCGCCGTCGAGGAAGCAGACGTTCCAGGTGGAGCCCTCGGACACCTCGCCGTCGGAGTTGACGAACAGCGCGTCGTCGAAGCCCGCTTTGCGGGCGATGCGGCGCTGGTAGAACAGGCCGAACGTGCCGACGTGCTTGACCTGCGGCAGGTCGCGCTGGTAGCCGGCGGTGCGCAGGCGCAGCGGCGCGACGTCGTCGGGCGGCAGTTCGCCGATGGTCACCACGACGTCGGGCTCCACCTCGGCTTCGGGCACCCGCGGGTCGAACTTGGGAGCGAAGACATTGGCACGCGCGTAAACCGGCTGCGCGCGCCCCTCGATCGCGCGCCGGATCTCGGCGCGGACCAGGTCCTCGGCGATCCCGAGCCCGAACACCACGCGGGCGTCGCGGTCGAGTCTTTCGAGGTGCCGGGCCAGGCCTCGGACCCGGCCGCGGTCGACCCGCATCGAGGTGAAGTGTCCGTAGTTCACCAGGGCCATCGACTGGAGATCATCTTGCGCGCTCATCGCCTGCAGTCTCGCATGCCCGGCAAGGAACACGGTCCCGCGGACCACCCCGCGGGACCGTGTCGCGTCAGCTCGCCCGCGCGGTGTTGTAGCCGTTCTGCGCGTCGGCCCCGAAATACGGGCCGAACATCCAGTTCGGAAAGAAATTGATCTTGTAGCTGTTGACCGAGTTCTGCACGCCGACGCCGGTTCCCTCGACGAACGACTTGAACCACGGACCTCCACTGGACCCGCCGGTCATGTTGCAGGTCATGCCGATCCCGTTGCTCAGCAACGCCGAGAACGTCCCACCCGAACAGTAGATCAGCTTGCTGCCGTCGTAGGGCGACGCGGCCGGGTAGCCGAAGGCGTACATGTTCTGCGACTTGGGCTGGTTGAACGCGATCCACTGCGCCCCAACGACATCGGTCAGGCTTTGGCCGTTGAGCGGGTTGACGACGGCGGCGCCGACGTCGTAGTTGATGTCCTCACTGGCGTTCCACTGCGTGGGTTACCGCTTCTCCGCGCGCTGCCGGCACGAGTGCTGGTCTTACGTGCGCTCCACGGTCGTTTTCCGTTGTCCGCCTGCCCGGCGGCCAACACATTGATCGCGGCGTTGACGTCCCGGTCGTGGGTGCTGCCACACGGGCAGTCCCACGTTCGGACGTTCAGGGCCATCCTGTCGTTGACGCGTCCGCGGTCCGAGCACATCCGGGTGGACGGGAAGAACCGGTCCACCCGGGCGAAGGTGCGCCCGTACCGGGCGGCCTTGTACTCCAACATGGCGGTGAAGCAGGCCGACCCGGCGTCGTGGACGCTCTTGGCGAGCCGGGTCCTACCGAGACCGACGACGCACAGGTCCTCGACGTACACCGCTTGGTTGTCACGGATGATCGCTGTGGACAGTTTGTGCTGCCAGTCTCGCCGGGTGTCGGCACCCGGGCGTGCGCCCGGGCTACCTTCACGACCGCCTTCCTACGGTTGTTGCCGCCGCGCTGCTTGCGGGCCAGGTCCTGCTGCAACCGCTTGAGCTTGCGGGCCGCGGGGCGCAGGAACTTCGGTGCCGCGACTTTCGTCCCGTCGGACAGCACGGCGAAGTGCGTCAGCCCCAGGTCGATACCCACCTCGGACTCGACCGTCGGAAGCGTCTCCTCCTGCCCGGTGGTGACCACGAACGATGCGAAATACCGACCGGCCGCATCCTTGACGATCGTCACCGACGAGGGGGCCGAGGGCAGCACCCGCGACCAACGCACGTCCAGGTCGCCGATCTTCGGCAGCCGCGGCCTGCGGTTGTCGAGGACCTTGAAGCCGGGCGTTCTTGGTGAACCGGATGGCCTGCCGGTTGTCCTTGCGTGACCGGAACCGGGGCGGGGCGAGGGCGCGGCCCTTGCGCTTGCCCGAGATCGAGTTGAAGAAGTCGCGGTACGCGGTGTTCAAATCCGCCAGGGCCTGCTGCAGCACGACCGACGACACCTCGCCCAGCCATACCCGTTGCGGTGTCGCCTTCGCCTGGGTGATCAGGCGGCGGGACAACTCCCCGTCGGAGATGTACTTCTCGCCCGCCTCGCGGGCCTGCTGACGCAGACGCGGCCCGTCGTTGAACACCACCCGCGCGCACCCGAATGCCCGGGCCAAGTTTCGGCACAAGGTTTCGGCGACCGGCACCTTGCCCGTATGGAGAAGATCATGCGGGCAAGGTGCGCCGACTTCGAGACCGAGATGGTTCCTACTTCGCAGGCTCCGCCGGCGGCGCGCCCCGCCAAGCATCCAGCAGTACATCGAGCAACAGAACCGCCCGGTTCAAGGCACTACCCGGGCCTTGACGGCCCTGAAAGCTACACAGATTCCTGCCGCCACAGATCTGGCTTCCGGGTGAACTTCGATCTACCAGCCGAGCTTGGCCACGGCCGCCGCGAGGGCGGTCGCGGCTTCCGGACACCACTCGGTCTTGTCCGACGCGACCGCCCGCAAGTCGATCGCGACACCGTCGATGTCGACGCGGACGTCACAGGTGTACTCCAGCTCCTCGGCCACGATCCCCTTGCGGGAGCCGACGTCGATGGCGCGCTTGCCCTCGACCGGCGCGGCCTTCGTCAGCGACAGCCACACGCCGCGGAACTCCCCGTCGCCCCAGGCGCACGCCGCGCCCTCGCGGCGGGGATCTGGCGGGGTGTTCGCGAGGATCGGGCGGACGTCGTCGGCGGTGAGCAGCGCACACGGGTCGACACCCGAGATGTCGCGCGCGGGGGCGGCCGCCGTGGTGGTCGTGGTGACTGTGGTGGCCGCAGTGGACACCGGCACCGGGTCGGGAGCGGGAGCGGCGCAACCCGACAGAAGGAACATCGCCGCTCCGAGGAGCGTGAGCGTTGATTTCACGCCACGATCCTCCCGTGGCCCTTCGACCGACCCGCCGATGGGGCGCTCTCGCGCTCGCGTTCGGCGCCCTCGTGGCAGGCGGCGTGCTCGTCGCACCGGCGACCCAGGCGCAGGAGGACCCGCCGTCGTTCTACGACGTACCGGCGACCCTTCCGCCGAACAACGGCGACATCGTCCGCGCGGAGCCGATGACCTTCTACCTCGAACCGGTCAGGCTGACACGGATCGAGGCCGACGTGCACCGGATCATGTACCGCAGCACCGACCGGGTCGGCACGCCGATCGCGGTGACCGGCATGGTCATCACCCCGAGGACCCCGTGGCTCGGCGCGGGCGAGCGGCCGATCATCGGCTACGCCCCCGGCACCCAGGGCCTCGGCGACCACTGCGCGCCGACCCGCCAGGCGGCGATGGGCACCGAGTACGAGGGCCTGTTCCTCGCGGGACTCGTGCTGCGCGGGTACGGCATCGCGATGACCGACTACCAGGGTCTCGGCACCCCAGGTGTGCACACGTACATGAACCGGGTCGTGCAGGGCACCGCCGTCCTCGACTCGATCCGGGCGGCCCAGCGGTTGCCCGAGGCGGGCCTTCCGGACAGCGGTCCGGTCGCGGTCAGCGGCTACTCCCAGGGCGGGGGCGCCTCGGCGGCGGCGGCTGAGCTGCACCCGGCCTACGCCCCCGAGCTGGACGTGCGGGGTGCGGTGGCGGGCGCGGTGCCCGCCGACCTGGTCAAGGTCGGGGTCAACATCGACGGCGGCCTCTACGTCGCGTTCCTCGGCTACGCCCTGGCCGGGCTCGCGGCCGGGTACGACCTCGACCTGACAACGATGCTCAACGAGCGCGGCAAGCAGGTGCTGGGCGAGGTGGAGAAGTACTGCACAATCGAGGCGGTCGCCAGGTACGCCCTCACCCGGTCGGCCGACCTGACCGTCGACGGCAGGCCGTTCACCGACCACCTGGCGGAGCGCCCGGACCTGCAGAAGGTCGCCGATGAGCAGATCATCGGCAGGCTGAAGCCGAGTGTGCCGCTGCTGGTCAACCACAGTCGGCTCGACGACGTGATCCCGTTCAAGGTGGGCAGGAAGCTCGCCGCCGACTGGTGCGACCTGGGGGCGAACGTCCGGTTCTCGCCGAACCTCGGTCCGACGCATGTCGGGGGCGCGGTGGCGGACCAGCCGGAGATCTATCTCTGGCTCGAATCCCGCTTCGCGCGGGTTCCGGCACTGTCGAACTGCTGGAACGCCCTCCTGCCGTAGACGATCTCAGCCGACCCCGCTTCCTTAGCGTGGCGAACAGCGCGAACAGTTCGCGCGAACAAAGAACGTTGACACCTCCTGGGACCCAGCTCACAGTCAGGCAACGGGTTACTCATCGGTAACCATCCCTGCCGTTTCCAGGAGATAACTGTGACGTTTCGACTCTCCCGCCGCTTAGGGGTCTTGGCCGTCGCCGTGGGCGTGGCCGCCACCGGGCTGTTGGCCATCCCGAGCGCGAGCGCCCAGCCGTTCTACGAGACCCCGACGGCCCTGCCCGCCAACAACGGCGACATCATCCGCAGCGAGCCCTCGATCTTCTACCTGGACCCGATCAACCTGATCAAGATCGACGCCAACGTGCGGCGGATCCTGTACCGGTCCACCGACCGCACCGGCAAGCCGATCGCGGTCAGCGGCACGGTGATCACCCCGAAGTCCGCGTGGTTCGGCGTCGGCGAGCGGCCGATCGTCGGGTACGCCCCCGGCACCCAAGGCCTTGCCGACCACTGCGCGCCGTCGCGGCAGCTGACCGTGGGCACCGAGTACGAGGGCCCGTTCGTGCTGGGCATGATCACCCGCGGCTACGCCGTCGCGCTCACCGACTACCAGGGCCTCGGCACCGACGGCGCGCACACTTACATGAACCGGGTCGTGCAGGGCCACGCCGTCCTCGACTCGATCCGCGCGGCCCAGCGGCTGCCCGCGGCCGGTGTCCCGGCGAACGGGCCGGTCGCCGTGCACGGGTACTCCCAGGGTGGCGGCGCGGCGGCGGCGGCGGCCGAGTTGGCGCCGACCTACGCGCCGGAGCTGAAGCTCAAGGGCGTGTCCATGGGCGCGGTGCCCGCCGACCTGTCCGCGGTCGCCCGCACCCTCGACGGCAGCCTGTACATGGCGTTCCTCGGCTACGCGACCTACGGCCTGGCCGCGGGCTACGGCATCGACATGGCCCCGTACCTCAACGCGACCGGAAAGCAGGTCTTCGCCGACGTCGTGGGCAAGTGCACCCTGGAGGCGCTGCCCGCGGCGGCGTTCAAGAAGTCGGCCACGCTGACCGCCGACGGCAAGCCGATCACCGAACTGCTGGCGAACAACCCGCTGTTCAAGACCGTGATCGACGAGCAGCGGATCGGCCGGATCAAGCCCACCGTCCCGGTGCTGATCTCGCACAGCGCACTCGACGACGTCATCCCGTACAGCGTGGGCAAGACCCTGGCGTCGACCTGGTGCGACAAGGACGCCAACGTCCGGCTCGCCCCGAACCTGGGGCCGACCCACGTCGGCGGCGCGGTCGCGAGCTACCCGGGCGCGTTCGCCTGGCTGGAAGCCCGCTTCGCCGGACTGCCCGCGCTGTCCAACTGCTGGGCGGTGCCGTTCCTCTAGTGGGGATCAACACAGCATCGACACGTCTTATCGACACAGCGTGCCCATGAGGTCCTGTGGGCCGTCGACGCAAGGGACGTATCCGGCGCGGCGGAGGATGTTCTTCGCCGCGTCGGAGTTCATGTACTCCAGCAGCGAGTCCACCAGCTTGCCGTTCTGCGGCGGGCCGTAGGTGTAGAGGTACTCGACGGCCCAGAACGGGTAGCCGCGCTTGATCACCGAGTCGAGGTCCGGGTCGCGGTCGTCGAGTTTGACGCGGTTGAGGTTGGCGTACTTCGTCGTCGCGGTGACCTCGGCGTAGCCGATGGCGCCGGGCAGTCGGTCGACCTCGTCGAGCTGCGCGGACGTCGAGTCGTATTCGCAGCGGGTGACCTTCGCGTCCGGGTCGCGGTCGCGGCGGACACAGTCGTTGGACGACAAGCCGGGTTCCGGCCTGCCTAAGACCTTCTCCTCGAACGCCAGCCGAGTGCCCGATCCCCCGCCGCGGCTGACGACACTGATCGGCAGGTCCGGGCCGCCGACCTGGTTCCAGTTCGTCACCGCGCCACTGAAGATCGCCTTGACCTGGTCGCCGGTGAGCGCGTGCCGACCGGTGGCCTTGTTGACCACGACGGAGAACGCCACCACGCCGACCGGGTGCGGGGTCAGGTTGTGGTAGTTGCGCGACGCCGGGCCGTCGGACATCACGATCCGGGCCTCGCGCTGGGCCGGGTCGTTGCGGGCGAGGTTGTCGAGTTCGCGCAGCCCGTCGAGGCTGCCGCGACCCTGCACCGTGACGGCCGCCGAATCGCACTGCTTCAGGTAGGCGTCCACGATGTCCTTGGCCACCGGGTCGAACGCGCTCGAGCCGGTGAGCTTGACCTCGCCCGCCGCGCACGTTGTCGGGCGAGGGCTCCACGGGCTGCTGATCAGCAGCGCCAGGGACGCCCCGACGAGCAGCATGGCGATGCCGCTCAGCACGACACTCCGTTTGCTGGGGCCGTTCCCGGTCGTCGTGTCGCGGACGATCTTGCCGCCGCTGAGGAAGCCGACACACGCGACGGCGGACTTCGGCTCCGGCTTGCCGGTCAGCAGGACCAGCACCTTGATCCGGTTCTTGCGGTTGAGCGGGACCTTGGGCAGCACCAGTTCCGCGTCGCCCACCGGCGGCCACGACTTGTCCCGCGCGACGATCCGCATGAGAGTGTCGTCGGCCTCGATCACCTTTGCGTCGACCACCCGCCTGCCGCCGAACTCCAGTGTCAGCGGTTCACGGAAGTCGTCCTCGCGGATCTCCAGGCTGCCGGTGTTCATGATGCGCACCAGCGCGAAGCTCGGGTCCTTGACGACCTCGCCCTGGTAGCGCCACTCGACTTCGATCGCGCCGCCGTGCGCGGGCGTCACCCCGACCGGAGTGTCCAAATGGACCCGGTAGCTGATGCGCTTTCGCTTGAGCCACAACGCGGCAAGATAGCCGACCACCGAGGCCGCGAGTCCCGCGAGCCCGACCGTCGCTTCCAGATTGTTCGACACCCAGGACATCGCAGGCGCCACCTCCTTGGCACACCGTAGAAAGCACAGCCTGCCGCGAAGATCGGCTTAACCCGACGTTCGCCCGATGTTCAGCGCCCCGCGCGGTCAGTAGACCAAGTGCCAGCGGGGCGGTTCCCCCGGACCGGCGCTGCGGCAGACCACCGCGCGGAACCCCACGAACGCCAACTCGCCTGGGGTGTCGCACTGTTCGCCGACGGTCACGGTGCCGGGTGCGGGCTTCTTCGTCTTGGTCGGACGGCCCGTCGTCGTGGTCGTCGTCGGGACGACGGAGGCGGGCGGACCGGCGAGGACGGCCGACGCGACCGGTGGCGCCGCCTGCACGACCGACGGCTCCGCGGGCGGGCTGCCCTGGTCCACGGTCGTGGTGGTCGTCGTGGTGGCCGGCCTGCGTGGGTCGGCGCCCGCGGGCTGTGGCCGTGGACTGTCGGACAGCACCGACACGACCCCGACGACGATCCCCAGCGCGACGACGAACGCGCCGAACTTGAGGCCGAGCAGCACCCCGTCACGCTTCTCCGGCTTGCGGTGGCGGGCGCGGGGCGTTCTTTCGGGCTCAGGCATGCCGCCGTCCTCGACGGGCGGTATCACCGTGGACATGGTCCCCCGAGTGCGCGATGGCCGATTTGGTTTCAAGACCATAACGCACCGCTGTGGCTGCTTGGCAATACCACGATCTTATGACAAATGCGGTCACACAGCGTTTATCGAACGGTGAGCGGAAGCGCTGTCGGGTGGACCGGCGCGGGCAAATCGGACGCGCCGGTGAGATAGGTATCGACTGAGTGGGCCACCGAGCGGCCCTCCGCGATCGCCCACACCACCAGCGACGCGCCGCGGTGGGCGTCGCCGCACACGAACACGCCCGGTGCGGTCTGCCAGTCCTGCCCGCACGACAGCGTTCCGCGCGGAGTCAGCGACAAGCCGAGGCCGTCGAGCAGGGGCATGTGCTCCACCCCCTCGAAGCCGATGGCCAGCAGGACCAGGTCGGCGGGCAGCACATGGACGTCCTCGGTGACCGGCACGACCTGCCGGATGCCATCGATCCGCCGGACCTCGACCTCGCGCAGCTGCACGGAGGTCAGATTGCCGTCGGAGTCGCCGACGAACCGCTCGACAGCGACGGCGAAGCGACGCGTGCCGCTCTCCTCGTGCGCCGGGTAGGTCCGCAGGATCCACGGCCACACCGGCCACGGCGAGACCTCGTCGTCGCGGATCTCAGGCGGGCGCGGGTACTGGTCCAACTGGGTGACCGACGCCGCGCCCTGCCGGGTGGCGGTGCCATAGCAGTCCGCGCCGGTGTCGCCGCCGCCGATGATCACCACGTGCTTGCCGCGGGCGTCGATCGGCGTCGGGCCGTCGCCCTCGACCTCCTTGTTTGCGGGTACCAAGTGGTCCATCGCCAGGTGCACGCCGCGCAGGTCGCGCCCCGGGGTCTCCGGCGCGTCGCGCCCGCGCAGCGCGCCGACTGCCAGCACGACCGCCGCGTGCCGCTCACGGAGCTGCTCGACGGTCAGGTCGACACCCACCTCGCAGCCGGTGACGAACCTCGTCCCCTCGGCACGCAGTTGGGCGAGCCTGCGGTC
This sequence comes from Actinokineospora xionganensis, assembly GCF_014323725.1. GTDB lineage: Bacteria > Actinomycetota > Actinomycetes > Mycobacteriales > Pseudonocardiaceae > Actinokineospora > Actinokineospora xionganensis. The sequence goes on along the minus strand of NZ_JABVED010000005.1, from coordinate 220,864 downwards.
CAGGACGCGCTTCTCCATCTTGAACTCGGGGATGCCGTAGCGCAGCAGCCCGCCGAGGCGGTCGTCCCGCTCGTACACCGTGACGTCATGCCCAGCCCGGGTCAGCTGCTGGGCGGCGGCCAGACCGGCGGGCCCGGAGCCCACGACGGCGACCGACTGGCCGGAGGACACAGTGGACACCTGAGGCTTGACGTCGCCGCGTTCCCAGGCGACATCGGCGATGGTGTTCTCCACCCGCTTGATCGTCACCGCTCCCCCGGCGTCCGGGGTGATGGCCAGCACGCACGCCGACTCGCACGGCGCCGGGCACAGGCGGCCGGTGAACTCAGGGAAGTTGTTGGTGGCGTGCAGCCGCTCGCCCGCGAGCGCCCAGTCGCCCTGGCGGACAAGGTCGTTCCACTCAGGGATGAGGTTCCCGAGTGGACAGCCCGCGCTCACCGAGTGGCAGAACGGGATGCCGCAGTCCATGCACCGGCTCGACTGCCCACGGACCTGCTTGTCGCGCTCGGCCGGGTCCAGCTCGGCGTAGACCTCGCGCCAGTCGCCGAGCCGGTCGGCCACCGGCCGCTTCGGCGCGTCTTTGCGCGGCTGCTTGAGGAAACCGTTCGGATCAGCCACGGGACGCCTCCATCACGGCTTCGTCGACATCGCGGCCCTCGACCCGGGCGATCCGCATCGCCTCCAGCACGCGCTGGTAGTCGCGGGGCATGACCTTGGCGAACGCGGCGGCCCGGCGGGTCCAGTCGCCCAGCAGCGACGCGGCGACGGCCGACCCGGTGGCCTTGTGGTGTTTGCCCACGATCTCCCGTAGCCAGCGCAGGTCGTCGAAGCCGGGTCGCTGGATCTCGACCATCGCCGGGTTGACCTTCGCCGGATCGAGGGCCAGCACGTAGCCGATGCCGCCGGACATACCCGCCGCGAGGTTGCGTCCGGTCTTGCCGAGCACCACCGCCCGACCGCCGGTCATGTATTCGAAGGCGTGGTCGCCCACGCCCTCGGCGACGATCACCGCGCCGGAGTTGCGCACGCCGAACCGCTCCCCCACGCACCCGCGCAGGAAGATCTCCCCGCTGGTGGCGCCATAGGCGATCACGTTGCCCGCGATCACCTGACGCTCGGCGGCGAACGGCGCCTCCGGGTGTGGACGCACGATGATCCGACCGCCGGAGAGTCCCTTGCCGACGTAGTCGTTGGCGTCGCCGACCAGGTCCAGGGTGATTCCCTTGGGCAGGAAGGCGCCCAGGGACTGGCCAGCGGAGCCGGTCAGTGTCACGTGGACGGTGTCCTCGGGCAGCGTATCGCCGTAGCGGCGGGTGACCTCCGCGCCGAGCAGAGTGCCGACCGTGCGGTTGACGTTGCGCACCGGCAGGTCCAGCCGCACCGGGAGAGCGTCCTCCAGTGCGGGCTCGGCCAGCCGCATGATCGTCCGGTCGAGCGCCTCTGCCAAGCCGTGGTCCTGCGCGCGGACCCGCCTGCGCGCGCCTGCCACGGGCGCCACCTCGAAGACCGGGGCGAGGTTCATGCCCTCGGTCTTCCAGTGCGACACCGCTTCGTCGACGTCGAGCAGTTCGGCGTGGCCGACGGCGTCGTCGATCGTGCGGAAGCCCAGCGCGGCGAGGTGCTCGCGGACTTCCTCGGCGACGAACCGGAAGTAGTTGACGACGTGCTCGGCCTGGCCGGTGTAGCGCTTGCGCAGCACCGGGTTCTGGGTGGCGACGCCGACCGGGCAGGTGTCGAGATGGCAGACCCGCATCATCACGCAGCCCGCGACGATCAGCGGCGCGGTGGCGAAACCGAACTCCTCGGCGCCCAGCAGCGCGGCCACGATCACGTCCCGGCCGTTTTTGAGCGCGCCGTCGACCTGCACGGTGATCCGGTCGCGCAGACCGTTGAGCATCAGCGTCTGCTGGGTCTCGGCGAGGCCGATCTCCCACGGCGTGCCCGCGTGCTTGAGCGAGTTGAGCGGCGACGCGCCGGTTCCGCCGTCGTGCCCGGAGATCAGCACGACATCGGCGTGCGCCTTGGAGACGCCCGCCGCGACCGTGCCGACCCCGGCCTCGCTGACCAACTTCACGTGGACGCGGGCGTTCTCGTTGGCGTTCTTCAGGTCGTGGATGAGCTGGGCGAGGTCCTCGATCGAGTAGATGTCGTGGTGCGGTGGCGGCGAGATCAGCCCGACCCCCGCGGTGGAGTGCCGGGTCCGCGCGATCCACGGGTAGACCTTGTTCGGCGGGAGCTGACCGCCCTCACCGGGTTTCGCGCCCTGGGCCATCTTGATCTGGATGTCGTCGGCGTGCACGAGGTACTCGCTGGTGACGCCGAACCGTCCACTCGCGACCTGCTTGATCGCCGAGCGCCTGCGCGGATCGTGCAGTCGGTCGGGGTCCTCGCCGCCCTCGCCGGTATTGGACCGGCCGCCGATGCTGTTCATCGCGATGGCGAGCGTCTCGTGCGCCTCGGCGGAGATCGAGCCGTAGGACATGGCGCCGGTGTTGAACCGGCGCAGGATCGACTCGACCGGCTCGACCTCGTCGATCGGGATCGGCGTGCGGCCCTCGGTCTTCATGTCGAACATCCCGCGCAGCGCGCCGCCCTCGCGGTTGAGCCGGTCGACCTCGGCGGAGTACTCGCGGTAGACGTCCTCCCGGCCGGTCTTCGTCGCGTGCTGCAACAGGAACACCGTCTCCGGGGTGAACAGGTGCAGCTCGCCCTCGCGGCGGTAGGCGTACTCCCCGCCGACCTCCAGCCGCCGGTAGACGCGGTCGGTCGGGTTCTCCGGGTGGGCTCGGCGGTGCCTGCTCTGGGCCTCGCGGGCGATCACGTCGAGGCCGACGCCGCCGAGCTTCGACTGCGTGCCGGTGAAGTACTCGTCGAGCAGGTCCTGGGCCAGGCCGAACGACTCGAAGACCTGCGCGGCGGTGTAGGCGCCGACGGTCGAGATGCCCATCTTGGACATGATCTTGAGGACACCCTTGACCAGCGCCTGGACATACCGGCGGATCGCCGTGCGCGGCTCGACACCGGTGATGGCGCCGTTGGCGATCAGGTCCTCGATCGTCTCGAAGGCCAGGTACGGATTGACCGCCGCCGCGCCGTAGCCCAGCAGCAGCGCGATGTGGTGGACCTCGCGGGCGTCGCCGCTCTCCACGACCAGCGCGACGCGCAGCCGCTCCTTCGTGCGCACCAGGTGGTGGTGCACCGCGGAGACCAGCAGCAGCGACGGGATCGGGGCCATGCGATGGTCGGAGTCTCGGTCGGACAGCACCAGGATGCGCGCGCCCGCCTCGATCGCGGCCGAGGCCTCACGGCGGACGCGTTCGATCGCGGACGCGAGCGCCGCGCCGCCGCCGTCCACCTCGTACAGTCCACTCAGGACAGTACTGGCGTAGCCGGGGAGGTCGCCGTCGTCGTTGACGTGGATGAGCTTGGCCAGCTCGTCGTTGTCGATGACCGGGTAGGGAAGCTGGATGTGCCTGCACGAGGCGGGCCCGGGCTCCAGCAGGTTCTGCTCCGGGCCCATGATGCGCCGCACGGACGTGACGATCTCCTCGCGGATCGCGTCCAGCGGCGGGTTCGTCACCTGGGCGAAGTTCTGCTTGAAGTAGTCGTAGAGCAGCCGTGAGCGCTGCGACAGCGCCGCGGGCGGGGTGTCGGTGCCCATCGAGCCGATCGGCTCGGCGCCGGTGATCGCCATCGGCGTGAGGAGGATCTTCACTTCCTCCTCGGTGTAGCCGAATGTGACCTGCCGGCGCTGCACCGACTCGTGCGTCTGCACGACGTGCTCGCGGTCGGCCAGGTCGGCGATCTTGAGCAGGCCGGCGTGCAGCCACTCCTCGTACGGGAGCTGGTCGGCCAGCTCGGACTTGACCTGGTCGTCGTCGACGATCACGCCCGCCGCGGTGTCGACCAGGAACATCCGGCCGGGCTTGAGCCTGCCCTTCGCGACGACCTCGCTCGGCGGGACGTCCAGCACGCCGGTCTCGCTGGCCAGCACGATCCGGTCGTCCTTGGTCCGCCACCAGCGCGCGGGCCGCAGGCCGTTGCGGTCGAGCACGGCGCCCACGAGCGCGCCATCGGTGAACGTCACGCAGGCCGGGCCGTCCCAGGGCTCCATCAGGCTGTTGTGGAACTGGTAGAACGCGCGGCGCTTCGGGTCCATGGTGGTGTGGTTCTCCCACGCCTCCGGGATCATCATCAGCACCGCGTGCGGCAGCGAGCGCCCGCCCAGGTGGAGCAGCTCCAGCACCTCGTCGAAGGACGCCGAGTCGGAGCCGTTCGGGTCGACGATCGGGTAGAGCCTGGTCAGGTCGCCCGGAATGCGGTCCGAAGCCAGCAGGGCCTCACGGGCGCGCATGCGGTTGCGGTTGCCGCGGACGGTGTTGATCTCGCCGTTGTGCGCGACGTAGCGGAACGGGTGCGCCAGCGGCCAGGACGGGAAGGTGTTGGTCGAGAACCGGCTGTGGACCAGGGCGATCGCGCTGGTCAGCCGCTCGTCGCGCAGGTCGGCGAAGAACGCGGGCACCTGGGCGGTGGTCAGCATTCCCTTGTAGACCAGGGTGCGCGAGGACAGCGATGGGAAGTAGATCTCGCTGCCCGCGTGCTCGACCCGCTTGCGCAGGCAGAACGCGAGACGGTCCAGCTCGATCCCGGCTGGGGAGGCCCCGGGGTCAGCAGACTCGGCGACCAGGAACGGCATGGCGAAATGCGGCATGACCGACAGTGCGGTCGGGCCGAGTCCGGCGCCGACCGGGTCGACCGGGACGTCACGCCAGCCCAGCACGCGCAGCCCCTCTTCCACGGCGATGCGCTCGATCAGCTCGACGGCCTTGGCCCGGTCATCGGCGTCGGCGGGCAGGAAGGCCAGGCCGGTGGCGTAGCGGTGGTGGCCGTGCTCATCGGACTCCGGCAGCTCGACGCCTGCTTCGGCGCGCAGCAACTCGTCCGGCAGCTGCACGAGGATGCCCGCGCCGTCGCCACTGGTCGGCTCCGCGCCCGCGGCGCCCCGGTGTTCGAGGTTGGCCAGGGCGGTCAGGGCGTCGGTGACGATGGCGTGCGAGCGGCGGCCGTGGATGTCGGCCACCATCGCCACGCCACAGGCGTCGCGCTCCGCTGCCGGGTCATAGAGGCCCATGGGCGACGGGAGTGCGGAAAAGATCATGCTGCGCCGGCCTTCCACTGTCTTGATCTCGCGCTCAGGAGCGGTCTTGCTTCGTCGATGGTGACTGAACGAAGCCACTCTGGCGCGGGACGGCAGCGGCCCGCGGGTCACCCGAGTTTAACAGTCCTGAAACGAGTCAGCCTGGGCGCGCGGGGTAGGGCGGGCAGGCGGCTGCTAGCGTCAGCGGGCCGGGCGGTTACGCCGTTCGGCGGCGTGCGCGGAAAGCGAAGTCCGGTGCGAATCCGGCGCTGTCCCGCAACTGTGGTGGCTCCTCGCGGAGCCGAGCCAGGTCGCCTGCCGACGCACGCCGACGCCTTCCGCCTCCGGCGCAGGGGTGCGGCGTCGCGACCGCGTCGAGCGGGGGCGGCCCGTGCCCGGCCCGGTCCCATGACTCGAGGTTCGCATGATCCCGCAGACCCCCAGACGCGCGCGACGTCTGGCACTCGTCCTTGTCGGCGCGCTCGCCATCGCCGGGTGCGCCACCCGCGCCGAGGAGCCCGCCCCGGCGGCCCCGGCCGACGCCTTCCCCCTGACCCTGACCGCGCCCGACGGCAAGCCGCTGACCTTGGCGGCCAAGCCCGAGCGCATCGTGTCGCTCTCGGCCAGCGCGACCGAGAACCTGTTCGCGGTCGGCGCGGGCAAGCAGGTCGTCGCTGTCGACAACCAGTCGACCTTCCCGGCCGACGCGCCCAAGACGACGCTGTCGGGTCTCACGCCGAACGTCGAGGCCATCGCCGGGCACACGCCCAACCTGGTGATCGCCTCCGGCGACGCGGGCGACCTGGTCGCGGGCCTGGGCAAACTGGGCATCCCGGTGCTGATCCTGCCCGCCGCGAAGAATCTCGACGACGTCTACGCACAGCTCGACCTGGTCGGCAAGGCCACCGGGCACGCGGCTGAGGGCGCGGATGTGGCGCGGCGGACAAAGGAGGACATCGAGAAGATCGTCCGCGACACGCCCAAGCCCGGCAAGCCGCTGAGCTACTACCACGAGTTGGACACCGACCTGTACTCCGTGACGTCGAAGACGTTCATCGGGCAGGTCTACGGCCTCTTCGGGCTGACGAACGTCGCCGACGCGGCCGATACCGACGCGAGCGGCTACCCGAAGCTCTCGGCCGAGTACCTGATCAAGGCGAATCCGTCGCTGATCTTCCTCGGCGACACCAAGTGCTGTGGGCAGACCGCGCAGACCGTGGCGCTGCGACCGGGCTGGAACACGATCGACGCCGTCACCGGCAACCGGGTGGTGGCGCTGGATGACGACATCGCCTCGCGCTGGGGTCCGCGGGTCGTCGACCTGGTCCGCGCGGTGGCGGACGCGGTGGCCGCGGCGAAGTGACACGCGCGCGACTCACCCCGGCGGTCCTGGCCACGGCACTGGTGGCCCTGGTCGCCGCCGTGTCGGTCTCGACCCTGATCGGCGCGGCCGGGCTGGGGTGGACGCGGGTGGTCGGCGAGATCGTCGCGCAGCTCACCGGCGGCGTGTCGCCGCTGAGCGAGCGGGAGGCGGCGATCGTGTGGCAGGTCCGCTTCCCCCGGGTGGTGCTCGCCGGTCTTGTGGGCGCGGCGCTGGCCGTGTCCGGGGCCGCCTACCAGGGCGTGTTCCGCAACCCGCTGGCCGACCCATACCTGCTCGGGGCCGCGGCGGGGGCGGGGATGGCGGCGACGCTGGTCGTCGTCACCGCTCCGTCGGCGGCGGGCTGGATCATCGGGCCGCTGCCGCTGGCCGCCTTCGCCGGAGCGCTCGGCGGGGTGGGGCTGACCTGGGTGTTGGGTCGCTCCGCCGGTGGCGGGACGGCGGTGCTGCTGCTCTCGGGGATCGCGGTGGCGGCGTTCCTGACCTCGATCCAGACGTTCGCGCAGCAGCTGAACACGGACACGATCAAGCAGGTCTACACGTGGATGCTGGGCGGGCTGAACACCAGCGGGTGGCATGAGGTGCTGCTGACGCTGCCGTACATCACGGTGTCGGCCATCGTGCTGTGCCTGTGCGGGCGGCTGCTCGACGTGCTCGCGGTCGGTGATGAGGAAGCCGCCTCGCTGGGTATCCGGCCGGGGCGGGTACGGGTGCTCGTGCTGCTCGCGGCGTCGCTGGCCACGGCGGCGGCGGTCGCGGTGAGCGGGCTGATCGGGTTCGTGGGGATCGTGGTCCCGCATGTCGTGCGGCTGCTGGCCGGGTCGAGCTACCGGGTGGTGGTGCCGCTGTCGCTGATCGGAGGGGCGGTGTTCCTGATCGTCGCCGACCAGGTGGCGCGGACGGTGGTGGCGCCCGCGGAGTTGCCGATCGGTGTGATCACGGCCTTCACCGGGGCGCCGTTCTTCCTGCTTGTGCTGCGGATGAACAGGGGGCGTGTGCGATGACACTGGTGCTTCGCGATGTCTCCGCCGGATACGGCGGGCGACCCGCGGTGTCCGGGGTGTCGGTCGAGGTGCCCGCCGGGAGCTGGCTCGCCGTGATCGGACCGAACGGGGCGGGCAAGTCGACGCTGCTCAAGTCCATCGCCGGGCTGGTGCCCAGCGAGGGCACGATCACCCTGGACGGCCGGGCCACCTCGTCGATGGCCGCGCGCGACCGGGCCCGCGCGATCGGGTACGCGCCGCAGACGCCGCTGATCCCCGAGGGGCTGTCGGTCACCGACTACGTGCTGCTGGGGCGGACACCGCATCTGGCGACGCTGGCCCGTGAGGGGCCGCGCGATGTGGCTGTGGTCACCCAGGTGCTTGCTCGGCTCGACCTGACCGGGCTGGCCGGACGGCGGCTGCGGACCCTGTCCGGCGGCGAGCGGCAGCGGGCGGTGCTGGCCAGGGTGCTGGCCCAGCAGGCGGGCCTGCTGCTGCTCGACGAGCCCACCACGGGCCTCGACATCGGGCACGCGCAGTCGCTGCTGGAACTGGTCGACCGCCTGCGCGCTGAGGACGGGACCACGGTGGTCAGCACGCTGCACGACCTGACCCTCGCCGCCCAGTACGCCGACCGGCTGCTGCTGCTGGACGCGGGCGCACCAGTCGCGACAGGGACACCGCACGAGGTCCTCCGCGCGGACCTGATCGCCGAGCATTACGACGCCGCGGTCGAAGTGTTATCCACAGGCCAAGGTCATCCCGTGGTGGCGCCCGCACGTCCCGTGACACACTCGTCGCATGGGGAATAAGCGCCTGGGGGCCGCGCTCGCAGTGATCATCGGCGTCATGCTGGCCGCCGTCGGACTGTGGGCGTGGGCAGGCGGGACACCGACCCAGGCGGGCTCCGACGGCCCACTGTCATCGACGGCGTCGACGCCGACGGACCCGGTGGCGCAACGAACTGTCGGCGGCTCGGCATACCAGGGCGACGGCCCGCCGAACCACGCCGACAACCGCGGTCACCCGCAGCCCCGGGAACTGACCCCGGAGGCCCGCGCCCTGTTGGAGACGAAGGCCGTCGAGGTCCAGACAGCACTTGACCGCCTGCGTGCCCCCGAGTTACCGCGCGCGGCGGCGGTCGAGGAGACCCTGGTCTCCCTCGGCTACCCCGCCGACTCCGTCTTCGTCGAAGACGTCGCGGCGGCGTCGGACCAGCGGGCGGTCGTCTTCGGCATCTCCACCTCGGGTGGCTGCGTCAAGGGGTCGATGCTGAGGACCCAGACGCGGGTCGAGGTGGACGGGCTGATCCCCGAGTGGGGATGCCGGACCCCGAAGACCCGCTAAGCCCGCCTCCCCGGAATTCTGGGTTTGGGTCACCTATCGCGCGATGGTGCGGCTTGCTGGTAACCGGAGTCGGCCACCATCCCGGCCCCTTAGGTGGGTTGTTTCCGGCACGAACGGACACGGCTCGCCTTCCGGGCCGACCTGCCCGCACCGACGGTCACCACGACGGTTCGGCTCTCCTGGTCTCACGTTCCCGGAGCATCCATGCGTGTTCCCGACACCTGAAGCGCCGCCCCCACCCGGCGGAGCGGGTGAGGGCGGCGCTTCAGGTGTTGAAGGCGGCTTCGAGGGCTGATCAGCTGGTGGGCTTGGCCTCGTTGCCGGACTTCGCGGTCTCGGTGGACTCATCCGGTGCGTCCGGGCTGTCGGTATCCGGGTTGTCGGTATCCGGGCTGTCGGTGTCCGTGCCGTTGGTGTCCGGGGTGTCTGTGGTCTCGTCGACACGCTCGGAGTCGATGGGGTCCACGGCTTCGAGGTCGGTGTCCTCGTCGATCACGGTGACCGGCGCGCCGTCGATTGCGTCCACTGTGGACAATTCCTCGCGGGGGCCGCGCCTGCGGGCGATGATGATGTAGGCCACCGCACCGACGAACAGCACCGCCGAGGTGAAGACGTTGATCCGCAGGCCGAGCACCTGGGTGGCCGGGTCGGTCCGCATCATCTCGATGATTCCGCGGCCCACCGTGTAGCCCGCGACGTAGACGGCGAAGGCGCGGCCATGGCCGAGGCGGAACTTGCGGTCGGCCCACACGATGAGCAGCGCGACGAGCAGGTTCCAGATCAGTTCGTAGAGGAACGTCGGGTGCACCGGGCTGCCGTCGATCAGGGTGTGAGTGGCCTCGGCGACCCCGTTGAGCGGGTCCTCGACGCCGAACTCGTTTTCCCGGCGGTAGATCTCCAGACCCCAGGGCAGATCCGTCGGACCGCCGTAGAGTTCCTGGTTGAAGTAGTTGCCAATCCGGCCGATGGCCTGCGCGGTCACGATGCCGGGCGCGACGGCGTCGGCGAAGACGGGCAGTGGGACGCCCCTGCGCTTGCAGCCGATCCACGCTCCGACAGCACCAAGGGCGATGGCGCCCCAGATGCCGAGGCCACCGTCCCAGATGCGCAGGGCGTCGAGCGGGTTCTTGCCCTCGCCGAAGTAGCGGTAATAGTCGGTGGCGACGTGGTAGAGCCTGCCGCCGACCAGGCCGAACGGGACGGCCCACACCGCCACGTCGATGACGGTGCCGGGGGCGCCGCCGCGGGCGATCAGCCGCCGCTCCCCCCACCAGATCGCGATGACGATGCCCACGATGATGCACAGGGCATAAGCCCGGAGCGGAAGCGTGATGAACCCGAGGTCGAGTTTCCACACGCCACGGTCGGGGCTGGGGATGTTCGCCAGGATCAGGCTGGAAGCGCTTGTCACGGGGCACACGGTAACGGCTCGCCGTCTCCTCGGCGTGAAGAGGTGGCCTCCAGGGCGTGGGCGCGCGACAATGCGCGCACCCCAGCAGTGCCAGGAGGCGGACGATGCCCAGCGTCGAAGAGAACCTCAACCAGTGGTCGAACCATGAGTGGTCCTCGGGTGGTGACGAGTGGTCGGTCGGCTACGGCGGCACCGAGGCGATGTGGACGTGGACGATCCGTCCCCGCATCGGCCCGTTCCTGCCCGCCGGGCACATCCTTGAGATCGCCCCGGGTTTCGGGCGCGCCACCCAGTACCTGGCGCCTTCGTGCAACCGGCTGACTGTCGTCGACCTGACCCAGCGGTGCGTCGACGCCTGCAGGAAGCGCTTCGCCGACCTCGACCACATCGAGTACCACGTCAACGACGGCTTGTCCCTCGACATGGTCCAGGACGACTCGGTCGACTTCGTGTTCAGCTGGGACTCGCTGATCCACGTCGAGGAAGACGTCATCCGCGGCTACCTGGCCCAACTGGCCAAGAAGCTGGTCCCCGGCGGCACGGGCTTCCTGCACCACTCGAACATGGCCGCCTACCGCGGCGCCGACGGCGAACTCACCATCGAGAACAAGCACTGGCGCGCGACCAGCATGTCGGCGGAGAAGTTCCGCCAGTTCTGCCGCGAAGCAGGCCTGCGCTGCCTGGTCCAGGAACTGGTCCCGTGGGGCGGCGTCGACTACACCGACTGCTTCTCCGTCTTCCGCCGCGAATCCCCCGGCCTGCTGCGCCGCAAGCCCCAGGTGATCGAGAACCGCGACTTCTTCGCCAACGTGCAGAAGCGCCAGGCCACGGAGATCCGCGAGATCACCCGGGCCTACCGAGAGGCGTGATCAGACCAGTTCGATGTCGACGGGAAACGGCTCGCTGAACCGCAGCCTGCCGATCTTGCTGACCGCGATCTCGACATACTCCTTGCCATCCAGGCGATACAAGGTCGCCGCTGAGGGACGAAGAGCAGGATCGACAAGCAGGTAGTAGCGACCACCAGCCTCGGCATACAGCATCCGCTTGAGCGACTTGTCGTGTGAGCGTGACGCGGGCGAGATGATTTCGACGGCCATCAGGAGGTCGGCGCTGTCGTAATAGGTCGCCTCAAGCCCTGGGCAAGTCATGATCGCCAAGTCGGGAATCAGCATGCGATGTGGGCCGAGGACCACGTTGATTCCAGGAAAGTGCTCAAGGTGGAGCGGCAGCTCACCGTCAAGCGCGACCTGCATGCGGTGCTGTACTTTCTGGTGCCTGCCGCCCGGCGTGGGGCTCACGTGGAGCGCTCCGTCGATGAGTTCGACGCGCTGACCATGGTCTTCGGGCATGGCCAGGACTTCCGCGAGCGTCCAAGGTTGCGGATGCCGCGGTATGTGCGGTCGTTCTTCGGGCGTGACGGGCATGCCGACTGTCACCAGTGACATGCCGGACCGGAGCAACTGGCGTACATGACGCCACTTTGATCAGCACCACCGACAGAAACGGCCCTCGTCAGCGCCTTGGCCCAGCCATTCACCCGATGGGGGTCGGTGCCTTCCGGACGCCCGCCGCCAGCTCCGCGGCCAGCTCTCGGACCGAGTCGACGCCCGAGGCGGCGCGGGTGACGAAGGCGGAGCCGACGATCACCGCGTCCGCGAAGGCGGCGACCTCAGCGGCCTGCGCACCCGAGCGGACACCCAGGCCGACGGCGACCGGCAGCGTGGTGTGCGCGCGGGTGCGGGCGACCAGGCCCGCCGCGGCCGAGCCGACCGCGTCGCGGGCACCGGTGACGCCCATGACGGCGGTGGCGTAGACGAAGCCGGACGACGCCTTCACCGTGCTCGCGATCCGCTCGTCCGACGACGACGGCGCGACCAGGAAGATCCGGTCCAGGCCGTGTTCGGTGGACGCGGTCATCCACTCGGCGGCCTCGTCCGGGATCAGGTCCGGGGTGATGATGCCCAGGCCACCGGCCGCGGCGAGGTCACGGGAGAACGCATCGACCCCGTAGCGGTGCACCGGGTTCCAGTACGTCATCACGACGGCCTTACCGCCGTGCGCCGACACCGCCTCCACCACGCGGAACACGTCACGCAGGCGGAAGCCGTTGCCCAGGGCCTCCACGGCGGCGGCCTGGATGACCGGGCCGTCCATCACCGGGTCGGAATATGGGACGCCGACCTCGACCAGGTCGCAGCCCGCGTCGATCATGCCCTTGAGCAGCTCGATCGAGGCATCGACGGTCGGGTAGCCCGCGGGCAGGTAACCCACCAGGGCGGCCCGCCCCTCGGCCCGGGTGCCCTCGAAAAGCGTGGCCAGCCCCATCAGGACTCCTCGTAGAAGCCGAAGTACTTCGCGGCGGTGTCCATGTCCTTGTCGCCCCGACCCGACAGGTTGACCAGGATCAGGCCCTCAGGACCGAGTTCCTGCCCAAGCTTGAGCGCACCGGCCAGCGCGTGCGCCGACTCGATCGCCGGGATGATGCCCTCGGTGCGCGAGAGCAGCTTGAACGCGGCCATGGCCTCGTCGTCGGTGACCGAGCGGTACTCGGCGCGGGCGGTGTCCTTGAGCCACGCGTGCTCGGGGCCGACGCCCGGGTAGTCCAGGCCCGCCGAGATCGAGTACGCCTCGACCGTCTGGCCGTCCTCGTCCTGCAGCAGGTACGACAGCGCGCCGTGGAGCATGCCGGGGCTGCCCTCGGACAGCGTCGCGCCGTGCTCACCGGACTCGATGCCGTGTCCGCCGGGCTCGATGCCGACCAGCCGCACGTCCGCGTCGTCGATGAAGCCGTGGAAGATGCCGATCGCGTTGGAGCCGCCGCCGACGCACGCGGTCACCACGTCGGGCAGCCTGCCCGCAAGATCCAGGATCTGGGCGCGGGCCTCGATGCCGATGACCTTGTGGAAGTTGCGCACCATCAGCGGGAACGGGTGGCCACCGGCCGCCGTGCCCAGCAGGTAGTGCGTGGTGTCCACATTGGTCACCCAGTCGCGCAGCGCCTCGTTGATGGCGTCCTTGAGGGTGCGCGAGCCGGACTTGACCGGGATGACCTCGGCGCCGAGCAGCTTCATCCGGGCGACGTTGAGCGCCTGGCGTTCGGTGTCGACCTCGCCCATGTAGACGACGCAGTCGAGGCCCATCAGCGCGCACGCGGTGGCCGTGGCCACGCCGTGCTGGCCGGCGCCGGTCTCGGCGATGACCCGCTTCTTGCCCATGCGCTTGGTCAGCAACGCCTGACCCAGCACGTTATTGATCTTGTGCGAGCCGGTGTGGTTCAGGTCTTCGCGCTTGAGGAACACCCGGGCGCCGCCCGCGTGCTCGGCGAAGCGGGGAGCCTCGGTCAGCAGCGACGGCCTGCCCGCGTAGTCCCGCAGCAGCCGGGCGAACTCGCCGGTGAACTCCGGGTCGAGCCGCGCCTTGTCGTACTCCGCGGTCAGCTCGTCGAGTGCCCCGATCAGCGCCTCCGGCATGAACCGGCCGCCGTACGGACCGAAGTGGCCCCGCTCGTCGGGATCGTGCGGGCTCGGCGCCTCGGCTTGGTGCGCCGTGCTGTTCGGACTCATCGACTCGGCCTCGGGCAAGCGGGGTGCGAACCGGCCGTGACCAGCTGAATCAGCGCGGCCCGCGGGTCGTCGGAGGCGACGAGGCCCTCACCGACCAGCACCGCGTCGGCGCCTGCTCCGGCGTAGGTCATCAGGTCGCTCGGGCCGCGGACACCGGACTCGGCGATCTTGACGATGCCCGAGGGCAGCCCCGGCGCGAGCCTGCCGAAGACATCGCGGTCGACTTCGAGGGTGTGCAGGTCACGGGCGTTGACGCCGATCACCTGGGCGCCCGCTTCCAGCGCGCGGTCGGCCTCTTCGGCGGTGTGCACCTCGACGAGCGCGGTCATGCCGAGCGACTCGACCCGGTCGAGCAGCGACGCCAGCGCGTTCTGCTCGAGCGCCGCGACGATCAGCAGCACCAGGTCGGCGCCGTGCGCGCGGGCCTCGTGCACCTGGTACGGGCTGACGATGAAGTCCTTGCGCAGCAACGGAATGTCCACGACGGCGCGGACGGCGTCAAGGTCGGCGAGCGAGCCGCCGAAGCGCCGCTGCTCGGTGAGCACACTGATGACCCGTGCGCCCGCCTCGGCGTAGTCCTTGGCCAGTGCGGCCGGGTCGGCGATGGCCGCCAGATCACCCTTGGAGGGGCTGCGCCGCTTGACTTCGGCGATCACGCCGACATCCGAGCCGCGCAACGCGCTCATCGCGTCCCTGGGCGCGGGCGCCTTGGCCGCCAGTTCCTTGATGGCGTCGAACGGAATCGCCGCCTCGCGAACGGCAAGGTCCTCCCGGACACCGTCGACAATCGATTCCAGGATGCTCACTGGCCACCCTCGATCGATGTTCGGCTCGTGTAGTGCCTCACAAGCATTGCCCCTTCCGCCTAAATGATGCTAACTCCGAGCCTTCCGACGGTCTGGCACCGGGTCCGCGCTTCAGCTCTCCCGCGCGGTGGGATCGTCCCCCTCCGACAGTGCCCGCCAGAGATCCGGTTCGGACTCGGTAGACTCGTTGGCCGCCTTCGGAGTCCGGTACTTGGAGCCGAGCCGGGGCATGCGGTGCCCGCGGACGACCAGCAGCGTTCCGGCGGCCACCATGAGCGCCCCTCCGGTCACCCCGAGTGCGTGCCCCCACAGCAGCGGCCGTTCGGCCAGCGCGATCAGCGGCGGAACCAGGCCCAGGGCCGCGACCAACCCGCCCACCACCCGACGGGCGAGGCCGCCCAGCGCGATGACCGCGGCGATGGCGGCGAGCGCGAACAGCGCCAGTGGCACCAGGGCGGGCAGCATGTCGGCGCCGACCACCGGCACCGACTCGTAGGCGTCGATGTCGAACGACGGCGACTGCGAGCGGTAGTCCTCGCCCCAGCTCAGCCGCGACGACCCCCACAGCGCCGAAGCCGACAGCGCCAGCAGCAGGCACACTATCCACAGTGGACGCTTAGCGTTCATGGCCGCGCACAAGGGAAAGCTCAGCCACCGGTGGCCTCACGCATGGTCTCCGCGGTGGCGATGGCGGCCAGGACCGCGCCCGCCTTGTTGACACACTCGGTGTCCTCGGCCGCGGGGTTCGAGTCGGCGACGACGCCCGCGCCCGCCTGCACGTACGCGACGCCGTCGCGGATGAGCGCGGTGCGGATGGCGATGGCGGTGTCGCCGTCGCCCGCGAAGTCGAGATAGCCCACGACACCGCCGTAGAGGCCGCGTCGGGTGGGCTCCAACTCCTCGATCAGCTCCATCGCCCGCGGCTTGGGCGCGCCGGACAGCGTGCCCGCCGGGAAGCAGGCCGCGACCGCGTCGAACGCGGTCTTGCCCTCGGCCAGCTCACCGGTGACCGTGGAGACGATGTGCATGACGTGGCTGTAACGCTCGACCCGGAAGAAGTCGACGACGTGCACCGTGCCGGGCTTGCAGACCCGACCCAGGTCGTTGCGGCCGAGGTCGACGAGCATGACGTGCTCGGCGCGCTCCTTCTCGTCGGCCAGCAGGTCCTTCTCCAGGATCTGGTCTTCCTCGGGGTCGACCCCGCGCCAGCGCGTGCCCGCGATGGGGTGCGTGGTGGCGCGGCCGTCCCGGACGGTGACCAGGGCCTCGGGGCTGGAGCCGACGATGCTGAACCCGTCGAGCTTCAGCAGGTACATGTACGGGCTCGGGTTGGTCGTGCGCAGCACCCGGTAGACGTCGAGCGGGTCGGCCTGGGTGCGCATCTCGAAGCGCTGCGACACGACGACCTGGAACGCCTCGCCTGCCCGGATGGCTTCCTTGGCGGTCTCGACGGCGGCCTGGTACTCGGCGGGCTCGCGCCTGCGCACGTAGTCCGGCTTCGGCCGGTCGAAGACCGCGGCGGTGGGCGCGGCGGGCGTCTGCAGGTCGTGGGTCATCGCGTTGAGCCGGGCGACCGCGTCGTCGTAGGCCGCGTCGACCCGCTCGGGCGAGTTGTCCCAGTTCACGGCGTTGGCGATGAGGGTGATCGTGCCCTCGTGGTGGTCGAGCGCGGCCAGGTCGGTGGCCAGCAGCATGACCAGCTCGGGCAGCTTCAGGTCGTCCTCGGCCAGCTCGGGGAGCCGCTCCAGCCTGCGGACGGCGTCGTAGCCGACGTAGCCGACCATCCCGCCGGTCAGCGGCGGCAGCCCGGGCAGCGGGTCGGTGTGCAGCGCCTTGACCGTCTCGTTGAGCGCCTCCAGCGGGTCGCCGCCGGTCGGCAAGCCCACGGGCGGGGTGCCGAGCCAGTGCGCCTCCCCGCCGGTCGCGGTGAGCGCCGCTGGGCTGCGCACGCCGACGAACGACCAGCGCGACCAGGAGCGGCCGTTCTCGGCGGACTCGAAGAGGAAGGTGCCCGAGCGGTCGCCCGCGAGCTTGCGATAGACCCCGACGGGTGTCTCGGCGTCGGCGAGGACGCGGCGCACGACCGGGATGACGCGCCGGTCCGCCGCGAGGGCGTGGAACTCCTCGCGGGTGGGGCTGATCTCACCCATCCCGATGGTCGAGGGGACCCGGGACGCGATGCCGATGGCGCTGACCATGGCGACATTCTGCCGGGTGCCGCGCGGGCGCGTGGGGGGTGGGCTAATTCAACATATGTTGAACTATTATCGCGTCTGCCTCATCATGGTCCTATGGCGGACGAAGTTCAGCAGACCCCGAAGCGCGGGCGTCGACCCGGTGGCACCGACACGCGCGCGGCACTGCTCGCCGCCGCCCGCGAGGTGTTCAGCGAACAGGGGTACGACGGGGCCACCGTCCGGACGATCGCGGCGCGCGCCGGGGTGGACGCCGCGATGGTCAACCACTGGTTCGGCGGCAAGGAGGCGCTGTTCGGGGAGGCGGTGCTGCAGCTCCCGTTCAACCCGAAGGAGATCATCGCCCACCTGCTCGAAGGCGGGATCGACGATCTGGGCACCCGGATCGTCCGCGCGTTCCTCACCACCTGGGACGCCCAGGGAGGCGGGGTGTTCGCCGCGCTGATCCGCAGCGTCGCCGCGCATGAGCAGGTGGCCGACGTGCTGCGTGAGTTCTTCCTCAAGAACGTGTTCGCGCAACTCGCGGGGAAGGTGGCGGACGACCGGCCGGATCTGCGGGCCAACCTGGTGGCCTCGCAGATGATCGGCCTCGGCGTGGTGCGCTACGTCGCCAAGTTCGACCCGCTGGCCGAGAGCGACGTGGAGGCGCTGGTTAGAGCGATCGGTCCGAACGTCCAGCGCTACCTGACTGGCCCCCTCGACTGACCTTACGGCTTCAGGAGTTGCCGGGCGTCAAAACAAGTGCGGTCGCCGGTGTGGCAGGCGGCGCCTTCCTGGTCGACGGTCAGCAGAACCGTGTCGCCGTCGCAGTCCAGGCGGACGTCGTGGACCTGCTGGGTGTGGCCTGAGGTCTCGCCCTTGACCCACAGCTTGCCGCGGCTGCGGGAGAAGTACGTCGCCCGGCGGGTGGTCAGGGTCAGGTGGAGCGCCTCGTCGTTCATCCAGGCGACCATGAGCACCTCGCCGGTGCCCCGCTGCTGGGCGACGGCGCACACAAGGCCCTCGGCGTTGCGCTTGAGGAGGCCGGCGATCTCCGGGTCCAGCTCAGTCATTCGGCACTCCAGTGAAATGGGCCCGCGCGGGGCCGGTCAGCAACAAGATCACCACGTACACGTGCGCCGCGGCCAGCAGGCCCGACGACACCCGGACCCACCACGGCAGCGCGCCGAGGGCGATCACGGTGTGCGCCAAGGCGAGCAGCCCGACCGCCACGACGGCGATCAGGCGGGCCGCTCGGAGCCGGGTCCACATCGCCGCGAGGGCGACGGCCGCGATCACCGCCAGCACCAACGGGAACCGCAGCACACCAGGATCTTCGCGCAGCAGGGCGTGCCCGAGGAAAACCACCGCGGCGGCGAGGACGATCGCCGCCGACAGCCGGACTTCCAGCGGTCTCACCGCACCTCGACCCCGGCCGCCCGCAGGGTGTCCTTGACCTCGCCGATGCGCAGCTGTCCGAAGTGGAACACGCTGGCGGCGAGGACCGCGTCGGCGCCGTGGGCGACGGCGGGTGGGAAGTGCTCCAGCGCGCCCGCTCCCCCGCTGGCGATCAGCGGCACGTCGACGACGGCGCGGACGAGGTCGATCAGGTCGAGGTCGAAGCCGGCCTTGGTGCCGTCGGCGTCCATCGAGTTGAGCAGGATCTCGCCGACGCCCAACTCCTGGCCGCGGGCGGCCCACTCGACGGCGTCGATGCCGGTGCCGCGCCTGCCGCCGTGGGTGGTGACCTCGAAGCCGGACGGCGTAGGCGCGGACCCCTCGGGCACGCGGCGGGCGTCGACCGACAGCACGATGCACTGGGCGCCGTAGCGGTGGGAGGCCTCGCGGAGGAACTCGGGACGGGCGATGGCGGCGGTGTTGATGCTGACCTTGTCGGCGCCCGCGCGCAGGAGCTTGTCGACGTCGCCGACCTCGCGGACGCCGCCGCCCACGGTGAGCGGGATGAAGACCTGCTCCGCGGTGCGGCGGACGACGTCGAAGGTGGTCTCGCGGTCCGAAGAGGACGCGGTGACGTCGAGGAAGGTCAGTTCGTCGGCGCCTTCGGCGTCGTAGGCGGCGGCCAGCGCCACCGGGTCGCCCGCGTCGACCAGGTCGGCGAAGTTGACCCCCTTCACCACCCGACCCGCGTCGACATCGAGACAAGGGATCACGCGCACCGCTACAGACATGCCTTCGAGCCTACGTGGCGACGATACTGGGCAGCGAACGACCATGAAGGGGAGGCGATGGCAGGCCGCAGACCGGGACAGACCCAGACACGCGAGCACATCCTGTCCGCCGCGCGCACCCAGTTCGGCGCGCTCGGCTACGGCGGCGCGACCATCCGCGGGATCGCGGCGGAGGCCGAGGTCAACCCGGCGCTCATCCACCACTTCTTCGGCACGAAGGAGCAGGTCTTCGTCGAGGCGCTGAGCCTGCCGGTCAACCCGACGGTGATGGCCGAGGTCGTGCTGAGCGGCCCCCGCGACCACGCGGGCGAACGGCTCGTGCGGCTGATGCTCGGCCTGTGGTCGGCGCCGGAGCCCGGCAAATCCTTTCTGGCCCTGCTGCGTTCGGTGTCGACCAACGAACAGGCCGCCAAGATGCTCCGCGAATTCCTGGAACGCGCGGTGCTGACGAAGGTCGCCGACGCGCTGGGTGTCCCCCGCCTGCGGATGACGGCGATGGCCGCACAGCTGGTGGGCCTGGCGATGGTCCGGTACGTCGTCCGGGTGGAGCCGATGGCCTCGGCGACGGACGACGAGGTTGTGGCCGTGGTGGCGCCGGTGATCCAGCACTACCTGGACGGCTGATCGGGCCGGTGTGGCGGCCTCGACTCCCACCGGGCGAAACCTCTTCTGGCGTGAGCGACGATTCCGTGCCGTCGGCGCGGTCTCACCTGTGGACGACCGAGACCGACTCACCCCATTCAGGAGCTCTGCCGAATGACCACACCAGAACGGAATACAGACCGCACGACCGGCATCTGGCCGCTGGCGCACGCCGAGCGCGCCGCGCTGGCTGCCGACCTCGCCGATCTGACCGACCTACAGTGGGCGACGCCGTCGCTGAGCACCGGGCTCACGGTGCGCGAGGTGCTCGCGCACCTCACCGCGGCGGCGAGTCTCACCCCCGCCCGCTGGCTGGCGGGGGTGATCCGCTGCCGGTTCGACTTCGACAAACAGGTCGCGACGCGCCTGGCCCAGCACTTGGGCCTGACGCCCGCGGACACGCTCGCACGGTTTCGCCAGGTGATCACCAGCACCACCAAACCACCGCTTCCGGTCGTCGCGATGCTCGGCGAAGCGGTGGTGCACGCCGAGGACATCCGGCGGCCACTGGGTCTCCGACGCGACTACCCGATCACCACACTCACGCGGCTGGCCGAGTACTACCGGGGTTCCGACCTCGTCGTCCTCGGCAAAGGCCGCGTCGGCGGCCTCCGACTCGTCGCCACCGACGGCCCCTTCACCACGGGCTCCGGACCGTTGGTGTCCGGCACCACCCTGGCCTTGATCATGGCCATCACCGGCCGCGCCCACTACTGCGAGGAACTCGACGGCGACGGCGTCGCCGTTCTCCGCGACCGTTGCGCGACAACGCGACCGTGACCCCGCCACCACCGCTCTCGCCAATCAAGGGGACGTCAACGGCTGTGTCCGACCGGTTTCGTGGCCAGCCGGACCAACCGGAGCGTCCGGCTGGGCCGGGCGACCGTCCACGCGGACCGCTCGACGGGAGCCTTGCCGTACGAGGGGATCCCGTCAGTGATCAGCTCGGTGATCCTCGGTTCGTCCAGCGACTTCGCCGCGAAGTCGTAGAGCTGTTCCAGTCGCGGGATGATCACGCCGAAGTCGAGCAGGCGCGGGAGGCTGCCCTCCTCGGCGACGAGGCGGGTCAGGGAGCCGCCCGCCACCGGGTAGTGCTGCGGGAACACCCGGCGCAGGCTGAGGAACAGGCCGACCGTCCCATAGCGAGGGTCGCCGAGGTGCCTGGCCGCGCGGCCCAGTCTGCCCGCGGCCAGTCGGGGCTCGGCGACCAGCGCGTGCGCGTAGAGGGCCCGGACCAGAGTCACGTTGATCATGAAGCGTTCTAGCGGGGTCTCGTCGTGGGCGAGTTCCTCGTGTTCGAGGTAGCCCGCGACGATGCTGGCGTTGTGCGCCCGGTACCAGGTGACCGGCGTCGGCCTGCGGACGAACTCGGTCCACAGTTCGACCGCGCGCGAGGACACCTCGCCGCCACCCGCCAGGTCGGCCTCGATCTTGTCGCGCAGCAGGCGCTCGTTGACCGCCCGCCACCACGGGCTCCCCCGCACCGACGACAGCACACCGCGCTCGAACTCCCAGCGCAGGAAGCTCAGCTCGCCCCGCGCGAAACCGCGGCGGCCCGGGGCGGCGTAGAACTCCCCCGCGAGTCGGAAGCGGCCCGCGGCGTCGTCGCGGACCTGCTCGACCCGCCCGTCGGCGGCCTCGCGGTGTGGTGTCATCGACACCAGGGTGTCAGCTATGCGACCGGTTGCGCGCGCCAGCGGTGCATGAGGTCCGCGACAGCGCGGGCGTCGTCGAGCAGGACGCGCACCTCGACCCGCGCTTCCTCGAGTTGCAGGTCCCGATCGACGAGCAGGCCCATGCGGCCCTCCGCCCCGCGCCAGCGGCTGGTCGCGCGGCGTTCCATCTGGGCGGCCTTGCGGACCATGGCGACCGGCCTGCGGTTCTCCTTGACCAGTTCGCCGTGGACCTTGAGCAGCCCGACGACCAGTTTGTCGATCGGCTTGCCGACGCCGAACCGCACGGAGTCCTCCGCGGCGGCCGCCGCTTGCGCGATCGCGGTGTCCGGTTCAAACAGCGTCTCGACCCCGGGCAGGGCCGCCGAGGCCTCACCACCGGCGTCGAAGGACGCCACCGCCGCCTCCCACGCCCCGATCCCGCCCCGCACGGTGGAAAGGAACCGTTCCGGCATCACGTCGACGCGCAACCTGGGACGGTCGGCGGACATGGCCAGCAACAGGGCGGACATGGCTTGGGCGGCGGGCATCAGACCTCCGATAGTGCGTGGGCGTGATCACCGTACGACTCGAACGGTCCCGTGCGTACCTCTTGACGGGCGAACTCCACGGGCGCAGAATTAAACACATGACTAATTCTGCGGTGCTGGTACGCGGCTTACGGGTCCGCCGCGGCGGTCTCGAAGTGCTGCGCGACGTCGGGTTCGAGGTGCCACGCGGATCGGTCACCGGTCTGCTCGGGCCCAGCGGGTGCGGCAAGACGACCTTGATGCGCGCGATCGTCGGCGCGCAGATCGTCGAGAGTGGCGAGGTGACCGTGCTCGGCCTGCCCGCGGGTGACCCGAAGCTGCGCGCCCGGGTCGGCTACGCGACCCAGAACCCGGCCGTCTACGCCGACCTGACAGTGACGGAGTGCCTGCGCTACTTCGCATCCGTGCTCAGGGCGCCCGCGTCCGATGTGGACCGGGTGATCGCCGACGTCGACCTCCACGGCCAGGCGAACCAGCTCGTCGGCAAGCTCTCCGGTGGCCAGAGCAGCCGGGCCGGCCTGGCGGTCGCCCTGCTCGGCAAACCGGAGCTGCTGGTGCTCGACGAGCCCACGGTCGGCCTGGACCCGGTCCTGCGCGACGAACTGTGGGCCCTGTTCGCCAGGCTCGCCAAGGCGGGCACGACGCTGCTGGTGTCGAGCCACGTGATGGACGAGGCCGCCCGCTGCGAGCGGCTGCTGCTCATGCGCGAGGGCATCATCCTCGCCGACGACACCCCGGAAGGCTTGCGCGTCGACACCGGCAAACACGACCTGGAGCAGGCGTTCCTGCACCTGGTGCGATCGAGGGAGGCGGCGTGAACGCGACCATCACCCTGGCCACGGCCCGGCGAATCCTGACCCAGCTGCGACATGACCCGCGCACCATCGTCATGCTGCTGCTGGTCCCCACGCTGCTGATGACCCTGCTGCGGTTCGTGTTCAACGACGAGCTGGTGTTCAGCCGGATCGCGCCCGCACTGCTCGGCGTGTTCCCGTTCGTGATCATGTTCCTGATCGCCTCGGTCACCACCCTGCGCGAGCGCACGACGGCCACGCTCGAACGGCTGATGACGATGCCGATGGCCAAGCTCGACCTGATCCTGGGCTACGCCATCGCGTTCGGCGGGATCGCGGTGTTCCAGGTGGGCATCGCCACCGGCGTCTCGGTGCTGTGGCTGGGACTCGACGTCGCCGGTTCGGTGTGGACACTGCTGTTCATCGCCGTGCTCGACGCGCTGCTGGGCATGGCGCTCGGGCTGCTGGTCAGCGCGTTCGCGACGAGCGAATTCCAGGCGATCCAGTTCATGCCGGTGTTCGTCCTGCCGCAGTTCCTGCTGTGCGGGCTGTTGCAGCCGCGCGACAGCATGGGCTGGGTGCTGAACGCCCTGTCCGACGTGATGCCGCTGTCCTACGCCGTCGACGCCCTCACCCACGTCACCAGGTCCGCCGAGGTCGACCTGACCCTGCTGCGGAACCTGGTGGTCGTCGGGGCCTGCGTGGTGCTCGCCGTGGTCCTGGGTGCGGCGACCCTGCGCCGCCGCACCCCATAAGCCACTAGGGCATGGCCTGGACGACAGGAGCTCCCGCGGGCTTCACCCGCTGCGTGCCGACCGGCGTGGCCAGCGACTTGGCGTGCTTCGCGCCGGAGGTCGGGCTGAGCCGGTCGGTGACGTAGTACCAGTCCATCTGGACGCGCTCCGGATTCACGTCGACGACCGAGTAGCCGTGCGAGTCCAGCTCGATGTACTTGAGGTGCCAGTTCCCCGCGTACAGCGCGGTTTCCGCGACCACGGAACCGGTCCGAGCGGGGATCTTGAGGATGTCGTCGATGTTGTCGCTGGTCACGGAGGTCGTGACGAACTCGGTGGCCACGCTGTTGCCGTTGTACCAGTAACTCGAGCGGTCGATCGGCACGTCCGCGCCCCACGACGAGTGGATGTCGCCGGTGAGGAAAACGGTGTTCTTGACCCGGTTGTCCTTGAGGTGCCCCAACAGTTCCCGCCGGTCGGCGGTGTAGCCGTCCCAGGCGTCGGCGTTGGCCGCCACGCCGCCGATCGGCAGGCCCAGCAGACTGCCGAGAGCTTCGAGGAACCGCGCCTCGACGTTGCCCACCGCGATCGGCGTGATCATCACCGAGTTTCCGACGAGCTTCCAGGTCGCGTCGGTGCCTGACAGTCCGGACTTGAGCCACGCCATCTGCGGGTCGCCGGTGATCGTGCGGGCCGGGTCGTGCGGGTCGCCGGAGGACGGCGTGGTCTGCAGCGAGCGGTAGCTGCGCAGATCGAGCAGGGACAACTCGGCCAGCCGCCCCCAGCGGAACCGGCGGTAGATCTGACCGTCGGGCCCCTGGCGCACCGGCATCCACTCGAAGTACGCCTGCCGCGCCGCGGCCTTGCGCGTGTTCCAGTCACCTTCGTTCGGCTGGTGGTTGTCGGCACCGCCGGACCAGGTGTCGTTGGCGTACTCGTGGTCGTCCCAGGTGATGAACCACGGCTGGGCGGCGTGCAGTGCCTGAAGGTCGGGATCGGTCTTGTACTGGGCGTGGCGGCGCCGGTAGTCGGCGAGGGAGAGCATCTCGTGGCTGGGCTCGTGCGGGCGGACGGTCACGCCACCGGCCCCGAAACCGCCCACTTGATACTCGTAGAGGTAGTCGCCGACGTGCAGGACACCGTCAAGGTCGGAGCGCGCCGCGAGGTGGCGGTAGGCGGAGAAGTAGCCGGCCTGCCAGTTCGAGCAGGACACCTGGCCGAGGCGCAGCTTGCGCACGTCGGCGTCCACGGCCGGGGCCGTGCGGGTGCGGCCGGTGGCCGAGGCGACGCCGTCGAGGGTGAACCGGTAGTAGTAGACGGTCGCCGAGGCCAGTCCCCCGGCCTCGACTTTGACGGTGTGGTCGCGCGCGGGTCCGGTGGCGGCGGCCCCCGACTGGACGACGTCGGTGAACGCCGGGTCGGTGGCGACGTCCCAGCGGAGCTCGACCTCCGGGCCCGCGCCGGAGCCGGGCGTGGCGTCGGGTGTGGGCGTGACGCGGGTCCACAGCAGCACGCCGTCGGGTAAGGGATCACCTGAAGCGACGCCGTGCGCGAACTGCGGCACGGCCGCCGCGCCGGCGGAGGTAGCCAACGCGGCCGGGACGAGCAGGGCGCCACCGGCCACCGCGGAGGTGCGGAGGAAGGCGCGACGGTCGAACGACGTGGTGGGAGTCACGCCTACAAGTGGTACACCTTGATAAGAAGTGTCACACCCACTGTTCGGATGAACTTGCCGGTAACTTACGCCGACGAATGGCCCCCGAGAAAGGTCGTGCGCCATCCACCCCCGCCGCCGAACGGGGTTGTCAGCACGCGAATCCGAGTACTGTCCTCCCATGGCATCGGACGGACTGACCCGACTCGGCGACGGCAAATACCTCCTCGTGACCACCTTCAAGCGCGACGGCACCGCCGTGCCCACCCCGGTCTGGGTCGCGCGCGACGGCGACGCCCTCTACTTCTGGACCGTCGCCGACTCGGGCAAGGTCAAGCGCATCCGCAACAACGGCCGCGTCCAACTCGCCGAGTGCGACTTCGGCGGCAAACCACTCGGCGACACCGTCGAGGGCAAAGCCCGCATCCTCGACGCCGACGGCTCCGAGCGGGCCCGCTCGCTGATCCAGAGCAAGTACGGGCTGGTCGGCCGGATCACCATGCTCGGCAGCAGGCTGCGCCGCGGCTCCGAGGGCACCATCGGCG
Source organism: Actinokineospora xionganensis (assembly GCF_014323725.1). Lineage (GTDB taxonomy): Bacteria > Actinomycetota > Actinomycetes > Mycobacteriales > Pseudonocardiaceae > Actinokineospora > Actinokineospora xionganensis. The sequence continues at coordinate 195,298 of NZ_JABVED010000005.1, read as the reverse complement.
TCGAGATCACCGTGGGCGCCACCGACTGAGGCGTCAGCGCCGGTCGTACTCGTGGAACGCCTCGTCGACATCGCCGTCGAGAACGCAGAAGAACGCGTAGGAGATCGTGCAGATCCAGTCGTCGAGCCGTTCGATGTCCGCGTCACCGATCAGGCCGTTCCTCCGAAGCATCCCACCGGGCTCAAGACCCCAGGCGCGGCCGAGATGGCAGATGTTGACGAGGCTCGACACGACCTCACGCGGCACCTGATCGGCCTGCAAGGGCTCGGCGAGCACGCGCAGCGCGGCCATCACTTCGTGGAAGTTCTCCTCACGGAGCCCTTTGAACGGCCGCAGGGATCCCAGGAACCCGTTCTCCCACCGTGGATCGTCGATGTCCGGGTGAAGTGCCGAGTGGAACAGCAGCGCTTCGCGGGCCTCGGCCGGAGTCATCTCGTCAGCGCAGCGCTGACAGCGCCTGCGGGAGCGTGAAGTTGCCGTTGTACAAGGCTTTCCCGACGATCGCCCCTTCGACGCCGATCTCCGCCAGGGCGGCCAGCGCGATCAGGTCGTCCACACTGGACACGCCACCGGAGGCGATCACCGGGGCGTCGGTGCGGGCGCAGACGTCGCTGAGCAGCTTCAGGTTCGGGCCTTCGAGGGTGCCGTCCTTGCTCACGTCGGTCACCACGTAACGCGAGCAGCCGTCCTTGTCCAGGCGCTCCAGGACGTCCCACAGCTCGCCGCCGTCGGTGGTCCAGCCCCGGGCCGCGACCCGGTGGACGCCGTCGGTGATGCGCACGTCCAGGCCGACCGCGACCTTCTCGCCGTGCTCGGCGATGGCCTTGGCGCACCAGGTGGGGTCTTCCAGCGCCGCGGTGCCCAGGTTGACCCGGGCGCAGCCGGTCGCCAGGGCGGCGGCCAGGGACGCGTCGTCGCGGATGCCGCCCGACAGCTCTACCTTCACGTCGAGGGTGCCGACGACCTCGGCGATGAGGTCGCGGTTGCTGCCTCGGCCGAACGCGGCGTCGAGGTCGACCAGATGGACCCACTCGGCGCCGTCGGTCTGCCACGCGAGGGCGGCGTCCAGCGGCGAGCCGTAGTCGGTCTCGGTGCCCGCGGCACCCTGGACGAGTCGGACGGCCTGGCCGTAGGCCACGTCGACGGCGGGTAGCAAGTAGAAGCTCACCGGAGCAGCCTATGTGGCCGGGTGCGCGCGGCGGTGCATGAGGTAGCCCACGCCGAGGCCGACCACCAGGAGCAGTGCCCACACCCACAGCGGCAGGGTGCCGACCAGCGCGGTCAGCACCCCCGCGAGGGCCGCGCCGACCGCTCCGCCGAGCGTCGTCGCGGTCGACCGCCTGCGCCTGCGCGCCGTAGTCGACCGACGCCTGCTGGCGGGCGTGGTGCGCCGCTTGCGCGGGGCGGTCATCCGGTGACGTCCTTGAGCCAGTTCTCGAGCAGCTGCGCGCCCGCGTCGCCGGACTTCTCGGGGTGGAACTGGGTGGCCGAGAGCGGCCCGTTCTCGGCCGCCGCCACGAAGTCGCCGCCGTGGTTCGCCCAGGTGACCAGCGGCGGGATCATCGGCGGCTCGGGGCGCAGGTCCCAGGTGCGCGCCGCGTAGGAGTGCACGAAGTAGAACCGGGTGCCCGGGTCCATCCCGCCGAACAGGACCGACTTCTCCGGCGCGCGCACGGTGTTCCAGCCCATGTGCGGCACGATCGGGGCGTCGAGGCGATCGACGACGCCGGGCCACTCGGCGCAGCCCTCGGTCTCCACCCCGTGCTCGATGCCGCGCTCGAAGAGGATCTGCATGCCGACGCAGATGCCCAGCACCGGACGTCCGCCCGCGAGCCTGCGGCCGATGATCCGGTCGCCGCGGATGGCGCGCAGGCCCTCCATGCAGGCGGCGTAGGCGCCGACACCGGGGACGACCAGCGCGTCGCACTCGACGGCGGCCTGGAAGTCACCGGTCACCTCGACCTCGGCGCCGACGCGGCGCAGGGCTCGCTCAGCGGAGCGAAGGTTTCCGGATCCGTAATCAAGTACGACGACTCGTGCCACGTCGTTCAGCCTAGTCGCTGGATCGACGTGACCTAACCGTGACCAAACTCGGGTGTGAATTCACTCGAAAGTGGGTAATTAGCTGGTCACGGCCAGGTCGGAGCCGAAGCACAAGGAGGCCGGCATGACCACCAAGACCCGGTTGGTGCGCTGGGGTTTGGCTGTCATCTTGTTCGTGGCCGCGGTCGTGGACGCCTACCTGGCGATGTCGGAGTCGGTGGCGTGGCCCGCCGTGCTCGCCGTCGTCTGGATCGGCGTCGCCGCGGCGCTGATCATGCCGCGACCGGCCCCCCGGGTCGTCGAGGTGCCCCGACCCCGCCGCGCGCCCGCCACCACACGGGCCGCGCACGTCTGAGACCTCACCAGGCCAGGAACTCCCGCAGGGTCTTCGCGATCCCGGCCGCGTCCAGGCCGTGGATCTCGTCGTGCTGCCCAGGCGTCCCGTAGGCGTGTACCTCAAGGTCGCGCCGCACGCCGATCGACCGCTGCCGGTGCGGCACGTCGGCGAGCGCCTCGGCGACCTGGGCGGCCGAAGTCCCCTGGAGATACGGCTCCACGACGAGCACGTTCGGCGCGGTCGAGTCGACCGCGGCGCGCAGGCCCGCGCTGTCGAACGGCCGGATCGTCGGGGTGTAGAGCACCGATACGTCGACGCCCTCGGTGGCGGCGAGCACGTTGTCGAGGGTCGGGCCGACGGCGAGGACGGTGCCGAGGCTGCCGTGCCGCACCGGGACGAACTCACCGGTCACCGGCCGCGGGCGGGCGTTGGAACGGGTGGACAGGCGGAGGTAGACCCGGCCCTCGCCCGCGATGGCGCCCGCGAGCAGCGGGCCGACCTCGTCGGGGTGGCCGGGAACGTGCACGGTCCAGCCGGGCAGCGTGTCGAACAGCGCGACATCGGCGGGCGCCTGGTGGGTGCGGCCCATGGCGGGGTTGTCGTAGGAAGCCCCGACGCTGACGAGCACGGCGCCGACGTCTTGGTGGCCGAGGTCGAGCTTGATCTGCTCGTACGGGCGCTCGACGAGGAAGGGGCCGTAGGTGTGCACGACCGGCCGGAAGCCGGTCAGCGCGAGGCCGCCTGCGACCCCGACCATGGCTTGCTCGCGAATCCCGACGTTGACCACGCGGTCCGGGTAGTCGCGCAGGGCGCGGTCGAACAGGTCGCGGGAAATGGCGGCGAGCACGAGGGCGACGCGCGGGTCCTGGTCGAGCGCGTCGTTCAGGTGCACGGCGAACGCCTCGCGCATGGTGTGCTGGTCGACGGTGGTCATGGGTCAGCCCTTCTGGACGTCGGCGACCACGACGAGCGGCCTGCCGGGGTGGTCGGCGGTGAGAGCGGCGTGCAGGGCGTCGTGGTCGCGGCCGTCGACCGTCGCGGTCGCCCAGTTCTCCACCGCGAAGCGCTCGGCGATGCCGCCCGGCCAGCCGTGGTTGGCGCTGTGGTTGTCGATCACGATGGTGGTCAGGCGGTCCAGGCCGTGGCGGCCCGCGACGGCGATGGCCTCGTGGTTGCTGCCCTCGTCGAGTTCCCCGTCGCCGATGAGCACGAACACCCGCGCCGCACGGTTGCGCGCCCGTAGTCCGAACGCCTGTCCGACCGCGATCGGCAGGCCGTGGCCCAGCGAGCCGGAGCCGATCTCGACACCGGGGACGAGCGTGCGGTCGGGGTGCTGGCCCAGGATCGAGCCGAAGTCGGTCCAGGTGTCCAAGATGGACGGATCGATGAAGCCCTTGTCCGCGAGGACGGCGTAGAAGGCCATGGGGCCGTGGCCTTTGGACAGCAGGAAGCGGTCCCGGTCGGGGTCGTCGACGCGGTCGGGGGCCACGTCGAGCACCCGGTCATAGAGGACCCACAGCACGTCGAGCGTCGACGCCGCGGCCCACTCGTGCTTCTCGTCGCCGGTCATCCTGGCGAACAGCGGCGCCAGGTGCGTCGTGTCGGATGTCATGGCTCTACCGTGCAACTTCGAGTTCGCTGGAGGTCAAGAACTTCGTGGCGATCCGGGTGGGCGCTGTGATCCACTGCACTCGTTATGGACATCAGACTTTCCAAGCGCCTATCGAAGGCGCTGCGCCACGACCCCGACCACCTCGGCCTCACGCTCGACGCCGCCGGCTGGACCGACGTGTCCGCGGTCCTCGCCGCCCTGCGCGTCGACCGCGAAACCCTCGACGTCGTCGTGGCCGAGAACAACAAACAGCGCTTCACCTACGACGAGACCGGCACCCGGATCCGGGCCAACCAGGGCCACAGCGTCCCCGTCGACCTGGGCCTGCTGCCCGCCACGCCGCCACACGTGCTCTACCACGGGACTGTCGCGGCGGCGTTGCCGTCGATCAAGGCGGACGGGTTGCGGCCGATGAACCGGCATCACGTGCACCTGTCGGCCACCCGCGAGACCGCCGTGGCGGTCGGGGCGCGGCGAGGGAAGCCGCTGGTCCTGGTGATCGACGCGGCCGGGATGGCGGCCGACGGCCACGTCTTCTACGTCAGCGCCAATGGCGTCTGGCTGACCGACCACGTTCCGGCCGTGTACTTGGAGGAGCCGGGTGACAGGGCCGCAGGAATCATCTAGCTCTGTCTAGACAGAGCTAGCGAGGTGGTCGCCATGTCCGGACACTGGCAGTTACAGGAAGCCAAGCAACGCTTCAGCGAGCTGATCCGGTCCGTCGAGACCGATGGTCCGCAGTTCGTCACACGGCATGGCGCGGAAGTCGCCGTAGTCATCGACATCGGCGAGTACCGAAGGCTTCGCGGAGGTGGCGACGAAGATTTCAAGCAACTCCTGCGCTCCGGCCCTGATCTCGAAGAACTGGGGATCACGCGATCCCGTACGCCTGCGCGAACCATCGATCTGAGCGAGGATGAGTGAGTTTCTTCTCGACACGAATATCGTGTCGGAGATCGGCAAGAAAACCCCGAACTCAGGTGTAGCCGCATGGTTCGACGCCGCGCCCGCGAGTGACCTGTTTCTGAGCGTGCTCGTGATCGGCGAGATCGGGCAGGGCATTGAACGTTTGGTGCGTCGAGACCGCGCTCAGGCCACGGTCTTCGAGCAGTGGCTGACCCAGTTGGTCACGGTCCATGCCGAGCGGATCGTGCCCGTCACGGCGGAGGTGGCTGACCAATGGGGCCACCTCAATGCTCATCGATTGCCGGTCGTCGACGGCCTCCTGGTGGCGACGGCCATGGTCCACGGATGGACCCTCGTGACCCGCAACGGGGTGGACGTAGCCTCGACGGGTGTGCGGCTGCTGGATCCCTTCACGCCGTCCTGAACAGCGGGTATCCGTACTTCGACCTATCTGGAGGTCACGGGTAGGCTCTCGGGGGTGTCCAAGCTTCCAGAGATGTTGACCATCGGCGAGGTCGCCGATCGCAGCGGTGTTCCCCACACGGCCCTACGCTTCTACGAGGAGCGCGGATTGATCACCTCCGAACGCACCGCGGGCAACCAGCGGCGGTACGCGCGGGCGGTCCTGCGGCGGTTGGCGTTCATCCGGACCGCCCAGCGGGTCGGGCTGTCGCTGGAGGAGATCCACGACGCGCTTGACCTGCTGCCGCAGCGGCGGACGCCGACGAAGGTGGACTGGAGCAGGCTGTCCAAGTCCTGGCGCGGCGAGATCGAGGCGCGCATCGACGCTTTACAGCGGCTGCGGGACAACCTGACGTCCTGCATCGGATGCGGCTGCCTGTCCCTCAAGTCGTGCGGGCTGATCAACAGTGACGACGACTTGGCGAAGCTCGGTCCCGGCGCGCCTCGGCTGAAGGCGGCGACCGAGGGCGGGATTTGATGTCGCTGCCCCGATTAGTCCTGATCGCGGCCCTGTTCACGACTGGCGACAGCGCGCTCGCCGAGGCCAGGGATCTTGCCCAGTTCGGCGACCGCGCGATGGCTCGGGCGGAAGTCTGGTTCCAGGCCGGGCCGACGTACTCGCAGGACCACTGCTTCACCGTCGACGGCGGGTACTCCCCCACTGACTGGGACGGCATGCTGGGCGGCTGCCACCAGCCGTACTACCGGACCGATTGCTCCGGTTTCGTTTCGATGACCTGGGGCCTGTCGGTCAGCTACGCCACTCCCCGCCCTGGCGGCGGCCGCGACCTCGGCGACATCACCGACCCGATCCGGCGTGAGGATCTGCGCACGGGGGACGCGCTGGTGGCATCGGGGAAGCATGTGCGGCTCTTCGAACGCTGGACCAGCCGGGACTACAGCAGCTACCTCGCCTACGACTTCGGCGAGACACCGGTCAAGCACCAGGAGTACCGGTGGGGCGGGCCGGACGAACTCGCCTACATGCCGGTCCGCTACCGAGGAGCCTGAACCTCCGAGCGCAGCCCCAGGGGATCAAGCACCGGGAACTGCTGACGCCACCTGGATGCGGCGGAAATCACGGCCACCAGGTCGATGGCTGCCACCGGCACCATCAAGATAAGGCACCATTGGAGAAGCAGCGGCAAGGCTTCGAGATCAAAGTACACCAGCGCGGCTACGGTGAAGGGCAGTGTCAGCACCCGTATGCCCACTTCGAACGCACCACGGGAACGCCGGTACCAGCGCCGGTCGGTGACTCGCTCGCCGAACAGCTTCTCCCACCACGGCCGCGGATGGGTGGGTACCGTGGTGTCGGCGCCGCCCTGGTCGAGCCAGCGGATGAGTTCGGCCTCGGCGGGCAGGCCCTCCCGCTGGAACAGTTCGACAGCAGGCAGTGCGGGGTCCGCGTCGAGGTAATCCGCATGCTCGACCACGATCCCTGTATCGGTCCACATCAGACCGATCCCGCCGCTGAGCACCGCGCGCGTGTCCTTGATCGTGCGCTCGGTCACCGGGTTCGGCCCGACGACGAACGTCCCATTGGGCGTGGGCACCAGCAACCGCCGCCTGCCTGACCGGTCGAGCAGGCGGGTCCTCACCTCTTCGAGATCGTCGCGGACCCAGACTGCCGTCCGTCTCATGAGGAGAGGTGCCAGGCCAAGGCGCCGCCACCTGCCATCAGGGCGAAGAGGGACAGCAGAATCGCCATTCCCTTCGCTGTCTTCCACGTCGTGTAGACGCCTCCGATGAGGATTCCCGCCAACGCGATCAGGCCGATGACGACGAGGTCCTTCGACACCAACTCAGTCTCCCGACTGCTCAGAGAACGCCCTTGGTCGACGGCACTCCGCCGACCCTCGGGTCCGATTCGGTCGCCGCGCGCAGGGCTCGGGCGAAGGCCTTGTACTCGGCCTCTGTGATGTGGTGGGGGTCGCGGCCGTGGATCACGCGCAGGTGCAGGGCGATCTGGGCGTGGAAGGCGATCGACTCGAAGACGTGGCGGTTGAGGACCGTCGGATAGTTGTTGCCGACGACGAAACCGGTCATCACGTCGGGCTCGCCCAGGTGCACGCAGTACGGCCGCCCGGAGACGTCGACCGCCGCGTGCGCGAGGGTCTCGTCCATCGGGATCCAGGCGTCGCCGAAGCGGCGGATGCCGGACTTGTCGCCCAAGGCCTCGCGCAGAGCCTGACCCAGGACGATGGAGACGTCCTCCACCGTGTGGTGGGCGTCGATCTCGATGTCGCCGGTGGCGCGGACGGTCAGGTCGAATGAGGCGTGCGAGCCGAAGGCGGTGAGCATGTGGTCGAAGAACGGGACCCCGGTCGACACCTCGACCTTGCCCGAACCGTCGAGATCGACCTCGACGAGGACGGACGACTCCTTGGTGATCCGCTCCACGCGGCCGACACGGTTCACTTGATGATCTCCTTACTGGCGGCCAGGAAAGCGTCGTTCTCCACTGGAGTACCCACGGTCACCCGGAGGAACCCAGGGATGCCGACATCCCGGATGAGCACGCCTTCATCCAAATAGGACTTCCAGGCGGCGGGCGCGTCGTCGAACTGTCCGAAGAGTACGAAATTGGCGTCACTGGGCACCACGTCGGCGCCGAGCACGGCCAGTGCGGCGGCCACCCGGTCGCGTTCGGCGGCCAGCGCGTGCACCGAGGCCAGGGTCTGGTCGGCGTGGCGCAGGGCGGCGCGGGCGGCGGCCTGGGTGAGCGCGGAGAGGTGGTATGGCAGGCGCACCAACAGAAGCGCGTCGACGACGGCTGGGGCCGCGGCCAGGTAGCCGAGCCGACCACCCGCGAAGGCGAAGGCCTTGCTCATGGTGCGGCTGACGATGACCTGCGTGGGGAACTCGTCGATGAGGGCGACGGCGCTCTCCTGCGGGGAGAACTCCGCGTATGCCTCGTCGACCACCACGATGCCCGGCGCGGCCTCGACCAACGCACGCAGGTCGTCGAGCGGGATCGACTGGCCGGTCGGGTTGTTCGGGCTGGTCACGAAGACGACGTCCGGCGACCGTTCGGCCAGCACCTTCACCGCTTCTTCGACGTCGAGCGAGAAGTCGGTGCGGCGCGGTGTCGGCGCCCACTCGGTGCGGGTGCCCCCGGCGATGATCGGGTGCATCGAGTACGACGGCTCGAACCCGAGCGCGACCCGCCCAGGGCCGCCGAAGGCCTGCAGGATCTGCTGCAGGATCTCGTTGGACCCGTTGGCGGCCCACAGGTTCGCCACCGTCAGCGGCACACCGGTCGACTCGGCGAGGTAGCGCGCCAGGTCGTCGCGCAGCGCGATGGCGTCGCGATCCGGGTAGCGGTGCAGCGTGCCCGCGATCTCCTGGACGGCCGCGGTGATGTCGGCGACCAGCTCGGGCGGCGGCGGGTACGGGTTCTCGTTGGTGTTCAACGGGAACGGGACGTCGAGCTGCGGCGCACCATAAGGCGAGCGGCCGCGCAGGTCGTCGCGCAGGGGCAGGTCGGCCAGGACCGCCCGTGATCCGGGGGCGCTCACGACTCGAACCTCGCGGTGACGGCTTCGCCGTGCGCGGGCAGGTCCTCGGCGTTGGCCAGCGCGACGACGTGGCCGGCCACCTCGCGCAGCGCGTCCTCGGAGTAGTCGATGACGTGGATGCCGCGCAGGAACGTCTGCACCGACAGCCCCGAGGAGTGTCGCGCGCAGCCACCGGTGGGCAGCACGTGGTTGGACCCGGCGCAGTAGTCGCCGAGCGAGACGGGGGCATACGCGCCGACGAAGATCGCGCCCGCGCTGCGGACCCGGGCGGCGACCGCACGCGCGTCGGCGGTCTGGATCTCCAGGTGCTCGGCCGCGTAGGCGTCGACGACCCGCAGTCCGTCGTCCACTGAGGACACCAGGACGCAGCCGGACTGCTTGCCGCGCAACGCGGTCGTGACCCGGTCGGAGTGCTTGGTGGCCTTGGCCCGGATCTCCAGCTCGGCGTCGACGGCGTCGGCCAGCTCGACCGAGTCGGTGACCAGCACGCTCGCCGCGAGCGGGTCGTGCTCGGCCTGGCTGATGAGGTCGGCGGCGACGTGCGCCGGGTCGGCGGTCGCGTCGGCCAGGATGGCGATCTCGGTCGGCCCGGCCTCGGAGTCGATGCCGATGAGACCGCGCAGCAGACGCTTCGCCGCGGTCAGGTAGATGTTGCCCGGCCCGGTGACCATGTCGACCGGGGCCAGTTCGGCGCCGTCGGTGTCGACGCCGCCGTAGGCCAGCAGCGCCACAGCCTGCGCGCCGCCCACGGCCCAGACCTCCTCGACGCCGAGCAGTTCGGCGGCGGCCAGGATCGTCGGGTGCGGACGGCCGCCGAACTCCGCCTGCGGCGGCGAGCAGACGACCAGCGACTCGACCCCGGCGGCCTGCGCGGGGACGACGTTCATGACCACACTCGACGGGTACACCGCGAGCCCGCCGGGCGCGTAGAGCCCGACCCGGGCGACCGGCACCCAGCGCTCGGTGACCGTGCCACCGGGGACGACCTGGGTGGTCACGTCGGTGCGGCGCTGCTCGGCGTGGACCACGCGGGCGCGCGCGATCGACTCCTCAAGGGCCGCACGCACCGCCGGGTCCAGCTCGTCCAAGGCGCGTGTCAGCTCGGCGGCGGGCACCCGGACCGACTCGGGGCGGACCCGGTCGAACCGCTCGGTGAACTCCAGGACGGCCTCGACCCCGCGCTCACGGACCCCGTCGACGATCGGCCGCACCTGATGGATGACCGCGTCCACGTCGACCTCGGCCCGGGGCAGCGCGTGGCGCAGCTCGACGGGCGACGGGACGGCGGAGCGCAGGTCAGTACGGGTGAGCATGGGGTCCTTCCATCAGCGCTGGGACCCCTCAAGAGTAAGGCGTCGCCCTCCCCGGGTGACCGTCGCGTCCGTCACCGCAGGGCGGCGACCGCCTCGACTGCTGTATCGATCTGGTCCGGGGAGATGAAGTAGTGCGGCGAGGCCCGGACGATCTCGCTGAGACCGCGCCGGGTCATGTCGTACCGGGTGGACGGCAGCCCGCTGACCGTGACGGTGATGTCCTGACCGCGCAGCTTGTCTCGAACCTCGGCCGCGGCCATCCCTTCGACGGTGAAAGTGACCAGGCCGCATTGGCGTTTGCCCTGGTCACGAAGCTGGACGCCGGGGATTTCGGCAAGCCCGGCACGCAGTCGGCCCGCCCGGTCGGCGACCTCGGCGGCGATGGCGTCGACGCCCAGGTCGAGGGCGTAGCGGGCGGCGGAGATGAAGCCGAGGCGCTCCGCGACGCCGCACTCCCACAGCTCGAAGACCCGGGCGTCGTCGCGCAGCTCGAATTCGGCGGCGCCCGTCCACTCCCCGCTGTGCAGGTCGACCAGCCGGGGGCGCAGCCGCTCACGGGCCGCCCGACTCACGGCGAGCACCCCATTTCCGCGCGGGCCGCGCAGCCACTTGCGACCGGATCCGCTGATGATGTCAACGCCCATGCCGCGCAGCGACAGCGGGAGCTGGCCGATCGACTGGCAGGCGTCAAGGGCCACCAGCGCGCCCACCTCGTGCGCCGCCTCGACGACCGCTTCGACCGGGTTGACCAGCCCGTTGTTGGTCGGCACGTGCACCAGCGAGACGAACTTGACCCGCTCGTCGAGCATCCCTCGCAGCGCGGCGACATCGACCTCGCCGTCGGCCGTGGACGGGATCGGCTCGACGGTGGCCCCGGCGAGCTGGGCCCGACGCAGCAGCGGGATCGCGTTGCCGCCGTATTCGGCCTCGGTGGCGAGCAGCCGGTCGCCCGGTTCGAGCGGCAGCGCGTCGAACGCGGCGAGGTAGGAGCGGGTGGAGCTGTCGGTGAAGGCGATCTCGTCGGGCTCGCAGCCGAGCAGGTCGGCGAAGACGCCGTAGCCCGCTTCGAGGTCGTCGCCGCGTTCGGCGCCCGCGCGGTAGCCGCCGACCTCCTCCTCGCGGCGAAGATGAGCGATCACCTCCTCGACGATCGGACGCGGGACCAGGGATGCTCCGGCGCTGTCGAGGAACACACCGTTCGCCGCACCAGGTGTGAGGGCACGCGCTGCGTCCAAGTCCAGGTTCAGGTCGATCATCGAGGTGCCCAGGTCTGCAGGTTCCACCATGCCCCCCACGTGTGGTCTGTGCCCGGGCCGTCGACGACGGCCCGGTATCCGGTCCAGTTCTGGCGAATCACGTAGCTGTGCCCGGTCTCCGCGAGCACCACGGCGGTCGGCGCGGCGAGGTAGGCGCGGGTGAGCGCCCGGTAGGCCACCGCGCGCTGGGCCGGGTCGGTGACGGCGCGCGCCGTCGTGTCGCCCAGCCACGACAGGGCCCGGCTCGGGTCGAACGGGTCCCCCACGGCGCGCAGTTCGGCGGTGGCCCCGGTGAGGGCCTCGCGCGCGACCGGCTCGGCGGTGACCCGCACGCCGATCATGGCGGCGGCGCGGGCAAAGCCTGCGACGAGGTCACGCGCGGTCAGATCACCGGCGGGGTAGCCGACGGGGATGGCGGCGAGCACACCCGCCTTGGCGCGGGGACCGTCGTCCGCCGCGGCCGACCACCCGGCCGCGTCCAGCAGTTGCTTCGCGCGGGGGATGTCAAGGTCGAAGCGCGCGCCCGGCTCGGCGAACTCGGCGAGCGCGGCGGGCAGCGGCAGCGACGTCGCCGCGCCCTTGCCCGCCAGTGCCTCCTCGACGAGTTTGCGGCGGTCGACCACCAGATTCAGCGCGCGGCGCACCGCCGGGTCGCCGGTGACGGGACCGTCGGGCAGGGAGATCAGCCGGACGTCGCCCGCGGCGTGGTCCACGACGCTGAGACCGGAGGTGGTGCCGAAACCCGACGCCAGGCTCGCGGGCAGCACGGCGCCGTCGAGTTTGCCGTCGCGCAGCAGTTGGGCGCGGGTCTCGTCGTCGGCGACGAACTCGACGGTGATCTCGCTGAGCTTCGGCGGGCCGAGGTAGTAGGCGGAGTGGGCTTTGAGGACGAGCTTGCGGCCGGGCTCCCAGGCGGTGACCTGGTATGGGCCGGTGCCGTTGGTCCCCTCCGCGGCCGGTTTGACGCCCAGCACGAGCAGGCAGGCGAACGCCGGGTACGGCTGGGACAGCTCGAAGCGCACGGTTCCCCCGTCGATCGCCCGGACGTCGGAGAGCATCCAGAACTTCGAGCGCAGCGGACCGTCGAGGACGCGCCGGTAGGTGGCCACGACATCGTCGGGGTCGAACGCACTGCCGTCGTGGAACTTCACGTCGGCGCGCAGGGCGACGGTCCAGGACCGGCCGTCGGCGGCGGGAACGGGCATACCGGCGGCCAGCGCCGGACGCAGCGTGCCGCCGGGCTGGTACTCGACGAGTCCGTCGTAGATCTTCGCCGCGCCGAGCGGGGCATACCCGCCCGCCGGGTCCAGAGACTCGGGCGCGACGGCCGCGGCGATCACCATCGAACGACCGTCGGGATCACCGGAGGCGGGCGGGGTAGGTTCGGCCGTGCAGGCGGCCAGGGAAATCATCAGGACGACAGCGGCTACCGCGCGCAGAACCGGCACGATCTCAGCGTAGTGGTCGATCGAATCGTAAGGAGCGACTGTGCGAGTTGCCCTCTGCCAGATCTCCGCCACAGCCGACCCGGAGGCCAACCTCGCTCTGGTCCGCGAAGGCGTGCGCCAGGCCGACGGCGCGTCGGTGGTGCTGTTCCCGGAGGCGACGATGTCGCGCTTCGGCGTCCCCCTCGGGCCCGTGGCGCAGCCGCTCGACGGGCCGTGGCCCACGGCGGTCCGGGCGATCGCCGGCGAGCACGGCGTGGTGGTCGTGGCGGGGATGTTCACCCCGGACCCGGACGGGCGGGTGCGCAACACGCTGCTGGTCACCGGGCGCGGGCAGCACCTCGGCTACGACAAGATCCACCTGTTCGACGCCTTCGGCTTCGCCGAGTCGCGCACGGTCGCGCCGGGCGACGCCCCGGTGACGATCGAGGTCGACGGCATCACCCTCGGCGTCGCCACCTGCTACGACGTCCGCTTCCCCGAACTGTTCCGCGCACTGGCCGACCGCGGCGCCAAGGCGGTCCTGCTCGGTGCTTCCTGGGGGGCGGGCGAGGGCAAACTCGACCAGTGGGAGTTGCTCGTGCGCGCACGAGCACTCGACTGCACGTCCTGGGTGCTCGCCTGCGGGCAGGCCGACCCGGGCCCGGTCACCGGCACGGCCCCGCTGGGGATCGGACACAGCCTCGTCGCCGACCCGCGCGGGCGCGTCGTCGCGTCGCTGGAGGGCAAGCCGGACGTGCTGGTCGTCGACATCGACACCGAACTCGTGGACACCACGCGGGCGGCGATCCCAGTATTGGAGAACCGTCGGCTCTGACTGGAACAATGGGTCTCAGGCGCTCCCATACTGCACGATTTTGTCGGTGCGCGCCCCTATGGTGGCTGCGGGACCTCGGTCATGATCGACCGTGGTGTGATCTGGGGGGATAACTGCCGTGTTCGTCTCATTGCGCACTCGCACGCGCTGCAGGCCGGTCATTCGGCGACGTCCCGTATGGCCGCAAGTCGCCGGGGGCTGAGTGATGAAAATACAAGGATTCCGGGTAGAACTGGCTCCCACAGACGAACAACTGACCCGGCTGGCGCAGCACGCGGGATTGTCGCGGTTGGTGGAGAACTTCGCCCTGGAACGGGTGAAATCGGCACTCGACCAACGCGACGCCGAGACGAGCTACGGTGTGCCTGATGCCCAGTTGACGCCGGTTCCGTGGACCGCGCCTGCGTTGGCGGCGGCTTGGCGCGCCGCGCACCCCAAACGATTCCCATGGTTCACGGGGTCGCGGGTGCCAAAGGAGGCGTGCCGGTTGCGGGCGGCTGGGTTCCGCAACTTCTTCGACTCCCGCGACGGCAAACGCAAAGGGCACAAAGTTGGGTTTCCATCGTGGCGCAAACGCAAGCACGGTGGCCGGTTCCGCTACGACGCTGATCGAGCCAGACCCCTCGACGCACGAACCACCCAACTGCCCGGCGTCGGTAAAGTTGCCGCTCGAGAGGACATGTCCTGGCTGGTGGATCGGCTTTCGGCCAGCCCGGCTCGGGTGCTGGGCGCGACAGTGAAGGAGCGAGCCGGGCGCTGGTGGATCTCGTTTCAAGTCGAAGTCGACCGCTGCGAACTCGACAAGCGGCGTGCCGTCCCGCACGGTAGCCCCGCGTGCGGGATCGACCTCGGACTGAGAACATTCGCCACCGTCGTCGACGACGATGGCACCGTGACCGAGATCCAATCGGCGAAACCACTCAAGGCGGCACTACGCAAGCTGCGAACGGCGAACAAGGCGTTGTCCCGCTCCCAACGCGATTCCGCGAACCGGGCCAAGCGACGCGCCGAGGTGGCCCGCGTGCATCTGCGAGTCGTTAACCGACGCAGCGACTTCATACACAAAACCACCACAATGCTGGCGAGAACCAAGTCGGCCATCGCGGTGGAAACACCCAACATCAAGGGGATGACCGGCAACCGGCGCTTGGCACGCGCGATCTCGGATGCAGGCTGGAGCGAGTTCGTTTCGCCAACTCGACTACAAAGCCGCATGGTACGGGTCGCGGGTATGGAAAGCCGACCGCTGGTTCCCGAGTTCGAAAACCTGCTCCAGCCCCACGTGTGGACAGCGACACGGTGGCCTGACCCTCGCCGACCGTACCTGGACGTGTACCGCGTGCGGCGTCACTCACGAGCGTGACCACAACGCCGCCGCCAACCTGCTGTCCGCGATGCTCGCGGACGCGGCTTGACCACAACCTCGCCGGGAGGTTCCCCGGAGAGGCAAAACGCCTGCGGAGACCACGTCAGACTCCAACTCCGTTGGAGCAATACTCTATGAAACAGGAAGAATCATGGGATTCATTGAACAGGTTGAACTAAGCGCGTTCATCGGTGTCGCACTCGTTTCCCTGGGCATGGTCTTGACGCCCGGGCCGAACATGATCTACCTGGTCTCGCGGTCGGTGACCCAGGGTCGCCGCGCGGGCCTGGTCTCGCTCGCCGGTGTCGGGGCGGGACTGTTCGTGTACCTGGTCGCCGCCACCGCGGGGGTGGTCACGCTCTTCACGTACGTGCCGCAGCTTTACCTGGCGCTCAAGCTGGCCGGGGCGGCGTACCTGCTCTGGCTGGCCTGGCAGACGATCCGGCCCGGTGGCACGTCGCCGTTCGCGCCGCAGGGGCTCTCGATCGACCGGCCGCGCAAACTGTTCGGCATGGGGCTGCTGACCGCCCTGCTCAACCCGAAGATCGCCATCCTCTACGTCTCGCTCCTGCCGCAGTTCATCGACCCGTCGCAGGGCTCGGTCGCGATGCAGAGCCTGCTGCTGGGGCTGACCCAGATCGCGGTGGCGCTGACGTTCAACGCCGCGTTCGTCCTGGCCGCGGGCGCGGTGGGCACGTTCTTCGCCCGGCGGCCGGACTGGCTGCGGGTCCAGCGCTACGTGACCGGCGCGCTGCTGGCGTTCTTCGCGATCACCGTCGCCACCGACCGCGGCAGGCCCCTCCCCGCCTGAGTCAGCCTTCGTCGCGGGCGAGCAGGTCGTCCTCGGTCTCCCGGCGGACCAGCAGCCGGGCCACACCGTCGCGCACGGCGACCAGCGGGGGCCTGCCCACGGCGTTGTAGTTGGACGACAGGCTGTGGTGGTAGGCGCCCGTGGCCGCCACCGCCAGGAGGTCGCCCGCGGCGATGTCCGCCGGGAGGTCGACGCCGGTGGCCAGGACGTCGCCCGCCTCGCAGTGGCGGCCGACCACCGTCACCGGGACGGCGGGGGCCGAGGAGGCGCGTCCGACCATCCGCACGGTGTACCGAGCGCCGTACAGGGCGGGCCGGGGGTTGTCGCTCATGCCGCCGTCCACCGCGACGAACGTTGTCGCGCCGCGCTTGACGACCGCGACCCGGTAAAGCGTCACACCCGCCGGGCCGACGATGCAGCGGCCGGGCTCGATGGTGAGCGCGGGCACGGGAAACCGTCGCCTGCCGGATTCGTAGTTCACCGCGCAGCGCAGGCGGTTGGCGAATCCGGTGAGGTCGAACTCGGCTTCACCTGGGAGGTAGGGGATTCCGTGGCCGCCGCCGACGTCGAGCTGCCGCAGCACCACCTCGTGCCGGTCTCGGATGAGCGCCAGCAGTCCGACCATCCGGCGGGCCGCTTCCTCGAAGGCGGCCACCCGGGTGATCTGCGAGCCGATGTGGCAGTGCAGCCCCACCAGGCGCAGCCCGGGTTCGGCCAACACCCGCGCGACCGCCCGTTCGGCCGCGCCGTCGGCCAGGGAGAAGCCGAACTTCTGGCCGTCGACGCCGGTGGCGATGGCGTGGTGGGTGCTCCCGTCGACACCCGGCGTGACCCGGATCAGCACCGGCTGGGCGGCAGTGGTCAACGCGCCCAGTTGGTGGATCTCATCGAGCGAGTCGATCACCACCCGGCCCACCCCGTAGCCAAGCGCGGCCTTGAAGTCCTCGGCGGTCTTCACGTTGCCGTGCAACAGGATCCGCTCCGCCGGGAAGCCGATCGACCGGGCTACCGCGAGTTCGCCCGCCGAGCAGACGTCCAGCGACAGGCCTTCCTCGGCGATGATCCGCAGCACCCCGCGGCACAGCAGCGACTTGCCCGCGTAGGCGATCTCGACGTCCGGGAGCGCGGCGCGGTAGGCCCGGCAGCGGGCCCGGATGTCGTCCTCGTCGAGCACGTAGGCGGGGGTGGCGAAGCGCGCGGCGAGCTGAGTGGTCTCGACCCCGCCGATCTCCAGTTCGTTGTCGGTACGCAGGTGGGCGCCGCGGGGCCAGAGGCCGGGTTCGAGTCGCCGGTTCAGCGAGCCCCGCAGCGTGGGTATGTGGTCGACAAGTGTCACGGTGTCCTCCGCGTAACGGTGGTGTCATCCATGGACAACACAACGCCGAGCAGGGGCACGGTGGTGGATTCGGCTACGCGATCTTTACGGGCTCAGCGCTCTCGTTGACGCTGCGCTGACCCGGCTGTGACCGGCGCCATCAGCGGCGGCGGGCCACGATCCGGGCGCCCTTCGCGGGGACCAGGGTGATGTTGCGGGTGATCGTGGCCTCCGGCGGGCCCACCGGCTCGATCTCGTACCGGACGAGGACCGCGCGCAGAACGGCCGCGGCCTCCTGCAGGGAGAACCCGGCGCCGAGACAGCGTCGGACACCGCCGCCGAACGGGATCCAAGTGCCCGCCTCGGGTTGGGCGCCGATGAAGCGCTCCGGGTGGAACTCCTCGGGCTCGGCGAAGTTGTCGGGGTCGCTCTGCACGAGACCGATGCTGGGCGTGACGATCGTGCCCTTCGGCAGCAGGTGTCCACGCACGACAGTCGGCTCGGTCAGCCTGCGGGCGACGCTGTAGATGACCGGGCGCAGCCGCATGGCCTCCTTGGTGACGGCCTGGAGGTAGTCGTCGTCGCCGTTGTCGGCCGCTTCCTGTGCGGCGCGAAGGATTTCCGGGTTTCGGGCCAGTTCGTGCAGCGACCACGCGAGCGCGGTGGCGGTGGTCTCGTGGCCCGCGAGGAGCAGGGTCATCATGTGGTCGCGCAACTCGGCGGCGGGCGCCTCGGGGTCGGCGGCGAGCAGGCGGGACAGGACGTCGTCGCGGTCGGTCAGATCCTCGGTGCGACGCTCGGCGATCTCCTCGTGCAGGAGTGCGTCGGCGTCGGCAAGGTTCTGGGCGTTGCGCTTCCATGGCCAGTACCGGCTCAGCGCCGGGTAGGTCCAGCCGAGGATCGCGATCGGGCCGATGTCGACGACCTTGTTGATCAGTGGCCGCAGCTTGGCGAGCCGGTCGCCCTCGGCCATGCCGAACACGACCCGCAGGATGATCTCCAGGGTGAGCGCGTTCATCACCGGGTGCACGGCGAAGGGCTTACCGACCGGCCAGCGGTCGGCGGACTTCTCGGCCAGCTCGGTCATCATCCCGGCGTAGCCGCGCAGGGCGGCGCCGTTGAACGCGGGCATCAGGCGCTTGCGGGAGCGCAGGTGGACGTCCTCGTCGAGGATCAGCACGGATTGGCTGCCCATCACCGGTTCGAGGATCGCGTTGCCCTCGCCCGCATGGAACACCGACGACGGGCCGGCGAAGATCTCGCGGATGTCCTCGGGCCTGCTCACCACGACGACGGTCCGGTCGGCGGCGAGGCGGACGGTGAACGTGTCGCCGTGCTTGCGGCGCCAGATCGGTCCGAAGCGGTGGCGGGAGCGCAGAAACAGGATCGTCTGGATGGGTCGTGGCAGCCGGGACCCGGGCGGGAGCGACTCGCGCATGGCGACCTCGGCAGAACTCATGGCGCACCCTCCGGCGTTGTGACCCGCTCCACGATTCATACACCCGTATAGATCCGCCGGTCAACTAGGCTTGGCCGGTGGGACATCGAGAACTACTCCTCGCGGCGGCCGGAAGGCTGTTGCAGGACAAGGGATACGCGCACATCACCACGCGCGACCTGGTCGCCGAATCGGGCACCAACCTGGCTTCGATCGGCTACCACTTCGGCTCGAAAGCGGGGCTGCTCAACGAGGCGCTCGGCGCGATGTTCGAGGAGTGGAGCGAACGCCTCACCCAGGTGGCGCTGGCCGACCCGAACGCCTCGCCGATCGCCCGGGCCCACCTGACGTGGGCCACGGTCCTGACCCACCTCACCGACCACCGGGCCCTGCTGCTCAGCTTCGTCGAAGCCCTGGCACAGGCCGAGCGCGACCCGGCGTTGCGCGAACAACTCGCCGCCTTGCAGCACCGCACCCGGGTCAGGATCGCCGAGATCGTCGCCACCTCGTACGGGGAGGACGTCGCCGCGGACGACCCTCGCTGCCTGGCGGTGGCCAGCTTCGTCCTCGCGGTGTGCGACGGGTTCGCCTTGCAGTGGATGCTCGCGCCGGACCGCACCCCGAAGGCGGAGGACCTGCTGGCGGGACTCGCGGAGATGATCGAACGCTCGAAGGACTGAGGATGCCGACCCTCTACCGGATCGCCGTGGACGGTCCGGGCCTCCTCGCCACGATGGCCAAGCCCAGCGGTCGCCTGGCCGACGAGATCGCCACCTTGGTCGACGAGGGAATCGAGATCCTCGTGTGCGCGATGCCCGAGGACGAGCGCGAGTTGGCCGGGCTGGGCCGGGAGGCCGAACTGGCGGTCGCGGCGGGGCTCGCGTTCGTGGCCATCCCGATCCCGGATTTCTCGGTGCCCGACCATGCCGAGGTCCGCCCCGAACTGGTCGATCTCGCGGACCGACTGCGGGCCGGGGCGAGCATCGCCGTGCACTGCTGGGGCGGAATCGGCCGCTCCTCACTGCTCGCCGCCGCGATCCTGATCCTGACGGGAGTGACCACCGAGGACGCGTGGGCCCGCGTCGAGTCGGCGCGCGGCCAGACCGTCCCGGAGACGGCCGAACAACGGGACTGGACCACTCTGCTCACCCCGCGGTGATGTGACACCACCTTCTTGATCAAGAAGCGAGAACCCAGTGCGCTCGACCCTGCATCTCATCGACACGCCCGGCCCCGGATCGCTCGCCACCATGGCCAAACCGCGCGGCGGCGACTGGCTCGACGACGAGATGGTCGCGCTCGCCGAGGCAGGGGTTGATGTCCTCGTGTGCGCGATTCCCGCCGCCGAGCGCGCCGAGGTCGGGCTGCGCGGCGAAGCCGCCCGCGGGATGCCGGTGCCGGACACACCGGAACAGCGGGAGTGGGTCGCCGGACTTCTGTAGTACGCTGTACGGTACAGCGTACGAGAAGGTGGGGTGCTGATGTATCAGCCGACCGATGAAGCCGTGGAAAGCGTCCGCCAGTGGTTCGTCGACTACGACGCCCTAGCCGAACGCGGAGCCGTCGAGGAGATGGCGGATCTGGCGGTCTTCCCGCTGAACCTGGCCACCGACGTGCCCGGCGGCCACGCCGCGGTGGCGCAGTGGACCCGTGAAGAGTTCGTGCGGACCATGAGCGAGGTGGTCGGCGGCGGAGCGGCCATGGAATCGACGCGGACGCCGCGTTTCCTGAGCGAGAACCTCGTCGTCGTGGTCACCGAAGCCGCCGTCACCGTCGAGGGCGAGCGGCAGGAGCTGACCTATGCCGACGTGCTCGTGCGGACCCCGAACGGCTGGGCGTTCCAGACGATGATCCAGGGCGGCTGGGGCCACGGATGGGACCCAGCCCGCCGAGGTTAACCGCGCAGATCCATACCCAGGTCCAACACCGGCGACGAGTGCGTCAGCGCCCCGACCGCGAGGTAGTCGACGCCGGTCTGGGCGTACTCCCGCGCGACGGCCAGGGTCAGGCCGCCGGAGGCCTCCAGCCGGGTGCCCGTGCCCTGCGCCCGCTGGACGGCCTTCGCGCAGTCGCTGGCGGTGAAGTTGTCCAACAGCACCAGTTGCACGCCTTCGGACAACGCTTCGTCCAGTTGCGCGAGGCCGTCGACCTCGACCTCGAGGAACAGGTCTGGCGCGTGCGCGCGGGCCGCGGCGATGGCCTTGCTGACCGAGCCCGCGGCGACGACGTGGTTGTCCTTGATCAGGATCGCGTCACCCAGACCGAGCCTGTGGTTGACGCCGCCGCCGCAGCGGACCGCGTACTTCTCCAGCAACCGCAGGCCAGGCAACGTCTTGCGTGAGTCGCGGACGGCGGCCTTGGTGCCCGCGATCTCCCGCACCCACTCGGCGGTCGCGGTGGCGATGCCGGACAGGTGACAGACCAGGTTCAGCGCCGTCCGCTCGGCGGTCAGCAGCGCGCGGGTGTTGCCCCGCAGCACCAGCGCGGGCTGACCGGGGACGGCCGCGCTGCCATCTTCCTGCGCGGACACCACGACCAGGTCCGGCACCACCTGCTCGAACACGGCCAGCGCGGCCGGGATGCCCGCCAGCACACCGGCCGACCGCGGGGTGATCTCCGCGGTCGCCACGGCGTCGGCGGGCACGGTGGCCTCGGTCGTCGCGTCGGGGCCGTAGCGGAGGTCTTCCTCCAGCGCGGTCCGAATGACCCGGGTCAGGTCGTCGCGGTCGATCAAGCGGCACCTCGCAGAGCGGTCGGGGCGGCAAGAACCGGCTGGCCGGACGGGTTGAGCCGGACGACGAGGCTGCGCCGCCAGTTGGCGTCGTCCCGGATCGGGAAGTCGGTGCGCACGTGGCAGCCACGCGACTCCGTCCGGGCCGCGGCGGCGGCGATGAGCGAGCGGGCCACCAAGGTCAGTGCCGCGTCCTCCACCGCCTCGCGCGTGTCGAGTGGACGGACGACAGCGGACACGTCAAGCACCGAGCCGACCACGGCCAGCCCTTCGGCCTCGCGACCGATCGCGGCATAGCGGCTCATCACGCGCTGCAGGGAGTCGCGGTCGGCGACGGGCGCGACCGGGATGTCGGAGACGACGGCGAGCCGGGGATCGCCCAGCCTGCCGTCGGCGAGATCGGCCGCGATGGCCTCCGCGGCCCGCGCGCCCACGACCAGCCCCTCGAGCAGGCTGTTGGACGCCAGTCGGTTCGCGCCGTGCAGGCCGGTGCTGGCGACCTCGCCCGCGGCGTACAGACCGGGCACCGCCGTGCGGCCGTCGACCGTGGCGATCACGCCGCCGCACGAGAAGTGCGCGGCGGGCGCGACCGGGATCGGGGTGACGGCCGGGTCGATGCCCGCGGCCAGACAAGCCGCGTACACCGTCGGGAAGCGGGTCGCGAAGTCCACGTCGGCGAGCCGGGTGGCGTCGAGGAAGACGTGGTCGTCGATCCCGCCGCGTCCCTCGGCCATCCGCCGGGTGATCGCCGCGGCGACGACGTCGCGCGGGGCCAGGTCGGCCAGCGGGTGCACACCCCGCATGACCGACGCGCCGGTGGCGTCGATCAGGACCGCGCCCTCGCCGCGCACCGCCTCGGTGACCAGCGGGCAGCGACCACGCGCGCCCTGGCCGGTGTAGAGCACGGTCGGGTGGAACTGGACGAACTCGATGTCGGCGACCGGCGCCCCCGCCCGCAGCGCGAGCGCGATGCCGTCACCGGTGGCGACCTCGGGGTTCGACGTCGCCTGGTAGAGCTGCCCGAGTCCGCCGGAGGCCAGCAGGACGGCCGCGGCGGTGATGACGCCCGGCACGCCGCAGTCGTCGAGCACCGTCAGCCCGGTCACGGACCCGGCGGGCGTGCGCAGCGCCTGCACGGCGACGTGGTGCTCCAGGATCGGCAGCCTGCCGTCGCGGGTCGCCGCCAGCAGCGCGCGCTCGATCTCCGCACCGGTCGCGTCGCCGCCCGCGTGGACCACACGGAACGCGCTGTGGCCGCCTTCGCGGGTCCGGGCGAGGTTGCCGTCCGCGCCCGGGTCGAAGACCGCGCCCAGCTCGCGCAGCCGGGTGACGGCGGCGGGCCCGTCGGCGATGATCGCCCGGACCGCGTCGTCGTCGCACAGGCCCGCGCCCGCGACCAGGGTGTCGGCGACGTGCTTGTCGACCGAGTCGCCCGCCTCGTGCTCACCGGGCAGGACGACGGCCACGCCGCCCTGCGCCCAACGCGTGTTGCCCTCGTCGGCGGCGCCCTTGGTCACGACCAGGACCCGCAGACCCAGCGAGTGGGCCCGCAGCGCGGCGGTCAGACCCGCGACTCCGGTGCCGACGACGGCCAGGTCAGCCGAGGCTTCCCAGCGCGGGCTGGTCACTCCCCACCACCAGGTTGACCGATCTCGATCATCCGCTGGACCGCGCCCTTGGCCCGGCGCGCGATCTCCAGGTCGACGTGGACCTCGTCGCGGTTCTCCCGCAGCGAGCGCAGCAGCGCCGCCGGGGTGATCATCTTCATGTACCGGCAGGACGCCCGGTCGTTGACCGCGTTGAACTCGATGTCAGGGGCGGCCTTGCGCAGCTGGTGCAGCATGCCGATCTCGGTGGCGACCAGGACCGACTTCGCCTTGGTCGACCGCGCCTGGGTGACCATGTCGCCGGTCGAGAGGATCTTGACCTTCTCGCTCGGCACGATGCCCTCACCGGCGAGGTAGAGCGCCGAGGTGGCGCAGCCGCACTCGGGGTGGATGAACAGGTCGGCCTCGGGGTTCGCCGCGGCGCGCTCGGCCAGCTCCGGGCCGTTGATGCCCGCGTGGACGTGGCACTCCCCCGCCCAGATGTGCAGGTTCTCGCGGCCGGTCTCGCGCTTGACGTGCGCGCCGAGGAACTGGTCCGGCAGGAACAGCACCTCGCGGTCCTCCGGGATCGACCGCACGACGTCCACGGCGTTCGAGGACGTGCAGCAGATGTCGGTCTCGGCCTTCACCTCGGCCGTGGTGTTCACGTACGACACGACGACGGCGCCCGGGTGCTCGGCTTTCCAGGCCCGCAGCTCGTCGGCGTTGATCGAGTCGGCCAGCGAGCAGCCCGCCCGCTCGTCCGGGATGAGCACGGTCTTCTCGGGGGCCAGGATCTTGGCCGTCTCGGCCATGAAGTGCACGCCGCAGAAGATGATCGTGGACGCGGTGCTCTGCGCGGCGATCCGGCTCAGGGCCAGGGAGTCACCGGTGTGGTCGGCGATGTCCTGGATCTCCGGGAGCTGGTAGTTGTGCGCCAGCAGCACGGCGTCGCGCTGCTTGGCCAGCCTGCGCACTTCGTCCCGCCACGCGCTGTTCGCCTCCACCCCGCCATAGGGGGTCAGGTCGATCAGTTCCGCGGTCATCGGGCCTCCTCGTTGGTCAGATTTCCGATCCAGAGGTTTTCGCCTTAGGATCGAAAACATGACAGATGCTACCACCGGCACAACGGCTCTCGCGCACGAAGTCCTAGCCGCCGTGCTCCAGGTGAGAGCGGGATCACTGCAGGTGGTGCTCTGGGAGCGCGCGATGGAACCGCACGCGCACAAGTGGTCACTGCCCGGTGGCAGCCTGCGCGCCGACGAGGACGTCGAGGCCTCGATTCGACGGCAACTGGCCGAGAAAGTCGATGTGCGAAAGGTCTCCCACGTCGAACAGCTCGCGGTTTTCAGCGCCCCCGACCGGGTTCCGGGACCGCGGGTGGTGGCCACCGCGTTCCTCTGTCTCGTGCCGTCGCACCTGGATCCCGAGTTGCCGCCCGACACCGCGTGGCATCCCCTCGATGCTTTGCCCCCCACCGCTTTCGACCACGAGACGATCGCCATTCGGGCGCAGAACCGGCTGCGGTCGAAGCTGTCGTACACGAACATCGGCTTCGCCCTGGCTCCTCCCGCCTTCACGATCTCGGAGCTGCGCGAGCTGTACTCCGCGGCGCTTGGCTACCGCGTGTCCGCGACCAACCTGCAACGGGTCCTGGCCCGCCGCGGGCTCCTCGTCCCGACGGGTGAGACAGCCAAGCCCGGGCGGGCAGGCGGGCGCCCCGCCGCGCAGTTCAGGTTCGCCGACACCCGAATGGCGGTCACGGATCCCTTCGCCGTCCTCCGACCACCTGCCGGTGACGGTGCGATAGGCCGTACGTACTAACCGTGACCTATCGGACAGCGGAGTGGGCTGCTTCGTCGTAGCGTGGTCCGCGTGGCTGATTCGCTTCCCCTGTTTCCCCTGCAGGCCGTGCTCCTGCCGGGCGCGAACATGCCGCTGCACATTTTCGAGCCGCGCTACCGGCAGCTGACGGTCGACCTGGTGACCGGCACCGTGCCGGACCGGCGGTTCGGGGTGATCGCGATGCGGCCCTCGTCGCACCACGAGATCACCGACGTGGCGCAGCTGCGGGAGATCGGTTGTTCGGCGGCGTTGCGCCAGGCCAAGCGGCTGCCCGACGGGCGGTTCGACATCGTCTCCACCGGCGAGCGGCGGTTCCGGCTGCTCGAGTTGGACTCGACGAGCGCGCCGTATCTGATCGGGCAGGTGGAGTGGATCCCGGACGTCCCGGCGCCGACCGCTCCCGCCGAGTCGGTCAGGATGCTCGCCGAGGCCGCCCGGTCCGCGCACCGCCGCTACTGCGACGCCGCGTGGCAGAGCGAGGACTGGGATGAGCCCGCCGAGGACACCGACACCTGCGAGTTGGCGCACGCGCTCGCCGCGGACTGCCTGCTGACCCTGGAGGACCGGCAGCACCTGCTGGAGGAGACCAGGCCGCTGCACCGGCTGCGGATGGTGGTCCGGCTGCTCAACCGCGAGACCGGCCTGCTCACGACCTTGCGCGCGGTCCCCGCTCCCCCAACCGAGTTCAGCGCACCGGCAAGCCTCAACTAACCGAGGCGACGGCCCAGGTCGTCGTGGCCGTTCCAGGCGGCGGCCAGGCCGTAGGCCATCGCGGTGCCCAGCGGCCACGCGATGACGGCCCACAGGGACTCCAGGCGCGGAGCCACAGCGACTACGTCACCGACCTTCGGGGCGCCGGTCACCATGTAGCGAGCCTCGGCCCACGAGACGCCGACCTGCGCGGCCAGCCAGGCCGCCACGGCGGAGCCGATGACGGCGGCCAGCATGACCACGGGACCACGCCGCTCGCGCAGCATCCACACGCCCGCGCCGGTGACGATGCCCGCGCCGAGACCCAGGAGCACGAACAAGACCAGGTCGTGGAAGCGGTGCAGGCTTTCCCCGCGCACCTGGAACAGCTTGCCCGCCTCGCCGATGATGACGAGCTGCGCCGGGGCCAGCCGCGACCACAGCCAGCCGACCGCCATGCCGAACAGGGACACGAACGACAGGATGCTGATCGCCGGGAGCAGATCCGCCTTGACCACGACCCGGGGCGCCGGGCGATGCCACACGGGGAACTCGGGTCCGTACCGCGCGGCTTCAGTGCGCACAGTGGAGTCGTCGGAGTCGCCGGAGTCCTCGGAGACGACGTGCTGCCCTGATTCGACGGGCTGTTCCGTCACTCCTGACCTCCGCTCACGACACCTGACGCTGCGGGCGAGCCTAGTCGGTCAGGGCAAGCGCTTCCGCGCTGGTCGACTCGCCGTGTCGGCTGCAGCGCGCCGACCACCCGGCGGGCGTGATCTGGACGACCATCCGGCGGGCGCACTCACCGCAGAAGCGCGGCGGTTCCAGTGCGGCGCGCCCGCCGCGGCACGGGGTGTGGTCCCCGTCCGCGGGCGGTCGGCCGCAGTGCACGCAGAACGTCATAGCGAGTCGCTCAGCGCCTTGATCGGCATCTTCAGGTCGGCCAGCATGTCGATGTCCTGCTGGGCCGGGCGGCCGAGGTTCGTCAGGTAATTGCCGACGATGATCGCGTTGACGCCGCCGAGCATGCCCTTCTCCGCGCCCAGGTCGCCGAGGGTGAGCTCGCGGCCGCCGGCGAAGCGCAGCATCGTGCGGGGCAGCGCGAGCCGGAACGCGGCGACGACGCGCAGAGCGTCCTTGCCCTCGATCGGCTCGTACTTCTCGTACGGGGTGCCGGGCTGCGGGATGAGGAAGTTCATCGGGACCTCGTGCGGGTCGAGGTCGGCGAGCTGCACGGCGAACTCGGCGCGCTGCTCGTCGGTCTCGCCCATGCCGATGATGCCGCCGGAGCAGACCTCCATGCCCGCCTCGCGCACCATGCGCAGGGTGTCCCAGCGCTCCTCCCAGGAGTGCGTGGTCACCACCTGCGGGAAGTGCGACTTGGCGGTCTCGAGGTTGTGGTTGTAGCGGTGCACACCCATCGCGACGAGCTCGTCGACCTGCTCCTGCGTGAGCATGCCCAGCGAGCAGGCGATCTGGATGTCGTTGCCGGACTCGCGGATGGCCTTGATGCCGTCGCGGACCTGCGCGAGCAGGCGGGCGTCGGGGCCACGCACGGCGGCGACGATGCAGAACTCGGTCGCGCCGGAGTCCGCGGTCTCGCGGGCGGCCTTGACCAGGCCGGGGATGTCGAGCCACGCCGAGCGCACCGGGGTCGGGAAACGGCCCGACTGCGAGCAGAAGTGACAGTCCTCGGGGCAGCCGCCGGTCTTGACGCTGACGATGCCCTCGACCTCGACCTCGGGACCGCACCACTTCATCCGCACGTCGTGCGCGAGCGCGAGCAGGTCGTCGAGCCGGTCGTCACCGAGCCGGAGGACCTGCAGCACCTGGTCCTCGGACAGACCGACGCCGCGGTCGAGAACCTGTTCGCGCGCGACAGTCAGGATGTCGCCCGCGATCGGGCTGTCCTTGGTGTGCTCGGCGGTAGCCGTCACGTTGTTCCTCCTAGTGAGTCCGGTCCGCAGCAGTCTGCCTCATGGCGGACGGACTCGTCAGCGATGTTCCTCACGCCTCAGGCGTGGTCCCGGCGGCGAGCTCTTTCGCGAACTCGTCCGCGTCGAAGTCCCCACCCAGCCGGGGCGCGAGGGACGTGCGGGCCACCAGCGCGAAGTCGGCCGCGTCGAGCGCCCCGGCGCCCGCGGGCACGACGCCGATGAGCGGGGCGCCCGCGGCGACGGGGAGGTCTTCGAGGTTGTGCAGACACGCGAGATCGGGCTCGGTGGGCCAGGAGCCGACGACGACGCCGTCGCAGATGACGCCGCGGCCACGCAGCGCCTCGGCGGTCAGCGCGGTGGCGTTGAGGGTGCCCAGCCCGGCCTCGGCGACGATCACCACGGGCGCGCCGAGAGACCAGGCGACATCGGCCAGGGTGCCGCCCGCGTCGTCGAAGCGGACGAGCAGGCCGCCCGCGCCCTCGATCAGCACGAGGTCGTGGGTGCCGGCCAACTCCCCCGCGACCTGGGCGATCTCCGAGGGCCGCACCGCGGGCATCCCGACGCGGCGCGCGGCCGTGTCGGGGGCGAGCGGGTCGGGGAAGCGGCGAAGCTCCCGGGTGGTCAACTCGCCCGCGAGCCTGCGCACGTCGTCGAGGTCGCCCGGCTCAGCGGCGGAAACCCCGGTCTGCGCGGGTTTGAGAACAGCGACACGAAGCCCCGACCGCAACGCGAGCGCGGCGATCCCGGCCGTGACGACGGTCTTGCCGACGCCCGTGCCGGTCCCGGTGATCACGAGGACACTCACGGGAGGACAGGTTAGACCTGGCAACTGGTAGTGACGTAGTCACCCGTCCTCCTCCGTTAGTGTCGACCCCGTGAACAATCAAGTCGTCATCTACAGCGCGGACTGGTGCGGCGACTGCCGCCGGGCGAAGTCCTGGATGACCGCGAACGGTGTCCCGTTCGTCGAGATCGACGTCGAGAACGACGACGCGCAGCGCGATCGCGCGGTGGAACTCGCGGGTGGACGGAAGAACATTCCGGTCGTCGTGCTGCCGGATGGGGATGTGTTGGTGGAGCCGACGAATTCGGAGCTCGCGGCGGCCTTTGGGGTCGCTGTCGCCTAGGTCTTCGCGGCTCACCCAGGCGCCGCCTCAGCCCGCCTGGGCCGCGGCCATGACGCCCTCGGTGATGGTGGCGACGTCGTCGGTGGAGCTGACGAACGGCGGCATCGTGTAGATCAGGTCCCGGAACGGTCGCAGCCAGACTCCCGCGTCGGTGGCGGCCCTGGTCGCGGCGGCCATGTCCACCGGGTGGTCGAGTTGCACCACACCGATAGCGCCCAGGACTCGGACGTCGCGGACGTGGGGCAGGTCTCGGGCCGGGGCCAGGCCCGAGGTCAGCTCCGACTCGATCCGTTTGACGGTGCCTCGCCAGTCCTGGCTCAACAGCAGGTCGATGGACGCCAGCGACACCGCCGAGGCCAGTGGGTTGCCCATGAACGTGGGGCCGTGGGCAAGGATCGGCACCTCCCCCTTGGAGATCCCGTCGGCGACGCGGGACGTGCACAGGGTGGCGGCCATGCTCAGGTAGCCGCCGCTCATGGCCTTGCCGACACACATGACGTCCGGGCTGATCCCCGCGTGGTCGGCGGCGAAGAGTTCGCCGGTGCGGCCGAAGCCGGTGGCGATCTCGTCGAAGACGAGCAGGACGTCATGGGTGAGGCACAGTTCCCGCAGGACATGCAGGTAGCGGGCGTCGTGGAAGCGCATCCCGCCCGCGCCCTGCACGACCGGCTCGACGATGACGGCGGCGAGATCGTCGGCGTTGGCCTCGATGACCGAGGCCAGGTGGGCGACGTAGTCGTGCTCGAACTCCGCGGGCGGCGCCTCGGCGAAGAGCTGGACGGGCAGGACACCGCGCCACAGGCTGTGCATGCCGCCGTCGGGGTCGCAGACACTCATCGGGTTGAACGTGTCGCCGTGGTACCCGCCGCGCCAGGTGAGCAGCTTGGTCTTGCGGGTGCGGCCCAGGGACCGCCAGTACTGCAGGCACATCTTGATCGCCACCTCGACGCCGACCGAACCGGAGTCGCAGAGGAAGACGTGCTGGAGCGGGGCCGGGGTGATCTCGACCAGCTTCGCGGCGAGCCGGACCGCGGGTTCGTGGGTGAGGCCACCGAACATGACGTGGCTCATCTTCCCGGCCTGCTCGGCCAGTGCGGCGTCAAGGACGGGGTTGCGGTACCCGTGGATGGCAGCCCACCACGACGACATCCCGTCCACCAGTTCACGCCCGTCGGCCAACCGAAGCCGCACCCCCTGCGCCGACTCGACCACCAAGGGATCGTGGGTTCCGGGCATCGGGCCGTAGGGATGCCACACATGCGCGCGGTCGAGGGCGATGAGGTCGTCAGGGCTCACCGTTGCAGGCTAACCGCCGAATCCCGTGCCCCGACCAGGACCTGGGCAACGTCACTGTCCACGTGGGCCTGCCGACAGCCCGAGTGAGCGGTCAGCCGAACCAGGCAAGCCAGTCAGCGGGCGACGGGCACCACTTCGCCCGCGAGTTCCTTGCGGCGGGCGACGAGGCGGGCGAGATCGCGGCCCTGGTCGGTCGGGAGGATCCACTCCCCCGGCGGTACGGCGATGCGCACCGCGGGGCCGGGGGTGACGGTCACGTTCAGCTCCCCCACGCCGGGAAGGTGCAGGGTGGCGCGGCGGGCGACCATGACCTGCTCGATCGTGCCGACGTCGTCGAAGCCGACGGTGGGGCGCGCGGAGCGGAGCCTGCCTCGGCTGCCGATGAGGGTGATCCGGTCGGCGCCGACCAGCAGATCCAGGCCGCGGACGCCGCGGGCGGGCCACGGGACCTCGACCGGGGAGTCGGCGAATTCGGCTGTGTACGGCAGAAGAACCTGCCGACGCGCCCGGTCCGCGACGGTGAAACCCAGCAACCCCAACAAGACCGCGCCGAGCGGGACGGTCATCCAGGCGACGGCGGGAACACTCAGCCCGAGATACGCGCCGGAGAACGCACCGAGCACGGCGGCGGCGGCAGGCCAGCGGCGCGGGCGGAAACGGTGCAGGGCGAAGTAAGCGGCGCCCGCGGTGAGGATGAGAGCGGGCACGGCCAGCCCCGGCAGCCAGCCCCGGAACGCCAGAACCGCGGCGAGACTCAGGAGCGGCCCGAGTGCGACCACAGCGGCGAGTTGTGGTCGCACCCGGCGCAGCCGGGCGGCCACCACGCCACCATTGTCCTGACCATGTTGCCCCCGCACCAGGTCACGGTACCCAATGCTTTGGCCGGAATCGGGGATTACCGGGGCGTGGCGTGCTTCATCCGTCTTCTCGATCCCCTGGTTTATGTGAGTCTCCCTCATGCAGGGGGCAGTGCGGGGATTAAGGGCCGCGCGGTACCCGCCATCGCGGCACGAACACGCGGCGACTCGGCCCGCGCGTGATTGTGTTGGCGCGACGAGAGGCTCGCTGACGCGGCGTTCATAGGCCGGCCGCACTGAAAGGCCAGCCGCGTTGCGAAGCCAACCCGACTCGAGACACAGGCCGCGTCGCGAAGCAGGCCGCGTTGGAAGGCCACCCGCGCTGCGAAGCCACTCGACTTCGAGGTGGGCCGACTTCGAGCGGGCCGCGTTTGCGAAGGCAGCCGTCTTGGGGATCTGGCTCCTGCGCGGGATCAGCCTTGGGGGCGGACGCGTAGTTCCTCCAAGCCGCGGATCATGCTGTTGCGCCAGCGCAGGTCGTCCTCGTCCTGGGCAAGGGTCATGTTGGGGAAGCGGGACAGCAGGCCGCCCAGGGCGATCTCGGCTTCCATGCGCGCCAAGGGGGCGCCGACGCAGTAGTGGATGCCGTGGCCGAAGGCCAGGTGGCCGCCCGCGTTGCGGGTGACGTCGAGTTGGTCGGCGTCAGGGAAGCGGGCTTCGTCGCGGTTGGCGGCGGTGACAGCGACGACGACGAACTCGTCGGCCGGGATCTCGGTGTCGCCCAGCACGAGCGGTTGGGTGGTGAGCCGGAAGGTGGCCAGGTTCACCGGGCCGTCGTAGCGGAGGAACTCCTCGATGGCGCCCGAAAGCAGGGTGGGATCGGCCTTGAGCGCCGCCAACTGGTCGGGGTGGGTGAGCAGGCCGAGCATCGCGTTGCCGATGAGGTTGACCGTGGTCTCATGACCCGCGACAAGCAGAAGGAAGGCCATCGAGACCAGTTCCTCGCCGGAGAGCCGGTCACCGTCCTCGCTGGCTTCGATGAGGGCGCTGAGCAGGTCGGCGCTGGGCTCGGCGCGCTTGGCCTCGATGAGGCCGATCAGGTAGGTCTGCATCGACGACGCCGCGTTGTGCAGCTTCTCGGAGCGGTCGTTCGACAGCAGCTGGTTCGACCACGACCGGAAGTCCTCTCGGTCGTCGACCGGGACGCCGAGCATCTCGCAGATCACGGTGATCGGCAGCGGGAAGGCGAACGCCTCCAGCAGGTCGAGTTCGTCCGCGCCTTCCATCCCCGCGAGCAGCTCTTCGGTGATCGCCTCGATGCGCGGCCGCAGGTGGTCGATGCCGCCCGCGGTGAACGCCTTGTTGACGAGCTTGCGCAGCCTGGTGTGGTTGGGCGGGTCCGTGTTCAGCATGTGCGACGACAGGCTGGTGCTGAAGTCGACGCGCTTGGCCTCGGGCGCGAGGTGGCGGTCGATGATCTCCGCCGACTTGCGGACATTCTTGCTCAGCGTCGGGTCCGCCAGTGCCGCACGCGCCTCGGCGTAGTCGGTGACCAGCCAGACGCGAACCCCCGTCGGCAGCTCGACCTTGCGGACCGGACCGGTGGAGCGCAGCTCGGCATAGATTCCGTACGGGTCTTCGATGAATCGGGCGCCGAGCTTGATGTCGTTGTCCAGCACGGAAATCATCCCCCAGTGGTGTGCGGTTCGAGCCCCCTTGGCTTCCACCGTACCGCTGTCCGTGCTTACCTGTCGTGGCTATGTCGGCTTGGTAGGAGACCGGTGATCAGCTCGGGCCGAGCCGAACAACGAGGTCTTCATCGGCGGTGAGCACCTCGCCATCGAAGGTGGATCGCGCCGCGGCCGCGGCCGTCTCCCGGTTGTTGCCCGGCCAGAAGTGCGTGAGCATCAGTCTGCGAGCGCCTGCCTGGGCTGCCCAGTATCCCGCTTCCTCGGCGGTGAGCAGGTTGCGGTGCTGCTGCTGTCGCTCGCCTGCCCTGTCGGTGGCTTCGACGATGTACAGGTCGGTGTTTCGACCGAGTTCAGCGAGGAGCGGGTCTGGGCCGGTGTCCCCGGTGTAGGCGAGCGCGAACTCGTCCGTCTGCAGTCGGACGCCTGCGTTGGGCACGTAGTGAGGGAGCAGCAGGGCGCTGAGCTCGAACGGGCCGACTCGATATGTCCCTGGCAACTCGTGGACGGTGAACACGGTACGCAGGTCGACCTCGGGTTCCAGTGCACCGAGCCGATCCAGCACGCCCGGCGTGCAGTACAGCGGCAGCGTGCGGTCACGCTTTTCGCCGTAGAGGTGCATCCGGAACAGCCCGTGCAAGTCGATGCAATGGTCGGGATGTTCGTGGGTGATGACAATGGCGTCCACGGCGCCGTCCGGGCAGTGCGCCAGCAGCCGCGGCAGAGTGGCGTACCCGAGGTCGAGCACCACGCGGAAGCCATCCCATTCCACCAGGAAACCGCTGCAGGCCCGGCCTGGCTCCGGATAGGCGCCGCAACTTCCAAGTACCGTGATCTGTCGCATCAGCACAGGATGCAGGTTTCGCGCGATCAAGCCATCCACAGGCCTAGGAGAGGCAGCCCGGCCCCAGTAGCGCCTTCAGGTCCCCCATCAACGACGGCGACGGGCTGACCCGCAGCGTGTCGTCGAGTTTGAGGAGGGTCTGGCGAGGTCCGTTGATCAGTTTCAAGTGGACTTCCGTGGTCCCGGGGTAGGAACCGAGGACGTCCTTGAGCTGCGCGACCAGCGGCGGTGTGCACTTGGTCGCCGCCATGATCAGCCGGAACGGCGCGCCCGCCGCGTTGGACAGGTCCGGGACCGCGAGGTCGTTCGCGATCAGCGAGGTCCGGTCGTCGCGCTTGGCGACCCGGGCCTTCACCAGGACGATCGCGTCCTCCAGCACCCCCATGCCGATCACCGCGTACGTCTTCGGGAAGAACAGCACCTCGATGCCACCCGCGAGGTCCTCGAGCATCGCCGAGGCCCACGGTTCGCCGTTGCGGTTCACCCGGCGGTTGACCGAGGCGAGAATCCCGCCGATCACCACCTGTGTGCCGTCGGGGACACCGCCTTCGAGGATCGCCGCGATGGACGTGTCCGACTGCGAGGTGAGCACGTGCTCCACACCGTTGAGCGGGTGGCCCGAGACGTAGAGGCCGAGCATCTCCCGTTCCAGCGCGAGCTGGTGCTTGGACTCCCAGACCTCGTCGGGCACCCGCACGTCGAAGACGCTGGCCACGTCCTCGTCCGCGCCGCCCGCCGCGCCGAACAGGTCGAACTGACCGACCGCCTCGGCCTTCTTGGTGTCCATCACCGCGTCGATGGCGTCGGTGTGGATCAGGAACAGGCCCTTGCGCGGGTGCTTGAGCGAGTCGAACGCCCCCGCCTTGATCAGCGATTCGACGACCTTCTTGTTGCAGGCCACCGCTTCGACCTTGCGCAGGTAGTCGGAGAAGTCGCTGAACTCCCCCTTCTCCGTGCGGGACTTGATGATCGAGTCGACAGCGTTGGCGCCGACGTTGCGGATCGCGCCGAGGCCGAAGCGGATGTCGCCGCCGACCGGGGCGAAGTCGCGCTCGGACTCGTTGACGTCCGGCGGAAGCACCGAGATGCCCATCTTGCGGCACTCGGCGAGGTAGACCGCGGCTTTGTCCTTGTCGTCACGGACACTGGTGAGCAAACCGGCCATGTACTCGGCGGGGTAGTTCGCCTTGAGAAAAGCCGTCCAGTAGGAGACCAGGCCGTACGCGGCGGAGTGCGCCTTGTTGAACGCGTAGTCGGCGAAGGGGACGAGGATGTCCCACAGGGTCTTGATCGCGTCCTTCGGGTAGCCGTTCTTCTCCATACCGCCGGAGAAGTTGACGAACTCCGCGTCCAGGACCTCTTTCTTCTTCTTGCCCATGGCCCGGCGGAGCAAGTCCGCTTGTCCGAGCGTGTATCCCGCCAGTTTCTGCGCGATCGCCATGACCTGCTCCTGATACACGATCAGGCCGTAGGTCGTGCCGAGGATGTCCTCCAGCGCCTCCGCGAGAGCGGGGTGGATGGGGGTGATCTCCTGCTGCTTGTTCTTGCGCAGCGCGTAGTTCGTGTGCGACTTCGCACCCATCGGACCGGGCCGGTAGAGCGCGCCGACCGCGGAGATGTCCTCGAAGTTGTCGGGACGCATGAGGCGCAGCAGGTCGCGCATGGGCCCACCGTCGAGCTGGAACACGCCGAGCGTGTCCCCGCGCGAGAGCAGCTCATAGGTCGGCTTGTCGTCCAGGCCAAGGGTTTCCAGGTCCGGCACCGGTTTGCCGTTGCGCTCGATGTTGCGCAGCGCGTCGTCGATGACGGTCAGGTTGCGCAGGCCGAGGAAGTCCATCTTCAGCAGGCCGAGCGACTCGCACGTCGGGTAGTCGAACTGCGTGATGATCGACCCGTCCTGCGGGCGCTTCCACAGCGGGATCGTGTCCATCAGCGGCTCGGCGCTCAGGATGACCGCGCAGGCGTGCACACCGGCGTTGCGGATCAGGCCTTCCAGGCCGCGGCCGGTGTCGATGATCTCCTTGACCTGCGGGTCGCTGCCGTAAAGCTCGCGGATCTCGGTGGCCTCGGCGTAGCGCTTGTGCTGCGGGTCGAACAGGTTGTTGAGCGGGATGTCCTTGGCCATGACCGCGGGCGGGTAGACCTTGGAGATCTTGTCCGCCACGGCGTACCCGGGCTGCCCGAACAGCACCCGGGCGGAGTCCTTGATCGCGGCCTTCGCCTTGATCGTGCCGAAGGTGATCACCTGCGCGACCTTGTCCGCACCCCACTTCTCGGTGGTGTAGCGGATGACGTCACCGCGCCGACGTTCGTCGAAGTCGATGTCGATGTCGGGCGGGCTGACGCGGTCGGGGTTGAGGAACCGCTCGAAGATCAGGCCGTGGGCCAGCGGGTCGAGGTCGGTGATGCCCATCGCGTAGGCGATCAGGGCGCCCGCGGCGGACCCTCGGCCGGGACCGACCCGGATGCCGTTGTTCTTCGCCCACTGGATGAGGTCGGCGACCACGAGGAAGTACGCCGGGAACCCCATCTGGGTGATGACGTTGATCTCGAACTCGACCTGCCTGCGGTGTTCCTCGTCGATGCCGCCGGGGAACCGCTTGTGCATGCCCTCCCACACCTGCTGGCGGAAGTACTCGTCCTCCGTCATGCCCTCGGGGATCGGGAACTTCGGCATCAGGTTGCGGAACTCGAACATGCCCGCCGGGTCGACCTTCTCGGCGATCAGCAGGGTGTTGCGACACCCCTCCTGCCACGGGTCGGACGAGTCGACGGCCCGCATCTCGTCGGGCGACTTCAGGTAGTAGCCGTCGCCGTCGAACTTGAACCGCGTCGGGTCCTGCAGGGTCTTGCCGGTCTGCACACAGAGCAGCGCGTCGTGCGACTCGCGCTCCTCCTTGTACGTGTAGTGCGAGTCGTTGGTGACCACGAACGGGATGTCGAGCTTGCGGGCGATCTCGACCAGCCCGCCCCGGACCCGGCTCTCGATCTCGATGCCGTGGTCCATCAACTCGACGAAGAAGTGCTCCTTGCCGTAGATGTCGCGCCAGTCGGCCGCGGCCTGGAGCGCTTCGTCGTACTGGCCCAGCCGGAGCCTGGTCTGCACCTCGCCGGACGGGCAGCCGGTGGTCGCCATCAGGCCCGCCGAGTGCTCGGTGATCAGCTCGCGGTCCATGCGCGGCCACTTGCCCAGCTGACCCTCCAGCGACGCCCGGCTCGACAGCCGCATCAGGTTGCGCAGCCCCTCGTTGTTGCGCGCCCAGATCGTCTGGTGGGTGTACGCACCGCTACCGGAGACGTCGTCGGACTTCTGGCCAGGGTCGCCCCAGCGGACCCGGTCCTTGTTGAAGCGGGAGGCGGGCGCGATGTAGGCCTCGATGCCCAGGATGGGCTTGATCCCGGCGCCGGTGGCCTGCTTGTAGAAGTCGTAGATGCCGTTGGTGTGACCGTGGTCGGTGATGGCCACCGAGGTCATGCCGAGGCGCTCGCACTCGGCGAACATGTCCTTGAGCTTGGCCGCTCCGTCGAGCATCGAGTACTCGGTGTGCACGTGAAGATGAGCGAAGGAGTCAGCCACGGGCACACATTAGTTCGATGGCGGGGGCCGTGGTTGGAGGGGGGGCGGGCGTGTCGACGGACGTCCGATGAGGTAGCGCCACGACGTGCGATTACCCCGCGAAAACGTGCCGGTGCCGGCAGGGGACACGCCCTGCCGGCACCGGGTCTGACGTCGTCAGATCATGAGTTGGGACAAAGGTCACCATGACCTCCCGAGGATGCTCCGGCGTTCACGCTGGGAACCGGAAGTGGGAGGCCCGCCAAGGCCGGAGCGTGCCATGGCTTGCCGGGTCTCATTGGGTCTCCGGGTTTGTCGGTGGTGATGATCGCTCGGTTGATCGGCATGTCCCGGTTCCGTCTCCAACAACACCCGCCCAGGAGCGGGTGTTGTTGGAGCACTGTGGTCATGCCCGGTTCGTGTGAATCCTCGCCAACGGGTGGGGTCTGCTGGTGACTCGCATGGAGCAGAAGGCTCCGGGCAGGGTGGTGAAGGTCGACCCGCGTTTCACGAGTCAGCGTTGTTCGGCGTGCGGGGAGGATGTCAAGGGTCGCGGAAGATGAACAGCCCGTAGTCGCGGTCACTGGCGAGGATCAACACCTCGTCGCCGGTGACGGTGGGGTCGTCGGCCGGGTTGGGGATGACCTCCACGCCCCAGAAGTTGTTCCCGGCCGGGTCGAGGTAGCCGCCCACCTCGACGAGTTCGCACGTGCTGGTGTCAGCCGGGTTGGCGCACTGGATCCGCAGCGCCCGCAGACCGCCCGAGTAGTACGACAGGTACATCAGGCTCGGGTCGGTCGGGTCGGTCGCCACCTCGTGCACCGTGAGGTCGCCGAAGCCGGACGCGAAGGCCGGGTCCATGGCCTCGGGGATGGCGAAGGTGTCCAGCTCCTGGCCGGTGGCGGCGTCGAACAGGTGCACGTAGCCCCACCCGTCGAACTGGCTGGTCACGTTGATCCGGTCACCCACGGTGCCGACGACCGGGGTCGCCTCGGGATAGGTGAAGGACACGGCGCTGTCGAACAGCTCATGCATCGCGCGGTGGCCGATGCACAGGGCCGAGATCTGGATGTCGAACTCGTGGCCCTGGCTGCCGCAGAAGTACGTGTCCGGCCCGAGCCCCTCCTGTGACCCGGAGTGGTGGTTGGCGATGATCGCCGCGTCGTAGCCGAGCAGCTGCGCCGTCTCGACCTTCTCCGAGAAGAAGCACGAGGCGCCCGTGTTGCCCGGGTCCCCGACCGGCCCGCGCTGCACGACCAGGGTCGCCTCTTCGCCCGCGGCCAGGGTCAAGGTCGAGGCGTTGGGGATGGACCCGATGTCAGAGGGACAGCCGTAGCCACCGAAGATCGTCGGACCGTTGAGCGTCCCGTAAAGCTCGTTGATCGGGACGGTCCAGCCGAACTCGCCCGCGTCATGGATGCCGCCGTCGTCGGTGACGACCCGGGCGCGGTACGGCCCGAAGTCCTCGTCGGTGCCGATGAAGAACCGGTTGTCGGCGGTGAACTCGGCCTGGTGGGCGTTGCCCTCGGGGGTGAGGGCGATGCCGGTCTGCTCGAAGAGCTCCGGATCGATCGCGGCGAACTCGGTGTCGTGGATGAACTCCGGACTCGCCGGGTTGGTCACATCGAGCAGGACGTAGCCGCCGTCCCAGTACGAGGCGATCATGATGCACTTGCCCGAATAGACGCCGGTGGTCATGCACTTGACCGTCATGTCGTGCAGGAACGACTCCGCGAGGTTGAGCGCGGGCTGGGCGACGCCGAAGGTGTTGAGGTCGGTTTCGCTGATCAGGATCGGGCGCCGCGGGTTGGTGATGTCGTGGATGTCGACGTCGCGCAGGTCCTCCTCGTCCTGCGCGACGAGGTAGACGCTGGTCGATCCCGGCGGCTGCCACATGAAGACGCTGTGGGTCTGGTGGGCGTCGAACGTGGTGCGGTCGCCGAAGCCCTCCTTCAGCTTCACCGGCTTCAGCGGGTTGGTGACGTCATAGAGCATGAAGCCACCCTTGTAGTTCTTCCCGCAGCCCTCGGCGTTCATGGCGAGGATCTCGCCGCTGAAGAACTTGGTCTCGACGTGGAGCACCTGCATGCCCTCACCAGGGCGGGTGTCCTGCGGCATCGGGATGAAGTTGACCTCGCGGGGGTTGGCGGGATCGGAGATGTCGATCACCCATGCGCCCGCGTCCGGGGAGTGCGGTCCGCCCGTTTCCGGGCCCGCACAGTCGGGCTCACCCCAGTTGGCGAGGTAGGCGTAGTTGCCGTAGGCGGCCACGTCGGCGACGAGCCCCTCGGTCTGCGTCACTTCGACCTGGCCTACCTGGGTGATCTTGCCCCAGGCACCGGATCCGAGAAGGTGCCCTTCGTTGGGGCCGTGCTGTTCTGGGTGGGCGGCGGCGAGGCCCGGTATGACCAGCATGAATGCCGCAGCGGCAACCGCGGGGACGGAGATTTTCCGCATGTCCCCCTCCAGTGCTCGTCCGATGGGGAGAGCCGCAGGCTTTCACTCTTGCGTTACTCCGAATAGGGGCTTTTGTCGCATTCCCGAGCCAGGGCGAGGAACAGGGAAGGATGGGGGTCGTGCGATTCCGACCGGTATCTCCCCCCACGCTCGTCGACGAGGTGTCCGCGCTGGTCGCGGACCGCCCCGACCTCACGCGGGTGATCATCGACGGCGCCCCGCCCACCCGGCCGGATGTCCTCGCCGACGACCTCGGTGAACGGCTGCGGCTGCTCGGCCGCCCGGTGCTGCGGATCTCCGCGGCGGATTTCCTGCGGGCCGCCTCGCTGCGCTTCGAGCGCGGGCGCACCGACCCCGACGCCCGGTACGACGACTGGCTCGACGCGGGCGCGCTGCGCCGCGAGGTTCTCGACCCGATGGGCCCTGACGGGTCGCGGCGGGTCCTTCCCCGGCTGTGGAACGCCGAGACCGACCGCGCCGCCCGGGCTGACTACGTCGATCACCGCGACGGTGTGGTGCTGGTGGACGGCGAACTGCTCCTGGGCCGCGGGCTGCCGCACGACTACTCAGTGCACCTGTGGCTGTCCACTCCCGCGCTCGCCCGCAAGCTCCCGGAGAGCGAGCACTGGGCGCTGTCCGCGTTCGCCCGCTACGACGCCGAGGTGCGGCCGCTCTATGTCGCGGACACCGGCGTGCGCGCGGACGATCCGCTGCGCTTGGCCGTGCTCGACGACGCCCCGGTGTGAGCGGACGATCACACAAACGGATCTTCGTCCGGCCGGTGTGACAGCTTCCGGCGCAGGACGAAGGGCGACCCGGTAGCGTGCGATCCGTGACGGATCCCATGGACGCACGGGTGCTCGGCGTAGTCGCCGAGATGGGCCGTGCCGCGGTGCACGAGGTTGCCGCGCGGCTCGGCATGGACCCTCGCGAGGTGGCGTCCCGGCTGGTCGCGCTGTCCGCGGCGGGGGTGCCGCTGCTCGTCGGCGTCGAGTGCGACCCCAACGGTGTGCGGGCCGCACTGGCCCGGATGGCGGCCCCCACGAACTACGGAGCGCCCGCCCCGCCCGGCCAGGGTGTGCACGGCACGCCGTCCGGGGTCTATGGAGCGCAGGGGACACCGTCAGGCGTCTATGTCGCCCAGCAGACACCGCCCGGTCCGCAGTACGGCGCGCAGGGCACGCCCTCCGGCGCCTACGGAGCGCAAGGGACGCCGTCCGGGGTCTACCCGCCGTCGCCGCCCGCCGGGTACCAGCAGCCCTACCAGCCGGCACAGCAGCAGCAGTTCCCGCCGTCGGGCGCGCATCAGGTCCGCACCGGCCCGCCCAGCCAGCCGTTCCCCACGCCGACCGGCCCGCCGAGCCAGCCGGTTCCGACGCCCGCCGAGCCGATCTCCACCTGGGGACCGCCGGGCAGTTCGTCGTGGGCGCGTGGCGACCAGCCGCCCGCCACGACCATGGCCGACGACCGCACGCGGCCCACGACCCGGCCGCGCAGGCAGGGCGTCTCGGGCGAGACGCTGGAGGCCGAGGGCCTGGAGGGCGAGCGGCTGTCGATCCAGCTCGTCGAGGTCGTCGACCCGGCCGACTACTTGTTCACCGCCGCGGGCTACCGGCTACAGCCGGGCGAACGCTCGGTGGTCGTGCACACCGAGCTGACCAACCGCGGCACGGTCCGCTTCGGCACCCTGCCCGACCTCTACCTGGTCCTGGTCACCCCGGACGGCAAGTCGATGTCCAAGGCGCCGGTGTCGCTGTCCTCCCGGCCGCCGCACCGCATCGGCGTGGCGCCGGGCGAGACCGCGGGGGGACACACCGTGTATGTCGTGCCCGAGGACCTCGAGATCACCGCCGTGCAGTGGAGCCCCCGCCCGGATGAGGAATCCCGGACGCTCACCTGGAAGATCGTGAACTAGCGGCTGAACAGCTTGCCGAACCAGCTCTTCTTCTCGCCCGCCGGGCTCCCGGCCTCCGGATTCGCCACCGGGATCGGCGACGTCGGCGGCTCACGGTCGTAGCGCACCTCGTCCGGGTTCACCCGAACCGTCTCGTCGACGTCGTCGGGCGACCCACCGATCACCGACGGCGCGGCGCCGTCCTGCATGAACCGACCGTGCCCCCCGGTCGCGAACGGATCGCCGTCGTTCGCGCCGTCCCACTTCGCCTCGCGCTGATCGCTCATCGCTCCCCACCCTCTTGCCGACTCTCCGACCCAAACTAGCCCAGAGCGACACCAACGGGTGGGATTCAGTAGTCCGCGGCGAGCAATTCCAGGGCCCGGGCGAGGTCGGCGGGGTACTCGCTGGTGAATTCGACCCACCGGCCGTCGTCGGGGTGGTGGAAGCCGAGCGTGCGGGCGTGCAGCCACTGGCGGGTCAGGCCGAGGCGCTTGGCCAGGACCGGGTCGGCGCCGTAGGTGAGGTCCCCGACGCACGGGTGGCGCAGTGCCGAGAAGTGCACCCGGATCTGGTGCGTGCGCCCGGTTTCGAGCTTCACGTCCAGCAGCGACGCCGCGCGGAAGGCCTCGATGGTCTCGTAGTGGGTGATGCTCGGCTTGCCGCCCGCGACCACGGCCCAGCGGTAGTCGTGCTTGGGGTGCCGGTCGATCGGCGCGTCGATGGTGCCGACGCTCGGGTCCGGGTGGCCCTGCACGAGCGCGTGGTAGCGCTTCTCGACAGTGCGCTCCTTGAACGCGCGCTTGAGCACGGTGTACGCGCGCTCGCTCTTGGCGACCACCATGACGCCGGTCGTGCCGACGTCGAGCCGGTGCACGACGCCCTGGCGCTCGGCGGCGCCGGAGGTGGAGATGCGGATGCCCGCGCCCGCGAGGCCGCCGATCACGGTCGGGCCGGACCAGCCCGGGCTGGGGTGCGCGGCGACGCCGACGGGCTTGTCGACCACGACCACGTCGTCGTCCTGGTGCAGCACGATCAGCCCTTCGACGGCGATCGCCTGGACCTCGATCGGCCGCTGCGGCTCGGGCAGCGTGACTTCGAGCCACGTACCCGCGAGCAGGCGGTCGGACTTGCCCGCGGGCCTGCCGTCGACCAGCACGTCGCCGGACTCGGCGAGCGCTGCGACGACGGTGCGCGACAGGCCGAGCAGCTTGGACAGGCCCGCGTCGACCCGCATGCCGTCTAGACCGTCGGGGACGGGAAGGGTGCGCGAGTCACTCATGCGGTTTCTTTCGCCTTGGCTGAGGTGTGGGTGCCGTCGTAGTCGCGGCCGAGCATCGCCATGAGGACGATCAGGCCGCCGCCGACGCAGATCGCCGAGTCGGCGACGTTGAACACCGGCCACACCTCGCCGTTGGGGCCGAACACCGACACGAAGTCGATCACGTGGCCCTGCAGGACGCTCGGGGCCCGGAAGATGCGGTCGGTCAGGTTGCCGAGCGCGCCCGCGAGGACCAGGCCCAGGCCCAGCGCCCACCCGGCCGAGCGCAGCTTCGGGATGATCCAGATGATCGCCACCACGACCCCGAGCGCGACCAGGCTCAGCAGCCAGGTCATGCCGGTCGCCATCGAGAACGCGGCGCCCGGGTTGCGCACGAGCTGCAGGTAGACGGCGCCGCCGAGCAACCGGATCGGCGCCTCGCCCTCCAGCGTCGCGACCGCGATGATCTTGGTGACCAGGTCCGCGATGAACACGACCAGAGCGGCCGAGATCAGCAGCAGGCGGCGGCGGGCGGGCGGTGCGGACGTGTCCGGTTCCGACTCGGTCGGGGTATCACGGTCGTCGCCGCGCTCAGTGTTCACCGCTCCATTGTCCACGGTGTGCGTAGCGGCCGGTCAGGACACCTCTCGCAGGAACGACGGCAGCGGCCGCGCGTCGTCCGCCGGGACCCACCTGCCGTCCACCTGGGTGTAGGTGAAGGCCGGTCCGTCGGCGGCCAGCGACCGCAGCGCGGCGACGAGCCGGTCGACGTGTTCGGCGGTCGAGCCGAGGCCGAGGCTGGCCCGGACGGCCCGCTGCTGGTCGGCGCCGGAGCGGTCGAGGAGCCTGCGGGTGGCGAGGTGCGCGCAGAAGGCCCCGTCGCGCACGCCGATGCCGTGCTCGGCGGACAGGACGGCCGCGGTGAGCCCCGCGTCGAGGCCGTCGACGCTGAAGCTGACCACGCCGACCCGGTCCTGCGCGGGTCCGAACAGTTCGAGGA
The DNA here is from genome assembly GCF_014323725.1 of Actinokineospora xionganensis. Classification (GTDB taxonomy): domain Bacteria; phylum Actinomycetota; class Actinomycetes; order Mycobacteriales; family Pseudonocardiaceae; genus Actinokineospora; species Actinokineospora xionganensis. Next base: position 151,947 of record NZ_JABVED010000005.1, on the reverse strand, counting down.
CCCGCAGGCCGGGGATGCCCGCCAGGCCTTGGCGCAGCCTGCGCAGCAGGGTGCGCTCGTGCGCGGCGATGTCGTCCCAGCACTGGGAGAGGGTCTCGCAGGCGACCGCGAGCGCGTGCACGCCGACGACGTTGGGCGAGCCTGCCTCGTGCCGCTCGGGCACGGCCGTCCAGGACACGCCGAGGTGGTCGCCCCAGTCGACGACCTGGCGGGTGGCGCCACCGCCGACGAGGTACGGCTCGGCGGCCTGGAGCCAGTCGGAGCGGCCGATCAGCGCGCCCGCGCCATAGGGGGCGTAGAGCTTGTGGCCGGACAGGACGACGTAGTCCACGTCCAGCGCGCGGATGTCGACCGGCCGGTGCGGCGCCAACTGCGCGGCGTCGAGCACGACCCGGGCGCCGTGGCGGCGGGCGACCTTGGCGAGTTCGGCGATGGGCCACACCTCGCCGGTGACGTTGGACGCGGCCGTGAGCACCACCAGCCGGGGACCGACCGGGCAGGCGCGGAGGGCGGTGTCGAGGGCGGCGATGGTGGCGTCCGCGTTGGCGGGGGTCTCGATCCGCTGGACCCGCGGGCCGCGCCACGGCAGCAGCGCCGCGTGGTGCTCGGTGTCGAACAGCACCACCGAGGTGCCCTTGGGCAGCGCGCGGGCGAGCAGGTTCAGGCTGTCGGTGGTGTTGCGGGTGAAAACCACCGCGTCGGTCGCGCGCGCGCCCACGAACCGGCGCAGTGTGTCACGCGCCTGCCCGTAGACCCGGGTGCACACCTGGGAGGCGAAGCCCGCGCCGCGGTGCACGCTGGCGTACCAGGGAAGAAGCTCGTCCACGGCGTCGCGCACCGCGTCCAGACAGGGCGCGCTGGCGGCGTGGTCGAGATTGGCGTAGCCGACTTTGCGGCCGTCGAGCAGCGGCACGGTCAGGCGGGCGCCGACGACTGTGGGCACGGTGGACTCACTCGGGTCAGCGGTGCGTGCTGTCGGGAAGTTGATGGCGAGCGTCAAGGCAGGCCTCCGGGTCCTGGGACCCGCGTGGGTCCGCGCTTGCCCGCTCGCACCACGCGACGGGCCAGGTCCTCACCCGGGGCACCCCACCGCGGAAGGAGGGTTGCCGGTCAGCGAGCCGGGGCTTGACGCTGACACTCATGACCTTGGTCTCGACCCTAGCGGACAACCGCACCCGCACACAGCGCCGTCCAAATCCTGGGAGCAGGTCGTGTTCATAACCCGCCTCGGACTAGTCCTTGCCGGATTCGCCCTTCCAGCGGGCGTAGCGGCCCGCCCGGTCGACCGCGCGGATCCGGGTCTCGGTGGCCGAGCGCACCGCCTGGGTGGTGACCACGAGGATCTGGTCGCCCTCCTGCAGCCGGGTCGTCGGGCCGGGGGTGAAGCCCTTGCCGTCGCGCGCGACCAGACTGACCGTGGCGCCGGGCGGCAGCCGCAACTCGGCCAGGTACACGCCGTGCAGCTTCGAGCCGAGCGGGATGGTCACCTGTAGCAGCTCGGCGTCGAGTTCGTCGAGGGTGGCGACGTCGACCTCGACCTCCTTCGGCTTGGCCCCCGGATCGAGTCTGAGGACGCGCGCCAGCAGCCCCAGGGTGCTCCCTTGCACCAGCGTGAGCACGATGACCAGCACGAACACCGCGTCGACCAGCAGGGTGGCGCCGGGCACGCCCTGCGACAGCGGGATCATCGCGAGCACGATCGGCACGGCCCCGCGCAGGCCGGCCCAGGAGAGGAACACCTGTTCTCGCCATGGGACCCGGAACGGCGTGGTGGAGATCAGCACGGACAGGGGTCTCGCGAGGAAGGTGACCACCGCACCGGCCACCAGCCCAGGCACGATCGCGTCGAGCAGCCGCGACGGAGAGGCGAACAGGCCGAGCAGGACGAACAGGCCGATCTGGGCGAGCCAGCCGAGACCTTCGGCGAAGGAGACGGTGTCGGCCCGGTGGGGCAGCTTGGAGTTCCCCAGCACCAGGCCCGCGATGTAGGTGGCCAGCAGGCCGGAGGCGTGCACGGCCTGCCCGCCGGCGAACGCCAGGATGCACACGGCGACCGTCGCGAGCGGGTAGAGGCCGGTCGCGGGCAGGGCGGCCCGGCGCAGGGCGTGGGTGCCGAACCAGCCGAGTCCGACGCCGATCACCGCGCCGACGCCGAGTTCGTAGGCGAGGGTGAGCGGCAGGGTCCAGGTGACCGGGTCGGTCGAGGCGAGCAGCACGACCGCGATGTAGCAGGGCGCGTCGTTCATGCCGGACTCCAGCTCCAGCGAGCCGACGAGCCGTCTGGTGACCGACAGGTTGCGCAGGACGCTGAACACGGCGGCGGCGTCGGTGGAGGCCAGCACGGCTCCCCAGAGCATGGCCATGCGCCAGTCCAGGCCGAGGATCCAGTGCAGCATCGCGCCCGCGACCCCGACACTGATCACGACCGCCACTGTGGACAGTGCGATTCCCGGCCACAGCGCGGGTTTCACCTCGTCCCACCGCGTGGTGAGACCACCTTCGGTGAGGATGAGGACAAGTGCGGCCAAGCCGAGGGCCTGGGTCAGCTCGGCGTTGGAGAACTCGATGCCGAAGCCCGCTTCGCCGAGCAGGACGCCGATCCCGAGGTAGAGCAGCAGCGAGGGCAGACCGACCTTAACCGACACCCGCACCGCGAGCACGGCCGCGAGGATCACGGCCGCTCCGATGCCGAGCGCCAAGGTCAGGTCAGCCACGCCGCCTCCAGGTTTGTCAGACGCATTCTCCCCTGCCGCGGGCCTACCAGCGTCTCTTCGACGACCAGCCCCGCGTCACCGCTCGTCGAGCAGCCGGTCCAGAGTGGATTTAGCGTCGTCGGGAGGGGGATCGATCTCGACGACCTTGTCCCGGCCGCGGTCCCCGGTCACGATGGTGATGTCCTGGCGGCGGACGCCGAAAGCCGCGGCGAGCGCGCGGCGCACCGCCTCATTCGCCTTGCCCTCGACCGCGGGCGCGGCGACGGCCACGACCAGCGCGTCGGCCCACCGACCGCCGACTTTGGCCTTGCGCGCGCCCGGCTTGACCCGGACCCCGAAGCGGAACGCCATTCACCGCTCCGCGGGCGGCGCGAGGATGACCCGCAGCACGTCGTCGACGTAGGCGCGCCTGCTCGGCGCCGAGCGGGGCAGCATCTCCGGTGCGACGCGCCTGAGCTGAGCCTGCCCGAGGTAGGCGGAGTACGCGAAGACAGCGCGCCTGCGCGCCGTGGCGCGAGCGAAGCCTAGATGCGCGAACTGTGTGACCAGATAGGCGATCCGGCGTTCGGTCACCCGCGAAACCGCCGCCGAGACCACGGGATCGGCGGTGGAGGCCAGCAATGCCAACTCGATGTCGACGCCGTGGTCGCCCGCGAGGATGGCGCTGAAGAGCAACCGCAGCCGTTCTTCGGCGGTGGCGCCCTGGTCGGCCAAGTCGATCACGCTTTCGGTGTGCTCCCGCTCCCACCGGGCGAGCGCGGCTTCGAGCAGCGCGTTCCGGGTCGGAAAGTGCCAGTAGAGGCTGCCTTTCGTGGCTCCGACGCGGGCGGCGAGCGGCTCGACGGCGACCGCGGCCGCGCCGCCTTCGGCGATCGCCTCGAGCGCGATCGCCGTCCAGTCGTCCTTGGTCCTTCTCGTCGGCACACCCATACGCTACCGTACGTCGCGTACCATACGGTTCCGTACGGAAGGCTGTGGCGATGATTCACAATGTGCACCAACGGGAATTCCCGGTCAGCCGCGCGACAATGGGCGAGCTCATCGACCGGATCGCGGGACCCGAAAGCCCCCTGTGGCCGGTCGACGCCTGGCCCGCCGTGCTGTTGGACCGACCGCTCTCGGTGGGCGCCACCGGTGGGCACGCGGACATCCGCTACACCTGCACCGCCTACCAGCCGGGCGAACTGGTCGAGTGCACGTTCATCCCCGGCCCGCTCAAGGGCACCCACACGCTCGACGTGCTCGACGGCCCCACACCGGACTCCTGCGTGCTGCGCCACGTCATCAGCGCGCGCCCCAACGGAATCGGCCACCTCCTCTGGCCGCTGGCCGTGCGGTGGCTGCACGACGCGCTCCTGGAGGACCTGCTCGACCGCGCCGCGGACTCCGTCGGACACCCTCCCGCGCGGCGCGCGAAGTGGTCGCCCTGGGTGCGGATCATGCACGCGGCGGCGCGCAAGCGCGCCGGGGCGGCGGTCTAAAAGTTGCACCCGAATGGCGCATCAAGCGTTCCTGCATCACCCGTAAGGCGGCATGGTCCTTTCACGGAAAGTTGCAGTACGCAAGGGGAAGATCTGCGTTTAACATGGGCGAACGCAGCGTGCGACGGACCGCTCCACTCCCCTGCCGGACTCGCCCACCGAAGGAGGCTCCGCTCGCATCCGGCCCAGTGTCGGATCGCCGAGCAGGCAACCAGATGACCGCACACCGATGGAGTGCCCTCTCCTCGGTCCGCCTCATCGCGCGTTCCTGGCGTTTGCGCGCCGAAGAACGGACAGCGACCGCGGGCCACGCCTCAGTCAGACTCATCGTCCCGCTCGGCTTGGCCGGGCTGACCGCCGCCCTCCGGGTGGGAATGCTCAACTCCCCCGCCCAGCCCGTCGAAGCCCAGCACGTGGCCCAGGTCTACGCGGTGGCCGAACTCGGCAAGCTGCTCGACCCGCTCGGCGCCGCGGCGGCACCGCTGGCCTGGTTGCAGATCGGCGGCTACACCGCCCTGACCGACGCCTTCACCCGGCACGCGACCGGCACCGCCGCCGTCCGCGAGTCGATCCTGTTCGCCTCCGCCTGCTGCGCCCTGCTGGTATGGCTCTTCGCCCGCCGGATGTCGCTGTCACGATGGACCGCCGCCGCCGCGGTCGTCATGGTCGCGCTGTCACCGCTGGCGATCTCCATGCAGACCGCGGTGCGGCCGGAGAACGTGGCATTGCCGTGGGCACTGGCCGGACTCGGTTTGCTGTGGACCCAGACCCGGCACCGCTCGCTCGCCCCGGACCTGTGGGCAACGGCGTTCCTGGTGATCGCGGTGATCACCGCCCCGGTCACCCTGGCGCTGGTCCCCACCGGCGCCTGGTTGATCTGGCGGCGCAAGCGCAAGCGCTTGTCGCTGATGGTGGCCTCGCTGTTCACCCTCGGCGTCGGCATCGGCCTGGGCACCACGTCGGTGCTCAACGGCGTCTACCTCACCGGCGACGGTCCCGTCCCGACGCACTGGGTGGGCATGGACCCGGTCCTGGCCGCCACCGCCGTCTTCGCCGCCTGCGGCGCCCTGTTCTCCTACCGGCTGCGCCCGCTCGCCGTCGGCGTCCTCACCCTGATCATGACCGCGCTGATCCCCGGCGGACCCGGAACCGCGGCCCTGGCCGTGGTGCCGCCCCTGGCCGCGCTGCTGATCGCCGGGACCGTCGAACTCGGCGTCACCCACCGGGAACGAGTCGGCAGACACCAATTGGTCCGGCCGTTCCTGGTGCCCACGACGGCGCTCGCGGTGACGGTGGCGGCGTTCGCGATTCCGGCGTGGGCGAGCCCGGTGGGCGCTACCGAGCGGCCCGACCTCGCGCCTGCCGTCGCGGCGGCGGTCTGGCTGCGGGTGAATCTGCCCGAGGAACGGATCTTGACCGACGATTCGACTTGGGTGGACCTGGTTCTCGATGGACGGCCGATTACCGCCACCACCCGTCCGGACGAGTGCGTCGACACCTGTATGGCCCAATCGTGGCTGCTGCTCACCCCGGCGCTGCGTCAGGAGATAGACGTCCGGCCGGGGCTCGCGAGCGCGGTGGACCGAAGCAAGGTGGTGGCGGTGTTCGGCGCGGACGAGACCCGGGTGGAGGTACGCCGCCGTCCATAGTGGACGACCGGGTTCCCTCAGCCGATCCCCGCCAAGAACGTTCCCGCCACCGCCACGGCGGGCGCGGCCGAACCGGCGTCCTCGACCAGCACCGCGAACGCGACATCGCCCCGGTAGCCGGCGAACCAGCCGTGGGAGTGGGTGCCGTCGCCGAACTGGGCGGTGCCGGTCTTGCCCGCCACCGCGCCGTATTTGGACAGCGCCTTGGCGCGGCCGACCGTCACGACCTCTCGCATCATGGTTCGCAACGACTTGACGGTGCCCGCCGACGGGCCCTGGTAGCCGGTCTTCACGACGGTGTCCACGCCGGCGAACAGCCGGGGGGTGACCGCCGAGCCCTTGGCCACCGTGGCGGTCATCAGCGCCAGACCGAACGGGCTGGCCTGGACCGTGCCCTGGCCGATGCTGTTCTCCACCTGCTCGGGGATGCCGCGGGCGGGCTGGACCCGGCCGGTCTGGGTGCTGATGCCGGGGATCTCGAAGTCCGCCGCGAAGCCGAACTGCGCGGCCGAGGCGGGCAATGAGCCCGACGCCAGGTCGGCGGCCAACGCGGCGAACGTGGTGTTGCACGACTGGGCGAAGGCCGTGCGCAGCGGGCCGTCGGGAAGTTCGAAGTCGGCGTTCTTGATGCTTCGGGTGCCGATGGTCTGCCTGCCGGGGCAGGTCACGACGGTGTCGATGCCCGCCTTGCCCGCGTTGAGGAGCGCGGCGGCGGTGACGACCTTGAAGGTGGAGCCCGGCGGGTAGAGGCCGTTGAGCGCCTTCGGGCTGCTCCCGGCCGCCGCGTTCTGCGCGACGGCGAGGATGCCGCCGGTCGACGGCTGGATGGCCACGACGATGGCGGCGCCCGGGGCCGAGTCCACGGCGGCCTGGGCGGCCTTCTGGGTGGCCGCGCTCAGCGTCGCGGTGACCGGCGGGGCGGGTTTGGCTTCGACGCCGAAGAGGTTCTCGACTTCGGCGCCCGCCTTGTCGACCAGCACAACCCGCACGGGGGCCGGAGCTCCCGCGGGCTGCACCTGGTTCTTGATCGCGCCCGCGAGCAGCGGCGCGGCAGCGGGGTCCAGCGGCTTGCCGTCGCGGTCCATCACGGCGTTCGGCGAGGCCGCGGGCTGCCGCACGCCCAGGGCGAAGCCGGGTGTCAGCTTGGGATGCACGATCGCGAGGTCCCAGCGGACCCGCCAGCCCGCGGCGGCACGTTCCATCGTCAACGCGGTCGGATACGTCCACACCTGGTCGAGACCCAGGGTCCAGCTGATCTGGAACTGCTGGGCGACCTCGGTCGCGCCGGCGGCGGGGGCGGCCTGGTTCGTCCACGCCGTGGCGACCTTGGTAGCCCCCAGCATGGACTTGATCTCGGTCAACACCCGCGAGGCGCCCTCACGGTCCGAAGTCATGGTCGCGGCGGTGACCATGTCCTGCGCGGCGAGCGACTTGATGAATCGGTCGCCGACCTGCAACGCCGTCGCCGTCGGCCGCGCCGCGGTCGTCTGCGTCCCCGCGACGGCCTGCGGCCCGCGTTGTCGCGGCATCAACACATAGACGGCGGCGCCCAGGCAGGCGATCACCGCCAAGGCCCCTATGGACAGAATCCAGCGCTTCCGTGTCGGTGACACGTCGAACCCCCAGTACCGCACATCCCCCGACGCGCGACAGTCACGCTTTCACCCACGATGCCAGGGAGGCGACTCCCGGACCACCGAAAGTCGCCTCCCTGATACCCGCACGTGATGTGAATTACCGCCGAACTACCGCTTGCGCACGAGAACCCGCACCTCGACGCCGTCGCCGACGGTCCCGTCGAAACCGGCCTCCACCTGGCCGTACTCCACGGCCTCGGCCAGCGTGTCACCGGCGACGATGCCCTCGTGCGTGCGGACGGCCGCGACCACGTCGTCGGGCGCGTGCACCGTGAGGCTGATCCGGTCGGACACATCGAGGCCTGCCTCGCGCCGGGCCTGCTGCACGACTCGGATCAGGTCGCGGGCGATGCCCTCGGCGGTGAGCTCCGGGGTGACAGCCGTGTCGAGCACGACCAGACCCGAGCTGGCGGGCAGCTCGGCGGTCGCACCCGGGTCGGTGGCGACGAGCCGCCGCTCGTACTCGCCGTCGAGCAACTCGATGCCCGCCGCGACGACCGCACCGCTGTCGGCGGTGGTCCACTCCCCCGCCTTCACCGCCTTGATCACCTTCTGCACGTCGGCCCCGAGCCGGGGCCCGCACGCGCGGGCGTTGACCACGAGTTCGAAGTGGCCGTGCGCGGCGACATCGGTGGTCAGCTCGACCTCCTTGACGTTCACCTCATCGCGGATCAGCTCGACGAACGGTTCCAGCACGGCGGCGTCCTCCGCCGCGACCAGCAGCCGCGCCAGCGGCAGGCGCACGCGCAGCTTGTTCGCCTTGCGCAGCGCCAGCGCCGACGAGCACACCTGCCGGACCCGGTCCATGCCCGCGACCAGCTTGTCGTCTGCGGGCAGGTCGTCGGCCGACGGCCAGTCCGCCAGGTGCACCGAGCGCTCGCCGGTCAGACCGCGCCACACGGCCTCCGCGGTGAGTGGCAGCAGCGGCGAAGTCAGGCGGGACACCACTTCCAGCACGGTGTGCAGGGTGTCGATAGCGTCGGTGTCGCCCGACCAGAAGCGGTCACGCGAGCGGCGCACGTACCAGTTCGTCAGCACTTCAAGGTATTCACGCACCGAGGCACACGAGCCGGAGATGTCGTAGGCGTCCATCGACTCGGTAACCGACACCACGAGCTGCCGGGTCTTGGCCAGCACGTAGCGGTCGAGCACGTGCGTCGAGTCGACCCGCCAGGCGCCTTCCTTGCCTTCGGCGTTCGCATACAGGGCAAGGAAGTACCACGAGTTCCACAGCGGCAGCACGGCTTGGCGCACCGCGTCGCGGATGCCGCGCTCGGTCACCACGAGGTCGCCGCCGCGCAGGATCGGGCTGGCCATGAGGAACCAGCGCATCGCGTCGGAGCCGTCGCGGTCGAAGACCTCGTTGACGTCCGGGTAGTTCTTGCGCGACTTGGACATCTTCTGCCCGTCGTCGCCCAGCACGATGCCGTGCGCGACGCAGTTGGTGAACGCGGGGCGGTCGAACAGCGCCGTCGCGATCACGTGCATCGTGTAGAACCAGCCGCGCGTCTGGCCGTTGTACTCGACGATGAAGTCGCCCGGGTAGTGGTCCTCGAACCACTGGGCGTTCTCGAACGGGTAGTGCACCTGGGCGAAGGACATCGAGCCGGACTCGAACCAGCAGTCCAGCACCTCGGGCACCCGGCGCATGACGGACTTGCCCGTCGGGTCGTCCGGGTTGGGCCGGGTCAGGTCGTCGACGTGCGGGCGGTGCAGGTCGGTCGGACGCACGCCGAAGTCACGCTCAAGGTCGTCGAGCGAGCCGTAGACGTCCACGCGCGGGTACTCGGGGTCGTCGGAGACCCAGACCGGGATCGGCGAGCCCCAGAACCGGTTGCGGCTGATGTTCCAGTCGCGCGCGTTCTCCAGCCACTTGCCGAACTGGCCGTCCTTGATGTGCCCGGGCACCCAGTTGATCTGCTGGTTCAGCTCGACCATGCGGTCCTTGAACTTGCTGACCGCGATGAACCACGACGAGACCGCCCGCTGGATCAGCGCGTTGTCGCAGCGCCAGCAGTGCGGGTACGGGTGGTCGTAGGTCTCGTGCCGAAGCAGCAGACCGGCTTCCTTGAGGTCGCGGATGATCGGCTTGTTCGCCTCGAAGACCTGCAGGCCCTCGTAGGGCGCGACCTCGGCGGTGAACCGGCCGTGCGGGTCGACGGGGACGACGACCTCGATGCAGGCGGCGTCGGTGACGAGCTTGTCCTCCTCACCGAAGGCCGGGGCGATGTGCACGATGCCCGTGCCGTCCTCGGTGGTGACGTAGTCGGCGGCGAGGACCTGGTGGGCGTTCTCCCGGCCCGCGAAGAAGTCGAACGGCGGCGCGTACTTCGTGCCGAGAAGGTCGGAACCGGTGTAGCGCGCGAGTACCGCGGGCTCCTCACCGAGTTCGCGCGCGTACGCCGGGACGCGCGCCTCGGCCAGCAGGTAGCGCTTGTCCTCGGGTCCCTGCACGACGACGTAGTCGACCTCGGGATGCACGGCGGCGGCGAGGTTGGACGGCAGCGTCCACGGGGTGGTCGTCCACACGAGAGCCTCGACGCCGTCGAGGTCGGTGCCCGGCGCGAGCAGCCGCAACCCGACGGTGACCGCCGGGTCCTGGCGGTCCCGGTAGGTGTCGTCCATTTTCGTCTCGGTGTTCGACAGCGGCGTCTCGCAGCGCCAGCAGTACCACAGCACGCGGAAGCCCTCGTAGATCAACCCCTTGTCGTGCAAGGACTTGAAGGCCCACATGACGCTTTCCATGTAGTCCAGGTCGAGGGTCTTGTAGTCGTTGTCGAAGTCGACCCACCGCGCCTGGCGCGTCACGTAGTCGCGCCACTGGTCGGTGTAGCGCAGCACCGAGGATCGGCACGCCTCGTTGAACTTCTCGATGCCGAAGTCCTCGATCTCGCTCTTCGACGAGAACCCGAGCTGCTTCTCGGCCTCGACCTCGGCGGGCAGACCGTGGGTGTCCCAGCCGAAGCGGCGCTCCACGTGCTTGCCACGCATGGTCTGGTAGCGCGGGACGACGTCCTTGACGTAACCCGTCAGCAGGTGACCGTAGTGCGGCAGGCCGTTGGCGAAGGGCGGGCCGTCGTAGAAGACGAACTCGTTGCCGCCGTTGTCGCCCGCCGGGCGTGCGTCCACAGTGGCCTTGAACGTCTGGTCGGCGGACCAGTAGTCGAGCACGGCCCGTTCCAGCTCAGGGAAGCAGGGCTGCGCGGGGACAGCGGCGGTCTCGGTGTGATGCGCCCTGGGGTACGGCATCGGTGGTACTCCTCGTACGGATCGGTCGGACCCACACGGGGACGACTCGCGCCGGCCTCCATGCCGCCGCTCGCCGCGGTACCACCCCGCTTGCCGCCGACGCCGAAGCGCCGATGACCGCTCTAGGTCGGCTGTGACGGGCCGATCCCGTCCGGTTCTACTGAGGCTCGCGCCCGTTCTTCCGGAGGCTCCCCGGTGATGGCCGGATCAGTGCCTTGACATCCAGGGTAACGGGTCCGCGCAAGCCGGTTCACGCAGCCAGGTGTTTGACCATGATCGTGGTCGGTGCGAGGACACCGTCCGGGGTCAGCGCGAAGTCGTCCACCGTGCCCACCCGCTGCCATCCCCGCCGGGCGTAGAGGCCCTCGGCGAGGCTGCCGGTCTGGGTGTCGAGCACCAGGACCCGCCGGCCGAGCGCGCGTGCGGTGTCCTCCAGCGCGGCCATCAGCGCACTCGCGCAGCCCTTGCCCCGGGCGTCGCGGTGCACCAGCAGTTTGACCACCTCGGCGCGGTGCGGGCCGTTGTCCTGGGTGGCCAACGCCAGGCGCACGGTCCCGACGACCCGGTTGGTCTCGTCGCGGGCCACCCAGGTCAACGCGTCGGGGTCGCCGATCACGCTCCGCCACCAGGCGCGGGCCCGCTCCTGGGCGAGCACGCCCACGAACCCGACGCTCGCGCCGCTCGCCACGCAGTCCACCAGGACCTCGGCCAGCCCGTCGACGAGACCGTCATCGAACTCTTTCACCAACTCGACCCGCATGGGCACATTCGACCGGCGCGACCCTCAGGCCGTCGAGACTCCCGTGACGAACGCCTCCCGGCGAAAGTGCCGCCAGGCGAACGCCGTCAGGACGATCATCGCCGTCCCGGCCGCCCACATCGGCGCGGTGACGCCCCACTGTCGCGCGATCAGCCCGCCGATCAGCGAACCGATGGAAGCGCCGCCGATCACCAGCAGGAAGTACACACTGCCGACCCGACCTCGCAGCCGGTCAGGGACCACCCGCTGACGGACCGACATGGCGACGACGCCCCAGATCGAGGCATGGATTCCGAAGGCGAGCAGGGTGGCCCCGGCGACCCACGCGTCACTGGCCAGGGCCAAGCCGAAATGGGTCACGGTCTCGATGACCATGCCCGCCCGCAACAGGGCGCCATCTCCGAATCGCTTCTGCGCCCGAGCGGCGACAGCGGTCCCGATCAGGCCGCCGACCGCCATCACGGCCAGCAGCAACCCGAAGCCGATCTCGGGCAGGCCGAGGTGCTCCTTCGCGTAGAGCACGAGGATCGCCGAGGGTGCGAAGAACGCCACATTCATCAGACACAAGACCACCGCGAGCGCTCTCAGTAGCTCGTGCCGCCACAGCCAGCGCAGCCCTTCGCCGATCTCCTGGCGCAGCGGCCGCCGCTCGACGGCCTGGGCAGGCGGCGGGCGGTAGCGGAGGGTGGCCAGCACGGCGGCGCCGAGCAGGAACATCACGGCGTTGATTCCGAAGGGAAGCGCGGCGCCGATCACGAACACCGCCGCGCCCACCGGGGGCGCGACGAGCATGTTGCCGACAAAGTGCAGGGCGTAAAGCCTGGCGTTGGCCTTGGGCAGCAGGTCCGGCGCGACGACGGCGGGGACCATGGCGGCAGAGGCGTTGTCGGCCAGCGTCTCGCCGATGCCGAGAAGGAAGAACGCCGCGTAGACGATCACGATCGTGACGTGGCCGGTCCAGATCGTCACCGCGAGCCCGCCGATCACAGCGGCGCGGAAGATGTTGACCGAGATGATCAGCAGCCGACGGTCTATTCGGTCGACGAACGCCCCACTGATCAAGGAGAACAGCAGCCAGGGCAGGCGCTGGACAAAGGCCGCGCCGGAGACGACCACCGGGTCGGAGGTCAGGCCCGCGACCAGCAGCGGTCCCGCGGCCAACGCGATGCCGTCACCGAGGTTGGCCGTGGCCGTCGACGCCCAGAGCTTGCCGAAGTCCGCACCGAGACGCTTGGTCCCCTCACCGGACAGGACCATGCGAAACCGCGCCCCCTAGGTCAGCTGTAGCCAACTGTTCCAGGGGCAGGTCGCACGCCGCGACCGGTTTCGTCCTCGGCTGAAACTACCTCTCGCCGGAGGTCCTGGCTCCGCGGCCCGCGCGGTGCTTCGCCGCCAGGGTCGCGTCCGGACCGCAGCGCGCGCACGGGGTGAACCCGAGCTGGCGCGCTTCCGCGACCGGGAGTCCGATCGATGACCGTCCACCCAGCCAGGCGCACTTGGCCAGGTGGTAGCGCGGACGCTCGTCCAACACCCGGACGTCGGCCGTGAGCCCAGAGATCACCAACAGGTCGGCGGCGTCCGTCTGCTCCTCGCCGGGCTCGTTCTCGGAGGACGCCTCGGGGACGACAGCGACCGCCTCGACAGGCTCGACAGGCTCGACCGACTCGACAGGCTCGACCGACTCGACGACAGGCTCCTGCACGGGCTCGTCGACAGCTTCGTCGACGTACTTCGGCTCGGGCTCGTCCTGGGACTGCGCGACCGACTCGGGCTCGGCAGCCCGGCGGCGGCGGTTGCCCAGCCAGTCGTAGACCAACAGGCCCGCGGCGGCGATGCTGATGCCGACCGAGAGCCACGCCCAGAGGGTGTTGGCCGTTGTCAGAGCCGTGACCAGCAACCCGAGGGCGGCCAGCACCAAGATCAAGACGATGTACAGCACCGTGTGCCCTACTGCCTTGATCGAGACGCCTCATCGCTGAGGCGTCCCGATCAGTGGCTCGCTAGGTCAGCCCGCTTCCGCACGCGGGCCGAAGGAGTAGCCGCTCTGCTGACCCGCGCCGCGTCCGCCTTCGGTCGTCGGGGCCGCGGAACCGCGGTCACCGAGTTCACGCAGGCTGGACTCGAGGAAGGTCTTCAGACGTGTGCGGTACTCGCGCTCGAAGGTGCGCAGCTCGTCGATCTTCTTCTCCAACGTGGTGCGTTCCTGCTGCACCGCGCCGATGATCTCGGTGTGCTGCCGCTGGGCATCTCGCTCCAGCGTGGTCGCCTTCTCCCTGGCCTGACGCTCCAGGGTCTCGGCCCGGGTCCGGGCGTCGTTCAGCATGGTCTCCGCGCGCGTACGCGCCTCGGTGACCATGGTGTCGGACTTCGCACGCGCATCGGACAGCAGCTGCTCGGACTTGGTCCGAGCCTCCGACAGCATCCCGTCGGCTTCGGCTTTCGCCTCGCCGGTGAGCCGGTCGGCCATCTCCTGTGCGAGGCCCAGAACCTTGGCGGCCTGCACGTGGTGATCACCGCCGCCCCCGGGACTGGTCTGCTCCAGCGCACTGGGCGGCGGAACCGGAGTGAGCCGACGCGGCTCCTCGGCCTGACGCGGCGCCACGCTGGGCACGCCACCTCCGGACCGAGCGTCGTCGAGGTCGGCGCGAGCCGACTCCAACTGCGCGTCGAGCTGCTCGACCTGCGCGCGCAGGTCGTTGTTCTCCTCGATCAGGCGGGAGAGCTCCACCTCGACCAAGTCGAGGAAGGCGTCCACCTCGTCCTCGTTGTAGCCCCGCTTGCCGATGGGAGGCTTGCTGAACGCGACGTTGTGCACGTCAGCGGGGGTCAACGACATCTGATCACCTCACGCACTCCAGGGCTGCCATCAACCCAAGTCTCCCCGATCACCCGGGATACGCCAGTTGCATCAGAATGAATACAACCAGCAGCAGCACCATAATCGATAGGTCCAGGCCTACACCCCCGATTCGGACTGTCGGTATCAACCGACGGACCAAACGCACCGGGGGATCGGTCACTGTGTAGATGGTCTCCAGCGCTACCGCAACCCCACCGGCTGGTCGCCACTCGCGCGCGAACGTGCGCACGAGTTCCACGACCACCCTGGCGGTGAGCAGCAGCCAGAAGGCGAACAACACCCAATAGACGGCAAGAAGCACTGGTTCCACAGCTCAACTGTGCCATCACTCAGCTTCGGGTGGCGAACCCACCCTCCGCCAACCGCCGCTTGTCCTCCGCGGTCGGGTCGGCATTGGGTGGTGAGATCAAGAACACCTTGTTCGTGACCTTGTCGATGGAGCCGCGCAGCGCGAACGCGAGCCCGGCCGCGAAGTCGACGAGACGCTTGGCGTCCGCGTCGTCCATCTCGGTCAGATTCATGATCACGGGGCGGCCGTCACGGTAGTGCTCACCGATGGTGCGCGCCTCGTTGTAGCTGCTCGGGTGCAGTGTCACGACGCGGCCCATCGGGTACCCACCTGCCTGTACAGCGGGCTCCACCTGCCGCAGCCGGGGAGCCGGGTCGCGACGGGCGTCCATGGCGAGTGCGCCATGGGTCTGGGGCTCGGAGGTCGATCCGGCCCACGCGGGCCGCTGACGGCCTCGGTCGACCGGCTCGAAGTCGTCGTCGACGTCGTCGCGGTAGCCCGCGCGAGCGCCGCCGAACCACCGTCGGCGTCCCCCGGCGTACTCGTCGAAGTCGTCGTCGAGGTACTCCGGACGGCGGCCGTAGGGGCGACGGTCGTACTCGTCACCCTCGTAGTCCTCGAGCTCTTCGGCAGGCACCATTCCGAAGTAAGCCTTCAGCTTCTGCAGCGTACTCATGGCGTTCCTCCGCGACTCCCCTTGCGTGGTCCCACATGGCGCACCGTCAAGGGGAGGCTAGCCCGCGTCCCCCTAGCAGAGCAGTTCCGACACGCACGCACGTCGACCCATGGTCCACCGCTTCTTCAAGATCGTTACTCATGCCGCACGACAGCTCACGCGCCGTTGGGTACAGCGCCTGTAGCTGGTGTGCCACACCCGCTAGACGTTCGAACGCCCTCGAAGGTTCCATGCCGAGGGGCGCCACAGCCATGATCCCCTTCAGCGCTAATTCACTCGATCGAATTACGTGATCCGCGAGGTAATCAAGATCACCCAGGGGGCAGCCGCCACGCGCGGGGTCGCCGTCGATGCTCGCCTGCAGGAGGACGTCGAGCGGCTCGGGACGATCTTGGGCGGCCTTGGCCAACGCGTCGGCCAGCCGGGTCGAGTCGACCGACTGCACCTCGTCGGCCCAGCGGACCACCGAGCGCACCTTGTTGCGCTGCAGCCGCCCGACCATGTGCCAGCGCGGCTTCGCGGCGGGCCGGAGCTCCTTGAGCTCGTCGAACTTCACGCCTGCCTCTTGATCACGGTTTTCCGCCAGATCAAGCACCCCGAGGTCGGCCAAGATCGCCGCGTCGGTGGCCGGGAAAGTCTTCGTGACGGCGAGAAGTCGCACGTCAGAAGGGTTTCGGCCGGCGTTGCGGCAGGCGGCGTCGATCCGCTCGCGGACGTCGGCGAGATTCGCCGCGATCTCCGCGGCGCGGTCCGTCATGGCTCGAGCCAAGTGATCGCGGCCAATCGCCCAGTGGTCCCTTCCCTGCGGTGACTGAACAGCGAACGCTCTTCATTCGTGCACCGCGGGTCGATCCCGATCTTGCCGACACCCGCGTCGGCGAGCTGCCGCCAGAGTCCCGCGCGCAGATCGAGCCCGGGCGTGCCCTTGCGGGTGCGGCACGCGCTTCCCGGCAGGTGCTTCTCGACGTCGTTCTGCATCGCCTGCGGCACCTCGTAGCACTCGCCGCACACCGACGGCCCGAGAAGGCCCTCGATCCGGGACAGGTCGGCGCCCGCCTCGCGCATCGCGGCGAGCGCCGCCGGGACCACACCGATCCGCGCGCCAACGCGCCCCGCGTGCACCGCGGCCACGACACCGGCCTGCGGGTCGCCGAGCAGGAGCGGGACACAGTCCGCGACGAGCGCGATCACCGCGAGACCCGGCTCGGCGGCCACCAGGGCGTCGGTCGCCTCGACCGGCTCGGCCCGCGGTCCGTCCACGATGGCGGCGGTGCGCCCGTGGACCTGCTCCATCCAGACGAGCCGGTCCGGCGCCAGCCCGAGCTCGCGGGCGAGCCGCGCCCGGTTGGCCGCCACGGCCTCCGGCGCGTCCCCGACGTGGTCGCCGAGGTTGAACGAGTCGTACGGCGCGGCGGAAGCCCCGCCCTCGCGTGTGGTGACCACCCGACGAATCCGCACCAGATCTCCTCAATCGACCGATAACGAACACGAACCCCGGCGGGGGAACGCCGGGGTTCGTATGGTGCAGGAGCGGTGCTACCTGCGCATGAACGGGGGTACGTCGACCTCGTCGTCCGGGTCGTCGCCGACCGGGACGGCGCGGCCGGGCAGGGTGCCCTGGGTGCCGCGGACGTTGGGCAGCGGCTGTCCGCCGCCGACGGGCGGCGGGGCCTGGGTGGCCTGCTGCGAGTAGCCCATGCCGTTGCCCGTGGGCGCGGGCGTCTGCGTCTGGTAGCCGTTGCCCTGCTGCGGCGCCTGCTGCTGGTAGCCAGTGTGCTGCTGCTGGGGGGCTGGCTGCTGCTGAGTGGCAGGCGCCGGCCGGTCGGTCGACACCTGACCCGCCTTGGCGGTCGCCGTGGCGCCCGTCGTGGTGCTGCGGGTGCCGAGCGCCGTCGGATCGAGTTTCTTGTGGGTCGGCGCACCCGCGTCAAAACCCGCGGCGATCACCGTGACCCGGACCTCGTCGCCGAGGGAGTCGTCGATGACCGTACCGAAGATGATGTTGGCCTCGGGGTGCGCGGACTCCTGCACCAGCGACGCCGACTCGTTGATCTCGAACAGGCCCAGGTCGGACCCGCCCGCGATGGCGAGCAGAACGCCGTGGGCACCGTCCATCGACGCCTCCAGCAGCGGCGAGTTGATCGCCTTCTGCGCGGCCTGCACCGCACGGCCCTCGCCGCGGGCGGAGCCGATGCCCATCAGCGCGCTGCCCGCGCCGGACATGACGCTCTTCACGTCGGCGAAGTCGAGGTTGATCAGACCCGGCGTGGTGATCAGGTCAGTGATGCCCTGGACACCGGAGAGCAGCACCTCGTCGGCGGAGCGGAAGGCGTCCATCAGGCTCACGCCGACGTCGCCGAGCTGCAGCAGCCGGTCGTTGGGGATCACGATGAGCGTGTCGCACTCGTTGCGCAGCTCGGTGATTCCGTCCTCGGCCTGCTTCGCGCGGCGCTTGCCCTCGAAGGAGAACGGCCGGGTGACCACACCGATGGTCAGCGCGCCGAGCTTGCGGGCGATCGAGGCCACGACGGGCGCGCCGCCGGTGCCGGTGCCGCCGCCCTCACCCGCGGTGACGAAGACCATGTCGGCCCCCTTGAGGACCTCCTCGATCTCCTCGCGGTGGTCTTCGGCGGCCTTGGTGCCGACCTCGGGGTTGGCGCCCGCGCCAAGGCCTCTGGTCAGTTCGCGGCCAATGTCGAGCTTGACGTCGGCGTCGGACATGAGCAGGGCCTGCGCGTCGGTGTTGACGGCGATGAACTCGACGCCCTTGAGGCCGACCTCGATCATGCGGTTGACGGCGTTCACGCCGCCGCCACCGATGCCGACGACCTTTATCACGGCGAGGTAGTTGTGCGGGGGCGTCATCAAAGGCCGCCTTCCTGAATCGTGTCGAGCATGATCGTGTCCGGACGGGAAACCCTCGACCTCAACCAGAGACTGAGAGTTATGTCAACCCCGGACCACGCAAGGAAGGTAGGCACTGGCCGGCCGCCGATCCAGCCGCCACGCCGTAATGCGTGGCGGATGTTCGTCACGGGACGTAAGGAATGCCGTTTATCACTCGCCCGTGGCGCCGTCGAGCTGTTCGCGGATGAGGTCGAGGTGCCCGACATGGCGGGCGGTCTCCTCGATCATGTGCAGGATCACCCAGCGCACATTGACTTGTCTGTCGCCGCGGAAGTCCACGATGTCGTCGAGTGCGAGTTTCGCGACGGTCGCACGGCTCGACGCGCACTGCGCACGGTAGTCGTCGATCACTTGCGCGAGGCTCAGGTCGGCGGCGACCTCGAACTCGCCGTCCGGGTGCTCCTTGCTGTACGGCGCGCGGTCCGGCTGTCCGTCGAGCACCACGTCGAACCAGTAGGCCTCGACCCAGCGCAGGTGCGAGAGCAGACCCGCGACCGTCATCAGCTCCGAGGGCAGGAGGCTGCGGTGGGCGTCCTCTTCGGACAAACCCGCGGCCTTGGTGACGACGGTGGCGCGGTGGTAGTCCAGGAACGCGTTGAGCTGTGTCGACTCGTCCGCCACATACGGCGGGTCGATCCGGGTCTCGGTCGTGGTCATGTCGGCGAGTCTGCCCGACACCACCGACAGCCCGCACCAGGTTTTCGCCGTGCGGTCAGGAGATCGTGGGGAAGTCCGGGGTGCCCACGTCATAGACCTTGCCCGGCTGGGTCAGCAGCGGGCCCAGCACCGCGGCTTTGCGATCGGAGTGCTCGGCACTGCCCCACTTCACGAGCCTGCCGTCCGCCAGGGTGATCTTCACGTTGCCCACCGTCTCCGCCGACACCGAGGCGACCTGCGGGCGCAGCGGGTCCGGCACGGCGGCCAGCACCGTCACCGCGGCCTTGATCGTCGGCGGGTCGGCCGCGGCGAGCTGCGGCAGACCCGGCGGGGCCACCGGCACGACGCCGAAGTCCACGCCGTCGACATCGACCAGGTGCACGCCGTCGGGCTTGGTGATCACCGCGAACGGCGTCCGCTCCACCAGCGTGATCCGCACCGTGACCGGGTAGGACCGGCGCACGTCCACGGAACGCACTCGGGGCAGGGCCGCGACCCGCGCGGCGATCTCGTCGGTGTCGAGCCGCACGAGGGGGCTGCCCGCCTCCACCGCCGCGGCCTTGCGCACGTCGTCGTGGGTGAGGACCGTCGTGCCGAAGACCTCGACGCCGCGCACACCGAACACCGAGGTGAACAGGACGACGTAGACGAGGGCGATCACGCCGAGGAAGGACCCGAGCACCGTCGCGCGGCGGACGAGGTAGCGACGCCGGGTCAGCCTGCGCGGCCGGTCGGCGGCCCGAGGTGGCCTGCGCCGCTGCCTCGTCTGCGCGGAGGTCATTCGGTCGCCGCTCGCCGGTCGAGCTCGGCGATCAGCTCCGGACCGAGCGACGTCACGTCGCCCGCGCCCATGGTCATCACCAGGTCGCCGGGCTCGACCAGGTCGGCCACGAGGGTGGTCACCTTGTCGAAGGCGGGCTCGTAGTGCACCTCGGCGCCGGTAATCGCGTCGGCGATCAGCGCGCCGCTCACGCCCGGCTGGGGCTCCTCACGGGCGCCGAACACGTCGAGCACGACGACCACGTCGGCGAGGCCGAGGGCTTGGGCGAACTCGGCGGCGAACGCCTCGGTCCGCGAGTACAGGTGCGGCTGGAAGATCACCACGATCCGTCCGCCGTCGGCGGCGGGCCGGACCGCGCGCAGCTGCGCGTCGACCTCGGTCGGATGGTGGGCGTAGTCGTCGTAGACCCGCACGCCGCCGGAACGGCCCTTGAACTCGAAGCGCCTGCGCACCCCGCCGAACGCGGCGATGCCCTCGCCGAGCCCTTCGAGCGGGGCGCCCAGCTCCAGGCCCGCCAGCAGCGCGGCGAGGGCGTTGAGCGCCATGTGCTCGCCCGGGACCGCGACGCCGAGCTCGAACTCCTGGCCGTCGAGGGACACCCGGGCCACGCTGCCGCCGTCGACCGGGCGGTAATCAAGCAGGGTGGCGTCGGACTTCGCCGTGGCCGCGCGCCCGTAGCGGCGCACGCGGATGCCCTTGGCCTCGGCGCGCCCGGCCAGGGCGACCGCGCCCGGGTCGTCGGCGCAGGTGATCAGCACGCCGTCGGCGGTGAGCTGGTCGAGGAAGGAGTCGAACACCGCGACGTAGGCCTCGACGGTGCCGTGGTGGTCGAGGTGGTCGGCCTCCACATTGGTCACCACCGCGACGGTCGGTCGGAACACCAGGAACGAGCCGTCGCTCTCATCGGCCTCGGCCACGAAGATCCCGCCGCTGCCGTGGTGGGCGTTGGCGCCGGAGTCGTTGAGGTCGCCGCCGATCGCGAACGACGGGTCGAGCCTGCAGTGCTGCAGCGCGACGGTGAGCATCGAGGTGGTCGACGTCTTGCCGTGCGTGCCGGCGATACAGGCCACCAGGTGACCCGTCATCAGCTCCGCCAGCGCCTGCGACCGGTGCACGACGACGATCCCGCGCTTGCGGGCCTCGACGAGCTCCGGGTTGTCCTCCTTGATCGCCGTCGACACGACGACCGCGGTCGGCGACTCGGGCAGCTGGTCGAGGTTCTCGGCGCGCTGCCCGATCGCGATCTTCGCGCCCTGGGCGCGCAGGGTCAGGAAGGTGCGGGCCTCCTTGGCGTCCGAGCCGGACACCTCGCGCCCGCGGGCGAGCAGGATTCGGGCGATGCCACTCATGCCGGCGCCACCGATGCCGATCAGGTGGGCGCGGGTCAGGAGTTTGTCTGTCGTCGTCATTGTGACCTCTTGTCGATGGCGTCGAGCACCATGCGGGCCAGGACGTCCGCGGCCTCGCGGTGTCCGCTGCCCTGCGCGGCGGCGCTCATCGCGGCGAGCCGGGCGCGGTCGGCGAGCATCGGGACGACCAGCTCGGTGACCGCTTCGGTGGTGAGTTCGGAGTCCGGCACCATGATCGCGCCGCCTGCCTTGACCACCGGTTCGGCGTTGAGCGCCTGTTCGCCGTTGCCGATCGGCAGCGGCACGTACACCGCGGGCAGACCGACGGCCGACACCTCGGCGACGGTCATCGCGCCGCAGCGGCACAGCGCCGCGTCGGCGGCCGCGTAGGCCAGGTCCATCCGCTCCAGGTACGGCACGGAGACGTACCTGGGCGCACCGGGGACCTCCTGCACCACGAGCGAGTTCTTCGGCCCGTGGGCGTGCAGCACCCCGATGCCCGCGTCGGCGAACGCGCGAGCGGCCCCGGACACGGCGTTGTTGATCGAACGCGCGCCCTGGGAGCCGCCGAAGACCAGCAGCGTGGGGGCGTGCGGGTCCAGGCCGAAGAACTCGCGGGCCTGAGCGCGCAGCGCGGCGCGGTCGAGGTTGATGATCGACTCGCGCAGCGGGATGCCGACGACCTCCGCGTTGGGCAGGCCGGAGTCCGGCACCGCCACCGCGACCCGGTCGGCGAACCGCGCGCCGACCTTGTTGGCCAGCCCGACCCGGGCGTTCGAGTCGTGCACGATGATCGGGATGCGGCCGCGGGCGGCGAGGTAGGCGGGCAGGGCCACGTAGCCGCCGAACCCGACGACGACATCGGCGCCGATCCGGTCGAGGACCTCGCGGGTCTGCTTGATCGCGGCGCGCACCTTGAGCGGCAACTTGAGCAGGTCGACGTTGGGCTTGCGCGGCATCGGCACCGGCGGGATGAACTCCAGCGGGTAGCCGCGCGCGGGAATGATCGTCTTCTCCAGTCCGCGCTCGGTGCCCAGCGCGACCACGCGGGCGTCCGGGCGCAGCCGCATCACCGCGTCGGCCAGGGCCAGCGCGGGCTCGATGTGTCCGGCCGTGCCGCCTCCCGCGATCACTACGCACGGGCCTTTACGGGCGGCCTGACTACCACCGGTCAACGACGTCCTCCTTTAGCGATTCGCGGATTCCCGCGACTTGCCTTCTGCCGCGCCCGCTCGGGCGTGCCCCGCCTGCGTTGCTCAGCGCCGCGCGGCGGTGCCGTCGGCCGCACGGGCTTGCGCTTCTTCGGCGGCTGGTACGGGTCCGGTGCGGGCAGGTGCAGCAGCTTGCCGAATCGGCCCGGCCCTTGCGAGCGTAGTGCCGACACGGCCTCGGGCTCATGGCGCGCGCAGTTGCCCAGGATGCCGAACACCAGCATGGTCACCACGACCGAGGTGCCGCCGGAGGAGATGAGCGGCAGCGTGATGCCGGTGACCGGCAGCAACCCGACGACGTAGCCGATGTTGATCGCGGCCTGGGCGACGAGCCAGACGGTCAGCGTCGCGGCGACCATCCGGATCCACGGGTCGATGTTGCGGGTCGCGATACGCATGCCGACGACCGCGACCATCGCGAAGAGGGCCAGGACCAGGCCGCAACCCAGCAGACCGAGTTCGTCGCCGATGAGCGCGAAGATGAAGTCGTTGTGGACGTTCGGCAGGAAGTTCCACTTCGACGAGCCCTGGCCGAGCCCGCGGCCGAAGAACCCGCCGTCGGCGAGCGCGAGCTGCGCCTGGACGGCCTGGTAGTTCTTGCCGCCGAGGTCGTCGTCGGGGCTGAGGAAGCTGACCACCCGGTCGAGCCGGTACTGGGTGCCCACCGCGAGCAGGGCGACGCCCGCGAGGCCGCCGAGGGCCAGCGCGCCGAACAGCCGCAGCGGCGCACCCGCGAACCAGAGCAGCGCGATCAGCACGACGCCGAGGGTGATCGTGCCGCCGAGGTCGGGCTGCAGCATGACCAGGGCGAACAGCAGCAGGGCCACCGGCAGCACCGGGACCAGCAGGTGGCGGTACCGGTGCAGGACCGCGCGCTTGACGACCAGGACATGGGCGCCCCACAGGGCGAGGGCGAGCTTGCAGACCTCGATCGGCTGAAACGAGACGGGGCCGACGACGAACCAGCTGCGGGTGCCGTTGACCTTCGCCCCGAGCGGGGTCAGAACGGCCACCAGGATGATGACGCCGAACATCATGCCGATCGGACTCAGCGCGCGGATCGTGGGCAGCGGCATCCGCAGGCCCACCCAGAACAGGACCGAGCCGACGAGGACGTACAACAACTGCTTCTTGAAGACGGTGTAGAGGCCCGAGCCCTGGGTGTTGAACGAGACCACGACCGACGCCGAGAGAACCATGACCAGACCCAGCGCGGTGAGCAGCGCGAACACCGCGAGGACGAGGTGGAACGAGGCCAGCGGCCTGCCCAGCCACGCGGTCAGCGCGGTGCGCAGCGCGCCCAACCTGCCCGCGACCTGGACCGCGCGCCGAGGCCGGATCGTCTTCTCGATCTCGGTGACGGCCATCAGCTCGACCCGGTGTCGCCGTCGTCTTCCTCGACAAGCCGGTGGACGGCTTCGGCGAACGCGTCACCGCGGTGCGCGTAGCTGCGGTACATGTCGAGGGAGGCGGCCGCGGGTGCAAGCAGGACGACGTCACCCGATCGGGCCATGGCGCGTGCCGCGCGAACCGCTGCGATCATGGGTTCATCGTCTCCCGGAGCCACCCGCTCGACACGGACATCTGGCGCGTGTCGCGCGAGCGACGCGGAGATCACCTCGGCGTCGACGCCCAGCAGAACCACTCCGCGTAGTCTGCCCGCCACCTCTTTGACCAGGTCGTCCACCGAGGCGCCCTTGAGCTGTCCCCCCGCGATCCACACCACCGAGGTGAAGGAGCGCAGCGAACCCGACGCGGCGTGCGGGTTGGTCGCCTTCGAGTCGTTGACATACGCGATCCCGGCCGACTCGGCGACCGGGACGGCCCGGTGCGCCCCCGGGACGAACGCGCGCAGACCGTCCCGCACCGCGTCGGTGGAGACGCCATACGCGCGCGCGAGAGCGGCGGCGGCCAGGGCGTTGGCGACGTTGTGCGGGCCCGCCGGCCGGACGTCGGCCAACGTGGCGAGTTCGACGGCGTTGTTCGCCGGGTCGTCGACGAAGGCGCGATCGACCAGCAGGTCCTCGACGACCCCGAGCTCGCCGATCCGCGGCGTGTCGAGGCGGAGGCCGACGTGGGTGCCGTCGTGCTCGGCGGCGAGCCGGGTCGACCAGTCGTCCTCGGTGTTGCGGATGACGAACTTCGCTCCCGCGTAGACGGCGCCCTTCGCGTGGGCGTAGTCCTCCAGCGAGCCGTGCCAGTCGAGGTGGTCCTCGGCGAGGTTGAGCACCACACCCGCGTGCACCCGCAGCGAGGACTGCCAGTGCAGCTGGAAGCTCGACAGCTCGACGGCGAGCACCTCGTGCCCGGCGAGCACCGCGTCGATCACCGGCAGGCCGACGTTGCCGCAGGCGACCGCGTTGGCACCGTGGGCGCGCAGGATCGATTCGAGCATGCCGACGGTCGTGGTCTTGCCGTTGGTGCCGGTGACAGCGAGCCACACGGGCGGCTCGGGCAGCCGCTGGGAGATCCGCCAGGCCAGCTCGACCTCGCCGATGACCTCGATGCCCGCGGCCGCCGCCGCGACGAGCAGCGGGCTGCTCGGCCGCCAGCCGGGGCTGGTGACGACCAGGTCGGTCCCCGCGGGCGGTTCGGTCAGGCCCGCGGCCAACTCGGCACCGGTGTCGGCCAGCTCCGCCAACCGGCCCGCGTCGGCGTCGGCGACCGTGACGGTCGCGCCCATCCCCCGCAGCGCGACCGCGACCGAGCGGCCGGTGACCCCGGCGCCCGCGACCAGCACCGACCGTCCAGTGAGGGCGGGCGAGCTCACACGCCGCCGCCGAGAGCGAGCCAGTCGGCGTAGAACAGGCCGAGGCCGAACATCGCGCACACGCCCGCCAGCAGCCAGAACCGAATGATGACAGTGGTTTCCGCCCACCCGGCGAGTTCGAAGTGGTGATGGAACGGCGCCATTCGGAACAGCCTTCGCCGGGTCGTGCGGAAGACCGCGATCTGCAGCACCACCGACACCATCTCGACCACGAACAGGCCGCCGATGACGATCATCAGCAGCTCCGTGCGGGTGGTCATCGACAGACCGGCGACAAGACCGCCGAGTGCCAGCGAGCCGGTGTCACCCATGAAGATCTTCGCGGGGGCGGCGTTCCACCACAGGAAGCCGATGCACGCGCCCATGGCCGCCGCCGCCACGACGGCGAGGTCGAGCGGGTCGCGCACGTCGAAGCAGGCCGCTTCGCGCACGCGCGAGCAGTCGTGGCTGAACTGCCAGAACGAGATGACGACGTAGGTGCCGAGCACCATCGCGGACGCGCCGCCCGCGAGACCGTCGAGGCCGTCGGTGAAGTTCACCGCGTTCGACCACGCCGAGACGGCGAGGTAGCAGAAGACGATGAAGCCGATGCCGCCGAAGGACACGATGGCGATGTCGCGGACGAACGAGAGGTGGTCCGAGGCAGGCGTCAGGTCGCGCTCGTCGGGGAACCGCAGCGCGAGGATGGCGAACACGATCGCCACCACGAGCTGGCCGACCATCTTCGCGGTCTTGTTGAGCCCGAGGTTGCGCTGCTTGCGGATCTTGATGAAGTCGTCGAGGAAGCCGACGATGCCCAGGCCGGTGCCCAGCAGCAGCACCAGCAGCCCGGACGCGGTCGGGGTGTCGCGGCCACCGGTCATCGCGCTGAAGATGTGGGACGTGCCGTAGCCCGCCCACATCGCGACGATGATCGCGACGCCACCCATGGTCGGCGTGCCGCGCTTGGCCTTGTGGCCCTGTGGGCCCTCTTCACGGATCTCCTGGCCGAAACCCTGCCGGGAGAACACGCGGATCAGGTACGGGGTGAGCAGGATCGAGACGACCATCGCGATCGCGGCCGCGATGAGAATGCTCTTCACTGGGCATCCTCCGCCAGCAGCGCGTCGGCGACGCGCCACAGCGCGGCCGCCTTGGAGGCCTTCACGAGCACCACGTCACGTGGTGCCAGTTCGGCGCGCAGCAGCGCCACCGCGGCATCGACGTCCGGCACGAGCACCGACTCCTCTCCCCACGAACCTTCCAGGTGCGCCCCTTGGTGCATCGCGCGGGCTCCGTCGCCCACCACCACCAGGCGGTTGATGTCCAATCGCACGGCGAGTCTGCCGATCTCGTCGTGCGCGCTCACAGCCGAGTCGCCCAACTCGCCCATCACGCCGAGCACGGCCCAGGACCGCCGCCGCTCACCCGTGCGAGCCATCGTCGCCAGGGTCTTGAGGGCGGCGCGCACCGACTCGGGGTTGGCGTTGTAGGAGTCGTTGACCACCGTGACACCGTCCGCGCGGGTGGTCACCTCCATCCGGCGCGCCGAGACCCGCCGGGCCCCGGAGAGCCGCTCGGCGATGTCGTCCGGTGTGGCGCCGAGTTCCAGCGCGACCGCGGCCGCGGCGAGCGCGTTGCCGACGTGGTGGGCGCCGTGCAGGCCGAGCTTGACCTTGGCCTCGCCGACGGGCGTGACCAGCGTGAAGCTCGCCCTGGCGGATTCGTCGATCTCGATGCCGACCGCGCGCACCTGCGCGTGCGGCGCCTCGCCGACCATGACGACCCGGGCGGCGGTGCGCTCGGCCATCGCGGCGACCAGTGGGTCGTCGGCGTTGAGCACGGCGACGCCGTCGGCGGGCAGCTTCTCGACCAGTTCGCCCTTGGTCCTGGCGATGTCTTCGCGCGAACCGAACTCGCCGAGGTGCGCGCTGCCGACGTTGATCACCACACCGATACGCGGGGGCGCGACGTCGCAGAGCGCGGCGATGTGGCCGGGGCCGCGGGCGGAGAGCTCCAGCACGAGGTGCCTGGTGTTCTCGTCGGCGCGCAGCACGGTCCAGGGGTGACCGAGTTCGTTGTTGAAGGAGCCGGGGGGCGCCACGGTCGGGCCCATCGGCTCGAGCAGCTGCGCGATCAGGTCCTTGGTGGACGTCTTGCCCGACGAGCCGGTCACGCCGACGACGGTGACGCCGTCGAGCCGGTCGACCACGGCCCGGGCGAGCGCGCCGAGCCCCGCGAGGACGGCGGCGCCGGACCCGTCGGTGTCGGCGACGAGGGCGACGGACCGGGTGTGCGCGTCGGTCGCCGCGGGCACGATCACCGCGGGCGCGTCGACGGGCCGCGCGGCGAGGACGCCCGCCGCACCCGCCTCGACCGCCGCGGCGGCGAAGTCGTGGCCGTCGACCCGCTCCCCCGGCATCGCGATGAACAGTCCGCCCGGCGCGACCGCGCGCGAGTCGAACTCGACCGAGCCGGTCACCATTTCGGACCCGTCGGCGTTGTGCAGCTCACCACCGATCGCGTCGGCGATTTCCCGCAACGTCAACCGGATCACGCCACCACCTCCGCGAGTCGCACACTCAGAACACCGAGTCGCACATTCACAACATCGAGTCGGACGTTCAGGACACCGAGTTCGTTGTTCGCGCGGCCCGATTTGTTCCCGATCATGTCCGCACCCCGCGCGAGCGGATGGCCGCGGCCAGTTCGTCGCGGTCGGAGAACGGGTGCACCACGCCGGCGATCTCCTGCCCGGTCTCGTGACCCTTGCCCGCGACCACCACGACGTCGCCGGAGCCCGCACGGGCCACCGCGGCCGCGATGGCCTGCCGCCGATCACCGATGTCGACGACCTCGCCGCGCTCGACCTCGGGCACCGACTCGGCACCCGCGAGCATCGCCGCGCGGATCGCGGCCGGGTCCTCGCTGCGGGGATTGTCGTCGGTGACGACCAGCAGATCGCTGCGCCGGGCCGCCTCGGCGCCCATGATCGGGCGTTTCGCGGTGTCGCGGTCGCCGCCGCAGCCGAGCACGACGATCACCTTGCCGTCGGACCGGGCCTTGATCGCGTCCAGCGCCAGGGCCACAGCCTCAGGCTTGTGCGAGTAGTCGACCACGGCGGTGAAGTCCTGGCCCAGGTCGACCCGCTCCATCCGGCCGGGAACCTGCACTGTGGACAGTCCACTGACGATCGCGTCGATCCCGACGTCCGCCGAGCTCAGGCAGGCGGCCGCGACGAGCGCGTTCGCGATGTTGAACGTCCCGGGCATCGGCAGCGTGGCGGGGACCTTCGCGCCGTCCGGGGTGTGAATGACGAAGGACTGCTCACCCGACAGCGAGGTCCGCGCGTCGCTCGCGGTCCAGTCGGCCTCGCCGGTCGTGGAGACCGTCACGGTCTCGGGGGTCACCAGCCTGCGGCCCCATTCGCCGTCGACGCAGACGACCTCACGCGCCGAGCGGCCGTCGAACAGGAGGGCCTTGGTCTGGAAGTAGTCCTCCATGTCGGGATGAAAGTCCAGGTGGTCCTGGGAGAGATTGGTGAACGCGCCGACGGCGAACTTCGTGCCCGCCGCGCGGCCCAGGGCGAGGGCGTGGCTGGAGACCTCCATCGGCACGTGCGTCACGCCGCGCTCGACCATCACCGCGAGCAGGGCCTGCAGGTCCGGGGCCTCCGGGGTGGTGAACGCGCTGGCCAGTCGCTCACCCGCGATCCGGGTCTCGACGGTGCCGATCAGGCCGGTGGTGTGGCCCGCGGCCGCGAGGCCGGACTCGATCATGTAGCTGGTGGTCGTCTTGCCGGACGTCCCGGTGACCCCGATGATCGCCAGCTTGGCGGACGGATTCCCGTAGATCATCGAGGCCATGGGGCCCAGCGCGGCTCTTGGGTCGTCGTGCACGAGCACGGGAAGGCCCGAGTCGCGCACGGCGGGCCGGGCGGCTCCGGCTTCGTCGGTGAGCACGGCGGCGGCGCCCGCGGCGATGGCGTCCGCGGCGAAGTCGGCGCCATGCACGCGCGCACCCGGCAGGGCGGCGAACAGGTCGCCGTGTCGCACGTGCTGGGCGCGCAGCGTCGCTCCGGTGACCGTGGTTCCCGGAGAGCTGGTGATCAACCGCGCGGCTGACGCCTCGGACAACGAGGACAGCGCGACGGGATCGGTGTGGGAGGGGCGAGGCGGGGCCGTGACAGCCTTGCCTTCGAGCTTGGCGGGCACGCCGCGAAGGCTACCTGCGCACTCTCGGCGACCGTGTGGCCCCTCGGGCACGGCGTTTCGCGCTGATGCGGTAGGCCCCAGCACGACCATTCGGCGACACGTTCGAGTGGCGCCCATCAGTGCAGCTCACATGCCGCGCCCGACGTGTATGATCGAACACATGTTCGAACGTCTGTCGCACACGCTCCGGGCCACGGTCCGTGGCGTGGCGGCGGGTCCGACCGCGACTGTCCTCAGCGGACTGTTCGGGCGGTCACTTGATGAGCGGCACGATCGGCGTCGGCTCCTTCGACATGGGGATGTTGTAGCGCTGGGTAAGGAACGAGGCCACATCGTGGAAGAACGGCGCGGCACTGTGCCCCTCGGGCGTCGAGTAGACCGGGGTGTCGTAAACCATGCCGACCACGAAGCGCGGGTTGTCCGCGGGCAGGATCCCGGCGAACGTGATCCAGTACTTCGAGTCGCTGTAGCGGCCCGCCGCCTTGTCGAACTGCTGCGCCGTACCGGTCTTTCCCGAGATCTGGTAACCGGTGACGGCCGCGAGGGGCGCGGTGCCGCTGTTGCCGTTCGGCGCTTTCTGCGTCACGGCACGGAACATGTCGCGAGTCGTCTTCGCCGTTTCCGGGGAGACGACGCGGATCCCTTCCGGGCGCGGCTCTTCCACCCGCGTGCCATCCGGCCGCACGGTCGCCCGCACGATCCGCGGCGGAACGCGGACCCCGTCGTTGGCCAGGGTCTGGTACATCCCGGCCATCTGCAGCACGGTCATCGACAGACCCTGGCCGATGGGCAGGTTGCCGAAAGTGCTGCCGGACCACTGCTTCTGCGGCAGCAGCGAGCCGGGGCTCTCACCGGGCAGGCCGATGCCGGTCCTGGTGCCGAGGCCGAGCTTGCCCAGCAGTTCGGCGAACCTGGTCTCGTTGATCTCCTTGGCCAGCAGCAGAGTGCCCACGTTGGACGACTTGGCGAAGATGCCGGTCGTGGTCATGTTGAGCCTGCCGTGGTCCCACGCGTCCCTGATCACCCGGTCGGCGACCTTGATCGAATCGGGCACCGAGTGCACGGCGTCCGGCGTGGTGATGCCGTATTCGATCGCGCCCATGGCGGTGACGACCTTGTTCACCGAGCCCGGCTCGAAGGGCGTGGTCACCGACGGGTCGGACATCAACTTCGGGTCCACGCCACCAGGTGCGGACGGATCGAAGGCCTTGTCGTTGGCCAGCGCGTAGACCTCGCCGGTCTTCGCGTCCATCACCACCGCGCTGACCCGCTTGGACCCGCTGCGCTGCCCGTATTCGGCCGTCTTCTGCTGCAGAAAGAACTGCAGGTCGGCGTCGATCGTCAACTCCATGTCGGAGCCGTCGACCGCGCCCTGCAGATCGCGACCACGGCCGGGGATGACGGCGTCGGTGCGTTCGCCGGTCTCGACGATCTGCTTGCCCGGCTTACCGGCCAGCAGGTTGTCCCGGAAAAGCTCCAACCCGCTGAGCCCGTGCAGGCTGTGGTTCGCAGGCACCGGGTCCTCCATGCGCCAGTTGGCCCGTCCCACGACGTTCGACGCGAGGCTGCCTGCCGGGTACTCCCGCTGGGCGCGGTATTCGAGGGTGAGGTGGGCGAATTCTTTCTGGAGCTCACGGGCCTTGGCGGGTTCGACCTTGTCGACCAGGTAGACGTACTTCTTGTCCGAGCGCAGCTTCGCCAGCACCTCGGCCTCCACCACCTGGTCCCCCAACACCTCCCGCATCCGCTTGGCCAGCGCCGCGGTCTCCTTGTCGAAGTCCAGTTGCACGTCCGCGTGCGTCTTGTTCCACTTGTCGATCTCGGCGCGCCGGGCGACAGGCCGGTAGGCCAACGCGCGAGCCTCGACGGAGAACGCCAACTCCACGCCGTTGCGGTCGACGATCGACCCGCGGTGCGCGGGGATCGGGATGGTCATCGCCCGCTGCTGCTCGGCACGGGCGGCGAGCGCCTCGCCTTCGAAGATCTGGACCTGCACCAACTTCAACCCGGCGACCACCAGCGACGCGATCAGCAGGAACCGGATCACCACCACCCGCACGCGGTGATCGGTGCCCTGCGCGCGTTTGCGGACCTGCCGCATCCGCCCGGGCGCGGGCGACGGCCGCACGGCCGGACCACGACCCGCCGCGGCCCACGGCCGAGCACCGCCCGATCCACCGGTGCCACTCCCCCGCCGCAGCGCACCAGCGGCCCGCTGGGCGACACCACCCCGTGGGTCGCCGGCAGCGGGCCTGCCCTGCCCGGCAACACTTTCCCGACGTCCGGCACCGGCAGCCCCCGCCTGTCCCCGACGCGCGGCACCCTTGCCGACCGGCGCTCCCCCACGCCCATCGGCACGCGGCCAGTCGCCACCGCCGGAGCCCACACCACGGCTGCCCGAGCGCGATCCACCCGCACCGGCAGCCTCGTCCCCGTAGCGGCGACCACGTTGACCCACCGGACTGTCCGCGTACCGGGAACCCTTGCCCACCGGGCCGTCGCCGTAGCGCGGGCGACCCTTGCCCACCGGGCCATCCCCGTGCCGGGAGCCTCTTATGCCCGCGGGGTCCCCGCCATAGCGGGAGCCACCCTTTGCCGCGGGATCGTCTCCGTAGTCGGAACCACCCTTGCCCACAGGGCCACCGCCGTATCGCGAGCCCTTGCCCACCGGGTTGCCTCCGCGACCGGCGAAGCCCGAGTCGTCCCGTCCGTCCGCGCCGCCGCGGGAGCTGTCACCAGTCGCGCCGCGGCGACGGCCGGATCCCGTCGGCACCCCGTGCCCCCGTGCCGCGCCACCGGGCTGCCCGCCGCCGCTCCCACCGCGAGACCCCGCCGAACGCCGCTGATCGCTATCCCACGGCCCGGCACCGAAACCCCGTCCGAAGTCCGCCGGATCGGCGCCATACCCCGGAGAACGGCCACGACCGTCGTCCGGCCCGTCGTACCGGCCCGACATCAGTCGCCACCTCCCTGTGTGGCGCCTACCGCTCGATCCACGACTCCCCCTCGCGAGAACCCACTCACCGAACAACCAAACCCGTCACTGCTTGTCCCGACACCGACTCCCGCACCGACCCCCTCGGCACGACCACCCCACGCGGTCCCGAAACCCCTACTCAAGATCATTTCACCAACCACCGGCCGACGACATCGCTCCCCGGAACGACGCTCGGTGCCAACTCCCACATCCGACGAAAATCCAACTACGCCACCGAAAGGCCGTAGCACGCCCGAACTGGCCGCCATTCCCGCCGAGAATCCACACGTCACCCACGGGCGCGAAATCGGGATCACACCCAGGCCACGCCCCACCGGCATGCCCTGCGAGACAGACACCAAGGCGCCCACGCCACGCGTCGCCACCGGTCCACACGCGACAGACCGGAGGGCACTCACTTCATGCCCCACCGTCAGGCCGCGCCGAACACCGGCCACACACGCCACCCTCAGGCCGTGCCGAACAGAGGTCACACACACCATCGGCAAACCGCGCGAATCGGGCGTCAAAGCACCGAGGCCCCGCGCCGCGGGGGGCGGCGTGGGGCTTGGGGTGGAGACGATCACGCTCCCGCAGGTGGCGGCGGGAGCGTCAGCGCGTGGCGCGCCTGGTGGCGCGGCCGTCATCAGCCGCCGCCTGGCGCGGGGACCTCCGCGCCGTCGGGGGCGGTCTGACCCGCCGCGGGTGGTGTCGCGCCTGCGGGCGGCGCCCCGGCGGCAGGCGGTTGCTGGGTGCCGCCCGCGGGAGGCGGCTGGGTACCGCCCGCGGGCGGTGCGCCCGCCGCGGGAGGCTGTGCGACCGCTGCGGGTGGGGGCTGGGTTCCCGCCGCCGGGTCGGCGGGCGATGCGGGTGGCGGCGGGGCCTGCACCGGCTTCGCCTCACCGACGACCGTGACCGCACCGTCCGGGCCGACCACGATGCGCGCCGGGTCGCCGGCGGGCACCATCCCGAGTTGGCGGGCGCGCTCGGCCAGCACCGAGGCGGACTCCTTCTTGGTCACCTCGCGCTGGAGTTGGGCGGCGTGTTCGGCCAGGCGGTTGGCTTCCTCCTTGGCCCTCTCCAGGCGGTACGAGTCGGCGACAGCTTGCGTGGTCAGCCACAGCGTGGCGGCGACACCGACCGCGAGCAGCGCCATGATCAGGACGACGAAGGAGGCACGACCGGAAGCGACTTCCTCGTCGGACACCTTCGCGCGCGCCACCGAACCGTGGCCGTCGCGGTGCGCGCGGCGGGCGTAGGCGCGCTCGGCGGCGGCGGTACGGGGGCGCGACGGGCCGGTGACCCTTTCCGGGCGGTCGATACTTGGCGTGCGCGAGGGCTTCGGCGGCGCGTCGACCGTGGCGGCCAGTGCGGGGTCGGCGACCCCACCGTGCGTGCGGACCGGGACCTCCGGCTCGCCGATCGTGACGCTGACCCGCGCCGTGCCAGTGGCGGCGCGAGAACGGGCGGAGCCAGAACCGGTGGAGAGGCCGTCGACACCGGATCCGCGCGACCGAGTTCCCCGAGAACCAACCGACACCTCGGCACCGCTCGACCGGCGCGAACGCCCCGCGCGCGAACCGGACACACCGTCGACCTCAGCACCATCGGAGCCGCGCGAACGACTCCTGCGCGAGCCAACTGCCGCACCTTCGACGTCGGAACGAGAACCAGCCGACACACCATCCACATCGGACCGAGTGGCGCGCGAACGGCCCGCTCGGGAGCGGGTGGGCTCGGCGCCGCCGTCGGGGTCCGCGCCGGACGCGGCTCGGGAACGGGTGCCGCGGCGGGAGCGGCGGTCGGCCGACGACTCGGCATCCGTGCCCGCGGCACGGCGGGACCCCGAGCGGCGGCGAGCGCCCGCGTCCTCGTCCGAGGCCGCGCGGGTGCTCGCCGAGGTGTCGTCCACCGGGCGGCGACGGCGTGCGCGGCCGGCGCGCTCGTCGGTGTCCACGGTTTCCGGGGACTCGACGGCCTCGTCGACGGACTTCTCGGTCGGCTTCGTGGCAGCGCGCGCGGAGTTCTTGTTGCGCGTGGGTGCGGTCATGATGCCTCCCGAATTCGTTCGGCGGCGCGCAGTCGGACGGACTGGGCGCGGGAGTTGAGTTCGATCTCCTGCTCGTCGGCCTGCTCGGCCCCCCTGGTCAGCATGCGGATCTGGGGGCCGTGGCCGGGCAGTTCGACCGGGAGTCCTTCGGGCGTGGTCGACTTCGCGAGTTCGGCCATGGCCCTCTTGACGATCCGGTCCTCCAGCGACTGGTAGGCCTCCACCACGATCCGGCCGCCCACGCGCAGCGCCGAGAGCGCGGCCGGGATGGCGCGGCGCAGGACGTCGAGTTCGGCGTTGACCTCGATGCGCAGCGCCTGGAAGGTGCGCTTCGCGGGGTGGCCGCCGGTGCGGCGGGAGGCCGCGGGCACGGCGGAGTAGAGCAGCTCGACCAGCCTGGCGCTGTTGGTGAACGGCTCCTTCTCGCGTTCGTTCACCACCGCGCGGACGATCCGGGTCGCGAACTTCTCCTCGCCGTACTCGCGCAGGATCCGGACCAGCTCGCCCGGCGCGTACGTGTTGAGCACGTCCGCGGCGGTCGGGCCGGTGGTCGGGTCCATCCGCATGTCGAGCGGAGAGTCCTTCGAGTAGGCGAAACCCCGCTCGGCCACGTCCAGCTGCATCGACGAGACGCCGAGGTCGAAAAGCACACCATCCACCCGCGACAGTCCCAGACCGCCGATGGCCTCCAGGATTCCGTCGTAGACGGTGTGCACCAGGTGGACGCGGTCGCCGTGGCGCGCGAGGCGCTCGCGGGACATGGCGAGGGCGTTGGGGTCGCGGTCGAGTCCGATCAGGGTCAGCTCGGGGTGCGCAGCCAACAAGGCGTCAGCGTGGCCGCCGAGCCCTAGAGTGGCGTCGACGAGGACGGCGGGGTGGCCGGACAGAGCCGGATCGAACAGCTCCAAGATCCGGTCCAGCAGCACCGGCACGTGCCGCGGCTGGTCCGTCATGTGGCCACACCCCCTTTCCACTTTCCGGCCGAAAAGGCCGGGTGCCGCCAGGTCCCCGCCCGCTCGTCGAACCTGGCACCGGGGAAGGTGCGCCAGGGCCGAAAGCGAGCGGACCGAGGCCTCACGGCACCCGCGTCCTCTGCCCCCCAACTCAGAACACTCCGGGCAGCACCTCCTCCCGAGCCTGGGAGTAGCTGTCCTCGTGCTCGTCCAGGTAGGTCTGCCACGCTTGCGCGTCCCAGATCTCCAGCCTGGTGATCGCCCCGATGACCACGCACTCCTTGGTCAACCCGGCATAGCGCCGGAGTTCCGGTGCGACCGCGATCCGGCCTTGGCTGTCCGGACGCTGCTCATCGGTCCCCGCGAACAGGTACCTCTGGTAGGCCCGGACGGCCTCGTTCGTCAGGGGCGCGGCAGCGACCTTGCGCGCCATCTCCTCGAACTCCGCGCGCGGGAACACGTAGAGGCAGTGATCCTGACCCTTCGTGACCATGAGTCCACCCGCGAGAGCCTCTCGGAACTTGGCCGGCAGTGTCAGCCGCCCCTTGTCGTCGAGCTTGGGGGTGTGCGTGCCGAGGAACATCCGGACACTCACCTCCCCACCGAACCGGTCGGATCGGCCATGAGGCTCCCGTCTGCCCCACTTGGCGCCACAGTACCCCACTTTTCACCACAGTCAACGCGAAATGGCATGGTTCGACCCGGCCGTGGATGACGTTTTCCCAGCTAGAGGGCGCGTCACCGGAGGGGGGCACGGTGGGGGACCTGACCGCCGCGGGCGAAGTCCCACGGGTCAAGATCGCTCGAAATCCGGACGCAACCCCGGGTTACCCCGCACGTCCTTCGGTATGTGGGGCTCTGTGGGGAGCTTGTGGGGGACGGGGCCGGGGGCCGTGGGTGATCGTGGGGCGGGTGCATGGGGGCGGCTTGACGTCCCATCGCTCAGCGTGAGCACGTCAGACATCAGTAGCGGAGGGACTGTGGCGCCCCGGCGGCGGGAGCGCCCGATCATGGTCGTGGGCCACCTGGCACTATCCACCCTGGGCCACGGGTCCGATCAGCTTCCCTGGAAACGCTGGGGTACTTCGCCCTGGTTTGACACACTCCATGGAAGGCTGTCGCGGCCACGGGACGTGGCTGGCGACGTCAGGCGCCGAGCGCGTCCATGCCCGGATCGGGCGATGGATTCCCGGACAGCCGTTTTGAGACGCATCAGGAGGTCGCGTGACGTCAAGTTCCCCCGCCGCTCTGCCTGGGCATCCCCCTTTCGGCGGCGGCCAAGGGCAAGAGCCGCAGTTGGGGCCGATCTCCGGGTACGCGGGCCAGCAGGACGGGCTGCGGTCCGGCAGGCTCGACGAACTGCATGTCTGCGCGCAGCGGATCGCCGCGAACGTGGAACGGGTGCTGGTCGGCAAGCCCGAGGTGGTGCGGATCGCGCTGGTCACGCTGCTCGCCGAAGGGCACCTGCTGGTCGAGGACGTGCCCGGCGTCGGCAAGACGTCGCTGGCCAAGGCGCTCGCGCGGTCCATCGACTGCTCCGTGAGCCGAATCCAGTTCACCCCCGACCTGCTGCCCAGCGACGTCACCGGGGTGTCGATCTTCAACCGGCAGACCAACGAGTTCGAGTTCCGCCCCGGGCCGGTGTTCGCGAACATCGTCGTGGGCGACGAGATCAACCGCGCCTCGCCGAAGACCCAGTCCGCGCTGCTGGAGTGCATGGAAGAGCAGCAGGTCACGGTCGACGGCAAGACCTTCGAACTGCAGTCGCCGTTCATGGTGATCGCCACCCAGAACCCGATCGAGATGGAGGGCACCTACGCTCTCCCCGAGGCGCAGCGCGACCGCTTCACTGCGCGCGTGTCGATCGGCTACCCGGACCCGCAGGCCGAGCTGGCGATGGTCGACGAGCACGCGGGCCACGACGTGTTCAAGACGCTCAAGCCGGTGTCGGACGCCGACCAGGTCCGCGGTCTGATCGAGACCGTCCGCGGCGTCCAGATCGCCCATGAGGTGCGCCGCTACGCCGTCGAGCTCGTATCGGCGACGCGCAGGCTCTCGGAGATCCGGGTCGGCGCCTCCCCCCGCTCGACGCTGCACCTGGTGCGGGCCGCGCGGGCGCAGGCGGCGCTGTCCGGCCGCGACTACGTGGTGCCCGACGACATCCACCTGGTGGCGATCCCGGTTCTGGCGCACCGGCTCAACCTCACCCCGGAGGCGCAGGCCGCGCGCCGGTCCCCCGCCGAGCTCATCCGCGGTCTGATCCAGCGCGTGCCGGTCCCGCAGGCGGAGCCGAGCGCGCAATGGGCCGCTCGCGGCCGTCAGTAGGAGTGGTCCATGCGCGGTGCGCTGTCGGGGCTGACCACGCGGGGCCGGTGTCTGCTGGCCGCGGGGATCGCCGCCGCGCTGTGTTCTGTGGTGCTCAACGAGCGTGACCTGCTCCGGGTCGCGGTGTTCGTGGTGGCGCTTCCGCTGATCGTCTGCCTGATAACAGCCGTGGCCAGGGTCGGTCTGCACGCCGAGCGTCACATCAACCCCGCGCGCGTCCCCGTCGGCGGGCGCGCCGAGGTGGCGCTGACAGTCCGCAGCACGGGCAGGCTGCCCACCGGCGGGCTGCTCATCTCCGATGGCGTGCCCTACGCGCTCGGCGGCAAGCCCCGGTTCGTCATCGAGCATCTGCCCCGGCACACCGGCACGCAGCTGCGGTACGCGGTGCAGCCGATGCTGCGCGGCATCCAGCAGCTCGGGCCGCTCAAGGCCACGATCACCGACCCGTTCGGTCTCGCCGAGTTCGAACGCGAGCTGGCGCGGACGTCACGGCTGGTCGTGGTGCCCAGGGTCGTGCCGCTCAGCGGCGTCCCGGGCGGCTCCGGTCTGGGCTCGGGCGACGACGGCTCGATCCGGCTCAACGCGGGTCACGGCGAGGACGACGCGATCGTGCGCCCCTACCGGCAGGGCGATGACCTGCGCAAAGTCCACTGGCGTTCAACGGCCAAGCGCGACGAGATGATGGTCCGGGTGGAGGAGAGCCCGTGGCGCGGCGGCACGACCGTGCTGCTCGACCACCGGGTGTCCGGACACCGCGGCACCGGGGCGAGATCCAGCCTGGAGTGGGCGGTGTCGTTCGCCGCCAGCATCTGCGTGCACCTGCACCGCTACGGCCAGCAGATCCGCCTGGTGACCGAGACCGGCAGTGTCCTGGTGAGCGACGCGGGCGACGGCAGCCACAGCGACAACGCCGTGCTGGACGCGCTCGCCGCGCTGCAGCCGATCCACCAGCGGGAGATCAACTGCCCGGCGGACCCGGGCCACGGCCAGGAGCTGATCGCGATCATCGGCGCGGCGACCCCGGAGTCGGTGGGCCAGTTGATCAGGTACCGGACCCGGGGGACGCGCAGCCTCGCGGTCCTGCTCGACACCTCGGCCTGGGGTTCGGCCGAGGGGCCGGAAGCCGATCCGCACGGCACGGCCACGCTGCTGACCGCGGCGGGGTGGGGCGTGACGATCGCCCGCCCGGACACCCCGATGGCAGGCGTGTGGGGCAGCGTCTGCCGCAACAGCTCCAAGCGGGGCGACAGCATGATCGCGGGGTTCGGCCAGTGAGCACAGTGGACGGCAGAGCCATGGTTGAGAGCACCCGGGGGGTCGGGCGATGAGCGAGCAGACGACTCCACAGGCGCAGTGGTCGGTGACGGTCACCCCGGTGATCGCCGCCATCACGACGCTGTGCGCCTCCAGCGCGCTGGCGGGCGTGATCGACGGGATGCGCTGGCTGGGCTACGCGGGTATCGCGGTGATCGTGGTGACGGCGACCGGCTTGGCGCTGCGGGCGATCCGGACCCCGACCCTCGTCGTCGGTCTCGCGCAGATGGTCGCGCTGCTGTTCCTGGTCGTGGCCCTGTTCACCCACAGCGGAATCCTCGGGGTGATCCCCGGCCCGTCGGCGTTCGCCGAACTCGGCGAGGTGCTCCGCAAGTCCGTCGACGCGGTGCAGACCGGTGTCCCGCCGGTGCCGGCGTCAACGCCCATGCTCTGTCTCGTGGTGATCGCGATCGGGTTGGTCGCGGTCCTCGTCGACACGCTCGCGGTCTCCGCGGGCGCCCCCGCCGCGTGTGGCCTCGTGCTGCTCTGCGTCTACGCCGTGCCCGCGTCCCTGGCCGACGAGTTGCTGCCCTGGTGGTCCTTCGTGCTCGGCGCGACCTCGTTCGCGCTGTTGCTGGCCGTCGACGGCGCCCACCGCCACCAGCAGTGGCGCAACCGGCCCGCGCTGCCGGACACGGCGACGGCGTTCGGCTCGCCGACGGCGATGGTGTCCTCCGCGTTGGTCCTGGGCCTGCTCGCCGGCGTGGTGGTCACCGGCATCGGCACGGTCGGCGGTCTCCCGGGCGGGAGCGGCGGCGGCGGTGGCGGCGGCCTGGCCCTCAAGCCGTTCACGGCGCTGCGCGGCATGCTCGACCAGGGAACGAACGTCGAACTGTTCCGCGTGCGGGGACTGGGCAACGAAGGCCGCTACCTGCGCGCGATGACGCTGCCCCGCTACGACAGCAACGGTGGCTGGACCGCCGCCGACGCCCTGCCCGACGACATCCCGGCCGACAGCGACCTGCCGCCCGCCCCCGGTGACGACGGCGGCGGCACGATCACCCGGATCTCCATCGAGCCGATCAACTCCCAGGACCTGTGGGCTCCGGTCTACGGGATCCCGCGCAAGCTCCGGGACATCCCGAAGGGCTTGTTCTACGACCAGAGCGGCGGCATGGTCTATTCGCGCAACCCGCGCAAGCTGCCCACCTATGTCGAAGAGGCCGACATGAGTCAGCCCACGGCGGCCGACCTGCGGCTGGCCGGGTACGACTTCGGCGAGATCGACTCGGTCTACCTGACCGCCGAGGGCATCGACCCGGAGGTCGTGGCGCTCGCGAAGCAGATCACCGACAGCAAGACGACGATGTTCGACAAGGCGCTGGCGCTGCAGAAGCACTTCGAGCGGTCCAACGGGTTCGAGTACAAGACGCAGACCGGGACCTCCAGCGACGAGGACGCGCTCAAGGAGTTCCTGTTTCGCTCGAAGATCGGGTACTGCGAGCAGTACGCCTCGGCGATGGCGCTCCTCGCGCGCGCCGCGGGCATCCCGTCGCGGGTCGCGATCGGCTACACGGCAGGCTTCCAGTCCGGCGACTACCGGTCGATCACGACGCAGGACGCGCACGCGTGGGTCGAGGTGTTCTTCCCGGCCCAGGGCTGGGTGACGTTCGACCCGACTCCGCTGTCGGACGGCCGCACGTACGAGGCGCCGTACACGACCAGCGACCCGAACACGGAGACGTCGACTCCCACCTCGGAGTCCGCCGCGCCGTCGGAGTCCGCGAACCCGAGCACGTCGGCTCAGCAGAACCCCGAGGACCGCCCGGACACCGCGGGCGAGGCTCCGACCCCCGGACAGGGGTCGTGGTCGATCCCTTGGCAGCTCTACGCGGCGTTGATCTGCGCGCTGCTTCTCGTCGCGGTGATGGCGATCGCGCACGTCAGGCGCGACCTGCTTCGGTTCGCCGTGCCGGTCGTGGCGGCACTCGGCACGCTGACGGTGTTCTTCCTCGCGTCCATCCTGTCCTGGTGGCTGGCCGTGCTGGTCCTGGTGCTCGTGGCCGCGACTGTGCCCGCGTCGCTCAGGGAGTGGTGGCGCCACGATCGCAGGCACGCGGTGCTCGCAGGCACCGCGTCCTCGGCGAGCGCGGCGTGGACCGAGCTGATGGCGGAGTCCTGGGACCGGGGGGCGTCGATGTCCGATGCCGACACAGTCCGCACCGCCGCGCGCAGGCTGTCGCGGGAGCACAACCTCGACGAGGGCGGCAAACAGGCGCTTCGGACCGTGGTGAGCTCGGTGGAGCGGTCCTGGTACGGCGGGCGGACCGAAGACCCGGCGCTGGCGCAGGCCTTCGACGAGGTCGTCAGCGGCCTGCGGCGCACCGCACCGTTGCCTTGGAAGGCCCGGCTGCTACCTCGCTCAGTGATGCGGCCACGCCGCACCAAGCGCTAGCCACGCCGCACCAAGCGCTACGAGCCTGGACAAAGCGAAGGTGGCCGAGGGACCGAAGTCCCAGGACCACCCGAAGCTTTGTGCTGCCTCAACAGCGAGGCGGCACCCCTACTCGCTACTCGCCGTCGAAGCGCTTCTTGAAGCGCTCTTCCATCCTTTGCGAGAACGAACTGCGCCGGTGGGCGGACTCGCCGCCTGGCGGACGCTGGCCTTCGCCCTCTTCCGACGCGGCGTCGCCGCCGTGTCGCAGGGCCGTCAGCGTGAGCAGAGCGCCGACGAACATCACCAGGAAGCCGAGCAGGCTCACCACTGGGATACCCGCCGGTTTGAACGGCAGCATCACACCGATCACAAGGAGCGCAACGCCCAGGACGAACAGGGCGATGCCCTGCAGCCTGCGCCGTCGGGACGGCTTGCGTAGACGAGCACCTCGGACAGTGGAGGCGAACTTGGGATCCTCGGCGTAGAGAGCGCGCTCGATCTGGTCGAGCAGTCGCTGCTCGTGCTCGGAGAGTGGCATATTTTCCTCCTCCGGCACAGCGGTCGCGGGCGCCGGGCGATCACGGTTGCCGCCGGACCCGGCGGGCACCCCGCAGTGGGGGTGTCAGTGTCCAGGATACGGGCCTTTCCTGGCCAGGACTACCCGATCCTCGATCACGGTGTCACAGCTTCTTCGGAGTCCTCCATACGGGGTAGTTCCCGAGCCTCGTAGGACCGCTGGGCGTCCTGGCGGTCGCGTTCGGCGCCGAGCGCGATAGGGGCGCCGACCATGCTGTCAGGAATGGCGAAGGCCTCGACCAGAGTGTCCGCGTGCGGTCGCAGATGGGCGCAGAGTTCGTTGACCGCGCTGGTCACAGCCTTGGCCCGGGCGGTGGTGAGGCGACCGT
The DNA here is from genome assembly GCF_014323725.1 of Actinokineospora xionganensis. Lineage (GTDB taxonomy): Bacteria > Actinomycetota > Actinomycetes > Mycobacteriales > Pseudonocardiaceae > Actinokineospora > Actinokineospora xionganensis. Next base: position 109,863 of record NZ_JABVED010000005.1, on the reverse strand, counting down.
GGCCGAGGAACCAGTCGAGGTCGGCCTCGATGTTGCTGAGCACGTGCAGATCGCAGAGCCGTTCGAGCAACTCCGTGACAGCCTCGTCGGTGCTGCGGTCGATGGCGGCGACAAAAGCCTCAAGGACCACCCGGTCGATGTGGACCCGGGCCGCGCGCAGCACGTGGTCTTGCGCACGATTGAAGATGGCGAAGGAGTCCGCGTCCTCCTCTCCCGCCCGACGCAGCCTCCGGGCGAGGGTGTCGAGGACGTGTTTCTCCCGGTCCTCGAACAGCTTGAGGTGCCAGCCGCGCTCCAGGAGGTCGGTCTCCTCGTCTTGGGGTGTGACCGCGTTGATGAGCCGCTCGATAAGCCCACGCGCGGCGGTGCGCTCGATGACGGTCCCGACGACCTGGTCGGTGATGAACCGGGCCATGCCCGTGCTGCCGAGTTCGTGCAGGTGCTGCTGGTAGCCGGTGAGCAGGCCTTTCGCGACCAGTTGGAGCAGGACGGTGTTGTCGCCCTCGAAGGTCGTGAACACGTCGGTGTCGGCCTTGATGCCGGGCAGCCGGTTCTCCGCGAGGTAGCCCGCGCCCCCGCAGGCCTCCCGGCAGGTCTGCACGGTCCTGGTGGCGTGCCAGGTGGCGATCGCCTTGATGCCCGCCGCCCGCGATTCGAGTTCGCGCTGCGCGCGGTCGTCGGCGTCGGTCCGGCGCTCGTGCAGGGTGGTGACGAGTTCCTCCTGGGCGAAGTGCAGGCCGTAGGTGGTCGCCAGGGCGGGCAGCAGCTTGCGCTGGTGGGCGAGGTAGTCGAGGAGGACGACCTCCTCCCCTGTCTCCGGGTTGTCGAACTGGCGGCGGACCTGCGCGTAGCGCACGGCGATCTTCAGCGCCGTCTTCGTCGCGCTGCCCGCGGCGCCCGCGACGCTGATCCGGCCGCGGATGAGGGTGCCGAGCATGGTGAAGAACCGCTTGGAGTCGCCGTCGATCGGGCTGCTGTAGGTGCCGTCGGCGGCCACGTCGCCGTAGCGGTTGAGCAGGGCGGCGCGGGGCACCCGCACGTTGTCGAACCAGAGCCTGCCGTTGTCGACGCCGTTGAGGCCTGCCTTGCGCCCGCAGTCCTCGATCCGCACGCCGGGAGCGGGCTCGCCGGTGTCGGTGCGGATCGGCACCAGGAGCGCGTGCACGCCGTGGGTCTCGCCGCCGGTGACCAGCTGGGCGAAGACGACGGCCATCCTGCCGTCGCGGGCCGCGTTGCCGATGTACTCCTTGCGGGCGCCCTCGTGGGGCGTGTGGACGACGAACTCACCGGTCGCCGGGTCGTAGGTGGCGGTGGTGCGCAGGTGCTGCACGTCGGAGCCGTGCCCGGTCTCGGTCATGGCGAAGCAACCGGGCAGGTCGAGTTCCATGATCGCGCGCAGGTAGCGCTCGTGATGGGTATCGGTGCCCAGCGCCTCCACGGCCCCGCCGAACAGGCCCCACTGCACGCCCGCCTTGACCATCACCGACAGGTCGCCGAAGCCGAGCATCTCGAACGCGGTGAGTGCGGCACCGGTGTCGGCCTCACCGCCGTACTCCTTGGGGAACCCGGCGCGCGGGTACCCGGAGGCGACCAGCGCGCGCAGCGAGTCGAGGACTTGGGCGCGGTGCTCCTCGGTGGGGATGTCGACCGGCGGTGCGGGCAGCTCGGACATCCGGACGCGGGCGTCGCGGCGGACGTGTGCCCACCGCCCGTCGAGCAGGTCGGTCAGCGCGGACGGGTCGACGGGCGCGGTGGCCGGTATGTCCATGGAGGTGTTCCTTTCGACCCATCGAACGCTAGTGGTGGGTCGCGACTGTCGCCCGCTGATGGTTAATTGGGGAGATGGATCCCGTCGCCGCCCTGAAGCAGATCGCGCTGTTCCTGGAGCGGTCGGGCGAGCCGACCTACAAGGTGCGGGCGTTCCGCAAAGCCGCCGCGATCGTCGCCGACCTGCCCGCCGGGGAACTGGACAAACGGGTCAAGGCGGGCACGCTGACCGCGTTGCCCGGTATCGGCAAGTCCACCGCCGCCGCCATCACCGAAGCGGTGACGGGCGGTGAGCCCGGATACCTCACGAAACTGACCGAGGGCGCCCAGTCTCCGGTCGCGGGCGGCGCCCAGCTGCGGGCCGCCCTGCGCGGCGACTGCCACACGCACTCGGACTGGTCCGACGGCGGCAGCCCGATCCGGGAGATGGCCGAGGCGGCGATCGCGCTCGGCCACGAGTGGATGGCGCTGACCGACCACTCCCCCCGGCTCAAGGTCGCGAACGGGCTCAGCGCCGAGCGGCTGCGCAGGCAGCTGGAGGTGGTGGCCGAGCTGAACGTGGAGCTGGCGCCGTTCCTGATCCTGACCGGTATCGAGGTCGACATCCTGCTCGACGGCGGTCTCGACCAGACCGACGAGTTGCTCGCGGAGGTCGATGTCGTGGTGGCCAGCGTGCACTCGAAGCTGCGCATGCCGAAGGCGGAGATGACCGAGCGGATGCTCACGGCCGTGGCCAACCCGCACACCGATGTACTGGGCCACTGCACCGGCAGGCTGATCACCGGCCGCGGCAGGCCGGAGTCCACCTTCGACGCCGAGTCGGTCTTCGCCGCCTGCGTCGAGTACGGGGTGGCCGTGGAGATCAACTCCCGCCCGGAGCGCCTGGACCCGCCGCGCAGGCTGCTGCGCCTGGCCGCCGAACTGGGCTGCGATTTTGCCGTCGACACCGACGCCCACGCGCCCGGCCAACTCGACTGGCTGCCCTTCGGCTGCGAACGCGCCGAGGAGTGTGGCATCGGGGCGGAGAGGGTCGTCAATACCCTGACGGCGGACGACTTCCTGGCCCGGATCGCCGCGCGGAAATAACTATCAGTGGTGTGCGGGCGGACGCGAGTGGACCGACGCGACCGGCGAGCCCGCGGGAACGAAGGGGAACTCCGCCCACACCCACTTCCCGCCTGGGGCGAGCTGCCAGCCCCACGCCGTGCTCAATGCTTCGACGATGGTCAGCCCCCGGCTGCGCGGGGCCAGCAGGTCCCGGTCCCCGCTGACGGGCGCGCCTGGTCCTTCGTCGCGTACTCGCAGGAGGACGCGGCTTTCGATCAGCCGCAGGTCGACGGTGATCTCGCCGCGCCCGTGTTCCATCGCGTTCGTGACCAGCTCGGAGGTGGCGAGGACGACGTCGGCGGTGAGCGCCTCGTCACACGCCCAGGACCGCAGGGCCATGCTGACGAAGTCGCGTGCCTCACCCGCCGACCGGGTGGTCGGCGGAAGGCGGGCGACTAACTCTGCCCGGTCATCCACCATCTCGCCGCCCCTTGCTGGAGTCCACGCACCACCCTCCCAGTGGGCCTGGGGGTGCACTCGCTCTGAGATACCCCGACCGGGGGAGCTTGAATCACGAATTTCTCGCGAGCCCGAACACCTCCGCGAGGCCCGTGATCTCGATGATTCGGCGGACCCGGTCGTGCGGCTCACGCAGGGTCATCGACAGCCCCGACCCGTCGGCCCGGCGCCGCGCGGCGACCAGAACCCGCAGGCCCGCGGAGTCCATGAACTCGACTTTTGACAGGTCGACGCACACCCCGGTGGCCCCGGAGGACGAGAGCGCCTCGTCGAGTGCCTGCTCGAGCCGCGGCGACGTGGCGAGGTCGACCTCACCCTCCACGGACACGATCACCGGGTCGAGACCCTCGCTGTTGATCTCCACTATCGATCCTTTCCGACCGGGTAATTCGGGTTTGTCACGGTGTTTCCGCAAGGCCGATCACTGTGCGAACGCTGAGCACAGTTTGGTCCATGCGGGCACCGGGTATCTGATGATCACTTCCCCGCGCGATGGCGGGGCCACAAGGAAGGGTCACGATGGCCGAGATCACCCGCCTGCCCAAGCCCGTCACGACCGAATGGGAATGGCAGACCAAGGGGTCCTGCCGCGGGGTCGACAGCGTGGTCTTCTTCCACCCCGACGCCGAGCGCGGCCCGGCGAGGGCCGCCCGCGAAGCCCGCGCCAAGGCGATCTGCCGCGCCTGCCCGGTGCTGGAGCAGTGCCGCGAGCACGCGCTGAGCGTCCAGGAGCCATACGGCATCTGGGGCGCGATGGGCGAGGGCGAGCGGCGGGCGCTGATCGCCCACCGCCGCAGGCAGATTCGGGTCAGCTGATCCATCAGCGCACCATGCTGTCCTCGCCCAGGCCCGCGCGCAGCCGCTCGAGGATCTTCGTGAGCAGTCGCGAAACCTGCATCTGCGAGACGCCGACGCGGCGCGCGATGTCGGCCTGGCTCATCCCGCGGACGAATCTGAGCAGGATGATTTTCTGTTCCCGTTCGGTCAGCTCGGCCAGCAGCGGCTGCAGCGCCCGGCGGTTGTCGACCTGGTTGAGCTCGTCGTCCTCATACCCGAACCGGTCGCCGTTGGGTTCGGCGAGCCGCGCGTCGAGCGAGGAGCCTTCCTTGGACGCGCCCGCCATGAGCGTCTCGTAGACCTGTTCCCTGGTCAGCCCGAGATGGTCGGCGAGTTCACTGGGCTTGGGCGCGCGGCCCAGCTGCTGGGTCAGCTCGGCACGACCCGCGGCGACGGTGACATGCAGCTCCTTGAGCTGGCGCGGCACCCGCACGGCCCATCCGGTGTCGCGGAAGTGCCTGCGGAGCTCGCCCATGATGGTCGGTATGGCGAAGCCGTAGAAATTGCCCTTGGCGGGCTCGAACCGGTCGATGGACTTGATCAGCCCGATCGTGGCCACCTGGACCAGGTCTTCGAGCTGGTCGCCGCGGCGGTCGAACTTGCGCGCGAGGTTGCGGGCGAGGTCCATGTAGGCCTCGACCAACTCGGTGCGCAGCGCGACCCGACGTGGATCACCGTCGGGGAGACGGGCCAACTTGTCGAACCGGGCGTCCTCGCGCTGCGTGGCGTGGGACTCGGTCACCGGGCCGCCGCTTCCCCGGTGCGGGTCACCAACTCGATCGACACGCGGTGCCCGTCCCCGGTCGCCTCGACGTTCTCCGTGACCGATGACGCGAGCGCGGTCAGGATCTGCCAGCTCATCCGGTCCGCCGAGGGCGGCATCGGGCTCTTGGCGTCGACATGGACGCGAACCCGCAGCGTGTCTTCGAGCAGTTCGAAAGCACAGAACAGCGACGAGTCCGGCACGGCCGCCCGCACCAGCAGCGAGCATGCCTCGTCGACCGCCATGCGCACGTCCTCGATGGCGTCGAGATCGAAATCGAGGCGCATCGCGATGTCCGCCGCGAACGAGCGGATCAGCGGCACCTGTTCGGCGTCGGCGCTCACCCGGACGTCGGCGCCGCGCACTCCCGACGCGTGAGCCGCCGCATTGGTCTCGACCTCTGACACTTGTTCCTCCTGGCGCTCCTGGTCCGATCCGGCAACGTACCGCGCCGGACGAGGCGAAAGCGGGGTGGCGGCGCCCTGGCGCCGCCACCCCGCTCACGATGACGCGTTCGCACGCGCGGATCCGGATGGTGTGTACCCCCGGCGCGCGCGCGTCAAACTCGGCTAACGGTAGGAGTTTCGGGTGTAGGCAAGGCTGAACGAGCCTTCACCCGCGAAGTACTGGGCCACGAGGTAGGCGGGGTCGGTGGCGATCATGCCGCGCGGGATGTCGCCGCCGTCGTTGCCGTCGTCCCAGCCCCACGGGGCGTTCGCGGCGTTGTCCTTGCCATTGTCGCCGCGGAACGTCCCGTAGCCGGCGAAAGTCGCCGTGTTCGCGCGGCGCGCCCACAGGCCGTCGGCGGCGAAGACGTTCACCAGTTGGTAGCCGACGAAGCGGTCGTTGCCGCTCGACGGCACCTCGGCGGCGCCACTCGGGTAGTAGACGACGCCGTCGCCGCCGGGGAACTCGGCGCCGTTCCAGGCGTAGACGCCGTGCCCCTTCGCCTCCTGGCGGGTGGTGGGGTGCGCGACACCGTTGTAGGTCCGCATCGGCACGGTGCCGTCGACGTTCTCCCGACCGCTGGTGAAGGTGCTGCCCGCGGGCACGTAGGAGTAGAAGTCGGTGTGCGCGACGGTCACCATTGCCTCGAACTTGCCGTAGTACGACCCGTCACGGCGCACGGTGAGGACGACGCCCTCCATGTCGTTCTCGTGGGTGTAGATGCCGAACGGGTCGGAGAAGTCCTCCCAGTCGCGCGGGTGGTAGAAGCCGTAGCCGAGGAACCAGTGGGTCGAGGTCTCCACGACCGAGTAGTAGACCGTGCCGGTCAGCCGGGAGAGCACGTCGTCCTGATGCTCCCAGTTGTTCAGGGTGTCCCATTCGAGATCGAAATCGATCTTGGAGAGGTAATCGGCGTCGTAGTCGGACGAGTCGGTGTCCTGGTAGTGGATGGGCGCCCAGCGGGTCGCCAACTCCAGGTCGGTGACCGCGGCCGCGGTGGGCGCGGTCACCACGAGCAGGGAAGCGGTGGTGACCAGACCCGCGCCCAGCGCGGCCAAGCGGCGTAAGGACTTCATCAGCTGCTACCTCCGGTGATCTTGGGGTAGCGAATTGATTACCGGAGGTACGCGTCGTCGTGGTGATTTACGGACGAACGAGTGCCGTGCGCGAGATGATCAGTACGGGTTAGGGGGTTCGGCGTCGGGGGTCGAAGCCCTACCCGTGACATCATTTTCGGATGGGCACGGATCGGGCGCGTAAGCTGATCGCGGCGGCGGATCGGATCGTCGTGCTGTCCGGGGCGGGCATCTCGACCGACTCGGGGATCCCGGATTTCCGTGGTCCCGACGGGCTGTGGACGAAGAATCCCGACGCCCAGCGGATGTCGAATCTCCGCGAGTACCAACGAGATCCGGCGCTGCGCGCGCAAACCTGGCAGGCCCGACTCGTGCATCCGGCGTGGACGGCGGAACCCAACGCGGCGCACCTGGCGCTGACGCGGCTGGAACACGCCGGACGCCTCGCGGCGATCGTGACCCAGAACATCGATCGGCTCCACCAGCGCGCCGGGTCGAGACGGGTGATCGAGTTGCACGGGACGATCTTCGACACGGTGTGCCTGTCCTGCGCCGACGTGCGGCCGATGCGGGAAGCACTGGACCGGGTGGCGGCGGGAGACGCGGACCCACCCTGCCCGCGGTGCGGCGGGATCCTGAAATCGGCGACGGTGTCGTTCGGGCAGGCCCTGGACCGGGCGGTGCTGGATGAGGCGCGGGCGGTCGTGGAGTCGGCGGAACTGCTGATGGCGGTGGGAAGTTCGTTGACCGTGCAGCCCGCTGCGGGGTTGGTCGGGCTGGCAGCTCAGGCTGGTGCTGCGGTGGTTGTGTGCAACGCTTCGGCGACGCCTTATGACGGGGTGGCGGAGGTTGTGGTGCGTGGGCCGTTGTCGAGCGTGTTGCCTGATCTTTTGGGCTGATCTTGCTCCCGCCCTGGTGGGGTGGTGGCCGGATTGGCTGTCGGTGGTCTGTTCGGGTGGTTCGCCTTGATCCGGTGTCTAGGACTTGGCGGGTTTGGGTTCTGTGGCGCCGGCTCGCTCCGGTCGGGCGCCCAGTAAGGCCGCCGGGCGTACGGCGGCGGTGCCGAACTTCGACCGGGCCTTGTCCGCGGCCTGTTCGGCTTCCCGCCAGCCCTGTTCCGGGGTGTCCAGCAGCAACTGGCCGCCCTCGCCCTGGCCGAGTTGTTCCATCCGGACCCCGATCAGCCGGACAGCGCCCGGTGGGACCTGTTCGTCGAGGAGTTTGCAGGCGGTTTGGTAGACCTCGCGGGTGACGTCTGTCGGGACCGGCAGGGTCCGTGACCGGGTGATCGTGGTGAAGTCGGCGTACCGCACCTTGATCGAGACCGTTCTGCCGCGCAGGCCGCGTGCGCGCAGGGTTGCCACGGTGCGTTCGGAGAGGCGTAGGAGTTCGCGTTTGAGCAGGTCGCGGTCGTAGTGGTCGATCTCGAAGGTTTCCTCGGCGCCGACTGACTTCTCCGCTGTCTCCGCCACCACCGCGCGGCTGTCGTGGCCGTTCGCGAGGGCGTGGAGGTGTTCGGACAGGGCCACGCCCAGCATGCGTTTCAGGCGCGGCAAGGGGGTGGCGGCCACATCCGCGACAGTCTCCAGGCCGACGTCGAAGAGGCGTTCGGCGGTCTTCTTGCCGACGCCCCACAGGGCCGAGACAGGCAGTGGGTGCAGGAACTCGGTGACCTGGTCCCGCGGCACCACGAGCATGCCGTCCGGCTTGGCCAGGCCCGACGCCAGTTTCGCGACGAACTTCGTCGGGCCGACGCCGACCGAGCAGGTGATGCCGAACTCCTCCTGGACGCGGCGGCGGATCTCCGCACCCAGGGCCGCGGGGGTGGTGCGCAGCCTGCGCAGCGAGCCGGAGACGTCCAGGAACGCCTCGTCCAGGCTCAGTGGCTCGACCATCGGGGTCAGGTCGCGGAAGATCGCCAGCACGCCGCTGGAGACCTCCTGGTAGAGCTCGAAGCTCGGCGGCAGGAACACCGCCTGCGGGCACAGCCTGCGGGCCTGACCGGTCGGCATGGCCGATCGCACGCCGAAGGTGCGGGCGATGTAGTTGGCCGCCGACACCACGCCCCGGGCGCCCACCCCGCCGACGATGACCGGCCGCTCACGCAGCTCCGGGCGCCTGCGGATCTCCACCGAGGCGTAGAAGGCGTCCATGTCGGCGTGCAGCATCGTGCAGCCGGTGTCGTCCGGCCACTCGCCGTCGCGCGCCTTGAATCTCTCGACCAGCCCTCTTGGCAGGTCGCCGCTTCTGCCCATGGCCCTGAGCCAACCACAGGGAGCCGACAGTCAGCGCCTGGCGATGGCGTGCAGGCGGCTCGCCACGTCGCGCAGCGGCGGTGTCGTGGCGGCCACCAGCTCCAGCTGGGCGAGCGCCTCCTGGGCGCCCGGGTTGCTCTCCAGGACCGAGCCGGGCACCAGGTCGGCGACGACGCCGTAGCCCTGGACCAGTTCGACGGTGAGCCCCGCGTCGGCGATCAGGGCGCGCAGGCCCTCGGTGTCGAAGCGGCGCAGGAGCGCCTCGGTCGGGCCGCTGATGGCCCCGGCCGGGTCGTCGAGCAGGGCCCGGGCGTCGACGAGCTTGCCCGAGATCGCCCGGTGCAGGATCGCCGCGAACCGGTTCGCGACCAGCACGGACAGCACCCCGCCCGGGGCCACGACGGCCGCCATCGCGGCGACGGTCACCTTCGGGTCGTCGACCACCTCAAGCAGCCCGTGGGCAAGGACCAGCTCGGCCGAACCGGGCTCCACCAGCTGGTCCAGGGCGTCGCTGTCGCCCTGGACGGCGGTGATCCGGTCGGCCACACCGGCCTCCTGGGCGCGGCGCTGCAGCGTGGCCAGGGCATTGGGGCTCGGCTCGACGACGGTGACCTCGCAGCCGGCGGCGGCCATGGGCACGGCGAACACCCCGCTGCCGCCTCCGACATCGACCACCCTCGGCGCTAGGCCGCCGCGCCGCTCGCGGGCAGCGGTCAGCTCGAGGTCGAGCACACGGCGTACGGCATCCGGTCGCATGAGAACGAACTCTAGAGACTCTAAGGTCTAGGGCGTGCAAACGGTGGCAGTGCTCAGCCTCAAAGGCGGCGTGGGGAAGACCACGGTCGTGCTCGGCCTCGCGTCGGCCGCGCTGCGGCGCGGGGCCCGCACGCTGGTGGTCGACCTAGACCCACAGTGCAACGCGACACAGACACTCGACCCGGACGAGACCGAGGCGACACTCGCCGACGTCCTGGAGAACCCGACGGCATCGGTCCTCAAGGCCGCGATCGCCCCGAGTTCCTGGGACGGGGAGGTCGACGTCATGGTCGGTTCGGAGGAACTCGAGACCCTAAACGAACCTGATCCGGGTGCCCGGAGGCTGGAGAAGCTGGGCCGGGCGCTCGCCGAACTGCGACACCTCCTGGCCGACGGTGAGCTGCCCTACCAGCTGGTGCTGATGGACTGCCCGCCGTCGCTGGGCAGGCTGACCCGCTCAGCGCTGGTGGCCGCCCAGGGCGCGCTGCTGGTCACCGAACCGACGATGTACGCGGTCGCGGGCGCCCAGCGCGCGTTCGAGGCGGTGGAGAACACCCGCGACGAGCACAACGCGAACCTGGTCGCGCTGGGCGTGGTGGTCAACAAGGTCCGCACGCACTCCTACGAGCACCAGTTCCGCATCCAGGAGCTCCGGGAGAGCTTCGGGAGGCTGGTCATGCCGGTCGCGCTGCCCGACCGGCTCGCGGTCCAGCAGGCCCAGGGCGCGTGCATGCCGATCCACCAGTGGCAGACGCCGGGGGCGCGGGAGGTGTCACTGGCGTTCAACCTCCTGCTCGCGCGCGTCCTGCGCACCGGCAGCCGAGGCAGGCACAACGCCGTCACCTGGCCCACCGCCGAAGCCGAGGCGGCCCAGGAATGAGCGGCGCGGCGCTTCTCGGCTACACCCTGGCCGCGTTCCTGCTGACCATCACGCCGGGCCTCGACACGCTGCTCATCCTGCGGTCGGTCCTGTCCGGCGGCCGTCGGGCCGGGTTCGCCGTGGGGGTCGGGATCACCGCGGGCTGCGTGCTGTGGGGCACGGCGAGCATCGCCGGTCTCACCGCCCTGCTGGCGGCCTCCCCGGTCGCCTACGACGTCGTCCGGTACGCGGGTGCGGCCTATCTGCTCTGGCTCGGCGCGTCCGGGCTCTGGCAGTCGTGGAGGCGGCGCGAGGAACCGGAGGCCTTCGTGCCGGTGTCCGGCGCGTTCCGCACCGGGCTGATGACGAACCTGCTCAACCCCAAGATCGGCGTGTTCTACGTGAGCCTGCTCCCCCAGTTCGTGCCCGCGAGCAGCGCGAGCGCGGCGTGGGCGGCGCTGCTGGTGGCCATCCACGTCGGGCTCGGCCTGCTGTGGCAGGCGGGGCTCATCTGGTTCGGCGGCCAGGCCCGGACCGCGCTCACCAGGCCAACGCTGCGTCGGGTCACCGAGCGGGTCGCGGCGAGCGTGCTGCTCGCCTTCGGGTTGAAGGTCGCCTTGGGCGGGCGCTGATGCCGGAAGGCGACACGGTCTACCAAGCGGCGGCCAGGCTGGCCGCCGCGCTGACCGATCGTGTGCTGACCACCGGCGAACTCCGCCATCCTCGATTGTCGACTGTGGACCTCAAAGGGCGCACCGTCCTCGGGCCGCACACTGTCGGCAAGCACCTCTTCCTCCGGTTCGACCGCGACCTCAGCCTGCACAGCCACCTCGGACTGGACGGCACCTGGCAGGTCCAGCCGCGGGGCGTGCGCTGGCGTCGGCCCGCCCACCAAGCCCGAGCCGTGTTCACCACCGCCGAGCACCAGGCGGTGGGATTCCTGTTGCACGAGATGGCTTTGGTGTCCACCGGCGAGGAAGGCAGGCTGGTCGCACATCTCGGCCCGGACCTCCTCGACCCGACGTGGGGTGACGAACACGCGGCCGAGGCACTCGCCCGGCTGACCGCCGGTCCCGAGCGGGAAATCGGGCTCGCGCTGCTCGACCAGCGGGTCATGGCGGGGATCGGCAACGTGTTCAAAGCCGAGATCTGCCACCTGCTCGGCGTCTCGCCCTGGACCCCGGTGTCCGATGTGGACAGCGAACGCGCCATCGCGCTGAGTCGGGATCTGTTGGAACGCAACAAGATGACACCGGACCGGTGCACGACTGGGGACCCTCGACGGGACCGGCGGCTGTGGGTCTACGGTCGCACCCGGTCCGGCTGTCTGCGCTGCGGGTCGCGGGTGGTGGCCGGAACCCAGGGATCCGGGGTGCGCGAGCGGGTGGCCTACTTCTGCCCGAAGTGCCAGCCCGGCCCCACCGGCTGAGCGATCAGCACCAGAACAGCCAGCACTCCTCGGGCTTGGTCGTGGTGGTGGTCGGGCGCTGCGTGGTGGTGGTCGTCCGGGGCGTGGTCGTCGTCGGCTTCGGCTTCGGCGTGGTGGTCGTCGGCGAGGCCGCGGTGCTCGACCCGGAGGCGGTCGTGGTTGTCGTCGTCGTTGTCGTGGTGGTGCTCGTCGCGGCGGTGGTGGTCGACGTCGACGTGCTCAGCGCGGTCGTGGTGGCGGTCGGCTCCGGGGGCAGCGCCCGACCCTCCACGCTGTCGTCGGGCTCGTCGACGACCACCTGCGGCGCCGCCTCGGCGGGCGCGTGCAGCACCGGTCCGGAGACCATTCCCTCGTAGAACAGCGCGGCGGCCGCGGCTCCGATCACGACGCCGAGCGCGATTCTTCGGGGTTGCTCCTGCTCGCTCCGCAAGGTCCCCTCCGCGCCGATCAGCCGAACTCCGGTCAACCACGTGTGTGAACCAACCCCACGCTGCGTGTGTGCGGGGACCCTATCAGTGACCCGAATGGGGGAGATAAGAAACCTCGTTGTCGAATCCGGCCCAAGACTTTACGGTCGCCGTACACGAGAGAGGAGGTGGTCCGAAGGTGAAATCTCAGAGGACTCGTGAGGTGGCTGTCCGCTAGGACCGCCCATCGAGAGATGGCAGCCGGCTCCGCGCACGGCTCGGGCTGACGGGCGTCAGTCGCCGTGGGCGCGGCGTGTGGTCGGCGAATACCAGGCAGTCACCCAGCCCTCGGGCCCCCGGGAATCAGTCCTCCCCGGCCCGACCGCCCCCGGCGGTCGGGAAACGGCCCGAGGGCTGCACCCTTTCCGAGGTCAGCGCGCCGATGAGGACCTCGGGATCCAGGGCGGGCGGCCGATCGCTCATCTGCCCGTCGCCGACCTCCACCACCCGCCACGCGCCGTCGGCCCGACGGACGACGTCGGTGGTCACGAATCGGCAGTCCAGCTTCGCGACCAACTCGGCGATACCCGCCAAGTCCGGCTCCACCGAGACATCGGGCGTGTCCGGGTGCGGGCCGACATAGACCGGCCGCCCGTCGAGCCACCAGACGCGGGTCTCAGGGCCCATGAACCGCTCGAACGCCCGCACGACGATCCCACCCGCCAGGAACTCGCCCTGGAGCGCCCGGAAGGCGTCGACCACGCCCCTCAGCCCCGCGCGATCGGCGAGATCGGGGACAAAGCAGGCGGTGTCCCAGTCGTGCTTCCGAGACTTCACGTAGTCCTTGACGATCCCCGCACCGGGCCCGAGCGATCTCACGTCGGGCACGCCGTCCGCCCAGACGCTCGCGGGCGTGCGATCCGCGAACACCGAATACCAACCGGGCAGCTCATGGGCGCGCCGGTAGGCCTCCGGCGAGACGATCAACCCCGCCTCTCGCTCGGCTAGCGCGGAGGCCAGTTCGCCGTAGCGGGCCACGGGGATCATCCAACCCCGGTACCAGGCGGCGCCGAACCCGCGTGGCACTCGACGCACCGCGGCCCGCGCGTCTCCCGCCAGGAGCGCGTCATGATCGATGAGAGCGGTCTCCGCGCCCAGAGACCGCGCGGCCTGGGTCTCGGCCGCGAAGTGCGGATCGGCCTTGGCTGGGCGAAGTGGATCAGCGCAGGACAGCAGCGGGGTGTGCACCAGGTCACATTAGGCGTTCGCCTGTGGTGAACACGGGGTGGCCAGGGCGGGGCGGGGGCGGTCGGATTTCGGGAGCAGATCCCCTGCTGAACATGCAAAAACATGGTTGAGCTTGGGCCAACCGGGTTAATCAAGGGTTACTCGATTGCTATGTGGGCGCGGGAACACTGCTATTCCTCCGCGCGTCTGTAAGAGTAGGAATCGTGAACCGGTGGAGCTCTCAGCCTCCGAGTCCACGGCCGATGATGGTGCCGGGTTCACCCGGCACCGGGACGGAGGGAGAACTCCCATGACGACAACGACGCTCACCCGCCCCGAGCTGACCGCTGCCGATCGCTGCGACCGATGCGGCGCCGCCGCACAGGTTCGCGCCGTATTTCCCTCCGGAGGAGAGCTGCTGTTCTGCGGCCACCACGCTCGCGCGCACGAGGATCGTTTGCGCGAGATCGCGGCCGAGCTCCAGAAGGGCTGATCCCGCGCCCTAGTCTCGTCCAGGACGGGCGGCACCCCCAATGGGGTGCCGCCCGTTCGCTGTGTCAGACCGTGTCGAGGACCGGCTCGAACGCCAGCTCGGCCGCCCCCACCAGCTTGCCGTCGGTGCCCAGCGTCGACGCCTGAACCCTGGTGCCGCCGATCGCGCGGGACACCAGGCTGCGTTTGCCCACCTCGGCCCCGACCGCCGCGATGAGCGACGGGGGCAGCGCGGTGAACAGGTCGCCGAGGACCACGAGTTCCGGGCTGAACGCGTTGACGATGTTGACCAGGCCCAGGGTCAGCCACTCGCGGAACTCGCCCAGGCGCGGTCCGACCTCATCGGGGCGCAGGCCACGCAGCTCGGCGATGACGACCCCGCGCGGCGTGCCCTCCGACAGCGACAGGGCCCGGCACAGGGCCAGCTCCCCCACCTCGGTCTCCCAGCAGCCCCGGCTGCCGCAGTGGCAGTCGCGGCCGGTCGGGTTGATGACCATGTGGCCCAGTTCGCCCACGTACCCGGCGGTGCCACGCAGGGCCGAGCCGTCGGAGATGACCCCGCCGCCGATCCCGATGTCAGCCGAGACGTAGACGGCGTCGAGAGACCCCCGAGCGGCCCCACGCAGGTGTTCGGCGAGCGCCCCGACCTCGGCGTCGTTGGCGACCCGCACCGGCACGCCCAGCGTCGCGCGCAGCCGGTCGCCCAGCGGGACGTCGCGCCACCGCAGGTTGGGCGCCTCGTGGACGAACCCGTCGGAGCGCCGCACGACACCGGGCACGGACACGCCGACGCCGAAGATCTTCAAGTCGAGCTCGTCGGCCAGCACCCGGGTCGACTCGATGATGTGGGTGATCACCTCGTCGGGCTCGCCGGAGCGTCCGTGCAGGTTCCACCGGTTGCGGCCGAGCATCTCCCCGCCCAGCCCGACCAGCGCGATCGCCACCTGCTCGACTCGGATGTCGACCGCGAGCACCACGGCCGCCTGCGGCTGGGGCAGCACGAGCAGCGAGGGCCTGCCCGCGCCCGAGCGCGCCCGCGGCACCCGCTCCAGCACGATGCCCGACTCCGCCAGCCCGTCGACGAGCGCCTTGATCGTGCTGCGGTTGAGGCCGAGTTCGGCGGCCAGTTCGGCGCGGGTGCTCGGCCCGTCGACGTGCAGGCGGCGAAGCAGCGCGGTGCGGTTGTGCCTGCGCACCTCGTCGGGCCGTGCGCCCGCCGTGGGTGTGCTCACCGTGCCGCCTCCCGTTGCCCGCCTCCCCTACCTGACCGCCACCGTGGCCCGCCGCCGCGAGAGAGCGTCGACGCTCGCCGCGAGCAGCAGCACGAGTCCAGTCACGATGTTGACCACCGCGGCGGGCTGCTGCAGCAGCCCGAGCCCGTTCTCCACGACCGCGAGGACCAGTCCGCCGATGACCGCGTGGATGACCTTCCCCCGCCCGCCGAACAGCGAGGTCCCGCCGATGACCGCCGCCCCGACGGCGAACAGGAGCGTATTGAGGCCACCGGCCTGCGGGTCGACCGACCCCACCTTCGATGAGTACACGATGGCGCCGAGCGCGGCCACCGATGAGCAGACCACGAAGACGCTCGCCCGGATCTTGGGGACGTTGATGCCCGCGCGTCGGGCCGCCTCGGCGTTGCCGCCGACGGCGTAGATGTGGCGGCCGTACCGGGTGCGGTTGAGCACGTAGGTGCCGATCACGAGCAACACCAGGACGATCGGCACGACGTACGGGACGCCCTCGATGACCACGAAGTCGTTGGGCGACCGGTTGAGGGTGAAGGCGTAGGTGCCGAGCGCGGCGATCACCGTGACCGCGGCGACCTTGCCGACCACGATCGGGGTCGGCGCGGTCACCAGGCCCTTGTTGACCCGGACGTAGTGCTCGCCGAGGACCACGCCCGCGTAGCCGACGATGCCGACGGCGAACAGGATCCAGCTGCCCAGCACCGACAGGTTGCCGTTGGCGACGGAGA
This sequence comes from Actinokineospora xionganensis, assembly GCF_014323725.1. Taxonomy (GTDB): domain Bacteria; phylum Actinomycetota; class Actinomycetes; order Mycobacteriales; family Pseudonocardiaceae; genus Actinokineospora; species Actinokineospora xionganensis. The sequence goes on along the minus strand of NZ_JABVED010000005.1, from coordinate 94,004 downwards.
ACAGGACAGGCTGGGTGCCGATGCCGAAGACACCGCCCTGACCGATGAACTGCAGGATCACCCCCTGCCAGGTGATGAACAGCGCCAGCGTCACCACGAAGGACGGCATGCCGATCTTCGACACCAGAAACCCGGTGATCACGCCGATCGCGGTGCCCACGCACAGCGCGAGCAGCATCTCGATCCACGGGTTGGGCCCCACGCCGAGCATCGCGATCGTGACGGCGACCATGGCGAACACGGCGCCCGCCCAGATCCGCATGATCACCGCGAGCACCGCGGCGACGAGCATCCCGCCGACGAAGACGTAGAAGACCGTCGAGCCCATGCCGCCGACGAGATTGCCCGCCCGCACGTAGTGCATGGCCATCACCGCCGCGCAGACGCCGGACGCGGTGCCCGCGGAAAGGTCGATCTCGCCGAGCAACAGGACGAAGACCAGACCCATGGCGATGATCATCTTGCCGGAGCCCTGGGCGATCAGGTTCGCCGTGTTGTCCAGGGTCAGGAAGCTCTCGGACTGGGTCCAGAAGTAGAGGACGAGCACGCCGAGGCCAAGCACCGCGGGCATCGAGCCGAGGTCGCCGGACCGCAGTCGCACGAAGAAGTCACGCACCGCCTCACCGGTGGACTGGGTGGTGGTGTCGATGCCGAAGTCGGAGATCGCGCCACCGGATTCGGGTTTGGCGGCGACGGGCTGGTTGGTCATGGGAATCCTCAGACGGTTGCGGTCTCGGGGCGGGCGAGGCCGAGATCGCCCGAGCGGCCGGCGGTGATCAGTTCGACGACCTGGCCGTGGGTGACCTCGCGGGTGGGCACCTCGGCGACCATGCGACCCAGGTAGAGCGTCGCGATCCGGTCGGCGACCTCGAATACGTCGGCCATGTTGTGGCTGATCAGGACGACGCCGAGGCCTTGCTCGGCGAGCCTGCGGACCAGGTCGAGCACCTGGCGGGTCTGCGCCACGCCCAGCGCGGCGGTCGGCTCGTCGAGGAGCACGACCTTGCTCTCCCACAGGACGGCCTTGGCGATGGCGACGGTCTGGCGCTGGCCGCCGGAAAGCGAGGAGACGGGCGTGCGCACCGACTTGACCGTGCGCACCGACAGCGACGCGAGGGTGTCGCGCGCGGCTTGCTCCATCGACGCCTCGTCGAGCAGCCACGCGCCGCCGCGCTCACGGCCGAGGAACATGTTCTGCACGATGTCGAGGTTGTCGGCGAGCGCGAGGTCCTGGTAGACGACCTCGATCCCGAGCTTGGCCGCGTCGCGCGGCCCGTGCACCGACACCGGGTCGCCGTTGAAGCGCACTATGCCCGAGTCCATCGGGTGGATGCCCGCGACGCATTTGACCAAAGTGGACTTGCCCGCGCCGTTGTCGCCGACGAGGGCGGTCACTTCGCCCGCGCGGACCGTGAAATCCACGTCGTGCAACACATGCACGGGTCCGAAGCTCTTGTTGAGCCCGGTCACTTCGAGAATCGGTTCACTCATGACTTCCCCTCGCAGGCTCGGTGAAGCCACGCGTGGTCGCCCTGTGTCGATGATTCGTTCGCAAGCTCACTCATGAGGCGGCTCTCCTGGCCGGGCCCCGGCGCGGCGCGTGGCCGCGCCGGGGCTGGTGGTCGAACTAGCTGATGCCGAGCTGGGCGCAGACCGCGGCGAGGTCGCCGCCGCAGATGTCGCTCGCCTTGACGTAGCCCTGGGTCACGACCTCCTTGACGCCGTCCTTGGTCGTCAGCTTCGGCTCGAGCAGCAGCGACTTGACCGTGCGGCTGCCCTTGGGGTCCTCACTGGACTGTCCGGCGATCTTGTCGGCGGCTGCCTTGTCGCCCTTGGCCAGCGCCGCGGCGAGCTTGGCCGCGCCCTCGGCCTCGTCCTTGATCGGCTTGAACACGGTCATGTACTGGTCGCCGCGCAGCACGGCCATCAGGCCGTCCGGTGTGGCGTCCTGGCCGGTGACCGGGACCTTGCCGTTGAGGCCGTTCTTGCGCAGCACGGTGATCACCGCGCCCGCCAGGCCGTCGTTGGCCGCGACGACGCCGTCGACCTTGCCGCCGTTGCCGGTCAGGATCTGCTCGAAGGTGGCGCCGCCCTTCTGGTTGTCCCAGCCGTCGATCGGCTGGCTGCGCACCAGCTTCAGCGCGCCCGAGTCGTAGAGCGGCTTGAGGACCTTCTGCTGGCCCTCGTGGAAGAGCGTCGCGTTGTTGTCGGTCGGCGCGCCCTCGATCTCGATCACCTGCGCGCCCGGCTTGTCCTTGAGCGCGGTGGCCAGGCCCTGCCCCTGCAGTTCGCCGACCTTCACGTTGTCGAAGGACACGTAGTACTCGGAGCTGCCGCCGAGGTTGAGCCGGTCGTAGTCGATCGTGGGGATACCGCGGGCCTTGGCCTTGGCCGCGACCGCCGACCCGACCTCACTGTTGATGGCGGCGATGACCAGGACCTTCACGCCTTGGCTGATCATCCCGTCGGCCAGCGTCGTGAACTTCTGCACGTCGCCTTGGGCGTTCTGGATGTCCGGCGCGAGCCCCTCGGCCTTCATGGCCGCCTCGAGCATCGGCTTGTCGAAGCCTTCCCAGCGGGCGGAGGTGGCGGTCTCGGGCAGGATCACGCCCACCTTGATCCCGCCTGCCGGAGCTGCCGAGGTCTGCTGCCCTGAGCCGCCCGACGGAGTTTCCTGATTGGCACCACAGGCCGTCATGGCGAGGGAGACACCCACACCAGCGGCGAACAGAGCCAGCGTCTTGCTGCGCATTCGGTCGTCCCTTTCGAGTCCGTCGACGCACCGCCAGGGCCCGGGCGGCAACCGTCTGAGGTAAATGTTGTGGCTCACAACATATGTCCAACCATGCGGTGATGTGAACCACACTGGATCGATTCAGCGCACATTCACGGACACGTTTTGGCAACGGCGTCGACATCTGCCGGACGGTGGAGCGGGAGGACTGGCGGACGAACTACCAGGAACGCAGCGTCGCGATTCGCTCTTCGAGCTGCTCGACGGTGGCCATCGCGGTGGGCGGTCCGCCACAGGTGCGACGCAGCTCGCCGTGGATCATCCCGTGCGGCTTGCCGGTGCGGTGGTGGGCCATCCCCACCAGCGCGTTCAGCTCTTTTCGCAGGGTCGCGAGACGCTCCTGGACGCTCTGCGGCTTGACCGTCTTCGGCTCCGCGGGCCCCTTCTCGGCGGCCTGCTTCGAGCGGTTGTCGAGCTGGGTGTCCTGCCGCTTGCGCAGTAGCGCGCGCACTTGTTCGGGTTCGAGGAGACCCGGTAACCCGAGATACTCCTGTTCCTCGGCGGACCCGGCGAACACCGCCGTGCCGAATGAGGAGCCGTCGAAAATCACCTGATCGAGTTCGGCGGAGGCGCCCAGCGAGGTGAACGCCTTCTCCTCCTCGCCGAGTTCGTCCTTGGTCCGGTTGGCGTCGGCGAGGAGCTGGTCGTCCCAGCCGTCCTTCTCCCGATGCGGCTTGCCCAGGACGTGGTCGCGCTCGGCCTCCAGCTGGCTGGCCAGGTCGAGCAGCACCGGCACCGACGGCAGGAAGACGCTCGCCGTCTCCCCCGGCCTGCGCGCCCGGACGTACCGGCCGATCGCCTGGGCGAAGAACAGCGGGGTGGACGCGCTGGTCGCGTAGACCCCCACGGCCAGGCGCGGCACGTCGACGCCCTCACTCACCATGCGGACCGCGACCATCCAGCGGTCGGTCGACTCGCCGAACTCGGCGATGCGGCCCGAGGCCTTCGGGTCGTCCGACAGCACCAGGGTCGGCTCGTCGCCGGTCAGGGTGTGCAGAATCTTGGCGTACGCCTTCGCCGTGACGTGGTCCGAGGCGATCACCAGCCCGCCCGCGTCGGGGACGCCGCCCTCGCGCAGCTGGTTCAACCGCATGTCGGCGGCGCCGAGCACCGCGGGGATCCACTCCCCGTCGGGGTCGAGCGCGGTGCGCCAGGCCCGGGCGGTCTGCTCGGTGGTCAGCGGCTCGCCCAGCCGGGCGGTGAACTCCTCACCCGCGCTGTTGCGCCAGCTCGCCTCACCGGAGTAGGCCAGGAAGATCACCGGGCGGACGACGCCGTCACGCAGGGCGTCGGCGTAGCCGTAGGTGTGGTCGGCCTTGCTGCGCATGAACCCGGCGCCGTCGGGCTCGTAGTCGATGAACGGGATCGGCGAGTCGTCCGAGCGGAACGGGGTCCCGGTCAGGCTCAGCCTGCGCACGGCCGGGGTGAAGGACTCGCGGACCGCGTCGCCCCAGCTCTTGGCGTCGCCACCGTGGTGGATCTCATCGAGGATCACCAGCGTCTTGCGCTGCTCGGTGCGCACGCGGTGCAGACTCGGATGGGCGGCGACCTGCGCGTAGGTGACGGCGACGCCCACGTAGTCGGTGGAGGTCTGGCCCATCGAGTTGGTGAAGTTCGGGTCGATCGGGATGCCCGCGGCGGCGGCCGACTGCGCCCACTGGTGCTTGAGGTGCTCGGTGGGGGCGACGATCGTGAGCCGCTCGACCGTGCGATCCGCGAGCAACTCGGCGGCGACTCGCAGTCCGAAGACCGTCTTGCCCGCACCCGGGGTCGCCACGGCGAGGAAGTCCTTGGGGCGGCGGGCCAGGTACTTCGTCAGCGCGCGGCGCTGCCAGTCACGCAGCGGTCGCGCCGAAGAGGTCGCCTGAGACTCCGGTTGCACCTCGGCCCGGGTCACGAGATCCCCCAGCCCCCTTCCGTGAACAGACGAATGCCCTCAGCGGACGACGTTGAGGGCGACAGCGAGAATACCGTCCGCCGGTCCAAGATCGCTCACCCCGCGACACGGAGGTAACGATCCGCGAGTGATACCGCCGATCGCGCGCGGATGGACCATGCTTGGCACCGCCATGAGTGACCAGCCCATACCCAAGAACGGGACCGACGCCGTCCCCGCGGCGACCGACGAGCGCCGCGGCGCGTGGCGGTTGATCTCCCGGACGCTGTCCAAGGCATGGGGCGGCAACCTGTTCTCCGAGGCCGCGGAGGCCGCGTTCTGGCAGATCCTGTCGCTGCCGCCGCTGCTCCTCGGCCTGCTGGGCAGCCTCGGTTACGTCGCGGACTGGTTCGGCAAGGACGTGATCAACGCCGTCGAGGCCGACATCATCGAGATCTCGCGCACCGCGTTCAGCGAGAGCGTCGTGACGCAGATCATCCAGCCGACCGTCTCCGACATCCTCACGGTCGGGCGTGGCGAGATCGTGTCGGTGGGTTTTCTCATATCCCTATGGGCCGGATCGTCGGCCATGTCGTCGTTCGTCGACGCGATCACGGTCGCGCACGGGCAGTACGGCGTGCGCAACGAGGTGTGGCAGCGGATCTTCGCGCTGCTGCTCTACATGCTGAGCCTGGTGCTGCTGGTCATCGGGCTGCCGGTGCTGGCGCTGGGACCGGACCTGCTGCCCAAGCTGTTCCCCACCTCGTGGCGGGGGACGATCTCGTCCTGGGTGGACATCACCTACTACCCGATCATCGGTCTGCTGCTGGTGCTGGCGCTCGCCACGCTCTACAAGTTGGCACTGCCACGCAAGCTGCCGTGGCACCGCGGCCTGCCGGGCGCGATCCTGGCGATGGTGGTCTTCCTGCTCACCAGCATCGGCCTGCGGCTCTACATCAGCTGGATCACCACCACCGGCTACACCTACGGCGCGCTGGCCACACCGATCGCGTTCCTGCTGTTCGCCTTCTTCATCGGGCTCGCGGTGGTGATCGGCGCGTACTTCAACGCCGCGATCCAGGACATGTGGCCCGCGCACATGACCCGCAGGCAGCGCCGCAAGTGGCGCAGGCTCGAGATCGAGCGGGCGGCGGTGCAGCTCAGGTCCGACAAGGACGCCACTGACGCCACTGACACCGCTGACACCGCTGTCAGCGCCGCTGCCGCGGACACCGAGGCTTCGAAGGCTTCCGAGACTTCCGAGCGCTCGACGCACTGAGCAGGTCTGTCATACCAAAGGATGACGCGAACTCAGACCTTGGACCGAGTCGGTCCGCTGCCGATCGTGACACCATGATCTCGTCTTCCCGGCGCGGGGGTGCCGGTGTTTCTCACGAGGGGATCACATGTCAGTGCTGGCTCGCCTGAGCCTGGCCAACCGCGGTCTGGTCGGCCTGCTCAGCTTGGTGATCATCGGCTTCGGCGCCATCGCGCTGCCATCGCTCAAGCAGCAGCTTCTGCCGTCGGTCCAACTGCCCGCCGCGGTGGTGATCGCGCCATACCCGGGCGCCTCACCGGACATTGTGGACAGTGAGGTGGCCGAGCCCATCGCGGGCGCGCTGCGCGGAGTGTCCGGAGTGGACGAGGTCACCACCCGGTCCGGTGAGAGCTCGGCGTCGGTCCAGGTCCTGTTCGACTACGGGACGGACATCGACGCGGCGGTGAGCCAGCTGCAGCAGGCGGTCAACCGCTTGCGGCCGGTCCTGCCCGCAGGCGTCGAGCCGACGGTGGCGCAGGGCAATTTCGACGACATCCCAGTCGTGATCCTCGCCGCGGGCACCGGCGCGGACGAGGCCGCGACGGTGCGCGGGCTGCGCACCGAGGTCCTGCCGGGCATCGAGGAGATCCCCGGCGTGCGCGGCGCGTCGATCACCGGCACCAGGTCGGAAACGATCAACGTGACCGTCGACTACGCCAAGCTCGCCGCTGCCCAGGTGGACCCCGCGGCACTCACGGGGGCGCTGTCCTCCGCGGGCAAGCCGCTGCCCGTGGGCTCGGTCGCCGAAGGCGAACGCACGCTGACCGTGCAAATCGGCGGCCCGCTCAAGTCCGCGGACGATCTCCGGGCACTCGTGCTCCCCTCTCGCGGCGCACCGGTCCGACTCGCCGACGTCGCGACGGTCGAGCAGGGTCTCGCCGAGACCACGGTGATCACGCGCACGGACGGCAGGCCCACCCTCGGCGTGATGGTGACGATGACCGCTGACGGCAACGCCGTGGAGATCTCCAAGGCGGTCCGCGGCAAGCTCGACGACCTGAGCAAGAAGGCCCAGACACCACTGACGGTGGCCTACGACCAAGGCCCTGAGGTGGAGAAGGCCATCGGGGGCCTGACCACCGAGGGTCTGCTCGGCCTGCTGTTCGCCGTTGCCGTGATCCTGCTTTTCCTGTTGTCGCTGCGGTCCACGTTGGTCACCGCGGTGTCGATCCCACTGTCGGTGCTGGTCGCGCTGCTCGCACTGTGGGCCGGCGATCTGTCGCTGAACCTGCTCACCCTCAGCGGCCTGACGATCGCCATCGGCCGGGTGGTCGACGACTCGATCGTCGTGCTGGAGAACATCAAACGCCACCTCGCCTACGGCGAGGAGAAGGACCGCGCGGTGCTCGACGGCACCCGCGAGGTCGCCGGGGCGGTCACGGCGTCCACACTCACCACGGTCGCGGTCTTCCTCCCGATCGCATTCGTCAGCGGGATCGCCGGCGAGCTGTTCCGGCCGTTCTCGATCACGGTCACAGTCGCGCTGCTCGCTTCGCTCCTGGTGTCGCTGACGATCGTGCCGGTGTTGGCCTTCTGGTTCCTCCGCCGTCCGCCGGTGCCCGCCGACCCCGAGGCCGCTGAGGCCGTCCGCGTCGCGGCGGTGGACAAAGAGCGGCGCAGTCCGCTGCAGCGCGCCTATGTCCCGGTGCTGCACTTCGCCACCACTCGTCGGTGGATCACGGTGCTCATCGCGGTACTGATCTTCGGCGGCACGCTCGGCCTGGCGAGCAGGCTGGAGACCAACTTCCTCGACGAGTCGAACGGCACCGCCCTGCAGATGTCGCAGGAACTGCCGCCCGGGTCGAGCCTGCAGGCTCGGGACGCGGCGGCGAAGAAGCTCGAAACGGTCCTCGCCTCGGCCGACGAGATCGAGGTCTACCAGGTCACCGTCGGCAACGACGACACCTTCGCCGGGTTCGGGCTCGCGAGCAACGGCACCAACACCATCAACGCCACCGTTCGCGAGGGCACCGACCTCACCGCTCTGAAGGCGCGGCTGGCCGACCGACTCAAGGCCGTGCCGGACAGCGGGGTGGTCAAGTTCGGCGCCGAGGCCACCGGGTTCTCCACCGAAGGCGTCCAGATCGTCGTGACCGCGCCGGACGCGGAGTCCTTGCAGGTCGCGGCGGACACGGTCGAGAAGGCGGTGGCGGACGTTCCGGGTCTGAGCGAAGTCGCCAATGATTTGGCGAAGAGTTCGCCCCGGGTCCAGGTCATCGTCGACCAGCAGGCCGCCGCGGCGCGCGGGCTGAGCACACAGGCCGTCGGACAGTTCGCCGCACAGGCACTGCGCGGCGTGCCGGTCGCGGAACTGCCGATCGGCAACACCCGGCACGACATCGTGCTGCGCACCGGCACGGCACCCACCGACGTCGCCGCGCTGCGGGCGCTTGCGCTGCCGAGCGCCACCGGTGTGGTCACCCTCGGCGAGATCGCCCAGGTGTCCACCGTCGACGGGCCGGTCCAGGTCCGCCGACTCGGCGGTGACCGCAGCGCGACCGTGACTGCCAAGTCCACCGAGGCCGACCTGGGCAAGCTGACCAAGGACCTGAAATCCCGGCTCGACAGTGTCCAGCTCAAGGGCGGCGCGAACTACGAGATCGGCGGCGTCAGCGCCGACCAGGCCGAGACGTTCGGCGACCTGGGGCTGGCCATGCTCGCGGCCATCGCGATCGTCTTCCTGATCATGGTGGCGACGTTCCGCAGCCTGATCCAGCCGCTCATCCTGCTGGTGTCCATCCCGTTCGCCGCGACCGGCGCGATCGGCCTGCTGCTGATCACGGGCACACCGCTGGGTCTGCCCGCGCTGATCGGCATGCTGATGCTGGTCGGCATCGTGGTCACCAACGCGATCGTGTTGATCGACCTGGTGAACCAGTACCGGGCCGAAGGCATGAGCGTGCGGGACGCGGTCATCGAGGGCGGCCGCAGGCGTCTGCGCCCGATCCTGATGACGGCCGCGGCAACGATCTTCGCCCTGTTGCCGATGGCGCTGGGGCTGACCGGCCAGGGCGGATTCATCGGGAAACCACTGGCGCTGGTGGTGATCGGCGGACTGCTCAGCTCGACGCTGCTGACGCTGGTGCTGGTTCCGACGCTGTACACGATGGTCGAGAACCGCAAGGACAAGCGGAAGGCCAAGCGGTCGGCCAAGCACGCGCTCAAGCGGGAGGCGCTGGTTTCCGGCGACGCCTGATCTTTGACGTGAAGCGGGCCTCGACATTGTCGGGGCCCGCTTTCGCGCGTGCAGGTTGCGCCATCTGGTGCCTGTTGCGTTTTCCTGCGACACCGACCGCCACGAACGCGACCATGGCCATGCCGCCGTTCATGGGCAGGCGGCTCATGCCCCTGCCGAAGAGGAGGGTTGAGCAGCTTTGGCCTGGTGGCCGATGTCGTCGGTCACCAGGTCCGCATCGAGGGCTCCGTCAGCCCTTCATCCGCTCGTAGATCTTCTTGCAGTCCGGGCAGACCGGGGAGCCGGGCTTGGCCGCCTTCGTCACCGGGAAGACCTCACCGCACAGCGCTACGACCATGGAGCCCATGATCGCGCTTTCGGCGATCTTGTTCTTCTTGACGTAGTGGAACATCTTGGGGGTGTCGTCGCTGGTGGTGTCGGTGCCCTCGGGGCTGGTGTCGACATCAGGCCGCGTCTGGGTGGGTGCGCTCACCTGTCCATGATGCAACATCGGGTCAAAATCGTGCGTACACGGTCCGCGGGCCGGCAGGATGCGCGCATGTTCCAGAAGGTGTTGGCGAGCTTGGGCTCGGGTGGCGCGAAAGTGGACGCCCGCATCATCGACCCGGCCGTGCGTCCCGGCGGCACGCTGCGTGGCGAGGTGCTCCTGACCGGTGGTCAGGTCGACCAGCAGGTCGAGTCGCTCGGGGTGTCGGTGTTGGCCCGGGTGGAGACCGGCAACACGACCGCCGACCTGCCCGTGCAGTCGGTGCACCTGGCGGGGCGCGAACTGATCCGCGCCGGTTCGCAGATCACCGTGCCGTTCGAGGTGCAGCTGCCCTGGGAGACGCCGATCACCTCGGTCCTGGGCAAGCACCTCACGGGCATGGCCGTGGGCCTGCAGACGAACCTCGACCTCGCGGGCAGTGTCGTCGACCCGCAGGACGTCGACGCCATCCCCGTCGAACCGCTGCCCGCCCAGCACCGCATCCTCGACGCGATGAGCCGGATCGGGTTTCAGTTCCGCGGGGCGAACCTGGAGAAGAACCGACTCGACGGCGTCGACCAGCAGCTTCCCTTCTTCCAGGAGATCACCTTCACTGCCTCCCCCGTGTTCGCGCAGGCGTTCGCCGAGGTGACGGTCACCTTCCTGGCCCGCCCGCAGGACGTGCAGGTGGTGCTTGACGTGGTGAAGAAGGTCCGGGTCGCCAAGGGCGGCGGGCTCGGGTCGCGCAACCAATCGATGCTCGGGAGCTTCGTCGTACAGAACGCGACCCTCGCGCAGAACAACTGGGAAAAGCAGCTCGAAGCCTGGTTCCACCAGGTCGCCGCCCCCCGCGCCATCTTCGACTAACCCGCGAGTCCGGTCGCGAGTCCAACGTTCAGAACAGCGAGTCCAACGTTCGGAACATCAACTTCCGTCCCACGCCACCTGAGCTGGAACTGGGGATGTGCCGAACGTTGGACTCGCTGTTCTGAACGTTGGACTCGCGACCGGACTCGCGGGTGGGGTGGTGGATGATCGGTGGGTGAGTGAACTGAGCACTGATCATCTGGTCCTGTCCGATGAGGTCGCGGACGCGTTGGCTGAGGGGCGCGCTGTCGTCGCGTTGGAAAGCACGTTGCTGGCGCATGGGCTGCCCGCGGGGCGCAACCACGAGGTCGGTGTCCGGCTGGAGCGGGTGGTCCGCGAATCCGGGGCGGTGCCCGCGACGATCGCCGTGCTCGACGGCAAGGCCCGGATCGGGCTCACCGACGCCGACCTCGACCGGGTGTGCGCCGAGGACTCCGGCCTGGTCAAGCTCTCCCGGCGCGACCTGGGCCCGGCCCTCGCGCTCGGCCGCGACGGCGCGACCACGGTGGCGAGCACCGCCACCCTCGCCCACCAGGCGGGCATCGGCGTGTTCGCGACCGGCGGCCTCGGCGGCGTCCACCTCACTCTCCCGCGCGGGGCGGCGGCCTGGGACGTCTCCGCCGACCTGGACGTCCTGTCCACGACACCCGTCGTGGTGGTGTGCTCCGGGGTGAAGTCGGTGCTCGACATCGCCGCCACGGTCGAGGTCTTGGAGACCCGCTCGGTCCCCGTCCTCGGCTACCGCACCGACGCCTTCCCGGCGTTCTACCTGCGCGTCTCGGCCTTCCCGGTGCCGTGGCGGGTCGACACCCCGGCCGACGCGGCCGCGGTGATCGACGCGCACCGCACGCACGTCCCGGGCGGCGCGGGCGTGCTGCTGGTCAACCCGATCCCGGTGGAGCACGAACTCGACCGCGAGTTGCACGACCGGCTGCTGCAGGACGGCATGGACCTGCTCAAGCGGCGCGACATCCGCGGCAAGAACGTCACCCCGGTGCTGCTGGAGCACTTCCACACCGCCAGCGCGGGCGCGAGCCTCACCGCGAACATCGAACTCGTCGCCGACAACACCCGCGTGGCCGCCGAGGTGGCCGTCGAGCTGGCTCAGTCCCGCCGGTAGAGCCGCGCCACCACGTCCTCGATCTGCGGCTCCCGCACGGACAGGTCGCGCAGCGGCACGGCCTTGGCCAGCGCGGCGACAACCTCGCCCGCGGTGGTGCCGTTCAGCTCCAGGGTGACCCGTCTGCCCTCGACCGACACCACGGACGCGCCGGGCAGGCACACGTCCGCGGGCCAGTCGGCGTCGAGGTCGGCGACGATGGTGCGCCGCGAGCCGTAGCGGGCGTGCAGGGCGTCGAGGGTGCCGTCGTGGACGACCCGGCCGTGGTCGATCACCACCAGCCGCTTGCAGAGCTTCTCGATGTCGGCGAGGTCGTGGGTGGTGAGCACGACGGTGGTGTCGCCGCGCTGGTCGAGTTCACCGAGGAACTCGCGGACGGCCTGTTTGCTGAGCACGTCAAGGCCGATCGTGGGCTCGTCGAGGAACAGCACCTCAGGCCCGTGCAAAAGGGCCGCGGTCAGCTCGCCGCGCATCCGCTGACCAAGGGACAGCTGGCGGACCGGGGTGCGGGCGAACTCGGCCAGGCCCAGCAGGTCGGTGCATCGGGCGAGCCGGGCGGCGTGGTCGGCGGCGGGAACCTGGTAGATGTGCCGGAGCAGGTCGAACGACTCGGCCAGCGGCAGGTCCCACCACAGCTGGGACCGCTGCCCGAAGACGACACCGATGCGGCGGGCGAGCGTGGTGCGCTTGGCGACCGGTTCGAGCCCGCACACCCGCACCTCCCCCGCGCTGGGCGTCAGCACACCGGTGAGCATCTTGAGCGTCGTGGACTTCCCCGCGCCGTTGGGCCCGATGTAGCCGAGCAGCTCGCCCCTGCGCACGGTGAGGTCGACGCCGTCCACCGCGGACACGACGTGCCGCTCCCGGCGCAGCCTGCCCACCTTGCGGTTGACCGTGAAGTCCTTGCGCAGACCCGATGCTGAGATGATCATGACCCCGTACTTCGGTAGTGGCGGACGCCCGTGCGCCAGAACAGGGCGGCGAGCGCGGCGGCGATCAGCGCGGTGACCGGCGAGCACCAGCGCAGCCAGTCCGGGGCGCCAAGCGGGTCCGCCCGGCCGACCAGCGCGAGGGTGGGCAGGTAGGCGACGAAGCCAAACCCCAGGGCGCTCGCGAAGACCGTACGGAACCAGCCATCGTACATTGTGGACGGATATGCGCTGAAGTCCTTGCCGCCGTAGGTGAACGCGTTGGCCATCTCGCCGGACTCCACCCACCAGAAGGCCACCGTGGAGCCCGCGATGAAGAAGCTGCCGAAGAACACGGCGCCGGCGACAGGCGCGCCGACCGCGTACACGGCCCGCGCGAGGTCCCAGTCGATGTCGGCGATCGCCAGGGCCACGACGTAGAGGACGAGCCCCTGAACCGCCCGGCCGACCCGGCGTGGCGCGAAGTTGACCGCGAGCAGCTGCCACAGGGCCGAGAGCGGGCGCAGCAGCAGCGTGTCGAACAACCCGGTGCGGACGTAGTCGCGCAGCTTGTCGGCGTTGCCGACGACCAGGTCGGCCACGGCGAACGCGCACGCCGACAGTGTCGTGAGCAGGAGGACCTCCGTGCCGCCGAAGCCGCCGAGACTGCCCGCGACCGAGAACAGGACGAACACCGTGGCGAGGTCGAGCCCGTTGATCACCACACTGCCGATGACCTCGACCACGAACGACATCCGATACTGCGTCTGGCTGCGGATCTGCGCGCGAAGCACGTGTCCGTACACCGCCGCCCTACCCACCTTGGATCACCAGCTTCGCGACCGCCCTGGCCTGCACGACCCGGCACGCCCACAGCAGCGCCACGGCCCAGAACAGCTGCAGGGCGAGGATCTCCGGCCCGCCACGCTCGACCAGGATGTCGAGTGGGCCCTGCAGCAGGGACGCGAAGGGCGTGCCGATCCACAGGAACGTGCTGAGCCAGTCCGGCAGCAGGGCCAACGGGAAGTACAGGCCGCTGCCCACGCCGGACAGGAAGACCCAGATCATCGACACGCCCCGGATATCGAGCAGCCAGAACGCGGTCAGTCCGACGAGGTAGCGGCAGGCGAAGCCGACCACCACCGCGAGCACGATCGACACGGCGAACAGCACGTAGGTCACGGCGTGCGCTGGCGCGTAGAGCTCGAACGCGAGTGCGCCGACGACCAGTGGCGCGGCGAAGCGGGTCAGCATCGCGAACCCGGCCCGGCCGAGGTCGGTCCAGAGGTATGTCCACAGTGGATCGATAGGGCGCAGCAGGTCGGCGGTGATGTCGCCGGAGCGGACCCGGTCGGCCAAGTCGAGCATCGTCCAACTGTTGACCACGGCGAGCATCCCCTGTCCGACCCACACGTAGGTGGCGAGCTGTGGACCGGTGTACCCGGCGACGCCCGCCGCCGTGCCCGCCGCGACAGCGAGCAGCACGTAGCAGCGCAGGAACCCGAACACCGAGTTGGTGAAAATGCCCGCGACGGTGGCCTGCCGGTAGGTGGCGTAGCGGCGGAACCCGGCACCCGCCAGCGCCCAGGAGGCAGACAGCATGAACCGACCTCCAGGAGGGCTTCGGCGTCGGGGAATGGCGGGAGTGGTTTTCTACCGTAGGGGCGACGATCGCGCGACCCATTAACGCGGGAGGAAACACATGGCGGTTGGACCGGCCGTGGTGGTCGTCGGCGACGCGGCGCTCGACGTGGTCGCCCGGCACTCGGGTCCGATCGTCCACGGCGACGACACCCGGGCCCGGATCTCGCTGACCATGGGCGGCGCCGGTGCCAACACCGCCGCCTGGCTCGCGCATCTGGGGTGCGACACCACGCTGGTGTCCAACATCGGCGACGACCCGGCCGGAGCGCAGGTGCGGGCCACGCTGACCGCGGCGGGCGTGCGCTGCGAGTTCACCGTCGACCCCGAAGCCGCCACCGGCTGTGTCGTGGTGCTCGTCGACGACACCGGCCAGCGCAGCATGCTGCCAGACCGGGGCGCCAACGCCCTGCTGCGCACCGCCGACCTCGACCTCACCGGCAGGCGCCACCTGCACCTGTCCGGCTACGTCCTGCTCGACGCGTCCTCACGGCAGGCGGGCCTCGACGCGCTGGCCGCCGCCCGGGCCGCGGGCCTGACGACCTCGGTCGACCCGCAGGCGGCCACGCTCATCGAAGACCCGGCGGCGTTCCTGCAGTGGGTGCGCGGCGTCGACCTGCTCCTGCCCAACCGCGACGAGTTGCGGAAGCTGACTGGCTCGGGCGACCCGCTGGATCTGCTGAGCGCGGTGGGTGCGGTCGCGGTGACGGACGGCCCGCTGGGCGCGTCCTGGGTGTCACCCGACGGAGTGGAATCGGTGACCGCTCCCCCGGCGCGGTGCGTCGACAGCACGGGCGCGGGCGACGCGTTCGACGCGGGACTGATCACCGCGTGGGTCCAGGGCGCCTCGCCGAGGAACGCGCTGCTGGCGGGCGTCGCGGCAGGCTCGGAAGCGATTGGCCGGGTGGGTGCTCAGCCGTCGATCACGTGACGCTGAGTCGGCTCGATGGCTCCCTTGTCCCGCTGGAACCGGTTGACGTCCTCGGCTCGGCGCGGCGGCCGGTCATTCGCGATGAGGACCGCGACCCAAGGCAGTGGAATCGACAGCACCACGAACCCGAGGGCCAGCCACCACGTCTCGTGGAACATGCCCGCGAGCAGCAGACACGGGATGCGCAGGCCCATCATGATCATGTACTTGCGCTTGCGCGCGGCGAACTGCTCTTCGTACGACGGCTGGGCCTCGGTGATGAGAACCGGGGTGTCGTCCCGCTCGGCGCCTCTCACGACACCACCTCCGCCCCCCATCCTCCCACCGTCGGGACGTAGTTGCGCCATCCGGGTGGAAGTCGGTGAGTATTCGTTAACACACCGGTAGAAACAGACGCATGACGGTTCAAGGCGTCGAATTCCTGCCGGAATCACGGCGGGACTGGCAGGACACCCCGGCGGCGCGCAGGCGCCACGCGGTGACCGAGGCCAACCTCACCCGCCACCTCGACGGACCCCAGCGGATTCTCGACGCGGCGGGCGGCACCGGGCGCGACGCGGTGCGGCTCGCGCTGCGCGGTCACGACGTCACCGTCCTGGACCCGGCGGGCGCGATGCTGACCGCGGCGATGGCCTGCGCCGACGACCACGGGGTCGCCGACCGGGTGCACGTGGTGCAGGCGATGGCCGAGGACGCGCCGGAGCTGTTCGGCCCGCACGACTTCGACGTCGTGTTGTGCCACAACCTGCTCCAGTTCGCCGACGACCGGGTCGGCCTGTTGCGCGCGCTCACCGCGCCGCTTCGCGAGGGCGGCCTGCTCTCGGTCGTGGGACCGGCGAGCGGGGCGTTGTTCGTCTGCCCGGCCAGTGACGTCCTCGACGACCTGCGCACCGCGGGCGCGGAGGTTCTGGCCCACTACGGCGTGGACGTGCAGAGCGGCCACCCGCTGTCCTACTTCCAGATCATCGCCCGCAACGTCTGATCTTGTCCGGCCGCGCGGCCGTGACGGGCCCGTGCGAGCATTCCCGGGTGCTTCCGCGTCTGACCGACCAGTTCTGCGACCGTCTCCGAAACACCCTGCGGACCAGCGGGTTCGACGCGGACGGGGTGGTGGCGACCCTCGGCGACGAGGCGCACGCCGCGCTCGGCCGGTTCGAGCCCGAGCCCGCCCGTCGCGCGACCCGCGGCGGCTCCCCGCTCGACACCCTGATCCGGCTGTTCCTCGTCGGCGACCCCGCGCCGCGCGCCAAGGCCGAGCAGGCGCTCGGCGACGTCGACGAGGCGGCCGCGGCGGGCCTGGTGCGGATCGACGGCGACGACGTCCGGGCCGCCCTCGACCTGCGGCCCTACGGCGACGACCAGGGCAGCTGGTGGGTGTTGGCCGACCTCGGCGACGACCGCCTCGGCAGGCCCGTCGACGCCGAGCACGTCCTGGGCATAGGCCACGCGTCGCTGAGCCTGGCCAGGGCGTCGACGCGGCGCAAGGTCGGCTCGGTGCTCGACCTGGGCACCGGCTGCGGCATCCAGGCGCTGCACGCCTCCCGCAACGCCGACCGAGTCACGGCCACCGACCTGTCGCAGCGGGCACTGACCCTGGCCAAGGCCACGTTCCGGCTCAACGATCTCACCGTGGAGACACTGCGCGGACCGTGGTTCGAGCCGGTCGCGGGCCGCAGGTTCGACCAGGTCGTCTGCAACCCGCCGTTCGTGGTCGGGCCGCCCCGCGTGGACTTCGTCTACCGCGATTCCGGCCTCGGTGGCGACGACGCCAGCGCGCTCGTGGTGCGCGGTATGCGTGACGTGCTGGCCGACGGCGGCGTGGGCCAGCTGCTGGCCTCGTGGCTGCACCGCCGCGGCGAGGACTGGGGCGACCGGGTGGCGAGTTGGCTGCCCGACGAGGGCCTCGACGCCTGGTTCGTCCAGCGCGACGTCGCCGAGCCCGCGCTGTACGTGGGCACCTGGTTGCGCGACACCGGGGTCGACCCGCGCTCGCCGGAGGGGTCGGCGAAGGCGTCGGCCTGGCTCGACTGGTTCGAGGCGAACGACGTGGTCGGCATCGGGTTCGGCTTCGTCACCCTGCGGGCCACCGACAGCGACACCGAGGTGGCCTGCGAAGACCTGCGCCACGCCTACGACGACCCGCTGGGTCCGGAGACCGGCGCGTGGCTCGACCGCGTCGCCTGGCTGCGCGCCCACCAGGACCCGAAGGCGCTGCTGTCGGCACGCCTGGTCGTGCCGCCCACCGTGGTCTTGGAGCAGGTCTCCGAACCGGGTGAGAACGGGTGGTCGGAGCTGGTGCGCAGGCTGCACCGCACGGACGGCCCCGGCTGGCAGCAGGAGACCGACGAGCTGGTCACGGCGCTGCTGGCGGGCTGTCGCGGGCAGGTGCCGCTGGGTGAGCTGCTGGCCCTGCTGGCGGCGGCCAACGGCCTGGCGGCCGACGAGGTCGTCGGCGCGGCGCTGCCGGTGGTCGCCGAACTGATCCAGCACGGCATGGTGCTGCCGGTGGAGCTCGCGTGAGGGCCGTGGCGGCCCGGGTCACGCGCGCGAGCGTGGTCGTCGACGGCGAGACGGTGGGCAAGATCGACCAGGCGGGTCTGCTGGTGCTGCTGGGGGTGCACGTCGATGACACCCCCGAACAGGCCACGACGATGGCACGGAAACTGCACGAACTGCGCATCCTGCGAGATGAGGAGTCGTGTGCCTCGGCGGGCGCTCCACTACTGCTAGTGAGCCAATTCACACTCTACGGGGAAACCCGTAAAGGCAGGCGTCCGACGTGGACCGCAGCCGCACGACCGGAGACGGCGCAGCCGCTCTTCGACGCCGTCGTGACCGAACTCCGTGAGCGCGGAGCACACGTCGAGACCGGCGTTTTCGGTGCCATGATGGCAGTTGAGAGCGTCAACGACGGCCCGTTCACCGTGCTCGTGGAAACCTGATCCACGCCTATCCCGTTGCGTCGTCCGTGGACGGTCGCGGTTCTCAGGGAAACCTCAGGTAAGCACGAGCAACCCTCTGTTCTTGGCCGGCGTCTTCATAGGTGGGAAACCGGGAACGAAATCCGGTGCACCGACGTTTTGCAGGACAGAACCACAGCGACAGGGGGAGGAGCACCATGACGGTCCCGCAGCAGCGCGAACCCGAGGTCACCTACGAAGCCGCCGACCTCGACGCCCAAGGGCCCGCGGCCGACCTGGTCCGCGTGTACCTCAACGGGATCGGACGCACGGCGCTTCTCACCGCGGCGCAGGAGGTGGAGCTGGCCAAGCGCATCGAGGCGGGGGTCTTCGCGCAGCACATGCTCGACACCGCGCCCCAGCTCTCGCATGGCCGCCGCGCCGAGTTGCGCGCGCTGATCGCCGACGGGCACACCGCCAAGAACCACCTGCTGGAAGCGAACCTGCGCCTCGTCGTGTCGCTGGCCAAGCGCTACACGGGCCGCGGGATGCCGCTGCTCGACCTGATCCAGGAGGGCAACCTCGGCCTGATCCGGGCGGTCGAGAAGTTCGACTACACCAAGGGTTTCAAGTTCTCCACCTACGCGACGTGGTGGATCCGCCAGGCGATCACCCGCGGCATGGCCGACCAGGGCCGCACGATCCGACTGCCTGTCCACCTCGTGGAGCAGGTCAACAAGCTCGCCCGGATCAAGCGCGACCTGCACCAGGCGCTGGGCCGCGAGGCGACCAAAGACGAGCTTGCCCGCGAAGCCGGGCTGACCCCGGAGAAAGTCCGCGACCTGCTCGACCACGCGCGTGACCCGGTGAGCCTGGACATGCCGGTCGGCGCCGAGGAAGATGCCCCGCTGGGCGACTTCATCGAGGACGGCGAGGCCACCGACGCCGAGAGCGCGGTCATCTCCGGCCTGCTGCAGGACGACATGCGCCGCGTGCTCGCCACGCTCGACGACCGGGAGCAGTCGGTGATCCGGCTGCGCTACGGCCTCGACGACGGCCAGCCGCGTACCCTCGACCAGATCGGCAAGCGCTTCGGGCTCTCCCGCGAGCGTGTCCGCCAGATCGAGCGCGAGGTCATGTCGAAGCTGCGCCAGGGCGAGCGGGCCGAGAAGCTGCGGGCGTACGCCAGCTGACAAGGTCTTTCCGAAGAAAGTCGGCGACCCTGAGCAACCTCCTGGCCGCCCGCTACGTCACCTAATCAGCAGCGTTGACATGTGACGCCAGCCACGGCAACGTTCAGCACAGACCGCGCGGCACGGAACACCCGAAAGGTGTTCCGTGATCGCATTCGACGGGAGGTCGGGACGGCCGGGGGCCGCCCCGGCCTTCCGGCTTTCCAGGGCTCGGCGACAACGCCCGATCGCCGGAAAATGCAAAAACCATTCACCATATTCGCTTTATCTGCCCATTTCCCGCCGCCACAGAACGCGACCGGCGTCTGGACTGTATGGGTGAATCAGCGTTGCGACAGGCGGCGTCCCATTCTCAGGCGACCGGTTGACCCCCATCTGCCCCGGTTAGATCATTTTCGCAGGTGCACCCTCTCGTCCTCGTCGGACCCATCCCATTTCGCAAGACATCCGGCGCGCGGTGGGAGGACTCGTGGCGCCCCGAATCGCGGCCGGGGGTCGGCCCGCCCTTTCGCACGCGAACGCATTCGGGGAGAACCATGGCCTTGAATTGGCCATATAGGCGGAAACCATGACGAAATCTTGGTCTGGGCAAACCGACAGGAGCAGCCTCACCAACCGCCCGCCGAGAGCGTCTGCCGAGCCGGAAGGTGGTCAGTGCCACGTGGGGAATGGCGGAGCGCGCGACGGCGGCGGGGTACGTTCATGGGCAACTTGGACGCGCGCAAGGGAGCCCGCACATCGTGACCGCCACCACGAATTTCGAGTACACCGACGTATTGCCGCTCGGCCCGGACCGGACAACCGAGTACCGGCTGGTCTCCTCGGACGGTGTCCGGGTCGTCGATGCCGCGGGACGCCGGTTCCTCGAAGTCGACCCGGCCGCGCTGACCCTGCTGGCGAAGGAAGCCATCAAGGACATCCAGCACCTGCTGCGCCCCTCGCACCTGGCCCAGCTGCGCGCGATCATCGACGACCCCGAGGCCAGTGGCAACGACCGTTTCGTCGCCATGGACCTGCTGCGCAACGCGTGCATCGCCGCGGGCGGCGTGCTGCCCATGTGCCAGGACACCGGCACCGCGATCATCATGGGCAAGCGCACCGAGACGGTGCTGACCGGCGGCGCCGACGAGCAGGCCCTGTCGCAGGGGATCTTCGAGGCCTACCAGGAGCTGAACCTGCGGTACTCGCAGATGGCGCCGGTGACGTTCTGGGACGAGAAGAACACCGGCACCAACCTGCCCGCGCAGATCGACATCCACACCAAGCCCGGCATGGACCCGTCGTATGAGTTCCTGTTCATGGCCAAGGGCGGCGGGTCGGCCAACAAGACGTTCCTTTACCAGGAGACCAAGGCCGTCCTGAACCCCACGCGGCTGGCGAAGTTCCTCGACGAGAAGCTGCGTTCGCTGGGCACGGCCGCCTGCCCGCCGTACCACCTCGCGATCGTCGTCGGCGGGCTGTCGGCCGAGCAGAACCTCAAGGTCGCCAAGCTCGCCTCCGCGCGCTACCTCGACAACCTGCCCACCGAGGGTTCCGCGGCGGGCCACGCCTTCCGCGACGTCGACCTCGAGCAGCAGGTCCTCGAGCTGACCCGCCAGTTCGGCATCGGCGCCCAATTCGGCGGCAAGTACTTCTGCCACGACGTGCGGGTCATCCGCCTCCCCCGGCACGGCGCGTCCTGCCCGGTGGGTCTCGCGGTGTCGTGCTCGGCCGACCGGCAGGCGAAGGCCAAGATCACCCCGGACGGTGTGTTCCTGGAGCAGCTCGAACGCGACCCGGCGCGCTTCCTGCCCGAGGTCACCGGCGAGGACCTGTCCGACGAGGTCGTCAAGATCGACCTGACGCTGCCGATGTCGGAGATCCGCGCGACGCTGGCGAAGCTGCCGGTGAAGACCCGGCTGTCGCTGACCGGCCCGCTGGTCGTCGCGCGCGACATCGCCCACGCGAAGATCAAGGAACGCCTCGACGCGGGCGAGCAGATGCCGCAGTACCTCAAGGACCACCCGGTGTACTACGCCGGACCGGCCAAGACCCCGGCCGGATACGCGTCCGGCTCGTTCGGGCCGACCACCGCGGGCCGCATGGACTCCTATGTCGAGCAGTTCCAGGCGGCGGGCGGGTCGATGGTGATGCTGGCCAAGGGCAACCGGTCGCGCCAGGTGACCGACGCCTGCCAGACCCACGGCGGGTTCTACCTCGGGTCGATCGGCGGCCCGGCCGCGCGGCTGGCGCGGGACTGCATCAAGAAGGTCGACGTCGTGGAGTACGCGGAGCTGGGGATGGAAGCGGTCTGGAAGATCGAGGTCGAGGACTTCCCCGCCTTCATCGTCGTCGACGACAAGGGCAACGACTTCTTCGCGGGCACTTCGGCGCCGACCTTGCAGGTCTCGTTCCGCCGCTAGCCTGACAACGCCGAAACGCGGTCCTGGGATTCCCGGGACCGCGTTTCGCTTTGCGTCAGTGTCAGATCGAGACGCCGCGCTGGCGCAGCCAGGACAGCGGGTCGACCTTATTCGAGCCGCCGAGCCACACCTCGAAGTGCACGTGCGGGCCGGTCGACTGGCCGCGGTTGCCCACGGTCGCGATCAGCTGGCCCGCGCCCACCCGGGTGCCCTTGCCCGCCTTGATCTCGTTGACGTGACCGTAGATCGTCACCGTGCCGTCGTCGTGCTGGACGCGGACCCACAGGCCGAAGCCGCTGGCCGGGCCGGCCTCGATGACGGTGCCGGGCGCGACGGACACGATCGGCGTGCCGATGCTGTTGGCGATGTCGATGCCGTAGTGCGTGGTGCCCCAGCGGGCGCCGAACCCGGAGGTGAGCCTGCCCGCGGCGGGACGGGCGAAGCCCGCGGCCGCCTTGCGGGCCGCTTCGGCCGCCGCGGCCTTCTGCTGGGCGACGCGCTGCGCTTCGGCCTCGGCGGCGACACGCTGCCGTTCGGCCTCGGCGGCCTGAGCGGCCTGGGCGGCGCGCTGCTGCTGGAGCTGGAGCGCCAGCTGCATCTTGCGGGCCTCTGCGCCCGGGTCGGCCGTGGCGGCGCGGGGCGGCACCAGGACCGGGTACTGCGAGGTGATCTTGTCAGTGGGCGTGCTGAACGCCATCCGCAGGACTTCCTGGACCCGCGTGTCGGGCTCCTCGGCGGGCGTGCCTGAGATCAGCGGGGCACCGACCGTCAGGACCGCACCAGCGGCGAGGACAGCCACCATGAGGTGCTTGCGCGGCTTGTACCGCGCCGGGATGAACTCGCCCCCGACACCGGGAATCGGTGTCGGGACACGTTTAGAGCCGTCGGAGCTGGACATGCGTGTAGTGCCTTCCGTCTCGGGGAGATCCGGTCGGGCACCGGGCGGGGGATCCCGGCGGCCAAGTGGCCAGCCCTCGTAACCGAACCGTGACGTTCGACGGCGACGCTAACCGTGCGCAACCGCCGAAGGCAAACACGATGTGATCTGGGTCAATAACTGCAGGAAACGAGCGAACGGGCCTGAGAGATCGACTACTCAGAGTGTTCACAAGATCCAAGCAAAGATCGTTTGATGATCAACTCTTTGGTGAATTTCTCTCAAAACCCGGGTTCACCAGCGGGGATCAAAGTGCTGTCAGAACTGGAAAATTACCCACGAGTAACATGATGGGACCGGGTCCGCCGCGGCGGAAGCGCCGCGATCAAGCCCGCCTCGGCGGGCGATCCATGTGACCAAGGCCACTGTTTCAGAGCGGCGCGAACGGGCAACCTAACCCGTTCGCGCCGCGTGGCTCAGTCTTCGACTACGACAACGGTCCGGTTGCCAAGCGCCTCGCGAAGCGGGACGAGGACCGGCCGCGGGGTGACCACCATGGCGCACGCCTGCCCCTCGGGGCCGCCCTGCGGCTGGGCCATCGGGCGTAGGCCGATCCGGACGGTCGAGGCCGAGAACTCCAGCACCTCACCCTCCACCCCGCCGCAGGAGTCCCGCGCCATACCGACGAGTTGCAGGGTCTTGCCGTCCGGCGAGGCCCAGACCCGGCGTTCGGTGTAGACCTCCGGCAGCGACTTCGACTCGACCTGCCCCGGGGGCAGTTCCTTGAAGTCCGGGGGTACAGCGGTGCCGGTCGGCGCCCCAGTAGGCGGCGCAGTCGGCGGAACCGACGTCCCCGGGGTCGCCGAGGGCGTGGTCGTGGGCTGCGTGGTCGTGCTCGCAGGCGTGCTGGACGGGCCGGCACCAGCCTGTTCGGGCTGCTGGCCACACGCCGTCAGGGCGAGCAGGGCCAGGGCTGCTCCAGCGGTAAACAACGAGGTCTTCATGGTGTGAGGACGTTACTAGTGACGCGCGCGGTTGCACGGACCAGAAGGTGCCCCCGGGCGGCTGGGGCAGAGCCGACCCGGGGGCACAGGGACCCTTAGGACTTGCGCTGCTCAGCGCGCAGGACGACCTTGCGGCCGCCGAGGGGCTCATCGAGTTCCGCGGTCACCGTTGGGAAGCGGATGTCCATGGTGCACATCTCCGCCTTGGCGGGCGTGGTCTCGACCAGGACGAGCACGACCTTCTCGGCCGACTGCTCGGCGACCTCGGCACTCGCCTTGCCGCAGCCCCCCTCCTGGGCGGTGGCGCCGAGCGTCTTGCCGCCCGACTCCGTCCAGACCTTCGTGGGGAACTCCGCGGGCAGCGCGGTGCCGTCGAGCTGGGGCCCCGCGACGGGCACCGCGTCCGCGGGCGGGGTCAGGCCCGGTTGGCCCACCGGAGCGGTGGACGGCGCGGGCTGGATTTCAGGGCTTCTGTCGCTGGTGCCACAGGCGGCCAACGCGACAAGGAGGGCGCCGGCGCCGAGCACGGTTCCGATTCGGTTCATGTCCGGAGGACGGACACGACCGCCCCACGGGTTGCACGAAATATCACTCCAAGTGCTCAACCGACCTCGATATCGCGACCAGCCAGCGGTTTCTCGCACTCCGCGCACAGCAGCAGCATCCAGAACCGGTGGTCTCGGTGCTGGAACTGCAACGCGGGTCCTTCCGGCGCGACGTACCAGCGCTGGCTCCACTCGACGCCCGACATCACCACGGGGAAGAACGCCCGCCCCTTGTCGGTCAGCCTGAACGTGGCCCGGTCCGCGCGGTCCTGATCGCCCTCGGCGTGCAGCACCCCGACTTCGCGGAACACGCGCAGCCGGTCGGCGATCACCGTGGCGGGAGCGCCGACTTGGCGATGGAACTGGGAGAACCGGGTCGCGCCCAGGTAGGCGGCGCTGAGCATGGCAGCGGCCCAGCGGTTGCCGATGAGGGCACGGCTCTGTGGGAAGAAGCTGGGACCGAGGTTCGCCGACCCGCCCGCGCGACGGCGGGTCGCGGCGCTGGGCGCTGACCTCGGCCACGAACCACTCGGCCCGAACTCGCCGTCGACATCGCGGGCGGCGGCGACCTCACCGCATGCGCCGCAGGCCATCAGCGGGGTGAAGTCCGTGCCGCAGCGCAGATGGCGCAGTCGCGGCAGCGGCTCGACGTGGTCGTCGCCCCACACCTTCTCCCACCCGGCGAGGGTGACGATCATCGGCCACAGCGCGGCGCCGCGTCTGGTCAGCGGGTAGGTGTCCCCCGACACCGCGACGATGCCGAGCTCAGCCATGCGGCGCAGCCTGCCCGCGAGCACCGGCGGGGAGATCGGCAGCAGCTCCAGCCACCGGTCGAAACTGTCGACGCCCTGCAGCGCGTGCCGCAGGATCAGCAGGGTCCACTCGTCGGCGGTGACACCGATGAGGAACGCGATCGAGTTGTCGCCGCCGGCGTGCAGGGCGGTGGGCTGATCGGGCGGATGGATCATGCTTGGGCGGGCCCGCCATCGGTGACCCGCCGCGCGTCGAAGACCCGGCACTCGCAGCGGTCGGCATTCATGTCGGTGGTCATGGTGATCAGGTAACCGTCGTCCTCACCTTGGGAACCCGTGCGCGCCGCGAACGCCGTTCTCACCGCCGAACACCCCGCGCCGTACCGGTGGCGCCCTGCACGACCGGTCAGGAGGTCGTGTTCCACGAACCCGTCGAACAGGCACCAACCGGGCTCGCCAGTGGCGGCAAAGGTGTAGCGATAGGGACGTCCAGCGTTGCGACGGTTGACCATACCGAACTCGGTGACCGTGTCCGTGGCGCGTTCCTCGGTGAGACCTGGCCGAGCCCTTGCCCGCGCTGGGAAAACGAGACTACAACTAGAACCGGGGCACTCGGGAGGGGGAACCGGTGAACGAGGCCTATGTGCTCGACTACGTCCGAACCGCCCGCGGCCGCGGCTCCACCGTGGGCGGCCTGCACCCGCTGAGCGCCTTGGACCTGGTCACCGGCCTGCAGCGGGCGCTCGTCGGGCGCACGGGGCTCGACCCGCGCACCGTCGAGGACGTGGTGATCGGCTGCGCATCCCAGGTCGGCGAACAGGGCGGCAACCTCGCCCGGACGGCCGTGCTGCTGGCGGGCTGGGGCGACGAGGTTCCCGGGGTGACGGTCAACCGCTTCTGCGCCTCCGGCCTAGAGGCGGTCGCGCAGGTCGCGGCCCGGGTGCGGGTGGGCGAACTCAGCCTGGCGGTGGCGGGCGGCGTGGAGAGCACGTCGCGGGTGCCGATGTTCAGCGACCGCGCTCCACTGTGGACCGACGCCGAGGTCGTGGCCGCGACCGGGTCCGTCCACATGGGAGTCGCCGCGGACCTCAACGCCACCATCGACGGCTTCTCCCGCTCCGACCTCGACGCGTATGCCCTGGAATCACACCATAAAGCGGCAGCCGCGAACCGGGCTGGAGCGTTCTCCCGTTCGCTGATCCCCCTCGGTGGACTCGATCGCGACGAACAGGTGCGGCCACAGGTGAGCCGCGAGGCACTCTCGGCCCTGACGCCCGCGTTCGCCGCGGTCGGCGCCGACGGCCAGGACGCGCTGGCCCTGTCGAGCCGGGCATGGCCGGAGCGAATCGAGCACGGGCACACGGTCGGCACCTCTCCCTCGGTGGCCGACGGCGCCGCCCTGCTCCTCATCGGCGACGCCCGCGCCGCACGCAGACTGGGCATCACACCGCGGGCTCGGATCGTGTCGTCGTCAGTGGTGGCACACGACCCGGTGACGATGCTGACCGCGGGCCAGGACGCCATGGTGACCGCGATGCGCCGAGCCGCGATCCGGCCAGGGGAGGTCGACGTCTTCGAATTCGCCGAGTCGTTCGCGGCGCTGTGCCTGCGATTGCGGCGGGACTTGGGGGCGGGGCCGGACCGGCTCAACCTGTGTGGGGGAACGCTCGCGGCCGGGCATGCGTTGGGGGCCACCGGGGCGATCATGGTTGGGGAGTGCGTGGAGAACCTGGAGCGCAGTTCTGGGCGGTTGGGGGTCGCCGGGGTCAGCGGGGCTGGTGGGTTAGGGGCCGCCCTCGTCGTTTCCCGAATGCTGTGATGCCAGTCGGGGCCGCGCGACATGCGCGGATCAGGTCAGCGCCAGGTAATCCGGGGCCTTGGGTCGGTTCGGCACCGAGGCGGGAGCGCCGAGCTGCCTACGCAGCCAAGGCACCGCGGTCGTGGTGAGCCACCGCAAACTCGGCGCCATCCCCACCAGTGCCCGCGGCGGATCGGCGGGAAGCGGCTCAGCACGATCCGACCGAATGCCCGTCAGGAGAGCCAAGAACTCGTCCGCCACCACCTGATGCCCGTAGGGGCTCGGGTGCAGACGGTCCGCGCTCCACGCGTGGTGGTCGCCGTCGGCGAGGCGGGCCAGGTCGAGGCAGTGGGCGCGCCGCCGCCACGCGCTGCCGCGGAGGTGGTCGTTGAAGCGGCCCAGGCGGGCGGTGAACCGGGACCGCACCACCGGTGGCAGCGGCAGGATCGCACCAGGATCGGGCAGGGTCGCGGTGAGGACGGTGGCGCCGGTCGCGCCGACTTCGTCCAGCAGGCTGTCGTAGTCACGCAGCACCGTGCGCAGGCTGAGGTTGGGGCGGACCAGGTCGTTCATCCCGACGATCACGCTGACCAGGTCGGGGCGCAGCGCCACCGCGGCGGGGACCTGCGTGCTCAGGACCTCGGCGGTCGCCAGTCCGCGCACCGCGAGGTTGGCATAGCGCAGCCCGCCCTGCCTGCGGGCGATCTCCTCGGCGAAGCGGTCGGCCCAGCCGCGGGGCCTGCCGGTCTCGTCGACGTCGCCGACGCCCTCGGTGAGGCTGTCCCCCAGCGCGACGAACTTCGGCCACCGTCGGTTCATGTGCCCACGGTAGATCACTCGCGCAGGGTCGCGATGATGCTGAAGCGGTCGCCGCGGAACAGCGACCGGGCGCGGTCGATGGGCCTGCCGTCGGCGTCGCGGGTGAGGCGGTTGAGCAGCAGCATCGGCAGCGCCTGGCTGACGCCGATGAGCTGGGCCTCACGCGGGGTGGCCAAGATCGTCTCGACGCGCTCCTCGGCGTCGGCGACGGTCACGTCGAACACCTCGCGCAGGTGGGCGTGCAGTGACTCGGCTGGGTCGAACCGGTCGGTTAGGCCGGGAAACCGTTCCGCGGCAAGGTAAGTCGACTCCAACCCGATCCGGTCGCCGGAGGTCGAGACGACCCGCTCGATGTGCACGATCATCGCGCCGACCCGCACCCCGAGCTCGGCGGCCAGCGGGTTGGCCGCGGGGAGGTGTTCGAGGGTGACGAGGCCGCGGGTGGGTTCGAAGCCCACGTTGGACAACGTCATCGGCCGCACCAGCTTCGGCGGCGCGACGAAGGTCCCCACCCCCTGCCTGCGGGTGAGCCTGCCTTCGAGCACGAGTTCACCCACGGCTTGCCGAACGGCGAGACGCGACACGTCGAACAGGTCTGCGAGGTCTCGCTCCGAGGGCAGCGCCGAGCCCTCGCCCAGCGTCTGGATGAGGTCGAGCAACCGGGACCGCACGGCGAAGTACAGGGGGACGCGGCCGTGCTCGGGGATCCCCGCGTGCACCGCCTCGCCCTGCTTCGGGTGACGCCGTTCACCAGACATGGTCAACGAGCATAGGCCCGCGAGCAGGCCCCCGGGAGATCTCGCGGGAAGATCATCCAACGAGGTCGCGGTGACGTTTCGGGGGTCCGCGCAAACCCGGGCTGCCCCACCCCGCTCGGTCGCGGTGACGTTTCGGGGGTCCCGCACGAACACGCCATCGAAGTGGGCAGTGTTCGTGCGGGACCCCCGAAACGTCACCATCAAGGCGACCGAGCCGCGCCGCCGGAGGCGGCGCCATGTCACAGCATCGCGCGCAGCCTGCGTGGACCGCCGTCGTGGCGCGAGGGCGGCGGGCCGACCGTCGCGTGGCCCCCGCTGACGAAAGCGCCCGCCGCCGAGGCCAGGATCGGCTCCACCAGCAGCGAACGGATCTCCGGCAAGTCCTCGGCCAGCGCGGCGACCCGCAGGACCAAGTCCTCCAAGGCGGCCAAGTCCGCGGGCTCGGCGCCCCCGTAACCGACGAGCAGCGGTGCCGCCCGCGGCGCCCGGACCAGGGAGGCGGCATCGGCGTCGGTCAGCGGCACGGCCCGGAAGGCGCGGTCGCCGAGCAGATCGCTGATCATCCCGGCGAGCCCGAAGGACAGCAGCGTGCCGAACGACGGATCGTCCTGCAGGCCGATCGAGCAGGAGTTCCCCTTGGGCGCCATGCGCTGCACGAACACCTCCTCGACCCCGGACACCGCGCGGAGCTGGTCGTAGGCGGTGCGGATGGCGTCCTCGGTGGTCAGGTCGAGCCGGACGCCGACGAGGTCGTTGCGCCTGCGGAACCGACGGTCGGCGGTCTTCATCACGACTGGGAGACCCAGTTCGGTGGCGGCCGTGACCGCGTCGCCCGCGGTGGCGACGACCCGGTAGGGCATCACCTGGATGCCGTAGCAGGCCAGCACCCGGCGGGTCTGGTCGTCGGTCAACTCCACCTCGGACCCGCCGGCGGCGACCAGCGCCGCGGCGACGATCTCCGTTGCTTCGCGGGTGTCGACGTCCTCGGGCCTGCGGTACTCGCCGAGCGGAGCCGACCGCCACCGCGCGTACCGCGTCGCCCGCGAGAGCGCCAAGGCCGCGCGCTCCGGGCTCGGGTACGACGGGATGGACCCGCGGCCCGGTGCGCCGCCGGGGCCCGCGACCGCGAGCTCGGCGGGAATTCCCTCGGCGGCAAGGAAAGTCGAGACGATCGGTTTGGCGTTCGCGTCGGCAGGCGCCGCCTCCCGCAGCGCGCGGGCGTACGCCGTGCCGGGGATCGCCAACGGCGGCACGAACACGACGATCAGCGAGTCGACATCGTCGCGGCGCAGGGCGTCGGTGACTGCGGCGGCGAACTCCTCCGGTCCCGCCTGCGCGCCGACGTCGACCGGGTCGCCCGCGAGGGACAGCCCGGCGGCCATCGCCGAGTCCGCGGCCAGCACCCCGATGGCCGAGGAATTGCCGACAACAGCGACCCGCTCCCCCGACGGCAGTGGCTGGTGGGCCAGCAGGATCGCGGTGTCGAACAGCTGCGCGATCGATTCGACGCGGATCACGCCCGCCTGTTCGAACAGGGCCTGCACGCTCGACTCGTCGATCGCGACCCCGGTCGCGGCGAGCGCGGGAAGCACCGCGTTGCGGCCCGACTTCACCGCCACGATCGGCTTGCTGCGGCCGAGCCTTCTGGCGAGCCGGGCGAACTTGCGCGGGTTGCCGAAGGACTCCAGGTACAGGAGCACGACATCAGTGTTGGGGTCGGTCTCCCAGTACTGCAGCAGATCGTTGCCCGACACGTCGGCGCGGTTGCCCGCCGAGACGAAAGTGGACAGTCCGAGGCCGCGCGCGGCGGCGTCGGCCAGGATCGCGGTGCCCAGCGCGCCGGACTGGCAGAAGAACCCGGTGCGGCCGCGGCCGGGCAGGGTCGGGGCGAGGCTGGCGTTGAGCCGGACCTTCGGGTCCAGGTTGACCACGCCGAGGGCGTTCGGCCCGACGACCCGCATTCCGTGCGCGCGGGCCTCGTCGACGAGCCTGCGCTCGGCGCCGCGTCCCTCGGAGCCGGTCTCGCCGAAACCGGAGGTGACGACCACCAATGCCTTGACCCCCTTGGCAAGGCAGGCGTCCATGACGTCGTCGACCCGTGCGGCGGGGACGGCGACGACGGCGAGGTCGACCGGGTCCGGGATGTCGAGGACGGTGGCGTACGCCCGGACTCCGCGCACCGACGGGTGTTCGGCGTTGACCGGGAACACCGGACCGGCGAAGTCGGCGCCGAGCATGTTGCCCAGCACGGCGTACCCGACCTTGGTGCGATCCGTCGACGCGCCGATCACCGCGACCGACCGGGGATGGAGCAGATTGTGCACACTGCGCGCCTCGGCGGCCTGCTCGCGCGACCACGCGACGCGCACCGAGTCCTCGGTCGGGTCGATCGCGAACTCCAGGTGCAGCACGCCTTCCTCGAACTCGCGGCTCACCTGGTAGCCGGCGTCGCGGAAGACGCGGACCATCTGGGCGTTCTCCGAGAGCACCTCGGCCTCGAACCGGCTCAGTCCGCGTTCGCGGGCGGCGGCGGCCAGGTGCTCCAACAGGATCGAGCCGAGCCCGCGGCGCTGGTGGTCGTCGGCGACGACGAAGGCGACCTCGGCGGAGTCATGGCCGGGCAGCCGCTCGTAGCGGCCGACGGCGACGATGTCGTCGCCGAGCAGGGCCACGAACGCGACCCGGTCGCGGTGGTCGACCGTGCTGAACCGCACCAGGTCGCGCGCGGGGATGCGCGGATACGGTGAGAAGTAACGGAAGTAGCGGGTGCGGTCGGACAGCTTGCCGTGGAAGGCGAGCAGCGCGTCGCCGTCGCTGGGCACGATGGGCCGCAAGTGGACAGTCTGACCGTCGGAGAGCACGACGTCGGCTTCCCAGCGGCGCGGATAGTCGTACGGGTCGTACGCGGGCGTGTCGGCCACGTCAGTCCCTCGGGTCGTCGGGATCGAGCCCGTGCAGCGGGAACACGGCCCGCCGCACGTCCCGGATCACGGCGTCGACCGGCCGGTCCAGTCCCCCGCCCCACGGGTCGAACGCGGTGTCGCGCCCGTCGCTCATGGTCGTCGGGAGATCGGCGTGCGGCGCTATCTTGCGCACGGTCGCCGTCCAGTCCGCGGGCACCCGGGTCTCGGGGGCGACGTCGCGGTCGAGCACGGTGGCGATCAGATGGGTCCAGGAGCGCGGGACCACGCGCAGCAGCTGGTATCCGCCGCCGCCGGTGGCCAGCCACTTGCCGCCCGCGTACTGGTCGGCCAGCCGACGCAGGGTCCGGTAGATCTCGCGGTGGCCGTCGACCGAGAGCGACAGGTCGGCGAGCGGGTCCTCTTCGTGGGTGTCCACGCCGCACTGGGTGACCAGGATCTGCGGGTGGAACGCCGACAGCAGCGACGGGACGACCGCGGTGAACACGCGCAGCCACGCCGGGTCGCGTGTGTGCGGCGGGAGGGGGATATTGACCGAGGAGCCCATGGCCTCGCGGCCGCCGAGCTCGTCGACGAAGCCGGTGCCCGGCCACAGGGTCGCCGGGTTCTGGTGCAGGGACACGGTCAGGACGCGCGGGTCGTCGTAGAACGCGGCCTGCACGCCGTCGCCGTGGTGGACGTCGACGTCGAGGTAGGCGATGCGGTCGAAGCCGTTGTCGAGCAGCCAGGAGATGGCCACGGCGCAGTCGTTGTACACGCAGAACCCGGCGGCGCGGTCACGCATCGCGTGGTGCAGTCCGCCCGCGATGCTCACGGCCCGGTCGACAGTCCCGGACGCGATCTCGCGCGCTCCCAGCAGGGATCCGCCCACGACCAGCGCGGACGCGGCGTGCATGCGGTCGAACACGGGGTTGTCGTCGGTGCCGAGCCCGTGCCCGACATCCCAGGTCACCGTCGGCGCCTGCTGCACGGCCCGCACGTAGCCGAGTTCGTGCACCCGCTCCAAATCGGACTCGGTCGCGGACTCGGGGATCCTCAGCTCCACCCCGTCGAGCACGCCGAGCGCCGCGGCCAGGCGCATGGTGAGTTCGAGGCGGATCGGATTGAACGGGTGTTCGCCGCCGAGGTCGTAACCGAGCAGCGAGGAGTCCCAGACGACGGCGGCTCGATCACCCATATGCCGACCCTAGTGTCCCGACCCGCTCCCCGTCGCCACCGGAGCCATGCGATCCGACGCACTTGTGCCCATGACGACCGGTGGGCCCGTCTTCCCGGCGCCTGGAGCTATTCGCCCGGCTGGTCGCCCGTCGCCACCGGGCGGGTGGGGTCGACGCACCAGTGCGACCAGGAGCCCGCGTAGAGGGCGGCCGGGCGCTCGCGGCTGGTGAGACCCGAGGCCTGCAGGGCGAGGACCACCGACGCCGCGGTCACGCCGGAGCCGCAGTACGCGCCGACGGGCTGACCGGGCCGCACGCCCAGCGCCTCGAAGCGTTCGGCCAGCTCGGCGGCGGGCTTCCAGCCGCCATCACGCAGGTGCTCGGTGAAGGGGGCGTTGCGGGCGCCCGGCACGTGCCCGGCGCGCGGGTCGATGGGTTCGATGTCGCCGCGGTACCGCTCGGGCGCGCGGGCGTCGAGCAGCACGCCGTCGCGGGCGAGGTCGGCCGCCTCGTCGGCGCCCAGCACCGGCATCCCGCCGGGGCGGACCTCGATGTCGCCCCCTTCGGGGGTCGCCTCAACGGTGGTCACCGGGTTGCCTGCCGCCACCCAGGCCGCGTAGCCGCCGTCGAGCACCGCGACGTCCTCGTGGCCCGCCCATCGCAGCAACCACCAGGCGCGGGCGGCTATCGAGCCGTTGTCGGAGTCGTAGGCCACAACCCGGCGGTCGGCGCGCACACCGGCTTCCCGCAGCACCCGCTGCAGGTCTTCCGGCGCTGGTAGCGGGTGCCTTCCGCCGTCGCCGGGCGCGGCGGCGAGATCGGCGTCGAGGTCGAGGTAGACGGCGCCAGGGAGGTGGCCCGCGACGTAGTCCTGCCGCCCGGGAGGGCCGCCGAGGCGCCAGCGGACGTCGAGCAGCACCGGCGAATCCGCACTGTCCAGGCAGGACAGAAGGTCGGCGGCGGAGATGAGGGGCCCGGTGAGTGCGGTCACCCCACCATCCTGCCGTACCGCCATGTGATCACTCACGGGCTACATAGCCGCAGCCCTGTCGGGTGCAGCGACTACCATTGGAGCCGACGAAGGGGAACGGCGTGAACGATCTCATCGACACCACAGAGATGTACCTCCGGACGATCTACGAACTCGAGGAAGAGGGCGTCGTCCCCCTGCGTGCCCGCATCGCGGAACGCCTCGGCCAGAGCGGCCCCACCGTGAGCCAGACCGTCGGCCGCATGGAGCGCGACGGGCTGCTGATCGTCGCGGGCGACCGGCACCTCGAACTCACCGACCACGGCCGGTCCCTGGCCATCGCCGTGATGCGCAAGCATCGCCTCGCCGAGCGCCTGCTCGTCGACGTCATCGGCCTGGAGTGGGAGCAGGTCCACAGCGAGGCGTGCCGCTGGGAGCACGTGATGAGCGAGGCCGTCGAGCGCAAGCTCGTCAAGCTCCTCAACCACCCGACGACGTCGCCGTACGGCAACCCGATCCCCGGCCTGGACGAACTGGGCGAGGGCGAGCCCGCTCCCCCGGTCGAAGCGGGCTTGGTCCGCCTCGACGAGGTCGCCCGCCGCGGCGGCGGCACGGTCGAGGTCCGCCGCATCGCCGAGCACGTACAGCTCGACTCGCAGCTGATGGGCGAACTCAAGGCCGTCGGGATCCTCCCCGGCGAGATGATCGCCGTCGGCGCGTCCAAGGGCGACGGCAACATCGAGATCACCGGCGCGGGCAACACCGCCCAGCTGGCCCCGATCGTCCTGCACGCGGTGCTGGCTCGCTCGACGTGACCCGAGGTTCCGACCGAGGCGCCGACCTGCCCCACGACACGCCCAGCACCATACCGGCCGGCTCCCTCGACGACGTCTCCCGCGTCACCACCGAGAGCCCGACCGGCAAATCACCGGGAACGGCTCCTGGATCTCTCCAGGAGCCGTCGGCGGCAGGCCCCGTCCGCTCCCCCGGCATAAGGGCAGACGGAAGCCCTGGCGCACCGAGTGCACCGCCGCCAGGGCTCGCCGCCACCGCGGTCGGGCGCGACGCCGCGACCCCGGCCATCCGGGCGGCCGGCGCGTTCCGGCAGAAGCACGGCCGTGCCCCCGCCGGTGTCTGGTCCGCCCCCGGTCGGGTGAATCTCATCGGTGAGCACACCGATTACAACGACGGCTTCGTCCTCCCTTTCGCTCTCCCCTTCCGTATCGCCGTCGCCGCGTCGCCGCGGGACGATGGAATGCTGACCGCCACGACCGTTGGCGACGACGGCACCACCCAGCACGCGGGCCCGGTCGCGGTGGCCGATCTGCGTCCCGGTGGGGTGACCGGCTGGGCCGCGTACCCGTGCGGTGTGGCCTGGGTGCTGCGCGACCACGGTTTCGACACCGGGGCCGACCTGGTCATCGCGGGCGACGTCCCGACAGGCGCCGGGCTGTCGTCGTCGCACGCGCTGCAGTGCGCGGTCGCACTCGCCCTGCTCGGCCTCGGCTCGGGCGAGAAGCCGCCACTGGCCGAGTTGGCTCGCTGGATCCAGCGGTCCGAGAACGACTTCGTCGGCGCCCCCACCGGCCTGCTCGACCAGACCGCGTCCCTGTGCTGCGTGGCCGCGCACGTCCTGTTCGTCGACGTCCGCTCCGGCGAGCAGGAGCAGATCCCATTCGACGCGGCAGCCCACGGCCTTGAGGTCCTGGCGATCGACACCCGGGTCCGCCACTCGCTGGCCGACTCGGCCTACGGCGACCGGCGCAAGGGTTGCGAACGCGCGGCCGAGCTGTTGGGTCTCGCCTCCCTTCGTGACGCGAGCGAGGTGTCCGCGCTTCCACCGGACCTGTTGCCGCTGGCCAAACACGTGGTGTCCGAGAACGAACGGGTGCTGAAAACCGTGGCCGCGCTGCGCGCGGACGCTCCCGGGCGGATCGGTGACCTCTTGACGGAGTCGCACCGCAGCCTGCGCGACGACTACCGCGTGTCGTGCGAGGAACTCGACGTCGCGGTGGCGGCCGCGGTGGGTGCCGGAGCCCTGGGCGCCCGGATGACCGGTGGTGGATTCGGTGGCACAGCCATCGCGCTGGTGCCGGTCGACCATGCCGCGCGGGTTCGCTCGGCCGTGCTGGCCGCGTTCGCGGAGCGGTCGTTCGAACCGCCGCGCATGTTCCCGGCTGTCCCGTCCGCGGGCGCGGGCCGAGACCTCTGAGCGTCGCCGCGAGGTAGTTGGGACGTTGGCCGGGGTGTGCCGTGCGCGCCCTGGGCGGATCCTGTGGACCATTGCGGGCGGGATTCGTGACCCGACTGGCTCCTGGGCATGCCGAGGGGACGGTCGCGTGCCGGTTGTCCGTGGCCGTTCCCGCGGTGCGAACAGTGGCCGCGCGGCCGCGAATAGCGCCTGCCACGGTCCGCAGGACATGCCCTAGGGTCGTCGCGAGGGCGAGACACGCCATCGCGCGGACGAGGAAGGCGAGGACCACGGTGAAGCTGCTCGTGACCGGCGGAGCGGGATATGTCGGCAGCGTCTGCGCGGCGAGGCTGGTGGAGACCGGGCACGACGTCGTGGTCGTGGACGACCTGTCGACCGGGCACGCGGACGCCATCCCCGAGGGTGCCCGGTTCGTCGAGGGCGACCTCGCCGAGGTGGCGCCCAAGCTGCTCGCCGAGGGATTCGACGGCGTGCTGCACTTCGCGGCGAAGTCATTGGTCGGCGAGTCCATGCAGGACCCCGGCAAGTACTGGAACGGCAACGTCCTCACCTCCCTCCGGCTGCTCGACGCCATGCGTGAGCACGGCACCCCGCGGCTGGTCTTCTCCTCCACCGCCGCGACCTACGGCGAGCCGGAGCAGGTCCCGATCCTCGAGACAGCCCCCACCCGCCCGACCAACACCTATGGCGCCACCAAGCTGGCCATCGACCACGCCATCACCTCGTACGCCGCCGCGCACGGCCTGGCCGCGGTGAGCCTGCGCTACTTCAACGTCGCGGGCGCGTACGGCTCCTTCGGCGAGCGGCACACCACCGAGACGCACCTGATCCCGATCGTGCTGCAGGTCGCCATGGGCAAGCGGGACAAGCTGTCCATCTACGGGGAGGACTACCCGACCCCCGACGGCACCTGCGTGCGCGACTACATCCATGTCCTCGACCTCGCCGAGGCCCACCTCCTCGCCTTGGGCCACGCCGTCGCGGGCGAGCACCAGATCTTCAACCTCGGCACCGGCACCGGCTTCTCCAACCGCGAGGTCGTGCAGACCTGCCGCGAGGTCACCGGCCACGCCATCCCGGCGGACTTCGCCGACCGCCGCCCCGGCGACCCGGCGATCCTCGTCGCCTCGTCGGATGCCGCGAGCACCCGGCTGGGCTGGAAGCCCGAGCGCCCGGACCTGCGCACCATCGTCAGCGACGCCTGGGAGTTCACCCGCGCCCGAGGCTGATCCACACGGACAGGCAGCGTCTTGCCCCGCTGCTCACTGAGCATGGTGAGCGCCTGAAGCACCCACTGGCGCAGCGGAGGTTCAGCGCTGCCGCGTTCATCGCCAGTGCGCTGATGCCCTTGGCAAGCCCCAGGAAAGCGGGTCAAGAACGGCGATCTCGGTCCTCTGGCACGCACCACAACGACCGAACCACGCTCCGCGGAAGGAGCCTTCCGCGGACGCGAGTCGATGACCGCTGACCAGCTCCGGAGCAGAGTTGGTCGCGCGTAACCACTTGGCCGCCGACCGCGGTGTGCACGATTCACGGCGCCGCCACGGTGCGAGTCGAGTATTGGCTCGCGCGGGTGATGATCTCGCGAAGTTCAGTCGGTGCGATCGCGTGGCCGATGGCCGCGCGCAAGAGTGAGGCGAGGGCGTGGCCCGGGTTTGCCTCCATGGCGACGTCCAAGGCGATATGCGCGAGCGGGCCGTCGCCGCGGAGGTACGCGCCGATCGCCAGCAGGACGGCTGGTTGCGCGCGTTCGGGGGCCGGGGTCGACCGGGTCAGCCGGGTCCACAGGCGCACGGCCGCGGGCGCCCGTGCGGACAGCGCGACCTTGAGGCATTCACTTCTGACGTCGCTGTGGCACAGGGCGACGGCCAGCCCCACGATTCTCTCGTCCTCCCAGAGTGGCTCCGATCCGCGGCCCGAAAGATCCTCTGTGGACCGCGTGAAGTCGTCCAGCGCGGCATCGACCAGAGCCCAGTCCCGCGAGAAGGCCTCGGGATCGCACTCGCCTGCTTGCCCGTTCCTGAATTCAGCCTGGAGCCGGGCATCGAT
Source organism: Actinokineospora xionganensis (assembly GCF_014323725.1). Taxonomy (GTDB): domain Bacteria; phylum Actinomycetota; class Actinomycetes; order Mycobacteriales; family Pseudonocardiaceae; genus Actinokineospora; species Actinokineospora xionganensis. Next base: position 56,530 of record NZ_JABVED010000005.1, on the reverse strand, counting down.
CAGGACGCTCCGACGCCTTATGTCGTCCGGAGGATCGGGCGCCAGCGTCGCGGCGAGAGCCTCACGAGTGGGGTACTTCACCAGGCCCGCGACAGTCAGGGCGGCGGCGACCGGAGCGATGTCCGGGTCTGGGACTTCCCCGCACCGCTCGGGATCGTCGTAGCACCACCACTTCTCGCCCGCCCTGGCGGACCGAGCCCAGACGGCCAGCTCGACCGACACCCCCTCCTCGTCGAACGCCGCGCGGACCAGGTCGACGAAATCGCTCTGGGGCAGACGCTCCGAACCGCCTCCGGTGATCAGGACGAAGACGCGCGAGCCGCCGTTCTGGGCGCACGTCTGACTCAGGTACCGCGCCATGAACAGGTCGTCACCCGGTAGCCGCAGGTCCGAGCGCATGAGTTGCCCGATCCGGCAGCGCGGACCGTCGTCGACGACGGCGAGCACGACGATGGAGTCGACCGGGTGGAAGCCCAGCAGCGAGGGCACGGCAGCGACGAAGTCGCCTTCGTCGGCGAAGGTGATGGTGGCGTGGAGGTGCGTCATGAGACCACTGTGCGGCGGATCCGGCGGTGTGAACACCCCCGGCGATTCCACTGTGGATAGCGGATCGCCCACTGTGGACGGGGACCCGACGAGACCGTGGTTCGTCGGGTCCCCGCGTTACCCTCTTCAGCCGCAGTGCTCGAACGGGCTGGCGTAGGAAGCCGATCCGACCGACCCGCCCCACTTGACGCACTTGCCCGGCGCGGACCGCTTCACCGGTCCCGCGTAGTACTTGTAGGACCCGGAATCCGTGGTCCGTGTGCCGCCCGCGACCTCGAGGAACGCCGAGACCGGGGAGGCCGTGCCGATGTTCACCGACTTGATCGTGGCCACACAGTTGTAACCGTTGCCGGAGTTGTAGAGCAGGTAGGTCCGACCCGAGGTGCCCAGCGCCGCGGAGTCGATCACGCTGTAGCCGCTGCCGCACACTTCCTGCGGCGTGTACGGATTCCCGCCACCGCACCGGTTGTTACTGGTGTAGCTGCGAGTGCCCCAGTAGAAGATCTGGCTGCCGTTGAACACGATCCGCTGTGCGACGCCGTTGAGTCGCTGCTCGAAGTGCAGGTGCGCGCCGGACGATTCGCCGGTGTTGCCGACATTGCCGATGAGCTGCCCGATCGTGACGGACTGTCCGACCGAGACGCGCCGCACCGACAGGTGCGCGTAGCGGGTCCGCCAACCGGAGCCGTGATCGATCTCGACCCACTGCCCGTAGCTGGCGTCGCCCTCGCTCTCGGAGCGGCTGACCGTGCCGCCCGCGGACGCGACCACCGGGTCGTTCAGGTCGTCGGTGCGGTTGAAGTCCACCGCGTTGGCCGGGCTGTGGTTGGTCCGGGTCTGCCCGGACCAGACCTGCCCACAGGGGAATGGCATTTGGAAGCCCGGAGCGGCCGCGGCGACGCCCTCGCCCAACACGAGGAGCGCCGCCGCGACGACTGTGGTGCACGCCAGGGATAAGTACCTGTTCATCTGACACCTCCGCGAAGATCCGATACATCGATCGGACCACGACGTATGTCGGCGCGAAAGGTTCGACAGACGACTCCGCAGTGAACAGTTTCCTGGATAGGGGTTCATTAGGGGACTATCCAACGGAGGCGCGAACGGCCGCCTGACCTCCCACCGCGGGCAGGGTCAGGTAGCTGTGCGACAGGTCCAGGGAGATCCCCGCGCCCGGACGTGGGCGCAGCGTGTAGTCGTAGTCGCTGGACATGACTACCACCGCGAGGCTGTGACCCGCAGCGAGAACGTAGTCGTCCGGGACCAAGTCCACCTGGATGTCGTAAGCCTTGCCCGGCTGGATCGGCTTGGTCCGGCTGGGCGACTGCCGGTTCTGCGGGTCGGTCCATCCCCGCGTCACGATCGACGTCTTGCCGTCGGGTGCGCGGTCGACCAGCAGCACGGTCACGTTCGCCGCGGGCTTGCTGAACGAGAGCCGCAGGTCGGCTTGCACGACACCGCTGATCCGCAGCGGCCGCGCGGCGGGGCGGGTCACGTAAGACAGCCGGTTCTCCGACGCCGCCGCGGCCGCGAGGTCCTCGGCGGTCTTGGCCACGTCATCGGTCAGCGTCTCGACCAACGGACGACCGAACGACGGACGCGCGCTCAGCCCACCGTGAGCGGAGCCGCCCACCGACGGGTAGAGCCGGGCGGACATGGTTCCCGGCGCGGGCCACTCGGCTTCGTCGTGCCAGGTCTTGTCCTCGCGCTGCACGGTCGACTTCGGCTCGTCCTCGACACCGTTGTCGATCGCGTAGAGGTAGTGCGACATCCAGCGGTTGAGCGTGGTGAGCCATTCGGCCTGGCGCAGCCGGTACGGGTCGGCGTGCCCGGACTGGTGCAGCCAGATCTTGTGCTCGACCCCGTTGCGCTTGAGTGCCGAGTACAGCTGCTCGACGTGGGTCATCTTGACGTTCCAGTCGTTGAGCCCGTGCACGGCGAGCACCGAAGCCCGGACGTTCCCGACATCGTTGAGATAGTTTCGCTCGTCCCAGAACGGGCTGTAGTCGCCGGTCACCCGGTCCTGCTTGGCCACGATGTCGGCGATCACCGGCTTGCAGATCTCACGGTCTTCGCGCGTGTAGACGTAGTCGGCGAGCACGTCGAGGTCCTCGCCCTGGAACGTTCCCGGCGCCACGATCAGGCCGTCGGCCCGGTAGTAGTCGTACCAACTGGAGATCGCCGCGATCGGGACGATGGTCTCCAGACCCTCGACACCGGTCGTCGCGACCGCGGTCGGCAGGGTGCCGTTGTAGGACACGCCCATCATGCCGACCTTGCCGGTGGTCCAGTCCGCGGCGACCGGGGCGCCTGCCGCGTCGGCGGCCGGGGCACGGCCGTTGAGCCAGTCGACGACCGACTTGGCGCCGATGGTCTCGTTGCGTCCGCCGCTGGTGGGGCAGCCCGTGGAGAGCCCGGAACCGAGCGACTCGGCGTAGACCACGGCGAAGCCGCGGGCGGTGAAGTAGGACTCGTACCGCCAGGTGATCGGTGCGTTCGGCCCCATCGCGGCGGTGACCCGCTCGTCGGACAACCCGCGCGAAGCGGTCTTGTCAGCACCGTTCCCGGGCTTGCCCGGAACGTAGAGCTCTTGGTCGACGCCGTGGTTGGGCACATCGTTGCCGCCGGCGTAGTACGGGCTCGCCTGGTAGACGACCGGCACCTTCATGCCGAGTTCGGTCGCCTTGGGCCGGACGACCTCGACGTGGACCAGGTCGTCCTTGCCGTCGAAGTCGGAGTCGACCGGCGCGGAGACCCAGAGGGACTGGCGGACAACGTCCTTCGGGTCGAAGACCGGCTGCGCCTGGCCGTCGACGAAGACCGGCTTGGGCGGGTCGACCTGGGCGGAGGCGGTGCTGGTGAGCAGCGGAACGGCGAGTAAAGCGGCCAGGGCCGTGACGGCGGGTCGCGCACGTCTCATGGGTTGGCTCCAGACGAGGCAGGGTGTCAGGTCGGGCCGAACCATTCCGTCAACATCCACAGGGTGTCAATACGCCGAAAGTCGTTGTCTCCACTGTGGACACGTGCCGGACCGGCTCACCGTGGGTAGCCTCGCGGACGTGACCAGCCGACTCGACGCCCCGATCGTCGCCGTGACCGTTTATCCAGGACAAGCGCGGATCACCCGCCGCGGAGTGCTCAGCCTCGAGGTGGGCGAGCAGCGGGTGGCCATCGGCGGGCTGCCGATGTCGCTGCATCCGGATTCGGTGCGGGTCAACGGCCGCGGCGCGGCGACCGTGCTGGGTGTCGATGTGCGCGCTGAACACCACCCGCGAACGCCCGATGGCGCTATCGCGGAGTTGGAGGAGCAGCGGGACATGGTCCGCGCCGCCCTCGACGAACTGGGCGACAAGGAGACTGTTCTCGCCGCGCGGGCGGACATGGTCACCAAGTTGGGTGAACACGCGGGCGGCACCTTCGCGAAGGCGCTCGCGCGCGAGCAGACCGACGCCGCGCGGGTCGCGTCCGTGTCCGACGAACTGGCGCGGCAGCTCTCCTCCGTGCTGGCAGACCGACGCGACCTCGCTTCCGAGCGACGCAGGGTCCAGGAGAAGCACGACGAGATCGAGCGCAAGCTCAACGACCGCCGCACCCGACGCGCACCGGACCGCATGGCCGTCGACGTCGACGTGGAGGTCGCTGAGGCCGGTGAGCTGGAGTTCGAGCTGTCCTACCTGGTGCACGGCGGCAACTGGGAATCGCGCTACGACGTGCGGCTGTCAGCGGGCTCGCTGGCGGTCACCTGGTACGGGCTGGTCACCCAGCACAGCGGCGAGGACTGGCCGGAGTGCGACCTGCGGCTCTCGACCGCGCAGCCGACCGACGGCCTGAACGTGCCCGAGCTGTCGCCTTGGTATGTCGACGTGGTGCGGCCGAGGCCGATCGCCCCCCAGGCGTCGCGTGGCATCGCGTACGGAGCCGCCATGGACGCCGCACCGGGCGGAGCCGTCCCCATGCCCGCCATGGCGGCGGCACCGATGATGGAGGAGCGGTACGCGGCCGTCGAGCAGGGCGCCACTTCGGCCACCTACCGGCCCACGCGCCCTATCGCCGTGCCGGCGGACGGCACGGCCCACCGCACCACAGTCGCGGCCTTTGATCTGCCGGCCGAGACCGATCACGTGACCGTGCCCGTGCGCGGCCCGGAGGCCTATCTGCGGGCCACGGTGACCAACACGTCCGAGCACACCTTGCGCCCGGGCCGGGCGTCGATCTTCCACGACACGGAGTTCGTCGGTGCGACCGAGCTGCAGCCGTGGGCGCCGGGTGAGGAGGTCGAGCTGACGCTGGGCGTCGACGAACGCATCCGGGTCGAGCGTGAACTGGTCCGGCGCTCGGCGGGCAAGGCTGTCCTCGGCGGCACGCGGCGCCAAGAGGCCGCTTACCGGATCAAGGTCGGCAACTTCGGTCCGCGCGCCGCGCGAGTCACGGTCATAGACCAGGTTCCCGTTTCACGAAGCGAGTCCATCGTCATCCGAGAGGTCACGCTGCGCCCCGACCCGGCAGAACGCGACGAACTCGGCAAAGTCACCTGGAAGCTGAACCTGGCCCCGGGCAAAACGGCGGAGATCGACCTCGGCTTCCGCCTCGACATCGCCAAGGGCGTGGAGGTCTCGGGCTGGCGGGACTAGGTCCTGTCTGATCATCGTGGGTCACGTGTTAGTGGTGATCGACCGACCCGCCCCTCAGAACGTCGAGGTCAGAACCAGCGTCCCGGCAGAGTCGGTGACCTCGAACCCCGTGGCCTGGTCGCGCAGCACCGAGCTGTTGAGGTTGCACTTCATCTGCTTGGCGCCGGTGCCGAGGAACTCACCGGCCGGGACCTTGTTGCCATCGACCGTGGTCACGGCCACCCGATACGGCGCGCCCGCCTCGAACCCGCTCGCGGTCAGCTTGATCTCCACGCCCCAGGTGTGCGGGACGAGGTCGGCGCTGGCGCTGATCCTGGCGTCCGGACCCGCGACCTCGACCGCCTCCAGAAGGACCACGGGCTGGTCGGGCACGTCCGGGTGCGCCACCCACCCGACGCCGGCTCCGAGGGCGATCGCGGCCACGACGGCGGCGGCCGGTAACGCCCAGCGTGGAGCCTCCCGCCTGCGAGCGCGTTCGATCTGGATCCGGGCAAGGACGGCGTCACCGAGACTGGCAGGCGGAGCCGGGGCGAGTTGGCCGAGCCGGTCCAGGTCGACCAGCCGCAGACTCTGCGCGACCGGGGCGATCTCGTCCAACTCGGCGCGGCAGTCGGGGCAGCCGGCGAGGTGCGCGTCGACTGCGATGCGTTCGTGGTCGTCGAGCTGGTCGAGCGCGTAGGCACCGAGAAGCTCGCGTAGGGACCGATGGGCGTCGTTCACGGCTCCACCCCCATCTCCTCCATGACCACCCTGAGCGACTTCAACCCGTAGAACAACCTGCTGCGCAACGTCCCGGTCGGCACACCCTGCTCTGCGGCGACCTCCGCATGAGGACGTCCGCGAAAGTATGTCTCCACCAACGCGGTGCGGTGCTCGGGGCTGATCCTGCTCAATGCCTCCTCGATAAGCCACGCTGTCATCTTCTGCTCGTCGAAACCGTTGTCAGCGATGCCCTTCGCACCCGAGGTCTCCTCCATCGCCAGGCCGAACGCCCGCGCGGGCCGGGCCCCGCTTCGCCGGATCTCGTCCACCACCACGTGCCGCGCTATGGCGAACAACCACACTCGCAGGCTCGCGATGTTCGGGTCGAACCGGTCGGCCGAGCGCCAGGCCCGCAGGAACACCTCCTGCACGACGTCCTGCGCGCCGCCGTCGTCGCGCAACTGACGCAACGCGAAGCGGTACAGCTCCGGTCCGTGCGCCCGGTACGCGGCTCGCAGAGCCTGGTCGGACGCGAGGTCGGGTTCGTCGGCTCCCTGTGTCGTCCGACTCCTTCGCACGAGCCTGCCCATCGGGTATCCCCTCGCTCTCTTGGGCTTATTCGGAGCCGAGGCAGCAGATGTTCACCTTCCGACGAAAACTTCGGACCGATTGAACGCGCACGCCATCCGACCCGAAAGCACCGACGCACGCTCGTCGAGACCTAGGAGCACCCAATGCGTAAAGCGACAACCGCGATCGTGATCGGCGCGGCGCTCGCGGCCGCGATGCTGAGCACCGGCGCCGCGTCCGCCACCCCGCGCCACCACCCTTCCGGCGGAGACCTGGTGGTACTGCACTCGAACGGGGTACTGAGCAGGCACGACTCGGGCTTCCCACTGCTGCCCAGGGGCAAGACCCGGATCACCGGTGTCGCCAGGGGGGACAAACTGATCGGCATCGACGTCCGGCCGGCGACCGGCGTCCTGTACTCGCTGTCCGCCAAGGGTCAGCTCTACACCGTCGACCAGGACTCCGGGCGGGCCACGGCCGTCGGGACGCCGGTGGCGCTGAACGGCTCGGCGATCGGCTTCGACTTCAACCCGACGGTCGACCGCATCCGGGTCGTCACCGACACCGGCCAGAATTTCCGGCTGGTCCCGGACACCGGCGCCCTCGCGGCCACCGACGGCCCGCTGGCCTACGCCATGACCGACCCGGCCGCGGGCACCACCCCGAAGGTCGGCGCCGCCGGTTACACGAACAGCGTGGCGGGCGCGACCAGTACGCTGCTCTACGACATCGACGCCGCCCGCGACACCTTGGTCACCCAGGGCTCGGCTCCCGGCGTCACCCCAGTCGTCTCGCCGAACACCGGGCAACTGTTCACCGTCGGCAAGCTCGGCCTGCGGGTCACCGCCGTCAACGGCTTCGACATCCGTGGCGCGGCGCCCGCCGGCCCGTTCAACCCGCGTGACTACGAGGCCCTCGCGGCCGTGCAGTTCGACGGGCCGCGGAGCCTGTCGGTGCTGGCAAAGGTCAACCTGGCCACCGGAAAGGCGCACGTCGTCGCCCCGCTGTTCGGTACCGCGGTCGGCATCGCGTTCGTCGGCTGAGTCCGAGCCCGAACACCGAGTCGGGTGGCCCGCTCCGCCGGGCCACCCGACTCGGACGTGTCCCGTGATCCACGGGGGCCTAGGGCGCGAACGCGGTCAGCGCATCCTCGGCCCGGCGCATCGACTCGGCCGGGTCGGCGTCCGGGGAGCCGATCTCCGGGTCGAAGTTCAGGTCGATGAACAGCTCGGTGACGCCCTGCTCCTCGAGCAGGGCGAAGTCGGCGCGGATCTGCTCCAGGGTGCCGGTGAGTGGACGGGTCCGCTCCGCGCGCACGCGGACCGCGCCTCGGCACACGAACCGAAGCCCATCGGGGTCACGGCCGGCGTCGGCCGCGGCCGCGCGCACGACGTTGACCGACTCGCCGATGGCGGCCGGGTCGGCGCGGCTGCTGCTCACCCAGCCGGCGCACAGCCGACCCGCTCGACGCAGCGCCGGTTCGGCTGAGGCGCCCAGCAGGACCGGCGGGCCGCCCTCCTGCACCGGTTTGGGATCCATCCGGGTCGCGGGGACGCGGTAGAACTCGCCCTCGTGCTCGACGACGTCGTCGGTCCAGAACCGGCGCAGCAGCGGCAGGTATTCCTCCGCGCGCTTGCCACGGCCCGCCATGTCCACGCCGACGGCGGCGTACTCCTCCGGCGCCCAGCCGATGCCCAGGCCCGCGTCGAGCCGCCCACCGCTGAGCACGTCGAGGGTGGCCAACTGCTTGGCGAGCAGCGGCGGGGCGAAAAACGGCAGGTTGAGCACGGCGATGCCGAGCCGCACCCGGGTGGTGTGGGCGGCGAGGAACGACGTGGCCGCGACGGGGTCGAGGACCGACCGGTAGGACTCACCCCAACTCCCGTCGGGTGGCGAGAGCAGCCGCTGGAACGTCCACACCGAGTGGTAGCCGAGTTCCTCGGCGCGGGTGGCGACCCGCACGAGGTTGTCCACAGTCGCCCACGAGCCTGACACCGGGGCGGCGAATCCGATGAGCACGAGACCCACGCTACTGATACGGCACACTGGCGGCATGACTGAGGGACTCGACGACCCGTACCTGTGGCTGGAAGAGGTCACCGACGAGACCGCCCTGGACTGGGTGAAGGCGCGCAACGCCGAGACCACGGCCGAACTGGCGGGTGAGCGGTTCGACTCTCTTCGCGCGGGAATCAGGGAGGTCCTCGACGCCGACGACCGGATCCCGTACCCGCGGCGGCGCGGCGAGTTCCTCTACAACTTCTGGCAGGACGCCACCCATGTGCGGGGGCTGTGGCGGCGGACGACGCTGGAGCAGTACCGCACAGCCGAACCCGAATGGGAGATCCTGCTCGACGTCGATGCCCTCGCCGAGCGCGAGGATGAGAACTGGGTGTGGGCAGGGGCCGCGGTCCTCAAGCCCGACTACCACCTCGCGCTGGTGGAGCTCTCCCGCGGCGGCGCGGACGCGACGGTGGTCCGCGAGTTCGACCTGCGCACCGGCGAGTTCGTCACCGACGGGTTCACCCTGCCGGAGGCCAAGTCCCGGGTCAGCTGGATCGACGCGGACCGGATCTACGTCGGCACCGACTTCGGCGACGGCTCGCTGACCACGTCCGGCTATCCGCGGGTGATCAAGGAGTGGCGGCGCGGCACGCCGTTGGCGGAGGCGGTCACCGTCTTCGAGGGCAAGCCCGAGGACGTCTCCGCCTACGCGGTGCACGACTCGACGCCCGGGTTCGAGCGGGACTTTGTCGGCCGCCACCCGGAGTTCTTCACCTCCGAGGAGTTCGTGCGGACCCCGGGCGGCCTGGTCCGCATCGACGTACCGGACGACGCCACGTCCGACGCCCACCGCGAGTGGCTGCTGGTCTGGTTGCGCTCGGACTGGACCATCGGCGACACCACGCACAGGTCCGGCTCGCTGCTCGCCGCGAATTTCGACGCCTTCCTCGCGGGCGAGCGGTCCATGACAGTGCTGTTCGAGCCCGACGCGCACAGCTCGCTGGCAGGCTACTCGTGGACCCGCAACCACCTGATCCTCAACGAGCTCGTCGACGTGAACACCAGGCTCGAAGCGCTGACTCCAGGACCGGACGGCTGGACGCGCGCACCGCTTCCCGGGGCGCCGGAGCTGAGCTCCGCGGACGTGATCGACACCGACCCGGACCACAGCGACGAGTACCTGCTCAACGTCAGCGGCTACCTGCAGCCCGCGACCCTGCTGCGCGGGGAGATCGGCGGCGAGGTCGAGGCGCTCAAGCAGGCGCCCGCGTTCTTCGACACCGAGGGGCTCACGGTCCAGCAGCACTTCGCCACGTCCGACGACGGCACGCAGGTCCCCTATTTCGTGGTCGCCGGGAGCGACCCGAAGGGGCCCACGCTGCTCTACGGGTACGGCGGCTTCGAGATCTCGCTGACCCCGTCCTACGCGGGCGGGATGGGCCGCGCGTGGCTCGCCCAGGGCGGCACGTACGTGGTCGCCAACATCCGCGGCGGCGGCGAGTACGGCCCCGCCTGGCACCGGGCCGCACTGCGTGAGAACCGCCCCCGCGCGTACGAGGACTTCGCGGCCGTCGCGCGCGACCTCGTGGCGCGCGGAGTGACCACGCCCTCGCGCCTGGGCATGCAGGGCGGCAGCAACGGCGGCCTGCTCGCGGGCGTCATGCTGACCCGCTACCCGGAGCTGTTCGGCGCGGTCGTCAGCCAGGTCCCGCTGCTCGACCTCCGCCGGTACCACCTGCTCCTCGCGGGCGCGTCCTGGATGGCTGAGTGGGGCGACCCGGACGACCCGGCCGACTGGGCCTACCTCAAGGAGTTCTCGCCGTACCACAACGTCCACAGTGGACGCGAGTACCCGCCGGTCTTCTTCATCACCTCCACCCGCGACGACCGCGTGCACCCTGGGCACGCCCGCAAGATGGCGGCGAGGATGCGTGAACTCGGTTATGAACCGAAGTATTACGAGAACATCGAGGGCGGCCACGGGGCGGCGGCGGACAACGAGCAGCGGGCCTTCATGTCGGCCATCGTCTACGAGTTCCTACTGCGCACACTGATTTAGAAGGGAACGGCTCCTCTTCGATGGAGAGGAGCCGTTCCGCGCTAGGCCATCCGGACCGCACGAAGAAGTTGCCGCACATCACCACGAATCATCGGGCCGCCCGGATTCTTGCTGTCGCGCAGCGCATCGAGGGTGTTTGCTAGCTCGACGCAAGTGTCATTGCCGTCCGAACGACTCGCCTTCCGCCACCTGATTGCCTCGACCGGTCGAGCACTCATTCGGCCTCCATCCCTTCGATCAGCTCCTTGATCACGTCGAGCGTGCGCACTGGAGACAGTGCCCGTTCCGCCACCTTCACCGCGGCAGCGGCGAAGCCGCTGACATCTTCTTCATCCCACAACGTGACACTCGCCCGGTAGTGCTCCAGATGGACTATCGGCGCAGCAGACGGGAACTCGAACATGATGAAAGCACCAGCAAGATGCGGCGAGTATCCAGGCGCCGTGGATGGCACCAACTGAATGGTCACGTTCGGAAGTTCAGCCATCGTGAGCAAGTGGCGCATCTGGTCGGTCATCGCCTCAGGCGGCGCGATGGGCCGCATCAGCGCCCCATCGTCGATCAGTGCGTGCAGTTCAACCGGGTTCCTCTTGCGCGTGAGAATCTCCTGACGCCCCATGCGAATAGCAAGACGCGTATGCGCATCCGGACTCTGACCGAAGATCTCCCGCGCGTAGCTACTGATCTGTAGCAACCCGGGGATGAGTAGCGGGGACACCGTTGTTATCCGACGTGCGGCTTGTTCCTGATCGATGAGCTGAGCGAGCGCCGTTCCGACCAACGGCGCGCTTCCCAAGAGCTGACCCGGACCTTCTGTCGCCGCACGCCACTTCCCGAGAAGGCGCTCACGATCATCCCCAACGGCGCCGATCGCATCGAGGACGAGCAAGAGGTCGTCGTGCGCGGCCAACCGCTGCCCGGTCTCCCACAGACTGATCTTGGCGTTGCTGATGCCCGTTCGACTCTCGACGGCGCGAAGGGTCATACCTGCGGCCGCTCGAAGCTTTCGAAGCTCCGCACCCATTTCACGTGCTGCTGCGGGCTTGCTTACGGACATGTAGCAAACCCTACGCGGCGCCTGCGCGCGGCGCGGAGTCCCCCGATCAGGGCATTGCATGGACGCTACGTAGCGCACGTACGCTCTGTAGCATTCATTCGATGCGAGGTGGCTTGCATGGCCCGTTGGACGGTCACGGATGACGACGGTCGCATCATGGCGATCGAGGTTCCGCGTGACAGCTTGATCATCACTCTGGATACACCCGGGATATTCCGTACCGAGAGCTCGGACGTCGCACAGGATGTCCATCGCAAGCTTCGTGTCGCGATCGGCCAACTGCCGAGAAACGATGACTGACCGCCCCTTCGAGTGGCAGGCCGTCGACGGCGGACTGCACGCCATCCCCAACACGACCCACCGCCCCTACCCACCACTCCCCGGCGCCGATTTCACCACCCTCTGCGGCCTCGAAGTCGTCCTCGCCCCCGAAGACTTCCGGCGCGACCGGCTTCGGCCCATGTGTCGGGACTGCCACGGCAAATGGCGCGCGCATCAAGACCAGGGAAGGACCAAACGTTGAAGCACCAGCCGACCGACCTGATCAGTGCCGAGCCGCCGGAGGTCGGGTTCTCGGTGATCCGCGATCTTGGCCGATTGCGCACCGAACCCTCCGTGATGATGGCCGCCATCCCCACGGGCGGGCTCACCACAAGGATCGCGGCGGAGTTCGCTTCGCGTTGCGATCAGGTTGCTCGGGCGGTGTTGCGGTTGGAGCGAACCGAGACGAACCGGTGGACGAGGCACTGCGGGAGGCCGCGCGGCTGAACAACCGATGACGTCCAAGCGCGAACCTGTCACACCCGCCGGCTACTGTGTACCGCGTGTTGGCGCTGCACTGTCTGGCCACGGCCGCGGGAGAGGTGGCGCTGTGGGCTGAGGATTCGGAGTCGCCGCCGCGCCGGGCGAGTCGGACGGCTCGGGCTCATCCGTTCGCGGTGCCCTCCGACGTCCTTGCCGACCGGCTTGGTTTGGCGGCCAAGGCGCGGACGCTGCCGGTCCTGCTGCCGTCGCGCCCGGCCGCGCCGGTCGACTCCCCCGAGTTGGTCCGCGACCCCATGGTCGTCCTCGCCAAACCGCGCGGGGAGATTTCGCTGCGGCCCTGGCAGGTGCCGGTCCTCGGCTGTGACCCGGCCGCGCTAGCCGCCGAGCTGCCGCGACTGCTCGACCTCGACGACGACATCCGGCCGGGCTCGAGCATTCGCTTCGTCGCCACCGTGGCCGCCCTCGCCGAAGACCTGGTCGACCGAGGTCGCGTGCTGCCCGCGATCGTCACCGAGGCCGACGGCCCGGCGGCACGCTGGCGGCCGGTGCTCTCCGGGGCCGACGCCGCTCGGTTCGCCCGGCTGCGCGACAGCGTCCCCCCGGTGGCGCGCGCGGAGCAGTTCGAGCCCGACCTGCTCGACGGGCGCGACGCCGACGACGTGCTGCGCCAACTGCTCGACGCCATGGTCGACGGGATCGCGCGAAGCAGGCTCGCCGACTCCCCTGTCGCCCCGTCGGGTAGTTATCGGACCATTGAGGAAGCGTCCGGCGCGTTCCTCAACGCGCTGACCGGCGACGCGCACATCGATGCCGACAGCTCACTGGTCGAACTGCTGAGCCGCCAGCTCGACACCTGGCGGTCCGGCGCCGCGCACCAGAACCCGGTTCGCACGTGCCTGCGGCTGAAGTCCCCGGAACAGGCCGAGCAGTGGGAGGTCGAGTTCCTGCTGCAGGCCGCCGACGACCCGAGCGTCCTCGTGCCCGCCGCGCAGGTGTGGAACGGCGAGAGCGTCCTGCACCGCTGGGTGACCCGCCCGCAGGAGCTGCTGATCGCCGACCTGGCGAAGGCGGCCCGGATCTTCCCCGACCTCGACACCGCCCTGCGCGACTCCCGTCCGGTCGGCATGAAGCTCGACACCGAAGGCGCCCACCGGTTCCTCAGCCACTCCCCCGCGCTCGACCAGGCCGGGTTCGGCGTGCTCCTGCCGACCTGGTGGCGCCAGTCCTCCGGCATCGGCCTGCGGCTGACGACGGCCTCGCGCGGGGCCGCGGGCACGGTCAGCCGCAACACGATGCTGGGCAAGGACGAACTGGTCGACTACCGGTGGGACCTGGCCTTGGGCGACCTCACCCTCAGCGAGCACGAGCTCAAGGAACTGGCCGCCGCCAAGGTGCCGCTGGTGAAGGTCCGCGGCCAGTGGATGCACCTTGACCAGCGCAGACTCGCCGCGGGCTTGGCCTTCCTGGAGCGCTCGGGCAGCGGCCGGATGTCCGCGGGCGAGGTCATCGACCTGGCCGGGATGCCGCCGGACGACGACGAGTTCCCGGTCCCGCTGCTCGATGTCGGCGGCACCGGCTGGTTGGCCGACCTGCTCGGCGGTTCCGTCGAGGCGACCCTCGACCCGGTCGACACGCCCGCGGGCTTCACCGCCGAGCTGCGGCCCTACCAGCGCCGGGGCCTGGCCTGGCTGACGTTCCTCGACCGGCTCGGGCTGGGCGCCTGCCTGGCCGACGACATGGGCCTGGGCAAGACGGTGCAGCTGCTCGCGCTCGAAGTCGCCGCCCGCGCGACACCGGGCCGCGCGCCGACCCTGCTGGTGTGCCCCATGTCGGTTGTCGGCAACTGGCAGCGCGAGGCCGAGAAGTTCGCTCCCGCCCTGCGGGTACACGTCCACCACGGCGCCGACCGGATGAGCGGGCCGGAGCTGGCCGCCGCGGTCGCGGGCACCGACCTGGTCATCACCACCTACGCCCTGGCCGCCCGCGACACCGCGGAGCTGGCCGAGCTGACGTGGGACCGGATCGTGCTCGACGAGGCGCAGAACATCAAGAACAGCGCGTCCCGGCAGGCGCAGGCGGTCCGGTCTCTCCCGGCGCGGCACCGGATCGCGCTTACCGGCACACCGGTGGAGAACCGGCTCGCCGAACTGTGGTCGATCATGGACTTCGCGAACCCGGGACTCCTCGGCCCCCTGTCGAGGTTCCGCGCGCGCTACGCGGTTCCCGTGGAGCGCTATGGCGACGAGGAGGCCGCGGCCCGGCTGCGGCGAATCACCGGGCCGTTCGTGCTGCGCCGGGTGAAGACCGATCCGGCGATCATCGACGACCTGCCGGACAAGATCGAGATGAAGCAGCTCTGCAACCTCACCACCGAGCAGGCCACGCTCTACCGCGCGGTCGTCGACGACATGCTCGGCAAGATCGAGGAGAGCGAAGGCGTGCAGCGCAAGGGTCTGGTGCTCGCGACCATGACCAAGCTCAAGCAGGTCTGCAACCACCCGGCGCAGTTCCTCGGCGACGGCTCCCGCATCGCGGGCCGCTCGGGCAAACTGGCCCGGCTGGAGGACATCCTGGAGGAAGCGCTCGCCGAGGGCGACCGCGCGCTGTGCTTCACCCAGTTCGCGAGCTACGGCGCGATGCTGGTCCCCTATCTGGCCGCCCGGTTTGATACCGACGTGCTCTTCCTGCACGGCGGTACACCCAAGAGGCAGCGCGACGCGATGGTCGAGCGCTTCCAGTCCGGCGACGGCCCGTCGATCTTCCTGCTGTCGCTCAAGGCGGGCGGCACCGGTCTGACGCTCACCGCGGCGAACCACGTCATCCACCTGGACCGCTGGTGGAATCCGGCGGTCGAAGACCAGGCCACCGATAGAGCCTTCCGCATCGGCCAGCGGCGGGACGTCCAGGTCCGCAAGTTCGTCTGCATCGGCACGCTCGAGGAGCGGATCGACAAGATGATCGAACAGAAGAAAGCGCTTGCCCAACTGGTCGTGGGCGCGGGCGAGGACTGGCTGACCGAGCTGTCCACGGCCGAGTTGCGCGAGTTGGTCACCCTGTCCGCGGAGGCCGTCGGTGAGTGAGGAGTGGTGGCGAACCGAGCCGACCAAGACAATCCGGGTCGAGGGCGGGATCCGCACGCGCAGTCAGCATGGCGACATAGCGCGCACCTGGTGGTCCCGGCGGTTCTTCGAGGTGCTGGAGTCGCTCGGCATGGGCGGCAGGCTTGAACGCGGCAAGCGGTACGCGCGCGCGGGGCAGGTGTTGAGTCTGTCGCTGTCCACCAGCATCGCTGTCGCGCAGGTCCAGGGCTCGCGCCCGGAGCCGTACCGGGTGCGCATCGGGGTCAGGGCGTTCACCCCTGAGCAGTGGATCGAAGTGGAGAAAGCGCTTGCGGGGCAGGCGTTGTTCATGGCGAAGCTGCTGGCGGGCGAGATGCCCGCCGACATCGAGGCCGTGTTCGGGACCGTCGGCCTCAAGCTGTTCCCCGACTCGTCGCGCGAGCTGTCGATGGACTGTTCGTGCCCGGACTGGGAAGTGCCGTGCAAACACCTGGCCGCCGCCTGCTACCTGCTCGCGGAGTCGTTCGACGCCGACCCGTTCGAGATGCTCGCCTGGCGCGGCCGGGGCAGACAGGAACTCCTGGATCATCTCCGCGCGTTGCGGGACAGCACGGTGACCACAGCGCCAGCGGACGTCGGTGAGCCGCTTTCGTCGGTGCTCGATTCCTTCTGGGGCAAGCCATCCCCGCGCACCGGGGACGCGCCCGCCGCGGCGGACAAGCCGGACGCGCTGCTCGACCAGCTCGACCCGCTGCCGGTGATCGTACGCGGGCGTGCGCTGGTGGAATTCCTCCGACCCGCGTACCGGACCATGGTGGAAGGTTCATGAGACTTGCCGGACGGGTGGCCGCGGTCGCCGAGGAACTGCTGCGCCGCAAGAAGTTCGTCAGCCCGCTCGACGTCATGGCCGGGCTGGGCTGGCTCAGCGGACGGGTGGTCGAGGCCTGGGAGCAGGGCCGGACCCCGCAGCTGGACCAAGTCGCGGCCGTGCCCGCGGAGCGGATGGCGGAGGCAGTCGACCTGCTGCACGAGTGGGCCGAGGAGCGCGCGCTCGCGCCGTCCGAAGTGGACTACATCGCCGCGACCCGCGACCGCCGCGCGTTGGTCTTCAGCGCGAGCGACGACAAGCGGTACCGCACGCACTGGACCGACCCGGAACTTCCCGCGGCGCGCCGGGAGAAGGTGCTGGAACGGCAGCGGAAAGTGCCGGACCTCGTGGTCATCCAGCCGGACAGGCACTGGTATTGCTCGCAGTGCCAGGACACCGGCGACTTCCACTTCCTGCAGGACGAGCGCCCGCTGTGCCTGGGCTGCGCGGACATGGACCACCTGGTGTTCCTGCCGTCGGGCGACACGGCCCTGACCCGGCGCGCCCGCAAGGCCAGCGGGCTGGCCGCGGTGGTGGTGCGGTGGGACAAGTCCCGCAAACGGTTCCAGCGGCGTGGGCTGCTGGTCGAGCGGGCCGCACTCGACGTCGCCGAGGAGCAGTGCTTCGCCGACGAGGAGCTTCGTGAGCGGCGCAAAGCCCGCGACCGTGAGCGGCGCGCCGCCCAGGACGTCGAATTCCAGGCGGCGTTCGCGCTGCGCATCGCCGAACTGTTCCCCCGGCTGGCGGTCGACAGGGCGAAGGCGATCGCCGAACACGCGGGGACACGGTCCAGCGGCCGGGTTGGGCGCTCGGCGGCCGGTCAGGCGTTGGACGAGAACGCGGTGACGCTCGCCGTGGTCGCCGCCATCCGGCACGAGGAGACCGAGTACGACGCGATGCTCATGGCCGGGGTCGCCCGCGCCGAGGCACGCGAGCGCATCCGAGACGACATCGAGCGGGTGCTCGCCCAGTGGCGGGCGCCGTGAAATGCGAACTCACTGTCCTGAACGGTGAACTCATTGTCGGGAATGGACGACTCGCGGTTATTTGACCTCGTCGGCGGGTGCCTGCCAGGTGTTGCATGAGGCACTCGACTTGCCGGTGAAACCGGCCTTCGCCCAGGCGGACTGGTTCTTGCGGCTGCCGTGGGTGTCACTGTTCAGCGTGTCGTTGAAGCTGTCGACTGCGGCCTGCGCCAGATCCTGGTCCACCGAACCGTTTCCGGCGACAGCGGCCAGGAACGCCCCGGCGAAGCAGTTCGCCTGGAGCTCCACGCGCCTGCTCAGTTCGGGCAACTCGTCTTCGTCGGCCACCTGTTCCTGGTCCTGAGCCGCGCGCAGGATGCCCGACTGGGCTTGCACGTGATGCCCGTACTCGTGGGCGAGGACGGCGAGGTGATACGCCGTCTCGTCCCCGGCGTCCCGGATCAGCCGCTCGCGGGGCATGTAGATGATCTTGTCGCGGGCGCAGTAGAAAGCCGTCGCCTCGTGCTCACCCGGTGCGAATCCGCACTTGGTGCGCGGGTCGTCGGCGATGTTGAGCCCGGGGCTGCGGAACGGCAGGTTCACCGAGGTCAACACGGGCCGCCACGCCTCGTCGAGGCAGGTGATCCCCTTGCGGTAGTAGCTTTCGAGTTCGCCCGCACCCGTGTCGAGGTCCGGCAGGTCGCACGCGGCCGAGCGCAGCGCCGCGCCGGGAACCAGCACCGGGTTGGCCGCGAGTTCAGCGAGCGAACCCGGATTGGCGCGGGGACGTTGGCCGACACCGTGCTCGCCGACCGCGTACGCGGTGCCTTCGACCGTCGTGGACAGACCGCCGGAGGTCACCTTGCCGATCACCGCGATCCACGCGATGCCGACCAGCACGATGCAGAGCACGGCGAACAGCACGATCGGCGAGTTGCGGCGCGGCGGCTCGGCGATGGTGACGACGGAGACCTGGGACAGGAAGATGTCCCGGTAGTCCTCGGGCAGCGCGGGCGTCCGCGGACGCTCACCCTCTGGTTCGCTCACGTGCCCCCCGTCGTCGGCCCCTGTGGACCGGCGCCCGACTGGCGTGCGGACCCCCCGAACCGGCCGTGTCCATCATATGCGGAGCGCTATGACACCGTTTGCGGCAGACGTCCCCGAGCGCGACTCGCACGAGCCTCGGTGCGGGCGAGCAGTGCGACGATCGCCCTCATCACCGCGCCAGGAAGGTGTCGAAGTCGACGAGTCCATAGGCATGGTCGGGTGTCAGGTGTTCCCCGCGCCGATAGGCGGCGAAGGTCTTGCCGGGCAGCCACAGCGGGACGGCGGGGCGGCGGCTGCCGGTCGACCGCAGGTAGGCGCGGGCGAGGTCGCCCGCCTTCTCGACTTTTGGCCCACCCAGGTCGGGAACGCGGCCGGCGGGCGGACCGTCCGCCAGGTCGATGAGCCGGGCGGCCACGCTCTCGGTGTCGACAGGCTGGAACCGGAGCGAGGGATAGAACAGGACTGGGAGCCGCTGCCGCGACCACAGGAGCGCGAGCAGGTCATGGAACTGCGTGGTGCGCAAGGTGGTCCACGGAATGCCCGAATCCTCGATCAGCCGCTCTACCGCCAACTTGGTCTTGTAGTACGGCAGTGGAATGCGATCGATGCCGACGATCGAGATATAGACCAAGTGCTTGACACCGGCCGCTCTGGCCGCGGTGAGGAGGTTCTCGGTGGCCACGACGTCCTTGCTTCCCAGCGTCGTCGCGCAGTGGATGACGGTGCCCACGCCTGCCAGCGCGGTGTCGAGGCCGTCGCCGGTGAGCAGGTCGACGGGTGGCGTAGTCGAACGGCTGACCGCGCGCACGGGCCTGCGCGCGTCGGTCAGCTGTCGGACAACGACGAGGCCGAGGGTGCCTCGGCCGCCGGTCACCAGAATCGGTGGGGTCACTGGTCCTCCAGGGTTGAACGGTCACCCCTGCAGACCGGACAGCTCCCCGGAACGTGACAGCTGCGCGGCCAGATAGGTCAGCTTGTCGGGGTTCGCCACAATTCGCAGGGCGACCACCCAGTCTCCCTCGATCTGCGGGGCGAACAGGCCCAACGGTGTCTCGCCGACCCAGCCGACGACCGCGAGATCGCCGTTGACCTCCACGAAGCTGACGTTCGTCGCCGTGTCGAACCGGGCGAGGATGCCGATGAGGTAGCGGGCCACCCGGTTCGCCCCGACCACCGGCCTGCGCGCGGCGTTGACCTTGCCGCCGCCGTCGGCCCACGACGTGGCGTCGGCGGCGAGCAGCCGCTCAAGTCCGGCGACGTCGCCTTCGTAGGCGGCGGCGAGGAAGCGTTCCAACAGCTCCTGGCCGCGGCTCGCGCTCCGCCGCGGCTGGTGGCCCACCAACCGCTGCCGGGCCCGGCGGTGCACCTGGCGGCTGTTGGCCTCGCTGAGCCCGAGCACCGCGGCCACCTCGGCGTGCGGGTAGGCGAAGGCCTCACGGAGCACGAACACGGCGCGCTCGACGGGCGTGAGTTGCTCCAGCAACACCAGCAGCGCGAACGACACCGACTCCCGCCGCTCGGCGGTGTCCACCGGGCCCAGCGTGCCGTCCGCGGTCGCCACGGGCTCGGGCAGCCAGGGCCCGACGTAGCGCTCGCGGCGGGCGCGGGCGGAGGTGAGCTGGTTGAGGCACAGGTTGGTGACCACGGTGGCCAGCCAGGCGGAGGGGGTCTCGACATCCTCGGCCTGGCTCCACCGCAGGTAGGCGTCTTGGACGATGTCCTCAGCCTCGGTGGCCGACCCGAGCATCCGGTAGGCGATCCCGAACAGCCGCGACCGGTGCGCCTCGAACTCGACCACATCGTCCACGGTCCGAATCCTCCCTGAAGACAAAGATCCGAGTACGTTGACCGGCACTGGGGAAGCGCACATCACACGGAGGTTCACGCCCGTGAGCGTCGAGTTCTGGCTGACCACGTTCATCATTGTCATCACACCGGGAACGGGCGTCGTCTACACGATGGCGGCCGGGCTCGCCCGCGGCTCACGCGCGAGCGTCGTGGCGGCACTGGGCTCCACCGTGGGGATCGTGCCGCACATGCTGGCCGCCATCACCGGACTCGCGGCCCTCCTGCACACGAGCGCACTGGCCTTCCAAATCCTCAAGTACCTGGGCGTCGCGTACCTGCTGTACATGGCGATCAGCACGTTCCGCGACCGGAGCGCGTTGACCGTCACGGAGGAGACGGGACCGCTGTCGGTGCGCAAAGTGATCACCTCGGCGATCGTGCTGAACCTGCTGAACCCGAAACTTACGATCTTCTTCTTCGCGTTCCTGCCGCAGTTCGTGACCGCGGGCGAACCGAACGCCTTCCTCCGCATGATCGCCATGAGCGGCGTCTTCATGGCCATGACGTTCGTCGTCTTCACCGCCTACGGCCTCTTTGCCGCCGCGATCCGGACGCACGTCATCTCGCGGCCGAAGATCCTGGCGTGGATGCGCCGCACTTTCGCGGGCGCTTTCCTTGTCCTGGGAGCGAAACTGGCTTTCACTGACAAGTGATTGCTCAACCGAGTGGAAGCTCAGGCGTTTGCTCGACATGCAACTGCTGCAACTGGTCGAGCAGTTGCTCACGGTTCATGATCTGACGAGCTCCGGCAGCCAATAGTCGCTGGTTGCCGATCGGCACGTCGTCAGTGAGGCCGAGGACCAGGGTGGGTCGTTTGGTTCGAAGCGCGAGTTCACCTGCCTTGAGTGTGCCTCCTGAACCACGTGCCTCAACCACTACGAGTGCGCGGCCAAGCCCGACGATGACATGGTTGCGTGACATGGCAGCTCCGGCCGTCCACCGCTGGGACGGCGGGAACTGAGAGATCACCAGCATTCGTTGCCCGACATCGCCTGACACGGTTCGGTAATCCTGTTTGAGGCGGAAATGGTCGATGCCTTCGGCGAGAACCGCGATCGTCGCACCTCCGGCGTTCAGAGCGGCTAGATGGCTTTGTGTGTCGACACCTCTGGCATACCCGGACACAACGGTGACTCCGGAACGAGCCGCGTCCTCTCCACAAGCGTGCGCGGCACCCAGGCCTCTGGCACTCGCATCCCGTGCCCCGCAGACACCGACAGCGACCGCGTTGAGGAGTTCGAGCGGTCCCCGGTAGAACAGCGTCGGTGGCGCGCCTGGGAAACATCGGAGTCGCCCTGGGTACGAAGGATCGTCGCAAAGCAGCACCCGCACGCCGTCCTCACGCAAGCGCCTCGCGGAGGATTCGGCTTCGACTCGTTCAGACTCATCCAACTGATCTATCAATGCCATCAGCTGATGCCTGCCCGACTGCAGCAATACTTTCACCGCGCTTCGGGCCCCGCCGCACGCGCGCGGGGCCAGCAGCGCCAGCCACAGTTCACGTTCGATGACGTCCGGGTGATCGCTGGTTCCCATAGCGCCTTACTCAGCAACAGATTCAAGCGACATGCCCGCATCGTAATCCCGCCAGATCCGCTGATCCGCATCCGTGACGCACGTGCTTGTGCGACTCTGGCAAACGTAGCGACCGAGACCCAGCACAGGAGACTTCGAGCGCGTGGACCGCGTGACCATCTCACCCGCACCGACTCCCTACACGGCGCACCCCCGCGCCAACAGACTTGATGATTGGGATCTTGTCCCGGTATCCAAGCAAATGTGGTACTTGATGCTTCGTGGCGCACCGGAGATCGTGAACCATGTCGTCGGGGCGTGGCCTCGAGCGAAGTCCATCAACATCCACCCGCACGATCAGCCGCAGTGGACCCATCGGATCCGGCTCGACTTCGCCCCGCATGAAGAACTGAAAGAATTCCTTGATCTGCTCAGGAAGATCCTTGTGCTGTGGGTTCGCGGGTCCAGCGACCTCGACGGCGCGGTCGCACTTGACTTCTACAAGAAACCGTCCGCGACCGATCCCACGCAGCTTGAGAACACGCCAACCGCCGAACTGATACGCACGATCAAGGGATATCGGTCGTGCGACAACGCTGAGGTGATGCGCGCGGGTCGCGCACTGTGCGATGACCTCTACGAAGTGGTCATGCAGCACCCTTGGCTCAACAGGGCTGACCGCATCCTGCCCGTGCCTGGCCACTCCCGGAGCGGGCCGCCGAGTGCGAGCGTCCGGCTGGGCGCCGCCTTGCATCATGATCTGGGCATCCCTCTCACCCAGATCTACACCCGCCACGAACACCGGACCTCAGCCAAGGACATGAAACTGCTCAGCGAGCGCACCGCCCTGCTAGGTGAGTTCCGCATCAGGGAAAATCTCGAAGACAAATCGGTCTTGATCGTCGACGACATCTACCACACGGGGTGCACCATGGCGGGAGTCGCCAGAGCGGCGCGACATGCGGGCGCGACCACGATTCTCGGGCTCGTGGCAGCACGAGTCATACGGTACTGACCGCTGACCCGACGTAAAGCGGGGAGCCGACAGACGTCGACTCCCCGCTTCACAGACCGATTGTCAGCTGCAGCCCGAAGTGCTGCCGCAGCCCTCGCACACGTAGCAAGAGCCTGCCGGGCGCATCTTCGTTCCGCAGGTCATGCACAGCGGGGCGTCAGCCGCCTTGCCCAGGTGCAGTTCCAGCAGTTCCGTGGAGCTGTGCGCCTCGGACTTTTCCGTGGAATCCGCGGCCTCGATGGTTGCGCGGGGGCTGGCGTCGACCGAGGTGCGGAGGCCTTCCAGGTCCACATCGGACGGGCCGCCGTATCCAGCGGAGACCTCGGCGGAGCGTTCGTCGGCGGTGAAGATGCCGAGTTGGGCGCGCTTCTCGTACGGCAGGTAGTCCAGGGCCAACCTGCGGAACAGGTAGTCGAGGACGCTGGTGGCGATTCGGACGTCCGGGTCGTCGGTCATGCCCGCCGGTTCGAAGCGGAGGTTCTGGAACTTCGAGACGTAGAACTCCAGCGGAATGCCGTACTGCAGGCCCACCGAGATCGACATCGAGAACGCGTCCATCACGCCCGCCAGGGTGGAGCCCTGCTTGCCGAGCTTGACGAAGATCTCGCCGAGGCCGTCGTCCGGGTACGAGCCCGCGTGCAGGTAGCCCTCGGCGCCGCCGACGGTGAACGACACGGTCTGCGACGGGCGCTTCTTCGGCAGGCGCTTGCGGACCGGCCGGTACTCGATGACCTTCTCCGGCTCGGCCTTGGCCGCGGTGCCGTTGTTGGCGCCCTTGCCCGCCGACAGCGGCTGGCCGACCTTGCAGTTGTCGCGGTAGATCGCCAGCGCCTTGAGGCCCAACTTCCAGCCCTGGAAGTAGATCTCCTCGACGTCCTCGACCGACGCCGCTTCCGGCATGTTGACGGTCTTGGAGATGGCGCCCGAGATGAACGGCTGCACCGCGGCCATCATCCGCACGTGGCCCATCGGCGCGATGGAGCGCTCGCCCATGGCGCAGTCGAAGACCTCGTAGTGCTCTTGGCGCAGACCCGGGGCGTCCACGACGTGGCCGTGCTCGGCGATGTACTCGACGATGGCCTCGACCTGCTCGTCCTGGTAGCCCAGGGACTTCAGCGCGCGCGGCACCGTCTGGTTGACGATCTGCATGGAGCCGCCGCCGACGAGCTTCTTGAACTTGACCAACGCCAGGTCCGGCTCGATGCCGGTGGTGTCGCAGTCCATCATCAGACCGATGGTGCCAGTCGGCGCGAGGACGCTCGCCTGCGCGTTGCGCCAGCCCGACTTGGTGCCGATCTCCAGCGCGGCCTGCCACTCGCGGGTCGCGACGCGCTGCACGGTGGCGTCGGTGGAGTGGTGGGTGCGCAGCAGGTCGTTCGCGGCGGCGTGCTTGCGCATGACCCGCTGGTGCGCGTCGGCGTTGCGGGCGTAGCCCTCGAACGCGCCGACGACGCCCGCCAGCTCCGCGGAGCGGCGGTAGGCGGTGCCGGTCATCAGCGACGTGATCGCCGCCGCCAAGGCTCGGCCGCCCTCGGAGTCGTAGGCGTGGCCGGTGGCCATCAGCAGCGCGCCGATGTTGGCGTAGCCGATGCCCAACTGGCGGAACTTGCGGGTGGTGTCGGCGATCGGCTCGGTCGGGAAGTCCGCGAAGCAGATGGAGATGTCCATCGCGGTGATGACGATCTCGACGGCCTTGACGAAGGTCTCGGCGTCGAACGTGCCGTCGTCGCCGAGGAACTTCATCAGGTTGAGCGACGCCAGGTTGCAGCTCGAGTTGTCCAGGTGCATGTACTCGCTGCACGGGTTCGACGCGCTGATCCGGCCCGACTCGGGGCAGGTGTGCCAGTCGTTGATCGTGTCGTCGTACTGGATGCCCGGGTCGGCGCACGACCACGCGGCCTGCGCGAGCTTGCGGAACAGCGGCTTGGCGCCGACCTCCTCGATGACCTCGCCGGTGGTGCGCGAGCGCAGCCCGAACTTGCCGTCGTTCTCCACGGCGTGCATGAAGGCGTCGGACACGCGGATCGAGTTGTTCGCGTTCTGGTACTGGACCGAGGTGATGTCGCTACCGCCGAGGTCCATGTCGAAGCCCGCGTCGCGCAGGACCCGGATCTTGGCCTCTTCGCGCGCCTTGGTCTCGATGAACTCCTCGACGTCGGGGTGGTCGACGTCGAGCACGACCATCTTCGCCGCGCGGCGGGTCGCGCCGCCGGACTTGATGGTTCCCGCGGAGGCGTCGGCGCCGCGCATGAAGGACACCGGGCCGGACGCGGTGCCGCCGGAGGAGAGCAACTCCTTCGAGGACCGGATGCGGGACAGGTTCAGGCCCGCGCCGGAGCCGCCCTTGAAGATCAGCCCCTCTTCCTTGTACCAGTTGAGGATCGAGTCCATCGTGTCGTCGACGGCCAGGATGAAGCAGGCGCTGACCTGCTGCGGGGAGCTGGTGCCGACGTTGAACCACACCGGGGAGTTGAAGCTGAACACCTGGTGCAGCAGCATCCAGGTCAGCTCGTGCTCGAAGACCTCGGCGTCCTTCGGGGTCGCGAAGTAGCCGAACTTGATGCCCGCGGCGACATAGGACTTCACGACGCGGTCGATCAGCTGGCGCAGCGAGTGCTCGCGCACCGAGCTGCCGACGGCGCCGCGGAAGTACTTGCTGGTGACGATGTTGGTCGCGTTGACCGACCAGAAGTCGGGGAACTCGACACCCCGCTGCTCGAAGTTCACCGAGCCGTCGCGCCAGTTGGTCATCACCACGTCGCGGTGCTCCCAGGTGACCTCGTCATAGGGATGCACCCCCTCGGTGGTGTAGACGCGCTGCACGCTGAGCCCCTGCTTCGGCGTGCCGTTGCGCTCCGCGCGGTCGCCCTTCGCCGGGGTGCCCACGGTTTCGGTCATGACCGGTCCCTCTCCCTCATCACTGGCTTGTCCTGGTGTGGCCACGTCCGGGCTCCCCGTCCGATGCGGCTCAAGTTTCTTGCCACGCCTGCTCCCGCCCTGGGTGCGCGTGGTGCGTCTAGTCGTCATCTGTC
Source organism: Actinokineospora xionganensis (assembly GCF_014323725.1). Taxonomy (GTDB): domain Bacteria; phylum Actinomycetota; class Actinomycetes; order Mycobacteriales; family Pseudonocardiaceae; genus Actinokineospora; species Actinokineospora xionganensis. Next base: position 30,847 of record NZ_JABVED010000005.1, on the reverse strand, counting down.
TTCGCCTCGCCCGCCATCGCGGCACGCAAGTCGGCGATCTCCTTCTCGAAGTCCTCTACCGAGGTAAAAGCGCGGTAGACGCTGGCGAACCGCAGGTACGCGACCCCGTCCAACTCCCGCAGCGGCCCCAGGATCGCCAGCCCGACCTCGTGGCTCGGGATCTCGGCGCTGCCGGTCGCGCGAATCGTCTCCTCGACCTTCTGGGCGAGCAGCTGCAGCTGGTCTTCATCGACCGGCCTGCCCTGGCAGGCCCGTCGCACGCCCGTGATCACCTTGTCCCGGCTGAAGGGCTCGGTGACCCCCGACCGCTTCACCACGGCGAGAACCGCTTCCTCGACGGTGGTGAAGCGGCGGCTGCACTTGGAGCAGGACCGCCTGCGGCGGATCACCTGACCTTCGTCGACCTCCCGCGAGTCGACGACCCGGGAGTCCGAGTGGCGACAGAATGGACACCTCATCGGGTCTCACCCCTCCCTCTCCGCGCCGGTCATCCGAGTAGCCGCATGTCCGGGCGTCCACGACCACGCTTGGTGATCAATCTGTGGACAGCTTGTGGGTAACCCAACCCAACCTGTGGACGAACTACAGCGGCGTAACTACTAGATGTTGGGGTTGAACTTATTCCTCGACGCCACATGATGCAAGTTGGCACGCCGCTATAGCACCGAACGTGAGGGGTCGGAACTCGGGTGCACATCCAGTAGTTCCAACATCCAGGTGAACCCGTTTATTCACTCTTTCGGCGGAGTCGCGGGCGTACCCGGCCGGGCGACACCGTAGATCAACTACTGCCCGGACAGCACAAGACCCGCACCTCCCGAAGGCGCGGGTCAGTTCGACTGGAGCGTCGAGATCAGCGGGAGAACGGGACCGTCAGCGGTTGGCCGGGGTGAACCATCGAACCGTCGAGCGCGTTGAGCTTTTGAATCCTGGCGACGACCGCGGAGACGTCGCTGTCGGGCGCCATCCTCACGGCGAGGTCGGAGAGGGTCTCCCCGGGCTCCACCCGGACCACGGTGGTCGCCGTCGGCACGTCGGCACCCGCCATGGACCCCGCGAACGAGCCCAGACCGAAGATGGCGAGCGCGACCACGACCGCGAGACCGACCAGAACGGCGATCGGCGGCGACGCACACCGGGAACCCCGGTCGGGGACGGCCACGACGTGCGGCGCGAGCACCCGGCGCCGCCTGGTCGGCGGCCGCAACCTGCCCTGCCCGACCGGCCGGGCGGGACGCGGTACTGGCCTCGGCGGGGCCGCCACCTGCGGGTATCGGCCTTCCGCCAAGCCGGCCGACCTCGGCACCGCCACCGCGGCAGTCGCAGCCATCGCAACCTCCTCGAACTACCGTTCGATCGAACGTCCGTGCGAATGTCTACCACCCGGCACCGACAAAATCGAGACCCGTCCGGCGTGTCGCTCGAACAGGTGTTTGATCTGCCCAGGTCGGCGGACTAACGTCGAGACCGGAGATGATCGACGTCGATCCACTCCGGGACGCGATCGGCCGTCCCGGGTTCGCAGGGAGGCAGCGCAGTGGCAGGCACGAGTGGTCGCAAGCCCGCAGGGACACCGAAGCGGAAGCCCTTGTCGGGGGGCAACGTGCGCAGTTTTCCCGAGCTGGACCAAACGCCGGACGGCGCTGAGCTGCCGCTGCGCCAGCGTCAGGTCCTCGAAGTCATCCGCTCGTGGGTCCAGCGCTTCGGCTATCCCCCGAGCGTTCGTGAGATCGGCGAGGCCGTCGGGCTCACGTCGACGTCGTCAGTGGCCTACCAGCTGCGCGCGTTGGAGGAGAAGGGCTACCTGCGCCGAGACCCGAACCGCCCGCGCGCGATCGGCGTGCTGCCCGCGGACGCCACCCCGGGCCAGCTGCGCGGGGAGCAGGTCGTCCCGGTGCTCATCGAACAGGCCGACCAGGGCCCGAAGCCCACCTACGTGCCGGTCCTCGGCCGGATCGCCGCCGGTGGGCCCATCCTGGCCGAGCAGGCCGTGGAGGAAGTGTTCCCGCTGCCGAAGGAGATCGTCGGCGAGGGCTCGCTGTTCATGCTGAAGGTCGCGGGCGACTCGATGATCAACGCGGCGATCGCCGACGGCGACTGGGTCGTGGTCCGCCAGCAGCCCACCGCGAACAACGGCGAGATCGTCGCCGCGATGATCGATGGCGAGGCGACGGTGAAGACGCTGAAGCACCGCGACGACCACGTGTGGCTGCTGCCGCACAACGACGCGTACGAACCCATCCCGGGCGACGACGCCACCATCCTCGGCAAGGTCGTCGCCGTACTCCGGCGACTGTGAACTGGGCCGCCTCCCCGGAATTTGACGTTGGGTCACGTGCCTTGTGACGCGTGCGGCTGGTCGGTGACCGCGGCTGGGTGCCGTCACGGTCCCCTTAGCTAGCGGTTGGATGCGCTGCCGGTTGTCAGACTGATTTACCTGGCGGCGGACCTGCGGTGCATGAACCACAGCACTCCGCCGATCGCGATGACGGTGAAGCCGACGGCGGGTAGCGGGTCCAGCCCGCCGCCATCGGCGCTCTTCGCGGCGGCCGACTGCCCACCGGAGCGCGACTCCTCCTCCGCCTTCGGCGTCGCGGGGGCCAGCCGTCCGGCGGCCCCGGCGACGGCGCGGATCGGCTGGCCGACGCCCTCGGACGCCGACACGAGGGTGCCGTCGGGTTCGAGCCCGATGGCCTCCCCCTGCTTCTCCTCGGGCAGCGGAATCCGCACCGGTTCGCTCTTGAACGCGGCGAGCAGATCGCCGTCGGGCACGGCGTAGAGGTACGCGTCGGTGTAGGTGCGCACCGCGACCACCGTGCCGTCGGGATTCGAGGCCGCGCCGGTCACCACGACCGAGCCGATGGTCGGGTTGACCGGGCCGCCTTTGGTGTCGGTGCTGGTCAGCTGCACCGACCCGACTTTCTCCAGCGCGGTCGGTCCAGGGCTGGTGATCGCGGCGACGGGCCGGTAGATGTCGCCGCGGCCGAAGGGGTTCTTGGTGATCAGATAGGGCGTGCCGGACCGGTCCAGCAGCAGCGCCTCGGTGTCGTGCGCGCCGTCGGGGTAGGTCAGCCGGTGCAGCTTGGTCTTGCCGTCCGGGGTGAGCGAGATCAGCGCGACCGTCTCGCGCTTCTTGTCGTTGTCGCCGGTGTCGGCCAGCCAGAAGGTCCCGTCGGCGCCGCGGGCGAGGTCTTCGACGTCGAACGGGTCGGTCGGGCCGTTGATGACCCGTTCGACCCTGCATTCCTTCGTCAGCACGTACACCGTCGACTTGGTGCCGCCGTCGTTGACGGCGTACCAGCGGTCGCCGTCGGCGACGAGCCCGGACAGCTCCCCGACCCGCTTGTCGGCCATCACGCACACGTCTTGCGGAGCCTGCTCACGCGCGGACGCGCTCGTGGCTCCGAAGCCCACCAGACCCGCCACGAGCGCAGTCGTCACCAACGCCCGCACTGCCACCTCCCCATTCCGCTTGTCGCACCAACGGTAGCCGTCGGATGGTTCACGGAACGGTGGACGTGTCGCAGCGAGTCGCGTTCCACCCGGACGTGCGTCGGCGGCCCGGATCACTCCGGGCCGCCGATGTCTGCCGCTCTGTCCGACTACGCCGAGGTGCCGTTGGCCGCGAAGCTCTCCAGCACACCGGCGAGGTCCGCCTTGACCATCGCGCGCAGCTGGGTGCCCGCCGCGGTGTGTTCCTCGGTCAGCACCTCGCCCTCGCGGTGAACCCTGGCGACGAGTTCGCCGCGGGCGTAGGGGACCAAGACGTCGACCTGCTGGTTCGGCCGCGGGATCAGGCCTGCGATCCGCTCGCGCAGCTCGCCCATGCCCGCACCGGTGTGCGCCGAGACGAACACCGCGCCGGGAAGCAGGTGCCGCAGCCGGGCGAGCGCGAGTTCGGAGGCCGCGTCGACCTTGTTGACCACGACCAGCTCGGGCGGCATCTTCACGTCGCGCCGCTCGCCGATCTCGTTGAGCACCTCGCGCACGGCCCTGACCTGCCATTCCGGCATCGGGTCGGCGCCGTCGACCACGTGCACGACCAGGTCCGCGTCGGCGACCTCGTCCAGGGTGGACCGGAACGCCTCGACGAGCTGGTGGGGCAGGTGGCGCACGAAGCCGACCGTGTCGGTCAGCGTGTACGTGTTGCCGTCCGGTGTCTCGGTGCGGCGGGTCGTGGCGTCGAGGGTCGCGAAGAGCGAGTCCTCGACAAGCACTCCCGCGCCGGTCAGCACGTTGAGCAGGCTCGACTTGCCCGCGTTGGTGTATCCGGCGATCGCCACGCTGGGGATCTCGTTGGCGACCCGCTGTCCGCGCTTGGTGTCGCGGACGGTGGTCATCGCCTTGATCTCCTTGCGCAGCTTGGAGATCTTCGCGCGGATCCGGCGCCGGTCGGTCTCGAGCTTGGTCTCACCGGGACCACGCAGACCCACACCGCCGTTGCCGCCGCCCGCACGGCCACCGGCCTGGCGGGACAGCGTCTCACCCCAACCACGCAGGCGCGGCAGCAAGTACTGCAGCTGCGCGAGCTCGACCTGGGACTTGCCCTCCCGGGACCGGGCGTGCTGGGCGAAGATGTCGAGAATCAGCGCCGTGCGGTCGATGACCTTGACCTTGAGCCGCGCCTCCAGCTGCTGCAGCTGGCTGGGCGAGAGCTCGCCGTCGCAGATCACGGTGTCCGCGCCGGTCGCCCGGACGATGTCGCCGAGCTCGATGACCTTGCCCGAGCCGATGTACGTCGCCGGGTCCGGCTTGTCGCGGCGCTGCACGAGACCTTCCAGCACCTCGGAGCCCGCGGTCTCGGCCAGCCTCGCCAGTTCGGCCAGCGAGGCCTCCGATTCGAGCGCGGAACCCTCGGTCCACACGCCGACCAGCACGACTCGTTCCAGTCGCAGCTTTCGGTATTCGACCTCGGTGATGTCTTGGAGCTCGGTCGACAGACCGGCTACGCGACGCAGTGATGATCGCTCTTCTCGCTCCAGGTCACCGAGGGAGAGCTCAGCCGGGTCGGCCACCGCGCCGTTGATTTCCTGCTGAGTGAATTCCTCTGTCACCTGGTGAGCACATCCTTCGCGTCGGGTGGAATCGGTCGATTCCGTTGTTCCCATAGTCCCATGGTTCAGCGACGTATTCGACTCAGTTATTCCCGCGGGTTGGCACGCCCCGCGGGTGGGTACCCCTTACGCCGCGATCAGCGCTGGGCGTCCCACCAGGCCTGGTCGAGTTCGCCGCGCGCCACGAAGACCGCGGGGCCGGTGAGGGTGCTCGACGTGTCGCTGATCGTGACGTGCACGGTCCCGCCTGGGACGTGAACCGTGCACGATCCTGTGGTCTCGCCCCGGGCCGCGAGGGCGGCGGCCGTCGCGGCGACCGTGCCGGTGCCGCAGGACCTGGTCTCGCCGACGCCGCGCTCGTGGACACGCAGGTGGATTTCGTCCGGGCCCACCGGGGCGACGAATTCGACGTTCACCCCGTTCGGGAAGAGGTCCGTGTCGAATTCCGGCTGGACTGTCAGGTCGAGACTGTCTAGATCGATGGAATCGAGGACGCAGGCCAGGTGCGGATTGCCGACGTCGATGCCGATACCCGGGAACGTCGAGCCGTCGACGACCGCGACGGAGTTGCCGAGGCGGCGCACCGGTCCCATGTCTATGGTCACCGTGCCGTCCGGGTGCACGACCACGGGGCGCAGCCCCGCGCGGGAGCCGACCGGGAACTCGGGGCCGTCGACCAGGCCGGTGTCGTGGAGGTAGCGGGCGAAGACCCGCACGCCGTTGCCGCACATCTCGGCGATGGAGCCGTCGGCGTTGCGGTAGTCCATGAACCACACGTCGCCGTCGATGCCCGCGGGCGCGTCGGGCAGGGCTTTGGTCCGCACGACCCGCAGGACGCCGTCCGCGCCGAGGCCGCGACCGCGGTCGCACAGTGTCCGGATCCGCGCGACGGTGAGGTCGAGAGACCCGTCGGGATCGGGCAGCAGCACGAAGTCGTTCTCGGTGCCATGTCCTTTGAGAAACGTGATCGCCACGTGCCCAGGCTACCGTTCGACCAGGGCGAGAGCCGCGTCGACCAGGTCGGGACGGGCGGCGTCGAGCCAGGTCAGGCGCTTGTCGCGGCGGAACCACGACCGCTGCCTGCGGACGAAACGGCGAGTCGCCCGCGCGGTCTCGGCCGCGGCGGCTTCGAGATCGTGGTCGCCGTCGAACGCGGTGAGGACCTGTTGGTAGCCGAGCGCGCGCGAGGCGGTACGCCCTTCGCGAAGACCCTGGTTCTCCAAGTCGCGAACCTCGTCGGCCAGCCCACCGGCGAACATGCGCTCGACCCGCAGGTCGACCCGCTCGTCCAGCGCGGCGGCGTCGCGGTCGATGCCGACCATGACCATGCCGTAGCGGGCCGGTCCGGGCTTCGGCATGGTCGCGGAGTACGGGCGGCCGGTCAGTTCGATGACTTCGAGCGCGCGGACTATCCGCCTGCTGTTGGTCGGCAGGATCGACTCGGCGGCCACCGGGTCGAGCGCCCGCAACCGCGCGTAGAGGGCGGTAGCACCCACGGTGTCCAGTTCGGATTCCAGCCGGGTGCGCAGGGCGGCGTCCGTGCCGGGAAAGTCCAGTTCGTCCACCACGGCTTGCACATAGAGGCCGGAGCCGCCGACGAGGATCGGGACCCGGCCGCGCGCCAGGATGTCCTCCACGGCCGCGCGGGCGTGTCGCTGGTAGGCCGCGACCGAGGCGGTCTCGCGCACGTCGAGCACGTCGAGCTGGTGGTGCGGGATGCCTCGCCGCTCCTCTGTGGTGATCTTCGCGGTGCCGATGTCCATGCCCCGGTAGAGCTGCATGGCGTCGGCGTTGACGACCTCGCCGCCAAGGCGTTCGGCCAGCGCCACGCCGAGGTCGGACTTGCCGGTGGCCGTCGGACCGACCACCGCGACGGCCAGGGTCACGCGACCACCGGTTCCCACACAGCGAAGTGGTAGGCGACGCCGAAAGGCAGCTGGACGCTGGAGCGCACGCACCGCCAGGACCGGCCGTCCGCCCGGACCGCACCGGCGAGCACCTGCCACGGGGCGCGGCCCACGGCGCCGAGTTCGTCGGCTTCTGCCGGGTCCAGTGCGAGCAGCGCGTCGAGGTCGACCTGGGCGAACGCGGCCGCGACCGACTCGTCGAACGAGCCCGCGCGGGCGTCGGGCCTGCCGATCGCCTTCTCGCCGTGGCGGTGGGACCCGTCGCCGAGCACCAGGAGCCCCACGGGCTCCCCACCGGCCGCGAGCCGCCTGCCTTCGGCGACGCAGGCCGCGGTGGGCAGAACCGCGGGCACCAACTCCACCGCGACCTCGGCGGCCCCGACCTGGCCGCGGAGCCATCCGGCCACCAGCGCGGCCAGCGGCAGGTCGACGTCGGCCACCCGTTCGGCGGCACCCGGCCCCAGCTCGACCCGCACGTCGGCGCCGAAGCCGCGAAACGTCCCCGCGGCGTTCTCGATCCGCTCGGCCCGCTCCCCCGCGCCGACGGCCAGCCAGGTGGACGCGACCTGCGCCAGGTCCATCCCGACCGCCACGGCGGTCATCCTGACCGCCGCCGCGTCGGAGTCCTCCCCGCCGACGAGTTCGGGCACGAGCAGGGGTGGCTGCGGAAGCACCGCGACGCGGGATATCACCCGGCCGAGGTTACTGTCAGTCAAAGTATCTTGTCGTTGTCGGCCCACGAACGGCCGAGTTGCGGCACCATGATGACCATTGCGGCCCTCGGAGTACCCAGGCGGCTCCTGACCTGTTTGAATGCGCGCGGGTAGAGCCGCACGGCCCAGAGGGTCGTAGGAACAGTGCTGGGCCCCGCCGCGAGCGGGGCGCCCGTGGGAACACGGGCACGCAGGCAAAAGGAGCCGGCCATGACGGACAGGGACAACAGCGCCGAGACGGTGACGGAGCGGGACAACGGCGTTGACGGCGTCGATGCCGTTCTCGATGCGCCCGGGAGCGTTCCCGAAGCGGTCACGCAACGTCCGGGAGGCGAGCCCCGCCCCGCTGAGCCCGCCGACACGGCCGCGGACGCCCCGGTGACCGAGGCCGCCCAGCCTGCCGCTGTGACGGGCGCGGACATCTCCGAGGACAACACCGCTGCCGAGGCAACCGCCCCGGTGGCGGTCGACCCCGAGACCGAGACCGCGAACCCCACGGCCGCCGACGTCACCAGCGGCGACACCGACGGCGCCGCCGAGGCTCAGTCCGCCGCGCCTGCCGACGAAGCTCCGTCCGCTGAGACGGCAGACGCCGAGCCCGCCGACGAGCCTCAGTCCGCGGAGACGGCTGAGACCAAGCCCGCCGCCCCTGCCAAGCCCGCGGCGAAGCCGAAGCCGGTCGCGCTGCCGTCGGCTGTCGCGAAGGTCGCGCACGCCGCGCCGGTCGCCGCACCCGTGCCCGCCGCGGCGCCGGTCGACGCGCTGCCCCCGGTCGCGGTGGCGTCCGCCGACCCGTCCAAGTGGGGTCGGGTCGACGAGGAAGGCACCGTCTACGTGCGCACCGCCGACGGCGAGCGCGTGGTCGGGTCGTGGCAGGCCGGTGAGCCGGAGGAAGGGCTCGCGCACTTCGCGCGCCGCTTCGACGACATCCGCACCGAGGTCGAGTTGTTGGAGACGCGGCTGGCGTCCGGTTCCGGCGATCCCAAGCACGCGGCGACGAACGCCAAGCACATCAAGGACTCCCTCGCCGAGGCGCACGTGGTCGGCGACCTGGTGGGTCTGCAGGCCCGGCTCGACCAGGTGATCGCACACGCCGCGGTCGCGCTCGACCACGCCAAGCACGCGCGCGACGAAGCGCGGGCCGGTTCGGTGGCGCGCAAGGAAGAGCTGGTCACCGAGGCCGAGCAGCTGGCCGAGGAGTCGACGCAGTGGAAGGTCGCGGGCGACCGGCTGCGCCAGATCCTCGACGAGTGGAAGACGATCAAGGGCGTCGACCGTAAGACCGACGAGCAGCTGTGGCGCCGGTTCTCCAAGGCCCGCGACACGTTCAACCGCAGGCGCGGCTCGCACTTCGCCGACCTCGACCGCCAGCGCTCCACGGCCAAGTCCCGCAAGCAGGAACTGGTCGACGAGGCCGAGTTGCTGTCCGAGTCCGACGACTGGGGTCCGACGGCCGCCCGCTACAAGGAACTGATGCTGGAGTGGAAGGCGGCGGGCCGCGCGCCCAAGGACGCCGACGACACGCTATGGCAGCGGTTCCGAGCCGCGCAGGACAAGTTCTTCAGCAGGCGTTCGTCGGTGTTCGACGAGCGTGACGCCGAGTTCGCCCAGAACGCGAAGGCCAAGGAAGAGCTGCTCGCCGAGGCGGAGAAGATCAACGTCAAGGGCGACCTCGACGCCGCCCGCGCCCAGCTCCACAAGATCCAGGAGAAATGGGAGCTCATCGGCAAGGTTCCGCGTGAGCGGATCCGCGAGCTCGAGGGCCGGATGCGCGCGGTCGAGGAGAAGGTCCGGACCGCGGCGGACGCGCAGTGGCGCAAGACCGACCCGGAGGCCGAGGCACGGGCCGCCCAGTTCCGTGAGCGCGTCGAGCAGTTCGAGGCACAGGCCGCGAAGGCGCGGGCCGCAGGCGACAAGCGTCGGGCTGAGCAGGCCGAGGCCCAGGCGGCGCAGTGGCGCGAGTGGCTGGCCGCCGCCGAACAGGCCGTCGCTTCTCGCTAGCCCTATCGCGAAAGGCCGCTCCGGATTCCGGAGCGGCCTTTCGCATCCCGCGAGTCGCCCCTTCCGGCAAGTGAGTTCCCCCTTCCGGCAGGTGAGTTCGACATTCAGGCAACAGCCGCGACGAAGCCGTGCGGAACCGATGTCGCGGGATCACGAATTCTCAAGCACGACCCGGTTTGAGATCTCCTGTGCGACGTTCTCGGGAGCCAGGTTCGAGGTGTCGATGACGTCAGCGGCATCGCGAAGCCATGGCAGGGCTGCCTGGTAGGCGGCGATGTGGTTCAGTCGCCACTCTCGCGCGAGCGTTTCGACCTGGTCTGCCTCAATTCGGGCAACAAGCTCGTCTGGCCGCACATGCAGCAGGAAGTGCTGAACGGGGATGCCTGCTTCGTCGAAGCCTCGGAAGATCTCTCGTGCGTAGCGTTCGACCAAGACGGTCTGCGGGATGACGAGAGTGCCCCCGACATAGCGGAGTACCTCGACCGCCGTCTGAGTCACCAGCGGGCGCCAGGGCGGCCAGTCCTGGAAGTCCTCGACGGGCTCGGTCAGGACGTGCCGCAACATGGACCCGATCTGCTCGGAGTCGAACATCCGGGACCGCGAAATAAGCTGAGTCAGCTCGCGAGCGGTGGTGGTCTTGCCGGCTCCGAAGGTTCCGTTCAGCCACACGATCATCTGTCACGCTATCGCGATTGCGCTCCGGAAGCGGCCACTTGTCTCGTGCGAGCGAGGTTCACAGCCGGGACCAAGCCGTGCGGAACCAAAGCACACCCAGGACGACCATCGCGGCTTCGCTGATCACCAAACCGATACCGGGGCCGGGTGAGGTCAGACCCGCGACCGACTGGCGGGTCCAGATGGCCAGGAGGCCGTCCACCGAGGCGAACCAGCAGCCCAGGGCGCAGACCCAGGTGAGACCCCAGCGCCGGGTGATCAAGGCCAGAGCCGAGGCGAAGACGCCGAAGAGAAGTGCGGTGGCGGCGAACAAGCGCGGGACCATGCCTGCCTTGCCCGCCGCGTCACCTTGGTGGAGAAGGACTTCCCAGCCGGGGGCGTTGCCCATCCAGGGCAGCAGATACCCGACGATCAGCACGAACACGGCGACCGAGATGATCACCGCGCGGCCGCCCAGTTCGACCGTGCGGGCCGCCTGGTGCTCGACTTCGTCGATCTCTTTCTTGAGGCCGGAGAGGTCGTCGTCGCTCACGTGGTCACGCAGCCGGAGGCCTCGGGCAGCGGGGCGGGCACGCCGAACGCGGGCAGGCCCAGGCCGACACCGGTGGTCTTCGGGCGGATCCCGGCCTCGTGGTGGTCGCCCGCGCGGGTGCGGCGGTGGGACACGACGTCGCCGTCGGCGACCAGGTGGTGTGGGGCCGCGTAGGTGATGGTCGTTTCGACGACATCGCCCGGGCGGATCGACTCGGTGGCGCCGGTCGGAGCGAAGTGCACAAGGCGGTTGTCGCGCGCGCGACCGCTCATGCGGTGGGTGTCGGCGTCCTTGCGCCCCTCCCCCGCCGCGACGACGACCTCGACGGTGCGGCCGACCAGTTCCTTGTTCAGGTCCCAGGAGATCTCCTCCTGCAGGTCCACGAGCCGCTCATAGCGCTCCTGGACGACCTTCTTCGGCACCTGTCCCGCCATCGTCGCCGCCGGCGTTCCGGGGCGCTTGGAGTACTGGAACGTGTAGGCGCTGGTGAAGCGGGACTGGCGGACGACGTCGAGGGTGCCCTGGAAGTCCTCCTCGGTCTCGCCGGGGAAGCCGACGATGATGTCGGTGGTGATGGCCGCGTCCGGCATGGCCGCGCGGACCTTCTCGATGATCGAGAGGTAGCGGGCCGTCCGGTACGAGCGGCGCATGTCCTTGAGCACCTTGTCCGAACCGGACTGCAGCGGCATGTGCAGCTGGTGGCACACGTTCGGCGTCTCGGCCATCGCGGCGATGACGTCGTCGGTGAAGTCCTTGGGGTGCGGCGAGGTGAACCGGACCCGCTCCAGGCCCTCGATCTCGCCGCACGCGCGCAGCAGCTTGCCGAAGGCGAACCGGTCGCCGAACTCGACGCCGTAGGAGTTCACGTTCTGGCCGAGCAGGGTCACCTCGAGGACACCCTCGGCGACCAGGGCCTCGACCTCGGCCAGGATGTCGCCCGGGCGCCGGTCGCGCTCGGTGCCGCGTAGCGACGGGACGATGCAGAAGGTGCACGTGTTGTTACAGCCCACCGAGATCGACACCCAGCCCGAGTGCGCCGAGTCGCGCCGCGCGGGCAGCGTGGAGGGGAAGACCTCCAGCGACTCCAGGATCTCGACCTCGGCCCGCTGGTTGTGCCGGGCCCGGTCGAGCAGGGCGGGCAGCGAGCCGATGTTGTGGGTGCCGAAGACGACGTCGACCCAGGGTGCGCGGCGGACGATCTCGCCGCGGTCCTTCTGGGCGAGGCAGCCGCCGACGGCGATCTGCATGTCCGGGTTCGCCGTCTTCGCCGGTGCGAGGTGGCCGAGGTTGCCGTACAACTTGTTGTCGGCGTTCTCCCGGACCGCGCAGGTGTTGAAGACGACGACATCGGCCACGGAGCCGCTGTCGGCGGCGACGTAGCCTGCGTCCTCAAGCAACCCCGACAGCCGCTCGGAGTCGTGGACGTTCATCTGGCACCCATAGGTGCGAACTTCGTAAGTGCGCGCGCTCATCTCGCTGTCCGAGGGTACGCGGCCTTCCCGGTCCCGCCGAAGGCAGGCGTCTGGCACGATCGGCCAATGGTGCGGACACGACTCGGCGGCATGGTCCTGGCCCTGGTCTGCCTGGCGAGCGTGCTGTCCGGGTGCGACAGCCAGTTCGCCGGGGTGCGGCTGCGGATCGCCGCCGGTTTTCCCTCCGGGGTCTATCACAGCCTGTCCGAGTCGCTGGCCGCCGCGTGGCAGCGGCAGCTGGAGATCGAACGGCCGGAGGTCATCAAGACCAGCGGGTCCCCGGAGAACATCCGCAAGCTGTGCGCGGGCGAGGCCGATGTGGCCTTCAGCGCGGCCGACGTCGCCTCGCTGCCCACGAACACCCAGCGCAAGCCGCAGGCACTCGCCCGGCTCTACGACGACTACCTGCACATCGTGGTGCGTGGCGACGGGCCGATCCGCGGCTTGGACGGGCTGCGCGGCACGCGGGTGGCGATCGGGTCGGCCGAATCCGGCGTCGCGTTCATCGCGAAACGCCTGCTCGACCTCTCGGGGCTGTCCGACCCCGGCACGCTGACCAAGGTGCATCTCGGCCTGACCGAGTCCATCGAGGCGTTCAAGCGCGGGGAGGTCGACGCGTTCTTCTGGTCGGGCGGCCTGCCGACCAAGGCGATCACCGACCTTGCCGCGGTGCTCCCGCTGCGCCTGCTCGACCTGACCGACGCGATGCCGAGCATGCGCAACCAGTACCCGGTCTACAACACCGCGTCGATCCCGGTGTCGACCTACAACCTGGCGGGTGGGCCGGTCACGACGTTGGCCCTGCCGAACTACCTGCTCGTCACCGACGCGATGCCCGCGGAGGTCGCCGAGGCTCTCGTCCGGGGGTTGTTCGACGCGCATGGCGAGCTGGCGAGGGCCAACCGCGCGGCCCTGGCGATCGACATCCACTCGGCCATCGAGACCGATCCGGTCCCGCTGCACCCGGGCGCGAAACGCTACTACCGCGACGAGAAGGCCTAAAGCCGGTCGGCGGGCAGGTCGACGGTCACCCGCAGGCCGCCGCCCTCCGGCAGGTCGAGGCGCAGGTCCCCACCCGCCCTGGCGACGATGCGGCTCACGATGGCCAGCCCCAGGCCTGAGCCGGGGACGTTCTGGTGGCTGTGGCTGCGCCAGAACCGGTCGGTGGCCCGCTCCAACTCCTCGGGTCGCAGACCCGGCCCGTGGTCACGCACCGAGAGCCGCACGACGTCGTCGACCACGTCGACGGTCAGCTCCACGGCACAACCTGATCCGGTGAACTTGAGCGCGTTGTCCAGCAGCGCGTCGAGGATGCCGTCGACGCCCCGGGGCGGTGCCATCGCCCACGTGTCACCCGCCGCCCCGACGCAGTCGAGCGCGATGTCGCGCGAGACCGCCACGACCCGCCAGTCGGCGACCCGCTCGGCGACGACCGTGTCGACGTCGGTGGGGACCAGGTCGCTGCCCGAGCTCTCGGCCCGCGCCATCGACAGCAGTTCGTCGAGGATCTGGTTGAGCCGGTCGGCTTCGGCGGCCGCGGCGACCCGGTGGACCTCGGCCTCGGCGTCCACATGGCCTTCGAGGTTGACCAGCCGCAGCTTGAGCGCGGTCAGCGGGTTGCGCAGCTGGTGCGACGCGTCGGCGACGAACGCGCGCTGCGCGGCGAGGGTGTCGCCGACACTGGCTGCCATCTGGTCGAACGAACGGCCGAGTTTACGCAGCTCAGGTGGGCCGTGGGCACCACCGACCAGTTCGGCGTCGCGGCCGCTCACCACGGCGCTCACCAGCGACCCGGTGGCTTCGTCGAGCCTGCGCACGGGCCGCAGGATCCACTGGATGACCGGCACGGCGAGCATCAGCGCGAGCCCGAACGCCAGCACCCCGCCCGCGCCGATGAGCAGCCACCACCAGAGCATCCGGGACCGACTGCGGTCGGTGGGCGACACCGACACGACCGCGCCGCGCACCTCCCCGTCGACCAGTACCGGCCCGGCCAGCACCAGCGGCTCGTCGTCCCATGGCATCAGCAGCGGCCCGGCCTTGGGCCGCGTGCCCGCGAGCGCGGCCTGCACCTGCTCGCGCACGTCTGGATCGGTCAGGTCGACCGGGCTGGGGGCGTCCGCCCGTCCCGAGCCGACCGCCGGGTTCGCGTCCTGGTCGACGACCACCACGTCGATGCCGTAGGTCTCGGAGTACCGCTGCAGTTCCTCCCGCAGCGACTCGGGCCGGGCGTCGGTCAGCGGGCGCTGCGCCATCGAGGCGAACCGGCTCGTGTCGGTGAGCCGGTCGAGGAAGAGCTTCTGCTGCTCGGCGCCCGCCACGGCCAGCGCGAGCGGGATGCCCAGCCCGAACACGACCAGCGCGACGAGAAACCAGATCATCCCCAACAGCCGCGTCCGCACGAGACCTCCCCAGGTTGCTCAGGCGAGTTTGCCCGGCTGGTTCGCCAGCCGGTATCCGACCCCGCGCACGGTCTCGATCAGCGCGGGCCTGCCGAGCTTGGTGCGCAGCGTCGCGACGTGCACGTCGAGCGAGCGGTTCTCCGCCGATCCTGCCCGACCCCACACCTCGGCGAGGATCTGGTCGCGGGTGCACACCGCGCCCTGGGCCGCGACGATCAGCGAGAAGACGTGGAACTCTTTGCGGGACAACGCGATCACCGCACCGTCCACAGTGACCTCATGCCGGTCGAGGTCGACCCGGACGTCACCGACCTCCGCGACGCCGCCCAGACCCGGCCCGCCGGGTGTGGGCGACTTGCGCCTGCGCACGGCGTGCACGCGGGCGACGAGTTCGTCGACGTCGTAGGGCTTCACCAGATAGTCGTCCGCCCCCGCGCGAAGACCGAGGATGCGGTCGTCGACCTCCCCGCGCGCGGAGACAACGATGACCGCCACGTCGCTGGCCGCGCGGATCTGTCGACAGAGGACGATCCCGTCGACGTCGGGCAGCCCGAGGTCGAGCAGGACGACGTCGACCTCGCGCACGGTCTCGAGCACCCCGGCCCCCGAGGCGAGCCGCTTGATGGCCAGCCCGCGCCGCACCAGGGCCGGGATCAGCGCCTCGGCGACCCGGTCGTCGTCTTCCACGAGCAGCACTCGCACGCGTGTCCTCCGGTTCACCAGGCGGGTGTGTGACAGAGTTGAGACCCTAAGTGTTGCTCAACTGGCCTGGACATCGGCGGGAGCCGGAGTAGGTTTCCGCCATCGCGTGCCCGCCGAAGCCGCCAACGTCACGAACGCGCTCGTGGAGGACCTACATGACCGCCTCGAACACCGCCCCAGCCATGATCCGGATGGAGGCGGTGGACAAGTACTTCGGGACTTTGCACGTCCTCAAGGACATCAACCTCGAGGTCCCGAAGGGCCAGGTCGTCGTCGTCCTGGGTCCGTCCGGTTCCGGCAAGTCGACGCTGTGCCGCGCGATCAACCGGCTGGAGCCGATCAACTCCGGCCTCATCGAGGTCGACGGCAAGCCGCTGCCCGCCGAGGGCAAGCAACTCGCGCAGCTTCGGGCCGAGGTCGGCATGGTGTTCCAGTCGTTCAACCTCTTCGCCCACAAGACGATCGCCGAGAACGTCAGTCTCGCCCCGCTCAAGGTGCGCAAGATGCCCGCCGCGGAGGCTCGCAAGACGACGATGGCGCTCCTCGATCGGGTGGGCATCGCCAACCAGGCGGACAAGTACCCCGCGCAGCTGTCCGGCGGCCAGCAGCAGCGCGCGGCCATCGCGCGAGCGCTGGCGATGAAGCCCAAGGTCATGCTGTTCGACGAGCCGACCTCCGCGCTGGACCCGGAGATGGTCCAGGAGGTGCTCGACGTGATGACCTCCCTGGCGAGCGAGGGCATGACGATGCTCGTCGTCACCCACGAGATGGGCTTCGCCAGAAAAGCAGCCCATCGGGTGATCTTCATGTCCGACGGCGAGGTCTGCGAGGACACGACCCCCGACGAGTTCTTCACCGCGCCGAAGTCCGCGCGCGCGAAGGACTTCCTTGGCAAGATCCTGACTCACTAGCAAGTCCACAACCGTTCGGCTGGACCGCAGCCGAATCGAAAACAAAGGAGCACCACATGCGACTCCGGGGCCTTCTGGTTGGCACCGTGACCGCCGCTCTCGCCCTCTCGATGACCGCTTGCGGTGACAAAGGCAACGACGCGGGAACCAACCCACCGGTCAACACCGAGGCGAAGTTCGACGAGGGCACGACCATGGCCACGCTGCAGAAGGCGGGCAAGGTCACGATCGGCACGAAGTTCGACCAGCCGCTCTTCGGCCTCAAGGGTCTCGACGGCAAGCCCGCGGGCTTCGACGTCGAGATCGGGAAGCTGATCGCGGCCAAGCTCGGCATCTCCGCGGACAAGATCGAGTGGGTCGAGACCCCCTCGAAGATCCGTGAGGAGGTCATCGAGCAGGGCAAGGTCGACTTCGTCGTCGCCACCTACACGATCAACGCGAAGCGCAAGGAGCGCATCTCGTTCGCCGGCCCGTACTACGAAGCGGGTCAGGACCTGATGGTGAAGAAGGACTCCGACATCGCGGGTCCGGAGGCGCTCAAGGCCGCCAACGCCAAGGTCTGCTCGGTCACCGGCTCCACGCCCGCCGAGAAGATCAAGGAGTACGTCGACCCGGCCAACGTCGTGCTGTTCGACGTGTACTCGAAGTGCGCCGACGCGCTGCGCACCGGCCAGGTGCAGGCCGTCACCACCGACAACGTGATCCTGCTCGGCCTGATCGACGCCAGCAAGGGTGAGTTCAAGCTTGTCGGCAAGCCCTTCACCAAGGAGCCGTACGGCATCGGCATCAAGAAGGGCGACACCAAGTTCTGCGAGTTCATCCACAAGACCCTGACCGACTCGCCCGCCGAGTACGAGAAGGCGTGGAAGGACACCGCGGGCAAGGTCTCGCCCGAGACCCCCAAGCTGCCCACGCTGGCCACCTGCAGCTGATCGACTGACCCGCCCTCGGGGCGTCTGCTGACCAGCAGGCGCCCCGAGCCTTAATCGGGCTCGGAGTCCACGTGAACGTCATTTTCGAGAACTTCGCGCTGTACCGCGACGGGTTCTTCAAGACTCTGCTCATCTGCGCCTACGCCATGGTCGGCTCGCTCGTCCTCGGGACGATCCTGGCGGGTTTCCGAGTGTCCCCTGTGCCTCCGCTGCGGTGGATCGGCACGTCGTGGGTCAACGTCTTCCGCAACTGCCCGCTCACCGTGGTGCTGTTCTTCTGCGCCTTCGGTCTGCCGGAGGTGGGGATCAACGGCGCCTACTTCTGGTTCAGCATCACGGCCCTGGTGCTCTACACCGCGGCGTTCGTCTGCGAGGCGGTGCGCAGTGGCATCAACTCGGTGCCCGCGGGTCAGGCCGAGGCGGCGCGCGCGGTCGGACTGACGTTCGGCCAGTCGCTGACCACCATCATCCTGCCGCAGGCGATCCGCACCGTGGTGCCGCCGCTGGGCAGCGTGATCATCGCGATGATCAAGAACTCGGCCATCGTCGGCGCCTTCGGTGTCGGCGGGGAACTGTTCGCGGTGTCGGACACGCTGACCGGGTCGCGCGGTGAGGCCGCACTGCCGGTGCTGACCGGCATCGTCATCGCCTACCTGCTGATCACACTCCCGGCCGGCGCGTTCCTCGGCTGGCTGGAGCGAAAGGTGGCGATCGCCCGATGAGCGCGTCCGTCCTCTACGACGTCCCGGGGCCACGGGCCAAGCGGCGGGTCATGCTGTTCAGCGTGCTCGCCCTGGTGGGCCTGCTTGCAGGCTTGTACGTGGTGTACCGCCAGCTCGACAAGCAAAACCAGTTCGACGCCGACAAGTGGTCTCCGCTGTTCGATCCGACCGACGACAGTTTCGAACTGGTCTGGGCACGCATCGGCGAGGGCATGGCCAACACGCTGATGGCGGCTGCGCTCGCGGTGGTGTTCTCGCTGGTCATCGGCACCCTGCTGGCGGTCACCCGGGTCACCTCCGCACCGTGGTACCGCTGGATCGTGGTCGGGTTCATCGAACTGCTGCGCGGTATCCCCGTCGTCATCGCCATCTTCTTCGTCGCGCGCGTGCTGCCGGAGTTCGGTGTGAGCCTGGAACCGATGTGGTACCTGGTGATCGGTCTGACGCTCTACAACTCGGTGGTCATCGCCGAGATCGTGAGAGCGGGCATCAACTCCCTGCCCAAGGGACAGCGTGAAGCGGCCGAGTCGCTTGGCTTGACCCGCGGACAGGTGCTTCGGCTGGTCCTGCTTCCGCAGGCGTTCCGGGCGATGCTGCCCGCGCTGATCAGCCAGCTCGTCGTGATCCTCAAGGACACGTCGCTGGGCTTCATCATCAGCTACGAGGAGACAGTCCGGGTCGCGGGCCAGATCGTCCAGAACCTCAGCAACCCGATCCAGACCTACCTGCTGATCGCGGTGATCTTCATCGTGGTCAACTACGCGCTGAGCCGGTTCGCGATCTACGTCGAACGCAGGCTGAGCCAGGGCAAGAAGGCCGCCAAGACCGACGAGGGCGCCGCGGTCGTGCACGCCGACGACCTCGCGGGCGCCGGGGCCACCAACGTGGGCTGACCCCAACGACCTTCGATGGCCGCCTCCCGCACCTGGGAGGCGGCCATCGTCGTCTCTAGCGGCGGGTGGGCAGAGCCGTGCCGGTGCGGACCGGGTCGAGGACGAACATCGTGCTGTAGCGCTGGATGTTGGGCGCGTCCTTGAGCAGCCGCTCGGACACCTCACGGAAGTGGGACATGCTCGTGGTGGCCAGCACCACGACGAAGTCCGTCTCCCCCGAGACGCTGTAGAGCTGCTGGACCTCCGGGGCGGCGAGCAGCCTGCGGCGGAACGCGGCGTGCAGCGCGCGGGACTCCTTGGCGAGGGTCACGAGACATATCGCGAGAAGCACGTCGACCTGGGTCGGGTCGAGCACCGCGACCTGACGCTCGATGAGTCCCGCCTTGCGGTAGCGGTCGATCCGCCGCTGCACGGCGCTTGGCGACAGGGACACCAGCTCGCCGAGTTCGCCCAGCGTGCGGGCGGAATCCCGCTGCAGCAAGGCAAGCAGCTCGTGATCGGTCTCGTCGAGCGCGGAGGTAGCCACGCAACAATCTTGCGTCCGCACGGGAAAATTTTCAATCGCGGCCACGGGCGTCTCGATTAGCGTCGCCCACATGAGACGAGGATTGGCGTTCGCCGCGGCGGGAGCGGTGGCCATGGGCAGTTCCGCTCCCGTGCTGAAGATGCTCGCCGGGTCGGGTTTGTCCGCGGTCAACGTCATCCAGGGCCGCATGGCCATCGGCGCGATCGCCCTGCTGCTGCTCGCCGTGGCCACCCGACGCAGCCTGCGGATCCACCGTCGACACTGGTGGCTGCTCGGTCTCTACGGCGTGTTCACGTTGTCGCTCAACCAAGTCAGCTACACCTTCGCGATCACCCGGCTCCCGGTCGGGATCACGTTGCTGATCGAGTATCTGGCCCCGGTGCTGATCGCCCTCTGGATCCGCTTCGTGCGCCGCACGCGGCTGCCCGTCACGCTGTGGGTGGGGATTGGCACGACGCTGCTCGGCCTGGCGCTGATCAGCCAGGTGTGGACGTCGCTGTCATTGGACGCTTTGGGCCTGCTGACGGCGATGGTGGCGGCCGCGACGCTGGCCGGGCGGTTCCTGTTGGCCGAACACGGTCTCCGCGTCCACGACCCCCTGGTCCTCACGACGTGGGGCGCCTGCGTCGGCGCGGTGGCGCTGCTTCCGCTCGCGCCGTTCCCGTTCGAGCGGGTCGACGCGAAAGACTGGTTCCTGCTGACCTGGATCGGTGTCGTCGGCATGGCCGCGGCGGTCCTGCTCAGCGCGCTCGGACAGCGCACGATCTCGTCGACGGCCGCGAGTCTCGTCTCGTGTGTGGAGATCCTCGTGGGCGCTGGGCTCGCGGCGGTGCTCCTGGGCGAGTTGCTGACACCCGTTCAACTCGTGGGCTCGGTCGTGATGCTCACCGGCATCGTCGCGGCCCAGGTGGCGCTGGCCAGGGCTTCCGAGAGCCGAACTCGACTCCCGGAAGCCCCGGAACTCACGCCTTCTCGCGCTTGAACAGCTTGCTGCCCAACCAGACGATCGGGTCGTACTTGCGGTCGGCGACGCGCTCCTTCATCGGGATGAGCGCGTTGTCGGTGATCTTGATGCCTTCCGGGCAGACCTCGGTGCAGCACTTGGTGATGTTGCAGTAGCCGAGGCCGTGCTCGTCCTGCGCCTCGCGCACCCGGTCGGCCGAGTCCAGCGGGTGCATCTCCAGTTCGGCGATCCGCATGAGGAAACGCGGGCCCGCGAAGGACTCCTTGTTCTCCTCGTGGTCACGGATCACGTGACAGGTGTCCTGACACAGGAAGCACTCGATGCACTTGCGGAATTCCTGCGAGCGCTCGACGTCGACCTGCTTCATCCGGTATTCGCCCGGCCCGAGGCCCGGCGGCGGGGTGAAGGACGGGATCTCGCGGGCCTTCTTGTAGTTGAAGGACACGTCGGTCACCAGGTCGCGGATCACCGGGAACGCGCGCAGCGGCGTGACCGTGATGACCTCGTCCTCGGTGAACGTCGACATCCGGGTCATGCACAGCAGCTTCGGCCTGCCGTTGATCTCCGCCGAGCACGAGCCGCACTTGCCCGCCTTGCAGTTCCAGCGCACAGCTAGATCGGGGGCGTGGGTGGCCTGCAGCCGGTGGATGATGTCGAGGACGACCTCGCCCTCGTTCACCTCGATCAGGTAATCGTGCAGCTCCCCGGTCTGGTCGTCGCCGCGCCAGATCTTGAACTTCGCCTTGTACGACACCTCAGGCCGTCCTTCCCGGGTGGCTGCCCAGCTCGTCCTCGGTGTAGTACTTCTCCAGCTCAGGGAGCTCGAAGAGCTCGATCAGGTCCTGCCGCATCGGCAGCTGCTCCTTCGGCGTGACCTCGACACCGGGAACCACCGGATCGTCGTCCTTCGCGCTGCACACCAGAAGCTTGTTGCGCCACTGGGCGTCGAGCCCCGGGTGGTCGTCGCGGGTGTGGCCGCCACGGCTCTCCGTGCGGATCAGCGCCGCGCGGGCGACGCACTCGCTGACCATCAGCATGTTGCGCAGGTCGATCGCGAGGTGCCAGCCCGGGTTGAACTGCCGATGGCCCTCGACGGTGACGTTGCGGATGCGCGAGCGGATCTCGGCGAGCTTCTCCAGCGCCCGCTCGATCTCCTCGGACTTGCGGATGATGCCGACGAGGTCGTTCATCGACTGCTGCAGCTCGTTCTGCAGCGTGTACGGGTTCTCCTCGACCCCCTCAGCGGGCGGGTCGAACGGCGAGAGCGCCATCTCCGCCGCCGCGTCCACATCGGACTGCGACACGGTCGGCCGCGACTCCAGCGACTCCACATAGGACGCCGCGCCGAGACCCGCGCGCCTGCCGAAGACCAGCAGGTCCGACAGCGAGTTGCCGCCGAGGCGGTTGGAACCGTGCATACCACCGGAGCACTCACCCGCGGCGAACAGACCGGGGACGCTCGCCGCCGCGGTGTCCGGGTCGACCTCGATGCCGCCCATCACGTAGTGACAGGTCGGACCGACCTCCATCGGCTCCGCGGTGATGTCGACGTCGGCCAGTTCCTTGAACTGGTGGTACATCGACGGCAGCCGCTTCTTGATCTCCTCGGCGGGCAGCCTGCTCGCGATGTCGAGGTAGACGCCGCCGTGCGGTGAGCCGCGACCCGCCTTGACCTCGGAGTTGATCGCGCGGGCGACCTCGTCACGGGGCAGCAGGTCGGGGGTGCGCCGGTTGTTCTCCTGGTCGGTGTACCAGCGGTCGGCTTCTTCCTCGGTCTCCGCGTACTGCCCCTTGAACACCTCGGGGACGTACTCGAACATGAAGCGCTTGCCCTCGGAGTTCTTCAGCACGCCGCCGTCGCCGCGCACGCCCTCGGTGACCAGGATGCCCTTGACGCTGGGCGGCCAGACCATGCCGGTCGGGTGGAACTGGACGAACTCCATGTTGATCAGGGTCGCGCCCGCGCGCATGGCCAGCGCGTGGCCGTCGCCGGTGTACTCCCAGGAGTTCGACGTGACCTTGAACGACTTGCCGATGCCGCCGGTCGCGAGCACCACCGCGGGGGCCTCGAACAGCACGAACCGGCCGGTCTCGCGGTAGTAGCCGAACGCACCCGCGATGCGGCCGTCATCTTTGACCAGCTCAGTGATGGTCACTTCGGCGAAGACCTTGATCCGCGCCTCGTAGTCACCGGTCTCGGCGAAGTCCTCCTGCTGCAGCGAGACGATCTTCTGCTGCATGGTGCGGATCAGCTCGAGGCCGGTGCGGTCGCCGACGTGCGCGAGCCGCGGGTACGTGTGGCCGCCGAAGTTGCGCTGGCTGATCCGGCCGTCCTCGGTGCGATCGAACAGCGCGCCGTAGGTCTCCAGCTCCCAGACGCGGTCCGGCGCTTCCCGGGCGTGCAGCTCGGCCATGCGCCAGTTGTTGAGGAACTTGCCGCCGCGCATCGTGTCGCGGAAGTGGACCTGCCAGTTGTCGTTGGAGTTGGCGTTGCCCATCGACGCCGCGCAGCCGCCCTCGGCCATCACGGTGTGGGCCTTACCGAACAACGACTTGCACACGACCGCCACGCGCAGCCCGCGCTGGCGGGCCTCGATCACCGCGCGGAGCCCCGCGCCGCCCGCTCCGACGACGACGACGTCGTAGGAGTGCCGCTCGACCTGACTCATTGGATCCTCTCGAAAGACAAACTGTGGTGGGGAAGGCGGGTCTTCTAGAAGAACCGCAGGTCGGAGATGGCGCCGCTGGCGACGAGCATCACGTAGAGGTCGGTCAGCATCAGCGTCGCCAAGGTCGTCCACGCCAGCTGCATGTGGCGGACGTTCAGCTTGGAGATCAGCGTCCAGGCGCGGTAGCGCACGGGGTGCTTGGAGAAGTGCTTGAGGCGGCCACCGGCGATGTGCCTGCACGAGTGGCAGGACAGCGTGTAGCCCCAGAGCAGGATCACGTTGGTCGTCAGGACCAGCGAGCCCAGGCCGACACCGTGGGTGAACGACAGCGCGGCGTCGTAAGTGTTGATCACTGAGACGACCAGCGCGACGTAGAAGAAGTACCGGTGGGCGTTCTGCACGATCAGCGGCAGCCGGGTCTCACCGGAGTAGCTGCCGTGTGGCTCGGCGACCGCGCAGGCAGGCGGGGACTGCCACACCGAGCGGTAGTACGCCTTGCGGTAGTAGTAGCAGGTCAGACGGAAGCCCAGCAGGAACGGCAGGGCCACGAAGCCCAGCGGGATCCAGCCCGGCAGTTCCGGCAGCGGAGTGCCGAAGTGGCTGGATCCCGGCAGGCACGACTCACTCAGGCAGGGCGAGTAGAACGGCGTGAGGTAGCCGTACTCCTCGACCCAGTACCACTTGCCCATGAACGAACGGGCGCCCGCGTAGACCACGAACGTCAGCAGGCCGAGGTTCGTCAGCAGCGGCGGGAGCCACCACCGGTCCGTCCGAAGGGTGCGCGCGGAGATCCGCGCCCGCCTGGGGGCGCCGACGCCTGACGTCATCGTTTCCTCGTCTTTGTCGCGATCCTCGCGGGCTCGGGGCGGCCCGCGTCGGATACGTCTCGTGGTGGGGACCCTGGGGCGCTATCGGTGGTAGCCGCCGACTCCTTCGTCGTCGGCTCCCTGCCACAGGGCGGGGTCGTACGGGGTGTCCGGCACGACGACGAACTCGCCTTCGGCCGCGGGCCTGGGCACCGGTGTGCTGGGAGTCGCGGAGAACTCGCTCGAGTCGATGTCAAGCCGTTCGATGTCGTTCATGAGCCTGCGCACCGCGGGGATGTCGCCGTAGCGACCCCGCAGCGCGCCGACACAGTGCCGCAGTTGGCCGATCGTTCGCTGCAGTTCGTGGATCTCCGTGCTCGACATGTACGCACCTCCGTACGCCGGTCCGTTCGCGGACCCCGGCCGTGGGTAGACCGAGGGTGCCCGCTCGTTGCCGACTTTGCCTGCCGACAGCAGATGTGACAAGTACCACATGGCGCGAACCAGCGGGTCACTGAGTCGCTACGGAGAAGCATATTCCGGTGTGATTTCCCGCACACACCGGGTGATGCCGGGCACAAAAAACTGGCGGGAACCGTTGCGTCGCAACAGCTCCCGCCAGTTCCCGAGTGGACTCAGTAGACGCCGACCTCCAGCAGTGAGTAGCCGTAGTTCGTCCCCCTGCGGACTCCCTGGACTTTCACATGACGGGCCGTAGTCGGCGCGAATGAGACCACATCGAGTCCGCCGGACGCGCCCTCGACGGCGGCGACGGACCGCCAGCTCTGGCCGTCATCGGACACCTCGACCCGGTAGGCCGACCCATAGGCGGCCTCCCAGCGCAGCGCGACCCTGCTGATCCGGCGCTGGTCGCCTAGATCGATCCGGAACCACTGGCCGTCGCTCCAGCCCGAAGCCCAGCGGGTGCCGAGATCGCCGTCGACGGCGCGGTGCGGCCGGAAGTCGTACCAGGGGCTCCATTCCGACGCACTCGCCGTCGCGGCGGCGCCTCTGGCCAGGTTGGCGGGCGCCTGGAAACGCTCAGCGGCCCGCCAGGTGCGCAGGTAGGCCTCGGCGCCGCCGACGAGGTCCTGGACGATCTCATCGCCCGCCACCTTTCGGATGTCCTCGATCCAGTCGGGCATCAGGCCGTAGTGCGCCATACCCTCCTTGTTGACGTCCCAGGTCCGCTCGCCCATCCGCTGCCGGTCCAGGCGCACGGTGCCGTCGACCGAGGTGAACGGGTAGGACACGCCGTTGCCCGCGTTGTCCGCGCGGGGCCCAGGCAGGCCCCCGAGACCGTTGACGTCGATGCCGAACCCGTAGCCCGCGATGCCGTGCTGGTCGCGGTAGGCCTCGCCCTGCTGCCAGCCCGCGAGGAACTGCGGGGCGGAGTGGCCGTACTGGGCGATCATGCCGCCGAGCGCGTAGATCCGCGGGAAGTACTTGCTGTCGGTCCAACTGTGCGAGGACACGACACCCGGATAGCGGACCTCCTCGAGCAGGTCGAGGGTGCGGTCGGCCGCCTTGACGCTCATGTGGTCGACCTCGACCATCATGCCGCGCGCCATCATGCCCTTGACCATGTGTTCGCCGAGGTCGGTCAGCCCGCGGGTGTTGCAGTGCGGCGCGGGCGGATACACCGGCAACGGGACCAACGGCTTGAGGGCGTCTGGGATGGTGCCCGCGGCGGCGATGGTGTTGTCGGAGTACTCGGTGGTGCAGGTGCGGGCGTCCCAGAACTGCCCGGTTCCCAGGAAGTTGGCCGCGTTGACCGCCACACCGGCGGCGCCGCCGTCGAAGCGCACACCGCACAGGGCGTTGTCGTACTTGTGGCAGACGAACATCGTGCGCACGCCGAGCGCGTGCATCTCGTCGAGTCCACGATCGATGTCGCCCTTCGAGCACTGGGCGACCCCAAGGATCTGCCTGCAGCCGAACGGCTCGGAGGTCTCCACACCGAGCAGTACGGCGAGCTTGCCGCCCTCGATCGTCTTGCGCGCCTCATCTTGGCTGCGCACGACCCGCAGCCAGCCCTTGCCCGCGCCCCCGCTCTCGGCGTCGATGTAGTTCTGCAGGTCGTTCATCAGGCGGGCCTGCAGCCGGATGGAGTCCATCTCGTTGCAGGGCTGGTTCTTGATCGGGTACAGGTCGCAGAGTTGGCGGTTGGAGACCAGGTGGTTGACCATCAGCCGCAGCCCGCCGCGCCAGGCCCGTTCGATCCATTTGTAATAGGCCTGTTGGTGGGTCAGGGAATTGTGCGCGGGCCAGTCCTTGAAGCTCGGATACCCGACCGGGTCGTGGGTGCCGACGGGCGAGCCGGTCTTGGTGAAGTTCTCGAACCAGGCGAACTCGCCGTTGGGGAGGTGATCCGGGCAGTCGACGAGCGCCTTCTGCGGTCCAGCGGGGTCGAATGGCTTGCCGCACACCACATTCCCGCCGAACGCGACGTTGGAGAAGACGTGCGTGTGGGCATCGAGGAAACCCTGGACGGTCCCGTCCGACAAGGTTCCCTTGAACGGCACACCCACCGCCCCGACGTCAGCGCCGGGCGGACTCTGGGCGGCCTGGCCCATCCCCGGCAACGCCGTGACACCCGCGGCGAGCAGCACGGCGACCGCGACGGTCAGCTTTCGGACGGATAAGCGAGGACGGATCATCGGGTTCCTCCTCCAGGTCGAAACCCGAAAGATACTCGCGAGTAATTCTCGCGTAAAGAGCTGATCTACTCCTTTTCGATCAGGAGGCGGGCGTAGTCGGCCATGGAGCGCTGGTAGCGCGGTAGGTGCCGGGCGAGAGCGCCGACGGCCAGGGAGACGGCCTCCCGTTCCCGGCCAAGATCGGTGAGTGCCAGGGCGAGCACGGCACGAATGGCGTCGTCCAGCCGGTCGGAACCCGCGTTCATCTCGGCGGTCAGCAGGTCGACGCTCTCCTGCGGGTTGCCGATGTTGCGTAGGGAACTGGACAACTGGATCACGGCTCGGCGCCTGCGTTCACCGGTCAGGCCGCGTTCGAGCGCCTTGCGGTAGAGCGGGACGGCGCGGTCGGAGTGGCCGGTCGAGTCGAAGGCACAGGCCCGCTCAAAGTCCGCGATAGCGCTGTCGGCGGGGAGTTCATCGGCCAGAGTGCCGATCAGCGCCCGGAACTTCTCGGCGTCGTGGTTGTCGATGGCGGCCCACGCCTCGGCGGTGCGCCGCTCCCAGTCTTCGTTCACCGCGACAGCTTCGCAGACACTCACCTGCCGGTCGCGCCCTTTGGCACGACCGGGCCGCGCGGCTCAGTCCGGGATGGTGTCCAACTCGGACGCGTCACCGCCGTGGGCGGACAACTCCTCGCGCACCACCCGGAAGGCCATTCCCTCCGAATACCCTTTGCGGGCCAGCATTCCCACGAGTCGGCGGATGCGGACCTGGTCTTCCAGACCCGACATGGCGCCGAGTTTCTTGCGCACCAACTGCCGGGCGCGTTCGTCCTCGGCCTCGCTGTCGACCGCGTCCACGGCTTCGGCGACGACCTCGTCGGCCACGCCCTTGCGGCGTAGTTCCATGGCGAGGGCGCGACGGCCCAGGCCCTGGTAGGTGTGGCGGGAGCGGACCCAGCTCTCGGCGAAGGCTTCGTCGTCGATCAGGCCGATGGCGGCGAACTTGCCGAGCACGGTCTGAGCGATGTCGTCCGGGATCTCCTTGCGCTGCAAGGCTTGTTCGAGCTCCTGCCGGGTCCGGGAGCGGACCGTGAGCAGGCGATAGCAGATCTCCCGGGCCTTGGCGGCCGGGTCCTGTTCCTCGGTTTTACGCGATTCCTCGGGGGACGAGTCGCCGCCCGTCCCCCGAGTCCTGCGCGCGTACTTGCGCTCCGCCACTAGAACTCGACAGGCGCCGCGACCGTCTCGTCGGCGTCGAGCTTCGCGCCGATGCCGAGCTTGTCCTTGATGCGCTTCTCGATCTCGTCGGCCACGTCCGGGTTCTCCAGCAGGAACTTGCGGGCGTTCTCCTTGCCCTGCCCCAACTGGTCGCCCTCGTAGGTGTACCAAGCACCCGACTTGCGCAGGATGCCCTGGTCGACGCCCATATCGATGAGCGAACCCTCACGGCTGATGCCCTTGCCGTAGAGGATGTCGAACTCGGCCTGCTTGAACGGCGGCGCGACCTTGTTCTTCACCACCTTGACGCGGGTGCGGTTGCCGACCGGCTCGCCACCGTCCTTGAGCGTCTCGATGCGGCGCACGTCGAGCCGCACGGAGGCGTAGAACTTGAGCGCCTTGCCACCGGTTGTCGTCTCCGGGGAGCCGAACATGACGCCGATCTTCTCGCGGAGCTGGTTGATGAAGATCGCGGTGGTGCCGGTGTTGCTCATGGCGCCGGTCATCTTGCGCAGGGCCTGGCTCATCAGCCGGGCCTGCAGGCCGACGTGGTTGTCGCCCATCTCGCCCTCGATCTCCGCGCGCGGGACAAGCGCCGCGACGGAGTCGATGACCAGGATGTCGAGCGCGCCGGAGCGGATCAGCATGTCCGCGATCTCCAGCGCCTGCTCGCCGGTGTCGGGCTGCGACACCAGCAGGGCGTCGGTGTCGACACCCAGGTTCTTGGCGTACTCCGGGTCGAGCGCGTGCTCGGCGTCGATGAACGCCGCGATGCCGCCGTTGCGCTGGGCGTTGGCCACCGCGTGCAGGGCGACAGTGGTCTTACCGGAGGACTCCGGACCGTAGATCTCGACTACGCGTCCGCGCGGCAGACCGCCGATACCGAGCGCGACGTCGAGCGCGATCGCGCCGGTGGGGATGACCGCGATAGGGGCGCGGCCTTCCTCACCGAGGCGCATGACCGAGCCCTTGCCGAAGTTCTTGTCGATCTGGGCAAGGGCGAGTTCGAGCGCCTTATCCCGGTCGGGTGCTGGTGCCATCTTGGTTCCACCTCGGTTGACTCGAGACTGTTTCGTACTCACGGCGCCGACGCTACGGGCAAGGGCCGACGTTTCTCGGAAGGCACCGCCAGTCTGTGGACAAGCGGACCCGATGTGGACAACATGGTAGCGAACACCTGTTCGATCCTGGTAGTGACACGCCGATGGTGTAGCTGGCGCTCAGCGTCGTTCGGGCGGGACCTCGAAGGCCTCGCAGACGGCCCGCCAGATCTCCTTCGTGGGAATCCCGGCGTCGAGCGCCTGGTCGACGGTACGGCCGCCGAGCGCGCTGAAGACATGGTCGTGGGCGATGGTGTCGGCCCGCTGAGCGCCGAATTCCTCAGCGAGGCGGGACCGGAAGGCGGTGATGCGCATCGCGGCTGAGTGTAGGTGGCAGACTCGGGCACGTGTTCACCTTCGCCATCGAGAACCCGTCGGCCACCGAGGAACTGTGGCTGACCATCGGATCCATCGGCGCCTGCGTCGCCGCAATCGTCGTCGGCCTCATCGCCCTCCGAAACCGCAAGTAGTCCGCCAGGCCGGTTGTCGGAACCGCGTGCGTCAAGCTCCCGGCTGGACGGTGCTGGCGAAGAAGTCCGCCAGCTTGTCCGGGGTCAGGTCTGCCGCGTCGGACTTGGTGAGCGTGCCCACCAGCGGCCGGTCCTTCACCGTGAACACCAGCACCCCGACGCCGTCCTTGACGCCGGCGCGCAGCTTGCCGTCGAGGCCGTTGCCCCGCCAGTCGGCGACGACGTGCTCGCCCGCGTCGACCTTGCCGAGTTCGGTCTCCCAGACGCGCTGGACGTCCTCGATGGAACCGGCGTGGGTGTAGGTGACCCGGTAGGCGTCCGGCAGCGCGCACGTGACGTCGGCGCCGCGCTCACAGGTGTTGGCCTCCGGCACGCCGCCCGCCAGTTGCCGCAGGCAGTCGGTGAAACCCTTGTCGTCCGGCGTGCCCTTGGTCGCACAGGACTGAGCCGTCGGAAGTTCACCCGACCGTGTGAAGAAGAAGATCCCGCCCGCGACCGCCGCGAGCGCGACCACCGCGGCGACGGCGGTGACCACCAGCTTCTTGCGCCCCGCGGCCGCGGCGGGCTGCCGCGGCGGGGTCGGGAAGTTGCCCGCCAGGCTCGGGAAGTTCGCCTGCTGCTGCGTCGACTGCGGAAAGCTCTGCTGAGCGGCGAAGGCGCCGGTCTGCGGCGGCTGTGATCCCGCGGCGCCGGACTGCGCGGTCGCGAAGCCGCCCGCCGGAGACTGAGCACCCTGGTGCGCGGCGAAGCCCCCCGACGCGGGCTGCTGGGTCGCGAAACCGCCTGCTGCCTGCTGGGCGGGGAAACCACCCGTCGACGGCTGCGGGAACGGCTGTGCCCGCACACCCGCGGACTGCGGCCCGACCTGCGAGGTGCGCATGCTGATGCCCTCTTGGGACACGTGGTGCGCGCCGAGGGCCACGGCGGTTTCCGGCTGGTCGAGACTCGTGGGCACCACGCGGAGCTGCTCCGCGATCAAAGTCGCCACGAGCGGGATCCGGCTGGAGCCGCCCACCAGGTAGATCCCCACGAGCCGATCCGGCGACAGCCCGGTCGCGCGGATCGTCCCCGCGAGCAACTCGACGCTGCGCAGCATGCTGGGCCGGATCAGCGCCTCCAACTCGGCCCGGGTGACCAGGACGTCGTCGAACGGCTCGGGCATCGGCACCTCGGTCTGCGGGTGCCGTGAAAGCGCCTCCTTGGCCGCCTTCACGTCCTCCAGCAAGGCCCGACGCGCGCGCCGGTCGCCGAGGGACTCCGGGCGCAGCAGCCGCTGCCAGCCACCCGGGTCGCGGCGGGAGACCTGGCGGCCGACGTGCTCGAGCAGCGTCTGGTCGACGTCCATGCCGCCGAGGTCGGGCAGGCCGTTCTCGGCGAGCACGGCGAACCCGTTCTGGGTCGCGGCGACGATGGCGACGTCGAAGGTGCCCGCACCCAGGTCGTACACGGCGAGCGCCTGGTTGGGCGCGAGGGTGTGGCCGAACGAGGCGAAGTGCGCGGCCGCGGCGACCGGTTCGGGGACCAACACGAGGTTGGA
>NZ_JABVED010000049.1 GCF_014323725.1 Actinokineospora xionganensis | reverse complement strand
GTGTCAATGGCCAGTTCGTTCTCCCCGTAGGCGGCCAGCAGTTGTCCCCGCTGGTGGCCACCTGGTTCTCCCCGGCGGCGGCCAGATAATTCCCCGCCGTGGGCTGGTTGTCAGTTCAATGGCATCACGCCCTTGCCGGAGGTGGCTTGAGCGAGCCGGAAGCTGTCACCCTGGGTCACCACGATGTGCGCGTGATGCAGCAGCCGGTCGACGGTGGCGGTGGCCAGGGTCTTGGGCATGATCTCGTCGAAGCCGGACGGGTGCAGGTTCGAGCTGACGGCGAGTGCCCGGCGTTCGTAGGCGGCGTCGACCAGGCGGTAGAAGCCTTCGGCGGCATCGGGGCTGACCGGTAGCAGCCCGATGTCGTCGATGATGATCAGGTCGGTGCGGATCAGCCTGGCGAGGGCTCGGGTGATGGAGTCGTCGGCCCGGTGACGGCGGACCAGGACGCCGAGGTCCTCGATGGTGAACCAGGCGACGGTCATCCCGGCCTCGACCGCGGCCTGGCCGAGCGCTTCGCAGAAGTGGCTCTTGCCTGTGCCGGACGGGCCGCAGATGCAGAGATTTTCCTTGCGCTGCACCCATTCCAGGGTCTTGAGCGCGTCCTGGGTCGGTCGCGGGATGGTGGATGCTTGTTCGTCCCAGTCGCCGAAGGTCTTCCCGGCGGGGAACGCGGCTCGTTTGCGGCGGGTGCGCAGGTTCGCCGCGTCACGTCCGGCGGCTTCCTCGGCGAGCAACACGCGCACGACCTCGGCCGGGTCCCACCGCTGGGCCTTCGCGGTCGGGATCAGATCGACCAGTGACCTGCGGATATAGGGCAGTTTCAGTCGTTTGGTCAGCTCGATCGCCTCGGCCAGCGGGTCGCCGGCCGAGCCCGCGACGGTGCGGATCGGGGTCGCCATCATGCCTCGCTTTCGTCGTCGGAGCTGCTGAGGCCGAAGTTCGACCAGGCCGAGGTGCCTGGTTGCAGGCTGTGTGTCTCACCGGCCCGGGTCGGTTCGGCCTGCTCGCGGCCGGCTTGGTGGGCCAGGATGCGGATCAGGTCGTTCTCGGCGAACCGACCGGCGATCGCCGCCGTCCCGAGGGCCTGGTCGACCTCGGCAGCCGGGTGCAGCTTGGCCAGCGCGACCGCCTCGGCAATCTTCGGCCGGATCCGTCGAGCCCCGGCCGCGGCGGCCTCGACCAGCCACGACGCCGCCCCGGGCCCGAGGGCGAGGAACGCGGCCTCCTCCGCCGAGGTCGCCTTCGGGACCCGGTCACCGGACTTGTCCTCGCGGGGCGGGTAGTGCTCGTCGCTGATCATCGGGCTCCCGGGCGTCGACCGGGCATGGCGGGCGACCTCGGCCGGCCCGTGCTCGCCGACGGCGGTCACGATCAGCTCGTCGCCGTGGAACCGGGCCCAAACCCTGGTGTCGACCAGGGGATGCGGCACCGAGTAACGCACCCCTTCCACTGAGATCGTGCTGTCCCACTTCACCCGCCGGGTGGTGCCGAACGCGACCGTGAACGGCTCGCTCGGCAGCCGGTGCAACCTGGTGCGTTCCTCGGCCAGCGCTTCGACCGGGCGGCGCCGGGTCTCGCGGTGGATCCGGTCGTTGACCTGCTCGCAGAACTCCCGACACGCGGCCTCCAACTCGCCGAACCGGCGGTAGCTCTCCAGCAGGTTCGCCGCCGTGGGCACCAGATCGGCCTTGGCGATACGCACCGTGGCCTCCGAACCGCCCTTGGTCTGCGGGTCAGCCGGGACGCAGGTGCGGATCGTCATCCCGTAGTGGCGGCCGACCTCGACGATCTCCGGGTTGCGCACCGCGATCCGCGCGACATGGTCGACCGAAACCGTCTTCTCGTTGTCTGTCAACGCATACGTCGGCACTCCACCGATCCTTCGCAGCGTCGTGTCCAAACAGGACACGATCGTCGGTAATGTCTTGTCCCATACCGGAATCACCACCCGAAACCTCGACCACGCCAACCACGCGCACCACAAACTCGTGCGCCTGCCGCCGATGCGCGGGCCCTCACCCCAGTCCCACTGCAACCACAACCCCGGCTCGGTGATCCACGGCCGGAACACCCGCCGCTGCCCCGCCGCGAACCGCGCCTTCACCTGCGCCACCGCGCGGCGGGTGGTGCGCTCACCACCGGCGAAGCCCATCGCGGTGATCCGCCGGTGCACCACATCCGCCCGCACCCGTCCGCCCGAACGGACCACCAACTCTTCGATCTTCTCCACGTACTCGTCGATCGGACGAGCCCGATGCTCCCGGGCCACCGGGCTCTGCCCGGCCTCACGCAACAGCACATACCGGGCCACCGTGTGGTGATCACACCCGGCCAACTCCGCCGCAGCGCGGTAACTGCCCGTGAGGTCGTATGCCTCAAGGATTTCCATGATCTCCCTGCTCGTCTTCACCGGCCGACTCTTCTCGACCGGCATCCCGAACTACTCACCGGGGAGATATCTGGCCACCAGCGGGGAGATCGCCGGCCACCTATGGGACGGTAAATGGCCGCCTACGGGGATTCTTCACTGGCCACGGTCAT
>NZ_JABVED010000048.1 GCF_014323725.1 Actinokineospora xionganensis | reverse complement strand
TCGCCGCCGGGAGCGCATTGCTGATCGGCCAGCGCGGGCCCTGATTCATCAGTCCGACACATTTTCGAATTCGGTATTTGTCTTTGGTCGCACGGTTCTCGGTCGGCTATTCCGGATAAACGCCCACGTCAATACGCTGCGGCGAATGCCGACCCTTTCCAGAAGACTCGCGGTAGCGGCGGCCGCGGTCGCCGTCGTGTTCGTCTCCGTCGACGCCTCGGCCGCGGAGAATCCCCACCAGCGCGGCCCGAATCCGACAGTCGCGGCCCTCGAAGCCGCGGCGGGCCCGTTCGCCGTGGCCAAGGTGTCCGTCCCCGGCGGTCACGGCTTCGGCGGCGGCACGATCACCTATCCGACCGACACCAGCCAGGGCACCTTCGGCGCGGTGGCCGTGTCCCCCGGCTTCATCGAGAGTGAAGGCGCGATCGCCTGGTTCGGCCCCCGACTGGCATCGCACGGGTTTGTGGTGATCACCATCTCGACGAACGGCCTGTTCGACCAGCCCGACGCCCGCGGCGCGCAACTGTTGGCCGCCCTCGACTACGTGACCAAGTCCAGCGCCGTGCGCGACCGCGTCGACCCAGCACGGCTGGCGGTCATGGGCCACTCCATGGGCGGCGGCGGGGCCCTCTACGCCACGGCCCAGCGGCCCGCGCTGAAGGCGTCGATCCCGCTGCTGGCGTGGAGCAACACGAAGTCCTGGGGCTCGGTCCGCGTCCCGACGATGGTGATCGGCGCGGAAAACGACTTCATCGCCTCCGTCGGATCGCATTCGGAGCCGTTCTACCAGTCCCTCGGCGGCGAGAAGGCCTACCTGGAAATGAATGACGCCGACCATTTCGTCACTAATTCGCCCACGCCGACGGTCGGAAAGCTGACCGTGTCCTGGCTGAAGCGGTTCATGGACAACGACACCCGGTACGACCAGTTCCTGTGCCCGGCGCCGCCGGTGGGCGGCCCGATCTCGGAGTACCGCGACACCTGCCCGTACATCTGACCCTGGTGGGCGGCCGGAAGTTTGCCGGCCGCCCGCCTCCCGGTCACTTTGTGCTGCCAACCTGGCCGCATGTCCCCGGTTTTGACCGCACGTGGGTTCCATGCCGCCATGGAGTCGGTGACCCGCCGCCTGCCCTTCGGCCTCGCCGACGTGGTCCCGCCCAGCCTGCTCGGCTTCGGGGTCATCAACGGCTTCACGTTCCTGGTGGACTTGGCACTGCTGACCGTGCTCCACAGTGGACTCGGGCAGCCGCTCTGGCTCAGCATCACGGTGGCGTACGCGGCGGCGTTCGGCTTGAGTTTCGTCCTCAACCGGGCGCTCAATTTCCGCTCCCACGCCCCGGTCGGGCCACAGGCCCTGACGTACGTGGTTGTCGTGATCGTCAACTACCTCTTGTGGATCCTCGGCGTCGGCAGCGGCCTGGCCGCCCTAGGGGTCGAGTACCACCTGGCGCGCCTGATCGCGGGCGCCTGCGAAGCCGTCTACATGTACTGCGCCATGCGCTGGATAGTCTTCCGCGACGTCCGGAATCGCGGCTGTGACAAAGCAAAAGCTGCCGGGTAACGGCTCGTCCGGTGAGCGAGAGATCTCGACCAACTACGCCGTCAATGGTGATCCGCTTACGACCTCAGTCACCGACTACAACGGCACCGTCACCACGCAGGTCGACCTGCTCGGCCGCGTCGTCGCTTACACGGACGCTAATGGGGTTCGAACCGAAACCAGTTACGACCAGGCCGGTCGGGTGACCCTGGAGAAGGTCATTCCGCCGAACGCGTCCGACGCGCCACAGGAGATGACCAACACTTACGACGATGCCGGTCGCGTGTTGACCACGAAGCTCGGGTCCACGGTGTTGTCCACCTCCACCTACGACGCGGCGGGCGAACTGGCGACGGTGACCTACTCCAACGGCAGTTCCCTCGCCGCGATTGGTAAAGACACGGCCGGTCGGGTCACGTTGCAGACGTGGAAGACCAGCGACAATGTGTCGGTGGTGTCCACCGTGACTTGGAGCAGGGCTGGCACGGTCATCGACGAATCCCTCGGTGGCGTGGACGCCCGGCCTAGCGCGCCGAACTACGTTTACGACGCGGGTGGCCGGCTGACTGAGGCATGGGTGCCAGATCACCATTTCACCTATGACTTCACGTCATCGGCTCCGACTGCATGCCCGACCGGCACGCAGGCGAACGCGGGACTGAACACCAACCGCGTGCGCATGGTGATGAGGCAACGTCGGGCACCACGGAAACCGGCTACTGCTACGACGCCGCCGACCGGATCCTCGCCACGACTGGGGCTTCGCCGATCACCGGGATCAAGTACGACGATCACGGCAACACCACCGAATACACCCAGGGGACGGCCACCACGTTCTTCTCCTGGGATGGCGCGGACCGCAATATCGCCATCCGCACCACGGGTGCCGATCCGGCCGACGTCGCCTACACCCGCGACGCCACAGACCGAATCACCCGCCGCCAAGCCACTCAGGGCGACACTGACGCCGATGTCCGCTACGGCTACACCGGCAACGGGGACTCGGCTGGGTACGCGATGAACGGCGCCGACAAGAAGGTGCTGACCCGCAGCATCGGACTCGCCGGTGGGGTGGTTTACACCTGGAAGCCGGTCGTCGCCGAGCAGACCTGGGACCACGCGTCGGTGCGCGGTGACCTGTGTATGACCACGCTGCCGGACGGCAAGCAGACCGGCCCGCTGCGCGTCTACGGGCCATCCGGCGAAGCTGTCACCGGGCAGAGCAGCAACGAAGGAATGCCCGACAACCAGCCAGGCCAAATGGACTACGGCTGGCTGGCACGAGGGCGTTGGCATGTGCGATGTCTTTCTTCGGGGAAGCGGTGAGGAGGCCCGTGGCTCGATCAAATGTCGAGGACATGATTCATTGCGTGCTCGATGAAGCATCGCCGAACAGGCGCGATATGGTTCAACGCCTGGTCCAACTCGATGACGCCGAGTTGGATGGCGAACTGTTGGCAGTGTTCGGTGATCGTCACCGAACGACGTGGAGCGTCGCTGTGCTTTCCCGAATTCTGGCTGAACGCGACCCCGGGCGGGACTTCGGATATGTCTTGGATCGGATTCTAGGCTCGCGTGAACTTGCTGTCTCTGGCTGGCGCGAACGTTTCTGCTGCGCCAGGTGTATCGGCTGCCGTTTACTGTGTCATTCGGAATTTGTCGCTTGCGTGCCGCAAAACCGATAGCGCACTACATGCGTGATCTTGACAAATGGTACGCCGAATGGCGATATTCTGCGGTGGTAGCGTTGGGTGACACTGCCGATCCTGAGGCATTGGCGCCTATCGTTCGGGGGCTGAGGGACCGGCACTGGAAAGTACGTGCTGCTTCCTTGGAAGCGATGCGGCGTTTGTCTCGCGATATCGCCGTGGAGCGGGTCAGGGAGACCGACGATTGTGAACATCTCGTCGCCCTGCTGCGTGATCGCAAGATCGAAGTCGCGCGCCTTGCGGCCGACACTCTCGGCGATTTGGGCATGACAGATCCGGTGGAGGCGGCATTGCGGACAGCCTCCGATGCTGACCGCATCGCCTCGTTTGAGTCGGTGCTGCGAGGGGAAATATCGCCCTTGGGTGAAACGTGGGTCGGAGATAATCGAATATAGAATTGAGTCGTTCGAAATTAGTTGAATCTCGACGTAGGCAAATGTGGGCGTCCACAGGTGCATCTGTGACGGCGACATCTCATCGGATCGGTCGGTCGTGGCCGGGGTGCAGTAATTCACTCCGGCCACGACCGATTTGTTTGACCCTAGAGGGTTGTTCATGTTGCCGCCATGTCGCGTAGACGTTCGTATGCCAGAAAGAATTGTCAGGTCAGCGAATGATCGTCGCGTCGATCGAATCGAACAGCTCCGACCTTCGAATTGATTACCCCTGGCTGTTGCCTCCATGGTGTCGCACGAATGGGCCCGTTGACATTTGGGCGATCCTTGGGATGGTCAACGATGCACCACCCGGTGCGCGGGTACAGATTCGTGCTGATTGGCGAAGGCGCTAACCGCGGAACAAGATGGCGTTCCGGCCACTGAATACACGACGCTGGTATGACTAGGGCACTGCGACAGCGAGCCCTTTTCATCCTGGGCTGGATGCGTTGACGG
>NZ_JABVED010000047.1 GCF_014323725.1 Actinokineospora xionganensis | reverse complement strand
CGTGAGGGCGACAACACCTCGTGGCGCCGGTTCGATCTGAACCCGTCCCTGATCGTGTCGTACAACTCCAAGCCCAACCAGCCGGTCGAACTGGGCCTGCAGGGGTGGGGCCCCAACGCCGCGGACGACCTGGCGTGCGGCGCGTTCGTCGGCACGCGCACACCTCGGCTGCGCGCTGTGCTGTCCGATCCGGACGGCGACAGCGTCAACGCGGTATTCCATGTGCCCGCGGTGAACAGCAACACCGGCACGGGGAACCTGCCGTCGTGGACGTGGGGGGAGATCACTGTCCCCAACGGACACATCGGCACCGACGGCACGTACAACTGGCACGTCACGATCGGCGACGGCGAACTGCTCGGTCCGCAGTCGGAGACGTGTTCCTTCATCGTCGACACCGTCGTGCCCGGTCAGCCGGTAGTCACCTCCACGCAGTACCCGGCGGCGACGACATCCGGCGGCGTCGGGGTCGGCGGCAAGTTCACCCTGGCCGCGCCCGCGGGCACATCGGACATCGACCACTACCTCTACTCGTTCACCTCGGGTGGCGACGACCCGCGAACCGTGGCCAAGCCCACCGTGCTGAACGGCTCCGCAGTGGTCTCCTGGACGCCGATGGCGAGCGGGCCGCAGGTGATGTCGGTGCGCTCGGTCGACCGGGCGGGCAACCGCTCAGCGATCGTCCGGTACGCGATCGACGTCGGGGACTACCAGGTCGGCGTCTCGGGCAAGGTCGCGCACTACGCGCTCGACGGCGCCCTCGCCGACTCCGCGCGCGCCAAGGACCTCACGTTCTACGGTCCGCCCCCGCCCGGGGGCTACTTCGAGGGCGGATACGGCGGGTCGGGCTTCGCACCGAGGATGAACGTCGTGCCCGGGTACGCGGAATCGGACAAGGAGCACTACCACGCGCGCGACGCGCTCATCCGCACCGATTCGAGCTTCACCGCCTCGGCGTGGGCGAAGCCGGCGACGCTCGACCAGGACATGGTGGTGCTCTCCCAGGACGGCACGCGCGGATCCGGGTTCACCCTCGGGTATGACGACGCCGCCGACCGCTGGGCCTTCCGCTTCACCTCGTCCGACGTCGACAACGCCACGACCGCCGCGCGGGTGCTGTCCGCCGCAGCGCCCGCCCCCGACACCTGGACCCACCTGACCGGGGTGCTCGACCGATCCTCTGGCAAGGTGCGGCTCTACGTCGACGGTGTGCTGGCCGGAGAGTCGGCAGTGCCCGCGACCTGGAACGCCCCGGGGATCTTCGTGCTGGGCGCGGCGAAGGTGAACGGCGCGCGCGTGCACAACTTCAGCGGCTCCATCGACGTCGTCCGCGTGCACAACCGACCGCTCACGGCCACGGACATCGCCGCCCTGCACTCGGGCACCGCCGCGGCCGCGCCGGTCGCGGAGTACCTGTTCGACAACCCCGATCTCAACGACAACCTGCGCAACACAGGTGCGAACGCCGACCTTTCGCAGCCCTCCGGAACCCCGGCGTTCAGCCCCGGCTTCGCTGGCGAGGCGCTGAAGCTCGACGTGACGCCGTCGGTTCGTCCCCGCGCGGCCGGACCACTCGTGTCCAGCACCGGCAGCTACTCGGCGTCGGCATGGGTCAAGCTGACCGACAAGACCAAGTACACGTCGGTGTTCAGCCAGGACGGCAGCCGGATCTCTGCGTTCCATCTGCGTTACTCGCCCGACGTGGACCGGTGGACCTTCGGCGTGTCCGATGTGGACGCCGACACCGGCAAGTTCCAGTGGGCGATCGGCACCTCGTCGCCCCAGGCCGACCAGTGGACGCACGTGACAGTGGTGCACGACGCGGTCGCCGACACGATCTCGCTGTACGTCAACGGTGTCCTCGAGAAGACCAGCCCGGTGACCGGCAGGATCATCTCGACCGGCCCGTTCCACCTCGGGATGCACAAGCAGTCCGGCGCGTACACCGCGGCCTTTGTCGGCGGGATCGACGACGTCCGGGTGTACGACGGGGCACTGACCGCCACCGAGGTCGCCGACCTGTTCAACACCCCCGTCGAACGGGCGCGCTACACGTTGGACGAAACCGGCGGCACGGTCGCGGCGAACAGCGTCGACCCCGTGACCTCCGGCACCGCCTACGGCGGCACCATGACCTGGACCGGTGACAACGGACACCGCGCGGCCAC
Organism: Actinokineospora xionganensis; assembly: GCF_014323725.1. Classification (GTDB taxonomy): domain Bacteria; phylum Actinomycetota; class Actinomycetes; order Mycobacteriales; family Pseudonocardiaceae; genus Actinokineospora; species Actinokineospora xionganensis. The sequence continues at coordinate 2,420 of NZ_JABVED010000047.1, read as the reverse complement.
GTTCCCCGGGGTGTCCGCGCACTACGGCACGGCCTCCGGCGCCGGTCCGGCGGCCTCCTGGTCGATGGAGAACACCCTCACCGACTCCTCGGGCAACGCGCGCGACCTGGTCCACTCCACCAGCGCGGGCACGGTCGCCCCCACCTACGTCATCGGGCGCCGGGGGAAGGGCGTCCAGCTCGACGGGACAAGCCAGCGGCTGCACCGCAACGCGCCCGTGCTGACGACCACCGCGAGCTACTCGGTGTCGGCGTGGGTGAAGCTGGAGCGGGACAACGGCTTCTTCACCATCGCCGCCCAGGACGGCGCCCGGGTCACCCCGTTCCTGCTGCAGTACAACGACTTGGACAACCGCTGGTCGTTCAGCACCACGGACGGCGACCGCGACAATCCGAACGTCACCAGGGCCAACTCGGTGTCCTTGCCGAAGGTGAACACCTGGACCCACCTGCTCGGTGTCCACGACGTCACCGCGGGCAAGATCCGCCTCTACGTCAACGGCTACCTCGAGGCGGAGGCGGCCTTCACCGCACCATGGAACTCGACCGGCACCTTCGCGGTGGGCAGGGCCAAGTGGAACGGCAGCCAGGTCGACTTCTTTCCCGGCATCGTCGACGAGGTGCGCACGTTCCCGTACGCGCTCGGCGCCCCGGACGCCCACAGCCTGTGGAACATGCTCAACGACATCTCCGCGCCGCGCGATGCCACATTCCGAGTCGACCAGTCGTTCACGGCCGCGGCTTGGGTGCGGCACAGCGGCTACGACGGCTCCGCCCGCCAGGCCATCTCCTTCGGCACCACCGGCCGCTACGCGCCGCTGCTCGTGGGATACCGCCCCGAGTGGAAGCGCTGGGGCGTGCTCACCGAGACCACAGGCGGTTCGACCGCGGTGAGCAAGTGGCTTCTTAGCGACAACGAGGCCGCCACCTACGGAGACGCCAACGGTTGGGTGCACCTGGCCGTGACGTACGACTCCGTGCGCAAACGCATCCGCTTCTACGTCAACGGCGTCGAGCAGCACACCGTGCCGGTGGACAGCACGACCGTCACGAAGGTCACGGCCCTGTCCTCGCCGCCCGCCAACTACGCGGGCAAGGACCTCGTCCTGCCCGCTGTGGCGCGCGACCTATTGATCGGCCGGACCACGTGGGAAGGCGTCTCGGCCGACCCATGGAAGGGCTCTCTGCGCGAGGTGCGGGTGTTCACCGGTGTCCTGCCGGACTCGTGTGACACCTCCCGGTGGTGCACCAGCCAGTTGATGAACCAGTAGACGCAGTACCCGCGGACGTGGGGGTCCGCCTAATCGACCTGGGAGTCGTGTGATGTCAGTGGCTTTGACGTGTCGTGGAACCGGCAGACGGGCGGTTTCTGCCGCCGTCTCCGTCGTGGTGGCGTTGTCTGCGGTGATGGTCGCCGGATCGGCGCAGGCCGCCGCCGCGGTGCCGGATGAGGTGGCGACTGAGGCTGAGGCCGTGGTGGCGGCTCGGGCGGGCGGGAAGTCGGTTCTGGTGCTGGACCGCACCGATGAGAGCACCGATGTGCGGGCGAATCCGGATGGGACGTTCACCTGGAAGCAGCACGTGCGTCCGGTGCGGGTGCGCCGCGACGGGAAGTTCGTCGCGGTGGACACGACGTTGGAGCGCCGGGCCGACGGATCGGTCGCACCGCGCGCCACCGTGATCGACCTGGCGTTGTCCGGCGGTGGCAAGGGCTTGCCGCTGGTGCGGATGGCGGCGAAGGGCGCCGAGGCGGGGCTGGTGTGGCCGGACGAGCTGCCCATCCCGGTGCTCGATGGGCCGACGGCGACCTATCCAGAGGTTTTGCCGGGTGTGGATCTGAAGGTCACCGCGGATGTCCTGGGTTACCAGCAGTTGTTGGTGGTCAAGACCCCGGAGGCCGCGCGCGATCCGAAGCTGCGCGAGGTGACGTTCGGCAAGCACGCCAAGGGCAAGGCGGAGGGTCTGTCGGTGGCCGATGAGCGTGGTGGGCCGGTGCTGACCGGTGATGCCTCGCTGATGTGGGACTCCTCCGGGACGCCGATCCCGGGTGCGGGTGGCCCCAATGAGGGGGCTCGTCGGGCGGTCATGGGCTCGGCTGTGACCGACCGGGTCGTCACGGTCAAGCCTGACCAGGCGTTCCTCACTGCGCCGCAGACCACGTTCCCCGTGTTCATCGATCCCTCGCACCGCTGCAATTCCTGCGGCAAGGCCCATCACGTCGTGGTGCAGTCCGCGTGGCCGGACAACAAGAACTTCGACCGCACCGATGGCGCGTTGAGTGATCTGAAGGCGGGTTACGTCTGCGAAGGGGACTGTTTGATCTCGCGGACGTATCTGCGGATGCACACCGGGTCCCTCGCAGGCAAGCACATCATCAGCGCCTCCATGCACGTGGAGACGATCCACTCGTACCACTGCTCT
>NZ_JABVED010000046.1 GCF_014323725.1 Actinokineospora xionganensis | reverse complement strand
GCAACGACAGCAACGACAGCAACGACAGCAACGACGCGAACAACCACGCCACCGATCACCTAGCCCGGAGAGGGGACGACGGCGTCCTCCCCTCCCATGGTCTGCTGTCGCCGGTGAATGCCCAGAGCCCTACTCAGGTCCTTTTGAGCCGGGCGAGTCGGCTTCTGCCAGCTCGGCGAGCTTGCTCAGCTCGTCGCGGAACTCGGCCCACTCGTCTCCCGGCAACCGCTTCTCCGCCTCGGGTACCAGGTCATCGCGGATGGCGGCGACCATGGCTGCACGGACAGCTTGAGGGAAGTCCTCGACAACGACGACGCCGAGGTTCTCGTCCCGGACCTCTTCAAGCTCAGCCAACGCGTCGGCGTCGGCCGTGCGGTCGATCAGGAAGTCGAGGACCCAGTTGTACAGCGAGTCGTTGACCGGCCAACGTAGCTGCCTGGTGATCCAGATGTCGCCTGACATCACTCTCCAACGATGAAGACTCGGGGGCCGAGCGGCCCGATGAATTCTCGCACTCGCGCCACCTGCTCCGGGGTGAACTGGGAGACGTCGACCGGCACCCAGTCAGCCTTGTTCATGTGATCCAAGATCCTGCCTTGGAAGATCTCCCACTGCCGGTCGAAGTACTTGCCAGCGAACGGGCCGACCGCGTCATAGGTCTTGCCATCCGGGCCGATCCAGTCCGGCCCCTTCGTCTTAGAGGACCGAACCAACACAGTATGGCGCTGGCCTTCCACACGTCGAGCGGTCAGGGATTCACCCTGCCGATAACGCTGGCTCGCGGGGTCGTAGCCGAGCCTCCAATCCCGCTCGGTGCCGTCTCCTGCGCCTCTGGCCGCTCGTTCCGCCAACCCGGCGATGACGCCAGGATCGGCCACTCCCCGGACATACATGGCGAGGTAGTTCTCCATCCCCGCCAGCAGACCCACGGCCTGGCTGACGAACTCGCCCGCACTGCCCAGTGCGGCGACGACCAGTGGCGGGTGGGCACTGTTGCTGCCGCGCGTCGCCCTCGCGAACGCGTGCTGGGCCTGCTCGAACCGCGTAACAGCGGCCGAGAGCCGAACCCGCAACGCTTCCGACCCTTCGATCACCTGGGTGAGGCCAGCGACAAGGTCCTGGATGCTCACAGCCCGGCCTTGTACAGGGCCGCAGCCTCCAGCGCAGCGCGCCCGGTGTCCAGAGACGAGACCAGGCGCTCGGCTGCTTCGCACAGTGTGCCCTGCGCGGCTTCCGCCTCCAGGCGCGCCGACGACTTGAGCAACACGCCTAGGCCAGCGACTGCGGAGTCGATCGGCTCGGCTGCGGCCCGCACGTCCTCCAGCCCTTGTTCGACCAGTGCCTCGATCTCTCCGATCTCGCCACGCAACCGCTCAACGCTCATCGTCCCCCCAGGTCGGACTCACCAGCCGTGCTCGTCGAACACAGTGCCCGTGCGCGCGTTGTCGAGCGCGCGGACGAGGTACGGGATGACGTCGGACGAAAGGTCGTCCGACGATGCCCAGACCAGCTCCGTGCACTTGTGCGGCTCGCGGATGGTCGGCTCCCCCTCCCAGGTGCGGGCTGTGAAGAAGTAGTCGACGCGCGGCTCCTGGCTTCGCCGGAACATGGTCCCGGCGAAGACCAGGTCGCCCGCGTCGAGCTTGATGCCAAGTTCTTCGCCGGTCTCCCGGATGATGCTCTCGGTGACGGTCTCGCCGAGGTCGACGTGCCCGGCCGGGACGCCGAGTTGACCGTCCGCGTAACCAGACCCTGCCCGGCGCATGAACAGCACGCGCTCGTCCTGGTCGATGAGGAACAGGTGCGATGCCACCGGGTAGCGGTCGTGCTTGGTATCGAAGATCCATTCGGCAGTGCGCAACGCGATCCTTCCTACAGCGCCTTGGGTTGTGCGGTTCGTGATCCGTCGCGGTAGACGGTGAGCCCTTGAGACCCACGTCCCATGCCGAGAGGTAGGTGTCGGCCACGTCGGCGGCGGTGGCGTCGGGATCGAGGTTGACGGTCTTGGACACGGCCTCGTCCACGCAGGCTTGCGCGGCGGCGGCCATGCCGAGGTGCCCGGCGGGCTTGATCTGGGTCGCCGTGGCGAGCACCGCGGCCAGCTCGGTGGACACGTCGTCTCGCGTCGGAACACGGCCAACCGACAACACGTGGTCGATGAGGTCCACGCGACCGTAGTCCACCAGAGTGGCGGCGACCTGAGGGTGCACGCCGGTCTGGTGGGTGAGCTGGAACAGTGGCTCGATGCCGGTGGACGCCTCGATCACAGGCGCGCTGCGTCCGGTCGGCGGCAGAGCGATGGTGCTGGAGTTGCGCAGATCGCCCGAGGTGGCGATGCGCTCGGCGAGGCCAGCCCAGGCGTCCGGGGAGACGGCGGCGACATCGAGGTTGGCGAACCGCTTCAGGAAACCCGTGTCGGCATAGCGGGACGTTCCGAGCCGAACCGCCGAGCACGCCCCGCGCTTCTCGGCCAGCTCGACGGAGGCGAGCCTGGAGACGTAGTTGACGAACGCCAGGGCTTCCTGCGCGAGGCGGCGTCCCTGCACCGAGTCATAGGGGATACGGGCGGCGATGAGCAGGTCCGCGAGCCCGCAGATGCCCACGCCGATCTTGCGTTTGGCGGCCATCACCTGCCCTGACAATGGATGTGGGTAGTGAGCCATGCTGGCCTCGATCGCGTTGTCCAGCGCGCGCACCAGGACGGTCACCGTGTCAGCCAAGCCGTCCAGGTCGAGCCGAACGCGGCCTCCAGTGCGGTGGAACGCGCCGAGGTTGACGTAGCCGAACTGGCAGGTCTCCCCCGTCACCTGGCCGACCTCGGCGCAGGGTGCGGTCGAAACGTACTGGCCGACCTCCGGGGTGGGGTTGTCCTCGTTCATACGGTCGAGGAACAGCAGGCCGGGGTCGGCGCAGTCCCAGGCCGCCTCGGCGGCTGCGGTCAGCAGGTCCGCTTCCCTGCCGCGCCCGCTGGCTGCCCGGCGCATGTCGGCGTCGGTGACTGCGAGGGAGATGTTGAACTTCCACTGCTCGCCGCGGCCGTCCGCGCCGCGCTTGCACTCGATGAACTCGGCCGCGCGCGGGTGGCTCAGGTTCAGGATCGCCATGTTGCCGACCGGTCGGTCCTCCCGGCCGCTGGCCGCGCCGTCAACCGCAATGTCGTTGAGGTGCCGCAGGACGGCAACCGGGTCTTCCACCTCGGTGAGATTGAAGCCGGTGCCCATCCCGGCCTGGTGATAACTGTCAACTGTGGCGCGGACCTTCGCCAGGTCACCGCGGAGGTCGACAGGCGGAACCGCGCAGGCCGCCAAGGGGCGGTCGCGGTAGCGGCCCGCGTTGGTCATGATCGGGGTGCTGAACACGATGCGCGCTGAGTCCATTTCAGCGCCAAGAAGATCGGCGAACGCGGCGGGATCCGCGCCAAACCGCGACTCCGGCTCGGCGAGTGCGGCCACGACGCGGTTCACCATGTCGGCGGCGGTCTCCTCCTGGTCGATCATCCGGCCACACCGCAAGTACTTCTCGATGTGGTGGCGCTTGGGGAACGTCGATCGGTACACCCTTGTCTCCATTTCGGTGGATGAAGACCAAGGACACAGGCCGGTCGGGGTGTGCCCGTAGAGTGAGAACTCGATCACGGTGCACTCACGCACGCTCACGCTCACGCTCCGGTCGCGGAAGGTATAAATGAGGACCAGCGAGGACAACGCAGACGACGACGTGTTCGTGGCGGAGTTCAAGCACTGGCGCGATATCGCCGGACTCTCGCGAGCTGCCACAGCGAAGCTGATGGGGTTTAGCCGCTCCTACGTTTCCAAGGTCGAGTCCGGCACCGAGCACCCCTCCCGAGACTTTGCTGTCGCCGCCGACACTGCTCTGAACGCGGGCGGCGCCCTGCGCCGGGCGTGGCAGGAGATGGAGGCCGGCCGCGCGGCGGTGCGGCGTCCGAAGCCGGCGGCCTTCCAGGAATCGGCGGACCCGTCCACTGCGAGTCTGGTGGTCGAACACGACCACGCCGAACTGAACTACGACGCCGACCGCCGAATGTATCGCGCGACTATGCGACGACGGCTGTTCAACGGGGGCGAGCACCCGATCACCCGGTATCTGATCCGCATCTCGGTCGACCGCTATCCCGGCGACCCTGAGCGGTCAAACCAGCACTACCGGGACAACCCACTCACCTGGGACGAGATCGAGCTGCACGCCTGGCACGGCGAACGCCGCGCCGATCCGATGCACTGGGTGCCCCAGCACGACCGCGACGCGTTCAAAGAGGTCTGGCTGCTGTTCGCCAACGACGACGGGCACTTCCCGCTCTACCCCGGCGAGAGCACCGACATCGAGTACGTCTACACCGTCGCCGAAAGCAAGTGGGGGCCCTGGTTCCGCCGTGCGGTGCGCCTGCCCACCAACCGGCTGTCGGTGACCCTGGACTTCCCGGCTGACCACGACCCGGCCGTCTGGGGCCTGTCTACCTCGATGACCGCCGAGGCGATGCCGTTCGCCACCCCCATCGAACGGGCAGATCACGACGACCGCCGCGTGTTCTCCTGGACCAAGACCCGCCCCTGCCCGCTCGCTACCGACTGGAGTGGCACTTCCGCGCCGCACGCACCATGACCGGCGAACCCACCCGGCCGACCCCGAGCCAGACTATGACCTCCCTCGGCATCGTCCAGGACGGTGACCCCGTCCTGCGGAAGCAGGCGCGCCCCTTCGCGCTACCCGAGGAAGCAGAGGACGCCCGGCGCGTCGTGAACGAGCTGCTGTCCGCCACCGAGCGCGTGGCCAAGGCCCACAACTTCGGCAAGGGCATGGGTATCGCCGCGCCGCAAATCGGCATTGACCGAGCCGCAGCGATCATCCGCCCGCAGGGTGCCGCCGAAGTCATCACCCTGCTCAACCCCCACGTGGTCGAGAGCAGCCCGACCACCGACGATCAGTACGAGGGGTGCCTCAGCTTCTTCGACGTCCGATGCCTGGTTCCCCGCCCCCTGGAGCTGCACGTCGAGCACACCGACATCGACGGCGAACGCCGCATCACCATCTTTAACGACGGCGTTGCGCGCCTGGTCGCCCACGAGGTCGACCACCTGCACGGTGTGCTGTGCAAAGACCACCTGCCGGAAGGACGCACGCCCATCCCCGTCGAGCAGTACAAGGGCACCGGCAGCGGGTGGCAGTACAACCAGGCACGGCCCTGAGTCTCACCCCTGCGTAGACGCCACCCGCTGTGTGCAACGTTGGCAACCGGCACGATCGGCACGCCGTGGAACCCCAGAGCCGTCGCCCCAGCCAACACTCACAAATCAGCCACCGCGACCGGGAGGCGGCGGGAGCGCGACTCCACCACAGCTCCGG
>NZ_JABVED010000045.1:1881-5382 GCF_014323725.1 Actinokineospora xionganensis | reverse complement strand
TTGTCCGGCGGCGTCCTACTCTCCCACACCCTCACGAGTGCAGTACCATCGGCGCTGGCAGGCTTAGCTTCCGGGTTCGGGATGGGACCGGGCGTTTCCCTGCCGCTATGACCGCCGTAACTCTATGAAACTGTCAACCTCAACCCACCCACACAGCAACACAATGTGTTGGGTGTGGTGGGGTGGTTGGTGTCTCAGACACCGCACAGTGGATGCGTAGCATGTTTGTAGCAAGCCCTCGGCCTATTAGTACCGGTCAACTCCACCCATTACTGGGCTTCCATTTCCGGCCTATCAACCCAGTGGTCTGCTGGGGGCCTTAACCCCTCAAAGGGGGTGGGAGACCTCATCTTGGAACGAGCTTCCCGCTTAGATGCCTTCAGCGGTTATCCCTTCCGAACGTAGCCAACCAGCCATGCCCCTGGCGGGACAACTGGCACACCAGAGGTTCGTCCGTCCCGGTCCTCTCGTACTAGGGACAGCCTTCCTCAAGTCTCCTGCGCGCGCGGCGGATAGGGACCGAACTGTCTCACGACGTTCTAAACCCAGCTCGCGTACCGCTTTAATGGGCGAACAGCCCAACCCTTGGGACCTACTCCAGCCCCAGGATGCGACGAGCCGACATCGAGGTGCCAAACCATGCCGTCGATATGGACTCTTGGGCAAGATCAGCCTGTTATCCCCGGGGTACCTTTTATCCGTTGAGCGACGCCGCTTCCACCAGCCAGCGCCGGATCACTAGTCCCGACTTTCGTCCCTGCTCGACCTGTCAGTCTCACAGTCAAGCTCCCTTGTGCACTTGCACTCGACACCTGATTGCCAACCAGGCTGAGGGAACCTTTGGGCGCCTCCGTTACCCTTTGGGAGGCAACCGCCCCAGTTAAACTACCCACCAGGCACTGTCCCTGAACCGGATCACGGTCCGAAGTTAGACACTCAGTACGATCAGAGTGGTATTTCAAGATTGACTCCACCCACACTGGCGTGTGAGCTTCACAGTCTCCCACCTATCCTACACAAACCGAACCAAGCACCAATACCAAGCTATAGTAAAGGTCCCGGGGTCTTTCCGTCCTGCCGCGCGTAACGAGCATCTTTACTCGTAGTGCAATTTCGCCGGGCCTATGGTTGAGACAGTCGAGAAGTCGTTACGCCATTCGTGCAGGTCGGAACTTACCCGACAAGGAATTTCGCTACCTTAGGATGGTTATAGTTACCACCGCCGTTTACTGGCGCTTAAATTCTCAGCTTCGCCCCGAAGAGCTAACCGGTCCTCTTAACGTTCCAGCACCGGGCAGGCGTCAGTCCGTATACATCGTCTTGCGACTTCGCACGGACCTGTGTTTTTAGTAAACAGTCGCTTCTCGCTGGTCTCTGCGGCCACCTCGCCCTAGCCTGCAAGAGGCTTCAAGCGCTGTGGCCCCCCTTCTCCCGAAGTTACGGGGGCATTTTGCCGAGTTCCTTAACCATAGTTCACCCGATCGCCTTGGTATTCTCTACCTGACCACCTGTGTCGGTTTGGGGTACGGGCCGCGTGGAAACTCACTAGAGGCTTTTCTCGGCAGCATGGGATCACTCTACTTCGCCTCATTCGGCTATGCATCACGTCTCAGCCTTGATGGTTGACGGATTTGCCTATCAACCGGCCTACACGCTTACACCAGACACCAACTGCTGGCGGAGCTACCCTCCTGCGTCACCCCATCNCTATCAACCGGCCTACACGCTTACACCAGACACCAACTGCTGGCGGAGCTACCCTCCTGCGTCACCCCATCGTTTGGCTACTACCGGATCAGGTCCCGCGCTCCACTTTGCCGGTCCGAAGACCAACATCGCTTTGGGCGGTTAGTATCACCGAGCTCACCAGGGACGCGTCCACACGGGTACGGGAATATCAACCCGTTGTCCATCGACTACGCCTGTCGGCCTCGCCTTAGGTCCCGACTTACCCTGGGCGGATTAGCCTGGCCCAGGAACCCTTGGTCATCCGGCGGAAGAGTTTCTCACTCTTCTTTCGCTACTCATGCCTGCATTCTCACTCGCACAGCCTCCACACCTGGATCACTCCGGCGCTTCCATGGCTGCACGACGCTCCCCTACCCATCCACACCACTGCACCTGCCCCCGAAGGAACAAGTGGATGTATTGTGTGAATGACACAGCTTCGGCGGTGTGCTTAAGCCCCGCTACATTGTCGGCGCAGGACCACTTGACCAGTGAGCTATTACGCACTCTTTCAAGGGTGGCTGCTTCTAAGCCAACCTCCTGGTTGTCTGGGCGACCCCACATCCTTTCCCACTTAGCACACACTTAGGGGCCTTAGCTGGTGTTCTGGGCTGTTTCCCTCTCGACTACGAACCTTATCGCCCGCAGTCTCACTGCCGCACTCTCACACACCGGTATTCGGAGTTTGGTTGATTTCGGTAAGCTTGTAGGCCCCCTAGACCATCCAGTGCTCTACCCCCGGTGTGAAACATGCGACGCTGCACCTAAATGCATTTCGGGGAGAACCAGCTATCACGGAGTTTGATTGGCCTTTCACCCCTACCCACAGCTCATCCCCTCAGTTTTCAACCTAAGTGGGTTCGGGCCTCCACGACGTCTTACCGTCGCTTCACCCTGGCCATGGGTAGATCACTCCGCTTCGGGTCTAGACCACGCGACTCAAGCGCCCTATTCAGACTCGCTTTCGCTACGGCTACCCCACACGGGTTAACCTCGCCACGCAGCACTAACTCGCAGGCTCATTCTTCAAAAGGCACGCCATCACCCCGAAAGGCTCTGACGGCTTGTAGGCACACGGTTTCAGGTACTCTTTCACTCCCCTCCCGGGGTACTTTTCATCTTTCCCTCACGGTACTAGTCCGCTATCGGTCATCAGGAAGTATTTAGGCTTAGCGGGTGGTCCCGCCAGATTCACAGCAAATTTCACGAGCTCGCTGCTACTTGGGAACACTCTCAGGAGACACCGGGTTTTCACGTACGGGACTCTCACCCTCTACGGTCGCGCTTTCCAGCAACGTTCCACTAACCACAGTGTTTTCTCACTCCTTAGTAGTCCGGCAGAACTACTCGAAAGGTCCCACGACCCCGAACACGCAACCCCTGCCGGGTATCACACGTATCCGGTTTAGCCTCATCCGCTTTCGCTCGCCACTACTCACGGAATCACGGTTGTTTTCTCTTCCTACGGGTACTGAGATGTTTCACTTCCCCGCGTTCCCTCCACACACCCTATAGATTCAGGTGCGGGTGACACCACATGACTGATGCCGGGTTTCCCCATTCGGACATCCTCGGATCTCAGCTCGGTTGACAGCTCCCCGAGGCTTATCGCAGCCTCCTACGTCCTTCATCGGCTCCTGATGCCTAGACATCCACCGTATGCCCTTAATATCTTGCTACAAAGATGCTCGCATCCACTGTGCAGTTCTCAAACACCAACCAGAAACCCACCACATTCCCAAGAACACCTACCGGACACTCACGCTCCGCTGG
>NZ_JABVED010000044.1 GCF_014323725.1 Actinokineospora xionganensis | reverse complement strand
GTGATCACAGCCTCCATCAAACCCGGTGCTTGACAACCAAACGGCTCGCAGAGATCAGCACGTTCTACAACGCGGGCGGCGGCGAGGTCAAAGTCGACACCTACACGCTCGGATCGACGCTGAACATTCAGAACGAGCCCGTCCTGCAACTGGACTCGATCACCCGCACCGGCTACGACGCCGCAGGCGGATCGATCGCCACCCCGCCGGTGACGTTCACCTACAGCCACGTGGTGGACAACCGGGTCTACGGCTACGAGACCGACCACGGTGTCTTCCCGCCGATGAAGTTCGCGCGGATGAGCAACATCCGCACCGAGACCGGCGCGGACATCGCCATCGACTACACCAACCACGTCGACACCGACCAGCCGGCCTGCACCGCCACCAACGTGCCCACCGACCTGCCCAACAACAAGCGCCTGTGCTACCCCGTCCGCCGGACCCTGCCCTACAACGAGGGCACGTCGCTGGACTTCTTCCACAAGTACGTCGTCAAGCAAGTCCGGGTGCAGGACACCACAAGCGGATCACCCACCCAGATCACCGACTACTCCTACAAGAACGCTGCCTGGCACTACGACGACAACGAGTTGGTCAAACCCGCCGACCGCACCTACGGCCAGTTCCGCGGCTTCGCCACGGTCGAGACCCGCGCGGGCAACACCGGCCACACCCCACCCGACAGCGGCGGCGCGGGCGCGGACAAGCGCACGTACACGAAGAGCCTCTTCTTCCAGGGCATGCACGAAGACCCGTTGCCCGACAACGTCAAGCGCGACGTCAAGGTCAAGAACTCACTCAACGAGGAGGTACACGACCTCGACCAGTACGCGGGCGCTGCCTTCGAGACTCAGACGTTCAACGGCGACGGCGGTGCCCTGCTGTCGAAGACCATCACCAACCCGATCACCATCGCCAGCAACGTAACCCGAACCCGGACCGGACTGCCCGACCTGGTCGCGACGATCACCGCCACGGAGCGCACCCGGCAGTTCACCGAACGGCGCACCCCGCCCGGTGTCACGGAGCCCACCCCGCCGCTGGTGGCCACGACGGTCGCCCGCTACGACAGCACCGGCCGCGTCATCGCCGAGACCAGCTCAGCCACCGGCCTACCGGACCAGTGCGCCACCACCGAGTACGCCACCCACCCGACGATCACCAACCAGGTGAAGCAGACTGTCGCCTCCACCGGCGCCTGCCCGGCGTCCGGTGAGCCGCAGACCTCAATCACCGCGGCCACTCGCACTTCTACGACGGCTCCACCACCCTCGGTGCGATCCCCGGCCCCGCCGACGTCACCCGCGTCGACACCGCCACCTCTACCGACGCCAACGGTCAGCCCGTGTACCAGACCACCGGGTCCGCAACCTTCGACGCCTCCGGGCGCACCCTGTCCGTGACCGACGTGCTCAACCACACAACGACCACAACCTATGTGCCCGCGCTCGGCGGTGTGGTGTCGAAAATCGAGACCACCAACCCGAAGCAGCAGAAGTCCACCGTCACCCTCGACCCCGCCCGCGGCACCCCGCTGACCGCGACCGACGTCGCCGGACGCGTCGCGCAAGCCCGCTATGACGCGTTGGGCCGCGTGGTGGAGGTGTGGCAACCCGGCCGCGCTCCCGGCGCCGAACCCAACGTCAAATACCAATACCGGGTCGACAAGACCTTGCCGCTCGCGGTCACCACCAAGACTCTGGTCGACCACGGCGCGGGCACCAACTACCTGACCTCGATCAACCTGTACGACTCCAGCGGCAGGCTGCGCCAGACCCAGGTCGACGACGTGTCCAACCCGACCAAGCCCGTGGTCAGCCCGTGGGAGTCAGCGGACTCCCGGGTCGTCTCCGAGATCTTCTACGACTCCCACGGCAGGCAGCAGCGCTCGAACAACCGCTACCTCACCACCGGCGCTCCCAGCACGAGCCTGATCACCGCGGACGCGTCGAACGTCGACGACCGCACAGTCACCACCTACGACGGCGCCGGACGCCCCACCGTGGTCACCGCCTACCGCGGCGACACCGCCACCCGCGACACAAAGACCTTCTACGGCGGCGACCACGTCACCACCATCCCGCCGCAGGGCGGCGTCCCCTCGACGGTGATTTCCGACGCCCGTGGTCGCACCACCGAACTGGTCCAGTACACGGCGGCGCCCACGGTGACCGGTGACGTGGCCTCCGGCGGAAACCCGCAATCGACCCGCTACACCTACAACCCCAAGGGCCAGCTGGTCGAACTGACTGACGCACTGGGCACCAAGTGGGGCTTCGAGTACGACTTCCTGGGCCGCCAATCCGCCCGCGTCGACCCAGACTCGGGCCGCTCCACCACGACCTACAACCTCGCCGGGCAGGTCACCTCGACCACCGACGCGCTCAACCAGGTGCTGTCCTATGACTACGACGAGATCGGCCGCAAGACCACGAGTTGGGAAGGCGCCCCGTTCAGCCGGGTCAAGCTGGCGTCCTGGGCATACGACACCGCGGCCAACGGTGTCGGCAAGCTGCACTCGGGCACGCGGCACACCCCGTCCGGTGACTACACGGTCGAGACGAGCGGCTACAACAGCCGGGGTCTCCCGTTCGACCAGATCGTCAAGATTCCCACCGGTCAGGAAGGGCTGGCCGGCACCTACAAGACGCAACTCGGCTACACGAGCACGAGCCTGCCGACCTACGTCACGCCGGCGCACGCCGGCGGTCTCCCGGCGGAGAACATCCAGTTCACCTACGACCGCTTCGGCCAACCGCAATCCACCCGTGGCGTGAACACCATCGTCGCCGCCTCCACCTACAGCTCCGCCGGTGAGCCCTTGCGCTACGCGTTGGGTGGTCTCGACCAGGTCGCGTTGACCTTCGACCGCGACACCCACACCCATCGGGTCAACCAGATCACCATGACCGCGGTCAAGGCGGTCCCGCAGATCGACGACGTCCAGTACACCCACGACCCGGCCGGAAACCTCACCAAGGCCTACAACACGCAGGGCCACCCCGACTTCGGCGGCACCGAGCGCACCGAGTGCTTCACCTACGACGGGTTGAACCGCCTCAAGGAGGCGTGGACCTCCGCCACCGCCAACACCTGTGCCGCCACACCGGGCGCGGGCAACGTGGGCGGCGGTACCACCCCGTACTGGTCGTCCTGGGAGTTCAACAAGGTCGGCTCCCGCACCAAGCAGACCCAGCACCAGATCGCTGGTGGCCTCACGGGTGACACCACGACCACGTACACCTACGCGACACCCGGTCACGCCCACGCAGTCACCTCGACGGCCACCAGCGGCCCCATGGGTGACACGTCGACCAGCTACCTCTACGACGCCGCGGGCAACACCGACACGCGCGTCCTTCCCGCCGGTACCCAGGACCTCACCTGGGACAAGACCGGCCGCCTCGTCAACGTCGACCTCACAACCACCACCCCCACAAACGATTCAAGCTACGTCTACGACGCCGACGGCAACCAGCTGATCCGCACCGAACCGGGCAAGACCACCCTGTACCTGCCCGGACAGGAAATCACCCGCAACACCACCACCGGTGCGGTCACCGGCACCCGCTACTACACCCACAACGGCACCACCGTCGCCGTCCGCAACACCGGGCAGAACCCCACCTACCTCAAAGCCGACATGCACGGCACCAACCAGGTCGCCGTCGCCTCCAACAACTACACAGTCACCCGACGCACCCAGGACCCCTACGGCGACCCACTCGGCGCCCAGGGCACCACCCCGTGGCCCGACACCCACGGATTCCTCAACAAACCCACCAACACCACCACCGGCCTCACCGACATCGGCGCCCGCAACTACGACCCCACCCTCGGCGCCTTCATCTCCGTCGACCCCATCCTCGACATGGCCAATCCCCAGTCCTGGACCGGATACGCCTACGCCAACAACAACCCCACAACCCTCTCCGATCCCACCGGGCTTATCTCCGACCTGGACAACGAGAAGCAGGAAGCCCGTTACAGGGAAGAAAACAACGCCTTCGCTGAGCACCGCAAAAATCAAGAGTGGGAGACAGGCAACTCCCCCGCCACGAACGACCCGGGCGAACTCGCACAGCATTTCGCCCCGTTTATTAACACGCCTACTCTTGACGGTGATCCGGGGAATTTCTGGCGCCCCAACGACGGATGGAGTGGCTCCGGGAATAAAGTCTGTTTCGGCAGAACGGCGTGCAACAAAGCCATGTTGCACATTTTGGAGCATCCAGACGACATTGCAGGCGCCAAACGTATCGCCGCCTTTTACTGCGTCGAAAACTTCGACGTGTGCGACGAGCATGCTGTAGCGTACGGAATCTGGTCGAATTTCAAAATTAACTTCCCATACCTGCTCGCCATCGGTGCTGCTCGCGGCGTGGAAAAATCAGGTGTAGTCGCTTCGGAAGTTGTTGCTGCAGGTTCAACGGGTGGGGGTGGAGCAGTTTCACGTGCTGTATCTGACCTACTTGTTCCTGCTCAGCAGGTAGCAAAAAGCAGGGGTTTCGAATTTGCCGCACTCGGCAAGGGTAAACTCTGGGCCAACAAGGACGAAAGCTTAGCATTGCGCACACCGGGTCACGTGGCCAGCGTAAAGGAACTCGGGTTTACCAAGGGGGATATCGGAGTCATCAGGGACTATTATGCCGGGGTTGCCAAGACTGCTCCAGCAAACCCCAGCGCTCGGCAGCGTGCTGATCTAATGACGTATATCGTGGAGAATTGGTAGGTGGGTTATGGAGATACGCGTCTGGGGTTATCGCGATATTATCGTCCGTTTTGAGCCTTCCGGTGCAGAATATCCGCTGGCGCAAGGTCGATATTTCGTCATCGACTGGCCCGTCGATGGTCAGTCACCGGTGGGTGGTGTTGTTTGGGATGAAGATGGGCTGGTCGTCTCTGAGCCGGGCGGCGGTCTGGCGCATCGGATCTGGGACTCAGATGGCAATGAAGTCTCCGTTATCGGTTAATGTGCAGTAGCCTTGGGAAGGCTAGAGAAGTGAAGCTGCGCGCCGAGAATGTCAAATATTGCGGACTGGGACGATTTCGGCGGTGCTCAGTCGAGTTACGTGCCCGTGATTTGGGCATGTTCTGTGTAGTGAGCTTCTCGCGCGTCGTTGCGAGCCTGATCAAGCAGCCACCTGTCGCCCCATCCGCTGTCCGCCAGTGGGTGACAAGCCCTGGCTTGTGACACAGCCAGGCGGGTAACCATTCCGGATCCCGCGCGGCATTGGCGGTGAGATCCACCTGTGCAGAGCGCCCTGACAAGGTGCGGCGTTCAAGTCGCCTCGCGGTGATATGACCCTTGTGTCACAAGAGCTTGCGCACGCGTTCGACAAGTCTCACACTGAACGTGGTGGAGCAAAACTGGAGCACGGCAAGGAGTTGAACGTCGTCGAACTGCATGCAACGGCGTTGAACGGCAGGCAATGGTGATGCATGTCCTGTGAGGTTCCCCCTGTGAACCGGACACCCTGATCCCTGGCTTCGGCTTGGGGA
>NZ_JABVED010000043.1 GCF_014323725.1 Actinokineospora xionganensis | reverse complement strand
CTACGAGACCACCGCAGGATGAAAAGGGCTCAGTGCTTCCGTCGTCGTCGGCACCGGCTGAACCGGAGCCAAGAACGTGATCTCGAAAGACGCCCGCTTCGCGTTCCCCTCATCCGGGTCCGTCACCGTCCCCTTCCACTGCCGCAGACCCGTCAGCTCATCGACCCGCTGCCGCACCGGACGGCCAGCGGCCCGATCCTCACGCGACTGGTACTCGTTGTCAGGCGAAACCTCACCGACCAACACAAGTCCCTGCGGAAACGCTGCCTCAAACTCGATCGGGAAACGGTGTCCCCTTGCGATCGCCATGATTTGTTGTCCCTCTCGGTTGCCTGCCTGGCCACCGCCTTTCAGCGGCCTACTAACACATTCGGCCAAGAACCGGTCCGGGCGAGATTCCGTGTGAGTCGCACCTGCGCTTGTCTCGGACTCATTGAGTCGCATCTAGGTCTCATGGGTGGTAGTCTTGGCCGCTCACGGCTCCGGGGGAGAGGTATGGACGACTCGCCACTGATCTTGCTCAAGGTGCTTCTCAAGCAGCGCCACATCCAGGGATACCGCGCGTTCACAAAGGAATACGACAAAGCCGCGGGCAAGGTCGACCCCGAGCTACCTGGGTCTGGCCCAAGCCGTGCGCAATACTTCCGCTGGCTATCCGGAACCATGGTTGGGCTGCCGTACCCGCATCACTTGCGGGTGTTGGAACAGATGTTTCCCGATTGGCAGGCCGGTCAACTGTTCGAGCCGTACTCCGAATCAATCGGCTTCGTGTCCAAGCCAGCGACGGCGGCGCGAGCAAAGCCAGCTGCAGACCAGAACGACGAGATCGTCCGCATGTACCCGACCCGCGCGTCCGTGCCCTACGCGGTATGGAACGAGCTGATCCACAGCGTGGCGCACAGGGTGGACGTCCTCGTGTTCTCCGGTCAGTTCCTTGTCGAGCAGTACGACGTCCTACCGGTCATTCGCGCGAAGGTCCGTCAGGGCGTCAAGTTCCGCTTCCTGGTCGGCAACGAGCAGTCGCCCGCCGTCGTGCAACGAGCTGTCGAGGAAGGCACCACCGGCGGACTCGAAGGCCGAATCCAGATGATGCGCCGATACCTTCGCAGCGTGGCCGAGCTGCCGGGTGTGGACATCCGCACCCACGGCACGATCCTCTACAACTCCATCTACCGCTTCGACGATCAGGCCCTGGTCAACGGCCACGCCTACGGCGCACTGGCAGGCGAAAGTCCAGTCCTACATCTACGCCGCACCGACGACGGCCCAATGTGGCGCCACTACATGGATTCCTACGAGCGCGTCTGGCAGCTCGCCGACGAGGAGAAGTGACCACATGGCCCGCATCGACTACTTCAACGACCCCGCAGCCCCACCCGTCAACAGCGTCGTCCCCTCGGTCACCGTCGCCATCCGCGACGACGCAGGCCGCATCCTGCTTATCCACAAGGTCGACAACGACCTATGGGCACTTCCGGGCGGAGGCCATGACCCAGGCGAACGCATCATCGACACCGCTATTCGCGAGGTACGCGAGGAAACCGGCCTTGACGTAGAGATCGTCCGTTTGGTGGGCACCTACACCGACCCCAACCACGTCATGGCGTACGACGACGGCGAAGTCCGCCAACAGTTCTCGCTGTGCTTCGAGGGCAAGTGGATCGGCGGAACACCCCGCGAAGACGGCACCGAAACCAAGGCGGTCCGATGGGTCGAGCCCACCGCCCTCGACAGCCTCTCCATCCACCCGTCCATGCGCCTGCGGATTGACCACGCTCTAGACGCGAGCCGGGTGACGCCCTACCTGGGCTAGAGGTTCGCTAGCCGTTCCTCGGTCCGACGAACGCTCGCCCCAATGACCTCACGCGCCTTCGACCAAGTCCGGTAGACGGGGTGATCTACAGGGTATCGCGCCAGCACTTCGTCAATGCGTTGATCATAAGTGCATGCACTTCCGTCAGGCGCAGTCGTTAGGTCAGCCGTTATCAAGGCATCCATTACTGGGCTGTCTTCAAGCTCGAACACGGCTAGCTCACCTTCAAATCCTCGTTCCTTAGCTTCAAAACGAGCGCCAGAATGGTGCGCCACAAGACAAACGATCCTGTCCGGGTAGCCATCATCGCGTAGATATCGAGCGCCATCCAGCGCGTGAAACCCTGTCTTCCTCACCTCGGGTGCGTAACCAACGTCGTGAAGCCATGCCGCGGCCACCAAGATGTCGCCTTCGCCATCAACCACACCGCATAGCCTCTGGGCACGGTCGGCGACAGCGTGCACATGTCGCCAACGTCGACCAAGTGGCGACACGAGCAGCTCAGCCAATGCGCGGGACCTACCGACGATCTCCATGGGGTCCATCCTGCCCCTATGAGATGGTTTCTGCATTGAGATCGTGTCGCCAACACGGCCGGAGAGAATGGGATGCTACTCGGTGCCGTACTGACTGAATATCAAACCCGCGTAGGACCCCTTGTCGACAGTGCCCATCGATCACCATGCACGTAAGCCAGTCCTCAAGGTCCGGAGTGGCAACCTTTCTCGTCTTAAGAGCGCCATTGATCCATCTTGCCTGTGGAACCGGGACCACTGCAGAGGCTATTCCCGATATGCCAGCGGCGTGCCGAGGGGACTTCGGAGAAGCGCAATAGTATGGCATACTACTGGGTTATGACCGTCTACATGGACAACCCCGCTGGACGACTTCACGCATTGATAGAACGTGCACGTGGCCTCTCTAACCAACCTGCCTGGAACACGTGGGCGAGCGCGTTCGATATTTCACCTAATAACTCAATGGACCAGTTCGCATGCATTGCAAGGGTTGTGCGAATGATTGAAGCCGTGCCAAGGTTGATGCATCAGCTGATGGAAGCAACGAGCGCGCAGATCTATCTCGAAGGTTTCCATGGTGTTGAAAGTATCATCGAAAGATTCAAGTCGATCTCGCAATACAATGCGGAAAATTTCTTCGCCGAGGTCGGCGGCACGGCAATGAAATGTTTGAAGGTTTGCGCGCTTCAATTGCATGAGAAATTGCCCGAAGTTAGCCCAGAAGGTGATGCAATAGCCGAGTTGATTGGCAAGGTGGATCAACTCGTCGATGAGTTCGAAAAGTTGGACTGGCTATCGGAAGTTGACAAGGATTGGATTCTCAAGGCTCTGCGCAAAATTCAATCTCGCCTGTCCCGTTCGCAACTCTTTGGAACCGCAGACGTCGTAGAGGTGGCAGACGAATTCGTTCATCGGATGCATCGAACGGGTATCTGGTCACGCCTTGGTCGGGATGCTGACTCGCCCGGCGGTCGATTGGCGCTATTTCTCGCAACGGTGTTCACGACGCTTACCATCACAGGATGGCCCGCACTACCCCCGGCGCAAAATTACAATCCGTCGTACCCGATGACAGTTGAAATCGACGAGCTGCAGGAGCTGACGGTTGACTCTGACCCCTTCCTGATTGGCCCTGCAGGCGATCAAGGGGCGACTGCTAATGACTCCGATGAAGTCGTCCCAGGTGAATAGTTGCGAGGCTGTACTACTCGCAAGGTTGGCCAGGATCGATCCTCACGTCACGGCACGCCACGGTCAAGAATTCGGCATAACGGTCACTAAATCCTTTGGGATCAGATGCCCGAATCGGGTCGTCGCGAAGCTTGGATTCAATCCCTGCGGGTAGATGATCGCTAATGCGGCGTGCGGCTCGTTGAGCTTCTGGAGTTCCGAATAGATAGATGTCATTTATTGTGCCTTGAAACTCGTATCGCGCTTGGTTGAAGGGTTCGGATGTTGGGCAATCCTCAGTTGTCGGCGACTTCGTGGCCCCCTCCAGTCCGGGGCACTTCTTAAGAATAAGTGACGTTGCAACGTTGTATCGGTTAGATGTCTCCGCGAACCGGGCGTAAACAGTTTCACGCTTCCTTCGGGCTTCTTCCCGCAGGCTCTGTTCAACTGTGTCTCGACGTATATCCCGATCCTTTTCATTGGCCTGCCCGGTGGCCACCAGTGTTGCGCCGCCAGCGATGATTGCGACGAGAAAGCTGGTCAAGGTGGAAAGTGCCACCGTAGGCCAGTGGATTCCCTCCGAGGAAGGCGACTTCGTCATCAAGAAATTCCTCACAATCGCTCTAACAGGCCGAGGTTCACGACGTCGGCATGAGACGAATCATGCCAGTGCAAACATCGTATCCCTGTTCCCTATCAACACGGCAGCATGGTCGCTTGGCCCGATCGCGATCCGTCATATGTCAACTAACCTTGCTCACGAGGTCTGTCGGTTCAGCATGCCCGTGCTGCTGAATTTGGCTCTATGGGATCAAGGCACGCCGCCTGCGGCGGCGCGCGGGACAGGCCTCTCACGCTGGCACCGCCGCCCGAATTCATCGCGCCACGACGCGCCCTCCCGCTTCGCTCCGGGCGCGCGGGCGCGCGGCACGGCCAGAGGCCGCGCATAGGCCCACGCGCCGCCGCAGGCGACGAGCAGATCAACGGATGCCATCAGGGGCGCCAGACCTCACCGCGGACTACGCCGCGTTTCCCGTGGTCACGTTGGAGGTCCCTCGCAAATGAACATCTAACGCCGGGACGACGGCATCAAGAGCGCCTACGGCGTCGGCTACGCCGATGCTCGCAAGCTCCCACTCTTGACCCCGCCGACCCAGCGCTAGAACCGGCAGGGGCGAGGGAACGGGGGCCGACTAGGCACCGAGGTTCATCCCGATCATCTCACCTGGGAGCGCGCACCATGATCAGAGCCAGCCGCCGCGACATCAGCCCGAACCAGCTCGCCCTGTGGACACGACACAGCCTCACTGGCGTCATTGGAGGACTGTCCACTGTGGCTTCACGAGACGCCGGTTTGGGGACCATTTGGGGACCACACGTCATGCACGACCATGCACAATGCCGTCTGTGCGGAACGTTCGCGCTCACCCCTAAACGCTGCCTGACCTGCGGAAATGTCTACTCCGCCGTCCTGGGGGTCAAGGGGTCGCAGGTTCAAATCCTGTCAGCCCGACGGTCCTGACCAGCGGGTTCACCCTTCACGGGTGGACCCGCTGGTCGTTTTCGGGGTGTTGTGGTCGCACTGTGGTCGCAGATGTCGTCAAGCAGCATCGGCCGGAAGCGGGTCACCGCGACGGTCACCCTGGCCAGCCCAGTAGCGGCCAGGGTGTGACCACCCCGTCCGCGGCCGGAGCCGGAGCGTTCGAGGTCGCCGTCGCCGCAGTGGCGGAGTCCTCGGGCACCCAGGGAACCTTCGCCGCGAGTTCGCTGTCCCCGGCGGGAACCTGGTCGTCGTCGGGCAACTCCGGCTCGTTCTCCTGGTCGTACCCGATCGCGGTGCCGCCGTCGGCGGCCGGTGGCGCGCCGACGGTGTCGCTGTCCTACGGATCGTCCGCTGTGGACGGTCTGACCTCCGGCACCAACAACCAGTCATCGTGGATCGGACTGGGCTGGAGCTACTCGCCCGGATTCATCGAGCGCACGTTCCGCACCTGCTCGGAAGACATCGTCGACTCCCCGCCGCAGACCTCGGACCTGTGCTGGAACCAGCCGAACGTGACCTTCAGCCTGGGCGGCAAGTCCACCCCGCTCGTCTGGAATGGCACGAAGTGGAAGCCGGAGACCGACGACGGCGAGATCGTCGAGTTGGCCACCGATGGCGATCCGGGCGCCTTGGGCGCCAATGGCGCACGCCACGGTGAACGCTGGAAGATCACCACGGCCGACGGCACCGAGTACTGGTTCGGACGCCACAAGCTGCCCGGAGCCACAAACCAGGAGGCCACCAACTCGGCGTGGACCGTCCCGGTGGCCCACCCCGGCACCGGCGACAGCTGCCAGGTGAACACCCTCACGCAGCCGCACTGCGCGCGCGCCTGGCGGTGGAACCTCGACTACGTCCGTGACACCCACGGCAACGCCACTGCCTACTACTACGACAAAGAGACCAACCTCTACGGCGCGAACAACGCCACCACCGGTGTCTCCTACACCCGGGGCGGATGGCCCAAGCGCATCGACTACGGACTGCGCGAGACCAACGGCTCCATCTATGGGTCCGTCGTGCCGAACACGGTGAAGTTCAAGCCCACCGGACGCTGCACCAACTCCGACCCCGAGACCTGCGCGTCGGTGCCACTGACCACGGCGAACCAGCTGACGTGGCGCGACGTCCCGGTCGACCAGAAGTGCGACGCCAGCCCGTGCAACACCCATGGGCCCACGTTCTGGTTGACCTGTTGCGTACCGGGTTTGATGGAGACATCGAAACC
>NZ_JABVED010000042.1 GCF_014323725.1 Actinokineospora xionganensis | reverse complement strand
GGCCGCCGCTGGGCCTGTCCGGTAGCCGCTTACGCGCTCTGACAAGCCCTTACAACAGATCTGACAGGGGGTCGGTGATCGTGCCTGAACAAGCGGCTGACAGGGATACGCGCCGGTATCTGATCGCTGGTTTCGCCTCGGAGTTAAGGGATCTGCGGGAGGCGGTGGGCACCCCGTCGTTCCGCAAGATGGCCGGATCGTCCGGGGTGATCTCCCACACGACGCTGCATGAGGCCGCGGGCGGCAGCCGGTTCCCGTCGTGGGAGACGACCCGCGAGTTCGTCCGCGTATGCGGTGGCGACGAACGGGAATGGCGGGTCAAATGGGTCGCGGTGAAAACCGAGTTATCGCCTGACGAAGCCATTGTGCCACTGCGCGAAGAAGTCACGCGAGTGGTGAATGAGGTGACGACCAAACGGAGTTGGTGGACGCGCGGGAAAATCGCGGTCGCCGTCGGGATCGTCGTCGCGGCGCTCGTCGCCGGATTCGCGGTCAACTACTTCAGCGCGACACCTTACGATCCACTGTATTCCGGCGACTTCAGCCGGTTCATCACCGACGTGACCGTGCCCGACGGCGCGGAGGTCGTGGTCAACGAGACCTTCACCAAGATCTGGGAGATCGAGAACGGCGGATCGGTGCTGTGGCAGGGCCGCGCCATGCGCCGCGAGAACTCCGTCGGCGGCTGCCAGGCGCCCGAGCGGGTGCCGATCGGCACCACGCCGCCGGGGGACCGGGTCAAGATCACCGCGATCGTGATCGCCGGGTCGGAGCCCGGCATCTGCAAGGTCGACTACAAGATGGTCGACGAGCAGAACCGGGTGACACTGCCGGGTTCGCGGCCGATCTTCTTCATCGTCAACGTCGTCACGAAGCTGTCCGGCCCGCAGCCCGCGCACATGGCGCCGACCACCGCGAACCCCGCCGCCCCGTGACTCACGCCAGCGGTAGCGCGACTTCCAGCTCCCGCAGCGCCGGATCGTGCGGGTGTGCGTCGTCGCGGCCCGTCGGGACAAACCCGAGCCTGCGGTAGAGCCCGAACGCCCGGTCGTTGCCGTCCAGGGCCCACGCGGTGACCCGCCCGGCCCGCCGCCCACGCGCCCAGTCGATCACCGCCCGCACCACGGCCGCGCCCGCCCCGGTGCCGCGCACGCTCGGACGCGCCCAGACCGCGATCAGTTCCACGTCATCGCAATCCGGTGTGCCGCCCGCGATCGCGACCGGCTCGCCGTCGAGCCTGCCGAGGAACAAGGCGTCGCGGCCGATCCACGAACGCCATCGCGCCTCGTCGAAGGCCAGTTCGTCGTCGAGGACCGCGGCGAAGGCCCACGGGGTGTCGGTCAACGCCGCGACCCGCACCGCGCGCAGCTCGGACCAGTCGTCGCCGGTGGCCCGGCGTACCTCGATCTCGCTCATCGCCGGTCCAACTCGACTTCCCGCACCGCGCTGTCCTTCGGGTGCGCCCGGTCGCGTCCCGTGGGCATGAAACCGAGCTTGCGGTAGAGACCCAGCGCCCGCTCGTTGCCCTCCACCGCCCACGCCGTCATTCGCCTGTCCGCCGCCCAGTCGATCACCGCCCGCACCACGGCCGCACCCGCCCCGGTGCCGCGCACGCTTGGACGCGCCCAGACCGAGATCAGTTTCACCTCGTCGCGATCCGGCTGCCCGCCCGCGATGGCGACGGGCTCGCCGTCGAGCCTGCCGAGGAAGACACCGCAGCTCTCGGGCCAAGAGCGCCACCGCTCCTCGTCGTAGCCGAGTTCGCTGTCGAGGGTCGCGCCGAAGGCCGACGGGTCGGCGGTGAGCGCGGCGAGGCGGATCGCCCGGATGTCCGCCCAGTCGTCGGCACCGACCTGCCGTACCTCGATCTCGCGCATTGGAGCAGCGTTTCCGACCCGGGCGGCGGCCCGCAACACAATTTGCCCCGGCGATCATGGCGGAGTCCTGTGCCGAGCGAAACCGCCCCTGTCGGAACCAAAACCCCACCCACCCTGGGGGCCTGCCCTGGTCCAGTCTATCGGCGCAGGGCTGGCGGCGGGCGGATTCGCGGGCGCCTGTGGATAACGTGGGCGGGTGTGGACAGCACGTCCTGGAACACGCGACCTAGTGGTGTGTCCCCCGAGGTCGTGACACGATCGCGGGGTGACCACCGCGCTCCTCTACCTCG
Source organism: Actinokineospora xionganensis (assembly GCF_014323725.1). Taxonomy (GTDB): domain Bacteria; phylum Actinomycetota; class Actinomycetes; order Mycobacteriales; family Pseudonocardiaceae; genus Actinokineospora; species Actinokineospora xionganensis. Next base: position 4,108 of record NZ_JABVED010000042.1, on the reverse strand, counting down.
TCGTGATGATGCTCGTCGCGGCGGTGGTGTTCCTGCTCGCCTCCGTCGTCTTCGGCCGCGGGGAGGAACTGCCCGCACTGCCGCCGGGGGCCTCGCCGACCCGCCTGCCCGCCACCGGCGTCACCGGCGACGACCTGCGGTCCGTGCGCTTCCAGCTCGTGCTGCGCGGCTACAAGATGACCGAGGTCGACTGGGTCCTGCGCCGCGTGGGCGACGAACTCGACGACCTGCGGGCCCGGGTGGCCGAACTCGAAGCCCAACAGCAGGCGGACAGCGACGCATGATCATCGAGGTCACCGAGGAGGTCGGCGTCGCCGCGTCGCCCGAGACGACCTGGGCCGCGATCACCGACTGGGCCCGGCAGGGCGAGTGGATGCTCGGCACCCACGTCGACGTCACCGCGGGCGACGGCAGGAGCGAGGGCTCCCGGCTCTCGGCGTTCACCGGTGTCGGTCCCCTCGGGTTCACTGACACCATGGAAATCACGGCCTGGGACCCGCCCACCCGCTGCGCGGTCCGGCACACGGGCACGTTCGTGCGGGGGACCGGCCTGTTCGAGGTCCGCCCCCGCGGCGTCGGGTCGACCTTCGTCTGGCACGAGCGCCTCGAAGCGGGCCCGGTGATCGGCCTCGGCTGGAAGGTCGTCGGCCCCGCTTTCCGCGCGGGCATCCGCTACTCGCTGCGCCGCTTCGCGCGATTCGCGCAGGCACGATGACCGACCGAGTCCGCTGCCCCTGGGGCGACAGCACCCCCGACTACGCCGAATACCACGACACCGAGTGGGGCGTCGCCCTGCGCGGCCGCGACGAGCTCTTCGAGCGGGTCAGCCTGGAGGCCTTCCAGTCCGGCCTCTCGTGGATCACCATCCTGCGCAAGCGCGAGGGCTTCCGTGCCGCGTTCGAGGGCTTCGTCCCGGAGAAGGTCGCCGCGTTCACCGATGCCGACGTCGAGCGGCTGATGGCCGACGCCTCGATCGTGCGCAACCGGATGAAGATCGAGGCCACCATCCGTAACGCCCGGGCGATCCTCGACCTCGACACGCCGCTCGACGACCTGCTGTGGTCCTTCGCCCCGACGGCCGACCGCCCGAGGCCCGCCACCATCGCCGACGTCCCCGCCGTCACGGCGGAGTCGAAGGCGATGGCGAAGGACCTCAAGCGGCGCGGCTTCGCGTTCGTCGGACCGACCACCTGCTACGCGTTGATGCAGGCCACGGGCATGGTCGACGACCACATCGAGACCTGCTGGCGCGCCACTTCCCGCTGAAGACCTGCCTGCGCGCTACTTCCCGGTGAAGGTCGGCTTGCGCTTGGCCACGAAGGCGTCGACAGCTTCCTTGTGGTCGCTGGTCGCGCCCGCCTCGGCCTGGGTGCGGCCCTCGACCGCGAGCCCCTCGGCCAGCGGCCCGCCCGCCGACGCGAGCATCGCTTCCTTGATCTTCGCGTAGGCCGTCGTCGGGCCCGCCGCCATCGTGGCGGCGAGTGCCTGCGCGGTGCCCAGCACGTCCTCCGGCGCCACGACCTGGGTGACCATGCCGATCCGCAGCGCCTCCTCGGCGTCGACCGGCTTGGCGAGCAGCATCATCTCCATGGCCCGGCCGTAGCCGATCAGCCTGGGCAGCGTCCACGCCGCGCCCGAGTCGGCGGTCAGGCCGACGTTGGCGAAGGCCATCAGGAACTTCGCCGTCGACGCGGTGATCCGCAGGTCGCAGGCGTAGGCGAAGGAGGCGCCCGCGCCCGCGGCCATGCCGTTGACCGCGGCGATGATCGGCTTGGGCAGGCCGGTGATCGCCGAGACGATCGGGTTGTAGTGCTTGTCCACGGTCGACAGCGGCGCCGGGTCCCCGGCGGCCAGCAGCGCCATGTGCTCCTTGAGGTCCTGGCCCGCGCAGAACGCCTTGCCCGCGCCGGTCAGGACGACCGCGCGCACCGAGTCGTCGGCCGCGGCGTCCTCCAAGGCGGCGAGCAGGTCTTCCTTGAGCTCGACGGTCAGCGAGTTGAACGCGTCCGGGCGGTTGAGGGTGAGCGTCCGAACACCGGCCTGGTCCTCGATCAACAACGGCTTCGACACAGCCCCTACCTTCCTGCGATTAAGCGGTGGACCTCTGCTTACCACCTCGGGTCAGGCAGTCGTCGAGGAACTTTGTCACAGCCGGAGCAAGGCGGGCGGTGTGCCGGTCGAAGAACTCCGCCGCCGCGCGGCCCGGCCAGTTCTCCGGCAGCAGTTCGGCGGGAAGTCCCGGGTCGCGGAAGAGGAATTTGCGCCACGAGTGCAGTAGCCGCTGTGACGCGGCGAACGCCTCCGCGGGCACCGAGCCGTCGACCGCGGCCATGACCGGCTCCCACATCGCGACGAACCCCGTGTAGTCCGCGCCCAGCTCGTCGAGGTCCCAGGCCGTGGCGGCCAACTCCGCGTCGGCGCCGTCGTGGGCGCCGTGGAAGACCCGCGCGGGCACGTCGGCCAGCACGTCGGCCAGTTCCGGCGACGGCCGCGGCGCCACCCACGTCGCCGGGCCCAGCGGGCCGTAGCCGAGCAGTCGCAGCGACGACGCGAGCCGCTCCCGCGCGACCCGGCTGGGCAGTTCCTCGAGCACCACGACGTGCCAGCGTCCGTCCCAAGTAGACGGGCCGGTGCGGTAGATGCGGGCCGCGGCCTCGTCGAGCCTGCGTTCCGCGCGCGGGGTCAGCGCGTAGCCGGGGCCCTCGGGCAGCCGCACCGGGACCAGCCAGCCCTGTCGCACCATGCGGGACACGGCGGTCCGGATCGCGGGCGCGCCGAAGTCCAGCGGTTCGAGGAGACGGACCAGGGCGGCGATGGCCGCGGCGCCCCCGCGACCTCGCAGGTAACCGCCGTAGACGTCGAACAGGGCCGAACGTGCGCGCACGACGAGGGAGTCTGTCAGTCCCCGAGGCCGGTGCGCCACCGGGCTCGGGGACCATCTTGGCCTGTCAGCCGACACGCGATGATCGGTTCGATTTCACCGGTGAGACCGGATAGGGGAGAATGTCACCGACTCGGCCGATTCATTTGGTCGGGTGGGCGAGCTATGACGGAGGGAGCACGCTATGGCGGCCATGAAGCCCCGGACCGGAGACGGTCCCCTCGAGGTGACTAAGGAGGGTCGGGGCATCGTGATGCGCGTCCCACTGGAGGGCGGTGGACGCCTCGTGGTCGAGATGACGCCCGAGGAGGCCAGCGACCTGGGCGACGCGCTCAAGGTCGCCGCGGGCTGATCTGTCCTTTATTCACCAACCCTGAGCCATACCCACTGCACGGAGGAATGTTTGTCCACGCCGGTGCCGACCTTGCCGACGACGCTGCCCGACGTGGAGGTGACCGCGAGCCCCCGCAAGGGGGTGCCGCTCGTAGTGCTCAGCCGCACGTCGGCCGACGGTCCGCCGGAGTTCGGCCCTGGCGGGGACAGACTGCCCGAGGCGTGGGCCGAGCTCGTGGCGTTCACCGGGGCGGCCGGTGAGGCCCAGGCCGGTCCGGCCGACTCCGGTGTGCGCTGGGTGCTCGGCCTGGGGGACGGCGAGTCGGCGCAGTGGCGCTCGGCGGGCGCGGCGCTGGTGCGCTCGGCCGAGGCCAAACTGGACGGTGCGAAGTCGGCGGCCGACCGCGGCCTGCAGGTCGAGTTGCCCGCGGACGCGGGCACCGACGAGGTCGCGGAGTTCGTCCGTGGCGTCGTGCTGGGTGGCTACAAGTTCAAGGTGACCGCCGAGGAGCCCAAGCCGCGCGTGCGCGGCCTGCGGCTGGTGGTCCCCGACGGCGGGCGCCGCGACGAGATCGACGCCGCGGCCAGGCGGTCCGCCGTGCTGGCCGCGGCGACCTCGTTCGCCCGTGACCTCGCCAACGCGCCGTCCAATGTCAAAGACCCGGCCTGGCTGGTCAAGACCGCGGCCAAGGCCGCGGGCAAGGTGGCGGGACTCGGCGCGGAGATCCGCGATGAGCGCTGGCTCACGAGCAATGGTTTCGGCGGCGTCCTGGCCGTGGGCGGCGGGTCCGAGCGGCCGCCGCGGCTGCTGGAGCTGTCCTGGAACCCGAAGGGCGCGACCGGTCCGCACGTCGTGCTGGTCGGCAAGGGCATCACCTTCGACACCGGCGGCAT
>NZ_JABVED010000041.1 GCF_014323725.1 Actinokineospora xionganensis | reverse complement strand
GGGTCGCAGGTTCAAATCCTGTCAGCCCGACGGTCGTACGAAAGCCCCCTGATCTGGATATTCTCCCAGGTCAGGGGGCTTTCGTCATGCTTGGGGATGATCATGACCAAGATCGTTTCCCGAGCGTCTTGGGGACCATTTGGGGACCACAGGTCACACGACCCGGAGCCGGGGACCACGGGGCGCGTGCAGGTGCTTTGACAGCAGAACGCCCGCATCGGTGACCGATTGGCGGTCGGGGTGCAGGTACCTCTGCGTGGTCGCCAGCGAGCCGTGACCGGCGATCTTGCGCAAGTGGTGGACCGGCACACCGGCGTCGGCCATCCACGTGAGCGCGGTGTGCCGCAGGTCGTGACGGCGCAGGTGCTCGAATCCGATCTTGTCCACCACGTCGTCCCAGTGAGTGGCGTCCCGCAGGACCGCCGTCGAGATGCGCCCGCCACGTGGACCGGTGAACAGCCGAGCGTCCGGGTCATGCCTGATCGCTTCGAGCCGCCGTGACACCAGCTCCTGAACCTCCGCGATCAGCGGCACCGTCCGAGCCCTCTTGCCCTTGGTCCCCTTGTCGACCAGGCCGCCAGGTGCCGGGGTCGTTTGCCGACGCACCGTCCACGTCCACTCGTCCGTGTTGATATCGCCGACCCGACACCCGGACACCTCACCGATCCGAGCCGCGGTGCACCCCGCGAAGATCACGACGTCACCCCAGCCCTGAAACTTGCCTGCCGATCTCGCGACAAGGGTGTCAGCGAGCCGAGTCAGGGTGTGCCAGTCGGGCAACGCCAGGGACCGTGGATCGTCTAGTTCGTCCTCCGCCTTCTTGAACTCGTGTTGCCACCCGGTCACACGGGCCGGATTCCGATCGATGAGCCCGTCCCGCAGGGCTTGTTCCATAACGCGGACCAGGACGGCCAATGAGTTCTTGACCGTCGACCGACCGCATTCGTCAGCGATCCACGCGCGTACGGCACGGTCCACAGCGCCATTGGTGACCATGGTGACGGCCATGTGTCCGAGCGTCGGAACAACGCGCTTCCGCCAGCCCGCCAGGTACGGATCGGTGGTCTTGCTTTCCAAGCCGCGCAAGGCAAGCGGCATATTCGCGTTGCCGTAGTCGACCAACTTCATGACGGCCGTTTGCGGGCTGAGTCCTCTGAGAGCGGCCCGCTGGAGTCGATCTATCCAATCGTTCGCTTCGTCCTCGCTCACGAACGATTCGGACACTGAACGACGCTTCTTGGTCGTCGGGTCGATCCACCGCAGCCGCGCCTTGTACGGCGAGGCCCTATCCGGCCGATACTGGATATCCGGCCGGACCTCGACACCGACCGGGAGTGACACCTGTTCGCTCATCACGCGGCCTCGCTGTTCGGATCGGTACGCCTACTACGTAACCAGGTCTCGACGTCATAGGCGCTGTACATGATCACGCGGTCGGACACTTGTACGAATGGTGGCCCTTGGGTCGGTGACATCGTCCGCCAGCGACGGATGGTCGAGCCGTCCACGTGCAGGAGGTTGGCTAGTTCCTCCGTGGTGTACCAGCGGTCATCAATCAGTCGGTTGATCATCATCATTCCCCCAGTTCACGCGGCCAACGGTTGAATTGCTGAAACATCGGTGCAGTCGCCGGGCGGTCCGGACGCGGCGAGTAGTGCGCGGTCGTATTCGGCCCGCCAAGTGATCCGTTCGGAGATGGCGCGCATGAGCAGGTGCGCGCGTGGGGGTGCATTGCGGTCGCCGGGGGTGACCTTGCGCCACATCAGCCGGGACGTGTCCGCGGTCGGTTTCTCGATCCCGACCGCCGCCAGGGTGGCCACGACGAACGCCGACCGGTCGGCCTTGTGTTCGGCGACGGTCTTGCCCGACCACTTCCGCGAGACGAGGACCCGACGACCAGGCAGGCCGAGAGTGGTCCGGCGGTGTGCGCGGCCCTTGCACTGGCCGGGGACGGTCCGGGAGGTGACGCCCTTGGGCTGGACGCCGTAGAGCAGCCAGACCGCGCAGCGCGGCGAGCACGGGGTGATGGCGAGTTCGGCGTGAAGCCGGTCGTGGTGAGCGGCTTGGGTGTCGGTATCGGACGCGATGACCTCACCGGTGGACTTGGTGAGGTACTTGGTCAGGTAGCCGATGTGTCGCCCGGCTTCCTCGGTGCCGCCGAGGATGCCCTTGGAGTGGACCTGTTCGCCGAAGCGGGCGACGTGGACGGGTTCGGTCACCGCGTCGACCGCATCCGCCCAGGACGTCAGCGGCACATTGGTGTCCGGGTCTACGAACGATGCCGTGTCCGCGTGCCACACCGGCAGGTGCGCGCCCGTGTAGACGAGCTGGTCGTGGTTGGGCCACCAGACTTGAAGGTAGGTAGCCGCGGTGACCTGCCGCAGCACCTCGTGCGGGATCGAACCGCGCATCGCCGCGTGCAGGTGTGGCGCCGCTCGTTTCTGCGGTTCGACGGTGGCGAAGTACTGCACTTCCCAGCCGACGACGCGGCGAAGGTTCTGCAACCACCGATCGATCAGCGAGGAGAAGTGCACCGCGTCGCGAGCAGCACGCGGGTAGTCGTACCGGTTGGGGTCGATCGGGGAGCCGTCGGACTTGACCGGCCCGTAGCTGTCGCACGTGAGGGTGGCGAACATCGACGGCCGGAACTTGCCCGCGTACTCCCGTCCCACCGTGCGCTTCTCCACTTTGCGCCGTGGCAGGTTCGGCGCGTCTTGCCGCCGCCGTGTCGAGCGCACAGGAGCTCGCTTTGGTGCGGCGTCCGGCGAGGGGAAGCGACCGCGAACACCCATCGCCCGCAGTTCCTCATCAACCGAGTGGATCTCCTCCCGCAGTTCGTCAGCATCGCCGCCCGCCCCCTGCTCAATCGCCTCCTGATACCGGACGAACAGATCGGCCCGAAGCTCCACAAGCGACTTCTGATCAGCGGTCGGCGCGGTCGTGGTCACCTTAGGTTCGGTGACCATGTGCCAGCCCTCTCGGCACTGGGCCATGCGCAGCGCCCGAGCTTTCTTGGCACACGGCAGACAGACGCTCTCCACGGTCGACCCGCAGGGAACGCCGACGTAGCGGAGTTCTCCGGTGTCGAGGTCGCCGACCTCCATCGTGAACGGACGCACACACACGCCGTGCTTCTCGGCCGCCGCCTTGACCACGTCCGCAGATAGCGGAGGCCGGACCTTCTCCACGGCCGGGGTCACCGGCTGTTGGGTGGAAGTCATGCCGCCACCGCCCTATCCGCCGCCCACGCTTTGAGTTCGGCCAGGTCGAGCGAGCGACGAGTCCCGGACTCCAGACCGACCGCAGCGAGGTAGTCCGCAGCCCCGTACACAGCGACCTTGGTGCCGTCGGTCAACTGCCCGTAGACGTAGAGGTGCATCCGGTCGCCGTCGGCGCGTTCGTAGCGGTACACCGATGCGGTCACACCGGTCAGGGTGTCCGCCCAGGCCAGCATCGACCGGGACAGCTCGGACAGGGTTGTCTCGCAGTCGAGTTGGAAGGTCACCGGTTCCTCGTTGCACCAGCCCGCGTAGGTATTCACGAGGACCGGCATGGGGACATCCGCGAACACGGCGAGGTGTTCGGCGACCGCCGCGAGTAGGCCGGACAGGCAGGTGGTCGTGGTGATCATGTTGGTGGTCATGCTGCCGAGCCTCCATCGGTCGCGGAAGTGTTGTCAGGAAAGGGAAGAACGGTCGCCGAGGTGTCGGAGACGTAGTGACGTAGTTCGATGAGATTGGTGTCGGTCGGGTAGAAAGCACGAGCCCGAACCGGGTGGCGTCGGCCGTCCTCCTTGACCCAGGCGACACCGGGTGTGGATTCCGGGATCTCGTGAGCGTTCGCCCCGCGTGCCCGTACACCGTCGCCGAGCACCATGTCGACCTGTGCCGCTTCATCCAGGCGCATCGCAATGCGGGTCGTGAACAGGTTGCGGAACGGCACGATCTCCTTGCGGGGGTCCTGCACGAGGGCCAGGACCCCGAAGCCGGGAGCACGGCCCTGCGAGGTGATCGTTTGCAGGGCGGCTTGCGCACGTTCCTTGAGCCGCTTATCCGTTTGGTAGGCGATCACGTCAGCGAGCTCATCCACGACCAGCAGCACGAACGGCTCACCACTGGCAGGGGTCCAGAAGCGACGGATGCCACGGAACCGGGCCGCCCGTTCACGAACCTCTACGGCCATGGATTCCAGCAGTGCCACCGCTTTCTCACCGTTGTCATAGGCGACCTGATCGAACAGTTCCGGGGCCTGCCCCAACTCCATGCCGCCCTTGGGGTCGATGCCGTAGACCTTCACCAGACCGGAGCGGATCAGCGGTGCGATCTTCCACAGCACCGCCCACAACAGCGATCCCTTGCCCGCCCCCTGCACACCGACACCGAGGAGTTGCCCACCGAGCAGCTTCAGCCGCCATGGCTTGCCGGTCTCCGTGCGCCCGATGGTCACTTTCCGCAGGTCCACCGAGGACTCGTCAGTGGCTAGCTCGGGCACCGGCAGCACGGCCGCCAACGGATCGGAGTGGATGAAGTCCAGCTCGACGGTGCCGGGCTTGACCACCCGCACCCGACACGAGTTCGCCCTGAACGAGTGCGCCAGACCGGAAGCGTGGGCTTCCCAGTGTTCGGGGGCCTGCCCCTTGATCAGCCGAACCCGCACCAGGTCCCGCCAGCCCTCCGACCGGGTGCGCTTGAGCTTGGGCAGGTGCTCCTTGCCCTTGGCGGTGCCGGTCAGGTTCGCCAGCCGCATCACCGTGCGCCACTGGTAGGCGTACAGGGCTGTACGGCGGTATTCCGTGCGCGCCCAACGGATACGACGGTGGAAGGAATCCGTGTCCCGCCACCACCAGATGAACCCACCCAGGGCGAGGGCCAGGGCCACGCCGCCGAGCCACCAATGACCACCGGCCCGGTAGAGCACGGCCGCGACGAGGGCCAGGACCACGGTCACCGGGTAGTACCAGACCAGCCGGGCCAGGTGCGCCAGCGCCCACACCAGCAGGCCCACCAGGACCACCGGGAGCAGGACCAACTTCACCTTGCCCGGCAGCATCGTCCACCACGGCAGACGCGGGCGAGCAACCTCCAGCGGAGCCGGGTCGACCCACCGGCTACCAGCGCGCATCACCAGCCACCCCGAGCCGAGGCGTCCGACGGATTGGTGATCGTGTCGAACTCCAGAGCCAAGACCCCGGAGCATCGGGCGCACTCCGACTCACCCGGCAGCAGCCGAGCGAACCGGTTACACGTCTTGCATCGCGTTCGGGTGACCCCACTTGCGCGGGCATCCCCGTTCTGTCCTACGCTTGGCATGTCTGATCCTTTGGATTGGATGTGCAGACACAGAAGCGGCAAGGCGACCAACCATCAGCCGCTTCTGTGTTCTCGGATTCCTTGCAGCACAACAAGACGCGCGGCATCGCCACACGACCCGCGTGCGTTTTTGTCTAATGTGGACTGTTGAGCTAGCTGATCAGCGCCGCCTCGGCCTCTCCAAACCCTTGCAGCTTCACGGCGTTGTCTTTGGCGAGCCAGGCATTAGCGCCCGCTTCGTAGCGGTGTCGGGTGTCGACCGCCGACACGTGCCGGTAGATCTCAGACCGCCACACGTAGTAGGCAATCCACTCAGCCCGAGGCGCTTTCTCATCGGGCGTGCGACGCACATAGTCATGAGCCGCCTGCAACGTCATAGGCAGTCGCGCGGAGTTCCGCCACGCCTCCACCTTGCGCACGTGCGCCGCCGACGACGTCGAAGGCCCGGCAATCTGCTCGGTACTCACCGCGCACCCCCGTCCCGTCGACGGGCTGACACCGTCCGCGCACCCCGTCGTACCGGCAAGCCCGTACCAGCGTCCGCGCGGGCGTTCCAGTCCCGCGCCTGCGCCTCGAACGCCTGCGCCGCAGCACGCACCGACGCCAACGCCCACCACGGCAGACCAGGCATACCGGCGATCTCGCGCCACAACACCCCGACCTCCCATGACGTCGATGCCATCAACCGCGCCGCCTGCGGATCCCCCGGCTCACACAAACTCACGTTCTCCGACGCCTTCCCATACGCCGCATACGCCGCCTGCCACCGGGCGTCCAACTCATCGGGAACCATCACCCACGCCTCTCCGAGCGGCCCGAAGACGGCCCAACCGGGCGACCCGGACACACCCGAAGGCGCATCCAGGGCCGCACCGGCCGGAATCCCCAACACCGCGCTCATGTCCCGACTCACGCGGCCTTGTTGACAGACTCGGACTTACCGGACTCCGACGAGGCGGCCGCCTTCCTCTGCGGACCGCCTGCCGCACCAGCGGCCCGGAAGCCCGACGCCCGGAACAGGTAGGACTGGAACTTGAACTCGCCGTTGCCCGCTACACGGGGCTCTGCGGTCAACCCCTCCAACTCGATCGGCCGCATCCCCGGCAGTGAGCCCTTTTCATCCTGGGCTGGATGCGTTG
>NZ_JABVED010000040.1 GCF_014323725.1 Actinokineospora xionganensis | reverse complement strand
CATCAGCGCCTCCATGCACGTGGAGACGATCCACTCGTACCACTGCTCTGGGGCGACCCCGACGCACCTTTACCTGGCTGGCTGGGTGGACGGCAACACGACGTGGAACCACCAGCCAGGGGCGAGCGGGGGCTCGCTGTCGTCGGGGAACGCGACGAAGCACTGGAAGTGGTGCCCGGGCAATCCCGGCGGGATGGACCTGTCGGCGAAGTCGGCGATCGAGACCGCCGCGAGGAACAAGTGGGGTGAGACCACGTTCCTGCTGGCGGGCGAGCGTGAGGGCGACAACACCTCGTGGCGCCGGTTCGACCTGAACCCGTACCTCGTGGTCATGTACAACTCCTACCCGGCCAAGCCGGGCGACCTCAGCATCGACGGGTCGGGTGGGCAGGCGTGGGAGGCGAAGGCCTGCGGGTCCTACGTGGGTGTCCGGCAGCCGAGGCTGCGGGCACGGCTGGCCGACCCGGACGGCGATGTGCTCAACGCGCTTTTCCACATCGGGGGCAAGGCGGTCGGTGTGGCGAACGTGCCGTCCGGTTCGTTTGGCGAGGTCACCCTGCCCTCGGACGCGCTGACCGCTGACGGGCAGTACAACTGGCACGTCACGGTGGGCGACAACGATCTGCTCGGCCCGCAGTCCGACACGTGCTCGCTGATCCTCGACACCACCGTCCCTGGCCAGCCAGTGGTCACGTCAGCGGAATACCCGCAGGGCACGAGCGCGGGCGCCGTCGGTGTGAGCGGCAAGTTCACCCTTTCCGCGCCCGCGGGCACCAGCGACATCGCGCACTACCTGTATTCGTTCACCAGCCAGGGCGACGACCCCGCGACCAAGGCGACCCCGCCCGCGCTCAACGGCCAGGCGGTTGTGTCGTGGTCGCCGTCGGCGTCGGGGCCGTACATCTTGTCGGTGCGCTCGGTTGACCGCGCGGGCAACAAATCGGCGATCCGGCGGTACCAGATCGACGTGGCCGACTACCGCGTCGGGATTTCCGGCAAGGTCGCCCGCTGGTCGTTCGAGGACAGCCCGGCTGACGTGTCGGGGGCCAAGGACCTCACCTACGTTGGCCCGCCCCCGCCCGGCGGTTACTTCGTCGACGGCCACAGCGGCCGGTCGGTGCTGCTCGAGTCGGCCAGGTCCGAGACCTACCAGGCCAAGGACTCGCTGCTGCGCACCGACGCCAGCTTCACCGTCTCGGCCTGGGTCAGCCTCGCGGCGACCGATCAGGACGCCACCGTGGCATCGCAGGACGGCGATCGCGTTTCGGCGTTCCGCCTGCGGTACAGCAGCGCCGACAACCGGTGGGCGTTCACCACGTCCACCTCGGACACCGACACCACGCAGACGGCGCACCAGGTGCTGTCGGAGGGCCCGCCTGTCCTGAACACGTGGGCTCACCTCACGGCGGTCTACGACAAGCCGGGCGCGTCCATGAAGCTCTACGTCGACGGCGTTCTCTCCGGCTCTACGACAGTCACCTCGCACCTCTGGCATTCCACTGGCTTGTTCCTCCTCGGTGCGGGCAAAGCCGTGGGCAAGCGTGCCGACTTCCTCACCGGGTCGATGGACAGCGCGCGGCTGCACCAGCGCGCGCTGACCGCCACCGAAGTGACGGGTCTGCACTCGGGCGGCGCCAATGGCCAGCCCCTCGCGGAGTACCTGTTCGAGGACTCGCTGCGCAACACCGGCGCGAACCCGGACCTGGCATCCGCGGCGGCCATCGCCTACGAGTCCGGTTACGCGGACAAGGCGCTGCGGGTCGGTCCTTCCCTGCCCACCAAGGAGTTGGTGGGCCCGAGGACCATCACCACCGTTGACAGCTTCTCTGTCGGCGCGTGGGTGAACCTGGCCGACAAGGGGGGCTACTACGCGATCGCCAGCCAGGACGGTGACCGCAACAGCGGCTTCCTGATGCGGTATTCGCCGGATGTCGACCGGTTCATCGTCGGCATGCCCAGCGCCGACGTCGACGGCAACGCCTTCCAGTGGGCCATCGGCACGAGCGTCCCGCAGGCGGGGGTGTGGACCCACGTCGCCGCCGTCTACGACACCGGCAACGGCAAGCTGTTCCTGTATGTCAACGGAGTCCTGGAAGGACAACGCGACATCACCACCGTGTTCAACGCCGCGGGCTCGTTCGTGGTGGGCGCCGCGAAGCAGAACGGCGTGCGCGGCTACCGCTTCAACGGCCTGATCGACGAGGTCAACGTCTATGACGGACCGCTGAACGCGGCCGAGGCCGCCACCTTGCACAACACGCCGGTGGAGCGCGCCCGGTACCGGCTCGACGGGTCCCCCGTGGACTCCGTCGGTGGCGGGACCGCGAGCCTGTACGGCGACCACATCTCGTGGGACCCCCAGAACGGCACCACATCCGCTCACTTCAGCTACGGCTGGCACGAACACGGTGGCCGGACGGTGACCGCACAACCCAGTGGGGAATGGCACTTCGAGGACGGACTTGACGACACCTCCGGCACCGGCCGGACGCTGACCGCCCGCCAAGGCACCGCGGCAGGCACTGCTTCGTACGCGGCGGGCATGTGGGGCAGGAGCGTGGCGCTCAACGGCTCCGACACCTACCTACGGCACGACACCCCGGTGCTCGACACCGCGGCGAACTACTCGGTCTCGGCGTACGTGAAGCTCGACCGCGCCGACGGCTCGTTCACCGTGGCGTCACAGGACGGTGCCCGGTCGATGTCTTTCGCGCTGCGGTACAACCAGACCCAGAACCGCTGGTCGTTCGCCGCGACCAGCGGTGACACTGACAATCCCGCCGAGACGGCCGCCCTGTCGAAGAACCCGCCGATCCTGGGGCAGTGGGCCCACCTGCTCGGTGTCCACGACGCCGCGGCCGACAAGCTGCGGCTCTACGTCAACGGCGTGCTCGAAGCCGAGACCGCCTACACCGCGGGGTGGAGCTCGACCGGCCCGTTCGTGGTCGGCGCCGCCAAGTGGAACGGCAACCGGGTCGACTTCTTCCCCGGCCAGATCGACGAACTGCGCGTGTACGACGCGGTGCTCACCGGGGTCGACGCGCACAGTCTGTGGAACCTCGCCAGCACGATCGGTGTGCCGCGGCCGAACCTGCTGCGCACCGACAAGTCGTTCACGGTGTCCGCCTGGGCGAAACCCGATGTCTACGACAGCACGCCCCGCACCGTGCTCAGCGCGGACGGGACGTACTCGCCCTTCGTGCTCACCTACCGGCCGGAGTACCGGCGCTTCGCGCTGATCGTGTTCGCCAACGGCACCAACGGCGCCAACGGTGTCGAAGGGCGCTGGATCCTCAGCGACAAGACGGCACAGGACGACGTCAACGCCGACGGCTGGGTCCACCTCGCCGCGGTCTACGACGCCCCCGCGCGCAAGATGCGGTTCCTCGTCAACGGTGTCGAGCAGGCGTCATACCCGAACGACGGGACGACGGTGAGCAAGTACGTCGAGGGCACGACTGCCCCGTCCTGGTACGCGGGGGCCGCGACCACGCTGCCGGACACCGGCCGCGGCCTGCTGATCGGGCGCGTCGGGTACGAGGGCCGCTCCACCGATTTCTGGAAGGGCAGCGTCCGGGAGGTGCGGGTGTTCACCGGCGTCGTCCCGGACAGCTGTGAAGGCGGCGCGCCCGCCTGCTTGAGTCAGATGGCCAACTGGTAGGCCGCATCACTGGTTGTCCTTCCCGGCGTCGCCGGGAAGGGTTCGACTTCACTGAGGGGATTGGATGCGAGTACGTCGACTATCCAGAGTGACCACCGTGGTCGCCGCGCTGGCCGTTGCGGCCACCGCGGTGACCGCGGTGAGTCCCCCGGCTGTGGCCGCTGACGAGGGGCCTGCCGTTCAGCAGGAGCGGTCGGTCAACGGTGGGCCGGTGGCGATCGAGCCGCTGCCGCCGATGGACTTCTCCACCCAGCAGGCCGCGGCGGCGTCGTGGCCCGCGGAGGGTGAGGCGCAGACCGAGGTTGTCGTGCAGTCCGCTGGGCGCGCGGACACCGGGCTCAAGCAGGTCGGTCAACTGCCGGTCCATGTTGGACTGACGGACAAGCGCAAGCCGCGCACCGCCAAGGTCAACGTCAAGACGTTCGACCAGGCAGTGACGCGCAAGGCGGGCGTGGCAGGCGTGCTGATGCGCGTCACCGACGCCGGTGGCGCCAAGGACGACAAGGTCACCGTCCGGCTGGACTACGCGAAGTTCGCGGGCGGCTACGGCGGCGACTTCGGGTCGCGGCTGCGGCTGGCGGCCTTCCCGGAGTGCGTGCTCAGCACACCGGAGAAGGCCGAATGCCAGCGGTCGACGCCGCTGGACACCGCCAACGACACCAAGTCCCAGCAGCTCACCGCCGATGTCACGCTCGCAGGCAGCACTGCGGTCGTGGCGGCGACGTCGGGAACGTCCGGGTCCAACGGCTCGTACGGGGCGACGAACCTCGCCCCCTCCGGATCGTGGTCCGCGGGCACGTCCAGTGGCGACTTCACCTACAGCATCCCGTTGACCGTGCCGATGGCACCCGGCGGCGCCGCGCCGCAGCTCGGATTGAGCTACGCGTCGAGCAATGTGGACGGTCGCACCTCGGTGACCAACAACCAGGCCTCCTGGGTCGGTGACGGCTGGGACCTCTCCGCGGGCGGGTTCATCGAGCGCACCTACCGGGCCTGTGCCGAGGACGACGGCGGCAACCAGGGCACCACCAAGACCGGTGACATGTGCTGGAAGGAGGAGCACTACACGGTCTCCCTCGGTGGCATGTCCGGCAAGCTGATCAAGGACAGTGTCACGGGCAAGCTCCGCCCGGAGAAGGACGACGGCTCCCGGATCGAGAAGATCGGCGGCTCGCCCAACGGGTACGACGCTTCGGAGCAGTGGAAGGTCACGTCCCCTGATGGCACCCAGTACTTCCTGGGCCTGAACAAGCTGCCGGGCTGGGCCGCGGGCAAGCCGGAGACCAACTCCACGTTCACGATGCCGGTGTTCGGCAACCACGCGGGTGAGCCGTGCCACCAGGCGGCCTCGTACGCCAACTCGTCGTGCACCCAGCCCTACCGCTGGAACGTCGACCTGATGGTCGACCCGCGCGGCAACGCGATGTCGTTCTACTACGCGCACGAGATCAACCACTACAAGCGTGGCGGCGTCAACGGCACCAACACCGCTTACGTGGCCGCGGGTCGGCTCGACCGGATCGAGTACGGCCTGCGTTCGGACAACCTGTACGCGGGCGCGCCCGCGAAGGTCGTGTTCGAGACCGCGGAGCGGTGCCTGCCCAGCGGCACGATCACGTGTGACCCGAGCCAGCTCAACGCCGACACCGCGTCGCACTGGCCGGACGTGCCGTTCGACCGCATCTGCAACGCGGGCGAGGACTGCACCGGGCGCTTCTCCCCGGCGTTCTTCTCGCGCAAGCGCCTGACCAAGGTCGTCACCTACTCGGGCACCGAGGCGGTCGACTCGTGGACGATGCGCCAGCAGTTTCCGGCGGTGGAGACCAGCAAGCCGGGTCCGCTGTGGCTGTCGGGTGTCACCCGCAGTGGCCACGTTGGCGGGACGGCGTCGCTGCCGGAGGTCCAGTTCTCCGGTCTGCTGCTGGACAACCGGGTGGACGCGATCGACGGCTACCCGCCGCTGTCGCGGTACCGGCTCAACCGGATCGTCGGTGAGGCGGGCGCACTGACGCAGGTCACCTACGCACCGCACGATTGCGACCGGGCCACGCGCATGCCCGCCAACCCGGAGAGCAACACCTACCGCTGCTACCCGGTGTGGTGGACTCCGCCCACCGAGTCCGAGGCGATCCTCGACTGGTTCCACAAGTACGTCGTCGAGCATGTCACCGAGGACTCGCGCACCGGCGGCCCCTCGCAGCAGCAGACGCACTACGAGTACCTCGGCGGCGGCGGCTGGCACTACGACGACAACGACGAGGCAGAGGCCAACGAGCGGACCTGGTCCGAATGGCGCGGCTTCGGCAAGGTCAAGGTCATCAGGGGCGCCGCGGGCACGCCGCAGACGGTCAGCGAGGCGCTGTACCTGCGCGGCATGGACGGCGACACGCTGCCCAACGGCGGCACCCGCGACGTGTGGGTGACCGACGGGGCAGGCGGGAAGGTCGAGGACGAGCGCAGGCTGCGCGGCTTCACCCGTGAGACGCTGCTCCACAGCGGCGGCGCGGTCGTCGCGGCGTCGGTGAGCGAACCCCACCTCATCGAAACGGCCAACGACGGCAAGGACCCCGCGTTCATCCTGCGCACCAAGTCGACCACGACTCGGACCCGCCAGGAGGACGGGAACTGGCGCTACACGAAGACGAACACCACGTTCACGCCGATCGGTCTGCCGGAGCGGGTCGAGGACGAGGGCGACACCAAGGTCAGCGGTGACGAGTCCTGCGCGGTGACCACGTACGTGCAGAATGAGGCACTGTGGCTGCTGACCTACGCCTCGACGATCCGCAAGATCGCCAAGCCGTGTGCGGCTTTCCCTGGCGTGGACGCCGATGTCCTGTCGGACGTGCGTACCTCGTACGACGGCCAGGCCTTCGGTGCGGCTCCGACGCGCGGTGAGCCCTCGGCGTCGCAGCGCTGGATGGGCGGCGGCAACTACCAGACGGTGAACAGCGCCAAGTACGACGCCTACGGCCGGGTGGTCGAGTCGACGGATGTCGACGGCGTGAAGTCCACCACCACCTACACCCCGGCGACGGGGAACCCGACGACGGTGAGCACCACCAACCGTGCGGGCTGGGTCACCACCACGACGGTCGACCCGAAGCGCGGTCACCCGGTGACCGAGGTCGGGATCAACGGCGAGCGGGCGGAGCTGGAGTACGACGCGCTGGGCAGGCTCACCAAGGTGTGGCTGCCGGGCCAGGCGAAGGACACGCTCCCGAACACCACGTACGCCTACGACTACCGCACGGACGGCCCGTCGGTGGTGACGACCCATTCGCTGAAGGAGAACGGCAAGTACGCGGTCTCCTACGACCTGCTCGACGGCCTGCTGCGCCAGCGGCAGTCGCAGACCTCGGGTCTCAACGGCGGTCGGGTCCTGACCGACACGTTCTACGACTCGCGCGGGAATCCGTTCCGGGTCAATGGCGCGTACTACAACCTTGACCCTCCGACGCCGGTGCTCCATGGTGCGTACGACAACGAGGTGCCGAACCAGACGGTCACCGAGTACGACGACCTGGGCCGTCCACTTGAGACGATCCTGAAGAAGCTCGACATCGAGCAGTGGCGGTCGAAGTTCCGCTACGGCGGTGACAACACCTACACGACGCCGCCCCAGGGTGACACGGCCACGGCGGTGCTCAAGGACGCGCACGGCCGGATCGTGGAGCGCAGGCAGTACCACGCGCGCAGCGCGACCGGTGTGTACGGCGCGGACGCGACGTATGACGCGACGAAGTACGCGTACACCACCAAGGGCCACTTGGCCAAGGTCTCCGACCCGGAGGGCAACGAGTGGACCTACGAGTACGACCACTTGGGCCGCAGGGCGGCGGGCAACGACCCCGACCACGGTCGCACGACGTATGCCTATGACGACCAGGACCAGCTGACGTCCACAACGGACGCCAACGGGGACAAGCTGTCGTACACCTACGACGCGCTCGGCCGCAAGACGGCGATGTTCGACAAGACGGGCGCCAAGCTGTCGGAGTGGGTGTTCGACACGCTCCGCAAGGGCATGCCGACCTCGTCCACCAGGTTCCAGAACGGCAACGCCTACACGCAGAAGGTCAACCACTACGACAGCGTCGGCAGGGCGACGTCGATGTCGGTGGTGATCCCGGCGGCCGAGGGTCCGCTGGCGGGCACGTACACCTTCGGCACCAGCTACAGCGCCTACAACAGCCTGGTGCTCAGGGAAACCGTCCCGGCGGTCGGCGGGCTGCAGGCCGAGAACATCGTCCACACGTACAACGACATGGATCAGCCCCTGTCGACCTACGGGTCGAGCGACTACGCCTCGGAGCACATGTACTCGCCGTACGGCGAGACGCTCCGGGTCACGCTGGGTGCCTCCCCGAACAAGGTGTGGCTGAACAGCTCGTACACCGAAGGCACCCGGCGGCTGGACAACATCCAGGTCAAGCGGAACACCACCACGCAGCCGCAGGTGACCAACCGGTCGTTCGGCTACGACCCGGCCGGGAACATCACCAAGATCGGTGACACGCCGACGGACGGCACCGCGGACACGCAGTGCTTCCAGTACGACTACCAGCGGCGGATGACCTCGGCGTGGACCCCGTCCTCGGGTGACTGCGCCGCGGCGAAGTCGGTGGCGGCGCTGGGCGGTGCGGCGCCGTACTGGCAGGACTTCACGTTCGACAAGATCGGCAATCGCAAGTCGATGGTGTCGCGCTCCTCGGCGGGCACCACCACCGAGAACTACACCAACCCGGCCTCCGGTGTCGGCGCGGTCCGCCCGCACACGTTGACCAAGGTCAACAGGTCCACGCCGAACAGCACCCAGCTCGACGAGTACGGCTACGACGCGGCGGGCAACACGATCAGCCGCAACCTCAACGGCAGCCTCCAGAAGCTCGACTGGAACGCCGAGGGCCGCGTGTCGAAGGTGACCGAGGCCAGTGGGCAGTCCTCGACCTACCTGTATGACGCCTCGGGTGCGCGGCTGATCAAGAAGGAGCCGGGACGCAACACGCTGTTCCTGCCGGGCCACGAGCTCATCCAGAACACCGGCAGCAACCCGAGCATCGAGGGCAGGCGCTACTACACCCACGGCGGCTCGACGGTCGCCGTCCGCGGCACGGTCTCCGGCCTGCAGTGGATGCTCGGCGACCACCACGGCACCGACGACACGGCGATCACCGCATCGAACCTGTACGTGACCCGCCGCCACTCGGACCCGTTCGGCAACTCCCGCGGCCTGGCGCCCCGGTACTGGCCGACGAACGAGGGTTTCGTGGGCGGCACCAAGGACACCAGCGGCCTGACGTCCGTCGGCGCCCGTGAATACGACCCGAGAACGGGCCGGTTCATCAGCGTCGACCCGATCATGGACCTGGCTGAACCGCAACAGATCCACGGTTATGCCTACGCGCACAATGCACCGGCGACCTTCTGGGACCCCAGCGGGTTGGCGGAGTGCGCGGACGTCAACTGCAACCACACGGTCAGCGATTACGACCCGTGGACCGAGCAGGACCAGGCCGACCTGCAATCGGATCCGAGCTACAGCAAGGAATACCAGGACAACGTCGCCAAACTCGACAAGGAGTCAAAGGCGCAGGCGTGCGCGGGCCTGCGCATGTCCGAGTCCGAGTGCGCCCAGATGATGCAGGACGCCCAGTCGAAGAAGGGCTTCTGGGATGTCATGAAGGCGGAGTTGCCCGACCTATTGGGTGACCTCACCGGCTTCAACGACCTGCGGGACTGCTTCACCAAGTTCGACCTGCTCGCCTGCGCCAGCCTCATCCCGGCGGCGAAGCTCCTCAAGCTGATCGGGGCGGCGAACAAGGTCTTCAAGGCAGTCAAGATGGCTTTGAAGTGGGAGCACCGCGTCAGCGCCGCCATCGAGAAGCTCGGCAAATGGCGTGCCGCGTACTCCGCCCTCATGCGCAAGGGCATGGACAAGCTGAAGAGCTTGTTGAAGAAGTGCCAGAAGCACAGCTTCCCGCCGGGAACGCTGGTGTTGATGGCCGACGGGTCAAGGAAACCGATCGAGGAGGTCGATGTAGGCGACGAAGTTGTCGCGACCGATCCCGAGACCGGTGAATCCTCCGGCCGCAAGGTGACGGCCACTTGGACCCACAACGACGAACCGGAACGCACGGAACTCACCGTCGACGTCGACGGCCCGGCCGGCACCGCCACGACGACCATCAGCGCCACAGATTGGCACCCATTCTGGGTCGCCGACCTGAGCGACTGGGTCCCAGTCGCGGACGTGGCAGTGGGATCGTGGCTGCGCACGTCCTCCGGCACCTGGGTCCAGGTCACGGCCAAGCGCCACTTCGCCGGCACTGGGGTGGTCCACGACCTGACGGTCGACGGCATCCACTCCTACCACGTGGGTGCCGCCGCTGTTTCCCTTCTGGTCCACAACTGCGACGGGCCGACGCTTGAGCTGAAGTACAAGGCAAGCTGGACAGATGCGCAGCGGGCCGCGGCGGACGCCAAGGTCGCCGCACTCAATGGCACCACGATGGTCGTGACCAAGGTCAAACGGGATCCCAAATCGGCGGCTGATCGCTTCAAGGCCGCGGGCAACGAGATTCCGGACGGAGCTGACGTCGACCACAAGCAGGATCTCCAACTCGGCGGTGCCGACGAAGTGTCGAACATGTGGCCTTTGGACCTCTCGGTAAACCGGAGTCTTGGTCCGCAAATCGCGCAGCAGATCAAAAAGAAGAAGTTGAAGCTAGGCGACGTCGTGTGCAGTATCAGCATTAGCGACCGATGCTAGGATGATGAGCCATGGATGACGTGGACGATCCCGGACGTGTGGTCTACACGTCAGCTGGCCTGTGCGCAGTCTGGCAGCCAGAAGCATTCGCGCACGTAGTTGATCTCGACACGTGGGAGGATCACGTCGCTGAGGACGAGGCGTTGATTCGCCAGATCGCGGCGGGGGCTTTCGTTCCGATCAACATCGGCGGTGATGGCGCATTCCAAGTGGTGATTCGCCAGACGCCGTTGACGGAGCGGGAGCGAAGGTATCTGTTGGTGAGTTCCGAGCCGTACCTTCTCATTTCCAAGGGCAGTGTGAATCTAGGCGGACTTGAGAACGTCGGCGAGTATGTCGGCGACGGTGAGGAGTTGGAACTGCCCGCTGGTCGGTATTCGGTCTACGTACATCTGATCGACTGGAAGTTGGAACCGGGATCGTTTGCCGACGGTGAGCCGACGGCTAGCGCCCTGCCTGACTTTGTGGTCGAAGTGGCGCCTGAAACTGATGCTGACCAGGTCTATCGCGGTCAGGTCAGGACGTTCAACTAGGTTCGGATCGATGCTTGAGGAGGGCCTCGTCGGCTGCCAAGTCGACGAGGCCCTCTTTTAGCGCGGATCGCTGTCAGGGAGAGCTGATGGAATCCCGAATCCGGGAATGGACGCAGGCGTTCAGGACTGACGCGGGAATGTTTTGCCTCAGGCAGCCTGAGGGGTTCGCTGACGTCACCAGCCGGGAGGACTGGGAGGCTCAGGTCGCCGACGACGCGGCGATCTCGTCGAGCATCGAGCGCGGAATCTACCTATTGGTGTCGAAGGGTTTGGTGGTATTGAGCGGGCTGGAGGCCGTCGGTGGCGACGTCAATCCGGATCGGCTAAGTATTCCCGCCGACCCAGGCACCTACGCGGTCACGGTTCGGCTCATCGATTGGATGGCCGAACCTGGAGCGGAACGCGCGATCATCCGGCTCTGGCGCAACGCCTGGACCGAGTTCGTCCCGTTCCTCGACTACGACGTCGAGATCAGGAAGATGATCTGCTCCACCAACGCGATCGAGTCGCTCAACGCCCGCTACCGCCGCGCGATCCGTGCTCGCGGGCACTTCCCGACCGAGCAAGCGGCGATGAAGTGTCTGTATCTTGTGACCCGCAGCCTGGACCCCACCGGAACAGGCCGCACCCGATGGACGATGCGCTGGAAACCAGTACTCAACGCCTTCGCCATCACATTCAGTGAGCCCTTTTCATCCTGGGCTGGATGCGTTG
>NZ_JABVED010000004.1 GCF_014323725.1 Actinokineospora xionganensis | reverse complement strand
TGAAACCCGGTGTCCGACTCCCGGGGGGAACCTCACTGGGGCGCTTGGGTTTCCGCTGGTCAGAGTCCTTTGTGGTCCCGACTGGCAGTGTGAGGGTCAGGAGCGGATGTGGAGCGGTGGCTATTCCCGTACTCACGTAGCCCGGCCTGAAGTGGCTTGAACGGACCTGTCGTGTGCAGAGGATTCGATGTTTGTGCAGGTCAGCGCATGATCGGGGCGCCGCTGGGGGTCAAGGGGTCGCAGGTTCAAATCCTGTCAGCCCGACGGTCATCGAAACGCCCGTCGTCCTGGAAGTTTACCCAGGTCGGCGGGCGTTTCGATATTGAACGACACTCCCGTTGTTGATCGTCCCTTGTGGACGGAAAGATCGTTCTACCGGCCAGTATGGAGCGAAACTGGAGCCGGGTCCTCCCGCGGTGCCTGTTGATCTCGTTGAGGGGTCATAGTCGATCTTCTCGATGGGTGAACTTTCCCAACCGACCCGTACTGCGGCCATTCGCCCTTGTCAGGCCCGTACGGTCAGCAATCGGTACGTCGCCGATTGACCGCCGTTGACGCCCGCAGACGCCGCCATGGGGCCGTCGCGGCCCGGACCGGGCAGTACATGCTGGTTGACCGCGATGACGCTCCGGCGGCCAGTCTGGAGACGTCCGGGCGACTGTCGATCGTCAGAGGCTGTGCGATCCGGTCGTCGTATGCTCGCTGGATGGGTGACTCTGAGCCGCGCCGGGTCAGAGTGAGTATGGAAGTTGTCGTCGAGGTGCACGACCCGGTGGCGCTGGAGAAATATGCGCTCGACAGCATCGACGCCTGCACCTTCGCCACCGACGACGGTGACAACGAAACCGCACGGCAGCAGGAACGCGCTCTGGTGATGGGCGATGCGGCTCAGGCGGTGAGCTGGATCGCCGACCCCTACGCCGCGATCTCCGACGACGCCGGTGTAGAGGCGACCGAGAGCAGCCACAACGCCGTCGAGCTCGACTCCGACCACCTACCGATCACCGACACGGATATCCCGGACTTCGCCACCCAGTTCCCGGCGTGCACGTGCAACAAAGACAGCTGCGCGGGCTGCTCGGGGCTCCAACTCACGCCCCGCACCGCGTCGGTTCTGTGGTCGTCCTGCCAACTGCGGGCCGATCTGGCCTACGAGGACGTCATCGTGTTCGGCGACGAGCCATCGGGTCGGCGACGTTTCAGCGACGTATCGCTGACGTGGGTCGCCTAGCCGGTGACGGGACCGTCAGAAGCGTGGTTGTCTGCGCTGCGTTCCGACGGGGCGGGACGAATCGACATGCGCACCTGACCTTGGGGGAACAATGCGGCTACGCCGGGTGGTGGTAGCTACCGCGGTCACGGCGGTGGTGGGTTCATCGCTGGCCGTCCTTTCGGCGAGCGTTCCTGTCGTGCCCTCACGGCAGGCGCCCGTCATGGAGGCGCCGGACACGGTTTCGGCGATGGCCGCGTCGAGGGCGCAGGGGACCAAGGTCGAGGCGGTCGATCAGCGAACGGCGACACGGACCGTGTTCGCCAATCCGCACGGAACGCTGACCGCGGAGCTCACGCCGGTCCCGGTCCGGACCAAGGTCGCGGGTGAGTGGCTGCCCATCGACACCACCGTGGTGCGCCGCTCGGACGGAACGATCGGACCCAAGGCGGCCGAGGGCGAGCTCGCGCTGTCCGGTGGCGGGTCCTCCGCGCCGCTGGCCGCGTTGCGGCGAGACGGCAAGACGCTGTCCCTGCGGTGGCCGGACGCGCTGCCCGTCCCTGTCGTCTCGGGCAACCAGGTGACCTACCGCGAGGTGTTCCCCGGCGTTGACCTGGTGATGTACGCCGACCAGGACGGCTTCCGCCAGCACCTCACGGTGAAGACCGCCCAAGCGGCGAAAAACCCGGCGCTCAAGGCGATCCGGATGCCCATCAAGGCTGACGGCCTGACCGTGGCGGTGGACGAGGACGGCGCGCTGCGCGCGCTCGACGACACGGGCGCCGAGCTGTTCAGCGCTCCGCCGTCGATCATGTGGGACTCGGCGGGGAAGCGCGCTCCGATCGGGGTGTCCGTCGCGGGCGGTGCGCTTGACCTTCGACCGGACCAGCGCTTCCTCTCCGATCCGGCGCGGCGGTTCCCGGTCGTCATCGATCCGACGTTGCGGACCCACGAGAAGACCGCCTGGGCGACCGTGCTGTCCGGCAAGCCGGACGACGAGTACTGGAACACCAGCGGCGACGGGGCGAACGCGCAGGTCGGGCAGTGCCCTCGGGACTACCCCGACAGTTACTGCAACGGCATCGGCGAAGCGCGGGCGTACTTCCAGTACGACACGGCGTTCCTCGCCGACAAGGACGTCCTGGGGATCTCGCTGGCGGGGGTTGTGGTGTCCAGCCCCGAGTGCAACGAGCCGTGGCACGACGTCTACCGCGTCGGCGGCACGCTCTGGAGCGGGATGAACTGGTGGAACAAGCTGGAGGGTGACCGCGTCGCCTCCAGCAAGGTCCCCGGCGTGCACTCCGGGTGCCCTGGCTGGAAGAACGCCGGGTTCGGCATCCCCGAGAAGGACATCAACAAGTCGGGCCCGACCGTGTACTTCCTCAAGGCCTTCGACTCGGGCGCGCAGTCCGCATGGCGGAAGTACAACCCGGCGGAGATGAAGCTGAAGGTGACGTGGAACCGGGCGCCGCACGTCCCCGGCAGCCTCACGACCGACCCGTCGCTGAAGGCCCCGTGCCACCACTGCGGCGGCATTGCGTGGGTCGGCGACGAGTGGATCACCCTGAAGGCCCACCTGACCGACCCCGACGGCGACGACCTGCGCGCGCAGTGGCGGATACACGACGGCACGGAGACCGCGTGGGACGCCGACATGAAGGTCAACGGCTCGGTCCACAGCGCGACCATTGATCTGCGGGCCCGGCACGGCAGGGCGATGAGCTGGTGGCTGCACGCCTCGGACGGCGCGACGTCCAGCGGGGCCGCCCACGGGGCGCGGTTCGGCATCGACCGGACCGACGTCACCGTGGCGCCGACCGTGGCCAGTGAGCTCTACACCGAGGACAACCGGTGGCACGGCGGCGTCGGGGTGGAGGACGAGTTCGTGTTCGGCTCCGCCGGGGTCGACGACATCGACCACTACCGCTACGGCTGGCAGGACTCGCCGACCGAGACGGTCGTCGCCGAGACGCTCGGCGGCCCCGCGCGGGTACGCCTCGCGCCGCGCGTGGACGGTCCGCAGACCCTCTACGTCCAAAGCGTGGACCGGGCGGGCAACGACAGTCCGATCCGTGCCTACCGCTTCTACGCCCGAGCCGGGAACGGCCCGCTCGCGCACTGGGCGCTGGACGCCGACGCGAAGGACAGCGCGTTCCTCGGTGACCGGCACGGCACGCTCCACGGTGGCGCGACCTACACCGCGCGGGGCGCGTCGGGGTCCGCGGTGAAGCTTGACGGCGTCGACGACCACGTGAGCGCGCCGAACACGATCCGTAACAGCGCGGGCTTCACCGTCTCGGCCTGGGTGAACCCGCAGCACGCCGGCGGCGCCAGGGCGGTGGTCAGCCAGGACGGCGCGTTGCTGCCCGGGTTCGCGCTGTGGCACCGCGCCGAGCCGGACGGCTCCAACTCGCGCTGGGTCTTCGGCGTGCCCAACTCGACGTCCGCCGACCGGGGCGTGCCGATGGCGACCTCGGCGGTCGGCATGCCGCAGCTGAACGAGTGGACGCACCTCGCCGGTGTCTACGACCCCGTGGCGAAGAACGTCAAGCTGTACGTCAACGGGACCCTGGCCGCGACGACACCGCACACCGCGGTACCGGACTGGGCGTCCGGCCCGGTGCGGATCGGACGCACGATGTGGGGTGCGAACGCGGCGGTCGACCACTGGGTGGGCGCGATCGACGACGTGCAGATCCACGACCGCGTGCTGTCGGCCGCCGACGTGTCGGCCCTGGCGGGGGCGAACAACGTCCAGGTCGCGCACTGGAAGTTCGACGAGACCGAGGGCTCGACCGCGCGCAACTCCGTCGAGGGCGGGGCGGACGCCGTGCTGGCGAACGGGGCCGCGTTCACCACGGGCGGGGCGGTGAAGGGCGGACTCCGGCTGGACGGGATCGACGACGTCGCGTCGACGAGCGGACCGCTGCTGCGCACCGACCAGAGCTTCTCCGTCGCGGCGCAGGTCAAGCTCGACCGGGCGGACGGCGGCACGTACACCGTGCTCAGCCAGGGCGGCGATCGGATCTGCTCGTTCTGCCTGCAGTACCAGAACGGCAAGTGGGTCTTCGTCTTCCCGCAGTCGGACGCGGACAGCCCGACCGGGTACAACTGGGTCGGCACGTCGACCCAGCCACCCGCCGGGGTGTGGACCCATCTGGCGGGCACCTACGACATGGGCGACAAGAAGATCCGGCTGTACGTGGACGGCGAGCTGATCGGGGAGACCACGCGCGTCACGCCGTGGCAGGCGAGGAACGCCTTCCGCATCGGGCGGGCCACCGCGGGCGGCGCCCCGACGGGCTGGTTCCCCGGCGTCATCGACGAGGTCCGCGCCTACAACCGGGCGATCTCACAGGACGAGGTCCGCGGCCTGGTGAGCCGCGACAACGTCACCGCGGGCACCTGGAAGCTCGACGGCAACACCGACGACGTCAACGGCAGGCTCGACGCGACAGCCGGGGGTGGCGCGGACTGGACGTCCGGGCAGACCAGCATGCCCGACCCGGTGGACCTGGCGGTGCGGCTCAACGGGACGACCGGCTACCTCGCCACCGGGCAGAGCGTGGTCGACACCGACAAGAGCTTCGCCGTGACCGCGTGGGCGAAGGTGGACAAGGTCACCGGGGCCCACACCGTCGTGTCCCAGCAGGGGCAGGTCGTCAGCGGGTTCGACCTCGGCGTGCTGCCCGACGGCCGGTGGGACTTCACCGTGGCGAGGACCGACGAGACGGGCGCGTCGGACCACGTGGCAGGCGGCCGTGCCCAGCCGGGCGTCTGGGCGCACCTCGCGGGCGTGTACAGCAAGAGCAGGCAGCGGATCGAGCTGTACGTGAACGGCGCTCTGGTCGCCTCGCAGGCGCACCTCGACGGCGTGGATATCGACGGGCCGATGCAGATCGGCCGCGCGAAGCGGGAGGGCAACGAGAACACCGGGTTCTTCCCCGGCGCGATCGACGACGTCTCGGTCTACAGCCGGGCCCTGCTGGCCACGGAGATCCAGGCGATGGCCGGGCGCGACCAGAACCTGGCGCACAACTGGACCCTCGACGAGGGCGGCGGGACCACAAGCGGCGACACCGTGGGTGCCCGGCCGGTGACCCTGACCGGCGGCGCGAGCTTCACCCGCGGCCGGGTCGGCAACGCGGTCGCGCTCGACGGGGTCGACGACGTCGCCTCCACCACGGGCGTGGACCTGCGCACCGACGCGAGCTTCAGCGTGTCCGCGTGGGTCCGTCTGGAGGGCAACGGCTGCGACATCGACGCCACGCCGCGGTGCGTGGTCAGCGCGGTCTCCCAGGACGGCGGCGGCACCCGGCCGTCGAGCAAGTTCCGGCTCGGCCACATCGAGGACGACGAGGGCCACGACGGGAACTGGGTCTTCGAGATGGCCGAGGAGGACGGCACGATCACCGAAGCCGCCTTCGAGGTCGTCCCCGGCCAGCTGAACTCGTGGGTGCACCTGACCGGGACCTACGACGCCACGGCGAAAGCGCTCTACCTGTACGTCAACGGGGTCCGCAAGGACGACGGCACTCTGCTCGGCCCCTGGCACGCCGACGGCGGGCTGCAGATCGGCCGCGGCAGGCAGGCCGGTGCGGACAACGGCTTCTGGAAGGGCTCGGTAGACGACGTCCGGATGTACGGCGGCGCGTTGAGCGCGGACCGGGTTTCCGCGCTGTACCGCGGCTATCCCGCTGCCCAAGGATCGACGACGCTGCCCGTCGCGAACAAGGGTCACTGGAAGTTCGACGAGACCACCGGCACCGCGGCAGGCGATTCCAGCGGGCGCGGGTTGACCGCGACGCTCCAGGGCGGCGCAGGCTGGCGCCCAGGGCGGAACGGGAACACCGGCTGGTTCGACGGCGTCGGCGGCTACGCCGAAACCGCGGGGCCGGTGGTCGACACCAGCCTGAGCTTCTCTGTGGCCGCCTGGGCGTACCTGAAGGAGGGCACCCGTTACGCGACCGTGTTCGGGCAGGACGCGGGTCAGGTGAGCGGATTCCACGTGCAGTACGACCACGGCTCGAAGACCTGGGGCGTGGTGGTGCCGAAGGCCGACCAGAACGATCCGGACCTGAGCGTCGTGCTGTCCACCGAGCCCGCGAACGTGGGTGGCTGGTCGCACCTGGTGATGGTGTACGACGCCGGGCTGCGGGAGGTGCGCCTGTACGTCAACGGTGCGCTGTCGGGAATGCGGGACGGCATCACGATCCGGCCATCCGCCGGGAAGTTCGCCATCGGCCGTTGTCGGTGGAACGGCGCCAACACCTGCCACTACCCGGGCGGGGTCGACGACGTCCGGGCCTACGGCACGGCGCTCTCCGACGGCGAGGTCCGGCGGCTCCACGACGACGTCCCGCCACAGTCGCACGGCTACTGGCGGTTCGACGACGGCACCGCGCGCGACTACTCGTGGGCGCAGAACGCGATGACGGTGACCGGGACCGCGACTTATCCCGACGGGATAACCGGCAAGGCGCTGCAACTCGACGGCAGTTCTTCCGCGGCGGCGCCGCGGCCTGCGGCGAGCATGCTGGACAGCTTCACGGTCGCCGCGTGGGCCAAGCTCTCGCGGACGGACCGGGTGGCCACCGTGCTGGGCCAGGACGGCGGCAGGCACAGCGGGTTCGTCCTGCAGTACCGGCCGGAGGTCAACCGGTGGATCTTCGGCGCGGCGCGGGAGGATTCGGCCGCCGCGGACCACACGCCGCTGGTTTACGCGAACTCGTCACAGCCGCCTGTGGTGAACACCTGGACGCACTTGGCCGGGGTGTACGACTACCCGGCGAGGCAGCTGCGGTTGTACGTCAACGGGGAACACGTCGGCACCAAGGACAACGTGCTGCTGTGGACCGCCTGGGGCGGTTTCACCATCGGCCGGGGCAAGGCCAACGGCGTCCCGGCGGGGTTCTTCTCCGGCCTCATCGACGAGGTCACCGCCGATCTGGGCGCGGTGTCCGAGGATGAGCTCCGCAAGCGCGCGGGCTGGCCGGAGCCCCCGGGAGGCCAACTGGCCCGGTTCATCCGGACCGGCGGCGACCACCGGACCGTGCTGCTGGGCGGCGACTTCTACAGCAAGGCGGGCGGTCTGCCGCCGGGGTACCGGTTCGAGAAGTCGCTCGGCATGATGCTGCCTTCGGCGCGCCCGGGAACGCAGCGGGTCTACAGCTGCTCGGCCGGGAACACCGACGCCTTCACCTCGACCGACCCGTCCTGCGAGGGCGCGACGAAGCTCGGGGACCTCGGCTGGGTGTACACCCAGAAGCCGACGGGCGTGGCGACGGTCCCGCTGTACCGGTGCCTGCACAACGGTGAGAAGTTCGACACCTACCTGCCCGACTGCGAAGGCCAGCCGGTGGACGTCCTGATCGGCCACGTGCTCGCCTACGCGCCCCTCGCGCGGTATTACCACCCGCGGATCGGCGAGCACGACGTCACGACCAGGGGCACCCCGCCCGGCTACCGCTTCGAGGGGACGTTCGGCCTGCTGGCGATGTCGAACGAGCCGGGCACCCAGCTCGTCAAGTCCTGTGTGGACGGCACCGACCGGTTCCTGTCCCTGGACCCGGCCTGCGGCGGGAAGACCGTGTTCCGGGACGTGGGCTACATCTGGACGCAACCGCCTGCCGGGCTGACCAGCATGCCGGTGTACCAGTGCGCGTTGCAGACCGGCCCGTCGGCGGGTCAGCTGTTCGTCTCCGCCGATGCGGACTGCGAAGGCCAGACCGTGCGTGGGCAGTTGGGCCATGTACTCCGCGCGGCGCCTGCCGCGGCATGAGGCGTAAGGGGACGGTTGTGCGGAGGACTTCGAGCATGAGAACGCGTCGTGCTGTCGTGTTGCTGATCGCGGGTCAGCTCATGGCGTCGTTGCTGACAGTGGTGGCGGCGCCGCCGGCGAGTGCGGCGGGCGGACCGTCGACCGGGCTGGACACGGTTCCGTCGACCCCGGTGCAGAAGCAGGAACGGGTGGCCCCCGGTGCGGATCAGGCCGCCGCGAACCAGCTGTCCGGCGACCAACCGGCCCGCACCGACAAGGAAGGCGCCGGGACGGCCGAGGCGACGTCGTTGTCGCCGTCGGCGACCTGGGCGGTCTCCGCGCACACCGGCGACTTCACCTGGTCGTACCCGATGCGGGTGCCGCCCGCGGCGGGCGGCCTCGAACCGGACCTGGGGCTGAGCTACCGGTCCTCCGCCGTCGACGGGCGGACCAGCGTCACCAACAACCAGCCGACCTGGGTCGGTGACGGCTGGGACCTCTCGGCCGGATTCGTCGAGCGGACCTACGGCGGGTGCGCCGCGGACACCGAGGGCGGGACCACCCCGCCCAAGACCGGCGACCTGTGCTGGCGCAGCGACAACGCGGTCGCGTCCTACGCGGGCGGTGGCGGCATGCTGATCCGCGACGACGCCGGCGGGCAGTGGCGGGCGCGCGGCGACGACGGCTCCCGGATCGAGCGGTTCACCGGCGCGGGCAACGGCGACGACGACGGCGAGCACTGGCGCGTCACCACCGTCGACGGCACGCAGTACTGGTTCGGCTCCCAGCCGGACGCGCGGTCGACGTGGACGGTCCCGGTGTTCGGCGACGACGCCAACGAGCCGTGCCACGGCGCGACGTTCGACGCCTCCCACTGCGTGCAGGCGTACCGGTGGAACCTGGACAAGGTCGTCGACCGCAACGGCAACGTCATGCGGTACTTCTACGAGACCGAGACCAACTCCTACGGGATGAACCTCAAGGACGCCGCGGTGCCCTACGTCCGCGGCGGGAGCCTGGCCCGGATCGACTACGGCATGCGGGCGGACCTGACCACGCCGAGCGGCCGGGTCGTGTTCAGCCCGGCGGACCGGTGCGTCCCCGGCAGCGCGTGCACGTCCGACAAGCCGGACAACTGGCCGGATGTCCCCTGGGACCGCAAGTGCGACACCGCGACGTGCGCGGGCAAGCACTCGCCGTCGTTCTGGACGACCAAGCGGCTCGCGTCGGTGACCACCCAGGTCCTGCGCGGGACGGTCTACACCGACGTCGACCGCTGGGAACTCGACCACCAGTTCCCCGACCCCGGTGACGGGGAGAAGGCCGCGCTGTGGCTCAAGGGCGTCAAGCACACCGGTCTGGTCGGCGGGAGCGCCGAGATGCCGTCGGTGACCTTCCAGGGCAAAGCGCTGCACAACCGGGTGGTGACGGCCGGCGACGGCGTCGCGGAGCTGATCCGGTACCGGGTGAACGGCATCGTCTCCGAGACCGGTGGCGTGATCTCGGTGGAGTACCGGTCGCAGTGCGCGGCGGGCGGCCCGATGCCCGCCGGCCCGGAGACCAACACTCTGAACTGCTTCCCGGTGCGCTGGGCCAAGAAGAACTTCGCCGAACGCACGGACTGGTTCCACAAGTACGTGGTCGCGCGGGTCAGCCAGTCCGATCGGCTGAGGGTGCAGGGCAGCACCACGTCGACGTTCGTCGACCAGGTCGTCTCCTACGAGTACCTGGACGGCGCCGCCTGGCACTGGGACAGCTCGGAGTTCACCAAGGAGGACAAGAAGACCTGGAACGAGTTCCGCGGCTTCGGCCGGGTGCGCATCAGGTCCGGCGCCCCGGACGACCCCGCGGGTCCGGTCACCATGACCGAGCAGCGCTTCTACCGCGGGATGGACGGCGACAAGCTGCCGTCCGGGACGCGCCAGGCGACCGTGACCGACTCCGAAGGGGGAGTGCGGACCGACGCGGACTGGCTGAGCGGCTTCGGCTTCGAGTCCGCTTCCTTCGAGCGGGAAGCCCCGTCGGACCAGCCGGACCCGGCGCGGATCAGCAAGTCGATCACCGACCCCGCCGTCCACGGGCCGACGGCGACCCGGGGCTCGTTGCGCGCCTACCAGGTCAACGTCGGCGCGCAGCGGGACTTCACCGCGCTCTCGTCCGGCGGATGGCGGACGACGAAGACCGAGACGGTCTACGACGACCGCGGCCAGCCGATCCGGGTGAACGACCTCGGCGACCTGTCCACGGCGGATGACGACCGGTGCACGCGGACCGAGTACGCCCGCGACACCGACAAGTGGCTGCTCAACCTGGCCGGGCAGATCAGCACCGTCTCCGTCGCCTGCGGGGCGACGCCCGCCTACCCGGCCGACGCGTTGGCCGACAAGCGCCACACCTTCGACGCCGAGGGGAACCTGACGAAGACCGAGGTCGCCAAGCACCACCCGGCCGAGGGACCGGAGTACGTCGTCACGGCCACGGCGGCCTACGACGTCCACGGGCGGACCGTCTCGGCCACGGACGCGCTGGGCCGCACGACCACGACCGCGTTCGTCCCGGTGACCGGTGGCCCGGTGACCCAGACGGTGAGCACCACCCCGCCCACCGCGGCCGTCGAGACCGGCCTGGTCACGACGACCACCGTGGAACCGGCGTGGGGTCTGCCGACCCAGATCAGCGATCCCAACAAGCGCAGGACCGACGTGTCCTACGACCCCCTCGGCCGCAAGAGCAGGATCTGGCTGCCAAACCGGTCCAAGACGAGCTACCCGAACTCGCCGAGCGCCCGCCACGAGTACCTGGTCCGGGCGGACGCGCCGACTGTGGTGACCACGACGAAGATCGGCCCGAGGGGATCGGCGATCACCAGCGCGGTCGTCTACGACGGGCTGCTCCGGGAGCGGCAGGCCCAGGCGCCCGCGATGGGCGGCGGCAGGCTGCTCACCGACACCCGCTACGACACCCAGGGCCGGGCGTGGAAGTCCACGCAACCGTACTTCCAGGACGCGGCCGTCGACACGGACCTGTGGGTGGCGGCGGACACCGACGTCCCCGGCCACACGCGGACCCTGCACGACGGCGCAGGACGGGCGGTGGCGTCGGTCTACTACGCGGGCGCGCACGAGAAGTGGCGGACCACCACGGCCTACGGCGGCGACCGGGTCCACGTGACGCCGCCGTCGGGCGGGATCGCGACGACCACGATCACCGACGCGCAGGGGAGGACGACCGAGCTGCGGCAGCACCACGGCCCGGCCGCAGGCGGCGGGTTCGACGCGACGCTGTACACGTACACGAAGGCCGGGCTGCTGGAGACCGTGCGGGACCCGTCCGGCGCCCTCTGGCGCAACGGGTACGACTTCCTCGGCCGCCTGACCAAGCGCGAGGACCCGGACACCGGCACGTCGCTGATGACCTACGACGAGCTGGGCAGGCTCAGCACGGTCCGGGACGCCCGCGACGGCACCGTGGCGTACGCCTACGACGCGCTGGGGCGCAAGACCGGCAAGTTCGTCGGCGAGGTCGGCGGCACGAAGCTGGCCGAGTGGACGTACGACACCGTCACCAGGGGCAAGGGCAAGCCCGCGGTCTCCACGGCGTGGGTCGACGGAAAGGCGTACTCGAGCGCTGTCCTTTCCTATGATCCGCTGTACCAGGCGACCGGCACGTCGGTCACGATCCCGGCCGAGGAGGGACTCCTCGCCGGGACCTACAACAGCTATGCCGGGTATAACCCCGATGGCAGCCTCTCCAGCCGGTCGTACGCCGCGGCGGGAGAGCTGCCCGAGGAGACGGTCAACTACGTCCACCACGACCTCGGGCCGGTGAAGTCCAGTTCCGGTGGGTTCAACGGGGTGACCACTGAGCACGTCACCGACACCGAGTACACGCGGTACGGCGAGGTGGCCCGGCTCCAGCTCGGCAGCGGGGCGAAACGCGCGTGGCTGTCGCACTACTACGACAGCGGCACGCGGCGCCTGACGAGGACCGTCGTGGACGCCGAACTGCCCTCGCCGATGCAGTCCGACGTCCGCTACACCTACACGCCCGCGGGCACGATCACCTCGATCGCCGATCTGCGCCCGTCCGCCGTGGACGTGCAGTGCTTCGGGATGGACCAGCTGGGCAGGATCACCGACGCGTGGACACCGGGAGCGGCGACCTGGTCGGCGGGCCAGGGCTGCCAGGAGGCACCCAGCGTCGACGGCCTGGCCGGGCCCGCGCCGTACTGGCACTCCTACACCTACGACAACGCGGGGAACCGCAAGACCGAGACCGTGCACGCGGCGGCGGGGAACACCGTGCGCACCTACACCGGCGGCGTGGCGGACCACGCGCACGCGCTCGGGTCGGTGACCGCGACCGGTCCGGGCGCGACCGGCCCGGTCAACTACGCCTACGACGCGTCGGGGAACCTCGCCAGCCGGACGTCCGGCGGGGTGACCAGGAAGCTCGACTGGGACGCCACCGGCAAGCTGGCGAAGGTGACCGAGGGCGGCAAGATGACGTCGTTCGTCTACGACGCCGCCGGGTCCAGGCTGATCCGGCGGGACCCGGGCGGGACGACGCTGTACCTGGACGGCCAGGAGATCCGGGTGGCGGGCGCGGGCGGCAACCCGACCGCGACGCGGTACTACAAGCACGGCGGCAAGACCGTCGCCATGCGGCAAGGCACTGGTCAGTTGACCTGGCTGGCGGGCGACCACCAGGGGACCTCGCAGATCGCCGTCGAGTCGCAGTCGCAGGAGGTCGTCCAGCGCCGCCAGCTGCCGTTCGGCGGTGCGCGGGGTACGGCAGGCGCGTTCCCCGGTGAGCGCGGCTTCGTCGGCGGCACGACGGATGCCAGCACCGGGTTCACGCACCTGGGCGCCCGCGAGTACGACCCCGAGACCGGCCGGTTCATCTCCGTCGACCCGGTGCTGGACCTGACGGACGCGCAACAGCTCAACGGGTACACCTACAGCAACAACAGCCCGGTGACCCGCAGCGACCCGTCCGGCCTGCTGTCCTGCCCCGACGGCGACTGCACCAAGGGCAAGAGCGGCTCGCGCGCACCCGCCAAGTCCGCGCCTGCGCCGCCTCCGCCCCCGCCGTCGTTCGGGGGGATGGTGGGCTCGTCCCGCACGACCAAGTACAACCCGAAGCTCTACGGGAACCTGGGGTTGTCCAGGAGCGATCTGCAGGTCTGGCGATCGGAGCTGTCGAACCGCTCGATCCACGCGAAGAGCTGCGACGGAAACCGCATCTTCGCCCCGCAGTGCATGCAGGCGAAGGGACAGCTGGACGCGGGGAACAAAGAGATCACCCGGCTGGCGGGCCTGCCGCCCAAGAAGGGGCCGTCGCCGTCCTTCCTGGAGATGTCGAGGGCGATCACCCGGGTGCAGATCGAGCAGGAGGAGAGGTTCCTGCGCAACACCCACCTCCCCGGGCGCGACCACGGCGGCATCACGATCTCCGCCTGCACGGGTGCTGACCTCTTCGTCGGGATGGGCGCCGCCGCCGAGGTGTGCGTCGCCCGCGACCACAAGGGCTGGGGGTGGTCGGCGTCGGCGAAGAAGGGCGGTGGGCAGGTGGCCGGTTACGGCGTCGGTTTCAGCCTCAAGATCAGCGAGGGCACGATCAAGGACCTCGGTGGGACGGGGACCTGGTACAGCACCGAGGCGGGCAGGGCCACCTTCGAGGTCGCGCGCAGTTCGGAGGGACTGCTCTCGGTGTCGGCGGGACCCTCGTGGGGCGCGGACCTCGCGGTGTTGGGCGGTCTTGAGGCCACGTTCGGGGAGGAGTGGGCGGTCTCCGGCTACTTCGCCGACATGAAGCTCCCGGACGGGATGTTCGAACCGGTGGTCGGGCCGCAAGGGCAGTACCTAGGTCCGTCGCTGAGCGCCCGCTGAGCACACCAGGTGGCCGCGGGCCCGCGGCCACCTGGTTCGGCGACGCCCCGCTACACCGACGGCCCGTCCGTCGAGCACTCGGACGCAGGCGGCACCTCCACCAGCCCGCCGAGGCGGCGCAGCAGGCTGAGCGCCTCCCTGGCCCTGGACTCGGCGAGGCGGTGCCCGGTGGCGACCTGCACGCGCACCGCGGCCTCGGCCAGCGCCGGGTCGGCGGTGATCAGTGCGAGGGCCGTCATCGCGTTGCCGCGCTGGATCCGGCGGTCCGCGGCCTCGGCGGCGGCGAGGGCGGCGCGGGCGTGCCACTCGGCTTGGGGGAGGACGTCGAGGTGGCGGTAGGACACCGCCAGGCCGATGCGGGCCTCGCCCGTCAGCCTGCCGTGCTCGTCGGCGCCGAGCAGGGCCAGCGCCTCGGTGAACCGGGCGACCGCGTCGGCGTGGTGGTCGGTGAGCTGGTCGACGGTGCCCGCCACGATGAGCGCCTCGACGAGCAGCCTGGTCACCTCCAGCGACCGGGCGGCCACTAGCGCCTCGCCGACCGCCCGGGCGGCGGGCTCGGCGCGACCGGCGTCGCGGTGCGCGGACGCGAGGTGCACCAGCGTCTCCGCGGCATCCACTGTGGACCCCAGGTGGCGGAACGCGTCGAGCGCCTCCAGCAGGTGTGCCTCGGCGTCGGCGAGGTCGCCCGCGGCCAGCAGCGCCTGCCCGAGATTCGAGCGGGCGGTGGCGGCGGCGTGCGGCGAGATGATGCGTTCGCACAGCCGCAGCGCCGCCTCGCTGCTGTGGCGGGCCTGTGCCAGCTCGCCGAGCTCCAACTGGGCGCCTGCGAGGTTGATCATGCCGTTGGCCTCGACGAAGTCCTGCCCGGTCCGCTTGCCGTGCGCCACGGCCTCGGTGAACAGCCGGGCCGCGCCGCGGGTGTCGCCGACTTCCAGGCGCACGATGCCGAGGTTGCTCAGTGCCGCGCCCTCGATGAGGGCCAGGCCCGCTTCCCGGCTGCCCGCGAGGGCGAGTTCCATCTCGGCCAGCGCCTCGGTGTGCCTGCCCAGCGTCCACGCCAGGATGCCGAGGCTCATCCGCATGGCCGCCTGGGCGCCGATGTCGCCCGCGCGGGTCGCGGCGGCGAGCGCGGCGCGGGCGGACGCGCCCCACTGGGAGGTGGTGCTGCGCGAGTAGAGGTAGCCGCGCAGCGCGTCGGTCAGGTGCCAGGCGTGCGACGGCAGCCCGAGGGAGTCGGCGGCGGCGATCGCGGCGAACAGGGTGGCGTGCTCGTCGTCGAGGAAGTCGCGGGCGGCCGTGGCCGAGGCGAACGCGGTGCGCGGGTGCGGCCGGGCCAGCCGGGACAGGTCTGGGTAGAGCACGTTGCCCGCGCCGTCGGCGGTGTCGAGGTAGTGGTCGAACAGCCTGTGCGCGGCGGCCGCCCGCTCCGCGTGCGGTTCGTCGCGGTGCGCCCGTTCGGCGGCGTAGATGCGCATGAGGTCGTGGAATTGGTAGCGGCCGGGGTCGCGCTCGCCGACGAGGTGACGGGCGCTGAGGCGTTCCAGCAGATCGCGGGCGTCGGTCTCGGCGGTGTTCAGCAGGGCGGCGGCGACGGGCGCGCCGAAGGTCTCCCCGGGCACCACGCCCAGCAACCGGAACAGTCGCCGCTCCGTTGGGCACAGGTCGGTGTAGGACAGGTCGAAGGTGGCGCGCACGGCGGCCTGCGGGTCGCCTGCGACCGCGAGCCTGCCGAGCCGGTCACCGGCCCGTAGCTCGGCCAGGTAGCGCTCGACGCGCCCACCGCCTTCGAGGTTGGCCGCGGCCAAGCGCAGCGCCAGCGGCAGATACCCGCACAGCCGGGCGATCTCGGCGAGGGCGTCGCCGCCCGCGGTGCGGACCCCGACGAGGTCGGCGAACAGGTCGTGCGCCTCGTCGGGGCGCAGCACGTCGAGGTTGACGACGCGGGCGTCGTTGAGCGCGGCCAGCCCGCCGAGGTGGACACGGCTGGTGGTCAGCACGGCGCAGCCGGGCGTGCCGGGCAGCAGCGGGCGGACCTGCGCGGCTGAGGCGGCGTCGTCGAGCAGCAGCAGCACCCGGCGGTCGGCGAGCTGGGCGCGCAGCTGGGCGGCGCGCGCTTGCGCCGAGTCGGGCAGCTCGGCGCGGTCGACCCCGGCGGCGTGCAGCAGCTCGGCGAGCAGTTCACCGGACTCAGCACCGCTGAGCCGCAGGTACCACTGGCCGTCGGGGAACGCGGACCGCACCCGGTGGGCGACCCGCACCGCCAGCGCCGTCTTGCCGACGCCGGGTGGACCGCAGATCGCCGCGATCGGCACCCGACCGACCGAGCGCGGCCCGGTCAGCGTCTCGAACAGGTCTTCGGTCAGTTCGGCGCGGCCCGCGTAAGCGCCCACGTCGAGTGGCAACGTGCAGCGAGGCACCCACCGCCGGGCTGCCCGCGCAGGCCGCTCGACCGGCACGTCGGCGCCGGTCAGCAGGCGCTGCTGCAGGTCCCGCAGACGCTGTCCCGGCTCGATGCCCAGGTCCTCGCGCAGCCGCGCGTGCACGGCGCGGTAGGCGGCCAGCGCCTCGGCCTGCCTGCCCGCACGGTGCAGCGCGAGCATCAGCTGGCCCCAGAAGCGCTCCCGCAGCGGGTGCTCGGCGGTGAGCCCGCGCAGCTCGCCGACCACCTCGGCGTGCCCGCCGCGAGCCAGCTCGGCGTCGATGACCCGTTCCAGCAGGCGCAACCGCTCCTCCTCCAGCGGCACCACCGCGGCCCCGCGCAGCGTTTCGGAAGGCACGTCGCTGAGCATGGGGCCGCGCCACATCGCCAAGGCGTGGCGCAACAGGGAGATCTCCTCGGCGCCCTCGGCGCGGTCGGCGTCGGCCACGGCGGCCCGCATCCGGTGCAGGTCGAGGCTGCCGGGCTCGACGGTGATCGCGTAGCCGTCGCGCTGGGTGGTGATCATGTCAGCGGCGTCCAAGGCCTGCCGCAGCCGCATCACGTAGGTCTGCACGGTGCGGCGCGCGCCCACAGGCGGCGCGCCCGTCCACAGGTAGTGGATCAGCTCCGGGAGGGAGACCACCTGACCGGCCCGCAGCAGCAGAGCGGCCAGGACGATCCGGTGTTTGCCCGCGGGCAGCGGCACCGCCCGGTCGCCCGAGCGCACTTCGAGCGCGCCGAGCACTCGGAACTCCACTGTCGACGACCCCCGACCCGCTCGATGGCGGCCGCACGCCGCGCAACCCGGCCAGCATTCCTGGCAGGCCGAGTTTAGTCCGTCAGAGTCGAGCCAGCTCCTGGGCAGGCTCGCGCGAGGTGTCGGACCTGTGGGACCGGCCGGGGGAGCGAGGTTCGGCGGAATCGGGCGCCTGATTCAGCACATCGTCGCCGAAGCGGCGCCTGCGGCGCGGCCGAAGGCGTCGTGGTGCGGGCAACTCGCTGTGGACGACATCGCGCGGGTTTTCGGGGTGTTGTGGACGCCCTGTGGTCGCAGACGTCGTCAGGCTGCATCTGCCGCGGCGAGGGCGTTGGCGATCGCGTCGACGGCGTCCCGCGCGGCGGGTTTGAGTGGGTGCGTGTAGATCTAGGTGGTCACCGACACCGCGGAGTGGCGCAACGTCTTGCCGGCCATCGGCAACGGCACGTTGGCGCTGAGCATCGTGGGCGCGGCGAAGTGTCGTAGATCGTGGGCGCGGATTCTCGGCAGGCCCGCCTCGTCGCTGAGGCGGTGGAAGCGCCGCAGCACCTATTCAGGGCGCAGGGGTTGTCCACCGCGCCGAGTGAAGACGAGATCGCGGCCGGCTGCCTACGGGCTTGGCGCTGGAACGCATGAGCGACGCGATCTGACAGGCAGACCCAGGCGAGTCTGCTGCGGGGCTTCGGCGTTGTGAAGACCGGCGTGGTGTTGTCGATGTTCGACAGGGTGTAGCGGACCAGCAGGATTCGCTCGTCGAGATGGACGTCAGCCCAGTGCGGCGCGAGGGCTTCTCCACGGCGCATGCCGGTCCCCATGATGAGCTCGAACAGGTCGGTCAGTGGATCATCGTGCCGCTCGTCCTTCGCGAAATAGGCGGCTGCCTTCCGTGGAATCTCGTTCTGCAGCTTCATCCCGGCCACCCGCTTGCGCAGCGCGCGCACCTCGTCCTCGACGGCCGCCACGGTCATCGGTGTCGCCGATCTCAGGGGATACTCGATGAACGGGACACGGGAACATCCTTCGCCAGACCAGCGTCTGGGATCAGGGGGTGTCCGGTCCGAGGGGAACCTCAGGTGTGAGAGTTGTGCCGCTCGCACCAGTTGAGTTCAGCCAGTTCGGCTCAGGTGCGAAGGTGTCGTCATCGGTGGGCGTCGAGCCGATCGCGCCGCAGGACGGTGATTTGCCTGCGCCGCGTCGCGATCGCCCCATCGGCCCGAAGCACGCGCAGCGCTCGGGTGACGGTCTCGCGGGAAGCCGAGACGATGCCCGCGATGTCGTCTTGGCTCAGGTCGAGCGCGATCACCACCCCGTCGGTCGTTCGCCGCCCGAACCGGTCTGCGAGCTCGGCGATCACCACGGCGACCCGGGTGAGGCCCGGCCCGTCGGTGAGCTCAATCCGCCGCAGGTCGGCTGATCGGGAGCGGTCAACCGCAGTACGCCACAGCGCCGGCGCGATGCCGTTGTTCCGCGTGGCGAGATTGTTTAAGCGCCGCGCGGACAACCAGTACGCCGTAGTCGCGGTTCCCGCGACTACGTTCGCCGACCGCGGCTCGCCGTCCGCGGCCGCCATCTCGCCGAGGATGTCGCCGGGACCGCGTAGTGCGAGCACGGCGTCGCGACCTCCCGGCGTCACTGCGATGACTTTGACGAAGCCGGAGATGAGGACAAGCACCCAGCGCGCGCGGTCCCCCTGTCTCATGAGCAGGTCGCCGCGCGCCCAGGTCCGTAAATCGGCCGCGTCGCGCACCGCGTCGCGCTGTGCCTCGGTGAGCAGGTCCCAGAACACACCTGTGGCGGCTTTGGGTTCCAACCATGCCTCCCGCTGGCAAGTGTGTGATCGCTAAGGTACCGGATGTGGTCAATGAGCCGGTGCGTCGTGCGCTGTTCGCTGTCGACGTTGAGCGCTCCGGCGACGTCCGTCGCGACAATGTCGCCTGGGATGAGCTGAAGCGGGCGTTGTACCGCGCGGTACAGGTCGCGTTCGCCGCGAGCGGGATCGACCTCGCGCGGCTTCATGTCCGCGATACCGGCGACGGGATGATCGTGGAGGTGCCGGACACCGTCGACCGTCGGCACCTGCTGCACCCTCTTCTCGCCGTGCTCGGCCAAGAACTGCGCACCCACAACCTGCGGGCGAGCCAGACGGCTCAGATTCGCGTGCGGGTGGCCCTGCACGACGCCGACGTGATGCTCGACGAGTCGGGATTCCCCAATGGCCCGCACATGGTCCACCTGGCCAGGCTGCTGGACAGCGCCCGCCTGCGCGACGAGCTTAGACACGCCCCGGTCACTGCCACTGTCGCGGCGATCCTGTCCGACCGCTTCCACGGCTCGGTCGTTCGGCACGGCTACCCCGGCGTCGACGCCGAACTGTTCCACCAGGTCGAGGTGCGGGCGAAGGAGACCACGACCACGGGCTGGATCCACCTGCCGGGCCACCCGCTCCGACCGCCGCGGCGACGTCGGGCCGTCGCCGTCGCCGTTGTCGTGGTCGTGATGGCTCTGGCCATCGCGGGCGTCGTCTGGCTGGCTCGGGGCGACCAGGAAGCAGGCGGAACCCCCGAGCACCACGACACTCCGTCGGCCCACCTGCCTCCCAGTGACCCGACCACAACGGCGCCGACGACCACAGCGCCGCCTTCCTCCCGACCTACGACGGTCGTGACCACGACGCCCGTCGGGAACTGCACCGACTTGTACTTCGAGCAGGACCCGGAGATCCCGTACCCCTCCATCCACCACTTGCCCGAAGGTGCCACGGCGGAGAGAGTCAACTCAGGGCTGTCGCAGTATCCCGTCGGCGGGTTGCTCCTGCGGGACCGCAAGCCACTCGGCGCGATCAAATTCTTCTACGAGGACCCCGGAGTCGGCTTCTCCGTGATCAACGTGGTCGACGCGACCTGCACCCCGGTCCAGGCGAACTCGAGGAAGGTCGCCACCGACACCTATGTCGCGACGTTTCGCCTCGGCACGGAGGACTTCGAGCTTGTGGTCAAGCACAACGGGCTGGCGGAGGTAACCTTCCGCCGACCATGACCGGGTGCGTCATCTGACGCAGTGCGGTACCGCCCTCCGGGCGCACACTCGCCTCACTCGCGAGTTCCGAGGAGGACCACCGTGCCCAAGCGTTCCGCCCCACGACTGGAAGAGCAGTCCTGGTTGGCGACTGTTCGATCGCTGTTCTTCAACAAGGTGTCCCTGGCCGTGGCCGTCATCGCGACGGCCGCCACCGTCATCGGACTCGCGGGGCGCGATCCGGCCCCGGCGGTCGGCGGCTCCCAGTCCGCCGGATCGGGGAACGGCTGTGCCAACGTGGTCGGAACCTGCAACAACTTCCAACAACTCCGGGACGCCGCGGGTCAGGCCGGGGCGACCGCGGCCACCGACGACGACCTCCGCGGGCGGCTGCGGTCCCGATCAGACTCGAAGGCCACGCCCTCAGGCGATGGGCCGTGGGCGTTTGTGGTCGTTGATACCGCCACCGAGGGACTGTTCGCCCGGCGCGATCCCCGGGGCGCCGTCGACCTCGTGGGCACGGTGCCGAACCGACAGACGGTGTGGGCCGACTGCCAGGTCGCCGACGGTGTGGTCCCAGCGGTCGACGTGGCGAACGACGTCGGCGGGCGGTGGCTGCGGGTCCGGTGGAGACACCTGGACGCACCGTCCGTCCGGGGGATGTCGGAGCCGACCGAGACGCAGGTCGCGTGGATGTACCGAGGCTTCCTGGAGCCGCTCGGCCAGAACGGCGATCTCCGGAGCTGTTAGTGGCTCGAAATGGTCCTTCCCGGCGATGGCTGGGCGCGTCGCACAGCTGCGGGGTAGAGGGTTCAGATCCCGTCCTGTTTGGAATCGGCGCACGGTGCCTGTACCGAGATTGAGGAGAAACATGACGAAGTCAACGGCTGTGCCGGCCGGTATCACCGTGTCCGCCGCAGTGACGGGCGCCCTGCGACGGCACCTACAGGATCGTGGTGGGGGGATTCAACGACCCGGCACCGGGCATTTTCACTCGCGACGTCAGCCAGCGCGTCGGCTATTGTCCGGGATTCCTGCAGCCCCTGTCCAACAACGACGACATCGCGCTGCCATCAGCACACGCTGCCAGGTCATCAGCGTGATGGGTGCCTCTCGACCTAAGAGACCATCCGTGCCACTAAAGGGCAACCACCACATTTGCCTGGTAGTGAACCCTGCTGTCACGGATGTCGATCGGATCCGTGCCGGCACAGATGAACGCGGCCGTCGCAGGGGACATACCTTGAACCTCAAGGTTCACGGTCGTGAAATTCCGGCGATGGCGCACCGATCGGGAACCGTCACAGGACGGGCGTCGATCGCGTAACGCGTTCACGGCCTGTCGTCGGGTTGGCCCCCGACCAGGCGGAGCGCTGATCACCGTAGGAGACGCGTAATTCGTACTCACCGTGCCGTGTCAGTGGCTGCACTGCCAGATGCTCGACCTAGGAAAAGTCAACGAACCTTCGGGAGAAGCAATGACAGTTCGTACCGGATTCGACGCTCATCCAATGTCGGCAGCGGCACCGGGGCCAAGGCACGGCGCCACATTTCTCTGGCTAGAACTGACCGGCCGCTGCCAGCTCAACTGTACGCACTGCTACGCCGACAGCGGACCCTCGAAATCGCATGGCGCAATGACCACGAGTGACTGGCTGCTGCTCATCGATGACGCTGCTGAAATCGGTGTTCGCGAGATTCAGTTCATTGGCGGCGAACCGACGCTGCATCCCGCATTGCCGAACTCATCCGGCACGCGTCGTCGCGTGGGATCGCCATCGAGATTTACTCCAATCTGGTCCACATCCGCGACGGAATCTGGGACACGCTGCTCGAGTACAACGTGAGTCTGGCGACCAGCTACTACTCCGATCAGCCGGAGCAGCACAAGCTGATCACCGGAAGCGCCGTGGCACACAAACGGACCACCAAGAACATCAGCAAGGCGACCCAGCTTGGCCTTCCGGTTCGGGTCGGCATCGTGTCGGTGCTCGAGGATCAGCGGATAGAAGAAGCTCGTCGACTCCTGACCGACCTGGGAGTCGAGGATATCGAGGTCGATCATGTTCGCCGTGCCGGTCGCGCCAACGCGGACGCAGAGGTGCCGCTGGAAGAAATGTGCGGCCAATGCGCCGGCGACGTCCTGGCAATCTATCCCGACGGCGCCGTACGTCCATGTGTCTTCACCCGATCCCTCCAGGTGGGCGACGTGTTGGAGTCCAGCCTCCGACAGGTAGTCAACAGTCCGCAGCTGGCAACAGCCAGGACCGCCATCGCGACCGCGACCGCGCAAAATCAGCACCTTCACGACTCGAATTGCAATCCGAATTGCAATCCGTGCAATCCGCTGCCATCCTGGCTGCAATCCACGCTGTGCGCCTGCCACCATCTGTGGCCCACTTGGGCGGTAGATGTCGGGAAACTGACAGACCCGTCGTCAGCACCGGGCGAGCCACTAGGCCGTATGCGCACACTGCACCCACAGCGGCAGCAGTAGGAGCGTGACGACCGAGCTCTTCATCGAGCCAGATGTGCCCGGGTGCGCTGGTCGAATGGCACCATCGCGGTCAGACCTCCAGGTCGAACAGCATGTCCTGCATGTCGCCGACGAAGGCGACGAAGCGGCGCTGGTGCTGGGTGATGTCGCGGACCGACACGCCGTGCAGCGCGTAGCGGTTGATCGGG
This sequence comes from Actinokineospora xionganensis, assembly GCF_014323725.1. GTDB lineage: Bacteria > Actinomycetota > Actinomycetes > Mycobacteriales > Pseudonocardiaceae > Actinokineospora > Actinokineospora xionganensis. The sequence goes on along the minus strand of NZ_JABVED010000004.1, from coordinate 375,346 downwards.
TACATGACCAGGACGTTGCTGGAGTAGGGGATCGTGGTGACTTCCTCGACGTACTGCGGGTCGATGTCGAAGCGGCTGTCGCCGTACTCCGACTTCGACGCGTAGAACTTGTGGTCGTCGCTGCGGTACTTGTAGAGCACGAGGTCGCCGCCGACCGCGTCGTCCTCCGGCAGCCGCATGTAGAACAGGCCGCCGAAGAGCCACCTGCGCTCGCCGTTGGAGGCGCGATTTGCCTGCGATCGAAGGTCGCAGTCTCCCCCCGCGCACGGTGGGTAAGGCTTCTGCTCGGAGTGGGTGGGCCGGTGGCTGGTGTGGGCTTCGTATGGGTCAGGGTTGTTCGCGGTGTTGGCGGGTCATGGCCCAGTCGCCGTCGAAGGGGGTCGGCAGGGAGCGGACCTCGCTGTGGAGGTCGTTGACGCCGGGTCGTTGCCACTCGAGGTTGAGGTAGACCTGGCCGAAGCCGCCGAGGACGCGCTGGATGCGGACCGTCCAGCCGTAGCGAGCGTAGGTGCGGTCGAGCTGCACGGCGCCGTTCTCGTCGACGACCACGACCTGCACCGACGAGCAGGTGGCCGGTACTCCGTTCTCGGCGGTGCACGGCTGGTCGCGGGCGACCCAGTAGGCGAGCCTGCCGCGGGCGTCGACGATGTGGTCCACCGTGGCGTCGATCGTGTTGTCGCCGCTGTAGGACACGTTGTAGCGGCCCAGGGCACCGGTCACGTCCCGGGTCCAGGCCAGTGCGCCGGTGGGGGTGATGCGGGTGAACCGGGCCACGTGGTCGGCGTACTGGACCGCGTAGCCGCCGCCGACGCCGTCCGCGGAGATCGCCTGTGCCCAGCACGCGGGGTAGGCCGCAGGCACCTGGACCGACCACATGAGACCGTTCCGTCCACCGCGGCGCACCTCGGTGCCGCAGGCGACGGGGGTGTACATCATGCGGTTGAACGAGTATCCGGTGAGGACCGAGTCCGAGGGGCCCGGGACGGTCTGGCCGTCGTGGCCGTGGCTCGCCAGCGGATAACCGCCGTCACGGCTGCCGTCCGTGCGATTGAAGAAGTCCAGCTGGCCGAAGATGAGGTGGTCGTGCGTGACCGAAGTGAGATCGCCGTAGTAGAGGATGTACGGGTAGTCGATCGCGTACAGCTGGTTCCCGGTGGCGGGGTCGAGCACGTGGTAGTCGCCGCCCGTCTGGACGATCAGCTGCGACCCGTCCGGGGTCAGGTGGACGAGGTGGGCGCGCGGGTAGAGGGCGGACCACCGTTGTGCCCCGTCGGGACCGTACCCGCGGATCTCCGCGCCGTCCCAACCGTTCACGGGGTCATAGATTGTCGCGTAGGACCAGCCGTCGGCACCCCACGTGAGCTGTCGGCGCTGGTCGCCGCGCGGCGATCCCGGCGAGGAGGTCACCTTGCACAGTGACGACACCGCGGGTGTCTGGCTGCCGTCGCGTTGCAGGTAGCGGGCGTCGTAGGCGCCGGCCGCGAGGTTCCAGGTGCAGTAGAGGGTTTCGCCGCTGGGGCCGAGGTCGTCGACGTGGCCGCTGGTCAGGGTGAACTCGCGGGGCGCGGGCGCGCCGGGCAGCGGTATCGTGCCCGCATCGCCCGGTGTCAGCACGGTGATCGTGAACGTGCCGGTGGCCGTGCGGCCCTGGGCATCGCGTGCCCGCACGGTGAACTGGGACCGCCCGGCCTGGGTGGGTGTCCCGCTGATCGTGCCGCCGGTGAAGGACAACCCCGGCGGCAACGCCCCACCGACCACAGTCAGCACCACCGGTGCCGCGCCGCCCTGGGCGGTGACGGTCGTCGAGTACGGCAGCGACCGCTGCCCGGACGGCAGGTGGGTGCCCGCGAGCCGCGGTCCTGGCCAGGCGCCGCCCGCCGAGGTGAGGGTGTAACGCAGGAAGTCGGCACTGGCGAGGGTGTAGCTGGCGCGCAGGAACCAGTAGTCGATGTCGAGGCTCGCCTGTGCGCTGGCCCCGGCGTCGACGGTCCACCACGGGTTCGCGGTCGGGCTGATCTCCGTCTCCAGGAACGCCCCAGCGAGCAGCGACGGCCCGGCGACCCCACCGAACGCCAGTTGCACGCGCGGCCCGAAGGTGGCGCGCAGGGTGGCCGAGGCGGCGTCGGCGGGCGGGGTCATCGACCCGGTCACGCTGGCCTCGCGGATCCACTGCACCCCCTGGCCCGCGTGGAGTACAGCGCCGAAGCGCACCGTCGCCGAGAGCTGCGCGCTGAGTCCGACACCGGCTTCGAACTTCGCTTGGACGACCGGGGTCAGCTTCGGCACGAATCCCCACATCGGTGGCAGCGGGATCGTCGGCCCCACGGGGAAGTCGCACTCGGCGGCGAAACCCGCGGTGAATCCCACCGACCCGTGCAGTTCCGCCTCCGCGGTCAACGAGAACCGCTCGATCCCGCCCGCGCCCCACGCGACGTCCAGGACGACTCGGGCCTGCACGGTGAGGTCGACCGACACGGTCAACGGCCGTCCGCCGCAGTCCACGCCCGCCGCTGCTGAGCTGAGCGGGACCGCGCCGTCGTCCACCGCTTTGCCCGCCAACAGCCCGGCGGCGGTGGCGCCGAGTGCGCGGGTGTCCACGCTGCCCTGGACTGACCCGGACGGGAACGCCTCGTCGATGCGGACCGGGGTGGTGCGCACGCTGGTGCTGCCGCCGGAGGAGGTCACCGCGGTGACCCGGCCCAGCAGCCCGTTGGGGTTGCGGTCGTCGGGCTGGGCGAAGACCACCTCACCGACCGTGGGCGCGGGGCCGGTCATGGTCAGGCCGTCCGGCGCCACGGACACCACCTGCTGTGGCGGCACGACCTCGGTGGTGTCCGGCTTGGCCACGGTGGCCGTGACGCCGGTCGAGATCCAGCCGAACACGTCCACCACCAGGTGAGTGGACCCGCTGTGGTTGTAGAGGGAGACCGTGCCGTTCGATCCGACCTTGACGATCGCCAGGTTGGGCGAGGTCCGTCCCGGGGTCAGGTTGAGGTTGCTGGCGACCGGGAGCGGTTCGCCACTGGGGTGGGCGGTGACGTAGGTGCTCGCGGTCGACTCGGTGCCGGTCAGGTTCAGCACGACGGCCGCGACGCCCTCGGCGGGCACGCCGCCGCGGCCGAGCACAGGCACCTCGATCGACGAACGCGGTCCGACCGGCTGAACCTCCCGGGTATCGAGCAGCCGCGACGGGGACAGCGGCGCCAGATCGGCCCCGGTCGCGATCCAGCCCAACACGTCCACCACCAGGTGCGTGGCCCCGTTGTGGTTGTAGAGCGAGATCCGGCCACCCGCGCCGACCTTGACGATCGCCAGGTTCGGCGCCGTCTGCCCGGCGGTGAGGTTGAGATTGCTGGCCAGCGGGACCGGCTCACCCGCCGGGTAGGCGGTGACATAGGTTCCCGCCGTCGGNCGGCGCCGTCTGCCCGGCGGTGAGGTTGAGATTGCTGGCCAGCGGGACCGGCTCACCCGCCGGGTAGGCGGTGACATAGGTTCCCGCCGTCGGCTCGGTGCCGGTCAGGTTCACCACGACCGCCCCCACACCCGTCGCGGGAACCCCCGCCAACCCGGTCACCGCCACGTCCTCCGACCGACGGGCACCCACCGCGCCACCGGTGGAACGCGTGTCAAGCGCCCTCGCGGGGCTCAGCCCGTGGTAGTCGGACCCAACCGGAAACCACCCGGCCACATCGACGATCAGGTGTACTGAGCCGTTGTGGTTGTAAAGCGAGATCCGCCCACCCGCGCCGACCTTGACGATCGCCAGGTTCGGCGCCGTCTGCCCGGCAGTCAGATTCAGGTTGCTGGCGACCGGCACTGCCTCGCCGGTCGGGTAAGCGGTGACGTAGGTCCCCGCCGTGGCCTCGGTGCCGGTCAGGTTCACCACGACCGCCCCCACACCCGTGGCAGGCACGCCGCCGCGGCCGACCACAGGCACCTCGATCGACGAACGCGGTCCGACCGACTGATCCTCCCGGGTATCGAGCAACCGAGACGGGGACAGCGCGGTATACATCCGGTCCCCGAAGGTCACCGGCGTCGTAGCCGCCGCCTCACCCCGCCCCGGACCGACCGCCAAGAGGGCGGTGGACACCACCGCGGGTAGGACGACCCAAACGACCGAACGCCACCCGCTCATCCGCATGCCCCGTGCATCGGCCCACTCACAACATCGTTACGCGCCCAGGAGTCCATATCCAGCGCGTCCGCACCGGCCGTCGAAGGCGATCTCGAAGGCGTTGAGTGCCGGCTTCCAGCGGATCACCCAGCGTTTGCGGCCGGTGCCGGTGGGGGTCGAGGCTCATGATCGCCAAGTAGACGCGTTTGAGTGCGGCGGCTTCGTCGGGGAAGTGCCCGCGGGCTTTCACAGCGCGGCGAACCCAGTTCGCGGCGGGGACGATGTCGTCGTCGTACGCGGAGATCGCCTGCCGGGTGAGTGGACAGGACCAGCGGGCGATCTTGCTTGTGCGTCCCAAAGTGGATGGTGACACCCTTGGCTGGAGCAAACTGGAGCACGGCCCTGAGTCTTGCGAAATGGGATCACGGATCTGCTCCAGGAGTACGATTCGTTTGGGGTCGGCACCAGGAATCCGGTTATCGGGGTGATTCCGGCGGCGAAGGTGACGCCGTGTTCCTCTTCGAGTGCCTGCACGCCATGGCGCATCGGTCGACGCGATCGCCGCCGCCCGGCGTTCACTCGCCGAGGTCGGGACGGTCGTCGCGACGGACGAGCGGGTCGCGAATCGCTCACTCCCGGCGACCCGACCGCGACCTTCTTCGCACGGCGAGCGTGCTGTGGTGTCTGCCCCAGAGTCGGTGGACCCCACATCGGAGGCCCCGGCACTGCCATGCGCCTCATCTCCTGCCGCCCATGGTTGAGACTCCGCACCTGCCTGCTCCGCGTGTTCCGTGTCGACACGGCGTGACCCGGATCTGGCTCGCGCGGAACCCGCCCGATAGGCGGTTGCCCGGGCGGTGGGTTGGGTCCACAGTGTTCAGCACCAGTCGGCCGCCGGGAACGGTGGTCACGTCGCACGGCAAGGTGGAGCGGTCGCGGAGCATGGAACGATCAGTGACGCCTTTGGTGGGACGCCGAAAGCAGCTGGCCGAGCTGTGCGGGCTGATCGCGACCGCCCCGGCGGTGGTGCGCCTCGAAGGCGAGGCCGGTGTCGGGAAGACCCGGCTGCTCCACGAACTTCTGGCCCACCCCGCCCTGCGCGCCCACCGGCGGATGGTCGGGACGTGCCAGGCGCTGCGTGAACCGCTTCCCCTCGCCCCACTGCTCGACGCGTTGCTGTCCGATGACGGCGCGCTATGGGCACAAGAGCCGGACCCGCTGCTGGGTGCGTTGACACCGCTCTTGCCGGAACTCGCTGCCAAGCTGCCCCCGGCATTGCCGCCCCTCGGCGATCCGCGGATGGAACGGCATCGCCGCTACCGTGCGATCCGGGCGGCACTGGCCGACGCGGGCCCGGCGGTGCTCGTGCTCGACGACGTGCACTGGATCGACTCGGGGACCGCGGAGTTCCTGCATTTCCTCTCCGGGCACCTGCCCGACCGCATCGCCGTAGTCCTGAGCTACCGCCCGGGCGAACTCGACCCCGAGGTGCGCACGATGCTGGGCGGCCCGCGGCTTGCGACCATCCGGCTCGACGCGCTCAAACCCGAGGAAGCGGCCGAGATGCTGCGGAACATGGTCGGTCGGGGCAGGCCGTCGGCGGGCGACGGCGAGGCGCTGATGCGGCGGACCGGCGGAATTCCGTTCGCCATCGAGGAAGTCGTGCGAGCCGCGGTGGAGCGGCTTGGCGACGACTGCGCGCCGGACACCTCATTGTGGGAGGAGCTCCGCGGCGACCAGGTGCCGGAAGGTTTCCGCGACGCGATCGCCCAGCGGCTGTCCCGACTGACCGAGCCCGCTCGGCGAGTCGTCTCGGCCGCGGCCGTGTTCGCCGCGCCGGTGAGTGAGGCCGACCTGTTCGCGGTCGCCGAGGTGACGCGCGAGGAGGGCGAGGTCGCACTCGACGTGGCGCTGGAATCGGGGTTGGTGCGCGAGATCGGCGACCTGTTCGGGTGCAGGCACGAGCTGGCCCAGCAGGCGATCCTGGCGACGGTGGGCCGGGCGCGGCTCAGACAGTCGCACCGCTTGGCCGCGGCGGCGCTGCGCGCGGCGCCCGGGACGCGCGCGGATGTGCGAATCGCCAACCACCTCCAGGCATGCGGCGACCCGGCGGGGTGGCGGCGGCACCTCGAACTTGGTGTCGACCGTGCCATGACGCTGGGCGATACAGCGGCGGCGGTGACAGCGCTGCGGGAGCTGGTCACGGCGGCCCACAACGACGCCGAACGCAGGCGGCTGGCGGTGAAGCTGGGCCGGGCCGCGCTCGACGGTCTCGACTGCGCCGCGACCGTGGCGCTGCTGCGCGACCTGCTGGCCACGACGATCCTGCCCGCCGACATCCGCGGTGAGCTGCGCAGCGACCTCGGTCTGCTGCTGTTGAACCAGGTGGGCGAGCCCGCGGCGGGCTACCGGGAGCTGGAGCTGGCCGCACAGGAGCTGCGTGGGCCCCGGCCGGACCTCGCGGCCCGGGTCATGTCGTCGCTGGCCAACGTGCACGCGGGCCACCATCATGTCGACACCCACCTGCGGTGGCTGGCGGAGGCCGAGACCCTGGCGGGCGCGCTCGACACCCCCGTGGCGCAGACCGCGTTCATGGTCAACAAAGTCACCACGCTGATGACCTGCGGCAAACCGGAAGCATGGCCGCTCGCCGAGCGGATCCTCGACGAGCCGACCGACCCCGACCTCGGCCGCCACCTGATGCGCGGCTGCCTCAACCTCGCCGACGCCTCGTCCTGGCTGGGCCACTACGAACCAGCCGCGCGCTACCTCGCCCATGGCCGCGGCCTGGCGCGCAAGTTCAACGCGCCCTACACCGAGGAGCAGCTGGACGTCGCCGAAGTGCTGCTGGACTGGCTGCGTGGAGACTGGGCAGGGCTGCGTGGGCGCACCACGGAACTGGCCGCCAGACACGTGACCCTGCCTCGCGTGGCCGCGGAGTGCGTGCTGATCACGGGCGCGCTGGCGGCCGAGGCGGGCGACACCGACGACGCCCTTCGGCTGCTGCGCACGGTCAGTTCCGAGTCGCCGTCGGCTCCTCCGGTCGTCGCGACGGCGCGGGTGCTCATGGCCGAGATTCGTCACCGCCGCGGCGGCCGCGCCGACGTCCTGCGCGAGATCGACAGCGCGGTCGAGGTCATCCGCCGCACCGGCATGTGGGTGTGGTCGCCCGAGGTCACCCCGACCGTCGTGGACCTGCTGTGCGGCTTCGACCGGCATGCCGACGCGGCCGCCGTGGTCGGTGAGCACCGGGAAGGCCTGCGGGGCTTGGAATGCCCCGCGTCGGCGGCAGCCCTGGCCCTGGCCGAGGCGATCCTCGTCCACGAGACCGGCGACTTCGCCTCCGCGCGCGCGGGCTACGAGGTGGCCGAGACGATGTTCGCCGCGCTGCCGCGTCCGTTCTGGTCAGCCAGAACCGCCCTGCGCCAAGGAGAATGCGCGTTGGCAGCAGGCGACGACGGCATCGCGCTCATCCGCGCGGCCGAACAGTCCTTCGCCGACCTCGGCGCGATCACCCGGGCGGCTCGCTGTCGGGCGTTGCTCCGCGCCCACCGGGCACTCCCGGCCCGTAAACGCGGCCGCCCCGGCTACGGGGACCGACTTTCGCCGAGGGAGCGACAGGCGGCAGGGCTGGCCGCGGCAGGCCACAGCAACCGCCAGATCGCCACCGCACTGGGATTGTCTGTGCGCACGGTGGAGCAGCACATCGCCCGGACGCTCCACAAGCTGAGACTCGCGTCCCGGATGGAACTCGCGACCGTGCTGCCGGACCTGGATCTGTCCGACGTGGATGGTCACTGACCGTGGAGCCGCCGAGGGTGACCGGCCGGATGTCGCGGCACATCCGACCGGTCGCCCCGGTCATTGCGGTGGGACGCCGGATGTGGGGCCGGAGTCGCACCAGTCTTATGTGGACAGTCCTAGAGTGTGATCACCCAACTGTCCAGGTATCCGATGTCGCCTGGGCCGCCGTCCCGGATGTACAGCGTCCATGTGCCCGCCGCCTGTTCATAAGACACGGGAACGGTGAACGACCGTGTCCCGCCGAACGGGTGGCAGACATAGCCGCCGAAGTCGTGCAATGAGTACCACCGTCCGGACGGAGACAGCACGTCGATGTCCAGATCCTCGACGCACGTGTGCTGGGCCGTGACATCCACCCGAATCTGAGCCGTCGAACCGGTCGTGGTCGACCGGATCGGGCTGGAGATCTGCTGGTAGTCCCGAATCTGGTAGTCCGTGTCCGACCGGAACGTCCGACTCCCGCCGTCCGTGGTCCGCGCGGTGACCGGCGCGCTCGGCGGTGACACGTTGCCCGCGGCGTCCTTGGCTCGGACCGTGAAGGAGTAGCTCGTCGCCGCGACCAGGCCGCCGATCGTCGCGGTGGTGCCCTGGACTGTCGCGGCGAGCGTGCTTCCGTTGTACACCTGGTAACCCGCGACGCCGACGTTGTCGGTCGACGCGGTCCACGCCAGGGTCACGCTGGACGCGGTGGTCGAGGTCGCGCGCACATCACTTGGCGCGGACGGCGCCAGCGTGTCGCCCGTGTTGCCGCCGCCCGTGTACAGCGTCAGGCCCCACTTGCGCAGAGCCTCGTTCACCGGCTGGAACAGCGACTGGTCCGGCGCGTTGCCGGGGCCGCAAGTCGGGTACCCGCCGGAGTGCAGCCCCACCGCTTTGTCGCCTGCCACCCACGCACCACCGGAGTCCCCACCCAGCGAACACGCCGTGGTGAACGACATCCCGTCGATCGGCCCGCTGGAGTACATGACCGTCTGCTCCACCGCCGTGACCCGCCCGCACTGCCACCGCGAGGCCACACCCGAGTGGCACACGGCCTGGTTGACGATCGGCTCGGTCGTCCCCGTCACCGCGACCGGCGCGTTGCCCCACGTGTTCACCGAGGCCGACAGGTTCCAGCCCGGTTCGGTCACCGCGACGACACCCATGTCGCCCTCCCGGGCGAACACGCTGCGCGCACCGCCGACATTGGACGTCCCGATCCGGTTCTGTCCGCCGGAAGCGCCGAAGGCGGGCTGGTCGCGGTCGTTGGTGCAGTGGCCCGCGGTGAGGAAGTGCTTGCCACCGGACGCATCCACGGCCGCGAACCCCACCGAGCAGTTGCCCTCGTAGCCGGGGAACCACGGGTTGCCGGGGCGTACGTCACCCGCTTGCGGTTCAGGGGAAGCGGCGACCTCACGCACCCGGACTCCGGCTCCGAGCTCGCCGACCCGGGCGAGGAACTGTTGTGTGGCAACGTTCTTCTTCGCCGGGTTCACCCGGACCACCACGCTGTTGCCGATCGAGTCGACGCCCCACCCGGCCAGTCCGGGGACGCCGGCTCCGGCGAGTTCGCCGACCGCGCGGGACAGCTGGGCGAGGTCGTCGCGGCTGCGGGAGACCGGTCTCGGCTCACCGCCGAGCGCGCGGACCAGATCCGCGGCGGCCGGTTCGGTCACCGCGACGACAAGCATGCCGGTGTCCTCATCGATCCACCAGCCTGGGCTGTTCGCGCGGACCCGGTCGGGCAGCGCCTCGGCGACCCGCTGGGCTTGCGCCTGCCGGACGAGCTTCGTCCGCGCCTGGTCGCGGCTGATGCCGAGATCGCGGCTGACCGCGTCGACCATGGCCGCCCAGCCCGGCACGTCCTCGCGCGGCGTCGCACCCGCCGAGCCGACGCATACCGCCAGCAGCGCGGTGGCCGCTGTGGTGCTGATCAAGGCAGCGACTTTCCTGCGTGTTCGCATGACACGTTCTCCAATGTGCGGGGGTCCCCGGTCCCTCGGCCGGTGGGCCGAGGGACCGGGCGTCGGGACGGGCTACGCGGTCTGTCGGTGGGTGATCCGGACGTCGTCCACACCCGCTTCGACGAGACTGCCGCCCGAGACGTCCGCGGCCTCGACGACCAGTCGGACGGTCTGACCGCGCCACGCCGACAGGTCGACCTTGGTGGCCGTCCATGCCGCGGCGGTGTCGTAGTAGCCGGTCTTCTTCTCGAAGACGACGGCGTCGGCGGTCGGGGTGACGACCCGCACCCGCAGGTAGTCCGCGCCCGCCGAGTTCGCCAGATGGCCCAGGTACCAGGACATCGAAAGCGTGACCGTGCCGGTCGCGGGCAGGGCGACGGGTGCCGACCCGGCGCTGGTGGCGCCGCCGTCGAGGTCGTGGTCGCCGACCCCCGCGCCCGCCGCGGCGCCGGTCACCAGCGCCTTGACGCCGCTCGCGGTGTTGTTCGGCTGCATGACCAGGCCCGAGTAGCTGGTGCCCTGCGGGTCGCCGACCTCGAACCGGCCCGCTGTGGCGGTGTCGGTGGCGGCCGGGTTGACCGTCCAACCGGTCCCCTGCTCGAAGTCGTTGGTGTAGAGCGTGGTCTCCGGGGTCGGGTCCGGGTCTGGGTTGCCCCCGTCGGAGACGGCCTTGAGCGCATTGGCGATGCCCTCGCCGAAGTGCGAGTTCTTGGCGGCGGTGCCGGTGCAGCGGCTGTCGCCCGTCGGGCACGGGGTGTCGATCGCCTGGGCGAGCAGCATTGAGCGGAGCTGGTCCGGGGTTGCGGTCGGGTGCGCCGATGCCAGCAGGGCCACGACGCCCGCCGCGTGCGGGGAGGACGCGGACGTGCCGTGGAACGTCGTGTAGCCGTTGTTCAGACCGGTGGTGTTGACCATCGCGTACCCGTCACCGCCGGGCGCGGTCAGCTCGACGGTGTCGAGGCCGTAATTGGAGTAGTAGGCGAGTTCCTTGCGGGTGTTCGCCGCGGTGACCGAGATGGCGTTGGGCAGGTCGCCAGGCAGGAACAGGCCTTGCTCGGAGTCGAGGTTGACCGAGTTGTTGCCCGCCGCCGCGACCGTGACCGTCCCCTTGGACTTGGCGTGGTCGACCGCTCGGCGAACCGCCTCGGTCACCGCGTCCTGGTCGGGGTTGGTCGGGTAGTTGAAGGTCCACGGGTCGACGTAGTAGCTGTGGTTCGTGACCTTGAACCCGCGCTCGGCGGACCACATGAGACCGCAGACGACGTTCTCGGCGTACATGTACCCGGTCGGCTCCATCACCTTCACCGACGCGACCCGCACATTGGGCGCCACACCGACGACGCCCTTGCCGTTCTTGGCGGCGGCGATGATCCCGGCCACCGACGTGCCGTGCCCGGCCGCGGGCGCGTAGGAGTCCGGCTCCCAGGCGCCCGGGGTGGTGTTGGGCTTGCCGTAGAGGCACGACACGGAGTTCGCCGCGTCGAAGTTGTCCCGCAGGTCCTCGTGGGTGCCCTGCACGCCGGTGTCGAGGACGCCGACCGTGACAGCCCGGCTGCCGGGGTTGATCGCCCACGCCTTGTCGGCGCCCATCTGCAGCATGTTCCACTCGACGGGCTCGCTCGGCGCCGCGATGTCGGCCCCAATCTGCTTCTCCAGGTACCGACGGGCCGTCGAGTCCTTCCCCGCGGCGGACGCGGTCTGGCCGGTGGCGGGGACGTCGGTCTCGCGGGTCTGTCCGACCTTCTGCACACCGGTGACGGCACGCATCCTGGTGGCGAAGTCGGTCGCGGCGGAGTGCGCGATGACGACCCCGATCGGCGCGTACGAGTTCTGCACCTTCCCGCCGTTCGCGGTCACCGCCTGGACGGCTCCGTTGATGTCGCCAGGGGCGGTGATGACCAGGTAGGACCGCACCCCCGTTGGCGCCTGCGGCTCGGCGCCGGCGTTTCCGTATCCATATCCCGCGGCGGATAGCGAGATCGCCACCGCCAGCACGCTCGCGGCTTTCGACCCGAGGCCGGGACGAGTTCGTTTCATTTGCAGGGACCTCCTCGATGAAGGCACGACTGTCGCCTCGGCGATCAGAATTCCCACTGGTCACAGCCAGTTCAATACGCGACGCCACCTACCGAAATGGGGTCACTACGCAACATATTCGGCACCCTTACCCGCCGCTTCGAGGCCCCGGGCGGGCCCGGGTAAGGGGTCCGCCCGCCAGGACTGCGTGATCACCCCATGCCCCGCCCCCGACCTCAGGGGCACTGTTCTCAATCACCGGAGTTCGAAGCGATGAGGAGACAAGGCGATGTGGACCACCGAAGCGCTCAGGGCCGAGGTCGACTACCGACGCAACGGCACGAGGGACCTCACCAGCAGGTTGCACCTGCACGAGGTCAAGCGCACCGCGCCCACGTGGGTAACCCGGGTGCTGCACCGAAGCGGCCGCCGAACACACGAGCGTTCAACCGACTGACGTAGCGCGCCGTCGGCCGCAAGCCTTGGGCGTGCCGACCGGTCGTTGATCTCAGACATCCCCGCGGGACGAGGCGCTCGACACGCTCAGACGAACTCGGGACCCGGTGTCCTGGGTGGACGGGAACGGCAACTGGTGAAGTTTACCCAGGCCCGCGTTTTGATATTGAACAGTCATCGTTTTGTTGATCGTCCCTTATGGACGGAAAGATCTTTCTACCGGGCCGGTCTTGCCCGGCCCGCCCGGCGGTGCCGTACGGCGCCCATCCTGATCACCGTCGGTGGCCGCGTTCGCAGAGGTGCGGGTGGCTGGAACTTGGCCTGTCACACCTTCTGGGGCGTGCCAAGCTCGTCGAGGCCGAATTTCGGGTGCCGTTCGAGGAACGCCAGGTACCGCGGCCTGCGGTGGATCACGTCGAGGTAGGCGTTGCCCGCGAGCTTGAGTAACTCGTCGGCGAAGCCCACTGCCGGGTCGTGCGGGGCTGTGGCCGGTTGGTCCTGCGTGGTGAGGCCGGAGTCGGCATCGGTGCGCAGGCTGCGGCCTGGGCAGTGGTCGAAGCAGTACTGGGATGTCACCGACGCGTACTGCTACTTCGGCCGGCGGGTGCCAGGTCCCTGGGCGCACAAGGACTCCCGCACCATGAGCTGAATGCATCTATGCGGGGTGGTAGAGGACCAGCCCCAACCGGCCTCCGCTCGTGGCAGCGGTTGGCCGGAGCTCGCGTCACTGGGTGAACAGCACAGTCATCGACGTCGGCTGACCCTCGCTAGTGGCCCGTCCAGGGACGTTGGCCGGGTCTCGGCATGCCCACGACGCCGCTGCCCGCGTTGCGGGAACAGCCAAGTACAAGCCGGTACGAGCGCTGTCCCCGCGCCTTGGCAGCGACGTCGTGACCACGCCGATACCCGGCCAACGTTCCTGGACGAGCCACTAGGCTGGGCCGATGAATGCCCGTGCCGACAAACGCCTGCCCGGCGGTAGGCACGGTTTGAGCAGGGAGGATGTGGCGCGCTCCCAGCGTGAACGCATCATCGGGGCGATGTATGACGCCGCTGCCGCGAAGGGCTTTCCCGCTACCACCATCGGTGATGTGGTCGAGCGGGCCGAGGTGTCCCGCCGGACTTTCTACGAGCACTTCACCGGCAAAGAGGACTGTTTCCTCGCCGCGTTCGACTTCGCCGTGGCAGACGTGGGCGCACGGCTCGGCGTCACACTTGGCGACGTGCCCCAGGAGGACTGGCGCGCGCGGATCCGGCTTTCCTGGCGTGCTTTTCTCGGCGCCTTGGCCGCGGCTCCGGCGGCGACTTGGGCGCTCTACATCGAGACGTTCTCCGCCGGGCCGGAGCTCATCGAGCGCACGACCGCGGTCAACGACGGCTTCGCCGCGATGTTCCGTGAGCTGCACCGCAGGGCCCGTGACCGGGATCCCGCCATCGTCGAGATCGCTCCAGAGGTGTTCAGCCTGTACATCGGGGGGACAGCCGAACGCATCCGGCACTGCTTGCGCACTCGCGGCGCGGCGGCGTTGCCGGAGCTCGAAGACCTTTTCGCCGAGACCGCGTTTCACCTGTTCGGCAAATCCGCCGCCGACAGCTGAATGCATGACTCGGTCGCGGCGCGTCGGGGACGTCGCCGCGACCGAGAGGTGGTGCTATTGCTTGAACGTGAGGCTCATGGTGAGTGAATTCGCCTGACCACCCAGTAGTCCGTTGATGATGTCGGTGTCGAATCCGCAGTCGGCGAACTTCGGCAGCACGTATTTGCCGACGAGCGTGCCACCGATGGTCGGCTCGAACTCACCCTGCGAGGTGAGCGTGATGGGCGTGACGGCGGTCGTCTTGCAGTTGGCCAGTGGAATCCCGAAACCGAAGTGGCCGACCTCGGTGATCTGGACATTCACGCCGACGGAGGCGGTGACCGCGCCGCTGCTGGTGACGGTGCCGGACATGGCCCCGGCCTGGGTGATCTTCACCTTCGCGTGCGTGTCCAGGAAGCCGAACAACGTGAACGCGGTGCGCGACTCGGGCAGGGCCAGTTGCCCGGTGAACTGTCCGGACTGCAGGTCGAAGGCCGCTTCGACCGTACCTGGGCCCAGCGGGAGGGTGGCGCCGAGACCAGTGAGCGTCGACTGGCCCTTCGCGTCATAGGTCACCGCGACCGGGGCGGCACTGCTGGTGCCGGTCACCGCCAGCAGCACGGATCCGGACAGGAAAACCGCTGCGAGACCGAACATGAATCGACGAACAGGGCCCGGTGATCCAGGGATGATCTTCATTTAGCCACGCTCCAGAGAATGCCGGTGGATTGCCGACGGATTCGATTGAAATGTTCCAGAAACTGTTGCGTACCACGATAGAGAACGGCTTCCTCGGATCGCAATGGGCAACGATTTATCCCGACTCTCCTGCCTGTGGCGTGACAATCGTTGACCGGTGGGCTGTTCCTGGTCGCCTAGATCCTTCTGTTCGCACAAAAAGCCGTCAGTCGATTGGTGGTCAGTGATAGATGGGTCGGGTGTTCAGCGCGTCATCCGGCGGGTGGCGGCCGCGCGTCGGCGCACATGAGTTCTCCGGCCATCCGAAGGCTGCGCCCATTGCTCACTCGCGCGCGTCGCCGTCGATGGGTTGGTGTGGCGTAGGACACGCGGTCTCCTCATCGCAAGTTTGAGTCATGTAGACTCAAACTATGTTCACCAGGGAGGAAGCGCTCGAACGGGTCGAGGGGGCCCGTTCGCCCGCGGACTTGTTCGGGCCGTTCGACGCGGCTGGAAAGAAGGAGGCGCAGCGGCTGGTCCGGGCCTTGGCGCTGGTGTTGCATCCGGACCGGGTGGGCGCGGACGACACGAGGGCCTACGCGGCGTCGGTGAAGGTGGCCCAGTTCCATCGCGGGTGGCTTCACTGCGACCAGGTGGTCATGCGTACCGCGCGCTCCAGCTATCCGATCACCGGTCGGCACGCGGTGGGCAGTGTCGCCAACGTGTATCTGACCGACGGGCCCCACGTGGTCAAGGTCGTCCGCGCCCCGGCGCTCAACCCGCTGCTGCACGCCGAGTGGGACGCGTTACGCCGACTCGGCAGGCTCACCGACCAGCACCCGTGGCTGCGGCCCTACTACCCGCGACTGGTCGACGAGTCCGGCGACGTGGGTCGTGGCGAGCGCGCCTTCACTGTGCTGGAAGCACTGCTGGACGGGTTTGTGACGCTGGCGGACGTGCGTCGCGCGTTCCCCGGCGGGCTGGACGGACGCGACTACGCGTGGATGCACCGCAGGCTGCTGCGGGCGGTCGCGGGCGCGCACCGGATCGGCTTGGTGCACGGCGCGATTGTCGCGGAAAACGTGCTGGTGCACCCCGAGCGGCACGGGATCGTGCTCGCGGGCTGGACATTCGGCGTCACGGCGGGCGAGCGGCTGCTGGCGACGGACAAGACCATCTCCTACCCGCCGGAGGTTCGCGACGGGCGCCCGGTCACCGCCGCCACGGACGTCCACATGGCACACACGCTGATGCTGGACCTGTTGGCGGACAGCGAACACCGGCAGCGGGCGTTCGCGCGGTGGTGCACGCAGGACGACCCCGGTCGACGGCCGGACTGCGTCGACCTGCTCACCGAGTACGACGAAATACTCGAAGAACTCTATGGCGAACGGACCTTCCGTCCGTTCGCCCTACCCAGGACAGGAGCCTGACATGGGACACGGCAAATGGGACGACAACGCCTACGCGGCGGCCCGGACCTTCCGCGCCGCCAAGGGAGTCGACGATTTCGGCTACACCTCCGCGCTGCGGTCGCGGGCCAGGAGCGAGTGGAAGGCCGACCCCTCGCTCGACCCGAAGGGCGTGGTGGCGCGCGAGTGCCGCGACTCGGCCGACCACGCCGACTCCACGCCGATCGCGGTGCTGTTCGACGTCACCGGCTCGATGGGCACCGTGCCGAAGATCATGCAAGGCAAGCTGGGCAGGCTGCACGGCCTGTTGCAGCGCAAGGGTTACCTGGCCGATCCGCAGCTGATGTTCGGGGGCATCGGCGACGCCGACAGTGACCGGGTGCCGCTGCAGGTCGGGCAGTTCGAGTCGGACAACCGGATGGACGAGCAGCTGCGCACCATCTTTCTTGAGGGCAACGGCGGCGGGCAGAAGAGCGAGTCCTACGAGCTCGCGGCCTACTTCGTGGCCCGGCACGTGGTGACCGACGCGTGGCAGAAGCGTGGGCGCAAGGGCTACCTGTTCCTGATCGGCGACGAGCTGAACAAGCCGCGGCTGGAGGCGCGGCACATCCGCCGGATCATCGGGGACGACGTGCGGCACGACATCGACCCGGCCTCGGTTTACCGGGAACTCGAACGCAAGTGGCACGTGTACTTCGTGCTGCCCAAGCAGTCGTCGTACTACGACGACCCGCAGATCGCCGACCACTGGCGCGGCCTGCTCGGCCAGAACTTCCTCAAGCTGGACGATCCGGGCGCGGTGTGCGAACTGATCGCCGCCACCATCGGCATGGAGGAGCGGGTGGTCGACCTGGATCAGGCGATGGTGGACCTGACCGAGATCGGGTCCGCGGCGGAGAGCGTGTCGGTCGGCAAGGCGCTCGTCCACGCGGGCGGCAAGGCGATGGCCGCATCGCCCACGCCCCCGCTGCTCGACGGCCCCGACGACGTGACGTTGAGCTGATGGCCGGGCACCTCATCGTCATCGGGCTCGGGTTCGGCGACGAGGGCAAGGGAGCGGTGGTCGACGCGCTGTGCCACGAAGGCCCGGTGGTGTCGGTGGTGCGGTTCAACGGTGGCGCGCAGGCCGCGCACAACGTGGTCGTCGGGGACCGCCACCACACGTTCAGCCAGTTCGGGTCCGGCACGCTCACGGGCGTGCCGACCCACCTCTCCCGGCACGTCCTGGTCGAGCCGATCGCCTTGGCCCGTGAGTCGGAGGAACTGGCGGCGCTGGGCGTCGCCGACCCGCTGCGGCTGTTGTCCATCGACGCTGACGCCCTGCTCACCACGCCGATTCACGTGGCCGCGAACCGGGCGCGGGAGGACGCCCGCGGCCGCGCCCGGCACGGCTCGTGCGGCAAGGGGATCGGCGAGACAGTGTGGTACTCGCTGCTCGCGGGGGCGAGCCCTGGTGATGTGGTGGAGAGCCAGCGGGTGCTCGGTGTCCCCGGTCCGCCGCCCGTGGTGGGCGACTGCGCGCGACCGTCGGTGCTGCGCGGGAAACTCGACGCGCTGGCCCGCTTCTACGAGCCGCTGATCGGGGCGGGCACGTCGGTGGATGATCTGGTTGCCCTGTACCGGGACTTCGCGGGCGCGGTCCGCGTCACGACCGGCGACGAGGTCGGCAGGCTCGCCGATCGGGGCAGGCTGGTGTTCGAGGGCGCCCAGGGCGTGCTGCTCGACCAGTGGCGCGGATTCCACCCGCACACCACATGGTCGACGGTGACCCCGGACAACGCCCTCGGCCTGCTCGGGGGCCGCGAGGCCACGGTGATCGGCGTGACGAGGACGTACCAGACCCGCCACGGCGCGGGGCCGTTCCCGACCGAGGACCAGAGCACGCTGGAGCGGTTCCCGGAGCGGCACAACGGCGCGGGCGAGTACCAGGGAGCGTGGCGCGCGGGGCACCTCGACGCCGTGCTGTTGCGCTACGCGGTGGCGGCGTGCGGTGGCGTGGACGCCCTGGCGGTGACGCACCTGGACGTCGACGGGCTCTCCGTGGCCACCTCGTACGACGCGCCGCTCCCGGAATCCGGGCTCACCGAGTTCCTCGCCGACCGCACGCCTGAGTTGGTCGACATGCCGGACCCGGTGGCGTGGCTGCAGGAGCACCTGGGCGTTGCGGTGGTGGTGGCGGGCGCGGGGCCCGACCGCGCCGACTACGCGGTGCGGGCGCCGGTCCACCGGTGAGATGCGGGAGAATCGGCCCGTGATCGAGTCAACCCTCGTGTCGGTGGACGTGCTGGCGTTGCGCTTCGACCCGCACTCCAGAGCGGTCCTGCTCGGGGTCGCTCCCCGCGCGTTCGACCCGTTCGCGGGCGCGATGGCCCTGCCCGGTGTGCTGCTGGGCAAGGGCGAGCGGCTGCGTGACGCGGCCCGGCGCGCGGTGACCGGCAAGCTCGGGGTGCCCGCGGCGGCCATCTCGGCGGCGGGTCAGCTGACGACGTTCGACGAGCCGTCCCGAGACCCGCGCGGCCCGACGTTGTCGATCGCGCTGTGGTGCACCTTCGACGCGAGCCGGATGGACGGCGACCGCGCGACGTGGGCTCCGCTGGACGATGTGCCGCCGTTGGCCTTCGACCACGACCGCATCGTCGGCGACTGCCGCCCGATGCTCGCCGACCGGCTGTGGCGGGACCCGGCGTTCACCGCGGGACTGCTGGGCGAGGAGTTCACCACCGCACAGGCACTGGACGTGACCGAGTCCCTCACCGGCGACCGTCCCTATCCGGCCAACCTCAGCCGCACGATGGAGCGGGTGCCGGGCCTGGAACGCACCGCGCGACACGCCGCCGCGCAACCCAAGGGCGGCAGGCCGCCGCTGGTGTGGCGCTGGAGGCGGTGATGTCGAGCTGGTAGACCACAGCGTGGACGCCGACCATGGTGACCCCGAGCGCGCCGGCAGCAACAGCACTGACCCGCCAGGGATGTTCGTGATCAGCGCGATCAGCAGAGGTATGAACAATTCCACGAGCGCCGCGACCGCGGCGATGCGCAGCAGCCGCCCACGTGTCATTCGCCAGGCAGGTAGGGCGAAGCTGACAACGCTTTCTCCAAGCCACGGCCCACGTCGAGCAATCGTCGCTGGTTGCCGCCCGAGTGGTCCAGCGACAAACCCTCTTTCGGTCAACCGGCCACGGACCACGCGGTTCGAGGCCCCCCGGCCGGGAGCCTGGACTTGGCGCGGCGATCGAGTTCGCCACCGGGGATTAGGGTGCCCGCATGTCGATGGTGGGAAGGGATGTCGAGCGGGCGCGGATTCGGCGCCTGCTGGCGGACGCGCGTGACGAACGCAGCGGCGCGCTGGGGCTGCGGGGCGCACCGGGGATCGGGAAATCGGTCCTTCTCGACCACGCCATGGCGACCGCCGAAGCCGAGGGCATGCGGGTGGTCCGCGGGGTCGGGGTCGAGTCCGACTCCGAGCTGGCGTACGCCGGCCTGCACCAACTCTTGTTCCCACACCTGGATCGGTTGGACGCCCTGCCCACCCCCCAGGCCACCGCACTGCGTTGCGCTTTCGGTCTGGCCGACGGGGACGAGGCCAACCGGTTCCTGATCTCCGCGGGCACCCTGTCCTTGCTCGCCGATCTGGCCGAGGACGCCCCGCTGCTGTGCGTGGTCGACGACCTGCAATGGCTCGACCAAGGTTCCGTGGAAGCGCTGTTGTTCGCCTCACGTCGCTTCGTGGCCGACCCGATCGCGCTGCTGTTCGCGGTGCGCGAGACGTCGGTGGCGTTCGAGATCGCGGGCGTCGAGGTCCTGGATCTGCCCGGCCTCACCGCGCCGGACGCCGCGCGGCTGCTCGACGGCCACGCACCGGACCTCATCGGACCGGTTCGGGACCGTGTCCTCGCGGAGTCCGGCGGCAATCCGCTGGCGATCATCGAGCTCGGGTCAGCGCGGCTCGCGGCACGTGAGGTCGACGAGTCCGACCCCGCCGAACACGTCGGCCCGCTGCCGGTGACCCGCCGCGTCCAGGAGACATTCCGCCACCAGATCGTGGAGCTTCCCGAACTCACCCAACGCGCGCTCCTGGTGGCGGCGGCCGACACCGCGGCTCCCCTCGCGACGATCCTGCACGTGATCGAGTCCCTCGGTGGCGCCCCCAGTGACCTCGCGCCCGCCGAACGCGACCGGCTGGTCCGCATCGACAACCGAGTGACCTTCCGCCACCCCTTGGTGCGGGCGGCCTCCTACCAGGACGCGCCCCTGCACCGGCGGATCGAGGTGCATCGCGCGTACGCCGAGGCGCTGCGGGCGGACGCCGACGCCGACCGGCGAGCCTGGCACCTCGCCGCTGCCACCACCACACCCGACGAGGGCGTGGCCGCCGAACTCCAAGCCGCGGCGGAGCGGGCCTGGCACCGAGGCGGCGCGACGGCGGTATCCGCCGCCTACGAACGCGCCGGTCGACTCAGCGTCGACCGAGAGCTCAAGGCCCGGCGTATCGCCCGGGCCAGCCAGGCCGCGTTCGACGCGGGCAAAGCCGACCGCGCCGCCCGGCTCGCGGCCGAAGCGCTCTCGCTCACCACCGACCCTGGCATCCGGGCCGACGCGACCTACACCCGCGGTGCCGTGGAGTACGAACGCACCTCACCGCGGGCCGACGCGGAGCTGACACTCGAGGCCGCCGCGTTGGTGCGCGACACCGATCCGGAGCGCGCCGCGCTTCTGCTCTTCGAGGCGGTGCACGCCGCCCGGCACGGAGCGGCGCACGAACTGCTGCAGCGTGCGGCCGATTTGCTGCGCGGGTTCACCCCTCCCGCGCAGTGGGCACCCGTTGTCGCCGCCCTGCTCGGGTGGGCGGAGCTCTTCGCCGGACGCCCGGAGCCCGCCGTCGGCCCCATGCGCGATCTCGACACCGTGACGGCACTGGGCGGCGGACAGGACCTGATGCATCGCATCACGGCCGGGTTCGGCGGTCTCATGATCGCCGACGACGACCGCGTCATCGCGGAGACCGAGGACATGCTGGCCAAGGTGCGGGCCACCGGGGCCTTGGGATGGGTCCCGTACACCCTCAACGTCCTCGCCGTGGCGCGGCTGTTTCGCGGCGAGTTCGCGGATGCCCGCGCGTGTGTGGCGGAAGGCGCAGCCGTCAGCGCCGAACTCCGGAACACGACGGAGACCCTGGCCCACCGATCGGTTGAGGTCTGGTTGCACGCCGTGTCGGGTGACGAGGCACGCTGCCGAGCCCTTGCCGAGGAGGTGCTCCCGCGTGCCCGAGCCCGGCACCGGGTCAATGCCGAGATCGCGGCCTGGGGTCTCGGGATGCTCGAGCTTTCCGCCCGGCGGTTCGGCGACGCTTTCGACCGGCTGGAGCAAGTGGCCGGGGGACCGGCGAGCCGCGACCTCCTGGTGCGGGCGGTGCCGGATCTGGTGGAAGCGGCCGTGCGCGGCGGCATGCCGGATCGCGCCCATGGACCGCTGACGGCTTTGCGGCACTGGGCTGAGCACGTCGACCGCCCGGTCGCCACCGGGCTCGCACTGCGCTGCCAGGCCCTGTTGGCCGACGACGGCGACGCCGACGCGCTCTACGCCGAGGCCCTGCGGCTCCACGAGCGGCAAGGCGGCCCCTATGAGCGCGCCCGTACCCAGCTGGTCTACGGCGAGTGGCTGCGCCGCAGGCGCCGTCGCTCCGAGGCCCGCGGCCATCTCGCCGCGGCGGTGTCCGCGTTCGAGCGCCTCGGCGCGGAGCTTTGGGCCGAGCGCGCGCGCGGCGAGCTGGCCGCCTTCGGCGAGCGCGGCGACGAGCCCCAGCGCAGTGGCCCGCTCACCCTGTTGACCCCGCAGGAGCTGCAGGTCGTGCGGCTGGCCGCCGATGGTCGTACCAACAAGGAGATCGCCGCACAGCTCTTCCTCAGCCCGCGGACCGTCGGCCACCATCTGTACAAGGCGTATCCGAAACTCGGCGTCACCGGTCGCTCCGAGTTGGCCCATCTCGTCTGATGCCGGTGACCGGTTCCCCGGACACCAGTCACGATGACTGATGCCGCGCCGGGCAGCCCCGCCCTAGGGTTTCCGGCATCAGCCAGTGACGCCCGAACGGAGACGGCAATGACGAAGTACTTCCTGAGCCTGCCCCACGACTCCGCCGAGGAGCCGACGATGGAGGACATGGACCCCGCGGAGCTGCAGGAGATCATGGCCGAAGTCGGCGCCTTCAACACCGCCGTCCAGGAAGCGGGCGCGTTCGTGACCGCGGGCGGCCTGCACCCGCCGTCGACCGCGACCACGGTGGACTACACCGGAGACAGCCCCGTCCTCACCCCTGGCCCGTTCGTCGACGCCAAGGAGTACCTCGGCGGCTTCTGGATCATCGAGGCCGAAAACGACGACGTCGCGATCGAATGGGCCAAGCAGGCCTCACGGGCGCTACGGAGCAGGATCGAGGTCCGTGCCCTCCAGGAGGAACCCCCGGCCTGACAGTCCGACTGGCACCGCGGGGCTGATCGGCAGGTCTTGCGGACTTATGGGTTGGCGTGGGTTGAGTAGGTGAGCCGCGCCAACCCGTAGGCATTCCCCGCATGCCACCACGAGAGGTATGTCGATGGTTCCCGAAGATCTCGCCGTTTGGCGCCGTCCGCAGGACGCGGGCGAGCCGAATCCCTGGTCGGATGGCCTGCGTCTGCTTGCCGGCGGCGAGCAGCCGCGGCGCTGGACTCCAACTGCTTGACCGCCGAGGACCTCGCGAATCCCGACATCGCCGCCAACGTCCGGGCGATCGAGGAGACGGCCGCGCTGGTCACGTGGGTTGGTGAAGATGAGGACGAGGGTCAGGCGTTCGGTTACCGGCGTGGGCCGAACGCCCTCCGGCTCGCCTCGGCGCCCGTTGTCAGCCTCGACGGCGAGGGCCAGTTCCAGGTCCTCCGGGTCACCAATCTCAGCGAAGCCCTCAGTGACGAGTACGGCCAGTGGTCCGACGACGGCTATCCCGGCCTGGTCGCGCGGAGTCGGTCCGAGGGCGTGGCGATCAGCGCCGAGGATCCCGCTGGGCTCCTGGAGTCGACGGTGTCGCCGACACCCGGCGGAGCGCGGCGTCGCTCGGTGCCGTGAGTCGCACGCGGGCGGGGACCAGCCGGATGACTCGCGGGCTCGATGACACTCGTCCCCGCCGCGACCGTTGACCACATCGGCTTGGGCATGGCCGCCGCTCGCACGGATTGGCTGTGCGTAGGGGCTCTGAGACGCCCAGCCGGTGACCGGAAGCGAACCTCAGCCACGCCGCTGCCCCGCCGGACCATGGCCAGGCGGGGCAGCGGCGTTCGGTGATCAGGTGTGCGGGCAAGTCCCCTTGGACACCGAGAGCGCGGCAGCCTGTGGGACCGGGCACAGGAACTGGTCGTAGCGGGTGTCGTTGTCGACGAACCGCTTCAGCCACGCGATGCTGTACTTCGCGATCGTGACGTTCGGGGACATCGGCACGAAGTGGCTTCCGCCCGCGAGTTCGATGTAGGCCTTGTTCACGCCCGCCGGAATGCTGTTGTAGAACGGGACGGCGTGCTGACCGACCGGTGCGATCCAGTCGCTCTGTCCGCCGACGATCAGCGTCGGGGTGCGCACCGCGCTGAAGCTCTTGCCCAGGTCCCACGGTTCGAGCGGGATGGCGGCCTTGAGCGCAGGATATGCCTCCGCGGCCTCAAGGGAGCCGCCACCGCCCATGGAGTGGCCCATCACCGCCAGCCGGGAGCCATCGACGCGGTTCTTGACCGGGCTCTGCTCCACCAGATACCTCAACGCCGCCAGCATTTGCGCCGCCCGCGCACCCGGCTGGTCCACCGCCGTGTTGGTCGCGATGGTGAGCACGACGAAGCCCTGCGAAGCCAGCCGCGGGCCGTACCACTTCATCTCCGGCGAGAGGAATCCCGGCGTGACCACGACCGCGCCGAACGTGCCCTGACTGGTGTCGGTCGGGTAGGTCAGTGTTCCGCCGCCGAAGCCGTTCCCGCCGGGAACCGACGCGTTGGACACCGCGAACGCTCCGGTGGGCGCCTCGATACTCGCCGTCGTCGGCGCGGGGCCCCGCTGGTAGGGATTGCCCTCCATGCCGGGGCCCGCGTTCGCCAGTCCGGTCTCGGCAGCGATCATGGCCGCGATACCCACCGCGGCCCCTAGTTTGCGCCACTTCCGCATCTGTCGATTCCTCCGTCAGCCGAACAGTTGTCGGCGGCATCAGCACCCCAACCCGCGCGGGCGCGTCGGCAAGGCCGCTTGTGATGGATAGGGACAAACGCACCGCGCGGATTGCGACTCAACGCGGTACGACTCTCCGTGGCGGGAATTCGGCCCCTCCACGTAGACCGCGAGCCTCCCGTGGCGCGGGCTGATCAGGCATCGGTCGTTTGACGTAGAGACATACGTGTTCCACGTCGCCACCTTGGTCGCGGCGGCGCCCGAGGTGCACGCGCTACAGGTCGACGCCGTCTGGCAGGCACCGACGGCACCCACAGCTACGCGCTGTCCAACGGCGAGTCCGCGCGGCTGCCGCGGGTGTGCGAGTACCCGCAGTCGGTGCCGAGGCCGCGGCCGGAGTCCGGCTTCCGCCGCGGGTGGTGAAGGTGCTGCTCGCCGACCTGATCCAGCGGCGGTACGTGATAGACCGCGCGGGCTGGAACGCCACCGTGGCACCCGATGTCCTCACGATGCAGAAGGTGCTCGATGGTCTCCGCGCGCTCTGACGCCCATGCGCTGGGCGCCTCCGTCAAGATCCTGGTGTCCGGCGGGGTTCGGCGTCGGCAAGATGACCCTGATCGGCTCGGTGAGCGAGATCCCGCCGCCGCGCACGGAGGAGACGATCTCCGAGGCGAGCAAAGGGATCGTCGACCTCACGGGGCTCACCGGCAAGACCACCACGACGGTCGCGTTGGACTTCGGCCGCATCACCATCAGCGACGAGTTGGTGCTGTACCTGTTCGGCACCCCCGGCCGGGACCGCTTCTGGTTCCTCTGGGACGAACTGGCCTACGCGCTCGGCGCCGTGGTCCTCGCCGACACCCGAAGGCTGTGGAGCTGCTTCGCCGCCGTCGACTTCTTCGAACGCCGGCGATGAGCGTCGCCCGCCTGGTGCGGTGACCTTGACGTTGATCCAGTGCCGAGTGGCGACGTCCGGGCCGAACCGGCAAGCGGGTAGCGGAGAACGGTACAGCTGCTCAAGGAAATCCCGCGCGCGGTGCGCCTCCGCAGTGCGCTCGGGCTGACCGCCCAAGTGGCAGCAGACGGCGACCAGCTGTCAGCGAGGGCGGGGCACGGAGAGCGTGCGGTCGGCCATCGGCGAGGCCGTCGCCTGCCTGGATCGCCGCTACCAACGGTGGGCGACGTCGACGACCATGCGTGACCCGGTGCCGGGTCCGTCGAGCAGGAGCACCCGCAACGGCAGGCGCGCGCGCACGCCCAGCCCGATGGTGGTCTGCCCTTCGAACTGCCCCGCCCACGCGACGTGTCGGAAAGTGCTGTAGCCGGTGACGTCGGCGAGTTCACCGTTCGGCAGGAAGATCGCGTCCGTCGGTGTTGTCGGGACCTTCGCGATGACCTCGAGCCGCGCGCCGCCGCGCACGGGAACGAGCTCACCCGACCCGTCCTTGCCGATCTCGTCGACGTAGCGCACCGAGTAGCCGCGCACGTCGCCGTGCACGTCGAGGACCATGCGGTCGAAGCAGGTGTGGCGGCCGGTGCGGATGGCGTAGAGCTCGTCAGTCGAACCGGGGGTTGCCTGCTTCGCCAGGGAGCCCCAGGTGATCCCGCAGTACGGCGTACTGGCCCCCGCGGTGGCGGGCACCCCCACGAGCACACCGAAGACCATCGCCACCATGACCACCAGGGAACGCCTCATCACGGCCTCCTCGACGAAGTAGTGCTGCCTTGAAGGACGTCCATCGCCGCGGCCGGTTGCTTGGTTGTCGGCGACTCCGCGTGGTGTTCCCGCGCCGCCGTCGGGTTACCACTCGATCGCGGGGCAGCGGTCCATGACCATGCGCAGGCCCGCGGCTGTGGTGCGCTCGAAGGCGGGCTGGTCGAGCACGCCCAGTTGGAACCAGACGGCCTTCGCGCTGATCGTGACAGCCTCGTCCGCGAAGGCGGGGGCGGCGCAGGATCGGCGGAAGACGTCGACGCAGTCGACTTCGAAGGGGATGTCGCTCAGGGAGGCATAGCCCGGTTCGCCCCAGACGGTCTCCGCTGAGGGATGGACCGGGACGATCCGCTTTCCCTTCCGCTTAAGGAACTTGGCCACGCTGTGTGCGGCGCGGGACGGGTTGTCCGCCAAACCCACGATGGCCCAGGTCTGGCACTCGTCAAGGATCCAGCGGATTGTGTCCGGGTCACCCCACGGTTCTGGTCGCATGCCCTCCAGCATGCCACTTGGTACCGTCAGGGCCGTGGAAGATCGACTCGTCACCGTCATGGGGCCGACCGGCAAGACCGGCGGGCACGTCGCCCGGCAGGCCGCTGAACGCGGCTGGACGGTGCGGGCCGCGGGCAGGCGGCCCGCCGCGCACGGTCAGTGGACTCCGTTCGAGTGGGACGACCCGGCCACCTGGGAACCCGCCTTCGCGGGCAGCGACGCCGCCTACATCCTCATTCCGTTCAACCACCCGGGCGCACCGGAACGCGCGCCCGAGGTCATCGAGGCTGCTGTGCGGGCCGGTGTTCCCCAACTCGCGCTGCTTTCGACCATCGACGTCGACCACGCAACGGACGACGATCCCACCAAGGTCGCCGAACGGACACTCGCGGCCCTTCCGGTCCGGTCGGCGATGGTGCGACCGACGTGGTTTCTGGACAACTTCACCGTCGGGTCGTTCCAAGGCATGCTTGAGGTGGGCGAGTTGCGGCTGCCCGCCGGCGATGGGCTGATCCCGTTCGTCGACACGCGGGACGTCGCCGCGGTCGCTGTGGCGGCCATGGCGCCGGGTGGGCCCGAAGGGGTGCTGCCGGTCACCGGGCCCGCGGCCGTCGACCACCACGTCGTCGCCGCGGCGTTGGCCGACGCGCTGGGGGTTCCGATGCGGTATGTCCCCGTGTCGGGGGAGGAGTTCGTCGACCTCTTGTGCGGCCGTGGGTTCTCCACCGGGTACGGCGAGTTTCTCGCCGAGGCGCTGATCAAGGTGGCGGACGGGCGGCTGGACCTGCCCGTGTCGGACACCGTGCCGCGGGTCGTGGGCAGGCCCGCGTACTCGGTGTCCGACTTCGCCCGGGACTACGCCGCGAACAGGCGGCCGTAACCGGACACGCCCGCGGGATCCACCCGCGCCGTGCGCAGGCAGTGCCACAGGCAGGCCTGGTTCGACGTGACCACCGGAACTCCCAGGTCGGCCTCCAGTGGCCCGATGGTGTCGACGCACCGCAGGCCGTTGCCCGCGATCACCACACCGTCGGCGTCCGCTGGGATCATCCGCCGGACCTGGTGGTAGACCTGTTCCGGGCGCACCTCCCACTGCGCCCCCGCGTCCCACAGTTCCCATGGCCGCAGGGTTCCGCCGACGTCCAACCGGTCCATCGCCACCGGCGGGAAACCGGCCGCCGTCAGGTACTGCCTGCCCGCGGCCACTATCTCGTCCTTGAACCAGGGCGGCACCATGACGTACGGCGCGGTCATCCCCACCGCGCCCATGGCCGCGACGGTCGCCTGGGCGGCCGTCAGTGCCGGGATGCCCTGTGCGCGAACGCTTGCCTGCTCGGCGAAGGCTTTGTCGAACTCCGCTCCGCCGAGGAAGCTGCTGGTGGTGAAGCACACGCAGATCGCGTCGAGCCGCATCCCGCCGAAGCAGTCCAGGCCGCGGGCGATGTCCGGGGACTGCGCCACCTCCCGCGCCTGGTCGCCGTACTCCGAGGTCCCCGGCCTGCGGGGACTGGCGAAGCGGGCCGCGTTGACCGCCACCCCGGCGGGCGCCATCGCCCAGAACTCCGCCTCGGCCACGGGATCGTGGTCGATCACCAGAATGCCGAACGCCGCGCGCCAGCCCCAGCTGTCGGTGAGCATCGGACCTCCCTAGTCGGCGGCTGCCTTGGCCGGTTCGGCGACGGGCTTGGTGGCCAACCGGTTCTCCGCGAAGGCGAGCGCGGCGAGGACGACGAGCGTGCCGACGATCATGTTCCAGGTGATCGGCTCGCCCAGCAGGCCGACGCTGATCGCCACGGCGGTGATCGGCACCAGGTAGTTGACCGAGGACGCGGTGGCTGCTCCGGCGTCGGTGATGAGTCGGAAGTAGATCAGGTACGCGACGCCGGTGCCGACCACGCCGAGGAGCACGATGCTGACCACGACCGACACCCGCAGGTCCGGGGTCTGCCAGGCGAAGAACGGGGTGATGGCGGCCTGTAGGACACTGGCCGCGATCACCTGCGTGGTCGACGAGACCAGCGGCGGGATTCCCTTCTGCGACAGCATCTTCCGCACGTACACCGTCTGCGCGGCATAGCACGCCGCCGCGCCGAGCACGGCCAGCTGGCCGGGCAGCGAACCCAGTTCGCCCTCCTCGGCCCACGGCTTGATCACGATGACGACGCCGACGAAGCCGAGGCCGAAGCCTGTGATCTTGCGCCAGGTGGCGCGTTCGGTGTCGAGCGCGACGGTCGACGCGGCCAGGGTGAGCAGCGGGGTCGCCGCGATGAGCACGCCCGCCATCGCCGCGGTGGTGCGCTGTTCACCCCACGCCAGCAGCAGGAACGGCGCGACCATGCCGAGGACCGCGGTGACGCCGATGTGTCCCCACACCACGAGCGCCTTCGGCAGCCTGCCGCCGGTGAAGCGCAGCACCGAGTAGAGCACCGCGGCGCCCAGCACCACCCGCACCAACACCAGTTGCGCCGGGGTCAGGCCGCCGACCGCGACCTTGATGAAGGTGTAGCTGGCGCCCCAGATCGCGGCGAGCAGCAGGAACAGCAGGAGGTTCACACGACTCATCTTGTGCGGTCCTTAAACGTGGGCGAGGGCTGGGATGCTGGCCAGCCCGAAGTCGAGGACCTCGTCGGACAGCGCGTCGTCGGGCAGTTCCCCGGCAAGGTAGCGCTGATAGGCGACAAGGTCGAAGTCCCCATGTCCCGACAGCCCGAGCAGGATGGCCTTGCTGGTGCCGTCCTCGCGGCAGCGGATGGCCTCGTCGATGGCGCCGCGGATCGCGTGCGTCGACTCGGGGGCGGGCACGATGCCCTCGGTCCTGGCGAACAGCACGCCCGCCTCGAAGCAGTCGTTCTGCCGCACCGAGACCGCTTCCATCAGCTTGTCCTCGACGGCGCGGCTGATCATCGGGGCGATGTTGTGCGCGCGCAGGCCGCCCGCGTGGAAGGCGGGCGGGACGAACTTGTGTCCCAGGGTGTGCATGCGGAACAGCGGCGTCAGGCCCTGGGAGTCGGCGTGGTCGTAGGCGATGCGGCCGCGGGTGAGCGTCGGGCAGGCGGCGGGCTCGACGGCGATGAGCCGCAGGTCCGGACCGCCGCGCAGTTTGTTGCGCAGGAAGGGGAAGGCCAGGCCCGCCAGGTTGCTGCCGCCGCCCGCGGCGCCGACGACGATGTCGGGGTAGTCGTCGGCGAGTTCCATCTGCTTGATCGCTTCCTGGCCGATGACCGACTGGTGGGCGCACACGTGGTTGAGCCCGCTGCCCCTGGTGTAGCCGTAGTCGGGGTTGGCGAAGGCGAACTGCAGTGCCTCCGACTTGGCGGTGCCGAGGCTGCCGGGGTGGTCGGGGCGTTCGCCCAGGATCGTGCGGCCCGCCTCGGTCTCGGTGCTGGGGCTGGCCGAGCAGGTCGCTCCGTAGGTCTCCATCAGGGTGCGGCGGTAGGGCTTCTGCTCGAAGCTGACCTTGACCATGAAGACCTTCGCCGCCATGCCGAAGAAGGCCGCGGCCAGCGCGACCGCGCTGCCCCACTGGCCCGCGCCCGTCTCGCCGACCAGGCCGGTTTTGCCCGCGAGCTTGTTGTAGTACGCCTGCGGAATCGCGGTGTTGGGCTTGAAGCTGCCGGTGGGCGCGACGCCCTCGTACTTGTAGTAGATCCGGGCGGGCGTGCCCAGCGCCTGCTCCAGGGCGCGGGCGCGGTAGAGCGGGGTGCAGCGCCACTTGGCGTAGTGCTGGCGAACCGGCTCGGGGATCTCGAACTCGTCCGCGGTGCTCAGTTCCTGCTCGACCAGCGGCGGCGCCATCGTCGCGGCGAGCGCGTCGAAACTCACCGGCTTGCGGCTCACCGGGTCGATGATGGGGGCCACCTCGCCGATGTCGGCGGCCGGGTTGAGCCAGGTGCGGGGGATCTCCGACTCGCCGAGCTCGTATTTGATCGGGTCGGTCATGTGCTTCGTCCTTAGTGTGCGTTGCTAGCGAACGGCTTCGGTGGCGAGCGAGCCCTCGGCCTTGAACAGCAGCGGATGCGCCTGGCTGATGCCCTCGACGACGGTCTCGTAGGGGAAGTCGGCGAACTCGCCGCGCATCCGCAGGAACTCCATGTGCCTGCGGCCTTCCTCGTCGTACGGGTGGTAGAGGCTGTCCGTGCGGCCGTCGAAGTCCAGCGGGGCGATCCGGTAGACGCGGCAGAGCAGCTTGTTGAACACCGGCGTGGCCTTCACCCACTTGCCGTCGAGGAAGACGGAGGCGAGGCTGTGGAAGCAGAAGACGTCCCCGCCGACGAGTTCACGTAGTCGGGGTGAGGACAGGTGGTTGCGGACGTCGCCGTAGACAATGCGGCTCGGGATGCCCAGCGCGCGCACGGCGGCCGCGTACACGATCGACTTGTGCACGCAGAAGCCCATGCCGCGCTGGATGATCGCGCTCGCGCGGAACGCGCCGCGGGCGGCGTCCGCCCCGTAGACCTCGTAGTGCAGGCCGTCGCGCACCGCGTAGTACAGTGCGACGGCGCGCTCGATCTCGTCGGTCGGGTCGCCCTTGCCGCGCAGCGCCTTCTCGATGAACGCCTGGACCACCGGGCTGGTGAAGTCCAGGAACTCGGTCTCCCGCAGGTCCTCGTCGGTGACTTGGACCGTGGATTCGGTCATGCTTCCCCCTCGTGATTCACAGGCCGACCATCGCGGCGATGCGCTGGCGCTGGACTTCGGAGGTGCCCGAGTAGATCGGGCCCGCCACGGCGTCGCGCAGTTCCTTCTCGATCCCGTACTCGGCCAGGTACCCGTAGCCGCCGTGGATCTGCACGGCGGCCATGGCCGAGGCGACGTTGGCCTCGCTCACCACCAGCTTGGTGATGGCGATGTCGGTGGTCACGTTCTCCCGTCGGACGAGCTTCGCGGCGGTGTCGTAGAGCCACTTGCGCGAGGTCTCGAGGCCGACCAACATGTCGACGATCTTGTTGGACACCGACTGGTACGACCCGATCGGCTGACCGAACTGCTCCCGTGTTCTCGCGTAGTCCACACAGGACTGGAAGCGGTGCCGCATCTCGCCGGTGTTGATGACGAACGAGACCAGGATCTCCCACTTCATCACGTGGTCGAGCACCAGGAAGCCGGATCCGACCCCGCCGACCGCGTTCGCGCGCGGGACCCTGCAGTCGTCGAAGAACAGCTCGCACAGCGGCGAGGTCCGCAGGCCCATCTTGGCCACCGGCTTGCCCACGTGCAGGCCTGGGGTGTCCCGCTCGACGAGCAGAGCCGTGATCGCCCCGGGACTGCCCGGTTTCCCGGTCAGCGTGTAGACCACGTACAGCCCGGCGATCGGGCCGTTGCTGACGAAAGCCTTGCTGCCGTTGAGGACGAACACGTCACCGTCGGCCTTCGCCGTCGTGCGCATCGCCATCATGTCCGACCCGGCGTCGGGTTCGGTGATGGCGTGCGCGCCGATCGCCGAGCCGTCGCACACCATCGGCAGGTACTTGGCCTTGAGCGCCGCCGAGCCGAACCGCTGCAACGCCACGCCGGTGCTGACCATGTGGGTCGACACCGAGAAGTTGAACCCGCCGTCGCGGCAGCTCTCCCCGAGTCCCTCCAGGACGTACATCGTGGTAAGCAGGTCCGCGCCCAGCCCGCCGAAGGCCGGGTCGAACGGCAACCCGAGCAGGCCGGTGTCGCGCACGAGGTCCCAGGCGGACCGGTCGAACTCGCCCGCCTGGTCCCGTTCGACGTGACCGGCGCCCAGCTTCTCCCCGAGATCGACCATGGTCCTGCGCAGCGCCCGCTGCTCGTCATTCCAGTCGATCACCACATGCTCCTCGCCGAATCAGTACTGGGAGAACCCGTCGGCATCCAGGTTGTGCCGCTCGTCGCCGCGCAGAGGCGGGTTGAAGATGCTGATCAACTCGAGGTCCGTGTCCGGGTCCGCGATCAGGAAGTGGGCGTCGTGCTGGTCGAGCGCGTAGAGCACGCCCGGCTCGATCCGGTAGGAGCGGCCGTCGGGGGTCTGTACCTCGCCCGCGCCCGCGATGCAGTAGCAGGCCTCCAGGTGCAGCCGGTACTGCAGGCGCGACTTGGTGTTGGCCCGCACCACCGTGTGCGCGACGGTGAAGCCCATCCCGTCGGCATCCAACAGGAAGCGGTAGCTGAGTCCATTGCCCCAGTCGACGCACTTCACCTCGGATCTGGCACGCACGATCATCGCAAGCCCTCCTGGGCCAATAAGGGGAGGTGGGAGTCGACGAAGTGGGCGATGGCCTCGACCGAGCGGAAGTCGTCGGGGGTCAGTTCGACCTCGTCGACCGCGATGTCGTAGCGCTCGCCGACCCAGGCGATCAGCCTCAGCAGCCCGAGGCTGTCGACGATGCCGTTGTCGAGCAGGTCGAAGTCGTCGGCCAGGTCGTCGGCCACGACATCGGGGGCGAACTCGTCCAGCACGAACCGTTTTATCTCAGCGAGCCGCGACATGTTCTCGAACTCCTTCACGCAGGGATGCCTGTACTGCCGCGCGGTCGACCTTCCCGTTGGGACTGACGGGAAACGGATCGAACACGATGTCCATAGTGGACGGAATGGCCGTCCGGGGCAGCCGCGTCGCGCAGTGCTGTCGCAGCTGGAGGCTGTTGAGCGTGGCGTCCGGACACAGCCGGACCACCGCGTGCAGCCGGTGGCCCGCGACGTCGTCGGGCAGGCCGAGCACGACCGCCTCGTGGACCGCGGGGTGCGCGGTGACGACGTGCTCGACCTCGAGCAGGTTCGTCCGCACGCCGCGCACCTTGACCTGCAAGTCGGACCGGCCGTCGAGCCGCAGCACGCCGTCGGCGTCGCGGGTCACGTTGTCGCCGGTGCGGAAGTAAGTGCCATCGCCGGTCGGGGCGTCGACCCAGCCGCGGGCGGTGAGCGCGGGGTCGAGGTAGCGGCCGGACTGGAAGGGCGTCGCGGTCCACAACTCGCCCGAGCCCGCCCCGGTGACCACCTGTCCATCGCGCACGACCAGCGCCCGCACGCCGTCGATCGGTCTGCCGATCGGCGTGGCCACCCCGGCGACCGGGTCAATGTCGTGGATGAAGCTGTCGTTGGTCTCGGTGGATCCGTAGACGTTGCGCAGGCGGGCGTTGGGGAACGCCTCGGGCAACCGAGCCGCCAGCGCGGGCGGCATCGCCTCGCCGGTCGAGACCAGTTCGCGCACGGCCGGGAAGCTTCGGCCGTCGGCGGCGTCGAGCAGCAGGCGGAAGAACAGTGGGACGGCCTGCACGACCTCGACAGCGGCTTCGGTGAAGACCCCGAGCAGGTACTTGCCGTCCACCGCCCGGTCCTGTTCGGCCAGCACGACGTGCCCGCCCTTGGCCAGCGTGGTCCACACGTCGAGCAGGCTGAGGTCGAAGTTCAGCGGGGCATAGCTGAACACCACCGTTCCCGGCCCGATGCCGAACTCTGTGGCCGCCCAGTCGATGAACGCCGCCGTAGCGTTGCGCGGCAGGGGGACGATCTTGGGGATCCCGGTCGACCCGGACGTGGTCAGGAGCAGGCTGACACCGTCGAGGTTCGGCGCCGCCGCGGGCGCGCGGACCTCCTCGACGGCGTGGGTGTCCGCGCGCAGCAGGAATCGGCATCCGGCCTGGTCGAGCAGGGCCGCGCGGCTCCGCGCGCCAAGATCGACCGGCAACAGCAGGCAGGGGCGTTCGAGGTGGGTGCTCGCGGCGACCAGGGCGAGGCCTTCTGGCGACTTGTGCGAGATGATCGCGAGGGGCTCCTCGCCCGGCAGTCCGGCCAGCAATTCGGCCGCTCTGGCGACCTTGGACCGCAGGTCACGGTATCCGATGGCCACCCCTTGCCACGAAAGTGCCGTGGCGGAATCGCCAGGCCATAAATGTCCTGCCGGCGCGTCAGACATCATTCTCCCGACATTCACGGCCGACAACGAGTTCGGCGAATAACGACATTGTTAAACGACATTGAGGACCGCGTTCGGGGGAGAATTCCCGGCCCGTCGCGGGCCAAACACTAGCTACGAAATCGGCCCACGCCAAACCTCCAACCGGGTGATCACCTGAATGGAGGTGCCGCTGATACGGTCGCCCTGTGTCGACAAACCGGTCCAATCCGGACGGCTGGACTTGGGCTTTACGGGTGAACAGTCGTCCTGATCGGCCTAGTGATTCGGCATGCTCAATCGCCAAAGTGACGACAACTCGTCGGGTGGGGACATACACAGAATTGCGTAAGACAAATGGGAACGGTGACGAGGGTGCAACGCCATTACGCTTAATGCCTCAGCGGCAACTGGTACGAGCGAACTAGGTGCGGATCTCGCGGCCGTGCCGGAGTGCTTGACCCGCGTCCGGCGGGTGGTCTCGCCTCGAACTTGACAGTGGGGACGGGCTCGGCAATGGTCTTGCCAGGGATTGGGGAGCAGTTGGTCCAAGGGCGTTCTGGGGGAATGCTGAAGTGCTTACACGCGTTGGTGGCGATTCGCGGGCGGGGTATGCGGTATTCACACTGAGGGTTTCCGCGTGAGGCGTGCCGAGGTCGGGCACCGGCTTGAGGTGTTGCGCCTGCGTCGCGCGCTGCTCGCCCTGCTGCCCGGGGCGGGCCGTGGTGTGCTGGGCGCGTTGGTGGGCGCGCACCTGCTCGGGAGCCTTGCCCCAGGCGGCATCGCCGTCGCGACGGGTTGGCTGCTCACCAGCGCGCTGGACACCGCGGGTGCGGGCGGGATCGTGGCGCCGCTGGCGCTGGTCGCGGTCCTGGTCCTGCTGGGGCAGTGCGTCGAGATCGCCAGGGAGCCGCTCGACCTGCTGGCGGTTCGCCGGATCGACGGCAGGCTGCGCTCCGAACTCCGACGGCGGGTGACCGGACCCCGGGGGATCGCCCACCTCGACGAGGTCGGCTACGCCGACGACGTCGCCAGGGTCTCGGAAGCGGGCGGCTGGCGTACGCGCACCCCTGGCACCGGCGCGGTGGGTCAACTCACTCTGGCAGGGCGCCTGCTCGGCGCGACTCTGTCCGCGTTCGTGCTCGCCTGGTACGCCCCTGTGCTGGCTGTCGGGCTGCTGGGTGTAACGCTGCTGATGCGTGCGGGCATCCGCCGCCAGTGGGTTCGCCTCGGCGGGATCTGGGACTCGCGGTCGGGCGACCGGCGCCGGATGAAGTACTGGGCAGACACCCTGAGCGGTCCACGGGATGCCAAGGAGATCCGGCTTTTCGGCCTCGGGGTGTGGATGACCGAGCGGCACACCGACCACGGGCGAGCCTGGCTGACCGAGATCTGGGCCGAGCGCCGTGGCATCCTGCGCCGCCAGTGGTGGACGTTCCTGCTCGCCCTGGGCGCGGGACTCGCCGCGCTCTCCCTGCCGGGTGCCGCCCTCGCCGCGGGCGAGATCGGGGCGGGCGAGCTGATCACGATGGTGCTCGCCGCGTGGGGCGTGTTCACCGCGGGCGCCATGGGACACGAGGCGTTCGACATCGAGTACGCGGTCGGGGCGCTGCGGGCGTTCGAACGGCTGGCCGCACACCCGAGCGCCGCCGAGGGCGGTTCGGGCGGGACTCTCCCCGCGCCCACGGCACCCACCCACATCTGTTTCAAGGGAACGGGATTCCGGTACCCCGGATCGGACCGCGTCGTCCTCGACGGACTGGACCTCGACATCCGGCCCGGCGAGGTCCTCGGGATCGTCGGGCGCAACGGTGCGGGCAAGACCACGATGCTGAAGCTCCTCACCGGGCTGCAGAGCCCCACGGCGGGGTCGATCACACTCGACGGCGTCGACCTCGCCGACTTCGACGTCGACTCCTGGCGGCGTCGGGTCTCGCCCGTGTTCCAGGACTTCCTGCACTATCCGCTCACCGCCCGCGAGAACATCGCTCTCGGCGCCCCCGAAGTCGACGCCGACGACGCGGCCATCCTTTCCGCCGCCGACGCCGCGGGCGCCCGCGAGCTGATCGAGCGGCTGCCCGACGGGCTGGACACCTTGCTGACCAGGGAGCACACGGGCGGGGTCGACCTCTCCGGCGGCCAGTGGCAGCGGATCGCCATCGCCAGGGCGCTGTTCGCGGTCGCCCACGGAAGGCACCTGCTGGTGCTGGACGAGCCGACCGCCCACCTCGATGTCCGCGCCGAGACCGAGTTCTACGACCGGGTCGTCGCCGCGGTCTCGGGAGTGCGCGGGTCGACGGTCGTGCTCATCTCACACCGGCTGTCCACCGTGCGCAGAGCCGACCGCATCGTCCTGTTGGAGGGTGGGCGCACGACCGAGGCGGGCAGCCACAGCGAGCTGATGGACCTCGGCGGCGACTACGCCGACCTCTACCAGTTGCAGGCGAGCCGGTTCGTGGCCGACGAGACCGAGTGGACGGTGGTATGAGCGAGCTTGCGAGTGAATCAGTGTCACAGTGCCTTCGCGAGTGGAGTCACCGAGCTTGTGAGGTGGCCGTATGAGCGAGCTTGCGAGTGAATCAGTGTCACAGTGCCTTCGCGAGTGGAGTCACCGAACCTGTGAGGTGGCCGCATGAGCGGGCGTCCCTCGGTGGTGACAGGAATCCTGCGTATCGCCTACGCCGCCGATCCTCGCGCCACCAGCGCCGTTCTGGTCCTCGCGTGCGTCAACGCCCTGTCGGTCGCCGCCAGCGGGCTCAGTGTGCGCCAGTTGGCCAATTCGTCGAGCACCGCCGCCTTGTGGCTCGCCGTCGTCGTCGGAGCGGTCGCCTACGCCATGATCGCGGCAGTGCTGCGGGTGCAGCACAACCTGCAGGTCGACCTGACCGAACGTGTGGACCTGGTGCTCTCCCAGCGATTGTTCGGCCTCGCGTCCAGGACGCCGACACTGGAACACCTTGAGCGCCCGGAGTTCCTCGATCGGCTCAGCTCCATCCGATCGGGCACCGAGACCTTGGCCGGTGCCTGCTGGGGCGCGGTGGGCGCTGGATCGTCGATGCTCAGCCTCGGGCTCAGTGTTTGGCTGCTGACCGACGTGCACCCCGCGCTCGCCTTGCTGGTGTTGCTCGCCGTGCCGCCGCTGGTGTTCTCCCGACGCGCATCGAGGCTCCTCGGGCAGGCCAGGGACCGTATGGCCGACGCCGAGCGGCGCGAGGAGCACCTGCACCGGCTGGGCACCGAGGCGGAGGCGGCGAAGGAGTTGCGCATCAGCCAAAGCCACCGGGTGATCGGCGCACGCGCGGACGCGTACTGGGAATCCGCCACGGCGGTGTTGGTCCGCGCGCAGGGACGCGCGGCGCTGTGGCAGGCGGCGGGCTGGGGCTGTTTCGCCGTGGGCTACGTCGGTGCGCTCGCGTTCGTCGCGCACCTGGTGGCGCGGGGCAGCGGAACCGTCGGCGACCTGCTGATGGT
This sequence comes from Actinokineospora xionganensis, assembly GCF_014323725.1. Lineage (GTDB taxonomy): Bacteria > Actinomycetota > Actinomycetes > Mycobacteriales > Pseudonocardiaceae > Actinokineospora > Actinokineospora xionganensis. Next base: position 337,633 of record NZ_JABVED010000004.1, on the reverse strand, counting down.
CGCGAGTCTTTCCGGGTACCTTCGGATGCAGCTGCAGGCCACGGTCACCGGCGCGAGCCAACTCGCCGAGGGCAGGCACACCATGCGGCGCCTTTGGTGGCTGGAGGACCACGCCGAGCGGCAGTCGCACACCGGCACCGAGCCCGCGCCGCGTGGGCTGACCCGAGGCATCTCGCTGCGCGGCGTCAGCTTCACCTACCCGGGGACGGACAACACGATCCTGCGCGAGATCGACCTCGAGCTGCGCGCGGGCTCGACGGTGGCGATCGTCGGTGTCAACGGGGCGGGCAAGACCACCTTGGTCAAACTGTTGACCGGCATGTACGAGCCCACGGCCGGGGAGATCGCCGTCGATGGCGTCGCGCTCAAGCGACTCGACCTCGACGCCTGGCGCGCCCGACACGCGATCGGCATCGGCGACCTGCCGCGCGCCGACGATCCCGACGCGGTGGCGCGGGCGGTCGAGTCCGCGCACGCGCAAGCCGTGGTCGACCGGCTGCCCGCGGGCCTGGACTCCCAACTCGGCCGGATCTTCGACGGCGCGGAGCTGTCGCGGGGTCAGTGGCAGAAGGTGGCGCTCGCCAGGGCGATGATGCGCGGGGAGTCGCTGCTGTGGATCCTCGACGAGCCGACGGCGGCCCTGGATCCGCAGACCGAGCACGATCTCTACGAGCGATTCGTGGGCGCCGACAGCGCGGGCCGTGGCGCGGAGGGCGCCATCACCCTGCTGGTGTCGCACCGGTTCTCCACGGTGCGCATGGCCGATCACATCGTGGTGCTCTCGGACGGCGAAGTGGCCGAGGAGGGCACTCACGCCCAGCTGATGGAGCGCGCGGGCCCGTACGCCGAGCTCTACGGCACCCAGAGCCGCGCGTACACCGCCGCGCAAGACTCATGAGCTGCGGTCACTGGTGGGCGGCCGCACCCTCGGGTGTGAGTGGATCCGCGCCGCGAACCCACTCACACCGGAAGGCTTACGCAGCGGCCAGGTCGTCCTGATACCGGGCGTCGCCGAAGCCGAGCATCGGTGCGCCGATGAACGGGAACAAGAACAGGCCGACCACGCCGAAGGCCGTGCTCTTGCCGAACTTCTTCGCGAGGTCGATGGCGACGATGACCGCGATCACGATGTTGACGACCGGGATAAGGAACAGCAAGATCCACCAGCCTGCGCGGCCCGCGATCTTGATCGTCACGAACAGGTTCACGATCGGGACGATCGCCCACCAACCCGGCCTGCCCGCCTTCTTGAACACCATCCACAGGCCGGCGATCGCGATGATCGACAATACGAGGCTCACCACTGTGTACGCGGTGGATTCCGATTCCATGATTCTCCTTGGCACAGCAAACCCACAAGCGGACAGTGGCTTGCGGTATGCGCCACGGTAGTGCCGCGACAGAGCGGAAAGCAGCCGCCGACTGTCCACTTGACCCCGCCAGGTGGCTGGACTCGTCCGCTAGTTCTCCGGCAGCGGTGCGGGCTTCTCGCCGCGCAGCCTGGCGCCGATCCACCAGGACGCCTCGATCAGCACGACGCCGACGCCCGCGCACGCCACCGCGATCCCGGTGTACGCGCCATTGCTCGGGTCGAGCAGGAACAGCCGCTGCGTCAGCGGAAGCAGGAACATCAGCGCCGACGCGGCGGCCATGACCACGACCAGCGTCACCTTCCACCACGTGTACGGCCGCGCCACCATCGCCAGCACCCACAGCGCCAGCGCTATCACCGTGATCAACGCCGTGGTGCTGGCCTGCACGACCTGCGTCTGGCTCGCGCCCGCACCCGGGTAGGTCAGCACGTAGGACACGAAGCAGGCCACCGAGATCACCACGCCCGCCGGGATCGCCATCCGCATCACCCGGGCGACGAAGCCGCTGCGCGCGCGTTCGTTGTTGGGCGCCAGGGAAAGCACGAACGCGGGCAGGCCGATGGTGAACCAGCCGGTGATCGTCACATGCCGGGGGAGGAACGGGTACGGCAGGGCGTCGAAGCCGATCAGGCCGGGGATGCCGACCAGCAGGGCCAGCAGCACCGAGTACACCGTCTTGGTGAGGAACAGGTTCGCGACCCGCTCGATGTTGCCGATCACCCGCCTGCCCTCGGCGACGACGTGCGGCAGCGTGGCGAACTTGTTGTCCAGCAACACGATCTGCGCCACCGCGCGCGTCGCCGGGCTGCCCGCGCCCATGGCGACGCCGATGTCGGCGTCCTTGAGCGCCAGTACGTCGTTGACGCCGTCGCCGGTCATCGCGACGGTGTGGCCCTTGGATTGCAGGCCGCCGACCATGGCCCGCTTCTGCGCGGGGGTGACCCGCCCGAACACGGTGCCCGCCGCCACGGTCTCGGCGAGCTGTCCCGGGTCGGTGGGCAGGGTGCGGGCGTCGACCGCGTCGCGCGCGTTGGGCAGGCCGAGTGAGCAGGCGACCGCCGACACCGACAGCGCGTTGTCTCCGGAGATCACCTTCACCGTGACGTTCTGCTCGGCGAAATACTCCAAAGTGGACTTGGCGTCCGGCCGGACCTTCTGTTCCAGCACCACCAGCGCCACAGGCGTGACCTCCCCTGGGGCGTCCGGTGCGGACACCGGCAGCGCGCACCGGCCCAGCAGCAGCACCCGCAGACCCGTTGCCCCGATCTGCTCGGCGTCGGTGCGCTGCGGGCTGTCGGCGGGCAGCAGGACGTCCGGGGCACCGAGCACCCAGTCGCCGTTGTCGGTGAAGCTGACGCCGCTCCACTTGCGTGCCGACGAGAACGGCACGACGTCGGCGATGTCCCAGCCCGGGTCGTCCGGGTGCGCCTCGGCGATGGCCAGCAGGCTCGCGTTCGGCCGGGACTCGGCGGCGACCAGCGCGGCGAGCACGTCGGACACCGACTCGCCGCTGTCGAGGACGCGGGTCTCGGCGAGTCGCATCGCGTTCTCGGTGAGGGTGCCGGTCTTGTCCGCGCACACCACGTCGACCCTGGCCAGGCCCTCGATCGCGGGCAGCTCGTTGACCAGGCACTGGCGCTTGCCCAGGCGGGTGACGCCGACGGCGAACGCGATCGCGGTGATCAGGATCAGGCCCTCGGGGACCATCGGCACCAGCGCGGCGACCATCCCGCGCAGCGCCTCCGGCAGCGCCTGGTCGCCGGAGAGCTGGTTGTAGATCGACAGGGCGCCCGCCGGGATCAGCAGGTAGGTGATGAACTTGAGGATCTTGTTGATGCCGTTGCGCAGCTCGGAGTCGACCAGGGTGAACTTGCTGGCCTCCTCGGCCAGCTTGGCCGCGTACGCCTCGCGGCCGACCTTGGTGGCCCGGTAGGCGCCGCCGCCCGCGACGACGAAACTGCCCGACAGCACCGGGTCGCCGGGACCCGCGACGACGGGGTCGGACTCGCCGGTCAGCAGGGACTCGTCGATTTCCAGGGCCTCGCCGTGCAGCAGTTCGCCGTCGACCACGATCTGGTCGCCAGCGCCGATCTCGATCACGTCGTCGAGCACGACCTCGTTGGGCGCGACCTCTTTCGACACGCCGTCGCGGAGGACTCGCGGCTTCGTCTGGCCGACGATCGCGAGCCGGTCCAGGGTGCGTTTGGCCCGCACCTCCTGGATCACACCGATGACGCTGTTGGCCACGATCAGGCCGCCGAACAGGCCGTCGAGGAAGTACCCGGTGGACATGATGATCAGGAAGAGGACGCCGAAGATGGCGTTGATCCTGGTGAACACGTTGGCCCGGACGATGTCCCACACACTGCGGCTCGCCCTGGTGGGAACGTCGTTGGTCTGCCCGTCGGCCACGCGCTGGGCGACCTCGGCCGCGGTGAGCCCGGTTTCCGGCGCGACCATGGTCTGTTCTGCTGACATGGCGGCACTGTATTGGCCTGCCGCGCTTCCGGCAGCCCACGTCACCACCGGGCAGGCTGCGCCGAACACACGACCGCGTGAACTTTGACCAGCATGACGAGGGATAGGTCCGAAAGCCGATCCCCGTGACAACAGCGAGAACAGCCCGAGTACCGGCGGCTTCGCGTCTCTCCGTCCCGGGCAGGCGCCGACCGTCGGCGGCGCGGGACGACCAGCCAAGTGGCTGGACGGTCTGGCCGGTCGTCGGGGCCGTTCGTGGCGGTGACGGGGTTAATCTTCGGCAGTCCGCGCGAAGTCCTTGAAAGGAAGCACATGGACGCGCTTTTCCCGCTGCTGCGGACCTTGGGGATCGTAGTCGTCGCGGGGATCACGCTCGCCGTGGTGCTGGGTGGGAGCACTTCGGAGGAGGACCCGCCGCGGGGTGGGGGAGCGGGCGGCGGGAGCCGATAACCGTCCGGGTGCTCGGTGGATCTTCGATGTCCAACCGACGTGTGCTCTCGCTTGCCACGGTGAAACCGTGGCCGAAAGCCTCTGCTGATGAGTTCCTAATACCCGCCCAGGCGATCCTCACTACTGTGGTCGACCGGCGGGTCACGGCCTCTTGCCCGTGCTAGCGTCGAATCGAATCAAGGGCGGCACTTGGGGTGGGGCGATGCCATTGAGGGGCAGCGACGGGTGGCGGGCCGCGAATGTCGGCGGGTCTTATCCGTATTTTTTCGAATGATGTCCGCATCTTCTTCACGCTTTTGTCGCGGGCTTTTGTGCGCGTCGGATGCGACGCCTGTGCCTGGTGAATCTCGGGCGATGTTTCGAATGGTGAACAAGACCTAGGAGACAAGGGTTCGTGGTCGATTTGGGGTCCGCCGCGAGCGTTGCCGTGGTGCTTCGCGAAAACATCCTTTCGGTGCCGGAGCGCACCGCGGTGGTCTTCGTGGACGACGTGGAGGCGCCCGACGGCGCGCCCCGGTGGTCCTACGCCCGGTTGGACGCCGAGGCGAGGAAGTCCGCCGCCTGGCTGAGCGCCCGCGTTCGTGCCGGTGAGCGTGTCCTGCTCCTGCACCCGACCGGGCTCGACTTCGCCGCGGCCCTCGTCGGCTGCCTGTACGCCGGAGTGGTCGCGGTGCCCGCGCCGCTGCCCGGCCGGTATCGGCACGAGCGGGCGCGGCTGTGCGACCTCGCGGCGAACGCCGGGATTTCGGCGATCATGACCGACGTCGACAACCTGGCCGCGGTGACCGAGTGGGCCGTGGAGGAGGGATACGCCGGCCTCGCCGTGGTTGCCACGAATTCCGGTGACCTCGCGGACGCCGACTCGTGGACACCCGTGGCGGTCGACCGCGACTCGCTCGCGGTGATCCACTACACCTCGGGTGCCACCGGCGCGCCCAAGGGAGTGGCGCTTACCCACGACAACCTCCTGCGCAACATCGAGAACCAGTGCGCCGCCTCGGGTCTGGCCCCCGGTTGGCGGGTGGGCGGATGGCTGCCGCACCACCACACGATGGGGCTGCTCGGCCAGCTGCTGCCCGCCCTCGTGGCCGGCGCCACCGCCGTGGTGATGCGCCCCTCGGCCTTCCTGAAGCGGCCGTACCACTGGCTACGGGTGATCGACAAATTCGACGTCACCGCCACCGCCGCACCCGGTTTCGCCTTCGAGATCTGCTGCGGCCGGGTGACGGACGACGAGGTGGCGGGCCTCGACCTGTCGCGGTGGCGGGTCGCCGCCATCGGCGCCGAGCCGCTCCACGCGTCCACAGTGGACGCTTTCGTCAAGCGGTTCGCGCCCGCCGGGTTCCGGGCCGACGTGTTGAGCCCGTGCTACGGATTGGCGGAGGCGACGGCCTTCGTGGCGGGCGACGCGTTCCGCCCGGCCGTGGTCACCAAGGTCGACCCCCACGAACTGGAGCTCGGCCGGTTCGTCCCCGCGACGGCGGGTGTCGACCTGCTGAGCTCGGGGACGCCGCGCGACTTCGAGGTCCGCGTAGCCGACCCGCGAACCGGGGAGGTGTCGGTCCCCGGCGCCCTCGGCGAGATCTGGCTGCGCGGTCCGAGCGCTGCCCGCGGCTACTGGCGCGACGACGCCGCGACGGCCAGGACGTTCACCCCCGACGGCTTTGTCCGCAGCGGTGACCTCGGCACCCTGTACGACGGCGAGCTGTACGTCGTCGGACGGGTGGACGAGGTGCTGCGCGTGGAGGGCCGCGTGTTCACCCCGCAGGAGGTCGAAGGGCGGATGCGGTCGGGCTACGCCGAGACCGCCCTGATCGGCGCGGTGTTCACCGTCTCGGCCGCCGAAACCGGGGTCGGCCCGATGCTGGTCGCCACCCACGAGATCACCGGCAGGCCCGGCGACGAGTGCCTCCGCGACCTGTCGGCCCGGATCAAGGCGATGGTCGCCGACGAGTTCGGGGTCCGCCCCTCGGTCGTGGCCTTCTACCGGCGCAACGGCATTCCACGCACCGCGGCGGGCAAGATCCAGCGCACGGCGATGCGGAGATTGTTCTTGGCGCGTTCCCTGAACGCGCTGTATATCGATTACGATCCGTCGGTTCCCGAATCGCTGCGGGAGTAGCGGCTTTAAGAAATGCGCTTGACAGTATTTCACTTCGCCGCGACGCGCTGAGTCGCGGCGGGTGGATCGGTATTTATCGCTCCGCCCGTGATATGTGAAACGCATGGCCAGGTATGTGAACCTAATCTGTTGTCGGGGTGGGCGACGCTGGTACGGTCGATATCGTTGGCGCGGATCGTCGCGGCGCAGTCGAGGGATATGTAAAGATCGGCGCAAATGCGGCCGCGGTCGGAGAGTCGGAAAAAGTCGGCGATTCCGTCCGCGTGTTTCCGGATCCTAAGCAGGCAGACAGGGAAAAGGTAGAAACGCATGTCCACTCCGTTCGAGGACGACAGCCGGGACTGTCTGGCACTGGTCAACGACGACGAGCAGTACTCGGTCTGGCCCGTCGACCTGGCTGTTCCGCGGGGCTGGCGGGTCGCGCACGGTCCGGCGTCGACTCGGGAGATCGCCGACTACATCGACCAGACCTGGACTGACATGCGGCCCAAGAGCCTGCGGGACGCGATGGCCGGGCATGCGGGCGGGTCGTCGGCATGAGCGCGCCCAACGATGTGCTGGTCGAGCAGGCCGAGCAGCCGCGGTTACCCGGCGCGGGCCGCACGGGGGGCAGGCCTCCGTCCGGCCGCGCGCGCACGGCGCTCGGAGCGGTCGCGGGGCTTGCCGCGCTCGGGGCGTCGACGCCCCTGTGGGGCGTGTTCGGCTCGCACGCCACCGACGCGGTCACCCACTTCCTCATCGCGGTCGTCGTCATCCTGGTCACCTGCCAGCTGCTGGCGGCGCTGGCCCGCATGGTCGGCCAGCCGCCGGTGCTCGGCGAGATGGTCGGCGGCCTGCTGCTCGGTCCGTCGCTGCTCGGCATGACGTGGCCGCAGGGCAGCGCGTTCCTGTTCCAGAAGCCGGTCATCGAACAGCTCGACAAGGCCGCGCAACTGGGGCTGGTCATCTTCGTCTTCCTGCTGGGCTGCGAGTTGCGCACCGACCGGATCAGCCGCAAGGGAATGGTCGCGGGGTCGGTGATCGGCGGCATGGCCCTGCCCCTGCTGGCGGGCATGGGAATCGTGTACGTGACCGGCGACCTGCTGGCGGGCGACAAGGCCACCCCGCTGCGGGCGATGCTGTTCGTCGGGCTGGCCATGGCGGTGACAGCGCTGCCCGTGCTGGCGCGCATCCTCACCGACCTGAAACTGGAGAAGTCCAGCATCGGCGCGCTCTCGATCTCGGCGGCGGCCATCGGTGACGGCGTGCTCTGGGTCGGGCTCGCGTTCCTGCTGGCCGGGGCGGGCAGCGACGGGCACGGGATCAAGATCCTGGTGCTGGCGTTCGTGCTGGTGCTCGTGACCGCGCTGTGCGTGCGGCCGCTGCTGGCGATGCTCGTGCGGCGGCTCGGGTCGAGCCCGTTCCTGACGATCGTGCTGGTAGCGGGGGCGATCGGCTATTCCGTGCTGACCCAGACCATCCAGCTGCACGCGGTGGTGGGCGCGTTCCTGTTCGGTGTGGTGGTGCCGAGGGACTCGCCCGCGGTGGAGGAGATCGGCCGCAAGCTGGAGGGCTTCACGCTGATCATCCTGCTACCCCTTTTCTTCGCAGGCGTCGGACTCAAGATGTCGGTCGGGCTTCTCGGCACGGACCCGACAGCCTGGCTGGTGCTCGCCGCGGTCCTCGTCGCGGCGGTGGCGACCAAGGTGATCGGCGCGGGCGGCGCGGTGCGGCTGGCGGGCCTGCCCGCCCGGGAGGCGTGGTGCTTCGGCGTTCTGATGAACTGCCGCGGCGTGACAGAGGTAGTGGTGCTGACCATCGGCTACCAGGCCGACCTCATCAACCAGCTCGCCTACACGGTCATGGTCATGGTCGCGGTGATCACGACGGCGCTGACCGGGCCCCTGGTGCGCCGGTCACTGAACCGGATACCGCACGACACCCTCGCGGCGCCCAGCACGCGCACCGCGGGGAAGGGCGACACCGTCAGGCAATGACGAGGCAGGCGAACCGGTCGCACGGGGGCGAACTGGGTGGATCACCCGTGCGGCACGTGCCGGGCAGGCGGTCGGGGACAGCGATCCAGACACCGCCATGACGCCCGCTTCTCAACAGCGACAAGGCAATTCTCGGCAGCGACACCGCAAGGAGTTCCGGGGGGTCCAGTGAAGTTGGATGTCAAGAACCGTGTCAAATTCGTCCGCTGGCCCGCGGAGAGCGATCTCCGCGAGGAGTGCACCGCGTTGCGTCACCTCTGCCTGCTCATCGTCGAGCACGGCGCGCCACCGCCGGAGGACCTCAGTCCCAACGAGGACTGGGTTCGCCCGCCCATCGTGCCGCAGGACCTCCAGGCCAGGGTCCGCCAGCTCGCCGCGCGGGCGGTGCTCAACACCAAGCCCGTGCTGGATCCCGCGGGGATCCTGTACTTCAGGGACGCGTCGGTCACCTTGTCCCTGACCCAGTGCGACATGTTGGCTCCGCTGATCTCCCGCTTCTGCGGGCTCGTCTACCGCGACGAGCTTCGGGAGATCCTCGAGCAATCCGGTGCCAGCTCGTCCAGCAACGCGCTCGACCTGCACGTCATGCGACTGCGGCGCAGGCTGCAACTCGTCGGGCTCGGCGTGCGCAACGTGTGGGGTCGGGGGTTCGTCGTCGAACCTCTGTAAGCCGCTCCACCGAACGGTTCCAGTGTCGCGGACTTCTCGACCGGACGGGTCGCGGCCGAAAGAGATCTTTCACGGTCGGAGTCTCAACGCAATGATCATGACGCATACACAGTCGGAGGCGGGCGAGTTGACAACGGTGCCTGATTTGTTCGAGTCCATGGTCGCCAGGTCGGGTGACACCGCGGCGGTTGTCTTCGGTGACACCGAAGTCGGCTACCCGGAGCTGAACGCGCGCGCGAACCGACTCGCCCGAAGGCTGATCGCCGAGGGCGTCGGGCCGGACGCGCTGGTCGCGATCGCGGTGCCCCGCTCGACCCGGCTGATCGTGGCGGTCCTGGCCGTGCTGAAGGCAGGCGGGGCCTACCTGCCGCTGGACCCGACCTACCCGGCCGACCGGCTCACCCACATGGTCGTCGACGCCAAGCCGATCCTGTTGCTGCGCACGCAGTGCGTCACCTCGCTCGACCTCGGCGTGCCCGAGCTGGTGGTGGACGACCCGGCGGTCGACGCCGCCGTGGCGGGGGAGCGGGACGACAATGTCACCGACGCCGCGCGCCGCGCGCCGTTGTCGCGTGACCACCTGATGTACGTCATCTACACCTCCGGATCGACGGGCGTGCCCAAGGGCGTCGCGCTCACCCACGACGGTGTCGCCGACCTGGTCTCGACCCAGGCGAAGCGCTACGGCATCGGCGCGGGCGAGCGGGTGCTGCAGTGGGCGTCGTTCAGCTTCGACGCGTGGTTCTGGGACGTCACCCTGGCCCTGCTGCAGGGCGGCACGCTGGTGATGGCCGAGCAGCACGAGCTGCTGCCGGGGGAGTCGCTGCGCGAGACAATGCTGCGCCACGACGTCAGGCACGCCGTGCTGCCGCCGGTGGCGCTCGGGATCACCGAGAGCGATGGCCTGCTGGTCGACGGAACGATCACCTCCACCGGCGACGTGTGCACCCGGTCGCTGGCCGAGGAGTGGTCCAAGGGCAGGCGCCTGCTCAACGGCTACGGTCCGACCGAGGTGACCGTCGGCGCGTCGCTCGGCGGCCCGATCGAGGGCGTGCAGGACGAGGTCACCATCGGGACGCCCTGGGAGGGCTCGGTGGTCCACGTTCTCGACGAGAAGCTCGACCAATGCGGCGACGATGGGGAAGGCGAGTTCTACCTCGCGGGCACGGGTTTGGCCCGCGGCTACCTCAACCGGCCGAGTCTGACCGCGAGCCGTTTCGTCGCGAACCCCTACGGGCCGCCCGGCAGCCGCATGTACCGGTCGGGCGACAAGGGCAGGCGGGCCGCCGACGGCGAGCTCTACTTCACCGGCCGAGTCGACAACCAGGTCAAGGTGCGCGGTTTCCGGGTCGAACTCGGCGAGATCGAGACGCGGCTGGAGAGCCACCCCGCCGTGGAGCTCGTCGCGGCGGTCGTCGGCGGGGAGGACGCCTCGACCGAGTACATCGTCGCCTACGTCAGGACTTCGGCCCGGCACGAGCCCGCCGAGGCGGACACCCTGGCCGCCGACCTGCGCGAGCACGCCCGCCAGGCCTTGCCCGAGCACATGGTTCCGTCGATCGTCCTGGTGGACGAGTTCCCGACCCTGCTCAACGGCAAGATCGACCGCAAGGCCTTGGCCGAGTGGGCGGCCGGCGCCAGGAGCGAGCAGGCGGCCCCGGCCTCCGCGCCCGCCGAGGGTTCCTTCGAGCAGCTCCTCATCGCCATGGTGATGGACACGCTGAAGATCGCCTCGGCGACGCCGCGGGACAACTTCTTCGACCTCGGAGGCCACTCGGTGCTGGCCGCGAAGCTGGCCGGACGCATGCGCAAGGAGCACGGGGTGGTCGTGCCGATGCGGTCGCTGTTCGAGGCGGAGAACTTGGCCGACCTGGCCAGGATCATGCAGGACGCCAAGCAGGGTTAGGGCATGTCCTGTGGATCACGAATCCCACCTACCATGATCCACAGGACAAGCCCTGGCCGTCACGAACCCGGGCCCCGCACCCGGATCACCGGGTGCGGGGCACGGAGGTTTGTCGCGTCGATCAACCGCGGTAGACCGGGTCCGGCTTCAGCAGGCCCAGGGCGATCAGCAGCCGGGACACCGCGATGACGGCCAGGGCGCCGACGACCATCCGCGGCTTGAACGCCACCGGCACGCCCATGATCGAGCGTCGCGCTGCCGTGAAGTCGGCGTGCGGGCCGAACAGACGGAACACGGTGGGCATCTGGGAACCCGCGAACAGGCGGTAGACCAGGCGGGGGTCTCGGAAGGCGGCGGCACGCCACGGCGAGCACCCGAGCACCTCAGCGAAGTCGAGCATGTAGTGGTTGTAGTGCACCAGGGTCCGCAGGTCCGGGTTGCCGTGGAACACGGTGTTCTCGTAGGCCGACTGCCGCTCGATCAGCTTCTTCAGCTGGTAGCGGTCCGGCAGCTCCCGTTTGCCGCTGAGCAGCAGGGCGAAGTAGCGGGCCTGCATCTCCGAGCAGGCGGGCACCCCGCCCGCGGCGGGCCGCGCCCAGCCGATGAACACCACGCCCGCGCCCAGATCCGGGTGGATCATGTGCTTGTACATCGTGCGCACGTCGCTCGCGTCGACATCCTTGACGATGTTGAAGTCCTCGCGGTAACCGGTGTTCAGCATGATCGTGTCGATGGGCCGCCGGGTGCCGTCCTTGAACTGGACGTAGTCCTTGCCGAGCCGTTCGATGCCCGAGGCGTTCACCGTCAACCTGCCATCGACGATGCGGTGGATGAAGCCTTCGTTCTTGGTCAGGAAGTGGTTGAAGAAGTCGGGATTCTTCGAATTCCACTCGGCCACCGCCCGGCTGACCGGGTTGTCGGCCTTCTTCCGGTTGCGCTTGTTGCCCAATCGCATGACCGGGTTTGCGACCGCCAGCGGCACCGAGAGCAGCAGCTGCGAGGTGAAGGCGTCGTTGGTGTGCGGGCCGTCGCCGGGGTAGCGCTCCACCACCGGCTGGAAGCGTCGCACCGACAGCGTGCAGGTCGCCGCGACGCGGGCGATCTCGTCGACGACATCGGCCGCCGTCTCGCCGATGCCGACGCAGAGCACCTTGCTGCCCTCGAAAGGTTTGTTGTTGCGGTAGTGCGCCGAGTGGAGGATCTCGCCCTCGAACTTCTCCTGGCCGGGCAGGTCGGGGTAGTTCGGGACGCGGTGAGTGCCCGTGGAGATGGCGACCGCGTCGAACCGGTGCGAGACAACACCCTGAGGGTCGTCGGCGGTGGCGACGTCGACGGTGTAGCCGCCCGCGTTGTTCTTCGCGATGCCCAGCACCTCGGTCCGGTACCGGATGGTGTGGCCGAGGTCGAACATCTCGGCGAAGTCCAGCAGGTACTGCCGGTACCTGGCCGCCGACCAGAACTGGCGTGGCTCGTGCGACGGCGGCGGGAAGCTGGAGAACGTCATCATGTAGTTGGAGATGGTCAGCATCGTCGAGTCATAGGCCCCCGCCTCGTCGCTGCCGATGTTCTCGCGGAACACGCCGCCGAGCTCGCCCGCCTGGTCGAAGCAGGTCACAGAGTGGCCTTCGTCCAGCAGTTCCTTGATCGCGACCAGGCCGGACGGTCCCGCGCCGATCACACACACATTCCTTTTCATGGCCCCCCTTGGCAATCGATGGTGCTTCCGCATGTGCCTGGTCTCGCGCCGCTCGGATCAGCGGCCCCGGAACGTGACCGGCAAACTCTTGTAGCCGTTGAGGAAGTTCGAGTAGATCGGCCGGGGCGCGCCGCGCCGCTCCATCCGGCCGACCTTGGCGACCAGAGCGCTCAGCAGCGCGTTCAGCTCCGCGCGCCCGAGGAAGGCGCCCAGGCAGAAGTGGGGTCCGTGGCCGAACGAGAGGTGCTTGTTGGGCGAGCGCGACAGGGTGAACCGGCGTGGCTCGTCGAAGACCGCCTCGTCGTTGTTGCCCGAGATGGTCCACAGGGTGACGATGTCGCCCTCGCGGACCTCGTGCCCGTCGATGGTGAAGTCCGCCTTGGCCGTTCGGGCCAGATGCATCGCGGGCGACGACCAGCGCAGCACCTCCTCCACGGCCGACTCGACCGACACGTGTCCCGCGCGCAGCGCGTCCCACTGGTCCGGGTTCTCGATCAGCGCGAGCACGGCGCAGATCGCCGACACCCGGGAAGTCTCGTCACCGCCGAGGATCAGGCTGTAGCAGTTGACCGCCAGCTCGGCCTCCGTCAGCCGCTCGCCGTCGACCTCCGCGGCCGCGAGGGTGCTGATGACGTCGTCGCCCGGGGTTTCCCGGCGCTGCGCGGCCAGCTCCATGAAGTAGAGGACGATCTCGTTGCGGGCGCCCAGCGCCTCGAACTCGTCGCTGTCGGCGTGGTCGGACGACAGCGCCATCTTGTTCCACCGCAGCAGATCGGCGCGGTCGGCGGCCGGGATCGACAGCAGGTCGCAGATCGTGGTCATCGGCACCTGCTCGGCGACCTCGGTGGCGAAGTCGAAGGTGTCCAGTTCGATGACCTTGGCGATCAGCTCGTCGGTGCGCTGCCTGACCTTCTCGACCACGGCGCCGAGAACGCGGGGGGTGAACGCGCTCCAGATCAGGTTGCGCAGCGGGCGGTGCCGCGGCGGATCGGTGACCGCCACCATGCTCCCGCCCGCGGAGTCGTCGCCGCGCAGCACGACGTCGAGAACGTTGCCCCGCGCGGAACTCAGCGCCTCGTGGTGCAGCAGCGACTGGATGTCGCGAAAGCGGGAAACCACCCAGAATCCCGGGTTGCGGTCCGTGGGCTCATGCCAGTACACGGGACTGTCCGCGCGCACCGCGCGCCAGAACTCGTGGACGTCGTTCTCGACGAAGGTGGCCGGGGCGGCGAGGTCCAGGGCACGAACACCGAGAGCTGGCTGAGTCATTGGCCGATCGTGGCAGGCTGCGGGGACGGGCCGCCCGAACTCTTCCGGATTCCTTTCCTGGGTGTTCCTCGCACGGACTCAGTCGCTGAAGTGGCTCAGCCCGGTCTGGTAGGCGATCGCGACCAGCTGAGCCCGGTCCCGCCCGCCGAGTTTGCCCATGATGCGGCTGACGTGGGTCCGGGCGGTCGCCGGGCTGAGGAAGAGCGTGGCGCCGATCTCGTGGTTGCTCATACCCTGTCCGACCAGGGCGAGCACCTCGCGCTCCCGGTCGGTCAGCACGGCGAGCCGGTCCTCACCGGACTTCGCGGCGCGGCGCTGTGCGGTGAACTGGCTGATCAGCCGTCGGGTGATCCGGGGAGCGAGCAGCGCGTCGCCCGCGGCGATCACCCGGATGGCGTGCAGCAACTCGGCCGGGCCCGCGTCCTTGAGCAGGAACCCGCTCGCCCCGGCCTGCAGCGCCTCGAACACGTTCTCGTCGGTGTCGTACGTGGTCAGAATCAGGACCTTGACCTGCTCGAGGCCCGCCGTCTCCGCGATCTCGCCGGTGGCGCGAATGCCGTCGAGGCGCGGCATGCGGATGTCCATGAGCACGACATCCGGGCGGGTGGCGCGAGCCAACTCCACGGCCTCCGCGCCATTGGTTGCTTCCCCGACGACGGTGATGTCGTCCTCCAGGTCCAGCAGCACCTTGAACCCGGACCGCACCAGCCTTTCGTCGTCGGCCAGCAGCACCTTGATCGGCGAAGGTGCGGTCACAGCCGGGACCCGACCGGGGCCAGGGGGAGCAGGGCGGTGACCTCGAACCCGCCGCCCGGGCGCGACTTCGCGTCGAGCTCGCCGCCGAGCAGCCTGCAGCGTTCGCGCATCCCGACGATGCCGCGGCCCGAGGTGGGCGCGTCCACGGCCGCGGCGGCGCCCCGGCCGCCGCGGCCGCCGCGGCCGCCGTCGTCGGTGACCCGGATCCGCAGCGCGTCGTTCCCCGGTTCGAGGGAAACCGTGACCTTGGTCGGGCCGACGTGGCGGATCACGTTGGTGATCGACTCCTGCACGATGCGGTAGGCGGCGCTGCCGACCGCGCTGGGCAGCGGCGTGTCCGGCTCGGTCTGCCGCAGGGCGATCTCGAGCCCGGCGTCGCGGGCTTTGGTGGTCAGCTCGTGGATCTGGTCGAGGCCGGGGTAGGGCTCGCGGTCGTCGCCGTCGCGCAGCACACCGAGGATGGCGCGCATCTCCCGCAGCGCCCGGGAACTGGTTTTCTCGATGGTGCCCAGCGCCTCGCGGGCCTGCTCCGGCCGCTTGTCGAGGACGTGGGCGGTCACCCCGGACTGCACGTTGATGATGGCGATCGCGTGGGCGACGGTGTCGTGGACCTCGCGGGCGATTCGCAGCCGCTCGGCGTTGACCCGGGCCCTGGCCTCCTCTTCGCGGGACCGCTCGGCGAGTTCGGCCCGCCGCTGCGCGTCGGCCGCGATGACCCGGCGGGAGTGGATCGACACCCCGAGCGTCATGCTGATCACGGCCGCGCCGATGCGGAAGAACACCCAGCCGATGGCGGCGGGTGGGTTGATGTCCGCCGCGGCGATGAGCCAGCCGAGGGAGGTCAACCCGGTGCCCACGCCCGCGATCAGCAGGGACCTGCGTCCGCCATGTGCGGCCAGGGTGTAGATGGCGACGAACAGCCCGAGGCAGGCCAGTCGGTCGGGGTAGCCGAGCGCGAAGTAGACCAGGCTGGCCAACGACGTGATCGCGAACACCGTGACCGGCAGGCGGCGGCGGGCGGCCACCGAGAGCCCGCTGATGGCGAGCAGGAGGTAACCGGTATTCCCGTAATCGGTGACCGGGCGGGCCACCGGTTCGGCCCCCATCGCGTATCCGGCGCTCTGGAGTTGGACCGCGGTGACGAACAGCGCCAGCACGACGTCGAGGAACCAGGCAGGCCGCCGCGACAACCACGCGGAGATCTGTCGCGACATCATCCGCGGATCCATACCATGATCGTAGGGTATCCCCGGTTTCCCCGACTCCCGTTCGAAGGCGCGTTCCGGTACGACGACAGGCGTAGTGCGCGCCCCGGCTCGTACGCGCACTGGCGTACCCGGTCTCATCTCCACGCCGGAAGCGGAACACCCTGCCGGGTCGAGAAGATCACGGTATGAAGAAGGCAGTCAGCATCCTGGCCACCGTGCTTCTCGCGGCCATCATCGTCCAGTTCTACCTAGCCGCCAGCGGCGCGTTCGACAGCGCGCCCAAGGAGGAGTCCTTCGCGCTTCACCGCGGCCTCGGCAACGGCATCCTGCTCACCGCGGTCCTGCTGGCCATCGGCGCGGCCATCGCCCGCTTCCCCGGCAAGCTGATCGGGATGTCGGGTCTGGTCGCCGTGCTGGTGCTCGTCCAGTCCCTGATCCGCGAGGTCTCGAAGTCCATCGCCGACGGCGGATCCGACGCGGGCAACTACATCTTCGGTCTGCACGCGGTGAACGGGGTGATCATCATGGGCATCACCATCATGCTGGTGCGGACGTTCCGGCAGGTCGCCTGGAAGACGGCGGAACCGGCCGCTGTCTCGTCATGACGACTGGCACGTTACTTATCCTGGACCACGCGATCGCGGCGCTCACCGTGGTCGCGTGGTTCGCCGCCGCGGTCACCGCGGCGATGCGCTCCAAGCCCGCCTACCTCTTGCTGGTGGTCGCGTTGGCCGTGACCGCGGTCAGGGCAGTCGCGATCGTGCCGCTGGCCGACCGCGGCTGGTGGTTCGTCGAGGAGAAGGTGGTGTTCGGCCTGCCGATTCTCGGTGTCGCGGCGGTCGTCGCCGCGGTGCTCGCCGGGCCCCGGCTGCGTGCCGCCGCCCGGTCGCGGGAAACCACCCGATCCGGTGACACCACCGCGGCGATCGTCGCACTGTTCGCCGCCGCGTTCACGGCGCTGGTCTCGTTCGCGGTGGCGTTCGTCATCGGCTATCCCCTGACTCTCCCGACCGTGCTGATCACACTCGCGGTCGTCGTCGTGGCCACGATGCTGACCGCGCGCGTGCTGACGAACCCGGATGAGGACAAGTCCGACAGCGCGAACCCGGCGCCCACTGCGTCGGAGTTGAGTCGCCGCCGGTTCCTCGGCGTCGCGGGAGGCGTCGTCGCGGTCGGCGCGGGCGGCACCGGGATCGGCCTGGCGCTGACCTCCGGCGCGAGCATGACCCAGGGCGGCGGGCCCGGCCCGGCCTCGGTGCCGACCATCTCGGTCGCCGACCTGCGCGGCCCGCGGGACCCGGCGCCCGGTGGAGTCGTGCGCACCCAACTCGTGACCGCGCGCAAGGCCACGGTGAAGCTGGAGTCGGGCCGCGACATCGACGCGCTCACCTTCGACGGCACCCTGCCCGGCCCGCCGATCACGGCGACCCAGGGCGACGTCATCGAGGTCAGGCTGCGCAACCAGGACATCGACGACGGTGTGACCATTCACTGGCATGGCTACGACGTGCCGTGCTCACAGGACGGCGCGGAACGGCTCACCCAGGACACGGTCAGGCCGGGCGGCGAATTCGTCTACCGGTTCCGCGCCGACCAGGTGGGGACCTACTGGTACCACACCCACCACGCGTCGCACGTCAACGTCCGTCGGGGTCTCTACGGCACGCTGGTGGTGAAGCCACGCGACGACGGCGAGATCGAGGGGGCGCTCGACCTTCCCTTGGCCGTGCACACCTTCGACGGCGGCGTCACCGTGATCTCGGGCGGCGGCGAGCATGTCGCGGCGCCGGGCACGAAGGTCCGGCTGCGGCTGATCAACACCGACTCCGACCCGCACCGGTTCACGCTGTCCGGCACCCCGTTCACACTCGTCGCCGTCGACGGCCGCGACCTCAACGGGCCGGGTGAGATCAGCGAGCAGGTGCTGAGGTTGGCCGCGGGAGGCCGCTACGACGTCGTGTTCACCATGCCGGGTGAGCCGGTGGTGCTCAGCCTCGACGAGGGCAACGCGAAGGTGTCGGTGCTGCCCAGGGCAGGCGCCCACACCATCACCGGGCCCGATACGGGGGCGTGGCCGGAGCTCGACTTGCTGGCGTATGGCACTCCCGCCCCGGTCGCACTGCGCGACGAGGCCGCGAACCGGCACTTCACCCTGGTGCTGGGCCGAGGGCTGGCCATGGTCGACGGCGCGCCGTCGTACGCGCAGACCGTCAACGGCCTCGGGCACCCGTCAATCCCGGACCAACTCGTCGCCGAGGGCGACACCGTCCGGTTCACCGTGGTGAACCGGAGCCTGGAGACCCATCCCTGGCACCTCCACGGCCACCCGGTGCTGGTCCTGTCCAGGGACGGCGTGCCGTCGTCGGGCAGCCCGCTGTGGGTCGACACCTTCGATGTGCGCCCCGGCGAGGTGTGGGAGGTCGCGTTCAAGGCCGCCAACCCCGGCATCTGGATGAACCACTGCCACAACCTCCCGCACGCCGACCAGGGCATGATGCTGCGCCTGCGCTACGACGGCGTCATCTCCCCGTTCGGCGGTGGGCACTCGGGCCACCATGGCTGATCCGCGGGCGGGGTCACCGCAGCCGGGGGATCCGCGGGTAGCGGGCCCTGATCGGCCCGCTCGCCCGGGGGCCTTGGGCGAAGACGTAACCGGGTGTGTCCACCCGCGCGCCGGTGACCCGGTCCACCACGACCGGGTGCACCGGCGCCCCCGACTCCGCGTCGACCAGGACGACGCCGCGGTCGTCTTCGGCCAGCCGGTGATTCCCGAACGCGGCCATGACCAGCAGGACCGGGCGCAGCGAACGGCCGAGATCGGTCAGCCGGTATTCGGGGTCGGCATCGGCGTCGTCCACGGTCTCCAGCAGGCCTTTCGCCACGAGGTCGCCGATCCGCTCCCGCAGCACGTCGGGCGCGGTGGTGAGGTTGCGCGCGATCGCCGCGAACCGGGTGTGGCCGTCGAAGACCTCGTGCACGATCTCCAGCGTCCACCAGTGCCCGATCACCTCGACGGCCCGCCCCAGCGGGCAGTCGGGCACCCGGGCTGTCGGCCCCGGCAGTCGCGCACCCCGCTGGGTGTCAGTCAGTCTGGCAATCATGTTTCACTCCAACGGTTTCGAACGTGAATGCCGTTCCCAACCAGCCGGCGAACGCGGGTGGGGTCGGGTCAGGTGTGGGGGGTGGGTGGGGTCGGGGTGTTCAGTGACCAGTAGCGGCGCATTCCGTAGAGCAGGGGGCTCGGTTCGTCGTCGGCGTGGGTGGTGACGCCGACGACGTCGCCGAAGACCACCACGTGGTCTCCTACCGACAGCGTCGCGCTGACCCGGCAGGCCGCGACCGTGTGGGCGTCCTCGACCAGTTGCGGCACACCGGTTTCCGGATCCCTGATCCAGGTGATCTTGTCGAACCGGTCCGCGTCGCCTGAGGCGAAGAGCTTCGCCGCGCGTTCGGCCTGGTCGTGCAGCAGGTTCACGGCGAACACGTTGCGTTCCAGCAGCGCCGCCAGGGTCGGGCTCTCCGCGCGCAGGCACGCCAGCAGGGTCGGCGGCTTCAGCGACACGCTGCACACCGACGAGCAGGTCATTCCCCATGGCTCGCCGTTCGGGCCGGAGGTGGTCACTATGGCCACCGCGGCCGGATGGGTGGTCATGAGGGACCGGAACTGCGCCGGGTCGACGTGGGTGTACTCGGCCGTGGCGGTCAACGGATCCGGCATGGTCGGCTACCTCCTCTTGGGGCCACTGGTCCGACGGTCAGACGCATTCGTCCACGAAGTCGAGCAGCAGCCGGACCCCGGTTTCGAGCTGCGCGGGGTCGACACAGAAGGCGATCCGGATCAGGCTCCTGGCCCAGGGCGCGTAGTCGTGGGAGACGATCCTGCCCTGCTCGTCGAGCGTCGGGCGCATCGCGAAGCCGTTGCCGGGCACCACGGCGACGCCCTTGCTCTCCAGCAGCCGCAAGGCGAATGTCTCCGCGTCCAGCCCCGTCCTCGCCACGTCCAGCATCGCGTACCACCCACCGGCGGGCAGTTCGCGCAGCAACCCGGCCCGGGCGAGCGCGGACAGGGCGACATCCCGGTTGCGCTGCACCGCCTTGCGGTTGGCCGCCGCCGCGTCGGCCCGGCTCTTCAGCGCGGCGATGCCCGCGTGCTGCACCGGGGTCGAGGTGCCGATGATGTTGGCCTCCTGCACCACCTTCATCACGTCGGCGGCCCTGTCGTTGGCGAGTGCGACATAGCCGAGGCGGTAGCCGGTCATGGCGAAGCTCTTCGAGAACGTGAAGACGCTGTGCACGATCCGCTCGTCAACGGGCAGGTCGCGTTCGAGCGAGGCGACCGACAGGTGCTCGCGGTCGTAGCAGAAGTGCTCGTAGGCCTCGTCGCTGATGACGTGCCAGCCGCGGCCGCGGGCCAGCCCGAGCAGGGCGCCGATCTCGGCGGCGTCGAGCACGACGCCCGTCGGGTTGGCGGGCGAGTTGATCAGCAGCACCTTGGTGCGCGGGGTCGCGGCGGCGGCGATCACCTCGGGGTCGGGCCGGAAGTCCGGACCGAGCGGGTAGAGCACGGGCCGAAAGCCCGCGAGCAGGGCCTGCTGCAGGTGCACCGGCCAGTGCAGTTCCGGCAGCAGGATCTCGGCGCCGGGTTCGGCGAGTGTCTTGAGCAGCGAGAACAACCCCTGGCAGGACCCCGGCGTGACCAGCACCCGCGAGGCGGTGGTGTCGATGCCGTTGTCGTCGCGCAGTTTCTCGACGATCGCCTCGCGCAGGTCGACATGGCCTTCGATGCCCATGTAGCGGGTCTCGCCCCGCCGGACGGCGGCGACGAACGCCTCGGCCACGTCGTCGGTCGGGGTGTAGTACGGCTCGCCGACGTGCAGCTTGACGACCGCTTCGCCGGTCTGCCGCTCCCGCGCCTCGGCCGCCCGGAAGATGCCGTGCAGGCACGATGAGGGGATCGATCCCGCGGCGGACAGGATGTCTGGACTCACGCTGGTACCACCTTCTGATCGGAGTAGGGCTGGTTCCGTGCTGGGCTGGTTGAGGTTCGTCATGCGGTGCGGCCGCCGTCGATCGGGATCAGCGCGCCGGTGACCCAGCCCGACAGCTCCGGGTCGAGCAGCATCGCGACCCAGTGGCCGATCTCCGCCTCGTCGCCGAAGCGGCCCATCGGGGTGGAGGCGACCAACCCCACCCGGAGTTGGTCGATGCCCGCGCTGTCGAGGCCGGTCGCCGTCCACATCGGGGTGTCCACCGGGCCGGGGAGGATCGCGTTCACCCGCACATCGGGAGCGACTTCGCGCGCCAGCGAGCGGGTGAGGCTGTTGAGGGCCGCCTTGGTCGCGCCGTAGTACGCCCGGCCCGGCATGGACAGCACACCGCCGACCGAGGAGATGTTGACAACGCTGCCTTTGCGGGCCCGAAGCTCGGGCAGCGCGCACCGGATCAGGTCGGCGGGCGCGCGGACGTTGACGGCGAACATCGCGTCGAAGTCCTCGGGGTCGGCCGCGTCGAGGTTGCCGAAGCGGGCCATGCCCGCGTTGTTCACCACCGCGTCGAGCGCACCGAACCGGCCGGTCGCCGCCGCGACGATCCGCTCGGCAGCGCCTGCGGCGCAGACATCCAGCGCGACGATCGCGACGGCGTCGCCGTAGCGGTCCGCCAACTCGCGCAGCGGCTTCTCGCGGCGACCGACGACGGTGACGAGAGCGCCCGACTTCAGCAGGCACTCGGCGATGCCCCGGCCGATGCCGGTGGCCGCGCCCGTGACCAAGACCGACTTCCCGGCGAGGCTCATCGCGCCGCCTCGGCGTTCTCGGCGAGGCATGCGACGAGGTCGGCGATCAGCTCGGTCGAATTCTCGGCGAACGCGAAATGGCCGCCCGGCCACGCCCGCGTGCTGAACTCGCCACCTGCCACCGACGCCCACCTCGCCACTGTCTCGGCGTCGACCAACGGGTCCTCGGTGTTGTGGTAGGCGTGGACAGGGGCCGTCAGCGGCACCGCGTGCGGATCGGGCGCGTAGGTCTCGTGCAGGGTGATGTCCGACCGCAGCGCGGGCAGCAGCAGTTCCCGGAAGTCGGGGTCGTCGGCGATCTCCGGCTCGATCCCGCCGAGTTCGCGCACGGCCGCCCAGAGTTCGTCGTCGGATCGGCGGTGGGTGGTTCCGCCGCCCGCGTGCCGGGGTGCGCGCGCACCCGAGACGAACAGCGCCCGCGCGGACCTGCCGTCGTCCTGCAGCACCCGCGCCGTCTCGTAGGCGACCAGGGAGCCGAAGCTGTGCCCGAACAGCGCCCAGTCCGCCGGGCCGAACCGGCCGAGTTCCGCCGCGACGGCCGATGCCATTTCGGCGACGCCACCCGCGGGGTCCTCGGCGATCCGGTCTCCGTGGCCGGGGTACTGCACCGCGAGGAGCTGCACGTCCTCGGGCAGCCCCGCCGCCCAGCCGCGGAAGGTGGCCGCCGACCCACCGGAATGCGGGAAACAGAGGAGCCGAACAGCAGGCTCCTCGCCACTGGTGATGGCCCGTACCCAGCCTCGATCGCGTGTGCGTACCCGGTTCACACGAACGAGGGTCACGATGGCACTGGTCCACTCGCCGCAAACTTTCAAAGCTCTGTCGGGGCTCGGTGCGGGCTCGGGGCGGCTGACCGAGTCTGGAGGTGTCGCAACCGAGGAGGACACATGCTGGACGGGTTCGTGCCGTGGCCACCCGAGCTCGCCGAGCGCTACCGGAGCGCGGGCTACTGGAAAGGCGTCGCCCTCGGGCAACTCGTCGCCGAGAGCGCCCGGCGCCATCCGGACAAGATCGCCGCGGTCGACGCGACCCGTCGGGTCACCTACACCCAACTCCTCGACGAGGCCGACCGGATCGCCGCGGGCCTGGCCGGGCTCGGCGTCGGCTCGGGCGACCGAGTCATGCTGCACCTGCCCAACGTCATCGAGTTCCTGACCACCATGGTCGGTCTGTTCCGGCTCGGCGCGGTTCCCGTGATGGCCCTTCCCGGCCACCGCCGCGACGAGATCACCCAGCTCGCGATCGCCTCGGGCGCCGTGGGCTATGTCGGCCCCGACCGGTTCCAGGGCTTCGATTTCCGCGTGCTGGCCCGCGAGGTCCAGACCGACGCCCCACACCTGAAGCACGTCGTGATCGTCGGCGACGCCGCCGAGTTCACCGCCCTGGCCGACCTGGCCAAGTCCGAGATCAGGGACCTGCCGCCGGTCGACGCCGCCGACGTGGCGCTGCTGCTGCTCTCGGGCGGGACCACCGGCGTGCCGAAGCTGATCCCCCGGACCCACGACGACTACGCCTACAACATGTTCGCGTGCGCGGAGGTGGTCGAGTTCGCCGAGGACAGTGTGTACCTCGCCGCGAACCCCGTCCCGCACAACGCCGCGCTCGGCTGCCCTGGTGCGCTCGGCGCGCTGGTTGTCGGCGGAAAGGCTGTGCTGGCGGGCAATCCCAGCCCGGAGCTGGTGTTCCCGCTGATCACGAACGAGGGCGTCACCCACACCGCGCTGGTGCCTGCCCTGGCTTTGCTGTGGGCCGAGACCGCCCACACTTCGCCCGTCGACATGACCGGCATGGTGATCCAGGTCGGCAGCTCGAAGTTCAGCGCCACGGCGGTCGATCGGGTCCGCACGAGCCTGGGTTGCCGCCTGATGAACGTCTACGGCATCGGCGAGGGTCTGATCACCTCGACCCGCCTCAGCGACCCGATCGAGCTGGTCTACACCTGTGAGGGCAGGCCGATCTGCCCCGAGGACGAGATCCGCGTCGTCGACGCGGAGGGCAACGACGTCCCCACGGGGGTGACCGGCGAACTGCTGACCCGCGGCCCGTACACGATCCGCGGCTACTTCGCCGCGCCCGAGGTCAACCGCCGCTCGTTCACCGCCGACGGCTTCTACCGCTCCGGTGACCTGGCCAGGCTGACCGACGACGGGAACCTCGTCATCGAGGGCAGGCTGAAGGACATCATCCACCACCTCGGTGAGAAGGTCTCCGCCGAGGAAGTGGAGAGCCACGTGCTGACCCACTCCCAGATCCGCGACACCGCCGTGGTCGGCGTCCCCGACGAACAGCGCGACGAGCGCCTGTGCGTCTTCGTGGTGCAGGCCGCCGACACCGGCGCGCCGCCGACGCTGCGGGCGATCCGTGAGCACATCCGCGGCCGCGGCCTGGCCTCGTACAAGCTGCCGGACGAGTTGATCGTCGTACCCGATCTCCCGCGCACGCCGGTCGGAAAGGTCGACAAGAACGCGCTGCGCGCGCGCCTGACGCAGCCGCAGGGCAGCTGAGCGCCCGATCCGCGCGGCGATGGCTGGTGAGAAGGGACTTACGCGATGACCAAGCCGGTAGACGCAGGCCAATCCTTGGCCTACGGGGAAATCCTGCACCTGGACGAGTTCCTCGAACTGGCCTGCGTGCACGACACGCCGGACCGCACGCTGTTCTTCGCGGCGCACCAGTCCTGCGAGATCTGGTTCGCCGTGGTGCTGCGCCACCTTGAGCAGGCGCGGGACGCGCTGACCCGCGACGACGGGCTCGTGGCGGTCGCGCTGCTCGAACGGCTGCCCCACGTGATGCGGGTCGTCGCCGAGCATTTCGCCGTGCTGATGACGCTGACTCCCGAGTCCTTCGACGAGATCCGGGCGACGCTCGGGACCTCCAGCGGGTTCCAGTCGGCCCAGTACCGCGAGATCGAGTTCCTCTGTGGCGCCAGGGATCCCCGGTTCCTCAACATCTCCGGGCTCAGTGCCGCCGAGCGGGCCAGGTTGGTGGCGCGCCTGGACGAGAAGTCCGTGGGCGCCGCCTTCGTCGAGTATCGGGAGCGGGCGGGCGCCGACGCGGTGCCCCCTGGTCTCTCCCTTGTCGAGCGCGTTCACGACGTGTTGTCGAACCTCGACGACTCGGTGCGGGCGTGGCGGGCGCTGCACGCCGAACTGGCGGACAAGCTCCTCGGTGGCGCGCTGGGAACGGCGGGTTCGTCGGGTGCGGCGTACCTCTGGCGATCGACCAAACGAACGTTGTTCCCCGAGGTCTTTCCTCGGCACGAGTGCAGCGACGGCGAGCACCCGCTGCCGGGCGCGGGCGGCTGGGCCTGACTCGCCTCGCCGAACACCAAGCGCTCACCAAACACCAAGCGAGTCACCTGTTTAAGGAGAACGCAGTAATGATGAACAGTGGCGCTGCCGCCAACCTGACCGACCCGGGCAAGACCAAGAGCGTCGTCATCGTCGGTGGCGGCACGGCAGGCTGGATGACCGCCGCCTACCTCAAGGCAGCCTTCGGCGACCGCGTCGACGTCACCGTGGTGGAGTCGGCCCAGATCGGCGCCATCGGTGTCGGTGAGGCGACCTTCAGCGACATCCGGCACTTCTTCGAGTTCCTCCGGCTGGAGGAGTCCGACTGGATGCCCGCCTGCAACGCCACCTACAAGCTCGGGGTGCGGTTCGAGGACTGGCGCGAGCCCGGCCATCACTTCTACCACCCGTTCGAGCAACTCGGGTCCGTCGACGGCTTCTCGCTGAGCGACTGGTGGCTGCGGATGCCGCAGTCGAGCCGGTTCGACCGCGACTGCTTCGTCATGGCCGCGCTGTGCGACGCCGAGCGCTCGCCCCGCTACGCCGACGGCACCCCGCTGGCCCAGGGCGTGTTCGAGAACGTCGGCGACGGCCAGTCGGCGCGGTCGAACATCGCCGAGTACCAGGGCGCGCAGTTCCCGTACGCCTACCACTTCGAGGCCCACCTGCTGGCGAAGTTCCTGACGAAATACGGCACCGACCGCGGTGTCAAGCACATCACCGACAACGTCGTCGATGTCGCGTTGGACCACCAGGGTTTCGTCTCGCACGTGAACACCGCCGAGAACGGCACGCTCTCCGGCGACCTGTACATCGACTGCACCGGTTTCCGCGCGCTGCTGCTGAAGCAGGCCCTCGGTGAGCCGTTCGTGTCCTTTCAGGACACCCTGCCCAACAACAGCGCGGTCGCCCTGCAGGTCCCGATGGACATGGAGCGCAAGGCGATCCGGCCGTGCACCACCGCGACCGCCCAGGACGCGGGCTGGATCTGGACGATCCCGCTGATCAGCCGGATCGGCACCGGATACGTCTACGCCGACGAGTACCTCTCGGCCGAGGAGGCCGAGAAGACGCTGCGCGAGTTCGTCGGCCCCGAGGCCGCCGACGTCCAGGCCAACCACATCAAGATGCGCATCGGCCGCAGTGAGCGCTCCTGGGTGAACAACGTCGTCGGGATCGGGCTGGCCAGCGGCTTCGTCGAGCCCCTGGAGTCGACCGGCATCTTCTTCATCCACCACGCCATCGAGCAGATCGTCCGGTACTTCCCGGGCGGCCGCGACGACGACGTGCGCCGCGACGCGTACAACCGCTCGATCGAGCACGTGATGGAGGGTGTCCGCGAGTTCCTGTGCCTGCACTACGTCGGCGCGAAGCGGGCCGACAACCGGTACTGGAAGGACACCAAGACGCGCAAGATCCCGGACGCGCTCGCCGAGCGCATCGAGATCTGGAAGCACAAGGTGCCTGACTCGGAGTCGGTCTACCCGTACTACCACGGCCTGCCGCCGTACTCCTACAACTGCATCCTGCTCGGCGCGGGGGGCATCGAGGTCAAGCACTCCCCGGCGCTGGACCTGGCCGACCCGACCGCCGCGCAGGTCGAGTTCGACCGCATTCGCCAGAAGGCGGACAAGCTGGTTCAGGAACTGCCGAGCCAGAACGAGTTCTTCGCCGCCATGCGCGCCAACGCCAAGTAGCCCCGCGTGCGTTCGCCGGGGCCGGACCGCAGCCGCGGGATCCGGCCCCGGCCCGCGACCGACCGGTGGAAGGTCACGTGACGATCTACCTTTCGTACGACCAGGAAACCCTGGACACCCAGTATTCGCCGAGTTCGTGCGTCCCCGACATCACCGTTTACATGACCGAGTACGCGCAGCGGAGCGCGGCGGCGCGGGAGCGGCTCGACGTCGAGGTCGGCGTCCGATATGGACAGAGGCCGGAGGAGTCGTTCGACCTATTCCCGGCTCGGGATCCGGGTGGGCCGTTGCTGGTGTTCGTCCACGGCGGGTACTGGCAGGAGGTCAGCAAGAACGAGTCGGCGTTCATGGCGCCCGACCTGGTGCCCGCCGGGGTGTCGGTCGCGGCGCTCGGGTACGGACTCGCTCCGGCATACACCCTGCCCGAGATCATCGCCATGGCGGCGGGCGGCATTCGCTGGATCTGCGCCAATCTCGACCACCTGCCCGGCAAGCCCGGATCGGTCTACCTCGCGGGCTGCTCGGCGGGTGCGCACCTGATCGCCATGGCGTTGCTCGACGAGGTGGGCTGGCGGCGGACCGGGACCCGTGCCGTGGACGCGGTGGCGGGCGCGATCCTGCTCAGCGGGGTGTACGACCTCGAACCCGTGGCGCGCACCTACGTCAACGCGCCACTCGGACTGGACACCGCCACCGCGCGCGCGTGCAGCCCGACGCACCACCTCGGTCCGGCGCTGCCGCCGCTCGTGGTGGCGCGGGGGGAGCACGAGACCGACGAATTCGGCAGACAGCAGCGGGAGTTCGTCCACGCCGTCCGCGCCCTCGGCGGCGACGTCACCGACCTGGTCGCCCGGTCCCGCAACCACTTCGACTTGGCCTACGACCTCGGTCGGCCGGGCACGGAACTCGGCGACGCGACCGCCAAGCTCTTGGGGCGTAGGGAAAAACGGCGCGCCCCACACGGCGTCGAGGTGTCTGAGGGGTCCACAACAGACGGTATTCGTGATCTTCACGGCAGGGGCATCGATGGACAGCGCGCAAGGGAGCTTGGAAATGTCACCGGAGAACCACGAATCGGGGTCGGCGGGCGTGACCGCCGCGGCTGATCGCGACGCACTGCGCGAGACGGTGTCCGGCGTCCTCGGCATCGAGCTGACCCCGGAGGACGACGAGACCAACCTCTTCGAACTCGGTCTGCAGTCGATGGACCTGATGCGGCTGACCCAGCGGCTCAACGGCGCGCGCTCCGAGGTCACCTTCGCGCAGCTGTCCGCCGACCCCCGGCTGTCGGCGTGGGCCGAGTTCGCGATCACCGCTGAACCCGCGGCCCCCGAACCGGAACCAGAGCCCGCCGCCGCGAGCGCTCCGCTGAGCACGTTCCCGCTGACGCCGGTGCAGCAGGCTTATTTGTTCGGCCGCGCCGACCACCAGGCCCTCGGCGGGATCGGCTGCCACAACTACATCGAGTTCGACGTGCCGGAGCTTGAGCCCCAGCGCCTTGAGGCCGCGGTGCGCGCGCTCATCGAGCGCCATCCCATGCTGCGGGCGCGGTTCAGCGAAGACGCGATGCACCACATCCTCCCCGAGTCGCCGTG
Organism: Actinokineospora xionganensis; assembly: GCF_014323725.1. Classification (GTDB taxonomy): domain Bacteria; phylum Actinomycetota; class Actinomycetes; order Mycobacteriales; family Pseudonocardiaceae; genus Actinokineospora; species Actinokineospora xionganensis. The sequence goes on along the minus strand of NZ_JABVED010000004.1, from coordinate 309,354 downwards.
GCCGGGCCTGACGGTCAACGACTGGCGCGACCAGACGCCCGAGCGGGCCGAGGCGTCCGCGCTCGCGGTGCGCGACAAGCTGTCCCACCGGTGGCTGCGCGTCGACGAGGGCGAGGTCATCGACGTCTCGCTGACGCGGCTTCCCGGCGGAGTCGACCGGCTGCACCTCAACATCGACCTCGTCGCCGCCGACCTGGCCAGCTTCCGGGTGATCCTGGTCGAACTGGTCGCGTTGTACGACGACCCCGACGGGCTGCCCGAGCTCACCTACACCTTCGGCCAGTACCAGGCCGACCAGGCCGCGACCCGCGAGGCCGACCGCGAGCGGGCGCGCCCGTACTGGCAGCGGCGCGTGCCGTCGCTACCCGGCGGCCCGAAGCTGCCGCTCGCCGTCGACCCGGAAACCGTCACCAAGCACAAGTTCGTGCGCAGGCACTGGGAGTTGAGCGCGGACGAGTGGGTCGCGCTCGAGCGACGCTGCGGCGAGGCGGGCCTGACGCCCGCCGCGGTGCTGGCCACCGCCTACTCGCTGGTCCTGTCCCGGTGGAGCGGGGACGATCACTTCCTGCTCAGCCTGCCGCTGTTCGACCGCGACCTCGCCGCGCACCCCGAGATCGGCAGGCTGATCGGCGACTTCTCCGGCCTGGTGCTGGTGGAGGTCAAGCTGGCGGGCGAGAGCTTCGCCGACTGCGCGCGCGACGTGCAGCGGCAGCTGCATTCCGACATCGGGCACGCCGCCTACACCGGTGTCGACGTGCTGCGCGATCTCGCCCGCGCCGACGTCGACGCGCCCCGCACCGCGCCGGTCGTGTTCTCCTACGACCTGTCCGCCCCGCTGATCCCCGACGAGTGGGCCGACCGCTTCGGCGACGTCTCGTGGATGATCTCGCAGACCCCGCAGATCTGGCTCGACCAGCAGATCTACCGCACCTGCGACAACAACGTCCGCCTCGTGTGGGACGCGGTCGAGGAGCTCTTCCCCGCCGACGTGCTCGACACGATGATCGCGGCCTACGAGGCGCTGGTGCGGTCGCTGCTCGTCGGGTCGTGGGACGCCCTGCCGGAGCTCGCGCTGCCCGCTGCGCAGCGCGCGGTGCGCGCCGAGGTCAACTCCGACACCCGAGAGCTGACCGACAACCTGCTGCACACCGCGTTCTTCGAGCACTCGGAGGCGCGGGCGGGCCTGCCCGCGTTGCTGTGGGGCGATGACGAGTCACTGGCGCACGACGAACTCGCTCGGCAAGCGCTGGCCGTCGCGGGCGCCCTGTCGCGACGCGGTATCGGCCGCGGCTCGTATGTCGCGGTGGTCGCGCCGAAGGGCGACCGGCAGATCGCGGCGGTCCTCGGCGTGCTCGCCGCCGGTGCGGCGTACGTCCCGATCGGCGTCGACCAGCCGGCCGAGCGGCGCGCGCGCATCCTGGAGTTGAGCGGCGCCAAGGTGATCCTCGACGGCACCGGTCAGCTGGAGTCGGCCGAAACGGGCGTCGAGGTGGTCCTGATCGAGGCCGCACTGGCCGAGGCCCCGCTGAGCGCTCCGGTGCCCGCCGAGCCGGACGACCCCGCCTACGTGATCTTCACCTCGGGCTCCACCGGTCTGCCGAAGGGCGTGGAGCTGAGCCACCGCGCCAGCGTCAACACCGTCGAGGACATCAACGAGCGGTTCGGCGTCGAGGCGCACGATCGGGTGCTGGCGGTGTCCGCCCTCGACTTCGACCTGTCGGTGTACGACATCTTCGGCCCGCTCGCGGCGGGCGGCGCTGCCGTGTTGGTCTCCGAGGCCGGTCGGCGCGACGCCGCCGAGTGGCTGGCGCTGTGCCACCGGCATTCGGTGTCCATCTGGAACACGGTTCCCGCCCTGCTCGACATGGTGCTGATCGCGGCGGAGGGCAAGCCGCTGCCCGAGTCGATGCGCGTCGCGCTGCTCTCCGGTGACTGGATCGGGCTCGACTTGCCGGCGCGGCTGGCCGAGGCGACCAGCGGTCGGTGCCGGTTCGTCGCCGCGGGCGGCGCCACCGAGGCCGCGATCTGGTCGAACTCGTTCGACGTCGCCGCGGTCGAGGATGGCTGGCGATCGATCCCGTACGGCAAGCCCCTGAAGAACCAGAAGTTCCGCGTCGTCGACGGCCGCGGCCGCGACTGCCCGGACTGGGTGCCCGGCGAGCTGTGGATCGGCGGCGTCGGTGTCGCGCTCGGCTACCGAGGCGACGCCGAACTGACCGCCGCGCGGTTCCCGGTCGTCGACGGCGAGCGCTGGTACCGCACCGGTGACCTCGGCCGTTACTGGCCCGACGGCAACCTCGAGTTCCTCGGCCGCCTCGATCACCAGGTCAAGATCAATGGATTTCGGGTGGAGCTCGGCGAGATCGAGTCCTGCCTGCAGGCCGACGCCGAGGTGGCCCAGGCCGTCGCGGTGGTGGTCACCGAGGGCCGCCGCGGGGTCGTCGCCGCCGTGACCGAGCGTTCGGCGGCGGGGGAGCGCGGCCACCAGGACGGAGACCGCCCAGCCGCCGCGGGCAGCGAGTTCCTGCCGCCCGTCGCGGACGCCGAGGCGAACCCGCTGGAGCACCAACTGGTGGAGGCACTGCTCGCGGGTGTCGTCGCGCCGCTGGTCGACGGGCCCGCCGCCGCGCTGCCCGTGTGCGCGCAGCAGCGCCCTGTCCTGGACATCTGGCTCGGCTACCTCGCCCAGCGTGCGGTGGTGCGCCGCACGGGTGCCGCCCGCACGCAGGGTCCCCGGTGGGCCGAGGTCACGGACCAGGCGTGGATCAAGCAGGTGCGCGAATCGGCCGTCGGCACGCCGTTCGCGGCCGTCGCGACCGCGCTGCAGTGGGCGGTGCCGCTGTTCACCGGGATCGTCTCCGGTGGCGCCGACGCCACCGCGCTGCTCGACGATCCGGTGCTGGCCCCGGAAGCGCTCAACGACCTGATGCCCGCGACGGCCGACTGCCTCAAGGCCATCGGCGCGGACCTACGCGGCCGGTCCGGCGCGGTGGCGCAGTGGGCGGTGACGGGCGGCAACGGCGCCGCGCGGGTGCTCACCGAACTGGCCTCCGACGCGGTCGAGTACACCCTGCTCGGCTCCTCGGCGCCCGCCCTGGCCAAGGCCGAGATGCTGCTGGCCGAGCAGGGGCACCGCACGCGGGTGTCGCCGCAGGGACCCGAGGCGATCGCCGAGCAGCACGTCCACGCCTTCGCCGCCGTCGTCGCCGACAACGTGCTGCACCGGATGCCCGACCCGGACGTTGCCGCGGCCACGATGGCTGTGCTGCTCGCCCCCGGCGGCAGGCTCTACCTGCTCGAACGCGCCTACCCGACGCCGCTGGCGTTGATCACCGCGTTGCCGCTGGAGGCGCGGGCGGGCCGGTTCGAGGACGGCGCGCACGGCACGGGCTGGCTGCACGGCCCGCGGCGCTGGACCCAGGCCCTCACCGATGCCGGATTCGGCGACATCCAGGTGCTGCGCGCGGAGCGCACCGGCGAGATCCTGCTGACCGCGGACCGGCCGGTGTCGGCGCGCGGAGTCGACCTGGCCGCCCTTCGCCGGCAGGCGGTCGGCCGCCTGCCCGAGCACATGGTGCCCGCGCACCTCGCGGTGCTGCCGGTGCTCCCGCTCAGCGCGAACGGCAAAGTCGATCGCGGACGGATCCTCACCGCGCTCGAACAGTCCGTCGACCGGCCGCGCGACGTGGGCGACCCGCCGCGCGGCACGACCGAGGAGTTCGTCGCCCAGCTGTGGATGAAGCTGCTCGGGCTCGACTCGGTCGGCCGCGACGAGAACTTCTTCCGGCTCGGCGGCGACAGCCTGCTCGCCACCCGCTTCGTCGCCGAGGTGCGCGGGGAGCACGGCGTCGACGTGCCGATGCGCGAGGTCATGCGCACGCCGACGGTCGCGGGCCTGAGCGCGTTGATCGACGCGTCCGCCACCGCGGCCGAGGACATCGAGGAGGGTTCGCTTTGAGCGCGGGGGAACTGATCGAGGAACTCGGCGCGGCCGGGATCGAGCTGTGGCGCGAGGAAGGGCAGCTGAGGTTTCGCGCTTCCCGCGGCGCCATGACCGAGGAGCGCAAGGCGAAGTTGCGCAGCCTCAAGGCCGACCTGCTCACCGTGCTGCCCGAGGGGCAGCCGAGCGCGCGGCCCGCCGCGGGCGAGTCGCTGTGGCAGGACGACCCGGAGGCGCGGCTGGAGCCGTTCCCGCTGACCGATGTCCAGTCCGCGTACCTGTTCGGCCGCAACGGGGCGTTCGCCTACGGCGGCGTCTCCTGCCACATCTACGAGGAGTTTGAGTACCCGGCCGACCTGGACCCCGAGCGGTTCCAGCGGGCGTGGGACAGCCTGGTGCGCAGGCACGACGCGCTGCGGGTGGTCATCGGCGAGGACGGCACCCAGCGCGTCCTGCCCGACCTCGCCGACACCCGCATCCCCGTCGCCGACCTGCGCGGCGCGCCGGCGGAGGCGGTGCTGCGGGCGATCGACGCTGTCCGGGACGAGATCTCCCACCAGGTGCACCCCGCGGGCGTGCGCCCGATGTACGAGCTGCGCCTGACCCGCGCCGACGACCGCAGCGTGCTGCACGTCTCGGTGGACTTCATGGCCCTGGACTGGATCAGCATCCGGCTGCTGCTGTCCGAACTGGACCGCCGCTATCAGCGGCCCGACTGCGAACTGCCCGCGCTCGACGCGAGCTTCCGCGACTATGTCCTGGCGGAGAAGCGGCTGCGCGACACCCCGCGGCACACCCGCGACCGCGAGTACTGGATGAAGCGCCTCGACGACCTGCCCGGCGCGCCCGCTCTGCCGACCCGTGACGACCACGACCCGGCGACAGCGCCCCCGTTGTTCCGCAGGCTGAGCACCACTGTGGACAGTCGGGTGTGGCAGGCGCTGAAGGAGCGCGCGGGCGGGCACGGGATCACCGCGGCGAACGCGGTTCTCGCGGCGTTCGCCGAGACGATCGGCCGCTGGAGCGGGGGCGAGCGCTTCTGCCTCGGCTTGCCCGTGCTCAACCGGATTCCGCTGCACCCGCGGGTCGACCGGATGCTCGGCGACTTCACCTCGCTGAGCGTGCTCGCCGTGGACCTCGAGGGCAGGGCGAGCTTCGCCGACCGCGCCCGCGCCATCGGCGAACGCGTCTTCGACGACCTCGACCACCGGCTGTTCAGCGGTGTGGAGGTGCTGCGCGAACTCGCCAGGCGCCGTGGCCGCGACGCGGCGACCGCGCTTGCGGTGGTGTTCACGGGCAGCATCGGCGTCGGCGGCGAGACGGCCTCGGCGGCGGGTCGCAAGGCGCGCCCGGTGTACGGGATCAGCCAGACCCCGCAGGTGTGGATCGACTGCCAGGTGGGCGACCAGCTCGGCGGCCTCGACATGAACTGGGACGTGCGCGAGGGGATCTTCCCCGACGGCCTGGTCGACGACATGTTCGCCGCGTTCGTCGGGCTCCTGCATGGGCTGGCGGCCTCGGACGCGACGTGGTCGGCGGTCGACCCGCAGCCCTTGCCCGAGTCGCAGCGGGCCCGTCGGGCCGAGGCGAACGCGACCGAGGCGTCTACCCCGGGCGGCCTGCTGCACGAGCCGCTCATGGCCTACGGGCGCGAGTTCCCCGACCGGGTCGCGGTGATCGACGCGACCGGGTCGATGACCTACGGCGAGTGGCTGGGCAGGGCGGCCGCGGTGGCCGAGCGGCTGCGCGCCGCCGGGTGCGCGCCGGGGGACTTCGTCGGCGTCCTGGTCGACAAGTCGCGGGCCCAGGTGGTCGGCGTTCTCGGCGTGCTGCTCGCGGGCGGGGTGTACGTCCCGGTCGACCTGGGCCAGCCCCGGGTGCGCCGCGACGGCATCCTGACCGCCGCTGGGGCGAAGTTCGTGGTGGTGGCGGAATCCCCAGATGCCGCCGCGGCCGACGCGCCGCCGCCGGGCGTTCACGCGGTCGACGTCACCGACGTGCGGCCGATCCCGGTCGCCGAACTGCCCGAGCCGCCCCGAGTGGCCGCGAGCGAACTCGCCTATGTCATGCACACCTCGGGATCGACCGGCACGCCCAAGGGCGTGATGATCAGCCACGAGGCCGCGGCGAACACCGTGCACGACATCAACGCGCGCTTCGCCGTCGGCGCGGCGGACCGGGTGCTGGGCCTGGCGGCGCTGAGCTTCGACCTGTCCGTCTACGACCTGTTCGGCCCGCCCGCCCTCGGCGCCGCCCTGGTGCTGCCCGACGCGACCCGGCGCGGCGATCCGTCGCACTGGGCCGCGGTGGTCGCCGAGCACGGTGTGACGCTGTGGAACTCGGTGCCCGCGCAGCTGCAGATGCTGATGCACTACCTCGACGTCGAGCCCGTCGCGCTGCCCACGCTGCGCCTGGCCCTGCTGTCCGGCGACTGGATCCCGTTGTCGCTGCCCGCGCACGCCGGACGGCACGTGCCGGACGCCGAACTGATCAGTCTCGGCGGCGCCACGGAGGCGGCGATCTGGTCGAACTACCACCGGATCACGACCGTCGAGCCGCACTGGCGCAGCATCCCCTACGGCCTGCCGCTGGCGAACCAGCGCTTCCACGTGCTCGACTCCGCGCTGCGCGACCGGCCGGAGTTGGTCCCCGGCGACCTCTACATCGCGGGCGCGGGCCTGGCCGACGGCTACCTCAACGACGCCGAGCGCAGCGCCGAGCGCTTCTTCGCGCACCCGGACACCGGCGAGCGGCTCTACCGCACCGGCGACCTCGGCCGGTACCTGCCCAACGGCGAGATCGAGTTCCTCGGCCGCGCCGACCAGCAGGTCAAGATCCGCGGCCACCGGATCGAACTCGGCGAGATCGAGGCGGTGCTCGGCGAGCATCCGGACGTGGGCACCTGCGTGGTGCTGGCGGCGGGCCGCGACGCGTTCGAGCGGGCGCTGGTCTCGTTCGTGATCCCCGCCCGGCCGGGCGAGCCGGTCGACCCGCTGGATCTGGTCGGCTGGGTGGCCCAGCGCCTGCCCGGCCACATGGTTCCCGCGCGGGTACAGGTGGTTGACGCCCTACCGCTCACCGCGAACGGCAAGGTGGACCGCAAGCGGCTGCTCGACTCGACGCCCGCGTCGGCCGGGTCGACTGTTCCTGGCGGGGAACCCGCCGAGCCGCCGCACCCGGGTGTCGAGGAGCGCATCGCGCAGCTGTGGGTCGAAGTGCTCGGCGGTCCGGTTCCCAGCCGCACCAAGGGATTCTTCGACGCGGGCGGAAACTCGCTGCTCGCCGCGCAGTTCGTCGGGCAGGTGCGCGAGCGCGTCCCCGCTGCCGCGCGGATCGCGTTCGACGTGTTGCTGCGCGCCCTGCTGGACACGCCCACGGTGTCCGGGCTGGGCAAGTGGCTGCAGTCCGGCGCCGCGGCGGAACCGGTGGCGACGCCCGGCGCGGTGCCGGCGCGGCAGGCGCTTGTCCCGCTCGTGATGGAGGGGACCGGTCCGGTGCGCCTGCTCGTGCACGACGGCACGGGAACCCTTGCCGCTTACCAGGAACTGATCGAAGGCCTCACCGGCGCCGGGCCGCTGTTGGGACTCACCGCGCCCGACGCCGACGGCTACCTCGGCATCGCCGCGGCGGAGCTCATCGAGACGCTGGCCGGGGGATACGCGCGCGAGGTGCTGGCCGCGGGCTTCGGCGAGGTGGAGGTCATCGGATACGGCCTCGGCGGTCCGATCGCGCTGGAACTGGCCAGGGCGCTCGGCGAGGCGGACGCGACGGCACGGCTGACCATCCTGTCCGGCACCGCGGGCCAGGATGCGGGGGAGAGCGGGTCGGTGCTCTCGCACACCGCCGAGGCGGTGGCCTGCTACGACCCCGCGCCCTACGCCGACGACCTCACGCTGCTCCGGCCCACCGAGTCCGAAAAGGACACAACGGAGTTCTGGAGCGAACTGTGCCTTGGCGACGTGACTGTTGTGGACGTGCCCGGTGATCACGTCACCTGCCTTCAGCGGCCCAACGTGTCCAGGACCGCGGACGCGATCTCGACGGCGTTGACGGGCCGATGATGACCCAGCCGCCCCGCCCGATGCGCGTTGTCGTGTGCGGCACGCGCTTCGGCCAGATCTACCTCTCGGCCCTGGCTCGCGCCGAGGGCTACGAACTCGCGGGCATCGTGGCCAGGGGCAGCGCCCGGTCCACGGCACTCGCACGGGACTACGGAGTCCCGCTGTATCCCTCGGTCGAGAGCCTGCCCGACGACATCGACGCGGCCTGCGTCGTCGTGTCGACCGCGGTGGGCGGCGGGTCCGGCACCGAGTTGGCCAGGGCCCTGCTCGAACGCGGAATCCCTGTGCTGCAAGAGCATCCGGTGCATCCGACCGAGCTGGCGGACTGCCTGAAGGTGGCGCGGCGCACCGGGTCGCAGTACCTGGTGAACACCTTCTACCCGCACCTTGAGCCGGTTCGCCGGTTCACCGCCGCCGCACGGAAGCTGGTGACCCTGCGCAAACCGGTGTTCGTCGACGCGATGTGCGCCGTCCAGGTCGCCTACGACCTGATCGGCATCCTGGCCGAGGTCTTCGACGGGCTCAAACCGTGGTCGCTGGCCCCGGTTCCGCGGTCCGCGGGCCAGCCGCTGGCCTGCGCGCAGGGTCAGGTCGGCGGGGTGCCGCTGACCCTGCGCGTGGAGAACCGAATGCAGGCGGGCGACGACAGCACCAGCTTGTTCCTGCACCGGATCACCATCGGCACCGACGCGGGCAACCTGACGCTGGTCAACACCCACGGGCCGGTGATCTGGAGCCCGGTGCTGCGCGTCCGGTCCGACGAGGTGGGCCGGTTCCTCCCCGTCGCGGCCGGGGACGGATCGTGGGCCGACGACTTCGGCGGACGAACCGCCGACTACCTCGGCCCGGCCGAGTCACCCACCTGGGCGACGGCGGTGGACGAGCTGTGGAGTGGCGGGGTGGTGACCGCGATGGACGACCTGCGCGCGCGGGTCGAGGCGGGCGCGGATCCGCTGCGGGGCGGCAGGCGCGCCCTGGCGGTCGCGCGGGCCTGGAAGGAACTGACCGAGGCGATCGGCTACCCCGACGTGGCCGCGCCGGACGCGGGCGGCCCGCTGACTGTCGCCGACTTGTAGGTCCGGTGGCGTAGGCGCGTACGTCCACGCGCGTACGAGAACCCTGGTGGAACACGACGCATTGTGGTATCGCGCCGGGACCGGGGTCGATAAGTTCAAGATCGTCGGAGTGTCGAAATCGAGTGGGAGACCGATGAACGTGACCGACCTCGTTGACGCAAGGGAGCAGGCCACCCCGCCACCGGAGGTCGATTCCGCGGCGACATCGGGCGCGCGGGTAGGTTCCCTGCTTCGCCCGTTCGCAGGCAAGTTCGCCGTCGTCGTGGCCCTGCAGGTCATCGGCGCGCTCGCGGGCCTCGCGCCGCTGCTCGCGGTCGTCGAGATCGGACGCGGCCTGCTGGCGTCGGGGCCGGTGGACCGCGACCACATCTGGACCGTCGTGATCATCGGCGCGGTCGGCCTGCTGGTCCGGCTGGTGTTCACGTCCGCGTCGTTCGGGCTCGGCCACTATGTCGACGGCGCGGTGCAACTCGGCTTCCGCCGGATGCTGGCCGCCCAGTTGGGCCGCGTCCCGATCGGCTGGTTCTCCCGCCGCCGCAGCGGCGAGCTGGCGAAAGTCGTGGGAGACGACGTCTCCGCCGTCCATCCGTTCATCGCCCACGCGCCCGGCGAACTCGTCGCGGCGTTCGTGGTGCCGCTGGCGTCGCTGATCTACCTGCTCTCGATCGACTGGCGGCTCACGCTGATCACGCTGATTCCCGTGCTGCTCGCGATGCTGATGGTCCCGTTCTTCATGCTGCCCGCCCGCACCCAGGAGCAGAAGGACTTCGACGCGGCGATGGGCCGCATCGCCAGTTCGGTCGTCGAATTCGTGCAGGGAATCTCCGTGGTGAAGGCGTTCGGCGGAGCCGAGCGCGCCCACCAGAAGTTCCTGCGGGCCGCCGACGACTTCGTCGACATCTTCTCCAAGTGGGTGCGCGGCATGTCCGTGGTGGCCGCGGCGATGCAGCTGTGGCTCTCGCCGCCGTTCGTGCTGCTGGTGGTGCTGATCGGTGGCACCTCGCTGATCACCGGTGGCGATCTGCCCGCGGCCGACCTGCTGCCGTTCCTGCTGCTCGGCCTGGGCCTGACCGCGCCGATCGCGGCGCTCGGCCACGGCTTCGACGACATGCAGACCGCCGGCCGCGCGGTCGGGCGCATCAAGGAGGTGCTCGACGTCGAACCGCTGCCCGAGCCGGAGAACCCGGTGGTTGCGCGGGGGCACCGGGTGGAGCTGCGGGATGTCCGGTTCGGCTACGAGGACGACCAGGAGGTGCTGCGCGGAATCGACCTGACCCTGGAACCGGGCACGGTCACCGCGCTCGTCGGCCCTTCGGGCAGCGGCAAGTCCACGCTGGTCCAACTTCTGCCGCGATTCTTCGACCCGACGCACGGCTGCGTCATGCTCGGCGGCGTCGACCTGCGCGAGCTCGGCTCCCGCGAGCTCTACGGGACGGTCTCGTTCGTCTTCCAGGACGTCCGGCTGCTGCGGGCCTCGGTCGCCGAGAACATCGCCCTCGCGGTGCCCAAGGCCGACCACGACGACATCGTCCGGGTGGCCAGGCTGGCCAACATCCACGACCGGACGCTCGAACTGCCGCGAGGCTACGACTCGATCATCGGTGAGGACGTCAAGCTGTCCGGCGGTGAGGCGCAGCGCATCTCGATCGCCCGTGCGCTGCTCGCCGACGCGCCCGTCCTGGTTCTCGACGAGGCGACCGCCTTCATCGACCCGCAGACCGAACACGCGGTGCGCCAGGCGCTGACCGCGCGCGGCACCGACCGCACGGTGCTGGTCATCGCGCACCGGCTCGAGACCATCGCCCACGCCGACACCGTGGTGATGCTGGAGGACGGCGCCATCGTCGAGCGCGGCTCGCCCGAGGACCTGCTGGCCCGCGGCGGGAAGTTCGCGGCGTTCTGGCAGGCGCAGCAGTCGGCTGTCGCCCAGGTCGAGCCCAGCGGCGCCGCGGTGCCAGGAGAGGAAACCCGATGATCGGATTGCTGCTGCGCGTGCTCGGGAACGAGTACGCCAAACCGATGCGCCGCACGGTCGCCCTCATGACGGTCACCGCGATCGTCGAGGGTCTGCTCTACGCGCTGCTGGTCCCCGTGCTGCACAAGCTGTTCGGGGCCAACCCCGCGGACGCCTGGCCCTACCTGCTCGGCTTCGCGGGCGCGGTCGCGGTCTACGCGGTGCTGCGCTACCTCAGCGACGTGTCCGGCATGCGGGTCGGCACCTCGATGCTGCGCGGGATGTACTACAAGCTCGGCGACCACCTGGCCCGCCTGCCGCTGGGCTGGTACGACGCCACCCGGGTCGGCGACGTGTCCACAATGGCCAGCAAGGGTCTGCTCGCCGCCCTCGGTGTCGCCGCGCACCTGCTGTCGCCGTTCATCTCGGCGATGGTGACCCCGCTGACGATCGTCGCCGTGATGATCGCCTACGACTGGCGGCTGGGTCTGGCCGCGCTGGCCGCGGCGCCGCTCGTCGCGGTGATCCAGAAGTGGACCGCGCGCTCGTCCGCCGCTGTCGACGCCGAGCGCCACGAGCGGGACAACGAGGCCGCGGGCCGCGTCATCGAGTTCATCCAGGCGCAGCCGGTGCTGCGCGCGGGTGGCCGGACCGGTGAGCGCTTCGGGCTGCTGGACGACGCCCTGCGGGACGTGGAGCGCACGTCGCGCCGCGGTGTCGGCGCGGTGCTGCCGGGCGCGGTCAGCCTGACCGTCACGGTGCAGACCGTCTTCACGCTGCTTCTGGTCCTGGGCACGTATCTCGGGCTCGGCGGCGACATCGGCGTCGCCGAGCTCCTGAGCATCCTGGTGCTGGCCGCCCGCTGCGCCGACCCGCTGCTGTCGCTGTCGGACATCGGCGGCAAACTGCGCGGCGCGCGAGTCGAACTGGAGCGCCTCGACACCGTGCTGCGCACCGCGCCGCTGCCCGAGCCCGCCGAACCGGTGCGCCCGGACAGCCACGGTGTCGAGTTCGATTCCATCACCTTCAAGCACGGCGACCGCGTGGTGTTCGACGACGTCTCGCTGACTGTCCCGGTGGGGCAGCGGCTCGCGGTCGTCGGCCCGTCGGGCGCGGGCAAGAGCACGCTGCTCCAACTCCTGGCGCGCTTCTACGACGTGGACGCGGGCGCGGTGCGCATCGGCGGGGTGGACGTGCGCTCGATGGACACCGAAGATCTGATGTCGCGGATCGCCATCGTGTTCCAGGACGTCTACCTCTTCGACGGCACCATCGAGCAGAACGTGCGGCTCGGCAGGCCCGACGCCACGGACGCCGAGGTGCGGGCGGCGGCGAGCGCCGCCCGGCTCGACGAGGTGATCGACCGGCTGCCCGAAGGGTGGTCCGCCGACGTCGGCGAGGGCGGCGCCCGGCTCTCCGGTGGTGAACGCCAGCGCGTGTCGATTGCCCGCGCCCTGCTCAAGGACGCGCCGATCGTCCTGCTCGACGAGGTGACCTCGTCGCTGGACCCGGTCAACGAGGCGGCCGTGCACGAGGGGATCGAGCGGCTGATGGCGGGACGCACCGTGGTGACCGTCGCCCACCGCATGCGCACGGTGCGCCGTGCCGACCGTGTCGTGTTCCTCGACGGCGGCAAGATCGTCGAGGAAGGCAGCCACGACGAGTTGCTGCTCCAGGGTGGCCGCTACGCGGACTTCTGGAACATCTCCACGGCGTCCACAGCGAGCGGGTGAGTGCCATGACGAGCGGTTCCCCGGTGTGGGACGGGCGGGCGGGCGCGTTTCGCCCGCTCGCGGCCCGCCCGTACGCGCGGGCGCGAGTGGTGTTGTTCCCGCACGGCGGCGGCAGTGCGAGCTACTACAAGCCCTGGACCGCGGCGGTGCCGTGGGACCTCGAGTTCGTGGCCGTGCAGTATCCGGGCCGCGAGGACCGGTTCCACGAGCCGCTGCCGTCGACCATCCGGGACCTCGCCGCGGTGCTGGCGCGCGACCTGCCGTTCGGGCGGCCGCTGCCGACAGTCCTCTTCGGACACAGCATGGGCGCGCTCGCCGCGTTCGAGGTCGCCCGCCGCATGACGGTCATGGGAGTCGCCCCGGCTCGCCTGGTGGCCTCGGGGCATCCCGCCCCGGCGCTCGCCCGGCCGGGCACCGTGCACCTCGGTGACGACGACGAACTGATCGAGGAACTGCGCCGCACCGAGGCGACGAACCTCGACGTCCTGGACAACGAGGCGCTCATCAAGACGTACCTGCCGATCATCAGGAACGACTACCGCCTGAGTGAGACCTACACGATGGCGCCCGGGGCGCGCCTGGACGCGGCGGTGTCGGTGTTCCACGGCGACCGGGACGCCGAGATCGACGAGCGGGAGGCCCAGGGCTGGGCCGACGTCACCGACGGCTCGTTCGACGTCACTGTCTTCGAGGGTGGTCACTTCTACCTCGACCACCACCGCGACCAGGTGATCGGTCTGGTGACGGCCCACGCGCGCGCCGCGGCGGCCCGCGCCTCGGCGGTCCCGTGGCCGTCGGCGCCCTGACCTGACTCCTTCCACTCCGAGCTCCCATACCAAGACGAGAGCAGAGACACCGTGACCATCGATTCCACCGCCCAGCCACGCCTCGATGTCAAGATGAGCCCCCGGGACCTGATCAACATCGGTATCTTCGCAGCGCTCTACCTCGCGACGGTGGGGGTGCTCAACGCGCTCGAGTTCATCGGTCCACTTGCGACACTGGTGTCGATCGTGGTCAGCATCATCGCGGGCGGCGTGCCGTTCATGCTGTTCCTCACCCGGGTGAAGCACGCGGGCATGGTGACCGTGTTCGCGGTGATCGTCAACGCGTTCATGCTCCTGATCGGCAGCCCGGCGATCGCCCTGGTCCTCGGCGTGCTGCTGGCGCTCGTCGCCGAAGCGCTGCTGTGGCTTGGCCGGTACCGGTCGCGCAAACTCAGCGTGGTGGCCTACGCGGTGTTCAGCATGTGGTTCGCCGGGCTGTTCCTGCCGATGTTCTACGCGCGTGAGGACTACTTGTCCGGCGAGTACATGCAGTCGATGGGCCAGGAGTACCGCGACGCGCTGGACGCGTTCCTGTCGCCGGGCGTGCTGGCCGCCTTCGACCTGTCGACGTTCCTCTTCGGCCTGATCGGCGGCGTGTTGGGGCTGCGCCTGCTGGACAAGCACTTCCGCAAGGCGGGCATCGCGTGACGGTGGCCCGGTCGCACACGGAGCGGGCCGTGCCGCACCACGTCGGGTTGCCCGCGGCGGCCGGGACACCCGGGCGCTGGACGATGGACCCGCGCACCGCGGTCGCGCTGCTGCTGGCCGCGAGCATCACCATCATGGCGCCCGGCGGGCTGTGGTTCGTGCCCGCGGCGCTGGTTGTCGGGGTGCTGCTCGCGGTGACCGAGCGGGCCTGGCGGCGGGCGGTCGTGATCCCGGTGGCCGCCCTCGCCGCCGCCGCGGCGAACTACCTGCTTCCGTTGGCGGCTCCCTGGCCGGTCCTGGGCATCGTGGCGATCACGGCCGGGTTCGTGCTGCGCCTGATCGCCATCGGCGGTATCGCCGCGCACCTGGCCCGCACCGTCTCGCCGACCAGGCTCACCGCCGCGCTGCGGGCGGCGCGGGTGCCGTCGGCGTTCACCGTGTCCGGCGCGGTGCTCCTGCGGTTCATGCCGACCATCATCGCCGAGACGGCGGCGGTGTGGGACGCCATGCGGCTGCGCGGACTCGGTGGCGTCGGCGGGATGCTACGCCACCCCCTCCTGGCGATCGAGTACTTCACCGTGCCGCTGATGGCGTCGAGCCTGCGGTCGGCCGAGGACCTGTCCGCCTCGGCGCTGTTGCGCGGCCTGGGTGCGCGCAAGCGTCCGACGGCCATGCACCCACCGCGATTCGGCCGCGCCGACCTGGCCGTCGTGGCCGTGGTAGCCGTGCTCATCGCCACGACCGTGGTGTGGAGGGGCGCGCTGTGATCGAGTTGACGGGCGTCCGGTGGACCTACCAGGGCGGTGACGTGGCCGTGCTCGACGGGCTCGACCTGCGCGTCGAGCGGGGCGAGACCGTGGTCCTGTGCGGGCCGAGCGGATCGGGCAAGAGCTCCGCGCTGCGCCTGATGAACGGCCTGATTCCCTTGTTCCACGAGGGAAAGCTGGAAGGCGAGGTCCGTGTCGACGGTGCGCCGATCACCGACCTCGCCCTGGTCGGACAGGTGACCGGGACCGTGCTGCAGCACCCGCGCCGCCAGTTCTTCACCGACGCCATCGACACCGAACTCGCGTTCGCGCTGGAGAACTTCGGCGCCCCGTCCGAGCGGATCCGCCGTCGGGTGGCCGAGGTGACCGCCGAGTTCGGGCTCGACGAGCTCACCGGCAGGCTGCGGGAGCTGTCGGGCGGCCAGCAGCAGCGGGTGGCGTGCGCGGCGGCGATCACGCACGGTCCGCCCATCCTGCTCTTCGACGAGCCGACGTCCAACCTGTCCGCGCGGGCCGTGGACGACTTCACCAGGGTCCTGAGCCACCTGCGGGACCTGGGGATGACCCTGGTCATCGCGGAACACCGCCTGCACTACCTGCGTGATCTCGCCGACCGGATCGTCATCCTGCACGGCGGCCGGGTCACCAGGCAGTGGACCCGGCCGGAGATCGCGAAGCTGACCGACGAGACGATGCGCGCGGAGGGACTGCGCGGCCTGCGGGCCCCGGTGCGGGCCGCGGTCGCCACGGCGGCGGCGCGCGGTCCCAGCATCGAGACCGCCGACGCCGGACCGACCGACGCGGTCGCGGGGGCGGACTCGGGTGTGGCGCTGCGCGGCGTCCAGTGCGGCTTCCGCGGCCGCCGCGTCCTCGACATCGAGGAGGCGCACCTGCCCGCGGGCCGGATCACCGCGGTCACCGGTCCCAACGGCGCGGGCAAGAGCACCCTGGCCCGGGTTCTCGCGGGCCTGCAGCGCCACCGCGGCAACGTGCTGCTCGACGGCCGGGCCCGCTCGCGCGCGCAACGCCAGCGGGAGACCGCGATCGTCATGCAGGACGTGCAGCGGCAGTTGTTCACCGACAGCGTCGACGCCGAACTGCGCCTCGGCATGACCCCCGAGCAGGCCGACCACGCCGCGAGGGTGCTCGCCGACCTCGACCTCGACCACTGCGGGGACCGGCACCCGCTGTCGCTGTCGGGCGGCCAACAGCAGCGCCTTGTCGTCGCCACGGCCCGGCTGAGCGGGCGCCGGGTCGTCATCTTCGACGAGCCCAGTTCGGGTGTCGACCGCCGCCACCTGCGGTCGATGACGCGGACGATGCGCGATGTCGCGACCGGCGGTGCGGTCGTCGTGCTGATCAGCCACGACGCCGACTTGCTCGACCTCGCCGCGGATCAGGAACTACGCCTGCGCCCGCTGTCGTGACCGGAATTTCACCCGTGCGGATAAGTGTGCTCGTGTTTCTTCGCCGGTAAACGATGTGCGCTTCGCGACGCAGTTCGAAATAGTCGAATCGAGGGCGCCACGCGCGGGTGTATCCAGGTAGACCCGGTTGGGTCGGGTGGATGTGAGAAACCCACGCGGACCTGGGTGGAACGAATATTGTCCCGCCGAGTTGGCGCTGGATAACATGACGATGGCAATAAATGTGCGATTTGTTGTCGGGCGAAATCCATTTACGGGGAATGGGGTTGTGCGTATGTGCGGGATCGCGGGCTGGGTGGCGTTCGACGCCGACCTGACGCGCCGGGGTGACGCGCTCGATGCGATGACCGAGACGATGGCGTGCCGCGGCCCGGACGCGCGTGGCACCTACCTGCGCACGCACGTCGGACTCGGCCACCGCAGGCTCGCCGTCATCGACCTGCCGGGTGGCGCGCAGCCGATGACCGTCACCACCCCGGTGGGCGAGGTCGCCATGGTCTACTCCGGTGAGTCCTACAACTTCCAGGAGCTGCGCGACCGCCTGAAGGGCAAGGGGCACACGTTCCGGACCGACAGCGACACCGAGGTCGTCCTGCGCGCCTACCTTGAGTGGGGCGAGAGCGTCGTCGACCACCTCGACGGCATGTACGCCTTCGCGATCTGGGACGGGCGCGACCAGAAGCTGGTCCTGGTCCGCGACCGCATGGGCGTCAAGCCGCTGTTCTACTACCCGACCCCCGACGGCGTGCTGTTCGGCTCCGAGCCGAAGGCGATCCTGGCCAACCCAGGGGTGCGCAAGGTTGTCGACACAGCAGGCCTTCGGGAGCTGTTCGCCCAGACCAAGGCGCCGGGCTGGGCCCTGTACAAGGGGATGCGGGAGATACTCCCCGGCACCCTGATCACCGTGGACCGCGGCGGGGTGAAGGAGCGCACCTACTGGCGGCTGCGCGCGCAGGAGCACACCGACAGCCGCGAGGACACCGTCGCCCGCGTGCGCGACCTGCTCACCGGCGTCGTCGAACGGCAGATGATCTCCGATGTGCCCCGCTGCGTGCTGCTCTCGGGCGGGTTGGACTCCAGCGCGATCACCGCTCTCGCCGCCGACCGGCTGGCCGTCAAAGGCGAGCGGGTGCGGTCGTTCTCGGTCGACTTCCTCGGCCAGGAGGAGAACTTCGTCCCCGACGAGATGCGCGACACGCCCGACTCGCCGTTCGTCCGCGACGTGGCGCGCCACGTGAACTCCGAGCACCACAACGTGATGCTCGACCCGGCCGACCTCTCCGACCCCGCGGTGCGGCGTGCGGCGGTCGCCGCCCGCGACATCCCCAACGGGTTCGGTGACCTCGACAACTCGCTGTACCTGCTGTTCAAGGCGATCCGCGAGCACTCGACGGTGGCGCTTTCGGGTGAGTCCGCCGATGAGGTGTTCGGCGGCTACCCGTGGTTCTTCCACGAGCAGGTGCTGCGTTCCGGCACTTTCCCGTGGATGACGGTGATCCCGCCGCTGAGCCTCGCCGGCCGCACCGACCACGTCGAGCCGGGGCTGCGCGAGCGGTTGGACGTGGCGACCTACACCGCCGACCAGTACTCCGCCGCGGTCGCCGAGGTGGAACCGCTCGACGGCGAGTCCGAGTTCGACCGGCTTATGCGGATCACCTGCCACTTGCACCTGACCCGGTTCGTCCGGTCGCTGCTCGACCGCAAGGACCGGTTGTCGATGGCGGTCGGGCTTGAGGTGCGCGTTCCGTTCTGCAACCACGAACTCGTCGAGTACGTCTACAACACGCCGTGGGCGATGAAGACCTTCGACGGCAGGGAGAAGAGCCTGCTGCGGCACGCCGCGGCGCCCGTGTTGCCGCGCTCGGTGGTGGACCGCGTCAAAAGCCCGTACCCGTCGCCGCAGAACCCCGGCTACGCGGCACGACTGCAGGAGCAGGTGAGGGAACTGCTCGCCGAGCCCGGCGCACCGCTGTTCGCGATCATCGACAGCGGTTGGGCCAAGCAGACCGCTGAGGCGGACCCGGCCGGGATGTCGCTCGCGGTGCGCGGTGGGCTGGAGCGGGTGCTCGACGTCGCCGCCTGGCTGGACCTGCACTCACCCGAACTCGACCTGGACTGACCGGAAAACGACGCGCGGACGGTGATCAGGCCCGGAACCGGGGCCGGATCACCGTCCGCGCCGTTCAGCCTGTGGTGTCACGGGCCTCGGCGGTGGCCTGAGCGAGTAGTCCGTCGACGAAGGCGCGAACGCCCTGGACGTAGGTGTCCTGCGCCGCGAGGACGGCCCACCGGCCGCCGATGGCGGCCAGGTGCGGTGTGCGGGACGGGTCGAGGTCGACCAGGCCCGGGTCGGTGAACGCGGGCCGTTCGACCTTTTCGTGTTTGCGTGAGGAGTGGGCGCGGACCAGGACCTCGCCGACGGTGTAATACCAGAGGTCGCGGAAGAGGTGGACCGCCCGCTCCGGCGAGCACCCGTGGTCGATGGCGCCCGCCACGATGGCCTCGACCAGCCACAGCGCGGAATCGCCCAGCCTGCCGATGAATCCGTCCGTGGTCAGCACGTCCGCGGCCCACGGCCAGGCTGTCAGGGCGTCGCGGATCGTGATGGCCGCGGCGATGATGCGTTCCCGGGGTTCGCTGGGCAGCGTCGGCTGCGGGAGTTGGGCCGCGTACTCGGACATCAACAGCAGGAGCAGGTCCTCCTTGTCCCTGACGTGGCGGTACAGCGTCGTCCCGCCGATGCCGAGCTCGCCTGCCAGTGCGCGGATGGTCACCTTCTCCCAGCCGTGGCGGTCGATCAGCTTGCGGGCCGCGGTCAGGATCTCCGCACGGGAGGTGACCGGCGGTCTGCCGGTGCGGCCGGTCTTCGCGTTGGGGCTTGGCACCGTCCCATCATCTATTTCCGCCGTGCGGCCCGCAAAACCCCCCGTACCGCTCGACAGCCCGGCGCGGGTGGTGATACTTTCGGAACATGCTCGCAAAGTCCGTTGACCGGAGCACTGCGCAGAGGACTGGGTTGCGTTGACCAACATGGAATCAACAAAGGAAGCATCGAACGTCCAGCAGGCCGTCAAGCCGGGGCTCATCCTGGCCGTGGTGGCGGTCGTGCAGTTCATGGTGTCGCTCGACCTGTCGGTCGTGAACGTCGGCCTGCCGGAGATCGCCACCGGCCTGGGCTTCAGCGCGGTGGGCCTCACCTGGGTCATCCACGCCTACGCTCTCACCTTCGGTGGGCTCCTGCTGCTGGGCGGCAAGCTCGCCGATCTGTTCGGGCGCAAGCAGATCCTGGTGTTCGGCCTCGCGCTGTTCGCGATCGCCTCACTGGTGGGCGGTTTCGCGCAGGAGCCCGGGCACCTGGTGGCCGCGCGCGCCGCTCAGGGCGTCGGCGCCGCCGCGCTGGCGCCCGCCGCGCTGGCCCTGCTGAGCGCGACCTTCCCCGCGGGCAAGGAGCGGGTGAAGGCCTTCGGCATCTGGAGCGCGATGAACGCCGCGGGCGGCGCGCTCGGTGTGCTGATCGGCGGTGTGCTCACGCAGTACGCGGGCTGGCGCTGGGTCATGTTCATCAGCGTGCCCATGGCCGCCATCGCGCTGTTCATGGCCTTGCGCGTGCACAGCACCCCGCCGACCGCCCGCAACGGCCGCCCGGACGTCATGGGCGCCGTGCTGGCCACCGCGGGCATGAGCCTGCTCGTGTTCGGCGTGGTCCGCACCGAACAGCATGGCTGGGGCTCGTCGACCACACTGACCACGCTGGGGATCGCGGTCGCCATGCTGGTCGCGTTCGTCTACGTGGAGAAGACCACGAGCCGCGACCCGCTGATCCGCCTTGGCATGCTGTCGAACCGTTCGGTGGCGGGCGCCAACATCTTCAACCTGGTCTTCGGGGCCACGATGGCCTCGTCGTTCTACTTCGTCTCCCTTTACCTGCAACGGGTTCTGGACACCAGCCCGGCGCTGACCGGCGTCGAGTTCCTGCCGCTGGCCATCGGCGTGGTCATCGGCTCGGTCGTCGCCATCAAGCTCGGCCTGACGGTCCCGGCGCGCACGCTGATCGTCGTCGGCGGCCTGGTGACCGCCGTCGGGTTCTTCTGGTTCGGCCTGATCGACTCGAACGGCTCGTTCTTCGCCGACGCGTTCGGCCCGTCGATCATCACCGCCATCGGCTTCGGCATCTGCCTTGGCCCGACGGTCTCCACCGCCACGGTGGGCGTCGACCCGGCCGAGACGGGCGCCGCGTCCGGGCTGCTGAGCAGCAGCAGGCAGATCGGCGCCTCGCTCGGCCTGGCGGCCCTGGGCACCGCCGCCCAGGTCCGCACCGGTCCGACCGCCACCCCGGCGGCCCTGACCGACGGGTACGCGTGGGGACTGACCCTCGGCGCCATCCTCCTGGTGGCCGCCTCGGCCATCGCCCTGCTCGTGATCCCCGCCGTCCGCCCGGAAGCCGCCAAGGCGGTCGCCGCGGAATAAAAGCAGGTCGGGCGCGTCCATTGTGGAGTCGGGCGGCTATTCGAAAATCGTGTCGGGGCGACAATGGCGTCGCCCCGACGAATGAGGTCGCTGGTTGAGCCGTCCCCCCGGCTCAGCCGGCGACCCCTTCCTTTTGTCCGCAGGTTCGCGGAATTCGAACGGGGATGCGCGGCGTCGGGCCTGGTTCCGGCCCGCGCTTCATTGTCAAACCCGACGATCGAAGGGTTGTGTTCCTCGCGCGCGAGTGCGTCGAATCAACAGATCGTGTACAACGCATTATGTCGCGGTGACCTGCCACAAAGTCGCTGTGGTCGCGGTGCACACTTTTTGGCATGATGGAGTCCGTGGGGGTGGGGATTGATGGCACGCGCGTCGGCTCGGATCTCGTCGGCGGCGTAGCGACTTCGGCCGACCGTTTTCGCCGAAATGTCCATTTTCTCGGTTGCCTATCCGCAGGGGGGAGGAATATTCGAACATCGGAGTCGGTTTAAACCGCATGCTCATCGCCGGTTGGCGCCGTGTTGTCGCCACCGCTGTTTCATCAGGGGCTACTGTCCACTATTTCCACCCAGGTGCCAGATTGGCCGAAATCGGCCATGAATGTAACCGACACGTCGATGACGGGGAATGTCGACGGGGGGTTCGTTAGGCTGAGTGCGCGATTGAGCTCGGTCGAATCGAACGCGTAGAATCCGGTCCCAGGGGTGGGTTACCGATCAATAGTGGGATCGTAACAGGGGAGAAATCATGGGGATTAATGTTATGGTGTCCGACGACGTGCACCTTTCGCGTTTCGCGCTTACCGCCTTACTGGAGCAAAGCGACGAGATGCACGTCGTAGGGGCGTCCGACACCAGTCTTGACGCCCTGGAACTCGCCGAGTTACATCGGCCGGACGTCGTGATCGTCAGCTTCGAGGGGGCCGACGACGGCGTCCTGGCCGTAGCCGAGAAAGTCGCCGCGCTGCCGGGTTGCCGCAGCTTGCTGCTGGCGACCGCGTTCACGCGGTCGGTCGTGCGCCAGGCCTTCACCGGCGGCGTCGACGGGATGGTGCAGCGCAGCGCGCCGCCCCGCCGGTTCTTCGACGCGATCCACCGGGTGTACCAGGGCGAACGGGTTTTCGACGCGGAACTCACCGTCGCGGCGCTCGGCAATGAAAACTGTCCACTGACACTCAGGGAACTGTCCGTGCTCGAATATGTGGCCCGCGGCGACGCCGTGGTCGAGATAGCGTCGCGCTTGCATCTGTCCGAGGGGACGGTCCGCAATTACCTCTCGTCAGTGGTGGCGAAGCTGGGTGCCCGCAATCGTATTGACGCGCTGCGGATCGCCAGGGCCTCGTACTGGATCTGAGCAGGCTTTCGCTGAATGTTCAATTATGTCGGGCGTGATCCGGCGGTGACCTCCCAGTCGCTGTGCTCCCGATCGTGCGCCGCCATGGTGTGACTCAGGGATTCGCTGCCCGTCCGCGCGGGCAGCGAATCCCTTTGGCGAAGTGTCGTGGCGGAGAACAGGTGGCGGCGGGCAGGTGCGGCGATGCGCTGTGATCGCATCCCGGCCGCTGGTTTCTCAAGTCTCAAGTATTGGCTGTGTCTCACGCTATCGCGAGCGCGATCGGTTTCGCAACTTCTGCCCGGGTGTTGAGATCTCGATATCAAGTGCTTGCGTCAGACGGGTGGTGTATGTCCCACCGTCGGGTCGGCCCGCTCGCGTCGGTAATTGTTACCGATGAGTTCCTAATACGACTCCGCGCGATTCGCACCTTTGTCGAGCGACCCGCGGGTCGTTAAGCGACTTCGTGCTAGCCTCCAATACAGTCGATGCGACTGTTCTGCTGGGGCGATGTTCCTCCAGGTAGAGCATCCGACAGAAGGCTGAAATAGGCGTCGATGCGCTCGCTCCCCGAATTGCGCGGGGTCGGTGCGCCGCACATGCATATCCCTTTCGCGTTTCTCGGACGGCGCTTCTCACGGAGAGGCCCAGTCGTGCGCGCGGCAGAAGGAGAAACCAGCTCCATGGTCGATTCGCAGAACGTCACAAGCATCGCCGCGGTGATTCGAGATCATGTCCGCACGGCGCCGGACGACCTGGCGGTGATCGTCGTGCACGACGTGGACGAGAGCGACGACACCCGGTGGACGTACGCCCGACTCGACGCCGAGGCGAGGAAGGTCGGCGCGTGGCTGCGCGCGAGGTTCCCGGTGGGGGAGCGGCTGTTGCTGCTCTACCCGACCGGGGTCGACTTCGTCGCGGCCTTGGTCGGCTGCCTCTATGCGGGGATGGCCGCCGTGCCCGCGCCGCTGCCCGGCCGCTACCGCGAGGAGCGGTCGCGGGTGCAGGGCATCGCGGAGAACGCGGGCGTGTGCGCTGTCCTCACCGACTCCGAGAACTTCTCGGCCGTCGCGGAGTGGGCCGACGCCGAGGGCCTCGGGACGCCGGTGGTCGCTACCGACGGCGGCGACCTGCCGGACGCGGGCGCGTGGCAGCCGGAGGAACTCGACCGGTCGGCACTCGCGCTGCTGCAGTACACCTCCGGCACCACAGGCGCGCCGAAGGGTGCGATGCTCAGCCACGGCAACATCCTGCACAACGTGACGAACCAGCGCGTCATGTGCCGCCTGACCCCGCGGACGCGGCTGGGCGGGTGGCTGCCGCTGTACCACGACATGGGCCTGCTCGGTCAGCTTCTGCCCGCCCTGCTCGTCGGCACGTGCTGCGTGCTGATGCGCCCCGCGTCGTTCCTCAAGCGCCCGCACCAGTGGCTGCGGCTGATCGACAAGTACGACATCCACTCGTCGGCGGGACCCAGCTTCGCCTATGACCTGGTCCGGACCCGGATCACCGACGACCAGGTCGCCGAACTGGACCTGTCCAGGTGGCGGTTCTCCGCGATCGGCGCGGAACCCGTGCGGCCCATGACACTCGACCGGTTCGTCGAGCGCTTCGCGCCCGCCGGGCTGCGCGACGACGTGCTGACCACGTGCTACGGCATGGCCGAGGCCACGGTCTACATCTCGGGTCAGGCCTACCGCAGGCCCAAGGTGATCACAGTGAACCCCGAAATGCTTGAGCGGCAACGCTTCGTCGCCGCCGACGGCGGCGTGGGGTTGGTCAGTTGCGGGACGCCGCACACCTTCGACGTCTTGATCACCGATCCGACGACCGCCGAGCCACTGCCGCCCGGATCGATCGGCGAGATCTGTCTGCGCGGCGGCAGCGTCGCCGCCGGGTACTGGAACGACACCGCGGCCAACGCGTTCGCCTGGACGGCGGACGGCTACCTACGCACCGGTGACCTCGGCGCGGTGTACGACGGTGAGATCTACGTGACCGGGCGCTGCGCCGAACTGGTGACCGTGGCCGGGCGCACGTTCGCTCCCCAGGACATCGAGCGGACACTGCGGGCGCGGCACCCCGAACTCGGCTCGGTCGGCGCGGTGTTCAGCGTGTCGCTCGGCGCGGCCGCCGCCACGATGGACGCCCTGATCGTCACCCACGAGATCAACGGTCGGCCACCCGCCGACCGGCTGCGCGCCCTCGCGGAGCAGATCCGCGCGACGGTCGCCTGTGAGTTCGGCGTCCCGGTCGACGGCATCGGCCTACTGCGGCGAGCCGCGGTGCGCCGAACCACGAGCGGCAAGATCCAGCGAGCGACGATGCGCAGAATGCTTTTGGCCGACGAACTGACAGCCGTTTACGCCGACTACGAACCATGGGTGGTGCAAGCGCTGCGGGCGCGCCGCCGGGAACCCGCGAGCGTGTGACGAGCGACCGGAACCGGGGGCGTCGCAGCCGGAGCGCCCCCGGTTCGCGGATCAGCGACCCGGAACCGGATCGATCCGCGCGGCGGCTGCGTCCTCATGCGGCGCGGCCAGCATCGCGGTCAGTTCGTCGAGCACCCCTTGGGCGCACTTGGCCGCTGCGGGCACGACGTCCTGCATCAGGAAGTAGCCGTGTACCAGTCCCGGGCCGGGCACCTGCCTGGCGGGCACACCCGCGGCGGCCAACCGCTCGGCGAAGGCGATCCCCTCGTCGCGCAGCGGGTCGAACTCCGCCGTGGCGACCACCGCGGGCGGCAGGTCGCGCAGGTCCGCGCTCAGCAGGTCGACCGCGGGGTCGCCGCGCCGGGCCGGGTCGGGGACGTAGAGGTCGTAGTGGTGGGCCATGTCGTCGACGGACAGCAGGTAACCCTCGGGATACTCGCCCGCCGCGGCCAGCCGCAGGCTCGGGTCCGTCGGCGGGTACAGCAGCAGCATCGCCGCGAACCGGGGGCCGTCGTTGTCGCGCGCGTCGAGCGCCACGCCGACCGACAGGTGCGCGCCCGCGCTGTCGCCCGCGAGGACCTGCGGGAGACCCGGGAACTCCTGGGCGGTCCATCGCGCGACGGCGATCGCGTCGTACAGCGGGACCGGGTACGGGAACTCCGGCGCACGCCGGTAGTCCGCGGCGACCACGACCGCGCCGAGCGCCGAGGCCGTGGTGCGCACGGCCCAGTCGTGGCTGTCGAGGTCGCCGACGACCCAGCCGCCGCCGTGCAGGAAGGTGAGCGACATGCTCGGCGCCGTGTCCGGGTGGTACACCCTCGCCCGGATCGACGAACCGTCCGTGGTCTCGACCGTCCGGTCGACGGTGGTGACCGTGTCCGCGGGGCCGCGACGCGGGCGGACCGCGTTCGCCAGGTACCGCGCGCGGGCGTCCTCAATGGACAGTTCGCGCATCGGCGTCGGCGGACCGTCCGCGCGCTGCCAGGTGATCAGGTTGCGGAGGATGCGGTCCAAAGGCATGGTGGCCCCTTGTGCGGAGTGGTTCAGAAAGGGATCTCGTTTCGCTTATCCGCAAATATATGTTTTGCCCTCGGTGTAAGGTTGCGAACTCGGTCCGCGCGTGAGGACTGCATCCGCAATGGTGTGGTTCTCACATTGCTGGTGCGAGTTTTGTGCTGGTAGCCTGGCTGGGAATTAGAATCGAGTATGTCCGCTCCATTTGACGTGCGCTGAAGTCTATCTTCGTGATGAATTCGTCGCTCCTTGCCGCACGGCGCGTTCCGTGCCGTCAGTGTGCCCGCGACCCAGTGCGACAGAGAAGGAACATTGGTCATGATTGTCTTGGGGTGCAACGGTTTCTCCCGCAGCGCTGAGATCTTCGCCGAGCACTATGACGCGGTCGGCAAGGAGAAACACTACGGTCTCGGCCACGACGCCGGCGCGTCGCTGCTGGTCAACGGTGAACTCGTCGCCGCGGTGGAGGAAGAGCGCCTCAACCGGGAGAAGAAGACCTCCGACTTCCCGATCAACTCGGTGAAGTGGGTGCTCGACCACGCGGGCGTGAAGTTCGAGGACATCGATCTGATCGCCATCCCGTGGAGCTTCAACGACGTCGTCTTCAACGCCGCCCTGTTCGACCTGGCGATGCAGCCGCTCGCCCCGCTGGACAAGCTGGGCAGGCTGAACAAGATCGGCCAGTTGTTCGTGCACGTCCTCGGCCAGGAGGCGATCCTCGCCGACTTCGCCGCCCGCACCGGCTTCACCCCCGACCGCGAGAAGGTCGTCTTCGTCCCCCACCACCTCGCCCACGCGACCACCGGCTGGTACTTCGCGGGCATGAAGGACGCGGCGTTCCTCATCAGCGACGGCCGCGCCGAGCTGTTCTCGTCGGTGGTCGGCGAGATCCGCGACGGCAAGATCAAGCTGTTCGACGACCAGATGGTCACCGCGCACGACTCGATCGGCATGCTGTTCTCCGCGATCACCCGTTTCCTGGGCTTCGTGCCGAACAACGACGAGTACAAGGTCATGGGCATGGCGGGCTACGGCGAGGCGCCGTCGCCCAACCCGTTCCTCGAGCACGTCGTCAAGCTGGAGGATGGCGGCCGCTACACCCTCTGCCAGCAGCACGACCTGGAGAACCCGCGCAGCTTCGAGCCGCTGTTCGAGCAGCACTTCGGCCCGTTCCAGGACACCCTGGAATACCAGTCGACGGTGTCCGCCGCGGCGCAGGAGATGCTGCTGGCCGTCACCAACCACCAGCTGCGCGCGCTCGAGTCGAAGACCGACCTGCCCCACCTGCTGTTCGAGGGCGGTGTGGCGCTCAACTGCCTGAACAACACCCCGATGCTCGAAGAGTCGCGCTTCGAGGACATGTCGGTCAGCTTCGGCGCCAGCGACACCGGCATCGCCATCGGCGCCGCCGTCTACGCCTGGGTCAACGACCCCGCGGCCGAGGGTGAGGTCAAGGCTCCCGAGTCGGTCACCCCGTACCTCGGCCCCGAGTACGACGAAGACGCCATCGAGACGGCCCTGCGGGAGTTCGCGGGCAAGGTCGAGTGGACCAGGCTGACCGACGACGAGGTCGTCGACCAGGTGGCCAAGCTGCTGACCGAGAAGGTCATCGTCGGCTACTTCGAGGGCCGCATGGAGCACGGTCCCCGCGCCCTCGGTCACCGCAGCATCCTGGCGAACCCGAGCTTCTCGGACATCAAGGACGTCATCAACCTGCGCGTCAAGCACCGGGAGCCGTTCCGGCCGTTCGCGCCGCTGGTGCTCGAGTCGGACGCGGCGAAGGTCTTCGAGCTGGGCAAGAAGAAGTCCTCGCCCTACATGACCTTTGTCTTCCCGGTGAAGGAGGAGTACCGCGAGAAGATCCAGGGCGCGGTGCACGTCGACGGCACTTCGCGGGTGCAGACCCTCACCGACGAGGAGACTCCGCGGCTGGCCGCCCTGCTGCGCGAGTTCACCTCGCTGACGGGCGTGCCCTGCCTGATCAACACGTCGTTCAACGTCGCGGGCGAGCCGATCGTCTGCGCCCCGGCCGACGCGGTGAACTGCTTCCTCGGCACCGAGATCGACTACCTGCTGCTCGGCAACCACCTCGTCACCAAGATCGAGAAGTCCGCGTGACCACGTGACCGGATCGCTGGGACGCCGCGCCGCGGCGTCCCAGCCCAGGTCGGGAAGGTGATGAGGTCCGGCCCATGAGCACTGCCCATGAGGCGGCCGCGGACTTCGCGTCGGCCGTCGAACTGCTCGAAAAGCTCGCCGTGGAACTGCGGGGCTCGCGCGGTTGGCGCGTTCCCGAGGTCAGCGCCGCGTGCGACGCCCTGAACTGCGCGGCCGCCCTGCTGCGGACGCAGCAGGACAGCGTGAACGGCGACCACTCGCACACCGAGCTCCTGCATGACGCCATCGGACTGGCCCGCAGCACGGTGGAGGCGACCAAGTGGGCCGCCCGGGAGCGCATCGGGTCGCATCGCGTGCCACATGTGGTCGATGGCCGCGGGCGCCACGTCGACGAGGACTGAATCAACCCGCACCCGTCGCGTGGATGAGGTCCGGTCGGCGAAGATCGCCGCGACCCGCTCTCTGGTCGGATGCATTCCGGCCGCGCTGGTGAGGAATCGTTTCTCCAATTCGTATATGTGGAACACATGGGCGTCCATGTGGAACTGATCTGTTGCCGCTTCGTGTCCGGCTGGTACGGTCGATATCGTTCGGTTGGTCCGTCTCATAGGGGATGACGGAATGCTCTCGTAATCAACTGGACCATTTGCCGCCGGTGTCCGAATCAGTGATCGTCGGCTTTCGTTCTGCCCAGGGAGAGGGACTGTGTCGTTGCAAGCCGCATCCGCGAGCACGCACTGGGAACAGGTGGCGGATTCCATCGAGTTCGTTCCCGCGGAGTACTCCCACAAAACCCAGTCCGACACCGTGGCGCGGGAGATGCTGCGCTGCGATCAGGCCGAACTCGACCGGTTGGTCGACGCGGGCCTGCCGTTCGAGGACCGCGACGGGGTGCGGCACTTCGACGTCAACGACCTCTACAACCTCGGCATGTACTCCGGCAAGGGGAACACGCAGCCCGAACTCGCCTTCCGCATGCTGTTCCGGTTCGCCACCAGGTCGATGGACGACCTGCTGCGCGACAAGACTTGGGACTTCCGGGTCCGGATGGACTGTGTGGACTGTCGCGGCGAGGCGCCGTGGCGGCTGGAGGCGCCCGACGTCGAACGCTTCGGCGGGCGCGTCGAGGTGCACGAGGTCATCGGGCCCAGCGCGGCGTCGTCCGGCGAGTACTCGGCCACCGTCACCACCACCGGCGCGCGCACGCCGCTGGTCGCGCCGCGACTGCGGCGCCTGGTGCGGGACTACCTGGACTCGGGCTACCGCTGGCAGATGATCCCCATCGCCATGCAGGCCGACCCCGACCTGGTGCACGGGCTGGGCGCGACCAGCTGCATCGCCGCGAGTCTGCTGCTGGCGCAACGGTTCCGGGACGCGGGTTATGCGGCCGAGGCCAAGCGCGGCTGGTTCTGCGGCGTGCTGGGCGGGGCCCTCGACCTGCCGCACGCGTGCGTCGAGGTCACCGATGACGACGGCTCGGTGAAGACCGTCGACATCGCCAAGGCCCAGCTGGCCGCCCGGCTGTCGCCCGACACCGGCGACTTCCAGGAACTGTGCCAGGGATCGGTCTACAACAAGGTGATCCCGTCCACCGCCTCCGGTAACGCCTCCTTCGGCTACCACGACTGCGGTTCACCGGAGCCGGTCCATGTGCGTGCGGATATCCGATCGACGCGGTGACGCTGGAATGTCGAGCCACTCCGTAGGAAAGAGTAGAGATGGCAGTACGTGAGATCGAGCCGATCGACCTGGCGCTGGACCGGCTGGAGCTGATGGCCGAGTCGGGCTACTACAACCCGTACACGATGTTCGACTGGCCCGAGGCCATCGAGCCGGACAAGCCATGGATGAGTGAGAGCCTCACCACGCTGGCGGGCACCCCCATGTGGGACGAGCTCACCCGCGAGCAGCAGCTCGCCTTGACCAGGTACGAGGCGATCAACTTCTTCAGCCTCAACATCCACGGCATCCGTGAGCTGTTGAGCGAGGTGGTCATGCGCATCCATGACCGCACTTACGCCGGTGTCTCGGAGTTCCTCCACCACTTCATCGGTGAGGAGAACGAGCACATGTGGTTCTTCGCGCAGTTCTGCCTGCGCTACGGCGGCAAACTCTACCCGGCGCAGCCGTCGCTGCGGGCGGACTCGGTCGAGCACCTCTCGGCGGTGGCCCGCGAGCTGATCGTGTTCGCGCGCATCCTGATCTTCGAGGAGATCGTCGACCACTACAACGCGCACATGGCCACGGACATGGGCCTGCCGGTCATCGCCCGTGAGATCAACCGGGTGCACCACCAGGACGAGAGCAGGCACGTCGCCTTCGGCCGCATGATCTTCGTGAACCTGCTGGAGCAGGTGGCCAAGCGCGACCCGGACGAGGTGCCGCTGGTCGCGGAGTACCTCGAGAGCTACCTGACCTACAGCATCGGCACCCTGTACAACCCGGCGGCATACCGCGACGCGGGCATCCCGGACGCCCTGGCCCTGCGCAGGCGCGCGCTCGAACACCCGGCGCGGCTGGCGGCGCACGAGCAGATCCTCAAGCGCACCAGGAAGTTCCTGTCCAAAGTGGGCGTCGGCCGGGAACTGGTCAAGCGATGAACGACCAGATGCGGGCGGTCCGGGACTTCATCCTGCAGCGCAATTCCACAATGGACACCCTGTCCGACGACCTCGACCTGATCGACAGCCGGGCCATCAATTCGCTGGCCTTCGTCGAGTTCATCTTCCTGCTGGAGGAACTCACCGGCGAGTCGATCGACCCCGAGGACCTCGACCTGGACGACTTTCGGACCTTGACGGCGATCGAGGCCCGGTTCTTCACGCGGGAGGCGGTGCGATGACCACGGCGACCGACAACGGCTTGCGAGTGCTCGACGGAGACCAGCTGCGGCTGTTGCGCGCGATCGAGGCGGTGTTCCTGCGGCTCGCGGCCGGATGGAACGCCCCGGAGTTCCGGTACCCGCACCTGATCAGGTGCTCGGACCTGGACAAGTTCGACTACTACGACAACTTCCCGCACCTGGGCCTGGCCGCGGTGCGGCTGGACCCGGCGCGGCTCAGCGCCTCGCTGGCCGGCGCGGAGCGGCCGGTGGAGCGCGTCGTCCCGGAGGTGATGGAGCCGACCGCGTTCGCGCTGCCGTCCGCGGCCTGCTACTCGATCTACGTCGACCTCGCGGGCACGGTGCTGCCCGCCGAGGGCGTCATGCGCACGACCGTCGGAACCTGCTTCCGCAACGAGGACCACTACAACGGTCTGCAGCGGCTGCTGGGCTTCACGATGCGCGAGATCGTGTGCGTCGGGCCGGAGGACGCGGCCAAGGCGCACCTGGCGCGGGCCAAGGACGCCGTGATCGCGCTGCTCGTCGAGCTGGGCATCGAGTACGGCATCGAGGTCGCCAACGACCCGTTCTTCGACAAGAACAGCGGCAAGGCGAAGATGCAGAAGCTGTTCCCCGTCAAGGAAGAGTTCGTGGTCAACGGCCTGGCGATCGGCTCGGTCAACTACCACCGGAACTTCTTCGGCGAGCGCTGCTCGATCCGGGCTGGCGAGGAGACGGCGCACACCAGCTGTCTCGCCTTCGGCCTGGAGCGGTGGATCCACACCCTGACCGACCGGTTCGGCAGCGCCGTCGCCGCGCTGGACGCTGTCGAGGCGCTGGGCTGATGCGTACCACCGCGGCCGAGGCGCTCGGCGTCGAGGTGGGAGTGCTGCTGGCGGGAATGGGCGGGGTCTCCGGCCCGGAGCTCGCGGCCGCGGTGTCGAACGCGGGTGCGGCGGGCTGCGTCGGCGGCTACAAGCTGGTCGGCGAGCACCTTTCCACCATGCTGAAGCGGCTGACCGCGGCCACCGACAAGCCGGTCGGGGTGAACTTCATCCCCGAGGTCGTCGGCGCCCACGAGCTCACCGAGCAACTGGAGCAGCTGCTCGGTGAGACTCCGGACTCGGTGTACGTCTCGCTGTTCGGCATGCCCGAGGACGCCGTGTTCGACCGCGTGGCCGCCTCGGGCAGGCGCCTCGTGGTCCAGGTCGGCACGGTCGATGACGGCGTGCGGGCCGCCGAGCGCGGCGCCGTCGTGATCGCCCAGGGCGTCGAGGCGGGCGGACACCTGCTCGGCCACGACCCGCGCGATGAACTGGTGGCGCGGCTGCGCGACCGGCTGCCCGACGCGTGCGTCGTCGCCTCCGGCGGGATCGGGTCGCCCGGCGACGCCGCCGTCGCGCTGGCCGCGGGCGCCGACGGAGTGCTGCTCGGCACGGCGTTCGTCGTCTCGCGCGAGTCGGCGGCGCATCCGTACTTCAAGCAGGCGGTGATCGGCGCCTCGGGAGCCGACACCGTGATCACCGGTGTCTACGAGATCGGCTGGCCGAACCGGCGGCACCGGGTGCTGTCCACCGCCGTCACGGCGAACCCGTTGCAGGCCAAGAACTTCATCGGCCGCACGACCGTGGGAGGCCAGTCGTTCCTGGTGCCGCGGTTCAGCGCCGCGGTGCCGACCGACTCGACCACCGGGCGCGTCGAGGAGATGGCCATGTACTGCGGCCTGTCCTGCGCCGCGATCACCCGTGAACCCTCGGCGGCCGAGATCGTCGCCGCGTTCGACCGTGTCCTGCGGGGCCATGAAGTCGCCGAAACAGAAAAGGAACGATGATGTCAGCTTCCGACGTGCTCGAACGGCTCGACCTGAAGTACCGCGAGGACACCCTCAAGGTCCGCGTCCGCGACGGCGTCGAGCTCTACTACGAGTCGACCGGTGACGGCCCGGTTGTCACCACCCTCAACAACTTCTTCATGACCACCCCGACGTGGCGTGTCCTCACCGACGACCTCGCCAACGACCACCGCGTCATCAGCTACGACCTCGCGGGTCACGGGCAGTCGACCCACCCGGAGACCTACCCGTCCTGGGCGCAGCACGCCGCCGACGCCATCGCCCTGCTCGACGCCCTGCAGGTCGAGAAGACCTACCTGGTCTCCACCTCGATCTCCACCGTCCTCGCCCGTGACATCGCGCTGACCTACCCCGACCGGGTGGCGGGGATCGTGCTCGCCGGGCCCGCTCTGGGTCCCAAGGGCATGCGCAGGCACCGCCAGATCCAGCGCGCGTGGCTGCTCACCCTGGAGAACCACGGCATGGCCGCCCTGTACAACCACCTCTACCCCGAGGTGTTCGGCGCGGACATGAACGAGGAACTCGGCACCCCCGGCTTCCTGGGCCTGCGGGAGAGCTTCCTCGCGCTGTCCACCAAGGAGGACCTCGCCAACGGCCTCAACCTGGCGCTGACCGGCGAGACCAGCCCCGAGCTGCTCAAGCAGATCCAGTGCCCGGCGCTGGTCGTCATCGGCGACGACGACATCCTGCTGAGCAACACCGGTGCCCGGGAACTGGCCGAGCACTTTCCCAAGGGCGGCTACGAGATCATGCCCGGCGCGGGCCACCTGCCCTTCCTCGACGACGCGATGGGCTTCCAGGCGATCGTCCGCAAGTTCGTCGCGGAAGCCGAAGCCGGTGCCTGATCCAGTCGCCGAGTCCGATTCGGTGGTCGAGGCCAGGGCGCGTATCCGTGCGCTCCTGCTGGACATGTTCGGCCCCGACAGTTTCGTGACCGAACTGGCGGACACCGTGTCGCTGCGCGAGGGCGGAGTCTCGTCGGCCGCGCTGGTGAGCCTGCTGGTGGCCATGGAGGACGAGTTCGGCTTCGAGTGGCAGGACGACGTCGCGCCCGAGGCGCTGCGCTCGATCAGCTCGCTGGCCGGGCACGTCGCGTCCCTGCCCGCATAGGGGACGGCGGTGTCGCTCCAACTGACGGTTCCGGAAGGGGTCGCACCGGGTGCGCACTTCCAGTGGCGCCCGGTGCGGCCGCCGCGCGGCCGCGACGAGCAGTCCGCGGCCGGGCGAGCCGCGGTCGCGGCGGCCTTGGCCGAGTCCGGGTCCACCGACTTGGTTGTGCCGCGTGAACCCGATGGGAGGCCGAGGTTTCCCCCAGGGTTCGCCGGGGCCATCGCGCACACCGACAGGGTGGCCGTGGCGGTGGTCGTCCCGGGTGCCGAGGCGGTGGGCGTCGACATCGAGGACGCCGTGATCAGTCCCCGCGTGGCCAGGTTCGTCCTGCGCGACCGGGAGCGCGCCGCGCTGCTGAGGCCCGCCGGGGCGTACAGCGCGCGGGACCTGTTCGCGGCGAAGGAGGCGGCCTTCAAGGCTCTCTGCTCGCTGGGTGGCGGGGGCGGCCTTGGTGGGCCGGATCAGTTCTTGTTCTGGTGGATCGAGTTGGACCAGACAGACGCGACGCTCGTCGCGTCCTACCGAGGTGTGTCCGTGCCGGTGTGGGTCCGGTCTGAGCCGCGTCTATCGCTCGCCGTGGCGATACGGCGGTGACGCGGTCCGTCGTGTTCGGCCGCGCCCATAGAGGCCAAGCAGTGTGCGTGGAGTCGGGTGAGAGGAAGCAATCCATGGATCGCGACATTTTCGATGTCGTTGACAAGCTGTTCCGTCAGCGGCTGCAACTGCCCGAACTCGACCCGGACCGCCGGCTTGTGGACTACGGACTCGACTCCGTCCGCTCCGTGGACCTCATCGTGGAGATGGAGGACAGGTTCGACGTGAGTATCAGCGACGAGCAGGCGGGATCGATGGTGACCCTGCGGGACGTGGTGGCCACCGTCACCGCGGCGCTGACTGTTTCGGTCGGACAAGGACACCCGGAGAAATGAGCGCTCCCAACGGCTTCGCCCGGCACACCCGGCCCGAACTCGCCAGGCTCTTCCGGGCGCTCAACCTGGATGTCACCTACCGGGCGGGCCAGGGTGACTACCTGACCCTGGAGCACCCCGCCTGCGCCGACGACCCGGCGACGGGCGAGCGGGTGCTGGACCTGGTCGGCGGCGCGGGGGCCTCGCTGTTCGGCCACAACCACCCCGCACTTGTCGAGGTCGCCCGGCGCGGCCTCGACGAGCGGTTGCCGTTCAACGCGCAGGGAAGCGTCCGCCCGTGGGCGGGGGAGTTGGCCGAGCGGCTCTCGGCGATGGTCGGCGCGTCCACCGGGGCGAGCTACGTCGTCACGTTCGGCAGCACCGGCGCCGACGCCGTCGAGGGCGCGGTGAAGCACGCGTCGGTCGAGCACAGCCGCGGGCTCGGCGCGCTGCGGGAGGAACTCGAGCAGACGCTGCGGGGGCTGCGGCGCGACGGTGTGGACGACCTGCCGTGCGCGGACGGCCCCGCGCGGGGGCGGCCATGCGGTGACGTGGTGGCCGAGGCCATCGCGTGTGTGGAGGCGATGGGCAAGGCCGAGCCGATCTTCGTCTCGCTCAGGGACTCGTTCCACGGCAAGACCTCCGCGGCCGGTGCGCTGACCCACGGCGCCAACGTGCCGAAGGACCTGCACGTCCACGGTCCCAAGCGGATCCGGCTGCACGACTGGGCCCCACGCTCCGTCGTCTCCGCGCTCGACCCCGTGCGGGTGCGCCTGGACACGGTCACCGTCGACGCCGCGGGCGTGCCGCATTCGGCCGCCCGCCACGTCTCGCCGGTCGCGGCGTGCTTCGTCGAGCCGATCCAGGGCGAGGCAGGCGTGCGGGAGGTGCCGACCGCGACGCTCGCCGCGCTGCGCGAACTCGCCGACCGGCACGGCGCGGTCCTGGTGTTCGACGAGATCCAGTGCGGAATGGGCCGCACCGGGACGTTTCTCGCCTCCGAGCCGTCCGGCGTGGTCGCCGACTACTACCTGCTCTCGAAGTCCCTCGGCGGCGGCCTGGCCAAGATCTCGGCGCTGCTCGTCGCCGAGGACCACTACATCGCGGAGTTCGGGCGCCACCACACCTCGACCTTCGCCGACGACGACCTGTCGGCCAGGGTGGCCCTGGCGGGTCTTGACCTCTCCGTCCAGTACCGGGACCGGATCGCCGAGGTCGGCGCCGAGCTGCGGGAGCGGCTCACCGAGGTCGCGAAGCGTTGGCCAGAGGCCATCGCCGAGGTGCGCGGGCGCGGGCTGCTCCTCGGTGTCGAGTTCAGGCTGCCCAAGCCGGACTCCGCGCTGCTGAAGCAGGTGTTCGACGCGGAGACGCTCGGCTTCCTGATCGCGGGCAGGATGCTGCACGAACACCGCGTCCGCGTCATCCCCACCTTGTCCGCGACGAAAACGCTGCGCGTGCAGCCCTCCGCGCTGCTGGAGTCCGCCGACATCGACCGGGTCGTCGCCGCGTTCGACGACGCGGCGGGCCTGTTGGCCAAGGGTGACTACGCGACGCTGCTCGGCCACCTCACCGTGCCGGCCACCGGCGCCTGGCGGCCGCGCCAGCACGTTCCGGACCCGCGCGGGAACCGGCGGCCCGGCGACGGCCGCAACGAGGACGTGCCCCGGGTCGTGTTCCTCGCGAACCTCGACACCGCGACCTCGCTGCGCGCCCTGGCGCCGGAGTTGGCGAGTTGGTCCGAGGACCAGTGCGAGGCGGCTGTCGACCGGATCTGCGGCGAGTTGGGCCCGTTCGAGGTCGTCCAGCGGCGGATCCTCTCCGATACCGGCCGGGCGGTCGAGGTCAACCTGGTGGCCGTGCCGTTCACCGCGGCCCAGGCGGTTGAGGGACAGCGCGCCGGCCACGGGGCCTGGCTGCGCCGCACCGTGCTCGACGCCGTCGACCTCGGGTTCTGGCTCGGTGCCGACGCCATCGGTCTCGGCGGCTACACCTCGATCGTCACCGGCGCCGGGCGCGACGTGGTGGAGAACGAGGTCAGGGTCACCTCGGGCAACTCGCTGACCGCGGCCTGCGCCTACGACCTGGTGCGCGGGCACCTGGCCCAGGCGGGTCCAGGGGAGCGCAGGGTCGGGCTCGTCGGCGGCCTCGGCAACATCGGCGCCGTCATGGCCGAACTCATCGCCCCGCACTGCGAGGCGCTGGTGCTGGTCGGCAGGCCGGGGTCCGGCCGTCGGCTGGCCCGCGTCGCCGAGCGGCTGGCGCACCTGACCGAGGTCTCCATCGCCGAGGACATGGCCGCCCTGCGGGACTGCCCGACCGTCGTCAGCGCGACCAACTCGGCCGACCCGGTGATCCTGCCGAACCACCTCGCGGGTGACCGGGACGTCCTCGTCTGCGACCTCGCGGTGCCGGGTGACGTGCACCCCGCGGTGGCGAACCTGTCGAACGTGACGCTGGTGTCCGGTGGCCGGATCCAACTTCCCGACGGGCAGGCGCCGCGGTTCCCGGGCATCACCCTCCCGCCCGGGATCGTCTACTCGTGCATGGCCGAAACGATTCTGCTCGGCTTCGAGCCGCGGACTCCGAGTCCCTCGTACGGAGGCCTTTCCGTAGCGGGCGTGCAAGCCGCCCGGGATCTGGCCGCGCGGCACGGGCTGCATCCGGCCCGCGTTGTCGCCGATGACGTGACTGTGCGGCCGTGGTTCGTCAACGGGTCCAGCGACACAATCGAGGAGCGCATTCGATGACCGCACTACACCCGCGTCACCAGAGCATCGTCCACGCACTGGTCGCTCTGGCCGAGAGCGGGTCGACGACTGAGCTGACCATGGTGCCGGAGCCCGCACGGGTCGAGCCACGGCGCTATGACGCCGTGTTCGACCTCGCGGCCCGCAGCGCGGCGATCCTCGCCGAGCACGGTGTCGGACCAGGTGACCGGATCCTGATCTGTCTGCCCGCGGGGTGGCCGTTCGCGGCGGCCTTCTTCGGCGCCCAGGTGTGCGGCGCCGCCCCGGCCTCCGTGGCGCTGCCGACCACGTTCGGCGCCACCGCGGGCTTCGACGGCCAACTCAAGGAGCTGGTCGGCTACCTGCGGCCTGCCGCGATCGTCACGACAGCGGCCATGATCGAGGCGGCGGGCGAGCTCGCGGACACCGTCCTGATCGACGGCGACGCCTTGGTCGCGCGGGCCGCCGCGGCGCAGGTGGCGCCCCACCCCGTGCACCTGCCCGGCCCGGGCGACTTGGCGTTCATCCAACTCACCTCCGGGTCGACCGGCGCGCCCAAGGGCGTCATGGTCTCGCACGGCAACCTGATCACCCACCTGGAGCAGCTCGCGCTGGCCACCGGCTGGTCGGCTGAGGACGTGAGCGTGAGCTGGCTGCCGCTCTACCACGACATGGGCCTGGTCGCCGGCCTGATGTTGCCGATCTACACCGGCGGCGGCGGCGTGGTCATGCCACCGACGCGGTTTCTGCGCGCGCCCGCGGAGTGGCTGCACCTGATGAGCCACTTCCGCGGCACGACCGCCGCGGCGCCGAACTTCGCCTACGGCTACCTGGCCGACCGGGTGAAGGACGAGCACCTCAAGGGCGTCGACCTGTCGTCGTGGCGGATGGTGTTCTGCGGCGCGGAGCCGATCAACCCCGCCACGATCGCGCGCTTCACGGATCGCTTCACCAAGTGGGGCCTGAGGCCGAACGTCGTCGTGCCTTGTTACGGGATGGCGGAGGCGGTCCTGGGCATCACCATGACGCCACCCGCCGAGCCGATGAGGTACGACACGATCGACCGCCAAGCCGCCGTGGCCGACGCTCGCGTGGTCGACGTCGAGGCGGACAGCCCCCACGCCTTGCGGGTCGTCGACTGCGGCGCCCCGGTGGTGGGCACGGACCTCCGGATCGTCGACGACCAGGGCACCGAACTGGGGGAGGGCCGGATCGGCCACATCCAGTTCCGCGGGCCGTCGCGCACCGTGGGCTATTTCGACCTTCCGCGGGCGACCGCCGAGGCCCTCGACGGCCCGGGCTGGTGGAAGACCGGCGACGTCGGCTACCTGCGCGACGGCAGTCTGCGGATCACCGGCCGCGCCAAGGACCTCGTCATCATCCGCGGCGCGAACTACTTCCCGTCGGACTTCGAGCAGGCCGCCGAGACGGTGCACGGTGTCCGGCTCGGCGGTGTCGTCGCCGTCGGGTACCTGGCCGAGGACGGCGACTCCGAGGAACTGCACCTGGTGGTCGAGACCGAGCTTGAGGCCGAACACCACGACACCCTGCGGGCGTCGATTCGCTCCGCGGTCAGCGCGCGCACCGGCGTGCCGCCGATCGCGATCCACATGGTGCCGCGCCGCAGCATCCCGAAGACCACCAGTGGGAAGGTGCAGCGCTCGCTCACCCGCGGGCGGTTCGTCGATGGCTGGACACGTCCCTGACTGGCGCGGGCCGAGCTGACCGTTCCCAAGTGGACGGTCGCAGGCCCACGCGCCACTTCGGTTCGACCGACCTGAATCCGGTCGTCGGCCCGAGGTGGCCTCCCGGTCACCGCGCCCGGTGCGGCGCTCACCGGGCGCGGTGGGCCCGACGGCGGACGAGCAGGCTAGTTTGCTCGGATGAGTCTCCTCGATGAAGTGGCCGAGCGTGATGGCTGGCGGTGCTGGGTGTGCGACGAGCCGGTCGACGCCGACATGTCGGTGAACGACTCGCGGGGGCCCAGCGTCGACAGCCGCACCGCCGACCGGAAAGCCAAGGTCGCGGAGCGGCTCGCGCACCGCGGGTGCAACACGCGCAAGGGTGCGGTCAAGGTGGTGATCGCCTGGCCGGACCGCCTGCACGTGGTCGAGCCCGCGCCGCTGATCACCGTCGCGGGCAGGCTGGAGCGCAAGGGGGGCCGCGAAATGGTCGCCCGCTGCCCGACCAGGCAGGACGCGCAGGAGACCGCGCAGTGGCTGGTGGACCGGTTCTCCCGGCTGGTGCCGGGGCTGCCGGTGACCGCGAACGTCGAACCGGGTGGCGGCCAGTTCCTCGTCATCCTGGCAACCGGCAGGCGGTGACCGCGCGGGTCGATCAGTTCACCTTCAGGCCCCAGTCGCTCACCGTGCCGGTGGGGACGAAGGTGATCTGGCGGATCGAGGACTCGGCCGAACACAACGTGACGGCAATCGACAAGTCCTTCGGCTCCGAAGACCTTGGTGACGGGCTACATGACCGGCGCGTCACCGTTCGATAGCCATGCTCACCAGCCCCGGCTCCCTGCCGACGTCGTCGGCAGGCCCCGGCCCCACCCGCCTGGAGACACCATGTTCGGTCCGGGACTGTTCCTGCGAATCCTCACCGCCGCCGGACTGGCCGTGAGCTCCTACATCCATTTCGACCTCGCCGAGGCCTACGCCACCAACGGGGCCGACATCAGCCAGGGCACCCTGTTCCGTGTCCAGGCCTCGGTCGCCGCCCTCGCCGCGGTCCTTGTCCTCATCACCGCCCACCGCGCGGTGACCGCGCTCGCGCTGGTCGTGTCCGCGGCGTCGCTGGCCGCCGTCGTCGCATCGGTGTACGTCGACCTCGGCGCGATCGGTCCCTTCCCCAACATGTACGAGCCCGCCTGGTACGGCGACAAGACCATCAGCGCGATCGCCGAAGCGGTCTCGACCGTCACGGCCGCCGCCGCCATGCTCGTCTCCAGGCACCGAACCGCCCGCGACGCGGCGACCGCCTGACGTTTCACCCACCGGGGACGCGGTCAGGCGTCCGGCCATTCCCAGACCAGCCCGCAGCGAGGTCGAGCTTCCGTCGCGAACCTTCGGGCCGACGCTGATGGCCGGTCAGGTGGTGAGCCAGTCGGCCTCCAACAGGTCGATCTCCTCCTGGGACAGGGTCACCATCAGGTCGGACGGTGTGTGGCCACCCGAGTCCGGCGTGTCGCCCAGCCCGGCCAGGAGGTCGAGCGCCCGGAGCCAGGTCTGTGCCAGGTCGCGGACATCCGGTTCGGTGAGCAGCCTGCGCGGCCAAGACCAAGTAGCGACCAACCGCGGCCCGTCCGGGTGGTCCTCGGTCTGTGCGTTGACTTCCAGCGCGTGGGTGGCGGGCATCTCGCCGTCGGCGCTGCTGCCGAGCGGTTCGGCTTCGGGCGCCGCGGACCAGTCGGTGGAGTCCGCGGTGACCGGGAACCGGCCGAGGTAGTTGAACCCGACTTGCGGTTCGGGCAGTTCGCCGAGCACCCGGGCGGTGTCCGGGTTGAGGTGTCGCAGCAGCCCGTAGCCGATGCCGCTGTCGGGAAGCTCGCGCAGTTGCTCCTTGACCTGCTTGAGCACCCGGCCAAGCTCCTTGCCGCCGCGCCACAGGTCGGCCCAGTCGCGCACGCCGGGGTCGAGACGGGCCGGGTACAGGCTGGTGAACCAGCCGACCGTGCGGGAAAGGTCGGCCCCGCCGACGGATTCCTCACGGCCGTGGCCCTCAAGGTCGACGAGCGTCGTGCCGTCGCCGCCGTGTGAGCGCCTGCGCCGCCAGTCCGCGACGGCGATGGCCAGCCCCGTGAGCAGCACGTCGCTGACTCCCGCGTGGTAGGCGGCGGGGACCGTGGTCAGCAGGGGCGCGGTGCGGTCCGTCGGCAGTGTGACCGTGATGTCCCGGACGGTGGAGATGACGTCCTCGGCCAGGTCGAGCGCGTGCGCGCCGAGGCGTGGATCCGGGCCGTCGAGCGTCCGTGTCCACAGTGGAAGTTCGGCCACCCGTTCCGTCGCGCCCTCGCTGAGCAGGCGCGACCAGGTCTTCAGGGAGGTGCCGACCGGTTGCGGCGCGGGCGTCCGGCCCGCCGAGACGGCTTGCCAGGCGGCGGCGAGGTCGGGCACCAGGATGCGCCAGGACACGCCGTCGACCACCAGGTGGTGCACGGTGATCAGCAGTCGCCCGGCCCGGTCCGCCCCGGCGTCGAACCACACGACCCGTACCAGCTCACCGGCCGCCGGGTCGAGCAGGGCGGGTTCCTGCCTGGTGTGTTCGGCGATGACCGCGCATAGGCCCGCGTCGTCGAGGTCCGAGACGTCGACCCGCCGTACCCGGTCCCGCGCGCGGACCGCGCCGGGAGCGGGCACTTCGAGCGTCCAGTCGGCCTCGATCAGCTTGGCACGCAACGCGTCGTGCTGGTCGAGGATCACCTGGACGGCCGCGACGAGGTGGTCTTCGCCGAGGGCGGCGGGCACCCGCAGCAGCATGGACTGGGTGAACTCGCCGATCGGGCCGCCGCGATCCCGAAGCCAGCGCATGACCGGCGTCGGAGACACCAGTCCGACGCCGTTGTCGACGACCGCGACGGAGGCGTCGACCAGACGGGCGACCGCGGCGAGCGACTCCGGTGTCTTGTGCTCGAACACCTCGCGCGGGGTGAGCGCCATGCCCGCCTTGCGGGCTCGGCTGACCAACTGGATGGAGACGATGCTGTCGCCGCCGAGATCGAAGAAGCTGTCGTCCACACCGACCCTGGGCAGGCCGAGCACCTCAGCGAACAGTGCGCACAGGGTCCGCTCGGCAGGCGTCCGCGGTTCCCGATGACTGGCCACAGTGCACAGATCGGGGGCGGGCAGCGCCGCGCGGTCCAGTTTGCCGTTCGGCGTCTGCGGCAGCTCGGCGAGCGTGACGAACGCGGCGGGAACCATGTAGTCGGGCAGCGCCTCGGCGGCGTGCTTGCGCAACTCACCAATTTCTAGTCCGCCGCCGGCAACCACGTAGGCGACGAGTTGCCGGACGCCGGGTCGGTCCTCGCGCACGATCGCCGCCACCTGGGTCACCCGCGGGTGCCGCCCGAGTACCGACTCGACCTCGCCGAGTTCGATGCGGAAGCCGCGGATCTTCACCTGGTGGTCGGCCCGGCCGTCGAAGACCAGCTCGCCGTCGGCACCCGCGCGGACGAGGTCGCCGGTGCGGTACATCCGGGAACCGGGCGGCCCGAACGGGTTGGCGATGAACCGTTCGGCGCTCAGGCCCGGCCTGCCCAGGTAGCCGCGGGCGAGCCCGGCGCCGGCGATGTAGAGCTCACCGCGCACCCCGGCCGGGACCGGCAGCAGGTTGGCGTCGAGCACGTAGACCTGGGTGTTGGTGATCGGCTTGCCGATCGGCGGGGTGAGCGTGCCGCTCAGCGGAGCGCTCATGGTCGCGCACACCGTCGACTCGGTCGGCCCGTACGCGTTGATCACCCGCCGGCCGCGCGACCACCTGGCGATGAGCTCGGTCGCGCTCGCCTCGCCCGCCACCACCAGCGTGCCACCCGCGAGCAGGTCGTCGGCGGCGGGCATCGCCGCCAGCGCCACCGGCGGGATGGTCGCGTGCGTCACCTGGTGCCCGCGCAGCACGGCCGCGAGCGGCTCACCGGGCAGCAACTCGTCCGCGGGCGCCACCACCAGAGCGGCGCCGGACAGCAGTGACATGCACAGCTCCCAGAACGCGGCGTCGAAGCTGGCCGAGGAGAACTGCAGCACCCGGCTGCCGGGGCCGACGTCGAACCGCTCGACCTGGGTGGCCAGCAGGCTGGCGACACCCTGGTGCGACACCACCACGCCCTTGGGCCTGCCGGTCGAGCCGGAGGTGTAGATCAGGTAGGCGGGATGCCGCGGAAGCACCGGCGACCCATCCACCGGTCCCTCGGCCTCGATCAGGTCGACGGTGCCCGCGTCGTCGAGCAGCAGGGCGTTCGTGTTGCCCGGCAGCCGGTCCGCCACGTCGGTGGTGGTGAGCACCAGGCTGGGTTTGGCGTCGTCGAGCATGTAGGCGATGCGGTCGCGCGGGTAGTCGGTGTCGATCGGGAGATAGGCGGCACCCGCCTTGAGCACCGCGAGCAGCGCGACCACCATCTCGATCGACCGCGGCACCGCGACCGCGACGAACTGCTCCGCGCCGATGCCCCGGGCCACGAGAAGCCCGGCCAGCTTGCCCGCGCGTTCGTCCAGTTCGGCGTAGGAGAGCACATGGTCGGCGAAGAGCAGCGCCGGTGCCGCACCGTCGCGCCGGACCTGCGCGGCGAACAGGTCGGGCACAGTCGCCACGGCCACGTCGGCGGCGGTGTCGTTCCACTCCTCCACCACCATGCGCCGCTCGGCGGGCTCCAGCAGGTCGAGCGTGCCGACCAGCCGATCCGGTTCCGTCACCACGAAATCGAGCAGCCTGACGAACGCGCGCATGATCGCTTCGACCACCGCCGAGTCGAACACGTCGGCCCGGTAGTCCAGGCGCAACCGCAGCCGGTCGCCCGGCGTCACCACGACCGCGAGCGGGTAGTGGCTGGTGTCCCGGTCCACCACGCCCGCGACCCGCAGCCCGCCATCCGCGGCGCCGTCGGTCTCAAAGGGATAGTTCTCCACCATCGTGGTGGTGTCGAACAGCTCGCCGAAGCCGACCAGGCGCTGGATGTCGGTCAGCCCGAGGAACTGGTGCGGCATCAGCGTCGCCTGCTGGTCCTGGATCCGCACCAGCAGCTCGATCAGGGACTCGCGGGGGTCGAGGGTGACCCGGACCGGCAGCGTGTTGATGAACAGGCCCACCATGTTCTCGACGTCGGGCAGCTCGGGCGGCCTGCCGGACACTGTGGTGCCGAAGACGACATCGCCGCGGCCGGTGAGCCTGCCGAGCAGCAGACCCCAGATCCCCTGCAGGATCGTGTTCGTCGTCAGGCCGTGCCCACGGGTCCGGTCGCGCAACCCGGCGGTCAGGTCCGCGGAGAGGTCGACGGTCAGCTGTTCGGGCAGGACCGAGATCCGCCCGGGATCGGCCGGGGCGAGCCGGGTCGGCTCCGGCAACCCGGCGAACGCCTGCCGCCACGCGCCCTCGGCCGCCGGGCGGTCCTGCTCGGCGAGCCAGGCGAGGTAGTCCCGGTACGGGCGGACCGAAGGGAGCGAAGCGCTGCCGGAGGCGTAGAGAGCGAGCAGGTCTCGGGTGATCAGCGGGGTCGACCAGCCGTCCATCAGGAGGTGGTGGCTGGTGATCAGCAGTCGGTGCGTGTCGGGGCCGAGCCGGATGAGGGTGCAGCGCATGAGCGGCGGTCGCGCCGGGTCGAAGCTGCCGCGCTGGTCTTCGGCCAGCAGTGCGGCAAGCCTGTCCGACCGCACCGACTCATCCAAAGCGGACAGATCGACCTCCCGCCAGGGCAGCTCGACCTCGCGCGGGATGAACTGGACGGGCGAGGCGACGTCGGTGTGCCAGAACCCGGCCCGCAGGTTCGAGTGGCGGTCGAGCAGGGCCTGGCCCGCCGTCCGCAGGGCCGACGCGTCCAGCGGG
Organism: Actinokineospora xionganensis; assembly: GCF_014323725.1. Taxonomy (GTDB): domain Bacteria; phylum Actinomycetota; class Actinomycetes; order Mycobacteriales; family Pseudonocardiaceae; genus Actinokineospora; species Actinokineospora xionganensis. The sequence continues at coordinate 264,608 of NZ_JABVED010000004.1, read as the reverse complement.
CCGTCGAGGTCGACGACGGTCTGCCCGACATAGACGTCGAGCCCGCCCTCGTCGAACAGCGTGTGGAACAGCAGGCCCTCCTGCAGCGGGGACAGCGGCAGGAGGTCGTCGAGCGCGGGCAGCCGCGCTTCCAGGTGGTCGATCTCGTTCTGGGACAGGGAAAGCAGGGGAAGGTCCGACGGTGTGCGCCCGCCTGGACCCGCGTGCCGCACGAGAGCGTCCAGCGCGGTGAACCACGACTCGGCCAGATCGGTGACGTCGGCCTCGGAGAGCGCTTCGCCCGCCCACGTCCAAGTGGCGCTCAGCCGCGGCCCGTCGGCGTGGTCCCGGGTGAGCGCGTTGACCTCCAGCGCGTAGGGCAGCGGGAGGTCCGCGGCCATGCCGCTGTCGAGAACGTCCTGCCCGCCGACCATCGTCCACTCCGCGTCGGCGGCGACCGGGAACCGGCCGAGGTAGTTGAAGCACACCTGGGGCGGGGGCGACGCGGCCAGCTCGGCGCCCGTCGCCGGATTCAGGTAGCGCAGCAGCCCGAAGCCGATTCCCTTGTCCGGCAGGGCATTGAGCTGCTCCTTGACCCGCTTGATCGCCGTGGCGGCGACGGCGCCCGCCTGGGCCAGGTCGGCCGAGCCCGCATCCAGTCGGACCGGGAACACGCTGGTGAACCAGCCGACCGTGCGGGAGAGGTCCGCGCCGTCGACGATCTCCTCGCGGCCGTGGCCTTCGAGGTCGATCAGGACCTCGCCGCTGTCGACGCCCCGGCGCCTGCGGCGCCAGTCCGCGACCGCGAGGGTGAACGCCGCGAGCAGCACGTCGTTGACACCGGCGTGGAACGCCGCGGGCAGGGTGGTCAGCAGCGGCGCGGTGTTCTCGGCGGGCAGTTCGAGGGTCAGCGTCCGCAGGGTCGCCGCGACATCGCGGGACTGCTCCAGCGGCCGGTCGGTCAGCACCGGGTCGGCGCCCGCGAGGATGTCGGTCCAGATCGGCAGTTCGGCGACCCGGGCGGGCGAGGTCGCCTGCTCGGCCAACCCCTCGGCCCAACGTCGCAGGGACGTGGGCACCGGCTCCAGCTCGGGCGCGCGGCCTGCCGTGACCGCCTCCCACGCGGCGGCCAGGTCCGCGAGCAGGATTCGCCAGGACACCCCGTCGACCACGACGTGGTGGATCACCAGCAGCAGCCTGCCGGGGCCGCTCGGGCCCGCGTCGAACCACACCGCGCGCAGCATCGCGCCGCGGGCCGGGTCCAGATTCCGCTCGGCCTTCCTGGTGTGCTCGGCGACGGCCGCTTCGAGCCGCTGCTCGTCCAGTCCGGTCACGTCGACGCGAACGACGTGGTCCGCGGCGTCGGTCGACCCGGCGGGCGGGATCTCGGCGGACAGCGTGCCCTCGACGGGCGCGTGCGCCATCCGCATGCGCAGCGCGTCGTGCTTGTCGAGCAGCGCCTGGGTGGCGGCGACGAGGTGGTCGAGGCCGAGTTCGGCGGGCACCCGCACCAGGATCGACTGGTTGTACTCCTTGCTGGAGGCTGTCCATTCGCGCAGCCAGTGCATGATCGGGGTCGGCGGGACGGCCCCGATGCCCGCGCCCGCGGGCTCGGCGACCGGCCGGTCCATGGTCGTGGCGACCCTGGCGAGCGCTTCGACCGTCTTGCGCTGGAACACGTCCCGCGAACCGAACCGCAACCCGGCCCGACGGGCTCGGCTCACCAGCTGGATCGCCACGATGCTGTCGCCGCCGAGGTCGAAGAAGCTGTCGTCGACGCCGACCCGGGGCAGGCCGAGCACCTCGGCGAACAGGTCGCAGAGGAGCTTCTCCCGGGCCGTTCGCGGCCGCGCCGAACTCGCCGAGTCCGCGAGGTCGGGCGCGGGTAGGGCCAAGCGGTCGAGCTTTCCGTTGGGATTGAGCGGAAGCGTGTCGAGCGCGACGACCGCCGCGGGGACCATGTAGTCGGGCAGCCGCTCGCCGACGTGCTTGCGCAGGACCGCCATGTCCGGCAGCGCCCGGCCCGTCTCCGAGGTCACGTAGGCGACGAGTTGCTTGGCGCCCGGCCGGTCCTCGCGCACGATCACGGCGGTGTGGGCGACGTCGGGATGGGCGGCGAGCACGGTCTCGATCTCGCCGAGTTCGATGCGGTAGCCGCGGATCTTCACCTGGTCGTCGGCCCGGCCGACGAAGTCTATGGTGCCTTCCTCGGTCCAGGTCACCAGGTCGCCGGTGCGGTACATCCGCGACCCGGGCGGGCCGAACGGGTCCGCGACGAAGCGCTCGGCGCTCAGCGCGGCCCGGTTCAGGTAGCCGCGCGCGAGACCCGCGCCCGCGACGTAGAGCTCGCCGGTCGCGCCGGGCGGGACCACCCGCAGCTGCGCATCGAGCACGTAGAGCCGGGCGTTGCGGATCGGGCGTCCGATCAGCGGCCGGTCGCTGTCGGCGATCCGCCAGAACAGCGCGTCGACGGTGCACTCCGTCGGGCCGTAGGTGTTGAAGCCGGTCAGGTCGTCGCGGCAGGCCAATTCGGTCCACAGCGCCTGCGGGACCGCCTCCCCGCCCAGGTTGATCGCGCACGGCACGTGCCTGCCGGGGTCGACCAGACCGACCGCGGCGAGTTGCTGGAAGTAGGTGGGGGTGAGGTCCAGGTAGTCGATGCGCTCGTCCGCCACATAGTCGGCGACCGCGTCCGCGTCCCGGCGGGTCTCGTCGTCGAGCAGGTGCAACTCGTGGCCCGCGGCCATGCCCGCGATCGGCCCGAGCGACGCGTCGAAGGAGAACGACGCGGAGTGCAGCAGCCGCAGCCGTTCGCCGCGGCCGGTGGGGCCGAAGATGTTGACCTGATAGTTGTGGACGAGGTTGGTGAGTCCGCCGTGGCAGACCACGACGCCTTTCGGCTTGCCCGTGGAGCCGGAGGTGTAGATGACGTACGCGGGCTGGAGCGCCGATAGGGGGCCCCTGCCGTCGGCGGCGGTCAGGTCCGAGTCCGGCAGGCCCGCCACCGCGTCGGCGACCGCCGGGTCGTCGAGGACAAGCAGTCCGCTCGACGCCTTGGCGAGTTCAGGCAATTCGCCCGCGACCGCGGTCGAGGTCAGCAGCTGCGTGGGCCTTGCGTCGGCGAGCAGGTAGGCGATGCGCTCGGCCGGATAGCCGATGTCGACCGGGAGGTAGGCGGCTCCCGCCTTGAGCACGGCGAGCAGGCTGACCACCAGGTCGACCGATCGGGGCAGCACCAGCGCGACGAGCTGTTCCGGGCCCGCTCCGCGCTCCACCAGAGCCCGCGCGAGCTGGTTGGCTCGCGCGTTGAGCTCCGCGAAAGACACCCGTCGGCCCTGGAAGACGACCGCCGTGTCGTCCGGCGTCCTGGTCGCCTGCCGCTCGAATAGCTCGGGCAGCGTCTCCTCGGGCGCGGGATCGTCGGTGTCGTTCCACTCCAACAGGATCTTCGAGCGTTGCGCGGGAGTGAGGAGTTCGACCGCCGCGGCAGGCCAAGGCTCCTGGTCGCTGGGGTCCGCAATCACGGGCGCGGCTTCAGGCATTGTGGTCCACCCTCGAACTCTGTCGCCTTGTCCGGCGAGGCGGAGACGTCGGTCGTTCGACGCGGTCAGGGTCCGATTATGTTGCGGTGGAGGCGATGCCGGTGGGCCACTGCATCAAGCTGCAGGGACCGGCGGACCATCGGTCCACAGAGGACAGTGGCCGTCGGCCGAGCCGTCCGTGGGTGCGTGTCCCGTGCGAGAGGTGACCAGGGGGCGAAGGTTGGTGGATGTTCCACCAACCAGTGCGTGTCCCGTTCCGCACGTTTTCCGGCCAGGCTGCCTGATCCTGCACCTTCTGTTGTGCCGATCACGTCGACTACGTTAGACCTGAGTCATGACAACAGTAAACATCACCGCACAGCACAGCCTGCCGACCACGCACAAGCTCGCCAAGACCCTGGTAGCCGCGGCATTAGCCCTGGTCGCCGGCGGTTTAGCGACGCATCTCCCGGCCGAGCAGCCGGTCGCCGCCGCCGACGCGCCTGGCGGACAGCTCCTTGGCGGGCCGGATGACTGGCCCTGGAACGTCGTGAAGAACACCGGCCAAGGGTCGGACAGCTGATCTTGACTGGTCGGAGTGGCCGGGGGGCGGAGACTCGACGGGTGGCGAGAGGGGCGGTCCGGTGTCGGGCCGCCTCTTTGTTCTCGGATACGGAGGCCTGCGACAGTGGTGTCCTAGGTGTTGCCCGCGGGTAAAGAACCGACTCCAGTTATGCTACCGTTGACTTTCCGGCAAACATGTTGACTGGAGACAGCTGTTGACTGGGCAACCAGTCATGAGACTAGAGGATCGATTGCGTGAGCATCGTCGGCGTCCGCCAGCCTGAGTTCGGTCAGCGACTGCGTCAGCTGCGCCAGGAGCGCGGGCTGTCGCAACGCGACGTGGCGGGCGACGTGGTCAATCCGAGCTATATCTCGCTTCTCGAGACCGGAGCCCGGGTTCCGACGCTGGAAGTGGTGTTGCAGATCGCGCAGGCCCTCGACGTCAACCTCGAGGCCCTCGTCGCCGACGCCACGCTTCCGGTCAAGGCCGCCGCGGACGAGAACCCGGAGGCGGGTCGCGCCCTCGTCCTCGACATCCTCGCCAGGAGCGCCCTCGACTTCGGCGACCTGGACGACGCGGGGGAGCGCTACCAGCGGGCCTACGACTCCGCGGTGCGCGACGGCGGGCCCTCCTGGGTGCTCGAGCGCGGCATCGCGCTGCAGGACATCCTGATCCTGCGCGCGGACCACCATTCGCGGTACGCGCTGCTCAACGACCTGGTCGAGGTCGCGGAGCAGGTCGGCGTGCCCGAACTCATCGTGAAGCTGCGCCTCGACAAGGCGGCGGCGGCCCGCGACTGCGGGCACATGGCCGAGGCGCTGCGGCTCACCGAGAGCGCCATGGCGATCCTGCCCGACACCGAACTGGCCGACACCGGCGAGCACGTCCGGGCCTTGGGCGTGCTCATCTCGGTGAAGGTCGATTCCGGTGACACCGCAGACATCGCGCCGCTGGTCGACCGCATGCTCGCCTGTGCCGAGCGGCTGGGCAGCCGGACGGTTCTCGGTCGCTCGCACTGGGCCGCGTCGGTCGCCTACGCCCGGCTCGGCGCCGGTGAGCTGGCCGAGCGCCACGTCCGGCAGGCCAAGGACATGCTCGCCCAACCTGGCACCTCGATCCGGGAGTGGGGCCGGTTCGCCCGGGCCGCGGCGTCGGCGCTGCTCGACGCCGACGCCGAACTCGCCGAGATCGATCAGTACGTGAACTGGATGCGGGCCGCCCTGGAACTGGTCGACTCGCCCGCCGACCACGCCAAGATGGTCAGCATCGAGGCGCGGTACGCGCTCGCGCGCGGCGAGTACGAGCGTGCGCTGGAGTTGTCGGAGAACGAGCCGGACGAACTGCCGAGCGTGGAACTGGTGCGGCTGCGGCGCGCCCGTGGGCGCGCCTTGCACCGGCTCGGCCGCACCGACGAGGCCGTCGACGCGCTGCGTTCGGCCGCGCACCTCTGCGAGGAACTGGCCGCGTACCGCGTGGCCGCGCAGGTCTGGCGCGAGATCGACGACGTGCGATCGGCCTGACGACAGCTGATCGCCCGCACGCCGGACCGCGCGCTGGACGCCTGTGGGCCGGCACGTCAGCACGCCGAATGCCGCACCTCCACCCTGATGTCGCACCGCACGTCCCTGTCACACCACCACGTCGCACCCCCCACGCTCGCGGGCTGGACGCCCGCACGCCTGAGGTCGGCCCACCCGACGGACCGTGGCTCGCGCTTTGCGCGAACCTGAACGCGCCGTGTGGTTCCGGTGGGCGCGGGACCAACTCTCTGTTTACCTGAGTAATGTTCGTGTCGTCACACGCCGGGGTGCTGTTTAATGCACCCCCGGGTGCGCGCGGACCCCGTTGACCCCTAACGCACCCCTATCCACCTGCGTTTATCGGGGCATGGCGGGTGAACGCTTACGGCCCGTCATTGACACCATGACTGGTCGGACTTTACTGTCATGACAGCTGTAAAGCGGTGGAGGCCGCAGTCACCCGGAGGGGGTCGTTATGAGTCACCACTCGGACTTAGGAACCGATGGCGGGAGGCGTGAGATCGGATGACCGCGCCCGCCATCGGACTCGAAGCCAACGCCGACTTGCTTTACCGGACCATGCTCGGCAGACGCCACTGGACGACGACCGAACTGGTCGGACGGTTGGGCTGGTCCACCGACCGGCTCAGCGCGGTACTCGACGACCTCAGCCGGGAGGGGCTGGTCGCCGAGTCCGCCGAACAGCTGGGCGCGCTGCGGGCCGTGGAGCCCTGTCTCGCCCTGCCCGCCATGGTGGCGCGCCGGTTCCGGGGCCCCGTCCGGGACGGTCTGCCGCCCGCCGACGAGGTCGCCCGCTTCGTCGCGATGAACCAGCCCCCCGCGGGACGCGTCGGTGAGCGGTCGCGGTTCGAGGGCCTCGACGACGTGGCGTCCTTCGTGGAGCGAATGGCCGCGACCGTCCGGGGTGAGGTCGTGCAGCTGGTCCCCACCTTCGTGCCCGGCTCGTTCGAGTTCTCCCGCCAGGTAGCCGAGGCGGTCCTGCGGCGCGGCGCGACGCTGCGCATCGTGTGGAGCTCGAAGGTCTTGGAGGAACCCGCCGCCGCCGAACACGCGAAGTGGCTGGCGGTCCGGTGGTCGGCGCCGCGGGTGGTGGACCACGTGCCGATGCGTGTGACCTTGGTGGACGGCGCGACCGCGGTCCTGCACGACGACGAGGGCTGCGCCGGGGTGATTCAGAGCACCCGTGCCCTGGACTCGCTCACCCTGATCGCCGATCGGTTGTGGCGCAACGGTGTCGAGGTCGGCAACACGCAGGTCCACGCCGACGCGCGGTCCGGTGGCGCGCGCAACGAGATGGTCCTTCGGCTGCTGGCCGACGGCCTGACCGACGACGCGATCGCGCGCCGGATCGGGGTCAGCGTGCGCACCGTGCGCAACGACGTCGCCGGGGCGATGGCGGGCCTCCGGGCCCGCAGCAGGTTCCAGGCGGGCGTGCGCGCGGTCCAACTGGGACTCGTCTGAGACAGGTCCTTCCCCTACGTGTCCCCCCCTGACTGACCACAGTAGACAGAGTGCGCAGAAGCCGCCCCGGCGCCGCCGGTGGCGGCTTCTCGCTGTTCGGCGCGAAGTCTTGCAGGTTCCTGAAACCGTTGCGGGTCAATGCTTGCAGCATTGTGCAGCACCCTTGAACGCGTCGGCCGATCGCGGTGAAGTAGGTGTCGACAGAGACGGCATCGCGAAGATCGGACGGGCGGAGAACGTCATGACGTCAGGTTTGTCCCCGGCGAGGCACCCGAGTGGACCGCCGCGGCGCAGGGTGGTGGTCACCGGCCTCGGAGTGTTCTCCAGCATCGGCACCGGTGCGGTGGAGTTTGTGGACGGTCTACGCGCGGGTCGCAGCGGCGCTCGGCCGATCTCCGTCTTCGACACCGAGGGCTATGCGCACGCCAACGGCTGCGAAGTCGCGGACTTCGTGCCGGACAAGTGGATTCACACCCTTGATCCGGCCTCGCTGGGTCGGGCGACCCAGTTCTCGGTCGCCGCGGCGGGCATGGCGGTGCGCGACGCCGGGCTCGACCCGGAGCACCTGCGGGCCCGGCACGGCGTCATCTCGGTGGGCACCACCGACGGTGAGTCTCGTGACCTCGACCAGCTCGTGGAGACCGAGGTCCGCCATGGGCCCGAGCACATGGACCCCGTGCAGACCAGCCGGGTCCCCGCGGGCAGGCTCTCCGCGGCCATCGCCCAGGAGCTGGGTCTGTCCGATGTGGAGGCGGTCACGCTGCCCACGGCCTGCGCGGCGGGCAACTACGCCATCGGCTACGGGTTCGACGCGGTCCGCTCCGGCGAGGCGGAGTTCGCCCTCTGCGGCGGCGCGGACGCGATGTGCCGCAAGACCTTCACCGGGTTCTACCGCCTCGGCACGATCGCGCCGGAGCGCTGTCAGCCCTTCGATGTGGACCGCAAGGGCATCCTCACTGGGGAGGGCGCCGGGATACTCCTGCTGGAGAGCCTGGAGTCGGCGCTGGCCAGGGGTGCGCGTATCTACGCCGAGGTCCTCGGCTACGGGCTCAACTGCGACGCCTACCACCAGGTCGCCCCCAACCAGGACAGCGTGGCCGAGTGCATGCGCCGCGCGCTGGAGAACGCGGGCGTCAAGCCGGGTGAGGTCGACCTGGTTTCCGCGCACGGCACCGGAACCAAGGCCAACGACGTGACCGAGTCCCGGGCGATCCGGCACGTGTTCGGCGACGAGCCGCCGCGCACGATCTCCATCAAGTCGATGATCGGGCACACCATGGGCGCCGCCAGCGCGCTCGCCGCGATCGCCTGTGCGCTGGCCATCACCGAAGGCTTCATCCCGCCGACGATCAACCACACCGAGACCGACCCGGAGTGCGATGTCGACTGCGTGCCGAATCACGCGGTGCCCGCCGACCTGAAGATCGTGCAGAACAACGGTCTCGCCTTCGGCGGCAACAACTCGGTGGTCATTCTCGGCAAGTACGAGGAGCGCATGTCATGAGCTGGTACATCACCGGCTCCGGCGCGGTAGCCAGCGTCGGACGCGGAGTCGAGCAACTGTTCACCAACCTGTGCCTGGGGCAGACCGGGCTCGCGCCGTTGCGTGGGTTCGACCCCGAGCCGTACCGGGCGCGCAGCGCCTACGAGATCGACGACCGGCCGGAGCCGGGCCGCGATGTGCCCGGCCGGGCCACCAGCGTCCTGGTCGAGGCCATCACCGAAGCGGCCCGCGGCGCGGGCATCGAGGACCTGACCGACGTGCCGATCCTGGTCGGCACCGGCCTGCGCGAGCTGCGCTCGCTCGAACTGTGGTGGCGCGACGGCGTGGACTTCAGCGCCGACCGGCTGCACTTCGGCACCGCACTGCGCGAGCGGCTCGGCGCGGAGATCACCTACACCTTCTCCAACGCGTGCTCGGCATCGCTCTACGCGCTGGCCATGGGAAGCGATCTGCTCGCCCTCGACGCGGCGGACACGGTGATCGTGGCGGGCGTCGACGTGCTGACCGAGAGCATGCACGGCCTGCTGGAGCGCGTGCACGCCACGCCGCCCGACCGGGTTCGGCCCTTCGACCGCAACCGGACCGGCGTGCTGATGGGCGACGGCGCGGCGGCGATCGTGCTGCGGCGACACCCCGGCCCCCGCACGCAGGGGCTGTTGCGGTCGGTCTCGGTCAACTGCGACGCCTACCACGTCACCGCGCCGGATCCCGCGGGCATCGCGAACGCGATGCGCGCCTCGCACGAACTGGCGGGCGTCAAGCCCGAGGACATCGACCTGGTCCTGCTGCACGGAACCGGGACGCTGCTCAACGACGAGGCCGAGGCCACCGCCATGGCCGAGGTGTTCGGCGAGCACTCGGGCGGGCCGCTGATGACGGCCATCAAGTCGATGACCGGCCACACCTCCGGGGCCTCCGGGCTGATGAACCTGGTGGTGGGCCTGGAATCCCTGGGCTCGGGCGTGGTCCCGCCGGTGGTCGGGCTCAGTGACCCGGTCGACGAGGCGGCGGACTTCCGTTTCGTGCTCGGTGAAGCCGCCACCGCCGACGTGTCGGTGGCCCAGCTCAACGCCTTCGGCTTCGGGGGCATCAACGCTGTCGCGATCGTGGAGGCTGTTCGATGAAGGTCGTTGTCACTGGGGTCGGTGTCACGCTGCCGCGGGCGAGTTCGGCGCAGAGCCTGCTCACCGCCGTGGCGCGGACCGCGGAGCCGGTGAACCCGGAGACGCGGGTCGGCAAGAAGGGCCTGCGCTACAAGGACCGGGCCACCCAGCTCGGCTACTGCGCGGCCGACGCGGCCCTGCGGGACGCGGGCCTGCTGTCGGAGACCGGGCTTGCCGTCGCGGACAACTCGGTCGGTGTGGTCGCCAGTTCGAACCTCGGCAACGTCGACACGGTCACCGGCGCCCTCGACACCATCGCCGCCGAGACCACCATGGGCACCAGCCCGATGCAGCTGCCCAACGCCTCGAGCAACGTGATCGCGACCTCGGTGGCGATCCGCTTCGGGTTGCGCGGGCCGAACCTGATGGTGTGCAACGGCGCCACATCCGGCCTCGACGCGGTGTACTGGGCGGCCAACATGATCTCGGCGGGTCGGGTGACCCGCGTGCTGGTGCTCGGTGTCGAGCCGGACAACGAGCCGGTGCGCAAGCTCCTCGGCGGTCGCCGGGCCATCGACGGCGCGGTCGGCCTGGTGCTCGAGGACGCCGACGCCGCGGCTGAGCGGGGTGCCCGGGTGCACGCCGAAGTCGGCCGCTACACGCGGGCGGGCGGCGTGCGCAAGTGTGTCGACCAGCTGTCCGATATGGACGGTGGGGTGCCCGCGCTGCTGCAACTGCCCGAGACCGGCGGCGCGGTCGTGCCGCCGGAGATCCTCGACGGCGTGCCCCGCTACGACCTGGCCAAGGCATGGGGCGTGGCCTCGGGCGCGCTGGGCGTCATGCAGTGCGCCGCGACGATCGGCTGGTTCGAGGGGCGCGGGGCCGGTCCGGTCTACGTGCTCGCGGGCAGCGACGACGACGACGCCACCGCCGGTCTGGTGCTGCAGCGGGCCGAGGTGCGGTGATGAGCCTGGCGACCGAGGTCGAGCGGCCGGTGGTGCTGCGCAGGCACACCACCGGCGACCGCGCCCGGCTTCTGCTGCTGCACGGCTTGGCCAACAGCGCCACGGTGTGGCACGGCTTCGTCGAGCGGGCCGACCCCGACCTCGACATCTGGTCGGCCGACCTGCCGTGGCGCGGCGAGGGCGTCGCGGGCTGGAGTGACCGCGGCGACCTGCCGGGCTGGGTCGCCGAGGCCCTGCGCGCTGTGCCGGGCGGCGCGGGCGTGGTCGTGGCCCACTCCTTCTCGGCCAACCTGCTGCTCGCCCTGCTCGACCGCGAGCTGGCCGCGGGACTCGACCCGTTCGACCGCTACGGCATCCACGGCCTGGTGCTGGTCTCGCCGTTCTACCGGACCGATCCGGCGGCGTTCGAGTGGGCCGACATCTCGCGCTATCTCAATGACTTCCACCTGATCATGGAGGACGGCATCCGGGTGCACGCGGCGGGTCGGATCAGCGACCGGCTGTGCCGGGACATGGCCTACCGGGTGCGCGACCAGGTCGGCCCGTACGGCTGGACCCGGTTCTTCCAGACCTATTTGGACACACCGTGGCTGCGCACCGAGGCGATGCGGGTGCCGTGCCTGGTGCTGTCGGGTGAAGACGACTTCGCCGCGTTGCCCGGCGAGGCGGTCGAACTGGCCGCCCGGCTGCCCGACGCCCGCGCCCGGGTGCTGCCCGGCTGCGGCCACTTCCTGATGTCAGAGCAGCCCGCGAACTTCGCCGCCGTCATCGCGGAGTTCGCCGGCGCACTACCGACCGGAGGCCGACCGGCGTCCGGGTCCCGACCAGTAGGGGAGCACATCCGATGACCGCGGTCGCCGAGTCCATCACCCACGAGCTGTTGACCACCCCCACCACGGTGGCGCTGCGGCCAAGGTACGAGGGCAACAACATCTGCACGTGGATCGGCTTCAAGCACGTGAACTACCTCGTCGAGGAAGCCGTGCTGGAGCACTTCCGCGCCGCCGGGCTGGCCAGCAGGCGGCTCTACGAGGAGTTCGGCCTCGGGGTCGACATCGTGGCGATCGACACCCGCATCCTCAACGCCTTCCACCTCGACGACGTCGGCATCGCCACGGTGCGCCCGACCGTCGCGGACGGCTCGGACAAGCTGACCTTCGCGGTCACCATCGTCAAGGACGGCGGCGAGACCAAGGACGTCACCGCCAAGGTGACTGTCGCGCTGCGCAAGGACTCCTACATCGAGCCGACCGACGACTACCCGGCCGACCTCGCCCGGTTCGTGGTCGACCGGATCGCCACCGCGGAGCCCGGCACCGAGGTCGCCGTGCTGGACAACACCGAACTCGGCGCCGGTCGCGGCACCAGCGCGGCCGACGACCCGGTGCTGCGGCACCTGACCGCGGGCCGCAACTCCTTCGGCTGGAAGTGGCGCATCCCGTACCCGTACTGCCACAACAACGAGCGCCTGCAGATGTCGGGCTACCTGCGGCAGATGGAGGAGGTCGTCGACCTGTTCCTCGCCGACCGCGGGATCTCCATCAAGACGCTGCTCGACGACCGCCGGTGGATCCCCGTCGTGCCGCACTCGAAGATCGAGTTCCTCGACGAGGCGCTGATGGAGGAGGACCTCTACACCATTTACACGGTCGAGGAGATCTTCAAGGACTTCACCTACCGGTCCAGGATGGACACCTACGTCGTGCGCGACGGCAGGCTGGTGCAGACCTCGACGGGCACGATCACGCACGGCTACGCGGTGATCGAGAACCGGCGCGACTGGAAGCTGGTGCCCTTCGACCAGCGCGTCCTCGACGCCTTCGGGCGGGTGAACCCGGCATGAGCGCGAGCGGGGTGACCGACACCGCGCCCGGCCACCTGCTGGTGGCCTCGCGCGGACCGTGGTCCGGCCCGGGCGCGGCCCGGTTCCTGGCCGACGCCGCTGCGCTGGCCGAGACCGGTGTCCCGGTCACGGTCGTGCTGCTCGGCGACGGGACGCCGCTCGCCGTGGCGGGCGGCACGGTCGAGTTGGTCACCCTGCTCGACGCCGGCGGCGAGGTGTGGGTCGACCGGTTCGGCGCGGCGCAGCGCGGTATCGCGGAGATCGCTCTGCCCGAGGGCGCGCGGTGGGTCGACATGGACGACGTCGCCGCGCGGCTGCTGGACCCGGACGTGCGGGCGGTGTGGCACTGATGGGCCGGACGATCCCGCCGACCGACGTGCTCATCACCCTGATGGGCGCGCCGCACGCCGACGACACGACGACCAGCGCGGTCCGGCTGGTGCAGGCGATGCTCAGGCAGGGCGCCCGGGTCCAGGTGTGGACCTGCGGCTACGCCACGATGCTCACCCAGCGGGCGCTCGGCGAGAGCAAGCCGCGCAACCTCGCCGACTGGTCGGTGGACTACCCGTCGACGACGGCGCTGGTGGCCGAGCTGCTGAACGCCTTTCCCGACAGTCTGTTCTGGTACGGCTGCCGGTTCTGCAGTGACGACCGGGGCGCGGGCGAGCACCTCCCAGGGGTGGTGCTGCGGGCCCCGGCCAAGTACGCGGACAACGTCGCCGCGGCGGGCAAGACCCTGCTGCTCGGGGTGATCTGAGATGGCCGAGACGCTTGCGATCATGGAGCGCGCCTACCGGGGCGCCCTGGAGAAGCAGTTCTTCGACGCCCTGTACCTCGCCGTCGAGCTGCACCGCCAGCTCGGCGGGATGGATCTGCTGCTGCGCGGGCCCGCGGTGAGCTACGCGGTGGCCGTTGCCCACGTCGGCTCGATCGAAGTGGGCGGGCGCAAGGTCGACACCCTCAGCGATCCGCGCCGCGACCTCATCCGGCTCCAGGAGTCCGGTGTGGCCGTGTGGGTGGAGGAATCCGACCTCGCCGAGTTCGGAGTGGACGGTCCGGCCGCACTGCTTCCCGGCGTCCGCGCAGCCGCCCCCGGCGAGATGGCCAGACGCTGGCCCGACTACCGCACGGTGTGTTTTTTGTGACCGCGTTCAACCACGCACGAGAAGGAGTGAGTCAGCCGTGAACACCACGACGGTCGCGAGCAACCCCGTGATCACCGCATGGTCCGCGGTCTCCCCGTTCGGAATCGGCCGCGACGCGTTCGTCGACGGCCTGCACGCCGGGCAGGTGATGAACCGGGCGCTGGACAAGCAGCAGTGGGCGGGCCCGGACACCGAGGCCTGCCTGGTCCCCGACTTCACCGCGGCGGGCGCGCTCGGCAAGAAGGGCACCCGGTCGATGGACCGGGCCACCGGCCTGGCCGTGGCCACAGTCGGCCGGATGCTCGACGACCAGCCGCGCGGGCGGGAGATCGCGACCGGCGACCACGCCGCGCTCGTCCTCGGGACCACCACCGGCAGCGCGCAGAGCATGATGGACTTCACCCGCGACTCGATCACCGGTGAGAAGCCGTTCTTCGTCGACCCGGCCAGGTTCCCCAACACCGTGATGAACTGCGCGGCCGGGCAGTGCGCCATCTGGCACAAGCTGCGCGGCCCGAACGCGACCGTCGCCGGTGGCCGGGTGGCGGGGCTGCACGCGCTGAACTACGCGCGCAGGCTGCTGACCTCCGGCCGGGCGAACACCGCGCTGTGCGGCGCCGTCGAGGAGTACTCCGCCGCCCGGTCCTGGCTCGACCGCACTGGCAGGCAAGGTGAGGCGCCCGTGCTCGGCGAGGGATGCGCCATGCTGCAGGTCGAGCACGCCGACGACGAGTCGGTCGCCGGGCGGGCGCTCGCCGAGGTCCTCGCCGTGGAGTTCGGCGCCTACACCGACGACTGCGCACCCGCCCTGGCCGCCTGTGTGCGCCGGGCACTGGAGCGCGCGGGGACGCCGGTCGGCGACCTGTGGGCGCTGGCGCCCTGCGGCACGGCCGGATCGGGCGAGCGCGACGCGCTGCGCGAGGTCCTCGGCGACACCGTGGGTGTCCGCACCCCCGACCTCACAGTGATCGGCGACACCGCCGGAGCCGCCTCGGCCATGCAGGTCGCGGCGATCCTGGCACTGGCCGAGCGCGACCCGTCGTCGGCGGGTCGGACCGCGCTGATCACGGCGGTGGACGAGGGCGTCGTCGGCTGCGCGGTGCTTCGCCTCGCCCACCCGGGCGCCATCCCGAGGCAGGACCGGCGATGACCGCCGTCGTTCCCCGCTGGGAAGCGGAACTTCCCGACCTCCATGTGGATCCGCGCGATCCCGAGGTCCGGCTTGCCCGCTTGCTCGACCCAGGTTCGCTGCGGCCGCTGAACCCCGCGGACGCGAGCGGGGTGCACGCCGCCGTCGGCCGGATCGATGGCGCGAAGGTGGTCGCCTACTGCACCGACGCCACCCGGATGGGTGGGGCGATGGGTGTCGAGGGCTGTGCGCACATCGTGGCGGCGATCGACCTCGCGGTCCGCGAGCGCTGCCCGGTCCTGGGCGTGTGGCACTCGGGCGGTGCCCGACTGGCCGAGGGCGTGTCCGCGCTGCACGCCGTGGGCCAGGTGTTCGCGGCGATGATCCGGGCCTCGGGGAAGGTGCCCCAGCTGTCGGTGGTGCTCGGCCCGGCCGCCGGTGGCGCGGCGTACGGCCCGGCGCTCACCGATGTGGTGATCATGTCCTCGGCCGGGCGGGTGTTCGTCACCGGGCCGGACGTGGTCCGCAGCGTCACCGGCGAGCGGATCGACCAGGAGGGGCTCGGTGGCGCCGACGCGCACGGCCGCCGCTCCGGCGTGGTCCACGTGCTCGCCGACGACGAGTCGGACGCCTACGACCGCGCCCGTCGGATCACCGGGCTGCTCGCCCGCCCGGGACTGTTCGACCTGAGCAGCGTGCAGGACTCGCGTGACCTGTCCGCCCTGCTGCCCGAGCGGCCCCAGCGGGCCTACGACGTGAAGCCGATTCTGCGCGGGGTGCTCGATGTCGACTCCCACGGCGTGCCCGTGTTCGAGGAGCTGCAGGCGAAGTGGGCGCCGAACATCGTCGTCGGCCTCGGTCGTCTCGGCGGCCGCTCGGTCGGCGTGATCGCCAACAACCCGCTGCGCAAGGGCGGCTGCCTGGACTCGCTCTCGGCGGAGAAGGCGGCCCGCTTCGTGCGCATGTGCGACGGCTTCGGCGTGCCGCTGCTGGTCCTGGTCGACGTCCCCGGCTACCTGCCCGGCGTCAGCCAGGAGTGGGGCGGGGTGGTGCGCCGCGGCGCGAAGCTGCTCCACGCCTTCGCGGAGGCCGTCGTGCCGCGGGTGACGCTGGTGCTGCGCAAGTCCTACGGCGGCGCGTACATCGCGATGAACGGCCGCTCGCTGGGCGCGACCACGGTGTTCGCCTGGCCCGGGGCCGAAGTCGCCGTCATGGGCGCGAAGGCCGCCGTCGGCATCCTGCACCGCAAGAAGCTCGCGGCGGCGGCGGAGCACGAGCGCGACGCGCTGCTCGCGGGCCTGGTCGCCGAACACGAGCGCGTCGCGGGCGGGGTCGAGCGGGCCATCGCGATCGGCGTGGTGGACGAGGTGATCGACCCGGCCCAGACCCGGCGCAGGCTCGCCGAAGCTCTGGCGGCGGCCCCAGCGGGCCGCGGCCACCACGGGAACATTCCACTGTAGAGAAGTCACAGTAGACAGTCCTTTCTAGACAGGAGAGATCGATGACCAGGATCGCCGAACCGCTGCTGGACAAGGAAGACCTGCGACGCACCGTCGCCGCCGTGCTCGACGTCGACGTCAACGACGTGACCGACGACGCGTCGTTCGTCGACGACCTCGAGGTCGACTCGCTGATGGCCCTGGAGGTCGTCGTGGTGCTGGAGAAGAAGTACGGTGTCCGGCTGCGCGAGTCGGAGCTCAAGCAGGTCAGCTGCCTGTCCCGCGCCTACCAGCTCATGCACGACAAGCTGACGGCGGCCTGAGCATGGCCACCACGTGCTCCCCGGTCCGCGAGGGCATCCGCGTCGACGAGCTATCCGGCGACCCGCTGCGGTCGCGCACCACCACCATCGCCATCGACGCGACGAACCCGATCTTCGCCGGGCACTACCCCGGCTTCCCGATCTTCCCCGGGATCGGGCTCGTCGAATGCGTGCACCGCAGCGCCCTGGCCACCGCCCCGGACAACCGCGACCTCGAACTGGCGGCCATCGAGTCGACCCGGTTCGTCGGGCCGACCTTCCCCGGGGACGAGCTGACCACCGACCTCGAGTGGAAGCCCGCCGACGGCGGCTGGACGTGCCTGGCGGTCATCTCCTCGCCGCGCGGCGAGGCCGCGAAGGTCCGGCTCCGCTACCGCGAGGCAGGACAGCCGTGATCACCGCCGCCGACATCCGCCGGGTGCTCCCGCACCGCTACCCGATGCTGCTCGTCGACGCCGTCACCGAACTCGTGCCCGGCGAGCGGCTGACCGCGCGCAAGGCCGTCACCGTCAACGAGCCGTGGTACGCCGGGCTGCCCGACGACCTGCGCGCCGAACAGCTGGCCTACCCGGAAGTGCTGCTCCTCGAATCCTGGGCCCAGGCCGCGGGCCTGCTCGCCACCTGGGCCGAACCGAACCCGGATGTCCTGGCGGGCAAGGTGATGCTCTTCGGCGGCATGTCCGGCGTCGAGTACCTGCGCCCGGTGCTGCCCGGCGACGTGGTCGAACACCGGGTGACCGTCCAGCGCGCGCTGTCGGACACGGTGATGTTCGAGGGGGACAGCGCGGTCGACGGCGCGACCGTGATGACCGTGTCCCGCATGGTGATGGCGTTTCGCCCCGCCGGGGTGCTGCGCCCCGCTTCCCTGGATTCCTGACCGACACGCGACATGAGGAGACACCGATGACGGACGACGCTGGGCGGGTGGCGCTGGTGAGCGGCGGCTCGCGCGGGATCGGCCGGGCCGCCGTGCTGCGGCTCGCGGCCGACGGCTACGACGTGGGGTTCTGCTACCGGTCCAATGAGGACGCCGCGCGGGAACTGGAGAAGACGGCGGGTGAACTCGGCGTCCGGGTCCGCGCGGTGCGCGCCGACGTGTCCGACGCGGGCTCCGTGCGCGGGCTGCTCGCCGAGATCAACGGCGAACTCGGGCCGCCGGACACCGTGGTCACCGCGGCGGGCATCACCAAGGACAACCCGCTGCTGATGATGCGCGACGAGGAGTGGAACGACGTCATCGACGTCAACCTCACCGGCGTCTACAACGTCTGCCGCGCCGCGGTGTTCGAGATGATGAAGCGCAGGCGCGGCACCATCGTCAACATCTCGTCGGTGGCGGGCGTGTACGGCAATCCGACGCAGACCAACTACTCCGCGTCCAAGGCCGGGATCATCGGGTTCTCCCGCGCGCTGGCCAAGGAGGTCGGGCGCTACGGCATCCGCGTCAACGTGGTCGCCCCCGGCTTCATCGACACCGACATGACCTCGGTGCTCTCGGCCAAGGTCAAGGACAACGCGATCGCCTCGATCCCGCTCGGCAGGCTCGGCACCGCCGACGAGGTGGCGGACCTGGTCGGCTACCTCGCCTCGGACCGGGCCGCCTACATCACCGGAGCCGTCTTCCAGATCGACGGCGGCATCACCATTTAGTGTCCTGCGCCGGAAATCCGACATCTTTCTCGGCGGCCCAGCTTCCCGCTGACCGCACGGACGAAAGGCCCACGGACAACCAGTACGCGAACCTTCCGCCCGCACGCCCAGCGAAAACCTGGACCACCGATAAGACGCCGGATTCCGGCGCAGGACACAAACTCTCGCAGGACATCAGATCGGAGACGGCAGCCCATGGCCAAGCGACCACCCCGCTGGTACTTCTCGTTCCGCAGCCCATACTCCTGGCTGGCCTACCGGGACCTGATCGACACCTACCCCGACGTCGCCGCCCGGATCGAGTGGCGCCCGTTCTGGGAGCCGGAGCCGCGGCTGCACGATCGGCTCGAGGCGGCGGGCGGCGGGTTCCCATACGTCCCGATGTCGCGGGAGAAGCACCACTACATCCTGCAGGACGTCCGCAGGCTCGCCGCCGAGCGCGGGCTGACGTTCTCCTGGCCGGTCGACCGCGAGCCGCGCTGGGAGGTCGCCCACCTCGGCTACCTCGTCGCCGCGGACCGCGGCCTCGGCCGGGAGTACATCGCCCAGGTGTACCGGGCCCGCTGGGAACTCGGCCTGGACATCTCCGACCCGCTGACGATCACCTCGATCGCCAGCGACCTCGGCACCGACCCGCGCGGGCTGGCCGACGCCGAGCGGTTCCCGGCGATCCAGGAGCGCGGTGTCGCCGCGCTGCTCGACGTCAGCGCCGACGGCGTGTTCGGGGTGCCGTTCTTCGCCCGCGGCTTCGACAAGTTCTGGGGCCTGGACCGGCTTCCTGGCTTCGTCGCGGCGATGCGCGCAGCCGCGGCGGACGCCAAGGCGAGCACGGTCGCCGAGCACGCTCACGCCCCGGCCCTGGCCTCCGCAGGCGACTTCGGTCACGCCGGCGGGTGCGGCTAGGGCACGCCCTGGACCTGACCGACCAGCACACCACACGAGGATGGATCGCCATGCCTGACTCCGGGTCGGGCCGTTTCCCGTTGACGGCCGCACAGTCGGGAATCTGGTACGCACAGCAACTGGATCCCGAGAATCCCATCTACAACGCGGGGGAGTACCTGGAGATCCAGGGCACCGCGGACGAGGCCCGACTGGAGGAGGCGCTGCGGCAGGTCGTCGCGGAGGCGCAGACCCTGCGCGTGCGGATCGTCGCCGACCACGACGGGCCGTGGCAGGTGCTCGACCGCGAACCCCGGTGGTCGCTCGACGTCGTCGATGTGAGCGCCGAGCCGGACCCGCGAGCCGCCGCCGTCGCCGCCATGCGGGCGGACCTGGGCAGGCCCGTGGACCCCGCGCACGGACCGCTGTTCCGCTTCGCACTGTTCCGTGTGGACGGTGAACGGGATCTCCTCTACTACCGTTACCACCACGTCGTCGTCGACGGGTACACCGTGGCGATGATCGCGCAGCGGATCGGCGAGGTCTACACCGCGCTGGGCGACGGCATCCCGGCGCGGGTCTCGCCGTTCGCGCCGCTGTCGACCCTGGTCGAGCTCGACGCCGACTACCGGGCGTCGGAGAAGTTCGCCGCGGACAAGGAATTCTGGCGGGAAGCGCTGGCGGGCGCCGCCGAGCCGGTGAGCCTGGCCGCGCGCAAGCCGACGATGGCGCACGGCCTGGTGCGGCACACCGAGTACCTCGCCGAGCCGATCGCCGACGCGCTGCGCGAGCTCGCCAGGGAGGTCGGCGTCCCGTGGCCGTCGGTGCTGATGGGGGCCGTGGGCGCGTACCTGCAGCGGTTCACCTCGGCGCCCGAGGTCGTGCTCGGGCTGCCGGTCACCACCCGTCTCGGCAAGTCCGCCCGGTCGGCCCCAGGCATGGTGTCCAACGTCGTGCCGCTGCGCCTGGCGGTCACGCCGGGACAGACCGTGGCGGAATTGCTGGCGCACACGGCGGAGCAGCTTCGGTCGGCGATGCGCCACCAGCGCTACCGCTACGAGGACCTGCGTCGCGACCGCGGCCTCCTCGGCGACGAGCGGCGCCTGGTCGGGCCCGAGGTCAACGTGATGATGTTCGACTACGACCTCAAGTTCGGCACGCACCGCGCGCTCGTGCACAACCTGTCGATCGGCCCGTCCGACGACCTCTCGGTCAACGTCTACGACCGCGGCGACGGCCGGGGGCTGCAGATCGACTTCGACGCGAACCCTGAGCTCTACGCCGACGAGGAGATCGCCGCGCACCAGCGCCGGTTCGCCGCTTTCCTGGGGAACCTCGCCGTGGCCGGGCCGCGACGGGCGGTCGGCACCGTGGAGGCACTGCTGCCGGGGGAGCGGGACCAGGTCGTCACCGCGTTCAACGACACCTCGGCGCCGGTCGCCGCCGACACCCTGACCGAACTGCTGCGCCGGCAGGCGGAGCGGTCGCCCGAGTGCACGGCCATCGTGTTCGAGGGATCGTCGATCACCTACGCCGAACTGCACGCCCGGGCGAACCGCCTCGCCCACGTCCTGGTCGAGCGCGGCGCGGGTCCCGAGCGGGTGGTCGCGCTCGCCCTGCCGCGGTCGGTGGACCTGATGGTCGCGCTGCTCGCCATCCTCAACTCCGGCGCGGCCTACCTGCCCATCGACCCGGACTACCCGGCCGACCGGATCGCGTTCACCCTGGCGGACGCGCGGCCCGCGCTGCTGCTGGCGAGCACGGCGACGGTGGCGGTGCTGCCCGCCGAACTCGACGTCGACGTCCTTGTGGTGGACGGGCCGGACGCGGAGCGGCTGGGCGAGCGGCCCGCGCATCCGCCCGCTGTGATGGTGGACCCGGCGAACCCGGCGTACATGATCTACACGTCGGGCTCGACCGGGCGCCCCAAAGGCGTGCTGGTGCCGCACCAGGGGATCGTCAACCGGCTCAAGTGGATGCAGGACCGCTACCGGCTCACCGCGCGCGACCGGGTGCTGCAGAAGACCCCGTCCGGCTTCGACGTGTCGGTGTGGGAGTTCTTCTGGCCGCTCATCGAGGGCGCCACCCTGGTGGTCGCCCGACCGGAGGGCCACCGCGAACCCGCCTACCTCGCCGAGCTGATCCGCGAGGCCCGGGTGAGCACGCTGCACTTCGTGCCGTCGATGCTGCAGGTCTTCCTCGCCGAGCCCGCCGCGGCCGAGTGCACCGGGCTGCGCCAGGTCATGTGCAGCGGCGAGGCGCTGCCCGAGGAAGTGGTGGCGCAGTTCCACCAGACCCTGCCGGGCGTCGAACTGCACAACCTCTACGGGCCGACGGAGGCGTCGGTCGACGTCACGTCGTGGGAGTGCGCCGACGCGCCGGGTCCGGTGCCGATCGGGGCACCGGTGTGGAACACGAGCACCTACGTGCTCGACGCCGCGCTGAACCCGCTGCCGGTCGGCGTGGTGGGCGAGCTCTACCTGGCGGGCGTGCAACTCGCCCGCGGCTACCACGACCGCCGGGGGCTCACCGCGGAGCGTTTCGTCGCGGATCCGCTGGGGCCGCCCGGATCGCGCATGTACCGCACCGGCGACCTGGCCCGCTGGGACGCCGCGGGCAACCTGCACTACGCCGGGCGCGCCGACCACCAGGTGAAGATCCGCGGCCTGCGCATCGAACTCGGCGAGATCGAGACCGTGCTCGCCAGGCAGGCGGGCGTCGCTACGGCCGCGGTGATCGTGCGTGAGGACCGTCCGGGGGACAAGCGCCTGGTCGGCTACCTGGTCCCGGATGACGGCCAGGGTCCCGACCTCGACCAGGTGCGCGCCGCCCTGGCCGGAGCGCTGCCCGACTACATGGTGCCGTCGGCGTTCGTCGTGCTCGCCACGCTTCCGTTGAGCGCCAACGGGAAGCTGGATCGCAAGGCGCTGCCCGCGCCGGACATCGCGGCCACCGTGTCCACTCGGGGGCCGCGCACCCCGCAGGAGGAGATCCTCGCCGGGTTGTTCGCCGAGGTGCTCGGCCTGCCCAGGGTCGGGGTCGACGACAACTTCTTCGACCTGGGCGGGCATTCGCTGCTGGCCACCAAGCTGATCAACAAGATCAGGTCCGCGTTCGGTGTCACGCTGACGATCCGAACGGTGTTCGAAGCCCCGACCGCGGCGACGATGGTCGGGAAGCTGGGCTCCGACGCGCGGGCCTCCGACGCACTCGACGTGCTGCTTCCGTTGCGTCCGCACGGCGATCGGCCCGCGGTGTTCTGTGTCCACCCCGCGGGCGGGCTGTCCTGGTGCTACGCCGGGCTTATCAAATACCTGGAGGGCGGATATCCGATCTATGGTCTGCAGGCGCGTGGACTCGACGGAGAGGAGCCGCTCCCGGGCAGCTTCGCCGAGACCGCGGCCGACTATCTGCGGCTGATCCGCGAAGTTCAGCCCACTGGTCCCTATCACTTCGTCGGCTACTCCTCCGGGGGAATCCTGGCGCAGGTCATGGCCGCGCAGTTGGAGGCGGCGGGCGAGCAGGTCGGCCTGGTGGCGATCCTGGATACCTACCCCGGCCAGACGCTCGCCGAGCTCAACGAGCAGGACGTGCTCGCCGACCTGCTCAGCTGGGTCGGCTACGACCGGCGCCACCTCGGCCGCAAGCCACTGACCCACCAGAAGGTCACCGACACGCTGCGCAAGTTGGGCAGCTCGCTGGCGAGTCTGGAGCAGCGGCACATCGAGGCCATCGGCCGGATCTACGCCAACAACCGGAACCTCGTCCACGAAAGTGTCCCGTCGTTCTACAAGGGCGACGTGGTCGTGATCGCCGCGACTCTCGACAAAATCGACATCTCGCCGACCCCGGAAACGTGGCGGCCTTATGTGGGCGGCCGGATCAAGACCCGCCGGGTTGACCGCAAGCACACCGATCTGATGAAGCCGGGACCACTGGCGGAAATCGGCGGAATTCTCGCGGAAGAACTGCGAGAAATCCACGGAGAATAATTCGAGAATCGAGGAGGCTCGATATGACAAACCCGTTCGAGAATGCCGAGGGCACGTTTTTGGTGCTCGTGAACGACGAGAACCAGCACTCGCTGTGGCCCGCGTTCATCGACGTGCCCGCGGGCTGGCGCACCGTCCACGGCGAGGCGAGCAGGGACTCCTGCCTCGCCTACGTCGAAGAAAACTGGACCGACATGCGCCCAGCCAGTTTGGTGAATGTGTGAGTCGGTGACATGGCGCGCCCTCCGGGCGCGCGGCTCGGTCGCCTTTAAGTGACGGCTCGGGGCCCTGGATTCGGAAACCTGCGGACACGACGACTGCGTCGCGTGCCCACAGCCTCCCGAATCCAGGGCCCCGAGCCGTCACGCGACCGAGCGTGTCGGTTGGCTTCAACCCCCATCCCTGCAGCAATAGGAAACAGGCTTCCGTGTCTATGTGTGGGGTGTCAGGATTGGTTTCGAAGATGGGATCGGCGCCGCTGGAGCCCCGATTCTCGTCGCTTCCACCGAAAGGAAACTTGAGATGACTGCCGCCGTCGACGAGCGCATGGACCAGATCAAGGACATTGTCTGCGAGATCCTCGAGATCGACGCCGACGAGGTCACCCAGGAGAGCCTGTTCAAGGAGGACCACGGCGCGGACTCGTTGCGCGCCATCGAGATCCTGGCCTCGCTGGAGAAGCAGTTCTCCACCGTCATCGACCAGACCGAGCTGGGCCGCATGGTCAACCTTCGGGGTGTCTACCAGGTCGTCGGCGAGTCCGCGGGCTGGTAGGGCGCGCCGACTGCCCGGGCCGGCTCAGGGTTCCCCCTCCCTGAGCCGGCCCACCCCGCTCCTTCCCCGCTTTCCTTCCCTTGCGCCAAAGAACGAGATCGACCGCACGAAGCTGACTGGAGGCTGTGAAAGATGACCAAGCCTGGCATCGCGGACGTGCTGCCGCTCTCGCCGCTGCAGGAAGGTCTGCTGTTCCACTCGCTCTTCGACGAGCAGGGTGTCGACGTCTACACGGTGCAGCTGCTGTTCGACCTCGACGGCGCCCTGGACACCGCGGCGCTGCGTGCGGCGGCCCGTGCGTTGCTGCGCAGGCACCCGAACCTGCGGGCGGCGTTCCGGCACGAGAAGCTGAACCAGCCGGTGCAGGTCATCCCGCGTGAGATCGACCCGCCGTGGTCGGAGGTCGATCTGTCCGAACTGGACGGTGCCGCCCAAGCGGCCGAGCTGGACCGGCTGATCGCCGCGGACCGGGCCACCCGGTTCGACCTCTCCCGCCCGCCGCTGCTGCGGTTCACCCTCTTCCGGCTCGGCCAGGACCGCCACCGGCTCGTGCTGACCAACCACCACATCCTGATGGACGGCTGGTCGATGCCGATCCTGGTGGCCGAGTTCTTCGAGCTCTACACCCGCGACGGCGACGAGTCCGGTCTGCCGCCGGTGACCCCGTTCAAGCAGTACCTCGCCTGGCTCGCCTGCCAGGACCGCGCCGGCGCCGAGTCCGCCTGGGCCGCCGCGCTGGACGGGCTGGCCGAGCCCACGCTGATCGCCCCGGACGCGGTGGAGAACACCGGGATCGCGCCGGAGCACCACATCGTCGCCCTCGACTCCGAAGCCACCCGGCGCATCGCCGAGCAGGCCCGCGGCAACGGCCTGACCATGAACACCGTCGTGCAGGGTGTCTGGGCGCTGCTGCTGGCCCGCCACGTCGGCCGCGAGGACGTCGTCTTCGGCGCCACCGTGTCCGGCCGTCCCCCGGAGATCCCCGGCATCGAGTCGATGGTCGGCCTGTTCATCAACACCCTGCCGGTCCGGGTCCGGCTGACCGCCGCCGAGTCCTTCGCGGACGTGCTGCGCGGTGTGCAGGACGAGCAGTCGCGGCTGATGGCGCACCAGCACCTCGGACTCACCGAGGTGCAGCGGGTCGCGGGCCACGCCACGCTGTTCGACACCATCGCCGTGTACGAGAACTACCCGATGGACCCCGCCGCGCTGCGCCCGGCCGCGGGCGACATCCAGGTCGCGTCGGTCAGCGCGATCGACGCGACGCACTACCCGCTCGGCCTGATCGCCGGGATCGAGGACGGCCGCCTCGTCCTGCGCCTGGACTACCGGCCCGAGGTGCTGGCCGCCGACACCGTGCGCCGCCTCGCCGACCGGCTCGTCCACCTCTTCGAGACGCTGTCCGCGGGCCTGGACCAGACGGTCGGCCGTGTCGACGTGCTCACCGCGCCCGAGGTGCACCAGGTCGTCGAGCTGTGGAACGACGACTCCGACGCCCAGCCGCCCGCGCACGCCTCGATCGTCGAGGCGTTCGACCGGCAGGCCGCGCGGACACCGGACGCCACGGCCGTGGTGTTCGAGGAAACCCGTCTGTCCTACCGGGAACTGGACCAGCGGGCGAACCGGCTGGCGCACCTGCTGGTGGCGCGCGGCGCCGGGCCGGAGCGCTTCGTCGCCCTGGCCGTGCCGCGCTCGGCGGAGCTGGTGGTCGCGGTGCTGGCGGTGCTCAAGTCCGGCGCCGCGTACGTGCCGCTCGACCCGGACTACCCGCCGGAGCGCCTCGCCTACATGGTCGCCGACGCCGAGCCCGCGCTGATCGTGGGAACGCGCGACGGTGTCGCCGCGCTCGGGCGGGACGTCGACGTCGACGCGGTCGTCCTGGACGACGACGAGACCGTGGCCGCGCTCGCGCTGCTGCCCGCCGAATCCCCCGCGGTCGAACTGCGCCCGGAGCGGCCCGCGTACGTGATCTACACCTCGGGTTCGACGGGTCGCCCCAAGGGGGTGGTGATCCCGCACGGCAACGTGCTTCGCCTGCTGTCGTCGACCGACCACTGGTTCGGGTTCGGACCCGACGACGCGTGGACGCTGTTCCACTCCTACGCCTTCGACTTCTCGGTCTGGGAGCTGTGGGGCCCGCTGCTCCACGGCGGCAAGCTTGTCGTGGTCCCGCATTCGGTGACCCGGTCCCCCGAGGAGTTCCTGCGCCTGCTCGCCCGCGAGCGGGTCACCGTCCTCAACCAGACCCCGTCGGCGTTCTACCAGCTCATGCAGGCCGACCGGGAGAACCCGGCGATCGGCCGCGAGCTGGCGCTGCGCTACGTGGTCTTCGGCGGCGAGGCGCTGGACCTGTGGCGGATGTCGGACTGGTACTCCCGCCACGGTGACGACGCCCCGGTGCTGGTCAACATGTACGGCATCACCGAGACGACGGTGCATGTCAGCTACCTGGCCCTGGACGCGCGCACCGCGGCGGTCAGCCCGGGCAGCATGATCGGGCGCGCGATCCCGGACCTGCGTGTCTACGTGCTCGACAGCGGGCTGCGCCCGGCCCCGCCCGGGGTGGCGGGCGAGATGTACGTCGCCGGTTCCGGCCTGGCCCGCGGCTACCACGGCCAGTCCGGCCTGACGTCGCAGCGCTTCGTCGCCGACCCGTTCGG
Organism: Actinokineospora xionganensis; assembly: GCF_014323725.1. GTDB lineage: Bacteria > Actinomycetota > Actinomycetes > Mycobacteriales > Pseudonocardiaceae > Actinokineospora > Actinokineospora xionganensis. The sequence continues at coordinate 238,132 of NZ_JABVED010000004.1, read as the reverse complement.
CGCGCCCGGCACCCGCATGTACCGCACGGGCGATGTCGCGCGCTGGGCGCAGGACGCGAACCTGGAGTTCGTGGGCCGCGCCGACGAGCAGGTGAAGATCCGCGGGTTCCGGATCGAACTGGGCGAGATCGAGTCGATCCTCGGCGCGCACGACAGCACCGGCGACGTCGCGGTGTTGGTGCGTGAGGACCAGCCGGGCGACCGGCGGCTGGTGGCCTACGTCGTGCCCGCCGCGGGCGGCACGCTGGACACCGCGACCCTGCGCGCCCACGCGGCGGGCCTGCTCCCGGACTACATGGTCCCCTCCGCGTTCGTGGTGCTCGACGCGCTTCCGCTGACCCCCAACGGAAAGCTCGACCGCAAGGCGCTGCCCGCGCCCGAGTTCGCCTGCGCCGCGGGCGGCCGCGCGCCCCGGACCCCGGTCGAGGAACTGCTGTGCGGGCTGTTCGCCGAGGTCATCGGCGTCGCCTCGGTCGGCGTGGAGGACAGTTTCTTCGACCTCGGCGGGCACTCGCTGCTGGCGACCCGGCTGGTCAGCCGGGTGCGCTCGACGCTCGGCGTCGAACTGTCGATCCGCACGCTGTTCGAGGCGCCCACCGTGGCCGCGCTGGCGGGCAGGCTCGCCGGCGCGGACGGCGCCCGTCCCGCCGTGCGCCCGGCGGTGCGTCCCGACGTGATCCCGCTGTCGTTCGGCCAGCGGCGGCTGTGGTTCCTCAACCGGTTCGAGAACCAGTCCGCGACCTACAACATGCCGCTGACCATGGACCTCGACGGCGAGTTGGACATCGACGCGCTGCGCCGCGCGCTCGACGACGTCATCGCCAGGCACGAGCCGCTGCGCACCCGGTTCCCGGACATCGACGGCACGCCACGCCAGGAGATCGTCGACGACGCCCGGCTCCCACTGTCCGTCGTCGACGTCGCCGAGTTCGAAGTGGACAACGCGGTGGCCAGGGCCGCCGCCCGTGGCTTCGACCTGGCGACCGAGTTGCCGGTCCGCGCGCACCTGTTCACCGTCGGCGCCGACCGGCACGTCCTGGTCCTGGTGATCCACCACATCGCGGCCGACGGCTGGTCGATGGCGCCGCTCCTGCGTGACATCTCCACCGCGTACGGGGCCAGGCGCGCGGGCGGGGAACCGCGCTGGGAGCCGCTTGCGGTGCGGTACGCGGACTACGCGCTGTGGCAGCGGGACATGCTGGGCGACGAGCACGACCCCGACAGCGTGCAGTCACGCCAGCTCGCCTTCTGGAAGGACGCCCTGGCGGGCATCCCGGAGCAGCTGGACCTCCCGACCGACCGGGCCCGGCCCGCTGTGGCGGGCCACCGCGGCGGGTCGGTCGAGTTCGAACTGGACGCCGACCTGCACCGAGGACTGCTCGGGCTCGTCCGCGGCAGCCGGGTCAGCCTGTTCATGACGCTGCAGGCCGCCCTCGCCGCACTGCTGACCCGGCTCGGCGCGGGCACCGACGTGCCGATCGGCAGCGCCATCGCGGGCCGCACCGACGAGGCACTCGACGACCTCGTCGGCTTCTTCCTCAACACTCTGGTGCTGCGCACGGACACCTCGGGCGACCCGACGTTCCGCGACCTGCTCGGCCGGGTGCGCGAGACCGACCTGGCCGCGTTCGCCAACCAGGACGTGCCGTTCGAGCGACTGGTCGACGCGCTCAGCCCCGACCGGTCGCTGTCGCGGCACCCGCTGTTCCAGGTGATGCTGACCGTCGAGAACAACCCGGCACCCGAGTTCGACCTGCCCGGCGTGCGCTGCGCTCCGCGCGACGCAGGCCTTGAGGTGTCGAAGTTCGACCTGTCCTTCGGTTTCGAGGAGCGTACGGGCCGCGACGGCGCGCCCGCGGGCATCCACGGCGCGATCGACTTCACCTACGACCTGTTCGACGAGGAGACCGTCGCCGCCCTCGGCAGGCGCATGGTCCGCGTGCTGGCGGCGATGGTCGCCGACCCCGGCGCGCGGGTCAGCCAGGTCGAACTGCTCGACGCCGACGAACGCGAGCGGGTGCTCGTCGAATGGAACGGCGCGCGCCGGGAGGTGCCGGTCGTCCCGCTGCCGGAGCGGCTGCGGGCCACGGTGGCCGCCCACCCGTCGGCGACCGCGCTGATCCACGGTTCGGAAAGCGTCGACTACGCCGAACTCGACGCCCGCGCCAACCGGCTCGCCCGCACCCTGATCGAGCGCGGTGTCGGGCCGGAGCGCTACGTCGCGATCGCCCTGCCGCGCTCGGTGGACCTGGTGGTCGCCCTGCTGGCCGTGGTGAAGACCGGCGCGGCCTACCTGCCCGTCGACCCGGAGTACCCGGCCGAGCGGATCCGGTTCATGCTCGCCGACACCGCTCCCGTGCTGCTGCTGACCGCCGCCGACGCCAACCTCCCCGAACTGTCCACAGAGGTCACCCGACTGCGGCTGGACGACCCCGCGGTGGTCTCGCACGTCGCGTCCCGACGCTCGGATGAGATCACCGACGCGGACCGGGTCGCGCCGCTGCGGCCCGAGAACCCGGCCTACGTGATCTACACCTCCGGCTCCACCGGCAGGCCGAAGGGCGTTGTCATCGACCACGCCGCCCTGTCGGCCTACCTGGCGTGGACGTCGGCGAAGTACCCGAGCACCGGCGGGCTCACCGTGCTGCACTCGCCGATCTCGTTCGACCTGACGGTCACCGGCCTCTACACGCCGCTGGTCGCGGGCGGGACGGTGCTGCTCTCCGCGCTGGAGGACGACGAGCAGGTGCGCGCCGCGCTCGCCGAGCGCGAGTGCACCTTCCTCAAGGCGACACCGAGCCACCTCGCGCTGCTCGCCGCGCTGCCGGGGGAGTACTCGCCGAGCGGGCACCTGCTGCTGGGCGGCGAGATGCTGCTCGGCGAGGCGCTCACCGACCTGCGCACCCGAAAGCCCGACTGCACGGTCCTCAACGTCTACGGCCAGACCGAGACGACGGTGAACTGCGCGGAGTACCGGATCGAGCCGGGCTCCGAGGTCGACGCCGGGCCGCTCGCCGTGGGCAGGCCGTTCGACAACATCGACGTCTACGTCCTCGACGCGGCCCTGCGCCCGGTGCCGCCCGGTGTCACCGGCGACGTGTACGTCGCGGGCAGCCAGACCGCCCGCGGCTACCTGAACCGGTTCGCCCTCACCGCGGAACGCTTCGTGGCCAACCCGTTCGGCCCGCCCGGGTCGCGGATGTACCGCAGCGGCGACCTGGCCAAGCGGCGCAACAACGGCGACCTGGTGTTCATCGGCCGGGCCGACGACCAGGTCAAGGTCCGCGGCTTCCGGATCGAACTCGGCGAGATCGAGTCGGTCGTGGTCGGCCACCCGGGCGTCGCCACCGGGTCGGTGATCGTGCGTGAGGACCGGCCGGGCGACCGACGACTGGTCGCCTACCTGGTCCCGAACGGCGCCGGTCTGGACCAGGCCGAGGTCCGCGTCCACGCCGAGGCCGCGCTGCCGGACTACATGGTGCCGTCGGCGTTCGTCGTGCTCGACGCGCTTCCCCTGACCCCCAACGGAAAGCTCGACCGCAAGGCGCTGCCCGCGCCGGACCTGACCCCGGTGTCCACCGGGCGGGGTCCGCGCGACGCCACCGAGGAAGTCCTGTGTGGACTGTTCGCCGAGGTGCTCGGCGTGTCGACCGTCGGCATCGACGACAACTTCTTCGAGCTCGGCGGCGACAGCATCATCTCCATCCAGTTGGTGAGCCGGGCCCGCCGGGCCGGGCTGGTGATCACCCCGCGCAACGTGTTCGAGGGCAAGACCGTCGCCGCGCTCGCCGCGGTCGCGGGCACCCTCGACAGCGTGGTCAGCGCGGGCCCCGACCAGGGCACCGGGACCGTCGCGCTGACCCCGGCGCTGCACCGCTTCCGCGAGCGCGGCGGACCGATCGGCCGGTTCAACCAGTCGACGGTGCTGCAGGCCCCCGCCGACCTCGACCTCGACGGCCTGGTCAAGGTCGTGCAGGCGGTGCTCGACCGGCACGACGCGCTGCGGATGCGCCTCGACCGCGACGACACCGGCTCGGAGTGGAAGCTGGAGATCCCCGAACCGGGCACGGTTCCCGCCGCGCGGTGCGTGCGCCGGGTCGACGTCGCCGGGCTCACCGGGGCCGCCTTGCGCGAGTCGATCGCCGCGCACAGCGACCAGGCCTGGGACCGCACCGAGCCCGGCGCGGGCCGGATGGTGCAGGTCGTCTGGTTCGACGGCGGACCGGGCGAGGCGGGCCGGGTGCTCGTCGTCGCGCACCACCTCGTGGTCGACGGCGTGTCCTGGCGGATCATCACCGAGGACCTCGCCGCGGCGTGGGCGGCGGTGAGCGCGGGCCGCGAGCCCGCGCTGCAGGAGGTCGGCACGTCGTTCCGGCGCTGGTCGGAGCACCTCACCGCGCAGGCGCACGACGCGCGGCGGATCGCGGAACTGCCGATGTGGACCGAGATCCAGGACGAATTCGACCCGCTGTTGGGCGACCGGCCGTTCGACCCCACCCAGGACACGATGGGCTCGGTCGGGTTCGTCACCCAGACCCTGCCCCCGGAGCTGACCGCGCCGCTGCTCACCGTGGTTCCCGGCGTGTACCGCTCGGGTGTCAACGACGTGCTGCTCACCGGCCTCGCGCTGGCGGTGGCGCGGTGGCGGGCGAGCCGCGACGAGGACGAGACCTCCGTCGTGCTCGTGGACCTGGAGGGCCACGGCCGCGAGGAGTCCAGTGTGGACGCCCCGGTTGACCTGTCCCGCACGGTCGGCTGGTTCACCACCCGCTATCCCGCGCGGCTCGATCCCGGCGAGGTCGACTGGACCGAGCTGGCCCAGGGCGGGCCCGCCGTCGGCGCCGCGCTCAAGCGGGTGAAGGAGCAACTGCGCGGGCTGCCGGACAGCGGAATCGGCTACGGCCTGCTGCGTTTCCTCAACCACGACACCAGGGCGGAGCTGGCGGACCTGCTCGACCCGCAGCTCAGCTTCAACTACCTCGGCAGGCACAGCGTCGCCACCGCGGCGAAGCCGACGCCGTGGGCGGCGGTGACCGACGCGGGAACGGTCGGCGGCGTGGATCTGGAGGGCCCCAGGCCGGATCCGGCGACCCCGCTCACGCACAGCCTGTCGGTCAACGCGATCACCGAGGACCACGCGGACGGGCCGCGCCTGGTGGTCATCTGGTCCTGGCCGCGGACCCTGCTCACCGAGCCGGACGTCCGCGAGCTGATGGACGACTTCGCCGAGGCGCTGCGCGGCCTGGTCGCGCACGCCGAGCGCGACGACGTCGGCGGGCTTACCCCGTCCGACACCGGGCTGGTCGCCATCACCCAGGACCAGCTCGACCGGTTCGAGTCGCGCCTGGACACCCCTGACGACGGCGGCGACGACGCGGACGAGTTCAGCGACGAGTGGGAGATGGCGCAGTGAAACAGTCCAGGCTCGAAGACGTCCTGCCGCTGTCCCCGATGCAGGAGGGACTGCTCTTCCAGACCCTGCTGGATTCCTCCGGCGAAGACCTCTACCTCTCCCAGCTCCTGCTCGACATCGAGGGCCCGCTCGACGTCCGCGCCCTGCGCGTGGCGGCCACCGCCCTGCTGAACCGCCACTCCAATCTCCGCGCCGGGTTCCAGCACCAGGACGTCGAGCGACCGGTCCAGGTCATCCCGCGCAAGTTCACCGTGCCGTGGCGCCAGGTCGACCTGTCCACACTGGACCCGGACGCGCAGGCGGCGGAACTGGCCGCGCGGCACGCCGCGGACCGGGCGGAGCGGTTCGACCTCGCCGCGCCGCCGCTCATGCGGTTCAGCGTGTACCGGCTCGCCCCGGGCCGGTTCCGGCTGGCGCTGAGCAAGCACCACCTGCTGCTCGACGGCTGGTCCATGCCGATTGTGGTGCGCGAGCTCTTCGAGCTCTACGCCGCCAAGGGTGATGACAGCGGCCTGCCGCCGGTCACGCCGTACAAGAACTACCTGTCCTGGATCGCGCGACAGGACCGGGCGGCAGCGAACGAGGCCTGGCGCGCGGCGATGGCCGGGCTCGACGAGCCGACCCTGCTGCTGCCGACCGACCCCGGCGCCGCGCCCGGACGGCCGGTCACGGTGACCCGCGTGGTGCCCGAGGCCGTCGCCGAGGCGGTGCACGGCTGCGCCCGGACGCGGAGCCTGACCCTCAACACGCTGGTGCAGGGGGCCTGGGGCCTGGTGCTCGGCACCCTCACCGGGCGCTGCGACGTGGTGTTCGGCAGCACGGTCTCCGGCAGGCCGCCGGAGGTCACCGGTGTCGAGTCGATGGTCGGGCTGTTCATCAACACCCTGCCGGTGCGGGTGCGCTGGAGCCCGGCCGAGCCGGTGGTCGACCTGCTGAACCGGCTGCAGGTCCAGCAGTCCGAGCTGATGCCGCACCAGTACGTCGGCTTGGCCGAGGTCCAGGCGATGGCGGGCTACCAGCGGCTGTTCGACACGGTCACCGTGTTCCAGAACTACCCCGTCGAGTACGACGACGACACCGCCACCATCGGCGGGCTGCTGATCCGCGGTGTGCCCACGAAGGACGGGACGCACTACCCGCTGAGCTTCGCGGCCGGTGTCGCCGGACGCGAGATGCAGCTGCGGCTGTCCTACCGCACCGACGTCTTCGACGCCGAGCAGGTCGAGTCCATCATGGACAGACTGGTCGGCACGCTCGCCGCGGTCGCGGCGGACCCGGAGCGGCCGGTCGGCCGGATCGACACGATGTCGGCCGCCGAGCGGGAACGGGTGCTCGTCGACTGGAACGCCACCGCCGCCGACGTTCCGGCCGCCACCATCTCCCAGCTGTTCGAGGCCCAGGTCGACCGCACCCCGGACGCGCCCGCCCTCATCCACGGCGACACCACCCTGACCTACGCCGAACTCGACGAGCGGGCGAACCGGTTGGCGCACCTGCTGATCGCCCGCGGCATCGGGCCGGAACAACTCGTGGCGGTCGCGGGCGCCCGCTCGGTCGACCAGATGGTGTCCGTGCTGGCCGTCGGCAAGGCGGGCGCCGCGTACCTGCCGGTGGACCCCGACTACCCCGCCGACCGGATCGCCTACATGCTCGACGACGCCCGCCCCACGCTGGCACTGGTCGACGCCGCCGCCGACGAGGTCATCGCCTCCGCGTCCGACCTGCCCCGGCTGGCCGTCGACGGTCCGGACGCGGTGGGGGAGCGCGCGACCCGCCCGACCGACGCCGACCGGGTCACGCCGCACGTTGCGGCCAACCCCGCCTACGTCATCTACACCTCGGGCTCCACCGGACGCCCCAAGGGCGTCGTGGTGTCCCATGGTGGCGTCGCGAGCCTGGTCCACACGCACACCACCAGGCTGGGTGTCGGGCCGGGCACCCGCACGCTGCAGTTCGCCTCGCCCAGCTTCGACGCCGCCTTCTGGGAATACGTCATGGGTCTGCTCTGCGGCGGTGCCCTGGTGCTGGCGAGCCGGGAGCAGATGATGCCGGGCGAGCCGCTGGCCGCGGTGCTGCGCGAGCAGCGGATCACCCACGCCACGCTGCCGCCGGTCGCGCTGGCGAACATGGCCGCCGAGGCCGACCTCCTGCCCGACGGCCTGCTGGTCACCGCGGGGGAGGCGTGCTCGGCCGAACTGGTCCGGCGCTGGTCCGCGGGCCGCACGATGATCAACGGCTACGGCCCGACCGAGACCACCGTGGCGTCCGCGATCAGCGGGCCGCTGACCCCCGGCGGTGTCCCGCCCATCGGCACGCCGGTGACGAACCTGCGCTGCTACGTCCTCGATTCGGCGTTGCGGCCCGCGCCTCCCGGCGTGGCGGGCGAACTGTATGTGTCGGGCCTGGGACTCGCCCGGGGCTACCTCAACCAGGCCGCGCTGACCGCGAACCGGTTCGTCGCCAACCCGTTCGAGGCGGGCGGCGCCCGGATGTACCGCACCGGCGACGTGGTCCGCTGGACCGCGGCGGGCGAACTGGAGTTCGTCGGCCGGGCCGACGAGCAGGTGAAGATCCGCGGCTTCCGGGTCGAACTCGGCGAGATCGAGGCCGTGCTGGCGCAAGACCCCGCGGTGGCCCAGGTCCGCGTGTTCGTCCGCGAGGACCGGCCGGGCGACCGACGGCTGGTCGGCTACGTCGTGCCCGCTTCCACTGAGGACACCGCCGCCGCTACCTCCACCGACTTCGACACCGACGCTTTGCGCGAGCACGCGGCCGAGGTGCTGCCGGAGTACATGGTCCCTACCGCGCTCGTCGTGCTCGACGAGTTCCCGGTGACCCCCAACGGGAAAGTCGACCAGAAGGCCCTGCCCGCACCCGACCTGGTCGCCGTCCCCGGGCGGGAGCCCGCGACCCGCGAGGAGCAGGTGCTCCGCGACCTGTTCGCGCAGGTGCTGGGCGTCGACGGGGTCGGTGTCGAGCAGAGCTTCTTCGACCTCGGCGGACACTCGCTGCTGGCGACCAGGCTGGTCAGCCGGGTCCGGTCGGCGCTGGGAGTGGAACTGCCGATCCGCACGCTGTTCGAGGCGCCCACGGTCGCCGCGCTCGCCCGCAGGCTGGACGGCTCCACGGCCAGGAACGCCCTCGTGGCCCGGCCGCGGCCCGACGTCGTGCCGTTGTCCTTCGCGCAGCGCAGGCTGTGGTTCCTCAACCGGATGGGTGGACAGGCGGGCGCGTACGCGCTGCCGGTGGCGATCAGGCTCACCGGTGACCTGGACCGCGCCGCGATGCGGCGCGCCCTCTCGGACGTCGTCGGCAGGCACGAGTCGCTGCGCACGGTCTTCCCGGAGGGCGACGGCGGCGTGCCGCACCAGGTCGTGCTCGACGCGCACGAGGTCGAGCTGTCGATCGCCGACGTCGCGCCGGACGCGGTCGACGCCGCGATCGAGTCGGCGGCCGCGTCCGGGTTCGACCTGACCGCCCAGCCGCCGCTGCGCGCGCACCTGTTCGCCACCGGCGAGCGCGAGCACGTGCTGGTCCTGCTGCTGCACCACATCGCCGCCGACGGCTGGTCGATGGCGCCGCTGGCACGCGACCTGTCCCTGGCCTACACCGCGCGAACCGCCGGTGAAGCTCCACAGTGGACACCGTTGGCGGTGCAGTACGCCGACTACGCGCTGTGGCACCACGAACTCCTGGGCAGCGAGGACGACCCGGACAGCGTGATCGCCCGCCAGCTCGGCTACTGGTCCAAGCAGCTGGCCGGGATCCCCGACGAGCTGAGCCTGCCCGTCGACCGGCCCCGTCCGGCGACGAGCGACTACCGCGGCGGCCGGGTGCCGGTGCGGGTGGACGAGCGCACCCACGCGCGGCTCGCCGAACTGGCCAGGGCGGCCGCGGTGAGCCCGTTCATGGTGTTGCAGGCCGCGTTCGCGACCCTGCTCACCAGGCTCGGCGCGGGAGAGGACATCCCCATCGGCACGCCGATCGCGGGCCGGACCGACGACGCGCTCGACGACGTGGTCGGGTTCTTCGTCAACACCCTGGTGCTGCGCACCGACACCTCCGGCGACCCGACCTTCCGGGAGCTGCTGCGGCGGGTCGGCGAGACCGACCTCGCCGCGTACTCCCACCAGGACGTGCCGTTCGAGCGGCTGGTGGAGGTGCTCAACCCGCGGCGCTCCCTGGCCCGGCACCCCCTGTTCCAGGTGATGCTGACCCTGCAGAACAACTCCGAGGCGAGCCTGCCGCTGCCCGGCCTCGAAGCCACCGCGCACCCCGCCTCCGGCGGCGGCGTGAAGTTCGACCTGTCGATGAGCATCGTGGAGCGGCACACCGAATCCGGTGCGCCGGACGGCTTCGAGGGAATGCTGGCCTACCGCGCGGACCTGTTCGACGAGGCGACGGCGCGGCGGATCGCCGACCGGTTCGCCCGCGTGCTGGCCGCGGCCACCGCCGACCCGGACACGCCGATCGGGGCGTTGGACGTCCTCGACGCGGCCGAGCGACACCGGGCGCTGGTCGAGTGGAACAGCGCGGCGCACGACGTGCCGATCGTGCCGGTCGCCGAACTGATCGAGGCCCAGGTCGCCCGCACGCCCGACGCGACAGCGGTGACCGGCGCCGGGAACGCCCTGTCCTACCGAGAACTCGACGAACGCGCGAACGCGTTGGCCCACCTGCTCATCGCGCGCGGCGCCGGGCCGGGCGCGCTCGTCGCGCTGGCGCTGCCGCGATCGGTCGACCTGGTCGTGGCGATGCTCGCGGTGCTCAAGTCCGGCGCCGCGTACGTGCCGCTCGACCCGGACCATCCCGCCGAGCGCATCCGGCACGTGCTCGACGACTCCGCTCCCGCCCTGCTGATCAGCACCGGCGCGGTGTCCGGCAGGCTGCCGCACGCCGACGTTCCCGTGCTGCTGCTGGAGAACGCCGACCTCGCCGCCCATCCGGTCACCACGCCCACCGACGCCGACCGGACCGCGCCGCTGCGGCCGGGACATCCCGCGTACGTCATCTACACCTCGGGATCCACCGGCAGGCCCAAGGGGGTCGTGGTCGAGCACCGGTCGGTCGCCGACTACCTCGGCTGGACCGCCGCGGCCTACCCGAGCGCGGCGGGCGCCGCGCTGCTGCACTCGCCGGTGTCGTTCGACCTCACCGTGACCGCGCTCTACACCCCGCTCGTCGCGGGCGGCTGCGTCCATGTCGCGGCGCTGGAGGAGTCCGACGACACCGCCGAGGCGCTCACCGCGCGGCCGTGCACGTTCCTCAAGGCGACGCCCAGCCACCTGCCGCTGCTGACCGCGCTGCCCGAGGGGTACTCCCCGACCGGTGAGCTGCTGCTCGGCGGCGAGGCCCTGCTCGCCGAGGCGGTCGAACCGTGGCGCACGGCGCATCCCGACGCCGACGTGGTCAACGTCTACGGTCCGACGGAGGCGACGGTGAACTGCACGCAGTACCGCGTCCCCGCCGGAGCCGCGCTGCCCGCGGGCTCGGTGCCGATCGGCAAGCCGTTCGCGGGAACCCGCGCCTACGTGCTGGACGCGCGGCTGCGGCCGGTGCCGCCCGGTGTCCCCGGCGAGCTTTACATCGCGGGTGCGTCGCTGGCTCGGGGTTACCTCAACCAGCCGGGGCTGACTTCGCTGCGGTTCACCGCCGACCCGCACGGTCCGGCGGGCTCGGTGATGTACCGCACCGGTGACCTGGCGCGGGCGCTGCCCAGCGGTGACCTCGTGTACCTGGGCCGGGCCGACGACCAGGTGAAGCTGCGCGGACACCGCATCGAGCTCGGCGAGATCGAATCCGTGCTGCGCGGCGTGGACGGCGTCGCCGGGGCCGCGGTGCTCGTCCGCGCGGACCGGTTGATCGCCTACGTTGTCGGCTTGGCGACGCCGGAGGTGTTGCGCGCCCGGCTCTCGCGCCTGCTGCCCGACTCCATGGTGCCCGCGGCCTTCGTCGCCCTCGACGCGCTTCCGCTGACCGGCAACGGAAAGCTCGACCGCTCCGCGCTGCCCGACCCGGACTTCGCCGAACGGGCCAAGGGTCGCGCGCCGCGCACCCCGACGGAGCGCGCGGTGTGCGAGCTGTTCGGCGAGGTGCTGGGCGTGGCGGGGGTCGGCGTCGACGACAACTTCTTCGACCTCGGCGGGCATTCGCTGCTCACCACCCGCGTCGTCGCGTCGATCCGCGACCGGCTCGGGGTCCGCCTCGGGGTCGCTGCGGTGTTCCACGCGCCCACGCCCGCCGAGCTGGCCGCGGTGGTCGACACCGGTGCGGCGAGTGTCGCACGGTCGGCCGAGGCGGCGTTCGAGTCGCTGATCACCCTGCGCGCCAACGGATCTCGGCCGGCCCTGTTCTGCGTGCACCCAGGCCTCGGCATCGGCTGGGTCTACTCCGGACTGCTGCGGGTCCTACCCGCGGACCAGCCGGTGTACGCGCTGCAGGCCCGCGGACTGACCGGTGCGGCCGAGTTGCCCGAGTCGATCGAGGCGATGGCCGAGGACTACCTCGCGCAGATCCTCGCGGTGGCGCCGCAGGGGCCTTACCGCCTGCTGGGGTGGTCCTTCGGCGGGCTGGTCGCGCACGCCGTCGCCACCCGGCTGCGGCGGGCGGGCGCCGAGGTCGAACTGACCATGATGGACGCCTACACCGGCCTGCGGCGCGGGGAAAGCAGCCGTGAGGACTTCCTGCGGAGCCTGTTGGCCGCCGGGGGAGTGGACCCCGCGGGCTGTGAGTCGACCGACGAGTTGACCCACGAGCGGGTGGCGGCCGCGCTGGCCGAGTCCGGCAGCGTGTTCGGCGCCCTCGACGCGGACCGGCTCGCCAGGGTCGAGCGCGTGGCCGCCAACAACGCCCGCCTCGCCGACGCCTTCGTCCCGCAGGTCTACGCCGGGGACGTCCGCTACTTCCAGGCGACCGCCGGACGCGGCCCGGACGCCCCCGAGGTGTCCGGCTGGGCGTCCGCTGTGGACGGACGAATCGAGGTGCACCCCATCGACTGCTCACACGACGAGATGACCCAGCCGGGACCGCTGGCCCGGATCGCCGAGTTCCTGGCAGACCAGCGCAGCACTGCCGACCTATCCGAGAGGTGAGACATGGAATTCGCGATCCAGGCGGAGGAACTCCGCAAGCGGTACGGGGACACGGAGGCGGTGGCCGGGGTGAGCCTGGCCGTCCCGACCGGAACGATCATGGGCGTGCTCGGCCCCAACGGCGCGGGCAAGACCACCACCGTCCGGATGCTGGCCACGCTGCTGTCGCCGGACAGCGGACGGGCGACCGTCTGCGGATACGACGTCGTCGGCCAGGCCCGCGAGGTGCGCCGCAAGATCGGTCTCACCGGCCAGTACGCGGCGGTGGACGAGCGGCTCACCGGCCGGGAGAACCTGCACCTCATCGGGGTTCTGCACCGGCTGGGCAAGCGCGGCGCGAAGGCCAGGGCGACCGAGCTGCTGGAGCGGTTCGACCTCGTCGAGGCCGCCGACCGGCTCAGCCGCACCTACTCCGGCGGCATGCGCAGGCGGCTCGACCTCGCCGCCAGCCTGCTCGCCGACCCCACTGTGCTGTTCCTCGACGAGCCCACCACCGGACTCGACCCGGTCAGCAGGCGGGACCTGTGGACGATGATCCGGGCCGAGGTCGACCGCGGCCTGACCGTGCTGCTGACCACGCAGTACCTGGAGGAGGCCGACCAGCTCGCCGACCGCATCGCCGTGATCGACAAAGGCCTGGTCATCGCCGAGGGCACCCCGGAGGAGCTCAAGCGCAAGGTCGGGCAGGAGCGGCTCGACGTCACCGTGGCCGACGCCGCCGACGGCGCCGTCATGGCGAGCGCGCTGGCCCGCGCGACCACCTCCGTGCCCACCGTGTCCGACGACGGCCGCACCGTGTCGCTGACCCTGGTCGGCGGCGTCCTCGGCATCTCCACCGCACTGTCCGCGCTCAACGACGCCAGGGTCGACGTGGTCGACCTCGCCGTGCGCAGGCCCACCCTTGACGACGTCTTCATCTCCCTCACCGGCCCCCAGCGGGACGCGGAGCAGGAGCGCGCGCTCGAAAGGAGCACGGCATGAACGAGGTTCTCACCGACTGGCGCGCGCTGATCTGGCGCCACCTGCTGCACCTCAAGCGCATGCCGGACAAGCTGATCAGCGCGACGGTGCTCCCGATGGTGTTCGTGGTGCTCTTCGGCGTGCTGTTCGGCAGCGCGATCTCCATCCCCAACGGGGGCTACCAGGAGTTCATCATGGCGGGGATCTTCACCCAGGTGATGATCACCGCGGTGCCCAACACCGCGATCGGCACCATCGAGGACCTGAACAACGGCCTGACCGACCGGTTCCGCTCGCTGCCGATGTCGCCGTCGGCGGTGCTCGTCGGGCGCACCGTGGGCGACACCGCCCTGCGCGCGGTCACCTGCGTGGCCATGACCGCGGTCGGGTACGCGATCGGCTGGCGGCTGCACGGCGGCGTGCTCGAGGCGATCGCCGGTTTCGGGCTGCTGCTGCTGTTCGGCTTCACGATGGCCTGGGTCGGCGCGCTGCTGGGCATGCGGGTGCGCAGTCCGGAGGCGGCCTCGTCGCTCCCGTCGGTCCTGCTGATGCCGCTGATGTTCACCTCCAGCGCCTACATCCCGCTCGGCGGCCTGCCCGGCTGGCTGCGGGCGATCGCCGAGTGGAACCCGCTCAGCGCCGTGGCGGGCGCCTGCAGGCAGCTGTGGGGCAACCCCGCGGCGGCGGGGGACAGCTTCGCCGCCCGCAACCCGGTTCCCATGGCGCTGCTGTGGCTGGCCGTGATCCTCGCGCTGGTCGTGCCCGCGGCCGTCCGCCGGTACCGCTCGGTGGTTCCGGCCTGAGCGAACCGTCGACTCGACGCATCCGCGAGCGGAGCCACCGGACCCGCGCCGTGGCCGCACGAGCCGGGTGGGCGCGGGAAGTCCGCGCCCACCCTCGGTTCCGCCTCACCTCTGCCTCTCCTGGAAGGGAAACCCATGCATCCGCACGTCCGCCGCCACCTCTTAGGTGATCTCCGTCGGGTGCTGCTCAGCAGCGTCTCCTCCGACGCGCACACCTGGAACCTGGTGTATCTGCAACTCCTCATCGAGGAGCTGGGCCCCGAGGTCGTCAACCTCGGCGCCTGCGTCCCGGACGCGCTGCTGATCTCCGAGGCGCTCCGCGTCCAGCCCGACCTCATCGTGCTGTCCACGGTCAACGGTCACGGCTACGGCGACGGCAAACGGGTGATCACCGCACTGCGCGCCCACCGCGCGCTGCGCGATCTGCCAGTGGTGATCGGCGGCAAGCTCGGCGTCGGCGGGCCGATCTCGGACACCCAGACCGACGACCTGCTCGCGGCCGGATTCGACGCGGTCTTCGGGGACGACGCCGCACCGGAGTCGTTCCGACGTTTCCTCGACCGGCTGGTGCCGAGCCCGACCGGTGGCGAGTGCGTCCCGTGACCGCGACCGTCACGCCTGGCATAGACGGCTTCCTCGCCGAGGCCGCCAAACGCGCCGCCCTGGTCGTGCAGCCGAGGATGGGATTCAGCGACCCCAACCAGATGCTGCGGGGTCTGCTCGCCGTGACCGGCGCCAACGCCTGCACCATCGCCACCATCACGCTCGACAGCTACACCAGGGTCGGGGACTACGCGGCGGTGGCCGAGGCGATGCGCACCGGCATGCCGCTCAACGGCTATCCGCTGGTGAACCTCGACCCCGCGGTCACCAGGGAACTCGTGGCCGCCATCGCGCACACCGGCACACCGGTCCAGGTGCGGCACGGATCGGGGCTGCCGCTCGACATCTTCCAGGCGATGGCGGGCTCGGGTCTGGCCGTGACCGAGGGCGGCCCGGTGTCCTACTGCCTGCCCTACAGCCGGGTCCCGCTGCCACTCGCGGTGGACGACTGGGCACGCGCGTGTGAACTCTTGGCGAACCTCGCCGACCAGGGAGCGCGCCCGCACCTGGAGAGCTTCGGCGGCTGCATGCTCGGCCAGCTGTGCCCGCCCAGCCTGTTGGTGGCGATCTCCGTGCTGGAGGGGCTGTTCTTCCGCCAGCACGGGCTGCGCAGCATCTCGCTGAGCTACGCGCAGCAGACCGACCGCAGGCAGGACCTGGAAGCGCTGCGCGCCATGCACCGCCTCGCGGGCGACCTGCTCTCCGACATGGACTGGCACATCGTGCTCTACGCCTACATGGGGGTGTACCCGCGAACCCGCTCGGGCGCGCTCGACCTGCTCGGCGACGCGGCCGAACTCGCGGTCCACGGCGGCGCCGCGCGGCTGATCGTCAAGACGCCCGCGGAGGCGTTCCGGATCCCGACCATCGAGGAGAACGTGGCGGCGCTGGAGTACGCCGCGGCGGTGGCCGAAGAGGTCGCGCGCGGGGAACCGGTCACCGAGCGACTCATCGACAGCGGAATCCACAACGAGGCCAGGACCCTGGTCGAGGCCGTGCTGGACCTGCATCCCGACGTCGGCCAGGCGTTGTGCCGGGCGTTCGCGACCGGGGTGCTCGACGTGCCGTACTGCCTGCACCCGGACAACGCGGGACGCTCCCGCAGCTACGTGGACGCCTCGGGCTGGCTGCGGTGGTCGCGCGTGGGCGGCATGCCGCTGCCCCGCCCGGCCCCGGAGAGTCTGCGGGCCTCCGGCAGCGCCAGCGGCGACCTGCTCGCCGCGTTGTCGTACGTCGAACGCAGGTACGACCGAGAGAACGAGTCCGCCCGCAAGCCGTCGCGGGACTGACAGCGGCCCTTATCGAGGGGGACAGGTGCGCCCGGCAGGCGGGTACGCCAGGGTGGGCGTATGACTACGCGCATCGAGCTCGGGGCGGGCCGCCGATGAGTCCGGTGGTGTCCGCGGTGCTGTTCGTCCTCGGCACCCTGGCGGCGGTGGCGGTGCTCGCCGCGCTGGCCCGCAAACTGCTCGGGCTGAACGTGGGCGTGACCCGCACGCTGGTCGCGGGCGGGCTCGGCCTGGTCGGCCAGACGCTGTTCGGGCTGGCCGTGCGGCCGACCGGCCAGCCGGTGCTGGTGAGCATCCAGTTCGGGGTGGCGCTGCTGGTGGCCGCCACCTTCCTGGTGGTCGCCGAGGCGGTGGTGCCCACCGGATCGCTGGGCTGGCCGGTGGACTGGGTCCGGGCGGTGCGCAGGCGGCTGGCCCGGACCCGCCGCTACTCCCAGATCACCGCGATCGCCGTGCGGCACGGGCTCGGCCCCTACCTGTGGGGCAGGCGCCGCGCCCGGTCGGACTCCGCCTCGGGGCCGCACCGGCTGGCCCGGTCGCTGCGCCTGGCGCTGGAGGAGGGCGGCGTCACCTTCGTCAAGCTCGGCCAGCTCGTGGCCACCCGGGGCGACCTCCTGCCGGTCGAGTTCGTCGAGGAGCTCTCACGCCTGCACAGCACGGTCACCCCGGTGTCCTGGCCGCGGCTGCGCGAAGTGCTCGTCGACGAGCTGGGCGCGCCGATCGACGAGGTGTTCGCCGAGTTCGACGAGACCCCGCTCGCCGCCGCCGCGGTGGCCCAGGTGCACCGGGCCCGGCTGCGCGACGGCACCGACGTGGTGGTGAAGATCCAGCGGCCGGGCATCCGCACCGAGGTGACCCGCGACCTCGACATCCTGTCCCGGCTCGCGCGGACACTGGAGACCCGCACCCGGTGGGGCGCCACGATGGGCGTGCGGGAGCTGACGGCCGGGTTCTCCGCGGCGCTGCGCGAGGAACTGGACTTCCGCGTCGAGGTGCGCAACACGCTCGCCGTCACCGCGGGCGGCCACGACGATTCGCGCGTCGTGCTGCCTACTGTCCACGAGGGACTGTCGACCACGCGTGTGATGGTGCTCGACCGGCTCGACGGCAACCCGCTGGGCGCCTCGACCGAGGTGTTGCGCGCGCTGAGCGAGGCCGACCGGGCGGCGCTCGCCCGGGCGCTGCTGGACTGCGTGCTGCGGCAGATCGTGGTCGACGGGGTGTTCCACGCCGACCCGCACCCCGGCAACGTCCTGCTGCTGGCCGACGGCAGGCTCGCCCTGCTCGACTACGGCTCCGTCGGCAGGCTCGACGCGACCCTGCGCGCGGCCTTGGGGCGTTTGCTGCACGCCGCGGACCTCGGCGACCCGGCCGCGATGCGCGACGCGCTGCTGGAACTGGTGGTGTCGTCCGACGAGCTCGACGAGCACCAACTCGAACGCGCGCTCGGCCAGTTCATGGCGGTGCACCTCGGCACCGGCGGTACCGGGCCGGACCTGGAGATGTTCACCGCGCTGCTGCGGCTCGCCGCGCGGTTCGAGCTCAGCGTGCCGCCCGAGGTCGCCGCCGTGTTCCGCTCACTGATCACCCTCGACGGCACGCTCGCGGTCCTCTCCCCGGGATTCGACCTGATGACCGAGGCCCGCACGTCGGCGACGGTGATGATGGCCGACCGGTTCACCTACGACTCGCTGCGTCGCTCGGTGGCCGACGAGTTGCTGGCGCTGCTGCCGATGGTGCGCAGGCTGCCCCGCAGGCTCGACCGGATCACCGGGGCGCTCGAACGCGGCCAGCTCTCCATGCGGATCAGGCTGCTCTCCGACGACGGCGACCGCCGGGCCGTCACCACGATGCTCGATCAGGTGATCACCGCGTTCCTCGGCGGCACGACCGGCGTGATGGCGGTGCTGCTGATGGGCACCGAAGGCGGCCCGGTGGTCACCGCGGGCCTGTCGCTCTACCAGGTGATCGGTTACAACATGCTCGTGCTGAGCGGCGTGCTCGTGCTCAGGACACTGTTCGTGATGCTGCGCCGAGGCCGCTGACGGGCGACTGCAGCTAGTTGCAGATCGCGCCGGAGCCGGGCTTGCTGCCCCTACGCTGAGCGTGAGGCCGCCGGCGTCGGGACCGGTGGGCGACGAAGGGATCTTGATGCTCGACCGTCCGGCAGACGTCACCGAGAATCCGAGCATCACCGGCACTCCACTGTTCGGGTACGCGACCGCGGTGTGGGCGTTCGCGTTCGCGTTACTGCACGTGTACTGGGCCTTCGGCGGCGGTTTCGGCCTGCCCGAGGGGTTCTCCGTCCCCGACAACACCGCGCTCCTGATCATCGACATCATCGCCGTCCCGCTCTGCGTGGGCGGTGGTCTGCTCGGTCTGGCTCTCGTGCGGCCGTGGGGCCTGCGGTTCCCCCGCAGGTTGCGCCTGGTCGCGGCGTGGGCGATGTGCGCGCTGTGCCTGGTTCATTCGGTGCCGACCGTCATCCAGGCGGGCATCGTGCTGGCCCGCGGCGAGCAGCACACCTTGTCCGTGCCGGAGCGATTCAGCTTCTTCGGGTACGAGCCCTACTGGTTCGTCGGCGGCGTCCTCGTCGGCGTGGCGGCGCTGCTGCACCAGCGGGCGACCCGGGGCAGGCGAGAGGCGTGAGATGACCACCACCCTGCTCGACGAGATGCTGCCGCGATGGCAGTTCGATGAGCGCCACGAACTTTCCGTCCCCGGTGGCGCGGGCCTGCTCGACGCGGTCGAACAGGTGACGTGGAGCGAGGTCCCGCTGTTTCGCGGCCTGCTGTTCGTCGCCTCCCTCGGCCGCACCCGGATGCCGCCCGACCGGCCGTTCCTCACCGACCTCACCAGCGGCGGATTCACCGTCCTGGGCCGCGACGCGACCGAGGTGGTGATCGGCTCGGTCGTGCGCATGGCGCGTCCCGCGGGCGCGGTCGAACTCGGCGACGCGCCCGCCGAGGCGGCCGACCGTTTCCGCGCCGCCGTCGGTCCCGGGCACTACAAGGTGGCGTTCAACTTCCGCCTGTCGGGCGCGACCGTGCGCACCGAGACGCGGGTCCTCACCACCGACGAGGACACCCGGCGCAAATTCACCCGGTACTGGCTGCTGATCCGGCTGCCCAGCGGCCTGATCAGGGCGGAATGGCTGCGCGCCGCGCGCAGACGCGCCAAACGGGGCTCGTCGTGACCGTCTCCACCGCCCGGGACCTGACCTGGCTGCGACCGATCACATCGCCCGCGGCGCCCGCCGTGCGGCTGGTGTGCTTTCCCCACGCGGGCGGCACCGCGGGCGTCTTCCACGGCTGGGGCACCCGGGTCCCCGACGACGTCGAGGTCCTGGCCGTGCGCTACCCGGGTCGCCAGGACCGGCTCGGCGACCCGTTCATCGAGACGATGGCGCCGCTCGCGGACGCGGTCACCGCCGCACTGTCCGGTTGGCGGGACGTCCCACTGGTGTTGTTCGGGCACAGCATGGGCGCGTCGGTGGCCCACGAGGTCGCCCGGCGGCTGGCTCCCGCCCCCGCCCTGCTCGTCGTCTCCGCCCGGCGCCCACCGCACCTGCTGCGCTCCCGGCCCGCCCATTTCGGCGACGATGACCTGGTCATCGCCGACGTCAAGCGGCTCGGGGCGGAAAGCGCGACCGTCCTCGACCATCCGGAACTGCGCGACCTGGTGCTGCCCGCGATCCGCGCCGACTATCGCCTCACCGGGAACTACCAACCTGGCGCGCTGCCCGGTGTGGACGTGCCGATCGTTGCCTACCTCGGCGCCGACGACCCGAACACCTCCACCGCCGACCTGCGCGAGTGGTCGACGGCGAGCACCCGCGGGTTCGACCTGAAAGTGTTCCCCGGCGGGCATTTCTACCTCGTCGAACACGAATCGGCCGTCGTCGCCGACCTCGTCGCCCGCCTGTCCGACCACCGGTAGGAGACGCGCGCCGCGTAACGGGATCGCGGGATTCCGGCAACCTGTGGTGTGGGCGGGACAACGGCGGACGCGGCGGCAGAGCGGGCGGGTAGCGAGACGGGAACAGCAGCCGAGGGTGTCGACGATGAGACCCGATGCCGTCAGCGACAGCGCCACGGGGGTCAAGTCCCGAACCGGTGTCTGATCCGCTGCCAGGTCATGCCGTGCCGGTCTCGCCCGCTGATCTCACCTCGGCGCGCTGGGCGAGCAGGGCGGCCTGGATCCGGTTGTCCACACCGAGTTTGGTCAGGATGACGCTGACGTTGTCCTTGATCGTGCCGGTGCTCAGGTGCATCCGCAGGCCGATGTCGCCGTTGGACAGTCCCTGGGCGATGTGGCCGAGGACGGTGCGTTCCCGGGTGCTGAGCTTGCCGACCCGCAGGACCGCGTCGGCTTCGGCCGGGGTCGCGCCGCTGCCCATCACCGCGCGGGTGACCTTCGGCGAGAGCACGACGCTGCCGCCCGCCAGGGTGCGGACCTGCTGAGCAAGTTGCGCGGGATCGGTGTCCTTGAGGATGAACCCCGCGGCGCCCGACCGCAGTGCCGCGGTGACGTACTCGTCGGCCTCGAAGGTCGTCAGCATGGCCACCACCGGCGGGGAGGTCAGGCGCCGCAACTGCCGCAGAACGGTCAGACCGTCCACGTCGGGCATGCGGATGTCGAGCAACACCACGTCAGGCTGGTGCCGTTCGACCTCCGCGACGGCGTCCCCGCCGACGGCCGTCGCGACCACCTCGATATCCGGGGCCGCTCCCAGGATCAGGGCGAAACCGGACCGGATAAGCGCTTCGTCGTCGACCACGACGGCTTTGATCACCAGGGCTTCCTCCACGGCATGACCCTAAAGGGAAAACCGGCGCGACAATACCGAAGCTGAAATGAGGCGCTCAAGTCCCGGCCACCTTGCGGGTATTTCCGGCCACCCGGCCGTGTGATCCCCCCTGGTGGTGACTATCGGCGGGCGAGTCGGTGTGATCGGCTTGGCGGGCGCGTGATCTGAATGGCCGGGAGACGCGCCTGGCGTCATTCTTGGGTCACCAGGTCGACAGTCTCGGAAGGAATTATCACAAATGACACAAATTGTCATGGGAGTCGCGGCCGTGTCGCGATTCATGCCGCTGGGGTCACCGTGATGAAGCGGGTCTCGCTGGTGCTCTCGCGAGTCGTCGAGGGCGCGCTGATCGCGCTCGGCGTCGTGGTCTTCGCCGCCGACAGCATCACCGCGTTGGCGCTGTGGGACGTGTTGGCGGTGGTCTACCTGGTCACCCGGATGCGGCGGGTCGCCCGGGTCGATCGCCATCGCGAGCCGTCGGACTGGCTGGGGACGATGCTGGGCAAGCGCAGCGGCCTGCTGTTCACGCTGTTCTCCAGCTTGGTCGGGATCACCGCCGGACTGATGATCGTGATCACCGATGTCCCGGCGGAGGAGCAGTTCCTCGCCAAGGTGTTCGCGGTGCCCGCCGTGTTGTTCGCTTGGGCGATCCTGCATTTCGGGTACGCCGAGCGGTACGCGCAGGCGTATTACGCGGCGCTGCCCGAAAAGATTCTCATATTTCCGAACACGCCTGAGCCGAACTTCCGGGACTTCGCCTATTTCTCGTTCACCCTGGGCACGTCGTTCGCCGTGTCCGACGTCGAGACGAACGCTTCCTCGGTGCGGTCCAAGATTCTGGCGCACAGCGTTCTGGCGTTCGTGTACAACACCGCGACGCTGGGCGTGGCCATCGGGGTCATCACCGGCAAATGATGTCCAAGCACCACAACACCCACCAGTCAACCAACCATGTCGGGGAGACATACAGTGTCACGTAAGAAAGTGATAGCGGGAGTGACGGCGGTCGCGAGTGGGGCCGCGCTGGTCACGGTCATCAGCGTGGCGGGCACGGCGAACGCCGCCACGCTCGCCTGGCAACCCTGCGATAACGGTTTGCCCATGGAGTGCGCCAGTGTCAGCGTGCCGATGGACTACAGCGCCCCGGACGGCGAGCAGATCACCATCGCGATCAGCAGGGTCAAGGCGACTGATCCGGCTCGGCGGCGGGGTGTGCTGTTCACCAACCCCGGCGGTCCGGGCGGGGAGGGCAGGATCTTTCCGCTCAACTACGTCGACCTGCCCATCGCCGCCGTCTACGACATCGTCGGCATCGACGTGCGCGGTCTGGGCGCCTCGACCAAGCTGACCTGCGTCGAGCCGAACACCGACGACCTGCAGCAAGGCACCGTGGGCACCTCCAGGCCCGCCGACGCCGACTTCGCGACGATCGCCGAGGTCGCGCGGCGGACCGAGGCCGGCTGTGTCGCAGGCGGCGGGACGTTCCGCAAGCACGTCAACACCCCGAACACCGCCCGTGACCTCGACCGCGTCCGCGAGGCGCTCGGTGAGGAAAAGATCAGCTATCTTGGTGTCTCCTATGGCACCTGGCTGGGCGCGGTGTACGGGGAGATGTTCCCCGAGCGCCTCGACCGCAGCGTGCTCGACTCGTCGCTGGACCCGGGCAAGACCTGGCAGGACCAGAACGAGGACACCTTGGCCTCGACCAAGGGCAACTTCGACGCGTGGGCGAGGTGGACAGCCGCCCGCGACAGCACCTTCCACCTCGGTGACACCGTGTGGGAGGTGCGGGCCGCGATCGACACGATCGCGGCGGTCGCCGCGCAGCGCCCGGTGGCGGGGTTCGAGAACCAGACCGCGTTCGACACCGGCGTCGGTGAGTCCACCCGGTACCGGTTGTCGTGGGCGCCGTTCGCCAAGAACATGGGCGCCACACTGGCCGAGGTCAACGGCAAGCGGCCGGACCCGGCGCTGGCGGCGAGCAACAAGCGGGCCGCGGACGCCGCCAGGGAACTCTCGGCCGCCGATGACGGCGGCGTGTCCGCGGCGGTCTACCAGACCGTCACCTGCGACTGGGACTGGTCGACCGACCTGAACTCCTACTACCGCGACATGCGCTGGTGGCGCACGTTCCTCCCGTACGGCAACACGGTGAACACGGTGCAGCCCAACAACTGCGCGTTCCACGAGCGCGACGGCGAGGAACTGCCCCGGGTCGGCCGCGCCGAGTACGCGCCGGGACTGGTGCTGGGTGCCGAGGGCGACACCCAGACCGCCCTGGACAACAGCACCGCGATGGCCCGCACCCTGGGCAACTCGCTGATCCGAGTCCACAACGACGGCACCCACGGCGTGTACGGCCCCGGCGACGACCCGATCAAGGCCAACGCCTGCGTCAACGACAAGGTCAACGCCTACCTCGTCGACGGAGTGCTGCCCGCCCACCGGGTGAGCGACTGCGAAACCGCCAACCCGCCCGCCGCCGTCCCGGCCGATGGTCACGGCCTGCCCGGCTCGGTGCCGATTCCGGACCTCGGCGAACTCGTCGAGCAGATCCTCGCCGCCGTCCTGCCCCGCCGCTGACCCTCTGACCGCGGGGTCCCGCCCGAACCCCCGGGGGGACCCCGCACCCCATCGATCGATTTCACCGCTGCCGCGCCACCCCAGCGCGGACAAGCGAGACGTCCTGGAGATGCGGTACCAGTTCACGGACCGGGCGGCCCTGGCCGCGTATGAGGCTGGTCCCGCGATCGCGCTGCGCGCCGACGGCGCCCGACGGTTTCCCGCCGATTCGGTTCTGGTCAGCCGGTGGACCGGCGAAGTGATCAGTCGGATCTGAAGCCGATCCGAAGCGGAACGGGAGGCGTGCGATCAGGTCGCGACGCCCTCGATGATCAGCACCCGCGCACGGGACGCGGCTCGGCGGACGGCGGCCAAGATCGCGGCGGCTTCGGGGTCGGGCCAGTCGTGGATCACTTCCATCAGCAAGGCGGTCCCGAAAGCCGGGGTGTCAGCCGACCGGGCCCGGCTTCTTCGCGGCTTCGAGCACGTCCTTCATCGCCGGGATGCCGATATCGCACGCCATGTACGACTTCTCCTGGCCCCACAGCGCCTCGACCAGCACCTTGGCCTGGGAGGTGCCAACATCGAAGGTGAGCTGGCAGGTCATTTTGGTGTCGTACGCGTTCTCTGTGGGCACGCCGTCGATCTCGCGGTAGTGCTTGTCGTCCTTCCTGATCGGCAGGCCGCCGTCGTACTCGGCGATGACGATCACCCTGGTGTCCTTCTTCTCCCCGAAGACGCACGCCGCCGGGTAGTGCACCCATTTCTTGCGCACCCCGTCGGAGGTCTTCAGGTTCGCGATCGCCAGCGTCTCCTCGGTGACCAGCGAGCAGAGGTCCTTGCCGTCGAGGCCCGTGGCCGCGGCATCGGTCGGCGTGGGGGTCTCACCCTGGACCGACAACGGTTCGCCCCCGCTGTCGCACCCGGCCAGCATGCAGGCGGCGGAGACGACGGCTAGCGCGAGGTGCGAGACGTTCATGCGGGCAACGTACCGACCGAGGGCCCGTTCTGTTGGCGGAAACACCGAACTGCCGCCTGACCGGATGGCCGGTCAGGCGGCCTGGCGCTGCCGGGCCGCGTGACGATGTCGCCTGGTCGTCGTATCGCGCTGGCGTTCGCCCGGATCTCCTCGACCGTCGCGCGACGTACTCGCGGGCGTCGCGGGCGTGGTGCTCCCCAGCCGTGGGTCGCCCGGGTGTGGCAGGAGCTGGTCGACACCGTCACGAGGCCGTCCGGCATGAGCCCACCGGTCAGAGGAACGGATACCGCGGCGGTATGGAGCCGGGCAGCCAGTACGGTGAGAATCCGTAGTAGCCGTAGACATCCTCGAAGTAGTCGCGCTGGACTTTCAGCTCGGGGTCATAGCCCGGACCCGCCGCGACGTGCTCGCGGTCCTTGTCGATGTGCACCTGGTCGTCGACCGCGGCGACCGCGTCGACCGGCACGAGCAGCGTCTTCTTCCCGATGCCCAGGAAGCCGCCCGCGCCGAGTTCGAGAAACCGCACCCGACGCTCGTCCGGGTCGATCAGGAGTCCCTCGACCTTTCCGAGCTCGTCCCCGTTGCGGTCGACCACGGTGAGGCCCCGCACATCCTCCGCGGCGTTGGCGAGGGTCAGGTCCGTCTCACCAAGTCGAACGAGTGTCGCCGTCTCATCGGCCATGGCTCCTCCTCCAGTCGCTCGGACCCTGACGGCTTCCCCCCGCCGGCAACCGGTAAACCCGCAGGCCCACGCGCCATTCGGCGGCGTCATCGGGCACTGGTGTCCGCTCGGGGTCCATAGGCCGTGCCAGGACGGTGCGGAGCCCGGATAATGGAAGCCAGGTTTGTCAGGTCGGAGCCATTCGCGGGAGGCGCGTGATGACCGAGGTCAAGCTCTGGCACATCGAGATCGTCATCGACGAACACACCGAACGCACCCGGGCCAAGGCCCGGCTCACCACCCCCGACGCGACCCTGGTCGGTCTCGGGCTCGCGCGGCTGAGCCCGGACGACACGAACGTCCCCGAGATCGGCGACGAACTAGCGGTTTCCCGGGCGCTGGCCGATGTGGCACATCAGCTGCTCGAGAAGTCCGCCTCGGATATCGAGGGAATCACCCACCTCCCAGCGAACCTGCCTCGCTGAGTGACACACCGAGTCAGCTGTGGGCGAACCCCGCGAGCCGGTGTGTCGAGGTCGTCGCCGCCCCGCCGCGTCGCGCAGAGCGGGTGGGAACGGGGATCCCAGGTACTCACCGGAGAGGAGCTCCCCGACGAACCGGCCCCACCAGACTCACGTCGGCGAGCACGTCGATCGCGAGGAACGACGCCGGCACCAACCGTGCCTCGTCCTGGGTGGTGACCGCGGCGGCCCAGCCGTTCTCCTCGTCCCACAGGAGGGCGAACCGTCGTTCGGCCGGCCACGGGATGCGTTGGTCCAGCGGGAGGAACTCGGCGGCGAGCGGGTCGAGCCGGAACACGCACCGGTCGCCTGGTTCTTGGTCATGAGTGGGGCGTTCCCGAGGCCACCGTGGGTAAACCTCGCATGAATCGGCCGTTCGGGGGTATTCGAGTCGCAAGGGAGGCGAGACCGATGCGGTACCCCGATGACAGCCCAGCCGAGCCGGACGCCGACGCGGAAGTCGACGTGCCCACCATCCCGAGCCCGCGCGAGGAAGAGGAGTTGGAGCCCACCATCGTGCGTGGCCTGGAATGACCGACAGGTTTTACCTGGTCATGCCTTGGACCGCACGCGCAGGGCCCAGGCGATCAGCGGCAGCTGTGCGGGCAGCCGCAGCACCGTGCCCAACCGCAGGAGGAGCGGCTTGCCCGCGCGGTGGTAGTCGACCGCCATCTTGAGGTTGCCGGGCAACACCGCGACGAACAGCAGCGCGGCCAGCAGCCCGCCGACCCGCCGGGTTCGCGGCACGGCGACAGCGGCCGCCACCCCCAGTTCGGCCACGCCGGACCCGTAGGTCCAGTGCCGCGCCTTGCCGGGCAGTTCGCGGGGGATCATGTTGTCGAAGAAGCGCGGCTGAACGAAGTGCGCGAGCCCGGCGGTGCCCAGGAACAGCGCCAGAGCGGTGGCCGGGCGGGTTGATTCGTCGTCGCGCATTCGGGCTCCCAGGATCGGTGGTCAGCGTGCTTGAGGCTAGGACATGCCCTGGTGGCCCGCGCCGAGGCCACACCCGCCGGTCGCCGGGCGCGGCCTGCGGGGTGGCGTTCAGCTGCCCTCGGTCACTCGTGGATATGGTCGGCCACCAGGCCGTGGGCCTCGCGGTGCACGCGGACCGCGGATTCGGCGTCCGGGGCCTCGACCAGGCAGAAGGCCTCCCCTCCTGGTGTGCGGATGCCGGCCTGTCGTCATGAGTTTCATGCGAGGTGCCGCCCAGACCCATGACCGCGTGCCCGCCGCACCTGGCCGGAACGCCGGGACGGTGGCGTCCGCGAACGCGCTCGCCGGGCTGCGGCTGCGGGGCGCGATCCTCCTGCGTTCGACTGCTTCGCGATCGGTGTCCCCGGCAAGGACGCCATCGATGCGCTCGCGGCCCATCCGACGGCGATGGGGGAGACGCACGATGGCGTGCACAGCACCCCGGTCGGCGGGGTCCTTCTGGGCGCGCACGACCCGGACGGACACGAAATCCGGTTCTATACCGTGCCCATGGAGCTGCCGAACGGCGACGCCTGAGCACGCCATCCACAACGGCGACGCCGAACCCCGGCCCGAGATCTTTGTCGCGCCGGGAGCCGGTCAGCATCCTCGGGGCCGCGCGGGTCGCCATCGGTCGCGCGGAGGTGGACGCCACAGTCGACTGGCTCGCCGAACGCTTGTCGGACTGCCTCTCCTACGAGTTCGAGCTGCTTGACGCCGACGTGGCCCACGTCGCCGGGTACGAGCACGTCGAGTGCCTCACCAACGGCGAACCGGTCAAGTACACGCCCCGCGCCACCCAGGTCTGCCGTCGCGAAGACGGCGAGTGGAAGGTCGTGCACCGGCACGGCGACGCGCTCGACACACCCCGGCCGTCAGCCTGAGGGGCTACTCGAAGTCGGCGGCGAGCCGGGGGAACACCTCGCACTTCGTGGGCGTCCCCTCGATTTCGGAGAAGCCGTGCTGGAAGTCGTGGTCCTTGGTGACCGTCTCACCAGGGCCCGCGGAGAAGCCCCAGGTCACCGCCGCGACCACCTTGCTCGCGGCGTCCCGGCAGATCAGCACCGCGATGTTTTTGTCGATGGCCTCGGCGTAGCCGTTCGTGAACGAGGTCTTCACCTGCCACGGGGTCCGGGTGCCGTCCCCGCTGAGCGTCGCCTTCTTGTCCGTGAAACCGCCGTCTCCGGCGGGCGTCACCTTGACGTCGATCGGCTTGAGGTCGACGGTGACCTTGGCGGGCAGCTTCTTGCCGACGTCCATGGCGACCGGCATCGTGCTCGACGGGGGCAGCACCACGGTCGCGGAGTCCCCGATCGCTTCCACCGGGGCGCCCGCCGAGTCCACTGGGTGGAACTTCATCCTGGCCACGACGACACGGGACTCGTTGTTGCGCACGACGGCGAACATCCGGCCGGTGGCCGCACCCGTCTCGACGACCTCGATGTCCGCGTTCTGGTCGGCGGGCTTCTCAGTGGACTGCTCGGCGGGCCGTTCCGAAGTGGCCCCCGGGGCGCCTGCCCCGGCATCGCTCTGGCAGCCCGCCGCCAGCACGGTCGCGGCGATCGCGGCCAGGGTCAGCACGGATCGAGGAAACCCCACGAACAGCTCCAATCAGGTGAGCGGACGCGGAGACATCCCAGCATTGCGGGCCACACGTGTGTCATCCCCAGCGACCGACATAGCGGCATCGACGCGGGGGTGAGCCTATCGGCTGGACCCGGACCGCGTCGGCCGAACGGCCAGGTCAGCCGTTCGCCCGCGTCTCGCGGTACTCGCGTTGCAGCACCGCGCGCTCGCCTCGACGCCGAACTCGTTGCCCGCCGGATCGGCGAACACCATCCAGCCCCGGCCGTTCGGCTTGCGCCGGTCGTCGACGACGCTGGCGCCCAGCGCGGCGATCCGTTCGACTTCCTGGTCTCGCGGCTGGTCGGGCTCCAGGTCGAGGTGGACCCGGTTCTTCAGCGTCTTCGTCTCCGGCACCCGCACGGACAGCAGTGTCGGCTGACCGGCAGGCACCGCCAGGCCCACCTCGTCGCCGGACGCGTCCTCGGGGTCGACCGGGTAGCCGAGAACCTGGCCCCAGAACTCGGCCGGCGCGTACGGCTCGTGCGGAGGCGCGCAGTCAAGGTGATGTGGCGGACGACTGAGGTCCCTGAATCTCCCGGTTCGGCGGACAGCTTGCGCGGACCATAGGCCCCCACCGGCTTTCCGGCGGCCCCGATCTACGGCGGCGCGGCTTAGCCGCCGGTCCGCGGTGTCAGCGCCAGGGTTCGGCCGCCCAGCGGTTGGACCGCCCGGGCGTTGCCGCCGGTGAACAGCTGCTGGAAGCGGTCGATGGTCGCTTGCGACACGGTCATGCCCGTCGCCAGGAACCATCGCACCCCTTCGGTGAACGGGGCGGTGGTGAGGGAACCGGTGTAGCTCAACATGAGGCGGTTGGCGGGCAGCAAGGTCCCCAACTCGATGTCGGGCACGTCGACCGGTTCACCGCACTCCGGTGCGAGCCTCGCGAGTACACTGTCCACAGTGGACCTCGTGCCCGGGCGCAGCGGCACGCCGATCACCAGGAGTCCGCCGTCGGCGGCGCGGTGGACCAGGTGCATCTCCAGCGGGTCCGCCCGCCCGCCGACCCGGTGCTCGGCGGGCGTGTGGAAGTGGAACTGCACCAGGTCGTAGCGCACGCCCGCCAGCGTCACGTGCCCGGACCCCGGCTCGACCGCGGCCTCCTCGGTTTCCTCCGCTTGGCGCGTAACGCATCCAGTCGGGCTGGACAGGTCCTTGCGCACGTATTCCAGCTCCACATCCGTGCGCCAGTATGAGACCGAGAGCCTGGGCTGGGCGGGATCGAATCTGATCGCGTCGAAGGTGACGTCGATCGGGCTTTGCGCGGGCTCCCGCGACTGCGCGGCCCCGCCGGTGGCGGTGACCATTGCTACGGCGAGCACGAGAGGAACAACGATGAGGCCACGACGTGCCACGGCTCAGAACCTTTCGGGTCCCGGGCGGACGTCGATACGCCCATCCGGAGTGATCACCCAGGTGGATGACGCACAAGAGAATGAGCCTGATCTTTGACCTGTATTAACCCATTCGCAAGTTCCTGGAAACGGTCATATGTAGTCGAATCCGGCAAACAGACCGAATTTGGGGCGCTATACAGGGTGATTTGGACTACTTTCCGGTCGATCACGCCGCTGGGCCTGCACCACGGAGGCATTGCCCATACGTTCGGACCGTGCCCACACGGAGTCGTCTCGTCGCCCTCGTCCTCGCCGCGTTCGCGGTCGCCTCGACAACGCGGGCGGCCACGGCGGGTCCGGTGTGGACACCGGGACCGTGCGGCGGGAACGACGGCGTCACCGTCGCGGTCGACCTCACCGCCGCGGGCCGCCCGGATGTCGTCGTCCGCTGCGCCCACGGCCACCACGGCGACGCTCGGACCGCACTCGAAGGCGCGGGAGTGCCCGTGCACGCCGGGGACCAGTTCGGCGCGTACCAGGACCGCGACTACGTCTGCCGCATCGAGGGGCTGCCGACGTCCGACCCGTGCGCCGGGCACTCCGACGGCAGGCCGTACTGGAAGGTCTGGCGCGTCGGTGTCGACCCGCTCGCCTGGCGCGGCACGATGACCGACGGCGGACCAAGCGCGGTGCGCACGTGCGCCGGCGCCCTGGTCGGATTCAGCTTCGGCGTGGGAACCCCGCACGACCCGAACGTCATGACAGTGGAGCCAGACCAGGTCGTCACCGACCCGGCCTGGCTCCCTCCAGCCTGCTGACGCTGTTGATCAGCTCAGTTCCGCTTCGGCGCGTTTGATCGCGGCGAACTCCTCCTCCGGCGCGTTCGCCACGAGGCGGTGGCGGCTGTAGAACCAGAAGTAGCCGAGTGCGGCGAGGAAGATGCCGCCGGTGATCGCGGCGGCGACCAGGTCGACCAGGAAGGTGGCGACCACGGCGGCCACCGCGAGCACCAAGGCGACACTGGTCGTGATCGCGCCGCCGGGGGTGCGGTACGGGCGCTCCAAGTCGGGTTCGCGCCTGCGCAGCACGATGTGCGACAGGTTCAAAAGGACATACGACACCGTGGCGCCGAACACCGCGATGTTGATGAGCAGCGCGCCCGCGGCCGCCGCGTCCTTCGCCGCCAGAACCGTCGCCAGGACGAAGCCGATGGTGCCGGGCACGACCAGGGCGAAGACCGGGGTCTTGCGCGAGCCGGTCTTCGACAGCCAGCGCGGCACGTAACCCGCCCGGGACAGCGCGAACAGCTGCCGTGAGTACGCGTAGATGATGGAGAAGAAGCTGGCGACCAGGCCGGCGAGGCCGACGTAGTTGATGATCTGGCTCAGCGCGTTCTGCCCGCCGTAGGCGAGCTTCACCGAGTCCACCAGCGGGTTGTTCGAGTTGGCGATCGCGGCCGAGCCGGAGCCGCCGGGGGCGACCAGCAGGATCAGCGCGGCGAACACGGTCAGCGCGCCCATCGCGGCGATGATGCCGCGCGGCATGTCCCGCTTGGGGTCGCGCGCCTCCTCGGCGGCGAGCGGCACCCCTTCGACGGCGAGGAAGAACCAGATGCCGTAGACGAGCGCGGCGAGCACACCGGTGATCCCGAACGGCAGGAACGCGCTGGCGCCGAACGCGTCGGTCGCCGGGATGTCGAGCAGCTTGCCCGCGTCGAACTTCGGCACCATGCCGACCACGAAGGCCACCAGCGCCACGACCGCGACCGCGGTGATCGCGAACATCACCCGCAGCGCCTCGCCGACGCCGCGCAGGTGGATGCCGATGAAGATCAGGTAGCAGGCCAGGTACACCGGCCAGCTGTTCGTCAGCCCGAACAACCCGAGTGCCTCGACGTAGCCGCCGATGAACACCGCGATGGCGGCCGGGGCTATCGAGTACTCGATCAGGATGGCCACGCCGGTGGCGAACCCGCCGAGCGGGCCGAGAGCGCGTCGCGCGAAGCCGTAGCCCGCCCCCGCGACGGGCAGGGCCGACGACATCTCCGCGAGCCCGAACACCATGCAGCCGTACATGACCGCCATCAGCACGGTCGCGATGAGCAGCCCGCCCCAGCCGCCCTTGGACAGGCCGAAGTTCCATCCCGCGAAGTCGCCGGAGATGACGTAGGAGACCCCGAGTCCGGCCAGCAGCAGCCACCCCGCGGCGCCTCGTTTGAGCTGCCGCTGCCGCAGATAGTCCGCGTCGACCTCGCTGTATTCGACGTGCTCGCGGTTCCGTTGCACGGACACGGTGCCTCCCGAATGGGTTAATGGGCCGTGGGCGGTCCTTTAAAGTGGGGTAGAGGTTCCGCCGCTAGCCCGTTCTTGTCAAGTGTTACCAGGGGTTGGCGCTGTGGACCGCGCTTTGGCTGGAACAGGCTGTGGACATCCCAGGTTTAATGGGCTACAAATGCTCCATTGAACGAGCGGGAGGTGGATGGCGATGGGGCGACGCAAGGGCATGCTCACCGTGGCGGAGCTGCGGGCGCTGGTCGACGCGGGCACGGTCGACACCGTGCTGGTGGCGATCACCGACATGCAGGGCAGGCTGCAGGGAAAGCGGTGCGGGGCCGAGTACTTCCTCGCCGAGGTCGTCCCGCACGCCACCGAGGCCTGCAACTACCTGCTGGCCGTGGACGTCGACATGAACACCGTCGACGGCTTCGAGATCTCCTCGTGGGAAAGGGGATACGGCGACTGCGTCCTGCGGCCCGACCTGGACACGCTGCGCCTGGTCCCCTGGCAGGAGGGCACCGCGCTGGTCCTCGCCGACGTCGAGTGGGTCGGCGGCGGCGAGGTCGCACCGTCGCCCCGGCAGGTGCTGCGCCGTCAGCTCGACCGGCTCGCCGAGCGCGGCCTGGGCGCCTACGTCGGCACCGAACTGGAGTTCGTCGTCTTCGACGAGACCTACGAGCAGGCCTGGCAGCGCGGCTACCGCGACCTGACGCCCGCGAACCAGTACAACGTCGACTACTCGATGATCGGGACCGGCCGCGTCGAGCCGCTGCTGCGCCGCATCCGCAACGAGATGACCGGCGCCGGGATGTACGTGGAGTCGGCCAAAGGTGAATGCGCCCCCGGCCAGCACGAGATCGCGTTCCGCTACACCGATGCGCTGTCCACTTGCGACAACCACAGCATCTACAAGACCGGCGCGAAGGAGATCGCCGCCCAGGAGGGCAAGAGCCTGACCTTCATGGCCAAGTACGACCAGCGCGAAGGCAACTCCTGCCACATCCACCTGAGCCTGCGCGCGACCGACGGCGACGCCGTGCTGGCGGGGGAGTCGGCCTCGGGATTCTCTTCGCTGATGGAGCACTTCCTCGCGGGTCAGCTGGCCTGCCTGCGCGAGTTCACCTACTTCTACGCGCCCAACATCAACTCCTACAAACGTTACGTGCCGGGGAGTTTCGCGCCCACCGCGATCGCCTGGGGCGTGGACAACCGCACCTGCGCGCTGCGCGTGGTCGGGCACGGCGAGTCGCTGCGGGTGGAGAACCGGGTGCCGGGCGGCGACGTCAACCCGTACCTCGCGGTCGCGGCCATGATCGCGGCCGGTCTGCACGGCATCGACAACGAGCTGCCGCTGGAGCCCGCGCTGACCGGCAACGCCTACACCTCCGGCCGGGCCACCGTGCCCACCACGCTGCGGGAGGCCGCCGAAGTGCTGGCGCGGAGCAAGGCCGCCCGGCTCGCCTTCGGCGACGACGTGATCGAGCACTACCTCAACGCGGCCAAGGTGGAACTGACCGCCTACGACGCCGCCGTCACCGACTGGGAGAAGGTCCGTGCCTTCGAGCGCCTCTAGGCCGGTCATCGGGCTCACCACGTACCGGGAGCGGGCCCGGTTCGGTGTGTGGGACACCGACGCCGCCATCCTGCACGGTGACTACGTCAACGCGGTCGTGGCCGCGGGCGGTGTGCCTGTGCTGCTGCCGCCCATCGGCGGTGGCGCGCCCGAGCTGGCCGGGCTCGTCGATGGCCTCGTCCTCACCGGCGGGTCCGACGTCGACCCGGGGCGCTACGGCGAGTCGCCCCACCGCACCACCGTGAGCATGCCGGACCGCGACGCTTTCGAGTTCGCCCTGCTCAATGCCGCGCTCACCGAGAAAGTGCCCGTCTTCGGCGTCTGCCGGGGAATGCAGGTGCTCGCCGTCGCCCTCGGCGGGACCCTGACCCAGCACCTGCCGGAGGCGACCGGCTCGGCCGACCACCAGCCCGCGACCGCGACCTTCGGCAAGAGCGAGGTCCGGCTCGACGAGGGCAGTCGGGCCGCCGACATCCTCGGCGGCCGCGCGACGGCGCACTGCTACCACCACCAGGCCGTCGCCACGCTCGGCCCGGAGCTGCGTGCCGTCGGCCGGGCGGCGGACGGCACGGTCGAGGCCGTCGAGCGACTCGGCGACCAGTTCGTCCTCGGCGTGCAGTGGCACCCCGAGCAGCAGTCCGATGATGTGCGGCTCTTCGCGGCCCTGGTCGCCGCCGCGCGCCGCTACCGCGAGGAGAGGGCATGACAGCCAAGTTCGACGTGATCAACCCGGCCACCGAGCAGGTCGTGGACTCGGTCCGGCTGGTCACGGCCGAGGAGACCGACACCGCGATCGCCCGCGCGGCCAAGGCGTTCCCGGCCTGGCGGGCGGTCGCGCCGGGGGACCGGGCGCGACTGCTGCGCCGCTTCGCCGAGGCGGTCGACGCCGACCTGGAGAACCTTGCCCGCCTTGAGGTGCTCAACGCCGGTCACACCATCGGCAACGCGCGCTGGGAGGCGGGCAACGTCCGCGACGTGCTGCACTACTACGCGGCGGCCCCGGAGCGGCTGTTCGGCAGGCAGATCCCGGTGCCCGGGGGAGTGGACCTGACCTTCGCCGAACCGTTGGGCGTGGTGGGGGTGATCGTGCCGTGGAACTTCCCGATGCCGATCGCGTCGTGGGGTTTCGCACCGGCGCTCGCGGCGGGCAACACCGTCGTGCTCAAGCCCGCCGAGCTGACTCCGCTCACCGCGCTGCGGCTGGCGGAGTTGGCGCATCAGGCGGGTATCCCGCAGGACGTGTTCCAGGTGCTGCCGGGCAAGGGGTCGGTCGTGGGGCAGCGGTTCGTCACGCATCCGTTGGTGCGCAAGGTGGTCTTCACCGGGTCCACAGAGGTCGGCAAGCAGATCATGGCGGGTTGCGCCGACCAGGTGAAGCGGGTGACCCTGGAGCTGGGCGGGAAGAACGCCAACATCGTCTTCGCCGACGCCGACCTGGAGAAGGCCGCCGCTGCGGCGCCCTACGGGGTGTTCGACAACGCAGGCCAGGACTGCTGTGCCCGGTCGCGCATCCTGGTGCAGAAGTCGGTCTACGACCGGTTCATGGAGCTGCTCGAACCGGCCGTACGCGGCGTCGTGGTCGGCGACCCGGGCGATGAGAAGACCGAGATGGGTCCGCTGATCTCCCACGGGCACCGGGCGAAGGTGCGTTCGTACCTGCCGGAGGGCGCCCCGATCGCCTTCCAGGGGACGGCTCCGGACGGGCCGGGCTACTGGTTCCCGCCGACCGTGGTCACCCCGTCGGGAGTCCGCGACCCGCTGGCCGCGGATGAGATCTTCGGGCCGATCGTCGCGGTGCTCCCGTTCGCCGACGAAGCCGAGGCGGTCACCATGGCCAACGACACCGACTACGGCCTGTCCGCCTCGATCTGGACCCGCGACGTCGGCCGTGCGCTGCGCGTGTCCCGGGCGGTCGAGGCCGGGAACCTGTCGGTCAACTCGCATTCGTCGGTGCGGTATTGGACACCGTTCGGCGGCTTCAAGCAGTCCGGCCTCGGCCGGGAACTCGGCCCGGACGCCCTGGCGGCGTTCACCGAGACCAAGAACGTCTTCATCGACACGGAGGGATGATCGGCTATGCGACGTTTCGAGGGCAGGGTGGCGGTCATCACCGGCGGCGCGAGCGGCGTGGGACTGGCCACGGCGCACCGCTTGGCCGCCGAGGGCGCCACCATCGTGGTGGCGGATGTGTCCGACGCGGCGGGCAAGGCGGTGGCCGAGGAGGTCGGCGGCCTGTTCGTGCACACGGACGTGACCGACGAGGAGCAGGTGCGGTCGCTGTTCGACACCGCCGTCGCCGAGTTCGGCTCGGTCGACGTGGCGTTCAACAACGCGGGGATCTCCCCGCCCGACGACGACTCGATCCTCACCACCGGCCTCGACGCGTGGCAGCGGGTGCAGGACGTCAACCTGAAGTCGGTGTACCTGTGCTGCAAGTACGCGATCCCGCACATGCGGCGGCAGGGGAAGGGGTCCATCGTCAACACCGCGTCGTTCGTGGCGGTGATGGGCGCGGCCACCTCGCAGATCTCCTACACCGCGTCCAAGGGTGGGGTGCTGGCGATGAGCCGTGAGCTGGGCGTGCAGTTCGCCCGCGAGGGCATCCGGGTCAACGCGCTGTGCCCGGGGCCGGTGAACACCCCGCTGCTCCAAGAGCTGTTCGCCAAGGACCCGGAGCGGGCCGCGCGCAGGCTGGTGCATGTGCCGGTCGGCCGCTTCGCCGAGCCCGGCGAGATCGCCGCTGCGGTAGCATTCCTTGCCAGTGACGACGCGTCGTTCATCACCGCGTCCCAGTTCCTTGTGGATGGTGGGATCTCAGGCGCATACGTGACCCCGGTGTAGGAGAGCAGATGAGTGTGCAGGCGAGTGCGGCACTCTTCCGACCGGTCCGTGCGGGGAACGCGTTCGAAGAGACCGTGGAGCGCCTGCTCCAGGCCGTCCGCCTCGGCGTCGTCGAGGCGGGTGGCAGGCTTCCGCCCGAACGCGAGCTGTCCGAGCGCCTCGGCGTCAGCCGGGTGACCGTGCGCGAGGCGATCCGCGCGCTGTCCGACGCCGGATACGTCGAGTCGCGCCGCGGCCGCTACGGCGGCACCTTCGTCAACGCGGTGCTGCCCCCGAAGCCCGCGGGCGACGGGGTCATCGACGCCGAAGAGCTGCAGGACGTGCTCTGCCTGCGGCACGTGCTCGAGACCGGCACCGCCGAGCAGGCCGCCATGCGCTCGCTCATGCCCGACGAGCGACGCCATCTCAAGGACGCGCTCACCGAGGCGTCGGTGGCCGACCTGGACGACTACCGGCGCCGCGACGCCCGGCTGCACCTGGCCATCGCGGAGTCCAGCGGCTCGACGTCGCTCACCAGCGCGGTGGCCGACGTGCGGATGCGCGTGGACGCTCTGCTCGACCGGATCCCGCTGCTGCAACCGAACCTGGACCACTCCAACACCCAGCACGCGACGATCGTCGACGCCATCCTCGGCGGCGACCCGGCGACCGCGCGTCAGGCGATGGCCGAGCACACCGAGGGCACGGCCTCGTTGTTGCGCGGTTTCCTCCGCTGAGTGTCCAGTGCGCGAAGTTGCGCGTAATGGTTGGTTTTCGTCTATTTGATGCTTGACGCGCTCATCTTTGTGCGCCAAGCTTCCTGTCCAGGCGAGTCTAATGGGTCACATTTGATCCATTAAACCCTGGAAGGACTGCTCATGCGAGTACCGATCCTCATCCCCAATCTCGTCCTCACAGCCGCCCTGGTGGTCGGTGCGCTGAGCTGGGCGCCGACTCCGTCCGCCGCCGCCGCGCCCGCCGCGTGCGCCACCCTCGACCCTGGGCAGGCCTGGCACGGCGACAACCGGCAGCGGCTCGACGCCATGATCGCCGAACACGGCCGCTGCGGCCGTCAGGGGCAGCGTCCGGTCGCCGTGTTCGACTGGGACAACACCGTGATCCGCAACGACGTCGGCGACGCCACCCTGTTCTGGGCGCTGCGCAACGATGTCGTGCGTCAGCCCGCCGACTGGGCCGCCACCAGCCGGTATCTGACGCCCGCCGCCGCGACGACCCTGCGCGCTGCCTGTGGCACCGCGGTTGCGGCAGGCGCACCGTTGCCCACCAGCACCGACACGCGGTGCGCCGACGAGATCCTGACCGTGTACTCCGCCGCTGAGACGACCACGGGGGCAGCCGCGTTCGCCGGCTACGACCACCGCCGGATGGAACCGTCCTACGCCTGGCTTCCGCAGCTGCTGGCCGGGTGGACGCCCGCCCAGGTTCGCGGCTTCGCCGCCGCCGCGCGGCGGGAGAACCTGGCGGCTCCGGTGGGGGCCACCCAGCTTGTCGGCACCCAGGCGGTGACGGGCTGGGTGCGCTACTACGACCAGCAGCGCGATCTGGTCAGAACGTTGCAGCGCGGCGGTTTCGACGTCTGGGTCGTGTCCGCGTCACCGCAGGACGTGGTCGAGGTGTGGGCCGCGGGCGTCGGCGTCGCGGCGAACCGGGTCGTCGGCATCCGCTCGGTCAAGCGGGCGGGCGCGCTCACCCACCGGCTGACCGGGTGCGGAGACGTGGCCGACGGCGCGGACAGTGTGATCACCTACATCGACGGCAAACGCTGCTGGGTCAACCAGGAGATCTACGGCGTGCGCGGCGCCAAGGCGTTCGAGTGGCAGACCGAAGACAAGCGGCCGGTGTTCGGCGCGGGCGACTCGACGACCGACCTGACCTTCGTCCGCGACGCCACGGCGCTGCGCCTGGTGATCAACCGGAACAAGACCGAGCTGATGTGCCACGCCTACCACGACCTCGACGGCCGCTGGATCGTCAACCCGATGTTCATCCGGCCCAAACCCGCGCAGACGAAGCCCTATCCCTGTGCCACAACGGGTGCGACCGACGCCGCGGGCACCCCTGTGCCGGTTGTCGACGACGCCGGACACGTGATCCCCGACCAGCTCGACACCGTCCACTAGGGACGGTCTGCTTCCCTGTCACCCCCTGCAGATAGGAAGATCATGGATCGCCGTAGCTTCTTAGGACTGGGCGCGGGCGCAGCGGCATTCTCCCTGCTGCCGCTGAGCGTGCGCACCGCGATGGCCGCCGCCGCGCCGACCGGCGGGCTCGAACTGATCGAACACGTGGTGATCCTGATGCAGGAGAACCGGTCGTTCGACCACTACTACGGTTCCCTGCGCGGTATCCGCGGCTTCAACGACCCGAACGCTCTCACGCTCTCCACCGGCCGTTCGGTGTTCCACCAGCCGTGCGCGGTGACTTCCGACCTGAAAGTAGGTCACCCCAACGGATACGTTCTGCCCTACGCGGTCAGCGACTACCACATGGCCGGGACCCCACACGGCTGGTCGGACGGCCACGCCGCGTGGGCCAAGGGCCGCAACGACGCCTGGGTGCCGCACAAGCAGACCAACACGATGTCGGGTTACCGGCGTGAACACCTGGCTTTCTACTACGCGCTTTCCGAGGCGTTCACCATCTGCGACGCCTACCACTGCTCGGAGATGGGGCCGACCAACCCCAACCGCAACCACCTGTTCAGCGGGATGATCGGGTACGAACCCGGCGGCACCACCCGGGCCACCGGCAACGCGCCCTACGGCAACCCGAACCACACCGGCTACACCTGGACCACCTACGCCGAACGGCTGCGGACCGCGGGTGTCTCCTGGCGGGTCTATCAGGAATGGGACAACTTCACCGACAACTCTCTGGAATACTTCAAGACCTTTGTGGACGTCGCACTGAAGGCGTTGGCGAAGACCGGATACAAAAAGGTGGAGGCGTTCTACGACGCGCTCCGCGGGGCGTCGAGCACCACCCAGAACACCATGCTCGCCCAGCTGGCGGAGGGTGTGGCCACGCTGACGCCCGCTGAGCGCGCCCTCTACGACGGCGCGCTGCGCCGCGAACGCAGCGGCGGCCTGCTCGCCGCGTTCAAGGCCGACGTCGACCGCGGCACGCTGCCCGCGGTGTCCTGGCTCGTGCCCAACACCGCCGAAAGCGAGCACTCGACCAACGGACCCGCCAACGGGGCCGTGCTCACCAGCAAGCTGCTCGACGTGCTCGCGTCGAACCAGACCATGTGGAACAAGACCGTCTTCATCCTGAACTACGACGAGAACGACGGCTTCTTCGACCACGTGCCCGCGCCGACGCCGCCGGTGGTCGGCGACGGCTCGGACGGCAAGTCGACGGTCCCGTTCGCCGACGAGATCGTCTCCGGCACCCCGATCGGCCTCGGCGCACGGGTGCCGATGATCGTCGTCTCGCCGTGGACCCGCGGCGGCTACGTGTGTTCCGAGGTGTTCGACCACACGTCGGTACTCAAATTCCTCGAACGGGTCACCGGCGTCGCCGAGCCGAACATCACCCCGTGGCGACGCGCGGTGTGCGGCGACCTCACCTCGGCCCTGGACCTGAACACCGCCGTGCCCGCCTATCCGACGCTGCCGGTGCCCGCGACGTCCAGCGGCCCTCGCGGCACGTTTCGCACCCCGCCGTCGACGCAGGCGTTCCCGCTGCAGGAGCCGGGAGTCCGGCCCGCCCGGCCGCTGCCCTACAACCTCGCGGTGAAGTCGACGGTGACGGCGGGTTCGGTGGCGTTCGACTTCGTCAACAGTGGGACCGCGGGGGCGCACTTCTCCGTCTACGCCAACCAGTTCCGCACCGACGGGCCTTGGCGGTACACCGTGGAGGCGGGCAAGTCGCTGTCCGACACGTTCACTGCCGGAACACCCACCGGCGCTTACGACCTGACCGCGTATGGCCCGAACGGCTTCGTCCGGCGGTTCGCGGGCAACCGGGTCACCGCGACCTCGGCAGGCAAGGCGAACCCGGAGGTCACCATTCGGTACGCGCCCGCCGAGGGCCGGGTGTACCTGCGGATGACCAACACCGGAACGGCGGCGTGCGTGGTCAAGGTGGTCGCGGGCAACCGCTCGGGCGGGCCGTGGACGTACCCCGTGGCGGTGAACGCGGTGGTCGAGGACTACTTCTCGGTGGCCGGAACCGACTACTGGTACGACCTGACCGCCACCGCGGACACCACCGACGGCTTCCTGCGCCGGTTCGCGGGCCACGTGGAAACCGGGACGGCGAGCAAGAGCGACCCGGTGATGGGCTCGGGCCGACTGTCCACTGTGGTCTCCTATGTCAGCAGCGAGGAGACGGCAGCCGAGAACGGTGCGGCCCGCAATGCCGTGGACGGCACCACATCGACGATCTGGCACACCCGCTGGTCGACCTCGCCCGCCCAGCCGCCCCACGAGATCCGCCTGGACCTCGGCAGCGCGCGGACGGTCACCGGCCTGACCTACGTGCCCCGCCAGGACGGCGGCGCGAATGGGCGCTTCGGTGGTTATGAGGTCGAACTCAGCACGGATGGGAGTGCTTGGTCCAAGGTCACCTCAGGCGCGTTTCCTGATGACGCGAAGACCAAGACCGTTCGCTTCTGGCCTTCGTCGGCCCGGTATGTGCGGGTACGGGTGCTGAGTGAGGCCGGTGGGCGTGGGCCGTGGGCTTCGGCGGCTGAGCTGTTCCCGATCGGATACTGATCGCATTCGGGGTGCACCCTGTCCGTGGTCTGGTTCGCCGGGCTTTGGGCGGGGTGCATCCTGTCTGTGGCCTGGTTCCCGGCCTTGGTCGGTGGTGCACCTTCGGGTGGTTGGAGCCTCGCCTGGGGCGTCGTCGAGGGTCCGGTCGCTCGGGCTGTTGTGGATGGGGATGGTGGGCGCGGCTTGTGTGGGTGACCCGACAATCACCCGAACTCGTCCGGTCGGGCATCCTGGAGGCCTGTGGGTGAAGCGGACGAAGGGAACCACGGAGGTGTCTGACCTCGGCACGGTCGTCGCTGTCTGCCGGGATGGTGGGCACCGTTTCAGCAAGCCCGTCGCCCCGTCCATCACCCTGATCGCCGGGCTTGGGGTCGAGGGCGACGCGCACGCGGGCACCACCGTGCGGCACCGGTCGCGGGTTGCCGTCGATCCGACCCAGCCCAACCTGCGCCAAGTCCACCTCCTCCACGAGGAACTCTTCGACGAGTTGGCGCGCAACGGCTTTCGGGTCGACGCCGGGCAGCTCGGGGAGAACGTCACCACCCGGGGGCTCGATCTGCTCGCGCTGCCCCGCCACACAATCCTGCGGCTCGGCGCCAACGCCGTCATCGAGGTGACTGGGCTGCGCAACCCGTGCGCCCAGATCGACAACTTCCGGTCTGGGCTGCTCAAGCAGGTCGTCCACCTGGACGCCGACGGTCACCTGGTGCGCAAGGCCGGGATCATGGCCATTGTGCGCCACGGCGGCCGGATTGAGGCGGGCGACCAGATCCGGGTCGAGCCGCCTCCGCCGCCGCATCTCCCGCTCGAACGCGTGTGAGTGCCCTCAGCCCAC
This sequence comes from Actinokineospora xionganensis, assembly GCF_014323725.1. Lineage (GTDB taxonomy): Bacteria > Actinomycetota > Actinomycetes > Mycobacteriales > Pseudonocardiaceae > Actinokineospora > Actinokineospora xionganensis. Next base: position 196,265 of record NZ_JABVED010000004.1, on the reverse strand, counting down.
GGGTGGGCGGCTCGCGACCCACACCGCTATCTGGGTGCGGGTGGTGAACTCGAGCTTGGTCAGGATGTGCGCGACATGCGATTCGGCGGTGCGCTGGGCGATGGTCAGCCGCGCGGCGATCTCGCGGTTCGTCAGGCCCTCCGCGACCAGTCGGGCGATCTCGAACTCGCGCTTGGTCAACAGGCCCAGTTGGTCGGACTCGGCCGCGGGTTCGGTCGTGTCCTCCTCCAGCGCGTAGTGCATCGCGAGGTCACTGGGCAGCGCGCGCCCCTCGGCGAACGCCTTCTGGAACGCGGGCGCGCCCAGGGACCGCCGGTTCAGCTCCAGGTACTCGCGGTGCGGCTGGTCGAACACCGCGGACATGCTCGGCGAACTCCCGATCGCCGACCAGATCGCGCTCGCCGCGCCCAGCAGCATCGCGGCCCGCACGTGCCTGCCCTGCCGCTGCGCGACCCAGCCGAGCAGGTCGGTGCTGAACGCCTCGCCGAGGCGGTTGCCGAACTCCCGTTCCAGCCGCAGCGCCTCCTTGGCCGACTGGTCCGCCGCCTCGACATCGCCGTAGGTGATCTCGACCTGGGACAGTCCCCACAGCGACCACGCCCGCCAGAACGTCTCCCCGATCGCCGCGCTGGTGTCGATGGCCTCCTGCAGCATCGTCCGGCCCGCGGCCGGGTCGCCCGCGAGGCCGAGCGTGTACCCGTAGATGAACAGGGTGAACAGCTCGCCGCGCAGTTCGCCGTGTGCGCGGAACGTGGGCAGCACCCGGGCGAACGCCGCGGCTGCCTTGGACAGGTCGCCGCTGAACAGCGCCGCCATGCCCCACGCGTGGGCCAGGTACGCCTCCTGGACCGGGTCGCCGGTCGCCGTCACGAGTTCGCCCGCCTGCGTGAGCCGGTCGATCCCGGGTGGGATGTCGCCTTGCAGCAGCGCGAACCAGCCCGACATCCGAAGCGCCGCAACACGTTCCGGCGCGTCGGGCGCCGCCGCGGCCAGGGCGCGGTCCAGCCACAGGCGGGCCTCGGTGTGGAAGCCGCGGATGCCCCAGTAGTCGTCGACCCGTGTCGCCATTCGCAGACCCAACACCGCGTCGGCCGGGTCGTTGACGCAGAAGTCGAGCGCCACGCGCAGGTTGGCGTGGTCCTGGCGCAGCCGGTCCACCCAGGCGACCTGCCGCGCGCTGTGCCATTCGGCCTCGAACCGCGCGGTCAGACCGGCATACCAGTCGCGCTGCAGCCTCGACACCCGCGCCTTGTCGCCCGCGCGGCCGAGGCAGTCCTGGGCGTACTCCCGCAGCGTCTCCAGCATCCGGAAGCGGGCGACCCCGTTGTGCTCCTCACGAATCAGCACCGACTTGTCGAGCAGCCCGTCGATCAGGTCGAGCACCTGCGCCTGCTCGACACCGGGGCCGCCGCACACGTGCTCGGCAGCTTCGAGATCGAAGGTCCCGGAGAACACCGAGGCACGTTCCCACACCAGCTGCTCGGGCCGGGAGCAGAGCGAGTAGCTCCAGTCGATCATGGCGCGCAAGGTCCGCTGACGCCGCGGCGCGGTGCGCGTGCCGACCGTGAGCAGGGAGAGGCGCTTCGACAGCCGCTCCACCATCTGCCGCACGGACATCGACCGGATCCGCACGGCGGCCAGTTCGATGGCCAGCGGAAGGCCTTCGAGGCGCTCGCACAATCGCGCGAGGTCGGCGCAGTTCGCGTCGGTGACCGTGAACGACGGCAGCACCGCGGTCGCCCGGTCGACGAACAGCCGCACAGCGTCGTAGTTCGCCAGCTCGGCGGCGGAGGCGACATCGTCACCGCGCGGCACCGACAGCGGCGGCACCAGCAGCAGGTGCTCACCCTCGACGCTGAGCGACTGCCTGCTGGTCGCCAGGATCACCAGCTTCGGGCAGGACACGATCAGCCGGTCGACCAGCTCGGCGGAGGCCGCCACCAGGTGCTCGCAGTTGTCCAGCACCAGCAGCGCGGACCGGGCGCGCAGGTGCTCGACGACGGTGTCCGCCGCCGCCCGCGCCGACTGGTCGCGCAGGCCGAGCTTGTCGGCGACGAGGTTGGCCAGCAACTCGGGGTCGCGCAGCTCGGCCAGCTCGACGAAGGTGACCCCGTCGCGGAACTGTTTCTGGGCGCCCGCGGCGATCCGGCTCGCCAGCCGGGTCTTGCCCACGCCGCCCGGTCCGGTGAGCGTGACCAGCCGGACCGTCCCCAGCAGCCGCCGCGCCTCGGCGATCTCATGGCGCCTGCCGACATAGCTGGTGACGTCGACGGGTCTGTCCGCCTGGCCTCCCTCAACCACCATCGCTGCGCTCAAGATTCCACCGTGGGTCCGTCGACTCGATGAGAGTCACGCAGTGTAACCCAGGTCACGGACGGCGGATCCGGATTTCACTCAGTGGTCTGAGACCCGGCTGAGCAGGTACGCGCTCCCGTTCGTTGCGGGTGAGCTGGGCGGCGCGTTCGAACTCGGCGCGGGCCTCCTCGTCGCGGCCGAGTCTGGCCAGCAGGTCGCCACGGGTGCTCGGAAGCAGGTGGTAGTCCTTCAGGGTGGGCTCGTCGCGGAGTTCGTCGAGCAGTTCCAGCCCGACGGCCGGACCGAAGGCCATACCGATCGCGACCGCGTGGTTGAGCTCCACGATCGGCAACGGCGCGACCAAGGCCAACGCCTCGTAGAGGCCCGCGATCCGCAGCCAGTTCGTGTCCTCCGGTGTGCGGGCGCGCGTCGGCGCCGATGCCCTCGAACACCGACACGTCGAGGACGATGCCGCCCGCGTGATCTTCACCGGCGAAGCCGACCGCGAATTGGCGATGGTCTGCGCATCCCTGGCCATGTGCACAGTCGGACGGTTACTCACCAAAAAGTCGCTCACCCGAATCGCAAGGAGCCGAACCCTTCAGGCACCCAGCAAAGCAGCAGGCGAACCACCCCACCCAAAGCACGTCTGCGAATCACCACAAGGAAAGAGCGCTAATCGACGACCACGCTACTCATCCACCGCAACGAAAGCCCCGTAGCCGCGCGCTCAGCCCTGACCTCCATGGCGTCCCCAAGAATCGTCGCCCGATCGACCACGACCGGCTCCCCATCCATCCCATAAGTGACCCGGTCGCTCACGAACACCGGCACCCCCTGCGCCTGTCGCAGCAGACCGGCGATCGCGCCCTCGAGAATCGCGGGCCGCAGGCGTTCGGTCGCCCGGTGTACGACCACGTCATGCTCGGAAAGCGCCGCATACAGCGAAACCTGGGTGAAATCGACGCCACGCACCATCGACCCGTACGGCTGCCGCACCCACGACACCTGGTGCACCGCGGGCCTTCCCCCGAGCAACCGGACCCGCTCGACGCGCAGGGCCCGGTCGGTGCCCAGTTCGGCCGCCGCCCAAGCCGGGGCACGGCGGGTGCCGACGCCGACGACCTCGGTGCGCACCGTGTGGCCCTGTTCGCGGAGGTCCTCGGCGAGGCCGCGCAGCGAGTCGAGTTGGTAGGCCGCCCGGGGCTCGGTGACGAATGTCCCCCGCCCGGGCTGCTGCGACACCAGACCGTCGTCCTCGACCACCTGAAGTGCCTGCCGCAGCGTCATCATGGTGACGCCGTAGGCCGCGCTCAGGTCCCGCTGCGACGGCAGGGCCTGGCCGGGCCGGTACTCGCCCGAGCGGATCCTCGTGGCGAGGTCGGCGGCGATCGCGTGGTACTTCGGTTCACGGGGAACCTGTTGGTTCATCGGCACTCCGGTCGAGTTCGGTGCGCATGGCGTCGACGTCCGCGCCCACCTCGGCCGGACCCGCGCCGTCGATCACCCGGCGCATCAGCGCCGACGCGACGACCACGCCGTCGCCCGTGCGGCAGGCCTGCACCGCGTGGGCGGGGCGGGAGACGCCGAAGCCTAGCAACACCGGCCGGTCGGTCACCGCCTTCAGTGCCCGGGCGAGGGCGAGCCCGGACTCGGCGAGTTGGTCGCGTTCGCCGGTCGTGCCCATCAGGCTGACGGCGTAGACGAAACCCCGGCTGCGCTCGCCGATCTCGCGCAGCCGCTCAGGCGAGGTCGACGGGGCGGCGAGGAGCACCAAGTCCACTCCGGACGCCGCGGCGGCGCCTTCGAGTTCGCCCGACTCGCCGAGCGGGAGGTCCGGCACGATGAGACCGGACACCCCGGCGTCGCGCAGTTTGCCGCAGAAGGTCTCGACTCCTTGGCGCACAACGAGGTTCGTGTACGTCATCACCACGCGCGGCACGGTCAGGTCGACCTCGGCGAGTTCGGCGAGGATCCGGTCGGCCGAGGCGCCGCGGGCGAGCGCGCGGTCCGACGCCTCCTGGATGGTGCCGCCGTCGAGCATCGGGTCGGAGAACGGCAGCCCGATCTCGACCGCGTCGGCGCCCGCGTCCTGGTAGGCGGCCAGATAGCGCGTCCAGTCGTCGCTGATGCCGCCCGTGACGTAGGGGGCGAGCAGCTTGCGTCCCTGATGGCGGGCCGAACGCAGTCGCCCTTCGAGGGTGTTCACGACGCCTCCATGAGTGCGGGCATGTCCTTGTCGCCGCGGCCGGACAGCGTCAGCATCACCGTCGACCCGGTGGGCAACTCGGCCGAACCCGCCGCCCTCAGGACCCACGCCAGCGCGTGCGCGGACTCCAGCGCGCAGAAGATGCCTTCTGCCCGGCAGAGCCGGTTGACCGCGTCGAGCACCTCCTCGTCGGACACCGTCACGTACCGGGCCCGGCCGAGATCGCCGAGGTGGGCGTGCTCCGGCCCCACCCCCGGGTAGTCGAGGCCCGCGGAGATGGAGTGCGCCTCCCGGACCTGGCCGTGCTCGTCCTGCAGGAATTTCGACCGGTAGCCGTGCAGCACGCCGTTCGCGCCGAAGGTCATGGCGGCGCCGCCCTCGGCCTCGACCCCGATCAGCCGCGCCGGGGTGTCGACGAACCCGGCGAACGTGCCCGCCGCGTTCGACCCGCCGCCGACGCACGCCACGACGAAGTCCGGTGTTCCCGCCGTCAGTTCGGCGGCGCACTGGGCGCGCGCCTCGTCGCCGATGACCCGCTGGAACTCGCGCACCATCCACGGGTACGGGTGTGGCCCCATGACCGAGCCGATGCAGTAGTGGGCCTCGTCGACCGCGCCCACCCAGTGCCGCATGGCCTCGTTGCACGCGTCCTTGAGGGTGCGGCTGCCCGAGCCCACCGGCACGACCTCGGCGCCGAGCATGCCCATCCGAAACACGTTGAGCGCCTGCCGCTCGATGTCGCGCTCGCCCATGAACACCGTGGCCGACATTCCCAGCAGCGCCGCCGCGGTCGCCGTGGCCACGCCGTGCTGGCCCGCGCCGGTCTCCGCGATCAGCCTGGTCTTGCCCATCCGCCGGGCCAGCAGCGCCTGCCCCAGGACGTTGTTGATTTTGTGCGACCCGGTGTGCGCGAGGTCTTCGCGCTTGAGCAGCAGCGTGATGCCGAGTTCGGCCGACAGTCGCCACGCGGGCGTCAGAGCGGTGGGCCGTCCGGCGTAGACCGCGAGCAGCCGTTCGAGCTGCTGCCGGAACCGCGGGTCCGCCCAGGCCTGTCGGAACTCCCGGTCGAGTGCCACGCACGCGGGCACCAGTGACTCGGGCACGAACTGGCCCCCGTAGTCGCCGAACCGCCCGGTGTCCGAAGGCTCGCGCATCCCCGCGGCGGCCACGATGCCGCCGTGGCTGTCGCCGACGAGCGAAGTGTCCACAACTCCCCCTAAGTGTTCTAGAACAGTTGCCGAGAGTCTGGCACAGACTCGCTGAGAGTTCTAGAACAATTCTCGAATCGCCGCGCGGTCGTGCCCGCCGATCCGGATCTCAGGCCGTGGGATCGTCGTTTGCTCTGCCCGCGGCGACTCGACAGAATCGAAATCCGTGCTCAGGTTCCGTCCTCCCGCCGTGCTCGGCGTTCCCGGCTTCAGGGCCTATCTCGCGGCTCGCGCGCTGGCCATGTTCGGCGCCACGATGGCCCCGGTCGCCCTCGCCTTCGCGGTGCTGCACGCCACGGGGTCGGCCGCGTCGCTGGGTCTGGTGCTCGCCGCGCAGACGGCGCCGCAGGTCGTGTTCATCCTGGTGGGCGGGGTGCTCGGCGACCGGGCCTCGCGCAAGCGGATCATGATCTCGACGAACGTCGTGATGGCCGCGTGTCAGGCCGGGACGGCCGCGCTGCTGGTGCTCGACCACGCCCAGATCGCGATCCTGGTCGTGCTGCAGGCGGGCTGGGGCACCGCGCGGGCCTTCTTCACCCCCGCCAACACCGGGGTGGTGCCCGATCTGGTCGGCGCCGAACACATCCAGGACGCGACGGCCCTGGTCACGCTGAGCCGCAGCGTCGCGTCCATCGTCGGACCCGCGGCCGCCGGGCTGTTGCTGATCTTCTGGGACCCCGGGTACGTCGTGCTCATCGACGCGCTGCTGTTCCTGTGCAGCGCGGCGCTGATGATCACTTTGCCGTTGCCGCACAACAAGTCCACCTCGGACGAGTCGATGCTCCGGTCCCTTGTGGCGGGCTGGCGGGAGTTCATCGGCCGCAGCTGGGTCTGGTCGATGGTCGGCAGTTTCGGTTTCTACCAGGGGATGGTGCTCCCCGCGATCTTCGTCGTCGGCCCAGTGCTCGCTGCGCGCAATGGCGGAATGGGCGCCGCCGGTTGGGGGATCGTCCTGGCCGCCGCGGGCGTGGGATCGGTGCTCGGCGGCCTGGTCCTGCTGCGCTGGCGGCCCGCGTTCCCGCTGGTGAGCTCCACTGTCCTGGTAGGACTGGAGTCGCTGTTCCTGCTGGCGATGGCGGTGACTCCGCAGGTCGAACTCGTCGCGCTGCTCGCGCTGGTCGGCTCGGCCGGTGTGACGATGGCCGACGCGCTGTGGCTCAGTACGCTGCAGCGGGAGATCCCCTCGGAGTCGCTGTCGCGGGTGAGCTCGTACGAATGGCTGGGCTCGCTGGCGTTCAACCCGATGGGCATGGCGGCGACCGGCCTCGTGGTGTTGGTCGTCGAGCCCGAGGTGGTGCTCATCACGGTGGCCGCGGCCAATCTCGTCGTGCGCGCGCTGGTGCTGCTCGTGCCGGGTGTGCGCTTGATCCGCAACGAGCCCGCGAAGCCCGCGGCCGCCGCGGCCGGATAGCTGCTCTCATTATCCGAGAACTCAATTTCAGCTGACGGGATTTGTCTTGTAACGTGAGAGTTGTTCCGAGCGTGGGGTGCGAGGGTCTGCATGCCGCGAAGTCATAGGGGGAGTTCACTTGTCGTCTGATCTTGTCGTCCGCTCACACTGGTGTGCCGTCCTCGGTGTGGCCGAGGCCGACGCCGGAGACCGCTTTTTCGAGACCGGCGGCGACTCGCTGCTCGCGATCGACCTGATCCAGCGGATCGAGGCGGACTTGGGTGTCGAGGTTCCGGTCGAGGTCTTGTTCACCGACGGATCCCTTGCGGCGCTCATCGAGGCATCGACCGCGGCCGCATCGACGTGAGGCCGCGCGTCGGCGTGCTCCTCTCACCGCGAGGAGCCGCCACGGTGCGCGACGTCCTTCTCGCCGCGGGGGACGACATCCAGGTCGTCCCGCTGTTGCGGGCCGGGGTGAAGCAGCAGTGGCCTGGCCTGGCGGTCATCGCGACCCGGCTGTTCGGCGAGTTGACCGAAGTGGACGAAGATCACCTGTGCGTGCCCGGTGACCCGCTCGCGGGCGTGGTGACCTTCGCCGACGGCGAACTCGAGTTGGCCGCGGCCATCGGCGAGCACCTCGGCGTGCGGCACCGCGGCGCCGCCGCGGCCGACAAGCTCACCCAGCGCACCGTTTTGCGTTCGGCGGGCCTGACCGCGGTCGCGGCCCGGTCGATCACCGCCGCCGCCGACTTCGACACCGTCCTGGCGGAGTTCGGACTTCCCTTCGTCGTCAAACCGCGCCGTGGCGCGGGCGGCGACAATGTGACCATTGTGGACAATCCGGACAAGGTGGCCACGCTCAAGGGCTCCTGGCGACCCGAGCAGGCGCTCTACGCCGAACAGTTCATCCCCACCGCCGCCCCCGAGGCCGATGCCTGGCACGCCGACTACGTCTCCGTCGAAGTCCAGAGCGTCGACGGGCGCCACGACGTCATCACCACGTTCGGCAAGTTCCCGGTTCACGTGCGGGAGAACTCGGCGGACGGGAAGGTCGCGACCACCGGCGACATCCTGCCCTGCCACCTGCCTGCCTCGGTCCGGCGCGAGGTCGAGGACCTCGTCATCGGCGCGCACCGGGTGCTCCCGATCGGCGACGGCGTCACGCACACCGAGGTCAAGCTGGGCGCCGCCGGGCCGGAGATCATCGAGATCAACTGTCGGGTCGGCGGCCACCTGAACCGGCTGACCAAGCTGCGGTCAGGTTTCGACCTGGTGCGCCAGGCGCTGCTGATCACCGCGGGCCTGCCGCCCCAGGACCTCCCCGCCGACGACGGCGAGCGCGCGGTGGCGGGCATGTTCGTGCCGTTCCCGACTGAGGACGGCACTGTGCGCTCGAACGTCACCGCGGCCGCGTTGAAGGACGCGGGCGCGGCGGCGGTCGACGAGATAGCCAGGCAAGGCGCCGCGCGGTCGGACACCGACGCGCTGGCGTGCAACGTCGTTCTCGACCGCGCGACGGCCGAGGACCTGCGGCAGACCGCCGCCGGGTTCCTCGTGCGACTGCGCGAGCTGTTCGCCGAGGACGCGATCGGCCACCACGACTGGACGGAAACCATGATCACTCGGCTCGGCGCGCGGGACCACGCGGGCGGACACGCATTCGCGCAGCGGGCGGAGGGCGTGTGACATGGGATTCCTGCACGACCTTTTCGCCGCGACGGCCGACGCCGACGGCGAGGCCCTGGCGATCGACGGCGGCCTCGGCAAGCTGACCTACGCTCACCTGCTCGACCGCGCCGACCAGATCAAGGCCCAGTTGGGCGGTGCGGGCGCGCACCCCGGCCTGCGGATCGCGGTCACGGCCGACACGCTCGGCCTCGACCTCTACCCGGCGCTGCTGGCGGTCTCCGCCCTCGACTGCGCCCTCGTCCCGTTCGAGTCCGGCGGTTCCAGCGGGGAACTGGCGCGGCTGGACCGACTCGGGGTGTGGGCCCGGATCGGCGGCGCCGAGCACGGCACGGTCGAGCTGTCCCGGCACACCGCGGCCGAGGCGGTGCGCGCGCCCGAGTCGGAGTGCTACGTGCTGTCGACCTCCGGGTCGACGAACGCGCCCAAGGACGTCGCGATCAGCGACCGGAACCTGCGGAGCTACGCGGACTATCTGCGCGCCCAGGCCAGGGTCGGCCCCGGAGACCGGATCAGCCAGAACTACCGGCCCCAGTTCGACGCCTTCTACGAGGTGCTTGTGCTGGCCGCCGTGGGCCGCGCCGCCATGGTCGTCCCGGAGGGTCGGGAGAACCTGCTGATCCAGCGCTTCTGCACCCGCTGGGACATCACCGTGTGGAACTCCGTGCCGTCCCAGGTGGTCATGGCGCACCGGCTGCGGCAGCTGGCCCCGGGTTCGCTCGGCCTGGTCAGGTCCGCCGTCTTCGGCGGCGAATCGCTGACGCCGCAGTGCCTTTCGCTGTGGCGGGAGGCCGCGCCCGCGTCGACGGTCATCAACTCCTATGGTCCCAGTGAGACGACCATCGCCATCACCGAGCACGTCATGGCCCCCGGGGCGACCGTAGACCGCGTCGAGGTGCCGATCGGCCGGGTGCTGCCGCATCTGCAGTGGCGGTTGATCGAGCCCGTGACGGCGCCCGGTGAGGTGGAGCTGTGCGTGCGCGGCCCGCAGGTCTTCGCCGGCTACCTCGACCCCCGCCACAACGCCTCCCGCTTCTACGTCGAGGAAGCGGGCGGGCACCGGCTCCTCGCCGACGGCGTGCCGGGCCCCGACGACTGGTACCGGACCGGCGACATCGTCACCGAGGGCCCAGACGGGCTGCGCTTCGGCAGGCGCGTCGACCACGAGGTCAAGGTGCGCGGAAAGCGGGTCGACCTCGCCGAGGTGGAAACCGAACTGCGCGGGCACCCCGGGGTCGCCGACGCCCGCGCGATGGTCGTCGACGACGCCGTCCACGCCGTCGTCGAGGCGATGGGTCCCGATGTCCGGGACGACCAGATCGACGTGAGCGGTCTGCGGGACTACGCCCGCCCGCGAACCGTCGTGTGGGTCGAGTCCCTTCCCCGGCTCGCCAACGGAAAGACCGACCTCAAGGCGATCGAGAGCATGCTGCGACAGGGCGACCGGAAACCGGCCGAGGGTGAGGCCGACTCCGAGGGCAAGCCGCTGCGCGTGGCGATGGAGGACGTGCTGCTGGCGGTGCTGCGGCGCAAGACGGCCGACAGCGCCGCGGTGCGCGCCGACCGCTCGTGGGCGCAGAACGGCGGCACTTCGTTGGAGGCCTACGCCGCACTGATGCGCATCGACCAGGAACTCGGCGTCGTCGTCCCGGTCCACGAGATCCTCAGCCCCCGCCCACTGGGCGAACTGCTCGACGAGTACGCCGACCGCGGCGCGCAGTCGCCCACCGTCGTGTCCGATGTCGACGGTGACCTGGTCCCGGCCACCGCGTCGCAGCGCAGGCACTGGCGGCACGCGCAGAGCGCGGGGTCGGCGGCCTTCCTGAACATCGGCGAGGCCATGGCCCGCACCGCGCGCTTCGACCCGGCGCGGGCGGAGACGGCGTTGCGGGCGCTGGTCGGGCGGCACGAGTCGCTGCGCAACCGCTACGTCCTCGCCCCGACCGGGGAACTGCTCCTCGACCAGGTGGCCGACTGGCCGAGCCGCGTCGAGTTCGTCCACCATGACGAGGTCGCGACCGCGGCCGACGCCGACGCTTTGATCCGCGCGGCCATCGGCCAGGCGTTCGCCCTGGACGTGGCGCCACCGGTCCGCGGCGGCTGCGTGCCGCTGCCGGACGGGACGGGGATCAGCTACTTCGTCGTCCATCACATCGCCGCCGACGGCTGGTCGGCCGACCTGCTCCGACGCGACTTCCTCGCCCTGTACGAGGGGCAAGACACCGACCTGCCCGACGCGACGCCGTTCAGCCACTACGCGGGCACGCTCGCCGCGCGGACCCGCGCGGGCCAGTACGCCGACGACATCGCGTACTGGCGGGAGAAGTTCACCAAGGTCTCGCCGGAGTTCTCGATCGCCAGGCGCGAGGGCGACGCCGTCGGTCAGCGCGCGGCGTCCGTCCGGCTCAGCTGGGACGCCCCGGGTGAGGCGGACGCGGTGCGTGCCGCGGCCCGCGAACTCGGCGTTACCACCTACAGCCTCATGCTGGCAGGCCTGCTGGTCGGCGCGCACGTCATGTCCGGCGAGGACGACGTCGTGGTGATGAGCGGCGTCGCCAACCGCAACCGCGCGGTGTACCAGGAGACCGTGGGCCTGTTCACCAACCAGATCTTCTTCGTCGGCGACTTCCGCGAATCCGCCGCGCCCGCGGCCGACTACGTGCGCCGGGTGCACGACGACGTCGTGACCAGCCTCGGCCGCTCGGAACTGCCGATCGAGGTCGTGCTGGACGAGATCGGGGCGTACGCCTCCCGGACCCTCGCGCCCTACGCGAACATCCTGTTCCAGGCCGCCGACGCGCCCATCGAGCCGCGGGCCATCCAGGACGGGACCTGGCGCAACCACCCGCTGGGCACCGGGACCATCAAGCGGCACTGCAACATCCACCTCGTCGACACGGGCACGGTCCTCGCGCTCGACCTCGACTACAGCGTCGCCGTGGTCGGCGAGAAGGACGCGAACCGGCTGCTGACCGCCATCCGCGTCGGTGTCGAGCACCTGCGCCAGGCGGCGGACGCGTCGGTGGCCGACCTGGCCGAGACGGTCCGGCGGGCCGTGGGCGACTGCGCCGACGCCGTCACCGTTTTCACCGTCGACTACCCGGGCGCGCGCGCCGAACCCGCGCTCGCCGCGTTCATCCGGGAGTCCTTTCCGGACACCCGCGCCGTCGAGCTGCCGGTGCCCAGGAGCGTGGCGGCAGGTGAGATCGAGGACTGCCTGCGGCGTGGCGTCGACGCCGTCGCCCGGGTGAAGGGCCCCAAGGTCGTGCTCGCCTACTGCTCGGCCTCGGCGTGGGCGCGCTATCTGCGGCAGTCCCTGCCGGAGGACGTCGTGCTGGTCTGCGTCTCCGGCAACACCTTGACCGAAGCGGACTGGGCCGAGGAGTTCGCCGACATCGCGCGGCGGTTCCACCCGGAGGCCGACCTCTCCGCCCTGGCGCCGCGGATCCCGCGCGTCGGCGATCTCGCGGGCAGGTGCGCCGCCGCCGTCGACGTGGTCGCGACCATGCGGTCGCTGCTGGAGTCGGCGATGCGGCAGCGCTTCGGCGACACCCTCGGGCGGGTCGCCAAGGAGACGATCGAAGTCCAGTTGGCCTGGATGGCCTACCTCGGGACCTGTGTCGTGCTGGATTCGCTGACCGACGCGGATTCCGCGCAGGTCGATCTCGTCGGGAACCTGGCCGAGGGCGCGGGCGACCTCGCCGACCTGCTTCGCGACCTGGTCACGGTCCCGGAGCCCGAGGGCTCGCGGTGACCGCCGACGAATTCGTCCAGCGCACCCTGCAGGCCCACGCCCACCAGCTCCAGCGGTGCCGTGAGCCGGAAGAGGCGCAGCGGGCGGTGCTCGCCGACGTGCTCGCGCAGGCCCGGCCCACGGCCTTCGGGCGCGACCACGGCCTCGGCGGGGTCCGCACCCTCGCGGAGTTCAAGTCCGCCGTTCCGGTAAACGGGTACGAGGCGTTTCGATCCTATGTGGACCGAATTCGGGTAGGAGAGCGGAAGGTTCTCACCGACAGCGATCCGTACGCGCTGCTGATGACCTCCGGCACCACCGGCAGGCCCAAACTCGTGCCCACGACCCGACACTGGCGCAACGTCTACCGCGGTCCGACCCTGTATGCCCAGTGGGGCCTGTACTTCCGCAGGCTGGGACTGACCTCCTACGCCCCCGGCAACATTCTCGACATGTCGTGGGAGCGGGCGGTCAGCAAGTCCGCGGCGGCGTTCGGCGACGTGCTGCCGATCTACAGCATCACCAAGCGGCCGTCTTCGGTCGGCCCGCGGGACTGGACGCCACCCTGGTACGGGGAACCGTGGTTCTGCGACGACTGCGGCGACCATCCGCTCTACACCAGGCTGCGGCTGCTCGCGGGCGCCGACGTCCGAGTGGTCGTCGCGGTGAACCCGTCGCGGATCACCGCGCTGGGCGAACTGCTGAACACCGAACTCGACCAGGTGCTGCGCGACCTGCGTGACGGCACGCTGCTGGGCGAGCCCGACCGCAGGCTGACGCCGGACCCGGAGACCGCGGCCCGGCTCGAGGCCGCGCACGCCTTCAGCGGCCGGGTCACGCTGCTGGACCTCTGGCCTGGGCTGTCGCTGCTCGTCGCGTGGAACTCCGCGTCGGCGCGGTACTACCGCGGCTGGCTGGAGCGGCTCGCTCCCGGAGTGCCGCTCATCCCGTTCAGCACCACGGGAACCGAGGGGATCGTCACCCTGCCGGTCGACTCCCACGCCTCGGCCGGTCCGCTCGCGGTCGACCAGGGGATCTTCGAGTTCGTCCCGTGCGCCGTCGACGACGCCGGGGCGCCGCTGGCGGCCGAGGTCGAGACCCACGAGCCGGGCGACCTCGAACGGGGTGAGACCTACCGGCTGGTGATGAGCCAGGCGAACGGGCTCTACCGCTACGACACCGGCGACATCTACCGGGTGGTCGGGCGGGTCGGCCACGTCCCGCGCCTCGAATTCGAGGGCCGCGGGGGATCGGTCAGTTCCTTCACCGGGGAGAAGCTCACCGAGTCCGACGTGCACGCGGCGATCCGGTCGGCGGTCGGCCGCTCATCGGTGGCCAGCCGGTTCTCCGTGGTCCCGGTGTGGGGCCGCCCGCCCGGCTACGTGCTGGTGCTGGAGTGGGAGCAGCGATCCGGCCCCGACGTCGACGACTTCTGCGCCACCGTGGACGCCGCGCTGTGCCGGGTGAACACCGAGTACGCCGACAAGCGGCTGTCCAGCCGATTAGCCCCGCTGCGTCCGCACGTCGTGCCACCCGGCACCTACAGCAAGCTTGTCGCACAACGGGTGGCGGGGGGCGCCGCCGCGACGCAGCTCAAACACCGGTGGTTGCAGCCCGATGACAGCCTCCTCCACGGCCTCGAGCGCCTCGACCGGGTATGACCTCGCAGAGAAGGATGAAATGTCCACGTTGAACAGCGTCGCGCAAGACTTCCACCGCGACGGTTACGCCGTAGTCCGCGACGTCCTACGCGAAGAGGACTTCACCGACGTCCGAGCCGAATACGCCGAACTGCTGGCCGCACGCGCCCAGCAGTGGCGCGCCGCGGGAGCGCTGACCGGCGGCGAAGACCTGGCCGAGCTGCCGTTCGACCAGCACCTCGTGGGTCTCACCGCGTTGCCGGGCTTCGACCCCGGGCTGCTGAGCGAGCTGGACATCACGCTGCCGCACATGCCGTTCACGTCGATCCGCCCGAACAGCAAGGTCCACACCGGACCGGCTGTCCTGGCGCTGCTGCGCCACCCGCGCGTGCTCGACGTGGTGTCCACCCTGGTCGGCGACGAGATCTCGGCCAGCCCGAACCAGCACGTCCGGCTCAAGCTCCCCGCGCCCGGCGGTCCGGGCAAGTTCGGCGCCCGCCGCGGCGAGACGCTGCACGCGCCGACCATGTGGCACCAGGACGCGATGACGCAGATCCCGCAGTCCGACGCCACCACCCTGGTCACCTGCTGGATCCCGCTGATGGACGTCGACGAGGAGCACGGCTGCCTGCTGGTCGTGCCGCGCAGGCACGAACGCGAACAGCTGCTGCCCTGGCCGATGGACGCGGACACGGTCGCCGACCTGGAGGCGAACGCGGTGCCGCTCCCGGTCAACCGCGGCGACCTCGTGCTGATCCACAAGCGCACCCCGCACGGGTCCACGGTCAACCGCGCGGACCGGCTGCGGTGGAGCTTCGACTTCCGCTACCACCCGTCGGCCGAGCCGTCGGACCGGCCGTGGTTCCCGTCGGTGGTGGCCAAGAGCGTCAAGGACCCCGACCTCGCGACCACCGACGCCCAGCGGTGGCGCGCGGACTGGGACCGGGCCCGGGACATGTTCGTCGAGTCCGGCCAGATGGTCCCCGGCAGGCGCGAGTTCGCCCAGCTGGTGGCCGAATCCCTGATCTCCCGCTGGGAATCCGGCGACGTCCCGGCGTTAAGCGGATCGGACGGCGCCGGTGCGTGAGGGGGACGTGCTGTCGCGCGGCCATTCGTGCCGCGCGTTCAGCCGCGGTGCCGATTCGCTGGCGCTGCACACTTGGGGGGACACTTCCGCGGAACTGTCCGATGTGTTCTATGTCCACGGGCTGCAGAGCCACGCGGGCTGGCTGTTCGAGACCGGACCCGCGCTGCTCGACCGCGGCGTGCGGCTGACCGCCCTGGACCGCCGCGGCTCCGGCCGCAGCCCCGGGCGGCGCGGCCACCTCGACGACGCCGCCGCGCTGCTCGACGACTACGCCGCCGCGCTGGCGGCCCTCGCCGACACCGCGACCGCGCCGATCACGGTCGTGGGCCAGAGTTTCGGCGGCAGCGTGCTCGCCGCGCTGGTGGCCACCGGCCGGGTCCCGGAGTCCGCCGCGGTGGTGCTCTGCGCGCCCGCGCTGGGCCAGCAGCGCGCCCGGATGGACGCCGCCGCGCTCGATATCCGGCGGCTGCACAAGGGAAGCGGGTACACGGTCGTCCGGATCGAGGACGAGCAGTACACCGACGTGCCGGAGTACCTGCGCGTCATGGCCAACGACGGCCTCATGGTGCGCTCGCTCACCGACAGCTTCCGGTCGGTCATGGTCGAAATCGAGGACCTGTACGTCACCGGGGGCGCCGGACCGTGGTCGGACCGCGACGTGTTCGTCGCGCTTCCCGCCGCGGACTCGATCATCGACCAGGCCGCCTCGCTGGCCGTGCTCGAAGACCTCGCGCCGCACGCGCGGCTGCGGGAATTCCCCACCACGTCGCACTTTCTGGAATTCACCCCGGCCAGGACCGGGTACTGGGACTGGCTGGCGGGCCTCACGGTGGTGGTCGCGGCGTGCTGAGAATCGATCTGTACGAGGCGCGCGTGCCGATGCGGCGCGCCTTCAGCCACGCGACCAAGAAGCGCACCGCTTCGTCCTCGGTTCTGCTGCGGCTGCGTGGCGCCGACGCCGACGGCTGGGGTGAGGCCGCGCCACGCGAGTACGTCACCGGGGAATCCGTCGAGTCGGTCCTGGCCGCCCTCGCGCACGCCCCGCTGCCCGCGGACCTCATCGGCCTGCCCCTCGACGACGCGCTGGCCGCCCTGACCGGGTTGCGGCTGCCGGAAGTGCTCGGCGCGCGGGGCGGGCCCGCGCCCGCCGCCGCGGCGGCGCTGGAGACCGCGCTGCTCGACCTGCTGTGCCGCGCGCACGGCGTGGACGGGTTCGAGGCACTGGTCCGGGCAGGCTTCGGCGACGTGCTGGGCCCCGCGCCCGCCGCGGTCCCGGTGTCCACCGTGCTCGACCTCAGCCGCGACCCGGTGGCGCACCTGGCGGCACTGGGCGCGGACACCCGCGCGCTGATCCCGCACGTGAAGCTCAAGGCGGGCGCCGAGGTCGCGGCTGTCGCGGCGATGGTCGCGCGCGTGCGCGACCTGCTGCCCGCGACGACGACGGTGTCGGTGGACGCGAACGGCGCCTGGGCACTGGCCGACGTGCTGGCGCACGCGGCCGACCTGGTGGCGGCCGGGCTGTCGTGGGTGGAGGAGCCACTCGCGCCGCGTCGGTGGACCGACTTGGCCGCGCTGCGGCGGGCAGGGCTCACGGTGATGCTCGACGAGTCGTTCACCGGCGAAGCCGACCTCGCCGAAGCCGTCGACCACGCGGCCGCCGACCTGCTCAACCTGCGCGTCTCCAAGTGCGGCGGCCCACTGCGGCTGCTGGACCTGGCACGGCGCGCGTCGGCCGCGCGGCTCGGTGTGCAGGTCGGCGTCCAGGTGGGCGAGGTCGGACCGCTGTGGGCCGCGGGCAGGCTGGTCGCGACGTCGCTGCGGTCGGCGGTCGCGGTCGAGGCGGGTCGACAGGACGAGTGGTTCGAGCCCGGCCTGACCCGGCCCGCCTACCACGTCGACCGGCACACGTCGTCGGCTCCGCCGCTCGCCGGGCCGGGGATCGGCCTCGAACCAACCGGGGAACTGCTGGCCGCGTGCGTGCCGCACGGGTCCCGGATCGCGGAGGGAGCACGGTGACAGCCACCATCACACGTCGCGCGTGGATCACCGGCGGGGCCTCCGGCATCGGCGCGGGCGTGGCGGGCTGCCTGGCCGAGCGCGGTGTCGACGTGGTCGTGATCGACCGCGACGCCGACCGGCTCGCCGAGATCGCCGAGTCGGTGCCCGGCGCCGAGCGGTGGCATCTCGACGTCACCGAGACCGACGAGGTCCTGGCGCGGGTCGCCGACCTGCCGCCGGAGCGGATGCCCGACATCCTGGTCAACTGCGTCGGCGGCGACACCCGGCGCATCCCGGTCGCGGACCTGCGCGAGTCCGACCTGCTCGACGCGATGACCGCGAACGTCCTGGGCTCGTTCACCCTGACCCGGCTGTGCGTGCCCGCGATGCGGACGCGGGGCTGGGGCCGGGTGGTCAACCTCGCCTCGATCGCGGGCCGCACCTATTCGATCTTCAGCAACGCCGCCTACGTCGCCGCCAAGGCCGCCGTCATCGGCTACACCAAGCAGTGCGCGCACGAACTGGCCGCCAGCGGGGTGACCGTGAACGCCGTCGCGCACGGCCCGATCGCCACCCAGCGGCTGGTGGCCGCGCGCGAGGAAATGGCGCCCGAGCGCCGTGCCGACGTGCTGGGCAGGCTGCCCATGGGGCGCTACGGCACGGTGCCCGAGGCGGTCGGCGCCGTTGTGCACCTGTGCGGCGAGGACGCCGGCTACACCACTGGATCCGTGCTCGACGTCAACGGGGGGCTGCACATCTGATGGGCGAAGTGAGCCGGGGCACCGGCCTGGAAGACAAGATCGTCATGATCACCGGCGCGGGCAGCGGCATCGGCCGCGCCGCGGTGGCCGCGTTCACCGACGCGGGCGCCATCGTCGTCGCCGCCGGGCGGCGGGTGGAACCGTTGCGCGAATCACTCGAACTCGCCGGTATCGATCAGTCGCGCTCACTGGTCCTCACCTGCGACGTCACCGACGAGGACAGCGTCGCGGCGGCCGTGGACGCGACCGTCGAGCGGTTCGGCGGGCTCGATGCCGCCGTCAACACGGCTGGTACATTCGGCCCGATCGGTCCCATCGCGGAGTCCAGGCTGGAAGATGCCTCCGACGTCGTGGCGGTCAACCTCATCGGCATGTGGCTGTGCGTCAAGCACCAGGCACGGGCGATGATCGCGGCGGGCGGCGGAGCCATCGTGACCACGGGCTCGGTCGCCTCCCTCATCGGGCATTCGGGCAGCCCGATGTACGCCGCGACCAAACACGGCGTGGTCGGCCTCACGAAGGCGGCGGCGCTGCAACTCGCTCCTCACCGGATCCGAGTGAACGCGGTGTGTCCGGGGTCCACAGACACCCCCATGCTGCGTGAGCTGTACCCGTCCGCGGACCAGTTCGACGCTCGCGCCAAGCGCGCGCCGTTGGGCCGGGTCGGCGAACCCGCCGAGGTGGCGGCCGCGGCGGTCTGGCTGGCGAGCCCCCACTCGAGCTACGTGACCGGCCAAGCCCTGGCGGTCGACGGGGGAGTGACGGCGGGCTCGGCGGCCCCCGTCCGGTCAGCCACCTGAGACAGGCCTACGACAAAGGAGACGAAGCCCATGGGCTCGACGTTGTATGACAAGGTGTTCGACCTGCACACCGTGCGGTCCTACGGAGACGGCCGGTGCCAGCTGTTCATCGGTCTGCACCTCGTGCACGAGGCCACCAGCCCGCAGGCGTTCGCGATGCTGCGCGAACGCGGTCTGCCGGTCCTCATGCCGGAGCGCAACGTCGCCACGGCCGACCACGTGATCCCCACCGACACGATCGCGCGTCCGTTCCTGGACCAGCTCGGTGAGGACATGCTGACCAGGCTGGAGGAGAACACCACCAACTTCGGCCTGCGCTTCCTCTCACCCGGCAGCGGCGAGTACGGCATCGTCCACGTAGTGGGCCCCGAGCAGGGCCTCACCCAGCCGGGCATGACCATCGCCTGTGGTGACTCGCACACCTCGACCCACGGCGCGTTCGGCGCGGTCGCGCTCGGCATCGGCACCTCGCAGGTGCGCGACGTCCTCGCCACCCAGACGGTCACGATGAACCGGCTCAAGGTGCGGCGCATCCAGATCGACGGCGAGCTCAACCCCGGCGTCACCGCCAAGGACGTGATCCTGCACATCATCCACGAACTCGGTGTCGTCGGCGGTGTGGGCTACGCCTACGAGTTCGCGGGCGAGGTCATCGAGGCCATGTCCATGGACGAGCGGATGACGATCTGCAACATGGCCGTCGAGGGCGGTGCCCGCTGCGGGTACGTCAACCCCGACGAGAAGACCTTCGAGTTCCTCAAGGGCCGCCCCGCCGTCCCCACGGGCGAGGCCTGGGACCGGGCCGTGACCTGGTGGAAGTGGGTCGCCTCCGACGCCGACGCCGAGTACGACGACGTCGTGCTGATGCGCGGCGCCGACATCCGGCCGATGGTCACCTGGGGCATCAACCTGGAGCAGTCGGTCCCGATCGACGGCCTGCTGCCGCAGATCGACGAGACCTCGCCGGAGGCCGCCGCGTCGTTCGCCGAGGCCTACGACTACATGGGCATGAAGCCGGGGACCTCGCTCAGCGAGTACCCGATCGACGTCGCCTTCATCGGCTCGTGCACCAACGGCCGGGTGTCGGACTTCGTCGAGGTCGCCACCGCGCTCGAGCGCAGCGGCGCCCACGTCGCGCCCGGTGTCCGCGCGCTCGCCGTCCCTGGCTCCAACGCCGTGCGCGAGGAGCTGATCCGCCGGGGCATCGACAAGGTCCTGGAGAAGGCTGGCTTCGAGTTCCGGCTCGCGGGCTGCTCGATGTGCCTGGCCATGAACCCGGACAAGCTCGTCGGCCAGGAACTCGCGGCGTCGTCCTCCAACCGCAACTTCAAGGGCCGCCAGGGCTCGCCGACCGGCCGGACGATGATCCTGTCGCCGCTCGCGGTCGCCGCGGCGGCCGTCAACGGGTCCGTGTGCGACCCGACCAGCGTGTTCGGCCAGGCAGTGACCACCCCCGATTCCGAAGGAGTTCTCGCGTGACCAGCAATCTCGACGCGCGCATCACCGCCGTCACGGGATCGACCGTGGTGATCGAGGGCAACGACATCGACACCGACCGGATCATCCCGGCGCGGTTCCTCAAGCACCTGACCTTCGACGCCCTCGGCGACCACGTCTTCGAGGACGACCGCAAGCAGGACCGGGCCCGCGGTGTCACCCACCCGTTCGACGAGGAGGCCCGCCGTGGCGCCTCGATCCTGTTGACGGCGAAGAACTTCGGCTGCGGCTCGTCGCGTGAGCACGCGGCGCAGGCGCTCTACCGGTGGGGCGTGCGCGCCGTCGTCGGCGAGAGCTTCGGCGAGATCTTCCGCGGCAACTGCGGCACGATCGGCCTGCCCTGTCTCACGATCTCCGCCGAGGACGCCAAGGCCGCCCGCGCGATCGGCGCGGCGGACCCCGCCGCTGTGGGCGAGGTCGACCTGGAGAAGGGCGTCTTCGTCTTCGGCGGTCGCGAGTTCCCCGTGGAGATCTCCCAGTCGCTGCGCGACGCGTTCGCCGCGGGCACCTGGGACACGCTCACCGAGCTGCTCAAGTCGGCCGACGACGTGGCGGGAACGGCGGCTCGGCTGCCGTACCTCAACGGGTTCCATGCGGGCTGAGAGGCACTCGATCGGCCCCGTCAGCGCGGCCGGGAAGCAGGCGGCATGACGGGGCACCGGGTTTACGTCGGGGCCGACCGGGTCCTCGACGAGTTGTTC
This sequence comes from Actinokineospora xionganensis, assembly GCF_014323725.1. Lineage (GTDB taxonomy): Bacteria > Actinomycetota > Actinomycetes > Mycobacteriales > Pseudonocardiaceae > Actinokineospora > Actinokineospora xionganensis. Next base: position 175,260 of record NZ_JABVED010000004.1, on the reverse strand, counting down.
GACGAGATCGCGCGGGGACTCGCCGACCGCGGCCATGATGTCGTCCGCGACATCGACCTGGCCGCGGAAGACGGGGCCCTGCACGTTCTCGTCGTCACCTCGCGCACTCCGGTCACCGTCGAGTTCATGGACCGCCACCCGGAGCTGCGCGGCGTGGTCTTCGTCTCCAGCGGCGTCAACTCCATCGACGTGGCCGAGGCGAGCAGGCGCGGTGTGCTGGTCGCCAACGGCGCGACACCGGAGAACCACGGCAGCATGGCGGAGGCGACGATCATGCTCGCGCTCGCGCTCTCCTTCCGGCTGTCCGACCGAATGACCGCGGTCGCGGAGCTGCGTCCGCGACCGCGTCCCGCCGAGCTCGACTCGCGGCCGCTGCGCGGCGCCACCATCGGGCTGCTCGGCTTCGGCCGCATCTCCCGGGAAGTGTGCAAGCGGCTCGCGGCCTGGGATGTCGGCCGGATCCTGTGTCACACCAGGACTCCGCGGGAGTGGCCAGGGGTGGAGTTCTGCTCGTTCGACACGGTCGTCGAGGAGTCGGACATCCTGAGCGTCCACCTGCCGCTGACCCCCGCCACGCGGGGACTCATCGGCGCGGCCGAACTGGCCCGGATGCGCCCGGGGGCCATGCTGATCAACACCTCGCGCGGCGGCATCATCGACGAGGACGCGTTGGCGGAGGCGTTGGCGCGCGGGGATATCGGCGGGGCGGCGATCGACACCTTCGACATCGAGCCGCTGCCCGCGGCGAGCCCGCTGCGGCAGGCGCCGAACATCATGTTGACCGACCACGTGATCGGCCACACCGTGGACATGTACCGCTCGCTGGTTCCCGCCGCCATCGAGAACGTCGACTGCGTCGTGCGCGGCGAGACCCCGCCCTACCTCGTCAACCCCGAGGCCCGCCACCACGCGACGGCGGGAAAGCAGCGATGAAGCTGACGATCGACACCGTCGACGACGTGCCCGCGGAACTCCTGAGTGGACAGTGGCGCTACAGCGCCGCCAGCCTGGCTCCGCGCAGGCTGTGCACCACCGCCGCCGACGCCCGCTGGGCGACGCGGTGGACGGTGGCCCGCTCCGCCGGGCAGGCCGTCGGGATCGTCAGCAGCCACCAGCCGCGCGCGGAACGGTTCATCAACGACGCCTACGACCTGGGCGCGATGTCCGACTCGCTGGGCCGGGAGGCCCCGGCCGACCCGCGCCGCTGGGTGTTCGTCGGCGGCTGCCGCGACTTCACCGCGGGCGTCGTCACCGGCGCCGGACTGTCCGATGAGGACTCGGCGGAGGTCAGGTCCGCCCTGGCCGCCCACGTGTTCACCGAAGCCGAGGCGGCGGGCGACTATCCGGTGGCCCTGCATGTGCGCGCGTCCGAGGTGGCCGCCTTCACCGCCGGTCTGACAGGCGGGCATCGGGCGTGCGAACTCAGCGACACCGCCCACCTCGCCCTCACCGGCTCCACTGTGGACGACTACGTGGCCGCGCTGCCCAAGTCGCAGCGCGAACGCTTCCGCCGCGACCGGCGCAAGTTCGACGCCCTCGGCTACACCGCCGGGTTCGAGCCCGCGGGCGACGTGGTCGCCGAGGCGGCGCCGATGATCTGCGCGGTCAAGGAGAAGTACGGTGTCGTCGAGCACCCGCGCCTGGTCGCCTACCGGCTCAAGGAGTGGGCCGCGGCCTTCGGCCCCGAGAACTGCCACGCCTCGGTCGTGCGTGACTCGGACGGGAGGCTCCTGGCGGTGTCCTTCCTGACGGTGCAGGGCGACATCCTCGAGGGGTACGAGATCGGCATGGCCGACGACGTCGCGGGCCGGGAGTTCGCCTACCTCCAGGCGATGATCTACGCGCCGATCGGTTTCGGCTACGCCAACGCGTGTCGGACCATCGACCTCGGCCTGGATTCGAGCGACGTCAAACAACGTCGTGGCGCGACGATCACCAAGACCTGGGCGATCAGTCTCAGTTGAGGGGAAGGCAGTGCTGTGAGGTTCTTCGAATGTGAGTACCAGGGTGGGCGCCACGTCGGGTTCGACCCGCCCGCGGACACCGCGGTCGTGCACCCGATCGACGGGGGTGTGCTGGACCTGCTGTCCACTGTGGACTCGTTGGGGGATCTTCGGGCCGCCGCGGGTGCGGGTAGGACCGTGCCGACGGCGGAGCTGAGCCCGCTGCCGCCACTGCGGCCCGCTTCGGTGGGCGACCTGTTCGTCAGCGGCTACGCGCAGACCCACCACGGCAAGGCGGGCGTGGAGACCCCGGACCAGCCGACCTGGTTCTTCCGCGGCCTCGGCGACGTGGTCAAGCTGCCCGGCGACGCCCTGACGGTGCCCACGAGCGTGCTCGGGTTGGGGGAGGAAGCGGAGGTCGTGCTGGTCTACCTGACCGGGACGGACGGCAAGACCCGCTACGTCGGATTCACCTTCGGCAACGACCTCACCGACATCGGCAAGTTCGTCGCCGACCGCGGCCACCTGGGATACGCCAAGCTGACCGACTGCTCGGTCTCGCCGTGGCTGTTCAGCGGCCCGCCCCCGGCGACGGTGAACGGGGAGGTCGCGATCGAGCGGGGCGGGCAGCCCGCCTGGAAGGGCTCGTTCACCACCGGCACCGCGGCGCTGCGGTTCGACTTGGACACCATGATCGACCACCTGCTCTCCTACCCCGCGCTGCGCCACCCAGGCCGCGTCCACTACGTCTTCCTCGGCGCGGACCGCGGCAGCTTCCAGGACGGCTTCCGGATCGCCGACGGCGACCAGGTGACCATCGACGTGACCAGCCACGACGTCCAGCTGTCGAACACGATCGTGTGGGCCACGCAGTCGTGACAACCTTTCCGGCGCCCTGAGCCGTCTTGCCGTCTGTATTCGGCGGGGCGCCTCGACCGGCCACTGGCTGGGTTCGCCGGTGAGCGCGCACGGCCGACCGGCGCTGTGGTCGAACCCGACGGCGCGCGATGAAGCCGCGGAGAGTCGTCGGGGTTGTCCGGTGCCCTAGGCGCTCTTGTTGCCGCGCAGAAGCTTCACGGGCGAGCGGCGCCGCGTGCCCTTGGGTTGCCCGCTGGCCGCTCTGCTGTGCGGTGACTGTCCGAATAGGGTCGACGGATGCCACTTTTCTCATTCGAGGGCAAGAGCCCGAGCATCCACCCCACAGCCTTCATCGCCCCGACGGCCACCCTGGTCGGCGACGTGATCGTCGAGGAAGGCGCCTCGGTCTGGTACAACGCCGTGATTCGCGGCGACTTCGAGCAGGTGATCATCCGGGCGGGCGCCAACGTCCAGGACGGCGCGGTCCTGCACGCGCCGCCGGGGATGCCGTGTGTCATCGGGGCAGGCGCGACCGTGGCGCACGCCTGTGTGGTGCACGGCGCGACTGTCGGGGCGGAGGCGTTGATCGCGAACGGGGCCACCGTGCTCGACGGCGCGAAGATCGGCGCCCGCACGCTGGTCGCGGCCCACTCGCTGGTCGTCGGCGGGGCCGAGATCCCTGACGAGGTGCTCGTGACCGGCAGCCCGGCGAAGGTCAAGGGGCCGATCGCGGGCACGGGCGCCGAGTTCTGGGTGAACGTCAACCCGCAGGCCTACCGCGACCTCGCCGCTCGACACCGCGCAGGCGTCCGGCTGATCGAGGAGTAGCCCCTTCGCTTGACGAGGTGTACGCCGTACGCCTATGGTTCCCGACGTGTCGAGGTGTACGTCGTACACCTCGGTCGTGACGAAGGGACCGCCATGAGCTCGACGAGGACGACCGCACTGGTCGCGGGTGCGTTGTTCCTGCTGACGGAGATCGCCGCGATCGCTGGAATGGCGCTCTACCAGCCAGTCCTGAGCGATCCGGCCTACGTCACCGGCCCGGGCTCCGACGGTCGGGTGCTGCTGGGCGGACTCGCCGAGCTGCTCCTGGTAGCCGCCGTGATCGGCTCGGCTGCCACGCTCTACCCGGTCATCAAGAGGCAGAACCACGGTCTCGCCCTCGGCTACGTCTGCGCTCGCCTGTTGGAGGCCGCCATTATCGCGATGGGCACCATCAGCGTGCTCACGGTCGTGACACTGCGCCAGGGCCTGGCGGACGACGCCGCGCTCGGGACCGTGGCCAAGGCGTTGCTGGCCACGCACGAGTGGACTTTCCTGTTCGGCCCCAACTTCGTGCTGGGCGCCAACAGCCTGATGCTGGCCTACCTGGTGTTTCGGTCCGGACTCGTGCCCCGCCCGATCGCCGTGCTCGGTCTCGTCGGCGGCCCGCTGATCTGCGTGTCGGCGACGGCCGTGATGTTCGGGCTCTACGAGCAGCTCTCCACGTTGGGCGGCCTCGCCGCGCTCCCGGTGTTCGCGTGGGAGGTCAGTTTCGCGCTGTACCTCGTCACCAAGGGATTCAAGCAGGCCGCCGTGGCCCCGGTGGCGACGAGCGCGAGGACGGCGCCCGCGAACACGACCGCCCAGTGCACGGTCCAGGTGCTTTCGTGACGCGATGAGTTTCGCGGGCTTCCCGGATCTGTATAGGCAGAGGACCGATACGGATACGGGAGTCAACCGATGAGCACGATGTTCGTGGTGCGCTATACGACAAGGCCCGACGCGGCCGACGAGAACCAGGGTGCGGTCGAGAAGGTGTTCGCCGAGCTGGCGGAGAACCAGCCGGATGGCTTGCGGTACGCCACTTTCCGGCTGGCCGACGGGGTGACCTTCGTGCACGTCGCGGTGACCGAGGGTGAGGACAACCCGCTGCGGGCGGTCACGGCGTTCGCCGAGTTCCAGGCCGGGATCGCCGACCGCCTGGCAGGCCCGGTGGACCGCTCCGAGGCGACCTTGGTCGGGTCCTACCGGGTGATGTCCGCATGAGCGCCCCGAAGGTCGTCACGCGCGACGAGTGGCTGGTCGCCCGCGGGGAGCTGCTGGCGCGGGAGAAGGAGATCTCCAGGGCTAAGGCTGAGGTCGACGCGCGGCGTCGGGAGCTGCCGATGGTCCGCATGGACAAGGAGTACAAGCTGGCGGGGCCGAACGGGCCAGTGGGCCTGCTCGACCTGTTCGAGGGACGCAGGCAGCTCATCGTCTACCACTTCATGTTCGACCCGGCCTGGGACGAGGGCTGCGCGAGCTGCTCGCTGGTGGCCGACAACATCGGCCACCTCGCACACCTGCACGTCAACGACACCTCCCTGGCGCTGGTGTCCCGCGCGCCCCTGGCCAAGATCGAGCCGTTCAAGGCCCGGATGGGCTGGACCATGCCGTGGTTCTCGTCGCACGACAGCGATTTCAACTACGACTTCCAGGTGTCCCACGACGAGTCCATCACGCCCCCCGAATACAACTACAAGGACGCGGACACCCTGCGGACCGAAGGACTGACGCACTTCCTCACCGGCGAGGACCCCGGCGCGAGCGTCTTCCTTCGTGAGGGCGATGACATCTTCCACACCTACTCGACCTACGCCCGCGGCCTCGACACGCTGCTGGGCACCTACCACTACCTCGACCTCACACCGCTGGGCCGACAGCGCTACGTCAACCAGTTCCGCCACCACGACCGCTACGACGAAGTGACCGGCCATTCCTGTCACTGAGGTGTCGTAGCCTCATCCTGGCGACGCCGTGACCAGCGCGGCGATGAGTTTTCAGCACCGAACGGATCTGTATCGGGGAGAGGTCCGTGCGGTGAGAGGAGCAGTTGGTGTCATCGACAACCCAGGAGCGGGCGGGCGAGGATTTCGCCAGGCTCACCGACCCGTTCCGAACGGAGCTGCTCGCGCACTGCTACCGGATGCTCGGCTCGATCCATGAGGCCGAGGACCTGGTCCAGGAGACGTACCTGCTGGCCTGGCGTGCCTACGGCGACTTCGAGGGCCGGTCGTCCCTGCGCACCTGGCTGTACAAGATCGCGACGCGGGCCTGCCTGAAGGCTTTGGAGCGCGGAACCCGCCGCCCACTGCCCTCGGGCCTGGCAGGCCCAAGCGACGACCCGACCGGTCCCGTGGACCCGCGGCGGCCGGAAACACGGTGGTTGCAACCTTTCCCCGACACCATGCTCGCCCCCGACCCGGCCGCCACGGTCGAGTCCCGCCACACCACCCGCCTGGCCTTCGCCGCCGCCCTGCAACACCTCCCACCCCGCCAACGCGCCGTGCTGCTGCTGCGGGACGTGCTGGCCTGGCGGGCGGCGGAAGTCGCCCAACTCCTCAACACCACCACAGCTTCGGTGAACAGCTCCCTGCAACGCGCCCGAACCCAGCTGGCGGCGGCAGACCCGGTGGAGGACACCGTCGTGGAGCCCACCGACCCCCACCAGAAAGCCTTGGTGCACGACTACGCCAAGGCCTTCGAGGACGCCGACATCCCCACCATCATGCGACTGCTGAGCGAAGACGCCGTCTTCGAAATGCCCCCCATCCCCACCTGGTACGCAGGCCGCGACAACGTGGGCGGCTTCCTGTCCACCCGCCTACGCACCTGCGGAGCCATGCGGCTGTTCCCCACGATCGCCAACGGCCAACCCGCCTACGCCGTCTACATGCGACAGGACGATGGTGAATACCACGCCCACGCGATCCTGGTGCTTACGTTGGCAGGGAGGAAAATCGACCGAATCACCATGTTCCACGAACCCGCCTTGTTCCGCGCGTTCGACATGCCGGATCGCGCACCATAGGCCCTCGTCGGAGCCGCCGGCCGACTACGGCGTGCCCCGCGCGTGGTGGCCGTGGCTCGGCGCGGGCCTGGTGACCGGCTGTTCGTGCCGGTCATCGGGCTCATGGCCGCCATCTGCCTGATCCCCTGCTTCACCGGCGCCGTCGTCACCGTGGCCCGGCTCGCTGGTACTCACACCTCGCGTTCCCGCTGGTCTACCTGGTGCCCGTCGTCGTCTCCCTCGCGCTCAGGGGGGTGACGGGACGAGATGGACGATGGCCTGCGCCAACGCGTCCAGCGGTGCCGGGCTGGGATCGGCCAGGTACTCCGAGGCGATCCCGTTCACCAGGGCGATGAGCGTCATGGCGAGTACGTCGGGCGGCAGCGGCAACTCGGCGCCCGACTGCCTGGCGTACTCCCGGAGCCAGTCGGCCACCGCCGCCCGCAGGATCTTGCGTGAGCCGAGGAGTCGCTCCCGCAGCTCATCGTCGCGGGCGGCGTAGAGCAGGGTCTCCAGGGCCAGCCGGTGTCCGGTCGTGTCGGCCTTGACCTGCGACGCCAGGTATGACGCCACCAGTGCGGGCAGGCCAGCCCCCGCCCCCAGGGTCAGCGCCAGGCCCTTCCCGGTCATCCCCTCGACCCGGTCGGCGATCACCGCGGCGACGAGGTCGTCCTTGCCCGCGAAGTTGGAGTACACCGCGCCGCGGGTGAATCCCGCCGCTGCCGCGACATCCTCCAACCGGGTCGCGTGGATCCCGCGTTCAGCGAACTGCTCGGCCGCGGCGGCCAGGATGCGGCGACGGACCTCGAGGCGCCGGACGCGGGGAGTGGGGGCGGTCGACTTCACCCGGGCACGCTACCGCCGCCCAGCCGACCATGGCGCATCTGGGACAGATTCCCATGTAGGCCAACGAAACCACCCCACACGACTGTCACCCCAAGCCATGATTCGCAGGACTGGCCGGACATTCCGGCCGGATGACGAAAGGTGCGGCGAAACCCCCATGGCAATCAAGAGACTGGTCGGCGGACTGCTCGCGGCGGTGGTGGCCGTGACCGTGTCCGGCGCGGCGACCGCGTCGGCGGCGCAGGGCGACGCCCAGGCCCAGGTGCAGGTCAAGGTCGACAAGGTGGTGACCTACTACCGGGCGATGGGCGCGTCGGTGTTCCGGTCGGGCGACAAGACCTGGGCGGCCCAGGCGGGCAAGGTCTCCGCCTTCGAGAACCGGCCGATCGCGGACGACGACCACTACCGCATTGCCAGCGTGACCAAGTCGTTCGTCTCGACGGTCGTGCTCCAGTTGGTCGCCGAGGGCAAGCTGGCGCTCGACGAGCCGATCGAGCAGCACCTGCCCGGTCTGGTCGCGGGCAACGGCCACGACGGCACGAAGATCACCGTCCGGCACCTGCTGCAGCACACCAGCGGCATCCGCGACTACCTGGGCACGATGTTCGTCAACCCGCTCAACCTGTGGGCCACCCACGACCCGGCCGCGCTGGCCCGCAACGGACTGGCCAAGGGCTCGAACGGCGCTCCTGGCGCGACCTTCCTCTACTCCAACACCAACTACATCATCCTCGGCCTGCTGATCGAGAAGAGCACCGGAAACTCGGTGTCCCAGGAGATCCGGAACCGGATCACCGTGCCGCACGGCCTCACCGAGACCGAGTTGCCCGCCGCGGAGAAGCACCGGCTGCCCGAGCCGTTCTCCTTCGGCTACACCCACCTGCTGCCCACCCTGAAGATCGACACCACGCACTACAGCCCGACCCTCGGCTGGGCGGCGGGATCGATGGTCTCGACCAGCCGCGACATGGCCAAGTTCGCCGCGCTGCTCGCCGAGGGCAAGCTGCTTCCGCCCGCGCAGTTGGCCGAGATGCGCACGACGTTCACCGACGACCCCTGGAGCTACGGACTCGGCCTGGTCGTCGCCAAGCTGTCCTGCGGCGTCACCGCCTACGGGCACAACGGCGTGATGCCGGGCTTCGTCACCGCCGCCTTCGCCACCGCGGACGGCAAGCAGGTGGTGACGGTCAGCAACGCCAACATCGGTCCGGCCCAGCCCCACATGGTGCCGCTCGGCGAAGCGATCGACCTCGCGCTCTGCGGCTGATCAGTGCCCTGCGGCGGCGGTTCCCACGGGGGCCGCCGCCGCTGCAGTGAGTGTCACATTTGATTCCATGGAATTGACCATGGCGCCCCGCCAACTCGATACTCGCGAGTATCGAATCGGCCTGGGGGGTGGGCATGGGTGACGTGCTGGACGCCGAGACGCACCATGGGCGGGTGTACCGGGCCCTCGTGGGCCAACCGCGGACGCGGGTGCCGGGCATCGTCGAGCGGACGGGGCTCTCCGCGGAGGTCGTGGAGACCACACTGCGCGACCTGCTCGACGACGGGGCGGTCTCCGAGCTCGGGGGAGCGTGGGAGGCGCACTCGCCCGCGGAGGTGACCGAGGAGTTGCTGCGCCGCGACGCCGAGCGCCAGGCCGGGCTCCGGCGCAACGGGCTCGAGCTGGAGCAACTGTTCCGCTTCGTCCGCAGGGAAAGCGGCCACTACGGCGCGCTGGAGGTCATCGACGACACCGCGCGCATCTCGTGGACGGCGCAGCAGATGCAACGTGCCGCCAAGGAGCAGTTCCGGGTGGTCGACCGGCCGCCGTACTTCGCGCCCGACGAGTACTACGTCAACCAGGAAGTGATGCAGCGCGAACGGATGGACGCGGGGGTGGTCTACCGGACCATCTACTTCGACTCCGCCTTCGACGACCCGCTGATCGGGCCCAACATGGCGCGGATGATGGCGGCGGGGGAGCAGGCGCGCACGCTCGAGGATCCGCCGATCAAGCTGCTGCTGGCCGACTACGACTCCGCGGTGCTCACCCTGGAGGCGGAGGGCGCGCATGGCGTGGTGTCGCTGTTCGTCCGGCCGTCCGGTCTGCTCGACGTGCTGTCCGGGGTGTTCGAGACCCTGTGGAAGCTCTCGGTTCCGGTGTCGGCCTCACGCATCGAGGGTTTCGTCGACGACCGGGACCGGCAGATCATCTCGCTGATGGCCAGCGGGGCGACCGACGACGCGATCGCCCGCAGGCTGAACCTGTCGCGGCGCACGGTGGTGCGGCGCACCGCTGCCCTGTTCGACCGCCTTGGCGCCACGACGAGGTTCCAGGCGGGGGTGCAGGCTTCCCGCCGCGGTTGGCTTTGACGGCACGGAAAGGGGGTCGGGCGACGTCGCCCGACCCCGATTTCCTAGGCCGCGACCCGGAATCCCGCGCCGACACCGCCGTTGGCGTCCATGTCGGCGATGATGCTCAGGATCGGGCTGCTGTGCTGCAGGCCCCACGCGTTGCCCACCAGCGTCTGGCCCACCACGACGGGCGCGCCCGAGTCGCCCGCCCAGGTCCAGACCGTGTGGGCGAACCAGATCCCGCTGGTGCCGAGGTTGAAGCCGCAGGTGAGCCCGGTCGTCTGGCCCTGCTTGCACATCCGGACACCGACCCCCGGGACGGCGCCGACCGAGGTGATCGTCACCCCACCGACGGTGGTCGTGGGCGCGACCTTGGTTTCGTCCAGGTCGATCACCGCGTAGTCCAGGCCGTCGGGTCCGTCCGACAGCAGGTTGTTCGGGGTGCTGACGTGGGTGACGGTGCCGACGACGCCGGTGTCGGTGTCGGGCGTGATCACTTTGGCCGCGTTGAACGCGGTGCCCGCGGGCGCGATGTTCTTGTAGATCGGCTCGCCGACCAGTTTGGTGCCGTCGGCCCGGATGAAGCAGTGGGCGTTGGTCAGACCGACCAGGTTCCCGGTCCGGTCGTACCCGACCGCCGTGAGAGTGCAACCGGCCGCGGTCGCCTGCGTCACGTCACCCGGCAGTCCTTGGTCGAAAGCGATCCCGCTTCCGCCGCCGAGGGTGACGGTGGTGGCCGCGGCCGAGGTCGGAGCCGCGACACCCAGCAGGCTCGCGGTGAGGCCGACGACGGCGAGCCCCAGCGCCGCGCGCCTGGGTTTGGATCGGATTCCCCGAGACATCTGTGGATTCCCCCTGATTGTGGGATATGGCCTGGACAATGGCGAACCTACATTTCCGGCGTTCCACGAAGGCCGTCCTCGCGCGACCTGTGTGAGCAATGGCGCAGGTGGGCCACGGCATTCGGCCATGGTCGCCCCGATCCGGCCGAGAGAATCGGCTGGCAGCCGAAGGGAGTCGGCTCCCACTTTCGAGGAGAGGAAACGCATGCGCACGAAAATCAGGGGGACCAGCTGGGTGTTGGCGGGGGTGATCGTCGCCGCGTCGGTCGGCATCGCGCCCGCGGCGTCCGCGGCGGAGCCGCACGCGGCCACGCAGGCCGCCATCGACACCCTCAGGACCACCAACGTCTCGCCCGGGGCGGGCGTCGTGGTCCGCGACGGCGACACCCAGTGGGACCTGTCCAGCGGGACCCGGGCGCTGGGCCAGAATCTCCCGTTCGGCCCGGACCACAAGGTCCGCGCGGGCAGTCTGACCAAGTCGTTCACGTCCGCGATCACGCTGCAGCTCGTCGCCGAGGGAAAGCTCGACCTCGACGGCAGCGTGGAGACCTACCTTCCCGGTGTGGTCAAGGGAAACGGCTATGACGGAACCAAGATCACCGTGCGCCAGCTGCTGAACCACACCAGCGGGATCGCCGACTACGTCCTCCCCTTCACCCTCAACCCCTTCGTCCACCTGTTCACCCACACGAAGGCGGAGATGGTGGGCTGGGGCCTGTCGGTCGCGCCGTACTTCGCCCCGGGGACCTCACACCAGTACTCCGGTACCAACTTCCTGCTCGCCGGCATGATCATCGAGAAGGTCACCGGGCGGACCTACGAGCAGGAGCTTCGGTCGAGGATCATCACCCCGCTCGGCCTGACCAACACCTACATCCCCACCCCCGGCGACAAGGCACTGCCGCCGGGCCACGTCCGCGGCTACGTCGGCCGAGTGGTGTACGCCGACTTCACCCAGGTCGTCGAGCCCAGCGTCGGCCAGTCCAGCGGCGGCATCGTGACCAGCGGGGCCGACGCGACGAAGTTCTTCCAGGCCCTGATCACCGGCAAGGTCGTCCCCGCCCCGCAGCTCGCGGAGATGCTCAAGGTGACGGGTATGCCCGGCCCGGGCGTGGACTACGGACTCGGCCTGATCCGCTACTCGCTCCCCTGCGATAGCGTGGCCTACGGCCACCCGGGCCTCTGGCCCGGCTACCAGTCCGTCGCGGCCGCGACCACTGACGGACGGTCGGCCTTCGTGGTGATGAACGTCCTGCCCGCTGTCGACGCGATCAGCGGCGCGGGAGTCGACCGCACCGTCGCCCTGGGCGCCGCCCTCTGCGACCGGGGCTGACAGCCTGATGAGCCCGCGCACGCCTTCCTCGCGTGCGCGGGCTTGTCGTGCCGCGCTTTCAAGCGCACGTGCCCGCTGTCAGTGCAACTGCAGCGGCAAGGCGATCTGGTGTGCCGAGTCGACGGGAGCGGCGCCGGCGCGGGCCGTCGGCGAGGCCAGGCAGTTCGAGCAGGTGACGGTTTCCGCCACCGCGTGCAACTCGCCGACGCCCGTGCCCGACCAGCCCTGACCGCACGCGGGCGCGGGCAGCGTCAGGCTCGCCAGCCACGGCGCCCACCGGACCGCGTGCACGATGGGGGAGCGGCGCACCCGCAGGTTGCGTCCCTCGAACCGGGCCCGCTCGCCCTCCGCTACGCGGGCCAGCATCTCCAGCGGTGTGTCGGTGGGAGCGCTCATGCCGGTAAGCATGCCCGAGGCCACCGACCAAGACCACGCCGTCGGCCCGCTATGCGAAAGTGGGTCATGACCGATGAGCGATTCGAGGTACAACGACAGATCGCCGCGCCACCGGCGAAGGTGTTCGCCTTGCTGTGCGACCCGCGCGGGCACGTGGCGATCGACAGTTCCGGGATGCTCCAGTCCGCCGAGGGTGACCCGGTGCGGCAGGTGGGCGACGAGTTCGTCGTGCACATGGACCGCGAGGCGCTCAACGACTACCCGATGGGCAAATACCAGGTCACCGTGATCATCACCCGGTTCGAGCCGGACGCCGCCATCGAGTGGACCATCTCGGGGCAGATCCAGCCCCCGATCAGGCACCTGTACGGCTACCGGCTCGAGCCCAGCGAGATCGGGACCCTGGTGACCTCGTACTACGACTGGAGCGAGATCGAGGAGCGGTACCGGGACAAGAACATCTTCCCGGTCATCCCCGAGGCCGCGCTGCGGGCCACCCTCGGCATCCTCGCGCGCAACATGGAGTAAACCAGCCGCTACGCCCAGATACATCGGATCTATGTCTTGTGTCACACGCCACCTTGCGGCATTGTGTGCCGAGATTCAGCTCACGTTCAACCTGTGTGACTGATTCATCCGATGACCGATCGGTTTCAACTGGTCGGTACCGCCGTTGGTGGAGGGCGTTCGATGCGCGCACGCAGCTCACTGAGGTCACTCCTGTCCGCTGTCGCCGCGGGAGTGCTGATCTCGACCGGCATCGCCGTGGTCTCGCCCAGCTCGGCCGCACAGGAGTCGGCGGCGAGCGCCGACACCCTGTGGTACGACGAGCCCGCGGGCGACTGGGAGAGCCGGGCGCTGCCGATCGGCAACGGCGCGCTGGGCGCGATGGTCTTCGGCGGCGTGGCCTCCGAGCAGCTGCAGTTCAACGAGAAGTCGCTGTGGACCGGCGGCCCCGGTTCCACGCAGGGCTACGACTTCGGCAACTGGACCGCGCCGCGCCCCGGCGCCATCGACGAGGTCGTGTCCGCGATCGACCGCGACGGCAAGGCCGATCCGACCTGGGTCGCGGGGAAGCTGGGGCAGCCCAAGCGCGGGTTCGGCGCCTACCAGACCTTCGGCGACATGCGGATCGACACCGCGACGTCGGCCTACAGCGGATACCGGCGCGAGCTGGACCTCGCCGCGGGCATCGCCAAGGTCGGCTACGTCGCGAACGGCGTGACACACAGCCGCGAGTACTTCGCCAGCCATCCGGGGAACGCGGTCGTCGGCCGCCTGGGCGCGAGCGAGCCGGGCAAGGTCTCGTTCACCCTGCGCTACACCTCGCCGCGCGCCGACTTCGCGGCGACCGCGGCGGGCGGCAGGCTCAAGATCCGGGGCAAACTCGCCGACAACGGCATGCTCTTCGAGGCGCAGGTCCAGGTGCGGGCCGACGGTGGCACGGTCACCAACGGGAACGGGCAGGTGACGGTGTCCGGCGCGAACAGTGCCACACTCGTCCTCTCGGCGGGCACGAACTACGCCGACACGTACCCGACCTACCGCGGCCCGGACCCGACCGCCGCGGTGACCGCCGCCGTCGACACCGCCTCCGCCAAGGCTTACGCCGACCTGCGCGCCGCCCATGTCGCAGACCACAATGGACTCTTCAGCCGGGTCAAGCTGAACATCGGCCAGGTCATGCCGAACAAGCCCACCGACGACCTGCGCTCGGCCTACACCGGCGGCGTCTCGGCCGACGACCGGGCGCTGGAGGCGCTGTTCTACCAGTACGGCCGCTATCTGCTCATCGCCTCCTCGCGGGCGGGTTCCCTCCCGGCCAACCTGCAGGGCGTCTGGAACAACTCGACGTCCCCGCCGTGGAGCTCCGACTACCACACCAACATCAACCTGCAGATGAACTACTGGCTCGCGGGCCAGGCCAACCTCGCCGAGACCGCCGAACCCTTCACCCGGTTCGTGGAGACGCTGATGGCGCCAGGGCAGAAGACCGCGGCCGAGATGTTCGGCACCGCGGGTTGGGTCGTGCACAACGAGACGAACCCGTTCGGCTTCACCGGTGTGCACGACTGGGCGACCGCGTTCTGGTTCCCCGAGGCCAATGGCTGGCTCGCCTCGCAGGTCTACGACCTCTACACGTTCAACCAGGACACCGCCTTGCTGCGCGACCGCGCCTACCCGCTGCTCAAGGGCGCCACCGAGTTCTGGCTCGCGAACCTGCGCACCGACCCGCGAGACGGCAAGCTGGTCGTCTCGCCCAGCTACTCCCCGGAACACGGCGACTTCACCGCGGGCGACGCCATGGCCCAGCAGATCGTCTGGGGCCTGTTCACCGACACGCTCGCCGCCGCCACCAAGCTCGGCGTCGACAGCACTTTGCGCACTCGGCTGCAGACCGCGCTGGGCAAGCTCGACCCGGGCCTCAAGGTCGGCTCGTGGGGCCAGTTGCAGGAGTGGAAGGCCGACCTGGACAGCCGGACCGACACCCACCGGCACGTCTCGCACCTCTACGCGCTGCACCCCGGCCACCAGATCGCGCCTGCCACAGCGTTCGCCGACGCCGCCAAGGTGTCGTTGACCGCGCGCGGCGACGGCGGCACCGGCTGGAGCAAGGCCTGGAAGATCAATTTCTGGGCGCGGCTGCTCGACGGAGACCACGCGCACAAGATGCTCGCCGAGCAGCTCAAGGGCAGCACTCTGGCGAACCTGTTCGACACGCACCCGCCGTTCCAGATCGACGGCAACTTCGGCGCGACCGCCGGTGTCACGGAAATGCTGCTGCAGAGCCAGACCGGCGACATCCACGTGCTGCCCGCGAAGCCCGCGGCGTGGGGGAGTGGGTCCGTCAGCGGCCTCAAAGCCCGCGGTGACGTGACAGTCGACGCCGCGTGGGCGTCCACCGGATCCACCGAGTTCACCCTGACCCCGGCGAACGCGGGCACACTCAACGTCCGCAACCCGATGTTCTCCGGCGGCTACACCCTCACCGACCTGACCACCGGCCAAGCCGTGACCCCGACCAGGACGGGGGACCGGATCACGTTCACCGCGGTCGCGGGCCACCGGTACCGGGCGACCGGCACGATGCCGCCGGTGACCCCGCCGCCCGCAGTGGTCAACGGCAACCCGATCCGCAACCCGCAGTCCGGTCGCTGCGCCGAACTCGCGGGCGGCAGTTCGACCGCGGGAACCGCCGTGCAGCTCGGGGACTGCGCGGGCGCCACCCACCAGGACTGGATCTACAACGAGACGACCGGTGCGATCACCGGCAAGGACGGCAGCTGCCTGGACGCCAGTGGTGGCAGCTCGGCGGATGGCACGAAGCTCATCGGCTGGACCTGTTCCGGCTCGGCCAACCAGAAGTGGACACTCACCGCGGGTGGCGCCATCACCGGGATCGGCGGCAAGTGCGTGGAGGCCGCGGGCGGCGCCACGGCCGCGGGCACCGCGTTGCGGTTGTGGACCTGCAACGGGTCCGCCGCGCAGAAGTGGGCGGTCGCCCTGGTGAACCCGGTGTCCGGCCGCTGCATGACCGGCGGCCCGACCAACGGGACCGCGGTGCGGATCGCGGACTGCGACCGGAGCGCGGCCCAGCGGTGGATCCTCAACGGCCCGGCGGGTTCGGTCACCGGGGACGCCGGCCGCTGCCTGGACGCGAGCGGCGGCGGGTCGGCGGACGGCACCGCCGTGATCATGTGGACGTGCTCGGGGTCGGCCAACCAGAAGTGGACACTCACCGCGGGCGGCGCCATCACCGGGATCGGCGGGAAATGCGTGGAGGCCGCGGCCGGCGCCACGGCCGCGGGCACCGCCCTGCGGTTGTGGACCTGCAACGGCTCCGCGGCCCAGAAGTGGATTCTCTGACCATGTCGCGAGCGAGCAACGGCCGAAGACTCGTGGCGGCGGCAATGGTGTTGACCCTGGTGTCGGCCTGCGGTTCGCCGCCTCCCGTCACCGAGTCCTCGCGGTCCAAGGAGGTGAAGGTGGCACTGGTGCCAGGTGGCCCGCATCCCTATTTCGCCCTGTGGCGGGTCGGTGGCGCCCAGGCCAAGGAGCGGTTCGCCGTCGGCGAGGTGACCTTTGACGAGTCGAGCGACTGGGACCAGGCCAAGCAGAACCGGACCCTGAACTCGTTGAGCGCGCAGGGCTACACCGCCTTCGGCGTGTTCGCCGTGTCTCAAGTGGACACCAACGCGATGTTCTCGCGGCTCAAGCGGGACGGCATGGTGGTCGCGTCGCTGGGGTCCTGCCCGGGGGAGACGACGAACAAGGCCGACTTCTGCCTCGCCACCGATGTGGAGATCGCGGCGTACAAGGCCGCCAAGGCCGCGATCGGCGCCATCGGTGGCCGGGGCACGCTGGTGCACCTGACCGGGAACTCGGTCGACACGAACACCTTGCGTCGGATGGCGGGGGTCCGGCACGCGGTGGACGAGACCGCGGGCGCCGTGACGCTGTTGGCGACGGTGACCGATCTCGACCAGGACCAGGCCACGGCGGACAAGGCGGTCCTCGACCTGGTCGCGACCAAGGGCGCGTCGATCAACGCCATCGTGACGACCGGATACATCCCCGCCATCGCGACTGTCCGTGGTGTGCGGTCCTCCGGCCTGCCGATCAAGATCGTGGGTATCGACGACGATCCGCTGATCCTCGACGGCATCCGCGACGGCACCGTGGCCGCGACGGTGGTGCAGAACCCGGTCGGACAGGCCTACGTGGGCACTTGGGCGCTGACCCAGCTGTCCATCGGTGAGTGCAAGAACAACCGGCGTGGCGCCGTCGTGGACTCGGGGTCGTTCGTCGTCACCGCGGCCAACGCGGGCACCTACGACCAGGAGCGCACGGCGAAGACAGAGCAGCTGATCGACGAGTTCCGGGCCGACGTGCTGGCGTGCGCGTGATGGGGGATCGGGTGGATGTCGGCCGGGTGTCGCGGCGCGGTTTCCTCGTGGGAGCGTCGGGCCTGCTCGCCGCCGGATGTCGGCGCGAGCCGGTCGAACCGCTCCCACAACCGCCGCGGGCGGCCACCTCCGCGGCAGCCCCAGTCGGACCGGTGACGGTGTTCCGCGCCCTGTCGTACGCGCGCGGCCGTGATGTCCGGGTGGTCATGTACCGCCCGGAGGATGTCGACCGCGTTGGTCTGCCGGTCTGCCTGGCGTTCCACGGAAACGGCGAGGACGCCGACGTGTTCGGCCGCCTCGGTGTCGTCGAGGCGCTGACCCAGCTGTCCCGCTCGGGGGAGATGCCGTTCGCTGTCGCCGCGGTCGACGGCGGCGGTTCGAGCTGGACGCCGACCGGCGCCGACGACCCAGGTCGAATGCTCAGCGAAGAGGTCCCGGGCTGGCTGTCCCGGCACGGGTTGGCGAGCACTCCGTTCGGGGCGCTGGGCATCGGCGAGGGCGCCTATGGAGCGCTCGCGTATGCCTCGAACCCCGGTCTTGCCGCCGTGGCCGTGCTCGACCCGACCCTGTTCACCACCTGGTCCGAAGCACGCACGCGCGGCGGCATGGCGACGGAGGAGACCTGGCGCGCCGCCGATCCGCTTCGCCGCGCGAGCAGGCTGGTGCGGCTGCCCCTGGGGGTGTGGTCGCCGAGCGAGGACCCGGGGATCCGACGGGTGGCCGACGAACTGAAGGCCAGGACGGTCACGGTCGGCGAGGGTGGGCCCGCCTACCGGGGACGGGCGTTGCCGGAGGTGCTCAGGTTCCTCGGAGACCACGGCGAACGGGTCGGCGACGGGTACTAGGGGAGCGGGTTCTCGTCGACGAGGAGCTCGGGGGCGGAGAGCCGCCACGCCTCGAAGAGGAGCTCGGACAGCTCGTCGGCGTCGATCTTCGTCAAGTACACCACGACCCAGCCGAACCCGCCCGCGGTGAACTGCACCTCGAAGACGTCCGGCCGCTCGGCGACCAGCGCGAGCTGCTCGGACAGCGTCTGCTTCAACCCGACGGTCTTGGTCCGCGGCCAGTGGTACCCGAACCGCTTGCCCCGCACGCTGAACGACGTGTAGTCCCGCGCCTCGGCCCGCTCGACCTCGGCGAGCTTGTCCATCATCCGCGCGAACTGATCACTCGACACACCCATACCGGTCATTCTCACGTATGGCACCGACGTTCCAACGCCCCAGCCGCGCCGGACCCGCAGGCCCCGCGGCTTCCAGGGGCGGGCAGCGCGGTCTGGACCTATGTTGTGCCCGTGACGTTCGGACTGCTCGCCATCCTGCCCGCCATCCTGTTCGCGGTGGGCATGGCCCGCGACCGCCGCAGGATCGGCAACGCCGTCTGGCTGGGTCTCACGCTGATGTTCCTGCTGCTGTGGGCCCTGTCGTCCGCGGCGGAGGAAGTGGTCGGCGTCGGTGTCGTGGTGGTGTTGCTGCTGCTGGCCTTGGCGTTGCCGGTCGCGCTGGTGGTCAACGGACTGTTCATGGTCCTGCGCGAGGGCCGCAGGCTCGGCAACCTGCTGTCCCTGCTGACCGGCTTCGGCATCCTGGGGCTCGACGCGGTCTTCCTGATCGCGGCCGCGGACGAGGTCGGCTGGATCGCCGTCACCTCGGGTGCGCTGGTCGTCGTCGTGGGGTACGTCGGGTTCCTGTTCGGAAGCCTGCTGCTGTACGCGATCATCTACGGCCGCACCGGCCGACGGTCCGGGTTCGACGCGGTCATCGTCCTGGGGTCCGGCCTCATCGGCGACCGAGTGCCACCTCTTCTGGCCAGTCGCCTCGACCGTGGCGCGGAGATCTTCCGCCGCAGCGCGGACCGGTCACCGCGACTCGTCGTCTCCGGCGGCCAGGGTCGGGACGAACTGGTCTCCGAAGCCGCCGCTATGCGGGACTACCTGGTGGCCAGGACGATCCCGCCCGAGGCCATCCTGGTGGAGGACGCGGCGACCACCACCGAGGAGAACCTCCGCCTCAGCCTCGCCCTGCTCGATCCCCCGACCGACCGGGTCGCCGCCGTCACCAACAACTTCCACGTTTTCCGCACCGCCATGGTGGCCCGATCCCTGCGCCTGCCGGTGGACGTGATCGGCTCGCCGACAGCCTTCTACTTCCTGCCCAGCGCGTTCCTGCGCGAGTTCGTCGCCATCATGATCCGGCACAGGGGCGCCCACGTGGTGGCCTGTGGACTCCTCGTGGCGGCGTACCTGCTGCTGGTGCTCGGATAGGGTGCCCACCGGTTGTCACGGGTGGAGAGGAACAGGATGAACACGGTCCCGGTGTTGGCCGCGGCGGTGTCGGTCGGCGGAGCGGTCGTCACCGCGGTGCTCGGCACGGTCTTCGAACGCCGCCGCACCCGGGCGCAGCGGCGGGCTCGGCTGCGCCACCTCGCGAGCCGGTACAACGTGCCCCTGCTGCAGGCCGCACATACCTTGCGGGTCAGGCTGGGCAACACGGTCGCCGGGCAGATCAAGGAGTTCCGCGAAGGCTCCGAGCGGTTCCAGGACTACGCTCGATACGAGACCCTGTACCGGTTGGCCCGGTACCTGTGCATCGTCCAGATCATGTGGCGCGAGGTCGACTTCCTGGACTTGGGGCGCCGCAAGCACAACCGGGAATTGATCAAACGACTCACGGCGGTGGGCACCACCTTGTCCGACCGCGGCCTGGGCACTTTCCTGATCCTGGGCGGCGAGCAACGCGCCATCGGCGACCTGATGATCGACCCGGACAGCCCGGCCGACGGCCCCCCGCAATGCGTCAGCTTCCCGGTGTTCCGAGACCGAATGCGAGACGACACCCGCTTCGCCGCCTGGTTCAAGCCGCTCTTGGACGACATCGACACGCTGCTCGCCACCGAGCAGGTCCCACCCCGCCTCGACCGCACCGCCGCGGCCTTGGACGACCTGACCGACTTCCTGGACAAACGCAAGATCGGCCTACCTTGGGCAGACGCGGCGTAGGGACACCCACCCGCGGCTGCCCAAGAGGACCGTGACGGCGGACGACCACGGCTACAACGTATCCGCAGCCGTCCGCGTCAGGTGACCGGATGTCAAGAACTCGGGGAGGCGGAACAGTTACTTGAGGGTGATGCAGCCCAGTCGCGCGCCCGCGGTGCCGGCGTGGCCCGCGTGGGTCTGCGTCGCCTTCTCGTGGATCACCACGGAGGCGGGCTTGCGGTCGGTGAGCTTCCAGTCCACTGTGGAGGTGGCAGTGGCGCTGCCGGTCGCGTCGGTGGTGAGGTCCAACCAGATCTCGTTCTTGGCGTTGGCGTAGGCGGGGTCGACCGACGGGGTCACCGGGTCGGCCTTGTCCTGGAAGTGCGGGCCCGCGGCGTCGCCCTTCTCGCCGCAGGGCTTCACGTGGGCGTGGGCGCCGTAGGCCCGGTTGGGGAGCAGGCCTGTGACTTTGAGCTCCGTGCGCACGCCGCTGTCCGAGGCGTTCACCACGGCCTCCGCGGAGGACCCGGCGGGCAGCAGTTCCGCGTTGTACACGGTTGCCGCGCCATCAGGTGCGAAGGCGGCGAAGGTGCCGCCGCCGCGCAGAGCCGGGGCCGGGGCGTTCGACGACGGCGACTCGGCCGCGGGCGGGGTGTCGGTCTGACCGCATCCGGCGAGCAGCAGGGCGGTGGCCAGAATGGACAGTGTGCGGGCGGACATTGAGCCTCCTTGATCGGCCGGAGCCGTTCACCGCGCTCCGAGGGGGATCCGATAGGGCTCAGAGATTAGCCTACTGGTGAGTAGAACTTTCGCCGGGGTACTCCGAATAGTCCAAAAGGGACATGGGCCGATTGGCTGTACACCTTGCATGTCAAGGGTTTGAGCAAACGACGATGCCCGGCGGTCGTCGCGACCCGCCGGGCTGTCCACTGTGGATGAATGACTACATGGCCGCGGACGCGCGCTTGATGGCGTCGCGGATGCGGCAGTAGGTGCCGCAGCGGCAGACGTTCTCGATCGCGTCGATCTCGGCGTCGGTCGGCGTCTTGTTCGTCTTCAGCAGGGCGGCCGCGGCCATGATCTGGCCGGGCTGGCAGAACCCGCACTGCGCGACGTCCTCATCGAGCCAGGCCTGCTGGACCGGGTGCAGTTCGTCCCCGTCGGCCAGGCCCTCGATCGTGGTGATCTTGCGGCCGCCGCACTCCGAGACCGCGACGGTGCACGGCTGGAACTCCTTGCCGTCGAGGTGACTGGTGCATGCCCGGCACGCCCCGACACCGCAGCCGTACTTCGGCCCCGTGAGGCCGAGCCGCTCGCGCAGCACCCAGAGCAGCGGCGTGTCCGCGGGCGCCTCGACCGCGACCGGCTTGCCGTTGACGTTGAACCTGTACGTGGGCACGGACGTACTCCTCAGAAGTTGATCGGGAAGCTGCGCGGCTTGGTTCCGGTCGCCCTGGCGTAGGCGTTGGCCACCGCCCCCGCCGCCGCGGGCACACCGAGTTCGCCCGCGCCACCGGGTTCGCCGGTCGGGGGCATCACGAACACGTCGAGCTTGATCGGCGCGTCCTTCTGCCTCGCGTAGCGGAAGTCGGCGTAGCTCTTCTCCCGGACCTTGCCCGCGTCGAGGTGCACGCCCGCCTGCAGGACGGTTGAGATCGCGTCCATCAGCCCGCCCATCATCTGGGCCTTGAGACCAGTCGGGTTGATCGCCAGACCCACGTCGACCGCGATGGTCGCCCGGGTCACCCTGGGCGCCTTCGGGTCGGTGGCGTTGATCTCCACCAGGCACGCGGTGACCGACCGGTACTCCTCGTGCACCGCGACACCCTGCGCCCAGCCGCGCGGCATCGCCTTGCCCCACTGGCCTTCCTTGGCGACCTTGGCCAGCACGTCCTTGGCCCGCTTGGACTTCAGCACCGACATCCGGAACTGCACCGGGTCCTTGCCCATCTTCGCGGCGAGCTCGTCGACGACCACTTCCTCGGCCGTGCGCAGGCCCGCCGAGTACACCGAGCGCCAGCTGCCGGTGTGCACCGGAACGGGAACCTCGGTCAACAGCTGCGTGACAAGTCCGAAGTGGTACGGGTTGGACGCCGAGAGGTGGAAGAACAGCAGCCCGTCGCCGGGGCCGGAGACGGCGGCGCCGCTGGCGGAGACGATCTCACCGAAGCCGTGCTTGAGGTCGGTCTCGACCGAGGCCATCCGGTGCTCGAAGGACAACACCTCGCCGAGCAGGTAGGTCGCCCTGATCTTGTGGTGCGACGCGGGCCGCAGCCTGCCGTGGCGCACGTCGTCGGTGCGGGTCCACATCAGCCGGACCGGCCTGCCGATCTTCTTGGAGACCAGCGCTGCCTCGACGGCGGGCTCCCAGAACAGCCTGCGGCCGAACGAGCCGCCCGCGCGCAGGACGTGGAGCTTGACTTTCGACGAGGGCAGGCCGATGGCGCCCGCGACGTCGTTCTGGGCCATGATCGGCGACTGGCAGGCCACCCACACCTCGGCGCCGTCCTCGCGGACGTCGGCGATGGCGCTGTGCACCTCCATCGGCGCGTGGCTGACGAAACCGAAGTCGAAGCTCGCGTCGAGGTGGTTGGTCAGCAGCCGGGGGACGGCGAGCGGCGCGGTCGAGGCGCGCAGCTTGGTACGGATGTCGGCGTCGGACAGCCCGACCGCGGGCCCGTTCTTCCAGGTGATCACGAGCGCGTCGCGGCCCTTGAGCGCCAGGTCGATGGTCTCGGCGCTGACCGCGACACCGCTGGGGATCTGGGTCACCGCGACCACGCCGGGGATGGCCAGGGCGGGTGCGGCGTCGAACGAGACGACCGTGCCCTTGATCGTCGGCGGCCGCGCGACCACGGTCGCCAGCGCGCCCTCGATCGTCATGTCCATGGCGTACTCGGCCTTGCCGGTGACGATGTCACGGGCGTCCATGCGGCCGGTCGGCTTGCCGATCAGGGTGTAGCCCGAGGCGTCCTTCGGCGCGGTGGACACCGCGGTGCTGGTGGTCGACGCGGCGGCCGAGGCCAGTGAACCGAAGCTTTCGCTGCGCCCGTCGGGCGCCCACACCGCGGAGTCACGAGTGGTCAGCGTGCCCGCTTCGACACCGAGACGCCTCGCGGCGGCGGTGATCAGCCGCGCGCGGGCGGTCGCGGCGATCCCGCGCAGCGGGCTCCACAGCGTCCGGACCCCGGTCGATCCCGCGGTGAACTGGTTCCACAGGAACTCGGGCTTGGCGTCGGAGAGCTCCACCGCGACGTCCGAGAGCCGGGCGCCCAGCTCCTCGGCGATGATCATGGCCGCGGTCGTGGTGATGCCCTGGCCGGACTCGGCGCGGGGGAGTTCGAACCGGACCCGGCCGTCGTCTTCGACCCGCAGCACCATCGACCACGCCGTCGGCTTGGTCGCCAGTGTGATGACGTCACCGAGGTCGAGGAGCTCGGAGGGCGCGGGGAGACTCGGCAGGGCGTCGGCGACCGGGTCGAAGGTGTACTTCGCGGCGACGGTGAGAGTCGGGGCGGCGACCAGGAACGTGAGGAACTTGCGCCTGCCGACCCTCGGCTTGGCGTCCGGGGATTCCTCCGTGCGGGCAGTCGGCTCGCCGGGGCCTGCCATCCGAACTCCTTCCGGGAATGCGCGGCAGGAGCGTTAATCCCGGTCCGCACGCTGGTTCAACTGCGAAAACGCGCGATCCGTGAGCATCCCGGTCGCGCGGTGGTCTAGTTTTTATCACATCGGAAATACAATGGGTAAAGCGGTCTCGGGTCTGAAAGAAAGAAGCCTCTTGCTATTTACGCGGGCGGCACGAACAACCGACAACACGGTGTGTGATGTGATCAGCACCTTGCCGTCGGTGGTCGACCGACACTCTACGTACGCCCACACGGGAAGGGCGATCCCCCGTTCGGAGTAATCAAGACTAGGCCATTTGGTGAAGCTACCCTGGAGTATCACCCGTAAGGGTGATCTGCTATAAGTTCTCGGACCACCTCTTCGAAGCTTGCAGAAAATCCTGGCCCGCGGCCCGCGGGTGCCGGCAATCCCGGCCCCGACGCGCCCTCTAATGCGGGCGCCCCGCTCGCCTATAGCCGCGCCCCGCGCATTGTTTGACGTCATACCGATTCATCCCTACGGTGTGTTTCCATTCATAGCCGCGCAACGATCGTTCGGCTCGATCGTTACGGCTGGGACGGCAAAGATCACAACGGCGATGGGACGCGTCCGGACCGGCGAGTTCGCCCGGTTCAGATGATGATCATGGAAGGATCCGGGGCGACGGCCATGCAGAGACTGAACCGGTTACGCGGGTCGGGCACGATCCAGTCCCGGGTGCTGGCCATCGCCTTGATCCCGTCGATCGCGATCCTGCTCGTGGGTGTGGCTCTCTCCGTCTACCTGGCCTACCAGGGTGTGAGCACGCAGTCCTTCGCGGACAACGTGCGCGGCGCGCTCGGTCCCAGCTCACGGGTGATCGTCGCGGTCCAGGAGGAACGCCGCCTGACCACGCTGCAGGTGACCGGCTCCGGAGGCGACCCGGGCGCGCTCGACCGCCAGCGGCGCGAGGTGGACACGGCGGTCAAGGAACTCGCCGCCACGACCGAGGCGCTCGCCGCGGACGCCCCTGACGAGCTCAGCCGCCCCCTGGAGCGGCTCAACGAGACCGCGCGCGAACTGCCCGCGACCCGTCAGCTGGTGGACAGCGGCACCGCGACCGTGCAGCAGGTCTATGACTTCTACGGCGAGCTCGTCGACTTCGTCGGCGAGGGTGTGCAGGGCATCGCGCGCTCGGCGACCGACGCCGAGGTCGGCTTCGAGCAGATGATCAGCTCCGAGCTGTTCCGATCGGTCGAGGCGCAGGCGCGCTCGCACGTGCTCGTCGAGCGGGCCATGGCCAACGGTCTCGACACCAAGGAGTTCCACGAGCTCGCCCACCAGATGGGTACCTACCACGAGCTCATCGAGACGATCGTGCCGCGGCTGACCGAGCAGGAGCGCAAGCAGTACACCGCCCTCAAGGCGACGCCGAACTGGAAGACCCTGGTCGCAGGTGACGACTCCATCATGGCCAAGGGCCCCGGAAAGCACGAGGTCCCGTTCGACGTCGCCGCCTGGGAGGATGCCAACCGCAAGGTCTCCGCGGGCCTGATCGACCTGTACAAGTCGCACTCGTCCTACGCGGCCGACCTGGGCACCGACAGCGGCAGCCGCGTGCTGGCGACGTCGCTGGCCGCCGGTCTGACGATTCTCCTTGTCGCGATCGCCGCGATGCTGATCGCGCTGCGCCTCTCGCGCAGCCTCATCCGCAGGCTCACCAGGCTGCGCGTGGAGACCCTTGACGTCGCCGAGCACAAGCTGCCCGACGTGATCGACCGGCTCGGCCGCGGCGAGCGGGTCGACGTCGAGGCCGAACTGCCGCTGTTCGACCACGGCGACGACGAGATCGGCCAGGTCGCGAACGCTTTCGGCAAGGCTCAGCGCACCGCCGTGGCGGCCACGGCGAAGGAAGCCGAGATCCGCCAGGGTGTCCGCTCGGTGTTCCTCAACATCGCCCACCGCAGCCAGGTCATGGTGCACCGCCAGCTCAAGGTGCTCGACAAGGCCGAGCGCTCCGAAGACGATCCGGACCAGCTCGCCCTGCTCTTCCAGCTAGACCACCTCGCCACCCGAAGCAGGCGCAACGCCGAGAGTCTGATCATTCTCGGCGGCAAGCAGCCGGGTCGGCGGTGGCGCAACCCGGTCGCCCTGCTCGACGTCGTGCGGAGCGCGGTCGCCGAGACCGAGGACTACGAGCGGGTCAACACCGGAAAGCTGCCCGAGGTGTCGCTGCAGGGCGCGGTCGTCGCCGACCTCATCCACCTGCTCGCCGAGCTGATCGACAACGCGACGTCGTTCTCCCCGCCGGAGACGCACGTCGACGTGGTCGGCACCCTGGTCGGGCGCGGTGTCGTGATCGAGATCGAGGACCAGGGCCTCGGTATCGAAGAGGACCAGCTCGAGGACTTCAACCGCAGGCTGCAGAGCCCGCCCGACTTCGGCGTGATGGCGCTGTCCGGCGAGTCGCGCATCGGCCTGTTCGTGGTCGGGCGGCTGGCCACCCAGCACGGCATCAAGGTCGCGCTGCGCGAGTCGATCTACGGCGGTGTACGCGCGGTCGTCCTCGTGCCGAACAGTGTTGTCGTCCGCGAGCCCGGGCGGACCGGTGAGCCCGCCCCGGCGCCCGAGCCGGTCACTCCCGAGCCGACGAGACCGGATCCGCTGCACCGCCGCACTAGCGGCCAGCTCCCGATCGGCCGGGTCGCCGAGCCCGCGCCCGCCTTGGAGAGCAACGGCTTCTCGACCTGGATGACGCCCGCCGACGAGCAGGCAGCCCCGGCGACCAGCTCCAACGGCAACGGCAACGGCAACGGTAGAGCGAAGGCGGGCGGCGACTTCGCCAATCCGTCCATTGTGGACAAGCTGGACCGGGCGGGTGGCGCGCCAACGCAGCGCATCCCGCAGACCCCGCTCGAGCCGCCGCGGTCCACCAAGCCCGCGCCGAGCAAGCAGGCGTCGCCGCCCGCGTCGGTCGAGCCGCCGCGGCTGCCCGCGGCGCCGAACAAGCACACGGCTCCGCTCGCGCGGCGGACACCGCGGGCCAATCTCGCCGCACAGCTGCGCAAAGAACCTGGTCAGGCCCCCGCCGATCCCGCGCCGCCCGCTTCCATTCCCACGCCCGAGCGTTCTCGTGCGAGCATGTCGGCGTTCCAGCGCGGCACGCGACGGGCGCGTGCGGGAGAGCCGGAGACGGGTGCCCGACCAGGCAGGCCAGGGGAGGAAACATGACGGGCATGTCGACGAACAAGAACCTGGACTGGCTGCTCGACGACTTGGTGCAGCGTGTCGGCGACGTCGACAGAGCTGTGCTGCTGTCGGCGGACGGCCTGATGATCGGGAAGTCGAGAACCCTGGCCCAGGCCGACGCCGAGCACCTCGCCGCGGTCGCGTCGGCGTTCCAGAGCCTGGCCACCGGGGCGGGCAGGCACTTCGGCGGCGGTGACGTCTACCAGACCGTCGTGGAGATGCAGCACGCGTTCATGATGGTCACCGCCGCGGGCACCGGCGCGTGCATCGCCGTGCTCGCCGCGCAGGACTCGGACCTGGGGATCATCGCCTACGAGGTCAACCGCATGGTGACCAGAGTCGGGAGTTACCTCACCTCCGCGCCGCGGTCGGCGGTCGCGGGTCCGGCGGCGCCGTCGGTGTCATGATCGACAACGGCGACGACGAGGCCTGGTTCGACGAGGACGCCGGGCCGCTGGTCCGCGCGTACGCGGTCACCCGCGGCCGCACCAAAACCGGCACCACCCAACTCGACTTGATCACTTTGGTTGCCGCGACGGGCCTGCAGGCGCAACAGTTGGGACCAGAGCACGACAGCGTGCTCGCGGTGTGCGTGGAGCAGCAGTCAGTCGCCGAAGTCGCGGCGAAGGTCGGGCTCGCGCTCGGCGTGGTGAAGGTGCTGATCAGCGACCTGATCGAGCGGAACTGCCTGATGGTGCGCTCGCGCCAGAACGCGGTCGAGCCGGACCTCGAGATGATGCAGAAGGTGCTGGATGGAATCCGCAGGCTCTGAACCGAAGACCGCCGTCCCCGACGCCACCGCGGTGAAGGTGCTGGTGGCGGGCGGGGTCGGGACGGACACGCCCGCGCTGGTCGGCTCCGTCAGCGACATCCCGCTGCTGCACGTCGAGGAGTTCTTCGTCGTCGGTGGGGTGGCCGACCTGGCCTCGGTCGGGGTCGACCTGGGTCGGATCACGATCAGCCCGGAGCTGATGCTCTACCTGTTCGGCACCTCCACGGAGGACCGGTCCTGGTTCCTGTGGGACGAGCTGTCCACCGGCGCCCTCGGCGCGATCGTGCTGGCCGACGCCCGCGCGCTCGAGGACTCCGCGGCCGCCGTCGACTTCTTCCGCGGCCGCGGCATCCCGTTCGTGGTCGGCCTCGACGGCGTGCAGGGCGGCAGGCCGCCCGAGGCGGACGAGGTCCGCGCGACCCTCGGCCTGGCCCCGACCGTCCCCGTGCGACTGTGCGGTGGGGCGCGGCGCGAGTCCACCAAGCAGCTGTTGATCGCGCTCGTGGAGAGTCTCATGGCCGCGGCGCGGACGGCGCCCCCGGTCACCGCGATTCGCTGAATACCGGCCAGTCGGGTCCATCGGGGACACCCGCGGGGCGGACCGACAGTCCATTGTGGTCGGTGAGTTCGTCGCCCGCGACCGCGAATCGGTCCGCCGTCGAATGGTGTCGCGACGCGACGCGGGGGCCCGACGGTGGCGAAGCGAGTGGCCCAAGGGGGGCGTTTCCACCGCTTGGGCTAATAGATCGGCGCGTATGCCGGGTGGCCCATTGCGACCCCTCTCACCCTTTCGCCGAATGCGGGTGAATTCGCGCGGATCTTCACCGGTTCCCGCCCGCGGTGCTAGCGTTCCCATTGTCGGCGCAAATTCCCTACTGGAAAGTAAGGAGCGGGCGCCCCGCGGGGGACACCTGTCATCGCCGTCGTAGCGCGACCGTCGACCGAATAGGCGAGCGCGCTTACCGCTGTTCGCAAGGGGGTCGTGTGGGGTTAAGAATTCTTGGACCCCTTGAGCTCGTCGCAGGCGGGTCCTCGTTCAAGATCGGCGGGCCGCGCGACCGAATCGTGTTGGCGACGCTCGCGCTGCGGGTGAACCGGGTGACCTCCGTCGAGCAGTTGATGGACGCGGTGTGGGGCGAGTCCCCGCCGTCCACGGCACGTGGTCAGATCCAGGGGTGCATCTCCGGGTTGCGCAAGCTGTTCTGCGACGCGGGCAGGCCCGAGGCGATCAAGACCCGGTCGTCGGGATACCTCCTGGTGCTGCCGGACACCGAGTTGGACAGCGAGGCCTTCGCCAAGGCGGTCCGCACCGCGCACGGCCAGGCGGCCGACGGCAAGGCCGCGGAGGCGGCGGCGACCCTGCGCGACGCGCTCGACCTGTGGCGGGGACCCGCCCTCGACGGCGTGCAGAGCGACGTCGTGCGCCGGGCCGCCTCGCCGCTCGACGAGCTGCGGCTCGCGGCCATCGAGGAGCGGACCCGGCTCGACCTCGAACTGGGCAGGCACGAGGAGCTCACGGCGGACCTGCGCGCACTGATCGTCGAGCACCCCCTTCGAGAGCGGCTCTACGGCTTCCTGATGCTCGCGCTCTACCGGTCCGGGCGGCAGGCGGAGGCCCTGGAAGTGTTCCGCCGGGCCAGGTCGACGCTCATCGCCGAGTTGGGGATCGAGCCGTGCCAGGAACTGCGCGACGTCGAGCGCGCGGTGCTCAACCGCGCCCCCGCGCTCGACTTGCCCGCCCGGGCCGAGCAGCCGCCCGCCGCGGCGGGCGAGAAGCAGCGCACCAGCCCACGCCAGTTGCCGAGCAGCATCGCGGACTTCATCGGTCGCGGCGAGCACCTCGCCGAGATCAGGCGCGTCCTCTCCGCGGCGCGGCACTCGGCGACGCCCCGCTACGCCGTGCCCATCATCGCCATCTCCGGGCGCGGCGGGGTCGGGAAGTCCACCCTCGCCCTGCGGGTCGCCCATGAGCTGGGTGAGGACTTCCCGGACGGCCATCTCTACGCCGACCTGCAGGGACTCGTCGGCGACGACCGCACCACCGTGTTGCTCGCGCGCTTCCTGCGCGGGCTCGGACTCAGCGGCTCGGCGATCCCGGACGACCAGGCCGAGCGGGCCGAGACCTTCCGCAGCAGGCTGGCGGGAAAGCGGTTGCTGCTCGTTCTCGACGGCGTGACCAGCGAACAGCAGGTGTCGCCGCTGCTGCCGGGCAGCCCGAGTTGCGCGGTGATCGTCACCAGCCGGGTCCGGCTCAGCGGACTGTCCGGGGCGAACTGGATCGACCTGGACGCGTTCGACAACGACACGTCCATGGAACTGCTGGGCAAGATCGTGGGTCCTGACCGGCTCGCGGCCGAGCCTGCCGCGGCCGACGAACTGGCCCGATACTGCGGTGGGCTGCCCCTGGCGCTGCGGATCGCGGGCGCGCGGCTGGCGTCGCGGCCGCGGTGGCCGATCACCGAGCTGACCAGGAGGCTCAAGAACGAGGTGGGCAGACTCGACGAGTTCAGCCACCACGGACTCGAGCTGCGCTCCAGCATCGGCCTGGCGTACCGGAGCCTGCCCGACGGGGCGAAGCGGCTGTTCCGGCTGCTGGCGCTGATGCGCGTCCCGAGCCTGCCGGGCTGGACGGCCGCGGCCCTGCTCGACACCGACCTCGCCCGGGCCGAGGACATGCTGGAGCGGCTCGTCGACGCGCAGATGCTGGACATGGTCCACGGCCCGTCCGGTGACATCCGCTACCGGTTCCACGACCTGATCCGGGTCTACGCCAGGGAACGGTTGACGGAGGCCGAGACCGAGGCCGAGCGGCACGCGGCCCTCGGCCGGGTCCTCGGATCGTGGCTGGCCTTGGCGGAACTGGCGCACCGGCGCGAGTACGGCGGGGACTACACGATCCTGCACGGCGCCGCCCCGCGCCACGACGTGGCCGAGTGGGCGGAGACCGAACTCGCCGAGAACCCGATGGTGTGGCTGGAGAACGAGCGTGCCGCGCTCGTCGCCGCGGTGCGACAGGCCGCCGCGGCGGGCATGGACGAGCTCTGCTGGGATCTCGCGCTCACCCTGGTCAGCTTGTTCGAGGTCAAGGGCAACCTCGACGACTGGCGGGAGACGACGAACCTCGCGCACGCCGCGTCGCGGCTCGCGGGCAACCAGACCGGCTGCGCGGCGATGCTGTACTCGCTCGGCACCCTGCACATGTTCCAGAAGCGCACGGCCGAGGCGGCCGGCTCCTTCGCCGAGGCGCTGCAGATCTTCACCGCCTGCGGGAACGCGCACGGGCAGGCGCTGGTGCTGCGCAACGCCGCCTTGGTGGACCGCGTGCTGGGCAACTTCGAGGACATGCTGGCCAAGTACGAGGAAGCCCTGGTCAAGATGCGCGCGGTCGGCGACGTGATCGGCGAGGCGAACATCCTGCGGAGCATGGCGAAGTTCCGGATCGACGAGGGCGACCTGCCGGTGGCGGAGCAGATGCTCACCGCCGCCCTCGAGTTGTGCAGGCAGGCCAACTACCTGCGGGGCGAGGCCCAGGTGGTCAGCCGGTTCGCCGAACTGTACTTGCGCACCGGGCAGATCCTGCTCGCCAGGAGGGCGCTGCACCGGGTGCTGTGCACCGTTCGGGAGATCGGCGACCGGGTCGGCGAGGCACACGCGCTCTACTGGCTCGGCATCGTCCGCGGCCGGGAGGGCCGGATGGACAGCGCCGAGACGACGCTGCTGCACGCGCTGGCGACCGCCCAGCGCGTCGGCGACCGGATGATCGAGGGGCAGTCCCACTACGCGCTCGGTGAGTTGTGCCTGGCCAGGGGCGACAACACCACGGCGGCGGAGAATCTGGCCCGGTCGCTGGACCTGTTCACCGATCTCGGCTCCACCCTGTGGCAGGCCAAGACGCTCATCCTGCTCTCCGAGGTGCACGACTCGGCAGGCCACATCCGCCAGGCCGACCACGAGCTGACCCGGGCCGCCGCCCTGCTCTCGAAGATCGACTCCAAGGAAGCGGCCCTGCTGCTGTCGCGACTGGACACCGCCTCCTCGTTGGTGGCCGCCGACGGCGTCGCCACTGTGCTGGGTGCGGGCAGCGGGCCGATCCGGCGCTCGACCGAGGCGCGCGAGCACTGATCCGCCTTCGGCCGCGGGCGGATCGCGCGCCGCGGCCGAAGGCGACGGGCGGTCAGTCCCAGGGGGAGTCGGCCAACCCGAACCACTCGACCGCGGTCATCGATAAGTATTCGCCCGATAGGGATTTGGCGTTCGGTGACGAATCCGCGGCAGCGTACGCCGACTGGCCCAACAGCAGCACGCCCGCGGCGCCAATGGCCAGGCAGGCAAGGGAAGTATTCCGCTTTCCGAACATAGTCGTACTCCAAATCTGAAATTGCTTCGGTTTTCTGCGCCTGATCGAGGGGCAGTCAACAGCGCGTCTTTTCCGATCGGCGTCTCGTCCGCTGTCGGTGCGTTTCCGTCGATCGAGAGCGGATGAGAAGGAAGCCAGAAGAAGCGTCCGGAAGATGGATCGAGACCGCTGTCTCGATCCGACCGGAGGCACCAGCGATGACAGGTCCGGCCCTGTTGCTCAGCGCGGACGACGTGGCGCTGGCCGTCGACGACCTGGACCTGCCCGCGCTGCTCGCCGGGGAACTGACCCGTCATGCCGACGAGGTGGGCGGTGTCCGGCGGGTGCCCGGCGGCAACGACGCCGACCAGGTCGCCTTCGAGGACGCGGCGGGAGGGGTCTTCCTGCTCCCCGCGGCCGACCTGCGCCTGGTTCGCGGCGCGGTGCTGGTCGCGCTGGCGGCCCGCGAACTGCACGTCCCCGGCGTGATCACGGCCGCTGTCTTCGGCTCGGCGGCCGTCGCGGGCCGATACCTGTCGGTCATCGCCCGGTGCGTGCCGAACCTCAGCCACGTCGCCTGGCACGGCGCCAGGACCGCCGGTCAGCTGGGCCAAGGGGTGCTCGACCGGCTCGAACTGGCCGGAATCGGCGTGACCGCGACCGACGACATGCGCCGGGCGGCGTTCGGCGCAGGCCTGCTTGTCCTGGCTCCCGGCGCGGACCCGCTGCGGATCGGACCGCTCTCCCCGGGAGTGCTGCTGGCCAACGCGACGGGCACGGACCTGCCCGACGAACTGCCTGCCGGGGCCGACCAGCTCTACGTCGATGACCTCGCGTTGGTCGACGAGAACGCGCACCGCAACTTCGTCGCGATGCGGCGCGAACGCCCCGAGGCCATCCGGCACCACGAAGGGTGGCACCGGCGTCAGTCGCGCTGGCGGGGGGAGCGGCGGATCGAGGCCGACCTCGGCGCCGTGCTGGCAGGCGCACACCCGGGCCGCACCCACGTCGACGACGTCGTGCTGGTGGAGCTGCTCGGCGCGGACGCGCTGGGCACGACACTGGCGGACGGCATCCGGCGGGTGGCGATCGAGAACGGGCTCGGCCGCCGCCTCACCCCGACCGAATAGGGACACCGCACGAAAAGTGGAGGACACATGCGATCGGACACTGTGGTACTGGCCGGGGAGAGACCGGCGACCGAAGACCACGTGGCGAGCGTCTACCGCTACGCCGTCCGCGCGGGTGCGATCGAGACGGTCCAGCGCGCCGCCGACACCCTCGGGCTGGAGTTGGCGGAGGCGGGCCGGGCTATCACGCAGCTGGTCGAGAGCAGGCTGCTGCGTGAGGAGCGCGGCGGACCGCACCAGTTCGTGCCCGTCGACCCGGAGATCGCCGCCGCGCTGCTGGTCAGTCCGATGGAGCGGGAGATCTACCAGCGCCGGGAGCTGATCGCGCAGATCAGGCAGCGCACCGAGATGTTCCGCCAGGACTACTCCCGCACGGGCGGGCTCACCTCCGAGTTCACCGCGATCGAGAACGTCGTCGGCTCGATGGAGGTGCGGGGCTATCTGAAGCTGGCGGGCGACGCCTGCCGCGGCACGATCATGCTGCTGTTGTCGGGCAAGCAGGACGCCGAGGACTTCGACGACTTCCACCAGGTGTGCTCGACCCTGCTCGATCGCGGGGTGCGCGTGCGGATCGTCTGCGGGCACCGCAACCGTGCCGACCTCACCACCCGGACGAAGATCAAGAATCTGACCGCGGCCGGGGCCGAGGTGCGCACGGTCACCCATGTCCCGCGCACCGCCGTGGTGATGGACCGCTCGCTGGCCATCCTGCTGGGCGCCGACGACAGCGGGGAGACCACGGCGTCGAGGGTGCGCAACGGCGAGGTCGTGGAGTTCCTGCTCGACGTCTTCGACCACCTGTGGGACGTGGCGACCCCGCTGGACTCGTTCGAGACCGGCTACGCCGACGTGGCCGACGACCTGCGGCAGACCATCGCGGGGCTGATGGCGAAGGGGTTCACCGACGAGGTGCTGGCCCGCAAGCTCGGGATGTCGCTGCGCACCTGCCGCAGACACATCGCCGCGTTGATGCGCGACCTCGACGCGGTGAGCCGGTTCCAGGCGGGTGTGCAGGCGGCCAGGCGGAGCCTGGTAGATCACGGATGACGACGCTCGGGCGTGGGCGTCGAGTCTTCGGGGAGGCTCGACGTCGATCCGGGCGGTCCCGCCCTTCGGGCGTCAGCCCAGCCAGGTGAGCCTGCCCGCCAGTGTCCGCAGGGGTGTGCCGTCGAGGAACTGGCGGACGCCCACCCCACCCCACCCGTGGTCGCGCAGCAGGGCCAGCACCCGGGGGACGCGCATCGTCCGTCCACCCGCGACGGTGTAGCAGCCGCTCGTGTCGACCTCGTGGTCGAGCCGGTTGGCCTGGCGCACCACGACGGCGAGGATTCGTTCGGCCGCCGGGTCCGGCGTGGGTGTCGACTCCCGGCGCGCGTTCGCCCGCGCCGGGTCGAAGCCGATCAGCCGGGCCATCTCGGTGAGCCGCAGGTCGGTCCCCGGCGGGTCGTGGGCGAGCACGACCGCCTCGTGGCCGAACAGGAACCGCCGCACGGCGTCGGCGTCGAACACCGTCGACATCGCGTCGAGCCCCAGGGCGACCGCGTCGCGCAGCTCATAGATCCGGAAGTAGCTGTCCGCGCCGTATTCGGCCCAAGTGGACGGACCGGTGTGCGAGCCGAACTTGGTGCGTTTGGCGTTGCTGCGCTGGGTGGCGTGGCTCAGGAAGTTCAGCTCCGAGCCGGTCCGCAGCTCCTCGCCGCGTCGGAAACTCTCCCGTGCCAACAGTTCCAGCAGCTCGTCGTAGGGCAGGTGGGTGTGCTCGGCGACCTGGTCGAAGCGCCGCGCCACCCGGCGCAGCAGCTCGCCGAACGTCGGATCGCCCTGGCAGTCCACCCGGGTCAGCAGCGGCGCGAACGCGCACGTCATCACGTCGGAGTAGCGGCCGGAGCCGCGGTTGCCCGCGAACGACAGGTGTGTGACCTCTGGACTGCCGGTGTAGGCGGCCATGGTCGCGGTGTACGCGGCCACATGCACCAGCGAGGGCCACACCTGGTGCCGTTCGGCGATCCGCCTGCTCGCGTCCAGCAGGGCGGGGGAGGTCAGTGTGGCGCCGTGGACCACCGGCACGGTCCGTGGCCCGCGCCGTGAACCGAGGGTGTCCGCGGCCATCCCGGCGATGTCCTCGCGCCAGAACGCCGCGGCCCGCTCCTTGGCCGCCGCGGCCTCGACGGAGGTCTCGAACCGGGCCAGGTCCAGCGGCTGGTGCCGCACCGGTTCCAGTGCCGCGGGTCTTCGGGCCGCTATCGCCGCGCCGAGCGCGGCCAGCTCCTGTTCGAACCGCAGGACGCTCCAGGCGTCGAACGCCATGTGGTTGAGGACCAGCACCAACGTCTTCGGCGTGCCCGCGCGGGTGATGACGCAGGCGCGGATCGGCCATTCCTTGGTGAGTTCGAACTCGGTGCGGGCGAGTTCGTCGACCACCTCGGCCGGTGTCGCGGTGCCGTCGCGTTCCATCGAGACGGTGACCACCGGGAGCGGCGCGGGCGGGTGCACCCGCTGCCACGGATCGGCGTCGGCGTCGAAGTGGTAGGTGGTGCGCAGCGCCTCGTGTCTGCGCACCAGGTAGTTGAGGGTGGTGCGGACCGCGGCGAGCGGAACACCTTGGGGCAGCTCGAAATGCCGGACGATGTGGGACTCGTGCCGCGCGTGCGCGGGCAGGTGTTGGTGGCGCAGCCAGACGTACCGCTGCCCCCAGCAGAGGTCCGCGCTCTTCTCGCCCGACACCCCGACTACTCCGCGATCTTGGTTCGGTGGCACCACTCGAAGACCGGCAACGGCGTGCCGTGCCGCTCGCTGGACCGACCCGCGTACCGGAAGTGCTCGTAGCCGCAGCCGCGGGTGACCTTGACCGTCTCGGTCAGCGCCGGGATCTCGCGGACATCGTTCTCGCTGAGGTCGGCGGGTCCCCCGACCAACAGCACGCGAATCTGCTCCATGGCGTCTCGTCTCCTCGGGTCGGGGACCACTGCACAGACGATCGTCACCCGCGTGGCTGGAGCCGACAATGTGTTCGCCGTTGGCAGCTTCTGGCCGGTGATTAACAGCCGACGAGTCACGTTGACACAGCCGGGCGGTTACCGGAATCTGACGTCCGACGTTTTCGCTACGGTACGAAGTGGCTACGAGGTGGCGCAGTGGCGACAATCCCCGATGAATTCCAGAACCTCCTCCGGCCGCATCTGCCTTTCGCCGATTCCGGCGCGCTCGACGCGGGCGACGAACTCGCGGGACTGGGTCTCGATTCGATGAGCCTGGTCGCGCTGCTTTCCGACATCGAGGACCGCTACGACGTCGAGCTGCCCGACGAGATCGTCGACGAGGCCACCTTCGCCACCGTCGGATCGCTGTGGTCGGCGCTGTCGCCGCTGGTGGGCCATGCCGACCCGACTCGATGACCTGCCCGGCCGCGCGGCGCCCGACAGGCCGGCGCTGACCTTCGGGGACCGCACCGTCACCTACGCCGAACTCGCCGCCGAGGTGCGCGCGGCCGGGGCGCGACTGCGCGACCTCGGTCTGCGCCGGGGCGAGCGGGTGGCGGTGTACCTGGAGAAACGGATCGAGACGGTGGTCGCCCTGTTCGCCGTGTCCGCCGCGGGTGGGGTGGTGGTGCCGGTCAACCCGGTGGCGACACCGCCCCAGGTGCGCCACATCCTGGCCGACTGCGCCGCCGCGCTGGTGGTCACCTCGGCGCCGCGCCTGCGGGCGTTGGGGCCCGACCTCCCGGCCCGGGTGGTGCCGATCGACGAACTGTGTCCGTCGGCGGTCCGCCCGGCCGACGACACGGCACCGGTGGTCGCCGAGAGCGATGTCGCCGCCATCTTCTACACCTCGGGCAGCACGGGTGGGCCCAAGGGGGTGATGGTGTCGCACCGCAACCTGCTCACCGGCGCCCGCAGCGTGGCGGGCTACCTCGGCCACACCGTGGACGACGTGGTCCTGTCGGTGCTGCCGCTGAGCTTCGACGCCGGGTTCAGCCAGCTCACCACGGGATTCCTGGCGGGCGCGCACGTCGTGTTGATCAACTACCTCACCCCCGGTGAGGTGGTTCGCGCGTGTGTGCGCCACGGCGTGACGGCGCTGACCTGCGTGCCTCCGCTGTGGCGGCAACTCGCCGCGCGGCCGTGGCCCGCCACCCGGCTGCGGTACTGGGCCAGCACCGGCGGGCCGATGCCCGCGGCCACGCTCGCCCGCCTGCGCGAGATCTTCCCGGCCGCGGCCCCGTACCTGATGTACGGCCTCACCGAGGCGTTCCGCTCCACCTACCTGGACCCGGCGGAGATCGACCGCAGGCCCGGGTCGATCGGCAAGGCGATCCCCGACGCGGAAGTCGTGGTCGTGCGCCCGGACGGATCGCAGTGCGCTCCGGGCGAGCCCGGCGAACTGGTCCACCGCGGGCCACTGGTGGCGCTGGGCTACTGGAACGACCCGGAGCGCACGGCCGCGCGGTTCCGCCCCTTCCCGCCCGGCACGGGCGAGATCGCGGCTTGGTCCGGCGACCTGGTCCGGCGCGACGAGGATGGTTTCCTCTACTTCGTCGGCCGGACCGACGAGATGATCAAGACCTCCGGCTACCGGGTGAGCCCGACCGAGATCGAGGACGCTGCCTACGCCACCGGGCTGGTGGGCGAGGCGGTGGCGTTCGGCGTCGCGGACGAGGACCTGGGCCAGCGGATCGTCCTGGCCGTGAGCGGATGTCGCTCCGAACCGCTGGTGACCGCGCTGCGCCGTGGCCTGCCCGGGTATCTGGTGCCGCGGCAGGTGCTCGAACTCGCGGAGCTGCCGCGGTCGGCGAACGGCAAGTTCGATCGCGTGGAGCTACGCCGGATGGTGTCGGCGTGACCGCGTTCGGCCGCCGCGGCGGGCAGCTCGCGGTGGGCGGGATCGCGGTGGACAGGGTGGCGGCGCGGGTCGGGGGCACCCCGTTCTTCGCCTACGACCGGGCCATGGTGACCGCCCGGGTCGCGGCCGTGCGCGCCGCGCTGCCCGCCGAGATCGGGTTGAGCTACGCGGTGAAGGCGAACCCGATGCCTGCCCTGCTGCAGCACCTGAGCGCTCTGGTGGACGGGTTCGACGTGGCCTCCGGCCTGGAGTTGCGGCACGCGCTGGACACGCCGGTCTCGGCCGCGCGGGTGAGCTTCGCCGGGCCGGGCAAGTCCACCGCCGAGCTGAGCCAGGCCGTCGCCGCCGGGGTCACCGTCGAGGTGGAGTCCGAGAACGAGATCAGCCGGGTCCGCGCGGTCTCCGACGAGCTGGGCGTCGCGGCCCGGGTGGCCCTGCGGGTCAACCCCGATTTCGCCGTGCGTGGCGCCGGGATGCGGCTCGGCGGCGGCCCACAGCAGTTCGGCATCGACGCCGAGCGGGTGCCCGCCGTGCTGAAAACCTTGGGCGGCCTGGACTTCCAGGGCTTCCATGTGTTCGCCGGTTCGCAGAACCTGCACGCGGAAAGCATCTGCGAGGCGCAGCGTCGGACGGTGGAGCTGGTCCTCGGGTTCGCCGACGCGGCCCCCGGCCCGGTGCGCTACCTCAACCTCGGCGGCGGCTTCGGCATCCCGTACTCGGCGCGGGATCGCCCTCTCGACCTCGGCGTCATCGGCGAGAACCTGGCGAAACTCGTGGACGGCGTGATCCGCCCCGCGCTGCCGCGGGCGCGCGCGGTGATCGAGCTCGGCCGCTACCTGGTGGGCGAGGCGGGCGTCTACGTCACCCGCGTCGTGGACCGCAAGCGGTCACGGGGAAAGACCTTCCTGGTCGTCGACGGGGGACTGCACCACCAACTGGCCGCGTCGGGCAACCTCGGCCAGGTGATCCGGCGCAACTACCCGGTGGCGGTGGCCGAGCGGATGGACGAGCCCGCCGCGGAGACGGTGACCGTGGTCGGCTGCCTGTGCACCCCACTCGACCTGCTCGCCGCCGACGTCGACCTGCCCCGCGCTGAGATCGGCGACTTGATCGCGGTGTTCCAGGCGGGGGCCTACGGGCTCACCGCCAGCCCCACCGGCTTCCTCAGCCACCCCGTCCCGCCGGAAGTCCTTGTCTGATCAGGGATTCGGGCGATCGGGAAGGACCGGGAAGAGCGGTTGCGGCACCCCGGTCCCGACCGCGCTCAGGAGTTCCCTGACGGTGCTGTCCGGTTCGGTCGCCGCGCGGTGGGCGCCCAGGGCGACGGTGCGCAGGAGGTCGGTGAGCGCGGCGGCGGGGACGAGGTCGGGGTCGGTCCGGACCGCGAGGGCGGTGCGACCGTCGCGGACCGTGACGCGCACGTCGAAGGGTTGGCCGTACTGCCGGGGCGTGGGCGACCACTCCAGGACGGCGGGAGTCTCGTCGGCCGGGTCGCTCGCCACGCCGTCGAGCCGCAGGTAGTTGAACCAGCAGGGGAACAGCGTGCTGAACCCGCGCGCACCCGCCGGCGCGAGCGCGGTGACGCGGTCGATGTCGTAGCCCGCGTGCCGGTATGCCTTGGCGCAGGCCCAGTGCAGCCGGGTGACGTGCTCGCCGAGCGTCGCCCCCGGGTCCACCGCGGCCACCACCGGGATCAGCTGGTTCAGGGTGCCGACCGCCTTGCGGTGCTCCTCGCTGAACCGGTTGGACGACATCACGCTCAGCGCGATCCGGTCGGCTCCGGTGTGCTTGGACAGCCCGGCCGCGACCAGCGCCAGCAGGACCGCGGGCGGGGTCACGCCGAGCCGCTTCGCCGCGGCCGCCGCCGCCCCGCCGAGCCGGTGGGAGAACAGGGTGGCCTGGATCCGCCTGCTTTCCTCCCCCGCGGAAGGACACGGAAAGCGGGGGAGCGTCTCGTCGGCGAGCACCCGCCGCCAATACCGTTCCGCACCCGCCTGCCTGCTCCGTGCGAGCTCGGAACGCCGGCCGTGCGCGAGTTCCACCGGCGCCGGTCCCGGCTCCACCGGCTCGCCCGCCGCCAGGGCACGGAACCGGGCGGCGAGTTCCATGGTCGACCAGACGTCGAGGATCAGGTGGGAGAACGACAGGGACAGGAACATGGGAGCGCCGTCGGTGCTGACCAGGACGCCGCGCCAGCACAGGCCCCCGGTCATCGGGATCGCCTCGCCGAGCAGGTCGGTGGTGGTGCGGTCCGGGTCGCCGAAGTCGGTGACCGCGCGGTCGACCCGCTCGATCGGCGGGTCCACCCGGGCGTGGACCCGTTGCACCGGAACACCGTCGCGCAGGTGGTAGCTGGTGCGCAGGGCCTCGTGCCGCTCGACGAGCTCGCGCAGCGCGGTGTCCACCCGCTCGGCGGACCAGCCCCGCAGGTCCCAGGTCGCGGGCAGGTTCGCGTCGGCGAGCGACGCCGGTGGGCAGGACTCGATCTCGCGCAGGCTGTAGAGCTGGCCGTTGCTGAGCGGGGCCTCGATGAACACGCGGTCTCCCGGGGAATCGAATTGACGTCGGGACAGTAGGAACATTTCTCCCGCATCGTCAAGCCCACGCGCAGGCCTATTCTTCTGGGCATTTGTTGCCACCGGCCCCGACCTTCGTTTCGTTGACACGATCGGGTGACACGAAGATGCTTTACCCACGAAATGGCGACTATTACCGCGGGTATTTCTCCCGGTGGATTCCCCACCGAAAATCGGCCGAATACTTAGGTGGCGTTCGATGGTTGGTGATGTGCGCGAGGACCGTTCCCGTGCGACGGCGGAGCCGATCGCCGTCATCGGCATGTCCTGCAGGCTGCCGGGGGCGGGCGACCCCGACGCGTTCTGGCGGCTGCTGCGCGAGGGTGTCGACGCGGTGACCGAGGCGTCGGAGTCCCGGTGGCCCAGCCAGGCCGTGCCGGACTACCGCCGCGGCGGCTTCATCGAGGACGTCGACCGCTTCGACGCCGCCTTCTTCGGCATCTCCCCGAACGAGGCCGCTGCCATGGACCCCCAGCAGCGGCTGACCCTCGAACTCGCCTGGGAGGCCCTGGAGAACGCGCGGATCGTGCCCGCGGATCTCCGGGGGACCGCCGCGGGTGTGTTCGTCGGCGCCATCTCCAACGACTACGCCGCCCTGGCCGCCGAGGTGGGCAGGCACAGCTACACCGGCGCCCACCGGTCGGTCATCGCCAACCGCGTCTCCTACTTCCTGCGGCTGCGCGGTCCCAGCCTGACCCTCGACAGTGGACAGTCCGCATCGCTCGTCGCCGTGCAGCTGGCCTGCGAGAGCCTGGGGCGGGGCGAGACGGACCTGGCCATCGCCGGCGGGGTGAACCTCAACCTGCTCGCCGAGACGACCGCGGCGATCGGCCGGTTCGGCGCGCTGTCGCCGGACGGGCGCTGTCACACCTTCGACAGCCGGGCCAACGGTTACGTGCGCGGTGAGGGCGGCGGCCTCGTCGTCCTCAAGCCGCTGTCCGCGGCCGTGCGGGACGGCGACGTCGTGCACTGCGTGATCCTCGGCGGCGCGGTCAACAACGACGGCGGCGGCGAGTGGCTCACCTCGCCGAATCCGCGGGCGCAGACGGAAGTGATCGAACTCGCCTGCGCGCGGGCCGGGGTCCGTCCGGCCGAGCTGCGCTACGTCGAGCTGCACGGCACCGGAACCCCGGTGGGCGACCCGATCGAGGCCGCCGCCCTCGGCGCCGCGCTCGGCGGCCCTGGGCCCGAGCCACTGCTTGTCGGCTCGGTGAAGACCAACATCGGCCACCTGGAGGGCGCGGCCGGGATCGCGGGCCTGCTCAAGGCCGCGCTGAGCGTCAAGCACGCCGAAGTGCCGCCCAGCCTGCACTTTCAGACGCCGAATCCGCGGATCCCGTTGGCGGAACTGGGCCTTCGCGTCGCCGACGTCACCACCGCCCTGCCCGCCCGACCGCTGGTCGGGGTCAGCTCGTTCGGCATGGGCGGCACCAACTGCCACCTCGTCCTCGGCGCGGCGCCCGCCGAGCCCGCGCGCCAACCCGTCGTCGTCGCGGACGACGCCTGGGTGCTCTCGGCGCGCACCGCGGACGCGCTGCGAGCGCAGGCCCGCCGATTACACGACCTGATCCACCCCGACGAAGTCGCGGCGGCCGAGGTCGCCATCGCCCTGGCGCGCGGCCGCGCCGCGTTCGAGCACCGGGCCGTCGTCATCGGCGACGACCGCGCCGCGAGCCTGGCCGCCCTCGCCGACGG
Source organism: Actinokineospora xionganensis (assembly GCF_014323725.1). GTDB lineage: Bacteria > Actinomycetota > Actinomycetes > Mycobacteriales > Pseudonocardiaceae > Actinokineospora > Actinokineospora xionganensis. Next base: position 132,819 of record NZ_JABVED010000004.1, on the reverse strand, counting down.
CAGGCCCGACCCCTCGGTGGTCTGCGGCTCCGGCTCCGCCGAGCGGATCGCCTTCACCTTTCCCGGGCAGGGATCGCAGTGGCCGGAGATGGCCCGCGGCCTGCTCGGTGTCCCCGCCTTCGCCGACCGGATCGCCGAGTGCGCGGCGGCGGTCGACCCCTTCGTGGAGTACTCCCTGCTCGACGTGCTGCGCGGGGTCCCCGGAGGACCCGGGTTCGACCGGGTCGACGTCGTGCAGCCCGCGTTGTGGGCGGTCATGGTGTCGCTCGCCGAGGTGTGGCGGGCCAACGGCGTGATCCCTCGGGTCTTGATCGGCCACTCGCAGGGCGAGATCGCCGCCGCCACCGTCGCGGGCGCGCTGTCCGTCGAGGACGGTGCGCGAGTGGTCGCGTTGCGCGCCAAGGCGATCCGGGCCATCGCCGGTCGCGGGGGGATGCTGTCCGTCGCGGCGCCACTGGACGTGGTCGAGTCCCTGTCGGCGGGCCGCGCGGACGTCGCCGCGGTCAACGGGCCCCGCTCGGTGGTCGTCTCCGGTGAGAGTGCGGCGCTGGCCGCGCTGCGGGCCGAGTTCGACGCGGCCGGGTACCACGCGAAGATCGTCCCGGTCGACTACGCCTCGCACTCGGCCGCGGTCGAGGATGTCCGCGACGAGATCCGCTCTGCTCTCGCCCCGATCCGGCCGGTGTCCACCGACCCGCTGTTCATCTCCACTCTCACCGGTGAACCGATCGACACCGCGCGGCTCGACGCCGACTACTGGTACCAGAGCCTGCGGCGACCGGTCCGGTTCGCCGCGGCGGTCCAGCACGCGCTGCGGGCCGACACCGACCTGTTCGTCGAGTGCAGTCCGCACCCGGTGCTGGTCAACGCCGTCGAAGAGGCCATCGAGGAAGCCGAGCGGAGCGCGACCGCCGTCGGCACCCTGCGGCGCTCGGCGGGCGGACCGGAGCGGATGCGCCTGGCCTTGGCCGAAGCCCACGTCGCCGGCGCGCCGGTGGACTGGACCGGTCCGGTCGAGGTCGTCCGGTCGCAGCTGATCGACCTGCCCACCTATGCCTTCCGCCGGGACCGGCACTGGTCCGGCGGGCAGCGGACCCCAGCCGCCCCGGGCCTTCCCGAGCAGCGTGACCTGCGCGCACTGGTGCTCTCGTGCGCCGCGGCCGTGCTCGGGCACCCGGACACCGCAGCGATCCGTCCCACATGGACGTTCAAGGACCTCGGGATCGACTCCACCACGGCGGTCGAGCTGCGTGACCGCCTGCGCGCGGCCACCGGTCTGCCGCTGACCACCGGCCTGTTGTTCGACCACCCCACCCCGCAACGCCTCGTCGCACACCTGCGGGCGCTGACCAAGGGCGGCCCGCGCACGCCGGCCGCCGAGCCCGTCCGCGGCGCGGCCGAGGACCCGATCGTCATCGTCGCCATGGGCTGCCGCTACCCCGGTGGGGTGGCCACGCCGGAGGACCTGTGGCGGCTCGTCGACAGCGGGACCGACGCGATCACCGGGTTTCCCACCGACCGCGGCTGGGATCTCGCCTCACTGTTCGCCGACGACCCGGCGCGGTCGGGCGCCAGCCAGACCCGGCACGGCGGCTTCCTGCACGACGCCGACCGGTTCGACGCCGCGTTCTTCGGCATCAGCCCGCGCGAGGCGACCGCCATGGACCCGCAGCAGCGCCTGCTGCTGGAGGTCTGCTGGGAGACCGTCGAGCGCGCGGGCCTGGACCCGACGTCGCTCGACGGGACCGACACCGGTGTGTTCGTCGGCGCCATGGCCCCCGACTACGGCCCGCGCCTGCACCAGCCGGACGGGACGGCCGACGGGCACCTGCTCACCGGGACCGCGCTCAGCGTCGTCTCCGGCCGGATCGCCTACCACCTGGGCCTTCAGGGGCCCGCGCTCACCGTGGACACCGCGTGCTCGTCGTCGCTGGTGGCCATCCACCTCGCCGTCGCGGCGCTGCGCCGCGGCGAGTGCGCCCTGGCGCTGGCCGGTGGCGCGACCGTGATGTCCACCCCCGGCATGTTCGTCGAGTTCAGCCGACAGGGCGGGTTGGCCGCCGACGGCCGCTGCAAGGCGTTCGCCGAGTCGGCCGACGGCACGGCCTGGGCTGAGGGCGCGGGAATGCTGCTGCTGGAACGACGTTCCGACGCGCTGCGCAACGGGCACCCGGTGCTCGCCGTCGTCCGCGGCGCCGCGGTCAACCAGGACGGCCGGACGAACGGGCTGACCGCGCCCAACGGCCCGTCCCAGGAACGGGTGATCCGCCTGGCGCTGGCCGACGCGGGGCTGGAGCCGTCCGAAGTGGACGCTGTGGAGGCGCATGGCACCGGAACCCGGCTGGGCGACCCGATCGAGGCCGAGGCGCTGGTGGCGGCCTACGGCGGCGACCGGCCCGCCGAGCGCCCGCTCTGGCTGGGCTCGCTCAAGTCCAACATCGGCCACACCCAGGCCGCGGCCGGGGTCGGCGGCGTCATCAAGATGGTGCAGGCGCTGACCCATCGGAAGCTGCCCCGCACGCTGCACGCGGCCGAGCCGACCGGCCGGGTCGACTGGAGCGGCGAGTCCGTGCGGCTGCTCACCGAACCCGTCGACCTGCCAGGGGACCGGCCGCTGCGCGCCGGGGTGTCGAGTTTCGGCATCAGCGGCACCAACGCCCACATCGTCATCGAGCGCGCCCCCGAGGCAGCCGACGAGCCGGAGGCCCTGACCGGTCCGCTGGTGTGGGTCCTGTCCGCCCGCACCGAGGCGTCGCTGCGGGCGACAGCCGTGCGCCTGCGCGACCACGCCGAGCGTGCCGCGGATGCCGACCTGCCCGCGGTCGCCCGCGCGTTGGCCTGCCGCACGCGGTTCGACCACCGGGCCGTCGTCGTCGGCCGCGACCGGGAGCAGCTGTTGGCCGGTCTGGCCGCGCTCGCCGAGGGCGCCCCGCACTCGGCGCTCGTCACCGGTGTGGCCTGCTCCGACGTGCGGCCGGTGTTCGTCTTCCCCGGCCAGGGTTCGCAGTGGCCCGGGATGGCGGTCGACCTGCTGGAGAACAGCACGGTGTTCCGCGACGAGCTGGCCCGCTGCGCCAAGGCCTTGGAACCGCACACCGGGTGGTCTGTGGCGGACGTGCTGCGCGGGGCCGAGGACGCCCCGGCCCTCGAAGGCTCCGACGTGATCCAGCCCGTGCTGTTCGCGGTGATGGTGTCGCTCGCCGCAGTGTGGCGCTCGGCTGGTGTCGAACCCGCCGCCGTCATCGGGCACTCCCAGGGCGAGATCACCGCGGCGTGCGTCGCCGGCGTGCTCAGCCTCGACGACGCCGCCGAACTCGTGTCGCGGCGGGCGAAGGCGCTGATGTCGCTCACCGGGACCGGCGGCATGCTCGCCCTGTCCGTGTCGGCCGTCCGGGCCGCGGAACTCATCGCCCCCTGGGCGGACCGGCTCTGGTCGGCGATCCACAGTGGACCCGAGAGCACGGTGGTCGCCGGTGACCCGGACGCGCTCGCCGCGCTCGCCGCCGCCTGCGACGACTCCGTCCGCGCTCGCGCCGTGGCCATCGACTACGCCGCCCACACCCCGCACATCGAGGCCCTCCACGACGACCTGCTCGCCATCGCCCGGGACATGCTCCCGCGATCGACGGAGGTCGGGTTCTGCTCGTCGCTGGCGGGCGGCTTCCTCGACCCGGCCGAGCTGACCGCCGACTACTGGTACCGCGGTCTGCGCCACCCCGTGCTGTTCGAGCAGGCGATCCGGGCCTTCGACGGCTACGGCACCCCCTTGTTCATCGAGGCCAGCCCGCACCCGGTGCTGACCGGCCACGTCCGCGACACCCTCGACACCCGGGCGATCGGCTCGCTGCGGCGCGGCGACGGCGGCCTGGACCGCTTCCTCGCCGCGGTCGGCGAGGCGTTCGTCTTCGGCGCCGACGTCGACTGGACCGCCCTTCTCGGACGGCCCCGCGGGCCGGTCGCGCTGCCCGGCTACGCCTTCGACCGACGCCGGTTCTGGCTCGACCCCGCCGCCGCCGACACGACCGCCTCCCGGCACCCGCTGCTCGGCTCGGTGCTGCCGCTGGCCGCGGGCGACGGCAGGCTGATCACCGCGAAGCTGTCGTCCGGCACCACACCGTGGCTGGCCGACCACGCCGTGGACGGCACGGTTCTGTTGTCCGGCACCGCGTTCGTCGAGTTGGCGCTCGCCGCGGCCGACGCCGCGGGCTGCGACCGGATCGACGACCTGACCCTGGAAGCGCCGGTGGACCTCTCGGACCGCCGTGCGGTCCAACTGCAAGTGGTCGTCGGCGGCCCGGACGACGACGAGAGCCGGGAGGTCGCGGTGTACGCCCGGCCGGATGACGACTCCCCGTGGACCCGACACGCGAGCGGGACGCTGGGCGTCGCCGGGCCGCCGCCCGCAGACCGGCTCACCCTGTGGCCGCCCGCCGACGCGGTCGCGATCGATCTCGACTCGGCGTACGAGCGGCTGGCCGACCTCGGCTACGACTACGGCCCGGCGTTCCGAGGGCTCACCGGGGCCTGGCGCACCGACACCGATCTCTGCGTCGAAGTGCGGCTGCCGGACGGCGTGCGCACCGACGCGTCCGCGTTCGCGCTGCACCCGGCGCTGCTGGACGCGGCCCTGCACCCGCTGGTGCTCGACGCCCTCGCCGACGCCGACCCGGACACCCTGGTGTTCCCCTTCGCCTTCGCCGGCGTGCGGGTCGGCGCACTCGGCGCGGACTCGCTCCGCGTCCGCCTCCGGGCACTGTCCGCCGACCGCTTCGCTCTCACCGCGCACGACGGCACGGGCGAGTGGGTCGCGGGTGTCGACGAGCTGACCCTGCGCCGGGCGCCCCGGCGGCAGGCGGCGGCCCGGCCGGACGCGATCGTCCACACCGTCGACTGGACCGAACTCGCCCTGTCCGAAGTGGACCTGGTCGGGCAACGGCTCGCCGTGGTCGGCGACGGCGGCATGGCCGCGGACACCGCGACTCAGCTGGGCGCGGCGGGCGCGGAGGTCGCCCTCTATTACGACCTGCCGTCCCTGGCCGAGACGACCGCCGGCGACGTTCCCGGGATCGTCGTCGTGCCCTACCAGCCCGAGGTCTACGCCGACGACGTTCCGTTCGCGGTGCGCGAGGGGATGTACGGCGCGCTGGACGTCGTGCAGGGCTGGGTCGGCGACGAGCGGTTCGCCGGCAGCAGGCTGGTGTTCGTGACCGCCGACGCGGTGGCCGCCCAGGATCTGCGAGGTGTCGTCAGCGGCCCGCTGTGGGGCCTGGTGCGATCGGCGCAGACCGAACACCCAGGCCGGTTCGTCCTGGTCGACTTGGACCGCGACGGCGGCTTGACGGATCCCGGATGGGGTCTGGTCGCCGCGGCCATGGCGGCGGGCGAATCACAGATCGCTCTCCACGACGGCTCGATCCGGGTGCCACGCCTCATCCAGCGACCCGCCGTGTCGACGGAACCGCCTCCCGCCACCGAGCCCGCGCTCGCGGCGGGCACGGTGCTGGTGACCGGGGGAACCGGCGGGGTCGGCGCGCTCGCCGCGCGCAGGCTCGTCACCGGGCACGGGGTCCGGCACCTGCTGCTGGCCTCGCGCCGCGGCCCGGACGCGCCCGGCGCGGCCGCCCTGGTCGCCGACCTCACCGACCTCGGCGCGGACGTGACTGTCGTCGCCTGCGACGTCTCCGACCCCCGGGCGCTGAAGCGCCTGCTGGGCTCGGTGCCCGCCGACCGGCCGCTGACCGGCGTGCTGCACGCGGCGGGCGTCGTGGATGACGCCACCGTCGACGGGCTGTCGGCGTCCACAGTGGACACCGTGTTCGCGCCGAAGGTGGACGCCGCCTGGACGCTGCACGAGCTGACCCGCGACCGGCCGCTCGCGCTGTTCCTGCTGTTCTCCTCGGTGTCGGGCCTGATCGGTGGCGCGGGCCAGGGGAACTACGCCGCGGCCAACGTGTTCCTCGACGGCCTGGCGCGGCACCGCCGGTCCCTGGGACTGCCCGCCGTGTCGGTCGCTTGGGGACTGTGGGACCTGGCCACCGGCATGACCGGGGATCTCGGCGAAGCCGACCGGTCCAGGCTCGCTCGCGCGGGTATCGCCCCGCTGAGCACCGAGCAGGGCCTCGACCTCTTCGACGCGGTGATCGACGCGCCCGAGCCGGTCGCCGTGGCGGCCCGCTGGGACAAAGCCGGACTGCGGGCCCGGGCGGCGGCGGGCGACCTGCCGCCGGCGCTGCGGAGCCTGGTGCGCGCGCCGCGCCGGGTGGCCGTCGCGGCCACCCCGTCCGCCGCGACCGGGTCGGGCGGATTGGCGGCGGGCCTGGCCACGATGACCGAACCGGCCGCGCGCGCCGCGGTCGTGGACGCGGTGCGCGCCCACGTCGCCGCCGCGTTGGCGCTGCCGAGCGCGGACGCGGTCGAGGTGGACCGCACGTTCCGGGAGATGGGCTTCGACTCGCTCACCGCCGTGGAACTGCGCAACCGGCTCGACGGCGCCACCGGCCTGCGGCTGCCCGCGACCGTGGCCTTCGACCATCCGACGGTGGCCGGGCTCGCCGACTACCTGCACCGGACGCTCGCGCCCGCCGCTCCGTCCCCGGAGGACGCGTTGCGCGCGACGCTCGACGAGGTGCGCCGCACTCTGTCCGAAGAGGACGAAGGGGGCCGAACGAAGATCGTCGCCATCCTGCACAGCGCGCTCGCCCGGCTCGGCGCGGGCCACAACGGCGCCCCCGGCGTCCAGGAGAAGATCCACTCCGCTTCGGACGACGAGATCTTCGCTTTCATCGACACCCAGCTCTGATCCGCTTCCGTTCGGCGAAAGGCCCGTTCCCATGGCGACCGAGGACAAGCTCCGCGACTACCTCAAGCGCGTTACCGTCGACCTCACCGAGGCGCGTCGCAGGCTGACCGAGATCGAGGACGGCCGCCACGAGCCGATCGCCATCGTCGGCATGGCCTGCCGCTTCCCCGGCGGGGTGCGCGGCCCGGAGGGGCTGTGGGACCTGGTGGCGTCCAAAGTGGACGCGATCGGCGAGTTCCCGGCCGACCGGGGGTGGGACCTGGACGGGCTCTACGACCCGGACCCGGACGCCCTCGGCAAGTCCTACACCCGGCACGGCGGGTTCCTCGACGACGCGGGCGCGTTCGACGCGGGCTTCTTCGAGATGAGCCCGCGCAGCGCGCTGGTCACCGACCCGCAGCACCGGCTGTTCCTGGAGACCAGCTGGGAGGTGTTCGAACGCGCGGGCATCGACCCCACCACGCTGGCGGGCAGCCGGACCGGCGTCTACGCGGGCACCATGTACAACGACTACGCCCTGCGGTTCAACGGAAACCCGCCGCCGGGGCTCGAAGGCACCATCATGGTGTCCAACGCCCCGAGTGTCCTTTCCGGACGCGTCTCCTACACCTTCGGGCTGGAGGGCCCCGCGGTCACGCTGGACACCGCGTGCTCGTCGTCGCTGGTCGCGATTCACCTGGCGGCCCAGGCGCTGCGGGCGGGCGAGTGCTCGCTGGCCATCGCCGGGGCGGCCACGGTGATGGCCACCTCCGACCCGTTCGTCGAGTTCTGCCGCCAGCGCGCCCTGTCCCACGACGGCCGGTGCCGGGCGTTCTCGGCCGAGGGCGATGGCGCGGCCTGGTCGGAGGGCGTCGGTGTGCTGCTGCTGGAGCGGCTCGCCGACGCGCGGCGCAACCGCAGGCGGATCCTCGCCGTCATCCGCGGCAGCGCGGTCAACCAGGACGGCCGCAGCAACGGCATGACCGCGCCCAACGGGCCCGCCCAGGAACGGGTGATCCAGCAGGCGCTGGCCGACGCGGGCCTCGACACTCGCGACGTCGACGCGGTGGAGGCGCACGGCACCGGCACGACCCTGGGCGACCCGATCGAGGCACAGGCGCTGATCGCCACCTACGGGCAGAACCGGCAGGACGACCAGCCGCTGTGGCTCGGCTCGATCAAGTCCAACCTCGGGCACACCCAGGCCACCGCCGGGGTCGCCGGGGTGATCAAGATGGTGATGGCCATGCGGCACGGCACGCTGCCGCCGACCCTGCACGCCGAGCGGCCCAGCCCGCACGTCGACTGGGCGGCGGGCGCGGTCCGGCTGCTGACCGAGGAGCGGGAATGGACCCGCCGCGGGCACCCGCGCCGCTGCGGGGTGTCGTCGTTCGGCATCAGCGGCACGAACGCCCACGTCATCCTGGAGGAGCGGCCGGAACCGCCGAGCCCGCTGGTCGACGCCCCCACGCCGGCGGCGCCCGAGCACGTCGGCCCCCTGGCGTGGGTCGTCAGCGCGCGCACCGCCACGTCGCTGCGCGCCCAGGTCGCCCGGCTGCGCGAGTTCGCCGCCGAGGCGACGGCGCGACCGGTCGACATCGCGCACGCCCTGGTCACCGGCCGGGCCCTGTTCAAGCACCGGGCCGTGGTCCTCGGCGCCGATCGCGACACCCTGGTCGCCGGCTTGGACGCCTACCTGCGTGCCGACTCCGTCGCCGACGTCGTGCACGGCACCGCGCGCGACAAGGCCAGGGTGGCGCTGCTGTTCACCGGCCAAGGCGGGCAGCGGGTGGGCATGGGCCGCGGGCTGTACGCGGCCTCCACCGTGTTCGCCGACGCGCTCGACGAGGTGTGCGACGCGCTCGACGCCCACCTGGACCGACCGCTGCGCGAGGTCATGTGGGCCCGGCCGGACAGCCCGGAGGCGCTGCTGCTCGACGAGACCCGCTACACCCAGCCCGCGCTGTTCGCCTACGAGGTGGCCGCGTTCGGGCTGCTCGCCTCCCTCGGTGTGGTGCCGGACCAACTCGCGGGGCACTCGGTCGGCGAGTTCGCCGCCGCCCACGTCGCGGGCATCTGGTCCCTGGCCGACGCCGCCCGGCTGATCACCGCCCGGGCCCGGCTGATGCAAGCCCTGCCCACCGGAGCCATGGTCGCCATCGAGGCCACCGCCGAGGAGGTCGCGCCGACCCTGGCGGGTCGGGAGCACCTCATCGGCATCGCCGCGGTCAACGGGCCGACAAGCGTCGTCGTCTCCGGCGACCGGGAGGCCTGCGCGGACGTCGCGGCGCACTGGAAGGACCTCGGCAGGCGGGTTCGCGCGCTGCCGGTGAGCCACGCCTTCCACTCGCCGCTGATGGAGCCGATGCTCGACGAGTTCGCCGCGGTCCTCGCCGAGACGACCTTCTCCCCGGCCGCGATCCCGTCCGTCACCAACCTCGGGACCGACCTGGCCTGGACCGACCCGGAGTACTGGGTGCGGCAGATCCGTTCCGCGGTCCGCTTCCAGGACACCGTCGAGGGCCTGGAGTCGCGCGGCGTCAACACGTTCCTTGAGGTCGGTCCGTCATCGGTCCTCTCCGGCATGGTCCACGGGTGCCTCTCCGCGCCCGAGGCGTCGGTGATCGCGCTGCACCGGCGCGACCGCCCCGAGGCCGACGCCCTGTTCGACGCGCTCGCCCAGGCCAGTGTCGCCGGTGTCCCCGTCGAATGGGCCGCGCTGTTCACCGCGGGCGCGGACAGCGACGTCGGCACCGACCTGCCGGTGTACGCCTTCGACCGGGAACGGTTCTGGCTCTACCCGCCCGCCGACCGCGCCGACGTCACCACGGTCGGCCTGCGCGAACTCGACCACCCACTGCTGGGCGCCGCGGTGGAGATCGGCGACGGCGGCGGGCTGGTCCTCACCGGCAGGCTGTCGCTCACCGACCTGCCTTGGCTGGCCGACCATCAGGTCTCCGGGGCGATCGTGGTGCCGGGAACGGCGGTGCTCGAAGCCGTGCTGGAGGCGGGTGCGCAGGTCGGCTGCGACCGGGTCGAGGAGCTGATGTTCGAGGCGCCGCTGGTGCTGCCCGCCGACGGCGAGCTGTACCTGCAGGTCGTGCTCGACGCGGGGGAGCACCGGGCGGTGCGGGTCTACTCCCGGCTCGGCGCGGGCGACTGGGTGCGGTGCGCCTCGGGCGTGCTGGCCGCCGGGTCGGCCGCCGACGCCCCGCGCGCCTGGGCGAGCGCCTGGCCGCCTGCCGAGGCGTCCACTGTGGACATCGACGGCGGGTACGCCGATCTGCTGAACGTGGGTTACGAGTACGGGCCCGCCTTCCGGGGCGTGCGCGGCGTGTGGCGGCGGGGAGCCGAGCTCTTCGCCGAGATCGCCGCCCCGGCCGAGGTGGACCTCGCCGGTTTCGGGGTGCACCCGGCACTGCTGGACGCCGCGTTCCATCCGCTGGTGCTCACCGGCGGGTCCGGGGAACTGCGGCTGCCGTTCGTCTTCCGCGGGGTGCGGCTGTGCGCCTCCGGCGCGTCGGCGCTGCGGGTCCGGCTGGTGACCTCGGGCGACGACGTCGAGGTCGAGGCGGTGGACGGGGCCGGGCGGTTGGCCTTCGGCATCGAGTCCCTGCGGGTGCGCACGGTGGCGGCGGAGTCGCCGGCGCCCGCGTCCGCCGCCGGTGTGGTGCCGCACGGTGTCGACTGGGTGCCGGTCCCCGGCGCGTCCGCCCCCGACGCGTCGCGCTGGGTGTCGCTCGGCGGTCCGGTCGCGGCCCTGGACGGGTACGCGGACCTGGAGGAGTTGATCGCCGCGGTGGCCGCCGGCACGCCGATCCCGGACCGGGTCGTCGTCCCGTGCGTGTCCACACTGGACATTCCGGCGGCCGTGCGCGAGCTGTCCGGCCGAGTGCTGGAACTGGTTCAGGCATGGGCGGCCGACGACCGGTTCGCCAAGACCCAGGTCGTGTTCCGCACCAGCGGTGCGGTCGGCCCCCACGCCCATGACGTGGGGGCGGGCGCGGTGTGGGGCCTGGTGCGGTCGGCCCAGTCCGAGCACCCCGGCCGGTTCGCTCTGGTCGACGCGCCCGCCGACTTCGGCCGGTGGGCGGAGGTCGGCGCCGCGTTGGCGGTCGAGGAATCGCAGATCCTGGTCCGCGACGACGTGCTCACCGTGCCGCGCGTCACCCGCCGGGAGACGCGGCCGGAGATCGTCGCCGAACCGCACGGGACCGTGCTGGTGACCGGTGGGACCGGTGGCCTGGGCGCGCTTGTCGCCCGCAGGCTGGTGGCCGAGCACGGGGTCCGGAGCCTGGTGCTGGTGTCCAGGCGCGGACCGGACGCGCCCGGCGCGGCGGACCTGGTGTCGGACCTGGAGAGCCTCGGGGCCGCCGCGGTCACCGTCGCCGCGTGCGACGTGTCCGACCGGGACGCGCTGGCCCGGCTGCTGGCCGAGCACCGGCTGACCGGTGTGGTCCACACCGCCGGCGTGCTCGACGACGCCACCGTCGAAGGGCTCACACCGTCGCGACTGGACACGGTGTTCGCCCCGAAGGTCGACGCGGCATGGCACCTGCACGAGCTGACCCGTGACCACCCGTTGTCGATGTTCTTGCTGTTCTCCTCCCTGGCCGGTGTGCTCGGCAACCCGGGGCAGGGCAACTACGCCGCGGCCAACACCGCGCTCGACGCACTGGCCGCGCACCGCACCCGCCGTGGCCTGCCCGCCGTCTCGGTCGCCTGGGGCCTGTGGGACGCCGACACCGGGATGTCGGGCGCCCTCACCCCGGCGGAGGCGGCGCGACTGGCCCGCTCCGGCGTCGGCGCGCTGACCCCCGAGCAGGGCCTGGGCATGTTCGACGCGGCGCTGGGCTGCGCCGACCCGCTGGTCGTGGCGGCCGTGTGGGACGCGGCGGGCCTGCGGGCCAGGGCGGACGGCGGCGTGCTGTCGCCGATGCTGCGCGGCCTGGTGCGCGTTCCCCGCCGCGCCGCGAGCACCGGGCAGTCCGCGGACCACGGCGGCCTGGTCGCCAGGCTGGCCGCGCTCTCCGAGTCCGAGGGCAGGCGCCTGGTCCTGGACCTGGTTCGCACGCACGTGGCCGCGGTGCTGGCGCACCCCAGCACGGACGCGGTCGACCCGGACCGCGCGTTCAGCGAACTGGGTTTCGACTCGCTGACCGCGGTGGAGCTGCGCAACCGGCTCGACGGCGAGACCGGCCTGCGGCTGCCCGCGACGGTGGCGTTCGACCACCCCACGGTCGCCACCCTCGCCGACCATCTCCATCGGACACTCGCGCCCGCGCCCCCGTCGTCGGAGGACATCCTGCGCGCCAGCCTGGACGAGGTGAGCCGGTCGCTGCCGGATCAGGACGAAGCCACCCGCACCACGCTGATCGCGATCCTGCACAGCACCCTGGCCCGGTGGGGAGCGGGCGCGGGATCGGCGGTGGCCGACGTGGTCGCGGCCGAGACCGTCGCGGCCAAGGTCGACTCGGCCTCCGATGAGGAGATCTTCGCCTTCATCGACAACCAGTTATAGGCCCCAGGCTTTCCGCCCCACCGCGTTGAAAGGTTCCGACCATGGCGACCGAGGACGAGCTCCGCACCTATCTCCGACGGGCGACCGTCGAGCTCGCCGACACCCGCCGCCGCCTCGCCGACACCGAGACCCGGCTGACCGAGGTGGCCGACGGGCAGCACGAGCCCGTCGCCGTCATCGGCATGGCCTGCCGGTTCCCCGGTGGCGTGCACGGTCCCGACGACCTGTGGGACCTCGTCGTCTCCGGCGGCGACGCCACGGGCGAGTTCCCCGCCGACCGCGGGTGGGACACCGACGGACTCCACGACCCGGACCCGGACACCTCGGGCACCACCTACGCCCGCCGCGGCGGGTTCCTGCACGACGCGGCGGACTTCGACGCCGGGTTCTTCGGGATGAGCCCGCGCGCCGCGCTGGCCGCCGACCCGCAGCACCGGCTGTTCCTGGAGACCACCTGGGAGGTCTTCGAGCGTGCGGGCATCGACCCGGCCGCGGTGGCGGGCAGCCGCACCGCGGTGTTCGCGGGCGTCATGTTCGACTACTACGGCGCCCGGTTCCTCGGCGGCGTGCCCGACTCGGTCGAGGGCACGCTGCTCACCTCGAACCTGCCCAGTGTCCTTTCCGGACGCGTCGCCTACACCTTCGGGCTGGAGGGTCCCGCGGTCAGCGTGGACACCGCCTGCTCGTCCTCGCTGGTCACCCTGCACCTGGCCGTGCAGTCGCTGCGCAAGGGCGAGTGCTCGCTCGCCCTCGCGGGCGGCGCCACGGTGATGGCCACCCCCGACACCTTCGTCGAGTTCTCCCGCCAGCGCGGCCTCGCCCCCGACGGGCGGTGCAAGCCCTTCTCCGCCGCCGCCGACGGGGTGGCCTGGGCCGAGGGGGTCGGGGTGCTGCTGCTGGAGCGGCTGTCCGACGCCGTGCGCAACAAGCGGCACATCTGGGCGGTGGTCCGGGGCAGCGCGATCAACCAGGACGGCCGCAGCAACGGCATGACCGCGCCCAACGGGCCCGCGCAGGAGCGGGTGATCCGGCAGGCGCTCGCCGACGCCCGGCTCGACGCCCGCGACGTCGACGCCGTCGAGGCGCACGGCACCGGCACGACCCTGGGCGACCCGATCGAGGCCCAGGCGCTGCTGGCCGCCTACGGCCGGGGCCGCGACCCCGAGCGGCCCCTGTGGCTGGGCTCGGTGAAATCGAACATCGGGCACACCCAGGCGGCGGCCGGGGTGGCCGCGGTGATCAAAACCGTGATGGCCCTGCGGCACGGCGTGCTGCCCCCGACACTGCACGCGGCCACGCCGACCCCGCACGTGGACTGGTCGGCGGACACGGTCCGGCTGCTGACCGAGGCGCGGCCGTGGCCCGCGGCGGGCAGGCCCGCGCGGGCGGGGGTCTCCGGGTTCGGCATCAGCGGCACCAACGGCCACGTGATCCTGGAACAAGCCCCGGCGCCCGACGAGCGCGGGCCGGTCGCCGACGGGCCGCTGGTGTGGGTGTTGTCCGCGCGCACCGAGAACTCGCTGCGGACGCAGGCGGGCCGGTTGCGCGACTTCGCCGCGGGCGCGGGCGACCTCGCCGACGCGGGCCGGGCGCTGGCCCGGCGAGCCGCCATGGAACACCGGGCCGTGGTGGTCGCGGGGGACCGCGACGAGCTGGTCGCCGGGCTCACCGCGCTGGCCGAGGGCGAGTCGCATCCGTCCCTTGTGGAGGGTGTGGCCGCCGCCGACGCGCGACCGGTGTTCGTCTTCCCCGGACAGGGATCGCAGTGGGCCGGGATGGCGGTCGAGCTGCTCGACGGCGACGAGGTGTTCCGCGCCGAGCTGACCAGGTGTGCCGACGCGATCGCGGTACACACCGGCTGGTCGGTGATCGATGTCCTGCGCGACACCGAGATCGTGCCCACGGGCTCCGACGTGATCCAGCCGGTGCTGTTCGCCGTGATGGTCTCGCTGGCCGCGCTGTGGCGCTCCGTGGGCGTCGAGCCCACGGCCGTGCTCGGCCACTCCCAAGGCGAGATCGCCGCCGCCTACGTCAGCGGCGCGCTCTCGCTCGCCGACGCGGCCAGGATCGTCGCCCTGCGCGGCAAGGCGCTGACCAGACTGGCCGGGACCGGCGGGATGCTGGCCGTCGCGCTGCCCGAGGACCAGGTCCGCGACCTGCTGACCGAGGGGCTGTGGCTCGCCGTCCACAGTGGACCGGGCAGTGTGGTGCTCGCGGGCGACACCGCCGCGCTCGACGAGTTCGTCGCCGCCCACGGGGAGCGCGCCCACCTGCGCCGGGTCGGCGTGGACTACGCCTCCCACACCCCGCACATCGAGGCCCTGCGCGACGAACTGGACACCGTGCTGGCCGGGATCGCGCCCGCGGCCACGGACATCCGGTTCTGCTCGTCGCTGGTCGGCGACTTCATCGACACCGCCGACCTGTCGACTCGGTACTGGTACGACAACCTGCGCCATCCCGTCCGGTTCGGCCAGGCCGTCGGGGCCTTCACCGAACCCGTCCTGTTCGTCGAGGTCAGCCCGCACCCGGTGCTGGCAGGCGACCTCGGCGACCTCGCCCCCGCCGCGGGCGTGTGCGGCTCGCTGCGCCGGGGAGCGGGCGGACGGCGGCAGTTCCTCACCGCCGCCGCCACCGCCTACGTGCTCGGCGCCCCGGTCGACTGGACCACCGCGCTCGGAGCCGCCCGCGAACCGTGGAGCGACCTGCCGACCTACGCGTTCGACCGGCGTCGGTACTGGCTCGACGACTCCGGCCGCACGGGGTTCATCGCGGGCGTCGGCGGGTCGGCGCACCCGCTGCTCACCGCGGTCGTGCCGCAGGCCGACGGCGGGTTCCTGCTCACCGGCCTGCTGTCCCAGGCCACCGCACCGTGGCTGGTCGAGCATGCCGTGCACGGCACGGTGCTCTTCCCCGGCGCGGGCATGGTCGAACTGGCCCTGGAGGCGGCCGGGGTGGCCGGTTGCGACCACCTGGAGGAACTGACCCTGCAACACCCGCTGGTCCTGACCGGCGCGGTCGACCTGCAGATCACCGTGGCCGCACCCGGTGCCGACCTGCGCCGCGGGCTGACCCTGTCCGCCCGGATCGACGGCGCCTGGGTGCGCTGCGCGTCCGGGACCGCGGGCGCGGGCACGAGCGGCGGCGTCCGCGAGTGGGCGACCCGGTGGCCGCCCGCCGACGCGACCCCGGTCGAGCCCGCCTACGAGCGGCTGGCCGACCTCGGCTACGAGTACGGGCCCGCTTTCCAAGGCGTGCGGGGGATGTGGCGGCGCGGTCCCGAGTTGTTCGCCGAGATCGCCGCGTCCGTCGACGTCGCGGGCTACGGCGTCCACCCTGCGGTGCTCGACGCCGTCCTGCACACGGTGGTCCTGGCCGACCCGGGCGACCAGGTGCGACTGCCGTTCGTCTTCCGCGGCGTCCGGCTCGGCTCCGCCGGCGCGTCCACCTTGCGGGTGCGTCTGGTCGTCACGGGCGACGACATCTCGGTCGACGCCGCCGACGACGCCGGGCAGCCGGTGCTGGGCATCGAGGCGCTGCGCGTGCGGCCGATGGCGACCGGCCCGGTGCCGGGCCCGCCGCCGTACGGACTCGACTGGGCGCCCCTGTCGGTCAGCTCCACCGAACCGCCGACCTGGGCCTTCCTCGACGACCTCGGCGACACGGTGCCCGACCACGTTCTTGTGTCCTGTGTGGACGACTCGGTGGACGTCCCGGCCGCTGCCCGGCGGCTGGCGGACCGGGTGCTGGAGCTGATCCGGACCTGGATCGCCGACGACCGGTTCGCCGGGTCCCGCCTGGTGTTCCTCACCACCGGCGCGGCAGGCCCGACGGTGACCGACGTGGCGGGCGCGGCGGTGTGGGGGCTGGTCCGGTCGGCGCAGTCGGAGCATCCCGGCAGTTTCGTGCTCGCCGACGTCCCCGAGGGATTCGCCGACTGGGACCTGCTCGTCTCGGCCGGGGAGCCCCAGGTCGCGGTGCGCGACGGCGTCGTCCTGGTGCCCAGGCTGGCCCGCCGCGGCGCGCCCGACCCGGCCGTCGTCGACCCCGACGCGACCGTGCTGATCACCGGCGGCACCGGCGGACTGGGCGCGAAGATCGCCGAACACCTGGTCGTCCGCCATGGTGTGCGGGACCTGGTCCTGGTGTCCCGGCGCGGTCCGGACGCCCCCGGCGCGACCGAACTGGTGGACCGGCTGACCGGGCTCGGCGCGTCGGTCGCGGTGCTCGCCTGCGACGTGGCGGACCGGGCCGCCGTGGCCGAGTTGCTGGCCGCCCGGCCGGTGACCGGCGTGGTGCACGCCGCGGGCGTGCTCGACGACGCCATGGTCGACGCCCTCACACCGTCGCATGTGGACAGAGTGTTCGGGCCGAAGGTCGACGCCGCCTGGCACCTGCACGAACTGGCGGGCGAGGTGTCCCTGTTCGTGGTGTTCTCGTCGCTGGCGGGTGTGCTGGGCAATCCCGGGCAGGGCAACTACGCCGCGGCGAACACGGTCCTGGACGCGCTGGCCAGCCTGCGCCGCGACGCCGGGCGGCCCGGGGTGGCGATCGCCTGGGGTCTCTGGGAAGCGGGCACCGGTATGACCGGCGACCTCGCCGCCGCCGAAGTGGGCAGGCTGGCCCGCTCGGGCGTGGCGCCGCTGAGCACCGCCCAGGGCCTCGACCTGTTCGACGCCGCCCTCGCCGGAGGCGAACCGCTGGTGGTGGCCGCCAAGTGGGCGCTGTCGGGCCTGCGCGGCGATCCGCCGCCGGTGCTGCGCGGCCTGGTCCGCCCGGCGCGCCGCGCCGCCAACCCGGTCACCCGGCTGGCGGGCATGACCGAGAACGACGCCCGCGACGTCCTCACCGACCTGGTCCGGGGGCACGTGGCCGCCGCGCTGGGCCACGCCGACCCCGGCGCGGTCGACGTGGACCGCACGTTCAACGAACTCGGCTTCGACTCGCTGAGTGCGGTGGAACTGCGCAACCGGCTGACCGCCGACACCGGGCTGCGCCTGCCCGCCACTCTCGCCTTCGACCATCCCACGGTCACCGCGCTGGCCGAACACCTGCACCGGGTGATCGCCCCCGCTCCGCCGTCGGCGGAGGACACGCTGCGAAACACGCTCGAACAGGTGCAACGGATGCTCGACGCCGACGAGTCGGCTCGGCCGAAAGTCATCGCGCTGCTGCACGGCACCCTCGCCCGGCTCGGCGCGGGGCCCGAGAGCGGCGACGGGGTGCGGGACAAGATCCGGTCCGCCACGGACGACGAGATCTTCGCCTTCATCGACACGGAACTCTGAGAGGCACCCATGGCGACCGAGGACAAGCTGCGCGACTACCTCAAGCGCGCGACCGTCGAGCTCACCGACGCCCGCAGGCGCATCGCCGAGCTGGAGGAAGGCGGCCAGGAGCCGATCGCGATCACCGGCATGGCGTGCCGCTACCCCGGTGGCGGCGACACCGTGGACGGGTTCTGGGACCTGCTGCGCGACGGGCGCACCGGAGTCGTCGAAGTGCCGCCCGCGCGCTGGGACATCGACGACTACTACGACGAGGACCGGAGCGTCACCGGCGGCGTCTACACCCGGCACGGCTCCTTCCTGCCCGACGTGGCCGGGTGGGACGCGGAGTTCTTCGGCCTGTCCCCGCGGGAGGCGCTGCGGATGGACCCGCAGCAGCGGCTGCTGATGGAACTGGTGTGGGAGGGCTTCGAGAACGCGGGCATCGCGCCGCCCCGGGTGGCGGGCAGCCGAACCGCGGTGATGGTCGGCTTCATGGACACCGTCCAATATGGACGGCTGCAGACCGAGCGGCACGGGCCCGGCGTCGCCGCCGACCCGTACTTCGGCCAGGGCGTGTCGGCCAGCGTGGTCGCGGGCAGGCTCGCCTACCACTACGACCTGCGCGGGCCCGCGGTCACGCTGGACACGGCCTGCTCGTCGTCGCTGGTCGGCGTGCACCTGGCCGCGCAGGCCCTGCGCCGCGGCGAATGCGACCTGGCCGTCGCCGCGGGCGCGTTCCTGATCATGCAGCCCGACACGTTCGTCCAGGCGTGCGCGACCTCCATGCTCGCCCCGGACGGTCGGTGCAAGACCTTCGACAGCGCCGCGGACGGCTACGTCATGGGCGAGGGCGGCGGGGTCGTGGTGTTGGAGCGACTCTCCTCCGCGCTGCGCAACGGACGCCGGATCCGCGCGGTGCTGCGGGGTTCGGCGGTCAACCAGGACGGCCGCAGCAACGGCCTCACCGCGCCCAGCCGCGGCGCCCAGGCCGACGTGATCGGCCGGGCGCTCGCCGCCGCGCGGGTGTCGCCGGACGAGGTGGCCTTCGTGGAGGCCCACGGCTCCGGCACCCAGCTGGGCGACGCCATCGAGCTCGCCGCCCTGCACGACGTGTTCGGCGGCAGGCGGGCGGAGCGCCCGTTGCACGTCGGCGCGGTGAAGACCAACATCGGCCACACCCAGTCCGCGGCGGGCGTGGCCGGGCTGATCAAGGCGGTGCTGGCCGTCGAGCACGGCGAGCTGCCCGCGAACCTGCACACCGCGGACCCGGCGGGCGCGATCCCCGCCGACGGGACCGTGCGGCCCGCGACCGCGCCGGTGCCGCTCGACGGCGACGTCATCGCCGGGGTCAGCTCCTTCGGCTGGTCGGGCACGAACGCCCACCTGGTCCTGCAGACCGCGCCCGCCGAGCGGGCGGCCGAGGGCGGACGGGCCGCGGCGTACGCGCTCACGGTGTCGGCGGCGACCCCGGCCGCGCTGCGCGCCCAGGCCGAGCGCCTCGCCGAGCGGCTGCGCGCGGAGCCGGGCCTGGACCTCGCCGACGTGGCGCACACGCTGACCGTGGGCCGCGCCGAGCACGACTACCGCCGTGCCCTGGTCTGCTCCGACACCGCGGCCGCGGCGCGCGGGCTGACCGCCGAATCGACCGCGGTCGACGCGCGACGGGCCAAGGGACGGCCGAAGGTGGCCTTCCTGCTGCCGGGCGTGGGCGACCAGTACCCGGGTCTGGGACGCGAGCTGTACCGGACCGAACCGGGCTACGCCGCCGCCGTCGACCGGTGCGTCGAGATCGTCGAGCGCCAGTCCGGGATCGATCTGCGCCCGCTGTTGTTCCCGGCCGACGACCGGGCGGCGGCGGGCTTCGCGGCCATGGTCGGGCGCGTCGGCGCCGAGGACGACCCGTCGCACCGCGCCGAACTCGCGCACCCGTTCCTGTTCACCGTCGAATACGCGCTGGCCACCCTGCTCGGACAGTGGGGCGTGCGGCCCGACGTCCTGGTCGGCTACAGCCTCGGCGAGTACGTCGCGGCGTGCCTCGCCGGGGTGTTCAGCCTGGACGACGCCCTGCGCGTGGTGGTCGAGCGGGCCCGGCTGATCGCCGAGGCGCCCGCGGGGGCCATGGTGGCGGTCGCCGCGGGCGAGACCGAGGTCCGGGCGGTGATCGCCGCGGCCGACGTCGACGTGGCCGCGCTGAACGGCCCGTCGATGACCGTGCTCAGCGGCGGCGCCGCCGAGATCGAGGCGGTCACGGCGAAGCTGGCCGCCGCGGGTCTCGTGGCCCGTCCCCTGCGCACCGCGCACGCCTTCCACTCGTCGCTGCTCGAACCCGCCCGGGACAAGCTGGCCGCGCTGGTCGACTCCGTCGCCCGGCACGCGCCGACCACGCCCGTGGTGTCCAACCGCACCGGCGCCGTGCTCACCGCGGCCGAGGCGACCAGCCGCGACTACTGGGCCGACCACCTGATCAGCCCGGTCCGCTTCGCCGACAGCGTGGCGCACTGCCTGGCCGAGGGCGTGGACGTGTTCGTCGAGCTGGGCGCCGGGCAGACCCTGGGCGGTCTGGTCCGACAGCACCCCACCGCGGGCGTCGACAGTGTCGGCACCCTGCCCGCCCACTGGGTCGCCGCGGACCGCGCGGACGACCGCGCCGAGCTGCTGGCCGCTTGCGGGCGGCTGTGGGAGAGCGGCGTCGGCGTGGACTGGGCGGCCACCCACCAGGGCGCGGCCAAGATCGTCAGCCTGCCGAGCTATCCCTTCCAGCGCACCGCCTTCTGGCCGGAGCAGCAGGTCGACGTGGTCGCCCAGGCGTTGCCGAGCAGGCCTGCGGACCTGTGCTACGCGCCCACCTGGCGGCACGACCCGGACCGCGCCCTGTCCACACTGGACCTGCCGGGTCCGCTGGTGGTCTTCACCGACGGCGTGCTCGGCTCGGCGCTCGCCGACCTGGCCGCCGCAGGCGACCGGCAGGTGGTCGAAGTGGTCGCGGGAACCGAACTGCGCCGCGACGGCCGGAGACTGGTCATCGACCCGACGAACCCTGAGCACTACCGCGAGGTCTTCGCCTGCCTGGACGACGGGCCGGTCGGCGTCGCGCACCTGTGGAGCCTGCTGGCCGACAGCGGGTCCGACAGCGGGTCCGACACTGGGTCCGACACTGGGTCCGACGCCATCCGGTACGGCTTCGACAGCCTGCTCCTCGCCGCCCAGGCGTTCGGCGATCTGCCCGGGCGCCCCGGTGTCCGGCTCCTCACCGTCAGCCAGGGCGCCGCGGAGATCCTCGGCGCGGACGCCCACGCGCCGTGGCGGGCCATCGTGCACGGCCTCGGTCGCGTCGTGCGCCACGAGTACGCGGGCCTCACCTGGCACGGTGTCGATATCGATGTCGACGTCGACGCGGACGCCACCGCCGGGCAACTCGCCCACGAGCTGATGGCCGACCGGGCCGACGTGGTGGGTTGGCGCCGCGGCAGGCGCTGGCTGTCCGACTGGACCCAATTGTCCACAGTGGACAGCAAAGAGCCGGTGTGGCGGCCGGACGGGGTCTACCTGATCACGGGCGGGACCCGGGGCCTCGGCATGGCCCTGGCCAGGCACCTGGTCAAGGCCGGTGTCCGAAACCTGGCCCTGCTGAACCGTTCCGGACGCGCCGACGTCACCGACCTTCAGGCCGCGGGCGCGCGGGTGCTGCTCCTGGCCGCCGACGCCGGCGTGCCCGACCAGCTGCGGGCCGCCCTGCGCGCCTGCCGCGACCACTTCGGCACGCTGACCGGGGTCGTGCACGCCGCCGGTGCCCCCGCGGGCGGAATGGTCGCCCGCCGCACGGTCGAGGACGCCCGCAAAGTCCTCGCGCCCAAGGTCTCGGCGATGGGACCGCTCGCCGAACTCGTCGGCCCCGACACCCCCGTCGACGAACGGCCGGAGCTGCTGGTCCTGTACTCCTCGGCGGTGACCGCGTTCGGCGGCATCGGCGAGGGCGACTACTGCGCGGCCAACACGGTGCTCGACGCCTACGGCGCGGCGCTGTCGGCCACGGCCGAGTCGACGAAGGTCGTCACGGTGGCCTGGGGACCCTGGCAGCACGACGACTGGCAGACCGAGGGCGTCGGGAACGGGCTGGCCGACAAGGCCCGCGAGTACCGCCGCAAGTGGGGCTTCGCCGACGAGGCCGGTTGCGCCTTCCTCGACGACATCATCCGCACCGGCCACGGCCAGGTGGTCGCGGTCCGCCAGCCGATGCGCGAGGCCCTGCGCGACTGGTCGGCGATGCTCGACATCGACGCCCTGGCGGGCGCGGGCGCCGCCAAGCCCGCGAACGAGCGGTTCCCCCGGCCGCGGCTGCGGACCGAGTTCGTCGCCCCCCGCACCGAGCTGGAAACCCGGATCGCCGACGTGTGGGGCGGTTTCCTCGGGATCGACCGGGTGGGCGTGCACGACCCGTTCTTCGACCTGGGCGGCAACTCGCTGGTGGGCATGGCGATGGTGCACGCCGTCGAGAAGCTGATCGACACCCCCATCGCGCCCGCGGTGCTGTTCGAACACCCCACCATCGCGCAGTTCGCCGCCGCGCTCGCGCCGGACGGCGCCGCGCGGGCCGCGACCGACTTGCTGACCACCAGTTCGGCCCGAGGACAGCGGCGGCGCCGCGCCCGGCCGGGTACCCGGAAATGAGGACCGACGTGAGTGAGCACCACGACAGTGCCGAGAGTGCCGGTGCGGACCACGGCACCGACATCGCGATCGTCGGCATGTCCGGCCGGTTCCCGGGAGCCGCCGACGTCGGCGAACTGTGGGCGGGCATCCGCGCGGGCCGCTCGGGCATCACCCGGTTCACCGACGACGAACTTCGGGCGGGCGGTGTCCCCGAGGAGCTGATCGCCGACCCGGGCTACGTCAAGGCGGGCGCGGTGATCGACGGCATCGAGCTGTTCGACGCCGGCTTCTTCGGCTTCGGCCCCAAGGAAGCGCAGATCCTCGACCCGCAGCACCGGCTGTTCCTGGAGCACAGCTGGCAGGCGCTGGAGGACGCGGGCTGCGACCCGACCAGGTTCGACGGCTCCATCGGCGTCTTCGGTGGCAGCGCGTGGAGTTCGTACCTGCAGAACAACCTCTCGCCCAGCGGTGTCGGCGCGGTGATGGGCGACCTCGCCGTGGGCCTGGCCAACGACAAGGACTCGCTCACCACCCGGGTCGCGCACACCCTCGGCCTGACCGGGCCCAACTACGGCGTGCAGAGCTACTGCTCGACCTCGCTGGTCGCGGTGTGCGCCGCGGCGAGCAGCCTGGCCGGGTTCGAGTGCGACCTCGCCCTCGCCGGCGGCGTCGCGGTCTCCGTGCCGCACCGCGTGGGCTACCTCTACCAGCAGGGCGGGATCGCGCCGCCGGACGCGGAGTGCCGGGCCTTCGACGCCGCCGGGTTGGGCAGCCCGCTCGGCAGCGGCGTCGCCGTGGTCGCGCTGCGCAGGCTCGAGGACGCACTCGCCGCGGGCGACCGCGTCTACGCGGTGATCAGGGGCTGGGCGGTCAACAACGACGGCGGCCGCAAGGTCGGCTTCACCGCGCCCGGCGTGCACGGGCAGGCCGCGGTGATCGCCGAGGCGCTCTCCAGCGCGGACCTGACCCCGGCCGACATCGACTACATCGAGGCGCACGGCACCGGCACCGCCCTGGGCGACGCGGCCGAACTCGCCGCGCTGCAACAGGTCTTCCACGACGAGTCGTGCCTCATCGGGTCGATCAAGACCAATGTCGGGCACCTCGACCGGGCGGCGGGCGCCACCGGCCTGATCAAGACCGCGCTCGCGCTGCGCAACGGGGAGATCCCGCCGACGCGCAACCTCACCGACCCCAACCACCAGCTCCGCACCGGAGCCGCCGCGCTGGAGGTCGTCACCGAGCTCACCCCGTGGCCCAAGCGGGACGGCCGGACCCGGCGGGCGGGGGTCAGCGCCTTCGGCATCGGCGGCACCAACGCCCACGTCGTCCTCGAAGAGGCGCCCGCGGTGGCCCGGCCCGAGCCCGCCGCCCGGGCGGAGCTGCTGGTGTGGTCGGCGCGGAGCGCCGCGGCGGCCGACGCCTTCGGCGCCCGGCTCGCCGAGCACCTCGCCGGGAGCGGCGACCGGCTCGCCGACATCGCCCACACGCTGCAGACCGGACGCCAGGTCTTCGAACACCGGCGCATGGTCGTCGCCGCCACCGCGGACGACGCGGTGGACGCCCTGGGCGACCCCGGGCCGCAGGCGCGGACCGACAGCGGCGCCGACCGCGCCGTGGCGTTGCTCATCGCGGGCACCGGCGAGCAGTACACCGGTATGGCCGCGGACCTCTACCGGACCGAGCCGGTGTTCCGCGAGGTGCTCGACGAGTGCCGCGCCGCGCTCACCGTCAGCCTCGGGTTCGACCCGCTCGACGACATGCTCCGCGAGCGGGAGGTCGCCGCGCCGGGATCCGGGCTGAGCTGGCTGCTCGGCCGCGAGTCCGAGCCCCGCGCCGAGGCGGGCGCGGCCACCGAAGTGGTGCAGCCGGCCACGTTCGCGGTCGAGTACGCGCTGGCCCGGCTGCTGCGGTCCTGGGGTGTGCGGCCGAGCGTCATGGCGGGCTACAGCCTCGGCGAGTACGTCGCGGCCTGCCTGTCCGGGGTCCTGACGCTGGACTCGGCGTTGGCGTTGGTCGCGCACCGGGCGAAGCTGATCAGCTCCCTGCCCGCGGGAGCCATGGCCGCCGTGCCGCTGTCGGAGGATCAGGTGCGGCTGCGGATCGAGCGCTGGGACGCCCGCGTCGACGTGGCCGCGGTCAACGGCCCCGAGCTGACCGTGGTGGCGGGCGAGCCCGAAGCGGTCCGCCGATTCCGCGCGGCGCTCGAAGCCGAGGCCGTGCCCTGCCGCCCGCTCGCCACCAGCCACGCCTTCCACTCCCGGATGATGGAACCGATCAAGGCGGAGCTCACCGCGTGGGTGGCCGAGCACATCACCGCCGGCGAGCCGCTGGTCCCCTACCTCTCCAACGTCACAGGCGGCCTGGTCACCGCCGAACAGGTGCGCGACCCCGGGTACTGGGCCGAGCACATGTGCTCCGCCGTCCGGTTCGACACCATGCTGGAAACCGTGCTGGCCCAAGGGGAATCGGCACTGCTGGAACTGGGACCGGGGCAGTCGCTGGGCGCGATGGCGCGCGGTAGGCGCGACTGCCCGCCCGCGCGCTGGTCCCTGGTGGTGCCCACGCTGCCCGCCGCCGGCGACCCGGCCGAGTCCGGCACGGTGCTGGCCGAGGCGGTCGGCAGGCTGTGGCTGGCGGGCGTGCCCATCGACTGGGCCGGCTACCAGGCGGGCCGGCCGGTCGGCAAGGTCGGGCTGCCCGGCTACCAGTTCCAGCGCGAGCGCTTCTGGGTCGACGCCCCGGCGGTCGGATCCACCGCTTCGGGGGTTGCCCGGCAGGCCGCGCCGCCGGTCGACCACGTCACCCTGCTGAGTCCTCAGTGGACAGCCGAGCCCGTGACCGGCGCGGCCCTGACCGGCCGGTACGTGCTGCTCGCCGACCGCGCGGGCATCGCCGAGGCGCTCGCCGAGGTCCTGCGGGCCGAGGGCGCCGACGTGGTCGTCGGCGAGCACGAGACGAACGCCGAACCGAGCGTCCTGGTCGACTTGCGGGCCATCGGTGTCCACGGCGACGAGTCGGCCGCGGTGCTGCCGATCGCGTCCCTGCTCGACGCCTGGGGCAGCGACGGCAACGACACCACGGAGGTCGTCCTCGTCACCCGAGGCGGGCAGGCGGTCGCGGGCGAGCGCCCCGAACCCGCCCAGGCCGCGGTCGCGGCGCTGCCCGCCGTGGCCAACATGGAGTACCTGAACCTGCAGTGCCGGGCCGTCGACCTGGACCCGGACGGTGACCTCGAGGCGGCGGTCCGCGCGCTGGCAGGCGAACTGCGGCACCGCTCGCAGGACGTCCTCGCCGCGTACCGCGCCGGCCGCAGGCACGTCCGCTCCTTCGTCCCCGTCGAGCCGGGCAAGTCGGGCGCCGCGCTCTCGATCCGCCCCGGCGGCACCTACCTGATCACCGGCGGTCTCGGCGACGTCGGGCTGCTGGTGGCCGAGCACCTGGTCCTGGCGGGCGCCGGGCGGCTGGTGCTGACCAGCCGCGCCGGCGTCGGCAACGGCCGCCGGGCCGCTGTCGAGCGTTTGCGCGCGCTCGGAGCGGAGGTCCGCACGCCCAAGGTGGACGTGACCGACGCGGCTGCCATGCGCGCGCTGTTCGACGAGATCGGCACGCCGCACGGGGTGGTCCACGCCGCCGCGCAGACCGGCCCGGAGACGTTCCGGCCGCTGCGCGACCTCGACCAGGACGCCGTCGACCGGCACTTCGGCGCCAAGGTGGTCGGCGCCCGGGTGCTCGCCGAGGCGCTGGCCGACCTGCCCGAGGCGCCGGAATTCTGCCTCGTGTTCGCCTCCACCTCGGCGATCCTGGGCGGGCTGGCGTTCGGCAGCTACGCCGCGGCCAACGCGGCGCTCACCGCCGTGGCCCACCGGCCGGACTCGCCGACCACGTGGATCGCGGCCGAGTGGGACACCTGGGCCTGCACCCTGGCCAAGATCGAAGGCGGCTTCGGCGCGGTCATGCACGCCCACTCCATGACGACCGCCGAGGGGCTCGCCGCCTTCGACGGGCTGCTCGCCGCCGGGCGACCCGAGATCGTGGTCGCCGCGGGCGGACTGGACGACCGGCTCCCGCGGGTCACCACCGTCCTCGGCGAACCGGTCGCGGCGGGGGAGCGGTTCCCGCGCCCCGACCTGCCCCAGCCCTACAGCCCGCCGCTGTCGGCGACCGAGCGGATGCTGGCCGAGCTGTGGTCGGAGGTGCTCGGCGTCGAGCCGGTCGGGACCCGGGACAACTTCTTCGACCTGAGCGGCAACTCGCTGCTGGCCCTGCAGATGCTGGCCCTGGTCAAGAAGCGCTCCGGGCTCACCGTGCCGTCGGTGGCCCTGTTCGAGGCGCCGACGGTGCAGGCCCTCGCCGTCATGCTGGACCAGCAGGGTGGGACGGTCGCCGCGCCCGCGGTCGTGGCCCGAGCCCCGCGCGCGACCACCGCCGAGCCCGATGTGGACGACCCGATCGCGGTGGTCGGCATGGCGGGCCGGTTCCCCGGCGCGGCCGACGTGGCCACGTTCTGGCGCAACCTGTGCGACGGCGTGGAGTCCATCAGCTTCTTCACCCCGGAGGAGCTGCTCGACTCCGGGGTCGACCCGAAGCTGATCGGCGACCCCGCCTACGTCCCGGCCCGACCGGTGCTCGACGACGTGGCCGGGTTCGACGCGTCCTTCTTCGGCATCAGCCCGCGGATGGCGGCCCTGACCGACCCGCAGCAGCGGCTGTTCCTGGAGGTCTGCTGGGAGGCGCTGGAGCAGGCGGGCTACGCCGCGCCGGAGAACCGCGACCGGGTCGGCGTGTTCGGCGGCACCAACCTGAGCACCTACCTGCTGCGGATGCCCGAGCAGATGTTCGCCGAGGGCGAGGTCAGCACCTACGAGATCATCATGGGCAACGAGAAGGACGCCCTGACCACCACCGTGTCCTACCTGTTCGACCTGCACGGCCCGAGCGTGGCCGTGCAGACCTTCTGCTCCACGTCCCTGGTCGCCACCCACATGGCGATGCAGAGCCTGCGCGGGGGCGACTGCGAACTCGCCATCGCGGGCGGGGTGTCCATCCGGGTGCCGGACAAGGTCGGCCACGAGTTCGCGCCGGGCGGCATGGAGTCCCCGGACGGGCACGTGCGGACCTTCGACGCCCAGGCCCGCGGCAGCATGTTCGGCGACGGAGCCGCCGTCGTCGTGCTCAAGCGGCTCTCGCACGCCCTGCGCGACGGCGACCACATCTGGTCGGTGATCCGCGGCTCGGCGATGAACAACGACGGGGCGCTCAAGGTCGGCTACACCGCGCCCAGCGTGGTCGGTCAGGCCAGGGTCATCGCCGACGCCATGGCCAACGCCGGGGTGACGGGCGAGGACGTCAGCTACATCGAGGCGCACGGCACCGCCACCGAACTCGGCGACCCCATCGAGGTCGCCGCGCTCACCCGCGCGTTCGGGCCCACCGAGACCACCCAGTACTGCCCGATCGGCTCGGTCAAGACCAACATCGGGCACCTGGACCGCGCCGCCGGGGTCACCGGGCTGATCAAGACGTCGCTGGCCCTGCGTGACGGCGTGATCCCGCCGAGCCTGCACTACACCAGCCCCAACCCCGACATCGACTTCGAGAACAGCCCGTTCTACGTCAACACCGCGCTCACCCCGTGGCGGCCGCGCGGCGGGCGCAAGCCGATCGCGGGCATCAACTCGCTCGGCATGGGCGGCACCAACGTGCACGTGGTGGTCGAGCAGGCCCCGGTCCGCGAGGTCTCGCGGGCCGAGTCCGACACGGCCCGGCGCTATCAGGTGGTGACGGTGTCCGCGCGCAACACCGCGGCCATCGACCAGTCCTGCGAGCGGCTCGCCGCGCACCTGGCGGCGGCGCCGCAGACCCGGCTGCTCGACGTCGCCTACACCCTCCAAGTCGGCCGCAAGACCTTCGAGCACCGGCGCGCGCTGGTCGCGGGCAGCACCGACGAGGCGGTCGCCGCGCTGTCCGGCGGCGCGCTGCTCGGCCGGGTGGACGCGGTGCGCGGCAGGCGGGTCGCGTTCCTGTTCGCCGGCGTCGGCGAGCAGTACCCGGGCCTGGTGCGTGAGTTGTACCGCCGCGAACCCGTGTTCCGCGCCGAGTTGGACGAGTGCGCCGCGCTGCTGCGCGACTCGCTCGACGTGGACTTGGTGGATCTGGTGGCGGGGGAGCGGGCGGCCGGGGCCGATCTGGGCGCCCTGCTCGGCCGCTCCGCCGCTCCAGACGACCCGCGCGCGGACGCGCTGGAGCGCACCGAGGTCGTCCAGCCCGCGCTGTTCGCCGTCGAGTACGCCCTGGCCCGCACCATGATGGCCTGGGGGCTGCGCCCGGAGATCATGTTCGGCTACAGCCTCGGCGAGTACGTCGCGGCCTGTCTCGCGGGCGTGCTCTCCCTGCCGGACGCGCTGGCCCTGGTCGCCCACCGGGCCAAGCTGATCGGCACGGCCGACCCCGGCGCGATGGTCGCGGTGTCGCTCACGGTGGCCGAACTGCGCGAGCGGTACGGCATCGACGAGCGGGGCCTCGACGTGGCCGCGGTCAACGGACCCCAGGTCGTCGTGCTGGCCGGTCCCGTCGAGTCGACGGACGCGTTGCTCGCCGACCTGCGCCGCGACGAGGTCGCGTGCCGGGCGCTGCGGACCACGCACGCCTTCCACAGCAGGATGCTCGCGCCGATCGGCGCCGAGCTCACCGAGTGGGTGCGGGCCAACATCACGCTGAACCCGCCGAACCTGCCGTATATCTCCAATGCCACCGGTGAGCGGGCCGACGCCGCGCTGGTGTGCGATCCGGCGTACTGGGCCCGGCACATGTGCGCCACGGTGGAGTTCGCCGCCGCGGCCGAGGCGCTGCTGGCCGACCCGGAACTGGCCGTGGTCGAGATCGGCCCCGGTCAGTCGCTCGGCGCGCTCCTGCGGTCCGCGGGCTGCCCGCCGCCGCGCTGGCCCCAGATCCTCAGCGCGCTGCCCGCCGCCGGCGACAGCCGCCCGGACGACGCGGTCCTCACCGACTGCCTGGCCCGGCTGTGGCTGCTCGGCGTGGACGTCGACTGGGCGGCTTACCACGGTCGCGGGTCCGAACGGGCCGACGACGCCGCGCTGCCCGGCCGGGTGCCGCTGCCGACCTACCCGTTCCAGCGGCAGCGCTACTGGATCGACGCCGCGCCAAGGATTCCCGGACAGCGCCAGGCACTCGCCCTGCCGGACGCGGCGAACCTGTTCGACGCCATCGCCACCCTGCCGAAGCTTCCCGAGGAGCAGTGGCAGCACCTGCCGGTGTGGCGTCAGACCGCCGCGCCCGCGCCCGCCGAGCGGCCGGAGTCGTGGCTGGTCTACACCCGCGACGGGCGGGCCGACGAGATCGCGTCCCGGCTCGGCCCGGTGAGCCTGGTCCGACCGGGCGAGGCGTACGCGGTCACCGACGACGGGTACACGGTCCGGCCGGGCGACGTCGACGACACCCGCGCCATGCTCCGCCACCTGCGCGCGGCCGGTCGCCCCCTGCGGCGGGTGACCCACCTGTGGACCCTCGACCCCGCCGCCGCCGAGCAGACCGTCTCCCACGGGCTGCACACCCTGGTCGCGCTGGCCCGGGCGGCGGGCGAACTGGGGGCGGACGCGTGGTCGCTGGACATCGCGGTCGCGGGCACGCAACAGGTGTTGGGGGAGGACGTCACCAACCCGTACGGCGCCACCCTCACCGGGCCGTGCCTGGTGATCCCGCTGGAGTACCCGAAGGTCACCGCCCGCCTGATCGACCTCGACGACGGCGCGTCCCCCGCGTCGGTCGCGAACGAACTGCGCACGCCCCTGACCGACCGAATCGTGGCGCTGCGGCATGGGAGGCGGTGGGTTCCGGGCTACGAGGCCATGTCCACCACCCTGCCCACGCCCACGCTTTCCCCGACCGCGGAACAGAACGCGGACACCGCGGTGCTCCGGGCCCGCGGCGTCTACCTGATCACCGGCGGGCTCGGCGGCATCGCGCTGGGCCTGGCCGACCACCTGGCCCGCGAGTGCCGGGCGAGACTGGTGCTGCTGGGCCGAAGCGGCCTCCCGCCGCGCGCCGACTGGCCCGGTGTCCTCGCCGGAACAGTCGCCGTCGACGAAGCCACCGCCGCCCGGGTCGCCAAGGTGTCGCGGCTGATCGCCGACGGCGCGGAGGTCGAGATCGTCGTCGGCGACGTGGCCGTGACCGCCGACGTCCGGCGCGCGGTCGACGTCGCCGTCGAGCGGTTCGGCGGCCTGCACGGGGTGATCCACGCCGCGGGCGTGCCGTCCATGGGGCTGATGCAGTTCAAGCGCCACGAGGAGCTCGACCAGGTGCTGGCGCCCAAGATCGCCGGCACCCTCGCGGTGGCCGAAGCGCTGCGGATCGGCGAGCCCGACGAGATCGATCTGGACTTCCTCGTCCTGTTCTCCTCCATCACCTCCGCCACCGGCGGCGGCCCGGGGCAGGTGGACTACTGCGCCGCCAACGCCTTCCTCGACGCGTGGGCCCACCAGGCCGCCGCGACCGGTCGGCGGGTGCTCTCGGTCGGCTGGGGCGAGTGGACGTGGAACGCCTGGGAGGACGGCCTCGCCGGGTACGACGAGAAGCTGCAGAAGTTCTTCCGGGAGAACCGGGCGCGCTTCGGCATCGGTTTCGACGACGGCTGGCGCTCGCTGCTGCGCGCCGTGAACAGCGGCGAGACCAGGGTCGTGGTGTCCACACAGGACTTCGAGACCGTGGTCACGGGCAGCGCCCGGTTCACCCTGGAAGCGGTCACCGCCCCCGCGGGCGGCGGCGGGGAACGACACCCGCGCCCGGAACTGGTGACCTTCTACCAGGAGCCGTCCGGACACACCGAGGAGACCATCGCCGAGACCTGGTGCGAGTCGCTGCGGCTGCGGCGGGTCGGGGTCGGCGACAACTTCTTCGAACTGGGCGGGAACTCACTGCTCGGCGTCACCATCGTGACCGCTCTGCGCACGGAGTTCGGGCTCGCCGAACTGCCGCCGCACATCCTCTACGAGGCGCCCACCGTGGCCGCGCTGGCCAAGGTGATCGACGCCGCCGCCGCGGGCGCGACGTCGGCGGCGAACCCGGACGACGGCGACAGCCATGTCCGCGCGCAGCTGCGCCGATCCGGCCTCGAAGCATCCGCCGCCCGGCGGCGTGCCCGTTAGCAACAACCAGAGAAATGGAGAGGTCATGACCGTGATCGGAGTTGTCGGCGCGGGGGTGATGGGCGTCGGAGTGGCCCAGAACCTCGCGCAGACCGGGCACGAGGTGATCCTGGTCGACACCAGCGAGGCCATCCTCACCGAGGCGCTGGCGACCATCAGGCACAACTGCAGGCTCAGCGGGCTCATGGGCGGCCCGGTGCTCGACGCCGACGAGGTGCTGTCGCGGATCAGCACCGGCATCGGCGCGGACTCGGTGGCCAAGGCGGACGTGGTCATCGAGAACGTCACCGAGAACTGGGACGTCAAGCGGGAGGTCTACGAGGCGCTCGACGCCGCCTGCGGCGCGGAGACGGTGTTCATCGTCAACACCTCGGCCATCCCCATCACCAAGGTGGCCGCGGTGACCGGCAGGCCCGGCCAGGTGGTCGGCGTGCACTTCATGAACCCGGTGCCCGCCAAGGCCACCGTCGAGCTGATCCCCGGTTTCCACACCACGCCGGAGACCGTCGAGCGCACCAAGGCGCTGCTGACCGCGATGGGCAAGAAGGCCGTCGACGTCAAGGACGCCTGCGGGTTCATCTCCAACCGGGTGCTCATGCTCACCGTCAACGAGGCCGCCTTCCTGGTCCACGAGGGCGTCGCCACCGCCGAGTCGGTCGACGAGGTGTTCCGCGGCTGCTTCGGCCATCCCATGGGCCCTTTGGAGACCGCCGACCTGATCGGGGTCGACACCATCCTCTACAGCGTGGAGGTGCTCTACGAGCACTACGCCGACAGCAAGTACCGCCCGTGCCCGCTGCTGCGCGAGATGACCGCCGCCGGGCTGCACGGCCGAAAGACCGGCCGGGGCTTCTACGACTACCGCGGCTCCAACCGCGTCACCCACTGAATTACACCGTCTACAAAGGAGAGAACAGCATGTCCGACACCGCCCAGGCGCAGATCCTCACCTTCATCCGCGGCCGCTACCCGCAGGTGGAGATCGACGCCGCGCAGGACATCTTCCAGCTCGGCTTCGTGAACTCGTTGTTCGCCATGGAGCTGGTCATGTTCGTGGAGAAGACCTTCGGCGTCACCATCCCCAACGACGAGCTGCAGCTCGACCACTTCCGCACCGCGGACTCGATGGCCGCGCTGGTCGGCAGGCTCTCGCCGGCCCCGGCGGGGGTGTGACGGTGGCCGCCCCGGTGCTGCTCGCACCGCCGGGTGACCAAGTGCGCGACCGCGCCGCGGCGCGGGCCTTCGTGGACACGCACATCACCCCGCACGCCAACGGTTTCGAACGCGCGGGCGCCGTGCCGGAGGACCTGCTCGACCGCATCGGCGCGGCCGGTCTGTGGGCGCCGTTCCTGCCCGTCGAGGACGGCGGCGCGGGGATCGACATGGTCACTCTCGGCGAGCTGCACGAGGAGGTGGGGCGGGGCTGCTCGTCGGTGCGCAGCCTGCTCACCGTGCACACCATGGTCTCCTGGACCGTGCGCCGCTGGGGCACCGCGGCGCAGCGCGAGCGGTGGGCCGGGGTCCTCGCCCGGGGCGAGGCGCTCGGCGCGTTCTGCCTCTCGGAGCCCGAGGCGGGCAGCGACGCGGCGGGCATCAGCACCCGCGCCGTGCCCGCCGGCGGCGGCTGGGTGCTCGACGGCGTCAAGAAGTGGATCACCGGCGGGCAGCGGGCCGACGTGTTCCTGGTCTTCGCCAAGACCGACGCGAGCATCGGCGCGTTCCTCGTGCCGCGCGACACCCCCGGGGTCGAGGTGCGCCCGATCCCGGAGATCCTCGGCACCAGGGCGTCCATGCTCGCCGAGGTGTCCTTCCGGGGCGTTCGGCTCGACGGCGACGCGCTGGTGGGCCCGAGCGGGTTCACCGCGGGGATGGTGCTGACCGGCACGCTGGACCTCGGTCGCTACAGCGTGGCCTGCGGGTCGGTGGGCATCATCCAGGCGTGCCTGGACGCCTGCGCGGACTACACCTCGCGCAGGCGGGTGGGCGGCGAGCTGCTGCGGACCATGCCGCTGATCCAGGCGAAGGTGTCCGACATGGTCACCGACGTGCGGGCGGCCCGCATGCTGTGCGCGGAGGCGGGCAGGCTCAAGGACGCCGGTGAGGCGTCGACCCTGATGGCGACCTGGGTGGCGAAGTACTTCGCCTCCACCGCCGCCGCCCGGCACGCGTCCGAGGCGGTCCAGATCCACGGCGCGAACGGGTGCGGCGACGACTACCCGGTCGCGCGGCTTTACCGCGACGCCAAGGTGATGGAGATCATCGAGGGCAGCAACGAGGTCCAGCGGATGACCATCGCTGGCGAGGCATACCGGGAGATGACGCGGTGACCACCGTCGAAGAACGTCAGGCGCCCGCGCCGGAGAAGCCGGTGCGCGGCCGGATCAAGTGCGTGGTGTGGGATCTCGACAACACGCTGTGGGACGGGGTGTTACTTGAGGACGGCGAGGTCGCCGTGCGGCCCGCCGTCCTCGACCACATCCGCAGGCTCGACGGCATGGGGGTGTTGCACTCCGTCGCCAGCAAGAACGACCACGACGCGGCCATGGCGAAGCTGCGGGAGCTGGGCATCGCCGAGTACTTCCTGTTCCCGCAGGCGAACTGGAACGCCAAGTCCGAGTCGATCCGGCGGATCGCCGGCGCGCTCAACCTCGGCCTCGACGCGTTCGCCTTCATCGACGACCAGGAGTTCGAGCGGGCCGAGGTCGGCCACGGCGTGCCGGAGGTGACCTGTGTGGACGTGGCCGACCTCGACGAGGCGTTGGCCCGCCCCGAGTTCATCCCCCGGTTCGTCACCGACGAGTCGGCCAAGCGGCGCGAGATGTACGCAGGCCAGATCGCCCGCGACGACCTGGAACGCGAGTTCGTCGGCACCAACGACGAGTTCCTGTCGAGCCTGGGGCTCTCGTTCGTCATCGAGCCCGCGCGCCAGGAGGATCTGCAGCGGGCCGAGGAGCTGACGGTGCGCACCAACCAGCTCAACTCGACCGGCCGCACCTACTCCTACGAGGACCTCGACGAACTGCGGACCTCGCCGGACCACCTGCTGCTGGTCGCGTCGCTCACCGACAAGTTCGGCGGCTACGGCAAGATCGGGCTGGCGCTGGTGGAGAAGGGCGAGCGGGTCTGGCACCTGCGCATGCTGCTCATGTCGTGCCGGGTGATGTCGCGCGGCGTCGGAATGGTGCTGCTCAACCACATCATGGGGTTGGCCAAGGCGGCCGAGGTCACGGTCCGCGCGGACTTCGTGGAGACCGGGCGCAACCGGATGATGCAGATCACCTACGCCTTCGCCGGGTTCCGCGAGGTCGGCAGGCACGGCGACGAGGTGGTCTTGGAAAACGACCTGTCCACCCTGCAGCCGCCGCCCGCCTACGTCACTGTCGAGGTGCTGGGATGACCGCGGTCGACGTCACGGCCCGGTGGCTGCCGCTGCGGGCCCTGACCCGGCCGGGGCTGCCGCTGTTCTGCCTGCCCCACGCGGGCGCGGGCGGCTCGGCGTACCGCACCTGGCTGGACCGGATGCCCGGGGTGGCCGTGCACCCGGTCCAGCCGCCGGGGCGGGAGTCCAGGCTGCGGGAGCCCGCGTTCGAGCGGATGGGCCCGCTGGTGGAGGAGTTGGCGTCGGTGGTGCTGGAGACCGTCGACGGCCCGTACGCGGTGTACGGGCACAGCCACGGCGCGCTCGTCGGCTTCGA
This sequence comes from Actinokineospora xionganensis, assembly GCF_014323725.1. GTDB lineage: Bacteria > Actinomycetota > Actinomycetes > Mycobacteriales > Pseudonocardiaceae > Actinokineospora > Actinokineospora xionganensis. The sequence goes on along the minus strand of NZ_JABVED010000004.1, from coordinate 97,738 downwards.
ACTGCTGCGGGAGATCCGCAGGCGTGGGGGACCGGCGCCCGTGCGGCTCATCGTCTCCGGCAGCGCCGCTCCGCAGTGCGGTGTCGACGACGGCCCGCCGGTGACCGGGATGACCCGCCCCGAACTGATCGCGATGCTGCGCAGGCTCGGCGGGACACCGGAGTGGCTGCTGGCCGACGCCGGCGCGGTGGACATGATCCTGCCCGCCATCGTCGGCGACTTCACCGTCCGCGAGGCGTACGAGTACGTGCCGGAACCGGTGACGGACGTCCCGATCACGATCCTCGCCTCGACCGACGACCCCCGGGCAAGCCTGGCCCGCCAGCAACGTTGGCAAGAGCTGACCTCCGCGTCGACCGACCTGCACACGCTCGTCGGCGGGCACTTCGCGGTGTTCGAGCAGGCGGTGTCCACGCACCGGATCGTCTCGGCGGCACTGCGGCCGTGGGTGGCCGGCCCGCGGTGAACGCCGCCCGACCGGGCGAAGCGAGAACAGGCTCCTGGCGGGTGCGGGAAATCGCATCCACCAGGAGCCTGTCGTTCGCGTTTGTCCTACACCGGGGACACGGTATCGGGGCAGGTCAGTCCCGCTCGTACCGGGAAATCGACTCGTAGGACCCGAACTCGGGAATCGGCTCCCAGTGGGAAGTCACATCGACTGAATCGTAGTCCGTTACAGCAATTGTTTCCACACGCAAGTCGTCTATTTCGTGGCGAACAATCCCCTCGGATGTGTAGGCGCAACTTTCCACGACCAGTGGAGCCAGCCCCCTGGCGCCCTGCTCATCTCCATAGGTGTAGGAAATTATATCCTGGAGGAACAGTTTGTCGCCTTTTCTCATGAACACATACGCCAGTTCGTCGCGACCGCGTCCGTCTACGAACCGTGTGGCCGAGTAACCGGTCTCCAGTCTGACTTCAATGAGAATGCGCGTCCCGTCCGGCCGCGCGTCGACGGCGGTGTAGAGATCGCCCGACTCGTGTCGACGGCGTGCCTCGCTCTCGCCAAACGGGCTCAGCGGCTTGTTCAGCACACGGTTCCAGTGTTCGCAGTACGTCCACGTCACCTCGGGTCCTCCTCGGGAGGCAATTCATAGATACGCCGCTGACCTTCTCCCCGAGCAGCCTGCTGAACGCTGTGCTTTAGAGGGGTTCGAGTAAGGCGACGCGGGTGGAGCGTCTCCGCCGGTATTCGAACCGTCCCAACCTCGTGGGACCGCTGGTGGACGTCCTGCGCCGGATCAACGACACGGACCAGGACGGACACGAGACGGCCACCACGATCGAAGGCACGACAGCCTCTCTTGACCATGTGCGGGAGATCCTCACGGAGCAGGACGTCACCGAGGTGATCGAGGCCTACCGGTCGAGCGCTATGGCCAAGGCGTTGACCGAGCGAAACGGCGTTCATGCCAGCACGATCAAGAAGAAGCTGAGGAAGCACGGGGTGAGGCGGGCCACGATGGCTCGCCATCAAGTCAGTGACTCTTTGAGGTCGTTCAAGTCATCGGTGCCGTCATCGTCAATACCGAAGTGAGTTGATAGGGCCTCCAACAGTTCAATGGCCGACGTGAGGATCGCGCCGAATGCTTGGGTGTACCCAAGATCCTCCACTTGGAAATATGTTAGTGCCCGCTCATATCTTTCGCCTTTAACGTGAGCGGGGCCACTCCTGAGATCCTGAAGGTTCCGCAGCAAGAGGAGTCGATCGCCTGCGTCAAGATATCCTTGAACCGTTAGATACTTCTCCAACTTGCTGATACCCGCTTCACGATCTTCGACCTTAATGTGCTTCCTGATCTCCTTCTCGTTGATGCGTTCGATCAGGACCTTCGCCAGAGCCATGACCTGAGAGTCAAACTCCGCCTGATTTCCATCGTCTGGAAGGTGAAGGGTATCGAAGTAGTGCGCGTCGGCCGCCTTTAAAGGCTTAAAGAAGTACCAATCGAACTTGGCAAACCATTTTTGACCGAATCGCTCATAACGCGACTTGAACAATAGGTCGGGCGCTTCCGGTTCCAACCATTGCCCCAAGATGCTCCGACCAAAGTAGGTGGCGCTAATACTGCCGTCGGGAACTACGTTAAAACTTTTCCAATACAATTGCTCCTTTTGTGGAAGATGGCCGAGATCCCCAAGGAACACAGTCACGTAGGAGGAGTGATTGTTGTCGATCCGCAAGCTCCAAGAATTCACACAGGACAGATTGCTGTCAGACACCCTGTAACGTCTCGCGTCAGCGTAGTACTTCGCCAAAACTTGTTTTCGAAAGAAGACTGGCGTCAAATAGTGAGGAGCTTCAGGATTCTTTCCGAAGTAGTTTCCAAGTTGCTCATCATTGCTCGTGAAAAGCAACTCTTCGCCGTTCTCATCCGTACCGATGATGAAATTTTCGTAGGTCTTCTTACGGTCCCATGGCTTGTGGTCGGCCGCAATTAGGCCAGGGCGAACGACCTTCTTGCCACGTAGGCGTGCAATCGAGTTTGCCGACTTGTGGGCATCGATGCTGAACCACGGCTCGAGTAGAAACTGACTGAATCGAAACCCGGCGTATTGCTCCTCCCACCGACCTTCATCACCGACGCCAAGCTCAAGGGGCGTCAAGGTGGAATAGCGATTGTACTCAAAGAATATCAGCAAACACATGTCCCGTGCAGCCAGATATTCTTTCAAGTAGCGAAGCCGGACCTGCACCTGATCGGGAGTCACACGCGCAACATCGACCTCATCGCCCCCGTCGTCAAACAGGAAGTGACGACCCGTCTTTTGATCTACGCACAGGTTGTGAAAAAGTCGAAACTCCTCGGACAACTCGTTGTAGGATTCACTCGGGCCCGGAAAGCTACGTGAATGAATGAATGGCTCGACAGGCCGGTCGCCGATACGAACATAACGATACGTACCGCCGCTATAGCTTTCAAACCCTGGGCCTCCGTTTCCAACAAGGAGATCCCATTCGTCATCAGATAGTGCTTCGTCGAGATGGTCTGGCTGCGCGAGCGCACAGAAGAACATTGCTTCGGTACCGGGCGCTCCCCATGGATCGAAGCGGTATAAAGTCAGCCACTCCTCGGTGCCGAGGCGTTGTGCGACGTAGTCGCGCAGATCAACGAACGTCATCCGCGCGATCTCATCATCTTGAGCTTTCATAAAGTCTTCCAGTTCGCCGCGATCCCATGTACGTGATTATCTCACATCCTGAATTGCCACATCGGCATCGCTATTCACGATAAACCGCGGGTATGTTCTCTGACGCCCGTTCGAGAAAAAGTCGGTAACTGCTGAGGTCTCGCAGTCGAGCCGCGAGCAATTTACTATCCAGTCCGGCTTCCAAAAGTAGTATGCAGCGGAGGAGCCATCTAAGCGATTCAAGGACAGTGAAAAGCGTATCGATGTCAGCTTCGTCAAGAAAGCCTGCCGTTCGATGCGCGTACTTATTCCGAGCATTAGACACTACCTGAGCCCATTTGTTGACCTTCCCGCAGATCGTCGGGATTTCCGCTTCCACGATTCGAGCCAACCCCTTCAGGCGGCTCGGATACCCCGGCTCGCCAATGTGAGTAAGCATCCCGCGGAGGACGTCCACAACGCGGACATCCATATCGCCGACAGCCTGAAGTACTCGATCGCTGATCAGCTTGCAGTCAGCATCGCTGAATCGTTTCTCATCGGGAAATAGTCTTGCATGCAGCCCCTCGGCTACGGTGGTCATTTCGAGAAGCTCGGTTTCGAACTTTATCGAGGCTCGCTTTGACGAGAAATGCGCGACCACCGGAGGTAGTGGACCTAGATTGTCAACTTTGTTCAACCATGTTGCTACGCCGGACAGGCCTAAATCCGCAAGACCAGCAAGACCTTCGATTCGGCTGTTGGCGGGCTGAGAAGACCGAATGTGATCCGAAACGAGATCAACCCAGCGCTCGCCATCAAAGGTCAGTTGGGCGGCGACCAAACCATTTTCTCGACCGAGGCACAAAGTTATGAGACTCGACAACGGTGTCACAATCCGGCCGTCAATCGCTGACCAAGTACTCGGCGGCAAACTCTGAATCTGAAACCATACGTCGCGTGTCATCGCGCCCCCTCGAACGTGGGGGCCTTCCAGGTGCGCACGCTGATTGAGGGAGAGAACGGCGCCGTTCGCAAGCTGGATGGGTTCAATCGAAGGCTCTCGGTAGTTCAAGCCCCTCGTGCCATCCTCGCCTTTCGTTGAAGAGAACCCTTGAAGGCTGGCCCACTCGTCAATATTTGCGGTTCGCATCCGAACCCCAGAGAACACTTGAGTTGTGCCTGCTGTATGGGCACCAAAAATGACACCCATCGGAGCAAGAATATATTCACCTAATCCACCATTGAACATGTCGGAACGGGACTGCACGGTGACGCATTCATAAGCTGTGACTTTTCCGACCAGCTCGCCAATCCTGCCGTGGATGGTGAGGGGAGTATCTACATCAGGGGAATCAACTACTTCGAAGACTGGGTCTTGCTCGTCTTGATGGCGCGGCACGTAGCTTGGTCCCGGCCGCAAGTCTTCGAATAGCTGAATACGTATACCTTCCGATGTGCGGAACAACCTGCCTGGTACTTGTTTTTCTGCTTCGTTCGGTGTCCAGAACTGCCCGAACAAGTCGAACGGTTGGTTCACATCTAGCGATGGCATTGCCGATTTGTACCACTCATCGGCCTTGGTTCGAAGGACGACTCGCTCCGGCTCCAACCGAACCACGTCCGATCACCCAAACGCCAGGGGCAGGCGGCGCACTGGGTCACGCCCCCATTGACGAACACCCCTCTCTGCGCCACGATGTACGAGAAGTTTTCTCCATCTTCGAGCAAGGAGAGCCTGTGCGAGCCAAATTTCTAGGCAAGGATCCCGAGTCCACCGAGGGTGACTCGCCTACGCTGTACGCCACAGACAGGACCGATCGCGTCACCTGCATCGCCCAGGGCTGGAAGGTGACCGACCCGCAGGCGCTAGCCGACGTGGGCCCGGTCCCGGACCACGAGACCCTGATAGAGATCCCTGAAGACGTGCTCAAGTACTACGCCCGCCGCTACCAGCAGGAGAAGGGGGCGGACAGCTGACCCTCATCGAGCCCGGACCCGACTTCGCCCAGCTCTTCACGACCTTCGAGCACACAGCCTTCCGACTGGAGACCCGCGACCAGTACAACTCGCCGCGGGAGGCAGAGGCGTACCGAAAGTTTGTCGCTGGGGACCGCGATGCGTCGTACCACGAGAACTGGCTGAACATGGTGCGTCAGGCCACGGCCGAAGGACGATTCTTCTCCCGCGTGCGAGTGGTGGGGCTGCCGCTTACCGACTACATCCGCTTCAGTATGTGGATCTCTGGGTTTACCCGCGAAGCTGGTGACGACATCCGTTACCTCACCCGCGAGCAGGCCGAACTGCCGCACTATGACTACTGGCTGTTCGACTCCCGCAAGCTGGTCAAGATGCACTTCGGCGACGACGATCGTTTCGCTTACGGGGAAGTCATCGAAGATCCGGCTGTGATCGTGAAGCACAACTACTGGCGTGATGCAGCGAAGCATCACGCCGTGACCCGAGATGAGTTTGTCGCCAGGTATGAGCAGCGGGACATCAGGCGTTGACGAAGCGCGCAACGCGCTGGGCAAACGACTCCGCGAGCTGCGGGTAGCCGCCAAGCTATCCGGCAAACAGCTCGCGGAGTCTTTGTCGTGGGTTGGGTCCAAAATCTCCAAGATCGAGAACGGCCGCCAGACTCCCACGGATGAAGACATCCGGGACTGGGCGAAGGCCACCAACGCCGAAGGCCAGGCGGCGAGTTTACTCGCGGCGCTACACAATCTTGAGCTGCAACATGCCGAGTGGCAACGGGTCCTCAAGGCAGGCATGAAGTCCCATCAAACCAGTCTTTCTCAGGTAGATGAGAAGACGACTTTCTATCGGGGCTTCGACAACACGGTAATTCCGGGGCTGCTTCAGACACCCGAATACGCCCGCGCCCGTTTCGCTCAAGTTGTCATGGTCCACCGAGTGTCCAATGACATCAACGAGGCAGTGAAGGCCCGGATGCAGCGTCAGGAGATGCTGTACCGGCCGGACAAGCGCTTCCACTTCGTCCTGACCGAGGCGGCGCTTCGCTACCGGCTTGTCTCGGTGGACATCATGCTCGGCCAGCTCGACCGGCTCATGGCGATGACTTCCATGCGCAATGTCAAACTCGGGATCATTGACTTCAAAACTCAGTATGTCACCGATCCGCGCCACAACTTCTGGGTGCTGGACGACCACCTCGTGCGGTTTGAGTCCTACTCGGCCGAGATCAACCTACGTCAGCCGCAAGAGATCGAGCTGTACACGGGCATCTTTGAGCACTTGGCGGGAGTCGCCAGCTACGGCGCGGCTGCCAGGGAGATCATCGGCCGCGTCATGCGGGAGCTGGCCGCCGAGGACGAGGATTCTGGCGTGTAATTTCGACCAACGAACCAGAGGAAAGTTTTTCGAGAAAAACCGAGAAAATTTCTGGCGGCTATGTAGTCGCGCACTTACTCTCCAAAGCGTTCACCCCGCTGACCTTGGAGAAGAGCCGCGTGATCACACCTGTGCCGTTGCTCAGTCAAGACAAGATCAACCGCCTGCCCGAGCGTGCCCGTGAGGTTGTGGAGTACCGCAAGAGCGGCTTGAGCCTGAACCACATTCAGGGCTGTTCGCTTGGCTGCTCGTACTGCATACGGCACACCTACGGCCTATGGGATGAGAATCAACCGCGAGCTCTCATGTCCGATGCCGAGGCGGTTGAGGAGCTGGTGGCTCACCGCTACTTCCAGCCGCACGTCACGCCGATCCAGTTGTTCAACCGGGCGACGGAGCCGTTCCTACCGAAGGTCCGGCCGCACACGTTCGCGGTGCTCGAAAACCTCGATGCCCGCGAGTTGACCAACCACGTGCTCGTCATCACCAGGCACAAGCTCACGGATGATGACGCCGATCAGCTCAACCAGCTCCGGCACCTCAAGGTGACGCTGCTGTTCACGTACTCGGGTATCGACAACCCGAAGATCGAGCCGTACCCGTCGCACATCGCGGCCGAGTCCCTGAAGCTCATGAGCGCGCCGGAGGTGCGGAAGTACCGGACGGTTCTGTACTGGCGACCGCTCGTCCCCGGCCTGAACGACACCGACGAGCACTTGGCGACCGCGTTCGAGTTGAGCAAGCACGCCGACGCCACGGTGTTCACCGGTTTGTTCTACCGGGGCGAGATCGCGGAGTACTACAAGGCGAACGGCATCCCCGAGCCCTACGAAGGCACTGCCCGCAGGAAGATCGTTCCCGAGACGTTGGAGCGCCGTGTGCTCGACGCCTTCTCCAGCACGACGGCGCTGTTCCGCAAGACCTCCTGCGCGGTGTCCTACGCACACGGCCTGCCGGACTACAACGGCCACGTCGGCATCCGGGAACTTTGCGACATCTGCCCGCTGAGCCAGCTCGAACGCTGCCTGAACGCCCACCGAGTCCCCTCCGCGGAACAAGTACGCGACGTGGCCCGCGTGTTGCCCGAGGCACGTGAGCTGGAGGTCGTAGACATCACCGGGCGGGCCGCCGTCGTGTCGGGCTTGTGGGAAGAGCAACCGCGCTACTTCCTCCAGCACGCGCTTGGCTTCCAGGTGCATGACGAACGCCACCCGCACCACGCGAACCGACATGGGCGCGCGGACATCGGCTGGAAGGGAACACCGGCATGACTGACTGGACGAGCCTGAGCTACGTGGTGGTCGATGTCGAGGGCAACGGCCAGCAGCCGCCCGATCTGGTGGAGCTGGCCGCCGTGCCGATCGTCGGCGGGATCATCGGCGAGCCGGTGACGTGGCTGGTCAAACCCGAACAGCCGATCACGCACTTCGCCCGCAAGATCCACGGCATCACCAATGACGACGTGCGGGACGCGCCGGTGTTCGGCTACGTCGAGGCCGACGTGCGCAAGGCGCTGGACGCCTCCGCCCTGATCGCTCACAACGCACATGTCGATGTTGGCGTGCTTCAGCGCAAGCTCGGCGACTGGGAGTGCCCAGAGGTGTTCGACACGCTCAAGGTGGCCCGCCGACTGCTGCCCGGTCGTAGCAGCTACAAGCTCGGCGCGCTGGTCGATGAGTTCAAGCTGGCAGCGGATTTCGCCGCCGACCTCACGCCGCATCGGGCGACCTATGACGTGCTGGTGACGGCCCGGCTGTTCGTGGAGATCGCAGGCCGACGGGCGCTGGAAGAGCTACGCGACGAACCGTCAGGGGGTGGTCGCGATGACGGGGAAACCCTCTTCTGACCGCAGGTTCGGCCTGTTCGTCAGCGTCGACGGGCCGAGCGGCGCGGGCAAGACCACGATCGTCCGCCACCTCGCGCAAACGCTTGTGGCCCAGGGTGAACAGGTCACCGTCACGGCCGAGCCCTCGTCCGGTCCGATCGGCAAGCTGGCCTCCGAGCTGACCGAAACGGTCACCGGCCACGCGCTGGCCTGTTTGTACGCGGCTGATCGCTACCACCACTACGACACCGAGATTCGACGGCTTCTCCAGTCCGGGCACATTGTCGTGTCCGATCGCTACGTCGCCTCCGGCCTGGTGATCCAACGGTTCGATGGCCTCGACCCGACGTTCCTGTGGCAGCTCAACGAGGAAGTCGAGATCCCCGACCTCGCCGTGATTCTCGAAGCCGACGCCGACGTCATCGCTGAGCGGTTGGAAGCTCGCGGACCACACAACCGCTTCCAGCTGACGCCGGGTAGCAGTCACAGTGAAGCCGCGTATTACAAAGACGCGAAGGAACGGCTCATCGAGGCGGGCTTCACCGTGCTGGCCGTGGACTGCACGACCCGACCGGCGGAGCAGTCCGCGGTGATCATCGCCAGTGAACTTCGAACGCTTCTCCTGTCATCGGGAGCAACCCGATGAACGAGAAGATCACCGAAGGCGACGCCCTGCGCCGGTTCCCCGAACTCCACGAGTTGGTGACGATCAGGTCGTCGGGTTGGGTGTTCCGGGGCCTTTACGACGAGAGCGGCGAACTGGTCGGCATTGTCGGAAGCTACAGCCGCCGGCAATACACCGATGCCCTCTTCATCTTCGACCGCCACAACGTCAGCGCGGCCCGAGTCCTCGACGACTCCTACGGCGGCGGCTGCGTGTGGGCCAAGGAGGGAACGGACCTTCAAGAGGTCGTGCGGGATCTGCTCGGGCTGCCCGAGCCTGGCGAATCCGGCGCACCCTCACTGGTCAAGCGGTCAAGCCTGCTGTGGACGCCGGCATGAGCGCGGCATCGCTGGTCTACGGCTACGTCCGAAGTTCGATCGACCGGCCGGAGACTCGGCTGCGTGAGGAGCCTCGCTTCTCGGCATCGCTGGACTTGGTGGCCCTGCCGACTGCTGTCAACGTCGCCCGCATGTTCATCTCGGACACCCTCAACCGGTGGCACGCTCTCTGCGTCGAAGACCACATGGAGGCAGTGGCCGCCGAGCTGGTGACGCTGGCTGTCGAGGCCACGAAACCGGACGACGGCACGAGCTGGAACGACCTCACCGAACTCAACCCGATCACGCTGCGGATGTTCGGCTACCAACGGCACATCGTTTTCGAGGTCACCGACGTACATCCGGAAGCACTGCGACGCCCCGAAAACCTACAACAGGACAGTGGCCTCCACTTGGTCGACGCGCTGGCCAACCGCTGGGGATCATCCATGGAACCGCGGGGCCGGGTGATCTGGGCTGAACTCGCCGTGTAAGAGCGGACAGGGGCGGGGCTGCCGAAACGTGAAGGCCGACCGACACCGCATCCACGCACCGGATGCCTCCTTGGCGACACTGCTTGCCAGCGCAAACAACGAAAGCGGCTCCATCCTGGATGAGGATGGAGCCGCTTTCGATCTTGCTACCGACGCTGTCTTTCGGCGTGTCGTTGCGGACCACGGCTCAAGTGCGTTTGGAGACCGGGACCACGAACCGCGTGAAGACCAGGTCCCGCAGAACGTCGTCCCCAGCCTCCACAATGGACACATACCGCACGTCCCGCAGCAGCTTCCCGATCACCGCCTCGTGCGTATACCCCAGCCCGCCGAACATCTCCGACGCCGTCGCCGCGATCTGCCAGCCCGTCTGGCCGCAGAACATCTTCGTCGTCAACGCCGACTTCAGAGCGCCCACCCGCAAGAACTCCTCACCCGCGTCCGGCCGGGCCGCGATCGCGTCGTATTCACGGGCCGCGGTGAGGCACTGGTTGGCCATCACGTCGATCTGCATCTCGAACTGGCCCAGCCGCGAGGCGAACACGGCGTTGCCCAGCAGTGGCGATCCCTTGACCGACTTGGTTTTCGCATAGTCCATGCACACGTCCCGCACCCGGCGGGCGATGCCGAGGGCGGTGGTGGCGATCAGGATCCGGCTGGCGTTGAGCCCGACCTCCAGCAGCCGCAACCCGTTGCCCTGCAAGGCGTTTTCCGCCGGTACCCGGCAGTTCGACAGCGACACCTGGTACGTCGCCGAGGAGCGCAGGCCGATGACATCCCAGCGCTTGTCCATGGTGACGCCGGGGGTGTCCCGGGGCACCAGCACGGCCTGGAACTGCGCTGGGTTGTCCTCCGCCCGCGCCACCACGACGAGGAACCGGGCGAAGTCGGCGTCGGTGGAGAACGCCTTCTCCCCGTTGAGGACGAGCGTGTCGCCCTCCCGCCGCACCGTGGTGGTGATCCGCCCCAGCTCACTGCCCGCGGCGTGCTCGCTGCCCAGGGTGGCGCAGAACCCGCTGCCCAGGTCGTCGAGGTGGCGCCGCCGGAGTTCCTCGCCGCCGTACCAGGCGACCATGCTGGTCGTCAGCACCGGGATGAACAGCGTGAAGGCCGCCCCCGCGTCGCCGTAGGCGAGTTCGTTGACGATCCGCACGCTCTCCTCGAGGGACATGCCGAGGCCGCCGTGCTCCTTGGGCAGCCACCAGTTCGCCAACCCGGTGTCGGCCCACCGCTCGTAGAGCGGCAGCGGCGCGGGGGCGAGGGAGTCCAGTTCCGCCTCCCGGCCGATCAGCTCGCGGCGGACGAACCCCTGCACCGTGCGCAGGTACTCAGGCTGTCGCATCGGGCGCCTCCGTCCCGTCGATCAGGTCGGCCAGTTGGCGGACCGTGGGGCACTCCAGCAGCCCGGTGATCGGGATCGACGCCCCGAACCCCTTGCGGATGCGCGCGGTGAGGTCGATCGCGATGAGCGAGTGCCCGCCGAGCTCGAAGAAGTTGTCCGTGGCGCCGATCGGCTCGATCCGCAGCACCCGCGACCAGATCTCCGCGAGCTTCTCCTCGGTGCCCTCCTTGGGCGCCACATACGGGCTGCTCAGGTCGGGCCGCGGGTGCCGCTCGCGGTCGTCGACCTCGTCCTCGTCGTCGGCCTCGTGGATGTCGCCGGTGATCCACTGGGCGAGCCGCGCCTCCAGCGAACCGGTGGAGATCACCAGGTGGCCCACCTGGTCGCCTGCCGACAGGGTCCGCTCGAACACGTCGACGGCCTCCGCGGGCACCATGGCGAAGTCGGTGACGCTGGGCCCGTGCCCTTCGAGCCGCTGCGGGTCGACGTTCCAGGTGTCCCAGTCCACCGTGACCCACCGGCCCTCGCCCGCCAGCCGCGCCGACCGGGTGTAGGCGTCGAGTGCCGCGTTCGCGGCGGCGTACGGCGCCAGGGCCATCCCGCCGAGCACCGCGGCCAGCGACGACAGGGTGATCCGGCGGTGCGGTGCCTGGTCGGCCAGCACGGTCTGCAGCACGTGGAAACCCTTGACCTTGGCCAGGAAGTGCGCTTCGCAGGCGTCCCGCTCGATCAGGTGCGCGAAGGTGAAGTACTGCCCGTCCTGCACACCCGCGGCGTGCACGACCACGTCGATCCCGCCGAACGCGTCCACCGCGGTCCGCACGACGCCGCGCATGTCCTCCACGTCGGCCACGTTCGCCGACAGCGCGAGCACCGTCGCGCCGCGGCTCTCCAGATCGAGGACGTTGCCGATGTGCCGCGCGGTCCGCTCGCCGCCCTCGGGCACGGCGGCGAGGAAGTCCTGCCACTGTTCGCGCGGCGGCAGCGGGGAACGCGCGGTGAGCACGAGCTTGCAGCCGTACCTGCTCGCCAGGTGCCGGGCGAGGACCATGCCGATGTCGCCGAGCCCACCGGTGATCAGGACCGCGTCGCCGTCCTTGACCGGCCGGGTCTGGTCGGTCAGCTCCTCGATGGGGAACGGCTGGTAGCGGCGCAGCCACAGCTCGCCCGCCCGCACCGCCACCGGCCCGTCGTGCCCGTCGACCGACGCGGCCAGCACGGGGGTGGTCAGCCGGGCGAGGTCGCCCGCGTCGACGTCGATGTGCCGGGTGCGCAGCCGCGGATTCTCCTGGGCCAGCGTCGGGGCCAGCGCGGCCAGCGTCGCGTGCTCGGGGTGGCGCAGGTCCGAACCGGCCACGTCGACCGCGCCCGAGGTCAGCACGACCAGTTCGATGCGCGCGGCGGCGCCGGTGTTGTCCACCAGCTCCCGCGCCAGCGCCATCACCGAGTAGAAGCCGCGGTGCTGTTCGGCGTCGAAGTGCGCCATGGCGTCGGGTCCGGCCTCGGCGCTGCCCAGGCTGAACCCGTGCACGATGGTGCGGGGCCCGACCAGCAGCGACCCGATCAGCTCCGCCATGTCGCCCGGCTCGTCGACGCGGACGGTGAAGTCGCCCGTCTCGTCCTGGTCGAACCGGTCGCCGGGGCGCACGGTGGTGACCTCGACGCCCGAGTGGGTCAGGTGCTCGACCAACGCCTCGCCGCGCTCGTCGCCGCTGAACACCAGCCACGGCCCGGCGGCCCGGAGCCGCTCGTCGAGGTCGGCGAGTGGGCGCGGCTTGCGCTGCCAGGTCGGCAGGTAGGTCCACTGTGCCCGGTCGTAGGTGCGGGTCGTGGTGGTCGGCGCCGACCACCAGACGTCCGGGACGTCGAACGCCCGAGGCTTGGCGTCGATCCAATACCGCTTGCGCTGGAACGGATACGTCGGCAGCTCGACCCGCCGTCCGGCCCCGCCGTGCAGGGCGGGCCAGTCCAGGACGCTGCCCGCCTGCCACAGGGCCGCCAGCGCCGCCAGGAAGCCGTCCTCACCCGGCTCGACGACGATGTCGAGCACGTCCTCGGCCTCCTCGTCGACGACCCGCGCGCCGAGGGCGGCGAGCCGCCGGGTGGACTCCTCGGGCCCGAGGAGCCGGACCTTCGGGTTGCGCCGCTGCGTCTTGCCGTCGATCCAGCGCTCCGGGTCGCCCAGCGCCGCCACCGCGTCGGCGTGGTCGGCGACCACCACCGCGCGCCGCAGCGCGAAACCGCACCGCGACATCTGCAGGGTGAACGCCACGTCGGCCAGGTCGTCGCCGGTGTGCTCGGCGAGATGCCCGGCCAGGCGCTCGGTGACCGCGGCCAACGCGTCGGCGTCGGCGGCGGAGAACGCCAGCAGGTGCGGGCCCGCGCGGTGCGGCCGGACCGGCCGCGGCGGGGCCTGCTCCAGCACGACGTGCGCGTTGGTCCCGCCCAGGCCGAACGAGCTGACCCCGGCCCGGCGCGGATGCGGGCCCGCCGCCCACGCCTGGTGTTCGGACAGGACGGTGAACCGGTCCAGCGACGTGGCCAGGGCCGGGTTCGGGTCGCGGTAGTCGGGCGTGGCGGGCAGCAGTTCGTGTTTGAGGTTCATCGCGGCGCGCATCAGCCCGGTCACGCCGGACGCGCGGTCGAGGTGGCCCAGGCTGGGCTTGAGGGTGCCCAGCACGCACGGCACCTCACGGGCCTGGGTGAACACCCGGTTCATCGCGGCCAGCTCGATCGAGTCGCCGAGCATGGTGCCGGTCGCGTGGCACTCGACGTACCCGATGGTCTCCGGCTTCACCCCGGCCACGCCGAGCGCGGCGTCGATCACCTCGGCCTGGCCGTCGACACCGGGCGCGGTGTACCCGGCCCGCACCCGGCCGTCGTTGTTGGCCGCCGACCCGAGGATCACCGCGTGGATCACGTCGCCGTCGCTGATCGCCTCGGACATCCGCTTGAGCGCGACCACGCCGACGCCGCTGCCCATCACCGTGCCGTTGGCCTCGGCGTCGAAGCTGCGCACCCGGCCGTCCGGGGAGGTGATGCCGCCGGGTTCGTAGACGTAGCCGGTCGGCTGGGGCAGCGGGGTGTACGCGCCGCCCGCCACCGCCATGTCGCACTCGTAGGTCAGCAGGCTCTGGCACGCCAGGTGCACCGAGACCAGTGAGGTGGAGCAGAAGGTCTGCACCGAGATCGCCGGTCCGCGCAGGCCCAGTTTGTAGGACACCAGCGAGGCCAGCGAGTCGCGCTCGTTGCCGACCGCCATCAGCAGCGCGCCGCCGGGCTCACCCGCGAGGTGCTGGATGTTCTGCACGATGTAGTCCGGGAAGCCGGAGCCGCCGAACACCGCGACCTGGCCGGGCGTGTCCGTCGGGCAGTACCCGGCCGACTCCAGCGCCTCCCACGAGCATTCCAGGAACAGCTTGTGCTGCGGGTCCATGGTCTCGGCTTCGCGCGGGCTGATCCCGAAGACCCCCGCGTCGAACCGGTCGAGGTCGCGCAGCGGCCCGCCGACGCGGACGTAGCGGGGGTCGGCGAGCTGTCCCGGCTCGACCCCCGCGTCGCGTAACTGCTCGTCGGTGAGTTCTTGTAAGCCTTTCACCCCGGCCAGCAGGTTGCGCCACAACTCGTCGACGCTGCCCGCGCCCGGGAAGCGCCCGGACATCCCGACCAGGGCGACCGCCGAACCGTAGTCGGTTTCCGTCATGACGACCTCCTGTTTCGGAGCGTGTTGCGCCGTTGTTCGATCCGGGACCGGTTCTGGTCACCGGTCTCCGCTGTGCCTTCGTCTTGCTCGGTGCCGCCCGCGGCGGCGGTGGCCAGCGCGGCCACGGTCGGCGCCTGGTAGAGGATGTGCGGCGGCAGGTAGGACAGGTCGAGCGCCGTACGGACCCGGGCGATGATCTCCATGCCGATCAGGGAGTTGCCGCCCAGTTCGAAGAAGTTGTCGTGCACGCCGACCTCGTCGAGCCCGAGGGCCTCGGTCCACACGTCCGCGATCGCCTGCTCGGCGGGTGTCTGCGGCTGCACGAACGAGGTCGACAGGTCCGGCCGGGGATGCCTGCCCAGCGCGTCGCGCGCCTTCTTCACCGTCGCCTGGTGGCTTTCGATGGAGGACAGCCTGCTCATCGCGACCAGTGGCGCGAAGTCCTGTGTGGACACCACGACGTGCGGCTCGCCCGCGGCCAGGATCCGCCGCAGGACCCGCCATCCCTCGTCGAAGGAGATGCCGAAGGTCTCCCGGTAGGTCTCGAAGAACTGCCGAGACCCCTCGTCGTAGCTGTCGAGGCCGACGGTCCAGCCGTTCCACGTCCACTCGCCCCAGTCGATCGAGGTCACCAGGCAGCCCGGCAGGGGATCGCTCTGCGCGAAGGCGTCCAGGAACGCGTTCGCCGCGCAGTAGTCGACCTGGCCCGCGCCGCCGCCGGTGGCCGACGTCGTCGAGGAGAACAGCGCCAGGAAGTCGACCGGCACCTCGCGCAGCACCTCGGCGATGGCCAGCGTTCCCGCCACCTTGGGCGCGAGCACCTTGTCGACGTCGGTCGCGGTCTTGAACTGCATCAGGCCCAGCGCGGGCACCCCGGCGCAGTGCAGCACGCCGTCGAGCCCGCCGAACCGGTCGAGCGCGGTGTCGACCGCGCGGCGGACGTCGGCGGTGCGCGCCACGTCGCCCGCCACGGTGACCACCTGGGCGCCGTGGGCTTCGAGGCCGCGCAACCCGTCGATGCGCCTGCGCACCTCGGGCGCGGTGTTCGCCGCGGCGGCGATGGCCGCCCACTGGTCCCGGGGAGGTGCCGGCGTGCGGCTCAGCAGGACGAGCTTGGCCTGGTACTGCTCGGCGAGCCGCTCGGCCATCGCGAGACCGATGCCGCCCAGCCCGCCGGTGACCAGGTACGTGCCGCCGCGGCGGATGCCCACGACGGGCTCGGTCTCGTCGACACAGGAGGCGTCGAGCACCTCGTAGCCGGGGATCCACCGCCTGCCGCCGCGCAGGGCGACGACCTGGTCGGCCGGTTCCGCGCGCAGTTCGGCCAGCAGGGCGGCGCCCGACGTGGTTCTGTCCAGGTCGATCAGTCGGGTGGTGGCGCTCGGGTACTCGACCGGGATGAGCCTGGTCGGGCCGATCAGGGTGCCGGTCTGCGCCCGGACCTTGTCGCCGGGCAGGACCCGGTGGCCGCCGGTGGTGACGATGTCGAGCGACCATCCGGCCAGGCCGAGGTCGCCCGCGGCCTTGGCGAAGGCCACCAGGGTGTGGAAACCGCGCGGCAGGTCAGCCGCACCGCCCACCGTCCACAGGTGCACCACCCGGTCGGGGGCCAGTCCGCGGTCGGACAGGTCGCGCAGCGCGGCCGTGGTGTCCTCAGTGGACCCCGGGCGCAGCGTGACGCCGTCCGGGCCGCTGTCGAACGCCGCTCCCGGCCGGGCGAACACCACCCGCCCGCCCGCCGCCTCCAGCTTCGAGCGCAGCGCGGTCGCCAGATCGTCGGCGGTGCCGGTGTCGGTGTAGACGAGCCAGGTCGACGCGTCCGTGCGGGCTGGGCGCGGCGCGGTCTGCCGCCACACGGGCAGCGTGATCCACTCCGTGTCGGGCCGCTTCGGCAGGGCGGTCAGGATGCTGGTCGGGTCGTTCACGTCCAGCACCGGGCCGACCGGGCCCGCGGCTCCCTGCTCGGCCTCCAGCCAGTATTCCTGGCGCTCGAACGGATACGTCGGCAGCGGGACCCGACCCGGCCGCCAGTCGTCGAGGTCGTGCGCGGCATGCCAGTCGACCGGCGCGCCCGCCAGCCACAGCCTGCCCAGGGACTCCGCCACCGCCTGCTCGGCGTCGCGCGGATCGGCGGCGCCGGGCAGCGAGGTCATGATCAGCGGCCACTGCGCCTGCGCGCACGCCGGGTGGATGCGGGCCAGCGCGCCGAGGGACTGGCCGGGGCCGATCTCCAGCAGCGCGAGGTCGTCGATGCCGAGCACGTGCGCCAGTCCGGCGCCGAACTCGACCGTCTCGCACATGTGCCGCGCCCAGTACCCGGGGTCGGTGACGGCCTTCTCGGTGGCGAGTTCCCCGGTGACGTTGCTCAGGTACGGGATTCCGGGCGGGTTCAGGGTGATGTTGTCGCTGATCCACTCTGTCAGCTCGGCCGCGACCGGCGCCAGCATCCGGGAATGGAACGCGTGCGTGGTGTCCAGCATCCGGCAGCCGATCTCCTCGGCCACCAGCGCCGCCCCGGCCGCCTCGACCAGGTCGACCGGTCCGGCCAGGACGATCTGCGACCCCGTGCGCACCGCGATGTCCAGGTCGAGGAGCGCTTCGTCGCCGAGGACCGCACGGAGGCGGGACTCGGTCGCGGCCACCGCCAGCATCGCGCCCGGGGGCAGCGACGCGATCAGCGTGGCGCGGTGCGCGACGAGCCGCAGCGCGTCCGGCAGCGACAGCACGCCGGACAGGCAGGCCGCGACGTACTCACCGAGGCTGTAGCCGACCATGATGTCGGGCCGCACGCCCCAGCGCAGGAAGTGCCGGGCCAAGGCGTACTCGGCGACGAACACGGCGGGCTGGATCAGGTGCGCGTCGAGGGCGGGCGTCGGCATGGGCTCCGCCGCGCGGCCGAGCAGCCGGGCCAGGTCGCCCGTGCTCGCCCCTGCGGCGGGAACGAAGATGTCCGACAGGTCGACGGCGGCGTTCAGGCCGAGCACCGCGAGGCACTCGTCGACGTCGTCGCGGAACGCGCTCTCGTTCGCGTAGAGCGCGGCCACCATCCCCGGGTACTGCTCTCCGACCCCGGCGATCAGGAACCCGACCCGCCTGCCGACCGTCGCGTCGGCCCGGCCGAGCCTGCGGGCTGGGTCGGCCAGCTTCGCCGCCGCGTCCGCGGTGCTCTCGGCGACGACGAACCGGCGGTGGTTGAACACTTTCCGGCCGACCTGCAGGGTGAAGGCCACATCGCCGACGTCAAGGTCCGTCGCCCCGTCGAGCCGCGCCGCCACCCGCTCGCAGGACTGGTCGGCGGCCGCCGCCGAGCGGGCCGACACCGGGATCACCTGCCAGCGCCGGGTTCGCTCGGGTCGGGCGGGCGGCGCGGGTGCCTCGGTGATGATGGCGTGCGCGTTGGTGCCGCCGGTGCCCAGCGAACTCAGGCCCGCGATCCTCGGCCGGTCGGCGCGCCGCGGCCACGGGGTCGGCTCCGCGCTCACCCGGAACGGGCTGTTCGCGAAGTCGATCTCCGGGTTGGGCGTGGTGAAGTTCAGCGTCCCGGGGATCAGCTCGTGCCGCAGCGACTGCACGACCTTGATCAGCCCGGTCGCCCCGGACGCCCGGTCCAGGTGGCCCACGTTGGGCTTGACCGAGCCGAGCAGGCAGTACTGCTTGTCCTCGGTCGGCCCGAACGCGCCGGTCAGGGCGGCGACCTCCATCGGGTCGCCGACCTCCGTGGCGGTGCCGTGCGCCTCCACATAGGAGATGTCGGCCGGGTCCACCCCGGCCCGCGCGATGGCGGAGGTGACACACCGGCGCTGCCCGTCGATGCTCGGAGCCTGGAAGCTGAACTTCAGCGCGCCGTCGTTGTTGATCGCCGAGCCGCGGATCACCGCGAGCACCGTGTCGCGGTCGGCGAGCGCCTGGTCGAGCCGCTTGAGCGCGACGACCGCCACGCCGTCGCCGAACATGCTGCCGCGCGCGCCCGCGTCGAAGGTGCGCACGTGGCCGTCGGGTGAGGCCTGGTTTCCCTCGTGGTACATGTATCCGGTCCGGTCGGGCACCCGGATCGACACCCCGCCCGCCAGCGCCATGTCGCACTCGCCGCGGCGCAGGCTGTCGCACGCGAGGTGCACGGCGACGAGCGAGGTCGAGCAGAAGGTCTGCACGGTGACGCTGGGGCCGCGCAGGTCGAGCCGGTAGGACACGTTGGTGGCCAGGGCGTCCTTGTCGTTGCCGACCATCAGCCCGTCGATCTCCACGCCCATCTTGAACGCGTTGGGCCGGGTCAGCAGGTACGTGCTGATGTTCATCCCGGCGAACACGCCCACCGCGCCGCGGTCCTCCGAGGTGGCGTAGCCCGCCGACTCCAGGGTCTCCCACACGCACTCCACGAACAGCAACTGCTGCGGATCGGCCAGCGTGGCCTCGCGCGGACTGCTCCCGAAGAAGCCCGCGTCGAACCCGCGGATGTCGTTGAGCACCGGGCGGGCGCGGACATAGTCCGGATGCCGGAACACCGCCGGGTCCTCGCCGCCGAGGATCAGCTCCTCGTCGGTGAACCGGGTGAACGACTCGGTCCCGGTGCTGATGTTGCGCCAGAACGTGTCGACGTCGTCGGCCCCCGGGAACCGCCCGGACATGCCGATGATCGCGATCTCCGGCTCGGTGGTCGAGTGTCTCGTGTCGTTGGGTAAACCTTGCTGATCCATCAACGTGCCCCTAGTTGGTCCGGGATTCGAACGCGGCGTGGAGAGTGCTCACAGCAGCCGGGTGCGGCCCCACCCTCGGGTGAGCCTGCGGACCGCGAACGTGCCCGCGAGAACGCCCAGCGCCAGCAGGATCACGGTCGGCAGCACCATCGCCGCGCCGTCGCCGCGGACCGCTGCCTGCATCAGCGAAAGGGCCCAGTAGCCGGGGGAGGCGTGCGCGGCGGCCTGCGCCCACCCGGGCATGATGCTCAGCGGGACCAGTGCCCCGCCCATCGAACTGAGCACCAGCGCGCCGACGTCGGAGATCACGCCGAGCTCGCCGAGACTGCGGGCGATCGTGGCCAGCGCCGCGCCGATGGCGAGCAGCGCGAACGCCCAGACCAGGATCGCGAGCGCCAGGTAACCCAGGGACGGCGGCATCGGCAGCCCGATGACCAGGCAGCCGTAGGTCAACAGGATCGACTGCTGCGCCACCATCACCACGAAGATCGGGATGACCTTGCCCAGCAGCATCTCCGTCGCCGAGGCGTTGCTCGCCCGCAGCCGGTCCCAGGTCTGCCACTGCCGCTCGACCATGATCGAGCTGCCGGCGATGGCGATGGCGAACACGGAGAACATCACCAGCAGACCGGTGACGACCTGGGTGGCGCCGCCCTCGACCGCGCGGACGTAGAGCGGCTTGAGCACGATCATCAGCACCATCGGCATGGCGATGTAGCTGATCATCTGGCCCGGGTCGCGCAGCCGGATGCGGATGTTGTGCCGGACCATCGCGCCGATCCGGTAGGCGGACTCGCGTGGACCGGTGGGCCGCGGCCGGGCGTGGACCTGGGCCTGGACCTGGGGGGTGTCAAGAAGCATGGCTGACCGCCAGGGATCGGTAGAGGTCGTCCAGGGAGGGGTTGCGCACGTCCACCGAGGACACCGGCCGCTCGGTGCGGCTGAGCAGCTCGATCAGCGTCGCGGTCGGCTCGGTGGTGGAGACGCGGATCTCCTCCTCGTCGTCCAAGGTCAGCCGGACCTCGCCGGGCAGCCCGTCCACCAGTTCGTCGTAGGTGCCGCGGGCGATGATCCGCCCGCTGTGCGCCACCGCGATGGTCGCCCGCAACTCGGTGAGCTCGGGCAGGTAGTGGGTGGTGTAGACGATCGCGGCGCCCTCGCCCGCGCGCTGCTTGACCACGTCGAGCATCGCCTCGCGGGTCTCCAGGTCGGCGCCCGCCGTCGGCTCGTCGAGCAGCAGCAGGCCGGGCCGGTGGATGAGCGCGGTGGCGGCCTGGGTGCGGCGCTGCTGGCCGCCGGAGAGCACGCCGGTGCGCCGGTCGATGATCTCGCCGAGGCGCAGCGCGACGGTCAGGTCCTCGATCGCCGTGCTCAGCGCGGTCCGGCGCAGGCCAGCGAGCCTGCCGAACAGTTCGAGGTGCTCCCGCACCGTGATCGAGGGGTACAGCCCGAGGTGCTGGGGGGTGACACCGACTTCGCCGCGCGCCGCGGCCGGGGACTTGCCGCCGATGGTGATGGTGCCGCTGTCGGGGCGAATCAGGTTCGACACGATTTCGACGAATGTCGTCTTTCCCGCGCCGTTGTGACCGACCAGGCCCACGATTTCGCCTGCGGAAACCCGCAAGCTGAATCCGTCGAGTGCGTGCACCGGACCGTAGCGCTTGACCAGGTCTATTGCTTCCAGCATTGTGTCACATCCTTGGGAATAATAGAGCTGCGCACTACGGTCGGCGTCGGCGGCGGGTGCGTCGGCGAATTCAGGGAAAACGGATGGTCCGAGTTATCGCGACGATAGCCGCGTGCGGCGGACCGCCGCTATTGGCAAGAAGTGGCCGAAAACAAGAGGTCATCGCCGAGCCGCCCGGTGCGGCCCGGATGGGCGGAATTCGACGGGACGCCGCTGTATGCGTGCGGCGCTCGACCAAATACGATCGGACCGGAATATGTCGAGCCGGAGGCGTGTGTGATGGATGAGCGGCGAGAGATACGGGTCTCGGACAAGGATCGGCAGGCTGCCGTCGACCGACTTCAGGCCGCGATGGACGAAGGCAGACTGAACCTCTTCGAGTACGACAACCGGCTGGCCCAAGCCTACCAGTCGACTACCTACGGCGAGCTGGCCGACCTGTTCGTCGACCTGCCCGCCGGCGGCAGCGGCGCCGTGGCCAGGCATGAGCCGAGCGCCGCCGCGGCCAGACCGGTGGCGCACCCGGAGGCCGCCAAGGTCTCCCTGGGCCTGCCGATCGCCCTGAAGATCCTCTGGACGGTGTGGGGGGCGGTCATGGCCATCAACCTGACCGTGTGGTTCCTGACCGGCGTCGGCAACGGCGAACTCGACAACTTCTGGCCCGTGTGGTTCCTGGTGCCTGGGGCGGCCCTGCTGGCGGCGACCGTCGGCGTGCAGGCCATCCGGAAGGATCGGGCCCAGCGGCGGGCGCTGGAGCCGGCGCGGCGCACGGTGAAGCGGATCAAGCGCAGGTAGCCGGAAACGCCGAACAGGCCCCGCGAGCGGAGATCGCTCGCGGGGCCTGTTCGGCGTTTGCGGGCTAGCGGGTGGCGGCCGTCTCGGGGGCGCGCTGCGCCGTGGCGGCGGGCTCGTCGAGGTCGTCGGTCTCCCGGAAGCCGTACCGCGCGTAGGCCTTGCGCAGCGGCGCGGGCGCCCACCAGTTGTGCCTGCCGAGCAGGCGCATCGTCGCGGGCACCAACAGCATCCGGACCAGGGTCGCGTCGACGACCAGGGCGACGAACATGCCGACGCCGACCATCTTGATGAACGTGATGCCCGAGGTGGAGAAACTGCCGACCACCACGCAGAGCAGCACGGCCGCGGTCGTGATGATCCCGCCCGTGCGCTGCACGCCCGCGGCCACCGCGGCGGTGTTGTCGCCGAGGCTGTCGTAGCGCTCCCGGATCCGGGAGATCAGGAACACCTCGTAGTCCATCGACAGCCCGAACAGGATCGCCACCATCAGGACCGGTTGACTGGCCTCCACGTACCCGGTGGGGGTGAAGTTGAGCAGGCCGGAGAAATGGCCGTCCTGGAAGATCCACACGACCACGCCGAACGCGGCGCCGATCGAGACGAGGTTCATCACGATCGCCTTGAGCGGCACCACCACCGAGCCGAAGGCCAGGGCCAGCAGGAGGAAGGTGATCCCGGCGATCAGCAGCGCCATCCACGGCAGCCGCGAACTCAGCGAGTCCAGTTGGTCGACCACGCTCGCGCTCGTCCCGCCGACCATCACCAGGGCGCCCTCAGGCCGGTCGAGGGCGCGGATCTTCTCCACGATGCCCCTGGCGTGCGGCGCGTTCGCCTCGCCGTCGTAGGTCACGTTGAGCAGGCTGGTGGTGCCGTTGCCGGCGCTGATCTCGACGTCGTTGACCCCGGGGACCTGCTCGAGCTGTCGGCCGAACGCGGCCGCGGTCGACTGCGGGACATCGGCCACAAGCACCCGGATGGGCCGGATGCCGGTGCCGGCGAAGTCGCTCTGCAGGCGTTCGGACACCACCCTGCTCTCCGTGCCGGGCGGCAGCACCCGCTCGTCGACGCCGCCGAACTCGACCCGGGCGAACGGGGCGGCGAGCACCAGCAGGATCGCGGAGACCCCGACGGTGAAGATCACGGGCCTGCGCATCACGGTGCGGGCCAGCCGCGCCCACCAGCCGCTGTCGGCCGCCTTGGCCACGGTCGTGGCGACCGCGCCGGTCAGGGTGGGGACGCGGCGCTTGCGGGTCCACGGCAGCGGCAGCCTGCCCGCGTCGATCCGGTGGCCGAGAATCGCGAGCATGGCGGGCAACACGGTGAGGCTGGTCAGCATCGCGACCAGGACCGCCGCCGCGCCGCCGAGGCCCATCGAGCGCAGCAGGATCTGGGGGAAGATCAGCAGGCCGCACAGCGAGAGCCCGACGATGAGCCCGGAGACGGCGACGGTCCGGCCCGCGCTGGACATGGTGCGGGAGACGGCGGTGTCGACCGGATGCCCGCGGTCGAGTTCCTCGCGGAAGCGGCTCACGATGAACAGCCCGTAGTCCACGGCCAGGCCGAGGCCGAGGATCGTGATGATGTTGATGGAGAAGACGGACACGTCGGTGAACAGGGTGATAACCCGGACCAGCATGAAGGCGCCGAGGATCGCGATCCCGCCGACGAGAATCGGCATGAGCCCCGCGACTAGGTTGCCGAAGACGATGATGAGCAACAGGAACAGGATCGGCATCGCGATCATCTCGGCCCGGGCGATGTCCGGCCCGATGCGGCTGTCGATGTCGAGGTCGATCGCTTTCTGCCCGCCGACCCGCGTGGCCACTCCGGCCGCGGCCAGATCCGCGCGGACCGCTTTGACGACCTTGCTTTTGGTGCCCGCCGCGAACCGGACCGGGACATAGGTCGAATGCTCGTCGGTCGAGACCAGTTCGCGAGATTGGCTCTCGTAGAACGAGGTCACCATCGTCACTTCGGGATACGTGCGCACTTTCGTGACGACGTCTTCCACGGCGCGGCGGAACGCAGGGTCGTCCACGGTGCGGTCAGGGCTTGAGTAGAGCGCGATGAAGTCGACGGTCTGCCTGCCGAGCGCGTCGGTGACCGGTTGGCTGATGCGCTGGGACTCGCTGGTCGGGTCGTCGAGGCTCGCGTCGCCGGAGAGTCGGTCGAAAACCCCGGTGCCCCAAATCCCGGAAAACGCCATGAAAGCGATACCCAAAGCCAGGATCAACCACCGAAGCCTGCTCACTGCCATTCCCCACCACGCGAACATATCTGTCCCTTCACTTCTCCTCGGTGAGGAGACCTTCGGTGTCGAGCCTGGATGCGCGTGAGCAGTGTGGCATGACGTCGCAGACCGCCGACAGGCCGTTACCAGGCCACCCGATTGGCCTATCGAAGCGCCAAGATCGCGCCCTGCGCGCGTTTCCGCGCCTTTGACTAGGCGAAACCCCGCGGAAACGTGAGCGACCTGAGAGGGATTTGCGAATTATCGGCGGATGGCCAATTCCGGCCGGCCGGAAGCTGCCATCGCGTTCACCGATTTCGGGCAGGCCGGGGGAGAAGCGGCTTAGGGACGCCCCGCTGTCACGGCCAGAGGGCGACGATGAGCGACACCACGATGAGGCCGAGCAGGTGGTACCCGGCGGTGACGGCGACCCACGTCATCGGCTGCGGCTTCTTCGGGTCGAAGAACCCGGTCACCAGCAGCGCCATCGCGGCCAGGCCCAGACCGGCGACGACGCCGAGCGCGAGCGCCTCGCCGACCGTGTCGGTTCCGGTCGCGTTGGCCAGCATGGCCAGCGCGAGGCTGGAGACGAAGCACGTCAGCAGGGGCATCAGGTAGATGGTCACCGGCGGCTTCTCGTCGCCCGCCATATCCAAGCCCACCGCCCGGCTCCAGATCTTGCCGAACAGCAGGGTGGAGTACCAGAGCCCGCCGAGGGCGAAGAACGCGACCGTGGCGACGAGCACGGCGAGCCAGTCGAGGTCGGTCAGGATCGAGAAGCTCATGCGTCCTCCTGTGGCAGGCCCGACTTTCGAATGGTCGCGCTTCGGGCCGGGTCTGTCCACACGCGACCCGGATCGTGACCTCGCTTGATGTCCGCGGGCATGAGCCCCAGCAGGTGACCGGTCGCGAATTCCCGCCCGCACTGGAGCATGTGGGCGCGGAGATCCGATTGTCGGGCCTAGCCGTGCCTCAGGGCCCGGGCGAGTTCGTCGCGTCCCATCTTGGAGCGGCCGGGGAGGTCCCGGCGCTTGGCCTCGTCGTAGAGTTCCTGCCGCGTCTTCGGGCTCGACCCGCCCGTGCGCTTGCGTTTGGCGACCGCGGCGCCCTGCCTGCCGAGGGCGCCGCGCGTCTCCGCGGGCATCTTGGCGATCGAACGCTTCTCCTGGGCGCCCGCCTGGGCCTTCTGCACGTTGCGCTTCGCCGC
The DNA here is from genome assembly GCF_014323725.1 of Actinokineospora xionganensis. Taxonomy (GTDB): domain Bacteria; phylum Actinomycetota; class Actinomycetes; order Mycobacteriales; family Pseudonocardiaceae; genus Actinokineospora; species Actinokineospora xionganensis. The sequence goes on along the minus strand of NZ_JABVED010000004.1, from coordinate 72,318 downwards.
CCGCACCTGCTTGGTCGTGGCCATCGTCGCGCACCTCCTGTCGTGGGCCGGTTTCTCCACCGCCCTGTTCGCATACCCCGTCCGGTGCCTGCGCAATCCCTACGCGGCGCCGACCGAACCACCCATCGCGTGCCGGTGGTCGTGCGGTTCGGTGTCCTCCCAGGCGGGCAGCGGATCGGGCAGGTCCCGCCACCCCGTCGGGCCCGCCGCGAACTCGGCGTCGGTGAGCAGCGCCGGGTCGAGCCTGCGGCGCGGTTCGTCCGGGTCAAGGTCGACGCCGATGAAGACCAGTTCCTGGCCGGGGGAGCCGTCGCCGAGCAACTCGCCCGGTTCGATCGTGAGGTTCGGCCCCGCCTGCGACCAGACCGCCAGCGTGTCGGGGCGGCTGGCGAGGTGGCAGAAACCCTTGCTGCGCAACACGCCTTGCCAGTCTTCGAGGGCCGCGGCAAGGCGGGCCGGATGGAATGGCCGGGCGGCGCGGTAGGTGACCGAGCGGATGCCGTACTCCTCGGTCTCCGGCACGTGCGACCCGGCGAGTTCGGCCGCCCAGCCCGCTGAGGTCGCGGCGGTGACCGGGTCGTACCGGTCGGTGTCGAGCACCTCGGCCAGGTCGACCACGCCCCGCTGCGCGCGCACCAGCCGCGCGGTGGGGTTCAGCTTGCCGAGCAGCGCCTCTACCACGGCCAAGCGCTCGCCGGTGACGAGGTCGGTCTTGTTGAGCACCAGCACATCCGCGAACTCGACCTGGTCGATCAACAGGTCCGAGATGCCCCGCTCGTCCTCCTCGCCCGCGGCGAGGGCGCGTTCGGCCAGCCGGTCGCCGCGCTGCAGTTCGGGCAGGAACCCGGCCGCGTCGACCACGGTGACCATCGTGTCCAGCCGCGCGTGGTCGGACAGGCTGGTGCCGTCGTCGAAGGTCCACTCGAAGGTCGCGGCGACCGGCATCGGCTCGGAGATGCCGGTCGACTCGATCAGGATGGTGTCGAACCGGCCCTCGGCGGCCAGCGTGCCGACCGTGTCGAGCAGGTCCTCCCGCAGGGTGCAGCAGATGCACCCGTTGGTCAGCTCCACCAGCCGCTCGCCGCCGCGCCCGGCGACCAGGGCGGCGTCGATGTTGACCTCGCTCATGTCGTTGACCACGACCGCGACCCGGCGGCCTGCGCGGTTGGCCAGCACATGGTTGAGCAGCGTGGTCTTCCCAGCGCCGAGGAAGCCGGACAGGACGGTGACAGGAACACGGGTGGGCATGATGAACATGATAATCGTTGTTGTTCGGTGCTCAGGCGGGCAGGGTCAGCAGTGCGACCGCGCTGGTCGTGGGCCGCGGGGAGCCGCCGGGAGGCTCGACGGTGATGCCGACCTGGGTCGCTCCCGAGGCGGCGGCCAGCACCGGAGCGGCGTCCGGCCCGGTCTGGACCAGCCCCGCCGACCGAGGACCATCCGGGCCGATCAGCCACGCCTGGTACACGCGGTCCGAAGGCGGCTCGGGCATGCCCCTGGCCAGCACGACGACGCTGTCGAGTTCGCGCGAGAGAGCGGCGGTGGCGCCGTGCCCCATGCTCAGCCGGACATCCGGGGCGGTCAGCACCCGGCTGATGGCGTGGACTCGCGCCTGCGAGGCCTGCCTCGTCCGTTCCAGTTCGTGGTGCGTGGCCATCGCCTGCGCGCCCATCGCCGTCGCCGCCACCACGCTCGCGGCGACGGCGAGCGTGGCGGCCCAGCGCCACTGGTCGCGGCGCACGGGTTCGGTCGACGGGACCAGCGGCGGGACCAGCGGCGGGAGCTGGCGCTCATGCCGGATCATCGGCACGACCCGGTGCTTCAAGTCCGCGGGCGGGAGCGCCGAGGCAGCGGTCGCCAACCGTCCGGCGGTCTCGCTCAGCTCGGCGATCTCCACGGCGCAGGCGTCGCACCGCCGCAGATGCTCGTCGAACTCGGCTCGCTCCCGCGTGGTCAGCGCGTCCAAGGCGTAGGCGCCGGTCAGCGAGTGGATCTCCGGATTCACCCGTCGTCGCGGCATGGAGGATTCCTTTCGCTGCGGCCCACACTTCGACATTCGGAGCGGGGACCGTCTTGGATTAGTCCAATCCGGATCGGGCCGGTGAACCGAATCCCTCCCAAGCGTCCGTCGATTCTCTTGCGGAGGGCACCATGAGCACTCGAGCCGACATCCGGACCGGATCGCCCAACCGCGTGCTGGGCTACGCGTTCGGCGCGGTCTACCTGTTGGTCGGGCTGGTGGGCTTCACGCTCACCGCGGGCACAGGGTTCGCCGCCACCGCCGGACCACACCTGCTGTTCTTCGAGATCAACCCGCTGCACAATCTTGTGCACGTCGCTATCGGCGCGCTGCTCGCGGGCGCGGCGTGGCGGGGCGCGGGCACAGCCAAGGCCGCCAACACCACGGTCGGCGCCGTCTACCTCCTGGTCGCGGTGGTCGGCCTGTTCCTGGTCGGCAACGCGGGGAACCTGCTCGCGCTCAACCACGCGGACAACATCCTGCACTTCGCCAGCGCCGCCGTGCTGCTGGGCGTGGGCCTCACCCGCCGCTGATCGACGTCACCCCGAGGGGCGGCCCGTCGCTGCGCGGCGGGCAGCCCTCGGCCGTAGTAGGGGCCCGCCATGACCCATACCGATCCGAAGCCGAGCTCACGCGTCCCGCTCACCGTGATGGTGCTGGCCGGAGCGGCCGTCGCGATCACGCTGGGGGTCGTCGGATCCATCGGCGGTGCTCCCCGCGAGTTGCCGGTGTTCTGGTTCTCCAGCGTGCAGTCGCTCAAGGCCTGGTCGGCAACGGTCGTCCTGGCCCTGGTGTTCGCCCAACTCGCGACCGCGCTGTGGATGTTCGGCCGAATCCCCGGCGTCCAGACGGCCCCGTCCTGGGTCCCACCGGTCCACCGGATCACCGGGACGGTGGCGTTCCTGCTGAGTCTGCCGCTCGCTTTCTACTGCCTCCACGGATTCGGATTCGACACGTCGACGCCGCGCACCCTGGCGCACTCGGCGGCGGGCTGTCTGTTCTATGGGGCGTTCACGGCCAAGATGATCGGCATTCGATCCCGCAGGCTCCCTGCCTGGGGGATCGCGGTCCTGGGCGGCACGGTTTTCACCCTGTTCGTCGTGTTGTGGGCGCTGAGCGCGCTGTGGTGGTTCGACGCGGCGGGCTTCGATCGGTGATCGGGGAAATCCCCGCCAATCCGCCCGGACCCGTGCCCCGAATGCCAGACAAGAGATACCGAAGCGCACCGGCGGACGATCTCGCTGAATGGAGGATCCCATGCACCGGTTCCGGCGGTTCCTGCTGATCGCCCTGTTCGGCGGTGCGCTGACCGCGTGCGGGACATCCGGACAGGATCAGGGAAACCCGATCACCATCCCCAGTTCCGGCCACGGCGGACACGGTTCCGCGGCGGCGTCGGACACGACCACAGTGACCACGAAACTGCTCGACTTCGCCCCGGAGAAGATCACCGTCAAATCCGGCACCACCGTCGTGTGGAAAGTCGACGGCGGCATCAGCCACACCGTGACCACCGGCACCTTCACCCTCGGCGGCGACGGTCTGCGCAATTCCGAGCAGCCCGACGGAAAAGTCGACATGCCGCTCGCCAAAGGCGGTGAGGTGTCCTTCACCTTCACCGAACCAGGCACGTACTCGTACTACTGCTCGATCCACAAGGGAATGAACGGCTCGGTCGAAGTGACCGGCTGAGTTCTCGAAGCTTTCGCGCCCTATAGCAGCGCCTCGAATTTCCCGTACCTGAAAGGAAAGTCATGTCTGTCCGTGCCATTTCCGTAGTCAGCATGGTCGCCGCAGCCGCGTTGACCGTGACCGCGTGTTCGGCCAACGAGCAGGCGGCCCCGCCGTCCTCGTCCACCGTCAGCGCCCCCGCGACGTCGGCGCCAGTGGCCGCCGTCAGCGGCAAGGCGTCCGTCGAGACCCCCGCCGCCAAGCTGCGCGCCGACCTGACCCAGTTGCTGACCGAGCACGTCTACACCGCGGCCATCGCGCTGAAGACCGCCGTCGACGCGGGCGGCAAGATGGACGACGCCGGTGTGAAGGCCGCGGTGGCCAACCTGGACGCCAACTCCGTCGCGCTGTCCAAGGCGATCGGTGGCGCCTATCCGGCCGCCGAGGCGCCGTTCCTGGAGTCGTGGCGTCAGCACATCGGCTTCTTCGTCGACTACACCCTGGGCAAGGCCACGAAGGACCAGGCCAAGGTGGACAAGGCGAAGACCGACCTGGACGGTTACCGCACCTCGTTCGGTCAGCTGATCAACTCCGTGGTTCCCGAACTCCCGGCCGACGCCGTCGCCGAGGAGCTCAAGCCGCACACCGCGAGCATCTTCGCCACCATCGACTCGCTGGTCGCCGGTGACGGTCAGGTCTTCGCCAAGCTCACCGAGGCGGCGGGCCACATGCCGATGACCGCGGCCACGCTGGCGGGCGGCATCGCCAAGAACAAGGGCCTCGAAGGCGACGTCAACTCCAAGGGCGCCGAACTCCGCTCGGGTCTGACCTACCTGCTGACCTCGCACGTCGACCTGGCGGGCATCGCGCTGGCCCAGGCCGTCGCCAAGGGTGGCGACCTGAACGAGCCCAGCGTCAAGGCCGCCGTCGCCGCGGTCGACGCCAACTCCGTCGCGCTGTCCAAGGCGATCGGTGGCGCCTATCCGGCCGCCGAGGCGCCGTTCCTGGAGTCGTGGCGTCAGCACATCGGCTTCTTCGTCGACTACACCCTGGGCAAGGCCACGAAGGACCAGGCCAAGGCGGACAAGGCGAAGGCCGACCTGGAGGGCTACCGCACCTCGTTCGGTCAGCTGATCAACTCCGTGGTTCCCGAACTCCCGGCCGACGCCGTCGCCCAGGAGCTCAAGCCGCACACCGAAAGCGTGTTCGCCACCATCGACTCGCTGGTCGCCGGTGACGGTCAGGTCTTCGCCAAGCTCGCGGAGGCAGCGAACCACATGCCGATGACCGCGGCGACCCTCGCCGGTGGCATCGCGGAGAACAAGAAGCTCTCCTGACTCCGTTAGCCAGTGACCTCGGCCGGAACCCCCTCGGGTTCCGGCCGAGGTCGTTCGAGCTGCTGCGGGCGGTCCGGCTCGATACCGTTCGGAGATGGCCCCTTCGGACGAGGTGACGGTCAGGAAGCTGGTGTGGGCGGGTGCGGCCGTCCTCGTCTGGGCGGCTGTGGCGTACCTGGTGTGGCGGGCGATGGGCGTGCTCGCCCCCGTGCTGGTGCCGGTCGCGGTGGCCGTGCTGATCGCCGCCGCGCTTCGGCCCGCGGTGCGCGGGCTGGTCCGGCGCCGGTGGCCGCGGGTGCTCGCGGCGGCGCTGATGGTCGTCGGGCCGCTCACCGTTCTCGGGGTGCTGCTGGTGATCACGGTGGACGCGCTGGTGCGCGGTGGGGGCGAACTCGCCGAGGCCTTGCGCGACGGGGTGGGGACCGTGCGGGACTGGCTGGTGCGGGGGCCGCTGGGCCTGAGTGAACCGCAGGTCGGGGGCGCGGTCGACAACCTGGTGGCGTTCGTGGGAGACCAGGGGGAGCGGATCGTCGGCGGGGCGACGGCCACCGCGGCCGCCGTGGGCGGGTTCCTCGCCGGTCTCGTGCTCGCCGTGTTCGTCCTGTTCTTCCTGCTCTACGAAGGAGAACGGATCTGGACCTGGCTGCTCGCCCCGCTTTCCGCCTCGGTCCGCACCCGGTTCGACCAGGCCGGGCGCGAGGCGTTCAGCTCGCTGGGGGCGTATTCCAGGGCGACCGTCGCGGTGGCCGTCGTGGACGCCGTCGTGATCGGCGTCGGGTTGGCGATCATCGGGGTGCCGATGGTTATTCCCCTGGCGTCATTGGTGTTTCTCGCCGCGTTCGTGCCGTACGTGGGCGCGTTCGTCGCCGGATTCGTGGCCGTGCTCGTCGGCCTGGTGTCCGGCGGACCGGTCACGGCGCTGCTCGTCCTCGGCCTGAGCGTGCTCGTCCAGACCCTGGAAGGCGAAGTGCTGCAACCGTTCCTGCTCGGCCGGATGGTGCGGCTGCACCCGCTGCTGGTGGTGGTCTCGATCGCGGTCGGCGTCGTGCTCGCGGGGATCGTCGGCGCTCTGTTCGCGGTCCCGGTCGTGCTGGTGGCGCGCGCGGTGCTGCGTCAGCTTCCGGGCACCAGCAACACCCAGACCGGGTAATCCGAGAGCGGCAGCGGCGCACCCTCCGTCGTGTGGAACCGGGTCGGCGCGGCCGGATCCGGCCGCGACCACGTCGCCGCGTGCCGCTGTCCGTCGCGCAGGACGGTCGCCGAGCCCGCGCCCACGCTCGTCACCACGGGCGAGCGGGCTCCGGTGGCGTCCTCGATGGCCTCGTCCTGTGTCACGGTCACCCGCTGCTCGATCACGGTGGCCGCGGTGACCTGGCCGGACTCGGTCGACGTCAGCGGCGTGCCGTCCAGTGAGACCGCCCAGCGCCCGGTTTCCGCCGACCAGGTGAACGAGTAGGCCGCCGCGACGTACTCGACGCGATGAACGTCCGTCGGGGTGCCCGTGACGGAGGTGGGACCGAACTCGAGCGGTTGGGCCGCGGGCGCACGCGCGGTGTCCGGCAGCGAAGACGGACGCACGAAGAGGTCGTGTGGTGCCCGCCTGCCGCTGTCGCGGAAGTAGGCGGGCGCCGCCGCTTCCGGTGGGGCTTCGACCAGCCGCGCCCCGCGCAGCACGGGCAGCAGCTCCGGTGCGGCGCCGGAGTAGGCGAACACCGGTTCGCCGTGCTGGGCAAGCAGATCCACGTCGCTGCGCCGGGCGCTGCGCACCGGCCCGACGACCTCGGGCGGCGTGCCCTGGTAGAGCGCGAGGAGCCGGGTCAGCCCGCCCTCGACCGGCTCGACATACACCACCTCCGCCGCGCTCAACCCGGTGTGCGGCCGGGCCTCCGCGACGTTGTCGATCTTCACCGCGAGTACGGCCGCGCCCGGCGAGGGCGTCCGCGGCGCGGAATCATCCGCCGGGACACCGCCGAACATGTCCCGCACCGCGAACACCGCCGCGACGGCCAGGGCGAGCACGATGAGCGCGCCGAACAGGACGGTCCGCCCGGACCGCCCACCGCGCCCGCGCCCATCACCCACCGCTGCCTCCAGAATGCGACACCTCCAGGGTGCGCCCGCTCAGCGCCCGCGCGCCACCGGAACCGACCCTGCTCGGTCGTGGCGGGCCGACGGTGACAAGATCGCCGCAGCCGCGAGCGGGCCACCGACTCGGTTCGGCAGTGACGTCATGGGGGAACCAGCGGTGAACATCTACCTGGCCGGGGTGCTGTGGGTCGTCGGCGCCGCGACGGTCGTGGCGCTGGTGGCCTACCTGATCCGGCGCATCGGCGAGACCGACGGGATCGTGGAGAACAACGAGGCCGCGGGCCAGGTCTTCACCATCGTCGGCGGCCTGCACGCCGTGCTGCTCGCGTTCGTGCTGATCTCGCTGTTCGACGGGGTGGGCGCCGCCGACGAGGGCGCGTCCCGGGAGGCCGAGAGCCTGGTGGCCGCGTCCTGGGCCGCGGACTCGCTGCCGGAACCCACCCGAACCCAGGTGCACGACCTGGCCCGGTCGTACGCCGTCACGGTGGCCGAGGAAGAGTGGCCGAACATGCGCGCGGGCGAGGAGGTCACCGGAGCGGGATGGGCCGCGCTCGACCAGTTGCGCCGCTCGGTCGCCGACGCCGCGGTGACCGACGAGTGGCAGCACGGCCGCAAGGCGGAGGCCGCCAACCAGCTGTGGGAGGTCTACCAGGCCCGGCAGGCGCGGATCGACACGGCGGGCAGTGACGGAATCAGCGACGTCATCTGGTTCGCGCTGATCGTCGGCAGCGTGCTGTCGGTGGCGCTGCCGATGCTTTTCGGCGGTCCGCGGCCGGTCACCCACATCATCATCGTGTCGATCCTGGCGGGCACGCTCGCCCTGCTGCTCTTCGCCACCCAGCAGCTGCAGTACCCCTACAGCGGCAGCGCCCAGGTCGGGCCGGACGCGTTCGAGGCGGCCCAGGTCCGGCTGCGATGAGCCGGGCGCGGTGGGCCTTGGTCGCGGTGATCGGGTTCGCGGCGGTCGCGGTGTCCTCCGGGCCCGCGGCGGCGGCGCCCGCCGTGTGTGTGGCACTTCAGGTCCAGAGCGGCAAAGCCGGGCTTTCGGCGCTGGTCAGGGTGGAGCTGCCGGGCGGTCGGGCCACGCCGGTCGCCGATCTCGGGTTCCGGGTGAACGCGATCGGCTACGCGGCCGCGCAGGACGTCGCCTACGGATTGGCTTCACACGGTCGATCCGGGGGTCTGTCCGCGGGCGGTCATGTGGTGACGATCAGCCGGGACGGGCAGGTCACCGACCGCGGCCCGCTGCGCTCGCCGGGGCAGGCGCACGGCGCCACCGCGGGCGCGGTGTCGGGTACGCGCTGGTATCTGCGGTCCGGCTCGGCGCTGTCCGTGGTGGACGTGGATCCCGCCAGCCGCACATATCTCACCGTCGTGTCGACGGTTTCGCTGCGCTCGCCGGGACTTTCCCAGACCGTCGACGACTTCGACCTCGGCCCCGACGGGCTGCTGCACGGGGTGGCCGCGCAGGGCAGGCTGGTCACGATCAACCCGGTGGACGGCGACGTCCGCGAGGTCGGCACCCCGAGCCTGGGCGGCGGGCGCAGCTACGGCGCGGCGGTCACGGGACCCGACGGGATGCTCTACGTCCTGGGTGAGCAGGTGCGTGGGCAGAGCGTGTGGTTCCGGATCTCGCTGCGGTCGCCCGCGGCGGTCGAGTCGGTCGTGAACCCCGCGTCCCCGGACCACACCGACGCGGCGGGCTGCCTACGGGCCCGGCCCGGGCCGACACCGCCGCCGGTAGCGGTGCCGCCACTGCCCGCGCAGCAACCGCCGCCCGCGCGACCCGCCGTGAACCCCACGATCACCCCGAGCCCGGTGGCGCCGCCGAGCGGCGCCCCCGCCGTGGGGCAACCCGCGGGCTCACCGCCCAGCCGTCGGCCGTACAAGACGGCGACCGCGGTCCCGCGGGCGGACACCAGGCTCGGCCGGACCGAGGAGAAGCGCCGCTGGGGGCTGGCTGTGCTCGTCCTTGTCCTCGCCGGTGGCGCGGGCGCGGTGCGTCGCACCCGCGGCTGATTATCGGCGCGAAATTAAATGATTGACGCGCCGCTCGACGCTCGCCATGATTGCCATGAACAAACGACAAGGGAGATTGTGATGGCGGGCATGCGTATTCGGGAACGGCGCCATGGCGCGTGCCCGCTCGTGCTTCCCGTCCTTGGCCTGCCGCTGCTTGAGCAGCGGCTTGGCAGCTCAGGCTCCCCGCCATGACGTGACTCGTCATGCTCAGGGAGCCGCCATCGGGACACCGGTAGGCGGCTTTCTTTGTTTCGCGCTCGAATTCATCGACTTTTGTGCACTTTGACAATTCCACAGCAGGGCAGAAGTATTCATCACCCGGGAGAGGGGAGGGTGAACCGATGTCGCGTGGACTGCTGCTGATCGACGTGGACGGCCCGCTGAACCCCTTCGCGGCAAAACCGACCCGGCGGCCACCGGGATACGAGACGTTCCGCCTGACGCCCAACGGCGGCTGGCACACGGGCCCGGCGGCGCGCCGCCGGGGCATGCGGGTCTGGCTGCGGCGCGACGACGGCGAACTGCTGCTGCGGGTCGCCGAGGACACGGGCCTGGAGCTGGTGTGGGCCACGACGTGGATGCGCGAGGCCAACACCTACATCGGCCGGGCGATCGGCCTGCCGGAGCTGCCCGTCATCGAGTTCCCGGACCGCGACCTGCGGGCAGGCCACGGCTGGCGGGCCGACGGCGGCTGGAAGTGGCCCGCGGTCGCGGAGTATGCCGCGGGCAGGCCCCTGGCCTGGCTGGACGACGAACTGCGCGACCACCGGGCGTTCGTCCCGGCCCGAACCGCGTTCGTCCAGATCAGGGCATCGATGCCGACGTTGCTGTGCCACGTCGACCCGAGGCGGGGGCTGCGGCCCGCACATCTCGCCGAGGTGCGCGCCTGGGCCGCGGATCTCACCGACCCGTCCGCTTGAGGGCGGGTCACCACGGGTGCGAGGGAGATGGCAACCCATCCGTTCTCTGGGGGATGCTCGTCGGAAACGGACCATGCGACGAGGTCCCTGCAGGTCTGGGGCTATTTGGGCGAACCAGGGCAATTGCAGCAGGTGTGGTGCAAGTCGACCAACTTGCTCGAACTGCGCAGCACGGCTCGCGCATCTGGGAGGTTCTAGGCTGGCTCGATGGATATCGAGTGGGCAAAGACCCGCCTGGAGGAGTACCTCGTCTTGTTGGGACGGTTTTCCCCGAGCACGACGTCGACCGGCCAATTTTCTGGTGGTGACCGGTCGGCGCTGCCAGCGCTACAGGAGCGTGAGCCGACCGTGCGAGAGATCCTCAAGACGCTCGATTCGACGCTTGGGAACTTCAGGCTTGAGCCCGGACGTTCCGGGAATCTGTCCGACATCGCCGGGAGGGTGCGGCGGGGACTCGGGATCCTCGCCGACCGCAAGGAGTGGGCGATTCGTCTTGCCCCGGATGTGCCTCAACTGGGCGCTGATCAGCTTCATCCGTGGGTGTGGGAAGCGGCGCGGTCGTTGTGGGAGTCCAAGCACTTCCGATTGGCCGTGCAGGCCGGGTTCACCTCGGTGAACGCCCGCCTGCAGGCGAAGGTCGGCCGCCGAGACGCCTCTGAAGACAAGCTCTTCCAGGACACGTTCAGCGACGACCCTCCGAAGGCGGGCCAGCCTCGGCTGCGGATTTCAGGCGACCCGCAGGATCAGACCGTGGCGAGCAAGCAACGTGGGGTGAGGCTGTTTGCGCTGGGTTGCGCATGGGCCATTCGCAACCCAGCTACTCACGAGGATGGCGAGTGGGAGGAGCAGGAGGCGCTCGAGCAGCTCGCTGCGCTAAGCGTGCTTGCTCGGATGATCGACCAATGCGAGGTCATCCGAGTGGAGGACGAGTAGCTCCGGTTCAGCAGCAGTCAGGGCCTCCGGTTGAGGTTAGTGATCAGTTCCCGGTTGGCGGCTCGCGCCGCGTCAAGCTCCTGGTCACGGTCAGCAAGTTGAGCGTTGAGCTCGACAACCTGCTGTTCCAACGTGGTGATCTGGCGTTGGAGCTGGTCGATGTCGGCGGGTGCACCAAGCCCGGACTCTCGCCAGGCATGCTCGCCGAGCAGTTCAGACAGCTTCTTCTCCAGTTGCCGAACGTGCGCAGCTTGGCGGGTGATCTGGCCATGGGCGTTGGCCAGGTCGGCTTGCAGCGAGGCCCGACTGACGGTCGGGACTCCGTCCTCGCCTATGGCGGGGTTGGCCTGTGCGGCGTGGATCTGGCCGAGTAGATCGCCGTGGCGATAGAGGAAAGTGCGGTCGACACGCGCTGCGCGGGCGATCGCCGAGACACTGATCTCGGTGCCCTTGGCGCCGGCCTCGTTGATGGCTTTGATGACGCGCTGGCGGCGACGTGCGGAGTCGGCCCGCCGTCCTTCGATCATGGGGTTGCTACTGGTCATGCGCTGCGCTCCGGTCGGATGTCGGGTAGGGGCTGCCGGATGCGGGGGATGCCCAGGCCGACGATCTTGGCTCGGCCACTGCGGATGATGCCGACAGCGTCGTCGATCTGAGCGCGTTCCTCGTCGGTGAGGTCGTCGAGGTCGCCCTTCATGCGGTCGATGAGGCGGCGGATGCGCTTGATCTCCTGGTCGGAGGGCATGGCCTCGTTTTTGGCCCATTCGTCGGCGTCCAGCGTCGCGGCCAGGCGCTCTCGGTGGCGCAGCAGGTCGGCAAGGTAGCGCTCGAGGTCGGGCAGGTAGGAGATGTCGGTGCTGAAGTGGCCGCAGCCGATGCAGCGGAACCGGATCGGGCAATCCTGGCCAGCGGCGGCGACATTCGACGGTTCTGAACAGCCGCCGTAGGGGACGGCGACTTCGCCGACCGCTCGGCGGGCGTGCTCGGAGTCCAGCATGGCCTGGGCCCGGCGCCAGACGCGGTTGCCGTGCCGGTCGAACTGCATCGTGGTGACTCGGTCGACCGCCTCCCGGCGGCGTTCCTGTCCGACGTTGTAGTAGCCCTGTGTCGTGGTCAACTGCCGGTGGTCCATCAGCTCCCTGAGCACGGTGACGTCGACCCCAGCGTCAGCGTGCCGCTGGGCGTAGGTGTGCCGGTAGGCGTACGGGAAGATCCGGGTGGTGTCGAAGGCCAGCATCTTCGTCACCTGAACACCGTTGTCCGTGACGTTGGTCGGGACGAGGACGGGTGGCATCGCGTTTACCCATTCACGATGTCGGTCGCCAATCCCCATGGCTCCCAGTGACTTGCGGCCGTGCGAGTTCGCTACCGGCGTGGGCAGCAGCACCAGTTCGCCGCTCGGGGTGTCGGGGAACTGGGTCCGAACGCGTTCTTGCTGCGCGACGATGAGGGCGGCCGTGGCCTCCGTGATCGGCAGCCGCCGACCCTCACGAGCGGCCTTGTGGTTGTCGTAGATCAGTACTGGTTTGCCATCACCGTCACGTTCGAGGCAGTCCCAGCTCAGCTTGGCGACCTCGTCCGGTCGGCGTCCGGTGTCGATCAGCAGCTCGATCGCGACCCGAAGCTCGCGGCGGGCGAGGCCGTCCAGGAGCGGAAGGTGCTCGCAGAGGTGGCGCATCACCTCGACGGGAAGGTCACGCCCCGCTTCGGCGTCCTCTGGGAAGTCGGGCATGTCCTCGGCGCCAAGGCTGAATTCATCCGGAAGGCCGTGCAGCGGCTCGCCTGGGCGGTTCAAACCCATCGTGCGCATCCGTGTCAACAGGTTGCGTAGGACGCGAGTCTGCTCGGCCCTGGACTTGAGGCTGAGCTCGCCCTGCTTGACGAGGTAGCCCATGCGGTTGGTGAACGCGGTGATGTCCAGTCGGCTGAGCGTGGCCGAGCGATCGCCATGGTCGTCGCGCTGCAGGCGCAGGCTCGTGGAGAGTTGCGCGAGGGCGTTGAGCCGGAACTGGACGCTCATGCTTCCCGAGTCACCGCGGCGACGCGGCAGGTTGTCGAAGGCCCAGCGCTTGGCTGCCTCACGCAACCACGGCTGGCTGATCTCGCCGAAGCGCAGAGTTCCTGAGTGACCGAACACGGTCGCGTTCCAGACGTCCTTGTGCCGCTCACTTTCCGGTGTGGCGCATACCAAGTAGGCGTAGTTCGCCATGGTGGAGTGAAGCCGGCGATCACTCCGGGACAACGACTCCGGGTCCAGTTCGTCCAGAGAATCGACCTGAAGGAGCCGCAGCCGGTCGACGAAGGGGCGCAGCTCATGGTGCTTCGTCGCAACGTCGTGGTGAGTGCGTTGCTGCAAGCCGTAGAGCACCTCGGCCAGGACCCGGTCGGGGAGACCCCGCAGGCTGACCAGGTTGTTCTCCGCGATCGCCGAGGTGGTGCGCCGCCAAAGGTGTTCATCAGTAGAAGGCTCGTTGCGGCGGGTGGTGTTCCATCGGTTGAGGTGGCTCTGACAGTAGGAAGGCTTGTGGCCGCAGCGCGTGCGGGTGCAGGCCGCGACCAGACATGGGGCGAACGGTGGAAACCCGATCAGGCCCGGCGTCTTCAGGAACTTCGCCAGCGTCTGGCCTGCCTTCGCCCGCTGGGTCTCATGGGTATGGCAGAGCTGGGCGGTCGAGGTCGTCCAGGTCCGTAGGCAGTGCGGGACTACGCAGTCGCCGATACCGATTGCCCGCCAGTCGCGTTCGGCGGCCTCGAGGAAGTCTTCCAACATCTGGCCGTTGGTCGCCGTCCAGCGGCGCGTGCAGGTGGGGCAGAGCTTACTGCTCAGCGTCGTGAGCTTGGTGCATCCACGAACGACGCACGCGCTCCATCCGAGCCGAGGATGCGCTTGCGGGAAGGTCACGACCTTCCGGTCGTGGTCCCAGGCGATCACGTCAAGGAACGCAGGCTGGATGACCCCCCACAGCATGGCGGCGACGTCCTTGTTTGCTTCTTGGTCTCGGATCGGCACCAATGCCCTCGTCATCGGATGACGCCTTCGATCAGCAGGCGGGGCGTGGGCACCCGATCCACCGCGGCCCGCAGTCGGGAAGCATTGGGGTGCAGGTAGGGCTGGGAGGACGACACGCTGGCGTGCCCCATCAGCCGCTGGATCTCGTCCAGCAACGCGCCTGAGTCTGCGAGGTTGCTCGCGAACGCGTGCCGACACATGTGCGGCGCGACGGACCTCGTCAGTCCAGCGCGGGCGCACAGCGCCTTGAATAGATCGTTAATCGCGTCCGGGGTGACCGGGCTGCCCAACGGCGCCCGGAACAGATTGACCAGCAGGAAATCACTACCGACGGCGGCTGCACATTGCTGCCGTTCGATCTGGTACTGGTCGAAGGCTTGAACAAGCAGGAAGTCCACCGGCACCGTTCGAGCATGCCGGGACTTCGCCCAGGCGCCGTTGACGTTGTCGCGGCGGATCACGTGCACGTGCGCGCCTTCGACCTCACAGCCCATAGATCGGTTGTTCGGCAACAGATGTAGGTCGCCGCGCCGCAACCCGGCCGTCTCGCTGCGACGTAGTCCGGCCCGCGCCAACAGCAGGACGATCAGCCGGTCCCGTGCCGAAAGGCAGGCCGTGAACAGCGCGACGATCTCATCGTCGCTGGCCCGGTCCACCGGCGTTTCGGGCTCCCGCAGGTGGTGCCGGGCGCGCATCCGGTAGAACAGGCCACCGTCCTCACTCTGAGCCTCCAGCGGAAGATCACGGCTGTCTGCCAACTCGTAGATCTGCCCCAGCACCCACTGCGGTGCTTCCTTGTTGACCACCGCGAACGACAGAAACCTGCGGACAGCCACGAGAACTCGGTTGATCCGGCCGTCGCTGCGTACGGGCTTGGCTCCGGGGCCGGTCACCACTGGGCCGTCGCCAGCCGGGACGTACTTCAGCCAGACCATGAATAGGCCCATGTCCGTGGCTGCGGTTCTCCAGTCGCGTCCGGTGCGCTGGCACCAGCGGAAGAACAAGGCAACGCCGTTGGCGTACGCCTTACTGGTCGACTCGGCCCGGTCCCTGCCGAACCGCAGCTCTCGCAAGAACCTGTCGGCGACCGGCTCGACGCGCAGCTCGTTGTCAATCACCGTCCAATACCGACTGCCCGAGGGCATCTGGACTCTGAACGCTCGCACTGGTGAACCTCTGCTTCTGGATCAGCAACATGAAGTCACAGACCTACACCCCAAGAGAACCGTCGCACGACCGGCCACGCTGGCGGCCAATGCAACATCACACGACAGAGTGACGAATCCCGGAGAACATCCGCTTTGAAAGCGGAAGACACCGCGTTCGACTCGCGGGCACCCGACGACAGCACTCAAGGCGCGTTGGTCCAGCGGAATGGACACCGGCTTCTCACGCCGGAGACACCGGTTCGACCCCGGTACGCGTCACCTTCCACGCGGTCGTAGCCCAACCTGCAGAGGCGCCTGGTCGAGGGCCAGGCCAGTCGGGGTTCGACTCCCCGCGACCGCACCAAGTCCCGCCATGCGGGCACAAGCCCTTGTAGCCCAACGGAAGAGGCACCGCGCTCAGAACGCGGCCAGTGCAGGTTCGAATCCTGCCAAGGGCACCAAGAACATGGGCGACATCAGCCCCACCCGGCAAGACAGTCGCCCAAGCCGTCTGCTTCATGCCGTCCATCGAGGGCCATCCGGCCCCCAATCTCGGAAGAAGGTGTCGACATCCTCCTTCGAATGATCGTTCGCCAGCCACTCTGAGCCCGCCACCCGGGCTACCCGCTCGCAGACCTCATCGCTCGCGGGGCCACGCGGATCCTCGCGCTCGCCGTGGGACTGGCGCAGGGAACGCCGGCGCCACGGAAATGTCCATCTCGTGCGCGAGGGGCGCCGATCCCGGCTGGTGTAGTGGAAGCACAGCGGTCTTTGACACCGCGAGGTCAGGTTCGAACCCTGAGCCGGGAGCGAGTGGACAGTGCCCGTTGGTCCAGTCGGCATGGACGCCGCGTTCTGATCGCGGAGACCGAGGTTCGAACCCTCGACGGGCAGCTCAGACGAACACGCCTAGCGGACGCGTCGGTGGTAGTGCGTGGACCAAGGCGTGCTGTACGTGGTTCAGCCACATGGCAGTCAGGTGGGATGGCGCTGCGGCGAGAGTTGGCGATCGGTTAATTCCGTTGACCGTCGCCCCGGTCTGGTGCGAACCTGATGGGGTGATCCTCTGACACCGCCACCGAGCCCACGTCTGAGCGTCCCGTGTCCATGCGGGAAACGCCGGTGGGCATACGTCTCTCTCGCGGATGGTGTCCATGTCACAGATCTCCTATTTGCACGCCGTCGACCTGGTGAAGTCCTATGGCGACCGCCGGGTGCTCGACGGGGTCTCGCTGTCCGCGTCGCCGGGGCGGCGGATCGGGCTGGTCGGGGAGAACGGGGTGGGCAAGTCCACCCTGCTTCGCCTGCTGGCGGGGGTGGAGGAGCCGGACTCCGGCACGGTCGAGCGGCCTGCGGAGTGCGGTTTCCTCTGGCAGGAGATGCCTTTCGCCCCTGCGGCGACAGTGCGCGATGTCGTCGACGACGCGCTCGCCGACATCCGGGCCGCCAAGGCGCGGCTGGAGGAGCTGGCCGAACTGCTGGCGAAGCGTCCGGACGACCCCGATGTGCTCGCGGAGTACGGCGACGCGCTCGACTGGGCACAGGACCACGACGTCTGGGACGCCGACCGGCGTGCGGAACTCGTGCTGGACGGGCTGGGCCTGGCATCGGTGGACACGGGACGGCGGCTCGACGCCTTCTCGGGTGGGCAGCGGTCCCGGCTGGCGCTGGCCGCGCTGTTGATCCGCAGGCCGCGGGCGCTGCTGCTCGACGAGCCGACCAACCACCTCGACGACGATGCGGTCGCCTTTGTCGAGCGCGAGCTGACCGCGTTGCCCGGGGTGGTCGTGGTCGCCTCCCACGACCGGGTGTTCCTCGACGAGGTGTGCACCGACATCGTCGACCTCGACCCCGCGCGCGGCGGCGTGACCCGGTACGGCGGCGCCTACAGCGACTACCTGGTGGCGAAACGCGCCGAGCGCGCGCGGTGGGAGCAGCGGTATGTCGCGGAGCAGACCGAGATCGGCGAGCTGCGCGTGTCGGTCGACTTCACCGCCCGCGAGGTGAACCATGCCCGCCCGATGAAGGACAACAACAAGATGTCCTACGGCATGATCGGCGACCGCGTGCAGAGCCAGGTCTCGCGCCGGGTGCGCAACGCCCGGCACCGGCTCGACGAGCTGGTCCGCACGCAGATCGCCGAGCCGCCGGAACCGCTGCGGTTCAACGCGGCACTCACGGGGGAGTTGCCGTCGGACCGGCCCGCGCTGTCCTTGCGGGAAGTCCGGGTCGACGGGCGCCTGGAGATCGGCGCGCTCGACGTGCCGAGTTCGGCCCGGCTGATGGTCACCGGCCCCAACGGCTCGGGGAAGTCGACGCTGCTGACGGTCCTCGCCGGGCGGCTGACGCCGGACGCGGGCGAGGTCTGGCGCGGCCGCGGTGTCCGGGTCGGTCTCCTGGAGCAGGACGTGGTGTTCCCGGAGCCCCGGGCCACCGCCCGAACGCTGTACGCCAAGGCCGCGCCCGCGGCCGCGGTCCCGTTGACCCAGTTGGGCCTGCTGCCGGCGCGGGACCTGGACCGGCCGGTGGGCGCCTTGTCGGTCGGGCAGCGCAGGCGGGTGGCGCTGGCCCTGCTGATCGCCCGACCGCCACAGGTGCTGCTGCTCGACGAGCCGACCAACCACCTGTCGCTGAGCTTGGCGGAGGAGTTGGAGGATGCGCTCGGCGCGGCTCCCGGGGCCGTCGTCGTCGCCTCGCACGACCGCTGGCTCCGCCGCGCCTGGGACGGCCCGGAGCTGGCCCTGGCCGACGGCAGGATCGCGGGCTAGTGGGCCACTAGTCGGGCGTGTCAGGTCCTTCTGGGCGCAGCCGCTGATCCAGGTGCCGCCGAGCTCGACCGGCTCGCCGCCCGCCACGGGCGGTGCAGCTAGGGCGTGCCGTCGCGTTCGCGGAGCTGGTCGCGCAGGTCGCTGATCTCGGCGTTGGCGGCGGCCAGGTCGTTCTGCAGCCCCACGATGCGGGCGGCGGCCGCGAGCGGGTGACCCTGGTCGAGCAGCTCACGCAGCCGCGTGATGGTCTCCAGCTGCCTGCGGGAGTACCGGCGGTGCCCGCCGCCGGACCGTTGGGGCGAGACGATCCCGGCGGCGTCGAGGCTGCGGAGGAAGGCCTGCTGGACGGTGAGCAGGTTCGAGGCCTGCCCGATCGTGAACGCGGGGTACTCCGGGTCGTCGAGCCTGCCCAACCCGTTCACGCCCTCGCCTTCGGCCGCCTGGTTCGTCATGCTCACACACGTTATCTGCAAGTCCTGATTGACACAATCTCCAGTGCGAGCTATAAGTTACTTGCGAAAATCTCCACCGGTGGGAACAAGAAGCTTGAGTCGATCGTTAGCAACACTGGCCGGGTGGGACCGGCCACGCGAACCGTGATCGTGGAAGGAGACGATGACGATGTTGATGCGGACCGACCCGTTCCGCGAGCTGGATCGATTGACCCAGCAGTTCTTCGGCACCAACGGCACCACGACCCGCCCCGCGGTCATGCCGATGGACGCCTACCGCAGCGGCAACGAGTACGTCGTCCAGTTCGACCTGCCCGGTGTGTCCCCGGAGTCCATCGACCTGGACATCGAGCGCGACGTGCTCACGGTGAAGGCGGAGCGCAAGGCCGACTTCGATGAGGATGTCGAGGTCACGGCGGCGGAGCGCCCGCGCGGGCTGTTCTCCCGCCAGTTGTTCCTCGGCGAGACCCTGGATGTCGACAACGTCGCCGCCACCTACGACGCGGGCGTGCTGACGTTGCGCATCCCCATCGCCGAGCAGGCCAAGCCGCGCAAGATCGCCGTCGCCGCCGGCGCGGGACGCAAAGAGATCAACGCCTGACCCGACCGATGACCCGGCCTGCCGGGCGCCTGCCCGGCAGGCCGGGGAAGGAGCGAATCGTGAGCACCCTCAGCGACACCGGTCCCCTGACTGATGCCCGCCGCGTCCTGCGCGAGGTCGAGCGCGGCATCGCCGGTGCCGTCCCCACCCCCGGCGACCTGCGCGCCACCGTGGAAGGCATCCACGACCTCACCGGCGCGGTGGCGACCTTGGTCGCCACCGTGATGGAGCAGGTTCCCCAAAGCCTCAGCGACGACGCCGTCGCCAAGGAAGTCGTCGCCGACCTGCGTGCGATGCACGGCTGCCTGACCACAAGCACCCTGTTACTGGCCCCGGCTCTTGACGACCTGCGCGGGTTGACCGCACCGGAGGCCGCAACGGTTGCACGCCAACAGATACGGGCCATGCCGGTCCCGGCCTGATTGGCGCGCTGGTATCCCGGTGGGGTCAGTCTCGAAGGGCAGCGGCGGTCCCACTGGGGCAGGACCGCCGCCTGCCCTCACTCCGGCAGCCGTTCCCCAGTGGCCGTGTCGAACAGGTGCACGTCCGACCGCTGAACCTGCAACCCGATCGTCGACCCGCGCATGGGCACGTCGCGGGCGCCCGCCCGGACCACGATCGGATGCGCTGTGTCGCCATTGGTCGTGGTGTACAGGTAGCTGTCGCTGCCGAGTTCCTCGACCATCTCCACCATCACCTGCTGTCCCTGTCGGGCTCCCGCGATGCGCAACCCCTCAGGCCGCACCCCGACGGTGATGTCCCGACTGGTGGCCGCCGCCCGCTGCGCCGGGGTCAGCTCGATCCGTGTCCCGGCGAACTGGACCGTCCAGTCGTGCGCGTGCAGCGGGATCAGGTTCATCGCGGGCGATCCCATGAACCCGGCGACGAACAGGTTTCGCGGCCGGTCGAACACGTTGCGCGGGGTGTCGCACTGCTGCAGCTTGCCGTCCTTGAGGATCGCCACCCGGTCGCCCATGGTCATCGCCTCGACCTGGTCGTGGGTGACGTAGATCGTGGTGACCCCAAGCCTTCGCTGCAGTGAGGCGATCTGGGTGCGGGTCTGCACGCGCAGTTTCGCGTCCAGGTTGGACAGTGGCTCATCCATGCAGAACACCCGCGGCTCCCGCACGATCGCGCGGCCCATGGCGACGCGCTGGCGCTGGCCGCCGGACAGCTTGGCGGGCTTGCGATCCAGGTACGGCTCCAGGTCCAGCAGCCGCGCGGCCTCGTCGACCTTGCGGTTGATCTCCTCCTTGCCCACCTTGGCGATCTTCAGGTGGAAGCCGATGTTCTGCCGCACCGTCATGTGCGGATACAACGCGTAGTTCTGGAACACCATCGCGATGTCGCGGTCCTTGGGCTGCGCGTGCGTGACGTCGGTGTCGCCGATGTGGATCTCACCACCGTCGACGGCTTCGAGGCCTGCCAGCATGCGCAGGGCGGTGGACTTGCCTGAACCGGACGGGCCGACCAGCACCATGAACTCGCCGTCGCGGATGTTCAGGTCGAGGTCTTGCACGGCGGGGGTTTCGGTGCCCGGGTAGAGCCGGGTGGCGGCCCGGTACTCGACTGTGGCCATGGTGTTTTCCTTATCCTTGAACGGTTCGGGGAAAGCCGAGGGGGTTGTCGGTGCGCAGTTCCGGCGGCAGCAGGTGCTCCGGCCAGTCCTGGTAGGCGATGGGCACGAGCCAGCGGTCGATGGCGGCCGAGCCGACGGACGTGTGCGCGGGGGAGGTCGAAGCGGGCCAGGGCCCGCCGTGGTGCATCGCCCAGCAGACGGCCACGCCGGTGGGCCAGCCGTTGTGGACAAGCCTGCCGACGCGGGTGCGCAGGATCTTCGCGACCTTGAGGGTCGCGGAGTCGTCGGTGCCCGCGTGCACGGAGCCGGTCAGGCTGCCGGGCAACGCTTCCAGCGCGGCGAGCAGGGTGTCGAGGTCCCGGTAGGTGACCACGAGTCCACTTGGTCCGAACGTCTCCTCGGTGAACGACTCGGCCCGCGCGACGAAATCCGCCGCGTCGGTGGCGAACACGACCGGTGCCACCGCCCAAGCGCCCTCACCCGCGGTCCCGGTCGCCAGCACCCGCGCGGGGCCGGCGGTCGTGTGGTCCACATAGGACCGGTGAATTCCGGGGCTGAGCAAGGGGCCCGCGGTCGTGCCGCGGACCGCTTGGGCGATCTCGTCGAGCAGCACGGCGTCATCCGGGACGAACAGCAGGCCTGGGTTCGTGCAGAACTGCCCCGCCCCAAGCGTCAGCGACGCGGCGTACCCCTCGGCCACGCTCGCGGCGCCGGGCAGGACCACGACCGGGTTCACGCTGCCCAGTTCGCCGTAGAAGGGGATCGGGTCCGGCCTGCCCTGTGCGAGGTCGAACAGGGCCCGGCCGCCCGCGAGCGACCCGGTGAACCCGACCGCGCGAATCCCCGGATGCCGGACCAGTGCCGTCCCCGCCTCCCGGCCCATGACCAGCGCGAACACGCCCTCGGGCAGGGTCCGACGCAGGATCTCGGCGACAGCCAGAGACGTACGCGGGTGCGCCTCGTGCGCCTTCACCACGACCGGGCAGCCCGCGGCCAGCGCGGATGCCGTGTCGCCACCGGCGACGGAGAAGGCGAACGGGAAGTTGCTGGCGGAGAACACCGCCACCGGCCCGATCGCCTGCCGGGTCCGCCGCACATCCGGTGGACCGGGGGAGAAAACCACATCCAGATGCGCGCCCGTCCGCAGCAGCGACGCGAACATCCGCAACTGACCCGTGGTCCGCCCGATCTCGCCGGTGAGCCGGGGGACACCGAGCGCGGTCTCCGCGTCGGCGATCTCGACCAGCCGCGCGCGGTCCGCGTCGAGCGCGTCGGCCACCGCCTCGAGCGCGAACGCCCGGTCAGCCGCGGAAGTGTCCGGCCAGGTACGGCTCGCGGCTGCCACGACCGCGTCGACCTCGGAGGCGGTGCTGGCGGGCACCGGCTCCCCGACAGGCGCGGCGGTGCGCGGGTCATAGCCCTGCACGGCGGTCATGAACGTCCTCCCTGATCCAGCTTGGGCGAGCAGAACGCCCCACCCAGGAACCTGTCGTACTCGTCGGCCTCCACGGTGACCTCGCCCGCGTAGTCCTCGGCGTTGTCGTGCGGCTCGTAGCCCAGCGAGCGGGCTTCCTGCAGCGACCACCACGCCCGGGTGTTCGCCGAGATTCCCCACACCACACGGAATCCGGGCTCCGGCGCGCTCAAAGCGGCCTCAACCAACCGGGCGCAGTCGTCCGGAGAAAGCCAGGTCGCGAGCATCCGATCGGTCGTCGGCCGGTCGAAGCACGACCCGATCCGCAGACAGACCACGTCGAGCCCGTAGCGGTCGTGGTAGAGGCTTCCGAGCGCCTCCCCGGCGACTTTGCTGACGCCGTAGAACGTGTCCGGGCGCGGGAATCCGTAGTCAGGAGCGGCGCCGTCGTTGGGCGCGAAGCCCACGGCATGGTTGCTGCTGGCGAACACGACGCGCGGAACGCCTGCCCGACGAGCGGCCTCGAACACCCGGTACGTGCCGTCGATGTTGACCGCGGCGATGTCGTCCCAGGCGTGTTCGGTGCTCAGCCCGCCCAGGTGCAGCACCGCGTCCATGCCCCGGCAGGCCTCGGTCATGGCGTCGAGATCGGTGACCGAGGCGGTCACCACCTCCTCGCCCGGACCAGGCGTGACGGGAGCGATGTCGAGCAGGCGCAGCACCCGGTCCGGCCGGGCGAGTCGGGGGCGCAGCAGCGTGGCGACGCCACCCGCGGCGCCCGTGATCAGCAGGTTCATCGGGGAGACCTCGCCCGGCACAGTTGGGCGATCTCGTCGGCGGCGGCCATGAGCGCCTCCACCACCTCTCGTTCGTGGTCGTCGGTGATCCGCGACTGCGGGATCGAGCAGCTGATCGCGTCGACCGTGGGCAGGTTGGGGATGGCCGTCGCGTAGCACGTCAGGCCGGGGGTGTTCTGCCCCTGCTCGAACGCCCAGCCGCGCACCCGGGCCTCGGCCAGCTCGGCGCGCAGCTCGTCGTGGTCGGTGACGGTGTCCGGGGTCAGGGCGATCAGCTTCGCGGGCAGGATCGTGGCGACCTCGACCTCGTCGATGGTCGACAGCACGGCCTTGCCGAGCGAGGTGGCGTGCGCGGGCAGCCGCCTGCCGATCCGCGAGGTGACGCGCAGGTGGTGTTGGGACTCGCGGCTGGCCAGGTAGACCATGTCCGGCCCGTCGAGCCGCGCCAGGTGGACGGTCTCGTCGAGCTGGCGGCGCAGCCGGGCCAGCACCGCGCTGGCCACCTGCACCACCGGGTCGCGGTCGAGGAACGTCGCACCGGCCCGCAGCGCGCTCAGGCCGACGCCGTAGCCGGTCCCGCGCTCGTCGGTCTCGACCCAGCCGCGGGCCACCAGGGTGCGCAGCAGGCCGTGCAGGCTGGACTTCGGCACGTCGAGTTTGCGCTGCAGCTCGCTGAGGGTGAGCCTCCGCTCGGACCCGGCCAGCAGCTCCAGGATGTCGATCGTCCTGGCCGCCGACTTCACCGAGTCCGGACGCGGCCCCCCGCTCGCCTCACTGACTGTCATCGGTTCTCCTCGTTGCGTTTCCTTCGCGAAACCCGGCGGACACCCCTGCTTGACACCAGGTGTGGGCAGTCTTACGGTTCCGCCCCACAGTTCGCAAGTATGACCGACGTTCACATACATGAACCCTGGAGTTCCGGTGCAGATGCTCGACCGGGTGTTGTTCTTCCCCGTAACGCCGTTCGACGCCGCGGGTGCGGTCGACTTGGACATGTTCACCACGCACCTGGAGCAAGGGCTGGCGGCCGGGCCGGGCGGAGTCTTCGTCGCCTGCGGCACCGGCGAGTTCCACGCGCTGGAACCAGTCGAATACGAGGCGCTGGTCCGCCGCGCGGTCGAGGTCACCGCGGGCGCGGTCCCGGTCTACGCGGGAACCGGCGGTTCCCTGCCACTGGCCAGGCAGTTCAGCCAGGCCGCCCAGCGCGCGGGCGCCAACGGCCTGCTCATGCTGCCGCCGTACCTCGTGGCCGCGCCGCCGAGCGGGATGGTCGCCTACACCCGCGAGGTCGCCGCCGCGGCCGACCTGCCGGTCATCGTCTACAGCCGCGGCAACGCGGTGTTCGACCCGGAGACCGCCGCTGAGGTCGCCACCATCCCCAACGTGATGGGCTTCAAGGACGGCCGCGGCGACCTCGACCTGCTCGGCCGGATCGTGCTGGCCGTGCGCGGCGCGCTCAACGGCAGCGGCAAGCCGTTCCAGTTCTTCAACGGCATGCCGACCGCGGAGGTGACTGTCCCGGCGTACCGCGGAATCGGCGTCACGCTCTACTCCTCGGCGGTGTTCTGCTTCGCGCCCGACATCTCGCTGGCCTTCTTCAAGGCCGCCGCGACCGGCGACGACGTGCTGATCGACCGCTTCCTGGCCGACTTCTTCCACCCGCTGGTGGAGCTGCGCAACAAGGTCCCCGGCTACGCCGTATCGCTGGTCAAGACCGCCGTGCGGTTGCGCGGCCTCGACGTGGGCACGGTCCGGCCGCCGCTGGTGGAGCCGTCGCCGGAGCACGTCGTCGAACTGGAGCGCATCATCGCCGCCGGGCTCGCCCTCACCGCCGCGGTGGTGGCCGGATGAGCACCCCGATCACCGGCGTCACCCTCACCCCGGTCGCCTTCGCCGACCCGGCGCTGCTCAACGCCGTCGGCGTGCACGAGCCGTACGCGATCCGCACGATCGTCGAGGTCCACACCGCCGACGGCGTCACCGGTCTCGGCGAGACCTACGCCGACACGGGCCACCTGAACCGGCTCCGCGCGGTCGCCGACGCGATCGTCGGCCAGGACGTCTTCGCCCTCAACGCCATGTTCGCCACCGCCAGGCGCGTCCTCTCCGGCAACACCGGGGCCGACGGCCACGGCCTCACCGGCATGATCACCAGCAGCGGCACCGTCGACCGGGTGTACTCGCCGTTCGAGGTCGCCTGCCTTGACGTGCAGGGCAGGCTGCTGGGCCGCCCGGTCTCGGACCTGCTCGGCGGCGCGGTCCGCGAGGCCATCCCGTTCAGCGCGTACCTCTTCTACAAGTGGGCCGCGCACCCCGGCGGCGAGCCGGATTCGTGGGGCGCGGCGCTCGACCCCGCAGGCATCGTGGCCCAGGCGCGCAAGATGGTCGACGAGTACGGGTTCACCGCGATCAAGCTCAAGGGTGGCGTGTTCCCTCCGGAAGAGGAGGTCGCCGCGATCCACGCTCTGCGCGCGGAGTTCCCCGACCTGCCGCTACGCCTCGACCCGAACGCCGCGTGGACGGTCGAGACCTCCATCAAGGTAGGCGTCGAGCTCGACGGCGTCCTGGAGTACCTGGAGGACCCGACCCTCGGCATCGAGGGCATGGCCCAGGTCGCCCGCGACGTCCCGATGCCGCTGGCGACCAACATGTGTGTCGTCTCGTTCGACCACGTCAAGCCGTCGGTCCTGCATGACGCGGTGGGCGTGATCCTCTCCGACCACCACTACTGGGGCGGCCTGCGCCGATCGGCGCTGCTCTCCGGCATCTGCGAGACCTTCGGCATGGGCCTGTCGATGCACTCCAACTCCCACCTCGGGATCAGCCTCGCCGCGATGGTGCACCTGGCCGCCGCGACGCCGAACCTGACCTACGCCTGCGACACGCACTGGCCATGGAAGTCCGAAGACGTCGTCGAACCAGGCATCCTGTCCTTTGTGGATGGGTCAGTGCGGGTGCCGACCACGCCGGGTCTCGGCGTGGAACTCGACCGCGACGCGCTGGCCAGGCTGCACGAGCAGTACCTCGCCTGCGGCATCCGCGACCGCGACGACACCGGCTACATGCGCCGGATCGACCCGTCCTACGAGCTGCGGAAGCCTAGGTGGTGACAGTGGTGACGGGTATCAACAAGACAGTCGGCTACGCCTATCCCTGGGACTTCGCCGGTGACCCGGACGCGCCCGCTCGGGCCGCCGAGGTCGGTGTCGAGGTGGTGGCCCTGGCCGCGGCGTACCACACGACCAGGGTCCCGACCCCGCAACACCCGACGCGCAGACTGATGACCACCCCGCACGCCGCCTGCTACCTGCCGGTTCGCGAGAGTGTCTGGCAGGGGCGCAGGCTGGCCCCGCGATTCGCGGACTGGCTCGGCGGGCCGGACCCGTTCGGTGAAGCGGCGCAAGCGATCCGCGGCCAGGGACTGGGCGTGTACGCCTGGACGGTGTTCACCCACAGCAGCGTGCTGGGCGCAGCTAACCCCGATCTGGTGGTGCGCAACGCTTTCGGTGAGCCCTACGAGTACGCGCTGTGTCCCAGCGCCGAAGAGGTCGTCGACTACTGTGCGACCCTCGCGGGTGAGATCGTCGAAACCGGCGAGCCGGACGGCATCATCCTCGAAGCGTGCGGACGGCTCGGGATCGACCACGGCGGACACCATGACAAAGTGGACTTCGCGCAGTGGACCGCGGCGCAGAAGCGGCTGCTATCGCTCTGCTTCTGCGCCGCTTGCCATCGACAGTACGCCGACGCCGGCATCGACGCACGCAGGCTGGCCGCTCGGGTGCGGTCCTGTGTGGACGTCGATGGTTCCGCGCCGGAGTCGGTGGAGGAAGCGCTCGGCGCCGATCTCGCCGAAGCCGTGGCGAAAGTCCTGGCCGACACGGCGGTCACCATCCGCCGACGGGTCGTCGACAGTGCCCGGGCCACCCGCCCGGATCTGCCGGTGACACTGCACGGCGCCGCGGACCGCTGGGCCACCGGCGCCTTCACCGCCATCGGGGGACCACTCGGTTGCGATGTGGACAGTGTGGTGACGAACTGCTGGGCAGGCGGGGACAGCGCCGTGGCCCGGTTGCGCGAGATGGCCGCGTATGTCGGCGACGACATCGCGGTAGGGGGCTATTTCCGGCCGGACACCGTCCGACCGTCAGAGGGACCGTCTCTTGAGGACTGGGCGGGCGAGTTCGTCGCCGCCGGTCTGCGCGAGCTGCACCTCTATCACCTGGGGCTGGTGCCCCGACCGGCTTCGGCCGTGCTGCGCGCGCTCGTCGCCGCGGCCAAACTCCCTCACCCCCAACGCGTCGGGGCGACCCGCGCGAACGAGTCCCAGATAGGTGGTCTGTAGATCATGACCCGAACCGGGCGGCTGCGCCGTTCCATCAGTTTCGCCGCGCTCGGCCTCAGTGCCCTGCTGGCGGTGTCGGCCTGTGGGTCGCCGAGCGGCCCGGGGGACTCCGCGGCTTCCGGCGAGTTCACCTACTGGTCGATGTGGCAGGAGAAGGAGCCACAGGCCCAGGTCATCAAGGCGGCGATCGACTCCTTCACAAAGGACACCGGCATCAAGGTCGACGTCCAGTGGCACGGCCGCGAGGTGATGAAGAAGCTCACCCCGTCGCTGCGCACCAAAGCCGCCGCGGACCTGGTCGACCAGTCGATGAACCAGCTCGGCAACGGCCTGTCCAACACCGGCCAGTCCGCCGACCTGACCTCGGTCTACAACCTCGAGGTGCCCGGCGAGGGCAAGAAGGTCTCCGACGTCATCCCGTCGAAGTACGTCGACTACCTCAAGGACAAAGAGGGCAAGCCGTTCATGGTCCCCTATGAGGTGACCGGCGAGGGCCTGTGGTTCAACGCCAAGCAGCTGCCCACCGAGCAGCCGCAGACCTGGGACGACCTGGTCAAGCTGCTCGACGCCGCCAAGGCCAAGGGCGTGTCCCCGCTGGCCCTCGACGCCGACAACACCGGTGTGGCCAAGTACTGGCCGCTACTCACCCTGATCCGCGCCGTCGGCCCCGAGGGCATGCAGAAGCTGGCGAGCGACCGCACCGGCGCCGCCTGGGACGACCCGAACGTCCTCGACGCGGTGACCAGGGTGGAGAAGCTGGTCAAGGGCGGCTACTTCGCCCCCGGCTACAACTCCGGCCAGTACCCCGCGCAGCAGAACCTGTGGGCGCAGAACAAGGCCGCCTACATCCTGCAGGGCTCCTGGGTGACCAGTGAGACGAAGACCTATGCCGCCCAGGGCTTCGAGTACAGCTCCGTGCAACTGCCGCCGATCAACGGCGGCACCGACGCGGTCGGCGTCAACTTCTTCGGCTTCGGCATCCCCAAGACCGCCGCGAACGGCGAGGCGGCGGGCAAGTTCATCGCGTACTTCCTGAACAAGTCGCGCCTGGAAGGCATCAGCACCAAGGCCGACAACATCACTCCGCGCGCCGACATCCCCGCCCCCGCGGCACTGGAAAGCCTGAGCAAGTCGTTCCAGGAGAAGGCGGTCTACCCCTCCGGCGCCGCCCTCGGCCTGAAGTTCGGCGGCTGGGAGTCCACCGCGTTCCAGCCGGTGGCCCAGTCCCTGGTGCAGGGCAAGACCAGCGCCGCGGACTTCGTCAGCCAGGTCAAGGCGAAGTCGATCGAGTTCTGGAAGACGCAGGGCTGATGGCGTTGACTCTCGATCAGAGGTCCGCGAGCCGCCGGGAATCCCGGCGGCCCGCGGGGCCACGCCCCGTGCGCGGCGGGCAGTCGCCGCTGGCCCGCAGGCAGCGGCGGATCTTCGGACCGTTCCTGGCCATCCCGCTGGCGCTGTACCTGGTGCTGTTCATCGGGCCGACGCTGTACTCGATCTACGCCGCGTTCACCAACTGGGACGGCATCAACACCCCGACCTGGCGCGGCACGGACAACTTCACCGCCCTGTTCGACGACCCGCTGTTCATCGAGTCCTTCTGGAACACCCTGCTGATCCTGGTCGTCGTCGGCATCGGCATCTTCGTGCTCGCGTTCAGCTTCATGTTGCTGCTGCGGGACATGAAGGGGAAGGGCTTCGTCCGCGGGGTGATCTTCCTGCCGCACAT
Source organism: Actinokineospora xionganensis (assembly GCF_014323725.1). GTDB lineage: Bacteria > Actinomycetota > Actinomycetes > Mycobacteriales > Pseudonocardiaceae > Actinokineospora > Actinokineospora xionganensis. The sequence continues at coordinate 43,487 of NZ_JABVED010000004.1, read as the reverse complement.
CGTCTCGCCGATCGTGCTCGCCATCTTCTGGGGCTTCCTGCTCCGCCACGACGGCCTGCTCAACGCGCTCATCGTCAAGTTCGGCGGCGAGCCGGTGGCGTGGATCGGGCCGGACAGCGCCTTCCTGATGATCATGATCGCGATGGTGTGGATCAGCACCGGCTTCTACGTCGCGATCCTGATGGCGGGTGTCGACCGCATCCCCGGCTACTTCTACGAGGACGCCTCGCTGGCCGGCGCGTCGGCGTGGCAGAAGCTGCGGCACATCACGCTTCCGCTGTCGTGGGACGTCATCGGGGTGGCCGCGGTGCTGTGGACGATCAGCTCGGTCAAGGTGTTCGAGTTCATCTACGCCTTCGGCGCCAGCCAGGGGCAGATGCCGCCCGCCTACGAGTGGAACGCCGCGGTGTTCGTCTACGGCGTCACGTTCGGCGGCGCCACCCCGCAGTACCGCTTCGGCTACGCCTGCGCCTCGGCGTTGGTGATGCTGCTGCTGGTCACCGGCATGGTCGCGCTCCTGCGTCGGGCCATGCGCCGCGACGCGGTCCAGTTCTGAGTCCGGAGGTCCACAGTGAGTACACATACCACCCCGCGTACCGGCGTACTGCGGCCGATCGGCACCACCGCGGTGTGGCTGTTCGTCTCCTTCTGCCTGTTCGCGTTTCTGTTCATGCTGATCAGCTCGGTCAAGAGCAGCAGCGAGATCCTCAACACCCCGTGGTCGCTGCCCGCCGCGCCGGACTTCGGCAACTGGAGCCGGGCGTGGGTGGACAGCGGGTTCGGCGCCGCCGCGACGAACACGCTGGTGCTGGTGGTGACCGCGTCCGTGGTCGTCGTCGGTGTCTCCGCGCCCGCCGCCTACGCGCTGAGCAGGCGCCGGGGCGGGCTGTCGGCCGGGCTGACCATGTTCTTCGCCCTCGGCCTGGGCATCCCGCTGCAGATCATCGTGTTGCCGCTGTACTCGGTCCTCGCCGAGTTCGGCCTGATCGACAGCCTGTTCGGGCTGTTCCTGGTCTACGTCGCCACCCACCTGCCGTTCACCGTGTTCCTGCTGACCGGCTTCTTCCGGTCGCTGCCCAACGAACTGGAGGAGGCGGCGGCGCTCGACGGGGTGTCGGCGAGCGGCACGTTCTTCCGGATCATGCTGCCGCTGGCCCAAGGTGGCCTGGTGACCGCGCTGCTGCTCAACGCGATCGGGCTGTGGAACGAGACCCTGCTGGGCCTGATGTTCATCCAGAGCAACGAGAACTACACGCTCTCGCTCGCGTTGATCGGGTTCATTCAGCAGCAGCAGTACAACGGCGCGGATTACGGCGCCCTGTTCGCCGGGGTGTCGATCACGATCCTGCCGATGCTGCTCCTGTACCTGTGGCTGGGTCGGCGCATCACCGAGGGCCTCACGGCGGGACTGGGCAAGTGAGCCGGTTCGGCGGGAAGACCGCCCTGGTGACCGGTGGCGCCTCCGGGATCGGCGCGGCGACCGCGCGACGGCTCGCCGCGGAAGGCGCGTCCGTCGTGGTGACTGACATCGACGACGAGCGCGGCCAGGCGATCGCGCTGGAGATCGGCGGCCGGTACCTGCGACTGGACGCCACGCTCGTGTCGGACTGGGCTGACGCCGCGGCCGCTGTGCCCGCGCTCGATGTGCTGCACCTCAACGTCGGTCGCAACCCGCCGGACCGGGCACAGCCGCATGAGATGGCGGTCGAGGCCTGGGACGAGGTGCAGTCGACGACGCTGCGCAGCGCGTTCCTCGGCGTCCGGGCCATGGTGCCCGCGCTCCGTGAGCGAGGTGGCTGCGTGGTCGCGACCGGCAGCATCCACGGCCTGGTGGGACTGCTCGGGGCGACGGCGTACGCCGCGGCCAAGGGCGGGCTGCACGCCATGGTCCAGCAACTCGCCGTGGAGTACGGGCCCGATATCCGAGTCAACGCCGTGGCGCCGGGCCCGATCCGCACCCCGGCGTGGGGCGACTGGACCGGCGCGGAACACATCGCCCGCACGGTCGCCCGGCGGGCCGGGACCCCGGAGGAGGTGGCCGCGGTGGTCGCGTTCCTCGCTTCCGCGGACGCCTCCTACATCACCGGCGCGACCATCCCGGTCGACGGCGGCTGGCACGTCAACGGTCTGTAGAGGAGACCTGGTGAAGATCACCGGCTTTGAGCTGTTCCGGGTGCCGCCGCGCTGGCTGTTCCTGCGGGTCGACACCGACGAGGGGATCAGCGGCTGGGGTGAGCCCATCGTGGAGGGCCGCGCCGAGACCGTGGCGGCCGCGGTGGGCGAGCTGTTCGACTACCTCATCGGGGCCGACCCGATGCGGATCGAGCACCACTGGCAGACCATGGCCAAGGCCGGGTTCTACCGGGGCGGCCCGGTGCTTTCCAGCGCGCTGGCGGGCATCGACCAGGCGTTGTGGGACATCAAGGGCAAGGCCCTGGGTCAGCCTGTGCACGAGTTGCTGGGTGGGCCGGTACGAGACAGGGTCCGCATCTACGGCTGGCTGCGCGGGGAGACCACGGCCGAGCTTGTGGAGTCCGCGCGGGCTCAGGTCGGGGTGGGGCTCACGGCGGTCAAGATGAACCCGTGGGGTCTGGTGTCCGGGTTGGACACCGCCGCGCGGGTGCACGCGATCGTCGACCGGGCAGCGGCCGTGCGTGAGGCGATCGGGCCGGACCGCGACTTCGCACTGGACTTCCACGGCCGGTTCACCGGCGCGATGACGCGGCGGGTGCTGCCGCTGCTGGAGCCGTTGCTGCCGATGTTCGTCGAGGAGCCGGTGCTGCCCGAGTTCAGCTCGGACCTGGCGCGGATCACGGCGTCCACCAGCATTCCCATCGCCACGGGGGAGCGGCTGTACTCGCGGTGGGACTTCGACCCGGTGCTCCGGTCCGGCATCGCCGTCGCACAACCCGACCTGTCGCACGCGGGCGGCATCTCCGAGTGCCGCCGCATCGCCGCCGCGGCGGAAACCCATGACGTCCTGGTCGCTCCGCACTGTCCACTCGGGCCGATCGCGTTCGCGGCGTCGCTGCAGTTGGACTTCGCGGTACCGAACTTCCTGATCCAGGAACAGAGCCTCGGCCTCGGGTACCACCCGGACAGCGAGAAGCTGGGCTACCTGGCCGACGACTCGGTGTTCGCCTCGACGGAGGGCTACATCGACCGGCCGCTCGGGCCCGGGCTGGGCATCGAGATCGACGAGGACGCCGTCCGGGCCGCCGCGGCGAACCCGCACCGCTGGCGTAACCCGGTGTGGCACCACGCCGACGGCTCCCTCGGGAGCTGGTGATGGCCGCCCCGGAGATCGTCGTCGACGCGGGCGCCCGGCTCGGTGAGGGGCCTGTCTGGGACGGGCGCGCGCAGCGACTGTACTGGGTCGACATCCTCGGCCGGTCGGTTCATGTGCACGACCCCGCGGGCGTGGCTGATGAGGTCTTCGACGTCGGCACGCACGTCGGGTCGCTGGTCGTGCGGGAGCAGGGTGGATTGGTGCTGGCTGTGGCCGATGGTTTCCTTGCCTTCGACTTCGTCTCTACGTCGGAGATTGCCGCGGTGGCGCACCCGGGGCCGCCCGCTCGGTTCAATGACGGCAAATGCGATCCATCCGGTGCTTTCTGGGCCGGGACCATGCCCTATGACCAAGAGCCCGGGGCCGGGATCGTCTACCGGCTCGACCCCGACCACGGTGTGCGGCCGGTCCTGCCGGGGGTGACGGTGTCGAACGGGCTGGACTTCACCCCTGACGGCCGCACTCTGTACTACATCGACACACCCACCGGGCGGATCGACGCGTTCGACGTGGACTCGGGGATGCTCTCCGGGCGGCGGACGGTGGTCGAGGTCTCCGGCGGATCACCGGACGGGCTCACGATCGACGCCGACGGGTGTCTGTGGGTGGCGCTGTGGGGCGGGTCGGCAGTGCACCGGTACACACCGGACGGTCGGCTGGACCGGGTGGTCGAGTTCCCGGTCTCCCGCCCCACCTGCCCGGTCTTCGGCGGCGCGGACTTGGGCACCCTCTACGTCACCTCGGCCTCGGTGGGTGTCGACGAACCGCACGCGGGGGCGTTGTTCGCTGTCGACGTCGGTGGAAAAGGCCTGCCCGCCAACAGGTTCGGTGGGTGACCCATGGACGTGGTGACTTTCGGCGAGATCATGGGCCTGATGGTGGCCCACCCGGGCGACCCGCTGCGGCACGCCCACGACTTCCGGCGCGGCATCGCCGGGGCCGAGGCCACGGTCGCGATCGGCCTGTCCCGGCTCGGGTACCGAACAGGCTGGTTCGGCAGGCTCGGCGATGATCCCTTCGGCCACGCGGCGCTGGAGGTGTTGCGCGCGTCGGGGGTCGACGTCAGTCGGGTCGAACTCGACGCCGATGCGCCGACGGGACTGCTGGTGCGCGACGCGCATGCCGTGCGGCGGATCAGCGTGCAGTACTACCGTTCTGGTTCAGCGGCCAGTCTGATGCGGCCCGCCGAGCTGGATCCGACCTACATCGCGGGTGCGCGGCTGCTGCACGTCACCGGGATCACACCCGCCCTGTCGCAGTCCTGTTTGGACACTGTGCGGGCGGCGATTGAGCTGGCGCACGAGCATGGGGTGGTGGTGTCGTTCGATCCGAATCTGCGGCTGCGTCTCTGGTCGGCTGAGCGGGCGGCCGCCGTGCTCGGCGAGCTTGTCGTCGGCGCGGACATCGTTCTCACGAGTGACGAGGAAGCACTCGTGGTGACGGGCCAATCGGACCGGTCGTCGGCCGCCAAGTGGTTGCTGGACCGTGGAACTCGGGTGGTTGTGGTCAAGGCCGGTGCCGCTGGGGCTTGGGCTGCCGATGGGGTCGACGAGTGGGCGGTGCCTGCCTTTCCCGCCGTTGTCGTGGATCCGGTCGGCGCTGGGGACGCGTTCGACACGGGCTTCCTGTCCGGGTGGCTTGATGGTGCGCCTGTGGCGGATTGCCTTGCGCGTGGGGCCGCCGCGGGTTCGCTAGCCGTCCAGTCGGTGGGGGACGTCGACGGTTTGCCATATCCCGCCGACCTTGCCGCTGTGCTCGCCGCGGACGTGGAGGTGGATCGGTGAGCGCGTATCTCTGGCAGCGCACCGCCGCCATCGCCGCGGGCCGGGTTGTCGGCATCCTGCGTTCCGCTGACGCGCACAGCGCGGTCGCGGCCGGGGAGGCTTTGGTTTCGGCGGGGGTGTCGGTCGTCGAGGTCTCGCTGGTCACTCCGGGTGCCCTCGACGCTATTCGAACCCTCGCCGCCACCAACGACGGTCGCATGGTCGGCGCGGGCACCGTTCTGGATGAGGCGAGCGCACGCCTCTCGATCCTGGCAGGCGCGACCTTCCTGGTCTGCCCCACCGTCGTGCCCGAGGTCATCGCCTGTGGGAACCGCTACGGGGTGCCGGTCTTGGCGGGCGCGCAGACGCCGACCGAAGCCGTCCATGCAATCGGGCTCGGGGCCGCGCTGGTGAAATTGTTTCCCGCTGGTGAGCTGGGGCCCGCCTATCTCAAGGCGGTCCGGGCGGCGCTCCCGCAGATCGGGTTCGTGCCGACCGGAGGGATAACCGGGGACAACGCAGGGGAGTGGTTCGCCGAGGGAGCGGTGGCCGTGGGGGTCGGGGGATCACTGACGTCGGGTGCGCCGGAGTTGATCCGGTCCCGCGTCACCGACTTCCTCGCCTGTCTGGGCGATGGAATGGATCAATCAGGAGGTTGATCGTGAGGGCACCAACACGCAAGGCAGGTATCCGGATCGCTTTAGGCGCCGTCATCGCCGTGGGGGCGGGCGGGGCGATCGCCCTGTCCGGCTCGCCGGCGGTGGCGGCGGACACCACCTACTACGTCGACTGCTCGTCGACCGCGACACCCCAGGGGACCCTGACTAACCCCTGGAACGCGCTGAGTCAGGTCAACGCAACCACTTTCGGCCCCGGTGACCAGGTGCTGTTCAAGCGCGGCACCACGTGCACCGGCCAGTTCGTCGGCCGGGGCTCCGGCGCTTCGGGCAGCCCGATCACCGTCGGGGCGTACGGGACCGGGACCGCGCGAGCGGTGATCGACGGCGGCGGCGCGGCCAATGCCATGTACCTCAAGGACCTGAGCCACTGGACGGTCAGGGACCTGCGCCTGACCAACCCCAGCGCCACCCGCGCCGAGCGCAACGGCATCCGGGTCGAGACGACCACGACCGCGGCCAAGGCGGGCATCGTCATCGACGGGCTGGAGGTGGACAACGTGGCCGGGTGGGGTGACAAGACCGGGACCAACGCCCCGTGGTTCTCGCGTTCGTCCGGGATCATCGTGCTCGCCTCGACCACGGCCGGACCGATCAACGGCCTCCGCATCGTCAACAACAACGTGCACGACACCGGCGGCGGCGGGATCAAGATCTCCACCAAGCCCAGCGCCTACCACACGAATGTCTACATCGGATCAAACCGGATCATCAGCGCGGGCGGCGACGGCATCGTCGTCCACGGCTCGGACGCGCCGCTGATCGAGAAGAATCGCGCCGACAACCTCGGCGGCGGCGCATATCCCTTCGTGGCAGGCAATTTCGCCGGGATGTGGCCGATCAACTCGAGGAACCCGGTGTTCCAGTTCAACGAGGTGACCCGAAGCTACCCGTCGATCTTCGACTCCACGGCCTGGGACTGCGATGGAGCGATCGTCGGCACCTGCACCTTCCAGTACAACTACTCGTCCAACAATGCCGGCGGTTTCCACCTCGGCTGCCAGGCGTGCACCAACCTCGGCAACAACAACGCCAAGGAGATCATCCGCTTCAACGTCTCCCAGGACGACTGCCGAGTGGCGCAGGGAGCCAGCACCACGGCGCCAATCGAGTTCTACAACAACACGTTCTTCTGTTCCAGCAAGCCGCTGACCCTCGAGCTGCCCACCGCGAACACGAAGATCTACAACAACATCTTCTACGCCGCGTCCGGCACGTTCCCGAGCGGAACGGGTGTCACCTACGGCACCAACCTGTACTACGGCGGCATCACCGCACCCGCGGCCGACACCACGGCGGTCAAGGCCGATCCGAAGCTCAACTACCCGGGCGGCGCGGTCGAGATCGCCAGTGTGGGCGGCTACAAACTCACTACCGGCTCACCAGCCCTGAACGCGGGAACGCCACTGACCGGTTTGGGCGCCCGCGACTTCTGGGGAACAGCGGTGCCGAAGTCGGGCGGCACAGTGAACATCGGCGCGGACAACGGTTCGGGTGTGGCCGCGAAGACGTTCAGCTCGCTCAAGGAAGCGTTCAACAACCACGGCATCACCAGGGACGCCAACCCCCAGATCGGCGGCTACTCCCTCAGTGGCCGCAGCTTCTCCGCCGAGGCATTGGCGGCGAAGGGCTTCACCTACGGCGCGGTCACCTCGGGCGGCGTCACGTTCGACTGGGCGCAGCAGTACATCGGCTTCCCGGACAATGTGAAGGCCGCAGGCCAGAAGATCACCCTGTCCGGCACGGGCACGAAGGTGGCCGTCCTCGGCTCAGCCGCATACGGATCGCACTCCGGCACCGGCACCCTGCATTACACCGACGGCACCACGTCCACCTACACCCTGTCGTTCGCTGACTGGTGGACCAGCACCCCGGTCGCGGGCACCACGGTCGCCGCCATCACCGACTACCACCACAAGAAGCCCACCACATACAACAACCCGACCACCGGCCGCGACGAACAAGACGTGACCCTGTTCCAAGGCAGCATCCCGATCGCAGCAGGCAAGACGGTCGCCGCGATCACCCTGCCCGACGTCAATGGCCCACTGGCCAACGCCGGCCTGCACGTCTTCGCCATGAAGATCGCCTGATCAGCACAGAAGCGCGAGCGACCTAAGCAGCCAAGGAGCCCAAGGAACCGGGAGAGGCCCGTCGTCAAATCACTACCAATGGCGACGGGCCAATCCCAACGGCATGTTTGGTGGTTGGCCCGCCTCCCACCGCCCCGACAACGCAAGGGGCAGGACCGAACCACCCAAACACACCTACTCGCCGATGATCCAAGAGATCCGCCGAGTCATATACCGCTTGCGCAACTCAGGATCCAGCACCGCCGAAGTCGAGTCAGTGACAGTCGCCACCACCTCATGCGCCCCGGGCGACAACGCGGGCGCCGCGAAGTGCGTCCCGGTGCCGGCAGGCTGACCGTCCAGCGTCCAAGTGACGGAAGCACCACCAAGAGGCAAAACCCACGGCGACTCGCTCTCATCCGAAGCCGCGGCCTCCACAACCCCAGTCTCCTTGTAGAGAGCGGCGATCATCGCCTCCCGCCCCGGCAGATTGAACGCCCGACCCAACGACCGCATCAATGAGTTGTCCGTAGGCCGATACACACACCTTGTGTAGTAACTAGACCCGGTATACGTGTCGACCACCCCACCATCAGGCGAAACCTGCCCGAGCCACCGATACCACTTGGCCTGGTATTGCCGCATCTGCTCAGCCGTATACCGGGAGGAGTTGATCTCCCGAGGCTCCCGGTACGGATAGCAGTCACCACCGCCGTACGTGTACTCGTCAGCCAGCCCACCGATCGAGTGCCCCAGCTCGTGCACCACGATCTGACCGGCGAGAGCGTTTCCGCCCGAAGAGGTCGCCACGTTGCCACCGGCCCCGCCGTACTTCGTGGTGTTCGCCAGAGCGATCACCTGATCGACATCCTCAGCCGAAGAGGCGTACTGACGAGCCTTGGTCTCGTTGACGCACAGCAGCCGTTCGATGTTGCCGCACCAGAAGTACATGTCCAACGCGGTGTTACGCCGAATGCCGTAGGACGGATCGTTGTCGACCCCCGACTCCGGCGAGATCACGTTGACCTGCCAGACGTTGAACTGCCCGCGGTAGCTCTTGAACGGCTCCACCGCCATGATCTCCGCGAGCTTGCCGCGCACGTGCTCCCCATAGGTGCCGAGCTGGGCACTGGTGTAGCCGTCACCCACGAAGACCAGGTCGAACCGGCTCGCACTGGGCCCGTTGATCTCGATCGGGATCACCTCGGCCGCCGCCACCGCCTGGGCCCGGGCGGGCAACTCGATCGCGGGCCGGGTGACCGGGCGACGGCTGATAGTGCCGTCGGGACTGAAAACCTCAAGCACGTCGGTGCGGGTTTCTTCGTCCGGTGCGGCGCTCGCCTGCCGGATGTCCGGGAGGCTGACCGCCATCATGGCCGTGGCCAGTAAAGCCAGGAGTATCGATTTACGGCGCATTGCTGCCCCTTCAATGGCTCAGTCGCAGGGAGACCAACCATCGGTTTCGTCAGGGGCCCGCCGGTACTCTCAGATTTCCATCCAGGAACCGTATGGATCTTGCGGTTCCGTTGACGAGCGCGGCCCGTTACGGTCTGGTCAGCGGCCGGGCCACGAATTACCGTGCGTGTCATGGAACTCGAGGTCCGGCATCTGCGTGTCGTCTGCGCGATCGCGGAGACCGGCAGCCTGACCAGAGCGGCCGCCGCCCTGCGGATGGCGCAACCCGGCCTCACCGCCCAGCTGCAGCGGGTCGAACGGGTCCTCGGCGGCCCGCTGTTCACCCGCGACCGGCGCGGCGCCGTCCCCACCGCCCTCGGCAACCTGGTGCTCTCCCGCGCCCGGGCGGTGCTTCCCGCACTCGACGACCTCAAACTCGCCGCCACCCTCAGCTCCGGCGAGTCGCTGGCGGTGCTGCGGATCGGCACGGTGAACGCCGGGTTCGCCGGGGCGCTGATCAGCAGGCTGCGGACAACGTTTCCCGAGGCTGACTTCACCACCCGCGCCCAGTCCTGTGCCACCCCGCTGATCGAACTGGTCGCCGAGGGCAGGCTGGAGGTGGCTGTGGTCGGTGACTGTCCCGGCTACGAGATCGCCCCCCGACCAGGGGTGACGCTGCTGCCCGTGCACACCGAGCCGATCTTCGCCCTGCTTCCGGCCGACCACCCACTCACCGAGAACTCCGAAGTGGATCTCCAGGACCTGGCCGCGATCGAGTGGACGCTGCCGCCGGACGACGACGACCGGGTGTGGGAGTACTACACGGAGGTCTTCGGGCAGGCGGGGGTCGAACCCCGCATCGCCCACCAGGTGGAGGGCGTCCTGGTCTTCGACCTGATCCGCAGTCTGCGGGTGGCCTCGCTGTGCCAGGCCACCTGTGTGCCGCCGGACGGCGTGGTCGTGCGTCCGATCAGCCGAACCCCGCTGTGGTACCGGCATGTGCTCGCCTGGAACACCCACGGCCCCCTCGCCGCCCACGCCGACACCCTCGCCGAGCTGGCCCACGACTCGTATGAGGAAACCGCCACCCGCAGCCCGACGTACGGCGAGTGGCGGCGCGCCCAGCTGCGCTGAGCACGCCGCCACCCGCGTCAGTGGACCTTGACCTCCGAGAGGGACAGCGCGGCCGTCCCCGCGAGCTGGACACGGACGTAGCGCCCGGTCCGGCCGATGTCCAGCAAGCTCGGCCGCAACGCCCTCGCCGCATGGTGGTACGACGACACCCCGGCCTGCGCCCGGGCCTCAGCCAGCCCCGCCGCGGTGATCGGACTGTCCGACACCAGCACGTAGAAGTCGCTCAGCGCGGCCACCGCGTTCGGGTTCCAGATCTCCACCTGGCGGACTTGCCGTGACGCCCCTAGGTCGACCTGCCAATACGGCTGTGCCTGCGACAAGGTCTGGCTGGAGTTGTAGGTGTTCGCATCGTTGGCCAGCCCAGCCGCGCTCGAGGTCGACGACTGCGTCGCGGGTTTGCCCCGGGCGAAGTCGGGAACGATCTGCTCCACAGTCGTCGCCGAAGCGCCCGCCGACCGAGCGACCGCCAGGGCCTCCTCCGGCAGCGTGGCCAGGCTCGTCTGGTTGTCGACCATGGTGCTGCCGGTGCCTGACAGCGCGGGCGCCCACGTGTCGGTCCAGTTGTTCCGCGCCGTGTTCTGGATGCCGTACCCGGCCCAGTTGGACACCCACTTGCCGCCGACGCGCAGGATCACGTTGCGCTCCACGGTCAGGTACGAGCTCTGCTCGTCGAGGTAGACCCCGTTCCCGTCGCGTTCGGTGCCCTCGTACTCACTCCGGTTGAGGTAGTTGCCCGAGATCACCGAGCGCGGTTGCGGGCCCTGGGTGTAGATCGCGCCGCCGTCGTGCTGCCCGCCGGTGGGCATCAGCACGTTGGTGATCGCGTTGTTGGTGATCCGGTTGTCGCGCAGCACCGGCTTCTGGGCCTCGGGCTGGTTCCAGCCCCAGCCGACGCTGATGCCCGAATACGGCACGTTCGCGATCGTGTTGTGGTCCACCGACAGCTCGGCGTCATACCCCGACCAGATCGCGACCGAGTCGGTGAACTCCTTGGCCACCCACGTGATCGTGTTGTAGGAGACCGTGTTCGCCAGCGACACCAGCTCCGCGGGCGGATTGGGCTCGGTGTCGCCCACCAGGACCGCGCCGCCGGAGATGTCGGTGAACGTGTTGCGGGTGACCGTCGACCGCTGGGTGCCGGTCTCCAGCTTGATCCCGGCGCCGCCGAGGTGGGTGAACGTCGAGCCGCTGACGGTCACACCCCGGCCGGTCCGCACGTGCACAGCCGCTGCGGGCTTCGTGTAGTAGCGGCCGGCGTGGTCCACGGGTCCGGTGAACCCGGTCAGGGTGAGCCCGGCCTGCGTACCCGCGTAGCCCTCGTCGGACTTCGGCTGCTGCCAGGTGGCGTACGCGAAGGTGATCCCGTTGACGGTGAGGTCGTGGACGGGGTCGGTCGTGGATCCGCCCAGCCGCAGCAGAGTCTCGGTCGCCGGGACCTCGAAGGTGCCGGTGTTCGGGTCGCTGCCGGGGTAGTTCACCTTGTAGTACAGGTAACCGTCATGGGTGTTCGCGTACCACTCACCGGGGCGGTCGATCAGCTCGTAGGCGTTCTCGAAGAAGGCGACACCGGTGTACCGGCCCGAGTCCACTGTGGTCGAATCCCAGTAGGGCCCGGTGCGGTTGGTCCCGGAGGCGGAGTTCTTCCAGCACGGCTGCCGCATCACGAGTTTGTCGCCGGACACCGAAGCGACCCCGCAGCGGTAGTTGCGCCACCGGACCTTGATCGACGCCTCCACGTCCTCCGGGTGCCGCAACCCCGCGACCCCGGTGGCCGAGGCGCCGCCCAGCCCTGTCGCGTCGGCCGGGCACACCGCCTTCTCGCAGCCCGCCCCGGCCGCGCGCGGTCGCGGCGAGCCGTTGACGTAGAGCTGGCGCGGACTCGTGCCCGCGGGCAGCGGTGCCCGCCAGATTTCCTTGGCTGCGTCCCACTTCTGCCACCCGGAGACGGTCTTCGCCCCGCTGAACACCGGTTTCGCGCCCGCCGCCGCCGTCCACACCACCCGGAAGCCGTTGCGCCCGGAGTCCTGCGGACCGAGCTCGAACGTGCTCGCCCTGGCATAGGTGCCGCCTGCCAGCGTCACCACGAGGTCGCCGGTCATGGTCGGCACGAGCGTGCGCACGACGGCCCTCGCGCCGTCGAGTGAACACGGCGCGGTGGCCGTGCACGCGGTTCCTGAACCGCTGGGGGAGGCGTACAGCACGCGCTGTACCGCGGTCTGGGCGGACGCGGGCGTGGCGACAGCGACCAGGCCGCATAACGCCAGTGCCGTCGCCGCGGCTCGAATGGTGGTCATTGTTGCTCCAGGTCGAAATCGGGCGCGGGTCATGAGACGACCAGCGCGGCGAGCTTCCAGTAGGTGCCCGCGGCCGTCGCGGAGATCACCAGGTCGTGCGTGCCGCCGCTCAGCGCGACGGCGTGCCAGCGGAACGAGCCCTTCGGCAGGGCCGCGGTGTCGAGCACCGTCGTGCCTCCGACACTGATCCGCATCGGGTCGGCGACGTACTGCCGGTCGCCGACCAGGACGTGCACCGTCCGGCCGCCGGACGGCACCGTGATCCGCAGGGTGCGGGCGGCGGTGTCGGTGGCGAAGTCGCGGCGCAGGTCGTCCGGGTTGGCCCGGTCGCGCTGCTGCGGAGCCGTGCCGACCCAGCCGAAACCGGTGCCCGCGCTGTACGCGGTGGACGTCCCGAGTCGTTGGTACCCGGGTGCGATCGGCGAGGTGTCTGCGCCGGCATCGAGCGCGAGGGCACCGCTCGGGGCGGGCCACAGCGGCCGCGGCTGCGCTTCGGTGTCCGCGTCGATGACGGCACGCACCAGCCCGGGAGTGCCATCGGTGCCCGCCTTCGGGAACTGCCCGGTGAGGGGCACACTGACCGTCGTCGACCCGCCCGGCGGCACGCTGAACGGCCGGTCGGCCGGGCCGGTGAACCCGCTGGGTGGCGTCACCTTGAGCGTGCCGGACGCGCCCTTCCCGCTGACGTCGTCGATCGTCACCGTGGCCGACGAGGTGAACGGCGCGACCTCCCGGATGCGCACCGGCGCGAACATCACCCGCCAGCCCAGCTTCGCCTCACCGAACCACGTCCGCATCGCCTTGGTGTGCAACGGCGCCACCGGCTCCGGGTTGCCGCCCGCCCACGTCGGGGAGGCGACGAACTCGGTGGAGGTCCAGTACATCAGCCCCAGGGTGTGCGGGCGCTTGCCGACGAGCCGGTTGTACTCGTCGATCATCAGGCCCTGGTAGTACTCGCCGCCGAACCCGAGGTTCGACCGGCCCTTGACCGCTTCCGCGCCGTACTCGCTGATCATGACCGGCTTGCCGCCCGCGAGCTCCTGGATGCGGTCGAGCAGGCCCGGGACGTCGGTGAACTTCGAGCCGTACCAGCCGTAGTAGACGTTGGCGAGCACGATGTCCTGGTGCGCGTAGGACTTGTCGCTGGTGTGCCACGCGCTGACCTCGGTGTAGAGCCGGGTCGAGTCCAGGGATTTGCCGTAGGTGATGAGGTCGCGCACGTACTCGGCGCCCTCGGCGGTCTGGGTGTGGTTCTCGTTGCCGACCGACCAGATGACGACGCTTGGGTGCCCGCGGTCGCGGTCGATCATCCGCCGCAGCTGGTCCTTGGCGAACGCGGTCACGGCGGGGGAGATCAGCGCGGTACCGCTGAGCTGCTGGATCGACACCTCCTCGATGACGAGCATGCCCAGCCGGTCGGCCTCATCCAGCACGGCGGGCGTCGTCGGGTAGTGCCCGGGCCGGAAGATGCGGTACCCCTTCGCGTACAGCTCGCGCAGCTCACGGATCACCAGCCCGTCCGGGATGGTGCGGCCGAGACCGGGGTAGTCCGCGTGCCGGTTGAAGCCCGGCAGGTTCGCCATCACCTGTCCATTGAGGACGACATCCGAACCGGACACAGCGACATCGCGCAAACCCGGCCGCAGCGTCACGGACCGGCCGTAACCTGCCGGAACCGCGATGTCCACGGTGTACCGGGCCGGGTTCGCCGGGCTCCAGAGCACGGGCGCGCCGAGGTCGATCGTCACCGGCTGGGTGGCGCCGCCACCGGCCGGGACGTTGAACCACACCGTGCGGTTGGCCGCCTCGGTGCCGTCCGGGCGGCGGACGACGACCTTGGTCGAGATGCCGATGGCCGTCGTGGCGGTGCTGGTTCCCTGCGCGCGCAACGTGAGCACGCCCGACCGGCTGCCCTCGGCGGTGAGGTTGGTGATGGCGACCCCGCGCACCCGTTCCACGCGCGCGGACTGCACCAGCCCGCCCCACTGCCAGTAGAGGTGGGTGGTGGTGAAGGCGTTGGTCGTCGAGTTCCGGCCGTCCGCCACGACGGCGAGGGTGTTGGCGCCGTCGCGCGCGGCGGCGGTCGCGTCGAGCCGCACCGGCAGGTAGCCGCCCTGGGAGGTGCCCACTTCGACACCGTTGAGGAAGTACCGGCAGGCGAAGAAGCAGGACTCGAAGACGAGATGGGTGCGCAGCCCGGCAGCCGGGGCCAAGTCGATCGACCGCCGGTACAGCACGCGGTTGCCCTGCGCGGAGTCCCACTTGCTCCGGACCGCGCCATACGAACTCGGGACCAGCACCGGGCTCAGACGTGACTCGTCGTATCCGGGTTGGGCGGCGGCGGGTTGGGTGCCGTCGAGGACGCCCGTGGCCAGTTCGGCCTCGGTGGCGAACGACCAGGTCCCGTTGAGCGAGGTGGTGCCGGCCGGGTCGGCCGGTCTGGTCGTGGTCACCGCCTTGGTGGCGGTCACGGTGCCGGACGGGGTGATCGCGTCGGCCCGCAGGGTGTGGGCACCCGCGGGGAACCAGCCCGCGTCGGTGGCGGTGCGCCAGATCCGCGCGCTGCCGGTGGCGGTGGCGTACTGGCTGGTGACCTCGGCGACGGCGGTCCCGTCGACCGAGAACCGGACACTGGTCGTGTCCGGGGGAGCGGTGACCTCCAGGTCGACCGTTCCCGTCAGTGACGACACTGCCGGACTGATGAAGGCGACGGTGCTCGCTTGCGCCGTCGCGGGGACCAAGAGTGGAACAAGGGCGATGGCGATGGCCACGGCGGCTGGCCCGCGTAAACCTGCCTGCATGAAACCCCCAACTATTTCGGTGGGAGACATCGGAGCTATCCGGGATAATTGGAATGCTCGATGGGGACGCGGGCAAGTGTGACAGCGGTCCTACCTGGATACAACGGCCAATTTTGGCGTCACCTGGACGGGCTAAACCAGATAGACATCTGATGTATTAGCTCACTGGGATAGTGAACATCGGCGTTGCGCGGTCGGCTGAGCCGACCGTCGTCGTGGTTTCCACGGGCCTGCCAGTGGAATCGTGGACGACGTGATGGGCGACCAGGACCGGTCGCGTGGCCTGGATGCGCATGGTTGCGCACTCGGGCTGCTCGGGCATCCGGGCGCTCAGCGTGACCGCGGCGACCACCGGGTTGAGCCCGGCTTGGCGCATCAGGTCGGTCAGGTTGGCGTACGGGGTGTCATCGCGGTCGGCGATGTCCTGGCCGGTGTGCTCCTCGATCCGGCCCGCGACCTCGGCGGGCACCCACTGCTGGTCGATCTGCACGACCCGGCGACCGGTGCGGTGATGGCGGATCCGGTGGACGACCAGACTCCCCGACGCCACACCGAGCCTCGTCGCGACCTCGGCGTCCGCGCTCGTCCACCCGCTCAGCACGACCTCGGGGAGGCCTGGGCGGGGTGAAGCGGGCGGCGGCGGCGGAGTCGGCCGGGAGGTGGGTCTTGACGCGCACACCAGGGTTCCGACACCTTGCCTGACCACCGCCAGGCCCTCGCCGACCAGCACCGCGACCGCCGCGCGGGCGGTGCCGCGGGCGACGTCGAATCGCGCGGTCAGTTCCCGCAGCGGCGGCAGCACACTGCCCACCGGGTACTCACCCCGGTCGATCGCGGCGATCAGTTGGTCGGCGACCAGCCGGTACTTGGCGTCCATGGGGGTTTCCTCTCGCGGACGGTGGTGGCGGTGGTGCGCGCGGTGCCGTTCGCGCGCACCACCGCCGTTTCCCTACGCCGCGCCCACTTCCAGCGACCACAACGAGTAGCCGTAGGTGGTGCCCCGCGCGGTTCCGTAGATCCGCAGGTATCGGCCGCTGCCGGACAGCCCGGTCAGGTCGTCCACGCCGCCGTCACCGCCGACCTGGCTGCCGATCGTGGTGAAGTTCGTGCCGTCGGTGGAGACCTGGACCTGGTAGTCCCGGCCGTAGGCCGCCTCCCACGTGAGCTTCACCCGGTTGATCGCCTTGACGCTGCCCAGATCCACTCGGATCCACTGCGGATCCGTGCGTGCGCTCGACCACCTGGTCGACGCGATCCCGTCGACCGCCGCCGAGGCCGGGAAAGCCGGAGTCTCGACAGTCGACGACGTGGCCGGGCCGCCCAGCGCAGCGTCCGTGCCGTACGAGTCGTGCAGGGCCGCCACCTGCGTCGCGGTCAGCGCTTCGTCGTAGATGCGCAGCTCGTCGAGCGTGCCGCCGAACGCCCGGTCGCCACCGATCGCGCCGCGTGGAAGTGCCACGGTCTGGGGGATCGTCTGGACCAGCGAGCCGTTGGCGTAGAGGCTCGTGCCGGTGGGCGACGCCACGAAGGCCAGGTGCGTCCACTGGTTGAGCGGGACGGTGTAGGCGAAGGAGTAGTCCCCCACACCGTAGGTCGTCACGCCGACTCGGTTGGTTGTCTTGTACTGCTCCAGCTTGATCGCGGTGTTCCAGCCGCGCAGGAGCTGAGTGTCCGTGCCGTCGGTCTCACGGCGCACCCACGTCGCGACCGTCCATGGTGGAGCGAGGTCCGATCCGGCGATGTTGAGCTTGTCCTTCGCCCCCGCGGTGAACCGCGCTCCACTGCCCCGGTAACCCGCGGCCGGGAACGTCGGCGCCTCGGCCGAATAGGAGCTCGCGTGTTTGCCGCCGACGCCGTCGCGCGCGGTCGGATAGGGATAGGCGGCAGGGAAGTGGGTCGCCGACGTCACCGGCATGTTCTCGTTGAAGTCGTAGTAATGGTCCGGTTGACCGTTGGCCGTGCGAGCGGGTGTCGCGGTGCTGACACCCGGTGCGGCCCCGGCCGCGGCGACCTTCGCCATGAACTGGCTGTAGGTCGCGGTGGTCGCGGTCGAGTTCCATGTCCGCTCGGCCAGTTCGGCGCGCCGGGCGTCCAACTCGTCGGTGAAGTACTTGGTGTCACCGAAGTAGATCTGGTCGGACCAGATCGCGACCTGCTGCCCGAGGTTGCGCCCGCCGGGCGTCGCGGGCGTCCAGCCGTAGATCGTGCCCTTGGCGACGTGCCTGGTGTCGCCGAACGCGGCGGGAATCAGGAAGAAGCGGGTGTAGGAGCCGGTGTTGTACGCGGTGTTGACCACGTCGTAGCCCATGTCCCGCAGCGTGGCCGCGTTGGCGTCCGAACCGAAGTTGACCAGGATGATCTCCTTCTCCGGCAGGATGTTCGCCGCGTTGGCCCACATCATCGTGCGCTTGCCCGCCGCCTTCACGACCGCGTTCTGCTCGGTGATGAAGCGTTCCTGCAGGTCCTCGAAGTTGGCGATGGCGGGATCGCTGTTGATCGCGTTCTGCACGTACGGGCAGGACGCCAGCGTGTGCGGGACCTCGTCGTTGCCGATGTGGAAGTACGGGCCGCTGAACCACGATACGAACTCGCCCAGCAGCGTGTTGGCCCACGACCGCACGGCCGGGTCGACGTAGTCGAGCACCCATTCATGGGCGCTGCCGCACTTGGGCGCCATGGACCGGTTCGTGCCGCCGCCGAGTGCGATGGCGGTGGAGTGCGCGGGCATGTCGATTTCGGGGACGACGGTGACGTGGTGCTCGGCGGCGACCGCCTCGATCGCGGCGATGTCGGCCTGCGAGTACCGCGCGTTCGGGTCGGTCGGCGCGATGCCCGCGTAGTCGGCGCTGTAGAGGCGGAAGGCCTCGCTCTCGTTGAAGTGCAGCTGGAGCACGTTCAGCTTGTGCCAGGACAGCTGCCGGATGACGTCCTGGATCGCGGAGACCTCCCAGTACCGCCTGCCGAGGTCGACCGACACGGCCCGGTAGGGCAGCGACGGCAGGTCGCGGACCGTGCCCCGGGTGAGGTTGTCGTTGCCCGCGTCGGTCTTGAGCAGCTGCAGGATCGACCGGGTGGCGTGGAAGGCGCCCGTCGAGGTGGGCGCGGAGACGGCCACCTGGTCGCCGACGGCGATCCGGTAGCCCTCCACGCCCAGGGTGGTGTCGTTGTTGGACAGGGCGAGCGTGATGTCACCCGTGGCGGCTGTGCCACCGGTGACGACGGTCAGGGCGCGCCCGGTGACCGTCTGGATGTCGGTCCGGAGCTTCGCCGCGACCTGGGACAGGGTGCGTCGCGAGGTGGTGGGGGAGTCTGGGCCGGAGGTGTGGCTCGACGCGGTGGCCGCGTCGACGACGATCCGGCTGGTGGCCGAGAGGGTGAACGTGCCGGTGGCCGGGGTCCAGGAGGCGACCCTGGGCACGACGGTGTCGGCGGCCGACGCCTGCGCGGGCGCGTGGCCGAGGACGACCAGGCCTGCGGCGGCGGTCGTGACGACGGTGAGTTTGGCGATCATCGCGCGGACGCGCGATGCCGGTGGGGACAGGCGAGAACTCATGCTGGGTCCTTGCTGCGTAGCAGGGGATGGTGACTTTCGAACGGCTCCTTCGCTCTTCGGTTGCTCAGGGCTGGTGTGGTGTCCCGGCCGAACGACCGGGCGACCTCGTTGGCGCGGCCCGGGGTGAGCCCCTCGCCGCAGAAGACGACGACACCGCTGGCGGCCTCGGCCGCGTGCGCGAGCGCGTCGGCGAACTCGGCGGCGTCGAAGCGCGGCCCCCAGTCCGCGCCGTCGCTCACCGCCGGGTCCGCTGTGGACTGCACGACGGGCACGACCACGCCGCCGCTGCTCGCCGCGATCTCGCGGGTCACCTCGGCGATCCAGGACGGCGGCCGGTGCGTGATCGCGTGATAGGTCATGGGGAACAGCACGTCGCAGTGCTCGGCGAAGGCCGCGACGTCCTGGCCGAGCCAGGTCATCCGCTGCGGCTCGGTCGCGGGCACCACGAACGCGCCGACCAGCGCCTCCGGGTTGGCTTCGCGTACCGCTTCCCCGATCCGGCGCAGCACGTCGGTGATCACAGACCGGCGGAAGGCGTACCACGTCTCGGCGTGCTCGCCGTGGATGCGCTCGGCGGCGGACATGGGCTCGTCGGGCACAGCGACGCCTGACCACTGCGCGAATCGGGCGAGGGTGATGGCGTCGTAGGAGGTTTCCTGGTGGCGTTCCGGGGCGCGCAGCTCCAGTTCCCAGTGCATCGGCCAACGGATGAAGTCGGCGATGACCCCGTCGACACCCTGCTCGGCCAGCCGGGCGCACCGCTCGACCACGCCCGAGTTGTGCGTTTCGTCGGTGGGGATCAGGCCGGTGTACCACTCCTGGCGCGGTCTGCGCCTGCCCGTGGCCTCGATCGGCCACAGGTGCGGGTTCTCGGGCAGGATCGGGTCGGCGTGATCGGAGAAGCAGGCGACGGCGACGAGGGCCGCCATGCCCAGGTCGTGCGCGGTGGGCACCAGCCACTCGGGTAACCGCACCGGTTCGGTGACCACCGCGGTGAAGCCGAGTTCCGCGGCGGCGGCGAGGAGCTCGCGCCCGCCTTCGGGACCGGCCCGGTGCAGGGTGTCCTCGAAGTAGTAGACGGCGCGGAGCCGGCCAGGGCTCACTTGATCCCCGCCATGGCTTCCAGGCCCCGCAGGTACGGGCGCTCCAGGATCAGGAAGAAGACGAGCGGCGGGATGATCGCGATGGTCGAGGCCGCCATCCAGACGCTGTAGTCGGTGTTGAACGTCGAGCCCATGCCGAGCATGGACAGGCCCAGCGGCGCGGTGAAGCCCTCCTGCGAGGAGGTGATCACCAGCGGCCAGAGGAACTGGTTCCAGGAGAACAGGAAGCTCATGACCGCGACCGTGGTCACGGCCGGGCCGGTCAGCGGCACGATGATGCGCCGGAAGATCACCCACTCGCTCGCGCCGTCGATCCGCGCGGCCTCGATGTAGGCGGTGGGGATGGCGCGGATGAACTGGCGGGCGACGAAGACCGCCTGGCCGGTGATGACGAACGGGATGATGAGTCCGGCGAGGGTGTCGGTCAGCGCCAGCGAGTCGATGACCAGGTACAGCGGGATGACGACCGAGGAGAACGGCAGCAGCGTCGAGCCGAGCAGCGTCCACATGAACGCCTCACGGCCGCGGAAGCGGAACTTGGCGAAGCCGTAGCCGACCATGATGGACAGCACCACGCTGGCGAGCGCGGTCACCGTGGCCACGATCGTGCTGTTGATCAGGAACTCGAGGAACGTGTGGCCGGTGAACCGGGGTTCCATCAGCGCCTTGACGAAGTTCTCGGGGTGCCACTGCTTCGGGATCCAGCGGACCGGCACCTCCAGGACGTCCTGTGGAGCCTTGAACGCCGAGGACACCATCCAGGCCAGGGGAACCAGGCTGAACGCGGTGAACGCCAGCAGCACCAGGTACTTCGCGGTCAGTCCCAGGTTGCTTCCGGTGCGGCCGGAGCGGCGTGGCTTCGCCCGCCGTGGGGCCGCGGTGCTCGGCGGTCGCGTCGCGAGGCTCGTCATGACTCGTCCCTGTCCTTGAGGATGCGGGAGGCGGTGAAGGTGAACATCAGGCTCAGCAGCAGGAAGTAGATGCCCGCGGCGGACGCGTAGCCGCTGTTGCCGAAGGTGAAGAAGTTCTCGAAGAGGAACAGCGGGAGGGTTCTGGTCGCGCCCGCCGGACCGCCGCCGGTGAGCAGATAGACCGGTTCGAACAGCCCGAGCGTGGTGACGAACGAGAGCACCACGACGAACACCGTCAGCGGGGTCATCATCGGCCAACGGATGCGCCAGAACGTCTGCCAGGCGTTCGCGCCGTCCACCTTGGACGCCTCGATGATGTCGCCGGGAATGCCCTTGAGGCCCGCCAGGAAGAAGATCGCGTAGAGGCCGGTCTGCTTCCAGATCACGAAGATCGCGATCGCCCACGGCGCCAGGCCCGCGTCGGTCGTCCAGCGCACACTGTTGAGCGCGTCGATCCCGAGTGACTGGCCGAACGAGGCGAGAACCCCTTGGTTGGGCAGGAAGAACAGCTGGAACACCAGTCCGGTCGCGACCCAGTCGGTCACCACGGGGACGATGACCGACACCCGCCACAGCCTGCCCGCCTGGATGCGCGGGTCGGCCAGCACGATCGCCACACCGAGCGCGAGCACCAGGCTCACCGCCATGACGATCAGGACGATCGACATCGAGGCCAGCACCGCGGTGTGGAACTGCGGATCGGACAGCAGTTTCGTGTAGTTGGCGAGACCGGCCCACGTCTCGGTCTGTCCGACCTGCCAGTCGGTGAACGAGTAGTAGAGGGCCAGCAGCACCGGGGCGGCCCAGAAGACCAGGAAGAACAGGATGGCGGGGGAGATGAAGATGAGCGCGGCGCGCAGTTCGCGGTTGCGGAGCATGGTGGGCCTTTCACGGCGTGGCCAGGGAAGGCGCCGCCCGGGTTGTGCGGGCACCGGGCGGCGCCGGGTCTCACTGGCTGTCGAGCCTGCTCAGTTCCTGCTGCAGGGACTGAGCCGCGGCTTCAGGGGTGGCCTTGTCGTAGATGACCCGGTCGATGGCCCGCACCAGCGCGGCCCCCGGCTCGTCGTAGCTGTGCTGCACGGGCGCGATCTTGTACGTGTTGAACGCGTCGATCCACAGCTTGAGCCACGGCGACTCCTTCAGCGCGTCGCGGTAGGCGTCCGACTCCAGGAAAGCCTTGCTGGGCTGCAGGAAACCGGCCTGCTCGAACCAGTACGCGGCCTGGGCGGTCTCGCCCTTCTTACCCAGGATGAACGCGAGGAACTTCTGCGCGGCGGCCTTCTGCGGGGTCGGGCTCTTGGCGTTGACCGACCAGCCCCACAGCCACGAGATGTTTTGGTACGTGCTCGGGTCGTCCGGGTCGACCACAGGGTTCGGCGCGACCGCGAACTTGAAGTTCGGGTTGGACTCCTTGGCCGAGGCCGGGTACCAGGTTCCGGCCTGCACCATCGCGGCGCGGCCCTGCGGGACGTCGGCGAACCAGTTGTTGAGGAACGTCGGGTCGTAGGCCTTGTACTCGAAGGTGTAGTCGTGGATCAGCTTGAACGCCTTGACCACCGGCTCGGTCGTGGCGGCGGGCTTGCCGTCGACGTAGAGGTCGTCCTGGCCGTACTGGCGCATGAGGGTGTAGAAGTTCTGCGCGTACCACTGCGGGGAGCGGAAGTTGGCGAAGAAGCCGAACTGGAATCCGGTGCGCTCGACCTTGCCGTTGTTCTCCACCCGCAGCTTCTTGCCGATCTCGCCGAGCTGCTCCCAGGAGACGGGCTTGTCCGCGGGCAGCGGGGGAATGCCCGCCTGGGCGAAGACATCGGTGTTGTAGAACAGGTTGAGGGTGTTGAACTCCGAGAACAGGCCGACCAGCTTGCCGTCGCGCTCGACGGCCTTCGTGGCCCCGGGCTGGTAGGAGTCGATGAGCTCCTTGTCCGAGGCGTAGCCGAACACCGTCGGGTCGATGGGCTCGAGGTAGCCGCCCTTGTGGAACGAGTCGTAGTTCCAGTCACCCATGTCCCAGACATCCGGGCCCTTGCCCGACGAGAGGGCGGAGAGCAGCTTCGAGTCGTAGGACACGACCCCGGCGAACGGGATCGACGTCAGCTTGATCTTGGTGCCGGGGTTCGCCTTCTCGTACTCGGGAATCCATTTCTCCTGCAAGGCTTTCTGCAGGGGGGCGAACTCGTGCGTCCACACCTCGACGACCAGCGAGTCGCCGTCCGCGGCGCCACATCCGGCCGTCGCTAAGGACGCCGCCAGCGCGACAGCAGTCGCGCGTTGGCGGAAGTGTTGGGACAAGGCCATTTCTTCCTCCTCATTGGGCCTCCCCGACGAAGGCGCCGAACCGTCCGAAACCGCGTCCGGAAGGGTGACCATGACTCCGAGCTCCTGGCACATCGCGTGGGCGGCCGCGCCGATCACCACGTCGTAGCCGCCGAACTCGGAGAACTCGACCCGCACCGTGGAGAATCCCGGCACGGTTCTGGCTGACAGCTCGTCGTTGATCGCGGCCAGCACGGCGGGTCCGATGGCATGGGTGACCAGCGGTCCGCCGACGATGAAGTCGGCCACGTCGAGCGTGGCCGCGAGGGTGGAGACCAGTCGCGCCAGCTCCCTGGCGGCGCGCTGGACCCGGTGGGCGAGCGCCCGGGCGGCGTGGGTGTTCGGGCGGCCGCGGACGAAGTCGTCGACCGTGGCCGCGTCGGCGTCACCGACTATCGCGAACAGGCCTGCGACGGCCTCCAGACAGCCGGTGCGCCCACAGACACACAAGGCGTCCGTGCCGGTGTCGACGTGCCCGATTTCCCCCGCGCGGTGCCCGTGGCCTTCGTAGAGCCGGTCCTCCAGCACGATCCCGGCGCCGATGCCGGTGCCCAGCCAGAGCAGCACGAGGCTGACTCGGGAGCGGTCGGACAGCACGACCTCGGAGAGCGCCACCGCGTTGCTGTCGTTGATCACGTGCACCGGCAGCCCGCCGCAGGCCTGGGAGAGCTGCTCGCCGAACGGCATCATCGACCACCCGTAGTTCAGCGCCTGGGTGAGCACACCTTCGCTGGTGACGATGCCGGGAGTGGCGAGCCCGATCGAGCTGACCGTGCCCGAGGCCGTGGCACTGAGCCGCGCCACGGCCTCGGCCGCGGGCGGGATCGGGTTGTCGGTCGGGTTGTAGCCCAGCCGCACGGACTCCTGGATGCGCCCGCCCAGGGTCACCCGCGAGGCGACGATCTGGCTGCGTCCGATGTGGACGCCGATGAACAGATGGTGGTCGCGGTCCAGGGCGAGCAGGGTGGCGGGCTTGCCGCCGTTGGAGCGGGCCTGGCCCACCTCGCGAACGACCTTCCTCGCCACCAGGTCTCCCACGACCTCGGAGACGGTGGCCGAAGGCAGGCCAGTGGACCGGCGGATGTCCGCTCGACTCACCACACCGTCGCCTGCCGCCACGCTCTGTAGCACCAGTGCGAGGTTCCGAGCCCGAAGCGACTGCTTCGTGCCACGGCGATCGACCCGGAATTCATCCGCCACCGGTCTCCACCTACTTTGATCGGTCACTGTCGTTACCCGTTGGGCGAGGATCGTATGTGCCCCGAAATGGGCCGTCAAGGGTGCGTTGAACTGGGTTTTTCAGGTTTGTTCGACGTATGGCGGGACAGGGTCAACCCACCTGAAAGGACACTGTTGACCCTGTGCTCGAACCGCAAGAGCCCGGAGGCGTTGATTTTGGGCTCGCCTGGCCGATGTCCATCCAGATTCCGTGCGATCACTGTGTGTGATGAGATGCTTCTCGGCTCAGCGCACGAGGCCGCGCAGCCGGGCCGCCGACACCGCCGCGGTGCGGCTGTCGACTTCGAGTTTCATGAAGACCTGCACCAAGTGCGACTTCACCGTCGCCTCCGTGACGAACAGGGCGCGGGCGGCCGATTTGTTGCTGTGACCGTCGGCCACCAGTTGCAGCACCGCGACTTCCCGGGGGGTCAGCGACAACGCCGGGGCCTGGACCCTGGCCATCAGCCGCGAGGCCACATGCGGCGCGAGCACCGTTTCGCCGCGCGCGGCGGTGCGGATGGCGGGGACCAGGGCAGCGGGGTCGGTGTCCTTGAGCAGGTACCCGGTCGCCCCGGCCTCGATCGCGGCGAGGATGTCGGCTTCGCTGTCGTAAGTGGTGAGCACCAGAACCCGTGCGGGATCGGGCAGTGCCCGAATCCGCCGCGTCGCCTCGGCGCCGCCGATGCCCGGCCCAAGCTGCAGGTCCATCAGCACCACATCCGGCCGCAGTCGTTCGGCGACGGCCACGGCTTCCTCCCCGGTGGCGGCCTCGGCGATCAACTCGACCCCGTCGACCCCGTGGAGCGCCGTTCGCAACCCTGTGCGGACGATGGGATGGTCGTCGACGAGCAGCACTCTGATCATGACCACCGCTTGACCACATCCGACACCATGGTCAAACACCCCACCGAGTGCGCGCGAACGGCATCAGTGTGCTGACCTGGCGAACGCCGCGACCTCGCGCGGCTCGGCGCGGCCCGGGGTCCGCGTGGAGTAGCACTGGGGACGCCTGGCTCGGTTCTGATCACCGCGTTCGGCGTCACCGAGTGGGCTTTGCGACCGGCTCGTGTGCCCGACCCGCGGCCGGTTTGGGCGTGCTGGTCGCTTGTGGATCTCGAGTGAAGGCCCGACCCGTCGCCGCCCGACTGGTCTCCGCCCGGTGGCAGTCGGGTCATGAGGGCATCTCCGGGGCCGGGACGGTCGCGCTCAGCGCGCTGCCCTCGCCCGGGGTCGACTCGACGATCAGGATGCCGCCGACCTCGCCGAGCCGCCCGCGCATCGACGACAGTCCGATCCCGGATCCCTTGCCCACCGGGGGTTCGTGCGGGTCGAAGCCCTGGCCGTTGTCGGCGATGTCGAGGCGGACCACGCCGGGCTGATAGGTCAGGGTGACCCGCGCCTTGGTCGCCCGGGCGTGGAGCCGGACGTTGGCGAGCGCGCCTTGCGCGACCCGCAGCAGCGCGACCTCGGTGGAAGTCGGCAGCCGGTATGGGGTGCCGTCGACCACGAGCGCGGTGTCGAGGCCCACCCGCATCGAGTCGCCCGTGACCCTCTTCAGCGCGTCGGCCAGCGGGCGGCCGTTCAGTTCGGCCGGGGTGAGAGCGGTGATCAGCCTGCGGGACTCATCGAGGCTCGCCTGCGCGGTACTCAGGGCGGTGTCCAGATGCGTGCGCCCGCCCGCCTGTAACAGGAACACGATGCTCGTCAAGCCCTGGGTGATCGTGTCGTGGATCTCGCGGGCCAGCCGCTCCCGTTCGCCGATCGCACCCGCCTGGCGTTCGCTCTCCCGCAGTTTCTTTTGCGCGGAAAGCAGTTCCTTGAGCAGTTCGGCGCGCGCGGCGGCGTCGGCGCGCATCGTGTCGTACACGGCGGTCATGACGATCGCCACGGCCGCGCCGATCACCGGCCCGACCAGAGCGGCGACGTCCAGTGCGCCGCGGTGCCACATGAACCCGGCCGCGGCGATCAAGGTGAGCACGCCGACGGCGACTTGCCCGACTGGCGTGGGGAGCACGCGCAGGCAGAGGAAGAACAGCGGGAACGCCACCCACACCCAGTCCGCGCCGTAGACGCTCAGGGTGATCCAGCCCGCGACCAGGATGCCGAGCCACCACATCCGCGCCTTCGTCAGCGGGCCGAGCGCGTACCACGCGAGGAGCCCGGCGCCGCCGAGCGCGCCCACCCACGGTGACCCGCCCTGTGCGGTCCGTACGGCCGCGACGATCACGAGGACGGCGAACAGCCCGTGCTGGGCCTTGCGCAGCACGGTCATGGCGGAATTCGGCGTGGTGTCCATCTCGGACTCAACGTTAATGGGCTGTCGGCGGGGGCGCCTGCAACTTTTGACTGAGATTCTCCCGCGTCCTTTGATTCCCAGAACCTGAACTCTCGACGGATGCCGGAGATCCCACGCCACGCCACGCTGGAGCCATGTTCATCGCCCTGCGAGACCTCCGCTTCGCCCGAGGCCGATTCGCGCTGCTCGGCGCGGTCATCAGCCTGATGACCCTGATGGTCGTCCTCCTGACCGGTCTGACCTCGGGACTCGGCGCGGCGAGCGTCTCCGCCATCTCCGCGCTCCCCACTGAGCACGTCGCCCTCGCCGCTCCGCCCGGCCAGACCGACCCGCAGTTCGCCCTCAGCGCACTGCCCGTCGACACTGTCGATCGCCTCGGCGCCCAACCCGGCGTCCGCGCGGCCCGGCCGCTGGGTATCAGCACAAGCAGGCTGACCGCCGGTGACAAGACCGCCCCGGTCAGCGTGTTCGGCACCGACAGCTCGCTCCTACCCGACCAAGTGCGCGTTCCCGACAGTCTCGGAGTGGCCCCGGGCACCGAGGTCGAACTCGGCGGGCAGCGCCTGACCGTGGCCGCCGTGGGTGACGAGACATCGTTCAGCCACCTCCCAGTGGTGCACACGGCCATCGGCACCTGGCACAAGATCGCCCGCTCCGAGAGCCTTACCGGCGTCCTGCTGGAGCTGACCGCAGACCCCGCAGACCCCGCCGACATCGGAGCGGCCACCGGGACGCTGGTGCTCACCAGGGAGGACGCGTACGACGCCGTCGGTGGGTACGCCGCCGAACAGGGCTCACTGACCATGATCAGGGTGCTGCTGCTCATAGTCTCTGCCTTGGTCGTCGGCGCCTTCTTCACCGTCTGGACCATGCAACGCGGCCCGGACCTCGCCGTCGTCCGAGCCATGGGAGCCTCGCGCGGCTACCTCCTGCGGGACGCCCTGGGACAGGCCGCCGTGGTGCTCGCCCTCGGCACCGTCACCGGAGCGGCGGCAGCGACAGGGTTGGGCCTGTTGGCCCGCCAGGCGGTCCCGTTCGTCGTCGACGGCGGAACCGTCTTGATTCCCCTGACCCTCATGATCACCGTCGGCATATCCGGCGCCGCCATAGCGGTCCGCCGCGTGACCACCGTCGACCCACTGACCGCACTGGGAGCCTCCCGATGACCTCGCGACTGCAATCCGTCGACCTGCCCTACCCGCCGTACCCCCACGGCGGCAGCGGTTTGGTCGCCCTCGACCGCGTTCCCCCCGCTGGTTCGTTGACCGCACAGGGAGCGTCCCGATGACGTTGCGACTGGAATCCCTGCGCTTGCTCTACCCCGACGGCGACCGCGGCCTCGTGGCCCTCGACCGCGTGACCATCGTTGGTTCGTGGTTTGCGTTGGGGGTGTCTTGATGACGTTGCGGCTGGAGTCGCCGTGCTTGCTTTGCCTCGACGGCGATCGCGGTTTGGTCGGCCTTGACCGCGTGACCATCGTTGGTTCGTTGACTGCACTGGGAGTGTCTCGATGACGTTGCGGCTGGAATCCCTACGCTTGCTCTACCCCGACGGCGACCGCGACCTGGTCGCCCTCGACGACGCCGCGCTCACCGTCGAAGCGGGCGAGTTGGTCGCGGTGACCGGCCCGTCCGGTTCGGGGAAGTCGAGCCTGCTCGCCGTCGCGGGACTGCTGGTCACCCCAGCCTCAGGCACGGTCCGCATCGCGGGCCAAGACGTCAGCGCGCGGAGCCCGGCCGCCCGCGACCGAGTCCGGCGGGAGCGGATCGGATTCGTGTTCCAGCAGTCGAACCTGCTCGCCTCGCTGACCGCGCTCGACCAACTCATGCTGGTCGGCACCATGGTCGGGCGGCCGCGCGAAGACCGGGCACACGAACTGTTGGACAGGGTTGGCCTGACCGGCAAAGAACACCGCCGACCCCATCAACTCTCGGGCGGCGAACGGCAGCGGGTCGGGGTCGCCCGTGCCCTCATGGGCGACCCGGCGGTCCTCCTCGTCGACGAACCCACCTCGGCGCTCGACCGGGAGCGCGGAAGGCAGGTGATGACCCTGTTGCGCGAGATCACGAAGGAATCGGCGACAGCGACCGTCGTGGTCACCCACGACGTCGAACACCTGGACCTCGCCGACAAAACCGTGACTATGCGCGACGGTCGAACCAGCAAACCCTTGGCAGACCACGATCTACTCCCGGCGCGAAAGGCGCCCGCCGATCACCCACCGCGCCCCTAGCCGAAGAACGCCACCGCACCCGGCACACCGCACCCGGCACACCGCGCCCCAGGCGCCGCGACCCAGCGCCTATCGAGCAAACCCAATGCCACCCCGCCACCGCTGACCGAGCCCAGCATTCGTTCGGCGGCAGTAGTCCTTCGGCCGACCGTGGTGCCCCCTTGGGTCGCGGTGTCCTGGATCCGCTGCCTCGCGTGTTCCGCCGAAACCGCCTGTCCAGATTGCCGCGCCAACCCGCACGGCCCACTAGGTGAACCACGCCACCCGGCCCGGGTTCGCCCGTTCAGTGGCAGCAGTCCTTCACCGACTGCGGTGTCCCTCGGATCGCGGTGTCCCTCGGATCGCGGTGTCCTCGACCCGCTGCACCGCCCGTCCCGCCAAACCCCCGCCCGTCCAATTCGTCGCCCCCACGCGACCCACTGGGTGAACCCCACCACCCGGCGGTCCCGGTTCGCCCGTTCAGCGGTACTGGCAAGTAAGGGCGAAAGGCTTTCATGTTTACCGTCGGATCGACGCTCAAGGAGGAGCGCATGACCCGTTCGCGCAAAGTAGTCTCCCTGGCGGCCTTGGCTCTGGTCGGCTCAACCCTCGCCGTCCCGGCCGCCGCTGAACCCGCCGGCTCGGCGGCCAGGGCGGGCGACATCGTCAGCGCCCAAACCATCTGGGCGCCCGGGTTCGAGTACGCCCGGGTTTGGAAGATCACCTACCGTTCGACGTCCGCCACCGGGGCGTCCACTGCGGTCAGTGGCACGGTGATCGTTCCCAACGAACGGACCGGTGCCATCGTGGGCTACGGGCCCGGCACCCACGGTCTCGGCGACCAGTGCGCGCCTTCGGTCGGGTTGCAGCGCGGCACTGAGTTCGAGGGTGGGCTGATCCATCAGTACGCCCGCAAGGGTTTCGCGGTCGCGGTCACCGATTATGAAGGCCTTGGCACGCCGGGCGACCACACCTACACCGCGGGCCGCGCGCAAGGCAACGCCGTGTTGGACGTTGTCCGCGCGAGCACTCGGCTGACTGGCGCCGGGTTGTCGCCGAAGGCGCCGGTCGCGGTGGTCGGCTACTCACAGGGCGGACAGACCGCCGGGTGGGCCGCGGAGATCGCCCCGGCCTACGCCCCGGACCTGAACATCAAGGGCTTCGCCGTCGGCGCGGCGCCGTCGGATCTGCGTCGTGTCGCCGACGCCAACGACGGCGGTGCGAATTTCGGGTTGGTCCTCGCCGCGGGTGTCGGGCTCAACGCCGCCTACCCGGAACTGGCGCTGACCAACTACCTCAACGCCGCCGGCCACGCCGCCTACGCCGACATCCGGGACGACTGTGGATCGGACTTCGGCAAGTACGCCAACCGCCGGCTCGCCGACTACACGACCACCGACGTTCTCAACCGTCCCGAGTGGAGCGCCCGGCTCGCCGAGCAGAACCTCGGCACCCGCGCGCCCACGGCGCCGACGCTGATGTACCACTCGACCGGCGACGAGATCATCCCCGTGGCGGTGAGCGCCGCGCTGCGGCCGCAGTGGTGCGGCAAGGGCGCCAAACTCACCTACTGGCAGGTCGATACCGGCGGCCATTCCCAAACCGCCGCCTATCTGAGTCCGCTGGTCACCCAGTGGGTGGCCGACCGACTCGCAGGCGCCTCAGCCTCCGGCAACTGCTGAGCAACCGCCCCGCCACGCCCGGCGTTCAGGCGTGGCGGGGCCTGGCTTCATGTCGAGCAGCAAGGCGATCCGCTGAGCCGCAGCCGTTCTCCGGCTGCCCGTCCGCGCGGGCGGCTGGCATCGCGCAACGGATCCGAACGTGGGTCGATAGGTAACGAATGACTTTCAATAGGCAACCACCGATATTCGATGCATGACCACAGAACGTCTAGCTGCAACCCTGCTCAGGATCTTCCTCGTGATGCTGTTCGGGATCTTGGTCCTCTTCCAGATCATGTCCCTCCCTGGCAAGTTCGCACACATGGCTCAGGAGTTGCCTGATTTTCGCCTACCTTCGGTGGCCGGCGACCGCGGTCACGATCTTCTGGGTGCTGTGCGTCCAGGTGGTGATCGTGTGCACCTGGAAGCTGCTCTCCCTGGTCAGGGACGACCGCATCTTCAGCGACGCCGCCCTCGGCTGGGTGGACGCGATCGTGTGGGCCATCGCCGCGGGCTGGGTCGTGCTGGTGGGTGTCTTCCTCTACGTCGGCTTCAACGCCGACGACCCCGGGCTGCCGCTTCTGATCTTCCTGCTGTCGGTGGGCGCCACCGTGCTGGGCTTGCTGATGGTGGTGATGCGCGCGCTCCTGCGGCGGGCCACCACGCTGCGGGCCGACATGGAAGCGGTGATCTGATGCCGATCGTGGTCCGCGTCGACGTCGAGTTGGCCAAGCGCAAGATGAGTGTCGGGGAGTTCGCCGAGCGGGTCGGGCTTACCCCCGCGAATGTCGCGGTGTTGAAGAACGGCCGCGCGAAGGCGGTGCGGTTCAGCACCCTCGAGGCCATGTGCAAGGTGCTCGACTGCCAACCCGGTGACCTGCTCGAGTGGGTCGACGACGAGGACCAGCCCTAGATCCAGCCTTCATCCCACGCGACCCTGGCGGCGTCGTGCCGCGACGAGACCCCCAGCTTGGCCATCGCCGAGGACAGGTAGTTGCGAACCGTGCCGTTGGCCAGATGGACGCTCCGAGCGATGTCCTGGACCGACCCGCCGCGCCGGGTGTGGCGCAGCACCTGCAGTTCCCGGGCCGTCAGCGGGCAGGTGTCCTCGGTCAGCGCGGTGGCCGCGATCTCCGAGTCGACGTAGCGCCCGCCCGCGTGCACGTCACGCAGGATCGTCGCCAGCCGCGACGCCGGGGTCGTCTTCGGGACGAACCCACGCACCCCCGCCGCCAGCGCCCGCTTGAGCACCCCCGGTCGCGCGTGCCGGGTCACGATCACCACCGCGGCACGGTTGCCGATCGCCTCCGCGGCGGCGACCCCGTCGCGCCGGGGCATCTCCAGGTCAAGCACGGCGATGTCCGGCGACAGCCGCTCCACGGCGGCGAGCGCCGCGTCGCCGTCGCTCACCTCGGCCACCACCGTGATGTCGGGCTCCAACTCCAGCAGCGCAGCGAGCGCGCCGCGGATGAGGTCCTCGTCGTCGGCCAGCACCACCCGGATCATCCGACGGCCGCCTCGCCGACCAGCGCGAACCGGCTGCCTGTGTCCTCGGTGCGCAGCTGCCCGCCGATGGCGGCGAACCGCTCACGCAGGCTGTCGATGCCACTGCCGGGATCGCCGGTCCTCGGTCGGACACCGTCGTTGCTCAGCCGAACCCGCGCCCGCCCGTCGGCCACCGACACCACCAGATCGCACACGCCCGCGGTGGTGTGCCGCAGGATGTTCGTGGTCCCCTCACGCACCAGCGCGCCGAACAGCGGCTGCAGCGCGGGCGGGACGAGGGTGGCGTCGCCGTCGACCGCCGCCGCGATTCCCGCCGCGCGCAGGATGTCGACGGCGTTGCCGATCTCGGTGGACAGGCTGGTGCGGCGGTAGCCGTGCACGACGCCGCGGGTCTCGCGCAGCGCCTGCCGGGCCAACTCGCTGACCGCGGCGGCCTGGGTGCGCGCGGCGTCGTCGTCGTGGCCGATGAGACGTTCCGCGAGTTCACCCTTCAAAGCGATGGCCTGCAGGTGGTGCCCCTGCACGTCGTGCAGCTCGGCGGCGAAGCGCAGGCGTTCCTCGGCCACCGCGAGGTCGGCCGCGAGCGCCCGGGCGTCGTCGAGTTGGCGGATCACCGACCACAGCCACACCTGGATGAGGTTGCTCAGCACGAACACGACGCTGAACGCCGAGATGACCAGCGTCCATGGCACGGGATCGTCCGGCGTCGTGCCCGCCAGCTTGGCCGCGCCCAGGCCGGACAACCCGATCAACGCGCTTCCCAGGACCGTGACAGCCCATCGGGTGGCGCCGGTGTGGCAGGCGGCGACCGCGGCCAGGATGCTCGCGGGCAGCATGGCCCAGCCCAGACCCAGCGGCAGGGTCGTGAGGCTCGCCCACCACGCGCCCACCGCGACGACGGCGGTGGCGGGGATCTCCCAGGGCTTCGCGCCGCGGATACCCAGCCCGGGCATCGCGATCGCGCTGATCCGCACGTACTGCGGCACGACGACCGCCACGCACACCAGCAGCCACGGGCTGCGCAGCTGAACCTCGGCGGCGAGGAGCAGCGCGATGATCCCCGCGGCGCCCACCAGCGTCCAGACAGTGTATTTGCGCATCCGCTCCAATGGTGTCCGCACCAGCAGAATGTACGGCGGTCACGGCCCGTCCGGCGCCGGCATCGGTCAGGAACCTGACATTTGTCACGGGAGGACCGGCGTTCCCACCGACCACGAGTGATCTTCGCGCCTACCGGCTCCGATGCCGGCCCGCGACGCTTGACCCATGAATGAGCCAGTCATCGATGTGGTCGGGCTGCGCTGCCGCTACGGCGGGTTCGAGGCCGTGCGCGGCATCGACTTCGTCGTCCAGCCGGGGGAGTTGTTCGCCCTGCTCGGCACCAATGGCGCGGGCAAGACCACCACCATGGAAGTCCTCGAAGGCCTGCGCACGCCGAGCGCGGGCAGCGTGCGCGTGCTCGGTCTCGACCCCGCCGCGGACCGGGCCCGGGTGCGGCCGCGGACCGGGGTGATGCTGCAGGAGTCGGGGTTTCCGGGCGACCTGACCGTCCGCGAGGCGGTGACCCTGTGGCGCGGCCTCACCAGCCGTCCGTCCCAAGTGGACGAGTCGCTGGCCATGGTCGACTTGTCGCACCGCCGCGACGTGCGCGTCAAGGCGCTCTCCGGCGGCGAGCGCCGGCGGCTGGACCTCGCCCTGGCCACCCTCGGCAGGCCGGACGTGCTGTTCCTTGACGAGCCGACCACCGGCCTGGACCCGGAGTCCCGCGCGCGCACGTGGCGGATCCTGCGCGACCTGCTCGCCCACGGCACGTCGATCGTGCTCACCACGCACTACCTGGAGGAGGCGGAGAACCTGGCCCACCGCATCGCGATCATGCACGAGGGCCGCATCGAGGTGTCCGGCTCCCTGGTGGACGTCCTGGAACGGGAGGCGTCGCGGATCTGCTTCACCCGACCCGACGGTGTCGCGTTCCCGGGTCTGCCCGGCGTCGCGGGCCGAATCGACCCCGACGCGTTCCGCAAGGGCCGGATCGAGATCCGCACCCGGGTGCTGCAGGACGACCTGGCGGTGGTGCTCCGCTGGGCCTCCGACCACGGCATCCAACTCGGCAGGCTGCGTGCCCACCACGCCTCGCTGGCCGACGTCTTCCACGGCGTCTCGCACCACGCGGCGGTGGCGGCATGAACCGCGTCGCCGTGCTGGCCAGGGTCGAACTGGTCCTGCTGCTGCGTAACAAGACCGCCGCCGCACTCGGGTTGGCGATGCCGCTGGCCATCGGCGTGGGCTTCGCGCTGACGCGCGGCGGTGGCGACTGGGCCGGGTCGATCACGATGCAGCTGCTGGTCGTGCACGGCCTCACCGTCTACATCAGCGCGACCACCGCGCTCGTCGCCCGCCGCCAGGATCTCTCCCTCAAGCGGCTGCGCGGCGGCGAGGCGTCCGAGCCGGTGATCCTGGCGGGGGTCATGGCGCCGATGGTGGTGCTGGGACTGGTCCAGGGGGCGCTGCTGCCCACGATCGCGGTGATCGCGGACGCGCCGATGCCACGTGACCTGTTGGCCTTGGCGGCAGGGATCGTCGGTGGGACGGTTGTGGCGGCGGGAGCGGCGTTGGCCACGGCGTCGTTCACCACGACCGCCGAGACCGCCCAGCTCACCACGACACCGCTGTTCGCGGCGACTTTCGGGGGTGCGATGTGGGCACTGTCGTCGCCGACCGTGACCCCGTTGATGCTGGCCGCTCCCGGTGGTGCGACCGCGGCGCTGGTGCGGGCAGGCTTCGAGGGCGGGTCCGCCTGGGGGCCGCTGGGCGCGATGGCCGTGTGGACGGTTGCGACGGTCGCGGTGGGGCGGCGGTACTTCCGGTGGGACCCCCGGGCATAGCCGCCTCGGTGGACAGCAAATGTCGGTGGTCGGCGGTAGTTTCCGGACATGCCCGACTATGCCGACGTGCCGGAGGCGATCCTCGCCGAACTCAGGGCGGTGTGCCTCGCGCTGCCCGACGCGTATGAGGAGCCCGCGTGGGCGGGGACGCGGTGGCGGGTGCGCAAGCGGACGTTCGCGCACGTGGTCACGATCGCGTCGGGGCATCCGCCCGCGTACGCCCGGGCGGCGGCCGATGCAGGTCCGGTGACGGTGATGACGTTCCGTGCCCCGCTCCCGGAGATCGATGCGCTGCGCGCGATGGGGCATCCGTTCTTCAAGCCGGACTGGGCTGGGAATGCTCTCGGCATCGTGCTTTCGGCGGACCCGGACTGGGGCGAGGTCGAGGAGCTGTTGACGGAGAGCTTCTGCATCATGGCGCCGAAGATGCTGGCGGCCAGGGTGGAGCGGCCGCGCCCGGCTGACTAGGCCCTGCCTGACACCTCGGTGCGGCAGTCGCTATATGGCAGGCAGAGCTCGGGCATCCGATGGGGCGGCGCCTGCCTCACAGCACGCGGTGCTGTGAGGCTGGCGCCACCGAGGGACTACCTGGACAGGACCACCACGGACCGACCCGGCACAGTCACCGAACCATCACCGATCGCGGCGCGCGAGGCGTCCGCACTCAGCGGATGTGCCGTCCACTCAGTCCCAGGCGCCGACACCGTCTTCTCACCGGGGAACGGGTTCACCACAACCAACAACCCACGCCGCCCAGGATCGACATCCGCGCCGACCGTGTCGTCCAAGTACGCGACGACCAGCCCGGACTCGGCGGCCGGGAACGACAGCTTCTCCTGCACCGCACCGGCGTCGGCCAGGGTGAACAACGGTGACGACTGCCGGATCCGCAGCATCTCAAGCGTGTCGTCCACGGCCCGGCGCATATCCACCGATGTCGGCCTGACCGTCGCGGTGGCCAGGACCGGACCCATGTACGGCCACTTCGCCTGGTTGTCGGCCGCCGGTGGCAGGCCCCGGCCGAACCCGTTGTCCCGCAGCGACGGGTCGTACAGGTTGAACCAGTCGCCGGAGTCGTAGCTGTTGCGGTCCAGGGACTTCGAGCGAAGGAACTCGCTGCCCGCCAGCATGAAGGGTTGGCCCTGGCCGAGCAGCACCGGCGCGTGGGCGATCTTCTGCATTCGGACTCGGTCGGCCATCGACGTGCCGGTAGGCAGCTTCAAAGCCAAAGCGTCGAAGAGCGTCTCGTTGTCGTGGGCGTCGGAGTAGGCGATGACCTCTCCCGGAGCGGCCGTGTAGCCGGCGGGGGAGCCGTTGTAGGAGACATCCCGGCCTCGGACCTCCGCGCCCGCCGTGGAGCGGAAGCGGAAGTCGGCCAGGTTGCCCGCCATGCCGAGCTTCACCAGGTCCGTGTAGTTCACCAACCGTGCCGCGGTGTCGCCGTTGGCCGGGGAACCGTTGGGGTCTCCGGCCAGACCGGAGGCCAGACCCTGCACCCGTGGGTCCTCGTCGAACGGACCCCCGCCGCGCATTGCGTCGCGTTGGCGGTCGCTGAACGTGGCGATGCCGGTCCCCGCCATATTGGGCTGCGTGGCCTGGATGAACCGGGCGTTGCCCGCGACCTCGCCGAAGTCCCAGCCTTCTCCATAGATCCGGATGTCGCGGCCGTCCACACCGTCCTTGTCCACGGTCAGCGCGTCCAGCGCCGCCCGTGCCGCCAGGATGTTCGACTTCGGATGGTGGCCCATCAGGTCGAACCGGAAACCGTCCACCTTGTACGTCCGCGCCCAGTGCACGACCGAGTCGACGACGAGCTTGCCCATCATCGCGTTCTCGGTGGCCGTGTTGGCGCAGCAGGTGGAGTTCGCGACCGCGCCGTCGAGGCCGAGCCGCTGGTAGTAGCCGGGGACGACCTTGTCGAGCACGGAGTTCGCCGCGTCGCCGGAGGCTGTGGTGTGGTTGTAGACCACGTCCACCACGACCTTGTTCCCGTTGTCGTGCAGCGACTGCACCATCTCGCGGTACTGCCGGGCGCGCGCCGGGCCGGACTGGGCGTCGTCGGTGGCGTAGGAGCCCTCCGGGACGTCGTAGTGCAGCGGGTCGTAGCCCCAGTTGAACCCGTCGCGGGCCGCGGCGGCACTGGTGCACTCCTGCTGCCGCGGCGAGTCGGCGGGCATCGACGCCAGGTCGCACTCGGGTCGCTGCTGGTCGGCGCGGCGCTCCGGGATGCTGGCGATGTCGAACGTCGGCAGCAGGTGCACGGTGTCCATCCCGGCCTCCGCCAACGACTTCAGGTGCTTCATCCCGACCGAATCCCGATGGGTGAACGCGCGGTACGTACCGCGCTCGCCCTCCGGAACGGTGTTGTCGGAGATCGAGA
This sequence comes from Actinokineospora xionganensis, assembly GCF_014323725.1. Classification (GTDB taxonomy): domain Bacteria; phylum Actinomycetota; class Actinomycetes; order Mycobacteriales; family Pseudonocardiaceae; genus Actinokineospora; species Actinokineospora xionganensis. The sequence continues at coordinate 6,021 of NZ_JABVED010000004.1, read as the reverse complement.
AATCACGCACGTGCAGTTCTGTGATGCCGTGCTCGGTCGGGTCCCCACCGAGCCCGCGCGCCACCTGCTGGTCCCAGCCCGCGGGCTTCGCGCTCGCGCCGCCGAGGTCGGCGAACTGCGAGTGCGTCGAATCCACCGACAGCGCCACCGAATACGGGTCGGTGACCACAACGGTGCGGAACTTGTTCTCCGGCACCGACCAGCCGGCCACCTCGAACTGGTAGTACCGGTCCCGCCAAGCCCCACTGCCCGACCACGACCCCGTCAGGTCGTCGCGGACCAGGTCGACGACCTGAGAAGGCTGCGCGTCGCGCGCGGGTGCCGTGGTGCCGAACAGCCGAAGCCTCACCGAGCGCGCGGTCGGCGCCCACAGCCGGGTCGAAACCTGGTCGCCGGAGAAACCGGGCCGGTAGCTGTGCTTCGTCGCCTCCGTGCCGTACCGGTCGTCCAGCGCGCCGGCGAGTTGGGTTCCTGTGGCGTGCCGGACAGCGCCGCTCGCGTCGAGGTGGACGGCGGCCTGCTGTGCCCGCAGCGCCTCGTCGATCCGGCCGGTGTCGGCCGCGCGGACCTGGAACGTCGGCTTTCCCGCGAGGTGTGGGAACTTCGCCGCCAGGTCGCCTGCCAACGCGCCGCTCGGCTGCAGCCGCAGCACCTTGCCGCCCTGGACCTGCCCGTCGAGCACGGTGATCCGGCCGTCGGCGTCGTAGCGCACCTGGTAGCCGTCGGTGGCGACCGCGGGGATGTCCCAGACCAGCTTGTCGCGGCTGACCCAGATCGCCTTCGCCTTGGCCAGGTCCACGTCCGCGGCCGGAGCGGTCGACGGCGGCAGCACGTAGTTCGCCGAGCCGTCGGCGCGCGCGGAGCCGGAGAGGAACCACACCTCGTGCCCGGTGCCGCCGACGTCGAGGAACTGGTCGCTGCCCGGGTCCTTCGTGTCGCCCTTGTGGATGATGTGGCTCAGCCCGGCCGCGCCCGCAGCGAGCGGCACCGACCAGTAGATCCCGAACCCGTCGCGCCCGTCGGCGGGCCGCGACTGGGTCCAGCCCGGGCTCGGCTCCAGCGAGCCGGTCCAGTGGTAGAGCACCCAGTCGGTGTAGTCGCCATCCGGCCGCGAGTAGTGGATCACCGCGCGGTTCTCGGCGGCGGCCAGGCTCTGGTGGACGGTGGATGACCCCTCGCGCACCCACCCTGCCGCACCTGTGAGCTTGCCCGACATGACCGTGCTCGACCCGTTCACCACGGCGAAGTCCAGCGGCGTCGCCATGGCTGGGATCTCCGCCACCGCCCCGAAGGTGTCGCGTCCGGACAGCGGCACGTCGGCCTGGCCCGGCACCCGCACCGCGAGGCCGTTGTAGTCGCCGGAGGGACGCTGGAAGTGCACGGTCGCCTTGCCGGTGGCCGCCACCTCGCTCGGATACCGCGTGTCCTGCCCCTGCTTGAGCCACACCTGCGGGGTCGCGGCGGGCGCGGCGAACCGGTCGCCGCCGTCCTTCTCGTCACCCTTGTGCGTGATGAACCCGACCTGCGTCGCCCCCGGCTTGAGCTTCACCCAGGCGAAGCGGCCATACGGCGTCTCACCGGCGAAGGGCAGCGGGTTGCTCCAGTCAGTCGGCGTCTCGACGTCGCCCCAGACGTGCAGGCCCCAGCCCGTGTAGTCGCCGGCAGGACGGTTGTAGTGCACGACCAGCCAATCCGGGCTCTGGCCACCCGGCCCGCCAGGTCGCGGGGGAGCGGCGGCCAGCTTGATGGCCGTGCCGTCCGCACCGAGCGTGCCCGCGCCGTCCTTGGCCACGACGCGGAACTCGACCTTCTTGCCGACCGCCGCCCCATCGAGCTTGGAGACGTCGGCGAACACCCGGTAGGGCGCCGAGTCGTCGGTGCCGAGCACGGTCCAGTCGCTCGCCCCCTCGACCCGCGCGGCGAACGTGGCCTGCGCGAACGGCGAGGTGACGCCGTCGGCACGCACCTCGACCCGGTCATCGAGCACGGTGCCTGCTGCGGGAGCCACCAACGTGGGTGTCGGCGCCGCCGCGGGCAGCCGCTCGGTCGAGGCCAGCACCACGGCGGAGAACGCGGGAACGCTCACCCGGACCTTGCCGTCCTGACCGCTCGTCGGACCATCGCCGCGCGTGGGCAGTTCGGTCCGGAACTTGCGCCCGGGAGCGCCGACCGGCACGTCGACGGTGCTCGCCGCCGCGCCCGCGTTGGCCACGACGACGTACTCGCGCTGGTCCCGCTGAGTGATCCGGCTGAACGCCAGCGTGTCGCCCTCGGCCAGCCGGAGAACCTGGTTGCCGTCGGCCCACACCGGATCGCGGTCTACAAAGGACGCGAGGTCGGCGAGCTGGCGGTACAGCGGATGCGTGGTCACGAAGTTGTCCTGAGCGCCCGTGCGGTCGCTGCCGACGAACTTCTCGGCGGTGAACTCCGGCGTCTTGCTCGCGAACATGTCCTGCCGGGCCAGCTTGTCGCCGCCACCGCCCGCGAAACCCTGCTCGTCGCCGTAGTAGACGACCGGGTTGCCGCGCCACAGGTACATCAGCGTGTTGCCCAACTTGAGCCGCTTGAGCAGCTCGTCCTCGGTGACACCGGGACGTTCCTGCCGGAGCATCCAGGCCATCCGGCCCATGTCGTGGTTGCCGAGGAACGTCGGCAGCGACGCGGCGTTGGAGTCGGCGTCGGTGTACTGGTCGTCGGCGAGCAGCACCTCGGCCAGTCGGCCGGAACCCTTGCCGGACAGGTAGTCCAGCGCGCCGCTCTGGAACGGGAAGTCCAAGGTGGCCTGCATGCGGCCGGTGGTCGTGTAGGACGAGGTCAGCGCCGTGTCGGAGCTGAACACCTCACCGAAGACGAAGAAGTCCTTCTTGCCCTTGGCGGCCGCGTACGCCTTCACGTGGGGTGCGAGGGCCTGCCAGAACTCCATGTTCACGTGCTTGACCGTGTCCACCCGGTACCCGTCGATGCCGAGGGTGTCGATCCACGTGGTGAAGATGTCCTGCATGCCCTTGACGACCTTCGGGTGCTCCGTCATCAGGTCGTCGAGGCCGAAGAAGTCGCCGTACTCGTTGGACTCGCCGCTGAACGTCGAATCACCGCGGTTGTGGTAGAGCGCGGGATCGTTGAGCCAGGACGGGGTCTTCGCGTTCGCGTCGCCGGGCGAGCGGAAGACCGGCGTGTACGGGAACGACGATCTCGGTTCCAGGGCGGGGAAGTCCGGCTTGCCCGCCGCGGCCTTGATGTCGACGACGTCGCCCTGCGCGTCGAGGTATGGCTGCGCGCCGGTGCTCAGGTACTCGTATTTGCCCTCGGCGTAGTCGATCACGTCGGCGGTGTGGTTCGCGACGATGTCGAAGAAGACCTTCATGTCCTTGGCGTGCGCGTCCGCGATGACCGCCTGCATATCGGCGGTGGTGCCGAAGTGCGGGTCGAGCCGGGTGAAGTCGGTGGTCCAGTAGCCGTGGTAGCCGGCGGAGATGTCGTCTCCGCTGCCCTGCACCCACCGGTTGGCGAACATCGGCGTCATCCAGATCGCCGTGATCCCCATGCCCTTGAGGTAGTCCAGTTTGGACCGTAGGCCGGGTAAGTCGCCGCCGTGGTAGAAACTCTTGTCCGCCGGGTCGAACCCGGTCTTGAGCCGGTCGGTCTCGGCCGACCCGCCCCGGTCGTTGCCGGGGTCACCGTTGGCGAACCGGTCCGGCATGACGAAGTAGAACCGCTCGCCCGACAGGTCGTCGCGCAACGCGTCCTTGGCCAGCTTCTTGTCGCCCGACCGGACACCGGGGGCGACGTCCACGACCTCGCCGACCGCGAGTCGGCCGGTCGGTTCGGCCGCGGCCTCCGGCATGAGTTGGGGCAGCAGGGGAACGGCCAGCGCCGCGCCCAGGATGATGGCCAGAAAGGATTTCGCGCGTCGACCCATCACAACCTCCTCGGTGGTAGGGAACTGCGTCGCTGAGCTACTTGACCCCGCCCGCGGTGAGACCCGCGACGATCCGGCGCTGGAAGAGCAGGACGAGGATGACCAGGGGGATGGTCACGATGACGCCCGCGGCCATCTGGGTGCCGAAGGGGGCGTCGAACTGCGTGGTGCCGGTGAACTGGCTGGTGATGACCGGCGCGGTCTTGAGGTCTTTCTTGTTGACCACCGAGAGCGCGATGATGAATTCGTTCCAGGCGGCGATGAAGGTGATGATCGCCGTGGTGAACACGCCAGGGGCGGCGAGCGGCAGGATGACCTTGCGGAAGGCCTGCGCGGGTGTGCAGCCGTCGATCTGGGCGGCTTCTTCCAGTTCGATCGGCATCTGCCGGAAGAAGGCCGTGAGGTTCCAGACCGCCAGTGGCAGGGCGAAGCTCATGCTGGGCACGATCATCGCCTGGTAGGTGTTGATCCAGCCGATGTTGCTGAACAGCTCCAGCAGCGGTACCAGCAGCGAGATGCCGGGGAACATACTGGTGGTGATGATGATCGCGAGGACCAGATTCTTGAAGCGGAAGTCCAGGCGGGCCAACGCGTACGCCGTGAGCGTTCCGATGATCAGAACCAGCACGGTGGTGACCCCGGCGACCAGGAAACTGTTGCCCAGGGCGCGAACGAAGCCGTTGTTGGCCGCGAACGCCGCCTCGTAGGAGTCCAGGGACAGCGGAGCGGGAATCGGAGACGAGTCGAAGATGTCGTTGGTGCGCCGGAGACTGGACACCAACATCCAGTAGAACGGCGACAGGCAGTACACGACGATGGCGGCGATGCCGAGGTACGGCGCCCACCAGAAGCGGCTGCGGTGCCGGACGGGGGCGCGGTCCAGGGTGGCGGTCATCGGCTCTTCCTTCCGGTCCGGGCCCCGATGACGTCGGCGCCGAGCAGCTTGACGAACGCGTAGGCGACGACCGCCACGTAGAGGAACAGGAACACCGCGTAGGCGGAGGCGGGACCGTAGTTACCGAACTTCACCGCTTCCTCGAACGCCAGGATCGTGACTGTGTCGGTCGCGTTCTTCCCCGGCCCGATCAGCGTGTACGGCAGGTCGAACATCCGCAGGGTGTCGAGGATGCGGAACAGCACGGCGACCAGCAGCGTCGGCCGGACCAGCGGCAGCGTGATGGCCCAGAAGGTCTTCCACGGCGACGCGCCGTCGAGTTTGGCCGCTTCGTAGACCTCGTTGGAGATCACCTGCAACCCGGCCAGAACCAGCAGACCGATGAACGGCGCGGTCTTCCACGTGTCGGCGATGATGACGGCGAACCACGCCTGGATGCCGTCGGTGGTCCACAGGACCGCCTCGCCCGGCAACAGGTCGTTCGCGACGCCGTCGGCTTGGAAGATCCAGCGCCACAGCAGACCGGCGATCGCGGTCGGCACGGCCCAGGGCACCAGGATGCTGGCGCGGACGAGGGCGCGGCCCTTGAAAGCCTTGTGCATCACCAAAGCCATAAGGACGCCCAGCACCACTTCGAGGGTGACGGCGACGACGGTGAACGTCGTGGTGTTCCACAGGGCGTTGAGGAACCGGTCGGCGGTTGCGCCGGTGAACATGTCGGTGAAGTTGTCGATCCCGACGAACTTGTCACCGGTCTGCAGGACCCCGGTCTCGGGGTCGATGCCGTCGTTGCGCTGGTAGAACGCCAGCCGCAGCGCCGAGATGATCGGGTAGGCGACGACCAGACCGAGCACGAGCAGGGTCGGCGACACCAGCATCGCGGCCAGGCGGTTCACCCCGGCGTTGCGGTGCGTCTTCGGGGGAGCGGGCGACTCGGGTCGGGGTGGGGCGTCGACGAGCGTGGCCATGGCGGATCTCCAGGCAGCGGCGGGGAAAAGGGACGATCGGTGTCAGGAGGGCGCCAGGGACCCGGGGCACCGGGTCCCTGGCGAGGTCCTGCTCAGCCCTTGGTCAGGCCTTCCAGCTTCGTCTGCAGCGCGGCCAGCGCGTCGGCGCTGGTGGCCTGTCCGCTCATCGCGGAGTAGGCCGCTTCCTGGATCGCGGAGGACACTTCCTGGTACTTGACGACCGCGGGGCGCTTCTTGGC
>NZ_JABVED010000039.1 GCF_014323725.1 Actinokineospora xionganensis | reverse complement strand
GGTTTCGATGTCTCCATCAAACCCGGTACGCAACAAGCCTGGACTGATCATCATTGAACCGCCGGGCGCCGGTGAGACGCACACCGCGCCGCAGGCTGTTGACACATCTGACGACGTTGGCGCCCTGTCCGTGCACTACCGCGACGGGCAACCGGTAATCATCGTGATCGGCGGCGCCGCACTCGCAGGCGAGGTTATGGTCGAGAACGCCGCCGGGACGATCGTCGCGTCATATCGCGCCGGATCGGTCGAGCAGGCCGGGGCCCAGACCAGGAACGAGATCACGGACGTCAAGTTCTACCTCTACATCCAGGACCCCGACGATGATTTATCGCGCGAACACCCGCTACGGCCGCTGACCGCGTGACCTGACGAGCGCGGTCCCGGCCTGTCCAGGTGGTCGGGACCGTGCTGCGAAAACATCCTGTCCTGCCGGGTCCCTACTGGCCGTTCGACCCTCCTCACGGGCCTTTCGGTTGCTCAGGCGAGGTCAGTTGGCGGGCTTGCCGAACCAGCGGGAGAGGTACTCGTCCAAGTTCTGTTGATCGTCGCCGATCCAGGCGACGTATCCGTCCGGGCGTAGCAGGACGCACGGAGCATCCAGTGCCGCGGTGGGATCCGCGAGGTAGTCGACCCGGTCTGACCAGCCGCCGACGGTCAGACGTTCGGTGCGGTCCAGCAGCAGACCGCGGCCCCGATGCAGCAGACCGTATAGATGGCCCTGTTTCACGTCGATGTCGCGCAGGCGGCGGCCCTGCAGGTCGGGGCCATCACCGAAGTCGTAGCGGATACCGATCGCGGTGATCTTCTCGATCAGATAGCGGTTCACCTCGTCGAAGTCCATCAGTTCGGTGAGCAGCCTGCGCACGGCCCGCGGGCCCGGTTCGGTGGACGTCAGTTCCATCTGGGCGCGGGTGTTGTCCAGCACGTCCTCAGCGACCGGATGACGTTCGGCCTGGTAGGTGTCCAGCAGTGTTTTCGGCGCCCAGCCGCGGATCTGTGCGGCTAGTTTCCAGCCGAGGTTGAACGCGTCCTGAACACCCAGGTTGAGGCCCTGTCCACCGAGGGGTGGATGGATGTGCGCCGCATCGCCGGCCAGCAGCACCCGCCCGACCCGATAACGCTCGGCCAGCCGGGTGGCATCCCCGAACCGGGACAACCAGCGCGGGGAGTGCACGCCGAAGTCGGTTCCGGCGATGGCGCGCAGCTGTTGTGCGAAATCCTCGAGGGTGGGCGGTTCCGCACGGTCGCTGACTCCCGCGGCGGGGACCACGACGCTGTAGACCCCAACGCCGGCGGGCCTGAGCCAGAACCGCTTGCTGGTCTCGCTGATTTCGCTCACCTTGGCGGCGATCTCCTCCTGCGGCACACCCACTGCCATCTCGCCCATCAGCGTGTCGTTCCGTGAGGGCTCGCCGGGGAAACCGACGCCGAGCAGCTTGCGCACCGTGCTGCGCGCGCCGTCACAGCCGACGAGATAACGCGAACGCAGCCGTTGCCCGTCGGCCAGCTCGACGGTCACACCCTCGTCGTCCTGCTCGACACCGGCGACCGCACAACCGCGCCGGACCCGCGCACCCAGTTCGATCGCGTGTTCTTCGAGCAGACGCACGATGACCGGCTGCGGGATGCCCAGCAGATAGGCGTAAGCGGAGTCCAGGCCCTTGGGCGCGGGTGTGGGGATGGCGGCGAAGAAACCGCCGGCCGGACGCCGTCTTCCGTGTTGGAGAATGCGTTGCAGCAGTCCGCGCATCGCCATCAGCTCGAGACTGCGAATATGCAGACCGACGATACGGACGAACGACACGGGCTCGGTTTCCTTCTCCAGAACGAGTACCCGCACGTCGTGCAGCCGCAGTTCGGCGGCCAGCGTCGCACCGGTCGGCCCGCACCCGGCGATGATCACGTCGAATATGAGGGGCGCTCGATCGGCGCCGGAGGCCGGCGACCGGAGTCCGGGGACGTCGCCCATGGTGAAGTCGCGCTCGACCGTATCGTTCGACGACGGCTCGGCGGTGAACTGCGGAGAGTGCATAGGTGTTGCCTTTCGGGAGTGCCTTGTTGGCGAGGCGCTCCCGGCGACACCTATGTCAATCGCCCGACCGTGGCAGGAAGGGGGAGCACCCACATCGATACAGCGTTCATGGGTCTCACCTCCTCGGGCGGTGTCACGGTCCACAGCAAGCTACAAGCCCGAGCATCACCCCGTCCAATCCTTTCCCAGCCACGTGATCACGACCCCGAACGGGCCCGTGCGGTTGCAGGGCGAATCCGGCGTGGCGGCCCGGCTGGTCCCGCTCACGGTCGATGATCTGATCCTGGCCGCCCCGAGGCAGACCGGATCACGGAAGGCGCTGCGCGCTGGAACCGGAGGCGCTCGACGAGCGCGCGAGCGGCAGCGCGAGGCCCACGAGCAGGGTGACCGGCCGCCCCGCGCGGCTACTTTGCACCGTGGACCAGAGATAGAGACCGGGGCCAGCTTGGCACTCCTTCTGCAGTATCTGATCAAAAGATCGGACAACTATCATCTGCACGCGGAAACTGTCATTCTTGCGCGGAAACTACAACGTAAGGGAACCGGACGGGCGCGTAGCGCCTGCGTAGTCGTTTCCCCGGTACCGGAACGGCTCAACCTTCACCACCTGCCCCCGGTCCGGAGCGTCCACCATCAAACCTCCACCAAGGTAGAGGCCGACGTGGTGGATCTTGGTGTTCGGGTTGCCATAGAATACGAGGTCGCCGGGCAGCAGCGGCTGCCCGGCCGGGACGCGAGGCCCGGCGTGGAACTGGGTGTGCGCGGTGCGGGGCAGGGTGATTCCGGCCGCCGCGTAGGCGGCCTTGGTCAACCCGCTGCAGTCGAATCCGCCTTCTTCAGCCCCATCACCTCCCCACACGTACGGGAGTCCTCTCTGCCCGCAGGCGTAGTTGATCGCCGCTGCGGCGACGGGGTTGGGGGCAACAATGGCGTTGCAGTCCCCGGTGCCGACGGTGATGTCCGTGGTGGTGATGCAGCCCGCGCCCGCGACCGTGCCGACGATCAGCCGCGCCGTGGGTTCGTGTTTGGCGTACGCGTTGGGGGTGCCAGAGCGTTGGACGGCTTGGGCGGCGTCGTTCACGCTCATCGTCTCCCAGCCGGGAAGGTTGAGAAGGTGGTGGTAGAACTGGGTGGCGGCGTAGGTGGGGTTCATGATCTGCCCCGGGGTGCCCCAGCCTTGGCTGGGTCGCTGCTGGAAGAGCCCGAGGCTGTCGCGGTCGCCGTGGTCGAGGTTGCGCAGGGTGGATTCCTGCATCGCGGTCGCGATCGCGACCACCTGCCCCTGGACGGGGACGTTGAGTTGCTGGCCGACGGCGACGATGACCGCGGCGTTGGCGAGTTGCTCGGCCCCATATCCGGGCACCCCGGTGCCGCTGGTGGGGGCGCAGTCCAGGCTGCTGGTGCTGTCGCCGAGCACCGCCTCGACCGTCCCGGACACGCTGTGGCCAATCAGGATCGGGATGACCAGGACGACGGCGAGCCCGGCGGCGCCGATTTTGTCCATCACCGCGGGGTCACCTCCTTGTACGTGCTCGGTCCGCGAGAGGTGGCGGGCGGCTGGCTGGGCGGCATCGGCGACGGAGCGGGAGCCATAAGCAGCGGCATGTCCAGTTCCCGCACCGACTCGCCGTTGTCGGGGTCGGTGGTGGGGGCCGGCAGGTGCGGCCAGGCGTCGAGCAGCCGGTGCAGCGCGCAGCGGGAGCCGATCCCGGCGGCGCGGTGCAGGGGCAGCCAGACCTCGTCGGCCGGGCTCGGATGCGCTGTGTCGGGGTTGAGCAGGTCGGCCGCGGCGGTGGCGACCGGCACCAGGCTCGGGTCGTCGAGTTCGCGCCACGCCCGGTGCAGCACCCGGCGGGCGGTGGCCTCACGCCGCGCGGTCGGCAGCCACACCAGCACGGGTGTGGTGATCCCGGTGGCCGCGGCGAGGGCGGCGTACCCGTCGAGTTTCCCGGCGAGCTTGCCGAGCACCTCGGTGCCGTAGTCGAACTCGAGGAAGAACTCGACCTCGACGCCCTGGGTCCTCCAGCGCCCGTAGGCGTCGGGGCGGGTCAAGTCGCCGAAATGGCGGGCGCAGCGGGTCTCCGACCACCACGCGACCAACCGTATGCGCTCCCTGGCGGGGTCGTGGCGGGCGCGGTCGACCAGGGCGGTGAACCACTCGGCGACCCCGACGGTGTGCGCCAGGCGCAGGGAGTGGGCGACGCCGAAGGCGCGGTCGTGCCGGTAGCCCAGTTCCTTGACGTCGAGGCCGTCTTCGGCGGCCAGGACGGCGGCCCCGGCGGGGGCGAGGACGTAGTGCATCGGCGCCGTCCCGAGTGTCACGAACGGCTGGAATCGGTCGACGACACCCCACAGGTACAGCTCACGCATCCGCTGGCGTCCGCTGCGGAAACTGGGGAATGCGAGGGCGGTGATCTGGTGGGCGGTGAGTACCCGGTGTTCGTGCAGCATCCGGATGATCCACCGGTCCCGCGGGGTCAGCCGCCACGCGAGCACCGCCTGGTGGTCGGTGGTGTTGGCCGAGCGCGGGGTCGGCCGGGCGGGCTTGTGGCCTCGAAGGGATCTCTGGCGAGTGGGATTGGTGATCATGGGCTCGGGGCCTCCAGTCGTTGTGCGGCACGGGCTTTCCGCCGGTGGGTCAGGAGTGGCGGCGTGGATCGGCATTGCGCGGGCGCGCGGTGGACCGGTTCCGCCGATCCCCGGTGGCGGGTCGTGCCGGACCGGGCTGTTGCGGGGGCCGGGACGGTGAACCGGTGGTCGGCGAGGCGGTGCCTGCGCGGTCGCGCAGGGCGCGGCGGGCGATGCCGCGAATCTCCCTCGCGCGGCCGGGGATCGCGCGCGGGAGCGGCTGGGTGCGCATGGTGAACGGCTGCGCCTCTTCCCCGTTCAGCACCAAACGGGCTGCGGCGTGGTACACGCCGAGGTGCGCGAGGTCGTGATCGGACAACCTGGGCGCGGTGTGCCGGGACAGCTCGCGGGCGTCCTCTGGGCTCGCGTTGAAGAAGATTTTCGAGCGGGCGTTGGTGGACATTCCCTCCCGCAGCTCGCGCGGGAGCTGCCCGAGGTGCTGGTGCGCCAGCGTCATCGAGACCCGGAATCCCCGCGCTTCGGCCAGCATGTCCTCGATCGGGTACGGAAGATTCAGGAAGTTGTGGCACTCGTCGATCACCATCGAGGCGTCACGGCGCTGGCGTTGCGGGATGCGCGCGCGGCCCGTGGTGGCCTGCCACGTCCGCGCCACCACCAGCGACCCGACCAGCCGAGTGGTCTCCTCGCCCAGGCTGCCCTTGGGGATACGGACCAGGCAGATCCCGCCGTCCAACACGTCGGGCATGTCCACTGTGGAGTGGCCACCGGCGATGGCGTCGCGGACGAACGGCCGCAGCAGGAACGCGCGCAATTTGTTCATCAGCGGGCTGATGACCTGTGAGCGTTGCGAGTCGGTGAGTTCGGAGTACCAGGACCAGAACCCGCGCAGCACCGGGTCGCTCACCCCTGCCGTGACTCGTGACCGGAAGGCGGGGTCGTCGAGCAGTTTAGGGAGGTCGGCGAGGGTGGCGACGCCTTCCTGGGTGCGCAGGGTCAGGCACGCGGCGCGCATCACGTCGTCAGTGCGCGGCCCCCAGAACGCGGAGTACACGCGCCGGAACACCGAGACGAGGTTGTCGACGGTGAGGTCGGTTTCCCCACCATCGAGCGGGTTCAGGCACGGGGGTCTCGACTTGGCGTCGGCGTCGAAGAGCACCACCCGGTCCCCGGCCGATTTCGGGAGCCGGGACAGGATGTCGGTGACCAGGTCGCCCTTGGGGTCGATGAGCACGATTCCGCGCCCGGCTTCGGCGTCGGCCAGGATCATGTTGCCCAGCAGCGTCGACTTGCCGCTGCCGGTGGCGCCGATGACGTGCAGGTGGTGCCGGGCGTCCGGGACGCGCAGGGCAACGGGGCGTTCGTGGCCGCTGTCGGTTACCCCGATCGGTTTGGCCTCGGGGCCGGGGGTGGCGATGCCCGGTGGTGGGGCGATCGCGCGGGCTCCGGCGCGCTGCACTCCGGGGATCGCCTCGTCGACCGGCAGATGCGCGATCGCCGCGAGTTCGGCCACCGACAGCAGGTCCCCGGAGCGCAGCCGGCGCTCGGCCAGTGCGGGGCCGGGGTGGCGTAGTCGGTGGCGGGCGTAGCGGTTGTGTTCGGTGTAGGAGGCGAAGGACGCGGCGAGGGCGTGTGCCCGGCCGCGGGCGACATCGCGCGCCCTGCGCATCTCGCCGTCGGCCGCGTCCGCGGGGAGCAGGGTGGCCACGGCGTAACGGATCACCGTCTCGAATTGCGACCCGCGCTGCTTGCCCACGATGGCGCGGTTCTGCGCGGCGTACTCCAGCGAGGTCTGCGGATCGGAGTGCAGTGCCCCGGCTTTCGTCCGGCCCCCGGCCGGAATGCTGGTCTTCATGCCGGGGGTGAGCATGTCCAGGACGCGGCCGACCAGGCGGGTCGAGCCGCCGGTGTGCACCCGCCGAGCCGCCCGGCGGGCGCGGGTGACGCGGCGACCGGTGACGGGGCGGGCCAGGACCTGGACGCAGGCGTACTCGTCACGCCCCAGCCCGACAGGGGCGCCGATCAACGCGCGCAGCGGGTCGGCGTCGAAGTCGGTGCGGATCGGCAACGCCTCACTGCGGGCCAGCCGCAGCTCACCTGCGACGACCAGCCGCCGCTGCCCCTCACCCGGCGCCGGAAGCGGCGGCTGCGCCGGCTTGGCGACGCGGGTGTGCGACCCCGGCCACGCGGCCTCCACCGCCCGCTCGACCAGACCCGGCGGGATGAGACCGGGCACCCACAGCCGGATCGCGACGCCATGCTCGCTGAACACGTACTCCCAGGCGACATGCGGCTGCCCGGTGAACCACCGCCGCCAGGCCGGGCGGAGCAGGCCGACGAGGTTGCCCCACAGCGCCGTACCGCCTGCGGGGTCGACGGTGGGCGGGGCGAGCACGGTGACCTGCCGAGCATCGGCAACGAGCTGGGCGTGGCAGCGCCGCACCCACCACCGGCGGCCGACCACGAATCCCGCCACGCCGGCGAGGAGCAGCGGGGCGGCGATCGGCCCCCACGCGATCGCCCACTCGCGCAGGCATTCCAGCAGCGCGAGCGCGGCACCGCCGGGATCGCGCAAGTAGTCGCCGAACCACCCGTCGCCCACCCCACCCGCCCGGATCCCAGTGGACATGGTCGACGGGGCGGGGTGATGGAGAGCAGCCGACATCCAGGAACGCATAGCAAGTGTCCCTTCACGAAAAGCAGCCGAAAGGCTTTCGGAGAACGGAAAGCGACGAGCGCTGGTGTTCAGGCGGCGTCGAGGTCGACTTGGTCGCCGGAGTCGAACCCGAACTCGTCTGCCCCGGCCATGTCGTCATAGTCGTCGCCGAACCCGAGGTCCACATAGGACCGACTGGCATCGTCGGAGTCGTCGCCATGGCTGTCGGCGGCGTATTCGGCCAGCTCGGCCGGGTTGCTTGCACGAATTTCCCGGTGTTCGTTTCTGGTCGCTGTGCGCCGGTGACCCTGCTGTTGAGGCCAGGTGGGTCGTGTCGGGCTGGGAGGTAAGTGCGACACGCCGTCGGGATTTCCGACAGGTTGCCGGGGTTCATGAGGCATAGTCGTGGTCCTCAAGGCCCGCGGCTTGGTGTTCGTCAACCCCACCGCACGGATCAGCGTCCCGACCCCGAACAAGCCCGCCCCGGAACCGATCGACCTCACCGCGCTGCGCGGCCTGCTGAACTCCGAGAACCCCACCACAGCGGCGATCGCCGCCCTGCTCGCCTTCCACGCGATCCGCATCTGGCAGTTGCGTGGCCTGCACGTCAGCGATGTCCGCGACGGCCGGTTGCACATCAGCGATCGCATCATTCCTCTGGCACCACCCGTCCGGGTGCGGATGACCGCCTACCTGAACTACCGATTCCAGCGCTGGCCCAACACGGCCAACCCGCACCTGTTCATCCACTACCGCAACGCCAACACCACCAGCGCGGTCGCCCCGTGGTGGATCGGCAAACTCCTGGGCATGTCCCCACAGTCGATCCGCCAAGACCGCATCCTCGACGAAGCCCACGCCACCGGCGGCGACATCAAACTCCTGTGCGAGCTCTTCGGCGTCTCCGTCGCAGCCGCCTACCGCTACCCCACCACCGTCGACCACCCCGGCATCACCGCCTACGCCGAGTCCACAGCGCACAGTTGAGACGACGCATCCAATTACCGGCGGAAATAGGTTCCCTCGGCCTCGTTTCCCACCGAGAATGGCACCGCGGCGCGGGCGCGCGGCGGGACAGGACAATGGAGGAACGTCATCGACACCGGCGAGGCCGACGAGCTCTGGCAGCTGACACAACAGCTCGACGCCGATTCGGTCGACCACGCAATGGACGCACAAGCGGAGTTGACCCATCGCGGCCGCCATACCGACGTCGTCGCGCCGCTCCTGCGCGCGCTGCCCGCCCTGAGCCGATACGGACAACTGTGCGCGATCGAGATCGTCGAAGAACTCGACGATCGTCGAGCCGACCAACCACTGATCGCACTGTTGACCAGCGAACACGACACCGTGCGCGAATGGGCGGCCGGCGCGCTCGGCCGCAGACGGGTTCACGAAGCCCTGCCGGTCTTGCAACGCGCCTACCAAACCAGCATCCAACGGCGTGATCCACCCGACTGGTCCGAACCGGTCGCCTTGCTCGGCTCAGATCACGCCTCCATCGCGCTCACTGCCGGTCAAGGCAATCTGACGGAAGAACGTCCATGAGCATCCAGGCGCTGAACACACGCGCCGAGCAGCGACACACCTCTACCCAGGCCGAGGGATCAACGTCGAGCGGGCGAGCCGCCGCACACCACAGCGTCCTTGCGAGGGTCGCGTCCGTGCAGCGCGGCAACAATGCGGTCGGCTTGACTCTCGGCGGGCTCCTCGCTCACGGGGAACCTCGCGAGGAACTGGATGTAGTCCATGAGTTCGCCGGTCGCCCGCCAGTGGTCGTTGACGACATGCCGCGGTGGCGAGGTGAACGACACCTCGACGTGACCAGGCGCATCGAACATGGATTGAGTCCACTCGAGGCCGCTGTTCCATCGAGCCAGCACAGTCGATTCCTTGCGGAGCCTGGCACGCACAAGACGCGCCACGGCCCGGCCAGTCCACTCCCAGGACCGTTCGCGGTGGGCACGGGCGAGTTCGGCTTCGTACTGTGCCAAGTCGAACCGGACTTCCGCCATGGACAAGCGGCTGTCGTCGGGATTGCGCCACTGGTCCCAGACGACTTGGCGCCCGTCACGGCGGACCCGGACGAACACCGCGCCGCAGCACCCCCAAGTGCAATCGGCCTCCGCGAGCATCACCTCACGCGGCTCGTCGGCAGGCAGCAGCGGGCTGTCAGGCCCCAACAACGCGTCAGGATCCCTCCACGGACCTCGGTCAAACACCTTTCCGATCACGTCCTGGTCATCAACCAGGAGCTTGAGTTCAACCGTATTCCAGGCAGAGTCCACCGGCAGGAGTACGGATGTGATCAGGCGACTCGACACCTCACCAGGCTAGACAATGCGTCCACCAGGTTTCCCATCACGTCCAGGTGCCGCGCAATCAATCACTCTCGGCAAGCCGCTCAACTGAACACCATCACGACTGATCGTTACCGGATATTCGCAATAACTTGTCCGTTCCACGGTGCTGCCGGGTGGCGGTGGATCCGAGACAACGACCCCCACGGGTGGGCGGAAGCTGTCGAGTTCGACCGCGCCATCCGCCACGGATACCCCCGCGCCACCAAACAAGGACAAGGCTTGCGCGGGCAGTACTTCCTACACCGATGCTGCACACCGCTCGACCAAGTCGACCTCGACACACCCGCAAGAAGCAAACGGCATCTACGGCTGATCACAGCCGAGTCCGCACGCGACGAAGACGGTGACCCAGACGGTTGCTCGCCCTGGTCCTGCCGCTCCGGTGAGCCCGTCACCGGCGTCGGCTCCACGGAGCGGGCGGCATGAGCACCGCGGGCGCGACCATGCCGGGCCATCACGGCCGCAGCACAGCCTGTGTTTCGTTCGGTGATCACGCGGTCATCATCGACACTCGGTTTGGTGACGACGGCCCGATACCTACGCTCGGCCATCGCCACCACCACCGCTGCGGACGGCTGGACGCCCCCACCGTCAACCGAATGGCAACATCGGCGAGCACGCTGTTCGCCGATGGCCTGACCGCAGGCGTCCCGCTGTGCGACGCACTCGGCACGTGCCGAGCGACTTCGGTCGCACATAGAGCAGGGCACCACGGACCTGGGAGGTCCTCATGAGTCCTCATGGCCCCGACCGCGCTCACCGTCGCACCCGGAATCTTGCGCGTCCGCCGGAACCCGTCCACCCGCAGACCACACCCACCGAAGCATCCGATGACAGCACCCCCACCACACAACGGCGGCTGAAGCTGCACACCCCTACCGAAGCCGCCGACATCCTCGCGGTCCGAGAGTCATGGCTGCGGCGCAAAGCAAGTCAGCGCCTCGTCCCCTGCACGTTCGTCGGCAAACATCTCCGGTTCTCCGACAGCAACCTCGCCGCGATCACCGAAGCAGGCCAACAACCCATTCATCCCCGCGCACGACGCGGACGATCAATGTAGAAGCCAACAAGGTGTCCAATGTGGTCACCTAGTGGCGAAAGTTCTTTCGCAGCAACGCTTGCCCTCTTCGGCACATGGAGCGTCCATGGACCCATCACACCAGTGACCCCCACACCCACAAGGAGAACGTGATGGCCTGGGTCGAAAAGAGCGGCAAGAAAACCTACCGAGTCCGATACTTCACCGACGACGGCACCATCGGATCCATCCCCGGCTTCCCCACCAAGAAACTCGCCGAAGACCACGCCGACAGCATGGAAGCCGACCAACGCTCCGGCACCTGGATCGACCCCGCCGGCGGACAAACCACCTTCGGCGAATGGGTCGAGGAATGGCTCGACGCCCTCGACGTCGGCCTACGCACCGAAGAGAACTACCGCAGCAAACTCCGCGCCCACATCCTGCCCCGCTGGGCCGAAACACCACTGGCCGACATCACCAGCCTCAAAGCCCACGCCTGGGCCAAAACACTGCGCCGCGACGGCCTCGCCGACGTCACCGTGTCCGACACCCTGAAACTGCTCACCCTCATCATGTCCGACGCCGCCGAAGACAAACTCATCCCCGCCAACCCCATCCGAGCCCGCCGCCGCGGACGCGGACGACGCAGCCCCGCCCGCGAGATCATCTGGGCAACCCCAGAACACGTCATCCGCATCGCTGATCAGGCAAACGCCTGCTATGGCATCGACGCCGCCATCCTCATCCTCACCGCAGCGTTCACCGGCGCCCGCTGGGGCGAACTCACCGGCCTACAACGGCGCAACCTCCACCTCGACCCGACCGACAACGCCCGCATCGTCATCGACCCCAACGCAGGCTCCCTCCACGAATCCGCGAGCGGCAAACTCTGGCTCGGCCCACCGAAAACCCCCGAATCCGCCCGCACCATCACCCTCCCACCGTTCCTGGTACCACTCCTGCGCAACTACCTCGACACCCACGACCACCCGCACGTGTTCGTCACCACCGACGCCGAACTCCACCGCCGCAGCAACTTCGCCCGCCGAGCCATGCGCCCCGCCGCCGACGGCAACCTCAACGTGGAGCACCCCCGTGTCCGCACCCGACCAATCCAAACGGGACTGACATTCCACGGACTACGCCACAGCCACAAAACCTGGATGATCACCGACGATATCCCTGAGATCGCTCAGTCCCGCAGGCTCGGCCACAAACTCCCTGACAAGATCCAAGAGGCCTACTCTCACGTCTCCGACGAAGTCAAAGCGCGCCTCCTGCACCGACTCCAGGCCCGCTGGACCACAGCTCTGACCGAGCTGCCCGCCACCAACCTGGACACCGGCTGGCGCGCAGCAGCTTGAACACTTCGCCATGCACAAACCGAGCCGGTGCGCCTACCTCCAAGTTAGGTGGGCGCACTGGCCCTTGGCGACATAGCCCGATTCGCTCAAACCGCGACCGTACCGACGGTCTCTGCGAACAGCTCGGAGCCGCACTCGGCGACATCGCGATGTCGTTGACCGATGGGCGCAATCCCAGCCATCGCAGACCCGACTGGGGATGTCGCCTTCCGGCTAGTACTTACAATTTGTTCGCGAGCGCGGGGTTTGGTCTCCAAGCTGTCTCGATGTTGGCTCTGGTGCCGCGGACTGAATGAGGACGGCCGACAGCAAAGCGTGCCAGTGAATGTCGCTGGACGGCGCCGCGCGCGGTCACTGCGAGCATGGGGAACACCTTGTATACCAAGGCAACGGTCGAGCCCGGCTTGATGGCGGGCCCGACCGTCCCGGATTTGATCACCTGGTCATGCGGAGAGCTTTTCCAGGACCGTTTCCGCGGCTTTCGCGGACTTCTCGCAGGTGGCGGCGATCCCGTCTGCCGGAGCCTGCTGTCCGGGGTCGTACGTGACCGTGAAGCCTTGGTCCTCGCTCGTGCCCACGGCGACAGCGCAGGTTTTTCCCCCAGAGGTGGAGCCGTACTGAGCGGCTGGCATTCCCTTGATTGTCAGGGGTTTGAAGGAGGGGGCATCCTGATTGGATCGGTACGCGTCGACCAGGGGGGAGCCGAGTGGTGAGTTCACGTAGATGCGGAGGTGGACCCATCCAGCACTGGGTACCCCGTCCGAGATGCACTTGACGATCGGTGATTGTTCGTCGCGCGCCTTCTGTCGGATGTCTGGGCCGAGATCGAACAATGCGAGGTCGGCCTCGCGGAGAAGATCGCACGGCTTGGAGATGTAGTCATCGAGGCCAAGCGGGTGGGCTATGGGCGGCGCGGTCGGCTTGGTCGGGGTGTCCCGTGCGGACGTTTCCGATGCGCGTGGGGGCGGAGGGTTCTTCGCAACGGACTCGGAGCACCCCGCGAGTGCTAGAGCGGCGGCAGCGGCGATCGCCAGCCCGGCGACAGTGGCAGAGGTGGTCACGAGTGTTCCTTGTCGGGTTCAAGTCGCCGTTGGATCAGGTTGTGCGGGCCCGAGTCGGGCCCTTGCTCTTCGGCGAGCATCTTCTTTCGTTCGTCTTCGACCTGCTTGTTGAAACGGCCTTCTGGCAACTGGTCCTTGGTGTAGAAGCGCTCGTACCTGAAGTCAGGACTGTCGACATCGGTGCTCGACGGCAATGGTTCGTACAGGTCGAATGTCTCCTCCGCGAGCGCGTCCCCGGCTTGCTTCAGAGAATGCGAGATCATGTCCAACTCGTCGTCATATGCCTCCCGCATCCTCCGTTCCTGATCGGCGAAAGAGCGGAGGATGTCGTCGACCTCAACACCGTTGATTGAATGCGAGACACCCTCGACAACGATGTCGATCGCACCTTGCGCCAAAGTGGAAATGGCCTTCGCCGGATCGGCAAGTGTGCCGATGACGGTCTTCGCGATCCCGCCGCCGACCTTGATCAGGAACACCGTTGCCTGCTCCGCGGCGTCCGCGATGGCCTTGTCGATGCCCTCGACAGTCGCCCGGGCGAGTTCGAGGTAGTCGCGACGAGCGTGTGCGGCCAGCGCCAGCGAGGCAGCGAGTGCGCCAAGAGTACGGGCCACGAATTCGCCTTGGACGTTGGTGAACACCTTGATGTTCACCAATTGCCTGCGGAATGCGTCCGCCGCGTCGCCCAGCCAGTCGGAGAGATGCTGCTCGATCTGGTCGACACCTCCCATGATCTCCTCGGACGTGTTGTATCCAACTTCTAGTGCCACGGATGACCGTGGCCAGTGAAGAATCCCCGTAGGCGGC
>NZ_JABVED010000038.1 GCF_014323725.1 Actinokineospora xionganensis | reverse complement strand
ACTCCACCACAAACTCAAAACCCAACCCGGCTGGCACCTCAAACAAACCCGACCAGGACTGTTCGTCTGGACCACACCCACCGGAGAACACCATGCCGTCGACCAAGAACCACTCATCGAATACGACCTGCCCGCACCCAGGGCACCAGAACCATGCTCACCCCAGGCGGTCGCCGAACCCGCGCCCTTCTGATCCCCTCCGATCCGCGCTCCAGACCGGGACAGCCGGACTTACGAGCTGAACGACCGGATCGCTGGCCACTGGTGAGATCCATTTCCTCGGTGAGCGCCGCCAACTCGTCGGCGGCTTCCCGTCGTCGCTGATTGTCTCGGCGGACGTACCTGAGCAGTGAGTCCGCCCGCACTCGGCGATGCCGGCCGACAAGCCGGTGCTCGGTCTCGCCCGCTTCCAGCAAGCCCATCAGGTATGGCTAGGTAACGTTGGGCAGGTCGGCGGGAGCTGACTTCAGCAAGCGGATGAGGTCGGGTAGACCTGGTGCGGGCAGTTCCGGCTCCGGGTTCTTGCTGTCCCGCAAGGCATCAAGTGTGCGGGAGGCCTCGACACACGCGGACTCGTCACCGCTGTAGCTACTCTTGCGCCAGCGGTTTTGGTCCATGCCCTGCCTCCAGGTCCGCGATCGCAGCGGTGATCATCGTCATCGAGTGTTGCTCGCTGAGCGCGATGTGGTCAAGGGCATCGACCGCGGGTGCATGGTTCTCGATGTCGTCCTTGCCGTAGACGAACACCGATGAGCCGAAGTGCTCGAAATGCAGAATCGAGGGCGATTGGGCGAAGCGATAGAGCAAGAACGGCCCAATCAGACCAGGGTGCCAGCCCTCGCCGATCCGCACGATTCGCACGCTCACGTTCGGAAGGCTCGCGACGGTGAGCAGATGGTCGAGTTGGTCGAACATGGTGGTGCGCCCGCCGATGATTTGCCGGATCGCGGGCTCGCCGATGAATGCCGTCAGCTTCGCGGGGGCTGGGCGGCGATCGCGTAGCACTCGCTGCCGATCAATCCGAATACTCACTGACCGGTCGGCTGCTTCGGGGCTTCGACGTGGCGACCACTCCATGATCGAGCGGATATATGCAGGCATCTGCAGCAGGCCTGTCACCAACCATGGAGTCCATTCGATGATTTCTGTGGCCGTCTGCTCGCACTCGATGAGCCCGGCCAATTGGTTCGACATGCCTGGTCCGACCGCGAGCCAGTTGGGGTCGGCGGCATTGTGGGCCAATTCGAGAATGTCCGCTCGCTTGCGGCCGGTCACCCTGATCACCGCCAACAACGCCGACACGCTGTCCGGGGTCGGCACCCGCCGCCCATTCACCCACTGCGACACCGTCGAATGCGACAGCCCCAACACCCGCGCGACTTCCCTTACCCCGAACCCAGACTCCTCCATCTCCCGTCGCAGGGCGGCGGCCAGCGCGCGGGTGCGGGGCGTGCCGCCGGTGTCGGTCATGGGTTGACGCTACTGATCACCGCTGGTCAGGCGCATCACCCGATCAGCTGTTCGATCTTCCTTGCGGTTCGGGGGCGTGACCGCGTCCGCTTGGCCAGTGAGCAGATTGTTCGAGTGGCAAGCGTCGTCCGGTGGCTTGCACGCCATCCCGAGTACCGAGCACTCGCCCTTCCCGCCGCTGCCCGGTGCGCAGTACACGACCCTGTGCGGTCTGGAGATCGTCTTGGTCGTCGACGACTTTCGGCGCCGGGTGAACCGGCCGATGTGCGGCGAGTGCTGTTCGACCTGGGTTCGCCGCATTTCGCCGCCCAAGGTCGCTCGCCGATGAGTGCTGGCCTCGACCAGGTCGACCTCGCCAAGAACCTGGTGGCGCTCGCCAAGGTCCTCGATGACGTGATTCTGCGGAAACTGCGGGAGTATGCGGCCGGTCTTATCACCGAATGGTCGACGCCCGAGAAAGCCGATGACCTCGCCGCGGTTCTCGAAGAGACCGCCCGTCAAGTCCGACTGTGCCGCCCGAATCATCAGCCGAGTGGCTCTCACCTGCAACGACCCTAAAATGGTACAACTGTACTGTGACCGCCAACACAATCGTAGGCGTCCCGAGGGAATCCGCCGCGGGCGAGCGCCGGGTGGCTCTTGTGCCCAAGGTCGTCGAGCGGCTCCAGGCCAAGGGCTTGGACATCGTCGTCGAGCCGGGTGCGGGGGCGGGTGCCCTGATTCCCGATGACTCCTACGTCAGAGCCGGGGCGAGGCTCGGTGACCCGTGGCCGGCCGATGTCGTCGTCAAGGTCGCGAAACCCAGCCGGATGGAGATCGGGCGGCTGAAATCGGGGGCCGTGCTCATCGGGTTCCTCGCGCCGCTCATCGACGCCGAGGGCGTCCGGGCGCTGGCGGACGCGGGCGTCACCGGGTTCGCCATGGAAGCGGTGCCACGCATCTCCCGGGCGCAGAGCATGGACGCGCTCTCCTCGCAGGCCAACGTCTCCGGCTACCGGGCCGCGATGCTCGCCGCCGAGCACCTCACGCGGTTCTTCCCCATGCTGACCACCGCCGCGGGCACGGTTCCGCCCGCCAAGGTGCTGGTGCTGGGCGCCGGTGTCGCCGGGCTGCAGGCGCTGGCCACGGCTCGGCGGCTGGGAGCGCACACGACGGGCTACGACGTGCGGCCCGAGGTGGCCGAGCAGGTCCGGTCCGTGGGCTCGCAGTGGCTCGACCTCGGCATCGAGGCCGCGGGCGCCGGTGGCTACGCGCGGGCGCTGACCGACGCGGAGCGCGCTGAGCAGCAGCGGCAGTTGGAGCAGGCGATCGGCGGGTTCGACGCCGTCATCACGACCGCGCTGGTGCCCGGCCGGACCGCGCCGACGCTGGTGACCGCCGAGGCCGTCAAGGGCATGCGACCGGGCAGCGTCGTGGTCGACCTCGCGGGTGAGTCGGGCGGCAACTGCGAGCTGACCGAGCCGGGCGCGGTGACCGTCGTGCACGACGTGACCATCGCGGCGCCGCTCAACCTGCCCGCGACGATGCCCGAGCACGCCAGTGAGCTGTACGCGCGCAACGTCCAGGCGCTGTTGGAACTGCTGGTCGACGCCGATGGCGCGTTGGCGATGGACTTCGGCGACGAGGTCGTCGCCGGGGCGTGCGTGACCAGGGAGGAGCCCTGATGCTGGTGCAGAACCTGGCGGTGCTCGTGCTCGCGGGCTTCGTCGGCTTCGCGGTGATCTCCAAGGTGCCCAACACCTTGCACACGCCGCTGATGTCAGGGACCAACGCCATCCACGGGATCGTGCTGCTGGGCGGGCTCATCGTGCTCGGCCTCGGCGCCGACACCGTGCTCGACAAGATCCTGCTCGTGATCGCCATCGCGTTCGGCACGATCAACGTGGTGGGCGGATTCCTTGTCACGGACCGGATGTTGGCCATGTTCAAGGCCAAGGACCGTCCAGAGAGGACTGACAAGTGAGCCGTGACGTCCTCGTTCAAGTCCTCTACATCATCGCGTTCGCGCTGTTCATCTATGGCCTGATGGGGCTCACCGGACCGCGCACGGCCGTGCGCGGCAACTGGATCGCCGCCGTGGGCATGGGAATCGCGGTCATCGTGACGCTGCTGATTCCCGGGATGGGCAACTGGTCGCTGATCATCCTCGGCGTGGTCATCGGCACGGTGATCGGCGTGCCCGCGGCGAAGCGGGTGAAGATGACCGCGGTGCCGCAGATGGTGGCGCTGTTCAACGGTGTCGGCGGTGGCGCGGTGGCGCTGATCGCGTGGGTGGAGTTCCGGCAGAGCACAGGATTCGACCACGAACCGGCATATGTGGCGGTGGCGAGCCTGTTCGCGGCGATCGTCGGGTCGGTGTCGTTCTGGGGTTCCAACATCGCCTTCGGCAAACTGCAGGAACTGCTCTCCGGGCGGCCGATCGGCATCGGGAAGCTGCAGCAGCCGCTGAACCTGGTGCTGCTGCTGGCCTCCGTCGCGTGCGCGGCGCTGATCGTGGCGGGCAACGGGTCCGAGTGGCTGATGATCGGTGTGCTCGTCAGCGCGGCCGTCCTCGGTGTGATGGTCGTGCTCCCGATCGGCGGCGCGGACATGCCGGTCGTCATCTCCCTGCTCAACGCCCTCACCGGCCTCAGTGCCGCCGCCATGGGGTTGGCGCTGAACAACACCGCGCTGATCGTCGCGGGCATGATCGTCGGCGCGTCCGGTTCGATCCTGACCAACCTCATGGCGACGGCGATGAACCGGTCCATCCCGGCCATCGTCGCGGGCGGCTTCGGCGGCGGCGGTGGCACCGGCACGGCGTTGACCGGCGACCAGACCGTGCGCCGCACCAGCGCGTCGGACGCGGCGATCCAGATGGCGTTCGCCAACCAGGTGATCATCGTCCCCGGCTACGGCATGGCCGTGGCGCAGGCCCAGCACGCCGTGCGCGAGATGGCGGACATGCTGGAGTCCAAGGGAGTCTCGGTCTACTACGCGATCCACCCGGTCGCGGGCCGCATGCCCGGCCATATGAATGTGCTGCTCGCCGAGGCGGACGTGCCTTATGACCGGCTCAAGGAAATGGACGAGATCAACCGCGAGTTCAGCCGCACCGACGTCGCGATGGTGATCGGCGCGAACGACGTCACCAACCCGGCGGCCCGCACCGACCAGGACTCCCCGATCTACGGCATGCCCATCCTCAACGTCGACGAAAGCCGCTCTGTCATAGTCCTGAAGCGCGGTATGGCGCCCGGCTTCGCGGGCGTCGACAACGCGCTGTACTCCGACCCGAAGACAACAATGCTGTTCGGCGACGCGAAGGCGTCGGTGGCCGACGTCACCGAGGAGCTGAAGGCTCTCTGACCCGGACCCAAGGCAGTGTCATCAACGCCCACACCGTCAACACCAAGACCAACTCCCACACCACATACCAAGGCCACGGCCCCAGCACGTCCAACAGCGAGTCCACCGTCGGCTTCGCGTTGAGGAACCCGTAGTTCGACCCCACGATCCCGTTGAACACCAGCATCGCCGCCGCCCAGACCACGGTCACCCCCACCGCCAGCCGGTAGCCCCGCCAGTCCGGCCGCATCCGCCTGCCCCAAGTCAGGTAGATCGCCGCCCACACCACCAGCAGGTGCACGGCCCAGAACCCGAGGAACGACACGTGCGGGAAGTCCGGCCCGCGCAGGACAGGGGAGACCAGGGCCTGCACGCTCAGCGTCAGCCCCCAGTAGTAGGTCAGGGTGAACGCCCACCGCCGGTGCGACCACAGCGCGTACGCCGTCACGTATCCCGCGAAGTCGGACAGCTGCAGCGGCAGCGAGTGGTCGAGCTCGAATCTCGACGGCGCCATCGAGTACAGCTGGATCGACAGCTGTAACCCCAGCACCAACACCGCCAGGACGCGGCTGGGCAGCAGGCCGGGGTGGGCGCGACCGAGCAGGACGAACCCGATGGCGCCCACGGCGAACAAAGCGAGCACGACCCAGTGCGACGGGCCGTAGGCCGTGAAGTCCCGCTCGGCGAGCGCCACGGCCACTCACGCTACTCGGACTGTCAGTGCCTTGAGCTGAACCAGGGCTGGTGCAGGTCCAGGTACTTGACGTCCTGCATCAGCGACATCTCCTCCTCGAACATCTTCCGAGCTTCCTCGGGCAGTTCCTTGGTCTCGTTCTTGCGGGCCTCGTCCTCGGAGGTGAACGCCACCGTCTCGGTGAAGAAGCCGTCCTTGTCCACGGCCAGGGTCGCCCCGAGGACGTCCGGGCGGTACTGGGAAATCATCTTCGCGCTCTGCTCGATGATCGAGCGGGCCCGCTCCCGGTCGGTGATCCGGCCTTGGATGACCTGCACGAACCCCGCCTTGTCCGACCCGCCGCCTGCCAGCAGGGTGACGTCGTCGCAGTCGTGGAAGGTGACTTCGCCGTCGAAACAGCTCTCCATCTCCGACCACCATGACGACTGCTCAGGTCGCTCGCTGTTGCGCTGAGCCGCGTCCCGTGACTCGAACCGGACCGCGGCGACCATCATGCCGTCGTCGGTGACGCCGTAGGTGCCGCCGAGCCAACCCTCCGCTCCTGGTGCGAGGTCGGTCTGCCAGCGGTCCAGCGCGGCCTTCGCGGCTTCGGTGTCGCGGACCCTGCCTTGAATGATTTGCATGAACATGTCTTGCTCCTCTCGGGCCGAACCCACGCTACGACCGCGACGGTCCACAGTCGACCGGGCAAAAGACCCGAGAAATGACTAGCGTGGCGAGGTCGGGGGCGACACGGACACCTCGGAGGACGCACGATGACTGATTGGGTGTTCGACTTCGTCCACGGCGACAAGGACAGCAAGGACCTCCTCGGTGGCAAAGGCGCGAACCTCGCCGAGATGACCCGGCTCGGTCTGCCCGTCCCGCCCGGCTTCACCATCACCACCGAGGCCTGCCGCGCCTACCTCGCCGACGGTGTCGAGCCGTCCGCGCTGC
Organism: Actinokineospora xionganensis; assembly: GCF_014323725.1. Taxonomy (GTDB): domain Bacteria; phylum Actinomycetota; class Actinomycetes; order Mycobacteriales; family Pseudonocardiaceae; genus Actinokineospora; species Actinokineospora xionganensis. The sequence goes on along the minus strand of NZ_JABVED010000038.1, from coordinate 12,554 downwards.
GGGTGCAGGTGACGATGGCGCTGCGCAGGCTGGAGAACCAGCTCGGCCGACGCCTGGGCGACGTGGTCGACCCGCTGCTGGTCAGCGTGCGGTCGGGGGCGAAGTTCTCGATGCCCGGCATGATGGAGACCGTCCTCAACGTCGGCCTCAACGACTACTCGGTGGCGGGTCTGGCCGAGGCGGCGAACGACAAGCGCTTCGCGTGGGACTCCTACCGCAGGCTGCTGCAGATGTTCGGCCGCACCGTGCTCGGCGTCGACCCCGAGGTCTTCGACCACGCGTTCTCCGCGCTCAAGGACGGCCGCTCCGACACCGACCTGTCCGCCGACGACCTGCGTGAGGTGGTCCAGCGGTTCAAGGACCTGATCGTCGAGCACGCGGGCCGCGAGTTTCCGCAGGACCCGCGCGAGCAACTCGACATGTCCATGCGCGCGGTCTTCGACTCGTGGAACACCCCGCGCGCCCGGATCTACCGCCGACGCGAGCGCATCCCGCACGACCTGGGCACCGCGGTCAACGTCTGCGCGATGGTCTTCGGCAACCTGGGGGAGACCTCCGGCACCGGGGTCTGCTTCACCCGCGACCCCGCCTCCGGCCGCTGCGGCGTCTACGGCGACTACCTGCCCAACGCCCAGGGCGAGGACGTCGTCGCGGGCACCCGCACCCCGCTGGCGCTCGACGAGTTCGACAAGCTCGACCCGACGTCGTCGCAGCAGCTGCGGACCGCCATGCGAAGGCTGGAGACACACTACCGCGACCTGTGCGACATCGAATTCACCGTCGAGCGCGGCAAGCTGTGGCTGCTGCAGACCCGGGTCGGCAAGCGCACCCCCGCCGCCGCGTTCCGCATCGCCGCCCAGCTCGTCGACGAGCAGCTGATCACCCTGGACGAGGCGCTCTCGCGGGTCACCGGCCAGCAGTTCGTGCAGCTCATGTTCCCCCAGTTCGACCCGAAGGCCGAGCGGACGCTGGTGACGACCGGCCTGGCCGCCTCACCCGGAGCCGCCGCGGGCCGCGCGGTGTTCGACTCGGCCGCCGCCGTCGAGTGGGCCGCCCGCGGCGAGCCCGTGATCCTGGTCCGCCGCGAGACCAACCCCGACGACCTCGAAGGCATGATCGCCGCCGCCGGCGTCCTCACCGCGCGAGGCGGCAAGACCTCGCACGCCGCCGTGGTCGCCCGCGGCATGGGCCGCACGTGTGTCTGCGGCGCAGAGGAACTCGACGTCGATCCGGTGGCGCGCAAGGCCAGGGCCGGCGAGCTCTCCTTCGCCGAGGGTGACCGCATCGCCATCGACGGCAGCACCGGCGCGGTGTATCTGGGCGAGATCGCGGTGGTCGACTCTCCTGTCTCGCGCTACCTCGCCGAAGGGCTGGACGTCGCCATGGCCGAGGCCGACGAGGAGACGGGCGAGCTCGTGCGCGCGGTCGACCGGCTCCTGACCCACGCCGACGAGGTGCGCAGGCTCAGGGTCCGAGCCAACGCCGACAGCGGCGAGGACGCCCGCCGGGCGCGAGCCCTTGGCGCCGAAGGGATCGGGCTCTGCCGCACCGAGCACATGTTCCTCGGCGACCGGCGCGGGCTGATCGAGAAGGTCATCCTCGCCGAGACACCCGACGAGCGCGACACCGCGCTGAGCATGCTGCTCCCGGTGCAGCGCGCCGACTTCCTGGAGTTGCTGACCGAGATGGCGGGCCTGCCGGTGACGATCCGGCTCCTCGACCCGCCGCTGCACGAGTTCCTGCCCGACCGCGCCGAACTGCTGGTGAAGGTCGCGCGCGCCGAGGAACGCGGCGAGTCGTCGGCGGTCGACAGCAAACTGCTCGCCGCCGTGGAGCGGCTGCACGAGTCGAACCCGATGCTCGGGCTGCGCGGCGTGCGGCTGGGGCTGGTCGTGCCCGGGTTGTTCAAGCTGCAGGTGCGCGCGGTCGCCGAGGCGACAGCGGAACTGCGGGCCAAGGGCGTCGAGGCGTGCCCGGAGATCATGGTCCCGCTGGTGGGCAGCGCGATGGAGCTGCACCTGATCCGGCAGGAGATCGTCGAAGTGGTCGCCGAGGTGGCCGCGGAGCAGGGCGTGGAGCTGACCTTCCCGATCGGCACGATGATCGAGCTGCCGCGGGCGGCCCTGACCGCCGACCGGATCGCCGAGGAGGCCGAGTTCTTCTCCTTCGGCACCAACGACCTCACCCAGACCACCTGGGGCTTCTCCCGCGACGACGTCGAGGCGGCGTTCTTCGCGACCTACCTGGACAAGGGCGTCTTCACCGTCTCCCCGTTCGAGACGCTCGACGAGATCGGCGTCGGGCAGCTGATCGAGATCGCCGTCGAGCGCGGCCGGGGCAAGCGACCGGACCTGCACCTGGGCGTCTGCGGCGAACACGGCGGCGATCCGGTGTCCGTCCACTTCTTCCACAAGGTCGGCTTGGACTACGTGTCCTGCTCGGCTTTCCGGGTACCCGTCGCGCGACTGGAGGCAGGCCGGGCCGCGATCGGGAGCGTGCGGGGTTGACAGTCGTCACGGCAGCCCGGCACGAGCGATGAGAGAGGTGGACCGGCGGATCGGGCGGGAGGGACTGCATGGCAGGTGAGGGACACCGGTCTTCGGCTCGCGCGGTCCCGCCGGCGGAGCCGCACGGCACCGTGATCCGGCCGCGCCTCGACGACCTGCTCGCCGAGGGCACCCGCAGGCGGCTGATCACGGTCGTGGCCGACGCGGGCTTCGGCAAGTCCACCCTGCTCGCTTCCTGGGCCGCCCGCAACCCCTGCGCCTGGTACACGGTCACGGCCGAGGACCGCACGCTCGCCGCGATGGTGAACGGGCTGCTCGACGCGCTGCGGCTGCGGGTCCCCGCGCTGTCGTCGGCCATCGCCGGAGTTGTCGACGGGCCACGCGGACCGGACGCCGACGCCGAGCAGCCGATGCGGGCCCTGGCCTACGCCGCCGCCTTGGCCGAGGCCATGGAGCGGCACCTGACCGACGACCTGGTGCTGGTGCTCGACGACGTGCAGGAACTCTCCCCGGAGGACCCGGCGGCCACGCTGATCGAGGGCCTGATCCGGGCCGGTCCACCCGTGCTGCACCTCGTGCTCGCCTCCCGGTGCCGGGTGCCGTTCCGGATCGAGCGGCTACGTGGCCGCGGTCAGGTGCTGGAGATCGACGCGGCGACCCTCGCGTTCACCGCGGAAGAGACCGAAGAGGCCCTAAGAGCGGTCTTGGGCGAGGCCGTGCCGAAACTCGCGGTCATGGTCCACGAGGCTGTGCGGGGCTGGCCCGCCGCCGCCCGGCTCGCAGGCGAGGCGCTGCGGCCGGTGCCGCCCGCGGACCGGGAAGCCCGGCTGCGCCGCGCGCTGCGCCCAGGTGGGCCCGTGTTCGGCTACCTCGCCGAGGAGATCTTCGCCAACGAGTCCGAACGGGTGCGGCACCTGATCTCGACGGTCGCCTGCCTGCCATGGTTCTCGGCGGACCTGTGCGCCGAGATCGGGATCACCGACGCCGACGACCTGATCGACTCGCTGGACACCCGGGGCTTCCTGGTCGCGGGCGGTGACGCCGACCGGTACCAGCTCAACCCGCTGATCCGGGAGTTCGCGCTGACCAGGATGCCGCTCGACCCGGCCGACCGGCACGCCGCCGTCCTCGACGCCGGCCGCTTCTTCGCCGGCACCGGCGACTACCGCGAAGCCCTGAGCTGCCTGCGCACCGCGGGCGACTCGACGTCGGTGAGCGACCTGCTCTGGGCGCACGGACACGCGATGATCGCGGGCGGCGACGCGGAAGCGGTCGTCGAGGCGATCGCCGCGACCGCACCCGCCCCTCGCGACGGCGTCCTCGACCAACTCGACGGGGAGGCTCGGCAGGTCCTCGGCGACTGGGTCGGCGCGCAGGCGTCGTTCGAGCGGATCATCGGCGACGAAGGGCCTGTCGCCGTCGGCCTCGCCTGGCGGATGGGCCTGATCCACCACCTGCGCGGCCACCTCGACGACGCGATCGCGACCTACCGCCGCGGCACGATCGACGGGTCCGAGCCCAAGGAGGAGGCGCTGCTGCAGGCCTGGTGGGCCAGCGCCCACTGGCTGCGCGGCGAGATCGACGAGTGCAGGCAGCTCTCCGCCGCGGCGCTGTCCGCCGCCCACGCCGCCTATGACGACCGGGCACTGGCCGCCGCGCACACCGTGCTCGCCATGCTCGCCGCGCTCGACAGCGACCCGCGCGCCAACGCGGCGCACTACCTGCGCGCCCTCGACCACGCCGAGCGCGCGGGCGACGTGCTGCAGTCGATCAGGATCCGGGTCAACCGCAGCTCCCACCACATCGCCGAAGCCCAGTACGCGCAGGGGATCAGCGAACTCGACGTGGCGATCAGGCTGGCCGACCTGGCCGGGTTCGCCGCGTTCCGCGCGCTGGCGCTCAACAACCGCGGCGAGGCGCTGCTGGGGCTGGGCAGGCTCGACGAGGCGCGGGCCGAGTTGGAGGCGTCCCGGCTGCTCTACCAGCGGCTGGAGTCCAAACTCGTCGCCCACCCGCTGACCAACCTCGGCGAGGTCTACCGGCAGCGCGGCGACCTGGCGATGGCCAGGGCCTGCTACGAGGAGGCCATCTCGATGGCGGGGGATACCCGCGACATGCAGTCCCTGGTCCCCTCCCTGGCGGGGCTCGCCCGGGTGCTCATCGAGGAGCAGCCCGACCGCGCCACCGAACTGGTCGAGCTGGCCCGGCGGGCCGTCTCCTACGGACCGGTCCTGGGCCAGTCCGCGGCGCTGCTCTCCCTCGGCTGGGTCTCGCTGCACCGCGGGCACTCGGCCGAAGCCGCGGCCGCCGCCGACGAGGCGGCCGCGCTGAGCCGCAGGCGCCGCGACCGGGCGGGGCTGGCGGAGGCGCTGGAACTCAAGGCCGCGGCCACCTCCAGCGTGCGACCGGTCGACCAGTATCTGCAGGAGTCGCTGAACATCCGCCGCGAGATCGGTGATCCGCTCGGGCAGGCTCGGGTCGAGCTGATGCTTGCCCGGCGGGCCACCGGGGAGCGGGCCCGCGAGCTGGCCGCCAGTGCCCACCAGAAGTTCCTCGCCGCCGGGGCGACCAGGTACGCCGCGCGGGCCGCGCTCGCCGAGGAACGCGCCGCGCCACCGGACGTGCGGGTCGAATGCCTGGGCGGCTTCCGGGTCGTGCGCGACGGCAACCCGGTCCCGCTTGGCGAATGGCCCTCGCGCAAGGCCCGCGACCTGCTCAAGATCCTCATCGCCCGCCGCGGCCACCGCGTCCCCCGCGCGCAGCTCATGGACTCGCTGTGGCCGGGGGAGGCGGAGTCGGTGGTGTCCGCGCGGCTGTCCGTCGCGCTGTCCACCGTGCGCTCGGTTCTCGACCCGGGCAAGCGTTTCGCCCCCGACCACTTCGTCGGCGCCGACCGTGCGAGCGTGTGGCTCGACCTCGCCATGACGTCGATCGACGTCGAGGAGTTCCTGCGCGACGCCCAGGCGGGCTTGGACGCGGCCAAGACCGGGCACCCGGCGCAGGCTGTGCTGCTGCTGCGCACCGCCGAGGCCGCCTACACCGGGGACTTCCTCGACGAGGACGTCTACCAGGACTGGGCGGGCGCGCTGCGCGAGGAGGCGCGCTCGGTGTACGTGCGGGTCGCGCACTACCTTGCCGACCACGCCGTGGAGACGGGCGAGAACTACTCCGCCGCGGCCTACTCGCTGCGGATCCTGCAGCACGACCAGTACGACGAACGCGCCCACCTCGCCCTGGTGCGGTCCTCGGTGATGGCGGGCGCGCACGGCGAGGCCCGCCGCGCCTACCGCACCTATGTGGCGCGGATGAGCGAACTCGGCGTCGAGCCCGCCCAGTTCCCGAACCCGCGCGGCGCGGAGCGCAACTTTAAGGCTGTCTGAAGGCGCTTGGAAGGCTGGTTGAACACCCCTGCGCACTCTTCCCGGTAAGGCCGCACAGGGGCGGTCGACACCGGGAGGGACTTCTATCTCATGGACACACGAAGAACACTCGCCATGCTCTCCGCCGCCGCGCTCGGGGTGGGACTCGCGAGCGCTACGGCACCTGTGGCCCAGGCGGTCAATACCGTCGGCGTCACGGTCACGATCCACAAGGTGTGGCAGATCGAATGCGACGACAACGAGCGCGACGTCGCGGGCATTGCGTTCAACGCCTGCCCAAACGACTACTACTCGAAGGCGTTCTTCCCCAGCGGGGAACGCACCTCACCGCGCGCCCCGGACAACCAGGGCGACATCTCGCCGGAATGGAAGCTCTCCGGCACCTTCGACCGCGACGCCGGGCCGTTCGGCGTCCGCATCCAGCTGTGGGACCACGACAGCACCAGTGGCGACGACGCGGTCGACATCGCCAACGGCGACGACAACCTCGACATCGTCGTCGACCCCAACACCGGCACCTTCTCCGGTGACGTGCCCACGCCCAACCTCGGCTACTCGAAGGGCAGCGGCGAGGACTCGGCCGCGGTCTGGTTCTCCGTCACCTTCGGCGACTCCGTCGACTTCGACGGCGACGGCCTGCACGACGGCATCGAGCGCTCCGGCATCGTGGTGGACAAGAACGGCACCGTCCCGGAGCGCGGCAACCTGCGTGCGATCGAGGCCAACGACTCCAACGGCACGCTTCCGCCGGTGGCCGCCAGCCCGTGCAGGCCGACCATCCTGACCGAGATCGACTACATGGTCGGCCCGGACGCCGACGGCGACGGCGTTCCCGACCACACCCACAAGCCGACGCAGTCCGCGATCGATGAGTCCACCGCCGCCTTCAACGCGGGCGATGTGCCCGCCAAGCCGGGTTGCCCCTACGCGGGCGTGGACGCGGCCAACGGCGTGCAGCTGCTCATGGTCATCGACGACCAGCTCGCCGAGGTCGACAAGCTGACGTGGGGCGCCGGTCCCACGATCGGCGGCGCCATGGTCACCGCCGAGACGCTGCGCACGCAGAACTTCGACGCGAACCTGCGGCCCTACTACCACTGGTCTCCCTGGGTGCATCGGCAGCCCGACCGGCCCGGTCCCAATCCCGGCGACCCGCCGGTGGTCAACGGCAGCTCCGGGCTGTGCTGCGGCGACGGCAAGGACCCGCTGGTCAGCCTCGGCGGCTGGGGCGCGAGCGGTGTCGGCACCGACCGCGACCAGTCGGGCACCTTCATGCACGAACTCGGTCACGCGCTCAACCTCGGCCACGGCGGTTCCGACACCATCAACTGCAAGCCGAACTACCACTCGGTGATGAGCTACGTCTACCAGACCATCGGCGTGCCCGACTCCTCACCGACGGGGCCCGCGCCGACGCGCGACATCAGCGGCGACGGCCTGATCGACGGCCGTGACCGGACCCGACTCGACTACTCGAGGGTCAAGCTCGACACTCTCGACGAGGACGCGCTCGACGAGGAGAAGGGCATCAACGCCCCGACCGCCGACATCTTCATCTGGGACGGCGACGGCACCTCGCCGTGGCGGGTCAGTGTGGGCAATGGGCCGGTGAACTGGGATCGGGAAGGCGACGGGACCGACGCGGCGGCCAACATCGACACCGAGAACGTTGTCACCGATGTCGACTTCATGGGCATCCCCGACCAGGGCTGCCCCAACACGGCACCGGCAGGCTCGCCGATCATGGGCACGCCCCCGCCGAACAGCCCCGATCTCGACGGCCACGACGACTGGGCCAGCCTGAAGTACAAGGGCCCGTTGTCCCCGCCGTCGAGCGGCCACTCGTCGGCGAATGAGCTGACCAAGGACACCGCCGACTTCATCCGTGCGGCGTACCAGGAAGCCGTGAGCCGCACCGATGTCGACGCCCACCTGACGGATGCCCCCGACCCGGTGGGCGCCGGAACGCAGCTCACCTACGGGTTGCAGGCGCACAACCACGGCAGTCCGAACACGGCGTACGCGGTCAAGGTCGTGCAGACCCTTCCGTCGGACGTCACCTTCGCCTCGGCTTCGGCAGGCTGCACGAACGCGGCTGGTGTCGTCACCTGTGAGCTCGGAGATCTGGCGCCTGGCGCGTCGGCCTCGGCGACCGTGGTGGTGAACGTTCCCGCGGACCTCGTCTACGACAACGGCGGTCCGAAGGACATCACCTCGTCGGCCACCGCCTCGCACGACGGCACGGACTCGGACACGGCCGACAACACCGCGAGCACCACGACCAAGGTCGTCGCGATGGCCGACGTCCAGGTCACCGGCGCCACGGCGACGGGACCGCGTGAGGTGCTGATCGGCGAACCCGGCTCGGTCACCTTCGACGTGTCCATCGCCAACGCCGGACCGTCCAGCCCGATCGACACCGTGCTCACCACGAGCGCGTCCGGCGACAGCGGCGTGACCGTCACGCCCGCTTCATCCACCTCTGAGCAGGCCGCACTGGCCGTGGGCGGCCCGCGCACGGTCCACACGACCGCCACCGTGGACTGCGCGTCGCCGGGGGTGAAGACCGTGACCCTCACCGCCGCGCTGGCGCTGAAGAACCCGGCCGACACCGATCCGGACCTGACCAACAACCAGCGGGCGTCGTCGTTCCGGATCGACTGCGTCGTGCCGATCGCGATCAACGTCCGGCCGAAGGGCTTCCCGAACTCCATCAACCTCAACACCGACGCGACACTCGCCGCGTTGACCACCGCGGTGGGGGAGTACGGGCTGCCGATCGCGTTCGACGCCACGAAGATTGACGTCTCGACAACGTTGTGGGGACTCCGAGCGAATCTCTTCGACACCGCGACGCCTTTCGGGGCACGGGAAATCCATGGTGAGGGGCATCCGGAGCGCTCCTACGAGCTGGACGAACGCACCCGTGACGGCGACCTGGACCTGGTGCTGCACTTCAAGCCCGCAGACTCGGGACTCACCCTGAGTTCCACCGAGGCCTGCTTGAAGGGCCGCTACCTGGCCCCGGACGGGAATACCTACACGTTCCTGGGCTGCGACTCGGTTCGAGTCGTCAACTGAACAAGCGATAGAACGTGAGCGGGACCGGCCATCGCCGGTCCCGCTCACCCTTGTGGACGGACGCGGACAGGCGTGGAGTTCGGCCGCCCGATACGGTCGGGCCGACAGATCCGAGTGAATGGAGTCGCTATGTCCGCCGGGCTGGGTGTGCAGGTCGTCGTCGAGACCGATCCGGAGGCCGAGGAGCGGCTTGTCGAGGAGCTGTTCTCCGCCGTCTTGGCCGATATCGGGGCCGACGCGGAAGACCACGACGTGGAAGACGAGGACGAGGACCTCGAAGAGGACGACGAGCGCGTCGTGCTGGCCGTGGCGGTCGCCCGCGGCGACGGCAAGCTGCTGGGCTGGGCGTCGCTGCTCGGACCCGACGAGGACGACCCGGGCCCCACCGTGCAGTGGTTGCTGCTGTCGCGCGAGATCGAGCGCATCAAGACCGGCATGTACGACGAGCACCCGGCGACTCCGGAAGAGGTCGAGTTGCTGGTGGCCATGACGAAGGCCGCCGCCGACCACGCCCGTGAGGCCGGACACGACGCGGTCGTGTGGTCCGACCCCATGGCGGACCTGGACTCCCACCTGGCCGACGCGCTGGGTGCTGAGCCGGACGAGGAACTCGGGCACATCTGGGCGTTCGAGGACCTGGCCGCGGCCGCGGCGCCCGCTGGGCTGCCCGCCGTGCGCACCCAGGTCGCGACCGAGCCGACCGAAAACCTGCCGGACGGCACCGACATCATCACCATCGACGTCGTGGACACCGACGCGGAACTGTCGGCGCTCATCAAGGGCAACCGGGCGATGGTGGAGGAGATCAGCCACCACGACACCGAGCCCGAGATCGTGGCCGCCGCGATCCACGACCTGGTGGCCAAGATCCGTGAGCTGAACCCGGATGTGCGCACGCTGCGGGTGCACGAGTATGACGATGAGGTCGTCGAGGAAGCCGCTGAGCTGGCAGGCATGACCGTCGCCAAGCAACTCCACTTCTACCGCCTGGACCTCTGACCGCGACTCGCCCCTCCAGGCAACCGAGTCGCCCCGTCCGGCGAATGAGTTCGCCCGTCCGGTAAGTGAGTTCGACATTGGCGCGGGCCCGTGGTTCGGGTGCCGGTGGTCGGCGCGCGTCTTGACGCGGGGTGTCTGTTCGGGTGGTTCGCCTTGCGTTTGGAGGGTGGTGGGGTGGCGGATTCCGTCGTCTTGCGTTCAGCGGTGGTGGAGGTGGCGCATCCCGCCCCTGGCTTTGAGGAGTGGAGGCGGATCCCCCGTTGTGTCGCGGGCGGGGATGTGCGGGCTGGTACTCAGGTATCACCCCGGACTTGGCGCTCGTGAGTGACGACTCGCCCTTCGGTCCGTCTCTACCGTTGTTCGCATGAAGACGTTGTGGCACAACTGGATCGCGGTCCCCTTGATCCGCGGTCTGACCACCCTCCCGCTCGCTGTGGCACGCCTGCTCGCCACTGGGGTCGGACTCGGGCGGCGAGTGGGCCGTGCGCACGAGGGGATCGCGCGAAGGTACTCGTTCGGCGTTCCGAGTCGGGGGCGGCTGTCGGCTGGGTTGTTGACGTTTCCGTTGGCCCTGCTTTCCCTCTACCTCGTCTTCATGGGCTACCTCTACTTCCTGCGCCCCGACGCCATCGCCGCGGTCGGGCACCCGTTCACCGCCGACCCGAGGTTCGACGCCGCCTGGGGAGGGCCCACCCTGGTCGGCGCGTGGCTGGCGCACTCGGCTGTGGCGTTCGGGATGCATTTGGTCGCGGTGCCGCTGCTTCGCCTTCTGGTCGCGTGGCAGGACGGGACGAACGTAAGGTCGGACAGGTGAAGAGGTGGCCGGTCGTCGCGGCGGTGGTGGTGTTCGTCCTCGCCTGGCTTGACGTCGTCCAGCACTACCCGGGTGCGGGGGAGTTGGTGTTGCCCGTGGCGTTGGGGCTCGCGGTCCCGGTGCTGGTGTGCGGTCAGCGGCCGGTGATCGCCGGGTGGTTCGGCTGGGCCGCCGCCGCGGGGACGGCGCTGGTCACGCAGGGCCGCGCTGGTCCCGGTGAGCCCTGGCCGTGGTCGGTCAGCTCGGTGGTCGTCCTGGTTGTCCTGTGCGGTGTCGTCGGCGCTCTAGGGGTGCGCCGAACCACGGTCGGGCTGGTCGGGGCGGTCGGGCTCACCGGAATCGTCTTGGTGCTGGTGTTCGACGGGCAGTGGGTCTCGGCGATCAGCACGGTCATGTTGTGCGCGGCCGCCGCTCTGGTGGGGGACTGGCGGGCGGGGATGCGCGGCAGGCTGGCTGAGGCCGACCGCCTCGGCGAAGAGGAACGGGCCCGGCGGATGGTGCTCGAGGAGCGGGCCCGGATCGCGCGGGAGATGCACGACATCGTGGCCCACCACATGTCGATGGTGGCGGTGGCCGCGGAGACCGCGCCCTACCGCAACGCCGACCTCCCCGAGTCCGCCCGGACCGAGTTCGCCGGCATCGCGGACTCCGCGCGGGCCTCGCTGACGGAGATGCGCCTGCTCCTCGGCATCCTGCGCGAGGGCGCCGCGGAACTCGGTCCGCAACCCGGGATCGACCGGCTCGCCGAACTCGTCGACGGCGTGCGCGGGGCGCCGGTGACGCTGGAGTGCTCGGTGGGAACGCTGCCTGCGGCGCTGGGGCTGACGGTGTACCGGGTCGTGCAGGAGGCGCTGAGCAACGTCGTGCGGCACGCTCCGGGCGCGGCCACTCGGGTAACAGTAGGGATGGACGGGAGTGAATTGGCGCTGGAGGTCGTGAACGACGCCCCCAAGTCGGCTCCGGTGACGACCGCGGGCGGCCACGGGCTGGTGGGCGTCCGCGAGCGGGTCGCGCTGCACGGGGGCACGCTGTCGGTGGACCGACCCGCGGGCGGCTACCGGCTGCGCGTCAGGCTGCCGGTGGAGGGCCGTTGAGTATCCGGGTCCTGATCGTCGACGACCAGGCCATGGTCCGGGCGGGTTTCGCGGCCCTGCTGGGCGCCCAGGACGGCATCGAGGTGGTCGCCCAGGCCGCCGACGGCCGCGAAGGTGTCCAGGCGTGCGCCGAGAGCCGCCCGGACGTGGTGCTGATGGACGTGCGGATGCCGGTGCTCGACGGCCTGGCCGCGACCCGGGAGATCCTCGCCGCCGCAGACCCGCCCCGGGTGATCATGCTGACCACCTTCGACATCGACGACTACGTCTACGAGGCGCTGCGTGCGGGCGCGAGCGGATTTCTGCTCAAGGACCTGCAGGCCGACGACATGGTCTCCGCTGTGCGGATCGTGGCGGCGGGGGAGGCGCTGCTGGCGCCGAGCGTGACCCGCAGGCTGATCGAGACCTTCGCCCGCCAGGCCACCTTCGTCGCGCCGTCCCGTGTGGACAGTCTGACGAAGCGGGAACGCGAGGTGCTGGTGCTGTTGGCCCGCGGACTGTCCAATGTGGAGATCGCGGAGACGTTCGTGCTGGCCGAGCAGACGGTGAAGACCCATGTCGGGCGCATCCTCGCGAAACTCGGGCTGCGCGACCGGACCCAGGCCGTGGTGTACGCCTATGAGAGCGGCCTCGTCCGGGCGGGCCATGACAGACATCCCAGGAGCTTGAATGTCAAGCA
>NZ_JABVED010000037.1 GCF_014323725.1 Actinokineospora xionganensis | reverse complement strand
GTGTCGCCCCGCACCCAACCTCCGTGGTCAGTACATCTAGGCCGCGTACGCCCGCGGCGACCTTTACGGATGGTCAAGAACGCGTCGCACGTCGTGCGGCCGATCGACGGCAGGCGCCGACGTACACGCAGGCCGGGTTCATCACCATGCTGCGCGGGATCATCGACCGCACGGCCGGGGCGCTGGTCGTCGCCGCCGATGTGGACGGGGCGCCGACCAGTTGGGACGAGGTCTCGGGCAGGCGGTACCTGCCGCCCGGACGGATCTTGCACCCGGGCGTCGCGTGGGTCCCACCAGGGGATTTCAACCCGAACTGCTGATCGCTTCTCCACACAACGTTCACATCGTCCGCCACGGTCACCCACACACAGTGCTTAGAGTCTGGCGCATGGGGAACAGGCGCCGGGTGCTGGTGGTCGAGGACGAGCAGACCATCGCGGAGTCCATAGCGGCACGTTTGCGGGCCGAGGGGTTCGACGTGGACCTCGCCCACGATGGTCCCCTGGGGGTGGCCGTCGCGGCGCGGACGAAGCCGGACCTGGTGGTGCTCGACATCATGCTGCCCGGGTTCGACGGGTTGGAGGTGTGCAGGCGCATCCAGGCCGAGCGCCCGGTGCCTGTCCTCATGCTCACCGCCCGCGACGACGAGACGGACCTGCTGGTCGGGCTCGCGGTCGGAGCGGACGACTACATGACCAAGCCGTTCTCCATCCGCGAGTTGGCCGCCCGGGTCCACGCCCTGCTCCGCCGGGTCGACCGGCAGGCCGAGCCGGAGGAGAACGCCGCGATCGTGGTGGGCGACCTGGAGGTCGACCCGGTGGAGCGGCGGGTGCGCCGGGCGGGGGTCGAGGCGCACCTGACGCCCATCGAGTTCGAGCTGATCGCGCACCTGGCCGCCCGGCCGCGGGCGGTGCACCCGCGGGAGCGGCTGCTCGCCGAGATCTGGGGCTGGGGCGACGCGGCGGGGACCCGGACGGTCGACAGCCACGTCAAGGCCCTGCGCCGCAAGCTGGGCGCCGACCTGATCCGCACCGTCCACGGTGTCGGCTACGCCCTGGAGAACCCGAGATGACGCTGCGCGAACGCGGCGCGGCGCTGCTGGAACTGCTGCCCCGGCCGCTCGACCCGGTGCGGTCCATCAAGGTCAAGCTGGGCATCCTGCTGATCGCCTCGGGCGCGGTCGCGCTGGCCTACTTCTGGTACATGATCGGCTGGCTGCCCACGGTCACGTCCATCACCGCCATCACCGGCGCGCTGGTCACCTCGCAGATCCTCGCCCACGGCATGACCCGGCCGCTGCGCGAGATGACCGCCGCGGCCAGAGCCATGGCGCAGGGCGACTACTCGCGGCGGGTCCGGGTCACCGCCCGCGACGAGGTCGGCGAGCTGGGGCGGGCGTTCAACCAGATGAGCGCCGACCTGGCGGCCGCGGACCGCCAGCGCCGTGAGCTGATCGCCAACGTCTCGCACGAGTTGCGCACCCCGATCGCCGCGCTCCGGGCGGTGCTGGAGAACGTCGTCGACGGGGTCAGCGCGGCCGACCCCGACACCATGCGCACGGCACTCACACAGGCCGAGCGGCTCGGCAAGCTGGTCGCGGAATTGCTGGACCTGTCCCGCATCGACGCGGGCGTGCACACCCTGAGCAGGGAGACCGTCGAGATCGCCCCGCTGCTCGCCGAGGTCGTCGCCGAAGCCGAGGTCAACGCCGCCGCCGCGAACCGCGACGTGCGGTTCGTGACGTCGGTCGAGCCTGCCGCGGCCACGGTGAGCGCCGACCGGGGCCGGCTGCACCAAGTCCTGGTGAACCTGCTCGACAACGCCGTGCGCCACGGCCCCGCCGACGGTGAGGTGCGCGTGCTCGCCGTCGCCACGGCCCGCGGGCTGACGCTGGAGGTCCGCGACCAGGGGCCGGGGATCGCCCGGCCGGAGCGGGACCTCGTCTTCCGCCGCTTCACCCAGGGAGAGCGCGCGACCGGCGGCGGGACCGGTCTCGGGCTGGCCATCGCCCGCTGGGTCGTGGAACTGCACGGCGGCACCATCGCCGTCGTCGACCCGGTCCCCGCCATGCGCGGCGGCTGCCGCATTCGGATCACCCTGCCCGCTTAGACCCCATTCCATTCGACCGGGACGAAGTCGTTCCGGTGGTTCGCCCTGCTCATTTGGAGAAACCATGACCGATCGGACGCCCGAGAACCCGGATCTCTCCGAGGATCCAGTCGAACTGGACGGCGCCGACATCGCCGACATTGAGGACGAGAGCGAGAGCGAGGGTGACCGGGCGCAGGTCAGGCCGGTGGTGATGACGCCGATGACACCGCTGCCGCAGGCGGGCGGGTTGAACCGAGCCCTCCAGCCAGGCTTTCTCGACGAGTTCTGGCCGGTCAGGACCCCCGCGGCACCCCGCAGGGCACTGCTCGTGACGGTCCTCGCGGCCGTGTTCGCCGCCTCCGTGATCGGCCTGGACCGCCCGGGGATCGGCTGGTTCATCGGCGGTGTGGGGATGTCGAGTGCCCTGATCGCGCTCGCCAACGGCGCGAAAGGGCGGTTACGGCTGCCTTGGCTGTTGGCCGCGCTCGCCCTCATGGCCGTGGGCGCGGTCCGGGCAGCGGACTGGTTGTTCGTGCTGTGCGTGCTGACGGCGTGTGTGACCGCGTCGCTGGCCGTGGCGGGCGGGAAGTCGGTGCGGGCCCTGGCTTTCGGCGCGGCGGCGGTGTCCGTGGCGGCGCTGCGGGCGGTCCCGTGGGCAGGCGCGGGCCTGCGCGCCCTGGGGCGGGCCGGTGAGTCGACGCCGCGGATCCTGCGGTCGGTGTTCATCGCGCTGGTCCTGCTCGTGGTCTTCGGGACGCTCCTGGGCAGCGCCGACGAGGCCTTCGCCGGTCTGCTCGACGGCCTCACCCCGGACCTGGATGCCGACGGGCTCGCGGAGTGGGTCTATCTATTCGGGCTCGTCGCCCTTGCCACCCTGGGCGCGGCGTTCCTGCTGGCCAACCCGCCGAGGATCGACGCGATGCCGCAGGTGTCAACCCGACGCCGGGTGAAGCTCGTCGAGTGGACGCTGCCGGTCGCAACGCTGGTGGTGCTGTTCGGCGCTTTCGTCGCCGTGCAGCTGACCGTGCTGTTCGGCGGCAGCGAGTACGTCCTCAACACCGCGAACCTCACCTACGCCAACTACGCGCGGTCCGGTTTCTGGCAGCTGCTCGCGGTCACGCTGCTCACCCTCGTGGTCCTCGGCGTCGCCGCCCGAGTCGCGCCGACCGACACGGCCTCGCAACGCCTGTGGCTGCGGGTCCTCCTCGGCGCGCTCGCCGGGCTGAGCCTGGTCATCGTCATCTCAGCTCTGTTCAGGATGTGGACCTACCAGGAGACCTACGGGTTCACGGTGCTGCGGTTGCTGGTCGGCTTCTGTGAGATCTGGCTCGGGCTGGTCTACGTGCTGGTGCTGGTTGCGGGCGTCCGACCGCGGGCGGACTGGGTCCCCCGCGCGGTGCTCGCAACGGCGATCGCGCTGCTGATCGGTCTGGCGGCGCTCAACCCGGACCGGTTCATCGCCGAGCGCAACCTGGCCCGGTACGCCGAGACCGGCAAGATCGACGAGTACTACCTGTCGCGCCTCTCCGCGGACGCCGTGCCCGCGCTGGTCAAGCTGCCCGAGCCGATGCGGTCCTGCGCCCTCGCCGGACACGTCGCGGACCTCTCCGTCCACCGCGACCGGCCGCTGGACTGGAACCTCGGCCGCGCCCAGGCCCGAGCGGCGTTGGCCGGGATTGCCCCGGTCGTGTGCGATTCCGGCAGGTACCGGTGATCATCGGATAGCGTGGGGGCAGTGGCCGATATCGGCGAAAGGACCCGCGATGTCCGAGGAAATCCCGTTCTCGCAGGAACTTCGACTCGCGACCAGAGAAGGTCACGACCGCGCGCAGGAGTCGGCGTACATCGTCGCCCTGCTCGCGGGCGACCTGAGCCAGGCGGGCTACACGGCCCTCGCCGTGCAGCACTACTTCATCTACGACGCCCTCGAGTCCGCGGCGACGGCGATGCGTGAGGACCTGGTGGCGGGACCGTTCGTGATCGACGCCCTGCGCCGGATGCCCGGCCTGGTCGACGACCTCGAGGCGCTGGTGGGACCGGACTGGCGCGCCAAGATCCGGCCCGCCTCCGCCACAGCCGAGTACGTCGACCGGGTGGCGGCGGTGTCCGGCCAGTCCGCGCGGTTCGTCGCCCACCAGTACACGCGGTACCTGGGCGACATCGCGGGCGGCCAGGTCATCCGCAACCGGCTGCGCGCCCAGCACGGGATCCGGGCCCGGTTCTACGATTTCGACGCACTCGGCCCGGCCCCGGTCTTCCGCGACAAGTACCGGGCCCTGCTGGACTCGGCGCCATGGTCGCCGGCCGAGCGGGCCGACCTGATCAGCGAGGCGCAGGTCGCGTTCGAGCTGAACACGGCCGTCTTCGAGGAGCTCGCGGAGGACATGCACCGGTACCTGGTCGCCTGACCCCGGCGATCACGCCGGACCGAACGGGTGTTCTAATTTGACCGTTCCACCTGGCGACGTAAGAGGGAGTCGATGGTGTCCACCGAGACCACCGAGACCGAAGCTGTGCCCGAGTCCGTTGTGTCCGAAGCCCCGGAGGCGCCAGAGGCCCCTGAGGTCTCCGCGCCCGTCGTGGCGCCCGCGCCCGCGGCCAAGAAGCCCAAGGCCCCGCGGGTGGCGAGCACCGCGAAGAAGACTCGGACCGTGGAGTTGACCCTCACGGTCACCGGCACCGCCGAGGGCGAGTGGCAGGCCGAGCTCTCCCAGGGCGGCAAGCGGATGATGCAGGGCGTGTCCGTCCCCGCCACCGCCGTGTCGCGCGCGGCGGCCGAGTTGCACGAAGACATCTCCAAGGCGATCGAGACGGTCCTGGACGCCGCGCGTGAGCAGCACCGGGCCCGGATGCAGGAGCTGGAGGCGGAGCTTTCGAAGGTGAAGGCGGCGCTGGCGGAGTTGCAGGAAGGCTGATTCAGGCGAACAGGTGGGTCCGGACCGACAGGTTCGGGCCCACCTTCGTTTCCAGGGTTTCCATGGGTTCCCGGTCCCCGAACCAAGGCGAATCCATCCGAACGGACACCCCTCGCCCAGGCGTGGTGGTCGGGACCTGGCGGCTGAGCCGACCCGCCATCTCGATGACGTCGCGCCGAGGCTCCAAACATTACCCGTTATCTTGATAGTCGTATCCAGGTTGCCTATCACTGGAAGCGTAACCGCGGGCGGCCCGCCGCCGTCGCGGGCGCGGCTTCTACAGTGGGTGTGACGAAAGTGCGATGTGGAGCGGCGGGGCATGACTGCGATTCAGGACGAAACGGTCGACGAGGCGCAGGTCAGGGACCTCGAAGACGAGATCGACGAGACCTTCGACGACGTGCCCGGCATCGACCCCGAGCGCCTCCAGGCCTGCCTGGCCGTGTTGGCCGAGGTCAACGAGCTCCCCACCGAACACCCCGACGCCGTCGCCGTCCGGCGGGCGACCGCGGGCATCTTCAAGTCCGTGCGCCAGCGCCGCCGCGCCGCCAAGCGGGCCGCGGTGACCCAGGCCGACAAGGCCGTCACCGAGGCCACCGCCACCGGCTCCCCCGACCGCATCGACGACGAGACCCAGGGCATCCCGCTGGTCTCCAACACCGTCGGCGCCAGTGCGGGCACCCTTCTGCGCGCCCGTTCCTGCTACACCTGCAAGCAGCGCTACCACGTCGTCGACGCGTTCTACCACCAGCTCTGCCCGCCGTGCGCCGAGCTGAACCGGGGACGCCGGGACGCGCGGACCGACCTGACCGGGCGGCGGGCGCTGCTGACCGGGGGCCGGGCGAAGATCGGCATGTACATCGCCCTTCGCCTGCTGCGCGACGGCGCGCACACGACCATCACCACCCGCTTCCCGCACGACGCCGTGCGGCGGTTCGCGGGGATGCCCGACAGCGCGGACTGGCTGCACCGGCTGCGCGTCGTCGGCATCGACCTTCGGGACCCGGCGCAGGTCGTGGCGCTGGCCGACACCGTCGCCGCGCAGGGGCCGCTCGACATCCTGATCAACAACGCCGCCCAGACCGTGCGGCGCTCGGCCGGGTCGTACTCGCTGCTCGCCGAGGCCGAGTCCGCTCCCCTGCCCTCGGGTCCGCTGCCCGAGATGCTGAGCCTGGGCCAAACCAGCGACGCCCACCCCGCGGCGCTCGCGGGGGCCATCGAGCCGCACACCAACGACCTGCATCCCGTGACCGCGCTCGCGCTGACCGCGGGTTCGGCGTCGCCGGAGCGGATCGCGGACAACACCGCCATCGACGCGGGCGGGCTCGTCCCCGACCTGCACCCGGTGAACAGCTGGACCCAGCGGGTGCACGAGGTCGACGCGATGGAGCTGCTGGAAGTGCAGCTGTGCAACCAGACCGCGCCGTTCATCCTGGTCAGCAGGCTGCGCCCGGCGATGGCCGCGGCGACCGCGCGACGCAAGTACGTGGTCAATGTGTCCGCGATGGAGGGGCAGTTCAGCCGCGCCTACAAGGGGCCGGGGCACCCGCACACGAACATGGCCAAGGCCGCGCTGAACATGCTGACGCGCACCAGCGCCCAGGAGATGCTCACCGACGGCATCCTCATGACCGCCGTCGACACCGGCTGGATCACCGACGAGCGCCCGCATCCGACAAAGATGCGGCTCGCCGAGGAAGGTTTCCACGCCCCGCTGGACCTCGTCGACGGCGCCGCGCGGGTCTACGATCCGATCGTGCGCGGTGAATTGGGCGAGGACATCTACGGCTGCTTCTTGAAGGACTACGAACCCGCGGCCTGGTAGGGGCCCGCAACCTCCGGCGACTCCGCACGTCTGTCTGTTCACGACAGAGAGAACGGGTGGGGATCAGATGAACGGCACCACAGCACGAAGACTGACCGGCCTGCTCGCCGCCGCCGCCTTCACCGCCGTCGGCTGCACCAGCGTCCAGACCAGCGACGAGCAGGGCCGGGCCGGCACGACGCCGCCGCCCACCGAGACGGTGACGGTGACCGCGACCGACGCCGCCAAGCCGAACGGCGGCAGTGGCGGCGCGAACAACACCACCACCCGCGGGACTCCCCCGCGCACGACGACGCACCACACGACGACCACCTCCAAGCCCCCGACCGGTCCGGTGATCGTGAGCTTCAGCGTGGTGCAGAAACCGTCGTGCCCGATCAACGGCACCCCGGACGCGCCTTACAGCAAGGAGGGCGTGCCGGTCATCATCGCCTGGAAGATCAACGGCGCGGACGGCGCGGCGATCGCGGTCGACAACCCGACCCTCTACGGCGCCTACGGCAAGGACTATCCGGCGAGCGGGCAACTGGAGTTGTCGTTCCCGTGCTCTGGAACCACCGGGCAGACCACGCACAAGTACACGGTGTGGCCCAAGGACGCGAAGACCATCTCCAGGACGCTGACCGTCAGCGCGCAGAACAACCCCTGAGCTACTTCGGCAGTTTGACCACGGTCACGAAGAACTCGTCGATCTTGCGGATGACCTCGATGAAGCGGTCGAAGTCGACGGGCTTGGCGACGTAGGCGTTGGCGTGCAACTCGTAGCTGCGCAGGATGTCCTCCTCGGCCTCCGACGTGGTCAGGACGACCACCGGGATCGTCCGCAGCGCGGCGTCGGACTTGATCTCGGCGAGCACCTGGCGGCCGTCGAAGCGCGGCAGGTTCAGGTCGAGCAGGATCAGGTCCGGGCGCGGCGCGGCGGCGTAGTCGCCCTCACGGCGCAGGAACTGCAGCGCCTGCTCGCCGTCGCGCACCACATGCAGCGAGTTGTGGATCTTGAAGTGTTCGAACGCCTCGCGGGTCATGAGGATGTCGCCGTCGTCATCCTCGACCAGCAGGACCTCGATCACGTTCAACAGAGTCGGGTCACTCACGTGCTTCCTCGGGTTTCTCCTGGGGATCGTGCACGGGGAGGGTGAACCGGATTTCGGTGCCCAGAGCGCCCGGTTCCTCCTCCGTGTCGATCCAGATCCGGCCACCGTGATACTCGATGATCTTGCGGCACATCGCCAGGCCGATCCCGGTGCCCTCGTAGGCCTCCTTCGCGTGCAGCCGCTGGAAGATCACGAACACCCGCTCGGCGTACTCGGGCGCGATGCCGATTCCGTTGTCGCTGACGGAGAACTCCCAGTCCTCGTCCTTGCGCACGGCGTCGATCCGCACCCGTGGCGGGTCCTCGCCGCGGAACTTCACCGCGTTGCCGATCAGGTTCTGGAACACCCCGGCAAGCAGCGCACGCTCCCCGACAACGGTCGGCAGCGGGCCGACCTCGATCTTGGCGTCGGACTCCTCGATCAGCTCGGCCAGGTCCGCCTTGGCCTGGTCGACCAGGTCGGCGCACTCGATCTCGACCTGCGGGGTCGGGTGCCGCCCGACCCGGCTGAACGCGAGCAGGTCGTTGATCAGCACCTGCATCCGCTTCGCGCCGTCGACGGCGAAGCCGATGTACTGGTCGGCCCGCTCGTCCAGCTGCCCCTTGTAGCGGCGTTCGAGCAGCTGACAGAAGCTGGCGACCTTGCGCAGCGGCTCCTGCAGATCGTGGGAGGCGACGTAGGCGAACTGCTCAAGCTCCGCGTTGGACCGGGCCAGGTCCTCGGTGCGCACGTCGAGTTCGGCGTTGACCTCGCGCTGCGCGGCGAGGTCGGTGACGATCCGCTTGCGCATCTGGTCGACGTCGCCGGAGAGCTCGATGACCTCCTTGGGCCCGCCGGTGACCCGCACCTCGTGCTGGAAGTCGCCGTCGGCGACCCGCCGCACGGCGGTGGCCAGCCTGCCGATGGGGCCGACAACGGCCTGCCGCATGGCAAGGGTGGCGGCGAGGAACACCAGCAGCAGCGTGACCGCGATGGCGGTGCAGACCTGCACGATGTAGTCCGAGGCGTCGGCGAGCGCCTCGCGACCTTCGGCCCGCGCGGTGTCGAGCCGCAGGTCCAACGTGCCGAGGGCGCCGCGCACCGGGGCGAACCGCTCGGCGCCGCCGACGAGGGAGCCCTCCTTGCCGGTGGTCTCGTAATGGCGGATGTTCGGCTCGGCGTACTCGGTGCGCCACCGCTGGGTCTCCCGACTGACGGTGTCGAGGCTCGCGGCGATCTCCGGCAGGCCGTCGAGCAGCGGCCGCAGCCGCTGCGTTGCGTCGCGCTGGACTTGCGCGGCCTCGGCGTAGGAGTCGAGGAACGCCCGCTCGCCGGTGATCGTGTACCCGCCCGCGCCCGCGCGCTGGTCCTGCGCGGCCGCCTCGATCCGCTGGGCCTGGTGGATGGCCGGGTCGATCTTGTCCACCAGATGCTCTCGGGCGTCGCCCAGGTTCATGATCGCCAGCGCGACCGCGACGACCGCCCCGGTGAGGACGACGACCAGCAGCGTGATCGCCACGGTCAGCCAGCGGCGCAGCGCCCACTGGGAGGTGGACCAGCGTGGAGCCAGGGTGTCGGTCATCGTCACCCGACCCGGGTGATCAGCAGGGTGGCCACGTCGTCGACGAGGTCGCCGTCGTTGAGCACGCACACGTCGCGGACCAGGTCGTCGAGCACGGTGCGCTGCCAGCCCGACCCGGCGGCGGCCGCGGCGGACACCATCTGGACGAGCCGGTCGGCGCCGAGGCGTTCGGCGGAGTCGTCGACCCGGCCCTCGATGAGCCCGTCGGTGTACATCAGCACCGACCAGTCGTCTCCGAGGTCGATGGTCGCGGGCGCCCAGTTCGCGCCGGGCAGCACCCCGAGCGGCACTCCGACGGGGGCGCTGAGCAGGGTGGACTTGTTGTCCGCCCACAGCACCGGCGGCGGGTGGCCCGCCAGGTGCAGCCGGGCGGTCCGCCGGTCCGGGGCCACCGACAGCATGGAGGCGGTGGCGAACAGGCCGTCGAGGTGGCGTTCGTGCACGAGGACGCGCTGCATGGTGTCGAGGACCTCGGGCACGGGCCGCCCGGCGATCACCATGGCGCGCCACGCCACGCGCAGGCACACGCCCAGTGCGGCCTCGTCGGGGCCGTGACCGCACACGTCGCCGACGATGGCGTGCACCGTGCCGTCGTCGGCTTCGACGACGTCGTAGAAGTCGCCGCCGAGCAGCATCCGCTCCCGGCCCGCGGCGTAGCGGGTCTGCACGTGCAGGCCGTCGTCGTTGAGCACCGGCGTGGGCAGGAGCCCGCGTTCGAGGCGGCCCTTCTCCATGGCCAGCAGCCGCTCGTCACGCAGCTGCCGGTGGACTTCCTCGCTGCGGACACGTTCGACCGCGTAGCGCAGCACCCGGACCAGCAGGTCGCCGTCGACCTGCCCCTTGACCAGGTAGTCCTGCGCGCCCGCGGCCACCGCCGCCACACCCTGGCTCGCGTCGGCCAGTCCGGTGAGGACGACCAGCGCGATCTTGTCGTCGGCCCCTTTGAGCTCACGCACCGCCTGCAGCCCACTGGCGTCGGGCAGCCCGAGGTCTAGCAGGACACAGTCCTGCCCGCCCAGCAGCGGCTTCGCCTCCGTGAGCGACAGCGCCCGCGTGAGCTGGATCGGCGCGTCGACCTCCGCCAGCAACTCCTCCACCAGCAACGCGTCGCCCGCGTCGTCCTCCACCAGCAGGACCCGCATGAGCTGCCGCGATGCCTGTCTGTCTGCAACCAAGTCCGACTCCATGACGTGCGGCATCCCCGCAAATGATGTTAGCCGGGCCCACCGACCCTGCCGGATGAGCGCCGCGCCCATGGGTGAGCCCACCGGGGCGGGACGGGCGCGGGTGGGTCATAGTGGAGCCGTGAGCGAGGGATGGCTGCCGGTCCGCGGCCTGGAGGCCGTGTTCGCGGCGGGCCGGGCACTGCTGCCCTCGGTGCCGACCACCCCGGCGGGCGTCCTGGAAACAGCCGTCCGAGTCGCGGCCCAACGACTGCGAGGCAAGCGCGTGACAGTGCGCACAGCCGAGCAGGACGTCCCGATGACGGTCGTGGACATGGCCTGCACCGGCGACACGTTCCGCCTGGCCCAGGGCCGCATCGACGAGGCGACTTTCGAAGCGAAGGACCTCGGCTGGCCACCCCTGCCACTGGAACGACTCGTGGTGATCGCCCGCGACCTGCGTTTCGCGGGACCGTTCTCCACCACCGTCACGGCCGGATCGGTTCAACTCGACGTGACCATCACCGCCGAAGCCTTGCTGGCCGAGATCGCCGAGACCCGACCGGACCTGACGGTGCGCTTCGGCTCGGTCCTGCTGGTCTCCCACAAACCGTGGCCCGGAGAGTTGGAAGTCGCCCCGGAGGTCGAAGACGGCGTCGCCCGCCTGCGCCCGGTCGCGCTGTGGCTGGCGGGCCGAAGACTGACCCTTCCGTCCCGACTCGCCCCATTCCGCGTCCCCCTGCCCGACCTCCCGCAAGGGCTGACCCTCACCTCGGTGACCACGTCAGAGGACGGCGTCCGCCTACGCGGCGAAGCCCAAGACTGGCGCGACAGACTATCCAGCACCCCACTCGCGGAAATGGTCGGCCTACTGGCCACCGCAGCACAAACACTGACAATCGGGCGATAGACCCCAAGGAAGGCCGACCCACCACAATCACAACGGGCCAGTCCCCACGACCACCGGCGAAAACCGCCCGGGAGCGCCGGATCAGACCCCAGCGAGCTGATCCATCGTGTACTGCACCAGCGCGATCAACACGTCCTTGCTCGACTCCCGATCCCGCACGTCACAGCTCACGATCGGCACATTCGAATCAAGATCCAAAGCCTGCCGGACCTGCTCATCGGTATGCGGAAACCCACCCTCGAACCGATTCACCGCCACCACAAACGGAATATCCCGATTCTCGAAGAAGTCGATGGACGGGAAGCTGGAGTCCAACCGCCGCGTATCCACCAGAACGACCGCCCCCAGCGCCCCGACCGCGAGCTCATCCCACATGAACCAGAACCGGTTCTGCCCAGGCGTCCCGAACAGGTACAGCACCACTCTGGGACTGATCGTGATGCGGCCGAAGTCCAAAGCGACAGTCGTCGTCTCCTTGCCCTCGATACCGGCCATGTCGTCGACCCCGACGCCCGCCTCCGTCAGCACCTCCTCGGTGCGCAGGGGCGGGATCTCGCTGACCGAGTTGACCATGGTGGTCTTCCCGACGCCGAATCCGCCCGCGATCACGATCTTGACCGCGGTGGGGATGACCCCCGTGTCACTCAACTTTCAGATCCTCCGAATGCCATCGAGCACCGCTTGCAGGAACTTCGTGTCGACGATGTCCGAGGTTTGGAACGGCGCGCCGGCCACCACATCGCCCAGCTCGAGCAGGTCGCTGATCAAGATCTTCGCCACCACGAGCGGAACGTTCAGGTAGGCCGCGATCTCGGCCACCGAAAGCGGCCGGTGGCACAGGTCGACGATCTCCTGGTGCTCGGGTGTGAGCTGGGAGAGGTCCGACCGGTTGCGGGAGGCGCGGATCTGGGTGACCAGGTTCAGATTCGGCGCACCTGGCCTGGTCCGGCCCCGCGTCATCGCGTAGGGCCGGATCAGCGGGCCCGCCGCCTCGTCGAACCACCAGTCGCGGTCCCCCGCCATCAGGACGGCCGTCGACCCGGCAGCACCGCGGGCTGCCCGGCCCTCGGCGCCGACGCGAGGTGCGCCCCTACCCGTTTGACCAGCATGTTCATCTCGTAGGCGATCATGCCGACGTCGGCGTCCTCCTCGCCCAGCACGGCGAGGCAGGCGCCTCGGCCCGCGGCGGTCACGAAGAGGAACGCGTGGTCCATCTCCACGATCGTCTGCCGCACCTGGCCACCGCCGAACTGTCTGCCGGTGCCGCGGGCCAGGCTCTGGAACGCCGAGGCCATCGCGGACAGGTGCTCGGAATCGTCCTTGGACAGGTCCTCCGACCGGCCGAGGAGCAAACCGTCGGCGGAGAGCACGACGGAGTGGCGGATTCCCACGACCCTGCGGACCAGGTCGTCCAAAAGCCAGTTGAGCTGGCGGTCCTGGCCGATCTTGTCGTTCACCTGGTGCTGTCCTCCCTCTCTCAATCAGAAGTCTCTTGGCTCGACCGGCGGGTCGGCTCGGCGCGCGTCCCGCGTTCCCCGTTGGAACGCCGACATCGTGTCGCGCACCCGCTCCGGGGAGTGCTCGCGTTGCGGCAGCTCCTCCGCGGGCGGCTCGTCGCGCAGCTGCGGCGCGAGATTCTGCTGCCGTTTCCTCCTGGGCAGCGGTGGACCCGACTCGTCATGCCCACCGCCCGCACGGTTCTCGTTCACCTTCCGCGACTCCCCGACCTCGACGTTGGCCCGGTCGATGTCGGCGCCGTCCAGCGCCGCGGCGAAGTCGGTTCCGAGGTCGGTGATCTGCCCGCGGAACCCTTGCCGTGGCACCGTTTCCGGTGATTCGTCGTCGTGCATCGGCCAGTGGGCGCCGTCGTCGGCGGCACCCGCCGAATCCGACCACATCCAGTCGATGTTTGTCATCGGCGGTTCGAATGGTGTCCCCGCGGGCTCCGGTGCCCGCGCGTTGCGCTCGACGTGGCGGCGGGGACGGGGGCCGGGGTTGCCCGACTCGTCGTCCACCGCCTCGACCACGATGTCCGATGGCAGGAATACCAGCGCCACCGTGCCGCCGTACGGGGATTCGCGCAGTTCGACCCGGATGGACCGGCGGGCGGCCAGCCGGGCCACCACGAACAGCCCAAGGCGCGACTCGCCGCGCAGCGCCATCGCGTCGAACTCGGGCGGGTAGGCGAGCATCTGGTTGGCCTGCTCGCGGTCCTCGGTGGTCATGCCGAGGCCGTGGTCCTCGATCTCCACGACCACGCCGCCGGAGACCTGGCTGGTGTAGACGTCGACCTGGGAGCGCGGCGGCGAGAACGACGCCGCGTTGTCGACCAGTTCGGCGACAAGGTGGATGGTGTCGGCCACGGCGACGCCCTGCAGCGCGACGTCGGGCACCTGCTGGACGCGGACCCGCACGTACTGCTCGGTCTCGGCGACCGCCGCGCGCAGGATGTCGAGCAGCCGCACCGGTCTGCGCCACTGCCGACCGGGCTGCTCGCCCGCGAGGATGATCAGATTCTCGGCGTTGCGGCGGGCTCGGGTGGCCAGGTGGTCGAGCTGGAACAGCGCGTCGAGGTGCTCGGGGTTCTCCTCTTCGCGCTCGATCTTGTCGAGGATCTTGAGCTGGCGGTGCACCAGGCCCTGGTGGCGGTGGGCGATGCCGAGGAAGACCCGGTTGACACCCTCGCGCGCCTGGCTCTCCTTCACCGCCGCGGCGATCGCGGTGTACTGCGCGGCGTTGAACGCGTCGGCCACCTGGCCGATCTCGTCGGTGCCGTAGTCCAGCGGGGGCACCTCGGCGCCGACGTCCACCCTGGCGCCTTGGCGCAGCCGGTCGACGATGTCGGGCAGCCGTTCGTGGGCCAGCCGCAGTGAGTCGTTCTTGAGCCCTTCGAGCCGGGTGACCAGCGCCTTGTCGACGAGCCTGCGGGCGATCCAGGTGGCCACGGCCATGCCCGCGATCACCGTCAGCAGGGAGATGAGACTGCCGATGAGTCCCGTGGCGAACCGCTTGTCCGCCCGTTCGATGACCACCGCGACCGCGCCCGCGACCTGCTGGGTGGACAGCTTGATCAGGTCCTCGGCGCCCGCGGCGCTCACGGTCGACCACTCCTGCGCGGAGACGGGCAGCGGTGGCGGCGGGTTGCGGCGGTCGTTCGTCTGCACCCGAGGGCCCGCGGTGATGAGGGCGTTCTCGGCGGCGACGAGCCGCTCCCACATCGGCGACGCGGCGAGGCGCTCGTAGGCGGTCTTCGCGGGCTCGACGCCGATGGCGGCCTGGGTGAGCAGGGTGGTGCGGTAGGACCCGATCAGGGTCACGAAGGCGATGTGCTGTTCCGCGGTGAACCCGTCCGCGGCGATCGCGACGGCGCCGAGCGAGCCCGCCCGCGACATCCGGTCGCCGACCCGGATGGTGTCGATCATCGTCAGCGTCGACTCGACCATGCCCGCGTCGGGCAGCGCCCGGGCTTGCGTCTCGAACACGGCGAGGCCCGCGTCGATCAGGCTGTTGTAGTACTCGAAGACCTGGTTCTTGTCGGCGCCGCCGCGCTCGACCTCGATGCGTCGCTGCGGCAGCGCGCTGACCGCCTCGATGAACGTCCGCAGCCGCGCGTCGATCTCCGGGGTGGTGCTGCCGGGCATCTGGTCGAGCGCGGTGGTGAAGTCGCGTAGGGCCAGGTCGGTCGTCTGCTGCCGGCTCTCCAGGTCGGGCTGGTCCGGCGTGCCCGCGATCAGCGCGGCGATCGTGGCCTGCCGTTCACGCTGCAACGCGGCGAGCGTGTTCACCGCCGGGATGGACCCGCCCTTGACCGCGGCGGCGGTGTCGCGGATGAAGATGCCGTCGAACACGGTGTAGGTGGAGAACACCGCCCACATGGCCAACAGGATCACCGCGGGGACGAGGACGACACCGGTGAGGCGGGACCGGATGGACGTGCTCTTGGCCTGCGCACCACTCTTCCGCTTCACAGCTCTCCACAACGTCGGGCCGACGGCGTGATCGACGCCGGTGGTGCCTGAACGAGGCGCCGCCCGACCTGATCATCCAGGGTCGAGGCGCGCTCGCCTGGCTGTGGCCGAGTCGCGCCAGGGCGGATATCCGGCTGACGCGCCCCTGCCGCGCGCCTGCCCGCTCGCACCTGTTCGCTCCCCCATCCACAGCGGTTTTCACTGTCGCCCGTTGTCCCGCCGCGTGCCCCGGCCGTGATCGCCCTACGGAGTGATAGTCGACGTTTTACAAGATCAACGGCACTCAGAGCAAACGATCACGCGCGGTACGCGAGGGAGAGACTAGCGGTTCACTCGATCGTGGAAATGTCGACCCCTTGACTTTCACCGCACACCGGACACCGCCGTCCGATAAGACAAAGCCCGGCTCTCCAAAGGGTGGCCAAAAGGGTAATAAAACGATGGCGTCGCTACAGAGTGACAACAGGCCCTTGCCCAGCGCCACCAATCGGGGGGATCGTTTGATCACCCATCCGAGAGCCGGTTAACGGCGTGACGAAGGACTCCCCATGGGCGCCAAGAAGACCGGCGACAGCGAGCCGGTCGATCCCCTTTTCGCCGCTCTGCGGGCGTTCATCCGCGCCCGGGGATCGGACTACCTGAAAGACCCGAACGTCTCCTCGATCGGCGTCGGCTACAAGATCCGCGGCCACAGGCAGACCAAAGAGGTCTCGATCCAGTTCACCGTCGCCGCCAAAGCCGAGCCGGAGGAACTCGAGGCGCTCGGCACGACCATGCTGCCGCCCTCGATCGCGGTCAACGGCGTCGAGGTGCCCACCGATGTCCTGCAGCGGGTCTACCAGGCCGAGTTCCGGGTGGTCGCCGAGTCCGACCCGAACGAGCGCAAGGTGCGGATCGACCCGGTCCGACCGGGGGTCAGCGTCGGCCACCCGAGCATCACCTGCGGCACGATCGGCGCCATCGTCTACGACTTGGAGACCGGCAAGCCCTGCGTGCTGAGCAACTGGCACGTGCTGCACGGCAACAGCGGCGCGCTCGGCGACGTCGTCGTGCAGCCGGGGACCCACGACGACAACCGCACCGCCCAGAACCACCTGGGACCGCTGCTGCGGTCGTACCTGGGGATCGCCGGCGACGGGGCCGTCGCGGCGATCGAGGGTCGCGGGATCGACGCGGCCCAACTCGACCTCGATGTCGTGGTCGACGAGCTCGGCGAGCCCGAACTGGGCGACAAGGTGGTCAAGGGCGGGCGCACGACCGGGGTCACCCATGGCGTGGTGCGGCGGATCGACACGATCGCGAAGATCAACTACGGCGCCGCCAAGGGAGTCATCGAGGTCGGCTGCTTCGAGATCGGCGTCGACCCGGCGAAGCGCCCGGTCGACGGCGAGATCAGCAGCGGCGGCGACTCCGGGGCGGCGTGGGTCTTCAAGGCGGCGAACGGGCGGCCGGGCAAGGTGCTGGCCGGGCTGCACTTCGCGGGCGAGGGCGGCGGCGACCCGGACGAGCACGCGCTCGCCTGCCTGCCGCGGTCGATCTTCGAGAAGCTCGGGGTCACCCTGGTCCGGCCCGAGGCAGAGGTCGCGGTCGGGGGCTTCGACCCGGGGTTCCTCAGCGTGCCGCTGGGCGTGCCGGATCTCGACCCGGCGGTGCGCGACGACGCGGTCGGCGTCGACGGGTCGACCAGGGTCGACTACACGCATTTCTCGCTCACTATGAGCCGCGGTCGGAAATTCGCCTACTGGGTGGCGTGGAATGTCGACGGCGGCGGTCTGAAGAAGATCAGCCGCACCGGAATTCCATTTGTGAAAGATCCTCGCTTGCCTGCCGGAGTTCAGGCCGGGGACGAGCTGTATCGGGACAATCGGCTCGATCGGGGCCATCTCGCCCGCCGGGCCGATCTTCTCTGGGGCTCACTCGACGAAGCGCGTCAGGCCAATCGCGACTCGTTCTTCTTCACGAACATCACCCCGCAGATGGACGACTTCAATCAGAGCGCGCGCAATGGCCTGTGGGGACGGTTGGAGGACGCGGTCTTCGCCGATGTCGACGTCGACGACTTGAAGGTCAGCATCTTCGGCGGGCCGGTGTTCGGCGCCGACGACCGGGTCTTTCGCGGGGTGGCCATTCCCCGCGAATTCTGGAAGGTCATCGCCTTCGTCGAGGGCGGGACGCTGCGGGCGAGCGCGTTCCTGCTGACCCAGAACCTCGACCAACTCGAAACCCTGGACCTCGACGAGTTCCGCGTGTTCCAGGTGTCGGTGGCCGACCTCGAGGCCCGTACGAGCGTGCGGCTGCCCGACGCGGTCCGCGCAGCGGACACAGTGCCGGTGCGCCCCGAGGCCGCAGGGCCGCCAGCGCCGCTGTCGAGCCTCGCGGACATCGTCTGGGTTACTTGACCGTTCCCAGCACTCTGGTGATCGAGATTTCGATGACGACCCGGCGGGGGTTGACCCGCGGGGTCTTGTAGCGCTGTGCGTAACGGTTCTCCGCGTCGGCGACCGCGGCGGCGTCCCGGACGACGACCGCCTGCCCCTCCACAGTGGACCAGCGGCGGCCGTCCACTTGGCACAGCGCGGCGGGCGCGCTGCCCGCCTTGAGGATGTGCCGCACCTTCGTGGAGTCGCCGGAGGTGATCACCCGCGCGACACCGCGCTCGAAGTCCATGGTCGCCCCGACCGGCACCACATGTGGCGTGCCGTCGGGGCGGACCGTGGTCAGCGTGCAGAGATGGCGTTCCCGCCAGAACGTCTCGAACTCATCGGATACCGGTGGCACCGACCAACCCTACGACAACCCCTGTCAGCCCTCGTCGCCGAAGAACGACTCGCCGACCTCTTCGAAGACCTCGCCCAGCACCATGCCGCCGACGAGACCGGCGGCCACGCCACCGACCATGCCCATGCCGCCGCCCCCACGGTGACCACCGTGGCCGCCGTGGCCGCCATGGAAGCCCTGGGCCGGACGACGGGACGAGACCTCCGAGAGCCACTGGGAGATCAGCGCGGTCCAGTCGGTGCGCTCGGCCTCGTCGTGGGAGACGTGGAAGCGGCCGAAGGCGTCGCCGCCGGAGGAGAACATGCCGGGCCTGCGGTCGGCTTCGAGGACCACGGCCATGCCACCCGGGTCCGTGACGAAGGTCAGCTCGACCTGGCTGATGCCGCGCGCGAGCTCGCGCGGCGGGTGGAACTCGATCTCCTGGAAGAACGGCAGGCGCTGGTCGACGCCGTGGATGCGGCCGTGCTCGAGGTCCGCGGAGCGGAACTGGAAGCCGAGCCGGGCGAACGCCTCGAGCACCGCGGCCTGCGAGGGCAGCGGCACGATGTGCAGGGCGTCGAGGTCGCCCTTGTCGACGGCTTTGGCGACGGCCAGCTCGGTGCGCAGGCCCAGACCCATGCCGTGCAACTGGTGGCCGAACACCTCGGTGATCGGGGCTTCCCACGGCACCGGCAGCCGGAAGGGCACCACGGTGCTCTGGCCCGCGGCCAGCGGGAACCGGCCGGACACGACGGCCCGGTCGAACTCGACGACGGCGGCACCGCCCTCGCTGCGCTCGACCCTGGTGAGCAGCGACAGCGCGATGTAGTCGATGTCGCAGGGCGCGTCACCACCGGTCATCCGCACCTCGCCGACGATCTCGCCGCCGGGGTACACGCGGGACTCCGTCAGCACCGTGTCGACCGTCGGGCCGCCGACGCCGAGCGCGCGAAGCATCTTCTTGAACACCATCAGGTAGTTCTCTCCTTCAGAGCGGGCCGTCCACCGTCAAACGGGTCGCGCCGGGCGCGCGTTCCCGAGTCTCGCCATCCTTGACGCACCAGACAGGGAACGGTTCCCCCCGCCGTACGCGCAACAGTGAGTGAGCGGAGAACTCCATGATCGCATCGCCTGCCCGACTCGATCAGGCGGCCGTCGACCGACTGGGCGAGGAGCGCCTCGACTGGCGGTTCAAGTCGGTGCCGGACACCTTGTTCGGGCTCACCGCCGCCGAGGCGGGCCGGCGCCGCCCGGACCTGTCCGACTTCGTCGGGCCGGTCGTCGCGCTCGACGGTCCGGCGATGGAGCACAACCTGGCCACCATGGCGGCGTGGACCGCCGACCGCGGGCTGCTGTTGGCCCCCCACGGCAAGACGACCATGGCGCCCGCCCTGTTCGCCCGCCAACTCGACCACGGCGCGTGGGCGATCACCGCGGCCACCGCCGGGCAGCTGCGGGTGTACCGGGCATTCGGGGTCAGCCGGGTCGTGCTGGCCAACGAGTTCCTCGACCCGGCCGGGCTGCGGTGGCTGGCCGCCGAGCTGGACAGCGACCCGGGCTTCGAGTTCACCTGCTGGGTCGACTCGGTGCGCGGGGTGGAGCTGATGACCGAGGCCTGGACCGGTGTCCGCCCGGTCGACGTGCTGGTGGAGGTCGGTGTCGCGGGCGGGCGCACCGGGGTCCGCGACCTCGACACGGCCCGGGCGGTCGCGGCGGCCATCACGGCCAGCCCGGCGCTGCGGCTGGTCGGCGTCGGCGGCTACGAGGCCCCGGCGTCGGGTGACGCGAGCCCGGCCGGGCTCGACGCCGTCGCCGCGTACCTCGACCGGGTGCGGACGACGGTGCGCGCGCTGTCGTTCGAGACCGAGCAGGTGATCGTCACCGCGGGCGGCAGCGCGTTCTTCGACCTCGTCGCGGACGCGCTGACCGCGCCGTGGCCGATCCCGGTGCTGCCCGTGCTGCGCTGCGGCACATACCTGACCCATGACGACGGCTTCTACCGGGAGATCTCGCCGCTGGGCGAACACCCGCGGGTCTCGGGGCCGCCGCTGCGGTCGGCGCTGCGCGCGTGGGCGCAGGTCGTCTCCCGGCCCGAACCCGGCCTCGCGCTGCTCGCCGCGGGCAAACGGGACCTGCCCTACGACCTTGGGCTGCCCGTGCCCCGTCTGCTGCGCACGGCCACGGGGGTGACGCCGCTGACCGGCTGCACGGTCACCGCGCTCAACGACCAGCACGCGTTCCTCAAGGCCGACGCCGGGGCCGGACTGGCCGTCGAGGTGGGCGACTGGGTGGGGCTGGGCCTGTCGCATCCGTGCACCACGTTCGACAAGTGGAGCCTGCTCCCGGTGACCGCCGACGACGGCCGCACGGTCACCGGATTCGTCCGCACGTTCTTCTGACCGAACCCGCCCACAGAGCCACCGTGAGATGGAAAGTCGGTATGCCCGCCGCTCTGGCGCGGACGCCGACGGGACCGCATCGTGTGCGAAAGCCGTTCATTTCGTGACATGAATGTCTTGACACACCCTTGTGAGCAGGACCACCCTTACCGCAATGGTCTAAACCACTCAGCACTACCGCCGCCCCACGTCCCTGGGGCGGCGCTCGGAAGGCGGTTGTCGTGAGAACGTGGTCAAAGTCGGTCGCAGGAGCAGCAACAGTGATGCTCGCACTATCCGGGTGTGCGGGTTCGGGGGGCACGGGCCAGGCGGCTCCGCCCGCCGGCCCCCGCACGCTGACCGTGTGGCTGATGAACGGTTCAGCGCCGGACAAGCTGACCGACCAGCTGCACAAGGAGTTCCAGGAGTCCCACAAGGACGTCACGGTCAAGTACGAGGTCCAGCAGTGGAATGGGATCCAGGACAAGCTGACCACGGCGTTAGCGGGCAATGACGCGCCCGACATCATCGAGATCGGCAACACCCAGGCGCCGAAGTTCGCCAAGGCGGGCGCGCTCGTGGACCTCACCGCGGAGGCCTCGGACTTCAACAAGGACCAGTGGCTCACCAGCCTCAAGGACTCCGGCTCGTGGGACGGCAAGCAGTACGCCGTGCCGTTCTACGCCGCGAACCGCCTGGTCCTCTACCGCAAGGACATGTTCGAGCAGGCGGGCATCACCGCGCCGCCCACCTCGCGGCAGGACTGGCTCGACGCGATCACCAAGCTGCGCGCCAAGTTCGGCTCCGACCCGGACTTCCAGGCGCTCTACCTGCCCGGACAGAACTGGTACACCCTGCTGTCGTTCATCTACGACGAGGGCGGCGACATCGCCAAGCGCGACGGCACCAAGTTCACCGCGAGCCTGGACACCCCGCAGGCCAAGGCGGGCCTGGAGTTCTACAAGCAGCTGCAGGAGGCCTCGGGCACCAAGGCGCCCAAGGACACCGACGAGCAGACGCCAGAGCAGGCCGGGATCTACGGCCAGGGCAAGGTCGCGATGATGATCGCGCTGCCGTGGGAGCTCGCCACCGCCGCCAAGGGCAACCCGGACCTGACCGCGAAGTCCTCGGCGTTCCCGATCCCCTCGAAGAAGGCAGGCACCACCGCGCCGGTGTTCCAGGGCGGCTCGAACCTGGCCATCCCGGCCAAGAGCCAGGACCAGGACCTCGCCAAGGAGTACCTCAAGCTGATGACCAGCGCGAAGTACCAGTCACAGTTCGCGGGCGCCGGGATGATCCCCGGCACGTCCACCGACGTCGCCGCGCTCGAGAAGGACCCGGTGACCGCGGCCATGGCCAAGGCGTCGAGCAACGGCCGCGCCGTGCCCGCCACCCCAGGCTGGGCCACCATCGAGGCCGGTCAGAACCCCCTCAAGGACATGCTGACCGCCTACCTCACCGGAGCGAAGTCGATCGACGCCGCGACAGCCGACGCCAACTCGGCGCTGAACAAGGCATTCGCGGGCTGATCACCCTATGTCCGCTCCCACTGTGAACCCCTTGCTGCCCGCGGAGGCACCCCCGCGGGCAGCAAGGCCCCAGCGCCGCTTCACCGCGCAGCGGGCCACGCCGTACCTGATGCTGGCTCCGGCGGTGGTCATCCTGGTGGCCCTGCTGGGCTGGCCCGCCCTGCAGGTCCTCGGGATCAGTTTCCGCAGACTCGACCTCGGCGAGCTGATCCGCGGCGAGATCGTGTGGGTCGGCTTCGACAACTACCGGGAAGTGTTGTCCGACCCAGAGTTCTGGATCATCGGACTGCGCACGGTGCTGTTCACCGGGGCCTGCGTCGTCGCGACGATCGGACTCGGGCTCGGGATCGCCGTCCTCATGCGACACCTCGACGCGCCGGTCCGCGTCGCCCTGCAGATCGCCTTGGTGCTGGCGTGGGCGACGCCGATCATCGCGACCACGACGGTGTTCCAGTGGATTTTCGACCAGCAGTACGGGATCTTGAACAAGACATTGGTGGCACTGGGTTTCGACGGTTTCGCAGGCTACTCCTGGTTCACCAGCGGGGTCAGCACGCTCAGCGTCATCGGGCTGCTCATCCTGTGGCAGGCCGTGCCGTTCATCGCGTTCACCCTCTACGCGGGACTGCTCGGCGCCTCGAAGGACCTCTATGAGGCGGCGAGCATCGACGGCGCCACACCGTTGCAGGCGTTCCGCGCGGTCAGCTGGCCGGCGCTGCGCCCGCTGCTGACGATGGTCACGTTCCTCTCGGTTCTCTGGGACTTCAAGGTGTTCACCCAGATCTGGGCCCTCAAACAGGGCGGCCCCGACGGCGAGAGCACCACGCTGCCGGTCCTGCTCTACCTCAAGGGCATCTCCGGCAGCCACTTCGGTGTCGCCTCCGCGGTGGCGGTGCTGATGCTGCTGATCCTGGTCGGCGTGACCTGGCGGTACATGCGCCTGCTGGTGCGATCACAGGAGACGGAGCTGTAGATGAAGACGCGATCCCAGCGCATGGCGCTCTCCGCGACAGGCATCTTCGTCGCGCTGCTGTTCTTCTTCCCCACATACTGGATGCTCACCACCGCGCTCAAGAAGCCCGGCGACATCCTCTCCACCGAGTACGACCTGATCCCGTTCTCGGCCACTTTGGACAACTTCACCACGGCGATCACCAAGCCGGGATTCACGACTTTCCTGACCAACAGCCTGATCGTGACTCTCGGCGCGGTCGCGTGCGCGCTCGTCGCCGGTCTGCTGGCGGCGGTTCCGTTGGCCCGCATGCGGTTCAGCGGCCGCCGGGGGTTCGTGCTGCTCGTGCTCGTCGCCCAGCTCGCGCCGCTCGAGGCGCTGTTCGTGCCGATGTACCTGATCATGCGCGACGCGAACCTGCTCGACACACTGCCGTCGCTGTTGCTGGTGTACATGGCTTTCACGCTGCCGTTCACCATCTGGACGCTGCGCGGCTTCGTCAAGGGAATCCCGATCGAGCTGGAGGAGGCCGCGATGGTCGACGGATGCGGGCGTTGGGGTGTGTTCCGGCGGGTCACCCTGCCGCTGCTCGGCCCGGGCCTGGTGGCCACGTCGGTGTTCGGGTTCGTCACCGCGTGGAACGAATTCCTCTACGCCCTGGTGTTCATGCGCGACCAGTCGAAGCAGACGCTCCCGGTGTGGCTCTCGTCGTTCCGGACCGCGTTCGGCACCGACTGGGGCGGCATCATGGCCGCGTCGGTGATCTACGCGCTGCCCGCGCTGGTGTTCTTCATGCTGGTGCAGCGCAAGCTCGTCGCGGGCACGACCGCCGGGGCGGTGAAGGGCTGATGGACACCCCGCACAAGCTCGCGCACGCCGTGCTGCTGCCGGGATTCGCGGGCACGACCGCACCGGACTGGCTGCGCCGCCGCATCGCCGAGGGGCTCGGCGGCGTGGTCCTCTTCGGCCGCAACGTGGTCGACGACGAGCAGGTCACCGCGCTCAGCGCGGCGCTTCGGGCCGAACGCGACGACGTCGTGGTCGGCATCGACGAGGAGGGCGGCGATGTCACCCGGCTCGACGCGGCCGCGGGCAGCAGGCTCCCCGGCGGGTTGGCCCTGGCCGCCGCCGGGGATGTCAACCTCACCGCGGAGGTCGGCCTGGTGCTCGGCGCCCGGCTCGCCCGCTGCGGGGTGACGCTGAACCTGGCGCCCTGCGCGGATCTCTCGCTCACCCAGGACGATCCCATCATCGGTGTCCGGGCGTTCGGCTCAGACCCGTCGGCGGCCGCCGCGCACGTGGCCGCGACCGTGCGTGGCATGCAGCGTTCGGGAGTCGCGGCTTGCGCCAAGCACTTCCCCGGCCACGGCGCGGCGACCGCCGACTCCCACCTGACCCTGCCCGTGCTTGCACGCACGCCGGAGGAGTTGGCCGTCACCGAACTGGTCCCGTTCCGCGCCGCGATCGACGCGGGCGTGCGGGCGATCATGTCCGGACACCTCGTCGTACCCGCCTGGGGACCGGAACCGGCCACCACCAACGAGATCGCCATCGGCAAGGTGCTGCGCGGCGACCTCGGGTTCACCGGGACGGTCGTCACCGACGCCATCGAGATGGGCGCCGTGGCGGGCACCCTCGGCGACGCGGCCGGTCTGCGTGAGGCCGCGGTCCGCGCGCTCGCCGCGGGGGCGGACGCGCTGTGCGTCGGCGGCGACACCGCCGACGCCGACGCCGTCACCGCGCTGGTCGAGCGGATCGTCCAAGCGGTCCGCGACGGAGTCCTGACCGAGGAGCGGCTCGCCGAGGCGGCGGCCCGCACCCGGGCGCTCGGCGCGTCCGCCTCGCCCATCACCGGCGTTCGCGATGAGCTCGACCTCGGCCTGGAGGTGGCGCGCAAAGCTTTGCGCGCCACCGAGATCCCCGACCTGGGGGCCGCTCCCCTGGTGGTCGACGTCGAAGTGGCGCCGACCATCGCCGCAGGCCCGGTGGCGTGGGGACTGGCCCCGCACCTGGCCGAACTCCTGCCCGGCGCGGTGTCCGTCGCACCATCCGAGCTGGGCGACGTGGTGTCCAAAGTGGTCATCGTGACGACCCGCGACGCACACCGGCACCCAGTCGCCCGCGAGCTGGTGCGGCGATTGGTCGACGCGTCGGCGATCGTGGTGCACGTCGAGACCGGGGTTCCCGGTCCCGGTCTCGGCGCCGCCGCCCGGATCGACACCCACGGCGGCTCGTGGTCGAGCCTGCGGGCCGCGGCCGAGTTGCTCGCCTATCGCGACGGACGGCTCAGACCCCCGGCTGCCGCCTCGCGGTAGTCACCCCCACGTCCCTCCGCACCCGCATCGCGGAGTGGTCGCCGGCATTGCCTGAGCCCGCGCGCCCATCAGGCTTGGCCGGTTCGTTCACATCCCTGCTCTCGATTGAGGTGAACTATGTCCAAATTCCGATGGCATCTCACCGCGGCCTTAGTCGCGGCGGCGACAGTGGCGGTGGCACTCGTCGCCGCGCCCGCCAGCGGCGCCGCGGCACCGACCGCGGAGTTCGTGAAAACCTCCGACTGGGGAAGCGGATGGGAGGCCAAGTACACGATCCGCAACGGCGGTTCGTCGACGCTCACCAGTTGGACGGTGGCGTTCGACCTGCCTGCGGGCACGACGATCTCGTCGTCCTGGGACGCCGCCCGCAGCCAGTCCGGGAACCGGCACACGTTCAAGAACCTGTCGTGGAACGGTTCCATCGCACCTGGTGGCACCGCGTCCTTCGGGTTCATCGCGGCAGGCCCCGGATCGCCGTCGAACTGCACGCTGAACGGCGTGTCCTGCGGTGGTGGCACACCTCCCACCAGCACCACCAACCCGACAACCACCACCAATCCCACGACCACGCAGCCGACGACCACCACCACGACACCGACGACGACGACTCCCCCGCCGCCGCCGGGTTCGAAGGTGATCGGCTACTTCGCGCAGTGGGGCGTCTACGGGCGCAACTACCACGTGAAGAACATCGTGACGAGCGGCTCGGCGTCGAAGCTGACGCACATCAACTACGCGTTCGGCAATGTCCAGAATGGACAGTGCACGATCGGCGACAGCTACGCCGACTATGACAAGGCGTACACGGCCGCCGACAGCGTCGACGGTGTGGCGGACACCTGGGACCAACCGCTGCGCGGCAGCTTCAACCAGCTGCGCAAGCTGAAGAAGGCGTACCCGCACATCAAGGTCATCTGGTCCTTCGGCGGCTGGACCTGGTCCGGCGGCTTCGGCCAGGCCGCGCAGAACCCGGCGGCGTTCGCGGAGTCCTGCTACAAGCTGGTCGAGGACCCGCGCTGGGCCGACGTGTTCGACGGCATCGACATCGACTGGGAGTACCCGAACGCCTGCGGTCTCAGCTGTGACACCAGCGGCCCGGCGGCGTTCAAGAACCTGATGGGCGCCCTGCGTGCCCGGTTCGGCTCCTCGAACCTGCTGACCGCCGCGATCACCGCGGACGGCTCGTCCGGCGGCAAGATCGACGCCGCCGACTACGGCGGCGCGGCGCAGTACGTCGACTGGTACATGCCGATGACGTACGACTTCTTCGGGGCATGGGCGGCCCAGGGGCCGACCGCGCCGCACTCGCCGCTGACGTCGTACAGCGGGATCCCGCAGCAGGGCTTCAACTCCGACGCGGCCATCCAGAAGTTGAAGTCGAAGGGCGTTCCGGCGTCGAAGCTGTTGCTGGGTATCGGTTTCTACGGTCGGGGCTGGACCGGGGTCACCCAGTCCGCCCCGGGCGGGTCGGCCACCGGCCCGGCCGCGGGAACCTATGAGCAGGGCATCGAGGACTACAAGGTCCTCAAGACGAAGTGCCCGGCCAACGGCACCATCGCGGGCACGGCGTACGCGCACTGCGGTAACAACTGGTGGAGCTTCGACACCCCGGCCACCATCGCGGGCAAGAAGAGCTACGCGGGCCAGCAGGGCCTCGGCGGGATGTTCTTCTGGGAACTGTCCGGCGACACCACCAACGGAGAACTGATCACCGCGATCCGCGGCTGATCTCGCACGGTTCCCGGTCTTCCGACTGGGACGAGTCGGAATAGGCGGCTGCCCCGGGACTTCCCGGGGCAGCCGTTCTTCCGTTTAAGGGTCTACCAGCCCGTCGTCGCTGAAATAACTGTGGACAAGGTGGGAAATTTACGTAACTTCTCCGGCCCGCCGACGGGTTGTCACCAAGGTGTCCGGCTGGGCACGATCGGTGAACCCTGCATCGACAACTCGCCGGCCGGTTGTCCCCTAGGACCGGCCGCGGGAAGGATTCATCGTGAGAAGTGCTCTGTTAAGCGTGCTCGGAAAGGCCGGTGTCCTCACCGCGGGCACCGTCGCCGTGCTCGCCACGGCTATCGGCCAGGCCGCCGCGGCGCCGCCGCCCACGCAGCCGGGCGACGTCAGCCCCATGGTCGTCGGCGGCAGCCCGGCGGCCAAGGGCGAGTTCCCCTGGATGGTCCGGCTGTCCATGGGCTGCGGCGGCGCCATGTACTCCGAGCAGCTCGTGCTCACCGCGGCCCACTGCGTCTCCGGGACCGGCAACAACACCGGCATCACCGCCACCTACGGGGTGGTCGACCTGCAGGACAGCACCGCGACGAAGCGGACGTCCACCTATGTCTACAAGAACCCGGGTTACGGCACCTCGGCGGGCGGGGACTGGGCATTCGTGAAACTGTCGAGCCCGATCACGGGCGCCGCGCTGCTGCCCATCGCCAAGACGAAGGACTACGACACCGGCACGTTCACCATCGCCGGGTGGGGCGA
Source organism: Actinokineospora xionganensis (assembly GCF_014323725.1). GTDB lineage: Bacteria > Actinomycetota > Actinomycetes > Mycobacteriales > Pseudonocardiaceae > Actinokineospora > Actinokineospora xionganensis. The sequence goes on along the minus strand of NZ_JABVED010000037.1, from coordinate 784 downwards.
CACGTCGGAGGGCGGAAACGCATCACGGTACCTGCTGAAGGCGCAGGTGCCGTTCGTCGACGACACCACCTGCAAGAACTCGAGTTCGTACTACTCGGATCTGATCTTCAACGCGGAGATCTGCGCGGGTTACTCGCAAGGTGGCACCGACACCTGCCAGGGCGACTCCGGTGGCCCGATGTTTCGTCGGGACAACAACAACGCGTGGATTCAGGTCGGCATTGTGAGCCACGGTGAGGGCTGCGCCCGCCCGAACGCCCCGGGGGTCTACACCGAGGTGAGCTCGTTCGCGTCGGCCATCGACGCGAAGGCCAAGGAGCTCGGTGGTGGCGACACTCCCCCGCCGACCGGCAAGGTCTTCGAGAACACCAACAACGTCAACATCCCCGACAACGGCGCCGCGGTCACCAGCTCGGTCACCGTCAGCGGCATCACCGGCAACGCCCCGGCCACCCTGCAAGTCGGCGTCGACATCAAGCACACCTGGCGCGGCGACCTCGTCATCGACCTCGTAGCCCCGGACGGCACGACGTACCGCATGAAGAACTCGTCGAGCAACGACTCCGCCGACAACGTGATCACCACATACACGGTGAACGCGTCGAACGAGGTCGCCAACGGCACCTGGAAGCTCAAGGTCCAAGACGTCTACAGCTACGACACCGGCTACATCGACAGCTGGAAACTCACTTTCTAGGAATAGCAGAATGCCCCGGTATCCATGATTTCTCATGAATACCGGGGCATTCGCAACTTTTGTCCGGCGGCGTCCTACTCTCCCACA
>NZ_JABVED010000036.1 GCF_014323725.1 Actinokineospora xionganensis | reverse complement strand
CTACGAGACCACCGCAGGATGAAAAGGGCTCACTACAACGTGAGCATCCAGATGGCGGCGTGGAGAATGAACGGGACTGGGGCCAGGAAGCGCGCTCAGCGGGCTAAGAACTTTGGGCGGCGATAGCTCGCTTCTGAACACTGGCGAAGATCTTGCGATCGCCCGCCACCGTCGACGGGTGTGATGGCCTATTTCGAGTCAACTCTCGGTACCCACCAGGCGGCATCGACGATGTGGTGCGTCGTGGGCGGCAGGCCCAGGTTCAGCCTGGTCAGTTTCGGGAGTTCCGCCTACTGCTTCAAATGATCAAGGAAAGCCGATGGAGTCATACGTAACATCGCTATGAGGTGGTCCGACATAGTTGTCTAGGAGCTTCCTTACAGGCCGCAAACTCGTGATCGCGATGATCTTCGTTGTCCTCGCGATTCTCGCGTATCTGATATGACGACTGTCGAAGCATCCCAACCGTTGGGCGATCGGCGCTCTTGTTGTCAGCATCCTGAGTCTAGCGGCAGGAGCAATCAGCGCCTATAGCGATTTTGCGCTCATTGCCACCAGCAGCATCCGGGCCGACGATAAAGGAACTCAATTCATACCTGATAGTAGTCGTCAGCAGCCGACCGTACAGGCTTTCCCATTATCCGACCTGGGTACCCAAACTCCACAACGTCCGGGCGAAACTTCATTGCCTGCCGACTCGCCGGTGAAGCAGACCGGGCTACCACGTATGGAGGATGCTTGCCCACTCGCAGGCTATTCTGCGGATGCGTGGATTCCCGGACAAGTAGAGGCTCATTCCATCGCGGGACGGATTCTTCATGGGCCGGGGCAAGCCTACAACTGGACCTGCGGTTCGGCAGATAGCCCCCGTTTGACCCGTGACCAGATAAGCGCGGCCTGCAAGGCGTCGTAGCCAGGATCGCTTGCTTTTACCTGGGATCCCGATTATGCCTACTCTTGGACGTGCATAACGAACTGAACTTGCCAAGGCGCCCCGGCCAATAGCGACAAGGCCGGGCTGGCGAACCCGAATCGAGAAACCCCAAGAACACAACTGCAAGCCAAGTCATAGAGATCCACTGGACGCCGCCCGGGGCCGAGGAACCGGCAAATCCTAACGCTAGGTCCATTGCTCAACGCTTGAATATCTGGTAATGGCTTCGTGGTGAATCACCGCATCGGGCGTGCAACCAATCGCACATCCGACCCTGACCGTGCCACGTCGACCAGCTCTAGGCGGAGGATGTCAGTAATGGTGCGGATGCCAGCATCCTCAAGCCCACTTTTGCCTGAACCGAGGAGTGCGGGTGCCACATAGTTCACCACCCGATCCACGAGCTTCTGGGCGATGAAGCTCCCTGCCAGAGTGGGGCCGCCTTCGAGAAAGACGGCGCGCACGTCACGTTCCAGCAGACCCCGCAGCACTGCGGGCAGGTCGAGTCCTTTATCTGCGCGCTTGACGCGCAGCACGTCGACCACGTTCTCCAGGTGCGAGGCGTCGGCATCCTCAGCCACGACGACAAGCGTAGGTGCAGCGTCGTTGCAGACCTTGGCGTCGGCGGGGGTCCTGGCGTTGCTGTCAACGATCACACGAAGCGGCTGCTTCTTGGGGTCCTCAACGATGGAAAGGTCAAGCCGCGGATCATCGTTGCCGCGCACGGCCAGGTTCGGGTTATCTGCTTGCTGCGTTCCTGAGCCAACCACCGTGGCGTGACAGCCCGCCCGCAGTAGATGCACCTCGGCTCGGCTCTCGGCGCTGGTGATCCACTGACTGGTGCCGTCCTCGGCTGCAATCCTGCCGTCGAGCGTGGCGGCGAACTTGTAAACGACGAACGGGCGCCCGTACCTAGTGATGACGTCGTCCCACTCGTTCCGCCCCACCAGGTCGTCAACGCTCAGCACGATCGCTCGCCTCCCATGGCCGTAACCGCTTCAATGAAGTCTCGAACGCTGCTTTGCGTTCGCCAGGGTTCCATGATCGAGACACTCGTCGCCAGCTCACGCCGTGTCCGTTCAGATTGAGTGTTCCTAGCGATATCCAGTGCTTCGGTGCCGCTCGCCACGGCCGCGTCGAGCTGACCAGCTCTGGCTGCGACCACCGTCCGACGAGCCAGGTGCAGGCCACGCTCGCGGTGGAAAGCGTTCGGCCACTCCAGCATGATCGCGTCGTACTCGTCCAAGGCCCGCTGATGATCGCCGAGCGTGCTGTAGATCGCCGCGCGCTGAACGGTGACGTAGTGCGTCGTGCAGTAGCTTCCCAAAGCGTGCGGATCGTGCTGCTGCGCGGGTGATGCGGCGAGTTCTTGGGCGTGGTCAAGACGAGCGAGCGCGTCACGCTCTTGGCCATCAAGAGCGCTAGCGTGAGCAGCTTGCTGGTAAATGGCGGCCTTCACCGTTGGGCTGGCTACCTGAGGCTCATATCGAATGGCCGCGTCAGCAAGCATGGTAATTCGCGCTCGTTCCTGGGTGAGCTGCGCTTGCTGGCTCATGCGCATGAGGACGTAAGCCGCGACGTTGGCGCTACCAGATGCGAGTGCCCACTCCAACGCCCGGTTTGACCAAGCTGCACCCGTCGCCAAGTCACCAAGATCGTCAGCCAGCCAGCCGCAGAACTCGGCGAACAACGCCCCAATCTCGAACAACCGTGACCGGCCACGCGGCGCGATCCGCTCGTACAGGCCAGCAATATTCTCGACCTGCTCAGCCGCCGACCGTATTAGACGGCCGGGGCCGAGCAAGCTATCGGCAGTGACAAGCGAGCTTCGGAGCTGCGCGAAGTTGTCCATGACCGCCGGATCGACTGCTCCGCGAGCAGGCCAAGCGCCCGCGGTGGACGCGATGCCGAGGCCGAGCGCAGCTTGTATAACGGTCCGGCGCTTCATATCGTCATCAGTATCACGAGGAGCACTGGCCGGTACATCGGCTAGCAGCTCGTCCAACTGATCACCTTCGACTTGCAGATGTCGCGCAATCTTCGGCCGGAGCCAGGGCTGCGGATTCGAAATGCCGAGCTCCCATCGGCGGACGGTCGACGTGTCGACGCCCAACCGCTCGGCGAGTGCTTCCTGGCTGAACCCGAGCGACTTTCGCCGCGCAGCCAAGCGCGGTCGTTTCGCCACCGCGTTCCCTCCTTCTTGGGGCATCGCGTGCGGGACGCAGGCCAGGGGCCGCAATGCACGGATTTTGCCCGCAAACCGCCAGTCATAACGCCCTGTGCCTGACTGGCTACAGGCCCTTCCATAGGCAGCGTACGGCCTGGGCAGGCCAGGCGGCAACGCACCGGAGGGCCAGTGAGCAGGCACTTTCCGCCATCGAAACGATCATATTCTCGGCCGCTGGTGATCACACCGACGTACCGGCGGGCGGCCACAAAGACCAGCAAGTTCGGCGATGGTGGTGCCCCGACCCGTCGCCGATCTTGCCTCCACGTGAACAGTTCCGTGACCGTTGAACGCCACCAGGCGGTGTAGGCGTGACGAGCAGGGATAAGGCGAACAGCAAGTCCGCCGATCGGTTGGTCGCCCTGACCGTCGACGTCACCATTCCCGAACTCAGCGCCCTGAGCCGCGCAGCCGTCATCGTGACGTCGGACTGGGATGTTCCACCCGTCCGGGCTGCGGAACGCGGCCTGCGCAAGGTACGCCAAGCGGCCAAGCAGCACCCGGTACTGCCGACCGAGTGCAAGGAGCAGTCATGAGATCTCGCACCCCATACCCCTTGGTCTATGGCTATGTTCACAACGTCCGTGAGCAGCCAGAACGCTTTGCTGAGGCCAAAGAACAGATCGAGCTGTGGTGTGTCAGCGAAGGCTGGCACCTGGGTGCTGTCTACTCCGACGTCGGCTCGCTGCTCGACGTCGAAGATCGCATCGGCTTCTGCGGCTTGGTGCAAGCGCTGGCCATGCCAGATGCCGCCGCGGCCGTGCTGCTGAACAGGGACCACCTGTCGTATCGCCCGGATGTGGTGGCGGCCTTGGTCAACCAGATTCGGCGCACCGGCGCCGCTGTCTGGTTGCGCGACGGCGAACTACCGGAGATCGCCAAGAAGCTCCGCCGAGGACAGGCACAGTGGTCGCGGTGATCCTGTTGGTAGGGCTGGAAGTCCTTGCCGCCACGGTGTTCGTCATCCGGTTGGTGAACAGGCTCGGTCGGAGGCGAGCAGCCGGGGCGACGCGATGACCGCGCCGACTCCCCTCAAGCATTACAAGCAACTACTGCTCGACCTCAACGACGTCAACCAAGCGCTCCGCGCCTACTTGGAAAGCGTCATCGCGGCGCGCAGCGACGACGGCGAAGCCATTCCGGCAATCACCGAATCGAACCTGGGCTCCGCCCTGGTCGAAGTCGGCCTCGACCTCATCGCACGAGCCGCCCATCGGGTGCCGGACGCGAAGCCGGGTGACGAGCGGTGAACCACATGCCGATGTGGGTCGCCACCGCCGCCTATCTACCCGTGGTTTTGCTGCTGGCTGCGTTCGTCGACTGGCTGGGGCGGGATTCCTACCGCGAAAAGCAGCGAGACCAAATTGCCGTGAGGTTCGCCGTGAAGCACGCCAGGCCCGAGAACCGCCACGACCTGGATGACACCTTCGGACGTCAGCCCGTGTCGGTGGCCGAGCTGCTGGAGGACGCCGTTCGAGAAGGCCGTGGCGTTCGGCTGCACTGGACCGAGGCCGACACCGATCCTCACGGCCTGGTGGCTACACCACCCGATGACGACTGGCCGACTGTCGTCCTTCCCTGCGAACTCCTCCAGCGCGCAGAACGTGGCCATTACGAGCTGGAACGGTGAGCAGTGTCCGATCCCAAGCAGGTCGGCGCGACCAACTCGACACCCACCAAACGCGGCTTCCACCGGCTGTCCATCTTGCTGAGCATGGACTTCAGCGTGGTGGTCTTGTTCCGCCACAACTTCCGTGCCAACCACATGACGTGCATCTGGGCTGGCGGGCCGAGCCCGGACACGATGCGTCGGCAGGCTGAGACCTACGTCGGCCGAATCCCAGGGCTCGATCTCACTGGAGTGGAGTGGGTCAACTCCGCGGTGCTGCTCAACGCAGTGAACCGGCCGAAGTGCCGACGAAGCCACCACGACATTGAGGGGCGGGACTACCGGTGAGCACTGGCCTGCGTCACCGCCAGGTCGAGCAATTCGCGACATTCTTCTGACAGGAGTGTTCTGACCCCAGTGGTGCTAGCGGTAAACCGCCGCTAGCACCACTGGGGGAACAACACCGTCTGATTCTCCAGCACGCCACCAATCGCCACGACACCACGTACAAGTACTTCTTCTGCTCCGGACGCTACGACCACCTCTGCGAGCTGCCCTATCTTGGGACTGAACGGGTGGAGGAGGTCATCGAGCAGCACTACGCCACCGTGCGCTTCGATGAGACCTTCATCGGGGAGATGCGCGAGCACGTCAGGGAAACCATCGACACCAGAGTGCGTCGGCCCGCCTGCTCCACCGACAGCTCACCGCCCAACTCAAGGCGCTCGAGGTCAAGGAGCCCAACCTCATCGACTTGGCCGCCGACCGGTTGTTGCCCCGGGGCAAGATCCGGGACAAGCTCCACGCGATCGCCCAGCAGCGGGACCGTTTGGCCGCCCGCTTGGGTGAAACCTTCGAAGACCTCAGCGGAGGCAGCAGCTCTCGTCGACCTGTGCCTGGAACTGCTCGGCGACCCGCAGGGGCTATACCTGCGCTGCTCCGACGAACAACGTCGCCTGTTGAACCAGGCTCTGTTCGAGGTGCTCTACATAGAAGAGCATGACGGCGAGCTGACTGTGACCTATCGGCTCAAAGAGCCGTTCGCCGAGTTGCAGGCCCTACATCAGGGTGCTGGTGCCGCACTGGATACGGCAGGTGCCGACGAACCACGAACAGCCGAAAGCACCCCGATCCTGGCGGCAGGAGGTGCTGGTACGGGCTCTCTTAGTGTCCCTACAGGCTGGCGCTTGGTTGGCCAAGGGTTCCAGTAGGGGGTGCGAGGTGGGCGCAGCAGGATTCGAACCTGCGACCGCTCGGGTGTAAACCGAGTGCTCTCCCGCTGAGCTATGCGCCCGCACGCCGGTGCCTCGAAGAGGCACCGGTCGTGGAAGAACTTAACCCTTGAGCGACGAGACGGCCTTCTTCCAGGCGTCCTGGTCGCGGGCTTCGCCCGGGGCGTTGATCTCGGCGAACTGGACGACGCCCTCGGTGTCGATGAGGAACGTGCCGCGGTTCGCGAGGCCCGCGGCCTCGTTGAACACGCCGTACTCCGTGGCGACGGCGCCGTGGGGCCAGAAGTCGGACAGCAGCGGGAAGGTGTAGCCCTCCTGCTCGGCCCAGGCCTTGAGGCTGAACGGGGTGTCGACGGAGACGCCGATGACCTGAACGTCGCTGTCGGTGTAGGTCGACAGCTCGTCACGGACCTGGCAGAGCTCACCGGTGCAGATGCCGCTGAAGGCGAACGGGTAGAACACCAGCAGGACGTTCTTGGAACCCTGGAAGTCCGACAGCTTCACCGGCTGCTTGTTGTAGTCGTTGAGCGTGAAATCCGGAGCCTTCGACCCGACCGCGACTGCCATGACCCGGCATCCTCCTGCGAATTGGGGCGCGCGTGGGCGCCCGCCAATCGTGCGTGTGGTTCCAACCCTAGGCCACCGGCCCGCGACGGCACCGTGATGTCCACCTCGTGGACCGGGAGGCCCCTGAATCAGGGGCCTCCCGGTCGCACGAGGTCAGCGCTTGGCTTTGACCGACTTGGGCGACACCAGCCTCGTGCCGGACCAGTCGGGTCCGACGCTGATGCTGGAGGTCTGTGCGAGTCCCGCGGTCGGCACCGCCTCGGCGATGTCGCTGGGCTCGACGTGTCCGTCGCGGCCCGTCTTCGGGGTCAATACCCAGATCACGCCGTTCTCGGCGAGCGGGCCGATGGCGTCCATGAGGGCGTCGACAAGATCGCCGTCGTCCTCGCGCCACCACAGCAGAACGACGTCGACGACATCGTCGGCGTCCTCATCGAGGAGATCGGAGCCAATTCGCTCCTCGATGGCGGCACGGAGATCGTCGTCTACGTCCTCGTCCCAGCCGATCTCCTGGACAACGGTGCCTTCTTCGATCCCCAGTTTGTCGGCGACGCCGGCATTGCCGGTGTCTCCCGCGGCCACCACGGTGTCACTCCTCCAGTTGATTTCGCACGGTCATCAGGGCCCATCTTGGCCTGTCCGACCGCGTAACGCCTGTTCGGTTAGGCGATAGCGAACACTGAGTGTGCCCACCAGCGCAACCGTGGAGTCCTCGACACGCCGCAAAGAGGTCTCCGTGCCTGCTCTGAGGAGTGTCCTGGCACCCGTACTGACCAGTAACGATGACGGCGGCGTCGATTCAGACGAACATGGCAGAGTGTCCCCTCGCGCGCGTTAACGCGCGCGCGATTTATATACACCTTCGAAGCAGGCTGGAGCTCGAGTTGCCAACCCAGAACAGCAACCCAGGCACTCCCGAGCGCGTGCGCGTGATCCGCGACGGGCTCGCGGCGCATCTGCCGGACATCGATCCGGAGGAGACGTCGGAATGGCTGGAGTCGTTCGACGCCGCGCTCAAGGGCGGCGGGCAGCAGCGTGCCCGGTACCTGATGCTGCGGCTGCTCGAGCGCGCCCGTGAGAGCCACGTCGGCGTCCCGTCGCTCACGAGCACGGACTACGTCAACACCATCCCGACCGACCGCGAGCCGTGGTTCCCCGGCGACGAGGAGGTCGAGCGCCGCTACCGGGCGTGGGTTCGGTGGAACGCGGCGATGACCGTGCACCGCGCGCAGCGGCCGGGCGTGGGTGTCGGTGGTCACATTTCGACGTACGCCTCCTCAGCGGCCCTCTATGAGGTCGGCTTCAACTGGTTCTTCCGCGGCAAGGACCACCCCGGCGGCGGCGACCACATCTACGTCCAGGGCCACGCCTCCCCCGGCATCTACGCCCGCGCGTTCCTCGAGGGCAGGCTCTCGACCGAGCAGCTCGACGGGTTCCGCCAGGAGCTCTCGCACGCGGGCCCCGGCGGCGGCCTGCCGTCGTACCCGCACCCGCGGCTGATGCCCGACTTCTGGGAGTTCCCGACCGTCTCCATGGGCCTCGGCCCGATGAACGCCATCTATCAAGCCCGTTTCAACCGCTACCTGCACGCCCGCGGCATCAAGGACACCTCCGACCAGCGCGTGTGGGCGTTCCTCGGCGACGGCGAGATGGACGAGCCCGAGTCGCGCGGCCTGATCCACGTCGCGGCCAACGAGGGCCTCGACAACCTGACCTTCGTGATCAACTGCAACCTGCAGCGGCTCGACGGCCCGGTCCGCGGCAACGGCAAGATCATCCAGGAGCTGGAGTCCTACTTCCGCGGCGCGGGCTGGAACGTCATCAAGGTCATCTGGGGCCGCGAGTGGGACTCGCTGCTGCACGCCGACCGCGACGGCGCCCTGGTCAACCTGATGAACCAGACCCCCGACGGCGACTACCAGACGTACAAGGCCAACGACGGCGCGTTCGTCCGCGAGCACTTCTTCGGCCGCGACCCGCGCACCAAGGCGCTGGTCGACCCGATGACCGACCAGGAGATCTGGAACCTCAAGCGCGGCGGCCACGACTACCGCAAGGTCTTCGCGGCCTACCAGGCGGCCACCGAGCACCACGGCCAGCCGACGGTGATCCTGGCCAAGACGATCAAGGGCTACAACCTCGGTCCGCACTTCGAGGCGCGCAACGCGACGCACCAGATGAAGAAGATGACCCTGGACGACCTCAAGCAGTTCCGGGACACGCTGCGCATCCCGATCGAGGACGCGGAGCTGGAGAAGGACCCGTACCTGCCGCCTTACTACCACCCGGGCCAGGACTCGCCCGAGATCCAGTACCTGCAGGAACGCCGTCGCCAGCTCGGTGGCTACCTGCCCGAGCGCCGCTCGAAGGCCAAGGCGCTGGTGCTTCCCGGCGACCAGGTCTACGACGTGATCCGGCGCGGCTCCGGCAAGCAGGACGTCGCCACCACGCAGGCGTTCGTCCGGCTGGTGCGCGACCTGGCAAAGGACAAGGAGATCGGCGCGCGGATCGTGCCGATCATCCCGGACGAGGCCCGCACGTTCGGCATGGACTCGATGTTCCCGACCCAGAAGATCTACAACCACCAGGGTCAGCTCTACACCTCGGTGGACGCCTCGCTCATGCTGTCCTACAAGGAAAGCGAGTCGGGCCAGATCCTGCACGAGGGCATCAACGAGGCAGGCTCGACCGCGTCGTTCACCGCCGTGGGCACGTCGTACGCCACGCATGGCGAGCCGATGATCCCGATCTACATCTTCTACTCGATGTTCGGCTTCCAGCGCACCGGCGACGGCCTGTGGGCGGCGGCGGACCAGATGGCCCGCGGCTTCGTCCTCGGCGCCACCGCGGGACGCACGACGCTGACCGGGGAGGGCCTGCAGCACAACGACGGGCACTCGCTGCTGCTCGCGGCGACCAACCCGGCGGCGGTGTCCTACGACGCGGGCTGGTCGTATGAGATCGCGCACATCGTCAAGGACGGCCTGCGGCGGATGTACGGCGAGCAGGCGGAGGACATCTTCTACTACCTGACCGTCTACAACGACCCGTACCAGCAGCCCGCGGAGCCGGAGAACCTCGACGTCGAGGGCCTGCTGCGGGGGCTCTACCGGTACCTGGACGCGCCCGAGGGCTCAGGTCCGCGCGCGCAGGTCCTCGCCTCCGGCGTGGCGATGCCGTGGGCGGTCAAGGCCCAGCAGATGCTGGCCGAGGAGTGGGGCGTGCAGGTCGACGTCTGGTCGGCCACGTCGTGGTCGGAGCTGCGGCGCGAGGCGGTCGACATCGAGCGGCACAACATGCTGCACCCCGAGGCCGAGCCGCGGGTGCCGTACGTGACGTCGGTGCTCAAGGACAGCCCCGGCCCCGTGATCGCGGTGTCGGACTGGATGAGCGCGGTGCCGGACCTGATCCGCCCGTGGGTGCCGGCCGACATGACCACCCTGGGCACCGACGGGTTCGGCTTCTCCGACACCCGCCCGGCCGCCCGAAGGCACTTCCTCGTCGACGCCGAGTCGATCACCGTCGCCGTCCTGGCCGCTTTGGCCCGGCGCGGCGAGGTCGACCAGTCGAAGGTCGTGGAGTCGGCCCGCAAGTACCGCCTCGACGACGTCACCGCAGCCGGCCCGCAAACNACCGTCGCCGTCCTGGCCGCTTTGGCCCGGCGCGGCGAGGTCGACCAGTCGAAGGTCGTGGAGTCGGCCCGCAAGTACCGCCTCGACGACGTCACCGCAGCCGGCCCGCAAACCTCCGACCCCGGCTCCGCCTAACCCCCCGCTCGCGCCCCCAATTCGGTCGCGAGTCCAACGTTCAAAACAACGAGTCCAACGTTCAGCACATCCGACGTACCAGCTCACGACGACGTGCAGCCGAAGTCGATGTACTGAACGTTGGACTCGTTGTTTTGAACGTTGGACTCGCGACCGAATCGGGGAGGCGGGGGACTCGCAGGTCCAGGGCGACGACGTCGCGGCGGAGCAGGAAGGCCATCAGCCAGTCGGCAAGTACGCGGACCTTGCGGTTGAGGGTCGGCACGCGGGTGACGTGGTAGGCGCGGTGCATCAACCACGCGATCACGCCGCGCAGCCGGATGCCGTAGATCTCCGCGACCCCCTTGTGCAGGCCCAGGCTGGCCACCGAGCCGGCGTGGGAGTGCTTGTACGGCTTGGGTTCCCGGCTACGCAGTGAGCGGATGATGTTGTCCGCCAACAGTTTCGCCTGCCGCACGGCGTGCTGCGCACTGGGCGCGCACCAGGCGCCCGCCGTCGACAGGTCGGGCACGGCGGCGCTGTCGCCCGCGGTCCACATTCCCTCGTAGCCCGGCACGCGCAGCGTCGTCGAGGCGACCAGCCGACCACGCGGGTCGACCGGCAGCCCACTGGCCTGGGCCAGCGGGTTGGCCCGGACGCCCGCCGTCCACACGACGGTGTCGGCGTCGAACTCCTCGCCGTCGCTGAGCACGACGTGCCCGTCGACCATGCTGGTCACCGTGGTGCCCAGCAGGACCCGCATCCCGCGCTTCTCCAGCCGCCGCACGGTGTACGCGGCGAGTGAGGGGCTGACCTCGGGCATGATCCGGTCCGCCGCCTCGACGAGCACCCACCGCATGTCCGAGGGCGCCAACTCGGGATAGACCCGCAGCGCGAACCGGGCCATGTCCTCCAACTCGCCGAACGCCTCCACCCCGGCGTACCCACCGCCCACGACGACGAACGTCAGCGCGCGCCTGCGCACCTCGGGGTCGGTCGTGCTCGCGGCCACATCGAGCCGGGAGAGCACCTGGTTGCGCAGGTAGATGGCCTCACCGACGGTGGAGAACCCGATCGCGCACTCGGCCAGACCCGGCACGGGTTGGGTGCGCGCCACCGACCCCGCGGCCAACACGATCACGTCGTAGGCCAGTTCGGTCGGCACGCCCTCGACGGGCACCACTGTCGCCACCTTCCGCCGGTGATCGACCCCGGTGACGCTGCCGGTCACCACCCGGCACCCGCGCAACACCTTGCGCAGCGGGACGACAACGTGACGCGGCTCGATGGAGCCGGCCGCCGCCTCCGGCAGGAACGGCTGATACGTCATGGTCGGACGGGGATCGACCACAGTCACGGTCCCCTCACCGGCCCGAAGCTTCTTCTGCAAGCGGTACGCGGCGTAGAGGCCCACATAGCCCCCGCCGACGATCAGGATGTGCGGTCGCTCGGTCATGCCACGAGCGTGCCCCGGTCCACCACGAAGATCATCCCGCGCGAGAGCGAACCCCACTCCCCCACAGGTGTGAGCCGGTCCCAGCCGACACAGGACCAAAGTCCCGGCACGAAACGGCGGCGCCAGGCCAGAAGCCCGACGCCGCCGCGAAATCCGACTAACGACGCGAATCGTGCGCCGGCCGGTCCATCGTCGCCTCGACGTTGGGCGCGGTCTCCACCCGCGGCCGTGGCGCGTGGTCGGTCGTGCCCATCTGCGACTGCGCGCGCTCGAGCCAACCACCCCACCGCTCCGACATGGGCTTGATCAGGCCACCACCCAAGCCGACGATCAGGATGCCGCCGATGGTCGCCAGCACCGTGATCAACACCGGCATCGTCACCGTCGTCGCGATGTTGACCTGGTTCAGCGCCGCGATGACACCGAACGCGATGATGAAGACATACGCGATGGTGCCCAGCATCGGACCGAACGGCCGGTTGCCCAACGCGCTCGTGATCAGGTCGCGAACAACCTTGCCGACCGCCGCCGCCACGATGAGCAGCACAACCGCCACGACAATCCGCGGCAGGAACGCGATGACATCGTTGAGCAGAGCGCTGACCGGGTTCGACTCGCCGAACACGCCGAACGCCAACTGCAGTGCGATCAGAAGAATGAAGTAATAGACCAACTTCACCAGGATGTTGCCGACATCGACCCCGGAATTGCGAGCCAGACCGGACATCCCGGTCTTCTCCATCAGCTTACTGAAACCGAGCTTGCCCATCACCATGGACAAACCCTTGGCCACAGCCTTCGCGATGAGCCAGCCGATCAAAAGAATGATGAGAAAGCCGAGGAGCTTCGGCACGAACGTGGCAACCATCGACCACGCCGCACCCAACCCTTCCCGCAGTTCCGCACCCATGATGTGTACCTCCTAGGCCCCCGACGGGCAGATCTCTGTCCTGGGAGATCGTTTCCCACGTCACCCGCCCCGGCAACCGCAACACATCCCACGAATGGGTTAAAACCGCCGAATCGCATGGCACCACCGCCAAGATCTATCCATAGTGGAACTACCGGTGGGGACCGGGGAGATGGGCCGCCCGGCATCGAGCGCACCGAAATTGCCGGGCGGCCCGCCCGATTCCGCTTGCATGTTCGCGGAACGCGCTCACCGGATGGATCGGGCGTCATTTGTCCTGGGGGGCGACCCCCCAGACCCCCACGGTGCGATCGGTGACCAATCCAGCCCTGCCGGATCAGCGCGGCTCGCGCCGCGCACAACGGGTGTGTAACCGGTAGACACGCCCCCCCCGGTGCGATCGGCGACCAAACCAGCCCTACCGGATCAACGGGGCTCGCGCCGCGCGCAACGGGTGTGTAACCGGTAGACACGACCCCCACGGTGCGATCGGCGACCAAACCAGCCCTATCGGATCAACGGGGCTCGCGCCGCGCGCATCGGGAACGTGACCCACGCGAGTCCGCCCACGGTGCGATCAGTGGTCAATCCAGCCGTAGCCAGGTTGCGCACCCGGGGGCTCGCGCTGCGCGCATCGAGGTGATGGAGGGTATTGGCCTGCCTGACTCTCTTCCTGGGCTCGGTGTTCTCCACCAGCCCATCACCCGGAACGCAAGGGGCACATCCGGGCGGCCTGATCAGGTGTTTGCCCACCACCCGACCCCCGAAACACCATTCAGGCAACCGCATGCCCATGACGCCTGCCCCAAACCACACGCCCAGTCCGGTGCCTCATCCCAAGAAGCGGCCAGCGACGAAATCCTGTGTACCAAAACGACTCATGCGCCAGAGCCCGGGGCCGCCCGGTTCGAGGATGGCCGCGGGGCCGGGTGGGAAATGGGTACAGTCGGGGGTATGGGATCTGGGAGTGGGGTGGGGGTGCGGCTCAGGTTTGTGGTCGCGCTGGTTCTTCCCGCGCTCTTCCTCGCCCTCCCCACCGTCGGCAACCTGAACCCGCTGGCACTCGCCGCGGGTCTCGCCGTCGCGCTGATCGCCTGTGTGCTGCACATCCGGGTCGAGCCCGATGCGGCGCCCGCGCACGTGCGGGCCGTCAGCCTTCGTGAGCACGCCCGGCTCGCCAACGTCCTGCGCCTGCGCGACCCCGGCACACCTGGCCGCGCGCGGCCACGAGCTCCGTCACCCGGCAGCGCGGCTGCCTGACTCCCCAAGCGGATGAGGCAGTCGCTCGCGGCTGTCCGAACCCATCCGACGTGACGGAGTGATCTCTCGATGTTCGACGTCTTTCTCTACCCCGTTTCCGCTGTCCTCTGGTTCTGGCACCTGGTCTTCGACTCCCTGCTCGGCTCCGGCGGAGCCGCCTGGGTGCTGGCAGTCGTCTTCCTGGTTTTCACCATCCGGGCCCTCCTGGTCCGCCCCGCGCTCAGCCAACTCCGTGCCGCCCGACGCACGCAGAAAGTCGCACCCCAGGTGCAGAAGATCCGCGAGAAGTACAAGGGCGACCAGGCGCGCATGGTCGCCGAAATCCAGAAACTGCACGCCGACAACGGAAGCAACCCGCTCGGCGGCTGTCTGCCCGCGCTCCTGCAGATCCCCGCGTTCCTCAGCCTGTTCTGGGTGTTGCGCGGCTTCACCCCCGGCGCCGAGTCC
The DNA here is from genome assembly GCF_014323725.1 of Actinokineospora xionganensis. Lineage (GTDB taxonomy): Bacteria > Actinomycetota > Actinomycetes > Mycobacteriales > Pseudonocardiaceae > Actinokineospora > Actinokineospora xionganensis. The sequence goes on along the minus strand of NZ_JABVED010000036.1, from coordinate 15,646 downwards.
AACTACGTGTTCGACCGGGCCGGTGTCGAGTCGTTTCTCACCGCGGACCTGTTCGGCGCCAAGCTCGGCAACTGGCTCAGCCAGCCCACCGCGGACCTGATCGCGTTCGGGACCGACCGGGCGCACATGGTCGCCGTGGGTGTTCCGCTCATCGTCCTGGCCGGCCTCGCGACGTTCCTGACCATGCGCATGAGCCTGCGGCGGCAGGACAACACCACCAGCCCGCAACTCGCCGCCGTGAGCAAGGCGATGATGTACCTCGCGCCGATCGGAATGCTGGTCTCCGGGGCGTTCTTCCCGTTGCCCATCGGGGTGCTGCTCTACTTCCTCGCGGGCAACCTGTGGACTTTCGTCCAACAGCACATCCTCACCAGCCTGGTGGACGGCGAGGACCATCCACAAGAGACCAGGCGGCGCTGACGGGCCGCTGGCGAACACCGTGTGGGAGTGTGGAGAGATGAGTGGGGCGTCGGCAGGCTTGTCCGCCGAGACGTTGGACGCGGTGGAACGGGCGTCGGGCAAGTTGGCGTCCGCCGCTGTCGCGGCCATGGAAGGACAGTTCGCCTGGTTCGTGCGGATGCCCGCCGACCAACGCGCGTCGGTGCTGCTCGTCGCGCAGAGCGGGGTGGCCGGGTTCGCGGCGTGGCTGCGCAACCCGATGGAAGCCCTGCGCATGACCACCGACACCTTTCGCGGCGCCCCGCGCGACCTGTCCCGCTGGGTCAGCCTCCGGCAGACCGTCGAGATGGTCCGGGTGTCGCTGAAGATCTTCGAGGAGATGGTGCCGGACCTCGCGGCCAACGACGAGGACCGGGCGCTGCTGGCCGAGGCCGTCCTGCGCTACGGGCGCGAGGTCGCGTTCGCCTCCGCGATGTCCTACGCGTCCGCCGCCGAGGCCCGCGGCGCCTGGGACGCCCGGCTCGAAGCCCTGGTCGTCGACGGGATCGTCCGTGGCGACGCCGAGGAGTCGCTGCTCTCACGCGCCGCGGCTCTCGGCTGGGACCCAGGCTCCGAGGCCACCGTGCTCGTCGGCAATCCGCCGTCCGACGACCCGCCGACGGTCGTGTTCGAGGTCCGCAGCCGCGCCGCCCGGGTCAGCCGACCCGTGCTGCTCGGCGTCCAGGGCTCCCGGCTGGTCGTGGTGCTCGGCGGCCCGACCGAGGACGGCGCCGACCGTGAGGTAATGGGGAAGATAGCCGAGGCGTTCGGCGAGGGCGCGGTCGTCGCGGGCCCCACCGTCGCCAGCCTCGCCGAGGCGCACCGCAGCTCCGCCGACGCGCTGTCCGGGCTCCGCGCGGTCGTGGCTTGGCGGGAGGCGCCCCGGCCTGTGCGGTCGACGGACCTGCTGCCGGAGCGGGCGCTCGCGGGCGACCCGGAGGCCGAGTTCCAGCTCATCGACCGGATCGCGCGCCCCCTGGAAGAGGCGGGTGGTTCGCTGCAGGAGACCGTCGAGGCGTACCTGTCGACCGGGGGCGTCCTCGAGACCTGCGCGCGGCAGCTCTTCGTCCACCCGAACACCGTCCGGTACCGCCTGCGCAAGGCGACGGAGCTGACCGGACGAAACGCGAATGATCCTCGCGACGCGCTCGTGCTGCGGATCGCACTGGCGGTCGGCAGGCTGTCAAGGGCTCGCGGGCTCTGGTAGCCACCTTTTTTGGTGGTTATCGACACAACTGACAACGAATACCCGCCCGTAGCGTTCACCGACTAGTCACATTTGTAGACTCCCTACAACAGAGGCCGCGCAACTTGGTGAGTGCCGACATGCATAACAGGGGCCCGGACAGTGTCTAGTGAGCAGGTGATCGCGCTACTCGCTCCTGGGCAAGGCTCCCAGACCCCCGGCATGCTCAGCCCATGGCTCGAACTGCCGGGCGCGGCTGATCGACTGGCGGCCTGGTCGGACATCGCGGGCCTCGACCTGACCCGGTTGGGCACCACCGCCGAGGCCGACGAGATCAAGGACACCGCGATCACCCAGCCGCTCATCGTGGCGGCCACCCTGCTCGCGTTCGAGGAGCTGCGCTCGCGCGTGGAGATCCCGGCGGACGCCGTCATCGCCGGACACTCGATCGGCGAGTTCGCCGCCGCCGCCATGGCGGGCGTGCTCACCGCCGAGGACGCCATCGCGCTGGCCGCCGTGCGCGGCCGGGAGATGGCCGCCGCGTGCGAGCTCGAGCCCACCGGCATGGCCGCCATGGTGCGCGGCACCGAAGAGGCCATCCTCGCCCGCCTCGCCGAGCTCGACCTCGTCGCCGCCAACCGCAACGGCGCGGGCCAGATCGTCGCCGCCGGGTCACTGGCCGCGCTGGAGAAGCTCGCCGCCGAGCCGCCCACCGACACGAAGGTGATCACCCTCAAGGTCGCGGGCGCGTTCCACACCCACTACATGGCGCCCGCCCAGCAGGCCCTCGCCGCGCACGCCGCGACGCTCGCCACCCCGGCGAACCCCGTCTTCACGCTGCTGTCCAACCGGGACGGCGCCGCAGTCGCCGACGGCGCCGAGGTGCTCGCCCGGCTCATCGACCAGGTCACCAACCCCGTCCGCTGGGACCGCTGCATGGCGACGATGGCCGAGCTCGGCGTCGACGGCATCGTCGAGTTCCCGCCCGCGGGCGCGCTCGTCGGCCTGGCAAAGCGGGAACTCAAAGGCACCCCCACCGTGGCCATGAAGACCCCCGAGAACCTCGACACGGTGACCGACATGATCGGAAGTAGCGCGTGACCACAATGCGACTCGCCACTGGAGCCAAAGCCAGCCGCATCCTCGGGGTCGGCAGTTTCCAGCCTGAGCGCATCGTCACCAACGACGAGCTCTCGCAGAAGATGGACACCACCGACGAGTGGATCCGGGAGCGCGTGGGCATCGCCGAGCGCCGCTTCGCCGGGCCCGACGAGAAGCTCGTCGACATGGCGGTCATGGCCGGGTCCAAGGCGCTGGCCAACTCCGGCCTCTCACCGTCCGATGTGGACACCGTGATCCTGGCCAACTGCACCATGCCGACCCAGATCCCCAACGGCGCGGCCCAGGTCGCGGACCGAATCGGGATCAAGGCGGCGGGCGCGTTCGACCTCAACGCCGCCTGCGCGGGCTTCTGCTACGCGCTGGGCACCGCGTCGGACCTGGTGCGTTCGGGCTCCGCGCGGCGCGTGCTGGTCATCGGTGCCGAGAAGCTCACCGACTGGGTCAACCCGGTCGACCGGGCCAACGCGATCATCTTCGCCGACGGCGCGGGCGCCGCGGTCGTGGGTCCCTCAGAGGAGGCGGGCATAGGCCCGGTCGTCTGGGGCAGCGCGGGCGACATGGTCGACATGATCGGCATGACCGCGGAGCGGCACATCTACCAGGAGGGCCAGTCGGTCTTCCGCTGGGCGACCACCCGGATCGCCCCGATCGCCCTGCAGGCACTGGAAGCCGCGGGTCTGCAGCCCTCCGATGTGGACGTGCTGATCCCGCACCAGGCCAACCTGCGCATCATCGAGTCGATCGCGAAGAAGCTGCGCGCCAAGGGCGCCCGAGAGGACATGGTCGTCGCCGACGACATCGTCAAGTCGGGCAACACCTCCTCGGCGTCCATCCCGATGGCGATGGACCACATGCGCGAAGCGGGGCGGATCAAGCCCGGCGACGTCGCGCTGCTCGTCGGCTTCGGCGCGGGCCTGTCCTACGCGGGACAGGTCGTCATCTGTCCCTGACCACAGGGGAAGCAAGACTCCGGCAGGTGCGGTACCGGCCGGTTGATCGAAACAGGAAGGAACCTGGAATGTCGGAGAAGCCCAGCGACACCGAGATCCTCGAAGGACTCGCGGAGATCGTCGAAGAGGTCGCCGGTGTCGCCACCGAGGACGTCACCGCCGAGAAGTCCTTCGTCGACGACCTCGACATCGACTCGCTGTCGATGGTCGAGATCGCCGTGCAGGCCGAGGACAAGTTCGGCGTCAAGATCCCGGACGACGAGCTCGCCAACCTCAAGACCGTCGGCGACGCCGTGAAGTACATCTCCACCAACGCCTGACCACGCACCTCGTTCCTCGGCATTCGAATCCAGTCACCACCCACGCTGCGAAGGAAACCCCATGAGCAACGTCGACGTCGTCATCACCGGGCTGGGCGCCACCACGCCGCTCGGCGGTGATGTCACGACCACCTGGGAAGCGCTGCTCGCAGGCAAGAACGGCATCCGCGTCAACGACAAGGAGTGGGTCGAACGCTACGACCTGCCCGCCAAGCTGGCCGCGCCGCTCTTGGTCGATCCCACCGACGTCCTGCCCCGGGTCCAGGCCCGCAGGCTCGACCGGTGTGAGCAGATCGCGATCATCGCTGCCCGCGAGGCCTGGGCTGACGCCGGATTCGAACTGCCGAGGGACGAGGAAGCGCCGGTCGACCCCGAGCGTCTCGGCGTCGTGATCGGCACCGGCATCGGCGGCCCGGTCACCCTGCTCGACCAGCACGAACTCCTGCAGCGCGACGGCCTACGCAAGGTCTCGCCGCTGACCGTGCCCATGCTGATGCCCAACGGCCCGGCCGCGCACGTCGGCATCGAGCTGCGCGCCCGCGCGGGTGTGCACACGCCCGCCTCAGCCTGTGCGTCCGGCGCCGAGGCGCTGGCCACGGCCTACCAGATGATCCAGAACGGTCGGGCCGATGTCGTCGTCGCCGGCGGCGCCGAGGCCTGCATCCACCCGATCACCGTGGCCGGGTTCGCCCAGTCGCGGACCCTGAGCACCCGCAACGACGAGCCCGAGCGCGCGTCGCGGCCCTTCGACACCGACCGCGACGGCTTCGTCCTCGGCGAGGGCGCGGGCGTGGTCATCCTGGAGACCGCCGAGCACGCCGCCGCCCGCGGCGCCCGCGTGTACGGCAGGCTCTCCGGCTACGGCATGACCTCGGACGCGTTCCACATCACCGGCAACCACCCCGAGGGTGTCGGCCAGATCAAGGCGATCACCAACGCCGTGCGGATGGCGGGCCTGAGCCCGACCGACGTCACCCACGTCAACGCGCACGCCACCTCGACGGTGGTCGGCGACATCGGTGAGGCCGCGGCGATCCGCAAGGCGCTCGGCGACCACGTCGTGCTCACCGCGCCGAAGTCGGCGCTGGGCCACCTCGTCGGCGGCGCGGGCGCGGTCGAAAGCATCATCACGCTGCTGTCGATCTACTACGGCGTCATCCCCGCCACCCGCAACCTCGAGAACATCGACCCGCGCGTCGGCCTGGACGTCGTCGTCGGCGAACCTCGCAAGGTCGAACTCACCGCCGCGATCAACGACTCGTTCGGCTTCGGCGGCCACAACGTCGCGCTCGCCTTCACCGCCGCCTGACCACCGGGGGCCCACAGGCCCCCAGCTGAGGAGCCTTGATGACCGCCCTGGCCACCCTGTCGAGCGAAGCTCGCGAACTGGACCCGCGTGACCCGCTGGTCCGGCTCGCCCAGCTGCTCGACGCCGATTCGATGGCGCCGCTGCGTCCGTCGGACGCCAGCGGCGTGTTCGCGGTGCGCGGTCGCATCGACGGGGTCAAGGTCATCGCGTACTGCACCGACGCCACCAAGATGGGTGGCGCCATGGGCACCGATGGCTGCAGGCACATCGTCGAGGCCATCGACACCGCGCTGCGCGAGCGCAGCCCGGTCATCGGGGTCTGGCACTGCGGCGGGGCACGGCTGGCCGAGGGCGTCGAGTCGCTCGACGCGGTCGGCAACGTCTTCGCCGCGATGATCCGGGCCTCGGGTCGAATCCCGCAGATCAGCGTCGTGGTCGGCCCGGCGGCCGGTGGCGCCGCCTACGGGCCCGCGCTGACCGACGTGGTGATCATGTCCCCGGCCGGGCGCGTCTTCGTGACCGGGCCGGACGTGGTCCGCAGCGTCACCGGCGAGCAGATCGACCAGGAAGGTCTCGGTGGCGCCGACGCGCACGGCCGCAAGTCCGGTGTCGTGCATGTGCTGGCCACCGACGAGCCGGACGCCTACATCCGAGCCCGCCGCATCACCAGCCTGTTCGCCAAGCCCGGCCTGTTCGACCTGCACGCGGTGCGCGAGGGAACCCCGCTGCGCGACCTGCTGCCAGAGCAGGTCAACCGCGCCTACGACGTCAAGCCGCTGCTGCGCGGCATCCTCGACTCCGACGCGCAGGGCGTGTCCCAGTTCGAGGAGCTGCAGGCCAAGTGGGCGCCGAACGTGGTGATCGGCCTTGGCCGGCTCGGCGGCCGCACGGTCGGCGTGATCGCGAACAACCCGCTGCGCAAGGGCGGCTGCCTGGACTCGCTGTCCGCGGAGAAGGCCGCCCGCTTCGTCCGGATGTGCGACAGCTTCGGTGTCCCGCTGCTCGTCGTGGTGGACGTCCCCGGGTACCTCCCGGGCGTCGGCCAGGAATGGGACGGTGTCGTCCGGCGCGGCGCGAAGCTGCTGCACGCGTTCGCCGAGGCCGTGGTCCCCCGCGTCACCCTGGTGACCCGCAAGTCCTACGGCGGCGCGTACATCGCGATGAACTCCCGCTCGCTGGGCGCCACCGCCGTGTTCGCCTGGCCGGAGGCCGAGGTCGCCGTGATGGGCGCGAAGGCGGCCGTCGGCATCCTGCACCGCAAGAAGCTCGCCGCGGCCGCCGAGGACGAGCGCGAGGCGCTGCACCAGCGGCTCACGGCCGAGCACGAGCGGATCGCGGGCGGCGTCGAGCGGGCGATGGCGATCGGTGTGGTGGACGAGGTCATCGACCCCATGCAGACCCGCAGGAAGCTCGCCGAGGCCTTGGCCGCGGCCCCCGCCGGCAGGGGATCACACGGCAACATCCCGCTGTAATCGGCTTACCGGAGAGGACCGACCGCACCTGGCACGGTCGGTCCTCTTCGTCGTCAGCTGTCCTACTCCACCATCCGGCCGAGGGCCACCATGACCATCAGCCGGGCGTACCTGCACGTTCCCTCGGCACACTTGTCGTCGGTGTACTGGATTCGTAGCAGCCTGCCCGGAACGGGCTCCACCGCGACCACGCACGTCCTGCCCTGTATTTCCTTGCGCGCCTTCAGCGGGTCGATCGGGATGTCGGTGACCTTGGCACCCTTGGCGGGATCGACCTGGGCCAAACCCTGATCCGGGCCCTCCCCCGCCAATCACCGGGAATTCGTACTGGTCCGGATCCGCCGCGGGATCACCATCGGACTGCCCGGTGCTGGTGTCTCCCGCTACCGCGACCGGGCTTCCCCGGATCTTGATCGCGCAAGCACCGGACGCGAAACCATGCGGGCGACGACGGCCACCGCCCGCATGACTGAACGTGAATGCACCTGTTCCCCCAGATTACGTCGTGCCAGAGGAACACTATCCCGGCCGCGACGACTGAATAGACCGACTTACCCAGGGGAATGCGGGAGTAGTCCGCCCTCCCGTGCTCGAGCGAGATACCGCCGCGCCACCAGGCGCCATGTCACAGCTTCAGCATTTCTCGTGCTGCGGAGACGCGCCGGTCGGGCCCGCGTCGAGCTTCCACACGTCATCCTCGACGGTGAGCGGGAAGATCACCTGCCATCTGATGCAGGGCTCCGGCAGTTCCAGCGGCGCGTCGGCCACGTCCTGTGTCGAGATGAAGGTCAGCATCACCCGCGCGCTGCCTTCGGGGCCGGACTCGATCCGGTAGACCACGATGCTGCCGTCCTGCGTCGACTGGTAGCTGGCCCGCCAGGTGTCCTCGGGCATGTTCTTGATCCGGTCGGCGGTGACCGTCGTGCGCCACCGCTCGTAGTTCTTGCCGTTGATCGCGTCGAAGTAGGTCTGCAGCAGTTGCCGGACCGTCTCGTACATCGGGTGCTGGATCGCGTCCTGTGTCCCCCGCACGTCCCGGTGCCCGGGCTGCTCACCTGGGGGCAGCGCGCCCGCGCTGGGGAGGATGGCCGACGGCGGCGGAGTGTTGCGGTCGTCGGCGTACAGCTCGCGCGCGAGCAGGCTCGCGGTCGCCGTCAGCACGACCGCGACCAGCACCGCGGGCCACAACCACGGCTGCCTGATCCCTCGCCCCTGCGCCACAGGTCAAGCGTGCCACAGGGGTCAGCCCACGCGGTGCAGCCAGGTCACCGGGGCGCCGTCGCCCGCGCGGCGGAACGGTTCGAGGGCCTCGTCCCAGGAGGCGCCGAGGAGTTCGTCGACGCCGAAGGCGAAGGACTCTCCGCCGCGGGCGGACGCGGCCAGGGTGCGCAGTTGGTCCTCGCCGACGACGATGTCGCCGTTGGCGCAGGTGCGAGCGTGCCAAAGGCCGAGCGCGGGGGCGTAGCAGAAGCGTTCACCGTCGACCCCGGAGCTGGGTTCCTCGGTGACCTCGAAGCGGATCATCGGCCACGCCCGCAGGGCGCCCGCGATCTTGCCGCCGGTGCCTGCCTCACCGGTCCACGCGCATTCCGCGCGTAGTTGACCGGGGGCCGCGGCCTGCGCGGTCCACTTCAGTTCGGCGCGCACCCCTAGGGTGCCCGAAATCGCCCACTCGACGTGCGGACATACCGCAGACGGCGACGAGTGGACGTACACCACGCCTTGGGTGTTTCCACGGGTGCTCACTGCTGACCTCCGCTGCTCGACGAGGATCGTCTTCCCCTACGTCCTGTCAACCAGCGGCTATCTCCACTGAGCGGAAATACCTGCGGTCATTGTGCCCTGTATCCGGACACTTTGGCCACACGAACCACGAAACCATCAGGTGCACCAGCTAAACGTTCAGTAAAACCCGAATGCGGGGAGCCATAACCGGCTCCCCGCATTCGACCCCGGGTCTCAGCGCGCGCCGAGTGCGGTCGCCGCGGCGACCACGTCGACGAGGCCGGTGCCCTTGTCGAAGCTCGTCGAGTACCCGTTGACGGTCCGATATCCGGACCCGTCGGTGTACTTGACCGCGGTGCGCTTCAGGACGTCCTCGATCTCGGCGGGCGTCGCCGTCGGCTTGGCCTGGAAGAGCTGGGCGATGATGCCGGTGATCTGCGGCGCCGCCATGGAGGTCCCGCTGATCACGTTGTAGGTGCCCAGGTCGAGCAGGCCCGGTCCGTTCACCGGGGTGAGACCGGTGGCGCAGATCGGCAGGTACAGCCTGCACGCGGAGATGACGTTCTCACCGGGTGCGGAGATGTCCGGCCAGGTCGACGGGTCGGCCTGCGCGCCGCGCGAGGAGTAGTCCGACACCGTGCCGCTTCGGGTTCCGGTGCCCTGGTCGTTGTACGACGCCACCGAGACCACGCCGGGGGTGGGGTCCATTCCCGGCGGGTTGGACAGGCTTTCCGAGCCGTCGCCGCCGTCGTTTCCGTTCGCCCACACCGTCATGACGCCCTCGGCGGCCAGCTGGCGCTGCAGCTTCACTGTCGCGGACTTCTCGTCGAACTCGCCACCGCCGGACGGGCCATAGGAGTTGTTGATGGCCTTGATCGGCGGGCAGGTGCTCGCCGGGACGCCGGCACCGCACGGCGCCCGGTGGTTCTCCAGGACCCAGTTCAGTGCGGCGTCGGCACCGATGATCACGATCACCGCGCCCACCGAGATGGACACGATCTTCGCGCCGGGCGCGGATCCGCCGACCACCTTGCCGCCGCCGAGCGTGTACGGCCTGCCCGCGGCGATCCCGCTGACGTGGGTGCCGTGGCCGCCGACCGCGAGCAGGTCGGTGTCGATGGCGTCGGTGGTGTCGACGATGCAGCCGGTGCCGACGCTGGTCTCGTCGAGGCACACGCCCTTGAGGCTGCGCACCACGCGGGTCTTGCCGTCGTCGCCCTTGAAGGCCGGGTGGGTGGGATCGATGCCGGAGTCGATGATCGCCACCGACACACCGCTGCCGTCGAGCTTGCGGCCGTTGGCGCCGGTGAGCGTCTGCTGCGCCTGCAGGCTGGTGGTCGCGACGGTGCCGGAGCTGTTCGCGAACAGCCGGACGGGGTCGTTGCCCTCGACGTAGGTCACACCGGACTTGGACCGCACAGCTTGCACTTGGTCGGCCGACCCGCGGGCGGCGACGACGCCGATCTTGCGGAAAGTCGTCACCGGGGTCAGCCCGGCGGCCCGGACGGCGGCCTCCGCCGCGGTCACGGAGGTGCCGTGCACCAGGACCGTGTGCGAACCGCCGACGGACAGCAGACGGGTCAGGGAATCCGAGACCGGGGCCAACGAGGTGGCTGTGGCGGGGACCGCGGCGATCAGGGGAATCGCCAGGACAGCGGCGGCGAGGCAAGCACGCAGCCGCCGGTCGCGCAGGGAACGACCGAACATGGAACCTCCATGACAATTAATGACACTGGAAGGTGGCATTAACCACAACGACGGTCCACTGATCGGGTGACGAGGGTAGTCCAGTCCACGCCGGAGGTCGGCGCAATCGGCCGCACGCGCCCCCGATACCGTGTCCGCAGGGATGTGGTGCGTGACCTGCCCGAGGTCACGGCCGTCGGGGGTTTCGGAGGTGTCGGGTGCGGCTGGTCCGGGTCGGGGGCGATACCTCCACGGTCGGCACCGACCTGCGCGCCGCGCTGGCGTCCTGGGGACGCGGCGACGCGATCGCCGGTGGCGTGGCGGTACTCGACATCCAGCCTCCAGGCTGCCCAAACCCGATCGACGCGATCGTGATCATGCCGCGCGGCCTGCTCGTCATCGTCGGCGTCGACCTGCCGGACCCGGCCGTCCGGCTGGACGCGCCGCTCGCCGGGCAGTGGACGACCGACGGGTGGCCGCTCGTGCGGCCCGACGGCGCGACCAACCCCGCGGCCGAGGCCCTGGCCGCGACGTCGGCGGTCACCGCGCTGCTGCAGGCCGAGCGGACCGAGCCGGTGCCGGTCGGCACGGTCGTGGCGATCGGCCCCTACGTCTCACAGGTCTCCCAGCCGACCCCGGACCTCATGCGCGGGGTGCGCATCCTGCATCCCGAGCCGCGCAACCTGATGACGGCCGCCAAGGAACTCGCGACCCACACGCGCACCTGCACGGTCAACGAGGTCCGGCAGATCCTCACCGCCGTGCACCCCGGCGGACCGGACCTCGACAGCGCGGAACTGGCCGCCGAGGGCTTCGTCGACACCGCCGCGCGCGACGCCGCCGCCACGACCACGTTCATCCCGCGCACGCTGCTCGCGGCGCACCACGGCGAGCACGAGCGCGACGAACCGGCGCGGGGTCTGCGCTGGCTGCCGATCTTCGCGGCGATCCTCGTCGCGATCCTGTTGGCCACCGGCATCGCGGTGGCGATCAGCTCGGCCAACAAGGGCTCAGCGGACAAGCCCGCGGGCCCCACGAACCAGATCCCGGTCGACGGTGTCGCCTTCACGGCGAAGGGGTCCGCCGAGCACACCGACTGCGCGGCCCACGCGTTCGGCGACGTCCGGACCTGGCTCGAGCAGAACGGGTGTGCCCGGCTCATCCGCGCCCGGTTCGAGGCGACCTCGGACGGCAGGCCGGTGGCGGTGCTGGTGTCGGTCCTGCGGTTCACCAAGAGCACGTCGGCGACCGAGTTGCGCGCGGTGGCGGACAAGCCGGGCGGGGGCGGCATCGCCGACCAGGCCGCCGAGGGCGTGGCGTGGCCCGGCGCGCACCGACCCGCGTTCGAGTCGGCCGCCTACGCCAGCGGGCGTGAGGGCAACAGCCTCAAACTCGTCCAGGCCGTGTGGCTGGAAAAGAAGAAGTCGGACCCGGACGACCCGACCCTCAAGTCCGTCGTCACCAAGGCATTGCAGCTCACGCTCGCGGGCTAGGTTCTAGAGCACCAGCGCGTGGCCTAGCGCCGCGGCGCCGACACCGGAGACCACGCTGACGGTGACGTTGGCGAACGCGCGCAGGTACGCGCGGTCCTCGATCAGCCGGACGGTCTCGTAGCCGAACGTGCTGTAGGTCGTCAACGCTCCACAGAAGCCGATACCGAGCAGAGCGTGCACCGCTGTCGACGTTCCGGTGAGCGCGCCGAGGATCGCGGAGCCGACGACGTTCACGGTGAGGGTGCCCCACGGGAACCGGTCGCCGAAGCGGCGGCGCAGGGCCTGGTCGGTGAGGTAGCGCAGGGGCGCGCCCACCGCCCCGCCGAGGACCACCAGGAGCGCGATCACAGCAACCACCGGGCGAGCCGCATTCCCGCCGCCACCGCGACCAGCGCGCACAGGACCGTTCCCAACAGATAGGACATGGCGAAAATCAGCGTGTCCGGAGCAAGCAGCGCGCGAACTTCCTCCGCGTAGGCGGAGAACGTGGTGAAGCCGCCGAGTACGCCTACGCCCAGAAATGGCCTGGCAAGCGCATGAATATTCCTCAGTTCCGTGACCGCCACCATGAGCGCCCCGATGAGCAGACAGCCTGCGGAATTGACCAGCAACGTTCCTACCGGAAATCCGCTCGCTTTCCCGGGGAACGCGCTGACCAGCATGAATCGCGCGAGTGCGCCTACGGCGCCGCCCAGGGCCACCACGGCCAACGTCGTCTTCGCCGCAATGTCGGCAGCCATGTGACCTCCTAGCGTGATTATCACCGGCCGCCACGCCGGACCGGCTTGCGGGTAGCCATAGGTCGTACCTATAAGCTGCGCACAGAACGGGCCGGAATGCCGTGCCCGGGGCACTGGGGCCGCATTTCGGCCAATACGACTCATCATGCGGAGGAAACCGTGGCGCAGAAGACCGTTGTCGAGCTGGTCGACGATCTCGACGGTGGAACGGCCGACGAGACCGTGGCCTTCGCCCTCGACGGCGTCGACTTCCTGATCGATCTGTCGAGCGACAACGCCAACCGGCTGCGTGACTCGCTCGCGGAGTTCGTCGGGCACGCGCGCCGCACCGGCGGCCGCAAGTCGAAGGTCGCCGCAGGAGCCGCGCGCAAGTCCGCGTCGGCCAGCGACAAGGCCGACAACCAGGCGATTCGTGAGTGGGCGCGCAGCCAGGGCGAGACCATCGCCGAGCGTGGCCGCATCCCGGCGGCGCTGGTGACCAAGTTCCAGGAAGCGCACGGCGCCTGATCTAGGGCAGCCGTTTCGGCGACGGCGTCGCCCACTCTCCGAGCCTGCGCACGGCCGCGACCGGCGCCGGTTCAAGCTTGCGGGAGACCCGGAACCCACCGGGCAGGGCCAATGCCGCACGTCGGAAAGCCCGCACCGCGACAGTGGTGACGGAATCGGGGTAAGCGCGGCGGCCATAGAGCCGCCGCGCCCAGCCGGGCAACAGCGAATAGGACAAATGTCCGATTGTCGGCTCATAGAGCCGCACGCCGACCGCCAGTAGTCCCTGAACCGGCGGACGGTGCAGAAAGTCGTAGATCACGTCGGTGTTCTCGGTCCGCCGCAACGTGGGATAGATGTTTCTCAGGTAGCCGGTCATCTCGTCGACGCTGCCGGGGACTTCGTCCGGGTCAAGCCCGACCAACGCCGCCGCGGTGCGCTGTTCGTCGAAATAGCGATCGGCGTGCGCACGGGTCAAGGGAAATCCGGCCCGGCGCGCGACCGAGAGGAATGACGCCGCCTCGGCGCAATGCACCCAAAGCAGCAGTTCCGGGTCGTCAATCCGAAACTGGACACCGGCTTCGTCACGGGCTCGGAGCGACCGATGGACCTGCCGCACCCGCCGCGCCGCCTGGTCTGCTTGGTCGAGCGTGCCGTAGGTGGTGATGCCGACGAAGGTCGCGGTCCGCACCAGCCTGCCGAGCGGATCGGCTTGGAAGTCGGAGTTCTGCACGACACCCGCGACCGCCCTGGGGTGCAGCGCCTGCAGGTAGAGGCTCCGGATCCCGCCGAACCACATCGACGGATCGGCGTGCACCTGCCAGGTGACCGAGTCCGGCCCGAAGAGGCCCAGGTCGGCGCTGTCGATGAGGGCGGGAGAGGTCATCTGGCCCTCCTCGGCGCGGTCCGGAACGCGTCGGCCACCCGCAGGACCGTGTAGATCCCGAACGCGACCGTGAAGCCCCAGCCGAGCACTTCGAGCGCGACAGCCGGGACGGCCTGCTGCCAAACCGACTTCAGTGTGACCACCGCGATCGCCAGCGCGAAGAACCAGGCCACGGCGGTGCCCACCTTGGCCGCCGACCGACCGGTCGGTCCCCTGCCCTCGGACCGCGACCCGCGGACGGCGGTGCCGTCGGTGATCAACCGAAGGATGATCAAAGCGAAGACTCTGAATGGTTCCTCCACCCGTCCCACGCTAGCGGCGCCGAAGCAGGCCGGATAGGGACGAGTGACCGGGAATGGATCTCCTCGCCGGGGTGTTGACCCAGGGAAGGCAGTAATCGATGTGCGCCGGAGGCGACTGTGGACGGTCAGGGCGACCTGTACGACGTGGACTCGGATGTCCCTGACCTGACGGGCACGGTGCTGCTGCACAACTTCGAGGGCTTCATGGACGCCGGTTCGGCGGGCCGACTGGTCGCCGAACACCTGCTCGACACCCTCGAACACCGAGTCGTCGCCCGGTTCGACGCCGACCGGCTGATCGACTACCGGGCCCGGCGCCCGACGATGACCTACCTCACCGACCACTGGGAGTCCTACGCCGCGCCCGAGTTGGCGGTGCACCTGGTGCACGACAGCGAGGGAATGCCGTTCCTGCTGCTCACCGGACCGGAACCGGACCGTGAGTGGGAACGGTTCACCGCGGCCGTGGGTGAGCTGATCGAACGCTGGGGCGTGCGGCTGGCCGTGGGCTTCCACGGCATCCCGATGGGCGTGCCGCACACCCGGCCACTGGAGGTCACCGCGCACGCGACGCGCCCCGACCTGGTGCGCGACTACCGGCAGGTGTTCAGCCGGATCCAGGTCCCCGCGAGCATCGCGAACCTGCTGGAGTTCCGTGAGGGCGAAGCCGGTCGCGACGCGATGGGGTTCGCCGCGCATGTGCCGCACTACCTGTCGCATTCGAGTTACCCGGCCGCCGCCCTGTCGCTGCTCGACTCGATCGAGCGCGCCACCGGCCTCACGCTGCCCGCTGAGCCGCTGCGCGAGGCCAAGCGGAAGGCGGACGTGGAGATCGAGCGCCAGATCGCGGAGTCCGACGAGGTGTCGGAGGGCGTCCGGGCGTTGGAGCACCAGTACGACAGCTTCGCCGAGGCCGCGGGCCGCAACATGCTCGCCGACCCCGCCGACATGCCCACCGCCGACGAACTCGGCAGCCAGTTCGAACGCTTCCTGGCCGAACAAGACGGCGACCGATAACCAATCGCGAGTCCAACGTTCAGAACAATGAGTTCAACGTTCAGAACATCGACTTTCCATCTCACGTCAAGTGAGGCTGGATGTTGGATGTTCTGAACGTTGAACTCATTGTTCTGAACGTTGGACTCGCGATTGGTCAGGGCAGGGGGCGGCGGGCGGGGAAGCCTAGATCGGCGCGGTAGTACCAGGTCAGGTCTTGTTCGCCTTCAAGCCAGCACCAGAGGACCGGCACGCCGTCGAGGACGCCGGGGAAGTCGACCAGCAGCGGGGCGAATCCCTTGAGTTCGGCGCCGGTGTCCTGCACCTGGGTGAGCAGCTCATCGAGGCGGGCCTGAGCCGCCTTGAACTCGGGTAGGCCACCGAGGCTCGACTCCCCCGCTCCCAGCTCGGCCGCGTCGGCGCGCAGCGCGACGACCTCGTCGAGGACAGGGCGCAGCCGTGCCAGTTCGGCGCGGGCTTCGGCGATCGTGAACATGGTCCCAGCCTAATGAGCGGTGAGTCGCCCATCGGGCAG
>NZ_JABVED010000035.1 GCF_014323725.1 Actinokineospora xionganensis | reverse complement strand
CTGCCCGATGGGCGACTCACCGCTCATTAGGCTGGAGAGGTGGAGACCGGCGAGGACTACAGCGACAGTGATCTGCACGGCCAGCAGTGGGACCAGCGGCACTTCACCGACTGCGACTTCACCGACGCCGATCTGCGCGGCCTGGTGACGATCGGCTGCACGTTCACCAAGTGCGACTTCACCCGCGCCGACCTAGGGGAGTCCCGGCACCGCTCCACGGCGTTCCGGACCTGCACGTTCGACCGCACCACCCTGATGTTCAGCGAGTTCGCGGGCTGCAGCCTCATCGGCTCCACGTTCCTCGACTGCAGGCTGCGTCCATGGACGGTGACCGACACCGACCTCACCCTCGTCGGCCTGGCCGGAGCCGCGCTGCGCAAGGCCAAACTGACCGGCCTGCGCTTCCGCGAAGCCAACCTCACCGACGCCGACCTACGGGAAGCAGACCTCCGGGAGGCCGACCTGTCAGGCGCCCGCCTACGCGGTGCCAACCTCGAAGGCGCCGACCTTCGCGACGCCCGCATCACCGCCGACGGCCTGGTCCAAGCCCGCCTGCGCGGCGCCCGCGTCGACCTGCACACCGCGGTGGCGTTCGCCGCCGCCCACGGCCTGCAGATCGACTGAGGCCGCGGTGGGGTCGTGCCGCTGTTGTCGCTTGTGGTCGAGCAAGCTCGTGGTGGCTTTCGCCGCTGTTGGGGCCGTGGTCGATCCACCTGCGGGGGCGAACGCCCCCGCAGGTGGATCGACCGGGGCTACGGCCGCGTCGGTGGCACCTGGTTGGGAATCTCGACCAGGTGACCGCTCTCGATGAGTTCGGCGATCGACCGGTTGAGCACGAACGCGGTCCCGCCACCGGGCTGCTCGAACCACGGGATGGCGACCCCGGTCAACGCCTCCGTCGGCCGCTGCACGCGGTACACGCGGTAAGGCCGCGCCACCCAGTCCGGCACCAACGACCGCCGCTCGAACGGCGTGCCCGCGGCGTAGGTCAGGTTGCCGCTCGGCTCGCCGTAGCGGTCGATCTCGGTGCCGGGCGGCAGTTCGGTCAGGGTCTTCCCCCGGAACAACGTCAGCGGCGGGTCACCCGGCAGAGGCTGGATAGCCCAATCCTGAGGCTTCACCCCCGAGTCAGACCCCGGTGACGACGAACCACCGCCGGCGCCGGACTGCTGCACACCACCAGCCGCCGCGCCCGCGGCAGCCCCGACCCGACGGGGCGAGGCCACACCGGCAGACTCCCCGCCAAACCGAGCGCCACCACCGGATTCACCGGCACCGAACCGCCCCCCACGCGAAGACATCGCGTCGCCGGCGGCTTGGCCGCCGCCGAACTGCGCGCCGTGCGTAGCGGCGCCATCGGCCGAGTCTTGGCCACCACCGAACTGCGCACCGCGGGTGGAGGCGGCATCGCCGGAGGATTCGGCACTGCCGACCTGTGCGTCTTGCGGAGACGCCGGGTCACCAGCGGTCTGACCGCCATCGAACCGCGCACCGCGCGAAGCGGGCGTCTCACCGGAGGCCTCGCCGCCGCCGAACTGTGCGTCGTGCGAAGAGGTTGCCGTGCCAGCGGGTTGGCCGCCGCCGAGCTGCGCACCGTGTGAGGAGGGTGCGTTGCCAACGGGTTGGCTGCCGCCGAAGTGTGCGTCTTGTGGGGACGCCGCGTTTTCGGCTTGGCCGCTACCGAACTGCGCACCGTGCGAGGCGGGCGTTTCATCGAAGGGCTCGCCGCCGCCGAAGTGTGCGTCTTGTGGGGACGCCGCGTTTTCGGCTTGGCCGCTACCGAACTGCGCACCGTGCGAGGCGGGCGTTTCATCGAAGGGCTCGCCGCCGCCGAACTGTGTGTCGTGCGAAGAGGTTGCCGTGCCAGCGGGTTGGCCGCCGCCGAGCTGCGCATCGTGTGAGGCGGGTGCGCTGCCAACGGGTTGGCTGCCGCCGAAGTGTGCGTCTTGTGGGGACGCCGCGTTGTCGGCTTGGCCGCTACCGAACCGCGCACCGTGCGAGGCGGGCGTTTCATCGAAGGGCTCGCCGCCATCGAACTGTGCGCGGTGCGAAGACGCAACATCGCCGGTGGTTGGAGCGCCGCCGAACTCTGTGCCCTGCGAGGAGGCTGCGGTGCCAACGGTTTGGCTGCCATCGAGCTGCGCATCGTGTGAGGAGGGTGCGCNGTTTCATCGAAGGGCTCGCCGCCATCGAACTGTGCGCGGTGCGAAG
Source organism: Actinokineospora xionganensis (assembly GCF_014323725.1). Taxonomy (GTDB): domain Bacteria; phylum Actinomycetota; class Actinomycetes; order Mycobacteriales; family Pseudonocardiaceae; genus Actinokineospora; species Actinokineospora xionganensis. The sequence continues at coordinate 34,100 of NZ_JABVED010000035.1, read as the reverse complement.
ACGCAACATCGCCGGTGGTTGGAGCGCCGCCGAACTCTGTGCCCTGCGAGGAGGCTGCGGTGCCAACGGTTTGGCTGCCATCGAGCTGCGCATCGTGTGAGGAGGGTGCGCTGCCAACGGGTTGGCTGCCGCCGAAGTGTGCGTCTTGTGGGGACGCCGCGTCGCTGGCCTGGCCGCTACCGAACTGCGCACCGTGCGAGGCGGGCGTTTCATCGAAGGGCTCGCCGCCGCCGAAGTGTGCGTCGTGCGAAGACGCGGTGTCGCCGGAGGTTTGACCGACGGCGAGCGGCGTGCCATGGGCGGCGGACGCGTTGCCGGCGTTGTGGCCTCCACCGAACTGTGCGCCTTGCACAGCGGGTGCTTCGCCGAAGGGCTCCGCGCCGCCGAACTGTGAACCGTGTGAGGGCGGTGCCTCGCTGGTGGGTTCGCTACCGAACTGCGAACCGTGCGAGGGCAATGTCTCGTCGGTGGGTTCGCCACCGAACTGCGAACCATGCGACGGCGGTCCCTCACCGATGGGTTCGCCGCCGAACCGGATGTTGTGTGGCGAACCGTCGACGGTGGGTTGGCCGTCGAACCGTGTGCCGGGTGTGGAGGGCGCACCGTCTGCTGTCTGGTCACCGTTGAACTGCGCGCCGTGCGAAGGCGCCGTGTCGGTACCGCCGTGGAACTGGGTGCCCCGCGGGTCGGTGGGGGCATCTCCAGGATCAGTGCCCGCGTCGCTCACGGAATCTGTGTGGCTGAACAGGAAGCCCGGTGCGGCTTGGCCACTCGCGAACCGGTGCTCGTCCGGGGAAACCCCGATGCCTGCCGACTCGGAGCGGGTGAACAGCGAGCCCGGTGATTCCCCGGGCTCCCCGCCGGCAAACGCCGGGGCGGTGTTCGACTGCTCTTCAACCCCACCTTCGGCGGGCGATTGCCCATCGAACGCGCCGTTGACGGGTGCCCGCTCATCGGCGAACGCTCCGTCCGCACCCTGCTGCCTGTCCTCGTACGCGTTGTTGACGGGTGTGGTCCTGCCGGCGAATGTGCCGTCGGCGCTCTGCTGCCCGTCGTCGTACGCGTTGTTGGCGGGTGTGGTCCCGCTGGCGAATGTGCCGTCGGCGGCTGCCTGCCCAACGTCGAATGTGGTGTTGGCGGAATCGCGCCCACCGACGAATGTCTCCTCGGCTGATCCAGGTTCGAACGGCTCGGCGAACGCTGCATCGGACTGCCGACCGAACGCCTTCTGCTCAGCGAAGGCGTCAGGTGCCTGCTGCCCATCGGCGATCGTGTCGTCCGCCGCGGCCCGGTGATCGGCGAACGCGAAGGGGGCGCCAGTTTGTCCGCCGGACGCCTCCGCGGCAGACATCCGCACTTCACTGTCCGAGGATGGTGCGTCGAATACACCACCCTCAGTGGTGCGCCCGGCCGTGGTGCTCGCTTCGTCGTGGGGCGCGGGCGGTTCGTGGAACGCGCCGTCGGGTTCATCCCCGAACGCGCCGCCGCCCGCGGACTTGGTCTCGTCGCCACCGGGTGACGCATGGTCAGCTGCCGCCGTGTGGGTCGGCTGGCCTGCGAACGCCATTCCCGTCGCAGGCTCGGGCTTCGACCCCACCCGCGGCGTGGGGCGCGGGGCGGTGCGCCTGTGCCGGTACTCGTCTTCGTCTTCGTCGTCGTCGAAAACGGGGCCGGTCGACGCGAAGCCGGTGTGCCGGGGCCGGAACAGGTCGTCGGCGTCGGCGGGGCGTGCGGGGCGGAACAGGTCGTCGCCCGCCGGGCCCGGTGGGGTCACCGTCCGGCGTGGGCGGTGCTCGTACTCGTCATCGTCGTCGTCTTCCAGCTCGGCCAGCGACGCGCGCATGGTCGTCTGGGGCGGCTCGACCGGCTCCAGCAAAACTTTGCCCAGCAAGAAAGCCGAGGCGTCCGCAAACTCCTCGAACCGCCTCGGCGCGCCGAACCGGCCATCGAACCAGCCGACCCGCCACCCCTCGTCGGACTGCTCCAGCACCCACGCGGGCGACTGCGGCAGCTCACCGATCCGGTACCGCGACTCGGGGACGCCGAGCGCGCTCAACCGTGCCTGAAGCTGGTCGAACTGAGCCGCGACCCCCGGCGCGACAGGCGACGCGGGCGCGGCCGGTGCGACCTCCAGGTCCGGCTCCGGCCCGCTGGCCGTGCCGACGTCGGGCAGAGCCGGGCTGGACGGCGCTTCGACTGACGAAGACGGTTCCTGCGCGGCCCAGTCGGCGACCGCAGGGGAATCGTCTGCCCGCTCGTCTTGGCCAGGGGCCTCCTGGGACTGCTCGCCGACGGGATTGGACCAGCCCGCGACGGAAGCAGGGTCATCGGCCGCGGGGCCGGACGACGGCTGGTCGCCCGTCGCCCAGTCCGGGGCATCGGGAGTCTGCTCGTTCGCCCGGTTCGGGGTTTGCGCGTCGGCCCAATTCGGCGTCCCAGGGCTGGCTTCGTCCGCGCCCGGACTCTCGGCGCGATCGGCATCGCCGCCGGGAGAGCTGTGCGCGGGAGTCTCGTCGAGCGCCTCGGGACGCTGGTCCGTGGCGGCAGCTCCCTGCCCCGCGGCCGCCGCGACCTGCTCGGCGGTCGCCCACTTCGGGGCGGCCGCGTCGGTCTCGTCGCCGCCACGGGTCGCCTGCGGGGTGGCGGAGGCGGGCTGCGCAGGTGCGGCCGGGAACCAACTGCCCGCCGGGGAGGCAGGCGCCTCAGCCGACCAGTCGAACGCGGCGGGTTGAGCCGAATCCGCGGACGCGTCGGCAGTGCGCGACGGGAACCAGCTGTCCTTGCTCTCCGCCTCCCGCTCGATCGGCGCCGTCGCATGTGTCGGCTCCGAAGGTGCGTGCGTCGGCGACCACGCCGCCGTCGTCTCCGGGGCCCGCTGCGGGGTCGCGTCCTGGGTGGGCGCGTGGCTGGCGGGCGGCGTGCGGTCGATCGGCTCGGTCGTGTGCACCGGCTTTTCGGCAGCGGGCTTCGCCCGGTTCCCGAATCCGACCTGGACCGGGATCGGCGGCACGGGCCCGTCCGGCCCCATGATCGGCGGCGGACCCGAAGGAGCGGCCGGGGGCGTGGGAACAGGCGCCGGGCGGACACCGTTCGGCGCCCTGCGCGGCCCGCGCCCGAGGAACGCCGCCGCTGCCGCCCGGGTGGAGTCGTCGACCTCGGGCAGGGTGAACTCGACCCGCCGGAGGTGTTCGAGCAGGTCCGGGTCCGGCGGGACGCTGTGGGTCCGCAGGTAGTAGTTGACCGCGGCGGGCCAGATCCAGGCGCCGTCGGTGTGGAACGCGACCGGGACCGACTGCCGGGCCTCGTCGTCCAGGTGATCGGTGTCGAACCCGCGCGCGGGCAGAGCCAGGGGCGCGCCGTCGAGGTAGCGCAGGATGTCCTCGCGCTCGCCCTCATCGATCGGCGGCCGGTTGATCACCGGGCGCCCACCGGCGCCGGGTCCGTCGAAGATCCGCGCGACCCGGAACGGCGGCTTGAGCCCGGCCATCCGACGCATCAGCCACTCGGGCACGTTCTGTTCGTCCCGCGGGAAGGTCCGCAGGTCGTCGGCGTACGCGGGCGGCGGTGGCGGGTTCGTCCAGCGCGGTTCGTCGCGGTCGTATTCGAGGCTGTACGCCGACGGCTGGTCGAGCTGGTAGCGGGCGTTGTACCAAGTCCCGCGACCCTCCCGGTACATCCCTGACCGCAGCCGCCCGAAGAGCACGGCGATCTCGGGTGAGACTTTCAACTCCTCGGTGGTCTCATCAGCGAAGATCACCTTGCCGACCGCTTCCGCGTACCGACCCAGCGCGCGGTAGTCGACGGTGATGGAATGCCAGTCCGCGGGTGCCGCCCGGAGCAACGCGAGCCCGATCTGCTTGACCAGGGCATCCTGTTCCGTTGGGTTCAGCTGCGTCGGTTGTGCCACGTGGACATCTTCTCCTGTCGACAGGCCCTTGGCATACGGTGGATCGTGCGTCGAGCCTCTGCCTGCGACGATGACGGACGGTTACCATCCCGTCCGGTAGTCCGGCAACCTGTTTGTGTCACCGTCACAGTTGTGCCAACCTTCCCGGCATGTCCGAGGGCGATCTGGCGCCGCACCTTTCTCGACTCGGCCTGCCCGAAGACGAGATCCGCAGCTACCTCTATCTCCTGCGCACCGGGCCCTCGACGGCAGAGGAAATCGCCGTCGGCGCCGCGGAGCCGCTCGAACTGGTCCAGCACAGTCTGCGCACCCTCGTCGACGCCGGTCTGGTCGGTGCCGGTGGCCCGGACGGCCGGACCATAACCCCTGTGCCGCCAGCGTCGGGTCTGCAGATCCTCAGCAGGCGCCGCGAGTCGGAGCTGGAGCAGGCCAGGGTGGCCACGCTCAACGCCTACGACACCTTCCGCCGGGCGATCTCCCCGCAGCGCACCGACGACCTCATCGAGGTCGTCACCGGCACCGCGATCGCCCAGCGCATCCAGCAGATGGAGCTCAGCGCGCGCAAGGAGGTCCGGCGCCTGGACTCACCGCCGTACTTCACCGAGGGCCACATAAACAACGCCGAACTCGAACAGCTCAACCGCGGCGAGGTGACCTACAAGGTCGTCTACGCGCGCGCGTCCGTCGAGGACCCGGGTCGCTACGCGCAGAACATCCAGCCGTGCGTGGCGGCAGGCGAGCAGGCGCGGGTGCTGCCCGAGGTGCCGGTGAAGCTGACGATCATCGACCAGCAGTTCGCGACCGTGTCGCTCCCGGTCGCCGAGGCCGACGTGAACCGCTCGCTGCTGGTGGTGCGCCCGAGCAGCCTGCTCTCCGCGCTGGTCGGCCTGTTCGAGGCGTCGTGGCGGCTGGCGGTCCCGTTGCACGGAGCCGCGCGCGCGTCCTCCGCCGTCCAGCCGATCGAGCAGCGGCTCCTCGGCCTGCTCGCCGCGGGCGCCAACGACGACTCGATCGCCCGTCAACTCGGCGTCAGCAGGCGGACCGTGTTCCGACACCTGCAGCGGCTGATGGACCACGCGGGCGCGACCACCCGGTTCCAACTCGCCGTGCACGCCGTGCGGCACCGCTGGATCTGACCGGATGTCACGTCCACTGGGTGCGGTCGTCGCCACCCTCGGCGGAGTCGTGCTCGCGGGCCAGGCCCGGATCAACGGCCAACTGGGCAGCCACCTCGGCGACGGCCTGATCGCCGCGCTGATCTCCTTCGCCATCGGCCTGGTGATCCTGGTCGCCGCCGTCGCCTCGATGCCGACCGCGCGCGCGGGCATCGGCCGGTTCCGCGAAGCGATCTCGACAAGACAGCTCCGCCCTTGGCAGTGTCTGGGCGGCGCGGCGGGCGCCTGGTACGTCACGTCTCAAGGCCTGACGGTGACCCTGCTCGGCGTGGCGGTCTTCACCGTCGCCGTGGTCGCGGGCCAGGTGGTCAGCAGTCTGCTCGTCGACCGCGCGGGCATCGCCCCCGGCGAAGCGCAGTCGATCACCGCGACCCGGGCGGCGGGCGCCGTGCTCGCGGTGATCGCCGTCGGCACCGCCGTGTCCGACGAGTTCGGGCGCCCCGGCCACCTCTGGCTCGCGCTCGTCCCTGCCCTCGCGGGGATCGGCCTGGGCTGGCAGCAGGCGGTCAACGGCCTGGTGCGCGCGTCCTCCGGCAGTGTCGCGTTCGCCTCGATGCTGAACTTCGCCGTGGGCCTTGTCGCGCTGACCATCGCCTCCACCGTGGACGTGGCGATCCGGGGTCTGCCCGACTCGGCGCCCACCCAGTGGTGGCTCTACGTCGGCGGCGCGCTCGGCGTCGTCGCCCTGTCGACGGCGGTGTTCGCCGTGCGCCTGGTCGGTGTCCTGATGGTCGGCCTGTGCGCCGTCGCGGGCCAACTCGTCGGCGCTCTCCTGCTCGACGTGGTCGCGCCGCCGCCCGGCGAGGGGGTCGAGCCGACCACTGTGATCGGGGTCGCGCTGACTCTGGCCGCGGTGGGTATCGCCGCCGTTCCGCGCCGCGAGTGAGAGGATGGGGTACGTGACCGCGACGATCCTTGACGGCAATGCCACCCGAGACGCCATCCTCGCCGAGCTGCGCGGGCGGGTCGACGCGCTCGCCGAGCGGGGCGTGGTCCCCGGTCTCGGCACCGTGCTGGTCGGTGACGACCCCGGGTCGCAGTCCTACGTCCGCAGCAAGCACCGGACCTGCAAGAAGATCGGCCTGAACTCCATCCGCCGCGACCTTCCGGCGCACACGACGCAGGCCGAACTCGAAGCCGTCATCGACGAGCTCAACGAGAACCCGGACTGCACCGGCTACCTGATCCAGCTGCCGCTGCCCGGCCACCTCGACGCGGGCGCCGCGCTGCAGCGGGTCGACCCGGCGAAGGACTCCGACGGCCTGCACCCGACCAACCTCGGCAAGCTCGTGCTCGGCGACGCGGGCCCGTTGCCCTGCACGCCGGTCGGCATCGTCGAGCTGCTCCGGCGCTACGACGTCCCGCTCGCGGGCGCGCGCGTGACCGTCGTCGGTCGCGGTGTCACGGTCGGCCGCCCGCTCGGGCTGCTGCTGACCCGGCGCAGCGAGAACGCCACGGTCACCCTCTGCCACACCGGAACCAAGGACCTCGCAGGCGAGGTCCGGCGCGCCGACATCGTCGTCGCCGCGGCGGGCAACGCGGGCCTCATCACCGCCGACATGATCAAGCCCGGCGCGGCGGTGCTCGACGTCGGCGTCACCCGCACCGACCAAGGCCTGGTCGGCGACGTGCACCCCGACGTGCGCGAGGTCGCGGGCTTCCTGGCCCCGATGCCCGGCGGCGTCGGCCCGATGACGATCGCCATGCTCATGCGCAACACCGTCGAAGCGGCCGAGCGGAACCTCTCGGCGTGACCGGGGGCCCGCAGCGCACCGGCAAGCACCCCGCCCTCGTCCACCTGCCGTTCGCGCTGGTCATGGCGGTGGTCGTGCTCGGCCTCGTGCGGATCACTCAGTACTACTGGCGCGAGGGCACCGTGTGGATCGGTCTCGCCCTGCTTCTCGCCGCGGGCCTGCGGGTCCTGCTGCGCGACGAGCAGGCGGGCCTGATCGCGATCCGCGGTCGCGCCGTCGACGTGCTGAGCTACGGATTCTTCGGGGTGATGGTCATCGCCGTCGCGATGACCATCGAGGGCGGGCCCCTGTCTCGGTGATCCGGCGGGACCGCTGATCAGGACAGCTTCTCCAGCAGCGTCAACGACTCGTCGCGCGTCAGCGCGACGCTGAGCAACTCGACGACGATGCGGTCATAGACGCGGACCTGCGCGGTGTCCTCGATCACCACGCTCGACGTCCGGTTCTCCAACACCACCACCGCCCCGCGCGAGCGGAACTGCATGCGCTGGAACGACCCGCCGAGCCCCGGGTGGCCGTGCGTGAGGTCGGGGACGATCCGGATCGTCACGTTCGGCCTGCTCGCGGCCTCGCCGAGGTAGCGGATCTGCTCGCGCATGACCTCCTGGCCGCCGACCGCGGTGTGCAGGGCGGTCTCGGCGATGATCGCGAAGAACCGTGGTGGGTGCGCGCGCCGCAGGATCGCCTGCCTGCGCAGCCGGTTCGTGTACTGCTCCTCCAGCGCCGCCTCGTCGACCATGGTGACCTCGCGGAGCGCGGCCTGCGCGTACGGGACGGTTTGCAGCAGCGTGGGCACGATCGCCTGCTCGTAGTCGACGATCATCGTCGCCTTCGACTCCAGCACCCGCAGCGACGCGACCTGCGACCCCTCGGTGCCGTGCGCCAACGCCAGCAGGTCGTCGCGGCGGCAGCCCTGCACCCCGTAGACCTTCAGCAGGGCCGCGACGTCGTCGGCCTTCTGGGCTTTGCGCCCGTTCTCCATCCGGCTGAGCTTGGACGTGCTGATGCCCGTCCTCGCGGTGACCTCCGAAAGGCTCAGCCCGGCTTCCTCCCGATGCCCGCGCAACTCCTCGCCGAGCAGTTCGATAACCATGGTTCGTCATGATCGACCTCACCGCCGAGTGATCCACGAAGTCAGGTCGCCTGTCGGCCGAAACCACCCGATGGGGATCACCGAGACCCTGCTCACCGCGCGCGGCGATCACTCGCAACAGCTTGGTAGCCTCCGGTTCATTCGTCCGTCTCGGGAGGGATCCGCCAAGTGGCACCCGTCAACGTCACCGTCACCGGTGCAGCAGGCCAGATCGGCTACGCCCTGCTTTTCCGCATCGCCTCCGGCCATCTGCTGGGCCCGGACACGCAGGTCAACCTGCGGCTGCTGGAGATCCCGCAGGCCGTCAAGGCCGCCGAGGGCACCGCGATGGAACTCGATGACTGCGCGTTTCCGCTGCTCAGCGGCATCGAGATCACCGACGACGCCAAGAAGGCGTTCGACGGCGTGAACGTCGCCCTGCTCGTCGGCGCGCGCCCGCGCGCCAAGGGCATGGAGCGCGGCGACCTGCTCGAGGCCAACGGCGGCATCTTCAAGCCCCAGGGTGAGGCCATCAACGCCGGTGCCGCCGACGACGTGCGCGTGCTGGTGGTCGGCAACCCGGCCAACACCAACGCCCTCATCGCCCAGGCGCACGCCCCGGACGTCCCGCGTGAGCGTTTCACCGCGATGACCCGCCTCGACCACAACCGCGCGATCTCGCAGCTCGCGGCGAAGCTGAGCGTGCCGGTCACCGAGATCAAGAAGCTCACGATCTGGGGCAACCACTCCGCCACCCAGTACCCCGACCTGTTCCACGCCGAGGTCGGTGGCCGCAACGCCGCCGAGGCCGTGAACGACGAGGCGTGGCTGGCCGACACCTTCATCCCGACCGTGGCCAAGCGCGGCGCGGCGATCATCGAGGCCCGCGGCGCGTCCTCGGCAGCGTCGGCCGCCAACGCCGCCCTCAACCACATCCACGACTGGGTCAACGGCACCCCCGAGGGCGACTGGACGTCGATGGCCATCCCGTCCGACGGCTCCTACGGCGTCCCCGAGGGCCTCATCTCGTCGTTCCCCGTGGTCTGCAAGGACGGCGAGTACGAGATCGTGCAGGGCCTGGAGATCAACGAGTTCTCCCGCGCCCGCATCGACGCCTCGGTCGCCGAACTGGCTGAGGAGCGCGACGCGGTCAAGGGTCTCGGCCTGATCTGACCTAAGCGTTCAACAACGGGGCCCCACATCGGTGGGGCCCCGTTTTTGTTAACTCCGATGCCGCATTTTCTGCCTAGAGTCCCCCAATCGCGTGAACATGCAGGCAGTGGCATCACAAACCGCCACAGGCGACGTTTCCCACCTGACGGGTTCGCGAATACCAGAAGCGCAAACCGGGATCAGGGAGGCGACGAGATGAACAAGAACGCAGAGCACACTGAGCAGCTCATCTCGCTCTACGGCGGCAGCACCCCGGTGCGCTCCCGGTGGACGTATCGAGCGAGCGAGCCATTCACGGTCACCGCGGCGTTCCAGACCGACCGCGACCGCTGGGTGGAGTGGATTTTCGCCCGGGATCTGCTGGTCGCGGGCCTGATCGGCCCCACCGGCGAGGGTGACGTCCGGTTCAGCCCGGAGCACACCGACGGGCGTGCGTCGATTCTCCTGGAGATCGAGTCCCCGGAGGGCCAGGCCATCCTGGAGATGGAATACGAGGCCGTCGAGCGGTTCCTCACCGCGACCGCCAAGATCGTGCCGATCGGCAGTGAGAGCGACTTCTTCGACGTCGATGCCCTGATCGAGGAAATCACCAACGTGTAATTCACCGTTCCCGCGGCGTGCGACGGCCGCCTGCCCCGACAAGGGCAGGCGGCCGTTCTCGCTCTAGAGGCAGGCTTGCGTCAGCGCGTTGGCCGCGCCGACCTTTTCCTTGGCCCACTGGGTGACGCTCGCCGGGTCGATCGAGTTCGGCCCGAGCTCGCCGACCTTGGCCGACATGTCGGCCAGCGCGTCCTTCAGGGTCGCGTCACCGGTCTTCTCGGCGAGCGCCTGCAGGTCCGCGGCCGTCTTCTCGGCGTCCTTCACGGCCTGCTCGGGGTTGGAGAGGTCCGGGTAGAAACCCGCCAGCTTGGCGGCGTCGAGGCAGACGCTCGCCTTGTCCGTGGCGGAGTCGGCCGCGCTCGTGGCTTCACGTACGGCGTCACACGCGGTCAGGCCGCCCGTCAGCGCCGCCGCGACCAGAATGATCGCCAGCCGATTTCGCATAGTGCCCCCTTGAGGAGTGGAAGAGGACACAGGTTAGCGAGTCGATCTATTGGGGCTCGTGCTCGACCACACAATCGGGCCCGGGGAACACCAGACTCTCGTGCCCGTCGTTGAACTTGACCAGGTAGGGCGGCGCACCGTCGGCGCCGCGCACCTCGAGGATCTCACCCAGATGGTCGGCGTTGCCGACGTTGCGACCATGGACGTGTAGCCGGTCGCCTACCGCTGCTCGCATGGGGCCACCTCCGCGTCCCCAGGGTAAGCGCAGGCAGCCAAGGCCTCAACCGCTCTTGGCGGCGGCCTTCTTGGCTTTCTTGTACGCGCGGACCTGCGCGAGCGTTTCAGCGCCGGTGACGTCGGCGACGGACATCCGGGTGTTGGTGCCGCCGTAGTCGCCCGCGGCCTTCCGCCACCCGTAGGGGGACACGCCGTACTGCTTGCCCAGCAGGGCCAGGAAGATCTTGGCCTTCTGCTCGCCGTATCCCGGGAGGGCCTTGAGCCGCTTCAGCACCTCGGCGCCGGTGGGCTTGTCCTTGGTCCAGATCGCTTCGGTGTCGCCGTCGTAGTGCTCCACGATGAACTGGCACAGTGCCTGCACCCGCTTGCCCATGCTGCCGCCGTAACGGTGGATGGCGGGAGGCGTGGTCGACAGGGTGGCGAACTTGTCCGGGTCGTAGTCGGCGATCTCGTGGACGTCGAGCTTGCCGCCGAGACGGTCGTGGAGTTTCTTCGGCCCGTTGAACGCGACCTCCATCGGGATCTGCTGATCCAGCAGCATGCCGATCAGCAGCGCGAGGGGTTCGCGTTCCAGAAGGGCGTCGGCCTCGGGGTTCTGGGCGATGCACAACTTCGGCGTCATGGCGGAAGGATCGCATGAACTCCGAAACTTGCGCCGAACCGACCGAGCGTTCAAAATTGACATATGTTCAGCAAAAATGAACATGGCGAAATTCTGAACGAGCGTGCGCGGTTGGCCGAGTTGGGTGGCTGGTTGCGCGAGCTCGGTCTCAAGGTCGACATGTCGCCGGAGGGCCACGTCGCCGACTTGGTGGCCCGCGTCAGTCGGGCGTCAGGCGCAGCTCGGACGTACGCCGTCGTGATCAAGCGGACCGTGCCGTCCGAACTCGCGACGGCCCTCCATCCGCATCCTTCGCTCCCCACGTTGGTCGTCGCCCGCTCGATCACCGAGCAGGCGGCGACCCTGCTGCGCGAGCGGGGCATCGACTACATCGATGAGGCGGGCAACGCGCACATCGCTTGGGACGACGTCCTCATCGACATCCGGGGTCGCCGCAAGGCGGGCGTGCGCACCAGCCGTTCCTCGTCGCGCGGCAGCAAGGCGTTCAGCCGCGCAGGGCTGCAGGTCGGGTTCGTACTGCTCAGCTGGCCGACCTCGGCCGGGGAGCCGTTGCGCAGGCTCGCGACCGCGAGCGGGGTCTCGCTTGGCACCGCCCAAGCGGTGGTCGATGACCTGGCCAAGGCAGGCTACTTGTACGAAGTGGCGGGCGAACGCAGGCTGGGACGGGCGGGCGAGCTGCTCAACCGTTGGTCGGAGGCCTATTCGACAAGGCTCTCACCAGCGCTGTCCCTAGGCGATTTCGACGTCCCCGACATTTCATGGTGGCGGGCCTCGGAGGACGAGCTGACGCGGTCGAACGTCCAAGTGGGCGGCGAAGCCGGTGCAAGCGTTCTCGACCCGCACCTCACACCGGCCACCCTCACCCTCTACGCCGATGAGCGGCCGAACTCACTCATGGCCAAACACCGAATGGTGCGCGCGGAACAGGCAGGCAACATCCACATACGACGACGGTTCTGGGCGAGGGCGGGGCAGTCTTGGATCGTGCCACCCACGTTGATCTACGCTGATCTACTCGCCTCCGGCGACCCTCGTCAACGTGAGCACGCGGACAGGATCAGAATCAGTGACGATCGACTTGCGGGGCTCGACCGACTATGAGGTCCTGCGGGCCGCCAAGGTGTTGGCCCGGATCGATGGAATCGCGAGTGAAGCAGGGGTCCATTACCTGGTCGTGGGCGCGACCGCGCGCTCTCTCATCTCGATCGATCTCTTGGGCACGACTCCCCAACGCCAGACCAAAGACATCGACATCGCGGCCGAGGTCGACTCCTGGGATGAATTCGCCAACCTGGTGCGAAACTTGGAGAAACACGGCCCCAGCGCGCACAAGTTCATCGTCGAGGGCACCGAGGTCGACGTGCTGCCCTACGGTGGCATCGAACGAGCAAACCGGACGATCAAGTGGCCGGATGACCACGAGATGAACGTCCTCGGCCTCCGCGAAGCGGCCGATTCGGCGCAGACGGTGGACCTGCCTTATGGGATCTCGGTCAAGGTTCCGACGATTCCGGCGCTCGTGCTTTTGAAACTCCTAGCCTGGCGAGACCGCTATCGCGACGAAACGCGCGACGCGCTCGATCTGGCGACGATGATCGAGTGGTACTCGTCTGGGAAATATTTCGATCGGCTCTACGACGAGGACATTGCCGCGCTGGAGAAGTTCGACTTCGACCCACCCCAGGCAGGAGCGTGGCTCCTGGGATCGCACATACCGGTTCTGCTCGATGACATGGGCGTCGCCGAGTTGCTCCGCGTCTTGGACGACCAAGAGCTCATGGGGCGACTGGCGAGGGACATGGGCGGATCTCGCCCCGAGCTCCTGGTGCGGGCCATGGGCCAAGGCGTTCGCGAAGCTGTCGATGAGGCCGGGCGGCCGCAATCCGGGTGGATCGGCACGAGCATGGATGACCACGATTCAGCTCGGGCGTCTTTGTGGCCGATATCAACCATGCGCTGAGGCGTCCAGGTCGAAGAAAGCCCGCCACACCGAACCGACGTGGCACTCCGCCGGGCTGAGGATGCCCTCGAAGTACAGGTGTCCGTACTGGATGCGCGGCTTCACCTTCAGGTCGATCGAAATCCAGTCGCCGGTGGTCTGTTGGGAGACCAGTTCCAGCGGAAGGATCCCCCAAGCCGCCACCGCGGGCGCCTGTTTGGTGAAGTACTGGCCGAATTCGAAGGACACATAGCCGTCGCGGTTCGCCTGTTCGTGGGCGAATGCCATGTCCGTCCGCTGGAGGTTCATCAGGTTGTCGGTCGATCGGAGGAAATACCACACCGCGTCCACGAACTCGGCGAGTCGTTCGGTCGGCTCGGCTGAGGTTTCCAGTGCTTGGTGCAGGTCCCTCAGTGTGCGGTGCATCTGGGGGCGGATGATGCCGATTCGGGCCAGGATCTCGGCGTCTTTTGGTGGGGCGTCGGTGAGGATGGAGCGCATGTTGTAGCGCTGGGTCAGGAGTCGCATTCGCAGGTTCACCGCGCGGTTCAGCCACAGGACTGTGTCGAGCCCCGTCTTGGCTTCCGCGAGCCGCCACATCTCGTACGAGCGTCTGGTCGGCTGGCGGTCGGAGATCTCCGAGGAGCCCGCGTCCTGCTCCCAGGTGAGGAAGATCGGGTCCAGGTGGATCGGCGCGGCCTGCCATGGACTGGTCGTGCGTCGGCTCTCCGGGTCTTGGGCCAGGCACAACGTCTCCGTCATGGCGACCATCGTGGCACGGCCGGTGACCTTGGTCATTCCCACGCGAGACCGACCGCGTCAGTCGCCCGCCAGTTCCCTCAGTTGGTCGGCGTCGAGCGGCGGGTCGAATCCATCCGGCATCCACAGCATTCGCATGTCGGCGGACAGGTTCTCGTAGCCGTGCTCGGCACAGGACAACGCGATCAGATGTGGGCCCGGGTCGCACTCCCATGGATGTACGCCCGCGCGTGGTTGAAGCAGTGATAGCTGAATTCGACGCGGTCTTCCTCGTCCGTGGACACGTGCAACCGCGGATCGAGGACGACCAGCGTGACCAGGTCCTGCGGGTCCAGGCGGTACGGCGGTCGCGGAACGGTCCAGCGTAGGTGGGTGGGCAGCACGTGTTCGGCCTCGCTGATCGGTGTCGGACGACCATGGTGGCACGAGACTTTCTCGGGTTGCCGCCTCTCGCCGCCGGGCGCAGGCTGCAGTGGTCACCGAGAGAGGAGATCGCACTATGGCGACCTGCGACACCTGCGGCAACGACTACTGGATGGCCTTCGAGGTGAAGACGGTCAGCGGCGACGTCCACACGTTCGACAGCTTCGAGTGCGCGATCACCAAGCTCGCCCCGGTCTGTGAGCACTGCAAGTGCCGCATCCTCGGTCACGGCGTCGAGGTCGAGGGCCGGTTCTTCTGCTGCGCCCACTGCGCGCACAGCGGCGACGCCGACCTCGGGTCGCAGATCAAGGACGCGGTCGGCGCGCACCCGGGCTGATCAGGCCCAGGGGATCAGCGGGATCCCTTCGAGGAACGGCAGCGCGCCCGCGTTGTACAGGGCCACGGCCGACATCCAGATGGCGACCACCGTCAGCAGCGGGCCGACGATGGCCATCTCGACGGTGCCGCCCGTGCGCATCCGCATGATCTTCGGTGGCGCCACCGGGTACCAGGTCTTGAACGCGATCGGGACCGGCCACAGGATCGGGCAGCCCTGCTCGGTGATCGCGTCGCCCAGGTAGTGCGCGATGCAGCCGATGCCGACCGCCACGCCGCAGGCCGCCGCGTCCGCCGACGCCTGGTCCGTCCATTTGAGACACGCGTAGGTCAGCAGCAGCGCCGTGCCGGTGATCCACAGGGCGTCGTTGCGAGGGCACCACTTGTGCATGATCCCGCGCACCGCCAGGCCGCTGAAGAAGAACATCAGCAGCGGCAGCGCCCACGACTGGCTGGTCTGCACGATCGCCGTGGTGGTGATCGCGGCCAGGATGGCGAAGACGAGGGTGTGGGTGAACCCGCGGTGCCCGCCGTCGCGCTTGCTGTCGCGCTTGGTGCGGGTGACCTGGTAGATGCCGTGGCTGATGGCGTTGATCAGCTTCGACCCCGCCGCCGTCACCGGGCCGAACGTGCTCGACACCGTCGACTCCGGGTGGTCGAGGTCCGGTAACAGCGCCGCGCCCGCGCACAGGACCGCGCCCACACACCAGCCCTTGACCGACAGCGTCCCGAGCGAGCTGTCGCCCGCCAGTGCCGTCGCCGTCGCCCATGCCGTGAGACCGCTCATGGCGTGCGTCGGTCCAGTCGACATCCGTGCCCCCCATCAAGACCAGTGGGCGGTATTCGATCACAGGCGTACGCTCGATCGGGTGCTGCGTCCCTCATTTCCCATCACCACTCGCCGGCTGATCATCCGCCCGTACGTCGAGTCCGATCTGGACGCGCTCTACGCGATCCAGTCCCGCGAGGACGTTGCCAAATACCTGTACTTCGAGCCGCGCACGCGCGAGCAGGTCGAGGCCGCGCTCAAGGACAAGCTCACCTTCACCAAGCTGGAGAAGGAGGGCGACGCGATCTCGCCCGCGGTGGTCCTCGCCGAGACAGGTCAGCTTCTCGGCGACGTGATGCTGCGGTGGGTCAGCGAGGAACACCAGTGCGGCGAGGTCGGTTTCGTCTTCCACCCCGACCACCACGGCAAGGGCTACGCGGGTGAAGCCGCCACCGAGATGCTGCGGCTGGGTTTCGAGCAGCTGGGCCTGCACCGGATCATCGGCAGGCTCGACGCCGACAACCGCGCGTCCGGCAGGCTGCTCGAACGTCTCGGCATGCGGTTCGAGGGACGCTTCCGGGAGAACGAGTTCGTCAAGGGCAAGTGGGCCGACGAGGCCGTCTACGCGATGCTCGCCGACGAGTGGCGCGAGCTGAACGAGTTCTAAGGGACGCTTCCGGGGTCGACCCCGGTCCGGTTGATCATCGCCGACAGGTTTGCGGCATGGGAATCAAGACTCTTGCCGCGCCGGCCGGGACCGCAGGCCCGTCTCTCAACACGGCCGCCGTTCTGCACCTCGCGGGCCAAGGCCGGGTCGACCTGAACCGCCACCTTGGTGACCAACCGTTGAAACTCCGGGGAGGCGGCGCAGCATCGAGTTCTGGGGCAAGACCGGCGACCGCCCCGGCTACAACAGCGGCGCGGGCGCGACTCGCGACCTGTCCCGGCGCCTGGTGTTCTCACTGAACACCCTGCATATGGGTGGTGAGCAGCCCGCCATGGCCCGGCGGATCCTCGCGGTGGCCGCCGGCCTCGGGTGACCGCCGTCGCTCTACCATCGCGGTGACTGTAGACACAGGCTCACATCACGCGCCTCGCTACCAGTACGCTTGTACCGTTTGAAGGCGCGCGCATTAACGGCGAAGGGAGCACCGCGGCTCATGGCCAAGATCAAGGTCCAGGGAACGGTCGTCGAACTCGATGGCGACGAGATGACCCGCATCATCTGGCAGTTCATCAAGGACAAGCTGATCCACCCGTACTTGGACCTCAACATCGAGTACTACGACCTCGGTATCGAGCACCGGGACGAGACCGACGACCAGGTCACCATCGACGCCGCGAACGCCATCAAGAAGCACGGTGTCGGCGTCAAGTGCGCCACGATCACGCCGGACGAGGCGCGCGTCGAGGAGTTCGGCCTGAAGAAGATGTGGGTCTCGCCCAACGGCACGATCCGCAACATCCTCGGCGGCGTGGTCTTCCGCGAGCCGATCATCATCTCCAACATCCCGCGGCTGGTGCCGGGCTGGACCAAGCCGATCGTCATCGGCCGTCACGCCCACGGCGACCAGTACAAGTCGACGAACTTCAAGGTCCCCGGCGCGGGCAAGGTGACCATCACCTTCACCCCGACCGACGGCTCGGAGCCGATCGAGCACACCGTGGTCGACATGCCGGAGGACGGCGGCGTCGTCATGGGCATGTACAACTTCAACAAGTCCATCGAGGACTTCGCGCGCGCCTCGTTCTCCTACGGCCTGCAGCGCAACTACCCGGTCTACATGTCGACCAAGAACACCATCCTCAAGGCGTACGACGGTGCCTTCAAGGACATCTTCCAGGCCGTGTTCGAGGCGGAGTTCAAGGAGAAGTTCGACGCCGCGGGCCTGACCTATGAGCACCGCCTGATCGACGACATGGTCGCCGCCGCGATGAAGTGGGAGGGCGGCTACGTCTGGGCGTGCAAGAACTACGACGGTGACGTCCAGTCCGACACCGTGGCGCAGGGCTTCGGCTCGCTGGGCCTGATGACTTCGGTCCTGATGACCCCGGACGGCAAGACCGTCGAGGCCGAGGCCGCGCACGGCACGGTGACCCGGCACTACCGCCAGCACCAGGCGGGCAAGCCGACCTCCACCAACCCGATCGCGTCGATCTACGCGTGGACCGGCGGCCTCAAGCACCGCGGCAAGCTCGACGGCACCCCCGAGGTGATCGAGTTCGCGGAGACGCTGGAGAAGGTCGTCATCGAGACCGTCGAGAGCGGCCGGATGACCAAGGACCTGGCGCTGCTGGTCGGACCCGACCAGGAGTGGCAGACCACCGAGGACTTCCTCAACACCCTCGACGAGAACCTGCAGAAGAAGATGGCGGGCTAGCCACTCGTCCGGGAAGCCCCTCGCCGTTCTGGCGGGGGGCTTCTTGCTGTCAGGGTGACGCAGTGTCGCCGCCGTTGGCTCCGTCGGGTGTTTCCGGTCGCGATCACTGGCGCGGATACCGGTGGGTACGGGACCGTTCACCCAGGGACCGTGGGTGACAAGGAGCGTGTGAAGTGCTGACGATGCTGTTGCCGAAGCGGACACTGCTGATCGGCGGCGCGCTGGTCGGGGTGGTCTCGATGTACTCGATGGGTGTCGAGAGCCCCAACGCGCCCGCCAGCAGCGCGGCGAAGTGCCGGGTGTCGGTCACCGCGGACGTGCTCAACGTGCGCGCCGCCCCGGACGGCCACGCGGACATCGTCGGCAAGTTCAAGCAGGGCGCGGAAACCGACGCGCTGCCGACGGTGCAGAACGGTTTCCGGATGCTCGGTCCCAACCGCTGGGCGTCGGCGCAGTTCCTGCAGCCGCTGCCCGGCCGCACCTGCTAGCCGCTTAGGGTGGCGCGGTGCTGACGGTTTCCACGATCAATGTCAACGGGCTGCGCGCGGCCGCCAAGAAGGGCTTCGTCGAGTGGCTCGCGGCCACCCGGGCGGACTTCGTGTGCCTGCAGGAGGTCCGCGCCTCGGCCGACGACCTGCCCGCCGAACTCGCCGCCCCGCCCGGCTGGCACACCGTGCACGCCGACTCCCGGGTCCTCAAGGGCCGCAACGGTGTCGCGGTCTACTCGCGGCAGGAGCCCACGGCGGTCCGCGTCGGGTTCGGCGTCTCCGAGTTCGACGCGAGCGGCCGGTATGTGGAGGCGTGGTTCCCGGGTGTCGTCGTGGGCAGCGTCTACCTCCCCAGCGGTGAGGTGGGGACGCTGCGGCAGGACCAGAAGGAGCGCTTCATGGCCGCGTTCCTGCCGTACCTGGTCGAACTGCGCGAGAAGGCCGCGGCGAGCGGCTGCGAGGTCATCGTCTGCGGCGACTGGAACATCGCCCACCAGGAGATCGACCTCAAGGCGTGGAAGGCCAACCGCAAGAACGCCGGATTCACCCCCGCCGAGCGCGACTGGATGGGCCGCGTCTTCGACGAAGCCGGCTACCGCGATGTCCACCGGCTGCTGTACCCGGAGGGCCCGGGTCCGTACACGTGGTGGTCCTACCGCGGCAAGGCCTACGACAACGACTCCGGCTGGCGCATCGACTACCAGGTGGCCACCCCGGGCCTCAGCGCCCGCGCCCTCACCGCCCTGGTGGAGCGCGCCGCGACGTACGCGGAACGCTGGTCGGACCACGCCCCGGTGACGATCACCTACGACTGGCCCGGCGCGTAACCAGGTCAGTGGCGGAGCATGACCAAGGCCATCGCGGGCAGCATGATCACGTGTCCGATCATCATCACCGTGCCGCCCGACATCCAGCCCGCCCAGTAGAGCGGGTACAGCACGGCGAACGACGCGTACATCACCGCGCCCATCTCCGCGATGGAGCGCCACGAGTGCTTGCGGTACGCCATCAACACGGTCATGCCGATGGTCATCGTCGTCGCCATGAGCAGGGTGGCCGGAACCGTCGACTCGATCATCGGCGCGGACAGCGGCCTGCCGAGTAACAGGTTCGCGACCGGGTTCAGCAGGAACATGCCGAGGAACATGGCCACGACCATCTCGACGTAGTGCTTCCAGAAGTGCTTCGTCCGCAGCGGGGCGATCACCGTCATCAGATCCTCCATACCTCTAGGGGGTATGGTCAACTTACGGTCCCCAAGGTCGACAAGAAAGTGTCCGACCGGACATGGTTCCCAAGTTTTCGGACATTCGCACCCTGAAGCCCCATGGCCTGCCCGCGCTTCGGACCACCGTGGCGCCCGCGCTCACAAAGGCACTTCGGTCGCTGCTCGGTGTCGCCTCCGCCCTGCTGACCTTCGGCGACGGCGTGCCGCCGGCGACCACGCTCGCCGCGGGGTGGCTCGGCCACGGCGTCTGGGCCTGCACCACCACCGCGCGGACCTGGTCGTGCCCGGGCGCCTACGCGCACTGGTGCGCGGCCGTCGACGTCCGCGGCGGAGCGGCGATCCTGGCGCTGTCATGACATCGGCGGCAGACTGTCCGACCGTGGAAGAACGCCGAGTGGTCGTCGTCGCCTACGACGGCGCGGAGTTGCTCGACATCGCCTGCGTCACCAGCGCGCTGGACGCGGCGAACCGGTTGGGCGCGCAGCCCAAATATCTCGTCGACGTGGTCAGCCTGGGCGGTCACCCGATCGCGTGTGATTCCGGCCTTTCCCTGCGCTGCACCGGTTCCCTGCAGCGCGCCACCGGCCCGGTCGACACCCTGCTCGTCTCCGGCGGCCGCGGGCACGAGATCGTCGCCGACGACCCGGTGATCGTCGCCCACGTGCGCAGGCTCGCCGCGACCAGCCGTCGGGTGTCCTCGGTGTGCACCGGCTCGACGGTCCTCGCCGCCGCCGGCCTGCTCGACGGAAAGCGCGCCACCACCCACTGGTACTTCGCCGCCGAGTTCGCCCGCCGCTACCCGGCCGTGACGGTCGACCCCGCGCCGATCTTCATCCGCGACGACGGCGTCGACACCGCCGCCGGGGTCACCAGCGCCCTCGACCTGACGCTCGCCTTCATCCTGGAGGACCACGGCGAAGCCCTCGCCAACCAGGTCGCCCGCGTCCTCGTCACCTACCGGCAGCGGCCCGGAAACCAGGCCCAGGTCAGCATGTTCGTCGCCGACGACCCGCCGGACCACCGGCTGGTGCGCACCGTCGCCGCGCACATCGCCCAACACGTCGACGGCGACCTGGACGTCGCCGGGCTGGCCACGCGCTTCGGGGTGAGCGAACGCCAGTTGGGCAGGCTGTTCCTGGAGCATCTCGGAGTCACCCCCGGCCGCTACGTCCGCAAGGCGCGGACCGAGGCGGCGGCCGGCCTGCTGTCCGGCACCAGCCTCCCGGTCGCGACCGTCGCCACCCGCTGCGGTTTCGGCACCGCCGAGGCGCTGCGGCAGGCGTTCACGCACCACTACGGCATCGCGCCGTCGCGCTACCGCCAGGTTCACCGCGCCGCGGGATGATCAGGGTTGAGGGGACCCGCTCGCGGCGCCTGAACCGCGTCCGCCAAGATCACTTGTGTGATCGACTACCCACCTCCGGTGCGCGTCGCCGGAGGGTCTAGGGTCGATCCGCGACAACCGATAGTGCGGTTTCGGGGACGCAGGGTTGACACAGTCGGTAGCTTTTTCACAGTCCACGCAGTGTGCTTAGTCCAATCGAGGGACGGTACAAGGGTGTCAGGCGGTGTCAGTTCGTGAACACGGAAACTCTGCGCGACCACATTCGCCGAGTCTTGGTACTCGGCACAGTGGTTGGCGCGCAGTTCGTGTGGTCGGCGTCCCCCTCGGTTGCGGAAACCGTCGCGGACACAGTCGTCGAGAGCGGCAGCCCGATCATGTCGGGCCCCGGAGTCGCCGCGGTGGCCGTCGGCATCGGTGGCTTCATCGTGGGACTTGTCCGCCGCCGTAAGAGCGTGGCCGCGAAGGCCCAGCAGACCCCGGCCGTGCCGCTTCCCGGCCCGCGTCAGCCGGTCGGCGTGGCCGCCCACCAAGACTGAGAACGCAGAGCGAAGCGGGCCCCGCAGGAGAATCTCCCGCGGGGCCCGCTCTCTTCGAAAGAGGTCTTACTTCACCGCGTCCAGCGCGTCGATCAGGCCCGCTCCGTAGAAGCCGCGCCCGGTCTTGCCGCCGTCACAGTTCGCGGCCCAGTTGCCGGTGCCGTCCGGGTCGTAGGTCCCGGTCGGGCACGGCTGCCGGTCGGCGTCGTGCATCAGGGACGCGACGACGCGCTGCGCCGACCAGTCCGGGTGCGCCGAGCGGATCAGCGCGACGACGCCCGCGGCGTGCGGGGACGCCATCGAGGTGCCCTGCTTGTAGCCCCACTTGCCGCCCACGACGGTCGACAGGATGCGGCCGTTGGCGTCCGGGGTGGACGGGACCTGCATGCGGTCCCCACCCGGTGCCGCGACCTCGGTCTCGGTGCGGCCGTAGTTGGAGAAGTACGACTTGAGACCCTTCACGCCCACCGAGGACACACCGACCACGCCGTGGATCTCGGCGGGGATCTTGGTGCAGGTGTTGTCGGTGTCGCGCTCGATCGGGGTGCCGTTGTTCGGGCTGCCGTCATCCATGATGTTGCGCGACAGGTCCCAGTTGCTGTTGCCCAGGGCGGCGACGTTCACGACGCCCTTGCGGTGCGAGTACTGGATCGCGCGGTCGACGGCCTCGGCCACGGCCTTCTGGTCGGCGTCACCCTTGCACCACAGGTACCACGGGTCGACGAAGTACGAGTTGTTCGTGACCTGGACGCCCTTCTCGGCGGCCATCATGAACCCGCAGATCGCGTACTCGGGCCAGATGTAGCCGTCGTCGTTGACGACCTTGATCGACGCCAGCTTCACGCCCGGCGCGACACCGACGATGCCCACGCCGTTGCGCGCGGCGGCGATGCTGCCCGCCACGTGCGTGCCGTGGTCACTGGTGGTCGGGTTCCACGCCGCGGGCGAGGAGTCCGGCACACCCTGGTTGGTGCAGCCCACCGAGCGCGAGGCGTCGACGTTCGCGGCCAGGTCCGGGTGCGACGCCTCGATGCCCGAGTCGAGCACCCCGACGACGACGTCCGAGCTGCCCGCGTTGATCGCGTGCGCCTCGTCCGCCTTGATCATCTTCATGTCCCACTGGTTCGCGGCCAGCGGCTCGGGGTCGGCGAGCGAGCCCTTCGCGCTGTCGACGACCTTCTCGGTGTCCTCCAGCGCGCGCTGGGCGGCGCCCGAACCCTGGGCCGCGGAACGCGCGGTGGAGTCGGTGGACATGGTCGTGGCCGCGGGCGGGGCGGCCAGTTCGGCCAGGTTCTGGGTTGCCCCAGCGCCCTGCACGCCGGGCATGCCCCGCACGATCTTGGCGAACTCCGGGTTGGACGAGGTCGCGATGACCACGCCGATCTCCGGCCAGCTCTTGACGACGGTGCCGCCCGCGTCGGTGACGGCCTTCTCGGCCTGGCCGAACGCGGGACCCTTGGCGCCGAGCACGGCGAAGTGCGCGACCGCGCCGGTCTCCGCGACGGGCGCGGCGGTCGCGGGCTGGATCGCCACCGCGGCGACACCGGTTGCGGAGGCGATCACCACCGCTGCGCCGAGCATGCGGAGTCGGGAACGCTTTTGCACGAGGAACCTCCAGATGTGACTGAGTAGGCCGAGCCACTCGCCGATCAGGCGTCAGGGGCGGACCCGGCTCCGCAGAAACCTGTCACCGACGCACCCTAGGGGGCAATCCACCGAATGGCCCAGCGTGGCCCCGGCCCGGTCACGCCCGATCGGAACTGGGAGAATCACGGTGTGTCGACCGAGCAGAACGCCCCCGTTGCGCCCAAGCCGCGAGTGCTGTCCGGCATCCAGCCCACAGCCGACTCGTTCCACTTGGGAAACTACCTGGGCGCGGTCCGCCAGTGGGTGGCCCTGCAGGAGACGCACGACGCGTTCTATTTCATTGCCGACCTGCACGCCATCACCGTCGAGCACGACCCGAAGCTGCTGCGCAAGCGCACCCGGGTGTCGGTGGCGCAGCTGCTCGCGCTGGGGCTCGACCCCGACCGCGCGACGCTGTTCGTGCAGAGCCAGGTGCCTGAGCACGCCGAACTCGGCTGGGTGATGCAGTGTCTCGCGGGCTTCGGTGAGGCCAGCCGGATGACGCAGTTCAAGGACAAGTCCGCCAAGCAGAGCGTCGACCGGGTGACCGTCGGCCTCTTCGCGTACCCGGTCCTGCAGGCCGCCGACATCCTGCTCTACCGGCCGCGGTACGTCCCGGTCGGCGAGGACCAGCGCCAGCACCTGGAGCTGACCCGCGACCTCGCGCACCGGTTCAACACCCGCTTCGGCAAGGCGTTCCAGCCGCCGGAGGCCTACATCCTCAAGGGCACGGCGAAGATCTACGACCTGCAGGAGCCCTCGGCCAAGATGAGCAAGTCGGCGTCAAGCCCCGGCGGCATCATCGAGCTGCTCGACGACCCGAAGGTGTCGGCCAAGAAGATCCGCTCGGCGGTCACCGACACCGGCCGTGAGGTCGTGTTCGACCAGGAGAACAAGCCCGGCGTCAGCAACCTGCTGAGCATCTACTCGGCGCTCACCGGCCGGGAGATCGACGAGCTGCAGACCGCGTACGAGGGCAAGGGCTACGGCGACCTGAAGAAGGATCTTGGCGAGGTCGTCGCGGACTTTGTGACACCGGTCCGCGACCAGGTGAAGTCCTATATGGACGATCCGGCGGAGCTGGACAAGGTTCTCGCCCGGGGCGCCGAGCGGGCCCGCGAGGTCGCGTCGGGAACGCTGGCGCGGGTCTACGACAAGCTCGGGTTCCTCGCAGGGCGCGGCTGAGCCTGTTCCACGATCGTGTTCGCGTTGCGGGCCCGCTTTCCGACCAATAGTTTTCAACGGTGACGGAGAGTGTGGAAAAGCCGGAATCGAAGATCGCCCGGCTGCGCAGGCGCAGGCCAGGCATAGATCACCTGATCAGGGCATATGACGCCTTCACCGAACGGTACGGTGAGCACTTCGCCGCGTCGATCACGTACTTCAGCGTCCTGTCCCTGTTCCCGCTGCTCCTGATCGGCTTCGCGGTCCTCGGTTTTGTCCTGGCGGGCCAGCCGGACGCCCTGCAGAACCTGCGCGAGTCGATCACCTCGGCCGCGCCGGGAAACCTAAAGGGTCTGCTGACGGACCTGGTCGACACGGCTGTGGAGGAGCGCGGCAAGGTCGGCATCATCGGTCTGGTCGCGGCTGTCTACACCGGACTCGGCTGGATGACGAACCTGCGGGACGCGCTGACCGCGCAGTGGGGCCAGAAACCGGTCCAGCAGCCGTTCCTGCGCGGGCTCGGCGTCGACCTGCTGGCGCTGCTGGGACTGGGCGCGGCGATGGTCATCTCGTTCGGCCTGAGCGCGGTCGGCGCGGGCTTGGCGGACACGCTGCTCAACTGGGTCGGCCTGGGTGGCTACGGCTGGGCCAAGGTGCTGCTGTTCGTGATCACCACGCTGTTGGGCATCGGGGCGAACTGGCTGGTATTCCTTTGGGTGATCTCGCGCCTGCCCAGGACGGCGGTGACGGCCCGCAGCGCCATGCGCGGAGCATTGGCCGCCGCGATCGGGTTCGAGCTGTTGAAGATCATCGGAACGATCTACTTGAACTCGGTGATCGGCGGCCCGCTGGGGTCGATCGTCGGCCCGATCGTCGGTTTGCTGGTGTTCGCCAACCTGGTGTCCCGGTTCCTCCTGTTCATCACCGCGTGGACGGCGACGGCCAAGGAGAACATGGTCGCTCCGCCGGTGGAACCGCCCCCACCCGCTGTCATCCGCCCGACCGTTCAGGTCGCCCGCACCCCGAAGGTCAGCGAGGCCGCCGGCCTCATGGGAATCGGCGTCATACTCGCCTTGGCCTTCCGCCGCCGCTAAACCCGCGAGTCCCCACTTCCCGACAATGAGTTCTCAGTTCAAGTGAGAACTCATTGTCGGGAAGTGGGGACTCGCGGCGGTGGGTTAGGCGGTGCGGGCTGTGCGGGCGCGCTTGCGGCGGATCCACAGGGCGAACGAGATCAGGATGGCTACGCCAGCGGCGGCGACCAAGGGAGCGCCGTAGGTGCCGAAGGCCGAGCGGTTCGCGTCCGGGCTCATGGCTGCCGCCTCGGACGACGGCGAGGAGCCCTCAGCCGACGGAGCGCCGTTGACCGCGTCCTGCTTGCGCTGGGCTTCCGGGGCCTTGTCCACCAGTTGGCCCACCGGCTTGGTCTTGGCCTTGGCCAGCGCGAAGCCGTAATCGAGCAGCTTCGCGGCCTGGTCGCCCAGGGGCACCGGGGTCGGCTCGCCGCGCAGGAGGACCACCGACAGGCGGCGGGTGCCCTGCTTCGCGGTGCCCAGGTAGGTGTGGCGGGCGTCGTCGGTGAAGCCGGTCTTGCCGCCGAGGAAGCCCGGGTACTTGCCGAGCAGGCGGTTGTCGTTGTTCACCTTGTAACCAGGCTTGGTGCCGTAGCCGGGGAAGTCGATCGACTTCGTGGACACGGCCTCGGCGAACTCCTTGTGCTTCATGGCCGCCCGCACCAGCAGGCTCAGGTCGTAGGCCGACGTGCTCATGCCCGGCCCGTCGAGCCCGGACGGCGTGGCCGCGCGGGTGTCGAGCGCGCCCAGTTCCTTGGCCAGCGTGTTCATCTTCGCCAGCGCGACCTTCATCCCGCCCAGTTCACGAGCCAGCGCGAACGCCGCGTCGTTGCCCGAGCGCATGACTAACGCGAACAGCAGCTGCCGGACGGTGTACTTCCCGCCCGGGCCGACACCGACCTTGGTGCCCTCCTGCGCGGCGTCCTCCGCGGTGCCCTCGACGACCTGTTCGAGCCGCAGCTCCCGGATCACGACGATCGCGAGGAGCACCTTGATCAGCGAAGCGGGCCGCTCGCGGGCGTGCGGGTCCTTCGCGGCCAGCACGGCGCCGCTGTCGATGTCGGCGATCACCCACGACGCCGACGCGATGTCCGGGATCTGCGCGGTGGCGTTCGGCGGCTGGACGAGTCCGCACTCACCCATCCGGGTCCCACCAACCGGCTCATCGGGCACTGGCAGCGGCTGGGGGCTCGGCTCGCCCGGCTTGGGCTCCTCCGAGGTGTCGATCGGCGGCGGCGGGCGGTCGTGGTTCTGGCACTGGGCGCTGTTCGGCGCGGGCTTCTGCCCCTCGGTCGTGGTCGGCTGCGCGGCGGCGATCGGAGTGGCACCGAAAGCCGCGACGATCACTGCGCACAACGACACGAGGAGGGCGGGCACGGTTTGGCGAGCTGCGAAGCGCACGAGAGCAGATTAGGGCCTGCAACGATCAGGCCACGATCCGGCCTGTCACCCGGTAGTGGCGCTCAGTTGGTTCCCCTGGTCGCACGGCGTGTCACGGTGGGTGTCGAGCGTCACGAGCGGGTGAGTTGCGATCACGGACGACATTGGGACTTGGCTATCAGTTACCGATGAGTAATATCGCTGGTATGCCCATCGGCCGCACGTACGACATCGTCCTGTTCGGCGCCACCGGCTTCACCGGCGAGCTGACCGCGCAGTACATCGCGCGCAACTCCCCGGCCAAGCTGCGGTGGGCACTGGCCGGCCGCAACAAGGCGAAGCTGGAGACCGTGCGGGCCAAGCTCGCCGCGATCGACCCCGCCCTGGCCGAAATGGATCTGCTGACCGCAGACATCGGCGACCCGGACTCGCTCAAGGCCGTCGCCGAAGCCTCCCGCGTCGTCATCACCACGGTCGGCCCCTACGTCAACTACGGCGACGCCCTCGTGGCCGCCTGCGCCGAAGCGGGCACGGACTACGTCGACCTCACCGGCGAGCCCGAGTTCGTCGATCGCACCTACCTGCGCCACCACGCCCGCGCGGTCGAGACCGGCGCTCGAATCGTGCACTGCTGCGGCTTCGACTCCATCCCGTACGACCTGGGCGTGCTCTTCACCGTCGACCAACTCCCCGCAGGCGTCCCGGTGACCGTGAATGGCTACGTGCGCGCGTCCGCCGAGTTCTCCGGCGGCACGTTCCACTCGGCCATCACGGCGTTCTCCAGGCTGCGCGCCAGCGCCAAGATCGCGAGCGAGCGCCGCAAGGCCGAAGGCAGGCTCAAAGGCCGCAAGGTGCGAGGCCTGACCGGCAAGCCCCACTTCGAGAAGGACGCCCGCGCGTGGGTCCTCCCCGCGCCCACGATCGACCCGCAGGTCGTCCTGCGCAGCGCCCGCGCACTGGAGCGCTACGGCCCGGAGTTCGCCTACGGCCACTACATCGCGGTCAAGAAGCTCCCAATGGCCGTGGGCCTGGTCGGCGGCGTGGTGGCGTTGTTCGCGCTGGCGCAGGTGCCGCCCGCCCGCAACTGGCTGTTGAACCGCAAGAAGCCCGGCGACGGCCCAACAGCGGAGAAGCGCGCCCGCTCGTGGTTCAAGGTGACGTTCGTCGGCGAGGGCGGCGGCAAGCGGATCGTCACGGAGGTCGCGGGCGGCGACCCCGGCTATGACGAGACAGCGAAGATGCTGTCCGAGTCGGCGCTGTGTCTGGCGTTCGACGAGCTTCCGGAGACCTCAGGCCAGGTCACCACAGCGGTGGCGATGGGCGATGCGCTGATCAAGCGGCTGGTGGCGGCCGGGATCGTGTTCAGCGTCCTGGAGAGCTGAGCAGGGAACGCCAAGCGCTTTCGGGGAGGAGAAGCGTGCCCCCGCAAGGATTCTTGGAATCCCGCACAGCGGTTCGGCCAGGAACGAACGCGACCTCAACACACTCGCCGCCACCGCTTCGGGTGGAAGTTCGCCACCGTGCGTGATCAAGATCCATTTTGTTTCACTCCCGGCCGTATTCGCCTGCCAAGCGTCGCAGAAACTTCACCGATTCGGCTGAACTGAGTGCGACCTTCATCAGCTTATCTGTCGTATCCAGATACGGCCGGACCTCGTGCTCGGCATCGCGGAACATCGATGACTGCACCAACTCCAGGTAGATGATCGGGCCGGCCTTGGCGAACTCCATCTGCACGTAGCTGCCGTCCAGCCCGGCATGCGACCCGCGATCGAACGGGATGATCCGGATATCGATGTGTGGGCGCTCGGCCATCGCCACCAGGTGGTGGCACTGTGCCGCCATCAATTCCCGACTGCCCGTCGGTCGACGAAGCGCAGCTTCGTCGATGATCGCCAGGTAGTTCGGAGCAGTGCGGCCGAGTAGCACCTTCTGCCGCTGCAAGCGGGCGGCGGCCATCGCCTTCCGCTTCTCCGCGGGGAAATCCACCGCGATCAGCGCGGTGCGGATGTAGTCGGCGGTCTGGAGCAGTCCCGGGATGCGCAGCATCGCCACGTGAACGATCCGGCTGGCATCCGACTCGAAGCAACCGAGGGCGGGCAGGTGGACCGGGAGGTCCCCATCGTCGGTCTCCCACCATCCTGAGAGGTCCGAATCCCTTGCCAGAACGAGGATTCTGGCCCGCGCCGCTCCAGTCACCCCGTAGACCGCGAGTAGGGAAGCGGCATCCTCCGGCGTGATCCGCCGTCGTCCGGTCTCCATTCGGTTCACCGTTGCCACGGAGAAACCGGTCCGCTTCGCCACTTCCCGGGTGGTCAGTCCAGAGCGGGCGCGCAGTTCCTTCAACTCCGCCGCGAGTCCGCGTGTCCGGGCGCCGCCGTGCTTGTGCATGAGGTGATCCCACCAGGGGAAACGGTAATCAGCCACCGCATGATCTTCCGAACCGTTCCCCCTTTGGATACATCTCGCGCTCCGGCACCGTTTCCCCTATGACCGTCCAGGGCCTCACCCACCCCTACACCGGAGCCACCGCCTGCTCCCGCCTTTTCGCCCACGGCTTCACCTTCCGCTGGGCCAAGGGCGACCGCTACATCGCCGTCATGCGCGGCAACTGCATCGAGCAACGCCGCTACCTGATCATCGAGGACCGCCTCCCCAGACCAGTCCTCGAAGGCGCCCAGCCCCTGGCCGACATCATCCCGGCCACCCACGGTGACTGGTCCGATAACCACCTGCTGCGCCACATCGCCGACACCTGGGCCCGGGGCCGCCACCGTGCCTGAACACCTTTCGCTCGAACAGACCGACCTCGTCTACGCCTTGGTCCTGCTCCGCGACAAGATCAGCGAACTCGTCGTCCGCGCGACCACGGAAGGCCCCACGAACTGCCCGTGGGCGGACCTGGCCGCACTCCTCGACACCGCGGCCACCCTCTGCCGCCGCGAAGCCATCTTGGAGCCCTAACGCAGGCTCAGTGCGTACGCGAGTCCCGGCTTTCCGGCCAGCACAGTCTCACCGGTGACGGCGAACCCCGCCTTGGCCAACACGGCGCGCGAGCCCGCGTTGTCCAAGGCCGCCGCGGCTCGCAGGCTGCTCAGCCCGTACGCCTCGACAGCGAGCGCGCAGATCTCGGCGACCGCCTTCGCGGCAAGGCCTTGGCCCGCCGCCTTCTCCGCGATCCGGAACCCGAGTTCGGCGTCGCCGTCCGCGAGATCGAACAGGTTGACCCGCCCGAGAACCTCACCGTCTTCCATCAGGACGTGGAACTGGCACACCCCGGCGTCCTGCTCTTCAAGCAGGGCGCGGTGCCGCTCGTCGAAATTGGCGAAATAGTCGTCGCCGCGATCGGGGACCGACGCCGCGAAGTACGCCCGATTCTCCCGTTCGAACGCGAGAACGGCCGAGGCGTGATCAAGGTGGAGGCGGACGAGTTCGGGCACGTCCGTGACCCTAACTCGGCTAACCGGGCAGCTCCACCGCGATTTCCACCGCCGCTTCCATCAACGCGGGATCAGGCTTGCCCGACGCCACCGCGGCTTCGGCCACCACCAGGAGGTTCCCCTTGGGGTCCGACCTGAACGGCTCGCCGGTGAACCGGACGCCCTGGCTCTTCAACACCGAGAACCCAAGGGGCGCAATGCTTCCCGTGCCGTCGGTGTCGATCAGCCGCTTGAGGTCGCCGACATCACCCCGGTCCCGCATCCGCACCCACGACACCGACACGACGAAGGTGTTTCCCGCCGTGTCCTCCAAAGTGAAGAGCTGTCGGTCAAGCTCCTTGCACGGATTGCGGAGTAGGAACTCCCTGACTTGCCCATACGAGTTGACCGCGCAATTGAGGGCCTTCTTCGCCGGGTCCTTGAGCTTGCGGACGTTCAAGTCCCGCCAGGCGTCGTCGGGTTTCCCTTTGCGCGCCGACTTCTTGCCCTTGCGCACCCGCGCCGCGAAATTCCCTGACAGGCCCACGGACTCCGCCGCGACCCCACCCGCGCCTGCGCCGCCGCCGCTCGCCGCCGCGCCGCCGCCACTCATCGCCATGGCGCCGACAGTTCCCACCGCGAGCACCCCCGCGGTGAGTTTGCCCTTCTTCCAAGTCCCGTCCGCATTGCGCGGTTGGTCCGGATTCCCCATGTTCATCCCCCTTGCCGCCGTCGAGCGGGCGGCAGTAGGGAGTCGTCGGGACCCTCAGGAACGTAAGCGGGAACCCTCCAGGCTCACCCGATCAGGTGATCATGGAGCGTCGAAGAGGGCGCTCACCGATTCGCCGTCGTGGATTCGCCGCATCGCCTCGGCCAGCGCGGGGGCGATGGACAGGACCTTCAGCTTCGGCGTGCGCTCCTCGTCCGGGATGGGCACGGTGTTGGTGCAGACGATCTCCAGGACGTCCGGCTGGTCCCCGATCCGCGACAGCGCGCCCTGTGCGAACAGCCCGTGCGTGCACGCCACCCGGATGGACCGGGCGCCGAGTTCGCGCAGGCGGGCGAGCAGTTCGATCACCGTGCTGCCCTTGGCGATCTCGTCGTCGAGCACGATGATGTCGCGGTCGGTGACGTCACCGATGATCGAGCTGATCCGCACGTCGTCGTCGGCGAACCGCTGCTTGGCCCCGGCCGCGACCTTCACGTCCAGCAGGCGGGCGAAGTGCGCCGCCTCCTTGGCGTTGCCGAGGTCGGGGGAGACGACGGTGGTGTTGCTCAGGTCGTACTGGCGGAAGTGGCCCGCGAGTTCGCGCAGGGCGTGCAGGTGGTCCACCGGGATGCTGAAGAACCCGTGCACCTGCGGCGAGTGCAGCGTCATCGCCAACACCCGGTGGGCGCCCGCGGCGACCATCAGGTCGGCCACCAGCCGCCCGCCGATGGAGATCCGCGGGGTGTCCTTTTTGTCCGACCGCGCGTAGGCGTAGTGCGGCATCACGACCGTGATCCGCGCCGCCGAAGCCCCGCGGGCCGCGTCCAGCATGAGGAGCAGCTCGACGAGGTGCTCCTGGACGGGCTTCACGAGCGGCTGGATCAGGAACACGTCCCGCTCGCGGCAGTTGGCCTGCAGCTGCACCTCGAGACAGTCGTTGGCGAACCGCTGGACGCGCACCGGGCTCAGCTCGACTTTCAGCTGGGCACAGATCTCACGGGCCAGGTCGGGATGGGCACTACCGCTGAACGCCACGATGTCTCGCACGGGCTGAGGGTATCGCTTTACCTGCGAGGTAATCGCTTTCCCGCAGGTGACGCGCGACGCTGGTGACAAGCGCAACCAAGGGAGAAGCAATGACCACCGCCAACGCCACCACCCGCCCCGCCGACACCCACGCGGTCACCCTCCTCCGCCGCTTCCTCACCCTGGACGCCCTCGTCTCGGGCGGAAACGGCCTGGCCTACGTCATCGCCCCGGTGTGGATCGGCGACTTGCTGGGCGTCTCGACCGGGGCGCTGGTGCCCATCGGCATCGCCCTGATCGCCTTCGCCCTGGCCGTGGGCGCCATCGCGATGAGCCGAAACCCGCTGCGGGGCGCGACCCTCGTCATCGAGTTCAACCTCGCCTGGGTCGTCGCCAGCCTGGCCGTGGCCGCTTTCAACCCGTTCGGCGCCAACACGCTCGGCGTGGTGTGGACAGTCATGCAGGCGGGGACGGTCGCCCTGTTCGCTGGCCTCCAGTGGACGGCGGTCCGCAAGGCGAAGTGAATCGCACGGATCGGCAGGGCCTGTCCACCGGGCAGGCCCTGTTTCGCCAACAACGTTCTGAACCGCCGGAATTACCTAGGATGGCGGTGTGCGAGCGAACACGCGAATGAACCTGGACGCACCCATCGACCGCCGGTGAACGACAACGAGTGGCCAGACGACGACACCGCTCCCGTGATCGCGTCAGCGGCTCTGGGGCGCGACCCCGGCCCTTTGGCCACCGCTGAGAGCGGCTCCCACAAGGTCTACCTCGGCTCCGACTTCGTCCTGAAGATCGCGGCCGGGCATTCGCGGCTGGACCGGGAGATCGCACTCGCGCCCCACCTGCCCGCCGGGATCACAGCCCCGTTGCTCAGCAGTGGGCTGCATCTGGGAGAGCGTGATGTCCGCTATGCCTGCTACGCCCGCGTGCCGGGAACGGCTCCCGGCATGGGCATTCCCGGCGTGGACGGCCCGACCGCGCGGCTGCTGGCCGAACAGGCGGTCCAGCGGCTCCAGACACTGCACGCCTGGACTCCCGCGGCGGAGGCGGCGGAGACGTTGGCCGGAGTCGTCGACCACGGTGGGTTCACCGGTCACGACGCGCTCGCCGACGAGATCGGGAAACTCGTCGTCTTGGACACCGGCGGCGTCATTCCCGGGCTAGTGCTCGACGGACTGAGGGAGATAGTGGATCGTGCGCCGTTGCACGCGTCCGCCACCGTTCCGATCCACGCGGACTGCCACTGGGGCAACTGGCTCGCACACGACCGGCGCGTGACGGCGCTGTTGGACTTCGAATGGGCCCGCTTCGGGGATCCGATTGACGACTGGTTCTTCCTCGCCCGGTTCAGTGGCCCGCACCTGGAGGCTGTCCTCGACGTCATCGCCCGTGCCACCGCCACCCCCTCGAAAACCCTCCGCGCCGAGTGTGAACTCCGTGAAGCGGCCTACCTCAGCTCCGACCTGCGGGCCGCTCTGGAACACTCCGGCTCCCAAGCGCCGATGGCCGTCGAGCGCCTACGCAACCTCGACGAACTCATCGTGAAACGGCTCTGGTGGGGCAACGCCCAGTGACTCCAGTCGGAGAAAGGGGCCAGCGCTGGCAGCGCCTTTGTCGGTGCCAGGTGGAAGTCTGTGGGGGATGGTCGCGGAAGGGGATGCCATGGATGTGCGCACCTTTTGGGACTTGATCGCGACCTTGGGTGGCTGGCCTCTTGCTGACGAAATCACACCGTTCGCTCGACTCGAAGAAGAGCTGCGCACTGTGCGGGACTGCGAGGAGTTCGAAGACCTGCTGACCAAGTGTCTCTTCGACCTCGACCGATCCGATCTCGCGAACGCCGGCCGCCGTCGCTCCGACGACTCATTCTTGTACTACCGCGCCGCTGTCGTGGTTGCCGGCGAGGATGCTTATCGCTCCATGCTCCACGGACGCCCGGAGGAGTTTCGGCGTTTCACCGATGGCACCGTGCCGAGTTGCGAGGGCCTGCTCTATGTGGCCCAGCACGCATTCGAACGCATCACCGGTGAAACTTGGCAGTATGTCGGCGAACTGGACTATGAGACCGGCTCCAATAGAGCGCAGTGGTGAAACGGTGTGCACGATGCTGATCAGTGACCTCGAAATCAGGTACTCGCCGCGCACGAGAGAAATTGACATCTCCTCGTCTCGTCAGTCCCTGAAGGAACTGGCGCGATTGATCGCACAAGGTGAGGCGACAATCTCAAGCGGGTGGGACCAAGATCCGGCACCGTATGCCTCGGTGTTGTCGACGGTGATCTGCAGGGTCGATGAGAACATCATGGTTGTGTTCGATGTGCAGGAGGAAGAGGGCGTCCTGACCATTGTGGGCGATGCCCAGTCGATGACGGTGCTGGCGCAGAACATCGAAGGCTTCGCGGAGGACGCGGATGCGCGTCATCATCTGCATGTCGACTACTTCCCTGAGCATCCGTATCTGGAGCGGCGCACCCTGGGCGGATTCAACTGGTCGTCGCAACACCTCGAT
>NZ_JABVED010000034.1 GCF_014323725.1 Actinokineospora xionganensis | reverse complement strand
GCGTAAGCGGCTACCGGACAGGCCCAGCGGCGGCCCATCGTAGGGCCATGCCCCGGTACCGCCCCGAACGGCCCGGGCTGATCCGAATCACACGAGGGAGACACAGGGTGAAGACCATCAATGTGGTGGCGGCGGCCATCGCGGCGGCGAGCGTGCTGACGCTCAGCGCCTGCGGCTCGTCCGACGACGGCATCGCAGCCGCGCCGGAAACAACGGAAATCATCACCAGTGGCGCGGCGATGGCAGTCAACGCGCCGGGGAACGCCGCCACCGACGACGCCGAGGAAGCGGCTCTCGACGGCGACGAAATCAATTCCGCGATCGGGCCGAAGTCGTTCCCGGCCAAGGTCGCCATCAATGGGCGAAAGAAGATCGGCCAGGACGCGAACGCGCCCGGCCACAAATACGACGCCTATAAGGCGGGCCAGATGGTCCCGATCAAGTGCCAGGCGAAGCACGGCAGCGAGGTCTGGGACTACACGACCGACGGCTGGTGGGTGCCGGACAAGTACGTCAAGACCGGCACCGACGGCTTCGCCCCGGGTGTGGCGCGCTGCGCCGGAAGCGGTGGCGGCGGCGGGGGTGGCGGCTCGGCCGCGGCGGACCCACGGGCCAAGGAAGCCATCGCGTTCGCCCGCGCCCGCCTCGGCGCCACCGATTGGAACATGCAGTGCGAACTGTTCGTCGAGCGCTCGGTCGGCACCTCCGGCAAGCAGTACTCCGCGATGACGCACTACGAGTGGCAGAAGGCGCGCGGACGCATCCACACCGGCTCCGTCCCGCCGCCCGGCTCGGTGGTGTTCTTCCGCAGCAACACCAAGTGGGGCCACGTGATGCTCTCGATCGGCGACAACAAGGCGATCAGCACCGGGCCGAAGGTCTACCAGGACAACCACTTCCGCAACCGCTCCGACTACCTCGGCTGGGCCTACATGCCCGCCGACTGGTGACACAGGGACCATGACGATGCGAACCAACACCAAGATCCTGGCCATGGCGATGATCGCCTGCCTGAGCCTGACCGCCTGCGGCTCGGCCGACCCGACGCCGACGCCCTCCCCCGTCGCCGCCGACGGCGAGTTCACCGACGCCGACTTCGAGATCGACCCGGCGATCAAGCCCAAGGGCTTCCCGGCGAAGGTCGACATCAACGGCCGCAAGAAGAAGGGTCAGGACGCCAACGCGCCCGGTCACAAGTACAACGCCTACAAGGCGGGACAGCTGGTCCCGGTCAAGTGCCAGTCCAGCGCCGCGGGCGAGATCTGGGACTACACCACCGACGGCTGGTGGGTGCCGGACAAGTACGTCAAGACCGGCACCGACGGCTGGGCGCCCGGCGTCCCGCGCTGCGGTGACGAGGCGTCGGGCGGCGGCGCCAAGAAGGTCCACGGGCGCAACAACGGCCCGGCGGGCCCGACCACCGGCACCCGCGCGGAGAAGATCAAGCGTGTCATCGACGCCGCGAAGTCCCAGACCGGCAAGGGTTACCTGTACTCCTGGGGCGCGGGCGGCAAGGGCGGCCCGTCCTACGGCGTCGAACACCGCCAGCGCGAGGGCGGCGACGACTACTACCGCTACGGCTACGACTGCTCCGGCTTCACGCTGTACGCCTTCTGGAAGGGCGCGGGCATCGACATCGGGCCCGCCACCACCCAGCAGTACGCCGCGGGCAAGAAGGTGCCGCTCAACCAGCTCGAGCCGGGCGACCTGATCTTCTGGGGCAGCGGCGACAACCCCGGAAGCACCACCCATGTCGCGATGTTCGTCGGCAACGGCAAGCTCATCGAGGCCTCCTGGCCGCGCGACGCGAGCAGCGTGCGGATCAAGGACCTCTACGGCCAGTCCAGCTGGACCGCACACGCGATTCGCGTGATCTAGCCGCCCCGGGGACGTCGGCGGCTCGCGGAGACCGTATCCCCCCAGAGCGGTCGTGACCGCCGACCCTCAAGGCCCTGCACGGCGCCCACGCCCGCA
The DNA here is from genome assembly GCF_014323725.1 of Actinokineospora xionganensis. Classification (GTDB taxonomy): domain Bacteria; phylum Actinomycetota; class Actinomycetes; order Mycobacteriales; family Pseudonocardiaceae; genus Actinokineospora; species Actinokineospora xionganensis. Next base: position 34,447 of record NZ_JABVED010000034.1, on the reverse strand, counting down.
GGGCCTTTTGGCTGTCACGGGACGCTCGCACACGTGTCGTCAACGGCCTTTTGGCGTATCGGACTGGTCCAGATTGGTCGGAACGGACGTATCCCAAGTGGATCGACGAGTTCTACACTCGGACTGTCGTGCCAATCCTCCACCAACAGTTCTTGCTTGTCGTGTGCACTTTTCCCTTATCCCCGAAGGGTTTCCCGTGCAAACATCAGCTGAATTGGGACCGAACGAACCAGATCGGATCAGCCGCCGGACGTTCGTGATCGGCGCGGCGGGCCTCGCGGCCGTCGCGGCGGTCGGACCGGGCGCCGGACTCGCCGCGGCGACCGCCGAAGTCGACATCTGCGCGGGCGTGGCGGTCGTCGGCGACAGCCCACAAGTTCTGTGCCGACAGAACTCCCGGTGGGTGCTCATCGGCGACGACGGTGTCGCCAAGGCCACTACCGGACTCGCTGGCGCGCTCGTGCTCGACGTCGCCACCGACGCGCGCGGCGCTTTGGCCGCGGGCTCGATCGACGGTGAGGCCGCGCTGTGGTCGTCCGCCGACGGCCTTTCCTGGCGCGAAGTGCTGCGTCTGCACGGGAGGCGGTCGGTGTTCACCGCCATAGCCTCGAACCCGAGCGAGGCGATGGCGCTGGGCTCTGACCTCTCCGGCGAGGACGTCCCGCAGGGCACCATCGCCGCACGCAGGCTCGGCGTGAACTGGAGCCTCGGTGCGGTCACCGGTCTGGCGGCGACCGCCTACGTCACCACCCTCGCGGTGAGGCGGGGCGGCTGGCTCGCAGGCGCGATCGGATCGCAGGAAACCGTGCTCCACGTGTCGTCGAACGGCACCACGTGGTCCGAACTCGCCGCGGGCAGGCTCGACGACGCCGCAGTGCAGGGCGTCCTCGACGACGACGGCTCGGTCCGCTGGGTCGGCAACGCGATCGGCGGTTCCGCCGCCCTCGCGGGCACCGTCGGCGCGGGCCGCGGCCCCGCCGGAGTCCCCGACCGGTCCCACGCGGTCGGCCTGGTCCGAACCCACCGGGGCCGCGTCTCGTACTGGCTGCTCGACGGCAGGCTCCAAACGGCGGAGGTCCGATGATCACCTTCCAGCGAATCGACGGCACACCGGTCTACTACTGGCGTTCCAGCCGCGGCAACACGACGCTGCGGAACTGGCAGTGCACCCAGGCGTTCTACGACAAACTCGTGCTCTGGGTGCGGGACCTGCGGTCCTTATCGTCGGCCTACGGGAGCGTCACGTATCTGGTGTCGGCCGGGTTCTACGTCAACAAGCCGGGCCAGCACGGCGCGGGCACAGCGATGGACCTCGACTACGTCCGGTGGAGCGGCGGGCAGGTCAGCAGCCCACTCGACCAACACCACGCCTCCAGCACCGCGTCGCTACGCAAGCGCTACCTGGCGGTGGACGCGGTGTGCCGCAGACGTTTCCGGTACGCGCTGGACGGTTGGTACAACTCCGCCCACGCCGACCACATCCACTCCGACTTCGGCGGCCTGCCGGTGCTGTGCGTCAAGAGCTCGGAGAGCGACACCAAGTTCGTCCAGGCGATGTGCAACAACTTCCGCGGGTCGGGGTTGGCCGTGGACGGGATTTGGGGCACGAACACCCAGAACGCCTTCAACGGCGCGAAATCGGCGCTGGGGATCACCGGTGATCCCCATTCGAGCTCGGCGGCGTGGCAGTCGATGCTGTCCAAGATCGCCACCAAGGGTTTCGCGAACCAGACGTTCTGATGGCTGGTCGACCGGCCCCTTCGTGGGCCGGTCGACCGGATCAGAGCAGCTGACCGCGATCCCGCCATGCCAGTCGAAGCAGCGTCAACGCGCTGGCGGACAGGCGTGGTTCGAGCCGGTCGATGGCGTCGGCGGTGAAGGGGATGTCCCTTCGTCCGCCGGCGCCGACGATGTGGCCTTCGTCGTTGGTCTGCACGAGTTTGGCGAAGAGGTCGTCGAACACGTCGCCATCGACGACGGCCACGGTGAGCTGTGCCGCACCGAGTTCGAGCGGTTCCGTGACCAAGCCGTAGTGCCACAACCTGAAGCTGCCTTGGGCCCGTGCCTGGCCGAACGAGCGGAAGGGCTCCTCGGCGGCATAGTCGATGGGACCGCTCGCGCCGCCGTCATGTTCCGGATCGCCGAGGAACTCCTCCGAGTACTCGCGCATGATGTTGCGCCACAACGAGAAGTCGTTGCGCAAGTCCACAGGTGAGACCGAGGATGGCTGAAACTCGCCCGCGGGCATCACGTGACAGAGCCCACCACCGTCGGCGACTTTCCCGCCATCACGTTCGTGCAGCACGAACCGGTGATCGCCGCGCAGGTCCTTGCGGATGGTCAAGGTGCTGATGCCCGGCGACAGCACCAGGCGAGTCGGGTCGAACGGATCGCCGATCTGCGAACGCAACGGCAACGCGTCCCATGCGGGAATGGACCGGTCGGATGCCAACCAGGCCGCCTTGAACTCGTGTGCCACTGGTTGTTTGACGTCGAAGACCTCGAAGAACGTGGTCGTGCCGAAGGTCAGGGCCAGATGCTCGCCTGCCGAAACGTCGATCAGGCGATAACTCAGACGGTTCTCCAACAAGCGCGGCCGGACCAAGTCCCGAACGGCTCGGGCGTAGCTCGAGTAACGCTTGCCATGGGCGGCCAACGGCAGCACGTGATCCATCGGCGCGGGACGAGGGCGCGTCGGGACCTCGTCGGAGAAAACCAGGCGCACCGAGTCCAGTTCCACGGGCCGATCGAGGAGCCAGCCTGGGCCCACCAGGACATGCCCGCCAGGAGCACGCTGGTCGGCCGGGTAGAGCCATGCCGCCAACTCGCTCAGTTCGCGCCCCCGAACGCCCGGCGCCTGCCTTGTCCGCAGCCAGTTCAGCTGATCTCCGCGGACATCCTCCTCGAGAGGGCCCGCGTCCCTCGGGCCATCGGCGCGAAGCAGCCCACCGAGTTCGTCGATGGAAACACCGAGGACCGCGGCCAACCGCAACCGCATCGGCGGCTGCGGGAGTTGCGCACCCCGCTCCCAGCGCCCGACGGTGGACAACTCCACGCCGAGGCGCTCGGCAAGGGCTTCTTGGGTCAAGCCCAACGCCTCTCGCCGAGCGGCCAGCCGAGCCCGCCGAACCGCCACCGACCTCACCCCCATCCAAGGACAACCCACGGTAGCGGCAAGGCATCTCGCCACGTCAGAGGCGCGACGGCGCCCTATCGACGCCTCTGATCCGCCCGCCCTGCGCTCTGGCAAGTCCGCCGCATTGATCGTTTAGTGGACCTCGTCCGGTAGGAGATGGAGGTGGCTTCGTGCGGCGGTCCGAGTGGGAGTGGCAGCAATCCGGCCACACCATGCACGCCGCCTTGATCCGCGACAGCCGCTACCGCTTCTGCCCAAGCGACGAGATCCACTGCGTATGCGGCGCCGACCTCATCCTCACCCGCGAGGACTTTCCACGCGTTCCGGAGGGCAACAGCACCTGCGGAGAGTGCCTCCAACTGCTCGCATCACCGAACAATCAGGTGAAGGGTCGACGGTGAACACCCGCGCCGGAAGGGGGGACGAAGTGGCGGTTTCGGATCTTGGATCTGATGTCACTCGCGTCCTCGGAATGATCGCCGAAGCACGTCGGGCCCTCCTCGACGCTGTCGCTGAGCTGGCAGAGGCACGGAGTGGGTGGGCGGCGGCTCTAGTGGGAACACAGGTTCCGGAGATGAGTCGCCTCGCTGAGACCGCGGACCACGCCTCAGCCGAGTCGGCGCGTGTGGTCGCCACGCTCGATCTGGCCAACCAACTGCTCCACCGGTATCTCGACGAGATCGGGTACTCGGTCGGCTCGACACCTTCGGCCCATTCCGCACCGCCAGATATGGCGAGGGTCGACGTCGCCAAACGGCGTGTCGGTCAGCGCCCGGACGGCTCACAGGCTCGTGGTGAGTGGGTCCGATCCGACGGTTGGTCCGCCCGCTTGGTCAGCGGGCCGAATGACACCTATTTCGAAGCGGCGAAGGAGTTTGCCAAAACCCTGCCGGCACGGGATCGCGCGGCTCAGCGTCTCGCCACTCATGTGGAGATCAAGGTCGCCGTGGCGATGCGGCGCGAGGGTCTGAGCGATGAGACAGTCGTGGTGGATCGACAGGTCTGCGGCACTCGCGAGTACGACGCCCACCAGCGAGTCACCTGCGACAAGTACCTGTCGACCTTTCTCCCACCCGGCGCCTGTTTGCGAGTGGTGCAGGCCGACGGAACAATCAAGATCTACCGAGGGAAGGCAGGCTGATGACCCTTAACGCCTCGATAGCGATCGTTGACGGCGGCGTCCCGGGTGGAAAGAGCCTGCCGATCGCATCGCCTGAGGACATCACGGGCCTTGTCGACCTGCTACGCGGACCCGGGAGTTTCACCGCGACAATCGAGGCGGACAACGCTGTCCTCGACGCCCATATCGAACACGGCTTCGGTTACCTGCTGTACTCAGGCGACGAGGCCTTCGCATACAGCCAGGGCGACCCGGATTCACCCGCGGTCATCGAGTCCGAAGTCGGTTTCCCACAGGGTGCGGGGGTTCCGTTGGAAACGTTCGCGGCAGCCCTGGCCGAGTTCCTCGCCGACAGCGACACGCCCCCGCCGAGCGTCGCCTGGCAGGACGCCTGACCATGACCGCACCACTGACAACCGGCGATTTCTCCTGGGCTGACAGGCTCCGGAGCAGGCCGTCGCCGGTTCACGGCGGAGTTGCGTCACGTGTCGCAGGCAGGCCATGGGCAGCGGGCATCACTCGAACAAACGATCCACGAGTGGCGGGCCACTGCGGCCCTTTCATGCCGACGTCGACCTGGTAAGGCTTCTCAGTCGGCCGATCGACAGTGACGATCTCAGGACCGACCTCGGCCACACCTGATCAGCGGCCCACCAGGACCTCGGCCATCGGCGGCCGGTCGGCCACCAGCACGTCGATCGTGTCCGGCAGCCACTCCCCGCCCACCTGCACGAACTGGGTCAGCTCACCCGATCCGGCCTCGATCCCGCACCGGCTCAATGCCGTGCCCAAGATCTGCCGGGACATCACCCCAAGCTGCAGCAGCGACCGGTTCCGGTGCTTGCGCACACCCAGGTTGACCTGCGCCAACCCGTCCAGCCCATACCGCGAGTGGGCATCGAGCAGCAGCCCGATCTCCACTCCGTACCCGGCCGCGAACGGGACTGATTCCAGGAATTCCCGGGTGGCCGCGTACTCGCCGCCGAGGGGCTGGATCACCCCGGACAGCTCTGGGCGCAGGGCGGAGAGCACGGGACGGGCCAGGAGTTCGGTGACACGGCCGCCGCCGGTGCCCGCCTCCTCGCTCTCCATCCGAAGGGGGCGGCGGTAGAAGCCCTTGACCAGGTGCACCCCGGACGCCGTCAGCAGCGGGCCGAGCAGGGACGGGACGAAGGCCGGGTCGGGCTCGATTAGGTCCGTGTCGAGGAAGACCAGCAGGTCACCGGTGGTGGCGGCCAACGACCGCCACAGGACTTCGCCCTTGCCAGGCCACGGCTCGACGTCCGGCAGGACGTCGGCGCGGTGGGCCACCCGGGCGCCGGCGGCGGTGGCGACCGCCGCGGTGTGGTCGACCGAGCCGGAGTCGAGGACGACGAGTTCGTCGACAAGACTGCCCAGCAACGGCCGGACGGACTCGACGACCTGGCCGACCGTGCCCTCCTCGTCCAGGGCCGGGAGAACCACGCTGACGGTGCGGGTTCCCTTGGCGCACACCAGTTGCGAGATCGTCCACTCCGGACTCTGCCAGGTGTGGTCCAGCATCCCGCTCACGCGAGCGCCCGAACCGCGCGCGCGGGCGGTCTTGTCCCGGCGATGCTCGCCACCATGTCCACCACCTGCCTGGTCTGCCGCACCTCGTGCGCGCGGAAGACCCGCGCGCCCGTCCACGCGGACACGGCCGTCGCGGCGAGTGTGCCATCCACCCGCTCACGCAGGCCAACACCGAGAGTCTCGCCGATGAAGTCCTTGTTCGACAGGGCCATGAGCACCGGCCACCCCGTGCCGACCAGCTCGTCGAGCCTGCGCAGCAGCTCAAGGCCATGCCAGGTGTTCTTCCCGAAGTCGTGTGTCGGGTCGATGAGGACCCCTTCGCGGGGGACTCCGAGTGTGACCATCCGCTCGGCCCGCTCGACCAGCTCGGCGACGACCTGGGCCACCACGTCGGTGTAGCGGACCCGGTGGGGGTCGGTGCGCGGCTGGGCTCCCCCGGTGTGGGAGCAGACGATGCCGACGCCGAACTCCGCGGCCACCTCGGCCAGCAGCGGATCGGCGCCTGCCCAGGTGTCGTTGATCAGGTCCGCGCCCGCTTCGCACACCGCGCGGCCGACCTCGTGGCGCCAGGTGTCGACGCTGATGACAAGTTCCGGGTGCCGCTCGCGAACGGCCGTGACGAACGGCACAACCCGCCGGGCCTCCTCCGCCGCGTCGACCGGTTCACCGTGGGACCCGGCTCGGACGCCACCGATGTCGACGATGTCGGCGCCGTCGGCCACCGCCCGGTCGACAGCGGCCAACGCGGGCTCGTCGTCGAATGTCGCGCCCTGGTCGTAAAAGGAGTCCCTGGTGCGGTTGACGATGGCCATCACCAGCGCCCGGTCCTGAGGGACCGCGCGCCTGCCGAACCGGAGCTGATTCACGGCTACCGATCGTGCCATGGACCGCGGGTCGCCGGGCGTCGGCGTGGTTACAGTAGAGACCGACCAAGGAGGCCCCCTCGTGTTCTATCGCGCGCTGCGTGTCGTGCTTTCCTCCCTCGCCCGGTTGTTTCTGCGGCCGGTGGTGGAGGGAGCGGACCGCGTGCCCGCCGAGGGACCGGTCATCCTGGCCATCAACCACTTGGCCGTCATCGACAGCTTCGTGGTCCCGATGATGGTCAGCCGCAAGGTCGCCTTCCTGGCCAAGTCGGAGTACTTCGAGGGCAAGTCCATCAAGGGTCGCCTGGTCGGGACCCTGTTCCGGGCCCTGGGCGCCGTCCCGGTGCAGCGCGACAACAGCCGCGCCGCGCTGGCCTCGCTCGACGACGCGGGCGCGATCCTCGACGCGGGCGGCGCGTTCGCCATCCACCCCGAGGGCACCCGCTCACTCGACGGCAGGCTGCACCGCGGCCGCACCGGGGTCGCCCAACTCGCCCTCGAGCACAACGCCGTGGTGGTCCCGGTGGCCCTGATCGGCACCGACAAGGTGCAGCCCAAGGGCAAGAAGCTGCCCCGGCCGCACCGCATCACCGTGCGCTTCGGCACACCCCTGAACTTCAGCCGCTACGACGGCCTCGGCAACTCCCTGCCCATCCGCCGCGCCGTGACCGACGAGATCATGTACGCGATCATGGAGCTGTCGGGCCAGGAGTACGTCGACTCGTACCACAAGCGCCCCAACGCCGCGTAGGAGTAGGGCCTGCCCCACCACCGATTGGGCGGCGCGCCGCAGTGAGAACCGCCCTTCGGAAGATCAAAGTTGGCTGGACGGACCAGGACCAGGGACGACGATCCGCTACGCCGAGTACGGGGTGCCGCACATCAAGGCCCGCGACCTGCGCGGCGCGGGGGTTCGGCCAGGGGTACGCCCAGGCCCGTGACCACCTGTGCGCCATCGGCGAGGGCACGGTCTCACTCGCCGGGCAGCGCTCACGCTGGTTCGGGCCGGAAGGCAAGCCGTCGGGCACAGTGGGACGCCCGGCGCGGGTGTGCCGACGTCGGCGCCCGGGCTCCAACAGTCCCAGCTGCCTGCACGTCGTCGCACTGGCCGGCGACGGGTGCCGCAGGCGAAGACCGTGATGGCGTACTCGCAGTCATCCGATCCGCTGTCGCCGCACCACAACGACCAGACGGAGTTGTCCTCCCGCAAGGAATGGGTGACCGAACGGTTCTGCGACGTCGACCGGCACACCGTGAGCGTGCCGCGGCTGCGCTGACCGTCGACACGGCTGGGCCGGTGGACCGGCTCAGCCCGCGCAGACGTCCAGCGCCTCCTCGGCGGTGCGCACGACGACGAGCGCGTCGAGCGCGACCTGGGAGGCGAAGCCGCGCGACCGCAGCTCCCTGGCCCACTTGATCAGGCCCTCGTAGTGGTCGTCCGGGTCGAGCAGGACCACCGGCTTCTCGTGCATCCCGAGGTAGCGCGAAGTCCACACTCGAACAGCTCCTCGCACGTGCCCAGCCCACCTGGCAGGGCGAGGAAGGCGTCGGACCGGTCGTCCATGACGGCCTTGCGCTCACGCATGGTGTCGACCACGACCAACTCGTCGGCCTCCGGATCGGCCCGCTCCAGGGCGACCAGGCCGCTGGGGATCACCCCGAGGGTGCGGGCGCCGCCGCGCCGGGCCGACCGGGCCACCGCGCCCATCATCGCCGCCGACGAGCCGCCCCAGACGAGGTTCCAGCCGCGCGCGGCCAAGCCCGCGCCTACCTCATCGGCGAGGTCGAGGTAGCCGCGCGGGACGGAATCGTGTGATCCACAGTAGACACAGAGGTTCAATGCGTGTCACTCCACGCCTGGTACGCCTCCTCGACCACCCGGATGGCGTCGTCGATGTCGTCGGTGACGTGCAGCAGCGCCAGATCCTTCTCACCGATCTTGCCGTGCTTCATGACCGAGTCCTGCAGCCACTGGTAGAGCCCGCCCCAGTACTCCGTGCCGAACAGGACGACCGGGAACTTGGTGACCTTCTTCGTCTGCACCAGCGTCAGCGCCTCGAACAGCTCATCGAGCGTGCCGAAGCCGCCGGGCAGGCAGATGAAGGCCTGCGAGTACTTGATGAACATCGTCTTGCGGGCGAAGAAGTAGCGGAAGTTGACGCCGAGGTCGACCCACGGGTTGAGGCCCTGCTCGAACGGCAGCTCGATGCCCAGGCCGATCGACTGGCCACCAGCCTCCGAGCAGCCCCGGTTGACCGCCTCCATCGCCCCCGGGCCGCCACCGGTGATGGCCGCGAAACCCGCGTTCGCCAGCGCCGCGCCGATGTCGCGGCCGAGCTTGTACTCGGGGTGGTCGCGCAGGGTGCGGGCCGAGCCGAAGACAGTGACCGCGCGCGGCACCTCGGCCAGCGCGCCGAAACCCTCGACGAACTCCGCCTGGATGCGCAGCACCCGCCATGGGTCGGTGTGGACCCACGCGCTGGGACCGCGCGAGTCGAGCAGCCGCTGGTCGGTGGTGGTCGCCTCATCGCTCTGCCCGCGGCGCAGCGTGACCGGGCCGCGCTGCCGCTCCCTCGGGTGCTCGTCGTCGGCGGGGATCTGATGTGCGTCAAGAGTCACGTCATCGAGTCTAGGGTGATCCGCGGTCACCCGAAGGAGGAGCCGGTGACAGACGCCGGCTACGTCGACACCCTGCTCAAGTCCTCGCGTTCCCGGGTGGAGGAACTTGAGGAGAAGGCCAAGCGGGAACGGGCGGACATCGACCGCCGCGTGGCGGTCACCGCGCTGGCGGCGTCGACTCGCGGCCGGAGTCCTGCTGGTACCGGCCATGATCTGGTGCAGTGCATCGCTGCCGGGGAAGGGGTCTTCCTGGTCGGCCGCCGCTTGATCGCCTTGCTGTGCGCGGTCGCGCTGACGCTCGTCAACGGTGCTCGGATCAGCGCTAGCCGGTGACCAGCTTGCGTAGGACGTCGGCGCAGCGGGTGATCTGTTCAACCGGGACGTTCTCCTGCTGCATGTGGGCCAGCAGGGGGTCGCCGGGGCCGAAGTTGACCGCGGGGATGTCCAGGGCGGCGAACCGTGCGACATCGGTCCAGCCGAGTTTGCCCACTGGGTCTCCGCCGGCCGCCGCCATCAGGTCGCGGGCAGCCGGGGCCGTGAGGCCCGGCAGGGCGCCCGCCGCGCTGTCGACCACCTCGACGTCGAACCCTGCGAACACCTCGCGGAGGTGGGTCTCGGCCTGGGCGGGGGTGCGGTCGGGGGCGAAGCGGAAGTTGATCCGCAGCAGGGCTGCGTCGGGGACGACGTTGCCGGAGACGCCGCCACCGATGTGCACGGCCTGCAGGCCCTCGCGGTAGGTGCACCCATCGATCTCGACCGTCCTGGTCTCGTACCCGGCCAGGACGTTCAGCGCCGCGCCCAGGGCGTGGATGGCGTTGGCGCCCATCCAGGCTCGGGCGGTGTGCGCGCGGGTGCCGCTGGTCCGGATCTCGATGCGCATCGTGCCCTGGCAGCCCGCCTCGACGATGGCGTTGGACGGCTCGCACACGATGGCGAGGTCGCCGGTCATCCAGTCGGGCAGTTCCCGCTCGACCCGGCCGAGACCGTTGCGGGCGGCCTCGATCTCCTCGCACTCGTAGAACAGGAACGTCAGGTCGTGTGTGGGGTCGGTGACCGTCGCGGCGAGGTGGAGCATGACCGCGTCGCCGCCCTTCATGTCGACCGTGCCCAGGCCGTGCAGGAAGCCATCTTCCCGACGTGACGGCAGGTTGGCGTTGACGGGGACCGTGTCGAGGTGGCCTGCGAAGACGACCCGCGACGGCTTGCCCAGGGTGGTGCGGGCGAGCACGTTGTTGCCCAGCCGCACGATCTCCAGGTGCGGGGCCTGCACGCGCAACGCGCGCTCGACGGCGTCGGCGATGGCCTGCTCGTCGCCCGAGACGCTCGGGATGTCGACGAGGGCGGCGGTCAGGTCGATGGGGTCTGCGGTGAGATCCAGCTCAACGGTCACGGTCGGCAACGCTACCTGGCGCCCGATTGACTAACGTGGTGCCTGTGAGTAGCGCAGAGGCAGCAGAGACCAAGGGTGCGCACGGCTTCGGTCTTGCGACCGTCACCACCGACGGAACGGTGCTCGACACCTGGTTCCCGCACCCGAAGCTCGGGGCGACCCAGCCCGCGGGCACGCGGCGGCTCACCGCGGAAGAGGCGGCCGAGGAACTCGGCGCGGGCGTCACCGCCCTGCTGGGCCCGGACGCGGCCCGCGGGGTCGAGGTCGTCGCGGTCAGCACCGTGATCGACGACCTGGAGCGCCCGCCCGCCGACGCCCACGACGCCTACCTGCGCCTGCACCTGGTCTCGGCCCGCCTGGTCCGGCCGCACGGGCAGAACCTCGACGGCATCTTCGGCATCCTCGCCAACGTCGTGTGGACCAACCACGGCCCGTGCCCGGTGGAGGGCTTCGAGAGCACCCGCCTGCGACTGCGCGCGCGCGGCCAGGTCACCGTCTTCGGTGTGGACAAGTTCCCGCGGATGGTCGACTACGTCATGCCGACCGGCGTGCGCATCGCCGAGGCCGACCGGGTCCGCCTGGGCGCGCACCTGGCCACCGGCACCACCGTCATGCATGAGGGCTTCGTCAACTTCAACGCGGGCACGCTGGGCGCGTCGATGGTCGAGGGCCGGATCTCCGCGGGCGTCGTGGTCGGCGACGGCTCCGATGTCGGCGGCGGCGCGTCGATCATGGGCACGCTCTCGGGCGGCGGCAAGGAGACCATCAGCATCGGCGAGCGCTGCCTGCTGGGCGCCAACGCGGGCGTCGGCATCTCCCTCGGCGACGACTGCGTGGTCGAGGCAGGCCTCTACGTCACGGCGGGCACCAAGGTCACGCTGCCCAACGGCAAGCTGGTCAAGGCCCGCGAGCTGTCCGGCGAGTCGGGCCTGCTGTTCCGCCGCAACTCGACGAACGGCGCGGTCGAGGTCGTCAACCGCTCGGGCACGGGTGTCGAGTTGAACGCGGCACTGCACGCGAACGACTGACTACTGTGGCGGGATGACTGCGATGACCGAGCCGCCGCAGAGTTCCCTTGACCTCGGGCTGCCCGAGGAACCGCTCAGCGCGGGGCACAAGGACCCGGCGGCGGCGCACATCCGCGCCCGGCTCGACGAGCAGGCGCGTGAGCTGCTCGCGCACACCGAGGGCGCCCGGGTCGGGACCGACCCGGAACACGTCCACGCCCTGCGAGTGGCCGTCCGGCGGGCCCGGGCGGCCCTGAAGGCCGACCACGGCACGGTGCCGGACTCGGACACGCTGCAGGACGAGCTGAAGTGGCTCGGCGGCTCCCTGGGGGCGGTCCGCGACTTCGACGTCCAACTCGACCACCTGCGCTCCCAGGCCGCGGGCTTCGACTCCGACGAGCAGGCGGCCGTCGAGTCGCTGCTCGCGGGCCTGGTCAAAGACCGCGCGGCGGCCCGCAAGCGGATGCTGGCGACCCTGCGGAGCAAGCGCTTCCAGTCGGCGCTCCAGGCGCTGGCCACGGCGGCGATGTCGGCGCCGCTGCCCGGGGCCGAGGTCGAGAAGGAGACGGCCCTGATCGAGGTGATCAGGAAGCCGCACAGGAAGCTGATGAAGGCAGCGGGCTCGATCGGCGTAGACCCGGTCGACGACGACCTGCATTCCCTGCGAATCCAGGGCAAACGCCTCCGCTACGCCGCCGAGATGGCCGCGGTGACGGAGAAGAAGCGAGTGCGCTCCCTGGTCGCGGCGACCAAGGAGTTCCAGGACCTGCTGGGCGACCACCAGGACGCCGTGATCGCCGAGGAAACCATCCGCCGCCTGGTCGGCGAGCACACCGACCCGCGGGTGATCTTCGTGGCGGGCCGTCTCGTCGAGCGTGAGCGCACCCGCAAGGCCGACCGCCGCTCCCGCTGGCGTGAGGCACTGGACAAGGTCGACGAGATGGCCAAGGCCGCACTCGGCTGATTCCTCCAAGCCCATCGGGTGGCTACAGTCGCCGTAGCCGTACCTGCCCACCCACCCTCCGTCACCCCAAGGGGTCCGTGGCGGCACCCGACCACGGCTTCCAGCAGACCGCACGTATCTCACGCCACGCGTCCAACGCCCTTGATTTCGGGGAGGCGGCTCAGTCGGGCGTCCGAGGACAGGAGGTCCCTTGTGGCCGAGGCACCCGACGACCGACAGCGCCGAGCGCGGATCGTGCAGGTGCTGCAGGACGCGTTCGCCGACCTGATGGCGGCCGACCCGGTCGCGTTCCGGCACAAGTTCCGCAAGATGGCCGCGGCGCCGTTCGCGTTCTACCGGGGCACCGCGTGCCTGTTCTACGCCGACATGGTCGACGAACCCGACGAGTGGTCCGACGAGCGCACCAGCCGGGTCTGGATCCAGGGCGACCTGCACGCGGAGAACTTCGGCACGTACATGGACGACTCGGGCACGCTGGTGTTCGACGTCAACGACTTCGACGAGGCCTACCTGGGCTGCTTCACCTGGGACGTGCGCCGGTTCGCCGCGAGCCTGGCCCTGATGGGCTGGACGAAGGCCCTGTCGGACGACACGATCACCAAGCTCATCCGCACGTACACCGACGCCTATGTCGCCCAGGTCCGCACCTTCGCCGACAAACCGGGCGACGAGATGTTCAGCCTCCACCTCGACAGCACCGAGGGCGTCCTGCACGACGTCCTGCTGCGGGCCCGGCTGTCGACCCGGGTGGAACTGCTCGACCGGCTGACCACCATCGAGGACTTCGACCGGCGATTCCGAATCGGCCCCGGCACCCGGGAACTCGACGACAGCGAACGAGCCAAGGTGGAACGGTCCTTCGGCGCCTACCTCGACACCATCCCGACCGGCAAGCGGGCGGGCAGCAGCATCACCTACCGCGTCAAGGACGTGGTGGGCCGCAGCGGCTTCGGCATCGGCTCGGCGGGCCTCCCGGCGTACAACGTGCTGGTGGAGGGCCGCTCCCAGGCCTTGGAGAACGACGTCGTGCTGTCGATGAAGCAGGCCAACGTGGCAGCACCCAGCCGAATAGTGCACGACGAGCGAATCCGTGGGTACTTCCGCCACCACGGCCACCGCACGGCGGTCTCCCAGCGCGCCTTGCAGGCGCACGCCGACCCGTGGCTGGGCCACACCGAGATCGACGGAACCGGTTTTGTGGTCGCCGAACTGTCCCCCTACACCTCGGACCTGGACTGGTCGGAGCTGACCGAACCCACCGACATGCTCCCCGTTCTGACCTACCTGGGCCGTGCCACAGCGAAGATGCACTGCGTTTCGGACGAGGACTCCGAGCAGACCCTGGTGGAATTCCAAAGCGAAGAGGCAATAGCGTCAGCGATCGGCGACCGCACGGACGACTTCACTGAGTCCATCACCGAATTCGCCATGCGCTACGCCGAACAAACCCGCCAAGACCACCGCTCGTTCGTGGACGCGTTCCGGGGCGGAGAAATCCGCGGCGTCCAGGCGACAGCCGACTGAACCAGCCGTTCCCGCGGGTGCGGCCAGGGCCGCGCGGGCGCGCATAGCTCCTGCCATGATCCGCAGGACACGCCCTAAGCCCCTGAGGTCGCTGGGATCAGCCGAGCGGCAGCGGCCTCGATGCGTTCGTCCGTGGCGGTCAGGGCTATGCGGACGTGGTCGGCGCCCGTCGGACCGTAGAACGTGCCGGGAGCGGCGAGAATCCCGCGCTCAGCCAGCCAGGACACCGTGTCCCAAGCGGATTCACCGCGGGTGGACCACAGGTACAGCCCGGCTTCGGAGTGCGAGACGGTAAAGCCTGCCGCCTCGAGAGCGGGCAGGAGAACCTCGCGCCGTCGTCCAAACCGAGCCTTCTGCTCAGCCACATGCGTGTCGTCCGACAACGCGGCCACCATCGCATGTTGAACCGGCAGCGGAACGATCATGCCCGCGTGCTTGCGCGCCTCCAGCAGCCCGGCCACCAGAGCCGGATCACCGGTCACGAACCCGGCCCGGTACCCCGCCAGACTCGAGGACTTCGACAGCGAGTGCACCGCCAACAGTCCGGTCACATCACCGCCGCAGACGTCCGGATGCAGCACCGACAACGGCTCGGCGGTCCACCCCAGTGCCAGATAACACTCGTCCGAAACGACGATCGTCGCGCGCTCGCGCGCCCAGTCGACGACCTTGCGCAGGTGCTCGACCGGAAGCACCCGCCCGGTGGGGTTGGACGGCGAGTTCAGCCAGACCAGGGCGGGCGCGGCGGGACCGAGGGCGACGAGACCGTCCGACCGGACGATCTCGGCACCGGCCAGGAGCGCGCCGACCTCATACGTCGGATAAGCCAGTTCCGGGATGACGACCGTGCGCCCCCGGGCGCCGAGCAGCGTCGGCAGCCACGCGACCAGCTCTTTCGAGCCGATCGTGGGCAGCACGGCGGCCGGGTCGAGCCCGGTGACGCCGTGTCGGCGAGCCAGAGCGGCCACTGCTGCGTCTCGCAGGGCCGGTATGCCGTGGGTCGTCGGGTAGCCAGGAACTTCGGCGACCGAGCTGAGCGCCGCCTGGATCAGCGGGGCGACCGGGTCGACCGGGGTTCCGACGGACAGGTCGACCACGCCGCCCGGGTGCGCGCGAGCGCGGGCGGCGTGGTCGGCCAGGGAGTCCCAGGGGAAGTCCGGCAGCTCCGGAAAGGCGGGGTTCACTCGCCCTGCGGGGGGAGGTCCTTGATCCACTGCGGGTCAGCGCTGACCTTGCCGGTCTTGGACGCGCCGCCAGGCGAGCCCAGGTCGTCGAAGAAGTCGACGTTGGCCTTGGTGTAGGCCGACCACTGGTCGGGCACGTCGTCCTCGTAGTAGATGGCCTCGACGGGGCAGACCGGTTCGCACGCGCCGCAGTCCACGCACTCGTCGGGGTGGATGTAGAGCATCCGGTCGCCCTCGTAGATGCAGTCGACGGGGCATTCCTCGATACATGCCTTGTCGAAGACGTCGACGCAGGGTTCGGCGATCACGTAGGTCACTGCGGTCTCCTGCTCCTTCATGGTGTTCAGCACGCATCGGGAACTGCGTGCCGACCGTCAGTATCTCTCGCCGGGGACATGCGCACGTACCCGGTGCCAACTTGCTCACACTGCAGGATCGTGGATCACGTTCCTGGGCGCGACCAGGCCGGATCCCGGCCGCTGATGGCCAGCACCCGGTCGAACACCGGGGCGTCGTCGGGCACCGCCACCGGCGGGCCCCACGCGGCGCCGCGGCTCTCATCGGTGAACTGCGTCACGAAACCGAGGAGGATTTCGGCGGTCTCGTCGTCGCAGCGGTAGTCCTGGCCGGTGGCGGTGGCCAGGTCCCAGCCGTGCAGGGTGATCTCGTTGAGCGCGACGATGCCCGCGACCTCCCCCGGCAGGTCGAAGTTGCCCGCGCGGGTCATGCCGGTCCACGCGTCGGCCTTCCGCCAGGCCACGACCAGCGCGTCGAGCAGGTCGGGCACCCGTTCCCGCCAGCCCGGCTCCAGGATGGGTGTCGAGTCCCCCGGGTCGGTGTCGGTGAGCGGGCCGAGTTCCTTGTCGGCGGCGGCCCGGAAGGCGGCGGTGAGGCCGTCGAGGTGGCCGAGGAGTTCGCGGACCCGGTAGTCGGTGCACGGCGTCGGCCCGTCGAGGAGGGAGTCCTCGACGTTCGGGAGCAGCGCCGCCACGCGGTCGGCGGACGGCTTCAGGTCGATCAATCCTGAACTCATGCGCCCAGTGTGCCGTGTTCGCCACATCCGGGGGTGAACATCAGCACTCTCGGCGAGACTGCTGACATGGACCCGACTTCCCTGGAAACCCGGTGCGCGGACGCCTGGCCCCCACTGGTGTCGAAGCCCCTCGGCGACTGGCGCCTGCGCGCGTGCGACGGCTACACGGGTCGGGCGAACAGCGCGTTGGCGGTGGGCGACCCGGGAATCCCTGTGGCACAGGCACTTGAGGCGGTGGTGGGCTTCGCCGACGAGCAGCGGATCCGGCCATGCGTGCAGGTGATCGTCGGATCGGAGACCGAGTCGGCCGTGGCCGCGGCGGGGTGGTCGATCAACTTGGCCCATCCCAAGGGCGCGGAGTCTTCGGTGCTGGTGAGCACGCAGGCGGTGCCTGGGCCTGCCGCTGTGGTCGCCGAATCTCCGCCTGCGGGGTGGTTCGAGCTCGTGGTGGGCGCAACGCCGAGTGCCGCGCAGCGGCATCTGCTGACTTCGGGGCCTCGGGTCGGGTTCGCTTCGGTCCATCGGGACGGTTCGCTGGTGGGGGCCGCTCGTGGGTGTGTGGTGGACGGATATCTGCACATTTCCGTGGTGGAGGTGGCCGTGAGCCACCGGCGCCAGGGAATCGGGCGGGAGTTGCTGGCGGGACTGGATTCTTGGGCGGATGTCTCACGCCGGGTACTGCAGGTGGGAGTCGGAAATTCGGGCGCGCTAGCACTTTATGCCGGGCTCGGATATTCCGAATCACACCGGTATCGGTACTGGATTCCGGCGTAGCGGTCGCGTGGGTACCTGTTGCGATTCGGGGTGATCGAGTCCCTGCTGGAGGGATCGATGGTCGGGTTGGAGCTGGTCGTGCGGCTACGCGGGTGCGCTGGTCGGCGGATGCTGAGCCAGCCACTTGCGGCCTTTCTTCGCGGCCCGCTTCAAAGCCGAACGCTCCCCAAAGTAGTCCGCGGCCATCCCCACGACCGGCAGTAGCCCAATGGCCTTGTGGTAGAAGCGCCCCTGCGGCCGCTTGTCCAGCTCATCGCCCAACGCGAACAGGGTGCGCCCGAAGCGCCAAAGGGTCCGGCCCGCGGCCTTCACCGTGATCTTGCCGTGCTTCTCCGAGCTTTCCCGCAGGTCCTCGGTCAGTTCCGCCGCGGCCGTGTCCTCTTGTTCGTCCGTCAGGTCATCGCCGTGGCCCGCGGCCAACTGGGGGTCGATGTCGCGGTCGAAGAGGATCTTGGCGATCAGCCTGACCCGGTCCGCCTGCGAGTTGTGGCCGTGTTCCGAGGCGATCGCCGACAGCAGCAAGCCCTGGCCCGCCGTCGCGAGTGCGTCCTGGATGGGCAGGCGGTCGGCCAACGCTCCGCCGAGGCCGGGGATCGAGGCCAGCAGCACCGTGAACCTGCCGACCCGGTTGACCCACCAGCTGTCGCGGTCGTCCACCGACATCGCGTCCCAGGCGTCGGTGCCGGGGACCTTCACGCTTTCCAGGCCGTCGAGCAGCTTCTCCAGCAGGTTCCGGTCGACCTTCTCCAGCTGCTCGCCGTCCTCGATGTCGCCGGAGCTCAGTTCGCCCGACTTGGGCAGCACCCGGCGGACCAGGCCCAGGGGGTCGGACTCACGCAGCGCGTCGAGCATCGGGGTCGTCGCCCGGACGAACGGGCGCAGGACGTTGACGACTTGCTTGTCGGTGATGACCTCACCCACGGTTGCTCCCCTTCGCCCGCTCGAGCGTCGCCTTCGCCAGCACGTCGCCGATCTTCACCGCGGCCGGGAAGGCCCCGGCCGCGAGCAGCAGGAGGGTACGCCAGTCGGCCAGCACGATCCGGTCGCCACCCGGGGTGACGAGCAGAAACGCCAGAAGAGTCCCCAACCAGGCGAACAGCGGACCCGCCGCGACCACTGTCCGCAACGAGAACCGCGACGCGGCCGTGACCAGCAACGGCGTGGTGAACGCCGCCAGCAGCACGGTGACCGGGAACGGGATCGACGCCAGGTTCGGCAGCACCCGCCCGTCGAGCCGCAGCGGCAGGAAGAACAGCTCGACGACCGCGAGCACCACACTTACCAGCAGCAGGCCGCCGTAGCGCAGGCGATCGCCGAGGCTCACCGGTCGGCGCCCACGTGCTCGACCGGTGCGAGTCCGCCGAACAGGTCGCTGTCCGCGTCGCCGGTGGCGTCGTCGGCGAGGACGTAGAACTCCTCGTCGACGACCGGCTGGGCGAGGCCGTTGGACAGCGCGTAGCTGTGGGTGCCGTCGGTGCCCTGCCAGACGCAGATCTGCGTGGCGTGCGCCTGCAGCGCGCGCAGCTTCGCGGGCAGGTGGCAGGCGATGTTGACCCGGGTGGTGATCTCCGCGTCGTCCACGACCGGCAACTCACCCGGCGCGGGCAGTTGGAACGGCAGGTCGGCGACCGCTTCGAGGGCGGCGAGCCCGGCCTCGGTGGCCTGCTTGGACGCCACGGTGTAGTACATCCGCAGCACGTCGGGGGCGCTCTTCACGGCGGCGACGGTGATCTCGTGGGCGCGGATGTGGTCCGGGTGGCCGTAGCCGCCGTCGGGACCGTAGGTGATCACGACCTGGGGCCGGACGTCGGCGAGGATCGCGGCCAGCGCCTCGGTCTGCTCGGCGAGGTCGCCGGTGGCGAAGGCCCGCGGGTGGTTGTTCGCCTCGGTGCCGCCCATGCCCGAGTCGCGCCAGCGGCCCATGCCGCCGAGGTAGCGGTGGTCGGAGACGCCGAGCGCGGCGCACGCGGTCCGCAGCTCGCCGACCCGGTATCCGCCGAGCTGGTCGGCGGCGTCGGCGGCGAGCTGGCCCAGCGAGCCGGGGATGATCTCGCCCTCCTCCCCGAGGGTGCAGGTGACCAGGGTGACCTGGACGCCCGCGGCGGCGTAGCGGGCGATCGTCCCGCCGGTGCACAGGCTCTCGTCGTCAGGGTGGGCGTGGACGAGCAGCAGTCGTGGTGGGGCTGTCAACATCGGATTCAGCCTATGCGCAAGTAGGGCGACGCAGGCGCGGGCTTTGTCCACCACGAACCGACGTCGAATGGCCGACGCGGGGGTCACAACTTGGAGTTCCCCGACCGTCGAACCCTACTACGCCAGGCCCCCGCGTTCTTCGGCGAAGTGGCAAGCGGAGAACGTGGCGCCGTGCCGGACCAGCCGGGGCTCCTCGACGGCGCAGATGTCCTGGGCCTTCCAGCACCGGGTGCGGAAACGGCAGCCCGACGGGGGGTCGGCCGGGTTCGGCACGTCGCCCGCGAGGACGATCCGCTTGCGCCGCCGCTCGCGCTTCGGGTCGGGCACCGGCACGGCGGAGAGCAGGGCCTGGGTGTACGGATGGGTGGCCCGGTTGTAGATCGCCTCCCGGTCGCCGATCTCGACGATCTTGCCCAGGTACATCACCGCCACCCGGTGCGAGATGTGCCGGATCACCGACAGGTCGTGGGCGACGAACAGGTACGCGAGACCGAGTTTGCGCTGCAGTTCCTCCAGCAGGTTCACCACCCCCGCCTGCACGGAGACGTCGAGCGCGGACACCGGCTCATCGAGCACGACCAGCTTCGGGTCGAGCGCGAGCGCGCGGGCGATGCCGATGCGCTGGCGCTGGCCGCCGGAGAACTCGTGCGGGTAGCGGTTGCGGTGCTCGGGGTTGAGCCCGACCAGTTCCAGCAGTTCGTCGATCCGGCGCTGGGTGCCCTTGGCGCTGTCGGTCCCGTGCACCCGCAGTGGCTCGGCGACGATGTCGTTGACCTGCCAGCGCGGGTCGAGCGAGGCGTAGGGGTCCTGGAAGACGATCTGCATGTCGCGGCGCAGGGCACGCAGCGGACCGGGTCGCATAGTGGTCAGCTCGTGGCCGTCGAAGACCACGGAACCGGACGTGGGCCGGTGCAACTGCAGGATGGCACGGCCGGTGGTCGACTTGCCGCAGCCCGACTCGCCGACCAGGCCGAGCGTCTCGCCGCGGCGCACCGCGAACGTCACCCCGGCGACGGCCTGCACCTGCCCGACCGTGCGCGGGATGATGCCACCGCCGCGCACGGGGAACGACTTGACCAGGTCGCGGACTTGCAGCAGGGGCGTGGTCATCTGATCGGCCTCTCGCCGCCGCGCAGCCTGCGCTCGACGACCGCGAGGTCCTCGGCGACCGGCATGCCATGGTCGGCCGCGGTCAGCGCGGCCGGATTCTCCAGCACGCCGATCTCGTCGTGCGCGAAGAGTTCCTGCGGCTTGCGCAGGCCTGCCAGGTGGCGCCAGCGGTGGCAGCGGGTGAAGTGGTCGCGCCCGTCGGCGGGCTCCAGCGCGGGTTCGTCCGTGTGACAGGCGTCGATCACCAGCGGGCAGCGCGGGGAGAACGCGCAGCCGGGCGGCAGGTTGATCAGCGACGGCGGCGTCCCCTTGATCGGGGTGAGCCGCCTGCCCAGCACCGCCGGGTTGGGCAGCGAACCGAGGAGTCCGACGGTGTAGGGCATCCGCGGGTACTCGAACAGGCCGTCGACGGGCGCCGACTCGACGACGGTGCCGCCGTACATGACCTGCACCCGGTCGACCATGCCCGCCACAACGCCCAGGTCGTGGGTGATCATCACGATGGCCGCGGCGGTCTCGTCGCGGATGCGCAGCAGCGTCTCCAGGATCTGCGCCTGGACGGTGACGTCGAGCGCCGTGGTCGGCTCGTCGGCGATGATCACGTCCGGCTCGTTGATGATCGCCATCGCGATGACCACGCGCTGGCGCATGCCGCCGGAGAACTCGTGCGGGTACTGCGTGGCGCGGCGGGCGGGCTGGGGGATCCCGACGAGTGCCAGCGCCTCGACCGCCCTGGCCCACGCGGCTTTGCGCGAGACGGTGTGGTGCGCGCGGTAGGCCTCGGCGAGTTGCCAGCCGATGGTGAACACGGGGTTCAGCGAGGTCATCGGGTCCTGGAAGATCATCCCCACGCCGTTGTTGCGCACGGTCCGCAGCTGCTTGTCCGACAGCCCGACCAGCTCGCGGTCGCGGTAGCGGATGGACCCGGTCACCTTGGCGTGGCGCGGAAGCAGGCCCATGACCGCCATGGAGGAGACCGACTTGCCGGAGCCCGACTCGCCGACGATGCCGAGGACCTCGCGCGGGCGCAGCTCGTAGGACACCGACCGGACCGCGCGGACGTCGCCGTCCTCGGTCGGGAATGTGACGGAGAGGTCGTCGACGGCGAGCACCGGGTCGGTGCGGACGGGGGCCATCAGGCACGCACCTTCGTCTGTCTGGGGTCGAACGCGTCGCGCAGGCCGTCGCCGATGAAGTTCACCGCGAGCGAGAGCAGCACGATGACGACGAAGGGACCCCAGAACAGCCAGGGCCGCAGGGTGATCTGCGAGTAATTCTCGCTGATGATCAGCCCGAGGCTGGTGTCCGGGGACTGGACCCCCAGGCCGATGAACGAAAGAGCCGTTTCCGAGAGCACCGCGGTGGCGACGGCCAGGGTGGCGTTGACCGTGATGCTGCCGATCATGTTCGGGACCAGGTGCCGGAAGATGATCCACCGGGTGCCCGCGCCCGCCGCCCGCGCTGCCTCGATGAAGTCCCGCTGGGCCAGCGCCAGCGTCTCGCCGCGGGTGATCCGCGCGACCTGCATCCAGCCGAACGCGGCGAGGATGAACGCGACCATGTACCAGCTGCCGTCGAGGGCGCGGACCAGGATGGCCGCGACCGCGATCTGGGGGATGATCAGCATGAGGTCGGTGAAGCGGCTGATCACGCCGTCGACGAACCCGCGCAGGTAGCCGGCGAGCGCGCCGAGGACGACCCCGACGACCGTCGAGCCGACCGCGACGACCAGGGCGATCTGCACCGAGAGCCGGGTGCCGCGGATGAGCTGGGCGAGCATGTCGTTGCCGGTCTGGCTGGTGCCCAGCGGGTGCGCCGGACTCGGCGGGACGTAGGCGCGGCTGGAGGTGTCGTCGACGGCGACGGTCCACAAGAGCGGGCCGAGGAAGCCGAACGCGACGATCAGCACGAACACGGCCAGGCCGGCCACGGCCAGCCGGTGCCGGAAGAACCGGCGCAGGACCATCGTGCTCTGCTTGCGCGCCTTGGTGGCGTCGAACTCGCTGGGCCCGTGCGTGAGCGCGGGGAGCACCGGGAGGGGCAGGTCGCTAGGCAAGGCGGATCCTCGGGTCGAGGATGCCGTACAGGACGTCGGCAGCCAGGTTGAACAGCACGACGAGCGTGGCCGTGACCATCAGCCAGCCCATGAGCATGTACGGGTCGAACGAGCGCACCGACTGCACCAGCAGGTGTCCCATGCCGCGCCAGCCGAAGACGAACTCGGTGACGATCGCGCCGGAGAGCAGTGACGCCGAGTTCAGTGAGAACAGGGTGGCCACCGGGATCATCGCGTTGCGGAAAGCGTGCCGGAAGATCACCCGGCGCTGCGAGATGCCCTTGGCCCGGGCGGTGCGAACGTAGTCCGAGTGCAGGGTCTCCAGCATCGACGCCCGCTGGAACCGGCTGTACGCGGCGAAGCTGACCAGCGCCAGGGTCAGGGTCGGCAGCAGGTACGTGCCGGTGTACTTGAAGACCTGTTCGCCGAAGTCCCCCTGGAACCCGCCGGTGGCCGGGCTGACCGTGCTCAGCCACCGGTCCATGCCCAAGCTCTCGAGCACGTTGTTGAACTGGATGCCGTAGCTCTTGAGGATCACCGCGACGCAGAAGACCGGCATGGAGAACATCAGGAACGCGCTCGACGTGGCCAGGTGGTCGAAGATCGAGTACTGCTTCACCGCGGCGAGCACGCCGACCGCCACGCCCAGGACGATGGCGAGGACCTCGGCGCCCACCACCAGCCGCGCGGTGATCCACAGCGCCCGCATGGTCGAGTCGAACACGTCGACCTTGGCCTGGCCGAGCGCGATGCTCTGCCCCCAGTCGCCGCCGAGGAAGTCGATGAGCCAGTTCCAGTACCGCACGATGATCGGCTGGTCGAGGCCCATGCTGGACTCCAGCGCCTTGACCTGGGTCTCGGTGACGCCTGGCCTGCCACGCATCTCGGCGGCCGGGTTTCCCGCGGCGGCGACCATGAAGAAGGCCAGCAGGCTGCCGACCAGCAGGATCGGCGCCGAGATCAGCAGCCGTCGAACGGTGTAGCGCAACACGGGAACTCCTTGGTGGCGCCCGGGCGGCGGGGGGGCGCTCGACCCCGGAGCCTGGCGTCGTGCGCCGTCCGGGTGCCCGGGCGGAGGGACCGGACCGCGGTTCGGCCTCTCCGGTGGTGCGAGCCGCGCTGGGCGGCTGATCGGCTTACGAGGTCTTGATCCACTCGTTGGCGTTCCAGAGCGCGCCGTTGTACGACTGGAAGTAGACCTTGTCGATTCCCTTCCACGCCCACATGTTCGGCAGTTGGTAGAGCGGCAGAGAGTAGTTGTCCTCGGCCATCAGCTTGTCGGCCTCGGCGTACGCGCGGCGGGCCTTGTCCTCGTCGAGATCGCTGCTCGCCCTCGTGTAGGCGGCGTCGACCTTCGGGTTGGCGTATCCGGACCAGTTCTGGCCACCGCCGGTGGAGTAGATCGACTTCTGCACCGACTTGAACGGCGCCGCGGACCAGGCGAACAGCGCGATGTCGTAGTCGCCCTGGCTGACCCGGGTGTCGAGGAAGTTCGGGTCGGTGTCGTCGATGATCTCCAGACCCGCGGCCTTGCACTGGGACATGATCAGCTGCACGGTCTGCTTGCGTCGCGGGATGTCGGTGTGGCTGATCTTGAGCGACACCTTCTCGCCGCCCTTGGTGGCGAACCCGTCGGCGCCGAAGGTGTACCCGGCGGCCTCGAGGGTCGCCTTCGACGCGGCGGCGTCACCCTGGTAGGCGGCGTAGTTGTCGGTGTAGCCGTCCTCGCCCTGGAAGAACGCGAGGCTGCCCAGCGGCTTGGCGGTCTGCAGGACCGGCCGGATGAGCTTGTCCGTCAGCTCCTCACGGTTGACGCACTGCATGAACGCCTTGCGCACAGCCTGGTCGCTGAGCCACTTGTTCTTGAAGTTGAGGTCGAGGTGCTCGAAACCGAGGCCGTTGGCCGCGCCGAAGCGCACGCCCTGGGAGCGCAGGCCGCGCAGCCGCTCGGCGGCGTTCGCGTCGGGCTGGGCCATCGAGTTGACGTCGACCTCGCCGTTCTCCAGTGCCTGGGCCTGGGCGACCTGGTCGGAGATGCCGCGCAGCACCAGCTTCGCCGGTCCCCCCGGCTTGCCCAGCCACCGGTCGTTGCGCTCCAGGGTGACCGAGTTGTTCTGCTCGAAGACGGTGATCTTGTACGGGCCCGAGGACGGCATGAGCGCCGCGTCGAAGCCGTTCCACTTCGTCTTCCAGAACTCGGCGACCCTGTTGAGGGTGGCCTTGTCGCTGGTCAGGGTCACCTTGGTGATGTCGGCGACGCCGGTGGCCGCCTCCAGGATGTGCGCCGGGAGGATGTCGGTCGACATGCCGAAGAGGCCCTTGTAGTCGGGATAGGTGTCCTCGAAGGTGGTGACCACCTCATGCGGGGTCGGGCACTGCACCTTCTCGATCAGCTCATAGCCGTTGGTGCCCGCGGCGGTGAAGATGTCCTTGCCCTGCGGGTTCTTGACCTTGCCGGTCTGGCTGATCCAGGCGAGGTGGAAGTCGTCGCAGTCCCACGGCTCGCCGTCGGACCAGGTCACCCCTTCCTTGATCTTCCACGACACGACCTGGGGTGTCTTGCTGATGACGTCGACGGACTCCATCACGTCCTTGTTCAGCAGGACCTTGTTGTTGCCGTCGAGCAGGTAGGCCCCGGAGAGCACCTTGGTCAGCGCGAAGGTGTTGTAGGAGTTGTTGGCGTCCGCCGTGACGTTGTTGTACGCCGTGAACGGGTTGTCGGTCGAGACGATGTAGGTCGCGTCCGTCACCGGCACTTCGGGAGAGGTGTAGTTGGCACCCGACTCACCTTTGGCGATGGCCATCGCCGCGATGTCGCCGGTCGGTTCGGTTCCGCCGCCGTCCTCGGTGGCCGACCCGGCGCAGCCGCTCAGGACGAGCGACGCCCCGACCACCGCGGCCACCGCCGACAGAGTGGACCTCTTCACTGGCACTTGCCCTCCTGCCATGCCGTCCGCGCGCCGGTCTGGCGCGGGCACGGCCTTCCACTTGCCCCGACGGTTCATTCGGCGGCGCACTCCCGGGCGACGGTA
The DNA here is from genome assembly GCF_014323725.1 of Actinokineospora xionganensis. GTDB lineage: Bacteria > Actinomycetota > Actinomycetes > Mycobacteriales > Pseudonocardiaceae > Actinokineospora > Actinokineospora xionganensis. The sequence continues at coordinate 8,891 of NZ_JABVED010000034.1, read as the reverse complement.
GGAACGAGAAAGGCATCGGTCACCCGTGGGACGGGGATCGTGACCAAAGGGTGACAACCAGCCGGTAGCGCTCTGTGTGACCGCTGTGACCACCCAGGATTTCCCCAAGGTTCCTCCGGCGTTCACGGCTGGGAGGAATGGGGAGCGGGAGACCCCGCCACGGCCCGAGCGGCCTCGGGCTGCGGGGTCTCGCTGGTGTCTCCATGGTTTGTCGGTGGTGATCGTCAGGTTGATCGGCATGTCCCGGTTCCGACTTCAACCGACGCCCGCCCAGGAGCAGGTGTTTCCGGAGCACTGCGGGCATGCCCGGTTCGTGTGGAATCTCGCCGTGGAACAGCCCGCCCATTGGAAGCCCTGGCGCAAAGCCGCGCCGGGGTTCACCGAGCAGTGCCGCCAGTTGAGCCGAGGCGCGGGCGGAGAACCCTTGATTGGCGGCGGGGTCGGTGATCGTGCGGCAGCAGACGTTGAAGGATTTCGCCCAGGCGATGACCAACTTCCTCCGCCGCACCCACCGGCGACCGACCTGGCGCGGGCGCGGCGAAGGCTTCCGGATTGTGGCGATCAAGCCGGGCGACGTGCGCAGGGTCTCCCGCGACGTCGGCAAGGTCAAGGTGCCCAAAGTGGGCTGGGTGCGGTTCCGCTGGTCGCGTGCCGTCGCCGACGGTGTGAAGTCCTACCGGGTCACCCGTGATCGGGCGGGGCGTTGGCATGTGGCGTTCGCCGTGATGCCCGAGCCGATCGTCGGACCAGGCACAGGTGCGGTTGTGGGTGTGGATCGGGGTGTCGCGGTCTCGGCGACACTGTCGACCGGGGAACCGCTGTCCACGCCTACGCTGCGCAGGAGCGAGCAGGCACGACTGTTGCGGCCGCAACGCAAGCTCGCCCGGGCCCGGCGCGGTTCCAACCGGCGCGGCAAGGTCAAGACCACGATCGCCAAGCTCAAGGCCCGCGAGACCGACCGGCGCAAGGAATCCTCGCCAACGGGTGGGGTCTGCTCGTGACGCGGCTGGGAGCACAAGGCTCAGGGGCGGGTACTGAGGGTCGATCGACGGTTCACCAGTCAGCGTTGTTCGGCGTGCGGGATCGTGGACCGGGAGGCGCGCGAGAGCCAAGCCGCCTACCGCTGCCGATCCCGCGGATTCGCCGCCAACGCCGATGTGAACGCGGCACTGAATATTCGATTCGCGGCAGGGCATGCCGTGGCCGCACGGGGAGGACCGCTGTTGGGTGGGCCGGTGAACCGTGAACCTCAACGCGGCTACCTCCTCGTGCGGTAGTCGCGGTTGGAATCCCCGGCACTCAGGCGGGGGAGGATGTCAAAGCGGGAATTCGGTGACCCGCGGTGGGCTACTTGGCGGCTCGTCGCCAGCCCGCCGCGCCCGCGAACGGCCCCGCCAGCGGCGGTCCCGCGGTGACGCCGGTCATATCGGTGCGGACGATGAGATCGTCGGCCTCCTGGTACAGCGGCAAGGTCAGCGCCCGGCTCCACAGCACCGGTTCGAGCGCGGTGAGGGCGTCGGCGAGCGGCACCTCGCCGGTGACGGCCGAGTCGATGGTCGCCTGCACGGTCGAGTCGCAGAAGCCGATCGGGTTCGCCGCGACCGTCCCCGGGGTCTCGTCCGGCGAGGGCGCGCAGCCGAAGCGGGTCGCGAGCGCGGTCGCCGGGTCCGGGCTCACCGGCAGCGGGGCGATGATCAGGTCGATCGGGTCCTTGGCGGCCGCGGTCACCGGCAGGGTGGTGAACAGCTCCGCGCCCGGCGGGGAGACCACCTTGACGGCGACACCGGCGGCGGTGAGCTGCTTGCGCAGTTCCGTGGCCATCGCGGCATACGCCGGACGGTCCGCGGGGACCGCCAGGACCAGGCTGAGGACCGCGGTCGGCGACGTCCAGATGCCCGCGGTCTTGAGGTAGCCCGCCTCGGTGAGCAGGCGTTCGCCGAGGGCGGGGTCCGGTCCGGCGTTGGCGCCGGTGGCGGTGTATCCAGGGGTGCCGGGCGCGAGGACTTGGGCATCGGCGGTGAGCGCGGACTGCGGGCCGCCGTCGGTGCCCGCCTTGACCAACGCGGCCCGGTCGATCATGGCGGCCACGGCGGAGCGGATCCGGGTGTCGGCCATGGCGGGGCTGACCGGGCGCAGCAGCACTGTGGCCACGGACGGCCTTGCGACCGTCCTGTGGGTCACTGTGGCCCCCAGACCGGCGATCTGGCTGACGCCCTGCGCGCCCAGCGCCGTGAGCGCCAGCTGGTTGTGGGCGGTGCGCAACGCGCCGGTGATGCCGTTGAGGTCGCCGCGGCGCAGCACGATCCGGTCGAGCGCGGCGGGCGGGTCCCAGTAGCGGTCGTTGCGCTCCAGGATGACCTCGCCGCGCACCCGGTCCAGCAGGCGCAGCGAGAACGGGCCCCCGGTGACCGGGTAGCTGTCGGCCAGGACGTTCGCCCAGCCGCCCGGGCTGTCCTTGACCAGGTGCGCGGGCAGCAGGGAGGAGAACAGTGAGCGCCAGCCCGGGTAGGGCTTGGCGAAGGTGACCTCGACGACCCGGCCCGCCTCGCGCGCGGAGATGTTGGAGATCAGCCGGTAGCCGACGCCGTCGATGACGCCGGGTTCGTCACGCAGCCGCTCCCACAGGTAGACGAAGTCCTCGGCGGCGATGGGCGCCGCGTCCGACCACGACGCCTCGGGCCGCAGCCGGTAGGTCACGGTGTACGGCTCGGTGTTGGTGACCTGCGCGGAGACCATGAGGGTCTGGTCGAGCCGGGGTGTGCCGTCCGGGCCGGTGCGGAACACCGACGGCAGCATGACCTGCGCAAGCGCGGTGGTGACCATCGACTGGTCGGACAGCTTGTGCGGGTTCAGCCCGCCCGCGACGCTGTCGACGCCGACCACGGCCTCACCGGGGTTGACCGGTCGCGTGGGGGCCGTCTGCGCCACCTCGGTGGTCACCAGCGGCGGCGGCGGCGCGTTCGTGCAGGACGTCAGGCACACGACGGCCGTCGACGCGGCCAGCATCCACCTGCTCTTGCGCACCCCTGCTCCTCCCACAGTGAGCTGGTCGGCCATGGTGCCATGGTCGCCGCTAGGTCACCGGTTCGGCCCAGCCAACCGGAAGACGCACAGGCGGCGCCGGGAGTTCCCGACGCCGCCTGTGTGAGATCGGCTACTACTTCGCGTCGCGGGCCTTCTCGCGTGAACGCGCGCGACCGCGGGTGGTGGCGTCGAGGATGGTCTTGCGGACCCGGACAAAGTCCGGGGTGACCTCGACGCACTCGTCGTTGTTGCAGAACTCCAGGGCCTCTTCCAGGCTCAGCTTCCGCGGCCGGGCCAGCGTCTCCATCACGTCGGCGGAGGAGGAGCGCATGTTGGTGAGCTTCTTCTCCTTGGTGACGTTGACGTCGAGGTCCTCGGCGCGCGGGTTCTCGCCCACGACCATGCCCTCGTAGACGTCCGCGCCAGGCTCGACGAAGAACGTGCCGCGGTCGGCGAGCTGGAGCATCGCGTACGCGGTGACCGGGCCCTGGCGGTCGGCGACCAACGAGCCCGAGTGGCGGCTGCGGATCTCACCGGCCCACGGGGCGTAGCCCTCGAAGATGGCGTTGGCGATGCCGGTGCCGCGGGTCTCGGTCAGGAAGTCGGTGCGGAAGCCGATGAGGCCACGCGACGGGACGACGTACTCGACCTTGATGCGGCCGCTGCCGTGTCCGGCCATGTGCTCCAGGCGGCCCTTGCGGTTGGCCAGCAGCTGGGTGATGGCGCCCAGGTACTCCTCGGGGGCGTCGACCGTCAGGCGCTCGAACGGCTCGTGGAGCTTGCCGTCGATCTGGCGGGTGACGACCTCGGGCTTGCCGACGGTCAGCTCGAAGCCCTCGCGGCGAATCTGCTCGACCAGGATGGCCAGCGCCAACTCACCACGGCCCTGCACCTCCCAGGTGTCGGGACGCTCGGTGTTGAGCACGCGGATGGACACGTTGCCGACCAGCTCGCTGTCGAGACGGGCCTTGAGCACGCGGGCGGTGAGCTTGCTGCCGCCGCTGCGTCCCTGCAGAGGAGAGGTGTTGCAGCCGATGGTCATCGAGATGGCGGGCTCGTCGACGGTCAGCCGGGGCAGCGCCACCGGGTTGTCGATGTCGGCCAGCGTGTCGCCGATGGTGATGTCCGGGATGCCCGCGATGGCGACCAGCTCGCCCGCGCTCGCCTCTTCGGCGGGGACGCGGTCGAGGGCCTCGGTGACCAGCAGCTCGGTGATGCGGACGTTGGAGACCGAGCCGTCCTCACGCAGCCACGCCACGGTCTGGCCCTTGCGGATCTTGCCCGCGTGGATGCGGCACAGCGCGATCCGGCCAAGGAAGCTCGACGCGTCGAGGTTGGTCACCAGCGCGCGCAGCGGCGAGTCGATGTCGGCCTTCGGCGCGGGGATCTTGTCCATCAGCAGGTCGAACAGCGGGTCGAGGTTCTCGCTGTCGGGCAGGCCGCCGTCTTCGGGCTGGTTCAGGCTGGCCCGGCCCGCACGCGCGGAGGCGTAGACGACGGGGAGGTCCAGCACGGACTCGTCCAGGTCGTCGAGCTCGGAGGCCAGATCGAGCAGCAGGTCGTGGGTCTCCTCGACGACCTCGGCGATGCGGGCGTCGGGGCGGTCGACCTTGTTCACCACGAGCACGACGGGCAGGCCGGAGGCCAGCGCCTTGCGCAGCACGAAGCGGGTCTGGGGCAGCGGGCCCTCGCTGGCGTCGACCAGTAGGACGACACCGTCGACCATGGCCAGACCACGCTCGACCTCGCCGCCGAAGTCGGCGTGGCCGGGGGTGTCGACGACGTTGATGACGATGGGGCCGTCCGGCGTCTGACGACGCACGGCGGTGTTCTTCGCCAGGATGGTGATGCCCTTTTCGCGTTCGAGCTCACCGGAGTCCATGACGCGGTCGACGAGTTCGGCCCGGGCCTCGAAGGCGCCGGACTGACGCAGCATGGCGTCGACCAGCGTCGTCTTTCCGTGGTCGACGTGCGCGACGATCGCGATGTTGCGGAGATCGTTGCGGCGGAGGTCGGCGGAGGCCAACTCGGCGCTGGCGGTCGCTGTGGGCACGCGCGTGCTCCTGGTTCCTTCTCGGGCGTTTTAGGCTCGGGCGTTTGGGGCAGCCCGCAATCGCAGTCAACGCTGAAGGGGGCAGCCGCGCAGCCGAAAGGGCTGCTGATGGCTACCCCAGGATAGCTGGTCCATTGGTGTGAGCAGCACCACGCGCCGAACTGAAGAGGTTAACCTAACCTAAGCAGCACGTTCAGCCGACCGATGGGGCGTCGCGATATGGGTGCGGGCAAAGGCGCTACACCTGCGGACCGGGTCAAAAAGCTGATGAAAAAGGGCAAGGTCAAGAAGAAGTGCTGCCGGTCGAAGTCGGCATGCAAGAAGTGCCCGGTCCTGGCCCTCAAGCGGGTCAAGGCCGAGATGAAGAAGGCCGCCTGAGCGTCCCCATGTCACAGGGACTCCATGATCGCCTTGCCGGGGCGAAGCCCACTACATGGGTTCCATGATCGCCTCGTTGTACGGCGCCAACTCGCGACAGGTGCGCGTCGCGTCGAACGCGATCACCTCGTAGTGCGCCATGCCGCGCAGCGAGAACGGGTCGGTGGCCAGCAACGCCTTGAGTTTGTCCCGGTTCATCGGCCGGACGATGATCACCTTGCCGGTGCGCGGGTCCCGACGTCCCGAAGCCAGGAAGTAGCCGGCCTCGTACTGCTTGCCGACCCACGTGGTGTGGTCCGGAAGCACGTAGTCGATCTCTTCCAGCGGAGCTGTGTAAGTGATCAATACGACGTACATGACTCAACGGTAAACCTTTGCCACGTTTCGCGCCGACCGCTAACGTGGTATCGATGCGAACTCTCAACGTGACCAAGTGGTGGACCGCCGACCGGCGGCCCTGACCCCTGCGTTGAGCAACGACCAGGCCGCCCGATCGGGCGGCCTTCTTGGTTTCCTGGCGGGTGGCGACTGACCTAGGAGACCCGGAAATGACCCGCTTGTCCGCCATCACCCCGTCCGGCCACGCCCACATCGGCAACCACCTGGGCGCCATCAGCCGCTGGGCGAGCCAGGGCAGGCCCGGCGACCTGTATTTCGTCAGCGACCTGCACGCCATGACGGTGTCCTACAACCCGGCGCGGCTGCGGGTGCTCTCCCGCGAGTTGCTGGCGGTGCTGGTGGCCTCGGGGATCGCTCCGGAACAGGTCTTCGTCCAGTCCGACCTCGTGCGTGAGCTGGGGGCGCTGAGCTGGGTCCTGGAGTGCACCTGCTCGTACGGCGAGGCGGCGCGGATGACGCAGTTCAAACAGAAATCGACAGAGTCAGGGGAGCCGATGAACTCCGTCCGGCTCGGGCTGCTCACCTACCCGGTCCTGATGGCCGCCGACATCCTGCTGCAGGGCGCCTCGGAGGTCCCGGTCGGCGACGACCAGGCCCAACACGTGGAACTGGCCCGAAGTCTTGCCCGACGTTTCAACTCGACGTACGGGGAGGTGTTCACCGTGCCCTCGGCGGTCATGCCGCCCACCACCGCCCGCGTGCGCGACCTGGCCGACCCGACCCGGAAGATGTCGAAGTCCACACAGGACACAATCGGCAGCGTCTTCATCCTGGACGAGCCGGACCTGATCCGCCGCAAGATCCGGCGGGCGGTGACGGACGGGTCGGACCGGGTGGCGTACTCGCCGGAGGACCAGCCCGGCTTGGCGAACCTGCTGGAGATCCTCTCGGCGTGCACTGGGACTCCGCCGCGCGACTTCACGTTCGGGTCGTATGGGGAGGTCAAGGAGGCGGTGGCGGAGGCGGTGATCGAGGAGCTGCGGCCGATCCGCAAGGGGGCGCTGGATCTGTTGGCGGATCAGGGAGAACTCGACCGCATCCGCAAGGCGGGAGCAGAACGGGCGGCCGAACGCGGCGCCCACCGACTGACTTCAGCGCTGCGACTGGCCGGGGTCGCTTAGGCGGTGGGGCCCGCACGCCATCGGCGTGCGGGCTCACTCCTACCGGTCTCAGGCGGCGGCCCGCACTATCGCGAACGCCGTGGCGCCGCCGATGATGACCAGCGTTCCGGTGAAGTCCCACCACAACCCATGTTCACGGTCAAGCAGCCCGGCGACTCCGAACAGAGTCCCGGGCACGCACGCGACCACGCACACCAGAGCCGCGTCGAACGGGCCTGCGAACACCGGCAGGATCGAGCAGACCGCCCCAAGGACGACCACCCACCACGCCGCGATGTCGGCAAGTACAGGAGCAGATTGAGCAAGTTTGCCCATCAGCCGATCCGCCCATCGGCATGTCGACCGGATACATGGAAGCCTGACAGGACCGGGCGATTCAGCCGTCGGTGTGAATCCGGTTCGGTAGTCATCTGGTAGTCGGTACCCCTGACCGTGGTGGTCTGATCATGCTCACGACGCCCGCGGCGGCCGAGTACGGAATCGCGCACCGTTTCTTGATGTCTGGTTCTTCGAATGCTTCCGGCGCGGTGTAGGTCACCTTGATTCCCTGGGTAGCCGAGAATCCCACGACATAGGAGCAGGACGTCGCGGTGTCGGCCACATATACCGCCGGGAGCCGGGGCAGTGTCAACATCGAGGGCTTGAACGCGGTCGCGTCGGCGGGAGCGGTTCGGTAGGTTTCACCCAAGATGTCGTGGTCGGGGTACGCGACCATCACCAGCGTGGCTGTGCCGGAACCCGCGCCATTCGTAGCCGTCCAGACGCAGGCGGAACCGCTTCCGTCGGGATAGGGCTTTCCATCATCCTCGTCGCCAAATCCGTAGTCCTCGAGTTTGAAGGCCTTGATCAGGCCACACGGCGACTTCCAAAGCTCGCCGAGGCTGATCGGTTCGTCCACCGCCGGTGCAGTCCGAACCGCGCCGCCGGCCGTAGTGGACTGGGAAGTGGACGCGGGACTTGGCGGTCGTTGTTCCGTGCAAGCCCCCAGCCCCACGACGATGATGGCCGCCAGTCCTCCCACCATGCACTTAGACATCGGCCACTGGCCCCCTCGGTTCGAAACCGCTCAACACGGTTGCGATGGTTCCGTCCTGCCGGAAGCCGGAGGGGTTCCGCTCCGCCGCAAGCTTTTTGCGTTCCGCCTCGACCTGGCGAGAGAATTCGTCTCCGATGTCGTTGTGGTAGAACGCCCCGTAGCTGAAATCCGGGCTGTCCACGTCTGTCTTCGTCGAATTCGGCCCACTCAAAGGCGCCCCTTCCCGCGCTATCCGATCATCAGCTTGGGCGATCAGCCTTCGGATCTCATCCATTCCGTCCCGATTGGCTTCGACGAGCTTTTGGTAAGCCTTTTCGTACAGCTTCCACACCTCGTCCCCGCTGTCTCCGCCAAGGTCGGCGGTGAACTCTTCGGCGGCGGCACCAGCCATCGCCGACGCCGCACCCAGCCCGACCGCCAACAACGTTCCCCCACTGCCGACCGCCGCCATGGCGGCGAGCGCACCTACCGCGACCTTGATCCGGACCGCGCGCTCCCGCTCGTCGGAATCTTCGCGGTACTTCCGTGATACTCCAATCCACCCCTCGACGAGCGCCTTGTAACTCTCCCGGATCTGAATCGCATGTTTGTATGTGGCGGCGTAACCCAACAACATGTCTTCGACGTTCTTGTTTTGAAACCGCACAAAAGACTCGATATTGGAAACATGGGCTACGAAGGCCTGCGCCGCCGCTCCCTCCCAGTCGCCGATCGAGTCCTTCAGCAGATCGACTATCTCTGCTATGTCCGTGAGGTAGTTTTCCCCACCCGCGCCGGCGAAGCCATGAAAGGCGTCCCAGATCCTCGGTGGCGACAGGACCAGAAACTCGGTCGCGTCCACCCATAGTGAGCCCTTTTCATCCTGGGCTGGATGCGTTGA
>NZ_JABVED010000033.1 GCF_014323725.1 Actinokineospora xionganensis | reverse complement strand
GCGGAAGGCACGCCCGGCGGGCACGACGGTGGCGCCGATGGCGGTGCCGATGGCGGCGCCGGTGGCGGCGGGTTCGGCGGTGGCGGCTCGGACGGCGGTGCCGACGGTGGCGCCGATGGCGGTGCGGGCACCGGCGGCGGTGGCTTCGGTGGTGGCGGCGGAACCGGCGGCGGCGCTGGTGGCGGCGGATTCGGTGGCTCCGACGGTGGGGCCGACGGTGGCGCGGATGGTGGGGCCGGTGGTCGCGGCGGTCAGGGCGGCGGCTTCGGCGGCGCGGACGGTGGTGCCGACGGCGGCGCCGGTGGTGCGGCGACCGGCGGCTCCGGTGGTGGCGCGTACGGCGACACCGAATCGGGCGGCCGGGCAGGCAGCGGACTCGACGACGAGACCGGCCGCGGCCGTGGCGAGGAAGACTCCGGCGGCTTCGGCTCCCGGTGAGCACTGTTCCCGGCGGGCGGGCCGGGCGGTCCACTGACCGCCCGGCCCTCGGCCGCTGCGTGGCGGCCGATCCCGAGCACTTCGCCTCGGTTCACTGGGGCCGGTCCCCGCTGCTCAGTCCCGCGGCCGAACTGCCCAAGGGGTTCGACGACCTGCTGACCCTCGCGGGCGTCGACGAGCTGCTGTCCAGACGCGGCCTGCGCGCGCCTTTCCTGCGGGTCGCGAAGAACGGCGCCGTCGTCGGGTCGAACCAGTTCACCCGCGGCGGCGGGGTCGGTGCGGAGATCGCCGACCAGGTCGCCGACGACCAGGTGACCCGGCTCTTCGCCGACGGCCACACGCTGGTCCTGCAAGGCCTGCACCGGATCTGGCCGCCGCTGATCGACTTCGCCGGGCAACTCGGCGTTGACCTGGGCCACCCCGTGCAGATCAACGCGTACATCACGCCGCCGTCGTCGCGCGGGTTCGCCGCCCACTACGACGTCCACGACGTGTTCGTCCTGCAACTCGACGGCACCAAGCGCTGGCACATCCACGAGCCAGTCCACCGCGACCCGCTGCGCGACCAGCCCTGGGACCGCCGTGCGGACGCGGTCGCGGAGCGGGCCGAGCAGCCGCCACTGATCGACACGGTCCTCTCCCCGGGGGACGCCATCTACCTCCCGCGCGGCTACCTGCACTCGGCGACCGCCCTGGGCGGGGTCTCCGCCCACCTGACCGTCGGAGTCCACGTCCTGACCAGGTATGCGCTGGCAGAGGCGCTGCTCGCCCTCGCCGCGGACGACGTCGAGCTGCGCTCCACCCTGCCCCTGGGCATCGACGCCGCAGACCCGGCCCAGCTCGCTCCCCACCTCGCCGAGACCGTCACCGCCTTGAGTGAGGCCATCGCCATCGCCATGGCCGACCCGGCCGACGTGGCCCGGCGCGTGCGCGGCCGCGTGTGGCAGGGCAACCGGCCGAGCCCGATCAGCCCGCTGGCCCAGGTCGCCGCCGCCCAGTCGGTGGCGGAGGGCATGCGGGTGCGCGTCCGCCCGGGCCTGCGGTTCCGGATCGAGACCGCGGCCGACCGTGTGCGACTCGAACTGCCCGATGATCAGCTCTCGCTACCGATTTCCACGGTGCCCGCGCTGACCATTCTGCTCGACGGACATCCTTGTGTGGTGGGGGAAATCCCCGGATTGCCCGTGGCCGACCAGATCGTCCTGGTGCGCAGGTTGCTCCGGGAGGGAATCCTGGTCCCCATGGGTGATCCGGTGTGACGCGCGAGCGGTGTTCGGACGGCTGCCTGCGCCGCGGCGACCTGATCGGGGCGAGTGCGCCGCCGGTCCATCACTGGGTGCTGATCGAACAACCTGGGCCGTGGGGTCCGGACGCGCTGTGGGACTCGGCGCTGACGCCGAAGGTCGCCCGGTCGGTGACGGAACAGGCCGCCGAGATCGGCGCCCGGGTGTTGTTGATCCGCCGTCCCGGAAGGTCGGCTCCGGGCCCGCGCCAGTGGGCCTTGGTCGACGCGCGGGAGGAGCGGTTGTGGTGGAACGAGTTCACCGATCACGATGAACTGCTGGACCTCGGTCTCACCGACCCGCGCGGGGAACCTTCGGAGGAGCCGATCTACCTCGTGTGCACCCACGGCAGACACGACACGTGCTGCGCGGTTCGCGGTCGTCCGGTCGCGGCGGCGCTGGAGGCCGCGCGGCCCGGGCGTGCCTGGGAATGCTCACACGTGGGCGGCGACCGGTACGCCGCGAATCTGCTGGTCCTGCCGCACGGTTTCTACTTCGGCCAGGTCGAAGCCCGTGCCGCGGCGGGAATCGCTGATGACTTCGAGGCTGGACTCCTTGACCTGCAACGGTTGCGTGGGCGGTCGACGTTCCCGCCCGCGGCGCAGGCGGCGCAGCAGTTCGTGCGGGAGCACACCGGTGTGCGCGATATCGAGTCGTACCCACCGGTGTCGGTCGAGCGGGTCGCTCATGAGCAGTGGGAGGTGGAACTGGCCGGTGGCTGGCTGGTCCGGGTCCGCGCGGTCTTCGAACGCAGCGACACCCCACTGACGTGCCGCGCGAAGGTACCCGCCGCGATCCGGCACTTCGAACTGGTCAGTGTGCGTAGGCGCTGACCAGGGCCTCGCAGCTGCGGGCGATCACCGCTGCCGCGCGGCGTTCCCGGTCGGCCAGGCGGGGGTCCTCGGCGTGGGCGCGCCAGCGCAGCAGGGCGTCGTAGGCCTCGCCGGACATCGACAGTCTGCTGGACGGGTCGGTTCCGCGGCCGCCCAGCAGTGCGGTGGCTTCGTCCGCCGCTTCGCCGAAGGACACGCGACCGGTGCGCAGTGCCGCGAGGAGGCGGAGTTCGCGGAAGTCGTGGGCGCCTGCCAGGACCCGTTCCAGGTCCGCCGCGATCGTCGCCGCGTCGGGGCGGGGTTCCATGCGCAGCACCATGTCCAGGGCCATCATCGCCGAGCGGGCGCGCAGGACCGGGGCTCGGTCGACGAAGCAGGCGCCGATCGACTCGCGTAGGTCGGTGATGCCGCTGGCCCTGATCAGGCCGGTCGCCACGCCGTCGCGGTCGCGGATTCCCCGGCGCACCAGGCTGATGCCGATTCGGACGCCGAACAGTCCCAGCCTGCGCAGCAGCGCGGTGTGGATCATCGGGTCCATCGCGATGAAGCGGTCCACCGACAGCAGGGCCGCGTCGGCCTCCGGGCGGGGCAGTTGGCCGATCCGGTCCAGTACCGCGAACTCGTCGACCGACAGCGTCGACCCGCCCACCGCGAGCAGACCCGCGACGGCGACGACGTCCTGGCACAGCCCGGTCAGCTCCGGGGACTTCGCGTTTCGGCGGGCTACCTGCCGGGCGGAGACGAGTGCGTCGATGCGGCCCGCGCCGAGTTCGTCGGCCCGGGAGAGGACGACGATGGTCGAGACCGGCGTCGCCCGGGCGATCGGGTGGTCGGGGCGCAGTTTGGCGAGGTCGGATCCGGGCTGCGGCAACAGGTACACCGTCGCGTCGGCGTCGACATGGTGGTCGGCGCTCGGGTCGATCAGCTCGACCTCGCCTGGCCAGTCGACGACGAGCCGGTCGGTGCCGATCACGTCTCCGACGATCGCGCTGAGCATCGTGGTGCGCCCGGAGTCCGCGGGCCCGACGATCGCCAGCCGCAGCGGTCCGCGCAGCCGAGCCTGGTGCGCCCGCAGGAATCCGTCGGCGCGCGGGCTGTCGCGGTAGACGGCGAGAGCGCGGTCGAGCAAACCCCAGGCCAGCTCGTCCAGCGTCATGCGGTGAGTCCCCGCGGGGCGGGCAGTGTCTGCACGGCGTCGACCCGGCCGCGCAGAGCGGTCAGCGTCTCCAGGCCGCGGCGGACCTCGGCGGCGCGGCCGCTGCGCAGGGCCGCGGTCGCCTCCAGGTCGCGCTTGATCTCGCGGGCCGACGCGGTCGCCTCCTCACGCAACCGCTGGGCGACCTCGCCGAACCGGTCCCGCAGCGCCCGGTGGATCACCCGCATCGCGTCCTTCGTCTCCTTGCCATAGGACAGGAAGAAGTCGTCGACATGGCGCTGCGCGGTGGTCTTCGCGATCGCCTGCCTGCGCTTGAGCCGGGCGCCGCGTTCCTCGAACACGCTGCGCGCGCCGAAGGCCGCGCCCGCGCCGATCGAGATCGGGTTGATCAGCGGCATACCGGCCAGCGTGGTCGCGAGACCGGACATGAGCAGGCCGCTGTAGGACCCACGCAGGCCGACGAACAGCTTCTGCACGGGTGTGAACTTCTCGATGTGCGGCTTGCGGAGCCCGTCGGTGCGCTCACCGGACAGCTCACGCAGCACTGACGCGGGCAGCCGGTCCGCGTCGGGGACGACCTCGCGGGCGATCCGGTTGGCGATCCACTCGAACCGCTCCAGCAGCCAGTCGGAGTTGACCTCGGCGAGTGCGGTGAGGCTCTCGGTCATCCACTCCTCGAACTCGTCCCACACCTTCACCGGGTCGGCGACCTCGAAGTAGTCATCGACCTCGCGCAGAATCTTGCGGGTGCGGTCGCGCAGGTCGTACTCCACGTCCGACATCAGGTCGGCGACGTCGTCGCTGAGCTGGGTCTGCCAGCGGCCCGCCTCCCGCTGCAGCTCTTCGACCCGGCGGCCCGCGGCGTGCCAGTCGGCGAGCGCGGCGGCGTCGGTGGTCGGGGTCGCGGCCTCGAACTCCTCGCGCAGCGGCGCGATGAGCTGGTCGAGCGCCAGCCTGCTCGTCGCGGCGGCCGCCTTGGCGATCACGGCGCCCGGGTCGGCCAGGATCGACTTCTGCAGGTGGGTGATCAGGTCGCCGAAGCCGGACTCGGTGTTGAGCTTGCGGTCGTCGGCCCGCACGGCCGCCAGCCGCAGGGCCGAGGACACGGGGATCACCGTCGAGGGCAGCCCGGCCTCTTCCAGCGCCCGCCGGTCGGCCTCCGCGACGTCCCGCCAGTCCGGCACGATGTCGATCTTGGTGAGGACGACCACGACGGTCGGGCACAGCCGCACGATCTGGCTCAGCACGTCCAGTTCCAGCGCGGTCAGCTCGCCGGTGGCGTCGGTGACCAGCACGGCGGCGTCGGCTTCGGCCAGCGCGCCCATCGCCCGAATGGTCCGGGGGCACCGCGCGTCGCCGACGGCGGGGGCGTCGACCAGGACCAGGCCCGCGCTGAGCAGCGTGCGGGGCAGGCCGATCTCGGAGCGAAGGACGTCGTCGCGGACCTTCGCGAGCTTGTTGGCCCGGGCGCTCACCGATTCGACAGGGGCGCCGGAGCGTTCGATGGAGCCGCCGAGCGCGGGCCGGACCGATCCGGTCACAACCGACGCGGTCGGGGTCTCGGCGTGGCGGACCACGGCGGGGACAACGGTGGTGACGTCGTCGCCGACCGCGCACACCGGGGCGTTGATCAGGGCGTTGACCAGTTGGCTTTTGCCCTGACCCGCGCGGCCGAACATGACCACGCGTCTACCGGGTTCCAGCAACCGGGCCCGGCGCAGCAGGAGTCTCTCGGCGAGATCCGAGCGGTCGTGCGCCGCGCAGGCGCGGATGGTGTCGTCCAGGATTCCGAGCCAGGGCGGTGCCATCACCCGGTCGAGTGTGCCGTGTTCGGCCATCAAGGTGAAGAAGGCGGGGTCCGTTGTGACCAGGACCCCGCCTTCACCGCACCCGGTGCTTAGAGACCGAGGTTGAGGTCGTTGACGAGTCCGCCCACGTCAGGCAGGCCGGCGTCGCCGGTCACGGCGCCCAGCGGGCTGTCGTTGACCAGGCCGCCCACGTCCGGCAGCGCCGCGCCGAGGTCGGGCAGCGGGTTGGCGACCGGCAGGTCCGGCAGACCCGGCAGGCTGACCGGCAGGTCGGTCGGCAGGTCGACCGGGAGCTCGGTCGGCAGGTCCGTCGGCAGGTCGACCGGCAGGTTGGTCGGCAGGTCAGCCGGGATGCCGACCGGCGCGGCGGGCAGGTTGGCGATCTGGTCGGCGACGGTGGCCGAGCCGGACTCGATGTGGTCGGCCACGTCGGCGCCCGTGCTGGTCAGGAAGCCACCCAGGTCGGCCGTGCTGGACGCGACCGCGCCCGCGACCAGGCTGCCGCCGGTGGAGACGTAGTTCGCGACCGTGGTGCCCGAGATGTCATCGGCGCCACGCAGCAACTCGGCGTCGAGCAGGTCGGACGGGTCGGTGCCCAGCTCGGGCAGACCGGCCGACGGCAGGCTGTCCAGGCACGGGACCTCGAGGGCCGGGAGAGCGGGCAGGGCCGGGACCTCGACGGGCAGGCTGTCCAGCGAGGGGACGTCGACGGGCAGGCCGTCGAGCGACGGGACCTCGAGGGCCGGGAGACCCGGCAGGCCCGGGAGGGCGTCAAGGGACGGGACCTCGACCGGCAGGCCGTCCAGCGAGGGCACGTCGACCGGCAGGCCGTCCAACGACGGGACGCCGCCCAGCGACGGAGCCGACAGCTCCGGCAGGGACAGCTCCTGGCCTGCGATCGAGACACTCGCGGCGAGCTCGCCCGAAGCGGCCAGCGCCAGGTCGGCGGTGATGCCACCCAGCTCGACGCCACCCGCGGCGCCGTCGGTGCCCAGGCTCAGGGCACCGCCGTTGGCGCCGAGGACCGAGTCGCCGCCGAACGCGACGCCGACACCGTCGGTGCCCGCGGTCAGGCCGCCACCCAGGCCGCCGAGGCCCGCGACGTCGCCGCCGAAGACGGTCTCGACGCCTTCGGTGGAGCCGGTCACGCCCGAGGACATGGCGAACTGGTCGGTCTCGACGCCGAAGGCGCCGCTGGCACCGTCGACACCGACCGACGATCCGCCGGAGACGGCGGCCATGGCCGAATCGACCGCCGCGGCGGTCTCCAGGCCCTCGGTCGAGCCCTCGACGAGGCCGCCCAGTGCGAACTGGTCGGTCTCGATGTTGAGGATGCCCGCGCCGCCGTCGAGGCCGAGGTTCGAGCTGCCGGTCACGGCGCCCAGTGCGGAGGTGCCGCCGAACGCGGACTCGACGCCGTCGGTCGTCGCGGTGACGACGTTGGAGCTGCTGAAGAAGTCGGTGTCGAGGCCCAGGCTGCCGGTCACGCCGTCGAGGGTCGCGTCGACGACGCCTTCGCCCGCGAACTGCGCCGAACCGGCGGAGACGACGCCCGTGAGGCCGTCGAGGCCGTAGGCCAGCTCGCCCGCGCCGCCGCCGAGGACGGTGTCGAGCGAACCCGCGCCGACGCCCTCGGTCAGGCCGCCGTCGAAGACCGCGGACAGCAGGGCGTTGTCAGTGCCGCCGACCAGGGAGCCGGTGACTCCGTCGAGGGAGCCCGCGACGTCACCGGCGCCCGAGAGGCCGTTGAGGTCGGCGAGCCCGGTCAGGCCGCTGGTCAGGGAGCCGTCGGTCTCGCAGTGGCCGTCGGTCTCGGACATGCTGCCCGCGACGTCGGCGACGGCGGTGAGCTGCTCGATCGCGCTGTCGCAGGTCGGCAGGTCCAGGCCGCCGAGGCCCGGGGTGTCGACGACCAGCGGGATGACGTCCTGGACGTCCTGGGCGGTGATGTCGCCGAGACCGGCGCCTGCGAGGGCGGCAGCCGGGTCCTGGGCGAAGTCGGCGCGAGCGGACTCGTCGGTGAGCAGGGTCAGCACGAACTCGTGCAGGGTCTGCTCCTGCGGCTCGACCTGCGTGGTGGTCGTGGCCGTGGCGGTGGCGCTGCCGGAGGCGGACGCCTCGGTGGGGGCAGTGGCGGGCTCAGGGGTGACGCTCAACGACTTCTCCATTTCGAGGGACTTGCATGACGTGCGGGGGAGGCAGGTCGCCCAACGGCCGGGGGCATCGGCCTGGGCTGTCGACGATCAACTTATGGATCAAGGCCGAGGGCTACATCGGGGATCACTCCGAGTCTCAGGGACTCACTCGAATGGGTGATACGGGGATGCCCGTTAGGGGATTAGGGGGTCACCGAACGAACACCCTGGGTTGCCGTGCGGGATCGCGCGCCTGGTACGAACTGGGGCCTGAGTCGCCGCCATCCGGAGGAACGCGAATGCCCTATGTGCTCGGCATCGACGTCGGTCGCACCCGCGGCGCGGCGGCGGTCTGTCGGCGCGTGGGCAGCTCGTTCGGGCCTCCAGAGGTCGTCCCGATCGACGGCGGAAACCGCTGGACCCGATCCATGATCGCCATCTCCACCGCAGGTGAAGTGCTGGTCGGACAGGCCGCGGAGCACCGGGCCGCGATCGAGCCGGACCGTGTCGCCCGCGACTTCATGGCCAGGGTCGGCGACGGCGTGCCGGTCCTGCTCGGTGGCGAGCTCTACCCGGCGGAGACACTCGCCGCGGCCGTGGTCGCCTGGATCGCCGACGTCGTCGCCCAGGCCGAGGGCGCCCAGCCGGAGCGGGTCGCGGTCACGCACCCACCCGATTGGGGGTCCTTCCGTCGTGGCCTGCTGCGGGAGGCGCTGGCCGCCGCCGGCCTGCCGGGGGTGTTGCTGCTGCCCACCGTCGCCGCCGCCGCGGAGGCCGCGCACCTGCGTGAGCCGGTGCCCGCGGGCACGGCGCTCGCGCTGACCCTCATCGGCGGCAGGCACTGCGAGCACGCCGTCCTCTACCGGGGGCAGACCGCGTTCGACCTGGTCACGCACGTGCCGATGGTCGAGCCCGACGCCGGGGACCACCTCGACGACCTGCTGGCCTGCCACGTCCTCTCGGCAGGCCCGGAGCACGCCGCCGACCCGGCCGCGATGATCGAGTTCCGGCTCGCCTGCGTCGCGGCCAAGGAACGGCTCTCCGTCGCCTCCGAGGTGCGCGTCCCGCTGCCCTACGCCCCCGGCGACCTGACGGTGACCAGGGCGTTCTTCGACGAACTCGCCCGGCCCGCGCTCACCTCCGTGGTCGACGACCTCAGCCTGATCACCGCGGGCGTCCCCGCCGACCAGCTCAGCGGGGTGGTGCTGGCGGGTGGCACCGCCCGGGTCCCGCTGCTCGCGTCGCTGGCCACCGCGCGCCTGGACTGCCCGGTGGCGGTCGAGGAGGACCCGGCGACCGCCGCGTGCCGGGGCGCCGCGCTGGCCGCCCGCCCGCAGCTGGGTCCCGCGCGGTTCGCGGGCGGCGGCCATCTCACCGCCGACGCCAGTCACCCCGGGTTTCGCCCGACGGGCCCGGCTGGTGGGATAGTGCCTCCAGGTGATTCGTCACCCCTCGCCGTCGACGGGAGCCACCCGAGCTTCCGGCCGGCGAGCGGACAAGCCAGCGATCCAGGGTTTCCACCGGCAAGGGCGCAGTCGGCGGATCCCGCGGAAGATGTGAAGGAGCGTGCGGGGGTGCGCCTGACCGAGCCCGTACTACGCAAGCGCGGACGTGAAGAGCCACCGCCGCCGCGCCCCCCGGTCGAGATCATCGCGCTGGAGCCGCCGCCCAGGCGTTTCGTCATGCCGAAGCGGTCCCGGCGCGGTGAGGACGACCGTTGATCCCCGGCTACCCGCTCCCGAGCGAACTCGTCCTCGACGACCCGACGCGGCGGCTGTGCGCGGCGATCGTCTCCGGCGGGCTCGCCCCCGTCCGGCTCGCGGTGATCGCTCCCGGCGGCTACGGCAAGACCGCTCTGCTCGACCTGCTGGCCACCGCCGAGGGCGCCAAGCGCTGGCGGCGCGGCGTCGACGGCGCGTCACTGCTTCTGGTCGATGACGCGCATCTGTTGACGGAAAAGGACTTCAGTGAACTGGCCGCGCACGCGGCGGACAGCGCTACCGGGCTGGTCGTCGCCGCCCGGCCGCGACCCCGGCCCGACGGGCTGACCGCGCTGCTCGGCAGGCTGCGCGGCCAGATCGTGCTGCGCCCGTTCGACCGCGACCGAGTGGCCGAGTGTCTGCGCGCGATCACCGGCGCGGCGCCGTCGGCAGCCGTGGTCGACCTCGTGGCCGCGCAGACCGGCGGGGTGCCCGGCCTGGTCCACCGGCTGGCCCCGCACGTCGGCGCCGGGACCGTGCCCCGCGCCGCCGTCGAGGAGTTCCGGTTCGAACTCGACCGGCTCAGCCCGGACGCGCTGCGGGTGCTGGTCGCCGCCGAGGTCGGGATGGGAGAGGTCGACCTGCTCGCAGGGCTGCTGGCCCGCTCGCCCGCCGAGGTGGCCGACATCCTCGACGAGGTGCGCGGCACCGGTCTGCTCGACCTCACCGGCGAGCTGCTTCCCTTGGGCGCCAAGGTGTTGCGGGAGCTCGTCCCGGCCGATCAGCGGGACGCGGTGTTCGGCCCGCTCGCCGACCTGCGGCTCGCCCGTGGCGGCCCGCTCGGCGACGCGGCCCTCGCGCTGCTCGGCGCGGGCGCGGGCGGATCGTCGGTGGCCGCGGTCTTCGAGGCCGCCGCCGCACAGGCCGACCCGGGGGTGGCCGTGCGCCTCTACGCCGCCGCGGCGGAGGCGGGCCACCCGGTCGACGAGGTCCGTCACGCCGAGGCCGAAGCCATGTCCGGCGACATCGATTCCGCGCTGCGCCGCGCCGATGCCGTGGTCTCCGCGACCGGGAACCCGGCCGCCGCGCGGATCGCCGCCGCCGCACTGGCCCACCGCGGCCAACTCGCGCGCAGCGCCGAGCTGTACCAGTGGTCGGGTTCGGCGCTCGCGGCCATCGGCCTGGCGGGCACCGGGCGGGTCGACGACGCGCGGACCGCGCTCAAACAAGCCGACAGCGGCGAGCGACCGACCCTGCTGGCCGGCGCGATCACCGCCCTGGCACAGGGAATCCTGTCCTCGCTCGACGAATCGTGGCCCACCGCACTGTCCACTGTGGCCCGTGCGGCGGAGATGCTGGAACCCGTCGGCGGCACGGCGCTCCTGCCGGACAGTCCGGCCGCGGTCGCCGCGATCATGGCTTCGCACAGCGGCGCCACCACGCTCGCCGAACCACTGCTCGACCGCGCCATCGCCGCCGAGACCGGTGCAAAGGTGCTGGTCAACCGGCATCGCCTGCTGCGCGCGTGGATCGCGATGACCCGCGGCGACGGGCCCGCGGCGGCCGCGGTCGTGGCGGGCCTCACCGACCTGACCCCGCGCGACGCGCAGTTCGCGCTCGGCATGGAACTCGGGATCGCCCGCCGGGGCAGCGATCTCGGTGCGCTGCGCCGGTCGTGGGACCGCGCGTGCGCCACGCTGGTGCGCACCCCGGTCGACCTGTTCACCCTGCTGCCGCTGGGCGAGTTCGCCGTCGCGGCGGCCCGCCTCGGCGACCGCGACCGGCTGGTCCCACAGCTCGACCAGGCCTGGGACCTGTTGCGCCGCTTGGGGAATCCGCCGCTGTGGTCGGCGATGCTGCACTGGTCGTGCCTGCACGCGGAGATCATCGCCGAGCGCCCGGACGCGGCCGAGGCGCACGCCGCCGCGCTGGCCGACACCGCGGCCGCGAGCCCGTTCCACACCACGATGTCGCACGCCGCGCAGAGCTGGCGGCTCGTCCTGGCGGGCACCGTGGACGCCGAGCACGTCGAGTCCGCGGCCCGGGGTCTGCACGGCGCGGGCCTCGGCTGGGACGCCGCGCGCCTCGCGGGCCAGGCGGCGATCCGCACCGCCGACCGCAAGGCGATGGTCGGCCTGCTCGACTGCGCCCGCGTCCTGCAGGGCCCGGGCGCCGCGGCCCCGGTCGTGGAGGACCGCTCCGGGGCGGCCCGGCTCAGCGAGCGGGAACTGCAGGTCGCCGGCCTGGTGTTGGACGGTTTGACCTACAAGCAGGTGGGCGACCGGCTGTTCATCTCGGGCAAGACCGTCGAGCACCACATGGCCCGCATGCGCTCCCGCCTCGGCGCCACCAGCCGCAGCGACCTGCTCGCCCAGCTGCGGGCGCTGTTGGGTGAGAGGCCAGGGGTCTAGGACATCATGAAGATGACGATGCCGATGATCAATGCGGGGATCAGCGCCAGCCAGAACTTGGTGATGGCCACGACCACCACCGTGGCCACCGCGGCGACGATGGCGAAGACCGTGATGATCGTCCGGTCCTTGGTCCCGGCCTTCTCGATCAGCGGATCCTTCGCGGCGGGGACGACCGGTCGGGCGGACTCCCGCACCGGGAGGTCGGCGAACAGCGCGTCGAGGTCGGCCTTGGTGCGCGCCCGCGTGGCGGCGTCACAGCGCGACTCGTACTCACCGACGTCGATGCGTCCCTCGGAGAAGTGCTCGCCGAGCTCGTCGATCGCCCGCTCACGCTCAGCGGTGCCGACGCGGATGTTTCCGTCCCGAGCCATGCTCCTCACTCTACGTTGACATCCTCCCCCGCTTGAATGCTGGGGATTTCAACAGCAACCACCGCACAAGGAGGAGGTCGCGTTGAGGTTCACGGTTCACTGGCTCACCCGACGGCGGGCCTCCCCGTGCGGTCACGGCATGCCCTGCCGCGAGATGCTCCTTGTGCTTACGATTCCTCCTGGCTTGAGTATCGGAACATCACGGTGATGGCATGGTGACTGTCGGGGAGATCAGGGCGCTGGCGCTGTCGCTGCCGCGCACCGAGGAGGCCTTGGTCCACGACCGCGTCAAGTTCCGCGTCCGCGGCCTGGTGTACCTGGCCCTGTCCCGTGACGAGACGGAACTCGGCTTCGCGTACCCGAAAGCCGAACGGGCCGCGCTGATCGAAGCCGAGCCGGACGTGTACTTCATGCCGATCCCGTCGGACGAGCGGTTCAACTGGGTCCGCGCCCACCTCTCGAAGCTGACCCCCGACCGCATGCGCGAACTCGTCGTCGACGCCTGGTGCATGGTCGTGCCCAAAGGGGTGGCCGCGCAGTACCTCGCTCGCGAAGGGTGACCGCCGGATCCACCCAAGAGTGTTACTACATTCGAGTGATTCCTATGTGATCATGAGGCGCGTCGATCCAACCAAAGTTCGGGGGAACATGGACGTCAGGCAGGATTGGCCCGAACGCGGCCGGACCGTCACCTTCTCGCAGTGGGACTTCGAGGCGGGGAAGGCCCGGTTCATCGGGATCGGGGTCGTCGCCGGCCCCGCGCAACAGCATCCCTACCTCGACCTGTACCGGTTCCCGATCATGCCTCGGCCCGGTGATGAGAGGGCCGTCCCCGAATGGATTAACGAGTCGGACATCATTGACGTCGTGCCGCGCTAGAACCAGCGGGCCACGAAACGGAGTGTGTGTCGATGAGCGCGACCCTGGTGGCCAAGGCCCTGGCCGCCGGGCACGGTGACCGTGCCCTGTTCTCCGGGCTCGACCTGGTCGTCGCCCCCGGTGACGTGATCGGGCTGGTCGGGGTCAACGGCGCGGGCAAGTCCACGCTGCTGCGCACGCTGGCCGGGCTGCTTCCCGCCGAGCAGGGCGAGGTCCGGCTCAGCCCGTCGAGCGCCATCGTGGGCTACCTGCCGCAGGAGCCCGACCGCCGTCCCGGCGAGTCGGTGCGCGCGTTCCTCGCCCGGCGCACCGGTGTCGCCGACGCGCAGGAGGCCATGGACGCCGCCGCCGAGGCGCTCGGCGCGGGCACCGCGGGCGCGGAGGACGAGTACTCCCACGCCCTGGAGCGCTGGCTGGCGCTCGGCGGGGCCGATCTCGACGAGCGGGCCGAGGCGGCGGTCGCCGATCTCGGGCTCGGCGTGGGGCTGGACCAGGAGATGGTGTCGCTGTCGGGCGGTCAGGCCGCGCGGGCCGGGATGGCCTCACTGCTGCTGAGCCGCTACGACATCTTCCTGCTCGACGAGCCCACCAACGACCTCGACCTCGACGGCCTGGCCCGGCTGGAGGACTTCGTCTCCGGTCTGCGCGCGGGCACGGTCGTGGTCAGCCACGACCGTGAGTTCCTCACCCGCACGGTCACCGGCGTCCTCGAACTCGACCTGGCCCAGCAGCAGATCCGCGAGTACGGCGGCGGCTACGCGGCCTACCTGGAGGAGCGCGAGGTCGCGCGCAGGCACGCCCGCGAGGAGTACGAGGAGTTCGCCTCCACCAAGTCCTCCCTGGAAGACCGGGCCCGGATGCAGCGCGGCTGGATGGACAAGGGCACCCGCAACGCCCGCCGCAAGGCCACCGACAACGACAAGATCGGCCGCAAACTGCGGTCGGAGTCCTCGGAGAAGCAGGCCGCCAAGGCCCGCCAGACCCAGCGGATGATCGAGCGGCTCGACGTGGTCGAGGAGCCGCGCAAGGAGTGGGAGCTGCGGATGGAGATCGCCGCCGCGCCCCGCACCGGCGCGGTCGTGGCCGCCCTGCGCGACGCCGTCGTCCAGCGCGGGGACTTCACGCTCGGGCCGGTGTCGCTGGAAATCGGCTGGGCCGACCGGGTCGCGATCACCGGGGCCAACGGCGCCGGGAAATCGACGCTCCTCGCGGCGCTGCTCGGTCGGACCGAACTCACCTCAGGCGAGACGTACCTCGGGCCGGGTGTCTCCGTCGGCGAGGTCGACCAGGCCCGCGGCCTGTTCCTCGGCGACGAGCAGCTCTTCGACGCGTTCAGCCGGGAGATCCCGGACTGGCCCACCGCCGACGTGCGGACCCTGCTGGCGAAGTTCGGCCTCAAGGCGCACCACGTCCTGCGCCGGGCCTCGACCCTGTCGCCTGGCGAGCGCACCCGCGCCGCACTGGCGCTGCTGCAGGCCCGCGGAGTGAACCTGCTCGTGCTCGATGAGCCGACCAACCACTTGGACCTCCCCGCGATCGAGCAGCTCGAGTCGGCCATGGCCGACTATCCGGGCACGCTGCTGCTGGTCACCCACGACCGCCGAATGCTCGACGCGGTCGCGGTTAACCGGCGGTTCGTGGTGAGCGACGGGTCCGTCTCGGAAAAAGACTGACCACGGACTCCCCTTTGGCGGCACCCAGGGGGAGTCCATGGTCAGCCGGTCAGGCGGCGGGCGTCGTCGGGTGCGCGGGCAGCTTGGCGCGCAGCTTGCGCAGCGCCCCGTCGATCTGGGTGTGGTACTTGCCCTTGGTGCGCTGGTCGATGATCCGGCCTGCCTTGGTCGCCGCCCGGTCGACCTTCTCCGGGTGCTTGTTCGCGTACTTCCTCGCGGCCGCCGCCGCCCCGGCGAGGGCGGCGAGCTTGCGTAGCTTCGGCATCGGTACTCCTTTTCGGCTTGGCCGTTCAACGTTGCAAGTACCCAGGAAGGTTCCGCTCCATGCGCTTGTCCCTGCACCGATAGTGTTCTATGTATGCCGACTTACGCATCCGTTGACAAACCGCGGCCCAGATCACGGGACGCCGCGGGGCTGCCCGCGGTCACCGCGGAGCGGATCGTTGACGAGGCCCTGGCCCTGACCAGGGAGCAGGGGCTGGAGAACTGGACCCTGCGCCAGCTCGCGGGCGCCGTCAGCGCGTACCCGGCTGTCGTCTACCACCACGTCGGCGACCGCGAGGCCGTGGTCGCCGGGGTGATCGAGCGGGTCGTCGCCGAGTTCACCGTCCCGGAACCGAAGCAGTGGCGGGACTGGTTTGAGGAGCTTCTCCTCGATATGCGGCCGGTGCTGCGGGCCGCGCCGGGAGTGGCCCGCAGGCTCGCGCTGTACGGGCCGATCGTGGCCTCGGCGCGGCGCGTCATCGACCGGGGCGTGCGGGTGCTCGACGCCGCGGGCTTCGGCGACGAGAGCGTGCTCGTG
This sequence comes from Actinokineospora xionganensis, assembly GCF_014323725.1. GTDB lineage: Bacteria > Actinomycetota > Actinomycetes > Mycobacteriales > Pseudonocardiaceae > Actinokineospora > Actinokineospora xionganensis. Next base: position 22,216 of record NZ_JABVED010000033.1, on the reverse strand, counting down.
TGCAACGTGCTGCTCACCCAGGCCTGCCAGTTCGTGGCCCTGGAGGACGACCGCGAGCACAGCCCCCGGCTGCGGGCCGAGGCCGCGGCGGTCTTCAGCTCGTACCGCGACCGCGAGGACCTGCCGGGACTGGCCGCGACCGGCCGGTTCGTCTACGAGATGACGCAGCGGCCGGGCGGCGTCGAGGCCTACTACGACGAGTTCTTCGCTTTCGCCATAGCCCGCATTCTCGACGGGGTCGCCGCCCGGCTCACCGTCCTCAGTGGAACAGGGCGTTGAGCTCCGACCACGTCATGCCGCCCGCTACCGACTGGTAGGTGCCGGACCCGAGCAGTTCCTCGGCCGCCCGGCGCGCCAACCCGTATGCCGCCTCCGCGACGGCCGCGCCCAGGCTCGCCCGCGCCACACCGACGCCGCCGAGTTCGGCGATGCTCGGCGCGCCCGGCCCGACCATGATGTTGACCGGCGCCGGGATCTCGGCCACCAGCGCCTTGATCGTGGACAGGTCCGCCACGCCCGGGACGAAGACACCGGACGCGCCAGCGTCCAGATAGGCCCGTGCGCGGCGCACTGTCTCGTCGAGACGGAAGCCCTCATCGCCGACGCCGCGCAGGTACACGTCGGTGCGCGCGTTGATGTACAGCGCGACACCCGCCTTGTCCGCGGCCGCGCGCGCGGCGGCGAGCCGCTCGGCCTGCGCCGCGGTGTCGCGCAGCGGACTCGTGTCCGTCCGGAACGAGTCCTCGATGTTCACCCCGACCGCGCCTGCCGCGAGCACCCCGCGGACCGTCTCGGCGACGTCGGTGGCAGTGGCGCCAAATCCAGTCTCGATGTCGGCGGTGACCGGCACGTCGACCGCCGCCACCACCCGGGCGATCAGGTCCAGGGCGAGCGAACGGTCGAGCGCGTCGCCATCGGCGGCGCCGAGGCTCCACGCGACACCTGCGCTGGTGGTGGCCACGGCGGAGCAGCCCGCCGCGACGGAGACACACGCGCTGGCTACATCCCAGGCGTTCGCCAAGGCCAGGACGGGCGTCGCTGTGTGCAACTCATGAAATCGCGCTGCGTGATCTTGCTGGGATGTCTTCATGCCGGGAAGTCAACCAGCGGCCACCGACATGGAGTAGCGAGAATTCGACAGTACTGGCAAGTGGCAGGTCAAGTCGATTTTTGGCTAGCCCCGCCACCTGCCGGACCTCCATCCTGTGCGGGTGCATGACGACTTCGACCGCTGTATGCGCGCCGTTAACGCCAAAGATTCCAGGTTCGACGGATGGTTCTACACCGCGGTCCGCACCACTCGCGTCTACTGCCGACCCAGTTGCCCAGGGATGCCACCCAAAGCCGAGAACATGGCGTTCTTCCCCAGCGCCGCCGCGGCCCAGCAAGCCGGGTTCCGTGCGTGCAAGAGGTGTCGTCCCGACGCGAGTCCTGGTTCGCCACAGTGGAACGCCCGCGCCGACCTGGCCGCCCGCGCGATGCGGCTCATCGCCGACGGGGTGGTGGACCGCTCCGGGGTCCCCGGTCTCGCCGCCCATCTCGGCTACAGCGTTCGCCAAGTGGAGCGACAACTGCTCGCCGAGTTCGGCGCGGGGCCGCTCGCGCTCGCCCGCGCGCAACGGGCCCAGACCGCGCGGCTGCTGATCGAGACCACCGAACTGCCGATGAGCGAGGTGGCCACCGCGGCCGGGTTCGGCAGCATCCGCACGTTCAACGACACCGTGCGGGAGGTGTTCGCGCTGCCGCCCACCGCCCTGCGGCAGCGCGCGGGCAGACCCGCGGCGGGCTCGGGTGTGCTGACGGTGCGATTGCCCTACCGTGAACCGCTTTCCGCCGACCAGCTTTTCGCCCAGCTCGCCGCCACGGTGGTTCCCGGTGTGGAGGAGTGGCGGGACGGCGCCTACCGCCGGACCCTGCGCCTGCCGCACGGACACGGCATCGCCAGCCTGCGTCCCGCCGCGGGGCACGTGATCTGCCAGCTCACCCTGACCGACCTGCGCGACCTGTCCCGGGCGATCAGCCGGTGCCGCAGGCTGCTCGACCTCGACGCCGACCCGATGACCGTCGACGACACGCTCGCCGCCGACCCGATCCTGCAGCCGTCGGTCCGGAAGAACCCGGGCCGCCGCGTCCCCCGCACCGTCGACGGCGCCGAGTTCGCCATGCGGGCCGTGCTGGGCCAACAGCTCACGACCGCCGCCGCCCGCGCCCACGCGACCCGGCTGATCGCCGCCCACGGCGAGTCGGTGCGTGACCCGATCGGCGGATTGACCCACCTTTTCCCGTCGCCGCAGAGCATCGCCGCCCTCGACCCGGACGTCATCGCCCTGCCCCGGACCCGCCGCGACACCCTGATCGGCCTGGTGACCGCTCTGGCGTCGGGCACGATCGACGTCGGTGTCGGCGCCGACCGCGACCGGGCCCGGGCCCGGCTGGCGGCGCTGCCCGGCTTCGGGCCGTGGACGGTCGAGACCATCGCCATGCGGGCCCTTGGCGACCCGGACGCGTTCATCCCCAGCGATCCTGGGCTACGCGCGGCGGCCCGGGAACTGGGGTTGACGAGCAACACCAACAGCCTGGCGGTCCGCGCCGAGTCGTGGCGCCCTTGGCGCGCCTACGCGATGCAGCATCTCTGGGGAATCACCAGTCCGCCTCCCCGGAATTAGATCTGGTCACCGGTGTGTGGTGGGTGCGGGTTGGTGCACACCGTGGTCGGCCCCGTCACGGTCCCTTCGGTGGTGGTAATCGTGCGGCCGCTTGTCCGCCCTATAGGCGTTCCACGTGTTCTCCGTCCATGCGGCCGCGGGTGTCGAGGACCGCTCGTGCCTGACGGCTGATCTTCGCCAGGTCCAGTGAGCGGTGGTCTTGCAGCAGCACAACCAGATCCGCCGCCCGCACGGCGGCGTCCACATCGGACTCGGCGCACACCGGTTCGCCGTCCACCAGGAATCCCGACACGTACGGGTCGTGAAACCCGACTCGGACGCCGAGGGTGCGCAGTTGGCGCACCACCCCGGTGGCGGGGGTCTGGCGCACGTCACCGACGTCCGGTTTGTACGTGACCCCAAGGAGAAGCACCCGAGACCCATACACCGTGCCGCCGTCGCGCGCGAGGATGTCGTGCGCCCGGCGGACCACATAGCCGGGCATGCCCGCGTTCACCTCCTGCGCGGCGGTGATCATCGAGCACGGGAGCCCCTCGGCGCGGGCCCGGTTGGCCAGGTAGCGCGGGTCAACCGGGATGCAGTGCCCGCCGACGCCGGGGCCGGGTGAGAAAGCCTGGTAGCCGAACGGTTTCGTGGCCGCGCAGCGCAGGACGTCCCAGACGTCGACATCGAGCCGGGCGCACAGGACGGCGAGTTCGTTGACCAAGGCGATGTTGACCAGCCGGTAACTGTTCTCCAGCAGCTTCGCCGTCTCCGCCTCGCGCAGGCCCGCCGCGACCACGACCGAGTCGACCAGCTCCTCGTAGAACGCCTCGCATCGCTTGGCGCACAACGGGGTCAGGCCGCTCACCACTTTCGGGGTGTTCTCCAGCGCGTGTTCGCCGTTGCCGGGATCGATGCGCTCCGGGGAGTACGCCAGGTTGAAGTCGACGCCCGCGACCAGCCCGGTGCTCTCGAGAAGGGGCAGCAGCACCTCCTCGGTGGTGCCCGGGTAGCTGGTGGACTCCAACACCACGAGCGTGCCCGGCCGCAGTCGGGCCGCGACCTCGTGGCCCGCTGCCATGACCGCGCGCAGGTCGGGCTCGCCGTCGACCAGACCGGTCGGGACACAGACCACCACGGTGTCCGCTGTGGACACCGTGGTGAAGTCTGTGGTCGCGGTGAACCCCTGGCGCAGCATGGTGACTATGTCGGCGTCGGCCGCGTCCTGCACGTGCGACCGGCCTGCCATCAGCCCCTCGACCACGTCGGTGTCGGTGTCCACGCCCGCGACGCGAAGTCCTGCGGCGCAGGCGCGACGGGCGAGCGGAAGTCCTACGTAGCCAAGGCCCACGACCACGAGATCCACTGCGAACAAGGAGTTCCTTCCTTCGGTGGATCGCGTCAGGCCTTGAAGCTGCCGACTGCGCTGACGTGCGTGCCGTAGCCGGGTTTCACCTTGGCGAACGGATCGATCGGCACGAAGCAGAGCGGGTCGGCGTAGATGGTGATCACTTTGTCCGTCTGGTTGAAGATCAGGTGCGTGCCCGCGGGCAGCGACTGGCAGCCCTGGGGGTCCTTCCAGACCTCGAGCGGGGTGAATTCGTGGGTGAACGCGACGACTTGGCCCGGCCCGCGCGGGGTCTCCGCGCTTGCGGGTGAGGCGAGCGCTGTCGACGCTCCGACCGCCAAGGCGATCAAGGCCGACTGGACGAGCCGCATGGTTCCTCCCTGGTTCTTGTCCGATCACTCCATGCTCGCCCTATTCCGCCGTCGCCGCAGTCGCCGATTCGGGTACGTATTTTTCACCCTATTGATAGGTGGCGCGTGTAGTTCCATTCTCCTTAACGTCCGGATCGTCATCAACCTGTCGGGAAAGGGCGGGCCGCAGATGAGCCGATATGACTGGGCGTTGTCGCATCCGGGCATCGACCGTATTCGTGCCACGATCGAGCCGATACGCACCGAAGTGACCCGTCACCCGATTTACCGCCGGATGTCCACGACGGGGGACGCGGCGGTGTTCATGGCTCACCACGTGTTCGCGGTGTGGGATTTCATGTCGCTGCTCAAGAGCCTGCAGCGCGAACTCACGTGCGTCGAGGTGCCCTGGGTGCCCACGACGCAGCCGATCAGCAGGCGGCTCATCAACGACATCGTGCTGGTCGAGGAGAGCGACGAGTTCGGCGAGGGCTACGTCAGCCACTTCGAGCTCTACCGGCACGCGATGGCGCAGGCGGGTGCCGACACCGGGCCGATCGACTCCTTCCTGGACCACTTGCGCGCCGGTGTCGAGGTGGAAACGGCGCTGGTCAAGGCCAGTGCGCCGGTTCCCGCGGCCGAATTCGTCCGGTCGACATGGGAGGTGATCACGCGGGCTCCGGTGCACTGCCAGGCGGCGGCGTTCGCCTTCGGCCGGGAGGACCTGATCCCCGAGATGTTCGACCAGGTGGTGGCCGCCGCGGACGGTCGGCTGGACCTCTTCGGCGAGTACCTGGTGCGCCACATCGAGGTCGACGGCGAGCAGCACACCCCGATGGCGATGCAGATGGTCGCCGACCTGTGCGGCCCGGATGGCGTGAAGTGGAGCGAGTGCGCGCGCACGCTGGTCGGGGTGCTGCGGGCCCGGGTCCGACTCTGGGACGGCATCTCCACGGCGCTCGACCAGCGGTGTGCGAGTGCGGCGACAATTGCGTGAACAAGTATTGATATGAACATTCGGGTGTGACCGAAAAGCGTACCCGTCCGCCACTGGTCACGGTGATCTCGAATGGTTGACGAATAAGTACACCCGAAAAGGGGCGACGAGAACCGGCGTCGATTCGGTGAGCTTGCTAATGTCGAATCACGGAGCCGTCGAATGGGCGCGAACAACGCCGGGGCTCCCACCGCGGAATCCGTCAAGAATTCAAAGGAGCATGGTCGTGACCGCTAGCGTCCAGGACACCCGCCTGAAGCGTCGTTTCGAGCTGTGGGACAGCAACGGAGACGGCACGATCGACAGGACGGACTATGAGACCGAAGCGCGTCGAATCCTCAAGGCCTTCGGTGAGCAGGAGACCTCACCGAAGGGACGCGCGCTGCTTTCGGCGTACCTAGGCATGTGGGACAAGCTCGCCTCCCAGGCCAAGGTCGGCGCCCAGGGGAAGGTCACCCTGGAGCAGTTCACCGACGTCTCCGAGCGCGAGATCGTCGAGGGTGGCGACGCGGGCTTCGACCGGAACCTGCGCCCGACCATCGAGGCCATCGTCAACATGTGCGACACCGACGGCGACGGTGAGGTCAACCCGGCCGAGTTCAAGCGCTGGATGAGGGCCGTGGGCGTGGACGAGCGCCAGGCCGACTCGGCTTTCCGCCAGATCGACTCCAATGGCAACGGTCAGTTGACCGTCGAGGAGCTGGTCACCGCTGTCCGCGACTATCACCAGGGCGTGAACGACGTTCCGCTGCTGGGCCGCTGACACGGACCACTCACAGCCCCCGGGGACGACCTCCCCGGGGGCTGTCCCGCCCCCCACCAATCCGCGAGTCCAACGTTCAGAACAGTGAGTCCAACCTTCAGGACAGTGAGTCCAACGTTCAGGACAGTGAGTTCGCATTTCGCGACGCACCAGGTCTGCTTCGCCCGTGTCGACGGCGGAGACTCGCTGTCGCGAAATGCGAACTCACTGTCCTGAACGTTGGACTCACTGTCCTGAAGGTTGGACTCACTGTTCTGAACGTTGGACTCGCGGGTTGGTGGGGGTGGGGGCTAGGAAGGCGCGGGTGAGGAGGGTGGGGCGGAGGAGTTCGCGGGGGTGGGCGCGCATGTTCACCACGTCGAGGAAGCGGCGGGCCACGATCGGGTCGCTCAGGGTGGCGCGGTCGATGGCCCCGCTCACCGCGCGCATCAGTCGGTGGCCGCGTGGGCGTTCGGCGCGCAGGTGCGGGAGGGCGAGGTCGGCGGCCACGGAGGTCTGCCAAGCGGCGTCCACCAACACGCGCAGCCTGCGGAAGTACCCGTGGACATCCTCACCGGAGGCGAGCCACGCGCTCAGAGCCGAGGCGTGCAGAGCCGCCGACGGCATTCCCTGCCCGTACACCGGGTTGAACGACGCCACCGCGTCACCCACCGGGACCAGACCCGCGGGGAACCTGCGCAGCTCGTGGAAGTCCCGCCGGACGCTGTGCGGGTACCGGTAGACCGACACCGGTCCGGCAGGCTCGCATTCCCTTGCCAGAGCGGCGAACCCGGCCGCGGGCTCACGTTCGCAGCGTGCCCGGAACTCGTCCGGTGACCGACCCGGCCGCTGCGTCCCGTAGGCGGACACCGTGCAGATCCACCGGTCCCGGCCCGCTGGGGCGACCACGCTCACCCCGGGCTCGGCCGAGACCGCCGACCGGAGCGAGTGGACAGCCACCAGGTCGTCGAGGCGCTGTTCCGGGAATCGGCGGTACAGCGTGGTCGCGTAGCCGAGGTCGAGGCCCATCCGCCGCTTCGGCGGCGGGGCGAAGTCCAGCCGCCGAAGCCAGTCGCCCAGGCGGGACGAGCGCCCGGTGGCGTCGATGACGAGGTCGGCCGTGCCGACGCTTGCGCCTGATGCGAGGCGGACACCGTCCACCCGGCCCAGTCCGGCTGTCAGGCCGACCACCCGGTCGCGGACCAGCCGCACAGTCGGCAGCTTGAGCACGTCACCGCGCACGTGCCATTCCAGCAGCGGTCGCAGGACCGGCATCAGCGGGTCTCCCGGCACCGGCAGCCGCATCCCGCCGTCGACGAACATCCGGATCTCGCCGTGGGAATACCCCACCGCGCCGTCGAGGGCGAGGCGGTCGAACAGCGTCGGGAACCAGTGCGCGAACAGCTGTTGCGCCATGCCGAGCAGCACATGGAACTGGTCGCCGTGCGGGGTGCCCGCCCGGTTGGCAGCGTGGTCGGGCAAGTCGTCGGGCTCGACGATCACGACCTCGTCGGCGACGTCGTGCAGGACCCGCGCGGCGAGCAGACCCGCGAGGCTGCCGCCCGCGACGACCGCCCGCCTCATCTGCCTGCCGACTGGACGAAGTGGACAGCCGACTCCGGCCGCAGGGCGATCTCCTGGCCGGTCACCGGCGTCTCGCGGTGGATCAGGATGTTGTAGTGGTTCGGGAAGTGGCAGGCGTCGAACCCGAGGACGGTGCCGACGAGTTTGCCGCCGATCCGCACTTCGTCGCCACGGTCGATGACACCGCCATGGGAGATCTCGGTGAATCCGAGGAAGCCGACCCGGTCGATGCTGGGGTCGTCGACGCCGTGGTCGGTGGTGACCAGCTCGTGCACCTCGCCCTGGCGCACGCACCGGCTGGCGAACTCCTCCAGCCGCATGCCCCGGTCGTCGCGGCTGTGCACCAGCACCTTGACCAGCACGCCCGCCACTGAACGCTTGTCGCCGTCCTCGATCATCAACGACCCCCCACGCTCAGCTCGGCGCGGTACACCGCGTCGACCAGTTCCAGGGCGGACAGTCCCGCGCCGTCCTCGCCGCCGACGTGCACCGCGCGGGCGAAGTCCCGCAGCACCCCCGAGTACTCGTGCCACAGCGACTGCTTGAAGCCGGGGAACCCGGTGAGCATGTCCGCCCGCCGCACCGTGCCGTCGGCGAGCCGGACCTCGACGTCCTTGGTCTCGCCCTCGTGGCTCCAGTCGAGTTCCACGACCGCCTCGGCGCCGGACGCCGCGGTGAGCCGGATCTCCGCCTGCCGGTCCACCCCGGCCTCGTCGCGGCGCACCTCGGCGTCGGACAGGGCCAGCGGGCCGAGGAACAGGCGGGCGAGGTCGAACGCGTTGGGACCGTTGTCGGCCACGCACCCGCCGCCGCAGCGCGCCGGGTCGAGGTACCAGCGGTCGTCGCCCACGTGGTCCTCGATGCGTTCGAGGTACCGGATCCGCACGGACTCGATCGGGACGTCGCCGGGGAGTCCGTCGAGCAGCGCCCGCACCCGCGCGTTGTAGCGCCGATGGAACGCGGTGAACAGGACAGCGGCCCGCGCCGCGGCGAGTGTGGCGAGTTCGCGGCCGTCGTCGAGGGTTATCGCCAGGGGTTTCTCCACGCACACGGGCAGTCCCGCGTCGAGCAGGTCGCGGCACACCGGCGCGTGCCGGTCGTTGGGCACCGTCACCACGACCGCGTCCAGCCCGCCCGCGGCCATCATGTCGCGGTGGTCGGACCAGCACGGCACCTCGTCGCGGTAGGGCGCCAGCGCCTCCGGCCGCACGTCGCACACCGCGCCCAGGCTCAGCGGCCCGCTTTCGCGCAGCACCGCCAGGTAGAACCGGGAGATCACCCCGATTCCCACGACACCGATCCGCATCAGCACTCCTCCGGCAGATCCAGGCCGAACCGGTCGGCGACGGACCGCAACTCGGCGTAGACGTCGCGCTCAAGTGGGACACCCAACTCCGCCGCCTCGGCGGCGTGCCGCGCCTCGGGGCAGCCCGGGTAGGAGACGGCGTCGCCGGGGCGAAGCGGCGGGCAGCCCAGCAGGGAGCCGAACAGCGAACCGGCGTCGCGCTGGAAGTCGCCGGGCTCACGCAGCGCGCCGGGCGCGATGGCCAGCAGCAGCAGGCCGATGTCGTCGTCGGGCGCGTGGTCCGCGGCCAGTGCGGCGGGCGAGGGGCCAAGGCCCGCGCCGGGCACCAGGGCGGCCAGCACCTCCACCATCAGCCCGAGCCCGAAACCCTTGTACGCGGTCGATCCCGTGCCACCCAGCCAGGTCAGGTGCGCCTCGCCCGCGTCGAAGCGGGCGGGGTCGGTGACGTGGGCGCCGGTGTCGTCGGCCAGCCAGCCCGCCGGAATCGGCTCGCCCGCGCGTGCCGCCGCCCGCACCTTGCCGGTGGGTGCCGTGGTCGTGCTCATGTCCAGTAGGAACGGCGGGTGCGCGCCCGCGGGCGCGGCGACGCTGAGCGGGTTGGTGCCCAGCATCGGGACCCGGCCACCCGGTGGGCGGGCGATGCGCTGGTGGCCGCAGTTCGCCGCGACCACGCCGATCATCCCGTGCTCGACCGCGCGCAGCGCGTGTGGACCCGCACAGCCGAAGTGGGTCGCGCCGCGCACGGACACCATGCCGATGCCGTGTTTCGCCGCGCGCTCGGCCGCGAGGTCCATCGCCTCGCCGGCGAGCCACAGTCCGAGCGCGCCCTGGGCGTCGAGCAGGACCGTGGCGCCGAGGTCGGTGAGCACCCGCGGCTCGGCGTCGGACCGCGACCGGCCTGAGGACAGCAGCGGCAGGTAGATCCGGGTCAGGTTGGCCAGCCCGTGCGACGCCGCGCCCGTGATGTCGCCATGACACAGTGCCGCCGCCGCAGCTCTCGCGCGTCCGGCGGGGACGCCGTTGGCGGTGAAGACCGCGGCGGTGAACGCCAGCAGGCCTTCGCGCGGCACCCGGACCCTGGTCGAGGGAGGCGCGATGTCAAGGTCGGTCATCCTGGTCCGTTCTCGTCGGGACATCGGCGAAGGCGAGCAGCACCCGCGATACCTGCGCGGCGAACGCCGACAGGTCGGCCAGCTCGGCGAATTCGCCTTCGGCGTGCGCGTTGTTGGCGGCGAGGTCGCCAGGGCCGAGCACCGCGGTGGCGGCGCCGGGCACCCCGGACATCCAGATGGCGTCACACGTGAAGGCGGGCTCGTGGTCGGGCCAGCGCGGCACACCGGCGGCGGCCATGGTCGCGTCGAGACCGGGGGTCGGTCCGGACAGCGTCGGCAGCCCGCGCTTGACCCAGTCCACTGTGGTCACCGAGCGGGCTTCGGCGGCGGTGCGGGCGAACTCGGGCTGGTCGGCGAACAGGGCGCCGAACCGCTCGACCCCGCCCGCCACCGCGCGGTCGAGCGTGCCGGTCAGCCGGGCGCCCGCGGACTCGGTGGCGTAGGCCAGGTTCACCAGCAGGTCGCCCGCGCCGTAGACCCGGTTGTGCGCCGTTCCGGTGTGCAGGCCCGCGATGCAGGCGTGGCCGTCGGCGTCGCCGCGGAGTTCACCGGCGAGGTGCTGGGCCAGGAAACCGAGCAGGACGGTCGCGTTGTGCCCGTCGCCCGGCCGGTCGTCGATCGCGCCGAACCCCTCGACCCGGACCCGGGCGGTGGCAGACGCGGTGGCGCGCGGCAGGTAGCGCAGGCCGGTCGGCTCGCAGAACACGTTGAGGGCGCCGAAGTACCCGCGCTCGATGAGCGGCCGGGTCCCGAAGGTGCCCATGGCGCCGCCCTCCTCGCCCGACACGGCCTGGACCAGCACCGACACGTCGTTGCCGATGCGCTGGTCGCGCGCGGCGGCGTCGCGGATGCCCGCGAGCAGCGCCACCGCCGGTCCCTTCGCGTCGATCGCGCCGCGGCCGCGGAACACCTCGCCGTCGAACGACACCGGCTCCATGCCCGACACGGTGTCGAGGTGCACGTTGAACATCACCGTGCGCGCGCGTGGGCGCTCCCGGCCCAGCCGCAGGACCAGGTTCGGCTGCCCGTCGAGAAACCCGGCGTGCCGCGCGGCCTCGCGCACGAACGTCGGGACGTCCGGCCTGCGCAGCTCCGAGAGGTCGGCGGGAGCGTGGTGCAGCACCTCGAACTCGGGAGCGGACTCGGCGTAGGCGAACTGGGCGTCCCACAGCCGGGCGGGCTCGGCGGTCTCCAGCGGACCGGCCGTGGGCAGCTCCAGCAGCCGCACCAACAGCTTGTGGTCGGCGTCGGTCAGCTCGGCCACGTCACCGGTCCGCATCGAAGAGAAGGGACTCAAGCGCCAGCCCGGCCGCGATGAACCCGTCGGCCGACCCGGTGCCGCCGCGGTCGGAGTGCGGGACCAGGTTCAGGTGCGGCTCGATGGACAACGCTCCCTGGTATCCGTTGGCGGCCAACAGCTCCAGGCATGCGGCGACCTGCGCGTCGCCTTGCCCGGGAACGGTCCACGCCGGGCCGAAGAGCCCGTCCGCGCCGTCCTTGATGTGGACGTGCGCGACGTGCTCGACCAGTTCGGTGAGCATCGCGAGCCCCGAGTACCCGTAGGCCACGCCGTTGCCGGTGTCGAACAGCAGCCGCAGCGCCGGGCTGTCGGCCTCGGCCAGCAGATCCAGCGCGTGCTTGGCGTTCGCGCCCGCCCAGCCCGCGCAGTTCTCGTGCAGCAGGACCAGACCGTGCTGCTCGGCCCGCGCGGCCAGCTCGCGCACCCGGCGCAGCACCCGGCGCTCCCACTCCGCGTCGGCCAGCCCGCCGTTCGGGTACGACATGATCCGCACGTACCGGGTGCCCAGCGCGGCGCAGCGGGGGCCGAGGGTGCGCAGCTCCTCGAGGTCGCGGCCGAAGTCGCCGGTGATGGTGCTCGACCAGTCGCCGATGCGGGAGTCGACGCACACCGTGTGCAGCCCGCGCTCGGCGAGCGTGGCCGCCACCAGGTCGAACGCGCGGTCGTCGAGGTCGGCGATCGCGGTGCCGCCGACCGTGCGCAGCTCGATGGCGTCCCACTCCAGCGCTGCGATGGCGGCCACCTGGTCGGCGAGCTCGGGTCCGGCTTCGTCGCCGATCCCCGCGAGGACCGGCATCGACATCACCGGCTCGCCCCTTCCGGCACGGCGGCGGGGGAGATGCCGGAGAGCCGCTTGGCGGCGCTGATCAGCTCGACGACCGCGGCGCCGGTGTCGGGCTCGTCGGCGATGCGGTCCTCGCCGGCGAAGTGCCGGTAGGCGTGGGCGAGGAAGGCGCCGAGCGAGTCGTCGCGGAACACCGAGCGCAGCTGCTGGCCCTGGGTGCTGACGCGCAGCTGGGCGTGGTCGTCGGCGGCGCTCACCGCGAAGTGGCCGACCACCGTGCCGCCGTCTAGGTCGATGGTGACCTTCCGCTCCCGGACCGGGGACGTGAGGTCGGTGCGGATCTCGGTGCGCACACCGCTGTGGTGGCGCAGCCGCAGCACCGCGCCGCCGAGCGAGGGGTACACGTTCTCGCCGAGCAGCATGTCCGAGCACTGCGCGCCGAGGACCTCGGCCGGGCCCGCGAGCAGCAACGCCAGCAGCACCGAGTGGGGGACCTCGACGTCGAACGCGCTGGGGTGGTCGTCGCCGAGCGCGGTGCGGGTGAACCGGGGCTTGCTCTGCACGATGGTGATCGACCTGGGCCTGCCCAGCCCGCGCTCACGCAGGATCGCGGCGAGCCGCTTCGTCAGCTCGCTCGCGCGCCACTGGCCGACCGGCAGCAGGTCGAGACCCGCGGCGTCGCGCAGCGCCAGCACCTCGCGCAGGTCTCGGTCGTCGGCGGCCAGCGGCTTCTCGACCAGCACCCGGCGGAAGCCCAACTCGGCCAGCGCGGTCAGCGGGGCGACCCGGGCCGACGGCGGGGTGCACAGGTGCACGACGGTGTTCGCCGGGTCGATGAGCCGGGCGGCGTGCGGCAGCGAGTCGGCGACGGTGACACCGTCGGTCCGCGCCGTCCGATAGGGATCGAAGACGACCACAGGGGCGTCGGGGCGCAGCAGGCGCAGCACCGGCAGGTGCAGCTCCGTCCCCGCTCGACCGAGTCCCACGACGAGCGTGCCCAGCATCGGTTGCTGCCTCCTGCGCGGGATCGGGTGACGCCCGTCAACACTGGTGGCGGGCGGAGGCGGTGTCAACGCGGATCAGACACCGCCACACGTCCGTGTGATCTTTGGATTCCGTTGCGGTTCAACGAATGCCGTCTGGCTAGGTTGGAATGGGGTCGCGCCGCAGCCGAGGAAGTTTCACCACTGAGCCGCGTCGGAAAGAACACGCAGTCCGGAAAGGACACGCATGGAGCACGCCGCGACGTTCGCGGAACCCGCCGCGCAGGCCCCCGGCGCCCCCGGTGACAGAGAAGTCACTGTCCCCTTCTTCACCCAGGCCACGTCGTTCGCGAACCTCTGGCCCCAGATCCAGGCCAACCTCAACGCGGTCATCGACCGGGGTAAGTACTCCCACGGCCACCTCGTCGCGGAGTTCGAGGCCGTGCTGGCCGAGCGTATCGGCGCCGCGCACGTCATCGGGGTCAACTCCGGCACCGACGCCCTGGTCCTGCTCCTGCGCGCGGCGGGCCTCGGCCCGGGCGACGAGGTCGTCGTCCCCGCGTTCAGCTTCGTCGCCTCGGCGTCGTCGGTGGCCCTGGCCCAAGGGCGGCCCGCCTTCGCCGACATCGACCCGGTGACCTACAGCATCGACCCGGCCTCGGCGGCCGACGCCATCACCGACCGCACCCGGATGATCATGCCGGTGCACTTGTTCAGCCAGCTCGCCGACATGGCCGCGATCGCGGAGCTCGCCGAGCAGTACGCGCTGACCGTCGTCGAGGACAGCGCCGAGGCGATCGGCATGCGCTGGGACGGCGTGCACGCGGGGCTGCTGGGCACCGGCGGTGTGCTGTCGTTCTTCCCGACCAAGACCCTCGGCGCCCTTGGCGACGCGGGCGCGGTCGTCACCAACGACGACCGGATCGCCGAGACCGTCGCCGCGCTGCGCCACCACGGCCGGTTCGGCCGCACCCTCGACCACTTCCCGGGCATCAGCAACGAGACCGTGCTGCCCGGCTTCAACAGCAAGATGGACGACTTCCAGGCCGCCATCCTGCTCGCCAAACTGACCCGGCTCGACGCCGACATCGCCCGCCGCGCCGAACTCGCCGCGGCCTACACCGAGCGCCTCACCGGCTGCCCCGGCGTGCGCAGGCTGCCGACCGTGGTCGAGCGCGAGGTCAAGACCGACGCCGTGTTCTACGTGTACCTGATCGAGGTCGAGCGCCGCGACGACCTGGTCGCCCACCTGGCCGCGAACGGGGTCACCACCGAGACGTACTACCCCGTCCCGCTGCACCGCCAGCCGTGCTTCGCCGAGTTGGGCCACCGCGCGGGCGAGTTCCCCAACGCCGAGGCCGCCTGCGCCCACGCCGTAGCCCTGCCGCTCTACCCCGACCTGACCGACAGCCAGGTCGACCGGGTGTGCGAGCTGATCCGGGCTTTCTACACCGGGAGCAGGCCGTGACCCTTCCCTTCTTCCCACCCGACCTGTTCGACGACGACCGCGAGCTGCTGCTCGACACCGTGCGTCGGGTCGGGCTGGCCGAGGAGCAGAAGTTCATCCTCGGCGAGCGCACCGCCAGGTTCGAGGCGGCGTTGCGCGAGCAGCTCGGCGCGGTCGACGTGGTGGCGTGCGGCAGCGGCACGACCGCCCTGATGCTGGTGTTGCGGTCGATGGACATCGGCCCGGGCGACGAGGTCGTCGTGCCCGCGTTCGGCTGCGCGCCGCTGGCCGCGTCGGTGGTCAACGTCGGCGCGACGCCGGTGTTCGCCGACGTGCACCCATGGACGATGGTGGTCGAGCCCTACGAGGTCGAGCAGGCGATCACCGGCCGGACCGCGGCGATCATGCCCGCGCACATGTTCTCGGTGATGGCCGACATGCCGACCATGCGCGCGTTGGCCGAGCGGCACGACGTGCGGCTGATCGAGGACTCCGCGGTCGCCCAAGGCGGTGTGCTGGACGGGGTTCCGGCCGGTCGCTGGGGTGAGGCCGGGGTGTTCTCGTTCGTGCAGGTCAAGACGTTCGGCTCGATCGGCGAGGGCGGCGCGGTCGTCACCGACGACGAGGAGATCGGGCAGCGGGTGCGGATGCTGCGCAACCACGGCCAGGACGGCAAGCAGCGGTTCGTGCACCACATGATCGGCTTCAACAGCCGGTTCGACGAGATCATGGCCGAGTTCCAGCTGCACCGGCTGGCCGGGCTGTCGGGCAGGCTCGAACGCCGGGCGCAGATCGCCGACTACTACACCGAGCGGTTCAGCGGTCTGGTCGAGCGTGGGATCCAACCGCCGCCCACCGGCCGCGAAGGTCGCTGCTTCTACGTGTACTCGCTGCTCGCCGACCGCCGCGACGAGCTCAAGCGGCACCTCACCGAGCAGGGCGTCGGCACACACGTCTACTACCCGTCGCCGCTGCCCGCGCAGCCCGCGTTCGCCGAGTACGCGCCGCCGGGGCGGTTCTGGCCACACGCCGAGCTCGCCGGCGCCCGGATCCTGGCGCTGCCCATCTACCCGCACCTGACCGACGCCCAGGTGGAACACATCGCCGACGCGGTCTGTGCCTTCCCGGGAGGACGACCATGACGGCGATCACCGACGTCATGCCCGGCCGGGCCGGGGTCTACGCCCGGCTGGCCAAGCTCGACGTCTGGGATTACTACCTGGCCCTGCCGCTCGCCTGGTCGATCATCGGACCCGCCGCGTGGGCGCAGCCAGGCGTGCTCGGGATGCTCGCGCTGTTCGGAATCGGCACGGTGTTCGTGGTGGCCTCGGCGGTCACGTTCGACGACGTGACCGGGTTCATCGATGGCAGCGACAGCGCCAACTACGGGCCGCACGCGCCCGCCCGCAAGCTCGCGCGCAAGCCACTGCTCACCGGCGAGATCACCGTGGTCGAGGCGGTGCGCTTCGGCTGGTGCGCGGCGGCGGCGGGCGCGGTGTTCTGGGCGCTGGCGGCACTCGTGGCGCCGTTCAGTCTTCTGTGGACGATCGGGCTCGCCACCCTGTGCCTGGTGACGGCGGTCCAGTACTCGTGGGGCCTGAAGATCAGCTACCGCGGGTGGCAGGAGGTCTTCCTGGCCGGTTTCGGCATCGGCCTGGTGCTCTGCGCGGTCGGCTTCGCCACCGGGACCGTCAGCGGCTTCGGCATCGTGCAGGCCGTCCTGTTCGGACTCGGGCCGCTCATGTTCGGCGTCTACTCCAACACCCGCGACGCGGCGGGCGACGCGGCGGTGGGTCGGCCCACGGTGGCCGCCTTGACCACTGAGAACGAGAACCGGCTGTTCATCGCGGGGCTCACGGTCGCCGAGATCGCGCTGATCGTGGCCGCCGCCGGGCTCGGCGCGGCCCCGTGGTGGTTCTCCCTGGTGATGCTGCCCGCGATCGTCCTGCGGGTGGCCCAACTGCACCGCGGCATCGGGTTGGGCGACCTGCTCGGGGCGCGCACGCTCGGACTGCGCGCGCACCGGCTGACCACGGCGCTGCTCATCGCGGTCAACCTCGTCGGAGCCTGGTCGTGACCGCGGACCTGGACGTCGCCATCGTCGGCGCGGGCGTCGCGGGGCTGTCCCTGGCTTTCCGACTGCGCCAAGCCGGGCGCTCGGTGCACGTGTTCGAGTCGGCCGCGCACATCGGCGGCCGGATGCGCAGCGTGCGTCGCGAGGGCTACCTCATCGACACCGGCGCCGAGATGATCGGCACCCACGGCTACCCGGCCACCTGGCGGCTGATGCGCGATCTCGGAATGTCCGAAGAGGACACGCCGCTGATCGGGGGCGACCTCGCGATGTGGCGCGAGGGCAGGCCGCACCCACACGTCGGCGACCCGCGCGCGATGGTGAGCGGCGCGGGACTGACCGCGGCGGGCCGGGCGAGCCTGGCCAAGCTGATGGCGACGGCGGCGGCGCGCAAGCGCTCGTTCGACGTCGACCGCCCGGAGCGCACCCCGCTCGGCGTCACGACGGTCCGGGAGTTCACCCGGCGGCACCACCCCGACGTCCACGACTACCTGCTGCAGCCGCTGTGCGGCGGATTCTTCGGCTGGGACACCGATCACGCCGCGGCCGGGCCCTTGCTGAGCCACCTGCTCGCCGTCGGCCCGACCAAGTCGTTCCGCACGTGGCGCGACGGGATGGACACTCTCGCCCGAGTGCTCGCCTCTCGGGTCGAGGTGAGCACGGGCGTCGCGGTCCAGGAAGTCACGCAGACACCGGAAGGCGCGCGCATCACCGTCGACGGCGCTGTTTTGACCGCGCGGCAGGTGGTGCTGTGCGTGCCCGCGCCGGTGGCTGTGGACCTGCACGCGGGGGCGCCGGACTTCGTGCGCGCGTGCGAGTTCCGGCCGATGGTCAAGGTGGTGTGCCTGCTCGACCGGCCCATCGGGGTGGGCGGCGCGTCGTGGGCGGTGTCGGTGCCCGCCGTGGAGAACCCCGCGTTCGCCGGGTTCATCCTCGACGACCGCAAGCACCCGGAACGGGTGCCGCCCGGGCGCGGCATGGTGACGCTCTTCGCCGGGGCGGGCGCGGAACGGCTGCTCGACCTGTCCAACGACGAGGTCGTCGACACGCTGGTCCGGCAGGCGGCGCGCTACCTGCCCGACCTCGCCGCCGCGTGCCGGGTGTCGGTGGTGGTGCGCTTCCGGCACGGCCTGCCGATGCCGACCGCGGCCTCGCTGGCGACGCGCGAGGAGTTCGTCCGCAGGCCGGTGTCATCCATCGACTACGCGGGCGACTGGTGTGTGCAGCGGCCCAGCAGTGAGGGTGCGGTGCGGTCCGCCGAACTCGTGGCGCGCCGGATCACGGCCGACAATCCGCTGGCGGTGCTCCGTGGCTGACGCGGCGGCTCCCATCCGGTACGTCTTCGGCACGGCGTTCGACCGTGAGGAGGAGCGCCTCGCCCACGGGGAGGCGTTGTGGGACAGGGGAACGATCGAGAAGCTCAGCCACCTGGGCGTCGACGAGACGTGGCACTGCCTGGAGGTCGGCGCGGGCCGTGGGTCCGTCGCGGCGTGGCTGGCGGCGCGGGGGGCGGAGGTCACCGCGGTCGACCTCGACATCTCCCGGCTCGGCAGGCTCGGCGCGCTGGGCGTCGCCCTGTGGGAACTCGACATCAGCCGCGACCCGCTGCCGGAGGGCGCGTACGACCTCATCCACGCGCGGCTGGTGATGCAGCACGTCGGCGACCGTGCGGCGGCTGTGCGCGGGATGTGCCGGGCGTTGCGGCCCGGCGGGTACCTGGTCCTGGAGGACACGGACACGACGTCGCTGTTCAGCCATGTCGACGGCGAGTTCCACGCCTTGGTCAAGCGCGCGGCCTACGACGTCATGATCGACGCAGGCTACCACCCGCGGTGCGGGCTCCTCGATGTCGACCTCGTGGAGGCGGCGGGACTGTCGAGCGTGCACGCGGACGGCCGCGCGGAGGTGGTGCGCGGCGGCAGTGACGGCGCGCGGTGGTTCGCGCTGTGGCTGGAGCATCTGCGGCCCGCCATGGTCGCGCGCGGCTCGGTGTCCGATGTGGACATCGACCTGGCGGTGTCGGACCTCGCCGACCCCCGGCACCGCTGGTTGTCCCAGGTGATGGTCACGGTCACCGGCAGGAAGGACGACCGATGAAGCCCACGGACCTCGGCACCCTGTTCGACGACCTGGTCGACCGCGGCGTCCGCACGATCGTCGAGCTGAGCAGGCCGCTGGACATCGCGCCCAACCACGGAACCCAGTACACCGTCCCGCAACTGGCCGCTCTGGTGCGTGGCGCGGCGGGTTGGCTGCACGCGGCGGGAGTGCGGCCCGGCGACCCGGTGGCGGTGGTCAAGGAGAACCACTGGGACTATGTGCTGCTCGCCTGCGCCGCCGCGCGGATCGGCGCGGTGCCCGCGCTGCTGTCCGACCACGTGCCGCCGCCCGCGCTGCAGCTGCTGCTGAAGCGGCTGGACCCGGTGTTGCTGGTCACCACGCGTGCCGTCCTCGACCGCGCCCGCGACGCCGAGACCGACCTGCTGGGCTTCACCCGGCGCACCCTCACCCTGGACGGACCGCACCCAGGCGCCCTGGACCTGGAGAACCTGCGCGGCAAGGAACCGCCGCCGCCGGTGCTGCGGGACGTGGACGAGCCGTTGGTGATCAACCACACCTCCGGGACGACCGGCACGCCGAAGCTCGTCATCCACAGCACCCGCACCCTTGTCCACGGTCTGTCCGCCACGGAGGCGACCCGCCTGCCGGTGGTGTCGAGCCGCCCGAACGACACGGTGTGCTCGTCGATTGCCTTCTGCCACGGCCGGGCCATTCCCTGGACCGCGGCCGTGTTGTGGTTGGCGCCCCGCAAAGTCGTCATCATCCCCGACGCCGCAGACGCCGAACGCACCCTGCGCGCGCACCCGCCGACGACCCTCGAAGCGCTGCCGTCGACATTCGTCCGCTGGCAGCCCCTCGCCCAACGAGCTGACAACCCGTTCAAGAACGTGCGCCTCTACGTCAGCACCTTCGACGCGATGCACCCGCCCACGGTCCGCACCTTCCTGGGCGCGACGGCGCGGCGGCCACTGTGGGTGCAGGTGTGGGGCCAGACCGAGACGGGTCCACTCACCTTCCGCTTCCTCACCCGCCGCTCCGTAGCCCACCGCGAAGCGCGCCATCCGACCACCCGCAACCTGGGCAGACCCGCCCCGGGCCGAGTCCGCCTGCGCGTGGTCGATCCGCGCACGTTCCAACCGGTGCCCACCGGCCGCCCCGGCCTGGTGCTGGCGCGCACGGCGGTGCGGTGCCTTGGGTACGTGGGTGAGCAGGAACGCTGGCAGGACAAGGTAAACGACGGCTGGTGGAACACCGGCGACATCGGCGTCCGCACCCGGACAGGGGCGTACCTGTTGCTGGACCGGGAAGTCGACGTCATCCCCGGCCAGAGCTGCGTCGAACTGGAAGACGTCATCGAGGACCGCCTGCCCGCCGTCACCGAGTGCGTGGTCCTCGGAACGCCTGGTCAGCTACCGGTGCCGGTGTTGGTCACCACCGGCGTCAACCAAGCGGAGTGGAACCACGCGGTACGGGACCTCCCGGCCCTGGCCGACCCGGTGGTGATGTCCTGGGACGACGTCCCCCGCACCGGAACGGGCAAGGTCCGCCGGATGGAACTGCGCACCCTGATCAGACGAGGCAACGACACTTTCGGAACCGGCCGCTGGACATGAGAATCCAACCGACGACCCTCGCCCCCGAGCTGTACCGCAAGCTGGTGGACCTGCACCTGGCGGTCGACAAGCAGGCGGTCGAGGCGGGGGTGGAGCGGTCACTGCTGGAACTGGTGAGAATCCGCGCCTCCCAACTGAACGGCTGCGCCTTCTGCGTGGACATGCACACCACGGCAGCCATGGAGGCAGGCGAAACCCCGCGCCGCCTGCACGCGTTGCCCGTCTGGGCAGGAACGGGCTTCTTCTCCGACCGAGAACGAGCGGCCCTGGCCCTGGCGGAGTCGGTGACGCTGCTGTCGGAGCGGCGGGTGCCGGAGGTGGTCTACGGGCGGGCGGAGGAGGAGTTCGACAAGGACCAGCTGGCACAGCTGATCTGGGCCATCACCGTGGTGAACACCTTCAACCGACTCGCGGTCATCGCCGAACTTCAGCCGCAGTAAGACGGACAGCCCCGACAACCAGGCCCCTGGCCTGGAAGCACCTGGTCCAGCGGTAACCCGCGCACACCCAGTGCCGCCGGTGAGCGAGTTGGCCTCGCCGCGGAACCGCTGGGCCAGTCCGGCGAGCACCAAGGCGTCCAATCGCCCGCGCACGCTTGTCCAATCTCGTTGCGGAGCCAGTCGTGCCTTGTCGACGTCGGGCGTGGTTCGTTAGGTCTTGACCGGCCGGGCATCCCCGGATGCCGGGCCGTTCCGAACTCTTTCCGTGCGGCCGTGGGCCGTGTCAGTGGTCTCGGTGGCTGATCATTTGGGCCAGCGCGTGGAGTTCTGCCGTGGCTCGGGGAGTGACGGCGGCGGCTCGGACGTGGTTGAGGGCTTCGGTGAGGACTTCGTCGGCGTGGGTTTGGGCCCAGGTTCGGGCTCCTGTGCGGTCGATGAGTTCCGCTGCCCGACCCAGGTCGGTGGGGGTCAGGGGGGTTCGGCGGTGGTAGAGGGCTGCCAGGTCGCGGGCTGCTGTGGTGGCTGAGGCGAGGGCGGCCACCACGGGGAGGGACTTCTTGCGGTTGTCGAGGTCGGAGTAGACCGGCTTTCCCGTTGCCTCGGGATCACCCCAGATGCCGAGTAGGTCGTCCACCAGTTGGAAGGCCAGGCCGAGGCGTTCGCCGTAGCCGCGGAGGTGGTCGACCTGGGTGGGGGTGCCGCCGCCGAACAGGGCGCCCAGGGCGGTGGAGCAGCCGAGTAGGGCGCCGGTCTTTCCTTCGGCCATGCGAACGCATTCGGCCAGGTCGACGTCGGCGCGCTTCTCGAAGGCGAGGTCCGCCGCCTGGCCCTCCTGCACGGCGAGGACGGCCGCCGACATCAGCCGTGAGCCCGCTTGCGCCCGGGGGTGCTCACTGGCCGCCAGGACGTCGTAGGCCAAGGTCAGAAGGGCGTCGCCTGCCAGGATGGCTGGGCCCAGGCCGAAGACGCTCCACGCCGTGGGACGGTGGCGCCGGGTGCGGTCGCCGTCCATGACGTCGTCGTGCAGGAGGGTGAAGTTGTGCACCAGTTCGACCGCGACGGCGGCGGGGACGGCCATGGCCGCCGCCCCGCCGACCGCCTCCGCCGTGGTCAGCACCAGCGCTGGGCGGACTGCTTTGCCCGCGTCCGCGGTCGTCGCCCAGCCGTGCTCGTCCCACCACCCGAAGTGATAGCCGGCTATCCGCCGCACGGACTGGGGGAGCGTGTCCACAGCGGCGCGCAGAGCGGGGTCTAACAGGGTTCGGCTTTGGGCGAGCACCTCGCGTGCGGAGCGGAAGCCGGTGATCACCTCGGTGGTGGACATTGTGGTGGCGGATCTCCTCGTTAATGGTCCACTGTGGACATTATGGTGGTTCCGGGCCCGGTCAGCCCAGGCCGATCTGGACGTTGTCGAGCACGCCGAGCGC
>NZ_JABVED010000032.1 GCF_014323725.1 Actinokineospora xionganensis | reverse complement strand
CACCCCAGGCGGTCGCCGAACCCGCGCCCTTCTGACGCCACCGATCGGAGGCGGCACGCCGAAAGCGGAAGTTCCACTTTCGATACTCCACGCGAGAGTATGCAGAGTGCGGAAGGAGTTCCGGTGGGTACACAGCAGGCGTCGCCGTCCAACGGCAGATGCTTGGTAAGAAGCCGCGCGACCTCAGGGGTGAGGCAGGGTTCAGGGCGTTGGAAGTCGCGGAGCGACTGGAGATTTCGACTGGGCGGCTGAGCCGGATCGAGAACGCCGAGGTTGCCGCGGACATTCCGCTGGCCAAGTATCTGCTCGACCTCTACGGCACCCCGGTGAACGATTGGGAGCCCTGGTTGGAGGAGACCAGGGCCGCTCGCAAGGCGAAGGGATGGTGGCAGGCTTACGGGGTGGCGGCGCGCAGAAGAACGCGGTGCACGTTCGGCTGATCCGACAGCAGCGCCTCCTCGGAGGAGGATCGGTTCGAACTCCGGTGCGTGATCGACGAGGCTGTGCTTCACCGGGAGGTCGGCTCATCACCGATCATGAAACGCCAACTCGGTCATATCGTGGATATCGCCCAGGCGACCAACGTCACCGTGCAGGTGGTTCCTCGCGATTCCCGGCCCTATGGCGGGATCGATGGGGCGTTCCACGGTGCTCGGTTTCCGTGGCGAACGGGACCTCGCATACGTGGAAACGTCGCGGGCTCGTTCCCGCGGCTTCGGCGGCGCTCATCCGAAGCGTGGAATCGCGTCTCTGAGGAGGTCCCCGATGTGGCGCAAGAGCAGCTTCAGCACGAAAACCGCAACGAGGGCAACTGTGCTGAGGTCGCCGCCTGCGTAACTGTGCTGGTGCGGGACGCCAAGTACGCCACCGGGCTCCACCTGCGCATCCCCGCTACCGAGTGGCGTTCGTTCGGTTCGACGATCGGCGGCCGCACAGGTACACCAGGGTGAGCATCGCGGGCACGCTGAGGCCGATCGCCCACTGCGTCGGCACGGTGACGTCGTCGAGCGCCAGGCCGGTCAAGAGCAGCGTCACGGGGTACGGAATCGCCAGCATCATCCGTTGTTCTCGGGAGCGCCAGGCGACCGCCCCGCCCAGCACAGCCGTGATTGCGGCGGCCCCTCCCCACAGCGCGCTGGACAGGGTGACCTGCCAGGACGCGGCGAGCAGGATGCCGCCGATCGCGGTCAGTCCGAGGACCGAGACCGCGAACAGCAACGGTGCCGTCAACCACAGGGAGACGGACAATGGCCTGCCTACCGTGAAGAACACGCAGACAGTCTGCGACGGATTTCCGGGCCTTGGAACTACGTTCGGTGAGTGGGTCGCTACGTGCGTTCGGAGGTCCCTGACGTGCGACGAACGGCGGAATACCGGGGAGTCGGCCCGCGTTGAAAGGACCGTCAGCACATCTGGCACACTGTTAGGTCGAGTCCGGCTCCGGTTCACCCCAGACACGGCGGGGACCCGGCGGCCACCTATGAGAGGCGACGACTGTGAAGAACGGGATCCACCCCGAATACGTGTCCACAAACGTGACCTGCGGTTGCGGCAACACGTTCACCACCCGCAGCACCAAGTCTTCCGGCAACATCCACGTCGAGGTCTGCTCGGCTTGCCACCCGTTCTACACGGGCAAGCAGAAGATCCTCGACACCGGTGGCCGGGTCGCCCGCTTCGAGGCGCGCTACGGCAAGCGCGCTACCAAGACCGAAGCCGCGAAGTAGCTTCGCCGACGGCGCCCTCCCGCTCGCGGGACGGGCGCCGTCGCCATGTTCGGGTTATTTTCGGGTTTGGGAAGGTGCACGGTGGACGCTTCGAACCTCGCTGAACTCCTCGGTGAGCACGCCGAGTTGGAGGCGGTTCTGGCCGACCCCGCCGTGCACTCCGACCAGGACCGGGCCCGCAAGCTGGGCAAGCGCTACGCGGAGCTGACCCCGGCCGTCAAGGTCCTGCGTGAGCTGGAGGGCGCCCGCAGCGACCTCGAAGCCGCCCGCGAGCTGGCCGCCGAGGACTCGACGTTCGCCGAGGAAGCCGACGCCATCGCCGCGCGCATCCCGAAGCTGGAAACCAAGCTGACCGAGCTGCTGCTCCCGCGCGACCCGCACGACGGCTCCGACGTGGTGCTTGAGGTCAAGTCCGGTGAGGGCGGCGAGGAGTCCGCCCTGTTCGCGGGCGACCTGGTGCGCATGTACCTGCGCTACGCCGAGCGGCACGGCTGGAAGGCCGAGGTCCTCGACAGCACCGAGTCCGACCTGGGCGGCGTCAAGGACGCCACGCTCGCGATCAAGAGCAAGGGCAGCGACCCCGAGGGTGTCTGGGCCCGGCTGAAGTTCGAGGGCGGTGTGCACCGCGTGCAGCGCGTGCCCGCGACCGAGTCGCAAGGCCGCATCCACACCTCCGCCGCGGGCGTGCTCGTCTACCCGGACATCGAGGACACCTCCGAGGTCGCGGAGATCCCGGACAAGGACCTCCGCATCGACGTCTACCGCTCCTCGGGCAAGGGCGGCCAGAGCGTCAACACGACCGACTCGGCCGTGCGCATCACGCACCTGCCGACCGGCATCGTGGTGTCCTGCCAGAACGAGCGCTCCCAGTTGCAGAACAAGACCCGCGCCATGCAGGTCCTGCGCGCCCGGCTCGCCGTCGCCGCCGAGGAGGAGGCCGCCAAGGTCGCATCGGACGCGCGCCGCAGCCAGGTCCGCACCGTCGACCGCTCCGAGCGGGTCCGCACGTATAACTTCCCGGAGAACCGCATCTCCGACCACCGGGTGGGCTTCAAGGCCCACAACCTCGACGCCGTCCTCGACGGCGAGCTCGACGCGGTGTTAGACGCACTCTCCGACGCCGACCGCAACGAACGACTCGCCGCCCACTCATCCGGGTGATCCACCGAAAGGCGTGACAGGGTGACCCTTATGAGCAGGCAACCCCTCCGCGTGGCAATCCTGGAAGCCGAGCGCATCCTCGCGGCCGCGGGCGTCGCCTCCCCCCGAAACGACGCAGAGCTGTTGGCCGCCCACGTCCTGGGCGTCGAGCGCGGGAAACTCCCCATGGTCCCCTTGGTGGACCCCCCGGTCGTGGACGCCTTGGGCAAACTCGTCACCCGCCGCGCCCGCCGCGAACCACTGCAACACCTGATTGGCACGGCCTGGATGGGCGCCATCAGCGTCAGCGTCGGGCCCGGGGTGTTCGTCCCGAGGCCCGAGACCGAGCTGATGTTCGCCTGGGGCCTGGCCACCCTGGAGGGCAAGCGCGACCCCATCGTCGTGGACTTGTGCACCGGATCAGGCGTGTTGGCCCTGGCCACCGCCAACGCCCGCCCGGACGCGGTCGTCCACGCCGTCGACGTCGACCACACCGCCCTGGCCTGGGCCCGCCGAAACGCGGACGCAAGGGCAGCGGCGGGCGACACCCCCGTACGCCTGTACTCGGGCGACGTCACCGACCCGACCCTGTTCAGCGAGCTGGACGGTCAGGTCGACTTGGTCCTGTGCAACCCGCCCTACGTCCCCTCAGGCACCCAGGTGCCCCCAGAGGTAGCCGAACACGACCCCGCCCACGCGGTGTTCTCGGGCACGGACGGCCTGGACGTCATCCGCGGCGTGATCACCGCGGCGGCAAGACTCCTACGGATCAACGGCGGCGTGGCGATAGAACACGACGACACCCACGGCGAATCCGTACCGGCGCTACTGAAAGCCCGACGGGTACTCACCGACGTCCAAGACCACCAGGACCTCGCAGGCCGCCCCCGCTTCGCAACTGCCCTACGCGGCTGAGCAGGCCTAGGGCCCAAACACCCCGGTAATCGCCTCATTGATCTCGTTGACGTTGGTCCCCACGGCGGCAAGCGTCCCCGTGGCACCGACAAGCCCAGCCAAAGCGACCCGAATCCGCCCCCAAAGCGACTTCACGAACTCGGGTTTCGCCTCAGGTTTCTCGGTCTGCGCCGCGAGCGCCTCGATGTCGTGGACCACCAACTCGTAGTCAGGCACCTTGGAAGCGTTGGCCGCCAACTGATCCCGCAACCCACGCAGCAGCTCGGGAATCCGCGGATCGGTTACACCATCGCCCACGACGTTCCCGTCACCGGCGACCGCGTGCCCGCCGACATTCCCACCCACACTGATCTTGTTCTCGGAGCTCATGCCTGCTTCCCCGGTGTCGGACCGGGAACGTTCCCGATCAGGTTCCCCATCCCCGCCACGACATGACCGTTGACGGACCCGCCGATGTGCACGTTGTTCTGAATGACCGCCGCCGCCTGCGACTCGAACGACGCGGTGATGTATCCCGCGTCCGCGAGCAGCTTGCTGACCGCCAGGACGAGCCTGCTTTCCAGGATCTTCAGGTACCGGTCCACGTCCGCGAGCTGAAAGTAGTTGTGCACGCCGTCGTCGGCCGCCAGTTCCCGCAGGCTTCGCAGTGACCCGTAGCGGTCCGGGTCGATCACACCGGGTTCGGCGCGCAGCGGTCGCAGGAATGTCAGCGTCGAGACGAGTTTGCCCGGGGCGGCGACCAGCAGGGACAGCACGTCCGCCACGGCCTGGATCACCGGCCGGGTCGGCGAGATCGATTCGCTGTCGATTCGCTGGAAGCGCTCCTTGATCGGCAGCAGCACGCACGGGGTCCACTCGACGTACAGCGTCGAGTCGTCCAGGGCGACGTGCAGGTACACCGACATCACCAGGTCCCGGTCCCAGGTCTCCACCCGGAAGCACCGGTAGTACCGCGCCCACTCGATCGGGTTGTCCCTGATCTCACGCACCCGCCGGGCGCTCAGCTTGGTGTACGGCGGGTACTCGACGCTTTCCAGGAACGGCTTCGTGTGGTCTCCGAGGTGGTCGATCAGCTCCGTGGCCGAGACGACGACCTCCTCGTCGACGGTCAGCCTGCTCAGCCTGCCGCCGGGTGTCATGGCCGTGGCCCGGTGCAGATCACTGATTTCGGCGACCACCGCGTCGTACAGCGTGGCCGTCGACAGCGGGCGGGTCCCGCCGCCGTTGGGGTGCGGCAGCAGCGGGGCGGCCACCGACCAGGGCCGGTGCCGCCTGCCCGCGCCGACGAACGGCTCGTAGCCGCGATGCACGACGATGCCCGCGGGCGGGCCGGGCTCCGGGTGGTCGTCGCGGGCCTCGTAGGCCTGTGGTGCGGCGTAGCGGGTGAGCAGGGTCCGGAACCGCCTGGCGGCGTACTGCAGGATCTGCCGGGGCTCGGTGGTCGTGATCGAGCCCCGGCGGTTGAACCTGGTGGTCACCAGCCGCCAGACCGTGTAGCGGTCGGCGAACGCGATGGCGAGCATCGCGATCGGAAGCAGGATCGTGAACACCAGGCCGACCACGTCGTCGTCGGCCGCCGAGGACGACCCGCGCCGCCCGGGCCGCGAGTCGATCAGGTCCAGCTCGTACAGCAGGCGCTCGAAGTCCGGCGCGAACAGGACGACCGCGAAGATGAGGACCCCGATCCCGACGGCGGCTCCAGGTGAGATCCGCCGCTTCGAGACGCTGTCGTCGCCTCGGGACCAGCGGGGAATCGACACCGAGACGCCCAGGACCAGCCACAACAGGATCACCGGCATGGGCGCGGCGAACAGGAACGCGACCGTCAGCACGAGCAGCGCGAGATCGACCACCTTGCGCCGCGTCCTGGCCGCGACCGCCTCGGTCAGCACCGCCCCCGCGTCGACGCCGGGAGAGGGCGGCACGGCCCGGGTCGGCTCGACCAGGAACTCCTTGATCGCCGCGGTCGCGTACCCGGGATCGAGGTGAGCCGCGGCGCACAGGTAGCGGGTCGTGTCGTCGCGGTCGGGCGGCCCGTGCGGCCCGCGCTGCCGAGGCAGTGGGATCCCGCTCGGCGGCGTGCGGTCATCGGTCGGCTGTTCGGCGGCTGCGCTGTGCTCAGGCATGGCATCCCCGTCGGTCGAGTGTGCCTGGGGCAGCGAAACGTCGCTGCCCGCCAGCGATCACACACTCACCGTAGCGAGATCGTCAACCCTTTTCGATCAAGGAGACGCATTGTCGATCAGCGCGTGGTAGATCGGCACGGTCTCGGCCCAGCGGTCGGCGTTCGCGGCCGCGTAGACGAAGTACTCGATGCCGTCGACCCGCCAGTACATCGAGTGCACGTGCTTGCGCACCCCGGCCGAGTCGTGCTCGAACTCCCAGTCGACGGCGAGAACCCCGTGGTACTGGGTGGTTCCCAGGCTCAGCCGCTTGAAGCCCGGCTTCGACTTGGCGAACACCGCCTCATAGTCCACATGGGACTGGAGCAGGTCGGCGGCGGGCGCGGGGGCGCCGCCGTAGCGCACGTGCCGGGCCGGGTCGGCCGGGTCGGTGGCCTGCACGGAACCCGGACCCGACGACCGGGTGATCGTCCAGCCCTTGGGGACCGTGGTGACCAGCCCGCCGGGACCGGCTACCCGCTGGAAGCCCTCCGGGACCGGCAGCGCGACCTTGGACGGCCGCGGCCGCGAATCGGAGTCCGGGACGCCGATCCTCGGCGCGGGCGTGGCGGAGTCCGCCTGGCCGAACGCGGGCGGCGGGGGCGCGAGGACATAGGTCGTCGACGGAGCCGCGGTGCCCGGACCGGACTGTTTCGGGGCGACCAGCAGGACGACGCCGACCAGCGCGCTCACCATCGTGTAGCCCGCGACAAGCGCCGACGCCAGCCAGCGTGAGCTGAGCTGGTGCCCTCGACGCTGCGGACGGCTGCTCGTGGGAACTCCCCCTGCTGCGACGAACCCGGATCTGCTTCGAGGACAGGGTAAATGGTGCCCGGTATGCCGGTGAATCTCAACTTTCGCGATGATCTCGCAGGCCCGACCGGATCATGGCCGAGCCCCTCGGTCGGCGAGAGCGGTAGCGTTTGGCCTCGGGGTGATCCGGTGCTACGTACATGGCAGGACGTCATCGAGAAGTGGCGGTTGTCGCCACCCGAGGCGCAGGAGGGACCGACAGAGTCCCGGCTGTACTTCGATCGCGCCCTATCGGCGCTGGTCAAGGGCAGGCTCGACGACGCGGCCGTCGACTTCGAACGGGCCGCGGCGACCCGGGAGTGCGCCTACGACGACATCGGGCTCGGCGACGTGTTCCTGGCTCGGGGACGCTGGCGGGCGGCGGCGCTGCACTACCGCCGGGCGGCCGAACGCGACCCGGACAACGTGCTCGCGGTGCTCGGCATGTCGCAGGCCCGCGTCGCGAGCGGCGACGCCCAGGGCGCGGCGGCGGAGCTGGAGGCCCGCTTCGGCGGGTCCACGGACCCGGTGGTGCGGTACTACCTGGCCAGCACCTGGTGCTCGGTGTCCGAGCAGGTGCGCAGCCGCACCGCCGACGATGCCCTGGTCATCACCAGCGAACACCAGTTGGACGTCTGCGAGGCCGCTGCCCGGCGGATCATCGACCTCGACGTGCGGGACGCGGAACTGCGCCGGGGCGCGGAGCTGCTGCTCGACGAGGTCACGGCCGGGCGGCGCTGGCGGTGGCAGCCGGAGGGGATCGCGGTGAGTCTCGCGGTGCTCGCGGTGTCGCTCGGCCTGATCCTGGTGGCGGTCGGCGGGCTCGCGGGCAACGTCTCGCTGGTGATCGCCGGGGTGCTGCTGGGCGGCGGGCTGCTGTATCTGATCGTCGTCCGGTTCCGCAGGCAGACCTGGCGGAGCCGGGCCGACGAACTCGCCGAGTCGATCGCGCGGCGGGGCAAGCAGTAGCGGCGGCCCGGCCGTCGTGCGACGGGTGGTCCCGATAGAGTCGCCGGGTGAGCACGGTCTACGACTGCAGTGTCCGTGAGGACAGAGAAGACGGCCTCGCCGCGGCGGCGGGCGCGGTGCGCGCCGGGCGGGTCGTCGTGATCCCGACCGACACCGTCTACGGCATCGGCTGCGACGCGTTCAACAGCTCCGCCGTCGCGTCGCTGCTCGCGGCCAAGGGCCGCGGGCCGGACATGCCCGTCGGCGTCCTCGTCGGCTCCTGGTCGACGATCGACGGGCTCGTCCTGTCCGTGCCGCAGACCGCGCGGACGCTGATCGAGGCGTTCTGGCCGGGCGACCTGTCCATCGTGCTGCCGCACGCGCCGTCGCTGGCCTGGGACCTCGGCCAGACGCACGGCACGGTCATGCTGCGGATGCCGCTGCACCCGGTGGCCATCGAGCTGCTGCGTGAGGTCGGGCCCATGGCCGTCTCCAGCGCGAACCGGACCGGCCACCCGGCGCCCGCGACCGCGCAGGGCGCCCGTGACCAGCTGGGCGAGTCGGTCGCGGTCTACCTCGACGGCGGTACGTGCGGCGAGCCGATCCCCTCGACCATCGTTGACCTGACCGGCGACGAGCCCGTGGTGCTGCGCGAAGGCGCCGTCAGCCTCGCCGCGGTGTCGGAGGCTTTGGGCGCCGAGGTGCGCGCGGCGCGGTAGCGTTGCGGCATCCCGGATGCTGAACCTGACTAGGAGATGCGACTCCACGTGCCCACTCCGTTCTGGGGCCCGGCCCCGCGCAGCGCGGACCCGGAGATCGCCGGTGTCCTGCCCGGCGACCCGGACGCGAGGGGCTAGCGGGTGATACCTCCGGACGGATACGCCGTCGCCGGTCTCCCGGTGCGCGAGTTCGCGCTGGTCGCCCTGGTCACCGCGGCTCTGACCTTCCTGCTCACCGGCCTGGTCCGGCTCTTCGCCATCCGCATCGGCGCGGTCGCCTACCCGCGCACCCGGGACGTGCACGTCGTCCCGATGCCGCGCCTGGGCGGGCTGGCCATGTACCTGGGCATCTGCGGCGGCATGTTGGTCGCCCACCAGCTCCCGGTCCTGCGCCGCGCGTTCGACTTCGCGCTGGACCCGGTCGCCGTGCTCATCGGCGGCGGCCTCATCGTCGCGATCGGCGTCCTCGACGACCGGTTCGAACTCGACTCGCTGACCAAGCTGGCGGGCCAGACGACCAGCGCGGGCATCCTGGTTCTCTTCGGCATCCAGTGGATGGTGCTGTGGGTGCCCTGGGGCGGCGACGAGGGCTACTTCGGCACGGTGCTGATCCTCGACCAGAACCAGGGCGGCCTGCTGGCGATCCTGCTCGTGGTCACCATGGTCAACGCGATGAACTTCGTCGACGGCCTCGACGGGCTGGCCTCCGGCATCGGCTTCATCGCCGCGGTGGCCACCTGCGCGTTCTCGCTGCACCTGCTCGACCAGTCCGGCGGCTCGGTGAACAACTACCCGCCGATCCTGATCTCGGCCACCCTCGCGGGGGCGTGCCTGGGCTTTCTGCCGCACAACTTCCAGCCCGCCCGCATCTTCATGGGCGACTCCGGCTCGATGCTCATCGGCCTGATGCTGGCCACGGCCAGCACCACGATGTCCGGCAAGACCACGCCCACCGAGGGCGCCACCAACTCCATTGCCCTGTTCTCGCCGCTGCTGGTCGTCGCCGCGGTGCTGTTCATCCCGCTGCTTGACCTGCTCATGGCGGTCATCCGGCGTACCCGCCGGGGCGAGAGCCCGTTCAGCGCGGACAAGATGCACCTGCACCACCGCCTGCTCGAAATCGGCCACTCCCAGCGTCGGGCGGTGCTGCTCATCTATTTGTGGGCCGCGGTGATCGCTTTCGGCGCGGTGTCGGTGTCCCTATTCGACGCATTCATCGTCGCCTGGGGAATGGGCATCGGCGTGTTGGTCGCGGTGATCGTGTCCGCCATCCCGAGACTCCGGTCTCGCTGATGCCCGTTCGCCTGTGCGGCCCGTGTTCGTGTGCTGACACCATGCAGGCATTGACTCCGGGTAACACGTGGTGAACATCTCTTCGACGTCGGATTCGGTCTCCGTGCGACTCCCAGGTGGATGCCCTTTTATGTGTTGATTCAACGAATCGCGCGCGAATGTCGGACACCGCTGCTAACCTCGGTCTTGGTCGTCACGGGCGCTCTGCCTCGTGGCGGCAGCGTGTGCAGGGCACCCCTGGGGGGGTGAGTGCGCCACTGGGGGTGCGGAATAAAACCCTTGGTTGCGCATGTCGAAAATGTCGACTTCGGCTGGTGGGTCCGGCCGTCGTCGACGGTGCCGGCTATGGGGGAGAACGTCAGATGAGATCGCTGGACTACTTAAGCGCGCCTTCGTTCGGAGAGTTCGCGCAATTGCTGAGAACTCTTCGGGAAAAGGCCTGCCTCACCCAGGAGGAATTGGCGGAGCGTTCGGGGCTGAGCATCCGGGCGATTTCGGACCTGGAGCGCGGCCGAACGAGCAAGCCGCAGCGCAAGTCGGTGGTCCTGTTGGCGGAGGCGCTGCGGATCGAGGGCGATTCGCTGGAGAAGTTCCGCCGGATAGCTCGCCGAAAGGTCGATTCGGGCTCGTCGGCGTCGGTGCGCCCGCTCGCCCTGTCCACCGCCTGTCCGATGGGTCCGGCCGCCGGGGACGACCTGCCCGCGGGACTGTCCAGCCTGATCGAGTGGATGCGTCACGTCCTCGTCGAGCAGCCGGTCTGGCTGCGCGAGCCAGGTGGGGTCGACGTGCCCGGCCAGCGGATGGTCGAACTCGTCGGCGGCCCGGGAACGGAGAAGACCCTGGTGGCGATCCAGGCCGCCGCGCGCTTCCCGCGGCACTTCCCGGACGGTCAGTTCTACGTGAGCGCCGAGGGACATGATCGGCGGCCGGTGGGGCTGGTCGACCGGCTGCTGCGGGTGTTCGGGGCGGAGTCCGCCGGTTGCGAGACGCTGGAGGAACGGGCCGAACGGCTGCGTTCCACGCTGCGGTCGCGCCGGGCGCTGCTGGTGCTCGACAACGTGGTGGACGCGGCGCAGGTGCGTCCGCTGCTCACAGCGGGCAGCGTGTGCGCGGTCATCGTGATCGCACAGCGCAGGCTGGCCGTGTCGGAGGGCGTGTGGACGATCGACGTGTCCACTGTCGAGCGTGAGTGCCCGGTTCCCTATGCCGTCCCGCCCGCGCTGCTGACCGGCTGAGGCGGACCGGCAGAGCCGACTCTGCCGGTGATTCCGCCGTCGAAACCGCCTGGTTCAACCCCGGCGCCCTGTCGATCATTCGAAGTGGATCGGACGAATCCGCCTGCGTGCCGATCTTGGGGGACAAGACGATGACTGACGAGCAGAAGTATCTCGACTATCTTCGGCGCGCTTCGGCCGAGTTGCGGGATCTCCGCGCGCGGCTGCGGGAGACCGAGGAGCGCGCGCACGAGCCGATCGCCATCGTCGGCATGGGCTGCCGATACCCCGGCGGGGTGGGTTCGCCCGACGACCTGTGGACGCTGGTGTCGACGGGTCGCGACGCGGTGTCGGAGTTCCCCCGCGACCGCGGCTGGGATGTGGCGGGTCTCTACGACCCGAACCCCGATGCCCCGGGGAAGACCTACACCCGACATGGCGGGTTTCTGTCCGACGCCGCGATGTTCGACGCGGACTACTTCGGGATCAGCCCGCGCGAGGCCCTGTCGATGGATCCGCAGCACCGGTTGCTGCTGGAGTGCTGCGCGGAGGCGCTGGAGCGGGCCGGGCTCGACGCGGAGTCGTTGCGCGGCAGCAAGACCGGCGTCTTCGCCGGGATCATGTCCGACTACTCCATCGGGCACCCGGGCAGCCTTGCCTCCGGTCGGGTCGCTTACACCTTCGGTCTGGAAGGCCCGGCGGTCACGCTCGACACGGCGTGCTCGTCGTCGTTGGTGGCGCTGCACCTGGCTTGCCGGGCGCTCGTCGACGAGGAGTGTTCGCTGGCCATCGCGGGCGGCGTCACGGTGATGTCCACACCGGACATGTTCGTGCACTTCAGCAGGCAGCGCGGGCTGTCCCCGGACGGACGGTGCAAGTCGTTCGCCGGGGCGGCGGACGGCACCGGTTTCGCCGAGGGCGTCGGTGTGCTCGTGGTGGAGCGCCTGTCGGACGCGCGCAGGCTCGGTCATCCGGTACTGGGCGTGATCCGGGGTTCCGCGGTCAACCAGGACGGCCGGTCGAACGGGCTGACCGCGCCCAACGGCCCGTCGCAGGTGCGCGTCATCCGCGAGGCGATGGCCAAGGCCCAGCTCTCCGCGTCCGAGGTGGACGTCGTGGAGGCGCACGGCACGGGCACGACGCTGGGCGATCCGATCGAGGCGCAGGCACTGCTGGCCACCTATGGCCGCGACCGGCCCGCGGGATCGCCGGTCCTGGTCGGGTCGGTCAAGTCCAACATCAGCCACACCCAGGCGGCCGCCGGCGTGGCCGGTGTGATCAAGATGGTGCAGGCGATGCGGCACGGGGTGGTCCCGCCGACGCTGCACGTCGACTCGCCGTCGCCCCGGGTGGACTGGGCGGACGGCGCGGTCGAGTTGGTGACCGAGCCGGTGCCGTGGCCGGAGACCGGCCGTCCGCGCCGGTCGGCGGTGTCGTCGTTCGGGCTCAGCGGGACCAACGCCCACGTCATCCTCGAGCAGGCGCCCCCACCCGAGGAGATCGCCCCGGCCCGCGACGGGCTGCCCTGGCTGATCTCGGCTCGCGGCGAAGACGCGCTGCGCGACCAGGCGACCCGCCTTCGATCCTATGTGGACGCCCATCCCGAACTTGAGCCCGGCGACGTCGCCGTGGCGCTGGCGAAGCGTCCGGCGATGGCGCACCGGGCCGCGGTGCTCGCCGCCGACCGGGCCGACCTCCTTCGCGGTCTGGACGCGCTGGCGGCGGGCGAGCAGGCGACGGACCTCGTCGAGGCCCGGGCCCAGGCGGGCGGGCTCGCGGTGATGTTCTCCGGGCAGGGTGCGCAGCGCGCCCGGATGGGCAAGGACCTCTACGAGAGATTTCCCGTGTTCGCCGAGGCCTTCGACGACGTGTGCGCCGCGATGGACGAACACCTGGACCGCCCGCTGAAGTCGGTTGTCTTCGCGCGGCCGGACACCGCGGAGGCGCGGCTGCTCGACCGCACCGACTACACGCAGGTGGCGACGTTCGCGCTGCAGGTCGCCCTGTACCGGCTGGTCACCCACTGGGGCGTGCGACCGGACTTCCTGGTCGGGCACTCGGTGGGCGAGTTGGCCGCCGCGCACGTGGCGGGCGTGTGGTCGCTGGCCGACGCCGCCCGGGTGGTGGCCTGCCGCGGCAGGCTGATGCGTGAGCTGCCCGACGGCGGCGCGATGGTCGCGGTCGCCGCGAGCGAGGCATGGATCCGCGACCGCCTCACGGAACTCGGCGTCGATGTCGAGGTCAGCGTGGCGGCGGTGAACGGGCCGATGGCCGTGGTGATCTCCGGCGACGAGGCGATGGTCACCAAGGTCGCCGCCGAGTGCCGGGCCGAGGGGATCCGGACGAAGCCGCTGCGCGTGTCGCACGCGTTTCACTCCTCGAGGATGGAGCCGATGCTGGCCGCGTTCGCCGAGGTCTTGGCGTCGGCGAGCTTCGCGCCGCCCGCCATCGCCGTGGCGTCGAACGTGACCGGGACCGCGCTCACCGACGAGCAGGCATGCTCGCCCGAATACTGGCTGTCGCACGTGCGCGCCACGGTCCGGTTCGCCGACGGTGTGCGGTGGCTGTGCTCCCGTGGTGTCACGCGGTTCCTCGAACTCGGCCCGGACGCGGGTCTGACCGTGGCCGCGCACGACTCGGCCGCCGAACTGTCCGATTCGGACGGTTCGGACGGTGTGGTGGTCGCCTCCGCGCTGCGGCGGGGGCGGCCGGACCTCGAGTCGATCACGACGGCGCTGGCCCGGCTGCACACCCACGGTGTGCCGGTCGACTGGTCCGCCGTGTACGCCGATCACCCGACGCGCTGGGTCGATCTGCCGACCTACGCCTTCCAGCGGCAGCGGTACTGGGTCGACGCGACCACCGCGGTCAGCGACCCCAGCACGTTCGGGCTCACGCCGGTGAACCATCCGCTCCTCGGCGCGGCGACCGACATCCCAGGCTCCGGTGGGCTGGTGCTGACCGGCCGGTTCTCCCTGGACACCCACCCGTGGCTCGCGGAGCACGGCGTGTGGGACGTTCCGCTGCTGCCCGGCACCGCGATCCTCGAACTCGCCGCCTGGGCCGGAGACCTCGCGGGCTTCCCAAGGGTTCAGGACCTGGTGCAGCACGCACCCTTGGTGGTCCCGGACCGCGCGGCGGTGACACTGCGGATCGTCGTG
Organism: Actinokineospora xionganensis; assembly: GCF_014323725.1. GTDB lineage: Bacteria > Actinomycetota > Actinomycetes > Mycobacteriales > Pseudonocardiaceae > Actinokineospora > Actinokineospora xionganensis. The sequence goes on along the minus strand of NZ_JABVED010000032.1, from coordinate 24,135 downwards.
CGGCCGCGCGACGACGAGGCTGACCGCTCGGTCGAGGTGTACTCGCGCGCCGCCCACGGTGAGGTGGACGAGCCATGGGTGTGTCACGGCTCGGGCGTTCTCACCGCGGACACCGGCGTTGCCGCGAGCCCGGTCGGTGAGTGGCCGCCCGCCGGCGCGGTGGCGGTCGAGCCGACCGACGTGGACGAACGCCTGGCCATGGCCGGATTCGACCACGGACACCACGGTCTGCGCGGTGTGTGGCTGCGCGGTGGCGAGGTCTTCGCCGAGGTCGCGCTCGCCGACGCCCAGCACGCCGATGCCGAGTCGTTCCTGCTGCATCCGGCCCTGGTGGACGGGGCGGTGCGAGCGCTGGCGGTGGCCGGTTTCGCTGACGGCACAACGGCTTCCCCCGCCCGGCTGCCGCATTCGTGGCGCGGTGTGTCCGTCCACGGGACCGGCGCCCGAGCACTGCGCGTGCGGCTGGTTCCGGTGGGTGCGGACGAGGTCGCGCTGACCGCGGCCGACCTGTCGGGTGATCCGGTGCTCACGGTCGACGCGCTGGGCCTGCGGGAGGTCTCGCCCGAGCAGCTCGCCGTCGGCGGCGCGGCCGACGCCCTGTTCGCCGTGGACTGGCTGCCCGCCGAACTGTCGGTGCGCGACATCTCCGACGCGCTGCGCAGCGGCTGGGCGGTCATCGGCCACGACGACGTGCGGGTGACCGCCGCCCTGCGGCCCGCGTGGGGTGACGGCCACTGGCACGCTGACCTGGATTCCTTGTTCGAAGCCGTTTCGGCGGGCGCCCCGGCACCCGCGCTGGGCTTGGTGCTGTGTCCGCCGATGACCGGGGATGTCCCCTCGGCGGTGGCCGAGGCGACTGCCCGGATGTCGTCGCTGGTTCGCTCGTGGGTGGCCGACGAGCGGCTCGCCGCATCCCGGCTGGTCGTCATCACCCGGGGCGCGGTGGCCGCGGGCGGGGCACCCGAGGACCTCGCCGGAGCGGCGGTCTGGGGCCTGCTGCGGGAGGCGCAGGCCGCGCATCCCGGCCGGGTCGTGCTGGTCGACGTGGACGACGCCGAGGCGTCCGCCCGCGTGCTGCCCGCGGTCGCGGGCATGGCCGAGCCGCAGATCGCGATTCGCGGCGGAGCGCCGATGGTGCCGCGGCTGACCCGTCGATCCGTTTCCCCGCAAGCCGTCTCGCTGTTCGGCTCGGCGGGCACCGTCCTGGTCACGGGTGGCGCCCCCGCCGAGATGGTCGCCGAACACCTGGTGACCCGCCACGGTGTCCGGCGGCTGCTGTTGATCGGCGGTCACGGTGGCGAAGCGGAGTTGGCCGCGCTCGGAGCGGAGGTCTCCACCGTCGCGTGTGATCTGTCCGATCGCGACGATCTGGCGCGGGTACTGGCCGGGATTCCCGCGGAACACCCGTTGACGGCGGTCGTGCACGCGGCCGGTTCGGTCGCGGGCGCCTGGCACCTGCACGAGCTGACTCAGGGGATGGACCTCACGGCGTTCGTGCTGTTCTCCTCGCTCGCCGCAATCCTGGGCGAGGCCGGTGTTCCCGACCGCGCGGCGGCCGACGGGTTCGTCGAAGCCCTCGCCGCGCACCGTCGGGCGGCGGGGTCACCCGCGCTGGCGGTGGCTTGGGGCGCGGCGCGAGCAGAAGGTCCCGCGCTGTTCGACCTCGCCGTGGCCGACTCGGATTCGCCCGCGGTCGTGGCGACCCGGCTCGACCTCAAGGCGATGCGCCGGGAGTTCACCGAGTTCGACCAGGTTCCCCCGCTGCTGCGTGGGCTGGTGCGGCTGCCGAGGCCGCGGGCGAGCGCGTCGAACGGCCGGATCGAAGCCCTGCGGGCGCGGCTGGTCGAATTGGCCGAGAAGGAGCAGGTGCGTGAGGTCCTCGCCATCGTGTGCGAGCACGTCGCCGCGGTGCTGGAACTCGGCGCGCCCTCCGCTGTGGTGATCGACCGCGGGTTCCTCGACATGGGACTCGATTCGGTGATGGCCATGGAACTGCGGAACCGGCTCGACGCGGTCACCGGGCTGCGGCTGTCGGCCACGGTGGTGTTCGACTACCCCAATCCGAAGGCGCTGGCCGACCACGTGCTGGCGTTGCTGCTGCCCGAGGACGACGCGGACGGCGGGAACGCGGTGGGCGACGCCGAGATCAGGCGGACGCTGGCCACGATCCCGGTGGACCGGCTGCGGGAGTCCGGCCTGCTCGACGCGCTGCTGGGGCTCGCCGACGGCGGGGCCGCCCAAGAGCGGGCCGTCGGCGCGGCCGCGATCCAGGACATGGCCGTCGAGGACCTCATGCGCTTGGCGCTCGGCGCGAACGCCTGAGCCGCGCACCAGAACTGCTTTACCCGACCGGCCTTCCGTGCCGTTCGGCGCGACTAAGGAGCTATGAGACACCGTGGCGCGCGATTCCGACTCGCTGTTGTGGGGACTGTCCGCGGCGGCCGGGGGTTCCCTGCGGGCCCGGGCAGCGGCGCTGCTCGCGGACCTGCGGGCCCGATCGGACTGGCGCGCGGCCGACATCGGATGGTCCCTCGCGCACGCCGGGCAGGCCTCGGGCAGCCGCGCGGCGCTGACCGAGACCGGTCCCGACGGGCTTCTCCGGGCGCTGCAAGCGCTTGCCGAGGGGCACGGCGACGCCGGGCTGACCGAGGGCGCGCCCGTGTCCGACGGTGTCGTGTTCGTGTTTCCGGGTCAGGGCTCGCAGTGGCCGGGCATGGCGGCGGACCTGATGGCGTCCTCGCCGGTGTTCCGGGCCCGGATGCGGGAGTGCGCGGGCGCGGTCGACCCGTTCGTCGAGTGGTCGTTGCTCGACGTCGTGCATGGCGCGCCCGGCGCGCCGTCGCTGGACCGCACGGACGTGGTTCAGCCGGTGCTTTTCGCCGTAATGGTCTCCCTGGCGGCGCTGTGGCGCTCGTACGGTGTCGAGCCGTCGGGGGTGCTGGGGCACAGCTTGGGCGAGATCGTGGCCGCCGTCGTCGCCGAGGCCCTGACCCTGGCCGACGCGGCGCGCGTGGTGACCCTGTGGAGCAAGGCCCAGGCCACGCTCTGCGGCCAGGGAGCGATGGTCGCCGTGCCCGCGTCCGCGGACGCGGTGCGGCCACGGCTGGCCGCGTTCGGCGGCAAACTCGGGGTGGCCGCGATCAACGGCCCGGACGCCGTGATCGTCGCGGGCGATCTGGACGCCACAAAGCAGCTACTCGACGACCTCGTCGCCGATGGCGTGTCCGCCAGGACGATCGACGTGGACCTGGCGGCGCACTCCCACCACATCGACCGGATCACCGACGAGCTGAGGGAACTGCTGGCCCCCATCCGGCCGCGCCCGCCGCGCGTGCGGTTCTACTCCTCGGCGCTCGGCCGCGTCCTGACCGAAGACGAGCCGCTGGACGCCGACTACTGGTGCCACAACCTGCGCCACACCATCGAGTTCGAACGGGCGACCCGGGTGGCGCTCGACGACGGGATCGGTGTCCTGCTCGAGGTCAGCCCGCACCCGGTGCTCACCGCCGCGCTCCAGCAGACCGTCGACGCGGCGGGCGGCCGGGCGTCGGTGCGTGGTTCGGTCCGCCGCGGCCACGCCGACCTGAGCAAGGTCATGCGGACCCTGGGCGAGCTGTACGTCGACGGTGTCGACGTCGACTGGGAGACCGTCTACGCCGGGCACGACGCGGAGATCGTCTCCCTGCCCGACGCGGCTGAGGAAACCGCGGCGCACCCGGAATCCCCTTTGCGGGCGCGGTTGGCGGCCATGTCCGAGGCCGAGCAGCGCGACCTGCTCGTCGGCGTGGTGTGCCGGGAAGTCAGGGGCCTGCTCGGGTCGTCGGCCCCGGTCGCGCCCGATCGCCAGTTCCGCGACCTGGGCTTCGACTCGGTGACCGCACTGGAGATCCGCGGCCGGATCGGTCTGGCCGTGGGTCTCGTCCTGCCCGCCACGACCGTGTTCGACTACCCGACCCCGGCCGAGGTGGCCGAGTTCGTGCGGGTCTCGCTGGTCGGCGCCACCCCCGCGGCGGACACCGTCGTGCCGGTGCCGTCGGCCGACGACGACCCCGTGGTGATCGTCGGGCTGGGCTGCCGGTACCCGGGCGGTGTCAGCGGGCCCGACGACCTCTGGCGGCTGGTCAGCGAAGGCGCCGATGTCGTCTCGCCGTTCCCCGCGAACCGGGGCTGGGACTTCGCCGGGTTCTACGACGGCGACTCACGTCCGGCGGGCACGTTCTATCAGCGCGAAGCGGGTTTCCTCGCCGACGCGGACCTGTTCGACGCCGAGTTCTTCGGGATCAGTCCGCGCGAGGCGGCGGCGATGGACCCCCAGCAGCGGTTGTTGTTGGAGACGTCGTGGGAGGCCCTGGAGGGGGCCGGGATCGTGCCGTCCGCCCTGCGCGGCAGCCGGACCGGCGTGTTCGTCGGCGCGATGACGATGGACTACGGACCCGGAATGGAGCAGGGATCCGAGGTCGAGGGCTACGTCTTCACCGGCAACACCGGCAGCGTGATGTCCGGTCGGATCTCTTACCTGTTCGGGTTCGAGGGGCCCGCGGTCACTGTGGACACCGCGTGCTCGTCCTCGCTGGTGGCGCTGCATCTCGCGGTGCAATCGGTCCGGCGCGGCGAGTGCGGTCTCGCGCTCGCCTGCGGTGTCACGGTGATGTCCGGCGCCGGGATGTTCATCGAGTTCTCCCGGCAGGGCGGCCTGGCCGCGGACGGCCGGTGCAAGGCGTTCTCCGACGACGCCGACGGCTTCGGTCTCGCCGAGGGCGTGGGCGTGCTCGTCGTGGAGCGGCTGTCGGACGCGCGCCGCAACGGCCACGAGGTGCTGGCCGTGGTCCGGGGATCGGCGATCAACCAGGATGGCGCGTCGAACGGGATGACCGCGCCGAACGGGCGTGCGCAGCAGCGGGTGATCCGGGCGGCGTTGACGGACGCGGGTTTGTCCCCGTCCGAGGTGGACGCCGTGGAGGCGCATGGCACGGGGACCCGGCTGGGCGACCCCATCGAGGCGCAGGCGCTGCTGGCGACGTACGGGCAGGACCGGGAGCGCCCACTGCTGCTCGGGTCGCTGAAGTCCAACATCGGGCACGCCCAGGCCGCCGCGGGTGTCGGCGGGATCATCAAGATGGTGCGGGCGATGCGGCACGGTGTGCTGCCCAAGACGCTGCATGTGAGCGCGCCGACCTCGCATGTGGAGTGGTCGGCGGGCGCGGTGTCGCTGCTGACCGAGCAGGTGCCGTGGCCGCAGGTGGGCAGGCCGCGCCGGGCGGGTGTGTCGTCCTTCGGTGTCAGCGGGACCAACGCGCACGTCGTGCTGGAACAGGCGCCCGAATCGGAGCCGGTTCCCGGAGAGTCCTTGTCCGGCCCCATTCCGTTGGCGCTCTCGGCGCGCGGCCCGGCTGCCCTGCGCGACCAGGCGGCGCGGTACCACGCGTTCCTGCGGTCGCGGCCGGAGGTGGAGCTGGTCGACGCCGCCCGGTCGGCGCTCGCTCACCGGTCCACTATGGACCACCGGGCCGTCGTGCTCGGCGCGGACCGCGAGGAAGTCCTGGCGGGTCTGGCGGCGCTGGCCGAGGGCACCCCGGCTTCCGGTGTGGTCACCGGTGTCGCGGAAGCAGGCGGCGCGGTGTTCGTCTTCCCCGGCCAGGGGTCGCAGTGGGCCGCGATGGCGGTGGAGCTGCTCGAGTCGTCTCCGGTGTTCGCCGAGCGGATGGCGGAGTGCGCCGAGGCGCTGGCCGAGTTCGCGGACTGGTCGCTGTTCGACGTGCTCGGCGACGCCGAGGCGCTCGACCGCGTGGATGTCGTGCAGCCTGCGCTGTTCGCCGTGATGGTCTCCCTGGCGGCGCTGTGGCGATCGGGTGGCGTGACGCCCGCGGCCGTGATCGGGCACTCGCAGGGCGAGATCGCGGCGGCGTGCGTCGCGGGCGCGCTTTCGGTCCGGGACGCGGCGCGGGTCGTGGTGCTGCGCAGCCAGGCCATCGCCGCGTCGCTGGCCGGGCGCGGGGGCATGGTGTCGGTGCCGCTGCCCGTCGACGAGGTGGCCGGACTGCTCGACCGGTGGGACGGCCGGGTCTCGGTCGCCGCCGTCAACGGCCCGACGTCCACTGTGGTCTCCGGGGACCCCGAGGCGCTCGATGACCTGCTGGCCCAGTGGGACCGGGCGAAGCGCATCCCGGTCGACTACGCCTCGCACTCGGCCCAGGTGGCCTCGATCAGGGACGAGCTGCTCGAGGTGCTCGCGCCCATCGTTCCCGGTGCGGCGCGGATTCCGTTCTTCTCCACGGTGACTGGCGGGTTCATCGACGGCTCGGCGCTCGACGCCGAGTACTGGTACGAGAACCTGCGCCGGACGGTTCGGTTCGACGAGGCGGTGCGGGCCTTCGACGGGCACGTGTTCATCGAGTGCAGCCCGCACCCGGTGTTGGCGCCCGCGTTGGACGGCACGGCTTTCGGCTCGCTGCGTCGCGGCGACGGCGGCCTCGGCCGGTTCCGCACGGCGCTGGCCGAAGCCCACGCGCATGGTGTTCCGGTCGACTGGCAAGCGGTGCTCGGCGCTCCCGTGCGACGGGTGGACCTGCCGACCTACGCCTTCCAGCGCGAGCGGTTCTGGCTCGACAGCGACCGGGCGGTGCCCGCCGACGCCACGGATCTCGGTCTCTTCGCGCCGGAGCACCCGCTGCTCGGCGCCGCCGTCGCGCTCCCGGAGTCCGGCGGATTCCTCTTCACCTCCAGGATTTCCCTGGCAGGCCACCCGTGGCTGGCCGACCACGCGGTGCACGACACCGTTCTGCTTCCCGCGACCGCGTTCGTCGAACTCGCCGTGCGCGCGGGTGACCAACTCGGCTGCGACCTCGTCGAGGAACTCGTCCTGGAAACCCCGCTCGTGCTCCCGGGCGACGGCGGCGGTGTCCGGCTGCAGGTGGCGATCGCGTCCGCGGACGGGTCCGGCCGTCGCCGGATCGCGGTGTACTCGCTCGACGAGCAGGCCGCTGACGACGCCGACTGGACGCCGCACGCCACCGGTGTCCTCACGTCCGGGGCCGAACGCGGCGCCACGCTGACCGACTGGCCGCCCGCCGCGACCGAAATCGACACCGACGACGCTTACGAAGCGCTGGGGGAGAAGGGGTACCGGTACGGGCCCGCCTTCCAGGGGCTGACCCGCGCCTGGCGCCGGGGCGAGGAGATCTTCGCCGAGGTCACCCTGCCCGAAAGCGTTTCGCGCGAAGGGTTCGGGCTGCACCCGGCGCTGCTCGACGCGGCGCTGCACGCCCTCGTGCTCGACCGCCCGGGCCTGCCGTTCTCGTGGCGCGCGGTCGCGCTGCACAGCACCGGCGCCACGGCGGTGCGGGTGCGCCTGTCGCCGACCGCGTCCGGCGTGTCCGTGCTGGTGGCGGACACAGCCGGAAACCCGGTGCTGACCGCCGAATCCCTGGTCCTGCGGCCGGTGCCCGAACAGCTCGGCGCGCCCCGCGCGGCCACGCTGCTCACGGTCGAGGCGGTGGAGATCCCCCGGCCCGCCGTCGCGAACCCGGTCTCGGTCGCCGTTGTCGACGACGCCGCCGACCTCGCGGACCTGGTGGCGGTCCCCGACGCCGTGCTGGTGGCCGAGTCCACCGCCGAGCGTGTCCTGCCGGTGCTGCGGGCGTGGCTGGCCGACGACCGGTTCACCGGGTCGCGGCTGCTGGTCGTGACCCGCGTCGCGGCGACCGATCTGGAGCAGGCGGCCGTGCGCGGTCTGCTGCGCTCGGCGATCTCCGAGCACCCGGACCGGTTCGTCCTGGTGGACACCGACACGACCGGCACTGTCGCCGCGCTCGCCGGGGAGATCCTGGCCACCGGTGAACCCGAGTTGTGGGTGCGCGGCGAGGGCTTCTCCGTGCCGCGACTGCGTCCACGACCGTCCACAGTAGACGCGCTGCCGTGGACGCCGGACGACTGTGTGCTGATCACCGGCGGCACGGGGACCGTGGGCGCGTCGGTGGCCCGACACCTGGTGGAGGTCCACGGAGTCCGCCGCCTGGTGTTGTTGAGCCGCAGCGGTCTTGCCGCGCCCGGCGCCGAACGGCTCCAGGCTGACCTGGCCGCCGACGGAGCCGGAGTGGTCGTGCTCGCCTGCGACGTGTCCGACAAGGACGCCCTCGCCGCGGTTCTCGACGACTACCCGGTCACCGCGGTCGTGCACGCCTCGGCGGTGCTCGACGACGGTGTGCTCGAGTCGCTGACGCCGGAGCGGATGGCGGCGGTGCACGCCCCGAAGGCAGGCGCGGCGCGGCACCTGCACGAACTCACCCGCGGGCGTGACCTGACCGCGTTCGTGCTGTTCTCGTCGGTCGCCGGGGTTCTCGGCACCGCGGGGCAGGGCAACTACGCCGCGGCGAACTGCGCCGTGGACGCGCTGGCCGAGATTCGCCGCGCCGAGGGACTTCCCGCGACGTCGATCGCCTGGGGCCTGTGGTCGGACACGAGCACGATGACCGGCGACCTCACCGGCACCGACCGTGCCCGGCTGGCCCGGTCGGGCATCGCCGGGATGTCCACCGCCGACGCGCTGGCGATGTTCGACGCCGCGGTGGGCGGCGACCTGGGCGGCGGCGTCGCGCTGCGGCTCGACCATGCCGCGCTGCGGGCGCGGGCCGACTCGGGCACGCTTCCCGCGCTGCTCAGCGACCTGGTCCGCACCCCCGTGCGGCGTGGTGCGGCCACCGCGTCCACCTCGGACACCGTCGACGCCCGAATCGCGGCGCTGGGTCCCGACGAGCGACTCGACGCCGTCCTGCGCCTGGTGGCCGACCAGGTCGCGAACGTTCTCGGGCACCGCTCCGCGGGCTCGGTCGACACCGCGGGCGCGTTCAAGGAGATGGGCTTCGATTCGCTCACCGCGGTCGAACTGCGCAACCGGCTCAACGCCCTGTTCTCGGTGCGGTTGCCCGCGACCCTGGTCTTCGACCACCCGACTCCCCAGGCGGTGGCCGAATTCCTGGTGGCCGAACTGACGGGCGTGCGGAACCGGCGGCAGACCGCGGTCACCGCTGCGCGGACCGACGAGCCGATCGCGATCGTCGGCATGAGCTGCCGGTATCCGGGAGGCGTCAGCTCGCCGGAAGACCTGTGGCGGCTGGTCGAGTCCGGTGCCGACGCGATCACCGGATTCCCGACCGACCGCGGCTGGGACCTGGCGAACCTGTTCGACGCCGACCCGGAGCGCCCCGGGCGCAGCTACGCCAGGGAAGGCGGCTTCCTGCTCGACGCGGGCCGCTTCGACGCTGCCTTCTTCGGGATCTCCCCGCGTGAGGCCACCGCGATGGACCCGCAGCAGCGGCTGCTGCTGGAGACGTCATGGGAGGCGTTCGAGCGGGCCGGGATCGATCCGGATTCCGTGCGGGGCAGTCAGACCGGCGTGTTCGCCGGGGTGATGTACGGCGGCTACGGCGCCCAGCACCTGAACTCGCCCAACGGTTCCGGAGAGTTCGAGGGGTACCTCGCGGCGGGCACCGCCGCCAGTGTCGCGTCCGGTCGGATCGCCTACGCCCTGGGCCTGGAGGGCCCGGCGCTGACGGTCGACACGGCGTGCTCGTCCTCGCTGGTGGCGCTGCACCTCGCGGTGCGGGCGCTGCGCCGCGGCGAATGCTCCATGGCACTCGCGGGCGGCGTGACGGTCATGTCGTCGCCGTCGCTGTTCGTCGAGTTCAGCCGTCAGCGCGGTCTGTCCCCGGACGGCCGGTGCCGGTCGTTCGCGGCCGCGGCCGACGGCACCGCCTGGGCCGAGGGCGCCGGTGTGCTGCTGCTGGAGCGGCTTTCCGACGCGAGGCGAAACGGCCACCGGGTCCTGGCCGTCGTGCGTGGCACGGCGGTGAACCAGGATGGCGCGTCGAACGGGCTGGCCTCGCCGAACGGCCCGTCGCAGCAGCGGGTGATCCGCGCCGCCCTGGCCGACGCCGGTCTCACGCCGTCCGAGGTGGACGCGGTGGAGGCGCACGGCACCGGGACGACGCTGGGCGACCCGATCGAGGCGCAGGCGCTGCTGGCGACCTACGGACAGGACCGCGACCGGCCGCTGCTGCTGGGTTCGCTGAAGTCCAACCTCGGCCACGCGCAGGCCGCGGCGGGGGTGGGCGGCATCATCAAGATGGTCGAGGCCATGCGCCATGGGGTGCTGCCCAAGACCCTGCACGTCGACGAGCCGACCCCGCAGGTCGACTGGTCCGCGGGCGCTGTCGCACTGCTCACCGAGCAGACCCCGTGGCCGGAGGTCGGCAGGCCCCGCCGGGCGGGGGTGTCGTCGTTCGGTGTCAGCGGGACCAACGCGCACGTGGTGCTGGAGCAGGCCGAGCCCGCCGATGCGCCCGCAGGCGTCGCGCAAACGTTTGACCAGCCGGTGCCGCTGGTGATCTCCGCGCGCACCGCGGCGGCGCTGGACGCACAGGTGCGCGAGGTGGCGAACTTCGTCTCGGCGAACCCCAAGCTCGCCGAGGCGGATCTCGCCTACTCGCTGGCCACCACCCGTGCCCGGCTGCCGTACCGCGCCGTGGCGCTCGGCGTCGACGCGCTCGCCGCCGGGGACCTGGTGCGGGGCGACGGCGCCGTGCCGCGCCGGGTCGCGTTCGTGTTCCCCGGCCAGGGGTCGCAATGGGCCGGGATGGCCGTGGACCTGCTGGGCTCGTCGCCGGTATTCGCGGCGCGGATGGCGCAGTGCGCCGACGCGCTGCGCGAGTTCGCCGACTGGGAGTTGACCGACGTCCTGGCCGACCCCGCGGCCCTTGAGCGCGTCGACGTGGTTCAGCCCGCGCTGTTCGCGGTGATGGTGTCGCTGGCGGCGCTGTGGCGGTCCTACGGTGTCGAGCCCGCCGCGGTGGTGGGTCACTCGCAGGGTGAGATCGCCGCGGCGTGCGTCGCGGGCGGGCTCAGCCTCAGCGACGCCGCGCGGGTCGTGGTGCTGCGCAGCCAGGCGATCGGCCGGTCCCTCGCCGGGCGCGGCGGCATGGTGTCGGTATCGCTCCCGGTCGAGGACGTCCGGGAACTGCTGACGCCGTGGTCGGGTCGAATCGGGATCGCCGCGGTCAACGGACCCGCGGCCACGGTGGTGTCCGGCGAGCCCGACGCGCTGGCGGAGTTCGCCGCCCGCTTCGAGGGCCGGGTCATCCCGGTGGACTACGCCTCGCACTCGGCGCAGGTCGAAGCCCTGCGCGACGAACTGCTGGACGTGCTCGCGCCGATCAGCCCCCGGTCGTCGACTATCCCGTTCTACTCCGCGGTCACCGGAGAGCGCCTCGACACGGCGGCGCTGGACGCGGGCTACTGGTACCGGAACCTGCGCGAACCCGTCCGGTTCGACCTCGCCACCGGCAGCCTCCTCGACGACGGCGTCACCGCGTTCATCGAGTCCAGCACCCACCCGGTCCTGGGCCTCGGGATCTCGGGCACCGCCGAGCGGGCCGAACGCGACGTGGTCGTCGTCGGTTCGCTGCGCCGCGATGACGGCGGGCCGCGACGGTTCCGCACGTCCGTCGCGGAGGCGTACACGCGTGGCGTGGCGGTCGACTGGGCTGCCGCTCTCGCACCCGGCGCCCGCGTCGTCGACCTGCCCACCTACGCGTTCCAGCGCACCCACTTCTGGCTCGACGCCCCGGAATCGCCCACCGGCGGGTCCACTGTGGACGGATGGCGTTACCGGATCGACTGGCGACCGGTGTCCGAGACCGCGCCGTCGACGCCGCTGGGCGCCTGGCTCGTGGTCACGGCCGGGGAGCCGACCGAGTCGGTCGTTGCCGCCCTCACCGAGGCGGGCGCCGCCCCGGTGGTGGTGTCCGCCGACGCGGTGGCCGAATCGGCCTCCCGGACAACCGGGCTCGCGGGCGTCCTGTCGCTCGTCGCGCTCACCGACCCCGACCCGATCGCCGCGACCCTGCGCCTCATCCAGGCCGACCTGCCTGCTCCACTGTGGACGCTCACGCGCGGCGCGGTCGCCGTCGACGCCCCCGCGACCGACCAGGCGGCGGTCTGGGGGCTCGGCCGGGTGGCGGCACTGGAACGCCCCGAGCGCTGGGGCGGTCTGATCGATCTGCCCGCCGAAGCCGACGAGCACACCTGCCGACGGCTCGTCGCGGTGCTGGCGGGCTTGGGCGAGGACCAGGTCGCCCTCCGCGCGTCCGGCATCCTCGGCCGCAGGCTGGTCCGGGCGGGCCGGTCGGCGCGGCCTGACGCGGAGTGGAGCCCCGCGGGCACCGTGCTGATCACCGGGGGCACCGGCGCGATCGGCGCGCACATCGCCCGGCGTTTCGCCGCGGCAGGCGCCGAACATCTGGTGCTGACCGGGCGGCGCGGCCCGGACGCGCCGGGAGCGGACGAGTTGCGCGCCGAGCTGGCGGCGCTGGGCGCCCGGGTCACGATCGCCGCGTGCGACGTCGCCGACCGCGAGGCCCTGGTGCGACTGGTTTCCTCGGTCGAGGTCGAGAGCCCGATCCGGGCCGTCGTGCACGCGGCGGGCGTGCCGCACTGGGGTGACCTGGGCGAGATCACCGCCGCCGAGGTGGCCGAGGCCATGGCCGGGAAGGCCACGGGCGCGGCGAACCTGGACTCGGTGTTCGACCGCGACCTCGACGCCTTCGTGCTGGTCTCCTCCAACGCGGGCGTCTGGGGCGGGAGCGGTCAGGGCGCCTACGCGGCGGCGAACGCCGTGCTCGACGCGCTCGCCGTGCGCCGCCGGTCCCGCGGCCTGCGCGCGCTCTCGGTGGCGTGGGGCTCCTGGGCGGGTGACGGCATGGCCGCCGGTGCGACGGGATCGCGCTTCGAGCGTCTGGGACTCAACCTGATGCCGCCCGCCGAGGCGCTGGCCGTGCTCGAGCAGGCCCTGGCCGACGACGAGACCTTCCTGGCCGTGGCCGACGTGGACTGGGCGCGCTTCGCGGCGACGTTCACCATCAACCGGCCGAGCGCGTTGATCTCCGAGCTGCCGGAGGTCCGGCGCGCCGCACGCGAGGTGCAGGCGGCGCCGACCGGGCTCGCCGCCGTTGCCGAGGCCGACCGGGCGCGGACCGTCACGGAGTTGGTCCGCGGCGCTGTCGCCGCCGTGCTCGGACACACGGACGCGCGGGACATCGACGGGCGGACCTTCAAGGAACTCGGGTTCGACTCGCTCACCGCGGTGGACATCCGGACCAGGCTGGCCACGGCCACCGGGCTGGCCCTGCCGAGCAGCCTGGTGTTCGACTACCCGACGCCGAAGGCGCTCACCGCCCACCTGCTGGCCCGGATCTTCGGCGCCGAAACCGCCCCCGCGGCGGCGGTCCGCACCCGCCCGGTCGATGAGCCCATCGCGATCGTCGCGATGAGCTGCCGCTACCCCGGTGGCGTGCGGTCCCCGGAGGACCTGTGGCGGTTGGTGGAGCAAGAGGTCGACGCGGTGGCGGACTTCCCGCAGGACCGGGGCTGGGACGTCGAGGCGCTGTACCACCCGGACCCGGAGCACCCGGGCACCACGTACACCCGACACGGCGGCTTCCTCGCCGAGGCGGCCGAGTTCGACGCGGGCTTCTTCCGGATCTCGCCGCGCGAGGCGCTGGCGATGGACCCGCAGCAGCGGCTTGTGCTGCAGACCGCCTGGGAGGCGTTCGAACGCGCCGGGCTCGACCCGACCAGTCTGCGCGGCACCAACACGGGGGTGTTCATCGGGTCGAGCAGCCAGGACTACGGCCCGCGGCTGCACGAGGTGCCCGCGGGACTGGAAGGCCACTTCCTGACCGGGAGCCTGGACGCGGTGATCTCGGGCCGGGTCGCCTACGAACTGGGCCTGGAAGGTCCGGCGATGACCGTGGACACGGCGTGCTCGTCGTCGCTGGTGGCGCTGCACCTCGCGGTGCAGGCGCTGCGGCGCGGCGAGTGCTCGCTGGCGCTGGCAGGCGGGGTCGCGGTGCTCTCGACTCCCGGTGTGTTCCTGGAGTTCAGCAGGCAGCGGGGGCTTTCCGCCGACGGTCGGTGCCGGTCCTTCGCGGCGGCGGCGTCCGGCACGGGCTGGGCTGAGGGCACCGGAATGCTGGTGCTGCAACCACTGGCGGACGCTCGGCGCGACGGCAACCCGGTCCTGGCGGTGATTCGCGGATCCGCGGTCAACCAGGACGGCGCGTCGAACGGACTCACCGCCCCCAACGGCCCGTCCCAGCAGCGGGTCATCCGCGCCGCACTGGCCGACGCCGGTCTCATACCGTCCGATGTGGACGCGGTGGAGGCGCACGGCACCGGCACGACGCTGGGCGACCCGATCGAGGCGCAGGCGCTGCTGGCGGCCTACGGACAGGACCGCGACCGCCCGCTGCTGCTCGGCACGCTCAAGTCCAACATCGGCCACGCGCAAGCGGCTTCGGGGGTGGGCGGTGTCATCAAGATGGTCGAGGCCATGCGGANGCTGCTGGCGGCCTACGGACAGGACCGCGACCGCCCGCTGCTGCTCGGCACGCTCAAGTCCAACATCGGCCACGCGCAAGCGGCTTCGGGGGTGGGCGGTGTCATCAAGATGGTCGAGGCCATGCGGAATGGGGTGCTGCCCAAGACCCTGCACGTCGACGAGCCGACCCCGCACGTGGACTGGTCGGCGGGCGCGGTGTCGCTGCTGACCGAGCGGACGGACTGGCCGAGCACGGGCGCGCCCCGCCGGGCGGGGATCTCGGCGTTCGGCGTGAGCGGCACGAACGCCCACGTCATCGTCGAGCAGGCCCCCACTGAAAATGCGGCGGCTTCGGTGGATCCCGGCCCGGACCCGGTGGTCGTGCCGGTGCCGCTGTCCGCGCGCGGGCAGGACGCGGTGCCCGCCCAAGCCGCGCGGCTGCGCGAGTTCGTGGCGGGCGCTCCTGACCTGTCCCTGTCCGCGCTCGCGCTGTCGCTGGGCATCGGCCGGTCCGGGCTGCCCGACCGCGCCGTCGTCCTGGCCGCGGACCGCGCCGAACTGCTGGACAACCTCGACGCGCTGGCTCGCGGCGAGAAGGGGCCCCGGCTCATCCGTGGGACCGCCGGCGCTTCCCGTTCGGCCGCCATGTTCACCGGGCAGGGCGCACAGCGGCTCGGCATGGGGAGTGAACTGGCGCAGGCGTTCCCGGTGTTCGCCGAGGCGTTCGACGCCGTGGCCACGGAACTGGACAAGCATCTCGACCGGCCGCTGCGCGACGTGGTCGCGGGCGATCCCGAGGCACTGGACCGGACCGAGTACACCCAGCCGGCCCTGTTCGCCCTTGAGGTGGCGCTGTTCCGGCTGTTCGAGTCGTGGGGTGTGCGACCGGATTTCCTGGTCGGGCACTCGATCGGCGAACTCGCCGCCGCGCACGCCGCGGACGTCCTCTCCCTCGCCGACGCCGCCACCCTGGTGGCCGCGCGCGGCAGGCTGATGCAGTGCCTGCCCGCGGGTGGGTCCATGCTCGCCATCCAGACAGGCGCCGAGGAAGTGCTGCCGCGGCTGGTCGACGGCGTGACCATCGCGGCGGTCAACGGCCCGGACTCCGTGGTCGTCTCCGGCGACGAGGACGCGGTCGCCGCGGTCGAGGCCGGGTACGCGGCCCGGTCGGTCAAGACCCGGCGGATCCGCACGAGCCACGCGTTCCACTCCCACCGGATGGACGCCATGCTCGACGAGTTCCGCGAGGTGGCGGCATCCCTGCGGTACCAGGCGCCGGCGATCCCGATCGTGTCGACGCTGACCGGGACGCTCGCGACCGCCGAGGACCTGTGCTCGCCGGACTACTGGGTCCGGCAGGTTCGCGAGCCCGTGCTGTTCCACGACGCGGTCCGGTGGCTCACCGCGGACGGCGTCACGGCGTTCGTCGAACTGGGTCCGGACGCGGTGCTGTCCGCGCTCGTGGACGCGCCGCTCGCGGTGCCGGCGACCCGCCGTGATCGGTCTGAAGTAGACAGTGCGGTGGCGGCGCTCGGCGCGCTGCACACGCACGGCGTTTCCCCGGACTGGACGGCGGTGTTCCCCGGTGCCCGGCGGATCGATCTGCCGACGTACGCCTTCCGCCGCGACCGCTACTGGCTCGACGGCGCGTCCACCGGGCAGGGCCTGGTGGGCCCCGCGACCCGGCTGGCCGACCCCGACGGGGTCGTGTTCACCGGCCGCGTGTCGACGAAGACCACGCCATGGATCGGCGACCACGAGGTGCTTGGCGCCGTGCTGCTGCCGGGGACCGCGTTCGTCGAACTCGCGATCCGGGCGGGCGACGAGGTCGGGTGCCCCCTGGTCGAGGAGCTCATGCTCGAAGCTCCCCTGGTGTTCGGCGGCGGCGCGGTCGAGTTGCAGGTGAGCGCCGGCGCGCCGGATCAGACCGGGCGACGCCCCTTCGCCGTGCATTCGCGTGCGGCGGGCGACGTGTCCTGGACTCGCCATGCGACGGGTGTGCTGAGCGAGGAGACCGTCCGGGCCGACCCGATGCCGTGGCCGCCCGCGGACGCGAGCGCGATCGACCCGGACGAGGTCCGCGCGGCCCTCGTCGACCGGGGTTACGACTACGGCCCGGCCTTCGGCGGGCTGCGGGCGGCGTGGCGGCGCGGCGACGAATGGTTCGCCGAGGTGGCCTTGCCGGACGCGGGCGATGGCTTCCTGGTGCACCCGGCGTTGCTCGACACCGCGCTGCAGCCGCTGGTCCTCGACCAGACCGGCCCGGCCCGGCTGCCGTTCTCCTGGCAGCGAGTGGCGCTGCACGCGACCGGCGCGACCGCGGTCCGGGCCCGGCTGACGGCGTCCGACGACGGCTTCGCCGTGCTGCTCACCGACACCGACGGGCAGCCGGTGCTGACCGCCGACGCGGTGATCATGCGGCCGGTGCCCGAACGCCTCGGCGCGGCGACCCCGCTGCTCGCCGTGCACCACGTTCCGGTCGACCTGCCCGCCGCGCCCGCGCCCGCGGACGCCGTGGTGCTCACGGACCTCACCGATGTGCTCGGCGCGGTGCGGGGGTGGCTCGCCGATGAGCGCTCCACCCGGTCGCGGCTCGTCGTGCGCACCGACAACGCCGAGTTCGACCCGGCCCAGGCGGCCGCGGCGGGCCTGGTCCGGTCGGCGCGGTCGGAGCACCCGGGCCGATTCGTGTTGATCGACTCCGACGGCGACCTCGAGGACGTCCTCCCGGGGATCCTGGCACTGCACGAGCCGGAGGCGGTGGTCCGCGGGGGAGAGGTCTTCGTCCCGCGGCTGCGGCAGGCCGTCGTCGGCGATCCCGTGTGGTCGCCGCGGGACTGCGTGCTGATCACCGGTGGCACCGGCACGCTGGGCGGCCTGATCGCCCGGCACCTGGTCTCGGCGCACGGGGTGCGCAGGCTCGTGCTGATGAGCCGCCGGGGCATCGAGGCGCCGGGCGCGCGCGAACTCGTCGCCGACCTGGCCGCCGACTTGGGCGCCGACGTCGCGGTCGTCGCGTGCGATGTGACCGAGCGCGGCGCGGTGGCCAGGGTGCTGGCCGAATATCCGATCACGGCGGTGGTGCACACGGCGGGCGTCCTCGACGACGGTGTCGTCGAGTCGCTGACGCCGGAGCGCATGGCGCGGACCCACGAGCCGAAGGTCGTCGGCGCACAGCATCTCGACGAGCTCACCCGGGACCGCGACCTGACCGCGTTCGTGCTGTTCTCCTCGGCCGCGGGCATTCTCGGCACCGCCGGGCAGGGCAACTACGCCGCGGCCAACGCGGCGCTCGACGCCATCGCGCGGTCCCGGGTCGCCGAAGGTCTCCCCGCCACCTCGCTGGCCTGGGGGCGGTGGACCGAGAGCAGTGCGATGACCGGCGACCTGACCGTCGCCGACCGGGCCCGCCTCGCCCGCTCCGGGCTCGCGGGCCTGTCCACGGCCGAAGCGCTGGCGATGTTCGACGCCGGGGCCGCGGGACCGGACGCGGTGTACGTCGCCGCGCGCCTGGACGCCGCCGTGCGACGCGATGGCGAAGTGCCGCCGCTCCTGCGGGAACTGGTTCGTGGGTCGGTCCGCCGCGCGTCGAGCGCGCCCAAGGCGGGACGCGCCGTGGCGGCCAGGTCCGCCGACACCGTGTCGCAGGCCGTGCGGGCAGCGGTCGCAGAGGTCCTCGGACACCGGGACCCGGAGTCCGTCGACGTGGGCAAAGCGTTCCAGGACCTGGGTTTCGACTCGCTCACCGCGGTCGAGCTGCGCAACCGGATCAACGCGGAGTTCGACCTGCGACTGCCCGCCACCCTCATCTTCGACCACACCACCCCGGCCGCGCTGGCCGCCGCGCTCGTGGCCGAGCTGTCCGGAGTGGACACCCCGGCGCCTGGGTCGCTGAGCGCGCCGCGGACCGTCGCCGCCCGAGACGATGACGACGCGGTCGCGATCGTCGGGATGGCCTGCCGCTACCCGGGCTCGATCGGCTCGCCGGAGGACCTGTGGCGGCTGGTGACCGAGGGCCGCGAAGGGATCACGCCCTTCCCGCGCGACCGTGGCTGGGATCTGGCGAACCTGTTCGACGACGATCCCGAGAGCCACGGCCACAGCTACACGCGGTCGGGGGGATTCCTGCACGAGGCCGTCGACTTCGACCCCGCCTTCTTCGGGATCTCACCGCGCGAGGCGGTGGCGATGGACCCGCAGCAGCGGCTGCTCCTCGAAGTCTCCTGGGAGGCCGTGGAGCGGGCCGGGATCGACCCGGAGTCGCTGCGCGGCAGCCAGACCGGCGTGTTCGCCGGTGTCATGGCCGGTGACTACGCCAGCCGGGTGCGGCAGGTGCCCAAGGAGGTCGAGGGCTTCCTGGGCAACGGAAGCACGGGCAGCATCACCTCCGGGCGGGTCGCCTACACCTTTGGGCTGCAAGGGCCCGCGCTGACCATCGACACGGCGTGCTCGGCGTCCTTGGTCGCGATGCACCTGGCCGTCCAGTCGCTGCGCCGGGGCGAGTGCTCGCTGGCGCTCGCCGGTGGCGTGACGGTGCTGTCGACCCCGTTGTTCTTCGTCGAGTACAGCAGGCAGGGCGCGCTGGCTCCCGACGGCCGGTGCAAGTCGTTCAGCGCCGACGCCGACGGCACGTCCGGCGGCGAGGGAGTCGGGATGGTGTTGCTGGAGCGGCTGTCGGACGCCCGCCGCAACGGCCACGAGGTGCTGGCCGTGATCCGCGGATCGGCGATCAACCAGGATGGCGCGTCGAACGGGATGACCGCGCCGAACGGGCTCGCGCAGCAGCGGGTGATCCGGGCGGCGCTGGCCGACGCCGGGCTGTCACCGTCGGAAGTGGACGCGGTGGAGGCGCACGGCACCGGCACCCGACTCGGCGACCCGATCGAGGCCCAGGCGCTGCTGGCCGCGTACGGCCAGGACCGGGAGCGCCCGCTGTTCCTCGGCTCGCTCAAGTCGAACATCGGCCACACGCAGGCCGCGGCCGGGGTCGGCGGGGTGATCAAGATGGTGCAGGCGATGCGGCACGGGGTGCTGCCCAAGACGCTGCACGTGGGCGAGCCGACCCCGCGGGTCGACTGGTCGGCGGGCGCGGTGTCGCTGCTGACCGAGCAACTGCCGTGGCCCGAGGCGGGCAGGCCGCGCCGGGCGGGCGTGTCCTCCTTCGGCGTCGGCGGGACCAACGCGCATGTCGTGCTGGAGCAGGCTCCCGCGCCGGAGCCCGCCGCCGTCGACGAGTGGACGGGTCCGGTTCCGCTGGCCCTGTCCGCGCGCGACGCCGCTGGGGTGCGAGCGCAGGCCGAGCGCCTGCTGTCGTTCCTGGCAGCACGCCCGGATCTGTCCCTTGTGGACGTCGCGTTCTCGGAGCTGACCACCCGCTCCGCCATGCGGCACCGGGCCGTCGTCGTCGGCCGGGGCCGCGAGGAGCTGTTGGCGGGCCTCGCCGCGGTGGCGGGCGACGAGCCCGCGGCCGGGGTGGTGCGCGGCAGCGCGGGAGCGGGCAAGGCGGTGTTCGTCTTCCCCGGCCAGGGCTCGCAGTGGGCAGGCATGGCGGTGGACCTGCTGGCGTCGTCCCCGGTCTTCGCGGCGCGGATGGATGAGTGCGCGCGGGCGCTCCGCGAACACGTCGAATGGGACCTGGCCGAAGTCCTCGGTGACGCTGAGGCGTTGGAGCGGGTGGACGTGGTCCAGCCCGCGCTGTTCGCGGTGATGGTGTCGCTCGCGGCGCTGTGGCGTTCCTACGGCGTCGAGCCCGCCGCGGTCGTGGGCCACTCGCAGGGTGAGATCGCGGCCGCCTGTGTCGCGGGGGCGCTGAGCCTGCGGGACGCGGCCAGGGTGGTCGTCCTGCGCAGCCAGGCGATCCGCGATTCCCTGGCGGGCCGCGGCGGGATGGTCTCGGTGCCGCTCGCGGTGGCCGAGGTGCGCGAGCGGCTGGCGCCGTGGGGGGACCGGATCTCGGTCGCGGCCGTGAACGGGCCGAGTTCGACTGTGGTGTCGGGTGACCCGGACGCGCTGGCGGAGTTGCTCGCCCGGTGGGACCGGGCGAAGCGGATCCCGGTCGACTACGCCTCGCACTCCGCCCAAGTGGAGCCGATCAAGGAGGAACTGCTCGACGCCCTCAAGCGAATCGAGCCCGGCGACCTGGAGATCCCCTTCTTCTCCACGGTGACCGGCGACTATGTCGACGGCACGGCCCTGGACGCCGAGTACTGGTACGAGAACCTGCGCCGGACGGTTCGGTTCGACGAGGCGGTGCGGGCCTTCGACGGGCACGTGTTCATCGAGTGCGCCCCGCATCCGGTGCTCATGACCGCGCACGACGCGGTGGCCGTGGGGTCGCTGCGGCGCGGCGAGGGCGGTGTCGACCGGTTCCTGGTCGCGGTGGCCGAGGCGCACGCGCACGGGGTGCCGGTGCGGTGGCCCGCGGTCTTCACCGGCAGGCGGGTCGAGCTGCCGACCTACGCCTTCCAGCACGAGCGCTACTGGCTTGACGCCGGCGTCACCGCCGATGTCGTCGCCGCGGGCCTCGACTCCGCCGAGCACGCGATGCTGGGCGCCGCGGTGCCGCTCGCCGCGTCCGACGGGCATGTTCTCACCGGCCGGTTCTCGGCGGAGACCCATCCGTGGCTGGCCGACCATGTCGTCGGTGGCTCGATTCTGGTGCCTGGTACGGCTTTCGTGGACTGGGCGATCCGGGCGGGAGACGAGACGGACCGCCCGGTGGTCGACGACCTGACGATCCTGGCGCCGCTGGTTCTGGCGGACTCGGTCGCCGTGCAGGTTCAGGTCACCGCCGAGGCGCCCGACGAGTCCGGCCGCAGGCCGCTGGCGGTGCACGCCCGAGCGGACTCGGCGGACGACTGGACGCTGCACGCCACCGGCACCCTGGCGCCCGCGGGCGCTGTGCCCGCCGACGATCTGACGCAGTGGCCGCCACCCGGTGCCGAACCCGTGGACGTGTCCGACCTGTATGAGCGGTTCGCGGCCACGGGCCTCGAGTACGGCCCGAGCTTCCGGAGCCTGCGGGCGGCGTGGCGGCGGGGCGACGAGGTGTTCGCCGAGATCGAGCCCGGCACCGAGGTGGCGACGGCCGGGTTCGGGCTGCATCCGGCGCTGCTCGACGCGGCGACGCACGCCGCGGCGCTCATCGCGGACTTCGACACCCCCAAGCTGCCGTTCTCCTGGACCGGCGTCGCGCTGCACGCCGTCGGCGCGTCGACGCTGCGGGTGCGGATCGCGTCGACCGGGGACGACACGTTCGCCGTGTTGCTGACCGACGCAGCGGGGCGCCCGGTGGCCACGGCCGACTCGCTGCTCGTGCGACCGATGGCCACGCCCGCGGTGGGCGCGAACGATCACCTTTACCGCCCGGTCTGGACCGAGATCCCGCTGCCGGACGGCCGGGCCGTCCCCGGATCGACGGCCGTCCTCGGCGCGGGGCTGTGGTCCGGCGCGGAGACGTTCACCGACTTGGGTGCGCTCTTCGCGGCGGTGGATGCCGGGACTCCGGTTCCGGAGGTGGTCTTCGCCCGGGTCGAGGCCCGGTCGGAGCCTTCTCTGGCGGCGCGCGCTCGGGCGGCGACCGAACACGTTCTCGGAGTGGTCCAGGCGTGGCTGGCTGACGCGCGGTTCGCCGGGTCACGGCTGGTGTTCGTCGGTGACCGCCCGGATGACGTGGCGAACGCGGCCGCGTGGGGACTGGTGCGGTCGGCGCAGTCGGAGCACCCGGGCCGGTTCCAGCTGGTGGACATCGATGGCGAGGCCGAGGTGGCGCTGCTGCGGCGGATTCCCGCGGTGGACGAGCCTCAGGTGCTCGTCCGCGGCGGCGCTGTCTTCGCCCGGCGTCTTGAGCGCGCACAAGCGGGCGTGGATCCGGTGGCGTGGGATCCCGATGCCGTGGTGCTGGTGACCGGTGGAACCGGGACGCTGGGCGGCCTTCTCGCCCGGCACCTGGCTGGTGTGCACGGCGTTCGCAGGCTCGTGCTGGCGAGCCGTCGCGGTGCGGCGGCCGCGGGCGCTGACGAGTTGGTGGCGGACCTGGCGCGTTCGGGCGCCGAGGCCACGGTCGTCGCCGTCGACCTGGCCCGCCGGGAGGACGTGGCGAGTCTGCTCGCCGCATATCCGGTCACGGCGGTCGTGCATGTGGCGGGCGCGTTGGATGACGGGCTGGTCGAGTCGCTCACCCCCGACCGGATCGACACCGTGTTCAAGTCCAAAGTGGACGCTGTGGTGCACCTGCACGAGCTGACGCGCGAGCTGAGCGCGTTCGTCCTGTTCTCGTCGGCAGCGGGGGTGTTCGGCACCGCGGGCCAGGGGAACTACGCGGCGGCCAACGCGTTCCTGGACGCTTTCGCCGCGGACCGGCGGGCGGAAGGCCTGCCCGCGACCTCCGTGGCATGGGGGTTCTGGGAAGAGACCAGCGGGCTGACCGACGGGCTGACCGAGCAGGACCGCGGACGCATAGCCCGATCCGGGCTGCTTCCGCTGGCCACCGCGCAGGGCTTGGACCTGTTCGACAACGCCGTCGCACTCGGCGACCCCGCACTGGTCGCGGTCCCGCTTGATCTCGGCGCGTTCCGCGCACGGGCGAAAGCCGGGACGCTTCCCGCGCCGCTGCGGACATTCGTGCGGTCCACGACCCGCCGTGCGGCGAGCACGGCCACCGGCCAGGGCGGTCTGGCGAGCCGCGTCGAGCGGATGCCCGCGGCGCAGCGCGACCAAGCCGTGCTCGCCGCGGTGCTCGCCGAGGTCGCGGCGGTGCTCGGCCACCGGTCGGGTGACTCGCTCAAGGGTCGTGACTTCAAGGAACTCGGGTTCGACTCCCTGATCGGAGTGGAACTGCGCAACCGGCTGATGGCGCTCACCGGACTGCGGCTGCCCGCGAGCCTCGTGTTCGACTACCCGAACCCGCGGGCGCTGGCCGCGTTCCTGGTGGCCGAACTCGTGCCCGCCGGTCGTGCCGAGCCGGTGCGCGACGACGCCGTCCGCGACGCGCTCGCCACGATCCCGATGGAAACACTGCGGGACCACGGCTTGCTCGACCGGTTGCTCCACCTCGCCGGGCACCCCGCCGCCGATGGCGCGCCCACCGATGACCAGATCGACTCGATGGACGCCGACGCCCTGATCGCCATGGCGCTCGGCGCCACCGACTCCTGACGAAGCCCGCCGCGGAGGAACGAAGCCATGACCAATCCAGACACCCGGGTTCTCGAAGCACTGAGGGCCTCGCTCAAGGACGCCGAGCGGCTGCGGCAGCAGGTGGCGAAGACCCACGAGCCGATCGCGGTCGTGTCGATGGCGTGCCGCTACCCCGGCGGCGTGCGGTCGCCGGAAGACCTCTGGCGGGTGCTCTCGACCGGCGCCGACGTGATCGGCGGGTTCCCCGCCGACCGCGGCTGGGACCTGGCGAACCTGTTCGACGACGATCCCGACAGCACCGGCCACACCTACGTGCGCGAGGGCGGCTTCCTCGACGGCGCCACCGGTTTCGACGCCGACTTCTTCGGGATCTCGCCGCGTGAGGCGGTGACCATGGATCCGCAGCAGCGGTTGCTCCTGGAGACCACATGGGAGGCCTTCGAGCGGGCCGGGATCGACCCGGCGTCGGTGCGCGGCACCCAGACCGGTGTGTTCGCCGGTGTCATGGTCAGCGGCTACGGCATGCGCGAGATCAGCGCGCCGGGAGGAGCCGGGGAGTACGAGGGATACGTCGGCAACGGCAGCGCGGCGAGCGTCGCGTCCGGCCGGATCTCGTACACCTTCGG
>NZ_JABVED010000031.1 GCF_014323725.1 Actinokineospora xionganensis | reverse complement strand
CCCAGCGAGCTACCGAGCTGCTCCACCCCGCGTCGGTAAGTGGAACTGTACGCGGGGGTTATGGAGAGGTGCAAATCAGGTGCCCTGTCGGTGATCGGGATCACCCGCCGCCGGTGGGCGGCGGGGTCGGCGACGGTGCGGCGCCAGGCGAGGACGGGGGCTGCGATCCCTGCCCCTGCTTGGCTTTCGCCTCGTCGTACTTCTTCGTGGCGGCGTCCAGCTCGGCCAGGGCCTTGCCCTGCTCGGCGAAGTTGCCCGACTTCTGGGCTTCACGCAGGTGCGTGATGGCCGCGTTGAGAGCCTGGACCGCCTGGTCCATCTCGGCCGAGCCACTGCCGCCACCGGTGGTGGGTGGCTGCGTCGTGCCCGGCTGCGTCGTCGGCGGCGGCTGGTTGGTCCCCGGGTTGGTGGCCGTGTCGCCGGTTCCGGCGCCGAACACCTCGTCGAGCGCCTCGTTGATGGTCGGGGCGAACCCGACCTTGTTGCCGAACGACACAAGCACACGGGCCAGCTGCGGGAACGAGTTGGCGTCAGTGCGCTGGATGTAGATCGGTTCCACGTAGAGCAACCCACCGGCGACGGGCAGTGTCAGCAGGTTGCCGAATCTGACCCGGACGCTCGGGTTGTTGAACAGCGTGCGGTTCTCGGTGACTTCCGGTGTGGTCTGGAACCGGTTCTGCACCTGCCCCGGACCCTCTACTTGGGACGCGCCGGTCGTCGGCAGGCGCAGGACGCGGATCCTGCCGTAGTCCTCAGGATCGGATGAGACCGACACCCAGGACGCCAGGAACTGCCGGTTCAACAGGGTCAGCGCACTGGTGATCTGGAAGGTGTTCTTCGTCTGGCCGGGCGCCTGCGCGAGGACGTAGTACGGCGGCTGCTTCGCGGCGGCGCCGTTGGCGTCCTCGGTCGGGTCCGTCGGGACGTTCCAGAAGGTCTTCTGCGAGAAGAACTCGACCGCGTCGGACACGTGGTACTTCGAGAGCAGCTCACGCTGAACCTTGAACAGGTCCTCCGGGTAGCGGAAGTGCTCGCTCAGTTCCTTGGAGATCTCGGACTTCGGCTTCACCGTGCCGGGGAAGACGTTCTGCCACGCCTTGAGCACCGGATCCTGCTCGTCGATCGCGTACAGCGACACCGTTCCGTCGTAGGCGTCCACAGTCGCCTTGACGGAGTTGCGGATGTAGCTGATCGTCCGGTTGTCCTGCCGGACGACGCCGCTCAGGGAGTCCGTGGTGGCCTCGCCGAGCTGGGTGCGCTGCGCGTACGGGTAGTTCTCGAGCGTGGTGTAGCCGTCGACGATCCAGGTGATCTTGCCGTTGACGACGGCGGGGTACGGGTCGCCGTCGAGGGTCAGCCACGGCGCGACCTTGCTGACGCGGTCACGCGGGTTGCGGTTGTACATGATCTTCGCGCCCTCGCCGATCTGCGACGAGAACAGGATGTTGCGCTCGGCGTGGTGCATCGTGAAGATCAGCTTGTTGAACAGGCTGTCGATCGGCACACCACCCTTGCCCTCGTAGGACACCGTGCTCGTGGGGGTGTCGTACTCCATCGGCGTGTCGCCGTTCTTGCCGCCGACGATCGCGTACGGGTCGGTGGCGAGCTCGCCGAAGTAGATGCGCGGCTGGTCGACCTTGATGGGTCCCTTGGTGGCCAGGTCGCTCACCTTGAAGATCGGGAAGCCACCCTGGTCACTGGAGTCCTCGATGGCCGAGTTGACCGTGTTCGCCGGCGCGGCGACGAAACCGTTGCCGTGGGTGAACACCATGTGCCGGTTGATCCAGCCGCCCTGGGTCTCGGTGAGGCCGGACGTCTTGATCTCGCGGGCGGCGACGATGTAGTCCTGCGTCTTGCCGTCGATGGTGTAGCGGTCGACGTCGAGCTTCTCCGGGAAGCCGTAGAAGTTCTCCCGGCCCTCGCGCTGGGTGAACGTCGGCGCGAGGATGTTCGGGTCGAGCAGGCGCACGTTGGAGATCGTGTTGATGCTGCTCTGCTCGCCGCGGATCTGGGTGGACGACGCCGTCGTGCTGCCTGCGTAGTCCTCCGTGACCACCTTGTCCGGCGTCAACCCGAACGCGGCTCGGGTGGCCTCGATGTTGCGCTGGATCGACATCGCCTCTTTGGCGTTCTCGTTCGGACGCACCGAGAACTGCTGCACGACCGCGGGCCACGCGGCGCCGACCAGGATGCTCGACAGCACGAGCAGCGCGGTCGCGATGGCGGGAAGCTGCAGGTTGCGCAGGAACGCGCCGGCGAAGAACGCCACCGCGCAGAACGCCGCGATGAACATCAGGATCAGCTTGGCGGGCAGCACCGCGTTGAGGTCGGTGTACGTCGCGCCGCTGAACAAGGCGTTGCGCGACGAGAACAGCAGCTCGTAGCGCTCGAAGAAGTAGTCCGCCGCGTAGATCAAGACGAACACGCCCGCGATGATCGACAGCTGCACGCGCGCGGGGGCGGCGAGCTGGCCACCCTTACCGGCGAGGCGGATGCCGCCGAAGATGTAGTGGATGACGAGTGAGCCGAAGAAGGCCAGCGCCACCGCCACGAACAGCCAGCTGATCAGCCAGGTGATGAACGGCAGGGTGAAGGCGTAGAAGCCCAGGTCCTTGCCGAACTGCGGGTCGGTGATGCCGAACTCGGTGCCGTTGAACATCAGCTGCACGAGCTGCCAGTCGTTCTGCGCCGCGGAGCCCGCGATGAGACCGATCAGGACCGGGACGCCGATGCCGAAGAGCCGGACGCGCTGCACGATGGTCGAGCGATAGCGCGCGAGCGGGTCGTCGGCGCTGGAGACCGGCACGAACACCGGCCGCGAGCGATAGGCGACCCACAGGCTCAGCGCCAACAGGCCGCCGACCAGGGCCCCCACGGCGAGGAACAAGGCGAGGCGGGTCCAGATCATGGTGGTGAACACCGACCGGAAGCCGACCTCGCCGAACCACAGCCAGTTCACATAGGTGCTGAGCAGCCGCGATCCGACCAGTAGGAAGAGCAGGAAAATCGAACCGATGACGAGCAATATCCGGCTGCGCCGGGACAGCTTCGGCAGGCCGATCGGGGGCCGAGTGGCCACTTGGCACGCTCCAGAGTCGCTTGCTGAGAACTTGTGGGCGGAAGTCGAGACCCGTCCTGATTGTTCAACTCTATTAGGGACGCCTCAGGTTCCCGTGAAGGTGTCCGAATTGTGTGGATGACCGAGCCCGCCGGTGCCGGATCGGGTGAACGGGATGCGACCATGTGTCGGTGAGCATGCCTATTGCCGGTGACCTGTCCGCCATCACCCGTGAGGTCGAGGACTTCGTGGCCTCCGGCGGCTGGGACCAGGCGCCTCAACTGTTCGCGCTGGTCCCGACCGCCCACCTGCTGCGCGAGCAGCCCGACCTGGTCGGCCAGATCGACCCGGACGCGGCGCTGACCCCGGTCGCCCAGGAGGCGCTGTCGGACGAGGACCTGGGCGTGGCGCTGGCCGCGATCATGTGGCCGGAGGCGGTCCACGGCTGTGCGCTCGCCCAGGAGATCGTGATGCTGCCGCCCGAGGCGGAGGCCGACCTCCCCGAAGACGCGGACTCCCTGGAACGCATCGCGGCGTCGCACCCCCAGGCCCGCGAGGCCCGCCTGGTCGCCGCCGCCCTGCGCGACGGCACCATCGCCTGCGTGCTCCGTCTGCGCAGCGCCGACGGGGAGACCGACGAGGTCATCGAGCACAAGGAGCTGGCCCCGAACCTGACGGCCGCCCTGCTCGACACCCTTCGCGACTAGATTCGACCGTCTCCACGGAGACCTGGTCGAACCACGGGACACGGCTGACCGCACCCCAAACCTTCATTCCGGGTGGCGGCCTCGCCGTCCGGGAATCCCGCCGTGGCGGTCTAGGTGTTCGAGGATTCCGCGGCTACGGCCCAGGGCGTCCCAGGTGGCGGTCTCACCTGCCCATCGATGCTGTGGTGCCGATCCCAGCTGCCCCCACACGACCCCGACCCTCTAACCAGCCGTGCGACCAGCGGAGCCAAATCTCGGCCGTCATCCCGACCGCCGCCCTACTGACGCACCTCGAGCGATCACGAAAATTCGCGCCGCACAGCCCCACCAAACAGCCCCCACCCGTCCCTGGGGGGGTCGTCCCTTGGCCAGTCTATCGGCGCCGAGGCGGCGCGAGCCGGTTTGCGGGTGGGCTGTGGATAAGTGGTCCGCGATGTGGACAACTAGCAGGTGGGGGCTTCCCTCTTGGCCTTGAGGGCGTCGAGGGCCTGTACGGCGCCTTCGAGGTTCTCGACCTTCACCAACCGCAGGCCGTCGGGGGCGTTCTCCTTGGCCTCGGCGCAGTTGTCGGCGGGGACGAGGAACGTCGTGGCGCCTGCCTCGTGGGCGGAGATCATCTTGAACGGGATGCCGCCGATGGCGTCGACCTTGCCCTGCGCGGTGATCTCCCCCGTGCCCGCGATCACGGCGCCGTCGCCGATGTCGCCGGGGGTGAGCCGGTCGACGATGGCCAGCGCGAACATCAGCCCCGCGGACGGGCCGCCGACGTCGGCCAGCGTGATCGAGGTCTTGAACGTGACGTCGGGGCGCTCGCCGGACTCCAGGCCCATGAACCCCTCGGGCCGGTCCGTGGCGCCGAAGTCGGTAGCCTTGCCCAGCGTGATCGTGCCGGACTTCTCCTGGCCCTCCCGCTGGAAGGTGACCGCAACGGCCTGCCCCGGCGCGGTCCCGGCCAGTGCGGCGCGGACATCCTCGGCGGCGGTGATCGGCTTGCCGTTGACCACCAGCAGCCGGTCGCCCGGGACCAGCACCTTGTCGGCGGGTGCGCCGGAGGTGATCGACTGGGCGATGACCTTCATCGGGTACTTGAGGTACCGCAGCGCCGCGATCTCGGCGTTGCTCTGCGAGTCCTGGAACAGCTTGCTGTTCTGCTCCTGCACTTCCTCCTCGGTCACACCGGGCTTGAAGTACTCCTCGCGCGGGGCGAGCGCGTAGCGGCCGCTGACCCACCGGGCGACCGCCTCGAACATGCTGACGTCGTCCTGCACGGACACCGTGGTCATCCGCAGCTGGCCGCTGGTCGGGAACGTCTCGGTGCCGTTGACGCTCACCACCTGCACCCCTTCGACGTCGCCGAGGGTGTCGTAGGTGGGGCCGGGACCGAGGGAGACATACGGCACGGGCACGAACAGCCCGAGCACCAGCAGGCCCATGACCAGCAGCGAACTGGTCAACACAGTCCAGCCCCGCCGGGTCAGGTTCCAGCCCTCGGTGGGACCGATCGGCGGCGTGTGCGCTGCGGGGGCGTCCGGTGGCGTGCTCACGGATCGACAGAGTACGTGCGTTCGCCCTGGGCGGATCACCTGACATCGCGAGAACGGCTCAGCCGCGTACCGTGGACGCCATGAACGAGCTTGCGAGCGAATCAATGTCACAGTGCCTTCGCGAGTGGAGCCACCAAACTTGTGAGGTGGCCGCGTGAGCGAGTTCCCGTTCGGCTTCGGAATGCCGGACCCCAATGACCCGGACAAGAAGAAGGACCCGAACGCCCAGGGCGGTCCGGAGAACCCGTTCGACCAGCTGGGCCAGATGCTCAGCCAGCTCGGTCAGATGCTGAGTCAGACCGGCTCGTCCGCCGGGCCGGTCAACTACGACCTCGCCAAGCAGATCGCCGTGCAGAAGCTGGCCGGGCAGGTGGGCTTCGCCCCGTCGACCTCCGGCACCGCCGTCGACGACGCCGTGCACCTCGCGGAGATGTGGCTCGACCCGGTGACCACGCTGCCTGCGGGCGCGACGGTCACCAGGGCGTGGACCCCGCGCGACTGGGTGGAGCACACCCTGCCGACGTGGCAACGCCTGTGCGACCCGGTGGCCCGCCGCATGTCCGGCGCCTGGGTCGACGCCCTGCCGGACGAGGCGCGGCAGCAGGCCGGTCCGCTGCTGGCGATGGTGGGCCAGATGGGCGGCATGGCGTTCGGCTCGCAGCTGGGCAACGCCCTGGCGCAGCTGGCGTCCGAGGTGCTGACCTCCACCGACATCGGCCTGCCCCTGGGCCCGGCGAACACGGCCGCGCTGGTGCCTGCGAACATCGAGGAGTTCACCAAGGGCCTGGAGCGGCCCTCAAGTGAGGTCATGGTGTTCCTGGCCGCGCGTGAGGCCGCCCACCAGCGGCTGTTCGCGCACGTCCCGTGGCTGCGCCAGCGCCTGCTCGCGACGGTCGAGGAGTTCGCCAACGGCATCAAGGTCGACACGACCGCGCTGCAGGAGCTGGCGAGCCAGGTCGACCCGGCGAACCCGGAGACGATCGAGAAGGCCATGCAGTCCGGCATGCTCGAACCGCAGGCCACCCCGGAGCAGAAGGCCGCTCTCGCCCGCCTGGAAACCCTCTTGGCGTTGGTCGAGGGCTGGGTCGACATCGTCGTCGGCGAAGCCGTCACCGACCGCCTCCCCGGCGCCGATGCCCTCCGCGAAACCCTCCGCCGCCGCCGCGCCTCGGGCGGCCCGGCGGAACAGACCTTCGCCACCCTCGTCGGCCTGGAACTGCGCCCCCGCAAACTCCGCGCGGCCGCCGCCCTCTGGCGCCTGGTCACAGACCAGCACGGCATCGAAACCCGCGACGGCCTCTGGGGCCACCCGGACCTCATGCCCACGGCGGACGACCTCGACGACCCCATGGACTTCGCCGAACGCCTGGGTACGAAGTCCGACGTCGACGACATGATCGCCAAACTGGAACAGACACCGGACGCCACCGACAAGGGCGACAACAGCGACAAGGACGACGACAAGTCCTGACTCGCCCAGTGTGGATGGCAGGCCGGCACACACGCCCCGACCTGCCATCCACCACTCCTTCAGGCGGTACGAGCGCCGAGGGCCAAGCAACGAGGGCACCCACGATGCCCTTAATCCCCGCACTTCACCCTGGAGCGTCCCCGACCAGCGGATTCAGTCGGCCCCCGCGATCCCCCACCCCGCAGCGGCCGACAACCCCTCCAAATACCCAATCGCCCGATCCGTCTTCGGATAAGCCCGAACCAGCTCCCAGAACTCCGGCCCGTGATCGGCTTCCAGCAGGTGCGCCAGCTCATGCACCAGCACGTAGTCCAACACCCACGCCGGCACTTCGCGTAGCCGTTCGCTGACCCGGATCGTGCGGTCGACCGGTGTGCACGACGCCCAGCGGGTGCGCATGGGTGGGACCCACCGCACCCCCGAGGGGTGGCACCGGCCGTCGAAGTAGCGGTCGGAGAGTTCGCCGCACCGCGCGAGGAGGGCGGCGTCGGATGTTCGCGCGGGCGAGCGCCTGCGCGTTTCGGTGCGCAGGAGCCTGCGCTGCATCTCCGCCACCCAGTGGGCCTCCTCTTTCTTGGAGAGCCGGGCGGGGATCTGCACTATCAGCGTGTCACCTTCGCGGTATGCGGTGACGGTGCGGGTTCTGCGCTTGCTGCGACGCACCTCGACACTGGGTTCGGCCACAGACACCACCGTAAACGGCGGCACCGACATCGCGGGAGTGTGAGCTTTCGCCTGTGGATAAACGGAT
Organism: Actinokineospora xionganensis; assembly: GCF_014323725.1. Taxonomy (GTDB): domain Bacteria; phylum Actinomycetota; class Actinomycetes; order Mycobacteriales; family Pseudonocardiaceae; genus Actinokineospora; species Actinokineospora xionganensis. The sequence continues at coordinate 32,615 of NZ_JABVED010000031.1, read as the reverse complement.
CCACCATTCGGCGGAATCGGGCACGCTGGCCACCATGATCCACCTCAGCTACCCCGACCGCCCTCGGCTCCGCCCCGGCCTCGCTGTCCTGCGCAGACGCGCCGACGAGATCCAGATCGGCCTTGATCCACGCCGCGCCATGATCGTCGCGGGCTTGCCCACCAGAATCGCCGACGCTGCGGCGAACCTCACCGGAGCCCGCACGACAGCGGAGTTGCTCGACCGCGTCGGCCCACGACACCGTGATCAACTGCGCGATCTGATCACCGGGCTGGCCGACCGCGGTCTCGTCGAGGACGCCGCAGGCCCGAGTGTCCCGCTCCCCCGCAGGCTCGCCGGAGACCTGACCGCGGCCACGGTCCACCGCGCGGTCAGCCACCCGAGTGCCCGCGCGGAGGCCACGGTGTCGGTGCACGGCGACGGCAGGCTCGCCGTGGCGACGGCGTGCATGCTTGCCGCCGCGGGCATCGGCGCGGTCCGGGTCGAGGCGCGCGGCCAAGTCCAACCCGAGGATGTCGGCGCGGGATTCACCCCCGAGGACGTCGGCCGCGAGCGCGCGGCGGCGGCCCGCGACGCGATCGAGCGGGTCGACCCGAGAGTGCGCGACACCCGCGCCCAGCCCGACCTCGCGTTGCTGACCGACGCCCTGGTCCCCGACCCGGCGGTCGTGGCGCAGCTGGTCGAACAGGGTGTCCCCCACCTCCCGATCCGCGTCCGCGACGGCATCGGCATCGTGGGCCCGCTGGTCGTCCCCGCGGTCACAGCCTGCCTGACCTGCGCAGATCTCCACCGAACGGACCGCGACCCATGCTGGCCGATGGTCGCGTCGCAGCTCGCGGGCCGACCACAGCTCGCCGACCTCGCCGCCGTGCACACCACCGCGGGCCTGGCGGCGGCCCAAGTCCTCGCCGCGCTGCGGTGGTTGGCCGCTCCCGGTCCAGTCCCGCCCACCGTGTGGACCCGAAGCCTCGAACTCGACCCGGTCGACGCCACGATCGTCCACCGCCCGTGGCCCCCGCACCCGCGGTGCGCCTGCGGAGGGGCGACGAAGTGACACGGTGAGGGAAACCACGCGGAGTCGCACGGTCGCTTCCCCCGTCGCTTGAGCGCCGTGACGCGGCACGCTTTCCCGGGCGTCAGCGCCACGACAGCGCCACGACAGCGGACCAGAGTTCGCTTCGGTCGACAACGGTCGCCCAGCGCGGGTGACGACCCTGACTTCAGAAAGTGGAACAGTGCGTATTCGTTCACTCTTCGGCGGCTTGATCGCCATGCTCACGATGACGGCAGGCATGGTGTTCGTCGCGCCTGCGGCCTCCGCGGCCAGCCTTGACTGCCTCCCGGACTGGGGCTCGGGCGACTTGACTGTTGGTTGCTCCTACAACGGCACCTACCGCGGAGCAGGCAGCTTCTTTCAGCAGGAGCCCGAGTTCATCAGCGCCTGCGACGGTAAGGCGGACGGCCGGAAGTTGACCACTCACCTGGAGTACTGGAAGAGCGGCTCACGTATCCACCGAACCGTCACCGACAGCTACGGGGGCGAGTGCGCGATCAAGTTCGACGGCATCGTCAACGGCACGAAGGTCTGGCTCTGGTTGTGCGTCGAAGGAATCGGCTGCGGCCAGAAGTACGCCTCCTACGCCTGAGCGCCAACAGGTCGCCGTTGCGGCGAGCAGCAGCGATCGCTGCCCGCGCGTGGGTCATCGCCGCGTCGAACTCACTCAGGTGCTGATGGAGAACCGCCAGACTGTTGAGCGCCGTACATTCGCCACCGCGGTCGCCAACGACCCTCGCCAGGTCGAGCGCGCGAGTGCCGAGGTCAACGCCTTCCCTGAACTTGCCTGTGCGCCAGGACAGCTCCGCGAGGCAGGTCAGTGCCTGGACCTGGCCGGTGTCGTCGCAGCGCTCACGAGCCACGTCGAGCGCGCGGCTGTAGAGGACAGCGGCCTCGTCGTTGCGGCTGGCCAGACTCAGGTGGCGCCACACGATCGCGGTCATCCGCGCCGTGTGGTCCGGCCTGTCGCTGTCCGCCGCGCTGAGTGCCACCGTGAGCAGGTTCGGCCGTTCGGCTTCGAGCCAGGCCGAGGCGGCGCAGTGATCGGGAAACGTCAGCGCTGACTCAGCGGGCTGTGTCACAGTGGGCCTGCGGTGACGTTCCTCCGGCATGAGCACATCCATGGCCATCGCCGCCGCCGTTTCGTGGTAGGCGATGAGCCTGCCAAGCGCCGAGCGCTGTTCTTCGCCATCGACTGCCAGCTGTCGTGCGTATGCCCGAATCAGGTCGTGCATCCGGTAGCGGCCTTGACCGCTTTCCCTGACCAGGTGAACATCGACAAGACGCTGCAGGTGGTCGTCGGCCGACCTCGGCGCGATGCCTGCCAGGGCTGCCGCGGCGTGGGCGTCGAACTCCGTGCCCGGGTGCACGCTCAGCAGCCGAAACGTCCGTCGAGTGTCATCGTCGAGATGCAGGTTGGACAGTTCCAGCACGGCCGTGAGGTCCCGGTTGTCGGAGCGCAGTTCGGACAACCGGTGGCTGTGGTCGACCAGGCGTTCAGCCAGGTGAGCGACCGTCCAGCCAGGACGATGACGGAGTCGGGCGGCGGCGAGTCGAATCGCCAGGGGAAGATATCCGCACAACCGGATCACCTTCCTGACCGCCGCCTGCTCGACCGCGGGTCGGCCGTCGCCGACGACACGGGTGAACAGGGCAACAGCGTCGTCGTCCGGCAGCACATCGAGGGACAGGACCTGCGAGCAGTCGAGTTCGAGCATCCGCCGCCTGCTGGTCACCAGCACCAGACACCCCGACGCTCCCGGAAGCAGCGGCCGAACCTGATCGCTGTCCAGGGCGTTGTCCAGCACCAGCAGCATCTTTCGGCCCGCTGTCGTGGACCGCCAAAGGCCAACCCGCTCATCGAGCCCGTCCGGCAGTTGATCGCCCGGTACACCAGCGGCCCGCAGCAACCGGCCCAGGGCAGCGACCGGGCTCAGCGGCGTCTGCCCGGGCGTGTGGGCATCGAGATCCACCCAGAGCTGCCCGTCCGGATAGCTGCCCGCCAGCTCGCGCGCCGCGCGGATGGCCAAGGTCGTCTTCCCCACGCCCGCCATGCCGTCGATCGCGGAGATCACCACCGTCGAGGCCGCGTCGACCGTCGCGGCGTCCAGCACTTGGCGCAGTTCGTCAGCACGTCCGGTGAAATGGCTAACGTCACCAGGCAGTTCCTGCCGCGGCGGATTGGTTCGCCTTGGCCGCGAGGCCTGCTGGTCGGTGGCGAGCAGCTCGGCGTGCAGTGCCCGCATTCCCGCCCCCGGCTCGACACCCAGCTCGTCGGCGAGCGACTGCCTGCACTCGGCATACGCGAGGAGCGCCTCGGCGCCGCGGCCGGAACTGGCCAGCACTCGAATCAGGCGTTCCCACAACGGCTCCCGCAGCGGGTGTCGAGACAAGAGATCCCGCAGCTCGCGGACTGCGTCGCCGATGACACCCTCAGCCAACTCGATGTCAATCCGCCGCTCCACGGCGCCGAGATACCGCTCTGTCAACTGGTGAAGGTGACTCTCACGCAGCGCGGCCGAACTGACACCGTCGAGGGGATCCCCGCGCCACAGGTCGATGGCCGTGGTCAGCAGCGCCACCTTGGACGCCGCGTCCCGCGCCGCGGCGGACCGGTCGAGCAGGCCCAGGAAACGGGACACGTCGACTCGGTCGGGCTCGACGTCGAGGCGGTACCCGTTCCCGGTAGTGGTGATCACCTCCGCGCCCAGTACCTGCCGCAGACGCATCACATGCGTCTGCAGGCTGCCCCGCACCCGCGCGGGCGTCTGGACTCCCCACACGGCCTCGGTCAACGCGTCCACCGACACCGGCCGACCGGGGGCCAACGCGAGCGCGCACAACAGCGACCGCCGCCGTTCGCTGGGCAGCGCGACCACCTGCCCCCCGATCCGGACCTCGACCGGCCCCAACAGACGAATCTCCACGTCAGCCATGCGTTTCCCGTTCAGTTCATCGACGTGCGAAGTATGTCGACGCACACCACCGCGACGCGGCAAAACGCGCAGAACGGACGGAGGGGCCACCTCTCCCGGGGAAACTTGTGCGATGGCGAAAGGGGGTGGCGTGGTGAACCTGGCCCGGACTGACAAGGTCCGAGCGCCACTCCGCGCGGAGTCAGTACGGATCAACACGACAACCGAACCGCGGGCCTGGCCGCCACTCAGATTCTGGGTGGCTCCGCGCCCTGCGGCACGGCGGCGCGGTCAGGTGGGGCGACGCGGAGTTGCCCATACCGCAATCAGCTGCGCCGCGGCCCCATAACAAGGGACAATCGGGGCGTGACCGAGATGCCACGCAAGACTGCCGCGCGCACCGCACGGCTGGCCAGCATTCCCCTCGGGGTGGCCGGGCGAGCTGTCGGCGGCTGGGGGAAGCGGCTCGCCGGGCAGAGTGCCGACGAGGTCAGCGCCGAGTTGTCCGCGCGCACAGCTGAGCAGCTCTTCGCCGTCTTGGGGCAGCTCAAAGGTGGCGCGATGAAGTTCGGCCAGGCGCTGTCGGTGTTCGAGGCGGCGGTGCCCGACGAGATGGCGGAGCCGTACCGCGAGGCCCTCACCAAGCTGCAGTCGGCGGCGCCCCCGATGACGAAGGCGGCGACGCACCGCGTCCTCGCCCAGCAGTTGGGTCGCGGGTGGGCCGACAGGTTCGCCGACTTCAACGACGAGCCCGCGGCCGCGGCCAGCATCGGGCAGGTGCACAAGGCGACCTGGCATGACGGCCGGGTTGTCGCGGTCAAGGTCCAGTACCCGGGCGCCGATGAGGCGCTGCTCTCCGATCTGCGGCAGCTGCAGCGGTTCAGCAGGCTGTTCCAGCCGTTCGTGCCGGGTCTGGAGGTCAAGCCGCTGCTGCGCGAGCTGTCCGACCGGATGGCCGAGGAGCTCGACTACCGCGCCGAGGCCGACAACCAGCGCGTGTTCGCCAAGGCGTTCGACGGCGACAGCAGGGTGTTGGTCCCGAAGGTCGTGGCGAGCGCCCCCAAGGTCACGGTCACCGAGTGGGTCGACGGCAAGCCGCTGTCCAAGATCATCCGCAACGGCGAGAAGGCCGAACGCGACCACGCCGGGCAGCTGCTCTGCGAGTTCCACTTCTCCTCACCGGCGCGGGCCGGGCTGCTCCACTCCGACCCGCATCCCGGCAACTTCATGATCACCCCGGACGGCAGGCTCTGCGTCATCGATTTCGGCGCCGTCGCCCGGCTGCCCGACGGCCTGCCCAGGCCGCTGGGGATGATGACCCGGCTCTCCCTTGAGGGGAACTCCGACCGGCTCCTGCAGCTGATGCGCGACGAGGGGTTCGTCCGGCCCGGAATGAAGATCGAAGCCGAGGACGTTCTCGCCTACCTTGCCCCGTTCGCCGAGCCCGCCGCGGTCGAGAAGTTCCACTTCACGCGACGCTGGATGCAGCGCCAGGCCGAGCGGGTCGGCGACCTGCGCGGCCAGGACTTCAAAACCGGGCGCTCGCTCAACCTGCCGCCGCAGTACCTGCTGGTCCAGCGCGTCACCGCGGGCGCGACGGGCATCCTGTGCCAGCTCGACGCCGAGGTCGGCATGCGCGAGATCATCTCCCGCTGGCAGCCCGGCTTCGCCGACCCGAACTGATCACCAGTACTCGGCGGGCAGCTTGCCCTCGATGTCGCGCACGTGGGTGCGCGCGCACGCCGGGCACAGCCAGCGCGTGCCACGGTCGTCGGTCTCCGACGACCAGGCCAGCGCCTCGACGGGCGACGCGTCGGCGCGCGACTTCCCGCAGAGCGAGCACGTCGCGGCGGATTCGGCGGTCATGACACCTGACGCTACGCCAGCCTGCCGTGGTGAATGGTGTTCGCGCTGAGCACGAAGACGTCGTCGCGCCCGCCCACCCAGTCGGGGTCGTTCGGGTCCATCAGCCGGGCAAGGGCGTCAAGATCGGACTCCGAGAGGCGGTCCTCGCCGACCCTGGCCATCCAGGCCAGCCAGTCGGCGACCGACTCGCGCACCGCGGGCGAGGCCGGGGCGGGCAGGTCCACCAGGTAGCTGAACGCGCTCACGTCGGTGAGGCCCGCCTCGGCCAGCGCGCGGTTCCAGCCGAACGGCATCCGGACGACGCCCTCGATCCCCGCGCGCATCTCCGCGAACCACGACGTCTGCGCGGCGGCGATACGGTCCTGCAGCCCGGGCTCACCCACGCCGACGTCCCAGGGAAGGCACCGGGTGCTGAGTCCGCCCTCGGCGAGCGCGAGACTGCCGCCCGGGTTCAGCAGCCGGACCAACCCCGCGACACCCTGGCGCTCGTCGGGCAGGTGGTGCACGACCCGCGAGGCCCACACCAGGTCACCCGCGGGGACCTGGTCGGCGAGGGTCGGGTCGGCGGCGTCGGCGAGCACGGCGACGAGTTCGACCTTGTCCCCCGCGACCGCCGCGACGGCGTCACTCGCCGCTGCCTGCAGCTCGGGGACGGCGTCGACCAGCACGACCCGGCCGCCACCGCGGACCGCGAGTGCCGCCGCGAACGCCGCGCTCATGCCACCGGAGCCGGATCCGACGTCGATGACGGTCGCGCCATCCGGAAGGTCATCGACCAAGCGGTCAGCGAGCCAGGAATTGACCTCGGCTTCGATCTCGTCGGTCCGCCGCATCGCGACAAGCCTGCTGGTCCAGTCGATTCCATCGTGCGTGTGCACTAGTCCGCCTCCCCGAAATTCAAAGGGTTGATCACCCGCCGTGTGATCGTACGGATAGCGGGCAACCGTGGTCGGCTATCGTCACGGTCCCCTTGGGGCACCACGGTCAGAGGTTGTGCAGACCTGCCAGAACGCGGCCGAGGATCTCCAGGTCCGGCACGGTCCCGGCGACCCGTTCAACGACAAGAACGCCCTGGTCGGCGAGGTCCCCGATCAGTACCCGGGCCACCCCTAGCGGCACCGACAGCAGCGCGGCGACCTCGGCGACCGACCGCGGGGTGGTGCACAGGTCGGTGATCGTCCGCGACTCCCAGGTCGGCGCCGGGCCCGCGGTCTGCACGATCGCCTCGATCGCCAGCTGGGTGCCTGCACGGGTGCGACCGCCGGTCCACGCGTAGGGCCGGACCAGCGAGTGCGACTCAGGCCGGTGCACCCAATCGAGGAACTCCTCGGCGATCGGCTCGGGCTCGGGTTCGCCAAGGGGCTCGACAAGGGGTTCGGGATCGGCATCGAAGCCGGTCAGGTCGGGCGGCGGCTCCGGGGCCGGGCGCTTGGACTTCGCCCGCCCACCGCCGAACCGCGCGCCGGTCAGACCGACCGGCGATTCCGGGTCCGGCTCGACGAACAGCGGGTCGACCGGCTCCGACTCCTCCCGCCACGCGCCGACGGGGCCGAACCGTGCGCCGGTGCGGCCGACTTCCGCCCGGCGTCTGCGCTTGCCGCGTCCATCGAAGGTGCTCTGGGCCACCGTCTGCCTCACCGGCCGGTTGCGATCCAAGGGGCCCCAACGCTAACCGGCGGGACCCACTGTTGGATTTCCACAAAGTTTCCCTTGTGTTTCGCCGCAGGTGATCTGCTTGGCCGAAACCCCAACCCAGGAACGTGGCCGAGGACGCCGTTCGGGAAAACCTGGCTGCGCGCCCCGATCTGGCCGACTCGGTCGACCTGGCATTGCTCGTCGTGCTCGACACGCTGGTGTCCGCCGAGCGGCTCGGTTCGTCCTGCACGACATGTTCAACGTGCCGTTCGACGAGATCGGTCCGATGATCGACCGTCCCCGTCGCGGCGTGGACACCGTGGCCAAGAGCGCGCTGGCCGCGACCGGTCGCACCCAGTTCACCGGGACGGCGCTGATCGGACGGCACGGTCGTCGGGCTCGCGATGGTCGCGGTCCTCGAAGCCTGAAACGGCGGATGCCCGCCACCGCGGGCGCGGTGGCGGGCATCCAGGTAGGGCCTAGAGCGAGGACGTGACGCGGTGGGCGCGCTTGGCCGCCCAGTTCGAGACTCGTTCCCAGCGCTTGGCGGTGTGCATCCGGCGGGCCAGGCGGTGCGTGTACGCAACCTGTTCCGCCTCTCGCGTTCGAGATCGAGCGAGATTTTCATAGATCAACATTTGCGTGGGTCCTTCGGGCTTGAACGTGTACATGGGGTCTTTGAGCTGGGCGTTCATGCGGCAACCTCATCCTGGGTGTGGGCCGCGCGCTCGGCGGCATCTCGTGCGACGTCTTCCTTGCGCGGGCGACCACGGGGCCGCTTGCGCGCGATCACGACGCCGCGCTCGAAGATCTCCCCACCCCAGACGCCCCACGGCTCGTGCCGCGCGAGCGCCGAGGCCAGGCAGGCCGCGCGCACCGGGCAGTCGCCGCAGAGCAGCTTGGCGCGCTCGAGCTCGTTGGGGGTGTCGCCGAACCACAGGTCGGGGTTGTCGGCGGACCGGCAAGGAAGGTCCAGTCCGGCCGACGGAGCCGCGTCCAGCAGCTCGCTGACACCGGAACCGGGAGGTCCGAGAAGGTCGGTGAATGCTCCGCCGGTGAGCGGAACAGTGGCGGTACTCATGGCTTGAAATCTCCTGATTTCAGTCTGGTGGCCTGGTGAAGCCGATGTAGGGCAAAGAAAAAGGCCGCGGATTCCGGTATCGGAGTCCGCGGCCTCGGGAGCCTGGGGTTACTTGACGCCTGGTCAAGTCACCCCACCCGAGGTGGCGGACGGATTGGTCGGAACGTCGACATCGAGAGTGCGGGCGTGCTTGCTGCCGGCGATGGCCGCCTTGGCGGTAGCGGTGCACACGGCGAGGCGCTCACGCTGGACGTGAATCGCTTCGCGCGCCGGCCCCCAGGACGGCGACACAGAACTCCCCGGGAACGGCAGGTAGCCGGGGTTCGCGTTCGTCATGAAGATCTTCACGATGGCCACCTCCTCCGTCTGTCCCAGGTCCGAATCTTCGGGCCACTTCGTGGCCCGCTATTGCAGGTTATTCAGGTTGCGGGAGGCCCCGCAACCGATTTTCCAGAACTTCGCGTGACGCCGGTCACATACCGCTCGAACGGGTGGCGTTAGCGACCAACGAGAGCACCTCTTGCCCGAATTTGTCCAGTTTGACCGCTCCCACACCGGAAATCGACACGAGCGCGGCCCGATCCGCCGGACGCTGTTCGGCGATCGCCAGAAGTGTGGCATCGGTGAAAATGACGTAGACCGGCACGCGCAGCGCCTTGGAGCGCTCCAGCCGCCACTGCCGCAGCCGTTCGAGCAGGCCATGGTCGAGATCGACCGGACACGTCTCGCAGCGGCCGAGCTTGAACGCCATCGTGCCCGCCAGCTCGTCACCGCAGACCCGGCAGTGCCGGATCATCGGCATCCCGCGATCACGCCTGCGGGTCGCGGAAGCAGCGACCCGGGCGGTCGGATGGTTCTCCGGGATCAGGCCATAGAGGAAGCGGCTGCGCCTGCGGTAGCGCTTGCCGCCTTCGGCGCGCGCGAGCGCCCAGGTGAGCGACAGATGCTCACGGGCTCGGGTGACACCCACATAGAGAAGCCTGCGCTCCTCCTCGATCTGCGCCTCGTTGCCGTCGGCGTGCTGGATCGGCAGCGTGCCGTCGACCAGGCCGACCAGGAACACCGCGTCCCATTCCAGGCCCTTGGCCGAGTGCAGCGACGCCAGGGTCACGCCCTCCACGGTCGGCGGGTGCTGGGCCTGGGCGCGCAGGTCAAGCTCGTGGACATAGCGCGCGAGGTCGGCGTCGGCGACCGTCGCGGCGAGTTCCTCGGCCAGCTCCACCAGGGCCAGCAGCGACTCCCAGCGTTCCCGCGCCGCGCCGCCGCTGGGCGGGTCAGCGGTGAGGCCGAGCGGTTCGAGCAGGCTCCGCACGAGTTTGGGCAGCTCGCCGGTCGGCGACTGCACCGCCGCGGTGCGCAGCGTGGCCGTCGCCTGCCGGATCTCCTGCCGGTTGAAGAACCGCTCGCCGCCGCGCACCAGATACGGGATGCCCAGCTCCGTCAGCGCCTGCTCGTAGACCTCCGACTGCGCGTTGATCCGGAAGAGCACGGCGATCTCGCTGAGGGCGACGCCCTGGTCGATGAGGTCCTTGATCCGTCCGGCGACGGCGGTCGCCTCCCCGGGCTCGTCGTCGTACTCGACGAACACCGGGTCGGGCCCCGGCTTACGCTGGCCGATCAGCCGCAGTCGCGACCCGGCTGGCCGGTCGCGCGCGGCGGAGATGACCCTGTTCGCCAAGGACACCACTTCCGGTGTCGAGCGATAGTCACGCTCTAGGCGCACGACCGTCGCCTCGGGAAACCGGCGGGTGAAGTCGAGCAACGGGCGGGCCGAGGCACCTGCGAAGGAGTAGATCGTCTGGTTCGCGTCGCCGACGACGGTGAGGTCGTCGCGGCGGCCCAGCCAGGCGTCGAGGACGCGCTGCTGCAACGGGGTGACGTCCTGGTACTCGTCGACCACAAAGCAGCGGTAGCGGTCGCGGAACTCCTCGGCCACCGCGGAGTGCTCCTCCAGGGCGGCGGCGGTGTGCAGCAGCAGGTCGTCGAAGTCGAGTTGGTGGGCGCGGTTCTTCAGCGCCTCATAGCCGGTGTAGACCTCTGCGACCTTCTCCGCGGGCGCCGGTGTCTCGCGGCGGAAGCGCGCGACGGCGGCCGGGTAGTCCGCGGGCGCGATCAGCGACGCCTTCGCCCACTCGATCTCGCTCGCCAGGTCGCGCAGGGTCTCCCGCTCCGTGCCTATGCCGAGCTTGTTCGCCACCTGCCCGACCAGGCGCAGCTTGCCGTCGATCAGCTCCCACTGCTCGCCGCCGACGACGCGCGGCCAGAAGTAGCGCAGCTGGCGCAGGGCGGCGGCGTGGAAGGTCCGGGCCTGCGCCGCGTGGATGTCGAGCGCGCGCAGCCGGGTACGCATCTCCCCCGCGGCCCGCGCGGTGAACGTGACCGCCAGAACCTGCCCGGCGCTGACGTGCCCGGCGTGGATGAGGTGGCCGATGCGGCTGACGATGGTCCGGGTCTTGCCGGTCCCGGCGCCCGCGAGGACGCACACGGGCCCGCGCGGGGCGGTCACCGCGGCGAGTTGGTCCGGGTCGAGCCCGGCGAGCGGATCAGGTGCGCCGGCCATGTCGACCATCCTGACAGAGAGCGCACCCGACGGACGCGGGACCACGCACCGTATCCTGGTGGTTATGGCTGACAAGCAGGACAAGGCGGCCGCCAAGGAAGCCAAGAAGGCGCGCAAGGCTGCGTCGAAGGCGAAGCGCGGACAGCTCTTCCAGGCGTTCAACATGCAGCGCAAGGAGGACAAGGCCCTCATCCCCTGGATGCTGGGCGCCCTCCTGGTGGTGACCGGCGTCGTATTCGGCATCGGGCTGCTGCTCGGGATCGAGTGGTTCCTGCTGCCGGTGGGCATCGCCCTCGGCGCGTTGGCCGCGGTGATCATCTTCGGCAGGCGGGTCCAGAAGAACGTCTACGCGAAGGCGGACGGCCAACCCGGCGCCGCGGCGTGGGCGCTGGAGAACCTGCGCGGCCGCTGGCGGGTCACCCCGACCGTCGCGGGCACCACGCAGCTCGACGCGGTCCACCGGGTGATCGGCAGGCCCGGCGTCATCCTGGTCGCCGAGGGCGCGCCGCACCGGGTGAAGAACCTGCTCGCCCAGGAGAAGAAGCGCATCGCCCGCATCGTCGGCGAGACCCCGATCTACGACGTGATCGTCGGCAACGAAGAGGGCCAGGTGCAGCTGCGCAACCTGCAGCGGCACCTGATGAAGCTGCCCAACAACCTGCGCCCGGCCGAGATGGACACCGTCGAGAAGCGCCTCGCCGCCATCGCCAACCGCGGCGCGGCCATGCCGAAGGGCCCAATGCCCCCCGGCGCCAAGATGCGCAGCGTGCAGCGAACCCTCCGCCGCCGTTAGAGCCTGCTTTGCCGCCGCCCCCGATCGAATAAATCGGGGGCGGCGCTGTCAGCGGCGGACTACGTTCCGTCCGTGCTTGAAACCGATCTCCTGGCCGTGCGAATCGCCACCGCCCAACGCGACGGGCTGGCTCGGTCCAAGACTGTCATCCCGGCAGGGCCGTTCACCGGCATGCTCACCGAGGGCGGCCACCCCATGGCCTCCTACGCCGTGGCGACCGAGCCCGGCAACCGGGTGACCGACCTTGCCGACAGCGTGGACATGCTCCGGACCGCTTTCCCACCGGGCCTGCTCCGGTTCGAACTCATCGAACAGGCCAGCCCCGGCGCGTCCGAACTCCTGATCGCCGCGGGTCTGAAGGTGACCGCCCGGATACCGCTGATGACCGTCGACCCGGCAGGCGTGACCGTTCCCGAGATACCCCACGGCGTCACCATCCAACGCGTCACCACCGCGGGCGACGCGACCGCCGCCAACGCCGTCGCCCATGTCGCGTTCGGCGCACCTGGCGAGCCAGGTGTCAGCGGCGAGCCCGGCCGCGCGGAAGACGGGGGGACAGTCCTTGCCCGTTTGGACGGCAAGCCTGTCGCAGTGGCGTCGTGGACCGGGGTCGCCGACGGGGTGGCAGAGATCGCGGGTATCGCCACCGCCGCGGAACACCGCCGCAAAGGCCTGGCGACACTGGTGACCGCGTACGCCGTGCGCGCCGCCGCCGAGCGAGCAGGCGTCACCCTGGCCTGGCTGACCCCAGGCGACGACGGCGCGGAACAGGTCTACCGCCAAGTCGGATTCACCCACGTAGCCGACGCCATCCACCTGGGCGAACAGAGCTAACGGCCCTTCAAGCACCCACAAATCGCAAGGGGCCGACCCAAGAGGCACCAAACCGCCCGAACGCGGATCAGCGAGTACGCAGAACCAGCGTCCCCAGAAGCCGGTCGTGCAACCCACGACCATCCTTGTCATTGATGGCTGCGGGCAAGATCACACCCACCAACGCCGTCCGAGCGATCCCCCGCAACGGACCCACCAACGCCGACCCATCCATCCGCATCACCCGCATCCCGAGGACGGCCTTGCCGGGAGTGAATCCGGCCAGCGACACCCCCACCGCGGAGATCACGAACCACACCCCCATGGCCCACAGGTTGAAGGTCCACATCGTCGCCGGGTCGTCGAAGTCCCTGCGCACGAAAAGGGACGTCACCAGCGAGGCCAAGACCAGATCGATCAACAGCGCGCCCAGCCGGATCGCGGGTGAGGCGACCGAGCCGGAGCCGCGCTCGGGCAGGCCGAGGCGGTCACCCCGCCACCGGATCTCACCGTCAGTGGGCGAAATGGCCGCGCTTGGGCCGGACAACCACGAACCAGTCCATCTGCTCACCCCACCAGCGTAGGACGAAGTGCCATCCGTGCCCGCTCCTGGCATCCTCTTGAGCAAAACCGGCCGTCGTTAACATCGGCGAAACATCTCGGTGATGGTCGGGCAACACCACCCTCTTAGCGTCATCACGCAGAGCGGGCACGGCACTGCGGCCGTGATCGCAGGCAGGGACGGTTGCCCGCTCGCGCGATGTGCCGGGATTGGACCGGCGGAGAATACGAAGGAGTCAACGAGCGTGTTCAACTCTCCCGACGAGGTCCTGCGCTTCATCGCAGAAGAAGAAGTGAAGTTCGTCGATGTGCGGTTCTGCGACCTGCCCGGCGTGATGCAGCACTTCACCGTCCCCGCTTCCGCGTTCGACGAGGACGCCTTCACCGAGGGCCTCGCGTTCGACGGCTCGTCGGTGCGCGGCTTCCAGTCGATCCACGAGTCGGACATGCTGCTGCTGCCCGACCCGTACACGGCCCGCCTGGACCCGTTCCGCACCGAGAAGACGCTGATCCTCAACTTCTTCGTGCACGACCCGTTCACCAAGGAGGCGTACTCCCGCGACCCGCGCAACATCGCGCGCAAGGCGGAGCAGTACATCACCGAGTCCGGCATCGCCGACACCGCGTTCTTCGGCGCCGAGGCGGAGTTCTACATCTTCGACTCGATCCGCTTCGACTACACGGAGAACGGCTCGTTCCACGAGATCGACTCGGTCGAGGGCTGGTGGAACAGCGGCGCCGAAGAGGGCGGCAACAACAAGGGCTACAAGACCCGCTTCAAGGGCGGCTACTTCCCCGTGCCGCCGGTCGACCACTTCGCCGACCTGCGCGACAAGATGGTCCTGAACATGCAGGACGCGGGCTTCACCGTCGAGCGCGCGCACCACGAGGTGGGCACCGCGGGCCAGTCTGAGATCAACTACCGGTTCAACACGCTGCTGCACGCCGCGGACGACCTGCAGTTGTTCAAATACCTCATCAAGAACACGGCGTGGGAGGCCGACAGGTCGGCCACCTTCATGCCGAAGCCCCTCTTCGGCGACAACGGCTCGGGTATGCACACCCACCAGTCGCTGTGGAAGGACGGCGAGCCGCTGTTCTACGACGAGTCCGGCTACGCGGGCCTGTCCGACACCGCCCGCCACTACATCGGCGGCATCCTGGCCCACGCGCCGTCGCTGCTGGCGTTCACCAACCCCACGGTGAACTCCTACCACCGCCTGGTGCCCGGCTACGAAGCCCCGGTCAGCCTGGTCTACTCCCAGCGCAACCGCTCGGCCTGCGTGCGTATCCCGATCACGGGCAACAACGCCAAGGCCAAGCGCGTCGAGTTCCGCTGCCCGGACTCGTCCGGCAACCCGTACCTGGCCTTCGCGGCCATGGTCATGGCGGGCCTCGACGGCGTGAAGAACAAGATCGAGCCCCCGGCCCCGATCGACAAGGACCTCTACGAGCTTCCCCCGGAGGAGGCCAAGGAGGTCCAGCAGGTGCCCGCGTCGCTGGGCGAGGTCCTCGACGCGCTCGAGGCCGACCACGACTACCTGCTCGAGGGTGGCGTGTTCACCCCGGACGTGATCGAGACCTGGATCGCGTTCAAGCGCGAGCACGAGATCGACCCGCTGCGCCTGCGCCCGCACCCGTACGAGTTCGGCATGTACTACGACGTGTGATCCTGCGAGCCTATAGAGCGGCCTGACCAGCGGAAACGCCGTTCAGGCTACTCTCCCAGGTCGCCTACAGGCCGTCTGAGCGCAAAGATCATGGCCCGCCAGCATCCCGCTGGCGGGCCATGGGCTTGTTGGGCGGACACGCTCAACAGCACCGACGCCCGACCTGGCCTGTACCCCACATTGCGTCACACAACGTAACCAGGGCTAGTTGATGAAGCACCGCCCAGGCCGTTCACAAGTAGGAGAACAGTAGGAACCGACTGGTCGTCTTCAGAACCCTGCGTCGCCACGACAAATCTGTGGGCACAACGAACCGAGATGCACAAGGCCGGCTTCGTCGTCGCCGGGTACTGGTCCGCGTTGCCGCCCGAGGCCGAACTGGAAGCACGTATCGCCGAGATCTACCGAGCAGCCCAGGAGCAGATCGCACGCCACCAACTCGGCCCCGCTTGCGCCGAGGGGGCGAGCGGACGACCGACGGCTTCGGCGTTTCACCTCGTCGCCAGCGTTGGTCAGGCGGAGCGCCCTGGCCTGTGCCGGAGTGGCCTGGGCGATTGGCGCTGTCGCACCCATAATGGAAGATGCTCTTGACGCTCAACAACGATGCTGGGGGCGATGGCTAGGTGACAGACGACCTCAAGCCGGTGGGTAGGACGTTGCCCCCGAGTGGAACGGCCCGCGGCCATGTGTGCCTGCACTTGCCGCCTGAGGTTCGGCCGAGGGCATCGACGGTGGACGGCCGGTTCCCCGTCGTGTTCGAGGCAAGCGGCTCGAAAATCCACTACACGACCGATCACGACAAGCGGCCGCAGGCCGCCCGGCCCCTCTTCAACGTCCCGAAGTTCAAGACCAGCGAGGTTGTCGACAACCGGGTACGTAGAGGCGGAGCGTCACCTGGTTCCAGGCCGAACGATGGTGGCGCCTGAGTGCGCATCATCGACAACCTCAATGAGTTCTTCGGCGACGATCTAAAGGCGTCGATCAAGCCTGGCTCCAAGCTGCGTATCGCGGCGAGCACGTTCTCGATCTTCGCATTCGAAGCACTGAGGCGTGAGCTTCAGTCGATCAAGGAGCTTGAGTTCATCTTCACCGCGCCGTCGTTCACAACGACGAAGGCGACCGACAAGCCCGCGCAGGAAAGACGGCAGTTCTTTATCCCGAACGACAAGAGCCAGGATGCCGCACTGTACGGCACAGAGTTCGAGATTCGGCTGCGCAACAAGCTGACCCAACGGGCCATCGCACGTGAATGCGCTGAGTGGGTGCGGCAGAAGGTCACGTTCCGCTCGAACCACACAGGCGCGCCGATGCAGTCGTTCGCTGTGGTCGATGACACCGCCGCCTACGCGCCCCTCCACGGCTTCACGACCGCCGACCTCGGGTTTGAGCGCGGCCCCGCGGTGTCGAACATGGTACACAAGATCGACGACAAGCTGGCAACGCGCCAATACATGCAGCTCTTCGACCAGATCTGGCACAACCCAGACCAACTCGACGACGTGACCGAGGCGGTCCGAGAGCACATCGCGAGCGTGTATGCCGAGAACTCCCCACAGCGGGTGTACTTCCTGATCCTCTACAACCTCTTCAACGAGTTCCTCGAAGACATCAGCGAGGACGTGCTGCCGAACGACCGCACCGGATACCAGGGCACCGAGGTTTGGAAGGCGCTCTACAACTTCCAGAAAGACGCTGCGACCGGCGTGATCAACAAGTTGGAGACCTACAACGGTTGCGTCCTCGCCGACAGTGTGGGGCTCGGGAAGACGTTCACAGCGCTGGCGGTGATCAAGTATTACGAGCTGCGCAACAAGACCGTACTCGTACTGGCGCCGAAGAAGCTCACTGAAAACTGGACAAACTACAACTCGAACTACACAACCAACATCTTCACGAAAGACCGCTTCAATTACGACGTCCTCGCCCACACCGACCTGTCGCGCGACAGTGGTGAGTCCCTGGGCAAGCGGCTTGACCTGATCAACTGGGGCAACTACGACCTGGTCGTGATCGACGAATCTCACAACTTCCGCAATGCCGACATCATCGCCCAGCGGGAGACCCGCTACCAGCGGCTGATGCGCAAGGTCATCCGTGCGGGCGTGAAGACAAAGGTGTTGATGCTCTCCGCGACCCCGGTCAACAACCGCTTCAACGATCTGCGCAATCAGCTGGCCCTCGCCTACGAGGGGGATTCGACGCAGCTCGCCACGAAACTCAACATCCAGTCGATCGAGGAGGTGTTCCGGCAAGCCCAGCGCGTCTTCAACGAGTGGTCCGCCCTAACGCCGGAGCAGCGCACAACTGACGCCATCCTCGCCCAGCTGGACTTCGACTTCTTCGAGTTGCTCGATGCCGTGACCATCGCCCGCTCGCGCAAACATATCCAGGCGTTCTACGACACCACCGACATTGGCGCGTTCCCAGAGCGGATGAAGCCGGAATCCCTGCGCCCGCCGCTGACCGACCTGGCTAGCGCCCCGACATTCAACGAGATCTTCGAACAGCTCCAGCTCCTGACCCTGGCGGTCTACACGCCGCTGGCGTACGTGTTCGAAAGTCGCCGAGACAAGTACGAGCAGATCTACGGGGCAGGTGCCGGCCAGAACTACATGGGCGGAGAGAACGCGAACCTTGGCGCGGCAAACCGCGAGCAGGGAATCCGCAAGCTCATGACAGTTAACCTGCTCAAGCGGCTGGAGAGCAGCATCGAGGCGTTCCGCCTGACCCTGAACCGGCTGGAGCACACGATCGCCGACGCGGTCGAGGCTGTCGACAACCACGCCGCGAACATTGCCGACTTTGCCTCCGCGTTCACCGACATCGACGCCGACGATGACGACTTCGAGTTCCCGACCAGCGGCACGGTCGGCCGGAAGGTGCAGATCGACCTGGCCGACATGGATGTCGAGTCGTGGAGCCGCGACCTCGCCCACGACGGCGCGGTGATCCAGAACCTGCTGGGCACGGTCAGCGGCGTCACCCCCGAGCGCGATTCCAAGCTTCGCGCGCTGCTCGAGCGGCTCGACGCCAAGTTCCAGCAGCCACTGAACCCCGGCAACCGCAAGGTTCTGATCTTTTCCGCGTTCGCCGACACGGCCGAGTACCTCTACAAGAACCTCGCCCCAGCGCTGAAGCGGCACGGCTACCACAGCGCCCTCGTCACCGGCCAGGGCAACCCGTCGACGACGGTCGGCAAGGGATACAGCTTCCAGCAGATCCTCACCCTGTTTTCCCCGCAGTCGAAGCAGCGCCACCTGGTGATGCCGCAGGAGACCTCGGAGATCGACCTACTAGTCGGCACCGACTGCATCAGTGAGGGCCAGAACCTCCAAGACTGCGACTTCCTGGTCAATTACGACATCCACTGGAACCCCGTGCGGATCATCCAGCGATTTGGCCGAATCGATCGCATCGGCTCGACCAACGAGCGCATCCAGCTTGTGAACTTCTGGCCAGACATCTCGCTGGACGAATACATCAACCTCAAGGAGCGCGTCGAGAATCGCATGGTCGCCGCCAACCTCGGCGGAACAGGCGACGACAACATTCTCGACCCCGAGGCCAGCGATGCCGCATTCCGCAAGGAGCAGCTCCGCAAGCTTCAGGACGAGGTAATCGAACTCGAAGACGTTCGCACCGGAGTGTCGATCACCGACCTCGGCCTGAACGACTTCCGCATGGACCTGCTCGGCTACCTTAAGGAGTACGGCGACCTGGCCGGCACCCCGAAGGGACTGCACGCGGTCGTCCCCGCCCAGCCCGAAAAGGGGCTCAAGCCCGGCGAGATCTTCGTGCTGCGCAACATCAACGCCGACCAGGATCTCAACCGTGGCAACAGGCTGCACCCGTACTACCTCGTCTACCTCGACGACGACGGACAGGTGATCGCCGATCACACCGAGGTCAAGCACCTGCTCGACCTGATCCGCGCCGGATGCCGGAACCGTGACGAGCCCGCATGGGAGGTGTGCCGCGTTTTCAACGCTGCCACTCGCGACGGGGCCGAAATGGGCACGTATAGTCGCTTGCTCACCGATGCGATCCGCTCGATGATCGACCTCACCGATGAGCGCGATGTCGATAGCCTGTTCAGTCCCGGCCACACGACTGCGCTCGCGCAGACCATCGCCGGGCTCGATGATTTCGAGCTGACCGCCTTCCTCGCCATCGTCGAGGAGCCCACCAATGATTGACGCCTCACCAGCGGTCGAAACTGCCGAAACCGCCCCGGTCCTATACCGCTGGCCCGCGAACGCCGCGTTCGGTCGCACCGTCCCGAAGACAAAGTTCTACGAGCATGGCAACGTCCGTACCGCGCTGCGCGAGAAATTCATAAATGACATTCAGCGCATCACCTGGGCCTACAAACTCGCCGACGACACCATCCGCCTGCGCGGCACGACCGCGGTGCCTGAGATTCAGATATTCACCGTCGAGACCAAGGGCGAGAACGTCTCCGACGACGTGCTGACCGCCATCGACAGATCTGTGCACTTCCCGATCATCTTCGAAGTCGCTAGTAACGACCGTCTGCGCACGGTCGCGGCCCAGAAGGCGCTCGACGGCAAAGTGCCAAAGATCGGACCGTACTTTACGACCGACTGGCAACCCTCTGATGCGCCCCGCCGACCTCTACCCACGGCGCTCAATCTGCCGGGACTATACGAGGCGATACTCGCATCGCTACTACCGGTCACGACGCGCGTCGGCGAGACGGTGTCACAGGCAACCGAAAGACTGGGCCGCGCCCGCAAGCTCGAGCGTGAGATCGCCGCACTGAACAAGAAGCTGCGCACCGAACCACAACTCAACCGTAAGATCGAACTCCGCGAGCAGATCAAGGAACGCACCGCAGTGCTCACCGAGCTGACCGACCCCATGCCGAGCAAGAAGGAATGATCGTGGACAAGCTCAAGATGCACTCGTCGGACCTCACGCAGCGCAACATCGACGCCATCGCGGAGTTGTTCCCCACGGTCGTGACCGAGACCGTCGACACCGAGGGGAACCCCGTCCGTGCGGTCGACTTCGACGCGCTCCGCCAGGAGCTCTCCGACCACCTCGTCGAGGGGCCGCAGGAGCGCTACCAACTCGACTGGCCCGGCAAGCGCGCCGCAGCCTTCGCAGCGAACGCGCCGATCGCCAAGACGCTGCGCCCGGTGCGCGAGGAGTCGGTGGACTTCGACACAACCAAGAACCTCTTCATCGAAGGCGACAACCTCGACGCCTTGAAGCTCCTGCAGGAGTCGTACCTCGGCAAGGTCAAGCTGATCTACATCGACCCGCCGTACAACACGGGCAACGACTTCGTCTACGAGGACGACTTCGCCGAGTCGAGCGCCGACTACCTCGCCCGCTCGGCTCAAAGGTCGAATACGGGCGACCGCCTTGTCGCGAATATGGAGGCGAACGGCCGCTTTCACTCCGATTGGCTTAGCATGATGTACTCCCGGCTGAAGTTGGCGCGCAGCCTCCTGACCGATGACGGGGTCATGATCGTCGCAATCGACGACCACGAACACGCGAACCTTCGCTCGATGCTGGACCAGGTCATCGGACCGGACAACTTTCTCGCAAGTGTTGTCTGGCAGGGCTCTGGGAAGAACGACGCCCGGTTCACCTCTGGCGGCATCGACTACATGCTCATCTACGCGCGGACAAAGTCGAAGCTGATCGAGGCTGACGTTCGCTTCAAGGCGCCGAAGCGTGGTTACGAAGATGTGATGGCTGCTGCGCAGCGTTGCTGGGCAGAGTCGGGTGGCGACTCAGTGCGCGCGACCGAGCTACTCCGCGCGTGGTGGAGGAGCAAGCCCGATGTCGAACCTGGCCTTGCGGCCTACTCCGACATCGACGCAGACGGCAAGGTGTTCACACGCGACAATCTTCGCTCACCGAACCCGCGGGAGAACCTAATGTACGACGTTCCCCATCCGCGGACCGGCCAACCCGTGAAGCGCCACCCCAACGGATGGGTCTATGCCAAGGCGCGGATGCAGGCGCTCATCGGGGAGGGCCGCATTCTCTTCGGCGACGACCACACGACCACCCCGCGGCTGAAACGTTTCCTCTCAGATATGTCCACGCAGGCGATCAGGCCGCTTGTGCTACAGGAGCGCGCGCCAGCGAGCGATGCCCTTGCCAGGCTGCTCGGAGCGAAGTACTTCGACTACCCGAAGGACACGGGAGTTCTTGCGACCTGGATCAACGCCGCTACGTCGGATGACAAAAAAGCGATCGTCCTGGACTTCTTCGCAGGCTCAGGGTCCACCGCGCACGCTGTCATGAACCTCAACGCCGCTGATCAAGGAAATCGACGCTTCATCTTGGTCCAGCTCGGCGAGGAGCTTGACCCCGGCTCACTCGCCCGGAAGCGCGGGTACGCGACTCTCGCCGATGTCGCCCGTGAGCGACTGCGCCGAGCTGGTGCACAAGTGAAGGAGCAGGCCGGGCTCCTCGGTTTCGACCTCGACGTCGGTTTCCGCTCACTGCACGTTGCGACAACCAACATGGCTGACACGTTCACGACGGCAGACGATCTCGTGCAGTTCGCGCTCGCTGAGGCAGTCGCCAGCGTGAAGCCCGACCGCACCGACGAAGACCTGCTCTTCCAGGTATTGCTCGACTGGGGCCTCGACCTCGCCGAGCCGGTCGCGGTCGAGGAGATCGGTGCCCGACGAGTGCTGTCGGTCGCCGATGACGCCCTGATTGCGTGCTTTGCCGACGAGGTCACCGACGCCGTCGTGAAGGAGATCGCCAGCCGACACCCGCTGCGCGCCGTGTTCCTGGACGCGGGCTTCGCAAGCGACGCCGCTCGCATCAACACCGAACAGATCTTCCGCGAGGTCTCACCCGGGACAGAGGTAAGGGCGATTTGACCCGATGAAACTCCAGTTCAAGGTTCAGCAGTACCAAACCGAGGCCGTCGATGCCGTGGTGGAGGTGTTCACGGGACAGCCCTACGCCGACGGGGTGAAGTACCGCATCGACCCCGGCGCGGACGCGGCTCGGACCTTGCTGGAGGACGCGGGCCTGCGTAATGCAGAGATCGCGCTGACTCCGCCGCAGCTCCTGGCGAATGTGCACCGGGGGCAGCAGGCCCGAGGGCTGGAGCTATCGAAAGACCTCAAGGACCCGGTCAAAAAGTCAGCCGCCCCGTTCAATCTTGACATCGAGATGGAGACCGGCACCGGAAAGACGTACGTGTACATCAAGACGATCATGGAGCTGCACAAGCGTTACGGGTGGTCAAAGTACATCGTGGTCGTGCCGTCGATTGCGATCCGCGAGGGCGTGAAGAAGTCCTTCGACATCACTGCCGAGCACTTCCAGCAGCTCTACGGCACCAAGCCTCGCACGTTCGTCTACAACTCCTCGCGGCTGCACGAGCTGGAGCGATTCTCCTCCGACTCGGGCGTGCAGGTGATGATCATCAACATCCAGGCGTTCAACGCCACCGGCAAGGACGCCCGCCGCATCTACGAGGTGCTCGACGACTTCCAGTCGCGGAGGCCGATCGACGTGATCGCGGCGAACCGTCCGATTCTGATCATCGATGAGCCGCAGAAGATCGAGGGCGATGGGAAGAAGCCGTCGAAATCGTTGGAGGCGCTCGGGTTGTTCAAGGCGCTGTTCGCTTTGCGCTACTCGGCGACCCACAAGATCGAGCGCACCAAGGTGCACCGCCTGGACGCCGTGGATGCGTACAACCAGAAGTTGGTGAAGAAGATCGCGGTGCGCGGCATCACGGTCAAGCACCTGGCCGGTAGCACCGCCTACCTGTATGTCGACGGGCTGGAGGTCGGCAAAGGTACGGACTTCCCGAAGGCTCGGGTCGAACTTGAGGTGCAGACCGCCCAGGGCATCAGGCGGCAGGTGAAGCGGCTGAGCCAGGGCATGAATCTGCACGACATCTCTGGCGGCATCGAGGCGTACAAGGGCCTGTTCATCAGGGATGTCGATGCGAACCGCGACATCGTCGAGCTGAGCAACGGCGACATCATCGGCGCCGGCGAGGTCACCCAGGATGTGACCGACGACGCGAAACGCCGCATCCAGATCCGGGAAGTCATCCGGGCCCACCTCGATAAAGAGCGCGAGCTGTTCGCGCAAGGCATCAAGGTGCTGTCGCTGTTCTTCATCGACGAGGTCGCCAAATACCGCGACTACGACCGCGCGGACACGCTGGGCGAGTACGCCTGCGTGTTCGAGGAGGAGTACGAGGCGGTACTCGCTGACTACCTAGGCCAGCTCGACTTTGACGAGGCCGCCGAGCGGTACCGCGCGCATGTCGAGGCGATCCCGGTGCGGTCGACGCACGAGGGCTACTTCTCGATCGACAAGAAGACCGGCCGCTCCATCAACGGCAAGATCGCCGCACGTGGCGACTTCGCAGGCCAGTCGGACGACGTCGATGCCTACGACCTGATCCTCAAGGACAAGGAGCGGCTTCTGTCGTTCGAGGAGCCGGTGCGGTTCATCTGGTCGCACTCGGCGCTGCGCGAGGGCTGGGACAACCCAAATGTGTTCGTCATGGGCATGCTCAAGAAGAGCGACAACACCACCACGCGGCGACAGGAGATCGGCCGGGGCCTGCGCCTGTCGGTCGACCAGCACGGCGAGCGGATGGACAACCCCGTCACCGTCCACGACATCAACGAGCTAACCGTCGTCACCGACGAGTCGTACACGGACTTCGTCACCGCCCTGCAGAAGGAGATCATCGAGTCGCTGTCGGCCCGCCCGCGCAAGGCGACCGTCGACTACTTCATCGGCAAGCAAATCAAGCTCGCCGACGGCTCCACTAGCGTGCTGGAGAAGTCGCTCGCGCAGGCGCTCTATAACCACCTGATCCGTAATGACTACATCGACGACGACGGCCTGGTGACGCAGGCGTACAGGGATGCCCGCGCCGACGGAACGCTCGCCGCCCCCATGGCCGAAGTGCTCAAGCCAGTCATCGACTTCGTGTGGCCGCTCGTCGATGCGCTGTACCTCAACGTGTCCAAGCCGACCGACGGCCGCAAGCCGAAGAAGATCCCGTTCAACGAGGCGAACTTCAAGAAGCGCGAGTTCCAAGAGCTGTGGAGCCGCATCAACCACAAGTCCGTCTACCAGGTCGAGTTCGACTCCTCCGAGCTGATCAAGAACTGCATCCACACGCTCGACAAGTCGCTCAACGTGACAGTCATGCAGTACCTCGTCGAGGCAGGCAAGCAGGTCGTGGGACTTGAAGTCGAGCAGCTCGAAGCAGGGACCGGGTTCAAGGTGTCGGAGACGAAGGTCGAGCACTCAGCCGTCTCGGCGGGCTCCACAGTGAAGTACGACCTGCTCGGCGAAATCGCGGAGAAGACCCAGCTCACCCGCCAGACCTGCGCGGCAATCCTGACGGGCATCAACCCCGGCACGTTCGCGAAGTTCAAGCAGAACCCCGAGCAGTTCATCACCGAGGCTTCCCGGCTCATCAACGAGCAGAAGGCCACTGTGATCGTCGAGCACCTCAGCTACGACCCGCTCGACGGCCGATACGACTCGTCGATCTTCACGGAGAACCAGACCGCCCAGGACCTGTCGAAGGCTGGCGACAAGCTGAAGAAGAGCGTCTACGAGTACGTGGTCACCGACTCGAAGGTCGAGCGGTCATTCGTGGAGAAGCTCGACGTCAGCGACGAGGTCGTCGTGTACTCGAAGTTGCCGCGCGGGTTCTTCATCCCGACCCCGGTCGGCGACTACAACCCAGACTGGGCGATCGCCTTCCGCGATGGCAAGGCCAAGCATGTCTACTTCGTCGCCGAGACCAAGGGCTCGATGTCCACGCTCCAGCTCAGGGGAGTCGAGGAAGCAAAGATCGAGTGTGCCCGGAGGTTCTTCAGGTCGCTCAACGAGAAGGCAGGTACCGAGAACGTCACCTACGACGTTGTCGACACGTTCGAGAACCTGCTCCAGCTAGTGGGGGCGTAGCTGAGGGTAAGTTCGTCAAGATCGACTACCGGGGTTTGCTTGGCTGGGCTGGGTAAACCCTGAGCTCCGATCAAGATCTGCCAGCGGACACAGGCATGACATGGTTCATCCGCTGCCGTGGCATGACAGCGTCGAGCCCGCATCGCTTGGTTCGCTGACGATGGCGTGGCGCGGGTGCCGGCCAGCAGGTCCGGGCTATGGCGGGACAGGATCATCCGGGCGGTCATCATCCGCGAGTAACCCGACACCATGACCCGCACCGGCGGCTAGCCGAGCTGTCCGAACCCGAGTGGGGTGTCCACGGGCGGGAACCACAGTTCACGCTGGGCCAGTTCCGAGGGGCGGTAGGCGGTCCGCGACGCCGGGTCCGGTGGGGAGAACAACAGCCGCAACTCCCGCCACGCGATCCTTGAGCACGGTCAGCGACCTGGTCGAGCTGATCCGTTCGGCGGTCACCGTCGCCGGCATGGTCGGCCACTGCGCCAGCAACTGCCGGATCTGCGGCTCGACCGCATCCACGATCGATCCCTTGGCTGGCCGCCGGTACTTCGGTGGTCCGTCGGCGGCCAGCGCACGACGGACGGTGTTGCGGCCGATCCCGAGCTGACGGGCGATAGACCTAGTTGGCATCCTCTCAGCCCGGTGAAGACGACGGATCTCCGCCCAGTCCTCCAACGCTGAGCACTCCCTGCTGTCGACGGGCGGGGTCCGTTTCCGCCCGTCGACCGTGGTCACCGTTCCACGCGACGCCACGCAAGATGACATATCACAGTAAGTATCCAGCAACGGCGCCAGGGAGCGCTGAGCTCAGGCCGTCTACAGGCCGTCATACGTTGAAGAATGACCACCGACAACGACCGTCAGCAACCACAAATCGCCAGGTCAGGTAGGGCACCGATGACAAAGTTGCAGGTCAGCGGTGCGCGTGAAACAGTTCTACGACGTGTGATCGGCTGATCCCGTCCTGACTCGGGGCGGCGGTTGTGGGGAAACCCCGACCGCCGCCCCGTTTCGCGTCTTCGGGGCACCACCCGAAAGGGTGGAAATTTCATGGCGACCTGGGATGTGGTCCCGGTTACAGGAGTGTTTCCCGAATCGAGATGTCGTGCGGATTCCCTTGCGCGCTCAGGAGGCCTTACGCTGCCGCGCAATAACGTCCGATCGGCTCTCGATCGGACGCCTCCACGCTATCGACGAGGAACCGCCATGTTCGCATCCCTTGATCCCGCACGCGTCGATCGCCTCAAGGCGGCCTACTCGGTGCGAAATCTCGATCGCGACGCGCCGCTGACCCTCGTCCATCAAGGCGATGATCAGCCAAAACACGGTGATCTCGTCCTCGCCGAGGTCACCAAGCTCGGCTATCACACGCTGCTGGAGCTGACCGACGGCCGCAAGGCAAAGCTCTACGTGGGCGACGAAATCCTCGTCGCCTACGGCGCGCGGTACGCCCCCGACCACTTCGAAGCCGAACTGCCCGACGACCTGGGCGCCTGCGACCTGGTCGCGGCCGGCGGCGTGCTGGGCAAGGTCCGCAGCCGCAACGCCGCGGTCAGCGCGCCGACGACGGTGCGCCCGCTGGGTCTGGTCGGCGACCAGTCCGGCCGCGTGCTCAACGTGTCCGACCTCAGCCTCGGCGCGCCGCCGCTGCTGGCCCTGCGCAAGCCGCCGACGTTCATCGTCGTCGGCACCTCGATGAACTCGGGCAAAACCACGACCGTCGCGTCCCTGGTCCACGGCCTGTCCCGCTCGGGTCTGCGGGTCGGCGCGGCCAAGGTCACCGGCACCGCGGCGGGCGGCGACCCATGGCTGTTCCGCGACTCGGGCGCGATCGCGGCCCTCGACTTCACCGACGCCGGGATGTCCACGACGTTCCGGATTCCGCTGGACCGGCTGGTGTCGAGTTCCCTGCTGCTCCACGGCCACCTGATGGCCCGCGGGGTCGACGCGATCGTCCTGGAGATCGCCGACGGGCTGCTGCAGCCGGAGACCGCGCAGCTGCTCGACCGCCCGGAGATCCGCCGGATCACCGACGGCGTGCTGTTCGCCGCGGCCGACTCCTCCGGCGCCCTCTACGGGGTGCAGCGCCTGCGGGCGGCGAACCACCCGGTGCTGGCGGTGAGCGGTCTGTTGACCGCGTCGCCCCTGGCGGTGCGCGAGGCGCAGGCCGGGCTCGACGTCCCTGTCTACGGACCAGACGACCTGCAGTCCCCCGCCCTCGCCGCCGAACTGCTGCGGCGCGCGGCCGCGGAGGCCGTCGTGGAAGTCGAGGTCGGCGAAGTCATGGCATGACGGACCCGCGGCGCCCCGCGGGGCGCCGCACTCCTAGTCGGACAGCTTGGCCGGGTCGAACCCGAACTCCTCGAGGACCGCGCGCGGGTCTTGGACCAGCTTGCGTTCCTTGAGGTCCATCATGCCGAGCACGCACGTGATCTCCGCGGCGACTGTGCCGTCGAGCTTGAGGATCAGCGAGTCGGTGTTGAAGGTCTTGCCGGACCCGAACTTGACCGCGCACGTCACGTCGACCTGCTCACCGCCGCGCACCTCGCGCCGGAAGTGGATCGTCGAGGACAGCAGGACCGGCGCGACCGAACGCGTCACGAAGTCGCCCCACTGGCAGCCCGCGGCGGCGAACCCCTCGACGCGGGCCACCTCGCCGTACTGGTGGTACACGGCGTGGTTGAGGTGGCCGAGCGTGTCCAGCTCGTAGGAGCGCACCGGGATTCGGATTTTCCAGGTCATGCCTCGACTCTAAGGTCCCACCCCGACAGTCGGACCGTGGTCGTGACCGGCGCCTCAGTCGTCGTAGAAGACGTGTTCGATCACCGCGCGGGCCCGGCGGGTGGTGCGGCGGTAGGAGTCCAGGAAGGCACCGGCGTCGATGTCCGAGGGATGGCCGAGGGCCGCGGCGACGGCGGCCAGTTCGCGGCCCATGGTGGGGACCTGATCGGTTTGCTTGCCGCGGACCAAGGTGGCCGCGTTGCGGACCTGGGTCGCCAGGACCCAGGCCTCACGCAGCGCCGCGGTGTCCGCGGGCGTGATGAGCCCTGCCGCCTCGGCGGCGGTGAGGCCTTCCATTGTGGACGGGGTGCGCAGCGCCGGGTGGGCGTGGGCGTGGCGCAGCTGGATCAGCTGCAGCGTCCACTCGACATCAGCGAGACCGCCGCGGCCCAGTTTGGTGTGGGTGGTCGGGTCGGCGCCGCGGGGAAGGCGTTCGGTGTCCACCCTGGCCTTGATCCGCCGGATTTCCCTTACCTGGGCGGCATCCAAGCCACCTTCCGGGTACCGCACCGGGTCGATCATCTCGATGAACCGGGCCCCGAGGTCGGCGTCGCCCGCGACCGGGCGGGCCCGGAGCAGGGCTTGGGCCTCCCAGACCTCGCTCCACTGCTTGTAATACGCCCGGTACGACTCCAGGGTCCGCACGATCGGACCCTGCCTGCCCTCCGGCCGCAAGTCCACGTCGACCTGCAGCGGCGGATCCTGGCTGGGTGAGCCCAGCAGTTTGCGGACACTCTGGGCGACTCGGCCGGCATAGCGCAGAGCGTCCGAATCGGACACTCCGGGGGCAGGCTCACAGACGAACATGACGTCGGCGTCCGAGCCGTAGCCCAGTTCCGCGCCGCCGAGCCTGCCCATGCCGATGACGGCGATGGTCGCCGGGTGGCTGCCCGCCGCCGCCGCCTCCGACCGGTCGACCGCGGCCAGGGTGGCCTGCAGGACCGCGCTCCACACGCTGGACAACGCCTCACAGACCGGCATGACGTCCATGAATCCCAACAGATCCGCGCACGCCACCCGCAGGACCTCGTGCCTGCGCAGGGATCGCGCCGCGGTGACCGCGTTGCCCAGGTAGCTGTGCCGGTTCACGGCGTTGCGCAGCGACGTGGCGACCTCGGCCGGGTCGCGGTCGGTCAGCGCTTTCGGATCGCTCAGCAACCGCAGCACCTCGGGGGCACGCACGATCAGGTCGGGCACGAGCTTCGAGGTGCCCAGCAGGGTGGCCAGTCGCTGCACCACCGCACCTTCGTCGCGCAGCACGCGCAGATACCACGGGGTGGCCGCCAGCGCCTCGGAAACCTTGCGGTAAGCCAACAATCCGCCGTCCGGATCGGCCGTCGCGCCGAGCAGGTCGAGCAGGACCGGCAGCAGCGCGGTCTGGATGGCCGCCCGGCGGGACACTCCGGCGGTCAGGGCCTTGATGTGCTGCAGGGCGCCGTCCGGCGAGGTGTAGCCGAGCGCGGCGAGCCGGGCCGCCGCCTGCTTCTCGTTGAGCCGCAACGCGTCCGTCGGCACCCGGGAGACCGCGGCAAGCAGAGGGCGATAGAACAGCTTCTCGTGCAACCGGCGGATCTTGTTGCCGTGCGCCCGAAACTCGGCGACGAGGACCTGCGCGGCCGACCGGCCGCGCTCGGGGCCGACACCGGCGGCGCGGGCCAGCCAGCGCAGGTCGGCGGTGTCGGCTTCGGCTGGGAACAAGTGGGTGCGGCGCAGCCGCTGCAGCTGCAGCCGGTGTTCGAGGGTCCGGAGGAACCGGTATGACTCGGCCAGCTCCACCGCGTCCGACCGGCCGACGTAGCCACCCGCGCCGAGCGCGGCCAAAGCGTCCATAGTGGACCCGAGGCGGAGCGACTCGTCAGTGCGGCCGTGCACGAGCTGCAGCAGCTGCACCGCGAACTCGACGTCGCGCAGCCCGCCCCGGCCCAGCTTGAGCTCTCGCTCCACCAGCTGCGAAGGCACGTGGTCCTCGACCCGGCGGCGCATAGCCTGGACGTCGGCGACGAAGTTGTCCCGGTCTGCGGCGATCCACACCATCGGGCTGACCGCGTCCATGTAGGCGCGGCCGAGTTCGGCGTCGCCCGCGATCGGCCTCGCCTTGAGCAGCGCCTGGAACTCCCACGTCCGGGCCCAGCGCTTGTAGTAGGCCTCGTGCCCGTCGACCGTGCGAACCAACGCCCCGGCCTTGCCTTCCGGGCGCAGCGCCGCGTCAACCTCGAAACACGCCTCGGTCGCCACCCGCATCATCGCGCTGGCCACCCTGGTCGCCAGCGTGGTGTCGCCCTCCCCTGCGAAGACGACGTCGACGTCGCTGACGTAGTTGAGTTCGTGGCCGCCGCACTTGCCCATCGCGATCACCGCCAGTTGGGCGCGTTCCTGCGCTTCGGCGCCACCGTTCTCCGTCCACGCGACGGCCAGCGCCGCCCGCAGCGCGGCCTCGGCCAGATCGCTGAGCTTGCCCGCGACCTGCTCGTAGGACGGCTCCTCGAGGGCAGGCTCGACCAGGTGTCCCAGGTCGTCGGCGGCGAGTTCGAGGATGAGCCCGCGATAGGCGAACTTGAGCGCCCGCACCGCTTCCGCGCCGCGGATCGCGGCCACCGGGCCCTGCGCTCCACCGGTCGTGGGCGCGCCGACAGCGGCGAGCAGGGCCTCGGTGTATCCGTCGGCGTCGGTCCCGGCCTCCCGCAGCCTGCGCCACTCACCGGTCCGCACCGCGACGAAGTCCGCCAGCGCCGTGGACGAGCCCAGCACCGACAGCAGCCTGCCGCGTAGTTTGCGGTCGACGGTGAGTGCCGCCCGCAACTGCGGCCAGGACTCGGGATCGAGTGTGCGCACGCGGTCGAGCCCGCGCAGTGCCAGGTCCGGATCGGGGGTTCGCGACAGGGCCGTCAGGGTCACTTCGTGCTCGCTGATCGGGCCGGTGTCACCCCAGAGCCCAGCGGCGCGTAGTTCCTCCTCCGCCCGACTCTCGGTCAGACCGAAGCGGGCGGCGGACGAGATGGAGCGGGCGCGGTCGGCCATGTCGTCAGACCATGGGGAGCTGCGGGCGGGCGGGCTCGACCGGCGTCAGTTCGCCGCGGGCGAGCTTCACGAACCGCTCGGTGAACGGCCGCCAGACTTCCTCGACGTCGTCGTGCAGTTCGGCCAGCCGCTCGGGTTCCAGGTCGCCCGGGCGGGCCAGCTCGGCGGCTTCGGGGTCGGCTTTGGCCCACGCCTGGACGATCTCCGGGGTGGTCTCGATGTGGAACTGGATGCCGTAGGCCTGGCCGATACGGAACGCCTGGTGCGGGTACCGCGTCGACGACGCGAGCAGCACCGCGGAGTTCGGCAGCCGGGAGATGGTGTCGTTGTGGAACTGCACGACGTCGGGCATCAGGGGCAGGTCGGCGAACAGCGGGTCGGTCCACGCGAGGTCGCGCTTGGCGATGAGGCCAGGCCCGATCTCCGGCCCGTTGTCACCGGTCTCGACCTGGCCGCCCATGGCCATGGCGAGCAGCTGTGCGCCGAGGCAGACCGCGAGGAGCGGGGTCTGCTTGGTCACGCAGGTCGCCAGCAGGGAGCGCACGTCGGCGAGCCACGGGTGGTCGATGACGTCGTTGGCGCCCATCTGGCCGCCGAGGCAGACCACGGCTTGGTAGTCCTCGAGGCTCCCCTCGAACTTCTCCCGGTACGGGTGCGCGATGCGGACCTCGGCACCGGCGTCGGTCAGCCATTCGGCGAGCCTGCCGGGCGGGTCGTTGTCGGCGAGTTGCAGGACGAGAATGGTTACGGGCGTCACGCTTCGAGAGTATGCCGGTCCGCGAACACGTACTCCACGGCATCGAACACCGGCCGGAACCCGATGCGTTGGTAGATGGAATTCGACGTCGGGTTGTCCAGGTCGGTGAACAGCAGAACGTGCTCGGCGCCCTGGTCGACCGCCCACTGCGCGACGTGGGCGGTGACCGCGGCTCCGTATCCACGGCCGCGCTTGTCCGCCGGTGTGTAAACGGGCCCGATCCGACTCATCCCGGCCCGCGGCGGAGAGGCCACGGCAAAGGAGCCCGGCTCGCCCTGGTCGATCCAGAGCCCGATTCCCCGACCGAATTCGAGGGCCTTGCGCACATCGTGTTCACCCGATTCGGGGTTACCGCCGTGCGTGGCTTCCGCGAAGAAGTCCTCCCACCAGCGCCCGACCATCGGCACGTCCGCTTCACCGGTCAACCGAAACTCACCGGCGACGTTGGTGGGCATGTCCAGTTCGCCCAGGTGATAGAGGCGCATCGGGATGGACTGCTCGATGGTTTGGCCCGAGGCGGCGATCCACGTCCGCATGAACGGATCCGCGACGTCGCGGGGTCCGCCCACACCCATGACATCGATGCCTTCGGTCAACAGGTAATCCACGACCTCAACGTGCGTCTCGACCGGGAGCGCGGACACCGAGAGCGGCCAGGGCGCCGTGCAGAACATCGCCCCGAGCAGACTCCGCTCGGCGTCGTGCGCGGTGAGCATGAGTGAGTTGCCGTAGCTGTCGGGCACTTCGATGAGCTGGTTGATGACGGTGATCGCCACGGTGTGCCGCACTGGGTCCTGCAGGAACAGGGCCTTGGCCGTGTTCCAGAACTGCTCGCCATCGTCGTGCCGCTGAACCGTCATGCCGTCATGGTGCCCGGCAAAGCAAAATGCGGCGACCGATTAACCACGCCGATGATCCGGCAGCTGGAATGGCCACCGATCGCACCGTGGGCGACATGCCTATTGGTTACACACCCGATGCGCGCAGCGCGAGCCCCGTTGATCCGGCAGGGCTGGTTTGGTCACCGATCGCACCGTGGGGGCCTGGGGGTCGCCCCCCAGAAACAACGCAAAAGTGCCCCCTGTTTCGCTTATTTCGCGAAACAGGGGGCACCCTGCAACTTTTGTCCGGCGGCGTCCTACTCTCCCACA
>NZ_JABVED010000030.1 GCF_014323725.1 Actinokineospora xionganensis | reverse complement strand
GCCGCCTACGGGGAGAACGAACTGGCCATTGACACACGGACTGCATGCGCTCGTATTCGTCGGTGATTCTGGCTGGATCCAGCGTCATGAAGTGTTCAGCGTTCCGGTGGAACTTGTGCAGATTTCCCGACAGCCAGGAATATGCTTCGTCCGGTTCGAACGGGTTCTTCGCGAGCATGAGTTCGACGAACTTGTGGGCAACTTGCGAGGCACCGTCATACAAGGCGTCGTCGGATGGCCACGGATTGCTCATTTGGCTTCAGCCCCCCGCTCAACTTTGGCCGTCAACGCGCCGGTAAAGCGTGACGATCTCCTCGAGGGCCCCGCCTGTCTCCGCAATGATGTCGACGGCATCCGCCAGACGACTGGCGAGCATGTCCGTGTAGCCGGCGTAGACGTTCTGAAGATTGGCCACAGCCGGGATGTTGCCACCTGTGCCGTCAAGCCCTTCATGCTGCCGCAGCACCATCAGTTGCGCCCCAAGATGCACTGCCACCCTGGGAAAGGAAGTTGTAGCTGCTGTGTGCGCGCGTTTAATGTCGATGGCGAATCCGCCAGGCTGTGTCACAGTGCCCCCTGAATCGTCCCCCGCGGCTGCGGTCTGAGCGACCGCACGCTGACCCAAAGTAATGGAGCACGGTCGATGCCAGGGCCATTTTGCGGCAGCGTGACACCCTCCGATCGAGTGGGACTTGTCACTGCAGCGGTCGCTGCTGATCGAGCCCGGCAAGCCTTGAGCACGGGTCGCGATGCCAGGCTCTTGTCGATGTCCGGGTTCATGTGCATGGCTGAGCTGAGCGTTTGCCGGGCACATACAGAGAAAGTCCGGGCGTCTGCGTGTACTCAAGTCCTGAGAACCACCACGCCGGTCATGACCTTGTTTGCGACGGAGGTGCAGGTGGTCGAAAGTCTGGTGGTCGAGCCGTGTGCTGACCGCCCCCGGCCCGTGTGGATGCCGCGTCGCGACCGGCCGCGGCGACCGGGCGAATGGCTGCGAAGCCTGCGATGAGGCTGGCGGACCGAAGTGAACCGACGTCCGCCAAGCCCAGCAGCCGCGCCCAGCCGGCGGCGGTGCCCCCGACGTCCCCGTACGCGCATTGCTCCGCCGAACGCATCTGAGCGGCCCACCGCGTCATCAACGCTGGTCAGCGACCATCACAAAGATCGTCGTCAGGATCACCCGATCGGACCACCAAGTCTGGAGAGAATCGTTGACCCTATTTCGGGTCCAGAAAATCGATTCTCCGGTTTTTCTCCAGTTCGGTACACCACCGTCCACTTGGGACGCACAAACAAGATCGCCCGCCGTCCTGTTCACACAGGTCAGCGGGCGAAATTGAAAGCAATTCACTTGTGGAGCTGAGGGGACTCGAACCCCTGACCCTCACACTGCCAGTGTGATGCGCTACCAGCTGCGCCACAGCCCCAGGTCAGTCACGTTCGGGAGGGGGCTCCCTGGCGTGTGTGAACAGATTACCCCACAGGTTTCCCCCGGTTGAAATCGGGGGTCTTCCCACGGGGCGGCCAGCCTGTTAGACCGGTGATCGTGACCGTACTGGACAGCGTCGTCCCCATGGTGGACGCGACCGCCGAAGGCATGACCGCCGACCGTCGTCGGGAGCTGCAGCGGCAGCGGCTCGGTGATCTCATCGACCGGCTGCTGGCCGCGGGTGGGATTCAGGCTCAGCGGCTCCGCGACTGTGGGGTGCGCAAGGGGGCCGACGCCGAGCTGGACGACCTCCCCAAGCTCCCCACCGTGCGCAAGCGGGACCTGTGGGAGCACTACCCGCACGGGTTGCGGGCGGTGGAGGCCGAGGAGATCGTCTGCGTCCACGGGTCCTCGGGCACCGGCGGCCGACCGACTCTGATCCCCTACACCGCCGCTGACCTGGGCATCTGGGCGGAGGTGATGGCTCGGGCGCTGGGCGGCGCGGGGGCCACGCGACACAGTGTGGTTCACAACGCGTACGGGTACGGGCTGTTCACCGGGGGTGTCGGGGTGCACCACGGCGCCATTCGGCTGGGGGCGACAGTCGTGCCGGTGTCCGGTGGGATGACCGACCGGCAGGTCCGGCTGATCCAGGACCTGCGCCCCGACGTCCTGACTTGCACCCCCTCGTATGCGATCCACCTCGGTGAGGCGATGGTGGCCGCCGGGGTGGAGCCGACGAGCCTCAAGGTCGGGGTGCACGGCGCGGAGCCCTGGACGAATGAGATGCGGGTCCAGATCGAGCGGCTGCTGGGGATCCGTGCCCTCGACATCTATGGGCTCTCGGAGATCATCGGGCCTGGTGTGGCCGCCGAGTCGCTGGACTCCGAGGGCATGTTGAACGTCGCCGAGGACCATTTCTTCGTCGAGTGCGTCGACGGCGACGGCAACCCGGTGCCGGACGGGACGCCGGGCGAACTGGTGTTCACCACGCTCACCAAGACCGGGATGCCGCTGCTGCGCTACCGGACCGGCGACGTCGCCACCCTGGCCGGGCCGGTCAACGGCTCCCCCAGGACCTTGCGCCGGATGTCGAAGTTGCTGGGTCGGACCGACGACATGCTGGTTGTGCGCGGGGTCAACGTGTTCCCCACCGAGGTCGAAGCCGTGCTGCTCGCCGACGACCGGGTCAGCCCGCACTATCTGATCATCGAAGACCGCCGCCAGGTCGCGCGGCCGGAACTGCGGGTCGCGGTGGAGCCGATGGCCGGGTCGGCCGGGTCGACACTCGCTGACGACTTGGGCGCGGCGCTGCGGGAGCGGCTGGGCATCGGGTGTGACGTGCGGGTTCTGCAGCCGGGCAGCGTGCCGCGCACCGAGACGGGCAAGGCGCGCCGCCTGGTCCGGTGGACCGAGGGCGACGCGCCGCTGCCGGGGATGGGGTGACTCAGCCGGTCAGCTTGGCGAGCCAGTTCGGGTCTTCGGTGTCGATGGCCTTGCCACCGGAGGCGAGGGTCGGCGTGCCGAAGCCCTTCTGGCCGTTGAAGTCCTGCTGCAGGGCCTCGTCGGCGCGCGCCTTCTGGTATTCCTCGCTGACCAGCGCGTCGTACTTGCCCGAGCGGACCCCGTCGACGAACGCCTGCGAGGTGACCCCCACGGCCTTGCCGAGCTCGATCAGCTGGTCCTTGGTCCACCCGCGGGCGCCCTCGGCGGGCTGGTCTTTGAACAGGCTCTTGTGGAAGGAGAGGAACTTGCCCTCGTCGGCGGCGAGCAGCGCGGCGTTGGCCGAGTCGGTGGAGTAGCCCTCCGGGTCGGACCTGTTGTTCAGCAGGTTGAGCAGGTGGAAGCGGACTTTGAGGCTGCCGTCCTTGACCTTTTCCTCGATCTTGGGCCCGAAGCCCTCCTCGAAGGACGCGCACGCGGGGCAGAGGAAGTCCTCGTAGATGTCGAGGGTCGCCTTGGCCCCGTCCTGCCCTACCACCACGACACCGCCGTCACGCTTCACCGGGACGTCGAGCTGCACCGTCTGCACGGCGATCGCCTTGTCCTTGGTGGCGTTCTTCTGGTTGTTCGTGTAGATCACCCCGCCGATGACCGCGCCCGCGATCACCAGCACGGCCACCACCGCGAGGATGACCTTGCTGCGGTCGCCGCCACCGCTTCTCGCCGCCGCGACCGCCTTGGCGCCCGCTGCCGGGGCGCTCCCCTGCTGCTTGCGCTTGCGCGCGCTGCGCTCCGCTCCACCCACCTGTCCGACCTTCCTAACTCGTCTCTTCGACACTGCTTCGCGCGCCGAACCGGCCGTCGACGGACAACCACGTCCTCGGCCGAATCGTCAGCCACACCGCCAACGCCAGGAAACCGAGGTCCCGGGCGATCTCCTGTGGATACTTCGTCTGCCCCTCCGCCACCGGCCCGCCGCCGCCGAAGCAGCCGCAGTCGATGCTCAGCCCACGCGCCCACGACTGCGCCACGGCGCCGATGAACGCCAGCAGCACGAGGATCGACAACGCCGCCGACAGCCGCGTGCCGAGCCCGACGAGCAGCAGCACGCCGAGCGCGAGCTCGAGGAACGGCATCGCCGCGGCGACGACGCTCACCAGTGCGCTGGGCAGCAGGTCGTAGGCCTGAACCGCGATGAAGGTCTGGTTGGGATCGCTGACCTTGATCCAGCCGGAGACCAGCCACACCGCGGCGAGCCCGACTCGGAGCAAAGTGCCGATACCGTCCAGAACGGACGCCTTGGTCACAGTGCGGAGGCTACCCGCGCACGCTGAGTGCAACCTGAGAAGCTGGGCGTATGGCAACGCTGCCGGACCTGCCCGTGCGCTCCGCCCTGCCGGAGATCACCCGATTGGTTGATCTTCACGGCACGGCGGTGCTTGTCGCGCCGCCGGGGACCGGCAAGACGACCCTGGTGCCGCTCGCTCTGGCCGAGTCGGGCGGCACGGTGGTCGTCGCCGAGCCGCGCAGGCTGGCCGCGCGTGCCGCCGCCGCGCGGATGGCGGCGCTGCTGGGCGAGCCGGTGGGCCGCACGGTGGGCTACGCCGTGCGCGGCGACCGGAAGACGTCCAAGGACACCCGGATCGAGGTCGTCACCTCCGGGCTTCTGGTGCGGCGCCTGCAGTCCGATCCCGAACTGTCCGGTGTGGACACCGTGCTGCTCGACGAGTGCCACGAGCGCCACCTCGACGCCGACCTGCTCCTCGCGCTGTTGCTCGACGCGCGCGACGGGCTGCGACCGGACCTGCGGCTGCTGGCGACGAGTGCGACGGTAGCGGAAGAGAAGCTGGCGGCGCTGCTCGGCGACGCCCCGATCATCCGGGTGGACGCGCGCACGTTCCCCGTGGACTACCGGTATGTGCCGCCACTGCGCGGGGAGCGCGTCGAGGCTTGCGTGGCAAGGGCCGTGCGCACCGCGTTGTCCGAAGTGGAGGGTGACGTCCTCGTGTTCCTGCCGGGCGCGGCGGAGATCCGCCGGGTCGCGGGGGCGCTCGCGGGCATCGACGCGGACGTCCTCCCGTTGCACGGCAGGCTTCCCACCGGCGAACAGGACGCGGCCCTCAAACCGGGTCCACGTCGCCGCGTGGTGTTGTCGACAGCTGTCGCGGAATCGAGCCTCACGGTCCCCGGTGTGCGCGTGGTGGTCGACGCCGGGCAGTCGCGGGTGTCGCGGGTGGACCACCGACGCGGGATGGCGGGTCTGATCACGGTGCGGGTGTCGGCGGCGGTGGCTGACCAGCGGGCCGGGCGGGCGGGCCGCGAGGCGCCGGGGCGGGTGTACCGGTGTTGGCCGGAACACGAGCACGCGACGCTTCCGCGCTACCCCGAGCCGGAGATCCGCAACGCCGACCTGACCCGGCTGACCCTGGAACTCGCCTGCTGGGGCACCCCGGACGGCAGCGGTCTGCGCTGGTGGGACGCACCGCCCGCGGGTCCGCTGGCGGCGGCCCAGGAAACGCTGCGCGCGCTGGGCGCCTTGGACGGCGACGCCGTCACGCCGCGCGGCACGGCGATCGCCAGGCTCGGTCTGCACCCGCGGATCGCGCGGGCACTCCTGGACGGCGCGGCCAAGTTCGGCGGCCGGGAGGCCGCGGAGGTGGTCGCCGTGCTCGACGACGACACGCTCGCGGCGAGCACCGACATCGACAGCAGCCTGCGCGCGCTGCGCGAGGGGTCACCCAGGTCGCAGCGCTGGCGCCGGGAGGCGAACCGGCTCGCCCGGTTAGTGGAGGGCAAGTCGACCGGCCGCGTGGACCCGGCGCTGATCATCGCCTTGGCACACCCCGAACGCCTGGCGCGCAGACGGGGCAAGGATTCGGCCGTCTACCTGATGGCGGGCGGCACAGCCGTGGAGTTGCCGCCGGGAAGTGGGCTCGGCGATCCGGAGTGGCTGGCGGTCGCGGTGGCGGACCGGGTGCCGGGCAGCGCGCACGGCCGCGTCCGGCTCGCCGCCCGGGCCGACGAGGAACTCGCGGTCACCGCGGCGCCCGCGCTGGTGTCCACAGTGGATGAGGTGGTGTGGGTCGACGACGTGGTGGCGCGCCGGATCCGCAGGCTGGGTGCGATCGTGCTGCACGAGCGGCCCTTGCCGAAACCGCCCGCGCAGGACGTGCGCGCGGCCATCCAGGAAGGACTGCGCAAACACGGGCTCGGCCTGGTCCGCTTCGACGAGCGGGCCCTTTCCCTGCGCGCCCGGCTCGACCTGCTGCACCGCACCCTGGGCGATCCGTGGCCCGCGGTGGACGACAACGCCCTGCTGGCCGCCGCCGAGTCCTGGATCGGCAACGCCCGAAACCGCGCCGACCTGGGTCGCGTCGACATGACCGCCGCCTTGCGGACGCTCCTTCCGTGGCCTGCCGCGACCCGGCTGGAGGAACTCGTGCCCGAACGGATCGAGGTCCCGTCGGGCTCCAAGGTCCGAGTCGACTACAGCGGTGACCAGCCCGCGCTTCCGGTGAAGGTGCAGGAGGTGTTCGGGTGGACGGAAAGCCCGACGGTGGTCGACGGCCGCGTGCCCGTCGTCCTGCGGCTGCTCTCGCCCGCGGGCAGGCCGACCGCGGTGACCGGGGACCTCGCGGGATTCTGGACGACCGGCTACCCGCGGGTACGGGCGGAGTTGCGGGGGCGGTACCCGAAGCACCGATGGCCGGAGGACCCGACAACCGCTCCCCCGACACGGCACAGCATCCAGCGAAAGGAGTCCCGATGATCCGGCCCGGTGGGCCCGCCGACGCTGACACCATGCTCGCCTTCCTCGACGAGGCGGTGGCATGGATGGTCGAGCGCGGCCAGAGCGAACAGTGGGGCAGTGAACCGTGGTCGGCACAGCCCAAGCGGGTGGCACGGGTGCGGGCGATGGCTGAGAGCGGGCTGCTGTGGATCGCCGAGGCCGACGGCGCGCCCGCGGGTGCGCTGGTGCTGGGCGAGCCCCCGGAAATGATCCCGCCGGTCGACGAGCCGGAGGTGTACATCCGGTTCCTGATCACCTCCCGCAGGCTCGCGGGTCGCGGGATCGGGTCCGACCTGCTCGACTTCGCCCGCGCCCGGACCCGCGCGCTCGGCATCGGCCTGCTGCGCGTCGACTGCTGGGCGGGCGCGCGGGGCCGGTTGGTGGACTACTACGTGCGCAACGGTTTCACCCCGTCGGCCACGTTCACGGTGGACGACTGGCCGGGGCAGGTGCTGGAGCAAAGGGTCGATTGAGCTGACACAACCGCGCGACCGACGGCATGCTGAGGGGGTGACGCGAACGAAGTCCACCCTGTTCAGCCTGGCCGTGCTGGTCAAGAGCCTCGACGGGGCCATGCAGGTGCTGGGTGCGCTGCTGCTGGCCGCGGTGCCGCCCGCGGTGATCAGCGGCATCGCCAACGCCGTCGTCAGCCGCGACCTGTTGGGCGACCACAGCGGGGCCATCGCCGACGACCTGACCCGGGCGGCCGAGGGCGGCCGCACCTTCGCCGTCGTCTTCCTGCTCCTGCACGGGGTGCTGAAGCTCGGCCTGGCCTACACCCTGCACCGACGCGCCGTTCGCGCGTACCCCTTGGCGTGCCTGGTCTTTAGCGCCCTGGTCGCCTACGAGACCATCCGCGCGGTCCGCACCGGTTCGCTGGGGTTGGCGGTGTTCGCAGTGGTGGACACGGCGGTGGTCGTGGTGGTCGCCCGGGAGTTCTGGAAGTCGCAGCAACAGGCCCAGCCACCGGTCGCGGCTCCCCCTCTGACTGGCCAGAACCCGCGCTGACCTGCGTTCCCCAGGCTATCCACAGCCGCATCGGTTATCCACAGACACCCCACGAACCCCGGTTTCCGACACCCCTCGCCGATAGACTGGAGCAGGGCAGGCCCCCAGGGCGGGTGGGGTTTGTCGGGCTGGGGTTGTCGGGCTGGGTTTGTCGGACTGGGGCGGTTCTCTCAATTCACCGTGAACGCCCGCGAAGCGCCCGTGAACGGGGTGATCTCGCCGGTCCAGCCGCTCTTCCAGTCGCCGTGGTGGACGATCCGGTACCGGCCCGGCGGCGCGTTCGCCGGGATCGTCCAAGTGATCGTCGCCTCCGAGTTGGCCACCCCGACCCGCGCCCAGTGGTACCTGGTCGACCAGTCGCCGTCGTCGGCGATTCGTTTCCACTGGCCCGCGGTCTCGCGTTGGACCTCCAGGTAGGTGCCGTTGCGGCGGAGGTTGTTCTTCGGGTGGCCGGTCACGAACTTCGTGGTCACGGTCTGTCCGCGTCCGTACGCCGCCGCCGGCTCGGTCAGCACCTGCCCGAAGCTCTGCAACAGTCCCTTGTCGTCGAACACGACGCCGGTTTGCAGGTTCAGTTCGGCCGGCAGCGGCTTCGTCGGGGTCGCTCCCTGGGTCAACGCCGAGCCTGAACGAAGTGACTGGGCGAGCTTGGCGAACTCCTGCTGGTAGGCGGGCAGGGTGTCGCGGCCGAAGAGGGTGGAGCCGCCCTCGTACTGCTGCTTGTCGTACTCCTCCGGGGTCGTCACGTACTGGCTGTAGTCGTTGGCGTAGCCCTGGATCAGCACGTTCTCCAGCGGCACCCCCAGCTCCGCCGCGACCGTGCGCCGCAGCCGCAGCCCGGAGACGACGGTGACTTCCGCGGGGACGGCGATCAGGTGGAACTGCCCCAGCTTCACGACCTGCAGCGGCAGCACGTTCGGCGTCGCCTCGACGAGGCCCGTGGGGACGGCGGTCGTCTTCGGGTACTGGCAGTCCTTGACCCACTGCGGGACCTCGACGTCCAGCGGCTCCAGCAGCGCGGCGATCGGGTTGACCATGCCCTCGCTGAACAGCGGCAGCCCCGGGCCATCCTCGATGCTGCCCGCGAGCGTCGACGCGCCGACCACGCCGGGGCAGGTGCGGCGCGACTGGCCGTCGGTGGTGTAGCGGCCGTCGACGGTGACCGCGGACATGTCGACGAACCGCATGCGGTAGTCGATGCCGCCGCTGACCGGGGTCTGCGGGCCGGCGAAGATCTCGTTCGCCTTGGTGTTCTGGCGTTCGCCGATGATTCGGGTGTTCTCGAACTCGTCCTCGGTGGGCCCGGAGCCGGGCCGCAGGTTCAGGTTCGGCGACATGTCGCCCGCGTTGGTGTTGGGGAACGCGGCGACGAAACCGGGGCGGTTGTCCAGGTACCGCACGCCCTTCTGGTCGTGCTCCCACTGGTAGGCCGCGTAGCCCTTGTTGTCCACGCTGATCAGCGTGTTCGTGTTCGTCATCGACGTGTTGTGGGTGGCGAACCAGCTGATCGCGCCAACGTCCTGCGCGCCCTGTTTGAACCGCAGCACGGTCATCGCCGGGTCGATCGCGTTGGGGAACTGGGCCTTGTCCGACGCCGGGTTCTGCTCGAACGCCACCCGCGACCGGTTCACGCTCGCGTTGGTCAACTCGCCCCGGCCGATGCTGATCGTCCCGGGCTTGAGGTCGTCGTGCGCCTTGACCACGGACTCGACGATGCCGTCGACGGTCGCGTCGAAGGTCTGCTTCTGGAAACCCAGAATGGCGAGGTTGTACGCCAGGTTGTGCGAGTAACCACCCGGCCCGGCGTGCGTGTGCGTGGCCGAGAGCAGCACGTTCTGCTGGGTGTAGAGGTCGCCGTAGCGGGACTTCAGCTTGCCCAGCACGCCTTCCTGCACCGCCCGGAAGATCATGCCGAGGTCGGCGTTCACATAGGCGACGCGCTTGCCGGTGGCCTGGTCGACGGTGATGAACGCGCGAGAGCGCTGGCGCTGGTGGATGCCCGTCGTCTTCTGGTCGAACTTCGAGTACCCCATCATGCCGTTCTCAGCCGCAGGCCCGGTCACGTCGGAGATACCCCGTCCGACCAGGTACGTCGTCGGCGGCGGCGCGGCCTGCGCGGTCGGCAGACCGGCGAGGACGACGGCGCCCGCGAGCGCGGCCAGCATGGTGGCGATGATCGATCGGCGAGTGGCCCGCATCCGTCTGCTCCCGCATATGTGAATCAACTTCACTTTCGTGGAACCATACGTGACGCGAGCCACTCGCGGAACCCCTCAGCAGAAGACCACAAGCGAGAACGCCCGTGGCGTCTCCACCGTCCCTTCGTGAAGGTGCACCTCGACCTTGTTCCCGACCGGCCTCGCGCTCGCCGTCAGCCGGGGGAAGTGGGGCGTGACCTGCGCGGCGCACCCGTGGACGTCCCGGTCGAACGTGACGTCCGTGCGCCCGCCGACCATTTCGACGCCCAGGACATGAGTGCTCGGGCGCGCTCTGGGGAACAGGGCGTTGTCGCCAAAGGTGTAGTCGATGACGGTCCAGAGCGGCGCCCCGTCGGCCCCCGCCGGTCCAGCAGGCCCGACAGGCCCAGCGGGTCCGACAGGCCCAGCAGGCCCGACAGGCCCAGCAGGCCCCTCCTGGCCCGCAGGCCCCTGCTGGTTCCAGACCAGCGGCCGTTCGTACGTGGTGTGGCAGGAGCCCGCGGCATCCACGATCCGGACCGCGCCGCTCTTGTTGTTCACGCAGGCGTTGATGGTCACCGGATCCGTCGACACCGCCATCGCGACGCCGCCTCCCGCGACCAGCACGCCGACAACACCCAGCACACCCACTACTCGACCGACGGTCATGACCGCTCCCCTTCCGAGCGCACCAACGTGACCGTCAGCGCGATATCGACGAACTGCCCGACGATTCCCTTCGCCCTCGTCAAACCGGCCTCGAACCGGTCGAGCCGCGCGGTGGCGGTGACGTCGACCCCGTCGGTTCCGAAGTGCACGGCGGTCAGCGCCAAGTCGGTCGGCACCGCCCGGTCACGCACCCGCAGCGTCCCCTCGATTCGGTCACCGACCAGTTCGCCGTCGTAGACCAGCGTCGGGAACACGGCGACGTCGAGGAACTTCGGGGACTTGATGTCCTTGTCCCGCTGGGACATGGCGGTCCGGAAACTCGCCGCGTCCAGTTCGGCGTGCACGCTCGCCACCCCGTCGGCGACCGAGACCGTGCCCGAGGTGACCGTGAACTCGCCCGACACCCGGAACAGGCCCAGCTTCGCCACCGTGAACCGCGCGGAACACCTGGTTGGCGCCAGCCGGTACCGCGCCGACTCCGGCAGCTCGATCGCGACCGGCGTCACCCCGGCGGTCATGACGCCACCGCCCAGAACAGCTCGACCCGGTCCGGCCCCGGCAGCAGCGCCGCGTCCTCGCCCGGCAACAGCTCCATCGTCGCGACGGCGCGCTGGCCCGCCTCGATCGACTCGACGGAGTCGGCCGTGGAGACCACCAGCGCCGTGCGCCGCTGCGGCTGCCACAGCACCAGCGCCCGACTCACCCCCGGCTGCGTGCGCATCGCCGGGGCGATCCGTTCGCGGTGAGCGCGCTCCGCGGCCTGGTGGACCTCGTCGCTGATCGGGCCGTCGAAGTAGAGGAACGCGGCCACGCCCGCGGGCGAACCGGCGCCGGGGTGGTCGGACTCGACCTCGTACCACTCGGCGGTCGGGTCGGCCGCCGCGTCTTCCCTGGTGTCGAATAGCGACACCATCAGTTCGTCGTCTGCCGCGAGCCTTCGGTACGTGTGCGCCTCGCGGGCCCCGTCGGGCGGGGCGCCCGTGGATTTGTGGATTCGCGCGTACATCGCGCTCACCTCCCGTTTCCTTGTCCCCACGACCTTCGCGCGGTCGGTGGGGCGGCGGATCCGGGGAAGTACGGAGACCGACTACGCGGTTCCGTGCCCGTTCTCCACGGCCCAGGTGGCGGCCTGCGCCCGGTTAGCCACGCCAAGTTTGGCGAGCACGTTGCTGACGTGGGTCTCGACGGTCCGCTCCGAGAGCACGAGCTTGTCGGCGATCGTCCGGTTCGGCGCTCCCACGGCGAGCAGCGTGAGCACTTCGCGTTCACGCGCGGTCAGCGGCACGGCGTCGTGTTGGGCCCGGCGGACCTCGGCGAGCACGGCGTCCGCCCGCGCGACGGTCGGCGGCATGCCCAGCCTGCGCGCGGTCACCGCGGCCTGCCGCGCGATCCGGCCCGCACGCGCGATCTCGGCCCGTCCGCCGCCGACGAGGACCTCGGCGAGCGCCACCTCCGCCTCAGCCCGGAAGGGAAGCGCGCCGATCCGGTCGTCCATGGCGATCGCGTTCTCGAAGTGCCGGATCGCTTCGTCGCGCCAACCGAGCGCGGCCGCGACCCGGCCCAGCGGCCGCGACACCGATCCCACGCAGATGACGGTCCCGGAACCGGCGGCCTGGTAGTACTGGGCCGTCGGCAACAGTTCCTCGTAACAGCGGCGAGCTGTGTCGGCGTCGCCGAGATGGGCGGCGAGCACGGCTCCCGAGGCGACAGTGGGGAGCCACCGGCCATCGCGCGGCAGGTCAGGCAACGATGGACGCAGCCGCTCGAACAGGGCGAGCGCGCCGTCCGGGTCACCGGAATCGAGCAGGAACCGGCCCATCTGGGCGTAGACCACCGGCATCGGCGCG
This sequence comes from Actinokineospora xionganensis, assembly GCF_014323725.1. GTDB lineage: Bacteria > Actinomycetota > Actinomycetes > Mycobacteriales > Pseudonocardiaceae > Actinokineospora > Actinokineospora xionganensis. Next base: position 30,425 of record NZ_JABVED010000030.1, on the reverse strand, counting down.
AGGGAGACGAGTTCAGACACCGCGTCGAGCTTTTCCGCGGCGCGCCCCTGCAGCAACCGCAGTTCCGCGCGGAACGGGATGTCGAGGCCCTCCGCGCTCGGATCGGAGAGCTGCCTGCCCATCGCCAAGGCCTGATCCGCCTGCTCGTCGGCGAGGTCGAACGCGCCCAGCAGCACCGAGCGGACCGCACACATCCGGTGGTAGTGCCACAGCGCGTTGGGCAGGCCGACCCGGTCGGCGTAGAGCTTGAGCATGGCGAGTTCATCGTCGAGGGCGGCCATCGAACCGAGTTGCAGCGCCGCGTCGATGCGCCACACCCGACCCCACAGTTCGCCGTCGAGCAGCGCTTTCGGCCCGAGCGCGAGCATCCGCCGGGCGAGCTCCAGCCGTTCGGCGACGAACCATGGTCCACTGAGGACCTGTTGCCGCGCGCGCAGGGCATCGGCCAAGGCGAGCGGATCGCCGGTGCGCTCGGCCAGTTCGAGCGCCTCCCGGCTCGGTTCCTCAGCTTGGTCGTGGTGTACCACATCGGCCAGGGCGATCGCGCGCTGGGCGAGGACCCGCGCGCGCCCGACGTCATCCGCACCGGAAAGCGCTCGGTCGCACAACAGGACCAGCCTGCTGGACACGGCGCCGTTGATGCCGCGCACGGTCAGCGCGGCACGCACGAGCCGGTCGGGCGCCGGATCGAGCGAAGCGACCGCCTCGCAGCGGTCGACCGCGTCGTCGGCGCGCCCGGCGCGGTACCACATCTCCGCGGCGTCCAGCAGCAGGTCCACCCGGTCCGGGTCGTCGACCCGCAGCACCCCCGCCGCGGCGTCGTACAGCTCCGCAGCCCGGTCGTAAGCCAAGCGGGACAACGCTTTCCCCGCGGCGTCCCGACAGGCCCGGACCGCCGCCGACCGGCTCTCGGCGTCGGTGATGGACCGGAGCCGATGGGTGACCGACTCGCCGGGCAAGGCGCCGGATTCGACGGCCTCGGCGAGCTTCCGGTGCCAGCGCAGGCGGTCCGATGTGGACACACAGCCGTAGACCGCGTCCCGGACGAGCATGTGGCCGAACGCGATCCGGCCGTCCTGACGCAGCAGACCGCGCGCGTCGTCCGCGCCGGCCCGCACCGCGTCGGGCGATTCGCCGACCAGCATGGCGATCTCCTCCGCGGTGCTGTCCACGCCGATGACCGCGCACGCCCTCGCCACCCGGGCGGCGGCCGGGGGAAGCGAGTCGAGCCGGGCGGCGACGATCCCGCGCAGTTGTTCCGGCACCCCCAGGGGCCACCGCGCGGTCGCGGGCGACCGGCCGAGGCCCGCGGCCGTGAGCGCGGTCAGCAGCTCGCCCGCGTACAGCGGGTTCCCGCCCGACACGCGGCGCAGCAGCGCCGCCCACGACGGATCGGCCTGACCGGCGACGAACTCGGCGACCTCGGCGTCGCCCCAGGGGCCGAGCGTGAGCAGTGCGGTCGAGGCGTCGCGGCGCAGGTGCTCGACGGCGGCCCGCAGCGCGGGACCCTGTTCGTCGTCGCGGTAGGTCGCGGCGACCAGCAGCCCGGGTCTGCCCACGGCCAGCCGCAGCAGCGCCAGCGTCGACTCGTCGGCCCAATGCAGGTCTTCCAGCACGATCACCCGCGCCTGCCCGGACAGCTCGCGCAACAGCGAGTCGAACGCGCGCAGCCTTGCCGCGACCGACAGTCCGGGATCCGCGTCGGTGTCGAGGTCGAGTCGGGCGGCGAGTTCCGGACGGTCCGCAAGCGCTTGCCACCAGGGCCAGAGCGCGGGCGCGCCCTCGTCCGGCACACAGTTTCCGCGGGCGACGGGGATGGCGCGCTCGGCCGCCCGAGTGACCAGGGAGTCGACCAACCGGGTCTTGCCGATGCCCGCCGGACCGGCGATGAGCAGCACCGCGCCCCGGCCCGCCGCGGCGGCGGCGGCGAGCGCGGCGTCCACCCTGGTCAGCTCGGTCGCGCGACCGATCACTCCCGGCATGCCCGGATTGTCGCTTGGCCGGCGCTCCGGCGATAGGGGGCACGCCTACTGGACCCTGACGACGATCCCCGCCAGGTTTGCGGGCGCCGCCGGGGCGGTGGCGTCCTCCCGCTCGTCGAACTGGTTCGATATGGACCAGACGACGAGGAGGCTCGATGCCGCGCCTGGTGATCCTGCGACACGCGAAGTCCGCATGGCCGGAGGGTGTGCCCGACTACCGCAGGCCGCTGGCCGACCGCGGCCGGATCGAGGCACCCGCCGTGGGCCGCTGGCTCGCCGAGCACGTTCCGGACATCGACCTCGCCCTGGTCTCGCCCGCGACGCGGACGCGCCAGACCTGGGATCTGGTCTCCGCCGAGCTGCCCGCGGTCCCGGAAGTCCGGTTCGAAGAGCAGCTCTACGGTGAGGGCGCCGAGGCGATCCTGGACCTGCTGGGCTCGCTCGCCGAGGTGAAGACGGTGCTCGTGATCGGTCACAACCCTGATCTCGAACTGCTGGTCGGCAGCCTTACCGGAGAGCACCCGGTGCTCAAAACCTCCACACTGTCGGTCGTGAAGTGCGCACGTGGGTTCCGGTCCGGTGAACTTGTCATGACGGAGAAAATCCGGCCTTAGCCCAGGATTTGTCAGTATGCGACAGAGGCGGACTCAAGGCCTCGTCCGGGAACGCCAACTATTCAGGGGTCGCGACAAAGCCTCGTGATTTTCCCTTCGCCATCGGGCACTGTCTCCTTACCCACAGGTGACAGGTGTCACCGCGGCGTCGTGGAAGGTGTATTCGATGGCGAGGCATCGCAAGCCCCCGGCCGTGAAGACCGCCAAGCAGCGCAAGCCGCGGCGGCCGCGCCGGATGGCCGGACTGGCGACCGCGGCGACCCCGCTGGCCGTCCTGCTGGCCATGGTCGCGAGTGACGGAACCTCCCCACTGTCCACACAAGACGCGAGCAAGTCCGGCGACATCGCGCCGGTCACGCCGGTCGGCCCCTTCCCGGCCGACGAGGAGTACGCCGTCAACGGCGAACTGCCTTCGCCGTCGGCCGCCGAGCCAACCGCGCCCGTCGTGCCCCTCGACGTCCTCGCCGCCCTGCCCGTCGGCGGCGCCGCGGTCCCCGAGGTCGTTCTGCGCGCGTACCTGCGGGCCGAGTCCCTGCTGGCGACCACGCAGCCCGGCTGCAAGCTGACCTGGTCGCTGCTGGCGAGCATCGGGCGGATCGAGTCCGGCCACGCCCGCGGCGGACAGGTCGACAGCGACGGCAAGACCGTGTCGCCGATCCTCGGTCCCGCGTTGAACGGCAACGGATTCGCCGCGATCCGCGACACCGACGGCGGCACCCACGACGGCGACCGCACCTGGGACCGCGCGGTCGGCCCGATGCAGTTCATCCCGGCGACCTGGGCGCGCTACGGCGCCGACGCCACCGGCGACGGTGTCGCCGACCCGCACAACGTCTATGACGCGGCGGTGTCCGCGGGCCGCTACCTCTGTTCGGGTGGGATGGACCTGTCCGACCCGAGCCAGGCCGCGAAGTCAGTGTTCCGCTACAACCACTCCCAGGAGTACGTCAACACGGTGCTGACCTGGGCCGCCACCTACGCCAACGGGGTCACCGCGATCCCGCAGGCGCCTGCGAAGCCCGACTCGCGCGGCTCCGACCCCGGCGTCCTGGCGCTGCCCGCACCGTCCCCCGTGGCGGCTACGCAGAACCCGGGCAACCCGCAGCTGCCGATCAGTCCCCCGGTCCCCGGCGCACCCGGCGAACTCCCCAACCCCCAGCTCCCGGCACCGCAGCCTGCCCCCGCGCCCGCGCCCGGTGTCCCCGGGGCACCGGCACCGGCACCGGCACCCGCACCGGCACCAGCGCCTGCCCCGGCCCCTGCCCCGGCTCCCGCACCGGCGCCTGCCCCCGCACCCGCACCGGCACCAGCGCCTGCCCCGGCTCCCGCACCGGCGCCTGCCCCGGCACCCGCTCCCGCTCCCGCACCGGCTCCGGCTCCGGGCACCGACTGGTACGACTGGACGGTCTGGGTCCCGCGGCCCCGATAGCGCGGTTCAGCGAGACGGCAGGCCTGCACCATGGAGGCCTGCCGTCTCGTCATCCCGGTCGGGTTTCCGTGGTCACCCAGGACAGGTAGTCCGCATTGCCGTCGAGCACCGGCAGGGTGACGACTTCCGGAACGTCGTACGGGTGGTTCCCCTTGATCCACTCGGTGAGCGCGTCGACGCGGTCGGCCGCGGTCTTGATCCAGCACTGCCATTCCTGTTCGTGTTGGATCTCGCCATCCCAGCGGTACACGCTGCGCACCGGGCCGACGATCTGGACACACGCCGCGAGCCGCTCCCCCACCATGCCGTCAGCCAGCCGCTCGGCGTCCTCCGCGGTTCCCGTCGTGGTGACCACAATCCGCATCCCGGCTCCTTTCTGTCGTGTATCGGTCAGTGTCCGATCAGGGACCGACCGTAACGAATCACTTTGTTGACCGATGAACAAACGTCGGCCGGGCACGAATTCGTTGCCCCGACCGCGAAGCAGGGCAGGCGGGGGCGCGCCCGGCGCACACCACGAGGCGCGGCCCGTCCGCGCGCACCTTCGGCCCGAAGAGGCGACCGCTTTGATCGAGAACTCGTCGGCAGGCCTGCACATGTTCGAGCCCGCCGTGCCCGTGACCGTCACCCGCGAGGAACACCACCAGCACATCCTGGCGCGCTACCCGGTCCACGGCGACGTGCCGCGGCGGGTCGCCGTCGAACTGGCTTGGTGCACCATCGGATCCGGGAAGTACGAGGGCCAGCAGGCGATCGAAGTGCGGCTGGACGGCTCGCGGGTCGGCGAGCTCACCTACGCGATGTCGCAGCGGTACGCGCCGTTCCTGCGGTCGGTGTCCGCGCGCGGCGCCCGCCCGGGCTGCGAGGCCCTGGTCCACCTCGGCAAGCGCGGCATCGAACTGGAGCTCTACCTCCCGCGCCACACCGACGGCGTTCCCGTGGCCCCCATGACGCGCACCATGCCGCCGGTCCCGGCCGGGCCGGTGCGCCCGATGGATCCGGTGTCGCACGCCGTCCCGCCGATGCGAGCCCCGGTGCCGAGCAAGGCCAAGTCGAACCATGGAGCGGGCTTCGTCGTCGCGGGTGTCGTCGGCGTGATCACCCTCATCGCCGTCATCGCGGGCAGCGGCGAGGACGCCCCCACGGCGAGCGACACGGTGCTCACCACGACCACAACCTCAAGCACCACAACGACAACGACCACCACCACGCCGCCGCCGACGACTCCGGAGATCGCTCCTCCCCCAGTCACCACCGAGGCCGCTCCGCCGCCTGCGGCTCCGACGAAGGCGCCGGTCACGACGACAAAGCGGACCACGACCGTCGCGCCCGCCCCACCCAAGCCCGCCCCCACGACCGCGGCGAGCAACTGCGACGAGAACTACTCCGGCTGCGTCCCCGTCGCCTCCGACGTCGACTGCGCGGGCGGCAGCGGCAACGGCCCGGCCTACGTGCGCGGACCGGTCCGGGTCATCGGCAGCGACATCTACGACCTCGACCGCGATGGCGACGGGGTCGCCTGCGAGTGACACTCACGTCCCGATGAAGTAGCCGACGAAGCCGGTGAGCGGGCCTTCGGGGATGACGAAGCCGCACGTCACCAGGTCGTGGTTCCGTCCGGTGCGGTGACGGTGGAGGCGAAGAAGACGAACGCGATCGGGTCCTCGCCGGTGACGACGTTGCGCCAGGTCCGAGGAGGCGAGCCGCCGCCGAACCGGACGTGCTCACCGGTGAACGTCGTGCCGTCCGAACACGTCAGCACCCGCACCATTGCGGGCGCGTCGGCCTGGGCGGACGGCGTCGCGCCGACCAGCAGCGCGATCGCCGAAAGAACCAACGCGAGACGTCTCATGGCAGCTCCCGAGCAACCTGGGGTAAGCCCCGACGGCCGGACATACGTCCGCGCGAGTCACCTCGACCAAGGTCGAGCGGACCGGGTTGAAGTAAAGAAATTTTGACATGGAGTCAGTTCTGCTTTACGTTCATCCATGTCAACTTTGCTTTACATCGGGAGCTGCTGTGGCGTTCGAAGAGAAACGCGCGTGGATCATGCTGGTGGTCACGGTCGCGGCGTACGGGGTCTACCTGATCACCGTTCTCGGACGGACCGGCGACGTTCCACTCGCTGACGTCCCCTACGTGTCGACGATGCTGTGGACGATCATCGGCTCGATCGTCGCGACGATCGTGCTGAACATCGTGGTCTCGATCGCGTCGCGCGAGGACGCCGCGCAGAAGGACCAGCGCGACCGTGAGATCGCCCGGTTCGGCGACTACATCGGCATGTCATTCGTCGTCATCGGCGCGGTGGCCGCGATGTTGATGTCGATGGCCCAGTGGAACCACTTCTGGATCGCCAACACGATCTACCTCGGCTTCGCGCTGTCCGCGGCCCTCGGTTCCATGGCGAAACTCGCCGCCTACCGCCGGGGTTTCCAGGCATGGTGAAGTCAACCAAGGTCACCAACACGATCCGCGCCCTGCGATTCGCGCACGGGGAGATGACGCAGGCCGAGCTGGCCAAGCGCATCGGCGTCACCCGCCAGACCGTCATCGCCATCGAGCAGGGCCGCTACTCGCCGTCCCTGGAGATGGCTTTTCAGATCGCCAAGGTGTTCGGCGTCCCGCTCGACGACGTGTTCCAGTACCCAGAAGGAGAAACACCATGAAGGCGATCGTCCAGGACATCTACGGCTCGGCGGATGTGTTGGCACTGCGCGAGATCGAGAGACCCACGGCGGGCGACAACGACGTCCTCCTGGCCGTCCGGGCCGCGGGCGTCGACCCGGGCGTCTGGCACCTGATGACCGGAATGCCGTACCTGGTCCGAATCGCGGGTTTCGGCCTGCGCAAGCCGAAAGTCGCCACCCGGGGCCGAGACGTCGCGGGCCGGGTCGAGGCGGTCGGCCGGAACGTCACCCGGTTCAAGCCCGGGGACGAGGTATATGGCACTTGCGAAGGCTCCTTCGCCGAGTACGCGACAGCCCGCGAGGACCGGTTGGCGCTCAAGCCCGCGGGCCTTTCCTTCGCCCAGGCGGCAGCGGTCCCGATCTCCGCCGGCACCGCCCTGCAGGCGCTGCGCGACGCCGGCGAAATCAAGGCGGGACAGCATGTCCTGGTCATCGGCGCGGCGGGCGGCGTCGGCACCTTCGCCGTGCAACTCGCCAAAGCCTTCGGCGCCGAGGTGACCGGGGTGTGCAGCACGACGAAGACGGACCTGGTCCGGTCTATCGGCGCGGACCACGTCATCGACTACACCCGCGAGGACTTCACCGAAGGCGGTCGCCGCTACGACCTCGTCCTCGACATCGCGGGCAACCGCCCGCTGCCGAAGCTGCGAAAGGCTCTCGCCGCCAAGGGAATACTGGTGATCGTCGGCGGCGAAGGAGGGGGTCGCTGGACCGGCGGCTTCGGCCGTTCGCTGCGGGCCGCCATGCTGTCACCGTTCGTCGGCCAGAAGCTGTGCGGGTTGATAGCGAAGGAAACCAGCACCGACCTCGAGGCGCTGACCGCGCACATCGAGGCGGGGAAAGTCGTTCCCGTCATCGACCGCACCTACCCGCTGGGCGAGGCCGCCAAGGCGATCCGACACCTCGAGGAGGGGCACAATCGCGGCAAGGTCGTCATCACCATCTGAGCGGCGAGGCTGAAGCACGGAGGTCCGTCCGCTCTTGGCGATATCACCAGACGAACCCTGAGCAGCCGAGCCCGATCCCGTGTTCAGTGGAGATCATGACTGCCGACTACCGGCGCGCACGCGGACCAAGTCCGGAAACCGGGTTGGACTCCGGTAGGCGTGGGCCTCTCTCCAGGCATGCGCCGACATGCCAGGGGCCGCATGCCCATCGCCCTGGCCGACGGCAGGCGGCTGCCCATTCGAAGCGGTTCCCTGTCGGCTGTCATCGCCGTCATGGTCCACACGGACATGCCGGCCTACCTGGCCGTCGTCCGCGAGGCGGCCCGGATTCTGCGGCCCGGTGGGCGCGTTCGTCCACATCGGCGTCCACCCTGCTTCCGCGGAGCCTTCGCCGACCGTTCCGACCGCGAGGCGATCGTCCTGCGATCGGGCTACCGCGACCGCCATTGGACCAAGGAATCCTGGACGGACAAAGGAATCCGCCACCTGGTCGGCGCCACCCACCGCCCGCTGCCCGACCTGCTCCACACCTTCCTCGACGCGGGCCTCGCACTCGAACGCTTCACCGAAGGCGGCGCGCAGACACCGATCACCTTTTTCGCCCGAGCCCACGAGCCGACGGCCATGACAACCCGAACTGTCGTGGCACGTTGTTACCGTCGCCGCCATGCCTGAAGAGATCACTGTGGACCTCGTCTACTGCGAGGGGTTCGACCCGGAGGCACGGACGCTCGTCGGACGCATCGGTGTCGAGGAGGCGCGACGTCGTCATGCGGCGGGGGAACAATTCGCGGTGGCCGCCGTCACGGCGGACGGCGGTCGGGTGCCGGCCCTGGTCGACTGGGCTGGAACGCAGCGGTACGCGCGCGTGTGGCGTTTCGACGAGCAAGGCAGGCGCGTACACCAGACGCAGTGCCGCCTCGTCCCGGAGGGCGGATTGTTCGTCACCGAGGTCCGGCTCTGGACCTACGACTCGGCCGGGCAGGCCGAGTTCGACCGAGGCGCGGGCCAGGAAACCATCCGGAACTTCCGCTCCGGTCGAGTGGAGCACGAGGCAGCACCCGCGGGCGAAGGCGGCGGGATGCGGGCGACGCAAACCCAGGTCGACCCGGCCACGCTCGTGGTCCCCGTGCCGTCGTTCGGGGACTTGTCGACGCTGTTCGGCCTGGGCCCGGTCCGCGTGCGGCGGGTCGATGACGCCATCGACCCGGCGACAGCGCCACCATGGCGTCCTCCGGTCCCTCTGCCTCCGGGCGACCCGACCGCGCTTTTCGAGCCCGGCGTGCGGTATTCGCTGGCAGGCAGCGGTAGCACCGTGATCACCGACGTCCGCCCCGCCGGCGTGGCACGACTGGTGTCCGGGCAGTTGGCCGCGGCCGATCCGGGTTGGCTCGACGGAGTGGACCCGTTCACCACGCCCGTCGCCCCCGGCGCCTACCGGGTGGACCTGGCTGTGATCCGGTTCATCGACCAGCCCGATCACACGAGAGTCGCGGCGGCGCGACTGACCGTCGTCGACGCGCCCGTGGCGTCATGGGAACCCGCGCTGACCGCGTCCGCCGAGCCGCTGATGCTCGGGGAGGGCGAGTTCCAAGGTTTCGGTGTCGACAGCGGCATGGCGTGTTTCTTCGACGTCGCGGCCGGCCCCGCACTGGCGGAGCTGTCCGACCAGGCCGTGGCCGACTGGGACGGGATGGCGGACCTGCCTGCCGAGCTCGTCGACCCGGCGACGGGCGCGAGTCTCGTCCAGTTCACCTCCGGCTGGGGCGACGGCGCATATCCGACTTGGCTCGGCCGCACCGCCGAGGGCGAGGTCGCGTGCTTCGTCGTGGACCTGCTGGTCCTGCGGGAAGCGGAAATCGTGCCCAGCGCCTGAGCCGCCGGGCCGGTCAGTCGCCCTCGATACGGCTTTGAGTCAGGGCGGCCAGCGCGTGCGCGAGTTTGCGGTGCGCCCGGGTCACCAGTGGCCCGTACTGGAACACTTTCGACTTGATCCCGAGATCGACGCGCGTCCCGGGGCCTTCCGGGTAGACAGCGGCCGGGTAGAAGAAGCCGTAGGTCATCAGGTTCGGCTTGGACGAAAAGACCACGACGCCGCGGCTCGGGTCGGCGTCCTCGATGGCGTAACCGGGCGGGCAGTGCTGGGCAAGCCAGCCGTAGACCACCTGGGGCGGAGCCGCCGAGCGCAGGACGATCCGTCGCTTGGTCATCGGGACGGTGGCCACCGTCCCCTTCCTGGTGTACGCCACCAACATCATCGCGCCGACCAAGACCACCGCGAGCAGCGGAAAGATCAGGAAGTAATCCACGCCGCAGCGTATCCCCGCGACGGCTTCGATGGGAGTCTCTTGTGTGCACCGAGCCAGCCGTAGCGACCGGAGACCCGGGTCGGATACTGCCGCTGTCGCACCGTCACCTCGTCACCGGGAACACGTGAGGGGATACACCATGAGATTTCGTGCCGAACTGGAATCCACCGGCAAGAACACCGCCGGCTTCGAGGTGCCCGAGGAGGTTGTCGAGAGTCTGGGTGGAGGTGGCCACCCGAAGGTGTCCGTCACGGTCGACGGCTTCACGTTCCGGACCTCGATCGCCAAGATGGGCGGCCGGTTCCTCCTCGGCGTGAGTGCCGAACGGCGGGCGCAGGCAGGCATCGAAGCCGGACAGGTCTTCGACGTCGACGTGGAACTCGACACCGCGCCCCGGGAAACCGAGGTACCCGACGACCTCGCCGCCGCGCTGGCCGCCGACGCCCAGGCCAAGAACTTCTGGGACACGCTGACCCACAGCAAGCAGTCGTGGCACGTCCACCAGGTGACCAGCGCCAAGAAAGCGGAGACACGCGCGGCCAGAGTCGAGAAATCGGTCGCCATGCTCCGCGAGGGCCGCGCCCGCTGACACCTGCCCCAAGGACATCCCACCTTCGCCATCGCCGCGGGGCTGTTCGTGATCGGCCACGTCATCGGCACCGTGATGCTTGGCCTCGCCATGTGGAACAGCGGCCTGGTGTCCCGCTGGGCGGCCGCGGCGACCATCGTGTCGCAGCCGCTGCACTTCGTCGCGGCGGCGGTCTTGGCCGACCACGCACTGGACCTCGCGGCGTGGGGCCCCAACGCGGTGGGCTTCGCCGCCGTCTCAATGGCCCTGATCACGCACCGCTCCGCGCCGGCGCGAACCATCGGCGACGATTGCTGACGGTCATGGTTGCCCCGGGTGGCGGGCCGGTCCCTGTTGTCCCCCAAGCGGGAGAGATCGCCCGTCGGCGATCAGCGGACCGATCCGTCATGTCGGCGAAGCGCTTCTGCGACGGGAAAGACTTCGGCCATTGTGCGGAGCGTCTTGAGGGTCCGCGGGACGGGCTGACCGGCGGTGAGGGCGTCGATTGCTTCGTACATCTGCTCCTCCACCGCGATGACCTGGTCAGCCTTGGTCTGCCCGGCGTCGGTCAGGTGAGGGTCACTTGGCGCCGGTCTTCGGCACGGGTGCACGGTGGACGAGTCCGGCGGAGCCGAGCAGATCGTCGTCAGGCGCCCCGCGACATCGACGGGAGTGCTGGTCTCGTCAGAACAGGGTCGCGGGCTCGATAGGCGCGGGTTCGGGCAGCACGTCGAGGTCGGGGACGAGTGTTCGCACGTCGTCGTGGAAGCGGCGGGCGAGGGCGGGCGCGTCGTCGTTGTCGGGGGTGTGCAGGAATACCGTCGGCGATCGGCCCTCGCGCAGCCAGTCGGCGACCACCTCGGTCCACGGCCGCCACCCCTTGACCGTCTCCTCGATCGAGTCCCGGCCCAGGTAGCGGACGATCGGTCGGTCGGTCAGCGCCCGCGTCCGCCGCGGCAGCCTCGGTTTCCTCGCCCAGGCTTCCTGTGCGGCCTCGCTGGCCGGGGGGCTCTGGAAGAAGACCGTGGTGTCGAACGGCACCCACTCGGTGTTCGCCTCGGCGAGTGTCCGCTCCAGCAGCGACATCGAGCCGAGGTCGGTGAAGAATCCGGGGTGGCGAACCTCCACGGCGCGCTTGCGGTCTGCGGGAAGCCTGCGCAGGAAGCGCCCGAGGGCGTCGACGTCGGAAGGGCCGAACGAGCCTGGCAACTGGGTCCAGAGAACCGCCCGTTCACCGAGGGGCTCGACCGCGTCCAGGAACGCCCGCATCGCGACCTCGACACCGGCCAACCGGCGCTCGTGCGTGACGATCTTGGGCAGCTTGAGCAGGAACCGGAAAGCGGGATCGGTCTGTCGCGCCCACGTCTCGACGGTGTCCCGCGCGGGGGTCGCATAGAAGGTGGTGTTGCCCTCGACAGCGTTGCACCAACCGGCATAGGCCCGCAGCCGCTCCCCTGCCGCCAGGGACCGCGGCACGAACCGCCCTGGCCACGCCTTGTGGGTCCACATCGCGCACCCGACATGAAGACACGCCATCCCACCACCTCCATTGATCGCGAGTGCAGACCGCTTGCACCGTGGGCGAAACCACCCATCGGTACGCACCCCGATGCGCGCAGCGCGACCCGCTTGGTTACGCACCCCCGATGCGCGCAGCGCGAGCCACGCTGGAATGGTCACCGATCGCACCGTGGGGGTCTGGGGGCTCGGCCGAGTACAAAGACGACCGACGCGGTCTGCGCTTTCCGCAGACACGCGTCGGCCGTCAGTCGTGGAGGTGCCGGGAATCGAACCCGGGTCCTCTGTCGCTTCATCAGGGCTTCTCCGTGCGCAGTCCGCATTGTCTCTACTTGGCCCCACCGGTCACGCGAACAAGCCGGTGTGACGAGCCCAGCCACTGTTTGTTTCCCAACCAACCCCCGTGACCGAGGCTGGCGGTAGTCCTCCTAGCTGATGCCGGGATCCAGGGCGGAGGCATCCCTGGGCCGACAGACCCGACCCGCTACTTAGGCAGCGAGGTCGTAGTCAGCGCGAACGTTAGTTTCGGCGCTTATTGGTTTGCGAGCGACGCTTACGGTGGTCATCTCGCCTGCACCGGCACGCTTCCCACTGAATCGACGTCCAGAGTCGAAACCGTTCACCCCCTCGTGGATGTTCTCACCAAGGATAACGCGTCGACCCCGCCAGTTCATTCCGGTTTCCCGAAGGTGGGGTCAGCCCTACCCTCGGGCCGGTGGTCGACCCCATGGTTCGGGCCTGCGCGGGCCGTGATGCTTGTCCCTGACGAGAGGGGACGAACATGACCACGATCCACAGTGACGGCACCCGGCCTTCGCCGCCGGTGTTCGGGGCGTTGGCGTTTTTGTTGATGAATCTGGTGGTGGGGATCACGGCGTTCGTGGTCCTTGTCGTGCTGTTCACGGTGGGTATCGGCACCGCGGTGGTGTGGGTGGGGCTGCCGTTGCTGGCGTTGGCGGTGGTGCTGTGCCGCGGGGGCGGCCAGGTCGAGCGGGCCCGGGTCTACGCCCTGCTCGACACCTACATCGCCGGCCCGCACGAGCCGCTGCCGGAGACCAAGCGGTGGCTGGCGCGGGTGAAGGACGCCGCCACCTGGAAGAGCCTGACGTACTTCATCCTGCTGCTGCCGGTGGGCATCGCCGAGTTCGCCATCATGGTGTCCTTCTGGGCGACCTCGCTGGCCCTGGTCTTCCTGCCCGTGTACTTCCGCTACCTGCCGACCGGCAGCTACCGCATGTGGGACTGGGACCGCCCGTGGATCGTGGTGGACTCGACCCTCGAGGCGCTGCCGTTCGCCGCCCTGGGGGTGCTGCTGCTGGCCTGCACGGTCGCGTTGACCAAGGGCATGGGGGCCGCGCACGCGCGGTTCGCCCGGGTCATGCTGGGTCCGGTGCGCCCACCCGCCGGTTCGTGGCAGCCTGTGACCGGGGGTGTGATGTGACGACGCGGCAGTATCCGCATCCGGCGGCTTCCATCGCCTACCTGCTGGGCGCCTTCCCGCTGAGCCTGTTCACGTTCGTGACGACCGTGGTGCTGATGTGCGTCGGCATCTCGACGGTGGTCATCTGGGTGGGGGTCGTCATCCTGGTGGGCGCGGCGGTGTCCGCCCGGGCCTTCGGCAACGCCCACCGGTACTGGACGCGGACGCTGACCGGGGCCGACCTTCCCACGGAGCCGGTGCTCGCCGACACGGGCGAGAGCATGCTGCGCCAGTGGCGGACCCTGCTCACCGACCGCCGGACGTGGCGGGACCTCCTGTACCTGATGCTGGAGTTCCCGCTGTCCATCATCGGGTTCGCCCTCGCGGTCACGAGCATCCCGCTGGTCCCGCTGGCCCTGTGGGTGGCCCCGCGCTACGCCTGGCTGCACTCGCAGCTCGCCGTGGCGATGCTCGGGCCGGACCGCACGGCCGACCTCACCGCGAAGGCCGAGCGGCTGCAGGCCTCCCGGGCCCGCGGTGTCGACGCCGCGGAAGCCGAGCGGCGCCGCATCGAGCGGGACCTGCACGACGGCGCCCAGCAGCGGCTCGTGGCGGTGGCCATGGGCCTGGGCCGGGCCAAGGGCAAGTTCGACGCCGACCCCGAGGCCGCCCGCAGCCTGATCGACGAGGCCCACGCCGACGCCAAGCTGGCCGTCGCCGAACTTCGCGACCTCGCCCGCGGCATCTACCCCGCCGTCCTGGGCGACCGCGGTCTCGACGCGGCCCTGTCCTCGCTGGCGGCCCGGTGTCCGGTGCCGGTGGAGGTGGCCGTGACCGTCGACCCCCGCCCACCCGCGGCGGTGGAGAGCACCGCGTACTTCATCGTGGGCGAGTCGCTGACCAACATCGCCAAACACGCGAACGCCACCACGGCCATGATCCGCGTCTGGCGGGAGGAGCGACCCGCGGGCGACCAGGTCGTCGTGGAGATCACCGACAACGGAACGGGCGGCGCGAACCTGCGTCCCGGGGGTGGCCTGGCGGGCCTGGCCGACCGCGCTGCCACGATTGACGGTGTGATGACCGTGGTGAGCCCCCATGGCGGGCCGACAGTGATCAGGGCGGACCTGCCGTGCGCGTGGTGATCGCCGAAGACTCGGTTCTGCTGCGCGTGGGCGTCACCCGCCTGCTCGCCGACGAGGGCATCGAGACGGTGGCGGCGGTGGAGGACGGCGACAGCCTCCTCACCGCGGTCGCCGAGCATCGCCCGGACCTGGCGATCGTCGACGTGCGAATGCCCCCGAGCTTCACCGACGAAGGCCTCCGGGCGGCACTGCGGGCCCGGGCGGAACTGCCGGGCCTACCGGTCCTGGTGCTCTCCCAGTACGTCGAGGAGCGCTACGCGGTAGAGCTGCTGGCAGGCGGCGCGGGCGGAGTCGGCTACCTACTCAAGGAACGCGTGGCCGACGTCGCCGAATTCGTCGACGCTGTCCGCCGGGTCGCGAACGGCGGAACGTGCATCGATCAGGAGGTGATCGCGCAGCTCATGGCCAGAGGACGCCGCAACCCGATCGACCTGCTGACCCCACGTGAACGCGAAGTGCTGGGCCTGATGGCGCAGGGACTGTCCAATGTGGCCATTGCCAAAGCCCTGACGGTCTCGGATGGCGCTGTGGAGAAACACGTGGGCAACATCTTCTCGAAGCTGGGCCTTGAACCCAGCAGCGTCGAACACCGCCGAGTACGCGCAGTCCTGACGTTCCTGGAACGCGCATAGGACAGGAACCACCCAAACACGCGCCAGACACCAAGGGCGGCAAGGGAATCCCCTTGCCGCCCAAGGCACTCACCCGACAGACAAAGTCACATCATCAACCAAGAACGAAGTCTGCAAACTCTCGTCCTCGGCAGACGCGAACCGCACAGTCACAGTCTGCCCGGCGAACTCGGCCACGGAGTAGCTGAACTCCCGATATCCGGCCTCATTCAGGTTGGAGAACGTCGCCAACGTCTTACCAGCCACCGAAACAGTCATCCGGTCGTACGCCGTCGGATCAGTCTCAGCGCTGTCAACCCGCAGCCAGAACGACAACCGGGCGCTCGAACAACCGGCAGGGACAGCCACCTGCTGCGAGAAAGACTCGTTGCTGACCGAGCCCCACCCACCGAGCCAAGCACTCCAGGTGCCACCATGCGCCGGATAAGCACTGTGCTGCCCGATGACGTTCACCGAAGAAGTCCAGCCAGTCGCACCAGACTCGAACCCAGGGTTGACGACCTTCTGCGCGGGCGGACAAGAACCACCGGTGACCGTCCACGAGAACGAAGCCGAGGCCGACGCACCGGAGCTGTCCCGCACATCCACCTTCACCGCGAAAACCCCAGCGGCCGAGGGCGTCCCCGACAGCACAGCCCGATCGGTATCACCAGGCTGCAATGAGATCCCCGCGGGCAGGCCGGTAGCCGACCACGCGTACGGCCCAGCGCCACCGGAAACAGCGAGCTTGACCCCGGCCTCCACGCCGACAGCGCCAGTCTGATCACCCGGGTTCGGCAGCACCAGACTTCCGCCGCCCTCGATGGTCCAGCTGAACGAAGCCGAAGCGGCGGCGCCAGTGTTGTCCCGAACGTCGACCATCACCGCGAAAACGCCGGCGGCGGAAGGGATGCCGCCGATGATCGCGACATCGGTGTCCGTCGGGTTCAGCGCGATACCAGCTGGCAAACCACTGGCGGTCCACGTGTACGGTCCGGTCCCGCCCGACACGACCAGCTTGACTCCCGTGTCCACCCCGACCTTGCCGGTCTGGTCACCCGG
The DNA here is from genome assembly GCF_014323725.1 of Actinokineospora xionganensis. Classification (GTDB taxonomy): domain Bacteria; phylum Actinomycetota; class Actinomycetes; order Mycobacteriales; family Pseudonocardiaceae; genus Actinokineospora; species Actinokineospora xionganensis. The sequence goes on along the minus strand of NZ_JABVED010000030.1, from coordinate 14,130 downwards.
ACTCGGCAGCGTGAGCTGACCACCACCACCGCTGACAGTCCACGTGAACGTGGCGGTCGCCGTCGTGCCCGCGCCATCCTTGACCGTCACCGAGGAGTTGTACGTGCCCGCCGCGGTAGGCGTGCCCTCGACCGCGACCGACTGCGTCGTGCTCGGCCCCACCGCGATCCCCGGCGGCAGCCCGGTGCCCGACCACGTGTACGGCGCCGTCCCGCCGGTGGCGGAGACCTTGACGCTCGTCGCCACCCCGACGGTCCCGGCCTGGTTCCCCGGACTCGGGAGCGCGACCGGGTTCGACGGTGTGCCCGGGTCGATGTTGAGCAGCCGGTTGGGCGATCCCGTTCCCGGGTTGGTGACCTTGTTCGGCGTCGACGCGGCGATCAGGCCCGCCTGCACCTGCGCCGGGGTGTCCGACGGCCGGTTGGCCAGCCACACCGCCGCCGCTCCGGCGACGTGCGGCGCGGCCATCGACGTGCCGCTGATGCTGTTCGTCGACGTGTCGTTGGTCATCCAGGCCGACGTGATTCCCACCCCGGGCGCGAAGATGTCGGTGCAGGTGCCGAAGTTGGAGAAGCTGGCGCGCGCGTCGTTGCGGTCGGACGCGTTGACCGTGATGCCCTCGGTGACGCGGGCGGGCGAGTAGTTGCAGGCGTTCCCGTTGTCGTTGCCCGACGCCAGCGCGTACGTGATGCCCGCCGCGACCGAGTTGCGGACCGCCGTGTCGAGCGAGGCCGCCGCCCCGCCGCCGAGGCTCATGTTGGCCACGGCGGGCTTCACCGCGTTGCGGGTCACCCAGTCGACGCCGCTGATGACGCCGGTGTTCGAGCCCGACCCGGCGCAGTTGAGCACCTTGACCGCGACGACCTTGACGCCTTTCGCGACCCCGTATTCCTTGCCGCCGACCGTGCCCGCGACGTGCGTGCCGTGCCCGTGGCAGTCGGTGTTGTTGCTGTCGACGGTGTTCGTGCCCCACGTCGCCCGGCCCTCGAAGGTGCTGTGCGAGACGCGAACCCCGGTGTCGATCACGTAGGCCGTCACGTTCGACGCCCCAGTGCCGTAGCTGTACTTGTTGTCCAGCGGCAGGTTCCGCTGATCGACCCGGTCCAGGCCCCACGACGGCGGGTTGAGCTGGTCCTCGCTGATCTTGACCAGCGCGTCCTGCTCGACCGTGGCGACCGCCGGGTCGGCGGCGAGCCTGCGCGCCTGCGCGGGCGTCATCCGGGCGGAGAACCCGTTCACCGCGTGCTGCCACGCCACGGTGACGGAACCGCCGTACTTGTCGGTCAGCGCGGCCGCGGTCCGCGCGGAGGCGGATCTGGGCGCGGCGCTGTCCCTCACGACGACGATATAGCTGTCCTTGACCGCGTCGGCCCGGTCGGCGCCGAGCACGACGCCCTCAGCCGCGGCGGTGGGTGTCAGCACACCCAACGCCAGCGCGGTGATCAGACCCGGCACGCCGAAGCGGCGCAGCCGGGCCATGCGAACTTGTCCCATCGAAGGTCTCCCTCATGCAGGGGCCTCCGCCGCCGCCTGGGCGGGCGGCGGAGACGCAGGGACCTCGACGGTGTCGCGGATTCACTTTATTGACCAGCGCTACCCGCCGGAAACCGCTGTTCAGCACATCGATATGAACTGTCGGACTTAGGGGAAAACCCTCACAGAATTCGATTGGGCCATAGCTCGGAAACAATGGTTCCCGAGCTATGGCCCGAATACGCGTCACGCGGCGAGCGTGGCCTCCGCGGCCGGTGCCAGGGCCAGTTCCAGCACCTCCCGGACGTCGCCGACGAAGTGCACGGTCAGGGCGTCGCGCACCGACTCGGGCACGTCGTCCAAGTCCGGCTCGTTGCGCTGCGGTAGCAGGACCGTGGTGATGCCCGCGCGGTGCGCGGCGAGCAGTTTCTGCTTAACCCCACCGATCGGCAGCACCCGTCCGGTCAGCGACACCTCACCGGTCATCGCCACCTCCGAGCGGACCGGCCTGCCCGAGAGCAGCGACGCGAGCGCGGTGGTCATGGTGACCCCTGCACTCGGCCCGTCCTTCGGGACCGCGCCCGCGGGCACGTGGACGTGGACCCCGCGGTCAGCCAATTCGGCCACCGGCAATCCCAATTCCTGCCCGCGTGAGCGCAAATAGGACAATGCGATCTGCGCGGATTCCCTCATGACGTCACCCAATTGACCGGTGAGTGTCACGCCACTCGACCCGGTGCCTTTCTCGGCCAGCGACGCCTCGACGAACAACACGTCGCCACCCGCGCCCGTCACCGCAAGACCCGTCGACACACCGGGAACCGAGGTGCGCTCGGCCGACTCGGGTGTGTGTTTCGGACTGCCGAGGTAGCCGCGCAGGTCCGCGGCGCCGACGGCCAGCGGCAGCTCCGCGGCGCCGAGCGCCAGCTGGGCGGTGGCCTTGCGCAGGATGCGCGCGATCGCCCGTTCCAGTTGCCGCACACCGGCTTCCCGGGTGTACTCCCCCGCCAGCAGGCGCAGCGCGGCCTCGTCGACGGCCACCTCCTCGGCGGTCAGACCCGCCCGCTCCAGCTGCCTGGGCAGCAGGTGGTCGGCGGCGATGACGACCTTCTCGTCCTCGGTGTACCCGTCGAGCCGGACCAGCTCCATCCGGTCGAGCAGCGGCGCCGGGATCTGCTCGATCACGTTGGCCGTGGCCAGGAAGACCACATCGGACAGGTCGAGCTCGACCTCCAGGTAGTGGTCGCGGAACGTGTGGTTCTGCGCCGGGTCAAGGACTTCCAGCAACGCTGCGGTCGGGTCGCCCCGGTAGTCCGAGCCCACCTTGTCGATCTCGTCGAGCAACACCACGGGATTCATCGAGCCCGCTTCGCTGATGGCGCGGACGATCCGGCCGGGCAGCGCGCCGACGTAGGTGCGCCGGTGCCCGCGGATCTCCGCCTCGTCGCGGACACCGCCGAGCGCGACCCGGACGAACTCGCGGCCCATCGCCCGGGCCACCGACTCTCCCAGCGAAGTCTTGCCGACCCCGGGCGGACCGGCCAGCGCCAGCACCGCGCCGCTGCGACGACCGCCGACCACGCCGAGCCCACGCTCGTCGCGCCGCTTGCGCACGGCCAGGTACTCGATGATCCGGTCCTTCACGTCGTCGAGCCCGGCGTGGTCGGCGTCAAGGATCGCCCGTGCGCCCACGATGTCGTACGCGTCGTCGGTTCGCTTGTTCCACGGTAGGTCGAGGACGGTGTCGAGCCACGTGCGGATCCAGCCGACCTCGGGAGACTGCTCCGATGTCCGCTCCAATTTGTCCACTTCGGACAGGGCGGCGTCACGCACCTTCTCCGGCAGGTCGGCCGCCTCCACGCGGGCGCGGTAGTCCTGCTCCTCGGACGCGGGCTTGCCGTCCAGTTCGGCCAGTTCCTTGCGGACGGCGGCGAGTTGCCTGCGCAGCAGGAACTCCCGCTGCTGCTTCTCCATGCCTTCCTTGACGTCCTTGTGGATCGTCTCGGCGACATCGAGTTCGGCCAGGTGCTCGCGGCCCCACTCGATCAGCTTCGCCAGCCGGGCGACCACGTCGGTGGTCTCCAGCAGCCACACCTTCTGCTCGTCGGAAAGATAGGAGGCGTACCCGGCGAGGTCGGCGAGCGCGGCCGGGTCGTCGACCTGGGCGACGGTGTCGACCACCTGCCACGACCCGCGCTGCTGCAGGATCGTCGTCACCAGCGCCTTGTATTCGCGGGACAGCTCCTCCGCGCGCTCACCGAGTTGTTCCTCGGCCAGTTCCGCCTGCACCCACAGGGCCGCGCCCGGCCCGGTCGTGCCCGCGCCGATGCGCACCCGGGCGGTCCCCCGGACAACCGCGGCCAGTTCGCCGCCGGGCAGCCTGCCGACCTGCTCCACCACGCCCAGCGTGCCGTAGCGGGCGTACTTGCCGTCGAGTCGGGGAACGAGCAGCACCCTCGGCTTGTCGTCCTCAGCGGACGCCTGGGCGGCCTCCACCGCCGCGCGCACCTCACCCGCGATGTCCGTGCCGCCGATCCTGATCGGCACCACCATGCCGGGCAGCAGGACCGTGTCGTCGAGCGGAAGCACCGGAAGCGTGAACGCCTCGGCCATGTGGATCACCCTCCAAAGTTGAGTCTGACTAGCTCAACCTCGCGGGGTGTCCGGTTGTTTCCTCCCCGTGTTCGCCCTGAGCGAGCACGTCACTTGGTATACCTAGAGCAAGCGATCGGACACTCTCTGGGGGCCAGGCGATGGGCGAACTGACACTGCGCGTGGATGGCGGCGCCGACGCGGCCGGGCTCGACCGGCTCACCACGATGCTGTTCGCCGACCTGCGCGCGCTTGGCGTGGCCAAGGTGACCCGCGCGGACGGTGCCGAGGCCCACGGCAGCAAGTCGGGCGCCACCCAGAGCATCGCCGAACTCATCCTCACCGGGGCGCTGCCCGCCGCCGCGATCACCGGCGTCTACAAGACGGTCACCGCGTTCCTCGACCGGGCCAAGGCGCGGTCGGTCACCTGGCGCCAAGGCGACCAGGAGATCGTGCTGACCGCGCTCTCCGGCGACGAGCAGCGCAAGTTCATCGAGAAGCTGGGCGAGACCGCACCCCGGGAACCGACCGATGGGTGAACGGCACGCACTGCTGGTCGCCACCGCGCGCTACGCGGACCCGAAGCTGCGCAACCTGCGCGCGCCGGTGCAGGAGACCCAGCTCCTGGCGCAGTTGCTTCTCGACCCGGCCATAGGTGAGTTCGACTCCGCGCCCGTCCTGCTCGACAACCGCAAGGCTGTCATCGAGTACGAGATCGAGCGCCTGTTCAACGACCGCTCGCCCGACGACCTGGTCCTGCTCTACCTGTCCGGCCACGGTTTCAAGAACGCCGACAACCAGCTGTTCTTCGCCGCCAACGACACCGAGACCAACCGGCCGTACTCGACCGCGATCCCGTCGGTGATGGTGCGCCAGCTGCTCTCCGAATGCCAGTCCCGGAACAAGGCCGTGCTGCTGGACTGCTGCTACAGCGGCATGTTCTCCCGCGGCGCGGTGGCCAAGTCGACCGAGGGCGTCGACCTCGACGCCAGCCTCGGCATGGGCACCTACGTCATCACCGCGACGAACGAACTCGATTTGGCCTATGAGGACGAGCGAGTCGTCTTCGACCGTAGGCAGCCGTATTCCCGGTTCACCGACGCGCTCATCAGCGGGCTGACCACCGGCGCCGCCGCACCGCCCGGCGCCGAAATCATCACCGCCGACGACCTCTACGCCTACCTCTACGCCGAGTTGCGCAAGAACACCGAGACCGAGCGCCCGCAGCTCCCGACCCGGTTCAACGACGCCCAGGGCACGATCAAGATCGCCAACGCGCGCTCGCGCAGGCTCGTGGTCGACGAGTCGGCTTCCTCGCCGCAGCTGGCCGACCTGATCCCCGCGGTACGCGAGGCCGCGCCCACCGGGATGGTCGTCCCGATCGGACAGGCGCACCACATGCCCGGTCGCGCCGACGACGTCGTCCGGCTCGACCTCGCCGGGCACGACGGCCACATCGGCATCGTCGGCAAGATCTGGTCCGGCAAGTCGGCGCTGCTGCACACCCTCATCGCGGGCCTGCAGTTCGACCGCTCCGCCGACGAGGTCCACTTCTACTGCCTCGACTCCGGCGGCCAGTTCAGCTCGCTGCGCGCGATGCCACACGTCAAGGAGATCGTGGCGCCCTTCGACCACGCCGGGATCAAGGCGGTGCTCGACCGGGTGGAGAAGACGATCAGCACCCGCGACCGGCTCTTCCGCGGCGCGCAGATCGGCCACGTCGGCCAGTTCCGCGAGCTGCGCAGGCGCGGCATGCTCCCCGCCGCCGACAACGGCGACGTATTCCTCGTCGTCGACGGCTGGGACCAGTTCGCCGAAGAGGTCCCCGACCTGCCCGCCGCGGTCAAGAAGATCGCCGCGACCGGACTCAGCGTGGGCGTGCACGTGCTCGTCACCGCGCGGCACTGGGCGGAGATCCCCCAGGACATCGCCCGACTGCTGCGCGCGCGAATCGAACTGTGCCTGGACGACCCCGCCGAGTCCAAGATCGACCCCGCGCTGGCCGCGACGCTGCCCGACCGCGCGGGCTGGGGCCTGTTCAACGGCCGCACGTTCCTCGCCGCCCGTACCGATCCGGCCGACACCGAGGCGGTCCTGCTGGCGGCGGCCGAACGGCTCGCGGGCGCGCTCACCGACGAAGCCCCGACCACATCCGTGGCCCCGCGGCCGTCGGGACCGCCCCGGCTCCTGCCGCTGCTCGGCATGCCCGACGACCCGGCCCGGTTCGATTTGTCCCAGGCGTGGCGGCCGCGCGCGCCGCAAGACCGGCTGTGTGTGCCGTTCGCCGTGGACGAGGCGGGTATACCGGTCGCGCTGGACATCAAGGAAGCGGCGATGAACGGCATGGGCCCGCACGGCCTGTGCATCGGCGCGACCGGCTCCGGCAAGTCCGAACTGCTGCGCACCATCGTCCTCGGCCTGATGGCGACGCACTCCTCGACCGAGCTCAACTTCGTCCTCGTCGACTTCAAGGGCGGCGCGACCTTCCTCGGCCTCGACAAGGCCCCACACGTCGCGGCCACGATCACCAACCTCGCCGCGGAGACCGACCTGGTCAACCGGCTCATGGAGGCATTGACCGGCGAACTCAACCGCCGCCAGGAGCAGCTGCGGCTGGCGGGCAACTTCGCGAACGCCCGTGAGTACGGGAAGGCGCGCGAGCACGGCGCCCCGCTCGACCCGCTGCCCGCCCTGTTCATCGTCGTGGACGAGTTCTCCGAGTTGCTCTCGGCCAATCCCGACTTCATCGATCTGTTCGTCATGATCGGCCGGATCGGCCGGTCGCTGGGCATCCACCTGCTCCTCGCGTCCCAGCGCCTGGAGGAGGGCAGGCTCCGCGGCCTCGAGTCGCACCTGTCCTACCGGATCGTCCTGCGCACGTTCTCCGCGATGGAGTCACGCACCGCGATCGGTGTCCCCGACGCCTACGAGCTGCCCCTCACTCCCGGTGTGGGCCTGATGCAGGTCGGCAACGACCCGCTGCGCCGGTTCACGGCCGCGTACGTCTCCGGCCACTACGGACCCGCCGACACCGACGGCCCGCGGCCCAGCGAACTCGACGTGCTGGTCGACCAACTGGTCGGCCAAGGGCCACCCGCGCACGAGGTGTGGCTCCCCCCGCTGTACGAGCCCAGTCCGCTCGACCACCTGCTGCCGCCAGTGGTGCGCTCCGCCGAACGCGGGCTGTGCGCGTCGGCCAACGGCAGCCTCCGGCTTCCCGTGGGGCTGGTCGACAACCCGTTCGCGCAGCGCCGCGACGTGCTGCTGGCCGACCTGGCCGGGGCGGGCGGCCACGTCGGCGTCGTCGGCGGGCCGCAGTCGGGCAAGTCGACGATGCTGCAGACGCTGATCCTGTCCACCGCGCTGACCCACACCCCGCAAGAGGCGCAGTTCTACTGTCTCGACTTCGGCGGCGGCGCACTGTCCACCGTGGCAGGTCTGCCGCACGTGGGCGACGTGGCCACGCGCCTCGACCGTGCCAAGGTCCGCCGGACGGTCTCGGAGCTGACCGGCCTGGTGCGCGCCCGGGAGGCGCGTTTCCGCGAACTCGGCATCGATTCGATCGCCGACTTCCGGGCCAGGAAGGCCCGCGGCGAGCCGACCGGTGACCCGTTCGGCGACGTGTTCCTGGTGATCGACGGCTGGACGACCGTGCGCAACGACTTCGAGGAGTTGGAACGGCAAATCCTCGACCTGGCCGGGCGCGGGCTGGGCTACGGCGTGCACGTCGTCGTCACGGCGAACCGGTGGGCCGACATCCGGCCCACGCTCAAGGACCAGCTCGGCACCCGCTTCGAGCTGCGACTAGGCGATCCGAGCGAGTCCGAGGTGAACCGGCGGGTCGCCGTCACCGTGCCCACGGGCCGTCCCGGCCGCGGCCTCACCAGCGACGAACTGCACTTCCTCACCGCACTGCCCCGCCTCGACTCGGGCAACTCGGTCCACGATGTCGCGCTCGGCCTGCGCAAGGCGGTCGCCGCGGTCGCCGAGGCCTGGCCCGGGTGGACCGCGCCCGCGATCAAGCTCCTGCCCGAGCAGGTGGATTACCACGCTCTTCGCGACGACCCCGTCGCAGGCAGGCTGATCCCACTGGGCCTCGACGAGGACAACCTCGCCAACGTGTACCTCGACTTCCGACGGGACGCGCACTTCCTCGCCTTCGCGGACAACGAATCCGGCAAGACGAACCTGCTTCGGACCATCACACGGGGCATCACCGATCGGTACTCGCCAAAGGAAGCCGTCATCTTGATGGTCGACTTCCGCCGCACGATGCTCGGCTTCGTGAAGGAGCAGCACCTGATCGGGTACGCGGTGTCGGCGAACCAGCTCGAAAGCATGATCAAGGACGTCCGGGCGAGCCTGGCCAAGCGGCTTCCGCGATCCACCCTCAGCCATGAGGAGTTGCGCAACCGCTCCTGGTGGACCGGACCGGAGCTGTTCATCATCGTCGACGACTACGACCTCGTCGCCGCGGCGGGCGCGGTCAACCCGCTGCAGCCGCTGGCGGAATTCCTACCCCAAGCGGTCGACGTGGGCCTGCACCTGGTCGTCGCCCGCCGCACCGGCGGGGCGGCCAAGTCGCTCTTCGACCCGATCGTCGGCAAGCTGCGAGAGCTGAGCACCCCCGGCATCGTGATGTCCGGCAGCCGCGACGAGGGTGTGCTGCTCGGCAGCGTGCGCCCGTCAGCACTACCACCGGGCCGGGGCACACTCGTCCGTCGCCGAGAGGGCGAGTCCCTCATCCAGGTGGCCTGGACCCCCGAGCACTCCGCCGCCGTATCAAAGGGCTAGCAGGCGCGCCGGGGTGTCGTGCAGAACCGCGCGCAGGAACGGCTCGCCGAGCCGGTCGTCATGGGCCCATCCCGCGATCGCCGCGAGCTGCGTGGCGTACGGGTAGGGGATGCTCGGGAAGTCCGTGCCGAGCACGACCCGGTCGCCCACGCCCGCGAGCCGCGCGGTCCAGTCGGCGGGCAGCGGCGTAAGGCGCTCGGTGAACGGGACACCGACCATGGTCGTGTCGAGGTACACCCGCTCGTACTGCTCAGCGAGATCGAGGGCGACGTCGAGTTCCGGCATCCCGGCATGCGCGAGCACCGCGGTCAGCCTGGGGTGCGCGCGCAGCACCTCGCCGAAGACGTCAAGCCCGGTGAAGTCCCCCGGCAGCGGCCCGTGTCCGCAGTGGACCACGACCGGCACACCGGCCTCGGCGAGCATCCCCCACGCCGGGGCCAGCAGCTCCGATCGCGGGTCGTACGCGCCCACCTGGACGTGCGCCTTCACGCATCGCGCGCCCGCGCGCAGAGCCGCGTCCAGATAGTCGGCGACCTCGGGTTCCGGGTAGAGCGTCGCGGTCGGCACGGCATCCGGTGTGCGCGCGGCGAAGTCGAGCACCCACTCGGTGAGCCAGCGCGCCATCCCCGGCTTGTGCGGATAGACCAGCGGCGCGAACGCCACTACCCCGAGGTGGCGCAACGTCGCAAGCCGGTCGGCCTCGGAAGCGCGGTACTGGATCGGCCACGCCATGCCGTAGTTGCGCTCGGCGTCGTCGAAGTACTCCCACACCTTGCGCTGCATCGCGTCGGGCAGGAAGTGCACGTGGATGTCGACCAACCCGGGCAGCCCGAGCGAAGCCACCCACGCGGCGACCTCACCGTCGGTGGCGGGATCCACTCACATGCCCTTGGCCGCTCGGCCGAAGGCCTTGCTGATCTCGCGCTGCGCGTCGCGCTTGGCCAGGTCCTGGCGCTTGTCGTAGGACTTCTTGCCCTTCGCCAGCGCCAACTCCACCTTGACCTTGCCGTCCTTGAAGTACATCGACAGCGGCACCAGCGACAGACCTGACTCCTTGATCTTGCCGATCAGCCGCTCGATCTCGCCCTTGTGCAGCAGCAGCTTGCGCGTCCGCCGCGGCTCGTGGTTGGTCCAGGTGCCCTGGGTGTACTCCGGGATGTGCAGGTTGCGCAGCCACACTTCGCCGTCGTCGACCGTCGCGAACGCGTCCACCAGCGACGCACGCCCCTCGCGCAGGCTCTTGACCTCGGTGCCGACCAGGACGACCCCCGCCTCGAAGGTGTCGAGGACCGCGTAATCGTGCCGAGCCTTGCGGTTCGACACGATCACCTTCTGACCCTTTTCCCTTGCCATGACGCGTGACTCTACGTGCGGCGGGGAGAGGGCAGCGACGGGATTGTCACGTGCGGACGTACAGACGCAGGGTGACGTAGCCGGTGATCGCCGAGATGACGACCGCGATCAGCAGCAAGATCGGTGAGACCAGCGCGATGTCCGAGGCGTCGACCGACTTCACCACCCCGGCCTGGATCGGGTCGGCGAGCACGTCGTCGGCGAAGGCGACCTTGCCCATCACCAGCATTCCGATGGCGACGAGCGCGCCGACGACACCGGTGACCACGGCTTCCAGGAGGAACGGCAGCTGCGTGTACCACCGGGTCGCGCCGACCAGGCGCATGATGCCGACCTCGGTTTTCCGGGTGAACGCGGAGAGCTGGACCGTGTTGGAGATCAGCAGCAGCGCCGCGATCGCCATGATGCCCGCGATGAAGAACGTGCCGTTCCGAACACCGTTGAGGGCGTTGAAGAACCGGTCGAGGAACTCACTCTGGTCGGTGATCGTGTCGATCCCCGCCTTGCCGCCGTACACCTGGGTGATCACCTCAGGGCGGTCCGGGTTGACCAGTTTCACCCGGAACGACGCGGGCAGCGCCTCCGGCCGGGCCAGCTTCACCAGCTCCGGCTGCGCCTCGAAGATCCGCTTGAACCGTTCGAACGCCTGGTCGCGGTTTTCGAACACGACCTCCTCGACCGCCGGGTCACTCTCCAGCGACGAACGCAGGCCCTTGCACGGGTCCGCCGTGCAGCCCTTGTCGTTCGCCGACACGTCGTTGGTCAGGTAGACGCTGACCTCGACCTTGTCCTGGTAGAGCTCCTGGGTGTTATCGATCATCCGGACGACGAGCAGGCCACCACCGAGCAGGAAGAGCGAGATGGCGGTCGTGATGATCATCGCGATGGTCATCGTGATGTTCCGGCGAAGGCCGGTGACGACCTCGCTGAACACGAAGCTGGCACGCATCGGGGTTGGTGTTCCTCGTCTTTGGGGGCAGGTGGGTCAGCGGCCGACGCCGTAGACACCGCGGGCGTCGTCGCGCAGCACACGGCCGAGATCAAGCTCGACGACGCGGCGCCGCATCGAGTCCACGATGGAGTGGTCGTGCGTGGCCATCAGCACGGTCGTGCCGGTGCGGTTGATCCGCTCCAGCAGCAGCATGATGTCCTGGCTGGTGTCCGGGTCCAGGTTTCCGGTCGGCTCGTCGGCCAGCAGCATCAGCGGCCGGTTCACGAAGGCCCGGGCGATCGCGACGCGCTGCTGCTCACCACCGGACAGCTCGTGCGGCATGCGCTCGGCCTTGCCCTCAAGGCCCACCAGCTCGAGCACCTCGGGCACGACCTTCTTGATGGTGTGCCGGGGCTTGCCGATGACCTCGAGCGCGAACGCCACGTTCTCGGCGACGGTCTTGTTGGCCAGGAGGCGGAAGTCCTGGAAGACGCAGCCGATGGACTGCCGCAGCCGGGGCACGCGGCGGCGCGCCATCCGGGCGACGTCGAAGTTGGCGACGTAGACACGCCCCTTGCTGGGGACCTCCTCGCGCAGCAACAGGCGCAGGAACGTCGACTTCCCCGACCCCGACGGGCCGATGAGGAAGACGAACTCACCCTTGTCGATCTCGACCGAGACATTCTCCAGGGCGGGCCGCGTGGAGGTCTTGTAGACCTTGGATACCTGTTCGAGGCGGATCACGGTGGGCGAGTCTACCCGCGCCTGTTATGAAGCTGTTGCTTCGCCTCGGGTAAGCGTTTCCGCTGGTGACGGTGTGTACACCGGCGGTGACTATTGGGTACGACGCCAGCGGATCCCGGCCTCGAGGAAACCGTCGATGTCGCCGTCGAGCACCGCGCCCGGGTTGCCGACCTCGTACTCGGTCCGCAGGTCCTTGACCATCTGGTACGGGTGCAGGACGTAGGAGCGCATCTGGTTGCCCCAGGACCCGCTGGAGCTGTCCTTGAGGGCGTCCATCTTGGCCTGGTCCTCCTGCCTGCGGCGTTCGAGCAGCTTCGACTGCAGCACGACCATGGCCGAGGCCTTGTTCTGCAGCTGCGAGCGCTCGTTCTGGCAGGACACCACGATGCCGGTCGGGATGTGGGTCAGGCGCACGGCCGAGTCGGTCGTGTTGACGCCCTGGCCGCCGGGGCCGGACGCGCGGTAGACATCGACGCGCAGGTCCTTGTCCTCGATCTCGACGTGGTCGGTCTGCGCGAGGTTCGGCGTGACCTCGACCGCGGCGAACGAGGTCTGCCTGCGGCCCTGGTTGTCGAACGGCGAAATGCGGACCAGCCGGTGCGTGCCCTGCTCGACCGACAGCGTGCCGTACGCGTAGGGGGCGGTGACCCGGAACGTCGTGGACTTGATGCCCGCCTCTTCGGCGTAGGACGTGTCGAAGACGTCGACCGGGTAGCCGTGGCGCTCGGCCCAGCGCAGGTACATGCGCATGAGCATCTCGGCGAAGTCGGCGGCGTCGACGCCACCGGCCTCCGAGCGGATGGTGATCAGGGCGTCACGCTCGTCGTACTCGCCGGACAGCAGCGTGCGCACCTCGAGGGAGGAGATGTCGGCCCGCAGCTTCTCGCGCTCCACGTCGGCGTCGGCGGCCGCGGCGGCGTCGCCCTCGTCCTCTTCGGCCAGCTCGTAGAGCACGGGCAGGTCGTCGAGGCGGGAGCGCAGCTCCTCCACCTTGCGCAGCTCGGACTGCCGGTGGGAGAGCTGGCTCGTCACCTTCTGCGCCGCGTCAGGGTCGTCCCACAGGTCCGGACGAGCTGCCTGCTCCTCCAGATCGGCGATCTGCGCGCGCAGCCCATCGAGGTCCATCACCGCCTCGACACTCGCGAGCGTGGCGGAGAGGTCCTTGATGTCAGTGGCGACGTCCGGGTTCACGTCGAAAGAGATTACGCGGACGCGGACGCCGCCGCTGCGGCGGTCAGGACTTCGGGATCGAATCCAGCAGCTTCAGCACTGCCTTGGCCCGCGCCATGCCGAATTCCGCGATCGCCTTGGCGTACGGATCCTCGGCGGACTTGGCCGCCAGTTTCGCGGATTCGTGTTCGCCGTTGTAGACGACCTTGGCGGAGTCGAGCAGCGCGCCCCGCTGTTTCGCGGTGAGCGTGCTCGCGTGGACAAGGCGCAGGATCAGCGGGCTGCGCAGGTGGTCAGGGCCGGGCTCGCCACCGAGCCAGCCCTTGAACGCCTTCTTGCCCGCGGCTGTGATCACGTACTGCTGGCTCGATCGCGGCCCCTGCTTGCCGAGACGGACGAGTCCGTCGTCGGCGAGCGCGGGCAGCTCGCGATAGACCTGGCTGCGCGTGACGCTGAAAAACGAGCCGAAGCGCTCGCGCGCAGCGGACACCAGCTGGCCGCCGGTCTGCGGACCTTCGTGCAGCAGACCCAGAAGGGCCGCGGCAGTTGCATTCAATTCAGACACAGGACAACGGTCCCACGACATCGGCGTGCTGTCCACAGTGGCCAGGTCGCCCAGTCCACAATGGCTGATCGTCAAACAAACGGCGTCCCCACTTTTGGACGCAACCGAACAGCCCACGTCACTGGGCCCGTCTGGCGCAAACCTGGACGGTCCCAACAGGACTGACTCACCCAAAGGAGTGGCCTATAGGGAATGCCAATACCCATTCGGCGCAGTCCGGGAAGCAAGTCGTAATCAGTGATCGCTGGGAATGGTCGACATAATGTGCGGCAGATCACGTAATTAGTCCGCCGACTATTCAGAGTTGTTGTCAGATTCCCTACGAACGTAGGTGGCTGAAACTTCACAACGAGAGGATCATGCGCGGATCGCACTGAGAGTCCTGAGTGGACCAGCCGTTTGATGATACTTCAACTTGATGAGGTCCACCGGATAGCAAGAAGGCCGGTCCGTATGGACCGGCCTTCCGCATCTGTAGCGGGGACAGGATTTGAACCTGCGACCTCTG
>NZ_JABVED010000003.1 GCF_014323725.1 Actinokineospora xionganensis | reverse complement strand
GATCCGCGAGAACAACAAGATCTGCACCAACGACAACAACGACCCCACCAGTGCGAACTCCCACAGCGGGATCACGCTGGAGGCGTACTTCGCCCCGCCGATCAGCCGCACCCCAAGCTCCCCGAACAGCGCGGAACCGCCCACCACGATCACGTTGAGGACAGCGCATAGCCCCAGTGCCAGCGGGATCACCCGCCGCCTGCCCTCGTCGCTGGCCAACCTGGGCAGCACGACAATCGCGATGGCGTACGGCAGCCAGTAGGCGATCTTCGTGAGCACCGCTCCCACCGCATACGCCCCGGCCAGGTCCTCGGGCAACGTGTGCCGAGCCAGCACCAGATCGAGATTCACCAGCAGCACCAACGCGAGCAGCGCCTGCGCCGCGTGCAGCACGTCGCGCACGTGCGCGATGTCAAGCCCGGTGGGCCGGGGCTTCCCACAGATCAGCCAGCCGACGAACGCCACGACCACCGCGCCCGCGGCCGCCCCCGCCAGCGCGCCAGTGGGTGTCCGCGTGATCATCAGGCCCAGCAGCGTGCCGCCGATGCGGCCCGCGCCTTCGGTCACCACCAGCCGCGACATCGTGCCGAACCGTTGCGCGCCTTGGAGAGTGCCGTACCAGAGGCCGTTGAGCGTGATGGGTCCCAGTGCGAGTGCGAGGAACAGCATCGCGCCGGGGCCGTCGAGGTGCAGCAGCCAGACGAACAGCGGCGTGCTCAGCAGGGCGACGACCGTTATCGACACGCTGGTGCCGAACCCCAGAGCCGTCAGCGGACCCGGCGGCCGGGGCGATGCGTCACCGGCCACCCGCAACGCCACCACGGTCTGCAGGCCCAGCGCGGGGACCGCGCCGATCACCAGGACCGCGAGCAGCGACCCGAGTTCGCCGAACGCCGCGGGAACGAGCAGCCGCGCCGCCACGAGGGTGAGCAGATAGCTCGCGACGTTGTTGACCCCGAGCGCGCCCGCGACCAGCACGGCGTCGAATCTGCCGCGTCCGAGTGCGGGCGTAGCCTCATTCGAACCGCTGACCGTCAAGGGCGCGCCCTTCTGGTTACCTGCCGGTAATTTAGGAGACTCTAGCGGCCAACTAGCTCGGAGAACAGGCGTGACCGATCCAGGTCTGAACAGCCCAACGTGGCTGCGCCGGTCGGCCCTGCCCGCGCTCAGCGCGCTGTTGTCGCTGGTCATCGTGGGTCCGCTGCTCGGCGGCGGGTTCGTCCTGAACTACGACATGGTCTTCAGCCCCACCCAGCCGCTCGTTCCCGACAGCCTCGGTCTCGGCTCCGCCCCTGCCCGTTCGGTACCCGCTGACGCGGTGATCGCGGGGCTCACCCACGTGCTGCCCGGCGACCTCGTCCAGAAGCTGATCCTGTTCCTCGCGTTCTTCCTCGGCCCGCTCGGCGCGGGCAGGCTGGTGCCGACGGAGTCCACCGGCGTCCGCCTTGTCGCCGCGGTCGGCTACGGCTGGACCGCCTACCTCGCCGAGCGCCTGTTCATGGGCCACTGGCCGTATCTGCTCGCCTACGCCTGCCTGCCATGGATCGCCGCGGCCGGGCTCGCGCTGCGCCGCGGGGAGCCGAAGGCGTGGGTCCGGCTGGTCGTCTGGTCCGCGCCCGCCGTGTTGACCCCGTCCGGCGGACTTCTCGCCGCGGGAACGGCTTTCGCCGCGACCGGGTGGCGCCGCGCCCTGCCGACGCTCGCCGTTGTCACCGTCATGAACGCGCCATGGTGGGTGCCGTCGGTCCTGCGCCCCGGGGTGTCCTCTCCGGACGCTGTGGCGCTGTTCGACGCGCGGGCGGAGAACTGGGGCGGCGCGGTCACCAGCGTGCTGGGGCTCGGCGGGTACTGGAACAGCGAAGTGGTCCCCGCGAGCCGGGAGCTGCCGCTGGTCCCGATCCTCACCATCGCCGTGACGGTGGTGGCGCTGCTCGGTTTCCGAGAGTTGGCCCGCCGCTGGGAACCGGCCGCCGCGATTCTGGGTCTCGGAGCGCTCGGCGTGTTCCTCGCGGTGTTGGGCACGATCCCGGTCGGCGCGGAGATCCTGCGCTGGGCGGTGAGCGAGATCCCGGGCGCCGGACTCCTGCGCGACGCCCAGAAGTGGGTCGCGTGGTGGGCGCTCCCGCTGGCCCTGGGGTTCGCGGTCGCCACCGAACAGGCCGCGCGCCACTTGCCGCGTGGCCGTCTCGCCGTGTTCGCCGCGGCGGCGCTGCTGCCCGTGGTCTCCATGCCGGACCTCGCGTTCGCCGGTCTCGGCCGACTCGAGACGGTCCACTATCCCCAGGACTGGGCCGACGTCCGCGGGATTCTCCTGGCCGACGACCAGCCGGGCGACGTGCTGACGCTGCCGCTGTCGACGTTCCGGCGATTCGCCTGGAACGGCGACCGGACGCAACTCGACCCCGCACCAAGGATTCTGCCGAAGACGACGGTCATCGACGACACCGTCCACGTCGGCGGTCGCCCGGTGGCCGGTGAGGACACACGACTCCCGCCGATCCGCGAAACCCTTGCCGCGCACGGTGACTTGGGCGCGGTCGGCATCGGCTGGGTCCTCGTCGAACACGGCACACCGGGAGTGGTCGACCCGGAAGTCCTTGCGCCACTGGCGGAGCGGTACGGCGGAGAGTGGTTGACCCTGTACCGCGTGCCCGGTCCGATGGACACCGCTACTGCAGTTGGCCCAACCCGGTTTCCCGTGCTGCTGGCCGACTTCAGCGCGTTGCTGATCGTGACTGTGAGCTGGTTGTGGCTGGCGTTACCGACCGGTAGATTGAGCGGACTGACCCGGCGCGAGGAGTAATCAGGTGGGCAAGATCGTTGCAGCACTGGTGGCGGTACTGGTCGGTCTCGGCCTGGCCACCGGCGTCACGTTCGGGGTCACCAGCGCCGCGAGCCCCGACAGCGAGAGCAAGCTGGACCTGCGCGAGCGGCCGAAGGGCAACGGGGACAACGGCGTCGTCAACTACGGCACCCCCTGACCGGTGGGCGCGGCCAGGTCGGGCTTCGGTGATCCGACGGTCAGCTGGAGCATCCTGCTGCACGCCGACCTGGCTTCCCAGCCCGATCCGGCGTCGGTGCGGCGCGGCCTCGACGAGGTGTGCGCCCGGTTCCCCCACCTCGGCCCGACACCGGACGTCGCCGAGGCGGAGTCGCTCGATGACCTGCGTCACCAGTTCGCCGAAACCCTTTACCTGCCAGACGATCCACTGGTCAGGGCCGCGGTCGGCCCACAAGAGCTGCTCATCGCGGCCCACCATGGCGCGTGCGACGGGCTCGGCCTGCTCGCCCTGCTCGGGGCGGCCCTCGACATCCCGGTGGCCTCGGGCGCGGTGGGTGTCGCCGACCGTCCCGCGGAGGAGTCATTTCTTCGCTCAGCGGCCCGCCGCGTCACCGAGGCGCTGCTCCACCCGCCCGCGCGGGTCGAGCCGAGCGGGCGCGGGCAGCGACCAGGCGAACTGCTGCTGACCCGCCACGAACCACGAATCCGGGCTGGGACAAGCAAAATCACCGCGGCCGCGGCCCGCGCCGTGACGGCGTGGAACGAGCGCCACGACGCGGGCACGGCCCGGCTCGTCGCCGCGGTCGGTGTCTCCCGGCGCGGTGGCGATGACATCGCGCCACGGGACGAAAGCGCTTTCCTGCGCCTGCCACTGGAATCCACCGACCGGGAACAGATCGGCCGGGCGTTGGCCGAACAGGCTCCGGAGCCGCGGTTTCCCGATTCCCCTGGACTGCTCACCACGCTGGGCACCCGACTGCTGGGCAACCGGCTCGGTTCGAGCTTCCTGGTGTCCAACCTCGGTCCGGTGTCCACTTCGGACCTTGTGCGCAGGCTGGCCTTCCGCCCCGCGGCGAGTGGCCGCTCGGCGGTCGCGTTCGGCGCGGTCACCGTGGCGGACACGACGACGATCACCATGCGCGCCCGCGCCCGCGATTTCGACACCGAGGCCGCGGGCACCCTTTTGGCCGACCTGGTGAACGAGTTGCGCGGCGACTGACAGCTTTCTCGAACCGATTCGGGTTACTTCTGAGTATTTCCCGGTATCATCGAGGCTATTGTCGGTCCGCACCGAAGGACGTCGTTATCGATGACGAACACCCTCCCGTTCTCCGCGACGCTGGACCGGTCCGTGCGACTGTTCAAAGCATTCCGAAATGAACAGACCGACCGTGACACGTTCTATCAGACGCTCGCCGAGGATTCCGCCCGCCAGGTGAACTCCTATGCCGATCTCGACGGCCGGATCATCCTCGACGTGGGCGGCGGGCCGGGCTACTTCTCCGACGCCTTCCGTGCCGCGGGCGCCCACTACCTGGGTCTCGATCCCGATGTCGGCGAACTTTCCGCACGTGGACAGCATGGTGAGAACATGATCCGGGCCAGCGGCACCGAGTTGCCGGTGCGCACCGGGTCGGTCGACATCTGCTATTCGTCCAACGTGCTTGAACACGTTCCGACGCCGCACGTGATGCTCGACGAGATGGTCCGGGTGACCAAGCCCGGCGGAACGGTCTTCATGTCGTTCACCCCGTGGTATTCGCCGTGGGGTGGCCACGAGACCTCGCCTTGGCATTTCCTCGGCGGCCATTACGCGCGCCGTCGATTCGCCGAGAAGAATGGCGAAGAACCCAAGAACAAGTTTGGCGAGAGCCTGTTCGCATTCTCCATCGGCGCGGCGATCAAGTGGGCGAAGAACTGTGAGGAGGCGACGCTCGTCCGGGCGTTCCCCCGCTACCACCCGTCGTGGGCGACGTGGATCGTGCGTGTCCCCGGCCTGCGTGAGGTCGCGTCCTGGAACCTCGTGCTCGTGCTGCGAAAGAACGGGGACGCCTGAGCGGCGTCCCCGTCCGTCCTAATCAGACTCCCGCGCCGACGCCCTGCCGACGGGTCGGCGGGTTGCCGAGTCCGCGAGCGGGTTGCGTGCTGCCGCCGAGCAGCAGCATCGCCAGCGCGACCAGGGTGAGCACGGCACCCGAGATCCACAGGATGGTGGGCAGCGTGGTGATCGCGAAGAGCTTGGAGAGGTTCTTCTCCGCCTCCGCCGCGTTCTTGCTGACCGTCTCGTCGTTGAGCTGCAGCGTCCCGTTGAACACGTAGGTGCCTTCGCCCGCCTGCTGATCCGGCGTGCGCAGTTCCTGCTTGCCGTCCTGCCTGCCGGAGATGATCGCGCCGGTCGTCGGCTCGACCCACAGCGTGCGACTGGCTTCGTAGTACAGGTCCGCCTTCACCGTCGGTTCGCCGTCGCGGCCGATCAGGCTGCCGGGGACCGCGCGTTCGGAGATCTTCGTGGGCGGCACGCTCAGGGCGAACCGGTACACCTCAAGGCCCTTGATCTGTTCGACGCCTTCGAACCTCGCGTCGACCGCCTTCTTCACCTCGGTGTCGTACCACTTGTACGTGCGCTGTTCGGTGCCGAACGGGAACTTGAAGTTCAGCCCCGGCTGCTGCAGGTCGCCTCGGCCGGCCCGGACGCGCTGGTCGAGTTCGTCCTCGTAGTACTGGCCTTCGCACGGCACCACGGCTTCACCGGTGTGCCGGTCCAGGCAGAGCCTGCGCAGGCCCGCGGTGACCGTCAGCCTGCTCGCGTCGTCCTTGACGATGGACGACTCGACCCAGGCGGTGACGTCGCTTTCGCGGGAGACCTCCGGCTGGCTGAGGTCGCCGGTGACCTTCGTGATCGAGGTAAGGCTCAGGTTCTCGCGGATCTCGGGCGTCACCGACGAGCCGTTGGGCACGTAGACGAGCGCGGTGATGCCACTTCCCTGCGCGACGGATTTGGCGTCGATGTTGTGCGGAACCTTGGCCAGTCTGGGGTAGGCGTAGAGCTTCAGCAACAGGCCGGTGGCAACCGCGAACACCCCCAGACCGAGCAGGACGAAGGTGATTACGCGACGCAAAGGGTCCTCCTGTACTCCTGACCGCGAAACGGTCGACAACTATTTCTTACTCGGCGGTAATACCTGCGGAATGTACGTCGTGGAAGCCGGTCCGCGACACTGCTGAATGGCCGATCCGGCCAATCCGTTACGTTCCTGGCCTCATGTCGCACCTTCCCGAGGATTTCGCAGAGATCCGCCCAGCAGTCGCTCCGCGTCGGCCGCCGCCCGGACCGTGACACCGGCCCGACCAGCGCGTTCGAGCTCGGCGAGCAGGTCGCCGCCGTGGCATTGCTCAACCAGTTCCCACTGGCTGATTCCCGCCGTACCGGACCGCGTTCCGACCGATGTCGGCTGATGCGGCTCGGCGTCGGCGGGGAATTCCGCGATGATCGCCTCGGGCATTCCCGGCTGCCATTCGCCCACCTTCAGACCGGCCCGCAAAGCGGCCACGAGAGCGGTGAATCGCTCCCCGGTCGCGGCCCAGTCGAATCGGGTCGCCCAGTCCTGGCAGGCCTTGGCGACCGCCTCGGCGCGCGCCGGGTCGGCGAGATCGGTGAGTACCCGGTCGATGGCTTCGGCGAGGTCCGCGCCGCCCGGGATGAGCCAACCGGTGTCGCCGTGGCGCACCGAGTCGCGCAGCCCGTCGACGTCGCGACAGAGGGTGGGCACGCCGTGCGCCGCGGCCTCGACGACCGCGAGTCCCCAGCCCTCGCCGTCGGACAGGGTGACGTTGAGCCAGGACCGGCCCAGCAGAGCCGATTTCGTGCCGCTGTCGACATACCCGTGCACTTCGACGGCGCCGTCGAGCCGGGCGGCGAGCGCTCGCAGCGCCGGTTCTTCCGGCCCGCCGCCGACGATGTGCAGCCGCAGCGTCGGCCAGCGGTCGGCGAGCGCCTCCACTGTCCTGATGAGACGGTCGACCCGCTTGTGCGTCACCAGCCTGCCCAGACACACCAGCGTCGGTTCGGGTGCGCGCTCGACCCGGGACTTCGGCGCCTGGTCCATGCCGTTGGGCACCACGTACACCGGGCCGGTCCAGCCGAGCCGGGCGCGCATCGCGTGCACCGTCGACGGTGAGACCGCGACCGTCACCGCGCCGCGGTAGACCCGGCGCGCGGCCGGACCTTCCAGCCATCGCCCGACCGCGGCCAGCCAAGGCGGGAAGTGCACGGCGAACTGCGCGTCGTGGACGTGGTGCATCAGCAGGACGACCCGGGTGCGCCGGGCGAGGACGAGCGGACTGAAGAAGGGGATGCCGTTCTGGCAGTCGACCACGACGTCGACACGCCTTCGGTTGCGCAGCAACCACAGCAGCGCCCAGAGGTACACCGTCCACTGCCCGCCGCGGCGCACGGTGGTGAGCGTGTCGGAGCGTTCGCCGGCACTCTGCCCCTCGTCGCGGGCGGTCAGGAAGGTGACCGACGCGCCTGCCCGGGCCATTGCCTCGGCGACCCGCACGGCGTACTCCTCGGCACCGCCCGCGAGGCCGTGCCCGCGGTCACGCCAGTTGACGACCACGACCCGCGCACCGCGCAAAGGCTTGAGCGCGTCAGTCACCTACGCGACCTCCGCGATCGCCGCGTCGGCGGTGATCGCCCGACGCGCGGGGACGTGTGTCTCGCGGTCGAGCAGTTCCCGGATCTCGCGCAGGGCGGCGAAACTTCGGTAGCCGTCGCGCATCGGGCTGAACGTCGAGCCGGGGACGTCGGTCCAGCGGACCGGCAGTTCGGCGATCACCGCGCCCGAGCGCCGGGCGCGGGCGAGCAACTCGACGTCGAAGGCGAAACCGGTGGTGCGCAGTGGATGGAAGATCCGCTCGGCGGTGTCCCGGTCGAAGAACTTGAAGCCACACTGGGTGTCGCCCACGTTCGGCACCAGCGAGCCGACCGCGCGGCGGAACGCCCACGCGCCCACCTGGCGAACCATGCTGTGCCGCGCGCGGACGTCCGACATCGGGTGCGCCCGCGACCCGACCACGACGTTCACGCCCTGATGGAGGCAGTCCAGCGTCGGCGTCAGGGCATCCATGTTGGTGGCCAGGTCGGCGTCGCAGAAGCCGACGAAGGTGCTGTCGGTCCCGAGGACGCCCGCGCGGACCGCGGCGCCCTTGCCGCGCTCGGCGCAGTCGATGACCCGGATCGGCACGGGACCGGCGCGGTGGGCGCGCACGATCTCGGCGCTGCGGTCCGTGCTTCCGTTGTCGACGACCACGATCTCGGTGCGCCGGGAGTACCCGCGAAGCGCGTAGGCGAGGCCGACCAGGGTGGCGGGGAGCCGCCGTTCCTCGTTCAGAACCGGCACGACGACTGACAACAGTGTCCTCATCGGGCATCCCTCGAGATGGCCGTGGAGCGCCTGGGGGAACCTGGAACGGCTCGCAAAGGTCCTCCTAGAGTGAGACCGGGGTCACATCCGCCGCGAAGTTACCCAACGGTAGTGCCGCACCCGTCCGGTCAATTTCGTGACGGGGGTCACAGTAGGAGTCGAAGGTTGTTTTAGGTCAGCATGGTTCGGCCATTCAGTCCAATTCGGCTCGGCCGAATGGTCTGCATCTACAAACAAGACTGTTGCACGGAACAAGACGGCACAACGGGATTCATCGCGAATCGTTGACCCGGTAATCGGGTCGCTCGGCCGAGTGTGGGCACAGCGCGAATTCGCCGGATCGCGCAAAGTGATTTCCGACGAATGGTCTGGACCGTTCAGGCGTCAGCCGCTGCGCCAAGTGTCGGATCGAGCCGCGCGGTCTCCACAGCGGCGTAAAGCTCAGCGATGCTGCGCGGATCCGCGAGGTCTCGCTTGGTGAGTTCCTGAATCCGGCGAATGCGGTAGCGCACGGTATTCGGATGGACGAAAAGCCGCGCCGCGGTGGATTTCGCGGAGCCGCCCTCGGCGTACCAGGCGTGCAGGGTCTTCAGGAGCACGTCCTGCTCCGCCTTGGGCAGCTCCAACACTCCCGAGAGGACCTCGCGGGCCAGTTCCCTGGCCAGTTCCCGGCTGCCCGCGACCAGCGTGGTGAGCGGCTGGTCGCCGAAGCCGACGACACCGGTCTCGCCCGCGGCCAGGCAGCGCCGGGCGATCCGCGCGCGGCGCAGCGCCGCCGGGATCCGCCGCAGCCCGGACACGGGTGGACTCATGCCGATGCCGTGGCCTGAGCTGTCGAGCGCCTCGCGCAGGGCTCGCAGGTCGGTGGCCCGCTCGACGGCGACGACGCCGATCTCGGCTTCGGGCAGGCTGCGCCAGACCATCCGCCAGCGCCGGGGATCAACCAGGGCGGCGGACCGCTCGGCGCCGGGCGTGCGGTCGCTGAACACGACCACGAACGTCCCCGCCTGCGGCAGGTTCAGCGCCTTCGCCGCGTCGTCGAACTCGGCCTGCTTGGTCAGCCTGCCGTCGAGCAGCCCGTCGATGAGCGCCAGCCGGGCCTTCTCGTCGTAGCGCGCCGAGTGCGCCTCGAACTCGCTGTACGCCGCGGCGATGACCGCCGAGTAGCTGTCGATGATGCGCCACACGGTGGTGCTGACCGGCAGGAGCTGCTCGGGGGTGAGGACGCCGGGCGGAATGGCCCGTTCCATGAGCGTCTCGTAGGTGAAGGTGCCCGCGATCCGGAAGGCACGCAGCACCGCCGAGAGCGGGATACCCTGTCTGGCCTGCGCGAGCCCGGTCTTACGGACGGCTTCGACGGAGGCGTCCTTACCCTCGATGAACGCGGTGAAGGCGTTGCGCAGGTTGACCTCGCACACCTTGCGCAGTTCGTCGGGCGCGCTGACGTTGACCCGGCGGTAGAACTCCTCTTTCTCACTGAGGAGGGCGGCCAGTTCGGAGGCAAGCTCCGGCAGCCTCGCCATCAGCTGTCGCGCCAAGTCGAGCAGCTCGGGAGGCAGCTGCGACGTCAACGCCGGGGCTCCCACGGGCACGACTGTAGCCTTCGCACGGCGTTATGAATACCGAACAAAGTTCAGATTACCCACGGGTACCAATTCGTGACCGCGGGCGTCACCGGGTTAAACGACACCGATCGGGACTGGTTACGCGATGATCTTCGCAGGTCAAAGGGCTACGCCAAGGGCGGCCAGCAGCGTGCGGAACTTGGCGTCGGTTTCGGCCAGTTCGGCCGCGGGTACCGAGTCCGGCATGATCCCCGCACCGGCGAAGAGCCGCATCCGAGCGGCCTCGACCTCCGCGCAGCGGATGGCCACGACCCACTCGCCATCGCCCGACGCGTCGCACCAGCCGACCACTCCGCTGTAGAAACCGCGGTCGAACGGCTCGTGTTCGGCGATGACGGCGCGCGCTGCGGCGGTCGGCGTTCCGCAAACCGCGGGCGTCGGGTGCAGGGCCGCGGCGAGCCGCAGCGCCGACACGTCCGGGTCGATGAGCTCACCGGTGATCCGCGTCGACAGGTGCCACACACTCGGCGTCTTGACCAGCGCCGGCGCGGCGGGGACGGTCAGCCGCCTGCAGAACGGCCGCAGCACCTCGACCACGGCCTCCACGACCACGCGGTGCTCACCTTGGTCTTTGGCCGAGGCCAGCAGCGCGGCCGCGACCTTCTCGTCGGCCGCCGGATCGACACCACGGGGAACCGACCCGGCCAGAGGGTTGGACACAACCTGGTCGCCGGTGCGGCGGAGCAGCAGTTCGGGGCTCGCGCCTATGAGAGCGCGGCCACCTGGGGCAGGACCTAGGTCGGCGGCGTAGGTGAAGCCGATGGGGTTGGCCGCGACGAGGCCGGGAAGCAGTGAGCCGATGTCGACGGCATCGTCGAAGTCGAGCTCGATGGCCCGGGCCAGGACCACTTTGCGCAGGCCAGAGTCGCTACGCAGCCTGCGGACGACCTGCTCGACCGCGTGCGCGTAGGCAGCGGGTTCGGGAATCGGGGTGACCCGGGGCGCGTGCTTCCACGCCGCGGTCGGCCCCGTGCGAGCGTGTCCGCCACGGCGGACCTCCGCCGGGATGACAAGTCTGGGCTGGGCGTCCCCGTCGAACGGGAGGACACCGACAGCGACCGGCGCGGCTGTGTCGAGCAGCAGCTTTCCCACCCGGGCCACCAGTTCGTCGGGGTCCGGTTCGGCGACGACGGCCTGGCATCCGGTGGCGAGCAAGGTGGCCGATGGCCCGGCGAGCAGGAAATCACCCGGCCGGTAGTCCTCGACCAGCGCTTGCGGTCTGTCGGCTGTCACAGGTCCATCATGCCCAGCCGGTGGCCCGCCCGCGGTATGGCCTTGCCCACCGCCACCGCCGGCGGACGGCGTCGCCGCCGCCCACCAGCGGTGATGGGCAGATCAGTTGAGCGCGTCGATCAGCGCTGCGCGCTGCCGGTCGCCCAGGCCCGCCGCGCGGCGGTCCGGGTCGATGCCGGACTGCTCCAGCAGGGCGGCGACCTTCACCGCACCCAGACCGGGCACGGCCTTGAGCAGCGCCGCGACCTTGGTCTTGCCGATGGTCTTGTCGTCCTTGGCCTTGCCGAGCACAGACGCGATGGTCCGCTCACCGGACTTGATCGACGCCAGCAGCTCGGAGCGCGCCTTGCGGGCTTCGGCTGCCTTGGCGAGCGCGTCAGCGCGCTGCTCGGGAGTCAACGTGGGCAGAGCCAACGTGGTAGTCCTTCCTTCTTCACCCGCCGCGGTAGCGGAGGGTCAGACAAGTTGTCTGGCGTACACCTTTGGCTACCGAGGGTCACTGAGGGCGGAATCAGATCCCACCCTCCACTAAGGATGCGACCCCGGTCGCCGGATGCCTTTCACCAGTAAACGACACCTCGTTGGGCAACATACCCCCGACACGCAGAAACCTCCTGCTGGGAGCACCCCGACCGGGTGTCACGACACAGCGTGACAGCATGATCAACATGGCAATGGTCTGAATATCGGTGATGTCGCTGAGGCGCGCGGCGCACTATCGTTGCTCATTACTTGCCAGTAGTCGGGGTCCGATTCCGCGTTCGACGGCCACGCCGTCTCCACCCCAGGGAGCTTGTCGACGATGTTGAGCACCATGCAGGACGCCCAGCTGTCCATCGCCACGCTGTTGCGTCACGGCGCCACCGTGCACGCCCGCAGCGAGGTCGTGACCTGGACCGGCACGGAGGGCCGCACGACCACGTTCGCCGAGGTCGGAGCCCAGTCCGCCCGCCTGGCCAATGCGCTGCGCGGCCTCGGTGTCACCGGCGACCAGCGGGTCGCGACATTCATGTGGAACAACGCGGAGCACCTCACCGCGTACCTCGCGGTGCCCGCCATGGGCGCGGTCCTGCACACCCTCAACGTCCGGCTTTTCCCCGAGCAGCTGACCTACATCGCCAATCACGCCGAGGACCACGTCGTCATCGTCGACGCGACCATCGCGCCGCTGCTGGCGAAGGTCCTGCCGACGTTCGAGACGGTCAAGCACGTGATCGTGGCGAA
This sequence comes from Actinokineospora xionganensis, assembly GCF_014323725.1. Lineage (GTDB taxonomy): Bacteria > Actinomycetota > Actinomycetes > Mycobacteriales > Pseudonocardiaceae > Actinokineospora > Actinokineospora xionganensis. The sequence goes on along the minus strand of NZ_JABVED010000003.1, from coordinate 519,074 downwards.
CGGCGACGCCGCCGGGCTCACCGCGCCCGAGGGGGTGCAGGTCCACTCGTACGACGAGCTCCTCGCCGCGCAGTCCGACAAGTTCGACTGGCCCGAGATCGACGAACGCTCCGCGGCCGCGATGTGTTACACCTCGGGCACCACGGGCAACCCCAAGGGCGTCGTCTACTCGCACCGTTCGATCTGGCTGCACTCGATGCAGGTGTGCGCGGCCGACGGCATGGGCCTGTCCTCCGGCGACCGGTCGCTGGTCATCGTCCCGCAGTTCCACGCCATGTCCTGGGGCATGCCGTACGCGGCGTTCATGTGCGGCGCCTCGCTGATCATGCCGGACCGATTCCTGCAGCCCGAGCCGCTGGCCAAGCTCATCGAGGCCACCAAGCCGACCCACTCCGCCGCCGTGCCCACGATCTGGCAGGGCGTGCTCGCCTACCTCGACCAGCACCCGGCCGACCTCAGCTCGCTGCGCGAGGTCATCGTCGGCGGCGCGGCCTGCCCGCCGTCGATGATGCACACCTTCGCCGAGAAGTACGGCGTCCACATCGTGCACGCCTGGGGAATGACCGAGACCTCGCCGCTGGGCACCCTGTGCCGCCCGCCCGCCGGACTGTCCGAGTCGGAGACCTGGGCGTACCGCTACACCCAGGGGAGGCTGCCCGCGGGCGTCAGCGCCCGACTCATCGACGACAACGGCGACGAGCTGCCGTGGGACGGCGAGAGCGTCGGTGAGCTCGAAGTCGCCGGACCGTGGATCACCGGGTCGTACTACCGGCTCGAAGAGGACGGCGAAGGCGCCGAGAAGTTCGACGACGGCTGGCTGCGCACCGGTGACGTCGGCACGCTGACGCCGGACGGCTTCCTGACCCTGACCGACCGCTCCAAGGACATCATCAAGTCCGGCGGCGAGTGGATCTCCTCGGTCGAGTTGGAGAACCACGTGATGGGCCACCCGGCGATCGCCGAGGCCGCGGTCATCGGCGTGCCCGACGAGAAGTGGGACGAGCGCCCGCTGGTGGCCGTCGTGCTGCGCGAAGGCGCCACCGCCGAGCCCGCCGAGCTGCGCGAGTTCCTCTCCGACAAGGTCGCCAAGTGGCAGCTGCCGGAGAACTGGACGTTCGTCTCCGAGGTGCCGAAGACGAGCGTCGGCAAGTTCGACAAGAAGGTCCTGCGTGCCCAGCACGCCGAGGGCAAGCTCGACGTCCGCCACCTGGACTGACTCGACTGGCCGGGCAGGGTGGCGATCTGGCGCGTGTAGTCAACCCACTATGTAGGGTTTGCGCAGATCCAGGAGGTGACCCGCCCTGCCCGCCACGTCTCCGCGAGACCGCAAGCTCAACGCGACCTCGTACGTTGTGCTGGGGATGCTGTCGCACGGCCCCGCCACGAGCTACGACCTCAAACAGCGGGTCGGCTACACGATCGGCAACTTCTGGGCGTTCGCCCATTCCCAGCTCTACGACGAGCCCGCGCGCCTGGCCGAGGACGGCCTGGTCACCGCGTCCGTCGAGGAGGGCGGCAGGCGCAAGCGGACCTACTCGATCACCCCGCGGGGCCGCGAGGCGCTGGCGAAGTGGCTGGCCTCGCCGACCCCGGAGCAGACCGAGGTGCGCGATCTGGGGCTGCTCAAGCTGTTCTTCGCGTCCTTCGGCGACGAGGGCAACCTGTTGGCGCTGGCCCGGGCCCGGCACGCCTCGCACAAGGCCCGGGCGGACGGCTACCTCGAACAGCACGAGCAGATCGTCAACCACGCCGACCGGTGGCAGGTGAAGTCCCTCGAACTGGGCATCCGGTTCGAGCGGGTCGTCGAGGAGTTCTGGTCGGACTTCATCGCCGAACTGGAAGCCGAAGAGCAGAAGTAACCCGTGTTCTCCGACGCCGACTACCCCGCGCTGCCCTACCCCGGCGGCTGCCCCACGTTCTCCTTCGTGCACGTCGATGGCCACGGTTGGCCGCTGCGCGCCGACCCGGCGGGCTGGCGGGTCGGGGATGTGGAACTCGACGCCTGGCTCGCCGAGCGCGGCGCGCCGGTCCAGGCCGAGCGGGTGCCGGTGCTGGCCTACGGGTCGAACGCGTGCCCGTCGAAGCTGACGTGGCTGCGGGCCGAGTTGGAGATGCCCGGCCCGATGGTCGTCCTGCGGGCGCGGTGCGAGGGGCTGGCGGCGGTGTGGGCGACGGGTCCACGGGTGGTCGACACCTCCCGGCCCGCGGTGCTCGCGGCGCTGCCTGGGACCGAGTCGCACGCGGTGCTGTTGGCGACTCCGGCGCAGGTCAGGGCCATCGACGGGGGCGAGGGCCGCGGTGAGCGCCACCACTTGGCGCGGGTGCTTTCCGGCCGGGTCACACTGGAGAACGGCGCCGTCCTCGACCGGTTCCTCGCCTACGTCGGCGCGACCGCGGCCCGGCGCCCCCTGCTGGTCGACGGCGCCATGGTCCGGTGCTCCTCCCCGGCGTCGCCGGGTGTCGCCGCCACCACGGACGGTCTGACCGTGGACGTGGTGACCGGCGACCCGGACCCGCGGGACTACCCGGGCTCGCTGTTCGTCTACGGCACCCTGCAACCTGGCGCGTCGGCGTGGGACGTGCTCGCTCCATGCGTCGTCGGCCCGCCGAGGCGCGCGCGGGTGCGCGGGGCGCTGTTCGACACCGGCCAGGGCTACCCGGCGCTGCGGCTCGGCGACGGCCCCGGCGTGTCCGGCTGGGTGACGGATCTGGCCTCGGCGGAGTCACTGGCCGTGATCGACGAGTACGAGGGGTCGCAGTACCGGCGGGTCCGCGCGGTCCTGGACGACGGTTCGCTGTGCTGGACCTATGAGTGGATCGCCCCGGAGGACGGGTTGATCGCACTCGCCGAGCCATGGCCATCGCACCCCCCGATGGGGTGATCCACGCGGACACCACCAGCCGGGGACAAGGGTCGCTTTGATCTACGAAAGGTCACCTGTTTCCCGCCGGATCGGGCAAGAACCACACGAACAGGGCGCACTCACCCTTCTTTCGGTCCAACTCTCGACCAGGCGCGGGTGAGGCGGTTTTCCCGCTCGCGGTTGCGGACGGGGCCCAGTGGAGTGACCGTGTCCGCATGAGACCGCAGGACCTGATCGGCCACGATGTGTACGACCCACAAGGCCGCAAGATCGGCCGGGTCGGGACGGTGTACCTCGACGGCTCCACCCATGAACCCGGTTGGGTGACGGTGAAGACCGGCCTGTTCGGCCCGAAGGAGAGTTTCGTTCCACTGACCGGCGCGCACCCAGGCGACCAGGGCCTGCAGGTGGACGTCGGACTGGACAAGGTGAAAAACGCCCCGCAGGCCGCGGGCACGCTGTCCGCGGCCGACGCCACGGCGCTCTATCGCTACTACGGACTGCCTGAAGCCCCACCACCGATCCCGGTGCAGCGCACCCCCAAGCCCTCGGATATCCCACCACGCCGCCAGCCGGCGTCCTGATCCCGGTGGGCGGCGGCGAGTCCCACCGCCGCCCATCTGGCCTTCTTCAGTCGGTCGGGCGCTTCCTGCTCAGCCTCAGCCCGAGCCAGACCGTTCCCAGCATGAAGACCACGCCCCCGCCGATCAGCGACAGCGGCAGCCCCGTCGCCTGCGTGGCGACAGTCGGCGTGCCCGCCAACCCGGCGTCGGCGAACGCGGTGACCGCGGGCAGCGGACCCTCGCGGGTGGCGACCACCACGCTCTTGATCGCGGTCAGCGGGATCGCACCGCGGCCCGGTCCCGCGAGTCGCGTGAGTTCCCGCGCGAGTCGCCCACCACGGAAACCGTGCCTGCCGGTCGGACTCATCGACGCCGCGGCCACTCGCACGTAGGCGCCGCCGGCGGCGACCACCACCATCGGTGCGACAAGGATCGCGGCGCCGACGAGCATCACAGCGGCGGAAGGCAGCCAGCGCCAGGTGATCTCCATATTTCTCCCCAGGAATCGCGTGGCGAACTTCAACTCGCCAACGCCTCGTCCCCGGTCAACCGCACGGGCAGCCGCCGGATCCGAACCACCCGCCGCAACTGCGCCGCGACGGCGGCGTACTCGTCCACCCGACCGGTGCTCTCGCGGTAGACCAACGCGATCCGCCTGCGCGGCGCGGGCGGCGCGAACCTGGTCACCGCCAGGCCCGCCCGCTTCACCTCCACCGCCACGGCCGTCTCCGGCAGCACGGTCACTCCCATCCCGGCTGACACCAGCTGCGTCAGCGTCGTCAGGCTCGCCGCGCGGGTCGCGCTCGAAGCGTTGACGCCCTTGCAGATGTCCAGGGTCTGATCACGCAGGCAGTGGCCTTCCTCCAGTAGCAGGACGTCCAGTTCCGGCAGCCGGTCCGCGGCTAAACTCTCCATTGTGGACAGTGCATGGCCGCGCGGCGCCACGAGAACGAAGTCCTCCTCGAAGATCGGGTCTACGACCAGCCCCCGCGTATCAACCGGCACCGCCAGGATCGCCGCGTCGACACGTCCGGCGCCCAGGCCGTCGAGCAGGGCCGCCGTCCGTTCCTCTTGGACCTCCACAGTCATGGCCGGGAATGCCTGCGCCAGGCCGCGTAGGACCGTGGGCAGCAGATAAGGGGCCACGGTGGGGATCACGCCGAGCCGGATGGTGCCGCGGAACGGCTTGCGGGTTTCGTCCGCCTCGGCCACCAGTGCCTCCAGCGCGTCGAGCACCGTCCGCGCGCGCGGCAGCAGACGTTCACCCGCTCGTGTGAGCATGACCTTGCGTGTGGTGCGTTCCACAAGCTTGGAACCGAGCGCTTCCTCACAACCGGACAGCTTGGCCGACAGCGTCGGCTGACTCACTCCCAGCTCGGCCGCGGCCTGGGTGAAGTGCAGAAACTCCGCGACCGCGACGAACGCGCGCAGCTGGCTCAGGGTCGGTCCCCCGGTATTGATCCCCATGGCCGATGAGTTTATGTAGGACTCCTGATTTCTCGGATCAATGGGCGGCCGAGAAGATGGAGCCCTCCACAAACGATCTTTAGGAGCACCCTTGCTTACCGTGGGCGACCAGTTCCCGGAGTACTCCCTGACCGCGTGCGTCGACCTCGACGCCGAAAAGGCCTTCGAGACGATCGATCACAAGTCCCACCAGGGCAAGTGGCGCGTCGTCTTCTTCTGGCCCAAGGACTTCACCTTCGTCTGCCCGACCGAGATCGCCGCGTTCGGCCGCCTCGAGGCCGACTTCGCCGACCGCGACGCGCAGGTGCTCGGCGTGTCCGTCGACTCGGAGTTCGTCCACCACGCGTGGCGCAAGTCCCACGAGGACCTTCGCGACCTGCCGTTCCCGATGCTGTCCGACATCAAGCGCGAGCTGTCGGCCGAGGCGGGCGTGCTGGGCAAGGACGGCGTGTCGCAGCGGGCGACGTTCATCGTGGACCCGGACAACGAGATCCAGTTCGTGATGGTCACCGCCGGTTCCGTCGGCCGCAACGTCGAAGAGGTCCTGCGGGTGCTCGACGCGCTGCAGACCGACGAGCTGTGCCCGTGCAACTGGAACAAGGGCGCCGACACCCTTGACGCCACCAAGCTCCTCGCGGGCGTCTGACATGTCGCTCGACGCGCTGAAGAACGCCCTGCCCGACTACGCCAAGGACACCAAGCTCAACCTGGGCTCGGTCATCGGCACCTCGACGCTGCCCAAGCAGCAGGTCTGGGGCGCGGCGCTCGCGTGTGCCGTCACCTCGCGCAGCGCCGAGGTGCTGCGCGAGATCGACGCGGCGGCCCGTGAGCACCTGACCGACGAGGCCCGCGGCGCGGCGCTCTCGGCGGCGTCGATCATGGCGATGAACAACGTGTACTACCGGGGCAAGCACCTGATCGGCGACCCCGAGTACGCGAACCTGCCCGCGCGGCTGCGCATGCAGGTCATCGCGAAGCCGGGCGTGGACAAGGTCGACTTCGAGCTGTGGTGCCTGGCCGTCTCGGCCATCACCGGCTGCGGCGTCTGTCTGGAGGCGCACGAGAAGACCCTGCGGTCGAGCGGTGTCTCCCGGGAGACCGTGCACGAGGCCCTGCGGATCGCGTCCGTGATCCACGCGGCCGCGGTGACCCTCGACGCCGAGTCCATCCTGTCCGTCTCGGTCTGACCCGCGAGTCCCCACTTCCCGACAACGAGTTCTCACTTGGGGTGAGAACTCGTTGTCGTGGGGTGGGGACTCGCGTGTTCAGAGGGTGGCTAGGTCGATCGCTTCGGCCATGGCGCGGTAGCCTGCGTCGTTGACGTGGATCTTGTCGCCGCCGTCGAACTCGTCGCGGATCTCGTCGGGGTCGGCCGGGTCGGCGACGGCGCGGTCGAAGTCGGCCACGGCGTCGTACTCGCCGCTGGTGCGGATCCACTCGTTGAGCGCGTCGCGGATGGCTTCGCCCTCTTCGGAGTACACGCCCTCGTACGGGTTTCCCTTGTACGGCAGCACGGTTCCGCCGATGATCCGCAGGCCGCGCGCGTGGGCCAGCCGGATCAGCTCGCGGTGCGACTCGATGAGCCGCTGCGCGGTCAGGTCCGGAACGCCGGGACCGCACGGGTGCCACTCGGTCTGGGTGAGGGCGATGATGTCGTTGATCCCCTCGGAGACGATCACGGTCCGCACACCCGCCACGTCCAGCACGTCACGTTGGAAGCGCGCGACCGCCTTGTCCCCGAAGCAAAGGGAGTCGTCGAGCATCCGGTTGCCCGCCAGACCCGCGTTGCGCACACCCATCGGCTTGCCCGCCGCCACCAGTCGCTCGGCCAGTTCGTCGGGGTAGCGGTTGTCGGCGCCCAGGGTCGAGAAGGACCCGTCGGTGAGGGAGTCGCCGAAGGCCACCACGGCCCTGCGTGCGCGGTTCCCGAAGTCGACCACGTCGACGGCGGTCAGGTAGTAGTTCGACGGCGTGGTCTCGGTGAAAGCCTTGCCGTCACGGGCGAACCGGTGGTCCCCCACCGCGCGGTAGGCGGTCTCGGAGGCCCAGGCGTGGAATGTCGCGGGGCCCGTCGGCTGGGCGAAGTACAGCGACACCGAGAGCCGCTCCAGGGAGGAGGTCCGCACCCACACGGGGTCGCTGAACAGCTCACGCCCCGCCGGGATCGTGACGGATCGGGAGCCGCCGAAGGTGACGGGTCGCGCGGTCCCCGGCCGAACCGAGGCGCCCTCGGCGGCCTTGGCCACCGCGGCGCCGCTGACCCGCAGCGGGGTCGATCCGTACACATTGGACAGTTTGACGCGCAGGGCGTCGCCCCCGGTGCTGACCCGAACGGTCTGGCGCACCGTGTGGTTGTCGAAGCCCGCCTCGGACCAGTTCGGTTCGAAGGTGAACTCGTTGGGCAGTTCCGCGGACATCGACCACGAGCCCACCCAGGCGGGCCCGTGGTGCTGCTCAGTGGCGGCGGCCGGGGTCGGCGACAGCAGCAGGACCGCCGCCACCGCCGCGGTGAGAACCCGCGTCACTCGGAAAGACGTCATGGTCCCACCATCGAACCTCGGCCCGTGGCGCGGCGACTCCTCCGTTGCCCGGCCTGCCAACTGGTGATGGCGAGAACTGCCTGTGGATGGATTTCGCCACGACCGCCGGAAATTTGCCAGGATCACCCCATGAGCACAGAACACGAAGACCCACTGGACCGGATCACCCTCAGCCCCCGCCGGTTCGCCGCTGTGCTGTCGGTGGCCGCACTCCTGCTGGGCCTGGTCCTGGCGCTCGTACCGGTCCGGGTGGCGAACGCCGACCCGGCGCGGCCGCGGGTCACCTGCGGCAACACCTTCGGCGGGGCGGAGACCCGATCGATCGTCAACGGTCTGGGTGAGGACTCCCGGCCGATGACGGTGGCCTACATCGATTTATGCGAGCGCGCGATCAGTGAGCGGACCAACGTCTCGTGGGTTCTGCTCTTCGGCGGGTTGATCTCCGGGGTCGGGCTGGGGGTGGTGCGGCGCCGCGCCTAGGTCGGTTTGGCCGCCGGTGCGCTGCTCGGCGAACTCGCGCACCTTCGCCGGGTCGACCTTGATGACGTTCCGGGGCGTGCCTGCCCCCAACCGCCCTAGATGAGCTTGCCCGGGTTGAGCACGCCCTCCGGGTCCAACTCGCGCTTCACCGCTCCCAGCACGTCGACGCCCAACGCGCCGATTTCGCGGGGAAGGTAGGGCGCGTGGTCCACACCCGTGGCGTGGTGGTGGGAGATGGTGCCGAGGGAGTCGGTGGAGATCGCCTCGCAGGCGGCCTGCTTGGCCTTAGCCCACTGGCCGACCGGGTCGGTCAGGTCGCGCGGGACGAGGGTGGTGAAGTAGAGCGACGCGCCTGTCTCGTAGGTGTGTGAGATGTGGCAGGCGACTACCGGCTGGTGTCCTCCGGCGGTCAAGGTGGTGGTCAGGGCTTCGCGGACGGTGTCGCGCAGCGCGTCGAGTTTCGACCAGTAGGTGGCGGTTTCCAGGGTCTCGACGCACACTCCGGCATCCATCAGGGCGTCGCGTTGGCGGGGGCCGGCGAAGCGGCCATGGCGCCAGGCCGCGCCCGCGGCCTGTCCCAGCGAGACGGTCTTGTGCTTGCTCAGCGTTCGCAGAGTGGCCTTGCGGGCGGCGGTCAGGTCGGCCTTGGTGCGGCCTTCCCAGCCGATGATGAGCAGGCAGGGGTCGGTGATGCCCCGCGCCCTGAGGTAGGCGCGGACGGCGTTCATCTTCCAGCCGCCCTTGAGGGCGAAGCCGACCTCGGTCTCGGTGGGGTCCGACAGCCGGGTGACGGTGCCCCGCGTGCCGTTCTGGGCCAGGGCGCGGACGGCGTCGGCGCCCGCTGACCAGCCGTCCAGGACGAAGCCCTCGTAGCGGTCGGAAGCCGGGATTGGGCGCACCCGGACGGTCACCTCGGTGATCACACCGAAGGCGCCTTCGCTGCCGACGATGAGCTGTTTGAGGTCCGGCCCGGCGGCGGACGCGGGTGACACGCCGACCTGCCACTCGCCGCGCGGGGTGGCGAGGCGGACGCCTTCGACCATGTCCTCGAAGCGGCCGTAGCCCGCCGAGGCCTGGCCGGACGACCGGGTCGCGGCGAAGCCGCCGATGGTGGCGCGCTCGAATGACTGGGGGAAGTGGCCGAGGGTGAACCCGTGCTCGGCCAGGAGCCGCTCGGCTTCCGGCGCCACGACGCCCGCCTGCAGCACCGCGAGCCGGGACACCGGGTCGACCGAGACGAGCTTGTCGAGACGCATCAGGTCGAGCACGACCACCGACGTCTTGTCGCCGCGCAGCGCCTGCACGCCGCCGACGACGGACGTGCCGCCGCCGAACGGGACCACGCCGACGCCGTGCGCCGCGCACACCTCGATGACCCGCTGCACCTGCGCGGGATCGGCGGGCACCACGACCGCGTCGGGCGCGGTGACCTCGCCGCCGCCGCGATGGCGCAGCAGGTCGAGGTAGGACAGCCCGCCCGTCCGCCCGAGCCGGGCTTCGCGGTCGAGCAGGACGTGCTCGTCGCCGACCACCGCGGTCAAGGCGGCGCGGGCGGAGTCGGGCAGCGCCGAGTCGGCGACCGCGAGCGCGGAGTCCGGCGCCGCGGGCGTGTCCCGGGCGACAAAACCGGTGCGCGCGGCCAGCCACTTGGCCGCGTGCTCGGGCAGCTCGGCGTCGCCGCCGCCGGACGGCGTCCAGCTTCCCCGGACGAGGTGGTCAAGGTGGTCCACAGGCAGGTTCACAAGCTAGAGTGTGACACATGACGGCAAAACGTCACACAACTTCCCCCGCACGGGTGGATGACGACACCCTCCTCGACGCCGCGCGCGCCTGCGTCCTGAACCAGGGCGTCGGCCGGACCACCCTGACCGATGTCGCACGTCGGGCGGAAGTCAGCCGGATGACGCTCTACCGCCGGTTCCCCGACGTCCGGACCCTGATCACCAACCTGATGACCAGGGAATTCGCCCTCGTCCTGGACCAGGCGCAGCATGGCGTCGCCGACCTGCCGACCGCCCGCGAGCGGCTGGTCGCGGGCGCGGTGGCGGGCATCCGCGCGCTCGTCGCCGATCCGCTGATGCGCACGATCCTCGACCGCGACGGCGACCTCGTGCTGCCCTACGTCGTCGAACGCCTCGGCTCGACCCAGCGGCTCGCCGAGTACTTCCTGCTCGCGCAACTCGTCGCGGGCCACGAGGACGGCTCGGTCCGCCGCGCCGACCCGGCCGCCCAGGCCCGCGCGACCCTGCTGCTCCTGCAGTCGTTCGCCCTGTCGCACGCCCCCGCGACCACCGACGTCGATTCCGATCTGCTGTTCGGCGAACTCACCCACATACTCGACACAAGTCTGCGACCGGAGCGGCCATGACCCAGCGCAACACCGCCCTCAACGCCCAGCGGCGAGCGAACGACCTCGAGGCGCTCGACGCGGGCGAGGTCGTCGACGTGCTCGTCGTCGGCGGCGGGGTCACCGGGGCGGGCGTGGCGCTCGACGCCGCCTCCCGCGGCTTGTCGGTCGCCCTCGTCGAGGCACAGGACCTCGCCTTCGGCACGTCGCGCTGGTCGAGCAAGCTCGTCCACGGCGGCCTGCGCTACCTTGCGAAAGGCGATGTCGGCCTCGCTCACGAGAGCGCGGTCGAACGCGGCATCCTCATGACCCGCACCGCACCACACCTCACCCGCGGGCTGCCGCAGCTGGTCCCCCTGCTGCCCGAGGTGTCCACTCGCGACGCCGGACTCATCTTCGCCGGCCTGAGCGCGGGCGACATCCTGCGCCGGGTCGCGCGCACACCGTCGAGCCTGCTTCCCCGCCCGCACAAGGTGTCCGGCCCGGAGGCGCTGGCACTGGCACCCGGCCTGCGCCGCGCGGGCCTGCGCGGCGGCCTGCTGTCCTTCGACGGTCAACTCGTCGACGACGCCCGCCTGGTCGTCGCCCTGGCCCGCACAGCGGCGGGCTTCGGCGCCCGCATCATCACCCGAGCCCGAGTGCTTTCGCTGACCGGAAGCGGCGCCGAGATCGTCGACGAACTCACCGGCCACTCCGTCGACATCCAAGCCCGCAGCGTGATCAACGCGGCGGGCGTCTGGGCGGGCACCCTGGTCGACTCGGTCCGCCTGCGCCCGTCCCGCGGCTCCCACCTGGTCCTCGACGGCGCCCGCATGGGCATCTCGAACACCGCGCTGACCGTCCCCGTGCCCGGTCACTTCGGTCGCTACGCCCTGGTCCTGCCGCAGGCCGACGGCCGCGTCTACCTCGGCCTGACCGACGAGCCGGTCGACGGCGACATCCCCGACGTGCCGACCGTGCCCGAGTCCGATGTGGACTTCCTGCTCGACGTCGCCTCCAGCGTCCTGGAACGCCCGTTGACCCGCGACGACATCCTGGGCCGCTTCGCCGGCCTGCGCCCCCTGATCGACATTCCCGGCACCAGCAAGCGAAGCGCCGACCTCTCCCGCCACCACGCCGTCGTGCGGGCGCCCAACGGCGTGGTCACCGTCGTCGGCGGCAAACTCACCACCTACCGCAAGATGGCCGCCGAGGCGGTCGACGCCCTGGACCTCCCCGCGGGTCCCTCGACGACCAAGTCACTCCCCCTGGTCGGCGCCGCTTCCCGGGTCGAGTTGTCCACTGTGGACGCTCCGGCTCGGCTCCGGTTCCGCTACGGCACCGAGGCCGCCACCATCCACGCCATGGGCGAACTCGACCCGACCCTCGCCGAGCCGGTCGCACCGGGAATCCCGTTGACGGCGGCGGAAGTCGTGTGGGCGGTCCGCCAGGAGGGCGCGCTGGACGCCGCGGACGTCCTGCACCGCCGCACCCGCATCGGTTTGGTCCCAGCCGATCTGGAGGTCGCCATGCCCGCGGTGGCCGACCTCGTCGCCCGCACACTGAACGGGCTCACCCAAGAGGTGTGACGACGGCGGCCAAGGACGCCGACGTGCTCGTCATCGCGGTCAAGCCGCAGGGTCCCGCAGGTCGCGTTCGAGGTCACCAGCTGGGAACGGCGCGGACCCAGCCGAGGCACCTCGGCGCTGGTCCGACCCCCGAAACCTCACCATCAAACGACCGAGCCGCGCCGCCGAAGGCGGCGCCATGTCACAGCGGTGCGGACGAAGTGCTGGGAACCGGACTCGCGACGGTCGTGGTCACCGCGGCGTGGCCGACACGGTCGGCGCATCCGAGGAACCCGCGCCGACGGAAGCGGACGAGCAGCCCACGAGCGCGAACCCGCCGAAGGTGACAGTGGCGATGAGCGGTGGGCCGTCGACACCAGGAACACGCCACAGCCCGAACCCGGTTGCCGCCGAGTCGAACCGTGACAAAGGCAGGCGATCCCGCCCCCGAAGCGGGACCGCCCGACGACTACGACCGCGACATCGTCGGCGGCCCAAACGAGTCGAGCGCCTCCACCAGCGATCCCCACTGGGCCAGGAAGTACATGACTCCGGCGAGCATGTTGTCCACCGGCGCCCAGATGTTCGGGTGCCCCGGCAGCTGGTGCTGCTGGAACACCGGGTCGGTGATCTGCGTCAGCCCCTTGGGCGGGAATCCGTCGGCCGCGTTGGGGTCCTGCAGGTCCATCGCGTGCGGGTTGCCGCCCGAGGCGCGGTCGACGATGCGGGCGATCTGCTCCGCGTCGATCTTCGACGGCTCGACCCCGTGGTTGATAAGGATCTCCACGGCGTCGCCGATCCAGCGGGCGCGGTCGACTCGCGACGCCGGGGCGCCCTGGTCCGGCGGCGGGCCGCTGGGATCGAAGCTCGACACCGGGGAAGGCGAACCCGGCGCACCGGTGGTCGGATAGCCCGGCCCGCTCCCGCCCGCACCGGTCGGCGGCTGGTAGCGGCTGGGCGCCGGCTGCGCGGTGTGCGTGTAGTTCGGCTGCGTCGTCGACGCGCCCGGCCGGTACTGGTCGTAGCTGTAGTCCCGGTGCGTGGTCTGGGTGTAGTTCCCGGCTGGCGCGGTCGCCTGGCTGTACTGACGGTTCGCCGCCGCGTCGACGCCGGTGGTGTCGATCGCCGCGGGCTGGGTGGTGTTGGCGCCCTGGGTGCGGTTGGCGCGGCCGCCGATGGTCTCCAGCAGCTGCTTGACCGCCTTGGCCAGGTTCACGATCTTCTGCACCGTCTGCATGATCTTCTGCAGCGACGAGATGAACTTCTGGATCTTGCCGATGATCTTCTGCGCCGTCTGCACGGCCTCGGCCACCGACCGCACGATGCCCTGGGCGATGCTGGCCCCGAAGCTCAGCCAGGCCGCGGCCAACGCCTCGATGATGATCATGATGACTTTCTGGACGCACTTGTTGATGAAGTCCAGAACCGTCTTGCGCACCTCGGCGAGCAGTTGGCCCGCGCCCTGAATGGCCTGCCCGATGCCCTGGCTGACCTGTGCCAGCGCGTCGAGCCCTTGCGCCTGGGTGGCGCTGGCACTGCGATAGGAATCGCTTGCCGTGCCGTGCCAGTTGCACGTCTCGGTCCGCGCGGCCTCCCGGTAGCGCTCGGCGACCGCGGTGATCTCCGTGCCCGCCTTCATCCAGCCCTGCGCGCTGCCCGTGATCGAGTTGACGTCGCCGAGCAGGGCGTCGAACGGCTCGCGCAGGAACGAGATGTGCTCGATGATCCAGCCGAACCCTGCGCCCGCCGCCGCACCCAGCGGGTCGCCCGCGATGCTGATGACGTCCATCGCCACGTTGCTGATCGCCATGCCCGCGTCGAGCCAGTCACCGCGCTCGATGGCGTCCTTGGCGCTGCGGACGTCGTTGGTCAGGTTGGCGGCGCCCTGCTCGGCTGTGGGCGCCGAACTCGTCGTCGTCGTCGCGGTCATGCGCTTGCCTTCCCGCTGAAGGTCGACGCGACGTCGGCGTCGATGCCCGAGTACTGGTCCGCCACGGCCACCAGGCCCTCGCGCACGTCGTCGACCGCGGTCGCGACCTTCGCGATGCCCTGCACGACATCCCCGCACGCGCTGAGGATCGCCGAGGCGAAGAACTGTCCGATGACGCCGTAGGCGCCGTCGGACACCGACTGCGCGGAGCCGGTGGCCGAGCGCACCTGCGACGCGCAGGCCGCGACGGTGCGGGAATGCACCCGCACCTCGGCCACGTTGACGGAGAAACCGTTGCCCATGTGATCCGCCGTTCCTAGTTCACGACTTCGGGTGGGTTTTCGAAGTAGTCGTCGTCAGCCCTGGTGTCGCGCTGGAGTTCCAGGTTCATCGGCTCGTCGGCACCGTCGCTGGTGTGGCCTTCCGGCAGGTGCGCCTTCACCACGTCGAGCGCGGGACCGTCACCGATGAACTCCTGCATGGCCACCACGACCTGTTCCCCGGCGACGCGCTGCGCCTGCCGGGTGAGCTCCATGATCTGCCGCGCGAGGTGCTCGGGCTCGATGTCGCGCACGCCGGGGCGCAGCACCAGCCCGGTGGTCGCGCCGCTGGCGCTCACCCGCACGGTGATCTCACCGTCCTGCGACGTCGCCGACCCGCCGACTTCCCGCAGCGCCTTGTCGGCTTTCGCCGCACCGGCCGCGGCCTGCTTCAGTTTCTCGTCGTACTGCGCGAGCCACTGCTCAGGGTTCATCCTCGCCCCTCCAATGGTCCTACCAGGATCATTCGCAAATCTTGGACGGAGGATCCTCCGATCGGTTCCCCCGCGGGGACGAATTGGTCAACTCGTTTGCAGGCGCACCCGGCCGGACCGCCGCCCGTGGCCGGGACACGGAATACTGGCCAAGACGGTGAAGACAGGAAGGGGTCGGCGTGCCTGTTGCGGCGGTGCTGGAGATCGACCAAGTCTCCAAGCGCTACGGCGACGTCCTCGCCTGCGACCGCCTCACCTTCGGAGTCCGCGGCGGTGAACTCTTCGGCTTCGTCGGCGGCAACGGCGCGGGCAAGACGACCACCATGCGGATCATGCTCGGGGTGGTCGCCGCAGACGCGGGCGAAGTCCGCTGGAACGGCGTCGCGCTGGACCACTCGGCGCGCAGGCGGTTCGGCTACCTGCCCGAGGAGCGCGGACTCTACCCGCGGATGAAGGTTCTCGACCAGCTCGTCTATCTGGCGGAGCTGCATGGTTTCGGCGTCAACGAGGCCCACCGCAACGCCGAGAACTGGATCGCCCGGCTCGGCCTGCGCGAGCACCGCGACGACGAGGTGCAGAAGCTCAGCCTGGGCAACCAGCAGCGGGTGCAGCTGGCCGCGGCGCTGGTGCACGAGCCGGACGTGCTGGTGCTCGACGAGCCGTTCTCCGGGCTCGACCCGATCGCCGTCGACGTGCTGGCCGTGATCCTGCGCGAGCGGGCCGACACCGGCGTGCCAGTGGTGTTCTCCAGCCACCAGCTCGAACTGGTGGAGCGCCTGTGCGACCGGATCGGGATCATCCGCGACGGCCGGATGGTGGCCTGCGGGACCGTGGAGGAGCTTCGGGCCGGCAGCGGGACCACCCTCGTGGTGCACGCCCCCGCGGCCGCGCCCGGCTGGGCCGACGGTGTGGAAGGCGTGTCTGTCGTCGAACGCCAGAACGGCCGGACGAGACTGCGGCTGGCCGACGGCGCCGACGACCAGCCGGTCCTCGCCGCCGCGCTCGCCACCGGGCCGGTGCACGAGTTCAGCAGGCACCGCCCGTCCCTGACCGAACTGTTCCGCGACGTGGTGGGAGGTGACTCGTGACCGGCCGTGACATATCCGCATCGCGCACCGTGTGGCTGGTCGCCCGCCGGGAGCTCAACACGAGGCTGCGCACCAAGTCCTTCCTCATCGGCACCGCGGTCTCGCTGGCCGTGCTGATCGGTTTCGTGCTGATGCAGAGCACCCTGTTCGCGGGCGAGTCCACCAGCCGGGTGGGGCTGTCCGGGCAGGCGACGTCGATCGCGGGCAGGCTCGCCGCCGAGGCGGAGAGCGCGCGCTTCAGCGTGCGCACCAGCACCGTCGACGACCTCGCGGCGGGTGAGGCCATGGTCGCCGACGGCGAACTGGACGTGCTGGTCAGCGGCGCGCCGTCGGCGCTGCGCGTGCTGGTCCGCGAGAACCTCGACGAAGACCTGCGCAAGGCGCTGAACACGTTGGTGCAGGAGCAAGTCCTGCGTGCCCAACTCGCCGCGGTGGAAGACCTCGACCCCGACCAGGTCCTGGCGACCGTGGCCGACGCGACAATCGATGTGCGCGCGCTCGGCCCCACGGACCCGAATCACGACCAGCGGCTCGCGGTCGCCCTGGTCATCGTGGCGATGCTCTACATGGCCCTGCTGCTGTACGGGACGATGGTGGCCCAAGGGGTGGTGGAGGAGAAGTCGAGCCGGGTCGTGGAGATCCTGCTCGCCACCGTTCGGCCCTGGCAGCTGTTGCTCGGCAAGGTGCTCGGTCTCGGCTTGGTCGGTCTCACGCAGTTCGCGGTGATCGGCACGGTCGGCCTGGTCCTCGCCACCGCGACCGACGTCCTGACCATCACCGGCGCGGCCACCGGCACGCTGGTCTGGGGTCTGGTCTGGTACCTGCTCGGATATCTGTTCTATGCCACGGTTTTCGCGTCGGCGGGCTCACTGGTGTCGCGCCAGGAGGAGACGCAGGCGGTGCTGCTGCCGGTGACCATGGTGTTGGTGCTGGCCTTCGTCCTCGGCTTCGGCCTGCTGTCGCGCGCGCCCAGCGGGACGGCGACGACGGTGTTGTCGCTGCTGCCGCCGTTCGCCCCGATCCTTATGCCCGGCCGGATCGCGCTGGACGCGGTGGCCGGCTGGCAGATCGCCCTGGCGATGGCGTTGACGCTTGCCTCGGTCGCGGGCCTGGCCTGGCTCGGCGGGCGGATCTACGCGGGTGCGGCGCTGCGCACCGGAGCCCGACTCAAACTTCGGGACGCGTTGCGCCCCTAGGATTTGATCGCCGCGTACCGGTCGAGCGCGACCTGCCGTTCCTGAGCATGGTCGACGACCGGTCCGGGGTACCCCTTGACACCCGACGGCTTGTGCACGGATTTTCCTGGTATATCCCGGAGTTCGGGGACATAGCGACGCACGTAGTCACCGTTCGGGTCGAACTTCTCGCCCTGCGATGTCGGGTTGAACACCCGGAAGTACGGCGCCGCATCGGTTCCCGAGCCCGCGGTCCACTGCCAGCCGTGCTGGTTGGACGCGAGGTCGCCGTCGACCAGGTGGCGCATGAAGTGCCGGGCACCCCACCACCACGGCAGGTGCAGGTCTTTCACCAGGAAGCTGGCGACGATCATCCGCACCCGGTTGTGCATCCACCCCTCGGCGAGCAGCTGGCGCATCCCGGCGTCGACGATCGGATAGCCGGTCTTGCCCTGGCACCACGCGTCGAACAAGTCGGTGTCGTTGTCGTGGGCGATGCGGTCGAACTTCTTGTCGTAGTTGGTGCGCGCCGTCTCCGGCCGGTGCCACAACACGTCGGCGTAGAACTCACGCCAGGCGAGTTCGGACCGGTAGACGTCGTGGTTCTCGCCCAGGTCGGCCAGCAGGGTGCGGGGATGCACGCAGCCCCAACGCAAGTACGCCGACATCCGGCTGGTGCCGTCGAGGTCCGGCCGGTCCCGGTGTCGGGCGTAGTCGTCGAGGCGGCCACGGAAGTCCTCCCACGCCCGCAAGGCGTCCCGCTCACCATGCGACTCACCGGCGGGCAGCTTCGTCGCCGCGTCCACCCAGTCCACTGTGGACGCATCGGTGTCCGCGGGCGCCCGCCACCCGTGGTCGAGCCAGGCCCGTTTGAACGGCGTGAACACCTTGTACGGCTCGCCATCGGCCTTGCGCACCCGCCCCGGCGCCACCGCGTACGGCGACCCGGTGCGGACGAACTCCACCCCCAGCGCCGCTTCCACCGCCGCATCGCGCTTCCGGCCGTACGGGCCCATGTCCGCGGACACGTGCACCGACCCGGCCCCGAACTCCGCCACGACCCTGGGCACCACCTCGGCGGGCTTGCCGCGCACGACCATCAGCCGACCACCGAGCTGGTCGTTCAGGTCGCGCAGGCAGCCGTGGAGGAAATCGACCCGTGGCTTCCCAGCGGGCGCGAGCAGGACGTCATCGAGCACGAAGAGCCCCACAGCCGACGGCGAACGCTCGGCCGCCGCCAGCAGCGCCGGGTGGTCGTGGGTGCGCAGGTCCCGGCGGAACCAGACGACGGAAGGAGCAGTCATGCGCCGAAAATACCCACAGTGGCGCCGGTCCGCCGACCGCTCAGGTCGTGGCCGGACCACACGGCGATGGAAACGACCATAGGGCGAACGCTACACACAGTCGTGACCCGTCACTGCGTACGCTTGCCCGAACGGCACGGGGAGGAACGACCGTGGACTGGGAAATCGAGCGCCATGACTGGGCCGCGCCTGCCCGGATGCCCGAGACGATGCGGTCCCACTACGCCGGCGTTCCAGGCGCCATCCGCGCGCTGGCCCAGGCGCCCGATCGAACCGCGGCCAACCGGCTGCTGTACCGGATCGACAACGTCGTGGTGATCCGGGGAAACCCCCAGCCCGGCGCGGCGCAGGCCTGCGCGTGTCTGGTGAGCGCGCTGATCTCGGCGACGCCCGCGGGCCGGACCGTGATCCTGGAACTGCTCTCCCAGATCGGCGGCGGAGCGGTCGGCCCGGCCGCCAAGCTGCTGGGTCTCTACGCCGACATCCGGGCCGAGGTGGTCCACGGGTTTCCCCTTTACGCCGAATATCTGGAAACGGGTAGCCCGGCGGACCGGCTGCACTGCATCGGACTTCTCCGGATCTGCGCGGCGATCGACCCGACGGTGATCCCGCGCGTCCGCTACCTCTACACCCGGGTCGCCGCCCTCGGCGACGACTACCGCAAGGCGACCGATGCGAACCTCGCCCTGCTGGTGCCGACCAAAAGGGCCGCCCCGCCAAGCGGGACGGCCCAGATGAAGCGAAGGCCTCAGCGCTCGGCAACCGGCTTGTAGTCGCGCTCCGTCTGTCCGATGTAGACCTGACGAGGGCGGCCGATCTTGGTGGCCGGGTCGTTCATCATCTCGCGCCAGTGGGCGATCCAGCCCGGGAGGCGGCCGAGGGCGAACAGCACCGTGAAGAACTTCGTCGGGAATCCCATGGCCCGGTAGATCAGGCCCGTGTAGAAGTCCACGTTCGGGTAGAGCTTGCGGGAGACGAAGTACTCGTCCGACAGCGCGTGCTCCTCAAGCTGCTTCGCGATATCCAGCAGCGAGTCGTCGCCGCCGAGCTTGTTGAGGATGTCGTCGGCGGTCTTCTTGATGATCGCGGCGCGCGGGTCGTAGTTCTTGTAGACCCGGTGGCCGAAGCCCATGAGTTTGACGCCGTCTTCTTTGTTCTTGACCTTGTTGACGAACGCCTGGACGTCGCCGCCGCTGTCACGGATGCCTTCGAGCATCTCCAGCACCGCGCTGTTCGCGCCGCCGTGCAGGGGTCCGAAGAGTGCGTTTATTCCAGCGGAGATGCTCGCGAAGAGGTTCGCCTCCGACGAGCCGACCAGCCGCACCGTCGAGGTCGAGCAGTTCTGCTCGTGGTCGGCGTGCAGGATGAACAGCAGGTCGAGCGCGCGTACGAGGTCGGGGTCGACGTCGTAGTTCTCGGCCGGGAAGCCGAAGGTCATCCGCAGGAAGTTCTCCACCAGGCCCAGCGAGTTGTCCGGGTAGAGGAACGGCTGGCCGACCGACTTCTTGTAGGCGTACGCCGCGATCGTCGGCAGCTTCGCCAGCAGCCGGATCGTGGAGATCTCGACCTGGTTCGGGTCGAACGGGTTGAGGCTGTCCTGGTAGAAGGTCGACAGCGCCGACACCGCGGAGGACAGCACCGGCATGGGGTGCGCGTCACGCGGGAAGCCGTCGAAGAACCGCTTCAGGTCCTCGTGCAGCAGGGTGTGCCTGCTGATCTTGTGGGTGAAGTCTTCGAGCTCGGCCGCCGTGGGCAGCTCGCCGTAGATCAGCAGGTAGCTGACTTCGAGGAATGACGACTTCTCGGCCAGCTGTTCGATCGGGTACCCGCGGTAGCGCAGGATGCCCGCGTCGCCGTCGATGTAGGTGATCGCCGACGAGCACGCCGCGGTGTTCACGAAGCCGGGGTCGAGGGTCACCAGACCGGTCTTGGCCAGCAACTTGCCCAGGTCGACACCTGAGGTGCCGTCAGTGGCGGGAACGACCGCCATCTCGTGCTCGCCACCCGGGTAGCGGAAGGCGGCGGTCTGCTCGGTGCCGGTGGGCGCTGCGGTCCCGTCGGGCATGGACGTACCTCTCACACTCGGTAGCGGGGCGCCGGTAGGCCGAGCCGGTGAGGCCGTGGTCGGGTGCGCAAGCGGCGGCGAACCGCCGCGCCACAGCACCGCCCCGTTGGGGTCCTGAGCCCCCTACGCTAGTGGTCCACGCGCCCTTCGGACACCCGTGGACGGGACCGACGGCGTCCGTTGGGACACGTATCACAGACTCGATCGTCCTGAGTCCAGGCCGCCGAGCACCAGATCCGCCAGCGCGGCGAACGCCTCGGCGTCGGATACCTCGGCCCGGGCCCCGAGGACGCCGGTCTGGATCCCTTCGATCAGCCAGCCGACCATCTCGCCGACGAGCCGGGCGTGAACGTCGCGGAAAAGCCCCTCGGCGACACCCTCCTGGATGAACGCGCGGATGCGGGCCGCGGCGGCCTGCGCGTTGCGCTCGTAGACCCGCCGGGTGGAGGGGAACGCGGCGACGTCGGCGACGAACTTCCCCGTCGCGCGGCTCATCTCCGCGCCCGCGCCCACCAGGTAGCGCACCACCCGGTCGCGGGCGTCGCGGGCCTGCGCGACGTCCTTCTCGATGCGCTCGGTCGCGCCGCGGAAGAAGTGGCCGACCACCTTGCGCGCGAGTTGCTCCTTGCTCGGCGCGAGCGCGTAGAGCGTCGACTTCGAGCAGTGCAGGCGCGCGGCGAAGTCGTCGAGGGTGGACTCCGCGAAGCCCTCACGCAGGTACAGAGCCAGCAGTTCCTCCAGTAGGGCGGCCTGCCGAGCGGTGGGCGTGCGCCTGGTCATACGTGCAGCGTATCGACAGTCCAGCGACCAGAACAGTACTCTGAGGCGTCCGTCAGTACAGGTCTCAGTACCGGAGGTCCCGCATGCCCGCCGAGCGTCTACTGCCCAACACCGAGGCGGAAGACCTCCTGAAGCTGACCCGCGAGATCGCGCGCGACGAACTCGCGCCGCTGGCGAGCCAGTACGAGGAAGAGGAGCGGTTCCCGCGCGAGCAGTTCAAGCTCCTCGGACGCAGCGGCCTGCTCGGTCTCCCGTACGCGGAGAAGTGGGGCGGCGCGGCCCTGTCCTACGAGGTCTATCTGCAGGTCCTCGAAGAGATCGCCGCCGCCTGGATGTCGGTCGGCGTCGGCCTGTCGGTGCACACCATGTCCTGTTTCGCCCTGGCCGAATACGGCAGCGACGAGCAGCGCGAGCGCTTCCTGCCGGACATGCTCGGCGGCGACCTGCTCGGCGCGTACGCCCTCTCGGAGACCCACGCGGGCTCCGACGCGGCGGCGCTGTCCACCAGGGCGGTCCGCGACGGCGACCAGTACGTGGTGAACGGCACCAAGGCGTGGATCACCCACGCGGGCCACGCCGACTTCTACACGACCATGGTCCGTACTTCCTTTTTCGACACAGACGATGGCTCCAAGGGCAAGGGCATCAGCTGCCTGCTGGTGGACGCCGACACACCGGGCCTGTCCGCCGCCGCGCCGGAACGCAAGATGGGCCTGACCGGCTCCACCACCGCCCAGATGATCTTCGACGGCGCCCGGGTCGACGCCGACCGGCTCCTCGGCGCCGAGGGGCAGGGCCTCAAGATCGCCCTCGTCGCCCTCAACTCCGGCCGCCTCGGCATCGCCGCCTGCGCGGTGGGCCTGGCGCAGGCCGCGCTCGACGAGGCCGTCGCCTACGCGAAGCAGCGGGTGCAGTTCGGCAAGTCCATCATCGACTTCCAGGGCGTCGAGTTCCTCCTCGCCGACATGGCCGCCGCCGTCGAGTCGGCGCGGGCGACCTATTTGGAGGCCGCCCGCAGGCGCGATCGCGGACTCCCGTTCCTGCGACAGGCCTCGATCGCGAAGCTGGTGGCCACCGACGCCGCGATGAAGGTCACAACCGACGCGGTCCAGGTCCTGGGTGGAGCGGGCTACACGCGCGATTTCCCTGTCGAGCGTTATATGCGCGAGGCCAAGGTCCCGCAGATTTTTGAAGGGACGAACCAAATACAGCGAATGGTGATCGCGCGGCAACTACGCGTGAGCTAGGTGTGGTCGAATATCCGCGCCGCCGTCAGACTTACGTTCGCCGGGCATCCGACGATCTCACCGGTATACGGAAGTCTGTCCCTAGACGTGGGGGTTCGATGAGCTTTCCGACACTGGCGGAACACGTGGTGGAAATCCTGGCTCAGCGAGCCCGGATGACCATCGACGCCCCGCATCACCGCGCGGCGGACACGCTGTTCGACGCGGTGATCGGCAGGCTGCGGCGGACGGGGACGGCGGGCACGTTCGACCTGTTCGCCGCCGAGCCCGACGCTCCCGCCCGGCGCAGGCCGCTCGTCGGGGTGCTCAACCACCAGTTCCGCGACGACCCTCAGTTCCGTGACCTGATCGCCGGGATGGTGCGGGCGACGAACATCGCGCCGCCCGCGGGCTCGGAGCCCGTGGACGAGCCGTCCGGGTTCAACCGCAGGCGGATGGCGGTCATCGTGGTGTCGGTGCTCGCGGCCACCGGCTTGATCATCGGCGGCCGCGTCGCGTACCTGCACCTGACCGAGGAGCCCCAGCCCGACGGCAACACGTCCTGCCGCGACTTCTTCGCCATGCACCCGGACAAGCAGCGTGCCCTGCTCGAACACGTCTACCGGCAACGCAACGAGCCGCTGCGTGAACACGACCCGTACATCGTCGCGAGCGTCCTCTACGGCTGCGGCCAGAACCCCGAACGCACCGTCATCCAGGTAGTCAACTCCTCCGCCTAACCGCGAGTCCCACGCCCAGAACCACGAGTCCCACGTTCCCGACAGTGAGTTCCACGTTCAGGACAGCGAGTTCGCATTTCGCGCCGCCGCTGGCCCCCAGGTTTCGGGACTGGCTGTCGCGAAGTGAGAACTCGGTGTCGGGAACGTGGAACTCATTGTCGGGAACGTGGGACTCGGTGTCGGGAACGTGGGACTCGCGCGGAGGGTGTTTAGGGGCGGGGTTCGGCGTAGAAGGCGGGTTTGGTTACGCCCAAGCCGGTGGCCTCGTCGAAGTGGTAGACGTCGCGGCCCTCGATGAAGACCCGCAGCGCGCGGCTCATCACGTCGAGCGGATCACCGGACCAGATCACGAGGTCGGCGTCGAGGCCGGGCTTGAGCGCGCCCACCCGGTCGTCGAGGTCGAGCATCTCCGCCGGGTTGACGGTGATCGAGCGGATCGCCTCAACCGGGTCGAGGCCTTCCTTCACCGCGAAAGTCGCCTGGTGCACCAGGAAGTTGATGGGCACGACCGGCGCGTCGGTGGTCAGCGCGATCCGCACGCCCGCGCGGGCGAGGATGCCGGGATTGCGGAAGTCGCGCCTGCGGACCTCCACCTTGGACCGGCCGACGATCAGCGGCCCGGTCACCACCGGGATGTCCCGCTCGGCGAGCAGGTCGGCCAGCAGGTGCGCCTCGGTCCCGTGGTTGATCACCAGCCGGTAGCCGAACTCGTCGGCCAAGCGGATCGCGGTAGCGATGTCGTCGGCCCGGTGCGAGTGCTGACACCACGGCAGGTCACCGTCGAGCACCGCGACGAGCGCCTCATTGGTGAGGTCGCGGTCGAACGGCTTACCCTCGCCCGCCGCGTGTTCCTTGCGTGCCTTGTAGTCCTGCGCCTTCGTCATCGCCTCGCGGATGATCGCGGCGACGCCGAGCCGGGTCGACGGCATGACCTTCTTCTCGCCGTAGACGCGCTTCGGGTTCTCGCCGAGCGCGCTCTTCATGCTCACCGGGTCCCGCAGCAGCATGTCCTCCACGGTCCGGCCCCAGGCCTTCACCGCGACCGTGTGCCCGCCGATCACGTTGCCGGAACCGGGTTTCACCACCAGCGTGGTCACCCCGCCGCACAGCGCGTCGCGGAAGCCCTCGTCGTCGGGGTTGATGGCGTCGATGGCGCGGACCTTCGCGGTGACCGGGTCGGTCATCTCGTTGGTGTCCTGCCCCGCCCAGCCCTCGCCTTCCTCATAGACGCCGACATGGGCGTGCGCCTCGACGAACCCGGGCAGCACCCAGCAACCCCCGGCGTCGACGATCTCGGCGCCGTCGGGGACGTCCACGTCCGCGCCGACGGCCACGATCTTGCCGTTGTCGATCAGGACCGTTCCGCCGTGGATGGGATCTCCATCGACCGGAACCACATAGCCGTTCGTTACCGCGATAGTCACAAAATCGACTGTATAGGTCGAAGGCCCCATGATGCCGACCATGTTTCGCGCGGACAGACCTGCAGCAGGTCGGTGCCCGAGTTGAGCGCGTCCGGCGGGCAGGTCATCGGCTCGATGGCGATCGCCCGACCGGATTCCTTGCCGGGGAACGAATCCGGCGTGTACACCTGCACCCAGCCGAACACCGGGTCGGCCCAGACCTCCACGCCGCCGCCCGGGCCGCGCAGCGAATGGCGGACCAGGCCGTCGAGCCCGGGGACGCAGCCGCCGAAGGCGTCGTCGAGGGTCGTGCCGCGCAACGGCTTGCCGTCGGCGAACGAGTCGTCCGCGACGGCCGGGCCAGTGGGCACCATGCGTTCCGGGTCGAGCGGCAGGCGGGTGGTGGCGGCCAGGGTGAGCACGCAGTCTTCGGCGTCGGCCCGCCCGGGGCGCGGGTACGGGTGCGCGCCGACGCCGAAGGGCATCGGCTGGTCGGCGAGGTTGTGGACGGTGTGGGTGACGGCGAGTCCCTCGACGTCGAGCGCGTAGGTGACCGTGGTGCGGAACCGGAAGGGCCAGCCGGGACGGTCGCCGACGGTCAACTCCAGGGTGACCGACGAGTCCTCCTCGACCGTGGCCGACCAGGTTTCCTTGCGCACCAAGCCATGGCTGGCGTTGCCGCGAGCGGGCTCGCTCACCGCGAGGTGCTGGGGCTCGCCGTTGTAGGTCCACACCGCGCCCGCCGTGCGGTTGGGCCACGGGATCAGGACGGCGCCGGACCCCATCGGCGCGGGCTCGTCGGCGGGGAAGGTCTCCACGTAGGACACGCCGTCGACCTCGAAGACGCGCAGGGTCGCGCCGGTGGCGGTGATGACGGCCCGGGCTCCGGCATACGTGATCTCGTACTCATCGGCCATGTAACAGGAGCGTACGCGGGCTCGACATTACTAGACCGGTCTGTATAGTACGGTCATGGGAAAGCGCACCGACACTCGCGAACGGACGCTGCGGACCGCGGCGACCCTGTTCCGCACCCAGGGCTACCACGGCACGGGCCTCAACCAGGTCCTCGCCGAAGGCGGCCTCCCCAAGGGCTCGCTGTACTTCCACTTCCCCGGCGGCAAGGAACAACTCGCCGCCGAGGCCGTCACCCTCGCGGCGGGCGAGCTGTGCGACTGGGTCTCCGTCATCCTCGAATCCGCCCCCGACGCCGCGACCGGGCTCGACGCGGTCATCCAGACGCTCGCCGAGCACCTCGTCGCCTCCGACTTCAGTCGCGGTTGTCCTATCGGCACGGTAGCGCCGGACGGCGGCGACATGGTGCGCGAAGCCTGCGCCTCCGCGTTCGCATCCTGGCAGGGCGTGGTGCGCGACTTCCTCGCAGAACGAAACATCCCCGATGCCGACGACGTCGCGACCACCCTGCTCGCCGCCCTGGAGGGCGCGCAGCTGCTGGCCCGCACCCGCCGCGACACCGCGCCCCTCCACGCGGTCGGCACGACCATGCGAACACTGTTGAAAGGACGCTGAACGTGCGCGTACACCACCTGAACTGCGGCTCCATGCACCCCCTGGGCGGCAAGCTGCTCGACGGGCAGCCGGGCCTGTTCCGCATGGCGAACATGGTCTGCCATGTGCTGCTCGTCGAGAGCGAGCAGGGCCTGGTCCTGATCGACACCGGCTTCGGCGAGACCGACCTGGCGCGGCTGCCGGGCTCGCTGCCCCGTGAGTTCGTGCACCTGGTCCGCCCGGTGGCCGACCCGTCGATGTCGGCGATCCACCAGGTGGAGGCGTTGGGCCACAAGGCATCCGACGTCCGGCACATCATCCTGACGCACATGGACCTCGACCACGCCGGCGGCCTGCGCGACTTCCAGAGCGCCACCGTGCACGTGTACGAGCCGGAGCACACGATCGCGACCGCGCAGGCGACTGTGCGCGAACGGCAGCGGTTCCGCGCCGCGCAGTGGGCGCACGGCCCGAAGTGGGAGATCTACCAGGCCGGCGGCGGCGACGAGTGGTTCGGCATGCGCGCGGTCCGGGGCCTGGTCGGGCTGCCCGAGGACTTCCTGCTGGTCCCGCTCGAAGGCCACACGCGCGGCCACGTCGGGGTCGCGGTCGACACCGGCTCGGGCTGGCTGCTGCACGCGGGCGACGCGTACTTCAACCACGGCGAGATCGACCCGGTGAACCCGACCTGCCCACCGCTGATGAGCGCGTTTGAGAAGATCATGCAGGTGGACAGCAAGGCGCGGGTCGCGAACCAGGCCCGGCTGCGGGACCTGGTCCGCGACCACGGCGACGAGGTCACCGTGTTCTCCGCGCACGACGCCGTCGAACTGCGTCGCCTGACGGGCTCAGTCGTCTGACACGGAAGATTTGAACACCAGCTGGTTGACACCCCACAGCACGACCCCGATCGCCAGCAGGATCGCGGCGATGCCGTACTCCCTGGCGGGCCTGCCCGAAAGCGGGCTCGCCAGGAAGGCGCAGGTGACCGCGCCGATCACCGGGACGATCGTGGGCGCACGGAAGTGCTTGTGCGCAACCGGGTCCTTGCGCAACACGAGCACGGCGACGTTGACGACGGTGAACACCAGCAGCAGCAACAGCGACGTCGTCCCGCCGAGCAGGGTGATGTCGACCGACGCCACCAGGCCCACCGCGATCAGGCTGGTGAACAGGATCGACACCCACGGCGTGCGGCGGAACGGGTGCACCGTCCCGAATGCGCGCGGGATGATCCGCTCGTTGGCCATGCCGTAGACGAGCCTGCTCGCCATCAGCATGTTGATCAGCGCCGAGTTGATGACCGCCAGCAGGCCGATCAGCGCGAAGACCCACAGCGGGAAGTCCGGCGCCCCGACCGAGACGACCCGCAGCAGCGCGTCGCTCTTCGCCGCCGACAACTCGTTGGCGGGCAACAGCAGCGAGGACGTGAGGGCGACCAGGACGTAGATCGTCGCCGCGACACCCATGCCGATCAGCATCGCCTTGGGGAAGATGCGGACGGGTTCGCGGCACTCCTCGGCCATGTTGACCGAGTCCTCGAAGCCGACCATCGCGAAGAACGCCAGCGCCGTGGCGGAGGTGACCGCGATGAACGGGGTCTGGTTCGCGGTGTCGATCTCCAGCAGGCGGCCGGGCTCGCCTTGGCCCTGGGTGATCGCGTAGAAGCCGATCACGATCACGATCAGCAGCCCGGACAACTCAATCATCGTCAGGACCACATTGGCCCACAGCGATTCCGCGACGCCGCGGAAGTTGACCGCGGCCAGCAGCAGGATGAACCCGACCGCGATCCACACGGTCGGGATGGTGAGTGAGTCGCCCATCAGCTTGCGCAGGTACGTGTTGCCGAACGCCTGGGCGGCTGACGCGGCGGAGGTGATGCCCGATGACATCACGGCGAACGCGACCATGAACGTCAGGAACTGGATCTTGAACGCGCGGTGCGTGTAGAGCGCCGCACCGGCGGCGCGCGGGTACTTGCCGACCAGTTCCAAGTAGCTGAAGGCGGTCAGGAAGGCGACGAGGAACGCGATCAGAAACGGCAGCCACAGGGCGCCGCCGACCTTGCCCGCGACCGTCCCGGTGAGCGCGTACACGCCCGTGCCGATGATGTCGCCGACCACGAACAACAGCAGCAGCCCGGGTCCGATGACCCGCTTGAGCTCGGGTTGTGCCTGCTCCCCGGGCTCGACGATGATCGATTTCGGTTGGTCAACCATGCATTAGAGACTGTCCCACCGACTACCGTCGCACAAGGTCAAACACCGACCACCCGGGGTTCGAACCGGTAGCGCCAGAACTTGGGGACCGCCACGACGGTGACGATGGTCAAGGCCACCACCAGGATTCCGCCGATAGTGGCCGCCGCGGCCGTGCCCAGCGCGGCACCGCCCCAGCCGTGCAGGACGTCGGCGATGCGCGGTCCACCCGCGACGACGACGGTGAAGACGCCCTGCATCCGGCCGCGCATCTCGTCGGTGGCCTCGGTTTGCAGCATCGAACTGCGGTGCACCGCACTGATCAGGTCCGCGCCGCCGCCGACGGCCAGGAAGATCACCGCGAGCCAGAGCGCGGTCGTGAGTCCGAAGCCGACCATCGCCAGTCCCCACACGATGATGGAGATGGTGATCACCGCGCCCTGCCGGGGCATCCGGGCGAACCAGCCGGAGAAGATGCCGAACAGCGCGGAGCCGATGGGGATGGCTGCGTAGAGCCAGCCCAGCGCGAGCCCACCGCCGGGCGGGTCGCCGAAGGTGCGCTCGGCCATTTCCGGGAACAGGGCCCGGGGCATCCCGGCGACCATCGCGATGATGTCGACCAGGAAGGACACCAGCAGGATGTTGCGTCCGCGCAGGTAGCGGAAGCCGTCGGCGATGTCGGTCAGGCCTGCCTTTCGGGAAGACCCCTCCCCCGGCGGCAGCTTGGGCAGCAAGGTCACCATCCACAGCGCGAGCACCAGCGCGACGGTGTCCACAAGGTACAAAGTGGACAAACCGAGCAGCGGAATCAGCGCCCCCGCGGCGAGCGGGCCGAACACCATGCCGAAGGTGAAGGTGGTGAACCCGAGCGCGTTCGCCTGCGGGATCAGCTCTTCAGGGACCAGCCGTGCGATGGCGGCGCTGCGGGTGGGCATGTTGACCGCGACGAAAGCCTGTTGGAGCCCGAGCAGGGCGAGGACGGTCCATACAGAGCCGAGCGACACGAACGCCTGGAGCCACAGCAGGCCGGAGGTCACCGCGACCCCGATGTTGGTGACGATCATGACCGTCCGCCGATCATGCGCGTCCGCGATGGCCCCGCCCCACAGACCGAAGACGAGAAGGGG
The DNA here is from genome assembly GCF_014323725.1 of Actinokineospora xionganensis. Taxonomy (GTDB): domain Bacteria; phylum Actinomycetota; class Actinomycetes; order Mycobacteriales; family Pseudonocardiaceae; genus Actinokineospora; species Actinokineospora xionganensis. The sequence continues at coordinate 489,964 of NZ_JABVED010000003.1, read as the reverse complement.
AACCAGCCCCACCGCGCCCGCGATGCCCACCCAGGCGGATGAGCCGGTGAGGTCGTACACCTGCTTGGGCACGGCCACGGCGGTGAGCTGACTGCCCACGGCGGTGACGGCGGTGGAGACCCAGAGCCTGCGGTACCCCTTGATCCGCAGCGGCCGGACGTCGATGAGGGCCTTGCCGAACATCGTGCGGAATCGAGATCGAGGCTCGGCGTCGAGAGTCACTTCGTTAGCCTATGACAACTAACGCCCACTCATCGCGTGATTTTCACCAACCCCAACCCGCGAGTCCAACGTTCAAAACAGCGAGTCCAACACCCAGAACACCGAGACCAACGTTCGCGAGATCGCGAAACCGGCGATGTTCTGAACGTTGGACTCGGCGTCCTGAACGTTGGACTCGCGGGGGTTATGGGCCGAGGCGTTGTACTCGCCAGCCGTCGCGGGTCAGTTGGAAGCGGAGGCGGTCGTGCATGCGATCCTGCCTGCCCTGCCAGAACTCGACGACCTCCGGCTGGATTCGCCAACCGCCCCAATGGGGCGGCACCGGCACGGTCTCGGCGTCGGCGAATCGGCGCTCGACGTTGGCCAGGGCGGACTCCAGGGCGGGCCTGCCGTTGACGACGATCGACTGCGGTGAGGCCCAGGCCCCCAGCTGCGAGCCGCGGGGGCGCTTGGCCCAGTACTCGGCGGTCTCGGCGGTCGACACCTTCTCGACGGTGCCGCGGATGGTGGCCTGCCGGTGCATCGCGAACCACGGGAAGGTCGCCGACGCGTACCGGGTGGCCATCAGGTCGTGACTCTTCGCGGAGGTGTAGTTGGTGAAGAACACCAGGCCACGCTCATCGAGGCCCTTGGCCAGGACGGTGCGTGAGGACGGCATCCCCTCGGCGTTGGCGGTCGCCAGGACCATGGCGTTCGGCTCGGCGACGCCAGCCTGCCGGGCCGCGTCGAGCCAGCGCTGCAACTGCTCGTGCCAGGTCGGCGCGAGGTCGGCTTCGGTGAGCGCACCTTGCTCGTAGGCCACCCGCATGGTTGGCAGTTCCAAGGTGATGTCGCCGTCCGCCATCCGTATCTCCTCCGCCAACCCGTCGGATCCCGCAAGCGACGTTACGGGTAATCGAGATGAACGGAAACCGCCCGGCCGGTGACAGCTGCCACGCACATCGGGCAATCGTGTGCGCAGGTGTTACAGGGTGTTGAAGGTCAACAATCTTAATCGATCCACTGGATCGTGACCGAAGACACCAGCGTGAACGATTGCTAACCCGGTGGTATAGGGGCAAGGTTTGGCCAGCCGTGCAGTGGTGCTCGGCGACGGCGACCTGTCTTGACGCCGCTGCCGCTGCGCGAATCCGTCGGGGACATGGCGCGAAAGGCGAGACAATGCACAACGCGGTGCAGGACATCGATACAACACCCGCTGTGGCGGCAGAACCGGACGACGGTTTCCGCCCCGGTCTCGAAGGCGTCATCGCCTTCCGCACTGAGATCGCCGAGCCGGACCGTGACGGCGGCGCACTGCGCTACCGCGGCGTCGACATTGAGGACCTGGTCGGCCGGGTCACCTTCGGCAACGTGTGGGCGCTGCTGGTCGACGGCCGTTTCGGGCCGGGCCTGCCGCCCGCCGAGCCGTTCCCGCTGCCCGTGCACTCCGGCGACGTCCGGGTCGACGTGCAGGCCGGTCTCGCGATGCTCGCCCCGATCTGGGGCTACCAGCCGCTACTCGACATCAACGACGAGGACGCGCGCGACCAGCTCGCCCGCGCGTCGGTCATGGCCCTGTCGTACGTGGCGCAGTCCGCGCGCGGCATCCATCAGCCCGCGGTCCCGCAGAAGCGCATCGACGAGTGCGACTCGATCACCGAGCGCTTCATGACCCGCTGGCGCGGCGAGCCCGACCCCAAGCACGTCCAGGCGGTCGACGCCTACTGGGTCTCCGGCGCCGAACACGGCCTGAACGCCTCCACCTTCACCGCCCGCGTCATCGCCTCCACCGGCGCGGACGTGGCGGCCTCGCTGTCGGGCGCGATCGGCGCGATGTCCGGCCCGCTACACGGCGGCGCCCCGGCCCGCGTGCTGCCGATGCTCGAAGAGGTCGAGAAGAACGGCGACGCCCGCAAGTTCGTCAAGGGCATCCTCGACCGCAAGGAGCGGTTGATGGGCTTCGGCCACCGCGTCTACCGCGCCGAAGACCCGCGCGCCCGCGTGCTGCGCCGCACCTGCAAGGAACTGGGCGCCGAGCGCTACGACGTGGCCGTGGCCCTGGAGCAGGCCGCCCTGGCCGAGCTGCGCGAGCGTCGCCCGGACCGCGCGATCGAGACCAACGTGGAGTTCTGGGCCGCGGTGATTCTGGACTTCGCCCAGGTCCCGCCGCACATGATGCCCGCGATGTTCACCTGCGCCCGCACAGCCGGTTGGTGCGCGCACATCATGGAGCAGAAGCGCACCGGCAAGCTGGTCCGCCCGGCCGCGAAGTACATCGGCCCCGCCCCGCGCAAGCCGGAAGAGGTCGAGGGCTGGGACAACATCTCCCACCTCTGATTTGTTTCACCCCCCGAAATCGCTCATCCGTTCGTGTGATTGCCGCAGCAGGACGCTGCTGATCACATGAACGGATGAGCGATCTTCTTCCCGCGCGGATGCGGGCCCTCGGATCCACACTGGCCACCCTGCGCGGACAAGCCGAACTCACCACTCGGCAGGCGGCTGCCCGTATCGGCACCTCCATCGCGACCCTGAACCGGATCGAGCGGGCCAAACGGTCCGCCACGGTGGCTGAGGTGTCGGCGATGCTGGCGATCTACGGGGTGGTCGGCCCGGAACGCAAGCGGATCATGGCCAACATCGAGAAGCTGACGGCCCCCTGGTTCGAGGATGATCACCAGCTCCGCGAGCTGTTGCGGCCCTTGGCCGACTTCGAGTCGCAGGCGTCCTCGATCGTGAATTTCTCCCCGGCGAATGTCCCCGGCCTGATCCAAACTCCGGCCTACGCGCGAGCGATCATCAGCGACGTCCTGACTGAGCACGTGGAAGAGCGCGTGGCGGATCGCCTGGCCAGGCAGCAAGTGCTGTCCAAGCGGGCCGCGCCCCGTTACCTCGCCATCCTCGATGAGGCAGTGCTGAGAAGGCCGGTGGGCGGCTCCCACGTGATCGCGCAACAGATCCGCTCGATGATCGAGCGGGCGAAGCAGCCCCACGTTGATATCCGTGTGATTCCCTTCAAATACAGCCAATACGCCAGCCCCGGCTACTTCAGCGTTCTGGGGTTCACCGATGCCCCAACGCTTGTCTATGTCGAGCACCGAGGCAGTTCCGGCTTCGTGGACAGCCCGATGGGCAAACGCAAGCTCCAAGACCAGGCAGCCCGACTGGCCAAGATCGCCCTGGATTCCGCCGATTCAGTGAAGTTTCTGGCGATGGTCGCAGCCGATCACGAACGGGGCTGAAACAACATGCACGCAGAGTGGCGGAAATCCAGCTTCAGCAGCGGCGACGGCGCGGCCTGCGTCGAGGTGGCCTACTCGACCGAGGTCCGCCTACGCGACTCCAAGGCGCCCGAGGCAGGCACCCTGCGCCTCCCCGCATCCTCCTGGGCCTCGCTGCTGGCGGAAATACCCGCACCTCCATCAGCAATATAAAAGCGCGCCTCATCCATTTATTGGCATCTTCCGATAACACTATTGCCACACCTCCATTGCGCCCCTAGCGTCCGAGCAACTGACGACTGGGAATGGGGAACAATGGCGAGACCTGTTTACCGACGATTACTCGCGGCCGCCCTCGGTGTCGCGCTGGTGGCCGCGGGCTCCACTTCGGCGTCGGCCGAGCCGATCCAGCTCGTGACGAACCACACGTGCGCCTACCCGCTGATCGATGCCCAGCCTGCCCAGGTCACCCGCGCCACCGACTTGCCCGAGCAGGTCACCCAGGGCCGACGCTTGGACCGCGCGCCTATGCAGTCGCGGTTTCTACTGGGCCGCCAAGTCGCGGAGATGATGCGGCTTGCCCGGGCGACCAGCGTCAAAGTGACCATGGTCTCCGACATCCGGATCAAACCCGTCGTCGGCCCCGCCAGACCTTTGGAATCCGAAACCGAAATCGATTGGATATCGGTTCCGCAAGCACCAGATGACGAATTCGAAATCGTCTTCAACACCTACCTCGCGCCGCTGGACTTTCCCGATGTAGGCGAGGTGTCAATCAAGGTTTACGACGTCTTTCTCAACCTCACCCTTCGCCGGAGCGACGGCTCGATTGTCATCGCCCATGAAGTCCACTGCATGCAGGATCCCGGCCAGGACAACTTGCTGGCCGCCATCCGGGTCGCCGCACCCGCCGCACCCGCGAACCTGCGGACCACAGACGTCGGCATCGACACCGTCGAACTCGCCTGGGACTCCACCGGCCAGCCCGCCTACGAGGTCTTCCGCGACGGCGAACTGGCCGCCACCGTGCCCGGCACCACCGCGCGCGTCTCCGGCCTACTCCCGGATACCGACTACGTCTTCACCGTCCGCTCGCCCCAATCCCCATTCAGCGCACCGCTTTCGGTCCACACCCGCCCGCGCGTGACCCACCACGACTGGAACCTCGCGGGCGCCGCCACTCTAAAAGCCGCCCACACCTCAGTCGCCCTCCGCGGCACGCTCGGGGTCGACCACGACGTGCTGACCGGCAACTTCACCGCCGACCTCAAGCTCGACCCGGCGACCGCCACGATGACCCTCAACGGCATGTTCCCCGCGACCGCCCGGGTCAGCTTCACCCCTATCGGGAAGATGACCGGCACGTTCCGGACCGCACGTGTCGACGTCGGGATCACCCTGTCGAACCTGACCATCTTCGGCTTCCCCCTCCCGGTCGCGCCCTGCCGCACCACCGCCCCGACCGCCCTGGACATGTCCAGCGTCAACCTCACGATGGCGGGCTCCTTCACCATCGCGCCGTTCACCGGCTGCGCCCCAGTCACCAACCTGGTCACCTCGAACGTCTCCGGCCCCGACAACCCCCTCGAAGTCCGCCTTAGCTGACCAGCACTGAACCCCGTGTCATCCGATCGGATGACACGGGGTTCAGTGCTTCGGTCGTCCCTGGACACCCCAGTCCCGGGAAACGATCTAGGCATGAACGCGATCGAAGTGCGCGGCTTGCGCAAGGACTACGGCGCCAACACCGCCGTGGCCGGTATCGACCTCCACGTCGCCCAAGGCGAGGTCTTCGCCCTCCTCGGTCCTAACGGCGCGGGCAAGACCACCACCGTCGAGATCCTCGAAGGCCACCGGCACCGCACCAGCGGCGAAGCCACCGTCCTCGGCGAGGACCCCGGCAAGGCGGGCAGGCACTGGCGCTCCCGCATCGGGATCGTCCTGCAAACCGCCACCGACAGTGCCGAGTTGACCGTCGCCGAGACGGTCAAGCACTACGCCGGTTACTACCCGAATCCTCGGTCTGTCACCGACGTGATCGACGTCTGCGGCCTTACCGAGAAAGCAGGCGCGCGCATCCGGTCGTTGTCGGGGGGACAACGCAGGCGCGTGGATGTCGCTCTAGGGATCGTCGGCAATCCGGAGTTGCTCTTCCTCGACGAACCCACCACCGGGTTCGACCCGCAGGCCCGTCGCCAGTTCTGGGACCTCGTCCGCACCCTGGCCGCCGACGGCACCACCATCGTGCTGACCACCCACTACCTGGACGAGGCCGAAGCCCTCGCCGGCCGCCTGGCGGTGATCGCGGACGGGCGCATCGTCGCCGAGGGGACGCCCGCGACGCTCGGTGGGCGCGAGACCGCGCAAGCCACCGTCACCTGGACCGACGACACCGGACCGCACGAGTTGCGCACCGACGACCCGGTCGCCGCGGTCGCCGCGTTGGCCGGGCAAAACATCGGCGGACTGCGGGTGCACCAGCCGACGCTGGAAGACGTCTATCTCGACCTGATCGGAGCGGCGGCATGAGCACCGGCGCGCTTCCCGGAACCGCGAGCGTCGGCCTGTCGAGGGGTCAGGCCGAACTCCGCATGTTCTTCCGGGCCAAGGAAGCCGTGATCTTCACCTTCGCCTTCCCGGCGTTCCTGCTCGTCCTGCTCGGGTCGATCTTCACCAAGGCCGACCCGGGCCTGACCGTGCCGATGAGCCAGGTCTTCGCCGCCAGCATGATCGCTTACGGAATCCTGTCGACAGCCTTCCTGACCACCGGCGTCGGCATCGCGATCGACCGGGAGGACGGCACGCTCAAACGGCTGCGGGGCACGCCGGTCACCGCGGGCGCGTACTTCGTGGGCAAGATCGTCCTGGTCGCGGTGGCGACCCTGGCCGAAGTAGTCCTGCTGCTCGCTGTCGGTGTGCTGCTCTTTGACCTGTCGTTGCCCACCGACCCGGCGCGCTGGCTGACGCTGGCCTGGCTGCTCGTTCTGTCCGTCTTGAGTTGCACGCTGCTGGGCATCGCCGCCAGCTCGGTCGCCAAGTCCGGCAAGAGCGCGCCCGCGGTGCTGAACCTGCCGGTGATCGCGCTTCAATTCATTTCCGGCATCTTCGTGCACATCTCGGTGCTGCCCGGCCCGATGGTGACCGTGGCGTCGTTCTTCCCGGTCAAGTGGATGGGGCAGGGCTTCCGCTCGGTCTTCCTACCGGACAGCATGATGGTCGGGGAGGTGGCGGGCTCATGGGAGCACGGCATGACAGCGCTGGTCCTGGGCGCGTGGTGCGTGATCGGTCTCGTGCTGTGCCTGCTGACGTTCCGGTGGAGCGAGCGGCAAGCCGGGTGACGCAGGCCTGGGACCGGTCGCGGTGGATCTGGGACGTGTACTTCGCGATCGGCTTCGCAGCCGTGGTCGTGCTCGTCGTGACCGAGACCCAGCCCGCCGCCCGGCAGGCTGGGGCGCTGGCCGCCCTGACCGCGCTCGTCGCCTGGTACGCCCTCTACGGCCGCCGGGTCATCCTCACCGACGACATCCCGCGCGGCACCGTGTTCGTGGCGGGGCTCGCCGCCCTGTTCTTCACCGCTGTCGGGTTCACCCCGGAAAGCACCTACGCGCTGTTCATGATCTGCCCGATGGTGTTCATGACCTTCCGGCTGCGAATCTCCGCGCCGCTCGTCGCGCTTTTCAACGTCCTGCCGCCGATCTTCTCGGCGGTGTTCGCGGGCATCTCCTTCGATCCACACGACTTCGGGCTGGCGTTCTTCGGCTTGGCGTTCTCCCTGCTCATCGGCACCTACATCCACCGGATCGTGCGGCAAAGCGAGGACCGCGCCGAGCTGATCACCGAATTGGAGAGCAGCCGCGCGGAGGTCGCGCGGCTCTCCCACGACGCGGGGGTGAACGCCGAGCGGGCGCGGCTGGCGGGCGAGATCCACGACACCCTCGCCCAGGGCTTCACCAGCATCATCACCCTGGTGCAGGCCGCGGAATCCGAGGTGGACTCCGAGAAGGGCCGACGGCTGCTCGACCTGGCGGCGCGGACCGCGCGGGAGAACCTCGCCGAGGCGCGGGTCCTGGTCTCGGCCTTGGCGCCCTCCGCGCTGTCCGGCGGCTCGCTGGCCGACGCGCTGGGCAGGCAGGTCGAGCGGCTACGCGCCGAGACCGGGGTCGACGCGCGGTTTCACGCCGAGGGCACCGCGCCGCTGCCGACCGGCGTGGAGGTCCTGCTGCTGCGGGCCGCCCAAGAGGCGCTCGCCAATGTGCGCAAGCACGCGGCGGCGTCCACCGTGGACGTCAGCCTCACTCAGACCGACCAAGGAGTCACCTTGCGCGTCACCGACGACGGGGTCGGCTTCCACCCGGACGACCAGTCCGGCGGTTTCGGGCTGCGTGGCATGCGCGCACGGGCGGAGCAGGTCGCCGCCACGGTGTCGGTCCGGTCCGCGCCGGGCGCCGGGACCACGGTGACCGTGGAGGTGCTCGGATGATCACCGTGCTGTTGGTCGACGACCATCCTGTGGTGCGCGCGGGGCTGCGCGGGATGCTCGAAGCCGAGCCCGACCTGACCGTCGTCGGCGAGGCGGGATCCGGTGAGGAGGCGGTCGCGGTGGCCCGCGCGCTGCGCCCACAGGTGATCCTTATGGATCTGCGGATGCCCGGACTCGACGGCGCTGGCGCCACCGCCAAGATCGTCGCCGAGGGCGGTTCCGCGGTGGTCGTGCTCACTACCTACGAAACGGATACGGACATTTTGCGCGCGGTCGAGGCGGGCGCGTCCGGATATCTGTTGAAAGACGCCTCCACGCTGGAATTGGCCGACGCCGTCCGGGCGGCCAGCCGGGGCGAGACGGTGCTCGCGCCGTCGGTCGCCTCCAAGCTCGTCCGCAGCGTCCGCACCCCAGCCAAGCAGGCACTTTCCGCCCGCGAGCGGGAGGTGCTGAAGCTGGTCGGGCAGGGCATGACCAATGCCGACGTCGGCCGGGCATTACACATTAGCGAGGCGACTGTAAAGACCCATCTGGCCCGATCGTTCGATAAACTTGGTGTCTCGGATCGCACCGCTGCGGTCACAAAGGCCATCTCGATGGGGTTATTGGGTTGATTTATGACCCACAATTCATTCCATGCTGCAGCAGACAACCGACTTCGCCCTGCTCCGCCGGATCGCGACGGCGCAGGCGGAGAGCCGCGCCCCATCCTTGGTCGCGGCCGTGGTCCGCGACGGCGTCGTGGTCTGGACGGGGGCCCGGGGCAAGGTCGACGGCCAGGCTCCGACCACCGACACCCAGTACCGGATCGGGTCGATCACCAAAACGTTCATCGCCGTGCTGGTCATGCGGCTGCGCGACGAGGGGCTGCTCGACCTGAACGACCCGCTCGACAAGCACCTGCAGGGCACGTCGTTCGGTGAGGTCACCATCGCGCAGCTGCTCTCCCACACCGCGGGCCTGACCTCGGAGTCGCCCGGCCTGTGGTGGGAGCGCGCCGTCGGCGACGACTGGACGGCGCTGCAGAACAGCCTCACCCAGAACGCGCTGCGCCACCGCTCCGGCGCGCGGTTCCACTACACGAACGTCGGCTACGGCGTCCTCGGTGAGCTGGTCGCGCGCGTGCGCGGAACCAGCTGGCTCGAAGCGCTCGAAAGCGAGATCCTCGCCCCGCTCGGGATGACCCGCACCACCCCGGCGCCGCGGGTCCCGGCCGCGCTCGGCTGGGCCGTGCACCCCTTCGCCGACGTCCTGCTCAACGAGCCCACCCCCGACGCGGGCGCCATGGCCCCGGCCGGGCAGCTGTGGTCGACGGTGCACGACCTGGCCCGCTGGGTCCGCTTCATCGGCGGCGACACCGGCGACGTGCTGCACCCCGACACCGTCGCGGAGATGCGCACGCCAGTCCACGTCGACGACAACGACGCCTGGACGATGGGCTACGGCCTTGGCTTCGAGGCGATGCGCCTGGGCGGTCGGCGGCTGTCGGGACACAGCGGCTCGATGCCCGGCTTCCTGGCGAGCGCGCTCATCGACTGGCGCACCGGCACCGGCGCGCTGACCATGGCCAACTCGACCGCCGGGGTCCCGGTCGTGGCGCTGTCGCACGACCTGATCAACCTGGTCGAGGAGCTGGAGCCCGCGCTGCCCGCCGAGTGGGAGCCGATGGCCGAGGCCGACCCGGAGCTGCTGGCGCTGACGGGCCTGTGGCACTGGGGCCCGACCCCGTACCTGCTGCGGCTGCTGCCCGAGGGCTGGCTGCGGCTGGCCCCGGTCTCCGGCGTCGGCAGGCAGTCCCGCTTCCGCCCCGAGGGCCGCGACACCTGGACCGGCCTCGACGGCTACTACGCGGGCGAGACCCTGGTCCTGCACCGCGACGCCGAGGGCGCGCCCAACCACTTCGACCTGGCCACCTTCGTCTTCACCCGCGAGCCCTACGGCACCCCCGACGCGATCCCCGGCGGCGTCGACGAGACCGGCTGGCGCACCCGCGACTAACCCAACCCCCGCGAGTCCAACGTTCAGAACAACGAGTCCAACGTTCACGACATCGAGCCCGACGTTCCGGTCACCGCCACCGTCGTACCCGATGTTCTGAACGTTGGACTCGTTGTTCTGAACGTTGGACTCGCGGGTCAGAGGGGGCGTGGGAGACTGGGGTAGCCCGCCAGCGTTGCCGGGGTCCTTGAAGTCGCATGCGAAAGGCGCCGAAGAGATGACCCAGACCGCCGACCCGAGCACGCTGGTGCTGCCCGCCGAACTGCTGCCCTCCGACGGGCGCTTCGGCTGCGGACCCTCGAAGGTCCGCCCGGAGCAGGTGGCCGCGCTGGCCACCGAGGGCGCCAAGCTGCTCGGCACCTCCCACCGGCAGAAGCCGGTCAAGTCGCTGGTCGGGCGGGTGCGCAGTGGTCTGCGTGAGCTGTTCTCACTGCCCGATGGCTACGAGGTCGTGCTCGGCAACGGCGGCGCCACCGCGTTCTGGGACGCTGCCGCGTTCGGCCTGGTCCGCGAGCGTTCGCAGCACTTCACCAACGGCGAGTTCTCGTCGAAGTTCGCCGCCGTGACCAAGGGCGCGCCGTTCCTGGGCGAGCCGGTCGTGGTCAAGGCCGAGCCTGGCACCGCACCCGAGATCAGCTACGCCGAGGGCACCGACCTGGTCGGCTGGGCGCACAACGAGACCTCCACCGGTGTGCAGATGCCGGTCGTGCGTCCCGCGGGTTCCGGTGACGCACTCGTCGCCATCGACGCCACCTCCGGCGCGGGCGGCCTGCCGGTCAAGGCCGAGGACTTCGACGTCTACTACTTCGCCCCGCAGAAGTCGTTCGCCTCCGACGGCGGGCTGTGGCTGGCGCTGATGAGCCCGGCCGCGCTGGCCCGGGTCGCCGAGATCGGCGCGTCGGACCGCTGGATCCCCGAGTTCCTGTCGCTCACCACCGCTGTCGACAACTCGGTCAAAGACCAGACGTACAACACCCCGGCCATCTCGACGCTGTTCCTTCTGGCCGAGCAGATCGACTGGATGCTGGGCAACGGCGGCCTCGAGTGGACCGTCGCGCGCACCAAGGACTCGTCGAGCAGGCTGTACAACTGGGCCGAGAAGGGCGAGTTCACCACGCCGTTCGTCGCCGACCCGGCGCACCGCTCGCAGGTCGTCGGCACGATCGACTTCACCGACGCCGTCGACGCCGCCCAGGTGGCGAAGGTCCTGCGTGCCAACGGCATCGTCGACGTCGAGCCGTACCGCAAGCTCGGCCGCAACCAGCTGCGGGTCGCCATGTTCCCGGCGATCGAGCCGGACGACGTGAGCCTGCTGACCGGTGCGATCGATTGGGTCGTAGAGCGTCTCGGGTAGCCCCAGATACGCGAACGGGTGAACGATCACAACCTTGGTGCGTCGCACGTTCGAATACGGCAAGATCATTCGGGATATCCCTTGGGTAACGGCGCGCCTAGTTCGTCAAGGCGACTCGCCGATCTACCGTGGGACGCTGGCGAGTGAAGTCTGCTCAGATCGTATGGAGGTGCACGATGCGCGCGCTGCGGGTCGTCGGGCTCGGAGATGACGGCAAGACCGTCATCTGCGAAGACTCGGCGCGTGGCGAGCGTTTCACTCTTCCCGCGGACGAGCGGCTGCGTGCGGCCGCCAGAGGAGACGTCACCCGACTCGGCCAGATCGAAATCGAGCTGGAGAGCCAGATGCGTCCACGAGAGATCCAGACCCGTATCCGTGCCGGAGAGTCCGTGGAGCAGGTCGCCGAGGCGGCGGGCATCCCGACTCACAAGGTCGAGCGTTACGCCTACCCGGTCTTACTGGAGCGGTCCCGCACCGCCGACCTCGCCCAGCGCGCGCACCCGATCCGTGAGGACGGCCCGGACGTGCAGACACTCGGTGAGGTCGTCGCGCATTCCTTCGGCCTGCGCGGCCAAGACTACGCGGTGGCCAACTGGGACTCGTGGCGCGGCGAGGACAACAAGTGGGTCGTGCAGCTGAGCTGGACGGCCGGTAGGTCGCTCAACCGCGCCCACTGGTCGTTCCACCCCGGCGCCCACGGCGGCACGGTCACACCATTGGACGACCACGCCCGCGACCTGCTCGACCCTCAGCCCAACCGACCGCTGCGCACGGTCCGCCCGGTCACCCAACTCGCCCAGGCCGCGATGAACCTGGACACGACTGAGCGTCCGGCGGAACTGCCCGCGGCGGTCAACGGCTCGGAGCCGCCCGCGGCGGACTTCGTGGTGGAAGATTTCGAACTGACCCCGGAGCCCGCTCCGCAGGTGGAGGAATTGGTGGACACAGTCGAGGAAGCTCCCGCCGAGATCGTCGAGGAGCAGGCCCCGGCCGAGTCCGTCGAGGAAGATCCCACCCCGCGCGAACGGGACGAGCCGGAGAACGCCCTGATCGACGAGCCCGCCCGCAAGCCCGAACCGCCCCGGCGGCCGAAGGCGAACAAGAAGGCCCGGCCGATCGTCCCCTCGTGGGAGGACGTCCTGCTCGGCACCCGCTCCAACCGGGGTTAACAAGCAGACGGAGAAGGCGGTCCCCATTTCGTGGGGGCCGCCTTCTCCGCGTTCCACGCGGTTAGGATCGGCGGGATGCCAGGGTCGACCGAATCCGTGAGCAAGGCGCGCGCACTCGGCGAGGTGTACCGGAAGTTCGGTGAGGTCGACGCCGCCGAGACATCCCCGTTGTACGAGCGTGTCGCCGTCGCCATCAGTGAGTCCGACGAGGCGCTGCGCGCTATCGAGTCGGCGCCCGCGCGCAAGCGGCAGCCCACGGTGATCCTCGCCGCCCTGCACGACCTCGCTCTCGCCGGACACGCCCCCGCGCTCGCCGCGGCCTATGCCGCCGCGGACGGTGACGCCGCCGCCGGTGCGGCCATCGACACGCTGCTGCGGATGACCGACTCGGTCGTGGCCACCGCCGTGCGCAGGCCGCCGCGGACCAGCGAGACCGGACGCTGCGCGGTGCTGTACCCGGCCATCGCCGAGGCGGCGCACCGGGCGGGCGCGGACGCGGTCGGGCTGATCGACGTCGGCTGCTCGGCCGGGCTCAACCTGCACGTCGATCGCGTCGGCATCACGTACAGCAACGGCCAAACGCTGGGCGACCCGTCAGCTCCCGTGCGCCTGTCGTCTTCGGTCGTGGGCGCCCGGCCCATCCCGGCGCGGTCGATGCCCGAGGTCGTCGCCCGGGTCGGCGTCGACCCCGATCCGGTCGACATGGCCGACGCGGATGAGGCCCGGTGGCTACGCGCCTGCGTTTGGCCGGATCAGTCGGAGCATGCCGCGAAGCTCGAAGCGGACCTGGCGTTGGCGGCCACAGCCCCGCCGCTGCTGCTGCGAGGTGACGCCGTCGAGATGCTGTCCGACGCCGTCGCCAAAGTGCCCGCGGACGCGCTGCCGGTTGTCACGACGACGTGGGCGCTGTCGCGCTACCCACTGGAGAGCCGCTTACGCTTCCTGCACCGCCTCGACGAAGCGGCGGCGGGCCGGGCAGTGGCGTGGGTGTCAGCCGAAGGTGTCGGGGTCGCGCCCGCGATTCCGACGTTCGGCGATCGCCACGCCTCCGGCCACAGCATCATCGGCGTGGCGGTGCTCGACGGCTCGGCCCTGCGCGCCGAGGCCGTCGGCCGCTGCTGGTCGCGGGGCCGCTTGCTGGCGTGGCTGGCTTAAAGGGCTAGAGGGAACCGGGGACCGGGACAGCGTCAAGCAGATGCAGGTCCCAACCCTCCGCCTCGCACCAGTCCTCAGCGGCTTCCCGTTCGATCCACACCGCTGTCGACGGCCGCTCCCGGCCCAGCCGGGCCCACCCATCCGGGGCGAGGACGTAGACCACTCCCTCGCGCAGCGCCAACAGCCTGCCCTCCATGAAGGCCATGCTCGGCTCGGTGCGCAGGAAGCGAACGGCTTCCGGTCGAGTCATGGCTTCATCATGCCGCGCTCCATAACGGACGGCTTGCCCTCCACCGCCCTGGAGGGGGAACGCTCGTAATTCAGATGACCCGGCCACGCTCCGTGGCTAACGTCGATCGAGGCGACAGGGGGCCTCATGGACACCGAACGGCAGGGAACGCGGGTCTGGGTGCTGCTCAGACTCCTGCCTTACCTGCGACCCGTTCGCAGTCGGATGATCGGTTCGGCGGTGGCCGTGCTCGGCTCGATGGTGTGCGGCCTGACGATCCCGCTGATCATCCTGCGCATCCTCGACGGCCCGGTCGCCGCGCGCGACACCGCTCCGCTGCCATGGCTGGTGTTGGCGGTGGCGGTGCTCGGGTCCACCGAGGCGATCCTGTTCTACGTGCGCCGCAGGCTGATCGTGCGGCCGAGCACGCAGGTCGAGGCCGCCCTGCGGATGGACCTCTACCAGCACCTGCAGCGGCTGCCGATCGCGTTTCACGACCGGTGGCAGTCCGGGCAGCTGCTCTCCCGCGCGGTGTCGGACCTGTCGACGCTGCGCCGGTACATCGCGTTCGGCGTGATCTTCCTGGTGGTCAACACCCTGACGCTGCTGGCCGGGTTGGCGGTGCTGTTCGTCCTGTCCCCCACGCTCGGTCTCATCACGCTGGTCTGCACGGCTCCGCTGGTGCTGATCTCCACGCAGTACGAGTCGAAGTACTCGGTGCTGTCGCGGCGTTCGCAGGACCAGGCAGGCGATTTGGCGACAACTGTCGAGGAGTCCGTCCTGGGCATCCGGGTGCTCAAGGCCTTCGGGCGCGGCAGGCATCTGGCGGAGCGGTTCGCCGCGGAGGCGAAGGAGCTGCGGAAGACGGAGCTGCACAAGATCCGGGTCCTGGCGGTCCTGTGGGCGGCGATCATCATGCTGCCCGAGCTGGGGATCGGCGCGATGCTGCTGTTCGGTGCGACCGGCGTCGTCGAGGGGTCGATGACGGTCGGCACCCTGGTGGCGGGCATCACGGTGGCGACCTACCTGCGCTGGCCGACCGACTCGATCGGGTGGCTGCTGGCGGAGACCAACGACGCCGCGACGGCATGTGAGCGGTACTGGGAGGTCCGCGACGCCGAGATCTCCGTGACCGGCCCGGCCGAGCCGAAGCGCCTGCCCGCCGACGGTGTGGGCAGCCTCCGGTTCGAGGGCGTCCACTTCCGGTACCCGGGCGCCGAGCGCGACACCCTGCGCGGGGTCGACCTCGACGTGCGCCCGGGCGAGACGATCGCGCTGGTCGGCGCGACCGGGTCGGGCAAGACGACGCTCACCGCGTTGGTGCCTCGGCTGGCCGACGTGACGGCGGGCCGGGTCACGATCGACGGCGTGGACGTGCGGGACCTGACGCTCGACGACCTGCGCACCGCGGTCGCGACGGCGTTCGAGGAGCCGGTGCTGTTCTCCGCGAGCGTCCGGGAGAACGTGGCGCTCGGCGCGGAGGACGTGACGGACGCGCAGGTCCGCGAGGCCCTGCGGATCGCGCAGGCGGAGGAGTTCGTCGACAAGCTGCCGTGGGGGCTGGACACGCGGATCGGCGAGCAGGGGCTGTCGCTGTCCGGCGGGCAGCGGCAGCGGCTCGCGCTGGCCCGGGCGGTGCTCGGCAAGCCGCAGGTCCTGGTGCTCGACGACCCGCTGTCGGCGCTCGACGTGCACACCGAGGCCGAGGTCGAACACGCGCTGCGCAGCGTCCTCAAGGACGTGACCGCGCTGGTCGTGGCGCACCGGCCGAGCACCGTGCAGCTGGCCGACCGGGTCGCGATGCTCGACGGCGGACGCATCATCGCCGTCGGACAGCACTCGGAACTGTTGGCACACAACGAGGATTACCGAGCACTGTTGTCCACTATGGACCGTGAGGAGGTGAGCACGTGAGCGCGCCACAGGACGCCGCCGACCATGCCAAGGACAGCGTCGAGAGCCCGCGCGAGGCCGAGGCCTGGCGCGGGGTCGCCGCCGAGGACACCGAGGAGGTCGCGTACGCGACCAGCCTCAAGCTGAAGGCGCGCTCCCGCAGGTTGCTGGGCTCGCTGATCCGGCCGCACCTGGGCCAGGCGCTGCTCGCCCTGCTGTTCGTCGTGGCCGACAACGCCGCGACCCTGGCGGGCCCGCTGATCATCGCGATCGCCATCGACTCCGGCATCCCCGCCGCGATCGACGGCGATCCGTCGGTGATGGCGTGGTGCGTGGCGGCGTACGTGATCACCAGCGTCGGCTCGGCGGGCCTGCGGTACCTGTTCCTGCGGCTGTCCGGGCGCATCGGCGAGGACGTGCTGTTGGACCTGCGGATGCGCATTTTCCGGCACTCGCAGCGACTTTCGCTGTCGTTCCACGAGTCCTACACGTCCGGGAAGGTGATCTCCAGGCTCACCAGCGACCTCGACTCCCTCGACGACCTGCTGGAGGACGGCCTCGACGACCTGCTGTCGGCCATCCTGTCCGTCGCGGGCATCGCGGTGCTGCTGCTGGTGCTGGACACCCCGATGGCGCTGCTGGTGCTCGCCGGGTTCATCCCGCTGCTGCTGGTGACCAGGTGGTTCTACCGCAACTCCGGCCAGGCCTACCGCGACACCCGCGGCTCGATCGCCAAGATCATCGTCCAGTTCGTCGAGACCATGAACGGCATGCGGGCCGTGCAGGCCTTCCGCCGCGAGTCGCGCAACGAGTCCATCATGGACGAGCTGAACGAGAGCTTCCGCGGCGCGAACAGCAAGGCCCTCAACGTGGTCGCCCGGTTCACGATGACGGTTCGACTGGTGGGCAACCTGTCGCTGGCCATGGTCCTCGCGATCGGCGCCTACCGGGTCGCGAACGGCGGGCTGGAACTGGGCGTCCTCACGGCGTTCACCCTTTACCTGCGCCGGTTCTACGACCCGCTGGACGACCTGGCCATGGTCGCCAACTCCTATACCTCGGCGACCGCGGCCCTGGAGAAGATCTCCGGTCTGCTGGAAGAGGAGCCAGACGTCCTCGACCCGGCGAACCCGGTCACCCTGCGGCCGCACGCGGGCGGCCGGTCGGTGCAGTTCGCCCAAGTGGAGTTCCGCTACTCCCCCACGGGTCCGGTGGTCCTGCCGAAGTTCGACCTGACCATCCCGGCGGGCCAGACAGTGGCGTTGGTGGGCGCGACCGGCGCGGGCAAGTCGACGGTGGCCAAGCTTGTCGCCCGCTTCTACGACCCGTCATCCGGCGCGGTGCTGCTCGACGGGGTCGACCTGCGGTCGGTGTCCGATGTCGACCTTCGTGCCTCGGTGGTGATGGTGACCCAGGAGAACTTCCTGTTCGCGGGCTCGGTCGCCGACAACATCGCCCTCGGCCGCCCGGACGCCACCCGCGCGGAGATCGAGGCGGCGGCGCGGGCAGTGGGCGCCGACACGTTCATCGAGGCGCTGCCGGAGGGCTACGACACCGACGTCCGCAAGCGAGGGGGCAGGCTATCGGCGGGTCAACGCCAGATGGTCGCCTTCTCCCGCGCCTTCCTCGCGGACCCGGCGGTGCTGGTGCTGGACGAGGCGACGTCAAGCTTGGACGTGCCGACGGAGCGGGCGGTGCAGACGGCACTGGAGTCGGTGTTGGCGGACCGCACGGCATTGATCATCGCCCACCGCCTGTCGACGGTCTTGATCGCCGACCGGGTGCTGGTGGTGGCTGACGGACGCATCGTGGAGGACGGCTCGCCCGCGGAGCTGATCGCGAACACCGGTCACTTCGCGGACCTGCACACTGCCTGGCAGGATTCCCTGGCCTGACCGAGCATCAAGTTTTCGGCGCGAGTGTCGATTCGACGCACTCCCGTTCGTCGAACTGATTGACAGCACAGCAGAACAACAAGGAGTTACCAATGCGCACCCTGATCACCACCGCGTTCGTCTCGCTCGACGGCGTCATCGAGGCGCCCGGCGGGGAACCGGGCTACCGCAACACAGGCTGGACCTTCAACGACGTCGAGTTCGACGAGGCCGCCTACGAGCTCAAGGGCCAGGAGCAGGGCGAGGCGTCGGCCATGATGATGGGCCGGGTCAGCTACGAGTCGTTCTCGCCGGTGTGGCCGACGATGACCGAGGACTTCAAGGACTACAACGCGATGCCGAAGTACGTCGTGTCGACCACGCTGCAGGAGAAGGACCTGGTGTCCAACTGGGGCGACATCACCATCCTGCGCTCGCTCGACGACGTCGCCGCGCTCAAGGAGACCGAGGGTGGCTCGATCATCGTCCACGGCAGCGCCGCGCTGAACCGCGCCCTTGCCGACGCGGGCCTCATCGACCGTTACAACCTGCTGGTCTTCCCCGTCCTGCTCGGCGCGGGCAAGCGCCTGTTCAGCGACGCCGACAAGGACAAGCAGAACCTCAAGCTGGTCGAGAGCGAGTCCTACTCGAACGGCATCCAGAAGCTGGTCTTCGACGTCGCCCACTGACCCGCCCACACCAACTCGCGAGTCCAACGTTCAGAACATCGAGTCCAACGTTCAGAGCCCGGGTCACTGCTCTGAACGTTGGACTCACTGTCTTGGACGTTGGACTCGCGGGTTAGGGGCGGGCGGTGATCTGCTGTACCGCCCAACCGTTTCCGTCCGGGTCGGTGAAGAAGCAGAAGCCCGCGTTGTTCAGTTCGTCCCCGTCGACAGCCGGTTCGAAGCCGTTCGGGCCCGCCACGCGGATTTCGCTGACTTCAACCCCGCGCTCAGTCAGCTGCTTGTGCGCGGCTCGCAGGTCGTTCACCACCAGCTGCAGGCCTTGCAGGGAGCCGGGTTCCATGACGCCGACGCCCTTGCCGATGACGATCGAGCAGCCCGATCCGGGCGGTGTCAGCTGGATGACGTGCATCTCCTCGCTGACGAAGGTGTCGTGGTCGACGTTGAAGCCGAGGGTTTCGGCGTAGAACTTCTTGGCGCGGGCCACGTCCGTGACCGGTACGACTACGACTTCCAGGGTCCAGTTCATGGTCAGCCTTTCGACACTGAGGCCAGCACGTCGTCGAGGCGTGCGTAGCTTTGGCTGATTCCGGATTCCATCGGGGACGCGGCGACCAGGTCTCGGATCTCCGTCGAGCCGAAACGCAGGACCGTGCGGACGGTCGTGCGACCCGCCGTTTCCGTGAGGGTCGCCGTGATCAGGGCTTCGCCCTCGAACCACTGGTCGTCATACGACTCCGTGTACACAAGTCGGGCGGGGGCGTCGATCTCTTGGTAAACGCCGCCGTGGCCCATCTTGATGCCGCCGGGCCCCTGGGAGACGAACCGCCAGTCACCGCCGACGCGCAGGTCGACCGCGCACTCGATCAGGTTCCAGCCTTGAGCGCCGTGCCAGCGTTTCAGCAGTTCGGGCTTGGTCAAAGCGTCGAAGACCAGCGCTCGCGGGGCGTCGAACGAGCGGGTGACGGCCAGTTCCGTGGGCGACGGGGTGGTGATGGTGACGGTCATCAGGTCTCCTCTTTGAGCACGTCGAGCAGTGCGTCGAGGCGTTGGTACTGCTCTTCCCAGTAGCGGCGGTAGTTCTCCAGCCAGTCCGTCGCCGCCTTGAGCGGACCCGGTTCCAGCCTGCACGGGCGCCGTTGCGCGTCGCGGCCGCGGGAGATCAGGCCCGCCCGTTCCAACACCTTGAGGTGCTTGGAGATCGCGGGCTGGCTCATCTCGAACGGCGCGGCCAGTTCCATGACCGTGGCCTCGCCCGACTTGAGCCGCTTGAGGATCGCCCGCCGGGTCGGGTCGGCGAGCGCGGCGAAGGTCGCGTCCAACTGGTCGACAGCCATTCCATAACCTCTCGGTTGTATAACCGAGTGGATTTATATCCCGGCGGGACCCGCACGTCAAGTCAGCCGAACAGGATGAACGGCAGCCCGATCCAGCCCACGGCGATGCCCGCGGCCGTCCCCACTGCCAACCAGCGCAGGACCGGGGTGCGGCGGGCCAGCCAGATCGAGGGCAGCAGGCCCGCGGTGACCACGAGGTTCGATCCGACACCCAGCAGCGGGCTGGTCTCGGCCAGGGTGACGGCAAGCCCGTTGATCGCGACCGCGACGAAGACGAAAGCGAAGAAGGCGACGGTCAGGCCGGTGAGCCATGGCGTCGGCTCGGGCGGCCGTTGCCGCCGGGCGCTCGGACGCTCGGCGGGCTCGACCACCGACACCTCGCCGGTGAGCGGGTCCACGTAGCCGATCGGGCGGCCCATGGCGTTCGCGACGCGGCCCGCGAGCTGCCTGCCCCGCCGCGACACGACGAACCCGGCCTGACCCGGCTCGCCCGCCTCACTGCGGTGCACGGCTCCGACCACCCGCGCCCACTCGTGCAGCGACGCCGCGAGGTCGGCGCCCAAGGCGAGGCTGTCCGGGTCGACCTCGCGCTCGGCCGTGCCGTCGTGTCCGACCAGCACCGCCCGCTCATCCCTGGCGTGCAGCTCCACCGTCGTCCCCTCCACCAAGCGCGTAGAAGGCGACCGCCCCCGCGGTCGCCACATTCAGCGAGTCGACCCCGCCCGCCATCGGGATGCGCACCGCCGCGTCCGCCGCGGCGATGGCCTCATCGGTCAGACCGGGCCCCTCGGAGCCCAGCAGCACCGCCACCCGTTCGCCGGACCGGACGGCCTCGGACAGCGGTACCGAACCGGCCGCCGGGGTGAGTGCCAATACCCGAAATCCGCTGTCGCGCAACCATTTGAGCCCATCGGGCCACGGTTCGAGCGGGGCGAACGGCACCGCGAGCACATGCCCCATCGAGACCCGGACACTGCGCCGGTAGAGGGGGTCGCTGCAGCCCGGGCCGAGCAGCACGCCGTCCACACCCAGGGCCGCCGCGTTGCGGAAGATCGAACCCAGGTTCTCGTGGTCGCCGACCCCTTCGAGGACCGCCAGAACCCTGGCCTCGGCGGCCAACTCGGCGACGTCGGGCGGGACCGCGCGGTCGGCCGCGGCGAGCACCCCGCGGTTGAGGTGGAAGCCGACGGTCTCGGCCATGACCTCAGCCGTTGCCACGTACGCGGGCACGTCGAGTCCGTCGAGTTCGGGACCCAGCGCCTCGATCCGGCGCCGGACCCCGAGGAGTCCGCGGACGGGGTAGCGGGAGGCCAGCAGCCGCTGCACCACGACGACCCCTTCGGCGATGACGAGACCGCGTCCGCCGGGCCGGTCCGGGCGCCGGTCGGCGGACGACAAGTCCCGGAAGTCGTCCAGCCTGGGATCCGACGAATCGGTCACCTCGATCACCTGCGCCACACCGCGCAGTTTCGCATGGTCGGGCCCGAACCGGGCGGCAACCGACACTGCTTGCTCAGCGTGACATCGACATAACTCACGGCACCAATTTGGCCGCTAGCAAGGACCACAACCCTGTGAAAACGTTGGC
The DNA here is from genome assembly GCF_014323725.1 of Actinokineospora xionganensis. GTDB lineage: Bacteria > Actinomycetota > Actinomycetes > Mycobacteriales > Pseudonocardiaceae > Actinokineospora > Actinokineospora xionganensis. Next base: position 468,776 of record NZ_JABVED010000003.1, on the reverse strand, counting down.
TTCCCGCACGGATGCCGGACGATCCGGCCGGACGGGGAGGACGGCATGGGGCAGGACCTCACGACCGATGCTTTCAGCCAGGAAGACCGGCAGCGATACCGCCAGAAAGTGCAGCGGTGTCTGGACGCATTGGAGCGGATGCTCAACGAAGGCGGCTTCGCGGAGTCCCCGCCATGGATGGGCCTGGAGATCGAACTGAGCCTGGTCGACAGTTCGCTGCGGCCCGCCATGCTCAACACCACGGTGCTGGAGAAGATCGACGACCCCAGCTACACGACCGAACTCGGCCAGCACAATCTCGAGCTCAACGTTCGGCCCAGGCCGTTGCGCGGGGACCAATCGCCGGATCTGGAGACCGAGTTGCGCGCCACACTCGCCGACGCGGGCGAGAAGGCGCAGGACGCGGGCGCCACGCTCGTCATGATCGGCACGCTGCCGACGCTGCGCGGCGAGCACTTCCAGTCGAAGTGGCTCTCGCAGAGTCCGCGCTACCGCCAGCTCAACGACCAGATCTTCGCCGCGCGCGGCGAGGAGATGCTGCTCAACATGGAGGGCACCGCGCTGCCCGGCCAGCGCGTGGAACGCTTGCGCAGCCTGCAGGACTCGATCCTCGCGGAGTCGGCGTGCACGTCCGCGCAACTACACCTGCAGGTGCCGCCGGACAAGTTCGCCCCGAACTGGAACGCCGCGCAGTGCCTTGCGGGCGTTCAGGTCGCGCTCGCCGCCAACTCACCTTTCCTGCTGCGCAAGGCTTTGTGGCACGAGACGCGCATCCCGCTGTTCGAGCAGGCCACCGACACCCGGCCACAGGAACTCAAGAACCAGGGTGTGCGACCTCGGGTGTGGTTCGGCGAGCGGTGGATCACGTCGATCTTCGATCTGTTCGAGGAGAACGTCCGCTACTTCCCCGGCCTGCTCCCGGAAGTCGACGAGGAGGACCCGTTCGAGGCGCTGGATTCGGGACGGGCGCCCAAACTCGCGGAGCTGCGGCTGCACAACGGCACCATCTGGCGCTGGAACCGGCCGGTGTACGACGTCATGGACGGCGTCCCCCACCTGCGCGTGGAGAACCGGGTGCTGCCCTCGGGCCCCACGGTCATCGACCTGATGGCCAATGCCGCCTTCTTCTACGGCGCCCAGCGAGCGCTGACGAACGAGGAGCGTCCAGTGTGGACACAGATGTCGTTCCAGGCGGCGGAGGAGAACCTCTACTCCGGCGCCCGGCACGCCTTCGACGCCCAGCTGTACTGGCCCGGCATGGGCTGGATCCCGCCGGACGAACTGGTGCTGCGCAAGCTGCTGCCGATGGCGCACGAGGGGCTGGTCGACTGCGGTGTGCCGGACTTCTGGCGGGAGCGCTACCTCGGCGTGATCGAGCAGCGCTGCCTGGCCAGACGCACCGGGTCGACCTGGCAGCGCGCCATGGTCGCCCAGCTCGAAAGCCGCGGGATGGACCGCGACGAAGCCCTCACCGGGATGCTGCGCCGCTACATCGAGCTGAGCACCGAGGGTGAACCGGTCCACGCCTGGCCGGAGGACTGATCACCCCAAGCCACACCGGACGGTTAGTTGCCAGTAAGTTGCAGTTAGAACTGACTGGCAACAACACCTGAGGAGAGTTGTGGCTCCCTACGTCCTGCCTGACCTGGACTACGACTACGACCAGCTCGAACCGGTGATCACCGCCGAGATCAACGAGTTGCACCACGGCAAACACCACGCCGCCTACGTGAAGGGCGCTAACGACACCCTGGACAAGATCGCCGAGGTGCGCGACAACGGCGACTTCGGTTCCATCGCCGGACTGGAGGCCGCGCTGGCGTTCAACCTGGCGGGCCACACGCTGCACAACCAGTGGTGGAAGAACCTGAGCCCGGACGGCGGCGACAAGCCGACCGGCGAGTTGGCCGCGGCCGTCGACGAGCACTTCGGCTCGTTCGACGGCTTGCGCGCCCAGCTCAGCGCGGTATCGGGGACCATCCAGGGCTCAGGATGGGGCGTGCTCGCGTGGGACCCGGTCGGCGAGCGGCTGATCACCCAGCAGCTCAAGGACCACCACTCGAACCTGTCGATCGCGACCACGCCACTGCTGGTCTTCGACGCGTGGGAGCACGCGTACTACCTGCAATACCGGAACCTGAAGGTCGACTACCTCGATCGCCTGTGGGACATCGTGAACTGGGCTGACGTGGCCGCCCGGTTCGACGCGGCCCGCGCGGGCTCCAACGGCCTGCGTCCGCCCGCTCCGGCGGCGTAGCCAGTGGCTCGTTCCTGGACGGGCCACTAACCAGGCGGGCCCGCTCCGACAAGCTGCCCGCCGAAACGGCGAGACCCCGCTCCGGACGCACGGAGCGGGGTCTCACTGTTCCCGAACTGACTGCCACCCCCACCACGAGGCGACGAGACTTAGGTTAGCCTAACTTCACTTCCTCCGCATCACCCGTTGTCGACGCCATTTCGGGGCGGGCAGCCTGACCCCGCCGCGGCGGACCAGGAACACCCCGCACGCCACCGCCGTCAGCGCCGCGATCGACCCGCCGATGTACAGCGGCGACCGCGCTCCCCACTGCTGGGCCATCCAGCCGACCATCGGCGCGCCCACGGGGTTGCCACCCAGGAAGACCAGCATGTAAAGCCCCATCACCCGGCCGCGCATCTCCGGCGCGACGGCCAGCTGCACGGTGGCGTTCGCGGTGGTCATGAAGGTCATCAGCGCCAGGCCCACGGGGAACAGGGCGATCGCGAAGGCCGTGTACGTCGGCATCAGGCCGACCACCACTTCCAGCACCCCGAACGCGAAGGCCGCGCCGAGCAGCAGCCGGGTCCGCGGCCTGCCGTTCGAGCTGCGCCGGGCCGCGAGGAGCGCGCCCGCCAGGGTGCCGACAGCCAAGGCGGTCGAGAGCACGCCGTACCCGGCCGCGTCCTTGCCGAAAACGTTTGCGGCGACCACCGCGAGGGTCACGAAGAAGGTCATCCCGAAGGTGCTGACGAAGAAGACCAGCACCATCACGGTCATGATGTCGGGGCGTTTGCGCACGTAGCGCAGGCCGGCCATGAGCTGCCCCCGCTGGCGCGGGATCTTCGGCGTGCGGTGCAGTTCGGCGGTCCGCATCCGGACCAGGCCGGCGACGACGGCCAGCGTCAGCACAGCGTTGGCGATGAACAACCAGCCGGTGCCGATCAGGACAATCATCAAGCCGGCGATCGCGGGACCGACCACCCGGGCGAGGTTGAACCCGGTCGAGTTGAGCGCGATGGCGTTGGTGACCTGTGAGCGGCCGACGATCTCGGCGACGAACGACTGCCGGACCGGCACCTCGATCGCGAAGAACACGCCGACCACGAAGCACAGGATGTAGACGTGCCAGACCTCGACCAGGCCGGTCACGTCGAGAACGCCGAGCACCAGAGCGCACGCGGCGACACCGAGCTGCACACCGACCAGCAGCTTGCGCTTGTCCAGCCGGTCGGCCAGGACCCCTGCCCACAGGGACAGCAGGATCGTCGGCGCGAACTGCAGCGCCGCGGCGATCCCGAGCGCTACCGGGTTGTGCCCGCTGAGCACCAGGACCAGCCAGTCCTGGGCGATGCGCTGCATCCACGTGCCGAGGTTCGAGGCGAGATTCCCGGCGGCGAAGAGCCGGTAGTTGCGAATCCGCAGGGACGAGAACGTTCCAGCGAGAGCCGGGGGCGCGGGATCGGGGCGCTGCCGTGGCGTGGGCAGGGGCGAGGCGCGTTCGGACTGCTGCTCTCGGGTGTCACCCGCGTGTGCCCGCACTGGTTCGCGCTACCGCCATCCTGTAGATGATCCCGGCCGCGCGCGCATGATTCAGGTGGTCAGCACACGTCCGACCGGGGCTGACTCGATGATGCTTAGCATACCTTACTAATAGGGCCCACCGCACGCGATCGTGCGGCGGGCCACTGTCGGACTAGGCGAGCGCCGCCTGGATCGGGCCGATGGCGAAGTAGACGATGAAGGCCACCGCCACCACCCACAGCAGCGGATGCACCCCGCGAGCCCGGCCGGTCACCAGGCGCAGCACCACGTAGCTGACGAAGCCCGCGCCGATGCCGTTGGCGATCGAGTACGTGAACGGCATGACCACGATCGTCAGGAACGCGGGCAGCGCGATGCTGAAGTCGCTGAAGTCGATCTCGCGAATCTGCCCCATCATCATCGCCCCGACCACCACCAGCGCGGGCGCCGCCGCCTCGATCGGCACCACTTGGTAGAGCGGGGTGAAGAACATCGCCAGCAGGAACAACAGGCCGGTGACCACGTTGGCCAGCCCTGTGCGCGCGCCCTCCGCGATCCCCGCGGCGGATTCGATGTAGACGGTGTTCGAACTGGTCGACGCGGCGCCGCCCGCGACGGCGCCGAGGCCGTCGACGAACAGCGCCTTGCTGACGCCGGGCAGCTCACCGTCCTTTTTGATCAGCCCGGCTTCCTTGGCCAGGCCGGTCATCGTGCCGATGGTGTCGAAGAAGTCGGTCAGCACCAACGTGAACACCAGCAGCGCGGCGGTGATCGCGGGCACCCGCCACCACGCGCCGAACGAGACATCGCCGAGCAGCGACAGGTCGGGCAGGCCGACGACGGTGTCCGGCAGCGACGGGTAGCCGAGGTTCCAGCCCTTGGGGTTGGTACCCATCGACGGGCCCGCCTTGACGATCGCCTCGATGACGATCGAGAGGACCGTCCCGGCGAGAACGCCGAGCAGGATGGCGCCCTTGACCCGCTTCGCGACGAGGATGCCCATCACGATCAGCCCCACCACGAACACAAGCGTCGGCCAGGACGCGATGGAGCCGTTGATGCCGAGCCCGACCGGGACCGGGGTGTTCGCCGAATCGGGCAGCCTGCGCACGAACCCGGCGTCGACCAGGCCGATCAGGGCGATGAACAGGCCGATGCCGACCGCGATCGCCGACTTGAGCGAGCCGGGCACGGCGTTGAACACCACGGTCCGCACGCCGGTGACGACCAGGAGCAGCACGACCAGGCCGTTGATGACGACCAGGCCCATGGCTTCCGGCCAGGTCATCTGTGGGGCGATGGTGACCGCGACCAGGGTGTTGATGCCCAGGCCGGTGGCCAGCGCGAACGGGTAGTTCACGACGAGTCCGAAGAGGATGGTCAGCACGCCCGCGACCAGAGCGGTGGCGGCGGCGACCTGGTCAACCGGGAGGATCGCGCCGAATAGGTCCCGGTGCGCGGCGGCGTCGTCCGCGGCGAAGCTGCCGATGATCAGCGGGTTGAGGACGATGATGTAGGCCATCGTGACGAACGTGACGAGCCCGCCGCGGACCTCGCGGGCCGGGGTCGAGCCGCGTTCGCTGATTTTGAAGAAACGGTCCAGGGCGGACCGGCTCGGCTCTTCCTTCTCCGGTGCTTCGCGGTACTGCTCGCGCTCAGCCATGACGTAACCTTCCGGGATATGGCCGAGGAACACACTCAGACTCTGCGTCCGCCGCCGCCGCTTCCGGGGCGGCTGCTGGCGCTGGGTCCCATCGTGTACGTCGGCACCGGTCTCTGGTTCCTCGCCGCGGTCGCCCTGCTGATCGCCGACACGGTTCCACGGGTGTGGCTGTGGACGGCCGTGTCGGGCACCGCTTTGGGCATCGTAGGTGCCCTGATCATGTTTTGGCAGCGCCGAGCTTCTCTTCGTGGCGCAAGGGGCGCGCAGAAGGTCGACTAGGTCCTGTCCGGGGAGTCCGGTCCACGGGATTCGTGACTAGTGACTCGTCCAGGAACGTTGGCCGGGCCACTAGATCAGGTGGTTCGCCGGGTCCTCGATGAGTTCGGCGAGGGTGTGCCGGTCGAGCCAGCGGTCCGTCGTCCAGGCCAGCGCGCGGGCCAGCGCCTGCGGGGTGTCCTCGCAGTGCGCGACGCCGTCGTGGACCCACCATGGCGCCGGGTGGTCGCCGTCGGCGCACTGGATGACCAGTTTGTCGTGGACCATCGCGCCGCCTTCTGGCACGTCGACCCCGAGCAGGTCGCACGCCGCGGCGACGGCGCCCAGGTCGGCCCAGGGCACGAACTCCCCCGCGGGCGCGGGCTCTCCGCCGATCTCTTCGGACGCGAGCGGCAGGTCGAGCAGGTCCGCGAGGGCTTCGGCGAGGGCGAAGTCGGGGCCCGCCGAGATCACGGCGTCCTCGCCGACGACCGCGAGCAGCCAGGGCGCGTCGAGCACCGAGCACTCGTCCTTCACCGTTCCCGCGAGCGTGCGGACACCCGCGGGCGGGCGCACGTCGGCCGGTTCGATGACCTCGTCGACGACCGCCTCGGCGAGCGCGGCGTGGGCGCGCAGGACGGTGCCGGGGTTGACGACACGGTCGAGGTCGCCGAGCCTGCCCAGCAGTTCCTCGGCGTCTTCGGGGCTGCCGATCGTGAGCTCGGTGCGGACACCGATCGCGGCGAGGACGCGCGGGTCGACACCGATGTCGGGCACCTCGTCGTAGAGTCCGGCCAGCTCACGGGCCTCGGGCATCCGCCACTCGCCGGGGGCGGCGCCGCCGATGACGGCGTGCCGGGAGATCCACCAGCCGGTGTAGCCGCCCGCCTCGTGCAGCGCGCGCCAGGTGTCGGGCTCGCCTGCCAGCAGGGCCAGCGCGCGGGGCCAGGCGTCCTCGGTGACGAGGTCGAGGTCGCGCACGGCGATGACCCGGCTGGGCGGTTCGGGGCTGGCGTCCCACCACTGCGCCTCGTCGGCCAGGTCGTGGTCGGGTCCGGTCGGGTTCTCGTCGACGACCAGGGCGAACGCGTCGAGCACGCCGAGCGCGATCAGGACGGACTCAGGCCACCGCGCGGCGAGATCGGCGCTGAGGACACCGACCGGGGAGTCCTCGTCGAGCACGTCGAGCAGGGGTGAGCCGGGCAGCGCGAGTTCGTCGGCGCGGCGCCAGTCACCCACCGAGTCGGGCAGCGCCAGCGCACCGAGCCAGGGCTTGTCGCCCGCGCGGACACCGGAATCGCGGACCAGGCGGAGCACGACGGAGACCAGACCGGAAGTGTCCACACCGGACTCGGCGTCGTCGAGACTGCTCTCGACGGCCTCCTGGAGCCCGTCGAGCACGTCGACCGGGACGCCGACATGGGCGCCGAGCTTCTCCAGGACCGGGTGGGCGGCGTCGGCGTGGACGACCCGGAGCGCGCCGACTTCGGTGTGCGCCAACAGGTCGAGCAGATCGGCGGCGCCGTCGAGTAGAACGGTGCCCCGAGGGCCGGGGAGGGTGCGACCGTCGGCCAACGGGACCGGGAGGCCGCCGAGTTCGGCGCGCGCACCGGGGTCGGTGTCGACGATCGGGGCGAGGGCGGTGTACAGCTCGCGCCACCAGGTCGGCGGCCGGGTGATGCCGGTGATCGCTTCGACCATCTCGGCCAGCCAGATGCGCGGGACGTCAAGCGCGGCAAGGGAAGCGGCGTGCCGCTGGGCGGACAGCGGGCCGTCGAGCAGATCGGGGAGGATGTCGGAGATGAGCTCGGCGAGCCCTTCGGCTTCGACGTCGAGCACCTTCGACCGGGCGGGCGAACGGTACTTTCCCTTGGCGGGTAACCATTCCGCTTGCCTGAGTTCGGCCAGCAGCATCTCGCGAAGCCGGTCGTCCACTTCGGACAGCGGGAAACCGGCTCGCGGCACCAGGCTTGTGCGGTGCTCGTCGGCGACGAGTCGCACCAGCTCGGGATAGGCCTTCGCGGCCTCGGCCAGCACTGCGTCTGCGGCGGGCCCCGGCCGCACCCGCCTGCGCGTCGGCTCGATCGGCAGCGTCGCGACCAGGCGGGCCGGGAGGGAGAGCCGGTCGTCGGTCGGCGTGGGGGCGTGCAGCACGTCGACGGTCTGTGGGCGCGGGATGCCTTCGTTGCCAACCGGAACGGCCCAGCAGGCTGTCCAGTGTGGACGGGCTTCGACACCGAGGGTGTCGGCGATGTCCTGACCGAGGGTGCCTTCGACGCGGTACACGAGCCAGGCGGAAACACCTTCGGGGCCACGGATCTCGACCCGCGCGCCTTCGCCCGGCTGCCTGATGGCCTCGGGGTGGTCTTCGGGCGTGGGTGCGAGTTCCCAGGCTGCGAGTTCGGTCGTCTCGGGCACCGGCTTCTCCGCGCGGGCCACGGTCGCCTCGGCGGCGGGGATCGGCTCTTCGGCGCGTTCCCAGACGGCGTCGTCGATCTCGATGCGGTGCAGGCCGGGGAGGGCCAGCAGCAGGTCCACGGCCTGCTCGGCGAACCCGGCCAGCAACGCGGCCCCGTCGACGTCGGCGCGCAGCGGCAGCCGGACCTCGGTGGCGAACCCCGACGGCGGTGTCTCGTCCACGGGCCAGACCAGGCGGAGCACGGGAACCCGCCCCGCCCGCTCGGCGACTCGCGCGGCCAGGGCCGGGATCTCGGCCACCGCGCCGCGTGTGTCGTCGGCGGAGAACGCGACACCCCCACCGGCCGAAACCACCCGCGGCGCGTCGGTGACCGCGAGGACTGCGGCGAACCCGACGCCGAACTGTCCGACCCCACCGGCCTTGGCCGAAGCGCGCAGCGAGGCCAGCGCGGCCACCCCGGCGGCGTCGAGCGGCCGCCCGGTGTTGGCGGCCCGAAGTTCGTTGTCCACAAGGGACACCCGCAGGATTCCGCTGCCCTCAGCGGCATCCGCGGCGTTCTGCGCGAGTTCGACGAGGAGCCGGTCGCGGTAGCCGCCGAGGTAGAGGTCTTCCTCAGCGTTGGCGTCCTCGCGGAACCGGGTGGGTGAAGCGGTCCAGGCCGACAACACCGCCGCCCGAAGAGCAGCCGTGTCGAACGGATCGAACCCGCTCACCCGACCGGGTCGGACTCGTCGCCGGACCCATCCACGTCAGGCACCACGGACTCAGCCGCGCGCTGCTCATCCATGGCTTCGCTGTTCGGCTCGCCGGTCACGGGCTCATCGACATCAGGCACCACAGAGTCGCCCGCAAGCTGCTCGCCGGCGGCTTCACTGATCGGCTCTTCAACCACGGGCTCGTCCACGGCCATACCGGTCACGGGCGCATCATCGTCCTCGCCGGTGACGGGCTCGACGACATCGCCGACCACCGTCTCATCCGACGTCAGGTCATCCGACTGGTCCGCCGCTGCCACATCCGCCGCAAGGTCATCATCGACCTCGTCAATCGTCACCGATTCCGGCGAGTTGCCCATCTGTTCCGCAACCGCACGATCAGCACCCGAGTCGTCTCCGGCAGGCGCGAGATCACCTGCCGGCAGGTCCTCAATGTCAGCCGCAGCCTCGGCCACGACGGACTCGGGCCCGGCGGCGGCGGATTCGTAGTCGTCGGTGTTGCGAAACTGCTGGTCGGAGCCGGTGGTGCTGGCTGCCGTGGGCTCGGACTCATCCCCTTCTGCAGCTTCGGCGGGCTTGGTTTGCGCGGCCGGTTTGGTCGCGCGCTCCGCGGGCTCGTAGTCCAGGGTGGCGTCGTCGTAGATGAGGTCGGCGACGAGGACCGGGGAGATCTGTTCGACCTCCGCCTCCGAGTGGGCGCCGCAGCCGTACTCCGCGTGCACCACTCGGCCGTCGGCGGGGGCGATCTCGTTGCCGCAGACCCCGAAGGCGGCGCCGAGGGCGCCGGTGATCTGGAGGTAGAAGGCACAGGTGCCGCAGTGCGCCGGAGCGCTGCGGGCCATGTCGGCTTCCGGGCCGAAGTCGCTCGCCTGCCAACGTTCCGCGGCCTCGACGCGGCCCAGGCGCGACATGACGCGGGGGCGGCCGAGGCCGATCTCGAGGGCTGTCTCCTCGACGTACGGGTCGTCCGAGCCGAGGTACGACGGCGCCAGCCGCGGGTCGTCCGGGGCGGTCGGGAGCAGGTCTCCGACGCCGAGGTCGCCCGCCTGCACGCGCTCCTGCCACGGCACCCAGGGCGGCGCCGTGAGGGCGTCGGGGCCGGGCAACAGCACGACCTCGCTGACCGTGACCTTCGTGTCGGGGCCCGCGCTCGAGACGGTGACCGCCCAGCGCCAGCCCCGGTAGCCGGGTTTGTCGGCTTCGAAGAGGTGGGTGACGGCGTGGGAGTCCTCAGGCTCGGCCGCGACGTGAGTACCGACCTCCGCGCCTGCCTGTTCCTGGGCGGCGGCGCGCGCGAAGTCGACCGCCGCTAGCAGCGCGGGGTCGGTCACGGCTTCTGGTGCTGGCATCGGGCTCATCACACACGATTGTGCCCCACGGCCATTGGGCCTTCGACAGCCATGCCACGCTAGAACCGTGATCGCCCGTCGCCTCGCCGCATCTCTGGCCTTGGCCTGCCTCGTAGCGGGCTGTTCGGCGCCGACCGAACCCGCCCAGCCGCCCGCCGTGAGCACGACGAAACTGACGGTCAAAGTCCTCGAAGACCGCCCTCATGACGCCGCCGCGTTCACTCAGGGCCTCGAACTGGTCGACGGTGTCCTCTATGAGGGCACCGGCCTGGTCGGGCAGTCCGAGATTCGCGCGATCGACCCGACCACCGGCGCCGTGAGGCAGCGCGGCGCGCTGCCCGCGGAGTTCTTCGGCGAGGGCATCACCGTCGTCGACGACCGCATCTGGCAGATCACGTGGCAGGACGGTGTCGCCATCGAACGCGACCGCGCGACCTTCGCCGAACGCCGCCGGGTCGAATACCAGGGCGAGGGCTGGGGGCTCTGCTTCGACGGCGGGGGCAGGCGGCTGGTCATGAGCGACGGCACCGACAAGCTCACCTTCCGCGACCCGGACACGTTCGAGCCCCGCGGCGAGGTGAGAGTCGCGGGCGAGGACGGACCGGTGACGCGACTCAACGAACTGGAATGTGTCGACGGCGCGGTCTACGCGAACGTGTGGCAGACCGACCAGATCGTCCGCGTCGACCCGGCGTCGGGCAGGCTCACGGGCGTCGCCGACCTTTCGGCTCTGTTTCCGCGCGAGCAGCGGGCGGGCGCCGACGTCCTCAACGGCATCGCGAACATCCCCGGGACCGACGAGTTCCTGGTGACCGGGAAGCTTTGGCCCAAAATGTTCCGCATCCGCTTCGAAGGCTGAGACTTTCGTCGCGCATCCATCGCCGACCTCGCACGTCTAACCACCCGGAAGCACTCCAGTACGGCAGGATGGATATGTGATGCGCTCCGGTTCCGCCGATCACCCGCCACCCGGCCGCGGCCGCGAGGGCGACGCGAGAGGCGCGGCCCGGAAAGGCCAGAAGAGGTGGGGCTACCAGCCGCCCGCTGAGCCGCCGACGCGCGCCGTCCCCCGGCAGGTGCCGCCGTGGCGGCGCGAGGAACCGCCGACCGACGCCATCGCGGCCCACCGCCCGCCGACGCGCCGGTTCGAGCACTCCGGGTACGAGACCTACGGTGACGTCGGCGGCTACCCGCCGCCGCGGGACACCCCGCCCCCGGACGACCGGCCGCCACCGCCGCAGTACCCGAAGAAGCTCACCGTCACCCGGGTCGCCGCGCTGCGCAGCAAGCAGCTGACCGGTCAGGCCATCGCGGCGTTCAAACGCGCCGCCCACGCCGACGGGGCCGACAAGTCGGGGCTGTCCGCGCTGACCTACGCCACGATGTTCAACTACGCGGGCGACGCGGCGCTGGCCGTGGCGCTGGCGAACACTTTGTTCTTCTCCGCCGCGAGCGGTGAGAGCAAAGGCAAGGTCGCCCTCTACCTGTTGATCACCGTCGCCCCGTTCGCGCTGCTGGCGCCGGTCATCGGTCCGATGCTCGACCGGTTGCAGCGCGGACGCAGGCTCGCCATGTGCGCCGCGGCGGCAGGCCAGGCGCTGATGGGCGTGATCATGGTGTTCAACTTCGACAGCTGGCTGCTCTACCCGGCGGCGCTGGGCAAGATGGTGCTCTCGAAGTCGTTCACTGTGCTCAAGGCGGCGGTCACCCCGAGAGTGCTGCCGCCGGAGATCACCCTCGCCAAGACCAACGCCCGGCTCACGGTGTTCGGCCTCGCGGCGGGCGCGGTGTTCGGCGGGTTCGCGGCCCTGTTGGCGAACATCTTCGGCTCCCCCGGCGCGCTGTGGTTCACCGTGGCGATCTGCCTGGCGGGCGCGTTCCAGGCGTTGCGCATCCCGGCCTGGGTGGAGGTCACCGAGGGCGAGGTGCCCGCGTCGATCAGCGCCCACCCGGACAAACCCAAACGCCAGCCCATGGGCCGCCACGTCGTGGTGTCGCTGTGGGGCAACGGCACGATCCGCGTGCTCACCGGCTTCCTGATGATGTTCGCCGCGTTCGCGGTCCGCGCGGAGAACGAGACCGACGCCGTCCAACAGCTGCTGCTGCTCGGCGTGATCGCGGGCGCGGCCGGTTTCGGCAGCTTCGCGGGCAACGCCGTCGGCGCCCGCATCCACGTCGGACGGCCGGAGCAGGTCGTGCTCGGGTGCGTGGTGGGGGCGCTCGCCTCGACGATCGTCGCCGCGTTCACCGCGGGCATCGTCGCCGCGGCCATGGTGGGTCTGGTCGGGGCGGTCGCCAGCGCGCTGGCGAAGAACAGCCTCGACGCGGTCATCCAGGACGACCTGCCCGAGGAGTCCCGTGCGTCGGCTTTCGGCCGGTCGGAGACGGTGCTGCAGCTCGGCTGGGTGTTCGGCGGCGCGGTGGGCGTGCTGTTGCCGCCGATCTGGTGGGTCGGCTTCCTGGTGGTGTCGGTGATGCTGGCGATCGGTCTGACGCAGACGCTGCTGTCGCGGCGCGGGCAGTCGCTGATTCCCGGGCTCGGCGGCGACCGTCCCGTGCGGCCAGGGCGCGTGCGGATGAGCGACATGCGACCCGCGACACTGCACGAGGGACCACCGCCGCCGCCCAGGCGCGCCGGGCCGTAGGGTCAGCGACGTGCGCCGAGTCCTCATCACCGCCGTCGCCTGTGTCCTGCTGGCCGGGTGCTCGGCGACCCCGCCGCCGCCCGACGTCACCTTCTACGCCGACGGCAACGCCATCCGCGCGACACCGCAGATCCTCTGCGACATCGCCGAGCGCAAGTGCGACGAGAACGCGGACGCGGTCGTCGGGCTGAAGATCCGCCCGGGCAAGGTCGTGCAGGTGTCGGTGTCGTCCGAGATCGCCGAAGAGCCCTGGGGCGTCCTGTTCTCCTACCTCGACCGCGAGGGCAAGCGGGTCGACGCGAGCAGCCGGGTGTTCCTCCCGGCCAACAAGCAGCACGCGTACACGCTGGAACTGCCGGACTCGGCCGACCAGTTGCTGTTCGCGGCCGTGCAGAAGCTGGCCGTCGTGAACGGCGACCAGCTCCTGCGCGTAGGCCAATGGGTAATGGAAGTGAACTAGCTTTACGGGTCGAGCTCCCGGGCCACGGCGCGGACGACCTCGGAGATGCGCTTGGTGACCTTGCGGTCCGGGTAGCGGCCGCGCTGCAGATCGGGCTGGATGACCGACTCCAGCATCTTGATCATGTCTTCGATCAAGCCGTGCAGTTCCTCAGCGGGCCTGCGCTGGGCTTCGACGACCGACGGCGGGGCGTCGATGAGCCGCACGGACAGCGCCTGCGGCCCGCGGCGGCCGTCGGCCACCCCGAACTCGATGCGCTGGCCCGCTTTGAGCCCTTCGACTCCCGCGGGCAGGGCGGAGGAGCGGACGTAGACGTCCTCACCGCCATCCTGCGTGACGAACCCGAAACCCTTCTCCGAGTCGTACCACTTGACCTTGCCGGTCGGCACTGATCTCACCGTTCCCTCGTCGACTTGTCCCGCCCGCGCGTGTGCGGACCGCGTCCCACGCAAGACGAACGCGCCCTGGGCGTGCCGGGGCGCGTCTCTCCAGAGTAGGCCAAAGATGGGCGCTCGGGTTACTTCGTATCCACACCACCGCGGCGTTACCGATCAGGCCCCGAACTATCCTGGCCGCATGACCGAAACCGCACGCGGCAGCCGGATGCTCACGATCGCGTTCGTCCTGTTCGCGATCGGGCTGGTGGCTGTGGTCGCGATTTTCGTGCTCGCCGCCATGGACAAGCAGGCGCCGTGGCTGTGGATGGTCACCATGGGCCTGCCGCTGGGCCTGATCCTCGGCATCGGTCACGCCGTTCGGCGCAGGTGAGAGTCCAGCCACGCCGGGAACTCGTCCAGGCTGCTCAGGACCACTTCGGCGCCCGCCGCCAGTAGCGTCTCCGCGTCGCAGGGCCCGGTGGTCACGCCGACACCGACCGCGCCCGCGGCCACCGCGCCCACCATGTCGCCGCCGTGATCGCCCACGTAGACGGACGCCTGGTGCCTGGCCAGTTCGACTCCCTTGCCCGCGGCCCACAGGCCGCCGACGAGCACGTCGACCTCCCAGCCCAGCGCCTTGAGGTGCAGGGCGGCGTTCGAGGTGTACTTGCCGGTGAGCACCAGCGTGCGGCCGCCGTGGGCCCGCACCGCGGCGAGCGCGTCCGCCGCCCCGGCCATGGCCACGGTCGCGGGCACCACGATGTCCGGGTAGAGGAAGCGGAACCGGGCGACCAGGTCGGCCACCCGCTCCTCCGGTGCGCCGTAGCCGCGGAAGATCATGTCGAGCGGCGGCCCGAGGTTCTCCGCGAAGTGCTCTCCGGGTAGCGGCAGACCCGTCTCGGCGCAAGGGTTGAGAACCGTTCGCGATTCTGTGCCTATCCGTGTCTGAGTGTGATGGTTGAGGTCCTCGATGCGGCTTGGAGCCCGGTGTGGGGTGGTGACGGTTTTGTCGGTGGTAGTCGGTACGGTCCGCGGTGATGACCATGGTGTTGCAGGCGTACCGGTACGCATTGGACCCGACTGTGGCCCAGGAGGCCGTGTTGCGGTCGCATTGTGGTGGGCAGCGGTACGCCTACAACTGGGGGTTGGCGCGGGTGAAAGCCAACCTTGCCCAGCGGGCGGCGGAGGTGTCCTGTCGCCTCGCCGAGGCCGACCTGACACCATGGCTGAACTGGTCGGCGTACTCGCTTCGCAAGGACTGGAACCAGGCGAAGAACGCGGTCGCGCCATGGTGGGGTGAGAACTCGAAAGAGGCGTACTCGTCGGGGCTGGCGAATCTCGCGACCGCGTTGACGAACTGGAATGGGTCTAGGACCGGCAAGATCAAGGGCCAGAAGGTTCGGTTTCCGAGGTTCAAGGGCAAGCGCGCCGGGTTGTCGTGCCGGTTCACCACCGGCTGCTTCGGTTTGACCGGGGGTGACCGCAGGCATGTGAAGCTGCCCCGTATAGGCGCTATGCGGACCCATGAGTCGACCCGGAAACTCGCCCGGCACGTCGAGCGCGGCACCGCCCGCATCCGCTCGGCCACCGTGGCCTATCAGGGTGGACGGTGGTTCTGCTCGTTCTCCGTGGAGATCGACCGCCACGACCCCGCCCCGACGCGGCCGGACTCGGTAGTCGGCGTGGATCTCGGGATCAAGTCGCTGGCCGTGCTCTCGACCGGCGAGGTCATCGCCAACCCCCGACATCTCGACGTCGCGCTGCGGGAGCTGCGCCGGTTGCAGCGGCAGGCGGCCCGCCGCATCGGCCCGGACCGACGCACCCGGCGGGCCCCGTCGGCGAGGTGGCGCAAGACCCAGACCCGGATCAGGCGCCTGCACACCGCGGTGGCCAACGCCCGCCGCGACGGGCTGCACAAACTTTCCGCCCGGCTGGTCCGCACCCACGGCGTGATCGCGCTCGAAGACCTCCACGTCGCCGGGATGCTGCGTCATCGTCGCCTCGCCCGGCACATCGGCGGAGTCGGCATGGGCGAACTACGCCGACAGATCACCTATAAAACCGAGTGGGCCGGTGGCCGCGTGCACCTGGCGGACCGCTGGTACCCATCCTCGAAGACCTGCTCGGCCTGTGGCGCGGTGAAAGCCAAACTGCGCCTGTCCGAACGGACGTTCCACTGCGACCAGTGCGGATTCGTCGTGGATCGTGATCTCAACGCCGCCCGCAACCTTGCCCAGATGGTGAACGAGGTCACAGGTGGCATGTCCTCCCCGAGTTACGGGGCGACACAAAACGAGCCCGATGGAAACCCACGTAAGACCCGCTCCACGCGGGCACCGGGTACCGCCACGGGAAGACCCGGCCACCAAGCTGGGCCAACGCCGCACCGCAAGGTGAAGGCTCACGACACGTCCTCACGCGTTTCGTGAACGGTGTTCATCAGCAGCACCATGCCGGGCCGGGGATCGATCAGCGTCATGTCCAGGTCGAAGCCGACGGCGAGGCTCACCGCGCGACGCCGATGAAGTGGTCGACGGCCGGTCCGACCACCGCGGAGACCGACCGCGCGGTCTCGGCGGGCGTGCCCGACGGGGACGCGGCGTAGCTGACCGCGAGCCGCACCAGGTTCTCGGCGACGAGCCCGAGGTCGGCGGGCGCGGCCATGGGCCAACTGTCGATCAGGCACTCCTTGAGCCGGTGGGTGGCGGCGGACAGGATCGGGCCCGCGTGGTTGGTCACCAGTTCGAGCAGGCCGTCGCTGCCGTCGCCTGCGACGATGGCCTTGATCAGCGGCTCTTCGGCCGCGGCGGTGAGGAACACCTCGAGCGCGGCGGTGACCGCGTCGGTCGGCGAGTCGACGTTGGCGGCGACGGCCGCCTCGACCGCGGTCAGGAACCGGTCGGCCTCCCGCAGGATGTACGCCTGGGCGAAGCCCTGGCGGGACCCGAACTCCTTGTAGAGGGTCTGCCTGCTCACACCGGCGGCCTTGGCGACGTCGGCCATGGTCGTCTCCGGCCAACTGCGCTCGCGGAGCACGTCGCCCGCGGCGGTCAGCAGGGTCTCCCGCAGGAGCGCTTTCGCTGCCTCCGCGTAAGGCACACGAACAGTCATGGGCCCGAGATTACAGCTATGTCAAGGATGTCAACTGTCTGGACAAGTGACTGGCGGTCTACCGGAATCCGACTACTCAGCGCGTAAACGAGCGAGATGGTTGACAGAACAACATCATGTGTCCAAGCTCGCCAGTGCGAGAGGGGGAGCCGACTTGGCGACGACCGCAGACAGCCGCGTTCGTGCGGGCGCCCCGCTTATCGGCCCCGGTTTCGTCGTCGCCATCGCCTATGTGGACCCCGGAAACGTCGCCACCAGCACCGCGGCGGGCGTCCGCTACGGGTATGCGCTGCTGTGGGTGGTCATCGGCACCACGGTCCTCGCCGGCATGATCCAGTACCTCGCCGCGAAGCTCGGCCTGGTCACCGGCCAGTCCCTGCCCGAGGCGGTGCGCGACCGGCTCGGCACCCCGGCCCGGCTGGCCTACTGGGCGCAGGCGGAACTGGTCCTCGTCGCGACCGGGCTGGCCGAGGTCCTCGGCGGGGCGATCGCGCTGAACCTGCTGTTCGACGTGCCGCTGCTGCTTGGCGGCATCATCACCGCGACGGTGTCCACCGGCCTGCTCGTGATGCGCGACCAAGCGGGTCAGCGCAAGTTCGAGCACGTGGTCGTGGCCCTGCTGGCGATCGTCGGGATCGGCTTCCTGGCAGGCCTGGTCGCGGCGCCGCCCTCGGACGCGGACATCCTCTCCGGCGTCACCCCGCGCTACATCGGGCCGGACAGCCTGTGGCTGATGGTCGGAATGCTCGGCGCGACCGTGATGCCGCACGCGGTGTACCTGCACTCGGCGCTGGCCAAGGACCGCGGCGCGCGCGCCAGCACGGAAGGCCTGACCCGGGCGCTGCGCACGACCCGTGCCGACGTGGCCACGGCGATGTCGCTGGCAGGCCTGGTGAACCTCGCGGTGCTCATGCTCGCCGCGGGCGCACTGCCCGCGATGTCCGATGTGGACTGCCTGGCCGAAGCGCACGCCGCCGTCGGCGAGCACCTCGGCCCGGTGTTCGCCCTGCTGTTCGCCGTCGGCCTGCTCGCCTCCGGTCTCGCGTCGACGGCCGTCAGCACGCACGCGGGCGCGGTCGTGATGTCCGGCCTGCTGCACAAACAGGTCCCTTTGGCCGCGCGCAGGCTGTTCACCCTGGTTCCCGCCATCGCCCTGCTGACCATCGCCGACGACCCGACGCGGACGCTCGTCGGCACTCAGGTGGTGTTGTCGTTCGGCCTGCCGTTCGCGCTGATCCCGCTGGTCATCCTCACCTCGCGCCGAACGCTGATGGGCTCGCGGACGAACCACCCGGCGGTGACGGCGGTCGTCTGGGTGGTCACCGCCGCGGTGATCGTGCTCGACGCCGGGCTGGTGTGGCTGACAGTAACCAACTGAGCCTGCTGACTATGTGGCTTTGCTGTCCTGGTGCAGGCAGAGGATGTTGCCCTCGGAGTCGGTGAACCAGGCCGCCTTCTCGCCGCCCATTTCGGCGATGTGGTTCTCGGTGCGCAGGTCGGGCAGGTCGTAGTCCTCGAACCGCACGCCGCGGCCTTCGAGTTCCTTGATCTCCGCGGCCACGTCGTCGACCTCGAAGCTCAGCACGGTGTGCTTGCTGGGCATGGTGTCCTTGGCGGGCATAAGGCCGATCGCGTCGCCCATGCCCGCGGCGAAGTACGGGGCCCCGTCGGGGCCCTTGCCGCGCAGGGTCAGGCCGAGGGTCTCACCGTAGAACCGGGTGGCACGGTCGACGTCGGACACCGGGAGCATGGTGGTGATGGCTGACTTGTTGAGCATGGGACCTCCCTCGTCCACTCCGCGCCGTCCGGCGCGGCCAACCCATGCTGCGCTCAGGTCAGTTGTCGCGCAACGGGTCCGATGTCCCGTCCGCTATGCGTGCCGGACGTCGGTGTTCAACCCCAACAGGTCGACGGCCGCTTGGCGCATCTCGACCTTGCGGATCTTCCCGGTGACCGTCATCGGGAACTCCTCGACGACGTGCACGTAGCGCGGGACCTTGTAGTGGGCGAGCTTGCCCGCGCAGAACTCGCGCACCGACTCCGCCGTCAGTGGCTCCGCGCCCTCCTTCATCCGGATCCACGCCATCAGTTCCTCGCCGTAGCGCTCGTCCGGGACGCCGATCACCTGCGCGTCGAGCACGTCGGGATGGGTGTAGAGGAATTCCTCGATCTCGCGTGGGTAGATGTTCTCGCCGCCGCGGATGACCATGTCCTTGATGCGGCCGGTGATGTTGAGGTAGCCCTCGTCGTCCATCACCGCGAGGTCGCCGGTGTGCATCCAGCGGGCACTGTCGATGGCCTCGGCGGTCTTTTCCGGCTGATCCCAGTAGCCCAGCATCACCGAGTAGCCGCGGGTGCAGAACTCGCCCGGCTCGCCGCGCGGAACGGTCCGGCCGGTCTCAGGGTCGACGATCTTGACCTCGAGGTGCGGGTGGACCCGGCCGACCGTGGACACGCGGCGGTCGACGCTGTCGTCGGCGCGGGTCTGGGTGGAGACCGGGGAGGTCTCGGTCATGCCGTAGCAAATGGTCACCTCGGCCATGCCCAGCCGCTCGACGACCTGCTTCATGACCTCGACCGGGCACGGCGACCCGGCCATGATCCCCGTGCGCAGCGCGCTCAGGTCGGCCTCGTCGACACCGGGTTCGGCGAGGATGGCGATGAACATCGTGGGGACGCCGTAGAGGGAGGTGCACTTCTCCTCGGCCACCGCGGCCAACGTCGCCTTGGGGTCGAACGCGGGGGCGGGGATGACAATGCAGGCGCCGTGCGAGGTGGCCGCGAGGTTGCCCATGACCATGCCGAAACAGTGGTAGAAGGGCACGGGGACGCAGATCCGGTCCTGCTCGGTGTACCCGCACAGCTCGCCGACGAAGTAGCCGTTGTTGAGGATGTTGTGGTGCGAGAGGGTCGCGCCCTTGGGGAAGCCGGTGGTGCCGGAGGTGTACTGGATGTTGATCGGGTCGTCGGCGGAGAGCGCGATCTCGGGCAGGTCACCGCCGTGGCTGACCAGGGCGTCCCACGAGTCCCGGCCGATGAGCACGACGTCGGTCAGCCCGGCGCACTCGGGGCGGACCTCCTCGATCATCGCGGCGTAGTCGGAGGTCTTGAACGACGGTGCGGCGACGAGAGTGCGGACGCCCGCCTGGTTGAGGACGTACTTCAGCTCGTGGACCCGGTAGGCGGGGTTGATGTTGACCAGGATCGCGCCGAGCTTCGCCGTCGCGTACTGGATGAACACCCACTCCGCGCAGTTCGGCGCCCAGATCCCGACCCGGTCGCCCTTGCCGACGCCCATCGCGACCAGCCCTTTTGCCACGGAGTCGATCTCTTCTGCCAGCTCCCCGTAGGTCCAGCGGCGGTTCGAGGCGCGGTCGACAAGGGCCTCGCGGTCCGGGTGGGCGGCCACGGTCCGGTCGAAGTTCCCCCCGATCGTGTCCCCGAGCAACGGCACGGTGGACGTCCCTGAGGCGTAACTCGGCTGACCCATCGCGACGCGCTCCTCTCGACTCGTTCGAGCCATCCTCCTCACAAACGCGCGGCCTGCACATCTCCAAAGGGAGAGGGCGAGGACAATGACCTTGTGCGACTCATCCTGAACCTGATCTGGCTCGTGCTGTGTGGCTTCTGGATGGCCATCGGCTACGTCCTCGCCGGAATCCTCTGCTGCATCCTGATCATCACGATCCCGTTCGGCCTCGCGTCGTTCCGGATCGCCAACTACGCCCTCTGGCCCTTCGGTCGCACCATCGAACCCCGCGTGGACGCGGGCGCGCCGTCCGTGATCGGCAACATCATCTGGATCGTGTTCGCCGGCTGGTGGCTGGCGATCGGCCACATCGTCACGGGGATCGCGCTGTGCGTGACGATCATCGGGATCCCGTTGGGAATCGCCAATTTCAAGATGATTCCGGTGTCGCTGGTGCCTCTCGGCGCGCGCATCGTTCCGGTCGACTGAGCTTGTTTCACGGGTGGTGACAACTGGCCTGATCAGGTGGAATCCGGGTCAGGATGGCACGCTGCGGCATCGAATGTCCGTAGCGTGCCACGCATGGGATCGAGAAACAGGGCCAGCGCGCGCGAATTGGGCTCGCGACTCCAGGCTTACCGCGACAGTGCCGGATTGACCCTGCGCGATCTCGCCCAGAAGGTCGGCCGGTCGCCCGCACATTTGAACCGGCTCGAGAACGGCGTTCCGGGCACGGCGTCGGAGTCGGAGGTCGTCTACTACCTCGCCTCTTGCGGGGCGAGCTACGGGGACGTCGAGCGACTGCTGCAGTTCTGTCGGGATGCCAATGACGACCGCGGATACTGGCTGTGCCCGAGCGGCGAGTGGATGTCCGACAGCCTGCGATCGCTGATGTTCCACGAGTCGTCGGCGAACCAGGCGGTCAATTACCAGCCGGAAGTCATTCCCGGTCTACTTCAGACCGAGCCATATATCCAGGCCCTGCTCAGTCACGAGAACATATCGACCGAGCGGCGCCAAGCGAGGCATGTCGATGAAATTGGCTCATCGAAGTTCAAAGGATGAGCGGTGGAAGGATGGCGGGAATCATCGTGAGGCGTTCGACTCTGGTTCTTTCTTGTGCCGTTGCTGCGCTCATCAGCATCGGCGGCTGCACAAGTCCGACATCAGGAACCGCTACCCCAACCGGTGATGTGACAAGTGAGCCGACGTCTACTGGTGGTAGCTCGACCAAGACGTTCAAACCGACAAGCTCGACGAAGGTACCGGACAGCCCACTCGCAGATGCGCGGCCATGCGATCTCTTGACCAGCTCGGCCGCAAGTGCGATCAAGGTTGCGGGGGCCGGGTCCGACGATGAAGTCGGACGAGGAAGGATCTGTCTGTGGACGATTCCCGCTGAGTCGCTTCGAGACCGGGCGAACTTCACCATCGCGATCTTTGACACCCTCGGTGTCAAAGACATTAAAGCCAAAGGTGAAGTCAAGACAATCCCAAACATCGGGAAACATGAGGCACGACAGTGGGTCGGTATTGCGGACAACTGCGTATTCTCGCTCGCCGTTGGCCCGTCGACCAGGGTGGACGTCCTGACGTCATCGGCGAGTCTTGAAAAGTCGTGCGCAATCGCAGAGCAAGCCGCGAAGCTCGTCGAGCCGGAACTGCCCTGATAAATACTGACCACCAACCCGCTAAGAGCCTGAGCGCGCTTACGTCTCCCAAGCAGCCGCAGACGACCACGGCCGGTCCGATCAGACACCGCCCGACGGCGGATCGGCTCAGCAGGCGTTGCGGCTCTGTGTCGATCAGGAACACACGGCGGAGGGGTGAGGCGGGTGTCGGACCAAGACTGGCGCGGCCTTCGTGATCGGCGGATGGCGGAGCCGGGCGCGGCGGAAGCGTATGAGGCGGCGCGGCTGGCGTTCGAGCTTGGCACAGCGGTGCGGGAGATGCGAGAAGCACGCGGGTGGACCCAATCGCGGCTCGCTGAGGCGTCCGAGATGACCCAGCCCGCGATCGCACGGTTCGAGGTGGGTGGGACCGTTCCCACCATCCCGTGCTTGAGCGGCTGGCCGTCGCCTTGGCCGCTGAATTGGTGGTCGAGCTGAACCCGAAGTCCGTCGCCTAGTCCGGCTTCCACGGAAGTTCGACCACCAGGCACGGCCCGCCCACGAACACCCCGGCGTCCACGCCCAGCGCCTTGCCGCCGGCGTACTCGTGTGGACCGTCGATCTCCACCGGCAGCCTGCCGACCTGGTCGGCGATCACGCTGTGCCCGTGGACGACCTGACTTCCGCCCAGCACGGCCAGCAGGTCGTCCGCCACCTGTTCCCCATGGGGCCCGCGGAAGGCGTACCGGGTGGTCATCCGGCGCCAGACCTCCCACCAGTCGACGAGGTCGTCGGAGCGCAGGACGTCTCTGACGGCGGTGTTGATGGCTTCGATGTCCGGGCCCCAGTTGAGGTATTCGAGGGTGTCGGAGTGCATCAGCAGGTGGTCGCCCACCAGTGCCAGGACCGGGCGGTCGAGCAGCCAGGACACGTGGTCGTCGGTGAGCGCCTCCTGGTCGCTCACCATGCCGCCGTTCATCTCCCAGCTGCGCGCGAAACTGCGGGGGCCGAAGTCGGACGGGACCTCCGTGTCGCCGAACTTGTGCATGCCCAGGAGCAGGATCTCGTGGTTGCCGAGGAGCGTCTCGACCTTGCCGCCCGCCTTCTCCGCTGCTACGCCGAGGCGGATGACCAGGTCGATGACGCCGATGCCGTCCGGGCCGCGGTCGACGAAGTCGCCAAGGAACCACACGCGCGCGTCGCCGCCCGCCCAGGCGGCGTCGTCGTCGATGAGGTCCGCGGAGCGGAGCGCGTCAAGGAGTTCGTCGCGGTGCCCGTGGACGTCACCGACGACGTAGGTGCGCGCCACGGAACTTTCTTCCTGCACGGTCCGACGATAGGCGAGCCTCGCTCACGATGCGAAGGTATCGGCTGATCATCCTTCGACGCCCACCGGAAAGGGGTCCTTCGTCTGCCCGACGAGGTCGGCGATCGAGTCGATCACCCGGGTCGGGCGGAACGGGAACCGCTCGGCCGTGTCGCGGTCCGAGATGCCGGTGAGGACGAGGATCGTCCGCAGGCCCGCCTCCAGGCCGCTGAGCACGTCGGTGTCCATCCGGTCGCCGATCATCAGCGTGTTCTCCGAGTGCGCACCGAGGGAACGCAGGCCGGAGCGCATCATCAGCGGGTTCGGCTTGCCCACGAAATACGGCGCGTGGCCGGTGGCCTTCTCGATCAGCGCGGCGACGGCGCCGGTCGCGGGGGTGATGCCCTCACGGCTGGGGCCGGAGGCGTCGGGGTTGGTCGCGATGAAGCGGGCGCCCGCGACGATCAGCCGAATCGCGTGGGTGATCGCGGGGACGCTGTACGTCCGGGTCTCGCCGAGGACCACGTAGTCGGGGTCGCGTTCGGTGAGGGTGTAGCCGATCTCGTGCAGGGCGGTGGTCAGCCCGGCCTCGCCGATGACGAACGCGGATCCGCCGGGGCGCTGGCTGTCGAGGAACTTCGCCGTGGCCAGCGCGGAGGTCCAGATCGAGGACTCGGGCACGTCGAGTCCGGTGCGCAGCAGCCGGGCCCGCAGGTCGCGCGGGGTGTAGATCGAGTTGTTGGTCAACACCAGGAACGGCGTCTCGTCCGCGGTGAGCTCGGCGATCACCGCGTCCGCGCCGGGGATGAGGTGCTCCTCGTGCACCAGCACCCCGTCCATGTCCATGAGATACGTCCAGGGCCCACTCACCTGGCCACCTCACCGGTTCGGTGGCTCCACTCGCGAAGGCACTGTGACATTGATTCGCTCGCAAGCTCGCTCATGGCGTGAGGCTACCCAGCCGGGTCGGCGACGGCGGGGTGGACGCGGACCTCGGTGGCCTTCACCGCCAGGTAGACGCGAGATCCCGGCTCGATTGTGAGTTCGGCGACCGCGCCCACGGTCAGGTCCGCGGCCAGCCCGGACACCCACGGCCTGCCACCCGCGACCCGGATCCGCACGACGTCGCCGTGCGGCTCCATCGCCGTCACCGTCGCCTCGAACACGTTGCGCGGGCTGCCGTGGATCCGCTCGGTGTAGACCGCGACGTCGGCGGGCCGGAACACGGCGACCGCGGGCTCACCGTTGATCTCGGCGCCGCCGGAACCCGCGATGAGCGCACCGTCCACTGTTCGCAGCCCGTCGGGGCAGGCGGTGCCCGCGACCAGGTCGAGCCCGGCGACGCGGGCGGTGAACGGGGTGCGTGGGCGGGACAGGACCTCGCGGGTCGGGCCCTGTTCGACGACCCTCCCGCCTGCCAGGACGACGACCCGGTCGGCGATGGCGAGCGCGTCGAGCGGGTCGTGGGTGACCAGCACGGCCGCGCGGTCCCGCAGGACGCGGCGGACCACGCCGCGCAGCGCGGGGGCGGCGTCGACGTCGAGGGCGGCGAACGGCTCGTCGAGCAGGAGGAGCACGGGGTCGGCCGCGAGCGCCCGCGCGAGCGCGACACGCTGCGCCTGGCCGCCGGAGAGGCCGCGCGGCCTGCGGTCGGCGAGGTCCCCGGCGCCGACGTCGTCGAGCCACCGGCGGGCCGTGGTGTGGTCCTTGCCTTGCACGCGCGGTCCGAACTCGACGTTCGCCAGCGCGGTGAGGTGCGGGAAGAGCAGCGCCACCTGGGCGAGCAGGCCGACACCCCGGCGGTGTGGCGGCACCCGCACGCCGCCCGCGGTGTCAGTCAGCGTCATGCCGTCGACGGCGACCACCCCGGAATCGGGTTGGCGCAAACCGGCGAGGACGTCGAGGAGGGTGGACTTGCCGGAGCCGTTGGGCCCGAGCACGGCGATGACCTCCCCCGGCTCCGTGCGCAGGTCGACTTGGAGCCGGAAATCCCCCTGCGTCAGCACGAAGTCCGCGCGCAGCCCGGTCACGGCGCGCGCTCCACCGCGCGCGGGCGGGCCACGACGATCACCGCGATCGCGACCAGGACCAGCAGCAGGGACACGGCGATCGCACCGTCCACATCGGTCTCGCCGAGGAGGTACACCTGCAGCGGGAGCGTGCGGGTCACGCCTTCGAGGCTGCCCGCGAAGGTGATCGTGGCCCCGAACTCGCCGAGCGCGCGGGCGAACGACAGGACGACGCCGGAGCCGATGGCGGGCAGCAGGAGCGGGACGGTGACCCGGCGGAACACCGTCCACGGCCGGGCCCCGAGGGTCGCGGCGACAGCCTCGTAGCGCTCCCCCGCGGTCCTGAGTGCCCCTTCGAGCCCGACCACGAGGAACGGCATGGCCACGAACGTCTGCGCGATCACGACGGCGGCGGTCGTGTACGGGACCCGGACGCCGAACGCCAGGTCGAGTGCGTGACCGGCGAAGCCGGAACGGCCCAGGAGATAGAGGAGTGCGAGCCCGCCGACCACCGGCGGCAACACCAACGGAAGCAACACGACCGCGCGGAGCACCCGCACCCCCGGAACGCGCGCGCGTGCGAGCACGACGGCGAGGGGGCCGCCCAGGATAAGACAGAGAACGGTCGACATGGCCGCCGTCCGCAAGGAAAGCCCGAGCGCGGCCACCGCGCCCGGGCTCGTGACGTGTTCGACCCAGTTCCCCAAGTCCGCGCG
Source organism: Actinokineospora xionganensis (assembly GCF_014323725.1). GTDB lineage: Bacteria > Actinomycetota > Actinomycetes > Mycobacteriales > Pseudonocardiaceae > Actinokineospora > Actinokineospora xionganensis. Next base: position 442,911 of record NZ_JABVED010000003.1, on the reverse strand, counting down.
GACGAGCAAACCGACCAGCGGCAACACCACGATGGCCAACCCGAGCACAGCGGGCACCCACAACACCCCCGGCACCCACGACGCTCCACGCCTGCTTCTCGTCGCCCGAAACCAGCGCGGCCCCCGCCCTTCCCTGGGGGGACGTCCCTTGGCCAGTCTATCGGCGCTGGGGGCCGGGGAGGAGGGGGTGTGGGGTTGCTGTGGATAACCGGGGCACCCTGTGGATGGCGGGGTCATGGCTTGCCGAAACCGGCTCTGACCAGCTCGTTCTGGCCGGTGGAACTCAGCACCAAGTCGACGAAGCGGCGGGCAAGGGGGGCGTTCGGGGCCTGTTTGGTGAGCGCGATCGGGTAGTTGTTGACCGCCGCCGCCGACTCCGGGAAGTCGATCGCGTCGACCTTTCCCGACCGGGCGTCGGTGACGTAGACCAAGCCCGCGTCGGCCTCCCCCGCCGCGACCTTGGTCAGCACCGCCTTCACGTCCTGCTCCTCGCTGGCGGGCCGCAGACCCGGGGCGACCTTGCGTGTCGCCGCGCCGCAGGGGACTTGGGGGGCGCAGACGACGACGGTCACGCCCGGGCGGGTCAGATCGGCGAGGCCGGTGATCCTGGCCGGGTTGCCGCGCGGGACGGCGATGGTGAGGTGGTTGGTGGCGAACACCGCCGGATTTTCCAGGTGGTCGGCCACGCGCGCGATCGTCGTCTCGTCCGCGGCGGCGAAGACGTCGGCGTCGGCGCCGTTGGCGATCTGCTGGGCGAGCGCCGATGAGCCCGCGAAGTTGAGCCGCACGTCGACGCCGGGGTTGTCGGTCTCGAATCCTTTCTCCAGGGCGGTGAACGACTCGGTCAGCGAGGCGGCCGCGAACACGGTCACGGTCGTCTCTGCCGGGCCCGCGCCGGTGCCGCAGCCCGCGAGCAGCGCCGCGGCCAGGAGCACGGCCTTGATCATGGCGTCTCCACCACCACTTGGGTGGCCTTCACGTAGGCGACGGCGAGCACCCCCGGTTCGAGGCCGAGTTCCCGGACCGCCTCCGAGCTCATCAGCGACACCACGCGGTGGGGACCGCACTGCATCTCCACCTGGGCCATGACCTGGTCGGCCAACACCTCGGTCACCAGTCCGACGAACCGGTTGCGCGCCGACCGCCCGCCCGCCATGGGGTCGGGTATCTCGCGGGCCTGGGTCCGGGCGAAGTCGGCGAGGACCGAGCCCTCCACGACCTTGCGCCCGGCCGCGTCGGATTCCGCCCGAAGGTGTCCGGCGTCGACCCATCGGCGAACGGTGTCGTCACTGACGCCGAGCAGGCGGGCGGCTTCGGATAACCGGAAGTACGGCACACTGGGAGCGTAACCTCCGCAGTCACGTCCTCATAGGACAATTTCACCCGCAATCGCGGTTGGACACTCGCCTCGCGGTCGTGCTCAGATAGCGGGCACCTCAGCCCATTCGGTGAAATCGCGACTACCCTGGATCAGGTGACAGCGGTTGATCTGGGACTTCCGGCAATGCCCGGCACGTCGAGTGCGCCACGCCCGGACAACCCCGCGTTGATCGACCGGTTCGGTCGGATCGCCAGGGACCTGCGGGTGTCGCTCACCGACCGCTGCAACCTGCGCTGCACCTACTGCATGCCCGCCGAGGGCCTCGACTGGATGCCCGGCGGCGAGATGCTCGACGAGGACGAACTCAGCAGGCTGATCCGCATCTCCGTGGAGACCCTCGGCATCACCAACGTCCGGTTCACCGGCGGCGAGCCGACGCTGCGCAAGGGCATCGAGAAGATCATCTCCGCCACCGCGGCCCTCTCCCCCCGACCGCGGATCTCGATGACGACCAACGGCATCGGGCTGGTGCGCCGCGCCAAGTCGCTGGTCGACGCCGGGCTCGACCGGATCAACGTCTCCCTGGACACCCTGCGGCCCGAGCGGTTCATGGAGATCACCCGCCGCGACCGGCTCTCCGACGTGCTCGACGGCCTCGCCGCCGCGCGCGACGCCGGGCTGACGCCGGTCAAGGTCAACGCGGTGCTGCTGCCCGGGATCAACGACGACGAAGCCGCCTCGCTGCTGCGCTACTGCGTCGACCACGGCTACCACCTGCGGTTCATCGAGCAGATGCCGCTCGACCCGCAGCACGGCTGGAAGCGCACGCAGATGATCACCGCGGAGCGCATCCTCGAGATGCTTCGCGAAGAGTTCGAGCTGACCGAGAGCCCGAGTCCGCGCGGGGCGGCCCCCGCGGAGCGCTGGCTGGTCGACGGCGGACCCGCCGAGGTCGGCGTCATCGCCTCGGTGACCCGCCCGTTCTGCGGCGACTGCGACCGCACCCGGCTGACCGCCGACGGCGCGCTGCGCTCGTGCCTTTTCAGCCAGTCGGAGACCGACCTGCGCGCGCCGCTGCGGGCCGGGGCCGACGACGCGGAGATCGCCGACCTGTGGCGGGCCACGATGTGGGCCAAACTCGCTGGGCACCAGATCAACGACGCCGGGTTCGCCCAGCCGCTGCGACCGATGAGCGCGATCGGGGGATGAGCGTGACGACAGCCACGGTCCGGTACTTCGCCGGGGCGCGAGCCGCCGCGGGCGTGCCCGAGGAGACCCTGGGACTTCCCTCCGGCGCCACGGTCGCCGATGCGCTGAAGGAGCTTTCCGTCCGCCACGGCGAGGCGCTCTCCCGGGTCCTGCTGGCGTCGAGCTTCCTGCTCGACGGTGTCGCGGTGCGCGATCGATCGATTCCGTTGAGCGACGGAATCGTGCTCGATGTGCTCCCGCCCTTCGCCGGCGGCTGAGTTCACGAACGGCCCAACACGCCGAAACGACGTGAGCCAAACCTCACCTAGCGTGAATTATCTCGAGCAGGACACGGAATCATAACAGCGAAACACAACCCTCTGACCTGCGGATTTACGGCCATCGAAGGCCCTTCGTCCAGCGTTACTGTGACGACGGTCACGGCTTGGATAATTTCCGAAACCCCTCCCGGTTACGTACCGTCGCTTTCTGGCTGGCCCCGAACCAGCCACGCACTACCCGGGAGTCCGTAGCGCCAAGTCCTGTCCGGCGGCCTCTCGGGAACCAACCCCGAGCGAAAGCGAACTTCCGGACAGGGGCGAGGGACCACGACGAACGTGCTTCGGCACGCCAGGCGTGGCAGCCGGGTGAGAGCCCCGGCCGGGCCGAAGTCTGGCCCGCCCACAGCGACACCGCTCGCAGGCGCGGGAGGAGAGACCCAAATGTCCTACCTAGGCAAGCACCGCAAGCCGTCCTCCGCCAAGCGCACCATCGCCCGCGTCATCGTCGCGGGTGTCGCGATCGGCGCCCCGATGGTCGCCGTCGCCGCCCCCGCCTCCGCCAGCAGCGTCAACTGGGACGCCATCGCCCAGTGCGAGAGCGGCGGCAACTGGAGCATCAACACCGGCAACGGCTACTACGGCGGCCTGCAGTTCAGTGCCAGCACCTGGCGGGCGTACGGCGGGTCGGGCATGGCCCACCAGGCCTCCCGCGAGGAGCAGATCCGCGTCGCGGAGAACGTCCTCAAGGGCCAGGGCATCGGCGCGTGGCCGACCTGTGGCAAGCGGGCCGGTTCGACCGCCGCTGTCGCGAAGAAGCCCGCCGCGGCTCCCAAGAAGGCCGCCACGAAGCCCGCTGCCCCCAAGGCCGCGGCGCCCAAGGTGACCGCCCCCAAGGTCGCGGCCCCCGCCGCCCCGGTGGCGCTGTCGAAGTCGAACCCGGCTGGCGACTACACCGTCGTCGCGGGTGACACCCTGTCGCAGATCGCCAAGCAGCTCAACGTGACCGGCGGCTGGCAGGCCCTGCACGAGAAGAACAAGAACTACATCGGCGACCCGAACCTGATCCTCGTGGGTCAGAAGATCGCCACCAAGTAAGTACGACGCCCCGCTCGATTGGGGCCCCAGCTCCGGACCCTCACCGCTACCCCCCGGCGGTGAGGGTCCGGTTCTGTTTCCGGGCGTTCGCGGATTCGTTGCGGGTGCCTGTTTGGGGTGAAGAGGCTGCGATACGGGCAGGCGGTGCGGCGGATCAGGGGCAGTTGACCCATTCATCGGTGCCGTCGGTGAAGAGCTGGTGCTTCCAGATCGGCAACCGCGCCTTGACCTCATCCACCAAATCCGCGCAGGCCACGAATGCCTCTCGCCGGTGTTCGGCGGCCACGGCGCACGCCAGGGCCACGTCCCCGATCGCCAGGTCACCGATCCGGTGGCTCACCGCGATCGCCCGGACGCCCGGGCGCCTGGCGATGTCAGCCGCCACTTCGGCGACGATGTCCTTCGCGTTGGGGTGGCCCTCGTAGCTCAGCCCGCGCACGCCACGGCCGTGGTCGTGGTCGCGGACAACGCCCGCGAAGGTCACCACAGCACCGGCCGCCGCGTGTTCCACCAGGGCCGCGTGTTCCTCGACGCTGATGGTGGAGTCGCTGATGTCGGCCCGCAGCACCTGGGCCGTCGCGGGCGCTTCAGCAGGTCGTGGGTGGTCACCCCCACGTAGTTGGTCCACCGCATGGGCCAGGACCGGCTCCAGAACGCCCAGACCGTCCCGAACGCCCCCGGAGGACCCCGGCAGATTCACCACGAGCGTGCGCCCAGCGACGCCCGCGAGGCCGCGGGACAGCACCGCAGTCGGCACTTTGGGCAACCCGGCTGCCCGAATGGCGTCCGCCAAGCCCGGGATCTCGTAGTCCAGGACCGCCCGCGTCGCCTCCGGGGTTCCGTCGGTCGGGGTGAGGCCGGTGCCGCCAGTGGTCACCACGACGTCCACCCCGGCGGCCACAGCCGCCCGCAGGGCCGTCTCGACCGGGGCGCCGTCGCGCACCACCACCGGGTCCGGGACGTCGAAACCGCGCTCGCGCAGCCAGGCGACGATGACCGGGCCGGTCTTGTCCTCATATACGCCGGTGGCGGCCCTGTTGGACGCGGTGATGACGTGTGCGGTGTTCACGACTGCTCCTCCCGGACCCAGGTGCCGCTCTTCCCGCCGTCCTTGCGCTCCACGCGGACCGCGTCGAGCACGGCGGCCGGGTCGACGGCCTTGATCATGTCGTGCAGGGTGAGCCCGCAGACCGCGACGGCGGTGAGCGCCTCCATCTCGACGCCGGTGCGGTCGTTGGTGCGCACGGTCGCCGAGATTCGCACCCGCGGCCCGTCGAGGTCGAAGTCCACCCGGACGCCGGAGAGGGCGATCGGGTGGCACAGCGGCACCAGCTCCGAGGTCTTCTTCGCCGCCATGATCCCGGCGATCCGGGCCGTGGCCAGCGCGTCGCCCTTGGGCAGGCCGTCCCGCCGCAGCAGCGCGACCACTTCCTCGGTGGTTCTGACAACCCCGCTGGCCACCGCGGTGCGCGAGGTCACCTCCTTGGCGGAGACGTCGACCATCCGGGCCGCGCCGCTGGCATCAACATGACTGAGTTCACCCACGAATTGAGCCTAGTACTCAACCCGAGTGAGAGGTCCCCGCGGCTTTGCGCACGGCTTCGGCGACCGCGGACGCGACCGCCGGGTCGAACACGCTGGGAACGATGAACGAGGCGTTGAGCTTGTCGCCGTCGACCACGTCGGCGATGGCGTCGGCGGCGGCGAGGAGCATTGTGTCGGTGATGCCGCGGGCCTGGGCGTCGAGCAGACCGCGGAATACGCCGGGGAAGGCCAGGACGTTGTTGATCTGGTTCGGGTAGTCCGAGCGGCCGGTCGCGACCACCGCGGCGTGTTTCTGCGCCTCGAGCGGGTCGATCTCCGGGTCCGGGTTGGCCAGGGCGAACACCACCGGGTCAGCGGCCATCGTCGCGACCTGGTCGGCGCCGAACAGGTTGGGGGCCGACACCCCGATGAACACGTCGGCACCGACCAGCGCGTCGTGCAGGTTGCCGGTCTTGTTGTCCCGGTTCGTGTTGGCCGCGACCCACTTCAGGTTCTCGTCGCCGTCGCCGCGTCCGGAGTGGACGATGCCGTCGACGTCGACGGCGACGATGTCGGCGGGGCCGCGGCGCAGCAGGAGCCGGATGATGGCCGAGCCCGCCGCGCCCACCCCGCACACCACGATCTTGGTGTCGGCCATGTCCTTGCCGACGACGCGCAGCGCGTTGCGGAGCGCGGCGACCACACAGATGGCGGTGCCGTGCTGGTCGTCGTGGAAGACGGGGATGTCGAGCAGGTCGCGCAGCCGGGCCTCGATCTCGAAGCACCGGGGCGCGGCGATGTCCTCGAGGTTGATGCCGCCGTAGACCGGCGCGATGAGCTGCACGGTCCGGATGATCTCCTCGGTGTCCTGGGTGTCCAGGCACACCGGCCAGGCGTCGACGCCCGCGAACTTCTTGAACAGCGCCGCCTTGCCCTCCATGACCGGCAGCGCGGCGGCGGGTCCGAGATTGCCCAGGCCGAGCACGGCCGAGCCGTCGGTGACGACGGCGACGGTGTTGCGCTTGATCGTCAGACGGCGGGCGTCGTCCGGGTTGTCGGCGATGGCCTGGCAGATGCGGGCGACACCGGGGGTGTACGCGCGGGACAGGTCGTCACGGTTGCGGAGCGCGACCTTGGCGTTGACCTCGATCTTGCCGCCGAGGTGCATGAGGAAGGTGCGGTCGGACACCTTGCGCACGACCACACCCGGCAGCACTTCCAGCGCCTCGGTGATGTCGCGGGCATGGTTGGCCGACACCGCGTTGCACGTGATGTCGACGACGATCCGGTCACTGTGCGACTCGACGACGTCGAACGCCGTGATGACCCCGCCGACCCGGCCGATGGCCCCAGCCAGGTCCCCCGCCGCGCTCGCCGAGGGCGGCGCCTCCACGCGGACGGTGATGGAGTAGCCGGGACCGGGCACTGGCATGCGGGGCTCCAAAGAAGACGACGCGTCTGGAATGGAGCGAGCCTAGCGCGAGGAGGTGATCACATTCTGTGTACTGACCGGTAGTAGGCGCAGGTCACGCCGTTCCCGAGGCAGGCGGTGGTCCACCGCCTGCCGCCCGCGGGTCAGCGGGTCTTGTTGATCTCCGTGACGGGGTGCTGGTAGGGCACCTGCTCCAGCGGGAACGTGACGTCGCCGTAGGGCGAGAGAGCGCCCTGGCGGTCCGAGGTCAGCTCGCTCACCGGGTGCGTGCCGTGGTCGTCGTCCCCCGCCCAGTGCGGGTCGACACGGTGGCTCTTGGCGGCCTTCGCCACGGCTCCTCCTTGGGATCACACGAACAGGTTTCGCGAGTACGGAGATTACCGGAACCACGGGCCGTATACCGTGGTCAGGGTGTCCAGCACCACGCTCACCGATTGGCTGCGCGCCCGGGACGACGAGGCGCTGACCGAGGTGCTGCGCGTGCGCCCCGACCTGGCCACGCCACGGCCCGCCGACACGACGGTGCTCGCCACCAGGGCCGGGACCCGCGCGTCCGTGGCCAGGGCGGCCGAGGGGCTCGACACGTTCACCCTCGCCGTGCTCGACGCGCTGCTCACGGCGGGCGCGGACAAGCAGCCCGTGCCGCTCGAAGGCCTGCTCGACGTGCCGCCCGAGCGGCTCAAGGAGGCGGCCGACACGCTGCGCACCATGATCCTGGCCTGGGGCGAGGACGACGGGATCAGTCTGGTCCCCGCCGCCCGGGAGGCGGGCGGCCTCTACCCGGGCGGGCTGGGCCGGTCCTCACCTTCGCTGACCGACGTCGACGTGTCCGTGCTGCTCGCCGAGATCGAGGACGACGAGCGCAAGGTCGTCACCGCCCTCGCGCACGGGCAGCCGGTCGGACGCACGAAGGACGCCGCGGAGATCCTTCCGCTGGCCGACGCGCGGACCCCGATCCAGCGGCTGCTCGCCCGCGGCCTGCTGCTGCGGGTGGACGCGCAGACCGTCGAACTGCCGCGCGAGGTCGGGCTGGCCGTCCGCCGGGAGCGCACCGGCGCCCTTACCGAGCCGACCCTGCACACCGCCACGAACAAGCAGTCCACTGTGGACGCCACGGCGGCGAGTGAGACGCTTGAAGTGTTGCGGCACATGGAAGCCCTCATCCACATGTGGTCCGACGATCCCGCCACGACGCTTAAGTCCGGCGGCATCGGCGTGCGCGACGTGCGGCGGCTGACCAAGGCCCTCGAGATCAGCGAGCGGCAGGCGACACTGCTCGTGGAGCTTGCGTTCGGCGCGAGCCTGGTCGCCGAGACCGACACCGTGATCCCCGAGTGGGTGCCGACCAACCACGCCGACCTCTGGCTCGCCGCCTCCCCCGCCAACCGCTGGGCGACGCTCGCGACCGCGTGGCTCGACCTGCCGCGACTCCCCGGCCTCGGCGGGCTGCGCGACGGCAAGGACAAGCTGCTCGCGCCGCTGTCGGAGGACCTGCGCCGCCCGGTCGCGCCGCTGGAGCGGCTGCGGGTGCTGACCGCCCTCACCGACCTCAAACCCGGCACCGGCATCGTCTCCCCCGACGAACTCGCCGCCGTCCTCGCCTGGCGCGCCCCCCGGCGCGGCGGCAGGCTGCGCGACGAGATCGTCCGCTGGACCCTGACCGAGGCCTCCGCTCTCGGCGTCGTCGCCCTCGGCGCGGTGAGCGGACCAGGCCGGGCGCTGCTCGACGAGGGCGCCGCGGCCTCCGCGAAGCGGATGGCCGAGGCGATGCCCGAGCCGATCGACCACTTCCTGGTGCAGGCCGACCTCACCGTCGTCGCCCCCGGCGTGCTCGAACCGCACCTGGCCGCCCAGGTCGGCGAGGTCGCCGACGTCGAGTCCGCGGGCAGCGCCACGGTCTACCGGGTGTCGGAGACGTCGATCCGGCGCGCGCTCGACGTCGGCCGCACCGCCGCCGACCTGCACGAACTATTCCGGCTGCGGTCCCGCACGCCGATCCCGCAGTCGCTGACCTACCTGATCGACGACGTCGCCCGCAGGCACGGGAGGCTGCGCGGCGGCGCGGCCACGTCGTTCCTGCGCTGCGACGACCCGGCGCTGGTCGCGGAGGTGGCGGCGCACCCGGTGGCGACGTCGCTGCGGCTGCGTCGGATCGCGCCGACGGTGCTGATCAGCCCGGTTCCGCTGCTGGAGATTCTCGACGAGCTGCGTGCCGTCGGGTTCACCCCGGCGGCGGAGGACGTCGACGGACAGGTCGTCGACCTGCGTCCCACCGGCAGGCGGGTGCAGACGGCCACGCGGGCGTTGCGCAGGCCCGCCGGCACGCGGGTGGCCGACCCCGAGCAGCTGTCCGACATCGTGCGGAGCATGCGGGCGGGCGACCGCGCGGCGGAGAGCAGGCGCAGCCGCCCGGTGTCGCCGAGCTCCGGCGGGGCGAACCTGGCGGAGGTGATGGCCCTGCTGAAAACGGCCATCCAGGACGGCAGCAAGGTCTGGATCGGCATGGTCGACGGCCACGGCAGCGCCGTCCAACGCGTCCTCATACCAGTCCGCCTGGGCGGCGGCGTCGTCGAAGGCCACGACCCCACCGGCGACGACCTCCACCGCCTCCCAGTCCACCGCATAACCAGCGCGGCGTTGGTCGACGACTGACCCGCTGGTCGCCTTCCCATACGGTCGCGAGTCCAACGTTCAAAACAACGAGTCCAACGTTCAGAACATCCGAAGTCCCAGCTCACGGTGACGTGAAAGTGGAAGTCGATGTTCTGAACGTTGGACTCGTTGTTTTGAACATTGGACTCGCGACCGTATGGGAAGGCGACCCCGGGCTAGACGGCGCGGGACATGCGTTGTTGCATGGCGTGTTGGACGAGGGTGATGAGCGCTTCCTTGGTGGAGTCGCGGTCACGCGCGTCGGTGGTCACGATCGGCACCGAAGGCTCGACGGTGAGCGCGTCGCGCACGTCGTCGATGCGGTGGTGCAGGACGCGGTCGAAACAGTTCAGCGCGATGATGTACGGCAGTCCGCGGTCCTCGAAGAAGTCGATGGACGCGAACGCGTCGGCCAGGCGCCGGGTGTCGACCAGGACGATGGCGCCGATGGCGCCGCGGACCAAGTCGTCCCACATGAACCAGAATCGGTGCTGACCCGGCGTACCGAACAGGTACAGGATCAGGTCGGAGTCGAGCGAGACGCGACCGAAGTCCATCGCCACCGTGGTGGTCGTCTTGTTCGGCGTCGACGACAGGTCGTCGACGTCCACGCTGGCCTCGGTCATGACGGCCTCGGTGGTCAGCGGAACGATCTCGGAGACCGAGCCGACCAGGGTCGTCTTGCCCACACCGAACCCGCCGGCCACCACGATCTTGGCCGAGGTGGTCGGCTGCGGTGCCGCGCCACGCGCGCTGAGAGGACTAGAGCCTGCGGAGCCCACTGAGCACCCTTTCCATGAATTCGATCGACGGCCGGTCGCCCACGACCATGCCGCTCTGGTGGATCGAGACCAGGCCCATTCCCGCCATGTCCCCGATCAGGACCCGGGCGACGCCGAGCGGAAGCCGCAGGTGCGCGGCGACCTCGGCGACCGAACGGGTATCCAGGCACAGGCCGCAGATGGATCTGTGCTCCGGGCGCACCGCCGCGTCGGGGACCCGGCCTCGGTCACTGGTGGACACCAGAGCCTCGATCGCCAGGTCGTAGTCGGAGCGGGTCCGACCACCGGTCTTGGTGTACGGGCGCACCAGTGAACCGGTTTCCTGCAGCGGGTCGTGCTCCGGCTCCGGGTCGAACGTCGGGACCGCGGGGATCTCCTTGCTGTCCCAGTCGGACTGCGCGGGGATACCCGAGTCGCCGTACAGCGCCGCGCTTGGCCCACCGAAGAGCCTCGCCCGGAACCCATCGATGTCGAACCGGTTCGGCGGGTCGCCGATGCCATGTTCGGGCAGGTCCTCCCAGCCGCGTTCCGACATCTCCGTCAGCCTCCGCTCGGGCTCATCCAGGGGTTCGTCGAGGTCGGATTCGCCGAAGCGGGAGTCCGAGCCGAACAGGTCCCGGTAGGAGAAGTCGTCCTCGGTACGCCTGCCGGTCGCCCGGCGCCCCGTACTCATCGCGCTCTCACCCCGCCGTCTCGATTACCTGCGCTGCGAGCCCTGAAGCTGCGCGCGCAGCTCGGGCGTCATCTGCTGGCCGACTCGCTCGACCAGGAGGGTCATCTCGTAGGCGACCAGTCCGATGTCGCAGTTCGGAGCAGCGAGCACCGCGAGGCACGAGCCGTCCGAGATCGACATCAGGAACAGGTAACCGCGGTCCATCTCGACCACGGTCTGGTTGACTCCGCCCGCTTCGAAGCACCTCGCGGCACCGGCGGTGAGGCTCACCAGGCCGGACGCCACCGCGGAGAGCTGTTCGGCGCGATCGCGGGGCAAGCCCTGCGATCCGGCCAACAGCAGTCCGTCGGCGGAGACCACCACGGCGTGCGCGACGCCGGGGACCTGGCGAACGAAATCGGTGATGAGCCACCCGAAGCTGCCGGGCTGCTGTACTGACGCGGTCGTCACTCCTGCTCCTCGTCTTGGCGGCTCTCGTCTGAACCGGTCTGGTCACCAGGGTAAGCGTCGACAAGGGCGTGTCGGCCCCGCCGAACCCCTTGTTGGAAGCTCGACATGCGGCCGCGGATCGCGTCCGCCGTGCGGGGAGGCAGTGGAGGCACCGCCGGCTGTTCGCCGGTGGTCTCCTCCCTTGGCGCTGCCGAACCGGGGACCAAGTGGGCTTTGGGGACCCGCTTGGGCAGTCCTGCGGTAGTCATGGTGTCAGCACTGTGGTCGAGCAGTGCACGGGCCCGCTGCCAACCGTCGTCACCAGGGGAAACCCAGGGATCGATGACGGGGGCCGGTTCGGGCTCCGGTGCGGGCTCGGGCTCGACGGCCGCGACGGGCGCCTCGACGGCCTCGGCCCGGGGCTCGGTGCGGTGGTCGGTCTCGGGCTCGGCCGGGGTCAGTGCGCCGTTGATCGTGCCGTTCGCGGGCGGGTTGCCGTTGGCGGCGGGGGTGGAGCCGGTGTCGCCCGCTTCGAACCACTGCGACAGGACGGCTTCGTAGATCGGCAGCCGCTCCGTGGGGGCGTCGCCGCCGTGGGTCTGCTCGGCGGGCCGGGGCGGCGGTTCGTACGCGTAGGCGCCGTTGGCCTCGTCGTCGTAGGGCTGCTCCGGCATCGGGGTGCCGAACAGTCCGACCCCCGAGTCGTCGTAGATGTGGCCGTTGAGCGCGGAGTTGATCTCTTCCGGGGAGGCGGGGGGACCCCAGCCGCCGGTGTCGTCGATCTTCTCCGCGCCGAAGCTCGGCTGGAACGGCGGGTAGCCGGTGACCTGCGCGGCGGAGCGCTCCACCGGGGACTCGGCCACCACGCCGCCGTCGGAGCGCAGTCGCGGCATGCTGCCGGTGAACGCGCCCGCGATGCCACTCGCCTTGGCCGCCGTGTCGCCGATGGCGGGCGGCAGGGCGATCGGAGAGATGATGTTGTTGGTCTGCGCCGGGGCGCCGGAGCCGTGGACCAGGCCCGCGGGGACGGTGATCCGGGCGATCAGGCCGCCCTCGATGTCCTCGTTGTCGCGCAGCCGCACGACGATGTCGTGCCGCTTGGCCAGCCGGGCGACCACGTACAGACCCATTCGCCTGGTCACGGCGACGTCGAGGTCGGGCGGGTCGGCGAGGCGGGTGTTGGCGTTCTCGATCTCGTCCTCGTTCATGCCGACGCCGGAGTCGGTGATCTGGATGGCGAGTTCCTTCTTCCTGGTCACCGCCATCCGGACGTAGACCTTCTTCTCCGGCTCGGAGAACGAGGTCGCGTTGTCCAGCAGTTCGGCGATCAGGTGGACGAGGTCGGAGACGGCGCGGCCCTGCACGGCGATGTCCGGCGCCGACAGCACCTCGATGCGGGCGTACTGCTCGACCTCGGACACCGCGGCGCCGACGACCTCCGCGGCGGGCACCGGGCGGCTGAGCTGGCGGCTCAGGCCGGAGCCGGAGAGCACCAGGAGGCTTTCGGAGTTACGCCGCATCCGGGTCGCGAGGTGGTCGAGCTCGAAGAGGCTGGCGAGCTGGTCCGGGTCCTGCTCGTCCTGCTCGAGCCGGTCGATCAGCGACAGCTGGCGCTCGACGAGCGTCTGGCTGCGCCGGGAGAGGTTGACGAAGATCGAGTTGATGTTGTCACGCAGCAGGGCCTGCTCGGTCGCCATCCGGACCGCCTGGTCGTGCACGGCGTCGAACGAGCGGGCGAGCTGGCCGGTCTCCTCGCGGGTGAACACCGGGACCGGCTCGACCGCGTTCTTGGCGGCCTCGACCGGGTCCGGGTCGGCGAGGATTCGCTGCACCGTCTCGGGCAGCCGCCGGTTCGCCACGTCCAGGGCGTCGCGGCGCAGCACGCGCAGCGGCACCAGCAGCGAGCGGGCGACGATCAGGGTGACGATCAGGGCGAGCAGCACGGCGGCGAGGACGATCGCGGCGTCGCGCCAGGCATCGACCTTGGCCGTGTCGGCGGCCGCGATGGCTTTCGACCGCAGCTTCTCCAGCAGCGAGATCTCGACCTTGCGCAGCGCCTCGGCGGTGGCCCTGGCGTCCTCGCGCAGCGAGTCGATCGAGATGCCCAGGGGCTGGTCCCGTGAGGCGTGGTAGAAGGCGAGCTGCTTGGTGGACTCGCGGTGGTCGACCTCGGCGCCGGAGAACGTGTCGGAGTAGAACTGCGACTCGACCGGCTCGGCGTTGGCGCGGAAGTTGGCGACGGAGGCGGCGTAGCTGGCCTCGGCGCCGCGGGCCATCTCGAGCATGCCGGAGGGGAAGTTGTCCCGGATGGCGGCGATCATCAGGATCGAGTTCTGCCTGCCCAGGAACTCCTTGCTCTCCACGACGCTGAGCGCGGCGCTGGCGAGGCGGTTGATCTCCGGGTCGCCGAGCGACGCGGTGAACTCCGAACCCGCGGCCAGCACGGCCTCCAGCAGGGAGGTGTACGCGCCGTAGACGCCGACGTCGGGGTATTCGCTGCTCATCGCGGCGGTGCGGACCGACTCGACGGCGGAGAGGCGGTTGGCCAGCGGCATCAGCAGCCGGGCGTCCTCCCGCTCCGCTTCGACGGTCTTCGCGGCCTGCGCGAGCCGGGCGAGGGTGGCGTTGGTCTTCTGGAACTGCGCCTGGATGTTGCCGACATCACCCTGTCGCTTGCCCGCGACATGGGCGACGACCAGGTTACGTTCGTTCTGCAGCTCGTGGACGAGCGCGACGACGTCGAGGGTCGAGCTGATGTCCGCGGCGGCTTCGTCGAAGTCGGCGGCGCGCTGCAACTCGTTGTCGGCGCGGAGCACGCCCAGGGCGATGGCGGTGATGACCGGGACCATGAGGACCGCGATCAGCTTGGTCCGCAGGCGCCAGTTGCGCAGCCGCCAGCGGGAACCGCCCTCGACCGTCTTGCGGCCGGGCGTCTTGGGCGCGGCGGATCGCGCCGCATCCCGGTCGGACACGACGCCACCGAATTTTCCAGGGCCTAGCTCGGCCCCGGCGGTGTGATCGGGCACTGCCTGCACACTCCTTGCATCTGAGCCAGTAGCCCGTTACTCGGCTAGCTCGAACGGACAACTACCCCAGTTAAGGACGCGGCGCATCGCGGTCGCCCGAAGCTGTGACGCTTGCCGCAACATGTCGGACCGAACCGGCCCGGCGTTACCGACGACCATGTGCGCCTGCTCTCCTCGCCGCTCGGATGAGCGTGCGCCTCACCTGTTGAGCACAGAAGGTAGCGAAGTCTCAGCGGCGATGTAACCCTTCCAGGGCATCATCACAGCCCTTATCAGGTACTTAGCAGTAGCAACAGTCCTCACCGGTGATGAAACTATGGACTATTCCAGACATTTGATCACCCAGATGGCAGCACTAGGGGGCATACCCCGAGTGGGTCATTACGCACGGTTAACCCCTGGTCAGGGCTCCGGAGCAATTCGCCCACTTGGGCCAACAGCTCCACCCGATTCAGTGAGAGAGTTCACCCCAAGACATCTGGCGCGCACTCATTGTGACTCGGTCCCAACGGACCATAGAGTGGCGCCTTGATGTCCGAGGGGGGTAACACCTCGACAAAACCGACCTCCTATGAGGAGAGGCTCCAATGCTCCGAAGCGTGACCACCAGACGGTTCTCCCGTGCCCGTCTGCCGATCGCCGCACTCGCTGTGGCCCTGCTGGCCAGCGGCTGCTCGCTGCTCGGCGGCGAGGACGGAACCGACGGCGCCCAGCAGGGACCGGGCGGAGTGGAGAAGGCCAAGATCAAGGTCGGGGTGCTGCCCGTCGTCGACGTCGCGCCGTTCTACCGCGCTATCGAGCAGGGGTACTTCAAGGAGCAGGGCCTCGACGTCGAAGCCCAGGTCATGGCCTCCGGGCCCGCCAGCATCACCGGCGTCATCAACGGCGACGTCGACATCGCGTTCGCCTCCTACCCGGCGCCGCTGCTCGCGCAGAGCAAGAAGCTGGCCGAGTTCAAGATCGTCGCCGACGCGCTCTCGGCGAAGCCCGGCCACCTCGTCGTGGTGACCCTGAAGGACTCCACCTTCAAGAAGCCGTCCGACGCGCCCGGCAAGCGGATCGCGATCACCGGCCGCAACAGCTTCACCGACCTGGCGCCGATGTCCGTCCTGAAGAACCAGGGCGTGGACTACAACCAGGTCAAGTGGATCGAGATGCCGCTGCCGGAGATGATGGGCGCCCTGCAGAAGGGCGACGTCGACGCCGCGGTCATGGTCGAGCCCTGGGTCACCAACTCGATGAAGAAGATCGGCGCGATCCCGGTGTTCGACGGCGCCTCGGGCCCGACGGCCGAGATCCCGATGTCGGGCTACGTCGCGATCGGCGGCCAGGGCAAGTTCGCCAGCACCAGCCCCAACACCATCGCCGCCTTCCAGCGCGCGCTGGCCAAGGCGCACGCCGAGGCGACCGACCGCTCCAAGATGGAGCCGATGTTCGTCAAGTACGCCAAGATCGACCAGCAGACCGCCCAGTTGGTCACCATCTCCACGTACTCGACCTCGTTGGAGGCCAACCGCATCCAGCGCGTGGCGAACCTGATGGAAGAGTTCGGTGTGATCAAGGGTCACCTCGACGTCAAGACGATGATCCCGAACGGTTCCACGGGCAAGTAGCGGCAGGGGGTGGGCTTCCTCCTCGGGAAGCCAAGCACAGTGAGTGGAACTCGACGGGTTCCCGCGAGTCTGGTCGGTCTGGCCGGCCTCTTCCTGATCTGGGAAGTGGCCAGCCAGACCGGTCTGGTTCCGGAGCTCTACCTGCGTCCGCCGAGCGAGGTCCTGCCTGCCATGGTGGGCCTGCTCGGCGACGAGAAATTTCTCCGGGCGCTGCTGGCCACCGTCCTGGCCACCGTCATAGCGCTGCTGATCGCGATCCTGATCGCGGTTCCGGGCGGCCTGGTGCTGGGCAGCATCCCGCTGGTGCGGCGGGCGTGCATGACGGTGGTCGAGTTCCTTCGGCCGATCCCGTCCGTCGCGCTGATCCCGCTGGCCCTGCTGATCACCGGCACCGGCCCGGACACGAAGATCGCGCTCGCGGTCTACGGCGCGCTGTGGCCGATCCTGTTCAACACCATGTACGCCCTCGACGAACTCGACCCGCTGCACGTGGAGACGGCCCGCGCGTTCGGCACCGGCCGAGTCGCCGTGCTGACCCGGATCGCGCTGCCCAGCGCGGCGCCGTTCGTGCTGACCGGGGTGCGGCTCTCGTTCACCATCGCCCTCGCCGTGGTGGTCTCCACCGAGCTGTTCGCGGGCGGCACCAAGGGCCTGGGCCAGTTCATCATGGAGGCCAACAGCGGCGGCGCCCACATGGACCAGGTGCTCGCCGGCACCGTCATCGCGGGCCTGGTCGGCTACGCGGCGAACGCGGGGCTGGAGCGGCTGAACGCGAAGCTGTTCGCCTGGAACGCCCCTCGGGGTGAGGCCTCGTGAAACGTTTCGGGACGTTCGCCCAGCGCTGGGTCGTGTTCGCCGTCGCGGTCACGGTCTGGGAGTTGGTGACCAGGTCCGCCGCCGACGTGTTCTTCCCGCCGCCGTCGCGGATCGCCCGCGCCGCGGCCGACGTGTGGTTCTCCAGCGCGTTCGGCGAACACATCGTGCCCGGTGTCAGCCGGATGCTCGGCGGCTTCGCGCTGGCGGCGATCATCGGCGTCGCCCTCGGCCTGCTGCTCGGGCGGTCCCGCACGGCGATGGCCTACCTGGGCCCGCTGTTCAACTTCATGCGGTCGATCCCACCGCCGCTGCTGGTCCCGTTCTTCCTCGCCACCGTCGGCGTGACGAGCATGCAGCTGCCGACGATCATCTTCGGCGCGATCTGGCCGGTGCTGCTCAACACCGTCGACGGCGCCCGGGGCGTGGACGCGACGAAGGTCGAGACCGCGCGGGCGTTCCGGCTGTCGAAGGTCCAGTGGATCCTGGGAGTGGTGCTGCCGTCGGCGGCGCCGAAGATCTTCGCCGGGTTGCGGCTGAGCCTGTCGATCTCGCTGATCCTGATGGTCATCGGCGAACTGATCGGCTCGGCCAACGGCATCGGCAACCAGCTGGTGCGCACCCAGCGCGACTACGACCTACCCGAGATGTGGTCCTGGATCGTGCTGCTGGGTGTGCTCGGCTACCTGTTCAACACGCTGCTGCTGATCGTCGAACGCCGTGCCCTGGCCTGGCAGCCGAAGCACTCGTTCGAGACCCAGGCGCAGGCGATCGGAGGATGACCGTGGTGCGGACAATGCTGGATGTGGCCGACCTCGGCCACACCTACCAGGCCAAGGACGGCGCGCACGACGCCATCGACGGCTTGACGTTCACCGTCGAGGCGGGCGAGCTCGTCTGTGTCGTCGGCCCGTCGGGCTGCGGCAAGTCGACCCTGCTGCGGTCGATCTCGGGCCTGATCCGGCCGACCCGGGGCACGGTCTCGCTGCACGGCACGCCGGTCGACGGCGTGCCCGCGGACCTGGCCGTGGTGTTCCAGGACTACAGCCGCTCGCTGTTCCCGTGGCTGACGGTCCAGCGCAACGTGGAGTTCCCGCTGCGTGAGCTGTCCAAGGCCGAGCGCACCGCCCGGGCGGGCGAGGCGCTGGCCGCGGTCGGCTTGGAAAACGCCGGCCGCAAGTACCCGTGGCAGCTCTCCGGCGGTATGCAGCAGCGCGTCGCCATCGCCCGCGCCCTGGCCTACCGGCCCGCCCTGCTGCTGATGGACGAGCCGTTCGCCTCGGTGGACGCGCAGACCCGGTTCGAGCTGGAGGACCTGCTGCTTCGCGTGCGCCGGGAACAGGACACGACGGTGCTGCTGGTCACCCACGACATCGACGAGAGCGTCTACCTGGGCGACCGGGTGCTGGTGCTGTCGAAGTCGCCCGCCAGGGTGGTCGCCGCGCTCGACGTCGGCCTGGGCGAGAAGCGCGACCAGATCACCACCCGCTCGTCGGACGAGTTCGTCGAGCTGCGGGCGAAGGTCGCTGGGCTGCTGCAGTCCGCGCCCACGGCCGAGACCGTCCACTGACGAACGAATGCCCCCGGCCGCGGCCGGGGGCATTCGTTCGTCTGCTGAAAGATCAGGTGGACTTGCCGCAGATGGTCACCTTGGGCTCGGCGTACATGAAACCGTCGTCGACGCCCTTGACGGTGCAGGCCTCCGGGTCGTTCTTGCCCTCGACGACCTGGAGCACCTCGAACTTGACCTTCGGGTCACCGCACGGGACCTTCCTGGCCTCGGCGGACTTGCGGAGATCGGTGAAGCACTCGCCGACCTTCGCGTTGACCATCAGGCACAGCGAGAACCCGCCGCCGCCACGCCTGCCCGACTGCTCGTACTCCATGTAGTCGCTGTCCTTCGGACAGTTCGCCGACGCACTGTCGAGCTTCTTGGCGACCTTGAACACCGCTTCGGGCTTCGTGCAGTCGATCTTCTCGACGTCGGCGTTGGTGGCGCTGTCGTTCTTGACCTTGATGCAGTCGCCGACCGCGGCGGACGCCGCCGACTTGTTGAACGCGAAGAACCCGCCGATGCCGACCGCCACGATCGCGACCAGGATGACCACCAGCTTGATGATCTTGCCCTTGCTCGGACCCGACGGCGGCGGGATGAACCCCGGCTGCATCGGCTCCTGGCCGAACGGCGGCGGCTGCTGGCTGTACGGCTGGTCGGGCTGCTGAGGCTGCTGCCCGAAGGGCGGCGGCTGCTGGCCCGGCTGCTGCCCGAACGGCGGCGGCTGCTGGCCGAACGGCGGGGGTTGGTGGCCCGGCTGCTGCCCGAAGGGGGGCGGCTGCTGGCCGGGCTGCTGCCCGTACGGCGGGGGCGGCTGCTGGCCGTAGGGCGGCTGTTGGCCCCCAGGAGGCGTCGGCGGCCCCTGGTTGTACGGCGGCTGCGGACCGCCGGGGGGCGGACCGTACGGGCCCGGCGGCTGCGGGTTGGACATCGTGCACCTCGTGGAGTTCGAACAGCGGGGGTTTGACGGGCCCGGCAGGCGACGAACCAGCGGTGGGCCAATCTAACGCGGGGGTCGGACACCGTGCGGCGAAACGCGGGAAAGGCAGGCGCGTTCTCCAGCCCTCACCAGCAAGTCGCCCGGAGCGTCACTTCCGTGACTTGCCACAGATCACCAGTTTGGGTTCGGCGTAGATGAACCCGTCGTCCACATCGGAGGACGCGCAGTCATCGGGCTTGGTTCCACCATCGACGATCTCAAGCACCTCGAATTTGACGGCCGGATCGACGCAGACGACCTTCCTGGCCTCGTCGGCCTGCTCAAGGTCGGTGAAGCACTCGCGGTCAGCACGGCCTTGTTGCCGCCCCGACGGGACCGGCTCGCCCGGGAACCCGGGTTCCCAGCCGTACGGATCGGTGGGGGCCGCTGCGAGCCCGCGCCGTAGGGCTGCTGGGGCCGGCGGCGGGCCGTGGGGCGGCCCAGCTCATGCGGGTTGGACATCTGCCACCTCTGGGCTTCCCGACGGCGGAGAACTGCGAACACGCCGGTCAGAAGCACCAGCGGCGCGAGAATAGCGGCCCGGTCCGACACGGCCACGGCGGACGGCCACCCCGGATGACCCGGGATGGCCGTCCGCGCGGAACAGTCAGGAAACGCCGGGTGTCTCGATGCAGAACACCGTCTTCGGCTCCGGGTAGCCCAGGCCGTTGCTGTTGGGGCAGCCGGACGGATCGGTGGTGCCGTCGATCACCTTGGTGATCTTGATGGCCTCCGGGCTGTCGCAGGAGCCGATCTTGAAAGCCTGGTTCGCGTCGTCGGACTCGTAGCAGTTGCCCGCGATGAAGTTCGGCATCAGGCAGATCAGGTTCTTCTCGTCACGCAGCTCGCGGTAAGCGCCCTCGGGGCAACTCGTCTCGGCCTTGTCCTTCTTGACCGCGACCCTGAAGACGGCGGACTTCTCGTCGCAGTCGACGATCGTCAGCTTCGCGGTGTCGTCGGTGCCGTTCACCGAGCCGCATTCGAGGGTGGCGGTGGTGTCTTCAGCGAAGAACACCTGGTAGGCGCCGAAGCCCACGCCTGCCAGCACCAGCGCGGCGACCAGGGCGATGACCCAGATCGGCAGGCTCTTGCGCCGCTTGGGGCCGGCTTGGGTCTGCTGCTGGTCAACGGGGTTGCTCATGTTCGCCTCTGCTGGGACCGGTGGATGGGCAGCGTGGACGGTAGCCGCCAGGTGCCCGCCGAGGGCAGGCCCGGTTACCGAACTGTGGCTTTGAGGTCGGAGTTTGCGACACTGGTCAGGTGACCGACGGCCCCCTGATCGTGCAGTCCGACAAAACCCTGCTGCTGGAGATCGACCACCCCAGCTCGAAGGACGCCCGAATGGCCATCGCGCCGTTCGCCGAACTGGAGCGCGCGCCGGAGCACATCCACACCTACCGGGTCACCCCGCTGGCCCTGTGGAACGCCCGCGCCGCCGGGCACGACGCCGAACAGGTCGTCGACGCGCTGGAGACGTACTCGCGGTACCCGGTGCCGCAGCCGCTGCTGATCGACATCGTCGACACGATGGGCCGGTTCGGGCGGCTGACCTTGCAGAACAGCCCGGTGCACGGGCTGGTGATGACGTCCATCGACCGCGCGGTCCTCGAAGAGGTGCTCCGCAACAAGAAGATCTCCCCGATGCTGGGCGCGCGTATCGACCAGGACACCGTGGTGGTGCACCCGAGCGAGCGCGGCAGGCTCAAGCAGCTGCTGCTCAAAGTCGGCTGGCCCGCGGAGGACCACGCGGGCTACGTCGACGGCGAAGCGCACGCGATCTCGCTGGTGCAGGACGGCTGGGAGCTGCGCGACTACCAGCGGATGGCGGTCGACTCGTTCTGGGCGGGCGGCTCCGGTGTCGTCGTGCTGCCGTGTGGGGCGGGAAAGACGCTGGTCGGCGCCGCGGCGATGGCGCAGGCGCAGGCAACGACACTGATCCTGGTGACCAACACGGTCTCCGGCAGGCAGTGGAAGCGGGAGTTGATCGCGCGGACGTCGCTGACCGAGGAGGAGATCGGCGAGTACTCCGGCGAGCGCAAGGAGATCCGCCCGGTCACGATCGCGACGTACCAGGTCGTCACCCGCAAGACCCGCGGCGAATACCGGCACCTGGAGCTGTTCGACTCCCGCGACTGGGGTCTGGTGGTCTACGACGAGGTCCACCTGCTGCCCGCGCCGGTGTTCCGGATGACCGCCGACCTGCAGTCGCGGCGCAGGCTGGGCCTGACGGCGACGCTGGTGCGGGAGGACGGCCGCGAGGGCGACGTGTTCTCCCTGATCGGCCCGAAGCGCTACGACGTGCCGTGGCGCGACATCGAGGAGCAGGGTTGGATCGCGCCCGCGGAGTGCACCGAGGTGCGGGTGACGCTCACCGAGAACGAGCGGCTGGAGTACGCCACGGCCGAGCCCGAGACCCGCTACAAGCTGTGCTCGACGGCGCGGACAAAACTGCCCGTCGTCCAGTCCATTTTGGATCGACACCCGGGCGAGCCCACCCTGGTGATCGGCGCGTATCTCGACCAGCTGGAGGAACTCGGCGAGGCGCTCAACGCCCCGATCATCCAGGGCTCGACGAAGAACAAGGAGCGCGAAGCCCTGTTCGACGCCTTCCGCAAGGGTGAGCTGCCGACCCTGGTGGTGTCGAAGGTCGCCAACTTCTCCATCGACCTGCCCGAGGCGTCGGTGGCGGTGCAGGTGTCCGGCACCTTCGGCTCACGCCAGGAGGAAGCCCAGCGTCTTGGCAGGCTGTTGCGGCCCAAGGGAGACGGCCGCCAGGCCCACTTCTACTCGGTGGTCGCCCGAGACACGCTCGACACCGAGTACGCGGCCCACCGCCAGCGTTTCCTCGCCGAACAGGGCTACGCCTACCGAATCTGCGACGCCGACGACCTGCTAGGCCCGCCCATTCCCGAGATCAGCTAGCACGGCGTCGGTGAAAGGCGTCCACGCCTCGATCGCCCACGGCCCGAAGTCCCGGTCGGCCAACGCCACGCAGGCCGCCTGGGCTTCGGGATCGACCCAGAGGAACGTCCCCGACTGTCCGAAGTGGCCAAACGTGCGCGGGGAGCTCTCCGTGCCGGTCCAATGTGGGCTTTTGCCGTCTCGGATCTCGAACCCGAGCCCCCAGTCATTGGGCTTCTTGTTGCCATAGCCGGGCAGCACACCGTTGAGCCCGGGGAACGCCACTGTCGACGCCTCCGCCATCAGCTCCTTGGACACCAACGTCGGCGACTGCAACTCGGCGGCGAACTTCGCGAGATCCCCACTCGTCGACTCGGCGCCCGCCCCGGCCGACCCGGTGAGCGCCGAAGCGGTCATCCCCAGCGGTGCGAACACCCCTTCCGCCAGATAGTCGGCGAACGGAATCCCGGTCGATTCGTGGATGAACTCGGCCAACAACTCGAACCCGGCATTGGAGTAGATCCGCCGCTGCCCGGGCGGTGCCTGGACAGTCGGTGAGTCGAAGGCGAGACCAGAGGTGTGGGCGATCAGGTGGCGCACCGTGGAGCCTTCGGGCCCGGCGGGCTGGTCCCACTCGACCGCCCCTTCCTCAATGGCCACAAGCACTCCGTAGGCAGTGAGCGGCTTGGTCACAGATGCCAGCCGGAACACCCGGTCCTGATCCCCACAGGTCCCCAGCACCCGCCCGTCAGCCCCGACAACCGCCACAGCCACGTTGTCGACCGGCCACTGCTCGACCAAACCCAAACTCCGCATGACACCACCCTACGAGCCCCAAACCACCCACCCGCGAGTCGGCAGGCGAGGAAGTCAGTCGGCGACTTCCGCGTGGGCGATTGTCTTGGTGATGGTGCCGAATACCAGAAGTTCTCCCGGCACGGCATTTCGCTTGCCGAAGGCCTCCGCTTTATCCGCCCCCATATACCGCTCCCCAAGCCGCGTCGCCCATTCCAGCATGAGGTCCAAGTCTTCCGACAGCTCGGCCTCGGCCTGGAACTGGACGAACGAATAGGGCGGTTCCTCCATGTCCACGCACAGCGCGAAGCGTGGGTCGCGGCGTAGGGCCTTGCCTTTCACGGTGTCCGCACCCGTGTTGAAGACGATGCGGTCGCGGTCGTCGACGAGGAACCAGATCGGCGCGACGTGTGGGGAACCGTCGGCGCGGACAGTGGCCAGTTTGCCGGTGCGGGTGCCGTGGTTGACGAAGCTCAGCCATTCGGCGTGGTCCATCTTGTGCATGGTCCCGAGCGTTCCTCAACGCAGGCGGTCGCGCACTTCCATCAGGGCCTTGCCGAGGAGGTTGAGGCCCCGCCAACGCCGCGGGTGGCGCGCGTCGGGACTGTCGGCGGCCAGGCCGATACCCCAGATCGGGTCGACCGGGCTGGCCTCGACGATCAGGGCGTTTCCGGTGCCGACCAGGTAGCCGTGCAGCTGCGGGTTCTGGCTGAACTTGGCCTCCGTGCCACGCACGACGATGTCGTAGCGGTGTTCGGTCCAGAGTTTGTCGTCGAAGCCTTTGACCTTGCGGCCCAGACTCTTGGCGGCGTCGGGGGTCGGGGCGTCGAAGATCTTCGCGGCGATCTGGTCGTCGCCGAAGAGGCGGGCCTTGCCGACCATCATGAAGTGCTCGGCAGTGGGGTAGACCTCACCGTCGAGGGTGAACTCCGCCGGCCACCACTGGCTCAGGCACGGCTTGCCGATGCGGCCGTCGGGCAGCGGGCGGTGGCCCCAGAAGAACAGGTACTCAGTCATCGGTTTCCCCCGGGTCGACGCCGTCGCGGTCGGCCCACTCCAGCAGTTCGTCGATGGCGAAGACGGCGTCGTCAATGCCCTCGTGCAGATCGCCCAGCTCGGCGAACCGTGCGGGCATCGTGGCGATAGTGAAGTCACCCGGCTCGGCGTCGTCAATCTCATTCCAGGCGATCGGGGCCGACACCCTGGCCTCCGGCACGCCGCGCACCGAGTAGGCCGACGCGATGGTGTGGTCGCGGGCGTTCTGGTTGTAGTCGACGAACAGCTGGGCTGGGTCGCGGTCCTTGCGCCACCAGGTGGTCGTCACGTCGTCGGGCGCGCGCCGCTCGACCTCGTGGGCGAACGCCAGCGCCGCGCGGCGGACGTCCTGGAAACCCCAGTTCGGCTCGATCCGCACGTAGATGTGCAGGCCCTTGCCGCCTGAGGTCTTGGGCCAGCCCACCGCGCCAAGATCGTCGAGGACCTCGTGGGCGACGTGGGCGACGCGGCGGACCGTGGCGTAGTCGCACTCCGGGCCGGGGTCGAGGTCGATCCGCCACTCGTCGGGCTTCTCGGTGTCGGCGCGGCGGGAGTTCCACGGGTGGAACTCGACCGTCGACATCTGCACGGCCCAGATGACGCTCGCCACCTCTGTCACGCACAGCTCGTAGGCGTGGCGGTTGTAGCGGGGAAACTCCACCCGGACGGTCTCCAACCACGGTGGCGCGCCATGCGGCACCCGCTTCTGGTGGACCTTCTCCCCCGCGACGCCCTCGGGGAAGCGGTGCAGCATGCACGGGCGCTCGCGGAGGGCGCGGACGATGCCGTCGCCGACGGAGAGGTAGTAATTGACCAGGTCGAGCTTCGTCTCACCCCGGGCCGGGAAGTACACCCGGTCGGGGTTGCTGACCCGGACCGTCCGGTGACCGACCTCAAGCTCCACGGCGGGCGACTTGGTTGCCATGAAGGCAAGCTAGCGCGTGCCAGGATGATCCGGTGGCTGACGACGTGCGGGTGTACGCGATTCCGATGCGGACGAAGTTCCGCGGCATCACGGTTCGCGAGGGGATGCTCCTGCGCGGTCCCGCCGGGTGGGGCGAGTTCTGCCCGTTCTGGGACTACGACGACGCCGAGTCCGCCCCCTGGCTCGCGAGCGCCCGGGAAGCCGCCGACCTGGGCTGGCCCGCGCCGGTCCGCGACCGGATCCCTGTGAACTGCACGGTCCCCGTCGTCTCCCCCGAACGCGCCGCCGAGATCGTCGCCGGATCGGGCTGCCGGACCGCGAAGGTCAAGGTCGCCGACCCGGGCTCGTCCCTGTCCGACGACTGCGACCGTCTCATGGCGGTCCGCGACGCCCTGGGCTCGGGAGGCCTGATCAGGATCGACGCGAACGGCGCGTGGGACGTCGACACGGCGGTCAAGGCGATCCGTGAGCTGGACAAGGCGGCGGGCGGCTTGGAGTACGTGGAGCAGCCGTCGAAGACGATCGAGGAACTGGCCGCGGTCCGGAAACGGGTGAACGTTCCCATCGCCGCCGACGAGTCCATCCGCCGCGCCGAAGACCCGATGCGGGTCGCGGTGGCGGGGGCCGCGGACATCGCGGTGTTGAAGGTCGCCCCGCTGGGCGGCGTCCGACGCGCGCTCGCGGTGGCGGAGGCGTGCGGCCTGCCGTGCGTGGTGTCATCGGCCCTGGAGACCAGCGTCGGCCTCGCGGCAGGCATCGCCCTGGCCGCGGCCCTGCCGGAACTGAACCACGCGTGCGGCCTGGCCACCCTGTCCCTGCTCACCGCCGACGTCACCACGCACCCGCTACGCCCGACCGACGGCTACCTCGCGGTCCCGACCAGCCCACCGATCCCCGACGCCATGCCGCACGTCACCGACGAGATCGAGACCCGCTGGCACACCCGCCTGGCGCGAGTGAACAGGCTCGGCTGACGGCACACGATCACTAGTCGAGCTCGTTCAGATCCAACTTGATAGATACCGGCGACGCTGTGATGGTGGCAGGCTTGTACGCCTGGATCGTGTTCTCCTCGACGTAGCGGCCCTCTGCCAGCCGGTAGGCCACCAGCGACCACCCGCGCAGCTCGTCACCCTGGTCAATGGTCCACAGGAATGGCACGCCTGCCGCAGCATAAGCCGCCATCTTGGTCTCCCGCTCTACCCGGCGATTACCGGGCGACCAGATCTCCACGGCGAGCACCAACTCTTCCGCATCGAAGCTGACGCCGACCGGCTTCCTCGTCAGGACAACGACATCCGGGATCAACGCGGTCCGCCACGCCGTGGAGATGCGCACGTTGACCGCATTGGCGACAAACAGGTCAGATCGATCCGCGGCCCGGAGTGCTTGCTTCACAATGAAGAGCAAATTGACCGCGGCAGTCTGGTGTTGGCCAGCCGGGGCAGGGCGCATGTGCAGATGTCCCCAGAGCAGTTCGAGGCGTGACCCGTCTATTGGCGGATCCATCGCCAACCAGTCCTCAACGGTGTAGGGGCCCATCATCCCGTGGTCGATAGCCGCGGACATTGCCCTCACCTCCAGAGTTGACACCAGGCCGGTCTCCCACACGGGAGCCTGCCGGTCGCGATCTCACCTCAATGGCACGAAGGCCCGATCCGGTGCGGATCGGGCCTTCGTGGTCAAGCAGGTTGGACTGGACTCAGAAGTCCATGCCACCGGTCGGGTCGCCCTGGGGGGCGGCTCCGGCCTTCTCCGGCTTGTCCGCCACGACGCACTCGGTCGTGAGGAACAGCGCGGCGATCGACGCGGCGTTCTGCAGCGCCGAGCGGGTCACCTTGGTCGGGTCCGGCACGCCCGCGGCGAGCAGGTCCTCGTAGACACCGGTCGCGGCGTTGAGGCCGTGGCCCTGCGGGAGGCCCTTGACCTTCTCCACCACGACGCCACCCTCGAGACCGGCGTTGATCGCGATCTGCTTGAGCGGCGCCTCGACGGCCACGCGGACGATGTTGGCGCCAGTCGCCTCGTCGCCCTCGAGCTTCAGCCCCGCGAAAGCAGCCTCGGCCGCCTGCAGCAGCGCGACGCCACCACCGGGGACGATGCCCTCTTCCACGGCGGCCTTGGCATTGCGGACCGCGTCTTCGATGCGGTGCTTGCGCTCCTTGAGCTCGACCTCGGTGGCGGCACCGGCCTTGATGACCGCGACACCGCCCGCGAGCTTGGCCAGACGCTCCTGGAGCTTCTCGCGGTCGTAGTCCGAGTCCGACTTCTCGATCTCGGCGCGGATCTGGTTGACGCGGCCCTGGATCTGCTCGGCGTCACCCGCACCCTCGACGACGGTGGTCTCGTCCTTGGTGACGACGACCTTGCGGGCCTTGCCCAGCAGCGAGATGTCGGCGTTCTCCAGCTTGAGGCCCACGTCCTCGGAGATGACCTGGCCGCCGGTCAGGATCGCGATGTCCTGCAGGATCGCCTTGCGGCGGTCGCCGAAGCCCGGCGCCTTGACGGCGACGGACTTGAAGGTGCCGCGGATCTTGTTGACGACCAGCGTGGCAAGAGCCTCGCCCTCGACGTCCTCGGAGATGATCAGCAGCGGCTTGCCGCCCTGCATGACCTTCTCCAGCAGCGGGAGCAGGTCCTTGACCGAGGAGATCTTGCCGCCGAACAGCAGGATGTACGGGTCCTCGAGGACCGCTTCCTGACGCTCGGGGTCGGTCACGAAGTAACCGGAGATGTAGCCCTTGTCGAAGCGCATACCCTCGGTGAGCTCAAGCTCCATACCGAGCGCGTTGCTCTCCTCGACGGTGATGACGCCTTCCTTGCCGACCTTGTCGAGCGCCTCGGCGATCAGCTCGCCGATGGTGGTGTCGCCCGCGGAGATGCTCGCCGTCGCGGCGATCTGCTCCTTGGTCTCGACCTCCTTGGCGTTCTTGTGCAGCTGCTCGATGACAGCCTCGACGGCCTGCTCGATGCCCCGCTTGAGGGACAGCGGGTCCGCACCGGCCGCGACGTTGCGCAGGCCTTCGCGAACCAGGGCCTGGGCCAGCACGGTGGCGGTGGTGGTGCCGTCACCCGCGACGTCGTCGGTCTTCTTGGCAACTTCCTTGACGAGCTCGGCCCCGATCTTCTCCCAGGGGTCCTCGAGCTCGATTTCCTTGGCGATGGAGACGCCATCATTGGTGATGGTCGGCGCGCCCCACTTCTTCTCGAGCACGACGTTGCGACCCCTGGGGCCGAGCGTCACCTTGACGGCGTCGGCGAGGATGTTCAGTCCGCGCTCGAGACCGCGACGCGCGTCCTCGTCAAACGCGATCAACTTGGCCATTGCGGTGTGGTCCTCCGTTGGGTGGAAACACGAAGCGTGGCCAGGCTCGGTGCCCGCGACGGACGCCCGGCGATAACGCCGGCCTCACCGTCCCGACCTTTGGCACTCGGAGAGGCCGAGTGCTAAGTCGGTTTTAGCACTCTAGGGCGTCGAGTGCAAGAAACGACCCTCAGTTGGAGGGCGGCGCCACAAGTGAGATGGACGGCAGCGTCTTGCGGGTAGTCGGCTTCGAGCTGCCCGACGACCCGGTGGACTCGTCCGACCCGACCGGGATCGACGGACCGGTCGTGGACGTGCCGCCACCGCCTCCGGGTTCGCCTTCCTTCGGCGAGAGGAACACGATGGCCCCGACGATCAGGCCGATCGCCACCAGCCCGACCAGCACCGGAGCGACCCAGCGGTTGCCGCCGCGCTCCTTGCCGAAGGCCGCCGCCCCCGCCGGGACCGGTGGGCGCAGCCGCACCGGCTCGGCATGGGAGGCCGACGGCGCCTGCCGCGGCGGGGTCGGGAACTGCTGGAACGTCTGCTGTTGCACGGGCCGTTGCTGCTGCGGCGCCTGCCGCGGCGGTGCGGACAGCGCCTGGCGGGCGGCGGCGATCAGCTCACGGCAACTGGCATAGCGCTGACCCGGCTGCTTGGACATGCCGCGCCGCACGACATCGTCGATCGCGGGCGGCAGGCCGGGGGCGAAGTCGGTCAGCCTGGGGGCCTCGCGGTTGAGGTGGCCCTGGATGACCTCGGACACCTGCCCCTGGAAGGGCGGGCGGCCGCTGAGGCAGGCGAACAGGACACAGGCCAGCGAGTACGCGTCGGTGCGGCCGTCGACCGGCTCGCCGCGCAGGTGCTCGGGCGCGGCGTAGGTCGGCGAGCCGAGGAAGTCGCCGCCGCGGGTGCGGTGGCCGGTGGCGCCGCGCCGGGTCAGGCCGAAGTCGGCGACGTAGACGTGCTCGGTGGCCGACTCGCGCGAGGTGACCAGCACGTTGGCCGGCTTCACGTCCAGGTGCACGAGGCCGCGTTCGTGCAGGTTGTCGAGGGCCTCGGCGACCTGGCTGAGCAGGCTGATCGCCCGCTGCGGGGCCATCGGGCCGTCCTTGACCAGGCTCGCCATGTCGGCGCCCTCGACGAGCCGCATCGCGATGTAGAGCAGCCCGTCGACCTCACCGAAGTCGTAGAGCGGCACGACGTTGGAGTGGTCGATGGCCGAGGTGTTGCGGGCCTCGTCGACGAACCGCTCACGGAACTCGGGGTCCTCGGTGAGGTGTTCGGCGATGACCTTGAGCGCGACCTTGCGCCCGAGTCTGACGTCGGTGGCGCGATACATCACGCTCATTCCGCCTTTGCCGAGCACTCCGTCGATGCGGTAATGCCCCAGGCGACGCCCAGTAAGGTCCTCCGACACGCCTGGAGCCTAACGTGGGCGTTGTGACGGCCGCGTCCGGTTCCGTGAGATCGATTCAGCGGGCGAGCCAGCCCGCCATCGCCCGGGGGGTCCTGGTCTGGGTCAGGAGGCGGCCGGGCCCTGCGAAGTCGAGCATCAGGCCCTCGCCGGTGCGGACCGACTGCGGGCCGGACTGGCTCACCGCGCGCAGCCTGGTCTGGGTGCCGTCGCTGTAGGCCAACACGCTCGCGGGGCCGACCGTGATCGCCTCACCCGGCTCCAAGGTGGCCACGTCGAGGGCGCCGCAGACGGCGAGGACGATCGTGCCGACGCCGCTGACGTGCTCCAGGAAGCCGTGCTCGGCGCCGAAGAGGGTGTGGAAGTTGGGCCAGCTCGGGTCGACCCGCAGGGTGCTGGCCACGGCGAGCCCGACGCCGCGGGCGACGCACCAGCCCGCTGTGCCGTCGAGGTCGAGCGCGTAGACCTCGCCGGGCAGGCCGGGTGCGACGTCGACCCAGCCGCCCTCGGCGGGAGCGGTGAAGACCGTGGGTCTGCCCTTGGAACGACCGCCCCCACGACGCTGATCGACGAGCACCCCGAAACTGGTGGCCAGCAGCGCCGAGTAGTCGGCCTGAACCGCTTCGCCTGGCGCCAACATGAGCCGTGCCACCCCAAAGGCCGGCGTGTGCCGTGTCCGTACTTGCACTGCGCGCCTCCCCGAAATTCTGGCGTCGGTCACCTGTCGGGGAGCAGGCGCGGATTGGCGGTGACCGTGGTCAGGCGCCGTCACGGTCCCCTTAGGTGACTGTCCGTCGGCGCGACGGTACTCGAACGCCGCCGACGATAGGGAAGGATGGGCGGGTGGCGAAACGCACCTACACGGCCCAGGAGTACCGCGACACCGTCGCCGCGCTCCTGCCGCCGCTGCCCGTCGTGTCCCTCCCGCTGGCCGACTGCCTGGGCCTCGTCCTGGCCGAGGACGTGGTGGCCGGGGTGTCGCTGCCGCCGTTCGACAACTCCGCCATGGACGGCTACGCGGTCCGCGCTGAGGACGTCGCGTCCGCTCCGGTCACGCTGCCGGTCGCGGACGACATCCCGGCAGGCCGCACCGACGTCCAGCCACTGGAGCCGGGGACGGCCCACCGGATCATGACCGGCGCACCGCTGCCCCCGGGCGCGGACGCGGTCGTGCAGGTCGAACTGACCGACGCCGGAACCGAGACCGTGCACATCACCGCATCGGTCCCCGCGGGCAAGCACCTGCGGCGAACGGGCGAGGACGTGGTGGAAGGCGTCACGGTCCTGCACGCGGGCACGGTCCTCGGCCCACCACAGCTGGGCCTGGCGGCGGCGGTCGGCCAGGGCACGCTCCCGGTCAGAAGGCCCCCACGTGTCATGGTCCTCTCGACGGGCTCAGAACTGGTTGCGGCAGGCGAGCCACTGCCCCCGGGCCACATCTACGAGTCCAACAGCGTCCTCATCGCGGCGGCCGTCGAGGAGATCGGCGGAAGCGCCACCGTCCTGCGATTCGTCCCCGACGACGTGGACAAGTTTCGCGCGGTGGTCGCCGAACACGCCCCAGGAGCAGACCTCCTGATCACCTCAGGCGGCGTGAGCGCAGGCGCGTACGAGGTGGTCAAGGACGCCCTCACCGGCCACGGCGTCGAATTCGTGCGGGTCGCGATGCAGCCGGGCGGCCCCCAGGGCTTCGGCACCTTCCTCGGCCTCCCGGTACTGACCCTGCCCGGCAACCCGGTGAGCGCCGCCCTGTCGTTCGAACTTTTCGTCCGCCCGGCGTTGCTAGGAGCGCTGGGACACCGGAACGTCGACCGTCCCCGCGCACAGGCGAGGGCAACGGAAGACATGTCGTCACCAGGAACCAAGACCCAATACCGACGGGCGCGGCACGATGACGGGATGGTGGAGGTAATGCCAGTCGGCGGCCCTGGTTCACACCTACTGTCCGCTTTCGCGGCATCGAACTGTTTGATCGAAATCCCGGTTGGCGTCGAACAGGTCAAAGCGGGCGACGAGGTAGACCTGATCTTGCTCGATTAACCGATCACGGCCACACCCGCACCGGACAAGCGCACCTTCTCCCTTTACCGCTCACCGGGGTCACTTTCAGGGACAGCTCGTTGCCCTTGAACTCCGGACGGGTCACCTTCAGGGACGGCTCTTCGCCTCTGCGCTTCCCCCTGCCCCTCGTCCTGGCCGCTTTTAATTCTCGATCATCGCTGTCAAGGGTCGCGCAGCGATCGCGTGGCGACTGGGAGCACGTGAGGCAGCCTGGGGCGGCTTGGGTAAGATCGCCACTGCAAGTAACCGTCTGCTCACCAGTCGAATTGATCGGTCAGGTGTGGGCGCGTAGAATGGTTTCGCTCCGCAACGGGGCATCCGATCGGTGCCGTGCGCCGTCGGGGGGTGCACGGCACTGGTCGGGTGCCCCGTGTTTCGATGCCGGTCAGATCTCGGTCGATACGACTGTTGGCGTAGCGTGTGGGCAAATCCGGCCGAGTCGCGAGGAACCAGCCACCTGATGTCCGCCCCGTCGCAGCCCCCGTCCGATGCCTTCAAGCACGCGGTCGAGCTGACCAAAAGCATCATCCCTCCGGTCCACCCGGGTGGTCGGCCGTTTGTCTTCGGCGCGCTTGCGGCGACCCTGATGATTCGGCGTCGTTCGCGTCGAGTCGGTGTGCTCAGTGCCGTGTTCACGGCGTGGCTGGCCTGGTTCTTCCGTGAGCCGAAGCGGGTCACTCCGCAGCGGCCCGGGATCGCCGTGGCGCCCGCCGACGGCACTGTCTCCCACGTCATCGAGGCTGTTCCGCCCGCCGAGCTCGAACTGGGCGACGACCCGATGCTGCGGATCAGCGTGTTCCTCTCGGTGTTCGACGTGCACGTCCAGCGCTCCCCCGCGACCGGCCAGGTCGTGCGGGCGATCCACAAGGACGGCGAGTTCCTCTCCGCCGACCTGGACGCCGCCAGCGAGGTCAACGAGCGCAACAGCCTGCACATCCGCACCGTCGACGGCCACGACCTGGCCGTCGTGCAGATCGCAGGCCTTGTCGCGCGGCGGATCATCTGCCAGGTCGCCGACGGGGACAAGGTCAACGCGGGCACCACGTACGGCCTCATCCGCTTCGGCTCCCGTGTGGACCTCTACGTGCCCACCGGCAGCCGGGTGCTCGTCGAAGCCGGTCAGCGGACCATCGGCGGCGAGACCGTACTGGCCGAGCTGCCGTCCGCGGAGCGCTGACCTATGGCGCCCGCGTCCCCCGGGGTGCGCCTGCTGCCCAACGCGATCACTGTCCTGGCGATGTGCGCCGGCCTTTCGGCCGTGCACTTCGCCATGCGCGACCAGTGGGCCGCGGTGATCGCCGCGATCGGTGTCGCGGCGATCCTGGACAGCCTCGACGGCCGCATCGCCCGCCTGCTCGACGCGACCAGCAAGATGGGCGCCGAGCTGGACTCGCTGGCCGACGCCATCTCGTTCGGGGTCGCACCGGCGCTGGTGATCTACGTCTGGAAGTTCGAGGACAACCGCCTGGGCTGGGGCATCGCCCTGATCTTCGCGGTGTGCATGATCCTGCGCCTGGCCCGGTTCAACACGCTGCTCGACGACACCGAGCAACCGCCGTACGCCAAGGAGTTCTTCGTCGGCGTCCCGGCGCCCGCGGGCGGTCTGCTCGCGCTGCTGCCGATGATGCTGACCATCGAATACGGCTCGCGGGACGTGTGGTGGCAGTCCAGGCCGTTCATCGCGCTGTGGACCGTGGCCGTCGCCGTGCTGCTGATCAGCCGCATCCCGACCCTGTCGGTGAAGTCGGTCAAGGTCTCGCCGCGCGCGGTGGCGCCGATGCTGGTGGGCGTGGGTCTGCTCGCCGCCGCGGTGATCACCTATCCGATGATCGCCCTGGCCATCGCCCTGGTCCTGTACCTGGCCCACATCCCGTTCGCGGTGCGCCGCAAGCACTGGCTGGCCAACCACCCCGAGGCCTGGGACGTCCCGTCGAAGGAACGCCGGGCGATCAAGCGCGAACACGGCACGCAGCGCCGGATCGGGCTGCGCCCACCGCTGCACCGGGTCGCGGGGGCGGCCAAGCGCGCGGTCCGGCTGCCCAGCCGCAACGGCGGACAGCAGGCGGCGGCGCCCCCGGCGCCGGAGCCGAGCGTGGCGGGCCCGGTCCGCAGGCGAAGCTGGCGACGCACAGGCCTGCGGCGCGAACAGTCCCGCTGACCCCTTCCCAGGCACAGAGTCGCAGACGTCCTGCGGCGCGAGAGCCACAGGCAATAGGCTCGCGGCGTGGGATCACAGATCACCCTGACCGCCCGGCTGTCCCCGTCCGCGCTCGACACCCGGCGCGGGGTGGTGCGGCTGCACCGAGAAGTGCTCGACGCCCTCGGCGTGCGGCACTGGGACGCCGTCCAACTCACGGGCGCGCGCGTCAGTTCCGCGCTGGCCGCCGAAGGCGCCCCCGCGGGGCCGACCGGGGTGATCCTGCTCGACGACGTGACCATGTCCAACCTCGGCGTGACCGAGGGCGCCGAGGTCGTCGTCTCGAAGGTCGAGGTCGCCCCCGCGCGTTCGGTGACCGTGGCGGGCTCGCGCCTGGCCACGACCTCGCTGACCCCGGAGACCGTCCGGTTGGCGCTGGTAGGCAAGGTCCTCACGGCGGGCGACGCGGTGTCGCTGCTGCCGCAGGACCTGTCCCCGCCCCCTGGCACGGACGTCTCGGCGGTGCGCGGCAAGCTGTCGCGGGCCATCGGCATGACGTGGACCAACGAGCTGCTCACGATCACCGCGACCGAGCCGCCGGGCGCGGTCACCGTCCACCCGTCCACTGTGGTCGGCTGGCGCGACGGCCCACGCACAGGCGAACGCGCACCCGCCCCGGCCGCCACCGCGCCGGTCCGGTCCGACCCGCCCGTGCCCGCGGAACCGCCGACCCCGATCGCCGACCTGGTGGGTGCCCAAGACGCGGCCCGCGCGCTCGCCGAGTGGTTCGAGCTCGCGTTCACGCGCCCGGAGCTGCTGGCGAAACTCGGCGCCGCCCCTCGGCTCGGAGCGCTGGTCACCGGCCCGGAGGGGGTCGGGAAGTCGACAGTCGTCCGCTCGGTCGCCCACTCCGTGGACGCCGCCGTCGTCGAACTGTCGGGTCCCACCGCCGCGGTCCTGGAGGCGAAATCGACCGCGGCCCTGGTGGATTCCGCGATCGCGGAGATCCGCGCGCACTCCGACGCGGGCAAGCCCAGCGTCCTGCTGATCACCGACATCGACGCCTTGCTTCCCGCCACGACCCCGCCCCCGGTCGCCACCGTGGTGCTGGACTCGCTGCGCGCCGCCATCGCCATCCCCCGAGTCGCGTTGGTGGCGACAACCGCCCACCCTGAAGCCATCGACCCCCGGGCCCGTGGCGTCGAGCTGATCGACCGCGAGCTGCGGCTGACCCTGCCCGACGGCAAGACCCGCACTGAGCTGCTGCGGATGCTGTTCCGCGACGTGCCGGTCGTGTCCGATGTGGACTACGCGGCGGTCGCCGAGCGTACCCCCGGCTTCGTCGCCGCCGACCTGATCGCCCTGCGCCGCGAGGCCGCCATCCGCGCGGCGCTGCGGCACAAGGACGCCG
Source organism: Actinokineospora xionganensis (assembly GCF_014323725.1). Classification (GTDB taxonomy): domain Bacteria; phylum Actinomycetota; class Actinomycetes; order Mycobacteriales; family Pseudonocardiaceae; genus Actinokineospora; species Actinokineospora xionganensis. The sequence continues at coordinate 407,562 of NZ_JABVED010000003.1, read as the reverse complement.
AAGACCCGCGGATCGAGTCCGCGGACATCCTCGGCGCGCTGGACACCGTCCGCCCGACGTCGATGTCCACTTCGGACACCCTACGCACCGGCAACGTGGCGCTCGAAGACGTCGGCGACATGGTGGAGACCAAGCAGGCGCTCACCGAGGCGGTGCTGTGGCCGCTGCGCTACCCGGACTCCTTCGCCCGCCTCGGCGTCGCTCCGCCGCGCGGCGTGCTGCTCTATGGCCCGCCCGGCGGCGGCAAGACGTTCCTGGTTCGCGCGCTCGCGGGAAGCGGGCAGCTCAACGTGCTGTCGGTGAAGGGCGCGGAGCTGATGGACAAGTGGGTCGGCGAGTCCGAGCGCGCCGTCCGCGAACTGTTCCGCCGCGCCGCCGAGGCCGCCCCCGCGCTGATCTTCCTCGACGAGATCGATGCCTTGGCACCGCGCCGGGGACAGTCGTCGGACTCCGGGGTGTCCGACCGGGTCGTCGCGGCCCTGCTGACCGAGCTCGACGGCGTGGAGCCGCTGCGCGACGTGGTGGTCGTCGGCGCGACGAACCGCCCTGAGCTGGTCGATCCCGCGCTGCTGCGCCCCGGCAGGCTGGAGCGGCTGATCTACGTGCCGCCACCGGACGCCGAGGCCCGCGCGGCGATCTTGAAGGCGACTGCCCGCAACATCCCGCTGGCGCCGGACGTCGACCTGGTCGAGTTCGCCAAGCAACTGGAGGGCTACTCCGCCGCCGACTGTGCCGCCGTCCTGCGGGAGGCGGCGCTCACGGCGATGCGCGAGAGCCTGGACGCGGCCGAGGTGACCGCGCGACATCTGGAGCAGTCGCGGGAGAAGGTGCGTCCCTCGCTGGACCCGGCGCAGCTCGCGACCTTGCAGGCCTACGCCGAGTCCCGCAAGGCGTGAGCGGACCGGCGGGGTCGACTCCCGCCGGTCCGGGCTCGATCAGATGTTGAAGACCGCGCCAGTCTCGACGAAGAGCTGGCACGCGTTGCCGAACGTCTCGTCGTAGGAGACTCGGCGATCGCCCCACACCCCCGTCGCGGTGACGCGCACCGGGTCGACGTGCAACGGGCACGCGCGGTCCGGGTGCACCAGGAGCGCGGTGAAGTCGCCCGTCACCGAGGCGAGCTGGGCGCAGGCAGCCTCCGGGCTGCGGTGGTGTCCGGCTGCCGGGCCGCAGCGCAGCGTGCCGACCCGCATCGGGTCGCCCTCGTGCTGGTAGGTGAGGACGAGCGACGCTGTCGTGGGCGTCGCCGAAGCAGGCTGAGCCGTCGCCACCGCGGTCGCGGCGATGGAAGCGGCGATAAGGACCTTGCGCAACATAGGTCAGTCAACCCTCTCATGGTATCGCGGTCATGATCGATGACCGAACGAATTCGAGAGTAGGCCGATGAAAAAACATCGCAACCCGGGCGCGATTCTTCCTTTCGCCCGTGACCGGCTGCACAATTGTCGCCCGATGGCCGCCCGCCGAATGGCGCAAGCCGCCCGGTTAAAGAACCTTGCCGCTGGTGGACGTCTCGCAGGCCGGGGCGCGACGGACCGCCGCGCCTGCCGCTTCCTTTATTGCCGGCGGTTTTCGGTCAAAGGAAGTTATTCCTTGCCCGCCGCGCCACGATAATCTTTGGTGACGATCAGGATAAGACCAGGCCGCGAATCCTTGATGCCCTCGAAACGCGGCTCGGAGCGAATGCCGAACTCCGCTGCCAGGGCCCGCGCGGCGGCTTCCTCGGCGGTGCCGGGAACGAAGTACACCGTCGTCGTCGGGATGATCCCCTGCGAGTAGTTCCCGGTCTCGACGACGTTCCAGCCGTGGGCGGCGAGATCATCCCGGGCCTTCGAGGCCAGGTCGGCCACCGTGCTGTTGTTGTAGACCCGAACGGGTTGATCCTTTGTGGACGGCGTACCCGGTTGGCCCGGCCCCGCCCCCGGCCCGGCGCTCGTGGGCACGGCGGTCGTCGTGACGGGTGGAGTCGTCGTGGTCGGCGCCGCCGACGACGGCGTCTGCCCCGGAGACGACTCGGAGGTCGATGGCGGCGTGACAGAGGGCTGCGACGCGGCGGGCGCCGAACTCTCCGGCTGCTGGCCTGCCTCGCTGTCGCCGTTGCCGCCGAGCAGCGTGACGACACCGAGAACGGTGGACACGGCGGCGACACCGATCAGCACGAGACCGGCGATCTTGCCAGGACGCGCCGCGGACGGGTCTGTGGTCATCGTGATTCCAATCCCAGCCTCCGCGCGGACCGCGCGCGGTGTCTGGTCGCCCGCATCCGGCGCAGTCGCTTCACCAGCATCGGGTCGACGGCCAAGGCTTCGGTCTTTTCGATCAGTTCGTTGAGAACCTGGTAGTACCTGGTGCTCGACATCTCGAACAGCTCGCGGATCGCCTGCTCCTTGGAGCCCGCGCACTTCCACCACTGTCGCTCGAAAGCCAAGATCGTGTGATCTCGCTCACTGAGCCCGCTGGACGCTTTCGCCCGCGTGGGTCGCGGGTCCGAAAAGGCCGATGCCTCAGCGGCGTTCATCTGGCTCCTCGCCTCACGGTCTGGCGAATCCGTGCTCCCGCAACGGAATCACACAGGTGTGATCCTCAGGCGCCATTACACCACGTCACCACCCGATGTGATCGTCATGTCCTCGGCGCGTCCGTCAACGCGCAATAACTACCCTGCCCGTATGACAGTTCACCCGATCCGGATCGTCGGCGACCCCGTCCTGCACGCTCCGACCTCGCCGATCGACCGGTTCGACGACGACCTCAAGACTCTGGTCGCCGACATGTTCGAGACCATGGAGGCGGCCAACGGCGTCGGCCTGGCCGCCAACCAGATAGGCGTCGCGCAGCGTGTCTTCGTCTACGACTGCCCGGACGACGAGGGCGTGCGCCACCGCGGGACGGTGGTCAACCCGGTGCTGACCACCTCGGAGATCCCCGACGGCATGCCCGACCCGGACGAGGACTACGAGGGCTGCCTGTCGGTCCCCGGCGAGACCTTCCCCACCGGCCGCGCCACCTGGGCGAAGGTCACCGGCCAGGACGTCGACGGCTCGCCGATCGAGGTCGAGGGCACGGGCTTCTTCGCGCGCTGCCTGCAGCACGAGACCGACCACCTCGACGGCTTCCTCTACCTGAACCGCCTGGTCGGACGAAACCAGCGCGAGGCCAAGCGCATGGTGAAGGCGAACAAGTGGGGCGTGCCCGGCCTGTCCTGGGACCCGTCCGTCTCCGAGGACCCCTTCGCCAACGACTGACCCTCCCACTCGCGAGTCCAACACTCAAAACAAGAGTTCAACCTTCAAGACGGTGAGCCGATGGTCGCGCCCGCGATCACGCGGGCCGTGCGGAGTCGCACCGGCCGCTTGAACGTCGAACCCATTCGCCTGGGTGTCGAACTCACCGGCCTGAGTGTTGAACTCACTGTTTTGGGCGTTGGACTCGCGGGGCGGAAAAGCTGTGGCGATCAGCGGCCGGGCGGGCGCACCATGCGTGCGTGACCTGGTCCGGCTTCCTTGCCTTCCTCATCGCCTCGTTCCTGCTCGCCATGGTGCCCGGGGTCGGCACCGCGATGCTGCTGCGACAGGCGATCCGCGGCGGCCGTCGCGGCGCGCTGGCGACGATGGCGGGGATGGAGGTCGGCGTCGCCGTGTGGGCCGTGGCCGCGGGGCTGGGACTCTCGGTGCTGCTTGTGGCCTCCGAGGTCGCGTACCAAGGCCTGCGGATCGTCGGCGTGTGCGTGCTGGTCTGGTTCGGGATCAAGGCGCTGTTCGGCAGGCATGAGCACACCGAGACCGCAGTCACCGCCGGCTCGGGGTTCCGCTCCGGACTGGTGGTGAACCTGGCCAACCCGAAGCTCGCCGTCTTCGCCATCTCGTTCCTGCCCCAGTTCGTCAGCCCCGACGCGCCGAACTGGGTTCTGCTGGCCCTCGCCGGGCTCTGGGTGGCGATCGACACCGTCTGGTACCTGCTGGTGATCGCGATGCTCACCCGCGTCATGGGCTGGCTGCGGCGCGCCGAGATCCGGACGCGGCTGGAGCGGTTCTCCGGGGCCGTGCTGATCGCGCTGGGTATCCGGCTGGCGCTTGAGGCCTAGGTCCTGTCCTGTGAGTCCGGTACGCGGGATTCGTGATCCGGGTGGTTCCTGGGCGCGCCGGCGTGAAGCCGCTCGTGCCGGGTTGTACTTGGGCTTCGCGCCGGTGCGGCCAGGGGCCGCCCGGGCGCGGATAGCGCGTGCCGGACTCACAGGACAGGACCTAGGCCAGGGCTCGCCAGGGCAGGTCCGGCAGGGAAGCCATCTCGGCGTACGAATCGGCGGATGACAGCTCGTCTTCGCGGCCGGCCAGTAAGAAGGTGCGCACCCGCTGGGCCTGGACCTTGCTGATCGGTTCGCCGGTGAGCAGGAACGGCAGTGATAGCCGCCAGTACGCCACCTGGCTGTCGCGGCGGCGGTGGGCGGCGCGTAGGCCGGCGACGGTAAGGCGCAGGGAGTGCTCGTTGTACGTCATCGCCGTGGGCATCGCGGCGTAGTCCCAGGCCCAGCGGGCCTGGTCGGCGCCCGCGCAGGCCAGGCAGCCGCTGTCGCCGGTCGCCAGTTCCGCGCGGCAGGTCGGGCAGACCGTGAGCCGCAGCGCCCAGTCCGTGCAGGTCCACGGGTGGGTGCCGGGCTCAGCGCCGAAGACCCGGGCGACCAGGTCGCGTTCCTCCGGGTCGCCCGCCACGATGCCCTCGGAGTCGAGCAGCGCGGCCCAGTCCGCTTTCCAGTAGGCGTCCACACGCTCCGTGCAGGTCGCGCACGCCAGGTAACCGCGACCTACGAGTTCGCCGCACGACGTGCAGGGAACGGCCGAGGCAGGTCGTCCGAGGCGCCGGGCTCCAGGCGGGTACGGCTGCGGCATGTGAGGAAGATTAGTGCTCGGTTGGCAACGCCGCGTCCGCCGACTAGGTTCGAGTAGACAACTGCACAAAAGAACGCGGGAGCTCGCGCCATGGCGGGCTGAGAGGGCGGCTGGTGTCCACGTCTTGGACCCGGTGCCGCCGACCGATGAACCTGACCGGGTAATGCCGGCGTAGGGAGGATTTCCGTTGACCGCTCTTGACGACCGTTCCGTGCGGCCCGCCGTGACCACCGGCCCGATCATCGGGTCGCACAAGGCCTACCGGGACGTGGGCGATGGCCTGCGCATTCCGATCCGACGCGTGGACCTCACCAACGGTGAGCAAGTAGACCTCTATGACACCTCCGGCCCGTACACCGACGAGAACGCGACCATTGATGTCCACAAAGGACTCGACAGGCTGCGCGAAAGCTGGATCGCCGAGCGGGAGCCGGTCAACGGCGCGGTGACGCAGTTGGCCTACGCCAAGGCCGGGATCATCACCAAGGAGATGCGGTTCTGCGCCGAACGCGAAGGCGTGACCCCCGAGTTCGTGCGTGACGAGGTGGCCATCGGCCGGGCGGTCATCCCGGTCAACCGCAACCACCCCGAGTCCGAACCCGCGATCATCGGCAAGAAGTTCCTGGTCAAGATCAACGCGAATATCGGCAACTCCGCCGTGTCGTCTTCGATCGAGGACGAGGTCGACAAGATGGTGTGGGCCGCCCGCTGGGGCGCCGACACGATCATGGACCTGTCCACCGGAAAGCGGATCCACGAGACCCGCGAGTGGATCATGCGCAACTCGCCGGTGCCAATCGGCACCGTGCCGATCTACCAGGCGCTGGAGAAGGTCGACAGCGACCCGTCCAAGCTCTCGTGGGAGATCTACCGCGACACGGTGATCGAGCAGTGCGAGCAGGGCGTCGACTACATGACCGTGCACGCGGGCGTGCTGCTGCGCTACGTGCCGCTCACCGCGAAGCGGGTCACCGGCATCGTCTCGCGCGGCGGGTCGATCATGGCCGCGTGGTGCCTGGCGCACCACAAGGAGAGCTTCCTCTACACGCACTTCGAGGAACTCTGCGACATCCTGCGCGAGTACGACGTCACCTTCTCCCTTGGTGACGGCCTGCGCCCCGGCTCGATCGCCGACGCCAACGACGAGGCGCAGTTCGCCGAGCTGCGAACCCTGGGCGAGCTGACGCACATCGCCCGCGCCAAGGACGTGCAGGTGATGATCGAGGGCCCCGGCCACGTGCCGATGCACAAGATCGCCGAGAACGTCCGCCTCGAAGAGGAACTGTGCGGCGAAGCGCCGTTCTACACCCTCGGTCCACTCGCGACGGACATCGCGCCTGGTTACGACCACATCACCTCCGCCATCGGCGCGGCGCAGATCGGCTGGCTGGGCACCGCGATGCTCTGCTACGTCACACCGAAGGAGCACCTGGGCCTGCCCAACCGCGACGACGTGAAGGTCGGCGTGATCACCTACAAGATCGCCGCGCACGCCGCCGACCTCGCCAAGGGCCATCCGCGGGCACAGGAGCGCGACGACGCGTTGTCCAAGGCGCGCTTCGAGTTCCGCTGGCAGGACCAGTTCAACCTCTCGCTCGACCCGGACACCGCGCGCTCGTTCCACGACGAGACGCTGCCCGCGGAACCGGCCAAGACGGCGCACTTCTGCTCCATGTGCGGTCCGAAGTTCTGCTCGATGAAGATCACCCAGGACGTACGCAAGTACGCCGAGGAGCACGGGCTTTCCTCCGTGGAGGCCATCGAGGCGGGCATGGCGGAGATGTCGAACGAGTTCGCCGACCACGGCAAGCAGGTCTACCTGCCTGTCGTCGACACGAAGTAATGCAAACGCCGGCTCGCACGCTGACCATCGCCGGATCAGACTCCGGTGGTGGCGCGGGCATCCAGGCCGACCTGCGGACGTTCTTCGCCTGCGGGGTCCACGGGATGTCCGCGATCACGGCGGTGACGGTGCAGAACTCCCTTGGTGTGACGGGAGTCCACACCATCCCGCCGAAGGTGGTGGCCGCGCAGATCGAGGCGGTCGCGACCGACATCGGCGTGCAGGCGGCGAAGACAGGCATGCTGGCCACCGCGGAGATCATCTCCGCGGTGGCCGCCGCCTGCGACCGAGTCCACATAGGACGATCCGGTATCCCCTTGGTGATCGACCCGGTCGCCGCGTCGATGCACGGAAACCCGCTGCTGGCTGGGGAAGCGCTCGAAGCGATCCGCACCGAGCTGTTTCCCCGCGCCACCCTGGTCACGCCGAATCTCGACGAGGTACGGCTGCTCACCGGGCTCGACGTCGGCACCCGGGCCCAGCAGCGCGACGCGGCGAAGGCGCTGGCCGACTTCGGCCCGCGGTGGGTGCTGGTCAAGGGCGGCCACATGTACGACGACGCCGAGTGCCTCGACCTGCTCTACGACGGCACGGACTTCATCGAGCTCGTCGGCCCGCGGTTCGACGTCAAACACACGCATGGCAGCGGTGACACGCTGGCGTCGTCGATCACCGCGGCACTCGCCAAGGGCAACGACATGGTGGCCGCGGTCAAGGCGGGCAAGGACTTCATCACCCGATCGGTGCAAGCCGCGTATCCGCTGGGTAGCGGTGTCGGACCCGTCTCGCCGCTCTGGCGGCTTCCCGACGGCGGTGATTTTCTGACACCTTAGGGTGTCGGAGTGATCACGCGCGAAGCCATCCGGGTACTCGTCACGCACCGACGGTTCCAGCAGTTCATCATCGCAGTCATTCTGCTCAACGCCGTCACTCTCGGCCTGGAGACCTCGAAAGCGATGGTCGGGCAGTTCGGCGGCGTCCTGTCTTTCCTGGACCGCGCGGCGCTCACCATCTTCGTCGTCGAGCTCACGTTACGGCTCTACGGCTTCGGCTGGCGGTTCTTCCGCGACCCGTGGAACGTCTTCGACCTGATCATCGTCGGTATCGCGGTGGTGCCCACGAGCGGTCCGTTCGCGGTGCTGCGGGCCATGCGGGTGCTGCGGATGCTGCGACTGATCTCGATGGTGCCCGCGATGCGGCGGGTCGTGAGCGGCCTGCTGCGGTCCGTCCCGGGGCTGTTGTCGATCATGGCGTTGCTGGCGCTGGTGCTCTACGTCGCCGGGGTGATGGCGACCAAGATGTTCGGTTCGGTCCAGCCGGAGAACTTCGGCGACCTCGGCACCTCGCTGTTCACCCTGTTCCAGGTCATGACCGGGGAAGCCTGGCCGGACATCGCCCGGGAGCTGATGAAAGAGCAGCCGATGGCGTGGATCTTCTTCGTCGTCTACATCCTCGTGTCGAGCTTCGCGGTGCTCAACCTGTTCATCGCCGTCGTTGTGGGCGGGATGGAGAACGAGATGACCGAGGACGTGCTGGAGGCGGAGGAGAAGAACGCCGCCGCCCAGGCCGCCTCCGACCAGTTGCTGCTCACCGAGATCCGGGCGCTGCGCGAAGAGGTGGCCGCGATGCGGAGCCTCGCCGAGGAGCGTTAGCCCTTCTGCTCTTCGGCCAACAGGGCTTCGAGGACGGGGATGGCCGCGACCAACTGCTCCCACTGGTCGGCGGGCAGCCGTTCGAGCCTGCGGCCGAGTTCGTGCACCCGTGTCGAGCGGACGCCGGAGACGACCCGCTCGCCCTCCTCGGTCGCCTGGACCAGGAACGCGCGGCGGTCGGCGGCGTCGGGCTCGCGGCGGGCGAGGCCGGACTCGACCAGGCTCGCGACGATCCGCGACATGGTGGGCGCGGCCACGCCTTCCTTACCGGCGAGGTCGCCCAGCCGAAGCTCGCCACAAGCGACCAAAGTGGACAGCGCGGAGATCGAGCCGTGCCCCAGGCCGGGGCTGCCCGACCGGCGCAGCGACCGGGAGAGGCGCCCGATGGCCAGGTAGAGACGCGCGGGTACGTCGCCCGCGGTCTGCTCGGCGTCCGATGTCATACCTCATTGTGCCGCGCGCTACCCGGGATTCATCGGGGAGGGCTCGATGCCTGCGCCCAGAACCGCTGCGGTATGCGCCCGGCCTGCCGGGCGAGCCTGCCCGCGACGACCGCCGAGCGCATCGCCGTGGCCATCTTCTCCGGGTCCGAGGCCCGGGTGACCGCCGTGGCCAAAAGCACCGCTGAGCAGCCGAGTTCCATGGCCAGCGCCGCGTCCGACGCCGTCCCGATGCCCGCGTCGAGGATCACCGGGACACCCGCGCGGGCCACGATCAGCTCGATGTTGTGCGGGTTTCGGATGCCCAGACCGGTCCCGATCGGCGACCCCAGCGGCATGACCGCCGCGCAGCCGACCTCCTCCAACCGCAGGGCGAGGACCGGGTCGTCGTTCGTATACGGCAGAACGACGAATCCCTCGTCCACGAGGGTGGTTGCGGCGTCAAGCAACTCGATGGGGTCGGGCAGCAGGGTCCGGTCGTCGGCGACAACCTCCAGTTTGATCCAGTTCGTCCCCAGCGCTTCCCTTGCCAGCCGGGCCGTCAGCACGGCCTCGGCGGCCGTTCGACAGCCGGCGGTGTTCGGCAGTGGATCAATCCCCAAGCGGCGCAGCACTTCCAGCACACCGGACCCGCCCGCGGTATCGACCCGGCGCAGCGACACGGTCGTCAGCTCGGTGCCGGAGGCGACCAGGGCGCGTTCGAGCACGGCGAGGTTGGCCGCGCCGCCGGTGCCGGTGATGAGCCGGGAGGAGTACTCCCGGTCGGCGATGACCAGTGGGTCGTCCATGTCAGCCTCCCTGCACAGCGGTCAGGATCTCCACGACGGAGCCCTCGGACACCGGCGCCCGCGCGTGGTCGGCGCGCGGCACCACTTCACCGTCGAGCGCGACTGCGATGCCGTTGGCGGGCAGCTCCAACGCGGTGAGCAGGTCGGCGATCGTGGTTCCGTCGGCGACCTCGCGGGGGCTGCCGTTGAGCTCGATCCTCATCGCGTCCTTCCTTGCGTGGTCCGGAAACGGGACGGGTCGGCCGCCCGCGCGTAGTCGGGGGCCGCGCCTTCGCGCAGGATGTCGAGGACCGCGGCCGCGGTGGCCGGGGCCAGCAGCAGGCCGTTGCGGTGGTGGCCGGTGGCGGCGAGCACTCCCGGTTCGAGCCAGCCGATGAGCGGCAGGTTGTCCTTGCTGCCCGCCCGCAGGCCCGCGGCGCACTCGGTCAGCGCGTACTCGGCGATTCCCGGCAGGACTTGCTCGGCGTCGGAGAGCAGGTCACGCACGCCGCCGACGGTCACGTCCTCGTCGTACCCGACCTCACACTGGGTCGCGCCGAGCACCAGTTCACCGTCGGCCCGCGGGACCAGGTAGACGGGACGCGACTCGACGTGCGCCCGGATTGTCCGCGTGGGCAAGGGAAGCGTGCCGTGTCGGGTGCGCAGCCGCAGGATCTCGCCCTTCACCGGCCGCGTGACGGACTCGAGGGCCGGGTGCAGTCCGGTGCTCCACGCTCCGGCGGCGATGACCGCGACCGAACAGTCCATAAAGGACTCACCGAGCTCCACCATGCCGGGCCGCACCGCCGTCGCCCGCTCGGGCACGAACTGGACCCCGGCCTCGCCGGCGGCTCGCCGCAAAGCGAGGAGAAGGTTTCTGTTGTCCACGGCAAGATCGCCGGGCACAGACAGTCCACTTCGGACTTTCGGTCCGACGGTCGGCTCCAGCGCCCGGATCTGCCTGCCGGTGAGCCGGTCGACCTCGCGGCCCAGGTTGAGCAGGTGGTCCGCGAGGACATCGAGCGTGCCGACGTCCGCGGAGTCAAGGGCCAGCGCGAGGGTTCCCTCGGTCCTGAGACCGATCTCGCCGAAAGGCCGCAGCTGCTCGGCGAACCCGGGCCACTGGGTAAGCGATTCGGCACCGAGAGCGAGCACGTCTTCCTCGCCGGGCCAGGACTCGGTGATCGGCGCCAGCATCCCGCCCGCCACCCAGGAGGCCCCCCTCGTCGGCGAGGGATCGATCAGGACGACCGGGTATCCGGACTCGGCGAGCCGCCAGGCCACGGACAGCCCGATGACGCCGCCGCCCACAACGGCGACGCGCTCGTCACGCATGTCTTTCACCACCATCACGCTCCCTGCGCCGGCATGACCCGGATCAGGTTCGACGGTCGGAGCGATCCAGCTCCCTCTCAGCCCGTACTCGGACTCCCGTGCGACCAGCCTTCACCGTAGCGCACTACCGTCAGCTTCATGCCAGGACTTGATGGTGACCAGATCAGGCGGAAGCTCGGCGAAGCCCGCCTCTACCTGTGCACTCCCAACCGCCCTGACCTCGCGGAGTTCGTGGACGCGGCCCTCGCGGGCGGCGTCGACATCGTGCAGCTGCGAGACAAGTCACTCGAAGCGGGCCCGGAGCTGCGGGTGTTGGCCAAGCTGGCCGAGGTCTGCGCCGCACGTGGGGCCCTGCTCTCGGTGAACGACCGGGCCGACGTGGCCCTGGCCGCCCAGGCGGACGTGCTGCACCTGGGCCAGGACGACATCCCGGTCGCCCTGGCTCGGCGCATCGTCGGGGACGAGGTCGTGATCGGCCGCTCCACCCACGATGTGGCGCAGGCCACAGCAGCGGCGTCGGAGCCCGGCGTCGACTACTTCTGCACCGGCCCCTGCTGGCCCACCCCCACCAAGCCCGGCCGCACCGCCCCCGGCCTCGACCTCGTCCGCGCTGCCGCCGCGATGGCTCCAGACCGCCCGTGGTTCGCCATCGGCGGCATCGACGGCGAGCGCCTACCGGAGGTCCTGGACGCAGGCGCCACCCGCATCGTCGTCGTCCGCGCAATCACGGACGCCGAGGACCCGAACGCCGCCGCGCAAGCGCTTGCCAATCGCCTGACCAGCTAGTCCGACAATTCCCGCCATGGGCGTGCTCGCGGCTCAGGACTCGGCGGATGGTGTCAGGACAAGTCGGGGGTCGTCAGTCGTGTAGGCGCGGACTTCGCCCCAGTCGCCGCCGATCAGCCAGTGGTCGTCGACGCGGTGGAGGTAGTCGATGTTGCCGAGGTCTTCCTCGCCTGCCGCGTCGGTGAAGTGCTGTGTCGAGCGCCGGTTCCACTCGACGCGGGTGGTGTTCGGGATGACCAGCCAACCGTCGGCGTAGCAGTACTGCTCGCCTGGTGTCGGGGCGCGGTAGGCGGGGTGGTGCTCGATGAGGACGAACTCGCCTTTGAACCGCAGCGCGCCGGGTGTGTCGTCGATCGCCAGGATGTAGCTGTCTTCCAGGTACACGCCGGAAAGCGCCGCCACGTCGGTGTAGTTCGTCATCGTCACCAGTCCCATTCGATGGGTGTGTGGTTGCCGGGACTCTTGCGGGTCACCGGGTTTCCGTTCGCGTCGGTTCGTTGACCGTTTTCGTCGCGGATCTCGATGTGCGGGTTGGCACTGCCGGGTGCGCGGGGGCTGCCTTCCTTGATGGTCAACCGGGTCACCCCATTGTCGTCGACGTATTTCGGTGGGCCGTTGTCGGTCTGGGTCTTCGTCCAGCCCTGAGCCTGCGCCCATTCGTCGAGTTCGCTGGCCTTGGGCTTGGCACCGCCGTCGAAGTAGTCCTTCAGGTTCGGCTTCACATTCGGCGCGTCCGGGTCGGCCTTGGACAACGTCCGCAACTTTTTGATCTTGGCGACCACTCCGGCGATCGGGATGAATCCGAACGCGGTGTTACCCAGCGCCCGTCCAGGCTCCTTCGACCACTGGTCCCAGTTGATCATTTGCTTGCCGAACTCGAGCGGGTTGTCGACCGCGAACGCCGCGGCGGAGGTCAAACCGTCCCAGATCTCGCCGTAGTGGCCGGGATCGTCGATGAGATGGTGGGGGCTGAGTTCCCAGAGGAACTCGGCGGTACCACTGAGTCCGTCCCACAGGCCCAACCCGACATCGCCGACGAAACCCGCGACGTCGCCGACACCGTCCCAGAACGCATCCCATCCGGACTGCTCGGGGGCCTTGTCCCCTTCGCCACGGATGACCCCGGCAGCACGGTCTCCCACTTCGGTGAGCTGCTGGCGAGCACGGTTGAGGAGATCGCGTGCGGCCTGCCGCTTGGCCTCCCCAGGGTCGGAGAACGGCGCGACCACCGTCGGCTCGCCCGCCGCGCTGCGCGCGTTCGCGTCGGTGACCGCCTGATCGTGCGCCTGCTTGGCCTGCCTGGTCGCGCTCTCGCCCTGGTCCCACAGCGAGATCGCCTCAATCGCCTGACCCTGCGCCCAACGCAGCGTCTCGGCGAAACCGGAAAGCGCCTTGGCGCACGCGTCGAATGCGTCGCCTGCCTGATACCAGCGGGTCGGCTCGTAGCCGAACTCGTCGCGGAAAGCGTCGCCCGCCTGGCCCTGCCAGGCGCCGCTGTCGATGGCTTTGAGCCCGTTGCCCGCGTTCTCCATGGCCGCACCACGGCCACGGATGGCGGTGACGTTGTCGTCGATGGCGCGCGCGTCGCCCGGGACCAACTCTTTGGGGTCGCGGGTCTGGCCCAGCTCAGCCATCGGCCACCTCCGCGGCGGGGTCGGCACCCGAACCGGTCGCGCGCATCGACTGCTCGGCGGACTGGTCGACGTCGATATAGGCGTCCAGCGACGCGTTGAGAGCCTTCGCGATCTTGTCGCCGTCCTCGATCAGCACCTCGACCCCGTACTGCCAGCGGTCACAGAAGTGCTCGAACGCTTCGTGCAACCCGTCGTGCCCGTACTGACCCGACCCGCCATCGATCCGATCGACCGAGCAGGTCTTCATGTCGTGCATCGTCTGCGAGATGGCCTGGCCCGCCTGATCCAACGCGGCGAGGTCGACGTTGAATCCAGTCATGCCCGCTCCTCCCGCTGCTCAGACCGCTGCCGCCGAGGATCGGTTCCGGGCAACCGCGCACCCGCGAACCGCGCGAGGCCATCTGGTTGCGGCAGCAACGGCAAGCCGTGATCCTCACCGACATCGAGCAGCACACCGATCCCAGCAGGAAGCTGCGCCAGCAGATCGGCGCCCTTGAGGCTCAACCACGGCGTGTCCTGCCCGAACGCGGCAAGGCGCTCCGGCGTCGAGAACGCCAACACCCACTGCCCCTTGCCCGGCAGCATCGACACCATCACCCCAGGACGCTGCCCCCGGGTCCGACGCGCGAACACCGTAGCCACCGCGAACGCGGCATCAAAATCCGCAGGCGACCGCCGCGCGGCCCGAACATCTCGCGCGACCCCTACGACCTCCGGCTCTGGCGACGAGTCGGTCATGAACCCCAACATAGAGCAGCCCCACACTCGGCGCGTCCGACGCGAGACAGGGGCAATGCAACTTCGAGTGGGCTCCGCTGCTGGTCGACGGCATCAACGACAGCCTCGGGGCGCACCTGTCGCTGTCCCCCGCCCACGCCGGCCGCCGAGGCCGGTCCGAACGAAGCGGCGGGTTGAGAAGGTTCAGGCGACGCGGACGCCGTCCTCGCACAGGGCGGTCACGTCCTGGTGGGCGGCCTCGACCGCCGCGGCGAGGCGGTTGGCCAGTAGCGGCTTCACCTTTGCCCTGGCCTGTCCGATCGTGTGGAAGCCGGCCGAAAGGATCTCTCCGTCGGCGAAGACCAAGTTTGGCAAGTCGGCCTCTTCCAAGTGGCCGCCGTCGAAGATGAACACGACGCCCTCGGGTCTGCCGTCCTGTGGCCGGACGTAGTCGACCACCAGCAACCGGCCCGCCGGCCGGTCCAAGCCCAACTCCTCAGCCAGTTCCCGTGACGCAGCCACCCACGGCGACTCGTCGGCGTCCACCGCGCCGCCTGGGATCTCCCAAGTCGGCTTGTACGATGGCTCGACGAGTAGCACTCGGTCCTCGTGGTCGCGAAACAGCACCCCCGCGGCCATCCGCTTGCGCGCCAGGGTGGCGACATACTGCTCAATCGGCAGAACTTCGACTTTCCGGGGCGATTCGGTCACCGATGCACCGTAGCCATCGGCCTGCTTGAGTAGTTCTGCGCTGCCGCCCTGGGTCGCGCAATCGCCAGACTGTCGGGCATGGACGACCTTGAGCGATCGCCCCGCAGGCCCGGTGTCGCGTTCGCCGCGTTCCTGGTTCCCTTTTCGCTGATGTTCGCCGTGGTGTACTTCGAGTTCAACAACACCTTCGCGGGCACCGGATGGCAAAGCGGGGAGTCCGCAGGCGCCTTCGTCCTGGTGTGGGTCGCCGCGTTCATCGTGGGTGTCGTGCTGCGTTTCGTTCCGGGGCGGCAACCGTGGGACTCGGTCGCGTCCGGCCTCCTCGCCGCGGCGACGCTGGGCGTGGTCATCTCCACCATCGCCTTGATCCTTGTCTGGGTTCTGTTCGCGCAGTGGGCAGGCAGTGGCGTCTGATTCCCGGGGTGAAACAGCTAGCGCGATGGGGTGGATTGGCCCGCGAAGTGGCGCGCGGGCACGGGTGGTTTCCCTAGCGTGTGCCCAATGGGAGCGAGGAACCGGGCGGGCGCGCGCGAGCTGGGCGATCTTCTGCGGAGCTATCGGGAGGCCACGGGCCTGACCTTGCGCGAACTCGGTCCGAAGCTCGGATTCTCCGCAGCCTGTCTGCACCGGCTGGAGACCGGGTATCGAGGAACGACAACCGAGACGGAAGTCGTGCACTACATGGCGGCCTGCGGCGCCCACTACGAAGATGTGCAGCGGCTGATCAAAGCCTGCAAAGACACCAACGATGACCGGGGCTACTGGCTATGTCCCCACGGCGAGTGGATGCTCGATTCCTTGCGATCACTGATATTCCACGAGAGCCAGGCAAGTCACTCGGTGAGCTATGAACCCGAATCGATCCCAGGGCTGTTGCAGACAGAGCCATACGCTCGCGCGTTGTTCCTGGGCACGGACATGCCTGCTGACCGGCTCGAAGCGCAAGTGCAGGCGCGGATGGAGCGGCAGCGGATCCTGTTCCGCAACAACCCCGCCAAGTTCACGTTCTTCATCCATGAGCGGGCGCTGCGGATGGAGGTGGGCGACTACCGGATCATGGCCGAACAGTTGCTCGCGATGGTGTTCTTCGCCGATCAAAGCAACATCTCGATCCGCGTGGTGCCGGCGGCCGCGCGCGACCGAGCGCTGTTCGGAGGTGCCTTCCGACTGCTCGGGTTCGCCAAGTACCCAGCGATCGCCTACATGGACGGGCCGGTTGGTGGCCTGTTTCTGGAGGACACCGAGTACGTCGCCGGGTACCGCTCCCTCAACCGGCGGCTAGCCGCTCTCGCACTCGATGCGGGAGAATCCCGGGCGCTACTCGCCACGTTGGCGGACGAGTACGACCGGTCGGAAGGCAGCTGGGATGACACGTGGCAGGTGGCGAAAGAGCACCTTTAGCGGCGGCGGGGACAGCACGGACTGCGTGGAAGTCTCGCTCACCCTTGATCGCGCAGGCATCCGGGATTCCAAGAACGCCACCGGTCCCACCGTCACTGTGACCGCTCAGACCTGGTCCGTCTTCGTCACTCACATCTCCCAGACGTGAGTGTGGGCGAGCCGAGCAGGGTTGGCGGCTCGCCCACGGGCGCCCTCACGTCCTCGCCAGTGGCGATAACGTGACGGTATTGCGCGCTCACTCCTGGTAATAGGTCCGTTTGGCGGCACCCTTGACCCAGTAATTCACATTCACGGACCAGGCACACTGGAGCCGTGAACCTCGTGACCATCGACGACATCCGCGCCGCCGCGACCCGGATCTCCGGCGCTGCCACGCGCACACCCCTGCTGACCTGCCTCTGGTCCGACCCGGACCGCCCGCTGTGGCTCAAGCCGGAGAACCTCCAGCCCATCGGCGCCTTCAAGATCCGGGGCGCCTACAACGCCATCGCGAACCTCACCGACGAGCAGCGGGCCAAGGGCGTCGTTGCCTACTCCAGCGGAAATCACGCCCAGGCCGTGGCGTACGCGGCCAAGATGTTCGGGATCCAGGCGTGGATCGTCGTGCCCAAGGACACGCCCCAGGTCAAGGTCGACGCGACCCGGGCGCACGGCGCTGAGGTCGTCCTGTCCGAGGTGGGGCAGCGGGAGGTGGTGGCGGACGAGATCGTCGCCGAGCGGGGGGCCGCGCTGATCCCGCCGTTCGACCACCCGGATGTCATCGCCGGCCAGGGCACGATCGGCCTGGAGATCGTCGCCGACCTACCGCACGTCGACCTCGTTCTCGTCCCGGTGAGCGGCGGCGGACTGATCTCCGGTGTCGCGACCGCGATCAAGGCGTTGCGGCCCAAGACGCAGGTCTGGGCTGTCGAGCCGGAACTGGCGGCGGACACAGCCGCCAGTCTCAAGGCCGGTGAGCTGGTGTCCTGGTCGGTGGACGACCGCAACCGCACCATCGCCGACGGACTGCGCTCGCAGCCTTCCCCGCTGACCTTCGCCCACCAGCAGGCTTTCGTGGACGGTATCGTCACCGTCTCCGAAGACGAGATCCGCGAGACCGTCGCCCTTCTCGCGCACAAGGCGAATCTGGTCGCCGAGCCCAGCGGCGCCGTCGCCACGGCCGGCTACCTGTATCGCGCGAGCGAGTTGCCCAAGGGCCGCACGGTCGCCGTGGTCTCCGGTGGCAACATCGACACCGACGTGCTCGCCCACCTGCTCAGGCACCCATGATCTTCGACCGGCGCGTCGTGCGGTTTCCGTTGTGCCGCAGGGCGATTGATGTCCGACAGTTCGGGCAGCGCACGGTGAGGCCCTCCGACGCGTCGGTCAGGATCAGGTGTTCGGCCCGGCGAAGGTGCGGGCCCGGTTCGAGGCCGAGTTCCCGCGCGAGCAGCGTCCGGCCCTCCCGGTACACCGCCAGCGCCTCCGCCCGCCGCCCGCAGCGGTGCAGCGCGATCATCAGCTGAGCGCGCAACCGCTCACGCAGCGGGTTGGCCGCCACCGTGGCCATGAGTTCCGCGACAAGGTCGCCATGGTGGCCCAGCGCCAGTTCGGCCTCCACGCGGTCCTCGCTCACCTGCTGCCGCAGCGCCTCCAGCCGCGCGGCTTCCTCGCGAACCATCGGCAGGCTCTCCTGACCGTCGAACGCAGGCCCGCGCCACAGGTACAGCGCGCGTCGGAACAGGTGGACGGCTCGGTCGTGGTCGTGTTCGGCCATGGCCGTGTAGCCCTGCGCGGAGAAGTCCTCGAACCGCGCGGCGTCCACCTCCTTGTGCTCGGCCAACACGTATCCGCCGCCGCGGTGCTCGATCTGTAGTCGCCCGCCGAGCGCCCGGCGTAAGTGGTGCACGTAGATCTGCGTGGTCTTCGGCGCCGATCTGGGCGGCTCCGATCCCCACAGCGCCTCGGCGATACGGCTTACCGACACCGGCTCCCCCGCCCGGCTCAGCAACACCGCCAGCAAGTCACGCAACCGCGGCGACAGCTCCACGACGCCAGTCCCGTCGTGTGCCTCCAGCGCGCCAAGGACTCGGTACTCCATTCGGCCTCCCCCTGCTCCAACCGTTCCGCAACCGCCCCCGGGAAACCTTCGACGGACAAACCACCGATGCGGTTTCCGCAATAAGCCCCGCACCGGTATTCGTAATAAGGAGGTCAGATGGGACGGGTACTCAAGCGGCTCACCCGGCTCTTGGCGGCGGCGGTGATCGTCGCGCCGGTCATCGCGGTGGCATCAGCAGGCAACGCCTCGGCCGACACGTGGCCGTTCAACAGCAATTTCCGGCCGGACACCGGCTACCACAACTACTGCTACTCGGTGATCGAACCATCGGCCGCGGTGAAGACCCAGATGTACAACGCGATGGTCTACATGACCGACGCGACCGCCGCCAACCGCCAGTACCACGCCGACTGCGACCTCAGCGGCGCCGGACAGACCGACGTCGTGTGGCGCGAGGAGGGCACCACGAGCGACTCGTGGATCGGCTCCGCGCAGTGCGTCGTGTTCTGGTCGGGCAGCTCCCCCGCCCGCTGCGACCGGTACTTGGTGAAGATCAACGGCGCCCTCGTGCGCTCGCACTACTCGAGCTCGACCTACGAGGCGAACCAGTGGCGCAAGACCGCCTGCCACGAGCTCGGCCACACCCTCGGCCTGAACCACTACCCGTCGCCGTATGACGACAGCTGCCAGCGCTCGGGCTGGACGGGCACGTCGTCGGCCGCGTGGACCCGGACGTGGACCGCGCACCACCGCGACCACATCAACGCCTGGTTCTGATCGCCGATGCCTACCACGACCACCAAGGGAGCCGAAGTGAAGAAGAGGTTGATCGGGCCGGTGATCCTGCTGGCCGCCGCGCTCGGAAGCGCGGCATGCGGCGCGTCCACCACCAACAGCGCGCCTGAGGCGAAACCGGCCGCCGCCGTGCAGCAGGCCGGTCTCGACGTGAGCGTCCTGCGCGGCGCGGACATGGACGTCGAGCCAGCCGCCACCCCCGAGGCGCTGGTGAAGTCCAACAGACACGACGCGATCGTCGCGGGCACGGTCGACGGGATCGAGCAGGGTCGCGAGACCTTCGACACCGAGGCCGACCCGTACGCGCTGCAGCACGTCGTGCTGCGCGTGAAGGTCACCGACAAGCTCAAGGCGAAGCACGCCAACCAGGTCAAGGACGGCTTCGTCTACGTCGAGCTGTGGCAGGGAGGCCGCTACAACGACGCCACGGGCACGCCGGTCAACTCGCTGGACAAGTGGCGCAAGTCGATCCCGGCGGGCACGCCGGTGATGCTCTTCCTGCGTGAGGACGACGGGAAGGCGAAGTCGAGGAACGCGGGCAAGGGCCTGCCGCAGGGCGCGAAGCTGATGATCCCGGACGTCGTGGGCATCATCTTCGAGGACGGCGGCAGGCTGCTGGGCGGCATCGAGGAACTCGAAGGCCAGTGGACCCAGATCAAGTCGATGACGGAGCTCCGCTCGCGGGTCAAGGCCGCGGTGGGCTGAGCACGCTGACACGGCCGCCGCCGGGGCCCCCGGCGGCGGCCGTCGCTGAGATCGTTCGTTTCACCTTCGTGCGGATGTCGCGCTCCCTATAGTGCTGATCAAGAGGGCTTCGCACTGGCGATTCGGGGACGGCATGAGCGACAGGGTTCTTGATCCGGAAGGCGCTCGGGAGCGCCTGGCCGCGTGGAAGAGTCGGATCGACAAGTTGGCCGCCGACACCCAGGCCATGGGCGAGCAGCTCAAAGCGGTGCGAGTCACCGCCAGTGATCCCGGTGGGATGGCCACGGTCACCGTCGACTCGACCGGCGCGGTCGTGGACCTGCGGTTGACCGACCGGATCCAGCGGGCGGCGCCCTCGGTGGTGGCGCAGACCATCATGGAAACGCTGGGACGGGCCCGGAGCCAGTTGGCCGATCGCTCCCAGGAGATCGTCGCCGACACGGTGGGAACGGAGTCGCCCGCGGCACGGGCGATCGCCGAGAGCGTCGGCAGGCTGCGTGAGATGCCCGCCGCGGACCCGGCCCCGCCGTCGCGCAAAGCCCGGCCCGATGACGAGGACTATTTCGCTGACGAGTCGCCGCTGGGGAGGGACTGACCGTGGCCGGGGGATTCAAAACCGACGCTGAGCAGATCCGCAAGCACGCGGCGAACGTGGCGGCGATCCAGGCGCGCTTCGGCGCGGTCAAGTCCGCCAGCGGGCACATCGCGCAAGACGACCAAGCCTATGGACTGCTGTGCGGGTGGATCTCCGGGGTGCTGGAAGGCAAGCACGCCAAGCAGGACGAGCTGATCGCCTACGTGGAGGAGAACCTCGCTCTGGTGGTCAAAGCCCTCGGTGACACCGCGACGGCGTACGAGGCCATCGAGGACAGCAACGCGAGCATGATCACCGCCGCCGGAGGCATGCGGTGACCGAGCCTTCCTTGGTCGCCCCGGTCGAGTCCAGTCGCGAGGTGTGGACGGGATCCGGGCTGGCCGACAGCATCGAGGGCCTGGTCGACGCCATCAAGAGCGAGGGCTGGGTCGACGACGCGCTGGCCGCGGCGACGCTCACGGTCGAGGGCGCCGCCACCGTGCTGGACCCGATCAGCGCGCTGCTGGCCAACGGCCTCGGCTGGGCCATGGAGTACTTCGAGCCGCTGCGCGAGATGCTCGACGAGCTGACCGGCAAACCCGACCTGGTCCGCTCCCATGCCGCGACCTGGAACAACATGGCCACCGAACTCCACGCCATGTCCCAAGAACTGGGCACCTTCCTGACCGACGACATGCCCGACTGGCACGGCGACGCTGCCGACGCATACCGCGCCATGATGGTCAACAACGTCGACGCGGTCGGCGGCCTCGCCGCCATCTCGGCGGCCATGGCGGCCGCCACCGAAGGCGCGGGCGGCCTGGTCGAGATGACCCGCGAGCTCGTCCGCGACCTGATCGCCGACTTGGTCGCGCGCGTCATCGTCTGGGCGGTCGAGGCGATTTTCGTCGTCACGATCCCGCTGATCGCAGGCCAGATCGTCGCGGCCGTGGTCAAGTGGGTCGGGCGCATCCTCG
This sequence comes from Actinokineospora xionganensis, assembly GCF_014323725.1. Classification (GTDB taxonomy): domain Bacteria; phylum Actinomycetota; class Actinomycetes; order Mycobacteriales; family Pseudonocardiaceae; genus Actinokineospora; species Actinokineospora xionganensis. The sequence goes on along the minus strand of NZ_JABVED010000003.1, from coordinate 386,298 downwards.
TCTACACCACGGGCCTGGTCACCAGCCTCACCAACCTCACCAATCTCCTCAACGGGTAGGCGGACGTGATCAGATTCCTGGCGATCCTCGCGCTCGTCATCCGACTCGCGCTCCACCGCCGCCCGCCCGGCGGGGGTGACGGCCCCAACCCGCCGCCCACCGGCAAGCCAGGGGACGGCGGGGACGGGAAACCGTCGCAGAGCACAGGCAAAGTCGATGCCAGCAGCGATGTCGGCAAAGCCCAGGACACCACCGCCGAGATCGCCAAGCGCGGACGGCCAGGCGGTGAGGGCACCACCGGGCGCCCCGGCGAGGGATCGGGCCCCAAGAAGGACCCGCTCGACGGAAAGACGAGCTACGGCAAGAACGCCGTCCCACATTTCCGCAAGCACGCGCAGCACATCCGGACCGCGGCGCGCGCGGACGGCGTCGAGATCCCCGGCGGGGCGGGCAAGCCAGAGACCCAGCAGGCCATGAAGGACTACATCCAGCGGGTGGTCGACAACCCGGAGCAGGTCGGCGTGGGTCGGTACATGTCGGTGGAGGGCGCGATATGGTCTCGGCGCGGCGACCTGATCATCGTGCGCAAACCCGACGGTGAGTGGATTACCGCGCTCAGCGTGAAGAGCGGTGGAGCAGCAGGAGGTGCACCGTGGAACAACCCCAGCACTCCGGCGAACTGACGCCCTATGTGCGTGCTTTGCTCGGCATCACCGTGACCGGGCTGTGGCAACTGGCCACCGTGTCCGCGGACGGCACGATCCCGCTGCCCGGGACCCTGGTCCTGGAGTCCCCCGCCGGGTTCGTCACGCTCTCCTACGCCCAGGAAGGGCTTTCCTGCCGTGGGCTGGTCCCGCGGGAGGAGATCCGCTGGAACACCGAGCCCGACCTCGCCATGGACAGCAACGACGACGAGGAATGGCTGAGCTTGGTCCCCCTGGAGGACCGCGCGGCCGTCCCGGAGTTGCCGCTGTTCATCGAGGTCGTGACTGGCTGGTTCGGCATCGGTGACTACCTCGACGTGTTCGCCTTGATCCTCACTGGGCGCGGCCGGTCTCTGGTGATCATGACCACCGACGATTTCGACCTGCGGTGCGCCACACGCGAGGAAGCCCGCACCCGCGCCGACAAGGTGGCCGCCAACATGAACCTGGTGCTGACCGAACAGCAGCAGCGGCTCTGACGCACGTTTCCCGGATCCGTAGGGTGAGCATCCTGGAGCGTGGTGCTGGTGGTCAGATTCTCGCGCTGACCACGTACTTCATCGGCATGAAATACAGCCCGTACGCGCAGTGGCACCCGACCGGCGATCGCAAGGCCCCGATCGAAACCTACGTCGCGGACGGCGCATGACTCCGGACGAGGCGATCGCCGAACAGCTCAGGTTGGCGCCGTCGGTGGTGGCGGAGACGCCTGCCGACTTCGCTCCTCGCATCGCCGCAGGGCTTGATGTCGCCTACCTGGGGGACACGGGGCGACTCGTGGCGGCGGTGGCGTGTGTGGACATCGAGTCCGGGCAGGTCATCGACTCGGCCTTGGTCACAGGCACCACCGACTTTCCTTATGTCCCAGGCCTTTTCGCCTACCGCGAACTGCCCTCGCTGATTCAGGCGCTGGCCGCGGTCACGACCACGCCGGACGTGCTGGTCTGCGACGGCCACGGCTTGGCCCACCCCCGCCGGTTCGGCCTGGCCTGTCACCTGGGCGTCACGACCGGCATCCCCACCATCGGCGTCGGGAAGAACTCCATGGGCGACCACGAACCGCCCGCCCGGCAACGGGGATCGTGGACCGCCCTGATCGACGGCACCGACGAAGTAGGCCGCGCGCTGCGTACCCAGGACGGCGTGAAACCCATCTTCGTGTCCGTCGGCCACCGGATCGACCTCGACACCGCGACCGCCCTCGTCCTCCGGCTCAGCCGCAAGTACCGCCAACCGGAGACCACCCGCGCCGCCGACCAGCTCTGTCGGCAAGCCCTGAAGGTCGCCGAGTCCCACCCGACCGAACGGGAACAGCGGCTCTGACGCGTCAGGGCTTGATGTGGGTGGGCGGGGCGTCGACGGAGCAGGACATGCAGTCGCCCGGGTGCGGGCATTCGGGGGCGTGTTCCTCCACGGCCAGCACGTTCCCCCGCACGCCGAGAGCGAGCAGGCCGCCGACGACTGTGAGCCCCGCGCAGATCAGCAACGCCGTGCGCCAACCCGAGGTCAGGGCGACCGGGTCGGCGTAGGCGGCTCCCGTGAGCCCGGCAGCAGCAGGCAGCACGGCGACAGCCAGCAAACCGCCGGTTCGCGCGATGGCGTTGTTGACGCCCGAAGCGACACCGGCGTATCGGTCCGGCGCGGCGGCCAGCACGGTCGCGGTCACCGGCGCGACGACAATCGCGAGGCCGAAACCGAACAGCGTCACCGCGGGCAGCACGGCGCCGAGATAGCTCGATCCCGGCGCGACGCGCATCAGCAGCAGGGTCGCGGCGGCGATCACCATCGGTCCGCTGACCAGGAACCACCTTGGGCCGTACTTCGACGCCAGCGCGCCGAACCGGGCGGACAACAGCAGCATCATGATGGTGATCGGCACCCCCGCGACCCCAGCGGCCAGCGGCGAGTAGCCGAGCGAGATCTGCAGTTGCAGCCCCATGAGCATGAAGACGCCGCCGAGCGCGGCGTAGACCGCGAGCGTGAGGCCGTTGGCGATCACGAAGGTCCGGTCGGCGAACAGCGCGGGCGGCACGAGCGGATCGTGGCCGCGGCGCTGTCGCTGGACGAAGGCCGCGAACGCGGCGAAGCCGCCGATCCCGGCGCTGAGCACCAGCCAGTCCAGACCGCGCACCGGCGCCTCGACCAGCGCGGCGGTGATCCCCGCCAGTCCCAGCGCACCGAGGGCCGAGCCGAAGAGGTCGATCGGGCCCGCGGACTCCTCGTCCCGGGTCTCGGGGACGAACCTCAGCGCCATCCACACGCAGAAGGCGGCGACCGGGACGTTGATCAGGAACGCGAGCCGCCACGACCAGACCTGCACCAGCAGCCCGCCGATCAGGGGTCCCGCGGCGGCGGCGATCCCGCCCAGGCCGGACCACGCGCCGATCGCGCGGGCACGATCCTCGCGGTGGAACACCGACTGCAGGATGGCCAGCGAGCCCGGCGTCAGCAGCGCGCCGCCGACACCCTGGAGCACCCGGGCCGCGACCAGCATCTCCGTGGACTGCGCGAGTCCACACAGGACGGATGCGGCGCCGAACCAGACGACGCCGACCAGGAACACCCGACGCCTGCCGAAGCGGTCGCCCAAAGCGCCCGAGACCAGGATCAGCGAGGCCAAGGCGAGCAGGTAACCGTCGAGAATCCACTGCAGACCGGCGACCGAGGCGTCGAGCTCATCTCCGATGCGCGGCAGCGCGATGTTGACGACCGTGCCGTCCAGCATCGCCATGCCGGAGCCGAGGATCGTCGTGGCGAGCACCCCGCGGGCGGCGGGGGTGCCCCAGCGAACGTCGGTGATCACGGACGATTAAGCGTCGCCACGAACTTGTATCGGTCGCCACGATAGATCGACCGCACCCACTCCACCGGCTGCTCATCGGTGTCGAACGAGTGCCGCGACAGCAGCAGCATGGGCATCCCGACGTCGGCGCCGAGCAGGTCGGCCTCGTGCGGGCCCGCCAGCGCCGTCTCGATGGTCTCCTCCGCGTGGCCCATCTCGACCCCGAACCGCTCGCGCAGCACCTGGTAGAGCGAGCCGCCGTCGGCGACGTAGCGGCGCAGTCCCCGGAACCGGCCCAGCGGCAGGTGGGTGGACTCGATGGCCATCGGCTCACCGTCGGCCAGCCGCAGCCGGTACAGGCGGAGCACCTTCGCGCCCGCGCGGATGTCGAGCAGCCGGGCCAGGTCGGCCTCCGCGGCGATCTCGGAGACCTCCAGCAGCTTGGATGACGGCTCGCGACCCTGGGCGCGCATGTCCTCGGTGTAGGAGGACAGCTGCAGCCGCTGCGCGACCTTGGGCTCCGCGGCGAACGTGCCCTTGCCCTGGACCCGCAGCAGCCTGCCTTCGACGGTCAGCTCGGCGAGCGCCTGGCGGACCGTCGTGCGGGAGACGTCGAACTCGGTGGCCAGCGAGCGCTCGGTCGGGATGGGCGATCCGGGCGGCAGCGAGTTGAGCAGGTCAAGCAGGTGCCGCTTGAGCCCCCAGTACTTCGGCTCCCGCTGCACGCGCGCGACAGTGTCCCGCCCCTCGGCCTCGGACATCTCCAACATGTGTCCTCCCACTACCCCGCTGTACAGCCCGCCTACAGAATGCCCTGTCGCACGTCGTTCCCGCTCTCGCACCCGCGGGATTGCCCTCGGGAGTCCACTTCTCTACGATTGGTCTAGACCTTAGCGAAGGGATGGCGGATGACGGAACACCGACCGGGCGAGTCGATGCGGGCGGAGATAGATCAGCAGCCCGCGGTCTTCGCGGGCGTCATGTCCCGCCGCGGCGACGTCGCGAAAGTGGGCTCGCTGATCGCCGCGCGGCGGCCCAGGTTCGCGTTGTTCGCCGCGCGCGGGTCCAGCGACCACGCCGCGCTCTACGCGAAATATCTGACAGAAGTGCTGCTCAAGCTGCCCGCGGGCCTGGTGTCGCCCTCGACGACCACGCTGTATCGCGCGGAGCCGGATCTCACGGACGTGCTCTACGTGACGGTGAGCCAGAGCGGCGGCTCACCCGATCTGGTGGAAGCCACACTCGCGGCTCGCGCCCGGGGAGCGCTCACGGTCGCGGTGACGAACACGGCCGATTCGCCGCTCAACGAGGCCGCGGAGTTCTCCGTCGACATCGGCGCGGGCCCGGAACTCGCGGTCGCGGCGACCAAGACCTACTCGGCGACGCTGCTGACGCTCTACCTGCTCGTCGACGCGATCCGCGGCCAGGACGGCGTGGCGGCGCACGGCATCGACGAGATCGCCGCACGGGCCCTCGCCGCCGAAGGGGTCGACGCGGCGGTCGCGCGGATGCGGTTCGCCGACTGGGTCGTGTGCACCGGCCGCGGGTTCTCCTCGGCGACGGCCGCGGAGGCCGCGCTCAAACTCGCCGAGACCAGCTACCTGTCGGCCCGCGCCTACAGCGGCGCCGACCTGCTGCACGGCCCGATCGCCGCGCTCGACAGCGAGACGTCGGTCCTGGCGATCACCAGCGTGGGAGCGGGCGGCGACGCGATGGCCGAGGTGATCGACCTCGTCCGGCGCAGCGGCGCGGACATCACCACGGTCGGGTCGGCGTTCGGAGCGGACATCGCGCTGCCGCGCACGGCCGAGGAGGTCGCGCCGATCATTGAGATCCTGCCCCTGCAGCGACTGGCCCTGGAACTCTCGCTCGCGCGCGGCCGCGACCCGGACCACCCCCGCGGCCTCTCCAAGATCACCAAAACACGATAGGGGTCCGTCTTATTGCGCAACTCTTTACACTTTTGAGATGCGGAGAACCTCGTTCGCTCGCTGGCACTGCTCGGTCGCCCGGACAATGGATCTGCTGGGCGACCAGTGGACGCTGCTGGTGCTGCGGGAGGCCTTCCTGGGCACCCGCCGGTTCGACCGCTTCCAGGCTGAGTTGGGCATCGCCCGCAACACCCTGACCGAGCGGCTCGACCGGCTGACCGGCGCGGGCGTGCTCGACCGGGTCCGCTACCAGGACCGGCCGGTGCGCTACGAGTACGTACTGACCGAGATGGGCCATGACTTCTTCCCGGTGCTCGCCTCGATAATCGGGTGGGGCGACCGGTGGCTGGGTGAGACGGGCAGAGCGCCGATGATCGTGCGCCACCGCGACTGCGGCAGGCCGACGCACGCCGTGGTCGGCTGCGCGCACTGCGGTGGCGAGCTGAGCGAACGGCGAGTGAGTTTGGAACCGGCTCAGGACAAGTGAAAGCCCGCTCCGTCGAGGGGGTTGAACGGAGCGGGCGATCACCATGTTACGCCGAACGGCGTAATCATGACGGAGGAGGATGCGGTGGGCGAGGTCGCGGTAGGTGTCGACGCCGGTGGCACGGCGACTCGGGCGGTGGCCGTGACCGCGTCGGGCGAGGTGGTCGGCCGAGGCGAATCCGGTGGTGGAAACCCCAATTCGCACCCGCCCGCGGTGGCGGCGGCCAATATCGGCGCGGCGATCAGGGCCGCGGTCGGCTCGCACACGGCCGTCTCGTGCGTGCTGGGGATGGCGGGCGCGTCGGGACTGAGCGACCCGGTGGTCGCCGAGGAGTTCCGCTCGGCGCTGGCCGCGGCGGGGGTGCGCGCACCCGCGCAGGTGCGGTCCGACGCGGAGGTCGCGTTCGCGGCGGGGACGGCCGATCCGGACGGGACCGTCCTGATCGCGGGCACGGGGTCCATCGCGATGCGGATCACCGACCGCAGGCACGCCTCGACGGTCGGCGGCTGGGGGTGGCTGCTCGGCGACGAGGGCTCGGCGTTCTGGATCGGCCGCGAAGCGGTTCGGACGACGATTCAGGCGGTGCAGCGGGACGAGCGGTTCGGGCAGTTGGCCTCGGCCGTTCTCGACCTCGCGATCGGCGGGCCGGAAAACGCTTTCGCGCGGCTGATCAGGGCCGTGAACGCGGACGCGCCGGTGCGGCTGGCCCGGTTCGCGCCGCTGGTCAGCCTGCACGCGGACGACCCGGTGGCCGCCGACATCATCGAGCGGGCGGCTCGGGCGCTGGCCGCGCAGGCGGTGGAGGCGTGGTCCGGCGGGCCGATCGTGCTGGTCGGAACCGTGGCGGGACCGGACACGCCTATCGGGGCGCGGCTTCGCGCGATCCTGGACGGCCATGACGTGCGGACCGCGAAGGACGGGGTCGCGGGGGCCGGCTGGCTGGCCGCGCGCGACGCGTTCGGCGCGGGGGTGCCGCATCCGTGCGGCGGCGTGACGGTCGCTTAGTTCGGGGTTCGCGGGTGGCGCAGGCCGGGGTGGTCGTCGGGCAGTGAGCGCCGCAGGACGACCGCGCTGGCCGCGACGACGACACCGACCAGCGGCCAGGACAACGCGACCTGCGCGATGCCGAGCGCGAGGGCGTTGCCGGAGAGCCAGAGCGCGCCGAAGACGAGGGTGCGGACGCCGTACTGGCCGAAGACCCACACCCAACTCGCCCGGCCGTACGCGCGCAGCAGGTCCGGGTCGCGGCGCCAGCGCGCCTTCTGTCCGAGGATCGCGCCGACGACCACGCCGAGCAGTGGCCAGCGGATCAGGATGGACAGCGTCCACGCGAGGCCGCTGGCGATGTTGACGAGCAGCCGCAGTAGGAAGAAGTCCTCGGCGCGGCCGGTGTAGAGCGCGACGAGCGCGGCGGCGATGATCGCGGCGAGACCGCCGAGGGCGGCTGTGATTTTCGCCCCAGTGACGAGCCGGTAGGCACACAACGCGCTGGCAGCGGCCACCGCCGCGCCCGCGCCCCAGCCGATGTGGTGATCCGTCAGCAACCAGCCGAGAAGGAAGGCCAAAGGCGGTACGGTGGCGTCGACCGCGCCCCGACGCCCGCCGAGCAGGTCGGCGAGGGTGTCGGAAGAGGCGGCCACGTGTACAGCCTGCCGTACACCGAATCGGTTAGGTAGCCCTAACTCGCGTTATCGGACAGGAAATGAGTGGTCACCAGCGGTAACTGAATCTACGCTTCGGTAACCGACGGTGGCGTAGGTCGGGAATGCCACGGCATTCTGGGCGTTTGTTCGGGGTGGGAGAAAGATCGGCTCTCGGCGGGAGGGGACGGCTGTGCACGGGTGGTCGAGCTGGGTAGCGATCGGGGACAGCTTCACCGAGGGGATGAGCGACGAGGGTCCGGACGGTCATTTCGTGGGCTGGGCGGACCGCCTGGCGGCCATGATGGCGGAGCAGAGTCCCGGCTTCCACTACGCGAATCTGGCGCTGCGCGGGAAGATGCTGCAGGAGATCATCGACGAACAGGTTCCCATCGCGGTGCGCACGCGCCCCGACCTGGTGAGTCTTTGCGGCGGAGGCAACGACCTGATCACCCCGGGCCGCGACGCCGACACGGTGGCCGCCCTCTTCGAGGAAGCCGTCGTCGAACTGAAGGCGGCCGGGTGCACGGTCGTGATGTTCACCGGCCCCGACCCGCAGGTGCAGCCGTTGCTGCGCCGGGTGCGCGGCAAGGTCGCGATCTACAACGGACACCTGCACGCCATCGCCGAGCGCCACGGCGCGATCCTGGTGGACCTGTGGTCCATGAAGGTCCTCCACGACCGCCGCTCCTGGTGCGACGACAGGCTGCACTTCTCCAGCGACGGCCACCGGCGAATCGCCCTTCGGGTCGCGGAGGCCCTGTCGGTCCGCACCGACGACGACTGGCGTGAGCCGCTGCCGCCGGAGGAGCCGAAGCCGTGGCTGCACTCGCGCCAGGCCGACCTCGCGTGGACCACGACGCACCTGCTCCCGTGGATCCGCAGGCAGATCATGGGCGAGTCGATGGGCGATGGCCTGGCGCCGAAACACCGAGAACTGCGTCCCTATCGCGAGTCCCGCCCGTACTGTGGCGACGACCACGCCGCCACGTCTAGCTGCTGACAGACGACCGGCCGGCTCTCTCCCCCCAGGAGCGCCGGCCGGTACGTCGGGCCGCGCACCCCCAAGCCGCGCAGCCCGTCGGCACCTGACTGGGCGCCGCGGGCAACCTTGCCGGCGTCTCGATCACCGTCACTAAACCCTCACTAAACCCACCCGCGAGTCCCACGTTCACAACAGTGAGTTCCACGTTCAGAACGGTGAGTTCGCATTTCAGGCACGCGAGATCGCCGGTTCGCTGGAACGGGATCCTTGGCCGTGCGGCCTGAAATGCGAACTCACCGTTCTGAACGTGGAACTCACTGTTGTGAACGTGGGACTCGCGGGTGGGTTGGGGGTAGGGAGGCGAGGGCGGCCCGGGCGGCGTCGGCGGCTGGGGATTGGGCCTGGCGGTAGCGCTCGATGGCGATCGCGAGTTCGGTGCGGGCGCCCGCGATGTCGCCGCTGTCGCGAAGGGATCTGGCCAGGACTTCCCGGGCGAAGGCCTCCGTCAGCTCCAAGCCGTTGACCTCCGCCAACGCCACCGCTTCCCGGGCGTTGCGCTCCGAGTCGGCCAGGAGCCCCAGTTCGTGCTCCAACTCCGCCAGGTTCGCCAGCGCCAGCCCGACGAAACCCAGGTCCCCGACCTCCCGGTACAACTCGACCGCCGTGCGCTGCGGCTCCAGCGCCGAGGCTGGTTCGCCCAGGTTCAAGTGGACCTGCGCGATGTTGTTGTGCAGGTTCGCCTCCCCCAGCCGGTATCCCGCGACCCGCGCCAACGACAGGGCGTCCCGATAGCCACCCAGGGCCTCGGCGAATCGCTTCTGGCCGTACCAGGCGCTTGCCCGCGTGTTGTGGGCCATCGCGCTCAGCTTGGGGTCGGCGATCTCCGCGGCGAGCACCACGGCGGCGTCCGCGTCGGGGGTCGTCTCGTGTTCGCCCGCGAAGCGGGTCAGCATGACGCAGCGGCTCAGGCGCAGCAGCACTTCGCCCCGCCGGTCCCCACACGCGCGCGCCGAGGTCAGGCCGAGGTCCAGGAGCCACTCCCAGTCGTCGCGGCGGGAGCGGACTCGGCGGTAGTCGCCCGCGACCCGGGCCAGCTGCCACACCTCCCGGTGCAGGCCCGCGTCGGCGCAGGCCGCGGCGACGGCGAGCAGGTTGGGCCACTCGCGGTCGAACCACTCCAGCGCGGCGTCGCGGTCGAGTATGTCCGGGCGGGGGGACGCGGCCGGGGCGATGTCGTCGTCGACCGCGCGCAGGTGTCGGCGACAGGTATCGGCGACATGGAGATAGTGCCCGGCGACCGCGCGCAGCGGCCGCACACCGGACCCGGCGAGTTCGCGCGCGAAGAGGCGGACCAGGTCGTGCATGCCGTAGACGTCTCGGTCCAGTTCCGAGACCAGGAACGACCCGGCGAGCACGCGCAGCCTGGCCCGGGCCCGCCCGACATCGATCCCGCAGAGCGCGGCGACCGCGTACGGGCTCACCCACTGCCCCGGAAACGCGCCAAGCGCCCGCAGCGTCGCGGCGTGCGACTCGTCGAGCTTGCGGACCGTGACGTCCAGTGCGGCCCGCACGCTCGTGTTCGCGTCCTCCACGTCGAGCGCGCCCAGCCTGGTCCGCTCGTCGGACAGCTCCGCCACCAACTCGCCAACCGTCCACTGAGGACTGACCGCCAGTCGTGCGCCGGTGATCCGCAGTGCCAGCGGCAGGAACCCGCACAGCCGGGCCAGCCGCGCCCGCTGCGCGCGTTCGGCGGCGTCAAGCGGCGGCCCCGCCGCGTGCTCGATCAGCCGGACGGCGGCGTCGGCAGCCAGGGTGTCCACGACCCGCAGCCGGGCGCCGTCGGCGACCAGGCCGTCGAGCCTGCGCCTGCTCGTGACCAGCACAAGCGACCGGCCCGCGCCCGGCAGCAGTGGCCGGACCTGCTCCGAGTCGGAAGCGTCGTCGAGCAGCACGAGGACCTTGCGGTCGGCCAGCAGCGACCGATACAGCGCCGACCGCTCGGCCACGTCGGACGGGATGTCCACCGCGGCGACACCAAGCGCGAGAAGGAACCGGGTGAGCACGTCGGCGGCGTCGAGCGGCGGGTGCCGGGGGTCGAACCCACGCAGCGAGACATAGAGCTGCCCGTGGACGAACTCGCGCGCGACCTGGCTGCCCCACAGCAGCGCCAGGGCGCTCTTCCCGATCCCGGCCGGACCGGCGAGCACCGCGACCCCCGCGCCGCGCATGCCGTCGAGCCACGCCAGCTCCGACTCGCGCCCGGCGAAGCCCGAGGGCGGCGCGGGCAGCTGCGCCGGGTTCAACACCCCGACCCGCGGGCTGACCACCGGCTCCGTCCGCGGGGTCAGCAGCCGCTCGTCGTCGCGCAGCACCCGGCTGTGCAGTTCACGCAGGCCGGGACCCGGATCCAGGCCGAGTTCACCGGCCGCCCGCTGGGCGAAGCGCTGGTAGATCTCCAGCGCCCCCGCACGCCTGCCCGACCGGTAGAGGGCCAGGACCAGCTGTCCGACGAGGTGCTCGCGGAACGGGTGGGTGTCCACAAGCGCGGCGAGTTCGCCGATCACGTCGTCGTGCCTGCCGAGTTCGAGGTCGGCGTCGATACGCGCCTCGATCACCGCGAGCCGCAGCTCGGCGAGTTCTGGAGCGCGGACCCGGGCGCCGATGTCGGAGAGCTCCGGCCCGCGCCACAGTGCCTGCGCCCGGGCCAGCATCGCCGAGCGGACCTCGGGTTCGCGCCCGCGCGACCCGGCGAGCAGCATGCGGGCCATCGACACATCAATCCGGTTCTCGTCGATCACCAGCTGGTAGCCCGGCCCGGTCGTCTCGATCGCCGTCGTCGGGTCCAGTGTGGACAGCCATTTGCGGGTGCGGGACACGTAGCCCTGCACGATCGTGCGGGCCGTCACGGGTGGTTCGTGGTCCCACAGCAGGTCGACGATCCGCTCGATCGGAACCACCTGATTGGGTTCCAAGAGCAGGATCGCGAGCAGCCCGCGCAGACCCGGTCCGCCGATGGACCGCAACTGCTCCCCCACCGCCACACCGACCGGGCCGAGCACGCAGAAGCGCGGCCCGTCGTCGTCCGTCGAATCCACCCCGCCACCCCCAGGTTGACGCGCCCGTCCCCACGGGCGCGTTCACACACCGCAGGACAACCTAGGGGCAAACGGGGGATGACGTCGGGGGTACTCGAAGAGTCAGCCGATTGGCGTACGCCCCGGGGTCGTCCGTTCCCGATTCGGACGGCCCCGGGCGCACTCTCCATCGAAGTTGACCGACAGCGCACCGGACTGCACCCCGAGTGCGGTCACAGCGGGCTCTTGGTCAACATCCGACGAAGCATCACCGCATCGCGGTTCGCGACAACCTAGCAAACCGCGAGTGATCGGTCACCTTCTGGCCGCGATGAAGGACGGCCGCGGCTTGGCGGCGGCGAACGGCTCCACCAGTTCGTTCTCCACGCTGTTGAACACGATGAAGATGTTCGACCGGGGGAAAGGCGTGATGTTGCTGCCCGAGCCGTGCATGACGTTGGAGTCGAACATCAGCGCCGACCCGGCGGGACCGGTGAACTGCTCGATGCCGCACGCGTTCGCCAGCGTGGCGATGTCGGCTTCGCTCGGCACACCGATCTCCTGCATCGACAGCGACGCCTTGTAGTGCTCGTCGGGCGTCTCGCCGACGCACGGGACGAACGTGCGCTGCGAACCCGGCATGACCATCAGCCCACCGTTGAACGGGAAGTTGTCGGTCAGCGCGATCGACATGCTCACCGCGCGCGGGCACGGCATGCCGTCCTCGGCGTGCCAGGTCTCGAAGTCCGAGTGCCAGTAGAAGCCCTTGCCGCGGAAGCCCGGCATGTAGTTGATCCGGCTCTGGTGGACGTAGACGTCGGAACCGAGGATCTGCCGGGCGCGCTCGATGACCCGCGGGTCGCGCACGAGTTCGGCGATCAGGTCGCTGATCCTGTGCACCTCGAAGATCGAGCGGACCTCCTGCGACTTCGGCTCGACGATCGTGCGCTCGTCGGCTTTGAGCTTGTCGTCAGTGGAGAGCCGCAGCAGCTCGTCCTGGAACGCCCGCACCTCCGAGGGGCCGAGCAGATCCCGGAACACCGAGAAGCCGCGCGTGTCGTGGGCGACCAGCGTCTCCGCGTCGATCGGTCCGTCCACACCGGACCAGACGGTCGGCTCGACGCGGGCCATCGGCTCGAGCCGGTCGCGGGTGCGGGTTCGGTAGCGGTCCTGGGTCGAAAGCGTCACCGCGCTTCTCCTTCGGTCGTCAGCAGCGGGTACACACCGTTCTCGTCGTGCACCTCGCGGCCGGTCACAGGCGGGTTGAACACGCAGACCGTGCGCATGCGGGTCTTCGGCCGCAGCTGGTGACGCTCGTTGCCGTCGAGCAGGTAGAGCGAGCCGGGAGCCAGGACGTGCGTCTCGCCGGTCTCCTTGTCGAGCAGCTCGCCGTCGCCCTCGATGACGAACACCGCCTCGACGTGGTTGGCGTACCAGAAGTCGTTGACCGTCCCCGGCTCCAGCGTCGTCTCGTGCACCGAGAAGCCGACACCCTCCTGCGCGAGGATGATCCGCTTGCTGCGCCAGTTCGGGGTCTTGACGTCGCGTTCGGTGTCGGTCAGGTCGTGCACCGAGCGGACGATCACCGCAGGCCTCCCAGGGTCGCGGCGACGGCGTCGTCGACGATCGCCAGGCCTTCCTCCAACTCGGCGTCGGTGACGGTGAGCGGCGGCATGATCTTGGCGACCTCGCCGTCGGGACCGGCGGTCTCCATCAGCAGACCCCGGTCGAACGCGGCGCGGCACACTTTGCCCGCGGTGTCGCCGTCGGCGAACAGCAGGCCGCGGGCCAGACCGCGGCCCCTGGCCTTGAGTCCCGCCTCGGGGTAGGCCAGCGCGAGGTCGGTCAGCGCGCGGCCGACCTGCTCACCCTTGGCCAGGGTGGACTTCTCCAGCGTGTCGTCAGTCCAGTAGGTCTTCAGGGCCTCGGTGGAGGCGACGAACGCCGGGTTGATCCCGCGGAAGGTGCCGTTGTGCTCGCCCGGCTCCCAGACGTCGAGTTCGGGGCGCAGCAGGGTCAGCCCCAGCGGCAGACCGAAGCCGCCGATGGACTTCGACAGGCAGACGATGTCGGGTTTGATGCCCGCGGCCTCGAAGCTGAAGAACGGGCCGGTCCGGCCGCAGCCCATCTGCACGTCGTCGACGATCAGCAGGATGCCCTGGCGCTGGCACAGTTCCGAGAGGCTGCGCAGCCACTCGACGCTGGCGACGTTGATGCCGCCCTCACCCTGCACGGTCTCCACGATGACCGCGGCGGGCTCGTTGAGGCCGCTGCCGCTGTCCTTGAGCAGGCGCTCGAACAGCATGAAGTCCGGGGTGAGGCCGTCGAGGTAGTTGTCGAACGGCATGGGGGTGGCGTGCACCAGGGGGATACCCGCGCCGCCGCGCTTGAGGGAGTTGCCGGTGACCGACAGCGCGCCCAGCGTCATGCCGTGGAAGGCGTTGGTGAAGTTGATGACCGACTCGCGGCCGGTGACCTTGCGGGCCAGTTTCAGCGCCGCCTCGACGGCGTTGGCGCCCGCCGGACCGGGGAACATGATCTTGTAGTCGAGCTCGCGCGGCGCCAACACGGTCTCGCTGAAGGTCTCCAGGAAGTCCCGCTTGGCGACGGTCTGCATGTCCAGCGAGTGCGTCACGCCGTCGCGCTGGATGTAGTCGATCACGGCCTGTTTCAGAATCGGGTTGTTATGCCCGTAATTGAGCGCGCCGGCCCCGGCGAAGAAGTCGAGGTAGCCCTGGCCATTCTCATCGAAGATCCGACTGCCGGTGGCGCGGTCGAATGTCACCGGCCAGCTCCGGCAATAGCTCCTAACCTCGGACTCGATCATGTCGAAAACGCTCACTGCTCTCCATCCCGTTCGGAAAGTCGATTCGGTAAAGGTCTTCAGCCTCGTGCTCGTCCGGGAAGTGATCGGGCCAGAACAACTCGCCGCACCCCAGCCGCGCGCCGTTGCGCCGCGCCAACGAGGCGAACAGGCCGACCGAGGGGGCGTTGTCCGCGGTGATCGTCGTCTCCAGACGACACACACCCTGAGCTGCGACGCGAGCCATCAGGTGATCGAGCAGCCGACCGCCGAGACCCGACCCGCGTTGCGACTCGTCGACGGCGATCTGCCACACCACGACGGTGTCTGGGCACTGCGGCCGCAGGAATCCGATGACGAAACCCACCACCTGGCCGTCGATGCGAGCGACAGCGGAGGTCTGGGCGAAATCCCGACACCACAGCAGATAGGCATAGGACGAATTGAGGTCGAGCGCGCGTGAATCACGCGCGATTCTCCAGATCGCCGCGCCATCCGCTATGGACGGTGCGCCGATCTCCTCGCGTACCCGTTTTCCCGACATGCCAAGGCAACGTAACAGGGTCGTTTCACGCATACCGGATGGCCGATCGCCGCGCGACCGGTTAACCAGCGGTTTCGTGAATACCCCAGTGAGGATGACAACATCACGGTTGTGTGGCTCGCTGACACCGTGTTAACGGACTAGTGGCTCGTCCAGGAACGTTGGCCGGGTATCGGCGTGGTCACGGCGTCGCTGCCAAGGCGCGGGGACAGCGCTCGTACCGGGTTGTACTTGGCTGTTCCCGCAACGCGGGCAGCGGCGTCGTGGGCATGTCGAGACCCGGTCAACGTTCCTGGACGGGCCACTAGCCCGATGATCGGGAGCTTTCCCACAGGTCGATGCCGGAATCCACCGCGTACCGGTCGATCTCGGCGAGTTCGTCGTCGGTGAAGGGCGGCCCGTCGACCGCCCGCAGGGTGCTTTCGAGCTGCTCGACCGAGCTGGCGCCGACCAGCGCCGAGGTGACCCGCTCGTCGCGGGTGACCCAGGACACCGCCAGCTGGGCGAGCGTCTGCCCACGGGACTTGGCGATCTCGTTGAGACCGCGCACCCGGCGCAGGTTGTCGTCGGACAGCATCTCGGGCAGCAGCGAGGAGTTCCGGCTGCCGCGCGAGCCTTCCGGGACGCCGTCGAGGTACCTGTCGGTCAGCAGGCCTTGGCCCAGCGGGG
Organism: Actinokineospora xionganensis; assembly: GCF_014323725.1. Classification (GTDB taxonomy): domain Bacteria; phylum Actinomycetota; class Actinomycetes; order Mycobacteriales; family Pseudonocardiaceae; genus Actinokineospora; species Actinokineospora xionganensis. Next base: position 370,679 of record NZ_JABVED010000003.1, on the reverse strand, counting down.
AAAACGCGATGCAGCCCACACCCAGCTCGCCGAGGGTGTCGAGCAGTTCGCCCTCGATCCAGCGGTTGAGCATCGAGTACGACGGCTGATGGATCAGCAGCGGCACCCCGGCGGCGCGCAGCAGCTCGGCGGCCTGCCTGGTCGCGGTCGGCGAGTAGGACGAGACGCCGACGTAGAGCGCCTTTCCCTGCTGCACTGCGGTCGCGAGCGCGCCGACGGTCTCCTCCAGCGGCGTCTCCGGGTCGAACCGGTGGGAGTAGAAGATGTCGACGTAGTCCAGGCCCATCCGCCCGAGCGACTGGTCCAGCGAGGACAGTAGGTACTTGCGCGAACCCCACTCGCCGTAGGGCCCGGGCCACATGTCGTAACCCGCCTTCGTCGAGATCACCAGTTCGTCGCGGTAGGCGCCCAGGTCGCGTTCCAGCGCCCGACCGAAGTTGCGCTCGGCCGAGCCGTACGGCGGGCCGTAGTTGTTGGCCAGGTCGAAGTGGGTGACGCCGAGGTCGAACGCGCGGCGCAGGATGGTCCGCCCGATCTCGTGCGGCTGGTCGTCGCCGAAGTTGTGCCAGAGCCCGAGGGAGACGGCGGGCAGCTTGAGCCCGCTGCGACCGCATCGGCGGTAGGGAATCCGCTCGTAGCGGTCGTCGGACGCGACATAGGCCATGCGCCCGACCGTAGTTGCGCGCGCCGCGTGGCGCACGCCGCGTCAGACCGACAGGTACTTGACCAGGATGACCTGGAGTTCGCCGACCCCGAATCCGAGGACCGCGCCGACGGTGATCAGGATCCACTCGTCCTGCTCGAACGCGGGCCGGATGAGCTCCTCGAACTCGTCCTCCGACATCTCCTGCATCTTGGTGACGAGGGTGTTGCGGATGTCCATCGCGTCCTCGGCGTAGGACTCGATGTGCGTCATCGTCTCGGGCAGCCGGGCGATGACCTTCTCCGCGATGCTGTTCTTGATCGCCTGGTAGCGGCCGCTGCCCACGGCCAGCATCACCAACGGCCGAGCGGGCCCGGACTGCTTGTCGATCACCGTCCGGACCTGGGTCGCGACCAGCGCGAACAGCCGGTCCGACAGCGGCCCGCGAAGGACGGCCTCCATGACGTTCTTCGGCGTGATGATCTCGCGCGCGATCAGGTCGCCGTAGTCCGCGGCGACCTCCCTGCGGCGCTTGAGGAACAGGCCCTGCCACTCGAAGATGCCGAGATAGCGCGTCGGCTTCTTCGGATTGAAGATCATCTTCAGGGCGAGCCAGTCGGTGAACCAGCCGGTCAGGCCGCCGAAGATCGGCATCACCCAGGGGTTCTTGAGCGCGGCCCATGCGAACATCTGCACCAGGCCGATGGCGAAGCCGAAGACGATGCCGGACCGGGCGATGAACTGGAACTCCTTGCGGCCCGCGTGCTGGAAGATGCGGTTGAGCAGGGCCTTGTCCCGGACCAGGTTCGTGACGACCATGTCCTTGAGGTCGAACACGGCGTCCACGTCGTTCTTGACCGTCTCCAGCAGCGAGGCCACCACACCGGGGGCCTCGGCCTGGATGTGCCGCACGATCCGGCGGCGCACCTGGTCGGGCAGGTTCTCCCACAGTCCCGGCTGGAACTCCTGGGCGATCTCCCGGGCGATCTCCTCGACCCCGGCGAGCAGCGGCTGCTCTATCTCCTTGACCACCCGCTCCGGGTCGAGCCTGCCCATCACCTCGCTCGCCGAGATGAGCCGGTCGGTCATCGTGTCGACAGCGATGCTCGCCATCCGCGCGGCCCGCCGCGGCACGATGCCCTGCCAGCCGAGATACGGCTTCTTGCCGACGAACTCCAGCGGCTGGAACATCATTCGGATGGCAACGAGCTTGGTGACGTAGCCGATCAGCGCAGCCATCAGCGGCATCGACGCGTAGACCATCCAGTTGACCTGGAAGTCCGCGATGATGCCGTTCACCTGCGCTCCCCGAGCGTGAGCCCGCGGGCGCTCGGGTCGCACACCGCCCAGAACTGGGCGCCCAACTCGGAGATCCGCAGGGTCAGCCGGATCGCCTTGGCCCCGAACCGGCTCTGCGCCTTCGCCCTGTCCTCGGCGGCGCGGACCCGGTCGTCGGTCAGCAGCATCTCGTAGGCCACCCCGAGCGTCGGGTCTTCCTCACCGACCTCGGCGAGCCCGAACCGCAGCAGCCTGCCGACGTAGAGCGGCACCAGACCCGGCTGGACCACCCCGGCGACCCGACCCACCGTCGACGCGTTCTCGAGCACGAACCGCGGCACCCCGCCGCGCGCGGTGCGGGCGGCGAGGTGCATCAGCGGGAAGACGGTGCCGTCCGAGAGCGCGGAGACGATCCGCGCCTCGTCGGGCAACAGTTGGCGGAGGACGGCCTCGAAATAGTGGTCGCGGGCGGCGTCCTTGCTGTCGGTGACCGAGCGCTCCAGCAACTCGGACATCGCCAGCCGCATCGGCTCCCGCACCCGGGCCGCCTCGATCAGCTTCGGCTCCGGGTCCGGCAGCGGCTCAAGGTGCTTGCGCACCTCGGCCACGATGGCTTCTTCCACCTTCTGCACCTGTCGCTCGGCCACTTCGCCGCCCGGCAATCTCCGCGCGACCTGCCAACCGCTGCGATAGAGCCACCCGAGGGCCCGACCCGCCCGGTCGACCATCTCGGCGGTCGGGTCGGACCCGTTGGCGGAGGCGAGCGCGCGCCGATCGTCGTCCATGGCGGCCTCCAGGCTCATCGGGATCTCTGGTGTACCACAACGAGCGAAGAAAGCGCAGGTCACTCAGGTTGTCGCCGAAGTCACCCGGTCAGGTCAGCGAACAGGTCCTTCTCGGTGATTCCCGGCCCCTGGCCCTCCCGGATGAACCACTCGACGCCGAACGCGCCGAGGAAGGCCTCATCGGGCAGGGCGAGGAAGAACGACTCCTCGCTGATCTGGCTGGCGTGCGCCCGCATCGCCGCCCGTTTGGCCGCCATGTACGCCGAGACGTCGACTGCGGCGGTGATCTCCGACTCGGGCTTGCCGATCTTCATGTCCGCGGGCGGGCCGAACGAGGTCTCACCGCGCGCCTCCGCCTCCTCGCGGCCGCGGCGGATCAGGTCGGCGTTGATCGTCGCCTGGTAGACACGGGGCGTGCCCGCCAACTCGGCGGCGCGCTTACCGACGCGGTGCACCTGGATGTGGTCGGGGTGGCCGTAGCCGCCGAAGTCGTCGTAGATGGTGAGAATGTCGGCGGACTCCTCGCGAAGGATCTCGGCCAGCCGCTCGGCGGCCTCATCGACCGACGCGGTCCAGAACGAGCCCTCGGCGTCGTTGCTGGGCTCGCCCATCATCCCGGAGTCGTGGTAGCCGAGGAACTCGACGCGGGACACCCCGAGGATCTCGGCGGCGGCGTGGGTCTCCTCGACCCGGCGCTGCCAGAGCTGTTCGCCTTCGCCGAGGAAACCGTCGGGGACCTCGCCTAACTCGCCCCTGGTCGCGACTACGAGCACGACCCGGTGGCCTTCGTCGGCAGCCTTGCGCATGACCCCACCGCAGGAGATGCACTCATCGTCCGGGTGGGCGTGAAACGACACCAATGTAGCCATGACATCGAAGGTAATCGATCTGTCCGACACCGCGCCGAGATCGTTCCCCGCCGCAGGTCACATACTGTCCGATGTGGACGTCAAAAGATTTCTTGGGTCCACCTGAAACGATCTCCGCCGAGCGGCGATGCAGTGGGAGAACGGCCCCGGCGGACCCCCAGCTCCGGGGCCGTTCCCTATGTCACCGCTCGATCAAGCTCACGCTGGTCCGGTAGTTCGAGTCGCCGACGAACGGCACCGGGCGGTTGATGCCGATGGTCAGGGCCACCTGCTGATCCTTGATCTCGCCCAAGTCGAAGAACCGGGTCTCGACCAGCGCGCCCGGGCACCAACTGCGGGGGTTGGTGGTGAGGTTGTTGCGGAAGATGCCGGGGTTGCCGTCGGGGCTGTACTGCTCGTACTGGGCACAGTCGACGCCGGTGGAGAACTGGCCGACCTGCCTGCCCAGCGCGGTGAGGGTGACAGTGGTCTTGGAGTACTCCTCGCCGCCAGACGCGGCGCCGTAGCCCGCGATACTCACCGCGAGCGTGCCCTTGCCGGTCGCGGCCGTGTTCGACATGGACTGGGTGGTGTGGGTGTTGGTCTTGATCTCGAAACGCGACAGGGCGCTGGTCACGTCCCGGTCGCCCGCCACCGTCGACGGCGTCGACACCAGCGCGAGCGAGTAGGTGAACCCGACGGCCTTGAACGCGGCGTCGACCGGGCGGGTCGAGCAGGCGTCCTGCGCGTACGGGTTCGAGCCACCGCTGATGCCGAGGTAGATGTCGCGGTTCGGGTCGGACAGGGCGCCCGCGTAGGCGGCCATGGGCGCGTCCGGGTAGACACGAGTGGCCTTGGTGCCCTGCCAGTAGTCGCTGAACGGCGTGATGAAGTCCTGCAGCGTCACCCGCGGCGTGGTCGCGGTCGGCACCTGCCCCTTGAGCATGCTGATGTAGAAGATCGACCCGAAGCGGTCGTAGTTGTCGCACTGGGCGTGGTAGGTCAGCCGGAGAGCGACGTCGGTGCCGAGCTTGCCCTGCTCCTCGGCGGTGAGCTTCTTCGCGTACTCGGTGCCGCGGTTCCACATGAGGACGCCTGCGGGCGGGGTGTAGTTCGGCTCGGTGCTCACGTAGATGCCGAACTGCGGAATACGGTCAAAAACCGGGACCACGGTTGGAGCGGGCGGTGCGACCCCCGTGTAGACCTCGAACTCGTAGATCCGGGCGGCGGTGTCGGTGTTCTGCGTCGGCGTGGTGATCACGAGCTTCACGTAGCGGGCGCCCGTGGCCGTGATGGGGTGGGTGGTGGTGTCGGCGGTGTTGTTGGTGATCGACACCGGGGTGGACCACGTGCTGCCCTCTGCGGAGAGCTGGATCGAGAACGCCTTGGTGTTGAAGCCTGCGGATTCCCCACCGGCACCCGCGTGCTTCACAACGAAGTTCGAGACCGATCGCGTGACACCTAGATCGACCTGCAGCCACTTACTGCTCGCGTTGGTGCAGAACTTGTCCGCGTTACCACCGGAGACGGTGCCGTTGACGGCTTTCGCCGGGTCCTCCGTGGTCGCGCACGCAGCAGACCCGGTCGCCGCCTTGTTCAGCGCGATGTTGCCGCTTGTGGGAGTCGACCCGAGCACCTCGAATTCGTAGATCCGGGCGGCGGTGTCGGTGTTCTGCGTGGGCGTGGTGATCACGAGCTTCGCGTAACGGGCGCTAATGGCGGCGATGGGGTGAGTCGTCGCGGCCGCGGTGTTGTTGGTGACGGTCACCGGCGTGGACCATGTGCTGCCGTCAGCGGAAAGCTGGATGGAGAACGCCTTTGTGTTGTAGGTGGCCGATTCGCCACCGCTGCCGGCGTGCTTGACGGCAAAGCCCGACACGGAGTGGGACGACCCGAGGTCGACCTGCAGCCACTTACTGCTCACATTGGTGCAGAACTTGTCGGCGTTGCCACCGGAAACGCTTCCGTTGACCGCTTTGGCCGGGCCCTCGGTGCTCGCGCACGCGGCTGAGCCAGTGGCGACTTTGTTGAGGGCAAGATTGCTGTCGGCGGCGTGCGCGGCCGTGCCGCTGACGGCCGCGGCGAGCATGGCGGTCAGCAGGGCGGGAATGATCGTGCGGCGTACTCGTCGCATGGGCGTACTCCATGAAATTCGCAGGGACGCCCGTTGTAACCCAAGATCGTCCCCGAAACATCGGCCATTCGCCCGATCAAGTTCCTCACCCGCGACGAACGCAAGATTCAACGTTTCCAGGCCGTAGCACCAACCCCCGGCGAACTCGCCTGCCGACCGTTGATCTGCCGGCGAGCCCGATCCCGGGCCGGACAGCAGCCCCGGGCTTCATCCGCCAGGTCCACACAGTCTGTGGACGGCCGGACTCAGCGGTTTAATCCCACCAGAACGACCAAGATCGCTCCCCGACGAGCCGTTCGGCATATGCGGTCAATGTGCAGGGCTCTCGACCCTGCCAGACGTTGTCCGGACAGAAGGCGAAATGCTCTGCCGCCACGGCAAGTGCTTGCTCATGGGTAGTCGGCGGTGCGGCGACACTGAGATCGAGAGTCGCGAAACCAACCCCGACTACACGAACACCGAAGCGACGCTCCCAATCCGCCACGACGGCTGAGATCTCGGCGGTGTCGTTCGTGTGATTCAGCGGACCGACCCACCCGGCAACGGTCAACGCGTCGCTGCCACGGTCTGCGGCCACCAATCCCAAACGAAGCTTCGAGAAAACCGCAAGCAGTTCGTCGGCAAGATCGTCGGCGACGCGATCTGGGTCATTGCCCCTATCCGCGCTCGGTGCCAGGCCGGGCCAGTCGCGACCGTACGGGGCGGTGACCGCCAGTCTCTCGGCCGGAGGGAGCATGTCGACGTCTTCGGCGACCGTCGTATGATCCGCCCACCACCCCGCGAGAAGCGCGGCCGGATCATGCCCTTGTGGTTTGGACATCCCTGCCGGAAACAACTCACCGGCCCCCCAAGGCCGAAACTCGTCATCATCAACGTCGTGAGCCTGCAGCAACAGTGGCCACAACCCCGAACGACCGTGCTCGGCGCGCAGTCGGGCCCACAATCCCGACTCGGGCGATCTCGCACTGAGCCAGAGCACAGGTCCGTCACCGTTGCCCTCGTCAGAGACGACGGCCTGGCCAGGCGGCAGGGGCACCGACAACGTCCGCCCAACCGCATCCCCATCTACGAACAGAACCTGAACCTCGGCTGGCAATGGCGGATGTGCGATCACCTGGAAAGGCTAGCCCCGCCACTTCGGTGGCCGAGGGCCACCGGAGTCCCGCCACGAACGCCGCAAAGAGGTCGATGCAGGACTGCTGATCTTCGTTTGAGCCGGTGAGGGGAATCGAACCCCTAACCTTTCGCTTACAAGGCGAGTGCTCTGCCAATTGAGCTACACCGGCACGACACCTCGCGGTGTCCGCCCAATCCTAAGCCGACACGCCACCCGGTTGCGGAGTGGGCCTTGATCGGCAACCGTCGAGTGCAGACACGTGGAGGTGGTCGAAGCGTGAGATTCACGCGGGCTCGGCGGCAGGTGGTCGCGGAGCCGACGGTTGAACCGATAGTCGTTCAGGGGCCCGCGCTCCCCGAGGAGCGGACGGTCCACTTCGTTTTAGATCTTGCCTTGCGGATTGGCGAGGTGCAGATGTCGTCGGGGGCTGGGGCCGCCGACGTGACCGCGACGATCATCGCGGTGGCCAACGCCTACGGGCTTCCGCACTGCGAGGTCGACGTGATCTTCACGTCGATCACGGTGGCCTGTCATCGCGGGACCGAGCTTTCCCCGGTGACCACCCTGCGCGTGGTGCAGACCCGCAGCCTGGACTACACGCGGCTGGCGGCGGTCGAGAAGCTGGTGCGCGACATCACCGCGCGGCGGATCGAGGTGGAGGACGCGCACGCCGAGTTGAACCGGCTCAACTCCGCGGAGCATCCCTATCCGCGCTGGGTGGCGACCGCGTCGTACGCCGGGTTGGCCGCCGCGGTCACGATCTTCATCGGCGGGGCGCCACTGATGGCGTTGTTCGCCGCGATGATCACCGGGCTCATCGACCGGGTGGGCCGGATGCTCAACCGGCGGGCCCTTCCGTTCTTCTTCCAGCAGGTCCTGGGCGGCGCCCTGGCCACGGGTTGCGCTCTCGCGCTGCTCGCGAGCGGGCTTTTTCCCGCGGTCCGACCCACCGTGCTCGTGGCGGCGGCGATCACCGTTCTGCTGTCCGGCCTGTCCGTGGTCTCGACAGTGCAGGACGCCATCACCGGGTTCAACGTGACCGCCGCGGGCCGCACCATGGAGAACTCGCTCATGACCGCAGGCCTGATCGCGGGCGTCGTGATCGCGCTGAACATCGCCGTCGCGTTCGGGCTGCCGGACACGCCGCTCGCCGACCCACTGCCACCTTCGGCCCTGCGCCTGCCGGTGCAGACCCTGGCCGGGGCCGCCGCCGCCGGGTGCTTCGCCCTGGCGAGCTACGCCCCGCCGCGCGCGGTGCTGGTCGCGGCCGTCGCGGGCGGCGTCGGGACCGCGGGGTACGGCGGGCTGGTCCTGGCCGGGGCCGGGTCGATCGTCGCCTCCGCCGGGGCGGCCGTGGTGATCGGGTTCGCAGGCGGTGTCATCTCGCGCCGGTTCCGGATGCCGCCGCTTATCGTCGCGGTTTCCGGCATGGTGCCGCTGCTACCCGGCCTTCCGACCTACCGTGCGCTGTACGAACTGGCGATCGAGCGGTCCCCCGCGGGCCTTTCCACGCTGATGATCGCCGCCGCCATCGCGTTGGCGCTGGCAGCGGGGGTGGTGCTCGGCGAATACTTGGCACAACCCGTGCGCACCAAGCTCGGGCGGTTGGAGCGGCGGCTCGCCGGGCCCCGGCTATCCGGCCCATTGCAACCCAACAAACGTCACACCGAGTCATAGACATTCGCACCACGCGGTGACGGCGCGGAGTGACTAGCCTTGGAATTCGGGCATTCCCGCACCGGCTTCCAAGGAGGCACGCCAGGCGTGAGCAGCGACAACGCCCCCAGCAACAACGGCGCCGACTTCATCGTCGCCGCCAACCGGCTCCCGGTCGACCTAGAGCGGCTGCCGGACGGCTCACAACGCTGGAAGCACAGCCCCGGCGGCCTGGTCAGCGCGCTCGCCCCGTTCCTGCGCAAGAACACCGGCGCGTGGGTCGGGTGGCCCGGCGTAGCCGACGTGGAGGTCGACGAGTTCACCGAGGACGGGCTGCGCCTGCACCCGGTGACGCTCACCGCCGACGAGGTCCGCGACTACTACGAGGGCTTCTCCAACGCCACCCTGTGGCCGCTCTACCACGACGTTGTCGCTCCCCCGGTCTTCGACCGAGGCTGGTGGGACAGCTACGTCAAGGTCAACCACCGCTTCGCCGACGCCTGCGCGAAGGTCGCCGCGCCGAACGCCACGGTGTGGATCCAGGACTACCAGCTCCAACTGGCCCCCGCGCTGCTCCGCGAGCAGCGGCCCGACCTGCGTATCGGGTTCTTCCTGCACATCCCGTTCCCGCCCACCGAGCTGTTCATGCAGCTGCCCTGGCGCGCGGAGATCGTGCGCGGCCTGCTCGGCGCCGACCTGGTCGGGTTCCACCGCCCCGGCGGCGCGCAGAACTTCCTCTGGCTGGCCAGACGGCTGCTGGGCCTGGAACCGACCCGCGGCGCCGTCGGCGTGCGGACCCGGCCCGGTGTCATCCAGGTCGGCGACCGCGCGGTCCGCGTCGGCGCGTTCCCGATCTCCATCGACTCCAACGGCCTCGACGCGCTGGCCCGCAAGCGCGAGACCGTGACCCGCGCGGCCCAGATCCGGGCCGACCTGGGCAATCCGAAGAAGATCATCCTCGGGGTCGACCGCCTCGACTACACCAAGGGCATCGACCTGCGGCTCTACGCGCTGCAGGAGCTGCTGACCGAGGGCCGGATCGACCCGCAGGACGTCGCCATGGTGCAGCTCGCGACGCCCAGCCGCGAGCGGGTCGAGCACTACCAGCGCATGCGCGGTGACATCGAGCAAGTGGTGAGCCGGATCAACGGCGAGTTCGCCCGGGTCGGCCGCCCGGTCGTGCACTACCTGCACCAGTCGGTCGACCGGGCGGAGCTGGCCGCGTTCTTCTCCGCCGCGGACGTGATGCTCGTGACGCCGGTGCGCGACGGCATGAATCTCGTCGCCAAGGAGTACGTGGCCTGCCGCCACGACCTCGGCGGCGCGCTGGTGCTCTCGGAGTTCGCAGGTGCGGCCGCCGAGCTCACGAGCGCCTTCCTGGTGAATCCGCACGACCTTGACGGAGTCAAGAACGCCATGCATGCGGCCCTCACGATCGATCCAGCTGAAGGTCGTCGTAGGATGCGCGCGCTGAGGCGTCAAGTGCTGACCCACGACGTCGACCGGTGGGCTCGATCATTCCTCGACGCCCTGAGTCCTGAACAGAGCCCCTAGCCCCAGGAGAAGGCGTTGACCGCCGAGTCCCTGCCCGCCGACCTGCGCCGCGCGATCGTGCAGATCGCGAGGACACCGCGACTGCTGGTCGCCTGCGACTACGACGGAACCCTCGCGCCGATCGTCGAGGATCCGGAAAAAGCACGGCCGCACACCGAGTCGGTGGGCGCGCTGCGCTCGCTCGCCGGGCTGCACGAGACGACCACGGCGGTGATCTCCGGGCGCGCGTTGCGCGACCTGGCGACGCTGTCGCGGCTGCCGTCCGAGGTGCACCTGGTCGGCAGCCACGGCTCGGAGTTCGACGTGGGCTTCGTGCACGCGCTCGACGCCGAGGCACGCGCGCTGCACACCCGCGTCGAAGCGGAGCTGGAACGGCTGGTCGAGGGCGCGCCCGGCGTGCAGCTGGAGGTCAAGCCCGCCAGCATCGCCGTGCACGTTCGCCGGGCCGAGCCCGAGGTGGCCGAGCGCATTCTCGCCGTGGTCCGCTCCGGCCCGTGCACCTGGGACGGCGTGCAGGTCACCGAGGGCAAGGCCGTGGTCGAGCTGGCGGTGATCCACACCGACAAGGGCCACGCCCTCGACGTGCTGCGCCACCAGGTCGGCGCCACGGCGGCGATCTTCGTCGGCGACGACGTGACCGACGAGAAGGCGTTCGCCCGGCTCTCCGGCCCGGACGTCGGTGTCAAGGTCGGTGACGGCGAAAGCCTTGCCATGTACCGGATCGCCGACCCGATCGACGTCGCCACCGTGCTCGCCATGGTCCTGGAGGAACGCCGAAACTGGCTCTACGGCGAGCAGGCGGTGCCGATCGAGCGGCTGTCGATGCTCTCCAACGAGCGGTCGGTCGCCCTGGTCACCCCGGACGCCCGCCTCACCTGGATGTGCCACCCCGAGCCGGACTCGGCGGCCGTCTTCGCCGACCTGCTCGGCGGCGCGGCCGCGGGCCACTTCTCGGTCACCCCGGAGCGCGGCGGCCTGCCACTGGGCCAGCGCTACCTGCCCGGGACGATGACGGTCGAGACCCGTTGGTCGGGCCTGCTCGTCACCGACTACCTCGACCACTTCACCGACGCCCACCGCACCGACCTGGTCCGTGTGGTGTCGGGCACGGCCCCGGCGGTTGTGGAGTTCGCGCCGCGGCCCGAGTTCGGCCAGGTCCAGGTGCGCCTGGACGCCTCCGCGGACGGCGTGCGCGTGCTCGGCACGTCCGACCCGATCGCCCTGCGCGCCCCCGGTGTCAGCTGGGAGATCACCTCCGACGGCATGCACGACACCGCCCGCGCGGTGATCCAGCCGAGCGTGGACGCGCCAGTGGTGCTGGAGCTGCGCTGCGGCACCGACAGCCTCGACCCGCACGAGATCCCTGAGGCCGACCGCAAGGCACGCTCCGGGGCGTACTGGTCGCAGTGGCTCGACACGCTGGTGCTGCCGCCGGTCGAGAAGGAGTTGGTGGCGCGTTCGGCGCTCACGCTGCGCGGCCTGTGCCACAGCGAGACCGGCGCGATCATGGCCGCGGCGACGACGTCGCTGCCGGAGGAGATCGGCGGCATCCGCAACTGGGACTACCGCTACTGCTGGCTGCGCGACGCGTCGATGACGGCGAAAGCGTTGGTGTCACTGGGTTCCACCGCCGAGGCGGAAGCGTTCCTCGGCTGGGTGCACGGCGTGCTGGCCACACTGCCCGGGCCGGAGCGGCTGCACCCGCTGTACACGATCGCGGGCACCACGCTCGGCCCGGAAGCGGTTATCGACACCCTCCCCGGCTACGCGGGCTCCCGGCCCGTGCGCGTCGGCAACCTCGCCAACCAGCAGGTCCAGCTCGACGTCTTCGGTCCCGTCGTCGACCTTGTCGTGGCCCTGTCGGAGGCGCGCGGCAAGCTCACCGACGACGACTGGCGCATGGTGTGCGCCATGGCCGAAGCGGTCACCCGGCGCTGGCACGAGCCCGACCACGGCATCTGGGAGGAGCGGCACCGCCCGCGCCACCACGTGTACTCGAAGGTCATGTGCTGGCTGACGATCGACCGCGCCCTGGCCCTTGCCGCCACCTACGGCCGCGAGCCGGAGCCCTCCTGGGAGTTCCTGCGCGCCGAGATCGCCCACGACGTGCTGACCAACGGCTGGAATGACGAGGTCAAGTCGTTCACCACGGCCTACGACGGCACCGACCTCGACGCCGCGACGCTGCTCATCGGCATGGTCGGCCTGGTCGACCCGGCCGACGAGCGCTTCCAGTCCACGGTCACCGCGATCGAGGCGGAGCTGCGTTCGGGGTCCACTGTGTACCGCTACCACCGCGACGACGGCCTGCCCGGCGACGAGGGCGGCTTCCACCTGTGCGCGGCGTGGATGATCGAGGCGTACCTACTCACCGGCCGCCGCCCGGAGGCCGAGGACCTGTTCGCCCAGATCGTCGACGCGGCCGGGCCCACGGGGCTGCTGCCCGAGGAGTACGACCCGATCGCGGAGCGTTCCCTCGGCAACCACCCGCAGGCGTACTCGCATCTCGGTCTGATCAGGTGCGCGCAGCTTCTCTCCGCGTAGTCGGCATTTCGCCTGCGGTCACGCTGCCGGGTATGGCAGCCTGTTCCGGATACCTGGGGGGACTGTGAAATCGCCAGAAGAGTGGATGCGCGACTTCGAGGGGAAGATCGCCGCCGCACAGGCCAAGGCCGCCATGGTCCAGGACGGCCTGGCCGGTGCGGCGTCCTCGGCTTCGTCTGACGACGGCGCCATCACGGTGGCGGTCGCGGCCAACGGCGCGCTGACCGATGTCCGTCTGACTCCCGCGGCGATGGGCAAGTCCCACACGGCGTTGGCGGCGGAGCTCATGGTGGTGGCCCGCAAGGCCCAGCGTTCGGCCGCGTCGAAGGTGGCCGAGGTGTTCGAGGCGGCGCACGGGCCGGGCTCGGAGACGCTGCGGGCGATCACCGAGTATGTGCCGCCGGAGGAAGAGGCGCCCGTGGCGCCGGAACGTCACCGGCCCGGGTTCATCGAGGAGATGCAACCGCCGCCGCAGCCGCCCAGGGCCAGGCCGCGTCGCCCCGATCCGAGCGTGAACTCGCTCGACGACGGCGATTTCAGCGACGAGTCGGCGATCTTCAAGAAGTAGCGCGGGTCTGGGGGGTAGTGCGTGTCCGAGGAAGCGAGTTCGACCACGTGGTCCAGTGGTGCGGGCATTGTCGAGAGCGTTGACGGGTTCGTCCAGTCGCTGACGGCGGACGCCGAAGGCGAGGGGCCGGACTTTCTCGACGTCGCCATCGGCGGCGCGGGTCTGGTGGTGGAGACGGTGGGGTTCGCCGCCAACCCACTGGCCGGGATCGCGTCGGCGGGAGTTGGTTGGCTGCTCGAGCACGTCAGCTTCCTGCGCGAGCCGCTCGACGCGCTGCTGGGCAACCCGGACGAGATCAACGCCAACGTCGACCAACTCAAGTCCGCGGCGCTGGAGATGAAGATGATCGCCCAGGAGCACCGTGAGGACATGGGCTCGGTCGACGACTGGTCGGGCGAGGCAAGCGACGCGTTCCGCGCCAACATGGACCAGATGGCGGCGGAGTACGACGCGCTTGGGTCCACAATGGACGGTACGGCGGCGATCTACGCGTTGTCCGGCGCGATCGTCTGCGAACTGCGCGCCATGGTGTTCGACATGATCTCCGACCTGATCGGCGAATTGATCGCGGCCGCGCTGATCGCCGCGGCGTCGGCGGCCGTCACCTTCGGTTCGTCCATCGCCGCCTTCGCGGGCTACGCGGGGACCCGGGCGGCGATGCTGGCCACGAAGATCGCGGGCAAGCTGTCCAAGCTCACCGCGGCCATGGCCCGCATGGGCGGCAGACTCAAGGCGCTGGGCGAGAAAATGCAGGGCCTGATCAAGGGCCTGGAGCGCTTCGCCGACTACGGCGACTACGCGAAGACGGCCTACGACGCGGTCCAGCCCTACGAAATGCCGCCGGCCAACGCCTGATGGCCCGGCGCAGGGGGAACGACAGCTCACCTTCGACGACGAACCACGGCGGCGACAGCGGCAGGCCGTCGTCATCGTCGTCGAGCGGGTCTTCTTCGCCGGGCGTCAGCGGGGGCCGCGGCGTCGGGATGAACGCCGACTCCGTCGAGTCGCTGGGCGGGCGGATCGCCGCCCGCAGCAGCCAACTCCGCGACGGGGTGGCGGCGAAGCTGAACATCGGCGCGAGCTCAGGCAGCGCCGGTGTGTTCGGCCAGGTCGCCATGGGACGGGCCGATGAGGCGATCGCCACCGCGCGCAGCGGCGCGGACAAGGCAGCCACGGCGGCGGAGAACGCCGGCGCCAAAACCAAGGCGACGGCACAGGCCACCCGGGGAACGGACCAGGCCGCGGCGTCGAAGCTGGGCGGGATCGAAAGCAAAGGTTCGTCACCGACGGTCTCGCGTGGGTCGGGCGGCACCGGGCAATCCGGCAGCAGCGGCAACGCGGCCCGCCCGTCGAGTTCGCCGACCGTGCGAGGGGGGCAGTCGAACGCCGCCACGGCCAACTCCACTGGGCCCACCTCGAACATCAACAAGGCGACGACGCCTTCAGGCGGTTCCCGCCCCGGCGGCGGTCCACCCGCGGGTGATCCGCGAAATGGTCCCCGCCCAGCGGCCACCCCGACTTCCGGTCCGACCCAGAGCACCGGGAACCGTGCGCCCGCCCAGGCCGGTCCCACCTCCGGACCCGCGGGACAGTCGACTCCGCAGAACGCGGCAGGCCAAGCGGGCAGGCAGGGAACGCCCCCGGCAGGCGCGCCACCGCGGCAGGCGGGCGGCGGATTTCAACCGGGATCCACTGGCGCGACCGGTCAACAAGGGCGCGGTGGGTCGCCGCAGGGGCCGGCCCGTTCAGCCGCGCAGAATGCCGCCGGGCAGCAGGGCAGGCCAGGAACCCCCGCAGGCCCAGCCGCGCCACGCCAAGGAGCCCCCGGATTCCCGAGCGGCCCCGCCAACCCGGGCACAGGTCGTGGAGGCGCTGGTAGCCCGCCCCCCGCACACACCACAGGCAGACCAACTCACCCGGTGGCACCTGCCGCGAACACCGGCCCACCCGGCCAAAGCGCACCAGCGGCGCCCGGGCCCCGACCGCAGAGCGCGCCGGGCCTGACCGGCCATCCCCACGGTGGGAATCCCCCACACCGCACCGGTTCTGGTTCGCCGGGCTCCCCGCCGCCAAGTGGCAGGCCGGGCCTCGACAGGCCACCCATGCGCAACCACTCCGGACCCGGCGTTCCCGCGGGCGGGCAGCCGCACCACGGACCCGCGGGCCCGAACCAGCCGGGCCGGGGCACCGCCCCAGCAGGCGCACCCCATCCGCGGCATGGTCCTGGCCGCGGCATGCCGCCCACCGCCGGACCGCACCCGCTGCAGGGGCTTCCGCAGCAGGGTCGGGGCACACCACTGGCGGGCGGACCGCACCCACAGCAGGGATCCGGCCAACCGAGCCGCGGCATGCCACCGGCAGGCAGGCCGTACCCAGGACCTTCGCAACCTGGTCGCGGCACGCCACCGGGCGGACCGCACCCACAGCGGGGCTATGCCCCGCCCGGGCCAGGCACACCGCCCGCCCGTGCCCCCCATCCGTCTAACCCCAGCCTGGGATACGCCCAACCGGCTCCTGGGCGACCGGTCAACCCGGGTGTTCCGAACCCCGGATACAACAACCCGCCCTATGGTGGCCCGCCGGGGCAACCAATGCCGCCAAGGCCTGGCGGGTATCACCCGCCGCCGCGTCCTCAAGGCCCACCGTTCGGTCAGGGCCGACCCGAGTCGCGCCCGCATCCTGGGGCACCCGGCAACTATGGCCCGCCCGCCAACGTTTCCGGGCCCGCCCGTCACGACGGCGCTCCGGCGAACGTCCAGCCCCCTGCGCAGGCTCCCGCACCCAGAGCCGATGGTCTGCCACCAGTGCCACTGGAACACACCGACCCGGCCAAATACGGCGTGCCCAAGATCTTCGTGCGACCCGAAGACGGCTGGCAGGACAAGGAGAACGTCCTCTACCGCGGGGATCGGCGCTCACCGGAACAGATCAAGGCAGATGGTGGATTCCGCCCCTGGGACTCCGCCAACCCGGACTTGAGGAAACACGTCGGCGGGGACCAGAACGGATTCGTCAGCACGTCGACCGAGGCAGAGGTCGGCCGCGGGGAAACAGGTTCCGGCAGGCTCTACGTCATCCAGGCCCCGGGCGGCATCCTCACGGATCCGACCATGGCGGCGGCCGGTGACCGGGGCCGCGGGGAAAGTGAAGTCCTGTTTCCCGGCGGCATCGACTGGCGATACGTCGCGGGCTGGCACAAGGTCTCCTATGACAGCGGTCCCCCGGGCAGGTATGTGGACGGGCCGTTCGAGCCCAACCCGGACTTCATCGGCAACCAGAAGCCCGCCGATCCGACGCCGACCGCGCAACCCGACCAGCGCACCGCGGGCCAGGGAACAGATCGTGACCAACAGTCTTCGGCTTCACCGCGGCTCGGCGACGAGTCACCCAGGGAACCGGACCGGGCCCACCGCGACGCGGAAGGCTTCCGGACCCCGCCCACTCAGCCACCGGCCGCACAGTCGCCCGGGCGCACGACACCACACCAGCCGAACGCCACCGGGTCGCCCGCGAATGCCATAGCGAACCAGGCATCCGCCCCGGCACGGACGTCCCCCAACGGCTTCGGCCATCCACCCGGCGCGAACCAGCCCCGCCCGACAACGCTCTACGACCAGGGACGCCCCTCCTCGTTTGGCGTACCGCCCCAAGTCGCCGCTTCCGGAGCGCCCATGCGGCCCTCCGACGCGTCCGACGGCCAGTCATTCGGGCCTGAGGGCAGCGCGGCTCTGGAACGGCGGGAGCAGGAAAGGCAAGAGCACGAGGCGAAAGTGGCAGCGGATGCGGCCACGCGGCGCGCCGAGCAACTGCGAGCACGGGAACGCGCCGACCAGGCGGCGAAGCCCGAACGCCCACTCGGTCAGCGAATCGGCGAACTGTCCGACGAGCGGCTCGACAAGGTGCGCGAGCACATCCAGAAGACCGACGCGGGCATGTCGATCTTCGACCGCTCTGAGGGCAACGAACGGCACACAGCCAACCAGGTGGCGCCGATCCCCGGCGCCTACGTCATCGACATGCACGGAGCCGAACGACACGTCAAGGCAGGAAGGTCCACCCTCACCGCGGACGATGTCGCCGACATCATGCGGGCCAACCCGGACTGGGACGGGGAGACACCGATCCTGTTGATCGGCTGCGGCACCGGGAAGCTGCCCGACGGCTTCGCCGCGGAACTGGCGAAGAAGACCGGGGTCGAGGTCATCGCACCCACCACGGACGCCTGGGTCGACTACGCCGGCAATGTGTTCGCCAGTCAATCCCGCAACAGCTACGAAGGGCCCGGCGTTCGACCGGGGTGGCCGCCGAACGGGGAATGGCACACGTTCGGTCCGGATGGCAGCAGGAAGATCGACGAAAGCCCCTTCCCGCCCGGCCACACGCCGCGCTGGGGGACGGACGGCAAGGGCGATCTTCCCCAGCAAGCGCCCAAGGGAGCGGCGCGTCGAGGCGACGACGACGGCGCCGACGAACGACCTGGCGAGAAACCGCCCCACCAGTCCCAGGCACAGCAACGCGGCGGGGAGAGCCCCGGCCAGTCGACCGACGGGTCAGAGCAGTCCACGGACCCGTTGCGCCACACCGACGGCCGTGCCCAGGACACGGTCGACGCGGCCCGCCAGGCGGCGGCGCTGACACGCACCGACACCGGCGATGTCGACCCTGACGCGGTGGCGGACTTGCTCAACGGGCTGCCGAGCCTGCGAGACGACTCACCGGACTCGATCGGCGAGCTGGTCGCGACGGTGTTCGACGGCGACGTGACGCTGGAGCCGGTCGGCGGCCACGAGGGTCGCGCCCGGACCACCCGCCCGGTGTACCAGGTGTTGGTGGACGGCGAGCCGGTCGGCTACGTCAAGGTCGTGCCGGACGGGGCTGAGTTCGCCAGCGAGTTGTCGGCAGCGGATCGGCTCCACCAAGCCAACCTGACCAGTTTCGGTGTGCCCGACGTCCTCGCGGTCGCCTCGGTGCCCGGCCCGGACGGCACGCGCCGCGGTGCGCTGTTCTCCGCACTCGCTCCGGGCGACCCGGTCGACGGCCTGCTCCGCCGGGTCCCGCTGGCCTGGGACCGCGACAGGGCGATGGACGATCTGCGCCGGGCCGTCACCGGTGTCGCCGAGGGCATGGCCGAACTGCACCGTGGAGGCGACCGCCCGGCATCACCGGCCTATCTGAACCCGCACGCCGACGCGATCCGCGACCACCTGTCCGAGCTGGATGCCCGACGGCCGATCCTGGATCGGCTCGGCATCGACCTCGACCAGATCGACGCCGCGATGGACGCCACCATCGCCGACGCCATGGCCGACCCGGGTCCAGCAGGCCTGGCCCATGGCGACGCCCACCTGGGCAACTTCCTCTGGGACGCGGACGCGGGCGTGACGCTCATCGACGCCCCCACTTTGCACCAGTCGATGGACGCCGCAGGCAGCCCCATCGGCACACCGGCTCGCGACGTGGCGCTGTTCACCCAGCGCATCGGCCACTTCGGTTCCGAGTTCGGGCTGTCTCCGGCGGCGATCACCCAGCTCCGCGACGACTTCGCCAACGCCTACGCCCGCAACGGCGGCCCGACCGTGCCCGCGCCCGTGCGGGCGATGTTCGAAGCCCGCGCGGCGACGCACCGCCTGACCCGCGCCGTGACCCGGCTGGAGGACCGCCCCGATCCCCGCAGGGCGGCCGACGTCGGCGCCGCCACCGCCGCCCTCCAGGACGCCCTTAACCTCGACAGCACCGCGGCCACCGAACTCGCCGACAGCTTCGCGGGTGAGCTGCCCGGCACCCCCGAGTTCCGCCGCGCCTGGATCGGCATCGACAACTTCCGCAGCTACATGCTCCACACCGCCGACCCCACGACCCGAGAACGCTTCGGAACGGAACACGCTGACCGCGTCCGCGACCTCCAGTCCCGCCAGACCAAGCAATTCAAGACACTGTGGGACGACCTCTTCCCGAAGAAGAAGGACGAGTACGCGCTCTCGCCAGAAGGAAGACTCCGGGCTGAGGGGTTGATCCGAGGGTTTGCAGCGGATGCCGAGAACCTCATGAACGAGTTGGCGGGATTCGCGGCCACGACCGGCGACCCAGCCCTGGCCGAGGGCAACGCGGGGGCCACCATGGATCGGGAGGGCACGGCGGCCTGGGAGGCTTCGTTCCGAGAGATGCAAGCCACGATCAACAACGTGATCGCCGACTTCCGCTACCGCGGCCACGAGATCGGATACATCGGCAGCATGCAGACCGGCTGGCGTGGCCCACACAAAGGGAAGACCCGCTTCGACCCCTACGACTTCGATGTCGACCTCTACGTAGTAGTCGACCAGGAAACCTTCAACGAAATTGACAGTACTTATCCGGGTTTGGACAGCGACAATATAAAAATCATGCCCGATGACAAGGATCCGGAAGACCTCGTCCGTCTCGGTAAGCAGATCGGCCAAGCACTCAAGCGGGCTTTCCCGCATGTCAAGGGAATCGAAGAGTCTGTGATCGCCCTTCGCTCGGAGCAGCCTTGGTAAAATTCCATGATGCCCACGCGCACCCGCTTTCCAGCACGCATGCTTCAACCACGGAAAGAGTTCAGATGAAGCGACAAAAGATACACTTCAATGCTCGGGTGGACACCGACGAGGAGTTGGAGCACGTCGCCGCACGCGTAGGGCAAGCATTGGACTGCACCTTTACCCGAGGCGAGTTCCAACGGGGGTACGCACAAGTCTCGTATGTGTTCGGTCTCAAAATCTCGGTGGTGGGGGTGTATGGCATCGGCGGCAAGGATGTAGTCAAACTCGTGGGCAGTGTTACCGAGGAGGGCTTCCTCTACGCACCGGATGGCAGCGACCAGGTCGAGTATGACCGCGTGGATATCAGCGCCTACCTAGTCGACCTGCTCACCATCCGCACCGGGCTCCAGTGGTACCAACCCACCCCAGAAGACCGCGCCGCCGAACGCAAAGCAGCCGGCCGATACGACGACATACTCGGCGGAATCGGCACCCAAGGATGGACCAACGCCGACGAAGAAAAGTTCGGCGACTGGTAACAAAATGATGAAGCGACAGGAGATATATTTCAGCGCTCGGGTGGATATCGAGAAGACGCCGGTGCCAGTCGAGGCACTGGAGCAGGTCGCCGCGCGCGTCGGACAAGCATTGAACTGCACCTTCGCCCGAGGTGAGTACCAACGCTGGTACGCACAAGTAGCGGACGTCTTCGGCCTCCGCATCTCATTGGCGGGCGTGTCTGGGATCGGCGGCAAAGCCGTAGCCAAACTCGTAGGCAACGTCGGCGAGGACGGCTTCCTCTATGACTCGGATGGCGGCGACCAAGTCGAGTATGACCGAGTCGATATCAGCGCCTACCTAGTCGACCTACTCACCATCCGCACCGGATTGCAGTGGTACATACCCACCCCAGAAGACCGCACCGCCGAAGGCAAAGCAGCCAGCCGATTCGACGACTTTCTCGGCGGAGTCGGCTCACAAGGATGGACCAGCGCCGACGAAGAAAAATTCGGCGACTGGTAATGAAGAGACAGAAGATATATTTCAGCGCCCGGTTGGATACCGACGAGGAGTTGGAGCACGTCGCCGCACGCGTCGGACAAGCATTGAACTGCACCTTCGCCCGAGGTGAGTTCCAACGGGGGCGCGCAGAAGTCGCGTACGTCTTTGGCCTCAAAATATCCATTGTTGGTGTGTCTGGCATCGGCGGTAAGGACGTAGCCAAACTCGTCGGCGAAGTTGCCGAGAAGGGGTTCCTCTACGCCCCGGACGGCAGCGACCAGGTCGAATATGACCGAGTGGATATCAGCGACTATCTGGTCGATCTAATAACCATCCGCACCGGGCTCCGGTGGTACCGACCCACCCCTGAAGACCGCGCCGCCGAACGCAAAGCAGCCCGCGGATACGACGACGGACTCGGCGGAGTCGGCTCCCAGGGATGGACCAGCGCCGATGAGGAAAAATTCGGTGACTGGTGATGACAGGCGTTGAGCGAACAGCTGACAAGGAACAGAGCACGTGAGCGAGCAAGTGCCTTTCGACATCGCGGTTGACCGGGACGAGGCGTTCCGGTTCGAGTACGGGCCGGGAACAACCGCCTACCTCGCGCATGACCCCACGCGTGAGTCCGGTGACCCGGTTGTCCGACTGGACGACGGCCGCACGGTCGAACAGGCCCAGGTGTCGCTGTTCGAGTCGGTGTTCAGCATCGCGACGTTCCGGCTCGCCGACGGCGGCAACCAGTTGGTCGCAGACGCTGACCCAGTCACGGGTTATGTGGCACCGGAAGCCGACACGTCGCTCGTCCAGCTTCGCCGCATGCCGCCGATGCCGGGGCCGCTGTGGCCCCGATTCCCCGCGGTCGTGGTCAGCAACTCGACACGTCCCGACTTCACAGCGGTGCTCGACGCGACGATGGCGGCGATCGCGGAGCGCGCTCCCCGTGGCTGGGTGAAATTGTCCCTCCGCTGCACAGCGACCGTGGCGCGGATGGAACTGGCCGCCACGGTGGTATTCGCCGACGGTGAGGTCCGGGCGTGGTCGCCCCCTGCCATGGTCAGCCAGTGGCTGCACCGCCTGCGCATGCGCTGCTACCGCCCTGCCGACGGTGTCTGGTCCACGGCTCAGTTCGAGTTCACGCAGGGCACCCCTGGGACGCACGCGTTCGGCGACCCCCAGGCTGGGCCGTCCTGGCAGGTCGGCAAGACCGACCTCGCCCACCTCCGACATGTCACCGAGGACCTGCGGGCACTGCCCCGGGGGCCTTACGCGATCGCGCCGTGGCAGCTGGAGGCCGCGCTGGGGATACAGCAAAGGCTTCGCGCGCAAGGCATCCAGCGGGTGGTGTCAGGTGAACGACCGGCGGACAACGGCGGCCGCACTGAGCTGGTCCGGCTGTTCGACGGAACCGACGCCGCGGGCAGGCCCGCCTGGTACCGCCCGCAGGTCAGCGCGATGGAACTCGACGCGGTCCTGCACTACCTCGAGAACGCGCCGCTCGTGTTGTCCTCGCGTGGGCTGACTGACGACCTGCTCGGCGACGGCGATGAGCCGACGGTCCCGATGGGCTTTCATACCGACGGTCGCTGGGTATGGCCCAGCGCGGTCGCCTATTACCTGCGGGAACACAACGTCCCGCCGGTCCTGCACCTTGTCGACCACATCCGGGAGAACGGGTACGAGCTGCCGGTCGAGGTGCCCAGGATCGCGATGAGCCGGGCCGCCGCGCTGGCGATGGGCAGGCCATGGGACGAGTCCAGCGTCGCTGAGGCCATGAAGGAAGCCCACGCCCCGTTGTTCCACGTCGTCTCGCGGTTCGCGATCAGTCCCAGGCACTACTCGTGGGGTTACCACAGGGACCAGACGTGGTGTCTGGTCCCGGATGGCGATTGGTTCGTCGTCTACTGGGCTGACGGGGACTCGACTCGGTCCAGCACGCGGTTCGGCGACGTCCGGAACGCGGCGGCCCACCTCGCGGGCCAACTCGTCGCCGGTCACCGGGACCTTCAGTACCAGTTCGACGAAGAGATCCACTGGTGGCAGACCCCGTACGACACGGTGTCCGAACTCGACCCGTCACTCGAGCACTTCACCCAGGTCATGTCGACCCAGGCACCCGCCGACGTCGAGGTCGACCGCTACGGCACGCCCGACGGCAACCTGGTCTTCCTCGCCGACACCCCGTTCGAACAACGCGGGCTGCCCGCCGACCACGCCGAACGCGAATACCATCGTTACCGGCTGGTCGGCGACACGTGGGTGGTCCTCACCGCCGTCGCTGAGGCGGGTGGTCGCCTGTACCTGGTGCCCAAACCGATCAGCGAGTACCTGGCCAGCGGCCACATGGTGGAGATCTCGGCTCCGCCGCAGGCGCCGAGCCCTCCCACCCTGCCGCCGATCACCGACGGCATGCGCGAGGAGGGGCGCCGGAATCCGGGCGGCTGGGTGTGGTGCGCCGACCCGGAGGTCGACCCCCGCTACATCGAGGGCGTCCCGAACTTCGCACTGCTCGGCGCGTACAAGGTCGACCAAACGGGCGAGCTGACCGGTGAGACCTACATCAACGACGAATACCGCCCCGGCCCGAGCAAACGCGGCTTCCCGGAACCACGCACCGAGTTCGAGCTGGTGCTCAACTTCATCGCCGCGGGATGGCTGCCCCACGAACGCATCCTCGGCGCCGCGCTGGGCAGCCCCTTCATCCTCGACATCGACAGCCCGGACAAACTCCGCGTCGGCGTCGACGGACAGGGAAGGCGCTTCCTGGTCGTCTACTCATCTCCCCGCTACGCCCCACGCGGCGGCGCCGCAACGATGCAGGCCGACGGCCGCGCCCTCCTGCCATTGCTGGCCGACGCCACGCTGGTGGTCAACCCAGGCGGGGAGATGAGCATCGAACTGCCCGGCAACGACCTCATCGCGGCGGGACGAATGCCTGGATGACGACAGGCCACTTCCGGTGGGTCCGAACGATGAACTGGATCAAGGCTTGAGCGACGCTGAACTGAATCGGGAACGGCAGGACTTGGTGGATCTCGCGGAGCGCTTTGGGCTGCCGCGAACCGTGCCCGGGGGGCCGTTCCCGCCTTCGCAGGCGGGTGCGCCGTTGATCGTGGACACCGACGCGGGCGGCGACCCGGACGACGCAATCGCGATCGTTCTCGCGGCACAGGAGCCGACACTGGCACTGGTGACCACCGTGGACGAACTGGGTGGACGACGAGCCCGATTCGTTCGACTGCTGTTGGACCTGTTGGGCCGCACCGATGTCCCGGTCGTGGCCGGGGCCGATCTGGGCAACACCCGCCTGGACTGTGTCGACGGTCTGGTGCCCGAATCCGTTGGCACGCAGCCGGATGGTGTGGTGGACGCGGTCGCAAGTCTCTGCGCCGGGTCGGATGGGCTGGTGCGCTGGGTTGGCATCGGTCCGGCGACGAACCTGGCCAAGGTGCTGGCAGCACGGCCGGATCTCGCCGAGCGGCTTGTGGTGACGCAGAAGGGCGGCGCCGTGAACTACCGCGACCCCGAGCGCGCGGAGCACAACTTCCGGATGGACCCGGTCGCCGCCGCCACTCTGGTGAGCACCGCGCGCCTGCCGAAACTTGTCCTGTCGGACACCACGTTCACCCCGGAGATCGAGATTCGCCGCGACAGCACACCGCACCGTCGTCTCTCCCGGTCGGACGCGCCCCCGTGGGCGAAACTGGTAGCCGCCCACCTGGATCAATGGTTCGACCGCTTCCACCCGGCCACGATCCAACACGACTCCATGACCCTCGCCGCAGGCCTGCAGCTGCCGTTTGTGGGCCTGGCACGCGAACGCGTGCTCGTGGACGCGGCAGGCCGGTTGACCATCAACACCGCAGGCCACCTGGTCAGGCTGAGCATCAAAGCGGACTATCCGGTGTTCATGGGCTGGCTCCACCGCGCGCTGGAAGCCGCGGGCGCGCGGGGAGGCGGGCGGTGAACCGAGACGAGGCTATCGCCGTCGCACTGGAGTGGATCAGAGCGACCCATGGTCAAGCTGCTGATCAACTGCGTGTCCTCACCGAGAATGTCGTGCTGGTACGCGGCCAGTGGTACGTGCCATACAACGCCGTTGACGACGACATCGTGCCGTTGCCCGCGGTGGAGGTTCCAGACGACGGCAGCGCGCCGCGGCGGTTCGTTCCCTCGGGTCCGCCGTCGCCGTGGACACGGGGTGTGCCGGAGTTCTGGCCCGAGCCCGGGCCGGACCTCGCGGTGGTCGACCCGGAATGGGATCAGACAGCGTTCGCGCACTTGAGCGTTCCGGAGTCGGCCGTGCTGGGCTGGGTGCGGGCGCCTGGGTCGGCCAGGTTCCGACGCAACGCCGCGTACCGGCCGGGTTCGGTGTGGCTGGGCTGGCCCGCACCGCAAACTGCCGCTAGGTCGGCCAGACTGGCGAGCTGACCGGCGAGACCTACCTCGACAACGCCTACCGCCCGGCCCGCGCGAACGCGGCTTCCCCGAACCGCACACCGAATTCGAACTCGTGCTCAACTTCATCGCCGCGGACCGGCTGCCACACCAGCGCATCCTCAGCGCCGCCCTGAGCAGCCTGTTCATCCTGGACGCCGACAGCCCGGAAAAGCTCCGGATGGGCGTCGACGCCATGGGAAGGCGGTTCCTCGTCGTCCACTCGTTACGCCCAGAGGGCGGGCGCGGGACGATGCGGGCCGAGGGACGAACGCTCCTGCCGCTGGTGACCGGCGCCATCCTGGCGTGAACCCAGGTGCGCAGATGAGCATCGAACTCTCCGGCGACGACCTCATCGCCACGGCACGGACACCACGACAGGAATCGGGCGATCGCTCACAGTCGCGGCGAACTCCAGTTTGCGGGATCAGGTCCGACCACGCTGCGCTATGTCCTACCGTGTGTCCCGCTGAGTCGGATCTGGGTAGGGGGTCTTGAGTGGACGGACTTGTCGTCCTGCTGCTCGTCGTCGTCGCGGCGGCCATAGGTGCGGTGATCATGGGGCTGTGGCTGCGCAAGCGGAAGCCCTCGGTCGCCAAGAGCCCGGTCGACCCGTACGCGGACAACGATCATCACGCGATCCACGGCGATCCCCGCAAGCTCAAGGCCGGTGACCTGGTCGAGCTGCGCGGTGAGTCCTACATGGTGCGGGGCACGCTACGGCTCGACGAGGGTGGCTGGTCGTGGTCCGAGCACCTGCTGGAGCAGACCAACGGCGAGCGGGTCTGGCTCTCCGTCGAGGAGGACCCCGAGTTGGAGCTCGTCGCCTGGACCGAGGTCGACCTCGACCTGGCACCGGGAGCGAAAACCCTTTCGCACGAGGGCAGGCAGTACCGCTCCGACGAGTCCGGCAAGGCGAAGTTCCGTAGCGAGGCGACGACCGGGCTCAATCCCGAGGGCGTCGTCAAGTACCACGACTACGCCGCCGGTGACTCGCTGTTGTCCTTCGAGGCCTACGGCGAAGCCGACTGGGAGGCGTCGACCGGCGTGAAGCTGTCCACCTACGACGTGCGCATCTACCCGGCGAGCGCCGAATGAGCGGCAAACCCGACGAGGCCACCGAACCCGAAGAGCCGTTGACACCGGCGTCGAAGAAGCCGGGCTGCTGGTTCTGGATGGCGGGCATTTTCGGCGCCATCGCCGCGGTGATCGCGATCGCGATGCTCGCGCGGGGGACGACGGTGCGTGACTACGTCGACAACACCTACGCCCGCGCGGCGAACCTGGACCGGGGCGAGGAGATCGCCTTCACCAGCCCGCAGACGCCGACCCTGGTGGCGGCGAACATCGCCGGGCAGTGGAAGCCGGTGTCGCAGTACGCCGACGCGAGCGGGGTGTACCTGCGCTACAACGACGACATGGTGCTGGTGCGACCCCAGGGCAAGGGCAGCGTCATCCGGATCGACGACGTGGAGCGCGCCTACCGCACGTACCACTCGTCGGTCGGCGGGCACTGGGGCTGGACGTCCGGGCACGGGGAGTCGTTCCGTGGACGGGGTCCGGGGGCGGGCAAGTGAAGAAAGCCATCGTCTGGACCACCGTCATCGCGCTGGTCGCTTTCCTGGTCGGCCTCGACGCCGGATGGTGGTCGTCGACCGACAACGACACCACGATCCCGACGCTGTCGGAGACCGACGGGAACGACCTGGTCGCCCGACTCGCGAAAGCCGAGGCGGCGCACGGTGTCTGCTACGGCTGGGTCGTGAAGAACGGCTCCGGCAAGCCGGTCACGTCGGGTTCGAGCCGCGGCATCGGCGTGTCCGCCGACACGTGCGAGCAGTACGCCATGCTGATCAGCACCATCACCTACACGTCGGCGTCGAGCGAGTCGGACGACTCCGCCTCGGTGACCGTGAAGACCTCGCCCGGCCTGCCGTACCTGTCCTCGTCGGAGCTGTCCCTGGTCGGCGTGGACACGAAGGCGCTGCTGGAGGAGCCGACCACGGCGACCGCCTACGGCGCCCTCGCGCTTCCGTTGCTGCTGGCGGAAAAGGGGAAAGTCCAGCCCCTGGAGCCCGAACAGGCGACGGCCGCGCCCACCACTTCGATCGGACGCCCGGGCTCGGACTTCGCCGCCACCCACCGCGGCGCGATCATCTCACTGTCGATCTTCGGCGGCCTCGCCCTGATCGGACTGGTCATCGGATTCATCCTGCGCCGCAAGCGCGGTCAAGAAGGGTAGTCACCGTGTCCGACCTGCTCAACGGACTGCTCGGCACGCTGGCCTACGGGGCTGTCGGTCTGATCCTGATGACGCTGGGCTTCGTGCTCGTCGACGTCGCCACCCCCGGCAAGCTGCGCGACCTGATCTGGGTGGAGCGCAACCGAAACGCCTCGGTGCTGCTGTGCTCGGGCCTGCTCGGCATCGGCGTCATCCTCACCACGGCCATCGTGATCAGCGACGACAACGTGGCGGTCGGCCTGCTGAACACCGCGGTGTACGGCCTGATCGGCCTGGCCCTGATGAGCCTGGCGTTCGTCGTGATCGACGCCGTGACCCCCGGCAGCCTCGGTGAGGTCATCTGCACGGAGGAAGGGCACCCAGGCGTCTGGGTGTCGGCCACCGCGCACCTCGTCGTCAGCGTGATCATCGCCGCCGCCATCTCATGACCCGGACCCGGTCGGCCAGGATCGCGCTGCTGGCGACCGTGTTCGTGTGCGCGGCGTGCGGGCTCGTCTACGAACTCGCCCTCGTCGCGCTCGGCAGCTACCTGATCGGCGACACCGTCGGGCAGGCGTCGATCGTCGTCTCGCTCATGGTGTTCGCCATGGGCATGGGCGCCCTGCTGGCGAAACCGCTGCAGCGCCGGGCGGCTGCCGCGTTCGCCGCGGTGGAGCTGGTGCTCGCGCTGCTCGGCGGGCTCAGTGTGCTACTGCTGTACGCGGCGTTCGCGTGGCTCAGCCTCTACACCCCGGCGCTCATCGCGATGGCGCTCGTCCTGGGCACGCTCATCGGCGCGGAGATCCCGCTGCTGATGGAGATGCTGCAGCGGATCCGCCGCCAGGAGGCGGGTTCCGCGGTCGCCGACCTGTTCGCCGCGGACTACGTGGGCGCGCTGCTCGGCGGGCTGGCGTTCCCGTTCGTGCTGCTGCCGCTGTTCGGCCAGATCGAGGGCGCGCTGGCGGTCGGCATGGTCAACGCCGTCGCCGGGCTCGGGTTGGTGCTGACCGTGTTCGGCACGGAACTGGGCCGCAGGGCCAAAGCCGTGCTCATCGGTTCGGCCGTCGTGGTCGGCGGTGTGCTGGCGGGCGCGTACGTCATGGCGGAGGACTTCGAGGTCACCGCCCGCCAGGCCCTCTACGCCGACCCGGTCGTGCACGCGGAACGCACGCCGTACCAGGAGATCGTGCTGACCGAGTCGGTCACGCTCGCGGGCACCAGCGACGTGCGCCTGTTCCTCAACGGCGACCTGCAGTTCAGCTCCGTCGACGAGTACCGCTACCACGAGGCGATGGTGCACCCGGCGATGTCCGGACCGCACAGTCGGGTGCTCGTCCTCGGCGGCGGCGACGGTCTCGGGCTCCGCGAGGTCCTGCGCCACCCCGATGTCGAGCGGGTCACGCTGGTCGAGCTGGACCCGGCGATGGTCGACCTGGCGCGCACCGAGCCGCGACTGACCTCGTTGAACCGCAACGCTTTCGCCGACCCGCGGGTGGCCGTGCGGACCGAAGACGCCTTCACCTGGCTGCGCGGTGCGGCCGACCGGTACGACGTGATCATCGTGGACATGCCGGACGCCGACTCCACCGCGACAGCCAAGCTCTACTCGCTGGAGTTCTACGGCCTAGTCGAGCGCGCACTGGCCCCCGGCGGCCGGATGGTCGTCCAGTCCGGCTCCCCTTACTTCGCTCCCAACGCCTTCTGGTGCGTCGAGAACACCCTGCGGGCGGCGGGCCTCAAAACCGTGCCGTACGAGGTGTCGGTCCCCGCGTTCGGCGAGTGGGGATTCCACCTCGCCGCCCGCGGGTCCGCCCCCGCTCTCGCCCTGCCGCCCGGGATGCCGTTGCGATCCCTGGACCCGGCCACCTTGGCGGCCGCGACGGTCTTCCCGCCCGACCGCCGAAACCCCGGCGACCTGGCCGTCTCGACGCTGATGGACCCGATCATCCTGCGCTACGCGCGGGAGGAGTGGACCAACTACTGAGGCTGCCCGCTCGCCAGGCCGAACGGGTTGTCGATCACGTACCGCCAGCGCCCGTCGACACCGCGCCGGGCCACATCGGTGGCCGTGCCCGCGACGCGGGGTCCCTCGCCGCCCAACTCCCAGTCGACGATCATCAGGGCGAGGTCACCGGCGACGTGCACCTGGCGCGGCGTCACCTCGATCGGCCGCCCCATCGCCAGGAACACACCGTTCGCGGCGACGCGGTCCTCGCCGGTGACCGCGCTGCCGTCCGGCTGGACGAACACCGCGTCGGGCTCGTAGACCCGCTCGACGGCGTCGCCGCTGCCGCTGTTGAAGGACTCGGCGAAGACGAACGGGTGGCGCGCCGGGTCGGTGGTCAGGGGGACACTGGAATCGTGCTCAACGTTCATGTCACCAGCCAAGACCGCCGGATCGTGGGTCACCAAACGGAAACCCACGCCGAGTTGGTGCCCGACGACCGCGGCCGGACCAGCAGGCCGGAACCCGAGTGCCCGGTCGAGGTCGCCCTCGCCGCGATCTCCGGCCGCTGGAAGACGCTGGTGCTGCGCGAACTCATGGGCGGCCCGCACTCGTTCTCCGACCTGCGGGAAGCCCTGCCCGAGTTGTCGGCGAAGGTCCTGACGGAGCGGCTCACGGAGCTGGTCGACCAAGAGCTCGTCGTGCGGGACACGCTCGCCGGATTCCCCGCCCGCACGAGCTATCGGCTCACCGCGGCGGGCCTGGCGCTGCGGCCGCTGCTGGTCGAGCTCTACCGCACGGGTTCGGCCCTGATCGCGGCGCGCGCCGAACGCCTGCGGACGCGGCTGCCCACCGCATAGGGTCATGGCATGGGGAGACGCGACGAAGGACACGGCCACTGGGGTACACCGCCGAACCAGGGCGGGTGGCAGCAGACACCGGTTCGGCAGCCAAGGTCGGCGCGCTCGATGCTGCTCTGGCTGGTGATGGTCGCGGTGTTCGTTCTCTTCGTCCTCGGTCTCGCCGCCCTGCTGCCGTTGGCCATCTGAGCCGGAACGCTCGCGCCGCCTGCGGGCAAGTACCGCTGTGACGATGGCGAGCATGACTTCGGGGGATCGTCCAGACCTCTCCGGTCCGGGCGGAGCGGTCGCGCTCACCGAGCTCTACGACGCACCCGAACAGGCCCGGGACGAACTCCTGGCGCCCTAGCCGGCTGATGCCTTCATCACCGAGCCGGAGCGCGACCTGCGCCTCACCACGCTCGGCTATGTGCCCAGGGTCGACCTGCGGACCGATCAACGGCTGGCAGACGGCACGCCCCGCGACCATCATCAGAGGAGTGACGTACGGGCGCGAGGTCGACTGCTACTTCGACGCGGAAACCGGCAACCTGCGGGAGGCGCGGTGGCAGATCACTCTCACCAAGCAGTCTTCCGAGCGATCCCACGACATGACGATCACGCCGATCAGGCCGGTCGTCCCAATATGGGCGCGTTGCCCTAGCTAGCGCAGCACTGACAGGTTGTTCATCGCGGAGCCGAGGTCGGGCACGATGCGGATCTGCATCCCGTCGGGCACCTCACCGCAGTCCGGGGGGATGAGCGCCTTGGTGAACCCCAGGCGCATCGCCTCGGCCAGCCGGGCGCGCACGCCGCTGACCCGCCGTACCTCGCCCGCCAGCCCGACTTCGCCCAGCACCACCAGATCGGCGGGCAGCGCGACATCACGGGCCGCGGTGGCGACGGACAGGGCGATGGCCAGGTCGGCCGCGGGCTCGGTGATCTTCATGCCGCCGACCGTCGCCGTGTAGACGTCGGAGTCGCCGAGTTTGATGCCGCCGCGGCGCTCAAGCACGGCCAGCACCATCGCCACCCGGGCCGAGTCCAACCCGCTGACCGCCCGGCGCGGGGTGCCCAGCGGAGACTTCGCCACCAAGGCCTGCAACTCGCCCGGGAGGGCGCGCTTGCCGTCCACGGCGACGGTGACCGCGGTGCCCGCGACGCCGACGTCGCGCTTGTTGAGGAACAGGCCGGACGGGTCGGTCACGCCGACGATGCCGCTGTCGACCAGTTCGAAGCAGCCCACCTCGTCGGCCGGGCCGAAGCGGTTCTTGATCCCGCGCAGCATGCGCAGGGTGGAGTGGCGGTCGCCCTCGAAATGCAGGACCACATCCACGAGGTGTTCGAGCACGCGGGGGCCCGCGATGGACCCGTCCTTGGTGACGTGGCCGACCAGCAGGACCGGGAGGCCGCGTTCCTTGGCCAGCGAGACCAGGGCCGCCGTGACCGCGCGGACCTGGGTGACACCGCCGGGCGTGCCGTCGACCTCCGGGGAGGCCATGGTCTGCACCGAGTCGACGACCAGCATCCCCGGCTTGACCGCGTCGACGTGCCCGAGCAGGGCCGAGATGTCGTTCTCGGCGGCCAGGAACATCGAGGCGTGGACGTTGCCGGTGCGCTCGGCGCGCAACCGCACCTGGCCCGCCGACTCCTCACCCGTGACGTACAGGGTCGGGCCGTACTCGCCGTCGCGGGCGGCCCAGCGGTAGGCGACCTCCAACAACAGAGTCGACTTGCCCACGCCCGGCTCGCCCGCCAGCAGCACCACGGCACCGGGCACGAGGCCGCCGCCGAGGACGCGGTCGAGTTCGGACACACCGGTCTTGCGCGCCTTCGCGGACTCGACATCGACCTCGGCGATCGGCCTGGCCGGGACGCTGGGGAGCCCCGCGCTGATCTTCGTCAGCGCGGCGCGGGGGACGCCGACTTCCGACAGCGTTCCCCACGCCTGGCACTCCGGGCAGCGCCCGAGCCACTTGGCGACGCCGTGCCCGCACTCGGCACAGCGGTAACTCGGCTTAGCGGGTTTGGCCACGCGGTCACGCTAGCGCCGCGCGCCGACAAAACCGGGTCAGTGGTCCCCGGACTCACCGCGCGGGCCCGTCGGCTGGCCGATCGGCAGCTCGACGGTGATCGTCCCCGCCTTCGCGAAGACGAACGTCACCGGGATGAGCCTGCCGGGGTGCAGCTTCTCCTTGAGGCCCACGAGGACGATCTGGAGCTTGCCCACGGCCTTGGCGGCGCTCGTCGCCGCCGCACTCGTCGGGGCGGCGCTCGTCGTCGGGGCGGCGCTCGTGGTCGACGGGCGCGCCGGGTCGGAGCTGTGGTCGGCCGGGGTCGTGGTCGCGTGGGCGGTGCCGGAGGGCTCGCCCTTCGCCTTGGCCTCCT
The DNA here is from genome assembly GCF_014323725.1 of Actinokineospora xionganensis. Classification (GTDB taxonomy): domain Bacteria; phylum Actinomycetota; class Actinomycetes; order Mycobacteriales; family Pseudonocardiaceae; genus Actinokineospora; species Actinokineospora xionganensis. Next base: position 338,217 of record NZ_JABVED010000003.1, on the reverse strand, counting down.
CGCCGGGCTTGCCGACGTGCAGCGCGGCGGTGCCGGGAACAGCCTGGTCGCCTTCGAGCTTGATCTCGCCGGCGAACGGGCTGCTCACCTCCAGCAGCTCGTCGTCGGCCGCGGCGGTGTTGATGATGCTGAGGATCAGCGGGGCGTCGTCGCCCGCGGCGTAGAAGCCCTCATGCGGGAACGCCAGCCTGGCGTCGCGCAGCGCGATCGGGCCTGCCTGGCCCGTGGCGCCGCTGACAGCCGGCAATTGGGAATCGGTCTGCGTGATCTGGCCTGCCGAGCACCCGGCGGCACCCAGAACTGCGGTCAGCGCGAGTCCCGACGCGGCCGTGGCCAAGCGCAGCCGTCCGGTCGAGTTCTGCTGTGCACGACTCACGAGAGCTCCTGCGTCTGCTGCGGACATTCCACCTATCGAGCGGAAGCGTAGCCCGCGCAAGGAATCGGGCACGCGTGTGGTCGGCCACTACGGATCAAGCGCGATCACAATCACGTCCACAGTGGATCAATTCACGACAGTACGAGCGTCTTCGGAAATAGGGGCTGAGTACAGCAAGAGAGCACTTGTCAACCCCCGCCCGCACCATCATCTGGCCGCTGACCTGCGGAGACGGTTACGCCTCCCCTCTCGTCGACAAGGCAGCACGTGTTAAGATGACTACAGCGAAAGGGGCAGAGGACACATGGTTTTCAAGGTCGGAGAGACCGTCGTCTACCCGCACCACGGTGCCGCACTCATCGAAGCGATCGAGACCCGCGTGATCAAGGGCGAGGAAAAGCAGTACCTCGTCCTCAAAGTCGCGCAGGGTGACCTCACGGTTCGCGTCCCCGCAGACAACGCCGAGATCGTCGGCGTGCGGGATGTCGTGGGCCAGGAGGGCCTCAATCGCGTCTTCGACGTACTGCGCGCGCCTCACACCGAAGAGCCGACCAACTGGTCGCGTCGGTACAAGGCCAACCTTGAGAAGCTCGCCTCCGGCGATGTGAACAAGGTTGCCGAAGTGGTGCGAGACCTCTGGCGGCGTGAGAAGGATCGAGGCCTTTCCGCAGGTGAGAAGCGGATGTTGGCCAAGGCTCGTCAGATACTGGTCAGCGAGTTGGCGCTGGCCGAAGGCACCGACGAAGACAAGGCTGAGGTCCTTCTCGACGAGGTCCTGTCAACCGCAACAGTCTGATTTGCACGTCCCGACCGGGCAGCTCGGCGGAGACCTGGCCCGATTGAGATGTGCATGACATCCCCTGGGATCGCCGTCCGGAGCCGGGCATGAGCACTGTGGCGCTCGTGCCCGCCGCCGGACGTGGCGAGCGGCTCGGCTTCGGTATGCCGAAGGCGTTCGTCCCGGTCCGAGGGACAGCTCTCCTCGCACATGCCGTGCGCGGCCTGCTTGACGCGGGTTGCGTGCGGCATGTCGTCGTCGCGGCCCCTCCCGCCGACCTCGCCGCGACCACCGCCCTGCTCAAGGCCGCGGGGCTGCCCGCGATGGTCGTGGCCGGTGGCGCCGACCGCACGGCGTCGGTCGGGCTGGCGCTGAGACACGCGCTACAGGTGATCCCCGACACACGCGTCGTGCTGGTCCACGACGCGGCGCGAGCCTTCACCCCCACGTCAGTCATTCAGGCCGTGGTCGCCGCCGTCGAGGCGGGCGCCCGGGCGGTGATCCCGGTGCTGCCGATGGCCGACACGGTCAAACAGGTCGACGCCGAGGGCACCGTCCTCACCACCCCCGACCGCGCCTGCCTGCGGGTCGTGCAGACCCCACAGGGTTTCGACGCGGCGACGTTGGCCGAGGCCTACGCGCTGGCCGACTCCGCCACCGACGACGCCGGGCTGGTCGAGAAGCTCGGGATCGCGGTCACCACGGTGCCCGGACACCCTTATGCGATGAAAGTCACAACCCCGTTCGACCTCGCGATCGCCGAGGCCGTATTGGCCGCCCAGGAGGGCAAGTGAGAGTCGGTATCGGCACCGACGTCCACCCGATCGAAGCCGGCCGCCCCTGCTGGGTCGCGGGGCTGCTGTGGGATGGCGTCGACGGCTGCGAGGGCCACTCGGACGGCGACGTCGCCGCCCACGCCCTCTGCGACGCCCTGCTGTCGGCCGCGGGCATGGGCGACCTGGGCGCCGTCTTCGGCACCGGCGACCCGCGTTGGGCGGGCGCCTCGGGAATCACCTTGCTCGCCGAGGTCCGGCGGCTGCTGGACGAGTCCGGCTGGCGGGTGGAGAACGCGGCGGTGCAGGTGATCGGGAACGCCCCCAAGATCGGCACCCGGCGCGCGGAGGCGCAGGAGACGTTGTCGGTCGCGGTGGGCGGCCCGGTCTCGGTGTCGGGCACGACGACGGACGGCTTGGGCCTCACCGGCCGCGGCGAGGGCATCGCCGCCGTCGCCACGGCGCTGATCACACAAGCCTGATGTCCGACGAACGGACCCGCGGCGCTCGACGAGCGCAGCGCGCCCTCCGCGACATCCGACTGGAATCCGACCGAACGTGGCGCACCTGGCCCAGACGATTCGGAGCCGCGGTTCTGCGGCATCTCGCAGTGGCGGGGATGGCGGTGCTCGCCATTCCGAGGGCGATCGTCCGGTTCATCGCGGAGTTGCTCGCGGAGGCGATCCCGACAGTCATCGCACTGGGCCTGTTCGCGATCGTGAGTTTCGCGGCGGCATGGGGTTGGGGCAAGAGCCCACCGGCGACGGTCGTGTTCGTGGCAGGCTTCGCGGCGTTCGTGGCGTTCGGCGCACACGAGCTGTGGTTCCGCCGCCAGGGACGGCGGCGGCGCCGGATCGCCGCGCTCGCGGCTGGGACATGTGTCTTCGTGGTGGTGTGGGTGGCGTACCTCGTGCCGTACATCCCAGCCTGAACCCCCGCCGGCGGGAGGACACTGACCGAACGGCGAGGAGAGGACCTCCCATGGCCCTACGGATGAAGCACCATCTGGGTTCGGCGGTGTCGGACCTGCGCTACGAGCCCGTGCCGTTCCGGACCCGCGCCCGCGTCGCCGACTCGGTCGTGGTCGACACCTCGGCCGCGATCCTGGTGTGGGAACCGCGGCGGCTCGTCCCGGTGTACGCGGTGCCGGTTGGCGACATCCGCGGCCAGGTCGTGCCCACGGAGCCGCAGCCACAGCCGCCGGACCTCGCGACTCTGCCGCCGATGGTCGGCCCGAGCGACTTCGGTGTCCACACCTGTCCTGGAATGGTCGTCGATCTCGTGGTCGACGGGGTGACACTGCCCCAGGTCGGTTTCGTCGCGGTGGATCACGACCTCGCGGGCATGGTGATCCTCGACTTCGGCGCCTTCGACTCTTGGTGGGCCGAGGAGCAGGAGACGGTCGGCCACGCGCACGACCCGTTCAAGCGGATCGAGGTCCTCACCAGTTCACGCCTGGTGGAGGTGTCGCACGCAGGCGTCCTGCTGGCCGCGAGCGACCGCCCGAAGCTGCTGCTGGAGACCCACCTGCCGCCGCGCTGGTACATCCCGCCCGAGCACGTGGAGCCGGCGCTCCTGACACCGAGCACCACCAAGTCGACCTGCGCCTACAAGGGTCACGCGTCCTACCTGTCGCTGGCGGGCGACAGCCCCGCGGGCGCGGACCTCGCCTGGCACTACCCAAACCCCCTGCACGACGCCGAGCCGGTCCGCGACCACATCTGCTTCTGGGCCGAACGCACAGATCTCGTCGTCGACGGCAGGCCACACCCCCGCCCCGTGACGCCTTGGTCACGTCCGGAGGAACAGGCGGCGGCCGACCCGGACACCCTCGAATTCGGCTGACCACCCAGCCCGCCGATCACCCCGCCAGGGAATCGAAGCCGCTGAGGCATCCCGGCCCGCCGACTCGCCTCACAGCCACAGCCCACCCGAGCTCGTCCAACAACTCATTCGCGAAACAACGTCCCACCAGCACAAACCCCCACCCGCCCTGGGGGGGCTGCCCTTGGCCAGTCTATCGGGGAAGGGCGTCGAAAAGAGGGGTGGCGGCGGGGCTGTGGATAACCGGCGGGCGCTGTGGATGCGATGGGCTAAGTTGGTCGCCGTGGCCATCCGTGGCGTGCTGCTCGATTACTCCGGCACCTTGTTCCGTCTGCAACCGGGTGCCGCGTGGGTGGACGGGCTGGTGGGGAATGACGGGGCCACCCTCGATCAGGTCGCGCAGGATTCGTTGCTCATGAGTCTGACCGCGCCGGTCGGGCCATCCGCGCATCTTCCCGCCGCACTACGGGCGGACTGGGAGCGCCGCGACCTTGATCCCGACGTGCATCGGGCGGTTTTTGTCGCCGCACTGCGCGGGGCTGAGCTCGATTTGACACCCGCGATGGCCGAGACCCTCTACGAGCGCATTCGCGCGCCGCGCTCCTGGGCGCCCTACCCGGACACGGCCGACGCGCTGCGCTTGCTCAACGACGCGGGCATCCCGGTGGCCGTCGTCAGCAATATCGCGTGGGATGTGCGTGGGGCGTTCGAGGCGCACGGTATCGCCGATCTCGTCGACGAATACGTCCTCTCCTACGCCGAGGGCGTGGTCAAGCCCGACCCGAAGATCTTCCTGCTGGCCTGCGACCGCCTTGGTGTCGAACCGGCCCGGGCGCTGATGATCGGCGACAGCGTCGAGACCGACGGGGCCGCCGCCGCGCTTGGCTGTCGGTTCGAGCGGGTGGAGCCGCGGCCGACTCAGGCGCGCCCCGACGCGCTGATCAGCGCGTTGCGAACATGCGGGATCGCGGGCTGACCGTCAGGTCGCCCCCGCAATAGCCGTACCATTTCCCGGTAAGAATTGATTTCCCTCAGGAGAATGCCGTGTCCCTGCACATCTTCGACAGCGCCACCCGCGGTCAGCGTGAGTTCACGCCGCTGAAGGACGGGGCCGCTTCGATCTACGTGTGTGGGGCGACCGTCCAGGGAATCCCGCATATCGGCCACGTCCGCAGCGGCCTGAATTTCGACGTGCTGCGCCGCTGGCTGACCCACACCGGCCACGACGTCACGCTGGTCCGCAACGTCACCGACATCGAAGACAAGATCATCACCAAGGCCGCCGAGGCGGGCAGGCCCTGGTGGGAGTGGGCGGCGACGCACGAGCGGGCGTTCGACGAGGCCTATGACGTGCTCGGCTGCCTGCCGCCGACAATCCAGCCGCGCGCGACCGGGCACATCACCCAGATGGTCGAACTCATGCAGCGGCTGATCGACGAGGGCCACGCGTACGCAGCCGAGGGCGACGTCTACTTCTCGGTGCCCTCATACCCCGCCTACGGCGAGTTGTCCGGTCGCCCGCTCGACGACTGGACGCAGGGCGAGTCCACCCTGCGCGGCAAGCGCGACCACCACGACTTCACGCTGTGGAAGAGCGCGAAGCCCGGTGAGCCGTCGTGGCCGTCGCCGTGGGGACGCGGTCGCCCGGGCTGGCACCTGGAGTGCTCGGCGATGGCGTCGATGTACCTCGGCCCGGAGTTCGACATCCACGGCGGCGGCATCGACCTGGTGTTCCCGCACCACGAGAACGAGCAGGCCCAGTCGCGCGCCGCCGGCGACGGGTTCTCGCGCTACTGGATGCACAACGCGTGGGTCACCATGAGCGGCGAGAAGATGTCGAAGTCGCTGGGCAACGTGGTGTCGATCCCGGAGATGATCAACCGGGTCCGGCCGCAGGAACTGCGCTACTACCTGGTCGGCCCGCACTACCGGTCCATGATCGAGTACTCCGAGGCGGCGCTCGAGGAGTCGGTGCGCGCGTACCAGCGCGTAGAATCATTCCTGCGCAAGATCACCCAGCGCACCGGGGTCGTGGGAATCGCCGAGCCGAACACCGAGTTCGTCGCCGCGATGAACGCCGACCTGGCCACTCCGGCCGCCCTCGCGGCGGTGCACAACGCCGTTCGCGTCGGCAACACCGCGCTCGATGACGGCGACGAGAGCGCCGCCCGTGAGGCAGCCGCCGCGGTGCGCGGGATGACCGAGGTCCTCGGCCTGGACCCGCTGTCCGAGCGGTGGAGCGACAGCTCCACTGTGGACACCGGGTTGCGTTCAGCGGTGGCCGCGCTGGTAGAGGACTTGCTCGAAGAGCGTCAGCGAGCACGGGCGAACAAGGACTTCGCCCTCGCCGACGCGATCCGAGACCGCCTGCTCAACGCGGGCGTCGCCGTCGAGGACACCCCCGGCGGTCCGTTGTGGACAGTTAAGGACTGACGTGGCAGGCAATTCCAAACGCCAAGGCGCGATGCGCAAGCCGGGCTCCAAGAAGGGCCCGGTCGTCGGCTCCGGCGGTCAGCGACGCAAGGGGTTGGAGGGCAAGGGCCCGACGCCCAAGGCCGAGGAGCGCCCCGGCCATCACGCGTACCGCAAGTCGAACGCCGCGGCCAAGCGCGAGCAGCGGTCGAAGGACAAGCCCACCAGCGAGTTGGTGGCGGGCCGCAACCCGGTCGTGGAGTGCCTGCGCGCCCAGATCCCGGCGACGGCGCTGTACGTGGCGATCGGCATCGACACCGATGACCGGGTCGCCGACGCGGTGCGCATGGCCGCCGATCGGGGCATCTCCGTGCTGGAGGTCTCGCGCCCGGAACTCGACCGGCTGACCGGCATGGCGATGCACCAGGGCTTGGGCCTGCAGGTCCCGCCGTTCGAGTACGCCCACCCGGACGACCTGCTCGAGGCGGCCCGGTCCACCGACGAGCCGCCGCTGATCGTGGCGCTCGACGGCGTCACCGACCCCCGCAACCTCGGCGCGGTCATCCGTTCCGCGGCGGCGTTCGGCGCGAACGGGGTGCTGCTCCCGCAGCGCCGCAGCGCCGGGATCACCGCCGTCGCGTGGCGCACGAGCGCGGGCACGGCGGCGAAGATCCCGGTCGCCATCGCCACCAACCTCACCCGTGAGCTGCGGGCGCTGGCGAGCCAGGGCCTGATGATCATCGGGTTGGACGCCGACGGCTCGATGGAACTCGACGACCTGCACCTGGCCACGTCGCCGCTGGTCGTGGTCGTCGGCTCCGAGGGCCGGGGCCTGTCGCGGCTGGTCAAGGAGGCCTGCGACGCGACGATCTCGATCCCGATGTCGGCGGGCGTGGAGTCGCTCAACGCCTCCGTCGCCGCCGGTGTCGTGCTCGCCGAGGTGGCGCGCCGCCGCCGGGCCGCGGGCCGCGTCTGACCGTCGTCGCAGCCGGGATCCAACTCAGGTCCTGTCCGGTAAGTCAGTAGGACGGGACCTACGTGAGAGGCCTCACTGGATCCTGGCTTCCGACTGCCGGTTCCCGCCGGTCGGCTAGGGTCGCTGGCGTCGTGGGGTCGAGGGGGCCAAGGGATGTCGTTCGCCAGTCCGTTGTTCCTGTGGTTCTTCACGCCGGTGGTGCTGGCGGCCGTCCTGCTCTCCCCCAGGCACTGGCGCAACGGGGTCGTCGCCGCGGCCAGCCTGCTGTTCTACGCGGCGGGCGCGGGTCCGACGACGCTGCTGCTGCTCGCCTGCATGGTGGTCAACTTCGTCGCCGGGCACTACCTCGAACCCGATGAGCAGGACACCCACCACAAGCGTCGGCGCAGGCTGCTCTTCGGTGTCGTCGGGTTCGACGTCGCGGTGCTGGTGGTGTGGAAGTACGCGGGGTTCGCGACCGAGCAGCTGGCCGGGTTCGCCCGGTTGCTGGGCGGCGACTTCCCCGTTGTCCACCTGCTGCTGCCGATCGGCATCTCGTTCTACACGTTCCACCACATCTCTTACGTGGTCGACATCTACCGCGGCGAACGCCCGGCGCTGCGCAAGCCGGTCGCGTTCGTCACCTACATCGCGATGTTCCCGCAGCTGGTGGCCGGGCCGATCGTGCGGTACCGGGAGATCGCCGACCAACTCCCCCAGCCGCGCACCCACCGGCTCGACGACGTGGCGTCGGGGTTCCCGCGGTTCGCGCTGGGGCTGTGCAAGAAAGTCATCATCGCCGACTCGCTGAGCCCGCTCGTCGAGCAGTGCTTCGCCACGCCCGCCGACCAGATGACCTTCGCGGTGGCCTGGCTGGGCGCGATCACGTACACGCTGCAGCTGTACTTCGACTTCTCCGGGTACTCGGACATGGCCATCGGGCTGGGTCGGATGCTCGGTTTCCGACTGCCGGAGAACTTCGCCCGGCCGTATTCGTCGGTCACGATCACGCAGTTCTGGCGGCGCTGGCACATGTCGCTGTCGCGCTGGTTCCGCGACTACGTCTATATCCCCTTGGGCGGCAACCGTTCCGGCGCGGCGAAGACGTACCGGAACCTGTGCGTCGTCTTCGTGCTCACCGGCCTGTGGCACGGCGCGAACTGGACGTTCCTGGTGTGGGGCATGTTCCACGGCGCCCTGCTGATCATCGAACGCGGCTACGGCCTCGACCGCGCCCCCACCGACCCAGTGCGCCGCGTCGGCAGGCGGGCGCTGACGGTCACGCTGGTGGTGTTCGGCTGGGTGTTCTTCCGCGCCGCCGACCTCGGGCAGGCGCTGGTGATGATCGGCCACATGCTGCTTCCCGACTTCACCGGCCTCACCGACCAGGTCGACGCGGCACTGGGCAACCAGGTTCTCGTGGTGCTGCTGGTGGCCCTGGCCATCCTGTTCATGCCCGCGTCGCCGGTCACCGGCCCCATGCTGGAGTCCTCCCGCGGCCGCACGGCGATGGTGCTGCGGGCGGCGGTCATGGGACCGGGCCTGCTGTGGGCCACGATCCTGGTCGCCACGGGCACGTTCAGCCCGTTTTTGTATTACCAGTTTTAGGGCCGCGACAGCTGACACCGCTGCCGTTCTGCTCACCCCGCTGAGCATTCCGGGTCACAGAATGGGCCGGTCACCCGTTCGGACACTCCGGGTACGTGCGATCCTCACTTCGCGCGATGGACGGAGGGGTTGTGGACTGGCGGGCAATTCTCGACGACTTCGGCGCGAACTGGCACATCTATGTGTCGATGCCGTTCATCGCGGCGATCATCGGGTACATCACCAAGCGCGCGGCCATCGAGATGATGTTCAAGCCGCTGGAGTTCGTCGGGGTCGGGTATCTCGGCTGGCAGGGGGTCATCCCGCGCAACTCGCATCGGATGGCTTCCACCGCGATGGAGTTGATGACCACCAACCTGATCGACCCGAAGGAGATCTTCGCCCGGCTCGACCCGAAGAAGGTCACCGAGGAACTTCGGGAGCCGATCTCCCGCGCGGTCGACGAGATCACCCGTGAGCTGCTCGCCCAGTACCAGCCGAACCTGTGGGAGCTGATGCCCCAGCAGGCGCAGCGGCTGGTGCTGTCCCGGGTGCAGGCGGAGGCACCGCGGATCGTCGAGAAGCTGATGCGGGAGCTGTCGGCGAACATCGAGGACGTGCTCGACGTCAAGGACATGGCCGTGCGCAACCTGGTGCGCGACAAGGCCATGCTCAACCGGCTGATCCGCGACACCGCGCAGCCGGAGATGCGGTTCATCGCGATGTCGGGCGTCTACTTCGGATTCATCATCGGGCTGATCCAGCTCGTCGCGTGGGCGTTGACCAAGAACCCGTGGATCATGCCGATCTTCGGCGGGCTCACCGGCTGGCTGACGGACTGGCTCGCGCTCAAAATGATCTTCTTCCCGCGGCAGCCGAAGAAGTTCTTCGGCGTCGGCTGGCAGGGCATGTTCCAGAAGCGCCGGATGGAAGTCGCCCATGACTACGGCGACCTGATCGCCAAGGAGATCCTGACCGTCCGCAACGTCATGGAGGCCGTGCTGACCGGCCCCAAGTCCGACCGGCTCTACGCGATGATCCAACGCGAGGTCCAGCGCTCGATCGACACCCAGACGAGCATCGCGAAGCCGTTCGTGGTGGCCGCGGTGGGCTCACGCAAGTACCAGGAGATGAAGCACGAGGCCGCCCGCAAGGCGATCGAGCGCATCCCGGACACGCTGCGCCACGTCGAGACCTACGCGACCGACGCCCTCGACATCCGCAACACGATCATCAAGCAGATCCAGCAGCTGACCCCGCTGCAGTACGAGGGCCTGCTGCGGCCCGCGTTCAAACAGGACGAGTGGAAACTGATCGCGGTCGGCGCGATCATCGGGTTCCTGGTGGGTGAACTACAGGTCCTGCTGGTGCTGCATTAACCTACCGACAGGTAGACAAGGGAGGGCGTGCTGATCCTCGACGATTTCGCCGCCCACTGGCCGGTGTACGTGTCGATGCCGTTCATCGCGGCGATCATCGGCTACATCACCAAGCGCGCGGCCATCGAGATGATGTTCCGCCCGCTGCGCTTCGTGGGGATCTGGGACCCGTTCCTTGGCTGGCAGGGTGTGGTCCCGCGCAACTCGGCCCGGATGATCCGGACGTCGGCGCAGCTGATCACCGGCAAGCTCATCGACCCGCAGGAGATCGCCGACCGGCTCGACCCGGACGAGGTGGCCCGGCAGATCCAGGGCCCGCTGCTGATGACGATCGACGAGATCGCCCGCGACATCATGGAGCGCTACCACCCGCAGCTGTGGGAGATGCTGCCCGTGCTGGCCCAGGACCTGATCATCAAGCAGGTCCAGGCGGGAGCGCCGGTGATGGTCCGCAAGATCATGCACGAGGTCCGCACCAACATCGGCGAGGTCCTCGACGTCGAACAGGTAGCGGTGAACGCCCTCGAACGCGACAAGGAACTACTGGTCCGGCTCACCCGCGACATCTCACGCCCGGAAATGGCGTTCATCGCCCGCTGCGGCATCTACTTCGGCTTCGCGCTCGGCCTGGTGCAGACCTTCGTGTGGGCCCTGACGCACGAGCCGCTGATCCTGCCGATCTTCGGCGCGACCATCGGCTGGATCACCGACTGGCTGGCCATCAAACTGGTCTTCTTCCCGCGCGAACGCCGCCGCGTCCTGGGCATCTTCCCGTTCCAGGGCGTCTTCCAGCGCCGCAGACTGCAGGTCGCCCGCCAGTACGGCGACTTGGTGGCCCGCGAGGTCATGACCGTCCCGAACATCATCGACGGCATCCTGCGCGGCCCGAAGTCCGACCGGCTCCTCACCATGATCCAGCGAATAGTGCAGAAGACCGTCGACGAACAGGCGAGCATCGCCAAGCCATTCGTCGCCGTGGCGGTGGGCACGCGCCGCTTCCAGGAAATGAAGCACGCCGCCGCCGACAAGGCGATGACCTATCTCGACCACACCGCCATGCAGGCCGAGCCCTATGCCAGCAAAGCCCTGGATATCGGCAACACCATCGCGGAGAAGATGAACCGCCTCACCCGCGAGGAATACGAGGGCCTGTTGCGTCCCGCGTTCCGCCAGGACGAGTGGAAACTGATCGCGGTCGGCGCCGCCATCGGAGCCTTGGTCGGTGAGCTGCAGGTGCTGTTGCTACTGGGTTAGCTGGCGCCTCGATCGGCTGATTCCCCAGCAGACCAGGTAGATCAAGAATGAGATCGCGGTAACGAACGCGCTCACCGGAGCACCCGGTGCGAGCGAAAGCACGATCCCACCAACAGCCGAGACAACAGCGAACAACACCGAAAGCAATGTCGCCCGCAACGGACTGGCCGTCACCCGACAAGCCGCGGCCGCAGGCGTGACCATCAGAGCCAGAACCAGCAGCGACCCCACAGTCCGGACACCCAAAGCGGTAGCCACACCCACCAGCACCGCGAACACCAACGCCAGCATCGTCGTCGGCACCCCGCGAGCCTGAGCGACAGCCGGGTCCACGCTCGCGAACAGCAGCGGCCGATAGATCACCGCGAGCACCGCGAACACCCCGACCGCACAGCCGATCAGCAGCGCGAGGCTGGCGAAGTCCTGGCCGACGATCTGCCCGGTGAGCAGCCCGAACTTGTTCGACGACCGCCCTTTGTAGAGCCACAGCATCAGCACGCCGAGGCCGAGCCCGAACGCGAGCACGACCCCGATCACCGAGTCGTAGTCGGAGCTGCGGCGCGACAGCAGGCCGAGGACCAGCGCCGCGACGATGGCTCCGGCGAGCGCGCCGCCGCCGGTGTCCCAGCCCAGCAGCAGGGCCGCCGCGCCGCCGGTGAGGGCGAGTTCGCTGGTGCCGTGCACGGAGAACGCCATGTTCCGGCTGACGATCAGCGGTCCGAGCACGCCCGCGAGCAGGCCGAGCACGAGCGCGGCGAACAGTGCGGCGACGACGAAGTCGAGGCGGAGCAGCTGGGCGGTCAGCTCGAAGTCGAAGAACTTGTCCATCAGAGCTCCGCGTGATGGTGCGGGGTGTCCTCGCACAGGTCGCTGTGGGCGCCGATGACGTGGATCTGGCCGCCGACGCGCACGACCTCGACCTTGGTGCCGTAGAGCTCGGTGAGCGTCCGGGACGTCATGACCTCCTCGGGCGAGCCGACCCGGAAACGGCCGTCGACGAGGTAGAGCACCCGGTCGACCAGCGGCAGGATCGGGTTGATCTCGTGGGTCACGAACAGCACCGCGGTGCCCGCGGACCTTCTGCGTGCGTCGATCAGGTTGCTGACCGCGGCCTGGTGAGCCAGGTCGAGCGAGAGCAGCGGCTCGTCACAGAGCAGCACCCGCGGGTCGTTGACCAGTGCCTGGGCGACGCGCAGCCGCTGCTGTTCGCCGCCGGAGAGGAGCCCGACCGGCCGGTCGCCGAACGCCGTGGCCCCGACCTCGGCGAGCGCCTGGTCGACCTTGCGGGCCCGCTCGCCGCGGCCGGCGAAGCCGATACCCCAGCGGTGGCCGTCGAGACCGAGGCCGATGAGGTCGCGTCCGCGCAGGGCGAGCGTCGGGTCGAGCGCGCGCTGCTGCGGGATGTAGCCGATGCGCCGGTTGCCTTTGCCGGGCGCGGCGCCCGCGACTCGGACGGTTCCGCTGGAGAGCTTCTGCAGGCCGAGCAGGACCCGCATGAGGCTGGTCTTGCCGGACCCGTTAGGACCCAGGACGGCGATGAACTCGCCGGGCCACACCTCCAGGTCGAGGCCGTCCCACAGCACACGGTCGCCATAGGACAGCCGCGCCCCGGACATGGAGACGACACTGGCCGCGCCGTCCGGTGTGGACGGCGCGGCCGTGCGCGCGCTGCGGTCTACGGTCATGCCTTCGCCAGGGCTCCCGCGAGTGAGTCGACCTGCTTCGTCATCCAGTCAAGGTAGTCGGTGACGCCCTCGGGGAGGCTCTCGGTCATGGTCACGATCGGGATGCCCGCGGCCGCGGCCTTGTCCTTGATGGACTTCGTCACGGGGGTCTCGGTCTGCTCGTTGTAGATCAGCACGGCGACCTGCTTTCCGGTGACCAGCGCCTCGGTCTCGGCGATGGCGGCGGCCGGCGGGTCGGTCTCCTCCTCGACGGCCTCGACGAACGCCTCCGGCGTGGCGTCGGTCAGGCCCGCGTGCGCCAACAGCAGCCCGGCGACAGGCTCGGTGGCGACGACCTTCATGCCCGGCTTGGTCGCGCCGATGGCCTCGGCCTTCTTCTCGAGTTCCTCAAGCTTGCCACCGAACGCCGTGGCGTTCGCGGCGAACTTGTCCTTGCTCTCCGGCGCGATGGCGGACAGTTCCTCGGACACCTTCTCGGCGACCTCGTGGACGGTCTCGAAGTCGTACCAGACGTGCTCGTTGGCGTGATCGTGCTCGCCCTCGGCGGGGGCTGGCTCGGCGGGCTTGGTCTCCGACGGCGCGTGCGCGTCCTTCTGCTCGAGTTCGACCGCGACGATCTTGCGCAGGTCGCCGCCCGCGTTGTCGGCCAGCTTGGCGAAGAAGTCGTCGTAGCCGCCGCCGTTGGACAGGGCGAGCTTGGCGCCGGAGAAGGCCGCCGCGTCGGCGGGCTTGGCCTCGTAGCCGTGCGGGTCGCCCGCGCTGCCGCTGATGATCGACTTCACCGACACCAGGTCGCCGCCCACGGCCCGAACGACGCTCGCCCACACCTCGGTCGAGGTGACCACCGAGACCTTGCCCTGCTCAGCGGCGGGCGGGGTGGTGGTCGTCGAGCAGGCCGACAAGCCCACGAGGGCGAGTGCCGCCAGCCCGACCACGACCGTGACGGACCGTGAGGGAGAGAAGGTCATCGGAAGCACTCCTGTGGGCTATCGGTGGGTACGACGACAATGGAAACCGTTGTCGATTCGCAGCATACGTCACCACATTCCCACTTGAACACCCGAGCGGGTGACGCTGTGGACAAGTGGGCTCGGAGGCCGGACTTCTGCAATTGGTTCTGAACCGTTACGGTCAGCCCATGGCGCGGTCTATGCATGTGCGACGACCAGCGACGCTGGCGTCGCTGGCAGCGGAACTCGGGGTGTCCCGCACCACGGTGTCCAATGCCTACAACCGGCCCGATCAGCTCTCCCCAGAGCTGCGGCGCCGAGTCCTGGAGACCGCTCGGCGGCTCGGCTACCCCGGGCCCGACCCGGTGGCCCGGTCCCTGCGGACCCGCAAGGCGGGCGCGGTCGGACTGCTGCTCACCGAGAACCTCTCCTACGCCTTCCGCGACCCAGCGGCGCTGGGCTTCCTGGAAGGCTTGGCCCTGGCCTGTGAGGGCGCGGGCCAAGGGCTGCACCTCGTGCCGGTCAACCCGGAACGCGAGGACGTCGCCGCCGTGCACCGCGCGGGCGTCGACGGCTTCGTCGTCTATTCGGTGCCCGATGACGACCCGCACCTCGCGGCGGTCCTGTCGCGACCGGTGCCCACCGTCGTGGCCGACCAGCCCACTGTGGACGGCGTCGACCGCGTCGGCATCGACGACCGCGGCGCGATCATGGAACTGGCCCAGCAGCTGATCACCCTGGGGCACCGCAAGGTCGGCGTGATCTGCATGCGCCTGGCCCGCGACCGCAACGACGGCTTCGCCCCGGTCGAGCGGCAGAAGACCGCGCACTTCCACGTCCAGCGCACCCGCCTGGCGGGCCTGTCCGAGGCCTTCGCCAAGGTCGGCGTCGACTGGAGCCGCGTCCCCGTCGTCGAGCGGTTCGACCACAGCACCGCCAGCGGCGCCTCGGCCGCGGCGCAGCTGCTCGACGCGGACCGCGATGTCACGGCGCTGATCTGCACCTCGGACATCCTGGCCCTCGGCGCCCTGACCGAGGCCAAGCGGCGCGGGCTGCGGGTGCCGCAAGACCTCACGGTCACCGGCTTCGACGGCATCGCCGAAGGCGAGCGGCTGGGCCTGACGACGGTCCGGCAGCCGGTGCTGGAGAAGGGCAAGGCGGCCGGGAAGCTGCTGCTGGCCTCCCCCGACCCGACCCGACCGCGGGAGATCACCCTGCCGACCGAACTGATCCTGGGCACCACATCGGCCGCCCCGCGCACCGCCGAGGAGCGCTGGTTCGGCCCGTGACCGGACGTCCATGAGAACGGGACAGGTGCGCGCACCTGTCCCGTTCTCATTCGGTTCAGCGGGGCGTGAGGACCAACGGGACCACGGGTCCGGTGAGCGCACCCAGTTTCGGTGTCACCGCGTAGGTGCCCGCCGCGACCGAGGACCGCTTCGACGGGCAGCCCGGGGCCGAGGTGCGGCCCGCCCAGCTCACGTCGTACTGCTTGCGCTCACCCGGCTGCAGAATCGTCGGCTCGGCGCCCTTAGGCGAGTAGCAGTCGTTGCTCGACCAGATCCGGTTGGCGCCGTCCGGCGTGGTGATCAGCAGTTCCCGCAGTTCGTGGCCGAGGTCCCGGGTGCAGGGCGCCGGACCGGAGTTGACCACGACCAGGCTCAGCTTCGGCCGCTGCCCGACCTGGTAGGACGGCGCACCCAGTTCGGCGGTGACGATGGTCGTCGCGTCCGGGCAGGGCTGGTTCGGGTCCGGCGGCGGCGGGGGCGGCTCGGTGGGCGCGGGCGGGGCCGCCGCGACCGAGGTCGTCGGCGCGGCGCTCGTGGAGGACTCCGGGGCGCTCGGCGCGGTGGACGGCGGAGCGCTGGCGGGGATCTCCGCGGCGGCGCCCTGGACCTGCTGCTGGTCCTCGTCGGAGCCGATCAGGGCACCGATGAGCCACACGAGCAGGATCACGCCCAGCACCGCCCCGGCGACGGCCAGCGCTCGTCTGCGCAGGTAGACGGCCCGGGGGTCGGCTTCGGATGGGTCGATCATCACCGAAACGGTAACGCCGCGACTACCTCCGGCAAGGTATTGCCCTCAACCCGATCGGGGGTGTGTCGTATCGGACAAATGCCACTATCAGTGAGATTCGTCTATTCACTCTTGTCCGGGACGTGGGAGGGACGTTCCAATCACTGGGCACACGATCCACCTGACCTGGAGGTTCCCATGGCCGCCATCGACGACCTGCTCCAGCGCCATCTGGATGGGCCCGACCACGGTGCCCCGAACATCCTCACGCCCGTCCCCAGCCTCAACCTGGCGGTCGTGACCTGCATGGACGCTCGCATCAAGGTATTCGACGTGTTCGGACTCAAGCACGGCGAGGTGCACATCCTGCGCAACGCGGGCGGGGTCGTCACCGACGACGTGATCCGGTCGCTGTCGATCAGCCAGCGCAGGCTGAAGACCAAGGAGGTGATCGTCATGCAGCACACCCTCTGTGGCCTGATGACAATCACCGAGGACGAGTTCAAGGACGAGCTCGAACAGGACACCGGCCTGCGCCCGCCCTGGGCGGTCGAGTCGTTCCGTGAGGTCAAGGACAGCGTCCGCCAGTCCGTCGAACGAGTGCGCCGCAGCCCGTTCCTGCTGCACCACGACGTCCGCGGCTTCGTCTACGACGTGAACACCGCCCTGCTCACCGAGGTCGACTAAATTCTCGAGGCGATGGACGTCATCGCCGTAGTCGACTGGTTCGACACCAACGCCCGCGACCTCGCCTGGCGCGCCCCCGGCACCACCGGATGGGGCGTGCTGGTCTCCGAGATCATGCTGCAGCAGACCCCAGTGGCCAGGGTCGAGCCGATCTGGCTGACCTGGATGGCCCGCTGGCCTGTGCCCTCCGCGCTCGCCGCGGAGAGCCAGGGCGAGGTGGTCCGGGCCTGGGGCAAGCTCGGCTACCCGCGCCGGGCGCTGCGGCTGCACGCCGCGGCGGAGGTGATCGCGACGGAGCACGGCGACGTGGTGCCCGCCGACGTGGACACCCTGCTCGCGCTGCCCGGCATCGGCGCCTACACCGCCCGCGCGGTGGCCGCGTTCGCCTACGGCCTGCGCGCGCCGGTGGTCGACACCAACGTCCGCCGGGTCGTCGCCCGCTCGGTCCACGGTGCGGGTGCGGCCGGGCCGCCGTCGACCACCCGGGACCTGGCCGACGTCGACGCGCTGCTGCCCGCCGACCACGCCACCGCGGCGCGCGCGTCGGCCGCGCTGATGGAGCTGGGCGCGGTCGTGTGCACGGCCCGTTCACCCCGCTGTGTGGATTGTCCGGTGCTGTCCACCTGCGCCTGGCAGCGCGCGGGCCGCCCGGCCTACACGGGCCCTTCCAAGGCTCCGCAACGGTTCGCGGGCACCGACCGGCAGGTGCGCGGGCTGCTTCTCGACGTGCTGCGCGGGTCGGCCGAGCCTGCCGCCAAGTCGCGCCTGGACCTGGTTTGGGCTGACAGTGGTCAACGAGACCGGTGCCTCGACTCGCTGTTGGTCGACGGTCTGGTCGAGCAGACCGCTGATGGACTGTTCGCGCTACCCGGCGAACATTGACCTTGGGAGGTCCAGTTGGCCCTCACCCGCCGCGACCTGATCCGAACCGGTGCGACCCTGGGGCTGACCGGTTCCGCCCTGTCCGTGACCACGTTCACCGCTGGCGCCACCGGCGAGCCCAAACCGAAGGTCTGGACGACCGCGCAGTGGGCGGCGCGCCCGCCGAAAGAGCCGATCGAGGTGCTCGCCCGGACGCCCACGTACATCGTCGTGCACCACACCGCGACCAAGAACAGCGAGGACCTGAGTAAGGAGCAGGCCTTCAAGCTGTCCCGGGCCATCCAGACCTACCACATGGACAGCCGCGGGTGGATCGACAGCGGACAGCAGTTCACCAACAGCCGGGGTGGGCACCTGACCGAGGGGCGCCACCGCAGCCTCGAGATCGTCGGCGACGGCGCGCACCATGTCCGGGGCGCCCATGTGGCCAACCGCAACAGCGAGGTCATCGGCATCGAGAACGAGGGCACCTACACGACCGTCGACATGCCCAAGGCGCAGTGGGACTCGCTGGTCGACCTGGTCACGTTCATCGCCCGCCAGTACAAGATCAAGCCATCCGAGATCTGCGGCCACCGCGATTTCGCCAACACCCAGTGCCCCGGCGACGTGCTTTATAAGCGGCTGCCGGAGCTGCGCGAGGTCGTAGGCGAGCGGCTCGCCGTGCCGGTCGCCCAGCCCAAGTTCTGGCCGCTGCTGCGACCCGGTGACACCGGCCCGAAGGTCTTGGCCGCCCAACACCTGCTGCGCGATCGCGGTGAGCGCGACGTCCCGACAGACGGCGTCTTCGGACCGTCGACGTTCGCCGCGATGAGCCGGTTCGCGCGAAGCGCCGGGTTGCCCGACGAACCGTGCTACGCCACCGCGGTCGCTGACGAGAGCGGCCTGATCGGCGGCGCAGCGTGGCCGCTGTTGATCCGCCAGGTCGACCCGCGCGGCGACAGCGACGCGGCGAAGGCGGCACGCGCCCTGTCGGCGGAGGGGCCGGTCGTCGAGACCCAGGACTGGCGGGCGCTGCTCCACGGGTAGCCGGCACGATCTCGACCATGGCGCAAGGTGTCGTGTTGATGTTCGATCCAAAGGCCGACCGCCAGGTCCGGGACCTGTGGGCGAAGCTGGACGCGGCCGGGCTGCCGACCGAGCGCAAGTTCCCGCCGCACCTGACGCTGGCGATGGCCACGGACATCCCGGCCAAGACCCGCGCCGCGCTGAAGAGCGACCTGCGGATGTTGGCCGTGCCCAACATCGGGCTCGAAGCGCTCTCGACGTTCTCGTCGACGGAGAACGTCCTGATGCTGGCCGCGGTGACCGACGGTGAACTGCTGGCGGTGCACTCGGCAGTACACGACGTGCTCGCGGGCCGGGTCCGAAACCCGAGCGCCTACTACCTGCCGGGCGCGTGGATGGCGCACTGCACCCTGGTCCACGGGGTCACGCGGGAGCAGATGGTCACGGGCTTCGACGCCCTGTTCCCGGTCACGCCGATCCGCGTGCGCGCCCGCCAGATCGCCGTGCTGGACACCGCGAGCGACGAGATCGACGTTCTAGTTGATCTCTAGCGGTCTAAAATCTCGGAAAGGAATGCCTCGACGGCTCCCCGGTATGTGTCCGGCGCGTCGTTGTGGACCACGTGGCCCGCGCCTTCGACGATCAGGTGCCTGCCGTCCGCGCGTTTGGCGATCTCCGCCTGCTGCCCCGGCGGCATCATCGAGTGCTCCGCCTCGATGGCCAGCAGCGGGCACCGCACCCGGTCGACGAAGTCCCAGTAGTCGTGCTCGCCCCACTCGCCCGCGATCTCGAACAGGTCGTCGATCGAGGCGATGAGCCGGTAGCCGCCGTCGCGTTCCTCCACGCACTCCGCGAAGTAGGGGCCCAGAGCGCCGAAGAACTCGTGGACGTGGCCGAGCGACGGGAACGGCGTCGGCCAGGCGTCGAACATCGTCCGCCACCCGTCGGCGGTGCGGCCGCGCAGGTCGACGGCCATGTCCTCGACGACGACCGCGCGGACCAGATCCGGATGCTCGGCGGCGGCTCCGAGGGCGTGCAGGCCGCCCATCGAGTGTCCGATCACGACGGACGGCCCGAGTTCGGAAAGGACATCGGCGACATCGGCGACGAAATCGGGCGTGCGCCAGTGGCCGCCGCGGTGTGGGCTGCGCCCGTGGCTGCGGGCGTCGATCCCGACGACCCGGCCGTACGCGGTCAGCCACCGCGCCACCGGCCACCACGTGCTCGCCCGGCCCATCAGACCGTGCAGCAGCAGGATCGGCTGACCCGCACCACCGAACTCGACCAGCATGGGACCGAGTCTGCCGGAAGCAACCTCGGCTACACAGCCCGCGCGCCATGATGGACTCATCCCCTACGGCTGGAGTGTCCTGGATGTACTCGGTTGTCCGCGTGTGCTGCGTTCTGCTCTCGGCGGTGGCCTTCACCGCCTGCACGAACGCGCCCGAGCCGAGTTCGCCCGCACCGTCGTCGCCCCTCGGCTCGGCTCAGGTGGCGCCGCCGTCGGCCGACGGCATCGGCGACCCGTACTACCCGAACGACGGCAACGGCGGCTACGACGTCGAGGGATACGCGGTCTCGCTGAGCTATGACCCGGCGACGAAGGTGCTCGACGGCGACACGGTGGTCACCTCGACCGCGTCGGACGCGCTGTCGACGTTCAACCTGGACCTGATCGGGTTCGAGGTGTCGGCGGTCGAGGTCGACGGCAAGCCCGCCAAGTTCGAGCGCGAGGGCGAGCACGAGTTGGTGATCACCCCGGCGGCCGAGGTCGCCAAGGGCGCGAAGTTCGCCACCCGGGTCCGCTACAAGGGCGAGCCGCAGCCGAGCGAGGACAAAGGCCTGGGCGCGGGCGGCTGGCAGATCTCCCGGTCCGGCGGCGCGTTCGCGGCCGGTGAGCCGCACGCGGCGAGCCACTGGTTCCCGGTCAATGACCACCCCATCGACAAGGCGACGTTCCGGCTCTCCGCGCGGGTCCCCGACGGGTGGAGCGTGATCTCCAACGGCATCGAGGAGCCCCCAGTCGCCGAGGGCGGCTGGACGACGTACACGTGGGTCGAGCCGAACCGGCTGGCCACGTACCTGACCACGATCGGCATCGACAAGTGGACCTTCGAGCGGTCCACGCTGGCGAGCGGGACGCCGGTGGTCAACGCGTACGCGCCCGGGACGGAGGACAAGAAGGCCGTCCAGGCGCGGATGCCCGAGGTCCTGGACTTCCTGAGCGAGAAGTTCGGCCCCTATCCGCAGAGCGCGGCGGGCGGGATCTACCTCAACGAGAACATCGGCTTCTCGCTGGAGACCCAGGGCAGGCCCATCTACGCGAAGTGGGCCGAGCTGGAGGTCGTGGTCCATGAGCAGGCCCACCAGTGGTTCGGCGACTCGGTGTCGGTCAAGGCGTGGGCCGACATCTGCCTCAACGAGTGCTTCGCCTCCTACGCGCAGTGGATGTGGGCCGAGGCCAAGGAGCAGGCGAACCTCGACGACCGGTACCGCACCCAGGTCGCGCGCAACCACGAACGTGAGCGCTACTGGAACCGCAAGCTCTACGACATGGGCGCGGGCAACGAGTTCACCGCCGTCTACGACAAGGGCCAGTTGGCGCTGCACGCGCTGCGCAGGCAGATCGGCGACCCGGCGTTCGACCGGCTGCTCGAGGGCTGGATCGCCAAGCACCAGGACAGCAACGCCAGCTGGCCCGAGTTCGAGAAGCTGGCGGGCGAGGTCTCCGGCCAGGACCTGACGGCCTTCTTCGACGCCTGGTTCCGCTCGGCGAGCGAACCCGCCGACGAGTTCCTCTACCCGGGCAGCCTGCGCAAGTAGATTCGGTCGGCATGGACTATGTGGTGGTCAACGGTGTCGCGGTCGAGGTGGCGGGCGCGGGCCCGCCGCTCGTGCTGCTCCACGGGATCCTGCAGGACAGCCGGTCGTGGCGGCCCCAACTCGAAGAGCTTCGGGACGACTTCACGATCGTCGCCTGGGACGCTCCGGGCTGCGGCCAGTCGGCTGACCCGCCGGAGACCTGGCGGTTCGCCGAGTACGCGGACTGCCTGTCGGCGGTGATCGCCGCGCTGGAACTCGACCATCCGATCGTCGCCGGACTGTCCTGGGGCGGCGCCCTGGCGATCGAATTCCACCGACGCAACCCCGGGGTCGCCTCCGGGCTGGTCCTGGCGAGCGCGTACGCGGGCTGGGCGGGTTCGCTGCCGCCGGAGGTGTGCGCCGAGCGGTTGGAGTCGTGTCTGGCCCAGTCGGAGATGGCCCCGACGGACGTCGTATCCGCTTGGTTGCCCGGCCTGCTGACCACCGACACCTCGGCCGACGAGGTCACGGCGATGATGTCCGACTTCCACCCCAGCGGCTTCCGGACCATGGCCCACGCGATGGCCGAGGCCGACCTGCGCCCGGTGCTGCCGACTATCGACGTGCCGGTGCTGCTGCTCTATGGCGCCGCCGACAAACGCGCGCCGGCGGAGACGGTCGGCGCCGCCCTCGGCGCCCCGATCCGCGACTCGCGCCTGGTGGTCATTCCGGGGACGGGCCACCTGTGCAACCTCGAACAGCCCGAGCGCTTCAACGACGCGATCAGGAATTTCAAGTCCGAAGAGCTCGCAAAGCGCGTGGCTGTCGACTAGCCGGTACCGACACCTGAAGGCAGATCGGGCGTCGTAGATGTGACGACTGGAGTCGTGACCGTACTTGACGGGGACTGGCCATCGGAGTTCCAGGGGAATCGGATTCCCGTATCAAAGAACACCGCCACGACGAAGACCAGAATCGCGATGACAAACGCCCCGACCGTGGCGATTTCCGCAGCGATGGTCAGCTTCGGTCGAGTCACGATGGTCATCATGCCGAAGGAGTCCCAGCGCGTCGATCACGACCGTCGCTCGGTGCCGGGCGCGTGGCTGCCGCTGTGCATGGACGGATGTGGGCCTCGGCCGAGTCGAGCTAGGCTCAGGTCATGGCTGTAGTGAAGATCAACGCGATTGAGGTTCCCGAGGGCGCGGGCCCCGAACTGGAGAAGCGCTTCGCCGCGCGGCTCGGTGCCGTTGAGGGTGAGCCGGGGTTCCTCGGCTTCGAGCTGTTGCGCCCGACTTCGGGTGAGACTCGCTACTTTGTCTACACCCGGTGGGAGACCGAGGAGCACTTCCAGGCCTGGGCGAACGGCTCGGCTCGGCAGGCGCACGCCGGTGAGCGGGC
This sequence comes from Actinokineospora xionganensis, assembly GCF_014323725.1. GTDB lineage: Bacteria > Actinomycetota > Actinomycetes > Mycobacteriales > Pseudonocardiaceae > Actinokineospora > Actinokineospora xionganensis. The sequence goes on along the minus strand of NZ_JABVED010000003.1, from coordinate 315,448 downwards.
GAAGCCGGTGTCGACGGGCGCCAGCCTGCTGGAGTTCGAGGTGGTGCAGAGCGCGGGTCCGCGCGCGGGCGAGTGAGAGCGGCGTTAGACCAGGCCGCTGAGCTCGTCGCGGCGGCGGAAGCCGTCATGGTGTGCGCGGGCGCCGGGATGGGGGTCGACTCCGGCCTGCCCGACTTCCGTGGCGACGAGGGGTTCTGGCGGGCGTACCCGCCGTACCAGCGGCTCGGGCTGAGCTTCGTCGAGCTGGCCGACCCGGTCCACTTCGGCAGCGACCCGGAGCTGGCGTGGGGCTTCTATGGCCACCGCCTGGCCCTTTACCGCGCCACCGTCCCGCACAGCGGTTTCGACATCCTGCTGGATTGGGGCGCGCGCGCCTTCACCTCCAACGTGGACGGCCAGTTCCAGAAGGCCGGGTTCACCGAGGTCGCCGAGGTCCACGGGTCGATTCACCACCTGCAGTGCTCGCTGCCGTGTCGGTCGACCATCTGGCCCGCCGACCCCGTCGACATCGATGTCGACCCCGAGACGATGCGGGCGACCGGCCCCCTGCCTGAGTGTCCGAACTGCGGCGCCCTCGCCCGCCCGAACATCCTGATGTTCGGCGACTACACCTGGGTTCCCGACCGCAGTCAGCGAGACCTGGACACACTCGCGACCTGGCGACGCGGAATGCATGGGAAGCGGCTGGTGGTGGTGGAGATCGGCGCGGGCAACGCGATTCCCACGGTGCGCAGGCAGGCGGAACTCTCCAGCGCGGCCACGGGGGCGTTGATCCGGATCAACCCTCGGGAGCCGGAGGTTCGGCACGGGCGGGGGATCTCGCTGCCCATGCCAGCGGCGGCGGCCCTGGCCGAGATCCAGTCCCGGCTGGGCTGACGGTCACCGTGGGAGCGCGACCTCGGCCACCACAGCGTTGTGGTCGCTCCCGGGCAGGTCGTAGACCTTCACCTCCGCCACCCCCAGCCGCCGGTCGACCAGCACGTGATCGATCGTCACCGGCGGCCCGTACGGGAAGTGCGACCATGTCGGCCGCATCCCCTCCCCCACCACCTCGGCGCTGTCCCAGTAGCCCCGGTCCATCACCCCGTGCAGCGCCTCGTGGTCCAGGGTCGCGTTGAAGTCGCCCGCCAGGATGCGGGGGCGTCCCTTCGAGTCCGAGGACGGCAGCGCCTCAAGATCGGCCTGCCAGCGGCGTCTGCCTTCCTCGTTGAGGACCGGCGGGTACGCGTGGACCGACACGATCTCGACGTCGGTGTTGCCCGAGAGGTCCACCACCGCCGCGGGCTGGTCGTGGAAGCTTCCCTGGACGAGCACGATCTGCCGTAGCGGCACCTTCGCCAGGATCGCCGACCCCGAAGTGCCACCCGCGGGCTGGGCGACGCGGTGGGGCAGCAGCCCGGGCAGACCTGCCGCGTCGAGGGCGTTGAGCGCCTGAGGGGTCAGCTCCTGCAGGACGAGCACGTCCGCTTTGGCGTCGCGGGCGAGCCTGATGACGGTGGGCGCGTCGGCCTTGCCCATCAGGAGGTTCGCCGTCATCACCCGCACCCGCTGGCCGGTGGGCAGCGGCTCACCGTCGGCGAGGTAGCGGGGGATCAGCAGGAATCCGAAGGCGATCGACAGCACCAGGGCGGTGAAGGTGAGCAGCCGTCGCCGCAGGACCAGGGAGAGGAATGCGAGCAGCAACCCGGCCGCGGCCAGGTAAGGAGTGAGCGCGATCGCCGCCGTCGTGTACCGGTTGAGGTCGAATCCGCCCAACCGGAGCACGCACAGTCCCAGCAGTGCCAGAACGAACAGCGCGAGAACCGCCGTGACCCACCGTCTGCGCCGGACGGGGGCCTCCCTCGGTTCCTCCAAGGCGTCGTCGAGTCCCCAGGTCACGGCCGTCCACTCTCGAATCCCATGCCTCCATGATCCCGCACCGGACCGACACCGACCGGGATGTCGTCGGCCGTGTCCGGTCCTGTCACTCGTCCGACCTGGCTGACAGCGCGCTGTGCGCGGTCCGACAGCGCCCGGCGACACGCTGGCCTGGACTGAAGGAGGGGACGCCGATGTCCAACGCGATCGAAGCCGAGGGCTTGGTCAAGAGGTTCGGTGACACCGTCGCGCTCGACGGGGTCGATCTGGCGGTACCCAAGGGAAAGGTGCTGGGGGTGCTCGGCCCCAACGGGGCGGGGAAGACGACGGCGGTGCGGGTGTTGGCGACGCTGCTGCGCGCCGATGCGGGGTCGGCTCGGGTCTGCGGGTTCGACGTGCGCACCCACGCGACCACCGTGCGTGGCCTGATCGGTCTGACCGGCCAGTACGCCTCGCTGGACGAAGACCTGTCGGGGACCGAGAACCTGGTGCTGATCGGCAAGCTGCTCGGCCTGTCCAGGGCCCAGGCCCGGGTCCGCGCCGCCGACCTGCTCGCCCAGTTCGAGCTGACCGAGGCCGCCGGGCGGGCGGTGAAGACCTACTCCGGCGGCATGCGCAGGCGGGCCGACCTCGCGGCAGGTCTGGTCGGTCGACCAGAGGTGCTCTACCTCGACGAGCCGACCACCGGCCTTGACCCGCACAGCCGCAACGAGGTGTGGTCCACGATCCGGGGCCTGGTCGAGCTGGGCGTGACGGTGCTGCTGACCACCCAGTACCTGGAGGAGGCCGACCAGTTGGCCGACCTGATCACGGTGATCGACCACGGCAGGGTCATCGCCACCGGCACCCCCGACGACCTCAAGCGGCGCACTGGCGGCCAGACGCTGCAAGTGCGGCCGACGCTGGCGCGTGACGTCTCGACGGTCGCGGCGATCCTGCGCGACCTCACCGGCGAGCCGCACGTGGACCTCGAGACCGGCCTGCTCACCGCCCCCGTCGACGACCCGATGCTGCTCTCGACCCTGGTGCGCAGGCTGGACGACGCGGGCGTCACCGTCGACGAACTCGCTCTGCGGCTGCCCAGCCTCGACGAGGTCTTCCTCGCGATGACCGGCCGCACCCGCACCTCCGAAGGGAGCGCGGCATGACCACCGCGACACTCCACATTGGACCGAATCAGGCCATCCGACACGGATTGGCGCTGGCGGGCCGCAGTGTCATCAAGATCCGCAAGAACCCCGAGTCGCTGCTGGACGTGACCCTGCAGCCGATCATGTTCCTGTTGCTGTTCGTCTACATGTTCGGCGGTGCGCTCAAGGGCAGCACCAGCGAGTACCTGCAGTTCCTGGTGCCCGGCCTGATGGTGCAGAACATCGCCTTCGCCAGCCTCGGCACCGGGATGGCGCTCAACGCCGACATCGGGAAGGGCGTCTTCGACCGGTTCCGCAGCATGCCGATCGCCCGGTCGGCGCCGCTGGTCGGCGCGGTGCTCGGCGACATCGTCCGGTTCGTGATCACCCTGGTGGTGCTCGTCGGCTTCGCGATGATCCTCGGTTTTCGGGTGCAGACCGAACCGGTCCGGTTCCTGATCGCCGCCGGCCTGATGATCCTGTTCGGGCTGTGCCTGTGCTGGGTGTCGGTCTGGGTCGGCATGCTGGTCAAGACCCCGCAGGCGGTGCCCGGCACGCTGTTGGTCTTCATCTTTCCGCTTACCTTCGGCAGCAACGTGTTCGTCGACTCGTCGACCATGCCGGGCTGGCTGCGCGCGTGGGTCGACATCAACCCGGTCACCCACCTCACCGAGGCGGGCCGCGGCCTGCTGCTCGGCGGCGACTGGACGGCGCACGCAGGCTGGGCGTTCGTCTGGGCGCTTGGGATCGCCGCGGTGTTCTTCCCGTTGGCGCTGCGGGCCTATCGCGGGCGCGTGGGCTGACCTGCGCCCAGCACCGCGCGCAGTTCGGCCACCGCCGCGACGCGGTCGAGGGCCCGGCCGCCGCAGACCGCGCCGGTCCGGGCCCCGACGCCGATCTTGGCGTCGATCGCCGCCTCCAAAGTGGACAGATCCGGGTTTCCGAGGTCCGGCGTCCCGCGGATCGCGACGCTGATCCCCAGCAGGCGAGCGGCGGCGGTCGCGTCGCCAGCGCACATCAGTGCCCCCGCGGTCGCCTCCGCGACGGCCGCGGTGACCGGGAGGTCGGGCAGGGCCTGGATCGCGTCGAAACCCTCCCGGAGATCGGCGAACGCCGAATCGGCATGGCCTGCTTCGACGGAGATCTGCGCCCTGGCCACGAGATGGGCCACCCACCAGTGCGGCGCCCAGACGGGGACGTCGACCATCGCCGCCTCCGCCTCGGCGAGCACCTCACGGGCCCGGACCAGCTGCCCGCGTTGTCTGAGCACAGTGGACAGCCAGGCGTAAAGGGCGGCCACGTTCTCGGCCGGACCCCGCCCCCGGGCCAGGGTGATCGCGTCGAGCAGGGCCCGCTCCCCGGCCTCCGGCTCCCCCGCCCTGGTCAACTGGATGCCGAGTTTGCCCATCAGCGTGGGGATCTCGTCCAGGGCGCCGAGTTCCTCGACCAGCCGCAGTGACTCGCGGTGCGCGGCGATCGCAGCGGCGTGCTCGCCGCGAAGGGACTGGTGTTCGGCGAGGGTCCAGATGGCGATGCCCTGGCCCCAGCGGTCACCGGTCTCGCGGAACGCGGCCAGCGCCCGCCGGGCGAGGTCGTCGATGCCTTCGGGCTCGCTGAAGTTCTCCCGCACGAATGCCAGCGCCAGCAACGAGATCCCGCGCGTCCACAGGTCCGGGTGGTCGAGCCGGGACTCCAGCTCGGCGATGGCGCCTTCGACGTCGCCGGAGAGACTGGTGAGCATCGGCCCGACCATCCCCAGCATCGGGTAGTGCTCGATGGCGTCGGTCGCGGCGAGTTCGGCCAGCAGCTCCCCCAGCACGTCGGACTGCGGAATCCCGCCCTGCGGGTCGAACGCGCCGATCGTCCGCAGCGCGGCGCGGGCGTGGGCGGGCGCGGGGCCAGGCAGCGCGCTCGCCTGTGTGGCGAACGCCGGCGCCTCCTGCTGCCCGCCCACCAGCAACCAGAACCACATCGCGCGCACCGCCAGCCTGCACGCGAGATCCGCGTCGACCACCGTGATGGCGTAGCGCAGGGCGGCGATCAGGTTCTCCTGGTCGGCTTTGAGCCGGGCCAGCCAGTGGATCTGCTCGCCGGTGCGCAGCTTGGGCTCGGTTTCCTCGACCAGGGCAAGGAAATGCCTGCCGAACAGGTCGCGGATCCGTGGCGTGGCGCCGGACTCGTCGAGCCGCTCGGCGGCGTAGGCCCGAACGGTCTCCAGCATCCGGTAGCGCACCTGCCCGTCGCGCCCGTCGCCGACGAGCACGAGCGACTTCTCCACCAGCGACGCCAGCACGTAGACGACGTCCTCGGCGGGCTGCTCGGCCACGGCGGCCACCGCCTCGAGCGTGCCGGGGGCGTGGAACACCGACAGCCGCGCCGCGAGGTCGCGTTCGGCATCGTCGAGCAGACCCCAGCTCCACTCGACCACGGCACGCAGCGTCCGGTGTCGCGGCAGCGAAGTGCGGCTGCCGCCGGTCAGCAGCCGGAAGCGGTCGTCGAGCCGGTCGGCGACCTGGCGGACCGTCATGGACCGCAGCCGGGCGGCGGCCAGTTCCAGCGCCAGGGGCAGGCCGTCGAGGCGGCGGCAGATCTCCACGGCGTCGGCGTCCACCGCGAACCCGGGTGCGGCCGCCGACGCGCGGTCGGCGAACAACCGGACCGCGTCGGAGCCCGCGACCTCCTCGGCCGAGGTGTCCGCGGGCAGCGCGAGCGGCCCGACCTGGAACACCGCCTCGCCGGTGATCGCGAGCGCCTCCCGGCTGGTGGCCAGCACCGTGAGCCGGGGGCACCGGGCGAGCAGGGCGTCGGCGAACGCGGCGGCGGTGACGATGAGGTGCTCGCAGTTGTCGAACACGACAAGACAGCGCTGGCCGGACAGCACCTCCGCGACCCGGTCGAACGCCGCGTGCGCCCGCATCCCAGGCCCTTCCATCAGCGGCGACTCCCGCACGCCGAGCGCGGCTAGGACAGCGGCGGACACATCCTCTGGCGCACGGACCGCGGCGAGTTCGACGAACCACACCGGACCGTCCACAGTCGCCGCCAGCTCCACGGACAGCCGGGTCTTGCCCGCGCCGCCCGGACCGACCAGGGTGACCAGCCGCGACGACTTCAGCAGGTCGCCGACCGCGGCCAGCTCGCTCCGCCGGCCGACGAAACTCGTCCGGGCAGCAGGCAGCCCGCGGTTCGGCTTCGCCGGGGCCAGGTCACCGCGCAGCACAGCGAGGTGGAGGTCGCGCAATTCGGCGGCCGGATCGACCCCAAGCTCGTCGGCCAAGGCGGCGCGGACCCGCTCGTACGCGGCGAGCGCGTCCGCCTGCCTCCCGGCGAGGGCCAGGGCGCGCATCAGCTGACCGGCGGGACGCTCGCGCAGCGGGTGGGCGGCGGTCATGGCGGTCAGCTCGGCGATCACCTCGGTGCCCAGCCGCAGGTCGGCCTCGACCTTGTCCTCCCGCGCGGCGATCCGCAGCTCGTCGAGCCGGGTGATCACCGGACCGGCGAACGGCGCGTCCTGGATGCCCGCCAGCGCCGGTCCCCGCCACAGCGCCAACGCCGCCCGCAGGGTGTCGGCCGCCGCCGCGACACGGCCGTCCCGCAGTGCCGCCCGCCCCTCGGTGACCAGCCGCTCGAACTCGTGGACGTCGACATCGGCGGGCCCGATCGCGAGCCGGTAGCCGTTCGGGTCGGACTCGACGACCTCGGCGCCCACGGCTCGGCGCAGGCGGGAGACCAGCGTGTGCAGGGCATTGGTGGGCGGCTGCTCGGCCCACAGGGCGGCGATGAGGGTCGGGGTCGTGACGACCTTGCCCGGCTCCAGCGCCAGCCTGCCGAGCAGCATGCGCAGCCGGGTGCCGCCAAGTTCCGACCCGGACACCCGAAGCGGGCCAAGCAAGTCCACCTGCACCCGCCCAGCCTGCCACGGGGTTACCGCTCTCATCCCCGCATTTCCCCCTCGAAAGCCAAGAGGGCGGCCCCTCCGAAGAGGAACCGCCCTCAGGCAATGCGACAACTCAGCCCGCGGCCTCGTCACCCTCGGCAGGATCCGAAGGCGCGGGAGCCGACAGCTCCACCGGCGGTGAGTCCGGAACCTTGCTCGGCTTCGGCTCGCCCCGGAAGGTGAACGTCGCCTTGTCGTGGCTCTGCTCGTCGGTGCCGTCCCAGCCTTCGACGTCGGTGATGATGATCTGGCCGGGCTGGATCTCCCCGAACAGGATCTTCTCCGAGAGCTGGTCCTCGATCTCGCGCTGGATCGCGCGGCGCAGCGGGCGCGCGCCCAGCACGGGGTCGAACCCGCGCTTGGCCAGCAGCGACTTGGCCTTGTCCGTCAGCTCGATGGCCATGTCCTTGTTCTTCAACTGCTTCTCGACGCGGGCGACCATCAGGTCCACCATCGTGATGATCTGCTCACGGGTGAGCTGGTGGAAGACGATGATGTCGTCGATGCGGTTGAGGAACTCCGGCCGGAAGTGCTTCTTGAGCTCGTCGTTGACCTTGTTCTTCATCCGCTCGTAGTTCGAGCCCTGGTCGATGCCGCCGGTGAAGCCCAAGCTGACGGCCTTCGAGATGTCCTGGGTGCCCAGGTTCGAGGTGAAGATGATCACGGTGTTCTTGAAGTCCACCGTGCGGCCCTGACCGTCGGTCAGGCGACCGTCTTCCAGCACCTGCAGGAGGGTGTTGTAGACCTCCTGGTGCGCCTTCTCGATCTCGTCGAACAGCACCACCGAGAACGGCTTGCGCCGGACCTTCTCGGTCAGCTGGCCGCCCTCCTCGTAGCCCACGTACCCGGGAGGGGCGCCGAAGAGCCGCGAGGCGGTGTAGCGGTCGTGGAACTCGCCCATGTCGATCTGGATGAGCGCGTCGTCATCGCCGAAGAGGAAGTTCGCCAGCGTCTTGGCCAGCTCGGTCTTGCCGACGCCGGACGGGCCGGCGAAGATGAACGAGCCGGACGGCCGCTTCGGGTCCTTGAGGCCCGCGCGGGTGCGGCGGATCGCCTGGGAGACAGCCTTGACGGCGTCCTCCTGGCCGATGATCCGCTTGTGGATCTCGTCCTCCATGCGCAGCAGGCGGGAGGTCTCCTCCTCGGTCAGCTTGAACACCGGGATGCCGGTCCAGTTGGCCAGCACCTCCGCGATCTGCTCGTCGTCGACCTCGGCGACGACGTCGAGGTCGCCGTCCTTCCACTGCTTCTCCCGCTCGGACTTCTGGCCCAGCAGCTGCTTCTCGTTGTCGCGCAGCTTGGCGGCCCGCTCGAAGTCCTGCGCGTCGATCGCGGACTCCTTGTCCCGGCGGACGTCGGCGATCTTCTCGTCGAACTCGCGCAGGTCCGGCGGCGCGGTCATCCGGCGGATGCGCATCCGCGCGCCCGCCTCGTCGATGAGGTCGATCGCCTTGTCCGGCAGGAACCGGTCGTTGATGTAGCGGTCGGCCAATGTCGCGGCCGCCACCAGCGCCTTGTCGGTGATCGTGACGCGGTGGTGCGCCTCGTACCGGTCGCGCAGGCCCTTGAGGATCTCGATGGTGTGCTCAAGGGACGGCTCGCCGACCTGGATCGGCTGGAAGCGGCGCTCCAGGGCCGGGTCCTTCTCGACGTACTTGCGGTACTCGTCGAGGGTGGTCGCGCCGATGGTCTGCAGCTCACCGCGGGCCAGCATCGGCTTCAGGATCGAGGCCGCGTCGATGGCGCCCTCGGCCGCGCCCGCACCGACGAGGGTGTGGATCTCGTCGATGAACAGGATGATGTCGCCGCGGGTCTTGATCTCCTTGAGGACCTTCTTGAGGCGCTCTTCGAAGTCACCGCGGTAACGCGAACCGGCGACCAGGGAACCCAGGTCGAGGGTGTAGAGCTGCTTGTCCTTGAGCGTCTCGGGCACCTCGCCCTTGACGACCATCTGAGCCAGGCCCTCGACGACCGCGGTCTTGCCGACGCCGGGCTCGCCGATGAGGACCGGGTTGTTCTTGGTGCGCCGCGACAGCACCTGCATGACCCGCTCGATCTCCTTGGTGCGACCGATGACCGGGTCGAGCTTGCCCTCGCGCGCCGAGGCGGTGAGGTTGCGGCCGAACTGGTCGAGCACCAGCGAGGAGGACGGGGCACCCTCGCCGCGGCCACCGGACTCGGCTGCCTTCTCGCCGCCCTGGTAGCCCGAGAGCAGCTGCAGCACCTGCTGGCGAACGCGGTTGAGGTCGGCGCCCAGCTTCACCAGGACCTGGGCGGCGACGCCCTCGCCCTCGCGGATGAGCCCGAGCAGGATGTGCTCGGTGCCGATGTAGTTGTGTCCGAGCTGCAGCGCCTCACGCAGCGACAGCTCGAGGACCTTCTTCGCCCTCGGGGTGAAGGGGATGTGCCCGCTCGGCGCGTGCTGGCCCTGGCCGATGATCTCCTCGACCTGCTGGCGCACGCCCTCGAGGGCGATCCCCAACGACTCGAGCGCCTTGGCGGCGACACCCTCACCCTCGTGGATCAAGCCCAGGAGGATGTGCTCGGTGCCGATGTAGTTGTGGTTGAGCATCCGGGCCTCTTCTTGGGCCAGGACGACCACCCGCCTCGCGCGGTCGGTGAACCTTTCGAACATTCTCACTCCCTGACTGCTGCGCCGGCGGCCCTTCTCCACTCTCTTTTAGTGGATTCAGCACCGTGGGACCACTGTAGTAGGCCGGGCGTCAGCTCTCAGTGCCACTGCATGCCCAACACCTTGCTCAGCTACGCCCAGCGGTCCCTTCACCCTCCACAACGTGCGGTGACCGGCGCGGATTCCGCGAAACCGGGGTTGTCCGCTGAGCGCGAACACGCCCGGGTACCAGCCTGCGAGATCACCCGACCGCGCGGTAAGGTTAGGTAAGGCTCACCAAAGAGCCTTCCGAACAGACAGGGCGCCGATGCGACTGATGCCGCGTCCCCCGCACCGCGTGGGCAAGCTCCGGTGACGGCCGGCTACAGCACCAGGCACCTCGACCTGGCCTCGTCCGTCGCCTTCGTCAATGCTCGCCAAGACCGGTTGCGTGTGCATCTCGGGATCCCCGACGAGCCCGGCTGGACGACGTCCGAGGACTTCCTCAGCGATCCCGACGCGGTCCCGGCATGGAGGGCCGACCTGGCCCGATGGATGCGCGACACGTACGGCGAGGCACCGGAGCGCACGGTCGCCGCGTACCTCATGTCCTGGTACCTGCTCACCCCAGGCTTCGCCGCGGGACTGCTGTTCCACCACGCGCGCCGGGTGCCGTCGCTGCGGCCGGAGAACGTCGCGTTCCACCGGGCCATGCCGATGTCGGACCCGGACGCCGTGGCCCTGCTCTCGCCGAGCTTCACCTGCCTGCCCGACGACCCCGCCGCGGACAGCCCGCACGCCGTCGTCGTCGCCGACGAACTCGCGTTGGCAGCTGTCCTGCGCGGCCGGTTCCGGTCGCACGCGGCCCGCTTCATCGCCGTGTTCGGCCCGCGGGTGCGGTTGGGCAACCACACGCTTTGGGGAGCGGCCACGGACGCGCTGGACAATGCGTTTTGGCTGGCCGGTCGCTATAACGGCGACGAAGCCGCGGGCGCATTGGACGCCGCCCTCGTCCTCGGCGCGGGCCATTCACCGTTCACGTCGGCTTCCACGCTGCGACCGACGGCGATTTCCGGCGGTTCCACAGAATGGACCCGCCGCCGCGAAAGCTGCTGCTTCCACTATCTGCTCGAACAGGGCAGCGGAGAGTGCTCGACCTGCCCGCGGCTGTGCCGCAAGCGCTGACATTGCGCTGCCCCACAAAAGCCGGGCAAAAAGCAAGGGGCCACCCGCGGAAGCGGGCAGCCCCTTCCGGGCGGGGTCAGGCCTGCTCGTTGTACGCGTCGAGAACCTCGGACGGGATGCGACCTCGGTCCGACACCTTCATGCCCTGCTTGCGTGCCCACTCGCGAATCGCCTGGTTCTGCTCGCGATCCGCGGTCGCGGCGCGCGGCGCACGACCAGCGGCGGCCTTCGACGCACGCTTGCGACCGCCGGAACGGCGGGCGCTCTCGATGAAGTCGGCAAGCGCCTCACGCAGCTTGTCGGCATTCTTCGAGGACAGGTCAATCTGGTAGGACGCACCATCCAGCCCGAACTCGACCGTCTCTTCGGCCGTCGAGCCGTCAAGGTCGTCAACCAGTGAAACCGTAACCTTCTGCGCCATTGCGCCTCCTCCGGGCGAGAATGTGCCGGCCCATTGAAGTGCCCGGCCGTCACAGGTAGAAATACACCTCGACGGAGGTTAGCGCAAATCGCATGGATTGCGTTAGTGTCCGATACCGAGTCGAGTCATTCCGGGCGAACCAAGGGGAACAGGATCGTCTCGCGGATGCCCAGGCCGGTCAGCGCCATCAACAGCCGATCGATACCCATTCCGACGCCGCCACTCGGTGGCATTCCGTACTCTAGCGCACGCAGAAAGTCCTCATCCAGAAGCATCGCCTCGTCATCTCCGGCCGCGCCGAGCCGCGCCTGATCCTCCAGGCGTTCCCGTTCCACGACCGGGTCGACGAGTTCCGAGTAACCGGTGGCGAGCTCGAATCCGCGCACGTAGAGATCCCACTTTTCGGCGACTCCGGCCACACTGCGGTGCTGCCGGGTCAGCGGCGAGGTCTCGACCGGGAAATCCCGCACGAATGTCGGCGCGAAAAGATGATCACCGACGAGGTGTTCCCAGAGTTCCTCGATCAGCTTGCCGTGGCCCAGCTTCGGATCCACCGAAAGCTCCAGCCGGTCAGCGTGCTTCCTAAGCGCCTCAACGGAAGTCTCCGGAGTGACCTCTTCGCCGACGGCCTCGGAGAGCGACCCGTACATGGTCAGCGTCGTCCACTCGCCGGAAAGGTCGTACTCGGTTCCGTCGTTGAGCGTGACGACCTGCGAGCCGTTGACCGCGTCGGCCGCCTCCTGCACGAGCGAGCGGGTCAGCGCCGCCATCGTGTCGTAGGTGCCATACGCCTCATAGAACTCGAGCATCGCGAACTCCGGCGAATGCGAGGAATCACTGCCCTCATTGCGAAAGTTCCGGTTGATCTCGAAGACCCGCTCCAAGCCGCCCACGACACACCGCTTGAGGTACAACTCCGGGGCGATACGCAGGAACAGGTCCATATCCATCGCGTTGGAGTGCGTGACGAACGGCCGGGCGGCGGCGCCGCCGTGCATCGTCTGCAACATGGGAGTCTCGACTTCGAGATATTCCCGCGAGTGAAAACTCTCACGCAGCGAACGAACCACACCTGAACGCTTGCGGACGGTCTCGCGCGCCTGCGGCCGCAGGATCAGGTCGACATAGCGCTGCCGAATGCGTGTTTCCTCGCTGAGCGCCTTGTGCGCGACCGGCAGCGGCCGCAGCGACTTCGACGCCATCCGCCACTCATTGGCGAGCACCGACAACTCGCCGCGACGAGAAGTGATGACCTCGCCCTCGACGAATACATAGTCACCAAGATCGACATCCGACTTCCACGCCGAAAGGGCCTCTTCGCCGACGTTGTTCAGGCTCAACATGGCCTGGAGTTCGGTTCCGTCGCCTTCGCGCAGGGTGGCGAAACAGAGCTTGCCGGTGTTGCGCAGGAACATGACCCGGCCCGCGACACCGACGATGTCGCCGGTGGCGGTGTCGGTCGGCAGTTCGGAATACGCGGCGCGGACCTTGGCAAGGGTGTGCGTGCGCGGGAGTTCGACCGGGTAGGGATCGACACCGGAAGCGAGCAGCCGTTCCCGCTTTTCCCGACGGATCCGCATCTGCTCGGGGAGGTCGTCGGTGGCAGCGGTGTCTGGAAGCTCTTCGTTCACAGGTCGAAGGGTACGGAAGGGGCTCAGGGCGGCGCACGCGGTATACGGGCTACGGTCGATTCATGGATCACCCGGAACTGTTCGCGGAGCGCGCGAGTTCTTTCGGCGCCAATGCCGCTGTCTACGCCGGGCATCGGCCTGATTACCCGCTCGCGGCGATCGCGTGGGCGCTAGGGGACCGGAAATCCGTGTTGGATCTCGCCGCCGGAACGGGCCTGCTGAGCGAAGGGCTGATACGTCTGGGGTGTTCGGTGACAGCGGTGGAGCCGGACGACGCCATGCGGGCGGAGCTTGACCGCCTGCAGTCGGCAGTGACCGTCCTCGACGGCACCGCGGAGTCCATCCCGGCTGAGGACGAGTCGTTCGACGCGGTCGTCGTGGGGCAGGCGTTTCACTGGTTCAACAACCCCGAAGCGCTGACCGAGATCACCCGCGTGCTGCGGCCGGGCGGAGTGCTCGGGCTGTTCTGGAATCGCGACGACGTGACGGTGCCGTGGATGGCGGGCCTGGCCGAGGCGACCGAGACCAGCATCGGCGCGGCCCTTCTCGTGGGCTGGATGCTCCCCGAGCACGAGCGGCTCACCCGGCGGAGCACACGTTCGTGCCGCACGGGCAACCCCGCACGATCGAGTCGTTCATCGCCACTCTCGGCACACACTCGCAGATCGCGCTGGCACCTCCCGCCGAACGCGCCGCGCTGCTCGACAACGTGCGCGAGTACTTGCGGAGCAGGCCGGAGACGGCGTCGGGTGAATTCATCCGGCCGCTGTCGACCGTGGCCGTGCGGGCGGTGCGGCGCTGATCGCCTGTGAGTGCCTGTTCGGGTGGGGCTTAGGCACGGCTCGGGGCCCTTGGTCCGCTTCCTGGCGGAGCTAGTGGCCCGTCCACTAGCGGTTGCGGTCGAAGACCAGGCGCAGGCCCAGCAGGGTCAGGTCGGGGCGGTGGTGGGCGATGGCGACCGACTCGTCCACCACCAGAGGCGCCAGGCCGCCTGTCGCGATGACCGTCACCGGGCCGCCGTGGCCGGTGCGTTCCAGTTCCTTCGTGATCCGGGCGACGAGGCCGTCCACCTGGCCCGCGAAGCCGTACATGATCCCGGACTGCAGACATTCGACCGTGTTCTTCCCGATCACCGATCGCGGGCGAACCATCTCCACCTTGCGGAGCGCCGCCGCGCGGGCGGCGAGGGCGTCGACGGAGATCTCGATGCCGGGCATGAAGACGCCGCCGAGGAATTCGCCTTTGGCCGAGATCACGTCGATGTTGGTCGAGGTACCGAAGTCCACGACGATGCACGCGGTGCTGAACAGGTGGTGGGCGGCCAGGGTATTGATCACCCGGTCCGCGCCCACCTCCTTCGGGTTGTCCACCAGCAGCGGCACACCGGTGCGCACGCCGGGCTCCACGATCACCCGGTGGACCTTCGGGTAGTACTGAGCCAGCATCACCCGCAGTTCGCGCAGCACCGCGGGCACGGTGGACAGCGCGGAGATGCCGGTGATGGTGTCCGCGTGCTCGCCCAGCAGGCCGCGCATGGTCAGGGCGAGTTCGTCGGCGGTGATCCGGGTGTCGGTGCGCATTCGCCAGTCGCGCAGCAGTTCGCCGTCGTCGGCGTGCACGCCAAGGGCGGTGTGGGTGTTTCCGACGTCGATCGTGAGGAGCATCAGTTCTCGATGGCGAGCAGCGCGTCCAGCTTGGCGGCGTCGACGGTCTCGGCGGGGGCCTCGGCCGTGACGGCCCCGCTGAGCAGGCCGGAGTCGGCGGGCACGTGGGCGGCGTCGGCGCCCTCGTGCACGATCTTGTTGTCCGCGTCGACGAAGACGACCTTCGGCTCGTACGCGGCGGCCTCGGCGGTCTCCATCAGCCCGTAGGCGATCAGGATGACGATGTCGCCGGGGTGCACCAGGTGCGCGGCGGCGCCGTTGATCCCGATGACGCCGCTGCCCCGCTCGCCTTCGATCGTGTAAGTCTCGATGCGGGCACCGTTGGTGACGTCGACGATCGCGACCTGCTCGCCGGGCAGCAGGTCGGCCGCCTCCAGCAGGATCGGGTCGACGGTCACCGAGCCGACGTAGTGCAGGTCGGCCTGGGTGACGGTGGCGCGGTGGATCTTGGACTTGAGCATCGTGCGAAGCATCGTGTCGATCCCTCCTGTCGATTGGGGGGTGTTGAGCTGTGTCAATTCATGTCCGGTGTGCCCAACAGCACGGGGACGTTGTCGATGAGCCGGGTGGAGCCGATCTTGGCGGCGACGAGCAGCCGCGCGTCGCCCTTCTCCGGTGCCGGTCCCAGGTCGAGACCGCGCAGCTCCAGGTAGTCGACCTTGAGCTCCGGCGTCTGGTCGAGCACGGCACGCGCCGCGGCGAGCATGGCCTCGCCGCCGCTCTCGCTGACGTGCGCGCCCGCGGCAAGCGCGGCGGACAGGGTGACCGCGGCGGCGCGCTGCCCGGGGTCGAGGTAGGCGTTGCGGGAGGACATGGCCAGGCCGTCGTCCTCGCGGACGGTCGGCACGCCGATGACCGAGACGTCCATGTCCAGGTCGCGCACCATCTTCTTGATCAGGGCGAGCTGCTGGTAGTCCTTGTCGCCGAACAGGGCGTAATCCGGCCGGACGATGTTGAACAGCTTCGCCACGACAGTGAGCACACCGGCGAAGTGGCCGGGCCGAACGGCGCCTTCCAGCTCGTCGCCCAGCGGTCCCGGGTGGACGGTGACCTGGGCGCCCGGCGGGTAGAGCGCCTCCTTCTCCGGGGTGAACACCAGCTCGACCCGCTCCTGGGCGCAGACCTCGAGGTCGGCCTCCAGCGGGCGCGGGTAGCGGTCGAAGTCCTCGCCCGCGCCGAACTGCAGCGGGTTGACGAAGATCGACGTCACCAGCACGGTGTTCGGGATCCGGCGGGCCGTGCGAAGCAGCTCGCGGTGTCCGTCGTGGAGCGCGCCCATGGTCGGCACGAAAGCGATCTTGCGCCCGGTCGCCCGCAGCGCGCGCGTGGTCTTCGCGACGTCCTGCGGTCCACTGAGGACGTTCAGCTCGCCCGTGGCGAAGCGTGGGGTGGTCATGACGGCTCCTCGGTGATGGCGGCTTCGACGTCGGCGACGAGGTCGGCGCGCAGCAGGCCGGACTCGCTCGCGCGGTGGGCGGTTCGGGCCGCGAGCGCCCGGTAGGCGGGCAGCATCTCAGGGGCGCTGTCCGCGAGCACGCGGACGTGCTTGCGGACGGTGCCCGCGTCGCCGCGGGCCACCGGGCCGGTGAGGGCGCGGTCGCCGTGGCGCAGGGCGTTGTCCAGGGCCGCGGACAGCAGCGGTCCGAGTAGCCGCTCGGGGGTGCCGACATCGGCGGCGCGCAGCAGGTCCGCGCACTCGCCGACCAGCGTGACCAGGTGATTCGCGCCGTGCGCGAGGGCGGTGTGGTAGAGCGGGCGGGCCTTCTCCGGCACCCGCACCGGCTCCGCGCCCATCTCCACGACCAGCGCCTCCGCGACGTTCCACGCGGCGATGTCGTCGTCGGCGGCGGTCACCCCGAAGCAGCACGCCGCGACGCGCTCAAGGTCCTCGGCGCGGCCGGTGAAGGTCATCACAGGGTGCAGCGCGAGGGTCAGCGCGCCCTGCTCGGCGGCGGGGGCCAGCACGTCGACGCCGTGGGCGCCGCTGGTGTGCACGACGATCTGCCCGGGGCGCAGCGCACCCGCGGCGGCGAGGCCCCGGACCATGCCGGGGAGGACGTCGTCCGGGATGGCCAGCAGGACCAGGTCGGCTTCCCGCGCGACCTCGTCCGGCGGGCGGACGGACACGTCGGGCAAGAGGCTCTCGGCTCGGCCGAGGGATGCTTTGGAGACCGCGGACACCGCGGTGACGGCGTGACCGGCACGGCTCAACGCGGCGCCCAGTACGGCGCCTACGCGGCCTGCCGACACGACTCCGACCGCCAACCTGGCTGGCCGGGTCATCGGTTCAACCCGTTCGAGCACATAGTGAATGGCTCCCTATCTCGTTCCAGTCCCGCGACAGTGCTGGGTACCAGACGACGGCGCGAGAGTAGCCGTCCGGCGAGCGCCGCGTGCCGCTCTCGTGACCAGCTTCACCGGTCGGTGCGGTGTCGCCTCCACCACAGTGGTCAGGCGGGCTGCTCGGCCGCCCGCACCGCGTCGGCGCGGCGGACCCGCACCAGCTCGATCAACTCGACCTCACGGTCGCCCGCGTCCGGCCCACAGGTGCCGCGGCGCATCGCCTCACGGAGAAACGCCAGCTCACTGACAGCGGCCTGGTAGTTCCCCACCGCGCGCGCGGCGGGTTTGCCCGCCCGGGCCCGGACCTGCTTGCGCCACTTGCGCCTGCCTTGGAGGCTGGCCAGCAGGTCGACCTCCGAGGCGACGACCCACTTGCTCTCGACCATCAGGGGCAGTGCGGCGGCGACGATCCGCTGCTCGCGCTTGCGGTGCCAGTTGATGAAGATCAGCACGGCGGCGAACAGCGGGACCATCACCAGGAAGTAGACGCTGAGGAACGTCGTGGCCGTCCCAAGCGTGGCGGCGCCGTTCCACAGGGCGTGCAGCAGCGCGGCCACCAGGTATCCGCAGAACGGCGCCAACGCGGCCACCTTCCGCGACTTGGTCGTCGCCGCGATGCCGATCCCGATGCCGATCATGGCGGTGAACAGCGGGTGCGTGAACGGCGAAAGGACGCCGCGCAGGATGAAGGCGGCCACCACACCCGGGGAGGAGCTGTCACCGATGCCGTACTCGGCGAACGCCCGACCGAAGTAGTAGATGTTCTCAGTGAAGGCGAACCCGGCGGCGACGAATCCGGAGTAGACGATCCCGTCCACGACGCCGTTGAATTCCTCGCGCAGGAAAAGGAAGATCCCGAGGACGAACGCGCCCTTCAACGCCTCCTCGAAGAGCGGGGCGGACACGACCGCGCTGATCTTGTCGCCGTTTCCCATGCCCAGCAACAGATCGCCCACCGCCTCCGCGGTGTTGTTGATCAGCAGCGCGGCAATCGTCGCCACACACGCGCCCCACGCGAACGCCAGCCACAGCAACCGGGCGGGCTCCGGCTCCCACCGGTCGATCCACAGGAACGCCGCCACCACCGGCCCCACCGGCAACAGCGCGGCGCCCACCCCGACCAGCTCGGCGACGATCCCGACCCGCGCGGTACTGAGCGCCAGCAGGGTCAGCCCACAGGCCGCCAACACGACCAGGCCCGCGATGGGCAACAGGACGGTGAGCCCGCGGGTGGGCCGAGTGGAAGTGGGAAGTCGATACACGAACAGTGATCTTAGGGCCGACAACGGGTTGCGGGCGCGCGAACGCTCCCAACGGGTGGAAGCGCGACCGGGTCGGGAAGATCCACAAGCTTGGCGATCGTCTTTGTGATGGCCGGCCGCACTCAACGGGTCCTCGATGACCGACCAGTCCACTCGAACGCGGGAATCAGTGCTCGGGCCGGGGGGCGTATGCGTTCCATTCCAGAGAAGACGTTGGAGCACTGGACAAGCATCTACCTGTCGAACCGGTTTCCGAGCGGCGCGATGTGGTGACCCACGTCCGGTGAGGACGTCCTGGCCGAACACCTTGGCTCGCCGCGTCCGGGCCGGGAAAGACGTTGGCTCTGAACTGAAGACGACCGAGGTGGCCGGCGCAAATCACGTGCTGTGGATCGACACACGCCAGTTGGATCGCTATCCCAACCCACCGTTCGGACCGCCCCTGCCGGTCTACTACGTGTTTGCGCCACCGCCGTGGACCGGACCGCTGACCTCCTGGTCAGGGACTACACCCATGGCTCCGACCGCGACGAGCACGACGCCACCGCAGGGGTGGCGACCGATCGTCCACGGACCGTCGTCGGCAGTTCGCCTGCCGGGTCCCTGCGCGCACGACAGCTCAGAATGTCCAGACCGCACCGGCTTGGACAGCGAACATGGCGAAGTCCCGCTCGCCGACGATAGCTCGACGCATGACGGCGGCTCGCGATAGCCGCTGAGACGAGAGGCTCCGACTTTGTCCGAAAGCAGCTCCCGGCGGTGGTGCTAGTCGTCGCGGCGGCGGCGGCGGCCGGGGGTTGTCGTGCCGCCGTGGGCGGCCAAGAGGTCCTTTACCGAGGTGCCCTCGGCGTGGGAGCCCGCGGGTTCGGTGGTGGTGTCCTGCCACGGTGGGGTGCCCTCGGACCGGCGCCTGCGTCCGCCCTCGTCGTCGTCCGGTTTCGCGCGGCGGCCGGTGGGGGCCGGGGCAGGTGTTGCGTCCGCCGATCGGCGGGCGGTCGGCGTAGGCGCGGGTTCGGCTGATCGGCGGCCTGTCGAGGGGGTGGCTTCCGCCGACCTACGGCCTGCAGACCGCGACCGGGATTCGTTCTCCTCGGTCGCCTCGGCCGCGCGGCGGTTGGTGGGCTGGTAGCCGCTGGTGTCGGCGGGGTTGGCCTCGGCCGACCGACGGCCTGGGGTCACCGGGGGGAACGTCCCAGTCGGCGCGCGCCTGCGGCCGCCGTCGGAGTCGCCGCGCACGGGTGGAGCCACGCGGGCGTCGACGGGTTCGACCGCCGTCTTGTCAGTGAGCCGCTGCGGGGCCGGGGGTTCGTGGCGGCCTCGCTGGTCGGCGGCGTCGGGGCGTCGGGGGCCGTCCTGCGCCCAGGTGCCGGACCTCCCCGCCGATTCCGCCGGGTGCCGGGTGCCACGGCCGCCGTCGTCCTCCGGTGCCGCGTGCCGCATGCCGAGACTGGTCTCGGACGGTCGCTCGGGCATATCCCGCCGCATGCCCAAGCTGGTCTCGACCTGCCGCTCACCACCGCGCCCCATACCCAGGCTCGTCTCAACCTGCCGCTCAACACCGCGCCCCATGCCCGTGCCGGTTTCGGCACGACGCTCAGGTGCTGCCTGTCCCGGCTGCGACCGCACGTCGGGACGCACGCCGAGGCTGGTCTCCGCCGGGCTCTCCAGCCCGGCCGCCACCCGCTGCGCGCGGCGCATGCCCGCGCTTGTCTCGGCGGCCGGGTGGACCGGCCGGATGCCCTTGCCGGTCTCGGCGGCCGGACGTTCGACGGCGGGTATCCGGCGGATCGGCTGGATGCCCTGGCTCGTCTCCGGGTGACCGGCCCCGTTCTGCACCGCCGGACGCATGCCCTGACTCGTCTCGGAGCGACCCGGCGAGCGCATCCCCTGACTCGTCTCTGGATGTCCCGGCGAGCGCATGGCCTGGCTGCTCTCCGGGTGGCCGGACCTGTTCGACGCGACCGGGCGGATGGTCTTGCTCGTGTCCGGCGCGGATCGGGCGAGGGTCCGCGGGTCCGCCTGGCGGTGTGCCTCGTTCGGGTCTGCGGGCCGCATGCCCTTGCTGGTCTCGGTGGCCGGGTGTGCGGTCGAGCCGTTCGGCAGCCGCGCCGGGCGGGGCTCGCCTGCGGGCCGCATGCCTTTGCTGGTCTCCGCGGCCGGGTGCTCAGCCGACCCGTTCAGCCGTTGCGGCACGCGGACGTCCGAGGAGTCCGACCCGGTGGGCCGCGCGGCCGCGGAGCCGTTCAGCCGCTGCGCCGTCGAGCCGACCGGCAGCTGCGCCGGGCGCATTCCCTTGCTCGTCTCAGGTTCGGCCGACCCGTTCTGCGCCAGTTGCCGCCGCAGCGGTTCGACGGGGTGGGGACGCACCGGCTCTGGGCGCCTGCCGTTCTGGTCGGTCCGGATCCGGGGCTGCTCCCCCGTCTCCCACGACGGCGTCCAGTTGGGGTCGATCGGCTCGCTGTCCGGACCGTCGATGAACCACCGGTCGGACACCTCGGCCGGATGCGGGGTGAAGTCGGGGCGGCGTTTGCGTGGCTGGGCCTTCGCGTCCGCGCGGATCCGCTCGATCATCTCCGTCTCGGCGTCGCCCGGGACGGACTTCCCGGCGGTGAGACGGCGGAGCTGGGCGGCCTGTCCGGCGCCGACGACGCGCTGGTCGCCGTCGACCGACCGCATGCGGGTGGCCTCGGCCCGCAACGCGATGCGCTCGACAAGGACTTCTCCGCCGCCGAGCAGCTTCTCGAGGTTCTCCCGCATGGCCCGAAGCTCCTCGCGGAGTTCGGCCAGGTCGTCGCGGGCCTCGGCTTCGAGCTTGGCCCGCGCCTCGGCTTCGGCTTCCAGTTCGAACTCGCGGCGGGCGGCGACCTCGCGTTCGAGTTCCAGTTCATAGACCTTGCGCAGCGCTTGGGCGTCCTCGGCACGGTCGGCTATCTGTCTGCGGTACTTCGCGGCGAGGAAGGCACCCGCGAGGGCTGCCCACAACGCGGCTAATACGCCCAGGCGCATCCAGCGAACAGAGTCGCTGACGACCAGGACGGCGGTCGCGGCGAGTGCGAGACCGACCGCGGCGGCGAGCATGATCCGCGCGCTCGAAGAGCGCGCTTCCCGCTCCGCGGTGGCGTCCGTCCGGCCCGTCATGGGCCCTACCGTACCGGGCCGTTACCTTGGCGAGACCAAACGGAGGTCATTCAGTGTTCCGAAACCGGTCCTGGCGCAGGTCATCGCGGTCGTCCGGGGTCCGGCAACAATGTTCGAGCCACAGCGCCGCGGCGATTAGCAAGATCGAACAAACAACGCCGATGACCGCGCTCGGGATGTCCGATTTCGCGGCGGCCACCCGCGCGCTCTCCGGCACCACATATGCCAGCACGGCCACCCAGGCGCCGAGCATGATCGCGCCGAGCAGTGACGAGGCCTTCGCGAGCGCCACCGCGCGGGCCGCGGTCAACGCCTGCACGGGTTTGCCCGAGGTCGCCCGGATCCGGCCGCGCAGCCCGAACCCGAAGACCGTCTCGACGATCGCGAGGACGAACAGCGTGAGGCCCGCGAACGTCGGCAGCGGCGGCAGCTCGCCGTAGAGCAGTCGGATGCCGAGGTAGACGCCGATAGCGGTGACAGCGCCCGCCGGGACCAGATCACGAGCCTTGGTGAACCTCACCGCGCTACTCCTAGGTCAAGGTCATCGCGCCTGCGCACGCCCCCGGTGTCCAAGGTAGCGAGAAGATCGCGAGCGGAGCCGCGTCCGGGGACCTCGGCGTCCGGCTCGATGTCCAGCCAGGGGATCAGCACGGTGGCCCGTTCGTGCGTGCCGGGATGCGGCAGCAGGAGGTCGGGATGCTCGCCGCGGACGCCGTCGACCGTCACCACGTCCACATCGAGCGTGCGCGGCCCCCAGCGCAGCGTTCGGACGCGGCCCGCCCGGTTCTCGAGCTCCTGCGCGCGCCGCAGCCAGCCCCACTCGTCGGTGGCGTCGTCTTCGACGATCAGCACGGCGTTGAGGAAGTCCGGCTGGTCGGTGACTCCCCAGGCGGCCGTCTCGTAGACCGGCGAAACCGCGATCAGGACGTCCGCCAGCCCGTCGACGGCGATGCGGAGGTTGGCGGCGCGGTCGCCGAGGTTGGACCCGATCGACAGGACCGCCCTGGTCACCGGCTGCCCTTCGACCGCCGCGACCGCCGGACGGTCACGGCGACGTCGGCGAAGCTCAGCGGGATCGGCGCGCTCGGCTTGTGCACCGTCACCTCGACGGCGTGGATCCGGCTGTCCTTCATCTCGCCGTCGGCGATCTCGCCCGCCACCGTCTCGATGAGATCGCGGGCCGGGCCCGCGACGATCGCGGCGGCGCGCTCGGCGAGTTCGCCGTAGTGGACCGTGTGGCGCAGGTCGTCGGTCGCCGCGGCCTGGTCAAGGTCGATCCACAGCGTGATGTCGATGACGAAGTCCTGGCCGTCACGCTTCTCGTGGTCGAAGACGCCGTGGTTGCCGCGGACCTTGAGCCCGGTCAGCGTGATCCGGTCCGTCACCGGGAGGCTCCTTTGATCGCCGCGGCCACCGCGACCGCGTCCAGCGAGCGGTCGACGTCGTGCACCCGCACACCCCACGCGCCCGCCGCGGCGGCGAGCGTCGAGATGGCGGCGGTCGCGTCCTCGCGGCCGTCGGGCGGGCGCGGTGTGCCGTCCTTGTCCGCGAGCAGCGTCCCGAGGAAACGCTTGCGTGAGGCGCCGACCAGGACCGGGAATCCGAGGTCGATGAGGACGTCGAGCCTGGCGAGCAGCGCCCAGTTGTGTTCGGCGTTCTTCGCGAACCCGAGTCCCGGGTCGAGCGCGATCGCCTCCTGGGCGACGCCCGCGGCGACGGCGGCGTCCACTTGGGCCAGCAGTTCGTCGCGCACTTCGGCGACGACGTCGGTGTAGTCGGCCAGCGAGTCCATCGTCCGGCTGTGCCCGCGCCAGTGCATGAGGATCCAGGGCGCCCCGGTGGCGGCGGCGACACCGGCCATCGCCGGGTCGGCCAACCCGCCGGACACATCGTTGATCACCGACGCCCCAGCGGCGACGGCCGCCTCCGCGACCTCCGCGCGGGTGGTGTCGACACTGACCGCGACACCTTCTGCGGACAGCTGCTTTACCACCGGGATCACGCGCCGGATCTCTGTCGCCGCGTCGATCCGCGAAGCACCGGGCCGGGTGGACTCACCGCCGACGTCGATCAGGTCCGCACCACGGCGCCACATCGCGACCCCGTGCGCCACGGCGTCGTCGACGCCGACGTAGCGACCACCGTCCGAAAAGGAGTCCGGGGTCACGTTCAGCACCCCCATGACCGCGCAGCGGCCGGGATCGGGCAGTGCGGTCACCTAGTCCGCCCATTGATCAGCTCGATCGCCTCGGCGCGCGACGACGGCGACGATTTGAGAATCCCCCGCAACGCCGAGGTCGTGGTTCGCGCACCGGGTTTGCGAATTCCGCGCATCGCCATGCAGAGGTGCTCCGCCTCGATGACCACAATGACCCCGCGGGGTTCGAGCTTCTTCATCATGGCGTCCGCGACCTGCGACGTCAGCCGCTCCTGCACCTGGGGGCGCTTGGCGTAGAGATCGACGAGACGGGCCAGTTTGGACAGTCCGGTGATTCGCCCTTGCTCATTCGGGATATAGCCGACGTGCGCTACTCCATGGAATGGCACCAAATGATGTTCGCAGGTGGAAAACATCGGAATGTCAGTGACCAATACTAATTCATCGTGACTTTCATCGAAAGTTTTGTTCAGGACCGACTCTGGGTCGGTGTAGAGCCCGGCGAACAGTTCGGCGTAGGCGCGGGCGACGCGGGCCGGGGTGTCGACCAGGCCGTCGCGGTCCGGGTCCTCACCGCAGGCGAGCAGAAGTTCGCGGACGGCTTTCTCGGCGCGGTCCTGGTCGAAGACCGGGGCCGAGACGTCGTACGTCCCGGCCCCGTTCCTGCGGCTGTCGTTCATCGGAACCTCCGAGATGGGCTGGCTATCGCCACCATCCCATTAGGAACCCTGCGGGCGCCCATCGGAGTCCTGATCCCGCCCTGTGGAACCCGTCTCGCCACGCTGTTGCTGCTGCTGTTCGTTGTGCCGCTCGCCCCACGACGGCTGCCACGACTGGTGCGGGCCGCCCTGGTGCTGCGGGTGGCCGGACGGCGTCGTCGCCGGGGTCCAGCCGGGCGGGGCGCCGTAGTGCGGCGGTCCCGCGTGCCTGCCGGTGCCTTGGGGCTCGGGCGGGCGGCCGTACGGCGGCGGCTGCTGGCCTTGGCCGTACTGCGGCGGGTTGCCGTAGGGCGGCGGTGCGCCGTACGGCGGCGGGGCGCCGTTGGGACCCGCGCCGTTGCCGCTGGGCGGCGGCTCCGGGTTGGTCCGCGGCGGTCCGCCGGGCAGGTCCTGGCCGCCTGGCGCGACGGCCACCGGGGTGGGCTCGGGCTCCGGCCAAGGCTCGCCGCGCTCCTTCGCGAGTTCGCGCGGGGTCTTGATCGGCGGCTTGTCCGACGGGGTGCGCTCGCCGAAGTCGTTGAACGCGGTGATCCGGGGGCGCTTCTCGACGTTCGAGAAGATCCGCTCCAGGTCCTTGCGCGTCAGCGTCTCCTTCTCGAGCAGCTCGACCACCAGTTCGTCGAGCACGTCGCGGTAGGTGTTGAGCACGTCCCACGCCTCGGTGTGCGCGGCCTCGATGAGCTTGCGCACCTCCTCGTCGATCTCGTGCGCGACCTCGAGCGAGTAGTCCGGCGCGTGGCCCATGGAGCGGCCGAGGAATGGGTCGCCCTGGTCCTGGCCGTACTTGACCGCGCCGAGCCGGGCGCTCATGCCGTACTCGGTCACCATCGCCTTGGCGATCTTGGTGGCCTGCTCGATGTCGCTGGACGCGCCGGTGGTCGGCTCGTGGAAGACCAGTTCCTCGGCGGAACGGCCACCCAGGGCGAACACCAGGCGGGCGATCATCTCCGAGCGGGTCATGAGCTGCTTGTCGTCCTCGGGGACGACCAGCGCGTGCCCACCGGTGCGACCGCGCGGAAGGATCGTGAGCTTGTAGACCGGCTCCAGGTCGGGCATCGCCCACGCGGCTAGCGCGTGGCCGCCCTCGTGGTAGGCCGTGATCTTCTTCTCCTTGTCGGAGATGATCCGGCTCTTGCGCGCGGGACCGCCGATGACCCGATCGACCGACTCCTCCAGCGCGGCGCCGTTGATCAGCGACCCGTTCTGGCGGGCGGTGAGCAGGGCGGCCTCGTTGAGGACGTTGGCCAGGTCGGCGCCGGACATGCCGACGGTGCGCTTGGCCAGGCTGTGCAGGTCCGCGTCGGGCGCCATTGGCTTGCCCTTGGAATGCACCTCCAGGATCCGCTTTCGGCCCATCAGGTCCGGTGCGGACACCGGGATCTGCCGGTCGAAGCGGCCCGGGCGCAGCAGCGCCGGGTCGAGGATGTCGGGCCGGTTGGTCGCCGCGATCAGGATGATCCCGCCGCGCGCGTCGAAGCCGTCCATCTCGACGAGCAGCTGGTTGAGGGTCTGCTCGCGCTCATCGTGACCGCCGCCGAGGCCCGCGCCGCGCTGGCGGCCGACCGCGTCGATCTCGTCGACGAAGATGATGCACGGGGAGTTCTGCTTGGCCTGCTCGAACAGGTCGCGCACCCGCGAGGCGCCGACACCGACGAACATCTCGACGAAGTCCGAGCCGGAGATCGAGTAAAACGGCACGCCCGCCTCACCCGCGACAGCGCGGGCCAGCAGGGTCTTGCCCGTTCCGGGGGGACCGTAGAGCAGGACGCCCTTGGGGATCTTGGCGCCGAGCGCCTGATACCGCGCGGGGTTCTGCAGGAAGTCCTTGATCTCGTAGAGCTCCTCGACCGCCTCGTCGGCGCCCGCCACGTCGGCGAACGTCGTCTTCGGCATGTCCTTGGGCAACTGCTTGGCCTTGGACTTGCCGAAGTTGAGGACCCGGTTCCCGCCGCCCTGGACGTTGTTCATCATCCACATGAGCAGGAGCAACAGCAGGGCCAGCGGGATCAAGAAGATCAGGATCTGGGTCAGGAACGAGTCCTGGGTGACGACTGTCTTGAACTCGGTCCCGGTCTTGCCGATGATCGAGTCGAAGATCTGCGAGGTGGCACCGGCCGGGTACTGGGAGATGATCTTGGTGACCTGCTGCCCATCCTGGTCGATGGGCGCGTTCAGGGTCAGCTTGAGCTGCTGTTCCTTGTCGCCTAGCTCGGCAAGCTTGACGTTGCCGGATTGGATCTGCGCGACGGCCTTCGACGTGGGCACGGACGTGTACCCACGGGTGTCGTCGAACAGCATGCTGAAGGCGAAGTAGAGCAGCAACACCGCCAGGATCCAGAGCAGCGGGTTGCGAAGCAGGCGCTTGCGGTCCATGCACTTACGGCCGGCGAGCGGCCTCCACCCTCCCTGACTTGCACGCGAGGGCAATGACGACCATTACCCGACCGGACGGGGCACTCCGGTCTCACCAGAGTACCGCCCGCTTTGTCCCCCTCACCGAATGAAGCCCGGTGAGGGGTCCATCGTTGTCAACGCCGACTGGGCGCTGTCAGTTCCCAGGTCAGGGTTACGAGGTGTAGACCTTGGGGTCAAGCGTGCCGATGTAGGGCAGGTCGCGGTAGCGCTCGGCGAAGTCCAGGCCGTACCCGACGACGAACTCGTTCGGGATCTCGAAGCCGACGTACTTCACCGGGACGTCCACCTTGACCGCGTCCGGCTTGCGCAGCAGCGTGACGACCTCAAGGGACTTCGGGTTGCGCGAGGCGAGGTTCTTGAGCAGCCAGGACAGGGTGAGCCCGGAGTCGATGATGTCCTCGACGATCACCACGTCGCGGCCCGCGATGTCGCGGTCGAGGTCCTTGAGGATGCGGACCACGCCGGAGGACGAGGTGGCCGAGCCGTAGGAGCTGACGGCCATGAACTCCAACTGGACCGGGACGGGCAGCGCGCGGGCGAAGTCGGTCATGAACATGACCGCGCCCTTGAGCACTCCCACCAGCACCAGGTCGGTGCCGTTCTCCGGGTAGTCGTCGGCGACCTGCTTGGCCAGTTCCGCGACCTTCTCGCCGATCTGCTGTTCGGTGATCAACACGGAGGCGATGTCGCCGTCGTACACGGGGCCCCTCTCAACGTTCATGCTTGTCGCAAATCAGCCTGCCATGCGCGCGCCTCGCCACCAAGCCGCCCGGCAACGCGGTCCCGCCCTGTCCTCGCCAGTTTCCGACCAGGTCGTCGGTGGCTCGCAAGTGCGCGTCGGTCAGTTCAGGTGTCCCCGCGCGGATCAGCCAGGTGCGCAGGACCCGCCTACGCAGGGCCGGGGGCGCGGACGTGAGGTCCGCCACTCGCAGGTCGTCGCCGTCCGTGGCCGCTTCGAGCAGGTCCGCGGCAAGGTCGTCCAGGGCTGCGAGGTCCTCACGCAATTGCGCGGCGGTACGCGCGAGGGCGGCGCTGACACCGCCGTTGAGGACGTCTTCGAGCAGCGGCAGGACTTCGCGGCGGAGGCGGACACGGGTGAAGCGGGAGTCGAGATTGTGCGGGTCCTGCCAGGGGGTCAGCCCGAGCGCCGCGCACGCGGCCTCGGTGGTCTGGCGGGTCACGTCGAGCAGCGGCCTGCCCCACGGGGGATCGATCGCGCGCATCCCGGCGATGGAGCGGGGGCCGGAGCCGCGGCCGAGTCCGAGCAGGACGGTCTCGGCTTGGTCGTCGCGGGTGTGTCCGAGGAGGACCAGGCCACCGTCGGACCCCGCGCGTAGAGCGGCGTAGCGGGCTCGGCGGGCGGCGGCCTCCATGCCCCCGGCGCCGGAGACGACGACCGGGAGCACGCGCGCGTCGTCGAGGCCGAGGCTGGTCAGTTGGTCCGCGGTTCGCTTAGCCGTGTCGGCCGAGGCCTCTTGCAGTCCGTGGTCGACGGTCAGGCCGACGACTCGCAACCCCATACGCGACCCGACGTGTTGGGTGGCCGCGGCGAGTGCGAGCGAGTCCGCGCCACCGGAGACCGCCACGCAGACGTGCGACTCGGGACTCGCCTCGGTGAGCAGCTTGCGGACGGCCAGCCGCACCTCGGCGACCGCGGGATGGGGCTTGCCGGTCACGGGTGCGCGACGCGACGCAGCCAGGCGTCCGGGTCGGCGATCTCCGAGCGCAGCGGCAGCGTCTCCGGGGAGTTCCACACCTTGTTGAAGCCATCCATGCCGACCGCGTCCACGACGTGCTTGGTGAACCGGGCGCCCTCGGCGTACTGCTTCATCTTCGCGTCGACGCCGAGGAGGGTGCGCAACACGCGGTCAAGGACCCCGCCACCGCGCCTGCGCACGGTGAAGCGCTGGCGGATGGTGGCGACGCTGGGCACGACGAGCGGTCCTACGGCGTCCATCACGTGGTCGGCGTGGCCTTCGAGCAGGGTCGACAGGGCGATGAGCCGGTCGAAGATCTCGCGCTGCCCGGGCGACTGGAGCAGCTCCATGATCCCCACCGGGTCCGGGCGTGACCGGGCGGCCTTGAGGACCTCGGGCAGCCTGGTGAAGGCGTTGTTCGCGCTGTCGTCGAGCCCGCTGATGAAGCTCGCGACCTGGTCGCGGAAGTAGTCGCGCAGCCAGGGGACCGCGGTGAACTGCAGCCGGTGGGTGCATTCGTGCAGGCAGACCCACATCTGGAAGTCGTCGGACGGCACGTCCAGCGCCCGCTGCGCGGCGACGATGTTGGGCGCGACGAGCAGGAGCCTGCCGCTGCCGCCGCCGAAGGGGTCGTACTGGCCGAGCACCCGGCTGCCGAGGTAGGCCAGCACCATGCCCGCCTGCAGCCCCGAGCCGGCCGCCAGGACGCTGCCCGCGACCTTGCCGGGCCGCTGCGGCAGGGCGCCCGCGGTGAGGGCGGCGATGCTGTCCACGGCCGCCTCGACCCAGCCGTCGCGGTCGACCACATCGCCCTCGAGCAGCGGCAGGTCGAGGCCGAGACCGGTGAGCTCGCGGACGTGCCCCTCGGCCACCGTGGTGATCGCGCGCAGGTGGGCGACCGTCTGGTCGGCCTCCTCGCGGCTCACCGCCGGGCCGGAGCGCACCAGGCGCTGGGCGGTCGAGACCGCCAGATCCCAGTCGACCGGCGAGACCTCGCCCGTCGACCCGGCCATGTCCGCACTGGTCGCCGCGTTCACACCCGCGACGCTACCCGCTACCGGCACCCGCATTGGCGAAGCGTGGCGGCGAGCACGTCGAGCGCGGGCTGCGCCTGCAGGGTGTTCGAGGCGTTGGTCATCAGGGCGAACACCAGGAGCCTGCCGTCCTTGTCGAGCACCACGCCCGCGAGCGAGTTCACCTGCAGCGCGGGCAGGGTGCCGGTCTTGGCCCGGACCCAGCCCTTGCCCGAGGCCGCACCTTCGGTGTAGCGGTTCGCGAGTGTGCCGCTACCGCCTGCCACCGGAAGCCCGCCGAGCAGAGGCCGCAGTTTGTCGATTCGCGGGTCTGAGCCCTCGGGGGCGGCGGCGACCTTGAGCACCTCGGCGAGCAGCGCCGCGGTGACCTTGTTCTGTCCGGACATCCCGCTCGCGTCGCTCAGGGACACGCCCGTAACGTTGAAACCGTTGCTGCGCAAGGTTTCTACGATGGCCTTGGTGCCGCCGGCGAACGACGTCTCCTGGTTCGTGGCACGCGCGACCTCACGAGCGAGGGTCTCGGCGAGCACGTTGTCGGAACTCTGCAACGCGTTGTCGACCAACTCGACGACGGGAGCCGACCGCACCTCGCCGAGCACCTTGGCCCCTTGCGTGGCGGTCGCCTGCGCCTTCGCGGGGACGCTGGCGCCGATCCGCTTGGCGAACGCCTCGGCCAGCGCGCGGGCAGGGTTGTCCGATCGCGGTGAGACGGCCTTGGTCGGGTCGGCCCGAGCGCCGTCGACCATGGCGGGGACGATCGGCGAGATGTAGCCCGCCGGGACGTCGACGGGGTCCCAGCTGGGTTCCACGAGGGGGCCGGTGTAGCGGCCGAGGTCGACGTAGACGGTGTCGACGGGTCCGGTCGCCTTGACCTGGGCGACCAGGTCGTCGAGGTGCGCGGCGCCGGGGTAGACGGAGTTCTTGCCTTGGGGCAGCGAGGAAAGCGTCGGGTCGCCGCCGCCGATGATGATCA
The DNA here is from genome assembly GCF_014323725.1 of Actinokineospora xionganensis. Taxonomy (GTDB): domain Bacteria; phylum Actinomycetota; class Actinomycetes; order Mycobacteriales; family Pseudonocardiaceae; genus Actinokineospora; species Actinokineospora xionganensis. Next base: position 285,273 of record NZ_JABVED010000003.1, on the reverse strand, counting down.
CCGAGCCGGGCTTCTCCCCCGCCACCACCCGGGTCGTGAGCTGCTCGGCGTGCGGCAGCGCGAGCAGCGCGGCGGCGGAGGTGAGCAGCTTCGTGGTCGACGCGGGAACCATGGCGGTGGTCGGGTTCCGCGCGAAGAGCACCTCACCGGAAGTCGAGTCGATCACCGTGCCGGTGAGTGTGCCCAGTGCCGGATTGGCCGCGGCGCCGGCGAGCGCGGCCTCCACGCCCGCGGCGGTGGGCGCCGGGACGTCGGAGCCGGGGCCGCGCAGGGTCGGGCTGAACTCGACGGCGGGCGCGGGTGGGGCGATCTCGACTTCGTCCGCGCCCGCCAGGCCGATCTTGGCGGCGAGACCGGGAACGGCGACCACGGCTCCCGCGGCGAGCGCGAGTACCGCGGCGACGACACCGCCGACCAGGAGGCCCTTGCGCTTGCGCGGCTCTGGCCGGTCTTCGGTCCGCGGCCGATCACCGGCGAGGGTGAAGCCGGGAGCGTCGCGGAGCGAGTCGACGTCGGCCGGGTTGACCGGCTCCCGCCGCAGGGAGTCGGGGCCGGTGCGGTGCCGGGCCTGCGCGGGCTCCATGCCGGGGTAGGACCGCGGCCCGACCCGGCGCGTGGGGTCGTAGCCCTGCGGACCCCGGTTGGGCGCGTGGGGATCGGGGCGTCCGGGCGCCGGGTAGCCGTGCGGCTGAGTGAAGCCTGAGTCGTTGGGGTGGCGCTGGTCGGGTTGACCGTTTGGCCTGCCGTCGGGACGGCTGTCCAGCCGGCCATCGGGTCGGGCGTCCGGTCGGCGCGGGTCGGCACGGAACTGGTTCGGGCGCGCCACGCCGGGGGTGAACCCGGCGTCGCCGCGGTGGGCCTGATCCCACCGGGGCGCCTCATCGGGGTGGCGCTGGTCCGGCCGGGCGAGACCTGAGTCGCCGGGGTGGCGGTCGGCGTCTTGAGGGTGCGACGGATAGGGCCTGCCGAACGAGTCAGTCCGCGGCGAGTCGAGTCCGGCCCCGGGCCGCTCGGCGGCCGGCAGGCGGGACAGGTCGAGGTAGGTGGTGCCGGCCTCGAAAGCGGCGTTCTCGGTGGACTGCCAGGTCCGGTCCTCGATCAGGTCGGGACCAGGCCCACGCCGGCCCGGATCCTGCGCCGCGGGATCTGGCGTGGCGGCCTCAGGCCGATCGTCCGCACGCCAAGCCGGCTCGCGCTCCCGGTCCGTTCTGCGGTCCTCGGTGCGCCACGCCGAAGGCGACTGGCCGTGATCCACCGGCTCCGCGATCGACCCCTGCGAATCCTGGGCAGCGGCTTGCTCAGCCTCTTCGGCCCGAAGCTCGTCGGCCTCCGGATGCGAGGTCTCGGCAGGCGGGCGGTCCGCGTCGATCGACCAAGCCGACGGCTGCTCACTGTCCTCATAGGAGCGATCCGTGGAGCCGGACTCCGCCGCGTGGGCTTCCTCAGCGTCTTCGCGGTGCCAGTCAGTCCGGGGTGGCGCTTCGCCTTCCGGCCGCGTCACCGGAGAGAAATAGGTGGTGCTCTCCGCGGCGGCGACGTGCTCGCCCCCGGGCTGCCCATCACCGGAATCTGAGCGCTGCCAACCGGGTTCGAGCGGCGGAGCCTCTTGAGACCGCCGGGCCGGCGCGAAATAGGTGGTGCTCTCGGCAGGAGAGTCGGAGGCGCCGTCCGGACGGTCCTCGCCGGCCTCCGCACGACGCCAGTCCGCTTCGGGTTCGTCCGACCGAACCGGTTCGGCCGAATGACCGGCGTCGTCCGCACGCCGCTCGGCTGCCGAGCGGTCCTCGTCGAAATCCGAACGACGCCAGTCGTCCTCTGACGACCGATGAACGGGCGCAACAAGGGTCGCGCCCTCCTGCTCGACCACCGAGTCGGAGACGCCGTGATCGCCGCCGGAGTCATCCACCTCAGGCGCCTCGACCTCGTCCGGCTGACGGACCGGAGCGACAAAGGTCGCGTCTTCTGAAGCAGGCTCGCCAACTGGAGAGTCGGCGCCGGCATCCCGATGACCCTCACGAGCCCGCGCCTCATCCACCTCGCGGGACTCGACCTCGACCGAGCGGCCCACCGGCGCGACAAACGTCGTGCCATCCGGCTCGGGAATCGACTCGCCGAATGCGGAGTCGGCGACAGCATCCGAACCACCCTCGGCTGCCCGGCGCGCTTCGTCAGCCTCGGGCGAGTCATCCTCGGGCGAGTCAGGGTCGTGCGAATCGGCCTCGTGCGAATCGGCCTCGTGCGAATCGGCCTCGTGCGAATCGGCCTCGACCGGACGGTCCATCGGCGCGACGGACGTCGTGCCATCCGGCCCGGGAACGGGCTCGCCGAATGCGGCGAGATCATCCGCAAGGCGCTCCGATGCCGGGTGATCCTCGTCGGAGTCGGGCGGCTGGGTCTCGTCGCGGTCAACCGGCGTGAAGTACGTCCCCTCGGCCGTGGGCGCGGGGTACTCGGGGGCCGGGTGGTCCGCATCGGGCGACTGCGCCTCTTCGACCTCCGACCGGGGTTCCGCGGCGGCAATCGGCTCGGCGGGCGCGGGTTCGGTCGCCTCTTCGGCAGCGGAGACCTGGTCGTCGCCACTTGCGGCTTCGGGGCGTTGGACCGGCCTGAAGTAGGTCGTGCTTTCCGCGGCGCCGGGATCCGGCCCACCATCAGCCGCCTCGCTCGCTGCCGCCGTCCCGGCGACATCCTCCGACCGCGACGCCGTGATGTCCGGGCCGGTGGGTCGTGCGGGCTGGCGAGGCGGCAGGACGGGCCGGGCGGGAGGCTGGGGAAGCGACGGCCGGGCGATGAACTGGGTGGTCTCGGCCGTGCTCGCCGAGGCCTGCGGAGCGGCGGGCTGGCGTGGCGGACGCTTGGGCGTCGTCGGCCGGGGCAGCGGTGCGCGGACGACGGTCGGCGGTGGGACCGGCAGCGGGGGCACGGTCGGCTTGCGGGTGGGAACGGTCTTGCCCTCGGGCACCTGAAGCCGAGAGGTCTCGGCCGCACCAGGGTCGCCGGCAGGCGCCTCCCGGACCACCGAACCGTCGTCACCCTCTACCTCTGGGGTGGAACCGACATCGGGCTCGACGATCTCAGACGCAGCACCGCCGGAATCCCGGCCTGCCGCTTCAGTCCCGACGCTGTCAGCAGGCGGCTCGACATCCGACCGCTCAGCCGGGTCTTCGACGACCGCCGTCTCACCGACAGCAGGCGGCTCCTCGACAAACCCAGATTCGTTGACGGCCGGGGCTTCGCCACCAACGGCCTCGCCAACCACGGGCGCTTGGTCGACAGCCGGCGGTTCGTCAACAACCGCCGCCTGGTCAACAACCGGAGGCTCCTCAACAACCGCCGCCTCGCCCACCACAGGCGCCTCACCAACAGCCGGCGCCTCGCCAACCATGGGCGCTTGCTCAGTAACCGGGGGCTCGCCAACCACAGACGCCTGATCAACAACCAGCGAGTCCGCAACGACCGCCGCCTCGCCGACCACAGCCGCTTCGTCGATAGCTGGCGCTTCGTCGACGACTGGCGCTTCGTCGACAACCGGGGCGGGGGCAACAACGGATGACTCATCGACAACGTCCGACTCGTGGACCGCCGAAACACCGGCCTCGTCACTAACAGCACCTTGGCCACCAGCAGCCGCGTCGTCGCCAACTGCGGCGTGGCCATCCAGGTCCTCGTCACCCACCGATGCCTGGTCAACAACCGGCGAGTCAACAACCGGCGACTCATCGACAACCGGTGACTCGCCGGCATCCGGCGTCTCGTCAACAACCGGCTCGTGGTCCGCAACCGAGGGCTCGTCGACATCCGACGACTCGTCGACAACCGCTGAATCGTCTACAGCCGATGGCTTGTCAGCAGGGACAGGCTCAACCGAGTCCTGGTGGCCAACAACCTGCGCCTCATCGGCCGCCTGGGCCTGCTCGCCATCGCCCGATCCGTCAGCAGCTGCCGCCTCGGCGCCAAGCGCGGGCTCGTGGGCCTCGACCAGTTCGTCCTCAGCGGACACCCGCTCGTCGGCGGTCGTTTCCTCGGCGACGGGCTCGTCGACAGCCGGGGACTCGTGGCCGACCACCGCTTCGTCGGCTACCAGCGCTGGGGGTTCCTCGACGACGGACTCGTCCACCGGCTCGGAGACCGGCGTCTCCGGGTCCACCACCGGGAACCCAAGGGCCGGAATCGGGTCCACCACCGGGAACCCAAGGGCCGGAATCGGGTCCGGGTCGACTGAGGGGAAGCCGTCCTCCGTGGGCCACGCGGCCGCCGAGGGCGGCTGCGGCTCACCGACAGCGACCGAATCGGCGGTCGGCCAGGCGAAGTTTTCCGCGGATTCACTCGGCCGGGTGGTTGTCGCTGGGGGAGTCTGGGGGGCTTCTTCGACGTGGGTCTCGTCACGTAACGGCGCGTGGTCGGCGGGCTTCGGCGCGGCGGGAACTTCGTCATCGTCGAGCGACGGCCACAGTTCGTCCTCGCCCGCGGGCCAGGTAGGGACGGGAGAATCGGCGAGATCCGAGCGTTCCTGCTGGTCAGAGCCCTGCGTTTGAGATGTGCGTCGGTTCGGTCGATCCGACTGGCCGTGCTCGGGCACCCGCGTTCCTCCCCTACCCCCCGCTGAATCTCACACCCCCATCGACCCAGTTCGGTTCGGGCCATCGGGATGCCGTGGTCCACACTAGTGGCGTAACGAGGACAGCCGAGACGATTGAGGGACGGCGTGGAGTTCGACGTCACCATCGAGATCCCCAAGGGAAATCGAAACAAGTACGAGATGGACCATGAGTCGGGGCGCATCAAGCTCGACCGCACCCTGTTCACCGCCACGCAGTACCCGGCCGACTACGGCTTCGTGGACAACACCCTTGGCGAGGACGGTGACCCCCTGGACGCGTTGGTCCTGGTGCAGGAGCCGACCTTCCCCGGTTGCCTCATTCGCGCCCGCGCGATCGGCATGTTCCGCATGACCGACGAGAAGGGTGGCGACGACAAGGTCCTGTGCGTCCCGGCGCACGACCCGCGGACCGAGCACCTGCGCGACATCCACCACCTTGCGGAGTACCACCGCCTGGAGATCCAGCACTTCTTCGAGGTCTACAAGGACCTCGAGCCCGGCAAGAGCGTCGAGGGCGCCAGCTGGGTCGGCCGCACCGAGGCCGAGGCTGAGATCCACCGGTCGTACAAGCGACTCAAGGACGAAGGCGGCCTGCCGCACTAGCTCCACCCCGAGAAAGCCCCGCACGGCAGCGCCGCGCGGGGCTTCTCGTCGTCACAGGCTCCACACAGCGGACACCCAGGTGCCGGGCAGACCATGGGTGCATGGACGACCACGACCGCGGACTCGCCTTCGACCTGGCCACGCTCGGCCGACGGCGGATGCTCACCCTGCTGGGCGGCGCCGGGCTCGCCCTCGCGGGCTGCTCCACGACCACGACCACCACCACGAGCACCGCGGCGGGCGAGTGCGCCGAGAAGATCCCGGCGGAGACCGCGGGCCCGTATCCCGGCGACGGCTCCAACGGCCCGAACGTGCTGACCGAGAGCGGCATCGTGCGCGGCGACATCCGCTCCAGCTTCGGCTCCACCACCACCACCACCGCCGCAGGCATCCCGCTGACCATCGACCTGGTCGTCACCAAGGACTGCGCTCCGCTGGGCAAGGCCGCGGTCTACCTCTGGCACTGCGACATCGACGGCAGGTACTCGATGTACTCCCCCGGCGTCACCGGCGAGAACTACCTGCGCGGCGTCCAGGAGACCGACGCCGCGGGCAAGGTGCGGTTCACCAGTGTCTTCCCCGCCGCCTACTCGGGACGCTGGCCACACATCCACTTCGAGGTCTATCCGAGCCTCGCCGAAGCCACCAAGGCGGGTGAGCCGACCGCGACGTCGCAGCTCGCCCTACCCGAGGACGTCTGCGACGCGGTGTACGCGACCGACGGCTACACCCAGAGCGTCCGCAACCTGGGGCGCACCTCCCTCGAATCCGACATCGTCTTCCGCGACGGCCACGACACCCAGTTGGCGACCGTGACCGGCGACGTCGGCAGCGGCTACACCGCCACCCTCACGATCGGGATATGAGGAGGCCCCGGCGCGAACTTGAACCGCAAACCGGGGGCCTCCTTCAGGACGAGATCAATGCACCGCGACCGGCGCGGGTGCGTCCTCCTCGGCGATCCGCTGCAGACCGGACTTGGTCGACAGCGGCGTCTCCTTGAGGAACCAGATCAGCGCGAACGCCGCCAGCACCACCACGCCGCCGACCAGGAACACCGTGTCCAGCGAGCTGGAGAACCCGGTCAGGATCGGCCGGGCGAGTGTCGGGTCGAGACCGTTGAGGAACTGTGTGTTGTTCAGGTCGATCCCGCCCTGCAGCGACGCCGCGAACTGCGGGTTCTGCGTGAGCGCCTCGGTGAACGCCGGGTCGGTGCGCACCGAGCCGAAGGCGTCGGAGATCCGGTCGCCGACCACGGTGAACAGGATGGACAGGAACACCGCGGTGCCCACCGTGCCGCCGATGGACCGGAAGAACGTCGCCGTGGAGGTGGCCACGCCGATGTCGCGCGGGTCGACATCGTTCTGGATGGCCAGGATCAGCGGCTGCATGCACAGGCCGAGACCCGCGCCCGCCAGCACCATGATCAACATGGTGGCCCACAGCGGGGTGTCGACGCCGATCCGCGCGAACAGGAACAGCGACGCCGCCGTCAGGCCGAGTCCGACGACCGGGAAGATCCGGTACCGGCCCGACCGGCTGATCATCCGGCCGCTGATGATCGCGGCCGCGAGGATGCCGAAGGTCAGCGGCAGCGTCATCAGACCGGACTCGGTCGGCGACGCGCCCTTGACGATCTGCAGGTACAGCGGCAGCGACATCATCATGCCGAACATGCCGACACCCATGATGAAGTTGACGGCGTTGATCAGCGAGAACTGCTTGCCGAACAGCCGCAGGGGCAGCAGCGCCGCGTCGCCCATCCGGCGCTCGTTGAACCAGAACGCGACGAGACCGACCACGCCGATGCCGTACATCGCGAGGGCACGCCCGGAGGCCCAGCCCCACTGGCGACCCTGTTCGGCGATGATCAGCAGCGGCACCAGGCCGACGGTCAGCAGGATCGCGCCGACGTAGTCGACCTTCTGCGGAACCGGCTTGTGCGGCACGTTGAGGTGGCGGGCCACGACGGCCAGCGCGACCAGGGCGATGGGCACATTGAGCAGGAACACCCAGCGCCAGCCCTCGATGCCGAGGAAGTCGTCGAGTCCGGCGAAGAACCCGCCGACGACCGGACCAGCCACACTGGACAGTCCCCACACGCCCATGAAGTAGCTCTGGTACTTGCTGCGCTCCCGGGGAGCCACCATGTCGGCGATGATCGCCAGCGCCAGCGACATCAGGCCGCCCGCGCCGAGACCCTGCACCGCGCGGTAGGCGGCGAGTTCGTACATGGAGCCCGCGATGCCCGAGAGCACCGAGCCGAGCAGGAAGAACGAGATCGCCGTCAGGTACATCGGCTTGCGGCCGAAGATGTCGGAGAGCTTGCCGTACAGCGGAGTCGAGATGGTGGCCGTGATCAGGTAGGCGGTGGTCGCCCAGGCCTGGATCGTCTGGCCGTGCAGTTGGTCGGCGATGGTCTTCATGGCCGAGGCCATGATCGTCTGGTCCAGTGCCGCGAGCAGCATGCCGAGCATGAGGCCGGACAGAACCGTGAGGATCTGCCGGTGGGTCAGTTGCCCTGGAGCGGCGTCCGAGGTCGTCGGCGCGGTCATTGGTTCCCCCCTTCAGAACGCACCGGTTGGGCGCATTCGCTGATCAGAGTCGGTAGGTAGTTCTCGTGATCGCTGAGGAAGCGCTCGAACAGCTCGATGAACTGGTCGAGGTCAGCGGGTTCCCAGTGGCGGACCATCCGGGCCAGGGACACGGCGAACCGTGCCCGATTGGCTTCCAGGAGTGCGAGGCCTTCCGGGGTGGCGGCGAGGAGGCTGGCGCGGCCGTCTTCCGGATCCGCGCGGCGCTCCACAAGGCCGTCTTTGACCAGCGTGGCGACTTGTCGGCTGACCGTCGAAGGGTCGGAGTGGATCGCCCCCGCGAGCACACTCGACCGGACCGGACCCAGCATCACCAGGGTCTTCAGGACGATGATCGCGGAGCGGTCGACGCCCGCCTTGCTCATCCGCGCCGAGACCGTGGCCTGCTGTTTGCCGAACGCGAAGAGCACGCTGGCGAGTCGCTGCCCGTTGTCCAGATCGCGGTCAGTGAGCGGCGCTGTCTCGACTTCCGAGGCGGCCATGACTGCTCCCACTTGCTTGCATCATCCAATTAGTTGGTCGATACAAGCATGCACTTTTAAGTTGGTGCATGCAACTTGTTTTTCGTGTGACGCCGCTCGCGTCAGATCCACCCCGGCATCGGGTAGCCGGCAAGCAGTTCGCGCACCTCAGCGGCCACGGCGTCGATCTCCGCCTCGTCGCTCGCACCGACCGCGCGGTCGATCCACGCGGCCAGCTGCGGCATCTGCTCGACGCCCAAGCCGCGGGTGGTGATCGCGGCGGTGCCGAGCCGGATGCCGGACGGGTCAAAGGGCTTGCGCGGGTCGAAGGGCACGGAGTTGTAGTTCAGCTCGACGCCCGCACGGTCCAGCGCCTGGGCGGCAGGCTTGCCCGCGACTCCCTTGCTGGTCAGGTCGACCAGGATCAGGTGGTTGTCGGTGCCGCCGGAGACCAGATCGAAGCCGCGCTCGGTCAGCGCGTCGGCAAGGGCTTTGGCGTTGGCGACGATCCCGGCCGCGTAGTCGCGGAAGTCGGGCCGGGCGGCCTCGGCGAGAGCCACGGCGATGGCGGCGGTCGTGTGGTTGTGCGGGCCGCCTTGCAGACCGGGGAACACGGCCTTGTCCAGGGCCTTCGCGTGCGCGGCGTCGGACATCAGCATCGCGCCGCGCGGTCCGCGCAGGGTCTTGTGCGTGGTGGTCGAGATGATCTGCGCGTGGCCCACCGGGGAGGGGTGCGCGCCGCCTGCGACCAGGCCGGCGATGTGCGCGATGTCGGCGACGAGCACGGCGTCGACCTCGCGGGCGATCTCGGCGAACGCCGGGAAGTCGATGGTGCGAGGGATGGCGGTGCCGCCGCAGAAGATCAGCTTGGGCCGCTCGGCCAGCGCGAGTTCGCGCACCTCGTCCATGTCGACGCGGCCGGTGTCCTTGCGCACCCCGTACTGCACCGCGCGGAACCACTTGCCGGTGGCCGAGACGCTCCAGCCGTGGGTCAGGTGGCCGCCCGCGGGCAGCGCCATGCCCATGACGGTGTCGCCGGGGTTGGCCAGGGCGAGGTAGACGGCGAGGTTCGCGGGCGAGCCGGAGTACGGCTGCACGTTGGCGTGCTCGACGCCGAAGACGTCCTTGGCCCGCTGGATCGCCAGCTTCTCGACCTGGTCGATGTACTGCTGGCCCTCGTAGTAGCGCTTGCCCGCGTAGCCCTCGGAGTACTTGTTCGTCAGCACCGAGCCGGTCGCCTCGAGCACCGCGGTGGAGACATAGTTCTCCGAGGCGATGAGCCGGATCTTCTCGAACTGCCTGCGGGCCTCGCCTTCGACCAGCTCGGCGATGGCGGGATCGGACGCGGCGAGGTGGGACAGCGCGGGCTCATGCATGCCCCGATTCTATCGCGCTGGCCAACCCAAGTTACCGGCGAGTAATGTGCACTTCATGAGCACTGACTACGGCTGGGTCGCCGACGCGATGAAGAAGACCGTCCCCTGGGTCACCACGGCGGGCGTGGAGTTCACCGAAGTGGCGGCCGACCGGGTGGTGTGCGAGCTGACCGACGTGGAGAACCAGCGCAACCACGTCGGCGGGCCGCACGCGGCGGTGATGTTCGGACTCGCCGAGACAGCGTCCGGTGCGGTGGGTCTGGCGTCCTTCTCCGAGCAGATGGGGCGCGCGACCCCGCTGGTCGTCAGCTCCGAGATCCGCTACAAGAAGCTCGCGCGCGGCAACCTGACGGCGGAGGCCGTGCTGACCAGGCCCGCCGCCGAGGTGATCGCCGAACTCGACGCCGGACAGCGCCCCGAGTTCGCCGTCGACTGCACCATCCGAAACGCCGAAGGCGTGACCACAGCGGAGATGACCGTGCTGTGGACCCTGAAGCCGATCAAAGCCTGAGTCATCAGCTGGGTCGGCTCGGCCGCGGAAGGGCAAGGGCCGCGTCGAGGTCGGTGTGGGCCTCGGGGTGTTTGTCCCACCACTTCGCGTACGTCGGGTTGCGCTCCACGATCGAGCGGTAGGCGTGGGCGACGCAGGCGTAGACCTCCTGCCTGCGGGCGGCGAACATCCCGTCGAGCCGGATGACCACGACCACGGGCACGCTCAGGACCGATCCGCGCAGCGGCCGGATGACGAAACCCGGGCCGCCCAGCGAGGCGGGCTGGGCCAGGCAGACCGCGCCCGCCGCGGCCAGCGCCATGGCCGTGCGGCCCTCGGTGACGTGGTGGGTGATGCGCGGGGTGAAGCCGAGCGACTCACACGTCGAGCGGAACCTCAGCCGCATGCTGTCCTGGTCCGGCGGGGGGACGACCCAGTCGAGGTCGGCCAGGTCGATCAGGTCGATCTCGTCCTGGTCGGCGAGCGGGCTGTCCGCGCTGAGCGCGACGAACTGCGGCTCCTCGACGATCGTCCGCACCTCGACGTCGGTCAGCGTGCGGTGCTCCATCCCCTCGAACTTCTCGAAGATGGCGAGGTCGGCCTGCTTGGCGACGACGAGGTCGAGCAGCGCGGGCGCCGACGAGTCGATCTCGGTGCGCAGCTCGGCGGCGAACCACGCCCGCAACTCGCCGATCAGCGCGCTGGTGAACAGCAGCGGAGTCGAGGCGATGACCAGCGGCGTCTTCCCCGGCTGACGCACGTGTGAGCGGGCCGTGGCCAGCAGCGCGGACATGTCCTCCAGCACGATCCGGGCCGAGCGGACCACGCTGCGGCCCAGTTCGGTCGGCACACTGCCGTTGGGCGAACGCCGGAACAGCTCGCCGCCGATCAGCCGCTCGATGGAGCGCAGTTGCGCGGTGAGCGCGGGCTGGGTGACACCGAGTCGGATCGCGGCCCGGGACACGCTCCCCTCATCGGCGATGGCGCAGATCGCCCGCAGGTGACGGATCTCAAGTTCGGCCATAAGAACAATTGATACCCGGATCGGATGTGAGTCGGCTACCGGAACAGTCGATATTGCGAACACAACTTCATTGCTGTTCGCAACCCTTCGCCCCGGGCTTGGCCGGCCGCACCCGGCCAGGCCCGGGGCGAAGGGCTTTGTAGGGTCGAGCGATGAAGCTGGATTCGGGCGGCTACGCCAAGACCGTGGCCCAGGCCGCCGACGCGATCGTGGCCGCCGAGCAAGCCGGATACGACGGCGCGTGGGTCGCCGAGACCCAGCTGGACCCGTTCGTCGCGCTGGCCGTCGCCGCCGACCGCACTTCGCGGATCGAGCTGATCACCGGCATCGCCGTGGCCTTCGCCCGCAACCCGATGACCGTCGCCGTGCAGGCCAATGACCTGCACGGGCTGTCCGGGGGCCGGTTCGTGCTCGGGCTGGGGTCGCAGATCCAGCCGCACATCACCAAGCGGTTCGGAATGCCGTGGTCGAGTCCGGCCGCCCGGATGCGCGAGTTCGTCCTCGCCGTCCGCGCGATCTGGCGGGCCTGGGAGACCGGCGAGCGCCTGGCGTTCCGCGGCGAGTTCTACAGCCACACGCTGATGACACCGTTCTTCGACCCGGGCCCCAACCCGCACGGCAACCCGAAGGTCTACCTCGCCGCCGTCGGACCCCGGATGACCGAGGTCGCGGGCGAAGTCGCCGACGGCCTGCTGTGTCACAGCTTCAGCACCGAGCGGTACCTGCGCGAGGTCACGCTGCCCGCGATCGAGCGCGGTCGGGCCACGGCCGGGAAACCGTTGGCGGGCTTCGAGATCAGTGGACCGTCGTTCGTCGTGACGGGGACGTCGGAGGCGGAGATGGCGATCGCGGCGACCGAGGTGCGCAAGCAGATCGCCTTCTACGGCTCCACCCCCGCCTACCGGGCCGTGCTCGAACTGCACGGCTGGGGCGACCTGCAGACCGACCTCAACGCCCTGTCCAAGCGCGGCCGGTGGGACGAGATGGCCGCGCTGATCGACGACGAGGTGCTCACCGCGTTCGCCGTGGTGGGCGCGCCCGAGGAGGTGGCCACCGAGGTGGTTCGCCGCTACGGCGACGTCGCGCACCGGATCACGCTGACCGCCGCGCACGCGCCGGACCCCGCTCGGTGGGAGCGGGCGTTCCGGGCGATGCGAGCTATGTGAAGCGGATGAGGGCGGCGCCCGCGAGGACGAAGAAGACCAGGATGACCAAGGTGCTCGAACTGCCGCCGGTGGAACTGGTGACGAGTTGGTCGACGGCGCCGGTGAGGACGATGCCGCACTCGGCGGCGATCAGGTGGCGACCGGGCACGATCTTGCTGAACTGCACCTTCGTCCGGAACTCACCCTGACCGTCCGCGACGGTCGCGCCGACCTTCTCGCCACCGGAGGTCAGTAGAACGGTGTGGTTGGGGTCGCAACCGCGGCCGGTGGCTTCGAGGGAATCACCGGGCTGGATGGCCTCACGGTCGAGCTTGAGGTCCCGCTTGGGCTCGGGGACCGTTGTGATCTCCGGCGTCGTGGTGGGGACGTCAGTGGTGGGCGGCGTGGTCTCCGTCGTGGTGGTGACGGGAGTGGTGGTGGTCGTCGTCGGCCGCGTGGTGGTCGTGGTGGGGCGACGGGTGGTCGTGGTGACCACCGGGGGCTTGGTCGTGGTGGTGACCGGCGGGTTAGTGGTGGTGACCGGAGGTCGGGTTGTGGTCGTGGTGGGCTCCGGCAGCACGCCCCTGACCGCGTAGCCGACCGGCACCTTTGAGACCGAGCAGTAGACGGTCATGTTGTATTGGCGCTGTTCAGCGGTTCGTGGCACGGACATCGTGATCGTGCCGCTGGTCGGTCGCGTGAGCGGCACATTGACTGTGCCGGGATTGACGGGTGCCCCAGTCACGGAGATCTGGTTGCACCCCTCCTTGGCGTTTACCGTCCAGTTGATCTTGAATGACTGCCCGGCCGGCCCGGACGTGGGCGATGCGAAAGCCGTCAAGGGGTCAGGCTGCTGCTGGGCAGAGGCCTGGGTCACTGGCAGGACCGCTAGCGTCACGACAACTGTCGCAACGACGATGCCCATTAAGCGTCTAACACTGCGCACGGCTACTTCCCTCGTCCGATGGAACGCTCCGGCGAGTATCAACTCGCTGTAGCATTCCGCCTCAATCGGGCCCGTTCAACTAGGGGTTATCCCATGGGACGTCTTATCGCGGCGGCGGTTGCCCTTGTGACGGCAGCGCTGGTCTTGGGCGCGTCCCCAGCCGCCGCCCAGGACAGCGACGAGCCGCTCAGAGTCACCGTCACCATCGATGGCAAGAACATCGATGGCCGGACCGTCACGCTCGACCCCCGCAAGGTCGCCGAGCTGTCGATCACGGCCGAGAACCCCGGGTCGAAACCGCGGAAAGTGCGGCTGATCAGGGTGTCCGGGGTGGCACTGGCCCTGACCTTCTACGCCTACGACACCACCCTCCCGTTCGAGGTCCCGGCGCGCGGCCGGACCACCCGGACGTTCCCGCTCGACGTGCGTGACCTCGACGGCCAGGCCATCGGCCTGCTCCCGACCTCGGTCACCCTGCTCGACGACGACCGCAACGTGCTCGGTGGCGCGAAGACCGTGGCCGACGTGCAGGGGTCGTTCTGGTCGGTCTACGGCGTGTTCGGCCTGGCGATGCTGGTCCTGACCGCGCTCACCTGGGCGGGCGCGTTGCTCGCCCTCGCCCGACACCGCCTCTCCCCCAACCGGTTCCGCCGGGCGCTGCGCTTCCTTCCCGCGGGCATCGGCACCGGGCTGGTCGCGGTCGTCTCGTTGTCCGTGCTGCGCCTGGTGCCGCCGGAGGTCGAGGTGGAGATCCCGATCGTGCTCGGCGCGGCCCTGGTGGCCATGGCCCTGGGCTTCCTGACTCCGCACCCGGTCCCGGACGCGCCCGCCGCCGCGCCGGTCCCCGACGACGGCCGGACCGTGAGCCTCACGACCCAGCACCTCGAGCCCCAAAGGTGGCCTGAATGACCGCACCCGCGGGTCTCGCCTCGGCACTGCCGCAGTACAGCGTCGGCGACAAGATCGGCTCCGGCGGCATGGGCGTGGTGTACGAAGGCGTGCACCGCTCGCTCGGCAGGCATGTGGCGATCAAGCAGCTGCCCGCCGACCTCATCGGCGACCCGGACGTCAACGCCCGGTTCGACCGGGAGGCGCGGGTGCTGGCCAGCCTCGACCACCCGCACATCGTGCCGGTCTACGACTACGTGCAGACCGGCCGCGACAACCTGCTCGTCATGGAGAAGCTCGACGGCGGCACCGTCTACTCCAAGTTCCACGACGAGGGCCTGACCGGTGAGCAGTCGTGCGCGATCGCGCTGGCGATGCTCGGCGGGCTGCACGCGGCGCACGCGGCGGGGGTGCTGCACCTCGACGTCAAGCCGAAGAACTTGCTCTTCACGTCGGCGGGCGTGATGAAGGTGGCCGACTTCGGGATCGCCCAGGTCGTCAGCGAGGGCGCCACGATGGTGACCCACGCGGGCGAGGTGCTCGGCACCCCGGCCTACATCGCGCCGGAGCAGGCCATGGGCAACCCGCTCAGCCCGGCCGCCGACGTGTACGCGGCGGGCACCGTACTCTACGAGCTGCTCTGCGGCGAGCTGCCCTACGACCGCACCCGCGGCGCGGTGAGCATGATGCGCCAACGCATCTTCAGCGACCCGCAGCCGCTGCCCCGGGTGCCGGAGCCACTGTCCACAGTGGTCATGCGCAGTCTTGCCCGTGATCCGATCCACCGTTACCGCGACGCGGAGGCGTTCGCCGTCGACCTCAGCGCGGCGGCGACCGCGGTGTTCGGCCCGGGCTGGCTGGAGCGCTCCCGCGTGCCGGTCCACCTGGGTCCGAGGGTCATGGGCAGCATCACCCAGCAGCTGCACCGCCAGCCGGACGCGGCCACGATCGTCACCCCGCCGGTGCGGGGCACGGTCCACGAGCCGACCCGCTCGATCGACTTCGCCGAGGCGCGCGGCCGTGGGCTGCGGCCCGCCAGCGAGCTGATGCGCCAGGGCCCGTCGCCGCTGTGGCCCGGCCTGGCGGCCGCGGTCCTGATGATCGCCTTGGCCGCCCTGCCCTTCATGGCGTCGAAAACGTTGCAGCACAAGGCCGACGGCCAAGGGCTCGCGATCGACGGCCAGCCGGTGAGCGGTCCCGTGGCACTGAACCTGAGCGAACCGTTCACGATCACCGGCAAAACCACTCCGGGCACGACGGAGATCCTGCTCGAAGCCAACGCCGCGGGTATCCCGATGGGCGGCCGACAGTTGCCGAAGGTCGTGCCGAACGCGGACGGCACATTCCAAGTCACGATGACGCCCGACCCGATCATGCGCTGGACGGTCGGCGGCGCCGCGACCGGCGAGATCACGATCGGCGACGGTCCGGCGCAGCGGTTCACCCTGGTCAGCAAGCAGAACGCGATGGCGAGCCTCATGGGCGCGGGCAGTCTGCTGCTCGGCCTGTTCGGGCTGGCCTACATCGAGTCGACCATGCGCACCCTGCGCCGAGGACACCGCCGTCCGGCAGCCCCCTTCACCGCGCTGCCGC
This sequence comes from Actinokineospora xionganensis, assembly GCF_014323725.1. Lineage (GTDB taxonomy): Bacteria > Actinomycetota > Actinomycetes > Mycobacteriales > Pseudonocardiaceae > Actinokineospora > Actinokineospora xionganensis. The sequence goes on along the minus strand of NZ_JABVED010000003.1, from coordinate 269,553 downwards.
TCGGTGCGCTCGTGGGCACTGCCGTGTGGCTGCTGGTCTCGGTCCTGACCGCCCGCGAACCGTCCCTCACCTACGGCATCGCCTCAGCGATCGTCGGCGCCTTGGCCGCCTCCAGCCTGGTGCTGGCGACGGCGTGGTCGGCCCGCAGGCGGTCGGCCTAGGCCAGCCGGTAGCGCAGGCTGTCGATCTGGTCCTGCTCGACCTGGGCGAGCGTGAGGTTCGGGTCGCCGAGGTGCGCGAGCGTGACCTCGGCCGGGCTCGGCTGCGCGTCGGCGGCGGGCCAGGTCTCCGGCTTCCACACCCCGGACCGCACGAAAGCCTTGGGGCAGTGGGTGAACACCTCGTCCGGCACCACGACCAGCGCCGACCGCGGCGGCTTGCCCACGCTGGTCAGCCCGGCCAGCAGTTCCGGCCGCGCGGACACACAGGCCCGGCCGTTGACCCGCAGCGTCTGCCCACGGCCCGGGATCAGGAAGATCAGCCCGAGCCGCCCGGTCTCCACGACGTTGCGCAGGGTGTCGATCCGCCGGTTGCCGGTGGCGTCGGGGATGACCACCGTGCCGTCGTCGAGGACGGACACGAACCCGGCCTGCCCACCGCGCGGCGTCACGTCACAGCGGCCCTGGGCGTCGGCGCTGGCCAGGAACACGATGGGCGAACAGGCGATCAGCCTGCGCGCCAACTCGTCGAGCGCCGGGATCTCCTTGCTCGCGGCCGCGCCGGAAGGCGGCTCGTAGATCTCACGCAGCGCGTCGACGCTGGTGATCGCGTCGAAGAACAGATCATGGGTCACTCACACCAAAGTACGTGGTGCGAGGTCTGGCGAGAGGGGGACGGAAGTATGGAACGAATCACAGGCATCGGCGGCTTCTTCTTCAGGGCGAAGGACCCGGAGTGCCTGACCCGTTGGTACGAGACACATCTCGGCATCCCCGGCCCACCGGCGAGCTACGACGAGAGGTCGTGGGACCAGGAGGCAGGCCCCACGGTGTTCGCCGCCTCCCCGGCCGACTCCCAGCACTTGCGGCGTCCCGAGCAGCAGTGGGCGATCAACTTCCGGGTCCGGGACCTCGACGCCATGGTCGCCCAGCTCCGCGGCGCGGGAATCGAAGTCGAGGTGCACGACGAGGGTTACCCGAACGGGTGGTTTGCGGACCTTCTCGACCCGGAGGGAAACCCGGTGCAGCTCTGGCAGCCCGCGGGCGCGGACGCGGTCACCTGAGTCGCCACTGGCGCAAAGACAAGGCCCGGTCCGCGAACGGACCGGGCCTGACCTGCGAGCCGCCTAAGGGAGTCGAACCCTTGACCTATTCATTACGAGTGAATCGCTCTAGCCGACTGAGCTAAGGCGGCGTGCTGGCGGCAACTATACCGGGTGCGAATCGCGTCACTGGAGGGGCCTAGTGTCGTTTAATCCATAGTCGGTCCGTGTGGATCGCGCGAGGAGGACCCCGACGATGTCCCGACGCAAGTCTGCCGTGCTGGCGCTGCCCGCCGCCGCCGCGGTCCTGGTGATGGTCGCTTCCCCGGCTGCCGCCCAGCCGACCACCCCCATCCCGCCGCCCGCGAACCCCAGCGCACCGCCGCCGTCGGCGCCGATCGGGCCGCAGCCGCTTGGCCACGCCATCGGTGACGCGGGAACAGGACTTGCCATCGTCCGGCTGCTGCCGAACTCCACGCCGACCAAGACGATCATCCCGGGCGCCGAGGACAAGCTGCCGAAGCAGGCCGCCGCCGAGATGGGCTTCGGGCTCGCCAGCGCGCAGGCCAACTCCGAGGCCTACCTGTCCTTCGAGAAGGCCATCGCGCAGTCCGCGCCGGGCGGGTTCGCGTTCCAGGGTGTCAGCCCGCAGGCGCCGGGGGCGCTGTCGCAGACCGCGCCGCCGAACAACACCCAGCCCAAGAGCGCCGGGCTGAACCCGCCGTCCTCGCCGCTGGACACCCTGGTCAAGGCCGGCCTGCTCAACGGTCGGGTGCAGGCCCACTGGAGCGACACGCTGGGTCCGTGTGTCGACACCATCGCCGACGCCGCCACCGAGTTGGCGAGCCTGTCCGCGCTCAACGCCATCCCCACCCTCCCCGGCGGCACCGACCTCACCGGCGTCTTCGACGCGCCGAACATGGACGCCAACGCCGACAAGGCGATCATCGAGGGCATCAAGGGCCTGGCGGGCCCGCTGAGCACCCTCGGCGGAGTGCTGGGCGGCCAAGGCGCCAAGACCGCCGACGGCAAGGGCTCGCTGCTGAGCCTGCCGAACACGCTGTCGGCCCGCTCGGTCGTCAAGCTGATCGACATCCCCGGCTCGGCCAACAAGGCGGTCCAGTCGACCTCGACGCTGCAGGTCGCGGCGGTCAAGCTGCTCGCGGGCACGCCCTACGAGGTGTCGATCAACGTGGTCAGCCAGCCGACGCTGCAGGTCACCTCGACCGGGGACGAGAAGACTTCGACGGTCAAGTACACCGCGCCGGTCCTCGAAGTCGTCCAGGGCGGCAAGAGCCTGGGCAAGCTGGACGCGGCGAACCCGAAGATGGATCTCCCCATCGGCATCCCGCTGCCCGGCGCCCCCTCGATGCCCGGCGCCGACAAACTCCCGATCATCGGCGGCCTGCTGGGCAACGGCAAGGGCGCGCAGGAAGCCATCGCGGGCGGACTGCAGAAGCTCGACCTCGGCGTCATCCGCCTTTCCGTGGCGAACCTGACGCAGAAGGGTGAGAACGCGACGCAGCCGTTCAAGGGCTACCAGTTGGGCGCCACGGCTCGCATGCTGGACCTGCAGGTCCTGCCGACCGACGCGCTCGGCCTGCCGAACCTGCCGTCAGCGCTGGCCCAGATCTCGCTGGGCGAACAGATCGCCCGCGCGTTCGCGCCGACCGGCGGCGTCGTCTGCGGCACCGCGACACCGACGCAGCCGCCCGCGCCGGCGCCGCAGGGCAAGCAGACCCCGCCGCTGGCCTACACGAGCGCGGCGTACCAGTCGGTGCCGATGTTCTGGTCGGGCACCGCGATGCTTTTGGTGGGTGTCGTTCTGGTGGCGGCACTGCCGCGCCGCCCCCGAGTCGCACAGGTGAAGATCACGCCGGACCGACACACCGACTGATCGAACAAAGGGGCCGCACCCCGTCTGACCTCGGTCGGGCGGGGTGCGTGCGTTCCGGCCGCTTTGCTGGAAACTCCAGCCTCGGCTTGAGCAGGCTTGTGTTGGTGCGCGGGGCGGTGTGGGTCTCAGCCTGAGTAGAGCACGGCCACCATCGCCTCGATGGCGATCTGTGGCTTCACGTTCTGCTCCAGCGCCTCCCGGCACCCCAGCACCGCCTCGAGCCTGCGCAGGGCCGACTCCGGCGACCAGTTCTGCGCGGCCCTTGCCGCACTGTCCGCGTGGTCCGGGTGGTTCAGCGTCGTGTTCGAACCCGCGTGCACCACCAGGACGTCCCGGTAGAACCCCGCCAGGTCCACCAGGGCGAGGTCCAGCACGTCCCGCTTGGTTCGGGTGGCCCGCGACTTCTGGCGCTTCTCCAGCTCCTTGATCGCCCCCGCGCTCCCCCGCGACGCCGACGCGGTGCCCTTGCCGGTGCCGCCGTGGCCCATGGCTGTCCGCAGGGCGTCCTTTTCGGCCTCGTCGCGGGTTTCGCTGACCTCGGTGGCGTCGGCTTCCGCGGCCTTCACGAGCTCACCCGCGGCGTCGAAGACGTCGGTCATCCTGCGCAGTTGCAGGGGGATCTTCAGGACCTTCTCGCGGCGGTCGCGGGCCGCTGGGTCTGTTGCCAGTCTGCGGGCGCGGCCGACGTGGCCGCCGCACACCGACGCGGCCCAGTTCGCGGTGTCCGCATCTATCCCGTCGCGCAGGCGGAGGACTTCGCTGATCGCGTCCGCGGCCGGGGTGCGCAGGGCGATGCGGCGGCAGCGCGAGCGGATCGTCACCGACACGTCGTCAGGGTGGTCAGATGGCGCGCACAGCAGGAAGACCGTGCGGGGTGGTGGCTCTTCCACCGCCTTGAGCAACGCGTTCGCCGCGCCTTCGGTCAGTCGGTCGGCGTCGGTGATGATCACGACCTGCCAGCGGCCACCGGTCGGCCTGCGGGCCGAGGTCTGCACCAGCGCGCGCATCTCGCTGACCGAGATGGTCAGGCCCTCGGGGACCACCATGCGCACATCGGCGTGGGTGCCGCCCATCGCGGTGTGGCAGCCCTGGCACTCGCCGCACCCGGGAACCTCTTGGCCCGCCGTGCACTGCAGCGCCGCGGCGAACGCGCGCGCGGCGACGGAGCGACCGGAGCCGGGTGGACCGGTGAACAGCCAGGCGTGCGTCATCCCCGCGGCCGTGCCGGTGCCGTCGACCAGCCGGGCGCCCGACTGGGCGGCCGCGCTGAGGACCTCCACGGCGTCCGGCTGCCCCACGAGCTGCGACCAGACTCCGCCCATCAGGAAGCCCGCTCCGGCACGAGGTCGCCAAGCCTGCGACCGGCGAGGGTGGTCTGCACCGCGAGGCGGACCCGGTCGGCGACGTCTTCCATGGTGCCGTCGCCGTCGACCACCACATAGCGGTCGGGGTCGGCCCGGGCCATATCGGTCAGCACGCTCTGCACATGCCAATGATGCTCGGTGTTGCCCGGCCACTTCGGGAGGGTGCCCGGATCGCGGTCGAGCAGGACGGTGATGTCGGGCCGCAGCCGGGACGTGGCCCAGTCGGCGAGGCCTTCAAGCTCGGCCGGGTCGAGCCCGGCCGCGACCGAAAGGTGGGCCAGCGGGCTGTCGACGAACCGCTCCATCACGACCAGGGCGCCGCGCTCGAGCGCCGGGCGGATCTCCCGCTCGACGAGGTCGGCGCGGACCGCGGCGGCCACCAGCGCGTGGGCCCGGGCGCTGGACAGCGAGGCTCCGGTGAGCACCGCGTGCAGGCGTTCGTCGTCGAGCGCCGGGTCGGTGGCGAGGAAGACTTCCCGGCCGCCCGGGCCGCGCAGCCAGTTGGCGAGCAGATGGGCCTGGGTCGACGTGTCGAGGTGGGTGTCGCCTTCGACGGCGATGAGCAGGCCGGTGGACCGCCGCGGCTTGCCCCGGAGGGCGGCGACCAGGTCGGACAGGATCGTCTCGGACCGGCGGTCGTCCATCTGCCGGTAGGCGACGATACCGACCAGCGCGGCGAGCAGGCCCGCGCCGAGCAGCACGGGCCGGGTGCCGTCGACCGTCATCGGCTTGCCGAACATGCTGATCTCGTGCGGCCGGACCAGGCCGACGAGCACCGGCGTCGCGGCCATCGCGCCGGCCAGGATGATCTTCATCAGCGACTGGTAGATGGCGTTGATGCGGCCGCGGATGGCGTCCTCGACCTGGGTGCCGATGATCGTCACACCGGTGAGGAACGCCGCGCCCGCGCTGGCCCCGAGCACCGACACCGTGACCAGTGAGACGGCCAGGTGCGGCGAGAGCGCCACGACCATCAGCGCCAAACCCGCGACCACGATCGCGATGCCGAAGAGGCGGTTGTGCGGCAGCCTCCTGGCGAGCTTCGGTGAGCCGGTCATGCCGGTGGCTAGGCCGATGAACAGGGCGACGAACAGCAGACCGAACGCCGACTGGCCACCGCGCAGGCTGTTGGCGTAGAGCTGGGCGGACCCGATGAGCGCGCCCGCCGCGGCGAACGCGCCGATCATGCCGACGAGCAGGCCGCGCACGATCGGCGTCGTCCGCACGAAGTGGCCCGCGTCCTTGACCATGGCCAGGAAGCCGCTCTTCTTCGGCTTGTCCTTGTCCTCCGGCTTGGGCACCACCGGTGCCCGCTTGGACAACTCCGGGATGCGCGTGGCGACGATGATCGCCGCGGTCAGGTACAGCAGGCCGTTGATCGTCAGGATGAACCGGGCGATGCCGAGGTCGCTGGTGCCGAACGGGAGATTCAGGTTCGTGCTGATACCGGTGATGAGCGAGTACAGGCCCGCACCGCTGATCACGGCGATGCCGTAGGTCATCACCATGCCGAGCTGGTTGGCCGTCTCGACCTGGTCGGGCCTGCGCAGCAGGTTGGGGACCGCGGCGTCCTTCGACGGGATCCACAGCAGCGCGCAGCAGCCGATCAGGAAGTTGCCGATGAAAAGCCACACGGTCGAGCCGACGACCGCGATGGACAGGAACAGCCCGCACCGCCCGATGTCGGCGAGGACCATCACCTTGCGGCGGTCGAACCGATCGGCGAACAGGCCGCCAAGCGGCGCGAACAGCAGGCCGGGAAGAAGCTGGGTCAGGACGACGCCGGAGAACGCGAAGCTCTGCGCCTTGTAGTCCTGGGTGAGCGAGGCCACCAACCCGGTGAGAGCGAGCAATGACAGCCAGTCACCGACGCTGGTCAGATAGGTGACACCCCAGAGCCTGCGGAACGGCCGGATCGCCAGGACACTCCGGGCCCGGTGCGCCATGGACGATTCGGCGCCCGTGGTCGGCTCATTGGTCCTGAGCTGTTCGTTCGGGCCCCCGCTGATGCCCTCCACCCCATCTCCACGCCAAGTGTCAAGCCCAGCGTAGCTGGGATGTTCGGACAGGCTCGCACAAACCGGACTCGATCGGGCTCACTTTGCGTGATCTAGTTGACAAGTCCATTGATCATGCCGAGGAAACCGCTGACGACCTGGTACGCGATGAAGAGCAGGACGACGGCCGCGAGGATCACCAGGGACACACTCAGCTTGACCCGCCGCCCCCCAGCCCGCGGCTCGTACGGCCAGCCCGGACGCGGCGGGTACTCGATCAGGCCGGGCCGCACGATCGGGGCGACAGGCGGCCGGACGGCGCGCGGGAGCCGGAGCCGAGGGGGATCCAGATCGCGCGCGTCGTCAGGACGGAACGATTCACCCATTCGGGGCCCCCTCTCGGGCGGGTTACCCCTCGCAGGCTAAGCGTTCACCCGTTAGAGCGACAGAGGGCTACGACTTCGATTTCGCCGGAGCCTTCTTGGCCGGTGCCTTGCGCCGAGCGGGTGCCTTCTTCGTCACCGGACCCTTGGCCCGCTTCTCGGCCAGCAGCTCCGCGGCGCGCTCGTCGGTGAGCGTCTCGACGCTGTCGGCCTTGCGCAGCGACCCGTTGGTCTCGCCGTCGGTCACGTACGGCCCGAATCGGCCGTCCTTGATGACCATCGGCTTGCCCGACACGGGGTCGTTGCCCAGCTCGCGCAGCGGCGGGGCCGACGCGGCGGCCTGCCTGCCGCGCTTCTTCGGCTCGGCGTAGATCTTGAGCGCGTCCTCCAGGGTGACCGTGAAGATCTGGTCCTCCGTGGTGAGCGAGCGCGAGTCCGTGCCCTTCTTCAGGTACGGCCCATAGCGCCCGTTCTGCGCGGTGATCTCCTCACCGGTCGCCGGGTCGGTGCCGACCACGCGGGGCAGCGACAGCAGCTTCAAGGCGTCGTCGAGGGTGATCGTGTCCAGGGACATGTCCTTGAACAGCGAGCCCGTGCGCGGCTTGGGCTTGGCGGGCGCCTTGGCCCGGGTCTTCTTCGCGCCCTCGGCGGGCGGCGGCGGCTCCTCGGCCTCGGGCAGGACCTCGGTGACGTACGGGCCGAAGCGGCCTTCCTTCGCCACGATCTCGTGCCCGGTGACCGGGTCGTTGCCGAGGCTGCGGCCCTCCATCGGGGTGGAGAACAGCTTCTCGGCCAGCTCCAGGGTCAGCTCGTCGGGCGCCAGGTCCTCGGGCACGTTCGCCCGCTGCGCCGCGCCGTCGACCTCGCGCTCCAGGTACGGCCCGTACCGGCCGACACGGACCACGACCGGGCGGTTCTCGGCGTCGGTGAACACCGGGATGGAGTTGACCTCCTTGGCGTCGATGTGTTCGACGCCGGAGCCGACGAGCTTCTTGAGCCCGCCCGAACGGCCGACCGAGCCCTCGGGCCCGATCTCACCGCCGAAGTAGAAGCCGGTGAGCCAGTTGGTGCGCTGCTGCTCGCCGACCGCGATGCGGTCGAGCTCGTCTTCCATCGCGGCGGTGAAGTCGTAGTCGACGAGCCGCTCGAAGTGCCGCTCCAGCAGGCCGATCACGGAGAACGCGATCCACGACGGGACGAGGGCGGAACCCTTCTTCCACACGTAGCCGCGGTCCTGGATCGTGTTGATGATCGAGGTGTACGTCGACGGTCGGCCGATGCCGAGGTCTTCGAGCGCCTTGATCAGGCTGGGCTCGGAGTACCGGGCGGGCGGGCTGGTGCTGTGGCCGTCGGCGGACAGGTCGGCCGCGGTGACCGGCTGGCCCTTGACCAGCAGCGGCAGCCTGCGCTCGGCGTCGTCGGCCTCGCCACCGGTCTCGGTGTCGACCGCCTCGACGTAGGCCCGCAGGAAACCGGCGAAGGTGATCGTGCGACCCGAGGAGGAGAACACGCACTCCTCGCCGCTCGCGGCGGCGCCGCTGATGCGCACGGTCATCGTCGTGCCGCGCACATCGGCCATCTGGGAGGCGATGGTGCGCTGCCAGATCATCTCGTACACGCGGAACTCGTCGGTCTCCAGCTCACCCGCGACCTGGCCGGGGGTGCGGAACACCTCACCGGCAGGCCGGATGGCCTCGTGCGCCTCCTGGGCGTTCTTGACCTTGCGGGTGTACTGCCGCGGCTGCGGCGAGACGAACTGCGCGCCGTAGAGGTCCGTGGCCTGCTGGCGGGCCGCGGTGATGGCCGTCTCCGAGAGCGTGGTGGAGTCGGTACGCATGTAGGTGATGTAACCGTTTTCGTACAGCCGCTGGGCAGCGCGCATCGTCCGCTCCGAGGAGAAGCGGAGCTTGCGGCCCGCCTCCTGCTGCAGCGTCGAGGTCATGAACGGCGCGTAGGGCTTGCGGGTGTACGGCTTCTCTTCGACGCTGGAGACGGTGAGCGCGGCGCCCGCCAGGCTCTCTGTGAGGCGACGGGCCTCGGCCTCCTCCAGCAGCAGCACGTCGGCGCCTGCCTTGAGCTGGCCGTCCTGGCCGAAGTCACGGCCGGTGGCCAGGCGGGTGCCGTCGACCGAGAGCAGGCGGGAGGCGAACGTGGGCGGCTCGGCCTCGGCGCCCGCGTCCATGGTCGCGGAGATGTCCCAGTACGTGGCCGCGACGAACGCCATCCGCTCGCGTTCACGCTGCACGACGATGCGGGTGGCCACGGACTGCACGCGGCCCGCCGACAGGCGCGGCATGACCTTCTTCCACAGGACCGGGCTGACCTCGTAGCCGTAGAGGCGGTCGAGGATGCGGCGGGTCTCCTGCGCGTCGACCAGGTCGCGGTCGAGTTCGCGGGTGTTCTCGGCGGCGGCGCGGATCGCGGGCTCGGTGATCTCGTGGAAGACCATCCGGCGCACCGGCACCTTGGGCTTGAGCGCTTCGAGCAGATGCCACGCGATGGCTTCGCCCTCGCGGTCGCCGTCTGTCGCGAGGTAGAGCTCGTCGACGTCCTTGAGCAGGCCCTTGAGCTCGGTGACCGTGGCCTTCTTGTCCGGCGTGACGATGTAGATGGCCTCGAAGCCCTGGTCGACGTTGACCCCCAGGTTCGACCAGGACTCGCCCTTGTACTTCTCCGGAACCTCCGCGGCCTTGCGCGGGAGGTCGCGGATGTGGCCACGGGACGACTCGACGACAAAGTTCCGGCCAAGGTAGGACGCGATCTTGCGCGCCTTGGCGGGCGACTCGACGATCACCAGCCGACGAGGCTGAGTGCCGTCGGTGCCACCACCGTTCTTCTTCGTCCCTGTCGAGCCAGCCACGCTTTCCCGCTCTCTATGAAGCCGTCTTGAGCCCCGTGTCAGCCAGTCAGTGTGCACGCCGCACAGCCGATGCCCTATTTCAGGGGCTCTCCGTGCCGGCCTGGATGGGCCGAACGAGTATGAACCTGTACCACCTGTAGCACGCTCAGGACACGACGCGCATCCGGGAAACGTCGGGCCACTGCCCCCCGCAGCCCGGGTCGACCGGCGGCCCGACCAGCTCACGGAGCCGGGCCAGCCGCCTGCGTCCGACGATCTTCAGACCGGACCCGTCGACCCGCGTCGTCGCAGGCAGACCGCACCGGGCCAGGCTTTCACGCAGTGGTTCATGGGTGTCCGGGACGGCCTGGTCAAGCGGCAGGACATACCCGCTGTTGTCCCAGCGGCCCGCCGCCAGAACCCACATCCGCAAGGTAGCGCCATCCGGCGTGAACCCGCCAGGCACCACCTTGCCATCACCGTCGGACCAAGCGGCGGCGAGCGGCGCGAGGTCGACCCGGAACGCGGTGCACACGATCGTGGCATGGTCGTCGCCCCGGACCTGCGCCCGGACCCCGCGCTCGGCGCAGGCGGCGACCAGCGCCCTGGCCCGCCAGACATCGTCGACCGGGACGATCAACTTGGCTGTGGCCTTGGCGAACACCACCGTCCGCCCTGGCCCGCACAGCACCCCCGCGAGATCGGCCACCCGCGGTTGAGTCGCCTCGGCGGAGAAGAACGACAGCTGCGCCACGGCGGCCAGAATAGAACAGAGGTTCGATCCCTGTCCGCCTCCCCGGAATTTTGGGTTTGGGTCACCCTTTAGTGGCAGGTGCGGCTGGGCGCGAACCGTGGTCGGGTTCCGTCACGGTCCCCTTAGGCGGCGGTGAGTCGCAAGCGTGTTTGTTCAGGGCGTACTCAGGAGGTCGGTGTGCCGCTGGTGGTGGGCTCGTTGAGGGCCTTGCACTTGTCCGACTTCTCGAAGGCGTCGTTGAGTTCCTTGTTGCCGCGCAGGCCCTTGGTCGGGTCCTCCATCTGGGCGAGCCCCTGGAGGTCCTGCCCGACCTGGGCCATCCCGGCCTGGAACGCCTGCGGGTTGCTCGCGTCGACCTTCGCCAGGTTGTCCTTGGCCAAGGTGACCGTGCCCTTGGCGGTCTCGAGCGAGTTCTCGACGGCCTTGGCGGCGGCGTCGCCGTCGGTGACCGGCGGTGAGCCCGCGTCCCGGATTCCGGAGATCATCCGGTCGAGGGCCTGCGCCATCCCGTCGAGGTAGGTGACGAACCCGTCCTTGGTCGCCTGGAGGTTGGTCGGGTCGCCGGTCGGCGTGTCCTTGAACTTCTCGACCTCCGGCGCGACCGCCGAGCAGACCTTGTCCGCCCAGGCCACAGCGTCGCCGTTCGCGGCCCCCGCCGTGGTGGTCGTGGTCGTGGTGCCGCCCGCGGTGGGCGGGGAGTCCGATCCGCAGCCGGCAAGACCGAACGACAGCGTCACGGCAGCCACGGCGACTGCGGCGAGACGACGAACCATGGTGCTGCTCCTTGCCTGGTGCTCCCGGTGCCGACCTCGATGCTCGCACGGCCCCGACGGCCCCGCAGGGCGGCGACGCGAACGGGGCCGGCCCCGCCGAACGGCGGAACCGGCCCCGTCACCACGTCGAAATCAGACTCCGTTGGACACCGTCTCCGCGGGGGTGTCCGCGATCGCGGTGCCGCGACGCTTCGACACGACCACCGCGACGACGATCAGCACCACGGCCACGGCCGCGATCGTGACCCGAAGACCCGTGGAGGCGTCCGGGCCGACCGAGAACGTGACGATGGCGGGCGCGATCAGCAGCGAGACCAGGTTCATCACCTTGATCAGCGGGTTGATCGCGGGACCGGCGGTGTCCTTGAACGGGTCGCCCACGGTGTCGCCGATGACCGTGGCGGCGTGCGCCTCGGACCCCTTGCCGCCGTGGTGGCCGTCCTCGACCAGCTTCTTCGCGTTGTCCCAGGCGCCACCGGAGTTGGCCAGGAACACCGCCATCAGCGTGCCCGCCGCGATGGCGCCGCCGAGGTAGCCCGCGAGCGGGCCGACGCCGAGGCCGAAGCCGACGGCGATCGGGGCGAGGACCGCGAGCAGACCCGGGGTCGCCAGCTCACGCAGCGAGTCACGCGTGCAGATGTCGACGACCTTGCCGTACTCCGGCTTGCCGGTGCCTTCCATGATCCCGGGGATCTCACGGAACTGGCGGCGCACCTCGAAGACGATGGCGCCCGCCGCGCGGGTGACCGCGTTGATCGCGAGACCCGAGAACATGAAGACCACGGCCGCGCCGATCAGGATGCCGAACAGCACATCCGGGCTGAAGACGATGAAGTCCTCGGTCTTGAAGCTCTCGCCCGCCTTGCCCAGCGCCTCGACGATCGCGGTCTGGTACGACCCGAACAGCGCGGTCGCCGCGAGCACCGCCGTGGCGATCGCGATGCCCTTGGTGATCGCCTTGGTGGTGTTGCCGACCGCGTCGAGCTCGGTGAGGATCTGTGCGCCCTCGGGGGTCACGTCGCCGGACATCTCGGCGATGCCCTGGGCGTTGTCCGAGACCGGGCCGAAGGTGTCCATCGCGACGATGACGCCGACGGTGGTCAGCAGACCACAGCCGGCGAGAGCGATCGCGAAGAGCGAGACGATGATCGAACCGGAGAGCAGGAACGCGCCGTAAACCGCCGCGCCGATGACAATCGCGGTGTAGACAGCGGACTCGAAACCGACCGAGATACCCGACAGGACCACGGTGGCCGCACCGGTCAGCGAGGTCTTGCCGACCTCCTTGACCGGCTTGTGGTCGGTGCCCGTGTAGTAGCCGGTCAGCCAGAGAATGACGCCGGCGAGCACGATGCCGATGATCACGGCGATAGCGGCGATCAGCGCGGGGCTGCCGGGCTCGCCCGTGGTCGTGGGGGCCTGGGTCAGTTCGGCGAACGAGTTGGGCAGGTAGATGAACGCCGCCGCCGTGCACAGAACCGCCGAGAAGAGCGCCGAGATGTAGAACGAGCGGTTGATCGCGGTCAGACCGCTCTCGCCCGCGCGGGCCTTGGTGATGTAGACACCGAGCATCGCGGTGATCACGCCGAGCGCCGGGACGATCAACGGGAAGAGCAGGCCCTGCACACCGAACGCGGTGCTGCCGAGGATCAGCGCGGCGACCAGGGTCACGGCGTAGGACTCGAACAGGTCCGCGGCCATGCCCGCGCAGTCACCCACGTTGTCGCCGACGTTGTCGGCGATGGTGGCGGCGTTGCGGGGGTCGTCCTCCGGGATGTTCTGCTCGACCTTGCCGACCAGGTCGGCGCCGACGTCCGCGGCCTTGGTGAAGATGCCGCCGCCGACTCGCATGAACATCGCGATCAGCGCGGCGCCGAAGCCGAAGCCCTCAAGGACCTTGGGCGCACCGCCGGTGTAGACGAGCACGACGATCGCCGCGCCGAACAGGCCGAGGCCCACGGTCGCCATGCCGACCGCGCCGCCCGTGCGGAACGCGATGCGGGTGGCCTTCTCGCGGCCGCCCTCGTCGTTGGCCGCGGACGCGACGCGCAGGTTCGCCTGCGTCGCCAGCCACATGCCGAGATAGCCGATGGTGAACGAGAACACCGCGCCCACCAAGAAGAACAGGGACCGGCCTATCCGTTCGCCGCCGCTATCCGCGGGGAGTAGGAACAGCAGCAAGAACACCGCGCTGCCGAATACCAGAAGCGTGTTGCGCTGCCGCTTGAGATACGCCGCCGCGCCTTCTTGGACCGCTTTGGCGATGTCCTGCATCTTCGTGGTCCCTGTGCCAGCGGCCAGGACCTCCTTGAGCAGGACATAACCAACGGCAAGAGCGGCGAGGGCGATCGCGGCGACCACGACGACAACGCCTTTGTCGCCGCCGGTGAGCGTCAGGTCCGCCGCGAGGGATTGCCCGGACATCCGTCCTCCTGATGATCTGCCTGTTTCAGCGCCGACATCCGCCCGAGCGTGCATCGACTCCGATTCCGACGTGTGCACCACCACATTCGGTGGGATGACGGCGGAGTCTATTGGTAAGGCGGATCACAGACGCGAGCCGTCCCATAACGTGCACTGTCAGTGACGTTACTTGGGCTTATTGTGACGAACATCTCATGATCATCTATACCCGCTTCGCCTGCCGAACAACAACGTCACCCCCGTGTGCGAAGCTCGACCAGTGGGTTCGGAACGCGGCGCCGTGCTGCTCAAACGGGTCCTCGCCGGGGTCCCCGACGGGGAAGATCCACTCACCCATGTCGCCGAACTGCCCGAACGCGCGGCCACCGCCGTCCCATGGCCCTCATGGACGCCCTCGCGGGTCCGGGAGGCGTTCGCCCAGTGCGGGGTGAACGAGCCGTGGGCCCACCAGGTCGCCGCGGCCGACCACGCGCACGACGGCCGCAGCGTGGTCATCGCGACCGGGACGGCGTCGGGCAAATCGCTGGCCTACCAGCTGCCCGTGATCTCCACCCTCCTCGACGAGCCACGCGCGACCGCGCTCTACCTCTCGCCGACCAAAGCCCTTGGCGCCGACCAACTGCGTTCGCTGCGCGCCCTGGACCTGAGCGACCTGCGAGCCTGCGCCTACGACGGCGACACCCCGATGGCCGAGCGCGACTGGGCGCGGGCCCACGGGCGGTGGCTGTTCACGAACCCCGACATGCTCCACCGCGGCGTGCTTCCCGCACACGGCCGATGGGCGACCTTCTTCCGGCAGCTGCGGTACGTGGTGGTCGACGAGTGCCACACCTACCGGGGCGTCTTCGGCTCCCACGTGGCCCTGCTGCTGCGGCGGCTGGCCCGGATCGCCCGCAAGTACGGGTCGGACCCGGTGTTCATCCTGGCCTCGGCCACGGTCGCCGACCCGGGCGCCTCCGCCACCAGACTGTCCGGAGTGGACTGTGTGGCCGTGACCGACGACCACTCCCCGCGCGGCGCGAGGACAGTGGCGCTGTGGGAGCCGCCGTTGCTGGAGGACCTGTCCGGCGAGAACGGCGCCCCGGTCCGCCGCTCGGCTGGCGCCGAGACCGCCCGGATCCTCACCGACCTGGTGATCGAGGGCGCCCGCACGCTCGCGTTCGTCCGCTCCCGGCGAGGCGCCGAACTCACGGCGCTGAGCGCCCGGCGCGCTCTGTCCGAAGTGGACCCCGAGCTGGCCGACCGGGTGGCCGCCTACCGCTCCGGGTACCTGCCCGAGGAGCGGCGGGCCCTGGAGAAGGCGTTGGCCTGCGGGGATCTTCTCGGCGTGGCCAGCACGAACGCGTTGGAGCTCGGCGTGGACATCGCGGGCCTCGACGCCGTGGTGGTCGCCGGATTCCCCGGCACGGTGGCGTCGTTCTGGCAGCAGGCGGGTCGCGCGGGCCGGGCAGGCGACGGGTCACTGGTGGTGTTCGTGGCCCGCGACGACCCGCTGGACACCTATCTCGTGCACAATCCCTCGGCGATGCTCGACAAGCCGATCGAGGCCACGGTCACCGACCCGGGCAACCCGTACGTCCTGGCACCCCAACTGGCCTGCGCGGCGGCGGAGCTGCCCCTGACCGTCGAGTGTCTGCCGACGTTCGGCCCGGGCGCCCGCACGGTCCTCGACGGCCTGGTCCACGAAGGAGTCCTGCGCAAACGGCCCGCGGGCTGGTACTGGACGGCCCGCGACCGCCCACACGGCGACGTCGACATCCGCGGCTCCGGCGGCGAGCAGATCGCGGTGGTGGAATCGGACTCCGGGCGGATGCTCGGGACAGTGAGCCCGGGCAGCGCGTGCACGTCTGTCCACCCGGGGGCGGTGTACCTGCACCAGGGCGCGTCCTACGTGGTGGACGATCTCGACCTGGAGTCCGGGCTCGCGATGGTGCACGCGGAGAACCCGGAGTGGTCCACCCAGGCGCGCGAGATCGTGGACATCTCGTTGCTGGACACCCATTCCCGCGCGGTCCACCGTGCGGGCGCGGGCGAGGTGACGGTGTGTCTGGGCGAGGTGGCGGTGACGTCCCAGGTTGTCGGCTACCTGCGGAGGCTGCCGTCCGGCGAGGTCATGGACCAGGTGCCGCTCGACCTGCCCGAGCACACGCTGACGACCCGCTCGGTCTGGTACACGATCAGCGAGGACCTGCTCGGCTGCGTTGCGCCGGCGACAGTCCCGGGTGCCCTGCACGCGGCCGAACACGCCGCCATCGGCCTGCTGCCGCTGTTCGCCACCTGCGACCGCTGGGACATCGGCGGCGTGTCCACCGCCCTGCATCCGGACACGGGCCGAGCGACCGTCTTCGTCCACGACGGCCACCCCGGGGGCGCGGGTTTCGCCGACCGCGGCCACGCGGCGCTCATCCCTTGGCTCACCGCCACCCGCAAGGCGATCAGCGGGTGCGAGTGCCCGGCCGGGTGCCCGTCGTGCGTGCAGTCACCGAAGTGCGGCAACGGGAACGAGCCGCTGGACAAGGCGGGGGCGGTGTCGGTGTTGGCCACGGTCCTGCGAGTGTTGACCGCTTAGACTGGTGGCAGCGCGGGCCACAACATGCCCGCGAGAGCCTTCGCCGCCGAACAGTCCTCCGGCTCGGTGAACCACCCGACCTCCGCGACGGCGTACTCCATCGCGCCCGGCAAATCCTTGTTGTCCAACGGCCGCACTGACGTGCGGGCCTCGCAGTAGAACTTGCCGCCGTCGGCCCGGGGGCGGGTGGCGACCACCGTCTGCCTGCCCGCGATGACCTCGCCCACCGACGCCCCGCCTGCCGCAGGCGGATAGCCGACTACGAGAGCCAGGACGCCATACGCCCTGAAGCTGGGCCCGCTCGAACAGATATGCCTGTCCAACTGGGGTTCGCGGCCCGGGCTCGCGCCGGGGACCGCCTTGGACACATCGGCGGGAAGCAGAGAGCAAGCGTCCAGGCGTTCCAGCGAGTTGGCCGGGACCGGCCGCGGCGGAGCCGTCCCGTCGTCGAACCGACCGATCATCGCGTCGATGGCGCGACGCACCAAGGGACACGGGTCGGCGGGGCCGGTCGCATACACGCGCAGCCCCACGTTGTCCGGGAACACCACCTGACTCGCGCAATTGCGCGCCGAGCCGCCGCCGTACTCCTTGAGCCCGCCCGCAAGCGTCTTGGGCGGACCCTTGACGGGTTTGGCCGCGACGTCGAAGAAGCGGCCCGCGTAGATGGTGCTGGGGCCCGCCGGAGCCGCGACCTCGATCGCGCAGCGGGCGAATCCCTGCGGATCGGCGATCTTCGCGGCACCGAGGTCCTGGAGATCTTCGGGCCGAAGGAACGCACACATGTCGGTGGAAACGTCAACCCCAAGCATGTCGCCGCCGAACACCGCCGCCGCCGTCATGCTGGCCCGATCCACGGCCCGCGACGCGGTCGCGCTGGATGCGGGCGGAGTGTCGCTCCCCTGATCGTTGGTGCAACTGGTCAAGGCTAAGCAAAGTATGACGCAGGCAGCGAGCAGCGAAGTTCTCATGGTCCCCCCAGAGATGTCGACGACCGCAGCCTACTGGGCACCTGCCGCGACTTTTCGCCTTGCTTTGGGGATCTTCATCTCACCACGGGCACTCACGGTTCGAGTGGCCGCAGCGGGCCCGCGGGATGGCGCAGCTCCCCTCGAACGCGGCACCGGCCAGAACCGAGCGCCGCACACTCCTTGACGCGGCGCCGGCGGCTCGGACGAAGCGAGCCTGGCCCCTAACGCGGCAGGCGCCGGGGGGCGTCGGTGGGGACACCGACGCGCAACCCCGGCGCACTGCTGTGCCGCCGAGCGTGCGACTGGCCTGCTACCGCAGGACCCTCGGGGTGCCAAGACCATCGGCGGGGAGTACTCGCACTGCGCTGGGACACCTGGGAGGCGGTCGGTGTCGGGCAGGCGGTTCGTCCCGGGCGGGGTGTCGCCGACTGCGGCTGTTGCCGCTGGTCTGTTGTTCCGTGGGCCGTGCGGGAGGCCGTCGCCTCCAGTGGTGCTCGGCTGGCTGCCTGTCCGTCGCGCCCGCCGAGGGCGGGAGGTGGCGTGCGGCGCGTTGGACCGGCATTGGCGGGTGGCCTTCACCGCTCGCGGGAATGTCGAGCGTGAACCGGCCACAGTGGTCAGGTGGGCTAGTCCGCCCCGATGAGCTGGGTGACCAGTCGATCGCGGGTGGGTTCCTGCAGGGCGTCGAGCAGCGCGTCCTGCACGGTGCGGGAGGTCGGGATCTCCCAGCCGCACACCTCAGGCTTCACTCGCCAGTGGACGACACCGTGTTGGAAAGGGCTGGGCGGCAACGTGATCCAGCTGCCGTCCGCGTGCAGGGTGATGGTCGGGTCCGCCGCGAGCTCGTGGCTGAGCTGCGCGCCGGACTGGGTCAGGAAGAACCAGCGGCGGTCGGGCGTCGCGATGATCGGCACGGGCAAGCCGACCGAGCGCAGCACGCCCGCGGCGCGCCTGCCAAGGTCGTCGTCGACCTCGATCGCGTCGTAAACCTTGCCAGTGGCCAGAAGCAGGCTGTAGGGACGACCGGTCCACCAGGTGGCGACCTGCTCGGCCTTGGTGCCGATGCGTTCCTGCCAGTCGCGGTGGACGGGCACGGGGCCGGTGTCCTCGACGCCTTCGCGGCCCGCCCAGTGCTCTCCGGCCGGATAGGTGCCCGGCAGAACGGGCCAACCGCGGAACGCGAGGCCGATCGCCTCCGCTCGCAGTTCGACCCGGAACGCTCTCCGCCAGCTTTCCGACCTATCGGTTTCCAACATCTCGGGCAGTGCCTCCTCGCGGTGCGGGCGCCGCGCTTGGCGGCCTATGACTACTAGACGACATCCGACGTGCGATACGTAACTTGCAGTCGACAACTGGTCGCTTTGACGAGGTGAGCGAAACGGCGGCGGAACGGCGGGTAAAGCCCCGTCAACCGGTCATCGTCGACGACAGGCTCAAGCCGACCCGCTCGTCCCGCGCCGTGGTGACAGGTTCGTCACCCCGCGCAACCAGCCGTCTGACCTGCGCAGATGAAGATCAACAGCATGATCATCAACTCGGCCAAGCCGCCGATCGGGCGGCGGACGCGATGCCGTTCACCGTGCGAGGCCGACCGTTTGACCGTTGCCGACCGGCCCCGCTCGTGCGGCGGATTCAGCCGGACCGAACGCCGCGATGAAACTCGGCGGCCGGGCGGCAACATGCACGGACACGTCCCAACCGCTCAGCCGACAGCCGAGCAACTCGACACGCATGCGGTCGGCCACCCACCGGGCCCGGCCGCACGCGGCGGCCTCACCGGACACCGCGTGCACGGCGCCCGAGAGCGCCGCGAGGTCGGCCGCCGCCTCAGCCCGGTGCCGGGTCACCAGGGCGGCGCCCAGGCCCGCGACCAGGCCCGCGAGCACCACCACCATGGCGATCACACCCGCCGCCCACACGGTCGCGACGCCGTCGTCACCCGAGTTCATGGGTCCGACGTCCCGGGTTCCGCGATCACATAGGCGTCAGCCCGCAAGCGGACGACACCCGCGGACTCGGCGCGGACCTCGACGGAGACGGCGTCGCCCTCCCGCCGGATCAGGATGTCGGCGCCCGGAGGCGCGAGTCCGGCCGCGACCGCGCGCCCCCGGTCCACCTCACCACGCGCGGCCAGCCGGGCGGCCTCCCGCGCGGCGTCGACGCAGCGCATGTGGTCGGTGACGGCCAGGAGAGAGCCGACGACAAGCACGAGGACAACCATCAGCGCCGACATGGCGATCGCGGCCTCGACCGTGACCGCGCCACGGTCGGACTTCACGCCCCACCGCCCATGGCCCGGGCTATGAGCGCGTTGAGGCCGCTCATGACCGCGTCGCTGTTGACGACAACCAAGAGGATGCCGGCGAACGCGGCGGCGGCGATGGTGCCGATCGCGTACTCGACGGTGCTCATGCCGTCGTCACACTGGCGGAGGCGCTGCGGGAAGTGGGACATGTGGATCTCCGTTCAGAGGTGGTTCGACAGGACACCCGCCAGCCCGAGCACGATCGGCACAACGCCCAGGCAAAGAAAGGCGGGAAGAAAACAGAGCGCGAGCGGGCCACTGATCAGCACGGCCGCACGTTGCGCCCGCGCTTCCGCGGCCTCACCGGTCCGCGCGCGGGCATCAGCGGCAAGGGCCCTCGCGACACCGGCGAGCGCCGCGCCGGACCGCGCCGTTCTTCGGGCACCCCGGGCAAGCCCCGCCGTCTCCGGACACTCCAACGCGAGCGCCCACGCGTCGACGGGATCGCCGCCGAGGGCAAGGAGGTCGGCGGTGTCCCGCAGGGCTCGCCCGGCGCGTTCCGGCAGATCGGCGGCAACCGCCCGGATCGCGGCGGGAACCGCCATACCCGACGACAGACAGGCGGCGAGCAAATCCCAGGTGGCCGCGCGGGTGCCGTCGTCGGGGGCACGCGACTGCCGAGGCGGCCTTCTTGGGGTCCGTCGGATTCTGGGGGCTTCGGTGGTCGGTTGGCCGAAGATCCGCCCAAGCCGAACAGTCGCGGACCGGTGCGGCACACCGACCAGCACCGCCACGGCAAGCAGGAGGAGTTGAGTCACGGCACGCCCACCCGCCTGACCGACCACCCCATCAACGGTTCCGGCGGCGGACCTACCTGCCGAATCAGCGCAAGTGAAACCGCCACTGCGAACCGAGTCATGGTGCGGCCACGCTCCTGGTCAACCTCGCCTGCGCCGGCTGCGACGGCGGGCCGGCGGCATCCGGATGGCGGACCGAGTAGCAGTTCGTCTGCGAACCGGGTCATGGCGCTACCACCCCGCTGGTCAACCACCGGCAACAAGTGCGGGCGCGGGCTGGCGGGCACACCGACCATCACCGCGCCTGCGAACCGGGGCCTTGCGCGACCACCTTGCTGGTCAACCGGGCCGGCAACAGATGTAGAGGCGGACCGACGGCACCGGGATGGCGAACAGAGCAGCACTTCGCCTGCGAACCGGGTCATGGCGCTACCACCCGGTTGGTCAGCCACGCCGACCACAGGACACCCGCACACTCCAGGGCCACGCCGGCGACGAGTAGGACCTGGCCTCCGAAAGAGTTGGTGAGCACCCCCAGTGGGGCCGCGCCCATCGCCTGGCCCAGTAGGAGGCCGATGACGGGCAGTCCCGCGAGGACCATGGCGCCCGCTCTGGGCCCCGCCATCCTGGCGATGACCTGTCTGGCGAAGCCGACCTGGTGGTCGAGTTCCGCCCGGACCGCGTCCAGGACGTCCGCGAGTGGCAAACCGTGTCTGGCGGCGAGGCGCCATGCCCTTGCCACTGTGGCTTCGGGACCGGCCGCGTTGAACGCGTCGTCGATGTCGCCGCCGAGTCGTAGCGCCGACGCGGCGGCGCGGAGGGTCGCCGCCACCGTGGGGTCCGCGTCTCGTGCCGCGCCTTCGGCTGCGTCGGCTGGGTGCGCACCTGCCCTCAACTCCGCGACGAGTGACCTGATGGCTTCGGCCAGCCCGGCCGTGGCGGCGAGGACGGACCGGACTCGCCTGCGGTCCCGAACGTGGTGGCCCACGGTCAGTGTGGCCATCGCAGCGGCTACGCCACCCCCGACGCCCGCCATCGCAGCGCAGACCAGAGCCGCGGCCAGTGCGGCGATGGGGCCCACGTGCTTCGGCTTGCGGAGAAGAGTCGGGCGTTGGCAAACCGTGAGGCGTCGCAGTCGGAGGGAGGCCACGTCTGACGGCCAGGCGAGCACGGCGGCGGCCAGCAGCAGGACGGGCGGGATCAACATGCGCGATCACCCATGCGCTTGGGCAGGGTCAGCATCGGCCTCGTATTCGCCCAGGCGGCCGCCCGCGATACCGCCCACCACCACGACTCGAACAGCGTCCGGCGCGGGGACCTCGCGCGGAACGATTGGCGCGCTGCATGGTCTGCAGATGACCGCGGCGAGCCGAACACCATGAGCCCGCGCGAATTCACGCCAGTCAAGTGCGCATCGCCCTGCGGGTGCCCGGCGTCGTCCGGCTGCCGCACGAGCTGATCGACAGCCGGAGTCCGGCGCACCGACCTCCAGAGAAGGCGCGTCCACTTGGTCGTGATCGACCAAGTGGGTTCGAACGGTGCGAGCGTCCTCAGCGCCGGCCGGGCTCTCGCCGTCAGCCACCCGACCACAGCCGGCGGCCTGGTTGAGCTCGACCGCGCGGAGCTTGGGCGCCTTCCATCGGCTGGGGCAGCGTCCACGGCGGATCTCCGTGCGGCGCCAAGGGGACGGCGCCTTGGTTCGGCTACTGTCGGTGTTCGGCTGCCGGTCCCGGAATTCCCTTGGCACAGCTGGGAATTGTCGACCGAAGTTTCCGTTCGCGTCAGCACGGTGTCAGGAGCTGGGGTAGGGATACGCCAGCGTTCCGCAGCAGGGTTGCGAGGGCAGGGGCAGCCGGTGTCCACGCGCTGTCCTTCCATACTGGGGTTATCGCCAGGCCGGTTGCGGATCTGGCGAGTAGGGCGATCTGCTCGAGGTGTCGGACTCCGGCCGCCGACCGTCGCATGTGGAGGATCAGGTGGAGGGCGGCGGCCGCTTGGCTGTGCAGGGCGGGGGCGGTCAGGCCACCCAAGGCCGCCAGGGCCTCAAGGCGTGCGGGCACTTCCGCGGGCGAGTTGGCGTGGACCGTTCCGGCGCCCCCGTCGTGGCCGGTGTTGAGGGCGGCCAAGAGATCGCAGACCTCCGGGCCTCGAACTTCGCCCAGCACCAGCCGGTCGGGGCGCATCCGCAGGGCTTGGCGGACCAGGTCTCGCAGGGTGATCTCGCCCGCGCCTTCGATGTTCGGCGGGCGCGTGACCAGGCGGACGAACTGGGGGTGAGCCGGTTGCAGTTCGCCCGCGTCCTCCACGCAGACGATGCGTTCTCCCGCCGGCACTTCGCCGAGTAGGGCGGACAGGAGGGTCGTCTTTCCGCTGCCGGTTCCGCCCGAGACCAGGAAAGCCAGCCTGGCGTGGACGATCGCGCGGAGCACGTCGTGGAGTTGGTCGTCGAACGTGGCCAGGCGGCGCAGGTCGGTGAGGCCGTGGGCGGCGGGGCGAAGGACACGAAGTGCGAGACAGGTGCCCGCTTCGGCGATCGGCGGCAGCACGGCGTGCAGCCGGATTCGGGTGTTGGTGGCCGCGCTCGGCAGCCAGCCGTCGACGTAGGGCTGGGCGTCGTCGAGGCGGCGGCCCGCGGCCATGGCGAGGCGCTGGGCGAGGCGCCGCACGGCGTCTTCGTCGCGGAAGTGGATGTCGGTGCGGCGCAGACCCGACGAGCCGTCGACCCAGACCTGGTCGGGCGCGGTGACGAGGACATCGGTGGTGGCTTGGTCGCGAAGCAGCGGGTCGAGTGGGCCGGCGCCGACGAACTCCTGGCGCAGCAACGTCAACGCGGTGAGGACGTCGTCGTGGCCCACAACCCCGCCCGCTTCGTCGCGGACGGCTTGGGCCACGGCGGCGGAGGTGATCTCCCGGCCACCTCCCGCGAGCCGCTTGCGGACCCGGTCGACAAGGTCGGTCGTCGTTCCTCTGGTCATGGGCGGATGCCCCCGAATCGCCGGCTGGCCCGGTCGACGAGGTCGGTGGTCGCTCCTGTGCCTGCGGTCTTGGGGAAAGCTCCGGAGGAACCGGGCGCGGCCCAGGGGCGAGGGAGTCGCGAACCGGGATGTCGTTGCGGGCCTGTGGCCACGTTCGCTTCGCAGGGGACGGCTTGAGCGATGGCTGTGGTGGTGAACTGGCGGGCGGCACTCGCGAGGGACACACGGACTTGGAGATCGCGGTGGCCTACGTCCACCCCGACTCCGGCGCGGATGACGTGGGTGATGACGGTGGGGGCGAGGCGTGTGCGGTGGTGGGTGATGGGGTTTGTTGTCGCTGTCGTGGGTTTGGTCATGGGCGGAGCTCCGCAAGAACCGCCCGGGCGGCTCGGGCCAGGGAGCCGCGGACCTGGAAGTCGCCGTGGTCCAGGGAGTGGGGCAGGGATCGGTCGGCGCGCAGGGTTGCCAACAGGGGGAGGCCTACGGCGTTGGCCACGGCTGGTGAGCCCAGTCGGGTGGGGGCGGGGCCGCGGACGATCACTGCCGCGCGGATGCCTCGGGCGACGATTCGGGCGACGACGTTGCGGGCCGCGGCGCAGGCGCGGACTTCGGCGGGGACGATCACCACCGCGAGATCCGCGCGGTCGAGTGCGGCGTGGGCGGCGTCACCTGGGGCGCGCGGTAGGTCGCATACGACGGTCTCGCCACCGCGCCTGCCCGCGTCGACGACCGCGCCCACCGCCTCCGGGCTGGGCGCCTCGCCCGATCTCGCGCCGGACAGCAGTGTGAGGCGTGAGTCACCCTTGGTGCGGCCAGGGAGTGCGGACCGGAGGCTGGACACTGGGATGCGGCCGGATTTGAGGCGCACGTCGGGCCACCGCATCCCCGGGCTCTGTTCCGCCCCCAGCACCAGGTCGAGGCCACCGCCGAGCGGATCGCAGTCGACGAGCAGGGCGTCGTGGCCGAGTTCGAGCGCCGTGAGGCCCACCGCGGCGGCGAACACCGAGGCGCCCGCGCCACCGCGTCCGCCGATGACGGCGACGACCCGGCCTGCCTTGCCCGCCGGGCTCTCCGTGGTGTCCGCAAACGCTTCCACCAGCCAGGACTCGCCATCCGGCAGTGTGACGACGCGGTCCGCGCCGAGGGCGACCGCGGCGGACCACGTGGTCGGCGGCGGGGGACCCACGCACACCAAGACCACGCTTTCCCTGCGCGGCAACGCGTTGGCCAGGCACGACGCCGCCGCGTCGGCGTCGAGAATGACGAGTGGGGCGTCCTTCCAGCGGGCTCGGAGATCGGCGATGTCGACGACTCGTTCGACCGCGCAGCCCGCCGCCGCGGCCACTCGCAGCACCTCGTCGAGCAGGCTGTCCTCATGCACGCACGCCACGGGTCGGGCCACGACGACCAGCTCCCTTCGGATCGGGGCGGCCGTCCGCGGCCGCTGTGATCACGATCTTTCGAGAGGGCGTCGAGAACAATCCCCGCCTGCCGGGCTGTGGACAGGTCGCGGTCACTGTGGACAGACCGGTGGTGGGCAGCCGTTTTTGTCGGCGGGTGCCGGCAGGCTGGGAGGGGGCCGACTTGCGGCGGATATAGGACGGCCCCCGCCAGGGGGGAGGGGCGGGGGCCGTCAGAGGTTCAGCCCCGGGGGGTCGGACTGAACCGTCCCGGCACTAGGCCGGTTATGGATACTGTATCCCCTCCCCTGGGTGTCTTGGCTACAGAACGGCCGAAGACACTGCCACAGTTCACCCCGTGGGCATACCGTGACGGCCCGCCGGAGGCCCGCTCCTATGCTGGCGGCGTGACCGATTCCGGCAGCAGCGCCGACCCACTCCAACCGGGCCGGATCGCGGCGTTCTTCGACCTGGACAAGACGGTCATCGCGAAATCCAGCACGCTGGCGTTCAGCAGGCCGTTCTTCCAGGGCGGCCTCATCAACCGTCGCGGAGTGCTCAAAAGTGCTTACGCGCAGTTCGTTTTCGCTGCTTCCGGGGCGGATGCGGACCAGGTCGAGCGCATGCGCGAGCACCTCACGTCGCTGTGCGCGGGGTGGGATGTCGAGCAGGTTCGCTCGATCGTGGAGGAGACGCTGCACGACATCGTCGACCCGCTCGTCTACGCCGAAGCCGCCGAACTGGTCGCCGAGCACCAGGCGAACGGCCACGAGGTCGTCGTCATCTCCGCTTCCGGCGAGGAGATCGTCGCCCCCATCGCGGAAATGATCGGCGCGACGCACAGCGTCGGCACGCGGATGGTGTCGGCCGAGGGCCGATACACCGGGGAGATCGACTTCTACTGCTACGGCGACAACAAGGCCGCCGCGATCCGCGAGCTGGCCGAGCGGCACGGTTACGACCTCGCCGCGAGCCACGCCTACTCCGACTCCAGCACCGACATTCCAATGCTGGAGGCGGTCGGGCACCCGTCGGCGGTCAACCCGGACCGCGGGCTACGCAAGATCGCGACCGAGCGCGGCTGGCCGATACTGACGTTCTCGAAGCCGGTGTCGCTGCGTTCGCGCTTCCACGCGCCGTCGGGAACGACGGTGGCGGTGACGGCGATCGGCCTCAGCGCGGCGGCCGCCGCGGCGGGCGCCGCCTGGTACGGCTACCGCAGGCGCAGGCGCTGACCGGACTCGGTGTCGCGCAAGGAGTTTCGAATGCACCCGACTGGCGGTACCCACGTGATCCAGACCGGGTAAAACACAAACAGAGCGTCCAGACTACGCTTACGGACGGTGCTGGTCGATGCTTTCCGAGGTCTTTACCGGTGCACCCGAAAGTGCCCTTGAAGTGACCTTCCTCACTGGGTACAAATGGAGGTGCGGACTTCGAGCCGGCCAGGGACGAAGCGAAGAGAAGCTCCGATCCACCCCGAGCGAACTCCGTGCGCGAGCACCGAGCACCCACGCGCAGCACGCCGCGGGAGGCATGTCGTCAAGGGACTGCGTACCGGGACGCCGGACGCCGAGGCCATGTTGATACGACAACGTTGCACGCTTGGTAACTCGAGTGTTCGCGCGGAGGTTTGGGCGGTTCCGCTCTCCGGAGCGGAACCGCCCAATTCCGTTTCAGGGGTGGTTGTCCACAGGCAGCCAACACCGCGTTGACCCGGTGATCGTCACGTGAGTAACTTCCGTGTAGGCGTTGTTATTGGTTAACAAGCGCCACATGACCACCGGGAGGCAGGGTGCGTACTCCACGGACACTGGCCGCGCTCGTCATCGCCGCCGCCACCATGGCGGTCGTGAGTGTCGTGGCGAGCGCGATCCCCGCAGTCAAACCAGCGGAGGACGAAATCCGCGCGCGTTCCGTGGATGCCTGGACCGACGATCTCCTGGCTCGGATGAGCCTCGAGCAGAAGGTCGGCCAGCTCTTCGTCGCCAGTGTCTGGGGCAAGTCCGCCGACGAGGTCCACTCGATGAACCGCGCCACCTACGGCGTGGACACGCCCGCCGAGGTGGTGAAGCGGTACCAGGTCGGCGGGGTCATCTACTTCAACAGCAGCGGCACCGACAACGTCGACAGCCCGGTGCAGCTCGCCAAGTTCTCGAACGGTCTGCAGCGGGCGGCGATCGAGTCAGGCGCCCGGCTGCCGCTGGTCGTGGCGATCGACCAGGAGGGCGGCAACGTCACCCGGGTCGAGGCGCCCGCCACCGAGTACCCCGGGAGCATGGCGATCGGCGCGGGCCGCAACGCCGCGGACGCGCGCACGCTGGCCTCGATCAACGGCCATGAGCTGCGCGCGATGGGGGTCAACCAGAACTTCGCGCCGGTCGCCGACGTGAACTCCAACCCGCTCAATCCGGTCATCGGCGCGCGGTCGTTCTCCGCGGACCCGGTCCTCGCGAGCGAGATGGTCACCGCGGAGGTGCGCGGCTACCAGGAGAGCGGCCGGTCGATAGCCACCGTGTCGTCTTCCGCGAAGCACTTCCCCGGACATGGCGACGCCGCGACCGACAGCCACACCGGCCTGCCGATCATCAACCGGTCCGCCGAGGAGTGGGAAAAGGTGGACCTGCCGCCGTTCCGCGCGGCGATCGCGGCGGGCATCGACTCGATCATGACCGCGCACATCCAGTTCCCCAGCCTGGATCCGACCCGCGTCCCGGCCACCGTGTCCAGGCCGATCATGACCGAGCTGCTCCGCGAGGAGATGGGCTACCAGGGCGTGATCGTGTCGGACTCCCTTGGCATGCAGGGGATCCGGGAGATGTTCAGCGACGCCGAGATCCCGGTGCTGGCGATCGAGGCAGGCGTCGACCAGCTGCTGATGCCACCAGATCTGCGGCTGGCCATGGATTCCGTGCTCGCCGCGGTGCGCAGCGGCAGGCTCACGGTGGAGCGGGTCGAGCAGAGTGTCCGCCGGATCGTGGCCCTCAAAGCCAAGCGCGGCATCCTGAGTCGGCCCTTCGTGGACGTCGAGCGGGTCCCGGCCCTGGTGGGCACGGCCGAGCACAAGGCCGCGATCCAGCGGCTGACCGACCGCACGGTGACGGCGCTGCGCGACGACGCGCGCCTGCTGCCTCGCCGAACAGCGACGAAGACGCTGGTCGCAGGAGTCGGCGACCAAGTGAACTCGACCAAGTCCCCCGCCTTGCTGGCCGCGCACCTGCGCGCCAGGGGTTGGGACACGACACCACTGCCGACCGGCACCAGACCGGTGGACACCAAGATCACCGAAGCGGTCGAGGCCGCCCAAGGCGTCGACCTCGTGATCGTGCTTACCAACAACCTGTCCGCGAACCTCGCCCAGCGCACGCTGCTCACTCGCCTGATGGAGACCGGGAAGCCGGTGATCGCCGTGGCATCCCAGGTCCCGTATGACGCGGGCTTCGTCGACGTGCCCACGTGGCTGGCGACGTACTCGTGGCGCGAGGTGTCCCTGGAGTCGCTCACGAAGGTGATCACCGGGGAGATCCCGCCGAAGGGCAAGCTGCCGGTCGCCGTTCCGGACGGCGCCAACCCGACCGAAGTGCGCTATCCGTTCGACCACGGCCTGAGCTGGTAGCCGGGATGGACCGCCGACGGTTCCTCGCCGCCTCCGCGCTCACGGCTCCCCTGCTCACCGCCGCGGCGACGCCCGCGCGCGCACAGCCGCCTGCCGTGGCCGAACCCCGCGGACGGACGTCGCCCGCCGCCGACACCCTCGCCGCCCAAGGCTGGCGGCGCCTGGCCGGGCGGCGCCTCGGGATCGTGTCCAACCCGACCGGCGTTCTGCGCGACGGCACACACGTGGTCGACTCCATGGTCGCCGCGGGGGTGCGGCCGACGGCCGTGTTCGGGCCGGAGCACGGTTTCCGGGGCACCGCGCAGGCGGGCGGCTCGGAGGGCGACTACCTGGACCCCCGCACGGGCATCCCCGTGTATGACGCCTACGGCGCCACCGCCGCCAAGCTCGCGGCGCAGTTCGCGACGGCGGGCGTGGACACCGTGGTCTTCGACATCGCCGACGTGGGCGCCCGGTTCTATACCTACATCTGGACCATGTACACGGCGATGAGCGCCGCCAAGGATCTTGAGTTCATCGTCCTCGACCGCCCCAATCCGATCGGCGGCTCCGCGCTCGGACCCAGGCTTGACCCCGCCTACGCGTCCGGCGTCGGTCGGCAGCCGATCGCGCAGCAGCACGGCATGACCGTCGGGGAACTGGCCCGGCTGTTCGGCGGCGAGTTCCTTGGTCGGGAGGTGACGGTCGAGCGCGTCACCGGCTGGCGGCGCGACCATTTGTTCGCCGACACCGGGCTCACGTGGGTGCCCCCGAGCCCCAACATGCCGACCCCGCAGACCGCGCTCGCCTACCCGGGCACCTGCCTGTTCGAGGGCACGGTGCTCTCGGAGGGCCGGGGCACGACTCGTCCCTTCGAGATCATCGGCGCGCCCGGCCTCGATTGGCGCTGGGCCGAGGAACTCAACGCACTGGACCTCCCCGGGGTCCGCTTCCGCGAGCAGTACTTCGTCCCGACCTTCGGCAAGTTCGCCGGTGTCGCGTGCGGTGGCGTGCAGGCGCACCTGACCGACGAGCGGCGATTCGAGGCGATCCGGACCGCGGTGGCGATGCTGGTCACCGTGAAACGGCTGTTCCCGGCGGTGTTCGCGTGGCGGCCGGATCTCTTTATCGACAAATTGTCCGGGTCCGACCGACTTCGACGGATGGTCGACGCCGGCGCGGACACGGCCGAGATCGTCGGCGCGTGGCAGTCGGAACTTGCCGATTTCCGGCGACTCAGGGAGCCCTACCTCCTCTATCGGTGATCCTCTGTCGGTGAAACGGAGCGCGATGGCACGGTTGGCGGCCGCAGTGATGGCGGTAGTGCTCATGGCAGGCGGTTCGGAGGCGATGGCGGAGAATGCGGCGGGCCGGTTCGACCGGCCATGGCAGGGGTTCGCTCCGGCGAGCACCATGCTGCGGGCCGACTCCGCGGAGTCCGCGGGCCTCGACCCTGGTCCCCTCGCCGAGGCCGAGCGGGCGATCGAGGCATGGACGCGGCCGAACCCGACCAGACCGCTGTTCGCGGGCGCGGTCACGCTGTCCGCGCACAACGGGGTGATCGTGTCGCGCTCCGAGGCGGGCCAGGCGGTGCGCTACGCCGACGCCTCGGGCACCGAGCTTCCCGCCGAGCAGCGGGTGCCGATGCGGCCGGACACGATCTTCGACCTGGCGTCGGTGAGCAAGCTGTTCACCTCCCTGGCCGTGTTGTGCCTGGTCGAAGACGGGTCGGTGGACGTCGACGCCCCGGTGGCCGGCTATCTGCCCGAGTTCGCGGCCAACGGCAAGGACTCGGTCACCGTCAAGCAGCTGCTCACCCACACTTCCGGGCTGGAGCCGTTCATCCCGCTGTGGCGCGACTGGCCGGACAAAGCCTCGCGAATCGCCGCGGTGCTCGACCGGGCGCCGAAGTACCTGCCCGGATCGAGGTACGTCTACTCCGACCTCAACCTGATCACCCTCGGCGTCCTGGTCGAACGGAGGTCCGGCAAGCCGCTCGACACGCTGGTCGCCGAGCGGATCACCGGACCGCTGGGTCTGCGCGACACCGGCTACAACCCGTCCGCCGCGAAGCTGCACCGCGTCGCGGCGACGGAGTTCCAGTCCTCGCCCCCGCGCGGGATGGTCCGCGGCGAGGCACACGACGAGAACGCGTGGTCGCTGGGCGGTGTGGCAGGACACGCGGGCGTGTTCTCCACCGCCGACGACCTGGCTGTCCTCGCGCAGGCCATCCTCAACGGAGGCGGCTACGCGGGCAGGCGGATCCTGCGGGCCGAGACGGTCCGCGAGATGCTGACGAACCACACGCCGCAGTTCCCCGGCAACGACCACGGCCTGGGCTTCGAGCTGAACCAGCGCTGGTACATGGGCGCGCTGTCCGGCCAGCGCACCGCCGGGCATACGGGGTTCACCGGCACTTCCTTGGTAATCGACCCGGCCTCGCGGTCATTCACCATTCTCCTGACCAACCGCGTGCACCCGTCGCGCACGTGGGGGTCGATCAACCTCGCCCGAGAACGGCTCGCGAGCGGGCTGGCCCGGGCGATGGCGGTGTGTCCCAGGCACGGGGCGGACGCCTGGGCCACCGGATGGGCCGACGGGACGACGTCCACACTGACCTCGCCCCAGCTCGTCGCGACGGGGTCGGCGCAGGTCACGTTCGACACATTCGTGGATACCGAATCGAGTGATGTGCTCCGGCTGGAGTGGAGTTCCGACGGGCAGACGTGGCAGGCGCTGCCCATGCGGGCGGCGGGGCGCGGCGCACCGCCGGGCCAGGTGGACGTTTTGGCCGGTGCGGGCCACCGGAGTTGGTGGACGATCAACGCCGACGTGCCCGCGGCGGGCCAGTTCACGGTTCGGTGGCGGGCGAGCACCGACGGCAGGTACCTCGGTCGCGGTTTCTACGTCGATCGAATATTGGTCACCGATGGTGATCGACCGCTGCTTAACGGTGAGAAAGAACCCCACTTGATGACGCCGGATGGGTGGCGGCCCCAAAGTTGTTGACCGTTTGACGCTAACAATCCGCAGCCGACCAGCGATTCGGTGAACAAGCCCCACCCCAGGCCCACAGCTGAAACTGACACGTTTGGGTAGCGTTGCCAACAAAGGTGACGCACCACCTTGTCCTACCCCATCACTGTTAGTAAGTTTCCCACGTGAGTGCGAGTCAAATGACAGCAGAACACAGCGAGTCAAGTCCATTGGTCCGCATCCGTTCGCTCCTGCCGGGCCTGGCCCGAGCTGAGCAGCGGGTGGCCAAGGTCGTGCTTGAGAGCCCGCACACCGTCGCCCGCCGCAGCATCACGGAGGTCGCCGAGGCCGCGGGCACCAGCGAGACGACCGTGACCAGGTTCTGCAAGGCGATCGGCGTCGGGGGCTACCCCGAGCTGCGCATCGCGCTTGCCGCCGACACCGCCCGGTCCGAGGCGCACGCCGACCGGGATCTCGGCGGTGACATCAACCCCGAAGACGACCTCAAGACCGTCGTCGGGAAGGTCACCTTCGCCGACTCCCGGGCCGTCGAGGAAACCGCGGACCAACTCGACATCGATGTGCTGGCCGAGGTCGTCAGCGCCGTCGCGAGCGCGGGGAGGGTCGACGTCTACGGCGTCGGTGCCAGCGCGTTCGTGGCGCTCGACCTGCAGCAGAAGCTGCATCGGATCGGGCGGGTCAGCTTCGCCTGGAACGACACGCACATCATGTTGACCTCGGCCGCGGTGCTCAAACCCGGCGATGTCGCGGTGGGCATCTCGCACACCGGCGCCACCGCCGACACCGTCGAGGCCCTGCGGGTCGCCCGCGAGCACGGGGCGACCACGGTGGCGCTGACGAACTACCCGACCTCCCCGATCGCGGAGGTGGCCGACCTGGTGCTGACCACGGCCGCACGGGAGACCACCTTCCGTTCTGGCGCGACGGCCAGCCGGATCGCGCAGCTCACGGTGGTCGACTGCCTGTTCATCGGCGTCGCGCAGCGGCACCTGGACGAGACGATCAAGGCGCTCGACTCGACTCGGGACGCGGTCGGACCGCACCGGCTCGAGACCCGGCACGACGGACGGCGCAAGCCGCGAGACACCGGGAAGTGACAGTGGTGCGCGGGTCCGACCGCTTCGGAAGGGATTGCGTGAGATGACGGTGCCTCGCCAGACCGTGCATGTCGACTCCCCCACGGAGCGGAGGAACCCGCGCACCGCCGACATCGACCAGATGTCGACGGTCGACATCCTGCGGACGATCAACTCCGAGGACCGCGCGGTCCCGGACGCCGTGGCCGCCGCGCTGCCGCTGTTGGCGCAGGCGGTCGACCTGGCGACAGAGGCTTTGCGCGCGGGCAAGCGCGTGCACTACGTCGGCGCGGGCACCTCCGGCCGCATCGCCACCCTCGACGCCGCCGAGTTGGCTCCGACGTACAACACCCCGCCGGACTGGTTCCAGGTCCACCACGCGGGTGGCCCGGGGGCTGTCCACCGCTCCGCCGAGGCCGCCGAGGACGACGACCTGGCCGCCGCCGAGGAGATGAACCGCGACGTCCGGCCCGGTGACTTCGTCCTGGGCCTGACCGCCTCCGGCCGCACCCCGTACGTGATCAGCGCGCTCGAGACCGCGCACGGGATCGGCGCGACGACGGCCCTGGTGTCGAACAACCCCAACGCCGCGCGGACGTCCCAGATCGATCTGGTGATCGTGGTCGACACCGGCCCCGAGGCGATCTCCGGTTCGACGAGGATGAAGGCGGGCACGGCGCAGAAGCTCGTGCTCACCGCGTTCTCCACCGCGGTCATGGTCAAGATGGGCCGCACGTACTCGAATCTTATGGTCAGCATGCGGGCCAACAACGCCAAGCTGCGCGGTCGCACCCTGCGGATCCTGCGCGAGGCGACCGGCTTGGGCATGGCCGAGTGCTCCGCGGCGCTGACCGAGGCCCATGGCGACCTCAAGGTCGCGCTCGTGCACCTGCTGTCCGGTGTGGACACCCCCAGCGCTCGACAAGCGCTGACGGAGACCAGCGGCCACGTCCGGCAGGCGTTGGGCTTGCTCGACGCCCACGCCGTCTAGCGCGCCGTAGCGCACCCCAGCGGGGTACGCCACGGCGCATTGTCTACTTGCGGCCGGCGCCCAGGAGTCCGCCGAGCAGGTCACCCAGGTTTCCGAGCCCACCGCCGCCACCGGAGCCGCCGCCGAGCAGGCCGCCGAGGAGATCCCCCAGGACGCCGCCGCTCTGCTGCTGGGGCTGCTGGGGCTGTTCCGGCACGGGCGCGCCGAGTTTGCCGCCAAGCTTCTTCGCCAGGTAGGACATCACGATCGGGGCGAGCAGCGGCAGCAGCTTGGCGATCAGCGCCTTGCCGTCGATGCCAGGCAGCCCGCCCAGGGTGTTGACGACCTCGGACTGCTGCGCGCCGAAGACGTTGTTCACGATCTTCGAACCATCCGCGGTGTCCACCCGGTCCAGGTCGACACCGCCCTCGACAAGACTGGGATCGTGCTGCCCCAACGCTTTCAGCAGGGACTGCTCGCCCGCCGGGTCTTGCACGTTGGCCTGCATTCCACCCAGCAGCGCGGGCAGCGCGGCACGGGTCGCCTGCTCCGCGGTCCCCTCGTCGACACCCAGTTGGGCGGCGAGTTGGGACAGCGGGATCTGGCCAAGGATGTCGTCAATCGCGCTCACGGGTGGATCCTCCTCAGGCGCCGGGCTCGGCTGCCGCCAACGATAACGACGGCGGCCTGCCGGCGCCTGCGGAAGCTCAGCCGGGACCGCGTGATCCCACCCGGGCCACGAACGGCTCACTGATCTTGATTGTCTTGGCCACGCTGGGCACTCCGTTCGCGTCCATCGCGAAGAGCATGTAGTACCCCGGCAGCGCGACACCGGGGTCAGTGGGAACGGAAACCTGGTAGCTGTTGCCGCCAAGTGACACCGGTGTGAGCGGGATGCGTCGCTGGTCGTTGTCCACCGAGTGGGTGATCGAACTGAACCGCATCAACGAGAACGCGACCACCGGCTTGTCGGTGGACACCGCGAACTTGCCGCCCAGTGTGGCGCCCGCGGGGGCGTTGACGATCGCGGGCCGCGGCTTCGGGGTGCCGTCCGGGTTGAGCAGATAGGGCGGAGTCAGGATCTGGCCGTCGAAGTGGTTGACCGCGCAGGTCGCCCCGCACAGGCCGCCGCCGCCGGTGAAGACCCGTCCGTCCGGCAGCAGGTTGGCCACGCTGTGATACGTCCGGGCCACCGCCATCGGGGCGAGCTTGGTGAACTGGCCGGTCGCCGGATCCCACAGTTCGGGGACGTACACGGCGTCCTGGTCGCTGAACCCGAGCCCGTAGATCATGCCGCCGATGACGGCCACCTTGCCGTCGGGCAGCACGACGCTGCTGGCGAAGATCCGCCGGTACGCCATGTCGCCGACCCGGTTGACCGTCGCGCTCGTGCCGGAGGTGATGTCGATCGTGTAGGCCCGGGTAGAGGCGAAGACATCGGAGTACTGCGGCGAGCCGCCGACGGCGAGGATCTTGCCGATGTCGTACATGACGGCGTTGCCGTTCATCGCGTCTTCGCTGTCGCCGCGCGGTCCGGCGTCGGTGATCGACCCGTTCCCCGTGGTGCTGATCCAGTTCATCCGTCTGCTCGGCCCCGCGTGGAAGACGCGGCCGCCGCTGACCGCGAAGAACCAGCCGTGGTTGTCCGAACGGAACAGCCCCTTGTTGTCCGCGGTGGCCAGCGGCTCGGCCGGGACGCCGCTGAGC
Source organism: Actinokineospora xionganensis (assembly GCF_014323725.1). GTDB lineage: Bacteria > Actinomycetota > Actinomycetes > Mycobacteriales > Pseudonocardiaceae > Actinokineospora > Actinokineospora xionganensis. Next base: position 234,619 of record NZ_JABVED010000003.1, on the reverse strand, counting down.
AGGCGCCAGGTGTTGCGGCCGGGTGAGTAGACCTCGGCGGTCTTGCCACCCTCGCCGCCGCTCCACGAGCCGCCGACGATGAACGCCTCGCCCGTCGACAACGTCGTCTGCCCCTGATAGCCGCGCCGGACATTCAGCTCGCCGGTGGCCGACCAGGTGTCGGTGAAGGGGTTGTAGACGCTGGATTTCTTGTCGTCACTGCCGCCTGTCACCAGGACACGGCCGTCGGCCAGCACGGACGTGCCGGGGCAGAACATGTCGTGCCCGGTGTTGTCGACCCGCCGGTTAGTGACCTTGCCGGTGGTCAGGTCGAGGATCGCGGTCTGCGTGTAGCCGTTCATCCCGCCGAAGTCGTTGGGCGCGAAGGCGGCCCACATCAGCAGTTTGTTGTTGGGGAGCACCGCCGAGGCGACCGGGATGATCGGGTAGCCGTTGACCGCCGACCAGGAGCCCACCTCGCTCGCGTCCCGCGGGGCTGCGGGAGTCAGCACGTTGATCTCCGGGATCGAGCTCCACGGACCGCGGTTGCCCGCCTCGGTGAGAGCGGTGATCCGGACGTAGCGAGCCGAGACCGACGTGTTCAGCAGCGCGGTCTGCGGGGCGGAGGTGTCGGGCCAAGTGCCGCTCGCGACCGGGTTGCCGAAGTTGACGCCGTCGTCGCTCACCCTGATCTGGTACTGCCCGATACGGCCGTTGTAACCGCTGGGGCCATCACCGCGGGGCCGCACGGCAACGCCCGACACAGTCTGCGCCGACTTCATGTCGAGGGTGAGCCAGTGTGGGAGGGGCGCGGCGGGCGCGGTCTGCTTGGAGTGCCACATCGTCGCGTCGGTGCCGTCGATCGCGTTCGCGGCGACCTTGCCGCCCGCGGTGTCCTCATCGGAGGCGGTGGCGGTCCAGCCGGTGCGGTCGAGCGGAGCGGTGCTCGTCAGGTCGGCGGCGCCGTAGGCGTAGAACTCGGCTCCGTCCATGGCCCGCGCGGTCGAGGTCACCTGGACGAACCGGGCGTTCGGCGCGCCGGTCAGCACCGCCGTCTTCGGCAGGCCGTCATCCGACCAGGCGCCGGTCGCGACCGGCGCGCCGAACGTCTTGCCGTCGGTGCTGACCGCCACCGAGTACTCCGCGGCACGGACGCCCCCGTGCGGGGTGAGCACGATTGACGAGACCGGCTGCTCACGCCTGAGGTCGACGGTGAACGTGGCGGGCTTGGAACCGCCGGGCCGGGGGCGCCACACGGTGTCCTGGCGACCGTCGATCAGGTTGGTCGCGGGGCTCGCACTGTCCTCATCGGACGCGGTCGCGGTCCAGTCGAACCGGGCGAGCGGCGGAGCGTTGCCGGGGACCGGACCGGTCAGATCGATCTCCGCGCCGTCGGACAACGAGCCGGTGACAGCCGTGAGCCGGACGTGGCGGGCGTTCACGGTCGCGCCGAACGCGGCGTCCTTGACCTTGTCGTCTTCGCCCCAGACACCGGTGGCGACCGGCGCCCCGAACGTCTTCCCGTCGTTGGACAGCGAGATCCGGTACTCGCCCACGCGGCCGTGCCGCAGGCTGAGCCCGGTGAGCGCCGTGGGCGCCTTGAGGTCGACGGTCATGGCGTCCGGCGTGGTCCGGGCGGTGCGGGCCGACCGGTCCAGCGGCATGGACGGCAGCGGCGCGCCGGGGTCGCCGAACACGCTGAGCTCGGCCGCCGCCGCCCATGGGCCGTCCAGGGACCGCAGGCGGACGAACCGGGCGCCCGCGACGGCGAAGCTCATCGTCTTGACCGTGGGGTCGTCCACCGCGACACCCGCGCTGACCGGCTTGGTCCAGGCCTCACCGTCAGTGCTGAGGCTGACCTCGTATCGGCCGATCGTCCCGTTGCCCCCGTCAGCATGCGGGGTGTACGCGAGGCCGGACACGCGGCGTGTGTGCCGCATGTCGATGGTGATGGAGTGCTCGGCAGCCTCAGTGCTGTGCCAGCTGGTCGATGGATCGCCGTCGAGCACATTGGACGCGCGCGCGTCCGGTTTCTCGCTGGTCGCCTTGACGGTCCAGCCGTCGCGCGCGAGCGGCGGCGCGGCCGGAACCATCGACGCGGCGGTGGGGACGATGTGATGATCGCCCCCGCCGTCGTGTCCGCCTTGCGGCCCCGGATACAACACATACGGCGTGATAACTACGCCAACAGCAACGAATAGCCCCAGTCGGGTGAACCCCATGGCTAAGACACCGAAAAACGACCCGCTGTGTTACCAAAGTGGACGGAATTGCGAGTTAGGACACAGTGGCGAGGATGATCGCGAGCTGCGAGTGCTACTCAGCGGGTAATTCGGCTCAGCCCACCCCGCGCGAACCCACCCGGGCCACGAACGGCTCACTGATCTTCACCATCTTGGCCACGCTGGGCACACCGTTCGCGTCCATCGCGAAGAGCATGTAGTACCCCGGCAGCGCGACGCCCGGATCGGCGGGCACGGACACCTCGTAGGAGTTGCCGCCCACCGACACCGGTGTGAGCGGGATGCGCCGCTGGTCGTTGTCCACCGAGTGCGTGATCGCGCTGAGTCGCATCAACGAGAACGCCGTGACGGGCTTGTCCGTCGTGATGGCGAACTTCCCGCCGAGAGTGGCGCCGCCGGGCGCGGCGACGATCGTCGGACGCGGCTTCGGCGACCCATCCGCGTTCAGCAGGTACGGCGGGGTGAGGATCTGGCCGTCCTGGTGGTTGACCGCGCAGTTCCCGCAGAGACCGCCACCGCCGCTGAAGACTCTTCCGTCCGGCAGCAGGTTGGCCACGCTGTGATAGGTCCGCGGCACCGCCATGGGAGCGAGCTTGGTGAACTGGCCGGTGGCCGGGTTCCACAGTTCGGGGATGTACGTGGCGGTCTGGTCGCTGAACCCGACGCCGTAGGTCATGCCGCCGACGACAACCACCTTGCCGTCCGGCAGGACGACGCTGTTCGCGAACGTGCGCGGGATCGCCAGGTCACCGACCCGGGTGACCGTGGCGCTCGTGCCCGAACTGATGTCGACCGAGTACGCGCGGTTGATGGCATCGCCCTCGGAGTACTGCGGTGAGCCGCCGACAGCCAGGATCTTCCCGATGTCGTACATGACCGCGTTGCCGTTCATCGCGTCCGGGCTGTCGCCTCGCGGTCCGGCGTCGGTGATCGACCCGTTGCCGCTGGTGTCGATCCAGTTCATTCGCTTGCTCGGCCCGGCATGGAACACCCGGCCGCCGCTGACGGCGAAGAACCAGCCGTGGTTGTCGGCCCGGTACGCACCTCGACGGTCCGCGGTCATCAGCGGTTCGGCGGGCACACCGCTGAGCAGGCGCCAGGTGTTGCGGCCGGGTGAGTAGACCTCGGCGGTCTTGCCACCCTCGCCGCCGCTCCACGAGCCGCCGACGATGAACGCCTCGCCCGTCGACAACGTCGTCTGCCCCTGGTAGCCGCGCCGGACGTTCAGCGTTCCGGCCCGCGACCAGGTGTCGGTGAACGGGTTGTAGATGCTGGCGTTGTTGTCGTCGCTGCCGCCGGTCACCAGGACACGACCGTCGAGCAGCACCGAGGTGCCGGGACAGAACATGTCGTGTTCGGTGTTCGAGACCCGGCGGTTGGAGATGTTGCCCGTGGTCAGGTCGAGGATCGCGGTCTGCGTGTAGCCGTGCGTCCCGCCGAAGTTGTCGGGCAGGTAGGCCGACCACATCAACAGCTTGTTGTTGGGCAGCACGGCGGTGGCGACGGGGATCAGCGGGTAGCCGTTCACCGCGGACCAAGAACCGGCCTTGCTCTTGTCCGGCGGGGGCGCCGGGGTCAGGACGTTGATCTCCGGGATGGTCGTCCACGGGCCGCGGTTGCCCGCCTCGGTGAGGGCCGTCAAACGCACATAGCGAGCCGACACCGCCGAGTTGAGCAGTGCCATCTGCGGGTTGGAGGTGTCGGGCCAAGTGCCCGCCGCGACCGGGTCGCCGAAGTTGACTCCGTCGTTGCTCACCCGAAGCTGGTACTGCCCGATCCGGCCGTTCCAGCCGGAGAGACCGTCGCCACGCGGCTGCACGCGGATGCCCACGACCGTCTTGGCGGACTTCATGTCGAGGGTGATCCAGTGCGGCAGCGGCGCGGGCACGCCGGTCCACTTCGAGTGCCACATCGTCGTGTCCGTGCCATCGATGGCGAGGGCGGCCCGGCCGTCGTACCTCGGGTCGGTTTCCTCGTCGGAGGCCACGGCGCTCCACCCGGTGCGGTCGAGCGGGGCGGTGCTCGCCGGGTCGATCGCCGCATAGGCGTAGAACTCCGCGCCCTCCACGGCTTGCGCGGTCGAGGTCACCCGAACGTAGCGGGTGTTCGGGGTTCCCCTGAGCACAGCCGTCTTGACCAGCCCGTCGTCAGACCAGGTGCCCGACGCGACGGGCGCGCCGAAGGTCGTGCCGTCGGTGCTGACCGCGACCGAGTAGTTCGCGACGCCGCCTGGGTTGCGGGGAGCGAGCGCGATCGAGGACACCGGCTGTTCGCGCCTGAGGTCGACGGTGAACGACGAGAGCTTGGAACTCTGTCCTCGCTGCCCTCGCCACACCGTGTCCTGGCGCCCGTCGACCATGTTGGCCGCGGGATTCGCAGTGTCCTCATCGGACGCGGTCGCGGTCCAGCCGTATCGGCTCAGCGGCGCGGCACCGCCGGGGACCGGCCCGACCAGATCGATCTCGGCCTTCTCCGACACCGACCCGGTGACCGAGCTCAGGCGCACGAAGCGGCCGGTGACCTGGCCGGCGAAGACGGTGTCCTTGACCCGGTCGCCGTCCTCCCACACGCCGGAGGCCACGGCCGGGCCGAAGGTCTTCCCATCGGTCGACACCGAGACCCGGTATTCGCCCACGCGCGCGCCGGGATGCCGGTAGGTCAGGCCGGTGACGACCATCGGCGCCTTCAGGTCGAGGGTGATCGCCTTGTCGCCGGCGGTCGTGGTGCGATCGCCGCGGGCCAGCGGCGTCGACGGCACCGGTCCGCCCGGGTCGCCGAACAGCGTGAGCTCGGCGGCGCTGGCCCACGGGCCGCGGTCACCGGCCTCGGCCAGGGACGTCAGCCGCACGAACCGGGCGCCGCTCACGGCGAAGCTCATGGTCTTGACCGACGCGTCGTCGAGCGCGACGCCCTTGCTGACCGGGTCCGACCAGGTCTCGCCGTCGGTGCTGAGCCGCACCTCGTAGCGGCCGATGGCACCGTTCCCGCCGTCGGGCCGGGGGGTGTAGGCGAGGCCGGACACGCGCTGGGTACGTCGCATGTCGATGGTGATCGAGTGCTGTGAGTCCGCGGCGCTGTGCCAGATGGTCGACGGATCACCGTCGAGCACGTTGGACGCGCGCGCGTCCGGGCGCTCGCTGGTGGCTTTGACGGTCCAGCCGTCGCGCGCGAGCGCGGGCGCGACCGGCACCATCGCCGCGGCGGCCGGGACGATGTGGTGGTCGGTGCTGTCCGCACCGTGGCCGCCGCCATCAAGTCCTGGGTAGAGGACGTACGGCGTGACAACTACACCGGCAGCAACGATCAGCCCCAGTCGAGTGAACCCCATGCCTAGGACCTCGCAAAAAGGCTCCCCGCGTTACCGAAGAAAGCCCAAGTGCGAGTCGAAACACAGCAATTGGTACGACCGAGCGATGTAGACGTTACTCGGCGAGTGATGCGTCCGCGATGCTCGTCGCCTCGCGCGCACCCGCCTCGACGGCTTCGCAGCAGAAGATGATCCATGCCCCGACCGCTTCCGGCTCACCGGTGGCGAAGCCCGCGGCGGCCACGCGGTAGCGGGCCTCACGGCGCATGAACGACACTTCGGGGACCGAGAGGCCCTTCGGGTCCATCCCGGTGCCGATCGACGTCAAGCGAGCCGCGGCACGGGCGATCACGCCATCGGCGGTGCCGAAGGGCGCGAGGGTGAGCAGTTCGCCGTGCACGACGGCGGCGAGAACGGGTCCCGGCACCTTCGTCCCGCCCGCGACCAGCCCGCCAAGCAGGTCGAGGCGGGGTGCGGCACCGGGCTTGGGCCTGCCCAGCGAGTCGCTGTCGGTGAGGTCTGCGGCGGCGAGCAGGTGCAGCTTCGCCAGCGCCTGAAGCGGAGCGCGTTCCCAGGTCGGCAGCAGCGGCCCGAGCGCCTCGGCGACCCGCAGGGCGCCCGCGAGGATCGGATCGCTGACATCGCCGATCTCGGGGATCTCCGGGTCGCCGCCGTCGAGGACAGCCGAGGCGCGGGCCGCGCGCACGGAGGCCTCGGCCGCCGTGGCGGGCCAGCCGCGGCGGTTGGTCGGGTGCCGGTGCACTTCGGCGACCGAGTCCCGCGCGGAGCGCACGGCGTCCTCGACGCCGGGAAGGGCGAGCAGCGGGGCCAGGGGATCGGTCACCTACCGGACAGTACCCGGCAGTCCGGGGTGGCCCGCGACACGGTGAAAATTGGTCTAAACCTTTATCCGCAAGGGCTGTCGGGGTGACCCGGATCGCTATAGGTTCGACCTTGTCAGGCAACTACCTAGGAGGTCAGGTCCCATGACCGAGCAGTCCGGTCAGAGTCCAGCGTTGGACAACTTGTCGACGGAGAGCCGGGCCTTCCCGCCGTCGGCCGAGTTCGCGGCGCAGGCGAACGCCTCGGCGCAGTGGTACGCCGACGCCGACGCCGACCGCGACGCGTTCTGGACCAAGCAGGCCGAGCGTCTGACCTGGGCGAGCAAGTGGTCGAAGGTCGTCGACTGGGATGACGCGCCGTTCGCGAAGTGGTTCGTCGGCGGACAGCTCAACGTCGCCTACAACTGCGTCGACCGGCACGTCGAGGCGGGCCTGGGCGACCGGGTGGCGATCAACTGGGTGGGCGAGCCGGGCGACTCGGTCACGATCACCTACGCCGACCTGCAGCGCAACGTGAGCAAGGCGGCCAACGCGCTCGCCGAACTGGGCCTCGACGCGGGTGACCGCGTGGCCATCCAGATGCCGATGCTGCCCGAGGCCATCTACTCGATGCTCGCGTGCGCGCGACTCGGCCTCGTGCACAGTGTGGTCTTCGGCGGGTTCTCCCCCACCGCGCTGCGCTCGCGCATCGACGACGCCCAGGCTCGGCTGCTGATCACCTCCGACGGGCAGTACCGCCGCGGCAAGCCCGCGCCGATGAAGGAGTCGACCGACGAGGCCACCGCCGAGACGCCGAGCATCGAGCACGTCCTGGTCGTGCGGCGCACCGGCGCCGAGATCCCGTGGACCGAGGGCCGCGACCTGTGGTGGCACGACGTCGTCGACAAGCAGCCCGAGACGCACACCCCCGAGGCCTTCGACGCCGAGCACCCGCTGTTCATCCTCTACACCTCGGGCACGACCGGGAAGCCCAAGGGCATCCTGCACTCCAGTGGCGGATACCTGACCCAGGCCGCGTACACGCACAACGCGGTCTTCGACCTCAAGCCCGAGACCGACGTCTACTGGTGCACCGCCGACATCGGCTGGATCACCGGGCACACCTACATCGTCTACGGGCCGCTCGCCAACGGCGCGACCCAGGTGGTCTACGAAGGCACGCCCAACACCCCGCACGAGGGCAGGCACTTCGAGATCATCCAGCAGCACGGCGTGACGATCTACTACACCGCGCCCACGCTGATCCGGACGTTCATGAAGTGGGGCGAGCAGATCCCCGCGGGCTACGACCTGTCGTCGCTGCGACTGCTGGGCTCGGTCGGCGAGCCGATCAACCCGGAGGCCTGGATCTGGTACCGCAAGCACATCGGCGGCGACCGGATCCCGATCGTCGACACCTGGTGGCAGACCGAGACCGGCGCGATCATGATCAGCCCGCTGCCCGGGGTCACCGAAGCCAAGCCAGGCAGCGCGCAGCGTCCGCTGCCGGGGATCACCGCGGCGATCGTCGACGAGGCAGGCAAGCAGGTGCGGGCCGGTGGCGGCGGGTACCTCGTGCTGACCCAGCCGTGGCCGTCGATGCTGCGCGGCATCTGGGGCGACGAGGAGCGCTTCCGTGAGACCTACTGGTCCCGGTTCGCCGACGAGGGCTTCTACTTCGCGGGCGACGGCGCCAAGTACGACGCCGACGGCGACATCTGGCTGCTCGGGCGCATCGACGACGTCATGAATGTGTCCGGCCACCGCATCTCCACCACCGAGGTCGAGTCGGCGCTGGTGTCGCACCCGACCGTCGCGGAGGCCGCCGTCGTCGGCGCCACCGACGCGACCACGGGCCAGGGCATCGTCGCGTTCGTCATCCTGCGCAACCGGCCGGAGGGCACTCCGGAGGCGGCGGTCAGCGAGTTGCGTGACCACGTCGCGAAGGAGATCGGCCCGATCGCGAAGCCGCGGCAGATCCTGGTCGTCACCGAGCTGCCGAAGACCCGCAGCGGCAAGATCATGCGACGGCTGCTGCGCGACATCGCGGAGAACCGGGAAATCGGCGACACCACGACTCTCGCCGACAGCGCCGTGATGAACCTGATCACCGAGGGACTGAGCAACAAACCGTCGGAGGACTGAAAGGCAAGCCTTACTTAAATGAGGATTGCCTATTCATATCAAGGCCGTCCTCTGTTACCCGAATGATTCCCGGCCGTGCTTTCATTGAGGTGTGACACAAATGGAAGCGCGGCCGGGACCACATCCGGCCGAACCGCACGCGGGCGGTGTGGGCGAGCGGCTCAACTGGCTGCGAGCGGGCGTGCTGGGCGCCAACGACGGGATCATCTCCACCGCTGGCCTGGTCGTCGGCGTCGCGGGCGCGACAACGGACAACCGCGCGATCCTCATCGCAGGCGTCGCGGGCCTGGTCGCGGGCTCCCTTTCGATGGCGGGCGGCGAATATGTGTCGGTGAGCACGCAACGGGACACCGAGCGGGCCCTGCTGCTCAAGGAAAAGCGCGAACTGGCCGACATGCCCGAAGCCGAGGAACGGGAACTCGCGGGCATCTATGTCGAAAAAGGACTATCGCCGAAACTGGCCGCCGAAGTCGCCCGGGAATTGACTGAGAAAGACGCCCTGCGCGCGCACGCGGAAGCCGAATTGCAGATCGACCCGGACAACCTGACCAGCCCGTGGCAGGCGGCCTGGGCGTCGCTGGTGTCCTTCGCCATCGGGTCGCTGCTGCCACTGCTGGCGATCGCGCTGCCGCCTGTGACCATGCGGGTGTGGGCATGCGCGGCCGCCGTCGTGGTCGGCTTGGTGATCACCGGGGCGGTGAGTGCCCGACTCGGCGGCGCCAAGGCGAAGGCGGCGGTGATCAGGAACGTCGGGGTCGGCTGCCTGGCGATGGCGGTGACCTACTGGATCGGCGTCCTGTTCGGGGTGACGGTCCTCTAGGTCCTGTCCTGTGAGTCCGGTGCGCGGGATTCGTGATCCGGGGGGTTCCTGGGCGCGCCGGCGTGAAGCCGCTCGTGCCGGGTTGTACTTGGGCTTCGCGCCGGTGCGGCCAGGGGCCGCCCGGGCGCGGATAGCGCGTGCCGAACTCGCAGGGCAGGGCCTAGCGGACCGGCGGACTTTCGTTCCGGAGTTCCGCGAGCAGGTCGGTGATCGCGGCCATGATCCGCCGTGTCGCCTCGTTGAGAGCCGCACGGTCGGTGCCCGTGAGGTCCGAGAGGTCGACCGGGTCACCCGTCACGATGTCGATTGTCTTGCGCGGGAACAGCTTGGGAAACCTCGCTTTCGCGGGAAGCAACGCGTGGGTGCCCCAGTTGACCACCGGCACCACGGGCGCACCGGTCTCCAGTGCGACACGCGCGACACCGTTCTTCACGCGCGTGGACGGCCAGTGGTCGACGTCGTCGGAGAAGCCCGCCTCAGGGAAGAACAGCACGCACTCGCCGCGGCGGACCGCTTCGACCGCGCCGTGGTAGGCGCCACGGGCCTGCGCTGTCTCCCGCTCGACCGGTATATGACCGCCGCCGCGAACGACACTGCCGATCACCGGCACCTTCCACAGGCTCGACTTGGCCAGGAAGCGCGGGATGCGGCCGGCATGGAGCGCGAACGCGGTCACCGTCACCGGGTCGGCGTTGGAGAGGTGATTGGACGCGAGCAGCACACCACCCTCCTTGGGCAGGTCGCCGCGGAAGCGCAGTCGGGCGCTGATCGCCAGAAGCGGCCACAGCAGGTCGATCGCCAGGCTGTACCAGAAGCCGCGGCCCCGCCGGGGCAGCAGGAACATCAGCTTGATCGCCCGGAACACGCCGATGTGTCTGTTCGAGTCAGTGCGCACCCGCGCATCATCGCCTAACGGCCCGGAGGAGGGGGCGGTGTCAGCGTTTTCGCTGGTCATGATCGTCCTATAGGGTTGTCTATGGTGTGCCGGGAAGCCTGGTCGGCGTGAGCCGGAGGTGTCCGTCGACCAAGGAGTAACCCGTGTCACAGCGACGTCGTAGCGCCGCGCCCAAGGCCGTAGCCGAGTTCGCAAGGTTTCTTCGAACCGAGACCGTCGGTGGACTGGTGCTCCTCGCGGCCACCGCGGTCGCCTTGATCCTCGCGAACACTCCCGCTTCCGGCATCTACACGGCTATCCGCGACACCGAGATCGGGCCGCACTTCCTCCACTTGAACCTCACCGTCGGGGCGTGGGCGAAAGACGGACTGCTCGCTCTCTTCTTCTTCGTCGTGGGCTTGGAGCTCAAGCGCGAGTTGGTGATCGGCGAGCTGTCGCGGTTCAAGGCAGCGCTCTTGCCCGCTCTAGCCGCTATCGGCGGAATGGTCATCCCCGCAGTGATAGCGCTATCGGTCGCTTGGGGAGACCCTCGGGCAGGCGATGTCTGGCCCATCCCCGTCGCCACCGACATCGCCTTCGCACTCGGCGTGCTGGCGCTGACCGGGTCAGGGTTGCCGAGCAGCGCCCGAATCTTCCTGCTCAGCCTGGCCGTGGTGGACGACCTCGGCGCCATCCTGATCATCGCCCTGCTGTTCACCGCGTCGTTCGACCTCGTCGCGTTCGGCATCGCCTTGGCGCTTCTCGCGTTGTACTGGTTCCTGCAGCACAAGCGAGTCACCGCGTACGCGATCTACGTGCCGCTCGCGGTCGCCATCTGGGTCGCGGTGCACTCCAGCGGTGTCCACGCGACCGTGGCCGGCGTGGCGATGGGCCTGCTGACCCGGGTCCGGCGCGACAAGTTCGAGAAGGAGTCGCCGTGCCTGCGGCTCGAACACCGGCTGCAGCCGTGGTCGGCGGGGTTCGCGGTGCCCGCGTTCGCTCTCTTCGCCGCGGGTGTGCCGGTCAACGGCGAGGCGTTGGGCAAGCTCTACACCGACCGGATGGCCCTCGCGGTGATCATCGGCCTCATCGTCGGCAAGTTCGTCGGGATCGTCGGGGCGTCGCTGCTGGCGGTGTGGACGAAGCTCGCGGTGCTGCCGCCCGGTCTCGGCTGGCGTGACATCAGCGCGGTGGCGATGTTGGGCGGAGTCGGGTTCACCGTCAGCCTGCTGATAGCGGAGCTTTCCCTGGGCAAGGCCGACGCCGAACTCGCCAAAGCCGCGGTGCTGGTCGCCTCGGCGGCGGCGTCTTTGTTCGCGGCGGCACTATTGGCCCGCCGCAGTCGCGCCCACCAAGCCGAATAAGGCCCGGATTTACCGGCCGGTCGGCCTGGTTCCACCGAGCATGGCACGATGACGCTCGTGAGCAGCGCGCACGCAAACGGAGACCGCAATGGTTCGGGGCTGCCCAAGGTGCCCTCGATCCCCCTTGCCGACGACCGGGCCTTCGCCGAAGCGGGCGACCAGTCGATAGGCAACCTGGTCAAGGACGCCACCACACACCTCTCGACGCTCGTGCGCGCCGAGGTCGAGCTGGCGAAGTCCGAGGTCACCGGTGAGATCAAGAAGGGTCTCAAGGGCAGCATCTTCTTCATCGTCGCCCTGACGATCCTGCTTTACAGCTCGTTCTTCCTGTTCTTCGCGCTCGCCGAACTCCTGGCCGACCTCGGACTGCTCCGCTCGATCGCGTTCGGCATCGTGTTCGTCGTGATGCTGACGCTCGCGGGCGTGTTCGGCTTCCTCGGCTATCGCAAGGTTCGCGCGATTCGGGCCCCGCAGCGGACGATCAGCTCGATGAAGGACACCGCCGCGGCGCTCACCCACCGAGGTGAGCACAGCGGCAACGGGCACGTGCCCGCCCGCCGCTGAACGGCCGACCGCTGAGCAGCGCCGTGCGATCCCGGCCGGCCCCCTCGATCGTCCGAGTCGACGGACCGTGGTCGCACCGCGACATCCACGCCAACGGCATCCGGCTGCACGTCGCCGAGACCGGTGAAGGTCCGCTGGTCCTGCTCCTGCACGGGTTCGCCCAGTTCTGGTGGACTTGGCGCCACCAGCTGACCGCCCTGGGCGACGCCGGCTACCGGGCTGTCGCGGTCGACCTGCGCGGCTATGGCGATTCCGACAAACCACCGCGCGGGTACGACGCGTGGACGCTGGCGGGCGACATCGCCGGCCTGGTCAAGTCCCTCGGCGAGAGCCGCGCGCACCTCGTCGGGCACGGCTGGGGCGGAATGGTCGCCTGGACCGTCGCCGCCCTGCACCCACGCGTGGTGCACTCGGTCGCCACGCTGTCGGCGCCGCACCCGCTGGCCCTGCGCACGGAGATCCGCCGCACCGCGCTGCGCGGGCAGCGGCACAACCAGGCCCGCGCGGTGGGACACGTGTTCCGCGCGCAGGTCCCGATGGCGCCGGAACGCTGGCTCACCCGCGACAACGCGGCCACCGTGGCAACGCTGATGAAGGCCTGGTCAGGTCCGATGTGGACCGGACACCGCGACTTCTCGGCCGCCGTCGACCAGTACCAGCGGGCCATGCTCGTCCCCGGCGCGGCGCACTGCTCACTGGAGTACTACCGGTGGGCGATGCGGTCGCAGCTGCGCAGCGAGGGCAGGCGCTACGTCGAGGCCATGCAGCGCAAGATCGAACACCCGGTCCTGCAGCTCTACGGCGCCGAAGACCCCTGCGTGCTCGCCCGGACCCGCGACGCCTCCACCCGCTGGCTCGGCGCGCGCGCCGAGAAGCACGTCCTGCCCGGAATCGGCCACTTCCCGCACGAGGAAGCTCCCGCCGCCACCAACAAACTGCTCACCACCTTCCTCCAATAACCGCGAGTCAGGAGGCGCAGCGGCTGGTGCCGACTCGTTCCGTGAGGCCGGGGGCGCGGCCGACTTCTTCGCGGACCTCGGCGGCGGTCAGCGCGAAACCGGTCTCGGAGTTGTCCACGGCCGCGCCGAAGATCACGCCGATTACCTGGCCGTTGGTGTCGACAAGCGGGCCGCCCGAGTTTCCGCTGAGCACCTTCGCACGCAGGGTGAACACGTCGCGGTTGACCGTCGCCGAGTCGTAGATGTCCGGTCCGCGAAGCGGGATCCGGTCGCGCACGCGCGCGGGGGAAGCGGTGTACGGGCCGTCGAGCGGGTATCCGAGCACGATCGCGTCCTGCCCGCTCTTCGCGTCACCAGGAGCGAACGGCAGCGGCGGCGCGGTCAGCCCGGGCACAGCGAGGATCGCCACGTCGGTCGCCGGGTCGTAGAGCACGACCCGCGCCCGCAGCTGCGACTCGCCCGACTCCACGCTGACCTCGTCAGTGCCCGCGACCACGTGCGCGTTGGTCATGACCCGCTCGCGCGCGATCACGAACCCGCTTCCCTCAAGTGCCCGCTCGCACGAGGGCGCCTTGGCATTGATCTTGAGAACGCTCGGCCGCACCCGCTGGACGACAGCGCTGGCCTGCAGCGCCGGGTCCGGCGGCTCGACTTCCTTGTTCGGCGTCCGGTTGAACGGGTCGACCGCGGCCGGGAACCCCGACACGTCGAGCAGCTGCCGAAGCTCGTTGGGCAGGCCGCGCGCGGCCTGCGGCATGACCTCGTTGACGCCGCCGAGCACCGCCGAGTCCTTGATCGCCGACGCCAGCCCCGGAAGCCCGCCCACGGTCGTCAGCGGCAGCGCGATCAGCCACGACACCACGAACACGACGGCACCCTGGACCACCGCCCCGAGCGCGCTGTCGACACCCGCGAGCCGGGGTGAGGAGAACTTCTGCCGGATGGTGCGGCCGATCCACACGCCGAAGGTCTCGCCGAGCGCGACGAGCAGCACGAAGATCGCCACCGCGAACGCGACCCTGGTCGGCGTCGAATCGATCCGGGAGACCACGAGCGGCGCGAGCTTGATGCCCGCGACCGCGCCGAGGAGAACCCCGATGAACGCGGGCAGCGCGGTGATCACCCCCTGGCGGGCGCCTGAGATCGCCGCGAGCACGGCGAGTGCGACGACCAGCACGTCCACCCAGTTCAAGCCTCAGACCTCCGCGCCTCGGTTACCGGTGGAGCGCCACGCTACGTCAAGGTCTCGGACATCCGTGGCATCCCATGGCTGTTCCCAGCCGCCCACCGCGAGCAAAAGCGTGAGAAGACCAGCCGTGAAACCCCACACCAGCATGTCCGGCACCGCGAAACCCGGCCCCATGTACCCCGACGGGTGCTTCACCATGAACCGGTTCGCCGGATCGGCCAGGTGCGAGATCGGCACCCGGGCCACAGCCTGCGTCTCCGCCGGATCCACCGCCCACACCCGGCTCGGCTTCTCCCAGTAGCCGACCACCGGCGTGACATGGAATCGCGACACCGGAATGTGCAGCGACGGCAGCAGTGCGACCGGCCGCACCCCGGACGGGTCGACGCCGGTCTCCTCGATGGCCTCGCGCAGCGCGGTGGCCACCGGGCCGTCGTCCTCGGGCTCGGTCTTGCCGCCGGGGAAGGCGACCTGGCCGGAGTGCTTGTCGTCACCGGTCGCGCGGAGCTGTAAGAGCACGTCAGGACCACGCTCGGGGTCTTCGCCCAGCAGGATCAGCACGGCGGCGTCGCGGGCGGTGTCGTCCGGCGGCGAGAACCGCCGCCACATGTCCGCGTCGAGGTCGGCGGTGGCGGCGACCAGCGGGGCGAGCCAGTCCGGCAGCTCGGCCGGGTCGACCAGCGGTCCGTGGGTCATCGGGCGCCTCCGAGATAGCGGGCGACGGCACCGCGCACGTCGTCGACCGACCGCAGCAGCCGCGGGTCGGAGATGAACGTCACGGTCCCGTCCGCGGAGATCAGGTAGCTCGCGGGGAGCGCCGCCGGGATTTTCAGGGCGCGCTCCACGGAGCCGTCTGTGTCCAACAGGTTGGGGAACTTGACGTTGAGGTCTCGAAGGAGGCCTAGAGCGTCACCGGTAGGACTCTTGATCGCGAGGCCGACAACGGCGATAGCGTCCGTGCCCGTCGCGTACTCGGCAAGGACCGGGAGTTCCTCGCGGCACGGCTGACACCACGTGGCCCAGACGTTGAGCAGCACGGGACGTCCCGCGAGCACCCCCGCGACCTCGACCCGCGCCCCGTCGGCCAGGCATTCCGCTGTGATCCCGCGCACCGATTCCGGGCCGCCCGCGGCGGTCGGGCAGGGCATGAGCGCCGCTTCGGCCCGCGCCGAGGTCAGGTCTGGACCTGGGGCCGGGGGCCGGGGTGCGTCCCCGCGCGGCCAAACCGCGACGACCCCGGCGACCAGGAGGATCACCGCGACCAACACCCAGCGCGACTTCACTCGCTCGGCTTCCCGGGGCGGTAGCCGTCGCGGGTGCGCTCGGCCAGGGCGATCAGGTGCTCGGCCTCGACGCCCTTGACCAGCTTCGCCGCCTGCTCCGGCTCCGTCGGTCCCGCGCCGTAGGACGGGCAGTCGCGAAACAGCAGGCAGGCGCCGCACGCGGGCTTGCGCGCGTGGCAGACACGGCGGCCGTGGAAGATCACCCAGTGCGACAGCATGGTCCAGTCTTTGCGCGGGACCAGCGCGCCGATCGCGTGCTCGACCTTGACCGGGTCTTCCTCCTCGGTCCATTTCCAGCGGCGCACCAGCCTGCCGAAATGGGTGTCGACCGTGATCCCGGGCACGTCGAAGGCGTTGCCGAGGATCACATTGGCGGTCTTCCGACCGATGCCCGGGAGCTTCACCAGGTCCTCGAGCCGCTTGGGAACCTCGCCGCCGAAGCCCTCCACGAGGGCGGCGCCGAGACCCATCAGCGAGTTCGCCTTGTTCCGGTAGAAACCGGTCGGGCGGATCATCTCCTCCAGCTCAGCGCGGTCGGCGCCGGCGTAATCGGCGGCCGAGCGGTACTTCGCGAAGAGGGCGGGAGTCGTCAGGTTGACCCGCACGTCGGTGCACTGCGCGGACAGGATCGTCGCCACCGCCAGCTCCAGCGGGGTGGTGAAGTCCAGCTCGCAGTGGGCGTCCGGATAGCCCTCGGCCAGGGCGCGGGTCATCCGGCGGGCGCGGCGGGTCAGGGAGAGACTGGATTCCGCCTCCGCGGCGGCGGCAGCACGGGGCGGGCGTCGGGTGGTCGGAGGCACCTCGTTAGCCTACGGGCCGTCGGACAACCCGAAATGTGCCCCAGACGTCTACGCATCAGACCATCGAGAATCTTCAACGACAGACGAGGATCGACGACACCATGGCAGTCTGGTTCGTGTTCGTAGTGCCCCTGGTGATCATGTTTTTCGCGCTGTTCATGGAACGCGTGGAAACCCGTCTTCGCCATGTCGCGGTCCAAGAGACCGATGTCGAGGAGTTCCTGGAGTCCGCCCGGCCCGACGAGGTCCGCGCTCTCTACGGCCACGGCATCGGACGCGCGCTGGAGCTGTTCCGGCTGCGTAGGGTCGGTGGACGCGCCGCGAAGCTGCGCGGTCGCAAGGGCGGGGCATAGGCGCTAGGGTCATCCAACTGGGCGATCATTGCCCGCCGAACGCGCGACCCGCGCTTACGGCGAGCCGTCAGGGCAAACCTGGCGAACGCCCTACACTGTAAGCGTGATCGGCGTCGCATCGATGCGGCGGCCGAGGTGGATACAGGAGGACCGAGGTGGATGAGACCCTGGCCCGTGCGGGCATCTTCCAAGGGGTCGAGCCGGCCGCGGCGGAAGCGCTCGCACAGACGCTCGAAGCCGTGGAGTTCCCCCGGGGACACGTGATCTTCGCCGAAGGCGAGCCCGGCGACCGGCTGTACATCATCCAGTCCGGCAAGGTGAAGCTCGGGCGGAAGTCTCCGGACGGCCGCGAGAACCTGCTCGGAATCTTCGGACCGTCCGACATGTTCGGCGAGCTGTCGATTTTCGACCCGGGCCCGCGCACGTCTACGGCGACCACGGTCACCGAAGTGCGCGCGGTGACGATGGACCGGCCGGCGCTTCGCCAGTGGATCGGCACCCGACCGGAGATCGCCGAGCAGCTGCTTCGCGTGATCGCCCGGCGGCTGCGGCGCACCAACGGCATGCTGGCCGACCTCATCTTCACGGATGTGCCCGGTCGCGTCGCCAAGGCGCTGCTGCAGCTCGCACAGCGTTTCGGCAGCCAGGAAGCCGGGCTGCTGCGGGTCACGCACGATCTCACGCAGGAGGAGATCGCCCAGTACGTCGGCGCCTCCCGCGAGACCGT
This sequence comes from Actinokineospora xionganensis, assembly GCF_014323725.1. Taxonomy (GTDB): domain Bacteria; phylum Actinomycetota; class Actinomycetes; order Mycobacteriales; family Pseudonocardiaceae; genus Actinokineospora; species Actinokineospora xionganensis. The sequence goes on along the minus strand of NZ_JABVED010000003.1, from coordinate 217,191 downwards.
CAACAAGGCGCTCGCCGACTTCGCGCACCGCGGCTGGCTGCGGCTCGAAGGCAAGAGCGTGCTGATACTCGACCCCGAGCGGCTCGCTCGCCGGGCTCGCTGACAAACGCATAAAGAGGCGAGAGGTCGGGCGCCGCCCCCGACGCGGCGCACCGACCTCTCGCAAGTGCGCGAACCATCCCCCGACGGTCCACGCTCCCCGCCCTCCGGGCTAGGCCCCGAACCCGTGTGCCGGAGGGAATTCGTGGTGTTCAGTTGGCGTATCGCGCTCCGCCAGTTGGGTGTAACGCGCTACATACAAACCATCGCAAATCACTGGCGCTGAGCTCAAGAGGTATCACCCTCAAGGACTCCGACAGCCGGGTTTCGTTGCGCGAGTTCGCACGGAACACCCTCTACCGTTATCCAACCGAGACCTACCACCAAATCTGGTGTCTTAAACCACCCAATATTTACTGGTACGGCCGTACCAGAGTGCGGCATACTGGTACGCATGTCCCACTCTGCCGGTTTCGCCGACTACCGCACGGCCCTGACGACCCCAGGTGCGCGCGGTCCGGTGCTGTCGGCCCTGGTCGGCAGGCTGCCGATCGCGATGATGGGCCTTTCGCTGCTGCTTTACGTCCAGCGCTCCACCGGATCGTTCGCCATCGCCGGCCTCGTCTCGGCGGGCTCACTGATCGGTGTGGCCGTCGGGTCGGTGACCCAGGGCCGGATCATGGACCGGGTCGGCCCCTCGCGGCCGCTGCTGGTCGCCTCAGCCGTGTTCGCGGTGTTCACCACCTTGGCCATCCTGGCGGTCGAGGCGCACGCGCCGACGATCCTGCTGGTCATCCTCGGTTTCGCCGTGGGAACCACTGAGCCGATGATCGGCTCGGCGTCCCGGGCGAACTGGACCCGGCTGCTTCCCCCAGGCCCCGCCCGCAACGCCGCGTTCGCCTACGAGGCGATCAGCATGGAGGTCTTCTTCATCCTGGGCCCGGCGCTGGCCGGCGTGCTGCTCGCGGCACCGTGGGCGGGGACCGGCGTGGTCGCGGGTGCCGCCTGCATGATCGTCGGCGGCACGTCGTTCGCGCTGATGCCGACCGTGCGCCACTTCCGGCCCAACAAGGTCGACCGCGTGGACCACGGGATGCTCGGCGCGCTGGCCTCCCCCGGCATGCGCACGGTGGCCCTGGCCGCGATGGGCTTCGGCGCGACCATCGGCTTCATCGAAGTCGCCGTCCCGGCCGCCGCGACGGCCGCGGGCAACCCGCCCGCGGGTGGGTTCCTGCTCGGTCTGTGGTCGATCAGCTCGGTGATCTTCGGCGTGCTCTACGGAATGAGCCCCTGGCCTCGGGCGATGTCGCTGCGGCTGCCGGTGCTCCTCGGCGGGTTCGCCGTGCTCGTGGCGTTCCTCGCGATACCGACGTCGCTGATCTGGCTTGGCGCGGCTCTGCTGCTGGCGGGCATGCTCGTCACCCCGCAGGCCACCGCCCACTCGGCGGCGCTCGAACTGGTCGCGCCCAAGGGCACGGTCACGGAGGCGTTCGGCTGGGTGATCACGGCGGTGACGCTCGGGTTGGCGCTTGGCCAGTCAGTGAGCGGCTACCTCGTCGAGCACGTCGGTCTGGCGTCGGCATACCTCGGCGCCAGCGTGGTCGGGCTGCTCTTCACGGCCATCGTGTACGCCCGACGGAACACCGTCGTGGACGTGAACGCCCAGGTCAAGACCATGGAACCCGCCCTCGTGTAGCCACCTGTGGACAACTTTTCGCCCATGTCGGTGGATCGGGCTACGGTCCATTCATGGACCTGACGATCACCACAGCCCAACTCGCCGCAGCCGCCGCCGACGTCGTCCGGCTGGTGCCGGGCAAGCTGGTCGACCCGGTGCTCGGCGGTTTACTGCTCACCGCCGACGCCCGGGGAGTGGTGCTCGCCGCCAACGACCGCGAACGCACCGCCCGCATCAGCTGCGACGCGCTCGTGCACACCGAGGGTCAGGTGTTGGTCCCGGCCAAACCGCTGGCCGAGACGCTGCGGGCACTGGATCAACCGCAGGTCCGACTTGTCGTCGAGGGCGCCCGGCTCGCCATCCGGGCCGAGGGTGCCCGCTTCGCCCTGCCGCTGCTCGATGTGGACCTGCACCCCGGCGTCACCGAGCCGCCCGCCCCGAGCGGCTCGGTGTCGGCGACAGTGTTCGCCTCGGCCCTGTCCACGGTCGCCACCACAGCCGCCCGCGATGAAGCGCTGCCGATCTTCACCGGTGTCCGGGTGCGTTCGGAGGGCGACAAGCTTGTGCTTCGGGCCACCGACCGCTACCGGATGGCCATCGCCACCATTCCCTGGACCCCGGGGCCGTCGACGATCGACGCCCTCATCCCGGCCACCCTCCTGGCGGAGATCGGCAAGCAGGTGGTGGGCGATGTGTGGATCGGCGTCGACGCCAACCGGCTGTCGCTGGCCTGGGAGGACATGGTCGTCACCACGGCGGTACTGGACGGCACGTACCTGTCGGAGTCCAAGCTCGCCCTGTCCGACTTCGACACCCACGTCGAAGCCGACGCCGACGCCCTCGCCGGCGCAACCCGTCGAGTCGCCCTCTACACCGACGCCCGGGGCGTGATCTCCCTGGAAGTCGGCGACAGCGAAGTGCGCCTGCGCACCGCGGACCGCCAGACCGGCGAAGCGGAGGAATCCGTGAAAGCCACCATCGACGGCGGCCGAACCAGCCCGTCCTACCAGGCCCGCTACCTGATCGACGCCTTACGACCGTTCGCGGGCAGGCGGATCCAGCTGGCGATCCAGCCGGGGATGCGGGCAACGGTCGTGACGGCTGTGGAGGGTGGGGAGGTGGATCTGCGGTACATCATCATGCCGATGCTTCCGCCGAAGACCGGCTGACTCCTGCTACCGCCAGGTGCCCTGGCTGCCTTTGGTTCCCTTGCCGACCAAGTGGGGTTGCCGTCGGTGTTTCCATGCCCGGCAAGGGGGTTGGCCTCGGTGGTCCTCCGAGATGCCGTTGGAACCGGTCCTCACACCCCCACCAACCCGGCCGCCGTTCCCCAGGCACGCCTTGGGGATCGGTGCCTCGTGCCCCGCCAGCGAGATGGCCGTTCCCAGGCACGCCGCGGGGATCGGTGCCTCACGTTCCTGCTGGGTGGTGATCCTTCCCAAAGGTGCCGTTGGGGTCGGCAGGGCCCGTTGCGGGTTCGTGGGCAGCGATGTCCCGAGGCTCGCGGGTCAGGCTGGTTCGGTGCGGCGCAGGTATTCCAGTTGCGCCTGGACGGACCACTCCGCCGCCGGCCATAGGGATTGGTCGACGTCCGCGTAAACGATCTCCACTACCTGTCGAGGAGTTGCCGTTGGTCCCAAAGTTCGCAGGGCCGCCCGGATCTGGTTCAACCGCACTTCCCGGTGTGCCAGGTACTCCCCCGCGATGGTGGCCAGGTCGGGCAGGTCCGGTCCGTGACCTGGCAACACCACGCCTCTTCGGGTGCTGAGCAGTCGGAGAGAGTCCAGGTACTGACCGAGGTCGCCGTCCGGTGGGGCGATCACGGTCGTGCCGCGACCCAGCACGGTGTCGCCGGTCAGCATCGCCGATTGTCCATTGTGGTCAATCGCGAGGCAGATCGAGTCGGCTGTGTGTCCTGGGGTGTGGATGACTTCCAGGCCCAGACCTGCCAACGCCAGTTCTTCGCCGTCGACGAGAGGACCTTCGCCACGACACAGTTCACGGTCAAACGCTCGCACGGGTGCGTCCGCCTGGCGGGCCAGCCACGTTGCGCCTTGGACATGGTCGGCGTGGTGGTGGGTGATGAGGATGGCCTCGATCTTGCCCGCGGCCCCGATCACGCGGGTCAGGTGTGGTTCGTCCTCGTAACCCGGGTCGACCACAACGCAGCCCTCTGCGCCGGGGGCGCGGAGGAGCCAGGTGTTGGTGCCGTCGAGGGTCATCGCGCTGGGGTTGTCCTCCAACAGCACCGAGGCGAAGGGCGTGACCTGCCGGACGACGCCGTAGGCGGGGTGGCTCATTCGGCGACCCCGTACGCCGGGTCGCCGGGTAGGACCACCCGGACCTGGGTGCCGTCGCGGATGACCTTGGGGATGATCTTGTCCACGGCGCGTTCGGCGGCCATCGCGGAGGCTACGGTCGGGTGCTCGTCCAGGTCGGCGAGGGTCACCCAGGTGGGCGGGAGCAGGCCTCGGCGGCCCTCCGCCCAGTCGCGCAGAGCTTCCGACGGGGGCTGCCAGGCGACGTCCTCGGCTTCCGTCGTGTCCCCGTCGGCGTGCTGGCCGACGGGCATGGCGGCGAGGAAGAAGCGGGTGTCGTAGCGGCGGGGCTCCTCGGCGGGGGTCACCCAGTTCGCCCAGGGGCGCAGCAGGTCGGCGCGCAGGACGAGGTTGTTGTCGGCGAGGAACTGGGCGAAGGAGTACTTGCGGTCGACCAGGTGCTGGCGAGCGTCGTGGAAGGGGCGCGCGTCGGACACGACGCTGCCCGCGTCCGGGCCCGCCAGCAGGACCCCGGACTCCTCGAACGTCTCCCGCACCGCCGCGCAGACCAGGGCACGCGCCATCGGCGGGGAACACCCGAAGCGCTCGGCCCACCACGCGGGGTCCGGGCCGTGCCAGGCAACGGAGGCGTCCTCGTCGCGCGGGTCGACGCCGCCGCCGGGGAACACCGTCATGCCGCCGGCGAAGGCCATCCCGACCACCCGCCGCAATAGGAAGGCCTCCAGGCCGGGCTCGCCGTCGCGGACCAGGATCACGGTCGCGGCGTCCTTCGGGACGACCGGCGGGTCGGGCGGCTCCGCGGGGACGAATCCCTCCGGCAGCACCAGTTCCTTGGGCAGTTCACGCACGCCCCGACCCTACGCGGTCGGGGCCGCCCCGGACTGTGCCACCGGCCACGCACCACCGCCGCCACCCCGGTCCCCATGGCCATGCGCCGACCACCCCCACGTGTGACCGCAGGGCCGAACCGATGACTGCCGCGAAGGGGCATTACCCACCTCGCCCACGTCCTCGACTCTGGACGCATGGCTGGCGAAATCCCTCTGCGCACGGGGTCAACCGAGTCGGACTGGGTGACCTACCTACAACAGCTCCTCCGCGCGGCTGCTCGACAACGGCCCCAAGGGCATCACGCGCGCCATGGCACCGGATCGTCGCCGGCGCCAAGACCGACAGAACGGCCGAAGGCACGTGGCTCGCCCCGGACGACACCGAGCCGGCAGAGCCACGAGGACGTGGAGACCCGGTGCGAGGCGGGTCCACTCAGGCCGAACAAACATCTTCGGCTACGCGGCGGGCACCCTGCGGCCTTCCACGACCACCCGCACGAGGTATAGACCACTCAGGCAAAATGCCCCCATGGGCGACAACTTTTTGCGAGTCGGACTGGTCGGAGCAGGGCCCTGGGCGGAGGCGGTGCACGGTCCGGGCATCGCCGCGCACCCCGCGACCGAGTTGACAGCCGTGTGGGCACGGCGCCCTGAGGCGGCGGCCGGGATGGGCGCTCCGGTCATCGCGGACTTCGACGAACTCCTGTCCACTGTCGACGCCGTGGCCTTCGCCGTCCCGCCCGCCATCCAGGCCGAGATGGCGATCAAGGCCGCCAACGCGGGCAAGCACGTCATCCTCGAGAAGCCGATCGCCGACTCCGTCGAGACCGCCGTGCGCCTGGTCGACGCCGTCGAGCGGGCGGGCGTGGCATCCATGGTTGTGTTCATCCGCCGCTTCGCGCCGGAGACCATTCAGTGGCTCGACGACGTCCAGGGCCAGTCCTGGTTGGGCGGCAACGCGCGGTGGCTGTCCGGGGCGCTGCTGGGCGGCAAGTACTCAGGGTCGGCCTGGCGGCATGCCGGCGGCGCGCTCGTCGACGTCGGACCGCACGTCTTCGACCTGCTCGACGCCGCGCTCGGCCCCGCGGTCGAGGTCGTCGCCGCCCATCACGGCACGGCCGACCTGTGGACGGTCGTCCTCGCGCACGAGAGCGGCGCGACCAGCACCTCGACCCTGTCGATGTTCATGCCGGTGGACCCTTCGGTCACCGACCTGTCGGTCTACGGCGACGGCGGTTACCGCGAGCTGACCGGCCGGGCGACCAGCGCCCAAGTCGCCTACGCCGCCCTGCTCGACGACTTCACCGGCCTGGTCCGCGACCACCGCACCGAGCACCCGTTGAACGTCCATAGAGGACTCATGATCCAACGGCTGCTCGACGCGGTCGCACAGAAGCTCTAGCTCTTTTCCTTCTGCTGCAAGGGAACACCATTGACCAGGGTCGACCGGTTCGCTTCCTGCCAGTCGTAGGACTCGCTCGACTTCCAGGCCGGGGTGTCGCTGCCGCCCTCGCGCCGGGCGAGTTCTTCCTGCAGTTCGCGCAGCAGCGTCAGTTCCTGGTCGTCGTCGGCCTCGCCGTCACTCGCCTGCGGAATCCAGGGCTCCGGGGTGGCGACGGGCTTGGTCTCGGTGGTGGTCCGATCCTTCCACGCCTTCGTGACCGTCGGCTTGGACGACGAGCGCTCCAGCGGAACCGACGTCGCGTAGCGCATCGCCGAGTGGTGGTAGTCGCTGGATTCCGTGCTGTCGCGCAGAACCTCGACCGACGCGGTCAGCCCCGCGCGGCGCAGCGCGTGCTCGACGCGGTACGCGGTGGCCGGGCCGGAGCCGGTCGGGCCGATCCGGATGAGCACGATCCGGTGCGGCACCGGGCCGGAGGCGGCGCCCGCGGGCGTGAGCCGCCACACCGCCCACACCGCGCGGATGTCCGGAAGGACGTCGAGGACCTGGATCGTCGCCTCGGCGACCCCCTGGTCGGCGCCGACGCCGCCGATCTTGCCCGCGGAGAACTTGTGCGTCGTGCTGACCGCGGTCTCGATCACCTTGATCCGCTCGACCACCGCCGGGTCGCAGTGCGCCGCCACCATCAGCTCGGTCAGCTCGTCGCGCTCGACCCGGGTGACCGGGATCGGACCGGCGGCCAGCGAGCCGACGATCAGCTCCAGCGCCCGGTCGACTTCGGTGGAGGCGAGCAGTTCGCGGGCGTCGGCCAACGCGTCGTCGTCGAGCCTGCCCGCGAGGGACAACAAAAGATCATGGACGCGGACCGGGAGTGTCACTCCCGCCCATCCGGCACCAGCGGCGACCTTCGTCACGATGGACCCTCCACGTAGTCGGGCTAGCTCGGGACTAAGTGCCCCTTGGCCACCAGCGGTTCCGAAGCCGCGTAGGCGGCCTCGTGGTACGCGGGCATCTCGAGGTCGTCCGGGAGGACCTCGACAGCCGGTTCGTAGGTCCCGAGGGCCCGCAGCACGCGCTGCAGTTCCCCGGTGAGCCGGGCGGCGTCACCGGTGGTGGTGACCAGGACGACCCTGGTCGCCGCGCCACCCCCGGCCCGGTCGCGCCGCCACGCCGACCGCGCCTCGACCACGTCGGGTCGACCGCGCAGCATCGCCATGAGGACGACCGCGACCGAGTCGCCCATGCTCACCCATTCGGGCGACTCCGCAGAGAAGGTGTAGTCGACATCGTCGACTTCGTCTACCCACGAGACCGCATTGAGCCGTTCGCCGTCCGCGCCGGACGGCAGCAGCGCGCTGTTGATCAGGCGGAACTCGGCGGGCGTTATGGCGACCCGCTCACGGAGCAGGGTCAGCGGCAGAGCGCGCGCGACCGCGTCGAGCGAGTCGCTGGCCAGCCAGTCACGCAGCCGCCACAGTTCCCGGTCGCCGAGTCGGCCCGCGAGCCGCAGCAGCAGCTCGTGGCACTCGGCCGCGGCGCTCACGCGACCTCGACGATCAGCTCGACCTCGACCGGCACGCCCAGAGGCAGCTCAGCGACGCCGACGGCGGACCGCGCGTGCCTCCCGGTCTCGCCGAAGATCTCGGCCAGCACGTCGGACGCGCCGTTGATGACGCCGGGCTGGCCGGTGAACCCCTCGGCGGAGGCGACGAACCCGACGACCTTCACGACCCGGGTCACCGCGTCGAGCCCGACGAGGCCGTCGACCGCCGCGAGCGCGTTGAGCGCGCACACGCGGGCGAGCTCGGCGGCGTACTCCGGGGTGATGTCGGCGCCCACCTTGCCGGTGGCCACGACCGCCCCGTCGACGATCGGCACCTGGCCCGAGGTGTAGACCAGCGAGCCCGTTCGCACGGCCGGGAGGTAGGACCCCGCGGGCGCGGGCACCTTGGGCAGTTCGATGCCCAGTTCGGCGAGACGGTCGTGCCTGCTCATCAGGCCCCCTTGGGACGCTTGAGGTAGGCGACCATCTGCTCACCGGTCGGCCCGGGGACGACGCTCACCAGCTCCCAGCCGTCCTCGCCCCACTGGTCGAGGATCTGCTTGGTCGCGTGGATCAACAGTGGCACCGTGGCGTACTCCCACTTCGTCATGGGCGGCAGCCTAGAACAGCTTCATACAGTTGATGGGTACGGTTGCGAAGTGGAGACCTGGCGTGTGCTCGCGACCGCCCTGCTCGGGGCGGGCGGAATCGTCTTGTCGCTGGTCACGATGGCCAAGGTGCGCGAACGCACCGGCTCCGCGGGCAGCGTCGCCATCGCGGGCGCGATCTGCGTCACTGTCCTGGCGTTGCTCTGCGTGCTGACGCTGACCGTCCTCGCCCCGCCCGTGGCCTGGGGCGTCGTGATCGTCGTCGGGATCGCGGGCTCCGCGATGCTGCTCGTCGGCTGACCGGTCGGGCGGGAACGTCCGCCGGGCAATTACGCTGAATGCGTGACTACACCCGTCGTCGGCTGGACAGAGGAAGTCGCCCGCGCCCGACTGCACGTGGTCACGGGCAAGGGCGGCACCGGCAAGACCACCCTCGCCGCGGCGCTCGCGCTGGCCATCGCGTCGGCGGGCAAGCGGGTGCTGCTGGTCGAGGTCGAGGGCAGGCAGGGCATCGCCCAGCTCTTCGACACCCAGCCGCTGCCGTACTCCGAGGAGCGGGTCGCCCTGACCGCGGCGGGCGGCGAGGTCAAGGCGCTGCACATCGACGTCGAGGCCGCGCTGCTCGAATACCTGGCGATGTTCTACAACCTGGGTTTCGCGGGCCGCACGCTCAGCCGGATGGGCGCGATCGAGTTCGCCACCACCCTGGCGCCGGGCCTGCGCGACGTGCTGCTCACCGGCAAGATCAAAGAGTGCGTGACGCGCACCGACGACCACGGCAGGCACGTCTACGACGCCGTCGTGCTCGACGCCCCGCCGACCGGCCGGATCGTGAAGTTCCTCGACGTCACCAAGGCCATGGCCGACCTGGCCAAGGTCGGCCCGATCAAGGGGCAGAGCGACGGCGTGATCCGGCTGCTGCATTCCGGCGACACCGCCGTCCACCTGGTCACCCTGCTGGAGGAGATGCCGGTGCGGGAGACCGTCGAGGCCGTCGAGGAACTCGACGAGGCCGACCTGCGGCCCGGCGCGATCATGGTCAACCGGGTCCGGCCGCCGCGCCTGCCCGCGCGCTCGGTCACCGCGGCCGCCGACGGGCGGGTCGACGCGACCAGGGTGCGCAACGGGCTCATGTCGGCGGGGCTCAAGCTGTCCGCCGAGGACATCGACGGGTTGGTCGAGGAAACCGTGGAACACGCCATCAGGGTCCAAGCCGAACAGAGCGCGCGCGCTCAACTCGCGGAGGTCGACCTGTTCGCCGTCGAACTGCCCGACCTCGTCGACGGTGTCGACACGGCCGCGCTGTACGAGCTGGCCGAGGTCCTCGTCGATCAGGGCGTCCGATGAGCGGCCTCGACGTCGACGCGCTGATCGACGACCCCGCGACCCACGTCATCGTGTGCTGCGGGTCCGGCGGCGTCGGCAAGACGACGACCGCCGCCGCCATCGCCGTGCGCGCCGCCGAGCGCGGGCGCAAGGCCGTGGTGCTGACGATCGACCCCGCGCGAAGGCTGGCCCAGGCGCTGGGCTTGAAGGAACTGGGCAACACCCCGAAGGCGGTATCGGTCGAGGGCTTCGAGCCCGCGGGCGAGCTGAGCGCGATGATGCTCGACATGCGCCGGACGTTCGACGACATGGTGCTGGCGCACGCGGGCGAGAAGCGCGCGCAGGAAGTCCTGCAGAACCCGTTCTACAAGACGATCTCGTCGTCGTTCTCCGGCACGCAGGAGTACATGGCGATGGAGAAGCTCGGGCAGCTCGCGGGCGAGGCGCAGTGGGACCTGATCATCGTCGACACCCCGCCGTCGCGGTCCGCGCTGGACTTCCTCGACGCGCCGCAGCGGCTGTCCACGGCGCTCGACGGGCGCATGATCAAGCTGCTGACCGGCCCCGCCCGGGCGGGCGGCTGGGGTCTACGCAAGGTCGTCAGCGCCGGGTTCGGCCTGTTCGCGAAGGCCGTGTCCACGATCGTGGGCGGCCAGCTGCTGGCTGACGCGTCCGCGTTCGTGCAGGCCTTCGACGGCATGTTCGGCGGTTTCCGCGAGCGCGCCCAGAAGACCTACGAGCTGCTGCGCTCGGAGGGCACGGCGTTCGTCGTGGTCGCCGCGCCCGAGCCGGACGCGCTGCGCGAGGCCAGCTACTTCGTCGAGCGGCTGGCCGCCGAGTCGATGCCGCTGGCCGGGCTGGTCGTCAACCGTACCCACCCGGTGCTGACCGCGCTGTCCGCACCGAAGGCGATCGCCGCCGCCGACAGCCTGGAGTCGGCCGGTGAGGCCCCCCTGGCCGCGGCGGTGCTGCGACTGCACGCCGACCGGGTGGCACTGGCGCAGCGGGAGCGTCGACTGATCTCCCGCTTCACCAAGGCACACCCGGCGGTCGCGCTGGTCCACGTGCCCGCGATGCCCGCCGACGTGCACGACCTGGAAGGCCTGCGACGGATCGGGACGAGCCTGGCCGGAGATCAGCCGACGCGGACGTCCTCTTCCTCGTCGTCGAAGGAGTGACTCCGACGCGCGTTGTCGAGCAGGTCGCGCCAGGAAAGCACGTCCGGCCTGCGACGTAGCAGCGCCCGGCGTTCCCGCTCGGTCATGCCGCCCCACACACCGAACTCGATGCGGTTGTCCAGCGCCTCCGCGAGGCACTCGGTCCGCACCGGACACGCGATACAAACCAGCTTGGCCTTGCGCTGCTCGGCGCCGCGGACGAAAAGACCGTCCGGATCCTCGTCACGGCACGTCGCGCGAACTCGCCAGTCGACCTTGGTTTCGAGATGCATAGCCCCCACCCCTGTCGTCGTCGCGACCCTGAACCGAATACCCCCCGGTACCGGTTGCGTCCCAGCCCGTGGGCTGTTCTGCCTGTCGTGAGACGTTGACGAACCTTAGTGGGTATCGGTTCCATCGAAAACATCGGGGAGACGCGCGTTACGTAATTTGATGAACTCGCAACCTGCCAAGGTGAGAGAATCCCGCGCTCGGCGGAGTTGTCCACAGGCGCGCGTCGTCTCACGGTGAGTCGACGGCCAGGCGCGTACGCTGACCGATGTGCGTTTGGGAGACAGCCTGCTGAAACTACTCGGTCTCTGCCTGCTCGCCGGTGTGCTCGTGGCCGGGATGCTGTTCCCGGTCATGGGGGCACTCGGGGTGGTGTCGAACCGAGCCAGTGACACGATCGACAGTGTGTCGGCCGACCTCGTCGCGACCGACCCACCGCTGATCACCACGATCACCGACAGCGCGGGGGCGCCGATCGCGTCGTTGTTCGACCAGTACCGGATCCCGGTCACCCCGGATCAGATCTCGCCGACCATGAAGGCGGCGCTGGTCTCCATCGAGGACCGCCGGTTCTACCAGCACAACGGTGTCGACTGGAAGGGCACCATCCGCGCGGCCGTGTCGAACCAGACCGGTGGCGACGTGCAGGGCGCTTCGACGCTCACGCAGCAGTACGTGAAGAACTACTTGATCAACGTGGTCAACCGGGGCAACAAGACCGAGCAGTCCAAAGCCCAGGAGCAGACCATCGCGCGCAAGCTGCGCGAGGCGCGGATCGCGATCCAGCTCGAACAGAAGATGAGCAAGGAAGAGATCCTCACCGGCTACCTCAACGTGGTCGAGTTCGCCTACGAGGTCTACGGCATCGGCGCGGCGTCGAGCGCCTATTTCGGCACCACGCCGGACAAGCTCTCGGTCGCCCAGGCCGCCCTGCTCGCGGGCGCGGTGAACAACCCGGTGCTCTACAACCCGTGGCGCAAGCCCACGGAGACGCTCGCCCGGCGCAACGTCGTGATCGACAAGATGGTCGAGAACGAGAAGCTCTCCCCCGACGCCGCCGAGGCCGCGAAGAAGGAAGACCTCGGGATCCTCCCCTCCCCGAAGAAGCCCGCCGCGAACTGCGTCGGCGCCGGGCCGGAGTACGGCTTCTACTGCCAGTACGTCTACGAGTACCTGCAGAAGCTCGGCTTCACCCAGGACCAGATCCAGACCGGCGGCTACACGATCAAGACGAGCTTCGACGCCCGCGCCACCCAGTTGGCGAAGGACGCCGCCGAGGCCGAAGTCCCCAAGACGACACCCGGTATCGCCAACACGATGGCCATCGTGCAGCCAGGCAAGGAGCGCCACCAAGTGGTGGCCCTGGTGGCCAACCGCGACTACGGGCTCGACGCGGCGAAGGGTCAGACCACCTACGGCTTGCCCAGCCGAGTGGCGAACAAGTTCGGCGCGGGCTCGATCTACAAGATCTTCACATCGGCCGCCTACCTGGAAAAAGGCGGCGGCATCATGAACCAGATCGACGTGCCGGCCACCCACAACTCCTCGGTGTTCGTCGGCGGCAGCCCGAAGAGCTGTCCCCGCACGGGTGCTCCGAATGATGGGGACACGCGGGTGTACTGCGTGAAGAACGCCGCGGACTACCCGTCGAAAATGACGTTGCAGGACGCGCTGGCCAAGTCCCCGAACACCGGTTTCGTCATCCTTGAAGAGCGTGTCGGCATGGGCCCGGTCGTCGACATGGCCAGCCGCCTCGGCCTGCGCGACACGATGGCGTCCAGCATGGGAGGCGTCGACCCGGACCCCACGCACAAGAGGGACGAGTACCGGCTGAGTCAGTCCGACTACTTCAAGCCCTCCGAGCGAAGCCCCGGCAAGGCGTCCTTCACCCTCGGCCCAGGCCCGTTGAGCACGGTCGAACTGGCCAACGTGGGTGCCACGATCATGAGCGGTGGCGTTTGGTGCCCGCCGACCCCGCTGATCGAGGTCCTCGACCGCAGCGGCAAGAAGGTCGAGGTCAACGAGCAGCCCTGCGAGCAGGCCGTGGCCGAACCGTTGGCGAACGGACTCGCCGTCGGACTGTCCAAGGACGACACCAGCGGTACCGCGAACCGGGCCGCGACCTCCGTGGGCTGGAACCGACCGATGATCGGCAAGACCGGCACCACCCAGGAGTACAAGTCGGCGGGCTTCCTCGGAGCCACCCCGCAGTACTCGGCGGCCGTCCTCACGTTCAACGACAGTCCGAAACCCCAGGGCATCTGCGACACCGACCCACCGCGCCTGTGCGGGACGGGCGGAAACATCTATGGCGGCAAGGTGCCCGCACGTACCTGGTTCCAGACGATGTCGAAGTACCTAGACGGGCAACCGGCCCTGCCGCTACCGGTGGCCGAGCCGCGCTACCTCGACGGCGGCCCCGAGATCAAGGTCCCGGACGTCATCGGCAAGTCCCAGGAAGAGGCGACGACCATCCTGCAGAACGCGGGCTACAAGGTCACCGCCACCGATCGCAACGACGCTCGCAAGAAGGGCACCGTCGTCGGCCAGTCCCCGCGCGGCGCGGCCCTGGCAGGCGAGACGATCACCATCTACGTCAGCACGGGCTACGTGCCGCCGCCCCAGACCTCCGACACACCAGCCCCGCCGTCGGAACCCCCGCCTGGTGGCGGTCCAGGCCAGCCGCCACCTCCGGGTGGCGGAACCGGGCCACCGGGCAATGGTGGGGGCAACGGTCCACCGATCACCATCGGACCGGTTGACCCATGACAGCACTGGGCCGCTATCCCGACGCGGGATAGCGGCCCAGTGTCATTTCCAGCCTTGTGAGGCATTCCCGCATCGCCTCGGCCGAGATCGCCCGCGCGAGGAATCTCCGCCGCAGTCCTACTCGCCCGGACCCAGCTGGGACCGCCCGGCGAACCGGCCGACCCGCCCAGCCCGCCCTGATCCACTGAGGCGGACTGGAACAAGCTGGGTCACTATCCCGGCGAGGAATAGCGGCCCAGTTTCGCTACGGACCCGCCGGCTGAGGGGACCGTGACGTCAGCCAACCGCGGTTACCCCAGCAACCCGCACATTTGCCGGAAGGCGGCCAACACCCAAATTCCGGGGAGGCGGAACAGTCAGCCAGTCAGCTTGGCCTTCACCGCTGCGGCGACGCGGCCGCCGTCGGCGCGGCCCGCGACCTTGGCGTTGGCGGCCTTCATGACCTGACCCATCTGCTTCGGGCCGGGCGCCGCACCCAGCTGCTCTGTGACTTCAGCCACAGCGCTGTCCACCAGGCCGGCGAGTTCGGCGTCGTCGAGCTGCTTGGGGAGGTAGGCGGCGAGCACCTCGGCCTCGTCGAGTTCGGCCTGGGCCGACTCGGCTCTACCTGCGCCCGCGAAGGCTTCCGCGGCTTCCTTGCGCTTCTTCAGTTCACGGGCCAGGACCTTCAGGACCTCATCGTCGGTGAGTTCCCTGGCCGAGTCGCCCGCGACCTCCTCTGTGGTGATCGCGGAGAGGGCCATCCGCAGGGAGGCCGTACGGGTCTTCTCGCGGCCCTTCATCGCGGCGGTCAGGTCCGCCTGCAACCGGTTCTTGAGCTCAGCCATGTCGAGAACCCTACTGGCCGCACAAACGCAATACCCGGCACGCACACCGCGCCACGTACCCTCGTTGGCGTGAGTGACCTAGCCACGACCCTGCGTCGCATCGCCGTCGGCACGACCGCCCTGGGCGCCGCCACCCTCGCGTACGCCGCGGGATACGAACGGACCCGCTGGACGCTGCGGGAGGCGACCCTGCCGGTCCTGGCCGAAGGCTCCCGCCCGCTGCGCGTGCTGCACATCTCCGACCTGCACATGATGCCCGGGCAGAAGTCGAAGCAGGCGTGGGTGGCCGAGCTGGACAGCCTCAACCCGGACTTGGTCGTCAACACCGGCGACAACCTCGCGCACAAGCAGGCCGTCCCCGCGGTGATCCGGGCGCTGAACCCGCTGCTCAACCGGCCTGGGCTGTTCGTCTTCGGGAGCAACGACTACTACGCGCCCAAGCCGAAGAACCCCGCGCGATACCTGTTCCCCTCGGACAAGCGCATCCACGGCATCTCGCTGCCGTGGCGGGACCTGCGCGCCGCCATGCTTGAGCGCGGCTGGCACGACCTCACCCACACCCGCACCCGCCTGACCGTCGACGGCCGCCTCATCGCCGCAGCCGGCGTCGACGACCCCCACCTCAAGCGCGACCGCTACGACGAGATCGCCGGCCGCCCGGACCGCACGGCCACCCTCCGGCTGGGCGTCACCCACTCCCCGGAGCCGCGCGTCCTCGACCGCTTCGCCGAGGACGGCTACGACCTCGTCCTGGCAGGGCACACCCACGGCGGCCAGCTCCGCATCCCCGGCTACGGCGCCCTGGTGACCAACTGCGAACTCGACCGCTCCCGGGCCCGCGGCTCGTCCCGCTGGGGCGCCCACACCTGGCTGCACGTGTCCGCCGGAATGGGCACTTCCCCTTACGCCCCAGTGCGTTTCGCCTGCCCACCGGAGGCAAGCTTGTTGACCCTGGTCCCCCGCACCACCAGCGGCGACCCGGCCCGCGAGGCCACAAGGGGAGCCCGATTCGGAGCCCGCGCGAAGGTTCGCTAGACTTCGTTCGTCGCACTCGGGGTGTGGCGCAGTTTGGTAGCGTGCTTCGTTCGGGACGAAGAGGTCGCAGGTTCAAATCCTGTCACCCCGACGCAAGAAATAGCAGGTCAGCCCCCGTCCACAGTAGATGTGGACGGGGGCTGATCTGCGTTCATGGCGGCTCTCGGGAGAAATCTGGGAGAAGATCTTGCCGTTCGACTCCCCCGCCCTCGATCACTTCATCGTGAGTAGGTAGTCGAGCACCTGAACCGGCGACGTCGGCCCCAGTGCCCGCCTGGCATCGAGCGCGGCTTCCCAGAGGCCCGTGAGATCTTCCATCAGGCGGTCCCGCATCAGCTGCGTCACGTGGGAGTACCGCGCCTGGACAGAGCCGTCCTGGTGGCCCATCCGCTCATCGGTGAGCGACTTCGGAACCCCCAGCTCGTCCATGAGCGTCTTGTGCGTGTGCCGCAGACCGTGCGGCGTCAGCCCACTTGCGATGGGCAGCCAGCATGCAGTCGCCCTGCCCGGCGCGTTCCTGCCGCGCACGGGTATTCCGGGCCACGGCTCCCCCAGGATCGGCACCGGCCGCGCTGGCCGCGGGGCCTTGCTCGGATACCACCCGGTGACCGCGGGCTTGAACAACCAGGTGGCGAACCCGGTGCGCCGCCAGTGCGCGGAGAGTTGCCCAGCCGGGCCGCCACGCACGTAGCCAAGTTCAGCAATGGCCAACTCAACATCGGTCCTCGTGGCGTTCTTGACCTTCTCCGGACGATTGAGCACGGCTGACACCGTGCCGGTGGAGACACCCGCCCGTCGCGCGACGTCGACCACGGTCGCTCCAACCTTGCGGACCGACCCGTTCGCGGCCCTATGGCCGCTGAAAACGTAGCTCCGTTCGTGGCAGGCGCATACCGGCGGCGAGTTTTCCGCCATCTGGCTCGCGTCACTTCTGGAGAAGCCTCATGAACGCTGAAAACACCCCTTCCCGCGGTCCCGCGTCGGTAGTGAGTGCGCTTCGCCTGTCGGAGGAGCGGGCCTGTGAGGGCTACCTGGCCGCCCGCAAAGCGATGGTCGTGACCGGAACCCGAGCCCTGTCGCTGGGCAGGTTGGTCGCGGAACAGCCGGAACGGGCGGACTACCGCGAAGCGTGGTTCGCCGCCCGGGCCACCCACACCGATGCACTCATCCGCACCGAGGTCGCTCACGAGCGGTGGTTGCGGGCGCAGCTGCGCACCGACGCCGCCTGGACCGCAGGCGCGGAGTTCAAAGACGCGGCCTGGCTGAACCGAATCATAGCGACATGTTCAGACTTGAAGGCGGACCTGACTATCGCGTGGGTCTTCTGCGACGCAGAGACCATGCACACCTATGTGCGCCATCGCGGGGCTGCTCGGGATTCCACCAAACTCGCCGATTGGGACACCTATATTGCGTCGATCGACCTAGATTTCCGCCCGTTGATCGAGCACCACGTAATCGATAACAGCGCATCCGGCCTACCACTGCAAAGCCAAGCACGTTCGTTCCTGGCGACGCTCGATCTCGGGCGCAGCGATTCAGAAGGGCGGGACCTTGCGGCTAGTCAAGGCTCTGATCAGTAACGAGACGGACGACGAGATCGGGTTTGAGGTCCTCGGATCGCTCTCACGGCTCGAACTAGCCACCTATGACCCCGGCGTGGCTGAGCTTTCGCAAGAGCAGCAACAGGCGGAAGTCCTGATTGCTCCATACCGGAGCAGCTTGCGGCCGATCCGCTTGCTACCGCTGCTCCCTAAGCTGCGTATGGTCCAACTTCTCTCTGCGGGCGTAGACGAGTGGGCAAGTCGCGTCCCGACCACCGTCAATCTCGTGGGCGCGCGCGGCGCGCACGCTGGGCCGGTGTCAGAGTGGGTCCTGTCAGCGATCCTTGCTCAACTCCGCGCGTGGCCTACGTTGGTGCGATTCCAAGATCAGGGCATCTGGGCGCATCGAAGGTTCGAAGCGGACACCCTTCAAGGGAAGAAGGCTTTGATTGTCGGCGCTGGCAGCATCGGCACACTTGTGGCACACCGCCTCGCAGCGTTCGGGGCCACAGCAACTCTTGTAGCGAAGAACGCCCGCCCGGGTGTTTACTCATCCGACGATCTTTTGAGCCTGCTTTCAGGACATCAGATCGTCGTCGTATGTGCACCTCTCACGACCGAGACCGACGGTTTGATTGACGCCAAGTTCCTTGCCGCCATGGACGACGGCGCCCTACTTGTCAATGTCGGACGCGGCCGGATTGTCGACACCAACGCGCTGGTAGATGAGCTGAATCGTGAGCGTATTCGTGCCGCGCTCGACGTGACGGAGCCCGAACCGCTGCCAGAGGGGCACCCACTTTGGCAGTGCCCTGGACTCCTGCTTAGCCCTCATTCAGCACGCACAGTGCCGGGGACAAATCGCCTGTGCTACGAGGTCGCAGCGCGCCACATCGAAGAATTCTTGAGTTCCGAATCATAGGCAAACGTCAGTCCTGCCCACTGAACAGATTTTGCGGCGGCGGGTCCGGTTCAGGGACCGGAGACGGTGCGCAAATCGAGAGACCTGCATATTTGCCATCGACTCTCAGCAAAGAGTGGTCTCTCGTGTAGAGCGTGGGGCACTGCCAGGCGATGGCGGTAGCCAGGACGGTCGCGTCCGGCCCCTTCAGTTTGTGTGCGTTGGCCAGGATGCCCGCCTCACGAGCGAGTCGCTCGCTGAGCTCAGCTACGAGAAATCCGCAGTCGCGTAACCAGAGCCGAACGTGCTTGATGCGCGCGGCCCGTTCTTCAGCACCGCCTTCGTCACCGTTGATAACGCCACAGCCCGGCACCTCGGCGAGCACCACCGCGGGAAGAAGGACGGTGTGCTCATCGTTGTGCTTCTCGAATATCCAGCGCGCACGAGCCGCGGACTCACGATCGTTGCCGGTGAGGAAGTCGACGATGACGCAGGAGTCGACCACGACCTTGGGCAGCCTGTTAGTCACGCTGGCGTCTCACCCACTCCACCGCGTCGAGCCCGTCCGTCCAAGTGGTCCCGAGGATGCCCGCAACGTCATCGAGAGTCACAGCGGCGCGGGAACTCTCGATCACCTCGATTCCCTCAGCGTTGACGGTGGTGACCTGATCGTCGGCATCCCGGTGCACGCGACCCCAGATCTCGACCTCGTAGTCGAGCGCGGCGCGGATGTCAGACTGGAGTCGATGCGGAAAGGTCACCTCGACGCTCGCTCCAGTTCGGTAGTCCTTGATTCCAGCGCTCCGCTTGCTTGGGCTGTTGTTGTACCGGTAAAGCGTGCCCCGCACCGATCCGAGGGACACGGGCAGAGGCATGATGCTGTTCTTGGCATGTTGGGCGATTGCGCCATCGATCATGTGGATGCTCTTGCCAATGCGCAGCCGGATCGCCTTCACTCCACGACGTGTGGCAACGCGCTCCAAGTCGATGAGGCCAGCGACGGCCTCAGCGCTCCAGCAGCGCGGGATGCCATCCCCGTTGGCGAGGAAATCCACTCCGTCGTGGAAGGCTTCCGCGCGCGCCTGGTCGACGCGTACAGCGATGACCGCACTGCCAATCTTCAGCTCGGTAAGGTTCAGTTCCGCAGGATTCACGCCAGAGATGTGCCGCAAGATCTTTTCGACGGCGAGGATCGTGTCGGCGACCGCGCGGGGGTCGATACCACCATGCGGCCCGTCAAGTTCGATCCGGATCTCGTTCGTCATGGGTCGTTGGCACCTCCCCGGCTCTCCTCATGATGCGCGATGCCCCGACGTAGCGTCGGATGCTGAAGCGCTCCGTTACACGATCTAACGATCGAACCCAAGTGGGATGTACCCCGTTTGGGTGACGTTCACATCATGACTTGCCTGAGTCCTCGCTGGATAGGTCTCGGGACGGCACCGCAACAGCGAACTACGGCTGAACCAGCAGCGGCCTGGTTCAGCCGTAGTTGTTCAGCCCTTCGGCGCGACATGCCCGCCGATCACGGCAAGCAGCAGCGTCCCTTGGGGTAAGCGCAGTTCGGCGCACCAACCCACCCGACGCAAGCCCACGCCGATGCTCCCGGGTTTGGCCGAACGCTGCGGGTTTCAAACCCGCAGTGCTGACCAAACCCGCACCCAAACCCGCACAGTGTTTGCGCTGGTCAACTGGCCTGTTCGAGCGATGTTGCGGGTTTGCGGGTTTGTTTTCAGGTCTGAAGGTGGTGATGTTGTCTGCTTGTTCGACGACAGTCGAGGCCGCCCCGACCATGCACGAGGGGCGCAGGACGATGCTGGGAGAATTCTGGGAGAAATACCCCCGAAACGCGCCTTTGGCAGCCGATGTGGACCAACAACGCCCAACGGCCTGACCAGCGTGTTTCCCTCCCGATCCAGGTCAGGAGCGGTGCCGAACCTTATTCGGGACGAAGAGGTCGCAGGTTCAAATCCTGTCACCCCGACGCACATCAGGCCGGTTCGCATTACGCGAACCGGCCTGATTTCGTCTGTGGCTCACCCAGCTGTTTGGCCAGGTGGCTGCCTAGATACGCGAAGGCCGCACCTGCGTCGCAGGTGCGGCCTTCGCTGACTGGTTACGCGCGGTTGATCTGCATCTGCGGGATGGCCTTGGGGGTGGCCAGCTCGTTGGTGACCATCGGTTGCGACGGCGGGTAGATGTAGAACGTCCCGACGACGTCCACGACGATGTCGACCTTGCCGGTGTTGTTGTAGATGTTGAAGCGGTTGCCGGGGCCGATCAACGTCTGCACCGCGTTCGGCACGATCGATCCGGCGGTCGGGTTCAGGTTGGACGTGCCGGGCCTGCCCACCCCCGACAAGCCCGCGGGCCAGACCGTCACGTACGTCGACTCGGTCGGGAGGACCGCTGTGACGTTGGTGGCCAGCGCGTAGGTGTCGTCGTTGGCTACGGCGTCGGCGTCGATCGTGGCCGTGGCGCCGGTGCCGAGCGCCGACGACCAGCCCTGGCCGGTGCGGGTGTCGGTGATGCGGGTGGGCACGTTCGGCTCGAAGCGCAGGCCGTTGGACAGGGTGCCGTCGTCGTAGAAGCCGACGATGTCGACGATGATGTGGCTGTCGTTGTTCGTGTACACCCCGATCCTGGGCGTGTCTGTCGCCCCGCCACAGTCGGCGCCGCAGCGTGAGACGGGGACGATCGCGAAGTTCGGCACCGACCGCCCCGCGCCGAAGTTCAGGGTCGACGTGTTCGGCATCTGTTCGTCGATGCCGTTCCAGGCGGTGAGGAAGCCGGGCCCGCGGGAGTCGGTCGAGGTGATGTTGACCGCGAGAGCGCGGACCTGCCCGTTGACGGACCCGCCGAACGACGCGTACGAGTAGATGTAGTGGTCGGCCGGAATCCGGCCCTGTCCCCATTCGCGGGTGTCGGTCAGGCGCACCGGACTGCGCAACGGCTGGTACTGACCGCCGATCGCGGCGCCGTAGGGCTGGGGCTTGGAGTAGTAGCCGATGACGTCCACGATGACGTGGGCGGCCGCGCCGCCGTTGTACAGGTTGATCGCACCGTCCGCGCCCAGCTTGACCGTGACCGAGTTCGCCCCGGTCCAGCCGTGCGTGAAGTTCAGCGACGACACCGTGGGCCGCGGCACGCCGGTCGGGTAGACCGAGAGGAAGCCGGAGCCGTACGAGTCGGTGACGGTCACGTTGAGCACGACCGTCGATGCCGCCGCGTCCACACCCGCGCCCGTCAACCGCAGGGGCAGGGTCTGACCGGAGTTCAGCCTGCCCTGCGGCTTGCCCGAGCGGGTGTCGAGGATGCGGAAGGACTTGAGGGAGTGGTAGGTGCCCCGGGCGGTGCGGTAGCCCTCCACCGACAGCCCGCGCGTGATCCTGCCCGCGAAGGTGTCGTTGGCCAGCGCCAGCACCGCGCTCTGCTGCCCGACAGCGGTGGCGAAGGGGATGACGGTGAGCTCGCAGACCTGGCCGTAGGACAGGGTCTGCCCGGTGCAGCCGTTCGCGGTGATCCGGAACGCGTCCGGGTTGGCACCTTCCAACGTCGCCGCACCGAAGGTGGTGGGGAGGGTGCCGTTCACCTCGACCTTGACCTGCTGCGGCGTGCCTGCCTCACCGACCGGCTGGGACCAGAAGCCCAGCGGGTAGTCCCAGGCGTCCGCGGTGCGGTAGTCGAGGCTGGACTTGAACCGGATCTCGCCCTTGACGAGTCCGTTGCTGTTGGGGCACTGAAGTGAGTAGTCGGCGGCGAACGCCGTGAACTGCCCGGTGGCGTCGTCGTAAACGGCCTCCAGGACGTTCACCGTGCCGGTCGCGCCACACTCGTAGTGGTTGGACACGTTGATCACCGTCGTGGTGTCCGAGGTGTTGAACGCCGAGATGGCCGGGTAGGACTGCCCGGCGACGAACCGCGTGCCGTTCGGCGGTGACACGTTGAGGTTGGTAGTCACCTTGTAGTCGTTGGTGTAACCGGCCATCGCCAGCGCATACCCGTTGGAGGTCTGCTGGTAGGTGTGGAGGATGTTCCGCGACGCCTCGAAGGAGAACGTCCCGTTGCCCTCGACACCCCATCCGTCGAAGTGTGCGGTGTACGCCGTGTGCGGCGCGATGGGCGGACCTTCGGCGACGGCGGTGGGCGCGAGGCCCACCAGTCCCGCCGCCATGATGAGCACTGTGCCGGCGCAGGCGCCGACACCACGAAGAGTGCGCACTCTTCCCCCAGATTGTTTGCTGAATAGGTGCCCCCGAACCGGGGGGAACGATATACGAGGGGGCAGGTCGCCGGCTGCGGATAAACACCGAACGTTCAAGGCTGTGCGTCATGACCGACTCCGACATGTCCGCTCTGCGGAAGCGAGCCGAAGCGGGTGACGCGGACGCGCTCGACGAACTGGTCGAACTCGCCGGCGAGCGCGGCGACCTCGACGAGCTGCGGCGGCTCGCCGGTCAGGGCAACTCCGACGCAACCGACCTGCTGATCGAACTCGCCGCTGAGAACGGGGACCTGAACGAGCTGCGGCGGCTCGCCGACAACGGCAGCCCCGACGCCACCGATCAGCTGATCGAGCTCGCCACCGAGTTGGGAGACCTGGGCGAACTGCGACGGCTCGCCGACAAGGGCAATTCCACCGCCGCCGAGCAGCTTCAGGAACTCACCGGCGAGTGACGAGATCAGGCCCAGTCCGGGCCTGATCTCGTGCACGAACTACAAAGCCGCCCGCAGATGTGAGGCGAAAGCACTTGCCGAGGCCGTGAGCCAGGCGTCCACCGAGGCCAGGTTCACGTTGCGGGCCAAGCGGTGTTCCTTGCCTCGCCGGACGTCGACCATCAGGGCGGTTCCGCCGGGAACCAAGTCGTCCATGCAGATCTGGAGGATTCGCAGAGCCGCGTGGGCCGCGTCCCTTTCCAGGGGTTGTTCCTTGAAGTGGAACATGATCACCTGGTCCCCCGCCGACGACCGGACCGCCAGGTGCGGGACCACCGACAGGTCCACGTCCCCCACCCGCAAAGCGCTTGCCCCGCAGCGGATCGGCACCGCCCGCGCCTTGGACCACCAGCCCACGAATCCGTCGGCGATCTCGGCGAACGCGCGAGGCTGGCCGGTCAACTCGGCCTGGTCCACCGCCCGCGCCAGGACCGATAGGTCTCCTACCGACACGGCTACCCGGATCGCGTCGAGGATGGGGCGGTAGAACTGGACGTCGCCTGCCACCAACTGGGCGGCGACGATCTCCGTTCGCCTGCGCCTGCCGCTCGTCGCGTACTCCGCGAACGATGTCGTGCTGATCATCGTGGCTCCCCTCGTTTCCCTTGCCTACCAAGGAAAACTACCCGAGGGGTACGACAATTCAGGCCAGCAGATCGCGGCCGTTCTCGGTCACCGAGATGGCCATCGCGGGGCACGATTCGGCCGCTTCGAGGACGTCGTCGTCGGGCTCCACCTCGGGGGAGTTCGCGACGGCGCTGACGCCCTCCAGGGTGAAGTGGTCAGGGGCGATGCCCGCGCACAGACCGGAGGCCATGCACGCCCCCGCGTTCACTTCCAGTTTCCAGGTCACTGATCCAACATAAGCCCAAAGGCGGCCGTGAACTACTTCTCCCGGAAGGTGTTCACGACGTCTCGCAGCGCGGGCTCGCTCGCGGCCCGGCGGTCGGCGAGGGTCCAGGTGAGGATCTGGTGGTAGGCGCGCTCGCCTTCGACCACCGTGCACCAATACACGACGGCCATGTCCTCGAACGAGCCGTGGATTTCGTACCGCACGGCCGGGTGGCCGCCGAGGGTGGTGTCGACCGGCTGCCCGACGACCGCCCCGGACAGCTCGGTCAGGGAGATCTCCGCGGTCTCCTCGTAGTCGGCGAAGTCCTTGAAATCAGCCTTGTCGTCGCTGATCACCATGAGGTAGCGCTCCTGGAAGACCTGTCCCAGGGCGAGCACGCTGCCGGGGAGCCGGTATTCCTCGGGCAGCTCGACCCACCGTTCGGGCACCGTCATGGCGCTGCGGCCGTCCTCGGCCGTCACCGTCTTCGTCGCGCGGTCCAGGTCGGCCGCGGAGGCGGCCGGGCGCTCGGGGGTGCGAGTGGTCTCGACGACCAGCCACGTCACGGCCGCGAGCATCGCCACCACCAGCACGGACAGCAAGGCCCACAGCTTGACTGGCTTCTTGCGCGGTGGCTCCGGCGCGCGCGGGGCTAAGTGAACCGGCGCGAACTGACCCTGCCAGGGTTCTGACATCGCGGCTCCCCACCAGCGCATCGGACGACGTCCAGGCTACCCGCCTGGCAGGATCGGACCTGTGACCAACCATCCTGTCGCCGAGGTCCCCGACCGCCTGTTCGCCGATGACGAAGCCGAGCAGCGGTGGCGCGCGCGGTTCCACGCCGCGCGGCTCTCGCTGCCCAGTTGGGCCAGGGACGCCCCCGACCGCAACGTCTATGTCTCCAACGCCAGTGGTGTCTGGGAGGTCTACGCCTGGGACCGGGCCACCGACACCCACCGCCAGGTCACCGACCGCCCCAACGGCACCCTGCACGCCGAGGTGGCCCCGGACGGCCGGCACATCTGGTGGTTCGCCGACACCGACGGCGACGAGTTCGGCGGCTGGGTGCGGGAGCCGTTCGCCGGTCTCCCGAGCGGCACCAAACCGGTCCCCGCGGTCGCCGGGACCAAGGACGGTTACCCGGCGGGCGTCGAGATCGGCCGCGAGGTCGCCGTGGTGGGTGTCGCGGACGACGACGGCACGACGATCTTCCTGGCCCGCGGCGACGCCGACGCCGAGGTGATCTACCGCGACGAGCACGACGGCGGCGTCTCGGCGCTGTCGTTCGACGAGCGGCTGGTCGCGATCGCGCACTCCGAGCACGGCGACAACCGCCACCCGGCGCTGCGGGTGCTGTCGGTGGCCGACGGGTCGACGGTGGCGGAGAAGTGGGACGGCAAGGGCAAGGGCCTCGACGGCATCGCGTTCTGCCCGGTCGCGGGCGACCCGAGGCTGCTGGTCTCGCATGAGCGCCGGGGCCGCGAGGAGCTGCTGATCTGGGATGTCGAGGCCGACACCGAGCAGGAGCTCACCATCGACCTGCCCGGCGAGGTCACCGCCGCGTGGTTCACCGACGGCACCGCTCTGCTGGTCGCGCACACGCACGAGGCCCGCGATTCCCTGCACCGCTACGACATCGCCACCGGCACTTTGTCCACTTTGGACACTCCGAAGGGCACGATCGGTTCCGCGAGCCCGCGCCCGGACGGCACGGTCGAGTACTCGTGGTCCAGTGCCGCCGAGCCGACGGTCGTGCGCGCGCTGTTCACCGATGGCACCGAGCGCGTCCTGCTCGCCGCCCCGGGCGACACCGCGCCGCACTCGGTGAAGCTCGAAGACGTCTTCGTGGAGACCGAGGACGGCCGCGTCCACGCCCTCGTCTCCCGCCCGCAGGACGCCCCGGACGGCCCACTGCCCACGGTGTTCAGCCTCCACGGCGGCCCGCACGCCGCCGACGAGGACCGCTTCTCCGCCTACCGCGCCCTCTGGCTCGACGCCGGGTTCGCCGTCGTGCACGTCAACTACCGCGGCTCCACCGGCTACGGCTCCGCCTGGCGCGACGCCATCGAGGGCAGGCCCGGCCTGACCGAGTTGGCCGACGTCGCCGCCGTGCACGCCTGGGCGGTCGAGTCCGGTCTCGCCGACCCCGCCCGCTGCGTGGTCAACGGCGCTTCCTGGGGCGGCTACCTGAGCCTGCTCGCCCTCGGCACCCAGCCGGAGCTGTGGGCCGCGGGGGTCGCCGGTGTACCGGTGGCCGACTACCTGGCCGCCTACGAGGACGAGATGGAGCCGCTACGCGCGTTCGACCGCGCCCTGTTCGGCGGTTCACCCGACGAGGTGCACGACCGCTACGTCGAGTGCTCCCCGATCACCTACGTCGACAACGTGCGGGTGCCGGTGCTGGTGGTGGCGGGCGAGAACGACCCGCGCTGCCCGATCCGGCAGATCGATAACTACCTCGACCGCCTCGCCGAGCGCGAGGTCCCGTACGAGGTCTACCGCTACGACGCGGGCCACGGCTCGCTGGTGGTGGCCGAGACGATCAAGCAGTCGCTGATCGAGGTGTACTTCGCGCTGAAGGCGCTCAAGCTGCGCTGATCAGGAGTGCGCCAGGGCGAACTCGACGACCTGCAGGCCAATGGTCCGCAGGTTCGTCGAGACCTGCGGGTCGCCGCACTCACCGGACTCGTCGAACAGCAACTCGGCCGAGTTCACCGCGACACCCAGCGGGGTCGGCCAGCCGCGCAGCGAGTGGACGACCGAGCGCAGGGCGGTCAGCGTGGTCACCGAGGCCTGCCAGCCGGACGCGGTGGCCACGCAGCCCACGGCGCGGCCGTGCAGGTAGGGGCGAGCGTCCCCGCGGAGGTCTTCGACGTAGTCCAGGGCGTTCTTGACCAGTCCGGACACCGTCCCGTGGTAGCCGGGCGAGACCAGCACGACCCCGTCGGCCTCGCGCAACTCCTCGACCAGCCGCATGGCGGCCGGGGAGCGCTCGGGGACGGCCGGGTCGTAGAACGGGAGCACCAGGTCCGCCCCGGACAGGATCGTCGTCTTCGCCCCTGCCTCCGCCGCCCCGGCCAGCGCGACCCGCAGGGCGCGCTCCGACTGGGAGTCCGCGCGCAGCGACCCACCGATTCCGACCACCGAGACCGTCACGCTCCCCATCCTTCCACCCGACTGACGGGTGACCAGCGGCCTACCGGCGGGTAACGTCCAGCTTCGAGTCGAGGAGGCTTGATGTCAAAGCTTATGAACAACGTCCCCCCGCGCGTCCAGGCCGCGACCGTCCGGGCGACCTACGCCCTGCCGAAGGCAGTGCGGCGGCTCCTCGCGGGCGCCCCGATTCGCATTGACGGCCAGGAATTGGCGCTCGATGCCCAGCTCCTGCTGGTCTTGGAGAAGCTCGCCGGGTACAAGCTCGCCGACGGCACGCCCGTGGAGGCGCGCAAGCGACTGGAGGCCTCCAAGGCGCTGGTGAGTGGGCCCCCGATCGAGCCGGTCGCTGTGCGCGGTCTCACCATCGAGAACGACATCCCGGCCCGCTTCTACACCCCCGACGGCATCGGCGACGACGCTCCGCTGCTGGTTTTCTACCACGGTGGCGGCTGGGTGGTCGGCACCCTCGACTCCCACGACAACCTCTGCCGCTTCCTCGCCATCGAGGCGGGCGTGAAGGTCCTGTCCGTCGACTACCGCCTGGCCCCGGAACACCGGTTCCCCGCCGCCGCGGACGACGCCCTGGCGGCCTTCCACTGGGCCGTGAAGAACGCCGCCGAACTGGGCATCGACCCCGAGCGGATCGCCGTCGGCGGCGACAGCGCGGGCGGCAACCTGGCCGCCGTCACCGCGCACCAGGCCGTGCGGGCAGGCGGCCCCAAGCCGGTATTCCAGCTGCTGTTCTACCCCGCCGTGGACGCCTCGGTCCGCCGCAAATCCCGGGAGCTGTTCGCCGAGGGCTTCTTCCTCACCAGCGACGACATGGACTGGTTCAGCGACCACTACTGCCCGGACCTCGCCGAGCGGTCGGACCCCCGGTTCTCCGTCCTGCTGGCCGAAGACCTGACGGCCATGCCCCCGGCCTACGTCGCCACGGCGGGCTTCGACCCGCTGCGCGACGAAGGCGAGGCCTACGCCGAGAAGCTGAAGGAGTCCGGCGTCGCGGTGATCGCCCGGCGGCACCCGGATCTGATCCACGGCTACGCCACGTTCCTCGGGGTGGGGACCAGGTTCAAGGAAGCGACGATGGAGGCGGCGACCACGCTGAAGGCAGCGCTCGCCCTGACCTGAGCCCGGCCCGAGCCCGGCCGAAATTCGGTTGCCTAGACCAACCGAAAGAGGTCGGATGAACCCATGCAGCAGTACCGCCGGACGCTCGGCCTGCCCGGTGTCCGCACGCTGATGATCGTCATGCTCTTCGCGCGGATCCCGGTCTCGGCCGCGGCGATCGTGCTGATGCTGCATGTCGCCGTCGGCATGGACCGGGGGTACGGCCAGGCCGGTCTCGTCGGCGCCTCGGCGACGATCGGGATCGCGCTCGGCTCGCCGATCATGGGCCGGGTGGTCGACCGCTACGGCCTGCGCAGGCTGCTGATGATCGTCACCGTCGGCGAGACGGCGTTCTGGGCGTCGGCGCCGTTCATGGACTACAAGACGCTGCTCATCCTGGCGTTCTTCGGCGGCTTCTCGGTGATCCCCGCGATGTCGATCGGCCGCCAGGCGATCGCCGCGGTGGTGACCGGCGACCTGCGGCGCACCGCGTACTCGCTCGACTCGGTCTCGACCGAGCTGACATTCATGATCGGCCCCGCGGCGGCGGTCGCCCTCGCGACGCAGAAGTCGACCGAGTGGACGCTGACGGCGATGGCGGTCGCCGTGTTTCTCAGCGGCTCGCTGCTGTTCCTGATCAACCCCAAGATGCGGGCCGACCACGAAGAGGTCGCGGGCGGGCGACGGCTGCCGCGCCGGGAATGGCTGACCCCGCGGCTGGTCGGCGTGCTGGCCGTCGGCGCGGGCGCGATCTTCGTGCTCGCCGGAATCGATGTCGCCGTAGTGGCCGCGCTGCGCGAGACGGGCCAGCTTGAGTGGACCGGCCTGGTCATCGCGATCACCTGTGTCGCCTCAGCCGTCGGCGGTGTCGTCTACGGAACGCTGCGCAAGCCCTTCGAGCAGTTTGTCCTCATGGGACTGATGAGCCTGTTCATCCTGCCCGTCGGCTTCGCGTCGGGTCAGTGGTGGCCGCTGTTCGCACTGGCGTTGATCCCGGCGACCGCGCTGTGCGCACCGACGCTGGCCGCCACGAACGAGAAGGTGAGCAGCCTGGCTCCGGCGTCGATGCGCGGGGTCGCGACGGGGTTGCAGAGTTCGGCCTTCACCCTTGGCGCCGCGGCGGGAACTCCCCTGGTTGGCTTCGTTGTCGATCATGGTTCACCCGCTTGGGGATTCGCCGTCGTGGGGGCCGGTGGACTGATCGTGGCGGGTGTCGCGGCGGCTACCTGGCGTTTTCACGAAAAGGTGAATGTCGGTTCCTGGCAAGAGGAACCGTCGGAGCTGTGCTTACGATCGGCTAGCCCGGGCAACGACTGAGTCGTACGACTGAACGCACTTCGGATCTTCAACTCGTAACAGGGGAAGTGAGCCGAATGTTCAGGAAATTGGCCATTGGTTTGGCCGCCGCTGCCACCGGTCTGGTGGGCCTCGGCGTGCCGTCGGCCGCCGCTGAACCAACCGAGACGTGCAGTGAATCGATCGACAGCTTGAAGGCCAACCTGGCCGCGCTGAGTGAAGAAGCGCAGGCCGAGACGCCGGATCTCGCGACGACCACAGACCTCGTCACGTCGTTCCGGACTCTCGTGACCACGCTGCAGACCGACGAGTGCCTGCCGGAGGTGCCACCGGGCGAGGGCGTGGAGCTCGACTCCTGTCACGAGGCCACCGCGAAGCTACTGTCCCATTTGTACAGTGCGATCGCGTTGGTGACCTCGGCTGAGGCCAATGCCGCCGCCGTGGGCGCCGAGGCCGAGGGCGCAGCCAAGGCGCTCGACAAGTTGACCGAGGGCGAGTGCGTGAAGGACGAGGCTCCGCCGGAGGAGCCGCCTGCGCCGCCGGTCGAGGAGCCCGCACCGCCGGTTGAAGAGCCCGCACCGCCGGTCGAGGAACCCGCACCCCCGGTTGAAGAGCCCGCACCGCCGGTCGAGGAACCCGCACCCCCGGTTGAAGAGCCCGCACCGCCCGTTGAGGAACCCGCACCGCCGGTCGAGGAACCCGCACCGCCCGTTGAGGAACCCGCACCGCCGGTCGAGGAACCCGCACCGCCCGTTGAGGAACCCGCACCGCCGGTCGAGGAACCCGCACCGCCCGTTGAGGAACCCGCACCGCCCGTTGAAGAGCCCGCACCGCCCGTTGAAGAGCCCGCACCGCCGGTCGAGCTGCCGGAGCCCGTACCAGGCCCCCAGCGGCCCTGATCAGCACCGATCGGCACTGATTCAGCACTGATCAATCCGGGTGAGCTGGGAGTCGCACAGATCAGCCGGAAACGACACTGATCGGCGCTGCTTGGCACTGACGAAGCGCAGGCCATCGCCCATGGCGGTGGCCTGCGCTTGCTTGTCAGATCAGCAGGTAGCCGAGTCGGAATTCCTGCTTGTAGCCCTCGCAGTCGGAGTGGATCGAGTCGAAGTGGCCGCCGCTGTACGTGCAGCGGTACAGCGAGGCCGACTTCGCGCCCTCCGGGGGCGCGGTGAAGATGTAGCCGAGCAGGCCGATCACCTTGTGGCCCTCGCAGCCGCCGCTCTGGTCGGCCGACGTGAAGTGGTCCTCCGAGGCGTTCTGCTTGCAGGAGTACAGCTTCTTGGTGCCTGCCGTCGGCTTCGCGGACAGCGCGCCGAGGGGGAATTCGCGACTGTAGCCGGCGGGCGCGGGGTAGGCCGGGGTGGTGAGGACGTGCCAGCCGGTCGGGTGGTTGTAGCGGGTGACCGTGATGCGCGTCCACGTCGGCGGCGGCGTGGTCGTGGGGCCCGCCGAGACCCCCGTGGTCGGCTTGGGCGGGACGGGCTGGCCCGGCGAAGCCGTCGTGGGCTTGACCGAGCCGGAAGCCGCGGGCCCCGAAGACGGTGCGCCTGATTCGCTGCTGCTCGGCGGCGCGGTGGAGGAACTGGGCGCGCCGGAAGAGGACGTCGGGGTCTCCGTCAGCGTGGCGGGCGGGGTCGACGACTGGGTCTGCTTGTCCACGACCGGCATCGCCGTCGGGGTGCCCTCATCCCCGGGGACGAGCACGAAGACCGCCACCAGCGCGGCGACGACGACCGCCGCCGCCCCCGCCAGGAGCGCGGGCACCTTGCGGCTGGCGCCCTTCTTCTCGTCCCACGGGTCGTCGCTCACCCACGCCGGGGCCGCGGGGGCCACGGGCGCCACAGTGTCCATCACGTTCTCGCGGGTCGAGCGCCGCGGGGCGACGACCGCCATGGTGGGGCCTGCGACGAGTTCGGTGGACTCGGCGACCGGGGCGACAAGTTCGGTGGAGCCGTCCGGGGCGGCGACCGGCGCGAACGTGACGGTCGCGTCCGTGTCCGCGGGCGCGCCGAGCAGAGCGGCGGCCCTGGTGCCGGTGAGCCGCTGCGCCGGGTCCTGGCTCAACAGGCCGTTGAGCAGGGAGCTGAGGGGCTCGCCGCAGCGGCTGGGCTGGGGACGCTCGGTGAGGATGGCGTGCATGGTGGCGGCCGTGGTGGTCCGCGTGAACGGCGCTTTGCCCTCGACCGCGTGGAAGAGGGTCGCGCCGAGCGACCACAGGTCGGACGCGGGCGCGGGCTGCGCCCCGGCGAACAGCTCCGGCGCCATGTAGCCCGGGGAGCCCATGATGCCGCCGGTCGCGGTGAGGCTCGGGTCGTCGACGCCGCGGGCGATGCCGAAGTCGGCGAGCTTCACCCGGTCGCCGGGCAGCACCATGATGTTGCTCGGCTTGACGTCGCGGTGCACGATCCCCGCGTCGTGCGCGCTCTTCAGCGCGCCGAGCACCTGGCGGGCGATCGTCACGACCCTGGCCTCGGCCAGCGGGCCCGCGGCGATGAGGTCAGCGAGCGTAGGGGCCTGGACCAGTTCCATGACCAGGTAGGCGAAGCCCTGGTCGAACGACACGTCGTACACGGTGACGATCGCGGGGTCGTTGAGCCCGCCCGCCGTCCGCGCCTCGCGCAGGACACGTTCCTGGAAGACCGCGGGGTCGTGGCCGGGCGGGAACGGCAGCTCCTTGAGCGCGACCCGCCTGCCGATGACCCGATCCTCAGCGAGCCAGACGACACCCATGCCGCCGCGGCCCAGTTCCCCAAGTAGTGCGTAGCGCCCGGCGACCAGTCTCGGCTCGGCCATGAGTTCCCCCTCCGCGCTGTCCGCGCGACAGCCTACGAAAGGGAGATGAGGGCGATCCTGCCGGGTCGCGATCTCACCACCCGCGACGGTTACACCGTTCGGGCAGGTTGCGGCGGGTGGGAAGGACCGTTGTCATGGGTCGATGATCAGCAACAGGCTGCCCGCCCGGATGCGGGCCTTGGCGATGGAGTTGAAGGTCCTTCGGGCGCAGTCCGGCCTGAACACCCAGAAAGCGGCCGCGCGCATCGGAACCTCCACTGCGACGCTGAATCGCACGGAGAAAGCGAAGCGGATATCGCACATCACGGATGTCGCGGCACTGCTGGCGGTCTATGGGGTGACCGGGCCGAAAAGGACGTGGCTGCTGGAATTGGCGGAGAACCTGAACGCCCGGGAATGGCTGGAGACCGGCGACCGGCTGCCCCACTTGCTACCCGCATTGGCGGGCTTCGAGGCTGAGGCGGACGTGCTCGTGAACTTCGCGCACTCGATCGTTCCTGGTCTCCTGCAAACACCTGCCTACGCCCGGGCACTCCATGCCTCGGAGGACATCACCGGAACTGATCAAGAGGCGATGGTGGCGGCACGCCTCGAACGCCAGAAGGTGTTGATGAGTCCAAATGGCCCAAAGTACGTGGCCATCCTCGATGAAGCCGTTTTGCGCAGGCCATATGGCGGATCGGAGGTAATGGCCCAGCAGATCCACTGGCTGATCGGGAGAGCGCGCATGCCTAACCTGAACATCCTCGTGATCCCGTTCCGGCACGGCGGATATCCCAACCCCGGGATGTTCTCCCTGTTTGAGTTCCGATCGACCCCTCCGATCGTCTACGTCGAGACCGAAGCAGTATCCGGGTTCCTGGATGCCCCTGAAGAGATCAAGAAGTTCCAGGGCAGGGCAGCTAAGCTCGTGAAGGTCGCGTTGGGGTCCGCCGATACGGTGAACTTCCTGACCAGGATGGCGGCCGATTACGAACGGAGCTGAAACGGCATGCGCACAGAGTGGCGGAAATCGACCTTCAGCGGTGCCGGTCAAGCCGACTGTGTGGAGATCGCCTACTCAGCCACCGTGCGTGTCCGGGACTCCAAGAACCCCACCGGCGGCACGCTCAGCTTCCCCGCGAGCGCTTGGGCCCCCGCACGTCTGACCTGCTCCGAATGGCCCAACGCCGTGCGCCCGACCGCTCTCGCGTGACTCCACTCGTCTAGTCTTCCCGCGCCGGACGCGTTCGCAGCCGGCACTGGGGGCCGGCTCGGGGACGGCCGTGGTCAATTGGAGTTTGCTTTCATGTCCTTGTTCCGCCATGCCCGGGTGACGGCCGCCGCGTGCGCCGTGGCCGCGGGAATGCTGGTCACCGCACCAGCCCACGCCCAACCGGTCGAGCCCGATCCCGCACCGTCGTCGGTGTCGGCCGAGCCCTCGGCCCCGGTGTCGGAGCCCGCGCCGGAGCCGTCGTCCGCCGCGCCGAGCGCGCCCGCCGAGTCGGTGGCGCCACCGCAGCAGAAGCCCGCAGACCAGGCCGATGCCAACCCTGTGCAGCCGTTCGCGGTGGAGGTCACTCTCGACAAGACCTCGTACCAGACCGGTGAGCCGATCAAGGGCACCCTCAAGATCACCAACACGACGGCGGGCCCGCTCAAGGCATCGGCCTACCCGATCGCTCCCGAGAGCACCATCACCCTGCACTACCAGAGCCGGAGCAAGATCGAAGCCGGTGTCCAGCTCGACGCGGGCCAGAGCCACACCCATGAGCTCGAAGGCGTCGTGGGCGACCCGAACGCCACTACCGCCGTCCTCACGGGGTGGGTCCAGTCCGGCGACTTCAGCCACCGATCGACCTCGTTCACAATGACCGCCGCGCTGAAACAGGTCCACGGGAAGATCGCGGGTGTCGTCTACCTCGACAAGAACGGCAACGAGAAGATCGACGCCGGTGAGGTCG
Organism: Actinokineospora xionganensis; assembly: GCF_014323725.1. Taxonomy (GTDB): domain Bacteria; phylum Actinomycetota; class Actinomycetes; order Mycobacteriales; family Pseudonocardiaceae; genus Actinokineospora; species Actinokineospora xionganensis. The sequence continues at coordinate 183,110 of NZ_JABVED010000003.1, read as the reverse complement.
CGGCAGACGCCACCGTGACAGCAGACAACAGCCTCGTCCAAAATGGGCGGCTGACAGTCAAGACCGACGCCGAGGGTCGATTCACCTTCGATCGACTCGCTCCCGTCCCGCACTCGGTGTTTCCGGAGGTCGGCGACTGGACGTTCCGGTACACGGCCGTGCAGGTCGACCTGTCCGACGGCAACATGGATCTCAAGCTGCGCGGCGTCCGCCCGTTCAACGAGGGTCTGACCGCGTCGGTCAAGTTCAAGCAGGACAGCTACAAACCAGGCGGCACCGCCGAACTCGTCGTCACTCTGACGAACACTGGCACGGTTCCGATGGTCGGCATCAACGTGGCCTGCAACCGCAGCGGCGAAGGCCCTGGGCTGCAGGGGACGGGCCCCGGCTGGGGTGATTTCCCTTGGGACCGCAAGGGCGTCAGCATCGCACCGGGCAAGACCGAGACGTTCGAGGTCAGCGAGATCATCCCGGTTGCCTATGGGGACTACGGCGTCGTGGTCGCCGAGTGCGACTTCGGCTGGGACGGCCGAAACAACGCTGAGGCCGGCGACAGCGCCCGCCTCATCACCGACGCCACCGGCACCGTGCGCACCGTCGCATTCCAGGACGGCAACGGCAACGGCTGGTCGGACGAAGGCGAGACCATCGAGGGCGTCGACGTGCAGCTGGTCGACCCGGACACCGCCAAGGTCGTGGCGAGCGCGCGCACCAATGGCAAGGGCGTCGCCGAGTTCAAGGACACGCCCGCCGGGATCTACCTCGCGGACGTCAACGGACCGTGGACCGTGTTCAACCCCGAGGGATACCGAGTCCTGGTGAAGGGCAATGGCTGCTGGTATTCCTGCGACTTCGAGGTCGAGTTGAAGCCGGGTGTCGACGCTGATCCCACGCCGAACCCAGTGACGACCGTGCCCACCGCGCCCCCGGCGGCTCCTGCTCCGCAGGCGCGGTCCGGAAACCTGCCGGACACCGGCGCGAACGTGGTCTGGCTGTCTGTCGGCGGCCTGACCACCCTGCTCGCCGGGGCCGTGTTCCTGATCGCCGCCAACCGCAGGCGCGCCAAGGCAAACTGAACCACCTGAGACAGACAGGCGGGCCGCGACGGAATTCTCCGTCGCGGCCCGCTGGTCTGTGTCGAAGGCTTAGCGCTTGGCCAGCTGCTCCGCGATCTCGTAGGTGTTGAGCGCGGCGCCCTTGCGCAGGTTGTCACCGCAGACGAAGAAGTCCAGGGTGTTCGGGAAGTCCAACGCCTGGCGGATGCGTCCGACGTAGGTCGGGTCGCCGCCCACCACGTCGGCCGGGGTCGGGAACTGGCCCTTCTCCGGGTCGTCCACCAGCACCACCGACGGCTGCGCCGAGAAGATCCCCCGGGCCTGCTCGACCGTCACCGGGCGGGCGAACCGCGCGTGGACGGCGAGCGAGTGCGTGGTGACCACGGGCACGCGGACGCAGGTGGCCGAGACCTTCAGGTCCTCGATGCCGAGGATCTTGCGGGACTCGTTGCGGACCTTCAGCTCCTCGCTGGCCCAGCCGTCCTCCTTGAGCGAGCCCGCCCACGGGATGACGTTCAGCGCGAGCGGCGCCGGGAAGGGCGAGCCCTCCTGCGACAGGCCCGCGGCGGCAAGGGCCTCGCGGACGTCGCCCGCCCGGCCGCCCAGGTCCTTGCCCGCCACGGCGGCGTACTCGGCCTGGAGGCGGTCGATTCCGTCCTGCCCGGCGCCCGAAGCCGCCTGGTAGGAGGCGACCACGAGTTCCCGCAGCTCGAACTCGCGGTGCAGCGCGCCGATGGCGGCCATCATCGACAGGGTGGTGCAGTTCGGGTTGGCGATGATGCCCCGGGGGCGGTCGGCGATCTTGTCGCTGTTGACCTCCGGCACCACCAGCGGCACATCGGCGTCCATCCGGAACGCCCCGGAGTTGTCGACGGCGACCGCGCCACGGGAAGCGGCGATCGGGGCCCACTGGGCCGAGACCTCGTCGGGAACGTCGAACATGGCGACGTCGACGCCGTCGAAGACCTCCGGCGCCAAGGCGATCACCGTCAGCTCCTCGCCGCGCACGGTGAGCTTCTTGCCCGCCGACCGCGGCGACGCGATCAGCCGGACCTCACCCCACGGCCATTCCTTGCGGCCGTTCATGATGTCGATCATCACGGTGCCCACGGCGCCCGTGGCGCCCACGAGGGCCAGCGTCGGCTTGGTCATCGTCCAGTCCCCCCATACACGACGGCCTGCTCGTCGCCGCCGAGGTCGAACGCCTCGTGGATCGCGCGCACAGCCTCGTCGAGCTGCGTGTCGCGGATCAGGACCGAGATCCGGATCTCCGAGGTGTTGATGATCTCGATGTTCACGCCCGCCTTGGACAGCGCCTCACAGAAGGTCGCCGTGACGCCCGGGTGCGACCGCATCCCGGCGCCGACCAGCGAGACCTTGCCGATGTGGTCGTCGTAGAGCACCGCGGAGAAGCCCAGCTCCTCGCGGATCTTCTCCAGCGCCGCCACGGCCGTGGGGCCGTTGCTCTTGGACAGGGTGAAGGTGATGTCGGTCTTGCCGGACGCGGTGCTGGACACGTTCTGCAGCACCATGTCGATGTCGATCTCGCTGTCGGCCACGGTCCGGAAGATCCGGGCGGCCACACCGGCGTGGTCCGGCACGCCGGTCACGGTGACCTTCGCCTCGGACCGGTCGTGCGCGACGCCGGTGATCATCGCCTGTTCCACGGTCAAGTCCTCCATTGATCCGGCGACGATCGTGCCGGACTTTGTGCTGTACGACGAGCGGACATGGATCGGGACGCCATAGCGGCGCGCGTACTCGACGCAGCGCAGCATGAGCACCTTGGCTCCACCCGCCGCCATCTCGAGCATCTCCTCATAGGTGACGCGGTCGAGGCGCTTCGCGTCGGGCACGATGCGCGGGTCGGCGGTGTAGACCCCGTCGACGTCCGTGTAGATCTCGCAGACGTCGGCGTTGAGCGCCGCCGCGAGAGCGACCGCTGTGGTGTCCGAACCACCGCGGCCCAGAGTGGTGATGTCCTTGGTGTCCTGGCTGACGCCCTGGAAGCCGGCGACGAGGACGATGTAGCCCTCGTCGAGCGCGGCCTGCACGCGGCCGGGGGTGACGTCGATGATCCGGGCCTTGCCGTGGACCGACGTGGTGATCACACCCGCCTGGGAACCGGAGAACGACCTGGCCTCGGCGCCGAGCGCGCTGATCGCCATCGCAACGAGCGAGTTGGAGATCCGCTCACCCGCGGTGAGCAGCATGTCCATCTCGCGCTCCGGCGGGACCGGATTCACCTGTTTGGCCAGGTCAAGGAGTTCGTCGGTGGTGTCACCCATCGCGGAGCAGACCACCACGACGTCGTTCCCCGCTTTGCGCGTCGCGACGATCCGCTCGGCGACCCGTTTGATCCGGTCGGCGTTCTCCAGCGAGGATCCGCCGTACTTCTGGACGACGAGCGCCACTGCGTGCAACCTCCTCAGGCCCGCGGGCGGGCGGCCGAGGCCGCCTCGCTTATCGCAGGAGAGCCTACCTGCGCACCGGCTTCGTCCCGAGGTGCTCTGTGTCTCCCGCCACTCCCCGACCGCCTGCGCACGGGCGGCTACGCTGGGCCGGACGGCCAGCAGATGTGGAGAGGATCGGGGTGTCTGCGACGGACGTGGCGCCCGCGAGCGCCGAGGAAACCACGACGGCGACGCCTGAGGTGGCCCCTAGGCGTGCGCGGCGGTGGACCGCCCGACGGATCACCCATGTCATCGCACCCGCCGTGATCTTCCTCGGCATCCGCGAGTTCGGGCTGCTGATCCTGAGCTGGATGGCCGGGCGCAACGACATCTCGACGACCGACGCGCTCAAGTCGTGGGACGGGCAGTGGTTCCTGGCGATCGCCGGGAACGGCTACGCAGGTGTCCCGCCCGGCCTGGTCGACGCGTTCGGCAAGCGCAGCTTCGAGACACCGCTGGCCTTCTTCCCCGGCTACCCGACCGTCGTCGGCTGGCTCAACGACCTCGGTTTCCGGCTGCTGCCCTCGGCGCTCGCGGTGACCGTCGCCTTCGGTGTGGTGTGCGCGTACGGGCTGACCAGGCTGGGCACGATCGTCGCAGGCGGCTCGCGCACGGTCGGGCTGATCCTGGTGGCGCTGTTCGCCGCGTCGCCGATGGCGATCGTGCTGTCGATGGCCTACTCCGAGGCGATGTTCTGCGCGCTGGCCGTGTGGGCGCTGGTGTTCGTGCTGGAACGGCGGTGGGTCGGCGCCGGGATGTGCTGCGCGGCGGCGGGACTCGTGCGGCCGACCGCGTCGGCGCTGATCCTGGCCGTGGGGCTGGCCATGCTGGTGGCGGTGTTCCAGCGGAAGGACTCGTGGCGGCCGTGGCTGGGCGGGATCATCGCGCCGGTCGGGCTGATCGGCTACCTCGCCTGGGTGGGCGTGCGGACCGGCGAGTGGGACGGCTGGTTCGCACTGCAGCGGCGGGGCTGGGACTCCGAGTTCGACGGCGGTGTCGCGACCTTGCGGTTCACCATGGACGTCCTCGGCAACGCGCGGTCGGTGCTGGAAGTGGCGACGGTCGGGCTGATCGTCGGCGCGCTGGCCCTGCTGGTCATCGGCTGGCGACGGCGGCTGGAGTGGCCGCTGCTGGTGTACGCGGCCGGGGTGCTGGCGATGGACCTGTGCTCGAACGGGCTGATGAACTCCAAGGCCCGGCTGATGCTTCCGGCGTTCACGCTGCTGCTCCCGATCGCACTCGGCCTGGCGAAGCGCCGACCGTCGACCGTGGCGCTCACGCTCGCCGGGGCCGCGGTGGCGTCGGCGTGGTTCGGCGCGTACTCGATCACGGCCTGGGGCTATGCCATCTGACCCTGGGCCATCTGGCCCGCACCCGCTGATCGCGGCCCGGTGGAGCCCGCGTGCGCTCGACCCCTCCGGCACGGTGTCGGAGGAGGCGATGCGGCGGATGCTGGAGGCGGCCCGGTGGGCGCCGTCGTACGGCAACACCCAGCCCGCGCGCTACCTCGTGGGGCTGCGCGGGACGCCGACGTTCGACCGGATCTTCGGGCAGCTCAACCGCGGCAACCAGGCGTGGGCGGGCAACGCCGGCGCGCTGCTGGTCGCCTGCGCGGCGACGGTCAACGCCAAGGGCGAGGTGCCGTACGCGGAGTACGGCGTGGGGCTGGCGACGGAGAACCTGGTGCTGCAGGCGGTGGCCGAGGGTCTGGTCGCGCACCAGATGGCGGGATTCGACAAGGCCGGGATCGCCGCGGGGTTCGACCTGCCCGCGCAGATCAGGCCGCTGGTGGCCGTGGCGGTCGGTGTGCTCGGGCCGCCGGAACTGCTCCCACCGGAGAAGCGCGAGCGTGAGACGAGGCCCCGGTCGCGGCTGCCGCTCTCCGAGCTGGCCTTCACCGAGTGGGGCACATCCTTCTAGCCGAGCCTGCGGATCAGCTTGGCCACGATCATGGTGACGACCAGCCAGAAGATGGCGGCCAGCCCGTAGTTGACCAGCACGCCCAGTTTGGAGTCCTCGGGCGCGAACAGGTTCTTGAACGCCAGGACGACGACGTCCGCGGCCTGGCGGACGAAAGTCGTGATGCCGTTGCCCGGGTTCGCGTTGCCCATCACGAGGATGACGTGCACGACCAGGACCAGTGCGATCAGCAGACCCGCCCACCGCACCAGGTTCGCGACAAGTCCGACGATGTCGGCGCGCCACTGCGCGCTGGTGCGGCTCTGGCGGCCGGTTTCCTCGGTGCTGTCAGCCATGCTGGCAGTCTGGCACGGCTGACAGCCTGCGGCTACGCATGCGCGGTCAGCTGACGACCCGGGCGATGATGCCCGTGACGACGATCCAGAACAGCGCCGCGAGGCCGTAGTTCACGATCATGTTCAGCGTCGCGTTGGCGATCGGGAACAGGCCGGGGAAGAACAGCGCGAGCGGTTCCGCCATGGACTGGATGAACCTGGAGAAGGCGTTCGCCATGTTCGCGCCGAAGATGACCAACAGGACGTAGACGACGATGATCAGAGCGAACAGCGCACCGATGCCGGACACGATCCGGGCAGCGGTGCCGGTGCCTCGTGTTGCATACCATCTGCGCGTAGTCATGCTCGAAGGGTGCCCCGACCTGCTGATTCGCAAACTCGGCCAGATGGTCTAACAAGGTCGTCGCCCAGCATGTGGACGCGGGTTTCCATATCGGGCCGGTCCCTGGCTACTCTGAGTGCGTGGCTCACGCTCTCCTCCTGCTTCGCTGCCGCGACGGGGCCTGATTCAGGCCGGCTCCCCGTCGCGGAGTTCGGGCGTCGCCGCCGGTCCCCGACACCGTTAAGCAGGAGCCCCCGCAATGAGCAGTTCAGACGCCTATTCCTCCGCCAACAGCCGGATCCGGACGCCGTCGCGTCCCATCCCGGACGGCCAGCCCGCGTGGAACCCGCAGCGCGGCAGCTCGATGCCGTTCCACCGGTACCGCCCGTTCCCCGAGCTGGTCGAGCCGATCGACGTACCCGACCGCACCTGGCCCACCAAGCGCATCACCAAGGCGCCGCTGTGGTGCGCGGTCGACCTGCGTGACGGCAACCAGGCCCTGATCGACCCGATGTCGCCCGCCCGCAAGCGCCGCATGTTCGACCTGCTGGTGCGCATGGGCTACAAGGAGATCGAGGTCGGCTTCCCGGCCGCGAGCCAGACCGACTTCGACTTCGTCCGCGAGATCGTCACCGAGGGCGCGATCCCCGAGGACGTGCGGATCCAGGTCCTCACCCAGGCCCGACCCGAGCTGATCGAGCGCACCTTCGAGGCCGTCGAGGGCGCGCACAGCGCGATCGTCCACCTGTACAACTCGACGTCGATCCTGCAGCGGCGCGTGGTGTTCCGGCAGGACCGCGACGGCATCAAGAAGATCGCCACCGACGGCGCCGAGGTCGTGCTGTCCTTCGCCGAGAAGTACGGCGACACCGACTTCCGGTTCGAGTACTCCCCCGAGTCCTACACCGGCACCGAGCTGTCCTACGCCGCCGAGGTGTGCAACGCCGTGGCCGGGATCTGGCAGCCGACGCCCGAGCGGCCGATGATCGTCAACCTGCCCGCGACCGTCGAGATGGCCACGCCCAACGTGTACGCCGACTCGATCGAGTGGATGCACCGCAACCTGGACAACCGGGACTCGCTGGTGCTGAGCCTGCACCCGCACAACGACCGGGGCACCGGCGTCGCCGCGGCCGAGCTGGGCTACCTGGCGGGCGCGGACCGCATCGAGGGCTGCCTGTTCGGCAACGGCGAGCGCACCGGCAACGTCGACCTGGTCACCCTGGGGATGAACCTGTTCAGCCAGGGCATCGACCCGCAGATCGACTTCTCCGACATCGACGAGATCCGGCGCACGGTCGAGTACTGCAACCAGCTGCCGGTCGCCGAGCGCCACCCGTGGGGCGGCGACCTGGTGTTCACCGCGTTCTCCGGCAGCCACCAGGACGCGATCAACAAGGGCTTCGACGCCATGCGCGTCGACGCCGACGCCGCGGGTGTGGGCGTCGACGACCACCCGTGGGAGGTCCCGTACCTGCCGATCGACCCGAAGGACATCGGCCGGTCGTACGAGGCGGTCATCCGGGTCAACTCGCAGTCCGGCAAGGGCGGCGTGGCCTACGTGATGAAGACCGAGCACCAGCTCAAGCTGCCGCGCCGGCTGCAGATCGAGTTCTCGCAGGTCATCCAGGCCGTGACCGACAGCGAGGGCGGCGAGGTCAGCCCGAAGGAGATGTGGGACGTCTTCGCGGGCGAGTACCTGGACCGGATCTCCCCGCTGCGCCTGCGGCGCAGCCGCATCTCTGACGACGGTGAGGGCCGCGACGAGATCGCGGCGACGGTCGGCGTCGAGGGCGAGGACCACGAGATCACCGGTGCGGGCAACGGCCCCATCGCGGCGTTTGTCGACGGCCTGGCCAGCGTGGGCTACGACGTCCGAGTGCTGGACTACTCGGAACACGCCCTGACCTCGGGCGACGACGCCCGCGCGGCGGCGTACGTCGAGTGCGCGGTGGGCGACCAGGTCCTGTGGGGCGTGGCGATCGACAGCTCCATCGTGACGGCGTCGCTGCGGGCTGTGGTGTCCGCGGTGAACCGGGCGCACAAGTAGGACCACGCAAAGGTGCGCGTGCCGCTCGGCGGCACGCGCACCTTCTCGGTCATCGAAGCAGTGCGCCGACTGCCGCCTCGATCGGGCCGACGTCCGGGGTCTCCTGAGCTGAGGTGTCGACCTCGACGACGGCGTCGACTCCGCTGGACGGCTTGAAGATCGACGGCTGCAGCTCGCCCCGCTGGAACTGGGACGCGAGTTGCCGGTCGATCTCGGTCACCCGGGCGCGGAGGCGTCCGTCGATGACCGATTCGCGAGCGGTGACATGAACGGCGAGCACTCTGGCGTCGGCCAGGGCTGCCAACAGCTTGTCGGACAACACGGATGACTCCACGACGAAGCTCACCCGTGCCGCCGCGAACAGCCGGGCCGCGTCGACCATCGCCGCCTCGGCCCGCTGGCTCACCGGACCGCCCGCGACATGGAAGTCCGGGGTGAACCGGACGCCGCCGTCCTCGGCCGCCGAGGCGGAGGACAGCCCCAGACCGGTCTTGATCTCATCGCGGGTCAGGAACGGCACCCCGAGGCGGCTCGCCGTCGCGCGGGCGACAGTGGTCTTCCCTGCCCCAGGGCTCCCGCACACCGCGACGACCACCGGCCGATCCAGTCCTGACATGCGCCGATCGTGTCCGATCTTGGCTGGGAGGACAAACGAAAGGTGCGCGTGCCGACGAGCGGCACGCGCACCTTTCTGTGTCAGAGCGTCAGGAGGCTTCGACCTGCGTGAGGCAGAGGGTCAGCTTCGGCTCGGTGTAGGACAGCGGCGCCGAGTCCGTGCACAGCTTCTCGTCGACGACGCCGTCGGCCTTCTTGACGACCTTGATGGCGCCCGCCTTGCACTCGGTCTTCGCCATGCCCATGGCCTTGGAGGTCGTGGGGTCCTCGTAGCAGGCGCCCTCGACGAGGTTCGGGACCAGGCAGAGCTTCGAGTCCGGGCCCTTGCGCGCGGTCTCGGTGTACTCGTCGTAGGCGCCGCCGCACTTCTCGGAGGTCGAGCCGAGGACCTTGCCGATGGTGTAGTTCGCCTCGGCGGCGCCGCAGTCGACGACTTTGAAGTCGGGCTTGGCGGTGGTGCCGGTGACACTCGCGCACTCCCCGGCCTTGGCCTGCGCCGCGTCACTGGAGAAGTAGTTGAACCCGTAGACGAGTCCGGCCACGACGATCGCGCCGACGATGTAGGACAGGATCTTGACGCCGATGCTTTTCTTCTTCGGCGCGGGCTCCTCCGCGGGAACGTACGGAGCGGGCGCGGGCGTGTCGGTGCTCATGAATACCTTCAATTCCTGGAATGCCCTCAATTACACGCGGGATCGCATGGCGGGCCGGCGGGACGCTACCGGGAGTGAGCAAAAGCGCGTGGGCGTTTTATCAAACCGAGCTCAGTTCAGACGAGCCGGTTCTCGTAGGCGAACGCGGCGGCAGCGGTCCTTGAGGAGACATCCAGCTTTGTGAAGATGTTCGACAGGTGACGGGCGACGGTCTTCTCGCTCAAAACCAGCCTGGACGCGATCTCCGGGTTGCTGCGACCGGCCGCCACCAACCGCAACACCTCGACCTCCCGCGCGGTGAGGCCACCCGGTGCGGCGGGGGTAAGGAGGTGGGCCGCCTCCTGTTCGGCGGGGACCGCGCCGAGGTCGTGGAAGACCTGGCGGGCGGCGGCGAACTCCGTGGTCGCGGACTGCTCGTCGGCCAGCTCGCGCAGGGCGCGGCCGATGAGGACGCGGCACCGGGCCAGCTCATACGGTGAGCTGAGCCGCTGCCACTCCTGCCGGGCCGCACGCAGTTCGGGCAGCGCCGCGGCGGGGTCGGATCGGGCGAGCAGGACCGCGCCCCGCGCGTAGCCGGCCATGGCGCGCAAGGCCGGGCAGCCGAACGCAGCGGCGATGTCGGCCAGTTCGACACCGAGTTCGTCGGCACGGTCGGTCTCGTCCGCGGGTGAGCACGTGTCGGGCCGCGAACGCCAGCAAGGGGTATGCCGCGCGGAACCTGCGGGTCTCCATCCGAACCGGGATCTCGCCGCAGTCGCGTCCACAAAGGACGGTTTCGTGGGTGGGCGCCACCTCGTAGGCGATGTCGGTGCCCGAGTGCGAGGCGCCGACGACCAGGACCTTGCCCGGTCGCAGCTGACCGGGCCTGCGGTACTCGCTGGAGTGCGGCTGCCGGATGCTCGGGCCGAGTTCGCCCGCGAAAGCGGGGATGTAGGGCGTACGCCTGAAAGTGCCGGTCGCGACGACCGCGTTGTCGCACGTGATCGTGTCGGCCCCGATGGTCGCGGTGTACCCGCCCTCGGGCCGGGCCTCCAGCAGATCGATGCGGGTGCTCATCCGCACCGAAAGGTCCCAATGCAGCGCATAGGTCTCGAGGTAGTCGGCGACCTCGTCCTTGTGCGGGAACGCCCAGCCGTCCAGCGGGAAGGGCTGGCCAGGCAGGCCGCTGTACTTCGCGGGCGTGTAGAGCCGCAGCGTGTCCCACTGCCTGCGCCAGTTGTCGCCGACCCGGTCGTTGCCGTCGACGATGAGGAACGGACGGCCGAGTTCACGCAGGTGGTAGCCGGTGGAAAGGCCCGCCTGGCCCGCTCCGATGATCAGGGTCTCGATGTGTTGGGTGGTCATGTCGCGCCTCCTGAAGTGGTGGCTTCGACGCTATGGACCCGGTGTGGCGGCCGCGTCGGACAGAACACCCATCTGCCCGCGGCGGGCGATGGGTAGGTTCGCGCACGCCGGTCAGCACGGGCGGCCGCCGCGCAGGATCTCCCGCCAGCGGGCCGGGTCGTACTCGGCGGGGTCGGTGGTCTCCAGGAAGTCGTCGAGGAGTTTGACGAACCGCGCGGGGTCGTCGTGGTGCGGGAAGTGGCCGGAGTCGGGGAACATCTCCAACCTGCTTCCGGGCAGCGCGGCCTGGGCGACCTCGGCTTGGGCGGCGGGCACGATCCGATCCCGCGCACCCCAGACCAACAGCGTCGGCATACCGACGGCGAGGTAGCTGCGGTCGAGCATCGTCACCACTTGGCCGCGCTGGTCGACGACCGCCCGCAAGGTGCGGAGGAACGCGGCTCGGGCTCGGCGTTCCCTGAGCAACCGGTAGCGCTGGAGGACGTAGGTCAGGTCGGTGGTGTGGCTGGACACGGGCAGCCGGGGCAGGACGGCCAGGATCCCGTCGGCGAGCGCGTTGACCGGGCGCGACACCGCCAGCGGGATCACCGCCTCCGCCCACGGCCCGGCGGCCAACCGCAGCAGCGGATGCACCGCCCGACCCGCCCCACCGCCGCTGACCAGCACCAACCGCTCACACCGCTCGGGAAACTGGTAGGCGAACTGCATCGCGACCCCGGCACCCAGCGAATGCCCGACGACGGTCACGGTGTCGACGTCGAGGACCGCGAGGAGGTCGCGCATCCCGCAGGCGTAGGCCGCGGCGGCGTAGTCGGCCCGGGGTTTGTCGGAGTCACCGTGACCGAGCAGGTCGGGCGCGATGACGGTGTAGCGCTCGGCCAGGTCGGGCAGCACGTCCCGCCAGGTCTCGGAGGAGTCGCTGATGCCGTGGATGAACAGCAGGACCGGACCGCTGCCACCCATCCGGTAGGCACGCCGGTAGCCGTGGATGTCCTTGAACCGCAAGGTGATCAGGCCATCGGTGTCCATCCGACCAGTGAGCCACGGCCGTGTTGTCGGCCGATGACTTGCCTGTTTCAGGCTCGTTCGGCGTCCCAGGCCGCGCTGAGGGCCACGCCCAGACGCCAGGCCCACTGCTTGGGGTCGCCGTCGATGTCCGGGTATTCGTCCTGGAAGTTGACCCAGTCGACGTCCCACGACAGGACGGACTCGGCCACGAACCCGTCGGCTTCGCGTTGCAGTTCGGGCCGGAGGAGATCGACGACGAGGTCGCGGTCGGGCACCGCGGTCTGCTCGGCAAGCAGGACGGCGTCGTACAGGTCTTTGCCCTGAGGGTAGATGTCGGTCGCCAGCCACAGCAGCTTCCAGGCCAGCGAAAGCTCCGGCGTGGCGGCGAGCAGGGTCCGGTCGACGCCCGGGATCACAAGGGGGACAGGGGGAACCGGCAGTTGCTCGCCGAAGACGAAGTCAAGTTGCACGGCTCCGCGCGGCAGGCCGTCGACGGCGAAGGGGAACACCAGGCGGCGGCCGTCGGCGCGCTCGTAGGTCCAGATGTCCTCGGCCGTCACCTCATCGGCGCGCAGTCCCGCGCCGGGGGTCGAGCGGACTGCGGCGACGATGCCGTCGAGCATCGCGGCGTCCTTGATCGAGCGGGACGCGGGGAGGACGACGAAGTCGATGTCGCCCGGCTCCCGCGCGGCGTCGCCCACCCAGGCGCGCATGGTGATGCTTCCGCGCAGCACCAGCGAATCCGCCCACGGGGAATCGGCGACGACCCGCACGAGGTGGTGCATCGCGTCGCGGCGGGCCGCGCGCCAGCGGGCGCCGGTGGCGGCGTCGGCGAAGGTCGGCTCGCCGTGCCGGTAGGCCTTGGGGAACTGCCGCAGAGCCGGGTCGAACGCGGCTCGCTGAGCCACGCCGTCGCCGCCTTGGACCGGCTGGTAGGTCGAGGGATAGCCGGGCAGGCCGGCCGCGACCGTCCGCATCCGGTCTCCCCTGGTCACGTCCTGGCGGACCACCGGTCGGGCGTCGAACTAGCCGTCGTCGAGGCGGAGGTTGTCGTCCACCACGACATACTCCTGCTCGACGGCGACGATCTCGTAGCCTGCCCCACGCAGGGCTTCGACCAGCTCGTCGAGAAACTCGCGGGCGGTCGTCCGCCCCGCCATCCCGACGCGCTGGGTGACCGCTCCTCCCACCCGTCGGCCCGCTTGCGGCGCACGCTGCGGGAAGGCCGGGCGCGGTGCGCCTCGGCGAGTTCGGTCAGCTCACGCAGCCGCGCCAGGTCGCCCTCGGGCAGCAGGATTTTGACGTGGTGCTCGAAGTACCTCGGAGCAGGCTGCACCTTGGCCTCGTCGTCCGTCGCCGGCACCCCTTCGTTCCAGGGCGCCGCCTCGATCTTGACCCGAACGACCCGGATGCCCAATTCCTTGAGCCGCTCGACCCAGCGCTCCGCCTTGCCGCACTGGCGTTCAAGCGTGCCCGAACCGCCCAGGGTCAGCATCGGCTGGGACGGCGACACCCCGCGGTCGAGCAGGATGTGGGTGAGCTTGAGCCCGTTCTCCTCAGCGAACGCGGCAAGCCTCTGGAGGTCACCGGCGGACACCGTCAGATGGATCTCGAAGTCCCCCGTGATTTCGGCGTGCATGCCCGACGGTCTCACGCCCGTGACCTGCGACGCGAACCCATTGCCGCGAAAACGTCGGCGGCCAAGGACATGATGTCCGGGTGGACACGCAGCAGAGAACCGAACCCTCGCGGATAGCGGACGAGCGCACCTCACTGACCCAGTTCCTGGACTGGCAACGGCAGACCCTCGAAATGAAGGTCGCGGGCCTAACCGCCGAACAGCTCAGAGAGAAGGCCGTTCCGCCTTCCGCCATCTCCCTACTCGGGTTGGTCCGGCACCTCGCCGAAGTCGAGCGGAGTTGGTTCCGCGTTGTCGTCAACGGTGAACAGGTCCCGAGCTATTGGGGCCGCGGGGCAGATGGGTACCACGCCGATTTCGAGGTGGAAGACGCTGACGTGGAAAAGGCGTTCGAAGTCTGGCGTGAAGCATGCGCCCAGTCGAGGGCCGTCGTCGACGGCGCTGAGTCGCTCGACGTTCTCGGGCGGTACGGCGATGAGGAGTACTCGCTGCGCTACGTGCTCACGCACATGATCGAGGAATACGCGCGCCACAACGGGCATGCCGACTTTCTTCGCGAGCGCCTCGACGGAGCCACCGGGGAATGAGCGAGAGCGGCCAGGGAATCCCTGGCCGCTCTCGGTCTGTCTACTCAGGAATGCGCCGCACCGGTCGGGTCGATGGTCAGCTTGTCCGTGTTCTCCGGGAAGTGACACGCCGCGCGGTGGCCGGGGGCCAACTCCGCCAGCGGCGGCTCCTCGACCTTGCAGATCTCCTGCGCCTTCCAGCACCGGGTGCGGAAACGGCAGCCCGACGGCGGGTTGACCGGGCTGGGGACGTCACCCTGCAGCCTGATCCGCTCCCGGTTGCCGCGCCGCGACGTGTCCGGGATCGGCACCGCCGAGAGCAGGGCCACCGTGTACGGGTGCATCGGCCGCTCATAGAGCGCGGTGCGGTCCGCGATCTCCATGATCTTGCCGAGGTACATGACCGCCACACGGTCGGACACATGCCGCACGACCGACAAGTCGTGCGCGATCATCACGTACGTCAGGTCGAACTCGTTCTGCAGGTCCTCCAGCAGGTTGACGACCTGCGCCTGGATCGACACGTCCAGCGCCGAGACCGGCTCGTCGGCGACGATCAGCTTGGGGCGCAAGGCAAGCGTGCGGGCGATGCCGATGCGCTGGCGCTGGCCGCCGGAGAACTCGTGCGGGTAGCGGTTGTAGTGCTCCGGGCTCAAACCGACCAGGGCCAACAAGTCCTGCACGGCGCGCTTGGTGCCGTGCTCGGTCTTGACGTTCTGCAGCTTGAACGGCGCCCCGACGATCGTCCCGACCGTGTGCCGCGGGTTAAGCGACGAGTACGGGTCCTGGAAGATCATCTGGATGTCGCGGCGCAGCGGGCGCATCTTGCCGACGGACAGGTGCGAGATGTCCTTGCCGTCAAAGACAATCTTGCCCGCGGTCGGCTCCAACAGCCTGGTCAGCAGCCTGCCGGTCGTGGTCTTGCCACAGCCGGACTCGCCGACCAGCGAGAGCGTCTCGCCCTTCTGCACGTCGAAGTTCAGGCCGTCGACCGCCTGCACCGCGCCGACCTGACGCTGCAGCAGGCCCTTGCGGATCGGGAAGTGCTTCGTCAGTCCCTCGACGGTCAGCAGCGCCTCGCCGGTCCGCTTGGACTCGGTGGGCTCGGTTTCGGTCTGTGCGCTCACGGCGTCCCCGTTTTCGATACTCACAGCTTCGGCCTGATCTCGGTGTCCCAGATGCGGACCCGGTCCTCGGCGGAAAGGTGGCAGGCGATGTGGTGGTCGCCGCCGATGTCACGGAACTCCGGCCGCACGGTCATGCTCAGGTCGCCGTTGAGGTTGGCGTAGGCGCAGCGCGGGTTGAACGGGCAGCCGTCCGGCACGTTGATCAAGCTCGGCGGCGTGCCCGGAATCGGCAGCAGCCGCTCGGTGCGGTCGCGGTCGAGCCTGGGCATCGAGCCGAGCAGACCCCACGTGTACGGGTGCTGTGGCGAGTTGAAGATGTCCTCGGCGGTGCTGTATTCCACGGCCCGGCCCGCGTACATCACCATGATGTCGTCGGCCAGCTCGGCGACCACGCCGAGATCGTGGGTGATGATGATGACCGCGGAGTTGAACTCCTGCTGCAGATCCCGGATCAGGTCGAGGATCTGCGCCTGCACTGTCACGTCGAGCGCGGTGGTCGGCTCGTCGGCGATCAGCAGCTCCGGGTCGCAGGACAGCGCCATCGCGATCATCGCGCGCTGCCGCATGCCGCCTGAGAACTGGTGCGGGTAGTCGTCGACCCGCCCCTTGGGGTTGGGGATGCCGACCTTGTCGAGCATGTCGATCGCGTGCTTGCGGGCCACCGCCTTGGTGACCTTGTTGTGCACGCGGTAGGCCTCGATGATCTGGTTGCCCACCGTGTAGAACGGGTGCATCGCCGACAGCGGGTCCTGGAAGATCATCGCCATCCGCTTGCCCCGCAGCGCGCGCACCTTCTCCGCGTCCATGCCGACCAGGTTCTGGCCGTCGAGCAGGATCTCACCGGTGATCTTGGCCGTGCCCGCCTTGTGCAGACCCATGACCGACAGGCTGGTCACGCTCTTACCGGAGCCGGACTCGCCCACGATCCCCAGCGTCTTGCCGCGCGCGACGCTGAACGACAGGTCGTCGACCGACTTGACGACACCGTCGTCGGTGGGGAAATGCACCCGCAGCCCGCGCACCTGGAGGAACGCGTCCGGGTTCTTCGACGGCTCGGGCCGGATCACGGCGCCGCCGTCGAGGCTGTCTTCGGAAAACTCGCTCACTTGGTGCGCACCCTCGGGTCGACGACGGCGTAAAGGAGGTCCACGACCAGGCTGGCGACGACGATGAAGAACGCCGCCAACATCGTGACACCCATGACCTTGGGCAGGTCGTAGTTGGTGATGCCCTCGATGGCGTACTTGCCCAGGCCCTGCAGCGAGAACGCGCTCTCGGTCAGGACGGCGCCGCCGAGCAGCAGGCCGACGTCCAAGCCGAAGATCGTGAGGATCGGGGTGAGCGCGCCGCGCAGACCGTGCTTGACGACAACGGTGCGCTCGGGCAGGCCCTTCGCCCGCGCGGTGCGGATGAAGTCCTCGTTCATCGTGTCGAGCATGCCCGCGCGGGTCTGCCGCGCGTACTGGGCTGAGAACAGGAACGCGAGCGTGATCCACGGTAGGAGCAGGTTGTACGCCCACTCCCCCGGATTCTCCAGGAACGGTGTGTACGCGCCTCCTGGCGCCGCCCAGCCCAATGAATAGCTGAAGAACGACAGCGAGATCAGCCCGGTGAAGAAGATGGGGAGCGACACGCCGGCAAGGGCCACGCCCATGGCCGCGCGATCGAAGAAGGAGCCACGGCGCAGCGCGGAGAGCGTGCCCACCGCGACCCCGCCGACCAGCCACAGCGTCGCCGCGCCCACGGCCAGCGACATCGTCACCGGCGCGCGGTCGAGCAGCTCCGGCCAGACTGGCTGCTTGGTGCGGAAGGAATAGCCAAGGCACGGCGCGGGGCAGTGCTCGACACCGGCGCCGTAGTCGAAGTCGGCGCCGACGACGACGCCCTTGACCCAGTTGCCGTACTGGACGACCACCGGGTCGTAGAAGCCGAGCTTCTCCGCGGTGATCTTGACGGTTTCGGCGGTCGCTGCCCGGCCCACGTAGCGGGTGGCCAGGGTTTCCGGTGTGCCGCCGACAAGCCTGGGCATGACGAAGAAGATCGAGAACGTCACCGCGCTCACGATGAAGAGCAGAACGACCGCTGCGAAGAGCCGCCGGAAGATGTATGTGATCACCGTGGCCGGCACCGGTGGCAGGCCCGGGGGTCACCCGGGCCTGCCACCTGCTGCCTTCACCTGCCTAACGTGGAGTTACCGAGGGGACGTGGTGGTTATTCGACACCCATGGCGAGGTAGTCGTACATGCCGTAGGCGTCGGAGACGAACACGTTCGTCAGGCCCTTGCCACGAAGGATCAGGCTCTTGCTGAAGACGCCCGGGAGGATGACTGCCTCCTCCATGACCTTCTTGTCGATAGCGGCCCACATCTTCTCGCGCTTCGGCGCATCGGTCTCACCGATGGCCTCGTCGAGCATCTTGTCGACCTCGGGGATGCGCACGGAGGTGTTGGAGGAACCACCGGTCTCACGGATCACGCGGCTGTCGACGATCTGCGACAGGAAGCCGAAGCCGTCGTTCCAGTCGGCGCCCCAACCGTTGAGCGCGAGGCCGAGCTTGTTGGCCACGACGTACGGCGGGTTGCCCGCGAACTGCGAGAAGTAGTCACCCTGCGGGAACGGGCGCAGCGTCAGCTTGATGCCGACACGAGCCAGCGCCTGCTGCATCGACTCCGCGGCGGCCTTCTCCTTCGGCCGCTCGGATCGGTAGGCGATGTTGGTCTCGAAGCCGTTCGGCTGACCGCAGGCCGTCAGGGCCTCCTTGGCCTTGGCCACATCGCCCTTGTTGTCCGGGCCCGCCGGGTAGAGGTCGAATTTCTCGGCGCCGGGAATCTGCGGGGGCAGCAGGCTCGTCGCGATGTCGCCACCGGAGAACGTGCCGCCGTACGCGGTCTGGTAACCGGTGCGGTCCACGGCGTACAGGATCGCCTTGCGGCATTCCTTGTTGTCCAGCGGAGCGACCGTCGGGTTGACCGAGGTGTACCAGAGGCGAGCCAGCGTCGGGTTGTCCGCGCTCGCCTTGAGCGCCGGGTCGCTGAGGACGCGGCTCAGGGACGCGGGCTGCACGCCCGTGCCGGTGATGTCGATGTGGAGGTCGCCCGAGATGAGTCGGTTGTCGATGTCGTCGGCGTTGACGTTCATCGTGACCTCGTAGCCGTCCGGCAGCGCCTTACGGTTCGGGTCGGTCTCCGGCTTCCACTCCGGGTTGCGAACGAGGTTGAACTGCTTGTCGATCTCGTTCTTGTCGAACTTGTACGGGCCCGTCGAGATCACGTGCTCGCGGTACTTCGCGCCGGTGTCCTTGGCCTCGGGGACCGGAACGGTCTGCGGCAGGTGCGCGAAGTAGTCGAAGCCACCGAAGGGCTGCTTCAGGTGGAAGACGATGGTGCGGTCATCCGGCGTCTCGATCGCCGAATTGGTGTCCATGTCCTTGGTCTTGTACGGACCCTTGTAGCCCTCGGGCAGGTTGAGGTAGCCCTCGAAGTACGCGGGACCGTTGGGGAAGGTCTCCTTGTCGGTCGACCGCAGCACCGCGTGCTTGACATCCTTCGAGGTCACGGCGGTGCCGTCCTCGTACTTGATGCCCTCACGCAGCTTGTACGTCCAGGTCTTGCCGCCTTCGCTGGGCGTGCCCAGGCTCTCGGCGAGGTCCGGGACCAGCTCGTTGCTCGCGCCGCCGGGGGCGGGCTTGAACATCAGCAGCGAGCGGCCGTAGAGCCGCAGGAAGTTCCACGAGTAGCCGTAGTAGGTCTCGCCCGGGTCCAGGGAGTCCCATGTGCCCGCGTTGGCGATCTTGACGATGCCCCCCTTCTTGTCAGAAGGGTTGAACGTTTCCGTCAACGCCGCGTTGAAGGCGGGGGTCTTGGTGCCACCGCCACCGTTCTTGCCATCGGTGCCGTTGCCACCACAGGCCGAGAGGCCCATGACGACAACCGCGCCCGCGGCCACCGCGGTAACCAAGCGCTTGTTATTCATCTTGCGGTTGCACCCTTTCTTTCCCGGAGCAATGGGATTACCGGAACCAATCACCTATCGAGCCCGCGGATCGAGGGCGTCACGCAGCCCGTCTCCGAACAGGTTGAAGGCCAGCACGGTCACGAAGATCGCCAGACCGGGCCAGAGCATGAAGTGCGGCATCGTGTAGTAGCGCGATGCCTCCGAAAGCATGCCGCCCCAGGTCGCGGTCGGCGCGTTGATGCCGACCCCGAGGAAGGACAGCGCGGATTCGAAGAGGATGTTGGTCGGGATCAGCAGCGTGGCGTACACGAGGATCGGGGCGACCAGGTTGGGCAGCAGTTCCCGGAACAGGATGTACGGGCCACGCGCGCCCAGGCTTCGGGCCGCGTCGACGAACTCGCGCTCACGCAGCGAGAGCGTCTGGCCGCGGACGATGCGACCGATGTAGGGCCAGTTGAAGAAGCCGATGATGAAGGTCAGCATGCCGATGCGGACCGTCTCCGAGCCGAGGCCGAAGATCGTGTCCGGCATGACGCCGACCAGCGCCATCGCGAAAACCAGCAGCGGGAACGCGAGGAAGACGTCCATCGCGCGGCTGATGAGGGTGTCGATCCAGCCGCCGAAGAAGCCTGCCATCACGCCCATCACGGTGCCGATCAAGACCGACAGCACGGTGGCGAGGAACGCGATCAGCAACGAGATCCAGGATCCGGCGAAGATTCGCGCCAGCAGGTCGCGGCCGTTGACGGGCTCGACACCGAGCGGGTGCTCAAGGCTCATCCCGCCGAAAGGGCCCTTGGGAGCGAGCGTGCCGCCCTCGGTGTCGATCAGGTCCTGGTGGAAGTCGTTCGGACCGATGACGTTGAAGAAGCGGTCCAACACCAGCGCGGCGACGGCCGCGAGGATCAACAGGATGATCACACCCGCGCCGACCAGGGCGACCTTGTCGCGCTTGAGGCGCATCCAGGCGATCTGACTCAGCGACCGGCCCTGGATCGCCTTCTTGCTCATCCCGGCGAGCGTGACCTCCGGCTGCGCTTCAGCGGCCGACTCGGTCACTTCGAGCGGCGGCGTCATCCGACGAACCGCCCGTGCCGAGGCGACTGCGCGACGAGCCGAGGCGTGTACGCCTGCCGGCCAAGTCGCGCGGATCGCTGGTAAGCCATCACGCACTCCTCATATCCGCTCAAAACCGTGCACGGGATCACACCGTGTGGTCGCCGACCATAGCCGCTCACTACTACTTCGCTCAGCTACGGCAGGTCACGATCCGGCCAACTGGTATACGCAGAATCACCATTGCGCGACGGTTCGGCCACGGGGGGTGAGATTTCTTGATCGTACGTCCGTTCAGCGGACACTCGGCTGCGTCGAATGCTCAGGAGCGGACACGCACGCAAGCGCGCGCACGTGTGCCGTCGACGGCGAACCAGCCGGCCTCGAATGCCTGCCAGCGCACAAGTTCGGCCCGACTCGCCGCGCCGTCGCGGGCCACCGAGCGGTCCAGGCGAGTCGCGAAATCGCCGAAATCCACCCAGACCAGACACGACAGCCGCGCGTGCACGGAGCGCCTGCCGGAGGAAACGCCCTCGATGATGAGCACCTCCGGCACCTCGACGGTGATCCAGGACCCCGGGGAGGGCACCCCACCAGGCCATTCAGTGCGCTGGTAGCGGCCAGGAACACCGTTTTGGAGGGGATTCAGCACGCCTTCGACGAGCCGGGGCCACCAGGCGACCGGGTCGTCCCAGGTGGCGAAATGATCAGTGGGCACCACGGCCGTGGCCACGCTGCGTGTTCGCAGGTCGTCGGCCAGCCGGGCCGCGAGCGTGGACTTGCCCGCGCCTGTCGGACCGTCCACGGCGACCAGCCGGACAGCGCCCAAACGCGCGGGCGCGGCCAGGATGTCGCCCGTGAGGCTCACACCGTGCGGCGGCCGGACATCGCGCGACCCAGGGTCAGCTCGTCGGCGAACTCCAGGTCGCCGCCCATCGGCAACCCCGACGCCAGCCGGGTGACAGTAAGACCGGGGAAGTCGCGCAGCATCCGGATCAGATAGGTGGCGGTCGCTTCGCCCTCGGTGTTCGGGTCCATCGCCAGGATCACCTCGGTGATCTCCTCCGACCCGATGCGCGTGAGCAGCTGGCGGATGCGCAACTGCTCAGGGCCGACACCGGACAACGGGTCGAGCGCACCGCCGAGCACGTGGTAGCGGCCCTTGAACTCACGGGTCCGCTCGATCGCGAGGACGTCCTTGGGCTCCTCGACCACACACACCGCCGACAGGTCGCGGCGGGCGTCGGAACAGATGCGGCACGTGGTCTCCGCGGAGACGTTGCCGCAGACGTCGCAGAACACGACGCCCTCCTTCACCTTCTGCAGGACCTCCTGCAGCCGGGTGACGTCGGCGGGTTCGGCGCCGAGCAGGTGGAAGGCGATGCGCTGCGCGCTCTTGGGCCCGACCCCCGGCAGTCTGCCGAGCTCGTCGATCAGGTCCTGGACCGGGCCCTCGTACATTTGTCGCTCACATACCCGGCAGGCCGAGCCCGCCGCCCAGTCCGCCCGCGAGCGGGCCCATCTTGGTCTCGGCCAGCTTCTGCGCCTGGGCGCCCGCGTCGCGCACGGCGGCGACGATCAGGTCGGCCAGCGTCTCGGTGTCCTCCGGGTCGACCACCTTCGGGTCGATCTCGAGGGCCTTCAGCTCGCCCGCGCCGGACACCGTCGCGGTGACCAGGCCGCCGCCCGCGGAGCCCTGGACCTCGGCGTCGGCCAGCTCCTGCTGCGCGTTGAGCAGCTGTTCCTGCATCTTCTGTGCCTGCTGCATGATCGCCTGCATGTCGGGCGCACCGCCACCGGGAAACACCGCGGCCCCTCTCGTCCGGGAACGACCCGACGGTCTACGTCGGCGTCGCCACCAGCTTAGAGGGCACCCACCTGTGGCATCGTGGGCGCGGTGCTGAGAAGACACGCGACCGGACTCGCCGCCGCCTGCGCCCTCGCCGCGGCGATGTCCGCCTGCGCCGGGCCGCAGGCCAAGCCGGTCGGCCAGACGCTCGCGTCCACGACCTCGACCTCGCCATCGACCACGTCCACGGCTCCCACCACCTCGGACGTGCCCACGACCACCGCTCCCTCGACTTCGTCGAGCCTGCCCGCGGCGCCGACCACGACGACCGCTAAAGCCGTGCCCGCGACCGGGCGTGTCGTGGTGATCGACCCCGGCCACAACGGCGGCAACGCCACGCACACCGCCGAGATCAACCGGCAGGTGCCCGCCGGGCGCGGGCGCACCAAACCGTGCAACACCACCGGGACGGCCACCCAGACCGGTTACCCGGAGCACGCGTTCGCCTGGGACCTGGCGGTCCGATTGCGCGAGATCCTCACCGCGCGCGGGGTCAAGGTCATCATGACCAGGGCCGACAACGCCGGTGTCGGACCCTGCGTCGACCGGCGCGCGGCCATCGGCAACGAGTCGGGCGCGGCGGCCGTGGTGTCGCTGCACGCCGACGGCTCGACCGCGGCCGGGGCGCACGGGTTCCACCTGGCGCACTCGTCGCCGCCGCTGAACACCGCGCAGGGCGAGCCGTCGCTGCACCTGGCCCGGGCGGTACGCGACAAACTGGTCGCCGCAGGCTTCCCGACGTCCAACTACGCGGGGAAGGACGGTCTGTCCGCGCGCGACGACCTCGCCGGGCTCAACCTGACCGAGCGGCCGACGGTCCTCGTCGAGTGCGGCAACATGCGGGACGCGAATGAGGCGGCGACGCTGTCCAGCCCGGCGGGCAGGCAGCGTTACGCCGAAGGGATTGCGAACGGGATCCTCGGATTCCTCGGATGACCTGTGTTGTGACAGGGTGGAGATCATGTCGGGGATGCGGGTGCTCGATGTCGACGAGCGCGAACGGTTACTGATCTCGGTGACCGATGGCGACCAGGCACGCCTGGTCGAGATCGATGCCAAAGGCGTGCGCCGGAACCTGGAGACGGTGACCGATCTGCGCGCCGCGAAGTACTTGCCCGGCGACCGGAAAATCGTTGTCGAGCATGGGAAACCGGCCCGGCTGTCGCTGCTGAGGGTCGGCGCGGGCATGGCCCCGCTGCTCGGCTCGGCCGACTACGACACCGAGTTGCTCGGCGTGCTGCCCGGCCGCATCGTCTACCGCGCCAACCGGCGGCACCGACTGCTGTTCACCGTGGTCATCCGCAACGTGCTGGTCGGCGAGGAACAGGCCGTCTACGACCGAGGCGGCGCGGTCCTGGAGGCGGCGGTCAGCCCGAACAGCCGCTACATCGCGATCCGGCTGCCGCGCAAGCTCGTGCTGGTCGACACGATGCCGGTCACCGAGGACGACCACGTCCGGCTGATCTCGCCCGAACCCGCCGACGCGGGCAGGCGCGACCTGCGCTGGCTTCCCGACTCGATGCGCCTGGTCGCCACCGAGTACACCGCCGACGAGGCGCGGATCGTGCGCTACAAGGTCGGCGGTGAGGAGTGGGAGCCGCTGGTCCCGTCGCTGCCCACCGGTTCCCAGGCCCGGCTCGCGCCGGACGGCAGGCGCATCGCGGTCGTCGACGGCACCAAGGTCTCGTTCCACCAGACCGAGAACGGCCGCTTCCTCCGCTCCGCCGACCTCCCCGCCCCGGTCAGCCCCGACGGCATCGTCTGGTCCCCCTCGTCCCGCGCGGTCGCCGTGACAACGGAATCCGGCGACGCCGCCCTCGTAGCCGCCGACTCCGCCCGCATCCGCCCCATCACCTAACCCATTCGCGAGTCCAACGTTCAGAACAATGAGTCCAACGTTCAGAACACTGAGTCCAACGTTCAGAACACTGAGTCCAACGTTCAGAACACTGAGTCCAACGTTCAGAACACTGAGTCCAACGTTCAGAACACTGAGTCCAACGTTCAGAACAATGAGTCCAACGTTCAGAACATCGAGACCTACATTCGCGCGATAGCGAACGTCAGGTGTGATGTTCTGAACGTTGGACTCATTGTTCTGAACGTTGGACTCGCGAATGGGTTAAGAGGTGGGGGGTGTGCCGATCTTGTCGACTACGGCGGTTTCGACTGAGGTGAAGCTGATGACGGTGCCCGGCTCGATGCCGTCGATGTCGTCGCCCGCGGTCTTGCGTTCGCCGATGAACTGGCCGGTCGCGACGTCGATGATGATCTCCATGCGATCCTCTTCGTCGCCGATGCCGAACGCGACGCCGACCTTGCCCGCGAGGTTCGCCGCGCGGTCGGTGATCTCGATGCTCGGCACCATCGCGAGGACCCGGTACAGGTTGGCCCTGATCTCCGCCGGGACGGTGCCCGACCGCAGCACGTCCGCCACGTACACGAGCATCTCCTCGTCCGGTCCCGGACCCCGACCCTCGGTGTCGGCACGCAGCCGGTCGTAGAGCTGACGCGGGTCCTTGGGCAGGCTCGCGAGGAACGCGGGCGTCGGAACCTGCCACGCCCCTTCGCGGGTGCACGGTTCCCGGCCCTCGTCGGCGGCGTAGAAGTCACCGCAGCGAGCGCGTTTCTCGCCCTGACCGGGCCTGCGCCCGCCCAACATGCCCGAGGCCTTGACTTCCTCCTCGGTGCCGACGAGGACCTTGTGGTTGCCGGTGACCTGGCGCCGCTGCATCCATTCCTGGTCGAACTCGGCGGGCGCCCACTGCTCGATCAGGTTCTCTTCCAGGACCGCCAACATCTTCCCCTCCGGCGCACCCATGCCCATCCACCACGCGTGCGTGCCGACATAGCGGTACTGACCGGGGCCGACCGGCGGATCGGACGCGCCGACGCGGTCCGCGGCGGCGTTGAGTTCGGCCGCGGCGGCGACGGCTCCCGGCGGATTTCCGTTGAAGGACACCGTTTGCGCCACCAGCAAGCCGGCGACCACCGCGGCGACGGCGGCCGCCGGGGCCGCCCATCGCACCCAGCGCCGCTTCGGGCGGGATGTCTGCGTGCTCATCGTGCTCCCCTGTTCGGGACCGCCCGCGGCGGCCATCAGCTCGGCGCGTGCCCTCGCGAGGGCGTGCGCGTCGGTTCGCACGGCGGAGTTCAGCCGCGACAGCGCGGTGTCCAACTCGTCCTCCGACCAGAGCTCACGCAGGTTGTCGTGGTCACCCATGGCTTTCCTCCTCCCGTGCGGTGTGCTGACGATGACCGTTGGCACGCAACGACTTGCGGACCCGATGGAGCCTGGAACGCACTGTGCCCACGGGAATGCCGAGCGCCTCGGCGACCTCGTTGGAGTCCAGGCCGGCCCACGACGTGAGCAGCAGGACATCCCGGTCGCCGGGCGAAAGGTCGGCCACCGCGGCCGCCAGTCCTCGCACGGCGACCTCGGCGTCGACCCGGTCGACCACCCGCGCCCCCTCGTCGTGGCCTTCCTCGCGGCCCAACGACCGGACTCCCGCTCTGAGCGCGCGTTCCTCCTGGCGCACGAACCGGCGCATCAGGTTGGTCGCGATGCCGTAGAGCCAGGAGCGGACCACGGCCTGCCTGGCGTCGTAGGAATCGCGCTGCCGCAGCGCCACCAGGAAGGTCTCACTGACCAAGTCGTTCGCTATCTCGGGCCCGACGCGGCGGGCGAGGTAGCGGTGCAGTGGGGCCGCGTACTGGTCGAACAGGCGGCCGAACACCGGTGCCACGTCCGGACCGCCCAGGTATGGGCGGTCGGACTCCGTGTCGTCGCGGTCGGTCATCGTCCTCACATCAGTTGTTGCCCGATGCGAGGGCGCGCGTTCACGACTTCAGCGGTTTGGCGCCCAGCTTCTCGGCGAGCAGCTTGAGCATGGCCTCTTCCGGGTCCTGCCGGGAGCCTTCCGCGCCGGGTTCCGGGGCGTGGGCGGCCTGCGCCATCAGCTCTTCCTCGTCTTCCGGCTCCGGCGGCAGTTCGGGCTCCGGCGGCGGAGGCGGCACGTCCTCGGCGGGTGGCCGGTTGTTGATCACTCGGCTGGGCGGCTCGTACGTGCGCTGCGGCGGCTGCGCCGACGGGCGGGCGGGCGCCGCGCTCGTCGGGGTGCTGCCCGGCTCGGCATGGACACAGCGGACCTGCCACGTGCCACCGAGAACGGCGTTGAGCGCCTGGGCGATCGCCTCGACGTTGCGCGGCTCACCCAGCCTGCGCGCCAAGGGGGCGGCGGTGTGCGCGATGACCACCGTGTTGCCCTCGACGGACAGCACGGTCGCGTTGGTGAGCATGGCTTCGGTGCTGCGGCTGGCCTTGCGCACCGCGCCGAGCAGTTCGGACCACACCCGGCGGATGGCGGTGGCGTCCAACGCTCCCGGCGCCGACGGGGTGGCCGCCGGGGCGGTGGGCGCGCTCCCGCTGTGGGGGGCGGCGCCGTTCGCTGGGGTGCTCGGTGTCGGCCAGTCCGCCGCTGCGCCGGCATTCGGCGAAGGCGCGGTGTCGGGTCGGGCGGGCGCCGGAGCGCTCGCGCTGCTGGCGGCGGGGGCGGGCCGGTCTGCCTCGACCGGCGATCCCGCGGCGGTTCGTGCGGGTGGGCGCGCTTCGTCCACTGCGGCCGGAGCGGTGACACGGCCGGGTGTGGTCGCGCCTGCCGGAGCCGCCGTGCGGCCGGGTGTGGTCGGGGCGGCCGTGCCGCCGGCTGTGGTCGCGGCGGCCGGGCTCGCACCGGTCGCGCCCGCCGCGGCGGCGGGTCGGGCGGACGGGGCGGGCTGGTCGGCCTGCCGCTGCGAGGGGCGGGTGATCACCGGTCGGGCCGGGGCGTCCGCGGCGGGCGCGCTGCCGCCGGCGACGACGCGCCTTTCCATCTGCTCCAACCGCTGCAGCACCGCGGAGTCCGCGGCGGCGTCGGTCGACACCGCGCCGGGCAGCAGCATCCGCGCGCACAGCAGTTCCAGCAGCAGGCGCGGGGCGGTGGCGCCGCGCATGTCGACGAGTCCTGTGTGGACGATCTCGGCGTAGCGGGTCAGGGTGCCGGGGCCGATGCGCTCGGCCTGGCCGACCATCCGGTCGATCTCGTCGGCGGGCGCGCTGACCAGGCCGCGGGCGCCCGCGTCCGGCACCGCGCGCAGCAGGACCAGGTCGCGCAGGCGGTCGAGCAGGTCGGAGGCGAAACGCCGGGGGTCGTGGCCCGCTTCGACCAGCCGGTCGACCGTGCCATAGACGGCGGCGGCGTCGCCCGCGCTGAGGCCGTCGACCATGTCGTCGATCAGGGCCACATCGGTGACACCGAGCAGAGCGACCGCTCGCTCGTAGGTGACGCCTTCGGGTCCCGCGCCCGCGAGCAACTGGTCGAGCACCGACTGGGTGTCACGCGCCGAGCCGCCGCCCGCGCGGATGACCAGCGGGAACACGGCCGGTTCGACGGTGGCGCCCTCGGCGGCGCAGTTGCGTTCGAGCAGCTCGCGCATCGCCCCGGGCGGGATCAGCCGGAACGGGTAGTGGTGGGTGCGGGAGCGGATGGTCGCGAGGACCTTGTCCGGCTCGGTCGTGGCGAAGATGAAGACCAGGTGCTCCGGGGGCTCCTCGACGATCTTGAGGAGCGCGTTGAAGCCCTGGGTGGTGACCATGTGCGCCTCATCGACGATGAAGACGCGGTAGCGCGACTGGGCGGGCGCGTAGAACGCCCGGTCGCGCAGTTCGCGGGCGTCGTCGACACCGCCGTGGCTGGCCGCGTCGAGCTCGACGACGTCGACCGTGCCCGGCCCGTTCGGCGCGAGGCCGACGCACGAGTCGCAGGTGCCGCAGGGCTCATCCGTCGGGCCCTGTTCGCAGTTCAGCGACCGGGCGAGGATGCGCGCGCTGGACGTCTTCCCGCAGCCGCGCGGGCCGGAGAAGAGGTAGGCGTGGTTGACCCGGCCCGCGGAGAGCGCGACACGCAGGGGGTCGGTGACGTGTTCCTGGCCGACGACCTCGGCAAAGGTCGCCGGTCGGTACTTTCGGTAAAGGGCAAGCGCCACGGGCCCGACCCTACCCGGCCCGACCGACATGTCCGCGTCCGGGAAGCACCGGCCGCTCCCCGGCGTTGCATCCTGACGTGCCCACCGACGTCCCCTTCTCCGTGCTCGACCTGGCGCCCGTCGCCAGCGACTCCACCGAGACCGCCGCCCTCCGCAACAGCCTCGACCTCGCCCGGCGCACCGAGCGCCTCGGCTACCACCGGTACTGGGTGGCCGAGCACCACAACATGCCCGGCATCGCGAGCTCCGCACCCGCCGTGCTGCTCGCGCACATCGCGATGGCCACCTCGACGCTGCGGATCGGGTCCGGGGGTGTGATGTTGCCCAACCACCCTCCGCTCGTGGTGGCCGAGCAGTTCGGCATGTTGGAGGCGCTGCACCCCGGCCGGGTCGACCTGGGCATCGGCCGCGCGCCCGGCACCGACCAGGTGACCGCGCGGGCGCTGCGCCGCTCGACCGGTCCGCTCTCGGCCGACGACTTCCCCGAGCAACTCGCCGAGCTGTCCAACTACTTCACCGGCCGGGACTCCAACGGCATCACGGCCGTGCCCGCGCTGGACAACCAGCCCGCGATGTGGCTTCTCGGGTCCAGCGGGTACAGCGCCCAGGTCGCCGGGCTACTGGGCCTGCCGTTCGCCTTCGCCCACCACTTCAGCTCGGAGAACACACTGCCCGCGCTGGCGCTCTACCGCGAGCGGTTCCAGCCGTCGGCGACCCTGGCCGAGCCCTACGCGATGGTGGCGGCGTCGGTGATCTGCGCCGACGACGACGAGACCGCCCGCGAACTGGCCCAGCCGGGCGCGCTGCAGTTCCTCCAGCTGCGCAAGGGCACGCCGGGCCGGATGCCGACACCCGCCGAGGCCGCGGCCTATCCGTACACGGACATGGACCGGCTGTTCATCGACGACCGGCTGGACTCACAGATCATCGGCGGCCCGGACACCGTTCGAAAGGGAATCGCCGACCTGCTCGCGGCGACCAACGCCGACGAGCTGATGATCACCACGAATGTGTACGACCACGCCGACCGGGTCCGCAGCTACGAGCTGGTGGCCAAGGGGCGCGAATAGGACCCCGGGCAAAAGGGGACCCCGTGCACCTGCCAGAGCCCGCTTATCCTTGCTGCCTTCCGGCCCTGGGGAGGTTCGCGAGATGAACACCGCACGGGGTCCATGGACGAGTGTACCGGGCCGCCGCGGCGGCCCGCCGAACACCCTTGGTCACCCGGGGAGGGGAAAGCGAAGAGCCGGCCACCACTGGTGACCGGCTCTCGCGGTGCGGAGGATAGGGGATTTGAACCCCTGAGGGCTTTTACACCCAACACGATTTCCAATCGTGCGCACTAGGCCACTATGCGAATCCTCCAACGCGCAAGAGGGTACCGCAGGCGGGTTTGGCCACCCAAAACGGGAGGTCGGACGCAGGTCCGGACCGACGCGCCGCCGTCGGGACCCGACGTTCACCGGAAACCCCCCGGTCGGGTGAATATGCCCCATGGCGACCCGGTGAACGGCGACCAGGAGTTGTTGCGGCGCAGCGAAAGCGCGCGCAACCCGGGGCGTGGCGCACCGTGTCCACCGACGCGCGGGCCTGGTGTCGCGGGCTTAGCCTCGGCCCGCGGCCCCAGGTCGCGGTTATCAGCGAAGAGCAAAGGAAATCACGTGGCTGACGCACTGGAATCTGGTTCGAGCCTGGCCGTGGGCCAGAAGATTCACTCCGCCAACGGCAGGCACTACCTGGAGATGCAGGACGACGGCAACCTGGTCCTGGCGACCGAGGGCATGCCCACCTGGTCGGCCAACGCCAAGGGTTCCGGCGCGGTCCGGGCCGACATGCAGGCCGACGGAAACTTCGTGCTGTACAAGGAAAACGGCGAGGCCGTGTGGTCCAGCGAGACCAGCGGCAAGGACGGCGCCCGCCTGGTGCTGGAGAACGACGGCAACCTGTGCGTCCGCCAGGGCGGCAGCAACGTGTGGGCCAGCAACACCCCGCAGCCCGAGCCCGCGCAGGCGGCCCCGCAGGCCCAGGCCGCGCCCGCCGCCCCCGCGACCCAGACCTACACGGTCGAGGCGGGCGACACGCTGTCGAAGATCGCCAAGCAGTTCTACGGCGACGCGAACCAGTACATGAAGATCGCGCAGGCCAGCGGTGTCGACAACCCGGACATGATCCACCCGGGCCAGGTGCTCACCATCCCCGCGTAAGCGGCGACTGATCGGCCACCCCGCCGATCGACCACTGTGGACGGGCCTACCGGGTGACCGGTGGGCCCGTTTCGCCATCTCCGACAGCCCTGCCGCAGCCCTCACCGCCCTACGGGGCATCGGGGCGCCACCGGTCCCGCGGCACAGCCTCGAGTCCAGGAGCGGCGGCCCGCCTGTGCTCCTGCCGTTCGCGCAGGTCACGCCGCACGGGACAGCGGCGGCGATTGCGTCGACTGGGCCGTAAAGCAAGCTGACCGGAATGCCCCCTGGGTCAGCCCGCTATCCGGCGGCGGCTCGGGTGCAAGTCCGCCCGGTCGGCGGCCAGCAGGCCCGCGCCCCAGCCGTCGGCGCTGCTCACCGACGAGCGGCGGACGCGGACGCCGGGGAACATCGCCTCGAATCTGGCCGTCACCGCCGCGTCCCGGCTGGCCAGGACCGGCACGAGCCGGGTGTCGCCCGAAGCGGCCTGTGCTCCCGCGCGGGCGAGGCGCTCCCGGATTCGGTGCGCGTAGGCGACCAGGAACGAGTGCCGGTACGCGCGGCTGCGCGACGGTGACGCGTTCAGGGCGTGTTCGGCCTGCACCTGCAGGGACCGGGACAGCATGGTGACGATCTCCACATCGGTCTCGTGGCCGACCAGCACCACGCACCCCAGCTTCGGGTAGAACACCGCCCGGCACCGGTTCGCGCCCGCGACGACGTCGACGAGTTGCGCCTTCGGCCCCTGGTAGGGCGCCTGCAGCCATAAGCGGTGGGCGGCGGCGTCCTGCGGGCGGTCGTCGATGCCCTCCACCACGGCCTGCTCGAACGCGTAGCGGGCCATCAGCTCCTGGGCCTTGGCCGAGAGCGCCTCCGCCTCCTCGGGATAGGGCGTCGACTCCGCCTTGGCGAGCAGGCCCCGCACCCGGATCAGCACCCGGGCGTCCACCCCGGTCGGATTGGTCTCGTGCGTGAAGGACTCCCCCGGCCCGGGGACCAGGTGGGGCAGTTGCGGCAGCACCATCAGCTCGGCGATGAGGTCGACCGCCCTGGACAGGGCGTCAACCAGGGTCAAGCGTTTGCTTTCAGCCCAGCTGGGCAGGTGCGCGCCGGTCCACCAGACCTCCGCGCCGATCTCCGCGAGTTGCTGCCGCCAGCGCGGATGCAACTGCCGGTACTGGGCGGTCTGCGCCGCGACCACATCGACCACGAGGGTGGACAGCGAGCGCGGTGTGGCCGCGACGACGTCGGCGGGCAGCCAGCCGCGCTGCCAGAGCAGCTCGACCGTGTGCCCCAGGGCGGACGCAGCGGCGGCGCCTGCCTGCTCCGGCCCGTGCGCCGCCACGTCGCGGACATAAGCCGAGACGGCCCGGGGCGCACCCCGCGACCGCACCGCGGCGGCCTCGGTCAGCCGGGCCGCGAGCACCGCGACCGACCCCCGGGTCTCTCGATCATGTGTTCGCATGGGGCCATGGTGCACCCCCGGTACGACAAACGCAGGCCATCCCGCGGGATGACCTGCGTTTCGCCTGGTAGATCAGGCTTCGTCGTCCGGTGCGGCGTGATCCGCGCGGCCCGGGTTCGGGTCCCTGGACAGGTCGATCAGCGGGTGCCGCTCGGCTCCCTCCGGGGCGGCGTGCTTGCCTGCCTTGACCTCGTTCTCCGTACGAGTGTCGTGGTCCGTGTTCGACACGACGCCCTCCTTCGCTCCCCTGACTGTGCACTCCACTTAGGAGCCGAGGCTACCTGCGCGAGCCCGCACCCACTCGGCTATCCCGACACGGGTGATGGGCAGCGCGTCGGAGATGACCTGGTTACCGGTGGCGGTGACGATCAGGTCGTCCTCGATCCGCACACCGATTCCGCGCAGCTCAGGCGGCACGGTGAGGTCGTTCGGGTGGAAATACAGGCCGGGCTCGACGGTCAGCGCCATGCCCGGTTCGAGCACCCCTTCGTGGTACGACTCGGCGCTCGCGCGCGCGCAATCGTGCACGTCGAGGCCGAGCATGTGCCCGACGCCGCACACGATGTAGCGGCGGTGGTGCTGCCCCCGCGGGTCGAGCGACTTGTCAACCGACCCGGGAAGCAGGCCCCAGTCGTGCAGGCCCTCGGCGAGCACCCGCATCGCGGCGTCGTGGAAGGCCTTGTACTCGCGACCCGGGCGGACCTCGGCCATCGCCGCGAGGTGCGCTTCGTAGACCAAGTCGTAAACCCGCGCCTGGGCGTCGCTGAATTCGCCGGACACGGGGAACGTCCGGGTCACGTCGGCGGTGTAGAGCGTGCCCATCTCGACGCCCGCGTCGAGCAGCAGCACGCCGTCCTCGGCGACCGGGCCGTCGCAGCGGGTCCAGTGCAGGACCGGCGCGTGCTCGCCCGCGGCCACGATCGAGGCGTAGCCGGGACCGTTGCCCAGGGTGCGGGCGCGCCGGTCGAAGGTGCCCTGCAGCCAGCGCTCACCGCCGCCGCGCACGGCTTCGGGGAGTTCGCGGGCGACGTCGGCGAAGCCGAGCACGGTGGCGTCGACGGCGGCCTGGAGCTGCCCGATCTCCCAGTCGTCCTTGATCCGGCGCAGCTCGGCGAGGGTGGTGCGCAGCTCGGAGCTGTGCGCGCCGACCAGCGCGTCGAGCAGTGGCTCCACGCCCTTGGCGGCCAACACCTCGGGCAGTTGCCCGCGCAGGACCTTGGGCAGCTCCTCCAGCGGACGGCACGCGACCCCGAGGGCCTCGGCCCACTCGGCGAGCCCGGGTGCGGCGCCGATCCACAGCTCGCCGTCGCGGGCGTTGGCGAAGAAGTCCGCCTCGGCCGGTCCGGCTGGTTCGCGCAGGTGCAGGACGGCGTCGTGGCCGTCGCCGACCGGGTGCATGACGAGCACGGCGCCCTCGGCGTAGCAACCGGTGAGCCAGGCGAAGTCGCTGTCGGCGCGGAACTCGTAGTCCGTGTCGTTGGATCGCACGGGCGCGCGACCCGCGCCCACGGCGATGCGCTTGCCGGGGAACGCGGCGGAAAGCCGTGCGCGGTGCGCGGCGGCGGCCTCGGCCGCGCCGGGGACCACGCGGACCCGACGGTCGGCCGGACCCCAGTCGTCGCGGACGTAGTCACGGAAACCTGCGGCTTCCACCAACTTCGACGGATCACGCCGAGCCGGGCGGTCGCTCATCTGCTCACCTTCTCTGCTTGTCGCTTTAAGACCACCAAAGCACAGCGGGCCCGCGTCACCGTGACGCGGGCCCGCTGTGGTCGTGCTGCTAGCTGGTCGGCCAGGGGATGCTGGTCGGGTGGAACCGCACGACCTGCGGGTCGTGGTCGCTCGCCTGGTCGGCGAACTCGGCGTTGATGTGCACGATGTCGTAGTCCGTCCGGAAGATGAACGGGCTCACCGTGACGTGGTCGAGCGCCTGGGCGTTGCCCTGGAAGACGTAGCTGTAGCGCTCCGTCTCAGGCAGTTCGTCGATCAGCGCCCGCAGCACGCCACCCTCGGTCAGCTTCGCCATCACCGGGGAGAACTGGAAGTCGTTGATGTCGCCCAGCACCACCACGTTCGCGAACGGATCGATGTCGGTGATCTTCCGCGCGAAGGCGTTGACCAGCTCGGCCTGCTTGAGCCGCTGAACCTCGGAGGTCCGGTTGGGCGGCTGGTTGCGGCCGAACAGCGGCTGGTCGCCGCCCTTGGAGCTGAAGTGGTTGGTCACCACGACCACCGGCTTGCCGCGGAAGGTGAACTCGCCGACGAGCGGCTTGCGGCTGTCCGCCCAGGCCTCGTTGTTCGGCTCGATGCGCCCCGGCGAGAGGGAAAGCTTTGCCTGGAAACGGAACTCGCCCTGGGTGACCTCGATCGGGGTGACCGCGTCACCACCCGGCTTGTCCACAAAGGACACACGGTCCGGGTTGAACAGGAACGCCACCCGGATGTTGCCGCCGGGCTGACCGCCGTCCTGACCGTCGACCGGGTCGATCTGCCGCCAGTCGTAGCGTGGGCCGCCGAGGGCGACGATGGTGTCGCTGAACTTGCGCAGCGTCTCGTCCGCCGCGACGACGCCGTTGTTCACCGGGCCCGAGTTGTCCTGGATCTCCTCCAGGGACAGGATGTCCGGCGTCGACAGGTTGGTGATGATCGCCCGCGCGAGGCGGTCGAACTTCGCCTGCGGGTTGGCCGGGGAGAGGTTCTCCACGTTGTAGGTCGCCACGGACAGCTCGCCGCCGCGCTCCGCCCGGGTGACCTCGGGCTGAAGGTTGCCGGAGACCAGGTCGCCGAGCCGCGTGGCCTGAATGACGTAGCCGCCGAAGCGGCTGAAGTCGACCGGACCGGCGGTCGCGCCTGCCAGCGTGTCGCCGACGTTCGCCTGCGGGAAGGGCCGCTGCGCGAACGGGATCAGGGACAGAACCTGGAGCCTGCCGCTGTTCGGGTCGTCGTAGCCGGTGTACACCGTCGCGCCGCGGGCGGAGCGGTTCTGGTCCGGCTTGGTGGTCACGAACACCTCGTTGAACCTCGTGGTCGCGCCGACCACACGGGCGTTGTCGACCTGGACCCGCATGCCCTCGCGGGACTCGTAGAAGTCGAGCGCGAACGCGGCCGGGTCCAGCGGCAGGGCCTCGATGTTCCCGCCGGGACTCGGCGCGTAGGCGTTCGGCACGGTGTCCGGGGTGAGGATCTCGGCCGCGGGAAGCGGGTTGCCGCTGGAGTTGACCGTCCAGGTGGCGCTGGTCAGCTCGGTCGTGGCGAGCATGACCGAGGACGCGGGGGGCGCGTCCGGGTAGAACTCGTCGACCGTGCCGACGACCGTGACGGCGTCGCCCACGGCCAGATTCGGGGTGACCGAGCCGGTGAAGACGAACAGGCCCTCGCTGGTGGCCGGGTTCGCGTCGGCCTGCGGGTCCTGCAGCCAGAAGCCGCGCGAGGAGCCGAAGGGCCGGACCGCGGTCACGACGCCGGTGGTGCTGACCTTGACGCCGTCCATCGCGGACAGGTGGCCCGCGCCCTGGATCTCGTGGATCTTCGCGGGGGTCGGCGCGGGACCGCCGCCGCCGGGCGTCTGTCCCGCGGCGTTGGTCGGCGTCGGCGCGCCGATCACGAAGTCCGCGGAGTTGTTGTCCGTGTCGGTCAGCGCGGGGCGGGCCGCGGAGGTGGTGTTGCTCGTCGCGGGGGTGGGGGTGGTCTCGCGGACAACCGCCGCCCCGTAGCCGACCAGGTCGCGGATGCGCGCGTCGGCAGCGCAGTCGGCAGCCGTCTTGCAGGTCAGCGCGGCCGTCGAGTTGACCAGGGCGACCGTGCCGCCGGTCGCCGACATCGGGATGGACCCGGTCGCGTTCGGCGGCGGCAGCGCGACGGTTCCACCGGCTCCCGCCGCTTCGGCGACGAGATGGCGACCGTTCGCGCCGAGCACCCCGGTCAGCGGGGTGACCTGCCACGCGGTGGTCGCGCTCGCGGAGGCGGACAGGTACTGCACGCTCCAGCCCGTCAGGTCGACGGGGTTCGCACTGGCGTTGCCGAGCTCGATGAAGTCGTTGGTCAGCGTGGCGCCGGAGTTGCCGCCGCCGCCGTAGACCTCGGCGATCATCGCGCCGGCACTGGGCGCGGCGGTGGCTGCCGGAGCGGCCACGACGACGACACCGAGCGACAGGGCGGTGCCGAGCAGCACTAACCGGGGTGTTCTCACGGGTGTTCCTTCCTCACTGCGGTCCCGGCATCCTTCACCTGTTTGGTTAACAGTGAAAGGCCCGCAAGGGCGGATCATCCCCACACCGGGTGAGGAATAAGGGCCCTTGAAAATTCGGACCGCGAGGAGACCGTGATGCTCTTGCAGGACGCCTACGAGACCGCACAAGCGCTGTTGGACGCCCGACTGCGACCCGACTGGCCGGATCTCGTCGTCTGCTCGTGCACGGAATTCCCGAACGCCTGGTCGTTCGGATACAACACGCGGCGGTTCTTGGTGCACGGGGACATATCGGCCAGCATCGTGGGCGGCGGGCCCGTGGTCGTGCCGAAGTCAGGCCGAGAAGCGTTTCTCGCCGCCTCCGGCCGTCCGGTTGAGGAGCAGATCGGGCACCTCTAACGGACAGCAGAACGCCGGTCCTCCCGTGACGGGAAAACCGGCGTTCTGACTGGCGGTGGCGGTGGGATTTGAACCCACGGACGGGGGTTACCCGTCACGCGCTTTCGAGGCGCGCTCCTTCGGCCGCTCGGACACGCCACCGCGAAAGAGATTACCGAACGCCGTGGGCGCGTCGTCAGCGGGTGGGCTCAAACGCGACGAGTCCGCCGTCGATCGGGTCGACGGCGGACTCGGAGCCTTGCGGAGGTCAGTTGTTGCCCCGCAGCTTGTCCTTGGCGTCCTCGAACGCCGAGCCGGCCTTGTCGCGCAGGTCGTGGGCCTTTTCCTTCAGGCCACCCTCCGCCTGGTCGGCCTTGCCCGAGGCTTCGAGGTCCTGGTTGTCAGTGTGGTGGCCCAGCTTCTCCTTGGCCTGGCCCAGCGCCTGCTCGGCCTTGTCCTTGGCCTTGTCGAACACACTCATCGGACATTCCTCCCTGTCCGAGGGCTGTTCCGCCCTCAGTCAAGGGGTGTCCCGCATTCGGCCTAATCCCACATGAATGTGATGGGAGTCACATCACCGTCGCGAGGCGAAAAAGGCCTCCAGCAACTCGGCGCACTCGGCCTCCAGTACACCGCCCACGACCTCCGGACGGTGCGTGAGCCTGCGGTCGCGCACGACGTCCCAGAGGGAGCCGACGGCTCCGGTCTTGGGTTCCCAGGCCCCGAAAATCACCCGTTCGATACGTGCCAGAACCAGCGCCCCGGCGCACATGGTGCACGGCTCCACCGTCACCGCGAGGGTGCATCCCGCGAGCCGCCAACCGTCGCCGAACGCCGCCGCGGCCGCCCGGAGCGCGAGGATCTCGGCGTGCGCTGTCGGGTCGCCGAGGGCTTCACGGGCGTTGCACGCCGAGGCCAAGACCTTGCCGTCCGGGTCGAAGACCACGGCGCCGATAGGGATGTCTCCCGACACGTCTGCCTGGCGGGCCGCGGTGATCGCGGCCCGCACCTGGTCTTCTTCGCGAGTCACTGCAGGATGGTGTCGAGGTGCTTCGCGTACTCGTCGGCGAAGCCCAGGCGCTGGGCGATCATCTGCAGCTGCTCGTCCGGGTACAGGTCGATCTCGTCGATGATCACCTGCATCTCGGCGGCGGGCAGGCCCAGGTCGGCGAGGATGTCGAGCGAACCCTCGGGCCAGACCTCGTCCTCGTCCTCCGGCGGGTCGACCCGCAGCAGGTCCAGGGCGTCGGCGGCGATGTCGTAGTCCAGCGCGGCCGCGGCGTCCGAGAGCAGCAGCGACACGCCGCCGGGGCTGGGGCGCAGCAGCAGGAAGAACTCGTCGTCGACGGCCAGGAGGCCGAACACGGCGCCGGTCGACCGCGCCTTGCGCAGCTCAGTGATAGCCGCGTCCAGCTCGCGCAGCGACGAGGCGTCCATCGGATCGCAACGCCATTTGCCGTCCTCTCGGACGACCGTCACTCCGAAGCCCGTTACCGGCTCCTGCTCCGACATGCCCACACCGTATTCCGCTTAGAGGTCACCCGGAAGAAGCAGTCCCCCTAACTGGGGGTCGATGACACTATCGAGAGATGAATATGCCGCACGACTCGAGGTTCAGCGGCCTTTTGCCAGCCGCCCACGCGCTGCAACCCAAAACAGTCTCCCTGCGCAGGCAGCTCCACAAGCACCCCGAACAGGGACTCCTGCTGCCGAAAACGCAAGCGGCAGTGTTGCACGCATTGGAGGGTCTTGACCTCAAGATCGTGAAAGGAAACGCCGTCGGTTCGGTCGTCGCGGTGCTCCGCGGCGCCCGTCCGGGTCCCACCGTGCTCCTTCGTGGCGATATGGACGCGCTCCCGCTGACCGAGGAAACCGGCCTGGAGTACGCCTCGACCGAGCCCGGAACCATGCACGCCTGCGGCCACGACACGCACACCGCGATGCTCGCGTCCGCCGCGCGGCTGCTCCATGCCCGCCGCGACGACCTCGCGGGCCAGGTCGTGTTCATGTTCCAGCCGGGCGAGGAGGGCCACCACGGCGCCCGGTTCATGCTCGACGAAGGCCTGCTCGACGTGGCGGGCGCCCCGGTCGAGCAGGCGCTCGCCCTGCACATCACGTCGAAGGAGCTCTCCGGCGTGATCCGGTGCAGGCCCGGCCCGATCATGGCGGGCGCCGACTCGTTCCATGTCACCGTGACCGGCCGCGGCGGCCACGCCTCGATGCCCGCGGACGCGCTCGACCCGATTCCCGCCGCCGCGGCGATGGTCGGAGCGCTGCAGACGGCGGTCACCAGGCGGGTCAGCGTGTTCGAGCCCGCCGTGGTCACGGTCGCGCGGATCACCGCCGGGACCACGACCAACATCATCCCGGAGACGGCGTTCCTGGAGGGCACGCTGCGCACGCTGTCCGACCAGACCCGCAAGACGATGATCGAGGAGATCGTCCGCGTCTGCGAGCACGTCGGCGCCGCGCACGGCTGCGCAGTCGAGGCGTCGGTGACGCCGGGCTACCCGGTGACGGTCAACGACGCCGACGTGGCCGACCGCGTCGTCGAACTGGCCGCCGAGGCGCTGGGCCCGCGCTACTCCGCTGTCCTGCCCAACCCGCTGATGGGCGCCGAGGACTTCTCCTATGTCCTGCGGCAGGTCCCGGGCGCGATGGCCTTCCTCGGCGGGTGCCCGCCCGACACCGAACCGGCCGCCGCCGCGCCCAACCACTCCAACCGGGTCCACTTCGACGAAGCCGCGCTCACCCACGGCGTGACCATGTACGCCGCCTTCGCGCTGGACGCGTTGTCGGGGTAGGGCGTGTCCTGTGGATCATGGGCTAGGGCAGGATGACCCGATGCGATCGGTGTGCGTGATCGGGTTGGGTCTCATCGGCGGTTCGGTCCTGCGCGCGGCCGCAGCCGCGGGCAGAACGGTGTGGGGCGCGACCGGCTCGGCCGCCGACTCCGACGCCGCGGCCGCCGACGGCTACACGGTTGCCGCCGTCGCCGACGCCCTCAAGCGGGCGGCCGACGAGGACGCGCTGGTCGTGCTCGCGGTCCCGCTGCCCGCCGTGGACCAGGTCCTGCGCCAGGTCGCCGACGTGGCGCCGCACTGCCTGCTCACCGACGTCGTCAGCGTCAAGGGACCGGTTGCCGACGCGGTCGCCCGGCACGCGCCGGAAGCCCGGTTCGCGGGCGGGCACCCGATGGCCGGGACGTCCGCGTCGGGATGGTCGGCGAGTTCGACCGACCTGTTCCGCGGCGCCGCGTGGGTCGTCGTCGCCGATGACGACACCGAGGTGGCGGCCTGGCGGGCGGCGGCCGACCTCGCCATCGACTGCGGCGCGCACGTCGTCCCGGTCACCGCCGACGAGCACGACGCGGCCGTCGCCCGGATCTCGCACCTGCCGCACGTGCTGGCCGCGGTCCTCGCCTCGTGCGGCGCCGACGGCGGCCCGCTGGCGCTCGCGCTCGCCGCCGGGTCCTTCGGCGACGGCACCCGGGTGATGGGGTCGCGCCCGGAGCTGGTCCTCGCCATGTGCGAGGGAAACCGGCCCGCACTGTTGGGCGCGGTCGACGACGCCCTCGGCAAGCTTGGCGCCGCGCGGGGAGCGCTGGCCTCCACCGGGTCGCTGGGCGCCACCATCCGCGCCGGTCACAGCGGCCGCGCGAGGCTGGCCGAACTACGGGCCGCGGGCACCACCCGGGTCATCGTCGATCTCACCGACCGGGACGTGATCGACGAACTGCAGTCGGTCGGCGCCCAGGGCGGCCGGGTGGTGGCGTTCGAGGGCGACCTGGCGATCGCGGAAATACCCGCGGACTGAGATATCGGCTCGGCAACGAAAGCCGAGCCGCGGGCTGAACAGCCATACGTTGACCGGGTGGATCTCGACGAACCCGCCTTACCCAGCCGCCGCACACCGCACCGGGTCGCGATAGTCGCGGGCGGCCTGGCGGTGATCGGCGCGGCCATCGCGCTCCTGCGCACACCGGAGCCGGTCGATTCGGGTCCACGTCCCGTGCCACCCCCGCAGACGACGGTCAAGGAGTTCGCCGCGGACGGCATTGTCCTTCCCGCGCCCGGCAATCCGCCCACGCAGCCCGCGGGACTCAGCGTCATATCGGGTCCGCAGCGGCTGCTTGTCGCGTGGGGACCCGACCGCACCGGGAAGCCGGAGCCCGACGGGGCGGCGGGATATGAGATCCGCTGGGGGCGCGGCGACACCATCGACAACGTCCGCCTCCTCTCGCAGCCCGTCGCCCAGCTCGACGCGCTCGAAAACGGCACGCCCTACCAAATCGAGGTCCGCACCATCGATTCGTTCGGCGGGCGCTCGCTCCCGGCCATCATCAGCGGGACGCCGCGGGCCCCGGAGAACGAACCCGCCTGGTCCTTCTACGACCGCTTCAGCTCCCGGGTCGTCCCCGAGCCGCAGCGCTGGCGGCTGAGCGGGACCTCGGACTGCGGCCGCGCCACGCGGGGCGAGGGCGACGACGGCAAGCGCATGGTGATCAGCGGCCAGTGCGGCACCGAGCCGCTGGTCCTGCGCCCACGCGCCCCATTCAAACTCCACGAGAACGCGGTCGACGGCGAGCTGGGGCGCGTCGTCGTGGAGACCGACCACCCCGGGCAGGCAGGCGAGCTGACGATCGACCTGGTCCCCGGCCCGGCCGACCTCGTCGGTGGTCCGACCGCCCTCTCCCATGAGGACCCGGCACTGCCCCCGGACACGATCCGCGTTCGAGTCACCGGCGAAGCCACCGCCATGGCCGAGATCCGGGCGGCCCCCGGTATGACTCGCAGTGGCGTCACCGCCGACCTGAACCCGATGGCTCCCGCCGAGATCGGCGTCAGCGTCCGCTGGGAAATCGTGGTCCGCACCGACGGTGTCCGGCTCGTGCGTGACGGCAAGGTCGTCGCGGCAAGCGACGCCGTCCCGGCGTGGCGGGAAGCCACGGTCCTGGTCGGGTTCGCCGGCGGCCCGACGGGGCTGCACGCCGCCGTCGACCTGGTCGGGTTCGTCGGGGCGCCGACCGCGGTCCCGGTCTTGGTGGTGCCACCGGTGCTGGACACCGGGAGGTCGGTCATCGAAGCGGGGTCCGGCCTCGTGACCCCGTCGGGCGGAGCGCGCGTCCAAGGCGCTATCGGCGGACAGCTCCGGGTCACACTCGTGCCCACGAACCGCGCCCCGGCGGACGACCAGTTCACCGTCGAGGTCGGCGGCCGAGAGTTCCCGGCGCGGCCCGCGGTCACCGGTCAGACCCCCGCGCGCGGGGTCCGGTATCCAATCGTCGCCGATCTGCCGCCCGACGCGCTCGTCCTGCGCGGTGACGGCAAGACGCTCCCAGTCCGGGTGCGTGGCCCGGTCCGGCGTGGTGAGGGCGCGGCCAGGGTGGTCAGCGCGTCGATGGAGCTGACCGCCCCGCCGGGTGCGGTGTCGGCGCGCAGCGGGTCCGGGACCGACGTCCCGCTCGCTCTGACCCGGCTCGGGCTCGCTCAGCCCAGCGCGCGGTTCCTCGACGCGGCCGGGCGGGTGATCGGCCGGGACACGGTGGTCCCGCGCGGGCGGATGGTCCTGGAGGTGACGGCCGACGGCCCCGGTGGGCAGCGGCTCGGCGGCGAACTGGCAGGCCTTGCCGGGATCGAGATCCGGCTGGACGACCAGCGGATCGCGGGCATCCCCACCGTCGCGGACGGGCCGGGCGCCGCCGGGGTGTGGCGGCTGGCGGTGGACACGACGGGGATGTCCGCGGGCGAGCACATGATCGAGATCAAGGCGATCGGGGTGGACCCGCGCGCGGCGTTCGCCGTGGCCTACGCGCCGTTCCGGGTCTAGACCCGGCGGCCCACGCCTGCGTGATCGATGACGACGCCGTCCGCGTCGACGACCAGCGTGCTGGTGGTCCCGGCGCCGGTGAACTCGATCGTCGCGCCGCCCTCGGTGATGGACACGGTCCGGTAGGTCGCGCGGACCAGGCTCACCGCGAGGTCCGGCAGGGCGACGAACACGACCGGGAGCTCGGCCTCGCCCGCGACCCGGTGCAGCCCCAGCCTGCGGATCGGCAGCGTGTGAAACGTGATCGCGCCCGCGACGGCGACCGTCACGGACCCGTCGAACTCGTC
Source organism: Actinokineospora xionganensis (assembly GCF_014323725.1). Taxonomy (GTDB): domain Bacteria; phylum Actinomycetota; class Actinomycetes; order Mycobacteriales; family Pseudonocardiaceae; genus Actinokineospora; species Actinokineospora xionganensis. Next base: position 140,809 of record NZ_JABVED010000003.1, on the reverse strand, counting down.
GCGCCGGGACACCCCGTCGCGGTCGACCAGCCAGACACCGTCCTCGGTGCGGCTGAGCGAGATCTGGCGCTCGTCCTCCGACGTCGTGGTCCGCAGCAGCAGCCTGCCCGCGGTGTCGCCTTCGACGGAGGCCTCGAACGACGCGCTGAACGCCTCCGACCTCTCGTCGGCCGCCGCGATGATCCGGCCGGAAGCGCGCAGCCTGCTATCGCTGACCAGCAGCCGAACCGACTCCAGCCGGGGCGGGCTGTCGCACTGCCAGGTGACCATCGAGGGTTTTCGCGCAGCAGCGGAGCGGGCCCCTCCCTGAGGAAGGGCCCGCTCGTCACGCTGCTTGTCTAAGCTCACGCCTGGTTGCCCTCGGGGGCTTCAGGGGTGGCGCCGGGCTTGTCCGGGATCATGTCCTGAACCTTGTTCACGACACCGTCGATCTTCTCGTCGTGGCCGGTGAACTTGCTCTTGGCGAACTCGCCCGCCTTCTCGACACCCTGCTCGATCTTGTCCCCGTGCTCCTCGACAAGACCAGCGGCCTTGTTCTTGAGCTCGTTGAAGTCGATACCCATCAGTGCTCCTCACGCACTCCCCGACTCGGGCGCGCACCCGTGCAGGGTACCCAACCAAGTCTTGCCATCCCACTGCGGAAGCTGCTCCGCGTGGCTCAACTTACTCATTTCGGCGCAGTTCGCGACCCGGCGCGCACATGGGTGAGGCCCCGCCGGACTGGTCCGGCGGGGCCTCACTCAGCTCAACTTCAGGCGGAGCGGCGGCGGCGCTGGTAGATCAGCGCGCCCGCGCCCGCGCCGACGAGGCCGAGGCCCACGAGGGCGGGGACCAGGATCGACGCACCGGTGTCCGGCAGGTCGGAGCCCTGCGGGGTCGGGGCGGGGGTCGTGGTCGGCGCCGGGGTCGTCGGGGCCGGGGTGGTCGTCTCGGGGCTGGTGGTCGGCGTGGTCGTGGTGACCGGCGCGGCCTTCCAGTCACCCTTGGCGGCGGCCTCGACCTTCAGCTCCGACGAGTCGGCGACGATCAGCGACTGCGCTGGGTCCTTCGCGTAGCCCTCCACCATGAAGAGCCTGCCGATCTCGACCTGCGACATGCCCTTGAGGACGAACGAGCCGTCACCGGCCTTCGCGTCCGCCGGAACCTTCAGGAACAGCTCGGCGCCGTCCTTGATGTCCTTGGCGGCGATCTCCTTGCCGTCCTTGTCGGTGATCGCGACACCCTCGGGCAGCGACTCCACGATCTCGGCGACCGGGCCGTTGGTCGTGACCTTGAACGGTCCGATCAGTTCGCCCGCCGCGCCCTTCGCGCTCTCGGGGCTGATCTTCAGCTCCGGCGCGGGCTTGGGCGCGATGTCGGTGGCGGAGCCGACCAGGTGCTTGTACAGCGCGAGGACGTCTTTCGCCGCCTCCGGCTTGTGCGGGGTCGGGTCGGACTCGACGACGTTGATGCCGTCGCTGAAGTGCCAGATCGCGGCCTGGGTAGCCCCGATCGCTTCCGCCTCGTCGAGGTCCGTGAGACCGGGAAGCGCCTGCAGATCCTTCAGGTCCTTGCGCGGGACGCTGTTGTGCAGGACCCAGTTGATCTTCCCGCTGTTCTTGTGGAACGTGTCCTTGGGGTGCTTGTCCCAGGGCACCTCGACCATGTCGCGGTCACCCTTGGCCCGGACATGGATCTCCACGCAGTACACATCGAGCTTCGTGCCATCGGACAGTTGGAACTTCGACAGCACGGGCTCGGTCACCCAGGTGGGGCTGACGCGCACGCCGACGCCTCGCGTGCCCTCGTTCTCCAGCCACCTGCCCTTGACGGGGTCGGCGGCCGAGGCGGGCACCGCGGCGAGCATCAGGGCGGCCGAGGCCACGGCCAGCACGGCGCCGGCGCGGCGCATCGGGAAGCGAGTTCCCATGGAGTCTCCTTGATCAGATCCGACGACGATCCTGCAAACGATGGATGCGGCGTGGATGCGCAATGCCCGCCGCGGCTGTGTCCGGCGAATAGATCATCACTCGAATGAGTAAGATCATCCCCTTGGCGGGGCGAACTCTACTCAGAGTTGTAATCACCCCAGCACTGGGGTGACCCCTAACTGGGTGACCCGCCACCGCTGGGTGAAACCGAGGTGGATAGCCCCTCGCCGCGAAACGAATACGGGGTTGTCGCGCCCGCACTAAAGTCGGCACGTGACCGGGTGGCCAAGCGAAGATCCGATGCGTGAACACACAACGGGAAGCGGCTCGCCGCCACTGTCCACTTTCACCGAATTGCCCGCTCCGACCAGGTCGCTATTGCCCGCGACGCTGAGCATCATCGCGATCATCGCCATTGTCGGAACCGTTATCACCATCGGCGTAATCAACCGCAATGGCGGTACCCCCGAGGCGGTGCCGACCCCTGCCCCGGCCACCACGAGCGTCCCTCCCGCGACCAGTTCCATCGTGAACACCCCGGCCCGACTCACCTATGCGGTTCCGACGGACTGGATGGCCTCGAACGAAACCGTCGACGTCCTCGGCGTCAGCTTCACCGGCGCCGCCGAGTACGGGGCCTACGACTGCGCCGGCGCCCGACGGACCCGGGCGCGCGTGATGGGGGCGGCGGCGCAGAGCAAGTCGAGCAAGCCCCTGGACCCGGAGTCGACGGCCGCTACCTTCGCCAAGGCGTTCGCCGAGACCTACTACCCGGGCGCCCGGGTCGACTCGCCCGCCGGCCAGTCGACGCTGGTCGACGACAAGCCCGCCGTGGTGGTGACGGCGAAGATCAGCCCGAAGGCCGACCCGGCGTGCCTGCCGAAGGAAGCCGAGGTGACGGTCCTCGCGACGAGACTGGGCGACCGTGGCGCCGCCCTGCTGGTGATCACCAACGACCTGACGCGCGGGCCGGGCAGCACGGAGACCCTGCCCGGCGCGACCATCCGAAAGATTGTCGACAGCGTCCGCCGGAACTAGCCCTCCCAGCGGTCGACGACCTCCGCGAGCACCGACAGCGGCAGTGGTCCGCCGCCTAGGACCAGGTCGTGGAACCGACGGATGTCGAACGCCTCGCCCAGCCGGTCTTTGGCCGCCGCGCGGATACGCAGGATCTCGAGCCTGCCGACCATGTAGGACAACGCCTGACCCGGGTACGCGATGTACCGGTTGACCTCGTTGCCGATCTCGAGCGCGGACAGCGGGGTGTTCTCGCGCATGTAGGACAGCGCCTGCTCCCGGCTCCAGCCCTTGGCGTGCAGTCCGGTGTCCACCACCAATCGCGCCGCGCGCAGCGAGTCCATCGACAGCATGCCGAGGCGGTCGACGTCGCCGCTGTAGAGGCCCATCTCCTCGGCCAGCCGCTCGGTGTAGAGGCCCCAGCCCTCGGTGTAGGCGTTGACGTCGGCGAGCTTGCGCAGCATCGGCAGGCCGGTCAGCTCCTGCGCGATGGTCAGCTGGAAGTGGTGTCCCGGCACGGCTTCGTGGAACGCGGTGACCTCGGCGACGAACCGGTCGCGCTCGTGGGCGCGATCGGTGTTGGCGTAGTACACCCCGGGCCGCAGACCGTCCAGCGACGGCGGCATGTAGTAGGCGGCAGGCCCGCCGGGCGCCTCGGCCGCGGGGATGGGCTGCACCTGGCAGCGCTGCCCGGGCAGGGTGCCGAACCACTTCGGCGCCTCGGCCTCTGCCCGCTCGATGGTCGCGCGCGCGTGCGCGAGCAACTCGTCACCATCGCGCCAGCGCAGGTCTGGGTCGGTGATCATCCGCTGGAAGATCTCGGCTTGGTCGCGCACGCCGAACACGCGCTCACCGATCTCCGCGTACTCCTCGCGCAGGGCCGCGATGAGGTCCAGCCCGGTCTGGTGCAGGTCCTCGGGTGTGCGGTCCGTGGTGGTGTGGGCCCGCGACAGACCGGCGTACGCGGCCTCACCGTCGGGCAGCGCGCACAGGCCGGGGCGGTCGTCGGGCCTGCCGTGCGGGGCGATCTCCTCAGCGAGTGCTTCGCGGTAGCGGGCGAACGCGGGCCGGACCAGGTCGGCGACGATCCGCGCGCGTTCCGCGGCGAACTCCTCGCCATCGAACGGCTGCGACAGCAGCGGGTCGGAGTCGGGCGCGCCGAGGTAGCGGTCCAGGTGCGCGACGGCCGCGTCGACGAGCCTGCGCACGGGTACACGGCCCGCGGCGACGCCGGCGCGGTGGCGTTCGGTCACCCCGTCGAGGTGCTCGGGCACCGCACGCAGCCTGGTCAGGTAGGACTTGGCGCGCTCGGCGTCGGGCAACGCGATCATCGGCAACAGGGTGAGCAGCGCGGAGGCGGGGCCGACGAAGAAGTCCGAGATCGTGTACTCGATCATCCGCGAGTCGATCCGGTCGATCGCCGCGCGGGCCTGCTGCGCGACGACCTGCCCGGTCACCCCGGTCGAGTCCTGGGCGCGGGCCGCGATGTCGGCGACCTTGGACCGCAGGTCCTGCTCGGCTTCCTCCGACGGGTCGGAGAGCCGGTCGTCATAGCCCGGCAGGCCGGTCAGGCTCGCGCCGAGCGGGTCGGCGTCCATCAGCGCGTCCAGCAGTTCGTCCGCGAGCGCGGTCTCCCCAGAGGTCATGCGCCCGAGATTACAAGGGCGCATGTAACGATGTGGTTCCCGCGCACAGGAGGCAATTCATGGTCATCAACCGACAGACGTACGCCGTCGAGGTCACCGCGAGCAGCCGCGCCGACGCGGCGACGATCTTCGCCATGGTCGCCGACGGCGCGCGCTGGTCGGAGTGGGCGGGGCCGGTGATCGCGCACTCCTCGATGGAGCGGCTCGGCGACCCGGCGCCCGGCGGGGTCGGCGGGGTCCGGCTGCTGGGTCGCAAGCCGGTGCTCGTGCGCGAGGAGACCCTGGAGTACGAGCAGGACCGCCGCCACGTCTACGCGCTGCGCTCGCCGTCGCCGATGAAGGATTACCGCGGCGAGATCACGCTGACCCCGCGCGAAGACGGTGGCACGGATGTCGTGTGGCGGGCCAGTTTCACGGAGCTGGTACCGGGCACCGGTCCGGTACTTCGATTCGGTCTGAACAAGGGCATCAAGCTGTTGAGCCGCAAGCTGCTCAGCGCGGCGCAGCGCTGACCGCGTCGGCCAGCCCGTCCGCCCACAGGGCGTAGCCGCTCTCGGACGGGTGGAACCGGTCGACGCAGAAGAGGTCGCCGTCGATCAGCTCGTGCGGCAGCGGAACGTGCGCGACGCCGGGCACCCGCCGGGCGATCCGCGCGGCGGCCGCGTCGAGTTCGGCGGCGCGCAGGCCCAGGACGGAGCGCAGCGGGCGGGGCAGTGCCGGGAAGCGGGCCATCGGCGGGACACCGGCGAGCACGGTCCGGCCGTGTCTGGCGCGCAGGTCGATCAGCAGCCGCAGCAGGTCGCGGGTCCAGCGGGCGGCGGTGTGGAACTCGATCACGTCGTTGACGCCGAGCACGACGACCACGACGTCGGCCGGGTCCAGGGCGGGCGCGAGCTCGGTTCGAGTGACGTGGGCGTCGGCGCCGATCCGCGCCGAGACCTGCCAGCTCACCGCATGTCCACGACCGGCGAGGGCCGCCGCGAGTCGGCCCGCCAGGCCCACGTCGTGGGTGCGCGCGCCCACCCCCGCCGCTGTCGACTCACCGAGAACGGCGAGCCGCAGGGGCTCTCCCGCGCCCGCGGTCCCGGTCGTCGGGCCTTCGGCACCGGGCAGTCGCGGAATGGTGCGGCGCAGTGTGAGGCCTTGGACCGCCAGCACCGGAAGGAGTGCGGCGGCGGCAAGGGTCGCGCGCATCAGCGGGCCGCTTCCTGCGCGCGCCACTTCTCCTGCATGGCGGCGGTCTCGGCCTTGAGGAACAGGAAGAACCGCCGCGTGTCATCGATCCGCTTGCCCGCGCGCGAGTCCGTGCCGAGTGCTTCGGCGCCGTCGGTGAGCGCGGAGTTCCAGGCGTCGTAGAGCTTGTCGCGGTTGGTGATCGCTTCGAGCCAGGTGTTGTCGTCGACGGCGTAGTGGTCGCGCCGCTCGCCCGGCTCGCGTCCTTTGTGGATCAGGTGGACCTGGTCGAGGTACCGCACCGCGCCCGAGATGGCGGCGGGACTGACGTCGAGCGCTTCGGCCAGTTCGGCGGCTGTCATCCGGCCGGAGTCGGTCGCCAGCAGCCGGGTGAACACCCGAGCGGGCATCCGTGCCATCCCGGCTTCGGAGAGCAGCAGTGCGAAGCGCTCCACGAAGCGCGCCACATCGTCATCCCTGGAATCGGTCACGGGTTCACCTTCTCAGGTCGCTCGTCTTCAGAATATTCACAAAGTTGTGAAATGAGAGTAGCTTCTGTGCCATGACAACCGCAATCTCGGTGTCCGGCCTGGTCAAGACCTTCGGCCGGACGCGTGCGCTCGACGGGCTCGACCTGACGGTGCGGACCGGGGAAGTCCACGGATTCCTCGGCCCCAACGGGTCGGGCAAATCCACCACGATCCGGGTGCTGCTCGGGCTGCTCAAAGCCGACTCGGGCAGCGCGTCCCTGCTCGGCGGCGATCCGTGGGCCGACGCCACCGAGCTGCACCGCAGGCTGGCCTACGTGCCCGGTGACGTCTCACTGTGGCCGAACCTCTCCGGCGGCGAGGTGATCGACCTGCTGGGCAGGCTGCGCGGCGGCTTGGACAAGCGCAGGCGCGCGGACCTGCTCGAGCGGTTCGACCTCGATCCGCGCAAGAAGGGCCGCACCTACTCCAAGGGCAACCGGCAGAAGGTCGCCCTGGTCGCCGCGCTGGCCTCCGACGTCGAGCTGCTGCTGCTCGACGAGCCGTCCTCAGGCCTTGACCCGCTGATGGAGTCGGTGTTCCAGGAGTGCGTGGCCGAGGAGCGCGACCGTGGCCGCACAGTGCTGCTGTCCAGCCACATCCTCGCCGAGGTGGAAAGCCTGTGCGACCGGGTGAGCATCATCCGCGCGGGCCGCACAGTCGAAACCGGCACCCTGGCTGAGCTGCGCCACCTGACCCGCACGACGATCACCGCCGAGCTGGCCACACCGCCGAACGGGCTCGCGTCTCTCGCGGGTGTCCACGACCTCAAGGTCAATGACCACCAGGTTTCGTTCGATGTGGACAGCCACGAACTCGACGCCGCCCTGCGCGCGCTCACGCTCTCCGGTGTCCGGTCATTGACCAGCCAGCCACCGACACTGGAAGAGCTGTTCATGCGCCACTACCAGGAAGACGTGGCGCGATGACCGGCACCTGGACGCTCATCCGGCTCGCGCTGCGCCGCGACCGGATCATCCTGCCGATCTGGATCGTGCTGCTCGGCCTGACCCCGGCGTCCACGGTCGCCGCCTATGAACAGCTCTATCCCGATGCGGCGTCGCGCGCGATGCTCAACGCCTCCGCGGGGGCGAACCCGTCGCTCGCGGTGCTCTACGGGCCCGCGTACGACCTGAGCACCGCGGGCGGGTTCACCGCGTGGCGCTACGGGCTGTTCCTCGCGTTGTTCGCCGCGCTGATGGGCATCTTCACCGTCACCCGGCACACCCGCGCGGAGGAGGACAGCGGCAGGCTCGAACTGATCGGGTCCGGCGTCGTCGGCAGGCACGCCGCGCTGACCGCGGCCATCGCGACGGCGGCCGGGGCGAACCTGGTGATCGGCCTGTCCATCGGCCTGGGGCTGACCGGAGCGGGACTCAGCGCCTCGGGTTCGTTCGTGCTCGGGCTGGGTGTGGCCAGCGCTGGCCTGGTGTTCACCGCGATCAGCGCGGTGACCGCGCAACTCACCGAGTACTCGCGTTCCGCGAACGGGATCGCGTGCGCGATCCTCGGCGGCTCGTTCCTGGTCCGCGGTGTCGGCGACTCGACCGTCTCGCTCGACTGGCTGTCCTGGCTGTCCCCGCTGGCGTGGCCGCAGCGCGCGAAGCCGTTCATCGACGACCAGTGGTGGCCCCTCGGCCTCGCGGTGCTCGCGACCGCCATGCTCGCCGCGGGCGCCTACCGGCTGGTGTCCCGGCGCGACCTCGGCGCGGGGCTGCTGCCCGGCAAACCGGGTCCGGTCAACGCGCCCGCGTCGCTGTCGAACACGTTCGGGCTCGCTTGGCGGCTGCAGCGCGGCGCCCTGCTCGGCTGGACCATCGGCGCGGTGGTCATGGCGGCGGTGTTCGGATCAATCGCCAACGGCATCGTCGACCTCGTGGGAAGCAACGAGCAGATACGCGAGATCATGCAGCGGATGGGTGCGGCGCAGACTCTCGTCGACTCGTTCATCGCCGCCATCGCGGGCATGTTGGGGATCGTCACGGCGATGTACGCGACCCAGGCGGCCCTGCGCGCGCGATCCGAGGAGACCGGTGAGCGCGCCGAACCGGTCCTCGCGACCGGCGTGAGCCGCATCTCGTGGGTGACGAGCCATCTCGCGTTCGCCGTGGTCGGCTCCGCGGTTCTCCTCGCGTTCTCCGGGCTCTCGATGGGCCTGGCGCACGGTCTGCGGGTCGGCGACCTCGGGCAGGTCGGCGGCATCCTCGTCGGGACCCTCGCGCAGCTACCGGCGGTCTGGGTCGCGGGAGCGGTCGCCGCATTGCTGTTCGGGCTCCTGCCCAAGGCGACGACCGCCGCGTGGGCCTTGGTCGGGGTGTTCGCGTTGATCACGTTGTTCGGGCCCGCGCTGCGACTGAGCCAGCCAGTGCTTGACGTCTCCCCGTTCACCCACGTGCCCAAGCTCCCAGGTGCGGAGTTCACCGCGACGCCGTTCCTGTGGCTCTCCGCTGTCGCGATCGTGCTCTTCGGGCTGGGAATCGCGGGATTTCGTCGACGGGACATCGGCTGACGGAATGCGCGCGCGGGTAAACGGGTTGACCCGATCAGGTCATCCCGACCTACAGTGCGCGCGCTGAACAACTTCTCTGGGGGCGGTCTCGGGTGTCGGTTGCAACGTTGGAACGGCCCGAGACCCTCCCCCGTGAAGTGTGGGTGCTGGTCTCGGCCAACTTCGTGATCGCCATCGGCTTCGGTCTGGTGGCGCCCGCGCTGCCGACCTTCGCCCGCAGCTTCAACGTCAGCGTGACCGCCGCGTCCATTGTGGTCAGCGCCTTCGCGGTGGCCCGATTAGTCTTCGCCCCCGCCGCGGGCGCTCTGCTCAGCCGGATCGGCGAGCGTCGGGTGTATCTGATCGGCCTGTGGATCGTGGCGGCCAGCACCGGGGCCTGCGCGTTCGCCAACGACTACTGGCAACTGGTGACCGTGCGGGCGCTCGGCGGCATTGGCTCCACGATGTTCACCGTGTCCGGCATCGCGCTGCTCATCCACCTGACCCCGGCCGGGGTCCGCGGCAAGGCCACCGGGCTGTGGGGCACCAGCTTCCTGCTGGGCACCGTCGTCGGCCCCCTCGTCGGCGGCGGCCTGATCACCATCTCGCTGCGCGCGCCGTTCCTCGCCTACGCGGCCGCGCTTGTCGTCGCGATCCTCATCGTGTGGCTGGCGCTGCGGAACTCAACCCTCATCGCGTCGGCGAACGACGACCCGCAGCCCGGCATGCCGCTGCGGACCGCGCTGCGCGACAGCGGCTACCGGGCAGCCCTGGCCTCGAACTTCGCCAACGGCTGGGCCGCGTTCGGCGTCCGGGTCTCGCTGGTGCCGCTGTTCATCACCGAGGTGTTGAACAAAGAGGACTCCTTCGCGGGGACGGCGCTCGCCGTGTTCGCCGCGGGCAACGTCGCGATGCTGATGTTCTCCGGCAGGCTGTCGGACCGGTGGGGGCGCAAACCGCCGGTGCTCATCGGGCTGACGGTCGCGGGCCTGGCCACGATCTCGATCGGCTACACCACGTCAGTGCCGGCGTTCCTGCTGGTCACGGCCATCGCGGGGATCGGGACCGGCATCCTGAGCCCGCCGCAGAGCGCCGCCGTCGCCGACGTCATCGGCAAGGCGCGCGGCGGCCAGGTCCTGGCATCGTTCCAGATGGTCGCCGACATCGGGGCCATCCTCGGCCCGATCATCGCGGGCATACTCGCGGACCAGCTGTCCTACACCGCCGCCTTCATCGCCACCGGCGCGCTGTCGCTGGCCGCGGCCCTGGTGTGGCTGCCCGCCCGGGAGACGCTGCCTGCCAAGTCCGAGAAGAAGACGGTCCACCCGACCCCCGAAGAGGCCATTGGGGCCGAACTTCCGTGACACACGGTGTACTACGTTGCTCCGTTGGAGCGGAATCCGTTGATCCCAACCGGCAATGACCCAAATGTGCTGTTTCGACACCCGGTCCAGTGGGAACCTTCAGATCAGGGCCTAGGGCGAGGCGAGTTGATCGGCATGACGGCGACATTGTGGATCGTGACCGCGGCACTGATCGCGGCCTTCCTCATCTGGCGCCTGCGCCGAGCCAACCAGACACTCACGACCATCCTCCGTGAGGAACGCGAGCGCCCCGTGGACTTCGACGTCGACGACCGCACCCCGCACCACCTGGGCAAAGACGGCCGAACCTGACCCTGTGGACAACTTCCGCGCCGTATCGGCCCGGCGACGTAACGTGACCACATGGCATTCACCATGGAATACACGAGCACCGTCCACGGCGTCACCTACGCCCTGACCGCGTCCCCCACGTCCCTGGAACTCATCGGCGCCGCCGAGAACGGCGATATCGTCGCCGAGGGATCGATCCGCCTGCCCCCGGGCGCCGCCACGGAAGCGGCGGGCCTGGTCCGCCAGGCCCTGGCGACGATCGCCATCTTCGAGGGCAAGGCCCGCCCCCGGGTCGCCAACTCCCACGCCCGCTGGACCCCCGACGACGACGCCTCCCTACGCGAAGACTGGCTCAGCCAACCATCCTCGACCCCAGCCACCACCGCGATCCGCGAGTTGGCCAAGGCCCGCGGCCGCTCCCCCGCCGCCATCCGCGCCCGCCTGGGCCGAATCGGCTGCGACCCCGACGTAGCGGGCAGACTGCTGACCCCCGAAACCGCCGAACTCCTCGGCCGCGACGCCATCGCCGGAGCCGCCTAAGTCCATCGTGGACATTAACGGCAGTTCTGCCCGAGTGATCTACAGGACGGACCCAGGATTCCTCGATGCTGGTCAAGATGGAGGAATCTGTTACCTCACAACAGCTTTTCTTCCACACCGCATCTCACCGATCAGCACCAACCATTGTAAGTACACCAACCGGGCCAAGTGCCCGACGGGCGTCGACCACCATCCGCGCCCACCTGAACCACCAAACCCCTCACCCCGCGGACTGCCGAAGCAAGACCGATCGGCAGATCACGGATGTTCTCGATCAGTCGCATCCATCGGTGCCCCGGGAACGACCGCATGCGCCGAGATCGGATGTCGCGGACGAACTTCGAGGCTCTCGATGCGGCGGCTCCGGGTCCGAGTGAAATCCGGCCAAAAATGGCAACGACGGCACCCAAGCAAAAGACCCAGGTCATCGACCTGGGTCCTTGGTGCGCCCGAAGGGATTCGAACCCCTAACCTTCTGATCCGTAGTCAGATGCTCTATCCGTTGAGCTACGGGCGCGTGTTCAGTTGTGCTCGGCGAGCCGAGTGGTACAGCGGAGGCTCCGGGATTTGAACCCGGGATGGGGGGTTACCCCAAACCGCATTAGCAGTGCGGCGCCATAGACCAGACTAGGCGAAGCCTCCCGGGGAGCCCCAAGCCGCTCGGCGATAAGACTACACAGGCCCCCAGGTGAGAGGCAAAACGCCCCCCTCTGAACAGCAAACCCGCTGGTCAAGCCCACCAAACCGCACCTGCCCACACCCGTAGCCCAGGATGGTGGTCCTCAGCCACATCGACACCCGCGCCGCCCCCGCTAGAGTCGCGATTGCCACACCCAGAAGGAGGGGCACACATGGACAAAGTCGTCCGCAGCGCCGCCGATGCGGTCGCCGATATCCCGGACAACGCGAGCCTGGCCGTGGGCGGGTTCGGGTTGTGCGGCATCCCGAGCGTGCTGATTCAGGCCTTGCTCGCCAAAGGCGTGACGGGACTGGACGTGGCGTCCAACAACTGTGGGGTCGACGACTGGGGTCTGGGGCTGCTTCTCCGGGAGCGTCGGATCGCGCGGATGACGAGCTCCTACGTCGGCGAGAACAAGGAGTTCGCCCGCCAGTACCTGTCCGGCGAGCTGGAGGTCGAGCTGACCCCGCAGGGCACACTGGCCGAGCGGCTGCGGGCCGGTGGCGCCGGGATCCCCGCGTTCTACACGCGGACCGGGGTCGGCACGCAGGTGGCCGACGGCGGGGTCCCTTGGCGTTACGACAGCGAGGGCAACGTTTCCGTGGCCTCGCCGCCCAAGGAGGTTCGCGAGTTCGACGGGCTGGACTACGTGCTGGAGCACGCCATCGTGTGCGACTTCGGCCTCGTTCGGGCGTGGAAGGGTGATCGGCACGGCAACCTCGTGTTCCGCGATTCCGCGCAGAACTTCAACCCGCTCTGCGCCCAGGCGGGCCGGATCAGCATCGCCGAGGTCGAGGAGCTCGTCGAGCCGGGTGAGCTGGCCCCCAACGAGGTCCACCTGCCCGGCATTTTCATCCAGCGGGTCGTCCCGCTGACCGCGGAGCAGGCCGCCGACAAGCGCATCGAGCGCCGCACCGTCCGTCCGAAGCTGGAGGCCTGAGCCATGGCACTGACCCGTGAGCAGATGGCCGCCCGCGCGGCCGCCGAGCTGTCGGACGGCTCGTACGTCAACCTCGGCATCGGCCTTCCCACCCTGGTCCCGAACTACGTGCCCGACGACGTCGAGATCGTGCTGCAGTCGGAGAACGGCATCCTCGGCGTCGGCGCGTACCCGTACGACGGCGAGGAGAGCCCCGACCTGATCAACGCGGGCAAGGAGACGGTCACCCTGCGCAAGGGCGCCTCGTTCTTCGACTCCGCCGCGTCGTTCGGCATGATCCGCGGCGGCAAGGTCGACGCGGCGATCCTGGGCGCCATGCAGGTGTCCAAGGTCGGTGACATCGCCAACTGGATGATCCCCGGCAAGATGGTCAAGGGCATGGGCGGCGCGATGGACCTGGTGCACGGCGCCAAGCACGTCGTCGTGCTGATGGAGCACGTCGCCAAGGACGGCTCGTACAAGATCGTCAACGAGTGCTCGCTGCCCTACACCGGTCTTCGGGTGGCGCAGCGGATCATCACCGACCTCGCGGTCATCGACATCACCGCCGACGGCCTCGTCCTGCGCGAGACCGCGCCGGGCGTGAGTGTCGACGAGGTGCGCGAGAAGACCGAGCCCGAGCTCACCGTCGGCTCGGACGTCGTCGAGATGGCCGTCGCGGTCTGAACTGCGAACTCATCGTTCTGAACGGTGAACTCGATGTTGTGAACGTGGGACTCGCGGGCCTGGCGGGGTGGGAACCCCCGCCAGGTCAGCGCAGGTGCGCGTCGAACCAGTTGAGGGCGCGCTGCCAGGCCTCGAAACCGCCGGTCTCGAAGGCGAAGCGGACCACATCGGTGGCGACCGAGGCGGTCGCCGCCGCGTCGCGCAGCTTCTCGACCTGCTGCTCGGTGATGTCGTCGCCCTCGGTGCGGTAGAGCCCCAGCCACGGGACCCGCAGGTCCGCGGCCACCTCGATCAACGGGGGCAGACCGGCCGACAGCGGCTCGATGATCCCGCCGCCCGCGACGGTCACCGCCGCGCCGATCGTGCGGCTGGCGGCGACGACAAGGGCCACCGCGCCGCCGAGTTCGAAGCCGATGACGCCGATCCGGTCGAGGTTCACCTTGCGCTCGGCGAGCCAGGCGAACGCGATGTCGGTCGCGGCGAGCACGGATTGCCCGGACAGTTCGCTGACCTTGTCGCGGGCCTCCGCGTGGTCGACCTCCGCCGACCCGCCTTCGTAGAGGTGCGGGACCACGATCAGCCACCCCTCTGCGGCCAGCCCGGCGACCATGGCGAGCACGGCTTCGGTGATGCCGCGGGCTTCGTGCAGCACGACGAGTCCGCCGCGGGTCACTCGGTCGGGTTCGGCGTAGGTGAGGCGCAGCGCGCGGCCATCGGCCAGCCGGAAGTCCTCGGTGCGGGTCTGGGCCATGACCAAGCCAACCATGGGTAGGTGTGTCCTCGTCAACGTGATCACACGCTCACCCGCCGTGTCGGACTAGATTCGGGGCAGCGGCAGCGTCGCCGCCCCTGTGACGACGAGGAGCTTCGATGAGTGTGCGTACTCGCGCCGATCTGGACGCCCTGCCCGGTTACGTGCCGGGTCGGTCCATCCCGGGCGCGATCAAGCTCGCCAGCAACGAGGTGTCGCTCGGCCCGCTGCCGAGCGTGGTCGAGGCGATCGCCCAGGCGGCGGGCCACATCAACCGCTATCCGGACAGCGGCGCGGGCGAACTGGTCGCACGGCTGGCCCGCAAGCTCGACGTCAGCGAGGACCAGGTCGCCGTAGGCTGCGGCTCGGTGACACTGTGCCAGCAACTCGTCCAGGCGACCTGCACGCCCGACGACGAGGTCATGTTCGCGTGGCGCTCGTTCGAGGCCTACCCGATCATCACCCAGGTCGTCGGCGCCGCCCAGGTGCGGGTCCCGCTGACCGAGGGCCACGAGCTGGACCTCGACGCGATGGCCGCCGCGGTGACGCCAAAGACACGGCTGATCTACTTGTGCAACCCGAACAACCCGACCGGGACCGCGCACCCGAAGGCCGCGATCGAGCGGTTCATCGCCGCGGTGCCCGATGATGTGCTGATCATCATCGACGAGGCGTACGGCGAGTTCGTCGAGAACCCGGACATCGCCGACGGGGTGGAACTGGCCAAGGAGCAGTGGGCCGCGGGCCGCGACAACGTCGCCGTGCTGCGCACCTTCTCCAAGGCGTACGGCCTCGCCGGGCTTCGCGTGGGCTACCTCATCGCGCCTGAGGCGGTGACGGCCGCGGTCCGCAAGGTGTTCGTGCCGTTCGCGGTCAACATGGTCGCCCAGGTCGCCGCGATCGCCTCGCTCGACGCCGAGGACGAACTGCTGGCCCGCTGCCGCGACATCGTCGGCGAGCGCGGCAGGGTGCGGGCGGCGCTGATCGAGGCGGGCTATGAGGTTCCGGTGACCGAGGCCAACTTCGTGTGGCTGCCGCTCGGTGAGCGGACCGCGGCGTTCAACGAGCACTGCCTGTCGCACAAGGTGGTCGTCCGCGCGTTCGTCGGCGAAGGCGCGCGCGTCACCATCAGCACGCCCGAGGAGAACGACGCCTTCCTGGCCGCCGCCACGTCCTTCCCACGCTGATCAGGCCGGCGACGGCGTGTCCTTAGTGGACACGCCGTCACCGGGTCAGCAGCTGGAAGATCGCGGCCAGGCCGACCAGGACGATCACCGCGCGCAGGACCGTGGGCGACAGCTTGCGGCCGATCTTCGCGCCGATGAGCCCGCCGACGATGGCGCCGACGGCGACCAGCGCGACCGCGTCCCAGGCCACGTCGGCGACGAAGATGAACACGATGCCCGCCACCAGGTTGACGATGGCCGCGAGCACGTTCTTGACCGCGTTGATCCGCTGCAGGCTCTCGTCCATGAGGATGCCCATCAGCGCGAGCAGCAGAACCCCTTGCGCGGCACCGAAGTAGCCGCCGTAGATGCCGCTGGCGAAGACTCCGGCGATGAGCGCGAGCCCGCCGTGGACATGCCGCTCCCCTTGCCGCTCGGTCAGCTTGCGGGCCAGCCACGGCTGCAGGATGACCAGCACCAGCGCGAGCCCGATGAGGATCGGGACGATCGTCTCGAAGGCGCCGGGCGGCAGGACCAGCAGCAGGACCGCGCCCACGACACCGCCGACAAAGGACGCCGCACCAAGCCGCAGCAGCCGCGGGAGTTGTCCGGCGAGTTCACGCCGGTAGCCGATGGCGCCGGTGATCGACCCCGGCACCAGGCCCAGCGTGTTGGACACGTTGGCCACGACCGGGGGGAACCCGACCGCGAGCAGCACCGGGAAAGTGATCAGCGTGCCGGAGCCGACGACGGTGTTGATCCCGCCCGCGAAGACTCCGGCCAGCACGACGGCGATGGCTTCCCAGACAGTCATCGTTTACATCCCACGCTGGGAACACTAGGCCACGTCTGACAAACAAGCCGCGACCGACCGCCGCCTGAGGGGACCGTGACGAACACGACCACGGCTCGCGCGGAGCCGCGCCCGTCATCTCAAGGTGACCCAGACTCGGAATTCCGGGGAGGCTGACCAGCCAGTTTCCCATCGCGCGCGAGGAATGCGTCGAACATCTCACGCTCGGCGTCGTCGAGGTACTGGCGCAGCAGTTCCTCCGCGCGCTCCGGCTCGCCGCCCCTGAGTCGGTCGAGGATCTCGCGGTTGCGCCGCAGATAGCCCTCGTGGAACGAGCGCGCGTCGCCCATCTCGTGGAAGCCGAGCCGTAGTTCGGCGCCGACCTGGCGCATCATCTCGTCGAGCCGGGGGCTGCCGACCAGGCTCACGATCGCTTGGTGGAAACGGATGTTGGCGGTGCCGACGTCGACCCAGCGGCCTTCGGCGGCGGCCCGCTCACCGCGTTCCACGGCCGCGGTCATCCGCTCGATCCCGGCTTCGGTCGCCTGCCCCAGCGCCGCGCACTCGACGACCTTGCGGACCCGGTAGAGGTCGCGGACGTCGGCGCGGACCAGGCTGCGCACGAACACGCCGCGGTTGAGCTTGTGCACCAACAGCTTCTCGTGGGTGAGCAGCCGGAACGCCTCGCGCAGGGTGTTGCGGGAGACCTCCAGCGGCGCCATGAAGGCCTCTTCGGTGACCCTGCTGCCCGGCGGCAGCGCGCCTTCCATGATGAGGTCGCGCAGCGCCGACGCGGCGACATCGGCCGCGCTGCTCCGCCCCTGCCGCCGTTCACGGACGAGTTCGGTGAGCCGTCCGACGATGTCGACCGATGCCACGTTTCCTCCCACTCGTCCTTCCAGGGTAAATGTCTGATCGTTCCATTGTCAGATTGTTGAACAATCCCTACGGTACGGGAGTGACGGTGCCATCGAGCGAGCGGGGTGGATCATGAGCACAGTCCGGACCGAGCAGGCGATGAGCTGGTACCAAGAGCTTCCGCCCAAGGGGCGCAAGGCTTTCGTCGGAGCGTTCCTCGGCTTCGGGCTCGACTCGTATGACTTCTGGGTGCTCCCGCTCGGCCTCGCCGCCATCGCGGCGTCATTTGGCCTGAGCACCGGCCAAACCGGTCTGCTGTCCACCGCGACGCTTGTGTTCTCCGCACTGGGCGGCGTGATCGCCGGCGTGCTGGCCGACCGCATCGGCCGGGTCCGGACGCTGATGATCACGGTGGTCACGTACGCCCTGTTCACCGCGCTCTGCGGGTTCGCGCAGGACTACGAGACGCTACTCGCCCTGCGCGCCTTGCAGGGCCTGGGTTTCGGCGGCGAGTGGGCCACCGGCGCGATCCTGGTCGCCGAGTACACCGCCGCCCGCCACCGCGGCCGTGTCGCCGCGGTCATCCAGAGTTCGTGGGCGGTGGGCTGGGGCGCGGCGGTGATCGCCTACACCGTGGTGTTCAACCTCGTCGACCCCGACCTGGCCTGGCGGATCCTGTTCATCACCGGCGCGCTGCCCGCGATCCTGGTCGTCTACCTGCGGCGCGGGGTCGAGGACGCGCCCGTGTTCACCGAGCACAAGGCAGCCGCCCGGGGTTCACTGCGGGCGATCTTCCGCCGGGACCTGTTGCGCACCACGGTGTTCGCCTCACTGCTGGCCACCGGCTGCCAGGGCGGCTACTACACGCTCGCCACCTGGCTGCCGACGTATCTCAGCAAGCAGCGCGGGCTGACCGTCATCGGCACCGGCGGCTACCTCGCCTTCCTGATCACCGGCGCGTTCCTCGGCTACCTGACCGGCGGGTATCTGTCCGATCGCCTGGGCCGCAAGCATTCCTTCCGCATCTTCGCGATCCTCAGCGCGACCCTGCTGATGCTCTACACCCAACTGCCCGCCTCCGCCGGCGGGTATGTGCTGTTCCTGGGATTCCCATTGGGTTTCTGCTCCTCGGCGATCTTCAGCGGCTTCGGCGCGTACCTCGCCGAGCTGTACCCGAGCCGGGCGCGCGGCGCGGGCCCCGGCTTCACCTACAACTTCGGCCGCGCGGTCGGCGCCTTCTTCCCCGCCGCCATCGGCGTCCTCGCGGGCCACTACGGCATCGGCGGCGCGATGTCCTTCGGCGCCTTGGCCTACGCGCTGGTCGTGATCTCCCTGTTCGGTCTCCCCGAGACCCGGGACCGCGAACTGACTTGAGGACGATCACGATTGCGTAGCGTCGGTAACTGACGGTCGGGCGGAATTGATAGCCAGGGCATGAGCCGATCTGCCCTGCCGCGTGTCGCCATCGGGATCGTCTGGTCGATCACCGCCATCGCGGCACTCGTCGCGGGCGGTGTCGGCGTGATGCTCATCGCGGTGGCGCTGCCCGTACTCGCGATCGCCGCCTTCGCCGCGGTCGTGGGGCACGCGCGGTTCGCGTTCATCCCGGACCGGGGGCACGCGGTCGCGGTCGCGGCCATAGCGTTCGCGCTCATCCTGATCGCCGGGGCCATCCTGCCCGCGCCGGTCCCGGCACCGCTGGTGGCGGCGCCGACAAAGACCCCAGAGGCGGCACCCAACTCGACGACAGCGGAGATCGCGGCCGTGACAGCGCCCCCGACAACCGCCACGACCACCTCCGTGCGCATGACGACCACGCCCAAAGTCACCAGGCCGGTCTCGTCGAAGCCGAAGGCGACCACACCCAGGGAGACGCAGGCGGCATCGTCATCGGCCACACCGCTGTCGACCAAGCCCGGCTGCGACCCGTCCTACCCGACGATGTGCCTCGCGCTCACCGGCCCGGACCTGGACTGCTACCAGCTCCCGCAGCGGCGTTTCCCGGTCCGCGCGCCCGACCGACACCGGTTCGACCCGGACAACGACGGCGTCGGCTGCGAGTAGGCCGCCATATATGGCGCTCCCACGGATGGTGCGCGACCTCTCGACACCGAGGACCCGCCACGGCGGTCGGTGACATCCGGGCGACGGCCTTCCCGGAAACCTCGTGACAGGTCGATCCACGGCCTCGTCTCGATCGACGTCGCGGTGCCCATGTTGCCCGCCTGCCGCCTGATCGGGCCAGTGCGGATGCCTATCGTCGCTGGTCGGAGGCGGTGACATCGGCGACATCGCACCCAGGCGCCGTGGCGTGTTCAGGGCCGGTTCATCGGGCACTGTTCAGATCCGTCCCGTGAGTGCGATCCAAGTTGAGAAACTGACCCAGCGGTTCGGTGCGGTGGCCGCGGTCGACGACGTGTGGCTCGACATCGCAGACGGCGAGTTCATGGTGCTGCTCGGGCCGAGCGGCTGCGGCAAGTCGACGTTGCTGCGGATGATCGCGGGGCTGCTCCCGCCGACCGAGGGCCGCGTGCTGATCGACGGGGTGGACGTGACCCATGCCCCGCCGCAAGGCCGCGACCTGGCGATGGTGTTCCAGAGCTATGCGCTCTACCCGCACCTGTCGGTCGCCCGCAACATCGGGTTCCCGTTGCGCGCCAGGGACATGCCCAAGCGCGCCATCGAGGCCAAAGTCGCCGACGTCGCGGCCGCGCTCGACCTGGCCGCGCTCCTCGACCGCCGTCCCCGCGAGCTGTCCGGCGGGCAACGGCAACGGGTCGCGCTCGGCCGGGCCCTCGTTCGCGACCCCGGCGCGTTCCTGATGGACGAACCACTGTCCAACCTGGACGCCAAGCTGCGTGCGGGCACTCGTGCCGAGCTGTCCGCGCTGCACGACCGGCTCGGTGCGACGTTCGTCTACGTCACCCACGACCAGATCGAGGCCATGACCATGGCCACCCGGATCGCCCTGCTGAACAACGGCAGGCTCGAACAGGTCGGCACCCCGGAACAGGTCTACGACGAACCGGCGTCCACCTTCGTCGCCGAGTTCCTCGGCACACCCCCGATGAACCTGCTCGACGTGACGCTGCGATCCGGCGTCGCGACCGCCCCCGGCGTCACGGTCCGGCTCGACCTGCCCGACCGCGACCTCATCCTCGGCGTGCGGCCCGAGCACCTCCAGCTCACCACCGGCGACGAGGCGATGTTACGCGGCCACGTCACCCGCGTGGAGAACCTCGGCAGCGAGGAGGTCGCCATCTGCGCCGTCGGTGCGGCAACCGTCCGCGTGCGCGCCCGCCGCCCGATCGGCCCGCGCGCGGGCGACACCGTCGCGCTGCGCGCCGACCGCTTCCACCTGCACCTGTTCCACCCGGAGACCGGCCGCAGGCTGGTCCCGCTCACCCACCAGGAGATCTCGTGCGTGTCCTGATCCAGGCGGTCACCGCGACCGTCACCGCCATGGCACTCGTCGGCTGCGGCCTCGGCGGCGGCGAGCCCGCCCCCGAGGCTGCGGCGAACCGGGTGCCCGACCTCGCCGCGGGCCAACAGGTGTCGATCGTGTTCGAGTCCTACAACTTCGGGCAGGCGGGCCCGTGGACCGACACGTTCACCGAGCTGATCGCCAAGTTTCGGGAGAAGCACCCGAACATCACGGTCACCGCGAAGAAGCCGCAGGGCAACAGCCCGAACCCGGCCGCCGACACGGTGTCGAGCCTGCAGAGCCAACTCGCCGCCGGATTGGTGCCCGACGTCGCGCAGCTCGGCTTCAGCGACCTCGACTTCACCGTCAACCAGCTTCGCGCCGCACCGCTCGACGACCTCGTCGGCCGCGACGCCGTACAAGCCAACTTCGACGGCGCCCGCCACCCGTACGCGAAGCCAGCCCGGACCCTGGGCGATTGGGGCGGCAAGACCTACGGCGTGCCGTTCGTGTTCTCCACTCCGGTGCTGTTCTACAACGCCGACCTGCTCAAGGCGGCCGGGTTCGACCCGTCGACGCCCCCGGCGACCTGGGCCGAGGTCGAAAGGTACGCCTTGGCGGTCAGGGAGAAGACCGGCAAAAACGGCGCCTACGTCGACTGCCTCAGCAAGATCGCCAAGGACTGGTGCTTCCAGGCACTGGTCCGCTCGGCCGGTGGGCGAGTGATCTCCGAGGACCGCACGAGGTTGACCTTCGCCGACCCGCCCGCCGTCGAGGTGGTCACGATGGCGCAGCGAATGGTCGCCTCCGGTGCCACGCCGAAACGCACCCAGCAGCAGGCCGTCGACGCGTTCGCGCGCGGCGACATCGCCATGATCTTGGAGTCCAGTGCCGTGCAGGGCACGTTCGCCAAGGGCGCCAAGGGGAAGTGGGACCTGCGCTCCGCGCCGATGCCCGCGTTCGACGGCCGCCCGGCGGTGCCGACCAACTCCGGAGCCGCGCTGTTCGTCTTCGCCAAGGACCCGGCCAAGCAGCGCGCGGCATGGGAGCTGATCAGGTTTCTGACCAGCGAGGAGTCGTTCACCACGATCGCCACCAAGATCGGGTATCTGCCGCTGCGTACCGGGCTGGTCACCGATCCGGCCGGGCTCAAGCCATGGGCGGACTCGAACCAACTGATCCGCCCGAACCTGGCCCAGCTGGAACGGATGGAGCCGTGGGTGTCCATGCCCGGCACCAACTACCTGCAGATTCGCGACGGGATGATGGAGGCCGTCGAGGACGCGGTCTACCAGGGCAAGGACCCGGCCGCGACGCTGAAAGCGCGGCAGGACCAGGTTTCCGGGCTGCTGGCGGCGGGCCGGTGAGCCCCGACCTGACGCTGATCCAGTTCAGCGACACGCACATCCAGCCAGAAGGCGCGCTGATGCACGGCGTCGTCGACACGCACGCCGCACTGGCCGCGGCGGTCGACGTGGTCCGCGCGTCCGGGGTGGTCCCGGCTGCGGTGCTGCTCACCGGCGACCTCACCGACAGCGGCGAGCCCGCCGCGTACCGACGGCTGCGGGCGTTGGTCGAACCGATCGAGGCGCCACTGGTGTCCGTGATGGGCAACCACGACGAGCGCACCGCGTTCCGCACCGAGCTACTCGGCACCGATCCATCCACAATGGACCACGATGTGGTGGTCACCGTCGACGGGCTGCGGATCGTCGTGCTCGACAGCTCACTGCCCGGCCACCACGACGGCCATCTCGGTGCCGGTCAGCTCGAATGGCTCGCGGAGGTGCTCCGTGAGCCCGCCGCGCGCGGCACGCTTCTGGTGCTGCATCATCCGCCGCTGCCATCACCGGTGCCGACCGTGAACCTGCTGCGGTTGCGCGATTCCAGGCGGCTGGCCGAAGTGATCGACGGCAGCGGCGTGCGAATGGTGATCACCGGACACGCGCATCACACCGGGTGCGGCACGATCGGCGGCGTCCCAGTGTGGGTCGGCCCGGCCACCGCGTACGGCGTGGAGCCGGTCCCGCCGCGCGGGCGGCTCACCGCGCGGGCGTTCAGCGGGTTCAGCCGGATCGACGTGATCGGCGACCAGGTGGTGGCCACCGCGGTCCCGGTGTCCTCGGCGGACCGCGTGTACGACGTGGACGAGACCACGCAGGTGGGGCGCGTGCGTGCCATGCTGGGCGACCGGGCATGACGATCCTGGCCGAGCTGCCCACCCCGGCGCCAACCCGTGCGGCGGCGCCGGTGGCGCGGCCGTCGTTCGCCGCGCGGATCCGCCGGGCCGCGCCGCCGTACCTCTACCTGGCGCCCGCGCTGGTGCTGCTCGTCGTGTGGACCTACCGGCCGCTGGCGCAGGCGGTGCGACTGTCGTTCCACACGTGGAACCTGCTGCCGACGTCACCGATCACCGAGGTCGGCCTCGCCAACTACGAGCGGCTGCTGTCCACCCCGGACCTGGGCGCTTCGGTGTGGCGCACAGTGCTGATGGTCCTCGGCATCCTGCCGTTCTCGCTGGTGATCCCGGTGGTCGTCGGGCTGGTCGCGGCGCGCGTTCGCGGCCGGATCTACCAGGCGATGATCTTCGCGCCGATGCTGGTCGCGCCGGTCGCGGCGGCCGCGGTCTGGCAGTGGCTGCTCGATCCCGGTGCGGGAGCGGTGAACCGGGTGCTCGGCGTGCGCGCGAACTGGCTGCACGACACCGACCTCGCGCTGCTCACGATCATCGTGGTGACCGGGTGGCACATCGTCGGGTTCGCCGTGCTCGTCGTGTCCGCCGGGCTGTCCGGGATCAACCCGGACTACGCGGACGCGGCAGCCATGGACGGCGCGAGCCGCGGCCGGATCACCCGGTGGATCACCCTGCCGCTGTTGTCGCCGACGATGGCGTTCCTGGTGCTGATGACCGTGCTGCTGTCCGCCCAGTGGACCTTCCCGCTGATCGACACACTCACCCAGGGCGGCCCGTCGGACGCCACGACGAACATCTATTACCTGTTGTGGGACTACGGGTTCCACTCCTACGACGCCGGACTGGGCGCGGCCGCCGGTGTGATCTTCTTCGTCGGCTTCGGGCTGATCGCGGTCGGCGTCGTCGCCCTGTCGGACCGGGTGAGCCACCATGACGACTAAGGTTTCCAGGCAGGTTTCCGGGCACGTGGTGTTGGGCACGCTCGGCGTGCTGTGCGTGTTCCCGATCTACTGGCTGTACGCGACATCGCTGCGCGCGCCCGGCGACATCGGTTCGCTGTCACCGCTGCCGTGGCCACTGTCGCTGGACAACTACGCCGACGCGTGGCGCACCATCGACCTCACCGGCATGCTGGTCAACTCGGCGGTCGTCGCGGTGTGCACGGCGGCCGGGCAGCTGCTGGTCGGGTTGTTCGCGGCTTACGCGTTCACGGTATGGCGGTTCCCTGGGCAACGGCTGCTGTACTTGCTCTTTGTCGGCAGCTGGCTGGTGCCGTTCCAGGTGACGATGCTGCCCAACTACGTGCTGCTCTCACGGCTCGGCCTGCTGAACACCATCGCGGGCGTGATCGTGCCGACGCTGTGCTCGGCCCTCGGTGTCCTCCTGCTGCGCCAGCACCTCGCCGGGTTCCCACGCGAACTGCTGGAAGCGGCCGCGATGGACGGGCGGTCGTCGTGGGCGACACTGTGGACGGTCGTGGTGCCCGCGCTGCGGCCGGTGCTCGCGGCACTGGGCATCCTGCTGGTGATCAACGCGTGGAACGAGTACTTCTGGCCCGCGTTGGTGTTGCGCGACAACGCGATGGTGCAGCTGGGGATCCGCAGCTTCATGGGCACCGAGGGCAACGACTGGGGTCCGCTGATGGCCACCGCCGGGCTCGCCTGCCTACCGGTGTTCGCGCTCTACCTGGTGCTACAGCGGCACATCGTGAACGCGTTCGTCCGATCCGGACTCAAGTGAGCGCCGGTGGATCTCGGCGGGGTCCGGCAGGCAGTCGACGAACGCGTCGGCCAGCTCGGCGGGCTCGTCGCGCCACACCGCGTGCAGGTCGAGCGTCGGCACCGGGTCGTACAGCGCGACCGCCGTCGTGCGGCCGTCGGTGTGCCGAGCACGGAGCGCCGACGCGAACCCGACGACAGGGCGGACCGACGCCAGGATCGCGGTCGCGCCCGGGTCGTCCACTCTGTCGGCCACCGTGAGGCGGATCCCGCTGCGTTCGGCGGCAGCGAGGATCGCGTCGTACATCGCGGAGGACTGGTCGCGGCGGAAGAGGATGCACGGCTCGCCCGCCAACTCGCCGAACGGCACGCGCTCGCGTCCGGCAAGGCGGTGGGCCAGGCCGACGACGGCGACCAGCGGCACCCGCAGCAGCAGGCGGTGCCTGAGATTCGGCGACGCCGGGCGGCCGTAGACCATGGCCACGTCGATGCGCTTCTCATCGAGCGCCGCGAGCTGCGGGCCGGTGCGCATCTCGCGCATGTCGACGTCGATGCCAGGGTGGCGCTCGGCCAGCGTGGCGAGGGTGGCGGGCAGGACGTAGCGTCCGGCCGGGAAGTTGTAGCCGGCGCGGACCGTGCCCTCGCGCCCGGCCGCGACCGCGCGCGCCGCCAGCGCCGCCCGGTCCAGGCGGGCCACGATGTCGCGGACCTGGTCACGGAAGACGACCCCGGCCGGAGTCAGCGTCACGTCGTGCGACGTGCGATCCACCAGCCGGGTGCCAACCGCGCGCTCCAGCCGTTGCAGGTGGGCGCTGAGCGACGGCTGGGCCAGATGCAGCCGCGCGGCGGCCCGGCCGAAGTGCCGCTCGTCGGCGATCGCGAGGAATGAGATCAGGTGCCGCAGCTCCATCCGATCAGCGTAATCGCGCCGGATAACCGCAGGTGACGGCCAGGCGAGCAGGGGAGGACCGATGAGCGGACCCATGGTGGTGTGGTCGGACTTCGGCGGTGTGCTGACACCGCCGGTGACCGACGCGCTCGCCTCGGTGGTCGAGGCCACCGGCGTCACCGCCGACACGTTGCTGGCGGCGGCCTCGGTGATATCGGCGGAACTCGGGACGCGCGGGGTGCTTGAGCCACTGGAGCGGGGGCTGATCAGCCAGGCCGAGTGGGGCGAGCGGGTGACGCGGGTCCTCGACCGGCGTCCACGGACGGATCTCGGCCTGCTCGACGAACACTGGTATCGGGACAGGACCCTGAACCGGCCGCTGTTCGACTACCTGGCGGGACTGCCGTGCCGAGTCGGTCTGCTGACCAACAGCGTCCGCGAATGGGAGCGGCACCGTGCGGCGATCATGCCGGACACGTCGATCTTCGCGGCGATCGTCCGCTCGCACGAGCACGGTGTGTGCAAGCCGGACCCGGAGATCTTCGCGATCGCCGAGCGAGCGTTGGACGTGCCACCGGAGAGGTGCCTGCTGGTCGATGACGTGCTGGTGAACTGTGAGGCGGCGGAGACACGAGGCTGGACCGCGATCCACCACACGTCCACGCGGACCACGATCACCGAACTGGACAGGGTGGTTCTGGCAGCCGATCAAGGTCCACCCGGCATTGATCAAGGCAGGCGATAAGCCCGGAAGGCTCACCACGTCCACCGGACCGCGCGCATCGCGTTCAGCGAAGATCGTCGACGAAGGGTGATCCTCGAACGCGGCCTCGACGGTGCCGCCACTGCTCGGGGTGATTGAACGACCGCGGCCCAACAGCTTCCTGCGGAAGCCCGAAAGAGACCCCGTCCGAGACCCTGACAGCGGCACGGGCACGCCGCTCGGCGTACCCGTACCGCGCTTCTGCTGGTCAAAGAGCGGAGGCGGAGGGATTTGAACCCCCGGACGGTTGCCCGTCTTCCGCTTTCAAGGCGGATGCATTCGGCCGCTCTGCCACGCCTCCCTGCCCGGTCAGCCTAACGAAGGCGACAACCGGGTTCTCACCCCTGGTCGAGATGCTCGATGACGCGCTCGAAGAGGCCTGCGACGACCTCCTGCTCCTCGGGTGTCATGAGGTCGACCAGGTGGGCGCGGACGCCTTCTACGTGGGTGGGGGCGGCTGACCGGAGGGTGTCCATGCCCTTCTGGGTCAGCTCGGCTATGACGCCTCGGGCGTCGTCGGCGCATTCGACGCGTTTGACGAGGCCGAGTTTTTCCATGCGGGAGATCTGGTGGGACAGCCTGCTCTTGGAGGACGCGACCTGGCCCGCCAGGTGGCTCATCCGCATCTGCCACCCCTCGCACTCGGAGAGGCGGACCAGCACCTCGTAGTCCGGCAGCGCGATGCCGTCGCTCTCCTGGAGTTCGCGGTTGAGCCGCTGGCGCAGTAGTTCACTGCCGATGACGTACGCGCGCCAGGAGCGCATCTCGTCGGGCTGCAGCCAGCGCGGTTCAGGTGTCACGGGCCAAGATTACGGCCAAAACGGTGCCGAACAGTGCTCTTCGCGTTTTCACACCGTGCCGGTTCGGCCACTCATTCGTGAAACCGCTTGTGGGTGTGTCCACGACGGAACCCGCGCGGTCCGTTTCGGACAGTGAGGGTGAATTTCACCAGTTCAGGACCGGTGAAGGGGTTGTCAGCGGGGTGTGATGGGGGCAACATGGGAAGGGAGACGGCTGGCCCGAGTGGACCCGAGCGCTAGGCCGAACGCGCTGGTCGCCGTGCCTGTCGAGGAAGGATAGGTGGTGCCGTGGCGGAGCAGCTATTCCCAGTAGTGGCCGGCGGCACGCCGCGACCCCGCGGCTGAGGCGACAGCATCGACCCAGCTGTGATTGCGAGCGGCGGATTCACCGGATTCGAGAGTGCCCATGCGTGACGCGCATCCGGATGGCACCTCGACGCTGTTGAACCCTGCGTCGGACGTGTCTCCAGACCGTTCGGCAGGGCTCCACGCCAACCGGCGAGGCGGCGGCCACTACATCAGCGGTAACACCTGGGTGCGGCAGCCCGACGGCGCCGCACCCAGGCGCATGTCCGCCCAGCCTCAGGCCGGGGACCTGGTTATCGTTTGCCCCGACAATGCCAGCGGGGGCGGGTGCCCCCGACCGTCGGACGCGGAGTGGGCCTGTGGAGTTCAATGACGACGTAGCCCTGGATACCTCCCAGGTGCAGGACATGCGCGGCTCCGGCGGCGGTGGCGTCGGGAGTCGGGTCGCCCTCGGCGGCGGCGGGCTCGGAATCGTGGGCATGATCTTGTATTTCGTGCTCTCCCAGCTCGGCGGGCTCCCGCAGGGCTCCCCCATCAGCACCCGTGACGTCGGCCAGGGGCAGACGGTGTCGAACTCCGACCTCTCCAAGGAGTGCCGGACCGGCAAGGACGCCAACACCAACTCCGACTGCGCGCTGGTCGCGATCATCAACTCCATCCAGGGCTACTGGACCGACGCGTTCGCCCGGTCGGGCAGCACCTACCAGGCCGCGCCGACGAACTTCTTCACCGGCGGCGTCAACACCGCGTGCGGCAGCGCGACCTCCGATGTCGGCCCGTTCTACTGCCCCGGCGACCAGGAGATCTACATCGACCTGGCGTTCTTCAAGGAGCTCCAGTCGCGCTTCGGCGCGCAGGGCGGCACGTTCGCCGAGGCCTACGTCATCGCCCACGAGTACGGCCACCACGTGCAGACGCTGCTGGGCACCTCCGACAAGGTGAAGCGCGGGACCGGCCCGACGTCCGACGCGGTGCGCTTGGAGCTGCAGGCCGACTGCTACGCGGGTGTGTGGGCCAACCACGCCACCAGCGTGCCCACGTCGAGCGGCAAGCCACTGATCAAGTCGATCTCCCAGGACGACGTCAACCGCGCGCTCGACGTGGCCGCGCGGATCGGCGACGACTTCATCCAGGAGAACCTGGGCAGCGGGCAGGTCGACGAGAGCCAGTTCTCCCATGGCTCGTCGAAGCAGCGTGAGCGCTGGTTCACCGCCGGGCTCAACACCGGCGACCCGGCCCAGTGCGACACATTCAGCGCACGCGACCTGGGCTGAGGCGTAAACGACCGAACCCCCACGGCGCGTGGCCGTGGGGGTTCGGTCGTTTACGAGCTACCGCTTACGCGGCCGGACGGTCCACGTGGATGCAGCCGACCACGTCGGTGCCCGCGGCCTTGGCGGCAGCGGCGTCCTCGTTGGCCATCTGCATGCGCATCATCCGGGTCTGAGCCATCCGGGTCTCCGCACGCTGAACGCGCGGCGGGATGCCGTTGATCTCCTCGGTGCTGACCGCGTACGAGGCGGTCACCCAGGCGATCGCGTCGGAGTTGCGGTCGAGCGCGACGCGGTCGATGTTGCCGAGGTTGTCGCACTTCTGGTGGTAGCACTTGTCGTAGGCGACGTTGGCCTGGCCACCCCACAGGTCAGCCTGGGCCTGGGTCTTGATGCCCTCGGCGCCGGTGAACAGACCACCGGCCGGGATACCGACCGCGATGAAGCGGCCGTAGTCCGAACGACCCGAGAAGTCCGTGCCCTGGGTCGGGGTGCCGGTGGCGCCCAGGAAGTCGACGAACGCCTTCTCGATCTGGGCCGAGCCGTAGGGGCCCGCGCCCGCGCCGACCGCGTCGGAGTCATCGCCGTCGTAGACGAAGTACGCCGCGTTCGGCGAGGCGATCATGTCGTAGTTCAGGTATAGCGCGATGTCGACCTGCTGCTCGAAGGTGAGCGAGTCGACGTACTTGGTCGAGCCGATCAGGCCCAGTTCCTCGGCGCTCCACCAGGCGAAGCGGACCGCGTTGCTGACCCGCGGCGAGCCACCCATTTGCAGGGCGGTCTCGAGCAGACCCGCGGAACCCGAGCCGTTGTCGTTGATGCCGGGGCCCTGGATGACGCTGTCGAGGTGCGCGCCCGCCATGACCACGTTGTCCTTGCGACCGGTCTTGGTCTGCGCGATCACGTTGTAGCTCTTGCGCTCTTCCCGCAGCGCGCGCAGTTCGAGGGTCACCGAGCCGCCCTTGGCGGCCAGCGCCTCGCCGTCGGCCTTGGTGATGCCACCGGTGGGCAGCTTCGCCGCCGCCGGGTCGCCGAGGGTGCCGTTGAGCGGGCCGTCGGTGTTGTTGTAGACGATCGCACCGACCGCGCCCGCTTCCGCGGCGACGATCTGCTTCTGCGCGAAGGTGCAGCCACCACGCGAGATGAGGGCGATCTTGCCGGTCGCGACGACGCCGGTGTAGTCGGCGATCTCGCAGCCGGAAGTACCGTCGGCGTCCACCGGGACGACCGCGAGGTCGGCGGTGATGCCACCGACCGGGGTGGAGAGGCTGTAGGTCATGATCGAGATCGGCACGCTCGCGCCGGCGACCGTCAGCTTCTCCGCGAGGGTCTGCGTGAAGGTGAAGTCGAACTCGTGACGGGACACGTCGAACCCGGCACCCTTGAGCTTCGACTCGACGTACTCAGCCGACTTGGCGTGACCAGGGGTGCCCGCGGCGCGGATGCCGCCGTTCTGGTCGGCGATGCGCTGCAGGGCGATCAGGTGGCGGTTCACCCCCGATCCGGTGACCTTCTTGACGAGGTTCCGCGCGAGGGCGGGGCCGTCCGGCAACTCGGCTGACGCGGTCGGCGCCGCCGAGGACGGAATAGTGGTGAACGCAAGCGCGCCGGTTGCCACGAGGATGGCGGCTCCGACGCGGAGCGTCTGACTTTTGGGCATGCAGATCCCCTTGTTCATGGGTTGGGTGCCAACCGGTGATCGCCCCCGACGCGATCCGATGTTCCGGCAGGCACACCTTCACCTGATTACCCTCGCTGGTCAATAGCTGTTCATTATCAACTGCGCATAGATTCACCTGTGCGGATGCGGAACCGCGCCCACGCGCTCGGCCCGATACGGTCGTCCACATGCGAGCGATCACGATCAGCGAGCCCGGTGGCCCTGAAGTCATGCGGTGGACCGAGGTGCCCGACCCGGAACCCGGTCCCGGCGAAGTCCTGGTCCGCGTCGCGGCGACCGCGGTCAACCGCGCCGACCTCTTGCAGCGGAAAGGCTTCTATCCGCCGCCCCCTGGCACGTCCGACGTCATCGGCCTCGAGTGCTCAGGCACCGTCGCCGCGCTCGGCGAAGGGGTCACGGGCTGGCGTGTCGGCGATGCCGTGTGCGCGCTTCTCGCCGGTGGCGGATACGCGGAACTGGTCGCCGTGCCCGCGCCGCAACTGATGCCGATCCCCGAAGGTATCGAATTGGTGACGGCCGCCTGCCTCCCAGAGGTGTCGTGCACCGTTTGGTCGAACGTCATGCGGACCGCTCGGCTCACCGCGGGTGAAACACTCCTCGTGCACGGTGGCGCGAGTGGAATCGGGACGCATGCCATTCAAATCGGCAAAGCCATGGGGGCCCGAGTCGCCATTACGGCGGGATCGGCCGAACGGGCTATTCAGTGCGGCGAATTGGGGGCCGACATCGCGCTGAACTATCGCGAAGAGGAATTCGAGAAGCGGATCTCGGCCGATGTGATCCTGGACAACATGGGCGCGAAATACCTCGCCCGCAACATCGAGGCGCTCAACCGCGGCGGCAGGCTGGTGGTCATCGGCATGCAGGGCGGGGTGAAAGCCGAACTGAACCTGGGCGCGCTCCTCGCGAAGAACGCGTCGGTCACCGCGACGAGCCTGCGATACCGGCCGGTGGCGGAGAAGGGCGAGATCTGCGCGGACGTCGTGGCGAACGTCTGGCCGCTGGTCGCCGAGGGCAAGGTGCGGCCGGTGGTGCACGAGGTCCTGCCGATCGAACGGGTCGGCGACGCGCACCGGATGCTCGACGAGGGCGGGGTGTTCGGGAAGCTCGTCCTCACTATCGCGAAGTGAGAACTCACTGTCCCGAACGTTGAACTCGTTGTTCTGGAGGGGCGACTCGCGGGTCAGGGGCGTAGGGAGGCTACGGCTTCGACCAGTTGGTCGACCTCCACCGAATTTGTGTAGTGGGCCAGGCCGACCCTGACCGCGCCGCCAACCTCGCCCACGCCCAACGCCGCGAAGACGCCGCTGGGGGCGTCGTCGGCGAACGCGCAGATGCCGTGGTCGGCCAGGTGGACCACTGCTTCAGTGGCCTTCACGTCCGCGACGGTGAACGCGAGGGTCGGGATTCGGCGCATGGCGTCGCCGATGACCATGACGTGGCGTTGGCCGCGCAGGTCTCCGATGAGCCTGGAGAGCAGGCCCGCCTGGTAGGACTTCGCCGAGCTCAGGGACGTCTGCAGACGCTCCCGCCGGGTGCCGGTGGCGGCGTCGTCGAGTTCGGCGAGGTAGTCGACCGAGGCGACCAGGCCCGCCAGCAGGGGGTGGGCGTTCTCGCCGAGTTCGAGCCGGGCCGGGCCGAAGGCGCGCGGGTCCAGGGAGCTGGCGGGGAGCCGGTCGATGACCGCCGGGTCGGCGAAGGCCAGTGCGGCGACCGCGGGACCGCCCCAGGCGTGCGCGGACACCGCGACCACGTCGGCGCCGATGGTGTTGATGTCTATGGGGACGAACGGCGCCGCCGATGACGCGTCGACCACGACGAAGGCGCCCGCCGCCTTGGACAGGTCGGCGATCTTGTTCAGGTCGGGCCGGGTGCCGACGGCGCCCGAGGCCGCGGTGACCGCGACGACCTTCGTGCGGTGCGAGATGAGGTTCTCGTACTGCCAGGCGGGCAGCTCGCAGGTCTCGATGTCGATCTCGGCCCAGCGCACGGTCGCGCCCGCGCGCTGCGCTACCCGCAGCCACGGGGCGGTGTTCGCCTGGTGGTCGAGGCGGGACAGGGTGACCTCGTCGCCGATGAGCCAGCGTTCGCCGAGGGCCTCGGCGAGGCGGGCGAGCAGGACCGCCGTGTTCGGTCCGAGGACGACTCCGGCCGGGTCGCAGCCGACGAGATCGGCCACCGCGCGGCGGGCCGCGTCGACGATCGCCTCCGCGCGCTGCGACGCCGGGAACACCCCGCCGGGACCGGACACGGGCGCGCGTAACGCCGTGGAGACAGCGGTCGCGACCTGCTCGGGAACCTGCATTCCGGCGGGCGAGTCCAAATGCACCCAACCGTCACCGAGCGCGGGAAACAACCCGCGGATTCGCGCGACGTCGAAGGCCATGGGCCACACCGTACGCACGCCGGACAGCCGACGTTTCGTGGGGAGGCGGAGCGGATACCCTCGCAGACGTGACTTCGGTGGACTCCCCCTGGGAGATGCCCTTCACGCCGATCCCGATCTGGCCCAGGACGGAGCAGATGAGCCAATCCATGAACTCCCGCAGCTCTGCCGACGAGAACGCCGAGAACGCCGCCGAGAACAGTGAGGACCAGTCCCACACCGTGATGGTCGTGGGACCGGACGGCTCCCCGCTGGGTGCCGCGCGCATCCCTGAGGGCGGCGGCGCGCCCAGCGAGTCGGTCGGCGACATGGTCGAGCAGCCCGCGAAGGTCATGCGGATCGGCACGATGATCAAGCAGCTGCTCGAGGAGGTGCGCGCGGCGCCGCTCGACGAGGCCAGCCGCAACCGCCTGCGCGAGATCCACAAGCGCTCGATCGCCGAGTTGGAGGACGGTCTGGCACCCGAGCTGCGCGACGAGCTCGAACGCCTGTCGCTGCCGTTCACCGAGGACGGCACCCCGTCCGACGCGGAACTGCGGATCGCGCAGGCGCAGTTGGTCGGGTGGCTGGAAGGCCTGTTCCACGGCATCCAGACCGCGCTGTTCGCCCAGCAGATGGCCGCGCGGGTCCAGTTGGAGCAGATGCGCCGCGGCCTCCCCCCGGGCGTCGGCGGCGCGGCCGAGAGCGCCGACGGCACCCACATCCGCGGCACCGGCCAGTACCTCTGACACGGTCCCTTCCCGACCAGGTCGTGGAGAGGAAGCCCGGATGCTCGACAAGCTGCGCGCGCGGACCGAGGACGTCAAGCGGTCCCTGCGCGCGAAGCTGATGAACGCGGTCGAGGAAGCGGTCGGCCGCGGGCAGGCTCGGGAGATCGAGTCGCTGCGCGCGGAGGTCGCCGGGTTGCGCGCGGAGCTTCGCGAGCACGCCGACCGCACGGTCGAGCGGGTCGCGGAACGGATCTCCGACTTCGAACACCGGGCCCGCCGCGACCTGCTCTACGCCGCCGAGCGGGAGGCGGCGGCGGACAGCAGCGGGTTCGCCACCGAGAACCTGACGGGCGCCGAGCAGTTCCGGCACCCACACCGGACGCTGGAGCACGCGCTGTCGCTGGCACCCTCCGGCGGACTGGCCCTGGAGTTCGGGGTCTTCACCGGGACGACGCTGCGCATCATCGCCGCGGCCCGCGGCGGCGTGGGCGTCTTCGGCTTCGACTCGTTCGAAGGTCTGCCCGCCGATTGGCGGGCGGGCTACCCGGCGGGCGCGTTCGCCACCGACGGGCTGCCCGACGTCCCGGGCGCCGACCTGGTGGTCGGCTGGTTCGACGACACGCTTCCCGGGTTCCTCGCCGAGCACCCGGGCCCGGTCGACTTCCTGCACGTCGACGCCGACCTCTACAGCTCGGCGAAGACGGTGCTCGACCTGGTCGGGCCGCGGCTGCGGGCCGGGAGCGTCGTCGTCTTCGACGAGTTCTTCAACTACGCAGGGTGGCGCGAGCACGAGTTCAAGGCGTGGCAGGAGTACGTCGCGGACACCGCCACTGAATTCGAATACGCCGCGTACACGATCGACAACGAGCAGGTCGTCGTTCGTGTGACCACAACCGACTCCCCGCCTGGGTGAGTGCCACGGCCACGCCGGTAGTCTCGGGACCCGTGCAAGCAACCCTGATCGAGGAGAAGCCCGTGCCCGTGGTGCACGCCGGGCGCACGTTCAGTCGTGCGGTCGAGGATCTGCGACAGGGCTTCGCGCAGCGTGAGCTGTGGGGGCACCTCGGTTGGCAGGACATCAAGCAGCGCTACCGGCGTTCCGTGATCGGTCCGCTGTGGATCACCCTGAGCATGGCCGTGACCGCGGCGGGCCTGGGCCTGCTGTACTCGACGCTGTTCGACACGGAGATCGGGACGTTCCTGCCGTACCTCACGGTCGGGTTCATCGTCTGGAACTTCATGCTCGGCTGCATGACCGAGGGCGCGGACACCTTCATCTCCAACGAGGGGCTGATCAAGCACCTGCCCGCCCCGCTCACCGTCTACGCGCTGCGCACGGTGTGGCGACTGGCGCTGATGTTCGTGCACAACCTGCTCGTGTACCTCGTCGTGCTGGCCATCTTCTTCCCGGACCTGGTCCAGGACGACTACCTGCTCAGCAAGGGCGGAATCCCGCAGCCCGGTCTCGACTGGACGATCATCAACGCCGTCCCGGCCTTCGTGCTGCTCGCCCTGAACGGCACCTGGGTCGCGCTGCTCTTCGGCATCATCAGCACCCGCTACCGCGACATCCCGCAGGTGATCGGCGCGCTCACGCAGCTGCTGTTCTTCATGACGCCGATCGTGTGGCCGGTGGACCTCATCACCCGCAAGCTGGGCACCAGCGCGGGCTGGATGGTGTGGGTGGCCGAGCTCAACCCGCTGTACCACTTCATCCAGATCATCCGGGCCCCGTTGATCGGCAGCCAGCAGAGCTGGCACCACTGGGCCGTCGTAGGCGGTATCACCATCGTCGGGTGGGCCTTGGCCATGCTCGCGATGCGCAACTACCGTTCGCGTGTTTCCTACTGGGTCTAGGTGAGGCATCCCCACATGGTCAGCATCGAGGTCCAGAACGCCTCCGTCGACTTCCCGATCTTCGACGCGAAGACGCGGTCGCTGAAGAAGGCCGTCCTCGGCAAGGTCGGCGGCAAGATCGGCACGGAGACCAGAGTCCCGATAATCGAGGCGCTGCACGACATCACGCTCACCCTGAACGAGGGCGACCGGGTCGCGCTCGTCGGGCACAACGGCGCGGGCAAGTCGACGCTGCTGCGGCTGCTCTCGGGCATCTACGAGCCCACCCGCGGCACCTCGAAGATCAACGGCAAGATCGCCCCGGTGTTCGACCTCGCGGTCGGCATGGACCCGGAGATCTCCGGTCTCGAGAACATCATGATCCGCGGCCTGTTCCTGGGCATGTCGCGCAAGCAGATGGAGGCGCGGGTCGAGGACATCTCCCAGTTCACCGAGCTGGGCGACTACCTGCATCTGCCGCTGCGCACCTACTCCACCGGCATGCGGGTCCGGCTCGCGCTGGGCGTGGTCACCTCGATCGACCCCGAGATCCTGCTGCTCGACGAGGGAATCGGCGCGGTCGACGCGGCGTTCATGGCCAAAGCTCGCGACCGGCTCGTCGACCTGGTACGAAGGTCCGGCATGTTGGTCTTCGCCTCGCACTCGGACGACCTGTTGTTCGAGCTGTGCAACACGGCCATCTGGATGGACGAGGGCCGGGTCAAGATGCACGGGTCGCTGCGTGAGGTCCTCACGGCCTACAAGGGCCGCGACCCGTTCGAGCACATGAGCAAGGAAACCCTCGAAAGGCTCGGCGAGACCCTATGACCACCGCGCAGCAGCTGCCACCGGGATCCGTCGTGGCCGTGGTGGTCACCAGGCACCGCCGGGCGCTGCTCGCGGACTCCTTGAAGATGATCGCGGCGCAGACCCGGCCGCCGGAGCACGTCGTCGTCGTCGACAACGGCCCCGACGACCCGGCCCGCGACATCGTCGAGTCGTGTGGCGTGCCCACGACGTACCTGGTGTCGCACCGCAACCTCGGCGGCGCGGGCGGCTTCGCCCTGGGCATGCTGCACGCGCTGGCCATGGGCGCGGACTGGCTGTGGCTCGCCGACGACGACGGCCGCCCGGCCGACGAGTCGGTCCTGGGCACCCTGCTCGACGTCGCGGAGAAGCGCGGCCTGGCCGAGGTCTCGCCGGTCGTGACGAACATCGAGGCGCCGGAGAAGCTCGCGTTCCCGCTGCGCCGCGGCCTGACGTGGAAGCGCAGCGCGCAGGAGCTCGGGGAGGACTTCCTGCCGGGCATCGCGTCGCTGTTCAACGGTGCCCTGTTCCGCGCGGACACCCTCGATGTGGTCGGCGTCCCGGACTACCGGCTGTTCTTCCGCGGCGACGAGGTGGAGGTGCACCGCAGGCTCGTGCGCTCGGGCCTGCCGTTCGGCACCTGCCTGACCGTGTCCTACCTGCACCCGGACGGCTCGGACGAGTTCAAGCCGATGCTCGGCGGCCGGTTCCACGCGCAGGACCCGGACAACGCGATCAAGCGGTACTACACCTATCGCAACCGCGGGTACCTGATGTCGCAGCCGGGGATGCGCAAGATCGGCATGCTCGAAGTCGTCCGCTTCGGCATGTACTTCCTCGGCACCAAACGCGATCCGAAGGCCTTCATGGAATGGCTGAAGCTGGTGCGCAAGGGTCGCCAGGAGAAGTTCTTCCGGGCCTGAGCCCGCACGCTCCCGTCAGGTGGTGCCGCACCGACCCGACGTTCCGCGAACTCCTGACGTGAGCCGCTAAACGCGGATACTGTGCGTGCTGGGCACCGCCGAACGAGAGGACTAGCGATGGACGAGGCCAAGCTCCAGGCGACCATGCGACGCTTCGAGGAACAAGCAGCCCGGGCTTCGGCGCTCAAGGAGGGCATCGCGCAGCTCAAGGGCAGCGCGCGCAACGGAGACGGCTCGGTGACGGTGACCGTGGCCCCCTCCGGCGCGGTTCTCGGCCTGCAACTGGGTCCGGCGGCGATGAAGATGTCGCACGTCCAGCTCACGCAGGAGATCCTCGGCACCATCCGGCAGGCCACCATGCAGGCCGCGGCCGCGATGGAGCAGCTCGTACGCCCGGCCGTC
Source organism: Actinokineospora xionganensis (assembly GCF_014323725.1). Lineage (GTDB taxonomy): Bacteria > Actinomycetota > Actinomycetes > Mycobacteriales > Pseudonocardiaceae > Actinokineospora > Actinokineospora xionganensis. The sequence continues at coordinate 103,890 of NZ_JABVED010000003.1, read as the reverse complement.
GGCGAGGACAAGTTCGCCCAGTTCCAGGAGGCGTTCCGGGCGCACACACCGAACCAGCCGCCGATCGGCCCCTCGGCTCCCCCGCCGCCCGCGGCACTGCCCGCGCCGCCGCCGCCCGGCGCCTCCCGGGCCGATTTCGCCGCGCCCCCGCCCAGCCGGAACCAGCGTCCGCCGCGCCCCGTCGAAGACGGTGACGACGACGACTTCTCGACTGGTTCGATTTTCGGGGGCAACCGATGACCATGATCATCAGCGGCGAGGCGCTCGCTGCCTACAGCTTGGGCTCGGAGGCCACCGGCGAGCACTTCGGCGCGCTCGCGGGCGTCTTCGAGCAGGCGCGGGTGTCCGACGACTGCTTCGGGCCGCTGGGCGAGTTCCTCGCGTTCGCGTACTTCAACAACGTCGAGGAATGCCAGCAGCTCGCCACCCAGGCGAAGACGTACATGTCCGCGGTGTCGGCGGCGGTCACCGACACCGCGAAGAACTACAGCAGCACCGACACCGGTGAGGCCGGGACCTATGGGCAGCTATCCGGCTCCCTCGACGGGCCGGGCGGCATCGGCTCGGTGAACGCGGGCGACGGCAAGTCGAAGGGCTACCTGGAGCAGCACGCCGGCTACGGCAGCTCGTGGGTGAACGCGAGCTCCGACCTCGCCGACGCGGGCACGCCGCCGGAGATCGCCATCGCCACGGTGAACGCCCGCATGCAGCAGCTCGAGGCCGTCACCAGCCCCGGTCAGGCGTTCTTCGACAACGGCCTCGGCTTCCTCATCGGCCTGGTGATCAGCCCGCTCGTCGAGTTCGTGCTCGAACCGGCGATCGGCGACCCCGAGCAGATGCGCAGCACGGGCGAGGGCTGGGAGAAGATCGCCCAGTGGGTCGAGGGCGCGGGCGAACACGAGAAGCAGCGCTCCGACGCCACCCAGCCGGTCTGGGAGGGCGAGGCGGGCGACGCCTTCCGCGCCGAGATGGCCGAGTTCGCCGAGGGCGCCAAGGCCATGGCCTCGGACATCCGGGGGCTCAAGGAGAACCTGGACCTCGCGGCCGACCTGTTCGACCTGTTCGTCGAGACCGTCATCGACATCATCCAGGAACTCGTGATCGGTCTGATCATCGAGTGGATCGCGGCCCTGGCCGCCTCCTGGATCACCGCGGGCGCCTCCGTGGCGGCGGCCACCGGGCTCACCACCGCGCAGGTCGCGATCACCGGCACCCGGCTGGGCACCAAGGTCGCCAACCTGCTGCACAAGCTCAAGCCGATCTTCACCAAGTTGGAGGACCTGCTCAAGGCGCTCCGTACCGGGCGTCTCCGGACTGTCGTGTCCAAGATGGAGAACCTTCGAGACGGAAACATGGCGCAGAAGTACATCGCCCGCAAGATCGACAGCAACCCGGCTTTCAAGATCCTCACCAAGGGGGACGCCGCCACAGGCGTATCCAAGTCGAGCGCCAACGTGTTCGGCAAAAATGTCACCGGCGAGCAGGCGCTCGCCCAGAATGTGGCCGATGCCGGGCTTCGGATGGCAGGCCTCAGCGGCACCACCACCGGAAGCATCGCTGCCACCAACGCGGCCATGGAGAATGTCCCTGGCGCGGTCATCGAGTACGGCGTCGAGAAGGGCTACAACAAGGCGATGGACCCCTCGACCGAGGAGGAGCGCCGGGCCGACACGGACCGGGGCTTCACCCTGAACGAGTGAGGGCAGCGTCATGGATCCGCATATTCTGATGCCTGGATTCACGGCTCGGCGGCTGCTCGGACCTGGCGAGGGATTGCTCTGGGCGACCCGGACCGGATTGCAGCACTTCGACGTGCCCGGACTCAACCCGGACGGCACCCCGACGCCGGGCTTTCTCTCGCGCGCCGCCGCCGGAGGCGTCGGAGCCGCGCTCATGATCCTCTCACCGCCCGAAGCGGGTAGCGATTCAGGCAGGTCGACCCCGCCCGACGTGGTTCTCGCAGGCAACTCCCCGGACGGTCTCGCGGTGGCCCATGGGTTCCAATTCCGGGACCCCTCGATGTGGGCGCTGACGACTGGGCGGCTGCTTCGGGCAGTCGCGGTCAAGAACCCCGAGCCGGAGCCCGAGCCGAAGAAGAAGGGCTTCTTTCGCGGCGTGGCCGAAGTCGGGAAGCTCGTGGCGGACGTTGTCAGCTCGCCTTTGACCAACGCCGGCGTGGAGACAAGTGGCCCCCGCGAGCACACTGTCATCGCCGAGTTCGCGCGCACCCAGATCCGGGCCATCACGCTCGTGGAGCGCAAAACGTCGATGGGGCGGCGGCCCGCGCTGCGGGTCGAGCTGGTCGACGGGTCGGCCATCGACTTCATTCCGGCAGGTGCCGACAAGGCCCAGGTCGAGCGGATGCTCGCTCTCTCTCATGGAGCCCCTGAGTGACCGCGGTTCTGGATAGTGACGAGACCGTCCTGCACCTGCTGCTGTGCGAGAACCTCGCCGTGGGAACCCGAGTCTCGGGCGCGGTCGAGGTGCCCCGACGACCACGGCCGGACGCCCCGAAACTGGTCTTCGACGACCCGAAGTGGCCGCTTCCCGCACAGGTGATCGCGCGGGGCGAGTTCGTGGCCAACGACTGGGCGGACGACCCGGCGATCGGCATGTGGGCCGAAGCGAGCCATCCCGGCCAAGACGCGGCACTCATGGCGGAGCAGGCCGCTTCGGGGCTTGGCGTCGTCGCGATCCTGGCGACCCACAAGCGGCTGACCGTCAGCTTTCCGAGGAAGCTTCTCGCCGACCAGCCCAAGGCGCCGGCCGAGGATCGCGGCAGCCTGCTCGGCCGCGCCTATGACTACGTCGTCTCCTCGAAGACCGGGTGGGACCCGGAAGACCCGGTCCACGTCCAGTACAGCGTGCCCGCGTCGCGGGTCGCGGGGATCGGGCCGGTGATGCTGGGCCGGTCGATTCCCGCGCCGACCTTCGTCCGGGTCGCTTTCGCCGACGGCTCACAGCTCTACGTCCGCGACGATGGCGTCGGTCGGGGCGCCATGCTGGCGAAAGAGATGAACCGGCACTGACTTCCGCTCGTAGCTGATCCGCTACCAGTGAACCCCACTTGCCCGCCAAAGGATGCGGTGGTCAGGTGGGACCCATGAGCGATTCCCAGCGCACCCTCATCCTCCACCTCGCCACCGGCAACGAGGTCGTCTTCACGCTCTCCCCCAAGAGCGCCAAGAGCATCAAGCCCCGGCTGCCGGTCCTGATGGCCTCGGGCGGTGTCGACACCCTCGAACTCGACGACGGCAACACGGTCGCGGTGAACTTCGGGCATGTCGTCGCCGCACACCTCGACGAGCTGCCCTCGCATGTCCGCGTCTACGGCAGCGCCAACCGGAAGGTCAGTGGCTTCGGCGTGTGATCACTGCCGGAAGACGACGGTCCGCAGCATCACAAAGTTGATCGTCGTCCCGACGGCCTGGGCGACAACCCACGCGATGGCGTACTCCCAACGCACCTCGGGTAGCAGCTGCAGCATCAGCGCGTTCGTCCCGACGTTGACGAAGAACGTCACGGTGTAGAGCAGGGCGAACCCGCCCGCCTGGCTCGCGCCGCGGTCGGCCGCGCCTGCGAACGTGAAGCGCTTGTTCAGGAAGTAGGCGGTGGTGGTGCCCGCGATGAAGCTCAGCGCCTTGGCCAGGTGCACCCAGGTGCCCGCCTGAAGCAGCGCCCAGTAGGCGCCGGAGTCGACCAGGGCGCAGAACCCGCCGACCATGACGAAGCGCGTGAGCTGTCTCACCAGCCCCGCGCGCTCGGAGTCGCTCCTGACCTCGGCCACCCGGTCAGTCTAGGGACGCCGCTACGCTGGCTTGGGTGGAGGCTGTTTCAAACGCAGGACCGGAGTTCGAGACCCGCGCGCTGACCGGCTGGGGCCGCACGGCGCCGTCGGTCGCCAGAGTCGCTCATCCGACGACCGAAGACCAGGTCATCGCGGCGGTGGCGCAGGCGACCGAGCGCGGGGTCATCGCGCGCGGGCTGGGCCGGTCCTACGGCGACCCGGCACAGAACGCGGGCGGCATGGTCGTCGACATGAACGGCCTGGACCGGATCCACTCGATCGACGCGGACACCGGCCTGGCCGTCATCGACGCCGGGGTGAACCTCGACCAGCTGATGCGTGCCGCGCTGCCGTTCGGCCTGTGGGTGCCGGTGCTGCCCGGGACCCGGCAGGTCACGATCGGCGGCGCCATCGGGTCCGACATCCACGGCAAGAACCACCACACCGCGGGCAGCTTCGGCAACCACGTGCGGTCGATGGACCTGCTCACCGCCGACGGCCGGGTGCGCACGATCACCCCGGACGGTCCCGAGTCGGAGCTGTTCTGGGCGACCGTGGGCGGCATGGGCCTGACCGGGATCATCCTGCGCGCGACGGTGGCGCTCAAGCACATCGAGAGCGCCTACTTCGTGGTCGACACCGATCGGACGTCCACTTTGGACGAGACGCTGTCGCTGTTCGCCGACGGGTCCGACGAGAACTACGACTACTCGATGGCCTGGTTCGACTCCATCTCCACCGGCGACAAACTCGGCCGCGCGGTGTTCTCCCGCGGCTCACTGGCCACAGTGGACCAACTGCCGAAGAAGCTGCGGGCGCACCCGCTGAAGTTCGACGCGCCGCAACTGCTGACCCTGCCCAACGTGTTTCCCAACGGGCTGGCCAACAAGCTGACGTTCCGCGCGCTCGGCGAGGCCTGGTACCGCAAGGCACCGAAGCAGGCCCGCGGCCAGATCCAGAACCTGACGGCGTTCTACCACCCGCTCGACCTGTTCGGGGAGTGGAACCGGGCCTACGGGCCGAACGGGTTCCTGCAGTACCAGTTCATCATCCCGTTCGAGGCCGACGCCGACCTGCGCCGGATCGTGCGGCGCATCGCCGAGTCCGGGCACGTGTCGTTCCTCAACGTGCTCAAGCGGATGGGCGAGGGCAACGCGGCACCGCTGTCGTTCCCGCGGCCGGGGTGGACGATCACCGTCGACTTCCCGATCACCCCAGGACTTCCGGCGTTCTGCGCCGAGCTCGACGAACTCGTGCTGGGCGTCGGCGGGCGGCTGTACCTGGCGAAGGAGTCGCGCACCGCGCCGGAGACCTTCCACCGCATGTACCCGCGGCTCGACGAGTGGCGCAAGGTGCGCCACAGCGTCGACCCGGGCGGCCTTTTCATCTCCGACCAGGCGCGCAGGCTCGAACTCTGATGGACACAGCATTAACACAGTCGACGCTTTGTACTCGACACAACGAATGGCGAAGGCTCGGACATTGATCAACGCAGTCGGCACTCCCCAGTCCTTGCTCCTGCTCGGCGGCACCTCCGAGATCGGCCTGGCCGTCGCGGAGAACTACGCCCGCCAGGCCCCGCTGACGGTCGTCCTCGCGGCCCGTCCGTCCGAGCGGCTCGACGCCGCCGCCGAGAAGCTGCGCGGCCTCGGCGCGACGGTCCGCACGATCCCGTTCGACGCCAAGGACATCGACTCGCACCCCGGTGTCGTCGAGCAGGCCTTCGCCGACGGCGACATCGACGTCGCCGTGATCGCCTTCGGTCTGCTCGGCGACCCGGAGCAGGCCTGGCAGGACCACGCCACCGGGGTCGAGCTGGCCCAGGTCAACTACACCGCCCCAGTGTCACTGGGCATCGCGCTCGCCGAGCGGCTGCGCGAGCAGGGCCACGGCTCGATCGTCGCACTGTCCTCTGTGGCCGGTGAGCGGGTCCGCCGGTCCAACTTCGTCTACGGCTCGACCAAGGCGGGCTTCGACGGCTTCTACCTCGGTCTGGGCGAGGCGCTGCGGCCCGACGGCATCCACGTCACGGTGGTGCGCCCGGGATTCGTCCACACCAAGATGACCGAGGGCCTCAAGGCCGCCCCCATGGCGACCACCCCGGACAAGGTCGCCGAGATCGTCGTCGACGCCGTCCGCAGGCGCCGCGACCTGGTGTGGGCCCCCGGCCAGTGGCGCGCGGTGATGTCGGTGCTGCGACACATCCCGCGGCCGATCTTCCGCAAGCTGCCCATCTGACGCACCGTCAGGGCCGGTCGTCGGCTGTGAAAGTGGTATTCACCAAGTCGCCGAAACGGCCCTCGGGTGTGCCAAAATCGAACCAATAGGGTTTGAGCACACTGGGGGAACTTGTGCGCATCCTGGTGTTGGGTCCGGTCGAAATCCGGGCCGACGACACACCTGTCACGCTGGGCGGCCCGAAGCCCAAGGCGCTGCTGTCGGTGCTGCTGTTGCAGGCACGGCAAGTCGTGCCCATCGAACGGCTGATCGACCGGATCTGGGACGGCGACCCGCCGCAATCGGCGACCGCGCTGGTCCACACGTACGTCTCCAGCCTTCGTCGCGGTTTCGCCGCGGTGGGCCGCAAGGGCGTCCTGGTCACGCGCGCGCCCGGCTACCTGCTCGACGTGGGACACGGCGACAGCGACCTGGAGGACTTCGCCGCGCACGTGGGCGCGGCCCGGCAGGCTGAGCGCGGCGGGGACTACGAGACGGCGGCACGCGAGTTCGCGGCGGCCGTCGGGCTGTGGCGTGGGCTGCCGTTCGGCGGCGTCGACTCCGGGTTCACGCGGTCACAAAGCGACCGGCTCATCCAGGAGCGGCTCGGCGCCGAGGAGGGGCTGGCCCGGTGCAAGCTCGTGGCGGGCCGCGCCGAGGAGGTCGCCGACCAGCTTCGCCGACTGGTCGCCAACCACCCGCTGCGCGAGGAGTCGCGTGGGCTGCTGATGCGGTCGCTGTTCGAGAGCGGACGGCAGGCCGACGCCCTTGAGGTCTACCGCGAGGGCCGGACGCAACTGCTCGACGAGCTGGGGCTCGAACCCGGTGAGAAGCTGCGTGAGCTGCAGAGTTCCATCCTCGACGGCACCCTCCGGCCGCTGGCCACGACACCGCGCGCGCCCGTGGCCGCGCGCGTCGTGCCCGCCCCGCGGCCCAGCGAGGCGCCCGTGCCCCGGTTGCTGCCGCCCGACATCGGCGACTTCACCGGCCGCGACGAGCCGCTGGCGACCGTGCTGGCCTTCGGCGAGCCCGACAGCGCGCGCACGGCGGTGCCGACCGTGGTGATCTCCGGGTTCGGCGGTGCGGGGAAGTCCACGCTGGCCATCCACGCCGCGCACCTGCTGCGCACGCATTACCCGGACGGGCAGCTGTTCGCCGACCTGCGCGGGTCCGACCGCGACCTCGGCGCGTTCGAGGTGCTGGGGCGGTTCCTCGGCGCCTTCGGGGTCACCGGGGCCGATCTGCCCGCGACCCTCGACGACCGGGTCGAGCTGTACCGGCGGAAGGTGGCGGGCCGCAAGCTCGTGATCGTCCTGGACAACGCCCGCGAGGAACAGCAGGTCCGGCCGCTGCTGCCCGGCGACGCGAACTGCCTGGTGATCATCACCAGCCGGTCGCGGCTCGCCGGTCTGCAGGGCATCGAGCCGGTCGAGCTCGACTTCTTCGACACCGCCGCCGGGGTCGAGATGCTCGGCAACATCATCGGCGCGGACCGGGTCGAGTCCCAGCGGGCCGAGGCCGAGCGGATCGCCGACCTGTGCGGCGGCATCCCGCTGGCCATCCGGGCGGCGGCGGCGAAGCTGCTCGCCCGGCCGCACTGGCCGCTCAAGTCACTGGCCTCGCGGCTGTCCGACGAGCACCGCAGGCTCGACGAGCTGGCCATCGGCGACCTGGCGATCCGGTCGAGCCTGCGGCTCAACTACACCGAGCTCGACGACGTCCAGCGGCGCGCGTTCCACCTGCTGTGCCTGCTCGACCTGCCCGATTTCGGCTGGTGGCTGGCCGCGCCGCTGCTCGACGTGTCCTTGGAGGACGCCGAGGACATCGTCGAGCAGCTCGTCGAGCTGCGGCTGCTCGACGTCGCGGGCGTCGACGCCATCGGCCGGGTCCGCTACCGCTTCCACGACCTGGTGCAGCTCTTCGGTGCCGAGCACGCGGTCGGCGACGAGCCGTCGGACCTGATCGCCGCGGCGGTGTCGCGCACGCTGGCCACCTGGATGGCGCTGGTCGAGGCGGGGTCCCGCAAACTGCCGCGGGTCACCCTGGGGCTGCGCCCGGCGCTGACGTCCAACGTCGACGTCGACCCCCGGTTGATCGAGGAGACCGAGGCCGAGCCCACCAACTGGCTCAAATCCGAGACCGCCGCGGTGGTGCGCGCCGTCGAACGGGCCCACGACCTCGGCATCGACGGCATGACGACGCTGCTGATCACCTCGCTGCTGTCCTCGCCCTTCGCGGCGCGCAACGAGTTCGACGGCTGGCAGCGCACGCACGAGGTCGCCCTGCGCGCCGCGCGCTGCAACAACGACCGCCAGGCCGAAGCGGTCGTGTTGGCCGGTCTCGGTCAGCTCTACTACGAGAAGGACGACTTCCCCACCGCGCTCGACCACTTCGAGCAGGCCCTCGGCCACGCCGAGACCATCGGCGACGACGGCACCCGGGCCGTCGCCCTGGTCGGCATCGGGACCGTGCGCCGCGACCTGGCCCAGTTCGCCGACGCCCAGCGCGACCTCACCGCCGCCGCCGAGTCGGCCGAGGCGAACGGGGACGACCCGGTGCTCGCGGCCGCCCGCTACGGGCTGGGCGCGATCAGCCGCGACCACGGCGACCTGGACTCCGCGGCGAGCCAGTTCCGGCGCTGCGTCGAGCTGTACCAGAAGATCGACGACCGCCGCGGCGAAGCGCTGGCGCTGCGCGGGCTGAGCCTGTGCCACCGCGCGGCCGGCGAGTACGCCGAAGCCGTGGACCTGAGCGCCGAAGCCGCCCGACTGCTGCTCGAGGCGGGCGACGAACTCGGGGCGATCTACGCCCGGCAGTCCTGGGCCAAGGCCCGGCTGCGCATGGGCGAAACCGACGGCGTCGCCGACGCCCTCGCCGCGTGCCTGCGGATCTGCACCGCCCAGTGCGACCGGTTCGGCGGCGCCCTGATGACCCGAACGGTCGGGGAACTGCACCTCGCGCTGGGCGAGCTTCCCCGCGCGCGGGAGGCGCTGCTCGACGCGCTCGCCAAGTGGTCGGAGCTGGAGCTGCCCCTGTGGCAGGCCCGGACGCTGCGCGATCTCGCCGCCGCCGACCCGGAGCGCGCCGACGAGCACTGGGCGCGCGCCCGCGAGCTGTTCGCCCAGACCGGCGCCCGCGAGCTGGCCGAGATCGAGGACCTCACCCCGGCCGACTGGCGCGACCACGTGCGGCTCCAGGCCCGCTTATAGGTTTTCTGTAGGTATCGGGCTTGGCCTCAAGCGGACTTGGAGCCCGGTTGCAGGGGCGTCCGCGACTCTTCGCGTGTCAGGGAAACGACGACACGAGAACGGGTCACCACGACATGTCCATCGCGCACCGGGACCTCGCCCACGGCAGGCCGATCCGCCGTAGCGAGATCGTCGAGCGCGCGGAGAGCTGGCTTCGGCCTTCGGTTCCCTACAGCCAAAGCAAGTTCCACCAGAACGAGTACGGGATCTACCGCACTGACTGCTCGGGCTATGTCTCGATGGCCTGGGGCCTACCTGGGGTACCGCTCAATCGCCACGGCGGCCTCGACACGATCGGACTCGCCCGGATCAGTTCGCTGATCACCAAGGACGAGTTGGTCGCGGGCGACGTCCTGCTGCGGACAGAGGGCACCAACCTCACCCGGCACGTGACGATCTTCCATGAGTGGGCCACCAGCCAACGGACCGCGTACTGGGGGTTCGAGCAGTCAGGCGAGACCGGCACCGTGCTCCGCCGCATTCCCTTTCCCTATGAGCGATGCGGGGAGCTGTACACGCCCCACCGCCATTCGCTCATCACACCGAGCGGCTTGACCGCCGCCACCCGCAAGGAGATCTGACCCCATGTCGAAACAGTCCAAGCTCGCCCGCCGCGCCACCGCCGCGGCCATGCTCGCCGGATCCGTCGCACGGCCATGATCAGCGCGCGGTTCTGACCCCGACATGGTGATGGGGCGCCCGAGGGGGGCGCCCCATCACCATGGTCAGAGGTAGACCGACAGGGCCAGACACGCGACCCAGGAAGCGCCGAGGACCTGCAGCACACGGTCCTTCAGAGCGATGTCCTCCGGCTCGCCCGCCCCGCCCTGGTCGACGTCGACGGCGTAGCGCAGGACCGCGATGACGAACGGGACGATCGAGATGACCGCCCACACCGAGTGGTTCGGGCTGCGCTCGCGGATCTCGAACGCCCACAGCGAATACGTGGTGATCATGATGGCGGCCGAGGTGGCCCACACGAACCGCAGGTAGCTCGACGAGTACTTGCGCAGCGACTCACGGATCTTGGCGCCGGTCTTCTCGAACAGCACGACCTCGGCGTACCGCTTGCCCGCCACCATGAACAGCGAACCGAACGCCGCCACCAGCAGGAACCACTGGGACAGCGCGATACCGGCCGCGGCACCGCCCGCGATCGCCCGCAGCAGGAAGCCCGATGCCACGATGCACAGGTCGATCACCGGCTGGTGCTTGAGGCCCAGGCAGTAGGCGAGTTGCACCCCGGCGTAGACGGCCAGCACGATCACCAGCGGCCACCCGGTGAGCAGGCCCAGCGCCAACGAGGCCACCAGCAGCACCGCGGCGGTGAGGTACGCGAGCCGGACCGGCACGATTCCCGCGGCGATCGGGCGGTTGCGCTTGGTGGGGTGCGCGCGGTCGGCCTCGACGTCGATGGCGTCGTTCACCAGGTAGACCGCCGACGACACCAGGCAGAACGCCGCGAACGCCAGTGCGGCGTCGAGCAGTACCGGGCCCTCGAAGATCCGGTTGCCCGCGAACGGGGCCGCCAGGACCAGGACGTTCTTGACCCACTGGCGCGGTCGAGCCGTGCGCAGGAGCCCGCTGACCAGCCCGGGCTTGGCCACCGCCGCCACCTCGCTCATGAGCGCTTCTTCAGCCTGCGCCGCAGGAGCCCGCCGACCACGGCGCCCAGCACGGACCCGGCGACCACGTCGGACGGGTAATGCACGCCGAGGACCAACCGGGACACGAGCATCGGCGGCACCAGCACGGGCACCAGCCGCCTGCCGGTCAGCCCCGAGAACAGGACGGCGGCCGCCGTCGTGGAGGTGGCGTGCGACGACGGGAAGCTCAGCTTGCTCGGCGTGCTGACCAACACCCTCACCGAAGGGTCTTCGGGACGGGGCCGCCGCACGACGCGCTTGACCGCGATCGACGTCGCGTGCGCCGCGACGATCCCGGCCGAGGCGGCCAGCCAGTCGTGGCGCCTGCGCTTGTCGACCGCCGCGCCGATCAGCCCGAGCGCGAACCACCCCGCGCTGTGCTCACCGAAGTGCGACAGCCCGCGCGCCGCCTTCACCACCGCCGGCTTGGCGATGGCACCTTGGACGCGGCTCAGCGCGGCGGTCTCCCGGCTCATGCGCCTAGCCGTCCAGCGAACCGTCGAGCGGGGCGCCCTCGGTCAGGTGGGGGGCGACCTTGTTGTCGAACACCGACAGTGCCGAACCGATCGCCATGTGCATGTCGAGGTACTGGTAGGTGCCCAGCCTGCCGCCGAAGATGAGGTTCTTCTCGGCCGCCTCGGCCTTGGCCAGGTCCCGGTAGCGGGCCAGCTTCTCGCGGTCCTCGGGGGTGTTGATCGGGTAGTAGGGCTCGTCGCCGGACTCGGCGAAGCGCGAGTACTCGCGGACGATGACCGTCTTGTCCGTCGGGTAGTGGGTGCGCTCCGGGTGGAAGTGCCGGAACTCGTGGATCCGGGTGTAGGGGACCTCTTCGTCGTTGTAGTTCATGACGGAGGTGCCCTGGAAGTCGCCGGTGGGGACGACCTCGGTCTCGAAGTCCAGGGTGCGCCAGCCCAGCTCACCGGCGGAGTAGTCGAAGTACCGGTCCAGCGGGCCGGTGTAGACCGTGGCGGTCCCGGCCGGGATCTCGTCGCGGATGTCGAAGTAGTCGGTGTCGAGCCGCACGTCGATGTTCTCGTGCTCGGCCATCTTCTCCAGCCACGCGGTGTACCCGTTGACGGGCAGACCCTCGTAGGCGTCGTTGAAGTACCGGTTGTTGAAGTTGTAGCGGACCGGCAGGCGGGTGATGATCGCCGCGCCCAACTCCTTGGGGTCGGTCTGCCACTGCTTGGCGGTGTAGCCGCGGACGAACGCCTCGTAAAGCGGGCGGCCGATCAGCGAGATCGCCTTCTCCTCGAGGTTCTGCGCGTCCTCGGTCTTGATCTCCGCCGACTGCTCGGCGATGAGCGCCTTGGCCTCGTCCGGGGTGAAGGACTTGCCGAAGAAGCTGTTGATCAGCGCGAGGTTCATCGGGAAGGCGTAGACCTGTCCCTGGTAGCGCGCGAACACCCGGTGCTGGTAGTCGGTGAACTCGGTGAACTGGTTGACGTAGTCCCACACTCTCTTGTTCGAGGTGTGGAACAGGTGCGCGCCGTACTTGTGCACCTCGATACCGGTCTCCGGCTCGGGCTCCGAGTAGGCGTTGCCGCCGATGTGCGGCCGTCGGTCGATCACGAGGACGCGCTTGCCCAGTTGGGTCGCCGTCCGCTCCGCGATCGTGAGGCCGAAGAATCCGGACCCGACAATGATCAGGTCGTAGCCTGCGTAGCTGCTTGGGGTGTTCGCACCGTCGCTCACGAGGGCCCAGGCTACCTGCGTGTCGTCGACCACTCGCACCGGGACATACGCGGGGCCCCGGCGCCGATCACCCGGCACCGGGGCCCCGCGTCCCCTGTGGAACTACCCCTCCGAACTGTCCACCTCGCCAAGAGAGACGCCCGGGTCCCCCATGACGTTGCTCGTCTCGGTGGAGTTTTGGGCCAGCAGGCTCGCCCGGCCGCCGAGAGTCGGCAGCACCTCGGCCGCGACCTGCTCCAACACGCTCTCGCGGCCCGCGTAGACGCCGTCCGGCCGTGGCCAGTGCACGACGACATCGGTGAAGCCGAGTTCCTGGGCGCGGCCGACGTGGTCGCGGAACGCCTCGACGCTCTCCAGGGAGAACAGCGGGGAGGCGTCCAGGCTGAGGTAGCGGTCGACGGTCGCGCGGTCGCGGCCCCGCTCGGCCAGGATCGCGTCGAACTTCTCGGCGCGCTCGCCCACCCCGCGCCACCAGTCGTCGAGGTCGGCGGCCTCGTGCGGGCCCAGGGTGATCCAGCCCTGGCCGTGCCGCGCGGCGACAGCCATAGCCTTCGGGCCGTCCGCGCCCACCAGGAACGGCACCCGCGGCCGCTGCACGCAGCCGGGGGCGCTGCGCGCCTGGACCGCGGTGTAGTACTCGCCCTGGTAGTCGGTGACCGGCTTGGCCAGGACCGAGTCCATCAGCTCGACGAACTCGCCGAACCGGGCGGTGACCTGGCGCGGGGTGATCTCCTCCTCGCCCATCACCGTGCGGTCGTAGCCGCCCTTGCCGGTGGCGCCGGAGCCGAGGCCGAGCATGAAGCGGCCGTCGGAGACGTCGTCGACGGTGAGGACCTGTCTGGCGAAGGACACCGGGTGGCGAAAATGCGGCGACACCACGAGGGTGCCCAGCCGCAGGGTCTCGGTGACCATCGCCGCGGCGGTCAGGGTGGCCATGGAGTCGAACCACGGGCCGTCGACCAGTGAGCGCCAGCCCAGGTGGTCGTAGGTCCAGGCGTGGTCGAAGCCGTAGGTCTCGGCGCCGCGCCAACGCGGCTCGGCGGCCCACCAGCGGTACTCGGGGAGGATGACGATGCCTACTCGCACGCCACGAACCTAGCGAACCGGGCGGCTCCGTGTGGTCGATAAGCCGTCGAGCGATCGCGGCCGGTCGTGGAGTATGGAGGCGTGGAGAAACCCAGGCTCATCGCGTCCGACATCGACGGCACCCTGCTTTCCGTGGACGAGTCGGTGACCCCGCGCACCCAGGCCACGATCGACCGCGTGCTGACATCCGGCACCCCGTTCGTGCTGGTCACGGGCAGGCCGCCGCGCTGGATCCCGCCGGTCGCCGAGCCCACGGGCCTCAACGGGTACGCCGTGTGCGCCAACGGCGCGGTGGTCTACGACATCGCGAGCTCGTCGGTGCTGAGCGTGCACGGCCTGGAGCCGATGCTCCTGCATGACGTCGCGCACACCCTCGACGGCGTGCTGCCCGGAATGCGGCTCGCGTCGGAGTGGGCCGACCTCGGCCCCTACGACGGCGGCGTCACCTTCGCCACCGAGCCCGGCTTCCGCAACCCGTGGGGCGACGCCGAGCAGAACATGCGCCCTCGGGCGGAACTGCTTGGCAGGCTGTCGACCAAGCTGCTGATCCGACACGAGGACATGACCAGCGCCGAGATCGCGATGGTCGCCGGGGAGCTGCTCGGCGACGCCGTCGACATCACGTACTCCACCAACCGCGGCCTCATCGAGATCTCGGCGCCCGGCGTCACCAAGGCCCACGGCCTGGCCGAGGTGGCCGAGCGGGTGGGCGTGGCGCAGGAGTCCGTGGTGGCCTTCGGCGACATGCCCAACGACATCGAGATGCTGCGCTGGGCGGGGCACGGCGTGGCGATGGCCAACGCCGACGCGGCCGTCATCGCCGCCGCCGACGAAGTCACCGCCTCCCACACCGAAGACGGCGTAGCCCAAGTCCTCGAACGCTGGTTCTAGCCACAACTCGCGAGTCCAACGTTCAAAACAACGAGTCCAACATTCAGAACATCGAGACCAACGTTCGCAGGTCACGAACGGTGAGTTGGATGTTCCGAATGTTGGACTCGTTGTTCTGAATGTTGGACTCGCGACCGAAACGGGACGGCGAGTTACTCGGGGCGGCGTTTGTCTAGGTCGGCGGCTTGTTCGGGGGTGGGGGCGGTGCCGCCTAGGTGGGTGGGGAGCCACCAGGAGTCGGACTCGCCGGATGGGGAGTCCGGGTAGTCCTTCTGGACGCGGTCGAGCAGCTCCGTCATCCGCGTGCGCAGGTCGACGGTCAGGGCCTCCTGGTCGTCGTCCGGGCCGACGGTGAATGGTTCACCGGCCCGGATGAGGATCGGGATGTGGCGCTGCTTGAGATCCTTCGGGCGACCCTTCGTCCACAGCCGCTGCGTGCCCCACAGGGCCATCGGCACCACCGGGACACCCGCCTCGGCCGCCATCCGCACCGCGCCCGTCTTGATGTCCTTGACGGTGAACGACTGGCTGATGGTGGCCTCGGGGAACACCCCGACGACCTCGCCCGCGCGCAGCTTCTCGACCGCCTCCCGGTACGACGCCTGGCCCGCGGACCGGTCGACCGAGATGTGGTGCATGCCACGCATCAGCGGGCCTGCGATCTTGTTGTGGAAGATCTGCTGCTTGGCCATGAAGCGCACCAGCCGCTTGGCGGGCTGCGCGCCGAAGCCGGCGAAGATGAAGTCGAGGTAGCTCACGTGGTTGCAGGCGATGACCGCGCCACCCGTCTTCGGGATGTGCTCGCCGCCCTGGACGTCGACCCGGTAGTCCATGACCCGGAAAAGGGTTTTGGCCGCCAGCACCACTGGCGGGTAGACGATCTCGGCCACTAGTCGCCCACTGCCTTGGCGGCCTGCTCGCGCAGCACGATCGGGGCGCCTGCGAGGTCCTCCTCGTTGCACAGCAGCTTGACGTCGTAATACGGCGATCCCTCGCCGTCGTCATAGTCGAGATGGATCGCGATGACATCGACTGGTTCACCGAGCCAGTCCTGGGTCGCCCGCAGCCACGACGCGGCCCGTTCGAGGGCCGCGGGAAGGTCGTCGTCACGGAATTCGACCGGGCGGTAGGGAACGCCCTGGACCTGGTCGCCGCGATGGGCGGGGCGGGGCAGGTCTACGGAGACTCCGGCTTCGTCGAGGTCGAGCGCGATGGTCTCGGTGTTCTCGGTCACGGATTTTTCACTGGCGAGCTCGCTCACTCCCAAAGCGTCTCCCAGCAGGGGAACGGCCGCAACCCCCGACCTCGTGTCACGTCACACGTGCGTTGGGTGCGGGGTGTGTGGTTGACTGTGTGAGGTCGTAAGTTTTCTTGAGTACGTGTTAGATCACGCTCGCAAGAGATCGTTGCGGGCGCGCGGTTTTCCTCCAGGTCAAGCCGGAGAAGTCGCCGTCTGAAACCGACCAAGGCGTGCGCACCCGTGCGCGCTGTAGCGGTACCTGTTGAGGAGATAGTCGTGGCACAGGGCACAGTGAAGTGGTTCAACTCCGAAAAGGGCTTCGGATTCATCCAGCCTGACGATGGCGGCGCCGACGTCTTCGTGCACTACTCGGAGATCCAGGGCAATGGCTTCAAGAGCCTGGACGAGAACGCGCGTGTCGAGTTCGAGATCGGTCAGGGCCAGAAGGGCCCGCAGGCCACTGGCGTGCGCACCATCTGATCTGAATCAGACGCAGACGGGCCGTTCCCCTCTCGGGGAGCGGCCCGTTTGGTCGTCGCGGGGCGGTGAAGCCGGTCCGCGCGAAGGGCCACTCCCCCGTGGGGAACGGCCCTTCGTCGTCGTGGAACCCGGCCGGGTCAGAGCACCGATCGGGGGAAGTCGGGCTTCGGGTTGAACTTCACGCCCTCGATGACCTTCTTGAACAGCCGCACCCGCAGCGGCCACGGCACGCCGCCGCCACGCAGGCCCTGGAACATTCGCAGGACGAACTTGGCGAACGCGACCGCGTTCTCGTGGTGCAGGCGGAACGAGGCCTCGTTGCGGGCGCCGTACTCGAACTTCCAGACGTTCGCCGGGGTGACGTCGCCGAAGTTCACGCCGCGGTTCACGCCCATGTCGTGCACGACGACACTGGTCAGGACCTGCACGCCAGGCGCGTCCTTGGTGATGCGCAGGGTGTACTCCTGGTCGTCGAACCAGATGAAGTACTCCTTGAGCGGCAGCCCGTGCCGGGTGAGCGTCCAGCGCGGGAACAGCACTGAGACGAACGAGCAGTGCGTGACCAGCACGCTCTGCTCGCCCTTGGAGATGAGCCTGCCCCAGTCCCAGGTGGTGCCCGGGTTGTTCATCTCGCAGATGCTGCCGTCGATGAACTTGACCAGCGAGCACGCGTACGGCAGCTGGGTGCCCAGCGTCGACTCCGCCTTCGCGTGGCCGTTGACCAGCTCTTCGAGGGCATCCGCGTTGGGGTAGCAGTCGTCGTCCATGATCCAGACGAAGTCGGCGCCCAACTCGTAGCCGCGGGCCATGCCGGTCGCGAAGCCGCCCGCGCCGCCGGTGTTGGAGTCCAGGCTGACCACCACGACCCGGTCGTCGCGCTTGGCGTAGTCGGCGAGGATGTCCGCCGTGCCGTCGGTGGAGGCGTTGTCGACCACGACGACCCACGACGGGCGCAGCGACTGGCCCAGGACGTGGTCGAGGACCTTGGTCAGCTTGTCCTTGCGGTTGTACGTGACGACAACGGCGGCGACAGTGCTCACTGCATCCATCCTTGGTAGAGGTCGCGGACCATCGACCGGGCATCCGGCAGCGCGGCGAAGGCCTCGGACTTCTCGCGCTGCTCGGCCAGCCAGGTCTCGCGCTGCTGGGGGTCGGTCATCATCGTCGCGATGCGGTCGGCCGCGGTGCGGATGAAGGGGTACGGGTGCCGGGGGCAGAGCAGGTCGTCGGCGATGAGCGAGGCCTGCGAGCCGACGTCGGCGGACACGACGGGCACGCCCGCCGCGGAGGCCTCGAAGGAGGTCAGGGTCAGGCCCTCGTTGTCGGAGGAGATGACCAGCACGTCCGACTCGGCCAGGGTGCGCGACACCGGCTGGTCGGGCCCGCGGATCTCGAGCACGTCGGCCAGGCCCAGCCGGGACCGCAGGCCGTGCACCTCGCCGGAGAGCTCGCCGTCGCCGTGCATGATGAAGCGGATGTCGCCTGGCGCCGAGCCCTTGAGTTCGGCGGCCAGCTTGAGGAACAGGTACGGCCGCTTCTGCTGGGTGAACCGGCCGACGAACGCCACGGTGAACGGGCCGTCAGCGGCCGCGGCGGGCTCGGGGGCCTCGCCGCGCACCGTCAGGTTCGCCAGGGTGGCGAGGGCGACCTTGTCCTTGTCGACGTCCTGCTTGCCGATGAGGTAGTCGCGCAGCTGCGGCGAGATCACGTGGTGCTTGTCGATGACGTTCGACATCCGCACGGAGATGTCGACGAAGCCGCCGGTGCGGTATTCCAGGATGTGCAGCGAGTCGACGACCGGGATGTCCGGGCGGACCGCCTTGAGCCACGGCAGCCGCTCGTAGAGCCAGGTGCAGTGGTGGACGTGCACACCGCGCACGTCGAACGCGGACAGCACGCCGTTGAGGAAGGCCGATTCCTGGCCGGGGGGCAGCGGCATGGTCAGCGGGACCACGACGGCGCCGTCGAACTCGGGCCGGGTGATCCAGGGATGGCTCGACGGCCGGTCGGTGACCACGATGGGCACCAGACCCGCCTCTTTGGCCAGCTGGACCGTCTCGACCGCCCAGCGCTCCGCGCCGCCGAGTTCGAGCCAGTGGATGCCGAAGAGCACCGCGGGCACCTTGCCTGGGCCGACCGCGGACGCGCCGCGGTCGATGAGCACCGGCGAGGCCTTGGAGGGCTGCTCGCTGCGGTTGCGCCAGTGGATGACGTCGGTGCGGAACTGCCGCAGCGCGTCGAACTGGACCGGCGCGCTGAACCGGACCGCGCGCCGCACGGCGCCCAGGACGCCGGGGAGCTGGTTGTACGCCGTGGCGATCTGCTCCGCGCCGCCGACGTCGACCGTCAGGTCGATCATGGCCTCGGCCTCGCCAGAGGACCGGGTGGTGTGCACGACGCTGCGGAAGACCATCGAACCCACGACCTGGCGGTCGTC
This sequence comes from Actinokineospora xionganensis, assembly GCF_014323725.1. Taxonomy (GTDB): domain Bacteria; phylum Actinomycetota; class Actinomycetes; order Mycobacteriales; family Pseudonocardiaceae; genus Actinokineospora; species Actinokineospora xionganensis. Next base: position 85,163 of record NZ_JABVED010000003.1, on the reverse strand, counting down.
GGCCCACTCGATCTGGCTGGTCTCCTCGTCGGTCAGCGAGGGAAGGCTGCCGGACGGTCCTCTGAGCACGGTGAACCGGAAAGTCTGCCCCGGCATCGTCAGCGCGTAGTAGTTGGCCGCGCCGATGACCAGCGCGCGTTCCCGGTCGTCGAGGATGCCGGGCTGTTCGCCATCGAACACCCCGCTCTCGTCGACGAGTTCGAAGGTCGCGGGGGGCATCTGAATCTCAGGCTGGTCCGTCACGTCTCTCAGAGGGGGTCGTCCGGCGCTCCGCGGGACCGGAGCCAGGCGCGATCCAGGGTACCGCCCGGTTGCACCCGGTCGGCTGATGCCCACGTTGACCGCCGGCGCGCGCCGGTGTAAATGGCCGGTGCGGATAGAGTGCATGGCGAGTACCGGCCCTGGCCTCGCGGTCCTGGGCTGCCCGCGCGTCCGGCCGCGGTGACCCGAGTGTGGAAAGGCCCCATAGATGCTTACCAATGCCGGCCTGCTGTGTCTGGTGCTGACGACGCTGCTGGTCGTCCCGGGCCTGCTGGTCGGCGTCTCGGCGGGCCTGCGCGGCTGGGTGCTGCTGGGCACGGCGCCGGTGCTCACCTACGGCGTGGTCTCGCTCGGCGCGCCGCTGGCCCCCGCGCTGCTGGGCGGCTGGTCGGTCTGGGCGCTGCTCGCGGTCACCGCCGCGGTGTGTGTGGTCGTGTTCGGCGCCCGCCTCGCGGGCAGGCGCTGGTTCCCGATGTCTCCGGGGGACGGTCTGCCGCGGTGGAGCTTGATCCACCACGCGGGCGTGGTCGCCGCGCTGGTCATCGCCGCGGGTGTGGGCCTGCTCGTCACGTCCCGCTCGACCGCGGGCTTCACCGCCGTGCACCAGTTCTGGGACGCGATCTTCCACGCCAACTCGGTCCGGTTCATCGCCGAGACCGGCGAGTCGGCGCCCTCGGCGCTGCGCGCGATCAACGACCCGTCCAACCAGAACTTCTTCTACCCGAACAGCTTCCACGTCCTGGTCGCGACGGCGCTGCAGGTCACCGCGGGCACCGTCCCGCAGCTGCTCAACCTGCAGTCCGGGCTGCTCGCGTTCGTCTTCGCCCTGTCGATGATCGGTGTCCTGCGGGCCGCGAAGGCCCGCCCCGCCCTGATCGCGGCGACGGCCTTGCTGGCGGGCACGTTCACCAGCTTCCCGTACGCGCTGGAGTTCTTCGGCCCCGTCTGGCCGTTCGCCGTCGGGGTCGCGGTCATCCCCGGTTTCGTCGCACTGTTCGTCACGCTGCTCGACCGGCGCGACCCCGCACTCGTCCTGATCACCGCCCTGGCCGCGACCGGACTCGTCACCCTGCATCCCAGCGTCGCCTTGTCAGCGGCGGTGTTCTGCGGCGTCTACGTGCTGCAGCGCTGGATCACGGCCCGCCGGGTGCCGCTGCCGGAATTGGCCGCGGTCGGCATCATGGGTGTGCTCGCGGCGGCGAGGGCCCTGCCGGAGTTGCTCAAGGCCGCGAGCATGGCGACCGCCTCCGGGTTCGACTGGCCGACCTACGGCACTCCCGGCGCCGTGCTGGGCATGATCCTCTTTCAGAACTACGAGACCGCGCTTCCGCAGTGGTGGCTGGTCGTCGCGCTGATCGCGGGTGTCGTGGGGCTGCGCAGGCTGCGCGACCTCGGCTGGTGGCTCGTCGGCGGCCTGGTCTTCATCGTCCTGTTCGTCCTCGCGGCCTCCTATGAGGGCCCGACGGTCGCGTTGCTGACCGGTCCGTGGTGGAACGACCGCTGGCGCTTCGCCGCGCTGTGCACACTTCCCCTGCTCCTGGTCGCGGCCAACGGTTTCGTCGTCGCGCGGGACTTCCTCGTCCGGGTCACCGCGCGCTGGACCACGCGCGACGACGTGATCGTGCGCAGCCTCGCCTTCGCCGCCGTCGTCGTCGCGTTCGCCGGTGTGTCCAACACGTTCTATATCGATCGCAACGTCACTTTCATCCAACCCTCCTACGGTGCGCAGGCCGGGACGATGACACCGCCCAAGGCGGCGGCGATCGAGGAACTCGGCAACGTCGTGCCCGACAACGGCGTGGTCATGAACGACCCGACGGACGGCTCGGCGTGGATGTGGGCACTGGAGGACGTGCAGCCCGTCTTCGGCCATGTGTTCAGTGGGAGGCCCGACCTGAAGTCAGCGGGCGCCGACCGGGTCGAACTGTGGGAACGCTTCGACGAGCTCGACACCGACACCGAGATCCAGGCGATCGTCCGCAAGCTCGGCATCACCCATGTCTTCTTCACCGACGACCGCGTGTACGGCGCCAAGGGCGCCGCTCCCGGTCTCGACGACCTGGCCGAGGCCCGGTCACTGAAGCTGGTCTTCGCGAAGGGCTCGTCCCGGGTCTACGAGGTCGCCTTGGACCAGCCACGCCCCCAGCAGCGCCCGGGCGGCTGAACACCCCCGTGTGCGAGCCGCGCAACTCGCCACGCCGACCGTGTTCGGGATCGATTCGCCACTGTGGCACCATGACCGGCTGGCGGCCGTGCACACAGGCGAGCCGCGCATCCGCGAGGCCCGGTGGCCGAGCGGCGCGACGAGACCGCGTTCCCCTGCGTTCGAAGAGGAAGCATGGCCCCGCTCAAGCACGAGGAATACCTGGCGATCCGGCACTTCGCGGCCCTGGACGGGCTCCGGGCGATCGCGGCGGTGATGGTGGTGTTCTCCCACTTCGGGGGCACCAAGTGGCACGCGATGAGCGGCTGGCTCGGCGTGCACATGTTCTTCGTCATCTCGGGCTACCTGATCACCACGCTCGCACTGCGCGAGGAGGGCCGCAAGGGTCGGGTGTCACTGCGCAACTTCTACATCCGGCGCGCGTTCCGGATCATGCCCGTCTACTACGTGGTGCTCGGCGCGACGGTCCTGTTGCACTACCTGCGCGGTGAGTACACCTCGCACAACGTCGGCGAAGTGCTGCCCTATTACCTGACGTTCAACAACGAGTACATCGCCGCGGGCAACATCTTCGGTCACTCCTGGACGCTGGCGATCGAGCAGAAGTTCTACCTGGTCTGGCCGCTGCTCGCCTTCGCGCTCGGCGCGCTGACACTCGGCAAGCGCGTCACGGTCATCGCCACCGCGATGACCCTGCTGGCCGCCGCCCTGATCGTGCCGTTCTACACCTACGGTTCCGCGTCCTACATCGTCATCCTCATCGGCTGCCTGTTGGCCGTGGTGCTGCACTACCCGCGCGGCTTCGCGCTCCTGCGGTACCTGACCCTGCCGGTGTTCGGCATGGTCTTCGCGGTCGCGGTCGTCGTCGTGCAGCTGAACACCAAGAGTTTCCTGGGCGCGTTCGGCAACGAGGACGTCCTCGTCATGACCTACGGCTTGGCGGTCGCATTGATGCTGCCGGGTCTGTTCAACGGCGGGCCGCTGCTTCCGCTGCTGTCGAACCCGGTCATGCGGTTCATCGGTGAGCGGTCGTACTCGCTGTACCTGGTGCAGGCGCTCACCGGGACCATGATCGCGGCCACCTTCCCGGTCCTGCGGATCGAGCGGACCGCGACCGTGATCGCGGTTACGGTCGCCAGTCTGATCGTGGCCGACGTCCTCTACCGCTGGGTGGAGTTGCCGATGATCGGTGTCGGCCGGAATCTCATCACGACCCTCGACAGTCGCAAGGTCGCCAAGACCGACACGTCCGGGGACGCGAAGTCCGAGGATTCGAACGCCACGGACCCCGCGGACTCCGAATCCTCGACAACACTGGCTCCGGCGCGAGCCTGATTACCAGCGGCGGTTGGCCACCTGCACGCCGAGCCAGGCGAGGTGGCGGGCCGCGATGCCAATCGACCCGACGCCGATCCGCTTGCCCAGCTTCTGCTTGCTCTCGCGGATCAGGGCGGTCTGCGGGCCGAGCAGACCACCGCGGCTGTACTGCTCCGGGTGCACGCGGTACCCGAGCAGCTCCTGCGGCAGCACGTCGCCCGGAGCCTCGGCCAGGATCCGCAGCCACAGGTCATAGTCCTCAAGGCGAACGCACCGCGGGTCGAAGCCGCCGAGCTTCTCGGCGAGCACCTTGCGGGTCATGATCGTCGAGGTTGTCAGGCAGTTGAACACCAGCATCGTGCGGGCGACCTTGTCCTCGCCGGTGACCGAGTGCGCGACGCCGACCTGCTTGCCGCTCGGGTCGATCTTCGTCGACCACGCGCCGACCAGACCGAGATCAGGTCGCTGGTCGAGCAGAGCGGCCTGGGTGGCGAGCCGCTCGGGTGCGCACAGGTCGTCGGCGTCGAGGAAGGCGATGAGGTCGTGGCGAGCCGCGGCCATGCCGATGTTGCGCCCGACCGCCGGACCACTGCGCGGCCGCGGGGTCAGTTCCACGGTGATCCGGTCGCCGAGTTCGGCGGCCGCCGCGCGGTTCTGCTCGCAGTCGCCGTCAAGGACCAGCACGACTTCCCACGCGTCGTGGGTCTGCGCCGCCACCGACCGCAAGGTCTCGCCGAGGTACTCGGCCTTCGGCGCGCAGGGAATGACAACGGAGACCGGTGAGGTCAAGTTTGCCTCCTCGACAGACTCGGCGGGCCCCCGCCGCGGCGATCTCCACCGAACGCCCCCGTAGAGTAGGGGACCCGATCCCCCAGCAAGAAGGCGCCCGCAGCGTGACGAAGTCAGGGACACCGACACCTGGGTCGAACCCGAGGTCAGCGTTGCGCACCCTGATCGACCGGGTCGGCAGACAGTCCCTCGTCACCGCCGACCAACTTGTCTTCAGCGCCGTCGCACTCGCGTTGCAGGCCGCCGCGATCCCGGTGTCCACCGACGCCGAGTACGGGATCTTCACGCTTGTCATGATGGTGCAGACCGGGCAGTGGTACATCGGCCGGGCGATCGCCTCGGAGCCGATGCTGGTGTCGCGGGCCGCCGGGGACGAGCGGTCGCGCGGCGCGGCGGGAAGCGCGCTCGCGCTCGGCTTGGTGGTCGGGATCGGGTCGCTGATCGTGGGTCTGTTCCTCGACGGGACCGCGCAGGACCTCCTCTTCATCCAGGCCGCGGCGTCGCCGCTGCTCGGCGCGCTCGACCACGCGCGGTACGTCGGCTACGGCCGCGACCGCCCGCTGATCGCGCTGGGCGTCGACGGTGTGTGGCTGGGCCTGCTCGTCGGCGCGCTGGTCACGGTCGCTCTCGTCGACGAGCTGACCCCCACCCGGGTGTACCTGCTGTGGGCCGCGACCGGCGTGGTGATGTCCGCTGTCGCGATCCGGCTCACCGGCAGCCCGTTCGCCCTCGGGTCGGTGCGCCGGTGGCTGTCGGACCAGTGGCGCCTGATCCCCGGCTTCCTGGTCGACGCCGTCTACCTGGCCGCGGGCATATACGCGACGTTCGGCATGGCGATCTGGGCGACCGGGCTCGACGGCTACGGCCTGCTCCGCAAGGCGATGACCCCGATCACCGCGCTGACCGTGCTGTTCGTCGGCATCGGGACCGCCCTGCTCGCCCACCTGGCGGGCCGCAGCGCCAAGGACGTGGTCCGCGCGCCCGCTCTGGTCACGGCGCTGGCGGCGATCGTGTGCGCGGTGAGCGCGCTGATCGTGATCGTGCTGCCCTCGGACCTGATGGGCACCCTACTCAAGGCCGACTGGTCCACCCTGGAGCCGGTCGTGCTGTTCCTGCTGGTCTACGCGTTCCTGCTGGCTTCGGGCCAGACCGCGATGGTGGCCGCGAAGGCGAGCGGCCGGGCGTGGGTCGGCCCGCGGGTCCGCACCATCCAGCTTGTCTGCGAGCTCGCCTTGATCGCCGTGCTCGGCACCCAGTTCGGTGTCGTGGGCGCGGCCTGCGGGATGGCCCTGGCCTGGGGAGTGGGCGCCGGGATCGCCTGGGTCGGACTGACCCGGCACGCGCGCGCCGACCGGGCGGCGACGGGCTGACCGCCCCACCCCCGGACTGACCCGGGGCGTCGCGGGTGTGCAAGATAGTCGGCATGCACCTGGTCGACCTCCCGTCCTGCTACCCACCTCATCCGGGCGGCCTGGAGGCCTATGCGCACGAGCTGCACCGCCAGCTCCTCGCGGCGGACCCTGACCTGCGGATCACGGTGCTCACGTCCGACACCGCGGCCAAGCCGGGTGTCGAGCACCTCACCGACCGCTGGACGGTCGTGCGGTGGCCGTCGTGGATGCCGGTGTCGCCCTACCCGGTGCCGAAGCCCGGCTTCCACAAGCTGCTGCGGGAGTACTGCACACCGGATTCGGTGATGATGACCCACACACGGTTCTTCTACCACGCCGCACTGGCCTCGCGGTTCGCCGCGAGTCGGGGCATCCGCCGGGTGCACATCGAACACGGGTCGACGCCGGTGCAGAGCGGGAACGGGTTCGTGCGGCTGGTCGCCAACACCGTCGACGCGACGATCGCGAAAGTGGTGCTGGGCAAGGCCGCGCACGTCGTCGCCGTGTCCAACTCGGCCCGCGACTTCGTCCGCGACCTGTCGGGTCGCGAGCCCACGGTGGTCCACCGCGGCATGGAACTGCCGACCGACCTCAGGTCCGAGCCGACCGCCGACGACACGGTGTGCTTTGTCGGCAGGCTTATCAGCGGCAAGGGGGTCGCGGACCTGCTCGACGCGACCGCGTCCCTGCACTCCAACGGGACGAAGGCCCGCCTGCGGATCTGCGGGGACGGACCGGTCCGCTCGGCCCTCGAAGCGAGGGCGCAAGCGCTCGGCCTCGGCGAGCACGTCGAGTTCCTGGGCGCGGTCGACCATGCCACGGCGCTGAAGGAGATCGCGGCCGCCACGGTGTTCGTCAACCCGAGCTGGACCGAGGGCCTGCCCACCACCGTGCTCGAAGCCGCGGCGCTCGGCTCCGCGGTGGTCGCCACCGATGTCGGTGGCACGTCGGAGATCCTGGACGCCGACCGCACCGGCTGGCTGGTTCCCGCACAGCGGCCCGACGCGCTGGCGCGGGCGCTCGGCGAAGCACTGGGCGACCCGGAGCTCCGCCGCTCACGAGGTGACGCGCTGCGCGCGACGACCGCGGAGCGGTTCTCCTGGGACCACGCCGTGGAGGTCATCTCCGCGATGCTGCGCGGCGCCCCGGTTCCGAGCTGAGCTAGGACTTTCCGTCCGGGCCGGAAGTGGTCCGCTTGACGTGCTCGTCGACGTCCAGACGCAGGATCGCCAGGTCCTCGGCGAGCTTGCGGGTCTCGTCCTCGAGCCGGGAGACCTCCCACGACAGGTGCAGCGCGACCCCGACGAGGAAGACGATCGCGACGAAGAACAGCAGGTTGGACGCGATTTCCACGCCCGCGGCCCGACTGAGCACACCGAGCAGGCCCGGGAAGATCGTCACCACGAGCAGGGTCAGGCCGACGACCAGCCACAGCACCGCGTACTTCTCGCTGAGCTGACGCCTGCGCAGCAGCTCGAAGATGCCGAGCAGGATCAGCACGCTGCCGATGAGGGCGACGATGTAGGCGCTCACGACATCCTCTTCTCGGCGGCGGGCGGCGCGGCCAGCGGAACGGCCTGTTTGACCGAGGTGTCCCAGCGGCGCACCAGGGCCAGCAGCAGGGCGAACCCGGCGCGGAACAGGTAGACCGTCGCTTTCCAGGGGCTGTGGCTCGGGTTGCCCGCGCGGCGCGGCCGCATGTGCGCGGGCACCTGGGTCACCACGCATCCCGAGCGGAGCGCGATGACCAGCGATTCGATCGTGTCGCCGAGGTACTCGACGGGGTAGTGCTCGGCGAACAGCGGCAGCGCGCGGCGGCCGGTCGCCTTGAATCCCGAAGTGGTGTCGGTGAGCCGGGTCTTGGCCAGCAGCGAGAGCACCTTCGACAGCACGACCATCGCCCACTTGCGCGGGCCTTTGACCTGGTACGCGCCGCGCTCGGCGAACCGGGCGCCGATCACGATGTCGGCGTGCGCGAGGCCCGCGAGCAGGTCCGGGATCTCGCTGGGATCGTGCTGCCCGTCCGCGTCGACCTGCACCGCGACGTCGTAGTTGTGCCGCAGCGCGTAGCGGAAGCCCGCGCGCATCGCACCACCGACGCCGAGGTTGAAGGGCAGTTCGAGAACGAGCGCCCCGGCCTCCCGGGCGCACTCGACCGTGCGGTCGCTTGACCCGTCGTCGACCACGAGGACGTCGGCGGCGGGAACGGCGGCGTAGATCTCGCGCACCGTCTCGGCGACGGCGGCCTCTTCGTTCCAGGCCGGCACGACGATGAGTGCACGGCCGGAGAACTCGTTAGACACGGGATGGGATGCTAGTCGGCCGCTCGTCCGCCGCCCTGGTCGGGTGACTTCCCCCACCCACCGCGTAGGGTGTCGGCTGGGGCCGCCTGGGGGCGGTGACGAACAGTCCAAGTCCCGGGCAGACAGGTGTGCCGTGCCGGAATCGATGGTGGACGTCGACCGTGAGACGGTCGTGGCCGAGAAGACCCCTGAGCGCGAGTCGCGCTTTCGCGCGCTGTTCACAGGTCCCGCCGTGGTGGCGGTGTTCACCTGGCTGGCGGCGACGGCGCTGTTCCTGTTCGTGGAGGGTCGTTACAACAAGCTTGATCCGCTGACGCCCCGCGGCGCCTTCATCCCGCTGGCGATCGGCGCGGCACTGCTGACCGGGTGCGTGGTGGCCGCGGTCGTGCGCCGTTGCGGGGACCGCATGGTCGCGGTCGGGGCGGGCCTGTTCGCCGCCTGGGTGGCGCTCGCGCTGCGGTCGGCGCTCAACCTCACCCCGTTCGGCTTCGGCGGCCTCGGCGGTGACATGGGTCGGATGACCGCGGCGGTGAACCGGTACACGGTCACACCGTGGCCGTCCGACACGTTCATCGACGGCCTGCCCTCGGAGTACCCGCCGCTGTACCCGTGGCTGCTCGGCCGGATCGCGCTGCTCCTCGACGTGCCCGCCTGGCGGCTGCTCGGCGCCGCGGAGGTGCTACTCACCTCGGCCGCCGTGCTCGCGGCCTTCCTGCTGTGGCAACGGATCGTGCCCGCGGGCGCGGCGCTCGTCATCAGCGCTTCCGGGCTGCTCGTGTTCGGTGATCCGCGCAAGGCGTTCGCGATCATCACCCTGCTGGTCTTCCTGCCGTGGCTGCTCGTGACGTTCACCGAGACCGGCAAGGGCAGGCTGCACTGGTTGCCCGCCGGGCTGATCGGCGGGCTGATCATGGTGACCTACAACGGCTGGTTCCCGTTCGGCGTGGTCGGGGTGTTCGCCATCCTGGTGACCGCGTGGCGGCGCAGCGCGAACCGCGGCGCCTACGTCCGGCACGTGCTCGCCGTCGGCCTGGTCACCACGCTGATGGCGCTGCCCTACATGGTCCCGTACCTCAGCGCGGTGCTGACGAAGGGCGGGCAGGGTCTTGGCGACCTGTACCAGTCCTTCGAGATCACCGAGAACGGCTTCCCGTTCCTCGACCCGTCCCTGCTGGGCGCGCTGCAACTGGTCGGGCTGATCGGGCTGGTCTGGTACCGGGCCAAGCCGTGGGCGTGGCCGATGCTCTGGCTGGTGCTCGGGTCCTATGTGTTCTGGCTGGTCATGGGTGTGCGTTATCTGCTGACCGACCACACCACCCTGATCCACTACGTGCCTCGGCTGACGGGCGTGACCCTCGCCGCCGCCGGTGTCCTGACGCTGACCTCGCTCGTCCCCGTGCTGATCCGCCGAGTCGGCGCCGTGCCGCCCAGCGGGACGGGCGTGGCGGTGATGATCGTCGCGCTCCTCTGGATCGGCACGACGTACTGGTCGACCTGGCGTCCGGTCACCGCGATCGGCCCGACCGAGGCTGACCGCAACTTCGGCGTTTTCTCAACCCTGGCGCACCTGGAGCGGATGCCCGACTGTTCCCCCGTGCGGCCCATGCCCAAGGGCGTGCGCCTGGAACACCTCCGGGCGGGTTGCATCCCCGCGGTGCGGATCAAGGAGGAGGTGGAGTCGGTCCTCGGCAAGGGCGCGCGACCCACGACCCTCTCCGCGGACGAGCGGCTCTTCGCCTACCTGCCGTGGAACGCGTACATGGGCACCGACCGCACGTCCAGCAGTTCACTGTCGCGTTGGGACGATCGTTACGCCGAAGTCAAGCGGCTCATGACGATCACCGACCCGGATGAGCTCGCGCGGGCGAGCGCGGCCACCGAGTTCGGGCCGATCGATGTCTTCATGCTGTACCGGGGGCCGGACTATTTGCAGGTGGTCGACGGCGGGTTCGTGCCCGAGCGATTCGACTCCCGACACTGGATCATCGAGGACGTCAGCGAGCACTTCGTCGTCATCATCCGCAGGCCCTAGGTCCCGTCCGCGAGGACGGAACCTAGACGAACCGGCGGACGAGCTTCCAGTAGGCGGTGGTGGCCGCGTTCAGCGGTCGCAGGATCACGGCAGGCACCTGGATCAGCGGGGTGTCCAGGCGCGGTGTGAGCACCCGCATCCATTCCCGGTCCGGCACGGTCTGCATCCCGCGGACAAGCGCGCGACGCTCGCGGAGCACGGTCCGGTTGCGCCAGAGCCACACCCAGCCGCGGACCTTGTCGCGGGCCCAGCCCTCCTTGACCGCCAGGGCGAGCATGGCCAGTTCCAGGGCGAGCAGGGCCGGGGCGAGCAGCAGGAGCGCGCGAGCGCTCCACAGCGTGGTCACGAAGATCAGGCGGTTGCGTTCCACCAGGTAGAACTTCTCGGTGTTGCGGGAGAACTCGTACCGGTGCACGACGACCGCGTCGGGGACGTTGACGACCTTGAGCCCGAGCCGCCACGTGCGGATCGAGAGATCGGCGTCCTCGTGGTAGGCGAAGTACTGCTCGAAGAATCCGCCCAGGCGGTCCCAGTGTTCGCGGCTGGTGACGAGACCGGCCCCCATCGCGCCCGCCACTTCGGTCGGGGCGGTCCGGGTCTCCGGCTCGCCGAGCCCGCCGACCCAGCTGATGCCGAGCACGTGGACCAGGTTGCCGCTGGAGTTGAGCAACGCCGGGTTCTCCGCGAGCCGCACACCGGCGGCCGCGATGCCGACCTCCGGCCGCGCGAGTTCCTCGACGAGCCGCGCGATGGTGTTCGGCTCGACGATCGCGTCGCCATTGATCAGCGCGACGTAGTCCCCGTCGGCGACGGCCACGCCCGCGTTGTTCCCGCCCGAGTAGCCGAGATTGCGTCCCGGTCGCACGACGGTGACGCCGGGCAGCTGGGCCAGCACCTCGACATCGTCGTCAGTGCACCCGTTGTCGACGAGAACCACATCCAGGTCGACCTTCTCCGACCCGAGCAGGGCGGTCACGCTGCGGCGCAGCCACGGCTCGGACTTCCAGGCCAGCACGATCGCGCTCACCCGGGGCAGTCGACTGTCGGTCACGTGGTCAGTCCTCGCCGATCTTGGTCAGGCTCAGGGTGAAACTCACGGTGATCAGCTGGAAGCCCGCCACCATCAGCACCATGCCCAGGATGGGCACGCGCATGGTCCGCACGACATCGAGTTCACCGAATCCCGCGGCGCCCCAGATGCTCAGGGCAACGATGAAACAGGTGATACCGCCCGCGAGGAGCAACAGGCCGAGCCACAGGCCTCGCTCAAGCGACGCCTTGGCTATTCGCAGGATCATCCGGCCCGTTGGCGGTGGCAGCAGCCCCAAGTGCGCCGCGTACGAGCGGGCCACGACCGCCAGGCTCAAGCCTTGGAGACCGAGCACGAACATGGTGGCGAACGCGAGCATCGTGTGCAGCCCGAAGCCGAGGCCCGCGAGCCGCTGCGGACCGAACGACAGCCACAGCATGCCGATCAGGCCGATGCCCTGCAGCGCGATCGACGGGTAGTACAGCAGCCACCGCGGGCTGAACGCGAGCAGGAAGCGCAGGTGGCGCCAGCCGTCGCGCCACGTCCGAAGGTGCGGCGCCCGGGTGCGGCCGTCGGGCCGCAGCGTGGTCGGCACCTCGCGGATCTTGAAGTGGTTCAGCGAGGCGCGCACGACCATCTCGCTGGCGAACTCCATGCCCGAGGTGCGCAGGCCGAGCTCCAGGATTCGGTCGCGGCGGAACGCGCGGATGCCGCAGTGGAAGTCGCCCACCGGGATCCGGAAGAACAGCCTGCCCAGCCGGGAGAGCACCGGGTTGCCCAGGTAGCGGTGCAGGAACGGCATCGCACCCTCGGCGATCCCGCCCTGGAACCGGTTGCCCATCACCAGGTCGGCGCCTTCGCGCAGCTTCTCGAGGAAGCCACCGATGTCGTCGAGCGCGTAGCTGTCGTCGGCGTCGGCCATCAGGATGTACTCGCCACCAGCGGCCTCGATGCCCGCGGCGAGCGCGGCGCCGTAGCCCCGCCGTGGCACGTCGACGACCCGGGCGCCGTTGGCCCGCGCGATGTCCTGCGAACCGTCGGTGGAGCCGTTGTCGGCGACGATGACCTCGCCCGCCACGCCGAGACCGCGCAGCGACTCCTGCGCCTTGCGGACGCAGATCTCAAGGGTTTCGGCCTCGTTGAGGCAGGGCAGCACGATCGACAACTCCAGGACGGGGGTGCCCGCCTGGGTCTCGGTCGCCGGTTTCGACATGGTCATGTTGGAAGCGCTCCTAGTGGTCCCCCGCGGAAGAAGTCGACGGTACGGCGCACGCCTTCGGCGATGTCGACTTCCGGTTTCCAGCCCAGTTCACGTTCGGCGGCGCTCGCGTCCAGCGCCGATGCCCGCAGGTCGCCCAGTCGGGCCGGGGCGAACTCCGGCTCGTCCGGCGCGCCCGCGGCCTTCGCGACCAGCGTGTGCAGCTCGCGGTCGGAGACCTGGACGCCGGTGCCGATGTTGTAGCGGCGCGCGGTTCCCACCTCGCCGGACGCGGCGACGAAGGCGGAGACGACGTCCTCGACGTAGACGTAGTCGCGGGTGTTTCCGCCATCCCCGAACACCTTGGTCGGTTTTCCGTTCAGCAGCGCCCCGGCGAAGATCGCCACGACACCCGCCTCACCGTGTGGATCTTGCCGTGGTCCGTAGACATTCGCCAGTGCGAGGTGCGTGCACTGCATGCCGTAGAGCTGGTGGTAGGTGTCGAGGTAGACCTCGCCACTGACCTTGCTCGCCGCGTACGGCGACTTCGGGTTGATCGGCTGCGACTCGGCGACCGGCAGTTCGTCGGGGGTGCCGTAGATCGAGCCACCGGAGGACGCGAACAGCACCTTGCGCACCCCGGCCTTGCGCGCGGCCTCGGCGACGTTGACCGTCCCGAGCACGTTCTGCGCGACGTCGAGCAGCGGGTCGGCGACGCTGACCCGGACATCGACCTGGGCGGCCAGGTGGAACACCACCTCAGGGCGCGCCTCGGCGACGACCGTGTGCAGCTCCGGCGAGGTGATGTCGAGTTCGCGCAGTTCACAGCGTCCGGTGGCGAGCGCGTCGACGAGGTTGCGGGAGCTGCCCCGGCTCAGGTCGTCGACGACGGTCACCTCATGCCCGTCGCGCAGGAGGCGGTCGACCAGGGTCGACCCGATGAACCCGGCCCCGCCGGTGACAAGCGCGCGCATGGCCCAACTATGCCTCATGGGTCACAGGGTCCCTGGACTACCACCCGGCCCGCGCTCCAGCCCCCGAGGACGATCGCGGCCCGGCCCGCCGCGTGGGCGAGCCGGGCCGCGACCGGTGTCGACCTCATTCGATTGTGTCCCCGTCGAAGATCGGTTGTCAGGCGCCGGTCAGCGCGTAGCCCGCGTAACGGCCGCCGGCGACCGCGGTGACGCCCGTGCTGCCGCCCACCACCACCGGTTGGCCGGCGAACGTGCCTGCCGCGTCGTTGGCAAGTTCGCCGAAGTGGTTCGCGCCCCAGCCGAGGACGGTTCCGTCGGCGCGCAGTGCGTAGCCGCCGCCGGGGGTGGCCGCGACCTGGGTCACGTCGGCGAGTTCGGCCATCTTGACCGGAGTCGTCGAAGCGCACCCGGAGCACACGCCGACGGTTCCCCAAGTCCAGACCGAGCCGTCGCCCAGCAGGGCGTAGGCGCGGCCGAGCGCCGCCGAGACAGCCCGGACGTCGGTCAACCCGGAGACCTTGACCGCCTCCGCCGAGCCGCAGCCCTGGCCGGTGTTGGAGTCGCAGGCCACACCGATGCCGAGCTCACCGGCCCGATTCGAGCCCCATGCCCACAGCGAGCCATCATTCTTGATCGCATACGCGGTGTACTTGCCCCCGGCGATGTCGCGCATGTCGGTCACGCCCAAGATCTTTCGGGGCTCCGCACTGGCTTCTTTGTAGGTAACACCAAGCAAGCCGTCATGCGCGCTACCCCAGCCGTAGGCCTGCCCGTCGACCAGCGCGAATCCGTTGGTCTCGGTCGCAGCGATCTTCGTGGCGCCGGAGATGACCTCGGTCAGAAAGGGGCGGGCGGTGGCGTAAACCGGGGTCCGGCCCCATCGCAGCACCGTTCCGTCGCGCAACGCGTACCCGGCATGCGGTCCCGCGGCGATCTGCGTGACACCGGCGAGACCCTTCACCGGGACCGGCATCGGCGAACCCAATCCCGTCCAGCCGTTGCCGAGCTGCCCGTATTCGTTGGCACCCCAGGCGACGACGGTGCCGTCGGTCTTGAGCGCGTAGCCCATGTCAACGCCCGACGCGATCGCCTTCACGCCCGACACACCGGTAACCGGGAGCTGTGCCGACTTCGGCGCATTCGGGCGAGCTCCCACACTGTCGTTCACACCCATGCCCCAGGCGACGGCGCATTCGCTGACGCAGCCGCCTTGGCCGACGAACACGCCCTCGACATCGGCGATCACATGCGTGGTGCCCGCGTTGTTGGAGAACCTCATCAGGTCACCGGACTTGACCTGGGCGACCGCCGCGTTGGGGACGGTCTGTCCGGGCTTCAAGTTCAAAGTGGACGTCGAGTAGCCGGACTCCGAACCCGCGTGGACAAAGGTGTCCGTGGTGGCCTGGGTCGCGGTGACGTTCAACAAGGCGCCCGTGACGTAGTCGGGCCACTCGACCGGCACCGACACGGTGGTGCTGACCGGAGTGCCCGCGCCAGACCGCGTGTCGATGATCCGCTGCGGTGTGCGGCCGAAGAAGTGCGAGCCGAACTCCGGGGTGTGGAAACCGACAAGATCCACGATCAGGTGGGTGTATCCCGCGTTGTTGAACAAGTCGACGTACCCGCCATTGGTCAGGGCGACTGTCACCAGGTTCGCCCTTGTGTCACCCGGAACGAGGTTCATATTCGAGGCGGTGGGCCGCACACCCGAGCCCGACCAAGCCGTCACATACGTGGCCGCCGTGACGTCCGTCGCGGTCAGGTTGAACGTGACGGACGTGGCCGACGGCGGGATCTGCCGCAGGAACGGAGCGCCGACGTGTTCGCCGGGCCCCACGGGCTTGCCGCTCTCGGGTGTCGAGCACTCGCTTTCCCGGCAGAGCGGTGAACTTCGAACCCGCGCCGGGCGCATAGAACCCCGCCAGATCGGCGACGAGGTGCGTGTTTCCCGCGTTGTTGAAGAGATCGAGGCTCCGGTCGACGCCAAGAGTCGCCGTGACCTGGTTCGGCCGGGTGTCGCCGGGCGCGAGGTTCAGGCTCGACGCCGTCGGCCGCGGCGCACCGGCCGGGAACACGGTGACGAAGGTGTTCGCGGTCGCGCCGACGCCGGTGACGTTCAGGACGACGGCGGTCGCTTCCGCGGGGACGGCGGACAGCTTCAGCCGGGTGGTCCCGCCCGCCGCGACCGCACCGAGCCTGCCACCGGTGCCGACGCGGGTGTCGAGCACCCGGGTCGGTGCCACCGGCGTGAAGGCCGCGCCGTTCGACGGCGGCGACGGGACATCCTGCGGAGCGGCTGCGGCGGTGGTGGGGACCATGAGGGAGCCGCACACGACTGCCACCGCCGCGGCGAGCGCGGCGGTTCTGGCTGATGGCATCGGTCAGATTTCCTTTTGGGGAGTGGGAAGATCGAAGTAGCCCGCGAGGTCGGCGACGATGTCGACGTAGCCCGCGTTGTTGTAGATCTGGATGCTCTTGTCGGTGCCGAGTCCGAGGAGCGCCATGTTCGCGGCGGTCTGCCCGGCGACCAGGTTGAGGTGTGAGGACTTGGGCTTGGTGGAACCGGTGGGCCAGATGGACACGTAGGTGGTGGCGGTCGTGTTGGTGCCGGTCACGTTGCACACGATGCTCGACGCGCCCGCGGGGAGGATCCCCGCGAGGCTCACGGTGTGCGTCTCGCCCTGGCCGAGGCCGCGCGCGGGCCGGGTGTCGAGGATGCGGGTCGGCGCGACCGGGAAGAACGCCAGGCCGCGGTCGCTCGCATAGAAGCCGGTGGGATCGACGAGCAGGTGGACCGTGCCTGCGTGGTTGTAGAGCGAGACCTTGCGGTCCCGGCCGAGGGCCACGGTGACCTGGTTCGGCGTCGCTTCGCCGGTCGTCAGGTTCAGGTTGGACGCGCGAGGTCTGCTGGCGCCGGTCGGCCAGGCGGTGATGTAGGTGGACTGGGTCGCCGAGACCCCGGTCAGGTTGAACGTCACCGCCGTCGCGGTGAGGGGGACCTTTGTGGACAGGTCGACGGTGACGACCCCGCCCGTGCCGACCGGCGCCCCCGAGCGGGTGTCCAGCACCCGGCCCGACGCCATCGAGGTGAACCCGGACGCGGCGGTGTCCGGGGTGTAGTAGCCGGCGAGGTCGACGATGACGTGGACCCTGCCCGCGTTGTTGTAGACGTTGACCCCGCTGTCGGTGCCGATCTGCACGGTCGCGGCGTTGGCGCGGGTCTGACCGCGGACAAGGTTCAGCGTCGACACCGGCGGGCGCTCCTTGCCATCCGGGTAGACCGTGATGAACGTGCCCTCGCTGGCATCCGCGCCGGTCACGTTCAGGACCGCGGCGACCGCGTCGGCGGGCACGTACTTGCTCAGCGAGATCCGGGTGACGCCGGTGGCGGCCAGCGCGACCGTCCCGGTCACGTCCCGCGAATCGAGCACGCGCACCGGGGTGACCGGCACGAAACGGGTTCCCGGTCCCTCACCGGTCACCGGGGTCGCCTGCTCCCCGTGGTCGGCGGCGGCGACACCGACGCCGCCGATGAGCCCCACGATGAGCGAAGCCACCACCACGGCGCAGGCGGGTCGAATCGTCATCGCGTCCCTCTTTCGACGAAGTCCAAGGTCCCGTGGTGGCGACCCTGGACGGCATCATTGGGTCATCCGGCCGGGGCCAGGTGCATGACTACCCGAAGAAACCCGAGATGTCGACGACCAGATCGACGTGACCTGAATTGTCATAGAACGAGACACCGGGAACGTTGTGCCTCGGGTCCACGCCCACCCCGACCGTCGCCATGTTCGGCGCGGTCTGGCCGGGGGCCAGGTTCAGGTTGGACGCCGTCGGCCGGGCGAGGCCCGCGGGCCACACAGTGACGAAGGTGTTCGCGTTCACGTTGGTCGCGGTGACGTTGTACGCCATCGCCTTCACGTCCATCGGCAGGTGGTCGTAGATCAACGTCAGGAACTGTCCGCTCTCAAGACCGTCGTTCATGGCCCGGGTGTCGTAGCTGCGGATCGGGCCGAACGGGTAGAAGAGCAGGGTCGACGCGGGCGAGTAGAACCCGGCCAGGTCGACGATCAGGTGCGCGGTGCCCGCGTTGTTGAAGAACGAGGCCTTGCGGTCGGCGCTGAGCGCGACCGTCACCTGGTTCGGCGTGGCCTCGCCCGGCGCGAGGTTCAGGCTCGACGCGGTGGGCCTGGCGGCGCCGGTCGGCCACGCGGTGATGAACGTGTCCTGTGAGGCGTCGACCCCGGTGAGGTTGAGCGTCACCGCGGTCGCCGAGTCGGCCACCTTGCCGGTGAAGTCGACCGTGATCGACTGGCCTCCCGGAATGGCGCCGACCGCGGTGCGGGTGTCGATGACCCGGACCGGCGCGACGGTCGTGTACGGGCTGCTGCCGGTCGTCGACTTCGTGTAGTAGCCGGCGAGGTCGGCGATCAGGTGCGTGGTGCCCGCGTTGTTGAAGAACGAGATCTTGCCGTCGAGACCGATCTCCGAGATCACCGCGTTGGGGCGGGTCTGCCCGGGCGCGAGGTTCAGGTTGGACGAGGTGGGCCGCGCGACACCGGTGGCCCACACGGTCACGTAGGTGTTCGAGGTCGGGGCGGTGCCGGTCACGTTGAGCACGACCGCCACGGCGTCGGCGGGAACCTTGCCGTCGAGCGAGACGGCGATCTCGCCTCCCGGCCCCACCGGCGAGGTGCCGGGCACCCCGGTGGCGTTTCGGGTGTCGAGGACGCGCTGCGGCGGCATCGAGACGAACCGGGTGCCGCCCTCGGCGACGGCCGCGGCCACGCCCATCTGCAACTCGCTCGGAGCCGCGGGCCGCGGGGCCACCGCGGAGGCGGTGGCGCCACTGACCAGCGTGGCGCCGACGATTGCCGTCGCGACAGCCAGGACCGACTTGGAGTGCCCCATCAATTCCCTTTCCGGTGACCTGATCCTGGACGCCTCAAACCCGAATCGACTCCGAGTGCACGGCCGTTACGCGGGTTGTACGCGGCATGGAACAGGTCACAACAGATCACTGACATCCCCAGCGGCCGGGCCCCCGCCCCAAACCGGATTCGTCCGCAGACTACCTGACGGGAAAGCGGGCGGAACAGGACAATGCGGGTGATCTCCACCCGATTGTGCTGTTCCGCCCGCTGGAAACGCTGTCGGCTACCTCTGCCCGGAATCGACCAGGGCCAGCGCGCCATGGCTGTATCCGCTGATCGCGGTCACCCCGTTGAGACCGCCGATGCGAACCGGCACCTCGGACGTGGCCGTGGCGACGTCTGGCCCCAGTTCGCCGTTGAGGTTGTGTCCCCAGCCCCAGGCCGAGCCGTCGGCCCGCACGGCGTAGCCGGTGTGGCCTTCGCCGAAGCCGATCCCGATGGCGTCGTCGATGCCCGACACCTGCACGGGGACGGCGCTGACGCCGCCGCCGGCGCCGTTGCCCAACTGGCCTTCGCTGTTGGCACCCCAGGCCCAGACGGTGCCGTCGGCCCGCATGGCGTACCGGTTGGTGTTGCCGCCGCTGATCTGCACGACGTCGGCGAGGGCGGTGACCTGCGCGGGCGTGGTCGACGACTGCGTGGCGTCGGTGCCGAGCAGGCCCGCGTCGTTGGCGCCCCACGTCCACACGGTCTGGTCGGCGCGCAGCGCGAAGCCGTCCTCGGAGATCGCGATGACCCCGGTGAGGCCGGTGACCTGGACCGGCGCGGTCGAGTGGCAGTTCACGCCGGTCGCGGGGACGCACGTGGTGCCGTTGCCGAGGGAGCCCTTGCGGTTGTCGCCCCACGCCCACACGGTGCCGTCGGACTTCATGGCGTACCCGGTGGTGGCGCCCATGGCCACGGCGCGCACGCCGGTGAGCGAGCCGACCCGGACCGGGACGGCGCTGTCCGCGGTGCCGCCGTTTCCGAGCTGGCCGAACTCGCCGTCGCCCCACGCCCACACGGTGCCGTCGGACTTCAGGGCCAGGGCGTTGTCGTCGGTCGCGGAGACCTGCTCGACGTCGGCGGCGAGCTGCGGGATGGCGACCGGCGAGTACGCGATGGCCGGGCCCGGGACAACGTCGCCGTCGCCCCAGACGAAGACGGCGCCGTCGGCGCGCAGGGCGATGTTCTCCCGGGTGCCCGCCGAGATCTGGATGATCCCCGGCAGCCCGAACACCGGGCCGGGGGTCGCGCGGCTCGCCTGGGTGGACCCGTCGCCGAGCTGGCCCGCCGAGTTCGCGCCCCACGAGAACACGCAGCCCGACGCGCTCGCGCAGCCGCGGGTGAAGTAGCCGGCGATGTCGGCGATCAGGTGCACCGAGCCCGCGTTGTTGTGCAGCGCGAAGGTCGCGGCGGGCGTCACGCCCACGGTGACCAGGTTGGCCGCGGTCTGTCCCGTGACGAGGTTGAGGTTCGAGGTCGCGGTGCGGGCGCCGGGCGACGCTGTCACGTAGGTCGCGGTCGTCGGCGCGGTGCCGGTCAGGTTGAACACCACGGCGACGGGTGTGGCGGTCAGGCCCCTGATGGCGGTCTTGAGGTCGATCGTGACCGGGTTGTTCGGCAGCACCGGCTGGTTCGCGTCGCGGGTGTCGACGGCGCGGACCGGCGCGACCGGGGTGAACAGCAGGTCGGCGTCCTTGCCGTAGTACCCGGCGAGGTCGGCGACGAGTTGCACGGTGCCCGCGTTGTTGAACAGCGAAACCTTGCGGTCGGCACCCAGGGCGACGGTCACCAGGTTCGGCGAGGTCTGCCCCGCGACCAGGTTCAGGTTCGAGGCGGTCGGCCGGGCCGTGCCGGTCGGCCAAGCGGTGACGAAGGTGGAGGAGGTCGGGGCGGTGCCGGTCAGGTTGAACGTGACCGCGGTGGCCCACGCGGGCACCTTGGCCGACAGGTCGATTGTGACGGTGCCGCCCTGGCTGACGGGGGCCGACGATCGGGTGTCGAGCACGCGCACCGGGTCCAGCGAGGCGAACTTGACGCCGGCGTCCGCCGCGTAGAAGCCCGCGAGGTCGGCGACGAGGTGGACGCTGCCCGCGTTGTTGAACAGCTCGACCTTGCGCCCGACGCCGATCGCGACCGTGACCAGGTTCGGTCGCGTCTCCCCGGCCGAGAGGTTCAGGTTCGAGGCGGTCGGGCGCTCGGCGCCGTGCGGGAACACCGTCACATAGGTGTCCCTCGTCGGCGCGGTGCCGGTGACGTTCAGGACGACCGCGGTCGCCGACTCCGGCACCTTCGCCGACAGGTCGAGGGTGACGCTCGCGCCCCCGGCGACCGGGATTCCGGCGCCACCGCGGGTGTCGAGCACGCGCACCGGTTCGAGTTCGGTGAAACCGGATCCGGCTACGGGAACGGGCGCGGCCGAAGCCGACCCGATCACCGTGATCGATAAGAGCGCGGTGGCTGCCGCGAGCATGGCGGAACGCATTTGATAACGCACAGAACTCCCCCAGAAATGATGTTCTTCTTAAGCTTTCGTCGCCGCTACGACGAATTCATTGTATGTAAACAGTTTACCGGCGGCCCGAGGCAGCGGGAACGACTTGCTCTCCTGCACGGTCAGGCCCAACTGCGCGCAGACGTCGGCCAGACCGTCGAGGTCGGTGTACGCGACGTGGGTGCTGTCGGAGGCGTAACCGCGCTCCTGCGGGCAGATCAGGACCACGAGGCCGCCGGAGGCCACGTACTCGAGATAACCGCGCAGGATCTCCACGGCCTGTGGGCGCGGCATGTGCTCCACGAGGTGCGCGGCGAGCAGTCCCCCGAACCGCCCGGGCTTCGCGTACTCCGTGTCGCCGAACTCCGCGGTGGTGAACGCGGTCAGCCCGAGGTCGCGGCAGTGCTGCACGGAGTGCGCGTTGTGGTCGACTCCGACACCGTGTGGGGCGAGGTGCCCCAGGTTGCGGCCGATGCCGCAACCCACGTCGAGGACTTCGCGCTCATCGAAGAGCCTCCGCACATTCCACCGGTACGGCCGCTGAACATCCAGAACGCGCTTCCACAGCGGTCCCTGGACGTTCTTGAGCCGGTCGGTGTAACCCTGGCCATCCGTTGATTCAAGCGAAGCCACACGTCGACGGTATCCCATCGATGGGTGAGCGCTATTCTGCGACCTCACCGCATCCCGAAGGAGTTCCCGTGGGCATCGGCAGCGCGATCCGGCATCGACTCGGCCGCTGGGAAATCCCCGCCGCGAACGCGTATCGCGGCCGGTTCATCAACCTGGCCGACCTGGCAACCACCCTGGCCAGCATCAGCAGCCCCAAACGCATCCTGGAGATCGGGTGCGGCGAGGGCGCGTTCGGCGAGGAGTTGCTGCGCGTCTTCCCCAGCGCCGACTACCTCGGCATCGACATCTGCCCTGAGCCGGGCAGGCTATTCCGCGGCGACGACAGCCGGGCGGAGTTCCGCAAGATGCTGTCGACCGACCTGTTGGCCGAGAAGCCGGAGCCGTTCGACCTGGTGGCCATCGTGGACGTCGTGCACCACGTGTCCGAGGACCTGCGCGGCGTCGTGCTGCGGGACGCGGCCGCGCTCACCGCGCCGACCGGGCTGCTCGCGGTGAAGGAGTGGGAAAAGGGCACCGGGCTCTCGCACCTCGTCGCGTACACGGCGGACCGCTATGTCACCGGCGACAAGGACGTGCGCTTCCTCGACGGCCCGGAGCTGTCGAACCTGCTGGCCGAGGGACTGCCCGAGTTCGAGATCGTCTGCGAGACGCGCATCCCGCCGCGCCGCAACAACGTGCTTTTCGCCTTGCGCAGGCCGTAGTTCCCTTCTGACGACACTGGCCGGAGCCCCGATGGGCCCCGGCCAGTGGTCATTGAGCGACTGTCACCAAAAGATCAGCTTGCGGGCGGCGGAGGCGGGGTGGCGAAGACGCCCGAGACGTCGACGATCAGGTCCACGTAGCCGGCGTTGTTGTAGAACGACACCGCGCGCTCGCCGTCCTCGTAACCGACGCCAACGGTGGCCATATTGGCCGAGGTCTGGCCCGGCGCGAGGTTGAGGTTCGACACCGTGGGAAGGTCGATTCCGGCGGGCCACACGGTGACGAAAGTGTTCGCCGTGGTGTTGGTACCGGTCACGTTGTAGGTGAAGGCCACGATCTCAGCGGGCAGATTCGTGTAGGGCAGGTTGCCGTAATAGCCGCCGTCGAGACCGCCGCCCGGGCGCGTGTCCATGTTGCGCCAAGGCTCGACCGGGTAGAAATGGTACGGCGATTCGGGCGAGTAGTACCCGACCAGGTCGACGATCAGGTGCGTGCTGCCCGCATTGTTGAACAGCGAGATCTTTCGGTCGGCGCCAAGCGCGACGATGGCCTGGTTCGGCGTGGCCGCGGCCGACGAGAGGTTCAGGCTCGACGCGGTCGGCCGGTCGGTGCCCGTGGGCCAGGCGGTGACGAACGTGCCCTGGGTTGCGCCCACACCGGTGAGGTTGATCGTCACCGCGGTGGCGGAGGCGGGAACCTTGGCGGAGAAGTCGATCTCAATGGACTGGCCTGCGGGCACAGCGCCACCGACGTTGCGTGTGTCGCGGATACGAACGGGCTCGACAGTGGAGTACGCGGCCGTGTCGATCGTCGACTCGGTGTAGTAACCCGCGAGGTCGGCGATGAGGTGCGTCTTGCCCGCGTTGTTGTACAGGGAGACAAAGCCGTCGAGGCCGATCTCCGTGACGGCGCCGTTCGGCCGGGTCTCGCCGGGCGCGAGGTTCACATTGGAGGCCAGCGGACGCTCAAGGCCGGAGGGCCACACCGTGATGTAGGTGTTGGCGGTGCCGCCGGTGCCGGTGACGTTCAGCGCGACGGCCACAGCGTCGGCCGGGACCTTGCCCGCGACCGAGACCTCGATCGAGCCTGCCGGGCCCACCGGACCGGCGGCCGGAACGCCGGTGCCGTTGCGGGTGTCGAGCACGCGGGTGGGCGACAGCGGCACGAAGCGGGTACCACCCTCGGCCAGCGCCTCAGTCAGCTCGGCCCGCAGCTCGGTGTCGGCCCCCGGAAGCTCTGGCGCGGCGGACGCCTGCGCGGCCCCGCTGATCAGTGTCGCGGCGACAGTCGTCGCCACAAACACCGCGGACTTGGAGAACCCCATTTATTCCTCTTCCTGATGAATTGCTCCGGCTGCGTTTTGCCCATGCTGGAGCTGTGTCCGCACGCGAAAGTGTCGGACACAGCTAGTCACCAAGATGACTTGATACATCCCCAGTTGTCGGGCCCCCGACCCAACCGATTCCCGAGCAGCGTACCCGAATTGCCTACGACCGGGCCAGGAAGAATTGCGAACGTACATCGAACATCAGGCACACCAATTGATCACTACTTTGCGTGTCCGTTTGATTACGCCTTCTCGGCGGCGTGCAGCGTCCTGGACAGGCTCAGTGCCATTGTCAGCACGACCGCCCCGCAGCCGGCGATCTGTGCCCACGCGGCCGCCGCGGTCGGCGAGAACGGCAGGGTGAGGGCTCCGACGAGCACCACGGTGCCCAGGGCCCACGCCATCGTGACGATCCGGTGTTTGCCGAGCGCGAGCAGGGCGGGCATCAGCACCTGGGTGGTCAGCACCAGGACCGTGCCGATGGCGAGCAGCCCGACCACCCCACTGGGCAGCCGCACCTTCGCACCGAAGAGCAGTTCGACGGCTTCGGGGCCGATGAGCAGCGCGAGCAGGACCGTCGGTGTGCCGATTACCGCCACGGCCGCGAGGAATTTGCCCAGCGTCGCCCGGACCGTGGCGAAGTCGCCCACTGTCGCGGCTTTGGTCAGGGCGGGCAGCAGCATGGCCTGGACCGCCGCGAAGAGCAGCACCGGGATCCTGACCAGCACGAAAGCCGACGCGAAAGCTGCCGCAGTGGCCGTGTCGGCGGCGCCGAGCTTGGCCGTGACGACGATGGGCGCGAGGTTCGCCACCAGTTGGAAGCCGAAGGCCGCGGCCACCATGAGGACCAGCCTTCGGGCCATCGCGCGCAGGCTCGCCGCGTCGTCGATGGTGTCGACGGTGTCGACGGTGTCGGGCACCGCGCCCGCGTGCGGGTGGCGCAGCCACGGCAGGCCCGCGGCCACCGCGAGGACGGTGCCGACGCCGAACGTGATCGCGTACCAGGTCGCGTCCGGGTTGCCCAGGACCACGACCGTCACGCACAGCAGGAGGCGGACGAGCCCCTCCACGGTCAGCGTCGCCGCGTATCCGCCGAAGCGCTGCATGCCACCCAGCAGGCCGCGGACCAGGTACATCGCCGCGGCCGCGGAGACCGCCACGAAGATCGCCGCGAACAGGCCCCATTGGCCCGAGAGCGCCTTGTCGGTGAGCAGCGGACCGATCAAGAGGAGCGCGACCGCCACGACGGCGAGCAGGGCGGCGCCGACCAGCGCGGCGTGCCGGGCGACGATGCCGAAACGGCGGTCGCGGGCCAGCCAGGCGCTGGTGGACCGGCTCGTCTCCTGCTCCAGGCCGACGAACACGCCCGGGCCGACGATGCTCACGATCAGGTAGAAGCTGGCGAGGGCCGCCGCGTCGGCCGTGGAGAACGCGTGGCCTGCCAGCGCGAGGAACACGTAACCCGCGATACCGACGACGACGAGGCCCGCGCCCATCAGCACCGCGGGGCCGACCCGCTCCCGGAGGTTTGCAGCAGTCACCGCTCGACCGTAGAGAACCCGTTCACGCCTAAGCTGCCCGGGTGCGACATGTGCTGGTGGTGGGCGGCGGAATCCTGGGGCTCGCGACGGCGCGCGAGTTGGTGGGGCGCGGCGTCGCGGTGACCCTGCTCGAGAAAGAGGCGGGCTGGGCCGCGCACCAGACCGGACACAACTCCAACGTCGTGCACGCCGGGCTGTACTACGCCCCCGGCTCGTTCAAGGCCCGGATGTCCGTGGCGGGCAACAAGTCGATGGTCAGGTTCGCCCGCGAGCACGGGGTCGACGTGCGGGTGTGCGGCAAGCTCGTCGTCGCGACCGACCACAGTGAGCTGCCGGCGTTGGCCGTGCTGGCCGAGCGGGCGGCCGCCAACGGGGTGCCCGCGAAGCTGGTCTCGGCCGAGGAGGCTCGCGAGTACGAGCCCGAAGTGGCGTGCGTGTCGGCGTTGCGGGTGGAGAGCACGGGGATCATCGACTTCCCCGCCGTGTGCGAGGCCCTGGCCGGGCTGCTCGCCGACGCGGGCGCGGACCTGCGGCTGTCCACACCGGTCCTCGGAATCCGCCCGGGCCGCGCAGGCGGCGTCGAGGTCGCGACCGGCGGCGCGGTGCTGCGCGCGGACGCGCTGGTCAACTGCGCCGGGCTGCACAGCGACCGGATCGCCCGGATGGCCGGGCTGGACCCCGTCGCGCGGATCGTCCCGTTCCGCGGCGAGTACTACGAACTCAAACCGGAGCGCGCCCACCTGGTCCGCGGCCTGATCTACCCGGTCCCGGACGCGTCGCTGCCGTTCCTCGGGGTGCACCTGACCCGGATGCTCGACGGCAGCGTGCACGCGGGCCCCAACGCCGTCCTCGCCCTGCGACGCGAGGGATACCGGTGGCGTGACATCTCCGCGGCCGACCTCGCGGAGACCGTGCGCTTCCCCGGGACCTGGCGCTTGGCGAAGAAGTACGCGCTCCCGATCGGCCTCGACGAGGTCCGCCGGTCCCTGTCGAAGCGACGGTTCGCCGAGAGCCTGGCCAAGCTCGTCCCCGCGGTGGGCGAAGACGACATCGTCCGCTCCGGCGCGGGTGTCCGGGCCCAGGCGCTGCTCCCGGACGGCTCGATGGTCCAGGACTTCCTGATCGAGACCGCACCGAACCAGGTCCATGTGCTCAACGCCCCCTCACCGGCCGCGACCTGCGCCTTGGAGATCGCCAAGCACGTCGCCGACCAGGTGTCGGCTTCGTAACGGGGGCAACCAGCACGCCCGGTCGGGCGTGTACCGCTTGAAGGCACCACGGATCTGGGGAATTCAGCTCGACCGAAAGCGCTCGAACACGGCCGTCAAATGCTGACGGTCTATTTGTCGCGCACTTATATGGAATGCGATCAGATAAATGTCTCCATTGCGTAACGGATAACAACCTTCGGCCGCCCTGAGCGCCTTTATGAGTGATTCGCCAAGTGGCGGGAAACAACTGGGGAGAAACGATGTCGAAGAAAACCAAGCTGGTATTGCACGCCACCACCGTCGCCATGCTCACCGCCGCCGTCGCCCCCGTGCTGCTCACGGGCACGGCGGCCGCGCAGGCTCCCACCACCGAGTTCGGCGGCTCCGTGTGGTTCGACCGAGACAGCGACGGCACCGTCGACGAAGGAGAGTCGGGCCGGGCCCGCGCGGTGGTGAAAGCGAAGGGCGCGGGCGGCGAATTCACCGCGCTGACCGCCGCCGACGGCACGTACCGGTTCAGTGGCATTCCGTTCGGGGCGTACGAGATCAGCCACTCCGACCCCGCGTTCGCCACTACCACGCCGACCTCATTCAAGATCGTCTTGGCGGCGGCCACCACCATCGACCCAATCCTGTTCGGCATTCGAGGCGCCACGATCTGCGGCACCGTCTGGCGCGACGCGAATGAGGACGGCCTACGTCAAGATGGGGAGCCGGTGATCCCCAACAGCACGGTCGGCGTGGAGTCCGACGGTTCGAACTACGAGAACTCGGCCGTCGACGGGACGTACTGTCTCGCGGACATTCCCGCGGGCCAACAGGTTCTGGGCGCGAACGACCGCGCGGGTTTCGACCCCAGCGAAGGCTGGACGCGGGAAGGCGGCGACTCCAAGTTCGGCTTCACCACCGGCCGTACCGACCCGATCACCGTCGAGGCGGGCGCTTCCATCAAGGGCGTCGACGCGGGCTACCGGGTCGCCCGGATGGACATGCGCACCTCACAGCTGCTGATGATCTCGGGTGACACGACGTATGACATGAAGTCCCCGGACTTCGCCCCGAGCATCCAGGTCGGTGACGAGTTCACCATCGTCGGCGGCGTCTACCCGGACGGCAACCTCGCAGAACAGCTCCGGGCGACGCTGACCGTCCCGGCGGGTCTCAAGCTGGTGGACACCTTCGGCGGCATGCCGTCGACCATTCAGGGCCAGTCGGTTTCGGGTGGCTTCGAGGGCCGCAGGCACCCCGGCCTGATCGAGTTCATCGGCGTCACGGTTCGCGTCGAGAGCGCGTTTCGGGCCGCTGACGTGCGGCTTGAGGTCGACCGGGGCGGCTACGCCGATCCCAACCTGGCCAACAACGTCCTGACCGCGTCCATCGCCGCCATCGAGGCCGAAACCACCCCGGCAGCGGCGGTCATCCCGGTGAACACGACCAAGACCACTGTCACCGCCTCCCTGGCCGCCACCGGCGCGAACCCCGTGGCCACGGTGGGCACGGGCATCGCCCTGATCGCGGCAGGTGCCGGTGCCCTGTGGTTCACCCGCCGTCGGGCAAGCCTCGCGAGCTGACACATACGCAAACGGAGGGGGCATCCGACAGATGCCCCCTCCGTTTGCGTGGTGGGCAACTCAGCTGACGGGCTTGAGGACGTCGAGTCCCAAGAACGGTCGAAGTGCCTGCGGGACCACCACTGAGCCGTCCGCCTGCTGGTGGTTCTCCAGAATCGCCACGATCCAGCGGGTGGTGGCCAGGGTGCCGTTCAGGGTGGCCGCGGTCTGTGGCTTGCCGTTCTCGTCGCGGTAGCGCACGTTCAGCCGGCGAGCCTGGAACGTCGTGCAGTTCGAGGTCGACGTCAGCTCGCGGTAGGCCTGCTGGGTGGGGACCCAGGCCTCCGAGTCGAACTTGCGGTGGGCGCTGGTGCCGAGGTCGCCGGTGGCCGTGTCGATGATCCGGTACGGCACCTCGATCTTGGCCAGCATCTCCTTCTCCCAGTCCAGCAGGCGCTGGTGCTCGGCCTCTGCTTCCTCGGGCCTGCAGTAGGAGAACATCTCGATCTTGTCGAACTGGTGGACCCGGATGATGCCGCGGGTGTCCCTGCCGTAGGAACCGGCTTCGCGGCGGAAGCAGGATGACCAGCCGGCGTAGCGCTTGGGCCCCTTGGACAGGTCGATGATCTCGTCGGCGTGGTAGCCGGCGAGGGCGACCTCCGACGTGCCGACCAGGTACAGGTCCTCGTCGCGCAGCTGGTAGATCTCGCTCGCGTGGGCGCCGAGGAAGCCGGTGCCCGCCATGATCTCCGGGCGCACCAGGACCGGCGGGATCATCAGCGTGAAGCCCGCCGCCGTCGCCTGGGCGGCGGCCATGTTCAGCAGGGCCAGCTGTAGTTGCGCGCCGATGCCGGTGAGGAAGTAGAAGCGCGAGCCGGACACCTTCGCGCCGCGCTCCATGTCGAGGGCGCCCAGGCGCGTCCCGAGGTCGAGGTGGTCGAGTGGCTCGAAATCGAAGTCGCGGGGCTCGCCGACGGTCTCCAGGACGGTGTAGTCGTCCTCGCCGCCGACGGGGGCGGCCGGGTGGATCAGGTTCGGGATCGCGCGGTGCAGCTCGGCGAAGGTCGCCTCCGCCTCACCCTGCTCGGCCTCGGCGGCCTTGACCTCGTTGGACAGCTCCTTGCCCTTGGCCAGCAGCGCGTCGCGCTCCTCGCCGCGGGCCTTGCCCACCTGCTTGCCGAACATCTTCTGCTCGGCGCGCAGGTTGTCGGCGCGGGAGATGGCGGACCGCCTGCGCTCGTCGGCCGACAGCAGACTGTCGACGACGGCTGGGTCCTCACCGCGGGCGCGCTGCGAGGCGCGCACGGTCTCCGGGTCTTCGCGCAGAACCTTGAGGTCAATCACAGGGTGTGAGGGTAGTCGGGCCCCACACCCTGCGACGACCGGATATGCCTAACTAAGAGATCGCGACGGCGACGATCAAGCCCAGCGCGATGTGCACCGCGGCGACGACGACGCTGGCCGGGGCGAACTTCTCCGCCTCGATCGTGTTGCGGACATCGAGCTTGGTGACCCATTCCAGGGTTCGCACGGCGAGCACCTGGGCGATGATGCCGACCAGGCCGTAGACCACTGACGTGATCAGGCCCGCGGTCAGGTCGCTGGCCGAGAAGAAGATCGCCACCACGATGATCAGGGCCATGCTGACCATGCCGGAGGCGGTCACGATGACCGCGTTGGGCCTGCCGGTGCGGACCAACTCGGACAGCTTGCCCGGCGTGGTCCAGTCGATCGCGTAGAAGCCGATCAGCATCAGGACGAGGCCGACGATGGCGTAGAGCGCGATGGCGCCGATGCCTTTGCCGAGGTCGGCGCCGAATCCAGCCGGAAGCGCATACTGCGCAACGCCGGATGCATTCGACAGTGCGGCGAGTTGACTGGTCACACGTCCTCCATGGGCTTGCATGTCTTGCTGTCGGAAATCATGACTGCGGAATCCGGTGGGGGACGAACGCCGCGCCGTCGTCGGTCACCAGGCCCGCGGTTTCACGGATGCCGAGCCCGGCCGAGTGGTCGCCCACGATCCACGCGCCGAGCGCGGGACGGTAGCCGTCGAACTCGGGCAGCGGGTCGAACGCCTGGTAGACGAAGCCTTCTCGGCCGTACACGCCGGTCGTCTGGGTCTCATAGCCTGGCGCCACGATCTGGATGTTGGCGCCCTCGCGGCCGAGTTTGGGCTTGCGCACGTACTCGGTCAGCAGCCCCGGGTCGTCAAGGAACGCCGGGAGCAGATTGGGGTGGCCCGGGTACATCTCCCAGAGCACCGCCAGGATGGCCTTGTTGGACAGGAGCATCTTCCAGAGCGGCTCGACCCACAGGGTGCCGGGCAGCGACTCGACGACGCGCTTGCCGAACTCCTCGTCGACGACCCATTCCCACGGGTAGAGCTTCATCACCGACTTCATCGACACGTCGGCGAGGTCGACGAACCGGCCGAGGTCGGAGTCCCAGCCGATCTCCTCGATCGCCAGGCCGATGGTGTCCAGGCCCGCCTCGGCGGCGGTCTCCTGCAGGTAGGCGGTGGTGATGTGGTCCTCACCGCTGGGGTCGGCCTGCGACCAGGTGAAGTGCACTTCCTTCGACGGGAGCTTGTCGGCGATCTCCGCCCACCGCTCGACCAGCTTCTCGTGGATGGAGTTCCACTGGTCGTCCTCGGGGAAGACGTCGGTCTTCCAGTACCACTGCACGACGGCGGCCTCGAGCAGCGAGGTCGGGGTGTCGGCGTTGTACTCGAGCAGTTTCGCCGGGCCCCGGCCGTCGTAGCGCAGGTCGAACCGGCCGTAGACGTGCGGGTCGTGCCGTTTCCACGACTCGGCGATGTGCGGCCACACCCACTCGGGCAGACCGAAGTCGCGGTACCGCTCGGTCAGGACGACGTGCTCGACGGCGTCCTGGCACATCGAGTGCAGCAGTTCGACGTCGGCTTCGACCGAAAGCACGTCGTCGAGTTCGAGGACGTAGTGCACGGACTCATCCCAGTACGGCCGGGCTCCGCCGACACCGTCGCGCGCGGGGGTGCCGAACACGAGCCCCTGCGAAGCGATCTTCTGCCGCCAGTCCGGCCGAGGCGTTGAGCGCTCACGACGCACTCAGCTGCCCCCGCTCTTGCCGCCGCCGCTGCCGCCGACCCCGAGGCCGCCGCGCGACACCGACTTGCCGGACGCGGTCCGGACCGGCGTGTTGCCCGACGGCGCCACGTAGGTGCCGCCGGTGACCTTCTGACCGGGCCTGCCGGTGCCGCCGTAGTTGTAGCGGTACGAGCTGCCGCCGATGAAGATGAAGCCGCCGCTGTGGTAGCCGCCGTGACTGCGCGCGTAGTCCTCGTCACACAGGTTCTCTTCGACGACCACGCCGTTGCTGTCGGTGCAGGTCGCGGTGACCGGATCGGGCGTCGCGGCGGCGTACATCACGGCCACGACGGCGACGACGCCGACGGTCACGCCTGTGCCGATGAGGATGCGTTTGCGCTTCTTGCGTTTGCGCTCGGCCTCGAGGTACTCGGCTTCGGCGGCCTCCCGCTCGCGGCGCCTGGCCACCTCGCGGGCGCGCTGGTCAGCGAGGGAAGGCGCGCGCGGCGCGGTCTTCCCCGGTTCCTGGTAGCTCACCGAGCC
The DNA here is from genome assembly GCF_014323725.1 of Actinokineospora xionganensis. Classification (GTDB taxonomy): domain Bacteria; phylum Actinomycetota; class Actinomycetes; order Mycobacteriales; family Pseudonocardiaceae; genus Actinokineospora; species Actinokineospora xionganensis. Next base: position 53,719 of record NZ_JABVED010000003.1, on the reverse strand, counting down.
GCGCCTTGCCCCTACCGCCTCCGGTGGCTCCGGTGGCTCCGGTGGCTGGTAAGGCGGTGGCTGCTTTGGCGAGCCGTCGTCGGTCGGCTTGTCGTTGTCAGTCATGAACCACTCCCGGCGCGAACAGTACCGATCCGAACGCTGTGACGTCGCATGATTGTCCTGATCGCAACCTCACGTCCAGCTCGGATCGGTCCCCGGTGGCCGCGCCCCGGACCGGGACACGGCATCATGGAATAGATGTCTGGAAGCAGCGAATGGTTTCGACCAAATGACGCGACGGCGAAGACACGGCTGTTGATGGCCGGGGCCTTCGCCGGTGCGCTCATTTTGCTGTGCACGAGCATCGTCTTCTCGTGGCCGGTCGAGGCCGGTCGCAACGACCCGGTGGCCATCGCCCAGGAGGAGCGCCGCAAGGCGTTCGACTCCCCCGCGGGCAGTTGCCTGCAGTGGACGCCGCCGGAGGGCGCGGACATGCGCCGGGTCGACTGCGCCCAGGCCCACCTGTTCGAGGTCACCAGCAACGTCGACATCTCCGCCGAGTACCCGGAGAACGCCCCGCCGCCGGACACCGAGAAGTGGCAGGAGATCGCGGTCGCCAAGTGCACGCCGGGCGCGGTCACCTACCTCGGCGGCAACCTGGACCCGTTCGGCAAGTTCAGCGTGAACGCGCTCAAGCCGACCAACGAGCAGTGGGCCGAGGGAGACCGCAAGGTCCGCTGCGGCCTGCAGAGCGCGGCACCCTCCGGCGCGCTGCTCACGACGGTCGGGTCGGCGGCCCGCCAGGACCAGTCCAAGATCCACGAGCCGGGCACCTGTCTGGCCCTGGTCGGCCAGGAGATCGGCGACCCGGTCCCGTGCGACCAGGTGCACGCCTTCGAGATCGTCGGCAACGTCGACCTGGGGGCCGCGTTCCCCGCCGAGTACCCGGCCGTCGAGGCCCAGACCGAGCGGGCCAGCGACCTGTGCGCCGAGGTCACCACCGCGTACACGGGCGGCGCCGATCTCGCCAAGAAGGGCCTCACCCCGTACCCGGACACGCTGCGCCCGGAGAGCTGGGCGGCCGGGTCGCGCAAGGTCGACTGCCGGGTCGGCGCGAAGCTGCCCGACGGCAGCGGACTGGCGCCGGTCACCGGCAGTGTCCGGGCCGTGCCCGCCACGCCCCCACCCGCCACACAGCCGCCGCCCGGCGCGCCGACGCCCTCCGGCGGCTGAGCGGGTGGCCGTGGAGATGCCCCGGCAGCGGTTCGACGAGCTTGTCACCGACGCGCTGGACCTGATTCCCCCGGAGTTCGCGGCCGCGATGAACAACGTCGTGGTGCTGGTCGAGGACCGCGACGAGCACGACCCGACCCTGCTCGGCCTCTACCACGGCATCGCGCTGACCGAGCGCACGTCGATGTACGGCGGTGAGCTGCCCGACCGGATCTTCATCTACCGGGAGGCCATCCTCGACATCTGCGACTCCGAGGAGGACGTCGTGGAGGAGGTCGCCATCACGGTGGTGCACGAGATCGCCCACCACTTCGGCGTCGACGACGACCGCCTCCACGAACTGGGTTGGGGCTAGAACTAGTCCGCCTCCCCGGAATTCACAGTGGTCACCCTCCGTGATGCGTGCGACCGGCGGTGACCGTCGTCGGTTTTCGTCACGGTCCCTTGGACGGCGGTCTTGTCGGCCGGTCGCTAGAGCACCGACTCGATAACCTCGGCTGCCTTGGCTGCCCCTCCAGCCGCCCGGACCTCGTCGCGGACGGCCTTCACCCGCGCCGCGATGTCCGGGTCGGACGTCACGTGCAGCACCGCCTCGCGCAGCCGGTCGGCCGTGGCCTCCTCCATGGGCACGTGCGCGCCGAGGCCGAGTTCGGCGAGGCGGGCGCCGTTCATGAACTGGTCGACGGCCTGCGGGACCGCGACCATGGGCACCCCGAAGTACAGGCCCTCCATGGTCGAACCCATCCCCGCGTGCGTGACGAACGCGCTCGCCTTGGCCAGCACGCTGACCTGCGGGACCCATTGGACGACCTCGAAATTCGCCGGGACCTCGCCCAGCTCGGCCGGGTCGATGGACTTGCCCACCGACAGCAGCACGTGCCAGTCCAGCCCGGTGAACGCGCGCACGCACTCCCGGTAGAAGTCCAGGCGGTCGTTGTACGCCGAGCCGAGGCTGACCAGCAGCACCGGCCGCTCATCCGGCGCGGTCCACTCGCCGACCCGGGTGTCGACGCTCGGGCCGACGAAGGTGTAGTGGTCGGCGACCTTGTCGCCCTTGAGCTGCCATGTGCGCGCGATGGTGACCACGCACCGTTTCGGCAGGTAGATCACCTCGTCGCGGGTGAGGTCGACGCCTTGGGCGGCGGCGAACTCGTCAAACTCGGCGATCAGCGCCGCCATCTCCGGGGTGGGTTCGGCGTCGAGGTCGATGCCGAAGTCCTCCGCCATCCCGTCGTAGGCGACGAAGGTGGGTGAGAGCTGGATCGCCGGGATGTCCCATTTCGCGGCAAGGATGGGCGCGTGCCAGGCGCCGATGTCGTAGACGACCACGTCCGGGCGGTCACCCGCGTACGCGGCTTTGACCTGCGGGGTGACCGCGACCATCTCGTCGTGGAACATCCGCTGCGCGGAGGCCAGGTCGTCCGGCTCGTTGGCGAGCTTCTCGACCGCGGTCGAGAACGTCGACTTGTAGGCCACGACTTCGGCGCCCGCCGCGCGGACCTGTGCGGCGAACTCGTCGTTGATGGCGAAGGTGACCCGGTGGCCGCGGTCGACCATCTCGGCGACCAGGGCAAGGCTGGGATTGACGTGGCCGTGCGCGGGCACGGCCATAAAGGCCACATGTGGCATGGGAGAACTCCAGGATTCTGATGGGTGCGGATGGGCGGCACGAGCCGCGCGGGCTCGTGGCCGGTATCAGAGGTAGAAGACCTGGAACGCCATGCCGGGAAATGTACAAGCGGGTCTGGACCCGCGCATCCGAATTGAATCCGGACGCGCGGGTCTCAGCCCTTCACGCAGATGACCTGCTTGAGCTTGGCGACGACCTCAACCAGGTCGTCCTGGTTGCGGATCACTTCGTCCAAGTCCTTGTAGGCCGCCGGGATCTCGTCGACCACACCCGAGTCCTTGCGGCACTCGACGCCCTTGGTCTGTTCGATCAGGTCGTCACGCGTGTAGCGCTGCTTCGCCTTGTTTCGCGACATCCGACGACCGGCGCCGTGGGACGCCGACTCGAACGAGTCCGGGTTGCCGAGGCCGCGCACGATGTAGGACCCCGTCCCCATCGAGCCCGGGATGACCCCCAACTCGCCGCGGCCCGCCCGGATCGCGCCCTTGCGGGTGACCAGGACCTGCTCGCCGAAGTGCGTCTCCTCGGCGACGTAGTTGTGGTGCACCGAGATCGGCTCGTCGAACTTCACCTGCCAGAACTGCTTGCGCAGCACGTCGCAGACCAGGCGCAGCATGACCGCGCGGTTGCGCCGCGCGTACTCCTGCGCCCACGTCAGGTCGTGCCGGTAGGCCGCCATCTGCGGAGTGCCCGCGAGGAACACCGCCAGGTCCCGGTCGGGCAGGTCCTGGTTGTGCGCGAGCTTGCGGGCCACCTCGATGTGGTGCTGCGCCAGGATGTTCCCGATCCCCCGAGAACCCGAGTGCAGCATCACCCAGACCTGCTTGGCCTCGTCCAGGCAGATCTCGATGAAGTGGTTGCCGCCGCCGAGGGTGCCCATCTGCTGGTGGGCCTTGCCCTCGTTGCGCCGCACGACCGGGGTGAGGTCGTCGAACGCCTTCCAGAACGTGGGCCAGTCCGCCGCGTCGCGTCCGGTGAACGCCTCGGCCTTGTGCGCGGCGAACCCGACAGGCACGGCGGCCTCGATGTCGGAGCGCAGCTTGGCCAGGCCCGCGGGCAGGTCGTTCGCGGTGAGCGACGTGCGGACCGCGCTCATCCCGCAGCCGATGTCGACGCCGACCGCCGCGGGCGAGACGGCGTCGCGCATGGCGATGACCGAGCCGACCGTGGCGCCCTTTCCGTAGTGCACATCGGGCATGACCGCGACGTGCTTGAAGACCCACGGCAGCGCGGCGATGTTCTGCAGCTGCGCCATCGCCTGTCCCTCAACCGTTTCGGGCTGGGTCCACAGGCGAATGTCGACGTGCTTGCCGGGTATCGTGGTCGCTGACATGGGGAAAGCCTAAGCGTGCCTTGGGTTTTCGCCGAACGAATTACTTCAGCGCAGCAGATGCGCGCGGCGCAGGATGGCTTTCGACGGGCCGCCGACCATGCCGACGTCGGTCAGGAATTCCATCACCTTCTCCGCCATCCACCGCCGCGTCTCGTGGAAGTTCGGGTTGGCCAGCGCGGCGGCCCGACCTTCCCTGGGGTCGATCCCCACCGACAGGTAGACCCGCGGATTGATCAGCGAATCGATCACGGCGAAGGCCACCACGGCGGTCGCGAGCCGGTGGAACTCCAACTGCGCCCTGCTCAGGTTCGGCACCGAGCGGATGACCTCCTCGCGGGCGAACCGAACATGCCGGGCCTCCTCCACGACGTGGATTCGGTTGACCATGCGGATGAGCGGCTGCATCTCCGGGTTGTCCATTGTGGACCGTTGCAGCCGGTCGGTGGTCTCCTCGGCGACGAGCACCGCGGCGAACATCGACGGACCGCCCGCGATCGTCTTGTAGATCCGGCCGAGTTCGTGGATGGCCCGGCCGGGCCCGTAGACCGGGGCGCCGAACCGGGCGATCGCCTTGGCGAACATGATCGAGTGCCGGGTCTCGTCGCCGATCTCGGTCAGCGCGTACTGCGCGTGGGGGCTGGTGGGGTCCAGGTCGTAGGCGTAGCGCACGAGCAGCTGGATCAGGATGATCTCGAACCACAGCCCGACGCCCGCGATGCTGGCGATCTCGTGCTTCGACAGCTCGATCCGCTGCTCCTCGCTGAGCCCGCGCCACAGGTCGGTGCCGTAGAGGGAGACCCGCTCGAACGGCATGTAGGCCTTGCCCACGGCCAGCGGCGCGGCCCAGTCGATGTCGAGGTGCGGGTCGTAGCTGTTGCGGACGGATGCTTCGAGCAGCCGGGCTCCGACCTGGTCGGAGTCCTTGGGTTCGAGAGCACGAGCCATCGGTTTCCACCTCTCACGGCCGCGTCGCCGTTATCTGTTACGACTGGTAACAGTTACTTCTTCAGGCTGGCGCGGCCGCGCGCGGATGTCAAGACCCACTCGTCCGAGTGACGCGCGGTTGCGTCGTCGGCGCACCGCGCCGACGCTTCTTGGCATGCGAGCCACAGTTCTCGCCTTGGCCATGCTGGTGCTGTGGTCCGCGCCCGCGGCAGCCGAGGACGACACCGACGAGCAGTACCTGGCCGTCGCGATGCCCGCCGCCCGCTCGGTCGCCGCGGAATTCGCGATCCCGGCATCCGTGACTGCCGCGCAGTCCATTCTCGAATCGGCGTGGGGCCGCAGCCCGCTCGCGACGGGTTCCGGCAATTACTTCGGCTACAAATGCAAGGCCCCGGGCGACCCGGGCCCGATCGCGGTCGGCTGCGTCGAGCATCCGACCACCGAGTGCACGCCCGACTGTCACCCCACGGTCGGCGAATTCCGGGTCTACGCGTCGATGACCGACTCGTTCCGCGACTACGGCAGGCACCTCACGACCAGCCCGTACTACGCCGCCGCGCTCCCGCTCGCCGCGGATCCCGACGCGTTCATCACCGAGGTGGCCAAGCGATACGCCACCGACCCCAGCTACGCCGAAAAGGTCATCCGGCTGATGCGCAAGCATGATCTCTACCGCCTGGATGCCCCCCAGTGACCGCTTGAGAGCGCTCCGCTACCGAATCACGAAAATCCGCCCAATCGGTCAGAAAGAACCACCCGGCATGTATTTCGCGTGTCCTGCCCGGCTCTCTTAGGGGTGAGAGTCACTGGCGCAGGAGGACGCGATGTTGTGCACGGTGGAGCTTGACGACGAACTCGCGGAACTCGAAGCATCACTTCGGGCCGTGCGAACCAGACCGCGCTTCTCGGGGCCGGTCGACCGCCAGAACGTCGAAGAGGCCGTGGCGGCCGCCATCGCGGGCGACGGAGGTGCGACCGACGCGCTGCTGCTGTTCCTGCGGCCGCTCATCGTCCGCTACTGCCGGGTGAAGCTCGGCCGCATGCCACGCTCCTTCAGCAGCCCGGACGACGTGGCCCAGGAGGTGTGTGTGGCCGTCTTCCGAGCCCTGCCGGGCTACCAGCAACTGGGCCGCCCGTTCCTGTCCTTCGTCTACGGCATCGCCGCGCACAAGATCGCCGACGTCCACCGCGCCAACACCCGGGACAAGTCCGACCCGACCGCGGAGAACCCGGACGTCATGAGCCTTGACGACGGGCCGGAGCAGATCACCCTGCGCCACGAGCTGACCGAGCACACCGGCGCCCTGCTGCGCACCCTCACCCAGCGCCAGCGCGACATCCTGATCATGCGGATCGTGATGGGCATGTCCGCCCAGGAGACCGCCGACACGATGGGCACCACCGCCGAAGCCATCCGCGTCGCGCAGCATCGGGCGCTCAACCGCCTGCGCAAGACGCTCGCCGTCGCCTAGCGAATCGATTCACCGCACCGGCCGACTCAGCGGGTGGAGTCGCCCGGGACCCGGCGCAGGCCGCAATGGGCGCCGTCGCCCACCGGGAAGCGGTGTTCGTTCCGGTCGATCTTGGCGTTGGCGGCCTCGATCAGGTCGACGCCGAGGGTGTCGGCCAGGCGGACCAGGTAGAGCAGGACGTCGGCGAGTTCGTCGGAGATCTGGGGACGCAGCGCGGGGTCGGCGCCCGCCGCCGCGGCCTGCTCCGGGGTGAGCCACTGGAACAACTCGGTGAGTTCACCGACTTCGCCGGTCAGGGCCATGACCAGGTTCTTCGGCGTGTGGAACGGCTCCCACTCGCGGGCGGTGATGAACGCGCGCTGCCGCTCGGCGAGTTCCTCGAGAGTCACTAATCCCCCTTCTTCTTCGACCGCAGCAGGATCTTCTCGGTCTTCGCCACCATGGTGCCCGCCGCCGGGACCTGTTCGACTACCACCCAGTTGCGGTCCGACACCAGCAGCCTGCCCTGGCCGGTCGCGTCCTCCTCGGTGAGGTAGTAGAAGCCCGCCGCCTGCAGCGCGTCCTGGGCGGACTGGTGGTTCATGCCCACGACGGCGGGCAGCGCGGCCACGTCCGCGGGGGCCGGAGCGGGCGACGTGCCGGGGACAGGTGACTTGCCGGGGACGGGTGACTGGCTGGGGACGGCGGACGGGTCCGCGCTCACCGCGGGCAGCGGCTCCGGGGCCGAAGTCGTGCCGCACGCGGACAGCGCGGCGAGAAGGATCGCGATCACGGCAACGCGCATGACGTCTCCTGGGTCGGGGACGGTGATCTTCCAGTCTTGCAGTGATCACCAGCCCGCCGCGCGGTGACGCGCGCCCGGATCGTCTCCTTCCACCGCCCCGATATCCCCCTGACCTGCGACGAGTCGCGGCTGCGCCCGCGTCGGGTTACTTTCGGAATTTCCGGGCGGGCGGGCGCACGTGCGGACGTTCGGCGCAATCGCCGGGGAGGGACAACGCCCGTTCGGAGGTAGTAACCGCGCGTGAGCCCTCAGTAGCGTCCTCGGCATGGTGGGAACCAGCTCGGCACGATTACCCGTCGTGCCGATGGGGGGCGACGGAGTGAAGGACAGGCGACTGCGCTGGTTGCTGGGTTCCAGTGCGCTGTCCAACCTCGGCGACGGCATCGGCAAGGTGGCTTTTCCCCTGCTCGCGGCCAGTATCACCCGGGATCCGATCTTGATCGCCGGTCTCTCGGCGACGGCTTTTCTCCCCTGGCTGCTGTTCGCCACGGTCAGTGGAGCGCTGGTCGACCGGGTGGACCGCCGCCGGGCGATGCTGATCGCGAACCTCTCCAGAGCGGCGATCGTCGGCGGTCTGGGGTTGCTCGTCCTGGCCGACGCGACCACAATTTGGCTACTCTACGTAATGGCGCTCCTGCTTGGCGCCGTTGAGACCGTGGCCGACAACGCGGCGCAAGCGCTTGTCCCGGCGGTCGTGCCGCGCGATCAACTCGAGTCGGCGAACGGGAAGCTGCAGTCGGTCGAGATCGTCGGCCAGACCTTCCTCGGCGGCCCACTCGGCAGCCTCACCTTCGCCGTGTTCGCCGCCATGCCGTTCCTGCTGAACTCGGCGGGCTTCGCGATCGCGGCGGTCCTGCTCATCGGCATCAACGGCCGCTTCCGACCGGTGGCCACCGGCCCGACCCAGTCGCTGCGCGTGCAACTCGGCGAGGGCGTGCGCTGGCTGCGCGGCAACGCCCTGATGGTGCGGCTCGCCGTGTGCGCCGCGACCATGGCGCTCGCGACCGAGCTGGCGCAGGCCCTGCTGGTGCTCTACGCGCTGCAGGACATCCACCTCAGCGAGGCGACGTTCGGCGTGTTCGCGCTGGTCGGCGGCGCGGGCGGGATCATCGGCGCGTTCGTCGCGCCCCGGTTGACCCGGGCGCTGTCGCGGCGGACGGTGCTCGTCGGGTCGATCGTGGGCTGCGGGCTGGCGTTCACCGCGATGTCGGTGTCGAAGGACCCGGTGACGGCAAGCCTGCTGTTCGGCGGCTTCGCCGCGGCCGTCGTGGTGGTGAACGTGATCCTGGGGTCGCTGCGGCACGCGCTGGTCCCCGACCACCTTTTCGGCCGGGTCCTCGGCGTCTGGCGGACCGCGGTGTGGGGGGCGATCCCGGTCGGCGCGCTGCTCGGCGGCCTGCTCGCGACCTGGCTCGGCACCCGGGCCGTGTTCGCGATCTCCGGCCTGCTGCAACTCGCCCTCGCCGTGGCGGTGTGGTTCGCCCTCGCGGGACACCGCGGCGAGGTCGACAGCATGTCGGCGGCGGGCGCCCCGTAGGTCGCCCGCCGGACCGACTACTTGCTGGCCACCTTGCGGTACTTCGCGACCGCGATCGGCGCGAAGATCGCCAGGATGGCCAAGCAGGACACGATCGACCACAGGACGGAGTGCTGCGCGGGCCAGGAGTCCGACGTCGCCTGCAGGATGCCGGGACGCGGGTTGCCGAACAGGTCGCGGACCGCGTCGGCCACCGCGGTGACCGGGTTCCAGTTGGCGATGACCTTGAGCGGGCCGGGCATCGCGTTCGCGGAGACGAACGCCGACGACACGAACGTCAGCGGGAACATCCAGATGAAGCCCGCGCTCTGCGCGACCTGGACATTGCCCGACGCCATGCCGACGAACGCGCCGACCCAGGACATCGCGAACGAGAACAGCAGCAGGATCGCGTACGCGAGGACCGCGTCGAGGAAGCTGCCCCGGATCCGCCAGCCCACGAGCAGGCCGCAGATCGACATCACCAGCAGTCCCAGAGCGCTGACCGCGAGGTCCGCGGTGGTGCGCCCGAACAGCACGGCCCCGCGCGACATCGGCAGCGACCGGAACCGGTCGATGACGCCCTTCTCCAGGTCGGCGGCCATGCCGAGGGTGGTGTAGGCCGAGTTGAACGCGACCGTCTGGGCGAAGATGCCGCCCATCAGGAACTCGCGGTAGGCGTCCGGGTTGTCGCCGATGCTGCCGCCGAACACGAAGGCGAACAGCAGCACGAACATGATCGGCTGGACGGTGGCGCCCAACAGCAGGTCCGGCTGGCGCCGCACGTTCATCAGGTTGCGCCAGGTCACGACACTGCTGTCGCGGGCGCCCGCGGTGATGACACTCATCAGGAGGCCCCCTTCTTGCTCTTGCGGCCCTTGGGCTCGGGTTCCACTGCCTCTTCGGCGGCGTGGCCGGTCAGCGAGAGGAAAACGTCGTCGAGCGTCGGGCGGTGCAGCGCGACGTCGAGGATCGAGATGCCCTCCTGGTCGAGCCTGCGCAGGGCTTCGACCAGCGCTTTCGGCCCAGTGTCGACCTTGACCGACACGCGGCGCTGGTGGTCGTCGACCGTGGGTTCGCCCGAGCCGAGGCTGAACAGGATCTGACGGGCCTTCTCGACCTCGCCCGCCTCACCGACCACGACCTCGATGCGCTCGCCGCCGACGCCGTTCTTGAGCTGGTCGGGCGTGCCGCCCGCGATGACCTTGCCGTGGTCGATCACCAGGATGTTGTCGGCCAGTTGGTCGGCCTCTTCGAGGTACTGGGTGGTGAGCAGAACGGTCGCGCCGTCGGCGACGAGTTCGCCGATGACCTCCCAGGTGTCCAGCCTGCCGCGCGGGTCGAGCCCGGTGGTCGGCTCGTCGAGCACGACGACGGTGGGCTCGGCGACCAGCGCGCCCGCGAGGTCGAGCCTGCGCCGCATACCGCCGGAGTACGTCTTGGCCGGGCGCTCGGCGGCGTCCTTGAGCCGGAAGCGGTCGAGCAGCGCCCGGGCCCGGGCGCCGGAATCGGACCGCGACATGCCGTAGAGCCTGCCGACCATGTAGAGGTTCTCGTAGCCGGTGAGGTTCTCGTCCACGGCCGCGTACTGGCCGGAGAGCCCGATGCTGCGCCGCACCGCGGCCGGGTCGGCGAGCACGTCGTGGCCCGCGACGAACGCCCGGCCGGAGTCGGGTTTGAGCAGAGTCGTGAGGATCCGGACAGTGGTGGTCTTGCCTGCGCCGTTGGGACCGAGCAGACCGAGCACGGTTCCGGAGCGGATCTCCAGGTCGACACCGTCGAGGGCGCGGGTGGACCCGTAGGTCTTCACCAGCGCCTCGGCGTGCACCGCGACCTGGGACGCGGAGGGGGGCATGAGCGAGTCTCCCGTGCGTTTGGTCGAAGAATGAATCACTCGCGAGGCTAGACCGACCCGCCGACAATTCCCTCCGAATTTCGCACAGAGCTGGATTCGGGCTAGATGTCGACCCCAGTCCACTCGACACAGTGCCAGCCCGATTCGCGAGGTTCGAGCAGAACGTGTCCGGTATTGGGGATAAGGCCCGCATTGGCGAGCTGGGGTCCGACGTTGTCGGCGAGGTACTCGGCGATCAGCCGGATGACGCCACCGTGCGTGGCCACCACGACCACGCCGTCGGAGTGCTCTTCGCGGACCGTCATGACGGCCTTGAGGAACCGGTCGTGGATCTCCTGCCCGGTCTCGCCGCCGGGCATGGCCGCGGCCAGATCGCCCGCGGTCCAGCGCAGGAAGATCTCGCCGAAGCGGCGGATCGAGTCCGGGTCGGAGAGGCCCTCGAGGTCGCCGACCTGGACCTCGTGCACGCCTTCGAGCACGTCGACCGACAGGCCGTGGAACTTCGCGACCGGCTCGGCGGTCTCCTGCGCGCGGATCGCGGTGCTCGCGTAGACGGCGACGACCGGGTGGTCGGCGAGCCGGTCGGCCAGGGCCTCGGCCTGCCTGCGGCCGAGTTCGGTGAGCGGTGGGCCGGGTGGGCGGGAGTCGAGCACGTGCCGGACGTTGGACGGCGTCTCGCCGTGTCTGACCAACATGAGCCGCAGACCGCTCACTCGGACTCCCTTCTTCGCAGCGTGGCGAGCCACGCGGCGGACGCTTCGTAATCGGTGTCTTGCGAGCCGGGCACGGCGACCGATGCCGAGCCGTCGGCCTTCGGGTACGAACCGAGGAAGCGGACCTCCTGACTGCGGCGGTGCAGCGCGGCGAGAGCGTCGCCGACGCGGGCCTCGCTGACATGGCCGTCGAAGTCGAGGTAGAAGCGGTACTCGCCGAACCGGGCGCGCAGCGGGCGCGACTCGATGCGGGAGAGGTTGAGCCCGCGCAGCGCGAACTCGGTGAGCATCGCGGCCAGTTCGCCCGGCCGGTGCGACACCACGACGATGACCGACGTGCGGTCGGAGCCGGTCGGCTCGGTGGGGGTGCCGGGCGGGGCCAGCAGCAGGAACCGGGTGACCGCGTCGCCCTCGTCGGCGAGGTCGGAGGCCAGGACCGTCAGCGGGTAGTGCTCGGCGGCGACGGGCGCGGTGATCGCGGCGTCGAACTCGCCGTCGAGCACCCCGACGGCGGCGGCCGCGGTGGACGTCGCCGCGAGCTGCCGGGCGCCGGGCAGGTTCTTGCCCAGCCAGTCGCGGACCTGGGCGAGCGCATGCGGGTGGCTGGCCACGGTCCCGATGTCGGCCGCGGCGGTCCCCGGCCTGGTCAGCAGCGAGAAGCGGATCGGCAGCACGTGCTCGCCGATCGCCACGACCGGCTCGTCGGCGGCGAGGGTGTCCATCGTGGCCGACACCGACCCCTCGACCGAGTTCTCGATGGGCACACAGGCGAAGTCGGCCGCCCCAGCGCGCAGCGCGGCGACGACCGTAGGGATCGTGGACAGCGGCACGAGGTCGGCGTGCTCGTCGAACGCACGGGCGGCCTGTTCGGTGAACGTGCCCTGCGGTCCGAAGTAGGCGATTCTCGGCACGGCACCACAGTACGCAAGACCGGGTCGGCCAAGGCAAACCACCCGAACGTGTGGTGTGCCGGTCAAATGGCGGTTACCCGGCGGGCCGATCGGATGTCATGCTGGGAGTTGTGACCGCGGATTCGGAGACCGGACAGGTGACCGACCTACGACCGCGCGCCGACACCCTCGATCTGGTGCTGTGCGCGGTAAGCGACGCGATGGCCGAGGCATGGGCGACCGCGTCGGCGGGCCGGGCCGAGATCCGCCTGCACCGCGGCTCCATCGTGGACTCCGGGGCGGACGCGGTGGTCTCCCCCGCCAACTCCTACGGCTGGATGCGCGGCGGCATCGACGCGGTCTACGCCGACACCTTCCCGGCGATCGAGCAGCGGGTGCGCAGCGCGGTGCTGGCCACCCACGGCGGCGAGTTGCCGGTCGGCGAGGCGCTGATCGTCCCGACGGGGGCGGCGGCGCCCGCGTGGCTCATCAGCGCGCCGACGATGCGGGAGCCCTCGACGGTCCTGCCGCCGGACACCGTGCACCCCTATCTCGCCGCCCGTGCGGTCTTCCGCCTGTGGCGCGAAGGCGTCCTCGACGACGGCACCCCGGTGCGCGCGGCGGTCACGAAGATCGCGATGCCTGGCCTAGGGACCGGTGTGGGACGGGTGGACCCGAAGATCTGCGCCCGCCAGGTGGCGGCGGCCTGGGACGAGGCGTTCGCCGCCGCCTGAGCTGTTCGCGCAGCTCAGAGCACCTACCACATGATCCATCCATAACTCGCCGTCATGTGCGACACACCTTCTGTCCCTCAAACGGTGTAATCCGTCACAGCGAAAACCCCTCCGCAACGCCTACGTTTGCGCGGTAAGTCCTCACATCGCAGGCGAGGGAGTCCCTATGGCGCGGGTGCGCGAGCTGAGCCCGTACGTCGAACTCCGTCGCGAGCAGTGGCGGCAGCTGCGCAAATCGACGCCGCTGCCCCTCACCCTCGACGAGCTCGTACGGCTGCGCGGTCTTCGCGACCCAGTCGACCTCGAGGAGGTCGTCGACGTCTACCTGCCGCTGTCCCGGCTGATCTCGCTGCAGGTCGCGGCCCGGCAGCGGCTCTACGAGTCGACCACCGCGTTCCTCGGCGAGGACATCCACGAGGCGACGAAGGTCCCGTTCGTGATCGGCATCGCGGGCAGCGTCGCCGTCGGCAAGTCGACCACCGCCCGACTTCTCCGCACGCTGCTGGCGCGCTGGCCGGACCACCCGCACGTGGACCTGGTGACCACCGACGGCTTCCTTTTCCCGAAAGCCGAGCTGATCCGGCGCGGCCTGATGAGCCGCAAGGGCTTCCCCGAGAGCTACGACCGCCGGGCGCTGCTGCGGTTCGTCTCGGAGGTCAAGGCGGGCGCGGACGAGGTGCGCGCGCCGGTCTACTCGCACCTGCTCTACGACATCGTGCCCGGCGAGGAGCAGGTCGTCCGCCGCCCGGACATCCTGATCGTCGAAGGCCTCAACGTGCTGCAGCCCGGCCCCCGCCTGGCGGTGTCGGACCTCTTCGACTTCTCGATCTACGTCGACGCCCACACCGACGACATCGAGCGCTGGTACATCGACCGCTTCCTCGCCTTCCGTGGCACCGCGTTCGCCGACCCGGCGTCGCACTTCCACCACTACGCCGCGCTGAGCGACGAGGAGGCCCAGGAGGAGGGCAGGCGGCTGTGGATGCGCACCAACCAGCCGAACCTGATCAACAACATCCTCCCCACGCGCCCGCGCGCGACCCTGGTGTTGCGTAAGGGCGCCGACCACCGGATCAGCCGAGTGCGACTCCGCAAGCTCTAGGCTTCGCACATGATCCGGGTGCTGTTGGTCGACGACCACGAAGTCGTCCGCCGTGGCCTGCGCGACCTCATCAACAGCGAGGACGGCATCGAGGTCGTCGCCGAGGCGGGCTCAGTCGCCGAGGCCCTGGTCCGGGCAGGCGCGACCACCCCGGACGTCGCGGTCGTCGACGTCCGCCTCCCCGACGGCGACGGGGTCGAACTGTGCCGGTCGCTGAGGGCCATGGAACCCGCCCCCCACTGCCTGGTCCTGACCGCCTTCGACGACGAGCGAGCCCTGGTCGAGGCGATCATGGCGGGAGCGGCCGGATACCTGCTCAAGCAGGTGCGCGGCCAGGACTTGGTCACCGCGATCCGCGAGGTCGCCGCAGGCAGATCACTGCTGGACCCGGTGACCACCGCCCACGTCCTCGACCACATGCGTCGGCCCGACGACCTGGCAGGTTTGACCGACCGCGAGCGTGAGGTGTTGACGCTGGTCGGGGAGGGCCTGTCGAACCGGCAGATCGCCGAACGGCTGTTTCTGGCGGAGAAGACGGTGAAGAACTACGTGACGAGCGTGCTCGCGAAACTGGGCATGCAGCGCCGAACCCAAGCTGTGGCCTGGGTCGCACGGCGCAAGCCTTAGGCGGCCGAAGTCCGGACACCACCGGGCACGGCGACCGTCCGACCCGGCCCGGGCCGAACCCCCGACAGGTCTAAACCCCGTCGCCCTCGCGCCCCTTGCGTCGCTGCTCCTCAGCCCGCTCCCGGCACCGGCGAAGAAACTCCTCGTCATCGTCCGGACTCCCGGCGGCGAACCGCCCAGGCCGGTCGTACTCCGGGAAACGCGACGTCTCCCGCTCGTACGCCCCCCGCCGAACCCGCCCGGAAGTCTGCGGACGCCCGGCAACGAACCACACGATCGACCCCACGAGCGGGAACAGCAGCACCAGAATCAGCCAGCCGAACTTCGGCAGGTTGCGGCAGGACCCCTCGTCGGTCGTGATCACGTCCACGATCGCGAAGATCCACAACGCCAGTGTGATGATGCCGAGGAAACCACCCAGATAGAACATTTGACCCCACTCCCCAGTTCGGTGCGCCGAAATCTTGGCACAACGATCAAGGAACCGGAACCGCCCAGGTCACCGACGTGCCCGACCGCGGTGACGACCGCACCTCGCAGCGTCCGCCGACAAGTTCGGCGCGCTCGCGAAGGTTGTTCAGGCCGCGCCGGCTGACACCTTCCGGGATGCCGCAGCCGTCGTCGGCGACGGTCAGGCGCAGGATGCCGTCCTCCCGTCGCAGGTGGACGGCGACGCGCAGGGCGCCCGCGTGCCTGACCACATTGGACAGGGCTTCGCGCAGGGCGGCCCTGACGTTGTCGGCCACCGCTGGGGCTAGGTCGTCGAGTTCGCCGACGAGGTGGAAGGTCGGGGCGAAGCCGAGCAACTCTCGAGCCGTCTCGATCTCCGCGCGGGCGGAGTCGGACAGGCGCGCGGCGGGTTGTTCCGGGTCGGGTTGGCGCAGGGTGCGCACGACGGCACGGACGTCCTCGATGGCGGCGTCGAGCTGGTCGACGGCGTCGCCGAGGCGGGTCGCGTCGGGTTTCGCGAGCTTGCGCGACGGTTTGCGGGCGAGCAGGTCAAGCTGCATGCCTGCCGCGTAGAGCCGTTGCACGATGACGTCGTGCAGGTCGCGGGCGATGCGTTCGCGCTCCTCGTAGAGGTCGACGCGCTGGCGGGCGGTGGCGCCCTCGGCCAGCACCAGGACGAGCCCGGCCTGCGCGGCGAACGCGGTCAGGACGTCCACCGTGGCCGGGGTGAACGATGGCCCGCCGCGGCGGCGGTAGACCGTGAGCGCACCGAGTCTGCGCTCGCGCGTGCCGAAGGGCGCCGCCGCGAACGGGCCGTAGCCCTGCAGTTCGCGCGGCACGTACGGCGAGGTCCGCGGATCGGTGGTGACGTCGTCGGCGACGATCGGCACACCCCCGCGCGCGACCCGCGCCGCCGAGGAGCGCGGCGAGAGCACCAGCCCGATCGGCTCCCGGGCGCCGTGGGCGGCTTCGACCGTGAGCGAGCCGTCGGCGCCGCGGGCCATCACGAGGCAGAGATCGGCTTCGGCCAGCGCGGCGGCACTGCGCACGACGAGGTCGAGCACGGCCTCGGGATCGTCTCCGGACAAGGCGGCGGTGGCGATCTCGGTGGCCGCGGTGAGGGTGCGCGCGGCGAGGCTTGGGTCCATGGTCGAGTTCAACTTTAGGCCCTCACCAGCAGTTCGCCGTCGGTGATCTCCACAACCAGGTCAGCCGCCGCGGCTTCCTCCGGCCGGTGCGTGACGTGCACGACGGTGCCGCGGACATCCCGCAGCCCGGCCAGCACCCGCCCGGCGGTCGCGGCGTCGAGGTGCGCGGTGGGTTCGTCGAGCAGGAGAAGATCGGCGTCGGCGAGCAAGGCGCGCACGAGCGCGACCCGCTGCGCCTCGCCACCGGAGAGGGTGGCGGCCTGGGCGTCGAGCAGGTCGGGCAGGCCGACCCGGTCGAGCGCGGCCACCAACTCGGCGTCGGAGGCGTGCGGCTTGGCTAGCCGAAGGTTCTCCCGAACACTCGTCGCGACGAGCATCGCGTCCTGCGGACACCACGCCGTCGACGACGGCAGGCTGGCTTGCCCACGCTCTGGTTCGAGGAATCCGAGCAGCAGGGCGACCAGTGTCGACTTCCCAGCCCCGGACGGGCCCACCACCGCGACATGGGATCCGCCAGGCAACCGCAGATCGACCCCGCGCAGCGCGGGCACATCCGCGCCACTCCACCGGATGTCCGCGCCGACGAGGTGGACCTCGTCGAGATCGGGAACAGGGCTCTGGTCGCGGAGCGGCGCTCTCGGTTGAGTGCGGTCATCTCCCAGCAGCGAGGTGATCCGGCGGTGTGCTGAGCGCAGCGGGGTCAGGTGGGTCGCGGCGGTGGGGAGGGTGGCGAGCGCGTCGGAGAGCGCCAATGGGAGTAGGGCGACGATGGGGATCAGGACCGGGTCCAGCACGGGAATGGCCAGGGCGATGGAGGCGAAACCGGCCAGGCCGAGAGCCAGGGTGATGAGCGCCGTACCCGCCCCGGCGCCGAAGGCCTGGGTGCGGGCGCGGTTGGTGAGGCTGGTGTCCAGGGTCGCGATGGCGTTTCGTCGGGCGGTGTCTCGGCCGAACGCCGTGAGGTCGGCGGCGCCGTCCAGCAGGGTGAGGACTCCGGCCGCAAGCACGCGGCGGTCGCGGGCCATCGCCGTCGTGGCTCGGCGGTCGAGGAGCAGGGTCAGGGCCGGTGCGCCGATCAGGGCGACGAGCGCGGCGACCGCGAGGGCCAGTCCGGCGGCGGGCAGGATCGCTGTTTGGACGGTGACGGCGGCGGCCACCACGGCAACCGCGATCAGCGGTGGGACGAGGACACGCGGGGTCAGGTCCCGGACCTGGTCCACGTCGTCGACGAGTCGGCGTTGCCCCTCGTCGTTCCTGGGCAGCCGTGCGGGGCCGCGCGCGACCAGGGCGGTCCACAGGCGCACCCGCAGGTCCGTCGCCGTCCGGAACGCGGCGTCGTGGGTGACCAGACGCTCCGCGTAGCGCAGGCCGGCGCGGGCCAGGCCGAACGTGCGGACACCCACGATCGCCACGGACAGCACCAGGATCGGCGGTTGCTGCGCGGCCTTCGCGATCAGCCACGCCGACAGCGCCGTCAGGGCCACGCCGGAGATCAGGGCCGCCGCGCCCAGGGCCGCGCCCGCGACTGTGCGCCGGGTCAGCAGTGTCCACAGTGGAGCACCCGGGCGGTCGGCGGTGTCCGTGACGGTGACGGCCGCGCCGCTCACCCGGGTCTCGCCTGCCTCCACCGCGCGGTGGGTGGCGAGCAGCACCGCGACGCCGCTCTCGGCCGCGCGTTCGATCACCGACATCACCTGGGCGGCCGTGGCCGGGTCCAGATGGGCGGTCGGCTCGTCCAGGATCAGCAGCCGGGTGCCGGGCCGGGCCAGGGCGCGCAGCAGGGCGACGCGCTGGCGTTCGCCTGCCGACAGGTCGTCGACCCGCCGGTCCAGCAGGTGTGCGACAGCGAGGTCGCGAGCCAGTTCGGCCGGGTGTGGGCCTACCTCGTCGGCCACGAATGGCTCCGCGAAAGTCGGTCGCTGCGGCACCCAGGAGACGATTTGCCGCCATGTCGACATATCGACAGATGTCAGCGGCACCCCGTCTACCAGCACGTTTCCGGCGGTCGGGGACACAAAGCCGAGCAGCACCGCGAAGAATGTCGACTTTCCGCTACCGCTGGGCGAGTCGAGTCGGACGATCTCGCCGGGCCTGACCACCAGCGACAGCCCGTCGGGCGCGAACCCCTCCCGCCGCTCGACCCGGAGGTCCTCGACCCGGAGTTCGCCGAAGCCGGTCACCGCCGGTCCCTCGACGCCCGCCCGCTCCGGCACGGCGGCGACGCGGCGGACGGCCTCCACGCCGTCCTCAGCGGCGTGGTGCGCCGCCCCCGCCGCGCGCAGCGGCAGGTAGCACTCGGGGACGACGATCAGCACGAACAGCCCCACGGCGAGCGTGAGGTCGCCGGTCACCAGACGCAGCCCGATGACCACCGCGACCAGGGCGACCGACAGGGTCGCGATCAACTCCAGCGCGAGCGCGGAGACGAAAGCGGTCCTGAGCACGCCGAGCGTGCCGAGCCGGTGGGCCTCCGACGTGCGGCGCACCGCCTCGGCCTGGGCGGCG
Source organism: Actinokineospora xionganensis (assembly GCF_014323725.1). Classification (GTDB taxonomy): domain Bacteria; phylum Actinomycetota; class Actinomycetes; order Mycobacteriales; family Pseudonocardiaceae; genus Actinokineospora; species Actinokineospora xionganensis. The sequence goes on along the minus strand of NZ_JABVED010000003.1, from coordinate 34,800 downwards.
GCGCGTCGGAACGCGGTGAGGACCGGCAGCGCCCGGACCAGTTCCAGGAGGTGACCGGACAGCCGCTCGGTCGCGGCGGCCGCGCCCGCGACCCGGTCCTGGGTGTAGCGGCCGATGAGGATCGCGAACAGCGGGACCAACGGCACCGTCAGCGCGACCACCACCGCCGATGGCCAGTCGACGAACAGGATCACCGCGCCGACGCCGATCGGAGTCACCGCGGCGGTGACGAGCGCCGGGAGGTAGGTGCCGAAGTAGTCGTCGAGCGCGTCCAACCCCTTGGTGGCCAAGGAGGTCAGCTCGCCGGGGCCGCGCGCGGCGATCCACTCGGGACCGGTGGCGAGCGCCCGGTCGAGGAGCACCGCGCGCAGTTCCGCCTTGGCGCCCGCCGCCGCCCGGGCGGCCACGACCTGGGTCACCCAGCCGAGGAGGCCGCGCGTCACGACCGCGACGGCGAGGGGAGCGAGCGGTCCGCCCGTGATCGCGGACGCGAGTGCCCACGCCTGCCAGACGACGGCCGCGCCGGACGCCACGGCGAGCACGGCGCAGGCCGCCAGCGCCCGGCGGGCCGAGGCGGACAGCTCGCGAAGCGGCTTCACGGGACGTGCACCGGCGGGATGTGCGCGGCGCTCACCCGCTTGCGGAACACCCAGTACGTCCACCCCTGGTAGACCAGCACCGCGGGCGTCCCGAACAGCGCGACCCAGCTCATCACGGTCAGGGTGTACGGGCTCGACGCGGTCTGCGCGACCGTCAACGAGAAGGCCGGATCCAAAGTGGATGGAAGGACGTTCGGGTAGAGAGCGCCGAACAGTCCCACGACCGAAGCCGCGATGACCACGCCGAGCGCCGCGAACGCCTGTCCCTCGCGCCCCTTCTCCAGCCGCTCGAACGCGCTCGCCGCCGCCACGACCACCGCGGCGACCGCCAGCCACGTCCACACCGACCCCGAGTCGACCTGCACCCACACCAGCAGTGCGCCCAGCGGCAGCAACGCGAACGGGCCGAATCGGGTGGCCAGCCGCCTGGCCCGCAGCCGGATCTCGCCGTCGGTCTTGAGCGAGAGGAACACCGCGCCGTGCACCAGGGAGAACCCGGCGAGCGCCACCGCGCCGAGGACTGTCTCCGGCCGGACGGCGGCGAGCACCGAGCCGACCCGGTTCCCGTTCTGGTCCAGCGGCAGGCCGAACACCGTGGTAGCGATGATCAACCCGAAGCCGAGGGCGGCGATCCAGGAACCGGTGATGATCATCCGGTCCCACCCGCGCCGCCACCGGTCGGTGTCGACCTTGCCCCGGTACTCGAACGCGACCCCGCGCCCGATCAGCCCCAGCAGCACCACCAGCAGCGGCAGGAACGCGGCGCTGAGCAGGGACGCGTACCACCCGGGGAACGCGGCGAAGGTCGCCCCGATCGCGACGATCACCCACACCTCGTTGCCGTCCCAGACCGGCCCAATTGTGTTGATCATGACTCGGCGTTCGGTGTTGTCCTTGGCCAGCACCGGAAGCAGCATGCCGACGCCGAAGTCGAAGCCCTCCAGGAACAGGTAGCCCAGCCACAGCACGGCGATGACGCAGAACCAGACGACCGCGAGATCCATCGTCTCTCCTCAGTACGCGAACGCGAGCGTGTCGCTCGGCTCGTCGGGCTTGTCGGGCTTGTCGGGCATCACGCCAGCCACCCCGGCGCGCACGTAGCGCGCGATCAGGAACACCTCGACCGCCGCCAGCGCCGCGTAGACCAGCGTCAGCGCGATCAGCGACGTCAGCACCTCGCCGACGGTAAGTCCGGACACGGCGCGCGCGGTGAACATCCAGACACCGTCCACACCGGACGGGTTGGGCACGACGACGAACGGCTGGCGGCCCATCTCGGTGAAGATCCACCCCATGCTGTTGCCGATGAACGGGGTCGCGATGCCTGCCAGCGCCAGCCGCGGGAACCACTTCGTCCGCGGCAGCCTTCCCTTGCGGGTCAGCCACAGCACGGCCAGGCCGATGAACGCGGACACCGCGCCGAACCCGATCATCAGCCGGAAGCCCCAGTAGGTCACCGGCAGCACCGGCACGTAGTCGATCGGCTTGCCGGACAGCTCGCCGAGCCGCTCGTCGACGGGGTAGTTCGTGCCGTACTTCGCCTGGTACTCGACGACGAGGTCGTTGACCCCGCGGACCTCCGTGTCGAAGTCGTTGTGCGCCAGGAAGGAAAGCAGCGCGGGCACGGTGATCGACTTTACGCTCTCGCAGTCCGGCCTGCTCACGTCGCCGATCGCGAACACGGAGAAGCTCGCAGGCTGCTCGGTGTGGCACAGCGCCTCGGCGGCGGCCATCTTCATCGGCTGCTGCTCGAACATCAGCTTGGCCTGCATGTCCCCGGTGACCGCGAGCGCGGCGAAGGAGACGACGCCGACCCAGCTCCCCAGGCGGATCGACGCGCGCCACACCGGCTGGTCACCGCGGTCGCGCCACAGGTGCCAGGCCGCGATGCCGACCAGGAACGCCCCCGCGACCGCGAAACACCCCGCCACCGTGTGAGGCACGGCCGCGAGCGCGGTGTTGTTGCCCAGCACCGCCCAGATCGACGTCAGCCGCGGCCGTCCCTCGTCCATGACCACACCCACCGGGTGCTGCATCCACGAGTTCGCCGCCAGGATGAAGTACGCCGATGCGATCGTCGCCAGGCTGAACGCCCACGCGCAGGCCAGGTGTACCCGCTTGGGCAGCCGGTCCCAACCGAAGATCCACAGGCCGAGGAAGGTCGACTCGACGAAGAACGCGACCAGGCCCTCCATCGCCAGCGGGGCGCCGAAGACGTCGCCGACGAACCGGGAGTACTCGCTCCAGGACATGCCGAACTGGAACTCCTGGACGATGCCGGTCACCACGCCCATGGCGAAGTTGATCAGCAGCAGCTTGCCCCAGAACTTGGTCATGCGCAGGTACTTCTCGTCGCCGGTGCGCACCCAGGCGGTTTGCATTCCCGCGACGAGCACGGACAGGCCGATGGTCAGCGGGACCATGAGGAAGTGGTAGACGGTGGTGATGCCGAACTGCCACCGCGCGAGATCAAGTACGTCCACCAGCTCAGCCTCGGGCACCGACGGCCCGGCCGCCATGTCCCCGGGTCCTGCCTGACCGGGACCTAGGTCCCGGTTAGGGTAGGTCGTGGGTACAGCATTGATCGCCTTCGCGGCCGCGTTCGGCCTGGTCTTCGTCGTGGAACTGCCCGACAAGACGCTGGTCGCGACCCTGATCCTGACCACCCGCTACCGGGCGTGGCCGGTCTTCCTCGGCGTCAGCGCGGCCTTCGCCCTGCAGGTTGTGATCGCCGCCGCATTCGGTGGCGTGCTGACGCTCCTACCGGATCGGGTGGTGGCCGCCGTGGTCGCCGCCCTGTTCGGCATCGGCGCGGCACTGCTGCTGCGCGAGGGGTTCTCCAACCAGGACGAGGACGGCCTGGACGAGGCGGGCCCCAGCGTCCCGGTGTCGTTCTGGCGGGCCGCCCTGACCTCCTTCGGCGTCCTGTTCGCCGCCGAATGGGGCGACGCGTCGCAGATCGCCACGGCGGCGTTGAGCGCGCGGTACGCCGAACCGGTATGGGTGGGTCTCGGCGCCTGGGTGGCGCTCGTGTCGGTGGCGGGGATCGCGGTGCTGGTGGGCAGCAAGATCGCCGAACGGATCAAGCCACACCTGATCCAGCGGGTGGCAGGCCTGGTGTTCGCCGGATTCGCGCTGCTGGCCGCCTACCAGGCGATCTTCGGCTGAGCCAGGACATCCGCCCGCTACTTCAACGCCTCCGCCACCGCGGCAGCCGCGGCGATCACCTTCGGCCCGACGGTGGCCCCGTCCAGCGGTTCGAACGTGACCACGCCGACGCTGGCCCGCAGGCCCGGCACGCCCAGCACCGGCGCGGCGATCCCGTGCGCTCCGTGCTGTAGCTCCCCCGTGGTCCCGACCCAGCCCTGCTCCTCGGACCGGAGGCCGATCGCCTTCCCCGAGGCACCCTTGTGGAGCGCGTGACGGGTTCCGACGCGATAGGCGACGTGATAGGCCGTCCACGACGGCTCGACAACGGCCACCGCCTGCGCCTCGTCACCATCGGCCACCGTCAGGTGCGCCGTCGCGCCGACCTGCTCGGCCAGCGCCCGAAGCGCGGGCAGCGCGGCGATCCGCAGCTGGGGAGCCACCTTCGCGGCCAGTTGCAGCAGCCCCAGGCCCAACCGGACCCGTGACCCTTCCCGCCGGACCAGGCCGCGCGCCTGCAGTGGCACGAGCAGCCGGTAGATGGCCGCGCGGCTGGCGCCGATGGAGGTCGCCAGGTCGCTGATCGTCGGCGCCTCGGTGTCCGAGTCGGCCACCGCCTGCAGCAGCGCCAGGCCCCGATCGAGGGTCAGCGAACTCTCCTTGCTCGCCGGGTTCGCCTGGCGGGCTATCGGACCGGTCGACCGGATGCCGGGCATCAGTTCGCCGCCAGCACGGTTCCGGCGACCTCGGACAGGCCGACCACCGAACCCTCCGGGCCGGGCGCGGTCGCGGTGATGACCACGGTGTCGCCGTCCTGCAGGAAGGTGCGCTCGCTGCCGTCGTCGAGGGTGATCGGCTCCTTGCCGCCCCAGCACAGCTCCAGGAACGAGCCGCGCTGGTGCTTCTCCGGGCCCGAGATGGTGCCCGAGGCGAACAGGTCACCCGGCCGCACGGTCGCTCCGTTGACGGTCATGTGGGCGAGTTGCTGCGCGCAGGAGAACGCCATACCCGAGAACACCGGGCGGGAAACGACGGTGCCGTTCCACTCCACGGTCAGCGACACGTCCAGGCCCCACGGCTGGTCCTCGACGAGGTACTCCTGCCGGGGGTGGCCCGGGTCGGGCACGGGGATCCGCGCTGCGGCGAACGCCTCCAGCGGGGTGATCCACGCGCCGACCGACGTGGCGAACGACTTGCCGAGGAACGGGCCGAGCGGCACGTACTCCCAGGCCTGGATGTCGCGCGCGGACCAGTCGTTGACCGCGGTGACGCCGAAGATGTGCTCCGCCGCCGCCGAGGTGGACACCCGGCCCGCGACCGGCCCGCCGCAGACGAAGCCGAGTTCGGCCTCGATGTCGAGGCGGGTGCTCGGGCCGAACACCGGCGCCGGGTCGTTCGGCCCCTTGCGCTGGCCGTGCGGGCGCACGATGTCGGTGCCCGAGACGACGACCGTGCCCGCGCGGCCGTGGTAGCCGACCGGCAGGTGCGTCCAGTTCGGCAGCAGCGGTTCGCCGTCGGGGCGGAACATCTTGCCGACGTTCTCGGCGTGGTCGCGCGAGGAGTAGAAGTCGACATAGTCGCCGACGGTGAACGGCAGGACGGGACGCACGTCCGACAGCGGCACGATGACCGCTCCCTCGGGCGCGGTCGTCGCCGTCACCAGCTCGCGCAGCCGCGCGCGCAGCGCCGACCACGTGGGACGTCCCGCGGCGAGCAGCGGGTCCAGCGTGTCGGCCGCGACGAGCCCGGACAGCTCGCCGAACGCGGCCGCCATGGGCCGCAGGGGCAGCGCGTGGTCGCCCACGCGCACCGCGACGCCAAGACCGTCCAGGACGCCGTAGGGCAGCGTCTGGGGGCCGAAGGGGCGGTCCGTGGCGAACGCGGGGTCTTCGATCCAACTACTCACAGCAAGCCCAATCCCTCAAGGTCCTCGACCGGCTCGGTCAGCGAACAGGAGCCGTACGAGCCGAACACCGCGCGGACGGCGTGCGCCGCCTGGTCGGAGAGTTCGGCCGCCTCAGCCGCGAGCGCCTCGCCGTCGGTGATCGACAGCGCCTCGCGGACGTCGCCGCCGGAGAGCAGCCGGGCGGTCGCGACCAGCAGGTTGAGGAACCCGTGGTGGACGAACCCGGTCGCCTCGTCGGCGTGCCGCACTGCGTTGTGCAGGCCCGCGGTCGCCTTGAACGAGGCCTCCCCCGCGCTGATGACCGCCAGGAAGTCGGCGATCTCGTCGACGCTGGGGAACTGCTCGTGGCTCAGCCCGCCGCAGCGGATCTTGGGCCAGCTGCCGTGCTCGACGACGCGGCGGATGCCTTCGAGCCACTCAGGTCCGCCGCGGCGCGGCTCCACGACCCGGATGACGTCTTCCGGCACGAACTCGTTGACCCGCTCCAGCCAGACGTCGTCGACGTCGGCGGGGGCGGGCATCTCGACCATGCGCAGCGCGAGCAACTCGGCACGGGACTCGACGATCGACAGCGCCTTGGGCACGCCGCCCAGGCCGGTGTCGATGACGAGCGAAAGTGCGACGGGTTTGCCAGGCTTGGCCTTGATGAGCTCGGTGATCAGCTCTGGCAACCGCGAGGCCTGGCAGAGGAAGACGCCCATCACCCCCGAGCGTTCGCCGTCACGTCCGGCGAGGTGCAGACGCACCGCGTCGGGCATGGCGGCGTTGCCCGGTGGGAACAGGGCGGCGTCGTCGACAAGCCGCGCGAACAGGGGCGGGATGCCACGGGGACCGGGCGCTGGGAGTGGAACGGCGCTTGACACGGCTGACACGCTAGTAGTGTATCGGCAACTGAACAAAAATGTTCGGAGAACGAACGCCCGGAGGAGCAATGCCGTACTACCGCCGAGTCGGGGAAATCCCCCCGAAAAGGCACACCCAGTTCCGCTCACCGGAGGGCAAGCTCTACGCCGAAGAGCTCATGGGCGTAGAGGGCTTCTCCTCCGACTCCGCACTGCTCTACCACCGCCATCTGCCGACGGCGATCGTGAACGCCGAGGTCGCGGACGATTTCCGCGGGCCACTGGTGCCCAACCACCCGCTCAAGCCGCGCGCGTTCCGCTCACAGGACCTCAAGTGGTCCGGCGCGAACGCGGTGACCGGCAGGCGGACGCTGATGGGCAACTCCGACGTCGTCATCGGGTTCGTCGTGGCGACCGAGCCCAGCCCGCTCTACCGCAACGCGGTGGGCGACGAGCTGCTCTATTGCCAGGGGGGCACCGGCACCGTCGAAACGATCTACGGCGCCCTGCGCGTCGAGGACGGCGACTACGTCGTCCTGCCGACGTCGACCACCTACCGCGTGGTGCCCGACGACGAGCTGCGCCTGATGACCATCGAGGCGAGCGGCCACGTCGGCCCGCCCCGGCGTTACCTGTCCACCAAGGGCCAGTTCCTGGAGCACGCGCCGTACTGCGAGCGCGACCAGCGCGGCCCGACCGAGCCGCTGCTCGTCGACGGCGAGGATGTCGAGGTTCTGGTCCGGCACCGCGCGGGGCTCACGAAGTTCACCTACGCGAACCACCCGTTCGACGTGGTCGGCTGGGACGGCTGCCTCTACCCGTGGGTGTTCAACATCCGCGACTTCGAGCCGATCACCGGCCGCGTGCACCAGCCGCCGCCCGTGCACCAGACGTTCGAGGGCCCGAACTTCGTGGTCTGCTCGTTCGTGCCACGCAAGGTCGACTACCACCCGCTGTCGATCCCGGTGCCCTACAACCACGCGAACGTGGACTCCGACGAGCTGATGTTCTACGTGCGGGGCAACTACGAGGCGCGCAAGGGCTCGGGCATCGAGATCGGCTCGCTGTCGCTGCACCCCGGCGGGTTCACCCACGGGCCGCAGCCCGGCGCGGCGGAGGCCTCGATCGGCGCGGACTTCTTCGACGAGACCGCGGTCATGATCGACACGTTCCGCCCGCTGGAGCTCGGTGAGGCCGGGACCGAGAGCGAGGACCCGCGCTACGCCTGGTCCTGGGCCAGGCGCGGCCCCGACTGGTCCTGAAACACCGCGATCGTCAGGAACGGGTAGCCGGGAAGGCCGGCGGCGGCCTTGCCGTCGGTCGGTCCGGCTATCCACAGCAGGCCGGTGGCCTCGACGTTGGCGCGCAGTTCCTTGGCGCCGTGGCCGAGCTTGACCGTGGCGGTCTCGCCGTCCTCCAGGGTCGCCAGGTAGTCGTGGCCGTGGACCGTGACCGGCACAGAGCGCCACGGTCCGCTGCCGAGCAGGCGGTCCAGCGTGGTCCAGTAGCGCAGCTTGTGGATCCGCCACCCCAGCAGCGCGGCCAGGGCGAGCGTGCCGATGCCCAGTCCGATGGACGCGCCCAGGTGCGCGCCGTAGGCCCCGCGCTGCACCAGGTCGACGACCAGCACCAAGGCGATCAGCAGCAGGATCACGGGACCGAGGAGGTCGGTCTTCGCCCGGCGACGCGGGGTCGCGGTGGACTTGGCGACGACGGCGTCCGCGGCGGCCATCGGGGCCTTGAGCGGCGCCTCCTGCTCGACGGCGATCTCGTAGCCGTTGGAGACGTCCTCCTTGACGACCTGGGCCGGGCCGAGCGGCAGCGCGAGTCCGGCCGAGCGGATCGCGACCCAGCCGTCGGCGCTCGGGCCGACGATCCAGATCCGGCCGGTCCGGGCGAGGACCTGCTGGGCGGTCCACGGCAGGGCGTTGGCGCGCAGGCTCAACTTGGTCGTGCCGTCGTCGACCCGCATCTTGGTCCGCGGCAGGCCGCGGGAGGACCGGTAGACCTTCACCGACGCCTCGCGCCACGACTGTTCCCTCAGCAGTCTGTCGGCGGGCCGCAGCCAGGTGCCGACCAGGCTGAAACTGACCACCGTGGCGAGGAGGAACGCCAGCGCGATGGCCCCGAGGACCGCCGTGGCCACCCAGCCTGCCCGGAGGAAGATCGCCGGGATACCGAACACGACTGCGCCGACGGGCAGTCCGAGGAGCGGAAGGCGCAGGTCACGGTAGGCGCGGGCGGTGTGCGGGTCCGCCATGGCGGGGATGTCCGTCGGCGGTTCCACCGCGGGAGCCTCGCGCCGCTGTGCCTTGCCCATCGGTCCTCCGATCAAGTGGTGCCGAGCCGGCAGCGTAACCAGTTCGTGGGATATCCGGTGTAGGACTTCCCACCCGGCCACCCGAGAAGTTAGGGTTACCTAACTCAGGAGGTCGAGTGTGAGCAATCAGCGTCCCCCGGCACCACATCCAGCCGAGCGCGCCCGCACGATCGCCGCCCTGGGCGGGCGCGCCACACTGCTGCCCGCCTGCGGCGCCGACCGCATCACCCCGTTGCTGCACCACGTCCACGGCGACGGCGCGGTGAGCGTGCTGATGACCGACGACCACCCGCTCGTCGGCGCCGCCTGGCAGGCCCCGCGCGGGGAGCTGCCGACGATGGTCGAGATCGCCGACCAGGCGCCGGTCCCGCTGCGCGAACCGGTGCGCGGGCTGCTGTGGATCACCGGCTGGCTGCGCGCGCTGTCGGCCGACGAGGCTCGGGCGCTGGCGGTGCTGGTCGCCGAGGACCGGCCCGACCCGCGGCTGCTCGATCTCGGCCACGGCTCCACGCTGCTGCGGCTCGACCCGGCCACCATGGTCCTGGCCGACGCCGAGAGCACGCACTCCGTGCAGCTCGACTCCTTCGCCGACGCCACCCCCGACCCATTCGTCACGTTCGAGGCGGGCTGGCTGCGGCACCTGGAGATCTCGCACACCGACGTCGTCGGAGCCCTGGCCCGGCACCTGCCCAAGGAACTGCGCGGCGGACACCTGCGCCCGCTCGGCCTCGACCGGTTCGGTCTGCGCCTGCGGGTCGAGGCGATCGACGCCGACCACGACGTCCGGCTGGCCTTCTCCCGCCCCGTCAGCACCCCCGACGAGCTGAGCGACGAGCTGCGCAGGCTGGTCGGCTGCCCCTTCCTGGCGGCGCGCGGGTAACTTCCCGTCCGTGGCGAACCTGCGTGCCTGGCTGGCCCCGGAGCGACCGGGCGACGACCTGATCACCGACCAGCGCGAGCGGCGCATGGTGTGGACCGAGCTGGTCATCGTCTTCGCGGTGACCCTCGGACTCTCGGGCCTGAGCAGCCTGCTGTCCCTGATCGATGCGCTCTTGCAGCCGGTGGCGCTGAGCGACCAGACGGTGGCGATCAACGTCCCGCAGGCCGATCTCAGCCTCATCGACATGCTCAAGCAGTTGCTCGGCGCGGTCCGGCTGATCGCGTGGGGCGGCCTGGGCGCCTACCTGCTCTACCGTTCCGGGATGCGGCTCGCGGCCGTGGGACTCGACCGCACCCGACTGGGCGCCGACGCCGCCGCCGGGGTCGGCCTGGCCGCGCTGATCGGCGTGCCGGGCCTGGGCCTCTACCTGCTCGCCCACGCGCTGGGGCTGAACCTCGCGGTCGCGCCGTCCACCCTGGACGACACGTGGTGGCGGCCGATCGTGCTGACCATCCTCGCCGCGGGCAACGCATGGGCCGAGGAGATGCTGGTCGTCGGCTACCTGATCAGCAGACTGCGCCACCTCGGCTTCCGCGAGAACACCTCGCTGGTGACGGCAGCACTCGTTCGCGGGTCGTATCACCTGTATCAGGGATTCGGCGGGTTCATCGGCAACGTGATCATGGGCCTGGTGTTCGGCCGGATCTGGCAGCGCACCAACCGGCTGTGGCCGCTGGTCATCGCGCACACCCTGCTCGACTTCGTCGCCTTCGTCGGCTACTCGCTGCTGCGCGGCAAGGTGTCCTGGCTGCCCTAGGTGACGTTCGGACCGGTTGGCTCCGCGTCGGCGATCGCGACGCAGGCCGAGCACTTGGCGAAATCGCCTTGGGCCGCGAGGTCGGCCACCAGCAGCGCCCCGCAAATGGCGATGCCGACTCGGGTGTCGCTGGTGGTGAGGGTGCGCGGCACACCGTCGCGGGTCTGGCGGATGTGCCCGCGACGGGCGTCGAGGATCGAGCGTCCCCAGATCACGTGGTGCTCCTAAGCCAGTCGGTGCTGTCCATGCCAGGACAGTGCGGTGTCGACGGTGACGGCGAGCGCGGGACCGTCGGGACACAGCGGGCAGACGCACCACCACCGGCGCAACGTCAGTTCGGGGAACCGGACATCCTGGTGCTCGCGCCAGTCGTGGGCACCGTCATTGCAGCTCGCGCAAAGCATCGGATCTCCCGGTTCCTCGGGTGGCGCGGACGGTGTCGGCGGGGAAGGCACCGCCCGCGCCGCCAGTCGGGGCGGCTGTCGGGGGTCAGCCGCCTGGGGCGCGCACCGGGAGCAGTGAGTGGCTGATCTCGGTGCGGAGGCAACAGGTCTGGCCGCCGCACACCGTGCACCGGCCCGAGGTGTCGAGGGCGTGGTCGCGCAACGCTGCAAGAACGGCGCAGACGCGCCGATGCGTCTCCATCCGCGCCAATGAGAGAACCTGGCTGTCGCTGCCGCATTGGGTTCCCGTCAGCAGCATCGCCAAATGGGTGCGGACATTGTTGTCCAACACCAGTGCGGTTCGCGTATCGGCCACCATTTGACGCCCCCCGGATTCGGTGACATCAGCTTCACGGTTCGCGGCAATTCATTGCAACTGCACGAACGGGCGATCTTTCTTGGCGCACCGAACGTTCTCGGATAGCGTTTTGGTGTCACATTTTGCGCACATCGCAAGGGGGATTGGTGAATAGAATCAGGCTCGGCGTGAATTCCCGGGGTCTCGGCGCGGAACTGTGCCGCTACCGCAAGGACGCCGCGATGACGCTGGAGCATGTGGCGGAGCGGCTGGGCACGTCGGCGAGCACTATCTGCAGGTTGGAGACCGGGAAGCGGGAACCGACGCTGGAGGAAGTGTCGGCCATCCTGGCGATCGTCGGCGTGGTAGGGCCCGAACGAGATCGACTGCTGGGCCTCGCACTGGGGCGTTCGGGCGGTTCGGGAATGGTCGAGTACAGCAAGACGTCCGCCCAGAGCCGCTCGTATCTGTACTTCGAAAGCTACGCCACGGTGATCACGAACTTCCAGCTGATGCTGATTCCCGGTCTTGCGCAGACCGCTGATTACGCACACGCGGTGGTGTCAGCCATTCAGGTGGACGAAGAGGATGACGACATCGAGATGCGCATCGGCAAGCGGATGTCCCGCCAGAAGATCCTCACCCGCCGCACCCCGCCACGACTCGACCTGATCCTGAGCGAACACGCCCTGCGAGCCCCGATCGGCGGGCCGAAGGTGATGGGCCGACAGCTTCGACACCTGATCGACCTCGCTGACCGCGACAACGTCTCGCTTCGCGTGATCCCCCGGGAGGTCGCGGTTCACCCGGGTCTGATGGGGCAGTTCGTCATCCTCGACTTCGCCAAGGACCCGACGGTCGTGTTTGTGGAAGCCCGCACGACTGGTCTCTTTCGGGATGATCCAGACGAGGTCGCCCTCTATAGGCTGACCGTTGAGAGGCTGTTGGCGGTCGCGCTGGACGAGCCGAGCTCACTCGGGCTGCTGCGGTCCATCGCGGAGGACTTCGATGGAGGCTGAGTATGGAACTTCGCTGGCGCAAGAGCAGCTACAGCGGCAATGACGCCGACTGTGTCGAACTGGCCTTGGCTACCCCTCACGCCCTGGTCCGGGACTCCAAGAACCCAAACGCCGGGTTCCTGACACTCCCCACCTCAGCGTTCACCAACCTGATCCGAGTCGCCAAGACCCACTGAAACCCGGACGGCCCGTGCCACGTCAAAGTGGCACGGGCCGAACCATGTCGATTGCACAGTACGCAACGCAGCGGCTCCGCAGAGTGGGTAAACTCCCGACCCGGGAGCAGGCATGGGACGAGGGGGAACGATGCCTGAGGGCACAGAACCGGGGACAGTCGACCAACAACTCAACGCCGAGGTCGGCATGGGCCACGTGTACAACACCGTGGCCGAGACCATCGGCAAGCTGCCGTGGGTCAACACCCCGGCACACATCACCGCCGGCGGCGGCGGCGAAGGCGGCAAGTTCTACATCGCCAGCGTCGCCGAACTCGACTCACTCATCGCCCAGTGGACAGTCATCCGCGACAAGATCGACACCAGCGGCGAAAAGCTGCAGGATGCGGTGTTCCGGGTCGCTCCTCCTGCCGACGACGAGATGAGCCGCAAAGAGGCCATGGCCACAGAGGAAAGCCTCACCATGGCCATCGAGCACAACCGTGCGATGCGCGACTACGCCGAGGGCTACATCAACAAGCTCATTGATGCGCGACATAGGTACGAGAACACCGAAGGCCACAACACCTCAGCCGTGAAGCACTCGGACGGAGCCTGACAACGCGATGAACACTTCCACCCGATTCGCACTCGCGATCGCCGCGTTCGCTCTGGCCGGATGTACGACAGCACCGGGCACGCCGGTTCCGGCCAGCGAACCGTCGACGCCTACCTCCGCGAGCAAGCCGTCCAAGGACAAAGACAACGGTGCACCCGAGGTCGCAGACCCGATCGATGCGAAGAAGTTCATCGAAGCACCCTGCACCCTCCTGACTTCCGCGCAGACGACCAAGCTCGGGCTTGAGAGCAAGGGCAGCCAGGCCGGTGGAACGAGCGCTCCGTACTGCAGCTGGAATAACAACGCGGGTGAGAAATACGCCGTCGGCTTTCAACCGGACAACAAGGGTGGGCTTTCCGACAACTACCGAGCTGAGAAAGACGGCAAGTGGGAGTACTTCGAACCCACAACCGTGTCCGGCTACCCGGCAGCGTTCTTGGATGCCGTGGAGGGTCGGGATAGAGGATACTGCGGCCTCGTAGTGGGCGTTCGTGACGAGCTGACGTTCAATATCTCGTCTCGGGGCGGACCTGGGCGGCAGGCGTGCGACAAGATCAAGGAGATCGCCGGCGAAGTGATCGCGACCATGAAGGCGGGAGCGTGACATGAATGGCCAACAGATCTTTGAAAACTTCCACGCTGGTCGCGGGCCTGGGCAGCTCAACGAGGCTGCCGACATCATCCGACAGGTCGAGGCCGATTACGAGATGTGGGCCGCCGATGTTCGGGAGCTGACGGCCAAGATGGAGGCGGCTTGGTCGGGTGACGCGGGTGGGGCGGCGAGGCGGGGTGCCGGGCCGTTGGTGGTCGAGCATGAGTTGGCGCGCCCCGAGCTGACCACGGCGCAGGATCTCACCATCCGTCAGGTCGATTCCTATGACCAGGCCAAGAACTCCGTGCAGCCCATCCCGAACCAGCCGGAGAAGCCGGGCTTTTGGGACAACGTCACCTCCTTCGGTGGCGCGAGCGACGACTACGAGTCGCAGATGCGGAACTACAACGGCGCGAACGACCAGAACGTCCAGGTCATGCGCCAGTACGAGGACTCTTCGAACTACAACGCCTCGGGCATGCCCCAGTCGTACGGCAACCTGACCCCCGACCAGTCCGAGATCGTCATCGGCAGCGAGCCCAAGACCCCGCCGCCCGACGATGGCAAAACGCCTCGACAGTGGGAACCGCCGCGCGTCAACGGCACTGACACGGGCGGAACCAACAGCAACACACCTCCCGGGAGCTGGAACACCCAGCCGTCGCAGACGACCACCCCCAATGGGTGGACACCGCCGCCCTCGACGTTGCCGGGGCAGCCTCCCGTGGGAACGCCTCCGGTCAATACCCCGCCGAACGTCGGGCCGGGTTACCCGCCGCCCGGCGGTTGGCCGCCTGGGACTCTTCCGCCCGGTTCTCGGCCTCCTGGCAGCCAGCCGCCGGGTTCTCGCCCGCCGGGTGGCGGCGGGCCGCGCGTCGGTCCTGGATCTGGTGGGACCGGCGGACCTGGCTCCGGTCAAGGCATGCGCGGCGGCGGCGGCGGTGGCGGCTTCGGGCCCGGTGGATCCGGTTCCGGCGGCACCGGCGCGGGCGGTGGTCCCCGTTCGGGCGCCATGGGCGGATCCGGTGGCATGTTCGGTGGCGGCGACCACCACGCCAACCAGGGCCGAGGCGGCGCCGGGGCCGGTGGCCGTGGTGGCGGCGGCATGCCGATGGGCGGCGGTGGCGGCGCGGGCGGCCGGGGCGAGGACGACCTCGAGCACCAGTCTCCCTCGTACCTGGTCGAGAACGACCCGGACGCGATCTTCGGCACCGACGAGATCACCGCTCCCCCGGTCATCGGGGGTTAGCGGGTGCTCGACCGACCTGTCACCCTGCCGGTGTCGGCATTGGCCCGCACGATCCGCTCCAACAACCTCGGCGAACTCCACATCACGCTGGCGCCCACCGCCTCGTGGGCACCGCGCGAAGCTGAACAGGCCGCCGACGATCAGGCACGCGCCGAGATCGCCCGGCTCGGTCTGATCGACCGGCGTGGGCGGCTCGACGCCGATCTGGAAGCCAGCCTCACCCTGCTCTGCAAACCCCGCGCCGAGTTCTACGGGTGGATCAACGAGGGCGACAACACCATCGGCGTCCTGGCCGCGGCGACAGGCCGCGACGCCATCCTGGCCGCGCGCGACGGCGACACGGTCCACCTGGCCCAAGCCGAGCCGGAGCGACTCCCGGACTTGCTTGTCGCACAGACACCGCAGGTCGCGCCCGCGCGCGGGCAGGCGATCACCGTGGCACTGGCCGACCTGCGGCCCGCGTCGATCGGCCGGATGACGGTGGGCGTGGGCACCCGCCAGGGCTCGGCCGAGTCGCGGCTGGCCGAGCGGATCATGGAGACGCCGACGACCGGCGGCGGCCAGCTCTACACCGCTGTGCGGGACAGCATGGGGCGCAGGCTTTCCGTCGACCACCCACTGCGGTACGCCGACACGATCCACGGCCGCTGGCTCAACCTCACCGTCGCGGGATCCGAGCCGCGCGTGATCATCGCCCCGGCCGACCGCCGTGCCCTCGTCGGGCGGCTGCACGACCTGCACGTCGGACTCACCCGGCGCTGAGCCGCCGGCCGAGCACGCCATCGAGAGCCGGCGGGACGCCACCCGCGCCTGCAAGATCACGCCGTTATGTAACGTCGTTTCCATATGTTTGTGTGGCAGCGACGCCCGCACCCAGGTACCAATGACGGCATGGCAGGCCTCGGCGAATACCGCCGGAAGCGGGACGCCGGGCGGACGCCCGAGCCGATCCCGACCGACGACGCCCTGCCGACCGGGAACAACGACACCTTCGTCATCCAGGAGCACCACGCCAGCCGCCTGCACTGGGACGTCCGGCTCGAACGCGACGGCGTGCTCGTGTCCTGGGCGGTGCCCAAGGGACTGCCGACCGAGCAGGGCGACATCCGGCTCGCGGTCCACACCGAGGACCACCCGATGGAGTACGCGACCTTCGAGGGCGAGATCCCGAAGGGCGAGTACGGCGGCGGGAAGATGGTCATCTGGGACCGGGGGCGCTACGAGACGCTGAAGTGGAGCGACCGCGAGGTGGCGGTCATCTTCCACGGCGAGCGCGCCGAGGGTCGCTACACGTTCTTCCACGGCGGCAAGTCGGCCAAGGACTGGATGGTCCGCCGCTCCGAGCCCGCGCGGCGCACCGACGGGGAGCCGCTGCCCACGACGCTGCTGCCGATGCTCGCCACGGCCGGATCGCTGCCGCCGACCGACGACGACGAGCTGTGGGCGTACGAGTTCAAGTGGGACGGCGTGCGCGCGCTGGCGCGGGTCGAGGGCGGGCGGATCCGGCTGCTGTCCCGGGTCGGCAACGACGTCACGAACAGCTATCCCGAGTTGCGCGCGCTCGGCGAGGAGCTGGGCAGCACGCGGGTGTGGCTCGACGGTGAGATCGTCGCGTTCGTCGACGGGAAGCCGTCGTTCTCAGCGCTGCAGAAGCGGATGCACGTCTCCGATGAGCGGTTGGCCCGCAGGCTGGCGACCGATGTGCCGGTCACGTACATCGTGTTCGACGTGCTGCACCTCGACGAGCACCCGTGCGTCAACCTGCCCTACAGCGAGCGCCGGGAACTGGTGGAGCGGCTGGAGCTGCGCGGGCCGCACTGGAACATCTCGCCGAGCTTCCCCGGGCAGGGCGCGGCCGTGCTGGAGACCGCCCGCGAACAGTCCCTCGAAGGCATCGTCGCCAAGCGGATGAGCTCGCGGTACTACCCCGGCAAGCGCTCCGGGGAGTGGGTCAAGATCGCCGAGGTCCGGCCGCTCGAAGTGATCATCTGCGGCTGGCGGCCAGGCGAGGGGCGGCGCAGCGACGTGTTCGGCTCGCTGATGCTGGGGCTGCCGACACCCGATGGCCTGCAGTACATCGGGCAGGTCGGCACCGGGTTCACCGAGGAGATGCTGCGCTCGCTGACCGCCAAGCTGCACAAGCTCGAGCGCAAGAAGTCGCCGTACCACGGCGAGGTCCCGCGCGACCGGGCCAAGGGCGCGCACTGGGTGAAACCGGAGCTGGTCGGCGAAGTCGTGTTCCGCGACTGGACCAACGACGGCAGGCTCCGGGCGCCCGCCTGGCGCGGGCTGCGGCCGGACAAGCGGCCAGAGGACGTCGAAGGGCGGGATCCGGATGGCCGGTGACGTGCTGGTCCAGGTCGAGGGGCAGCGGCTTCGACTGTCCAATCTGGACAAGGTGCTCTACCCGGAGGACGGGTTCACCAAGGGCGAGGTGATCGACTACTACAGCCGGATCGCGCCGGTCATGCTGCCGCACCTGGCCGAGCGGCCGGTCACGTTCCGCCGTTTTCCCGATGGCGTGGGGAAAGCGGGATTCTTCGAGAAGAACGCCTCCCGGCACGCGCCGGAGTGGGTCCGCACGGTCACGATCGACACGCCGGGCAGCAGCACCGGGGCGGAGAGCCTCGATTTCGCGGTTCTCGGTGATCTCGCTTCGCTGGTGTGGGCGGCGAATCTCGCCGGGCTGGAACTGCATGTTCCACAGTGGACGGTCGGGGCGCGCGGCGCGGCCCGGCGGCCGGACCGGCTGGTGTTCGACCTCGACCCCGGCGCGCCCGCGACGATCGTGGAGTGCGCCGAGGTGGCGCTGCGGCTGCGTGAGTTGCTGGTGGAGGACGGGCTGGAGGTGGTCGCGAAAACAAGCGGGTCCAAGGGGATGCAGCTCTACGCCTCAGTCACCACGTCCTCGGCCGAGCGGACGTCCGACTACGCCAAGGGGCTCGCCGAGCGGCTCGAGGAGGAGCTGCCGAAGCTGGTGGTGTCCCGGATGGCGAAGGATCTGCGGCGACGCAAGGTGTTCATCGACTGGAGCCAGAACAACCCGAAGAAGACCACCGTGGCGCCCTACTCGCTGCGCGCCCGTCCCAAGCCCACCGTGTCGACCCCGGTGACCTGGGACGAGGTCGCCGCCTGCCGCAAGCCCGCGGACCTGTCGTTCAGCGCCGACGAGGTCCTCGACCGCGTCGACGACCACGGCGACCTCTTCGAACCCCTGCTAACCAAAGGCCCCAAACTCCCCTAACCCCCACTCGCGAGTCCGACATTGGGAACATCACGCCGCGGCGCGATCTCGCGAACGTTGGTCTCGATGTTCTGAATGTTGGACTCGTTGTCCTGAACGTTGGACTCGCGACGCTTGGGGCGGGTCAGAGGGGTAGGGGGGCGGCGCCGAAGGCGACGTTGAAGCGGTCGCACCAGATGACGACGCTGGACAGGCCTGCCAGGTCCGTGCCCGCCGGGATCTCGTAGTTCTGGTTGCCGTCGGTGGCCTTGAGCTCGCCGAGCTTGACGTAGCGGCCGTCGTCGAAGGCGCCCTCGGCGGCGCCCGCCTTGGCGTCGCTGAGCCAGACGTGCACGTCCGGGCCGTCGGAGGTCGAGAAGCCTTCGAGCCGGAGCAGGCGGGTGCCGTTCTGTTCGAGGACCCGCGCGGTGCCCGCGGTCGGGTGCTCGTGGCTGACGAACGCGCCCTCGGCCAGGACCTTCGGGCCTGCGGGAGGCGGCGTAGTGGTGGGCGCAGTCTGCTCGGTGCTTGCGGGGGCCCGCTGGGTGCTCGTCGCGGCGAAGCCCGCCGGGAGCGCTTCGTCGACGGTGCTGCGGGTGAAGATCTTCCAGGGCTGGAACGCCCACAATCCGCCAGTCAACAGCACCAGCGCGGCGACGAGCACCACCTTGGTCACCCTTCGACGCAACAAGTCGCGCATCAAACCGACCTTTCGCTTAACGTTTCGAGTACTCAAACCGCGATGCCTGGCGTTCTTCTCCATTCTGCCCGTTCACGGGCCGCATTTTCCTTACCGAGTGGTTACGCTTCGACTTGTGACAGGTCAGATTCCGGACGTCCCCGACGCCGAGCAGGTGGCCCCCGCGCCCCGCGTGGACAGCGAAGTCGGCCCACTGCGGGCCGTGCTGCTGCACCGGCCGGGCAACGAGCTCAAGCGGCTCACCCCGCGCAACAACGACCAGTTGCTGTTCGACAGCATCCCGTGGGTCGACCGCGCGCAGGACGAGCACGACGCGTTCGCCGACATCCTGGGCGGCCGCGGGGTCGAGGTGCTGCGGCTGTCCGACACCTTGGTCGAGGCCCTCACCGACGAGCGGGCGCACGCCGCCGCCGCCGCGACCGCCGTCGACCGCCGCAGGCTGGGCAACGAACTCGCCGAGTCGCTCGCCGGATATCTGTCCACAGTGGACGCCAAGGGCCTGGCCGACGTGCTCACCGCGGGCATGACCTTCGAGGAACTCCCCGCCGCCGAGGGCGCGTCCCTCGTGCGCAAGATGCATCACCCACACGACTTCGTCGTAGATCCGCTGCCCAACCTGCTGTTCACCCGCGACTCGTCGGTGTGGATCGGCAACCGGGTGGCCATCGCGTCGCTATCGATGCCCGCCCGGATGCGGGAGACCGCGCTGCTGGACCTCATCTACGCCTACCACCCGCGCTTCCGGGCCGCGGGCCGCGCCTACGGCGCCCACTCGGCCCCGGTCGAGGGCGGCGACGTGCTGCTGCTCGCGCCCGGTGTGCTCGCCATCGGCGTGGGCGAGCGGACCACCCCGGCGGGCGCGGAATCCCTTGCCCGGTCGGTGTTCCACGACGGGCTGGCGCACACGGTGCTGGCGGTGCCGATCGCCCAGGACCGCGCCACGATGCACCTGGACACCGTCTGCACGATGGTCGACCGCGACGCGGTGGTCATGTACCCCGCCGTCCGCGACACCCTGGTCGCCTACTCGATGCGACCCGACGAGTCGGGCGGCGTCCACGTCGAGGGCCCCACCCCGTTCCTGGAGGCGGCGGCCGCCGCGATGGGCATCGATCGTCTCCGGGTGATCGACACCGGCCTCGACCCGGTCACCGCCGAACGCGAACAGTGGGACGACGGCAACAACACGCTGGCGGTCGCACCGGGTGTGGTGGTCGCCTACGAGCGCAACGTGGAGACGAACTCAAGGCTGGAGGACGCGGGTATCGAGGTCCTGCGCATCAGCGGCTCGGAACTCGGCACCGGCCGCGGCGGCCCACGGTGCATGTCCTGCCCGGTGTCCCGCGACGCGATCTAGACCGGTGAAACGCAGCGCGACACCACGGTGACCTTCTGGAGTTGAAGGGTTGTCGTGGCGCGCGCACCGGCTACGGGGTGATCAACCCAACAGTGCGCGAATCACCAGGAATGTCACCACGCCGAACACCGCGAGCAGCGCCAGCACCGCCCCGGTTTGTGCGGTACGCATCATGAGCGCCAGTCCGTCACCATGGGAAACCTCCGTTGTCCGGCCGATCGTGGCACTCGGTGGGAGCCCGCGCCGGACGGAACGGTTCCCACGATTCGGTGAATCCGGTGAACGCGGTGGGTGAGCGCCGGGCGTATCGTCTTGTCATGACTTCCCAGTTCCACAAGCTGCTGCAGGCACAGATCCGCAACGAGTTCACCGCGTCCCAGCAGTATGTCGCCCTCGCGGTGTGGTTCGACAGCCAGGACCTGCCGCAATTGGCGAAGCACTTCTATCGCCAGTCGCTTGAGGAGCGCAACCACGCGATGATGATCGTCCAGTACCTGCTGGACAACGACATCCCCATCACCATCCCCGGCGTCGACGATGTGCGTAACGAGTTCGAGGAAGCCGCCGAACTGATCGCCCTCGCCCTGGAACAGGAACGCGGCGTCACTGATGACGTCATCGCCTTGGCAAAGGTCGCCAGGGACGAGGACGACTACAAGGGCGAACAGTTCATGCAGTGGTTCTTGAAGGAACAGGTCGAGGAAGTCTCGTCCATGTCCACCCTGCTCAATGTCGTCCGACGAGCAAACGGCAATCTGTTCGACGTCGAGAACTACCTGGCCCGCGAATCGGTCGGTCCCCAGGCGCCGGACCCGTTGGCCCCTCGCGCGGCAGGTGGAACAGTCGCCTGACGATCAGAACCAGATCCACCCGGATCAAGGACAAACCCACCGCGCGGCCGCCCACCCCGGACGAGCGAGCCCTCGGGAATGCCCTTTCCCAGCACCCCCGGACAAGCGAACCTTCTGGAACAGGCCGTTGCCCTTGAGCTCCGGACGGGGTCACTTGCAGCGACGGCTCTTCGCTCCTGCACTTCCCGTTGCCCCTCGTCCTGGCCGCTTCAATTCTCGATCATCGCTGAGTCAAACGATCGAGTCAGACGGGCTCACCCCGACATGGCCCCGAGTTCTTGTCGGCACCAAAGGGAAGCCTCAGGGGACAGAGCAGGGATCAAAGCCAAAGCCAAAGGCCGCCAACGCAACTCCTTTCGGTGGTCGGGCGGGGCGGCTTGGCAGGTGCTGGGTGTGGGCGAGTGTGCGAGGTTTTGTTCCCCGCAAAGCAAAAGCGCCGCCACCCGAGGGTCGGGGTGGCGGCGCTCTTGCTTGTCGCTAGAGGTTCAGCGACCAGTTGTTGATGCGACCGGTGTCGTTGGTCGCGATGTCCTGCACCCGCAGCTTCCAGGTGCCGTTGGCGGTTTCGCCGGACAGGTTGACGGTGAAGGTCTGCTTCACATCATCCGCACTGTCGTTCGAGCTGGAGTTCTTCAGCCTGAACGTGGTGCCGTCCGGTGCGACCAGGTCGATGACCAGGTCACCGCGCCAGGTGTGGGTGATGTCGACCGGGATGGTGGCCGTTGCCGACGGGGTCGACGAGCAGCCGGAGATCACGATCGAGCTTTCCACCGTGGTGTTGTCCGCGATGGTTACCGGCGTGGTGTTGCTTGCGGTGCAGCCCGGGGGCGGCGGGGTGGTGGTGCCGCTGACGGCCTGCTTCCACAGGGTGTACGCGATACCGTCAGCCGCACGGTTGAGGTGCGTGGCGCTGACATTGCTCGTGGTGTCGCATGACTGGTGGTAGCAAGCGTCGTATGCGGCGCCGGAGGTGCCGCCCCACTTGGTGGCCTGCGCCGAGGTCTTGCGGGCGCTGGCACCCATGGCGTAGCCCGATGTCGGGATTCCGCCCTGCTGGAACGAGTAGTCGTCCGAGCGGCCCTGGCCTTCGGTGTTCTCCTCAGGCTGCAGGTTGAGCGAGTCGTAGTACGCCTTCATCGGGGCGGAGGCGGTGGAGTTCAGGTTGTTGATGAAGTACCCACCGTTCTTCGACCCGATCATGTCGAAGTTGTAGTAGGCCTTGATCTTCGCCTTCTCCGTCGACGACAGGTTGTTGACGTAGAACTCCGAACCGTTGAGGCCCTGCTCTTCGTCGGTCCACCAACCGAAGCGGACCCGGTTGGTCATGGTCGGGTTCTTCTCCGCCAACACGAGAGCGGTCTCCAGCAGAGCCGCCGAGCCCGAGCCGTTGTCGTTGATGCCCGCACCAGCCGAGACGCTGTCGAGGTGCGCGCCGAACATGTAGACGGTGTTCGCGTCACCGTTCGGCCATTCGGCGATCAGGTTGTTGCCCGAGCCGCTGGTGCAGCCCGAGGTGCAGGTCTGCTCGGTGACCGTGTAGCCGGCCGCCTGCAGCTTGCCCTTCACGTACGCCACCGACGCGCGGTAGCCCGCACTGGTCGAGCGGCGGTTGCCGCCGTTGTTGGTGGCGATGGTGTTGAACTCGGTCAGGTGCGCCTGCACCTTGGCGATGTCGATGTCGGGGATGCCCGGCGTCGGCGTGGTGCCGGTGACCGTCAGCGAGTAAGACGCGGTCTTGGTGACCGAGCCGGTGCCGGTGATGGTGATCGGGTAGGTGCCCGCCGCCGCGGCGGCCGTGGTGGCCAGCGTGAGGGTGGACGAGTTGCCCGAGGTGACCGTCTGCGGGCTGAAGCTCGCGGTCACACCCGTGGGCAGGCCGGACGCGACGAGCGAGACGTCCTGCGCGCTGCCGCTGGTGGTGGTCGTGGAGACCGTGGTGGTCGCCGAAGCGCCCGCCGCCACGCTGCCCGAGGTGGGCGAGACGGCCATGGAGAACTCGTTGGCGGGCGTGCCGGTGCCCAGCGTCAGCGACCACGTGTTGATGCGGCCGACGTCCTGCGTCGCGATGTCCTGCGCCCGCAGCTTCCAGGTGCCGTTCGCCGTCTCGCTCGACAGGTTGACGGTGAAGGTCTGCTTCACGTCGTCCGCGCTGTCGTTCGAGCTGGAGTTCTTCAGCCGGTAGGCCGTGCCGTCCGGGGCGACCAGGTCGAGGACCAGGTCACCGCGCCACGTGTGCGTGATGTCCACGGGGACCGTGCTCGACGCCGAGGCGGCGCCCGAGCAACCGGAGATGGTGATGGAGCTTTCCACCGTGGTGTTGTCCGGGATGTTGACGTCGGTGTCGTTCGTGCCCGAGCAGGTGCCGCCCGGGTCGCCCGAACCGATGGTCAGCGCGAACGTCGCCGTCCGGCTGACCGCGCCCGCGCCGGTGATGGTCACGTTGTACGTGCCCGCCGCGGCCGCCGAGGTCGACGTCAGCGTCAGCGTCGACGAGGAGCCCGAGGTGACCGACGTCGGGCTGAAGCTCGCGGTCACACCGGACGGCAGGCCGGAGGCGGAGAAGTTGACCGTCTGCGCGGTGCCCGAGGTGGTGGCGGTGCCGATCGTGCTGGTCACCGAGCCGCCGCCGGCCGGGATGGTGCCCGAGGTGGGCGACGCGCTGATCGAGAAGTCGTTGCTCGGGGTGCCCGTGCAAGTCGGCTCACCGGTCTGCGCCGGAACCGAGACCGCCAACCACGCGTCCTTGGTCCGGTTGAAGTTGGTGCAGTCGTTCGGCCACAGGTTCTTCGCGGCGTTCAGCGTGGCGACGCGCGCCTTGGCGTGGGTCCACGACGAGGTCTTCGCGAGCAGACCGTTGTAGAAGATCTTGCCCGCGTTCTGGATGCCGATGCCGGTGACCGAGGCCGGCCCACCGGAGCAGATCGGGCTGGCGGGCTTGCCCGCTGGGGCGGAACCCTCGGCCAGCAGGTAGAACCAGTGGTTCTGCGGACCGGCCGCCGCGTGCACCGCGGTGTTCGGGATGGACGACGAGTAGCAGTTCGGGTGGTTCTTCTGCGACGGGTCGTACATGTTGCGGATCGGGCCGTTGCCGCTGACGTTGACCATCTCGCCGACGAGGTAGTCCGGCGCGTCGTTCGGGTGGTTGACGTACTGCTCCAGCATGGCGCCGAAGATGTCGCCGGTGGACTCGTTGAGGCCACCCATCTCGTTGCCCGAACCGGATCCACCCGGGGTGGTCTGGAAGATGCCGTGGCCGTACTCGTGGCCGACGACGTCCATGACGGTCAGCTGCTTGGTGTTCGCGCTGTTGTTGCCGAACTGGGTGCCGCTGCCGGTCCAGTAGGCGTTGACCGCGCCCAGCTTGACCTCGGCCTGGAAGCCGCGGCCCGAGCCGTCGATGCCGTTGCGGCCCAGCCACTCCGACAGCATTCCCCACTGCTTCTGCACGCCGTAGAGGACGTCGACGCAGGCGGTTTCGCCGTCGCCGGCGCTTCCGTTGCCCCAGCTGTTGTCGGTGCCGGTGTACGTGGAGCCCTGGTACGGCTTACAGGTGATACCCGGGCGGTTTGGGTCGGTCATCGAGTACGACGTGCCGGAGCCCGAGGTGTCGATGGTGACGTTGCCGTAGTGGTTGCCGTTGCCGTCGCCAGCCTTGACCTCGTCGTACTCGTCGATGACGTAGCCGGTGAGGGCGTCGACGAACACGTGCAGCACGCTCGGGTCGGTGGCGGTGCTGCCTGCGAGCACGATCTCCCAGGCCAGCTTCGGCGTGCCCCAGGCCAGCACGACCAGGCGCGCGTCCCGCTCGCTCTCGACCCGCGGCAGGTGCCGCTTGGCGGTCGCGCGCGCGGCGTCCACGGTGATCCGCGGAGCGACTGCGACGTTGAGCGGACGGTCCTGCGCGACGCTGGAGCTGACGACGTTCGCGCCCGCGTTGGTGACGACGACGAAGTCGCCGCCGACGACCGGCAGGCCGCGGTGCTTGCGCTCGTAGGCGATGTAGTTGAGGCCGTTCTGGGCGCTCGTGACACCGGTCTGGAGGATCTCGTCGTCGTTGGTGGCGTGGTACCGCGCGCGGTTCGCCGCGATATGCGCGTCAGCCGCCGACGCGGCGGCGGCTTGCGCCTGCTGTGCCTGGCTCTGCGGCGGCGGCGCGGCCCCAGCGGGCAGGGATACGACGAGCGCCCCGGCGGCCACCACGGCCGCCAGGAGTGCTGTCGACATGCTTCGTCTCACGACTTACTCCTTTCACCCGGTGTGCCGGGTGATCAGGTGTGCAGGGTCGGCGGGCCGGTCTCGTGTTTCCCTCGCGTGACCGAACCCACCGTGAGCGAAGCTATTGACAGCCATCGGGACAGGGATGCCGGGGAAACCCTTGGCCAATTCCCATTTGATGTTCAGTGAACGTGGATATGCCGTATCAGCTGAGCCCTGGACCGAATTCCCAGTTTCCGGTAGATGCGCGTGAGTGTCGCTTCCACAGTTTTACGACTTAGAAAGAGCTGGTCGGCGATCTCCTGGTTTGTCGCGCCCTCACCCGCCATCGCCGCGATCCGGGCCTCGGACGCGGTGAGCGCGCCGCCCGTGTCGCCGACCTCGGCGAGCCGGACGAGCAGGGCGTTCGACTGCTCGATCCACGGTTTCGCGCCAGCCGCGGTGAACAGCTCCTGCGCGGCCTCGGCGGCGACGCGCGCCGCCGTGTAGTGCCTGCGTCTGCGCTCGATCTTGGCCTCCACGAGCAGGCAGTGCCCTTGCTCGATCGGCTGCCGCAGCACGGCGAACGTCGTTTTCGCGCTGGTCAGCAGTTGCGTCGCGGCCGGGTAGTGGCCCTTGGCCGCGGACACCGCCGCCTCCGCCCGGTCGAGGGACGCCGCCACGCCCGGGCCGTGCGGACGGGCGGCGATCGCCTGGCGCACCGACGAGATCAGCTCATCGGCTTCCTCGGGCTCGCCCAGGGCGATCAGCCCGGCGACCAGATCGCCGTGCCCGCGCAGCGTCGCCGGGTCCTCCCAGCCGTGCGCGCGTTCGAATTCCTGGATACGCCGGAGAGCGTCCACTCCGCCCGCGGTTTCGCCACACCGCAATTTGACCTGGGCCAAAAGGTGTAAAAGTCTGCGCTCATAGAGCACATCGGCTTCCTGCCGGGACGCGACGATTCCGCGTTCGGCGTAGGACCGCGCACGAATGAGACTTCCGCCCGCCAGTTCGGCTATCGCGCCCGCGCACCAGGCGGGGCCCGGGCTCAGCCCCGCCTCACCACTGAGGTGGATCGCACGATTCGCGAAGTCGAGGGATTCCCGACAGCGGCCGAGTTTGGCGGCGACCTCGGCGAGCCCGCACAGCACCGCGACGAGTTCCTCGGCGGCACCCGACTCCGCCAGCGCCAACATCCCCAAGAGGTCTTCGCGGGCCTCGTCGAGCCGGTCTTCGAAGGTGGCGAACCGGGCCGCGGCGCACCGCGGCCCCAAGTGCCGATAGCCCTCGACGGAGAGCGCGGCAAGCCTCAGGCCGCAGTCGAGAAACGTCCGGTAATCCCCGTGTCCCAACAGGTTCCGTGCCTGGGCACGCACCGCGTAGGCCATCGCCTCCGTGCCCGCCTCGCCCGCGGCCCGCGCGTGTTCGACGGCGAGGGCGGCGTCATCGTCGGCCGCGCGTGGCGCGCCGCCGATCACCGAAGCCCACGACCGCCAGAGGTGGATCAGGGCGGTGGCCGCCGGGTCGCCCTCGGCGTCGGCGAGCGCGGCGGCGACGGTCTCCTCCAGCAGCCCCACCCCCTGCCCGGCCACCGACATCAGCGCGAGCCGCGTGCGAAACCGCTGCGCGGGCCCGGCGCCCGCGCCGAGCACGGCGCGGGCGGCGTGGCGCACGATCTCCGGCACGCCCGCCGAAGCCCCGACCTCGGCCGCGGCGACCAGCCAGTCGGTCCGCAGGTTCGCCAGGTCCGGCGGGGTGCGGTCGGCGGCGAGAAGGTAGAGCTCGGCGGCCAGGCCGCGAGCGCCGCCTCGCAGGGCCACCACGGCCGCGGCGACCAGCGACCGAGCCACGGTCTCGTCCGGGTCGGCGCAGGCGAGCGCGCGGTGCCGCTCGGCCTCGGCGCCGGAGATGGCCACCTCGGCGAGGTGGAGGTGAAGCCGGGAGCGGTGTGCGGCCGGGGCGCCGCGCGCCACCACGGTCGCCGCGTCGGGCGGGGTGAAGCGGATGTCCACACCGTCGGACACCACCAGTCCGGCTTCGGCCGCGGCGGCGATGTCGGCTTCGGCTTCCGCACGGCCCGCGCGCAACAGCAGCCGCATCGACGGGCGCGCGGCCAACGCGCAGACCAGCAGCGTCGCGCGGACCTGGTCGGACACCCCGCGCAGTTGGTCCTGGATCAAGGCCGACAGCCGCGGGGAAGCCAGTGCGGCCGGACGGCCGTCCGCGGCCAACGCGAGCGCGAGAGCGGGATTGCCCGCGGAATCCGCGTGGATCTTCATGGCGGCGCGGGCGGACAGGCCGTGCGGGTCGAGCAGTTCGGCGAGGTCGTCGGCGTTCAGCGGCGGCACCGTCGCCTCGGTGACCGGCGGCGGGACGAGCGCGTGCGGCCGGTGGCCCGCCTCCGACCCGCGGCCCGCGAGGACGATCCGCACCGGGAGCCCTTCAAGCCTGCGGGCCGCGTAGGCGAACACGTCGGCGGTGGCCGCGTCGAGCCAGTGCGCGTCGTCGATCAGCAGGAGCACCGGGGTCCGCGCGGCGCTCTGGGTGAGCAGCGTTTGCCAGGCAAGCCGCCGGACCACCCGGGCGCGGCCGTCGCCGCCGGACCGCTTCCCGCGCCGCACCGCCCGCAGCGCGAGCCGGTGTTGGCTGTTCAGCGCACTGAAGTGCTCCTCGGGCACTTGGCCGAGCAGGTCGGCCAAGCCCTGGTAGACCATCCACCGCTCCGACTCCGCGCCCGACGCGCGCAGCACCAGCTCGCCACGGGCGCGGGCCGCGGCGCCGATCGCGTCGAGCACGGCGGACTTGCCGATGCCGTGCGGCCCGTCGAGCAGCAGGCTGTCACCGGCGGCGAGGCATGCTTCGAGGAGCACCAGCAGCTCGTCCCGGCCGACCAGCGGTCGGCCGGGCGGTCTCGCGGATCGAAGCGTTGGCGTCACAGGGTCGACGGTCCGTCTCACTCTTCGCTGGGCGGAAGCGTCGACACAGTACAGATGTGCGCATATGTGCATCAAGGGATGTGAGTACTGCTCACAATCAGACGTAGCAGTCCTGAACCGCGAGTTCCAGGCGCATCGCCGAGACCTTGCCGTCGCGCACGAGGAACCAGTACCGCTTGTCCTCGTGCCCGGGGACCTGCGTGACCCATTCGCCGACCGCCCCATGGCTGCCCGCCGACGTGGGATACGCCTTCTTCATGTCGCTCTCGGACGACCCCAGAATGAGCGACTCGGCGGTCAGCGGTCGCGCGGGCCCGTTGGCGAGGCGGACCAGGCCGTACTTGGGCGAGATGACGACGGCGTAGCGGGCCGCCTCCTTGGGCGCGCCCTTGTAGTCGTACCCCTTGCAGCCCTTCGACGAGATCGGCTGCACGTTGGGCGTGATCAGCCCGGTGGCCTCGGCCTGCTCGGCGGTCATGCCCAGACGCAGCGCGAGATACCCGTCGGGGCCGAACGGCATGGTTCCATCGAAGCCGTTTTCCGGCTGCGAGCCCGCGGGCGTGGAGGTCGTCGGCTTCCCGGTGACCGAACCGACGCGCGTGCCGCTGATGCCCGGCGCCTGCACGGAGGTGGGCGCGGGCTCGTCGCTTCGCTCGGTGGCCGTGACCTCGGCGGTCGCGCTGACGCTCGCGCCGGGCACCGACTGCGTGGGCCCGGGCTTGACCAGCATGATCGCCGTGCCCGCCAGCAGGCTCAGCGCGGCCGCGCCGCAAACCGCGCCCGTGGCGATCCGGCGCCTGCGGACCCGGCGCGCGCCTGCCACGACAGCCTCCGTGGCGCCAGGGCGAAGGGGGACGTCGAGGCGCTCGTCAGCGAACAACCGCTGGAGTTCGTCATCGAGGTTCACGACCGGTTACCTGCCTTCGACTGTCGCGGCGAGTTTCGTGCGCAGCGTGGCCATCGCCTTGCTGGCCTGACTCTTCACCGTGCCCTGGCTGACGCCGAGGGTCTGGGCGATCTCGATCTCGGACAGTCCTTCGTAATACCGCAGCACGACCACAGCGCGCTGCCGCGGCGGAAGGTCACGCAACGCGTGCCAAAGCGGCTCATCCTCGAACGCATAACGCTCACGGGTTGCCGCCGTGTCAGGGATATCGGAGACCAGGCTCTCGCGCCTCGACCGCCGCCAGCGGCTGACGTGCGCGTTCGCCATCGCCCGCCGCGTGTAGGCCAGCGGGTCACCCGTCTTGCGCACCACCAAGCTCCACCGCGACCCGATCTTCTCCAGGACTCCCTGGACAAGATCCGCCGCGTCGTGCGGATTGCCGGTCAGCGCGTGCCCATACCGAAGCAGTCCGGGCATGGCCGCGCCGACGAAATCGGCGAAGTCGTCCACCGTCGCCGTACCTTTCCCCCAGTCGACGCCACTGAACCACGTGGCGCCCCCAATCAACTCGGGGGAAATCGTAGCCATCGGTGGGCCTCCTCCCCTCGGTGTGTGCTCGCAAAGTCCACGCCCGGAGGAGGCGGCCGGTTGCCTCCCCCAGGGAGTGATCTGGGTCACTCAGCCGAAGCGGTCCTGGTCCTGGACCACCAGCGACATCGAACTGACGACACCCGTGGCCGCGTTGTCGACCTGGAAGAGGTACTGGGTGTTCGCGCCACCGGGCGCGGCCACGATGTACGCGTTCGGGTTCTTGACCAGGGCGCGATAGGCCTGCTTGACCTTGTCGATCGAGTCGCCCTCGGCGATGCCCTCCGGGTGCGGACGCCCGCGGGCGCGAAGACCGTCACGAGGCCCGGCTTCGGCGAGACGTAGACGCCGCTCTCCGGGTAGCCGACCATGTCGTGCACGCCGCACGAGGTGCCTGCGGGAGTGCTCGACTTGGCATCGATCTGGCCGGTGGCGACCGCGTCGGCGAGCTTCATCCCGATCTTGAGCTTGCCGAACCCTCGTGATCCAAGCGAGATCTAGCGTTTGGCGAGCGACTCCGGAAGCTCGAAGTTCCCGGTCGGCCCCGGCACGAAGTCATGCACCGCGACCACGGCCTCCGCCGGAATCGGGCCGTAGACATGCGGGAACCACGGCCCGTTCTCGATCGCGGGCACACCGGGCTCCCACCGCACCGGAACACCGAGCAGAGCCGGGTCGATCTCCAGGAGCACCAGGTCGGTCCGACCGGCGAAGATCCGGTTCGCGGGCAGGTGCACCGTGCCGGGGTCGGAGCAGTGCATGAACCCCTCGGACTCCAGGCTCGCCGCCGTGATCTCGGCGGCGGGCCAGGAGTCGCGAGGGAGGATGTGCAGGATCAACGGATGGTGATCTGCCTGCCGAGCAGACCGTCGCGGGAGCGGCGCTCCGCGACGGTCAGGGGCTCGGCATCGAGGGAGGCGAGGGCGGTGTCGAGACGCTTGCCCAGGTCCTCGGCGCCCGCGACCCACTCGCGGGCGTGCAGCTCGCGGTCGAGGTCCCAGACCGGGACGAGCAGGCCGTGCGCGCGGAACGACCCGGCGTAGCGCGAACCCTCGCCGAGGGTGAGTTCCCCGCGCGCGGCAAGGCGGGCCATGGCGGCGAGCAGCTGCTCCTCCGGCTCCGGCCGGACCCAGCGCAGGTGCGCCTTCTCTCCCGCGTCCACCCAGTAGGCCGACGGGCCGATGCGCTCGGTCGGCAGGATCGCGCTGTTGGCGCGCTCGAGCGACAGCGCCACCTCGCTGGTGGGCTCGGTGCCCTCCGGCATCCACCAGGTGAAGTCGGCGTGCACCTCCGGCTCGAACGCGGCGTCCGGGTCGATCAGGTCCTGCAGGCGCTCACGGTCCTCGACGGCCTCGGTCTCGGGGCCGACAACCGGCAGCACGTCGCCGGGTTTGGCGTCGAGCACCCAGCGCAGGGCGCGGGCCAGGTCGCGGCTGATGTCGTTGGACCGGGTCTGCACCTGCAGCCCGATGAACGCCACGTCGTCGGCGCGGACCAGCGCGGCGGCGGCCATCGGCAGCACGGTCGCCAGGATGACCTCCCGGCCACCGTCCTTGAGCGTGAGCTTCGCCGTGCCGGACGGGACGAACTCGCGCAGCGCGATCAGCTCCGTCTCGCCCGCGAGTCCCTCGAACGGCCGGGCGACCGGGACGTCGACGACGCCGCCCGCCAGACCGTGACAGGCCTTGTAGCGCTTGCCCGAACCGCAGGGGCAGGGTTGGCGCGGGTTGATGCCCGATGAGTCCTCTGCCTTGACCTTGCGGGTGTTCTTCACCGCGGTACGCCTGGACATCGTCGAACTCCTTGCCGGCCGGTCAATTGATGCGCTGGACGCTACCCAACCGTCCGCACACCGATCAGGCCAGGGCGGTGCGGGCGGCGGCGGGGTCGTTGGTGGCCAGCCACCGCACACCGATGTCACGGCAGAAGCGGATGTCCTCGGGGTCGTCCACGGTCCAGACGTAGGTGCCATGACCGGCGGCGGCGGCGCGGGCGACGTAGCCGGGGTCCGAGCGGACCAGGGACAGACCGGGGCCGGTGTAGTCGGCGAACGCGGGCTGGGCGCCCGCCCGCAGCCACGGCCACATGCGGTCGATCAGCAGGACGGTGGGCACGCTCGGCGCGAGTGTCCGCATCCGCCGGACGGCCCGGGTGGAGAACGACATCATCACCACGGGCGAGTCGTCCTTCGCCTGCTGGTCGGTGAGCCCATGCTCTTCGAGCAGGGCGACGAGCTTCGTCTCGACCTGGCCGGCGAACCGCACGGGGTGCTTGGTCTCGATGAACAGGCCCGCCTTGTGGTCGAGGGCCAACTCGACGAGCGTGCGCAGGGTGACGACACCACGCTCGCCACCGAAGTCGAGCTCGGACAGCTGCGCGAGGGTGAGTTCGGAGACGACGCCCGTGCTGCCGGTGGTGCGGTTGACGGTTCGGTCGTGCACGCAGACCAGGTGGCCGTCGCTGGTGAGCCGGACATCGCACTCCAGCGCGTCCGCCCCCTGTTCCAGGGCGAGTTCGAACGCGGCGAGGGTGTGTTCGGGCCGGAGGGCCGACGCGCCCCGGTGAGCGACTAGCTGCACGCGAGGGATCATGCCACCGTGGCGGCATGACGTTCGACCCGAGCGACCCCGCCTTCGTCGCCGACCCCTACCCGGCGTTCGCCGAACTGCGCGCCCGAGGGCAGGTGCACTGGCACGACGGCCTCGGCATGGCGGTCGCGGTGTCGCACGCGGCGTGCTCGACCGTCCTGCGCGAACGCGCCCTCGGTCGGCTGTGGACGGACGCGGCACCGGCGGAGGCCTTCACGGCGTTCAACCTGGTGCACCGAAACTCGTTGCTGGAGAACGAACCCCCGACCCACACCCGGCTGCGCAGGCTCATCTCGACGGCGTTCGCCCGCGGACACACCGAGCGCCTGCGACCGTGGGTCGAAGACCTCGCCGACCGCATGGTCGCCGACCTGGCGGCGCACATCGACGCCGACGGGCACGCCGACCTGCTCGCGCACGTGGCGGCCCCGCTGCCGATCGAGGTCATCGGCGAACTGCTCGGCGTGCCCACGGCCGACCGCGGGCTGCTGGGCCCGTGGTCGAACGCGATCGTGAAGATGTACGAGTACGGGCTCACCGACGAGCAGACCCGCGCGGCGGAGGCAGCGGCCCAGGAATTCGTCGACTACCTGCGCTCGCTGGCCGACGAACGCGCCCGACACCCGGGCGACGACCTGGTCAGCGACCTTGTGTCGGTCCGCGACGGGAGCGACCGGCTCAGCCAGGACGAACTGGTGGCGACCGCCATCCTGCTGCTGATGGCGGGGCACGAGGCGACGGTCAACGTGATCGGCAACGGGGTGTACGCGCTGCTGACTTCCCGGGACCAGTGGGAGCGGGTGGTCGCGGATCCTGGCCTGGTGCCCACGGCGGTCGACGAGATGATCCGGTTCGACGCGCCTTTGCAGCTCTTCGAGCGGACCGCTACGGAGAGGGTTTCCGTCGCCGGGTACGTGGTTGAGCCCGGGCAGAAGATCGCCGCGCTGTTGGGGGCCGCTGCGCGCGATCCTGGGGTGTTTGATTCGCCGGATCGGTTTGAGGTGGGGCGTTCGCCTAACCCGCACTTGGGGTTTGGGGCGGGGATTCACTACTGCGTGGGGGCGCCGCTGGCGAAGGTGGAGATCGCCGCGGCTTTGGGGGCGTTGCGGCGGCGGCTTCCGGGGCTACAGGTTGCTGGGGAAGTGGTTCGGCGGCCTGAGTTCGTGATTCGGGGGCTGCGGTCGTTGCCGGTCTCGGTTTGAGAGTGGTGCGGCGAGAGTGGCGCCGCTGACGCCGATATGTTCTTTCTAGCGCGTCGAGCCCGGCTGTCGTGATGTTCGCAGTGGCGGGGCGGGGGCTCCCTCGACCCGGACCACTCGCATCAACCGTGCCGATGCGGTGTCGACCGGGGCGAGCAGCGCCGACAGCCTGGCCACCAGCGCCACCGTCATCCCGGCGAACACCGCCGCCGCCACGTCCGTCGCCGCCGTCAGCAGCACTCCGTCCGCCAACGCCTGGACGCCATCGCGTAGTCGCCACAGCAGGGTTGCGACGAACAGGGCTCCGCTGACACAGAGAGTGGCCCACCACCAGCGGACCAGTGCGCTCGGTGCCGGCCGTTCGTCCGCGGGCCGTCGCAGGGCGGCGTGTTCGAGTTCGGCCGCGGCGGCGCCGGGGACGAGGAGGTTCAGGCCCGGTGTCAGCAGGGCGAGGGCCACGTGGGTGGCGGGACGGGCGGACTCGTAGCCGGAGGCTTCCGCGGCCGCCTGCCTTGCGGGTACCAACCACCACAGGGTGGCCGCTATCGCCGCGGCGCCGAGGAACAGGGTCAGGTAGGCGCCGGTGATCACCAGGCTGTCGGAGACGTCCACTGTCCCGCTGCGCAAGGCGCTGGTTCTGGCCTCGACCAGCAGGACGTAGCGCCAGATCTCGGCGGCGGCGGTGAGCACGGCGAAGACCGACAACATCGTCAGCGTCACCACCGCGAGCCTGGCCCGGACGCGCAGGCGTTCGGCGACCGGGGCCGCTTCGGTTCCGGTGGGCACCGTTGTCGGCCAGCGCCAGGCGAGGGCCGGGAAACCCCAGCGTGGCGGGGTTCGGTACGACGGCGGGCCGGTGTACCGGGTGAACCGGCGCGGCGGTGCGGGCAGCGGCGGGCCCGGTGGCGGGGTGGCCACCCAGTCCATCGGCATCCGTCGCGGCGGTGGGTACTGCACTTAGAGGACCTCGGGCTCCTGGTCGGACGCGCACTCCATCGGCCTGCTGCTGTGCGCCCACGCCTGCATTCCGCCCGCGACGTTGGTCGCGTCCCAGCCGTTGGCGTTGAGGTACTGGGTGACCCTCGCCGACCGGCCGCCGGAGCGGCAGATCACGTAGACGGCGTTGTCCGCGGGCAGCTCGTCGAGCCTTCCGGCCAGCTCGCCCATCGGGATGTGCAGGGCGTCGGGCGCGTGGCCCGCCTCCCATTCGTCCTGTTCGCGGACGTCGAGGAGCGTCACCTCTTCGGGCAGCTCGACGGGCATGTCCGGGACGTCCACGCTCGGCACGTTGTTAGGCATCACAGCGACGATGCTGCCACGCCCACCCGTAGGACGGCGTGAAGGCTCACGGACTAGTTGTACTGACCCGTGAGGTTGGGGACGCGGCTGGCG
>NZ_JABVED010000029.1 GCF_014323725.1 Actinokineospora xionganensis | reverse complement strand
GTGAGGGTGTGGGAGAGTAGGACGCCGCCGGACAATCATTCCCAAAGGGGCTTGTGGAGGAGCACGTTTAAGCGTGCACTGTCCACAGGCCCCTTTGGCGTCATTGTAGAGAAATTGTTGCGGGGCAGGACCCGCACGCGGGAGGACGAAGTGTCGGAGTTCGGGCGACGGGACGATTCGGGCGGCAACGACCGCCGGGGCAGCGACCGCGGATCAGGAACGGGCCGCGCGAACAGTGGCAGCCGTGGCGCCCCCCGCCGCGATACCTCACCAAGCCGCGACTTCAAGCCTCGCCGCGACGACAGCTCCCGCGGTGGTGACCGTGCCACCGGTTCCGTGTGGCGCCGTGACGACTCGCGTTCCGGCGACGCCGGCCGCCCGCACCGGGGCAATTCCCAGGACCGCGGCGGCTACCGTCCGAACCCGGCAGGCGGCGAAAGCCGAGGCGGCTACCGAGGCAGCTCCAGCGACTCGCGCCCGGGCAGCGACTCCCGTGGCTCCAGCTTCCGCCCGCGCGACGACCGCGGCGGGCCCCGCTCCACCGACCGTGACGACCGCGGCGGTTACCGCGGCGGCGACCGCGACTCACGCGGCGGATCCAGCGACTCCCGTGGTTCCTCCGGCGGTTACCGCGGTGGGGCGAGTGACTCTCGCGGTGGTTCGTCCGGTGGATACCGGGGTGGATCTAGCGATTCGCGTGGTGGTTCAACTGGTGGTTACCGGGGTGGATCTAGCGATTCGCGTGGTGGTTCAACTGGTGGTTACCGGGGTGGATCTAGCGATTCGCGTGGTGGTTCAACTGGTGGTTACCGGGGTGGATCTAGCGATTCGCGTGGTGGTTCAACTGGTGGTTACCGGGGTGGATCTAGCGATTCGCGTGGTGGTTCAACTGGTGGTTACCGGGGTGGATCTAGCGATTCGCGTGGTGGTTCAACTGGTGGTTACCGGGGTGGATCTAGCGATTCGCGTGGTGGTTCAACTGGTGGTTACCGGGGTGGATCTAGCGATTCGCGTGGTGGTTCAACTGGTGGTTACCGGGGTGGATCTAGCGATTCGCGTGGTGGTTCAACTGGTGGTTACCGGGGTGGATCTAGCGATTCGCGTGGNCGTGGTGGTTCGACCGGTGGTTACCGCGGTGGTTCCAGTGACTCGCGTGGCGGTTCTTCGGGTGGTTACCGCGGTGGGTCGAGTGACTCCCGTGGTGGTTCGACCGGTGGTTACCGCGGTGGTTCCAGTGACTCGCGTGGCGGTTCTTCGGGTGGTTACCGCGGTGGGTCGAGTGACTCCCGTGGTGGTTCGACCGGTGGTTACCGCGGCGGCTCCAGCGACTCGCGTGGCGGTTTCCGCTCCGGCGACCGCGACTCCCGCCCCGCCTACAAGTCCGGTGACCGCGACAGCCGCGGCCAGGGTGACCGCCCCAGCTACCGCTCCAACGACCGTGACGACCGCGGCGGCTACAAGTCCGGTGACCGGGACACCCGCGGCGGCTCCGGCGACCGCGGCGATCGCCCCGCCTACCGTCCGTCCGGCAAGGACGACCGCGGTGGCTACAAGGGCTCGTCGAGCACCGGTGACCGCCCCAGCTACCGCCCGTCGGACAGGGACAGCCGTGGCGGCTCCAGCGACCGTGGCGACCGCCCGAACCGCGGTGGCTACGAGCGCGGCACCTCCGGCGACCGCCCCACATACCGCGCGGCGGGTAAAGACGACCGCGGCGGTTACAAGGGCTCGTCCAGCACCAGCGACCGGGGCGGCTACCGCCCGGCCGACAAGGACAGCCGTGGCGGCTACAAGCCCGCCGACCGCGACAGCCGCGGCCAGGGCGACCGCCCCAGCTACCGCTCCAACGACCGCGACGACCGGGCCCCGCGCTCGGACTCCCGCGACGACCGTGGCGGCTACAAGGGCACCAGCGACCGCGGCGGCTACCGCCCGTCCGACAGGGACAGCCGTGGTTCCAGCGACCGCGGTGACCGCCCGAGCTACCGCCCGTCGAGCAAGGACGACCGTGGCGGTTACAAGGGCTCGTCGAGCACCGGTGACCGCCCCAGCTACCGCCCGTCCGACAGGGACGACCGCGGTGGTTACCGCGGCTCGTCGAGCACCGGTTCGCGTGATGACCGCGGTGGCGCCCGCGACGGCCGCAGCACCCGCCCCACCGGCAAGAGCGAGCGCGGTGCCTACAAGCCCGCCGACCGTCCCGGTTTCCGCCCCGGCCACCGCGACGACCGCCCGCCCTACCAGCGCCCCGAGAACGTCGACGCGTCGACGGACCAGGCCGTTGTCGGCGAAGCAGGCGAATCCAGCGAATCCACTGTGCAGGCAACGGAAGCAGCCTCGACCGAGGTCGTCTCCGACAGCCCCGACACCGAGGCTCCGGTCGAGCGTAAGTTCGACCGCGACGAAGAGCGCCGTCCGCGCCGCGACGAGGGTGACCGGCGTCCGCGTCGGGAAGACCGTCCCCGGGAGGAGCGCCCCCGCCGTGAGGGCGACGCGCCGTTCGACAGCGGTCCGGCGGTGCCGGAAGGCGCCGACTACGCCAAGCTCGACGTCGAGGCCCGGGCCGGGCTGCGCAGCCTGCCCAAGTCGCTGGCCGAGATGATCGGCAAGCACCTGGTCGCCGCGGGCATGCTCATCGACGAGGACCCGCAGCGGGCACTCGTCCACGCCCGCTACGCCCGTGAGCGCGCCGCTCGCGTGGCCGTGGTCCGTGAGGCAGCCGGTCTGACCGCGTACCACGCGGGGGAGTGGGCTGAGGCCCTGTCCGAGCTGCGGGCGGTGCGTCGCATGAGTGGTGGCAACGCCCACGTCGCGGTCATGGCCGACTGCGAGCGCGCCATGGGCAGGCCCGAGAAGGCGCTGGAGTTGGCGAAGGAAGCCGGTTCCGACCTTCCCGCGGACGTCGCCGTGGAACTGCGGATCGTCAGTGCCGGCGCCCGGCGCGACATGGGGCAGCTCGAAGCCGCCGTCGTCGCGCTGCAGGGCCCGGACCTCGACCCGAAGCGCCACGACCCGTGGAGCGCCCGCCTGTTCTATGCCTACGCCGACAATCTGGAAGCCGCGGGCCGCACTGACGACGCGATCCGCTGGTTCCTCAACGCCGCGCAGGTCGACGACGACGAGGACACCGACGCCGCTGAGCGTGCGTTCGCCCTCGGCGCCGACGAAGCCGAAGTGGCCGCGGTGCTCCCGGGCGAGACCCTCGAAATCGAGGTCGAGCCCCTGCCCGCCGACGAAACCGACACCGACGCTGAGGTCGACGCGGAACCGTTGGCGGACAAGGCATCCGACGGCGAAGCAGTGGCCGACGAGTCCGATGAGGCAGTGGATTCGGTGCCCCGCGCCGACACCGCCGCCGACAAGGACTCCACCGACCGAGGCTGACAGCAATGACCGACTGGCTCCTGCACCGCTACGACGCTCTGCTGCTCGACCTCGACGGCACCGTCTACCGCGGTGGCGAAGCCATCCCAGGCGCGGCCCCGGCCGTCCTGACCGCCCGCGACCACGGCGTCGCGGTGCGGTTCGTCACGAACAACGCCTCACGGGCACCAGAAGAAGTCGCGGCGCACCTCACCGGGATCGGCATCACCGCCGACCCCGGTGAGGTGAGCACCAGCGCCCAAGCAGGCGCCGCCGTGCTCGGCGAGCACCTCGACCCCGACGACGAAGTCCTCGTCGTCGG
The DNA here is from genome assembly GCF_014323725.1 of Actinokineospora xionganensis. Taxonomy (GTDB): domain Bacteria; phylum Actinomycetota; class Actinomycetes; order Mycobacteriales; family Pseudonocardiaceae; genus Actinokineospora; species Actinokineospora xionganensis. The sequence continues at coordinate 44,365 of NZ_JABVED010000029.1, read as the reverse complement.
CTCCGACGCGCTCGCTGACGAGGTCGTCGAAGCCGGGTTTCGCGTCGTCCGCGTCGCCGGCCCGGACACCAAGGCCGTAGTGCAAGGCCTCTCCCCGAAGACCGCCTGGCCTGACCTCGCCGAAGCGTGCGTCGCCATCCGCGCCGGGGCGCTGTGGGTCGCCTGCAACGTCGACCGCACTCTCCCCACCGAACGCGGCCTGCTGCCCGGCAACGGTTCCCTCGTCCATGCCCTGCGCGTGGCGACCGACCGCGAGCCCCTCGTGGCGGGCAAGCCGGCGAAGCCGCTGATGGCCGAGTCCGTTCGCTCCGCCGACGCCGACCGCCCACTGGTCGTCGGCGACCGCCTCGACACCGACATCGAAGGCGCGGTGACGGCCAAGCTCGACTCCCTGCTCGTCCTCACCGGCGTCGCCACCCCACGTGACCTGCTGGAAGCGGGCGCGCACGAGCGCCCCACCTACGTCGCCGAAGACCTCGCCGTGCTCACCGAACCGGCCCCCGAGTTCACCGCCAAACCCGGCTGGACGGTCGAGAAGACCGATGGGCAGCTCATGGCGAGTGGCGACGGCGACCACCTCGACCTCCTGCGTGCCCTCTGCGCCGCGCACTGGGCCGGGGACGGCGGTCCGGTGGCGGTGCGGTCGGCGGATAGGGGTGCGGCGGCCGCACTGAGCGCGTTGGGACTCTCCGGGCAGCGCTGACGCGGTCATCCCCGTCGATCGGATAGCGTGGAGGGGTGCAGGTGGATTTCGACGAAACCAGGCCACGGCCCATTCCCGGGCCGCCGCCCAGCGGCTCTGTAATCGACACAGCGACCGATTCTGTGACCGATCGAGACTCAGCCATCGATGACGAGGCCATCAACGACGCTGTCGCGGGCCTCAACGGCCTCGACGCGCTCCCGGTCGCCGACCACGTCGAGCGCTACGACACCGTGCACGTCGCGCTGACCGCGGCCCTCGCCGGCATCGACAAGGTCTGACCCGGTGCCGCCCAAGAGGGCGCGGCTCGACGCGGAACTGGTGCGTCGAGGCCTCGCCCGCTCGCGGGAACACGCTTCCCAGCTCATCTCCGACGGCCGGGTCACCATCCGCGGCACCGTCGCGACCAAAGCCGCCACCGGCGTCGAGAACGACGCCCCCATCGTGCTCCGCGACGACGTCGAAGACCCTAACTGGGCTTCCCGCGGCGCCCACAAACTCATCGGCGCGCTCGACGCGTTCGGCATCGCCGTTGACGGCAAGCGCTGCCTCGACGCGGGCGCGTCCACCGGCGGGTTCACCGACGTGCTGCTGCGCCGGGGCGCCACCCAGGTCGTCGCCGCCGACGTCGGTCGCGGCCTGCTGGTCTGGCGCCTGCAGACCGACGACCGGGTCCTCGTCCGCGACAAGACCAACGTGCGCGCGCTGACCGCCGAGGACACCGACGGCCCGGTCGACCTGATCGTCGCCGACCTGTCGTTCATCTCCCTCGGCCTGGTCCTGCCCGCGCTGCTGGCCTGCGCGAACCCGGACGCCGACCTGCTGCCGATGGTCAAACCCCAGTTCGAGGTCGGCAAGGAGCGGCTCGGCGCGGGCGGAGTCGTCCGCAGCCCCGAACTGCGCGCCGAAGCCGTGCTCAGTGTCATCGAGACCGCCGCGCGCAAGGGCCTGCGCGCGCACGGTGTGGTGGCCAGCCCGCTGCCCGGCCCGTCCGGGAACGTCGAATACTTCGTCTGGCTGCGCCGCGGCGAACCGCTGCCCGAGGCGGAGGCGCGCGCGTTGGTGGAGAAGGCCGTCGAGGAAGGGCCGCAATGACGGACCGCGAGATTTTGCTGGTCGTGCACACCGGCCGCGTCGAGAACCGGCGCACCGCGGAGAAGGTCGCGGGCGCGTTCGCCGCCGCGGGCGTGCGGCTGCGCGTCCTCGACGACGAGGCCCCCGACCTCGACCCGTCCTGCTACGGCCGGGTGGTCCCGCTGGGCCCGGAGGCGGCGGTCGGCACCGAACTGGTCTTCGTCCTCGGCGGCGACGGCACCCTGTTGCGCGCCGCCGAACTGGCGCGGCCCGCGGGTGTGCCGGTGCTGGGCGTGAACCTCGGCCGGGTCGGCTTCCTCGCCGAAGCCGAGTCGGACGCATTGGAGGAGGCCGTCAGCCTCGTCGTCACCCAGGGGTACCGGGTCGAAGAGCGGATGACCGTGGACGTCGTCGCCCGGCTCGACGGCCAGGTCATCGCCGACACGTGGGCGCTCAACGAGGCCAGCGTCGAGAAGAGCAGCCGCGAACGCATCCTCGACGTGCGCATCGAGGTCGACGGCCGCCCGGTGTCGTCCTTCGGCTGCGACGGCGTCCTGTGCGCGACACCGACCGGGTCCACGGCTTACGCGTACTCCGCGGGCGGGCCGATCGTGTGGCCTGATGTGCAGGCCATGCTCGTGGTGCCCAGCAACGCGCACGCGATGTTCTCCCGGCCCATGGCCGTCTCCCCGCACTCCGTGGTCGCCGTCGAGGTCGACCCGGCCGGACACCCGGCTGTGCTGTGCTGCGACGGCCGCCGCACCTTCGACATCCCGCCGGGCTCCCGGATCGAGATCGCGGGCGGGAAACTGCCGATCAAGCTGGTCCGGCTGCGCGACGAGCCGTTCACCGACCGGCTGGTCGACAAGTTCGATCTGCCGGTGCAGGGGTGGCGATCCCGGTGACACCCGCACCCGGATGTCACCCCGAGCCGCTAGGGTGCGCCCTGTGCTAGCCGAGATGCGTATCCAGGACCTCGGCGTGATCGATGAGGCCACGCTTGAGCTCCACCCCGGATTCACCGTCGTCACCGGCGAGACCGGTGCGGGCAAGACGATGGTCGTCACCGGCCTGCACTTGCTCTCCGGCGGCCGTGCCGAGGCGTCCCGTGTGCGCAGCGGGAAGTCCAAGGCCGTCGTCGAGGGCCGGTTCGAGGGCCTGACCGGCTCCCCGGCCGCGGCGGTCGCCACCGAGGCGGGCGCCGAACCCGACGACGACGGCAGCTTGATCGCGCTGCGCAGCGTCAACAGCGACGGCCGTTCCCGCGCGCACCTCGGCGGCCGCTCTGTGCCCGTCGGTGTGCTGTCCGACCTGGCCGAGCAGCTGATCGCGGTGCACGGCCAGAACGACCAGCTCCGCCTGCTGCGCCCGGCCGAGCAGCGCGCGGTCATCGACCGCTACGCCGGTGAGGCCGTCAGCTCCGTGCTGGCCGACTACCGCCGCGTCCGCGACGAGTGGATCGCCGTCAGCACCGAACTCACCGACCGCACCCGCCGCGCCAAGGAGATGGCCCGCGAGGCCGACATCCTGCGGCTGGGCCTGGAGGAGATCGCCGCGGTCGATCCGAAGCCCGGCGAGGACGTCGAGCTTGTCGAGCGCGCCCGCAGGCTCGCCGACGCCGACCAGCTGCGTGAAGCCGCCACCGGCGCCAGCCTCGCCGTGTCGGGGTCACCCGACGGCGACCCGGACCTGCCCGGCGCCCTCGGCGCCATCGGCGAAGCCCAGCGCCGCATCGCAGGCGCCGACGACCCCCGCCTGCGCGAGTTGGAGCCGCGCCTGGCCGAGGCCGCCGTGCTGCTCACCGACGTCGGCTCCGAGCTGACCGCCTACCTCGACTCCCTCGACGCCGACCCGGCCGTGCTGGAACAGGTCCTCGCACGCCAGGCCGAGCTCAAGGCCATCACCCGCAAGTACGCCGCCGACATCGACGGCGTCATCGCCTGGGCCCGCGACGCGAACGAGAAGCTCGCGACCCTCGACACGTCCGAGGGCGCCCTGGGCGAGCTCGCCGCCCGCAAGATCGCGCTGGCCCAGCAGCTGGCGGGCATCGCGGTCGCGCTGACCGCCGCCCGCGAGAAGGCCGCCGAGGAACTGGCGAAGGCCGTCACCGACGAGCTGGGCGGGCTCGCGATGGGCCAGTCCAGCATCCAGATCACCGTCCGCCCCCGCGCCGCCGACGAAGGCGACCCGGTGGCCCTCGACGTGGCGGGGCAATCGCTGCACGCGGGCGCCGACGGTGTCGACGACGTCGAACTGCTGCTGGTCGCCCACGACGGAGCGCTTCCGCTGCCGGTGCACAAGGGCGCCTCCGGTGGTGAGCTGTCGCGGGTGATGCTCGCGATCGAGGTGGTTCTCGCCCACTCCGACCCGGTGCCGACCCTGGTGTTCGACGAGGTGGACGCCGGTGTGGGCGGTCGGGCGGCGGTCGAGATCGGCCGCAGGCTGGCCCGGCTCGCGCGCAGCCACCAGGTCATCGTGGTCACCCACCTGGCCCAGGTCGCCGCGTTCGCCGACCGCCACCTGATCGTCGACAAGAGCGCCACCGGCGGCGTCACCCGAAGCGATGTGCGAACACTGGATGAGCCGACACGGGTGATCGAACTGGCCCGCATGCTGGCGGGCATGGAGTCCACCGAGACGGGACGCGCCCACGCGGAGGAGCTGCTGGCCTTGGCCGACGGCGAAAAACACGACTGGGAACTCAGCGGCAAACCCCGCCCCAAGCGCCGCTGACCAACCACCCGCGAGTCCCCACTTCCCGACACCGAGTGCTCATTTCAGCGCGCCTGAGATGAGCACTCGTTGTCGGGAAATGAGGACTCGCGACGGCGTGGCAAACGGACCAACCCGGATCGGTTTGTCACCATCGGGCCATGAAGCTTCCCGGCGTCCTCCATCGATCACAGCACGCCCTACCTGGGGTGACCGGCGTCGCACGGGTCGACAGGCGTACCGGTGACCTCCTGCGACGAGTGTCTCAAGGGGACATCGTCGTCCTCGACCAGCTCGATCTCGACCGGGCCACCGCCGACGCGCTGGTCCGCGCCGAGGTCGGCGCCGTCGTCAACGCGTCCCCCTCCATCTCCGGCCGCTTCCCCAATCTCGGGCCCGAAGTCCTTGTCGGAGCGGGTATCCCGCTGATCGACGGCGTCGGCCAGGACGCGCTGCGGGCGATCAAGGAAGGCACCAAGCTCCGCCTGCACGAGGGCACGGTCTACATCGGTGAGCGTGAGGTCGCCCAAGGCGTCCAGCAGACGCCGGAGTCCGTTGCCGACCAGATGATCGAGGCCAAGGCGGGCATGTCCGCCCAGCTCGAGGCGTTCTCCGCGAACACGATGGAGTTCCTGCGCCGCGAACGCACGATGATCCTCGACGGTGTCGGCGTCCCCGAGTTGCGAACCCCGCTCAAGGGCAAGCAGGTCGTCGTCGTCGCGGGCGGCCACGAGCACGTCGCGGACCTCAGGCTGCTCAAGCGCTACATCTCCGAGCACCGCCCGGTCCTGATCGGCGTCGACTCCGGCGCCGACGCCCTGCGCGTCGCAGGCTACAAGCCGGACGTCATCGTGGGCGACCCGCGCGGCATCAGCACCGAGACCCTGCGGTCCGGCGCCGAGGTCGTCGTGCCCGCGCAGACCGACGGACACGCGCCCGGTCTCGTCCGCATCCAGGACCTGGGCATCGGCGCGGTGACGTTCCCCGCGTCCGGCAACGCCGAGGACCTGGCGCTGCTGCTCGCCGACTCCCACGACGCGACCCTGGTGGTCACGGTCGGTTTCCAGGCCACCCTGCGGGAATTCCTCGACCGGGGCCGCTCCGGCTCCAACCCGTCCACCTTCCTGACCCGGCTCAAGCTCGGCAGCAAGCTCGTCGACGGCAAGGCCGTCGCCGCGCTGCACCGCAGCCGGGTGTCCGTCGCCGCCATCGTGCTTCTGGTGATGGCCGCGATGGTCGCGATCGCCGCCGCCATCGCGGTGTCCGGCGTCGGCGCGGCGTACACCGACTCGATCATCGGCACGTGGAACTCGTTCGTCGACTGGTTCAAGGGGCTGTTCTCGTGATCTCGCTGCGCTACCACGTCATCTCGATCGCCGCGGTGTTCCTCGCGCTCGCTGTCGGCGTGGTGCTGGGCTCGACGACGCTGAGCCGCACCCTGCTGTCCGGGCTCAACAACGAGAACAGCGAACTGGGCACCCAGGTCGCCGAACTCGAAGACCAGCGCAACGCTCTCAACGCCCGCCTCGGCGACGCCGACTCGTTCGCCGCGACCATCGGCCCGGCCGCGGTCAAGGGCTCACTCGCGCAGCGCACGGTCGTGTTGGTGACGACCGCCGACGCGCGCCCGTCCGACCGCGACTCCCTCAAGGGCCTGATCGCCAACGCCGGCGCGGTCGTCACCGGGGAGGTGCAGCTGACCGACGCCTTCGCCGACCAGTCCCGCGCGGACGAGCTGAAGGACATTGTCACCCGCCTGCTCCCCGCCGGTGTGCAGCTGCCGACCGTCAGTGACCCGGGATCGCTCGCGGGTGGTCTGCTGGGCCCACTGATGCTCATCAGCAAGGTCGACAACAAGCCGCAGGTCACCCCCGAGGAGTCGGCGGCGGTGCTGGCCGGGCTGACCGACGGCGGGTTCGTCAAGGCGTCCCCGGAGCTCAAGCCCGCGCAGCTCGCGATCATCCTGACCGGTGGCGCCGCGTCCGGTGACGGCGCGGGCGACCGCGCGGCCACCCTCGCGCGCTTCGCCGCCCAGGTGGACCGCTCCGGCGCCGGTGCGGTGCTCGCCGGGTCGGCGGGCTCGGCCAACGGGACCGGCGCGGTGGGCGTGATCCGCGCGGACACGGCTGCGTCGTCGATCCTCTCGACGGTGGACAACGCCGACACGCCGGCGGGTCGGATCGTCACGATCCTGGCGCTCGGCGAGCAGCTCGAAGGCAAGGCGGGCCGGTACGGAAACGCCGGGAACGCGCAGGCCCCCGCACCGGGTGCGCCCGCCGAGTAGAACTCCACACACAGCGAGCGACAAGGACCCGCGAAACCCGTTCGGATGGTCTGCCGCGCACGGACGGGTGGGCTGTCGGTGATCCTGCTCATTTCCCCTGTCCCTGGACCGATGTCCCCATGAAGGCATCGATATCTGCGCCAGGAACAAGGGAAGTGAGCGGCAATGGGACACATCAGGGCAACGCGGCTGGGTTTCTGCGCGGCCGTGGCGGCGGTCGGCTTGGTCGCGGGCGCCACGCCCGCGCTGGCCTCCAACCCGGCGGGGGTCGCGGCACTCGGATCGGCCCAGTTCGTCAAGGCGGGCGTGACGACCAGCGTGCCGACGCTGGCCCAGTGCGCCGTCGACGGCCAGACCACCGTGACGACCCCGGGCGTCACCGCCTCGGGTGTGCGCTGGGGCACGGCGACCTCCACGTGCACGACGACCGTGGTCGACCCGGACAACGACGTCACCACGACCAAGTCCGAGGCGCTGGGGGGCACGTTCGAACTCTCGGCACTGGTCTCGGCGGGCGGCCCCCGGGTGAAGCTGACCAGCTACCGCGTCACCTGCAACGCCACGCAGGGCGGCACCAGCGCGAGCTGGTCGTTCGCGGGGATGACGGGCATCACCGGCCTGCCGAACCCGATGCCGCGCGGCCACGTCAAGAACATCACCAAGACCGGCGGCACCGTGCTGGCGACGGCGACGTTCAACGAGATCACCCTGCCCGACCCCAACGACGGCAGCATCGCCCTCACGATGATGCGCATCACCTTCCTCCCGGCCTCCGGCATCACCGGTGAGGTCGTAGTCGGCCGCACCGCCTGCTCCCCGACCCCGTAATCAGTAAACGGAACCACCACGCTCGGCCGCGGTGACGTTTCGGGGCCCCTCACGAACACGCCATGGAAGTTGGCAGTGTTCGTGCTCGGCCCCCGAAACGTCACCATCAAAGCGGCCGAGCCGCGCCGCCGAGGCGGCGCCATGTCACAGTCCGAGCCGCGCGCCCGAAGGGGTGCGCCATCCAACAGAGTGTTAGTGTGAAGTCCCGTGGAACGGGCGGTAATTTCCAGCCGCCGACGCAAAGATCGACCACGGGAGCATCGTTGCCTCAGCAAGCTCGGACGACCAAGCACGTCTTCGTGACCGGAGGCGTCGCCTCCTCGCTGGGCAAGGGGCTCACCGCGTCCAGCCTCGGCCAGCTACTCACTTCGCGTGGCCTGCGCGTCACCATGCAGAAGCTGGACCCGTACCTCAACGTCGACCCCGGAACGATGAACCCGTTCCAGCACGGCGAGGTCTTCATCACCGAGGACGGCGCCGAGACCGACCTCGACATCGGCCACTACGAGCGCTTCCTCGACCGCTCGCTCTCCGGTTCGGCGAACGTCACCACCGGCCAGGTCTATTCGGCGGTCATCGCCAAGGAGCGACGCGGCGAGTACCTCGGTGACACGGTGCAGGTCATCCCGCACATCACCGACGAGATCAAGTCCCGGATCAGAGCCATGGCCCTGCCCGACGAGAACGGTGTGGCGCCCGATGTGGTCATCACCGAGGTCGGCGGCACCGTGGGCGACATCGAGTCGCTGCCGTTCCTGGAGGCCGCGCGCCAGGTCCGCCACGACGTCGGCCGTGACAACGTCTTCTTCCTGCACGTGTCGCTGGTGCCGTACCTCGCGCCCTCCGGTGAGCTGAAGACCAAACCGACGCAGCACTCCGTCGCCGCGCTGCGCAACATCGGCATCCAGCCGGACGCGATCGTCTGCCGCGCCGACCGGGAGATCCCGGACGCGCTCAAGCGCAAGATCGCGCTCATGTGCGACGTGGACACCGAGGCCGTCGTGGCCGCGCCCGACGCGCCCTCCATCTACGACATCCCGCGCGTGCTGCACGGCGAGGGGCTCGACGCCTATGTCGTGCGCCGCCTCGGCCTGCCGTTCCGCGACGTCGACTGGACCGTGTGGGGCGACCTGCTCGACCGGGTCCACAAGCCGAAGGAGACGGTGCGGATCGCGCTCGTCGGCAAGTACGTCGACCTGCCCGACGCGTACCTGTCGGTCACCGAGGCGCTGCGTGCGGGCGGTTTCGCCCACCGCGCGAAGGTCGAGATCCTGTGGGTCCCCTCCGACGAGTGCGAGACCCCGGCGGGGGCGGCCGCCGCTCTGTCCGGTGTGGACGGTGTGCTGATCCCGGGCGGCTTCGGGGTTCGCGGCATCGAGGGCAAGCTCGGCGCGATCACCTACGCGCGCACCAACCGCATCCCCACCCTCGGCCTGTGCCTGGGCCTGCAGTGCATGGTGATCGAGGCGGCGCGCAACCTCGCGGGCATCGCCGGGGCGAACTCCGCGGAGTTCGACGAGACGACCAAGCACCCGGTCATCAGCACCATGGCCGACCAGGAGGACGTCGTCGCGGGCGAGCGGGACATGGGCGGCACGATGCGCCTGGGCTCCTACCCGGCCGCGCTGACCGCGGGCTCGGTCGTCGCCGGGGTCTACGGCAGCCGTGAGATCACCGAGCGGCACCGTCACCGCTACGAGGTCAACAACTCCTACCGCGACCGCCTGGCCAAGGCCGGTCTGGTGTTCTCCGGCACCTCGCCGGACGGTCACCTCGTCGAGTTCGTCGAGCTGCCCGCGAAGACCCACCCGTTCTTCGTCGGCACCCAGGCGCACCCGGAGCTCAAGAGCAGGCCGACCCGCCCGCACCCGCTGTTCGCCGGTTTCATCAAGGCCGCCATGACCTACCTGTTGGCCGAGCGCCTGCCGGTGGAACTGGACGAGGAGCCGGTGGCGGCGGGGGCGAAGGCGTGACGGAGTCCGCTCGGCACGAGTTCTCCGTGGTGTCCACTCGCGACATCCACATCGGACGCATCCTGGCGCTGCGCATCGACGAGGTCCGGATGCCCGGCGGCAACACCGCATCGCGCGAGGTGGTCGAACACCTCGGCGCGGTGGCGGTGGTCGCGCTCGACGACGACGGGACGCTGGTCATGATCGATCAGTACCGGCATCCGTTGGGGCGCAGGCTGTGGGAGCTGCCCGCCGGTCTGATCGACGCGGGCGAGGACCCGCTCGTCGCGGCCAAGCGCGAGCTGGTCGAAGAGGTCGGCGTGGTCGCCTCCGACTGGTCGGTTCTGGTGGACGTGGCCGTCTCGCCCGGGTTCACCGACGAGGTCATCCGGATCTACCTGGCCACCGGGTTGTCCACTGTGGACCGTGAGGTGCTTGGGGACGAGGAGGCCGACCTGGTCGCGCACCGGGTGCCGCTGGACCAGGCGGTCCGGATGGCCCTGGCCGGTGAGATCGTGAACGCCGCGGCGATCAGCGGTGTGCTGGCGGCCTTCGCCGTGGACTCCGGCGCCGCCGCGCCACGCGTCCCGGACGCGCCGTGGACCGACGAGCCGACGAGGTTCGCCCAGCGGTCCTGACGTCGGTGGCGAGGGTCAGTCGAGAAGACGGCGGCCCTCGCCGTCGGTGCCGCCGTTGACCAGCAGCAGGATGCCGTCGATCAGCGTCCAGATGCCGAAGCCGCCGCAGGTGAGCAACTGGGCGACGGCGATGCCGTAGTGGCCGGTGTAGAACCGGCCCACGCCGAACGGCAGGAAGATCTGCAGGATCCCGGCCACGACTTTGGACTTGGTCGAGTAGTGGTAGTCCGGCGGCGGGTAGTACACGTGCGCCGGAGCCGGGGGCGGGTAGCTCGGCAGCCGGGGCGCGGCCATCGTGGGCGGGACCATGAACGCCGGGTAGGGCGGCGGCAGGTCGACGAACAGCGCGCGCACGTCATGGCGGGTGACCGCGTTGACCGCCACGTTGACGCGCTCGTCGTACTCGTCGACGGGCAGCCTGCCCTCGGTGAAGTGCGCGCCGAGGATCCGCACCACGTCGTCGCGCTCCGCGGTGCCGATGCGGATCGCGTCAGGGTCGTTCACGGTCGTCACAATAGTTCAGACGCGTGCGGTCGATGACCGGTTTCGCCGCGCGTCAACGGGTCTCCGGCGGCGTCCGGCACTACGCTCGACTGCGTGCTGGTCGGCGTTCCGCGGGAGGTCAAGAACCACGAGTACCGGGTGGCCATCACGCCTGCCGGGGTGCTCGAGTTGGTCGACCGCGGGCACCGCGTGCTGATCGAGGCGGGCGCGGGAGACGGTTCGGCTTTTTCCGACGAGGAGTACGTCGCGGCGGGCGCCGAGATCGTCCCCACCGCCGACGACGTGTGGGGCGCCGCCGAACTCGTGCTCAAGGTCAAGGAACCGGTGGCCGAGGAGTACCCGAGGCTGCGGCGCGGGCAGACCCTCTTCACCTACCTGCACCTCGCTGCCGGTGCCGAGTGCACCCGCGCGCTGGTCGACGCGGGCACGACCGCGATCGCGTACGAGACCGTCCAGCTGCCGGACCGGTCGCTGCCACTGCTCGCCCCGATGAGCGAGGTCGCCGGGCGGATGGCTCCCCAGGTCGGCGCGCACTGTCTCGAACGAGCCCAGGGCGGCCGCGGTGTCCTGCTCGGCGGGGTGTCCGGGGTGGCGGCGGGCAAGGTGGCCGTCATCGGCGCCGGGGTGTCCGGGATGAACGCCGCGAGCATCGCGCTGGGCTTCCAGGCCGAGGTCGTCGTTCTCGACACCAACGTCAACCGGCTGCGGCAGATCGACTTCACCTACCGCGGACATCTGCAGACCATCGCGAGCAACGCCTACGAGATCGAGAAGGCGTGCCGGTGGGCGGACCTGGTGATCGGCGCCGTCCTCGTGCCCGGCGCGAAGGCCCCCACGCTGGTGTCGAACGAACTCGTCGCGCGGATGCGCCCGGGGTCGGTGCTCGTCGACATCGCCATCGACCAGGGCGGCTGCTTCGCCGACTCGCGGCCCACCACGCACGCCGAGCCCACGTTCCGGGTCCACGACTCCGTCTTCTACTGCGTCGCCAACATGCCCGGAGCGGTGCCGAACACCTCGACCCGCGCGCTCGCCAACGTCACGCTGCCCTATGTCCTGGCCCTCGCGGGCGGGGTGCGGACCGCGGTGACGGCCGACCCGGCGCTGGCCAAGGGCGTCAACGTGGCCGATGGGTCGGTCGTGTTGCCCGAGGTCGCCCAGGCGCACGGGCTTGAGCACGTGCCGCTGGTCGACGTGATCGGAGGGCTCCGCTGACCGCGCCCGAAGTCGTCCTCCGCACCTACCTCGACCATCTCGCCGTCGAACGCGGCACGTCGCCGAACACCCTCGATGGCTACACCCGCGACCTGCGCCGCTACCTCGACCACCTCGCCGCCGACGGCATCCGCGACGTCGCCGACGTGGGGGAGCGGCACGTGTCGGCGTTCCTGGCCAAGCTGCGCGAAGGCGACGCCGACCACCCGCCGCTGGCCGCGTCGTCCGCCGCCCGCGCGCTGGTCGCCGTGCGGGGGCTGCACCGGTTCGCCGTCCGCGAGGGCATCACCGAACACGACCCGGCGCGCGAGGTGAAGCCGCCGACCCCGCCGCGCAGGCTGCCCAAGGCGCTACCGGTCGACGACGTCCTGCGCCTGCTCGACACTCCGGTCGGCGAAGGCCCGGGCGTGCTGCGCGACCGCGCACTGCTCGAGGTGCTCTATTCGACCGGCGCGCGCATCTCCGAGGCGGTCGGGCTCGACCTCGACGACATCGACACAGTGGAACGCACGGTCCTGCTCGATGGCAAAGGTGGCAAGCAGCGGCTGGTCCCGATCGGCAGGCCCGCGCTCGACGCGCTCGACGCCTACCTGGTGCGGGCCCGGCCGGGGCTGGCCGCGCGCGGGCGGGGCACACCCGCGGTGTTCCTCAACGTCCGCGGCGGGCGGCTCACCCGGCAGAGCGCGTGGAACGCGCTGAAGGTCGCGGCCGAACAGGCGGGCATCCGGGTCCCGGTCTCCCCGCACACCCTGCGGCACTCGTTCGCCACGCACCTGCTCGAAGGTGGCGCTGACGTGCGGGTTGTCCAGGAACTGCTCGGCCACGCGTCGGTCACCACGACCCAGATCTACACGCTCGTCACGGTCAACACCCTGCGCGAGGTCTACGCCACCGCGCACCCACGCGCCCTCGGGTAGTCCTGAGTTCCGCTCACCTATTGGTCTCCAATACCCTGTGCGCCCTGGAGGTGCGAGATGGGTGAGCTGGACGAACCGACGGTGGACCACGTCACGCTTCCGGGGGTGCTGCACGCCCTGAGCGACCCCACCCGCCTGGCTGTCGTCGCGCAGCTCGCCTCGACGAACGAGATGTCGTGCGGTCACCTCGAGGTCGCCGTGGCCAAGTCGACCCTGTCCCAGCATCTGCGCGTGCTGCGTGAGTCAGGCGTCACCCACACCCGCCCGGATGGCAACCAGCGGTGGCTCTCGATCCGTCGCGACGACCTGGACCAGGCATTTCCCGGGCTGCTCGACTCCGTCCTAGGGGCCATGAGCCCCACCGATACCTGAGCTGACCTACGCCTCCACGCGGCGAGCCGCGTTGGTGGGCGACCAATACCCCCTTACGCTGCGCTTGACAAGGATCGCAGGCGACAAGGAGCTAGATCGCCATGTCGACACTTCCGCAGTCGGGACGTGGCACGGTGGAGCTGAGTATCGCGCCGCGCGCCGCGTCCGACGACGACGAGCAGCCCTTCGCCGACTCCAGCGGCACCGGGAGCGGCGTCGGTCCGACCGGCCGGGCGTGGCGACACATCCCTGAGCCGTCGTTACTCAACGGCCATGGTCCGGCGAAGATCTTGGCCGTCTGCAACCAGAAGGGCGGGGTCGGCAAGACCACGTCGACGATCAACCTGGGCGCCGCCCTCACCGAGTTCGGCCGCCGGGTGCTGCTCGTCGACTTCGACCCGCAGGGCGCGCTGTCGGTCGGGCTGGGCATCCCGGCCCACCAGCTCGACCGCACCATCTACAACGTGCTCATCGAGCGATCCGTAGGCATCCACGACGTGGTGATCCGCACCTGCGTCGAGGACATGGACCTGCTGCCGAGCAACATCGACCTTTCCGCCGCCGAGGTGCAACTCGTCACCGAGGTCGGCCGCGAACACACCCTGGTGCGCACCCTGCGCCCGATCGTCGACGAGTACGACTACATCCTCGTCGACTGCCAGCCCTCCCTCGGCCTGCTGACCGTCAACGCGCTGACGGCCGCCGACGGTGTGCTCATCCCGCTGGAATGCGAGTTCTTCAGCCTGCGCGGCGTCGCGCTCCTCATCGACACGATCGAGAAGGTCAAGGACCGGCTGAACCCGAAGCTGGACATCACCGGCATCCTCGCCACCATGTTCGACCCGCGCACACTGCACTCCCGCGAAGTCATGGCCCGCGTGGTCGAGGCGTTCGGCGAGACGGTGTTCGACACGGTGATAAACCGTACGGTGCGCTTCCCGGAGACGACGGTCGCCGGCGAGCCGATCACGACTTGGGCCCCGCGCTCGGCGGGCGCGAAGGCCTACCGCCAGCTCGCACGTGAGGTGATCGCCAGGTGACCCGTCGCAGTTCCCTGCCGGGCGCGGCGGAGTTCTTCCGACCTACCGGACCCGCCCCGGAGGCGGAACGCGAGGCCGACTGGTTTGATGCACCCGCACGGGACGCTCCCTCGCCCCCGCCGGTCGCCCGCAGCACGCCTCGGCAGAAGCACAACTCGAAGATCACCGTCTACGTCTCGGATGAGGAATTGCTCGCCCTCGAACACGCCCGCCTGACCCTGCGCGGCGCCCACGGCCTCGCCGTCGACCGCGGCCGCGTCGTGCGCGAGGCGATCTCGGTCATCCTCGCCGACCTCGAGGCCTACGGCGAGGACTCGGTGCTGGTGCGCAGGCTGCGCCAGGACACCGGGCAGTGACCGCGGTGGCAGATGCGCCCGAGGCGGTGCCGAGTGGCCGGTTCACGGTTCGGCTGTCGAACTTCGAAGGCCCGTTCGACCTGCTGCTGCAGCTGATCTCGCAGCACCAGATGGACGTCACGGAAGTGGCGCTGCACCGCGTCACCGACGACTTCATCGCCCACCTCAGGGCCCTGGGTGAGGACTGGAACCTCGACGAGACCACGGAATTCCTGGTCGTCGCGGCGACGCTGCTGGATTTGAAGGCGGCCCGCTTGCTGCCCGCGGGCGATGTCGAGGACGAGGACGACCTGGCGCTGCTGGAGGCAAAGGACCTGTTGTTCGCCAGGTTGCTGCAGTACCGGGCGTACAAGCAGGTGGCTGCCCTGTTCTCGGAACTGGAGAAGGGCGCGCTGCGGCGCTACCCGCGGTCGGTGGCGCTGGAGGACCGGTTCGCGGAACTGTTGCCCGAGGTCATGCTGGGCGTCGACCCGGAGCGGTTCGCCGCGATCGCGGCAGCGGTGTTCCGGCCGAAGCCGCCGCCGACACTGTCGCTGGACCACCTGCACATGGGGAAGGTGTCGGTCCGCGAGACGGCGGCGCTGCTGCGGGTGCGGCTGGCGGAGATGGGCCGGGCGAGCTTCGCCGAGCTGACGGCGGACTGCGAGCACACCATCGAGGTGGTGGCGCGGTTCCTGGCGCTGCTGGAGCTGTACCGGGAGGCGACGGTGCTCTTCGAGCAGGCCGACCCACTCGGTGAACTACACGTGGAATGGACCGGCGGCACGGTAGCCGACGCCCAAGCGGCGTCGCCGCCGACGACGGGCACCGAAGAGGAGGAATACGGGTGAGTCCCGTCGACGACACAGCGCCCACTGAAGCCACCACCGAAGAGAGCACTGCTCACAACGGTGAGCACCGCTCTGGTGGGGAGAGCGCTGCTCTCGTAGGTGAGCGCCGCTCTGCAGGGGATGGCGTTCCCGCCTCGGCGGCGGGCGAGAGCACTGCTCTCGCAAGTGAGCGCCGCTCTGCCGAGGACGACATTCCCGCTCGAGCGGCGGGCGAGAGCACTGCTCACAACGGTGAGCACCGCTCCGCCCCCGACGAAACCCCCGCTGCCCTGGCGGGCGAGAGCCCGAACACCGGTGAAGCAGGCGAACCCGACCCCGCCGACGTGCTCACCGAAGACGACCTCGTCACCATCGGCTCCCAGTTCCCCGATCTCACCGAAGACGCCGATCTCGACGCCGCCCTGGAAGCGTTGCTCCTGGTCGTCGACGCCCCCGCCGAGGACGAACTCCTCGCGGGCGCGGTCGACCAGAGCGTCGCCAGGGTGCGTGAGGCGCTCCGTCGGATGGCCGCCCGCTACACCGAACAGGGCAGCGGCATAGACCTGCGCCGAGTGGGTCAGGGGTGGCGGTTCTACACTCGTGACAGGTACGCGCCGGTCGTCGAGAAGCTTTTGCTCGACGGGCAGCGGGCGAAGCTCACCCGGGCGGCGCTGGAGACCCTCGCGGTCATCGCCTATCGGCAGCCGGTGACCCGGTCGCGGGTGGCGGCGGTGCGCGGTGTGAACGTCGACGGCGTGATCCGCACCCTGGTCGTGCGCGGTCTGATCGAGGAGACCGGCACCGACACCGAGACCGGCGGGCTCCTGTACCGGACAACCGAGCTGTTCCTGGAGCGATTGGGTTTGGCCTCCCTGGAGGACCTGCCCCCGATCGCTCCGCTGTTGCCAGAAGTGGATGCGATTGACGATGTCGAATAGCCCGGAAGGCATTCGCCTGCAGAAGGTGCTCTCCAGTGCGGGAGTGGCCTCGCGGCGTGCGGCCGAGGATCTGATCGATCAGGGCCGGGTGAGTGTCGACGGCAAGGTCGTGCGCGAGCAAGGCATGCGGGTCGACCCGCAGACCGCGGTCATCCATGTCGATGGCGCGCGCGTCATCGTCCGGGACGACCGGGTGTACCTGGCCCTGAACAAGCCCAAGGGCGTGCTCAGCACGATGGACGACGAGCGCAACCGCCCGTGCGTCGGCGACTACGTGCGGGACCGCGCCGACAAACTCTTCCACGTCGGCAGGCTCGACGCCGACACCGAGGGTCTGCTGCTGCTCACCAACGACGGCGACCTGGCGCACCGGCTGATGCACCCGTCGTTCGAGGTGCTCAAGACCTACATGGCCGAGGTGCCCGGCCCCGTCGGCCGCGATGTCGGCAAGCGCCTGCGGGACGGCGTGATGCTCGAGGACGGCCTCGCGCGGGTCGACTCGTTCCGCATGGTCGACAACTTCGCGGGCAAGGCCCTCGTCGAGGTCGTGCTGCACGAAGGCCGCAAGCACATCGTGCGCCGGATGCTCGAAGAGGTCGGCCACCCCGTCCTCAAGCTCGTGCGCACCCAGATCGGCGACGTCTACCTGGGCAACCAGCGTCCAGGCTCGATCCGTTCGCTCAACCGGCCCGAGGTCGGCGCGCTGTACAAGTCCGTCGGGCTCTAACCGACTCTCGCAATGAGACGCACTCCGGGCAGGATGGTCGAATGACTGGCTGGGTGCGTCCGATCAGGCGCGGTTGGGTCGTTAGGTCCGAAGTGCCGGGGCCGGATGTCGACGAGTTCGCCGAGAAGCACCGTGTCCGCGCGGCACTGGCCCAGCCAGGCGCCGCGCGGGGCACGCTGCTCGCCGTGCAGCACCCGCACCGCACCCCGGCGGCGCTCGCCGAGGGACTGACCCTCCTCGAAGCGCTGCCGCAGGCCCGCCGGGCGCTCGCCGACCTCGTTCGGGTCGGCTACCGCCCGGTCACCGATGTCGTCGCGCCCTACGAGGTCGACGGCCCCGACGGCTCGGCGACCGGCCTGCTCTGCATGGTCGACCCGGCCGCGGTCGACCTCGACGGCCTGAGTCAGGTCCGACACACCGAGCAGGTCTACCCCGACGTCGTCACCGAACGCGCGGCGGTCCTCTCCGGGTTGGGCTGCGCCACCAGCGCCGCCCTGCTGGTCCCGGTCACCCATGGCGACACGCTCACGGCGGCCGTCAAGGACGCCATCGCCGCCGCGGGCGCACCCGCGGTGTCGACCGTGGACTCCGCGGGCAGGCGCCACCGGGTCTGGCTGCTCGGCCCCGGCCCGATCCGCGACGCGATCATGGCTGTCGCCGCCGCGCGCCCGCTGCTCGTCGCCGACGGAAACCACCGGGTCGCCGCCGCGGCGGAAGCGAAGCTCGACGGCATCCTCGCCCTGATCAGCGCAGGCCCCGGGCTGCGCATCGGCGCGTTCCACCGGGTCATCGTCGGCACCGGCCGCACCGCCGACGAACTGGCCGCCGCCTGGCGCGCGTGTGGTCTGACCGTTCGTGAAGACCCGGACGCGCTGCCGCCGACCGTCCCCGGCGCCGTCGTCGTCCGGCATGGCCACCGCACCCTGGTGGTCGACCTTCCACCGCCCGCGGCCACCGACCCGCAGCCGCGCATCGACCACGAGGTCGTCGAGGAACTCCTGATCCGCAAGGCGCTCGCCCTCGACCCGGAGGGGCCGAACGTGCGCACCCTGCCCGCGGGCCGCGACCCCGGGCCCGATGTCGAGGCCATCCTCCAGATCGCGCCGGTGCCGCTCGCCGACGTCCTCACCGTGCACGCCGCGGGTGGCCGGATGCCGCGCAAGAGCACCTACTTCACCCCGAAGCCCCGCAGCGGCCTGCTGCTCGCCGACTTGGGCTGAACAGTCGTACCCCCATGGCAGGCTCGCGCCATGGAACTGACACTGCAGGTCACCATCGACTGCGCCGACCCCGCGCGGCAGGTGGCTTTCTGGGCCGAGGCGCTCGGCTACATCCCGGAGCCACCACCGGGCGGGCACGCCACCTGGCGCGACTACTGGGCCGAGATGGGTGTGCCCGAGGATGAGCTGCCCGAAGGGGTCGGCGAGGAATCGGAGTCCATCGTCGATCCGTCGGGGAAAGGGCCACGCTTCTGGTTTCAACGGGTTCCGGAGCCCAAGGTCGCGAAGAACCGGGTGCACCTCGACCTCAAAGTCGGCGGCGGGCGCTCGGTGCCGATGGCCGAACGTCGAGAGCGGGTGACCACGGTCGTCGACCGTGTGCTCAAGGCAGGCGCGACCGTGGTGCGGAAGCTGGACAACCCCGATATCGATCACTACGCCGTCGTCCTCCAAGACCCCGAGGGCAACGAGTTCTGCGTCGTCTAGGCCGGGGCCTTGCGCCGGAACAATTCGGCCACGGGTTCGACCACGCGCGCCGCGACTGGCCCGAAGATGGCCATGAGCAGCACGTACGCGGTCGCCAGCGCGGCCAGTTGGCTGTCCACGGCGCCCGCGCTCACCGCGAGCCCGGCGATGACGATGGAGAACTCGCCGCGCGCGACGAGGGCGGCGCCCGCCCGGGCCCGGCCCAACCGGCCGATGCCCTGGCGGCGTGCCGCCCACCAGCCGGTCGCGACCTTCGTGAGCGTGGTGATGAAAGCCAACGCCACCGCGTAGCCGAGCACCGGGGGGATCGTCGACGGGTCGGTGTTCAGGCCGAACACGACGAAGAACACCGCGGCGAACAGGTCGCGCAGTGGTTCGAGCAGCTTGGTCGCGTTCTCCGCGGTCGCCCCGGAAATCGCGATGCCGAGCAGGAACGCGCCGACCGCCGCCGACACCTGCAACTGGGAGGCGATTCCGGCGACGAGCAGGGCCGCGCCGAGCACGCGCAGCAGGAAGACCTCGGGCTGCGGGCTGTCGACGATCATCGACACGAACCGGCCGAAGCGCAGCGCGATCACGAGCACCACGGTCACGGCGACAAGCGAGATCCCGACGGCGGTCAGGCCGCCGAGCAGGCTCGCGCCCGCCAGCAGCGCGGTGAGGATCGGCAGGTAGACGGCCATGGCGAGGTCTTCGAACACCAGGATCGACAGCACCACCGGCGTTTCCCGGTTGCCGAGTCGACCGAGGTCGCCCAGCACCTTCGCGATGATCCCGGACGAGGAGATGTAGGTGACGCCCGCCATCGCGAGCGCGCCGATCGGCCCCCACCCGAGCATCAGGGCCACCGCCGCACCCGGCGCGGAGTTCAGCACCAGGTCGAGCAGGCCCGCCATCCAGGACCGGCGCAGCCCGGTGACGAGTTCGGCCGCCGAGTACTCCAGCCCCAACAGGAGCAGCAGCAGGATCACACCGATCTCGCCCGCGATGTGGGTGAAGTCCTCGATGCCGTGCAGCGGGACGATCCCACCCGCGCCGAACGCGAGCCCGCCGATCAGGTAGAGCGGGATCGGGGAAATGCCGATGCGCCAGGCGAGCCGTCCGAGCAGGCCGAGGCCGAAGAAGACGGCGCCCAGTTCGATCAGGGGGACAGCGGTCTCCGGCATCAGCCGTGTTCGATGACATCGGCGGCGCGGGCGAGCCCTTCCGCGGTGCCGACAGTGACCAGCATGTCGCCACCCGCGAACCGGAAGTCCGGCCGCGGCGACGGGTGCACGGTGCCCGTGCGCACGACCGCGACGACAGAGACCGCCGTGCGGGTGCGCAGCTCCGTGTCGCCGAGGGTCTTGCCGTCGAACGGCGAGCCCGGCGCCAGCGGCAGCTGACGGGTGGTCACCCCGGTGACCTCGCGGTGCTGGTCCTCCAGCTGCGCGACCAGGTGCGGGGCGCCCAGGAGGTTGGCCAGCGTGCTCGACTCCTCGATGGTCATCGGGATCGACGCGACGCACGAGTCTGGGTCGTCCTGCTTGGAGACGATGAGCTCGGCGTGGCCGTCGCGGTAGGTGATCACCCCGATGCGTCGGCCGGAGCGGGAGACGAAGTCCTGGCGCGTGCCGATTCCCGGCAGGGGTGTCACCTCGACGTTCACCCCACCACCGTAACAACCCAGCTTCCGATGGCCGTGCCGGCGCGACAGTTCTAGCGTTGGACGGATCGACCGAGCCACGGGAGGCGGCATGTCCGGACGCACGAAGTTCCTGCTCGACGAGTCGGAGATGCCGACCCAGTGGTACAACATCATCCCCGACCTGCCGGAGCCGCCGCCTCCGCCGCTGCACCCGGGTACGAAGCAGCCGGTCGGGCCGGACGACCTGGCGCCGCTGTTCCCGCAGGCGCTGATCGCGCAGGAGGTGTCGGGGGAGAGCTACATCGACATCCCCGACGAGGTCCAGGACGTCTACCGGCTGTGGCGGCCGTCGCCGCTGTACCGTGCACACCGGCTCGAACGCGCGCTCGGCACGCCCGCGCGGATCTACTATAAGTACGAGGGTGTCAGCCCGGTCGGCTCGCACAAGCCGAACACCGCCGTCCCGCAGGCGTTCTACAACGCGCGTGAGGGTGTCACGAAGCTGACGACGGAGACCGGTGCGGGCCAGTGGGGCAGCGCTCTCGCGTTCGCCTGCGCGGTGTTCGGCTTGGAGTGCGAGGTCTGGCAGGTGCGGGCGTCCTTCGACCAGAAGCCGTACCGCAAGCTCATGATGGAGACCTTCGGCGCGACCGTGCACCCCAGCCCGTCGGACCTGACCGCGTCCGGCCGGGCGGTGCTCGCCGAGCACCCGGACTCGACCGGCAGCCTCGGCATCGCGATCAGCGAGGCGGTCGAGATGGCCGCGGCCGACCCCGACACCCGCTACGCGTTGGGCAGCGTGCTCAACCATGTGCTGCTGCACCAGACGGTGATCGGGGAGGAGGCGCTGAAGCAGTTCGAGCTGGCGGGCGACACCCCGGACGTCATCGTCGGCTGCACCGGCGGCGGCTCCAACTTCGGCGGCCTGGCGTTCCCGTTCCTGCGGGAGAAGCTCGCGGGCCGCATGTCACCGGCCATCCGCGCGGTCGAGCCCGCCGCGTGCCCTTCGCTGACCCGGGGTGACTACGCCTACGACTTTGGCGACACGGCCGGTCTGACGCCGCTGCTGAAGATGCACACCCTTGGCCACGGATTCATCCCCGACCCGATCCACGCGGGCGGCCTGCGCTACCACGGCATGTCGCCGCTGCTGTCGCACATCTACGAACTGGGCCTGATCGACGCCGTCGCCCTGCCGCAGCAGGAGTGCTTCGCCGCCGGCGTCCGCTTCGCCCGCGCCGAGGGCATCATCCCGGCCCCGGAGCCCACCCACGCTTTGGCCGAATGCGTCCGCGAAGCGTTGCGGTGCAAGGAGACCGGCGAGGAGAAGGTGATCCTGACGGCGTTGTGTGGGCACGCCCACCTCGACCTCCCCGCCTACGGCGCCTATCTCGGTGGCGAGATGGTCGACCACGAGTTGTCGGAGGAGGAGATCGAGCGCGCGCTCGCGGCGTTGCCCGCGTCTACCTGACCCGCGCGTTGAACAGGAGGGTCAGCCGGGGGAGTCGGGCGGCGACCTCGGCCGGGTCTCCCGGGGCCCAATCGACGTCGGCGGGGTCCGGGTTCACGGGCAGCTCGATCCCGGCGTCCAGGAGCGTTCTCTCCAGTCCGAGTTCGCGTCCGGTGGCGTCCTGGTGGGCGGTCGCGGCGGCGTAGTCCAGGCTTTCCCAGTCCGGCCAGTCGCTTGGCGACCACGTCTGGATCGGCTTCGCGGCCAGGGCGCGCACGGACTCCATCTCGGCAAGGAGATCCGGTTCGGTGACGACCCGGTCGAAGGTGTGACGGCCGAGGGAGAGCAGCCAGAGCTGGAAGTACCAGAAGCTGTCGTCGCCGCAGTACCCGTCCATGATGACGCGCGCCGCGGCCCACATCTGCCAGGTGTCGGCGCGCAAGCGGTGGGCCGACAGTTGGACCTGGAAGCCGACGATCTGCTCGACCGGCAGCCGCGTGAGTTCCTCGGCGAGCCACTCCGCTTGCTCGTCGCGGTCGCCCGCCTGTTCCGCGGCCCGCTCGATCAGCAGCCAGAACGCCTCATCGGTCATGCCCGCATGGTCTCAGCGGGCACCGACATTCTTGAACAAGCTGCGGGCGATGATCTCCCGCTGGATCTCCGACGAACCCTCGTAGATGCGTGGCGCCCGCACCTCCCGGTAGAGGTGTTCGAGCAGATGCCCACGTTCGAGCGCGCGCGCTCCGTGCACCTGGATGGCCAGGTCGACGGCCACCTGCGCGGTCTCGGTGGCGAACAGCTTGGCCATGGCGGACAGGTGACCGGTCCTCCCCGGCTCGGCGTCGTAGGCCGCGGCCGCTTCGTGGACCAGCAACCGCGCGGCCCGCAGCCGGGTCGCCACATCGGCGAGTTGGTGTGACACCCCTTGGAACGAGGACAGCGACCGCCCGAACGCCTGCCGCTGCGCCGCGTGCGCCACCGCCGCGTCCAGCGCGGCCTGCGCCATGCCGACCGCGAACGCGCCGACACTGGGCCGGAACATGTCGAGGGTGCGCATGGCGACACCCCAGCCACCGTCGACGTCGCCGAGGACGTGGGAGCGGGGAACACGCACACCGTCGAACCGCAACCGCCCGATCGGGTGCGGCGCCAACAGGTGGATGTGCTCACCGGTCAGCCCAGGCGTGTCCCGCTCCACCGCGAACGCGGTGATGCCGCGCGCGCCCGCGCCATCGGTGGTTCGGGCGAACACCGAGTACACCTCAGCCTCGGGCGCGTGGGAGATGTAGGTCTTCTCGCCGTCGAGCACGAAGTCGTCACCGTCCACAGTGGCCCGCAATGCCAAAGAGGCTGCGTCAGAGCCGGCGTCCGGCTCGGTCAGCGCGAACCCCACGGCGGCCGCGCCCGCGGCGATCCGCGGAATCCACGCCTCGACCATGTCGGGGCTCCCGGCGAGCAGAATCGGATACGCGCCAAGCCCCTGCAGCGCGAACGCCGTCTCAGCCTCCGTGCAGTGCCGTGCGAGCGCTTCGCGGATGACGCACAGATCCATCGCGGAGGTCGGCACATACCCGCTGTCGCCGCGCTGGAAGATCCGCCCGAGCAACCCATGCTCCGCCAACGCGGCGAGAAGCGGCCGATTGATCAGCCCGGGAACCCCACGCTTGGCGATCTCCAGGAGGGGCCCCGCCGCCACCTTCTCGGTGGACGCGGCCAACTCCGCCCCACCAACCCGCTCGTTTCGCCGTTCGTCGCGCGCCCCACCGGGCACCTGCGCGCCGGGTTGCTTTTCTCGTTCTTCGTCGTCGCGCGGCCCACCAGGCAGCCCCCGCCCTTCCCCGGGGGGACGGCCCTTGGCCAGTCTATCGGTGGGGGGTGACAAAGGATCTTGGTTTGCGGGGGGCTGTGGATAACCTTGAGGGTCATTCATGGGGGACCACCGCGGTGGCGATTAGCTCGATCATGGCTTCGGCGTCGAAGAGTTCGGCGACGCCCAAGAGGGCTACGGCCGGGTAGTGGCGGCCGAAGTGCTTGCGCCACAACGGGCCCAGCTCTGGCAACGCCGCCTTATAGGCGGACACGTCGGTCACGTAGATCACCAGCGACACCAGGTCGCCGGTGGAGCCTCCCGCCGCAGCGAGGGCCGCCACGACATTTCCCGCGGCGACATCAAACTGCTCCGCCATGGTGCTGCCGACGATGGAACCGTCCGCGTCCTGGGCGGTTTGGCCGCCCAGGTACACCGAACGGCCCGGGGCGGCGATGACGGCGTGGGCGAAGCCCACGGGGGCGGCCAGCCCGGGTGCGGTCACGATCTCGTGTGGGGTCATCGGCCGGTCCAGACGGGTCGGCGGCCCGCTGACCAGGCGGCGTAGAACTCGGCGTGGTCGGCGCTCTTCATGAGCAGGGCCTGGGTGATCGCTTCCAACTCGATGGCGCTGCCCAGGTCCATGTCCAGCTCCCGGGTGAGCAGCACCTTGGTCGTGGAGTACGCCAGGGCAGGCCCGTCGGCGAGCCTGCGGGCAAGGGCGGTGGCGGTGGCCGCCAGGTCAGCGTCATCGACGACCTGGGTGGCCAGCCCGATGCGGTCGGCGCGGTCGGCGTCGACCTTGTCGCCGAGGATCAGCAGTTCCGTCGCCCGGCCGAGGCCCACCAGGCGGGGGAGCAGGTAGGCCGAACCCATGTCCGCGCCGGCCAGTCCGACCTTGGTGAACAGGAACGCGAACGACGCCGAGCGGGCCATCACGCGGAAGTCGCAGGCCAGGGCGATCACCGAACCCGCGCCCGCGGCGATCCCGTTGATCGCGGCGATCACCGGCAGCGGACACTCCCGCAGCGCCTTCACCACCGCGCCGGTCATACGGGTGAACTCCAGCAGCTGCCCCGGTTCCATCCGCTGCAGCTCGCCGATGATCTCCTCGACATCGCCACCCGAGCAGAACCCGCGGCCCTCGCCGCGCAGGACCAGCACGCGGGCGTCGCCGCGGTGGGGAAGCTCGGCCAAGAGATCCCGTAGGTCGGCGTAGACGTCGAAGGTCAGCGCGTTGAGCTTCTCCGGACGGTTCAGGGTCACCGTGGCCACGCCGTCGGCGACATCGAACCCGAAGTGCTCCCACTTCTCGGTGAAACCAGGGGAAGCCCTGAAAGGACTCACTGAACTCCTCCTCCATCAAGTACAAGCGTTTGCCCATTGACCGCCCCGGCCTCGGGAGCGGCCAAGAACGCCACGGCGAAGGCGACCTCGTCCGGCTCCAACAACCGGCCCAGCGGCGACATCGCCGCCAACGCGGCCTCGCCGTCCCGCCCGGTTCGCTCCTCGATCCGCCGCACGGTCTGGTCGGTCATATCCGTACGCACATACCCAGGGCACACGGCGTTCGACGTCACCCCGGTCCCGGCGACCTCCGCCGCGACCGCCCGCGTCAACCCGACCGCCGCATGCTTCGAAGCCGTATACCCCGACGTGTAACGGAACCCCACCCGGCCGGCGACCGAGGCGACGGTCACTATCCGCCCACTGTCGCGTGAGGACATTCCCGGCAGCACTGCCCGCGTGCACAGGAAAGCGCCAGTGGCGTTGACGGCCAGCTGAGCCTCCCAGTCGGCCAGTCGGGTCCGCGCCAGCGGTGCGCTGGTCGAGATGCCTGCGTTGTTGACGAGCACATCGACCGGACCCAGACCCGCGAAGAACGCCGCCACGGCATCCTCGTCGGTGACATCGCACTCGGCGCGCCCCACCGCGACCACCTCGTCACCCGCGGCCCGGAAGCGTGCCGCCACGGCCGCGCCGATGCCGCGGGTCCCGCCGGTCACCACCACCAGCCTGCTCACCGCGCCACATCCAGCCCACGCAGCGCCCGCCGGTCGAGCTTCCCGTTGGTAGTCCGGGGAAGCGCGTCGACGAACACGACCCGCTCCGGCGTCTTGTGTGGGGACAAACGCTCCCGCACATAAGCCCGCAAATCCTCGGCGTCGATCTCCACCCGGGCCACGACGAACGCGTGCGGCCGGACCAGCCCGTCGGTCTCGTGGCCCGCCACAGCGCACTCGATGACGTCCGGGTGGCCGATCAGGCAGTGCTCGATCTCGCTCGGCGCCACCCAGATGCCGCTGACCTTCAGCAGGTCGTCCGCGCGCCCCTGATAGTGGAACGCGCCGTCGGCGTCGCGGCTGAACAAGTCTCCCGTGTGGACGGTGTCGTCGCCCGGAAACGTTTGCGCGGACTTGTCCGGATCGCCGTAGTAGCCGACCGCCGCGGTCGCGCCGATGATCTCCAGAGTGCCGGTCTCGCCGTCGGGCACGTCCGTGCCGTCCTGGTCGACGATCCGCGCGCGGTAGCCGGGGACCAGCGTGCCCACGCTGCCCGTCCGCGCCGCGCCCGGCAGGTTGGAGATATAGATGTGATACGCCTCCGACGACCCGATCCCGTCGACCACCTCGACACCGAACGCCTTGTCCCACTTGCGGTGCAGCTCCGGTGGCAGCGCCTCGCCCGCCGACGTGCACAGCCGCAGGCAGCTCAGGTCCTGCGAAGCGGCGTCCGGGTGCGCGACCATCGCGCTCATCATCGTGGGCACGTTGACCAGGATGGTCGGCCGGTACCTCGCGATCAGCTCGAAGATCCGTTGCGGCGTCGTGCGTTCGCCGAACACGACTCCAGCACCACCAACGCCGAATGGGTAGAGCGCGGCGAGATCGCGGGCATACCCGAAGAACAGCTTCGGCACCGGCAGCACGATGTCGTCCGGCCCCAGGTCGAGTACCCCACGCGCGTACCAGTCGTGGCTCAGGACGGGTGAGCGATTGGTGTGCACGCACGCCTTGGGCGCTCCCGTGCTGCCGGTGGTGAACTTCCACAGCGCCACGTCGTCGCGGTGCGTGGGCGCGGAATCCAGACGAGGCGACGCGGCGGAGACCAGGGAGGCAAACGAGTATTCGTTGTCCCGCAATGAGGTTTCGCCGATGACCAGCACCTTGCGGCCTGCGGTCCCGGCCTCGCGGACCCGGTCGAGCGTCGTGAGGTCGACGACCACCACGGTGGCGTCGGTGTAGTCCAGGAAGTATTCGTAGTCCTTGGCGGGCAGGAACGTGTAGACCTCGGCGGTGATCGCCCCGATCTTCTGTGCGGCATACCAGGTCGCGACGAACTCGACCCCGTCGCCGAGCGCCAGCAGCACCCGCTGCCCGACCCGGACCCCGAGGTCGTGCAGGACGTGGCCGACGCGGTTGGTCAGCTCCGCCAGCTCCGCGTAGGTCGTGGGACCCATGGGGCCGAGCAGGGCGGTGCGCTCACCCCGCCCCTCGGCCAGGTTGCGGTCGAGAAAGTACGTCGCCAGGTTGAGCCGGTCGGGCAGATCCTCGTAGCGCAACACCTCAGTGTCCTCTCATTCCTGATCGGCCAGGTCGCGGATGACGTCGATCAGCAGCTCGGTCAGGGTGTCGAAAGTGGACTGTCCTTCCTCGGCGGTCGCCTCGGCGGGCGATCCGCAGTACGCCTGGTCCATCCCCATCGCCACGAAGTCGGTCCGGCCCTCGCGCATGGCCATGGGCATGTCCACGATCAGCGGGGGCAGCCCACGCATCACCGAGGTGTCCACCAGCGCGGGGTGGTCGGCGAGCACCAGTGACGTCTCGTAGCGGCCCGCGTGGCAGGAGCCGGACCGGAACTCCTCGGTGAGCCGCTCGACGTTGCGCCTGCGCAGCAGGTGGAGATACCCGGTCCGGATACCGCGCTCGGCCAGCGAGTCGACCGCCCACGTCAGCGCCGTCACATGCTCGGGCTCGAAGTGGTTGTTGACGATCACAACTTTGGTGAATCCCTGCGTCGCAAGGGAAGCACAGACCTCGACGACGATCGCGTGCAGCGTCTCCGCACTGATGCCGACCGCACCGGGGAACGCCTCGCCGTAATGCGTCACCCCGTACGGCAGGGCGGGCAGGATCAGCACCCGCACGGCGGGATCGCCCGCCAGTCGCTCGGCGGCCCGCGCGCACATGCCTGCCGAGATGATCGGGTCTGTCGACAAGGGAGCGTGCGGGCCATGCGGCTCGATCGCGCCCACCGGCAGCAGCAACACCGGTGTCCGCTCGCCTGCGAGAACCTCGGCGACCTGCGGTGAGGTCAGATCGGCGAACTGGGTCATGACAACACCACCGCCTCGATCGGTGACGGTTGCGGCGTGAGCACGCACAAATCGGCCCGCCCGGCGGCGACGATCGTGTTCACCTCGTCCGGTGTGGTCAAGTATCCGCCCACCAGCGTCGGCACGCCCGCCTGGTTGCGCACCTGGTCCGACAGTGTCGTCAGGTAGCCGCGGCGGAACTCCGGCCGCGCCTCGGCCACGCTCTGCCCGGCCCGCACGTGGACCAGGTCCGCGCCGTGCTCGCGCACCGCTTTGGCCAGCCGGATTCCCTCCGGTAGCCCGAGTCCCTTCGGGACCCAGTCGGTCACGGTCAACCGCACCGAGAGCAGCCGCGGCCACACCTCACGCACCGCGTCGAGCACCGACAACGGGTACGCCCACCGGTGCTCACCGCCCCACTCGTCGTCGCGCCGGTTGGTCAGCGGCGACAGGAAACCCGCCAGCAGATGACCGTCGGCCAGGTCCAGCTCCAGCACGTCGACCCCGGCATCGGCCGCTGTGGTCGCCGCGTCGGCAAACGCCTGCCGGGCCGCGGCGAGATCGCCGGCGTCCATGGCTTTCGGCGTCTGCGCGAACGGCCCGAACGACACCGAGGACGCCGCCAGCAGCGGCCACGCCTGCGTGGGAGGCAACGGGATGTCGAGCCCATCGGCCGGTGGCCGCGTGGCGCCGCGGGCACCCGCGTGCGTCAGGCGCAGGCCCACCAAGGCACCGGCCTGGTGTACGTCGTCGACGCTCACCTCCGCCGTCAGCGGGGTGTCGGGGCAGATCCGCCCCTCGGGGGACACCGCCACGGGGCCCGTCATCACCAACCCCGCGCCCGCCTGAGCCGCCCGGACCGGATCGCCCGCGTCCTCGGCGACCAGTCGGTTGGTCAGCGTCGTCGAACCCAGGCGCAGCGGGGCGAACAGCGGGGCAGGGGCGACCGCGCCCGGCACCATCGACGTCCCGGCCGCGAACCAGGCGTCGAGCACCCGGATCAGGTCCGGGTCGCGCTGGGCCAGGTTCGTGTGGGAGACGCGGCCGCTGCGGGTCAGCAGGTTGAACGCGAACTGGACCGGCTCGAACCCCGTGTAGGTGGCGGTCCGGCCGAAGTAGGCCGCGCTCTCGCCCGCCGCCTGCTGGAACCGCTCCACCATCGGCTGGCGGTCAAGCTCGTACTCGGTCAGCGCCGCGCCGAGGTCGCTGTGCCGCGCCAGCGCGGTGGCCAGCGCGATCGCGTCCTCCATCGCCAGTTTCGTGCCCGAGCCGATGGAGAAGTGCGCGGTGTGCGCCGCGTCGCCGAGGAGCACGACGTTGCCCCGGTGCCAACTCGCGCAGCGGACCAGCGGGAAGTCCAGCCACAGCGACCGGTTCGACATCAGCCGGTGCCCGCCGAGGTCGTCGGCGAAGAGCTTCTCGCAGAAGGCGATGCTCTCCGTCTCGCTCATCGTGTCCAGCCCGGCGCGGCGCCACACCGGCTCCGCGCACTCCACGATCCATGTGCTCGTGTTCTCGTCGAACGGGTACGCGTGCGCCTGGAACAGGCCGAACTCCGTCTCCTTGAAGGAGAACGTGAACGAGTCGAGCACCAGGTCGGTGCCGAACCAGACGTACTTGCAGCCCTGCGGCTTCACCGACGCGCGGAAGTCCCGGGTGCGGACCCGGCTGTTCGCGCCATCCGCGGCCACCACGAGATCCGCCTCGGGCAACTCGTCCACCTCGACGCCGAACCGCAGGTCCGCGCCGAGTTCGGCGGCCCGGCGCTGCAGGATCGACAGCAGGTGCTTGCGGGCGATCGCGGAGAACGAGTGCCCGCGCGACCGCAGCAGCTTGCCCTGGTACCGGATGTCCACACTGGACCATCGGGCGAACGAGTCGGTGATCTCCAGGTGGGTCGCGGGGTCCGCGTCGCGCAGCGCGCCGAGCGTCTCCTCGGAGAACACCACGCCCCAGCCGAAGGTCGCGTCCGGCGCGTTGCGCTCCAGCACCGACACCTCGTGCCCGGCCTTACGCAGCAGGATCGCCAGGTACAGGCCCGCCGGTCCGGCGCCGATGATGGCGACCTTCATGACAGCGCCTCAGCCAAGCGGTCGAGGTCGTCGAGATCGGCCACGGTGGGAAACAGGATCAGCTCGTCGCAGCCCTCGTCGGCGTACCCGCGCACGAAGTCCTTGACCTCGCGGACGCTCGTCAGCGCGCCCGCGGCGATCTTCTCGGCGAACGGCCCGGTGAAGGCGTAGTAGTCGCGCAGGTAGTCGCGGCCGCGCTCGGCGTCGCCCAGCGCGATGTATCCCTGGCCCCACAGCGCGGGGGCGCCGGGACGGCCGAGGTCGCGCCAAGCGGCCAGAGCCTTCGTCGCCGCGGAGCCGAACGCGCGCGGCGGCCCGCCGCCGTGGGCGTAGCCGTCGCCGTAGCGGGCCATCCGGGCCAGCGCCGCGCCGCTCGTGCCGCCGACGAGCAACCCGATTCCCTTGGCCCCGAATGGAACGACCGGCCCGATACCCGCCGAGTCGAACTCGCCGCGCAAGTACGCCAGCTGAGTCGACAGGGCGGCGCCGCGAGTGCGGTGGTCGACCCCGGCCGCGTCGTAGTCGTCGAGCCGCGCGCCGACCGCCAGGCCGAGGGTGAACCGCCCGCCGGACAGCGCGTCGACCGACACCGCCTGCTTGGCGAGCATCGCGGCACCGCGCAGCGGCCCGATCGCAATCATCGTCGCCAGCCCGATTCGGCTGGTCACCGCCGCGGCCGCGGACAGCGCGGCGAACGGCTCAACGCTGTCGTAGCGCACCCGGTCGAGCACGGCGAGCGTGGAGAACGGCCCGCCGTCGGCCCGTCGGGCCCACTCGACGAGCGTCGCGCCGTCACATCCCGGAACTGTGTTGGGGAGCCCGATACCGACCTTCACCAGCGTCACATCCTTGTGGCCGCGGTCACGTCCTACGAAAAACCCTACGGTTGACCCAGCTGAGGTGTCAACTATGCTCCGACCGTGTTCGAACCCGCGCCGCAGGACCTCGTCCTGACCATTCTCGGAGCGCACGTCGGCCCCCGCGAGGGCACCGCCGTGTGGTCCGGCGGGCTCGTCGCCCTGCTGGGTGAATTCGGCTTCACCGAGGGCGCGGCCCGGGTGGCACTGACCAGGCTCGTCCGCCGTGACCTGCTCGAACGGGTCAAAGACGGCCGGATGGTCTTCTATACCGTCACCCCGCGCGCCGCGGCTGTGCTCGCCGAGGGCGACCGGCGCATCTTCAGCCTCGGACGGGAGGCACCCCCGGGCCCGTGGACGATCCTGTGGCACACGATCCCCGAGTCGCAGCGCGTCTCCCGTGCCCGCCTGGTCGCCCGGCTGCGGTTCCTCGGCTTCGGCTCCGTGCAGGACGGCACCTGGCTCGCGCCGCGCGACCGAACCGCCGAGGTCGCCGCCCTGCTCGACCAACTCGGCGTGAGCGCGCATGCTGGGGTCATGGTCGGCGAGCCCGCCCAGGTGCCTGACTTCGCGGCCTTCGTGCCCCGGGTCTGGGACCTCGACGCCCTCGCGGCCCGCTACGAGTCGTTCGTCGCCGAGTTCGGTGATGCGAAAGCGGACGACCCGCGCTCGGCGTTCGAGCTGCGGGTCCGCCTCATGCACACCTACCGCCAGTTCGCGCTGCTCGACCCCGAGCTGCCCGCCGATCTCGTCGCCCCGCCGCCCTGCCGGGCCGCGGCTGTGACGCTGTTCCACCACGCCTACCCGGCGCTCGCGCCACAAGCGCAGCGCCACTTCGACGCAGAGATGACGCCTTGACTTCCTCTCCCGCCTGAAGGCGGGGGATTCCAACAGCCAACTACCGTACGAGGAGGTGGTCGTCGTGTTGAGGTTCACGGTTCGCAGGCTCACCCAATGGCGGGCCTCCCCGTGCGGTCACGGCATGCCCTGCCGCGAGTCGAATATTGAGTGCCGCGTTCACATCGGCGTTGCGGGCAAGACCGAAGGATCGGCAGCGGAAGGCGGCTTGGCTCTCGCGCGCCCCGCGATCCACACCCACCACGGCACCCGAGCCTGGCCCGGCGATCGGTTCGGGCACCACCGCGAAAGCCATGTGCCAGCGCCCAGTCTGGTCACGAGTGACCCGGTAGGACTTCACACCGTCGACCACCGCGCGCGACCAGCGGAACCGCACCCAACCGACCTTCGGCCCCCGCACCTCACCGACCTTGCGGGATATCCGGCGCACGTCGCCCAGTTTGACCGCCACGATCCGGAAACCCTCGCCACGCTCGCGACGGCGCCAGGACGGTCGCCGGTGGAATCGACCGAAGAAGTTCGCCATCGCCTGGCCGAAGTCCTTCAGCGCCTGCTGCTGCACGATCACCGACCCGGCCGCCAGCCATGGGTGCACCGCCCGAGCCTCGGTCAGTTGGCGGCACTGCTCGACGAACCCAGGAGCCGACTTGCGACCCAGCTGCCAGTGGGCGTGTTGCTCCACGGCGGGGTTCCACACGAACCGTGCGTGCCCACAGTGCTCCAGCAACGCGCGCTCCTGGGCGGATGTCGGTTGAAGGCGGAACCGGGACATGCCGATCAAGCTAGCGACCAGTACCGACAAACCAGGAGCCAGAGTTGAAACCAGACATCACGAGGCATGCGGAGCCGGGCAAGACAGTCGAGACCCAGGCGGCAGACACTGCCGCATCTCTGACCTACACCTCGTACCTCGCCCTGGACGAGGTGCTGGGGGCGCAGCGGCCGCGCTCCGACGAGCACGACGAGATGCTGTTCATCGTCATCCACCAGGTCTACGAGCTGTGGTTCAAACAGTTGCTGCACGAACTCGCCGAGTTGCAACGGGTGCTGGAATCCGGGCACACGCCGCACGCCGTGCGAGTTCTTCGTCGCGTGCTGACCATCTTCAAGGTCATCGTCGCGCAGATCGACGTCCTGGAGACGATGACGCCACGCCAGTTCACCAGCTTCCGGGCCCGCCTCGACGAGTCCAGCGGGTTCCAGTCCGCGCAGTTCCGCGAGTTGGAGGCGGTTCTGGGCAGGCGCGACGAGCGCGCGTTCGCCCATTACCCGCGGGGCGGTGCGCAGCGGGCCCAGATCGAGGGCGCGATGTCGCGGCCGTCGGTCTTCGACTCATTCCTGTCCTACCTGCACTCCCACGGCTACGCCGTCCCAGCCGACGTGCTGGAACGCGACGTGCGCAAGCCGGTGGAGCCGTCGCCGGGGCTGCAAAAGGTGTTGCTTGAGGTCTACGCGGACGACTCCGGTCCGTCCACAGTGGCCGAACATCTCGTCGACCTCGACGAGGGTCTGCAGGAGTGGCGCTACCGGCACGTGAAGATGGTCGAGCGCACCATCGGCGACAAGCCGGGAACCGGTGGCTCGCCGGGTGCGGCGTACCTGCGCAAAACCCTGTTCCAGCCGGTGTTCCCGGACCTGTGGGCCGTGCGGAGCGAGCTGTGAGCGATCTGGCCTCGCACTACAGCCGGTTCCGGGTCGCCGACCGGCTGCTGCTCACCGGGCACTCGCACCAGGCGTGGCCGGATGTGGCTCTGGAGGGCCAGATCGAGGCGTTCGACGACGCTGCGTCCACTGTGGACGACAAGTGGGCGCTCGCGTTCGCGAAGGCCGACAAGCTGCGCGACTGGTACCGCGTCCTGCTCGACGACCCGATCTGTGACATCGCGCTCGGGTCGAACACCCACGAACTCGTCGTGCGTTTCCTTTCCGCGCTGGACCTGCGTTCCCGGCCGCGGCTGGTCACCACCGACGGCGAGTTCCACACCCTGCGCCGCCAACTCGCCCGACTCGCCGAGGAGCGGATCGAGGTCGTGCACGTGCCCGCGCTGCCCGCCGACACCCTCTCCGAGCGGCTGGCGGCCGAGGTCAACTCCTCGACGGCGGCCGTGCTCGTGTCCTCGGTCCTGTTCGAGACCTCCCGCATCGTCCCCGACCTCGGCGGTCTGGCGTTCACCTGCGCCGGGCACGGCGTCGAACTGCTCGTGGACGCCTACCACGCGCTCGGCGTCGTCCCGATGTCGCTGTCCGACGCCGGGCTGACCGACGTGTGGGTGGTCGGCGGCGGCTACAAGTACCTGCAACTGGGGGAGGGCAACTGTTTCCTGCGGCTGCCCCCGCACGCCCAGCGGCTGCGCCCGGTCGTCACCGGCTGGTTCGCCGAGTTCGACGCGCTGGCCGACGAGAAGGACCCCGACCGGGTCACCTACGCACCCGGCGGCACGAGGTTCGCCGGCTCCACGTATGACCCGACCAGCCACTACCGGGCCGCCGCGGTGATCGACTTCTTCGCCGACCAGGGGCTGACGGCACCGGTGCTGCGCGAGATCTCACTGCGCCAGACGACGCTGCTCGCGACCGAGTTCGACGACCTCGGCCTGCCGGAGTCGGTGGCCACCCGCGACCGCTCCCCGCGCACACTCTTCGGCGGCTTCCTGGCCATCCGGACACCGCGCGCGGCCGAGTACCAACGGGCCCTCGCCGAACGCGGCGTGCTCACCGACAGTCGCGGCGAACACCTGCGCTTCGGCCCGGCGCCGTACCTGCGCGACGACCAGCTGCGGGCAGCCATGGCGGCGTTCGGCGAGGTCAGCGCGTGATCGAGTCGCCGTGCGGCGGTGGTGGGGGCACCCTGGGAGGGTCGTGACCACCCAGCGGAAGGAGCCGCGAATGACTACCGCTCGCGACATCATGCATGCCGGTGCCGAGTGCATCAACGAGGACGAAAGCCTGCTCGTCGCCTCACGGATGATGCGCGACCTCGACGTCGGCTCGCTGCCGATCTGCGGCAACGACGACCGGCTGCACGGGATCATCACCGACCGCGACATCGTGCTGAAGTGTTGCGCCGAGGGGAAGAACCCAGCCGACATGAAGGCCTCCGACCTCGCCAACGGCGCCCCACACTGCGTCATGGCCGACGCCGACATCAACCAGGTGCTGCGCACCATGCAGTCCCACCAAATCCGCCGCGTCCCGGTGCTTGAGGGCAAGCGCCTCGTCGGGATGATCAGCGAGGCCGACGTGGGCAGGCACCTGTCGGAAGACCAGATCGCCCAGTTCGTCGAAAGCGTCTACGCAGCCAGGTAAACCCCACGACTGAGCCGCCTTCGGGACGCCGAGGGCAGCTCAGTCGATCTCCAAGTGCCCCCCGCGTGACGCCCCGGCAACGACGAATCGGTGATCCCCACACCCCGTCGCGTTCGCGCGGTCGGACTTCGCGAACACGCACCCGCCAACACCTCAACGAGACATCCGACCCCAACCACCCGAAGTAGCACCCACCACCCCAAGTCCGGGGAACCCGGCGCGAAGCGGACCAGGATGATCGCGCCAACTCGGCAACCAGGGCTCTCAGCCGATCTCCACCCGCTGGTCCCCGACGTCCCCAGCCAGGAACGCCAACAACCGCGCCCCTTCCTCGGCAGCCTCATCCAGCGCCGCAGCAGGCCACGGATCGAACGGCCGCACCCGCAACACCGCTCGCTCCTTGCCGATCTCCGTGGTCCACGCGCCGGCTGTGACGCCGTCGACAAGCACCAACCGGGGGATCGGCCCATGCGGGTCGAAGTTCTGCTCCTTGACCCGCGGCGTGACCACCCGCGACCGGTCGGCGTGCGACAGCAGCAGGTTGTCGAAGTCGTAGAGGAACCGCACCGGCGCCGGCGTGTCCTCGTCGGGGCGTGGCGCGTCGGGTATGTCGAAGAGTTCGCGACCGTGCTCGTCCCTGAAACCGACCAGATCCGACATCCCCTCGACCACCTCCGACAGCCTGGTCAGCCCCGACCACGTCTGCACGTCCTTCACCGAAGCCGGGCCGAAGGCGCCCAGGTACCGCCGGATCATCTCGGGCAGTGTCAGCTCCGGGACCTCGAGATCTCCCAGCCAGTGCGAGGCCGTCGTGTGCGCGGCCTTTCCCGACCGTCCCCACAGCCCGCGCGGGGTGACCTGGACCAGCGGTGTGTCTCCCCGCACCGCCTGCGCGAGCGCCAACGGGTCGCGGTCGGGCCACTTCAGGGCGAGCACCTTGCCCAACTCGCCGAACGTCATGGCCTGCTCCTCCAGGATGGAGCGGCCCGCGGCCACCAACTCGTCGCGATCGACGCCGACGAGGCGTTTGCCGAAGATCGCGTTCGTGCCACTGGTCAGCATCGCGGCAAGCGGGGGCCGCAGCCGCAGGCAGTCGGCGGCGCTGACCAGGTGGATGGTCGAGCGCATCAGCGCGATCCGCACCAGGTCGCGAGACTCCAGGGCGTCCGACACCTGCGAAGGGGTGAGGTCGCGCAGCCGCGTCCACAGACCGACGTACCAGGTGTGCGGTGTCTGAGCCTGCAGCCCGGCCAGGTGCTCGACCGCGTCGACGACACCGAGGTCCGAACGTTCCAGGAGCAGCTGCCGGGCCAGCGTCGCCCGGTTCAGCGCGCGCTTGCTGATCACATGCGCTCCAACACGACCACAGGGATATCACGTGAGGACTTGCGCTGGTACGAGTCGTACGTGGGGAACACGTCCACCATCGCCGCCCAGAGCTGCGGTTTCTCCTCCGGCGTCGCGGTCCGCGCGCGGGCGGCGAAGACGTCCCCGCGGATCTGCACGGTGACCTCCGGGTCGGCCGTGAGGTTCAGATACCAGGCCGGGTGCTTCTCGGCGCCGCCGTCGGACGCGACCAGCAGATACCGGCCGTCGGACTCGCCGAAGATCAGCGCGGTGCGCCGCAAGTGACCCGATTTACGCCCGCGCGTGGTCAACAGCAGCGTCGGATAGCCGTTGAACAGGTACCCGTCGGCGCCGTCGGTCTCGACGTAGCGCTGGATGTGCTTGGCCACCCACCCGGTCGAGCTGTCCGTGATCTCGGTCATGCCATGACGGTATCGCGGCCCACCGACATCGCCCGGGCGTCGGCCCGCGGGAGGGGCCAGGCAGAATAGAGCACTGGTCTGGGACAAGTCAGCAGGAGGATGCCGCGGTGGGACAGGGTCAGCTTCGTGGAGTCGTCGCGATGGACGGACCCTCGGGCACCGGCAAATCCACCGTAGCGCGTCGGCTCGCGGCCTCGCTCGGCGCGGGTTACCTCGACACGGGCGCGATGTACCGGGCGGTGACGCTGGCCGTGCTGCGCGCGGGCGTCGACCCGGCCGACGTGACCGCGGTCCGCCGCGTCGCCGAGGCCACCGACCTGCACGTCGGCACCGACCCGAACCGCGCCGTCGTCCACCTGGGCTCCGAGGACGTCGCCACCGAGATCCGCGGCCAGCAGGTCACCCTGGCCGTCTCCGCTGTCTCCGCGGTGCCGAAGGTGCGCGAAATGCTGGTCGCCCGGCAGCGGCAGATCATCAGCGAGGTCCGGGCCACCACTGGCGGGATCGTCGTCGAGGGCCGTGACATCGGCACCGTGGTCTCGCCCGACGCCGGGCTCAAGGTCTACCTGACCGCCTCGGCCGACGCGCGCGCCGCACGGCGCACCCGCCAGGACAGCGCCGAGGGCCGCACGGCCACCGTCGACGCGGTCAAGGCCGACGTGGAGCGCCGCGACCGGCTCGACTCGACCCGGGCGGCCTCACCGCTCAAGCAGGCCGACGACGCGGTCGAGGTCGACACCACCGAACTCGACATCGACGGCGTGGTCGCGCACCTGCTCGACCTGGTTCGTGACCGCGGCCTGAGCGGCACGTCCGTGCAACCGGCGGGTCGATGACCACGGATCTGCCCGCGGGGGCGCTGCCCTGGCTGCACGACGTCGGCCGGATGATCGGACGCTGGGGTTTCCGCCCCGCGTTCCGTATCCGCGTGCACGGAATCGAGCGGGTCCCGCGCACGGGACCCGTGGTGCTGGTCGCGAACCACAGCTCCATGCTCGAACCGCAGCTCATCTATGGAATGCTGCCGCGCCGTTCGGTGTTCCTGGTTAAGCAGGAGATGTTCCGCGGCATCGCGGGACGGGGTCTTCGCGCGATCGGGCAGGTCCCGGTCAAGCGCGGCGAACCCGACCGGACCCCGCTCCTGACCGCGGTCGACGTCCTCAAGGGCGGCGGCCTGGTCGGCGTCTTCCCCGAAGGCACCCGCGGCGAGGGAAACGTCGCCGTGGCCGAGCAGGGCGCGGCCTGGCTGGTCCGCTCGACCGGCGCGACCGTGCTGCCGGTGGCTACGCGCGGCACGCGCAGGCCCGAAGGCGCCCGGCGGCGGTTTCGCCCCACGGTCGACATGATGGTGGGCGAGCCGTTCGACCTCGTGGTCGGACGCGGGCGCACCGGCCTCATCGAGGCCACCGAACAGATCCGGGTCCGGCTCGCCGGCCTGGTTGACGAACTTGACGAACAGCGGAAGCGGAATCAATGACAGAGCTCGATGGCACCTGGTCCGACGAGTCCGAATGGGACTCGATCGGCGACGAGTTCGCCGACGACGACGGCGAGGCCACACCGAAGCCGGTGCTCGCCGTCGTCGGACGCCCGAACGTGGGCAAGTCCACGCTGGTCAACCGCATCCTCGGCCGCCGTGAGGCGGTCGTGCAGGACACCCCTGGCGTCACCCGCGACCGCGTCGCCTACGACGCGCTGTGGAACGGCCGCAAGTTCACCGTGCTCGACACCGGCGGCTGGGAGCCCAGCGCCGACGGTCTCGCGGGCGCTGTCGCCGCGCAGGCCGAATACGCGATGACCCACTCCGACGCCGTCGTCGTGGTCGTCGACGCCACCGTCGGCGCCACCGCGACCGACGAGGCCGTCTCCAAGGTCCTGCGTCGCTCGAAGGTGCCGGTCATCCTGGTCGCGAACAAGGTCGACGACGACCGGCTGATCGCCGACACGGCGTCGCTGTGGTCGCTCGGCCTGGGCGAGCCGTTCCCGGTCAGCGCCCTGCACGGGCGCAACTCCGGCGACCTGCTCGACGCCATCCTCGCCGCGCTGCCCGAGTCGCCCAAGGACACCTTCGGCGTGCAGGGCGGCCCCCGCCGCGTCGCGCTGGTCGGCAAGCCGAACGTGGGCAAGTCCAGCCTGCTCAACCGGCTCACCGGCGAGAACCGCGCGGTCGTCGACTCGGTCGCGGGCACCACCGTCGACCCGGTCGACTCCATCGTCGAACTCGACGGCCAGCTGTGGCGCTTCGTCGACACCGCGGGCCTGCGCAAGCGGGTCAACTTCGCCAGCGGCACCGAGTACTACGCGTCGCTGCGCACCAAGGCGGCAATCGAGTCCGCCGAGGTTGTCATCGTGCTCCTCGACGCCAGCGATCCGATCGCCGAGCAGGACCTGCGGGTACTGACGATGGTCGTCGACTCGGGTCGCGCGTGCGTGCTCGCGTTCAACAAGTGGGACTTGGTCGATGAGGACCGCCGCCACGCCATGGTCCGAGAGCTCGAGCGTGGCCTGGTGCGCGTGCCGTGGGCGGAGAAGGTCAACGTCTCGGCGCTGACCGGCCGCTCGGTGCGCAAGCTCGCCCCGGCGCTGCGGACGGCGTTGAACTCCTGGGACCAGCGCGTCTCGACCGGGCAGCTCAACTCGTGGCTGTCCGACCTCGTCGCCGCCACCCCGCCGCCCGTGCGCGGGGGCAAGCAGCCCAAGATTCTGTTCGCAACCCAGGCCTCGACCCGGCCGCCGACAATCGTGCTGTTCACTAGCGGCTTCCTCGAGGCGGGCTACCGCCGCTTCGTCGAGCGCAAGTTCCGCGAGACGTTCGGCTTCACCGGCAGCCCGGTCCGCATCTCGGTCCGCGTCCGGGAGAAGAAGGCCCGCAAGTAGCTATCGCGCGTGCGCGCGGACCAATGCCGCGCTGCGCTCGGGCTGTTCCCACCAGAACAGGTGCCCGACCCCGTCCATCGTCTCGAGGCGGGCGTCGGGCACCAGGCTCGCCAGGTGCCGCCCATTCGCCGCCACGATCATCTCGTCCTCCGTGCCATGTACGACGAGGGTGGGTACGTCGAGATTTCGCAAGCCCGCCACGGCGTCGTGCCGCAGGATCGCCTGTAGCTGCATCAGGATGACCGGCGATGGGACGCGCACCGACAGCGACACGTCGGTGAACTGCTTGAACCGGGACTCGTCGGCCCGGAACGCGGGGGACAGGTTCGCCTCATACCCCGCACGCAGGATTTTGGCGACATCCCCGGTGTTCATCGCCTCGACCATGCGCAGTGGGCCCGGTGCCTCCAGCGAGCCGCCCGGCCCGGCGTAGGTGCAGCCCAAGGTGAGCGTGCGGATTCGGTCGGGGTGGCGCACGGCGAGTTCCTGGGCGACCATGCCGCCCATCGAGATGCCCAACGCGTGCGCGTCGTCCCAGCCCACGGCGGCCATCAGCTTCGCGGCGTCGTCGGCCATCTCGGCCACGGTGAACGGCTCGTCGGCCCGGTCGCTCTCGCCGATGCCGCGGTGGTCGAACGCGACGACGTCGTAATCCTGTTCGAGCAGCGACAGGAACGGCTCACCCCAGATGGCGTGGTGACCGGCCATGCCCTGAATCAGCAACAGCGGCGCGCCCTCGCCACGGCGGATGTAGTGCAGCTTGCGGTCACCCAGGTCAGCGATCGGCACGGCGAGTCTCCTGTCGTCGCACCCACCTTAGATAGCGCGCGCCCGCTGCCCGATGGCCACCTCGACGACCGCGCCGAGCACCTGCTTGACCGACGCGCGCGACCGGGCGTCGCACGACACGATCGGGACGTCGTCGGTGAGGTCGAGTGCCTCGCGGACCTCGCCGAGGTCGAAGCGCGTGCCGTCGTCGAACCGGTTGACGGCCAGCACGAGTGGGGTCCCGCGGGACTCGAAGTAGTCCAGGGCCGGGAAACAGTCCTCGATCCGGCGGGTGTCGGCGAGCACCACGGCCCCGAGCGCGCCCTCGGACAGGTCGTCCCACAGGAACGAGAACCGCTCCTGGCCGGGCGTGCCGAACAGGTAGAGCACCAGCCACGGGTCGAGGGTGACCCGGCCGAAGTCGAACGCCACGGTGGTGGTCGTCTTGTCCGGCAGCCCGGCGGAGTCGTCCACCCCCAGGGACGCCTGGGTCATCACCGCGTCGGTGGCGAGCGGCTCGATCTCGGAGATCGCGCCGATGAGGGTCGTCTTGCCGACGCCGAAGCCGCCACCGATGACGATCTTCACCGACGCCGGGCCGCGGTCAGAGCGCATGGACAAGCTCGCGAATCCTTTCCAGTGCGGGCAAATCCAGCTCCGGCGCCGGACCGCAGGCCACCAGACCGGCCGCCACGAGGTCCGCGATCAGGACCCGGGCAACGCCGAGCGGCACGTCGATCGCGGTCGCGACCTCGGCGACCGACTTGGGGCTGCGGCACAGGTCGGCGACCCGCTTGGCCTCGAAGGCGAGCCGGGCGGAAGCGGCGGCGGGCAGGGTGCTGATCAGCGCGTCGACCCGCAGGGTCGGCTGGACCGGCCGGGTGCGGCCCGCGGTGACCAGGAACGGCCGGATGAACGGGCCGTCGTCGGGCAGTGCGTGTCTGGTCAACGGGGAAGCACCTCCCGCAGTTCGCTGATCAGCGCCGGGCTGAGCGTGGCGCCGAACCGCTCGGCCAACAGGGCGATCTCGTAGCCGACGACCCCGATGTCGGCGTCGTCGCCCGCGAACACACCGAGGCAGCAACCGCCGGAGATGGCCGAGACGAGCAGGAAGCCGCGGTTCATCTCGATCATCATCAGCTTCGGGCCGCCGAGGTCGTAGCGGTGTGACGCACTGCGGCTCAGGCTCGTGAGCCCGGAGACGACGGCGGCGAGGTGATCCCCGTCGGCGCGGTCCAGGCCTGGGGACAGGGCCAGCAGCAGGCCGTCGGAGGACACGGCGACGGCGTCGAGCACGCCGTGGGTGTTGCGGACGAAGGTGGCCAGCAGCCAGCCGAATGTCTGCGGATTCGTCGTGGCGACAGTCATGCGGTGTCCTGTTCGCTTGGGCGGCTGGTGCCGCGCTGGTGGCCGCTGCGGAACGACGAGAGCATCGAGCGGACATCGTCGGGGGAGCGACCGTTCGAGGTCTCGAAAGCGTGGGGGCGGACGGGTTCGGGGGCGGGCCTGCGGGTCCGCTTGGCCAGCCCGTTGCGGGTGCGTCCGCCGCTGGGCGGCACCTCGTCGAGCGCCTTGGACGGGCGGGGGCGCACGATCACGGGCCGCGGCTCGGCGGGCGCCTCGGCCAGCAGCTTCGCTGGGAGCAGGACTCGTGCGCTCACCCCGGAAGTGGGCGACTCGACGAGCCGGACGCCGATGTCCAAAGTGGCAGCGAGCATGCCGATCACATAGTGGCCAAGGAACTTCGTGGGCGCCACCAGGAACGGGTCGACGCCGCGGAACTTGGCGTTCGCCGCGTCGAGCTGCTCGGCGGACATGCCGATGCCGTAGTCGGTGACAACCAGCAGGTAGCCGTTTTTCGTGCGCCTACCTTGGATTTCGACGGCACGCTCGGGCGGCGAGAACGACAGGCCGTTCTCGATCAGCTCGGCCAGCAGGTGCGCCACCTCGGTGACCACGGAGCCGGAGACGAACACCGGGTCTACGCCGCGCAGCTCGACCCGGGTGTACTCCTCCACTTCGGACAGTGCGGCGCGGATGACGTCCACGACCGGGAGCGGCGTGCCGGACCGGCGTGGGCTGGTCTCACCGACCAGGACCAGCAGACTCTCGGCGTTGCGCCGCATCCGGGTCGCCAAATGGTCGAGCAGGAACAGCCTGCCCAGGGCGTCCGGGTCCAACTCGCTCTGCTCGAACTCGCTGATCGCGCTGATCTGCCTGCGGAGCAGATTCTGGTTGCGGTGACCCAGATTCGCGAGCGACTGACGGGCATTGTGCCGCAGCAGCGCCTGCTCACCGGCCAACGTCATCGCCGACGTGCGGACCCGGTCGATCGACTGCGCCAGCGCGAC
This sequence comes from Actinokineospora xionganensis, assembly GCF_014323725.1. Lineage (GTDB taxonomy): Bacteria > Actinomycetota > Actinomycetes > Mycobacteriales > Pseudonocardiaceae > Actinokineospora > Actinokineospora xionganensis. The sequence goes on along the minus strand of NZ_JABVED010000029.1, from coordinate 1,533 downwards.
GATCTCGTTGCAGGCCTCGGCGTCGACCAGGACCGGTTCGTCGTGGGCGCCGGTGTGCCCGGCCTGCACTGCGGCGATGGCGGCGGGAAGGCCAGTGGAGGCGACGGTGTCGGCGTCCTTCGCCAGCTTCGCGAGGGGCAGGGTGATCGAGCGAATGCCCCTCATCACCAGCCACACCAACACCACCACGGCCAGGAAAGTCACCAGGATGGCGATGATGACCTCGGTCTCGGCGTCGCGGTGCAACACTTTGGCCTGAGTGGTGATGTCGTCACCGACGGAGGTCTGCACGTCACGCAGATCATCGATGACCGTCGTGATCGACTCGAACCACACCATCGGGTCGACATTCTCGGGCAGCGGCCCCGCCGCCCCCAGCAAGGCAACCTGCTCCAGCCGCGCCGCCTGTTGCCCCGCCTGAGTCCGCTGTGCGGCGGCGAAGGCGTCCTTCTGCGCATCGGTCGCCAACCGCTCGAACTCGGCGGCGGCGGCCAGTTTTGTCGCGCGGATCTCGGTGAACCGGACGTACTCGTCGTCGGTGAACCAGCCCACGGCGAACACGCCGCTCAGGAAACCGCGCTCGCGCCCCACCGACTCCTTGACGTTCCCCAAGGTGCGCAACGCGGCCAAACCGCGGCGCAGCCCCGGATCGGCGATATCCTCAGAGGTCAGCAGCACCTCGTTGAGCCCGGCGATCGCCGAGGTGTAGAAGTCAAAGGTCTCCGCCCGTTTCCCGGTCCGTGCGTCAGTGCCTGCCCGAACGGTCACCAACTTGTCGAGTCCACGCATGGCGGCGGAAAGGTCCTCCCCGCCCTGCGGCACCCCACGCTCAAGCTCCCCGCGCAGGGCCGCCACCGCACTGTCGGTCTGGCGGCGCTGCCGAGCGAGCCCATCGGCGAACCGGCTGTCGCCCCCCAGCAACCCGAGAGTCAGCCCTCGCTCCCGCTGCAACTGGTGAACAACCCCTTGCGCCCCCAACGCAAGCGACACCGACTCGACCGCCGCGGTGACCGCCCGGTAGTTGCGCACCTCGACGGTCATCGCGTAGCCGATCAGGCTGAGCACGATGGTCAGCGACACGGCCAACATCTGGGTCAGCCTGCCGCGAACAGAACCACGTCTACGCTCGGTCATGAGTCCCCAGGTATGCGCTGAACGACTATTAGTCGGCGACGTCAGTCTATGGCTGACCATTGCTTTTACCGACGTTTGAATGCGGCCAACTCGAACTGTTCACACGGCCGGTTCCGGGGTTCACCGGAACGCAACAAATAGTCGTGGAACTGTGCTCTACCAGCGAGTTCCCGTCCTGTCGTGTGGCTCCGACGCTGGGTCGTTAACTGCTGTTGACGAAATCTCACGGCGCCCTACCCGCCAAGGTGCGATTCCCCCTGAATTGCCGCGCAATACCGTTTCCGGTGCGTATTGGGCAATGTGAGAGCGACTACATCCATTCCCATTCATCGCGCCGGAGGTGGCCGTGGCCCGACCCAAGATCCACTGAGCCCTTTTCATCCTGGGCTGGATGCGTTG
>NZ_JABVED010000028.1 GCF_014323725.1 Actinokineospora xionganensis | reverse complement strand
GCCGCCTACGGGGAGAACGAACTGGCCATTGACACTACTACCTCGTGTGCGACGGAGTGGCGTTGGGCTGGGCGAGCGCGCTCCCCTCCGGTGGCGCAGTACCTGTCGCAGCGGCGTTGCCGACGCCGGGGCAGCTGGCGCAGGAGGCGTACTCGCGGTTGACGATGCCTGCTCCGGTGGCGCGGCATTCGCCGGATGTTCGCCTGCGGGATGGGCGCTCGTCGGTGATCGTCGGTGAGAACACGTGGATCTGGGTCGAGCCGGGAGTGTTCGGGCCGCGCAGTGAGCGGGTGCAGGCGGGGTCGGTGTGGGCTGAGGTCACGGCCGCACCGACGTCGTTGACGTTCACACCGGGTGACGGTCGTCCGGCGGTCACATGCAGTGGGCCAGGGACGCCGTACGACCGGACGCGGTTCGGGGTGCACGCGGCGTCGCCGGACTGTGGGTATGTGTACCGGCGCTCGTCGTACGGGATGCCGGGTGATCAGGTGAGCGCGACGTACGCGATCACGTGGCAGGTGACCTGGACCGGGTCGACTGGCGCCGCACCGGCTGGTGGTTCGCTGCCTGCGATGCGGTCGGAGACGACGATTCGGTTCGCCGTGGCAGAGGTGCAGGGCTTGCGTAACGGTTAGCGGGAGGCAGGTGGCGGCTTGGCGGACGCCCCGGTTACGGCGAAGCGGGTTCAGGACGAGGTCCAGGAGAGCCGCGGTAAGTCCTCCCGTGTCCGGTTACCTCGTCGACGTCGCCCATGGTTGATCGTGCTTGCCGCGTTGATCGTGGCGCTCGCCGCGTGGGCGAACGTGGTGCTGGTCAACCGGCTGGATGATCGGGTCGAGGTGCTGTCGGTGGTGCGGACGGTGCCGGCGTTCGAGCGGATCACTGATGCCGACCTGGGCGTGGCTAGGATCGCCGCCGATCCGGGGCTGCGTCCGGTCCCTGCCAGTGAGCGGGCTTCGGTCGTCGGCAAGGTCGCGGCGGTGGAGTTGCGGCCTGGCACGTTGGTGGTTCGGGAACAGGTCACCGAGGCACGGCCGCCGTTTCCCGGTCAGCAGTTGGTCGGCTTGGCGGTGAAGCCGGGGCAGATGCCGGGAGGCGGCGTCGTCCCGGGGGACATGGTGCTGGTCGTGACCGTGGCCTCGGAGCAGCCGGGCTCATCTGCTGTGCCGGGCGGTGACGGTGTGCGGGCGCAGGTGGTGCGGGTGGGGCCGCCAAGCTCGGATGGGTCGGTCACTGTCGATGTGGTGGTGTCGGTCCCGAACGGCCCGCCGTTGGCGTCGGCCTCGTCGGCTGGGCAAGTGGCGCTGGTGTTGCTGCCCCGGGGTGGCTGATCGGCATGCCGGTGATCGTGATCGTGTCGGGCAAGGCGTCGCCGGGAGCGACGACGTCGGCGGCCGCGCTGGCGTGGGCCTGGCCGTCCGCGGTGGTGCTGGCCGACTGCGACCCCGTTGGTGGTGACCTGACCGCGGGGTGGTTGTCGCCGTGGGTGTTGTCCGGCTGGTTGCGCCGCGACATTGGGGTGTTGAGCTTCGCCACCGCGACCCGCCACGACAGCACGGCGACGGCCGGGTCGCTGACCGAGCACCTGCAAGCGGTGCCTGGTGTGCCGAGAGTTCGGGTGTTGACCGGGTTGCAGCAGGCCTCGCACGCCGCGTCGGTCGGCGAGCTCGGTTGGCGGCGCCTGGCTGAGGCGTTGGCGGAAACGGATGCCGCCGCCATCGTGGACTGCGGGCGGCTTGGTCCGGGAACACCCTGGCCGCTGGCGTGGGTCGCGGATCTTGTGCTGGTGGCGGTGCGTCCACTGCCGCGGCATGTGATCGCCGCGCGCGCCGCGTTGGCGATGCTGCGTCGGCACGTCGAGCCTGCTCGCCTGGGGCTCCTAGCATGTGCTGCACGCACGAGCACCATCTCATCGCTGGAGCACGCGCTCGATGTGTCGGTCCGGGCGGAGCTTCCTGAGGATCACGTTGCCGCGTCGGTGTTCAGCGACGGTATGGACGAGCCGTTCGGCCTGTCGCGGTCGCTGTTCGCGCGGTCCGCGAGAACAGCGGCAAGCCGGCTGGCCGCGGTTCCGGTCGCGTCGGAGCGCGAACAGCGGGCCGAGGAGGTTGGCAGCGATGCGTAGCACCGACCGGTTCACCTTCCTCGATCCCGTGGGCGGGAACGGGCTCAAGCCGTTCGCCGCCGTCACCGAGACCCCCGACGGGCCGGAGTTGACCGACGTGGCGCGGCTCCGGGAGACCGTCGCGGCGAGGCTGGAGGCGGCGGAGACCGCGGACCGCTCGGCCGAGCGGGTGCTGTCGGGTGAGGACGAGCGGGTGCGGGCGAAGGCGGTCATCGGCGATGAGCTTGAGGCCTGGGTGATCCGCCGCGGCGCGGATGGGGAGCCGCCGCTGTCGTTCGCGCAGGAGCGGGCACTGGCTGACGCGGTGTTCGCCGCGCTCTACGGGCTCGGCAGGATTCAGCCGCTGCTGGATCGGGAGGATGTGGAGAACGTCCACATCCACGGCTGCGACCGGGTCGCGCTGGAGTTGGCCGACGGCACGATCGAGTGGTGGCCGTATCCGGTCGCTGCCTCGGACGCCGAGTTGGTCGGGATGCTCGCCACCTATGCCGCCCGGTTGGGGCAGACCAGTCGGGAGTTCTCGCAGGCCTCGCCGATTCTGAACCTGCGGCTGCCAGCGGGTGGACCGCTGGGCAGCAGGTTGGCCGCGGTGATGGAGGTGACCGATCGGCCGCGGGTGACGATCCGCCGCTACCGGCTCGTCGAGACCACTTTAGACACTCTGGTCGGCAACGGCACGTTGGACTCGGTCGTGCGGGATTTCCTTGCCGCCGCGGTAAAAGCAGGTAAGAACCTGATTGTGTCGGGCGGTCCGGCGGCGGGCAAGACGACGCTGCTGCGGGCGTTGTGCCACGAGATCCGGCCCGAGGAGCACCTGGTGACCGTGGAGGATGAGTACGAACTCGGCCTGCATCTGACGCCCGCCCGCCACCCGTTGGTCAGTCCGTTCGAAGCCAGATTGCCCAACGCTGAGGGCGTAGGCGAGATCGACTTGGACACGTTGCTCAAGCAGGCACTGCGGCACAGCCCGTCGCGGGTGATCGTCGGCGAGGTTCGGGCCGGTGAGGTCACCGCGATGCTGCGCGCGCTCGGCAACGGCGCGGCTGGCGGGATGTGCACGCTGCACGCCGCGTCCGCCTCCGACGTGCTCGACCGCATCGCCAGCCTCGGCCAGCTCGCACGGCCGCCGCTGCCGATCGAGGCCGCCTACCGATGGATCGCCAGTGCGATCGACTTGGTTGTGCATGTCCGCAAGGTCGACCACCACCAGCCCGGCGACCCGCCCCGGCGAGAGCGGATGGTGTCGGAGATCCTGGAGGTCGGCCAGGTCGGCGATTCCGGCAGGCCGGACATCACTCGCGTGTTCGCGCCAAGTCCGGAAGACGGACGCGCGAAGCTGATCTACCCGCCGAGCCAGCAGCTCGCCGACGATCTACAACGCGCCGGGTTCGAGCACACCGCCTTCGCGGGCGGCCCGCCGTGACCACGCTCGCCGTGCTCGCCGGTGGCGGGTTTGCGGGCGCGGTGATCCTGCTGGTCGTTGCGATCCGCGGCACGCAGCCCCGGCCAGCACACCCGGCGTCGACGTGGACCGTCCTGCGCGCTCGGGTCGGCCGCTGGCGTGCCGGCACCGTGGTCACGGCCGTTGCCACCGGCCTCCTGGTGCTTGCTGTGACCGGCTGGCCGGTAGCGGCGCTCGGTGCGGCGGTCGCCGTGGTCGCGGTGCCGCCGCTGTGGCGCCAGGACGAGGCCCAACGGGTGATCGCCCGGCTCGAGGGACTGGCCGAGTGGACCCGCCGCCTGGTCGACATCCTGAAGTCCGGTGCGGGCGGGCTGGAGCAGGCGGTCGCGATGAGCGTGCGCACCGCGCCAGCCGCGATCGACACCGAGGTCGCCACGCTCGCGGCCCGCGCGCGAGTGCGTGGGCTGGAACCCGCGTTGCGGATGTTCGCCGACGACCTCGGCGACGAAGCGTCCGACCGGGTGGCCGCGAGCCTGATCCTGCGCGCCCGCGCCGGCGGCAAGGGGCTCGTCGAGGTGCTGGAGAACCTGGCCGACACACTCCGCGAGGACGTGGCCGCCCGCCAACAGGTCGAAGCCGACCGCGCCAAGCCACGCACCACAACTCGCGCGATCATGGTGTTCACCCTGATCGTGATCGCCGGGCTGTTCGCATTCGCCCGCACTTACCTCGCACCGTTCGGAACGGCAGCTGGTCAAGTTGCCCTGGCCGTCATCGGCGTCGTCGTCGCAACATCGTTCATCTGGATGAGATCACTGGCCCGACCCCAGACAGGCCACCGATTCCTGCGGGACGGTGATCGACGATGACCACCCCGCAGATCGCGGCCCTGCTCGGAGCCCTGGCTGGGCTCGCCATCGTGCTAGCCCTGTGGGCAGTCGCGCCGGCAGCCCCTGTCGACCTCGCCGCTGTGTTACAGCGCTGGGACCGCACCCACCTCGCCCAGCCTGATTTCAGCGCGTCGTCGTCCCGGTCGGATCGAGTTGTCGGCTGGATTGCAAATCGGATGAGCGCCAACACCAGCGTGCTTCTGGGCGTGCCGGTCGCGGATCTGGAGTTGATCGGGCGCCGCATCGACTGGTTCGTCCTGCGCCGTCTCGGCTACGCCGCCCTGGGACTGGCCACGCCCTCCGCATTGTGGGCACTCGCCGCCATCGCCAATGTGGACGTCCCGATCACCCTGCCCGCGATCGTCGGCGTTGGGCTGGCGGTAGGCATGTCGATGTTGCCGACCCGCGTGGTGGCGCAGGAGGCCAAGCAGGCGCGGGAAGACTTCGGCCGGGCAGTGGCGGCATACCTCGATCTGGTGGCCCAGGAGCGCGCCCGCGGATCCAGCCCGATCCAGGCGCTGTCCGAGGCAGCCACTGTCGCGGACGGCTGGGTGTTCCGCCGCATCCAGGCGACCCTCACTCACGCCTTCCGCGCTGGCATCACCCCGTGGGACGCGCTGTCCCACCTGGCCAAGCAGGTTGGGGTGACGGAACTGACCGACCTGGCCGACATCGTCGCGGCCGCCGCCGACGGCGCCGCCGTCTACAGGACCCTCACCAGCAAGGCAGCCGCACTACGCGCCGCCGCGCTCGCCACCGACAAGGCGCGCGCGAACGAACGCTCCGAGAAGCTCGTCCTCCCGGTGGCGCTGCTCGGTGTCGGGTTCCTGTTGCTGGTGCTCTACCCCGCCGCGTCCCTTCTCGCGGGATGACGACGAGAAGATGGAAGGAGGTTGATCACGATGACCCGTCGGGAGATGTCTGCCGCTGGCAGACGCGCCCAGTTCGCCTTGGTCATCCTGGTGATGGGCGTCATCGAGCGTTGGCACGCCGAGCTGGATCGCCGGTGGCGCATCGTCAGATCCACGAAGGATTCCGGAATGGAGACCTTGGACAAGGTCATCATCGCCGGAATCACTGTGGCCATCGCACTCGCTGGCGGCCTCCTGTTGTGGAACGCGTTCAACAAGCACTCCGGCCCGCTCAAATAGGACGCAGCGATGCGCGCTTCCCATGCGCCACGGTGGCGCCGCTTGCGGGGCGATCGTGGGTCGACGACTCTGGAACTCGTCATCGTGTTCCCGGTCTTCCTCGCCATCGTCTTCTCCGCGGTGCAGGCCGCCATGTGGTGGCACGCCCGCAATTTGTGCCTGTCCGCCGCTCAGACCGGACTGCAAGCCGGTCGGATCTCCCATGGCACACCCGCCCAAGCGGAAGCATCGGCGCACTCGTTCCTCGCCAGAGCCGGTGGCTCGGCAGCCAACGACCCGCACGTGAGCGTCACCACCACCTCGACCACCATGCGCGTGGAGGTCACAGCCACCGCCATGCGGGTCTTCCCCATACCTGGCCTGGACTTCACCGTCACCCAGGTCGTCGAGGGGCCGCGCGAGGTGTTCACCACACCCGGAGTCGGGAGCGGACCGTGACCACCCGGCGCAGGACGACGGACGCGGGGTCGGCGAGCCTTGAACTCGTCGTGATCGGCACGGTGCTGCTCGCGTTCATGGGCCTCGCGGCCGGGCTCGGCCGCGTCGCCGTGGCCAGCGGCACCGTCACCGACGCCGCCGCCGCGGCAGCGCGGGCCGCGTCCCTGGCCCGTACCCCCGCCGAGGCACAGAACGCCGCAGCCGGTGTCGCTCGCGCCACCTTGCTGCAGGGCGGCCTGCACTGTGAGAGCACGAACGTTTCCGTTGACACCACAGGGTTCTCCGCTCCGCTGGGCCAACCCGCCGAGGTTCGGGCGGAAGTGGTGTGCGTTGTGCGGCTTTCGGATCTGGGGCTGCCGGGGATCTCCGGCAGCAAGTCCTTGCGGGCCGACTTCGTCAGTGTCCTGGACCCCTACCGGAGTCGATCGTGACCGGCGCGCGCAGCAGTGACTCCGGTCAGATCACCATCATGGCCGTGATCCTGGTCGCGGGAATCATCCTGCTACTCGGACTCGTCGCCGACGGCGCAGCCAAACTCCAGGCACTCGCTCGAGCCGACACCATCGCCGCCGAAACCGTCCGCGCCGCACTCACCGCCGTCGACGCCCGCGGACCCACCACCACCCTGGACGCGCCCACAGCCGTCCAGTTCGGACAGTCATACCTCAGCCGGGCAGGCTATCCGGGAACCGTGGAGGTGACCGGACCACGGACAGTCCGCGTCACCGTCAACGTCACCGGCCCCTACCCGCTGGGCATCTTCGGCGGCAGCTACGACGCCGTCGGCACCGCGACCGGCGAACTCAACGTCGGCGTGCGGACAGGAGACCCGTGATGACCCGGCACCGCATCCGCGCACGAGCGGCAACCATCACCCGAGGACTCGTCGCCGCGGCATGCCTGGCCACCATCGTCCTCGGCGTCCCCGCCGCGCTGATCACCTACGGGACCAACCCGCTGTCCTCAGACCTGCCGAACTGGACCGACATCCGCACCACCCTGCTGCGCCCCGACGACGGCACCCTGCTGCTGGCCGTCCTGCAGATCACGGTCTGGCTCCTCTGGGCCATCTTCACCGGCTTCGTCGTGGCCGAAGCGGTCAGCCAACTCCGCGGACGCACCCTCCCACGGGTGCCCGGCCTAGCCCTTCTTCAACAACCAGCGGCAGCGCTCGTCACCGCGGCCGCAGTCCTCGTGGCCATCAACACGGCAACGACACCACTGCACGCCGCCGCGACGATCGTCGCCACCGCACCCGACGACCCTGAGGCAGTCCCGCGAACGGTCGCCGAGCCCGCGATCCAAGAGGCCAAGCCAGCCACCGAACTGCCCCGATACACCGTGCGCCGCTATGACAGCCTGTGGCGCATCGCCGAACGGCACCTCGGCGACGGTCTGCGCTGGCGCGAGATCCACACCCTCAACGCCGACCGCCTGCCCAACCCCGACCGCATCGAGCCCGGCATGATCCTGCTCCTGCCCGCCGACGCGACCGGCTTGGACCACACCGTCCTACGGGAAGTCGCCGTCCGGCCTGGCGACACCCTGTCCGCGATCGCCCAGCGCGAACTCGGTGAGGCCACGCTGTGGCCAACCGTCTTCGACGCCAACCGAGGACGAATTCAACCGAACGGGACACCCTTCACCAACCCGGACAAGCTGCACGCCGGCTTCACCATCCTCCTCCCGCCGACCAGCCCAGCCACATCGCAGAACACCCCAACGGCGCAGCCACCAACCGCGGTCTCACCTTCCCCGCGTGAGACACGACCACCGACATCGACCTCGAATCCGGTTCTGGAGACGCCGACAACACAGCCGCCCCCGGCGTCCACAACGGATCAACAAGGCGAGTCACATGAGGTCACCATGCCCTCGGGAGCCGTCGTCGGGCTCAGCCTTGCCGCCGCCATCACCGCGGCCACCACTCTGCTGTGGATCCACCGCCGGCGCCGGTATCAGCCGCGCCCCATCGAGCAGCTCACGCGACCGGCCCCACTGCCCGAGTCCGTGCGCACTCTACGTAGAGCGCACGCACACAACACATCCCGTGACTCGAAACCACACGCGACGGACCCAGCCTCCCCGGCGGCGCCCATCGCGTTCACCGGCCACACCGAGATCCAGATCGATCCCGTCGCGCTTCGTGGAGTCGGCCTCACCGGTCCAGGCACTCACGCCGCGGCGCGCGCTGTACTGACAGCTCAGCTCGCCCACCACCAGGCCCACGAGCTGGAGATCCTGATACCCCGCACCGACTTCACACGCATCTTCCCCAGCATCGACGACCAGGCCGTGCCACTACCCGAGAACCTGACCATCGTCGACTCACTCGATGCCGCCCTCAATCGCCTCGAGGTCGAGCAAATCCACCGAGCACGCCTGCTCGATGACAACCACGCCACCGACATGGCGGCGGTGCGCGCCGCCGATCCCAGCGAGCCACTGCCGATCACGTTGCTGGCTGCCACCCCAGAACAACGCCACATCCGCCGCCTCACGGCAATCCTGCAGTTCGCAGCCGATCGAGACATCGGTGCCGTGCTGTTCGGTGAATCCCCAACCGGCCCGACCTACACCGTCGGGCCAGACGGATTCGCCACCACACGCGCACACGAACCGGAACTCACGACGAACCTGCGGTTCTTCACCTTGTCGGGCCAGGATGCTCTCGACCTTCTCGCCGTGCTCGCAGAAGCTCAGGGAAGCCCGCCCGTCACCCCTGCCGACGACATCACGGTGCCAGTCGAGCCTGTTTCCGATCACGAAACACGACACGGTTTCCCGGAGTCGCTCACGCAGCAATCGCCCGCCATCGACACACCGGAGCCCTCGTGGACCCAACACTCGGTGAGCCTCGCACTGTTCGGCCCTCAGAAACTCACCGTCCACGACACCGAGATCGCCACCGGCCTCCGTACCAAAACCCGAGAACTCCTGCTGTACCTCGCACTGCACCGTCGCGGTGCCACCCAGGACCAGGTGCTCGAAGCCCTGTGGCCCGACATCGAGATCAGCCGGGCGAAAGACCTTCTCCATGCCGCCGTGAGCAACGCCCGCAAGGTGCTCCGCGGGGCGACCGGCCAACCCGACGAGAAGTTCCTCCTGTTCACGGCCGACCGCTACAGCCTTGACCCTGTGGTCTTCGACGTCGACCTCTGGCGATTCGAGCGCGCCCTCGATCAAGCTGCACGCGCTACTGAACCCACTGATCGCCTCGACGCCCTCCGCGAGGCGACCGAGCAGCACACCGGCGAGCTCGGCGCCGAGCTGGGTTTCGAGTGGCTCGATGTCGAACGTGAACACCTCCGCCGACGGGCCCTCGACGCTCGCACCGCCATAGCCGACATCCATGAGCCCAACGATCCCGATCGCGCCCTTACCGTCCTGGAGGAGGCCATCAACTACGACCCCTACGCCGAGGACCTGTATGCGCGGATCATGCGCACCCAGGCACTACTGGGGCGTCGCGACGCCATCCACCGGACCTACCGCCTCCTACAGGCGCGCCTGGCTGAAATAGGAGCCGATCCCGACGAGACCACCTACGAGCTCTTCCAGAACCTGCTCAGGACCGCGAGATCGGGATCGAGTCCACCACGCCAGCACTGATCCCTGTGACGGGTACCCGGCGACTGTCGGGTGCCACGGCAGAACCTCCCGCCCGATGCGCGGCTGCTACCTGCGGTTCAATTACCGCAGTCCGCGGACAATGAGGCCAGCATTCAAACAATCCTAGATTCTGGCGAATCGGCCGCCTGAATCTGCCCCATCGGGTCCTGGATTGTACGCGGGACCGGAAACGCTTGTATTGAACGTAAACCGACAGTCCGGCGGATTCGCCACACTCCTTTGCGATTATCTGCAAATTCGGTCACTGAATTCTGCATGTCCTAATAGGTGTCTCGATGGGTGTCGCTGTCAGATTGCTACATCCGTCCATCCACGTTTCCGCCGGTTGCGGGCGTTCGGCCCCGTGTCGACGCTTAACCCGACATAAGGGGTCATTAAGCGCTGGGCGGCGAGTGTCGGGAGTTGCGAAGAAGAGGCTGAAGTGTCAGCGCGATGATTTGGGTCTGCTGTGCAGATTGCTCAGGTTGAGCCAATTTGCGTGGCGGCTCAGATAATTGCAGTCAGGATCTATTGGAGCTGTCGGATCAATCCAACGGAAAAGCGGCAGGAAAGTCTTCACGTGGGCTTGTGCTTTTCGGGTTGCGGCGCGAGAATTAAGGGTGCCGACGGAAGATGCGAGTCGGACCGGCTCATATCTCCAATCCTTGGAAAGCGTTCTGCGGGAGTGGTCTGTCATGGGGACTCAATCCGGAAATGTGCTCACGATGACCGGCTTGACGGTGAAGCTGTTGGCGATGATCGATGCGCTCTCGGTGCCGGATGGTGGGTTTTCTGTCGACCCGGTGACGGGTGCCGATGTTCGTTCTGGTTACGCGGCTGCGGTTCATACGGAGTGCGAGCGGGTTCTTGATCATCCCGTTGCCGTTGGCGACTTGATCGCCTATGTGGCGCGTTACGCGGATGTGTTGACGTTGCCAGGGAGTGTGCTCGGTGGGTGGCGTGATCCCGAGACGGGCAAGGTGTATCTGGATGTGTCCGTCGTGGTGTCCGACTACTCGATCGCAGTCGCGTTGGCGCGTGAGGCGGGGCAGCTCGCGATCTTCGATTTCGCGGCGATGGAGTCGGTTCGGATCGAATACGGTGCGCGGGTCGCGGCGTGAGTCCGTGTGCTGACGATGGCGCACCGGTGATCGTCCGGTGCCCTGTCGCCCGCCGCATGGGCAGGAACTAAGGCGGGCCCCGAGTGGGATTGCCGTCCCACTCGGGGCCCTTGACACAACGGAAGCGTGGTTCCGTCATGTCCAACAATATTGTAGATCAGGTGACGTGCGTCCGGTGTGGCACGTCTGATCTCGGCGATTTGGACTGTTTGTGCGTCGACGGTGTCGTCTGTGACGACTGCATCGAACGGTTTTACGTCAAATGTGATCGATGCGAGACGCGGGTGAAGAACACCCGGTCGACCGATGACGGCGAGAGTGTTTGTGATCAATGCGCGTGGCATTTCCGTGAGTGTGACGACTGCGAGATCCTCACCGGATGCGCAACGTCGACCGCGTATGGATGGTGGGTGTGTGAAAGTTGCGCTGATTCCCGCTATTGGGGGTGCGACGGGTGCGGTGAACTGATCAATGAGGGCGACTGCTGCGAATCGTGCGAAGAATCCGCTGAGGATTCCAGCGAGTGGATCTTCGACTACTCGTACAAGCCGATCCCGGAGTTTCACGGTGAGGGTCCGTTGTTCCTGGGCGCGGAGCTGGAGATCGCCGTTCCGTCGGGCGATCTTCACGAGTGCGCGGATTTGGCCATGTCCTGCCTTGATGAGCTGGGATACCTGAAGGAAGACGGTTCGATCGGGTACGGCTTCGAGATCGTCACGCACCCGATGGCCTACGACTGGGCGATCGAGCAGTTTCCGTGGGCGATGCTAACCAAGCTGCGGGAGTACGGCTGCTACGCCAGCGTCGAGACCGGCTTGCACGTGCACGTGAGCCGTGCCGCCTTCTCCTCACCGTGCCACGTGTTTAGGTGGATGAAGTTCTTCTACCGCAACGCGGACAGGGTGACGGTGATCGCCCGTCGGGCGTCGAACCAGTGGTCGCGGTTCGACGACGATGCCCGCGAGCATGTCAAGGACTACGCCAAAGGCGTGCGGGGAGACCGCTATCAGGCGATCAACACCCAGAACGGCGACACCTTCGAGCTGAGGATGTTCGCCAGTTCCCTTGAGCAGCAACACGTCCAGGCGGCACTCGCGCTGGCCGCCGCATCGGTCGAGTACACCCGCGATCTGAGTGTCACCGACATCGCCCGCCACGGTGGCTGGGAGTGGGCGAGGTTCGCGGACTGGCTTGCAGACCGTCCCGCCTACCGCCCGCTGCTGCGGGAGATGGAGGAACGGTCATGTGTCTGCTGACATTCTTCCCGGGCGGTGTACTGCCGGACACCGACGCACTGCGCAGCGGGGCACGATGGAATCGCGACGGGCACGGTTTCGCCATCGTGTTCGGTGGGCGGCTCATCGTGGAGCGCGGTCTCGACAGTGAACGGGTGATCGAGGACTTTGCCCGCCAGCGGCGGGCTCACCCGGACGGTCCGGCCCTGTTCCACTCCCGAATGGGCACCCACGGGGACATCACCAGGACGAACTGCCACCCGTTCCGGATCGGTGGTGACCCCCGAACGGTTCTGGCGCACAACGGAGTCCTGCCCAAGCGGGTCCGGCCCGCCAACGGTGACCGCCGTTCCGACACGCGGATCGCGGCCGAGGACTACCTGCCGCGCCACCCGTTCGGGTCACTGAGCACCCAGAGCGGCAGGGATCGGCTTACCGCGTGGCTGACCCCCTCCAACAAGATCGTCCTACTGACCGTTGATCCTCTGTACCCGGCCAACGCGTATGTGTTCAACGAGCGGGCCGGAATCTGGGACGGCGGTATCTGGTACTCCAACATGGACTTCTGCCAAACCACGGCGGACGCTGAGTGGTGGGAGACCTACGGCGCGGACACGACGTGCCCGGTGTGTCTGGGCGTCGAATCGGTCGATCCCCGCACTGGGTTGTGCGACGACTGCGGATGTTGCGCCGATTGCGGCGCTCCGGCGCGGTACTGCGTGTGTTTCACCCCCGGCGGCTGGTCGCCGCCCGACCACGCTGCAGGTGGCCTGTCGGGTGAGGCGTTCGTTGCGTCCGGCACGGACCTGTGCGGCCGGGCGTGATCATCATGGCACCTCGGAACATGAGCCCGCAGGAGCGGGCCGAGCGCCTGCGGGAAGCGCACGAGCAACTCGGCGACGCGATCGAGCACCTGACCAGCTCGCAAGGCTGGCGAGCAATGATCGAGTCGCGGGCCTGGCTACGCCGCTACTCGCTGTCCAACCTGTTGATGATCCTCGCGCAGAACCCGCACGCCACCGACGTCCGCCCGCTACGCGAGTGGAACCGGCACGGACGCCACGTCCGCAAGGGTGAGCACGGCATCAGGATCTGGGCACCACGCTTCCAGAGATCGCCCGCCACAGCAGGACCGCAGCCGGACCGTGACGGCGATCGCGTGGACGACCACGTCCGTCGGTTGGCTGGGTTCATCCTGGTTTCGGTGTTCGATATCGCCCAGACCGATGGCGATCCACTCCCGGATCCGGCCGGGCCGAACCGGTGCGCACTGTTGTCCGGCGACGCCCCAGCCGGGCTGTGGGAAGCACTCGCCAGGCAAGTCGCGGCCGCTGGTTTCACGATCGATCGTGGAGAGTGCGGCGGCGCGAACGGGATCACCGACTTCGCCGCGCGCACTGTGCGCGTCCGCGCGGACGTTGAGCCCACGCAGGCCGCCAAGACACTCGCACACGAACTCGCGCACATCCTGTGTGAACACGACAAGCGCGCCGATCTGCGCCGTGAGACCGGCGAGATCGAAGCCGAGTCCGTGGCGTGCATCGTGGCCGCCGTCTGTGGGTTATCGACATTGGACTACTCGGTGCCCTACGTGGCCGGATGGGCTGCTGACGTCACTGCGGTGAGGCAGTCCGCCGAACGAGTCCTGTCCGTCGCGGACCGCATCCTCGCCCACATCGACGACGAACTCACCCAACCCGAACTGACTGAACCACGCACTGCCGTGGTCTGACGCGGATGGCAACTGATGAAGACCGATTCCAGCATCCTGACACTGCTGATCACCACCCGATCCATGGAGTTCACCCTCTACGCCGCGTTTGCCGCTCCCATGGTCACGACCCGCACTCCGGGGGAGGTGAGTTGGATGCAGTGGCACGAAGCGCGTCTGGTGCTGATCGACACCCACGACGCTGACGCGGTGATCAGCCGCGAGCTGCCCGCCCGCGATCGCGTCATCCTGATCAGCCTCGGCCAAACCGCACACGGCGCGTGGGCCGACGCGGTGCGACTGCACGCCGAACGAGTCCTCGTCCTACCCGCCGCCGAGGATTACCTGTCCCGTCGAGTCGCCAGCGAGTGCGCACCCGGTGCGTTGACCCTGGCCGTCATCGGCCCGCCCGATGAAGCTGCCCACATGGCGGCGGCCCTGGCGATGGCCGCCGCCGCGATGGGTCTGGCCACAGCGTTGCTCGAACTGCGCACCACGACCACCCCGATCCAGAACCGGCTGGCCACCTGCGCCGAGCATCTTCCCATCCAGCTCGGCGGCGACATCGTCGGATTCACCCCCGGAGAACGCGGCCAGATCCCCACCGACATCCTCGCTCGTACGCTGGCCCGCCTCGCAACGTCCCGCGAGCTGATCGTCATCGACTGCGCGCGAGCCGACGACCCGGCTTCCATCCTCGCCATCAACGCAGCTGACGAGGTGATCCGACTCGAGCCGGGGAGAACCGGGCCGTGATCACCATCTGCGCCGCCTGCGGCAACGCCGTCGACATCGTCGCCACCGAAGCGGGGATCACCTACCAACACACCGTGTCCGATCCCGACGACCACCCGGTGGTGCCGGTCGAAGCGCCACTCGGGTGGCTCGGCCGCTGCGACTTCTGCAACGACACACCACCCACGCATGTGCTGCCCGCGAGGGACTTCACCATTCCCCACGCTCCGACACATTCCAGTCTCGCGGACTGGGCGGCCTGCCCGCAGTGCGCGGCGCTGATCGAGCGCAACCAGTGGAGCGCCCTGACGCACAGAGCCGAGCGGGCGATCGCGGTGCGGCGCGGTCGGCCGATGCGACCACGCGAACAGACGTCGCTGCGCGCGCTCTACCGGCAACTCCGCGAGCACATCCGCGGGCCACTACGGCTGATCGACGACGACGCATGCCAACACCGAGAAGACAGCACGGGAGAGGAGATCTGAGCCATGATCATGGAATCGGAGAGCGCGGCGAAAGCCCGGCACTGCGGCTGGATCGCCGGTTTCGGTGCGGGCCATGTCCGCGTGTACGGGCCAACATCGGTGGGGACAACCGATTGGGTCGACCTAGTCCCGCGATGGGTCGACGAAACTCGGCAACGCGACGCCTGGCGCGACGGGTTCACCGCAGGATTCTGGCAACGACGCCACGGCGACGAGAACAGCATCGTCGAACCGGACGACGTCTTGGCGTTCGCCCGGCAGAGCGCTGAGGAAGCGCGCCGACTCAGCGTCACCTACTCGGCGCTGGTGGACGCGGACAAGGCGATCGAGGCCGACAAGCTACGCGACGAACGGATCACTCCGCTCCGCGAGGACGCGCTGAGCTACTACCAAGCGCTCGACGACTGGATCTCCCAGGGCGGCCCATTGCCAAGAGTGTGGGCGGCATGGGGCGAGTCGTGAGGAACGACTGGGAGCACTGATGAACACTGAGTTCCAGCCCTCGGGAACTCGGCCCGAGGTTCGCCAAGCTACCGAAGTGTCCGTGTGCCCCATCTTTACTGGTCGTTGCTGAACAGGTCGCTAGGTCCCCGATAGCGCAGCTCGATGCCTGGTTCGTCGCTGAGTCGTCGCGCGTGAAGTATGCCTTCCATGGCCGGGTTGAGCCGAGTTTCGGCGGTGCCCACGCGGTCGTAGCCCGGAGACCAAAGCTCGATCTCGCCGTCCGGACCAGTCGTAACTCGCAACCAGGCGCGTTCCTGCGGAACAGGACCGGACCAGGTCACGTCATCGAGCCGCGCGGTTTGCCGTCGCCATTGTCGGCGTCGGGTCCGTCGTGCGCGATTTGCGAAGTTCAGCCAGGCCTCGCGGGACTCCGTTGTCGGCCAGTCGGGTGAGCTGGCCATCTCAGGGTCGAGTTGCGCAATCCAGTCCCGCATAGCTGCATTCGAGTCGAAAGTCGCATTGGTCTGCTTGACGGCGGCGATTGCCGCGCTGCGGTGGTCGAAACCGGCGCGGATCAGGATGGACGCTGGCCGCAGGAAAGTGCCAGTCTCGATCGCAGTCAACGCCGAACCGTCGAGTGCGGCGGCGGAAGGGTTGCCTTGTGCATCCTCGTACACGCGGGCAGCCTCCATACCCCACACCAGCCGGTAGACCAGGTCCGATTCGATGAACTGGGCGATCTTGAGGCGGTCATCCGGGCTGCCGGTCTCGAAGTCGCCGAGGGGTCGACCACCTACCCAATGGGCGAGGACCTCGCGCCAATTCCCGACCGGTGTCTCGGGCTGGAACGTGGACAGCGAGAAGATCGTGGTTGCGATCTGCTCCAGCCGAGATGTCGCGGTCGTGTGATCCTCGTCGGCTATCGCGGTCTCGGCATGAGCGATCAGCTCGACGACGTCGCCTGCGACCTGAGCGAGTTCTCGACCTGCGTTAGCGCCGAGTCCAGCTAGATACCACCCACGGCGTTGGGCTGGCGTGGAAGTGTTCCAAATGAACCGTGCTCGGCTGGTGACCACCTCACGGAGGGCTGCGGCTTGTGGCGCGTTTAGGCGATCGACCTGTCGCTCCCACAGGGAGCCCCGCAGGGTGTCCGCGATCAGTTGGGTGATCTCGCTGGGCCCGGCGCCATCGTCGCCGACGATGCTTAGGATTCCGGCATCGAGGAGGGCGAGGTTCGACTGCCAAAACTGAGCTGCCTCCATTCGCTGGTCTGATGCCTCGCCCGCGACAACCGGGAATGCCCATTCTGCACCGCCGGTTAGGTAGTCGAGGAAGGGCTGCAGTTCATTAGATTTGATCGACCCGATGATGCGTCGGATGAGGGCGATGCTCACTTCGATGAGTCCGGAGCGGAGCGCCTTGCCGGCGTCGCCAGCCGTGAGTTGCAGCCATTCGCGCCGCCGCCATTCGGTGGGTTCGAAGATGGGATAAAGGACGAGTCCTTCCGTGTCGACGAAGGCGCGTCCGGCTCGTCCGATGACGTTGGAGAACTCTGCGCCGGTGAGAGGAATCTGGCCACGGCGGAGTCCGTGGAACAGCACGACGGATGCCGATAGGTTCAGCCCTTGCGCGAGGGTCGGCGAAGCGACGGTGACCTGGATGACTCCGGCGTGAAGGAGACGTTCGACCTCACGGCGGAAGGGCCCGGGGAGCGCGCCGTGATGGATCGCCACTCCAAGCTTGAGGCACTCCAAGATCGGATGTCCCTCACCGAACCACTCGGCGCCGATCGTGAGAGCGCCGGAAAGATCAACGTCGGCGGGAAGCACGGAGTCGATGAGTCCTTGTCGTCGAAGCCTGATGACCTCCCGCGCGTAGGGCTCGACCGAGTTCCGTTGGGGGCAGAAGATCAGAACGGTCTGGCCTTCCTCGACGAGCCGCCACGCGGTCGCAATGACAAGTTCCCGTTTGTCGGCGGGGAACAACCTCCGTCGGGGGCGAGTAGGTTCCTTCGCCTCCAGATACCTGGGAATGAACGGTTGGTCCTCTCCCAGGGTCATCGACAGGCGGGCGTGATCGCCGCGCCATTCCACCAAGCCAAACCGTTGCTGGGTGGGACGCCATTCCTCGCGGTGGAGTCCGCCCGGGGTCTCGTCGGTGACCCAAGAAACGAAGTCATCGAGGTCCTGGCCCGTCGGGAAGACGGCAGAGAGGCACACGATGCGCCGCGCGTGTGCGTCAGGGCGACGCAGGAGGCGCTGGATCTGCGCTTCGTAGCGGACCTCGCGCTCAGACGGACCGATCATGTGTCCTTCGTCGAGGACGACCAGGCCAACGTCATCGAGCACACTCGGACTCGATCTGAGCGCGAAGTCGAGCTTCTCCGGTGTCGCGACGACGATCTGACTTGTCCGGAGGGCATCCTCGTCGCTGTCGCTTACGCCCATGCTCCCGTAGAGGGACGACACGCGGACTCCGAGAGGCGCGAAGGTTCGATCCAGAACCTGCTCGGTCTGAGCGGAGAGTGCTCGGAGTGGTGTCACGTACACGGCCCGCCGACCCTGCGCCAGACAAGACAAGACGCAGAGTTCTGCGATCCGGGTCTTGCCCGCGCTGGTGGGGAGCGCCACGACCAGGTCGTGGTTGCTGTCAAAGATTCGGTCGACAACGTGCAACTGCGAGGGCCACAGGTCGATCTCGGAGCGGTTGCGAGCAAAGAGGTTCGCCACGAACGTTCGACGCAGGTAGCGCCACCGACGCGCGCGCCGGTCGTCGGGGACTTCGAGCGTCGCAGTTCCTACCGGTGGTGGATGGGCGGGAATGTGGGCGCTGATGCTGGTCCCGGCGAGGTCGTCGAGCAGTCGCCGTGTGAGGCGGTAGACCCACCACGGTCCTGGTGCGCTCATGTCATGTGACGCGCGCTCGCCCGTCTGGAGATCGTCGAGGGCTGCTGCCAGGAGGTCTGGCTGCCCATGCGCCAAGGCGAAGAGAGCGGTGGAGACCGCCGACATGTAGTTCTCGCTGAGCAGTAACGCGATGGGGCCTAGCTCGCCTGTCGATGTAGCGGGATCCTCGTGCGTGGCGGGGTGTTTCTCGTCGAGCAGAGCGGCCAGCAGGGCGTCGTCCGTTAAATTGGGTGATGACCTCAGGCGTCGCGTCCGTTCCTCGATGCCATCGAGGGAGCGCATGACCAAGTCAGCCAGCGTGTGTTCCATCGGCGTCAGCCGTCCTGATCGCACGCCCGCCTGGACCAGCGAGTAGGCACGTGCGGCATAGCCGCCTAGGTGGCTGGCCGCACCGGCGATCAGGCGGTGAAACGCGATCTCCTCAGCGTTTTGAGGCATTTCTGGTCGCCGCTTCGAGTGCGTAGGAGGCGTGAATGCACCCCTCGCGGGCAAGACCTTCGTTGCTGCCGATGGTTGTTCCTTGTCTCGGCTCCGCCAGATCGCTGGTCTCCATGATCCGCATGCTCGTCGAGATCAAGGAGTACCCGTATCCGAGAAGGTCGTCATCCAGGAACGCATCGAACGAAGGGGCACCATCGGGCAGCATCCCATCACGACGGATCATGGACTGGGCTTGGCCTCTTGCGAGGAGTCGACCGCGGAACTGGGGTGCGACGGCGGTGGCCAGGTCGTCAGACAGTGTTCTTTGGTCACGCACCATCTGCGATCGCCTTCTCGAAGGTAGTGCGGACGAAGTCCTGGTGCGCCTGGACCTGCAGGATCACCGCCTGCTGGGCGATGACACCCCCGTAGGTAGTCAAGTCGGCCTTGACGTGGATACTCGGATCGTTGCCTGCAAACAGGAACATAAGGTGGGTGACAATCCCAGGCCGGACGCCACGTGTGAGCTGTAGCGTGAGGATGGCCTCGCCCAAGTCATCGTCGGCCGTGTTCAGCAAGCGTTCCGCGAACTGGGTCAATGAATGTGGTGAGGGCAGCCCGCCCTCCCGCTGCAGACCTTCCCGGGCGTCTCCCACCGCCGAAGCCATTGCGTTCGCGCGACTCTTCGCTTCGCCCTTGATCAGGAGGACGTTCGACGCAGAGTCGAACTTTGCCCCGAGGACATCGTCGCCACGCATTGCCCACTCCTGATGGTCGCGGTGGACCAAGCGACTGGGGCCAACTATGTATCCGCAGTCTTCCTCAAGATAGGTGGTGGCGAGAATCTCGCCGAGATCCCCTGATCGGGCGCGTTGGGTCTGCGGAAGCTTGTTTCGTAGGAACTCAGAGACCTTGGCCTTGCCGAACCGTTTCGCTATGCGTGCCAGCGACTCGGTCTCGGCGTAGCGACTAGGCAGATGAGCTGCGACGGCTCCGATTCCGACCTCGTCATCCATCGACACGAGGACGCCGATGCTGTGAGAGCCGACAGATATTACATTGGGGGGCCCACACCACTGCTTGTAGTTCGTCACCTGGCCGCCCCTACAATAGGCCGCTCCACGAGGTCGACGTGCCGCCTTCCTCCCGAAGTTGGGTGGGTCTCGCCCTGCTCACACAAGAGCTGCACGCCTAGATCTTCGACCGACTCCGCCGCCAACTGTGCTTCACGCTCGGCGCCGTCTCCGACCATGGATGATGCATCGCGTGAGCCGCGATAGCTGTTACGTGCAGAGATCGATCGGCGTCTCACCGTGAGGCTGCCCTCTCGGCCGGATGCCTTATGGAGATCGGAGACAACCGTTCGGTGTGCGGTGCCGCTCGTCCACGGCGGCTGCGGTGGGCGGCATATCTGCCCCCAGTCGCTGCCAGCGAGCTGTCGCCCAGGACACGGCGGTGTGGGCTTGAGGCCGAGGAGTTGCCGATCATGGTGGGTGGAGTTCACGGGTGAGGGTGCGGTCGGGCGGGCACAACCTCCTATCGCATCAGATGCGAGGACGGTGTGGACGGAACGGCAAACGTGCCGTTCAGCAGGCTTGCGGAACTACGAACGCCCGCCAAGGACGTCCATGGCCGTGTTGACCACCTCGATCGCCGCAGTAAACCATGTGTTCTAAAATCTCATAGGTGCGAATATCACATCGGATGCGATATGGCTATCTTTCAGAACAATGAGAAATGAATGTGGTCGTAGTGGCAGCCGGTGATGTTAGCCGGGTTCGGGCAGCCGTAGTTGTCGGATCGGTAGGGCGTCCAGCGGGGTTCGCGGGCTGACCAGTATTGGCCTTGCCAGATCAGGTAGTTGATGCCGTAGCGGGCTTGGTTGGTGATGAGCCAGTTCGCGATGGTCCAGACGTGGGCGACGGCTTGCGGGTCTTGTGGGTTGATCATGATGTCGCAGGCTCGGCCTTTCGGATGGTCGGAGTCGGGGTTGGCGGGGCGGTGGGCGAAGCAGCCGATGCCGTCTCCGGTCATGGCGTTGTTCTGCAGCGCGCGCAGCAGCGTGTGGGTGCGGGGTGTGATGTGCCCGCCGGAGGTTGGGTCGGCCACGGTGGCTGCCTCCGGCGGCCAGTCGAGACCGAGTTGCCCTGGGCTCGTCGCGGATGTCGCGCCGTAGTGGGCGGCAAGGGTGAGGACGCTGGACGCGTACGTGTCGGAGTTGTTGTAGCTGTGCAGGGCACGGCGGAGATCGTGCTGGGCGCCCGAGTAGCAGAGGTAGAAGGCTGCGGCATGGACAGCGTCGTGCGGGTGATATCGCGACGGCGGGTTGGCGCCACCCGGCGGGATCGGGTGGCGGGCGATCACCGAGTCGAAGGTTGGTTTGAGGAACTGCATCGGGCCGGCCGCTCCGGATCGGTTCTCTCCCACGGTGACGCCTGGGAGTTTGGATCGGCCGTGGTCGGATTCGATCTTGCCGATGGCGGCGAGGATGGCCCAGTCGAGTCCGGGACACACGATGGCCGCCTGTTGGTAGAGGACGATGTAGTCGGCGGGGATGTCGTTGAGCGCGGCTGTGCTCGGGGTCGAAGAGCTACCGCCGCCGAGGAGCGCGGATACGGCTGCTGCCGCAGCGGCTCCGATGAGCACGGTGATCAGGACGAGGGCGGCTGCGGCGGCCCCAGCGGCTTTGACGAACATCAGCCGGTTGCGAGTTCGGCGAGCCGCACGCGGTCGCTTCTGCCGACGAGTTGCCAGATGGGGCCCGCTGGCGTGTCTGTTGGGGACGAAGCTGCGGTGGCAATGGGGATAGGGGTCGATCTGATCAGCTTGTGTAGTTCGATCTCGCGTGCGGTGGAGTGCAGCCAGATCACTACGGGGGTGGTGATGGCGGTGGTGGTGGCGAGGCGCGTGTACCGGGGGATCTTGGAGGCGACGCGGTGCAGGGTTTCGGTTCCTGTGTCGTGTTCGAGGAAGAAGTCGATCTGGCGGCCGTGTTCGGTCCATCGGCCGAAGCCGTCTGGTTGGACGGTGGGTCCCCATGCGGTGGCGCATCGGTGTTCGGGCCACCAGGCGAGGAGGTCGGTGTCGGAGTGGTGGCGGGCGTGGGCGGCGAGCGCGGTGAAGAAGCCGTTGACGCCGACGAGGTGGGCGAGCTGGCTGGAGCGCGCGATGGCGAGGGCGTCTGCCCTGCGGTAGCCGAACTCGCCGACCGTCATTCCTGCCTGGGCGGCCAAGATGATGGCTCCGGTGTCGCCGAGCACGTAGTGCCAGGGGGCTGATCCGGTGCGGGTGAACGGCCGGAACCTGTCCACTGCTCGCAGCCTGTAGAGGAGCAGCAGTCGACGGTTCGCGGCGCTGTGGTGGCCGAAGGCGAGTTCGGCGATCTGGTGGCTGGTGAGGGTTCTGTGTTCATGGAGTAGGGCGAGCAGCCATCGGTCGCGGGTGGTGAGCCGGTTGTGGGCGGCGTGGATGACGCGGTCGTCGAGGCGGGGCCGGGTGGTCTCGGCGGGGTCGTCGCGTAGTGGGTCTCCGTAGCGGGGGTGTCGGGTGAGCATGGTCATGAGTCCTGTCGGGGTTGTCTGGGGGCGACGCCGCCGGTGAGCTCGGAGCGTGCGTCCGGGGTCGTTCGTTGCTTGGTGGTGATCGGTCTCGGATTGGGGTAGTTGGCGTGGGCACGGATGTGGCGCGCGCGGCCAGGGACAGGCGGCGGGAGTGGGCGGGTGGTGAAGGTGAAGGCGGGGGTTTCCGCTCCGGCGACGATGAGGCGGGCGGCGGCGTGGAAGGCGTCGAGGTGGGATAGGTCGTGCGGTGTGAGTTGGGGGTGGACGTGGCGGTGTAGCGACGTGGCGTCTTCGGGTGAGACGGCGAAGTAGATCTTGTTGCGGGCGTTGGCGGAGATCGCTTCGCGCAGGGCGGGCGGGAGCTGGGCCTGGTCCTGGTGGGCGAGAACAAGTGAGACGCGGTAACCGCGGGCTTCGGCGAGCATGTCGTCGATGCCGTGCGGGAGGGTGAGGAAGTTCTGCGCCTCGTCGAGGTAGATCGAGCAGTCGCGGCGCTGGTGGGCGTCGATACGAGCGCGGTGAGTGAGGGCTTCCCAGGCCTTGGCGAGCACGAGGGAGCCGAACAGGCGGGCGGTGTCGGTGCCGAGGCTGCCCTTGGGGACGCGCACGAGGCAGATCCCGTCGGCGTCGAGCAGTCGTCCGAGGTTGACGGAGTCCGTCCGCGCGCAGAGGGTGTCGCGGACGAAGGTGCGCAGCAGGAACGCCCGGAGTTTGTTCATCAGGGGTGCGATGGCGTGGGCGCGGGCGGGTTCGGATAGGGCGTGGTACCACTCCCAGAACCCGGCGAGGACGGGGTCGTCCAGGCCGGTGGTGAGTTCGGTGCGTCGGCTGGGGTTGGTGAGCAGGTCGGGGATGTCGGCCAGGGTCGCGGGCCTTGCGGTGTCGGTGTTGGCGCGCAGGGTGAGGCATGCGGCGCGGAGGATGTCGTCGGTTCTGGGGCCCCAGTAGTCGGCGTAGATGCGGCGGAAGATGCCGACCAGGTTGTCGGTGACGGTGTGCGGGTCGGGCCCGGCGAGCACGTTGAGCGCGGGCCTGGCGGTCGGGTCATCGGGGTCGAAGAGCACCACCCGGTCGGCTGCGTGGGCCGGGAGGCGGTCGAGGATGTCGAGGATGAGGTCACCGCGCGGTTCGATGGCCAGCAGGCCGCGTCCGGCGGTGGCGTCGGCGTGGATGAGGTGCGCGAGCAGCGTCGACTTGCCGGACCCGGTGGCGCCGGTGACGTGGATGTGGTGGCAGGAGTCTGCGACCCGGATGCCGACCGGGCGGGACGGCCCGGCGTCGGCGATTCCGAGGGTCTTCACGTCGGCGCCTGCGGTGGGGATGCGCGGCAGCGGGGCCGTCGATCGTGCGCCCGCGCGTTCCACGCTGGGGGTGTTGTCGTCGTAGGGCAGGTGCGCGAGTGCGGCCAACTCGGGCACTGACAGCAGGAAACCTCGGCGCATGGATCTGGCGGTGAGCGCGGAGACCGGGTTGGACAGGTGTCGGCGACGCAGACTGTTGTGTCCTGTATGGACGGAGAATGTGGCGGCGATCTCGTGGGTGAGGCCGCGCAGCCGTTGTCGTGCGGGCGCTCCTCGGGCGGTGGTGGTGATCGCGTACCGGATCACGGTTTCCCATTGCGGTTGGGTTGCCTTCTCCCGTACCGGACGCAGGTCGTCGGTGACACCGGCGGTCGCCCGGTAGTGGTGGCTGGTGCCCGTGCGTGGGCTGCCGCCCGGCAGGAACAGGGAGATGATCTCGTTGACGGTCGCGGCGATGGTTCGCGCGGTGACCGAGACAGTCCGGCTGTGGGCCGGCGGTTGGCCTCGGGTGGCGGCGCGCACGGGGCGCAGTCGGCGGCCGGTGGCTGGGCGGGTGAGGATCTGGGCGGTGGCGGTTTCGCCGTGGCGTAGTTCCGAGGCGGCTTCGAGGAGTGGCCGTAGCGGGTCGGTGTCGTGCCGTGTGTTCAGCGGCCAGTACTCGGGGCGCAGGAGGACGAGTTGACCACCGAGTGCCGCGGCGTGAGGTGGCGTGGTGTCAGGCGCGGTGGTGATCTGGGCGCCGGGCCAGGCCGCGGTGATCGCGTGCTCGGCCAGTCCGGGCGGGACCGCGGCGGGCACCCAGAGCCCGATGCGCGCACCTTCGATGGTGAATCGGTACTCCACCGCGAGCGGTGGCTGTCCGCATAGCCAGCGTTTCCATGCTGGGGCGAGCAGTCCGGTCAGCGCGCGCCAGAACACGATCGCCCCGGCCGGGTCCACCGTGGCGGGTGGGCGGATTGTCAGCAGCCGGGCGTCAGCGCTTTGTCGTCGCCACCAGTGCCGACGGAACAGGGATCGGGCGAGCAGGACGGTCACCGCGAGCAAAGCGACGGCGGCGAGCAGGCGTGCCGGTGGTGAGCCGGTGAGTCCGGCGAGCGCGGCGATGGGATCGTCGGCGAGATGTCGGAGGAACCGCACGATCGGGACATCGGTCGGATCATCAGGGGTGGGCATGATGGTTCCTGGGTTCAGGAGTCGGTGAGGGCGGCGAGTTCGGCAGGGTCAGTCGTGGCCGCGGCGTGCTCGAACTCGCTGGCCAGTGCGGTGAAGGCCACACGTTGGGTGCCGGCGACCAGAAGCCCGTCTCCCCGAGCGGCGGCCAGAAGGTAGGCGCGTTCGCCGTCGGAGAGCCGGAACGCCTGCGTGACGGTGTCGATGGCTTGCGGCGCCTGGCGCAGCAGGATCTGGGTGGTGGCGTTGGACACGATGGCCAGACCGAGGTCGGAGCCGAGCACGTCGGCGGCGTCCTGAGTGACCACGGACAGTCCGGTCCAGTGTTTGCGGGCGCGTTTGGCGAGGGTGAACAGGAACTTCGCGCCTTCGGGGTCGCGCATCAGCAGCCACGCCTCATCCACGATCACCAACCGCCGCCGCTGCGTGCCGCTGTCGGTCACCTGCCGCCAGATCGCGTCCAGGCCGAGGAGAGTCCCGACGGGTTTGAGTTCGTCGGGGAGCTGTTTGAGCGAGATCACCGTGAAGTGCGACTCGGGCCGCACGGTTGTGGGATTGGTGAAGATGCCGCTGTGTGAACCGGACACGTACGGGGCGAGGCGGGCGGCAAGGTCGTGGCCTGCCGGGTCGGTGTCGGCGGTGAGCGTGGTGGCGAGGTCGCGCAGCAGCGGGGCCGGTCGACGCCAGGTTCGAGGGTCGCTGGTGATGCCTGCCGCGGCGTAGGTGGCGGTGATCGCGCGATCGAGCGCGGCGCGCGCCGCCGGGGAGATCGGCTCGCCAAGCATGACCCCGACCAGGGTGTGCAGGAACAGGGCGCGCCGGGTGAACGCGTCGGACTCGCCGCCGGTGTGGGGCAGGTCGAACGGGTTGAGATGCACGCCCGGCGCACCCAGGCGCAGGTACGCGCCGCCGACAGCCTCGGCGGGACGCCGGTACTCGTCCTCCGGGTCGATGATCGCCACGTCGACGCCGAGATAGAGCGAGCGCAGCGCTTCCAGCTTCGTCAGGTACGACTTGCCCGCGCCGGAGCGGGCGAGGACGACGCTGTTGTAGTTGTCCTGCGACCACCGGTCCCACACGACCAGCCCGCCGGAGGACGCGTTGAGCCCGTAGAGGATCCCGCGTGGCGCCGATGCCGACGCGGCCGAGTTGGGGAGGTCTGGGGAGGTGAACGGGTAGGCAGCGGACAATGCCGGGGTGTCGAACGCGCGGCGCATCCGCAGGCTGTCCACGCCCAGTGGCAGGGTGCTGGCCCAACCCTGCAGCGCCCGCAACGACGCGGGCTGGGTCTGCAGCAGCATCGACGAAGCCAGCGCGCGCACCAGGGCTGTTTCCTCGCGCAGCTCGTCCGGGGTGCTGGCGTACACGGTCAGGTAGAGACCGACCCGGAACAGGCGGATCTCGCCGCGGGCCAGCGCGGCGGCCATGTCGCGGGCGTCGGCGGTGGCCGCTTCCACCTCGAAGTCCTCCAACCGCCCTCGGGCCGCGCCGGCGCGGCGACCAGATTCCAGTCGGCCGAGCTGACGACGCAGCCGGTCCGCCGCGACCGCGGGCGGCAGCGGGTCGACGAAGCAGGCGACATCGACGCGTCCGGGGTAGCAGAGCAGGGGCTCCAGCCACCCGGCCCCGACCTCGGCCGGATACCCGGTGATGATCAACGTGGTGGCGTAGCCGCCACCCAGACACAGGTGCCGCGCCCCGACCTCGACCGAGTCGGGCCCCAGCCCTGGGCCGTCGTCGTATCGGGTAGACGCCCGGCGCGAGCGCAACCTCGTTCGCATGGTCAACTCCGGTACGGGTCGCAAGCGCCCCGAAGGACGTCAAGGGCGGCCGCGCCGTCCAGCGGCGAGAGCGTGATCTCCGCGGCACCCAGAGCGCGGGCGGCTTCCTCCGCACGGCGCAACAGTGTCCGCGCCGCCGCGTCGCGGTTGGGCACGGCGGGAGCACGCAGAACCAGGAACACGCTGCGGCACAACAAATCCCGCGATGCGCCCAGGCCGGCCAGGAAACGGGTGTGCTCGCGTGCGGCGTCCTCCAAAGCGGGGTGGGGCAGGCCGGGCGCCCGCGTTTCGATGTCGGCGATCAGCGCGGTGATGTCGAGACGGTCGACGCGCACCACGATCTGCACCGGCGCGGCGAGGCCGTTGAGCCAGCGCGCGAACACCGCGACCAGCGCGTTCTGCTCCGCAGGGGTGCGCAGACCGAAGTTCACCGTCGTCGCGGCGCAGATCAGTGCCGCACCGTCACGTCCCAGATCGATCACACCGGTCCCGGCGATGGCCTCGGCGGGCAACCGCAGCAGCGCGGGGATCGGCCCGGCGTCCGCGGCCACCCACGCCGGCGCGCCCACGATCGGCTCATCGTCGAAGGTAGGCACCAGGCGGCGCGGCGCACGCAGGTGACGCACAGCGTGCACGACGAGCCGGTCCAGGGTGAGACCGTCCCGGAGTCCCAGGATCAGCACGGCGGTCACCGCGACGACCGGAAGCGCGACGGCGAGAAACACCGGCAGCGGCACCATCGCGGCGGTGGCGGTGTACAACGCCCACAGCGCCGCTGCGACGCCTGCGGCGATCGCCAACTGGCGGGCGGTGAGGCCGAACGCGATCTTGTCCGGCTTCTCCACATCCGCGGGGACGCGGGCCGACATCGGGGGTTCGTCGTTGCGGAGGGACATCGCCTACTTCTCCTTCGGAGGAAGGGTGGACGGCGGCGGCGGCGAAGCGGTGACGCGCCGAGGTGCCCGTGGCTGGGGGGCTGGTACCGGCGGACTGGCTCGACGCCGGTGTCTCTGCGTCGACTGCGGAGAGGGCGGCGCAGCGGAGGTCGACGCGGTCGCGATCGTGGTCCTGGGCGCGGGAATTGCCTCTGCGGGGGCTTGGCTGCCTGGTGGCCGTGACCCTGTGGACGACGGTCGGGCTGACCGCTCAGCGGCGCCGGGCTGCGGACGCTTCGGCTTGCGAGGATCTGCTGGCGCTGCCGGCCGGGGCTGCTGGGCGGGGAACTGGAGTACGACAGCGTCACCTCCCGGCCTCTCGCGATGGTCGGTTGTCTGCGCGCGAGGCGGCAGGGTGCTCAGGGCGGTGCCACGTTGAGCCCGGCCGACGGTCTGGGCGCGGGTCGGACCGGACGGAATCGGGCGGGGCCCGCGTGGTGGCGCGCCACGCGGTGCGCCGCCACCGGGACCGGGTGGTCGGGTGCCTGGCGATGCGATCGCCGTGGGTCCGGGGTGGAGGTGTCCGCCGCGCAGCGCACCGATGGCTTTGCCGATCAGCGCGTACTTCGCGATCCGGACGAGGACGGAGCGCTGTCCACTGAAGACCTGGCGGAACACCCAGGTCGGAATGCGGATCATCACGTACATCAGCACGCAGGCGACCAGCAGGTCGACCAGCGGGCTGGAACCGCCTGCCCAGTCGCGGGGGTTGGCTTGCCCACTGGCGCCGAAGAACACCCTGACCGCAACTATCAGCGTCAACGCCTGGGCGAGTTGGATGGTGAAGCAGCCGATGATCGCCCGCCACCACAGCCTGGCCAGTCCATCGGTCTGCGGCAGCGCGTGCAATGCCAGCGCGAGAGGGGCGGCGACCACCAGCAGCACGGTCAACGCGAGCCGCACCACATACGTGGCCAAAAGGATCAACGCGAGCACGGCGGCGACCAAGCCGATCAGCAGCAGGAAGATGCCCGCTCCGAGCGGGTTGACCAGCATCGTGATCAGCAGCGCGGACACCCGGTCCGGGGTGATGTCCATTCCCAGCACGGCGCGCGACAGGGTGTTCGCAGCTGTGATGCCTTCTCCGACCAGGGACAGGCTCAGGTTGGCGGCGATGAACGCGACCACGATTCGGGGCAGGATGTCCCGCAGGGCGTACCGGGTCTGCAGGGTCTCGTGCGACAGGACGAGCACGCCGCCCGCGCTGACCAGTAGGACGAAGATGGTGTTCGCGATCAGGGCGACGGTGCCCCACATGTCGCGCACCCGCGGGTCGGCGGTCACGTTCGGGGTGGCCAGCACGGTGCGGCCGATCAGATCCAGCACCGGACGCAGTGCGGCGGTGACCAGATCCCGGAACCACCCGTTGATCGCTTTCGTGATCTGACCCGGGATGTCGTACCACGCCGGATCCTCGGGCTGTGATCCCGGAGCCGGTCCCGGGGCACCCGGCCCGGTCGTCGGCGGTGGTGGTTGCTGGCTGGTCGGGACGACCACAATCGGCGGCACCGCGGAGGCAGGCACCGAAGTAGGCGCTGCAGGTTGCGGTGATGTCGGCCGCGGCGAGAACGGCGGACCGGTCGGCTGACTCGACGATGGCGGTGGCTGCGCGTGAGCCACCGGGCTCGCCCCGCCGGAGGCGGTGAGCAACGCGAGAACGCTCACCAGGAACACGCCGGCCAGCACCGGCAGCGCCAGCGGGGGCAGCGGGGGCAGACGGTGATGGTCGGCGGGTGGTCGCAGGCTCATGACGGCATCCACCTCGGTCAGCCGACTAACGACCGCAAGATCGTGACCAGCAGCGGAGCCAGCACGGCGAGCGCGTACCCGATCAACGCGTTGCGCATCGCCCGTTTCGCTTGCTCCACTTGCCCCGGATCGCCGTCAGCCGCCAGATAGCGGATTCCGCCGATCGTGAGAAAAAGCGTCGCCAACCCCACCAGCAAACCGACCAACCACCAGCGCAGATTGCTGATCACCTGGTCCAGACTCGCCGGCGCGCCCGGCGCTGGTGGCGGTTGCGCGATCAGATCCTCCGCGCTGGCGTCATAGCCGGTGGACCCGAAAACGGCGGCAAGAATCAGCACCGCGACGACGCGGACGAGTATTGGCAAACGCATCTCCATCGCCCCATTTCCGGGCGGTCTATCGGTGGGGACAGCCATTCCGGGCCGCCCCAAGAAGCGGCTTAGGTGGAACGGACGGGTGTGGCAGTCGGGCGTTCCACCCGAGGTGCCGCGACACGGTATGGGCGGCCGTACCTTGGTGGTGGTGTGTTGCAGTTCCTCATAACCAGCGCTATCCGCGGAAACCGTTCATCGGCATTCCGACATCGCCGGCGAGAATCGCGGCGGCAAGTCGCCGCTCGGCCCGCTTGCGGCGCAGCCGCGCGGCGGTGTAGCTGATCCCCATCTGCCGGGCGACCTCGCCGAGTCGCACGTTCTCCAGCCGAGTGCGGCCGATCAGCTCGGCCTGCGCCCGGCTGATGACGTGCTTGCCGATCGCGTCGACGAGGACGAAATCCGGATGGCCCCACGGCGCGGGCGGGGCGGCGGACTCGACCAGGAACTCCAGCCCGGCGTGGATCTGCCCGGTGTAGTCCTCCTCCTGGGACCGCAGCGCGCGGCCGGCCTCGAAACCAGCCCGGATCAGCCGGTAGGCCAGATACGTCCAGGTCGGGTTCACGCGCAGTCGCAGCGCGTCCAGGAACCCGGCGAGGATCTCCGCGTCGAGATCGGCGGAGTCACCCCGGTAACCGGCGGCCAGGGTTCCGGCGATGTTGCGCAGGCCAGGCAGCGCCAACCCGACCGCCGCCAGCGTCCACACCTGACCGTCGCGGGCGCGGCTGCGGCTGATCAACTCCCGCCACACCGCGTCTTGCCCAGTGCGGCGCAACTGCCTGCGCACGATCAAGCCGCGCAACTCCATCATCGTGACGCGCCGCTGCGGAAGCTCCGGGCTCACCGTCCGCCCGTCGATCGCCAGCGCGTCGGGTCCTGCGCTCAACAACCTGAACGCCCCGTCGACCACATCCAACGGCGACGGGCCGAAGTGGTCTCTACCCCAGGTTTGGCTCGACATGGCAAGCCTCCTCTCGTTCGGAGACCGCCCATGAGCTCACCCAGCGTGGACAAACCACCGACACTCCACCGACACGCCGGTCATGAACCTGCAGCTAGAACGCGTGTCGGTGAGGTGTCGGTGGCGTGTAGATCATTTGTTGGTCGACTGTCAGTGACCGTCGCATGGACCACGCGAACCGAAAGCGACTCCTGCCCTGGTTATGAGTTGCCAAACGCCGAGATCCGCCCACAGCCCCTTCCACCGAAGGGCTCGGTAAGCCAACCTGACCGAAGGACACAACCTGTGACCGCAGCACGGCTCGACCACGACACCGCCACGCAGCCCGCCCGGCGTCAGCCCGTGCGGTGGCGCCTACACGTGGGTGACGCGCTCGAGGTCATGGCCGGCATGGCCGACGAGTCAGTCGACTCGATCGTCACGTCGCCGCCCTACTGGGGTCTGCGCGACTACGGCGTGCCCGGCCAGTACGGGCAGGAATCCAGTGTCCGCGACTACGTGAACCGGCTTCGCGGCGTGTTCACTCAAGCTCGCCGGGTCCTGGCCAGGGACGGGACACTGTGGCTCAACCTGGGCGACGTCTACGGCGGCTCCTGGCACAACTACGTCGCCCCGGGGTCCACCGCGACCACGGCAGCAGACCCGCGTCGCAGGTCTCGCGGAACCCACCTGCCGCCGCAGGCCGCCGAGCGGTACAAGAACCTGCTCGGCCTGCCATGGCAGGTCGCCTTCGCCCTGGTCGATGACGGCTGGACGTTGCGCAACGCCATCGTGTGGCACAAACCCAACGCCATGCCCGAAAGCGTCCGCGACCGGTTGTCCTGCCGCTACGAGATGCTCTTCCTCCTCGTGCGGAGTCGCCGGTACTGGTTCGACCTGGACCCCATCCGCGAGCCAGTAGCACTTCGTGAAGGAACGATTCTCGGCGGACCGAGCAAATCCCGACGCGGCGCACCCGCGGAAGCACGACGGTACGGACAACACCAGTTCGCGAAATACGACAACTGTGAAGCATTCGGTGATCACGAGCACGGATCGGCTATGAAACCCACCGGTGAACGACACTCCGCCAGCCATCCCCACGGCCGTAACCCCGGCGACGTGTGGTCAATTCCGACACGACCATACCGGGGAGCTCATTTCGCAGTCAGCCCCATCGACATACCGTTGCGCTGCATCGCCGCAGGATGCCGACCCGACGGAACCGTTTTGGACCCATTCAGCGGTGCCGGTACGACCGGCGTCGCCGCTCTATCCTTGGGTCGATCATTCATTGGCATCGATGTGAATCCCGAGTTCCACGAATTGGCCAGGTCACGGTTCGCCCCAGTGGCTGGCGATGACCGGTGATGTCGTGCTGGCCCGGACCGTCCCGTTCTCCGC
Organism: Actinokineospora xionganensis; assembly: GCF_014323725.1. Classification (GTDB taxonomy): domain Bacteria; phylum Actinomycetota; class Actinomycetes; order Mycobacteriales; family Pseudonocardiaceae; genus Actinokineospora; species Actinokineospora xionganensis. The sequence continues at coordinate 16,412 of NZ_JABVED010000028.1, read as the reverse complement.
CTTGGCCCCACCAGAAGGACGACAGGGCCCGGTGCGCCGCGACTTGCGACACGCCGACACTCGTGCCTGGCCGCGTCGCCCCGGCGGCGCGAGCATGGAGAAGGCGCTGCGATGAGCCGCGAGCGCGACGCGTTTCCCGAGCCCCTCCCGGATCCGCGGATGCAGTGGGAGATCCGTCGAGCGGAGGGAGCCGAAGCGCACCGACTCCGGCTCGAACAGGCCCGGGTGATCATGGAGGTGACGCGGTGGGTGGCCCAGCGGCGATCCGGGACTGGATCAGCAAGCGAGACCTGAACGGCGCTGCTGGCCCGTACCGACCTGGCTGGGCAGGATTCGACGCAGCCGCGACCGCGATCACGCCCGTGTTGTTCCCGGTGGCGTTCCTCGGCCGCACCTCGACCGACGACCAGCAAGACCCGGTCGGGTCGCTGCTGCGGCAGCTGCGTACCTCGCGGGCCGCGCTGCCCGAGGGCTGCGTGATCGTCGCGTACTTCTACGACGTCGAATCCGGCCGCACAGACCTCGACCAGCGTGGCCACGGCGACCGGCACGAGCGGCTGGCGATCCCCATCCCACGCGACGGCGGCATCCACGACCTGCTCGGCGAGGCGACCAGCCCCGACCGGCGGTTCCAGGCGGTGATCTGCGAACAGATCGACCGCATTGCCCGCCGCACCTACTACGGCACCCTGATCGAACATCAACTCCAAGCGACGAACGTGGCGTTGTGGGCAGCCGATGAACCCATCCGGCTCGACACCGACATGCTCATCGATCCCACGACCGTGCTGACCCGCAGGGTCAAACAAGGCATCGCCGAGTGGTACGCCCTGGACATGATCAAACGAGCCCGCGACGGCTTCGAGACCCACACCGACCAGGGCTACAACGTCGGCAAATCCTGCTACGGCTTCCGCGCGGTACAAGTCCGCCTCGACAAGCACGACCCAGACGCCCCCACATCATCGACTGGATCCGTCCGTAGGTCCCGATCAAACCACCGGGGCAAGGGTCGCGTCGGTCCACGGACGAAGACCGTCCTGGTCCCGGACCCCACCGAAGCGGCGGTGGTCCGCACCATCTACGAGTTGCGGATCACCGAACGACTCGGCTACGAAGCGATCGCGGTACGGCTGAACACTGATCTGGTCACCAACCCGCCGCCCACTCCGGTGGATCCGGAGCGGGCGGTCGGTCGCTGGACCGGCAGCAGTGTCCGCGAGGTCCTGACCCAGCCCAAGTACACCGGCTACATGGTGTGGAACCGACGCGCGATGAAGACCCGCAACGGCAGTCCGAACCCGATCGAGAAGTGGGTGTGGTCCAGCAACCCCACCCACGACAAGATCATTGACTTGGACACCTTCATCGCCGCCCAGCAGGTCGTCCGCCGCCGCGAGCGCTCGCGCACCCGGCCCGGGGCCAACCCGCACCCGGCGACCAAACGCACCTACCGGCTGCGCTCCTACCTGTTCTGCGAACTCTGCGGCCGCCGCATGTTCGGTAAGACCCGCCACGGAACCGCCTACTACGCCTGCGCACCCAAGCCCGGTCACGTTCCCGACGGGCACCCGGACAGTCTCTGGGTGCGCGAACCCGCACTCCTTGACGGCCTCAACGACTTCCTCAGCCACCACGTCTTCGGCCGATACCGGCACCACCTGCTCGCCTCCTCCCTGCGCGACCTCGACGCGCAGGCCGAGCAGACGCGGACAGACCGCGTGGCGGCGATCAAGAAGACCATCGTCGACCTCGACGCACGACGCCGACGCCTGACCCGAACACTCGAAGTCGCCGGTGGCGACGAGGACGAGCCTGACCATGAACTCATCCAGGACATCAAGAACCGCCGCGCCGAAATCGCGGCCGAACGCGCCGAGTTGACCGTCGAACTCGAAGCTCTCGGACTACAGGGCCACGACCAGCCGAACCCCGACCTGCTCCACCTGCTGCCCATCGGCAGCTGCGACCTCGACGCACTGCCGGACGAACTCGCCCGCAAGCTGTTCGAGGCGCTGCGCCTGGAGATCCACTACAACAAGACCGAAAACACGGCCCTGTGCCGAATCACGCTGAGCGGGGAGACCCTGCCAGCGCTTCAGCAGACCGCGAGCGCAGCAGGCGTGCTGATGGCCGTCGAGCAGCCGACCGCCACCCCAGAACACAACGGAACAGGAGAGGCGACACACGTGTCGCCTCTCCTGTTCCCATCTGCTGTGTGCCCCCGGCAGGATTCGAACCTGCGCTCCCGCCTCCGGAGGGCGGTGCTCTATCCCCTGAGCTACGGGGGCCCATCGCTCGCGCGACTTGGGAAGCCTAGCGCACGTGGGTTCGGGGGATGAACTTGGGCGGGCTACTTGTGCGGGGTTTTGGTGGGGCGGACGAGGTGGGCCGGGCGGGGGCGTTCCGCCTTTGTCGGCTCCGCGGCGGTGTTGGAGGGGGCGGTGGGGGCGGTTGTCGGTTCGCTGGAGCAGGTGGTGATCAGGTCCTCGACGATGCCAGGGAGGGGAGCCAGGAGGGCTTCGTGGTTCGGGGCTGATTGGGGGAGGTCAAGCGCCTCCCTGGGCGTAGGAAGCGCTGGCTCAGGGGTGTTCGCTGGGAGAGTCTCGTGGTCGGTGGATGGCGCCGGGGTGGGGAGGGCTTCGTTGTTCGTGGGTGGCGGGGTCGGGGCGACTTCGGGGTCCGAGGGTGGCGGGGTCGGGACAGGTTCGGGGTTTGTGGGCGGCGTAGGGGGCGGGGCTGGTTGCGTTGCGCAGTCTGTGGGTGGGGTTGGGGTTGGTTCGGGGGCGGGGATCGGCTCGGGGGTGGGCATGGGGGTCGGCGCGGGCTTTGGGGGTTCGATCGGTTCCGGGAGGGGGATGTCCGGGGGCGGGGGCGGGTCGAGCGGTGGGGCGAGGGGTGTGGGCTGCTCGACGGGGATCGGGAGGTGGTGGGCAGCACCCGCGAGAAGCTGTCCGGTCGGGCGGTAGGCGGCGGGAGGGGTGCGGGAACCGGGGGTGGACGAGGGCGGCCGCGGTGGGAGGGGCGTCGCGCCCTCCGAGTAGCGGTGCATCCACATCAGGACCGTCGACACGTATTCGGTCGAGTGGTTGTAGCGGTACACCGCCGCGCTGAGGTCGGTTGGGGTGGACAGGTTCATCCCGCCCGAGCACAGGTAGCGGCCCGCGGCCGCGGCGGCGTCGTGGATGTTGTGGGGGTTTGTGGCGCCGTCGGCGTTTCCGTCGGTTCGGTAGAAGGACCAGGTGGAGGGGATGAACTGCATCGGGCCCACCGCGCGGTCCCACACCCGGTCTCCGTCGAGGCTGCCGCCGTCGGTGTCGATGATCGTCGCCATGCCGGGGCCGCCGGTCAGGGCCGGGCCGAGGATCCGCGGCGACGTGTCGCCCACCGGGTCGGCCTGGCCGCCGCGGGCGTGCGCCGACTCGACGTGGCCGATGCCCGCGAGGTGATACCAGCGCAGCCCGCAGCCCCCGTGGGTTCTGGCCAGCAGCGCCTCCGCCGAGCGGTAGGCGGCGAGCAGGTTCGCCGGGATGCCTGTCCGGGTGAAGGTGGCCGGGACGACCTCGGGCGCCGACTGCTGCACCGGCGCGGCCTGGACGGGCGCCACGGGAGCGGGGACGGCGGCCGGGACGCGGACCGGGATCGGCTCCGGGACCAGCCGCCGGGGGACAGCCACCTCGGCGGGCGTGGACGCCTGGGCGGCCGCGCCCGCCAGGCAGAGGGTGATCAGGGCGAGCGCTGTGGTCGGACGGACTCGGTGGGGCCGAAGGGATCGAGAGCGCACGCACTGCCTCATTCCATGTGACGATCCGGTGTGTGTTACCCGCATCACCCGTCTACCAGTCCGCTGACCGGGGATCCCCTGGCCACGCGTGGGTACCCCTCGTTCGGGTGGCGAAGGGGGCCCGTCCGAGTGGCTTGTGCATTCATGCGCATGTGACAATATGACGGCGACGAAGAAGGGTTGGGGACATGGGGCAAGGGCACGGACACGGCACGGCGGCCAGCGCTTCGGGCCGGATGGCGGGCCGGTTGTGGATCGCCTTCGGCATCGCCGCGGCGATCATGGTGGTCGAGTTCGTCGTCGGGTTCGCGACCTCGTCGCTGGCCCTGGTGTCCGACGCCGCGCACATGTTGACCGATGTCGTCGGGGTCGGGCTCGCCCTGGCCGCGATCATGGCGGCGCGTCGGGCGAAGGCGAAGTCGCATCGGACCTTCGGGCTTTACCGGGCCGAGGTTCTGGCCGCGCTGGCCAACGCGGTGTTGCTCTTCGGGGTCGCGGGCTACGTCGTCTATGAGGCCGTGCAGCGCTTCGACAACCCGCCCGCCGTCCCCGGTGTGCCCGTCCTGCTGGCCGCGCTGGCCGGTCTGGCCGCCAACATCGTCTCGTTCCTGCTGCTGCGCGACGGCGCCAAGGACAGCCTCAACGTTCGCGGCGCCTACCTTGAGGTCCTCGCCGACCTCATCGGCTCCGTCGGCGTCCTGATCAGCGCGCTGGTGACCATCCTGTTCGGCTGGCGCTACGCCGACCCGATCGTCGGTGTCGCCATCGGCCTGTGGGTGCTGCCCCGGACGTGGAGCCTGGCCCGCCGGGCACTGCACATCCTGTTCCAGCACGCGCCCGAACGGGTCGACGTCGAGGAGCTGACCAAGCGGCTCTGCGCCGTCCCCGGCGTGGCCGAGGTGCACGACGTGCATGTCTGGACCCTCACCTCGGGCATGGAGGTCGCCTCCGCCCACCTGACGATCACCGCCGACGCCGACCAGGCCGAGGTGCTGCGCGCGGCGCAGAAGCTGCTTACCGCCGATTACGGCCTAGAGCACGCCACGCTTCAGGTGGAGTCGCCGAACGCGCGGTGCCAAGAACTGTCCTGGTAATTGAGATTCTCAACGACGATCACGTCGGTTGCCGAACGCGCGGTGCAAGGAACTGCCCTGGTAGGTCGTCCTGATTGTCCCTGATTGTCACAGTGGTTTCGCGCCGCGCTCGGCGAGCATCGACTCGAGCACCTTGATCTCGTTGGCCTGGCCCTTGAGGATCTTCTCCGACAGGTTGCGCACCTGCGACGTCGCCGCGTTCTCGCTGGCGTAGCGCGCCATGTCGAGGCCGCCCGCGTGGTGGCGCAGCATCAACTGCAGGAAGTACACGTCCAGCTCGCGGCCGGTGAGGGTGCGCAGCTTGGCGATCTCCTGGCTGGTGGCCATGCCGGGCATGGTCTTCACCCCGCCGGACGCCTCGGTGGTGTGGCCGTGGCTGCCGCCCGCCATCCAGGCCATGTACCCCGGCTCGGGCGCCTGTTCCGGCTGTCCCCAGATGTCGAGCCAGCCGCTCATCGCGCCGATCTGGCCGAGCTGGGTCTGCTCGATGTCGAACGCGAGGCTCTTCACCGACAGGTCCTGGGTGTGATCACGCGCCCAGTTGGCCATCGTGACCGCCTGCAGGTGGTGGACCTGCATGTCCTGCGCGAACCCGACGTCGACCGACTCGGCCGTCGGGGTGCTCGCCTGCCGCACCACCGACAGCGTGATCAGCATGCCGACCGCCGCGCCGACCAGCAGGACCGCCAAAGCGGCGCCGGAGAGCACGAAGATCTTGCGCTTCGTGCTCTCCGGCGTGCCTTCGTTGTTCTCGGTCACTGCGAGGCGGGCGGAGCCTGAGTCGCGGGCGCGGTCGGAGCGCCGGTCGGCGGGACCGGGGCCTGGCCCGACGGCTGCGCCTCGGTGCCTTTGCCGTCCATCGGAATGGCGTCCGGGCCGGGCGGCTCGGCGGCGAACGGCGGCGGCGAGGCCGGGTCGAACACGCCGGGGCCGAGCGGACCGCAGGCCGCGTTGGGCTCCGGGTTCTGGTACTTGTTGCGCTTGAGCGACTTGACGAACTGCTCGATCCGCGGGTCGTCAGCGCTGTCCAGCTTGAGCTGGTGGCCCCACGACTGCAGCGAGATCGGCCTGTCGAGACCGGGGTACGGCGAGAGCATCATGAACGGCTGACCCTCGACCCGGCCCTTGAGCTTGTCCAGGTCAGGACCCTGGATCTTGTCCGGGTTGTAGGCGATCCACACCGAGCCGTGCTCGAGGGAGTGGACCATGTTCTCGCTGCGCACGGCGGTCGGGTAGACGACGCCCTCGCAGGCGGCCCAGGCCTCGTCGTGCGGTCCGCCGAAGGGCGGGCTCTGGTCGTAGGCGACCCGCTGCGTGCCCTTGACGTGCTGGCCCGCCGGGTATTCCTTGCGCACGACACCGTCGATGTTGACCGACGGGTCTTTGTTCTCCTCGGACACGGTGAACTTCTTCGCCGCGGAGATCTGGGTATACGCGTAGCCGAAGATGCCGCCCGCCAGCAGGACGATGGCGACCACCGCGGCGATCGTGCCCCAGGGCGCGCCCTTCTTGGCGACGACGGACGCGCGTGCCGCTTTCACGCTGCCCTTGCTGCCTTTGTTCTTGGTGCCGCTGGCCATGCCGTCCTCGGACTTCTCGTCGACGGGGAGGTTCGACCCGGGTGGGGGCGAACCTGCACAGGGATGGTAGTGCGCGGACAGTCTAAGGAACCGATGTTCGGTCCCCGTCAGCCCCCGGTCACGGGCACCGCGTCGGGACCCGGCGGGGTCGGGTCGAACGGCGGCGGATCGTCCTGGTCGAAGTGGGGCGCGCCGAGCGCGTCGCAGGGCGCGCCTGGCTCGGGCGTGAGGTATTTGTTGCGCAGCGTGGCGGTGATGAACTGGCCGATGCGTTCGTCGTCGGCCGAGTCGACCTTGAGCTGCCTGCCCCAGGACTGCACGGAGACCGCCGTGTCCTGGCCGGGGTAGGGCGACATCAGCAGGTACGGCTTGCCGTCGACCAGCTTCGCCAGCGCGGCCACGTCGTCCTCGCCGAGATCGGGCGCGTAGCTGATCCAGACCGCCCCGTGCTCGAGCGAGTGCACGATCGACTCGGTGCGCACGGCCTTCGGGTAGACGACCCCCGTGCACGCCGCCCAGGCCTGGTCATGGGCGCCGCCGAACGGGGGCGCCTTGTCGTAGGCGACCCGCTTCGTCGGGTCGACGTGCAGGCCGGGCTCGTAGTCGACCGCGACGACGCCGTCGATCTTCTTCGTCGGGTCCTTGTTGCCCTCGGTCGGCACGTACTCCCGCGAGGCCGCCTTCTTGCTCGCGGGCGCCTTGGCGGTGGTGGTCCCGGCGGCGACAGGTTTGCCCTGTTCAGCCGTGGTGCAGCCGGTGACGACAAGACAGGCGACGGCCACGAGCGCGGCGATCCTCTTCACCCCCGGGAGTGTAGGGAACGGTCGGTCCGAGGCGGTGACGCCCTGTGAAAGCCCCCTACCTAGACTTGTGCAGGTGACTCCCGACGTTCTCGCTGACCTGGTCCGTTCCGCCGCCCTGTCGATCTTGGGCGAGCGCGGCCTCGACACCTCCGTCGTCCCGGCCGTCGTGACCGTCGAGCGACCCCGCAATCCCGAGCACGGCGACTACGCGACCAACCTCGCGCTGCAGGTCGCCAAGCGGGTCGGGCTGGCGCCGCGGGAGCTGGCCGACGCGCTGGCCGCGGCCCTCGCGGAGACGACCGGTGTGGCCTCCGCCGAGGTCGCCGGGCCCGGGTTCATCAACCTGCGCCTGGCCGCTGACGCGCAGGGGCAGATCGTGCGCGAGGTGCTCACCGCGGGCACGTCCTACGGCAACGGCGCCATGCTCGCCGGACGCAAGATCAACCTGGAGTTCGTCTCGGCGAACCCGACCGGCCCGATCCACCTCGGCGGCACCCGCTGGGCCGCCGTCGGCGACGCGCTGGGCCGGGTGCTGTCCGCGCAGGGCGGCGAGGTCACCCGCGAGTACTACTTCAACGACGCGGGCGCGCAGATCGACCGGTTCGTCCGGTCCCTGATCGCCGCCGCGCAGGGCGAGGCCGCCCCCGAGGACGGCTACGCGGGCGCCTACATCTCCGACATCGCCGCCGAGGTCATCAAGCAGGAGCCCGGCGCGCTGACCGACCCCGACAGCGAGGAGATCTTCCGCCGCGTCGGTGTCGGCCTGATGTTCGAGCAGATCAAGAAGGACCTGCACGACTTCGGCACCGACTTCGACGTCTACTTCCACGAGGACTCGCTGCACAAGTCCGGCGCGGTCGAGAAAGCCGTCACGGCGCTCAAGGAGTCCGGCGGCCTCTACCTCGAGGACGGCGCATGGTGGCTGCGGTCGAGCGAGTACGGCGACGACAAGGACCGGGTGGTCATCAAGAGCGACGGGCAGCCCGCCTACATCGCCGGTGACATCGCTTACTTCCAGGACAAGCGCGCCCGCGGCTTCGACCTGTGCATCTACATGCTCGGCGCGGACCACCACGGCTACATCGGCAGGCTCAAGGCCGCCGCCGCGGCGACCGGCGACGACCCGGCGACCGTCGAGGTCCTCATCGGCCAGATGGTCAACCTGGTCAGCGGCGGCAAGCCGGTGCGGATGAGCAAGCGCGCCGGAACCGTGATCACCATGGAGGACCTGGTGGAGGCCGTCGGCGTGGACGCCGCCCGCTACGCCATGATCCGCTCGTCCGCGAACTCCACATTGGACATCGACCTGGACCTGTGGAGCAAGAAGGACAGTGACAACCCGGTCTACTACGTCAAATACGCGCACGCGCGGCTGTGCAACATCAAGCGCAACGCCGGCGACCTGGGCATGGTCGTGTCCGGACCGGACGACGTCGATCTCGGCCTGCTCACCCACGACCGCGAGGGTGACGTGCTGCGCACCCTCGGCGAGTTCCCGCGCGTGCTGGCCACCGCCGCCGAACTGCGGGAGCCCCACCGTGCCGCGCGGTACCTCGAGGAACTCGCGGGCGCGCTGCACAAGTTCTACGAGAACTGCCGAGTGATCCCCCAGGGCGACGAGGACCCGCAGCCGGTGAACTTCGCCCGGCTGGCGCTGTGCGGCGCGGCCCGCCAGGTCATCGCCAACGGGTTGGGCGTCCTCGGTATCGAAGCACCGGAACGGATGTAGGCAAGCGATGAGGGCACACCCGGCAGGGCCGCGGCACGCGGAAGTGCTGCCGCCGAGCAACACCCAGAGCGAGCGGCCCACCACCGTCGACGCGCTCGACGACCTGTACCCGCCGGTCTGGCCGCGTAACGCCGAGCGCGGCGACGACGGCGCCATCCGGATCGCGGGCGTCGACGTGCGCGAGCTGGCCGAGACCTACGGGACGCCGCTGTTCGTGGTGGACGAGGCCGACTTCCGGGCCCGCTGCCAGGAGCACGCCGCCGCGTTCGGCGACCCGGCGCTGGTCCACTACGCCTCCAAGGCCTTCCTTTCGGTCGAGATCGCCCGCTGGGTCGCCCAGGAGGGCCTGAGCCTCGATGTCGCCAGCGGCGGCGAGCTGGCCGTGGCGCTGCGCGCGGACTTCCCGCCCGAGCGGATCACGTTGCACGGCAACAACAAGTCGATCGCCGAGCTGACCACCGCGCTGGAGGTCGGCGTCGGCGCGATCGTCGTCGACTCGTTCCACGAGATCGCCCGTCTCGACAAGCTCGCCCGCGACCGCGACATCGTCGCGCCGGTCCTGATCCGGGTCACCGTGGGCGTCGAGGCGCACACCCACGAGTTCATCGCCACCGCGCACGAGGACCAGAAGTTCGGCTTCTCGCTGGCGGGCGGCGCCGCGGCCGAGGCGGCCCGTCGGGTGATCAAGGCGGGCGGCCTGTCGCTGCTGGGTCTGCACAGCCACATCGGGTCGCAGATCTTCGACGCCGACGGCTTCGAGGTCGCCGCGCACCGGGTCATCGGCCTGCTGGCCGCGCTGCACAAGGAGCACGGGGCCGACGCCCTGGAGTCGCTGACGGTCGTCGACCTCGGCGGTGGGCTCGGCATCGCCTACACCGCCCAGGACGACCCGCCGCCGACGATGTGGCTGGCCGAGCAGCTGCGCTCCATCGTGAGCAAGGAGTGCGAGCAGGAGGGCCTGCCCGTGCCGCGTATCGCGGTCGAGCCCGGCCGCGCCATCGCCGGACCCGGCACCGTCACCCTCTACGAGGTCGGCACCACCAAGGACGTCTCGCTCGGCCACGGCACCGGCCGCCGCTACGTCAGCGTCGACGGCGGGATGAGCGACAACATCCGCACCGCGCTGTACGACGCGGTCTACGACACCCGCCTCGCGTCGCGCTCCAGCGGCGAGGGGGAGCGGGGCACCGAGGCCGTGCTGTCCCGAGTAGTGGGCAAACACTGTGAGTCCGGTGACGTTGTGGTGCGAGACTGCTGGCTACCGGAGAACCTTGCTCCCGGCGACCTGCTGGCGGTCGCCGCGACCGGCGCCTACTGCTACTCGATGGCGAGCAACTACAACCGGCTGCCGCGGCCCGCCGTGGTGGCCGTGCTCGACGGCGCCGCGCGGCTGCTGCTGCGCCGGGAAACCGACGACGACCTGCTGAGACTGGAGATGCCGTGACGAGCGAGCCCGCCAAGCCGATCAAGGTCGCGCTACTGGGCTGCGGCACGGTCGGCACCGAGATCGTCCGGCTGCTCACCGAGCAGGCGCCCGATCTCGCGTCGCGGATCGGGGCGCCGGTGGAGCTGGCCGGGATCGCCGTGCGCAGGCTGGGCAAGGCGCGGCCGGGGGTGCCCGCCGAGCTGCTGACGACCGACGCCGCCGAGCTGGTCACCCGGCCGGACGTGGACGTCGTCGTCGAGGTCATCGGCGGGATCGAGCCGACCCGCACCTGGCTGATCGAGGCCCTTCGCGCGGGCAAGTCGGTGGTCACCGCGAACAAGACGCTGTTGGCCGAACACGCGGGCGACCTGTTCGCCGAGTCCGACACCTTCGGCGGCGACCTCTACTTCGAGGCCGCTGTCGCGGGCGCGATTCCGCTGCTGCGCCCGCTGCGCGAGTCCCTCGCGGGCGACCGCATCACCCGGGTGATGGGCATCGTCAACGGCACCACCAACTTCATCCTCTCCGCGATGGACGAGACCGGCGCGGGCTACGCCGAGACGCTCGAAGAGGCCGCCCGGCTGGGCTACGCCGAGGCCGACCCGACCGCCGACGTCGACGGCTACGACGCCGCGTCGAAGGCCGCGATCCTCGCCTCGCTGTCGTTCCACACCCGGGTCACCGCGGGCGACGTCTACCGCGAGGGCATCTCCGCGGTCACGCCGGCGGATGTGTCGGCCGCGCGCGCCCTGGGCCGCACGATCAAGCTGCTGGCGATCTGCGAGCGGGTCGACACCCCCGACGGCGAGTCCGTCGCGGTGCGCGTGCACCCGGCGATGATCCCGCGCACCCACCCGCTGGCAGGCGTCAACGGCGCGTTCAACGCCGTGTTCGTCGAGGCCGAGGCGGCCGGACAGCTCATGTTCTACGGGCAGGGAGCCGGCGGTGCACCCACCGCCAGCGCCGTGTTGGGCGACCTTGTTGCGGTAGCCCGCAACCTCGTCGTCGGCGGGCGCGGACCGCGTGAGTCGGCCTACGCCGACCTGCCGGTGCGCCCGATCGCGCAGGCGTCGACCAGGTACCACATCAGCCTGGACGTCGCCGACCGCGCAGGCGTGCTGGCGGCCGTGGCCGCCGTGTTCGCCGAACACGAAGTGAGCATCTCGGCGGTGCGCCAGGAAGGCCGCGCGACGGACGCGAGCCTGGTGATCGTCACCCACTCCGCGCCCGACGCCGCCCTGCGGTCCACTGTGGACAAAATCGCCGGATTGCCGTTCGTGCACGACGTGGTCAGCGTGATGCGGGTCGAGGGCGAGGAATCGTGACCGTCGACCAGATCGCCGGGCTGCCCTTCGTGCGCCACATGCACAGCGTGATGCGGGTCGAAGGCGAGGAATCATGACCATCGGTGTGCTGCCCGGACATCCGGGCATCATCGCGGCCTATCCCAACAGAATCCCCGTCCCCGACGGCGCGAAGGTGATCACTCTCGGCGAGGGCAACACCCCGTTGCTGCCCGCGCCGCACCTCTCGGAGCTGACCGGGTGCACGGTGTACCTCAAGGTCGAGGGCGCCAACCCGACCGGCTCGTTCAAGGACCGCGGCATGACCGTGGCCATGACCCACGCGCTGGCCAACGGCCTCGAAGCGGTGATCTGCGCGTCCACCGGCAACACCTCGGCCTCGGCCGCCGCGTACGCCACCCGCGCGGGCCTGACCTGCGCGGTCCTGGTGCCCCGCGGCAAGATCGCGCTCGGCAAGATGGCCCAAGCCGTCGTGCACGGCGCGCGCATCCTGCAGATCGACGGCAACTTCGACGACTGCCTGGAACTGGCCCAGAAGACCGCCGCCGAGTTCCCGGTCGGCCTGGTCAACTCGGTCAACCCGGTGCGGCTGATCGGCCAGAAGAGCGCCGCGTGGGAGATCTGCGACGTGCTCGGCCGCGCGCCCGACATCCACTGCCTGCCCGTCGGCAACGCGGGCAACATCACCGCGTACTGGCGTGGCTACGGCGAATACGCCGCCGACGGCGTCGTCGAGGGCACGCCGAAGATGTTCGGCTTCCAGGCCGCGGGCTCGGCGCCGCTGGTGCGCGGCGAGCCGGTGTCCAATCCGGACACCATCGCCACCGCGATCCGCGTCGGCAACCCGGCCTCGTGGGCGGGCGCGGTCGCCGCGCGCGACGAGTCCGGGGGGCTGTTCGACGCCGCAACCGACGAGCAAATCCTTGCGGCGTACCGGCTTCTGGCCACCCGCGAGGGTGTCTTCGTCGAGCCGTCGTCGGCCACGAGCGTCGCCGGGTTGCTGATCACGCACGCCGACGGGCGGCTGCCCGCGGGCTCGGTCGTGGTCTGCACCGTCACCGGACACGGCCTCAAGGACCCCGACACCGCGCTGTCGAGCATGCCCGCGGTCGAGGCCATCCCGGTCGACGCCTCGGCGGTGGCCACCGCGTTGGACCTGAGGTGAGCGTCCGGGTTCGGGTGCCCGCCTCGACGGCCAACCTCGGATCGGGCTTCGACGCGCTCGGCATGGCGCTCGCGCTGCACGACGTCATCGACGTGCGGGAGACCGAGTCCGGGCTGGCGGTCACGGTCAGCGGCGAGGGCGCCGAGGACGTGGCCCGTGACGAGTCCAACCTTGTGGTGCGCGCGTTCCGGGCCGCCTGCGAGCGGATCGGGTTCGCGCCCGCCGGGCTCGCTTTGCACTGCGCCAACGTGATTCCCCACGCCCGCGGCCTCGGTTCGTCGGCCGCGGCGATCGTCGGGGGCATCGCGGGAGCGTACGGTCTGGCCGGACGCCCGCTCGACGACGAGGCGCTGCAACTCGCCGCGCAGTTCGAGGGACACGCCGACAACGTCGCGGCGAGCCTGCTGGGCGGCCTCGTCGTCGCCTGGTGCGACGAGGACCGCTTCGGCGCGGCGCGGGTCGAGCCGCACGCCGACCTCCAGCCGATCGCGATCATCCCGGCCGAGTCGTCGGCCACCCACGTCACCCGCGGCCTGCTGCCGGACAAGGTCTCGCACGCCGACGCCGCGTTCGCCGCGGGCCGCAGCGCGCTGGCCGTGCACGCCATCAGCACCCGGCCGGACCTGCTGCTGCCCGCGCTCGCGGACAAGTTGCACCAGGACTACCGGGAAAGCGCCTGGCCGTCGACCATTCGGGTGGTTCGCGAGCTGCGCGCCCAGGGTGTCGCGGCGGCGGTGTCCGGCGCGGGTCCGACGGTGCTGGCGCTGACCACCGACGGAGCCCTGCCGCGGGCGGTCGACGTCAGCGCGTTCACCGTGCTCCCCGTCGCGGTGGACCGAACGGGTGTCCAGATCAGTCCACTCGGCTGAACAGGGAACAAACTTCGTGATCAGCCTGTTGCATATGGACAGGTGGTCGTGATTCAGATCACCCGCGATCCGAGGCGTCGCCACGCGACGCGCTGTGGGCCGGTTGTTGCACCTTCAGTGACGGCCGTCTACCCTCGGGGACGTTCAGTCACCGCGCGCACGGGCGCCCGGTGTCGTTCCCGGGATTCTTTCCGGGTCGCATCATCTGCCGAGTAGTCGGCTCAGTCCTTAATCAGGTCCGAGCCGAGGCTCGGAGGTACCCGACGACCGTGGTGACCAGATGCTCCCTGTTGGCGACAAAGTCGCTCGGCTGGCCCGAATCGTGGCCAGGTTGGCGACAAAAGCCCAGCAGTGGAGAGATACGCCGTCTCGCATTCCGACGGACGGCGGTCCGCTGGTCCACGTAGGAGGCGGGGACCGGTCAGGAAGGACTTGTGTGAGCAATACCGAACTTTTGAGCGGCGAGACAGCCACCGACACCGCGTCCGCGGACAAGAACGGCGCTCCCAAGCGCCGTGCCGGGCTGTCCGGCATGGTCCTCGCCGAACTGCGCACGCTCGCGGGTGAGCTGGGAATCTCCGGCACCACGGGCATGCGCAAGGGCGACCTGATCGCTGCCATCAAGGAGCGTCAGGGTGGTGGCCCGGGCGGGGCCGCCGCGCGGACGCCCCGAACCGGCACCGACGCCGCGCCCGCGCAGACCCCGGCCAAGACTGAGCGGCCCAAGGCCACCCAGCCCGCCGAGGTCCGGCCCACCGCGGGAGCCGAGGGTGCCGACAAGCCCGCCGAGGCGCCGCAGGAGACCGCGCGCGCCGAGGGTGGCCGCGAGAACCGGCGCCGTCGCGGCGCCAGCCGTCCCGCGGGCAGCCCCGAGGCGGGGGAGCAGGCTTCGGTCGCCACCACCGAGCGCCCGGCCCGTGAGGACCGGCCCGCTCGCGAGGAGCGTCCCACTCGTGAGGACCGCGCGGCCCGTGAGGACCGTCCGGCCCGCGACGACCGCCAGCAGGGCGAGCGTCCGGACCGGCAGCAGGGTGAGCGTCAGCAGGGTGAGCGTCAGCAGGGCGAGCGTCAGCAGGGCGAGCGTCCGGCCCGTGAGGACCGCCAGCAGGGCGACCGCCAGGACCGCCAGCGCGGCGACCGTGGTGACCGTGGTGACCGTGGTGACCGCGGCGAGCGTGGTGGCCAGCGCGGCGACCGCGACCGCAACCGTGGCCGCGACCAGGGTGGCCGTGACCAGGGCCGTCAGCAGGACCGCCAGCAGGACCGCGACAACGGCCCGGACGACGACGAGGACGGCACCGACCGTCGTGGCCGTCGCTTCCGCGACCGTCGCCGCCGCGGCGGCCGAGTCGACGGTGTGGGCGGCCAGAACGACACGGAGGTCCGCGAGGACGACGTGTTGCTGCCCGTGGCGGGTGTGCTCGACGTGCTGGAGAACTACGCGTTCGTCCGCACCTCCGGCTACCTGTCCGGCCCGAACGACGTCTACGTGTCGCTCTCGCTGGTCCGCAAGTACAACCTGCGGCGCGGCGACGCCATCACCGGCCTGGTCCGCCAGCCGCGTGACGGCGAGCAGCAGCGGCAGAAGTTCAACCCGCTGGTGCGGGTGGAGACGATCAACGGCTTGGAGCCGGACGCGGCCAAGGTCCGCCCGGAGTTCACCAAGCTGACGCCGCTCTACCCGAACGAGCGTCTTCGTCTCGAGACCGAGCCGCACATCCTGACGACGCGTGTCATCGACCTGGTGATGCCCGTCGGCAAGGGGCAGCGCGCGCTCATCGTCTCGCCGCCGAAGGCGGGTAAGACCTCGGTGCTGCAGGCGATCGCCAACGCGATCACCACGAACAACCCCGAGGTCTACCTCATGGTCGTGCTCGTCGACGAGCGCCCCGAAGAGGTCACCGACATGCAGCGCTCGGTCAAGGGTGAGGTCATCGCCTCCACCTTCGACCGGCCGCCGTCAGACCACACCACGGTCGCGGAGCTGTCCATCGAGCGCGCCAAGCGCCTGGTGGAGATGGGCCACGACGTGGTCGTGCTCCTGGACTCGATCACCCGTCTGGGTCGCGCCTACAACCTGGCGGCCCCGGCGTCCGGCCGAATCCTCTCCGGTGGTGTCGACTCGACGGCGCTGTTCCCGCCGAAGCGCTTCCTCGGCGCCGCGCGCAACATCGAAGGTGGCGGCTCGCTCACCATCTTCGCCACCGCGCTGGTCGAGACCGGCTCCGCCGGTGACACGGTGATCTTCGAGGAGTTCAAGGGCACCGGCAACGCCGAGCTCAAGCTCGACCGCAAGATCGCCGACAAGCGCACCTTCCCGGCTGTCGACATCGACCAGTCGGGTACGCGTAAGGACGAGCTCCTGCTGCCGCCGGACGAGCACGCGGTCATGGTCAAGCTCCGCCGAGTGCTCCACGCGCTCGACAACCAGGCGGGCATCGAGCTGCTGCTCGACCGCCTGCGCAAGACCCGCACCAACATCGAGTTCCTGATGCAGGTGGCGAAGACGACCCCGTCAAGCAACGACGACTAGTCGCAAGCTGCAAGGAAGAAGCCCTCGCCTCGCGGCGGGGGCTTCTTCATCTGCAGAAGGCGCGAGCCACGATCGGGTGGTCGTGGCTTCACCTGCGGGAATCGGCCGGTTTGAGCGGTAAGATC
>NZ_JABVED010000027.1 GCF_014323725.1 Actinokineospora xionganensis | reverse complement strand
GCCGCCTACGGGGATTCTTCACTGGCCACGGTCATAGTAGGCAACATCGCTGACCGCGATACCCGTATCCGAGGGCAGCCTGTTGTCCGGGTACAGCGTTTCCAACTTGGACGAACTCGCAGCAGCTGGCTCGTACGAGCACACCGGTCCCGACCGGCCAGAAGAACCTGATGTCCCAGCGTTTCTGAGCCCCGTGCCCCCAGGAGCTCCCGGTGAGACCGCACCTACGTCCACCGACGGCTCCCCGAACTTTCCACCGTGGTCATTGGGTACCACGATCACGTCGCCACCCTGTTGGGCCACAGCCGTCGAAGTTCCCAGCACGCCGATCCCGAGCGCGAGAAACGCAACAACCAGAGTTCGGAACATCAGCACGTCCCCCCGGGGTAGTCGATCGACACGACCAGCCACGCACCCGCCGCGTCTCGAACAAGCGAGCCGTTGATCGGATTCCGGGCAACGCCGACCGTTCGCGGTTTCCCCGTCGTGGCGTCAGCCTGACCCGACTTCGACGCGTCCTGGCAATCCCGCACCTCAGCCCGATCGCCGCGAACCTGGACATCAGCGACGCGGGCGTACACGTCCCCGTACAGCTTGATGCCGTGATCGCGCTGAATCCGGGTCGCGTCGACCAGGCGAGTAAGCAGCGGCTCGCCAGCGACCTTTTCCAGCGTCGGGCGCCACTGCTCCTGCGGAAGCTGATCGATACTCCAGGAGACCGACCAGAACTTGACGTAGGCGTTCTCGACGACCCGACGCTCGGTGACCGCAGGGTCGTCAGGAAGAGACTCCACGAACGAGACAGTCGTGGATTGTGGAGGCGCAGCCTGTCCAGCGCCCTGATCGCACGCAGCGATACCCGCACCGGTCAGCACGGCCAATGCCGCGAGAGCTAACCGGCGAGATGACGGGAACGCGCCTGAGCGCGGGGTGGGAACCATCTGCTCAGCTCTGACGGCTGTGTCGTCACCTCCAGCCCTCCCCAGAACAGCACATCACATGCTGTGACGCAAGCCGCATTCGCAACTACTTTTCGACATCGCGCCTGGTCACAGTATGTGTCTAGCTGGGCCAACGACTCACGATGGTGATCCACGCACCCAGCATCAGGAACGGGCCGAGCGGCAGATCGTCGCGCAGTGTCCGGCGCCCGGTGAGTAACAACCCGACGGCGACCACGGCCGCGACGAGGAACCCTGTCGCCACCCCCAAGATCACCTGCGGCCAGCCGAGCCACCCGAGGTAGAAGGCGAGAACCCCGCCGAACTTGACGTCACCGAAGCCGAGCTCCGACGGCCACAACAACGCGAGCACCAACAGCGCTCCGCTCGTAACCCCCGCGGCGAAGATGGCCCGGAGCAAACTGCTGACGTCGTGGTGGATGATCGCCGTCACGCCAAGCAGCGCCAAACCCGACAGAGTGAGTGCTGCGACCATGACATCGGGCAACCGTCGGGAGCGGATGTCCGCAATCGCGAGAGCAATTCCGAACAGCACCAGTCCGAGAAATGCCGGGAGTTCGACAGCAATACCCAATCTCGCACCCATGCCTGCAGCGCCGACGGCTGCCACTGCCGTCGCCGTGACCACGCCGGGTCCAGCGAGTCGGACCGTGCACGGCAAACGCCCCGGACGGTCTGCGCCCACTCGATCTGCCCACGCGACGAGCGCAGGACCAGACAGCAACCCACACAGTGCGCCGACGCCAGCACCGGAGAGATCCACAAGCCGACCGTACGACCGTACGCGCGTCGCCGCTCGCCCATACTGTGCGGAAAGCAGGCGTCGGGTTACCGCGTTTGAGCGCTTTCGTTCGCTTGGATTTCTCGCCACCACTCGGACACCGTGGAGCCAGCCCGGTACAGCATCTCGGCCTTCTCGCCGTTCTTGCCGGGCGAGCCCTGCCACTTCTCGATCGGCCACATCCCCTCGCCGAACAGTGTCTTGCTGACACGGCTGATGCGGGCGTGCTCGTTGCCCTGCTGGACGGCGTCGAGGCCGGACACAGCCAGAATCTCGCTGAACCTCACAACCTGGTTCGGCCTGTCGGTCGTCGTCACGAACAGGGCCAGGACGCCGGGAAGGTTCCTCAGCTGGTCCCACAACGCCACCAGCATCGGCCGTGTGTATCTACCCTCGCGGGGGACTTGAACCGCGATGGCGTCATTGACCCCGTCGATGTCGTCGAGCATGCCTCGGAGGGTTCGCACAGTGGCCTCGGCCTCGTTCAGAGCCTTCGCCACCTGAGTGCGGAGTTGCATACTCATCTAATGCCCTTTCGCGCCCGACACCGTATGCTGAACATACGGTGTCGCGTCCGACACCGCAAGGATGGAGCGCCACCTTCGACGGGCGTGGAATCGTGGCCTCATGGCGACACAGGGCGACGCGCAAGGCTGGGGCTACCAACGAGAGACACCCTGGCCGCCAATGGACACGCGAGGCGTTACCACTGTCGGCGGCCGTACGTTCCATCGCGACGAGCGATGTCACGGCTACCAGCAGGGCGTGCGCAACTCGATCAAGGCTGGCCGCAACGTCAATTCCATCGAGACGCTTACTGCACAGGAGGCCAAGGGGCGCGGCAAGTCCGCATGCCGCGTCTGTTGGACATGAACCGCCCTCGCGTCAGCCCGATGTCCGTGTGTCCGTAGGGTCGCTGTCCGGGCGACCAAGCGCCTGACGGATGAAGGACACGAGTGCCCGCATATGGCGCTCTACCTCACCGCAGACGTCCGTGAAGGTGGCTAGGCCGCGGCCGTAGTAGCGGCCCATGGTGCGCCCCGCAGCCAAGATCACCGATGCAGTATCTGCGGCGAGTTCGACGTGCAAGTCCTCAAAGTTGCTGGTGGACGTGCGGACGCCGCTGCCGTCATAGGAGAACTGCAGGGTTCCCCAGGGGCGTACAGCCCAACCGGCGTGGTGGGCGAGACCGCTCCACAGGTGGTAGTGGGCCCGGCCCTCGGTGCCCATGAAGTCGGTGATCACCTGTGTGGGTGCGAATCCGCGGACTCGCCCGTCCACAACTATCCCCAGGTCTCCCGAACGCCCATACCTGTTGACCGCAAAGCCAGCGTTCTCGACGATCTTCCGGATCGCTTCGACCGATGCGGCAGCGCCGGGCGCTGGGCCTCGACCGCCCTTGCGCGCGGCGCACGCCGACCAGAGTTCCACCCTCGCGGAGTGCTGTAGCCGTTCGTCTTCGTTGGGGGCCAAGGACCAGTGGAGCATTGCAGCGGCTTCCAGGAGCGACCGAGCAACGGAGTACGGGGCCAGCCCAGGCCACTGGCGTGGGTCCAGTCCGTCCTCGCGTAACGCACTTGGCGGGTAGGCCATTGCGAGCAGCTTCAAGTGGTGGAGCACGCTCTTCGCGGAGTCGGTACTGGCGAGTTCGGCGGCGAACAGCAGCGACCCCCGACTGGTGGCCACGGCGTCCATATCGTCGGCGACGGGATGCCACTGCTTCCAGGGGGCCGACATGTCGCAGTTCTCGTCGGTGATCAAGGTGAGCCACGTGTCGCGCAAGGTGCAGTAGGCCCAGGTGAGAGCGTCGAGGGTAGAGGGACCTTCAGGGTTCACCTGCCTAGCATCGCAGGGCTTCGCGGTGGCCCGATGGACCGCCGCACTGGACGCCCCGACGTCCGAGGCCGGTTGTGGAGCGTCCCCACACGCAGCTGCACGATCAGTTGCCGATCAAGGCCCGTCGAAGCTGGATCGTCGCCCGCGGCCCAGCGGAGGTCGATGCGGCCGACCACCTGCCGACCATGCGATCAAGCCCGGCCGGTCGCGATCTGGCCCCAGTTCGACGCTTGATTGAACTGTTCAGATGTAGCCTGTGTGCAGGGAGGCGTGATGATCAGCCCGTATGTGCGCCGACAGCGGTTGGCCGTAGAACTGCGTGTGTTGCGGGAGGCGGCCGACCTGACGCACACCGAGCTGGCGAAGCGGATTGGCCAGAACAGGATGAAGATCACCCGGTTGGAGAACGGGCACAACGTTCGGGACAGCCAAGCCACGGTGATGCGGATCATCGACGAACTCGGAGTTGACGGGAAGCGGTGGACGGAGATCATGGCCGTCGCGCGGGACGCTTCCGAACGTGGCTGGTGGGCTTCGTTCGGACAGGCGATGGGTGCCCGCCAGGCCCTCTACGCCGACCTGGAGGCAGGGGCGTCGGCGATCGCGGAGTTCCAGCCGTTCATCCCAGGGCTATTGCAGACGCCGGAGTTCGCTCATCAGCGGCAGGTGGCCGAAGCGGAGATCGGCCCGGTGACATTTCAGGCAGAGCGGGCGGTGGAGGCGCGGCAGACGCGGCAGCGAATGCTGCGCCGCCCGAATGGGCCCGCCTATGAGGTGGTGCTCGACGAGATCGCCCTCCGACGGTTGTCGGCCCCGCCGGAGGTGATGGCCGCGCAGGTGGAGCACATGGCTGGGTGCGCCCGGGAATCGAAGATCACTGTGCGGGTGCTGCCACTGGCCGCAGCCGTCAGGGGGTACGTGACACCCCGTTCAGCATTCTCGCTCTACACCTACCCGGACCAGGGCGACCCGCGGGTGATCGCCGTGGACACCGTCACCACCGACGTAGTGCTCACCTCGCTGACTGAGGACACTCAGGTCACCCGCTATACCAACCTCTACAAGCGGTTGCGCCGCGCCGCGCTCTCCCCACGCGAGAGCGTGGAGTTCCTGGTGGGCGTGGCCGCCGAACTCGCCGGCAAACAGGGAGCGTCATGATGACCACCCAGACAGAGCTCGACCTCGCCCGCCCGTTCACCAAGTCGTCGTACTCCAACGGTGGCGACAACTGCGTCGAGGTCGCCGTGACCCACGACGGGCTGGTCGCCCTGCGCCATTCCCGCCACCCCGAGCAGCCCCCACAGATCTACACCCCCGACGAGTGGATCGCGTTCCTCGCCGGTGCCAAGGACGGCGAGTTCGACCTGTAACAATTGACCGGAACGCACAAGTACAAGGAGTCCCGTGGAGTTTCGCCCGATTGAGCGCACCCATGATGCGTTTCAGCAGCCGGTGACCGCCGAACAGATCCGAGCCATGTGCAGCAGGGCGTTCGGATCACGGGTCGAGGTCATCTCGGCTGTCGAACTCGGCAACGGGATGTACAACAACACCTACCGGGTCGACATCGGCGGGAACGGTCCGGTCATCCTTCGCGTAGCACCGGAACCCGCCCGCCAGTACCGCATCGAGCGGGAACTGATGCGCAATGAGCATTCGAGCGTGCCGTTTCTGGCGCCGATCGCGCCGATGATTCCACGCACGCTCGCAGCAGACTTCACCCGCGAGATCATCGGCCGTGACTACTTGTTCCAGACGATGCTCGACGGGATTCCAGGCCCGGAAGGCATCGGGAACTATCCCCGTCCTCAGTGGACATCGTTCTTCCGGCAGATGGGGGAAATCGCCGCGAGCATCCATGCCGTTCGGGGAGAACACTTCGGCCCTGTGACCGGCCCGTGGTTCGACACCTGGAGCGAGGCGTTGATCGCCCACTTCACTGACCTTGCGGCAGACCTGGACGACTCCGGTCTCGACGCGACGGACGTGCGGGAAGTCGCCGCCGCTGCGCACAAGTACGCGGCAGTTCTGGACGAGGTCACCGAACCGCGGTTGCTGCACGGTGACCTGTGGACGGTCAACGTCATGATGGACCCCGACGCTGCTGAGCCCACGATCAACGGGGTGTTCGACAACGATCGGACATCGTGGGGGGATCCGGAGTCCGACTGGGTGATCTTCATGGCGGGCAAGAAGCCCGGAACGGAGCGGGATGCGTTCTGGGAGAGCTACGGGCCGCGACCGTCTACGGCCAGCGCAGCTCAGCGGTCGCTGTTCTACCTGGCCAAACACATCGGCGCCCTCCGTCTGGAACGGCATCGTCTTGGGAACGCCGAAGCGGTGCCGGAGTCGTACGAGCAGATGCGGGACGTGCTCGATCAGCTTAGGTAGGCGTCGCCTGCGCGGACCGTAGCTCGGCCAGGAACTGGTCCATCGGTTGGACAATGGCGCGCAGGTCGATGTCGTGCAGGAGCACGGGTGTGTGGCCGAGCAGGCGTGTGCCCGCGGCGATGAGGAAGGTGCGGTTGATCGCATCGCTGCCTCGCTTCGTGCGTGGTGCCTGATAGAGCAGGTACGCGGCCGCCAGCCAGGCGGCCAGGGCTGCGGCCCGGCTGGCGTGGTCTTGGGCGAGCAAGGTCATCGCGCCATGGAAGGTTGTCGTGCGGTCTGTTTCCAGTGCGCTGGCGGCGTAGATCAGATCGCCATCGGCAATGATGCGCGAGGTGTCCCCGCACTGTGCGGCGATGCGGGCGATCATCTCGGTTGCGGCGTGGTGGGCGGCCCTGCCTCTCAGCAGTCGCATTCCGCCCACGACACGACCGTCGGGCAACGTGACTTGGTTGTTCACGACATCCACGCCTGGCGATCGGGCGAACCTCGCCGCAGCCAAGGCGCCGATCTGCCGCATCGTTCGACTGGCGGGGGTTTCCTCGCCTCCTATGTACGTTCGCGTAGCCGGGTCCCAGACTGCGTTCTCGCGGAGCCGCTCGTGCTCCCCGACCCGGAAGAGGTTGGGATTGTCGTCGGTGATCGGTGTCCGGAAACGCTCCGCGTGGCCCGCGGCGTAGCGGCCGCTCGGGAAGGGGCTGGACACCGCGATCCGGTACCGCCAGTTTTCCGCCGCTTCAAACGCTGTCGTGAACACCGCGACCCGGTCGTTGACGTCGCCGGCCGCGCGCAGGCCGTCTGTGATGGCCTGATGGAGTAAGAGCGCAGCCTGAGTCTGTTTGCGAGCGAACTCACGCACTCGTCGCTGGCCGATCGGATCGTTGGTCCGCAGGATCAGTGCAGGCGTGGGAAATGCCTCAGCCGTGATCAGCTTGCGAGATGGCCGGGTCATCACGAGTCTCTATGGTTGCGGAGTGACTGCTTGTCCGTTCGATGGGCTCAACCCGAATCCGAACCTGGGCTAGCAGGTGGTCCGCGTGGTCATCGACGGACTGCTGATCAGGGCCGACCACAACGAAGTTGCCCAGCCGACCTGCGTTGTCCTTTGCTCCGCCCACCACCTCGCCCACAGCCTTGCGCACACGAACGATCGGAACCTGGGGACTGCGCTCGGGAAGCCCTGTAATGGCTGCCAGGAGGCCTTGGTGCGGGTTGGTCAGGAACCGCACAGTGGCGTAGTGATCACGAGTCGGTGCGAGTTGGGCGGGGCGGCCCAAGGCGACGTCCAGGCAGGCCGCCCACGGGTCGATGCCGAGTGCGTGATGAATAAGGAAGCCGATGTGGCCTGCGCCGAGTCTGGCTCCAACCTCGATTACTGTGCATCGCCCGTCGGGTGTGAGCATCACTTCGGTGTGCGAGGCCCCATTGCGAATGCCGACCGCGGCGATGGCTGAGTTCACTCGCCCGTGCACGGTTTGTTCGACCTCCAGCGGTAGGAAGGCTGGCAGTCCATGGCCTAGTTCGACCCGGTGCGCGCCGCCGGTGACGATCTTGCGCGTCAGGCACAGGTGCGTGCTCACCCCGTTCTGCGTGATCGACTCGACACTGTACTCGGCGCCTTCGATGAACTCCTGGACCAGGACGTGCGGATCAAGCGACATTCCGTACATGCCTTGTAGTTCGCAGGCAGCACGGAACGCGGCGATCGCCTCGGTGGCGCTCTGCGCGACAGTGACTCCAGCTGAGCCCGCCCCATCGGCGGGCTTGACGACGCAGGGGAAGGCGAGTCGCCCGCTCGCGCAGAGGCGGAGCACCTGATTCTCTCTCGCCAGAACATGGGTGTGTGGTGCGGTGACACCGCGGTGGGCGAACTGCCGGCTCATGTCAGCCTTGTTGCGGGCAGCGGTGGCCAAAGCCGGATCGTTGCCCGGTAGGCCCAGCTCAGCACAGACCTCGGCAAGCATCGGCGTGAGGTACTCGTTGGTGGTCAACACCGCGTCGGCGCCGACGCGGCGGGCGTAGCCGACGATGTCGTCGCAGGCTCGTTCGTGCCGGGAGAAGTCGGTGATCAGGCAGCCGGACAGAAGCTGGCGCAGGTCGGAGCCGTAGTTGACGTGGTGATCGGATGTGGTGGCGGCATGGACTTGGTGACCCATGGCGGTAGCCGTCGCTACGAGGGCGCCGGACTCGGGGCCTGCGGCTTCCAACAGGAGGATTCGGGTCACGACACGTAGTCCTCAAAGGCGCCGTCGCGGCGGGTATCCAGGGTGAAACAGTGGAAGCCGCCGCCGAACAGCCGCCGGTGTCGGTGCCGTATGGGGACGGTGTTGAAGCCCTCGGCGTCGAGTGTCTTGATCAGGCCGGTGCAGTCCTCGTTGACCAGAACGGTGTCCGGGCTGACCGACAGGACGTTGAGGTCGATGTAGGGGCTGGTGAGAACCAAGTCCTCGTGCTCGTCGTAGGTGGGGAACGCGCCCGGGTCAGGTTCCGGGGCGACAATGAACTTCCACGACCGCAGAGGCTCAGGGAGCAGGTCGCGGATGCCGTCGTGGCGGGCCAGGAACACCCCTGGCTTGAGTGCCAGGAGCATGCTGTCGATGTGGTTGTCGGCCATCCGGTGCACGCTGTGAATGCGGTAGCGGCGATCGAGGTGACGCTCCAGCCAGTCCAGGGCCATCCTGTGGTTGTCGTGGGCGACATTGACCACCAAATCCTTACCTAGTCGCAGGACTTGGGCGCCGTCGAGCATCATCTCGAAGCCGACGTCGTATGGGCCCGGCTGGGGATCGGCGATCGGCTCAGTGGGTCCCCCCAGGGTGGTCGCCTCGTCGCGGGCGTAGGACAGGTCGAACGACAGATCGGTGAGCAGCGGCCGGGGCATCGTCGTCCATCGAGCCCCGGATTCGTAGTAGCGGCGGAAGATCGGTGCCAGCAGACGGGTTTCCAGGTAGCGGGATCGGATCGCCGGTGGCGTCTCGATGATCTCGTCGCCAAGGATCAGGGTGTTGTCGCGGATGTTCAGCGCCGGTGTGGGTGCGGCCTGCCAACCCAGACCGGCGATGGGCGCGGCGTTCGGCGGTAGCGGCAACGGCCGGTGCACGGTTACGTCGAGAGCGGCGAGAGTGGCGGCCAGGTCCTCGACGTCTTCGTGGAGTTCCTCGGTGTAGCGCCGCTTGATGGCCCAACTGTGTGTGGTGCGGTCGCCTTCGGCGGCGGTCAGGCGGGGGTAGGCCCAGTCAGACCGGAACCCCCGCAGGTTGTCGTGGTGGAACAACTCGAAGGTGACGTCGCGGTCGTGGCTGAGGTAGTTCTCGGCGGAGCCGACGATGATCTCGCGTAGCGGCGTGAAGTCGTCGTGGCTGTTCAACTGCATGGCGGACTCCTCGTGTGCTGTGCGGCATGGTCGGGGCAGGGGTCACCGGGTGTTGGCCGTGGACGGTAGGTGGCGCTCATGAGTCGCGCGCCCGCGTCGCGCGCGCAGCAGAACACCGTCGGCGGCGATCTGGAGGGTGCGCTGTTCGCTCCACCCGGCGAAGCGGTACTCGCCATCTGGCCCGGCTGGTACGAGGGCGAGCACCCGGTCATCGGCGATGAGGTTCACCTGCCGGCCGGTTACGGCGACCTGCCAAGGCTGGAGTGGGCCATCGAGGGGCTGGTCGTGGGCGAAGTCGGTGAACCCGCTCGGTAGCGCCGTCGCGTAGGGGAGCACGACCGGGAAGCGAGTGCGTTGCGACGTGGCCCGGTTGAACAGCACATCGCCGTCGTTCAACGCGGCCTGCCAGGCCTGGGGGAACATCTCGGCCAACTCTCGGGTGAGCAGGGCGTCGATAACCGCGTGCACTCGCGTAACCGGGCCGGTGTTGCGCACCATGTGCTCGCGGGAGAAGTCGCCGTACCAGAACTGTCCGGCCGACCAACAGTGCTCCACGCCGTCGAGGACCAGTACCGCGCCGGGATGGGTGATCAGCGGGATGTGTAGCCGCATGAGACCGCGGTGCAGGGTGTACTTCGGGTCGCAGTGGGGTTGGCAGGACGCGCCGGAACCCAGCGCCATCAGGCGGACGGCGTTGAGCGGGGCTGGGATCGATTCAAGGATCTCACGCAGGTACGGCAGCCGCTCCAGCCATTCGGTGGGTGCGAAGTCAACGGGGCCAGGGCCGCCAGGATCGGTGCGATCCGGGTCGCCGCCAGGGCTTCGTAGCGGCAGAACCCGCCAGTCAATGGCAGTGGCCGCGCCGACTCCGCCGCCGGGAGCCTGAATGCGTTGCGGCGCCCAGCGATGGCAGGTGACCTCGGCAAGCTCGTAGGCGAGCCGATCGGCGTCAAAGGACGGGGCGAGGCGAACTGCCTCGGACAGTGGCGGATGCTCAGATGCGTTCATCGCGGTTTCTCCCCAGATCCGAGTGTCAGGAGGCGGGCGGGCGCGGCACACCGACGTGGTCGCTGGCGCTGAACGCATTGGCGGGGACGGCAGCGAACCGTGCGTCGAGCTTCTCGAACATCGCCTGGCGGTCGGTATCTGTCGCGTAGGCGATGCAGAACACGAACTGGGCGCGGTTCACCTCGAGCGGTATCACGGGCATCGAGACGATCACCCCGGTGCGGGTCGCCGGGTCATAGGCGCAGCCGAGCTCGTCGACGGCCGTGAGGAAGGCGTCGAAGTCCGGGACCGCCCAGGTCGGCGGGACGTGGTACTCCACCACGGACCGTTCCGGGACAGCTGCTGTGTTGACGATTCGGCGGGCAATGACCTGGTAGATATGCAGCGACCCTGATACCTGGGCGTTGACCTCGGTGAACACCACCCTGCCATCGGTGGTGACGATCGCGTCCGCGCTCAGATGACCCCGGTACCCAAGGGCGCGGTAAGTCTCGGCTAGCAGCGCCCCGCCGTGGCGGAGCTGGGCGCGGACACTGTCGGTCACGCCGCGCAGCGGGACGATCTGGTGGCTCAGGCGACGCCCGACGTAAAGCAGCGTCCCCATCTCCGTCGGCCGTGTCCCGTCATCGGCGGCAATGTGCTCGGAGTACACCGACACAGCCTCCGGCGCGAACTCCTCGATGACGACCGGGAACCGGTTCTGCGCAGAGGCCCAGTCCCAACGCTCTCTCCAGTACGCCTCGATTGCCTCCCGGCTGTCACCGTCGAGCCGATGCAGGTGGCGGGCACCGACGTGATCGGAGGCGAGCGACACATCGCGCAGCAGGAGCTGGTTGCCAACACCTGCGCCGTTGTGTGCCTGCTTGACCACGACCGCGCCCGCCCCGTCCAGCAGCGCGGCGGTGGCCGCAACCGCCTCGCGCTCGCTGCGACACACCGCGCCCGCCGGGATCGGCACCCCTGCCGCTGCCGCCAGCGCCCGAAAGGTCGCCTTGTTGTTGCCCAACTCGCCACCGCCCTGGCCGAAGAACCCGGCTCCGGCGAACTTGTCTTCAATGCCCAGGGCAGCCGCGAAGCGCGACACGTGCGCAGAGGGCCACAGCGCGAAAATCTCCTCGACCTGGTCCAGACCGCCCACGCCGAGGGCGTCACGAACCGCACGGACGAACTCCGGGCTGGTCAGGCTCTCCGGATCAAGCAGGCGACCATCATGGTGTCCCGCCGGAGGCACCATGACGCGCAGGTTGGCTGGCTCTGCACCCGTGAGCGATGTCGCGTAGGTGAAGAACTGCGGGTCGGGTTCGTCGCACAGCACGATCAGGTCGCCCTCGCGCGCGAACCAGACGATGCGCTGCGTCCAAGCCCGCAGGTCGCCCCGGTCGCGGATTGCGGGGTCGATGTGATTGCCGATGAGGATCCTCACGGGTACTCCCAGGTCGCAGCGGGGCGTTCAGGGGCAGAAAGTGGCTGGCAGCAGGTCGAAGGCGCGCATGGTCGCGGTGTTGCGCCGCACGGGAGGGCTGGCCGCATGCAGCCTGGTGGGGTTCTCCAGCAGACTGGAGATCAAGGCGCGCAACGTGGTTTGCGCAGCTACCGTGCCGATGCACGAGTGAGTGCCCCAGCCGTATCCGAGGTGCCGGTTGGGCAAGCGGTCCAGCAGCAGTTGCTCCGGGTCCGCGAACTGGGCAGGGTCGTGGTTGGCGGCGGCGAACAGGATCAGCACGGTCTCGCCCGTGTTCACCGTGACACCGCCGACCTCTACGGGCGCGGTCGCGATTCGGCTCGTACCCTGCACCGGCCCGTCGAAGCGAACCAACTCGTCGACGCCGGTACGCAGGACCGCGGAATCGCGCATCCGGTCCAAGGCGTTCGGGTGCCGCAGCAGGGTGTGCACGGCGTTGCCGACCGCGGCGACCATCGTGCTGTAGCCGCCCTGGAACATCACTCGCGCGGTGTTGCGCACATACAAGTCGAGATCGGTGTCGGAGCTTCCCTTGGCGTGCTCCCTGACGTGCGACAAGAGTCCGGGCCGACCGGACGTTCGGAACCATGACTCCACCAGAGCGCTCAACTCCCGCCGGGCCATCCGCCCCGGCTCGGCCACAGCCGGATCAAGGCCTGCGTCCATACTCCGCATGATCGCGTCCGAGATCGAGACGAAGGAGTCGACATCGGGTTCGTCGACGCCTAGCAGGTCCGAGATCACGGCCACTGACAACGGTGCCGCAACTTCCGCCATCACATCGAACTCCGCACGGTCGGCGAGCTGATCGAACCGGGCGTCCAGCAGACTCCGCGCCCGACGCCCGATGGCGTCGAGATCCTGCGCCCGCAACGCGTTCATGAACAAGCTCCGCACTGGGAACTGCTCCGGCGGATCGAGCGACTGTACGCTCAGACTCGGCTCCGACACCGCTGCTCCGGTCCGCCGCCGGTCACGAGCGAACCGCACGTGATCACGCAGTACGGCCACACAGTCCGAATACCTGGTCAGCGCCCAGGAACGCATGCCCTCGTGCCAGAAAACCGGTGTGCTGGACCGAAGTTCGGCCAGAACGGGATAGGGATTCGCCAACGTCGCCGGGTCCAGTGGATCGTAGGTAGTCAGAGATGACATCAGCTCTCCTCGCCGGTGCGTGGTTGTGTTCGCGGATCGGGGCACAGGGTCCGGCGCACACCCCAGACCGGCCCTGTGACCCGACTACCGAGATCAGTGGTCGTAGAACATGGCAGACCCCCTCCTCCGTCAGCACGAAACTGAACAGTTCAGTTTCTCTAACAGTCCTCGGCATTGCCTTGTTCACAGAGGTTGGCGCTGACGGAGCCAGCATCACGGGTCGACCTGGCCGTGATCGGCCTCTATCGAGCGCTGAAGTCGTTGGTATGACACCAGATCTTGTTCACGTTCATGGTTGGTTCCTGCTATTCCTGGGTTTGGAGCAATACCGCAACGGGTTGCAGATCATGCTGGCGGATCGCCGGTGCCCAGGCCCCTCAGTCCGTCGAGGATCTTCTGGAGCACGACCGGATCGGTTTCAGCCCATGTAGGGCGGTCCGAATCCTCGGCGGGCATGGTTGGAGGTGGCCGCCGGTTCCTGCGCGGCAGTGGGAGCCGTTGGGTGTCCTGTGTCTCAGGCTGTATGTCAATGAGTTCGACACGGACGACCTTGCCGCCGACGTCGGGTACGTAGTGCGTCCGAGATCGCGCCTTTTCCTGATGTCGTTCGCGAGCAATCTGTGCGGGCGGCGTTGAGTCGGTGTCCCATACTTCGATCAGCAGGCGGTTGTTCGTGTAGCAGACCATAACTTTGATCAACTTCAGGTCGAGTCTGATCAGCTCGATCGGCTCGGGCCGTTGGACGTCGAACCCCGTGGTGCGAACGGCATCGGCGACGAGGTTGGCCACCGCGCGGTCGGCGGCCGGGATCGCGGAGTGCATTCGCCAGCGTTCGAGGACGTCGCACACGAATCGGCGAGCGCAGCCGACAGCGGTCGGCAGTGCGGCAAGCCATTGCTCGGCGGCCGGTGTGGGTGACGGCATGGGTAATCCCAGTGCGAGCGAGGCGGCCCGTGTGTCCTCGGCGATCAGAGCAGAGGCTGCCATGACGCTCCTGTTCCTCGACTCACGTGGTTAAGAGCGTCGCGGAGATCGCGGGCGCTGTGGCTGTCTTGGCGCTGCACTTGCGCCGCACTGGTACCGAAGTGCTACATGCTGGCCTGGATCAGGGTGTGGGTTCCGGAAGTCCGCCACCCGGGGGCAAGACTGCGCACGATCTTCAAGGCGGTGAGGTCGATTCCTCGCTGGCCTCACGGAGCGCGGCGTCCTCGGGCGTCTCGCCGTCGCGGACGCTGCTGGCCGGGACCCGGATGCCGACCCTCTTCGTAGCTGTAGACGGTGTGCCGGAAGGCCAGCAGCTTGCCGTCGCGTACGACGCAGCAGACGACCTTCTCCTCGAGACTTTCTCTGGCATGGCGTCCTCCCTGTCGCGGTGGGTCCTGCTGACCAGACTCTGATGGTCAATCGCGCCGTAACGCTCCTGAGCGGCATAGCGACCGGGTGCGGTCTCGATCCAGCGTGGCAAGGTAGCCAACTCAACCCCGAAGCCGAGTCCCGGAACAGAGCGTCGATGCGGCGTTTGTGCGGCGCGAATGCGGCCTGACCTGTGATGAGCGGCGGAAACAGTGCGGAACGTAGTCAGCGGCATTACGCGCGATTCACCCGTTTCCCGGTCGACGTGGGCGGAACGGCTGCCAGACTGGATGCTGCACTGGGCGGAGGGGTGTCTTGTACGAACGTCGGATGGCTTTCGCGGCGCGGCGTGCCGCCTTGGGCTTTACCCAGGAAACGCTCGCCGAACGGCTCGGCATGGAACGGTCGGCGGTGGTTCGCTGGGAAAGCGGGAAGTCCGCGCCGCAGCCGTGGGTACGGCGCAAGATTGCCGCGGCGTTGGCGATCACGCTCGACGAGCTCGCCGTTCTGCTGTCGCAGCCTGCTGTTCCAATGCTGCGGCGTGGCGCGGTGGAACAGTCGGACCTGGTCCACGCGGGGATCCCCGCGCTGAGGCGAGTCCTCGACGCCTACGACCTGCCCGAAGATGGGCCCACCCGCGGCATCGCCGAACTTGAGCGTGCTGTGGCCGATGTTGTCACCAGCCGCCTGCAGTCAAACTACGGGGCGCTCGCCACGCTGATACCTGCTCTGCTGTCCGAACTGATGCGCGCGTTCACCACCAGCTCGGGCGCGGAGCGAGTCGCGGTGGCGCGCTTGCTGGTCCAAGCGTACCGGGCCGCCGACGCCATTGCCGACAAATATGGCTACTACGACCTGTCGGCCCGGATCATCGGCCTGATGGAATGGGCCGCTCGCGCGGCCGAGGACGACCTGCTGATCGCGACTGCCGCCTACGTGCGGGCGGAGACGTTCTTCGCCAACGGCGATCTCCAGACCGGCCGCCGAATGCTCGAACGCGCAGCCACCCGGGTCGAGCACGAAGCATCCGCGCAGGCAGCGGCCGTCTACGGAGCGCTGCACATGCGCGCCGCCGTCACCGCAGCCCGTGCGGGTCTGGCAGCAAGCGCACGCGACCACCTGGCCGAGGCCAGCAGATGCGCCTTCCAGGTGGACGAGGGCGTGTACTTCGGGACCGCCTTCGGACCCGCGTCGGTCCGCATCCACCAGGTGTCGCTTGCCGTCGAACTCGGCGACGCCGGCACCGCGCTGCAGTCAGCAGCCGGGTGGTCTCCGCCGATCAGCCTTCCCGCCGAACGGCGTTCCCACTTCCATGTCGATCTCGGTCGCGCACACCACCAGGCCGGGCGGCACGATCGGGCGCTCGACGAGTTCATCGCGGCCAGAACGACGGCACCGGAGCACATCCAGGCCCACCCTCAAGTCCGCGAGGTCATCCACCACATGCACCAGTCGAGCCCCGCCTCGAGCGCGCTACGCGACTTCAGCCGGTGGATGACCCAGCCTGCGTCGACCGGCTGACCATCCTGGCTAGCTCAGCCAACGAGTCGATCACGGCATCGGCCCGGGCCGCGACCACGGGGTCATCCGCCCACAGGTGCCCCCATGGCCCGCGCCGGACCATCACGGCTCGCAGGCCCGCGTCCGTGGCAGCGACGACATCGTTGTCGCGGTGGTCACCCACGTAGACGATTTCATCCCGCTGTCCGGGAGCGAAGTCGGCCACACGGTGAAAGAACAATGGATCCGGCTTCGCCACGCCCCACTCGCCGGATGTCGCGATCGCATCCACGGGGAGATCCAACTCGCGCAGTAGACGTGCGGCCTTGACTGTCTGGTTCCCGGCGATACCCACCCACACGCCGAGATCCCTCAGGTCGGCCAACGCCGCTCGAACGTCCTGGTAGAGGTCGGCCTCATCGATCTGTTCCCCGCACCCGGCTTGCTCTCGCAGCTCGCGTTCGGCCGCCAGGTCGAACCCAGGACGGAAGTACTGGAACGTCTCGGCGTTGTCCCTGCCCGCCGCTGTCACCGCACCGAGCACTGCGGAGAAGGTGTGGCGGGGTACTCGAATCCAGTCCGCCCACGCCCCGAACTCACGGGTGTCGTCGAGCAGGGTCTCGCCGACGTCGAACACCACAGACCGAATCACGCCGCTCCTCGCTCCCGCCGAATCAGGCAACCGCCGCCAAACGTTAGCCGCAGCCGCCAAATCAGGTGGCGGGGCAACCAGCCCGGCGCAGGGCAAACGCGCAGGTCCAGCCAGGCAGGCTGCATCGACAGGCCTCAAACGCACCAAAAACGCCCAGCAAAACGCCTCCCGTTGGCCTCAAATGGCCAGCCGCTGCCACTTATAGTGATCATGTCAACACTTGCAGTAGTCTGCGCTGGCCTCCCGACCTACGACCTGCCGGCATCTGGCGGCGATGCCGCGTCGGCCTCCTTCCAACATCGGTCGGCCCCGCGATGCCGACACAGTTCCGCTACGGGTCTTCCGTCCCACGCCGATGCGGACCGCGGAACAGACGGACTCTGAACACACGGGCCCCGTCAACCCCTTCGTGGCTGGTCATCGCCGGTGACGCCTCATGGACGCCCGGTTTCCGCGCTGATCACGCTCTGGTCGCGCCTCTCCCACGCCGGTTGAGTGATCACCACAAGAGATGGATCTTCGAAGGAGTGCCGAGTGTCGTCGTTGCAGGAGTGCGCTGCTCAGCTCAACCAGCTGGCGGAGAAGTTGCCGTATGGCGCGGTCGGCCATGTCAGCACCGAGTTGGAGCAGGTCGGCCAGCAGGTGATGCAGATCGTTCAGGGCACGGGCCACGAACAAACGGCGGGTCAGATCATGGCCCTCAAGGAACAGATGGTCCAGCAGTTGACGGACCAGTTGGGCATGATCCGGAACGTCCTGGAGACGACCGCGGCGGCGGTGCTCGGGCGTTGAAGAGCTGGCCCTACGGCGCCAGCGGGGCCACCAACTCCCGTCGCGGATGCATCGCCTGCCAGGCGGCGACCCGCGAAGATGCCTCCAGCGGTCTGGGAGCGGATTCAGGAGGGCAACAAGTTCAACGTGGAGCGTCGGCCCCACTACCCGGTGAATGAGATCAGACTTAGCACTGGCAAGGTCGTCGACTCGTATCGGGACGGAGCGGAAATCGTCGAACGTAAGCATACCCAGCTCGCCGAGATCAAAGAGGAAACCGCTTTCGGGTATCTGGCAGCGATGAGTCGTAAGTATTCCCCCGGCGAGGAGATCGCCGATTCACCACGGAATCGTGACGAGTTTCCCGAGTTGGTTGGTGAACCACTCGATGGTGTCATGATTCTGGAAGTTCCGCCCCAACGGATCGATGTCCCGCGCGCCATTCTGGAAAGGGCTGCGGAGTTGGATGTTACGATTCGAGACAGCGAAGGCAAGGAGTACACCCTGTGAGCGACGTGACCGCCGCATCCGTCCCCCGGCCGATCACCTACTGCGAGCGCTGGAACAGCGTCCTTCGCAAGCCCATCACGGTGCTGAGCGACGAGCAGGCCAACGCGCGGCACCAGTCTGGCGAGCTGTACACCGCTGTGATCGGTGATCTGGGTAAACCGGAACTGCTGATAGAGGTCCGGCTGGAGCGTGACTATGTCGGGGTCTGGTTCTTCGATGAGGACAGCACGCTGCGTGTCCTCAAATACACGTTCAAGCGAACCAGTCCCGACACGATGTTTATGACCAAGGTCGGAACCTGGTCGTACGCCGAGGACGCACGGCAGGATCTTCGTGGCGCGCACACGATAGAGAGTGTTCATTACCAGAGCGACGGGACGGTTCGGCAGGAGTCGACGGATGTCGTTGCTGCTGAGACGACGGTATCTGAGTATTCCGGAGTTTCAGTCGACATTAACGCTGAGCCCGTGCCCGTATTCGGTCAGTGGGATTCATTGGCCCGGCGTGATCGAGCGGGCGCCTGACCGCCAACGACCAAGGGTGGATCTGCCGCTACGGGGTCCGGGTATGTTGGATCACGGCCCATGATCAGGGGTGGTGACGGCCGGTGGGAACACGGCGGGAGCGGCTCACGGCGCGCCGCGAAGTGTTGGGTTACACGCAGGAGGCGTTCGCCCATGAGGTCGGCGTAGAGCCCTCGACGGTGGGCCGGTGGGAGCGCGGCGCGCTGAGCCCACAGCCGTGGCGGCGACGCAAGATCGCAACCACCCTCAAAGTGGACCTCGATCAGCTCGCGGAGCTGCTCGGCGAGGCGGTGTCAGCGAGCGACGCCGTCGAGCCTGCTCGATCGGCCCCGGGTGCTCGCAGCCTGGACACGGCGCCGATGGGCAGAGAGTTGCTGGGAGCGGCGGCGGCACTCGCGGTAGGTGCAGTTCCGCCCGACCTGGCGCGCTGGTTGCCCGCGGATCCGGTGAGCGCGGCACCGGCACCTCGGCGGATCGGTCAATCGGACGTCGCGCAGATTCGCGAACTGACTGCCCTGCTGTGGTCGCTGGAACAGAACCATGGCGGCGGTGCCGCGTTGGACGCCGCATCGGGGGCGCTCGCGACGGCCAGGTCCCTGCTGTCTGTGGCAGAGGGCATGCCGGTCGCCGAACACGCCCGCATTGCCGTAGCCGACCTTCACTGTCTGGTCGGGTGGTCGCTGCACGATGTCGGTCGGCACAATGAGGCGTCGCGGCACTTCATGGCCGCCCTGGCGTTGGGGTCAGAGGTCGGCGAAGCGGGCATGGTCGCGGCGGCGCTGTATCGGCTCGGGCGGGTCAGCCTGCACGTCGAACGCCCGGATGACGCGCTGCGCGCGTTCCAGCTTGGGCAGATCGCCGCCCAGGACGCCGGTTCGTACGCCGACCTGGCCAGGTTGCATGTTTCGTCCGGATGGGCGCACGCGTTGAAGGGCCAGACGCGGCGGATGGAGGACTCGTTCTCCCGGGCGGAGCACGAGCTGGGGCGCATCGATGGCGACGCCCCGCCGTGGGCGTCGGCGTTCGCCCGGTCCGGCGATTGGGACGGGGTACGCGCGATGGCCTACATGGTGCTGGCGCGCCGACCGGAACCCGAGTTCCGGCACTACGCGGCCGACGCCGCGACCATCGCCCACCGAATCATCAGCGCGCCGACGACCGGGCGACCCGCTCGCTCATCCGTGTTCGACCGGATCATCCTCGCCGCCGGGAAACTCCATGTCGGCGATGTCGACGCCGGTATCGCGGAGGCGGACAGTGCGCTCGACCTCGTCGCGAGCCTGCGGTCGGTCCGGGCCGTGGACCGGCTCACCGACATCGAAAGAGCGGCCCGAACCCTGCCGCGGGACGCGGCTGGACACCTGCTCGCGAGGATTGCCGAGTTGCGAGCCGTATGACCATGCTGACTCCACAGCTCACCACCGCGCTAGATGCCGCGCTGGCCGATGCCTGCGACCAAGTCGGGCTCGACTCGTCCGGGGCGCGGTTAATCACCTATTCGTCGAACGCGGTATTCGAACTGGCGTCACCGGTCGTCGTTCGGCTCAGCCTGTATCCCGACCGCGTCGCTCACACGGCACGGCTGGTGCGGGTCGCGACCTGGCTGGCCGAGCGCGGCGCGCCGATCGCCCCCCTCGTCGACGAAGTGCCGCAACCCGTGCTGGGCAACGGGTACGCCGCGACATTCTGGCGGGCCTACGAACGTCCGCCCGCCCTCGCCGCAGCGGACCTCGCGGCGCCCTTACGTGCCATCCACAATCTCGACGCGCCCGACTGGCTGCCCCGATGGGACAAGTTCGCTTACGCCAGAACACTTCTCGATCACGCAAACGGCATCGACGACGCCGACCACGCGTGGCTTTCCCAAGCCTGGATCGACGCCGAAAGCGACTACCAAGCAGTCGCGCCAGCAATGCCACATGGCGTCATCCACGGCGACGCCCACGTCGCCAACCTGTTGCGCGCAACCGACGGCGAATTCGCCTTGTGCGACTTGGACAACATCGCGCACGGACCGCTCGACTGGGATCTCACCCCGGCCGCGGTGAGTGCACTGCGATTCGGGCCCGTCGGCGCGCTCTCGGAATTCTCTGCCGCCTACGGCCGAGACGTCACCCGGCTCGCCTGGTGGCCGGTGCTGCGTCGCATCCGCGAGCTGGTCATGGTCACCTACCTCGTCACCGACCTCGCAAACCGCCCCGCAATGGCCGAACAGTGGCACCACCGGATGGCGACCCTGAGAGAAAACCGATCCGACGCAGCATGGAAGCCCTATTACTGAGCCGCCACTTCGGATCCCGTGACGGACGCGGCCTACAGACGGCGAAGTCCGCGCAGCACCCGTCGAAGCAGGTCCAAATCACAGGGATCCCCGAGCAGGGTCGGCTGCTCGCCCGGCGCGAGCGGTACAGCGTCACATTGCTTCGACAGCACGACAAGAACACCGACCGACGGCAGTATCACCGTAGGGGGAAGCCGAGCGCGACCGCCGCAGTCGTACCCCGACGACCGTCGTCGTTGCCCATAAGAACCGCGATTGGTCCTTACCGCCTCAGCGCGCCGAGTGGGACGACATTGACACGGCACGCAGTCGCAAACGGTCCGGAAGACCATGGACTCACCACGCGCCCATCGCTGCCGCTGACCGCGCAGCAGCAATGATCGTTGTCCACAGTGGAAGTTCGTGCCCTACCGTGGGGCCACCTTCAAGCCAGCGCACAGGTGATGTCGGCCCGACCGGCAACATGATCTTCGATCCCTTGTCCAGCCACTCGACGCGGTTGCGCACCATCGCGGCGAACGTCGACTCACGCAACTGGGTTCGCGGCCCAGTCAGGAACATCCACTTCGTCGGGCTGCCGGGAACCACGATGACGGGAGCCCGCTGCATGCGGACCTTCAGCATCAGGTTGACCTCACCGGCGAACCCTGCGGGAATGATGAGGGCGTCGACAGGGTCGCCCACCGCGAGTTGCAATTCTCCCGACTCAAGATCCACGCTGGTCGCCCAGCCGAACAGGATTCGGTAGCTCTCGCACATGCTGCGCGCGATCGACGGCGTGGGCTCGACGGTCTGAACCATGACAGTCTCCTCAATGCGGTTGGTGGGTCACGGCGGGGCCGGAGGTCACGTGGTCCACTCCGGCAGCCTCTGACAAGGGGTCGCGACGGGACCGGAGATCGCAGTACCGGTCCCGCCGCGACATGGATGCCGGTCCTCAACGGAGGCGGGGATTGTCCGTCTCGGCAACCGGCCAGGGTCGCGGGCCAGGTCTCGCAGGCGGTGGCGGCCAGTGCTCTGGGCCACGTGGTGCACACAGCCGCAGCAATTTCGGATCGGCCAACAAAGTCGAGGCATTCGCCGTGTCTCACTGCCGCCCTGCCTCTCGGGATGTCGCGCACGCGCCGCTTCGCGGCTACGGGGCCGTTTGCCGCGAACCCACTAAACGATCAGTGGGGATCGACGCACCAGAGCGATCGCGCGGCGAACATCCAGCGCTGACAGGGCGTTGATGCCGTCGACCTGCTGGAGTCTCCAACGGGTGGATTCGAAATTTGGTGAGCCGGGGCGGCGTGGCTCACCAAAGTCCAACCGTTCGACCGGCTACCGCGGACAGCAGCCGGTCCCCGAGCAAGCCCGAGCTGCCGCATTCGGCCTGCGTGTCCCGGTAACTCAGCCACTATCGAGCCGGTCGCCATGGGTATGGGCAGTGATCATTCCGATTCCTAAACCGACGGCCACCCGAGTCCCGGTCGCGTCGAGGGCGACGGCGCGACTCCAGGCTCCGACCGCGGGAATCTCATCGAGGAGATCCCCGGTCGCGTGCCACAGCCGCGCTGTCCTGTCGCCCACGCTGCGGCCAGCGTTGTTCTGCCCGGTCGAAGGCGGATCTACGGATACTCCCGCCTTGCGTCCAACTGGACGGGCCGGTCGCCCTGCCATACCTCGGCCCACGCCTCCGACGGCAAGGAGCGCAGGGGTCGGCGGCACCCACGGCGGCCCGCGACAGTGGGGTGGCCTCGACGAGGAGACAACTGCAGGGTAACAATCAGGCCGTGATCCCAACTTACGATGTCGTGCCCCGTATTCAGGTTCTTCCCGCCGCACTCACGAGGATGACTCCTCGGCGCGTCGTCGAAGGATTCTCACTCGTCAGGGACTACGAGCCCCAGTTCGACATCACCTGGGAGGAAGCTGTCGAATGCCTCGATGCCGAGGCGAAATGGCTTGAGCGCGCCGCGACAACTCAAGACGCGAAAGAGTTCGACGAGTTGCTTTACTCGGCAAGTGAGCAGGAGGCTGGCGACGACTTCGACTACCTCTTTCGGGGGATGGATGTCGGAGTCGCTGGCTTGGTGTTCGTTCTCTCCGCCGCCGGCTACGCCACCTGCTACAGCTGCCGCGGACACGCTGGCATCATGACCGAGCGGGCGCCGCAGGTTCGCCTTGCGACCGAGCCCGATCGCCTGCAACTGCTGGTGGGCTACGCCGAGCATGCGGAATGTGGCCTGGAGACAGATGACGAGGGGCTTGTCACGGCGTACGCGCCGACCGTCATGGGCCTGCACAAGCTGGCCAGGCTGATGGCGGACGACAGGGCTGTCTTCGAAACAATGGAGAACCCCTCGTGGCTGGCCCAGGCACTTGAGCTGCAGGATCGGCAGGAAGACGTCGAGCCGGACGACGATGGTGACGAAAGCTAAGCCAAGGCGGTCGTCGATCTCGGCAGTTCGCGCGATGGCGCGCCCGCCCGGCCGTAAGAACGGGCTGTGAAGGACACGCCGGTGCGCGCTGAGCTGGGACCTGCGTGAACCGACGTCGAAGATTGGGGGCTTCGTGCCCGAAGGATGGACACAGACTGTCAAGGGGCAGCACCTGCGCGGCCGACGTACGCGCGACACCAAACCGGAACTCGCGCTGCGCCGTGCAGTACACGCTCTGGGACTACGGTTCCGGGTCCATCGGTCCGTGGCTCCACGATGTACGCCTGACTTTGTCCTACCTCGGTACCGCTTAGCCGTTTTCGTTGACGGATGCTTCTGGCATGGGTGCCCCGAACACTCACCCACGCAGTTCCGCGGCCCCAACGCCGAGCGGTGGGAGCACAAGCTGTTGACGAACCGCGAACGCGACCGCCGGAACAACCAAGCTGCCGAGATGGCCGACTGGCAGGTGGTCCGGGTCTGGGAATGCGAGATCAGACGGGACGTAGCTGCCGCCGCCGAACGGGTGCTGGCGGCGACACGAAGCAGGGATGGCTAGAACAGGGTCTGCACCGCACGCTCACCAGAGTTGCCGACACACTGCTGCCGGAGCGGGCAGTCGCCGCATACGGTGCTGGCTGCCTTGCACACGGTACTGCCGAGCAGCCGGAGCGCAGCCGCGCGCAGTGGCGCTTCGGGGCCGGCGCCGACCAGTCTGGCCAGGTCGACACGGCCGTCGCTCAGCCTGTTGGTCTTGGCCGAGTCGCTACCGGCTACTCGTGCCGCAACCCTGAGAGTCGTCTGGGAGGCAAGGAGAACGTCCTGGCCGGCCAGGAGTCGGAAGGTTCGCTCTTCCGCTGCCTTCATCGTCAGCTGCTCGACCAGTGCCTCTGGGTCCGTCCAGAGCTTGCGCTTCGGCAGCAGTGGCCGGAACCTCTCTAGCACCTGACGTCCGGCTTGAGTCGCGAGTTCCTGCTGCATCTGGTCGAGCTCCGCCTTGGTCAGTCGCGCACGGCCTCGAATCGTGGCCATGGCCCGGTCGGCACCCTTCGGAGCGTTGGAACGACTCATCAGGAGCGCTGCGACCGCGGCCACCACCGGCGTGACGCCCTGACCGGGCAGCGAATGCCAGTTGGGGCCCCGCTGTTGCTGTTTTGCCCAGCTGGTGAGCGCCTGCCTGGCCTCTACCCAGCGTGACGCTTCCCCCTGCCGTGCGCCGGAACGTTCGTGTGTCGGGACTGGACTGAGAGCCGTCGCTGCGGCACACCCGAGCAGCGGAGGGACGGCGTTACCGATCTGACGGAAAGCGTCGCTGCGGGTACCGGCGAAACGGAAGCGGTCGGGGAAGGTCTGGACTCGGGCGGCCTCGCGGACCGTGAGGGTCCTCAGCTCCTCAGGATGGATGTACCAGTATCCGTCCTTGGCGATGTGCGCGGTGATGGAGCGACTAACCGAGTCCCAGTCGAGCTTCTTGTACTTGTCATCGAACGTCTCGGCCGAGTAGCGCCTCAAGTCCGCGGGAAGGTCGGCGTACAGGGTGGAGGCGTCCATCATTCCGAAGATCTTGCGGTCGTCGTCACGCACCGGCCTGGTCATGTGGTCCCACACGACACCGTTCCGGGCACCGGCTCGCATCATCTCTGCGAAGGGAGGCAGACGTCGGGGCTTGCTGTAGGGCAGCTCGCGACCGCCGGTGGTGTCGCCGAGTTCGGGGAGGTCACCGATCGCCTCACGCAGTGTTGGCTGCTTGCTCTGCTCGACCGGCCAGGAGAAGTCCTCGACGTCACGTCGAGCAAGAACTATGAGGCGCTTGCGATGCTGGGGAACGCCGTAACGCCACGCATCGACCAGTCTGAACGAGGTGTAGTAGCCACCGCGTTCCAGTGCGTCGACCATAGTCCGCACGACTGCAAAGTCGTCACCGAGCGCCATGTCCGGAACGTTCTCCATCAGGACGGCCCGAGGTCGTACGGCCAGTGCGACGTCGAGGAATGCCTGCCACAGCTCACGCCGATGGTCATGTTCCTCGCGGTGCCCGGCGACCACCAAGCTGCGGATCTTGCTGCGACCAGCCCGACTGAACGGTTGGCAAGGCGGTCCCCCCGCGAGGAGATCGATCTCGGTCTTGTTGAGGAGCTCGATGAGCTCGTGACGTTGTGAGGGCTCGCTGAGGTCAAGATCCAGCGCCAAACCGGGAAAGTTGTGGCTGTGCGTCTGCACGGCCTTCTCGTCGTTGTCGACGGAGACCGCGACGGTCCAGCCAGCCTCCTCCAGTCCGAGACTCAGCCCGCCAGCGCCGGAGAAGAGGTCGACAGCAAGCCGCTGACCTTCGGTCAGCCTTTGCGCACACCACTGCTCGAAGGCGTCCTCGCTACAACCATCAGGATGGCGGACAAGTCGCAGATCGTCGCTGCGTTGCAGCTTGACCCCGTAGATGGACACCCGCCTGTACCCTTCCCGAACACCTGCGTCAACGAGCACCAGGAGAACACAGACGTCGTCCTGGATCAACAACGTCCATGATCTCCGGTGTCGACTTCGCGGTCCGTCACCGGGGCCGATGGACGACTCGTAACGATAGCGATGGGGTCCGACGATTCCCGTTTAGGGCGGCGAGCACCCAGTGTAACGTTTGGATCACATCGAGCGTTCGTCGAACTGTGATCCGTCACGCTCTGTGCGTGGCTATGCCCAGAGGGTGCGGCCGAGCTGCCCGGCGTCCCTACACTTGGTCCGCCGGAGTCTGGTGCGTCGGTTGGTTCGGTCGAGTCGACATGACGCGGACGGGGGTGCGTTGGCTGGTGACGCGGGGGTTGAAATGAACAACATCGACTACGAGATCGTCAACCCGGATTCAGCCGGCACAGCAGCCTTGCCGAGCTCGTTGGACGCGCCCGCCGAGCTGGACGCGGAGTCGAACGTCTACGCCAGCGAGCCGAGGGGCGTGCCGCCGATCGCCGTTTGTGGTCACCTCCGCAGGATCGGTGTCGCCGCTTGTCGCCTCGCGAAGGAGGCGCGCTGGCTTCGTGGGCGAATCACCGCACGCACCCGCGGCGCGGACGTCCTCCACGCCTGGACCGTGACTCGCGACAACAGGCGGCTACGACTTATGTGGCCGTTCGAACGTCGTCTTCGGGCGGAACCGTGACCGGTTACGAGGTCGTCGAACCTCGCGCAGAGTCGTTGGTGGAGTCGCTTCGCGCGTTCGGGTACGCCACCGAGACCGCAGTCGCAGACCTGGTCGACAACAGCATCACAGCCAAAGCCACAACGGTCGACGTCCGCCTGCGCTGGGCTGGCGGCGAGTCATGGATCGCGATCGTCGACGATGGTCTTGGGATGGACGCCGAGAGGCTCCGGGA
The DNA here is from genome assembly GCF_014323725.1 of Actinokineospora xionganensis. Lineage (GTDB taxonomy): Bacteria > Actinomycetota > Actinomycetes > Mycobacteriales > Pseudonocardiaceae > Actinokineospora > Actinokineospora xionganensis. Next base: position 28,561 of record NZ_JABVED010000027.1, on the reverse strand, counting down.
GGCGATGCGGCCAGGCACAACCAGCCCTTCGACGCCGAGACAGGCGAGTGATCTCGGGCGGTTCGGGCTCGGACTCAAGACCGCGTCGTTCTCGCAGTGCCGGCGCTTGGTCGTCATGTCGGCGACAGCGACATCATCGTTGGCGGCTCGGACGTGGGATCTTGACCATGTCGTCCGCGTCGGTGGCTGGCAGCTGCTGACGGCCTTGACATCCGGGGACCGGGCCCTGTGGGACGAGCTGCACGGTGACAAGCGGGGAACGGTGGTGCTGTGGCGACTGCTGGACCGACTTGTTGTCTCGCCGGATCCGCAGAACGAGCAGGCAGAGAGGCACTTCTACAACATCGCTGACCGAGTTGCCAGGCATCTCGGGATGACCTTCCATCGGTACGTCACAGGCCCCAGGCAGATCACGATCCGGGTGAACGGCCGGAACGTCGTGCCGTGGGACCCGTTCCTTGAGTCCCATGAGACGACCCAGGTCGTCACGGACGAGTCATTGCCGTACCGGGGCGAGTTGATCAGGGTGAAGTCGTTCGTCCTGCCGCATGTGAGCCGGCTCCCCCCTCAGGAACACACCACCGCTGGTGGTCGTCGTGGCTGGGCTTCCCAGCAGGGTTTCTACGTGTACCGGAACCGACGGTTGATCGTGTCCGGGAACTGGCTCGGGCTCGGATTCCGGCGGGACGAGCTGACCTCATTGGCCCGGATTCGGCTCGACCTGCCCAACCACATGGACTCCGACTGGCAGATCGACGTCCGCAAGTCGGTGGCCCGCGCGCCGGGCGCGCTGGTGCCCGAGTTGCGGCGGATCGCGGAGGTCGTTCGGCTGCGGTCGGCGAGTGTCTACCGACACCGCGGCAAGGTACTTCAGCGTGCCAGCCATGGTGACGTGGTCCAGGCCTGGCTGCAGGTTGCGCGTGGGACAAAGATCGCCTACCAGGTCAATCGTCAGCACCCGCTGGTGGCCGCCCTGCTCACGACTGCGGGCGGCGGTGACGTCGAGGCCTTGGTCAGGCTGCTGGAGGAAACCGTTCCGGTACCGCTGATCATCCTGAACCATGCGGACGGGCAGGGCCGCCAAGCAGCACCGTTCGAGGAGAGCGCCCCGGACACGGTCCGGTCGGTGCTGAACGATGTCGTCCGAGCGATGAGACGCTCAGGAACGTCCGGCAAGGAAATTGTCGGTCGGTTGCTGACAATGGAACCGTTCTCTGATTTTCCCGACCTCGTTCGAGAGGTCTGCACACGCGAACTCGGTCAGGAGATGGCATGAAACCCGACCACCGCAGGGCGATGGAGATCGCTCTGATGTTGCTCGACGACGCGGACAACGTCACGACCGGCGACGTCGAACGGGCGGTCGACAAGGCGTTGCTTCTCGTGGAGCAGGCCAACGTCGACGTCGATGAGCTGCGGAGGGACGTGGAGGGTCGATGCAACGTCTGGCTTCCGACCGAACAGGTTCTCAACGGTCATGAGGACCATGTGCCCTGGCTCGACGCCGCCAGGGACGGGATCGAGTGGAACTTCTGGGAACGGTATCGGCGGTATCTGGGCCGGAAGGGCTGGGCACCAGCACAGATTCGCAGCATCAACCAAGTCACCGACCGGATTCTGGACTCGTTTGAGAACCCGGACCGGCCTGGCAGGTGGGACCGTCGTGGGATGGTTGTCGGCCAGGTGCAGTCCGGCAAGACCGCCAACTACACAGGCGTCATCTGCAAGGCCGCGGACGCCGGCTATCGCCTGATCGTCGTGCTGGCCGGTCTGCACAACAGTCTGCGCAGCCAGACCCAACACCGGCTCGACATGGAGTTCCTCGGGTTCGACACCAGGAGCAACCGCAGCTACGACCAGACCAATGCCAAGGTTGGCGTAGGGCAGATGAAGGGGAAGTTTCTCCACGTCCACTCGTTGACCAGCAGCGACGAGAAGGGTGACTTCCAGGTCAAGGTTGCCAGGCAGGTCTGGCTCAACGCGGGCGGCAGCGACCCGGTCATCCTGGTGGTCAAGAAGAACGCGTCTGTGCTGCGGAACTTGTACTCGTGGGCAACCCGGCTGAATCAGGAACGTGACCCGGAGACCGGTCAGCAGACCGTGCGTAACGTTCCCTTACTGGTGATCGACGACGAGGCGGACAACGCCTCGGTCAACACCAAGGCCCGGCCGACCGACGAGAACGGGCAGCCGATCGACGATTACGATCCGACCAAGATCAACGGGCTGATCCGGAAGCTCCTGCGCACGTTCGAGAAGTCCGCGTACCTCGCATACACCGCCACGCCGTTTGCAAACATATTCATCGATGCCGACGAAAAGACCGAAAAGTACGGCGAGGACCTGTTCCCACGCAGCTTCATCATCAACCTCCGGCCACCGAGCAACTACGTCGGCGTCAACACGGTGTTCGGCTTGGACAGCGACGTGAACTCAGGCATCGAGGGACAGGTCGGGCTGCCGGTCATCAGCACGTTCGACGACCACGAGATGTGGCTCCCGAACAAACACAAGAAGGACACCGTCCCGGGCAGACTGCCTGCGTCGCTACTCACCGCGATCAACGCCTTCCTGCTCGCCACGGCTGCACGTCGGGTTCGTGGCCATGAGGACCACAACACGATGCTGGTGCACGTCACCCGCTTCACCGACGTCCAAGCGCTGGTCCGTCGGGCGCTGCACGAGCATGTGGACCTGATGCGCCAACGCGTTTGGCACGGCGACCCCACCAGCCCGGACTCCCCGTGGCCCGCGTTGGAGTCTTTGTGGCGAACCGACTTCGTACCGACTACCGAAGCGCTGCTGCGGAATCCGGACGTGGCTTCGGAAGTCGACGAGGTGGTCGAGTGGGCGCAGATCCGCGATGCGCTTCCCGGCGTGCTCAACGACGTCGAACTGCGCGTGCTCAACGGAAAGTCCGAGGATGCTCTGACCTACAGCGAGGCCGACCGGCCTCTCACGCTGATTGCGATCGGCGGGGACAAGCTCTCCCGCGGTCTGACCCTCGAAGGGCTGACGGTCAGCTACTACCTGCGGGCGTCGAAGATGTACGACACGCTGATGCAGATGGGCCGCTGGTTCGGCTATAGACCCGGGTACCTCGACCTGAGCCGGCTCTACACGACCGACGAGCTCGCCGGGTGGTACCGCGACATCGCTCTGGCCAACGAGGAGTTGCTACGCGAGTTCGAGTACATGGCAGCTCTCGGGAAAACACCACAGGAGTATGGGCTGCGGGTCCGCGCGCATCCGGACGGGCTGATGATCACTGCCAGAACCAAGATGCGTAACGGCACCGACGTCGACATCACGTTCTCCCAAACCATCAGCGAGTCGATCACGTTCGAGACGGACGAGGAGGTGCTCAGCAACAACCTGGCCATCACCGAGCGCCTGGTCAGTGCCATGGGCACTCCAGCACCCCGCCGGGGCGCTCTCGGCACCGTCCGGTGGGACAACGTGCCAGCACCTGACGTGCTGGACTTCCTAGACGGGTACCAGGCCTCCGACGTCGCGACCAAGGCACAGCCGCGAGCATTGGCTGAATACATCCGGACGTTGTTGACCACGAAAGAACCGGAGCTCACCACGTGGACGGTGGGGCTCGTGTCGGTCTCCGGCAACGACCAGAAGACCCACAAGATCGGTGATTTCGAGGTCGGCCTGGTCCAGCGCGCCCTGTACCTGCCGAAGGAGCGTGCGAACGCCGACGCCGAGTACAAGGCTGGCCTGCGAGCAGGGAGCGACCGTTACGTGATCCGTCGCCTCGTCTCCCCGAGCGACGAGGACATGGACCTCTCCGACGAGGAGGCCAGCCGAGCTCTGGAGATGACCAGGCAGGCCTGGCAGTTGGACCCGAAGACGAGGAAGACGGAGCCCAGGGCGCCCGGTGGGCTCTCCATCCGTGATGTCCGCCCACCGAGTCGAGGACTGCTGTTGCTGTATCCGCTCAAGCCCGACAGCTGGATGCATCCCGACCTGCCACCCGTCGGGTTCGCCCTCAGCTTCCCGACAAGCCGGACCGCGAAGACCATCAAGTACCGAGTGACGAACCTGTGGTGGGACCAGGAGTTCGGCAGCCAGGACTCCGACGAGGAGCAGGCATGAACCCAGTACCGTCCACCACGGATCTTGAGGAACTCTGGGCCGAACTGCACGACACGCAGAGTGGCCCGCTGTCGGCAGGTCGGCGGGTTCGGCGGGTACTGGCGGACAGTCCACACCACTGTTTCGTCGGTGTGGAGTATCCGTCCGCACGGCGGGTGTTCTCGGTGGTCACCGACAGCATTCCGGCCAATGCGACGAACGGGCTGCTGATCACATCGGGCGTGGTGGTCGAGCCAGGAAGCGTCCCAGAGTACGGGACCACGTTGGACCTCGTACTGCGTGCGGGTGCGTACACGGACATCTTCACCGCGCTGGTGGCCGACCTTCTCGTGATGCTCACACAGGTCACTGCGGAACCGGGCGGCATGGTGGTGAACCGGCTGGGTGAGTGGCAACGGATGCTCGCCGGCGTCAGTCCCGACGGGTTGTCACGGGAGCAGCAGCGTGGGCTGTTCGGCGAGCTGCACACGTTGTCTGACCTGTTCCTCCCAACATTCGGCCCGGACGCCGTGTACGCATGGACCGGCCCCGACCAGCAGTTACAGGACTTCCAGTTCGAGCCAGGCAGCGTGGAGATCAAGACCGCGACCGGACACGACACCAACCGGGTACTGATCAGCAGCGAACGACAGCTCGACGACGCCGGGCCCGGAGTGTTGTTCCTGGTAACGCTGGCGCTCGACGCACGACAGGGTGGACGTGGAATGTCTCTTCCCGAACTCGTTCGCCAGGTGCGCAACCAGGCGACCAACCTCGGCGTAGCGGGCGAGCTGGAGCAGCGGCTGGCACGTGCGGGCTATCTGGACACGCAGAGCCGGCTCTACGAGGACCGGCGATACGCGCTGCGCGGTCGGACAGTCCACCGAGTGACCGACGGCTTCCCCCGGATCACCGAACAGACCAGGCCCGTCGGGGTGTCCGACGTCAAGTACACCGTCGACCTGCTTGCCGCCGCCCGGTTCCTCGTCGGCCACGAAGACATGATCACCGTCCTGGAAAAGAAGGCATGACTGACACCGACCTCGACCAGTTCGCAGAGTCTCTCCAGCAGGACCTGCTCACAGAGGCCGGTATGCCCGGCGCCGAGCGGAACATCCGCGACGTTTTCCTTGAACGGATGGTCGGTGAGCTCACAGATGTCGCCGAGCTGGAGGGCGGGGAGGCTTGCTTGCACCAAGCGCGCGGTGAGGAGGTCTCCGGCTACAACATCAGCGGCGATGGCCAGACGCTCGACCTGTTCGGCGTCGTGCTCAGGCAGACGGTGCCGCCCGTACCCGTCGGCAAGGCGGACATCGAGACCTGTCTCCGTCGGCTGCGTGGGTTCATGGAGAAGGTGTCGCGGAACGGCGCCGCCGGGCTTGAGACGGCTTCACCGGTATTCGACATGGCGAACAGCATCAGTCAGGTGTTGCCGGAACTCACCCGCGTCCGGTTCTGGGTCTTCACCGATGGTGCGGTCGCCACCAGAAAGGACGTGGCGACGCCAGAGTTCGGTGATGTGCCGACGTCGGTCCAGGTCTGGGACGTGGTGCGGTTGCACCGCTTGGTGACCTCCGGCCGGCAGCAGGCGTCCATCCACATCGATTTTCTCAACCAGTTCGGTGCGCCAGTCCCATGCCTACCCACCGACCTCGACGAGCAGGGATGTCACACGATGCTGGCCATCGTGCCCGGCACCGTGCTGAAGGAGATCTACGCGACGTACTCCGCCCGCCTGCTCGAACTCAACGTGCGATCGTTCCTGCAGGCAAGGGGCAAGATCAATCAGGGCATCCGGGACACAATCCTCCATGAGCCCCGCCGGTTCCTCGCTTACAACAACGGCATCTCCGCGACCGCATCCGCCGTCGACGTGATCAGGACGCGCGAGGGCAGCAGCGCCATCGCCAGCCTGAAGGACCTGCAGATCGTCAACGGCGGCCAGACCACCGCGTCGCTCTACCACGCGGCAGTGAAACACAAGGCGACGCTGGACGGAATTCACGTCCAGATGAAGCTCACCGTCGTCCCGCCAGACCAGCTCACCGAGCTCGTCCCACTGATCTCCCGCTATGCCAACAGCCAGAACAAGGTCCAAGAGGCGGACTTCAGCACCAACCACCCCTTCCACGTCGACATCGAACGTCTCTCCCGCTCGGTATGGGCGCCGGCCACGAACGGCAGTCAGCAGCAGACCCGATGGTTCTATGAACGTGCCCGCGGCCAGTACCAGGACGAGGTGGCCAGGACGGGCACACCGGCCAGGCAAAAGGCGTTCAAGGAGATCCATCCGCCCGCGCAGAAGTTCATCAAGACCGACTTGGCGAAGTTCGAGCTCGCCTGGGACGAGACTCCGCACGCCGTCAGTCTCGGCGGTCAGAAGTGCTTTGCCGAGTTCGCATTGCGGCTCGCGCAACGTCCAGAGCGGGACCAGAAACCCGATCGACGCTACTTCGAGCATCTTGTCGCGAAGGCGATCCTGTTCCGGCACACTGACAAGATCGTGGCCAGGACGTTCCGGGAGAACGGCTTGGAGGGCTACAAGGCGCAGGTCGTCGCGTACGCCGTGGCGCTGATCAGCAACCGCACCAGCCGACGCCTCGACCTCGACATCATTTGGCGTACGCAACAGGTGCCGGAGGAGCTGCGCAGCGAGATCCCGGCACTCGCCCGACTGCTCCGGTCGTTCTTCGACCGAGCACCTGGCAACATCAGCGAATGGGCCAAGAAACCAGCATGCTGGGAGAAGGCCCGCGCCCTGCCCTGGAAGCTCAGCGCGGCCACCATCGCCCAGCTCACGACGAATGCCACCGCCCATGTCGTCATGTCCGACATCAGCACTGAGGACCTCCTGCTCGTGCCGTGGTCCGACTTGGCCGATTGGGCCAGCGAGCACAACAAACTCACCGCTGTTGACAGGCGCATCGCCTCCGGTACCGCAGGACTGCTTACTGCGGGAAAGACGCCGACTGACAAGCAGATCGACAACCTGAGAAGGATCTACAACGCCGCCCTGAACAACGGTTTCGTGCTTTCCGGGAACACGGACGCCTGATGACTCACAGAACCAACGCCGTCCAGAAACCGGGTGAGGCGGACACCGATGCCGACTTGGCGAGTGTTCTAAGCAGGTTCGCCCAGTTCACCTACGACGCCACCGAACCACTGGAGACGACGGTTGTCAGAATTCTGTCCGCGGCGGACAGGGAGATTCACGGCAAGCGAAGGCCCTGCCGCCAAGCCGTCATCAATGGCCTGGCGACACGGTACGGACTGCTCGGACAGCCACCCGCCACATTGGAGGAAACCGGGTTCGCCATGGGGGTGACCCGCGAAGGGGCCCGCCAGATCCAGAAGCGGCACAAGGCACTCTCCGGACTGTACCTGTGGTGGCCGCAGCTCGACGCCGCGCTGGACCTTGCGAGGCGGCTGGCGCCCTGCACGGATTTCGGGTTGGCGGAAGAACTGCTCCGCAGAGGCATCACGACCACTCGGTACAGCTTCGACAGTCTGCGCGCGTGCGCCGAGTTCGCCGGACGACAGTTCGACTTGGAACTGAAGGATGGTGTCGTCACCGACGATCCCGACTCCCTTACCGCCGTGTACCGGGCAACTCGCAGGCTGGCTGAACGCCAAGGCCTCGCCACCCTGCTGCAAGTCAGCGACGAGGCACTTAACGCCGGCGTCGTCGTCACCGAAGACGACGTCAGAGCACTGTTGTCGGCATCAGAGTCGGTGGTGTGGCTCGATGATCACCACGTCACTTGGCGGTCGTCAGGGCGTAACCGCCTGGTCAACACACTTCGCACGCTCCTGTCGGTCCATCAGCCGGTCGACCTACTCAGCGCACGCCAAGCGGTCGAAGCCTTCTGGGCCTACCGCAACTCCGGCCGCACCGCAGGCCAGGCAGACCTGGTGGCCCCGACCATCACCGGACTACGGGCGTTCTGCGAGTGGCACGACCAGTTCGCAGTCGGCGACAACGGACTCAGCACGACCGTCACCCTGGACCTCAACGCGGAGCTCGGTGTCGAAGCGGCGCTTCTCGTCGAGCTGATCAGGATGTCACCGAACGGAGTCCTCGATCGCACGAGCCTGATGGAAACCGCTGAAGCGTTCGGCATGAACCTCAGCACGGCTGGCTTGTACCTGACCTTCCATCCCGCGTTCATGCAGCTGGACCGCAACGCGTGGACAGTCCGCGGTACACAGGTTGCCCCGTACGTGATAGCGGCCGTCCAGCAAGAGGCACGAGAACGCTCGCTGACGGAAAACCGCGACTTCCGCACCGGTGTGACACCGGACGGTCGCCCGTGGGTCACGCTCGCTGTGACGTCCAACTTCAGGCTGACCGGAGTGGTGCTGCGGCGATGGCTCCCGGCTGGCACCCCGTCCACCAGGTTCGAGCTGACCGATGGACGAGGCGAGCCTTGCGGCACCGCCGTATACAACGACGAGACGGGATTCACGCACGGCTTCGGCACCTACGTCCGACGGTTCGGCCTGCGAGTGGGCGAATACGTGTTCATGTCCGCTGATCCCGACGAGGAGACGGCCAGCGTCACCCACGGAGGCAGCGATGAAGTCAGCCGTCTGGCGCAGACGAACCTGGCCAACTGACATGCAGCCACGGTGAAGCAGACGTCACAAACGTTGGTCCACACTGGACATCTATCGATCCGGAAACATCGAGGCATAAGAGATCGCTGGGTCCAGTGCGATTCCCTGGCGTCGGCACGTCGTCACCGGCACGCTGGCCCCGCGGCTGGTCAGCTACTCCGATCTAGCGATACTCGGTTCTCGACGACCAATAACGTCGCGGTTGGTTCGACGGCTGGGACGGGTCGAGGTTCGGTTGATGAGCTCTGAGGAACCGGACGGGCTGACGTAGGTTCCGGCGTGGTGGCCGTAGACGCCAGCAGTGGTGGCTTCGTCGGTCTTGTAGGTCAGTCGCCAACTGATGCCGAGCGATCGGAGTCCGCCAAGTACTCGCCGGACATCGTCTTGGTCGCGCCAGTCGGTGGTGTAGACGATGATGGGTCTACGGGTCGGGTCTACCTCGTCGGGGTTGGGGCGGGCTGTGGCGACCTTGGCGGATGGGCCGAGCTTGCCGTCCTGTACGGCCTGCTTCACGATTCGCCAGTAGTGGTCGACGTATCGAACCGGGACGAACACCAACCACTTCCCTGAGGCCTGCTCTGCGGGCTGACATCGAACGCTGGCATGGACGTGGATCCACCAGTCTTCGGTTACATCAGTTGGTTGGCGATCATCGTCGACGTTCGACACCTGGGTCTCCTTGCCTCGTCAGCGGTTCGCACTCTACGAACAGCCACCGACGACCGCCCGTGCTCACCGTCGGCATGGCATCAGCGCGACATCTCGTGCGTGAACAAGCCTCACATCCTTGTGTTCACCTTCGTCGATCTTCACCCGGATGGGTGTCTGTGGCTGGGAACTTCAGAGAAGCCGATCAATCCCATGGTGAACTGCGGAGATTGTCGGTGGTGGTGTCTATGGTGCTCACCATGTCTTCGACCGTGACCGAGGTCGACCGCCGCCGCCGCGATCAGGCGATCACCGCCTGCTGTCTGGCCGCCGCCGCCCTCGGGGATCCGGATCTGGCACGCGGCAGGCAGGCGCGTGCGCTGATGAGTTGTCTGGGCGTGTTGGCCTCGACGTATCCGGTCGGGCAGGCCCCGACGATGGCGCAGTTCCGCAGCGGCCTGTCTCGCCCGCTGCGGGAGTTGCTACCCGATGGTGTCGACTTCGCCGGAGTCAGTGACCTGGTTCTGCTCGACGAGGCGGGGCAGTTCAGAGACGAGGCCCGCGACCTGTGTGTGGAGCACCTAGTTCCGTCTGTGGCGTTGGACGAGCACTGGCCGTGGGCCAAGGTTGCCACGGAGCAGGAGGAGCGACGCATATATGAGGTGCTGCGGCGGCTGCCTGCGAAGGACTACACCCAGGCTCGCGAACTGCTCGTGGACGAGCCTTCCGGGGACCTGCGCAAGTTGCGCCGGACCTGGGACACGCTGTGGGGACGGTTCGACCACTACGAGCCGATCGTGGAGTGGACGTGGTGCCAGATCCGCGGTTGGTGGTTCGCCTGTCCGACGTGCCGCTGGCCGATGCGCGTGGTCGGTACAGGCACGGTAGTCGAGGTGCGCTGTGAGGCGCACGCGCGCAGCGGGATCATCTACACCTGCCATACCGATGGATCCGCCGATCGAGCTCCCCTTCTCCAGCCCGCTGGCCCGCAGGCCAGCGAGGTCAAGGGCCAACCGGCTACCCCGGAATCGCGCGCGGTGTCGCGGGTGATCTGGCGGTACGTGACCCTACCGGGGATCTTGGAGTGCGACCTGCGCGACCACGCTCGTGCCGCCGGTGCAGAGGTGGACATGTGGCCTCACAAGGACCGCTACGACCTGCGGGTCACGCTGAAGCGGAAGGTATGGAGGGTGGACGCCAAGGCGTGGGCGTCTCCGGTGGCACTCGGCGAGGCGCTACGCGAGACGGAACCGGCCGAGGCCGGATTGATCATCGTGATCCCCGATCACCAGCGCTCCAGTCGAGGGCTTCTGGCCGAGATGCTGCGCGGCGCGGGCTATCGGGTCATGACTGCGACCGATCTCAAGAACGACATCGACAAGGCTGCGGGGGTTCGGCGGTGACCAGTCTGCGCCAGTTGGCCACGCAGATCGCGTGTGCGTTCTCCGAGGAGTTCTTCGGGTTCCGTGGTACCGACGGCCGAACCGTCGTGCCGTTGGACCAAGCGGGTCTGATCGCCTCGGGCAGGCTAGACCTGTGGTCGGACTGGCCCGACCAGCCCGACGGCACCCAACGGCTGGTGGGGAGGTTCCTGCGGCTGCGCCATAACGAGCTCGGCTCGCCCCGGCGGTTCCTTGAAGCGGCCCGCAAGCTGCGCCACGATCAGAACAGCCCCTACGAAGTACCGGATGACGTTCCCGACAACGCTGTGACCTATGTGATCGCGCGGCATGGGCAGCGTCCGCTTGATCTCGCCGAGCGTCTGCTCGAGGAGGCCGAGACCAAGTACCTACAGAGCCGGCGTCCGCTACCGGTGGCCGGTCCCGGCCGGTGGAGCTTCGGCTGGCGGGGCGAGTCCACGGTCGAGCTGCCGATCATCATGCACGGTGCCACCGTCGCCCCGGTCGTGTTGGACACGGCCGGGAAGGTTGACGCCGTCAAGGTCAGCCCGGCCGACCTCAAGGCGCTGGCGGACCAGCTGGCGAAGGCTTCGGAAACCTCTCCGTGGCAAAGCGGCATCATCGAGGAGCTGTTCGCCAAGCTGCGCGACGTCGAGGACCTGCCAGTGACCGAGTTGTTGCTGCGTGCGGGTGGCATCCGGTTACTCAACGCCCCGACCGGCGTGGGCAAGAGCGTGCTGACCCGGTTGCTGGCGGTCCACCTGGCCCGGCAGGGCATCCCCGTGGCCATCGTGGTCGGAACCATCCACGAGGCGCTTACTACCGCTGAGAAGATCGCTCATGAGGAGGACGACGCGCGACGCCTGACCGCGGACATCCAGGATGACCTCGCCGCATTGGGCGCGCCCGCATTGTGCGTGGCCTTGGTGTCCCCGCGGCGCCTGGACGAAAAGGCCACCCAGGCGGCCGAGCGCGGCGAGTGGGACCGCTTCGACACGCTGGGCTACGGCTGTGTTCTGCCCGCACTCATGGTCGACGGTCCGCCGCCGACCGCGCCAGACGAACCCTGCACTTCCCTGCGAGTCCGGCCCGCGTCCGGTGAGGAGGAGACCCGCAATGCTGCCAAGGGCAAACGAGGCAAGTCCGATGACGACCAGCGGCACGCCTGTCCCATGTCGGGTTCCTGCGGGCGGCATCGCGGGTTCCATGATGCCGCCCGGGCAGACATCATCGTCACCAACCACCACAACCTGATCCACGGCACGGTGCCGATTCCCGTGCGGATCGACGGCATCGACCACAGCCGCATGCCGCTGCTGGAATTTCTCATGCGCCGCTGCCCGGCGCTGATCATCGACGAGATCGATCTGTTGCAGAGCAACATGTTCGACGCAGGGGCCAAGCAACTGGTGCTGGCGGCCAGCGGCGGGCAGCACGAGCTGCCACTGGCGCAGCTTGACACACAACGCACGATGCTGATGCCCGCCGAGGACCGCGAAGTCGTCCCCGCCCTGTCGCGCACCCGGTTCCTGGCCGACCAGTTCCTCAACTACGTGCTGGAACAGGACATGTGGCTGGAGGCGGACCCCGATCGCCCCGGCTCCGGCTGGCACGTACCCGGTTCCAATGACCGCATGTTGCTCCAAGCCCTGTTCGGCGTCGAGGACGTCACCGGCGGGGTGGCGCCGGAGATCTACGAGCAGTTCAACGCCCTGTTCCCGGACACCCGCGAAGTCAACGGCGGCACACCACCGCGCAAGATGCGCAAGGTCGCCACTCTGCTGCGCTCGGTCGTGAGCAACGACACCGGCCAGGACCGAATTCGGGAGGTAAAGCACAGCCTGCACGGCACGCTTACCCGACGGGTCCGGGACAAGGACATGCGCCGCGATGTGGTCAACGCCCTGCTTGTACGGACTTGGCTCGGCGCGCTGCACCAATCGTTGACTCGGCTGACCTTCGCAGTCAGCTCACCGGGCACCGAACTTCCCGCCGCCCGCGTGCTCGCCGAAAAGCTGGGCACCTTCGTCCAGCACGCCACCATCCCCTACGGCCCGCTCGGTTACCTGCTGTTCGGGTTCCGCGTCGACAAGGTGACCGACCCCTACCCGCAGGGCAAGCTGTCCGTGCAGGCCATCGCCGGCGACCCGCACACGACCGTGGCGCAGCTGGGCGGCACGGTGGCTTTGGCCACCGCCGGTGTGCCGCGGATCGTCCTGGGCTTGTCGGCCACGGCGTTCTTCCCCGGCGCCTCCCGCGAGCACATCAAGGCCGAGATCACCTACGCGATGACCGACGCAGCGCCGGGCGCGTTCACCACCCGCGCGGGCAAGGCACTCGACGAGGAGTTCCAAGCCATCCACATCGGTGGCCGGTCCGAATCCCAGAAGCCCGACGCAATCCGCGAACTCGGCAAGACGCTGTGGGATCAACACCTGGATCGGCACCTGCGCAAGCTCGCCGAGTCCGCGCCCGACCGGGAACTATGCATGCTGGTGGGCAACTCCTACAAGCACGCCGCGCTGCTCGGTGCCGGGATCGCCTCCCACGTTGGCGACCCGAGCTGGGTCGCGGTCGTCGTGCCGAAAGACCAGCGGCCTTCCTCGGTGGCGTTGCCTTCTGGGGTGGTGCGGGTGACGGTGGATGACCTGGAGGCGTTGCCGCAGGAGTACCCGAACGTCAAGGTGTGCATTGCGCCGTTGAGCCTGGTGGCACGTGGGCTCAACATCCTGGTGCCCGGTGACCAGCGCTCCGCCCTGGCGTCGGTCTGGGTGTGCGTGCGTCCACCGACCCAGCTCACCGACTCGGCGGAGATGTTCGCCAGCGTCAATTCCTACGCGCTCGACATCGGCACGCCCGGCCCCGACCCTGCCGCTGTGCTGGACGAGCAGCGCCAGGCCGCGTTCTCTCGGCTGCACCACATCCTGGCCAGTGACCCGCGGTTCAGCAGGCTCAGCCGTGTACTCAAGGCCGAAGCCGTGGCCGGGATGCTCGTCGACCTGATCCAGCTCGCCGGACGCGCCCGCCGCGGCGGCACCCCGGTCGAGCTCTACCTGGTCGATGGAGCCTTCCACGACGCGAAGTTCGGCAGCGACCTGCCGGGACTGCTGCGCTTTTACTACGACAACCTAACCCCTGACCGCCAGCGTGCACTGAGCCGCATCTACGGCTCCACGTTGGTGTCCTGGCTCGACTTCGCCGGAATCGACCACACCACCAAGGACGACAACCTGTGACCACGGGCGACGACAAGCTGCACCTGCTGGCCTACCCGCTGACCACCGAACTGCACGGCGTGGTGCACGTCCACCGCTTCCCCGAACGCGCGCGCGACGTGTGGGGAGACCTGCTCGACCGCTATCGCGACATCACCGGCTCCCGCGGCAACCTGCCCTACGCCGGTCTCGCCACCGCCCTGCGTGCCGTCGGCCGCACCTGCGTCAACCTGTTCCCAACCAGCCGGAACAATCCACCCGGGCAGTTGATCAGCCGCGGCAGCCTGGACAGCCGCGACATCCACGACGCCGTGGTCCTGTGGGAACAGGCCCTGCTCAGGGTGCCTGAGGACGAGATCAGCTTCTCCTACCCCAGTGAGCTGGCCGAGCTCGTCGCCAGCATCACGCCAGACGAGGTCGTGTTGGCCGACGAGATCAAGCGCGTGGGTGACCAGCCTGACGCGGCGCACTGGGTTTACGACGCGGCCACATGGGAGGTCGCCCAACGACTGGCCTCCAGTGTCTGGAAGGTCGACGGCCGCGAAGTCGCCCTCCGCGCCGACACCGAGGGAAACTTGCTGGTCTGGAACACCGACTTGCTGTGGACCGGCTACTGGGACAACGCCAAGGACAACCCGTCCTACGCCGCACTGCGCGTGCAACTGATGATGAAGACGCTGCCCTGGATGCGCGACCCGGTCGTGGTGGTCGACCCATCGGTGTCCAGGCTGAGCCGCTGGCTCAACTCCTCACGCACCGCATGGCTGGCCCAACGCTCGACACAGGATCCGCTGCTCGCCCTCGACGTCGAAGGCCGCGGACGCATGACCCGAATCGAGCGCACGAGCGACATCGCCCTCACCGTGTGGGCCCGGCTCGGCGGCGAGACCCTGATCCGGCCAGAAGACCGTGACCTGACCGGCGAACCCGGCAGGCTGCGCGCACTTGTCCCGAAGTCCGTGCGCTTCCCGATCGGCCGCGGCGTCGGCATGTACACCATCCGTGAACTCAGCGGCCACCTGTCCACGGTCCTGGGCACTCCGAACATCATCGCCCGCAACGTCTCCGGTCACCAGTTTCCAAAGGGCGCGCGTCGGCAGGTGACGGCGGGCCGCGACACGGACCTGCTCGACGAAACTGCCCTGCCCACCATCATCGAGGCATCGGGCTGTCAGCGCCTGCGGATCCTCGTCCTCTACCGCCACCAGCACACCCGTGCCCGGCTTCAGCGCCTGCTGGCCTACCACTTCAACCGCCCCGACCTCGCCGACACCGGTATGCCGGAGGACGAACCGGCACCGATCGGTGACCACGTCGAGATCATCTTCCACCACGCCGCCGCGCTGTTAGCCCACGGCGACCACTCCGGTCGAGCCGCGCTCCTGTCCGCTGTTCCCCACCTCGACGTGCCCGACGACACGAGGATCGTGGCGCTGTGCGAGACCGAGTACGACGCGCGCGCATGGGCTGCGCAACGCAAGCAGTCGCGCCAGCCCGACAGCACGGTGGACGACCCCGATCTGACCGACGCCAAGCACCCTCTCAACCGCCTGCTTGCCCAGCACCACGTGCTCACGCAGTTCGTCACCACCAAGCCCCCGCCCAAACCGGATACCGGACCGGCGGCGAAGCCGATCCACGACACGTCGAACGACATCGATACCGACACCGACGAATTCGCTTCCGCAGAAACGGATGCGGAGGAGACCGACCCGTTGACCGAGTTGGGGCTCAGCCTGAAGAAGGATCATCCAGGTCACAACGCAGTCGCCGACATGCTACGAGCCGCCGGTCTGATCCATCCTCGGCTCAGCCGAGCGCTTGCCTTCGGCCGCTATGGTCTGAAGGAACCCGTCGCGTTCGTCGGCCTGCACATCCGCGAGCAGCGCGGAGCGCGGTGGACCTCAGCGGGACCGCGTCTGAGTTGGTCGCTTGTGGCGCTCATCCCTGACGGAGACCACTGGCACGTCAAGGCATACCAGCCCAAACGACACCCGCGCGGCGGAACGACAGGCTGGCAGGACTACTTCGCCGCCAACACTGCCTTCCGCTCGCACCCCCTGCCCGAAGGTAAACGGCAGGACCTCTCGCTGGTTGACAGCATCGACACCGCGCTCAGCCAACTCCAAGACCACCTCGACACGACCAACGGCTACGTCCTGCTGGTGTCCGGCGACAGCTCCCGCTCCCTGTGGCCGCTGCTCGCCAACAAGAACCTCGACCTGCGTCCGGACTCGGCAGGACGTGTCAACGACCGACCGGCCCTCCCAGGTTGCAACCCTTCCAGCGGCCACCGGCCGCGCGCCATCGTTCGCGTGACCTCCGGCTCCCGTGACCTACCTCGACCGGTCGAGTTGCACGTTCTGAAAAACGAACAGCAGGAGGACGAGGCTGTCGAGAAGAAACGTCAGATCAAGAAGACCACCGAGGGTCTCTACCAGCTCGACGGAGCCCAGAACACGTGGATCCTGTCCAACATCCCGCGCCAGTTCACCGGCGGACGCAAGTACTCCCGCGCGGGAGAGGCCAACACCCGCTGGACCGCTGACAACGAAGCCAGCCAACACACCTGGTACGCCCACACGAACACGGAGATCGTCGTCGTCGGCGCAGACACCGACCCGATCCGCTACGCCATCGCAGCCGCGCGACTCTGCGACCACGCCGTCTCCTGGGACGGGCGCACCAGCTACCCGGCACCCATCCACCTCGCCGCCAAGATGGACAAGGATCACCCCGACTACCGACGCACCGTCGACCCCGACGAAGAAGTCGAACTCGACGAACTCAAAGACGACGACACAACCGTTGTCCTGGAAGGCGAATAACAGCACGTGCCCAGGTCGCGGCATGGCTGCGATCAAGGGGTTCATGGCGGGACCGGTGTGGCTCGGGTTCGGCGGACGGGCTCGTTGACGACGTGGCCCTGTGTCCGGGAACTCGTCCGAGCGCGGCTCGCGACGGCTCAAAACTCCGACGCCGAAGCGGCCGGTGGCTGATCGGTGGGCGATGGGGACCGAGGGTGATCAGCTACCGGCCGTACTCAGTGTCGTAGATGCGCTTCAGTTCGGCGGCACGCTGCTCGTCGCAGGTTCGGCCCGGCAGTTCCGGATCACACCGCAAGCGAAGCAGACGCGACCGGATCGCTCCGGGAGTACGGCCGTAGCGAGTCGCGATCTCCTTGCGCCGCGTCTCGGCCACATCCACAGGGTCGGCGGTCAACCACTCGTCACGCAGTGCGGCATCCTGGTCCGGTGTCCATGAGGCGTGCGAGTTCGCCACGCCACCGGGTCGAGGCGGCAAGCGACGGCGGGTGCTCTCCAGTTGAGCCGTAGTCTCGGGCAACAGCGGCCAGGATCGGGCGCCAGCCCGGACATCTACCGCGCGGGCCCGCAACCGCGCAGCGCCGTCGCCATCACCACGGGCGTCCGACCCTGCGGCACGTCGCTCGAGCTTGTCGGCGTAAGCGAACTCGCTATCGCGATACCAACGGGCCTGACGGCTGTGCAGGACGTGCGGAGCGACCCGGCCGACGGCCTCCGGGTACACCCTGGCCAACCGCCAGGCAAGACGCGCTGCGGCGATCGCGTCTCCCGAACTGGTGTGGGCGTTGTCCAGTCGCACCTGATAGTGGCCGCACACCGCGGCGAGAGTGCGCTTGCCTTCGCGCTGGGTATCGAGCTGGCGGTCGATGCACAGCGGATCGACCACGGGACCGCTGAGCGGGAGGCTGCGACCGTGGTGCCGCTGGAGTTCGGCGTCGAGCATCGTCAGGTCGAACGCGGCGTTGAACGCGCACAGCGGCGTCGTGGGTGTCCACACCTCGGCCAGCACGGCTGCCAGTTCGTCGATCACCTCTGGGGAGGGACGGCCTTCGATACGGGCCAGTTCGGTGGTGATGCCGTGGATGGCAGTGGCATCGGCCGGGATCTCGACACCTGGATCGGCCAACCAAGTGCGGGTGTTGACCTCTGGTCGCATTCCTGGTCCATTTGGCGTGATGGTCACGATGGCGGCGGTGACCATGCGGTCCCTGCGCGGGTCGACGTCCGTCGTCTCCAAGTCCATCGCGACGATGGGCCCGTCGGCCCATGACACTACGGGTTCAATCATGCGCGCACCGTAGTAGCTTGGCCCGACAGTTTTGGATTCGCGCAGGTCGACCCCGAAGGCGAGCTGCTGAGCACTGGCCACGGCGAGTCTGTCGCAGCGAAGCCGTTGTACCGAGATAGCGAAGGGCATGATCATGCCTTGGAGGCGGCAACCGACCTCCACCATCGTGGCTGGGATCTACGCGCGTTGGGTCGTCCAAGCGGGCACTCTTCGCGAATCGTCGACACATGAGAGGAACGTGAATGATCCAGATCGGTGATGAGCAGATATACCGTCTGCGCGATTACGATTCGTCGCAGCGCGTCCGCATCCTCGCTGTCGAAACGAAGAAGAAGAGTTCGAGGTACGAGATCGAGTTCCTTGATGGCGAGAATGCAGGAAAGCGGGAAAACGTTCCGGCGAAACGGCTCCGGGGGCCTTGGTCTGAGGTAGGTATTTATGACGAGATGATGGCGAACTGGGAACGTGTAGCCGCGTTCGAACTGACCGACCGAGAAGAGGCTGCCGTCGAGACCGTGTTCGCAGAGTTGATTCCCGAGGCAGTTGCGGAGTGGGAGTGGTCCCCTGTTCGATGGGCCACGACGATTCATGACCCAGCGGCGCTTGAACCGCTCATCGGCCTCCCCGTCAGCGAATTACTTGACCAGGTCGACTCCTTTGCGTCAACTGACGGCGAACTGGTGTCTCCGGCTGGCACCCTCATGATCGCCGAGTTCGCCTGCCGAGTGAACCCGATGCCGGTGCTGGACTGGGTAATCGAGGATGAGCGAAAGTACCGCGAGAAAACGAAACGCGGCGAATCCTTCGTCCGCGACGGGATCGAAAGGACATCGGATCCACAGTGGGAGTACCGCTGGTATCTGGAGCACGGCCGCCCGGTGCACGAACTGCTCCGCGGCTGGTGCGGTCATCGCGCAGTCACCATGCAGGAACGCCTGGCCGCCGCAGAGGCGGAAGTGCAGCGACTGGACGAACTCATCACCCGCCTCATCGACCAGATGCAGGGGAACGGGCACAGCATCTTCGCCGATGTGATGGCTCGCGTGCATGAGGAGGAACGGATCACCCCTGCCAACTTCCGTCCCGTCGTCGACCGTCCGTTGAAGCCATCTGAAATACCGGTCCGGTACGAACGTGCACCGCGGCGCTGGGGATATCGCTAATGGGTCACGGGTTCATGAACGGTGCACGCCTGTGGCCGCCTCGGCGACAACGTGGGGATAGACCGCGTGGTCCGGGAAAGGGTCAGTCGCGTTCGCGACCGTCGTGATCCTTTCCGCCCATTGCAGTGCCCGCGCATGGTCGTCAGCGGCGAGTGATGATGCGTGTCGGCGAACTTCCTCGGCGTAGGCGCGCATCTGGTTTGCTTCTATCCAGCGCCTCGCCTGATCTCGGGCTTCTTCGTCGATCAGGTGTTCTCGGTGTGCGACCGCGGCGCGTTCCCTTGCCGCTGCCAGACGCTTCTCCTGTTCAGCCCGCTCTTGCTGGGCCTGGCGTTGCCGTTCGCTCTCCACGACGCGCCTCTCGGCCAGATGTCCGTGACGGAGCCGGATCTCCTCCAGAATCTGCGCGAGATCATCTTCTAGACGATGCCCATCAGCGTCTTTCCAGCTATCGGCCCAAAACCGTCCCCCAGCTCCTTCGAGGACAATGCCGAGCTTCTCATCCGGGACATCGTCGAAGTCCGGGAACATGTAGCCGCGCCGCGCTCGCGCAAGCTCACGTTCCGTTGGCACGTGGGGACGTTGCAGTGTGGCTTGGGTGAATCGGAGTTGAAACTCGTCCCGGTCGATCATGAACCGGATTTCGTCGTCAGTTGAGCGGCCTCCCCCGTAGCCACTGCGTTGTGCCTGCCGCCCTGCTTTGGCAGATACCGTCATCCCGGATTCACGCGCGCCAACGACCAGAGCTTCGAGCAGACGCAACGCGCGGTTGCGCGGATCTCCGTGGACAGAGAACGTCTCGCTGTCCATGATCGTCTGAACGACATCGCTGGTGTCTTGCGCTCTCGTCGATACGCGTGACGGGATCAACGTCCCGATCTGCCATTCGGGAAGTCGCTCAAGCGTGATCGCCAGCATGTAGCCGACTTCCTGTCGCACGTAGTCGAAAGACAGCCTCATCCCTTCTGGAATCCGCTCGAATCGCTTCGCAAAACCGACGAGCTGACGGTATCGTGCTCCCTCAGAGGTGGGCACGAGGATGCGGTGATCGTCTGCTTCCTGTAGGGACAGCATGAACTGATCGACCGGCCCTTGTTTCTGTGCGGACGATCGCTGAGAAGGTGCGGCGGCGCTTCGAGCCGATGGATTTACACGGCTTCGCTTCGTCGCAGCAGGTGCGATCTCGGGGCGCCGCTCGCGATCCGGGGTGTCAGGAACATCCCGATCGGGCCGGTCACGAGGTAGGTAGTTGCCGTGCTCAAGGTAATAGGCGCCGTCCTTGGTTATCGACGCAACCCACGACGGCCCATGGCCTTTCACGAGAATCAGACCGTGGTTGTGAAGTGCGCGAGCACCCACACGGTGAGCCCAGCCCTCGTAGACCCCTTCCACGCACCCCTCGCCCACCCACTTGAGGATCGCGAACTGACTTGGCGTCAGGGGCGCTTTCCGAACGGCCATCGTCACAGCCTCCTAAGTACGAGCAACTCTCCCTGCGAGCACCCCATTCAACCGTCTCGCTGTCATCCCGGTGTTGTCGCGCTCCAGCCGCGCCGTCAACTCCGACACCCACCCGTGCTCAACCCCGTGCCCGTGCTCTAACCCGTGTCGCCGTCGGCGTGAGCCGACCCTCGATCCGGGCGTGCAACCGTCCCAACTCCGGCGCAGCAAGATCTACAAGCACGCCGAACGGCGCCTGGCGACATGCCTTGCGCTCTCGCAACCAGCGAAGTTGATTGTGGGTGGTCGACGGACCAGGCGTGGACTGCGGCGTCCTACCCACGGAGTGGCAGAAGGTGCTCAACGACCAATCTGCCCCCGCAAGAAGCCGCTGGTCGGAACTGTTTCGTTGTGTTCTCGACAGCGGTCGGCCGCTCGACGGCCACCAGCACGCCGGTTGCGCCCGCGGTCTACTGAAGCCTGTGCCTTCTCGTTCACGCTGTTGTGTCAGACTCAGCCGGTAGCGGCGGTCTACCGCGATCCACCCGGGAAAATCGTCGCTGATCTGGCGATCGCCGAGGCACCGGGCGGGATTGCCTGGCCGACATCGCGGCGGTGCGGGCGCAGGCGGCGGTGTCACGGCTGATCGACAAGCTCGCCCAAGACCCGGACAAGGCGCTGGCAGCGATCAACATTGCCCGAGCGGCAGCACGAGCCAGGGCGTGGAAGGTGGCCGGTGCGCACGCCCCGGACCACGGCATCCCGCCGGTCGCGGAGGTCGATCAGACCCGACCCGGGAGTTCAGCTCATTGGGGCTCGTGCCGATATCGGAGGAACGACGGCGCATGAGCTGCCGGTCGACTCTGAACCCACTCCGTCCGTGAAGATCGAGGAGAACTGTGGCGAAGCTGACCGAGGAAGAGAAGGCGCGTCGTGCGCTGAACCGGCGCCGCAAGGCTGCGTTGGAAGCCGAAGAGGACGCAATTCGGCAGGAGAAGAAGCGCCGCGAATGGCAGGCGAATGGCACATATCTCACCCGGGCTGAGATCAACGCTGGCGAGCCTTGCCGCGGATGTGGACTGCCGGTGTTCGATGGACGTGGGAGGCTGCCAGTTCTACTCAAGATGGATAGCCAGCAGCGTGAGGAGTACGAAATTGCGGAGGCGGATTTCAGGGAACGCCACTCAGACTGCCGTAGCCACCGTTGGAGTATTGACGGATCCAGGACAACACACTGCGGTTTCTGTTGCCCACCGCCGCCGTTGAGCGAGGAGCAGATTTCAGCGATTCGCGACATCTTCGCTCGAAATAGACCGGATCCTGCGGAGCTGGACACCTGGCAGTTGACACTGACATGCGATCACGTCATCGAAAAGGTTCAGCACTGCTCGAACACGTATTGGTCAAGTACCGTGGCCGACTGCCCCGACTGTCAGCAGAAACGGGGTATTGTTTCGACAGAAAAGCTCCCGTCGGGATCTGCCCGTCGTGATGCAGAAGAGCGCCGAGTGGCCGACGAGCTCGTCAAAGCCCGCGCTGAGCACGAACGATTGCAAAAGCGTGCCGACTCCGCTCGTAGGCGCATTAACAAGCTGGAAAGCCAGCTCACAAACCCGACTGGGCCCGCTGAAGGAAACGGACGTTGAGTCTCAACCACCTTGAGCTGCATCCAGCGTCGCGCACACGGACATTACTGACCTGCCCCACTGAACTGGCCAAGTCGGGCGTCATGGGATCAACATCGCCTGGGCTCATCGCGCGTCAGAGGTCACGCGCAGATGTCGAGCTTCCACCAGGCTGTCTGGGCGCAGGAGGCAGGATGGCCGGGTGCTTATTGTGCGTGCCACCAAGAAGTTGCTGCGCCTGGCGGGCCCACCGACCGCGCCTGACCACGAGCGTGGCACCACGCTGCTGGGTCCCTGGTACGCCACGGCCCTGTTCTGGAGACCGCGGGTCGTGCTGCTGGTCAATGAGACGACCCTGCTGCCGGTGCTGATGCCGTTGGCACCCGCCGCCACACTGACCGCCAGGATCGCCGAGCAGGTCACCACAGTCCTGACCGCCCACGACACACCCACGGCGATACTCGACCAGGAACTGCGGCACATGCAGGCCTGCCAGCTGGGCACGACCACCAACCGCAGTGTGGTCGGCGTCATGACCGAGTTCGCCCGCCTCGCCGAAATCCATCACGACGCCGATCCCGCCATGAAGCTGGTCGAGCTATCGCTCCGGTTGGCGGTGACACCCTGCGGACCGCTGTACAGCAGAAACATCAGCCCCAACCGTGAGTTGGCCGCCACTTTGCGCGAGATTGCGCCCTGACTGTTTCGTACACGACTGTGCACGCTCTTTGTACCTACATAAGCGGGCCAGCAACTGCGCTGACATCGAGTGGACGCAGATGGACGCGACCGATCTTGTACGACGATCTACGGCTAACTTGATCTCGTGAGCTTGATTCGGAAGACCTACGCCCCGTTGCCACCGCACACGAACGAGGACGAACTCGCGGAAGCGGTGCTCGCCGAGCTTGATTCCACGTTCGAGCACCAGTGGCAGGTCTGGGGCACGCACTGCAGCGGACGTCGGATGCGGGTCGACGCCGTCGTGTGGCCGCGCGACCCGAGCGCCTGGAAGGACGATCAGCCCGTTTTCGGCATCGAGTTCAAGGCCCTTGAGCTGGTGCCGTTCGACACCAAGAACTACACCGCCCATGCTGCCCAGGCGGTGGACTACACCCACGTCGACTGGGACGACTACGGCCATCTCATCGTCTTCACCTGCCCACCGCCAGCGAAGGGCAGCCTCAGGCGGTCGTAGCATGTGATCTTGGTGTTCGGTGGGGAAGGATTCCCTGTCGTGCGCAGGATGTTGACGTTGGCTGATCGGGAGGAGATCTCTCGTGGTCTGGCGGAATCGTTGGAGTACAAGGAGATCGCTGCCCTGATTGGGCGTGATTCCTCGATCGTCTCGCGCGAGGTTGCTCGTCATGGCGGGCGGCAGCGGTATCGGGCGGTGGTTGCCGAGCGGGTCGCGGTGGCGGCACGGGCGCGGCCGAAGGCGATGGCGGTGGACCGGTCGCCTGCTCTGCGATCGCTGGTGCTGGGGTTGTTACGTTTGGGCTGGTCACCGGGGTCGATCGCGGGTCGGTTGGCACGCGATCATGATGGCGAGGAACCTGGTCGGGTGAGTCACGAGGCCATCTACCAGTGGGTATATGCCCAGCCGGTCGCGACGCTGCGGCGTGAACTTGTCGCGCTGCGCACCGGCCGCACCCGGCGCAGCGGGCCGCGTCCGGCCCCGGCGCCGCGGATCCGTGAGCCCCGCTATATCGACGAGCGTCCCGCAGAGGTCGAAGGCCGGGCGGTGCCTGGGCACTGGGAAGGGGACATCGTCGTCGGCAAGGCGGGTAAGACCGCCGTGGCGACGTTGGTGGAGCGCACCAGTCGGTTCCTGGTCCTGGTGCCGTTGACCGGGCGGGACTCGCTGACCGTGAGCGAGGCGATCATCTCCGCGGTCGGCCCGTTGCCCGCGTCGATCAAGCGGTCGTTGACGTGGGACTGCGGCGCGGAAATGGCGCTGCACAAGGACATCACCGCCACCGGGCTGCCAGTGTTCTTCGCCCACCCGCACTCCCCGTGGGAACGCGGCAGCAACGAGAACCTCAACCGGATCGTGCGCGAGTACCTGCCCAAGGGCGTCGAGATCACCAGCGACCCGCACTACCTTGCCGCGATCGCCGCCGAGATCAACGACCGACCCCGTAAGATCCACGACTGGAAGAAACCCAGCGAGGTATTCACCGAACTCCTCGAATCAGATGCTTCCACCGTCTGAACTCGCCAAGTACTTCCAGACTGCTGGCGCCACGGGCATTGATGCTGCGTTCGTGATGTCACGACTGCTGTGGCGGCTCGGCATCGGAGAACTGGCGAACCTTGAAGGCGAAGGCTGGGCGCTGCTCGGCCAGGGCAATCACGTGCTGTGGTCCGAAAGGCGCGGCGTACATGAGGCCCGGCGGTGGAGCCTCAAACGAAAGTTCGGCAGCCGCTGATCGCCCGCGCAGAATGCGCCCATTCAACACGATTCGAACCTCAGACCGGCACCATCCCTCCGGCCAGTTCTCATACGTGATCAAAGGCGATGCCACGGCCACGTAGCTGGCGACGAATGGCGAACAAATAGACATTGACGCGGATCGCCGGTCTTGACGCAGTCCAAGGTGTGCCTCCGTCGCGGGACGCGGAGTGCATGGCGAACGACCGCGCGAGGATGTCGACCACGGCATCAGCCTTGGACCACGGCGCCCTTCCCGCCGAGTGGCGCGCGGTGCTCAACGACCAATCTGCCCCGCAAGAAACCGCTGGTCGGAACTGTTCCCATCTGTTGTGTGCCCTGCCGGGGGCACAGCGACATGACGGTCCACTTGCGGTGAGAATCCGCTGGTGGACCGTCATTTTTCGTTGCGCGGGCGTTGTGTCCTACGGCCTCTGATGAGAGGAGTCCGTGGAATGAGTCGTGACATGACCGTCTTGAGCCCGATGACGCTGGGCCTCTCGCGGCAGGACGGGCCGCGCGGCTGTGTGGAGCGGTTGCCGAGCGGATCGTGGCGGGTCCGGGTCTACGCCGGAATCGACCCGCTCACCCACCGACAGCGCTATACCAACGAGACCGTCCCGGATGGCCCGACCGCGTTCCTCGAGATCGAGGAAGCCCGGCAACGCCTGCTCGACGCCGGCCGCGGCGGGCAGGCCCGCACCGCCGGAACCATCGGCGAACTGGTGCTACGGCACGTGGCGCTGCTGGCGGTGACCGACACCACTCGGCAGCGCTACACCAGCCTGGCCAGAACCCACATTCTGCCGCTGCTCGGCCACATCCCGATCCGTGCCCTGGGCCCGGACATACTCGAAGACAGCTACGCGCGCCTGCTTCACTGCCGGGAACACTGCGACCCAAGCGCCCCGGCCGAACCAGGGCACGCGTGTCGACCGCTGCACCCATCGACCGTCCGCAAGATCCATTTCTTGATCGGCGCGGCGTGTCGCCGCGCCGTCCGCTGGGGCTGGCTGACCCGCAACCCCTGCACCGACGCCCGACCACCAGCCGCGAGGCAACCGAACCCGTGCCCACCCACACCAGAGCAGGCCGCACGAATCCTGGCCGCCGCCTGGGCCGACCCCCAATGGGGTCCGATGGTGTGGCTGGCCATGGTCAGCGGCGCCCGCCGCGGCGAACTGTGCGCCCTGCGGTGGCGAGACTTCGACCCCGCCACCAGGGTGCTGGTGATCGAACACAGCATCGCCCAACTCGGCTCCCGCACCTGGGAGAAGGACACCAAACTCCACGCCCGCCGCCACATCGTCCTCGACGCTCACACAGTCGCGATGCTCATCGCCTACCACCGCCGCCGCGCGGGCCAGAATGCGCTGTCGGCCGACGCCTTCATGTTCTCCCCGGCCGCCGACGGCCACCTCTGCCGACCACCCGCCTCAGTCACCGCCTGGTACCGGCGCCTCACCCGCAAACTGGGCATCACCACCACCTGGCACAAACTGCGCCACTACAGCGCCACCACCCTCATCACCACAGGCGTGGACCTGCGCACCGTCGCCGGACGACTCGACCACGCCGAGGGCGGCACCACCCTCAAGTACTACACCGCCTGGATCCGCGAAGCCGAACAACGGGCAAGCACCGCCCTCGCCCCCTCCCACTCCCCAGCAACCTCCCACTCGAAATCCCGGACCATGCAACGCAACGGCCACAACCCGCCTACCAGCTCATCGCCGACGACCTACGCAAGTCCATCCGAAACGGCAGCCTCCGCGACGACGCACCACTGCCCACCACAACCGAACTGGCCACCACCTACCAAGTTGCGCCCAGCACCGCCCACCGCGCCATCACCATGCTCGCCAACCAAAACCTCATCACCGTCACCCCAGGCCACCGCGCCCGCATCAATCGTCGCGCAGAACCCTGAATGAAGTCGGTGGCCGGACTCACTCGGGCCGAGGTACGCCGGACGAGCGCGCATGTGCGGTGTTCGCTGCGACCGCAACCGCCAACCGCTTTCGTATCACCGCCGAGCTCACCACCAACGATCCCGGGACTGTAAGACGAGCGGCACGGGTCTATCCCGTGATCGGCTCTGGCGCACTTTCGGTGGTGGCGCGGACCCGCGAGCTTGGGCGGATGCTGATCTTGCCATGATCGTTTGTGGCTGAGGTGACGAAGCTGGTCGATGTGGTTTTCTCGGGTCTGTCCGCGCTATCGATCGAGGGCGTCAATGACGCAGGCGACATGATCGTGGTGCGGGCATCGACCAGGGACGATGCGGTGGCATGTCCTTCCTGCGGGACGCTGACTGGCCGTGTTCTCGCCGTCCATGAACGGATCCCGGCGGATGTACCGGTCGATGGCCGCCGGGTGCTGGTGAGGCTGCGGGTCCGCCGGATGCGGTGCCCTGTCGCCGAGTGCCCGCGCCAGACTTTCCGGGAGCAGGTGCCTGGCCTGGTCGAGCGCTACCAGCGCCGGACCGTGCGATTGGGTGAGCAGGTCCCGTGGGTCGTGCGTGAGCTGGCTGGCAGGGCCTCCGCTCGGCTGTTGCCTGCGATCGGGATCTCGGTGGGGCGGGACACCGCGGTGCGGGTGTTGCTGGGCATCCCGTTGCCGGATCGCGGGGTGCCGCGGGTGCTGGGGATCGATGATTTCGCCCTGCGCCGCGGTCACGACTACGCCACCGTGGTGATCGACGCCGACACCGGCACCCGCGTCGACGTCCTGCCGGGACGCGGCGCGCAGGTGGTGGCCGGCTGGCTGCGGGCGCACCCAGGGGTCGAGATCGTGTGCCGGGACGGTTCGACGGCCTACGCCCAAGCCGTGCGTGACGCGCTACCGCACGCGATCCAGGTGGCCGACCGATGGCACCTGTGGCACGGCCTGTGCGACGCCGCGGGCAGGGAGGTCGCCGCCCACAGCGCGTGCTGGGCCTCCGCCACCGGACTGCGCGAGGGCAAGCTCGCGGACACCACTCTTCAGCGCTGGCAACAGATCCATGCCCTGCTCGATGCCGGAGTCGGATTGCTGGACTGCTCACGCCGCCTCGGCCTGGCCATGAACACCGTCAAGCGATACGCCCGCGCGGCCACACCGCAACGCATCCAACGCGTCCCCAAATACCGGGCCAGCATGATCGACCCATACCGCGACCACCTCCGCGCCCGCCGCGAACAACAACCCGCCGTCGGGGCCACCGCGCTGCTCGGCGAAATCCGCGCCCTGGGCTACACCGGCAGCCACAACCTCCTCGTGCGCTACCTGAACCAGGGCCGCCATCTCGACGAACATCAGCACCTGTCCACACGGCGGGCCGCGCGCCTGATCCTGACCCGACCAGAGAACCTCAACAACCAACAACACCAACGACTCGCAGCGCTGACCGCCGCCTGCCCCGAAATGACCGCACTGGCTGACCTCGTGCGGTCCTTCGCCGCCGCGCTCACCCCCGACAAGGACAACCCGGCCCGGTTGGCGGCTTGGGCCACCGCCGCGCGTGAGGCGGATCTACCTCAAGTGCACTCCTTCGCCCGAGGCATCGAACTGGACATCGACGCCGTCACCGCCGCGATCACCCTGCCCCACCACAACGGACGCACCGAGGGCGTCAACACCAAGACCAAGCTGCTCAAACGACAAATGTACGGGCGCGCGGGCTTCGCGCTCCTACGCCACCGCATCCTCCTCGGCTAACGCCACCACCGAAAGTGCGCCAGAGCCCCGTGATCGGTGTTTCTGGCGGTTCGGTTAGTAGGTTTCAGCGTCCGGCCAGCGGTCACTGAGCCCTTTTCATCCTGCGGTGGTCTCGTAG
>NZ_JABVED010000026.1 GCF_014323725.1 Actinokineospora xionganensis | reverse complement strand
CAACGAGTGGCTATGACTTCGAAACACGGCCTAGTCCGCCTCCCCGGAATTTCACACTGGGGTCACCTGTCGGGTGATGGTGCGGATTGATGGGTGACCGTCGTCAGGTTTCGGCACGGTCCCCTCAGGTGCGGGTTCGTAGCGCCGACGGAACGTCAAACACCGCCTGATCAGCGGTCTCCACGGGGAGGGCGGCGAGGCGCCACTCGAGCATGCCGTCGGCGAGGCGGACGGCTTGGCGGCCCCGCGCTCGCAGCAGGCGGACAGCTTCGTGCGCCAGCACGCAGTAGGCGCCTCGGCAGTACGCCACGATCTCCTGGTCCGCGGGCAGGTCGGCGAGCAGGTCCGCCAAGTCGTCCAGGGGGACGGATCGGGCGCCGGGGATGTGCCCCGCGGCGAACTCCTCGGCGGGACGCACATCGATCACCGCCGCGCGGCCCGCCTCGACGCGGCGGAGCAGTTCGTCGCGGGTGACGGATTCGGTTTCCGGGCCCAGGTAGGCGGTGGCGGCGGCGCCGACATCGGGGAGTCGTTCGTGGGCGACGGTCCGCACGAGCGCGTAGAGCGCGGCGACATCTCCGCCCGCGAGCCGATAGTAGATCTTGGTGCCGTCGCGGCGGGTCTCGACGAGGTTGGCCTGTTTGAGCGTCTGCAGGTGCGCCGACGCCGTGGTCAGGCCCAGGTCGGCCGCGCGGGAAAGCGCGTCCACGGTCCGCTCGCCTTGGGCGAGCAGGTCGAGCAGTTCGAGGCGCTTTCCGCTGGCCAGGGCCTTGCCCACGCGGGCGAACTGGTCGAAAAGCGCGGTCTTCGCGAGACGGGCACCCATCATTCTCCAATCTTCTGTGGAATAGTGTAGAACTATAGCCGAGGAGGACACCGTGACCGCAGTCGATGTTGTTCCGCTCGTGGACGAGGGATTGGGCAATTCCGCTTATCTGGTCGACCTCGGCGACGGCCGGGCGCTGGTGGTCGACGTCAGTCTCGACCTTCGGCAGACCGACAGGGAAGCGGGCAGGCGCGACCTCCGGGTCGCCTTCGCCGCCGACACCCACCTGCACGCCGACTTCCTGTCCGGCGCGCGGCAGCTCTCCGCCACCGAGGACGCGCGGGTGCTCGCCTCGGCCGCCGGGCACCGGGAGTTCACCCACACCGGGCTGCGCGACGGCGACGAGGTCGACCTTGGCGGCCTTCGGCTGCGCGCCCTCGGCACACCCGGCCACACCCATGAGCACCTCTCGTTCCTGCTGCTCGACGGGGACCGCCCGGTCGGCGTGTTCACCGGCGGCTCACTGATCGTCGGGTCGGCCGCGCGCACCGACCTGGTCGCGCCGGGACGCACGGAAGAGTTGGCGCGCAAGCAGTTCCACTCGCTGCGCCGTCTCGCCGAACTACCTGACGACGTGACGGTGTGGCCCACCCACGGCGCCGGGTCGTTCTGCTCGGCTCCCCCGGGCGCCGAGCGCACCAGCACGATCGGCCGCGAGAAGGCGACCAATCCCTTGCTGCGGCTGACCGACGAGGACGAGTTCGTCACCCGGCTGCTGGGGTCACTGGGCAGCTATCCGCCGTACTTCGCCCGGCTGGGCGAGATCAACCGACTCGGGCCACCGATTCTGGCCCGACCGCCGCTGCTGCCCGAACTGGACGTCGACACCGTGCGCGCCCTGCTCGACGACGGCGCGCTGATCGTGGACATCCGCCCGGTTCCCGAATTCGCCGCCGCCCACGTGCCGGGAGCGCTGTCGAACCCGGCCCGCCCGGCCTTCGCCTCCTGGCTGGGCTGGCTGGCGCCCGACGACCGGCCGTTGGTGATCATGCGCGGCCCCGACCAGGATGCCGCCGAGATCGCCTGGCAGGCCGCCAAAATCGGGTACGCCAACCTGGCGGGCGAGTGCGCCTTCGACGCTTGGACGGCCGCGCGGTTGCCGACCACCGCCACCAAGCTGATCACGGCCGACGAGGTCTCCGGAAATGTGCTCGACGTCCGACAGTCGGCGGAGTTCGCGGGCGGGCACCTGCCGGGCGCGACCCACATCGAACTCGGCGACCTCGCCGACCGTGCCGATGAGGTGCCCGCGGAACCGACCGTGGTCATGTGCGGCCACGGCGAACGCGCCATGAGCGCGGCGAGTGTGCTGGAACGAGCGGGCCACCGTGGCCTGGCGGTGCTGGTCGGCGGGGCGGAGGACTGGGGCCACGCCACCGGCGGCCGGCTCGCCACCGGCCCATGACTTCCCGATCCTCCAACACCCTCCACATGGGACAGACCGGAGACAGCCGCGTGAGCACCGACCTTCGTCTCGGCCTGCGGGCCAACCTCGCCCAGTTCAGCCTGCTCGTCGCCGTCAACGCGCTGGTCGGCGGCGTGCTGGGCCAGGAGCGCACGGTCCTGCCGCTGCTCGCCGAGCAGACGTTCCACCTGTCCGGCTACACCTTCCTGCTGACCTACGTGCTCGCGTTCGGCCTGACCAAGGCCGCCACCAACTACTTCGCGGGCACCTGGTCGGACCGGTTCGGCCGCAAACCCGTGCTCGTCGCGGGCTGGCTGATCGCGATTCCCGTGCCGCTGATGCTGATCTGGGCCCCGAGTTGGGGCTGGGTCGTCGCCGCGAACGTGCTGCTCGGCGTCAACCAGGGCCTCACCTGGTCCACCACGGTGATCATGAAGATCGACCTGGCCGGCCCCAGCAGGCGCGGCCTGGCGATGGGACTCAACGAGGCCGCCGGGTACATGGCGGTCGCCGCCACCGCACTGGCCACCGGCTATCTCGCCGCACGCTACGGGTTGCGGCCCGCGCCGTTCCTGCTGGGCCTGTCCTACGCCGCGCTCGGCCTCGGGTTGACCGTGTTCGCCGTCAAGGAGACGCGTGAACACGCACGGCTCGAAGCCACCAACCACGTCGCCCGCGAGGACGGCCGCCACGACCATCTGCACGCCGACCTGACCAGCAAGGAGATCTTCGCCCACACCAGTTTCCGCGAGCCCGCGCTGTCCTCGGCCAGCCAGGCCGGGATGGTCAACAACCTCAACGACGGCCTCGCGTGGGGCCTGTTCCCGATCCTGTTCGCCACCGCCGGGCTCTCCGTGTCCCGCATCGGCATCCTCGCCGCCGTCTACCCCGCCGTCTGGGGTCTCGGGCAGTTGGTCACCGGCCCGCTCTCGGACCGCTGGGGGCGCAAACACCTGATCACAGCCGGGATGCTGCTGCAAGCCCTCGCCCTGGCCATGGTCGCGCTCGTCGACACGTTCGGCCTGTGGGTCACGGCCGCGGCGCTGCTCGGCGCGGGCACGGCGATGGTCTACCCGACGCTGCTGGCCACCGTCGGCGACGTCGCCCACCCGGTCTGGCGGGCGCGGGCGGTCGGCGTCTACCGGCTCTGGCGCGACGGCGGCTTCGCGGTCGGCGCGGTGCTCGCGGGTGTGGTGGCCGACCTGTGGGGCCTGCGCGCGGCGATCTGGGTGGTCGCGGTGATCACCGCCATCTCCGGGCTGGTGGTGGCGGTCCGGATGTACGAAACCAAGACAGTTCAGCAGTAGCTGTATAGTTCTGCGAATGCTGACCTGTGAGACCCGGGAGTCCGCGCTCGCCCGACTGGGAAGGGCGCTGGCCGACCCGACCCGCTGTCGGATCCTGCTGTCCCTTCTCGACGGACCGGGCTACCCGGCACGGCTCGCCGAGGAACTCGCGCTCACCCGGTCCAACGTGTCCAACCATCTGTCGTGCCTGCGCGGCTGCGGACTCGTCGTCGCCGCGTACGAGGGCAGGCAGGTCCGCTACGAACTCGCCGACGCCCACCTGGCCCGCGCGCTGCGCGAACTCGTCGACGTCGTGCTCGCCGTCGACCCCACCGACGACTGCGCGGACCCGGCATGAGCGAGTGCGCTTGCTGCGCCCCCGCGGCGGAGAGAACCGTGGAGCGCCAACAGGTCCTGACCCGCCGGGTACGGCTGCTGGTCGCGGCGACCATCAGCTACAACATCGTCGAGGCGATCATCGCGATCACCGCGGGCACCATCGCCTCCTCGACCGCGCTGATCGGGTTCGGCCTGGACTCGGTCATCGAGGTCGCCTCGGCGACCGCCCTGGCGTGGCAGTTCGCCGCGAAGGACCACAAGACCCGCGAACGGACGACGCTGCGGATCATCGCGGTGTCGTTCTTCGTCCTGGCCGCCTACGTGACGGTCGAGTCCGTCCGAGCGCTGCTCGGCGCGGAGGCGGCCGACCACTCACCCGTCGGCATCGCCCTGGCCGCCGCGTCGCTGGTGATCATGCCCGGCCTGTCCTACGCCCAGCGCCAGGCCGGGCGGGAACTCGGCTCCGCGACCGCCGTCGCCGACTCCAAGCAAACCCTGCTGTGCACGTACCTGTCCGCCGTCCTGCTTGTGGGCCTGGTCCTCAACAGCACGCTCGGCTGGTGGTGGGCGGACCCGATCGCGGCCATGACCATCGCCGCCGTCGCCCTGAAGGAGGGCCGCGAAGCCTGGCGCGGAAACCACTGCTGCTAAAGGAGAGAAGGACGACGATGAACGTCGATCTGTTCCACGCCCCCGACTGCCCCAACGCCGCGACGACTCGGGAACTCGTGCTGGACTGCCTCGCCGAAGCGGACGACATCGTCTTCGCCGAGCACATCGGGGACTACCGGTCGCCATCGGTCCTGGTCGACGGGGTCGACGTCATGGACGGCGGCCGGGAGGTCGCAGGCACCGCGTGCCGACTGGACCTGCCCACGCGTGAGCGGCTGTTGGCGGCATTCGCCGCCCGCGGGTGACCAACACGAGTATCGACGGGTATCGATGGTTGCATTAATCGACGGGAGTCGATACATTCGTCCTCGTTACATCGAACAACGTCGATGAAAGAGGTTTGGACGATGACTGACCTTCCAGTCGTGGTGGTGGGGGCCGGACCCGTGGGCCTGGCGGCGGCAGCCGAACTCCTGGAGCGTGGCCTGACCCCGTTGGTGCTCGAGCGCGGTGACCGAGCGGGCGCCGCGGTGGCCGAGTGGAACCACGTGCGCCTGTTCTCCCGCTGGGCCGAGCTGGTCGCCCCGGCCGCCCGCAGGCTGCTGGAACCGCGCGGCTGGACGCACCCGGACGTCGAGGCCTACCCGACCGGCGCCGAGTGGGCTTCGCTGTACCTCGCCCCGCTGGCCGAGGCCCTGGGCGAGCACGTCCGCTTCAACGCCGAGGTCGTCGGCGCGGCCCGCCGGGGACGCGACCGGGTCGTCGACGCCGGGCGCCACAGCGAGCCCCTGACCGTGCACCTCCGCACCGCCGAGGGCCGCGAGGAGCGAATCACCGCGCAGGCGCTGATCGACGCCTCCGGCACCTGGGGCACGCCGAACCCGCTGGGCGGCGACGGCCTCCCGGCGATCGGCGAGTTGGCCGCGGCCGACCGCATCAGCTACCGGGTGCCGAACCTGGCCGACGAGAGCGAACGCCTGGTGGGCAAGCACATCGCCGTCGCGGGCAGCGGGCACTCCGCGCTCACCGCGCTGGTGGTGCTCGCCGGTCTGGCCGAGCGCGAGCCTGCCACGAAGATCACCTGGGTGCTGCGTCGCGGCGCGACGGGCACCGTGTTCGGCGGCGGCGACTCCGACCAGCTCCCGGCCCGCGGCGCGCTGGGTCTGCGGGCGAGGGCGGCGGTCGAGTCCGGCCACATCTCCGTCGTCACCGGGTTCCGCGTCGAGCAGGTCGACCGAGCCGAGGACGGCAGGCTGACTCTCGTGTCCTCGGCAGGTGAGACCGTCGACGGAGTGGACGAGGTCGTGGTGCTGGCGGGCTTCCGCCCGGACCTGACCTGGCTCTCCGAGATCCGCCTCGACCTCGACCCGACCCTGCAGGCGCCGGTCGCGCTGGCCCCGCTGATCGACCCGAACGCGCACTCCTGCGGAACGGTGTACCCGCACGGCGCCAAGGAGCTCTCGCACCCGGAGCCGAACGTGTACCTCGCGGGCATGAAGGCCTACGGCCGGGCGCCGACGTTCCTCGCGCTCACCGGGTTCGAGCAGGTCCGCTCGATCGCCGCCGAACTCGCGGGCGACCGCGAGGCGGCCGAGCGGGTGGAGCTGGTGCTGCCCGAGACCGGTGTCTGCGGCGGCGCGGGCCTGTTCGACGACGCGCCGGCGGAGGCCTCGGGTGGCGGCTGCTGCGCCCCGCCCGCGGTCGAGTCGCTGACCCTCGCCGCGCCCGCCGCGCGCTGACATCGTGACGGCGGTAGCCACAGAAGTCGCCCCGACGGAGACCCCCGCGGGTCTCCGTCGGGTGCTGATCACCTTGTGCGTCACCGTGATCACCGGCTGGGGCGTGCTCTACTACGCCCTGCCGGTGCTGGCGGGCGACATCGCCGCCGACACCGGCTGGTCGACCACCGGGATCATCGCGGCGCTCTCGGCGAGCCAGCTGGTGGCCGCGGCCGCGGGGATCCCCATCGGCCGGTGGCTCGACCAGCACGGTCCACGCGGGGTGATGACCGCGGGCTCCGCGCTCGCGGTCCTCGCGCTGGTGGCCGTGGCGTCGGCGCCGACGCTGTGGTGGTTCATCGGGGCGTGGTCGGTCGCGGGCGTCGCGAAGGGCGCGACCCTCTACGCGCCCGCCTTCTCCGCGGTGACCCGCTGGCACGGACCGAACCGGGTGCGCGCGCTCACCGCGCTGACCTTGGTCGGCGGTTTGGCGAGCACGGTCTTCGCTCCCCTGACCGCGCTCCTCGCGGATTCCCTGAACTGGCGCGGCACCTTCCTGGTGCTGGCCGCGATCCTCGGCGTGATCACCATCCCCGCCCACTGGTTCGGCCTGCGTCTGCCGTGGCCCCCCCGCCCGCAGGCGCAGCCGGAGCACGCCGATCCCGGCCGGATCAGCCGCAGCCGGGAGTTCATCACGCTGACCGTCGCGTTCAGCGTGGCCGCGTTCGCGACCTCCGCGGTCGTGATCAACCTGATCCCACTGCTGGCCGAACGCGGCATCGACACGGCGACAGCGGCGATGGCTCTCGGGCTCGGCGGCGCGGGCCAGGTGGCAGGCAGACTCGGCTACGGCGTCCTCGCCCGGCACACCACCCCGAGGACCCGCACCGCCGCGATCCTCGCCGCGATGGCGGTCACGACAGTCGTCCTCGGTGTCCTGACCACGGTGACCGCGCTGATCGGCGCCGCCATCCTCGCGGGTGTCGCCCGAGGCGTGTTCACCCTGATCAAGGCCACCGCGGTCAGCGACCGGTGGGGCTCGGCGCACTACGGCAGGCTCAGCGGCGTGCTGTCGGCGCCGCTGACGATCTGCACCGCGCTGGCCCCGTTCGCCGGCGCGGCACTCGCCCAAGCGGTCGGCGGCTACTCGACGGCCTTCGTGATCCTCGGGGCGATCACCCTGGCAGGCGCCCTGATGGCGCTCGCGACAGGCGGGGCGACCCTCAAGGGCGCGTAAAGATCGCCCGCAGGCGCGTCAGGACGTCGTCAGCGACGCTCAAGGCGGATCGGCGCGACCGCAGGATGGCGATGCCCGGGCCGCCACAGGCGGCGGCCCCGCCTGAAGAGAGTCGTCATGGCCGATACGGCCTACCTCTTACTGCTGATCGCCGGTTTCGCGGTCCTCACGCTGATCGTCCGCGGGCTGGAGCGCGGGTGAACGACGTGCTCGCCAACGCCGTCGGCGGCGTCCTCGCCCTGCTGCTGGTCATCTACCTGTTCGTCGCGCTGATCCGCCCGGAGCGGTTCTGATGACCGACACCACAGCGGGCCTCTTACAACTCGGTGTGCTGCTCCTGGCCCTGGCGGTCGCCTACAAACCGCTCGGCGACCACATGGCCCGCGTGTTCACCAGCGACCGACACCTCCGGGTCGAACGCGGCGTCTACGCGGCGGCCCGGGTCGATCCGGATTCCGAGCAGAACTGGGGCACCTACGCGAGGGGTGTCCTCGGGTTCTCCTTCGTCTCGATCCTGTTCCTCTATCTGCTGCAGCGGATCCAGCCTTGGCTGCCCATGGACTTCGGTCGCGGCGCGGTGGAGCCGTCGATGGCGTTCAACACCGCGGTCAGCTTCGTGACCAACACGAACTGGCAGTCCTACGTGCCGGAGACCGTGCTCGGCCACTCCGTGCAGCTGGTCGGGCTGACCGTGCAGAACTTCGTCTCCGCCGCGGTCGGCCTCGCGGTCGCGATCGCACTGATCCGCGGGTTCACCCGCTCGCGCACCGACCGGCTGGGCAACTTCTGGGTCGACCTCGTTCGTGGCGTGGTCCGCATCCTGCTGCCACTGTCCTTTGTGTTCGCCATCGTCCTGGTCGCGCTCGGCGTCGTGATGAGTCTGCGGTCCGGTGTGGACTACACGACTCTTGACGGCGCGGGGCACACCAGCGCGCTCGCCCCGGCCGCGAGCCAGGAGGCGATCAAGGAGCTGGGCACCAACGGCGGCGGCATCTTCAACGCGAACTCCGCGCACCCCTTCGAGAACCCGAGCGCCTGGACCAACCTGCTGGAGATCTTCCTGCTGCTGGTCATTCCCGTGTCGCTGACCCGCACGTTCGGGACGCTCGTCGGCGACCGCCGCCAGGGAACCGTGCTGCTCGCGGTGATGGGCACGATCTGGGCGGGCATGCTCGCGGTCCTCTGGTGGGCCGAGACGCACCCGAACGGTCCGGCCGCCCTGGTCGCGGGCGCTTCCACCGAGGGCAAGGAGGTCCGCTTCGGCATCGCCGGGTCGGCGCTGTTCGCCAACAGCACCACCGGCACGTCGACCGGCGCGGTGAACTCGACGCACGACAGTCTCAGCGGCCTCGGCGGCGGCACCGCCATGCTGAACATGCTGTTCGGCGAGATGACACCGGGCGGTGTGGGGACCGGGATGTACAGCATCCTGGTGATGGCCATCATCGCCGTGTTCCTCGCCGGGCTGATGGTCGGCCGCACCCCGGAGTACCTGGGCAAGAAACTCGGCCGCCGCGAGGTGACGGCCGCGGCGATCGTGCTGCTGGCCATGCCGACAGTGCTGCTGGTCGGCGCCGGGATCGCCGCCGTGCACCCGGGAACGGCCGCCGCGCTGAACAACTCCGGCGCACACGGGCTTTCCGAGATTCTCTACGCCTACGCGTCGGCGTCGAACAACAACGGCAGCGCGTTCGCCGGGATCACAGTGACCAGCGACTGGTTCCAGTCGTCGCTGGGCCTGTGCATGCTCTTCGGCCGGCTCATCCCGATCATCGCCGTGCTCTGCCTCGCCGGTTCCCTTGCCGCGCAACGCAAGACCCCGGCGACAGCGGGCACGCTGCCCACCACCGGCCCGCTGTTCGTCGGCCTGCTCAGCGGCACGGTCGTCCTGGTCGCAGCGCTCACTTTCGTCCCGGCGCTGGCGCTGGGCCCCATCGCGGAGGCACTGGCATGAGCGTTCTCACCCGTGAGCCGGTCGACGCCCGGCAACACCACGCCGAGAAGACCGGGCGCGTCGGCGCGGGCGTGTTCAGCCCGCGGCAACTCCTCATTTCGCTCCCGGACGCGCTGCGCAAGCTCGACCCGAGGCACCAGGCGCGCAACCCGGTCATGTTCGTCGTGTGGGTCGGGTCGGTGCTGGTCACGGTCTTCGCGATCACTGATCCCAGCGTGTTCACCGTGGCTCTGGCCTGCTGGCTGTGGTTCACCGTGCTGTTCGCCAACCTGGCCGAGGCGGTGGCCGAGGGGCGTGGCCGGGCGCAGGCGGAGACGCTGCGCCGGGCCAAGCGGGAAACCGTGGCGCGTCGACTCCGCGACGGCCGCGAGGAATCCGTTCCCGGCGCGGAACTCGCGATCGGCGACCTGGTCGTGGTCGAGGCGGGCGAGGTGATCCCGGGCGACGGCGACGTCGTGGAGGGCATCGCGACCGTCGACGAATCGGCCATCACCGGGGAGTCCGCGCCGGTCATCCGCGAATCCGGCGGCGACCTGACCGCGGTCACCGGGGGCACGACCGTGCTCTCGGACCGCATCGTCGTGCGGATCAGCACCAGGCCCGGCGAGTCCTTCGTGGATCGCATGATCGCGTTGGTGGAAGGCGCCAAGCGGCAGAAGACACCCAACGAGATCGCGCTGACGATCCTGCTGTCCACGCTGACAATCATCTTCCTGCTCGCGGTCACCGCGCTGCAGCCGATGTCGATCCACGCCGGGGCGCCGCAGTCCGTGGCGGTGCTGGTCGCACTGCTGGTCTGCCTGATCCCGACGACGATCGGGGCGCTGCTCTCGGCGATCGGCATCGCCGGGATGGACCGGCTCGTGCAGCGCAACGTGCTCGCCACGTCCGGCCGGGCGGTCGAGGCGGCGGGCGACGTGAGCACCCTGCTGCTGGACAAGACCGGCACCATCACCTTCGGCAACCGCCGGGCGACCGAACTCATCCCGGTCGGCGAGTCCACAGTGGACGAGCTGTGCGCGGCCGCCCGGCTGTCCAGCCTGGCCGACGAGACCTCGGAGGGCCGCAGCATCGTCGAGCTCTGTCCCGGGTTCACGACCGTCCCGAACGCGGAGTTCGTCCCGTTCAGCGCGCAGACCCGGATGAGCGGCGTCGACTTCGACGGCGTTTCGGTCCGCAAGGGAGCGGCGAGCGCGGTCACCGACTGGGTTCACGCCCACGGCGGCGAGGTTCCCGAGGCGGTCGCCGCGATCACCGACCGGGTCGCGGCCGATGGAGCCACTCCCCTGGTCTGCGCGGAGCTGTCGGACGGTGTCGCGACGGTGCACGGGGTCATCCGACTGTCCGATGTGGTCAAACCAGGGATGCGCGAGCGGTTCGCCGACCTGCGCGCCATGGGGATCAAGACGGTGATGATCACCGGCGACAATCCCCTGACGGCCAAGGCGATCGCGGCCCAGGCCGGGGTCGACGACTACCTCGCCGAGGCCAAGCCGGAGGACAAGCTCGCGCTGATCCGGGCCGAACAGGAGGGTGGCAGGCTCGTCGCGATGACCGGCGACGGCACCAACGACGCGCCCGCGCTCGCCCAGGCCGACGTCGGGGTCGCGATGAACACCGGGACGGCGGCGGCCAAAGAGGCCGGGAACATGGTCGACCTGGACTCCGACCCGACCAAGCTCATCGAGATCGTGGCGATCGGCAAACAGCTGCTGATCACCCGCGGCGCGCTGACGACGTTCAGCCTGGCCAACGACCTGGCCAAGTACTTCGCGATCCTCCCCGCGATGTTCGCGGCGATCCATCCGGCGCTGGACAAGCTGAACGTCATGGGCCTGGCCACGCCGAAATCGGCGATCCTGTCCGCGGTGATCTTCAACGCGCTGGTCATCGTCGCCCTGATCCCGTTGGCGCTCAAGGGAGTCCGCTACCGGCCCGGCGGCGCGTCCGCGCTGCTGCGACGCAACCTGCTGGTCTACGGGCTAGGCGGGGTGGTCACGCCGTTCCTCGGCATCTGGCTGATCGACCTGCTTGTCCGTCACATCCCCGGGATTGGGTGACTCCGATGACCTCGTTGTTCCGCCAGACCACGGCAGGCCTGCGGGTCCTGCTTGTGCTGACCGTGCTCACCGGTGTGCTGTATCCGCTGTCGGTGTGGCTGGTGACCAGGCTGCCCGGCCTGCAGCACCACGCCGAGGGCTCGGTGGTGTCCGTCGACGGCCGCGCGGTCGGCTCCGACCTGATCGGAGTTGACCTCGTGCCTGCCGATCCCGCGCACGACCCGTGGTTCCACACCCGGCCCAGCACCATCACCGACACCACCACCTCGGGCGCTTCCAACAAGGGCGCGGGCGACGCCGACCTCCTGTCCGCGGTCGCCGAACGCCGGGAGACGGTGGCCCGACGGGAGGGCGTCGACCCGGCGGAGGTGCCCGCGGACGCGGTGACCGCGTCCGCGTCCGGGCTCGACCCGCACATCAGCCCGGCCTACGCCGACCTGCAGGCCCCCAGGGTGGCGCGGGAGACCGGGGTGCCGGTCGAGACGGTCCGCGGGCTGATCCGGGAGCACACGACCGGATGGTTCTCCGCCGTCGACGTGCTGCGCCTCAATCTCGCCGTGCGCGCGGCCGCGGGCGGAGCAAACTGACCAGGTGAGCGAGACCGAAGGGAACCGCCCGCGCCGGGGCGAGCTGCGCATCTACCTCGGCGCGGCCCCCGGCGTGGGCAAGACCTTCGCCATGCTGGACGAGGGCAGGCGCAGGCGCGACCGGGGCACCGACGTCGTCGTCGGGCTGGTCGAGACGCACGGGCGGGCGAAGACGGCCGCGCTGCTCGACGGCTTGGAGGTGGTCCCGCGGCGGCGGTCCGAGCACCGCGGGGTCGAGCTGACCGAACTGGACGTGGATGCCGTGCTGGCCCGCAGGCCGCGGCTGGCCCTGGTCGACGAACTCGCCCACACGAACGTCCCCGGCAGCCGCAACGCCAAGCGGTGGCAGGACATCGAGGAACTGCTCGACGCCGGGATCGACGTGCTGTCCACGGTGAACATCCAGCACCTGGAGGGGCTCAACGACGTCGTCGAGGGGATCACCGGTGTGCGCCAGCAGGAGACCGTGCCCGACGAGGTGGTGCGCCGGGCCGAGCAGGTCGAGCTGGTCGACCTGACCCCGGAGGCGCTGCGCCGCAGGCTGGCCCACGGCAACGTCTACCCCGAGCACCGGGTCGACGCCGCCCTCGGCAGCTACTTCCGCCCCGGCAACCTGATCGCCCTGCGCGAGCTGGCCCTGCTCTGGGTCGCCGACCAGGTCGACGTCGCCCTGCGCCGCCACCGCGCCGACGAGTCGATCACCGACGCCTGGGAGACGCGGGAACGCGTGGTCGTCGCCGTCACCGGTGGCGCCGAGAGCGAGACCATGATCCGTCGCGCCCGCCGCATCGCGTCGCGGGCGGGCGCGGACTTCCTAGTCGTGCACGTCCTGCGCGGCGATGGCCTGGCGGGCGCCGACCCGCTCGCCCTCACCCGGTTGCGCACCCTCGCCGAAGACGTGGGCGCGACCTTCCACACCGTGGTCGGGGACGACGTGCCCACCGCGCTGCTCGACTTCGCCCGCGGCGTCGACGCCACCCAGCTCGTGCTGGGCACCTCGCGGCGCTCCCGCCTCGCCCGACTGCTCGACGCGGGCATCGGCTCGGCGGTGCTGCAGGGCTCGGGCGCGATCGACGTGCACATGGTGACCCACTCGGAGTCGGGAAGGCGGTCCGGCTCGACGGCGCGCGGCGCGCTGAGCCGTCGACGGCGGCTGCTCGGGCTGGCCGCCGCGGTCCTCGGCCCGGTGCTGGTCTCCGTCCTGGGACTGCCGCTTCGCGCGACCCTGGAGATCTCGACGCTGGTCGTCGGGCACATGCTGGTGATCGTGCTGGTCGCGATGCTCGGCGGCATCGGGCCCGCGCTCGTGGCGGCGCTGCTCAGCGGGGCGCTGCTCAACTTCTTCTTCACCGCGCCGTACCACACGCTGCTCGTGGCGGATGGTCAGAACGTCCTCGCCCTGGCCGGAATGGTCGTCGCCGGCGTGCTGGTCGCGGCGATCGTCGACCGGGCGAGCAGGCGGGCGGAGGAAGCCGCCCGGGCCGGGACGGAGGCGGCGCTGCTCGGCTCCTACGCGCGGACCGTGCTGACGCACAAGGAGCCACTTCCCCGGCTGCTGACCAAGATCCGGGAGAACTTCAGCCAGGACTCGGTGGCGCTGCTGGAGAATCGCGACGGCGAGTGGCATGAGGCCGCGCTCGCCGGGACGCACTCCTCCGGCGAGCCCGACACCGAGGTCCCGGTCACCGAGGGCATCGTGCTCGCCCTGCGCGGCAAGCCGCCTGCCGCGGCGGACCGGCGCGTCCTGGAGACGGCCGCGAGCCAGGCGCTGCTCGCACTGCGCCAGCAGCGGATGGCCGAGGAAGCCGCGCACGGGCGGGCCATGGCCGACACCGCCAAGCTGCGCACCGCCCTGCTCTCCGCGGTCGGACACGACCTGCGCACCCCGCTCACCTCCATCAAGGCCGCCATCGGCAGCCTGCGCGACACCTCCATCGAGCTGTCCCCGCACGACACGAACGAACTGCTCGCCACCGTCGAGGAGTCCGCCGACCGCCTCGCCGGGCTGGTCGACAACCTGCTCGACGCGTCCCGGCTGGCCACAGGAGCGGTCCGCCCGCACCTCGACGAGGTCGGCTACGACGAGGTGGCGAGCCGCGCGCTGTCCGGAATGGACGGACGGGAGGCGGTGGCGGTCGACATCGACGAGCGGCTGCCACCGGTGCTCGCCGACGCGGGCCTGCTGGAGCGGGTCATCGCCAACGTCGTCGACAACGCCCTGCGGCATGGCGGTTCCGGGGTCGCCGTGCGGGCCAGCAGCCACGCCAACCAGGTCGAACTGCGGGTCGTCGACCGCGGCCCGGGGCTGCCCAAAGGCGCCGCCGACACCGCGTTCGAACCGTTCCAGCGGCTGGGCGACCGGGACCCGACTACCGGTGTCGGCCTGGGGCTGGCGGTCGCCAAGGGGTTCACCGAGGCCATGGGTGGCACGATCAGCGCGGAGGACACCCCAGGCGGCGGCCTGACCATCGTGATCGCGCTGCGCGCGGCCGGGAACGGAGCGACGTGACCAAGATCCTGGTTGTCGACGACGAGCCGCAGATCGTGCGGGCGCTGCGGATCAACCTGACCGCGCGCGGGTACGAGGTCGTCACCGCCGCCGACGGCGCCGCCGCCCTGCGCGCGGCCGCCGAGACCAAACCCGACGCCGTCGTGCTCGACCTCGGGCTGCCCGACATCGACGGCACGGAGGTGATCCACGGCCTGCGCGGCTGGAGCACCGTCCCGATCATCGTGCTGTCGGCCCGGGTCGACTCCACCGACAAGGTCGTGGCCCTGGACGCGGGCGCCGACGACTACGTCACCAAGCCCTTCGGCATGGACGAACTCCTGGCCCGCCTGCGCGCCGCCGTCCGCCGGGCCTCGACCGTGCCCACCGACGACGACCCGGTCGTGGAGACCGAGGCGTTCACGATCGACATCGCCGCCAAGAAGGTCCACCGCGACGGCGTGGAGGTACACCTGACCCCGACCGAATGGGGGATGCTGGAGATCCTGGTGCGCAACAAGGGCAAGCTGATCGCCCAGAAGCAGCTGCTGCAAGAGGTGTGGGGCCCGAACTACGGGGACGAGAAGCACTACCTGCGGGTGTACATGGCCCAACTGCGCCGCAAACTCGAACCGCGCCCCAGCGACCCGCGCTACCTGCTCACCGAACCAGGCATGGGCTACCGCTTCGAGACCCCCGAGCTGGGAACAAGACTCGGCGACCGGGATCGGACTTAGGCCCGCGCGTGCCCTCAGCACCGCGCGGGCCCGCCCGCCCTCACGTTAGTGGCCGAATTTCTTCGGCCGGGACAGCCGTGAGCGGTTCCCCGCGCTGAGAAGCCCCCTGGCCCTCTCAGCAACCGTCCGCTTTAGCGGATGCCCTGTGGTGAGCATAGGCTAAGACTGCCTCCGTTTGTCAACCACACCAGGGTGATCCACACTAAGCTCTGAACGAAAGCGTCCGCTGCAGCGGATGTGAAAGCCGAGGATGAGGACAGCGCGATGGG
This sequence comes from Actinokineospora xionganensis, assembly GCF_014323725.1. Classification (GTDB taxonomy): domain Bacteria; phylum Actinomycetota; class Actinomycetes; order Mycobacteriales; family Pseudonocardiaceae; genus Actinokineospora; species Actinokineospora xionganensis. Next base: position 43,912 of record NZ_JABVED010000026.1, on the reverse strand, counting down.
CCCCCAGCAGCGCAGGGACGAGGTTGCCGAGGGTGTTCTCGCCGAGAAGATCAACCACCTGTTGTCCCGGTTGTACCCCGAGAAGGAGTCACGGCCCGGCTACGCGAAGCTGGCGGGTCAGATCCGGGAGCAGACCGGGAAAGCCATGTCGGCGACCTACCTGTGGGAGCTGGCCAGCGGCCGCAAGCGCAACCTGACCCAGGACACCCTGGTCACCCTGGCCGAGTTCTTCGGCGTCCCGGCCGAGTACTTCCTCGACGACGTGGTGGCCTCCCGGGTCGACGCCCAGCTCGACCTGGCGCTCGCGCTGCGCAACCAGAAGGTTCGCTCGATCGCGCTGCGGGCCGAAGGACTGTCTGACGATACGCTGGACGCGCTGCTGGCCATGGTCACCGAAGCGCGTCGGATCGAGCGGCTGGGGCCCGCGACGGACTCGGGCGAGCCCCGGCCCGAGCGGGACGAGTGATGCTCTGCACTCCCGGACCGTGGCCGCGGTTCCGGAGGTGCCCAAGCGGAGGTGTCGGCGACGACATGATCACACGACGCGGCTACAAGAAGTGCCGCACACTGGTGGACGGTCTCGCGCTGCCCAGGCCGTTCTCCGTCTCAGCGCTCGTGGAGATGCTCGCCGAGCAGCGGCAGCGGCCCATCGACATCGGCACGCTGCCCGCGGGGCTCACCGTCAACGCCTGCGGCGCGTGGCTGCACCTCGCCGACCGCGATGTGATCTTCGTCGAAGCCAAGACCAGCCCGTTCCACCGCGACCACATCGTGCTGCACGAGATCGGCCACATGCTGTGCGACCACCGCAGCAAGGCGGACGATATCGTGGCCGAGCTCGGGCGGTTTCTTCCTGACCTGTCGCCCGCGCTGGTGCGCCGACTGCTGGCGCGTACCAGCTACAGCACCGACGAGGAGCAGGAGGCGGAACTGGTGGCGAGCTTGATCCGGATCACCGCGCAGGCACAGGCGCCCGGTGGTTCCACCGGGGCGCTGAGCGAACTAGAGGCCGCGCTCGGCCTGTGGAGCCGCTGACATGACACCGGCTCTGCTCAAGCAGTTCGGCACCGCCCTTGTCATGTACGGCGCGATCGCGCTCTGGATCGCCCTCGCCCTGCGCATGCCCGGCGCGATGCGCTCCCGGCCGCAGCGGCGGCTGCTGATCGCCATCGCGGGCCTTGCCGGGTCGATCACCGTGTACCTCGACCCGATCACCAAGGTGCTCAACGAGACCTACGTGCTCGGAACAAGTTGCGGCATCGCGATGAACATCTGGGGCGTCATCAGCTCCGCGTTCATCCTCGACTTCGTGCTGGCGGCGATCTCGCGCCGCAGGCCGCTGCTCGTCTACGGGTCCGCGGCCGCTGTCTGCGTCGCGCTGATCTGGCTCAACACCGGCCCGGTGCCCGCCGCGGGCTGCGTCACCTCCATCGCGGTCCCCTGGTACAGCCCGTTCTGGTGGCTGCTGTGCGTCGCGCACGTCGTCGCCGTGCTGCCCTGCGCCGTGCTGTGCGCCCGCTACGCCCGCCAGGCGAGCACCCGCGCCCTGCGTGCCGGTCTTCTGCTCCTCGCGGCGGGTTTCGCCTCGTCGACGATCTTCTGGTCGTTCGTGGTCCTGGGCTACCTGCTGACGCACAACCCGTGGCTGGGCTCCTCGTTCTCGCTGAACATCGGCATCACCGCCTGGCTGATGGTGGCCGGGGTGACGGTGCCGGTCGTCGCCCACGTCTGGCGCCTGTCGCGTGACCTGCGGGTCCTGCGCGCGCTCGAACCGCTGTGGCAGGACCTGGTCGAAGCCGTTCCGCACGTGCGGATGCCCGACCCCAAGGCCCGTTTCGCGTCCATCGACATGCGGCTCTACCGCCGGGTCATCGAGATCCGCGACGCGCTGCTGATCCTGCGCGACTACGTCGACCAGGACACCGTCGACGCGGCGAAGGCCCACGCGCTGGCCGACGACCCGAACTCCGACACCGTCGAGGCGCGCGCCACCGCGCGCTGGCTGGTGGTGGCCCAGCAGGCCAAGGCGCGGGGCGTCGAGCCGCGACCGGACGCCGACGCCACGGCGTCGCAGCGGCCGGGCAACGACGACCAGTGGACCGGCGAACTGGCCTTCCTCGAACTGCTGTCGCAGGCCTGGCGCTCGCCCGGCGCGCTGGAGTTCGCCGGAGCCAAGTCGGCGGCGGAGGAGACCGCGTGAGCGGCGGCTACCGCGACGGTGTGCTGAGCAAGGACTCCCCCGGGGAACGCAACAGGCTCGGGTCCATCCAGTCCTCCGTGGACGGATTCACCACCGGCATCCTCGACGAGCTGGGGGTCGACAAGGACTGGGCGTGCCTCGAACTGGGGGCGGGGGCGGGCTCCATCGCCGACTGGCTGGCCGAGCGCTGCCCCGATGGCCGGGTCGTCGCGGTCGACGTCGACACCCGCTACCTCAACGCGGACCGCTACGAGGTGGTCGACGCCGACATCACCGACGCCGCGTTCTCTCCCGGCCGGTTCGACCTGGTCCACGCCCGGTTTGTGCTGTGCCACCTGCCCGAGCGCGACAAGGTCGTCCAGCGGGCGGCGTCATGGCTCAAGCCGGGCGGCTGGCTGGTCGTGACCGACCCGTACCAGTTGCCTGGTGAGACGTCGCCGTTCCCGGTGATGACCCGGATCATGGACACCTACCGCGAGGTCATGGCAGGCCACGGCGCCGACCTCACGTGGGCGCGCGGACTGCCGTCGCTGCTGGCGGGCGCGGACCTGTCGTCGATCGACTTCACCGGCAGGCTCGCCTGCATGGGCAACCTGGAGCGGGACAGGTGGCGTCCGCTGATCGACCAGGCCGCCCCCGGGCTGCTGAAGAGCGGCAAGGTCACCCAGGCCGACCTCGACGAGTTCCACACCCTGCTCGCCGACCCGGAGTTCATCGACATCCCCCAGTTCACCCTCGCCGCCTGGGGCCGCGCCATTACTACCAACGCGTAATAATGTGCGGGTGGTGACCGGACGCGAAGTACCGACCAAACGCAAGCGGCGCGTGTACGCCGCCCGCGTCCCGGTCGAACAACGCCGATCGGAACTCCTCAACGCCGCCCTGCACTTGGTGGTGACCTCAGGACACACGGCGGTCACAATGGACGCGGTGGCGGAGCAGGCCGGGGTCACAAAACCAGTCGTCTACGGCGTCTTCAACAACCGCGCGGAACTCCTGGACACCCTGCTGCGCCGCGAACAGGAACAGGGCCTGTCCCAACTGGCGGCGATCCGCCCAGACCCGGCGAACACGAACCCGGGCGCCCAACTCGCCCACATCCTCGCGGAGTTCTTGACGGCGGTTCGCGAGGCCCCGCAGCGGTGGACCTGCATCGTGATGCCGATGGCGGACATGCCCGCGCAATTCCACGCGGTACGGGAAGAAGCGCGGGAAAGGGTGCTGAAACGCACCGAGAAATTGGCAAGCGAACTGCTTCCGAAGAACAAGGCCGACATCGACCCGGAGATCGTCGCCCACACGGTGGTGACCTTGTTCGAGATGGCAGCACGCCTGGTTCTGGCCGACCCTGAGCACTACCGACCGGAGCGATTCACCGCCGCAATCCAAGCCGCACTCACTTAGCGCCGAGCACCGGCCACCCCACCGAACGCGCCGGGCCTGACCAGGTCGGGCCGGGCTCTTCAGCCTGACTTCGGAACCACCCGAACAGGCACCCGCCCGGTCACGCCAGCGAACCACCCAACAGGCACCGCCCCAAGCCGGCCAGCGGACCACCAGGCGATCTCAAGCCACCGAACGACTCCGAAACACAGAGCGCCGCGAAGCCCGCAAACTCTCCAGGCAAGCCCGAACCACCTGCCTGTTCGCCAAAGAGTCCGGCACCGCCCCACAAGTCCCGCACAGCAACGCCACAGTCCCCGCGACCTCATCCACCGCCACCGAAACCGCCCGCCCACACCCACGGCACCATCGGTGCCCGGTCACCGCGATGGCGTGCTGCGGCGACGAAACGCACTCGTGGACCCACCGTCGGTGCAGCCCACACGTGATCCGGTCGTGCGGCGACAGTGTGCCGCGTTGCTCGGCACGGTCCTCCACGTCGAGCGTGACGGCCAGCCCGGCGGAGATGGTCGCGATCGGTTTGGTGTCCATGCTCCCAGCATCGACCGTCCCACCCGGACAGTGAATTCGTGAAGTTACGTATTTCGGTACCTACATCGCACGTACGTACCCTCGGCGGGCTGGGAATTTCACATCGGGGCCCAGCCCCGAGATGTGGGCCACACCGCGAACGGTGTTCAGCCATCGCTGCTAGTTTCGAGATCATGAGGATTCAGCCGACTCGCACGTCGCGGCGTGGTTCGTGGTCGGCCGTCGCCTTGCTGGTCTCTTCGCTGCTCGCCCTCGCGGTCGCCCTCTGTCCGCCGCACCAGGACACCATCGGCGCCGCGCCCGTCGCCGCCGAGCAGCACCTCGACGGATGTGGCGTCGCGGCACACGAGCGGCATGTGCCCGATCCGGTGAGCACTCCCGGCGTGCCCCAGGGCGAACCGGTGGCGACGGAGTTCTCCACGCCCCTCGCCGAACTCGAAGCCGTGATCACCCCGTGCGCGCCATTACCCAGACCGTCGGGTCGCGCGTTACTCGTCGAGATCTCGGTCGCCAGGTCCTGACAGGGCCCCCGGCCCGGTCCCGCCACGCATGCGCACGTGGCAGGTGATCCGGCCGGTCACGGCCATTGCTGAGGACACTCGTGAATCGGGAACTCGATGACTGACATTCTGCGTGCGCACGCGAACACGGCACTGCACGTCAACCCCGCGGCGGCGACCTGCCTGACCGCCGCCAACGCGGTGGGCAACACGCCCGTGCTCTGGATCGACCGCCCACTGAGCCCCGCCGGACGGGGTTTCTGGGCGAAGCTCGAAGGCTGCAACCCCGGCGGGATCAAGGACCGCCCGGCTCTGCACATGGTGACCCGGGCCCGGGCGCGCGGCGACCTCGCGCCCGGCGCGACCATCGTCGAGTCCACCAGCGGCACCCTCGGACTCGGCTTGGCCCTGGCCGGGATCGTGCACGGGCACCCGGTCACCCTGGTGTCCGACCCCGGGATGGAACCGATGATGCACCGCCTGCTGAGCGCGTACGGCGCCCGGGTGGAGACGGTGACCGAGCCACACCCGCGGGGCGGGTGGCAGCAGGCGCGCAGGCAGCGGGTGCGCGCCATTCTCGACGCGGTCCCCGGCAGCTACTGCCCGGACCAGTACAACAACCCCGACAACGTCGCCGCCTACGCGCCGCTCGCGATGGAGTTGCTCGCCCAACTCGGCCGCATCGACGTGCTGGTGTGCTCCGTGGGCACGGGCGGGCACTCGGCGGGCATCGCGAAGGTGCTCCGCGAGCACTTCCCGCACCTGCGGCTCATCGGCGTCGACACAGTGGGGTCGACGATCTTCGGCCAGCCCGCGGGGACCCGGCTGATGCGCGGACTCGGGTCGAGCATCCACCCGCGCAACGTCGATTACGCGGCGTTCGACGAGGTGCACTGGGTCGCCCCCGCGGAGGCCGTCAAGTCGTGCCGCGCCTTGGCTTCCACGCACCACGCGGGCGGCGGCTGGAGCGTCGGCGCGGTCGCGCTCGTGGCGGGCTGGGCGGCCCGCACGCTGGACCCGCACACGCGGATCGTCGCGGTGTTCCCCGATGGCCCCCACCGCTACTTCGACACCGTCTACAACGACGATTACTGCGCCGCGCACGGCCTTCTCGACTCCCCGACACCCGTGGAACCGGACGTGATCGCGAGTCCGTCGGACCGGGTGGTCACCCGCTGGACCCGCTGCACCACGGTGCGGGCGCCCGAGGCGGCGGACGCATGACCGGCGTGCTGCGGGAGTACCGGTCGTTCGGCAGGCCGGTCCGGCTGATGGTGCTCAACCAGTTCACCATCAACCTGGGCTTCTACATGCTGATGCCGTACCTGGCGATGCACCTCTCTGGTGAGCTCGCGCTGGCCGGGTGGCTGGTCGGCCTGGTGCTCGGGGTGCGCAACTTCGCCCAGCAGGGCATGTTCCTGATCGGCGGCACCCTCGCCGACCGGTTCGGCTGCAAACCGCTCATCGTCGCCGGATGTGCCTTGCGCACAGCGGGTTTCGCGCTCCTCGGTCTGGTCGACACGGTCCCGGCGCTGATCATCGCCTCGGCCGCGACGGGATTCGCGGGGGCGCTGTTCAACCCGGCCGTGCGCGCCTATGTCGCCCGCGACGCGGGGCCTCGGCGGGTCGAGGCCTTCGCCCTGTTCAACGTCTTCTACCAGGCGGGAATCCTGCTCGGCCCGGTCGTCGGCCTCGGCCTCACCGCGCTGGACTTCCGGCTGACGTGCCTGGTGGCGGCCGGGGTCTTCGCGGTGCTGACGGTCCTGCAGATCCGGTCCCTGCCCCATCAGGAAGCGCCGCCGCGCCAGGCGGTCCGGGTGACCCGGGTGTGGCGGTCGATCCTGGCCAACCGGCCGTTCCTGCTGTTCTCCCTGGCGATGGTCGGCTCGTATGTCCTGTCGTTCCAGGTCTACCTGGCGCTGCCGCTGGAAGCCCGGCGGGTGATGGGCCCCGGCCCGGCCGGAACCGCCGTGGTGACCGCGTTGTTCGCCGTGTCCGCGGGTCTGGCGGTGGCGGGTCAGCTGCGGGTGACGGCGCTGTTCAAGCGCAAACTCGGTCCAGGCGGAAGCCTCGTCGCGGGCCTGGCCATGATGAGCGCCGCGTTCCTCCCGCCCGCCCTGACGTCCGGCTCAGGCGCCGCGCCCACCGTGGCGGCCCTGCTGACGAGCGCGATCCTGCTGGCGCTGGGCACCGCGGTGGTGTTCCCGTTCGAGATGGACACGATCGTCCGCCTGTCCGGCGACCACCTCGTCGCCACCCATTACGGCCTGTACAACACCGTCGTCGGCATCGGCATCCTGCTCGGCAACCTGTTCACCGGCACGGCACTGGACCTGGCGCGCGCCGCCGGGACGCCCGCGCTGCCCTGGCTGGCGCTCACCGTGATCGGAATCGCCTGCGCCGCCTACGTACACCGCCTGACCCGCTCCGAAGTGGAGCGGTCGGCGGCGGCGGTCCCGAGCCCGTGAGAAACAATGGGGCGGACCGGGACGAGTGGAGCAGGCCATGACGCGGCGTGACGACTTAGGGATCAGCATTCAGGAGCGGCTGTATCCCGATCTGCCGTGCTTCGGCTGCGGACACGGCAACGACAAGGGCCTGAAGCTGCGCAGCTACCCGGCCGACGGGTTCGTGACCGCCGAGTTCACGCCGTGGCCCGAGCACGACAACGGGCTCGGCTACCTCAACGGCGGCATCATCGGCACCGTCCTGGACTGCCACTCGGCCGCGGCGGTGATGTTGGAGGCGGACCGGCGGGGGTGGCCGCCGCTACCCGGGGCCGCGCTGTCGTATGTGACGGCAGGGCTGTCCGTGCGCTACCTGCGGCCCGCTCCCCTGCACGAGACGGTCGGCCTGAGCGCGACGGTGATCGAGGCGGCGGAGGCGGAGATGACCGTCGAGGTCGAGCTGACCTGGGACGGCAAGACCCGCGCCGCCGCGACCGCCGTGTGGAAGCGCTGGCGGCCGCGGTGACCCGCTGTCCCTGTGGAACCGGGGAGACCCTCGACGCCTGCTGCGGCAGGCTGCACTCGGGCGAGGCCAAGGCCGCCACTGCCGAGCAGCTGATGCGCTCCCGGTTCAGCGCCTTCGCCGTGGGCGACGAGGAATATCTGTTGTCCTCATGGCATTCCTCGACGCGCCCGCGGGAGCTTGACCTCGACCCCGGGCAGCGCTGGACCGCCCTGGAGATCATCGGCAAAACCCGCGGCGGCCCGTTCGACACCGAGGGGACGGTCGAGTTCCGCGCCCACTACCGCGAAGGCCGCACCACGGGCGTCCTGCACGAAAACAGCACCTTCACCCGCGAAAACGGCAACTGGCTCTACGTCAACGGAAGCTAGTCCGCCGCCTCCCGAGTTCCCTACCGGCTCCCAGCCGCGAGTCGCCCCGCGACTCACTTGCTGGAAGGGGCGACTCGCGCCCCTGTCGGTATCGTCGCGGGGCTTGCCGACACTTAGCCCCGGGCGGCCAAGGCCAAGGTCAGTTCCAGGACGGTGCGCGGGTCGTCGAGCTTGTCGCCGTACAGCTCGCGGAGCTGGCCCATGCGGTAGCGCACGGTCTGGGCGTGGACGAACAGGTCCGCGGCGATGTCCTCGCGCCTGCCGTGGTGCAGCAGCCACGACCGCAGGGTGTCGGTCAGCTTCTCCGCCGTCGTCGGCCGCAGCGCGCGGATCGGGGCCAGGACGCGGGCCCGCAAGTCCTCCAGCGCGCCTTCGTCGGCCCGCACCACCAGCTCCGCCAGGTGCTCGTCGGTGTCCCCGGCCAAACCGAGACGCCAGGCGCGCAGGGCGCGGTCATAGGACGTGCGCACCTGAAGCCAGTCGCGGGTCGGCCCGACGATGGCGTCCGTCCGCCGCAGCGCCCGCAGCAGTGTGGACCTGGGCGCGTCGGGTACCAGCAGGGCGCCGACCTCGTCCTCCAGACCGGGGACGTCCTCGGCGGGCTGCAGCGTCCGCGCGTCGAGCGGGGTCAGGGCCTTGCGCAGTTGGTCGACGGGCACCAACACCGCGGTCAGGGTCCGCGGCGGTGGCCAGTCGGCCCGCTCGGCGGCGGCGAGGACGGCGTCGGCGGGCGCCCCGGTCAGCAGGGCGTGGCTGAGCCGCTCCAGGTGCCGCTGCCTGACCCGGCCAGTGGTGGCCAGCTCGTCGGCGTGCCCGGCGACGCTGGCGGCGGACAGCTCATCGATATAGGCGAACACCAGCTCGGCGAACTGGGCCAGCGCCGCCGCGTCGAGACCGCCCTCCAGCGCGGCTGCCGCCAGCTCACGCCAGGACACCCTGGCCCCGACCCGGTACGCGGCGAGCAGCGCCTCCATCGACCGGCCGCTGCGCGCCTCGCCGCGGCCGAGGTCGCGGGCCCCGTCGACCGCGGGTCCCATCGGGATGCTCGGGTCGTCCCCTTTGGTCCGCGAGGCCAGGTCGAGGAAGCGGCCGAGGGCGAGTCGGACCGCCTTCTCGATGTTCGCGCCCATCTTGCCGCTGAGCGCCCCGGTGTAGCTGGGCACCTCGACGATGATCGCCGCCACCGTCAGCTCGGCGATCGACGGCAGCCGCGCTCGCAGGACGGCCTCGGCCGCGGCGGACAGTTCGAGGTCGGACACCTCACGTGGCCCTGGCGGCATGCGCACCTCTTTGTTCGCAGGGAATAGTTTCCCGCGCCCGATTCACACCTACTGGTCAGGACTTTACGCCGTACGGACCAGCAATATTGAAGTATGACCTCGACCGTGCCGCGACTGCGCGACCGGCTGCTGCGACTCGCCGAACTGGCGACGACCCCGCTGGTGCCCAGCGACTACCTCGACATCCTCAACCCGCTGCGTGCGGGCGCTGACCTGCGCGGACGCATCGAGGAGATCCGTCCGGAGACGCGTGACGCGGTCACCCTGGTCATCCGCCCCGGTCGCGGCTGGCGGCCGCACACCCCCGGTCAGTATGTCCGCATCGGCGTGGATGTCGACGGCGTGCGCCAGTGGCGGGCCTACTCGCTGACCTCCCCCGCCGACCGGGCCGACGGCCGCATCACCGTCACGGTGAAGGCCATCCCGGACGGCGTGGTCAGCAACCACCTAGTCCGACGCGCCCGGCCGGGCACGGTCATCCAACTCGACCAGGCCACCGGCGACTTCGTGCTGCCCGCCGAGCGTCCCGAGAAGGTCCTGTTCATCACCGCGGGAAGCGGCATCACCCCGGTGATGGGCATGCTCCGCTCGGCCCTCGGCGACCAGCGTGACCTGGGCGACATCGTCCTGCTCCACTCGGCGCCGACGTCGCAGGACGTGATCTTCGCCGGCGAGCTGCGCGCGCTGCGCGGCCGGATCACGCTGATCGAGCTGCACACCGACACCGACGGCATGCTCGATGTCGCCGACCTGGGAAAGCTCGTCCCGGACTTCGCCGAGCGCGAGACCTGGGCGTGCGGCCCCACCGGCCTGCTCGACGCGCTGCAGGCGCACTACACCGAGCGCGACCTGACCCTGCGCACCGAGCGTTTCCGCCCGACCGTCCTCGTCACCGGCGACGGCGGCACGGTCACCTTCGCCAATTCCAACACCGTCGTCAGCACAGACGGAACCGGCCCGCTGCTCGACGCGGGTGAGGCCGCGGGCGTCCTGATGCCGTCGGGCTGCCGCATGGGCATCTGCTTCGGCTGCGTCGTCCCACTTCGCGAAGGCGCGGTGCGCGACCTGCGCAACGGCGCCCTCACCACCGCCGCCCCCGGGGACGGCGTCCGCATCCAGACCTGCGTCACGGCCGCCGCGGGCGACTGCACAATCGAGCTGTAGAGGACTATCGCCATGACCGCACTCACGGCTACCAGCCGCGGCCCCGTCGAACACCTGAGCGCCGAGGACATCGAGCTGCTCGGCAAGGAACTCGACGCCATCCGCCAGCAGATCCTCGACTCGCGCGGCGAGCGGGACGCGGCATACATCCGCAAGGTGATCGACGCCCAGCGCAAGCTGGAGCTCACCAGCCGCGGCATCCTGCTGTTCTCCCTGTTCCCGCCCGCGTGGCTGGTCGGCACGGCCGGTCTCGGGATCGCGAAGATCCTGGAGAACATGGAGATCGGCCACAACATCATGCACGGCCAGTGGGACTGGATGCGTGACCCGAAGATCCACTCCACCACCTGGGAGTGGGACAACGCCTCGCCGTCGGCGCAGTGGAAGCACTCCCACAACGAGTTGCACCACACGTACACCAACGTCATCGGCAAGGACAACGACCTCGGCTACGGCATCATGCGCGTCGACGAGGACCAGAAGTGGCACCCGATCTACCTGGGCCAGCCGCTGTGGAACTTCGTCAACGCCTGCATCTTCGAGTACGGCATCGCGGCTTATGACCTGGAGCTGGGCAAGAACCTGCACAAGCGTCGCCGCAAGAACCCGGAGTTCCAGGCGCGGCTGAAGCAGGCGCTGAAGAAGATCCGCGGGCAGATGACCAAGGACTACGTCATCCACCCGTTGCTGTCGGGCCCGTCGGCGCTCACCACCCTGACGGCGAACCTCACCGCGAACCTGATCCGCAACCTGTGGACCCACTCGGTCATCATGTGCGGCCACTTCCCCGAGGGCGTGCAGACGTTCTCCAAGAAGTCCATCGACGGCGAGTCCCGCGGCGAGTGGTACCTGCGCCAGATGCTCGGCTCGGCCAACATCTCCGGCGGCCCGCTGATGCACCTGATGACGGGCAACCTGTCGTACCAGATCGAGCACCACCTGTTCCCGGACCTGCCGAGCAACCGGTACCAGGAGATCGCCCCGAAGGTGCAGGAACTGTTCGAGCGCTACGGCCTGACCTACGTCAGCGGCTCCCTGCCCAAGCAGGTCGCGTCCGCGTGGGGCAAGGTCATCCGCCTCTCGCTGCCCAACGACCTGCTGGACAAGCTGGGCAAGCTCACCAAGGCCGTCAAGCCGGCCTAAGCGAGCACGGCGCGACTTGTCCCCACGACCCGCGAACCCTTAGTGTCATTTGTACCGACATTTAAGGGGGCGCGGGTTGACCAGACTCGTCTTCCAGCAGTTCTACCTCGACTGCCTCTCGCACGCGTCCTACCTCATCGGCGACCGCCACACCGGTCGAGCCGTCGTGGTGGACCCCCAGCGGGACATCGGCGGCTACCTCGAAGCCGCGAAGGGCCTGCGGATCGAGCGGGTGATCGAGACCCACGTGCACGCCGACTTCCTCTCGGGGCACCTGGAACTCGCCGAGGCCACGGGCGCACGGATCTCGTACGGCTCGGCGGCCCAGGTCGACTTCCCGATCGAGCCGCTCGACGACGGCACGCGGCTCTCGCTCGGCGAGGTCGACCTCGAGATCATGCACACGCCCGGGCACACCCCCGAGTCGATCTGCGTCGTCATCCGCGAACATCCGGACGAGCCGCCCTACGGCGTGCTGACCGGCGACACGCTGTTCATCGGCGACGTCGGCCGACCCGACTTGCTCGGCGCCAACGGGTGGTCGGCCGAGGACCTGGCCCGCGCCCTCTTCCGCTCGACCCGCGAACGCCTGCTCACGCTGCCCGACGCGACCCTGGTGTTCCCCGCGCACGGCGCGGGCTCGGCGTGCGGGAAGAGCCTGTCGTCCGAGACGAGCAGCACCATCGGCGTGCAGCGGGCGACGAACTACGCGCTGGCGCCGATGTCGGAGGACGAGTTCGTCCACGCCGTGTGCGACGGCCAGTCCATCGCGCCCATGTACTTCGCGTTCGCGTCGCACCGCAACCGGGAGAACCGGCCCACGTTCGACGAGAACCTGCCGGTCCCCGTCGTCGACAGCCTCGACGGCGTCACCGTGCTCGACACCCGCGACCCGGACGCCTTCGCCCGCGGTCATGTGGCGGGCGCGATCAACGTCGGCCTCGACGGCCGGTTCGCCGATCTGACCGGCCAGGTCCTGCGTTTCGACGCGCCGATCGTGCTGGTGTGCGAGCCGGGTCGCGCCGAGGAGGCCCGCAACCGGCTGGCCCGCATCGGGTTCGACCGCGTCCTGGGCCGATGGGACCAGCCTGGCGACGTGACCACCCGGCGGCTGAACCCGGAGGAAGTCGAACGCACCACCGCGCGCGTTCTCGACGTGCGCGCGGCCGGTGAGGTCGAGTCGGCGGGCGCCATCCCGGGCGCGCTGCACATCCCCCTTCCCGAACTGCTCAACCGGCTCGACGAACTCGACCCCGCCGAGCGCACCGTCGTCTACTGCGCGGGCGGTTTCCGCTCGTCGGTCGCCGCGTCGGTGTTGCGAGCCAACGGCTTCACCGACGTGGCGGACCTGGCGGGCGGCTACAACGCCTGGCAGGAGGCCCGAGTGGAGACGGTGTGAACACGGTGCTGCTCGCGTTGACCGCCGGCGCGGTCATCGGGATCGCGCTGGGCGCGCTGGGCGGCGGCGGCGGGGTGCTGGGCGTGCCGGTGCTGATCTACCTGCTCGGCCTGGACCCGGCCAGCGCGGCCACCGCCAGCCTGCTGGTCGTCTCGGTGACGTCGGTGACGGCCCTGGTCCGGCACGCGCACAACGTGCGCTGGCGCACGGGCGCGGTGTTCGCCGCCGCGGGCCTGCTCCCGGCGATCGGGGCGGCGACACTGGCCGAACAACTCCCCCGGTCGGTGCTGACCGGCACCTTCGCCATGGTCGCCGCCGCCGCGGCCTTCGCCCTCGTCCGCAAGGTCGCCGACGACGAGACCCCCGCACTGCTCGGAGGGGTCAGCCTGAAGGCGACCAAGGAAACCCACAGCAGGACAAACCCGGAGTCCGCCCCACGCTCGACCGAAAGCCACACCGCCGACATGGTCGGCGGCAACCCGATCATGGGTCCCCTCGGCGGTGCGGACAATACGAGTGGCGCAGACTCCCGTCCAGGCGGTGGCAGTCCGATCACCACCACGACAACCACCATCGGGCAGCGACCGCGCGCAGGCATCGGGCGGGCCATGGCCTCCGGCGGTGGGCTGGGTGCGATCACCGGGCTGCTTGGCGTCGGCGGCGGATTCCTCGCCGTCCCCACGCTGGTCACGGTCATGCGGCTGCGGATGCGCGCGGCCGTCGCCACCAGCCTGTTCGTCATCGCCGTCAACTCCGCCGCCGCGCTGGCGACCCGGCTGGGCACCACCGCGCCCGACCTGAACTGGGCCGTGCTCGGCCCGTTCGCGGGCGCCGCCCTCCTCGGCGCGTGGGATGGCAAACGCTTGTCCGCCAAGGTGTCCGAGACGACCCTGCGCAGGCTGTTCGCGGTCCTGCTGTTCGGTGTCGCGGCGTTCATGCTGGTCGACTCGGTGATCAGGCACGTCGCTCGATAACGCCGTGTTCAGGCGGTCGCGTGCGGTGACTCCCGTGGTTCTGCGCGCCGGCGGTCTGGCGCTCCGCGTCGTTCGCCGCCGTCCTGTCACCGGCCTGGTGATCAGCAGCGGGCTGGCACCACTCGGCCCGGAGTCGGCCAATGTCATCAACGGCATGTGAGGGTCCGCCACACCCACCTGATCATCATGTCGGTCCGCCACATTGACCGCGAGGCCGACCGGAGGCAGGGTTCGCCTACCGGACCACGCCGTGGTGGGCCCGCCGCCTCGGGAGGTCGTATGCCGAAGCTGTCCCGAGTGCCCGTGCCGGGCGGCGACCTGACCGTGGCGACCTGGGGCGAGGGCAGCCGCCCGGTCCTCGCGATCCACGGCATCACCGCGTCGCACCTGGCGTGGGCCGAGGTGGCCCGGCTGCACCAGGGCCGGATCATCGCGCCGGACCTGCGCGGCCGGGGTGGCAGCGCCTGCCTGTCCGGCCCGTTCGGGATGGCCGCGCACGCCGAGGACTGCGTCGCCGTGCTGGACGCGCTGGGCATCGAGCGGGCCACCGTTGTCGGCCACTCGATGGGCGGGTTCGTCGCGGCCACCCTTGCCCACCGACACCCGTCGCGGGTGCACGACCTGGTCCTCGTCGACGGCGGCGCTCCCCTGCCCGAGGGTGAGGTGGACACCGAGGCCCAACTGGGTCCGGCGATCCACCGGCTGTCGATGCGGTTCGCCTCGGTCGAGGAGTATCGCGACTTCTGGCGCGGGCACCCGGCCTTCGCCGAGTGGTCCCCCGCCATCGAGTCCTATGTGGACTACGATCTGACCGGTACACCCCCGAACCTGCGCAGCCGGGTGAACGCCGACGCCGTGCGGGCGGATTTCCTTGACCTGCACACAAGATCCACCGCTTTCGACGCCGTCCCGGCGGGCACCGTGTTCCTGCGGGCCGAGCGCGGCCTGCTCGACGAGCCCGTCCCGCTCTACCCGCACCCCGAGGAGTTCGCCGACCGCGTGCGCGTCCGGACGATCCCCGGCACCAACCACTACACGATCCTGTTCGGTGCGGACGGCGCCCACGCCGTCGCCGCCGAACTCGTCCCCTGACACCCGGAGACCATTGATGCGCGCGATCCTCGCTGTCACGGCCTTGGTCGCGGTGCTCACCCCAGTGCGCACCGCCGCCGCCGATCCCTTGTACCTGACCAAAGAAGCCACCTTCACCACCGTCGCCAACGGCTGGGAGAAGGTCGACCGCTACCGCGACGGCACCGCGGGCTTCGTCGACGAGCAGTACCCGCCGGACGGGCGCGGCGACCAGGACGGGCAGCGCAAGACGTTCTTCGGCGGTGTCGCCTGGCCGTCATCGAGCCGGTTCCTGCTCTATTCGGCACCCGGATGGTCGACCGGGGCGAAGACCACACCGGTGCTGCTTGTCCACGGCGCCAACGACAACCCGGATCGCGCGTGGGCCAATCCAAACGAGTCCGGCGGCTTCGGCTGCGGCTCGATGACCTGCCCGTCGACCGGGATGATGCAGCACCTGCGCGCGCAGGGGCACCGGGTGTTCGCGATCGGCTTCGCGCACAAGCAGGGCGACAACCGCCAGCACGCGCAGCAGGTCGGCGACGCGATCGCGGTGATCAAGTCGCGGCTCGGCGTGGCCAAGGTCGACGTGGTCGGCTGGAGCAAGGGCATGATGTCGGCCCGCATGTACGTCTCGTCCGTGCGTCCCTCCTGGGGCCGGGTCTACGCGGGCGACGTGCGCAGGCTGGTCACCCTCGGCGGCCCGAACGGCGGCTACGACTACCCCTTCGCCCACGGTTGGGCGCATGACTTCTCCATCTGGCCCGAATGCGGCGGGAAGGTCAACGCGCCGAGCCCGCACACCCGGATGACCTGCTACGGGCAGTACACCTACCACCCGGAGCTGTCGATCACACCGACCGCGGGCTGGGACGCCTATCCCGGGCAGCGGCAGATGCTCAAGCGCTGGGACGGCGCCTACGGGGTGAACACGTCCACACAGGACTGGTACACGACCTACTACGGCGGGCAAGGCGTGTACACCGCGGGTCCCGGCATCCAGGCCGCGGTCGACGCGGGGTCGCTGATCGCGGCCATTCAGGACTCGCCCACCCCGAGCGCGGTCCCGGTGTACCTGCTGGCGGGCGGCGCGGCGAACATCGCGGGCATCTGGAACGAGACCCGCGGCCCGAGTGACGGCGTCGTGTTCATCGCCAGCGCCCTGGACACCACGGGTGTCACGACGGTCGGCGCCACCACGACCGTGAGTTCGGCCAACCACCTCCAGCTCGGCTGGGCGTCGGCGACGATGTCCCAGGTCGCGACCTGGCTGTCCTGAAAGGACCGACATGCTGCTCGACGGAATCACCGCGCGCCGGGTCGCCACCGACCGGCTGACCGTGAACGTGCTCGAACGTCCCGACCGCGACGGCGACCCCGTGGTGTTCGTGCACGGCAACGTCTCATCAAGCCTGTTCTGGCAGACCACGATGCTGGACCTGCCCGCGCACCTGCGGCCGATCGCCGTCGACCTGCGCGGCTTTGGCGACACCGACCCGGAGCCGGTCGACGCCACCCGGGGGCTGAGTGACTACGCCGACGACGTGCTCGCCCTGCTCTCGGCGCTGGGGATCGACTCGGCGCACCTGGTGGGCTGGAGCATGGGCGGCGGCGTGGCGATGCGGATGCTGCGCGACCGGCCCACCGCCGTCCGCACGCTCACGCTCGTCAACCCGGTGTCACCCTTCGGTTTCGGCGCGACCAAGGGAGCCGACGGCGAACTCACCGACGCGGGCGGTGTCGGCTCCGGCGCGGGCGGGGCGAACCCGGAGTTCGTTCGGCGCCTGACCGAGGGCGACACGTCCGCGGACTCCCCCTTCTCGCCTCGGCAGATCCTGCGGAACTTCTACGTGAAGCCGATGTTCGAACCCGATCACACCGACATCTATGTGGCGTCGATGCTGTCCACCCGAACCGGCAAGGATCACTACCCCGGCGACGCGGCCGCCGCCGAGGCGTGGCCGGGCGCGGGCCCCGGCACCCGTGGCGTGCTGAACGCCATGGCGCCGCATCACTTCCGGATCGACGACCTGCACACCGTCACCCCGAAACCACCGATCCTGTGGGTGCGCGGAGCCGACGACCAGATCGTGTCGGACACGTCGATGTTCGATCTCGCCTACCTCGGCGCGCTGGGCGCGGTGCCGGGGTGGCCGGGCGAGGAGACGCACCCACCGCAGCCGATGGTCACCCAGACCCGGGCGGTGCTGGACCGGTACTCGGCCGACGGCGGAACGTACGAGGAGGTCGTCATCGCGGACTGCGGGCACAGCCCGCACCTGGAAAAGCCCGTCGAGTTCGCGGCGGCACTGGAGGCGATCCTCACCAAGGGCTGATAGCGGAGAAAGGCGCAACCACTTCCTTCCACTTCAACTTATAACGCATCGGGGGGCTTGCGGCAAGCCCCCGGTCGTGCCGCAGAATTCCCAGCCTTGGCTGAGATCTGCGGAAATGAGAGTGGCGGAATGCGTGTTTTGTTGTCGGGGTACGACTCGCGTGGGGGCATCGAGCCGCTGGTGGCTCTCGCGGTGCGGGTGCGGGAACTCGGCGCGGAGGTGCGGGTGTGCGCGCCGCCGGACTTCGCGGAGCGGTTCGCCGCTGTCGGCGTGTCGTTTGTGCCGGTCGGCCAGTCGCTGCGCGCGATGGTGAACGCGCCGACGCCGCCGACGGCGGGCGGCCTGCCCCGGCGCGCGGCGGCGGTGGTCGCCGCGCAGTTCGACACGGTCACCGAGGCGGCGCGGGGATGCGACGTGCTGGTGGCGAGTGGAGTGATGCCCGCAGTGGCGGCGGCACGGTCGGTGGCCGAACTGCTGGGCATCCACTACGTGTACGCGAGCTTCCAGCAGCTCACCCTGCCGTCGCCGCACCACGCGCCGCTGGCGTACCCGGGCTACCCGTTCCCTGAGGGGGAGACGGACAGTCAGGTGCTGTGGGACCACGACGCGTGGAGCATCCAGGCGTTGTTCGGCGCGGCGCTCAACACCCACCGGGCGGCGCACGGCCTCTCACCGGTGGACAACCTCCGCGACTACGTCATCACCGACCGCCCGTGGCTGGCGACGGACCCGGCCCTGGACCCGTGGCTGACGCCCGCGGACCTCGAAGTCGTGCAGACCGGCGCGTGGACGCTGCCGGACGTGCGGCCACTCCCGGCTGACCTGGAGGCGTTCCTGAACGCCGGCGCGTCGCCGGTGTACGTGGGTTTCGGCAGCATGCCCATGCGCGGCTCCGACATCGCCCTGGCGGCCATCGCGGCGGTGCGCGCGCAGGGCCGCCGCGTGCTCGTCTCGCGCGGGTGGGCCGACCTGGGGCTGATCGACGACCAGGACGACTGCTTCGGTGTCGGCGAGGTCAACCACCAGGCGCTGTTCCGGCGGGTGGCCGCGGTCGTGCACCACGGCGGCGCGGGCACGACGACGACGGCCACTCGGGCGGGTGCGCCACAGGTCGTTGTGCCGCAGATGGGAGACCAGCCGTACTGGGCGAGTCGGGTGGCCGACCTGGGCATCGGCGCGGCGCACGACGGGCCGATGTTCACCACCGAGTCGCTGTCGACCGCACTCCGGACGGCACTGACCCCGGAGACCCGCGCGCAGGCGACCGCTGTGGCCGGCTGGATCGGCTCCGATGGGGCGATCGCGGCGGCGGCGCTGCTGCTTGACATGGCGAGCCGAGAACGGCCGCCCGTGCCCGCGTGAATGCTTTGTGTTTCACGACGGGGCTTGACAAAAGGTGGACAATTAAAAATCGGCGTGCCCTCCATAAACTAATGGAGAACCCGCCTTATCTAATTTCCAGATTAGCCGCAGTGAGGGGCATGTGTCAACTCAGGGATACGAAGACGAATTGCGGTCCGAGCGAAGCTATGTGGCCGGGCTCTACACGCGGCTCGACGCCGAGCGCGCACGGGTGCGGGGTGCCTACACCGCGGCGCTTCGGGGAACCGGCGGCACACCCATGGAACGCGACGCCGAGGTGCGCGCCTTGGCCAAGGAGGGAAAGCGGCTCGACGTGGCGGACAACGGGCTGTGTTTCGGCCGGTTGGACAGCCTAGCCGGCGAGCGTTCCTACATCGGCCGGATCGGTCTCTTCGACGAGGAGGACGAGTACGAACCCGCGCTGCTCGACTGGCGGGCCCCGGCGTCGCGCGCGTTCTACGTCGCCACCGGCGCGAACCCGGAGAACACGCGTCGGCGGCGCCAGTTCCACACCCGCGGGCGCCACGTCGCCGACTTCACCGACGAGGTGCTCGGCCGTCCCACTGGTGAAACGCAGGGGGACGCGGCGCTACTCGCGGCGGTCGACGCGCCGCGCGGCGAGGGCATGCGCGACATCGTGGCGACGATCCAGGCCGAACAGGACCAGATCATCCGGCTCGACCACCCGGGTGTGCTGGTGATCGAGGGCGGCCCGGGCACGGGCAAGACCGTGGTGGCGCTGCACCGGGTCGCGTATCTGCTCTACACCCAGCGGGAGCGGATGGAACGCCATGGCGTGCTCGTGGTCGGCCCCAACCCGGCGTTCCTGAACCACATCGGCCGAGTCCTGCCCTCGCTGGGCGAGTCCGACGTGGTGTTCATGACCCCCGGTGACCTTGTGCCGGGTCTGCGCGTCACCGCCGAGGACACGCCGGAAGCCGCGCGGCTCAAGGGATCAGTGAAGATCCTCGACGTGCTCGCGGCGGCTGTCGCCGACCGGCAGCGGCTGCCGGAGGAGCCGCTGCAGATCCAGCTGAAGGACGTCCCGGTGCGGATCGACGCCGCGACCGCGGAGTGGGCAAGGGATGAGGCGCGGGCGAGCGGGCAGCCGCACAACGAGGCCCGCGCGGTGTTCACCGAGATCATCACGTACGTGCTGACCGAGCGGGCGATCGCCCGGATCGGGCGGGGCTGGCTGAGCCGGGCGGACCGCGAAGCGTGGGAGGAGATGCGGGCGGACCTGCTCAAGGAACTGGCCGAGGACGAGCAGTTCGCCGCGGCGCTCGACGCGCTCTGGCCGATCCTGACGCCGGAGACCGTGCTGGCCCCGCTGTACACCTCACCCGAGCGGCTGCGCGCGGCGGGCGCCGACCAGGCACTGCTGCGGGCCGACGGCGAGGCGTGGACGGTGTCGGACGTGCCGCTGCTCGACGAGTTGGTCGACCTGTTGGGCCGCGACAAGGCGGCGGACAGGGCTGTTTCGCTTGCCGCGGAACGGGAGCGCAAGGCCGAGGCCGAGTACGCCGCGGGCGTCATGGACATCCTGGTCGACCGCCAGGACTCGATGGACGACGAGGACCACCTCTACGCGACGGACCTGCTCTACGGCGAGGACCTGGCAGACCGTTTCGTCGAACACGACACCCGCGACCTCGTCGAACGCGCCGCCGCGGACCGGGACTGGACCTACCGCCACGTCGTGGTCGACGAGGCGCAGGAGCTGTCCGAGATGGACTGGCGGGTGCTGATGCGGCGCTGCCCGGGCCGGTCCTTCACCGTGGTCGGCGATCTTGCCCAACGCCGGTCACCCGCCGGCGCGACGTCGTGGGACGCGGTGCTGGAGCCATACGTCCCCGGCCGGTGGGTATACCGGCCGCTGACGGTGAACTACCGCACCCCGGCGGAGATCATGACCGTCGCGGCGGCGGTGCTCGCCGGGTTCGCCCCCGATGTCCGCCCCCCGGAGTCAGTCCGCGCGTGCGGTGTCCGGCCGTGGTCCAGGCGGGTCGCGTCGGAGGAAGTGGCGGCGGCAATCGAGGACTTCGTCCGGGATGAAGCGGGCCGTGAGGGCACCAGCGTGGTGATCGGGCCACCGGGGGTGCCTGGCACGGTGCCCGCATCGGAGACCAAGGGCCTGGAGTTCGACGCGGTGCTGGTGGTGGACCCCGAGCGGATCCTCACCTCCGGCCCTCGCGGCGCGGCGGAACTGTACGTCGCCCTCACCCGCGCCACCCAACGCCTCGGTGTGCTGCACCAGGGCCCATTGCCACAGGCCCTGACCGGCCTCGCCGAGTTGGGAACACCTGCTCAGGCCGGACACCCCCGATAACCCCGGTGGCGGCCTGCCCGAGTAAGGACCGGCCGCCACCCACATTCGACCAGCCCACCGACCGAACTGGCCGCGTCACTCCCCCGCACGCCGGCCGAAACAACCGGCCAATCGCTACTGTCGGCGGATGGCCACCTGGGAGGACGTCCGCCGACTGGCTCTAGTGGCCCGAGACCACCGAGCAGTCCTCCCAAGACACAGTCCAGTGGCGGGTCAAAGACAAGGGCTTCGTCTGGGAGCGTCCGTTGCGCCGCGCCGATCTGGCAGCGCTCGGGGATGACGCGCCGGACGGGCCGGTGTTGGGCGCGTCCGTGGCTGATGTCGGGGTGAAGGCCGCCTTGATCGCGGACGACCCCGACGTCTTCTTCACCACTCCCCACTTCGACGGTTACGCCGCCGTCCTCGTGCGACTCGACAAGATCACCGTCGACGAACTCGAGGAGCTGACGGTCGAGGCCTGGCTCGCCAAAGCACCCAAGGCCTCGCCGCGGAATACCGTTCCCGCTGACCCGCACGAATCCGCACGACCCGACTGGGGAATATCCGCACCGTATCGCGCGGTACCCGATCGAGGGAGGTCGAATTCTACTGCGAGTGTCCGTTCGCGGCCGATTCCGCACACCCGAAGTTTACTCCATCAGATTTGCCGAAATTCACCCTTGATCATTCCACGCTCTGTGTCGTAGTGAATTATTCAAGCACTTCAGCGCCCCTGTGCGAGGTTGCAGGACCACCATCACCGGGTAACTGTGATTCACAGGAGGTGGTACCTGATGACAATCTCCATGAAACCGCAAGATCTGATCGGACACGATGTGTTCGACCCGGAAGGCGAACGCATCGGGCAAGTGGAATCCGTTTATATCGGCGAGCAGTCGCACGAACCGGAATGGGTGACCGTGCGGACCGGGCTGTTCGGCACACGTGAGTCTTTCGTTCCGCTGAGCGGGGCCCACGAGGAGTCCGACGGCCTGCGTGTAGGGGTCACGAAGGGCCTGGTGAAGGACGCCCCGCACATCGACTCCGGGCGCACCCTCACCGAGCAGGAAGGCATGGACCTGCGCCGCCACTACGGCCTGCCCATGCAGCGCGGTTCGACAGGTCCGGTCTCGCGGCCCGGCGGGCAGCAGCCCGGCCAGACGGTGACCGGCACCGGCATGACCGACCCGACCATGACCCAGGACGGCATGGCCGGACGGCCCACCGGCAAGCACGGCACCGACCGGTCCGCGATGGGCATGGCGGGCACCGCGCCGCCCGGAGGCATGTCGAACCCGACCACGGCCGACCCGCGTCTCGCCGGGACCGACCCGCGCCTGGCGGATCGGGCGACGGGTGAGCGGCAGGGCCGCACCGCCGATCCCGCACAGGCCCGGGACGACACACAGACGGTGATCCGCTCGGAGGAGCGGCTCAAGGTCGGCAAGGAGAACGTCGAGGCCGGGCATGTGCGCCTGCGCAAGCACGTCGAGACGGAAAAACAGCAGGTCACCGTGCCGCTGAGCCACGAGGAAGTCCGGATCGAACGTGAGCCGATCACCGAGGCCGACGCGGCCAAGCTGACCGGTCAGACCGGCGACCTGGCCGACTCCGAGATCGAGATGACGCTCTACGAGGAGCGTCCGGTGGTCAGCAAGGAGCGGGTCGCGGTCGAGAAGCTGCGCATCAGCAAGGAACAGGTCACCGAGGAACGGACGATCACCGACGAGATCCACAAGGAGAAGTTCGACGTCGTCGACGATCGCCAGACGGGTGGCAAGCCCAAGCGCTGACCTCAGCGTGGGATCTCTGTCCACGTCGGGTCCGGTCCACTACGGACCGGACCCGACGGACGCTCAGGGGACGATCTCCATCTGCGCCATCATGCCCAGCGACGAGTGCTCCATGTAGTGGCAGTGGTACATGTACTTGCCGAGGAACTCGCTGTCGAAGTGCGCCTGCACCCGGACCGTCTCCCCCGGCGCGACGAACACAGTGTCCTTGCGGCCCGCGTCGTCGAGTGTGGGCGGCTTGCCGTCGCGGTCCAGGACCGTGAACTGCACCAGGTGCATGTGGAAGGTGTGCGTGATGCCGAATTCGGTGTCGCCGTTGTAGAGGCTCCAGATCTCCGAGGCGCCGCGCTTGATCCGCATGTCCACCCGGTTGTGGTCGAACGGCTTGCCGTCCATCAGTCCCAGCGGAACCTCGCTGCTCAGGTCGAACGTCATCGACACGTGCCGGTCGACCGTCGCGGGCGGCATGACGGGAAGAGCGCGCAGCGTGTCGGGGACCCGGCTGTTGTCGAACGCCTCGCGGGTCACGTCGAAGCGCATCACCGGGCCGCGCGGGTCGTTCAGGACCAGCTTGGCGCCGAGCGGGTACCGGGCGAAGTCGATCACGATGTCCATCCGCTCGGCGGACCCGAGGGTGATCTCGGTGCGCTGGATCGGGGCTGGCAGCAGGCCGCCGTCCGACCCGATCTGGATCATCTCGGCACCGCCGAGGTCCAATTGGAACACTCGCTCCGTGGCCGCGTTCGCGAACCGGAACCGGTACTTGCGCCTGGCGACCGGGTAGTGCGGGACCGGCTTGCCGTTGACCAGGGTGACGTCGCGCTCGCCGGGGTGCACGCCCCAGACAAAGGCGCCGGTGTCGTCGAACTGGGCGTCGCGCAAGGTGATCGGCACGTCGTAGCGGCCGCAGGGCAGGCCGAGGTGGTTCTCGCCCGGGTCGTCGATCACGTAGAGCCCGTGCAGGCCGCGGTAGACGTGTTCGGCCTCGGTGCCGTGGCTGTGGTCGTGATACCAGAGGGTCGCGCCCTGCTGGGTGTTCGGGTACTCGTAGACCCGCCCCGCGGAGCTGGGGATGAGATCCGTGGGGTAGCCGTCGTTGGCCGCGGAGACGTGCCCGCCGTGCAGGTGGACGTTGACGTCCTGCGGGAGCTGGTTGCGCAGGTTGAGCTTGACCCGTCGGCCCGCCCGCGCCCGGATCGTCGGGCCGGGGAAGTCGCCGCCGTAGGTCAGCACGGGCGTCTGGTAGCCCGGCAGGATCTCGATTGTCTTGGCCCGCACGGAAAGCTGGTAGATGTCGGTGTCCGACGTCCGGGTGACCGGCGCCAGGACCCTGGACTCCGGCATCCGCGCGGCGAACGGGGTGAACGCGGGCGAGGTCATCCCGGTCCGTGCGGCCCGCGGTCCGGCGTTGCGGCCGGGCCCGTGGTGTCCCACCCCCGGCGCGGCGTTGCCGATCCACATCGGCGAGACGAGCAGCGTGGCGCCCGCGGCGCCTCCGATGCCCAGCAGCTTTCGTCGGTCCAGCATCCGCTCCCCCTTGTCGACGCGGATTCCGTTGCCATGACAAGGAAATCCAGCGAAGCACGACGTTCCTGACGACGGAATTCCCGTCGGAGGAGATCGTTTCATTCGCCGACAATGGGCGTCTTCTTCAGCTGTGCTCGGGAAATCGTGAGTAATTCAGGAATTCCCATGATGAGATCACGCTGTCGCCGCGGTGCGTACACGCGGCAAGCTGGTCGCGCCGTGACGCCCAGCCCCAGAGGGCACCCAACCCCACCCCGCGAGTCGCCCCTCCCGGCAACAAGTCGCCCCTCCAGGCGAACGAGTTCGACATTCGCCGGACACGAATGTCGAACTCACCTGCCGGAGGGGGCGACTCGGTTGCTGGACGGGGCGACTCGCGGGTCAGGTGTCGAGGAGTTCGGCGAGGAGGCCGCGGACGCGGCGGTCGATGTCGTCGCGGATGGGGCGGACGGCGTCGATGCCCTGGCCCGCCGGGTCGTCGAGCTGCCAGTCGAGGTAGCGCTTGCCGGGGAACACCGGGCACGTGTCGCCACAGCCCATGGTGATCACCACGTCCGACGCCTCGACGTCCTCAGTGGACAGCTTGGACGGTATCTCGGCGGTGATGTCGAGACCCCACTCGGCCACCGCGGCCGCCGCCGCCGGATTGACCTTCTCGGCGGGCGCGGACCCCGCCGAGCGCACCGCGACCCGTCCCATCGCGTAGTGCGTGAGCAGCGCGGCGGCCATCTGGGAGCGGCCCGCGTTGTGCACGCAGACGAACAGCACTTCGGGGATGGCGGTCATGAGTCAGTGCCTCCGGTGAGGTCGTCGAGGAGTTGTCGGACACGGTTGTCGAGGTCGTCGCGAATCTGACGCACGACGGCGAGTGGCTGCCCGGCCGGGTCAGGCACATCCCAGTCGAGGTAGCTCTTTCCCGGGTACACCGGGCAGGTGTCGCCGCAGCCCATCGACACCACGACATCGGCGGCGTTCACGACCTCGTCGGTCAGCGGCTTCGGGAACGCCTCGTGGAGGTCGATGCCGATCTCGGCCAGCGACTCGACACAGGTAGGGTCGAGCAGCCCGGTCGGCGCCGATCCGGCCGAGCGGACCGATACCCGGCCGAGCGCGTGTCTGCGCAGCAGCGCGGCGGCCATCTGGGAGCGGCCCGCGTTGTGCACGCACAGGAACAGCACCTGCGGCACCGAACCGGCCCCGAGGCCCTCGGCGTACGCGGCAAGCCGGTCTTTGGCGAAGTGCGAGGTGAGGGCGACGAGGTGGTGGCGGACGGTCGCGTGCGCCGCGAGCAGGTCGTAGGACTCCCACACGAATCGCGAGACGGTGTCGCGGTCGAAGATCCCGGTGTAGCGATCGGTCAGTTCATCGGTGATCCGGCCGAGTTCGCGCCGGACCTCCTCCGCTGCTGGTTCGGGAATCCCGCTCATCAGGTGTCCTTACCAAGCAACAGGGCCGCCAGGCCGACCCCGATCACCGCGCCGACCAGCTGGGCGGCGACGAACGCGGGCACCGACGCCGGGTCGATCCCCGCGAAGGACCCCGTCAGCGCCCGGCCGACGGTGACGGCGGGATTCGCGAAGGACGTCGACGAGGTGAAGAAGTAGGCGCCGAGGATCCAGGCCGGGACCATGACGGCGGCGAGCGGCCCACGGCCGGTGCGGACCAGCATCGCGATCACCAGCAGCAGGCCCGCCGTGGCGACCACCTCGCCGATCAGCTGGCCGAAGCCGCCGCGCGTCTTGCCGGTCCACTGCACCAGGGGCTGCTCGAACATCGCGTGCGCCAGGATCGTGCCCAGGCACCCGCCGAACAGCTGCGAGCCGATGTAGGCCGATGCCGCCGACCAGGTGATCCGGCCGGTGATCGCGTCGGCGAGGGTGACCGCCGGGTTGAAGTGGGCGCCGGAGACCGCCCCCATCAGCGCGATCAGCACGCCCAGGACCGCGACGGTCGCGAAGGCGTTGCAGAGCAGCTGTAGCAGCACCTGGTCGGGCGCGAGGACCTGACCCATGATCCCGGAGCCGACCACGGCCGCGACGAGAACGCCCGTGCCGACGGTCTCGGCCGCGATTCGCCGCCCAAGGGGAATCGCCACTGACTCCTGTACCGCCGTCACCACATGCCGCTCCCGAGCCAGATTTATCAGTGTCGATGCAGTCCACCAGCAGGATCGACCGATGTCAATCGACTGGGTAGTGTCGACGCTGTGACATCCGCCCCGAGAGTGCGCCGCCTCAAATCGCCGAGCGACCCCGAGTGCGCCTCCGACCCGTTGTGCTGCGCCGCGATCGGCGACGCGATCCTCGGCCAGACCGACGCCGAGCGGCTGTCCAACGTGCTCAAGGCGCTGGCCGACCCGGGACGGCTGCGGCTGCTCTCGCTGATCCGCGCCGCTCCCGCGGGCGAGGTGTGCGTGGGCGATCTGGTCGACGCGCTGGACCTGAGCCAGCCGACCGTGTCCCACCACCTGCGGATCCTCACCGACGCCGGGCTCCTCGACCGCGAGCGGCGCGGCAACTGGGTCTGGTACGCCGCCAACGACGCCCGCCTGACCGAGGTCCGCGACCTGCTCCACTAGATACAACTTCGCATCGGATACAGAAATGTATCCATTCCGGGGTACGCTGCCGCCGTGCCTGAGGCCAAGCGCGTCACCAAACGCCGGGGTGAGACCCGTCAGCGGCTGCTCGACGCCGCCCTGGAGGTCTTCGCCGAGCAGGGTTTCGGCGCGTCCACCGTGGAGCAGGTGTGCGACCGCGCCGGCTACACCCGTGGCGCGTTCTACTCGAACTTCGTCTCCCTCGACGAGCTGTTCCTCGCCATGTGGGAGCAGCGTTCCGAGCGGATGCTGACGGACCTGCGCGACGAGCTGACCGACGCGCCCGAGACCTCCTCCCTGGACGCGGCGATCGGCCGCGTGCTGGCCGTGATCCCCGTGGACGACACCTGGTTCCGGGTCACCGCCGAGTTCACCGCGCACGCCCTGCGCAAACCGGCGCTGCGCCGGGTGGTGGCGGCCCGAGAGGAGGCGATCCTCGCGACGATCATGCCGATCCTGGAGTCCGCGCTGAGCGCCGCCGGACTGCGGATCACCGACCGGCGGGCGCTCGGGATGGCGCTCGTGGCGGTGCACGACGGGACCGCCGTGCAGTGCCTGATGGAACCCGACGACAAGGCCGTGTGGGCCGCGCGTCAGCAGTTGTTCGTCAACGTCGTACGTGCGTACAGCGAAGGGGCAAGATGACTGACGCGGATGTCTCGGACGTCATTGTCGTCGGAGCCGGGCTCGCGGGCCTGGTCGCGACCTACGAGCTGGTCCAGGCGGGTCGGCGGGTGGTCGTGGTCGACCAGGAGAGCGCCGCGAACCTCGGCGGCCAGGCGTTCTGGTCGCTGGGCGGACTGTTCCTCGTGGACAGTCCGGAGCAGCGCAGGCTGCGGATCAAGGACTCCTACGAGCTGGCCTTGCAGGACTGGCTTGGCAGCGCGGGCTTCGACCGCGAGCGCGAGGACCACTGGCCGCGCCAGTGGGCCGAGGCCTACGTCGGTTTCGCCGCCGGGGAGAAGCGGTCCTACCTGCGGAACCTCGGCCTGCGGGTGATGGCGACGGTCGGCTGGGCCGAACGAGGTTCGGGTGTCGCGTGGGGCCACGGCAACTCGGTTCCCCGCTTCCACCTCACGTGGGGCACCGGGCCGGAGGTGGTGCGGGTGTTCGCCGAGCCGGTGCTCGCCGCGGCCGAACGGGGTCTGGTCACCTTCAAACACCGCCACCAGGTCGACGACCTGATCATCGAGGGCGGCGCGGCCGTCGGCGTGCGCGGCACCGTCCTGGAACCCTGCGACCTCACCCGCGGGTGCAGTTCTTCGCGCACGCGCGTGGGTGATTTCGAGCTGCGCGCGCAGGCGGTCGTGGTGACATCGGGCGGCATCGGCGGCAATCCCGAGCTGGTGCGCGAGAACTGGCCGGTCGAGCGGTTCGGCCGGGCGCCGGAGAAGATGATCACCGGGGTGCCCGCCCACGTCGACGGGCGAATGCTGGAGATCACCGAGGCGGCGGGCGGCAACATCGTCAACCGCGACCGGATGTGGCACTACACCGAGGGAATCCGGAACTGGGACCCGATCTGGCCCGCGCACGGCATCCGGATCCTGCCCGGCCCGTCGTCGCTGTGGCTCGACGCGACCGGCAAGCGGCTGCCGGTGCCGCTGTTCCCCGGCTTCGACAGCCTCGGCACCCTCAAGCACATCGTCGGCACCGGGTACGACCACACGTGGTTCATCCTCACGCAGTCGATCATCGAGAAGGAGTTCGCGCTCTCGGGTTCCGAACAGAATCCGGACATCACCGGCAAGGACGTGCGGCTGCTGCTGAACCGGATCAAGAAGGGCGCGCCCGGTCCTGTCGAGGCGTTCAAGAACAAGGGCGCGGACTTCGTCGTCCGTGACAACCTGCGCGACCTGGTCGACGGGATGAACGCCCTCGGCGCGGGTCCCGCGCTGAAATTCGAACAGGTCGAACGCGAAGTCACCGCGCGCGACCGCGAACTGGACAACACGTTCTCCAAGGACATGCAGATCATGGCGATCCGCAACGGCCGCACCTACCTGTCGGACAAGGTCATGCGGATCGCGAAGCCGCACAAGCTGCAGGACCCGGCGCACGGCCCGATGATCGCGGTCCGACTGAACCTGTTGACCCGCAAGACCTTGGGCGGCCTGGAGACCAATTTGGACTCCCAGGTCATCCGGCCGGACGACACGGTGTTCGACGGCCTCTACGCGGCGGGCGAGGTCGCCGGATTCGGTGGCGGCGGCGTCCACGGGTACAACGCTCTCGAAGGGACATTCCTCGGCGGCTGCATCTTCTCCGGCCGCGCCGCGGGCCGGGCGCTGGCCCGCGATCTGGGCTGAAACAAGGGAGTTATACCCGAACGGGATATCCACTGAACGGTGTCGCCGCTGTGCCGAATGGCGCAGCGGCCATACCGTTCGCCGTGGATTTCTCGTGAAAGGAACAACTCCAGCATGATGCGTTCGACGGCCATCGCCCTAACCGTCCTGATAGGACTCACGGGGTGCACGACACCGGAGTCGACGCCCGCGCCGAGTCCGGCCCAGCAACCCGACGGCCTCGACGACCTGGCACGTCAGCAGCTCAAGTGGGCCGAGTGTGAGAACGCCGACCTCAAGGACGGCGGCGCCGAGTGCGCGTCTGTCGAGGTTCCGATGGACTACCGCGAACCCGCGCGCAAGAAGATCACCATCGCGATCGCCCGCAAGCAGGCGAGCGACAAGGCCCGCAGGCGCGGCGTGCTGCTGACCAACCCTGGTGGGCCGGGGGCGGAGGGCAGGAGCCTGGCCCTCGGGCTCGAAGGCCGACCCTCGGCCGCCGTGTACGACACGATCGGCATGGACCCGCGGGGTGTCGGGAAGTCCACGCAGCTGTTCTGCGACCCGCGGCCCGAGTCGGCTACGCTGCCCAGCAGGCCGACCGAGGACGACCTCCCGAAGTACACCGAGCACGCCAAGGGCGACGAGGCCGCCTGCGCCAGCGGCGGCGGTGACCTGCGCAAGCACATCACCAGCATGAACACCGCCCGCGACATGGACCTGATCCGCCGGGTGCTGGGCGAGGAGAAGATCAGCTTCCTCGGGTTCTCCTACGGCACGTTCCTCGGTCCGCTCTACGGCGAGATGTTCGCCGAACACCTCGACCGCATCGTCCTGGACTCCACTCAGGACCCGAACCAGTCCTGGCGCGACCAGGAGAAGGACGACGTGGCGGCCCACCACGCGAACGTGCGGGCGTGGAAGCAGTGGGTGGCCGACCGGGACAAGTCCTTCCACCTCGGCGCCTCCCCGGCCGACGTGCAGGGCGTGCTGGACCGGTTCGCCGCCACGCTCAGGGACAAGCGGCTCGGCGACCTCGACGACGTGACCTCGTTCGACAGCGCGGTCGGCACGGGTGCGCGGTACCGCTCGCTGTGGGCGGCGTTCGCCTGGGCGCTGGGCGACCTGATGCCCGCGCTCGACGGCGGCGACGTCGAGGCCGACCCGGCGGGTCAACTCGCCAAGCTGGCACATCCCGACGAGGGCGACTCGCTGCGCCAGGACGAGAAGCCCAATGGCACCTACCAGGCCATCCTGTGCGACTGGTCGTGGCCGACCAACCAGGAGGACTACTACGCCGACATGCGCAAGGTCGCCGCGGAGACGCCCTATGGCGAGGCGGTCAACAGTGTGGCCCCGAACAACTGCTCCTTCACCTCCGGTCGTGACCCGATGGTCGAGATCAAGAATCGCCGCTACCAGCCGGGGGTGGTCGTACAGGCCGACGGCGACACGCAGACCGCCTACCGCGGCGGGACCGCCGCGGCCGACAAGCTCGACATGCCGCTGATCACCGTCCAGAACAGCGGTGTCCACGGCCACTACGGCGCGCGCAAGAACGCCTGCGTCGACGACGCCGTCAACGCCTACCTGATCGACGGCAAGCTCCCCGAGCGCCGCACCACCTGCGCCGCCGTCGCCGACAAGCTCGCCGGCATCGCGCCCGACTCCGCCGGTGGCGAGCCCGCCAAGAAGGGCGACTCGCCCTCGCTGGAGGAACTGGTCAAGAACGTCAAGTGACCGGCTGGGCCGCCACCATCCGCGCCGCCCCCATGGCGCAGATGGTGGCCCTGGCGCCTTCCGGGGCGTGCGCCGACAGCGCACCGACGTTCGCCTCCCACCAGCTGCGGTAGTGCGGCCGCAGGCTGACTTCCCGGTGGTAGTTCTCGACCAGCCGCAGCCGCAGCTCCGGGACCAGCTCGTCCACAGTGGATTCCTCGCGCCAGGCGATCGTGATGGACCGGTAGTGCGGACTGCCCACGATGGGCCGGATCACCACACCGTCGGGCGGCAGGCACAGCGGATGCATGACCGCCACCGCCCCGGGCGCGCGCAGCAGCGGGATGGCCATGTCGCAGTCCCCCACGTAATGCCTGATCCGCGGGGTGAATCCGGCGCCCGCGCACGCCCGGTGGAAGCCCGCCAGCCTGCCGGTGTCGTCCTCGGCCGCGGAGATGACCCAGGACGCGTCGGCCAGCGCGGCCAGCGGGACCTCCGTCAGCCCGGCGAGCGCGTGGTCCGCGGGCAGACCGACGAACGCGGGCTCGACCGCGACGACGTCACTGAGGTGTACGGCGGCCGGGGCGGGCGCGCCGTGCGGGAACCGGTAGAGCAGCGCGATGTCGAGCTCTCCCGCGTCCAGCAGGTCGAAACCCGACCGCAGCGAGTCGAGCTGCCAGGTCGCGGTTTCGCACGCGGGCAGCAGATCGGTGACCGCGGCGAACAGCGTCGCCGAGTCCAGGTCACGCATCGCGCCGATCCCCAACGCGCGCTGCCGCTTCGCGCGCGTGCGCGTGGCGGCGATGAGCCGATCGAATTCATCGACCACCTCGCCGCCTTCGGTGATGAGAAAGCGGCCGAGTTCAGTGGGTTCGACACCTGTGCGGCTGCGCACGAACACCGGACCGCCGACTGTCTCCTCAATGCGCTGCAGTTGACCGAGCAATGCGGGCTGCGAGACGAGCAGCGCCGCGGCCGCGCGTCGAATGCTGCCCGCGCGCGCGATCGCGACGACCACTCGAAGATGTCTCAATTCCAGACGCATACCGGCCACTGGCGTACTTTATGGCAATGCGCTTGGAGATGAGACATCTGGTCATCGTGCTCACCACCGCTGACCTGGGCACTCTTCGGCAGGCGGCACCCGCGCTGGGCATGTCCCAGATCGCCCTGAAAGCGCAGTTGCGCAGAATCGAACAGGCATTGGGCGGAAACCTGTTCCGACATGACAACAACGCGATGGAATTGACCGATCTCGGTCGGACTTTCGTGTGCGGGGCACGCAATGTGATCACCCGATTCGACGCGCTGCGAGCGCGGGTGGCCGACTCCGCGAAACACTGAAGCTATCGCCGGACGGGATATACGCGAATCGACTTCGGATGTGAACAATATCCGAAAGATCATTTTCAGGTGGAAGGAACACCCGCACTCTCATGAACGATGATCGCGAACGGCGCGCGGCCGAACTCTGGTTTCGCGGCCGGGGGCTCCCCTCGATCGTCGGCCACCGAGCCGACCGGCTGGTCGTCCGGATCATCCCCGCGGTCGCGTTCCTGCTCGCCTGGGACCTGCTGAACATCCCCCTGGAAATCCTTGACGGCGAGTCCGAGGAGGAGTTCGAACGCCAGATGGAGTCCCAGGTGCTTCTCGCCGGGTACCACGCCCTCTGGTTCGCGACCGTCATCGTTCCCATAGTCGCCGCCTGGATGGCCGCGCGCTGGACGCGCGGGCGGGTCGTCGCGGGAAACGGCACCGGCGCCGCCACCGTCGTCATCAGCGTGTTCCTGCTCGGCCCGACACTGGTCGAGCTGGCCCTCTTCGGCGAAGAGGCCATCTTCGGCCTGCTGTTCAGCTTGGTCGTCACCGGGGTCCTGGTCAGCCTGACCGTGCTTGGGGTGGGTTCGGTCTTCGCGGCCGCGCTCCGTTCGGCGGGCAGGCAACTGAAATCGGTTGGCAGCCTCACGACCCGAGCGATGCCGCTGCTGCTGTTGTTCGCCGTTTTCGGACTGCTCACCAACGAGGTCTGGCAGATGTCGGCGGCCTTCGGCACCGCCCGGATGTGGCTGGTGGTGAGTCTGTTCCTGCTGGTGGGCATCCTGTTCCTGGTCTCGACCGGACGGCAGGAACTGCGCAAGCACCTGCGGGCCGTACCCCAGCGGGTGCCGCTGCGGCGGGCCGAACGCGCCGACATGGTGATGGTCCTCGTGCTGACACAGTTGGTACAGGCGCTGCTCGTCGCATTGGTGATGTACGTGTTCTTCGTGCTCTTCGGGCTCGCGGCGCTCAAGGATGAGCTGATGAAGACGTGGAGCGGTCGCGACCTCACCACCGGGAACGTGTTCGGCGTGCAGGTCTCGGCCCCGCACGAGTTGCTCCAGGTGTCGCTGTTCATCGCGGCGTTCTCCGCGCTGTACTTCATCACCTCCACAGTCACAGACTCTCTCTACCGGCCGACGTTCTTCGACCCGTTCACCTTGGAGATGGCCGTCAGCCTCGCCGAGCGTGACGAGTACCTGGCCAAGTGGTCCACGGCCGGGCGCAGTTGTCCACAGG
The DNA here is from genome assembly GCF_014323725.1 of Actinokineospora xionganensis. Lineage (GTDB taxonomy): Bacteria > Actinomycetota > Actinomycetes > Mycobacteriales > Pseudonocardiaceae > Actinokineospora > Actinokineospora xionganensis. Next base: position 10,417 of record NZ_JABVED010000026.1, on the reverse strand, counting down.
GTCGCGCCGATCGCACCGAGGATCCCGGAGACCTCGTACGATCGCCTGTGTGACTTCCGCCGACACCCTGACGCCCGAACTCGACGTCCTGCGCCGGATCTTCGGCTACGACGCCTTCCGCGGCGACCAGGAAGCGATCATCAGCCACGTCGTCAGTGGTGGCGACGCGCTGGTCCTGATGCCGACCGGCGGCGGCAAGTCGCTCTGCTATCAGATTCCCGCGCTGGTCCGCGAGGGTGTGGGCGTGGTGATCTCGCCGCTGATCGCCCTGATGCAGGATCAGGTCGACGCGCTGCGAAACCTTGGTGTGCGCGCGGGATTCCTCAACTCGACGCAGGACGGCCAGCAGCGGCGCGAGGTCGAGGACGCCTTCGTCAACGGCGAGCTCGACCTGCTCTACCTCGCGCCCGAGCGGCTGCGGCTGGAGTCCACGACGCGGCTGCTCGACCGGGGCAGGGTGTCGCTGTTCGCGATCGACGAGGCGCACTGTGTGTCCCAGTGGGGCCACGACTTCCGCCCGGACTACCTGGCGCTGTCGGACCTGCACGAGCGCTGGCCGGACATCCCGCGCATCGCGCTGACCGCGACGGCGACGAAGGCGACCCACGCGGAGATCGCGCAGCGGCTGAACCTGGGTGATGCCAAGCATTTCGTGGCCAGCTTCGACCGGCCCAACATCCAGTACCGGATCGTCCCGAAGAACAGCGCGCAGAAGCAGCTGCTCGACCTGCTGCGCACAGAGCACCCAGGCGACGCGGGCATCGTCTATTGCCTCTCCCGCGCGTCGGTGGAGAAGACCGCGGAATTCCTTGTGCAGAACGGGATTCCCGCGGTTCCGTACCATGCCGGTCTCGACTCGCGGGTGCGTGCGCGCAACCAGAGCCGATTCCTGCGGGAGGACGGCCTGATCGTGGTCGCGACCATCGCGTTCGGCATGGGCATCGACAAGCCGGACGTCCGGTTCGTCGCGCACCTGGACCTGCCGAAGTCGGTCGAGGGCTACTACCAGGAGACCGGCCGCGCGGGCCGCGACGGCCTGCCGTCGACGGCGTGGCTGGCGTACGGCCTGGCCGACGTCGTGCAGCAGCGCAAGATGATCGAGACCTCCGAGGGCGACCTGGCGCACCGCCGCAGGCTCAGCGCCCACCTCGACGCGATGCTCGCGCTGTGCGAGACCGTCGAGTGCAGGCGGGTGCAGCTGCTCAACTACTTCAGCCAGGAGGGCAAGGCCTGCGGCAACTGCGACACGTGCCTGACTCCCCCGGAGTCCTGGGACGGCACGGTCCCCGCTCAGAAGCTGCTTTCGACGGTCTTCCGGCTCGACCGCGAGCGCAACCAGAAGTTCGGCGCGGGCCAGGTGATCGACATCCTGCTGGGCAAGCAGACGGAGAAGATCACCCAGTTCCGACACGACCAGCTCAAGGTGTTCGGCATCGGCACGGAACTGAACGACAGCGAGTGGCGCGGTGTCGTCCGCCAACTCCTGGCCCAAGGCCTGCTGGCGGTCGAAGGCGACTACGGAACCCTGGCGCTGACCGAGGCCAGCGCCGACGTCCTCGGCCGCACCCGCCAGGTGATGCTGCGCCGCGAGCCGGAGCGCACCCGCCAACCGCGGACCCGCAAGCCGGCGGCAGCCGCTGTGGACATGCCCGCCGAGGCCGCCCCGATCTTCGAACGCCTCCGCGCGTGGCGAGGGGCCACCGCGAAGGAACAGGGCGTCCCGGCGTACGTGATCTTCCACGACGCCACCCTGCGCCAGATCGCCGCCCAGACGCCGTCCACCCTTGAACAACTGGGCACCATCAGCGGCGTCGGTGAGAACAAGCTCGCCAAGTACGGCCAGGGCATCCTCGACACCCTGGCTGAAGCGTGACCGCCCCCTGGGCCCGCGTGTCGTCGGCGCTGGCCCCGGTGGCGCTGATCGGCGGCTGGACCATCGCCGCGGCCAGGACGGCGGACTTCGACTCGGTCCGCGACACAATCAGCGCTCTGGCGGCGATCAACGCCAACGAACGCTGGATCATGACCACCGGCCTGGCCATCACCGGCATCTGCCACGTGGTGACGGCGACCGGCCTGAGGTCGACTCCCGTCAGCGCCCGCGTGGTCCTCGCGGCCGGTGGGGTCGCCACGGCGGCGGTCGCCGTGTTCCCGCAGCCGTTGGAGACCCATGCACCCGTCGCGGCGGCGGCCTTCGGTCTGCTGTCGGTGTGGCCATTACTCGCGGGCACTCGGCGATCGCGGATAGCGGGCTTGGTCTTGTTGGCCTTGCTCGCGGTGTTCGGGGTGTCGCTGCGGTCGGAGCGGTGGGTGGGGTTGTCGGAGCGGGTGCTGGCGGCGGCACAGTCGTTCTGGCCTGCGGTGGTGGCGTTTCATACCCAGAGAACGCTCAACCATTAGTGGCATTCGCGGGCCGGGAAACTTCTGATCTCATGAGCGGATGAGCGAACGACTCCCGGCCCGAATGCGAGCCCTCGCAACGGAACTGACCAAGCTACGTGAAGCGGCTGGCCTGACCACCCGCCAAGCCGCCACCCGACTCGATCAGTCGATCGCGACGCTGAACCGCACGGAGAACGCCAGGCGGACCGCGACGGTGGCGGAGGTATCCGCCATGCTCGCGATCTATGGGGTTGTCGGGGCTGAACGCAAGCGGATCATGGCACTGGTCGACGAGCTGAACACCCCACGCTGGCTCGGCATTGACACCGACCCCCAGCGCCCCACCTTGCCGATCTTCGAGTCCGAAGCGGTCTCCATCGTCAACTTCGCGCCGTGCACCGTGCCTGGCCTGTTGCAGACGCCCGCATATGCCCGGGCAATCACCTCTCTGGGCCAGACAACGGAACTCCACGAAGCCATGATCGCCGCGCGTTTGGACCGGCAGAAGGTCCTCGCCCGGCTCGTCGCACCGCAGTATGTCGCGATCTTGGATGAGGCGGCCCTGCGCCGAGCGCAGGGTGGATCCGCGGTGATGGTCGAGCAGATCAACTGGCTCATCGACATGGCGAAACGGCCGAACATCGCACTCCATGTGATCCCATTCCGCCATGGCGGCTACCACAACCCCGGCTACTTCTCCCTGCTGGAATTTCCCAAGGCACCGCCGATCGTCTACGTGGAGCACAGCCTGGTATCGGGCTTCCTCGATGCGCCAGAGGACACGCAAGCGTTTCGCGCCCACACCGCTTCCCTGATCCAGGCATCGCTCGGCTGCGCCGATTCGGTGAACTTCCTGACCAAGATGGCGGCCGATCATGAACGGGGTTGAAACACCGTGCACACAGAGTGGCGGAAGTCGAGCTTCAGCAATCACCAACAGGACTGTGTCGAGGTCGCTTACGCGGCCGTGATCCGCGTGCGGGACTCCAAGAACCCCGGGGCGGGCACCCTGACCCTTCCCGCCTCCTCCTGGTCCCCGAAGCGGCTGGCCACCATCACGACCGATACGGCGGAATCGGCACCTTGACCGTCCGTCCAGGCCAGTCCTCGTCGGCCGCCTGGTCGATCAGCACGTGCCATCCATTGTGGTACCGGCACTTCTCGAAAACTCCACCCACATTCCTGAACCCGTGCGCCATCCGCTCAGCCGCCATCCTCACCAGCAACGGCGTGTTCCCACACCCCGCGCAGACCGGCGCTGTCTGATAGGTCTGGCTCGCCGGCAACTCGCCGCGTCTTCTCATCCTCCCGATTTTCCCGACGCCAAGATCGCCCGGCCAGGACGATCACTCGAATGATGGAACTTCAGTCCGGCCGCCTTCCCGCCGACTTATGATCATCGGAGGAGGGATGCCATGGCCATGCCCACTGACTTCTGGCCCGCGTGGATCTCGTTCGGCGCCGCGCTCATCCAGACCACCGCCGCGATCATCCAAGTCAAGCAGGGCAGTCGAGGCTCGACCGCGATCGGACCCGGCGTCAGCCCGGGGGTGCGGTTCGGCCTCGCCGCCCTCGTGTTCGAACTCGGCGGATGGCTGGTCGTCCGCAACGTCGACAACGGTCCCCCATGGATGGGTCTCGCGGCGTTCGCCCCGGCCGTCGCGCTCGGGCTCGCCGCCTTCCTCAAGTGCGTGCGCGACCTCCTCACCACAACCCCCGAACCTGAACGACCCCGACCCCTCAACGCACCACTGAACCCGAACTACCTGCCCATGGCGCAGCGAGTGATGGACGACCGGCAACGTGAGTATGAGCAGAAGGTCCGCGAGTCCCGACTGACCGGCGCCCAAGCCGTCTCGCTCGTGCTCGGCGCCGCCGCGGGCCTCGCGGTCGCCTACACGTCACTCTTCCTCGCCGATGTCCTGCCATGGCTGGTTCGGTGATCTTGCCACTGCGGATGGGTGCCTTTCGTCCCGCCAATCCGACCGTTCATCACTTAGGCAACATTCCGGGCCCATGATCAGTTGAGTATGCACAGACTTTCTGCCTAAGGTGCCTTGAGTCACACCCCCGTTCGGCCTAGACCAGTCCCCCGACTGGCCCAGACGGAAGGTTCCGATGGGCACACCAACCAGGCGCCAAATTCTGGCGTTCCTCGTCGCCGCTCCGACCCTGACCATCGCGGTCAATCTCACCGGCGACGAACCCACAGCCGAGGCGGCCATCCCGACGCCGCCCGCGCCCGCCGACCTGATCGACCTCGGCGAGCTCCTCATCCTCGCGGCGGCCCCCACCTCGAACATGCTGATCCTGACCGTCGAGTCCGACGGCATGGTGACGCTGCAGCTGCCGCGGGAGGAAGTCGGGCAGGGCATCACCACGGCCACCGCGATGCTGGTCGCCGAGGAGATGGACATCCCGCTCTCGCAGGTGCGGGTCCGTCTGGACGACGCGCGGCCCGAGCTGCTTTTCAACCAGCTCACCGGCGGCTCCAACACCATCCGCGCGGTCTACGAACCGGTCCGCCGGGCCGCCGCCGCCGCGCGGACCCGGCTGGTCGCCGCCGCGGCCGCCCGGTGGGACACGGAGGCGTCGAGCCTGCGGACGCAGGAGGGCGAGGTCGTCTCGCTCGACGGGCTACACATCAGTTTCGGCGAACTGGCCGTCGAAGCGGCGAATACGGCGCTGTCCGTCGGGTCTCCCGCGCTCAAGCCGGAGTCGGAGTTCACGCTCATCGGCAAGGCGACCTCGCGCATCGACGCCCGCGCGATGGTCACCGGCACCCAGCAGTACACGCTCGACCTCGACGTCCCTGGTGCGCTGCCGACCATGGTGCGCAGGCCGCCGTCGATCAACGGCACTGTCCGCTCCGTCGACAACGCCGCCGCGGTGCGCGCGATGCCCGGGGTGGTCGACCTCGCGGTGATCCAGACCGGTGTCGCCGTGGCCGCCGAAACGTTCGGGCAGGCGCTGGACGCGACCCGGGCGCTCAAGGTCACCTGGAACGCGGGCACCGTCGACAGCGAGTCCGACGCGACGATCAAGAAGAAGCTGCGGGCCGCCGCGCTGCCGTTCGTGGTGCCGCCGCTGCTGACCCAGCACGTCGATGCCGAGTTCGACTTCGCCTTCGCCAGCCACGCCCCGCTGGAGACGAACTCCGCGATCGCCGACGTGCGGGCCGACCGCGCCGAGATCTGGGCCGGTCTCAAATCCCCGATCGTCGCCCAACAGACCATCGCCCAAGAGCTGGGGCTGTCGGAGGACGCGGTCAAGGTCCACGTGATCCAGGGCGGCGGCTCGTTCGGTCGCAGGCTGTTCTTCGACTCCGCATTGGAGGCCGCGCGCATCTCCAAGGCGATGAAGCGGCCGGTCAAGCTGATGTGGAGCCGCATCGATGACATGCGACACGGTCGCGCCCGCGCCGCGAGCCATCACAAGATCCGCGCGACGTACGCGCTGGGCAACGTGCTCACCTTCGAGCACCGCGTCGCCAGTGTGGAGACCGACTTCCGGCACGGCCTCGGCGAGATCCTCACCGCGATGGCGGCGAACCTTCCCGTGGGCGGCAACCTCAGCTTCGCGCAGACGGTCTTCCTCACGACCATCAAGTCGCCCTACAACTTCGGTGTCACCACGCAGCTGCTCAACGAGGTGCCGCTGAAGATGCACACCGGCAGCTGGCGGTCGGTCTACTCGGCCAACACGCGCGGCGCCGAGGAGATCATGGTCGACGAGCTGGCCCGCAAACTCGGGAAGGACCCGGTCGCGTTCCGCCGTGAGTTCCTCAAGACCGACAAGCAGCGCGCCGTGCTGAACAAGGTCGCAACGGAAGGCAAGTGGGGCCAGAGCCTGCCCGCCGGGTTCGCCCAGGGCGTCGGTTTCCACGAGGAATACAAATCCTGCACGGCATGCATGGTCACGATCGACGCCCGGGACACGAAGAACCCGCGCGTGGTCAAGGCCGTGATCGCCGCCGACTACGGCAGGCCGATCAACCCTCGCGGTTTGGAAGCGCAGCTCCTCGGCGGGCTCACCGACGCGATCGCCACGACGCTGCGGGCGGGTCTGCACTTGGACCGCGGTCTGCCGTTGGAGGGCAGCTACTCGCAGTTCCACTACGCCCGGCAGAAAGACTCCCCCACCGACGTCAAGATCTTCATCATGCCGCCGAACGGCGAGCCGGGCGGCGCGGGTGAACTCGGCGTCCCCGCGGCGGTCGGCGCCATCGCGAACGCGTACGCGCGCGCGACCGGTATCGCGCCGCGCAGCTTCCCGATCAACTTCCCCGTCGACTTCGAACCGTTCCCGCGTTAAGGAGAACCCGTTGCCGAACTACACCTTCTCCGTGAACGGCAAGACGGTCACCGTCGACGCGCCCGCCGACCTGCCGCTGTTGTGGGCGCTGCGCGACAAGCTGGGCGTCAAAGGGCCGAAGTACGGCTGTGGCATCAACGTCTGCAAGGCGTGCACCAGCCACATCAACGGCAAGGCCGTGAACCCCTGTGTCGTGCCGGTCGCCGACGCGCAGGGCAAGGAGGTCACGACCATCGAGGGCCTCGCCGACGGCGACATCCTGCACCCGGTGCAGCAGGCGTGGCTGGAACAGGACGTCGCGCAGTGCGGGTACTGCCAGCCCGGGCAGATCATGGCGGCGGTCGCGCTGCTCAAGCGGACCAAGAAGCCGACCGACGCCGACATCGACGCCATCGAGAACGTGTGCCGCTGCGGGACGTACTTCCGGGTGCGCAAGGCGATCAAGCGGGCGGCAGAGCTGATGGGCGGGTGAGATCACCGGTGTCGGGCGCCCGTGCGAGTATCGAGGCGTGGGCTCACTCCTGGCTATCAGCGATCTGCACATCACCTACGCGGAGAACCGCGCGATCGTGGAAGGGCTGCGGCCCGAGTCCGCGGACGACTGGCTGATCGTCGCGGGCGACGTCGCCGACCAGGTGCCCGACATCGAGTGGGCGCTCGGCCTGTTGGCCGAGCGGTTCGCCAAGGTCATCTGGGCGCCCGGCAACCACGAACTGTGGACCGTCGGCGCCGACCCGGTCCAGGCGCGCGGCGTCGAGCGGTATGAGGCGCTGGTGGAGATGTGCCGCGGGCTCGGTGTGGTGACCCCGGAAGACCCGTACGAACGGTGGGACGGCGAGGGCGGACCGGTCCTCGTCGCACCGCTGTTCATCGGCTACGACTACACCTTCCGCGCGCCGGGTTGCTCCACCAAGGAGGAGTCGCTGGCCTACGCCCACGAGACCGGCGTGGTCTGCACCGACGAGGTCTACCTGCACCCCGACCCGTACCCCACCCGAGACGAATGGTGCCGCGCCCGCGTCGCGCTGACCGAGCCCCGGCTCGCCGCGTGCGACCTTCCCCTGGTCCTGGTGAACCACTATCCGCTGGTGCGCGAACCCACCCGGATCCTGCGTTACCCCGAGTTCGCCCAGTGGTGCGGGACGGAACTGACCGCCGACTGGCACACCCGCTTCCCCACCGCCGCGATGGTCTACGGGCACCTGCACATCCCGCGGATCACCCACCACGACGGCGTCCGGTTCCAGGAAGTGTCACTGGGTTACCCGAGAGAGTGGCGACGACACGGTCACCCACACGGGATCCTTCGGCGGATCCTGCCTGCGTCCATTCGCGTGTAGACGGTCGCGACCTGCTGATTCGCGACTCATCAGGCGAACGTTATGCCTTACTGAGATGGGTGACCGGGGCCACCATCACTCATCCTGATGAACAGAAGTCGACGATCGGACCAACCACGCCACAGGAGGCGCACCCGACCCGTCGACGGCGAAAGGTGGCTCGCCATGACGGCGGCGGAACTATCCGACTTGCACGCACTGGACGGTGGCGCACAACCGCACGCACCCACGTTCGAAGTGCCTGATTACCGGACCACCCTGGGCTGGCCGGTCGACGGCGACGCACTCGGCGCGTACCTCGACCTCGGCGAACACGTAGGCGGCCTGCGAATGCGCGCGGGCTTGGGCGCGGAAGTCCAATGGTGGCTGCGGCTGCGGATGCTCGCGGGCCCCGTGCTCGCGACCCCGGGCAAGCGCACCGAGTGGACCTTCCTCACCCAACCGATGACCGACGAACAGCGCCGCAGGCCGCTGCCCCCTGGCGTCGAGCCAGTGCACGCGCGAGTCCTGCTGCCCACCGACCTCACGGACCGCTCAGTCGCCTTCTGGGCGACCGCCCCGGACCCGGTACACCCGGCCCTGCCGCTGTTCAGCTCCGTCGTGGGCGCTGTTCGCAGCGTGCTGTACGGGCACCGGTTCTAACCACACAGACCATCCCAGGCTGGTGCACTGTCCCGCCACGGCCAGCCTGGGATCTCCAACTCGCGCATCCTCTCGGACGATCGGCGCAATTCGCCGTTGGGTATTGGCATGCCAATTACCTACCACGAGGCGACATTCCCCGATGATTTTCGTTCCAAGAGGCATGAGGAACCGTCGATATTTGTCGCGCGTCGTAAACTGCCACCAGCTTAGCGTCAGCCCAAAGCGGCCCGCACTACTTCTTCGTTAGGGTCTACATCTTCGAGCGAGTTCGCATACTGTCTGACAAAATCACTCTTGAGCTGATCCGACAATTTTGCAATCTGAGCAGATCTGCGAGCTTCACTTAGTTCAGTCGCATCTCGAACCTTGTCCATAATTTCCTTGAAAGACTCTTCGGACATGCGCTTAGAAAGCGTTACACCCAGCAAGCTCGGAAACACTGTGCCGAATGTCTCTCGGATCTCTTGCGTACTAGGCGCTAGGGCGAGGAAATTGAGGAGAAAATCAGGTCTCATCATATATCTCGCACCATTATTGCGTTTTACAAGCAAGCCGGTCTTTCTGGCTATAGCGGTCTCGCCCGTCAACCACCACGTCCTATATCCGAACTCCCCTCCTGACCCATCTTCGCGATTCTCCAAACGTTTTCCATAGACCGTAAGTGCCGTGAGTGCATCGTTTAGTGCGAGTTCATATTTGTTACCTTTTAACGAAAGTAGACGCCGCGTAAGGTCGGCCAAAGCGTCATCATTCACCACGGACCGCATCTTTGCGGCAGCCTCGTAACTCAGATTGTATCCCGTTTGTAGATACCTGCGCATATCGTCCATCGCGCGAGAGGTATGCAAATCAGTATAGTCGCAGAATTGCCCAACGAATGATTCCCAATTTCTTGGCTTTAGAGCGGCAGTAGTTACGTCCAGGCGCGCATAAAAGTACGCACGAAGCATGATTTTGGACACATTACGCGTCATATTTAGATCGACGTGAGCGTCGATCGCTTTGTAGTGATTCTTGTATTCTCGATCAGTTCCTCGGAGGTTATTGACCACCTCATCGAGAGCTGGTTCGGTTAAGATCAGTTCGGCTCCGCAACGCGACGCCATCTCTAGCGTGTTTGTCGTGGCCTGGTCTTCTTTGGCGAGACAGTGCTCACTGAGAGCGCGGACTAACACGTCGGCGCCAACATACAGCCTGAGATCGCCAGTCATGTCCTGAAAGAAGTCAATCAACCGCGGCTCAGTATTTAGGGTAAATAACAAGGCGTATGTACGCGAAAGTTTGGAGAGATAAACCCTCTCATGCTCTTGTGATGAATAGAGTACCCGCCTGACCGTGGCCATTACGGCAGTTGCGACACGCACTCGCTTCTTGCCCACAAGGCTAAAGTGATCGATAGCGTGTCGCACCGAATCGGCGATAGTAGGGTACTCGCCCCGCTGCTTGTCTTCAAGAAAGTGGGCAAACTCAAGCCCTTCCGTCTCAAACGCGAACTGCAAAGCACGTAGCATTACTTGAGCCGCTAGTTCAATCTCGGCATCGTTTCGGACAGGGAATTCTGGCAATTCCCTAATGCGATCTTCAAAACCTGCAAGAACAGTGAGCCGCAAGGTTTCATCGGCAAGATTTTCGTCGCCGATCCTCCTGCGAGTCTCGTAAGGTAGGCAGAAGTTATTCGATTGCCTATACCAACGCACTTCCCTGAGCCCTTTTCATCCTGGGCTGGATGCGTTGAC
>NZ_JABVED010000025.1 GCF_014323725.1 Actinokineospora xionganensis | reverse complement strand
ATCTCAGCTGGTCAGGACTTCGAGACACGGCCTAGTGCCCTTGGTCGCCGCGACCCGTTCCACCGTGCCCGCCTTGAGCCGCTCGCGCCGCTCGACCGTGAAACCGGCCTGTTCCACCAGAGGCAGTGGCCTACGCGTCTGGTAGTCGCCGATCATCCGGACGGTCACGAGTTCCAGCAACCGTTGGACCAGCCGGATCGGCTTGTGGTGACTGCCCACGTGGTCGAGCAGCAACAGCCGTCCGCCCGGGCGCAGGACGCGGTGCATCTCGGCGATGGCGACGCGCTCATCGGGGACGCCGCAGAGGCCGAGAGTGCAGACCACGGTGTCGAACGACGAGTCGTCGAAGGGCAGCCGTTGGGCGTCACCCTGGATGAGGGTGACCTTGTGCGGCGTCTCCAGCACGCGGGTGCGGGCGATGTCGAGCATGGCGGCGCTGAAGTCGAGTCCGGTGAGCCGCACGCCCGGCGGATAGAACGGCAGGTTCCGTCCCGTGCCCACGGCCACTTCCAGCACGTCGCCCGTGGCCTGCGAGCACACCCACTCCCGGCCGCCCTTGAACTGCACGCGTTCGAAGAAGCCGATGTCGCGGTCGTAGCGGTCGGCGTAGCGGTCCCACTGGCGATGGTGATCGGTCACGGTGTCACCACGCTACCGGGAGTTCGGCCAAGCCGCCGGTCAGCACGTCTTGGCGGATTCGCAGGTCCGCCAACGGAATCGCGAGCCGCATCGTGGGAAACCGGGTGACGAGTTGGCTGAAGACCGCGCGCAGCTCCATTCGGGCGAGCGGCGCGCCGACGCAGTAGTGCCCGCCGTGGCCGAACGACACGTGGGCGGCGGTGCGGCGGGTGATGTCGAACCGCTCGGGGTCGGGGAAGACGGCGGGGTCGTGGTTGGCCGAACTGAGATCGAGCAGGACCAGATCTCCCGCCCGCATAACGGTTCCGTCGATCTCGACGTCCTCGCGGGCATATCTCGGTATGCCGGTCACGGACCTCTCCCGGGCACGGAGCATCTCCTCGACGGCGTTCGGGATCAGGTCGGGGTTGTCCGTGATGGCTTGCCGCTGGTCGGGATTGGTCAGCAGCAGCAAGGCACCGAAGCCGATCTGTACGACGGTCGTCTCGTGTCCGGCGAACAGCAGCGACATCGCCAGCCCGGCGATCTCCGGGTCGGTGACTCCCTCGGCCGTGCACAGTCGGGTGATCACGTCGTCGCCGGGCTCATCGCGTTTGAGCGCGACCAGTCGGGTCCCGTAGTCGTAGAGGTCGGCGAGTCCTTGCTCGGACCGGGCTCGGTCGACTGTGTCGGCCGCGGCCAGGCTCCACGCGCGGAACTGGTCGCGGTCGACGTAGGGCACGCCGAGCAGTTCGCAGATGACCAGGATCGGCAGCGGCACCGCGAGTGCCTGGTTCAAGTCCGCCGCGCCGGGTTGCCGGGCCAAGTCGTCGAGCAACTCGGCGGTGAGCGCTTCGACCCGGCCGCGGAGCGCCTCCATGCGCCTCGGGGTGAAGTGCGGCTGCATCAGCGAGCGCATCCGGGCGTGGTCGGCGCGCTCGGTGTCGAAGTCGCCGAGGGGTCCGCCGAACAGTGCGGACTCACTGGAGCGGGCGGCGTTGGCCGGGTCGGGATGTGACCGGCCGAGCCTGGTGTCCGCCAGCAGGGCGCGGACGTCGGCGTGTCGTGTGACCAGCCAGGCGTCATCTCCGGTTGCGGTCTGGATCCGCTGCGGCATGGCACTCCCATCGTTTACGGCAGGTTGTATACCTAACTGTAAACAACGCTATATGTAGACTGCTGTGTAAACAAGAGGAGATCGCGATGTCGGCAACGCCCGAGACCCGCCGCATGCCGCGGGTCGAACGTCGGGAACAGATCCTCGACGCGGCCACCCGGGCGTTCGCCCGCGCGGGGTTCAGCGCGACCAACCTTGATGACGTCGCGACGGAAGCGGGAATCACCCGCGTGCTGCTCTACCGGCACTTCGATTCGAAGACCGACATGTACCGCGCCGTGCTGGAGCGCGCCTGCACGCGACTGAAAGACAGCGCGGGCGACGACGACTACGACGAGCAGAGCATCCCGGCGCTCCTACGCGCGGCCTCCGCCGACCCGGAGGGTTTCCGGCTGCTGTTCCACCACGCGGCCCGCGAGCCCGAGTTCCGCGACCTGGTCGACACCATCGTCGACGACGGCGTGCGCACCGCGCTGCGGCACATCGAAGGCCTGATCCCGGATCCCGCGTGGGCGAAGTGGGCGGCGCGGATGCTGCACACGGTCACCATCGAGGCGGTCATCGCCTGGCTCGACGAGGGCAGCCCGGACCCCGACGACGCGGCGGAGCGAATCAGTCTCGTCGTGCACGGCGTCCTACAAGCCGCCCGCGCCCGGTAGTTGGTCAGTGGTGGTGTGCGAGTGCCTGGTGGGCGACTTCCGCACGGGCGGCGGGCTCGGTATGGACGGTTGCCGCGCCGAGGCGGGGGACGGCGTGCACCAGGCGGTGTTCGACGTCGTGGGCGATGTGGTGGGCCTGTTCGACGGTCAACGCCGCGTCGACACTGACTGACAGTTCCGCGCGCAGGGTGTGGCCGATCCAGCGCATCCTGACCTGGCCGACGGCGTTGACGCCCGGAGTGTCCGCGGCGGTGCGTTCGGCCAGTTCGACGGCCGCCGGGTCGACCGCGTCCATCAGCCGGGCGAACACTTCCTTCGCCGCGTCGCGCAGGACGAACAGGATCGCCGCCGTGATCGCGAGACCGATGATCGGGTCCGCCAACGGGAATCCGAGACCGACGCCGAGCGCGCCGAGGACGACGGCCAGTGAGGTGAAGCCGTCCGTGCGCGCGTGCAGGCCGTCCGCGACGAGGGCGGCCGAGCCGATCTCACGGCCGACCCTGATGCGGTAGCGCGCCACGATTTCGTTGCCCGCGAAGCCGACCACGCCCGCCGCGGCCACCACCCACAGGTGCCGCACCGGCTGCGGGTCGATCAGTCGGTCTATCGCCTGCCAGCCCGCGAAGGCCGCCGACCCGGCGATGACCAGCACGACGACGACGCCGGCGAGGTCCTCCGCCCGGCCGAGCCCATAGGTGTGGCGCCGCGTCGCCACCCGCCTGCCGAGGAGGAACGCGACGCCGATCGGCACCGCGGTCAGGGCGTCGGCGAAGTTGTGCACGGTGTCGCCCAGCAGCGCCACCGACCCGCTCACCACCACAACGGCCAACTGCGCGACGGCGGTGACCAGGAGCGCCGCGAACGACCAGACCAGGGTGCGCATGCCGCGCCTGCTCGCCTCCAGGGCGCTGTCGACGCGGTCGGCGCTGTCGTGGCTGTGGGGTTTCAGCAGGTGGCGAAGGCGGTGCTTGTGCGAGTGTCCGTGACCGTGGCTCATCTGGCCTCCTCAGCTCTCTAAGCTTGCAGAATGCCCTGCTCAGGAGCAATATGCAACCATGCGCGCGCACAATGACATGGCAACTGCCACCGGCTCGCAGGAAGAGCGATACCGGGTTGCCGCCGAGGTGTTGGCGATGCTGGCCGACCCGACCCGACTCGCCCTGCTGCGGCTGCTCGCGGCGGGGGAGCAGGACGTCAACACCCTCGCGGGGCAGGTGTGCGCGTCGCGGTCGTCGGTGTCGCAGCATCTCGGCAGGCTCCGGCTGGCGGGCCTGGTTCGTGTCCGCCGCGAAGGCAGGCGGATGGTTTACCGCGTGGTGAGCGGCCACCTGTCGGGGCTGGTCAACGAGGCGATGGAGTTCGCCGACCACGCCGTGCGCGGCATCCCGCACCACGGGTGACCGTGTAGACCGGCGCTTCCTTGGGTATGTCGTGGGTTCCAGACGACGCAAGGAAGGAGTGATCTCGTTGAGCACGATCACCGAGAGCGTGGAGGTCGGAGTTCCGGTGACCGACGCCTACAACCAGTGGACTCAGTTCGAGACCTTCCCGCGCTTCATGGAGGGCGTCGAGCAGGTGCGCCAGCTTGACGACACCCACGTGCACTGGGTGACCAAGGTCGGCGGGGTGACCCGCGAGTTCGACGCGACGATCGTCGAGCAGATCCCCGACCAGTGCGTCTCATGGCGCTCTGACGCGGGACCGGACCACGCCGGGAAGGTCACCTTCGACAAGGTCGACGCCCGGACCACTCGGGTCACCGCGAAGATGAACATCGATCCGGAGGGCTTCGTCGAGAACGTCGCCGACAAGCTCGGTGTGCTGGACCGTCGGGTCAAGGGCGACCTGAAGCGGTTCAAGGAGTTCATCGAGGAGCGCGGCGGCCGGGAGACCGGCGCGTGGCGCGGCTCGGTGGAGAGCACGACGGAGCAGTCCACCGCCCAGGGCTCCAGCACCCAGGCGGGCAAGCCGGGCGCGGGCATCCGGCCCGGCGGGCCGGGCGTGAGCGGGCTGCTGCCGGACGACCCGGACACCGGCGGTCTTTCCCCTAAGACCGATCCGCGGCCGCCGCTGTGACCGGATACCGATAGGCACCGTCCCCCATGGAATCGCCGTGGGGGACGGCTGTGTCCGCGGCCGATCCCGTTGAGCGGCACTGGTTCCGGGCTCGGCGCCCGCGGATGTGTAAGCGTGTCCGCTCAGGGGAACCCGACAGGTTCCACCCCCGGACACTGGAGGTTGAGCGAGATGAAGGCCGTCACCTGGCACGGCAAGCGCGATGTGCGCGTGGAGTCCGTGCCCGACCCGGTGATCAAGGAGTCCTCCGACGTCATCGTGGGCATCACCGCCAGCGGCATCTGTGGCTCGGACCTGCATCTCTACGAACTGCTCGGCCCCTTCCTCGACGAGGGCGACATCCTCGGCCACGAACCGATGGGCGTGGTCGAGGAGGTCGGTCCCGACGTGCGCTCGCTGAAGGCGGGCGACCGCGTGGTGGTGCCGTTCAACATCTCCTGCGGGACCTGCTTCATGTGCGGGCACGGCCTGCACTCGCAGTGCGAGACCACCCAGGTCCGCGAGCAGGGGATGGGCGCCGCGCTGTTCGGCTACACCAAGCTCTACGGCCAGGTCCCGGGTGGTCAGGCCGAGTACCTGCGGGTCCCGTTCGGCGACACGCTGCCGATCAAGGTCCCGCACGGCCCGCCGGACGACCGGTTCGTCTACCTCTCCGACGTGCTGCCTACTTCCTGGCAGGCCGTCGAGTACGCCGCGATTCCGCCGGAGGGCAGCGTGGTCGTGCTCGGTCTCGGACCCATCGGTGACATGTCGGCCCGCATCGCCAAACACCGCGGCGCGGGCAAAGTGATCGGCGTCGACCTGGTGCCCGAACGGCTGGAGCGGGCCAGGGAACGCGGCATCGAGACCCTCGACCTGCGTGAGCACGGCAGCGACCTCGCCGACGTGATCCGCTCCCGCACCGATGGCCGCGGCGCCGACTCGGTCATCGACGCGGTCGGCATGGAGGCACATGGCGCTCCCGTGGCCAAGACCGCCCAGCAGCTCACCGGTTTCCTGCCCGACACCGTCGCCGCGGCCTTCATGCGCCGGGCCGGGGTCGACCGGCTGCACGCGCTGCGCCTGGCGATCGACATCGTCCGGCGCGGCGGCACCATCTCGGTGATCGGCGTCTACGGCGGCATGGCCGACCCGATGCCGCTGCTGACCATGTTCGACAAGCAGATCCAGCTGCGGATGGGCCAGGCCAACGTCTGGCGCTGGGTCAGCGACCTGTTGCCGCTGCTCACCGACGAAGACCCCTTGGGCACGGAGTCGTTCGCCACCCACAA
Organism: Actinokineospora xionganensis; assembly: GCF_014323725.1. Taxonomy (GTDB): domain Bacteria; phylum Actinomycetota; class Actinomycetes; order Mycobacteriales; family Pseudonocardiaceae; genus Actinokineospora; species Actinokineospora xionganensis. The sequence continues at coordinate 60,623 of NZ_JABVED010000025.1, read as the reverse complement.
GATCCCGCTGGCGCAGGCGCCGCACGCCTACGAGATGTTCCAACGCAAGCAGGATGGAGCGGTGAAGATCCTGTTGCGACCCTGACCGACGACGAACCAGGAGAACCATGTCCCGCAAGAACACGGTGTCCCCAAAGAACATTGTCGTCATCGGTCTCGACGAAGTGAACCACGCGCTGTTACGCCAGGTGCCGGACGCGGACCGCTACCGGTTCCACGGCCTGCTCACGCTCGAGGAGCTGCAGAAGGGCGAGATCCCGATCGTCGACCTGCTCGACAAGGCCAGGAAGGTGCTGACGTCCTTCGACGACACGATCGACGCCATCGTCGGCTACTGGGATTTCCCGGTGAGCACCATGCTTCCGCTGCTGTGCCGCGAGTTCGGCGTGCGGGCAGCGAGCCTGGAGTCGGTGCTCAAGTGCGAGCACAAGTACTGGAGCAGGCTCGAGCAGCGGAAGGTGATCACCGAGCACCCCGAGTTCGCGCTGGTCGAACTCGACGATGACAAGCCTCCGCTGCGCTTTCCCTTCTGGCTCAAGCCGGTCAAGTCGTTCTCCTCGGACCTGGCGTTCGAGGTGACCGACGACGCGGAATTCCGGTCGGCCGTGGCCGAGATCGCCGACGGGATCGGCCGCGTGGGCGAACCGTTCGACTACCTGCTCGACCAGGCCGACCTGCCGCCCGAGATCGCCGACGCGGGCGGGCAGGTCGCGTTGGCCGAGCGCGCCTTGAGCGGGGCGAGGGCCGCGGTCGAGGGGTACAGCCTCGACGGCGACGTCGAGATCTACGCCGTGCTCGATTCCCTGGTGTACCCGCAGGTGTCGAGCTTCCTGCGGCACCAGTACCCGTCGCAGCTGCCCGAGGAGGTTCAGCGCAGGCTCGTCGACGTGTCCAAGCGGGTGATGAAGGGGGTCGGGTTCGATCCGGGAACCTTCAGCATCGAGTACTTCTGCGATCCCGAGACCGGCGAGGTCAGCCTGCTGGAGATCAACCCGCGCCACTCGCAGTCCCATGCCGAGATGTTCGCGCTGGTCAACGGCTTCCCGAACCACCACTACATGCTCAAGGTGGCGCTCGGGGAAGACCCGCGGCGCCCGCTCGACGGCGGCCCGTACGACCTGGCCGCACGCTGGTACCTGCGTCGCTTCGACGACGGGCTGCTGACGCGGGGGCCGACGACCGAGGAGATCAAGTCCATTGAGGACAGGATCGGCGGGGTCAGCGTGTACCGCCGGGCCGCCGACGGGTCTCGGCTCTCGGAGCTGTCCGGACAGGACAGTTACAGCTATGAGCTCGCGGAGATCGTGGTGGGCGCGGACGGACCCGCGCAGCTGCGCGAGAAGTACGACCGGTGTGTCGCCGCGCTGCGCTTCGACTTCGAGGGGGGATAGCACCCGATGCGAGCCGTGACCGACCTTCCGCACGCCGTCAAGGAAGAGGAGCACTTCTGGATCCCGGTGTCCGACGGCACCCGGCTGGCCGCGCGGATGTGGCGTCCGCTGTCGTCCGACGACCAGCCCGTACCCGCGATCCTGGAGTACATCCCTTACCGCAAAAGGGATCTGACCTCGGTGCGCGACTCGATCGCGCACCCGTACCTGGCCGGGCACGGCTACGCCTGCGTGCGAGTGGACATCCGGGGAACGGGTGAGTCCGACGGGGTGCTGACTGACGAATACCTGGAGCGGGAGCAGGCCGACGCGGAGGACGTGCTGGCGTGGCTGGCCGACCAGCCCTGGTGCGACGGCCGGACCGGGATGCTTGGCATCTCCTGGGGCGGGTTCGCCGCGCTGCAGGTGGCCGCGCGCAAGCCGCCGAGCCTGGGGGCGATTTGCATCGCGTCGTTCACCGACGACCGCTACGCCGACGACATGCACTACATGGGCGGCTGTCTGCTGTCGGACAGCCTGGCGGAGTCCGGGACCATGTTCGCCTACGGCGCCTGCCCGCCCGACCCGGCCCTGGTGGGGCAGCGGTGGCGGGAGATGTGGTTGCGGCGGCTGGAATCCGCGGGGCCGTGGATCATCGAGTGGCTGAGCCACCAGCGCCGCGACGACTACTGGCGGCACGCGTCGGTGTGCGAGGACTACTCCGCGGTCAGCGTGCCGGTGTTCGCCGCGTGCGGCTGGGCCGACGGGTACTCCAACGCCGTGCTGCGGCTGATGGCGGAGCTGGACGTGCCGCGGATGGGGCTGATCGGTCCGTGGTCGCACAAGTATCCGCATCTCGGCGTGCCCGGCCCGGCTATCGGCTACCTGCAGGAAGTGGTCCGCTGGTTCGACCGCTGGCTGCGCGACGAGGACGTCGAGTTCGACGAGCCCGTGCTGCGCACGTGGATGCAGGAGAGCATGCCGCCGTCGACGGCGTACGAGAAGCGGCCCGGCCGCTGGGTCGGTGAGCCGTCGTGGCCGTCGCCGCACGTCCGGCGCGACCGCAGACCGCTTGGGCCGCACCGGATCGCCGCCGAGGGGGAGCGGGTCGAGTCCACCGGCCTGACCATCGAATCGCCGCTGAGCGTGGGGCAGTTCGCCGGGAAGTGGTGTTCCTACAACGCGCCGCCGGACCTGCCGTACGACCAGCGCGAGGAGGACGGCGGGTCGCTGGTGTTCGACTCGGACTTGCTCACCGAGCCGTGCGAGATCCTTGGCGCGCCGGTGGTCCGGCTCGACGTGTCGGCCACGGCGCCGGTCGCGATGGTGGCGGCACGCCTGTCCGACGTCGCACCGGACGGCCGGGCGACCCGGGTGTCCTACGGGCTGCTGAACCTGACGCACCGTGAGTCGCACGATGATCCCTCGCCGGTCGTGCCGGGGGAGCGCTACAGCGTGGAGATCCAGCTCAACGGTGTGGCGCAAGCGTTTCCTGCCGGGCACCGGATTCGGCTGTCACTGTCCACATCGTACTGGCCACTCGCCTGGCCGCCCCCGGAGCCGGTGCGACTGACCGTGCACACCGGGGCCAGTTCGATCGAGCTGCCAGTCCGCCCGGTCGGCGAGTCCGACGAGGTGTCGCTGCGCCCGTTCGACGAGCCGGAAGGCGCGCCCGCCGCGACGGTCACCGCGTTGCTGCCGGGTGAGCACCGGTGGACCGTGTCCCGCGACCTGGTGGACTACCGCGGCGCCCTGGATGTGGTGAAGGACAACGGGGTCGTGCGGTTCGACGACTCGGGGATGGAAGTCGGCAAGCGGGTCCTGGAGCACTACGGCTGGACCGCGGACGACTTCACCTCGGTCGAGGGGCGGACCGACTGGACGATGAGTTTCCGCCGCGGCGACTGGTCGGCCGGCACGCGGACCCAGCAGGTCCTCACCTGCACCCCGACCGAGTTCCGGCTGCACGCGCGGATCGACGGCTTCGAGGGGGAGCGAAGGGTGTTCTCCGAGAACTGGGACCGTACGTTCCCGCGCGACCAGGTGTGAGCCTCAGAGCACCTTCGCGATCCCGGTGAGCTGGGCGATCACCAGGGCGACGATGGCGATGGTCACCAACACCACGAAGATCGTGGTGACCACGGCCATCGTCCGCGACGGGCAGCGCTCGCGGCGGGAAAGGCCTTCGGTTGTGCTGCCGGACTCCGGCGGGGTGTCACCGGGACGGACGCCGCCACCCGGTTGCAGGCCGGGCGTGCGATCCGGATCCGGGTCAGGGGGCAGGGCGGTCACCGAGATCTCCTCCTCGGGCGGGGGTCAGTCGGGTGGTTCCTGGACGTTCTTGTCCGGCTTCGGATCTTCGTCCAGGTCGTCGGTCGCGCGGGCGGTGCGACCCTCGATCCGCACGTCGTCGCCGGCCGACTCGGCGAAGTCCTCGAGGGGATCCGCGGCCTCGGGCAGCGGGTCCTTGGACTCTCGGTCTTCCTTCATGGACAGCCGGGTACCCCGACCGAGGGGACTTCACACCAATGCCGCGAGGGCCGTTTCATAAACCATCGGCCAGGGCATTCCCCCTGGTGAGAGGGGTGATCGGCAATGCGGCTGCGACGCGGCGATCCCGACGGCCCGGGCGCGCGCAGGGTGCGCCACGGCCGCGGCTTCCGGTACGTGGACCACACCGGGGCGCCGGTCACCGACCCCGAGTACCTCGACCGCATCCGGACGCTGGTGATCCCGCCCGCGTGGCGGGAGGTATGGATCTGCCCGCACCCCAACGGCCACCTCCAGGCGGTCGGCATCGACGACGCGGGCCGCAAGCAGTACCTGTACCACGAACAGTGGCGCCGCGACCGCGACGACGAGAAACACGAGCGCGTCCTGCGACTGGCCGCGCGCCTGCCCCGGATCCGCGGGAAGGTGCACGATGACCTGGTGTCCCCGGGCCTCGGCCGCGACCGCGTGCTGGCGGGCGCCCTGCGCATCCTCGACCGCGGTGTCTTCCGCACGGGAGGCGAGGAATACGCCGAGGAGAACGACTCCCACGGCGTGGCCACGTTGTTGCGCGAACATGTGGAGGTGCGCCGCGGCGAGGTGAGGTTCTGCTTCCCCGCGAAGAGCGCCGTCGAACGCCTGGCGGTGATCCGCGACCCGGACCTGGCCAGACTGGTGACCGCCCTACGCCGAGGCCGAGCCGACACCGACCGCCTGTTCGCCTACCGCGCGGGCAGAGAACGCCACGAGGTGCGAGCGGCGGAGGTCAACGACCGCTTTCGAGAGCTGGCCGGAAACGGCTTCACTGTCAAGGACATGCGCACCTGGACGGCAACGGTCCTGGCGGCAGCCGAGTTCGCGGCCCAGGACCCGCCGAAATCCCGGACGGCAAACAAGCGGGCAGAGGCCCAGGTGATGCGGGCGGTGGCGGAACAGTTGGGCAACACACCAGCGGTCGCGAGGAGGTCCTATGTGGACCCGAGGGTCTCGGAGCTGTTCGAGGAGGGGAAGACCATCGAGGCGACCCTGCGCAAACTGGCAACCCAGGACCTGGAGAACCCGCAGATCCGAGATCGTATCGAACGCGCGGTACTACGCCTGCTGCGATCATCGCGATGAGATCGCGATGAGGTTTCCGCGCCGCGCCCGTCTGTACGTGTGAGATCGACTCACGAGAGGCTGCGACGATGCGAAAACTGATCTTCGGCATGAACGTGACCCTGGACGGCTACGTCGCAGCGGCAGGCGGCGACATCGGCTGGGGCGGGCCGAGCGACGAGCTGTTCCAGTGGTGGCTCGGCCAGGAGCAAGCGAGCGAGCTGACGCTGTACGGGCGCAAGCTTTGGGAGACGATGAGCTCCTACTGGCCGACCGGTGACCAGCAGCCCGACGCCACCCAGGCGGAGATCGGGTTCGCGCGGAACTGGCGGGACACACCGAAGGTGGTGTTCTCCTCGACGATCGACAAGGTCGACTGGAACACCCGCCTGGTCACCGACGACGCGGTCGCCGAGATCACCCGGCTCAAGGCCGAGGACGGCGGTCCGATGGGCATCGGCGGCGCGACGCTCGCCGGGGCCGCCATGCGGTCCGGGCTGATCGACGAGTATGCCCTGGCCACTTGTCCGGTGCTGGTGGGCGGCGGCACGCCGTTCTTCACGGTGTTGGACAACTGGGTGAACCTGAACCTCGTGGAGACGCGGACGTTTCCCGGCGGCGTGGTGCTGACCCGATACGAGACGAGGCGATGAGCGCGGTCACATGCTCGGCCGGTGCGGCCAGGTCGAACTCCTTCCTGGCCCGCTCACCTGTGACCGGCGGCTCTTCCTCGCGTTCCGAGCGAGCTGTCGACCGACTCACTGGAGGTGAGGACGACGGCGTCGTTGATCGTGACGATGTGCGATCACAGTGTTGGGGGCAGGTCCAGCCATGGTTTGTCGGTGGCGTCGAATCCGGTGAGCTCGGCGATCTTCCCATCGACAACGTGCAGGACCGCGATGGCGAATAGCCGGTACTCCGGGTCGTCGGGGGTGCGGAGGTACAGCGCGGCGGCAGGCATGCGGTTGACCGTCGTGGCGGCACAGCGCCAGTCGTCGTGGCCGCGCTGGAAGAGCCCACCGGCGACCCAGCCGTCCACCGCCTCCTTGGCCGTCACGACCAAGGTGCCTGAGTCGGGCAGCATCGCGAAGCGCAGGTCGTCGCGCAGCAGGGACGCCAGCCCGTCGAGGTCGTTGCGCTCGTGGGCGTCGATGTACGCCTTCACCACGCCGCGCTCGTCATTCGACAGCTCGTGGGTGGCAGGTGTCCGCCAGTCGAGGCGGCGGTCGGGCAGCCGCTCGCGCATCGTCACGCGCGCCCGCTGCAGTGCGCTGGTCACCGATGCGACGGTCAGCTCGAGGGCGTCGGCGGCCTTCGACGCCGGCCAGCCGAGGACGTCGCGCAGGATGAACACCGCCCGCTGCCGCGGCGGCAGGTGCTGGACGGCGACGATGAACGCCAGCTCGATCGTCTCCCGCGCCACCACTGATTCCTGTGGGTCCTCGGAAAGCATCCGGTCGGGGTACGGCTGCAGGTACAGCAACTCGGAGCCGGAGTCCGACAGCTCGGACGGCACGGGTATGCGGTCGTCGCGCTTCTCCAGGAAGTCGAGGCAGGCGTTCGTCGCGATCCGGTACAGCCAGGTCCGCAGCGCGGCGTGGCCCTTGAACGACTCCCGCTTGTTCCACGCTCGCAGGAATGTCTCCTGCGTCATGTCCCGGGCGTCCTCGTAGTTCGCGAGCATCCGGTAGCAGTGCACCTGCAGCTCACGCCGGTGGCGCTCGGTCGTGAGAGCGAATCGCGCCGTATCGCCGGAGCGGGCCGCCGCGATGAACGCGGCCTCGTCGGCGCCCAGCGGTCTGGCGTCGGTCATGGTCGTCAATCCTTCCACCGGTGCGAGGGGGCTACCAGAACTGACGATGTGGCGGAGGATTTCTGATCGGTGAAGCCGCCCGGATCCAGTCCGTCCCCTTACCCAGGCTCCGCAACGAAGCAAACCCGCCCACGACCACCAAAGCCAGCAACGAGAACGCCCACCCCGGCCGTCCCAGCAACTGCTCCACTGCCACCGCGATAAATAACCCGCCGGCATTGCCAAGCAGATAGATGAACGCCGCCCCTGTGCTTCCACCCGCCGCCCCCACGACCCGCTCAGTCGTGTCGAGCACGATCGGCAGCGCGGCAAGCAACGGGAACCCCACCACGATCACGACAACGGTCGCCACCAACATCCCAGGCGCGATCGCCAACGCCGCACACCCCGACGCCGTGATCAGCAACGTCGCACCCAAGGCCGGCCGTTCCAGCCCCCGATGCACGACAGGGGCGGGAAGCACCGCGGAGCCGACGATTCCGGAGAGCACCAACACCGCCAGCAGAGTCCCGGCGTTGGTCACCCCAGCCGGTTTCAGCAACGGCTCCAGCCACGTGGTGAGCGCGATGAACACGCCGAACCCGACGAACACCAGGCCGCCCAGGGAGCGGGTCCTCCGGTCGGTGAACAGTGCCCGCAGCGCGCCCGCCGAGACCCGGGCCGGGGTGTCGATCTCCTGTGGCGCCTGGCCGCGCAGCCCGAACCAGAGTGCCGCGCCCGCCAGCAGTGCCGCGCCGAAGTCGATCAGGAGCAGGGAACGCAGGCCGTCGGCGCCCATCGCCGCGCCCAGGATCAGGGCGGCCAGCATGCCGACGAGGTTCGCCGCGGCCGCGGCGGCGATGCCGGCGGGCCGCTGTCGGTCCGGGAGACACCCGTCGGCGAGTTTGCTGATCGCGTTGAGCACCAGGGGCTGGGCGACCGCGACCACTAGGTGCCCGGCGAGGACGAACACGTAATCGTCGAAGAGTCGCAGCCCGGCGCCCACGGCCACGAGTGCCGCGCCCGCGCCCAGGGTCGGCCGGAACCAGCGGTCGAGCACGATGCCCGCAGGCAGCGCCAGCACCACATAGAGCAGCGGGAACACGTTCGCCAGCCAACCGATCGCGCCCTCGGACACGCCGTAGTGGCCCGCGGCCGCCGTGGTGATCGGCGCGTAGGTCAGCCACACCAGTTGCAGAACCGCGCTGACCAACCCATAGGCCGACATGACGAGCCAGCCGGAGACCTGACGACGACTATCGGACCGCAGTGACATCGCTACCTCCGGCGCCACGACGGAACGTGACTCGGATTCATATTCGGTCATCGATCCGGCGAAGGCAAGGTTTCGGTCCACAGTGGTCCGCGAGCCTGCCGCTACGGCTCGACGAGAATCCTCCGTAGCACCGCCTCGAACTCGTCGGCGGGCGGTCATGCGGCAAACCCTGCGGCAGCATGCCGTCCACGACACCGACGAGGATCTGGATCCGCACGTCGTCGTCGGTGCAGCGGCGCGCGAACTCCGCCACGGCGGCTCTGTGATCTCTGCCGAGAAGATCGCGCCTGTGCTCGATCGGGTGACGCGGGTGTCCCGCACGGGTGAGTGCCGGGTGTGGTGCCGAAGGCCGCGGGCGAGCCATGCTTAGCCTGCGCGCCATGACGAGGTTCCGGTGGTGTGCCACGGTCGCGGCGCTGGCTCTGGTGACGGGATGTTCGGGGGCCGACGACGCGGCGCCTCCCGCCCCGGCGTCCGGCCGGTTCGTGGCCACCTACGAGCCCGCGACGACCGACGCCACCCGGGCCGAGGAGAAGGTGCTGCGGGACAACCGCGTCCTGGAAGACTTCGCCGAGTCCATGACCGAGTACGTGCGCATCCCTCGCGATGTGCGGGTGGTGGCGAAGGAATGCGGTGAGGCCAACGCCTTCTACCTTCCCGACGAGCACGCGATCCACTACTGCTACGAGCTCTCCGCCGCCGAGCGCCTGCTGTTCGCCAAGGACGGCACCGCGGGCGAAGCCCTGGACGGCGAGGTCTACAACAGCGCGGTGGGCACGCTCTACCACGAGGCGGGCCACGTGCTGATCGGCGAACTGGACCTCAAGATCACCGGCCGGGAGGAGGACGTCGCCGACCAACTCGCCGCCTACGTCCTCACCAGCGCGGACGAGTTCAAGGACATCCTGCTCACGGTCGCGAAGTCCTACCAGCTCAGCGCCGCGGAGGTCACCGACCTCGACGAGTTGCCCTTCTATGACACGCACTCACTCGACCCGCAGCGGTCGGTCAACTTCCTCTGCTACCTCTACGGCTCCGACGAGAAGCGGTTCGAGCAGCTGGTCGCCGAGGGTTCGCTGCCCGCCGAGCGGGCCGAGTCCTGCGGCGAGGAGTACACCCAGCTCGTCGGCGGCTGGGAATCCCTGCTGGCGCCGCACGTCAAGTAGTCCGTCCACTGTGGATGTTCTGATCGGACGGAGGTTGTGTGGATCTTCAGCGGCATACGGCTGAGCAGTGGTTTCGGCGTCGGGGCCTGCCCGCGGTGGTGCGGGGCCGACCGACCCAGCTGCTCGTTCGGATCCTCCCTGCCTTGGCGTACCTCGGTTCGACCGAGCTGCTCACCGACGTGCTCTTCCTCGTCGACGGCGCCACTCAGGAGGAATGGGAAGCGCTCATGGAGAACCCCGCGTACGAGGTGGGGTACTGGGCGCTGTTGGTGGGCTTGCTCGTCTTGCCCCCGTTGAGTGCCTGGCTGGCGATGACGTGGGTACGCCGGAGCACCGCCGCGGGCACGTCGCGCGGCCGGATGACCGCGATCGTCGCCATCGTCCTCTACGTGCTGGGGATTCCCCTCCTCGGCTACCTGATCGACGCCGTGTACTTCCTGCCCGTCGTGTTCCAGGGTGCGCTCATCGTGCTGGCGGCGATCGTGCTGGTCGCTCTCGGCGCGGGCTCGGTGTTCGCCTGGGCGGCGCGGATGGCCGTGCGGCAGCTGCGCAAGCTCGGCACCCTGACCAGCCGAGCGCTTCCGCTGTTGTTGCTGTTCACCACGTTCGGCTTCCTCAGCGCCGAGATCTGGCAGAGCTTCACCGCGCTGCGCGGCAGCCAGATCTGGTGGGTCGTCGGCTTCTTCGCCGTGCTGGCGATGCTGTTCATGGTCGCCGTGCTGTCCGACGAACTCCACGATCTGATCAGGTCGCGGCCCCGCGGCGCGGATCCGGCGAAGCTGACCGGCACCCCGTTCGAGTTCTTCTTGGACGACCACCCCGCGGCTGTCCACCCTCTGCGGCGGGTGGAGCGGCTGAACATGGTGCTGGTGCTGCTGCTGGCCCAGCTGATCCAGGCGGTGGCGTTCGGGCTGCTGATGTTCGCGATCTTCGTGACCTTCGGCAGCCTCGCCGTGCGCCCCGAGGTGATGAAGGCGTGGAGCACGCACGACCTGACCAGCGGCACGATCTACGGCATCTATTTGCCGTTCCACAACGAGCTGCTCCAGGTGTCGATCTTCCTGGCCGCCTTCTCGGGTCTCTACTTCGCCACGTCCACGGCCACCGACGCCCGGATCCGGCAGAGCTTCTTCGACCCGCTGATCGAGCACATGGCGGTGAACCTGTCCGCCCGCCACCTCTACCTCGGCCGGTGGGTCGGTCAGCCCTCGGGCAGCACCACCCAGAGCACGATGTAGATCAGGAACTGCGGCCCGGGAAGGATGCAGGACAGCACGAACAGCCACCGGATGGTGCTCGGCTTGCGGCCGACTCGCTCCGCGATCCCGCCGCACACCCCGGCGATCATCCGATTCCTGCGGGACCTGACCAACTCGACCGCCATGACGCTCCTTTCGGCTGGACTCACAGTGTCGCCCAGTCCAGAGTGCGCCGCACGTCTCGCGCCCGGCACGGCAGGCGTCGGTCGCGGACCCCTAACCCCACCCGCGAGTCGCCCCGCCAGGCAAGTGAGTTCGACATTCGAGTGCGCCCGATGTCGAACTCATTTGCCGGAGGGGGCGACTCGTTTGTCTGGCGCGCTGCCGCGTAGGCGGTCGAGGACTCGGCGCTCTCGTTTGGTGGGGCGGCCGGCGCCTCGGTCACGGCGTGCGACGGGGATGGCCGCTTCCGGGGTCGGGGCTGGTGTTCGGTCGATCAGGCAGGTGGCGGCGTCGGCCGCGCCGACTCGCTTCTGGATGGTTCGCACCACCTCCACCACCCGCGTGACGCCGTCGACGCGCACCCGCACCTCGTCGCCCGCGACCACCATCGTCGCGGGCTTGGCTGGGCGGTCGTTGATCCGCACGTGCCCGCCCCGGCAGGCCGCGGCGGCGTCCGGCCGGGTCTTGGTCAGCCGGACCGCCCACAGCCACCGGTCCACGCGAGTGCTCTCCACAGCCATCAATCATGTCCTACCGCACTCGGCTCCGGCCGAGTCAGGTGCGGTTGTCGCCGGCGAACGAGTAGTCGCCGGAGAAGGTGTCCACTTGCGGCAGGTGGTGGCCGAGCCGGTCGCGTTTCGCCGTCAGGTATCCGACGTTGTGGTCGGTCGCGGGCACGAGCAGCGGCACCCGTTCCACGACCGCGATGCCGTTCGCCTCCAGGGCGCGGATCTTGTCGGGGTTGTTGGACATCAGCCGGACCGACCGGACCCGCAGGTGTTTGAGGATCCTCGCGGCCGGGGTGTAGTCCCTGGTGTCGATCGGAAACCCGAGTGTGGTGGCCGAATCCAGCGTGTCGAGCCCCTGCTCGTCCTGCAGGACGTGGGTGCGCACCTTCGCCAGCAACCCGATCCCGCGCCCCTCGTGCCCGCGCAGGTACACGAACACGCCGCTGCCCTCGCTGACGATCCGGTCGAGCGCGGCGTCGAGTTGGTCGCCGCATTCGCAGCGCATGGCGCCGAAGATGTCGCCGGTCATGCATTCGGAGTGGACCCGGACGAGCACGTTCTCCCGCGGCCGCGCCGTTCCGTAGACGAGGGCCATGTGCTCGTGGCCGTCGCGGAAGGCGACTGCCCGGAACTTGCCGCGCCGGGTCATGAGGTCGGACTCCGCGACGTCCTCGCGACTGATTGCCTCGTCCACAGCGTCCCCTTCAGCAGGCTCCGGCCGGACGGTCATTACGCTCGGTCGAAGGTCGTACGGTATCCGGTGCATTAGTGGAGGTCACCCTGTTCAGCATCACTGTTCGTGATCACGTGATGGTCGCCCACAGCTTCCGCGGCGAGGTTTTCGGCCCGGCGCAGCGCTTGCATGGAGCTACGTTCGTGGTGGACGCGAGGTTCAGCCGCGCCGAACTCGATTCGGACAACATCGTGGTCGACATCGGCCTGGCGACCGAGGAACTCGGCAAGGTGCTTGCCGACCTCAACTACCGCAACCTCGACGACGAACCCGCCTTCGCCGGGGTCAACACGTCGACGGAGTTCCTGGCCAAGGTCATCGCCGACCGGCTCGCCGATCGGGTGCACGCGGGCGCTCTCGGTGAAGGCGCGCGCGGGCTCGCCGGGATCGAGGTCACGCTCCACGAGTCGCACGTCGCGTGGGCGAGCTACGAACGGTCCCTGTGAACGCTGTCCAGGTCGTCCTGCCCGATGGCGTCGACGACGCGGCCAGACCCAGCGGGGGCAACGTCTACGACCGCCGCGTGTGCCGCGGTCTGGTCGAACTGGGGGTGGCGGTGCACGAGATCGCCGTCCCCGGAGCGTGGCCGCGCCCGGACACCGCTGCCCGCGCGGAACTGGCCGGCGCGCTGGCCGGTATCCCCGACGGGGTGGCCGTGCTCCTCGACGGTCTGGTGGCCTGTGGCGTCCCCGAAGTCGTCGTCCCGCACGCGGGCCGGTTGCGTCTCGTGGTCTTGGTGCATCTGCCGCTGGCCGACGAGACGGGGCTCGCACCCGAACTGGCGTCGGCGCTCGACGCCGCCGAGCGGCAGACCCTGCGCGCGGCGGAAGCGGTCGTCACCACCAGCCCGTGGGCGACGCGCAGGCTGGTCGAGCACCACGGGCTCGCCGCCGAACGGGTGCACACCGTCACGCCCGGGACCGACCCCGCGCCGCCCGCCCCCGGCACCGAAGCAGGCACCCGGCTGCTCTGCGTCGCCTCGGTGACGCCACGCAAGGGCCACGATGTGCTCGTCGAAGCCCTCGCCGCGGTGGCTGACCTGCCGTGGACCTGCGCGTGCGTCGGCCCACTGGGGGACCAGGGCTACGTCGAAGAGTTGCGCCTGCTGATCACGCGGCACCGTCTCGGCGACCGGGTGACGCTCGACGGTCCGCGCACCGGCGAGTCCCTGGACCAGGAGTACACCTCGGCCGACCTGCTGGTGCTCCCGTCACGAGCCGAGACCTACGGCATGGTCGTCGCCGAGGCCCTGGCCAGGGGAGTTCCGGTGCTGGCGACCGCGGTGAGCGGTGTCCCCGACACCCTCGGCCAGGCCCCGGACGGCGGCGTGCCCGGTCTGCTCGTGCCGCCCGGCGACGCAGGCGCGCTGGCGTCGGCGGTGCGGCGCTGGCTGGGCGATCCCGACCTGCGTGGCGACCTGCGGCGGTCGGCGCTGGCGCGCGGGAAGGCGCTGCGGACCTGGGACGACTGCGCCCGTGATCTGGCGGGCGTGCTGGCTAGGCTCGGCCGATGAGTTTCGCCCCGGAGTGGCTGGCCCTGCGGGAGAAGGCCGACGCCGACGCGCGGGCCGAGGGCTTGCTCGACCCGCTGCGGGAAAGTCCGCTGAACCGAAACCCCCTCCTCGTGCGTGATATCGGGTGTGGCACAGGATCGATGGGCCGATGGCTCTCCGGGCGGTTGGGCGGCAGGCAGCACTGGGTGCTGCACGACCGCGACCCCCGGCTGCTCGCCGTGGCCGGTGCGACGGTGACCGGCCCGGGCGTGACGGTAGAGACCCGCGAGGGCGACCTCACCGCACTGCGAGCCGAGGACCTCGAGGGCACTTCGCTGCTCACCGCCTCGGCCCTGCTGGACCTGCTCACCGCCGAGGAGGTCGACTCCCTGGCTGCCGCCTGCGTCGACGCGGACTGCCCGGCGCTGCTGACCCTGTCCGTCGCGGGCCGGGTCGAACTGGACCCGCCGGAGCGACTGGACGCCGAGTTCACCGAGGCCTTCAACGAACACCAGCGCCGCGAGGTCGACGGCCGCCGACTGCTCGGCCCCGACGCGGTCGCCGCGGCCGTCGACTCGTTCGAACGCCGCGGCGCGATGGTGTGGACCCGGCCGAGCCCGTGGCGGTTGGGACCGGACCAGGCCGCGCTGGCGGGGGAGTGGCTGCGGGGGTGGGTGGGCGCGGCCTGCGAACAGCGACCGGCCCTGGCCGCGGCGGCACCCGCCTACCTGAGGCGGCGGCTCACGGGTGGGATGCGGGTCGTGGTCGAGCACGTTGATCTGTTGGCGTTGCCGAGGTCGACATGACGCGCGGGTTCCCGCGTCGAAAGGTGGTGTGGGAGCGGCGATCCGCTTTCGCACGCGTCTCGCCGGATTGGGTGGGCGCGCACGCTGGTCTCTGCGCAGTGCGGAGGCCGACATGATCCGGGGCGACGCGACGCACGGGTTCTCGAGCGGCGATGTATTGCGGCAGCGGCGATCCGTCCTTGCCGGCGTCGCCATGGTCCGTCGGCTCTGGCCCTGGCTGCGGCTCCTCCTTGCCTGCGGCATCCTGCTCGCGCTGCTCGTGCGGCTGGGGGCGGGCGCGTTTGTGGACGGGTTGCGTGCCGTCGACCTCGGTTCGCTGGTCGCGGCCTTGGGGATCGGGCTGGTCACCACCCTGTGCGGCGCCGCCCGCTGGTGTGTGGTGGCGCGGGGGCTAGGGCTTCCACTGTCCCTGGGCACAGCGGTCCCCGACTACTATCGGGCCTTGCTGCTCAACGCCGTGCTTCCCGCCGGGGTCCTGGGCGACGTCCATCGCGCGGTGAGTCATGGGCAGCGGGCGGGCGACCTCGGGCGGGGTATCCGCGCGGTGGTCTTCGAGCGGTTCGCCGGGCAGGTGGTCCTGATTGCCATTGCCCTTGTCGTCATCCTCGCCCAGCCACCCTTGGACCTGACCCTCGACCCCGCCGCCGCGATCACCGTCCTCGCCATCGTGATCGGTCTCGCCGGGTTTGCCGGGTTGTGGCGCAAGCGTGCCGCCACGGTCTGGGCGGACGCGCGCGCCGGGCTGCTTTCCCGACGTGCCTTCCCGAGTGTGGCGCTCCTGTCGACGGTGGCCGTGGCCGGGCACCTCGCCCTGTTGTTCGTCGCCGCACGGGTCAGCGGGACCGACGCGCCCGCAGGCAGGCTCCTGCCGCTGTTCGTGGTGGCCCTGCTGGTGATGGCGATCCCGGTCAACGTCGGCGGCTGGGGCCCGCGGGAGGCCTTCCTCGCCGCCGCGTTCGGCGCCGCGGGCCTGGGTGCGGCCCACGGGCTCACCACGGCGGTGGTCTACGGCGTGCTCGCGCTGGTGGCGAGCCTGCCCGGCGCCCTGTTCCTATTCCGGAAGAACGGCGAGGTAGTCCGCGAACGCGGCCACCAGCCCGGCGAGCAGGTCCTCGCCCTTGCGCGCTGAGGCCAGCGACGGCCGACCGACCACACCGGACTTTGTGTACGCCGCCATCCCGAGGGTCAGCAGGTGCCGCCGGTCGTCGGCGAGCCAGTCGCTCGTGTCGTAGCCGGGTTTGACCATCGTGGGATGGGCGTGGAGCAGGATCGAGGTCTCCAGTTCACCGGCGTGCATGTCGCTGCCCGCCGACGTCTCGATCCCAGCGGCGGCGCGCGCGGCGGCCCAGTCCTGGGTACCGGGGAACAAAGCCATGCCGCCCAAGGCTTCCTGCACGATGTTCGCCAGCACATAGTTCCCGCCGTGGCCGTTGACGATCACCAGGTTCGGGACGCCGGAGCGGCGCAGCGAGTCGGCGATGTCGGTCACCACCGAGTGCAGCGTCCGCGCCGAGATGCTCACCGTGCCCGGCCAGGCGGCGTGCTCGTGCGAACAGGAGATCGTCACCGGCGGGAGCAACTGCACCGGGTACGCGGCGGCGAGTTCCCGGGCGATGGTGCACGCGATGACGGTGTCGGTCACCAGCGGCAGGTACGGCCCGTGCTGTTCCAGGCTCCCTACCGGAAGCACGGCCACCGTCGCGGCGCGGTGGCGCACGTCGGCGGTGGTGGTCAGCGGAAGCAGGTACGCGTCACCGGTCATGTGCGCGACCGTAGTCAATCCGGTGACACAGGGCCGAGAGCTCGCCGGACGCCAGCCTCGGCAGCACCTCGGGCAGGTCGTCGAAGTCGCTCTCGCCGGTGATGAGCGTGTCGAACACCGGGTCGGCGAGCAAGTCGAGCGCCAGCGCCATCCGCTCGGCATAGGTCCGATCTGCGCGGGCCACCGTCCCGACCTGGCTGGCGCGCACGGTGAGCCTGCGGGAGTGGAAGAACTCGCCCAGCGGCAGCGAGATCCGCTGGTCGCCGTACCAGCTCAGCTCGATGACCCTGCCCTCCGGCGCGAGCAGCTCCAAAGACCGGGCGAGACCGCTTTCGGTCGCGCTGGCGTGCACCACGAGGTCCAAGCCCCCGTCGGCTTCCGAAGGCGACGCGAACCCGATCCCCAGCGCCGCCGCTACCGACGCACGGGCCGGGTCGGTGTCGACCAGCTGGACCCCGGCCCCGGGGAACCGGGCGAGCACGGCGGCGACCGCGCAGCCGACCATCCCGCCGCCGACCACCGCGATCCGGTCGCCGATCAGCGGGGCCGCGTCCCACACCGCGTTCACCGCCGTCTCCACCGTCCCGGCCAGCACCGCACGCGCCGCCGGCACGGAGTCCGGGAGCGGGGTCACGGCGTCGGCCGGGACCACGTACCGGGTCTGGTGCGGATACAGGCAGAAAACCGTGCGGCCGAGCAGGTTCGCCGGTCCGTCCTCGACGACCCCGACGTTGAGGTACCCGTACTTGACCGGCCACGGGAAGTCACCTTCTTGGAAAGGGGCGCGCATCACCGCACGCTGGTTCTCGGGCACCAAGCCTGCGAGGACAAGTGACTCGGTTCCCCGGCTGACCCCCGAGAAGAGCGTGCGGACCAGGATCTCCCCGGCCCCGGGGGTGGGGAGGTCGACCGGTCGGATCTCACAGTTGCCGGACGAGGTGAACCAAAGGGCCCTTGCCGTGCGTGTCATCCAATATCCTCCGAGATCCGGGGCCTTTCTGCCGCAAGGGGCGCGATGGTCACACTCCAGCACACCACGGCCTGGCGCGAGCCCGCCGTGTGGGCGGGCGGTCAACTCCTCCTGCTGGCCCTGCTTTGGGCGACCATGGGACTCGGTCCGCTCGGCATCGTGGCCGGTCTCGTCCACGCCTGGGCCACCGGGGCGCTGCTGACCCGGGCGATGCGCCGGTCCGACACCGCGGCGCCCGGTCCCGCCGACCGCGTGACCCTGGCCCGGCAGCTGCTGATCGGCGGGGTCACCGCGCTGGTGGCCGACCGCGCCGACGGAACTGTCCCGGTCGTGGTGGCCCTCGCCGCCGTGGCGCTCGCCCTCGACTGCGTCGACGGTGTCGTCGCGCGGCGCACGGGCACGGAGTCTCCCTTGGGCGCCCGCTTCGACATGGAGGTCGACGCCTTCCTGATCCTGGTTCTCAGCGTCCACGTCGCGTGGTCGCTCGGCCCGTGGGTGCTCGCGATCGGCACCGTCCGGTATCTGTTCGTCGCCGCTTCCTGGCGGCTGGCCTGGCTGCGTGGAGACCTGCCGCCCAGCTTCGCCCGCAAGGCCGTCGCCGCGGCGCAGGGGATCGTCCTGGTCGTCGCCGCGAGCGGGGTCGTCCCGCACGCCGCTGTCCTGGTGGGGCTCGCGTTGGTCACGCTTGGGTGGTCGTTCGGCCGCGACATCGTTGGGCTCTGGCGTCGTAGGCCCGCGCCGGTGCAAGGATGCCGCCATGTCTGATCAAGCCAGTGCCACCCGGGTGGCGGGCAACATCGCGCTGTGGGTCCTGCAAGTGGCTCTCGCGGCGTACTTCATCTACAGCGCGACCACGCTGTTCGGTGACGGACTCGTGGCGAAGTTCGACGACATCGGCTTCGGCCAGTGGCTGCGCTACCTCACCGGCGCACTCGAGATCGCCGGTGCGATCGGCCTGCTGATCCCGCGCCTGTGCGGGCTCGCCGCGCTCGGCCTGGCCGGTGTCATGGTCGGCGCCGTCGGCACGGAGCTGTTCCTGGTGGACAAGCCTGGCCCGGTCCTGCCCGCGATCCTGCTGGTGCTGAGCCTGGTCGTGGCCTGGTTCCGCCGCGACACGATCCTCGCGTTGCTCGCCAGGCCGCGGAGCTGATCAGGCTTTGGGGAAGTAGCGCAGCACGGCGACGTCGCCGACCCTGGTGACGTCTTCGAGGTGCATGCGGCGCGCGGGTCCGCCCGGGAACTCGCCCGGATTGAGAAAGCGCGGCGCGCCCGCGTGGCCGATCAGCAGCGGGGCGACCGCGAGCTGGATCTCGTCGGCCAGCCCGGCCGCCAGGAACGCGGTGTGGATCCGGCCGCCGCCCTCCACCATCAGCCTGCGCACGCCGCGCCCGCCAAGGTCGTCGAGGAGCCGGGCGAAGTCGATCCCGCCACCCAGCGACACGACGTCGGCCAGCTCGCCCAGCCTCGCCGCGGCCGCGCCGGAATCCGTTGTGTAGACGACCTTTCGGCCACCGCAGTGCCAGAACCGCAGGTCCGGGTCGAGGTCGCCGGTGCCGGTCACGGTGACTTTCACGGGGTGTTCCGGGAGGCCGTCGGACACCCGCGCGGCCCGCCGCGCGGCGCTGTTGACGAGCAGGCGGGGGTTGTCCCGGCGCACGGTCTCGGCACCGATCAGGATGGCGTCGGACTCGGCCCGCACCTGGTCGACCCGGTCGAAGTCGATCTCGTTGGACAGCGGGAACCCTTGGCCGTTCCGGTCATCGATGTAGCCGTCGACGCTGACGGCGACGCTGAGCAGGACGTGGGGGCGGGTCACGGTGTATCCGTTCTGTTTCCGCGATTCTGAACCGGAAGTGGTCCGCCGACCGTAGTACCGATTGGCGGCACCACCTTACGAGAGGACAGTCGATGGAGTTGTTCGCGCCGCTTCGGAGGTTCGGGCGCGGGCGGGTTCGTCGGCTCGCGACCTGGGGCGCCACCGCGCTCGCCTGCGGGTTCGTGCTGTTCGCGCTGCTCGCCCCGAGCGACCTCGATCGCCTGAGCCCCTTGGCTTTCCTCCGCGTCCCGGTGGAGGGGCTGCTCGGCGTGGTCCTCTTCATCGTCCTGCCCACCCGGGCGCGGCGGGGGATGGCGGTGCTCGTGGGTGTCGCCCTGGGGCTGCTGACTGTCGTGAAGATCATGGACATGGGGTTCGACGCGGTGCTGCACCGCCCGTTCGACCTGGTCCTCGACTGGCCGTTGCTAGCTCCCGCCGTGGGCTACCTCGACGCGACAGCCGGTCCGGCCGGCGCGGTCGCCGCGGTCGTCGGGGCGGTCGTGCTCGCGCTCGCCTTGCTGGTCCTGACCACGTTGTCCGCCCTGCGCCTGACCCGGCTGGTGACCCAGCACCGACTCGGGGCGGCGCGCGCGGTCGCGGTCCTCGCCGTGGTGTGGATCACCGCGGCCATCCCGGGCGTGCGGATCGACCCCGACGCGCCCATCGCCTCGGGCAGCGCCGCCGCCTTCGCCCTGGACCACGCGCGCCAGGTGCGGGCGGGCCTGCTCGACCAGGACAAGTTCGCCGCCGAGGCCGTGGTCGACCGCTTCCGGGACACCCCGGGCGCGGACCTGCTCACCGCCCTGCGCGGCAAAGACGTCATCGTCGCCTTCGTCGAGAGCTACGGCCGCGACGCCGTCGAGGACCCGGAGCTGGCGCCCCAGGTCGGCGCGGCGCTCGATGCCGGAACCCGCAGGCTCGGCGCCGCCGGATACGGCTCCCGCAGCGCCTTTCTCACCTCGCCGACCACGGGAGGCGGCAGCTGGCTGGCGCAGGCCACGCTGCTCTCCGGGCTGTGGATCGACAACCAGCAGCGCTACCGCACCCTGGTCTCCGGCGACCGCCTCACCCTGGGCGGCGCCTTCCAGCGGGCGGACTGGCGCTCGGTCGGCGTGGTTCCCGGCATCACGTACGCGTGGCCGGAGGGGGCGTTCTTCGGCTACCGGAGCATCCAGACCGCGGGCGACCTCGGATACCACGGCCCACGGTTCAGCTACGCCACCATGCCCGATCAGTACACGCTCGCGGCGTTCGAGCGGTCCGAGCGCGCGAAGGCCGACGAGCCGCTGATGGCCGTGATCCCGCTGGTCTCCAGCCACGCCCCGTGGACGCCGACCCCCGCGCTGATCGACTGGGCCGACGTCGGCGACGGTTCGATCTTCAAGACGATGCACACCGGCGACCGCCCCGCGGAGGCCATCTTCACCGGCGACCCCACCCAGATCCGCGCCGACTACCGGCGTTCCATCGAGTACTCGCTGAACACCCTGGTCTCCTATGTCGAGACCTACGGCGACGACGACTTGGTGCTCGTCTTCCTCGGCGACCACCAACCCGCCAAGATCGTCACCGGTGAGCAGGCCACCTGGGACGTCCCGATCACCATCGTCACCCGCGACCAGGCCGTGCTGAACCGCGTCGCCCCGTGGAACTGGGACGCGGGCCTCAAACCCGGCTCCCGCGCCCCGGTCTGGCCGATGGACTCCTTCCGCGACAGGTTCCTGACGGCTTTCGGGCCGTAGCCCGCCGTGGTGCACAACGAGTGATGTGACCGGTGTGGACGGTCAATGGTGCTTCGAGGCCGTAACGGCGGGCCTCGAATCGGCCATGTAACCATCGTGGTGCGTCCCGGTCGTGGGTAGCGGACCTGAGCGACAGGACTCTCCGCCTTGACCAAGGATGGTGAGCACGATGGCAGGAATCGGGTGGCCGACGCCGACCCGCCGGGCGACCCTTATCGTCGCCGGAGTCGCGTTGCTGGGTTCGGTGACGGCGGCGAGCATGGCCGCGGCGGAGCCGGAGCCGCGGATCGACGGGTGCGTCAACAACGTCACCAAGGTCCTCCGGGTGATCGATGCGGCCGCGGGTCAGCAGTGCTCGACCCGGGAGACACCGATCTCGTGGAACATCGCCGGACCGGCCGGACCCCAGGGACCCGAGGGACCGGCAGGTCCTGCCGGGCCGACCGGAGCCACGGGTGCCACCGGGGCCACGGGGCCTGCTGGACCCGCGGGACCCGCGGGACCCGCCGGACCGGTCGGTCCCACCGGAGCCACGGGTGCCACCGGACCCGCGGGCCCGGAAGGGCCTCAGGGGCCGCAAGGCCCGCAGGGTCCGTCCGGGACCGCCGGGGTCTTCGGCACGAACACCAACACCGCCGCTTCCGGTCGCGGCCGCGAGTGCACGATTTCCGAGATCATCCTGCACGCGGGCACGGTCGCGAACGGTGTGCCCGCGAACGGCCAACTCCTGCCCATCAACCAGAACCAGGCCCTGTTCGCCCTGATCGGCACCACCTATGGCGGCGACGGCCGGGTGACCTTCGCGCTGCCCGACCTCCGGGCCGCCGCGCCCGACAACATGACCTACAGCATCTGCGTCAACGGGATCTTCCCCGCGCGCGATTGAGCCCTCGGACTTCCTTTGGTCGACCCAGGAGTTCGCGTAGGGTGGCGGGCGACCCTGGGGGCGTGATGGAGCGAGCGAGCGTGGCGAGCCGACTGCGGCACTGCCTGCTGTTGCTGCTCGCGCTGTTCGCGACCGTGCTCGTGTCCGTCGCCGCGCCCATCGCGGGAGCGGCGCCGGTCGCGCCGGAGCCCGCCGAGGCCGGGGCCACCGTCGGCGGGCCGCACGTCGACGTGATGGCGCCGTCCCGTTCGGCCTGGCGGGTGGCCAAAGAGGTCGCGTACGCCCAGCCCGCGGCCGTGCCACCCGCGCCTGCCGTGGCGCCCTGGCCGCGTCCGGTCGCTTCCGTCCCTCTCGACGACTTCCTTTCCTCCGCGCCACGGTGGGCGCACCGCGGCGCGATCGGCGATCGAGCGCCGCCTACCCGGCGAGTGGATCTGTAGGTCTCCGCGCGCGGGCGTTGTCCCGCGTGTCCCGCCGGGTTGTCCCATGAAGAAGGAAGTCGCCGTGCCGCGCTCAACCGCGTCGCGGGGCATGATCGGTCGGGCCGTGCTGTCCGCCATCGTCCTCGCCATTTCCGCTTACCTGCTGCTGACCACCGCGCCCCGCCTGGGTCTCGACCTGCGGGGCGGGACCCAGATAGTCCTCGAAACCCACGACTCGCCCACCGCCGAAGCCGACGCGCTCGCCACCGACCGGACCCTGGAGGTGTTGCGTCGCCGGGTGGACGCGCTCGGCGTGGCCGAGCCGATGCTGGCTCGCTCCGGCGACAACCGGATCATCATCGAACTGCCCGGGTTGCAGGACCCGAAGGAGGCGGTCGAGGTGATCGGCCGCACCGCTCAGCTCACCTTCCACCCGGTCCTCGCTGACCAGCCCGCCGACAGCAGCCAGGTGCTGCCCGACGAGTCGGGCAGGCCGCTGCGGCTGGGCCCGCCGCGTTCAGCGGCGATGGCGTCGAGAAGGCGCAGAGCGGCTCCGACCCGCAGGCGGGGCCGGGCTGGTTCGTCGGCATCGAGTTCCGCGGCACCGCCGCCCAGGCCTGGGTGCGGCTGACCGCGCAGGCGGCGTGCGCGTCGCCGGGAGACCCGGCGCGCCGCGTCGCCATCGTGCTCGACGACAAGATCATCTCCTCGCCGCAGGTCGACACCGGAGCCGCCTGCGGGGTCGGCATGATCGGTGACTCCACCCGGATCACCGGACAGTTCGCCCAGGCCGAGGCCGCCGACCTCGCCCTGTTGATCAGCGCGGGTGCGTTGCCCGTCCCGGTCGAGATCATCGAGCAGCGCACCGTCGGCCCGACCCTCGGTGTCGCGGCGATCGACGCCGGCGCCCGCGCCGCGCTGATCGGTCTGGTGCTGACCGCCCTGTTCCTCCTCACGGTGTACTGGCTGGCAGGTGCCGTGGCGGTCATCGCCCTGTGCTCCTACGCCGGGGTGTCCTATGCCGCGCTGCTGGCCGTCGGCGCCACCCTCACCCTGCCCGGGCTGGCAGGTTTCGTGCTGGCCATCGGCATGGCGGTCGACGCCACGGTGCTGGTCTTCGAACGCGCCAGGGAAGAACATGGGGGCGGCCTGCCGCAGTCCATCGACCGCGGGTTCCGCGGCGCCCTCTCGGCGATCGTCGACTCCAACGTCACCACCCTGCTCGCCGCGGGACTGCTGTTCTGGCTCGCCTCCGGGCCGGTGCGCGGGTTCGGGGTCACGCTCAGCATCGGTGTCCTGGCTTCGATGTTCACCTCCCTGGTGCTGACCAGGGTGCTGCTGCACCTGGCGGCGAAAGCGGGACTGGCCCGGCGCCCGCGCCTGAGCGGGCTGACCCACCAGGGCCGGGTCCGGCGCTGGGTGAACCTGCGTGACCCCGGGTTCCTGTCCCGGCCCGGGCGCTGGCTGACCGGGGCGGGCGTGGCCGTCGTCCTGGCGTTGGCCGGGCTCGTCGTGCTGGGCCCGAACCTGGGGGTGGAGTTCACCGGTGGCCGGGTGCTCGAATACTCGGTGCCCAGCGGCGTCGACGTCGACAAGGTGCGGGCCGCCGTCACCGACGCAGGCTACCCGCGCGCGATCGTGCAGACCTCCGGTGCGGACATGATGTCGGTTCGCACCGAACCGGTGGACCAAGCCGACACCGACCGCATCCGCGCCGCGGTGGCGGCCGTCGCGGGCGAGGCCACCCAGGTGCGCGACGAGAAGATCGGCCCCAGCCTGGGCGCCGAACTGCGCACCAACGCGCTGATCGCCCTCAGCCTCGCTGTGCTCGCTCAACTCGCGTACCTGGCGTTCCGCTTCGACTGGCGGCTCGGCGCGGCCACCGTGATGGCGCTGGCCCAGGACGTCCTGCTGGTGCTCGGGATCTTCGCGTGGCTCGGCAAGACCTACGACGGCGTGTTCCTGGCGGCGCTGCTCACCGTCATCGGCTACTCGGTCAACGACTCCGTGGTCGTCTTCGACCGCGTCCGCGAACTGCGACAACGAGACCAGCACGCGCCGTTCGCCCGCGTCATGGGCTCGGCGGTGCTGCAGACGTTGCCCCGCACGGTGAACACCGGCATCGGAGTCCTGTTCGTGCTCGGCGCACTGCTGATTCTTGGCGACGGCTCCCTGGCCGACTTCGCCCTCGCGTTGCTGCTGGGTCTGATCACGGGGACCATTTCCACGGTGGCCACGGCGGGCCCGGTGGCCATCCTGCTCGACCGTCGAAGCCCCGGCGCCGGACGCACTCGTCCACCGGCGCGAGACCGGACCCGGGAGAACGACGGAGCGGTCGTGTGAGGACACCGGAGCTGATCACCACGGTCCGCGACGCTTTCGGGTGGGATGCGGTGGAGATCTCGGCCGGGCCGCGGGGCGCTCTGGGCCAGATCTGGCGTCTCGACGTCGGCTCGACCCGGTACGCGCTCAAGGAGATCTTCGCCGAGCCGCCGTCAGCGGCCCTGATCGAGGCAGAACTGGAGTTCACCCGGCGGGCGGCGGAGGCGGGCGTGCGGTTTCCCGTGGGCCATCCCGACCGCTTCGGACGACACCTGTTCGGCCCTGACGGGAAGTGGCTGCGCCTTTACGACTGGATAGACCTGCAGCCGCTTGACCTGACCGCCCAAGCCGTCCCGCGAGACCTCGGATCGTTGCTCGCACGCTTGCACAAGTGCTCTTCCGCCGCGTCGACCGAACCTGGCGGGGGAGCGCCGGATCCCTGGTATGACACCGTTCCCGCCTTTCGCCGCTGGACCGCGGCAGCTGAATCGGGTGCGGCCTGGGCCACGCGACTCGCCGACCGACTCCCGACCCTGCCCGACGTTTGTGCGGCCGTCACACCTGCCGACCCCGACACCTTGATCATCTGTCACCGCGACCTACACCCGGAGAACGTCCTCGCGGACCCGGAGGGTGAACTGGTGGTCGTCGACTGGGACAACCTCGGCCCGGCGGAGCCGGGCAGGGAACTGGCCCGCGCCTTGTTCGATTGGTTCAGCGACCCGACACCCGACTTTGTGGCCATGGGTGCGATGTATGAGGCGTATGTGGGGGAGGGCGGCCCGGGCCGCATCACCGAGCAAGCGGACTTCTCGATGCTGATCGCCAGCAGACTGAACTTCCTGTTGACCCAAACGAGAATCGCAACAGACCAACAAGCTCGACCTCGCCACCGGGAGTGGGCAGAACGCGAGATCGATGAGGCACTCCGAATACTGCCCACCCCAGGACAACTCGCACACGTCCTGACACTGACTCGCGCCGGCAATGAGCATCCACAATAGACACTCCCGACACTGCGGGCCGTCGCGCCGGCCGATCGAACCGGTCCCCGCCGTCGACCCCAACAGTGGGGCGATGGGGAAACGCGGGGGCGAAGTGCGGCCCCTGAAGGCGACCATAATCGAAGCTAGGAGGCGGGACGAACCCCTGAAGGTGACCCGTCCGGAGCTTGGGGGCAGACGCGTCCCTGAAGGTGACCCGCCCGGAGTCAGGGGGAGAGCCGTCTCGTGCGGTTGCTGTCCGAGGTGTGCAGGCGGAGCGCTATCCACAAAGGACATTGTCTCCCCGGGGCGAGGCCGGGGTGGACGAAACGGCATCCACCCCGGCCTCATACCAAGTCAGCCGCAACCACCGGTGGCGACGCGGTGCAGGGGCCGCGGGGAGTTCGTCACCTTGGTCGGCGGTCTGACCCGCGCACACCTCAGGACGTGGCGATCCCGATGGTGTCGATCAGGAAGTCGGTCCGCAGCGAGTAGTCCTCGACGCTGACGAACTTCAGGGTTACCGTTTTCCCCTGCCACTGCGAGAGATTCGCCGTGCGGTACACATAGGAGGTGCCCGCGTTGACGTTCGACCATGTGCTCAGGGTCGTGGTGGTCGACCCGTCGACGACCTGGACCTTGACGGTGTCGTAGACAGTCGAACCGGTCTCCTCGGTGACGACTCGGAGGTGGTAGCCGAGCGTCGATGTCCCTGCGGGGATGGTGATCTGCTGGGACAGGGTGTCGGTGTTGTTGGTGCCGTTGCCGCCCATCCACGCGTACCAGGAGCCCTGGTGCGCGGGGTACGTGGTCCAGTTGCCCACCACTCCGCCGGTGATCGTCCAGTTCGCGGTGCCGCTCTCGAAGCCGCCATTGGTCACGCCGCCGGGGGGCGGCGGGGTGGTGGTGTCGCGGTAATCGATTGTGTGCGTGTACACCAGGTTCCGGGCGGTCGCGGACACGTCCAGCCCGGTCAGTGGCCGGTCGTCGTTGAACCATTCGCGGAAGGTGGTCGAGCCGTAGCGGCGCATGTTGTCGAAGGTGCCCGCCGGGCCGCCGTCCGTCTTGCGCCACAGGTCGATCAGGGCGCCCGCGACGCGGAGTTCCACCCAGTCGCCGTTCTCCGGGTTGGTGCGGCTCACCGGCTGGCTCGGGTCGAACGGGGTGGTGTTCATCAGGTCGACCGTCTCGCCCCCGGGGAAGACGAACAGGCCGTCGCCCTTGGCGTGGCCGGCGATCGCGTTGGCGAAGCCCTCGGTCCACCCGCAACTCGCGCCGCTGCGCTTGTGCAGGTAGTGCGGGTCCGGGCAGTCGAACACCGGCCACCAGCCTGCGTAAAGCAGGTCCATGAACGCGTGGCCGGCCTCGTGCAGCACGAGGTGCTCGGAGTTGGGGTCGCCGTCCATCAGCGCGACATACCGCTGCCCATAAGGCAGGTTGTTGTTGAAGTACGTGCCGTCCGTGCTGCCCGGCTGCCAGTGCAGCGTGAGCTTCGTGCAGTTGGAGGTCTCGCGCGCGGTCCAGCAGCCCGTGCCCGACGACCGGATCGCCCACAGCAGGTTCAGCGTGTCGTAGGCGTGCCAGCCCCGCATGTGGGTGCTCGGCGGCGAGGTGACGCCGAACGCCGGGTTGGTCCCCGACGCCACGTTGGTCTTCGCGCTGGTGGTGACCGTGTAGGCGATCGCGCCCCGGTTGTCGGTCACCTGCCAGACGCTGGACGCGGAGGTGAACCGCACCGACACCGAATACATCGTGGTGACCGGCGAGGTGAAGCACACCGAGTACCGGCCGTCGGTGGCGCTGGTCAGGCCGGTCGCGTAGGTCTGGGTGGTCGCCGAGGACGTGGTTCGGCCCAACACGGCCACCGAGATGTTGCGGCCGACGCGCCAGGTGCCGGTGTTATCCGCGTACGTGAACTGGCCGGTGGCGCAGATCTGCCCGGCGGCCGACACCGACGCGGTCTGCGCCGTCGGGACGGCCGCGGCGGTCCCGTTGGGCGTCGGCCGCACCGCGCCCGCGTCCACGGCCGGGCTGTCGTTGCCTCCGACACCGGCACGGGAACCGCCGGGGCGCTCGCCGACGGTGAACTCGGTCGAGCCGTGCGCGGACCGTGCGCGGCTGGGGTCGGCGGTGTCGACCACATCCGCCTGGATCTGCGCGGGGCCCGCGCCCAGGGCGGTGACCTCGAGTGTGACGGTGCGGCCCTCGGTGCTGAGAGCGAACGTCTCCTCGGCGACCTGATCCAGCCCGACCGGACGCGGCGCGGAGATCGAGGTGCCCGCGGTGTCGAGTCGCAGGTGGCTCGGCAGCCGCACCTGCAGCCGCGCGGCGTCGATCGCCAACTGGCTCCGCAGCGTGATCGTCAGGGTCGCCGACTCGCCTTTGGCGGGCAGCCGGTCGAGGCGCACGGTCGCGCTGACGCAGCCGGGCGCCCGCCTGCTGTCGGGATGGGCGTGGCCACCGGCCTCACACGAGACCGGCGATTGCGCCGAAGCGGGGGAGAACGGACTGACGACGGCGACGAAAGCCGTGGCCGCTAAGGCCGCCACGGTATAGCGCAGGGGTTTGGCAGACATGGGGATCCTTCCCGTGGCGTCGAGCCACCGGATGCAGGGGGAACCACCTATGGGGACGAACACCGAACCGGCCACGACGCAGGACGTGGTCGGACGGTCGTGCCGACGAATCGGCCACGCGGGCCGGGAACGCGCAGGCGAATACCGGCCGCCCACGGCCGAATTGATCAGCCTTTCAGTCGGGCGCGAACCTTTCTTTCAAGTGGGGGAGTGCCATTGGGCGGGTATTCAAACACCCGAAATGCCGGTGTGGTGACTGTTCACGGTCAGTGGCCAGGTAATGCCAAACGGCCTGCCCTCCGGGTGAGCGGAGGGCAGGCCGTCGGTGTCGCGATAGGACTCGGTCAGCCCGCGACGTACGCCGCGAGGTGCTCGCCGGTGATGGTGGACTTGGCGGCGACCAGGTCCGCGGGCGTGCCCTCGAAGACGATCTTGCCGCCGTCGTGGCCCGCGCCGGGACCCAGGTCGATGATCCAGTCCGCGTGCGCCATGACCGCCTGGTGGTGCTCGATCACAATGACCGACTTGCCGGAGTCGACGAGCCGGTCGAGCAGGCCGAGCAGGTTCTCGACGTCGGCGAGGTGCAGGCCGGTGGTCGGCTCGTCGAGGACGTAGACGCCGCCCTTCTCCGCCATCCGGCTGGCCAGCTTGATCCGCTGCCGCTCGCCGCCGGACAGCGTGGTGAGCGGCTGACCGAGCCTGAGGTAGCCGAGCCCGACATCGCCGAGCCGGTCGAGGATGGCGTGCGCGGCGGGCGTGCGCGCCTCACCTGAGCCGAAGAACTCCTCGGCCTCGGTCACCGACATCGCGAGCACCTCGGCGATGTCGCGCCCGCCGAGGTGGTACTCCAGCACGGAGGCCTGGAACCGCTTGCCCTCGCAGTCCTCGCAGGTGGTGGCGACGCCCGCCATCATCGCCAGGTCGGTGTAGATGACGCCCGCGCCGTTGCACGTGGGGCAGGCGCCCTCGGAGTTGGCGCTGAACAGCGCGGGCTTCACCCCGTTGGCCTTCGCGAACGCCTTGCGGATCGGTTCGAGCAGCCCGGTGTACGTCGCCGGGTTGCTCCGCCGCGAGCCGCGGATCGCCCCCTGGTCGACTGACACCACACCTTCCTGCCCGACCACCGATCCCTGGATCAGCGAACTCTTGCCCGACCCGGCCACGCCGGTCACCACGACCAGCACGCCCAGCGGGATGTCGACGTCGACGTCCTGGAGGTTGTTGGTGTCCGCGCCGCGGATCTCCAACGCGCCTGCGGCTTTCCGTACCGATGGCTTCAGGCTGGCCCGGTCGTCGAGGTGGCGCCCGGTGATGGTGTCGCTGGCCCGCAGGCCCTCCACCGTCCCCTCGAAACAGACGGCGCCGCCGCCCGTGCCCGCACCGGGGCCGAGGTCGACGACGTGGTCGGCGATCGCGATCGCCTCCGGCTTGTGCTCCACCATCAGCACCGTGTTGCCCTTGTCCCGCAGCTGAAGCAGCAGCGCGTTCATCCGCGCGATGTCGTGCGGGTGCAGCCCGATCGTCGGCTCGTCGAAGACGTAGGTGACGTCGGTGAGGGAGGACCCGAGGTGGCGGATCATCTTGGTCCGCTGCGCCTCGCCGCCGGACAGCGTGCCCGAGGGCCGGTTGAGCGACAGGTAGCCCAACCCGATCTCCGCGAACGAGTCCAGCGAGTGCTGCAGCGCCGCCAGCAGCGGTGCCACAGTCGGTTCCCTGAGGCCGCGGACCCAGTCGGCGAGGTCGCTGATCTGCATCGCACAGGCGTCGGCGATGTTGATCCCCGCGATCTTCGACGACCGGGCCTCCGCGCTGAGCCGGGTGCCCTCGCACTCGGGGCAGACGGTGAAGGTGACCGCCCGGTCCACGAAGGCGCGGATGTGCGACTGCAGCGCGTCGACGTCCTTGGACAGGAACGACTTCTGGATCTTCGGGATCAGCCCCTCGTACGTCAGGTTGATGCCCTCGACCTTGATCTTGGTCGGCTCCTTGTAGAGCAGGTCGTGCAGTTCGCGCTTGTTGTACTTGCGGATCGGCTTGTCCGGGTCGAAGAACCCGCAGCCGCGGAAGATGCGGCCGAACCAGCCGTCCATGCTGTAGCCCGGGATCGTCAGCGCGCCCTCGTTGAGCGACTTGCTGTCGTCGTAGAGCTGCGACAGGTCGAAGTCGGTCACGTTGCCCATGCCCTCGCAGCGCGGGCACATGCCGCCGAGACGGTTGAACGTCGCCTTCTCGGCCTTGGTCTTGCCGCCACGCTCGACGGTGATGGCGCCGCTCGCCCGCACCGACGGAACGTTGAACGCGAACGCGCCGGGCGGGCCGATGTAGGGCTTCCCGAGCCTGCTGAACAGGATCCGCAGCATCGCGTTGGCGTCGGTCACGGTGCCGACCGTGGAGCGGGCGTTGGCGCCCATCCGCTCCTGGTCGATGATGATCGCGGTGGTCAGTCCTTCGAGGACGTCGACCTCCGGCCGGTTCAGCGTCGGCATGAAGCCCTGCACGAATGCGCTGTAGGTCTCGTTGATCATCCGCTGCGACTCGGCCGCGATGGTGGCGAACACCAGCGAGCTCTTGCCGGAGCCGGACACGCCGGTGAACACCGTCAGCCTGCGCTTGGGGAGCTCGACGCTGACGTCCTTGAGGTTGTTCACCCGCGCGCCCTGCACGCGGATCAGGTCGTGGCTGTCGGCGGGGTGCGGCGCGGGCGACTTGGTGTCCGTCCTCGGTGCCATGGTTCTCATGTCTCCATCTGTGAAGCGGGGTCGCCCGCCGCCGGTTTCGACTAGGTTTTCAGCGCAGTTCTTGGATGCGGACCAGGTTGCCCGCGGGATCGCGGAAGGCGCAGTCGCGGACCCCGTAGGGCTGCTCGGTCGGCTCCTGGACGACCTCGGCGTCGCCGGACTGCAACTGCTCGAAGGTGCCGTCGAGGTCCTTGGTGGCCAGCAGGATCCAGCCGTAGGTGCCCTTGGCCATCATCTCGGCGATGGTGCGGCGTTCGTCCTCGGTGATGCCCGGGTCTGCGGCGGGCGGCGCCAGCAGGATGGACGTGTCGGGCCTGCCCGCGGGCCCGACCGTGATCCAGCGCATCTTGCCCTGCCCGACATCGGTGCGGACCTCGAAGCCGAGGGTGTCGCGGTAGAAGGCCACGGAGGCCTCCGGGTCGTCGTGGGGGAGAACGGTGGTGTGAATGGTGATGTCCATGGCGGCCACGCTAGGTGAGGCTCGATGCGGGCGCTTCTCGATTCCTGACCGGTCGGGTGACCTGTTTCGCCACGCACGACGGCAGCCCCGCCGTCGCCCGCGCCGCCTCGCGCTTGTAGACGCTGGGTGGCATTCCGACCAGTTCGGTGAAGCGGGTGCTGAAGGTGCCCAGCGACGAGCAGCCGACGGCGAAGCAGACCTCGGTGACGCTGAGTTCGCCGACCCGCAGCAACGCCATCGCCCGCTCGATCCGCCGCGTCATGAGATAGCCGTACGGCGACTCGCCGTAGGCCCGGCGGAACTCCCGGCTCAGGTGCCCGGCCGACATGTGCGCGCCCCGGGCGAGCGCCTCGACGTCCAGCGGCTGCGCGTACTCCCGGTCCATCCGGTCGCGGACGCGGCGCAGCCGCACGAGATCGCTCAGCCGCTGTTCCTCGTCGGGTCTGCTGGTCACTCTTCGGATCGTGCCACAGAGGACTGACACGCGGCGGCGGAATGCCGGTGGGTTACCGGGGCACGTGGCGCTCGCGGCGGACCGTGGTCCGCCTGCCCTTGATGGTGGCCCGCCGCAGCGCGACGATCACGTCTTCGGCGGCGGCCTCGGGGACCTCGACCAGGGAGAACCGGTCGGCTATTTCGATGGCGCCGATGTCGCGGCCGGACAGTGTGGACTCGCCGGTGATCGCGCCGACCAGGTCCTGTGGGCGCACGCCCGAGGAACGGCCGCTGCCCACGAACAGGCGGGTCATGCCACTGCCGGACCGACGAGTGCTCGGGCGTCCCGGGCTCTTGCGGCGGCGGCCCTGGTCGTCGGCCGGGGGCGGTTCGGCCTCCGGGAGTTCTTCCTCGTCAACGGTTCCGCTGGTCTCCTGGGCCAGTTTGACCGCGGCGAGCGCCACGTCGAACAGGTCGAACTCTTCGCAGAGCGGCTCGATGACGCCGCGGAACTTCTCGAGGTCGTCCTCCAGGAGGCTCTCCCGGAGAGCGGCGCGGGTCAGGTCAAGCCGCCTGGCGCGCAGATCGGCGACGGTGGGCAGCTTCTCCACCGTGATCCGCCGGCCGGTGGCGCGCTCGATGGACTTGAGCATCCGGTGCTCGCGCGGCTCGACCAGGGTGATGGCAGTGCCCTCGCGGCCCGCTCGACCGACGCGCCCGATGCGGTGGACGTAGGACTCGGCCGCGCTGGGCACGTCGTAGTTCACCACGTGGGTCAGCTGCTCGATGTCGAGCCCGCGGGCGGCCACGTCGGTGGCCACGACCAGGTCGATCGTGCCCGCGCGCAGCCGGTTCATCACCCGGTCACGCTGCTGCTGGTCCATGCCGCCGTGCAGCGCCTCGGCGCTCTGGCCGCGCCCGTTGAGGGTCTCGGTGAGCCGGTCGACCTCGTCGCGGGTGCGGCAGAACACGACCGCCGCCGCGGGCGCCTCCAAGTCGAGGACGCGGCCGAGCGCGGCGGGCTTGTGCCCGCGGGGGACGACGTAGGCGCTCTGCCGCACCAGCAGGCTTTCGCCGGTGGTCGACGCCTCGCGGTCGAGCTGGACCATCACCGGCTCGCGCAGGTGGCGGCGAACCATGCCCGCGATCCGCGGCGGCATCGTCGCGGAGAACAGGGCGGTCTGCCGGTCCGCCGGGGTGCTGCTGAGGATCGCCTCGATCTCCTCGGCGAACCCCATGTCCAGCATCTCGTCGGCCTCGTCGAGCACGACGGCCGTGATGCCGTCCAGGTCGAGCGTTCCCCGGTTGATGTGGTCCTGCGCGCGCCCGGGCGTGGCCACCACGACGTCGACGCCGCGGCTGAGCGCGCGCAGCTGTCGGCCGATGGGCTGACCACCGTAGATCGGCAGCACCCGGGCGCCGATGTCGTGCCCGTAGCGGTGCATCGCCTCCGAGACCTGCACGGCCAGCTCACGGGTCGGCACGAGCACCAGGGCGATGGGCCCGGCCCGCCCGGCGCCGTCGGCGATCAGCTGCAGCAGGGGAAGGGCGAACGCGGCGGTCTTACCCGTCCCGGTCGCGGCCTGCCCGACGAGATCGCGGCCCTGCAGCAGCGGTGGGATGGCGGCGCGCTGGATCGGAGTGGGTTCCTCGTAGCCGAGACCGACGAGCGCTTGGCGTAGTTCGGGTCGCAGTCCCAGGTCGGCGAAGCCGCTCCCGTCCCCGCCGGTGTTCTCGATCATCAATGACCCTTCGGTGCCCGCGTCGGCTGTCGGGCGTGGGTACCCATCAGTGGGTCTCATTATGCGGATGGTGTGTGGCCGCCCGCAGGCTGGGGAACCCAGGAGCAGGCGATCCGAGGAGGTCCGATGGTCCGGGAAGTGGTCCGGCGTGAGGTCCGGGCGCTGATCGACCGCGGTGCGCAGCCGGTCGAAGTGCTCGCGGCCAAGGAGTTCGACGACGCGCACCTGCCTGGCGCGGTCAACATCCCGCTCGACGAACTGCCCGGGCAGGCGCCGTCGAGGCGGAACCGGGACCGGGCCGCGGTCGTCTACTGCTACGACACGCTGTGTGACATGAGCGCGCGCGGCGGCGCGGCTGGGGTCGCTGGGTTTCACCGACGTCTACGACTATGTGGGCTCCGAGATGGACTGGATCGGCGCCGGGCTGCCGTTCGAGGGCGTCCGCGCGGATGGTCCGCACCTGGCCACGCCGGCCGACCGGTTCCGTGCCGACCTGCGGGCTGGACGAGACAGTGGGCCAAGTGAGGGGGCGACTGGGGGACTGGGAGCTTTGCCTGGTGGTCGATGACAGCGGCATCGTCCTCGGCTTGGTCCGCGCGCTCGCGCCATGGAGGAGTCACGTCCGATCAGGGCGGTGATGCGGGAAGCGCCACGCACCTACCGACCGCACACGACTCCCGCGGAGCTGAAGAAGCGGCTGGAGCGCTCACCGGTGCCGTGGCTGCTGGTCACGAACCTCGACGGCACGCTGGTCGGTGTGGCCCGTCCCGACGGGCAGCACCCCGGCGCGCGTCGCGATCGTCGCGACGAGGGAGTCGGCGGTGCGGGGCTGCGCGTGCGGGAACTCGGCCTGCTCCGGCACGCCGAACCGGGCGATGTTGCCCGCCGCTCGGCCCGCGGTC
Organism: Actinokineospora xionganensis; assembly: GCF_014323725.1. Classification (GTDB taxonomy): domain Bacteria; phylum Actinomycetota; class Actinomycetes; order Mycobacteriales; family Pseudonocardiaceae; genus Actinokineospora; species Actinokineospora xionganensis. Next base: position 26,714 of record NZ_JABVED010000025.1, on the reverse strand, counting down.
GCGGGACTCACCGGGGCGAGTCCGCAGAATAGTTTCGTGGTGATGTCGGAAAGCGCCGAGCCCGTTCGTAGTCAAGGTGAGAGACCGGCGAGGAACCGGTCGCCGAGCACCGGAGGCCACGATGTCCGTCACCACTCCCCAGAGCACCGCGGTGGACCAGGAGCGGGTAAGCGCCACCCTGACGGTCGCCGCGCCCGCCGCGAGGGTGTTCGCGGTCCTGGCCGATCCGACGACCCATTGCCGGATCGATGGCACCGGCTGGGTGCGGGAACCGGTCGACCGGGCGACGCTGACCGAGGTGGGGCAGCTCTTCCGGATGGAAATGCGTCACGCCAAACACCCGAACGGTGACTACCAGGTGGCCAACAAAGTCCATGTGCTCGACCACCCACGCACCATCGGCTGGCTGACAGGGCAGGAGAAGGACGACGGCCAACTGGAGTTCGGCGGCTGGATCTGGCGGTACGACCTCGAGCCACTCGGCCCGTCCGACACCGAGGTCACGCTCACCTATGACTGGTCGGCGGTGCCGCCGTTCATCCGCGAGTACATCCAGTTCCCGCCGTTCGGCCCGCAACACCTCATCAACTCGCTGCACCACCTGGCCGAACTCGCGGGATGACGCGGGTAGGTGCGACGCGCTGACGGAAGGGGACGCGCCCTCTTCATCGGCGGCAGCTGTGTCGTGGCGGCAAAGGTCTGGTGAGATTTCCGAGACTGTCCACTGCGGACAGTCCACAGTGGACAATTTGTGGTTCGCGGCAGTTGCTCGCGGGGCTACTTAATGCCGGTGTGCGCGATTCCCTCGATGACCCGGCGCTGGAGGGTGATGAACAGGATCAGGATGGGCGCCATCGCCATGAGGCTGGCCGCCATCACCAGGGGGATCTGGGTGCTGCGCTCGCCTTGCAGCGTCGCCAGGCCGACCGCGAGCGGCATCTTCGTGCCGTCGGTGGTGACGACGAGCGGCCACAGGAGGTCGTTCCACGACCACAGCACCGTGATGATCGCCAGCGCCACGAGCCCAGGACGGGTCAACGGCAGCATCACCCGCCAGAACACCTGGAACGGGTTGCACCCGTCGAGGCGGGCGGCCTCCTCGAGTTCGATGGGTAGCGACGCGAAGAACTGGCGCATCAGGAACGTGCCGAACGCGCTGAACAAGCCGGGAGCGACCACGCCCTGCACCGTGTTCAGCCACTGCATCGACTCGACGATCTCGTACTGCGGTATCAGGTAGACCTGGCTGGGCACCATGAGGACCGACAGCGTGACCGCGAGCAGCGCGTCGCGACCGCGGAACCGCATCCGGGCGAACGCGTAGCCCGCCATCGAGCACAGGACGAGTTGGGCGGCGGTGCGCAGCACGGTGATCAGCACGGACACCCAGAACTGGGACACGAACGGCAGCCGCTCGAAGACGAGCGCGTAGTTGTCCAGGGTGGGCGCGGCCGGGAATGTCGGGGTCGCGCTCGTCGCCTCGCTCTGCGTGGACAGGCTCAGGATGATCTGCCACGCGAACGGGAACAGCATGGTCGCCGCGCCGACCGACAGGACCACGTGGGTGGGCCAGGTTCGGCCGCGGTTGATGGCGGCGCGCTCAGACATCGTGCACCCACTTGCGTTGCAGGAGGAACTGGACGGCTGTGACGCAGGCGGTGATCACCAGGATGGCGATCGCGATCGCGGCGCCGTAGCCCTTCTCGTTGTCCGGGAAGGAGGCCTCCCAGAACAGGTAGACCAGCGACTTCGTGTCCCGCATCACCGGGTTCGCCGTGCCGACCAGCGTGTAGAGCAGGTCGAACAGCTGCAGGCCGGCGATCACCGTCACCACGGTCAGGAAGAACACCGACCGGCCGACCATCGGGATCGTGATGGACCGGAACTGCCGCATAGGTGACGCGCCGTCCAGGGCGGCCGCCTCGTACAGGTCGCGGGGCACGTTCCTCAGCGCGGCCGACAGGATGATGATGTTGAACCCGAGGGACAGCCACAACCCCAGCACCGCCGTGGCGATCAGCGACCAGCCCGGCGTCGACACCCAGTAGGTGCCCTCGATCCCGATCAGGCCGAGCGCCCAGTTGAGGACGCCGTAGTCACCGTTGTAGATGATCTTCCAGACCTGCGCGACGGCGACCGGCATGGCCACGTACGGCAGGAAGAACAGCGTTCGGTACAGCGTCGCGCCGCGCAGTCCGGGACGGTTCAGCAACGCGGCAAGGACCAGCCCGATGGGGACGCCGAGCACGACGACCCCGGTGTAGATGAGCGTGTTCAGCGCGGCGCGGCCCAGCTCCGGGTCGGCGAGCAGCCGCTGGTAGTTCTCGAGCCCGACCCAGGTCGACCCGCCGAACACACCCCACTCGGTGAAGCTGAAGTAGGCGGTGCGAACGATCGGCCACAGGTAGAAGACCGCGATGCCGAACGCCAGCGGCCCGACGAACAGCAACGGCCACGCGCCGTGGCCGGTGTGTGCCTTCTTCCTGCGCGGCCGGGCCGGGCGACCCGGGGCGGGGATGGCGATCCCCGCCCCGGGCGCCGTCGTGGACGCCGTCATTCCTTCTCCAGCGCCTTGTTCATCGCCTCCGCCATGGCCTTGGCCACCTCGCCGACCGGCTTGGCGCCGGAGAACGCGTCGGGCAGCAGGTCGACCTCGAACTTGCCCCAGGCCGCGGAGTTCTTGCTCACCGGGTAGGGCACCGCGTAGTTCTCGGCCCCGTCGAGGAACACCTTCAGGTCGGCCCCGGGCAGCACCTTGAGGAAGGACTCCTGGGTGCCCTCGTACGCCGAGATCACGCCGCTGAGCTTGGCCAACGTGACCGCGGCCTCCTGCGATGCCAGGTAGGTCAGGAACGCCTCCGACGCGGCCTTGTTCTTGGTGTCGGCGCTGATCACGTTCGCCAGCCCGTGGATGACGGTGGCCTGGCGCTTGTCGCGCGGCAGCGGCGCGACCGCCACGTCCGCGGCGATCGGGCTCTCGGCCAGGAGCTTGGTGTCCCAGGAGCCGGTCCAGAACATGGCGGCCCGGCCGCTGGTGAACCGGCTCAGCGCCGGGGTGTCGGCGTCCTGCGCCAGCGACGGCATGGCGTCGGCGGCGATCAGGTCCGCCCACACCTGCAGGCCGCGAACGGCTTGCGGGGTGTCGAAGCCGGACTTCTTGCCGTCGGCGGAGATGACCTCACCGCCCGCGGCGGCGATGGTGTCGTAGTAGGTCTGCTGCCCGCCGTCGACGAGCGCCGCGGTCACGCCGAAGACGTCCTTCGCCTTCAACTTCGCGCGGATGTCCTTGGCGGCCTGGACGAACTGCTCGACCGTCCAGTCGGACTTGGGCTCCGCGACCCCCGCCTCGGCAAACAGCTTCTTGTTGTAGAACACCGCGATGGTGTCGTAGTCCTTCGGCACGCCGTAGCGGACGCCCTCGTAGGTGTAGAGCGTGTCCAGCGCCTTCGGGTAGTTCGCCGGGTCGATCTTCTTGCCGTCCACCAAGCCGGTGATCGGGGCCAGCTTCTTGTTCGCGGCGTAGAGCTGGAAGTTCGGCCCGTTCATCCAGAACACGTCGGGCGTGGTCTTGGACCCGGCCTGGGTCTGCAGCTTGGTCCAGTACTCCTTGTACGGCGTCACCTGGACGTTGACCTTGACGTTCGGGTAGGTCTTATTGAAGTCGGCGACGATCTGCTGCGCGGCCCCGGCGATGTTCTCGCCCCAGACCCCGTAGGAGATCTCCGCCTTGAGGTCGGCGGGATTGGCGGGCTGCGCGGCGGCGCTGTCGCCGCCGGAGCCGCCGCCACACCCGGCTAAGGCGACGGTCGCGGCGACGACGGCGGACAGCACGGCGAGGTGCTTCTTCATCTGTGCTCCTAGTGGTGGGGCAGGGGACGGGCGGGTTGGTGCGCGGCGAAGTAGGCGGATATCTCAGGAGTGACAGGGGGAACGCGCTGCGGCGTCGAGCCTGTGCGCAGTGACCGGGTCGCGGCGACCCCGGCGGCGATGGCCTCGCGCGCGGACACCGGGTCGGTGTCGGTCGGCTCGCCCTCCCGGACGAACCGAAGGAACTCGGTCATCGTCAGCTCGTCGGCGTCGCCGTGGCCGACGTCGTCGCCGACGATCGGGTACGACCGGTCGCCGTCGGGCCGGTAGCCGGTGCGCTGGTTCCACACCCGCACCTGGCCGCCCGCGCTGTCGCCGAAGTTCTCGATGCGGCCCTCGGTGCCGATGACGGTGTAGTTGCGCCAGTAGTCCGGGGTGTAGTGGCACTGCTGGTAGCTCGCCATCACGCCGTTGTCGAGTCGCATGAGGACCATGGACAGGTCCTCGACGTCGATCGTGCGGTTCAGGTCGGTCTGGGCCAGCGGCGGCCAGTTGTCCAGGGAGAACCAGTCGCGCATGGTGCGGTCGCTGTTGTCCCGGCGCGAGCCGACGCGGCCATAGACGGTCAGGTCGCCCATCGCGACGACCTCGCGGGTGACGCCACCGGCCAGCCAGTGGATCACGTCGATGTCGTGCGCGCCCTTCTGCAGCAGCAGCGACGTCGTCTTCGCTCGTTCGGCGTGCCAGTCCTTGAAGTAGTAGTCGCCGCCGTGCCCGACGAAGTGCCTGCACCAGATGGAGGTCACCTCGCCGATCTCGCCGCGCGCGATGATCTCCCGCATCAGCCGCACGACGTGCATGTGCCGCATGTTGTGCCCGACGTAGAGCTTCGCGCCCGAGGCGTGTGCGGCGGCGAGCACGCGGTCGGCGTCCTCGATCGTGGTCGCCAGCGGCTTCTCCAGGTACACCGCGACCCCCGCGGCGAGCAACTCCTCGCACACGTCGGCGTGGGTGTGGTCGGGGCTGGTGACGATCGCGGCGTCCAGGTCGGGGAACGCCCGCAGCAGCCCGGTGACGTCGCGGTGCAGGGGCACCTCGCCGAACCATCGGGCCGCGCGCTCGGCCGCCCGGTCGTCGGGGTCGACCGCGCCGACCAGCGTGGCCCCCGCGGCCACGGCGTGCTCGGCGATCGGTGCTCGCGCGCCGACTCCGATGACGGCGATGGACAGGTCGTTCATCAAGCGATCTCCGTGGGCATCGGTCAGTAGTGAAAGTGGTTTTTCCTACTGATGGATGCGAGGGTTGCCGGAGATGCCTGTTAGGACAAGGAATTTCCGTGCCAGTTACCCAACTGTTATGTAAGTTGCGCTTCCGGGTTTCACAATCAGGCGGGCGCGTGCTCCCGCAGAGTGATCACCGGCGTGCTGACGTCCGGGCTGCGCAGCAGCCCCGCGCCGACGGTGTCGAAGGACCGCAGGACGCCGCCGAGTGAGACGTCGAGCTCGCCGAGCGCGTGCCCGACGATGGGGTACTCGAAGGGCAGGTTGAGCTGGGCGGCGACCTTGGGGCGCAGCATGGGGACGAGCAGGTCGGCGTACCGGCCGAGCCGTCCGCCGAGGACGACGAGATCAGGGTCGACGGCGGCGAGCAGGCCGCCGACAGCGAGCGCCATCCGGTCGGTCAGCTCCTCGGCGAGTCGGAGCCCCTCCGGGCCGCCTGCGGCGAGCCGCGCGTCGGTGGCCTCGATGTGCTCCCATGGCCCTTCGTCACCGCGCACCGGCCCGGCGAGGACCCGCAGCGCCAACAGCTCGCCCGCCTGGTGGTGGCGGCCGAGGTGCACCCGCCCGCCGAGGACGAGCCGGGCCGAGACGTGGAACCAGGTGAGCAGGTAGAGGCTGGTGTCGGCGAACCGGGAGGCGCCGAGGGTGGCTTCGGCGCCCGCGGCGAGCACGAGGTCGTTCTCCACCGTGACCCGGCAGCCGAACACCTCGGTCAGCCGACCCGCGATGTCGACGCCCTGCCACTCCCGCACCGCGGGGGAGCGCGAGAGCCTGCCGTCGCCGCCGACGATCCCGGGCACCGCCACGGTGACGCCCGCCAACGTGCCGTGGGGCAACCGCGCCGCGTCGAACGCCCGCAGGACGTGGGCCCGCAGCGGCGCGAGGTCCGCGGTCCCGGTGCGTGGGCTGGCAGGCCCGTCGATGTCGGTGTGCACGATGTCGCCCGCCAGGTTGGCGACCGCCACCCGCAGCCGCACGTCGGACAGATCCAACCCGACGACGTGGTGTCGCTCCGCACGGAACCGATACCGCCGCGCGGGCCTACCCCCACCCGAACTCGGCGGCGCGGGAGCGACGTCACCGTCCACCAGGCCCTCGGCCTCGATGTCGGCGATCAGCGCCTCCACCGTGGGCCGCGACAAACCGGTGCGCGCGGCCAGTTCCCGAATGGTCGCGACCCGCACCTCGCGCAGCCCTTCGAGGCAGCGCCCCCTTGGCGTCGTCGCCTTCAGCATGTGCCGCCCCCGCGTGATCCATAGGCTTCCGGTGTCGAGCTTATGACCAGCGGACATCTGAGGCCGTGCGGGTCAAGCCAGTGTCGCCGCGTCATCTCGCGCCATCGGCCGGTCAGTGTGACTCAGCGGTTTCGCACCGAGTCGTAGTGCCGCGCGGCCCGGGCTCGGTTCCCGCAGCCCGCGGAGCACCAGCCGCGGCGGTGGTGGCCTTTGACGAAGAACAGCACGCACCCGGGACCCTGACAGGCGCGCAACTCGGCCACCGCGGGTCCGGCGAACAAGTCCACGGCCTCCTGCGCGATCGCGCTGAGGATCGCGGCGACCGATGGGCCGGTGCCGCAAGGTTCGGTCGCGGGCTCGCGGTCCCAGCGCAGTTCCCGCCACCGCCGTCCGACCCGCACGTGCCGGTTGAGCGTGTCGACGTCGGCGGTGGCAGGCCTTGCCGAGGTCACCGCCGCAGACGCCAGCGCCCGGACGCAGTCGCGCAGTTCGCGTGCCGCGCGCAAGTCCGCGGTGTCCACCGTGGTGAGGTCGACATCGCCGCGCAAGCGCGGGCGCACCTGGTCCAGCCACCACACCAGCGCGTCGACGTCGGCAAGGCCGTCCTGGGGATGGCCGCGGACGGCGTAGGTGGTGTTGGCCAGTTCGATCGGCAGTGGCTCGCCCAGTACCGGGGCAGTGCTCATCAGGCGGCTCCGCGCAGCTTGGCGTTCTCCCGTTCCAAGGTAGCGACCCGATCGCGCAGGGCCTCGGTGGCGCGCTCGACGTCGTCGACATGCCACAGCTGGGGGATGTGCTGGTGGCAGTTCCAGTCGAAGGCCTCGACCTCGATCAGCATCGTGCGCTCGACCTTGGCCGGGTACCCCTCGACGGCCAGGTCGCGGTTGCCTTCCACGACCCGGGCACGGCCGAGGATCTTCATCCGGACCTGGTGGGCGTAGTCCATCAGGAACAGCGCGACCCGGTCGTCGTGGTCGAGGTTGCCGACGCTGATGTACTGCCGGTTGCCGCGGAAGTCGGCGAACCCGATGGTGTGGTCGTCGAGCACCCGCAGGAACCCTCGCGGGCCGCCCCGGTGCTGGATGTAGGGCCACCCGGTCTCGCCGACCGAGGCGAGGTAGAAGCTGTCGCGGTCCTGGATGAACCGCCGCTCGTCCGCGCCGAGCCGGTCGGCGGACGCGGGCGCGTCGAGCATCCGTCGGTAGGCGCGGTCGCTGCCGTGCTCGCGCTGGTGGGCCTGCACGCCCGGGGTGAAGGCGAGCTGGGCGAAGCGGCTGGTCACGACTGGCTCCTCGGTCCGAAGATCGTGCGCTCGGCCTCGGTGATGCGCTGGTCGTTGATGCTCGCCTCGCGTCGGGCCATCAGTCCGTCGGCGGCGAACTCCCAGAGCTCGTTGCCGTGGCTGCGCCACCAGCCGCCGTCGGCGTCGCGCCACTCGTACTGGAAGCGCACCGCGATGCGGTCGTCGGTGAAGGCCCATAGCTGTTTGCGCAGCGCGTAGGCGAGTTCCCGGGCCCACTTGCGGGTGAGGAACGCCCGGATCTCGTCGCGGCCGGACAAGAACTCATCGCGGTTTCGCCACGTCGAGTCGGGGGTGTAGGCGAGCGCGACCCGGTCGGGGTCACGGGTGTTCCAAGCGTCCTCGGCGGCCTGAACCTTGGTCGCGGCGGTCTCGGCGGTGAAGGGCGGAATCGGTGGGCGAGTCATACCGCCACTCTACCGGTTATGGACATGTATAACCATTAGAAGTTGGGATCGCTGATCTTGTCCGCCAAGGCAGGCAATGGGGTGCGGTCTCAAGACGCGGTCGCGACCTCCGGCCTGTTCGCTCGTTGGTCTGACCGTGATGCGTCGAACAATCCTCGCCGGGCTCGCGATGGCGACCGCCCTCGGCCTCGCGGCGCCCGCGTCCGCGGCCCCCACCGACGAGGTGTACGAGGTGCACTACGTCGACACGGTCGACGGGGCGAAGGTCCGGGTGGAGGTGTGGCGCGACACCTCGTTCGACGCGGGCAGACAGCCGGTGATCCTCACCTACTCGCCGTACAACTCCCTCTCCGAGCCGGAATCCGCGCGCGACTCGCTGGGCGACACCTACGTTCCCAAGGGGTACGCGCGGGCTGTGGCGGACGTGCTCGGGACGCGAGGGTCGACCGGGTGCTGGGACTACGGCGGCCGCAAGGAGCAGCAGTCGGGCGTCGACGTCGTCGAGTACCTGGCCGGGCTCGGCTGGTCCAACGGCAAGGTCGCGATGATCGGCGGCTCGTACAACGGCACGACCGCGACCATGGTGGCCGCCCGCGGGGAGAGCGCCCGGGGGCTCGCCGCGATCGTGCCGATCTCCGCGATCAGTCGCTGGTACGGCTACGCCTACGGCAACGGTGTCCGGTACTTCCTCAACTCCAAGGTGCCCAGCGACGAGGGGTTCGACACCCCGCTCGCGTTCGACGTCGGCTTCGGCAAGACCGTGGCGGCCGATCCGATGGGCGGGCACTTCGCCGACACCATGCGGGACCGGGCCGCGGAATGCGGAGCGGTCGAGCACACCGAGGAGGGCTACAGCCGCAACCCGGACTACGACGGGTTCTGGCTCGACCGCGACTACCGCAAGGACGCCGCGCGGTTCCGGGTGCCGGTGCTGCTGGCGCACGGCTGGCAGGACTACAACGTCAAGCAGGAGGAAGCCGCCGAGCTCTATCGCGCGCTTCCGGTCGACGACCCGGCCACCGCGACGGCCGAAGGCGTCCCGTTCAAGCTGATGTACCTGACCCAGGGCGCGCACGCGGGCGGCACGTCGGGCGCGCAGTGGGCGGCCCTGCTGGAGCGGTTCCTGGCGCACACGCTCAAGGGTGTCGACAACGGGATCGAGCGGGCGGGGCCAGTGATCACCGAGGGGGTCCGCGGCGGCGTGAGCACCGCCTTCCGTACGGAGGCCGACTATCCCGTGCCCGGCACGCGGCCCACGACGCTGTGGCTGCGGCCGTCCTTCGACGGCGACGAACTCCCGGGCCTGATCCTCCCGCCCCAACTGCCCGGCCAGGGCGAGACCGGCGCGCTGTCGGCCAAGCCCAACAAGGGCGACGCCGACCCCACGTCGGCCTACCTCGAAGCAGGTGTGTCCACCGAGGAACTGGCCGCCCGGACCGGGCTGTACCACCTGTCACTTCCGTTGGCCTCCGACACCCGCCTGGTCGGCTCCGCCGTGCTCGACGCCTGGGTCAAGCCGTCATCGGCGACGATGCACCTGACGCCGGTGCTGGTCGACGTGGCGCCGGACGGAAGCCGCCGGACCATCCAGCGCGGCTTCCTGCACGTGGACTACCGCAACGGGCTGGACCGGGCCGAACCCGTGCCGGGCGAATGGCAACAGGCCAGAGTGACGCTCCTGCCGCAGGACGTCACGGTTCCCGCCGGCCACCGGATCGGACTTTTCGTCCAGAGCTCCAACACCGTCTGGGCTGTGCCGGGCAACCCCGGCACGGTCGAGGTGGCGAACGGCAAGATCCTGCGGCTGACCGCGGGATCTCGACTTGTCCTGCCGACCATCGGCGGGGCGACCTTCACCAAGGGCTGATCCCACAAGGAGACCCACCATGTCCACCACTCGATCCGGTCCGTTGCCGAAGGCGGTCGTCGCCTGCTTCGGCGCGGTTCTGCTCACGTTCCTGTCGGCGACCCCGGCAGGCGCGCACGACAGTGACGGCGACACTCCGTCGGCGACGCGTGGCCTTCAGGTCGCCGAGGTGGGCGCGGGCCGGGCGATGTCGTGGGTGGCGAACATCCAGTACGTGCCGCCCGCGCCGGACAGCACCGAGCCGGTTGCCCAGACCGGTTCGGACATCGAGTTCCTCAAGGCCGGGGGCCGGGAGTACGCGCTGGCGGGCACGACCGACTTCGGCCTGCACATCATCGACATCACCAAGCCGACCGCGCCGGTCCGGGCGGCGACCTACGACTGCCCGATCTACCAGGGCGACGTCCAGGTGTGGAAGAAGAACAAGCGCGTCTACGCCAGCTATACGGCGGACACGGCGTTCGGTGCCGCGGGCGCGGCGTCGCGGTGCGGCAGGGACCTGGCGCCCACGTTCGCGAAGCTCGGGATCGCGGCGGACAAGGCGATCGGCACCGTCATCGTCGACGTCACCGATCCGCGTGTCCCGAAGACCGTGTCGTTCCTGCACATTCCGCGCGGCTCGCACAACATGACGATCCACCCCAGCGGGAACTACCTGTACAACTCGAACTCCGACCTGGCCACCAGCACCGATCCGACGATCGAGGTGTGGAACGTGGCCGACCCGGCCGCTCCGGCCAAGGTCCACACCCTGCACCTGCCGTACACACCCACGTCGCTGGGCTCGGAGTCGCACGACATCACCTTCAACACCGACGGCACCAGGGCGTACTCGGCGGCGATCTCTCAGACGCTGGTGCTGGACACCGCCAACCCGGCGCAGCCGAAGATCCTCTCGAAGATCGTCGACCCCACGGTGAACGTGTCCCATCAGGCCGACCCCGTCACGGTGACCAGGGCCGACGGCACCAAGCGCGAGGTCCTCATCGTCACCGACGAGCGAGCGGGCGCGCTGGGCACCTTCGAATGCCCCGGCGGCGGCCTGCACCTCTACGACGTCACCGGCTCCAACGAACTCGCCCCCGTCAAGATGGGCGCCTGGTTCATCGACAAGATCAACGCGCCGGAGAGCCGCTGCACCTCGCACGTTCTGCGGATCTACCCGGCGCAGAAGCTGCTGACCATCGCCTGGTACGGCCAGGGTGTGCGAGTCCTGGACATCTCGGGCATCGCCGACCATGCGGGCCTGGGCACCGACGTTGCCTTCGGCGAGGGCGTGGGCATGAAGGAGATCGGCAACTTCGTCATGCCGGACGCCGACACCTGGTCGTTCAAGACCAACAAGATCAACAAAGATGGCTCGTTCTACGGCTACGGCAACGACCTGACCCGCGGCTTCGACGTCTACCGCTACGACGGCTCGACGATCGGTGACGTGCCGCCGCTGGCGCCCCGGTCCCTGCTCGACACCGAGCTACCCGACGCCGGGCTTCCCGGCACCGGCGTCCAGGATGCGCGCACAGGGCTGTCCTCGCTGCACCTCGGGGTAGCCGTCCTCCCGCTCGCCTTGGTGGGCCTGTGTCGGCGCGGTCGGCTCGTGGCGTCGTTTCGGGCGTGCCGCGGTGGTCGGTGACTCCTGCGACTGGCCGGGCTGCCAGCGGCGCACGGTGTTCCCTTCTGTCGCTGAAATAAATGGACAGTCATCCGCCCAGGGCGACGCCATGCCCACCAATGACCTCGTGCGCAGCGGATTCCTACCCGAACAACCGTCCACTTGACACGGTCAGCACCGTGTCGAACACGTCGCCGTCCGATTCGCAGGTGGCGCGGCGGCCGGTGCCGTTGGGGGTGGGTGGGCGCACGCACCGGGGCACGCTCGATGAGCAGCGGCCCGCCACCTATTCCCACGATGCGGTGCGGGAGCGGCCGATGGTTGCGGTACCTTCATTCGTGTAACCAATATTTTACCGTCGGTTACCGTAGCGTCCGCAGCCGCGATCGCCACCACCGAGCCAGAGGGACTGCCATGAGCTTGTTCGACATGTTGAAGGAGAAGGCGACCGAATTGCTGGGCGGTGCCACCGACAAGGTCACTGAGATGACCGGATTCGAATCGCCCGCCGAAGGCATCGAGCAGGCTGTCGGCGGGGCCGCCGAAGCAGGCCAGGACGTGGTCGACGCCGCGACCGGTGCGATCGGCGACGCTTCCGGCGCCGTCACCGACGCGACGGGCTCGATCACCGACTCCTTTACTGACAACAAGTAGGACCGGACCGGCGTACGCCTCCGGCCCGCGGGTCCAGTTCTGGTCGTCGTTGTCACCGACGGTCGTCCATGGCAGGTATGCCGAACCCTCCGTCTTAATGGACGGCAGGTCGCAGACCCGCCTCGGCTCGGCAGCGACACCGATCGCGCCTCCGTGCGGCGCTCCGACCACGGGCAGGAGGCGAACGCGGCATGACCAGCCCAACGCCCACTTCGGACTCCCGACCGCCGTTACGGTGCCTGAGCCTCGGCGCAGGTGTCCAAAGCGCGACCGTGTTGCTGCTTGCGTGCGAGGGCGTGATCCCAAGGTGCGATGTCGACTTGTTCGCCGTCGCCGAGCCGACAACCGCGGCCTCCCGGACAAGCACCCCGATCACGCGCGCACCCTTTACATCCTGGAAGAAGCGGTCATCGCCGCTGCCGAGGGCGCGTACAGCGAGTTTCTGTTCCACCCGTCGAGGCAATCCGTGCTGGCGCGATCGGTGGATCACGCCGGTGTCGCCGCCAGGTAGGACAGTGTCGATCAACTGGCGGGTCTGCACCGCCGGGCCGCCGAGCTAGGGCGACGCCAGGAGAACCTGCTCACTCAAGCCGAGCAGGCGGATCCGACTGATCCGTTCGCCCAGGGCCTCCGTGAACGATTCAACGCCCCACAGTCCGAGCGTCAGAAGATCCTTGACCAAATCGCCGGCCACGACACTCGGCAGGACGATGCGCCGCGACCGCTTGAACGTACGGAGTTGGACCTGATGGACGCAATGCCCCACCTCGCGCTCAACCTGACCCGGGCGCCTGGCGAACTGCTGGGGCGGCTGTTCGAACTCACACAACTCCGAGTCGAGTTCACTCCACGGCGCGCGAAGCGACCGTGGTCCTCACACTGCCGCGGCACGACCTGGAATCCGTCGGCTGCCGCCGCGCCGTTGCAGCGCGACCACATCGGCCCGACGGTGGATTCGCCGGGCACAAAACTGCAGTTCAACGCCAGTGTTAATGCGGTACGTGCCCCCGGTCAGAGTCGAACTGACACTGGACGGATTTTGAGTCCGCTGCCTCTGCCGGTTGGGCTACGGGGGCGTCCGGGGCAGAACTCTACGCGATCACCTCAAACCCGTGCGCGAGGGTTGGCGCTACCGGGTGATGTCAGCGCCGTCACGTCCAGCCTGGGGTCCACTCCGGTTACGCGACGGTACGCTTCAGGCTTCCCGTTTCCGGTAGCAAGGAGGACCCCGGTGACCGATGTGGCTACCGAGGCCCAAGGTCCCGCTCCCCGTCGGGTGCTGGTGGCCGAGGATGAGGCGTTGATCCGGCTCGACCTGGTCGAGATGCTCCGGGAAGAGGGGTACGAGGTCGCCGGTGAGGCTGGGGACGGCGAGGAGGCCGTGCGGCTGGCCGGTGAGCTCAAGCCCGACCTGGTGATCCTCGACGTCAAGATGCCCAAGATGGACGGCATCGAGGCCGCCACCATGATCGCCGGTGAGCGGATCGCCCCGGTTGTCATGTTGACCGCGTTCAGCCAGCGAGACCTGGTCGAGCGGGCCCGGGACGCCGGCGCGATGGCGTATCTCGTCAAGCCGTTCGCCAAGCACGACCTGGTGCCCGCGATCGAGTTGGCCGTCAGCCGGTTCTCCGAGTTGCAGGCACTGGAGACCGAGGTCGCCGGCCTGACCGAGCGGTTGGAGACGCGCAAGGTCATCGAGCGGGCCAAGGGGCTGCTGATGAGCAAGCAGGGCCTTTCCGAGCCGGAGGCTTTCCGCTGGATCCAGCGCACCGCGATGGACCGCCGGACCACGATGAAGGCCGTCGCCGAAGCCGTGGTGGAGAACATCAACTAGACGACGGTGAACGCCTCCACCCCCGACGTCCGATCCCCGTTCACCCCGATCACGCGCACCTCCAGCACGTGCCTCCCCGGCGTGAAACCGTTGAGCGACAACGGGATCGTGTAGGTCCCGCCCGGTGACGGGCCGCCGTCCGACGTCGGCAGTCCGGCGAGCATCCGCCCGTCGGCCCACAGCTGGAAACCCTGCACGCCCGCCACCGCCCCGGTGTCCCATTGGGACCGTTCCCCCGCGAGCCGCACGGTGACCACGAGCCTGCCCTGGGGCGACACGGTCGGCGCGGGCATCGGGACGCCGCCCGAGTCGCCCAGTTCGATCGACACGATGGGCAGGGCGTCGCGGGTGGCGCGGCTGGCTCCGCGAGTGGCGTCCGCCGGTGGGGGAGCTGCCAGGGACAGCTCCAAGTAGCTCTCCTGGACCACCGCGTCCGGTTCCGCCCCTGGCGCGCGCACCACGAACGGGCTCAGCGCCTCCCCGTCGACGCCGAGCAGCGCCTGCGGGACCTCGGCGATCACCGTTACCGATGACCCGGCCGACCGGGGCGGACCCGGCACGGCGGGTGGCGCGGGCAGCACGTCGCCGCCCAGTTGGATCGTCGCCGCGCTCGCGTCCATCAAGCCGGACACGGTCATCGTGACCACGATCCGCGCCGACAGCGCGTCCGCCAGCAGCCGTCGCGAGACCCCCAGGGCCGGGGCGGGCGCGTCCGGCGCGAGCACCTGCCTGGTGGCCAGGTTGACCGACCGCTCCACCACCGACGGCACCGCCGCGGGCGGTCCACTGAACCCCGCGGCGGCGACATGCACGCGCGCACGCAACCCCTGCGGCCCGCGCATCCCGATCAGCGCCGACGCCTCCGACCAGCGCGGAACCGCGCCCGACACCCCGACCGTGCGCCCGTCCTGCAGCACGAACACGCCGGACGTCGTCACCCGCACCTCGAACAGGTGCAGCACGCCGCCCCCACGGGCGGGCACGGTGGGCGACACCTGCGCGGTCACGGTCCGCTGGTCCAGCCCGGCGCCGGTGTTGACCCGCACGCCCGCGTCGTCCACCAGCACCCGGATGGCCCCCGCGGGCAGCGTCGGGTCCTCGCCCGCGTGCGGCGTGCTGCGGACCGCGCCGACCCGGTCGGCCGGTCCCGGCACCAGGTCGAGCGTGAGCCGCCCACCCGGGCCCGCCGCGTCGGTGAGCACCACGAACCGTCCGAGCATCCCGTCGCCGGACTCGGCCAGCCGCATCGGCTGCCGGGCGCGCAGGACCGCCTCGTCGGCGCCGCACCCCAGGTCTATCGGCAGTCCGACCTCGCCGGGCGACCGCGCGCCCAGGTCCACGCAACCCCGGTAACCGGACAGGTGCCACAGCGACCCGGGCACGTCGGCCCGCACGGACGCGTCGTCGCGGAACTCGTCGAGCAGCCCGGTCAGACCGTCACGCCACCCGACGTCGCCGCGGCCGGGCCTGCCCTCGGCGAAGGCGGGCTCGGACCGCCTGCCGAAGCCGTCGACGGCCCGCACCTCTATCCGGTAGTCGGCGCCGTCGACCAGCCCGTCGAGCTGGGTGTCCGGCGCCGCGACGAGCTTCGACCGGGCGGGTGCGCCGCCGCCTTCCCAGCGCACCTCGTACCCCGGCGCGCCGCCGTCGGCCCAGGACACCCGCAGCCTGCCGGGCGCGGGCGCCGAGGACACGTCGTGAGGCGCGGCGGGCGGCTTTCCGGGCTCCGGGAGCAGCACCCGGTCGTCAGCGAACCGACTCACCCGTTCAGGGGGTGGGTTGACGGTCGAAGGTGGCGCCGGCGGGGGTGAGTCGTCACTCGGCGTACGCAGCGTCAGAACGGCCCCTACGAGCACGGCGACCGCTCCCACCCAGACGAGCACTCGTTTTCCGCTGACCACGACCGCAGCGTATTGGCACGTCTCGCTAATGCGAACCCCATCAGGGGTCGGTGTCCGGGTGTCGAACACCAGCGCTCACTTTCGTTGCAGTCTGGTCACGAGCAGCCTAGGGGCGTGACTACTCCTCGTCAGGTCACTACTTTCCGCCCCAACCCTCAAATAGGTATGAGGGCGAGGTTCGGCATGCTGTACGGCATTGTCGGACGAAGCGGAGAAGGGACGTCACGTGCGTAACCAGACGGTGAAGGCCGCGGTGCTGGTCGCTGGCGCGTTGTTGCTCGCAGCCTGTGGCACCAATAAGGAAGAGACCGGTGCGGGCGGAGGCAACCAGGCCTGCGACCAGAGCAAGGGCACCCTGGTCATCGGCGTCATCGCGCCGCAGTCCGGTGGTCTGTCCGCGCTTGGCCTCGGCATCAAGAACTCCGCGCAGCTCGCGGCCGACCAGGCCAACGAGAAGTGCGCTGTCAAGGGCTACAAGCTCCAGGTGCAGACCGAAGACGACCAGGCGACCGCGCAGGTCGGCGCGCAGGCAGCCACCAGGCTTTCCTCTAACGCGAATGTTGTCGGCGTGATCGGCACACTGAACTCCTCGGTCGCGCAGAGCGTGCAGCCGATCCTCAAGGGCAAGAACATTCTCATGGTCTCGCCCGCCAACACGGCGCCGTCGCTGACCCGCGGCGGCGAGTACGCGACCGCGCCCAAGCGCGATTTCGAGAACTACTTCCGCGTCTGCGCCACCGACGACCTGCAGGGCCCGTTCGCGGCCAAGTACCTGGTCGGCAAGGCGGGCAAGAAGAACATCGCCATCATCACCGACGGCAAGACCTACGGTGAGGGCCTCGCGGCGGAGTTCAAGAAGCAGGCCGAGAAGGACGGCGCCAAGATCGCCGCCACGGCGAAGGTCGGCGAGCGTGACACCGACTTCTCCACCGTCATCACCAGCATCAAGGGCGCGAACCCGGACGCGGTCTACTACGGCGGCGAGTACCCGCAGGCGGGCCCGCTCTCGAAGCAGATGAAGGACGCCGGTCTGAACGTCCCGGTCATGGGCGGCGACGGCATCTTCGACCAGAAGTTCATCGACCTCGGCGGCAAGGAAGGCGACCTCGCCACCTCGGTCGGCGCTCCGACGGAGACCCTGCCCAGCGCGAAGGCGTTCATCGACGCCTACAAGGCCAAGGGCTTCAAGGACGACTACAGCGCCTACGGTGCGTTCTCGTACGACGCGGCGAACGTGATCATCGCTTCGCTCGGCAAGACCCTCGGCGACGCGGGCACGTGGGGCGAGGACAAGCGCGCCGACCTGATCAAGAACACCCAGGACTACTCCGCCCAGGGTGCGACCGGTGAGGTCAAGTTCGACAAGTACGGCGACAGCACCAACAAGCTGCTGACCGTCTACAAGGTGACCGCGGGCAAGTGGGCGGCCGACGAGACCGGCACGTTCGGCGGCTGACCCTGAAGCACTGAAGTCCCAACAGACGGACGTGGCGGGGGCGGGCAATGAAGCCTGCCCCCGCCATTCTTGGAGGTAGACGTGGCCACGCTGCTACAGCAGCTAATTAACGGCCTCGTGCTGGGCGGCTTGATCGCGCTCATCGCGCTGGGCTACACGATGGTGTACGGCATCATCCAGTTGATCAACTTCGCCCACGGCGAGGTCTTCATGGTGGGCGGGTTCGCCTCGCTCGCCACCTATTCGTACTTCATCCCCGAGAGCTGGCGGAGCGACTGGTGGGTCGCCCTTCCCTTGATGGCTCTCGGTGGTGCGCTTGTCGCCGTGATCCTCGCGGTGATCATGGAACGGTTCGCCTACCGGCCGCTGCGCAACGCGCCGCGCCTGGCGCCGTTGATCACCGCTCTCGGCGTCTCGGTGGTTCTCAAGGAAGCGGTCCGCCTGTTCTACCCTGGCGCGACCGCCCCGGTCCCCTTCCCCCGAGTCTTCGTCGACGAGCAGTACACGTTCGAGATCTTCGACGGCACGATCACCATCGGATCCACCGCGATCCTGATGATCGCCGTCTCGGTCATCGGCGCGGTCGTGCTGCAGACCTACATCACCAAGTCCCGCATGGGCCGCGCGATGCGCGCCACGGCGCAGGACCCGGACACCGCCCGGCTCATGGGTGTCAACCCGAACCGGACGATCGTCCTGACCTTCGTCATCGGCGCCGCGCTCGCGGGCATCGCGGGCGTGCTCTACGGCATCCAGATCACCAACGTGGACACCGAGGTCGGCTTCCTCTACGGCATCTTCGCCTTCACCGCCGCTGTGCTCGGCGGAGTCGGCAGCATCAAGGGCGCGGTGATCGGCGGTTTCGCCATCGGTCTGATCAAGTCGCTGGCGGGTCAGTACTTCCCCGGTGGCACGCAGTACGACCTGGTGTGGATCTTCGTCCTGCTGATCGTGGTGCTGGTGTTCCGGCCGCAGGGCCTGTTCGGTGAGCCGGAAAGGGTGCGCGCGTGAACATTCCCATCGGCTGGAAATACCTTGCCATCTTCATTCCCTCGGTGTTGGGCCTCATCGGCCTGCTGGTCCTCATCCGGTTCGCCTGGAAGAAGGGCACCGAGTACGTAACGCCTCGTCCCACTCTGTCCCGCCCGCTGTCCATAGGCGGGGCGGCGCTGGGCATCGTCGCCGCCCTGATGCCGTGGGCGACGTTCGTGCTGAACGAGGGCGCGTACCCGGACAAGTCGACCCTGCAGTTCTTCGATTCCCCATGGGCGGTCAGCGGCTTCCGGCTGCACACGCTGCTCCTGAGCCTCGTGGCGCTCGCGGTGGTCTTCGCTCCGATCCGCAAGCACCGGATTCACAAGGCGCTCGGCTGGTCGTTGATCGGCATCGCGCTGATCAACGCGGCATTCATCGCGGGCAACGGCGGCGGCTTCGGCGCGATCACCTCCGACGGCAGCTCCTTCGCGTTCGGCGCCGTCATCGGCCTGGTCGCGGGTATCGCGTTGGTGTTCTCGGGCAAGGCGGGCCCTGTCGAGCCCATCCCGCACCTGAGCACCGACGTCTCCCGGGTTGTCGCCTACGCGGTGCTGGTCGTCTCGTTCACCGCTCTGTTGCTGGGTGTCGCCATGATGCTCAACGCGGGCGGACAGGGCGGCGTGGGCAACCCGTACGCGGGTCCGATCTTCCTGTCGCTGCTGGCGTTTTTCGCCGGTGTGCTGGGCGCCTTGCACGCGGTCGGCGTCACCGGCTGGATCTCACGGTTGTCGGACAAGCACAAGTGGTTCAGCATCGTAGTGCTCCTCGCGGTGGCCCTCGGGCTGCCGTTCACCGAGGCGGGCACCGACTACTGGATGACCACGGCGACCAACATCGGTGTCTACGCCGCGACCGCGATCGGTCTGAACATCGTGGTCGGCTTGGCCGGTCTGCTCGACCTCGGATATGTCGCGTTCCTCGGCATCGGCGCGTTCGTGGCGGCGAACTTCTCCGGGGCGGCGGCGGCCAAGATGGGCTTCGAGCTTCCGTTCCTGGTGGCGGTGATCATCGCGGCCATCGTCGCGGGCGTCTTCGGCGCCGTCGTCGGCTCGCCCACGCTGCGCGTGCGCGGTGACTATCTGGCGATCGTGACGCTGGCCTTCGGTGAGATCTTCAAGAAGTCCGCCCAGAACGACATCGGTGGCCTCACCGGTGGTGCGAACGCGATCCCGGGTGTTCCCCCGATCAACTGGTTCGGCCTGTCGTTCGACAAGCCACTGGAAATCGCTGGCGTCAAGCTGCCCTCAGGTGTCATGTACTACGTCCTGATCATCGTGCTCGTCGCTCTGGTCATGGTCGTGTTCGCGAACCTCAAGAACTCGCGCATCGGCCGGTCCTGGATCGCGATCCGAGAGGACGAGGACGCCGCGCGCGCCATGGGCATCAAGACCGGCAAGGCGAAGATCCTCGCCTTCCTCATCGGCGCCACGCTGGCCGGTGTGGCCGGTGCGGTGTTCGCGCACAAGACCTCGACCGTGGCTTACGACAGCTTCCAGTTCATCGAGTCGGTGACGCTGCTCGCGGCGGTCATCCTCGGCGGCATGGGCTCCATCCCGGGCGCCGTGCTCGGTGCGGCACTGCTGCTGGTGCTGCCGGAGAAGCTGCGAGAGTTCGCCGACTACCGGCTGATCTTGTTCGGCTTCGCGCTGATCCTGATCATGCGGTTCCGCCCGCAAGGCTTGGTTCCCGATAAGCATCGACGTGCCGAGTTGGCCAATGAGGGCGCCGAAGGCGTGCCGATCGAGGAGCTCAACTTGCCTGACGACACCCCTGGCGGCGCGAAGGCGCAGGTGGCCCGATGACCGCGACCAGTAATGCGCCAGTGTTGGCGGCGTCCAATGTCACCATGGTCTTCGGCGGTCTGACCGCGCTCAAGGACGTCAACATCGAGCTGCACGAGGGCCAGATCCTCGGGCTGATCGGTCCGAACGGCGCGGGCAAGACCACGTTCTTCAACTGCCTCACGGGTCTCTACACCCCGACCCGCGGCTCGGTCCGGCTCAAGGGGCGCACGCTGCCCAGCGACCCGGCCCAGGTCACCGTCGCCGGTGTGGCGCGCACGTTCCAGAACATCCGGCTGTTCCCCAGCATGACCGCGCTGGAGAACGTCCTGGTGGGACGGCACTCGCGGATGAAGCAGGGCCCGATCGCGTCACTGTTCCACGGCCCGTCCTTCAAGAAGGGCGAGGCGGACGCGCGCACCCGGTGCCTGGAGTTGCTCGACTTCGTCGGACTGTCCGGTTTGGACGACGAACTCGCGCGGAACCTGCCCTACGGCGACCAGCGCCGCCTGGAGATCGCCCGAGCACTGGCCACCGATCCGGCGGTGCTGCTGCTCGACGAGCCCACGGCGGGTATGAACCCGCAGGAGACCGAGGCCGCCCGGCAGCTCATCCTGTCGATCCGAGAACTGGGCATCGCCGTCGTGGTCATCGAGCACGACACGAAGTTCATCTTCTCGCTGTGCGACCACGTCTCGGTGCTCGTGCAGGGTGAACTGCTGGTGGAAGGCTCGCCCGAGGTCGTCCGAGGTGACCCGCGGGTCATCGAGGCCTACCTGGGCAAGCCCCCGGAGGAGGTCCAGGCGGAGGTGGACGCGTACGCGGCGGAATCGTCGGCGGAGCGCACGTCCATCATCGAGCCCATCCGCGACCGACGTCCCAACGAGGGAGGACAGCAGTGACCGCACTGCTCGAGGTAGAAAACCTCAGCGTCGCCTACGGCGCGATCGAAGCCGTCCGGGACGTCTCGTTCTCCGTCGAAGAGGGCCAGATCGTCAGCCTCATCGGCAGCAACGGCGCGGGCAAGACCACTACGCTGCGCACCGTTTCGGGGTTGCTCCGGCCGAAGGCGGGCGACATCCGGTTCGACGGGAAGTCGATCGCCAACGCCGACGCGCACGAGATCCTGGAGCGGGGCGTCGCGCACTGTCCCGAGGGCCGCAGGCTCTTCGGCCGGATGACGGTCGAGGAGAACCTGCACCTGGGCGCCTACGTCCGCAAGGACGCGGGTGTCGCGAAGGACATGGCGCGGGTCTACGAGCTGTTCCCCGTGCTCGGTCAGCGCCGCCAGCAGAAGGCGGGCTTGTTCTCCGGTGGCGAGCAGCAGATGCTCGCCATCGGCCGGGCCATGATGGCGAAGCCGCGCCTGCTCATGCTCGACGAGCCCTCGATGGGCCTGTCGCCGATCATGACGCAGCGCATCTTCGACACCATCAAGGAACTGCAGTCGCAGGGCACCACAATCCTGCTGGTCGAGCAGAACGCTCTGGCCGCCCTCGCCCAGTCCGACCGCGGTTACGTGGTCGACCTGGGACGCACGACGCTGGAAGGCCCAGGTCACGACCTGCTGGCCGACCCCCGCGTCCGCGCGGCCTACCTCGGCGAGGACTAGGTTTCACCGTTTAAGAGCGAGGGCCGCATCCCGCACGGGATGCGGCCCTCGCTGCTTCAGCTCAGACGCACTTCTTCGTCGAGTAGTACGGGTGCTGGTTGAAGTTGCCAGTCGTGCCGGAGGGGAAGATGCCACCCCGGTTCACGTAGTTGCGCTCGTAGTACATGCAGAAGGCGCCGGCGTTGTTGTTGCGCCAACT
This sequence comes from Actinokineospora xionganensis, assembly GCF_014323725.1. Classification (GTDB taxonomy): domain Bacteria; phylum Actinomycetota; class Actinomycetes; order Mycobacteriales; family Pseudonocardiaceae; genus Actinokineospora; species Actinokineospora xionganensis. The sequence continues at coordinate 4,734 of NZ_JABVED010000025.1, read as the reverse complement.
GTGCGGGTTGACCATGCCCTGCTGTGAGAGGTCCGGCGACCTATAGAGGAAGTACGCCATCGCGCCCTGCCCGTTGTCGTACTTGAAGAGGCAGAAGTATCCCGCCGGACATCGGTCGTACCCGGTCGCCGCGGAAGCGGGTCCCGCTGAGAAGGCCATGGTCGACAGCGCGATGGCTGCCACGGCCAGCGTTCTTTTCATGATCGATATTCGCTACCCCCAGGTAGAGTTTGATCAAGAACCTCGATGCTAGCTGTTTCGGGGACCGGAATCACTAAGCCGAACGGTCGCGTTGCGGAGCGTGAGAAGTCCCGGTCTGATTGCCGCATGATCACCAATCGGCAGCCCGCCCGCATGCGGGCGTTGGGGATGGAACTGGCGGCGGCCCGGGCCCGGATGGGCTTGAACACCCGGGACGCGGCAAAGGGAATCGGAAGTTCGCCTGCGACGGTCAACCGAAGCGAAAAGGCCCGGCGGATTTCGCCGATCACAGATGTGGCCGGGCTGTTGGCGCTATACGGAGTCACTGGGGCCGATCGCCAGCGGATCCTCGAGTTGGCGCAGAACTTGGATGCGCAGGAATGGCTGGAAACCGGCGAACGGCTTCCCCGTCTGCTGCCGTTTCTGGCGGCCTTCGAATCCCAGGCGCGATCGCTGGTGGATTTCGAGCACACCGTCGTGCCTGGCCTGCTGCAAACACCCGCATACGTGCGTGCCCTCCACTCGGCCGCAGGTGTGACCGGCCCTGAGCAAGATGCGAAGGTCGCAGCGAGGCTCGACCGCCAGAGGGTACTGGCCAAACTGGCATGCCCGCGCTACACCGCGATTATCGATGAGGCCGCACTGCGGCGACCGTGTGGCGGATCAGAGGTGATGGTTCAGCAGATCAATTGGTTGATCGGCCGAGCGCAATTGCCCCACATCAATATCCATGTCATCCCGTTTCGCCACGGCATTTATCCGAATCCGGGGCCATTCATGATGATGGGATTCGCCGATGCGGAGCCGATCATCTACGTGGAGCACCTGGGGGTGGCGGGGTTCATTGATGACCCAGTTGGCACAAGCAGGTTTCAAGATCGGACTGTTACGCTGATGAGGTTCGCGCTGGGGTCCGCCGATACGGTGAACTTCCTGACCAGGATGGCGGCCGATTACGAACGGAGCTGAGACAGGGTGCACGCGAAGTGGCGGAAGTCGAGCTTCAGCCAGCCAAACGAAGCCAACTGCGTTGAAGTGGCCTGGCGGAAGTCGACCTTCAGCGCAGCCAACGAAGCCGCCTGTGTCGAGATCGCTTATTCCACCGATCTCCGCGTCCGAGACTCCAAGAACCCTGATGGCGGCACGCTGAGGTTCCCCGATTCCTCCTGGTCACCTCAGCGCCTCGCCGACCTCTAGCCCTTGTCGCCGGGTGCGCGGTCCAGGGCCACGCACGTCAGCCGGGCCGTGCAGGTGCGCTTACCGCTGTCCTCGGTCATGACGATCTCGAAAGTCGACGTCGACCGCCCCACGTGCAGCGGCGTGCACACCGCCGTCACCAAACCCTCCCGGGCCGCGCGGTGGTGCGTGCACGACAGCTCCAGCCCGACGACCACCTTCCCCTCGGGCGCGTTCAACGCCGCCGCGATCGAGCCCAGGGTCTCCGCGAGCACCGCGCTCGCGCCACCGTGCAGCAACCCGTACGGCTGCAGGTTCCCCTTGACCGGCATGGTCGCCACCAGCCGGTTCTTGTCCCACTCCGTCACCTCGATGCCGAGCTTGTCGGCGAGCAGCTGATCGGCCACTTCCGAGCGCAGACCGGGGATCTTCGACGGGTCAATCGTGCTCAAGAGGACCTCCGTGGGTGACTCCGTCGGGTGACGCTGGGTCGACCGACCCCGACTCTCGGCAAAGCTGTCAGTGCCCCAGCCTAGACTCGCGGCGTGCCAGCGCAGACCGAAACCCGACCGCTCCCCGCCACCACCACCGAAGGCCGCCGATTGCTCCTGATCGACGGGCACTCGATGGCCTACCGGGCGTTCTTCGCGCTGCCCAAGGAGAACTTCTCCACGGGCACGGGCCAGCACACCAACGCCGTCTACGGCTTCACCTCCATGCTGATCAACCTCCTGCGCGACGAAGCCCCCACGCACCTCGCCGTGTGCTTCGACGTCTCCCGCAAGACGTTCCGCAGCGAGTCGTTCCCCGACTACAAGGCCAACCGCAGTGCCAGCCCGGACGAGTTCAAGGGCCAGGTCAGCCTCATCGAGGAAGTCCTCACTGCCCTCTGCATCCCGAAGCTGGCCAAGGAGAACTACGAGGCCGACGACCTCATCGCCACGCTGACCACGCAGGCCGTGGCCGACGGGTTCGACGTCTCCATCTGTACCGGCGACCGAGACGCGTTGCAGTTGGTCAACGAGCACGTCACCGTGCTCTACCCGGTCAAGGGCGTCTCCGAACTGGCCCGCTACACGCCCGACGCGGTGCTCGCGAAGTACGGCGTCACCCCCGCTCAATACCCGGATTTCGCGGCCCTGCGTGGCGACCCGAGTGACAACCTGCCGAAGGTCCCCGGGGTCGGCGAGAAGACGATCACCAAGTGGATCCAGCAGTTCGGCTCGCTCAACGACCTGATCGACCGGGTCGACGAGGTCAAGGGCAAGGTCGGAGACTCGCTGCGCGCGAACCTGTCGGCGGTCATGATGAACCGCCAGCTCACCGAGTTGGTCCGCGACGTCCCGCTGGAGCTCACGCCGGGCGAACTCGCGGTGCGCTCATGGGACCGCGACGCCGTGCACCGGCTGTTCGACGAGCTGGAGTTCCGCGTCCTGCGTGACCGGCTCTTCGCCACCCTCACCAGCGCCGAGCCCGAGGCCGACGAAGGCTTCGAGGTCAGTGGCGGCGCCCTGGAGGCCGGTGAGCTTCCCGGCTGGTTGGCCAAGCACGCGCCGAAGGGCACCCGCATCGGGCTGTCGTTCAGGGAGGACCAGGTCGGCGTGTCCGGCCAAGCCGTCGAGCTGCGGGCGGTCGCGCTGTCCACCGCGGGCGGCGAGGGCGTCTACGTCGACGTCAGCTCGCTGACCGAGGACGACGAGCGCGCCTTCCGAGACTGGCTGGCCGACCCGGACGTCCCCAAGCTCGCCCACGACGTGAAGCGCTCGCTGCACGCCCTGCGCAACCGCGGCTGGTCCCTCGAAGGCCTGGCCACCGACACCGCCCTGGCCGCGTACCTGGTCCGTCCGGGTCAGCGCACCTTCACCCTCGACGACCTGGTTCTGCGCTACCTCAAGCGCGAGCTGCGCGTCGAGGACACGGCGGGGGAGCAGCAGCTGTCCCTCCTGGATGAAGAGGGCGACGACGACCGCAAGCTCGCCGCCGGTGAGATTTTGCGCGCCCGCGCGATCGCCGAGTTGGCCGACGCGCTCGACACGGCCCTGCGCGACGCGGGCCAGTACACGCTCCTCGGCGACATGGAGCTGCCGCTGCTGCGAGTCCTGGCCGAGTTGGAGGCGGCGGGCATCGCCGTCGACACCGAGAAGCTCAGCGAACTGGAGTCCCACTTCGCCGCCCGCGTGCGCGACGCCGAGAAGGCCGCGTTCGCCGTCATCGGCAAGGAGATCAACCTCGGCTCGCCCAAGCAGCTGCAGGTCGTCCTGTTCGACGAGTTGGAGATGCCCAAGACCAAGAAGACCAAGACCGGCTACACCACCGACGCCGAGGCGCTCACCACCCTCTACACGCAGACGCAGCACCCGTTCCTGGAGCACCTGCTCGAACACCGCGACGCGATGCGGCTCAAGATCACCGTCGAGGGCCTGCTGAAGTCGGTCGCCGACGACGGTCGCATCCACACCACGTTCAACCAGACCATCGCGGCCACCGGTCGGCTGTCCTCCACCGAGCCGAACCTGCAGAACATCCCGATCCGCACCGAAGCGGGCCGCACGATCCGCGACGCGTTCATCGTCGGCGACGGCTACGCCGAGCTGCTCACCGCCGACTACAGCCAGATCGAGATGCGGATCATGGCCCACCTGTCGGGCGACGAGGCGCTGATCGAGGCGTTCAACTCGGGCTTCGACTTCCACGCCGCCACCGCCGCCAAAGTCTTCTCCGTCTCGCCGACGGAGGTCACCGGCGAGCAGCGGGCCAAGATCAAGGCGATGAACTACGGTCTGGCGTACGGGCTCTCCGCCTACGGCCTCTCACAACAGCTGCGCATCTCCACAGAGGAGGCGCGCGGGCTGATGGACGACTACTTCGCCGGTTTCGGCGGAGTGCGTGACTACCTGCAGGAACTCGTCGGCCTGGCCCGCAAGGACGGCTACACCGAGACCATCTTCGGTCGCCGCCGCTACCTGCCCGACCTCACCAGCGACAACCGCCAGCGCCGTGAGATGGCCGAGCGGATGGCGCTCAACGCCCCGATCCAGGGCAGCGCCGCCGACATCATCAAGGTCGCGATGCTGCACGTCCAGCGAGAACTGGTCGCCACGGGCCTACGCAGCCGGATGCTGCTGCAGGTCCACGACGAACTGGTCCTCGACGTCGCTCCCGGCGAGCACGAAGCCGTGGAAGCTCTGGTGCGCAAGGAAATGGGCAGCGCCTACGAACTCCGCGTCCCCCTCGACGTCTCCGTCGGCTTCGGCCGCTCCTGGAACGAGGCCGCGCACTAGCGTCGCATGTCACAGCGTGGACAGGCCCGGGCATCCACCTAACTAGGCCGTGTTTCGAAGTCATAGCCACTCGTTG
>NZ_JABVED010000024.1 GCF_014323725.1 Actinokineospora xionganensis | reverse complement strand
ACTACGAGACCACCGCAGGATGAAAAGGGCTCAGTCTGGTGTCGACGTCCATCGGATTCCCTGGGTGACTGAGCAACGCGAGCTCGCGATCCTCGAGTTCATGCGTGAGCAGCTCCGTGTACTCGCTTCTCATCCGGAAGATGAGGTCGGCAATCAGGTTGTCGTCAGGCCACTCGCTGTGTTCGACCATGCCGTCAGGCCTGCCCATCAGCACGTTTGTAGAGGTACGCGATGTCATGCAATGCCTGCGCCGTCTCCTCGATGACCACAGATGCCTGCCGTACGCGGTCACGCAGAGTCCCATTCAGGGAATAGAAGGCACTGTCGACCCCTGTCGACATTGTTCCTGGCGAGACGCCATCAAACTTGTTGTGCGCGTCCACTTGGCGCTGCAGAAGCTCGGAGAGTGCCGGCAATGAGTTGTCGGCAACAAAGGCCAACTGCTCAAGGTCCGTTCTGAAGTTTCGTTCAGCGAGATCATCATCAGGCACGGTCTTCCCCCTTGTCCGCGAGCCGTCGATGAGTATGACGCAAACGAACACTGTGCGGAGCCGCATGGATACGGAAAGGAGTAAAACTACCTAGTCCGGTGGCACGGCGCGAAGGAAAGTCCGCAGAGCAGGGACAAGAACGCGGTCAGCGGGCAGCCAGGTGACCGTGTCCAAGGTTCCCTCGGTCAGCCACGCCACCGCCTGGTGGTCATGCGGATGCGGCTCTCCCCGGTCAAGCGACGCGCCGTAGACGCGCAGGACCAGGTCGTCCCGGAGCACCACGTCCGGGCCCACCGGAACCGTCGGTGTGACGTCGATTCCCAACTCCTCCAAGCATTCCCGCCGCACGGCGTCCACATCGGACTCCCCCGGCTCGACGCGGCCGCCGGGCAGTTCCCACAGGCCTGCTGCCTCCGCCGGGTACGCCCGCTGCTGCGCAAGCACTCGGCCGTCTCGCACAATGGCCGCCCCGACCACGACTCGAGCGCCTTCCAACGCCGCAGCCTTCGCGCGCACCCGCGCGGTGACTCGGGGCCACGCACCGCCAGTGGACGGAATCTCCAGCGCCGGCGCGGGAAGTCCGCCCACCCGGACCGCGCGCAGTCCGTCCACGCCAAGTTCCACAATGCGCATCCGGGACCACCCGATCCGGATCTCGTCGCCCACGCCGACCAACCCCGCTCGCGACGGGTCCAGCACCCCCTCCGCGCCGAACGCCGCCGACAGTGCCCTCATCGGGCGACCCGCCAGCTGACCTGGAAGCGGGCGCCGCCCTCCGGGGACTCGCTCACCCGCACCGCGCCACCCCGCCGCCGCACGACCTCCGCGACCAGTGCCAGACCCAGGCCCGTGCCGCCGCTGCTGCGGGCCCGGTCGTCCTGGATCCGGTAGAAGCGGTCGAACACGCGCGTGCGGTGTTCCTCCGGGATGCCACGGCCGTCATCGTCCACCACCAGCCGGATCGCCTTGCTGGCGACCAGGACGGTGACCGTCACCTGGGCCCGGGCGTGCCGCAGCGCGTTGCGGAGCAGGTTGTCCAGCACCAAGTCCACTTCGGACGGTGCGGCGAGCACCCAGCACGGGGTCGGCGGGACGTGCAACTGAATGGCGGGGCCGTCGCCGCGACACCGGGTGGTCGCGTCGGCCGCCGCGAGCGCCAGGTCGACCGGCTCGGCGGGCGGGACCTCGCCCGCGTCCGAGCGAGCCAGCGTCAGCAGGCCGTCCACCAGCGACGACAGCCGCTCCGCTTCGCGAACGACGTCGCTGAGGACCTCCTGGGACAGGTCCGGGTCGGGATGGGTGACCGCGACCTCAGCCTGCACCCGGATGGACGCGACCGGCGAGCGCAACTCGTGCGCGGCGTCGCCGGTGAACCGGCGCAGGCGGTCGGCGGCCTCGTCGCGGCGGGCGAGCAGGGCGTTGAGCGCGCCTGCGAGGGAGCGCAGTTCGTCGTGGGCGGCGGGAATCGGGAGTCTGCGTCCGGCGCCGAGCCTTCCCGCGGCGCTGCGCATGCGTTCCACGGGGCGAAGTGAGGTGCGCACGGCGATCCAAGTCGTCGCGGCCACCGCGGCGGCGACGATCAGGGCGGCGATCAGGAGCCACTTGAGGGCCCGGTGGTGGGCGGCTTCGTAGCCGACGATGCCGGTCCCGGCGACGACGAGCCGCTGGCTGCCGTCCGGTGCGGTGGCCACGGTCCCGAGCCAGCGCGCGGGCGGCGTGTCGCTGCCGCGCAGCACCGGAGTGCCCGCTTTGAGAACGCGGATGTCCGCGGGTTCGAGATGCACCGGCGGGCCGCCGTCGACGGGCGTCCCGCCTGTGTCGAGCACCCGGACCTGGAGGTTGGGCGACGGCGGCGCGGGCTCCCCGCGCTCGACGCGGGCCTTGGCCGCCGACAGCGACGTCGAGAGCTCCGCGTCGGCCGAGCTGATCAACAGCGGGCCGATCATCTTGCTGGTCACGGCGGCCAGTCCGAGCAGCACGGCCAGCGTCACGACGGTGGTGACGATGGTGACCCGGAACCGGATCGTCCGCCGGAGCCAGAGGCCGCGCGGGTCTCTCACCTGGGCCGGACCGGGTCGAGCACGTCGTCGATCTCGCTGGTGGAGGCCAGATACCCGTGGCCGCGCACGGTGCGCACGATGCCGTCGGCGCCCGCCGCGTCGAGTTTGCGGCGCAGGTACCCGACGTAGACCTCGACCGCGTTGCGGGTGGCGGCCTGCTCGTCGCCCCAGACCGCGCGCAGCAGGTCGTCCTTGGTGACGACCGCGCCCGCCCGACCCGCCAGCACGTCGAGGACCGCGAATTCGCGGGGGCTCAGCGCCACCGGCTCGCCGCGGAAGCGGACCTCGCGGCTGCCGCGGTCGATCTCCAGATCACCGAGACGCACCTTGCGGCCGGAGGCGTCCTCGGCGGTGCGCCGCAGGACCGCGCGAACCTGGGCGACCAGCACGACGAAGGAGAACGGCTTGACCAGGTACCCGTCGGCGCCGAGGTCGAGGCCGTCGGCCTGGTCGACCTCCCCGTCCTTGGCCGACACGAGCAGCACCGGCGTCCCGACACCTTCGGCGCGCAGCCGCTCCAACACCCGGTAGCCGGACAGGCCCGGCAGCATGATGTCGAGAAGGATCACGTCGAACGTGCCGGTGAGGGCGATCCGCAGCGCGCTGGGCCCGTCTGCGGCCACCACCACGTCCATGCCCTCGGCGGTGAGCCCGCGCTGCAGTGCCCGGCGCACGCCGAGCTCGTCGTCGACCACCAGAACCCGAGGTTTCACCCTGTCATCATGGCCGTCTTCGGTGGAATCGCGCGGTCACTCTCAGCGGGTTCTCAGCGACGGACGCGCTCTCAGCGCCATCTCAGGTCGCCGGGTGCAGTGTCTGTGGTGCGGGAACACAACCCGAACCAGGGGAGAACAGCATGGACAGGAAGAGGACGGCGCTGACCGTCGCGGCCGCGGGGACGGCCACGGGGGTGGTCGGGCTGATCCTGCTCGCCACGCCCGCCGGTGCGGGCGAACAGCCGCCCGCCCTGCCGGAGATCAGCCCGGAGGCGCTGGTCGAGTCGGTCATCAAGACCGAGAAGATCCCGGCGATGTCGGGGGCCGTCGAGTTCACCAGCGACCTCGGCATCCCGGTCCCGGGCCTGCCGCAGGCGGGTTCGGGTGGGGAGGCCGCGCACGTCTATACCGACGGCGAAGGCCGGGCGCGGGTGTCGATCAGCCAGGGCGGTTCGGAGCGCACCATCGTGCACGACGGCACCACCACCTGGATGTGGAACTCGGCCGACCGGTCGGTGCAGAAGATGGTGAGCGGCGAGCACGAGAAGAAGACCGCGGAGCACAAGCTGGCCGACCCGGCCACCGCGGCTCGCGAGTTCATCGGGCTGATGGGCAAGGACAGCACGATCACCGTCGACGGCACCGCGCGTGTCGCCGACCGGCCGGTCTACCAGCTCGTCCTCACCCCGAAGCCGACCGAGCGCACGCTGCTGCGCGAGGTCCGGGTGGCGGTCGACTCCGAGACCCGGCTCCCGCTGCGACTGGAGGTCCTGGCCAACGGGCAGGCCGAGCCCGCCCTGCGGATCGGGTTCACCGACTTCGAAACCGGCGCGCAGGACGCTTCCCTGTTCACCTACACCCCGCCCGCGGGCGCGAAGGTGACCGAGTCGAAGCCGGGCGACCACAAGCCGTCCGAAGCCGAGCTGAAGGAGAAGCAGAACCTGTTCGAGAGCATCGACGGGAAGACCGTGGGCGAGGGCTGGGACACCGTCCTGGTCGGCAAGGTGCCCGCGGAGCTGCTCACCGGCGAGGTCAAGTCCGGTGAACGGGGCACCACCGACCCGTCACGGCTGCTCAAGCAGTTCGGCAAGGAGGTCTCCGGACCGTTCGGCACCGGGTACGTCATCAGCTCCAAGGTCGGCACCCTCCTGGTGACGGCCGACGGCCGCGCCGCGCTGGGCGCCGTGCCGCAGCAGGTGCTGGTCGACGCCCTCGGGGCGAAGTGACCGGCGAAACCGGGCTCGGGATGGTCGCGGCGGACGCCGCGGCCATCCCGCTCGCCGCCCGGACCCGGGGTCTGCGCAAGGTCTACCGCGGCACGGTCGCGGTGGACCACGTCGACCTCGACGTCCCGATGGGCGCGGTGTTGGGGATGCTCGGCCCCAACGGATCAGGCAAGACCACCACCATCCGGATGCTGCTCGGCCTCGTCATGCCGACGGCGGGCGAGGTCGAGTTGCTCGGACACCGCCTGCCTGACGGCGCCGCGGCCGCGCTGCCCGAGGTCGGCGCGCTCGTCGAGAGCCCCGGCTTCCACTCGTTCCTCTCCGGCCGGGAGAACCTGCTGCGGCTGGCGGCGGCCGAGCCGCACCTGCACAGCGGTCGGATTCCCGCCGCCGTCAGCGAATCGCTGGAGCGGGTCGGGCTGACCGGCGCGGCGAACCGGCGCTACAAGGGGTATTCGCTCGGGATGAAGCAGCGCCTCGGCCTGGCCGCCGCGCTGCTGGTCCCCCGCCGCTTCGTCATCCTCGACGAGCCGACCAACGGCCTCGACCCGGCGGGCACCCGCGAGGTGCGGTCGGTCATCGCCGACCTGCACGCCGCGGGCACCACGGTGCTGGTCTCGTCGCACCTGCTGGCCGAGGTCGAGGCGACCTGCACGCACGTCGCCGTGCTCAACCAGGGCACCGTCGTCGCCCAGGGCGAGCTGGCGGAACTGCTCGACTCCGGCAACGCGGGCCTGCTGATCACCACACCGGAGATCACGCTCGCCGTGGACGCGTTGCGCGACAACAGGATCCCGGCTCGGGCGGTCCCGGACGGCGTCCGCGCCGACCTGACGGCCACGACCGCGCCCGCCGTCGTGGAGACGCTGGTCCGCGCGGGTGTGCCCGTGCACGAGGTCCGCCGCGACCGCACCGGCCTGGAGGACCTGTTCGCCCGCCTGACCGAGGACGGCGCCGCGGCCGAGGCCGCCGAGTTCGACCTGGCCCTCCCGATTCCTGAGGAAGCACGATGACCGCGATGACGCTCGGCGAGATCCAGCGACCCGACGCGCGGCGTGCCCCGCTGGGCAGGCTGCTGCGCTCGGAGCTGCGGATGGTCCTGCGCAGGCCGCGCACCCTGATCCTGGTCGGGCTGCTGGCCCTGGTCCCGGTGATCGCGGGTATCGGCATCTGGATCGCCGCCGACGCGAGCGCCAACAGCGGAAACTCGGTCGACGAGGGCTTGGCCGGGCTGGTCGACGGCAACGGTCTCCTGCTGCCCGTGTTCGCGCTGGTCATCGGCCTGAACATGCTGCTGCCGCTGACCGGTGCCATGCTCGCGGCCGACGCGCTGGCCGGTGAGGCGGCGAGCGGCACGATGCGCACGCTGCTGCTGGCGCCGGTGAGCAGGTCGCGGCTGCTGGCGGTGAAGGCCTTCGGTGTCGCCACGGTGACGCTGTTCGTGGTGGCGCTCATGGCGTTCACGGGGACGATCGCCGGAGTCATCCTGCTCGGTGGCGACGGGATGATGACGATGTCGGGCACGACGCTGCCGCTGGGTGAGGCCCTTGGGCGGATCCTGCTGACGGTGCTGTTGGTGACCGTGCAGGTCTGGGCGCTGGCCGCGGTCGCGCTGGCGGTGTCGGCGTGGACCGAGCACCCGCTGATCGTCGTCGTGGTCGCGCTGGGCGTGGTCATCCTGTCCGGGGTGCTGAGCGCGATCCCGGCGCTGGACTGGCTGGACCCGGTGCTGATGACGACCAGCTGGATGGGCATCCCCGAGGTGATCCGCGATCCGCTGCCGACCGGGACGCTGACCGAAGGCGTGCTGCGGGCCGCGTGCTACATCGTGATCGGATACTCGCTGGCACTCTCGCGGATGCTCAGCCGCGACGGCTGAGCACGGCGACACCGTCGGGGGCGAGGACCAACCGCACCCGGGCACCGACCTCGGGTGCGTCCGCGATCCCGGCGACGGCGTCCACCCGGCGTCCGCCGGTGTCGACGACCAGCCGCACGTGGTCGCGGCGGTGGACGCGGGCGGTGACGGTCACCTCGGTCGGCCCGTCCCCCACCCGCAGCGCGGCGGGGCGCAGACCCGCGGTCACCGGGCCGTCGGGCGCCCAGGGCACCGGGGCGGAGCCGAACTCGCAGTTCAGGACGCCGTTGTCGGCGTGGGCGTCGAGGAAGAGGTCGCAGCCGAGGAACCGTGCGGTGGCCTCGTCGACCGGGCGGCGCCACACCTCGTCGGGCTTGCCGACCTGCACGATCCGACCCGCGCGCATGACGGCGACCCGGTCGGCGAGGGTGAAGGCCTCGTCGTGGTCGTGCGTGACGACGAGTGCCGTGCTGCCGGATTCCCGCAGGAGCCGCGCGAGGTCGATGGCGAGTTGCTCACGGAGCGCACGGTCCAAAGCGGACAGTGGCTCGTCGAGGAGAAGAAGCCTCGGATGCGGCGCCAACGCACGGGCGAGCGCGACCCGCTGCTGCTCACCACCGGATAGCTCGGTGACCCGACGACCGCCGTAACCGCTGAGGCCGACCAGTTCCAACATCTCGTCGACCCGGGCAGCTATCCCCAGGCTCTCGCCGCCACGGCCAGTTATCCACAGCCCACCCCGCCGACCCTCGTTTCCGGCACCCTCCGCCGATAGACTGGCCACGGGGCCGCCCCCCAGGGTGGGTGGGGGTTGTTGTGTGGCTGGCATGCGAAGTCCGAAAGAGACGTTGCCTGCGACATCTCTGTGGGGGAAGAGTTGGCCGTCCTGGAAGACCAGGCCGAAGCCTCTGCGGTGGATGGGGATTCCGGCGAGGTCGGTGCCGTTCCAGGAGATCGTTCCCGTTGTCGGGCGTTCCAGGCCGGCGATCGCGCGCAGCAGGGTGGACTTGCCGCAGCCGGAGGGCCCCAGCAGCGCCACCACCTCACCGTCGGCGATCTCCAAGTCCACTTCCGACACCGCGAGAATCCGGCCGTAAGCCACATCCAGCCCGTCGACCTTGAGCATCAGAACTCCCCCACCGAGCGGACTCGCAGGCGTTCCACCAGCAGCACCACCGCGACCGTCACCACCATCAGCATCGTGCAGGCCGCGTAGGCCATCTGGTTGTTCAGCTCCCCCGGGCGCGAGATCAGCCGTCCGATGACGATCGGCAGCGTCGCCGAGTCCGGGCGGGCCAGGAAGCTCGTCGCACCGAATTCACCCAGGGCGACCACGAAACCGAACGCGGCGGCGGCGATCAGGGACCGGCCCGCCAGCGGGATGTCGACTTCACGCCACACCCGCCACGGGCTCGCGCCGAGGGAACCCGCCGCCTGCCGCAGTCGCGGGTCGACCGAGCGCAGCACCGGCAGGATCATCCGGATCACCAGCGGTGTCACCACGATCGCCTGCGCCAGCGGCACCAGCGCCGCCGACGTCCGCAGGTCGCCGGGAAGCGCGTCGAGGGTGATCAGGTAGCCGAAGCCCACCGTCACGGCTGACACGCCGAGCGGCAGCATCAGGGCCGTGTCAAGCGTGTCGACGAAGCCCGGGTGGGCGCGGCTTCGACCCAGCGACACCAACACCACCGACGCGGACACACCCAGCAACAGAGCCAGCAGCGTCGCGTCCGTCGCCGCGCGCAGTGAGTTCACCGCCGCGTCGAGGCCGGAGATCTGCAGCGATCCGCGGAACCCCGTGCCGGACAACGCCCGGTAGCCGTCGAGTCCCCAGCCGTCCGATGTGGACACGGAGCGGACGACCAGCGCGACGATCGGCACCATCAGCGCCGCCACCACGGCGTACGCCGTGGCCGCCACCCACCACTCGCCGCCACGCGGACGCCGGGTGGTCTCCGTGCGGGCGCGCAGCGCCATGGCGGTCTCCCGGCGGCGGCGCGCGAGGGCCGCGAGCACCAGGACCGCCACGACAGCGGTGATCTGGATCAGCGACAGCGCCGCCGCACCGGACAGGTCGAGCAGGTCGACCGTCCGCAGGTAGATCTCCGTTTCCAGCGTGCGGTACCGGGCTCCGCCGAGCAGCAGCACCACACCGAAACTGGTGGCACAGAACAGGAAGACGATCGCGGCGGCCGACCCGATGGCGGGCCGCAACGCGGGCAGGGTCACCGAGGTGAACGCCCGCAGCGGCGACGCGCCGAGCGCGCGGGCGGCGTTCTCGGCTCTGCGGTCCAGGTGCGACCACAGGCCGGCGACGGTCCGGGCGACCACGGCGACGTTGAAGAAGGCGTTGGCCAGCACGATCGAGAGCACCCCGCCGTCGGGCATCAGCGAGCGGAAAGCCAGCCCCACGACCACGGTCGGCAGCACGAACGGCACGAGAATCGCGGCCCGCACCACGGCGATGCCCGGCAGCGCGCAGCGGGCCAACAGGAACGCCACCGGCATCGCGGCGATGACCGCGACCACGGTGGACGCCGCCGCCTGGCCGACGGTGAACAGCACCACGGACCACGTGTCCGGCGAGCCGAGAACGCGGACCAGCCCGTCGGACCCGAGGCCGCGCTGGATGATCGCGGCCACGGGCCAGAGGAAGAAGACCGCCAGAAAGCCCAACGGCACCAGCCCGAGCACTGCCGGGCCGGTGCCGTCCGGCAGTCTCAGCCGCGAACGGCCGCGCGCCACTGTTCGATCCACCGCTCCCGGTTGGCCGTGATGTCCGGCGCGGGCAGCGTGCTCGCGTTCGCGGCGGGCGGGGTCGCCGCCCACGCGGCGGGCAGCTCCACACCCTCACGGGTCGGGTAGACGTACATCTTCTCGGGCACCTTGCTCTGGAAGTCCACCGACAGCAGCAGATCCAGGACCTTGCGGGCGCCCTCGGTGTTCTTCGCGCCGTTCAGCACCCCCGCGTACTCGACCTGCTTGAAGCAGGTGTCGAGCAGCGCGGCCGTGCGCGGCTTGCCCTTGTCGTCGAGTTCGGCCGACGGCGACGACGCGTAGGAGACGACCAGCGGCCGCTTGCCCTTGCCCGAGGAGCCGGAGAACTCCTGGGTGTAGGCCTCTTCCCAGCCGCTCACGACCTTGACGCCGTTGGCCTTCAGGCGCGCCCAGTAGTTCTGGAAGTCCTTCTGGCCGTACTGCGAGACCGTCGCCAGCAGGAACGCGAGACCGGGCGAGGACGTCGCCGGGTCCTCGACGACCAGCAGGTCCTTGTACTTCGGGTCGGCCAGATCCTCCAGCGAGGCGGGCACGGGAACGTTCGCGGCGGCCAGCGCGGCCGGGTCGACGTTGACGCACACGTCGCCGAAGTCGATCGCGGTGAGCCTGGCGGTGTCGTCGATCGCGTAGCGCTGCGGGCCCTTGTCGGCTTCCGGGCTGCGGTATTCGACGAAGACGCCCTCGTCGAGCGCACGGGAGGCGAAGGTGTTGTCCACACCGAACGCCACGTCACCGAGCGGGCTGGCCTTGGTGAGCACCAGTTGGTTGGTCAGCGCGCCGGCGTCGCCGCTTTTGCGGACCTCGACGGTGATGCCGGTGTCGGCCTTGAACTTGTCGAACACGGCCTGGTCGTACTCGAACGAGTCATGGGTGACCAGGACGACCTTGCCGTCACCTGCGTCGGAGCCGAACAGCGAGCAGCTCGCGGTCATGGCCACGGACAACGCGACGGCGGTCAGGGTGAAGAGCCTGCGCATGGATCTGTTTCCTCCTCGGGGCGTGGGCACGCCACGAGAACCTCCCTGCGCCGGCATGACCCGGATCAGGTGTGGACGGTCGAGGGCACGCCCCTCCTCTCAGTCCTGGGCGGCGCTTGCGGCGAACTCGCCCCCCGGGACTCCCGTGGCGGTGACGAGCGTACGCCCCGGGTTCGGGCCACTATGGGGGTCATGCCCCAACCATTGAGCGAGCAGGAACTGGGAATCGCCCTCGAGACGCTGCCGGACTGGTCATTCCGCGACGGAGCGCTCGTGCGCGAGGTCGAGCTGAACGGGTTCTCACAGGCCATCCAGGTGGTGAACCGGGTCGCCGAGGTCGCGGAGAACAACAACCACCACCCGGATATCGACATCCGCTGGGCCACGCTGACCTTCCGGTGCAGCACGCATTCGGAGAACGCGATCACGGCCCTGGATGTGGGTCTCGCCGAGGAGATCGACGGGATCATCGACGCCATCCGGGGCTGACCCGGTGCGGCGGGGCCGCCGCCGCACCGGGTGTCACGCTCAGGTGTTGAACGGCCCGGTGATCTCGTAGGTGATGCCGCCGCTGCTCGACCCGCTGGTGCCGCGCTGCGACGAGAAGTAGAGGCGCTGCCCGTTCGGGGTGAACGCCGGTCCGGTGATCTCGGAGCTGGTCTGGCCGGTGACCCGCAGGAACGGCGCCACGATGTCGCTCGGGGTGATCACGCAGATCTCCATGTTGCCGCCGTCCTCGGCGACGAACAGCTCGCCGCTGGTGGCGCGGGTGATGTTGTCGACCCCGGTCAGCGGCGCGGTGCCGCTGGTGACGAGCGAGTCGTCGTATGCCAGGGAGATGGTGGAGTTGTTCGCGTTGTAGGCCCAGACGCGGTTGTCACCCTTGGTGGTGAACCAGCAGGTGCCGCTCGCGTATACGCAGCCCTCGCCGCCGTTGAACCGCTTGGCGCCGGACACCTGGTTGCGGGTGGCGGTCGGGCTGCCGTCGGGGTCGGGCACGTTCGCCCAGGTGACAGTACCGCTGGTCTGGGAGTTGGTGCCCTTCATGACCTGCAGGGTCCCGCTGGAGAGGTTGCCCCAGGTGTTCGGGCGGAACCGGTAGAAGCAGCCGTCGCTGACGTCCTCGGTCATGTAGATGTAGCCGTGGTCGGGGTCGGCGGCGCATGCCTCGTGCTTGAAGATGCCCATCGCGGGCCGCACGACGGCCGGGTTCACGCCCCACGGGTCGGTCTCGAAGACCCGGCCGGCGGTCACCTCCTCACAGGACAGCCAGGTGTTCCACGGGGTCGCGCCGCCCGCGCAGTTGACGTTGGTGTTCGACAACGTCCGGTAGGCGCCGGTGATCGAGCCGCTGGAGTTGAACTTGATCGCCCCGACACCGCCGGTGCTGGAGACCTCGCTGTTGGAGACATAGATCCACCCGGTGCCGTCGGCGAAGACGTGCCCGCCGTCCGGGGCGGGGTGCCAGGTGTAGTTGGTGCCCGCCACCTTCTGCCCCGAACGGGCGACCACGCGGCTGGTGAACCCGGAGGGCAGCATGATCCCGTTCGCGTCCGCGGCCTTTAACGCGCCATACGGGCTCGGCCCGGGCTGCGCGGGAGCGGCGAAGGCGGGCGCCCAGGCAGCGCCGCCGAAGACGGTGGCGGCGCCACCGATAACGGCCGCGCGGAGGAAGTTACGACGTTCCACGGTCAGGCTCCGATCGTGTCACTGTGCGTGCTGGCACGGTTTCCGTGCGTTGAGCAAAGTAGCTGGATCGGGTGACCGGCAATCAAAGATCGAGTGCTCCACGGGCTAAGGGCTGAAAGACGAACGTCGCCGCGACCCGAAAGTCCGCCCCTTCGTACGTCGGGGAAGGGTGGCGAGATGAGCAACCCGATCGAGCTGGCCGATCTGCCGCCTGAACTGCAGAGCCACCTCGTGGAGTTCATGGACCAGCAGACCCTGTTGGTCGCCCTCCAGACACTTCCCGCGATCCAGGCCCGGGCCCATGCTTGGGCACGACTCCATCAGCTGCGAGCGGCGATGCCGGCGGCGCGGCAGGCGGCCTTGGTCGCACAACAGGCGGCACAGGACGCGACCGACGCCCTGATTGAGTCGATGTACAACGACCAGTTCGGCGGCTCGGGCTGAGCCGTGCGCCACACGTCGCTACGGTGGTGGAGTGAAGGTCATCAGCCAACGGGAGCTCCGCGACAGCTCCGCCGCCGTCATGGACGCGGTTGAAGCGGGCGAGACCTTCCACATCACGCGACACGGTGTGGTGGTAGCCGAACTTCGGCCGCCCGCACGCGGACGGCACCTGAGCGCGGCAGAACTGGTCGAGCGTCACCGCGGGCTGCCCCATGTCGACCACGGCCGCACGCCGGACGAAGCCGATGCGTTCTTCGGCAACGAAGAACGCATCGGCGAGGACGACCCATGGGACCGTGCGCGTGGCTGACCGCCCGGAATCCGGGGTACCGGCCACCTGCGCGTACTCGACCTCGGCACGCTCGACCCGGCACTGCTGCCCGCGACCTCGAAGATCACCGCCCGGACATGGCCGAACTGCACCGCCGCGTCGCCATGGCTAGGCCGGAGAGACGGCGATTGGACGAGTCCACCGGGTGAGGTGTGCGGCGATCTCCGTGTGGTCGATCGAGCCGGTGGACGCCGCGATCACGACGTCGTAGGCGTCGTCTTCCGGGGCGTCGAGGTCGATGCCGTTCAGGCCCAGGAAGACGAACGCGGCCATCCAGGACAGCCGCTTGTTGCCATCGACCAGCGCATGGTTGCGCACGACCGACTGCAGGAGCACGGCGGCCTTCTCGTGCAAGGAGTCGTAGGCGTCCTGGCCCATCACCGCGGTTCGCGGGCGGTGGGCGGCGGACTCCAGGAGGCCGAGGTCTCGGACCTGGTCAGCATTCAGGTCCGCCGCGACGGACAGCAGGTCCTCGACGGTGGGGTAGTCGACGGTCATTTCGACAGCCGGTCCAAGAGAGAGGCGTAGCGCTCCCGGCCCGCCTTCGACAGCGCGCGCAGTCGGGCTTCGCGCTCAGCCGGCGTGGGCGTGGGCTCGCTCGGCGGCGTGCTGTCCATGTCGGAAAGCTACCGCTGGCACGGCCCCACGGACGACCTGTTTAGACCGGAGACCTGAACTCGACCCGGCTGAACAACGTCAGGTGGCCGACCATGGATTCACGATGTCGCCACCCATGACGGAGAAGTCGGCGACATTGCGAGTGGCCACGACGAGGTTGTGCTCCTGCGCGGTTGCCGCGATCAAGGTGTCCCGTTCCGGCCGTGGATCGGGGACATGCATCGCAGCGGCACGCCGTGCGACGCCCATGTCCACTGGAAGGATTCTCCCCGAGAACCCTTCCAGCACATCATTCTCAAGCCAAGCGCGCAGTTTCTTACCGCTCGTGGGATCTCGCCTTTCCACCCGAGCGATTCCGATTTCGATCTCCATCACGGTGATGACGCTGAGCCATAGCTCACTGGTGCGCTGGGATCGCGCCCATGATCGAACGGCCGGATCTGCCAGTCGCTCGGATTTGCGCAGCTCACTTACGACATTCGTGTCCAGCAGAAAGCTCACAGGTCCGACGCCTTCAACGCGACGTCCAACCGCTCCGGCTCGAAGTCGATGTCGTCGTCTTCCATGCTCAGCCAGTCGACGATGCTCCGCTCGTCGGCCACGAGTCGTCGATAATCATCGATCGACAGCAGGACATGGGACGGCTCTCCGCGATCCGTGATCACGACGGGCTCGTTCGAAGCGGCCCGTTTGGCGGCGCTGACGTCTTGGTTGAACTCGCGCGCAGTAATGACCGCCATGACAACCACCTCCATGTAGCTACGTACCTACATTACCTGGGTTGTCAAGCGTCGGACCGACTCAGACGTTGAAGCGGAATTCGACCACGTCGCCGTCGGCCATGACGTAGTCCTTGCCCTCGATGCGGACCTTGCCCGCCGCCTTCGCCGCCGCCATCGAGCCGGTGTCGACCAGGTCCGCGAACGAGACGACCTCAGCCTTGATGAAGCCGCGCTCGAAGTCCGTGTGGATGACGCCCGCCGCCTGCGGTGCCGTGGCGCCCTGGGGGATCGTCCACGCACGCGCCTCTTTGGGCCCGGCGGTCAAGTAGGTCTGCAGGCCCAGGGTGTGGAAACCGGCCCGGGCCAGTGCGTTGAGGCCGGGCTCGGACTGGCCGACCGACTCCAGCAGCTCCAAAGTGGACTCGTCGTCCAGCTCCAGCAGTTCCGCCTCGACCTTCGCGTCCAGGAACACCGCGTCGGCGGGGGCGACCAGCTTGGCCAGTTCCTCGCGGCGGGCAGTGTCCATCAGGACGCCCTCGTCGGCGTTGAAGACGTAGAGGAACGGCTTGGTGGTGAGCAGGCTCAGCTCGCGCAGCTGCGAGATGTCCACTTCGGACTGTGCGGCGAACAGAGTGCGGCCGCCGTCGAGGATTTCCTTGGCCTTGAGGGCCGCCTCGGCCGCGGGGCGCGCCTCCTTGCGGACGCGGGCCTCCTTCTCCAGCCGCACGACCGCCTTGTCGAGGGTCTGCAGGTCGGCGAGGATCAACTCGGTGTTGATCGTCTCGATGTCCGACAGCGGGTCGACCTTGCCGTCGACGTGCACCACATCGGGGTCGTCGAACACGCGGATGACCTGGCAGATCGCGTTGGCCTCGCGGATGTTCGCGAGGAACTTGTTGCCAAGCCCGGCGCCTTCGGACGCGCCCTTCACGATGCCCGCGATGTCGACGAACGACACCACCGCGGGCACGATGCGCTCACTGCCGAAGATCTCCGCCAACTTCTCCAGGCGAGGGTCGGGCAGGGCGACGATGCCGACGTTGGGCTCGATGGTCGCGAACGGGTAGTTCGCGGCGAGCACGTCGTTGTTCGTCAGGGCGTTGAAAAGGGTGGACTTGCCGACGTTGGGCAGGCCGACGATCCCGAGGGTCAAACTCACGCGTGGCAGTCTACGGACCCCATTCGGGGCCATCCCCGCCGCCGCCCGTGCACCAAATAGTTACGAACTCTTCGCGGCCCAGCCAATTACTCAGCGGTGAGCGTCGTAGGACGGATGTACGCACGTCAGGGGCTATTAGCGGCGTAACAGAGTGACTACTGGGCGCGATAGACGCACAGCCCGTTCACCTTGTCCAGTGTGATTGGTGAGGATTAGCCCAGATGGACGCTAGTCAGGGCAAGGCCCCTCAACAACACTCCGTGAGCGCCCTGCTGTCCTCCGCCTACCGGAGTGCCAGGCGCCACCCAGCTCACCCTGCTGAGGAAGAAGGAAGTCGGATGATTCAACCCGAATGGCGCCGGCGTGGCCGGATCGCCCTCGGCTTGGCGGCCGCAACCGCGGTCGTTGGCACCATGCTGGCCACTGTCCCGAGTGCCGGCGCGGCCCCGACCCCCCAGGGTCCGGCCGAAGAGGCACCTGGCCTCGGCAAGCATGACCAGGAGCTGCTCGCCACCGCGGAGCGTGAAGGCAAGAAGACCGTCACCGTCCTGATCGCCACCAAGAAGGGCGACAGCGCGGGCAAGGTCCACCAGCTCGAGCAGGCGGGTGCGAAGGTGCAGTACCGCGCCGACGAGCTCGGCTACGTGCGCGCCGAAGTCGCCACGGACAAGGTGGAGAAGCTCGCCAAGCTCCCGGGCGTCCAGGCACTCGACCTCGACGAGACGACCCCGCTTCCCGACCCGCGGCCCGTGGGCTACGAGGACCCGACGCCGCAGCCCGCCCCCGGGCCGTCGACGCCGATGGCGAACCCGTACATGCCGACGACGGACACCAACGCGGCGCAGTTCGTCAACGAGCACCCGACCTGGGACGGCCGCGGCACGACGGTCGCGATCGTGGACAGCGGTGTCGACCTCGACCACCCGTCGCTGAACACCACCAGCACCGGCGAGCGCAAGGTCGTCGACTGGGTCACCTCGACGAACCCGAAGTTCGTCAACGGCGTCAACGCCGACAACGACGCGACCTGGCTGCTCATGACCAACAAGGTCGCGGGCTCCACCGTGGGTCTCCCGGCTGAGGCCGAGGTCCGCTTCGCGGAGTTCAACGAGCGCGACCCGCGCCTGGGCGGCGAGGTCGGCAACGACGTCAACCGCGACGGCAACCCCGCGGGCAGCAACGGCAAGTTCGGTGTGGCCTGGAACCCGGCCACCGGGACCGTCTGGGTCGACACCGACCAGGACAAGTCCTTCGCGAACAACGCCGCGATGACCGACTACAAGGTCAAGTACGACATCGGCACCTTCGGCACCGACAAGCCGGCCACCCCGGTGCGCGAGTCGATGAAGTTCGTGGTGCAGACGAGCCCGGCCAACGACGCGGTCAACATCGGCATCGTCTCCGGCGCGCACGGCTCGCACGTCGCGGGCATCGTCGCGGGCAACCGCCTCTTCGGCGGCACGATGAACGGCGCCGCTCCCGGTGCCAAGCTCGTCTCGCTGCGCGTCTGCATGTTCGTCACCGGCTGCACCGCGCACGCGATGGTCGAGTCGATGGTCTACGCGGCGCGTGACGCCAAGGTCGACGTCATCAACATGTCGGTCGGTGGCCTCCCGGCGCTCAACGACGGCAACAACGCTCGCGCCGAGCTGTACGACCGCATCATCGACACGTACAACGTGCAGATGTTCATCTCCGCGGGCAACTCCGGCGCGGGCTCGAACACGATCGGCGACCCGTCGGTCGCCTCGAAGGTCATGTCCGTCGGTTCGTCGATCACCAAGGCGACTTGGCAGAGCAACTACGGTTCCGACCTGGGCGTCTCCGAGTCGTTGCACGGCTTCTCGTCGCGCGGCCCTGCTGAGCACGGTGGCTTCAAGCCGAACATCGTCGCCCCCGGCTCGGCGATCTCGACCGTGCCGACCTGGCAGAACGGCGGCCCCGTCGCGGGCACCTACGCGCTGCCCCCGGGCTACGCGATGTTCAACGGCACCTCGATGGCCTCTCCGCAGGCCGCCGGTTCCGCGGCGCTGCTGGTGAGCGCCGCCAAGGCCAAGGGCGTCTCGCACAAGGCCGACCAGATCCGCACCGCCTTCCAGTCGTCGGCGCGCTACCTGGGCAACCTGGGCGCCTACGAGCAGGGCACGGGCCTGATCGACACGATCCGGGCATGGAACGTCCTCAAGGCCAACCCCAGCCGCACGGACATCACCGTGGCCGTCCCGGTGCGCACCGCCCTGTCGCAGTTCCTCAAGACCCCGGGCGTCGGCGTCGGCATCAACGACCGTGAAGGCGTCAAGGTGGGCGACAGCTACACCCGCGAGTACACCTTCACCCGCACCACCGGCTCGGACTACCCGGTCACCTACAAGGTGCGCTGGAACGGCAACGACGGCACGTTCTCGTCGGCGAACTCGGTCACGCTGCCCAAGAACAGCGCGGTCAAGTTCAAGGTCAACATCAAGCCGACGTCGACCGGCATGCACTCGGCGGTCCTCAACCTGGACAGCCCGATGACCTCGGGCGTCGAGCTGCAGACCATGAACGCCGTTGTCGCGGCGGAGCAGTTCTCCGCCGACAACAACTTCACGGTCGTCAAGGGCGGGCAGATCGGCCGCAACGAGTCGAAGAGCTACTTCTTCAACGTCGCGCCCGGCACCCCGGCCTTCAAGGTCGACCTGCAGGGTGGCGGCTCGACGCCCGGCACCGGGCAGATCCGCTTCCTGCGCTTCCACCCGTACGGTGTCGGCAGCGACAGCAACTCGTCGCTGAGCTGCTACAACCCGCAGGTCGCCCCGGGCGGCAGCTGCACGACGGGCAGCCCGACCAGCCGCTCGCTGGCGAACCCGCAGCCGGGCGTCTGGGAGGTCGTGGTCGAGGCTCGTCGGACCTCCGACACCGCCTTCGCCCCGTTCACCCTCACCGCGTCCGTGCTCGGCGCGTCGGTCACGCCCAACCCGGACGTGATCCCGACCGCCACCGCGGGCGAGGCCATGGACCGTTCGTACACGCTGAAGAACCTTCTCGGCGCGTTCAACGGCCGCGCGACCGGCACCGCGCTGGGCAGCGCCAAGCAGGCCACCCCGAGCATCGCCGACCAGGAGGACCAGCAGTACCCGATCACGGTCACCCCGGGATCGACGTCGCTGCGGGTCAAGATCGGCTCGACGTCCGACGCGGGCGCCGACCTCGACCTGTTCCTGCTCAACTGCACCAGCGGCTCGTGTGTCGTCGCGGGCCAGTCGGCCGACGGTGACTCCGAGGAAGAGGTCCGGGTCAACAACCCGGCCGCGGGCCAGTGGGTCGCCCTCGTCCAGGGCTACGCGGTTCCCGCGGGCACGACCACGTTCAACTACCTGGACGTGTTCACGAACCCCGGTTTCGGCGCCATCGCGGTGACCGACGCCAATGCCTCGCGGACCTCGGGCGTGGAGTGGACGGTGCCGGCGACGGTCACCGCGAACTCGGCTCCCGCCGCGGGCCGCGTGCTCCTCGGCAGCGTCGAGGCGCGCACCGACGAGAACGTCCTGGTCGGCTCCGGTGACGTGGTGGTCCAGGCCGTCTCGTAACACCTGATCGACAGCGAAGCGGGGACCTGCAGGCACGCAGGTCCCCGCTTACGCTTTCTCGGGTCCACCGACGTGTCTGATTTCTGCCAGACGGGGTTCCCGCGACGCCGGCAGCATGGTGTCGTGCTGAAAGATCCCGAACAGCGGTACCGCGCCGTCGCCGCCCGCGACGCGCGGTTCGACGGCCAGTTCATCCTCGCCGTCCGCACGACCGGGATCTACTGCAGACCGTCGTGCCCGGCTTCGACACCGAAGCGGCGCAACGTCGAGTTCTTCGCCACGGCCGCCGCCGCGCAGATCGCCGGCTACCGCGCCTGCCGCCGCTGTCTGCCCGACGCGGTGCCCGGCTCCCCCGAGTGGAACCTGCGCGCCGACCTGGCGGGCCGGGCGATGCGGCTGATCTCCGACGGCGTCGTCGAGCGCGACGGGGTCACCGGCCTTGCCCGCAGGCTCGGCTACTCGGAACGACACCTGACCCGGGTGCTGACCACCGAACTCGGCGCGGGCCCGCTCGCCCTGGCCCGGGCGCACCGCGCGCACTCGGCAAGGCTGCTCATCGAGACGACCACCCTGTCGGTCGCGGACATCGCCTTCGCGGCGGGCTTCGCCAGCGTCCGCCAGTTCAACGACACCATCCGCACCGTCTTCGCCACGACGCCGACGCGACTGCGCATGGCGGCGAAGCGGTCCGCCCGCCGGGCCCAGCCGACGCCGGGGCGGGTCACCCTGCGGCTGGCCGTCCGCGAGCCGTTCGACGCGGTGGGGCTGTTCGGTTTCCTTGCCGCACGGGCGATCCCGGGGCTGGAGTCGGCATCCGCCGACGGTTACGCGCGCACCTTGCGCCTGGCCAACGGCCCCGCGACCGCCTCGCTGCGCCAGGGGGCGGGACACGTCGAGTGCACCCTCCGCCTCACGGACATGCGCGACCTCGGCTCGGCGGTAGCCCGGCTGCGCAGGCTGCTCGACCTGGACGCCGACCCCCTGGCCATCGACGAAATCCTCGGCGCCGACCCGGCACTGGCCGAGTCGGTGGCCCGCACCCCCGGCATCCGAGTTCCCGGCAGCGTCGACGGCGTTGAGACCGTGGTGCGGGCCCTGCTGGGCCAACAGGTCAGCGTCACCGCCGCACGCACCGCCGCCCAGCGCCTGACCGACGCCCTGGGCGAACGACTCGCGACCCCGGACGGCGACCTGACCACCCTGTTCCCCACCGCCGAAGCCATCGCCGAACACGCGGGCGAGGTTCTGGCAGGCCCGACCAGAAGGACCCAGACAATCCGCGCGGTCTGCGCGGCGATCGCGTCGGGCGACCTGGACCTCCATGTGGGCGTCGACGCCGACACCCTGCGAACCCGGTTGCGGACGTTCACCGGAATCGGACCATGGACCGCGGGCTACGTCTCCATGCGCCTACTCGGCGACCCGGATGTGTTGCTGCCACAGGACATAGCCCAACGCAACGGAGCCGCCGCCCTAGGCCTGCCCCCGACCGCGGAGGCACTGGCAGACCACGGCCGCACCTGGCAACCTTGGCGCTCCTACGCAGGCATGCACCTCTGGCGCGCCGCCGCATCGGCAGGAAGTGCCCCGTGACCACGCTCGGCTAGGAAGTGCCGGCGGCTCGCGTGGGCAATGCCAACTACGGACGCCCGCCACCCCAGCTCCAAACGCCCGAACAACAACCTATGCCGTCATCTCCAACGTGGAACCACTACGAGACTTCCGAACCCGCAACCGCACCGGAATCCGCTGCCGCAGCTCCTCCACATGCGACACCAGCCCCACAACCCGCCCACCAGCGCGAAGTTCGTCCAATATCCCCATAACGTCATCAAGCGTAGGCGCGTCAAGCATCCCGAAGCCCTCATCGACGAACAACGTGTCCAACAACGCCCCACCAGTCTCAGCCGCCACCACATCCGCGAGACCAAGCGCCAACGACAATGAGGCTACAAAGGACTCTCCGCCGGACAGCGTCTTCGTGGACCGCGTCTGCCCCGAGAAGTCGTCCAGCACGTCCAGCCCCAACCCACCGCGCTTGCCATGCGACCCAGCCGCATCACTGTGCACGAACGAGAAGCGTCCCTGGGTCATCCGCCGCAGCCGCTCGCTCGCGGCCACCGCCACCTCAGCCAGTCGCGCCGCCAGCACGTAGGATCGCAGCGACATCCGACTCGTGTTCTGCCCACGCCCGTTGACCACGTCGGTCAGCGCGTCCAGTTCCTCGAATTCCGCACGCATCGGAGCCAAGTCCGCCCATACCTTGCGCAAGCGGTCCGCCAGCTTCGCCACCTCGCCTGCCCGGCGGGCGGCCGCACGCGCTGTCACCACGGCGTTCTCAGCGTTCTCGCGGGCCGTGTGCGCCCGGGCCAGCAGCGTGACCACGTCGACCTCTTCGCTCAGGTCGGTGCCCGCCAGGTCGTCCAAAACGCCGCGGAACTTGGCTTCCTGCTGGTCCGCTTCGCTGATCTGCTGCGCCAGCTTGGCGATGACGTTCTCGGCGCGGGCAGCGTCCAGCGCCTCGGTGACGTCGGTGAAGCCCGCCTTGGCCACCGCGTCGACCAGGATCTCGCGTTGCTCGGCAACCCGCGTTCGGGCCGCCACCGCGTGTGTGCGGGCCTCCGACAGGGCGTCGAGTGCCTGCGCGAGTTCGGCGACGTGTCGCCTGCGGTCGACCACGCTCGGGAAGGTCCCCTTGGCGATGTCGAGCCGGAGACCGCGTTCCTCCACAGCGGCGACGAGCGCGGTTCGTTCGGTGGCGCGCGCCACGGTTTCCTGTTGCAGCGTGGCGATTCTCGACCGGACCTGCTCGGCTTCCGCTTCGAGGTCCAGCAGCGTCCGGCTGATCCGGTCGTGCCCGCCCGCCACGGCCACGGCCTTGTCCAACTCGGCCAGAGCCCGCGCGTCGTCCGCTTCCGGGTCGCCCCAACCGCTGAGGCGCTCGCGCAGTCCGTCGACGACGTTCTGCGCCTGCTTGAACGCCGCCGCCGCTTTCTCCCGGGCCGTCAGCTTTCGCTGTTCCTCGGCCTGCGCCGCCCGCTCATCGTCGGCGGTGACCAGCGGGCCGACCGCGTGGGCGGGCGTCGGGTGCTCCACCGAACCACACACCGGGCACGACTCCCCCGGTGCCAGGCCCGCGGCGAGTTCGGCGGCCATCCCGTCGAGCCTGCGCTGGCGCAGATCCAGGAGGTGTTCGCGGGCGTTCTGGTGGTCTTCCACAGCCCTGGTGTTGGCGTCGGCTGCCGCCGACAGGTCGAATTCCGCCGCGGGCAAGGCTTTCGCGTGCCGGACCGCGGTGGCGGTCTCGTCCTGGCGGGCTCTGAGCCCGTCGAGAGATGCCCGCGCTTCCGCCGATTCCGCGAGGCGTTCGCGGGCCTCGGCAAGTTGTCGGGGCAGTTCCGCGATCCGGTCGGCGAGGTCGGCGGATTCCTGTTCGGCCCCCGTCAGAAGCTTTTCCAGTTCGGCGATGCGAGCCTGGTCCTCGCGCTGCCGATCAGATTCCTCGACCAGTCCGACCAGAGCTCCGGCTTCCTCGCGGAGCGTCGTAGCGTCGGCCCGGGCGTCGGTGCCTGTGTAGCCGAGTTCCTCAGCGACACCAACGTATCGGCGTTCCGCTCGCGCGGCGGCGTCCGCCGCGTTCTCGGCCCGACGCAGCTCGTCGGCGACGGCCACGACCGGCACCGCGCGACGGGCCGCGGCCAACTCGGCCCGCCAGGCGGTGCGGTCATCGCGGGCCAGTTCGGCCAGCGCGTCGGTCGCCTCCCGAACCTGGCGGACCCGCTCAGCAGCAGCGCGCCCCTCGGCGAGAGCCTCCTCGGCGGCCTCGCGCTGCCGATTTGCTTCTTCTTGCGCGGCAAGGGTTTCGTCGGTGGCTGTCGCCAGAGCGGCGGTGAGCCCGGACAGCCATTCCGCTTTCGGTTCCTCGGGCTCGTCGCCGGATTCCTGGGCGATGCGGGCGACAAGCGCGTCCACCGACACACTCGCCGCGTCCAACTCGCGGCGGCGCTGGGCGCGGTAGTCCTTGAACCAGTCCTCGACGCGCTGGAAGTGCTCGGTGCCGAACAGCTTCTCCAGCAGCTTCTCGCGCTCGCCGGTGTCGGCGCGCAGGAAAGTCGCGAAGTCGTTCTGCGGCAACAGGACGACTTGGAAGAACTGCTCTTTGGTCATCCCGAGCAAGCCCTGGACCGTGCGCGCGACCTCGTCGATCCGGGACACACCCTCGGCCGGGTAGCCGCTCGGCGAGGCATGGACCCAGGTCAGCACGGCACGCGCCTGCTGCTTGGTCATCCCGCCGCCGCGTCGCTTGGGCCGCAGGTACTCCGGGCTGCGCACGATGCGCATCCGGTGCGACTGCACGGTCAGCTCCAGCACGACCTCGGTGTGCACGTCCGGGCCCGCGTTGTCGCAGCGCAGACGCTTGGCCTGGTCGCGCACGCCCGGCACCGCGCCGAACAGCGCGAACGCGACCGCGTCGAGCAGTGTCGTCTTGCCCGCGCCGGTGTCGCCATGGAGCAGGAACAGGCCGTCGGCGCCGAGCACGTCGAAGTCGACGACCTCATGGCCGGGGTAGGGACCGAACGCGGTGACTTCCAGCCGGTGCAGCCTCACTCCGGCTCCTTCCCGGCGACGGCGGCCAGCGCCTCGCGCAGCAGTCCACGCTCGGTCTCGGTGGGCTCGGCACCCCTGGCGTCGGTGACGAAGCAGCAGGCGACCTCGGCGTCGTCGCGCCGCCGCGACAGCTCGGGATAGCGCTGGGGGCGCTGGTGGCCGCCCGCGGGCCGCCATTCGAGGTGCACGGCATGCGGGAACCGCGCCTGCAGCCTGCGCATGGCGTCGAGTGGGCGAACCTGGTCGGTGAGCTCGACGGAGAGGAACTTGCCCTCGTGGACGTCGTTCGCGGGGTCCGCCAGGACGTCGGCGAGTTCGCCGCTGATCACAGCCAGCTCCCGCGGGACGGGCAGGGTGCGGCGCTCGACGTCGGCGAGGCCGTCCTGGTGTAGCTCGACCAGCCAGACGGACTTGTGGTGCCGGGCCTCGGAAAACGAGTAGGCCATGGGACTGCCGGAGTACCGCAGGTGGTTCGCAAGCGTTTGCGGTCCGTGCAGGTGACCGAGGGCGGCATAGTCGACGCCGCTGAACACCCCGCCTGGCACGTGCGGCACGCCGCCGACCGCGATCGTTCGCTCGGAGTCGCTGACCTCGCCGCCGGTGACGAACGCGTGCGCGAGGACCACCGACCGCGTTCCCGGGCGGCGGCCGAGATCGTCGCGGACGCGGCGCATGGCCTCGCTGAGCACGTCGGCGTGGGTGCGCAGGTCGGGCATGCCGAGACCTTGGCGGGCGACTTCCGGCTCCAGGTAGGGGATGCCGTAGAACGCGACCGGCCCATGGTGGTCATCGATCACCACCGGCCGGTCGAGATCGGAGACCGCGGTGCGGAGGTAGAGGCCGCCCGCCGCCGCGAACTCGCCGAACGCGCCGAGCCGGGGCCCGGAGTCGTGGTTTCCGGGGGTGACGACGATGCGCGCGCCCGCCTCGGCGATCCGGCGCAGGGCGCGACCGCAGACGCCGACGGCTTCAGCGGAGGGGACCGCGCGGTCGTAGAGGTCGCCGGAGACGACGGCCACATCGACCCGGTCGTTCGTCACGATGTCGGCCAGGCCGGCGAGCACCGTCTCCTGCTCGGCGAGCAGGTCTCGGCCGTGGAATGTGCGGCCCACATGCCAGTCGGAGGTGTGCAGCACCCGCATGCCCGCCAAGTTAGAGGCCGGATGCCCCCGATCGGGGGAGCCACGCCGGTCGAACGCTCGTTCGACGCTGGTTCTGTCGGTGGTATGGGGTAAAGATCTTCCCGTACGCCGTTCCGAGAAGGGAGGACTCGCCCGTGACCGCTGTGCTCGGCACCGTCGCCGCGGTGCTCGTCCTGCTGCTCGCCGCCGCCGCGACGCTGTTCTGGCGGCTGTACTCCGACAGCGTCCGCCGAACCGACGCCGCCCGCGCCGAAGTCGAGGCCGAGCGGCGCCGGACCGACTCGCACCAGGCGGCGCTGCGACGGTATGAGGTGGCGTTCGCGTCGATCAGCGGCCGAGGGGAACTGGGCGAACAGGTCTTGGTGGAGACCGCGCGCGCCTTGGGGCTGCGCGAGGGCATCCACTTCACCGTCCAGACAGATGTCGCGGGCGGCGGCGGCGCCCGACCGGACCTGCTGCTCCTGGTGGGCGACGAGCGACGGGTCCCGGTCGACTCGAAGATGAGCCTTGCCTGCTGGGCCGAGGCAGTCGACACCGACGACGCCGAGGAACGTCTCGACGCGCTGCGGGTGCACGTCCGCAACATCCGCTCCCGCGCGGCCGAACTGGCGAGCAAGGGCTACCAGCGGTGGGCGGACGCGATCTACGGCACGATCATGTTCGTCCCGTCGGACGCCGCCGTTGTCGCCGCACTGGACACCGACCCGACCCTCCTGCGCTGGATGCTGGACCGCCGCGTGTTCCTGTGCGGCCCCACGGGCTTCGCCGTGATCGCCTCCGCCGCCCTCTTCGCCGCCACCGAACGCGCGATCGCCGACGACGTCGCCACCGTCCGCGCCCGAGCCGCCTCCGCCCACCGGTCCGCGGGCATGGCGATCGACGCGGTCAACCTGTCCAGCACCCACCTCCAGCGCTTCCTGTCGGCCCGGCGGCGCGAACTGGACGCGCTGGAGCAGTTCAGGACCACCGTCACCCCGTTGACCGACGCCTCCGCGAGCCCGACACCGATGCCGGGCATCCGGCGAACCGAGGAGGCGGTGGTGAACGGGCACGAGATGCCCGAGGGTTCACCCCTCGACTGACCTGTGCCCGAGGCCCGTCGGCCTCACCCACTCGCACGAGCGTATGGGTGGGCCGGGCTCCCCAATCGGGCTTGGAGCCCGCCCACATTGGGCCGAACGGCGTACTCGCGGGTCATGCGTGGCCGCTATTGGGCGAACGATGACAGCCACCCCACACCGACGGACTAACGTGTACCGACGTGACCGCGACTCGCGATCGCCGCAGCGATCTTGATGATGACCACGCCGAGCCCGCGTGGGATGAGCGCCCGATCTTCGGCAGTTCACGGGGACTGCCGTGGTGGGGCGCTGTGCTGCTGGCGTTCGGGCTGGCCCTGCTGGCAGCCGTGATCGATGTGGAGCGCTTGGGCACTCTCGGCAAGATCTACCAGGGCGCCTACGTCCTGGGCTGCGTCGCGGCGATCTGCCTTGTGCGCCGAAGCAACCTGTTCGGTCCGATGGTGCAGCCGCCGCTGGTGTTCGCCGTGACCGCGATCGGCACCATCCTCGCGTTGGGCCCGGAGACACCCGGCGATGGCCTCAAGGGCTTGCTGTTCTCGGTGGCTATGCCGCTGACCAGCAACTTCCCGACGATGGGCATCACCACCGCCGTCGTCGTGGCGATCGGTGTGGCCCGCGTATTCCTGCAGCGCGACCCGGGCGCGACCGACGAGGACGACGAGCCCAAACCCGCGGTCGCCCGCCGTCCCCGCCCGCAGACCCCCCGCGACGACGAGGACCTGTTCGCGGCCAAGCCGCCGCGCCGCCCCCGTCCCGCCCGCGAGGAGGAAGCCGCCCGGCCGCCGCGCAGGCCCGCCCGCGAAGACCGCGCCCGCACTCCCCGCGAAGACCCACCCCGAGGCGCCCGCCCGACCCGCGACGAACGCAAGTCCGCCCGTCCCACGGCTGACAAGCCCGCTCGTGAGGACCGCCCCCGCCGCCCGGCCAGGGACGAGGCGGCAGGCCGCCCCCGCCCCCCACGGGAAGACCCCCGCGCCCGAGGCGCCCGCGACCCGAACCGCGCCCGCGACGCAGGCAAACCCCGCGAAGGACAGCCGGACCGCAAACCCCCACGCCCCGACCCCACCCGCCAACCCCCACGCCGCCCCCGCCCCACCGAGCGCTGACCAGCGCCCTGGGATTCGGTGGCCTAGATCGATATCGACGCCAGGCGGTGTAGTGCCTCCGGCGGGCGCAGGCCGACGGTCCCGGCCGCGCGGACCACGCCAGGGGCGCACTCTCGCTCTCGACCCCAGCGAGGATGCGCAGCCGACAGCTCCGGTCTCACCGGCGGACCGCAGCGGCTGGCACCGGTCCGAGCGCAACTCCCGCCACCGATCCGAGGGGGAGCCTTCGGTGGTGGTGAGCGTCGGTGGTCGTGTCACTGGTGGCGATGGCGCCGCTGGCGGTCTTATCCGCCTGGCTCGACCGAACACTTGACCCCTGCACTCGCCCCGCACCTTGTCCTGGCCCTTAACTCTCGGGTGGCGGTATCAAGGGCGGCGCGGCCTTCGCGAAGGCCGGAACCAAGAAAACGGGCGGCCCCCAACCGGGAACCGCCCGCGGACAAGCAAAGATCACCTAGCTGGCTTGAGGTCCTTGCGCAGCTCCGGCGGCAACGCGAAAGCGATCTTCTCGTTCGCCGTCGTCACCTCTTCGACGTCGCCGTAGCCCCGCTCGGCCAGCCACGCCAGCAGGTCCATCACCAGGTTGTCCGGCACCGACGCGCCGCTGGTCACGCCCACCGTGGTGACGCCCTCCAGCCAGGCCTCGTCCACCTCGTGCGCGTAGTCGACCAGGTACGACGCCCGCGCCCCGGCCAGCAGCGCGACCTCGACGAGGCGCTTGGAGTTGGAGGAGTTGGTCGAGCCGACGACGAGCACCAGGTCGCACTCCGGCGCCAGCGCCTTGACCGCGACCTGACGGTTCGAGGTGGCGTAGCAGATGTCGTCGCTCGGCGGGTTCTGCAAGTCGGGGAACCGCTCGCGGAGCTGGTCGACGCGCTCCATGGTCTCGTCGACCGACAGGGTGGTCTGCGACAGCCAGATGACCTTCGACGGGTCGCGCACGACGACCTTGTCCACGTCCTCCGGGCCGTCGACGAGCTGCACGTGGTCTGGGGCCTCGCCCGCGGTGCCCTCGACTTCCTCGTGGCCCTCGTGGCCGATCAGGAGGATGTCGTAGTCCTCCTTCGCGAAGCGCTTGGCTTCGAAGTGGACCTTGGTCACCAGCGGGCAGGTTGCGTCGATGGTGCGCAGGTTCCGCGCGGCCGACTGCTCGTGGACCGCGGGCGACACGCCGTGTGCGGAGAACACGACAAGCGCGCCCTCGGGCACCTCGTCGGCCTCGTCGACGAAGATCGCGCCGCGTTCGCGCAGGGTCTCCACGACGTGGCGGTTGTGCACGATCTCCTTGCGGACGTACACCGGCGGGCCGTAGGTCTCCAACGCCTTCTCGACGGTGATGACCGCACGGTCCACCCCGGCGCAGTAGCCGCGCGGATTGGCAAGTAGGACACGTTTGGTCGGAGCACTCATGACTCCAAGGGTACGGGCGTGCCGCCAAGCCCGGATGTGGCCCGTGTCTCGACCGCTCCTCGCTGTGCAGATCCGCCGGATTCGGGCAGGCTAGGACCATGAAGTCTCTCCCCCTGCCGTTGCGCCTCGCGGCCGGGCTCGCGGCCACCGCGGTCGAACGTGCCCGCGAGCTGCCCGCCCAGATCGCGGGCCTGCCGGTGACCGTGGTCAGCCAGGCCCTGCAGGCGACGATGCGGGTCCAGCAGCACGTCACCGAGCTGGCCATCAAGGGTGACGAGGCCCTGGCCGCGCTGCGCCCGGTCGAGGAGGCGCCGGAGTGGGCGACCTTCGACGAGGACGTCGACGACTACGACCTGAGCCGCCCCGCGTTCGACCGGGTCACCGACGACGACATCGACGACGACATCGACGACGAGCCCGCGGCCGAGCAGTCCGATGTCGAAGTGCCCGACGATCCCGCCGCCGCGGACCCGTGGGAGCAGGAGGAGCAGGCGATCACCGCGGCCGTGTCTCCTCCGGCGTCCATCCCGAACTACGACGAGCTGTCGCTGCCGCAGCTGCGCGCCCGGCTGCGGGCGTTCTCGGTGGCCGACCTCGAAGAGGCGCTGGCGTACGAGCGGGCGAGTGAGAACCGGCCGTCGTTCGTCGGCATGCTCACCCGCCGCATCGCGACGGTGCGCGACCAGACTTGACTTCCTCCCCTGCCCGCGGGCCGGAGATTCGACAGCGACTACCGCACGAGGAGGAAGTCGCGTTGAGGTTCACGGTTCGCGGGCTCACCCAACGGCAGGCCTCCCCGTGCGGTCACGGCATGCCCTGCCGCGAGTCGAATATTCAGCGCCGCGTTCACGTCCGCGTTGCAGGCGAAACCACAGGACCGGCAGCGGAAGACGGCTTGGCTCTCGCGCGCCTCCCGATCCACGACCCCACACGCCGAACAACGCTGACTGGTGAACCGCGGATCGACCTTCACCACCCGCCCCGGAGCCTTCTGCTCCAGCCGGGTCACCAACAGGCCCCACCCGTTGGCCAGGATTCCCCTGTTCAGGCCCGCCTTCTGTCGCACCCCCCGGCCGGGAGCCTCAAGCGTGCCCCTCGCCGACTGGGTCATGGTGCGGATCTTGAGGTCCTCCACCGCGATCACGTCGAACTCCCTGGCCAGACANACCCCCCGGCCGGGAGCCTCAAGCGTGCCCCTCGCCGACTGGGTCATGGTGCGGATCTTGAGGTCCTCCACCGCGATCACGTCGAACTCCCTGGCCAGACAGGTGCTGGTCTTCTCCACCCAGTCCTTGCGCCGGTCGGTGTCACGGGCTCCGAGCCTCGCGATCGCCGTCTTGACCTTGCCGCGCCGATTGGAGCCGCGTTGGGCGCGGGCGAGCTTGCGCTGCAAACGCAACAGCCGCACCTTCTCGCTGGCGCGCAGAGTGGGCACCGACAAGAGTTCCCCAGTGGAGAGCGCCGCCGACACAGCGACACCGCGATCCACACCCACCACCGCACCCGTACCCGGCGCGGAGATGGGCTCGGGCACCAAGGCGAACGCCACATGCCAACGCCCCGCCCGGTCACGGGTGACCCGGTAGGACTTCACACCGTCAGCCACCGCACGCGACCAGCGCAACCTCACCCACCCGACCTTGGGCACCCGCACCTCAGCGACCTTGCGGGACACCCGGCGCACGTCCTCCGGCTTGACGGCCGAGACACGCCGATCAAGCTAACGGCCACCACCGACAGATCCAGGAGACAGAGTTGACACCCGATAGGCCAGGACACACGCGGGCCTTGGCGGTCCTCCCGTTCCCGATTTCTCCCCGGCCTGAAGGTCGGAGCATCCTCGGGAGGTCCCGGTGACGGGGTCGACAGCCGAAGAGCCGTGGCCGGTCCGCACGGTCGCCCGAAAGATCTCCGAGTGGATCAACCGGCTGGGCACCGTGTGGGTCGAGGGCCAGCTCACCCAGATCTCGGCCCGCCCGGGCACCGGCACGGCGTTCCTGACGCTGCGCGACCCGGCCGCCGACGTGTCCATGACCGTGACCTGCCCGACCGGTCTGCTGCGCCTGCATGAGCCGCCGCTGACCGACGGCACGCGCGTCGTCGTCCACGCGAAGCCGACGTTCTTCATGAACCGCGGCACCCTGAGCCTGCGCGCGGACGAGATCCGCGCGGTCGGTATCGGCGAGTTGCTCGCGCGCATCGAGCGGTTGCGCAAGCTGCTGGCCGCCGAGGGGCTCTTCGATCCGAAGCGCAAGAAGCGGCCGCCGTTCCTGCCGCGCAAGATCGGCCTGATCACCGGTCGCGCGTCCGCCGCCGAGCGCGACGTGCTGGTGAACGCGAAGGCCCGCTGGCCCGCTGTCGACTTCCGGGTGGAGAACGTCGCGGTGCAGGGGGCGTTGTCGGTACCGCAGATTCTCGACGCACTGTCCGTTTTGGACAAGGACCCGCACGTCGAGGTCATCGTGATCGCCCGCGGCGGCGGCTCCGTGGAGGATCTGTTGCCGTTCTCCGACGAGACGCTGTGCCGCGCGGTGTCCGCCTGTCGCACACCGGTGATCAGCGCGATCGGCCACGAGCCGGACACCCCGCTGCTCGACCACGTCGCCGACCTGCGCTGCTCGACGCCGACCGACGCGGGCAAACGGGTGGTTCCCGATGTCGCGGAGGAGTCCACGCGGATCCGCCATCTGCGTGATCGTGCCCGCCGCGCCCTGCACGGCTGGGTGGACCGCGAACGCCGCCTGCTCGACTCGCTGCGCAGCAGGCCGGTGCTCGCCGACCCGCTGACTCCGCTGGCCAGGCGCGCGGAACAGGTCGACGCGCTCGCCGAACGCGGCAGGCGCGCGCTGCTGGGCAGGCTGGCCGCGGAGCAGTCGGCGCTCGCGGCGACGCGCGCCCGCTTGACGACCCTGGGGCCAGCCGCCACGCTTGCTCGCGGGTATGCGGTCGTCCAGCTCACCGATACCGACGGGACTCCCCGGGTTCTCCGCTCCATCGAGGACGCTCCGGAGGGCACCCGTCTGCGGATCCGGGTCGCGGACGGCGCACTGCACGCGGTCGTCACCGGCGATCGGGACGCGCCCGCCGAAGGGAGGTAGCCGTGAGCGAGACCGACCGGCCGATGCCGGTTCTCCCTGTGTCATACCGGGAACCGTCGTTCCTGCCACTCACCGTCGCCACCGCTTCGGGCCACCCGGCGCTGCACCCACCCGCCACCCGCGCCGACGCCGCGGCCGCCGAGTGCTGGACCGCGTTGCTCGCCGGCTGCGACACGGCGGGCCGGTCGCTGCCCGGCAGGCTCCGCGAACTCGCCGACGCGACGTCGACCTACGCGGGCGCCGCGTGGTGGAACGGTGACGGCGCCTGCCACCGCGGGCGCATCGATCGGGCCCGTGCCCGCATCGAGGAAGCGGTGGCCGACCGCGATGGTGCAGACTTCGCCGAGGCCTTCGTCGGCTTCGACCAGGCGGTCGCCACCGCCCTGGTGCGCGTGAACAACCGAATGAGGAGTCCCGCACGGTGACCGAGCCCGGATACGAACAGGCCCGCGACGAGCTGGCGTCCGTGGTGGCGAAGCTGGAAGCCGGCGGACTGTCCCTTGAGGACTCACTGACCCTGTGGGAACGCGGTGAGGCCTTGGCCAAGATCTGCGACCGACACCTGGCAGGCGCCCGCGAACGGGTAGAGACCGCCTTGGCCGCCGTCGAGGCAGAGAACGACTGATCGCGCGAAAACGAAGTGACGCCCCAACCGCGAGCCGTCACGATGGGGCATGCTCATCGATCACTTTCCCGTGCTCGGGCTTCGGCTGACCACGCCGCGGCTTGAGTTGCGGTTGCCTTCGGATACCGAACTCAGCGCACTCGGCGATCTGGCGGGTGCGGGAATCCATGGCCCGGACGAGATGCCGTTCATCGTGCCGTGGACGACCCGTCCGCCCGCCGAGGTGGCACGGTCGGTCATCCAGCGCCACTGGCAGCAGTTGGGTGAGTGGTCGCCGGAGAACTGGTCGCTCAATCTCGCGGTGTTCCGCGACGGCGTCCCTGTCGGCAGGCAGAACATCCGGGCGCGCGACTTCGCCGTCACCCGGGAGGTGTCCACCGGTTCATGGTTGGGGAAACGCCATCACGGGCAGGGCATCGGCACCGAGATGCGGGCCGCCGTGCTGCATCTGGCCTTCGCGGGCCTCGGCGCGGAGGACGCCGTCTCCGCCGCTTTCCCGACCAACATCGCTTCGCATGCCGTGTCCCGCAAGCTCGGCTACCGGCCCGATGGTGTCGAGCGGCTGGTGGTCGACGGCAAGCTCCTCATCGACCAGCGGCTGCGTCTGAGCAGGGCCGACTGGGAGCGGCACCGCACCGTGCCGGTCGCGGTCGACGGGCTTGACCGGTGCCTGCCGCTGTTCGGGGTCCCTACGACCGAGGCAGCGGCGCGGCCTTGAGCGTGGCGGTGGCGAGGGTGCGGAACTCCTCGTCGCTGCCGTTGCCGGTGATCATCAAGGTCACCCCGTCAAGCGACGTGGCCCAGGCGTGTTCGTCGCGGCGGCCCGGGTA
This sequence comes from Actinokineospora xionganensis, assembly GCF_014323725.1. Lineage (GTDB taxonomy): Bacteria > Actinomycetota > Actinomycetes > Mycobacteriales > Pseudonocardiaceae > Actinokineospora > Actinokineospora xionganensis. The sequence goes on along the minus strand of NZ_JABVED010000024.1, from coordinate 37,016 downwards.
GACCTGCCAGGTCTGCCCGCCCGCTTCGACCGCACCCGTCGGCGCCGACTCACGGTCGGTCTCGACCCGCACCACCTCCGCCGCAGCGGCGCTGGACTGGCTGAGCTGGACGAATCGGCCCGGGGTGATCCACCCCACCCGGACGACCACCGAGACCGGCTCGACCGGCCCGGAGCTGGTCGAGTTCGCCTTCCACTCGGCCGGGACGGCCGGGAGGCGGATGGCGAAGTCGGTGCTGCGGGCGTAGCGGCCCAGGTCGACGGCGGCGTCGACAGTGGGGGCCAGGGCTGGGTCCGCGTCGGGCCTGCCGGGGCTGAACGAGCAACCGCGGTTGAACGCGAGCACCGACCCGATGATCAGCAACAGGGCCAACAGCGACAACAGCATGTCGCGCGCGGTGTGCGATGCCCGGTCGGGGCGCTGGGGAGGAGCCACCCTCCCATCGTCGCAGGCGGCGCAGGCTCCGGCGTGGCGAGGTGTTGCAAACGGTTCGAGGCTCTGTGGCCGATCGCGAAGGGGAGTTTCCGGTGCCGCTCGCCACGGTCCCCGGAATGATCGTGTTGCAGGCGTACCGGTTCGCGTTTGGACCCGACACTGACCCAAGTGGCTGTGTTGCGGTCCCATTGTGGTGCGCAGCGGTACGCCTACAACTGGGGCCACGCCTTGATCAAGGCCGAGGTGGATCAGCGGTGCGCCGAGAAGTCATACGGCGTGGCGCAGGCCGAGTTGACGCCGTTGGTGTAGTGGTCGGACTACAGCCTGCGGAAACTGTGGAACCAGGCCAATCCGAGGCACCTCGACGTCGCCTTGCGGGACATGCGGCGGCTGCAGCGGCAGGCAGCCCGCCGAGCCGGCCCGGACCGGCGCACCGAGCAGGTCCCATCAGCCCGGTGGCGCCAGACTCGGGCCCGAATGGCCCGCCTGCACGCGGCGGCGGCCAACGCGCGCCGTGACGGGCCGCACAAGCTGTCCACCCGCCTGGTCCACACCCACCTGCTCGAAGACCTGAATGCCGCCGGGATGCCGCGCAACCACCGCGTGGTCCGGCACATCGCCGGTACCGGCATCAGCGAACTACGACGGAAGATCACCTACAAGACCGCATGGACCGGGGGCCGCGTGCACTTGGCGGACCGGTGGTACCCGTCTTGGAAAACCTGCTCGGCCTGTGGCGCGGTGAAAACCAAACCGCGCCTGTCCGAGCGGACGTTCCGCTGCGACCTGTGCGCATTCTCACTGGATCGTGATCTCAACGCCGCGCGAAACCTCGCCGCACTCGGCGAGGTCACAGGAGCCATGTCCTCCCCGAGCCGCGGGGCGACACGAAACGAGCCCGATGGGAAACCCACGTAAGACCCGCATGGCGGGCAACGGGTACCGCCACGGGAAGACCCGGCTACCAGGCCGGGTCAACGCCGCATCGCAAGGTGAAGGCTCACGCCGCGGTGTCACAAGTGTCGTGAACAGCACGCCCCTGGGGATTCCGCCCCGGCACGTCCCATCTGGGAGGATGCGAGGTGGTCTCACACCGCAGGCCGCGCCGATCCGGGAGGCAGAATGACCACCTCGACCACCAGCGCTACCCCCGCGCGACGCCGGGAAGCACCCGACCGCAACCTCGCGATGGAGCTGGTCCGGGTCACCGAGGCCGCCGCGATGGCGGCGGGTCGCTGGGTCGGGCGGGGCGACAAGATCGGCGGCGACCAGGCCGCGGTCGACGCCATGCGCAAGCTTGTGCACACCGTGTCCATGCGCGGCATCGTGGTCATCGGCGAGGGCGAGAAGGACGAAGCGCCCATGCTCTACAACGGTGAGCTGGTCGGCAACGGCGACGGCCCCGACTGCGACGTCGCGGTCGACCCGATCGACGGCACCACCCTGATGGCCAAGGGCATGCCGAACGCCCTCGCGGTCCTCGCGGTCGCCGAGCGCGGCGCCATGTTCGACCCGTCGGCGGTCTTCTACATGGAGAAGCTGGCGGTCGGACCCGAGGCGGCCGACGTCGTCGACATCACCGCGCCGGTGGCGGAGAACATCCGCCGGGTCGCGAAGGCCAAGCACAGCGACGTGTCCGACGTGACGGTCTGCATCCTCGACCGCCCTCGCCACGACGCCCTGGTGCACGAGGTCCGCGAGGCGGGCGCGCGCATCCACTTCATCTCCGACGGCGACGTCGCGGGCGCCATCTCCGCGGCCCGCCCGAACACCGGCGTCGACATGCTGCTCGGCATCGGCGGCACCCCCGAGGGCATCATCGCCGCGGCCGCGCTCAAGTGCATGGGCGGCGCGATCCAGGGCAAGCTGTGGCCGAAGGACGACGCCGAGCGCGAGAAGGCGATCGCCGCGGGCCACGACCTCGACCGCGTGCTGCTCACCGACGACCTCGTCGGCGGCGACAACGTGTTCTTCTGCGCCACCGGCGTCACCGACGGCGACCTGCTGCGCGGCGTGCACTACCGGGCGGGCGGCTGCACCACGCAGTCCATCGTGATGCGTTCGAAGTCCGGCACGGTCCGGATGATCGACGGTTTCCACCGGCTGACCAAGCTGCGCGAGTACGCGTCGGTCGACTTCGACCGCTCGGCGGAGGACGACGAGCAGGAGCTCCCGCCGCTGCCGTAGTCCGCGCCCGGCCCGCTCCCAAGGGAGCGGGCCGATAACGGGTTGGTAGCGGGCAGCAACTTTCCGTGGTCCGCGGGCGTCTTGTCGGTAGAGGGGCTTGTCCCACTTAGCGACAAGGAGCTGGACATGCGGGTCAGCAAGACGATTTTGGGGGCGACGATCGTCGCGATGGCTCTGCTCAGCGCGTGTGGGAGCACACCGGAGCCCACCGCCCAGGTCGGGAGCACCACCACCACGACGTCTTCCAAGGCGCCGACCACTACGACGACGCCGTCAACCACCACGGCCGCGCCGACGACCACCACCACAACGAAGCCACCGGTCACCACCACCAAGCCGAAGCCCAAGCCGACCACCACGAAGCCGCCCGCACCGCAGTCGCAGGGCAGCCCGTGCAAGGCCACGGCCGACGCGTGCATCGACCTGTCGGCCAACAAGTCCTGGCTGCTCAAGGACGGCAAGGTCGTCTACGGGCCGGTCCCGATCACCCACGGCCGTCCGGGCTACCGCACGCCGGTCGGCACGTTCAAGGTGGGTTGGAAGGACATCGACCACAAGAGCAGCATCTTCAACAACGCGCCGATGCCGTACTCGGTGTTCTTCAACGGCGGCATCGCGTTCCACGCGGGCAGCCTGACCCAGCAGTCCCACGGCTGCATCCACCTGTCGAACGCCGCCGCGAAGCAGTACTACAACTCGCTGCCGGTCGGCGCCATCGTGCAGGTTGTGCAGTAGCTATTCAGCGTTGCTGGAGTGGCCGGGGAACAGGTGCGCTTCGGGGTTGAGGGCCACGGCGATGTTGTTGACCGCCGTGGCCGCCTCACCGAAGCCGGTCGCGATCAGCTTGACCTTGCCCGGATAGGCCGCCACGTCGCCCGCGGCGTAGATCCGGTCGCGGGCGGTGCGCATGGTGGAGTCGACGGAGATGCTGCGGTGGTCGATCTCCAGGCCCCATGACTCGATCGGCCCGAGGTCGGCGGTGAACCCGAGCGCGGCGACGACGGCCTGGGCGGGCAGCACCTCGACCTCGCCACCGACCATCACGTCGATCTCGTGGAGGCCTTCGTCGTCTCCGCGCAGGGCCGTGACCTGGGCGTCGGTGATGACGCGGACGCCCAGGTTCTCCACCTGGCGCACCGTCGCCGGCATCGCGCGGAACTTCGCGCGGCGGTGGACCAGGGTGACGCTCGACGCGATCGGGTGCAGGGCCAGCGCCCAGTCGAACGCGGAGTCGCCGCCGCCGACGATGACGACGTCCTGGTCGCGGTGCACTTCCAGGGCCGGTACGAAGTGGACCATGCCGCGGCCGAGCCAGCCGTCGCCCGCGGGCAGCGGGCGCGGGGTGAACTCGCCGATCCCGGCGGTGATCAGCACGGCCCCGGCGCGCACGACGGTGTCGCCGTCCAGGGTGACCTCGAACTTGCCGTCCACTTCGGACAGCTCGCGGGCCCGCCTGCCCAGCAGGTAGGTCGGCTTGTACTGCTCGGCCTGCTCGACCAGCGCGTTGATCAGGTCGCGGCCGAGCACGGCGGGGAACCCGGCGACGTCGTAGATCATCTTCTCCGGGTACATCGCGGTGACCTGGCCGCCGGGCTCGGGCAGCGAGTCCACCACGACCGTGCTCAGTTCGCGGAACCCCGCGTAGTAGGCGCCGAACAGGCCGGTGGGGCCCGCGCCGACGATCAGCAGGTCGACATCCACAGGAGCCGTCATACCGTCCACCCTATGTGCCGAAGCTGACCATGCCCAGCTTCCAAAACGGGGTGACACTTGAGGTATGGCCGAGTACCGCATCGAGCACGACACCATGGGCGAGGTCCGCGTCCCCGCCGACGCCCTCTGGCGGGCGCAGACGCAGCGGGCGGTGGAGAACTTCCCGATCTCGGGCCGCCCCCTCGAACGGGCCCAGATCCGGGCGCTGGGGCTGCTGAAGGCCGCCGCCGCCCGGGTGAACGCCAAGCTGGGCGTCCTCGACCAGGACCTGGCCGAGGCGATCGCCGACGCCGCCTCCGAGGTGGCCGACGGCGGGCACGACGGGCAGTTCCCCATCGACGTGTTCCAGACCGGTTCGGGCACGTCGTCGAACATGAACGCCAACGAGGTGATCGCGACCCTCGCCACCCGCGCCCTCGGCCGCGAAGTTCACCCGAACGATCACGTCAACGCCTCCCAGTCGTCCAACGACACCTTCCCCACGACGATCCACCTCGCCGCCACCGAGGCGCTGGTCGAAGACGTCATCCCCGCGCTGACCCACCTCGCGGCGGCCATCGAGGCCCGGGCCGCGCAGTGGGGCGACGTGGTCAAGTCCGGCCGCACGCATCTGATGGACGCGGTCCCGGTGACCCTCGCCCAGGAAGCGGGCGCCTGGGCAGCACAGGTCCGCTACGGGGTCGAACGACTGAAGTCCGCACTCCCCCGACTCGGCGAACTGCCCATCGGCGGCACGGCGGTGGGCAGCGGCCTCAACGCCCCCGAGGGCTTCGGCGCCCTGGTGTCGGGTGAGCTGGCCAGGATCACCGGCCTGCCGGTGACCGAGGCCCGCGACCACTTCGAGGCCCAGGCCACCCAGGACTCGGTAGTCGAGGCGTCGGGCCAGCTGCGCACGGTCGCGGTGTCCCTGTTCAAGATCGCCAACGACCTCCGCTGGCTCGGCTCGGGCCCCCGCACCGGCTTGGCCGAACTGGCCCTGCCGGACCTGCAGCCCGGTTCGTCGATCATGCCCGGCAAGGTCAACCCAGTGATCTCGGAGGCGACGATGATGGTCGTCGCCCAGGTCATCGGCAACGACGCGGCGGTCGCGTTCGCGGGCAGCCAGGGCAACTTCCAGCTCAACGTGATGCTGCCGGTGATCGCCCGCAACATCCTGGAGTCCGCCCGCCTGATCGCGGCGGTTTCGCGGCTGCTCGCGGACAAGGTGGTCACAGGAATGGAACCGGACATAGACCGACTGCGCGAGCAGGCCGAGTCGTCGCCGTCGATCGTGACCCCACTCAACAAGTACCTCGGCTACGAGGAAGCGGCATCGATCGCGAAGCAGTCGCTGAAGGAGCGACGAACAATTCGCGACGTCGTCCTCGACCGCGGCCACGTGGACGCCGGGAAGCTCACGGTCGAGCAGCTCGACGAGGCGCTGGACGTGCTCCGGATGGCTCGCGGCGGCCGCTAGCCACGCAACCCGACAGCACACCCGACGGCAACGATCGAAGCCCCGACAAGGGCCGCCATCGTCAACGACTGCGCCCCCAACCCCACCGACACAACCAACCCGGACACCGGCATCACCCCGATCAACACCGCCGCCCGCCCAGCCCCCAACACCGAAACACTCTGGTACCAAAGGCAAAACGCCACCACGGTGATCACCGCGACCGCCAACACCGCCACCAACTCCACGGCAGACGGCAGCCGAAACGCACCATCGAACGGCACGGCGAGAACACCCGCGCACACGGCCGCGAGCACATGGCACCAAAGAGCAACCGAGAACGTCCCCAGCCTGCGCACCACTCCGACAGCGAACAGCGTGAACGCCGCCTCGCACAGCATCGTGAGGACCGCGAGCAACAGACCGGGCCCGCTCCAGGTCCCCCCGCCCGAAAGCACGACGATGCCCGCGACGACCAGACCGGCCCCCGCGAGCGCGCGAACAGCGGGCCGCACACCGGACATCAGCGGCGCCACAAGGGCGATCACCAGTGGGCTGCCGCCGAGGACCGCGGCGACCAGCCCTGGTTCGGCGTGGTGTTGCGCGGTGAGCAGGAAGATGTTGAAGCCGATCATGCCGACACCGACGACGGCCAGCAGGGCGGGCAGGTCCTTGAGCCTCGGCAGGGTGATCGGCAGCCTGCGGGCCATGGCCCAGCCGAGAATCAGCACGGCGCCGACGGCGTAGCGGGCGGACTGGCCCGCGAGGATCGGATAGTGAATCAGCAGGCCCGACATGGGAACGCTGCCGCCGATGAATCCGCAGGCGAGCGCGCCCGCGGCCACTCCCCGCCTGGCGGGTCTCGCGATGGTGATCGTCACGCCATTCAGCTTCACGGGCGACTGGTCCACCCGTAAGCTCCACTTTTGTGGCGAAGAATTGGTCCACTTTTCGTGAACTCCTGATGCCCGACTTCGCGGAGACCCAGCGCGGCAGCCGCGGGCGGACGCTGGAGACGGCGCTGCGGTCGGCGATCCGCGAAGGCAGGCTGCCGCTGAGCACGCGGCTGCCGTCGAGCCGCGACCTCGCGGGCCAGCTCGGCATCTCCCGAGGCACGGTGACCGCCGCCTACACGCAACTCGCGGCCGAAGGGTTCGTGGTCTCCCGCCACGGTTCCGGGACGGCGGTGGCGTGCACGCTCGTCCCGCCCGACCCGCGAGCGCCAAAGTCCGACCCGGTGGCGCGTCGCTGGCGCTACGACCTGCGTCCCGGACTGCCCGCGCTGGGGGCGTTCCCGCGCGCGGCCTGGCAGGCGGCGACCCGCGCGGGGCTGGCCGCGCTGTCCGACGACGAACTCGGCTACCCGGACCCGGCCGGGCTGCTGACGCTGCGCCGGGAACTTGTCGGTTACCTCGGCCGGGTGCGGGCCGTCGACGCGGGAGACGTCGTGATCACCCACGGAGTCGCGGAGTCACTCGCCCTGCTGGCCGCCGTGCTGCGCGCCGCCGGGCACCGCGAGGTCGCCGTCGAGGATCCGACGCATCCAGGCATGTCGGAGGTGTTCGCCGCGCACGGCCTGCGCCCGGTCGGCGTCGCGGTGGACGACGCGGGCATCCGGGTGGACCTGTTGGCCCGCACCGGATGCCGAGTGGTGTTGGTGACCGCCGCGCACCAGTTCCCGCTCGGTGTCGTGCTCAGCGCCCACCGACGCCGGGAACTGTTGGCCTGGGCGCGCGAACGAGACGGGCTCGTAGTCGAGGACGACTACGACGCCGAACACCGCTACGACCGGCCCGCCGTGGCGGCCACCCAGGCGCTCGACGCCGAGCGGGTGGCCTACGTGGGCAGCGTGAGCAAGGTGCTGGCGCCCGCGATCCGACTCGGCTGGCTGGTCGCGCCGACCGCTTTGCGGGACCGGCTGGTGGACCGCAAACGCCTGTCCGATCTGGGGTGCTCCCCGATCGCGCAGGCCGCGTTCACGCACCTGCTGCGCTCCGGTGGCTACGACCGGCACCTGCGGCGCACCCGGCAGCTCTACCGGCAGCGCCGCGACGCGCTCCTCGGCGCGGTCTCGGCGGAACTGCCGGGCTGGCGGCCACACGGTGTCGCCGCGGGCCTGCACCTGGTGCTGCGCCTGCCCGACGGCACCGATGACACCGCCCTGCAGGGGAAACTGGCGGACATCGGGATCAACGCGCCCGCGCTGTCCGGCTACCTGGTCGAACGCGAGGCGCCGTTTCCCGGGCTCGTCGTCGGCTACGCGGCGACCACACCCGACCGGCTCCGCGCCGCCGTCAGCGAGATGGCCGGACTGTCCTGATCAGACCGAGCAGACGTCCACCCGCGACTCAAGGATGATCTTCGTCAGGACTCGCGAGGAGTTGAACCGCAGGCGGTACAGCGCCTTCGGGTTGCCGGGCACCGCCACGGTCGGGCCGTGGGCGTAGTCGAAGTGCGCGGGGTCGAAGTCCGGGTACGTCGCGTGCACCTGGGCCGCCGTCCACCCGATCCGCATGCCCTCGGGGGTGTGGATCCAGTCGACCTGCTTGGGGTGGATCGCCCACACACCATGCGTTTCGCTGACCACGGCCTGGTCGAGCGCGGTGATCGGCAGCGCGGGCCAAGGTGCGCAGAGTCCGTCGCCCTCGGTGGTGCGGGTCAACATGCCGAGCGCCTCGGCGGCGTCGGCGGACATGCCCAGGCGCAGCGTCTGCCAGCCGAACGGGCCGATCACGTCGTTGTCCCCGGTCGACTTGGGCTTCACTTTCGTGGTGGTGGTCGGCTTCTTCGCCGGGCTCTTCACCGTCTCCACTTCGGACGGACGCGCGGCCGGCGTGGCGGCCGGGGTCGCGACAGCGCCGCCCGTGGTCGTCGTGCGCGGCGGGGCGGCGTCGGACTTCGGCGCCGCGCAACCCGACACGCCCACGGCGACCGCGCACACCGCGATCGCCAACCGGTTGATGAGTCCCATGTGACCGCTCCCTGGTTCGTCCTGCTCCCACACCACAAGACGGCCATCCCCCGCCGAGGTTGCGGGTGTCGATCGACCGCGCCGCGGGCAGGATGGACCCATGGTGGGACTGACGGACGTGGTGGCGGTGTCGGCGGAGGTCGGCGCGACCCGGTCCCGGCTGGCCAAGGTGGCCGCCATAGCCGGGGCGCTGCGGCTCGCCGAGGACCCGGACGAGGCAAGGGCCGTGGTCGCTTTCCTCTCCGGCGCGATCCGGCAGGGCCGGATCGGCGCGGGCTGGCGGACCCTGGTGGCACTCCCGCCGCCCGCGGCGGACCCGACGCTGAGCGTGGCCGACGTCGACGTGGCCTTCGATCGGCTCGTGGGCACGCGGGGCGCGGGCTCCGTGGGCAGGCGGGCGGAGATCATCGCCGGGCTGTTCGGCGCCGCCACCGCCGCCGAGCAGCGGTTTCTCCGCGCGCTGATCACCGGTGAGCTGCGTCAGGGCGCGCTTGAAGGGGTCATGCTCGACGCGGTCGCCAAGGCGGCGGACGTGCCAGGTGCGGCGGTCCGGCGGGCGTTCATGCTCTCCGGGCGGCTCCCGGAGACCGCGGCACTCGCGCTCGCGGGCGGGGTCGACGCCCTGGCGGCGGTGCGGCTGGAGCCGGGCAGGCCGGTGCGGCCGATGCTCGCCTCCCCTGGCACCTCGGTGACGGCTGCGATCGCGGACCTGACCCCGTGCCTGGTCGAATACAAACTGGACGGCGCGCGAATCCAGGTGCACAAGGTCGACAACGAGATCCGCGTGTTCACCAGGACCCTGCGGGAGATCACGCACAGCGTGCCGGAGTTGGTCGAGCTGGTGCGGGGGCTGCCCTGCCACACGGTCGTGCTCGACGGGGAGACGCTGGCGCTGTCCGACGACGGCAGGCCGCGCCCGTTCCAGGAGACGCAGAGCCGGTTCGGGAGCACGACCGAGGAGCAGGTGCGGGCCCTGCTGCTGCGGCCGTACTTCTTCGACTGCCTGCATCTGGACGGCGTCGACCTGATCGACGAGCCGCTCCGGGCGCGCAACGAGGCGCTCAACCGGGCGGTGGGTCCCCACGTCATCCCTGGTGCCGTCGACCCGACGCCGGAGGAGGCCGAGGCGGTCGGCGTGGCGGCGTTGGCGGCGGGTCACGAGGGCGTGATGGTGAAGGACCTCGATTCGGCATACCAGGCGGGCAGACGCGGAAAGGCTTGGCAGAAGGTCAAACCCGTGCACACACTCGACCTGGTGGTGCTCGGCGCCGAGTGGGGACACGGCAGGCGTTCCGGGTTCCTGTCGAACCTGCACCTCGGCGCCCGCGACCCCGACGGCGGGCCACCGATCATGGTGGGCAAGACGTTCAAGGGCCTGACCGACGAGCTGCTGCGCTGGCAGACGGCGGAGTTCCCGAAGTACCAGCGGGACCGCGACGACTGGGCTGTCTACTTGCGACCGGAGCTGGTGGTGGAGATCGCCTTGGACGGGGTCCAGGCCAGCACCCGCTACCCCGGTGGCGTGGCGCTGCGCTTCGCCCGGGTGGTGCGGTACCGGCCGGACAAGCAGGCAGCGGACGCCGACACGATCACCGACGTCCGCGGCCTGCTCCCGGTGGCACCGGGCTGAAGCAGGCGGCGGTTCAGGGCAGGCGAAGTCCGCCCGGCCGCCGTCCTCGGGTCAGTCGCGTCGCGAGGCAGGGGAAATGATGGCCATGAAGGCCACCTACGCGACGCCGACCACCAGTGCCCAAGCACGATCCATGGCGCAACCGAACAACGCTGCCCCGGTCCGGGGTGCTCGTCTGCGCGCTCGTCTCCTGGTTTGTCGGCGGTGGTCGCCAGGTTGATCGGCATGTCCCGATTCCGCCTTCAGCCGACGCCCGCACAAGAGCGGGTGTTGTTGGAGCACTGTGGGCATGCCCGGTTCGTGTGGAATCTCGCCGTGGAACAGCACGCCCGTTGGAAGCCGGGGCGCAAGGCTGCACCGGGGTTCGTCGAGCAGTGCCGCCAGTTGACACGGGCGCGGGCGGAGAACCCGTGGCTTGCCGCCGGGTCGGCGACCGCGCAGCAGCAGGCTCTGAAGGACTTCAGCCAGGCGATGGAAACTTCTTCGGCCGGACCCACCGGCTGCCCACCTGGCGTAGGCCTGGGCGAGGCGAGGGCGAACGCCGCACTGAATATTCGATTCGCGGCAGGGCATGCCGTGACCGGGCGGGGAGGCGCGCCGTTGGGTGAGCCCGCGAACCGTGAACCTCAACGCGACCTCTTCGTATCGAAGTCGCTGTTGAAATCCCAGCTTTCAGGCGGGGAGGATGTCAATGTGAACATTCACACCAGTTCACCCACGCGGTGAAGGCGAGGCCCGGTTGACCCCGGAAGAGCTGGCCGAGGCCCTTCGCCGCGGCCCTTTCCACCTGGCACTGCGCAGTGCGATCGCCCACCGCCGCCTCTCCCTCGCCCGGCTGCGCTCACACCTGGCCCGCCTCGACATCCGGGTCGCCGAGTCCACGCTGAGTTACTGGCAGCGCGGACTGCGCCATCCGGACACCCAGCACGCCCTTCCGGCGGTACGCGGACTGGAGACCGTGCTCGGCCTGCCCGCCGACTCGCTGGTCGTGCTGGTCGGCCCCCACCAGCGCGGTGGCAGGCAGCGCCGGGCCGCCACGTCGTTCTCGGAGCTGGTCTTCAACGGTCCGGTGACCCGCGACCTGTTCACCCAGATCGGCGCGGACGCCGACGCGGCCAACGCCGACCTCGAGCTGATGTTCGTCCACGAGCGGATCACCATCGCCAAGGACCGCTCCCAGGGGCGGATCCAGACCCGCGTCGTCGGCCGCACCCGCCGCGCCGGGGTCGACCGGTACATGGCCGTATACAACGGCGAGCCCGGCGTCGAGATCGCCGACGTGCGGGTCAGCGCGGACGAGGGCTGCAGGCTGGGCCGGGTGCGCAGGCTCGACACGTGGGTCGTCTTCGAGCTGATGTTCGACCGCAAGCTGGCCGAGGACGAGACCGTCGTGCTCACCTACACCGTCGACGACGAGTCCGGCATCGAGTGCCCGGGCTACTCCCGGATGTTCCGGGTGCCGTGCGGGCCGTTCCTGCTGCAGCTCGAGCTGCCACCGGACAACCTGCCCGCCCGGATCACCCAGGTCGTTCGCGGCAACGACACGCTCCCGCCGAGCAGGTGCGAGGAGCTGTTCTGCGACCGCGGCCACATGGTCAACGCCTTCTTCGCGTCGGTCGAGCCCGGTATCGCGGGAATCGCGCTGGACTGGGACTGACGAAGTACGGTTGGTCACGTGCACTTCGCCCACGGCAAGCCGGACCACGACCTCACCTACGACGACGTCTTCCTGCTCCCCGGCCGCTCGTCGGTCGCCAGCCGGTTCGACGTCGACCTGTCCACCTCGGACGGGACGGGCGCGACCATCCCGATCGTGGTGGCCAACATGACCGCCGTCGCGGGCAGGCGGATGGCCGAGACCGTCGCCCGTCGCGGCGGGCTGGTGGTGCTGCCCCAGGACGTCGACCCGACGGTGGTCGGCGGCATCGTGTCCTGGGTGAAGTCCCGCCACACCGTGTGGGACACCCCGCTGGTGCTCACCGCCGCCGACTCGGTCGCCGACGCACTCAACCTGCTGCCCAAGCGGGCGCACGGCGCGGTGGTCGTCGTCGACCGCGACGGCAAGCCGATCGGCGTGGTCGACGAGGCCGCTTGCCAGGGCGTCGACCAGTTCACCCGGGTCATCGAGGTCGCCGACCCCGGTTTCGCCATGCTGCCGACCGACAGCGCGCCGCGGACCGTGTTCGACCAGCTGCACGGCCGCGCCGCGCGGGTGGCGCTGGCGGTCGACCGCGACGGCAGGCTCACCGGCATCCTGACCGAGTCCGGCGCGCTGCGCGCGGACCTCTACCAGCCCGCGGTCGACGCCGAGGGCAACCTGCGGGTGGCCGCCGCGGTCGGCGTCAACGGCGATGTCGCCGCGAAGGCCGACGCGCTGCTGAAGGCGGGCGTGGACACGCTGGTCGTCGACACCGCGCACGGCCACCAGGAGAAGATGCTCACCGCCCTGGCCGCGGTCCGGTCGGTCTCCCCCACCGTGCCGGTCGTCGCGGGCAACGTGGTCACCCCGGAAGGTGTCCGCGACCTGATCGAGGCGGGCGCGGACGTCGTCAAGGTCGGTGTCGGCCCCGGCGCCATGTGCACCACCCGGATGATGACCGGCGTCGGCCGCCCGCAGTTCTCCGCCGTGGCCGAGTGCGCCGCCGCGGCGCGCGAGCTGGGCAAGCACGTGTGGGCCGACGGCGGCGTGCGCCACCCCAGGGACGTCGCTCTGGCCCTGGCGGCCGGGGCGGCGAGCGTGATGATCGGATCGTGGTTCGCGGGCACCTACGAGTCCCCTGGCGACCTGCGCCGCGATGAGCACGGGCGGCTCTACAAGGAGTCGTTCGGCATGGCGTCCAAGCGCGCGGTGTCGGCGCGGACCCGCTCCGACAGCGGCTTCGACCGGGCCCGCAAGGCCCTGTTCGAAGAGGGCATCTCGACCTCCCGGATGCTTCTCGACCCGGCCGCCCCCAGCGTCGAGGACCTGCTCGACTCGATCTGCTCGGGTGTCCGTTCGGCGTGCACGTACGCGGGCGCGCACGACCTCGACGAGTTCCATGAGCGCGCAGTGGTCGGGATGCAGTCGGCGGCCGGGTTCGCCGAGGGCCGCCCGCTTCCCGGCGGCTGGTGAACGCGGAATCCGTTCGTTGGATCTCAGCGATCGTTCCCGCTTCGTTGACCGTTTGCTTCGGCGGGGCCGGAGTCTGACATGGTCTCGACAGGCGTTTTGTCTCTCCGGGGAACTTCCCGGCGATAGGCTCGCTCACGCGGTATCGGCGAGCATGGCACATTGTCCGCACACACGAGCGACACGCTCGCCGCGCAGACGGCCCACGACAGGCCCTCGTCATCCCCGCGGCATCGGACCGCGACTTACAGGCGGAATCCCCGCCCCGCGAACGCAGGGCGGGGATTCCGGTGTGGAAGTGGACTATCCGGTGTGGTCTTCGAGCATTTCCGTCACCAGCGCGGCGATCGGGGACCGCTCGGATCGGGTCAGCGTGACGTGGGCGAACAGCGGATGCCCCTTCAGCTTCTCGATCACCGCCGCGACCCCGTCGTAGCGGCCGACGCGCAGGTTGTCGCGCTGGGCGACGTCGTGGGTGAGCACGACCCGGGAACCTGAGCCCAGCCTGGAGAGCACCGTCAGCAAGACGTTGCGCTCCAGCGACTGGGCCTCGTCGACGATCACGAACGAGTCGTGCAGCGAGCGGCCGCGGATGTGGGTCAGCGGCAGCACCTCGAGCATCCCGCGGTCGAGAACTTCCTCGATCACGGCCTTGCTGACCAGCGCTTCGAGCGTGTCGAAGACCGCCTGCGCCCACGGCTGCATCTTCTCGCTCTCGGAACCCGGCAGGTAGCCGAGGTCCTGCCCGCCGACCGCGTACATCGGTCGGAAGACCACCACCCGCTTGTGGAGGCCGCGTTCCATGACGGCCTCCAGCCCGGCGCACAGCGCGAGCGCCGACTTGCCGGTTCCGGCTCGGCCGCCGAGGGAGACGATGCCGATGTCCGGGTCCAGCAGCAGGTCGAGCGCGATCCGCTGCTCGGCTGAGCGGCCGTGCAGCCCGAAGGCCTCACGGTCGCCGCGCACGAGTTGGACCTGCTTGTCCGGGGTGACCCGGCCGAGTGCGCTGCTGGTGCCCGCGAGGAGCCGCAGACCGGTATTGACCGGGTGTTCGGTGGTGTCGAGACCGAATTCGGCCAGGTCAACGGTGTTGTCGTCGGCGGCGAACAGCGCGTCGACGAGATCCTGGCCCACCTCGACGTCGGCGATCCCGGTCCAACCGGACGGAGTCACCTCGCCGGCGCGGTATTCGTCGGCGTCGAGACCGACCGCACCGGCTTTTACCCGCAGCGGGATGTCCTTGGTGACCAGCGTGACCGCGAGGTCCTCGGCCGCGAGGTTGAGCGCGCACGCGAGGATGCGCGCGTCGTTGGAGTCGGTGCGGAACCCGGCTGGGAGCACCGACGGGTCGGAGTGGTTGAGCTCGACATGCAGGGAGCCGCCGGAGTCGCCGATCGGGATCGGCTTGTCGAGCCTGCCGTGGGCCAGCCGTAGATCATCGAGCAGTCGCAGGGTCTCCCGTGCGAACCAGCCCAGTTCGGGATGGTGCCGTTTGCCCTCCAGCTCGCTGATCACGACCAGCGGGATCACGACCGAGTGCTCGGCGAACCTGGTCAGTGCCCAGGGGTCGGAGAGCAGGACGGAGGTGTCGAGGACATACGTGCGCGGAGCTGGGTCGGCCTCCTTGGAAGACGTGCGAGAAGAGCCTGAGGAAAGGCTGGCAGTGCGCCTGGACGATCGCGAAGCAGTCACGGCAACTCCCTCACGGACACGGCACCGCGTCCGCTCCTCGGTGGGCCGGGCACTGGCCCTGGCTGGTTGGCCGGGTCGTCGTCGGAACTACCGACTTCGACCTCGCCGTCCACGAGGACCGGGTGCCGGCCCCCTCGCGATCGTCATGCTCACGACCAGGACCTCCCGGGCCGGATCGCCATGGACACGATCCGACACTTCGAAAGCTACCTGCGTGGACCGACACTTCGCTGGCTGCCACACAGGTGATTTTCTTTTTCGTCACCGGGCGGCCACGCTCACGACACGTGATCACTCGACAGAGAGTGACTACCCGCGGACACCGGTGCGTAATCGCGGGGCGTCATCTGCCTGCGGCGGGGCTGGGACCTAGGAGCCGAATCGGCGGTGCCGAATACCATAGGCGCGCAAAGCTCGCAAAAAGTCGGTGCGCCGGAAATCGGGCCAGTAGGCCTCGCAGAAATGGAACTCCGAATGCGCGGACTGCCACAGCAGGAATCCCGACAGACGCTGTTCACCGGAGGTTCGGATCACGAGGTCCGGGTCGGGCTGGCCTGAGGTGTAGAGGTGTTCGGCGATGTGGTCGACGTCGAGGACCTCGGCGAGCTCCTCGATCGTGCTGCCCGCCTCCGCGTGCTGCTGCAGCAGCTTGCGCACCGCGTCGGCGATCTCGCGGCGACCGCCGTAGCCCACGGCGATGTTCACTTCCATCCCCGTGCGCCCCTCGGACCGCTGCGCCGCCGCCGAGAGCCGTTTGGCCGTCTCGGTGGGCAGGATGTCCAGGGCGCCGATGATCCGCAGCCGCCACGGGCTGCCCGGCTCGGCCAGTTCGTCGACGACGTCGCCGATGATCTCCAGCAGCGGGGCCAGTTCGGACTCCGGACGGGTCAGGTTGTCGGTGGAGAGCAGCCACAGGGTGACGACCTCGACCCCGGCCTCGTTGCACCAGCCGAGCAGATCGGCGATGCGCTGCGCGCCCACCCGGTGCCCATCGTTGACGTCGGTGAACCCGGCCTCCCGGGCCCAGCGCCGGTTGCCGTCGAGCATCACGCCGACGTGGCGGGGGATCTCACCGCCCGCTTGCTGGAGGAGACGCTTCTCGTAGAGGCCGTACACAACGTCGGCCACTCGCCTGCGAAGACTCACGGGCATGGAGAGTACGCCGTTCGGCCCCCGAAACAGGCACACTGGTCGCGTGCACCGCACTGGTATCGATCCGATATGGCAGGACCTCACGGCCATCGAGCGGTTGGTCCACGAATCCCGGACCGTCGCCGTGGTCGGCCTCAGCGCCGATCCGGCACGGCCCAGCTTCGCGGTCGCCAAATACCTGGTGGCGAGCGGTCTGCGGGTGCTGCCCGTGAACCCGGCGCTGACGCAGTGGGAGGGCCTGCCTGCCTACGCGTCGCTGGCCGACATCGAGGTGCCGATCGACATCGTCGACGTGTTCCGCAGACCCGAGCACGCGCCCGGTGTCGCCGAGGAGGCCGTCGCGGTCGGGGCGGGCGCCCTGTGGCTGCAGATCGGGGTGATCAGCGAGCAGGCGGCGCGGATCGCGGCCGACGGCGGGCTCGACGTCGTGATGGACCGGTGCCTCAGGGTCGAGCACCGTGAGGTCGTCGGCTGGTCCTGATGTGCGGCCGGCCACAGCCTTCGGCGACGCAACTTACGCTGCCGTAGCGTTGGTGGCGTGACGGCAGCGACGACGACCGAACCGGATCGGTCCACCAAGCCGCGCATGCGCGGTGTCATCCACTTCTGGTCCTTCATCGTGTCGGTGGTGACCGGCGCGACCCTCATCGCGCTCGCCGCGTCCACGGTGTCAGGCGTCGCCGCACTCGCCACGTCCGTCTACGTCATCACCGTGCTCGGCCTGTTCGGCGTGAGCGCCCTGTACCACCGCCGCTGGTGGGTGACCGAGCGCGCGCGGACGTGGATGAAGCGGCTCGACCACTCGATGATCTTCCTGTTCATCGCGGGCACGTACACCCCGTTCTGCCTGCTCGGCATGACCAAGCCGACGGGGTACGTGATCCTCGGCGTCGTCTGGGGCGGCGCGCTGCTCGGTGTCGGACTCAAGCTGCTGTGGCCGCACGCCCCGCGCTGGCTGGGCACCCCCATCTACATCGCGCTGGGCTGGGTCGCCGTGTTCGTGCTGCCCGAACTGCTGCGCAGCGCCGGTGTCGCCGCCCTCGTCCTGATCCTGGTCGGCGGCGCCTTCTACACCGTCGGCGCGGTCTTCTACGCGACGAAGTGGCCCAACCCGTGGCCGGGTGTGTTCGGCCACCACGAGTTCTTCCACGCCGCCACCGTCATCGCGGCGCTTTGCCACTACGTCGCGATCTGGCTCGTTCTGTATTCCTAGCTGGGCTTTCTTGCCCTACGAGCCTCGCTCAGCGCACGGCGTCACGACCTTCGAGGCGGTTGATGTCCACTATGCTTCGCGCTCTGTCGACGCCCCCCACCGTTCCCTCTGGCTCACTCGCCGAGTCCCCTCAACCCGTGCTCCAGTG
The DNA here is from genome assembly GCF_014323725.1 of Actinokineospora xionganensis. Taxonomy (GTDB): domain Bacteria; phylum Actinomycetota; class Actinomycetes; order Mycobacteriales; family Pseudonocardiaceae; genus Actinokineospora; species Actinokineospora xionganensis. Next base: position 19,331 of record NZ_JABVED010000024.1, on the reverse strand, counting down.
GCCGCCCTTCTCGCGTCGCCAATCCTGCTGGTAGGCCTCGAACGCCACGAAATGCGGCTACGTCCTGGAAGGCACCAAGCGCAGCGCCGCCTTACACGACGACGGCCGACACGACATGCACTTGCACGCCCGCCTCCAAGGTCACCCGACCGATCGACCAGACACGGCTTAGGCCTTGCTTACCAATTGGCGCGCAGATGCGAGGCTCCTAGACCTGCACTCTGTGCGCCTTGCTCGGCTACGCCGGGTCGTCCGTCTGCCACGGGTAGACGAACTGGTCGGGGTCCAGGTGCCACGTTTCGAGGATGGCGGCCAGTTCCGGCTCGCCGGTGGCGGTGGCGGCCTTGACCAGGACTGCTCCGAGGTCATAGTCGAACCCGTCGAGGCGGTCGGCGTCGTAGTCCCAGTGCCGCAGGGTGAAGGTGCGGGCCTGGTCAGCCCGTTTCCAGCCCTGATCACGGGCTTCGGTGTCGGCCTCGGTGACGTCCGGTCTTATTTCGACCAACGCTCGCCTGCCCGGTCCGGACGCCCGCACCTCGGCGACCAGGCGCTGGCCAAGCCGCAACGCGGTCACCTTGTCGGTGGGCCACTGGCGTGACGGTGTCTTCATCATCGGGAAGGTACGTCCCGTACACCTGAGTCGGTAACCGATCGGTGTCGACCGGGCACTCCTGTTGACACGGCGACGGCTGGGCCGGGTAACGTCTCGACGCTGCCACGGCCACCGGACGGGGCCGCCTGACGTGTGTGGAAGTTTGGGCGGCGACGTTGCCCCGACCCCCCGAAGGAGGGAAGTTGATCTTGCCTGAGTCCCGTTCGTTGAATCTCAGTGATTCTTCCTGCTTCGCTGACCGTTGCTCCGGCGGGGCCGGAGGCTGATGTGGTCTCCACAGGCGTTTCGTCTCTCCGGGGAACTTCCCGGCGAGGTGATCTGATCCGGTCACGCGGCATCGGCGAGCATGGCCGCGAGCAAGTTGGTGGCGGCGTTGCGGTCGCGATGATGGACCGTTCCACACCCGGTGCAAGTCCAGGTCCGTTCGGCGAGGGTGAGCCCACCATGCCGCTGCCCACAGCCCGGGGTCGAGCAGGTCTTGGAGCTGGGGAACCAGCGGTCGGCTTTCCACACCCGCGACCCGTACCAGCGAGCCTTGTAGTCGAGTTGGCGGGTGAACTCGCCCCACCCGGCGTCGGAGATGGCGCGGGCCAACCTGCGGTTGCCTGCCATCCCGACGATGTTGAGTGTTTCCACCGCGACGGCCGATTTGGTTCTCGCCAGCCTCGTGGTGGTCTTGTGCAGGAAATCGGTGCGCCGGTGGGCGACCCGCAGATGCACCCGGGCCACCTCCGCGCGCCGCTTGGCCCGGTTCGCCGAACCCCGTCGGGACCTGGCCAGCGCCTTGTTCGCCCTGCGCAGCTTGCGCAGCGCGGCCTTGAGCAGCTTGGGCGCACGGATCTCGGTGACCGTCCCGTCACTGTCGACGACGGTGGCGAACGTGGTCAGCCCCAGGTCGACCCCGCATGCCGGGGCATCCGGCGGGGCGGCGCGCCGCTGGTCAAGTTCGGCGCGGTCGACCTCGATTTGAAACGAGATCCACCACCGCCCGGCCCGCTCCTTCACCGTCGCGCCCAACACCCGGGCTTCACTTTCCGCGAGTCGACTCACCAACCAGGTCATGTCCTCTCGGGTGGCGATCGATCCGACCCCGGGCAGCCGCACGGTGCGGGTGTCGACTGGCTTGGCACGGTCGGCGTCGTAGCGGAACCGGCCACCATGCTTACGTTTGCGCCAGGACGGAAACCCGACCTTGGGGCCCTTGCGTTTGCCGGAGCGGCTATCGAAGAAGGTGCGGAATCCGGCCGCCCGGACCCGACATGCCTCCTTCGGCACCCGGGAGGACAACCCGGCCTCGGTGAACCACGGGAACCGCACCGGGTGCGCGGCACGCCACGCCGACTCCAACGCAGGCGCCGACCAAGGCACCGGAGTCAACCCACCCTCAGCCACGCCGTAGGTCTTCTCCGCCTCGCGCTGATCAAGGGCGGCCTTCACCCGTTCCAACGCGAAATTCTCCACCAACCGAGACAACCCCGCGTGCTGCCCCAACAGGACCCGCTGCTCATCGGTCGGGGCCAACTCCACCCGAAACCCCTGCTTACTCACCGCCGACCCCACCAATGCAGCGCACATGTGTGCGCACACGCTCGCCGGGCAGACCAACACTCCACAAACCACCCCCGGCCTTCCCCAAGCACCACACCGCCCCCAACCCCGTCAGGGTCGACCACGCCCACGCTACGACCACGCACCGACAAAACAGCTGACTCGACCTACCCCCGGCCGGATCACCACCAGCCATGCGCCAAACCTGAGAGCCACGATGGAGAATTTCACGCATGAACACCAAGGATCGCTGATGAACACCCCAGCAGGTGCCAACCCCGCAACCGCACCGGAGTTCGCCATCGGCGACCGCCTGGTCGGACTGGGACACGCCCCGCTGGTGATCGCCGAGATCGGCATCAACCACGAAGGGGACCCGGCGAAGGCGCACCGGATGGTCGACGACGCCGCCGACGCGGGCGTGGAGTGCGTGAAGATCCAGACGCACGTCGTCGAGGACGAGATGATCCCCAACGACGTCGTGCCGGGCAACGCGGACGAGCCGATCTACCAGATGATGCAGCGCTGCGCGTTGTCGCCGCAGGACGAGCGCGAGCTGAAGCAGCACGCCGAGGACCGCGGGATGATCTTCCTGTCGACCCCGTTCTCCCGTGCCGCCGCCGACCGCCTCGCCGAGCTCGACGTCGCCGCGTACAAGATCGGCTCGGGCGAGTGCAACAACTACCCGCTGGTCAAGCACATCGCCGCGTTGGGCAAGCCGGTCATCCTGTCCACCGGCATGAACGATGTCGCGTCCATCCGACCCGCGGTCGACATCCTGCTCGAGGCGGGCGTCGGCTTCGCGCTGCTGCACTGCACCTCGCTCTACCCGACGCCGCCGGAGATGGTGCGGCTCGGCGCGCTGGCCGAACTCGGCGCCGCGTTCCCCGAGGCTGTCCTCGGCCTGTCCGACCACACCACGTCGATCTACCCGTGCCTGGGCGCGGTGCCGCTGGGCGCGCGCGTCCTGGAGCGGCACTTCACCTCGGACATGGGCTGGCCGGGCCCGGACATCCCCGTGTCGTCCACGCCGGAGGAGTTCGGCAGGCTGGTCACCGGGTCGAAGCTGATCCACGCGGCGCTGGGCGGCAGCAAGGAGATCCTCGGCGACGAGCAGCCGACGATCGACTTCGCCTACGCCAGCGTCGTCACCACCGCCCCGATCGCCAAGGGCGAGCCGTTCACGGAGGCCAACACCTGGGTCAAGCGCCCGGGCACCGGTGAGATCAAGGCCGCCGACTACACCACCGTCCTCGGCCGCCACGCGACCCGGGACCTGGCCGCGGACGACCAGGTCCGCTGGAACGACCTGGCGGATGACTGAGCACCACCGCGAGGTGCTGTTCGTCACCGGCACCAGGGCGGACTTCAGCAAGCTGCGCGACATCATGCTGGCGGTGCAGGACAGCGACAACCTCTCGGCGCGCGTCGTGGTCACCGGCATGCACCTGCTGCGCCGCTACGGCTACACCGTGCACGAGGTGGAGCGGGCCGGGCTGCGGCAGCTGCACCAGATCCCGAACCAGATCGAGGGCGAGCCGATGGCGCTCGTGCTCGCCAACACCGTGCAGGCGCTCACCCGGCTCGTCCACGAGGAGCGGCCGGACGCGATCGTGGTGCACGGCGACCGCGTCGAGGCGCTGGCCGGGGCGCTGGTCGGGTCCCTGACGAACGTGCGGGTGATCCACGTCGAGGGCGGCGAGCTGTCGGGCACCATCGACGACACCCTGCGCCATTCGATCTCCAAACACGCGCACGTGCACCTGGTGGCCAACGACCGCGCCCGGGACCGCCTCCTGCAACTCGGCGAGGAGGCCGACCGCGTCTTCGTCGTCGGCAGCCCCGAGATCGACATCCTGACCTCGCCGGACCTGCCCACGATCGACACGGTCCGCGAACGGTACGCGATCCCCTTCGAGCGTTACGGCGTGCTGGTGATGCACCCCGTGACCACGGAGCCCGAGCACAACGCCTGCCACGCCGCGGCGGTGGTCGACGCGGTGCTCGCCACCGAAGGCCACTGGGTCGTCATCGACCCGAACAACGACGAGGGCTGCTCCGACGTCCGCCACGAGCTCGACCGGCTGACCGGGCCGCGCTTCGTCCGGCTGCCGTCGATGCGGTTCGAGTACTTCGTCTCGCTGATGCGCCACGCCGAGGTGATGCTCGGCAACTCCTCCGCGGGCGCGCGAGAGGCCCCGGTGCTCGGCACCCCCAGTGTCGACGTGGGGAGCAGGCAGCGTGGGCGAACCGACGCGACCGGTGTGCTGCACGCGGTTCCGGAACGCGACGCCATCATCGAGGCGCTCGCCAAGGCGGCAGCCCTGCCGCGACCGTCGGCGTTCCACGGTTTCGGCGAGCCGGGCGCCCGCGGGCGGATCATCGATCTGCTGGAGGGCGCCGACATCTGGCGGCCCGCGCTGTACAAGGTGTTCGTCGACCGATGGAAGGACGCCGGTGACAGCGCCTGACCCCGGTCAGCCCCGCAGGCCGAGTTCCTCGGCGCGGCGGCGGGCCACCACGAGATCGTCCTCCCGATCGATGTCCACCGCCCGATCGGGGTCGACGACCTGGGGCAGCACCTCGGGCACGAAGAACCTGTTGTGCGCGCGCAAGTCCCCCGTGCCGACCACGTACACACCGCCGGTGGGCCGCAGCACCGGCGGCAGCGCCTGCCTGGGCGCCTCCAGGTCGGGCCAGTCGCGGGCGGGCCGCAGCACGCCGTCGACGAGCACGCACGCCTTCCACGGGTGGTGTTCGTCCGAGGTGGTCATCTGCACGACCGAACCGGTGGCCCGGTTCGCGTGCAGGGCAAGGCATTCCTCGATGTCGGCGGCGGTCCGCAGCGGCGACGTCGGCTGGATGAGCACGATCAGCGTGTCGTCGGCCAGCCCGAGGGCGGTGGCCGCGTGCGTGACGGCGTCCACGGTCCGGCTGTCCCAGGCGGCCAGGATGTCCGGCCTGCGCACCGTCTCCGCTCCGGCCGCGGCGCCCGCCGCCGCGATGTCGGGGTCGTCGGTGCTGACTACGACCCGGTCCACTCCTTGGGCCGCGGCCGCGGTGGCCACGGCGTGGGCCACCAGCGGGCGTCCCAGGAAGGGCGCGAGGTTCTTGCCGGGAAATCCGACCGAGCCACCTCGCGCGGGCACCACCGCCACCACCAACCGCCGCACCGCGGCCTCACTTCCAGTGTCGCGTCCGTCCATTGCCGATCCGACTGTAAGGGCACTCGCCGATGCTCCCCACCCCGGCTGACCCGGCAGCCATGAGTGCGACGCGACGCGCGGCGCTGCGCGACCTGATCACGGCCTACGCCAAGGCGTCGCGGCCTCGGACGATAACCGTGGTCGGCAACTCGCCGGTCGGCCCCGACGCCGACAGGGCCTCGCTGATCGACTCCAGCGACCTGGTCGTGCGGATGACCAGCCTGGCGTTGGACACGCCGGGCGCCGAGCCCGCGCTCGGCAGGCGTTGCGACGTGGTCGTGCTGCACCGCGGGGTGCTCGCCAGCCCGTTCACGTTCGCGGACTACACGAGCAGGCTGTACCTGATGGTCGAGCCCGGCAGGTTGCACTGGGAGCCGGAGGAACTGCCGCACTGGTGGCCGCGGGACCTCGGGTTCGTGCCGGTGTCGAACTACGAGTTCACCGTGCCGCTGCTGAAGCTGCTCGGGATGGATCTCGCCGAGCCCGCGTGGGCCACCACGGGGACGTTCGCGGCGTACCTGTTCACCGAGCTGTTCCCCGAGGCCACCACCCGCCTTACTGGCATGTCCATTGTGGACAACCCGGACCAGACGACGTTCCAGCACGCCTGGGGCGAACCGGTCCACGTCACCCCCGAACACCGCCTGCAGCTCGAATCTCAGCTGCTCAAGCAGTGGGACGCCGAAGGAAGGATCGAGCTGCTGCCATGAGCGACACCGAAAAAGCCAAGGAACTGCTGCGCGCCGCGGCCCGGCAGATCAGCTCGCCGGTCTGGCGGCGAATCCGCCCAAGGATCGAAACCATCGCGGCCCGCTACGCGCAGCAGGCCGAACGCCACGCCATCGACCACGCCGACCGCACCACCCAGGCGATGCGCGATGAGATCGGCGCGCTCCGCCGTGAGGTCGAGCACCTCCGCCACATCGCCGACGAACTGCGCCCGCGCACGGACACCGCCACCCACGAGGTCCGCGCGATGGGCACCCAGGTGGCGGCCGTCGACGAGCGGCTGGCAGTCCTCGAGCGAAACGTGGAAATCGGCATCGCGACGGACGCCGACAACGGTGAAGCCCGTTCCCTGGTGGACGAAATCCGCGACGAACACGCGCGGGTCCGCGCACGCCTGACCGCGATGGCCTCCTACGAGGAACGCATTGGCAGACTCGAACACGACCGCACCTGAGCACGACAGGACTCCCGGTGAAGGGCCGGACCGATCGGAACGGCCCTTCAGTTCGAACCACCCTGACCAGGCCCGACAGGATGGCGTGTCCCGCCGGTTTGCCTCGCCCAGGTTTGCCTTGCCTGCCCTGGCTTAACTCGCCTTGCCTTGCTTCGCCTTGCCACGAACCCGACGGCCCGCCAAGCAGGCTCAACCGTTTCGGCCCCGTGAAACGCAACGGGCCGAACCCACCTGCCTAAAGCTCAGGCCCCTTGGCCCGAAGATCATCAACCTTGGTCATGGCCTCCCGCAGCTCACCGAGCCACTCCTCGGCGTGCACCCCCACCAGCCGAACCGCCCACGCCAGCGCCTCAGACCGGGACCGTGCGACCCCGGCGTCGACGAGGGTGTCCAGCACGAGTCGTTCCGGCTGTCGTAGCCGTGTCATCACCGGCACCGACAACGTCGTGAACAGCTCCTCGGTCGACCCCTGCCGCGCACCCCACGCCACCTTCCGGGCATAGCGGTGTTCAGCCTGCCGGGCGATCTCGATGCGCTCGTCGCGGGTGGCTTCACGCCAGCGGGAGATCCGGCCGGACTCGGCGGCGGCGCGGGCGGCGTCGTCGGCGTAGTCGCCGTCGAGGTCGGGCAGGGTGCCGACGATGAGGATCTCCTCACGGTCGACGGTCACGGTGGGCTCACCGGTGAACCAGCCGTCGGGCAGCCTGCCGGAGAACCAGCCCGCGGCGTCGTCGGCTGAGGGAAGGTCGGACTGTCCGCCGCGAGGGCGGTGGCTCCAGGTCCTGCGCATGTCAGCTCCTTGATTACAAGATTACGTTACTGCTGACATTACGCCGATACAGCGAGCGTGGGGCCACGTTCGCCGTCGGCGGACTTCGCTATCCTCCGAGCCGACCATCAGGGGGATGATCGTGATTTCGGTCGACTACGTGCACTCGCGTCCAGGCGGGCGCGTCCAACTGTCCTTCACGCCGCAGCGAGTCGCGGTGAGCACTTCGCCCACCCGGTGGCGGGACTGGGTCCGGCGGTTCTGGTGGTCGGTCCTGGGGGCTCTCGCACTGGCCTGGATCGGCACTCTCGTCCACTGGTCCGGCGCGCCCCGCGAGGTGGCCATCGCCCTGGCCGCGCCCGGAGGAGTCCTCTTCGGCTGCCTGCTGATTTACGCGCTGATCGCCCTGGTCGTCGCCATCTTCACCGCGGGCGTGGGTGAGCCGAGCATGGGTTGGCTGGGCCGCTGGGTGGACCGCAACGCCACCCCGGCACAGCCCCTCGGCGTCATCCCCGTCGGCGCGGTGACCCACGTCCGCTCCGAGCGGAAGTTCCGCCGGACCACCGCCCACGTGACCTTCACCGACGGCCGCACGGTCCGCTACACCCGCTGGGGCTTCCGCCACGTCGCCAAGCCGATGGTGGAAGGCTTCAACGCCATGACCATGGCACCTCACCAGCGATAACGCGGCCCAGCAGACACCCCTCGGCATTGGGCAGGTGGGGTTCACGGCCTGTCGAGGGTTCGCGGTAAGTCAGCCCGTCAGAGCCGCCACCAGGTCCTCCGCCGCCGTTCGCGGCCGGTCACACACGTATCCCCGGCACACATACGCCGCCGCCTGCCCGTCCACCAGTGGCCGGTCGGCCAGCAGCGGCGCCGAGCCCGGTTCGCCGGCCACCACCACCGCCCCGCCCGGCGCGTGCTTGAGGGCTGCCTCCGCCAAGCCCGCGCGGTCGGCCGGGGAACCCACGATGGCCACCTGCACGGGTCCATGGGCGACGGCCTCGGCGACGGTCAGCCAGTGGCCCGCGAACCGAGGCGCCCGCGACGCCAGGATTCCCGCCCGGTAGATCGCCTCCTCGCACGCCGACCGATACCTGTCGGCCCGCTCCGGCCCGGCCAGCGCCGAACCGGCCAGAAGCGCCCCTGCCAACGCGGACGCGCCCGACGGTGAGGCGTTGTCGCCCGGGTCGGCCGGGCGCCACACCAGGGCGTCGGCGTCGTCGGCGGTGTCGTGGAAGGCGCCGGGCATGGTCGGGTCGGCGAAGTGGGCCAAGGCGGTGTCGAGCAGGTCGCACGCCGCGTCGAGCCAGCGCTGGTCGGCGGTGGCCTGGTGCAGAGCCAGGAGCGCGTCGGCGAAGCAGGCGTAGTCCTCGAGGACGCCCGCCGCGGTGCCGACCGCGCCCGCGCGTGAGGTGCGGCGCAGCCTGCCGTCGACCAGGTGCAGGCGCAGCACCAGATCCGCGGCCCGCTCGGCGGCGGTGATCCACGCGGGTTCACCCAGGGCGAGGCCTGCCTCGGTGAGCGCCGCGATGGCCAGGCCGTTCCACGCCGTCACGACCTTGTCGTCGCGCCCCGGCTGCGGGCGGGTGTCCCGCGCGGCGAGCAGCGCCGACTTGACCCGCAGCCAGCGCGGCACGTCGTCGACCTCGCGGCTCAGGCGCAGCGTGGACGTCCCGTGTTCGAAGGTGCCGGACTCGGTGACGCTGAGCAGTTCCGCCGCCCAGGCCCCGTCTTCGGCGCCGAGCACGTCCGTGAGCTGCGCGGGACTCCAGACGTAGGTCAGCCCCTCCTCGCCCTCGGTGTCGGCGTCAAGGGAGGAGGCGAACCCGCCTTCCGCGGTGGCCAGGTCACGCAGCAGGAAGGTGGCGGTGTCCACGGCGACCTCGCGGTAGGGCTCGGTTCCCGTGCGCCGCACCAGGTGCGCGGCCAGCCGCAGCAGCAAGGCGTTGTCGTAGAGCATCTTCTCGAAGTGCGGCACCACCCAGCCCGCGTCGACGCTGTAGCGGGCGAACCCGCCCGCGAGCTGGTCGTTGAGCCCGCCGTCGGCCATGGCCCGCATCGAGCCCTCCACGATCGACAGCGACTCGACCGAACCGGTGCGCTCGTGGTGGCGCAGCAGGAACTCCAGCACCATCGTCGGTGGGAACTTCGGCGCGCCGCCGAATCCCCCGTTGACCCGGTCGTAGTCGCCGAGCAGCGACGCGGCCGCCCCGGCCAGGACCTCCTCGTCGACGATCGACTCGACCATCGGCCCGGTCTGCTTGCCCAACTCCTCGACGATCCGGTCGGCGGCCTCGCGGACCTCGCCGTCCTGCGCGGACCACGCGTCGCGGACCGCCGCCAGCAACTGCCGGAACGACGGCATCCCATGCCGCGGCTGCGGCGGGAAGTAGGTGCCGCAGTGGAACGGCTTCGCCTCTGGGGTGAGGAAGCACGTCATCGGCCAGCCGCCGTGCCCGGTCATCGCCTGCGTCGCGGTCATGTAGACGGCGTCGACGTCGGGCCGTTCCTCCCGGTCGACCTTGACGTTGACGAAGTTCTCGTTCATCAGCGCGGCCGTCTCGGCGTCCTCGAACGACTCGTGTGCCATCACGTGGCACCAGTGGCAGGCCGCGTAGCCGATGGACAGCAGCACCGGCACGTCACGGCGCGCGGCCTCGGCGAACGCCTCCGGACCCCACTCCCACCAGTCGACGGGGTTGTCGGCGTGCTGGAGCAGATACGGGCTGGTCGAGAGTTGCAGCCGGTTCGCCATGCGTCAACCCTCTCATTGGCATCCTCCCCCGCCTGATGGCCAGGGATTTCAACATCGACTACCTTACGAGGATGTCGTGTTGAGGTTCACGGTTCACCGGCTCACCCAACGGCGGGCCTCCCCGTGCCGTCACGGCATGCCCTGCCGCGAATCGAATGTTCAGCGCCGCGTTCACATCCGCATTGCAGGCAAAGCGCAGGACCGGCACCGGAAGGCAGCTTGGCTCTCGCGCGCCTCCCGATCCACGACCCCACACGCCGAACAACGCTGACCGGTGAACCGCGGATCGACCTTCACCACCCGACCGCGAGCCTTGCGCTCCAACCGGGTCACCAGCAGGCCCCACCCGTTGACCAGGATTCCCCAGTTCAGGCCCGCCTTTTGCCGCACACCAGGGCACGGTGCCTTTTGGGTGCCTTTCGCCGACCAGGTCACGTTGCTGATCTTGAGATTCTCGATCGCGATCACGTCGAACTCTCGGGCCAGGCGGGTGCGGGTCTGCTCGACCCAGTCCTTGCGCCGGTCGGTCTCGCGGGCCTTGAGCTTCGCGATCGCCGTTTTGGCCTTGCCGCGCCGGTTGGAGCCGCAATGGGCCCGGGCGAGCTTGCGCTGCAGCCGCAGCAGCCGCGCCTTCTCGCTTCCACGCAGAATGGGAGCGCAGAGCAGTTCCCCTGTGGACAGCGCGGCCGACACCACGACACCGCGGTCCACGCCCACGACGGCGCCCGTGCCTGGTCCGGCGATGGGCTCGGGCACCACGGCGAACGCCACATGCCAACGGCCCGCCCGGTCACGGGTGACCCGATAGGACTTCACACCATCGACGGCGGCACGCGACCAGCGCAACCGCACCCATCCCACCTTGGGCACCCGCACCTCACCGACCTTGCGGGACACTCGGCGCACATCACCCGGTTTTACTGACACGATCCGGAAACCCTCGCCCCGCCCGCGTGTGCGCCAGGTCGGCCGCCGGTGGGTTCGGCGGAAGAAGTTCGTCATAGCCTGGGCGAAGTCCCGCAGCGCCTGCTGCCGCACGATTACCGACCCGGCCGCCAGCCACGGGTTCGCCGCCCGTGCCTGCGTCGACTGGCGCGCCTGCTCGATGTACCCCGGTGCCGTCTTACGATCCGGCCTCCAGTGCGCGTGCTGCTCCACCGCGAGGTTTCACACGAACCGGGCATGCCCACAATGCTCCAACAACACCTGCTCCTGCGTAGGTGTCGGCTGAAGACGGAACCGGGACATGCCGATCAACCTAACGACCACCACCGACAAATTAGGAGACAAACAGTGGGTCGCGTTCTCAAATGACATGAGATCCGGCAGCGAGTAGGCGACACTTCGCGGGTGCTGCTGACCCTGACGACGAACCACACACCGGCGACCGACCTGGGATACCTGCTGTTCAAGCACCCAGGCAAGGCGCAGGCGTTCTCGACCGCGTCCGGCACCGCCCACGTGTTCTACCCGCGGGCCGACGAGGACGAGTGCACTGCGGCGCTGCTGCTCGAAGTCGACCCGATCGCCCTGGTCCGCGGCCGCAGGAACGACGCGTTCACCCTGGGCCAGTACGTCAACGACCGCCCGTACGCGGCGGGCTCGATGCTCGCGGTCGCCCTGTCGAGTGTCTTCCGCACCGCGATGATCGGCCGCTGCGACCAGCGCCCCGGACTGGCCGCCACACCGATCCCGCTGCGGATCCGGGTGCCCGCCGCCCCCTGCTGGGCCGGTCCCGACATGGCCGAGCGGCTGTTCGCGCCGCTGGGCTGGCGGGTCGACGCCCGACCGGTGCCGCTGGATACCGAGTTCCCGGAGTGGGGCGACTCGCGCTACCTCGACCTGCGGATCGAGGGTGAGCTGAAGCTGTCCGACGCCCTGAAGCACCTCTACGTGCTGCTGCCGGTGATGGACGGCGCCAAGCACTACTGGGTGGGCGAGGACGAGATCGAGAAGCTGCTGCGCGCCGGGGACGGCTGGCTGTCCGGCCACCCGGAGCGCGACCTGATCAGCCTGCGCTACCTGGCCCACCGGCGCGGCTACCAGCGCACAGCCCTGGACCGGCTCGCGGAACTCGACGGCGGCACGGAGGCCGAGCCGGTCGACGTGCTGCCGGAAGCGGCGGTCCTGGCGGAGGACAAGCCGGAGCCGCTCTCGGCGACAAGGCGGCGCGCGGTGCTCGACGCGCTGCGCGAGGTCCGGGCGCACCGCGTACTCGACCTCGGCTGCGGCGGCGGGGCGCTGCTGCGCGACCTGTTGGCCGACCCGACGTTCACCGAGATCGTCGGCTGCGACGTCTCGGCGGGCGCGCTGGACGCGGCGCAGCGGCGGCTGCGGCTCGACCAGTTGCCCGACCGCGCCCGCGACCGGGTCGCGCTGCGCCAGTCGTCGGTGACCTACACCGATCCGGCGCTGGCGGGCTACGACGCGGCAGTGCTGATGGAGGTCGTGGAGCACGTCGACGCGAGCAGGCTGCCCGCGCTGGAGCGGGCGGTGTTCGGCACGGCCAACCCGCGCCACGTCATCGTCACGACACCGAACGCCGAGTACAACGTGCTGTACCCCAACCTGCCCGCGGGCAAGATGCGGCACACCGACCACCGTTTCGAATGGACCCGCGCGCGGTTCCAGGACTGGGCCCAGGGCGTGGCGGACCGCTGCGGCTACACCGTCCGCTATGCCCCGGTCGGCCCGGAAGACCCGGTCCACGGTCCCTCCACCCAGCTCGCCGTGTTCTCCCGGAAGGAGGCAGCCTGATGGATCTCCCCATCCCCGACATGTCGCTCGTGGTGCTCATCGGCGCCTCGGGCTCCGGCAAGTCCACCTTCGCGCGCAAGCACTTCGCGCCCACCCAGGTGCTCTCCAGCGACTACTTCCGCGGTCTGGTCAGCGATGACGAGAACGACCAGTCGGCGTCGGCGGACGCTTTCGACGCGCTGCACTACATCGCGGGCAAGCGGCTCAGTGCGGGCAAGGTCACCGTGATCGACGCGACCAACGTGCAGCGCGAGCCGCGGGAGCAGCTGATCAAGCTGGCCCGGGAGCACCACGTGCTGCCGGTGGCGATCGTGCTCGACATCCCCGAGGCGGTGTGCGTCCGGCGCAACGCCGAGCGGCCGGACCGCGACTTCGGCGCGCACGTGGTGAAACGGCACCGGGCCGAACTCCGGCGTGCGCTGGGATCGTTGCAGCGCGAGGGTTTCCGCAAGGTGCACGTGCTGCGTGGCGAGTCCGAAGTGGACGAGGCGCGGATCGTGCCGGAGCGGCTCAACAACGACCTGCGCGACCAGACCGGGCCGTTCGACGTGATCGGCGACATCCACGGCTGCCGGGCGGAACTGGAGGAACTACTCGGCGAGTTGGGCTACGCGATCACCCGTGACGACCAGGGGCGGTCGGTCGGCGCGCGCCACCCCGAGGGCAGGCGCGCGGTGTTCGTCGGCGACCTTGTCGACCGCGGCCCGGACACCCCGGGCGTGCTGCGGCTGGTGATGGGGATGGTCGAAGCGGGCGACGCCCTGGCGGTGTGCGGCAACCACGAGCAGAAGCTGGTCCGCGCGATGCGCGGCCGCAAGGTGACTGTGGCGCACGGTCTGGCGGAGTCGCTCGCACAGCTGGGCGAGGAGTCCGACGAGTACCGCGCCCGCGTGGAGGCGTTCTGCGACGGGCTGATCTCGCACTACCGGCTCGACGGCGGCAACCTCGTCGTCGCGCACGCGGGTCTTCCGCAGGCCTATCACGGCCGCGCGTCGGGCCGGGTGCGCAGCTTCGCGCTCTACGGCGACACGACTGGTGAGACCGACGAGTACGGCCTTCCGGTGCGCTACCCGTGGGCCAACGACTACCGCGGCCGCGCGATGGTCCTCTATGGACACACGCCGGTGGTGGATCCGGAGTGGGTCAACGGAACCATGTGCCTGGACACCGGCTGCGTGTTCGGCGGCAAGCTCACGGCGCTGCGGTACCCGGAGCGCGAGACCGTGTCGGTCAAGGCGCACCAGGTCTGGTACGAGCCGACCCGCCCGCTCGCCCCGCCGGACCCGTTCGGCGGCCGCGAGCCGAGCACGCTCGCCCTGTCCGATGTCGTCGGCAAGCGAGTCGTCGACACCGGGACCATGGGCCAGATCACGGTTCGCGGCGAGCAGGCGGCGTCGGCACTGGAGGTCATGAGCCGCTTCGCGGTCGACCCCCGGTGGCTGCTGTATCTGCCGCCGACGATGGCGCCGACACCGACGCGGGCCGACGGTGAACTGCTCGAACACCCGACCGAGGCGTTCGCCGACTTCCGTTCGCGCGGTGTGCGCGAGGTTCTGTGCGAGGAGAAGCACATGGGCTCTCGCGCGGTCGTCCTGCTCACCCGGGACGAGTCGGTGGCGCCCGCGCGCTTCGGCATCGACGGCGACGGCGCCGTGCACACCCGCACGGGCAGGCCGTTCTTCGACGAAGACCTCACCGGTCGGCTGCTCACGCGCGTGCGGGCCGCCGCGACGGAGGCCGGGCTGTGGGCCGAACTCGACACCGACTGGATGCTGCTCGACGCCGAGCTGATGCCGTGGAGCGCCAAGGCGTCGGCGCTGATCACCGACCAGTACGCGGCGGTGGGGGCGGCGGCGGGTGTCGCGCTGCCCGCGGCCGCCGACGCTCTCGCCGAGGCGGCCGGACGCGGCGTGGACGTCGCGGACCTGTTGGCACGCACCCGATCCCGGGAGACGAACGCGACTGACTTCCGCGCGGCCTACCGCCGGTACTGCTGGCCGACCGACGGTCTGGACGGCGTACGGCTGGCGCCGTTCCAGATCCTGGCCGCGCAGGCAACGGTGTTCCACGACCGACCGCACACCTGGCACCTGACGATCGCCGACCGCCTGCGCGCGGCCGACCCCGACCTGTTCGCGGTGACGCGCAACCTGGTCGTCGACACCGAGGACGCCGGGTCCGTAGGGGCGGGTGTGCGCTGGTGGACGGAGCTGACCGAGGCGGGCGGCGAGGGGATGGTCGTCAAACCGGCGGCGAACCACCTGCCGAAGACACAGCCCGGGGTGAAGGTGCGCGGCCGCGAGTACCTGCGGATCATCTACGGCCCGGACTACACCGAGCCTGCGAACCTTTCGCGGCTGCGGGACCGCAACCTCGGCCACAAGCGGTCGCTGGCCCTGCGGGAGTACGCGCTCGGGCTGGAGGGCCTGGCCCGCCTCACCCGCGGCGAGCCGCTGTGGCGGGTCCACGAGTGCGTGTTCGCGGTGCTGGCACTGGAATCCGAGCCGGTGGACCCGCGACTGTGATCCTGTCCACCGTCGTCGGTTCACATGCCTACGGCCTGGCCACCGCGGCGTCGGACATCGACCGCCGCGGTGTCTACGCCGCGCCCACGGAGTCGTTCTGGCGGTTCGAGAAGCCGCCGTCCAGTGTGGACGGCCCGTTGGCGGAACAGCTGACGTGGGAGGTCGAACACTTCTGCGCGTTGGGGCTCAAGGGAAATCCGACCGTCCTGGAGGTGCTGGTCAGCGACCGGGTCGAGGTGTGCACCGACATCGGCGCGGAACTGCGCGCGCTGCTGCGCGCCTTCCTCTCGGAACGGGTGGCGGTGAGCTACGAACGGGCCACGGCCCAACAGCTGGCCCGCGCGACCAGCGCCGCGGAACCCAAGTGGAAACAGGTGATGCACGCCCTGCGCCTGCTCATGGTGTGCCGCACCCTGTTGGCCACCGGCGAGCTGCGCATCGACATGAGGGCCGACCGCGACAAGCTTCTGGCGGTCCGCTCGGGCGAGGTGCCGCTGACGGAGTGTTTGGCCTGGGCGGACCGCCTGCGCACGGACATCGCGGCCGCGCCCCGCGCGGTGCCCGCCGAACCCGACACCCGACGAGTCGAGAACTGGCTGGTCTCAGTCCGACGGAGGAATCTGGATGCCCATCGCACTCCCTGACCTCCAGTGACATGACGCACCCTCCGGGCGCGGCTCGGCCGCTGTGAGCTAACGAGCGTTCCAAGTCGGCCCGACAATCCACTGTTGCCATGCACCGACGTGCGGAAGTTCGCCCGGCTCCTGCTCACGCCCAACGGGTATGTGCTGGAGCAGCTCGTGTCGCCGCTGGTGGTGCACACCGGAGAGATCCACGCCGAACTGCTGTCGATGGTCCCTGGGCTGCTGACCGGCATCAACCTCATGCGCACCGATGTTGTCGACGACAAGCTGCACGACCTGGTCGTCCTTGCCCGGTTCGGCTGAACCGGCATTCACCTCGCGGCGACCGGACCGTAGCGGGAGAGTGGGTGGATCCACCGCGAAAGGAGACGACGATGGCGGCACTCAACATCACCCCGTGCCTGTGGTTCGACACCCAGGGCGAGCAGGCCGCGGAGTTCTACTGTTCGGTGTTCCCCAACTCGAAGGTCAAGCAGGTCGCCCGCTACGGCCCTGACATGCCAGGGCCCGAAGGCCAGGCGATGACCGTCGACTTCGAGATCGACGGCAACCCGTTCGTCGCGCTCAACGGCGGGCCGGAGTTCAAGTTCAGCGAGGCCGTGTCATTCCAGATCTTCTGCGAGGACCAGGCCGAGGTGGACCACTACTGGTCCGCGCTGACCGCGGGTGGCGGCGAGGAGAGCCAGTGCGGGTGGCTCAAGGACAAGTTCGGGCTGTCCTGGCAGGTCATCCCCACCCGCCTGACGGAACTGGTCGACAACCCGGGCGCGATGCAGGCCATGCTCAAGATGGGCAAGATCGACATCGCCGAACTCGAACGCGCCGCCACCTGAGCGGCCCGCCCTAGTCCTTCTTGTCCTCGGGCTCGTCGAAGCTTTCCGGGACCCGCTTGAGGTGCTTGGTCATCGAGCGGATCAGGAACGCCACGGCGATGAAGAACAGGATCAGGATCAGGAAGCCCAGGGGTGAGGACTTGCCGAAGTCCTCGCCCTGCCCGCCGGGGTCGGCGGGCAGCGGCGGGGTCGTCTGCGTGAGGACCATGGGCACGGTGGCCGAGAGGTCCGGGCCGGACAAGATCACAGTGTCACCTTCTCAGCGACCCCGGAGAACAAGTCGTCCTCGGGGAGGGTGCTGTCGACCAGCGACCGGACCAACTCGTACTCCTCGAAGGGCCACACGGTGCGCTGAATCTCCAGCGGCACGGCGAACCAGCGGCTGTCCGGGTCGATCTGGGTCGCGTGGGCGAGGAGCGCGGCGTCGCGGACCTCGAAGTACTCCGAGCAGTGGATCTTGGTGGTGACCCGGTGGGAGATGTCGCCGCGGTCGGCGCTCCAGTTGTCCAGCCACTCGCCGTAGGGCGATTCCAGGCCGGCGGCGAGCAGCGCCTCGTGCATGGCCACCAGGCGGGCCCGGGAGAAGCCGTGCATGTAGTACAGCTTGAGCGGCGTCCACGGGTCGCCCGCTTCGGGGTGGAGGTCCGGGTCGCCCGCCGCGTCGAACGCGGCGACGGAGACCTCGTGGCAGCGGATGTGGTCGGGGTGCGGATAGCCACCGTTCTCGTCGTAGGTGAGCACGACGTGCGGCTTGAAGTCGCGGATGGCCTCGACCAGCGGCGGAACCGACTCCTCCAGCGGCACCAGGGCGAAACAGCCCTCGGGCAGCGGCGGCAGCGGCTCGCCCTCGGGCAGGCCCGAGTCGACGAAGCCAAGCCAGCGGTGCTGCACGCCGAGGATCTCGGCGGCCTTCGCCATCTCCGCGCGGCGCACGGCCGGGATGTCGGCGAGGACCTCCGGGCGGTCCATGGCCGGGTTGAGGATGTCGCCGCGCTCGCCGCCGGTGCAGGTCACGACCATGACCTCGTGGCCGTCGGCGACGTATTTCGCCATGGTGGCGGCGCCCTTGCTCGACTCGTCGTCCGGATGTGCGTGAACCGCCATCAAACGCAGCTTCTCGGCCATGACCTCTCTCTGCCCCCTCGTCGTATGGGGTACCGCGCCAGGCGGATACTCGACCCGGTAAGTCGAACGCGTCGCGGCGGGTCCATTGTTCCCGCCTGGCGGACAGCCGTCACAGGAGGCCCCTCGAATGACCGTGGCCGGTCACGCACTGCCGGAAGGCCGCTACGGGAAGCCGCCCGCCAAGCGGTCCCGACGGACCACTGCGGCCCTCATCGCCCTCGGCGTGCTGGCGGGCGGGGTGGTCGCCTACACGGCGTACGTGAACCTCGGGAGCGCGCCGATCGAGGCGGAGCGGACGTCGTTCGGCAACCTTCCGGGCAATCAGATGCAACTGGTTTTCGACGTGACCCGGCAGACCCCCGAGAAGGCCGCCGTGTGCATCGTGCGGACCCGGGGACTCGACGGCGCCGAGGGTGGCCGCAAGGAGGTCTACATCGCACCCGGACCTTCGCCCGTGCGCGTGACGACCGTGATCGCCAGCTCATCCGAACCGGTGACAGCCGATGTCTTCGGGTGCTCCTACCAGGTGCCCGCATACCTGTCCACAGCACAGCCGCCAACGGGGTGAACTGCGTCCTTATCGGTGCCAAATCGGACAAAACGGACGGTTTAGCACGCCTGTTCATGCTATTCTCGTCTACCTGCACGGCCCCTAGGCGGGCCGTGTTTTTCCATTCCGGGTGCTCGACGAAGCCCGGGACTGCCGGCCCGTAACCACGGGCCCGGAGTACGACGAGGAGTTGGTGACCGTGAGCGACACCCAGGTGACCTGGTTGACCCAGGAGGCCTACAACCGGCTCAAGCACGAGCTCGACGAGCTGATTGAGAACCGCCCGGTCATCGCGCAGAAGATCAACACCAGCCGCGAGGAGGGTGACCTCAAGGAAAACGGGGGCTACCACGCGGCCCGTGAGGAGCAGGGGCAGCAGGAGGCCCGGATCCGGCACCTGCAGGAGCTGCTTCGCGGAGCGAAGGTCGGCGAAGCACCGTCCAACGACGGCGTCGCCGAGCCGGGCATGGTGTTGACGGTCCGCTACGAGGGCGACGACGACGAGGAGAAGTTCCTCCTCGCCACCCGCGAGGAAGGCAGCGAGGGCGAGCTCGAGGTCTACTCCCCCGAGTCGCCACTGGGTCGCGCCTTGCTCGGTGCCAAGGAAGGCGAGACCCGCGAGTACGCACTGCCCAGCGGCAAGATCCAGAAGGTAACGCTAACCAAGGCAGTCCCCTACTCCGGCTGACCCGCGCCTTCCCGCACGGTCGCGAGTCCAACGTTCAAAACAACGAGTCCAACGTTCAGAACATCAACGGCGCCGGTCGCCGCCCAGCGTGAGGTGGGTTCGATGTTCTGAACGTTGGACTCGTTGTTTTGA
>NZ_JABVED010000023.1 GCF_014323725.1 Actinokineospora xionganensis | reverse complement strand
CACCGGCTACATCGACACCTGGACACTCACCACCTAACCCACACACCACAACACGGAAAACGCCCGGCGAGTGCCCTCGCCGGGCGTTTTCCGTTGCCCTAGAAGAACATTCGCAGCTCGCTGACCACCAAGCCGGTCAACTCGGCCTCCGCGAGTTCGGGCCTGCGGTGCGCGGTGATGCGGAACAGGCCTGCGACGTCGGTCTTGAGGACACCTTCCGCACTCGCGTCCGGATCGCCCAGCCGCAGCGACCGGCCGTCCGTGAGATGGACGTCGGTGGGCGGCATCTCCCGGGTGACACTGCGCTGGGCCAGGATCGTCAACGCATCGTCCACACCGGCCGACGAGTACGCGTCCGGCTCGCCCAGCGCCTCCCGGATGTCGCCGCCGTGTACCCACTCCCCCAGCGCGACCCGGTGGATCTCCGGGCTGGCGGCGCCGAGTTCGTAGGCCTTCTCCAGTTCGGCGATCACGTCCGCGAGCGGCAGGCCGCGCCGAGCGTCCACATCGGCCTGGTTGGACTCGGGCGAGAAGTCGTGCAGGTCGCCGGTGGCCACGCGGGTCAGCGCGGTCGCGCAGTGGGCGATCACGTCGCGGACCGACCACAGGTCGCACACCGTGGGGCGGTCGAAAGCCTCATCGGGGGTGCGACGAAGGATGGGCAGCAGGGCGTCGCGTTCGGTGAGCAGCAGGCGGCTGTAGATATCGGTCATGGGTCCATCCTGCACCGATCAGGGCTCGCGGTAGCGCCGGAGGAACGACATCCGGTCGACCACCTCGAACCCGTCGCGCGCGAACACCAGGTAGGCCGACGGCCGGACCTCGCGCGTGCCTGCTTCGTCGCTCAGCACCCCCACTGGCACGTCCTCGCGCCGGACGGCGAAGCGCACGTCGGACCCGACCAGCCCGCGCTCACGGACCCGGTGGACCCACACCTCCATGTCGGTCAGCGCCGACGGCTGCGAATAGCACAGTGCCTGCACCGGAACCGGCCACGGGTGATACACCTTGATCATCTTCAACCCCCCGGCCTCGACTTTCCCCACCACCGAGGATACCAGAGTGTTCGAACATGTGTTCGATAGGATCATTCGAACCTGGAGACGTCTCCCGCGCCCACCCGGATGATCTCCGGCTCGCCCTGCGAGAAGTCGATGACCGACGTCGGCACGGTGCCGCACTCACCGGAGTCGATCACCGCGTCGACCACGTGGTCGAGCCGTTCCTTGATCTCCCAACCCATGGTCATCGGCTCGGGCTGGTCAGGCAGCAGCAGCGTGCTCGACAGCAGCGGCTCACCGAGCTCGGCCACGATCGCCTGGGTGACGACATGGTCGGGGATGCGCACCCCGACAGTCTTCTTCTTCGCGTGCTGCAGCCTGCGCGGGACTTCCTTGGTGGCGGGCAGGATGAAGGTGTAGCTGCCCGGCGTGGACGCCTTGATCGCCCGGAAGACCGCGTTGCCGACCTCGGCGAACTGGCCCAGTTGAGAGAAGTCCTGACACACCAGGGTGAAGTGGTGGCGATCGTCGAGGTCGCGGATCTCCCGGATGCGATCGATCCCGTCCTTGTTCCCCAACCGGCAGCCGAGGGCGTAGCAGGAGTCAGTGGGGTACGCGATCAGGGCGTCGGCGCGCAGAAGGTCGACGATCTGCGTGATCGATCGGCGCTGAGGGTTGTCCGGATGCACGTCGAAGTACTTCGCCATCCGCAAAGCGTATAGGTGGCACGCGACCTGGCGCGCGGTCAGCCGAGCACCACCTCAGCGGCGCCTGGACGGATATTGGTGGCGAGCCACGTTCGCCAGGTGCCCCGCGCAACCTTCAACTCGGGCCGCGCGGCCACCCACAGGATGAACTGAGCGCGCAGCCGAGTCAGCGGATCCTCCGCGTCGCCGAGCGCCTCGACCTTGGCGGTGAATGGTTCGCCGCAGAGATGGTGCACCAGCCCGGCGTACATCCAATCCTTGCACCGGTAGGGGCGTCCGAGGACCTCGATGAGCAGATCGGTCAGGTGGCTTGACATCGTCGGGCACGCCGCGCCTGACCATTCCGCGCAGGAGAACTTCCTTCGAGGTCCACGGCGAGCACACGGTCGACACTTCCGCGCGCCACTCTTGTGGATAGCGGCACTCCCAAACCAGATAGAGCAGCGCGAGGAGCATGTGTCTGGTCCGCACGAGTGGGTCTTCGCTGTCGAAACCGTTCAACAGACCGAAGATCGTCTGCTCGGAGTGCCTTTGATGTTCCGTGCGGGCGCGATCCAGTTCGACGGCAAGCCGCCGCTTCATGGGGACAGTGGCGCCTGCCTCAGCCCACAAGGCGTCCAACCAGCGCAGCGCCGCGGAAGCGCCCTCGACCGACACCCGGTGCCGGGCCAGCGCGCGTCGACGCACCTCCTCGTCGGCCGCGACGAGGTCGAACATCCAGGACGGGCTTTCCACCGGACCCACCTCCGGGCCGGAGCATGACAGGCCGGGCCCACGGGGGCAGCCGATTTCCAGGAGCAGGACGGTCACCGCGCTCGCACGAGGCGCATGTCCGCGCCCGGATCGAGTGAACCGACGCGATCGAGCGGATAGAGGCGCCACGCCATCCTTCCGATCACCTCACCGATCGGGACCCAGCCGTACTTACGGGAGTCGTCGGACTGCGAAGGGTTGTCCCCCAGCATGAAGAGATGACCCGGCGGCACCACAGCGGACTCCGCGCTTCCGGACTTCCCGTCCGCGGCACAGCACAGCCGGGCGTCACGCCAGTTCTCCGTCCACACGGGAGCGTCGACGACCGACCAGACGTCTTCGCCCGCCGGGCGCACCAGCACCGAAGCGCCGCCGTCCGGGCGGATGTCGATCCGCACCGCGTCACCCGGCAGGCCGATCACCCGCTTCACCACCGCCGGCCTGCCCACGGCGGGCCGTGCCGCGACGATGTCGAACCGGCGCAAATCGGCGACATCGAAGAAGGGCTCCAGCAAGATCCGGTCACCGTCGCCGAGGGTCGGGCTCATGCTCTGGCCGTCGACCCGGTTGGCGAAGGTGACCGCCACGACGACGCCGACCAAGGCCACCGCGGCGAGCGCCGCGACCGCTCCCAGCACCCGCCGTACGACCCGACCACGTCTACCGCCAACGACCACTGGGTTCTCCATTCCGGGTATCAAATACGGCGTTCGGCGGAATGGATACGGCATGTTACCGATACGTAACCTATTACTTTCTGTTACCACGACCGGCGGGCAATCCGGCTCGATACCGCCAAATGGCAGACACTCAGCCCCTTTACAGACCGCCTCAAGCTGTCGATCAAGCGCACGTTACCCACAGTACGCGTTACCAAGAGTCACACAACACGCTCACCTCTGACCAGCGCCGGACTGAAGCTCTTGTCACCACGCAACACAAATGGCACCGTTCGTTCACCCCCACCGGGTGATCAGGGACACACGGTAACGGCTGATGGCGGTACCGGCGAGCGAGGGCAGCCGTCGTCACTCCGCTGTGACTGTGTGTTATTTGGCCTGCCCATTTCCGGTGGTGCGGTGATTTCCCAGCAGTCCTCCGCGTGACTGCGGAGGGCAACGAAACCAGGAGGTCAGATGCAGGAAACCACACTGGGCAGGACAAGATGGGGCCGCTTCACCGCGGTCACGGGCGTCGCCGGGATCGCCATGGCGACGCTCGGCATCGCGCTGGCCCAGGGTCTGCTCGCGGCGTCGTTCAACGTCAACGGCAAGCCGTTCCAGATCGAGTCGGCCGCCCTCGCGGGCGACGGTTTCGGCGCGATCATGGACAACGTCACGAAGGACAACGCCGACGGCACCACGGGCGGTCAGGCCGTGGCGCGGGCGGGCTTCCAGACGGCCAACCTGAACGGCCTCTGCGCGGCGGTCCACCAGAGCGTGCTCGGCCTGCCGTTCACGCTCAAGATCGCGGCGGGCGACCCGACCGACACGGTCAACGACATCACGGCGCAGGACCTGGTGCTCGACGGCGAGTCCGTCAACGCCAACGCGTCGATGAACGGCCTCGCACTCGGCAAGAGCGCGGACGACGTGCAGATGGGCACCAGCACCGGCTCGCTCGGTGGCACGCCCGGCAACTTCGGTCTGCAGTCGACCACCGCGAACCTCGACGGCCTGCACGCTGAGGCCTACGCGGCGACCATCGCCGGGACGATCAACCTGACCGGGCTGTCACTGGCCATCGAGTCCGGTTCGACGAACTGCACCATCGTTCCCTGATCCCGCCGCGTGTTGATGGCGGACGGCCGCCGCCATCAACACGTGCGGACCGACCAGATCGACAGGAGTTCCCCATGACCGAACCGATCGCGGACCACCCGGACCACGCTGACATCGCGAAGACACCGGGCAGGCTGGCCCGGAGCTGGGCGGCGTTCACCCGCTTCCGCCGCACCCGCCCGTTCTGGGGCGGCGCCTGGCTCGCGTTCGGCGGCTGGGTGATCCTCTCCCTGACTCTCGCCCCGATGTCGGTCACGCTGGCCGCCGGGGTCGGCGGCATGTCCGGCTACGTGCTGGGCGGCTCTATGATGATGTTCGCCTTCTTCTCCTGGTTCGTCCCTTCGCAGCGCCACCTCGCCGGGCTGCTCGGCGTGGTCTTCGCGGTCGCGTCGCTGGTGCTGTCGAACCTCGGCGGCTTCGGTGTCGGCATGATCTGCGGCGTCATCGGCGGCGGCATGATCTTCGCCTGGGGCCCGAAGCCCGAACACCCCAAGCTGCGTCGGATGTTCCGCCGGACCGCTCAGGGCCAGGCGTGATGGCGGGCAAGCGGTTCGCCGCGGTGGCGGCATGGAACGCCCGGATGCGCGAGGAAGCCGCCGACGACGTGCGCCGGGGCAGCCGGGTCGGGCGCTCATCGCTGCTGGCGATCCCGGCGACCATGGTCGTGGGGCTGCTCGGCGTGGGCATGGCGCAAGGCTTGCTGGCAGCCAACTTCATGGTGGTGAACAAGCCGTTCGCGATCAAGTCCGACCAGGTGCAGGGCGCCGGTTTCGCCGCGCTGCTGCACGACCGGCTCATCGACAACGGCGCGACCGGGGCGAGCAAGGGCATGGCCCGGGCGGGCTTCAAGTCCGCACGGCTCGACGGACTGTGCGGTGTGGTGCACGAGAGCATCGCAGGCGTCAGCTACACGCTGAAGATCACCGCGGGCGAGGTGGTCAACGGCACGCCCGAGGGCACCGCCGAGATCAACGCGTCCGACCTGATCCTGGAGGCGACGTCGGTCAACGCCAGCAACAGCACCTTCGCCGACATGTACCTGGGCAAGTCGGCCGACGACATCACCATGGGCACGACCCGGCTGGAAGGCGGCACGGCGGGCAACTTCGGCCTGGAGGCGGGAACGGTGAACGTCGCCAATCTCGACGCGTCCGCGTACACCATCGAACTCGTCGGCAGCATCGGTCTGCCCGGCCTGAAGCTGGCCATCGAACCCGGGACCGTCGGATGCTGACCCGGGTCCGGGACAACCCGGTGCTCGCCGTGTCGGCCGCGGCCTGGCACTGGTTCACCGCGTTCCGCCGCACCAGGCCGTTCTGGGGCGGCCTGTGGATGATGCTGGGCGGCTGGACGATCATGTCGCTGACCATCGCGCCGATCGTCGTCACGCTGTCCTCCGGCGCTTCCGGCATCTCAGGCTACGTCCTGGGCGGCGGAATGATCATGCTCGGCCTGATGGCGTGGTTCGCGCCGTCGCAGCGGCTCGTCGCCGGGCTGATGGGCGGCATCCTCGCGGTCGCGGCCTTCGTGGCGTCGAACCTCGGCGGCTTCCTGGTCGGGACCCTGCTCGGCATCGTCGGCGCGGCCATGGTGTTCGGCTGGGGGCCGAAGAAGCCGCGCGAACGGGCCGAGTCGTGATCGCACCCCTGCGCGCGTGGGTGGCGGCGGCCGCGGTGCTGCTGGTGCTCTTCTCGACCGCGCTCGTCCCCGACGCCTCGGTGCCGCGCGCCGAGGCCGCGGCCGGTTGCGTGCGCGACCCCAACATCGGCTTCTGCGTGGTGCCACAGGCTTTCCAGATCGCCTTCGGCAAGGAGAGCTCGTTCATCGACACCTACGACTGGCACACCCAGTCCTTCACCGACCTCGGCACCACCACGATCACCGTCGCGGACGGGACCACGAGGCAGGTCAACCATTACCGCTTCAAGCAGCTTGTGGTCGACAAGGACATCCTCATCGACCAGAACCGCGGCTCCGACTACCGCGTGCAGATCACCGCGCCGGGTCCGATCGAACTGGGCGGGACGAACAACGCGGGCCAGGCGATGTGGACCGATGTGTGGGGGACGAACCTCGAGTTCCAGTGGGGGACGTGCATCATCACGTGGACCTGGGTGCCGGACAACATCGGGCTCAACATCTCCGGCTGCTGGCTGCGGATGAACGCCTACGCCATCTCCGCCTACAACCCGCAGCCGCAGCCCGGGCAGCGGGACAACCCGATCAACCTGCCGAAGTCCACCCTGCAGCTGCTCAACGGCGGCGCCTGATGAACGGGACGCGGTGGGGGCGGTCGGCGCTGCTCGGCGTGCCCGCGCTGGTGCTGGTCGTGCTGTGCGGCATGGGGATGAGCACCGGGGTACTGGCCCACCACGTGGTCATCCAGAGCGGCACCGCCGACCTGAGCACCAGCGGTCTCTACGGCGTCGACTTCGGACTGTCCGTTGTGGACAACAAACAGAAAGTACGGCAGGCGGACGGAACCGTGGTGATCCGCGACATCCGGCTGATCCGCGCCGGCTTCGCGCAGGGCAAGCTCAACGAGCTGTGCATCGCCATGCACCAGACGATCCTGGGTCAGGACTACACGCTGAAGCTGACCGGCGGCGACGGCAACCTGTCGACCTGGGAGGTCGACGCCCGCAACGTCGAGTTGGACGGCGCGCGGGTGGCCGGGACGCTGACGCTCGACGGCGTGGTGAAGTTCGGCATCACCGGCGAGGACGTCACCACCATCAAGGCACCGGACGGCAGCTTTGTGGAAAACCCGCTGGAGGCCACGCCGAGCCAGCACCGCTTCGGCGCCGACGCGACGTTCGCCGAGTTCACCCAGCTCACCGGCAAGGTGTACGCGATGGAGATCGTCGGCCCGTTCAACCTGCCGGGCCTGAAGGTCAAGATCGAGTCCGGCCGGACCACCTGCCCCGCTCCCCCGGCGCCCACCGCGCCGCCAAGCTGAATCCTAGGCGCAGACCGCGAGCAACTCCCGCTCCAACGGAGTCGGGAAACGAGACCGCATCCGAACCACCCCAACCAATCCAGCCAACCGCTCGGCTTCAGCGGTCACCAAAGCCGAGGCCGACTCCCCGATGTCCTCCAGCAGCCGGACAGCGATCTCCCCATCCGGCCGATGTGCCCACCCACCAACGACCCGACCATCCCAGAACACGGTCGGCCCGATGTTGCCCGACCGGTCGAACAGCCGGTCCGAGTGTTCCCCCAGGTACCAATCGCGCCCAGTCCACCCCATGGGCGTCGGATCGAGCGCGGGCAGCAGAACCGGTCGTGGCTCCGGGTCGAGGACCGGTTCCACGTCGTCGGCGAGGACGAAGCCGGTGCCGTGGTCGAGTTCGACAGTCACCGCACCCACCTCGGCGAGCGCCTTGCGGGTGTCACCGAGTGTCCACCCCGTCCACCACTTCAGGTCCCCGACCGTGGCAGGGCCGAACACCCGCAGCCATCGACGCGCCAGTTCCGTGCGTGCCTCGAACACGTCCAGCGATGGCATGCCGTCGGGGAACCATGCGGTCATCGGCGACCACCGGTACTGCGTCGAGGTCCACGATCCCAACGGGCGGCCGCGCACGATCAGCCCGTCGGCGGCGAGCAGGCCGAGGACCCGCGAGGTGATGTTCTGCTTTGCCTCATAAGGCTTTCCCGGCGCCATCAGCAGCGACGTGCGCAGCCGAGACTCGTCGGCGGACAGCTCAGCCGCGCTCGCCTCCCCCCGTGCCGACAGCGCGGCGAAGGTGGACTGCTCGACGTCGCGGAGCCAGGCCGCGGCGTCGGGGGCCACGGCGGCGTCCCCCAGTTGCTTGACCAGCCGTCGCCGCTCGGTCGCGGCCACCGCACGGCTGCACGCGGACTGCACCACCGGGGCGAGCGCGCGCGGCACGACGAACACCGTGCGGCGCATGCCGAGCATCCGGACCATCGTCCGCCGGTCGTGCAGCGCCGCGGTGATGGTGTCCGGGTCCACCGCCATCCGGGCGAGCACGGACAGGTACACCGTGCAGGGATCGGTGGCGTGCAGGGCGACCAGAGCCTCCGCGACGTCGGTCGGGTCGGCTGAGGGAATGGGCGCCGCCAGACCGTGGCGCAGGCTCAGCCGCGCGCGTCGCTCGGAATCCGGGATTCGCCGCATCGACGAGACCCTACTCGCGCTCGCGACGACGTCCACACTGGACGAGCGGTAGCTTGGCCCGGTCGACGAAAGGTGGGACACGATGGGCAGGTCGTGGTGGGGCTGGGGCAACGACGAGGACGCGCTCGCGGGCCCGGAGCTGACGGCACTCACCGACCGTGTCGCTGGTCTGCTGCCGGGCGCGGACCTGACCGACCACGAGCCGCCGAAGGTCGCCGACCTTGGCCTCCGACCGCCAAGAGTGCGCCCGCCGAACTCGCTGGCGGGTTTGTGCTCGGCCGACCCGGCCGACCGCGCGGCGCACGCTCACGGCAAGGCGTTCCGCGACGTGGTGCGAAACCTGCGCGGCGAACTGGCCCACGTGCCCGACGTGATCGCCCGGCCGCGAACCGAACAGGACGTCGTCGACCTGCTCGACTGGTGCACGACGGCCGGGGTGGCGGCGATCCCGTTCGGCGGCGGGAGTTCGGTGGTCGGCGGGGTCGAACCGCGCTTCGAAGGTCCGGCGGTGACGATCGACCTCGGCGGGCTCGACCAGGTCGTCGAGATCGACCGCACCAGCCGCGCCGCGCGCATCCAGGCTGGCGTGTTCGGCCCCCACCTGGAGGACCAGCTCCGCCCGCACGGCCTGAGCCTGCGCCACTTCCCGCAGTCCTTCGAGTTCTCCACCCTCGGCGGCTGGCTCGCGACGAGGGCGGGCGGGCACTACGCCACCCTGCACACCCACATCGACGACCTCGTCGAGTCGACGCGGGTCATCACCCCCAGCGGTGTCAGCGAATCCCGGAGACTGCCCGGGTCCGGCGCGGGCCCCTCACCCGACCGGCTGTTCCTCGGATCGGAAGGCACCCTCGGCATCATCACCGAGGCGTGGATGCGCCTGCAGGACCGCCCGACACACCGCGCGAACGCCTCCCTGAACTTCGCCGACTATGCCTCGGCGGTCGCGGCCACCCGGGCGGTCGCCCAGTCGGGCCTGCACCCCGCCAACTGCAGGCTTCTCGACCCAGCGGAGGCCTTCCTCAACGCCGGGGTGACCACCGGCGGCGGCGTTCTGGTGCTGGGCTTCGAATCCGCCGACCACCCAGTCGACAGCGCACTGGCCCGGGCGGTGGAGATCTGCCAGGACCACGGCGGCGAAGTCAGCGAGGGCGGGAAGAACCCGAGCGCGCACTGGCGCGGCTCATTCCTGCGCATGCCCTACCAGCGCGACGCCCTGGCCCGCCGCTCGATGATCGTCGAGACCTTCGAGACCGCCTGCACCTGGGACCGCTTCGACTCGCTGCACGCGGCCGTCACCACCGCCGCCACGGACGCGATCCGGCAGATCGCGGGCGTCGGACTGGTGACCTGCCGGTTCACCCATGTCTACCCGGACGGCCCAGCACCCTACTTCGGTGTGTACGCCCCGGGCACCTGGGGACAGACCGTGGCCCAATGGGACGAAATCAAGACAGCGGTATCGGACGCACTGGCCGCGAACGGCGGGACGATCACCCACCACCACGCCGTTGGCCGCGACCACCGCCCGTGGTACGACCGCCAACGCCCGGACCCGTTCGCGGCGGCGCTGACCGCGGCCAAGTCCACCCTCGACCCCGCCGGGATTCTCAACCCCGGGGTGCTGATCTGAGCCGGGCCAAGGCACCAGGCCAGGCAGGCAGGCGAACCACCGGACCGGCACCGTGCTCCGACAACTGATTCGATCTCGGGCGGAACGCCCAAGCCGTCTCGGGCGTCTGAGCA
Organism: Actinokineospora xionganensis; assembly: GCF_014323725.1. Classification (GTDB taxonomy): domain Bacteria; phylum Actinomycetota; class Actinomycetes; order Mycobacteriales; family Pseudonocardiaceae; genus Actinokineospora; species Actinokineospora xionganensis. Next base: position 66,913 of record NZ_JABVED010000023.1, on the reverse strand, counting down.
ATCGCACCGCCCGAACCCGCCCCACGGAATCGGGGTGGTGCGAAACCCTGGTCGCCGTGCCCGCCCCCAGCAGGCACGGCGACCAGGTCGTCTCACCGACCGGCGCCCGCCGTCAGCAGGCCCGAGAGCACACCCATCTCCTTGCGCTGCTCCGCCACCATCAGCCGGGCCTGGGCACGCACCTGCGGCAACGCGGCCTCGCGTACGGCGATGGTCGCCATCTCGACCCCGCCGGTGTGGTGCCTGATCATCAGCCGGATGAACCTGGACTCCAGTTCGGCGCCGTTCAGTCCGGCCAGTTCGTCGAGCTCGGCCCGCGAAAGCAGACCGGGCATCGGTGCTTCGGCGTCACCGTGGTCGTGCTTGCCCGCCATCCAGGCCATGGGCTCGGTGTCCGACACCTGCGGCGCGTCCCAAGCCGACAGCCAGCCCTGCATCAGCCCGATCTCGCGCTGCTGGGAGTTCTCGATCGTGGCGGCGACGGTCGCCGCGGACGGGCCCAGCCTGCCGCGCACGAGGCCCGCGAGCTCCAAGGCCTGCTGGTGGTGGACGATCATGTCCTGGCTGAACCCGATGTCGACCAAGCTCGGCGCCGCGGGTGGCCGCTGCGGCGCGGGAGCCAGCAGCACGCCCCCGGCCGCGCCGACCGCGATCCCGGCCACGAGCAGCGCGATCGCGACCATGACCATCCGCATTCGGCTCATGACCGCGGATACGCCCCATTGGTGAACCGCAGCAGCATGGCGCCGTTGTCGTCGCAGTTCACCCAGAGGCGGTCGCCGTCCAGGCGGGGCGGCGACATGCACCAGTCAGCGGTCATGTCCACCGGACCAAGGTAGCCCGCCGGGTCGCCGACGTTGCCGTTGGCCGCGTCGGAGAGCGGCTGGCCGGGGACGAACGCGTGCGCGGAGTTGACCAGCTCGGCCCGCTTGCCGACCTGCGCGGGCGGGTTGAAGTAGGCGATCTCGCGTGGGTTCATCAGGTCGCGGATGTCGAAGACGCGGATACCGGACTGCGTCCAGCCGCACGCCACCGTCGTCGGGTCGACGGTCCGGTCGAGCGAGCAGTAGTGCGCCTCGTATCCGAAGATCCCGTTCTTCGCGGTGTCCTTGGCGCGCAGCGGCATGTTCTCCGGCCGGTTGATCTCCAGCTTGAGTTTGCGCACGACCCGCGGGGCGCGCTCGTCGGAGATGTCGACGATCCGGGCGCCGCCGGAGGCGAACTCGTCGACGGCCAGGTAGTACGGCTTGCCGTCCCTGGTGAACGGAATGGCGTGCTGGGTGACGCCGCCATCCTCCCAGGTGGTGTCGGCGATCCGGCGCAGCCTCGGGAACAGCTTGCGGCTCTGGATGTCGCTGCTGTCGAAGATCGTGATGCCCGCGGGGACGGCGCTGGCGACGTAGGCGCGGTTGCCGTCGGGGCTGAAGCCGAGCCCGTGGTTGGTCAGCCCGGTGAGCCCGTTGAAGATCACCCGAGGGAGCACGGGGTTGCTCATGTCGAGCGCGGCGATGGTGCCCGGGCCCGCACCGGTGGTCCAGTAGGTGCGGCCGTCGGGCGACCAGGCCGCTTCGTGGCCGGGGAAGAACCCGGGGATCGTGAGGGTCGTGCCGAGGACACCGTTGAGGAGCCGGGGCTTCGCGCAGTCGGTCTTCACGTCGTAGACGGAGACGAAGAAGCCGCCGGTGCCCGGTCCGACCGACACCGCGGCGAGCAGCCCGCGGCCTTCGTGCACCTTCAGCGTCTCCCAGGTGCCGCCGAGCGTGGCCGGGCTGACCAGCGACGTCGACAGGCGGGGGTTGGCCGGGTCGGACATGTCGATGACGTTGACGCCCTTGACCTTCGCGGTCAGCGCGCTGGGGATGATCGTGCCCAGGTACTGGCAGTGGCCGTAGGACGCGCCGACGGTGGCCTGCCCCTGACCCTGGAACCGGCTGATCAGCTCGAGGTTGCAGGAGTAGCCCTGGGCGCTGCGGCCGCTTTCGCGATCGGCCAGCGGGACCTGCCCCTGCACGCCGGTCTCCGGCGAGGCCCCCGGGCCGCAGTCGGCCCGCGCCACCGTCGTGTCCACCTCGCTCGCGCCTGCCTGGACGTTGGGGACGACCACCAGGGCGGCCACAGCGATCACGGCGGGAAGGGCTCGCAGGATTCTCTTCATCGAGAGCTCCGATCCAGGCAGGGTTTCCGCGAAGCTACTGGCGAGTTAAATAAGAGTCAAGAGAACTGGCAAATGTCAACTATTCGCGACGCTTTCCAGTCGCCGACGCCTTCCTGAGCGCCGCGAACAGGGCCATCCTGGGGTTATGTCCGAATTATCTCGGCGTGCTTTCGTCGCCGGCGTCGGTGCCGTGTCCGGAGTCGGTCTGCTCGGCGGGTCGTGCGGGGCCGAACCCGGCGCCCAGCGCTACGTCACCAGTTCCGGCGCGCCCGACTGGCCCGCGGTGCGCGCGGCGTACCGGCTCGACCCGAACGTGAATAACCTCGGCCTGTTCTATCTCGCGTCCAACTCCAAACCGGTGCGCGACGCCATCGACCGCTACAGCGCCCTGATCGACGCGAATCCGCTGTCGATCAACTCTCCGCCCGCGGGCACCAGTGCCGAATCGGCGCTCGCCGGGTTCATCGGCGGCGCCTCCGGCGAGATCGTGCTCGTGCAGAACACGACGATCGGCCTCGGGCTGGTCTACAACGGGCTCGTCGTGAAGCCCGGCCAGGAATTCCTGATCACCGAACACGACCACTTCGTGCACAACGGCGCCGCCCGGCTGGCCGCAGAGAAGCGCGGTGCCACGGTGCGCCAGATCAGCCTCTTCACCAATTCGGCCACCGCGACTGTTGACGAGGTGGCGTCGAAACTGCGGGCCGCGATCACCGCGAAGACCCGGGTCGTCGGCACGACGTGGGTGCAGTCCAGCTCCGGGGTGCGGATGCCGGTGGAGGCCATGGCCGCGGTCGTGGCCGCCGCCAATCAGGGACGGACCGAAGCCGACCGATGCCTGCTTGTCGTCGACGGCGTGCATGGTCTTGCCGCCGTGGACGCCGACGCGGCGCGGCTTGGCGCGGACTTCTTCGTGGCGGGGACGCACAAGTGGATGGGCGGGCCGCGTGGAACCGGGTTGATGTGGGTGAAAGGCACCGCGCGGCAACACTTGCGGCCGATGGCTTCCTCGTTCACCTCGAATCCGCTGACGCCTGGCGGGTTCGTCGCGTATGAGCATCGGTGGGCGGTGCCCGCGGCGGTGGCGTTTCAGCAGGAGATCGGACGATCTGCCGCAGCCGCTCGGATCAGTGAGATGAGTACGCGCCTGAAGGACGGGCTTGCCGGGATCCCTGGGGTGACGCTGCAGACGCCTCGGAGTGCTTCCATGTCTGCTGGGATCACTTGCTTCGAGAAGGCGGGGGTGTCGAATAGTGGAATTGTGGAGGCGTTGCGGGCCAAGGGGATTCTGATCACTACCGCGAGCCATCGGATCGGGTACGCGCGGATTGGGACTGGGCTGCCTAATACACCCGAAGAGGTTGATGCTGCTCTAGCTGCTATTCGGGCTGTCTAGGCCCTGTCCTGGGCGGCCTTCGCTGGGGGTGCCTGTTTGGGTTGGTCCGTTACGTTCTTTTGGGAATCTTGTCGTTGCGGCACGCCGATCCATAGTGGACCAAAGTTTGCCGCTCTGGGGTTGCCGTTTACGGTGTGGCGGTGAGGTACATGCCGCTCGCGCCGGTGCCTGCGGTGTTGCGGCAGGCATGGTTTCCTGTGGTCTTGGCGTACATCAATGCCAGGCAGCGGCCCAGGCCCAGTTGGCCGTAGTAGTTGGGGTGCATCGACTCCTGCACGGGTCCCTGTGTCGACTGGCTGTCGATCCAGCGGGCCCATTCGCTGCTCGCGTTCGACGTGGGGGCGGAGGCGCTGACCAGCCTGCTGGCCTTCGCGCAGACCTCCCGGCCCTGAAGCATGTCGCGGAGGTCCATGAACTGGACGTTCTTCGCGGTGGCCACGCCCTTGAGGCGGTTCGCGATCTGCGGGACCAGGGAGTCCCGGGCCCAGTCGGAGTCCTTGTTCCAGAACGGGCAGCCGCCGGTGTTCGCGCGGCTCCAGCCGCTCTCGTAGTACCTGTTCTCCGAAGCGCGCGGGATGGGGGAAGGGTAGGACTGCAGGGTGATTCGGTAGTCGGTGGCCGCGTAGCCCGCGCCGGTCATGACGGCGCGGATCTCGTCGATGGACTTGGCGACGCCTGCCATCGCGGCTTCCATCTTGTTGTCGACGACCACCTGCTGGTCGTCGTGGCAGTACGAGTACCAGATGAGGTAGTCGGTGGCGCACTTGGTGATGATGTCGGCGAAGCCGAGGTCGTTGCCGCCGATGGACAGGACCACGACCTTCACATTGTGCGTCGCGGCGACCGAGGCGAGTTGGTCGGCTTGCGGCGCTTCACCCTTGTAGGCCACACCGCCGTTGGCGGCGCGGAAGATGTTCTTCGTGGTGGCGCCCGAGCAGGACAGGTTGACCTGGGCCTCAGTGGTTCCGGTGGCGGACTTGACTTCCGCGGAATCCGACCGGTGACAGCCGTTGGCGGACGTCGTGCCGTACACCCGGGCCGGGTCGTAGCCCGAGCCCGTGTAGGCGCGGTCGGTGCCGTCGCGGCTGCCGGAGTTGGTGAGGCTGTTGCCCTTCCAGCGCCCGGCCTCGCCGGAGATGTAGCTGTCGCCCAGGGAGACGATGGTGGTCGGCCCGGCCGTGGGACTCGCTGACGCGGTGCCCGCGCTCGTCGCGACCAGCGTTAACGGCAAGAGCAATGCGCCTGCAGCGAGGCGGGCCCTGCCTGGTGACATCCGGCTGCGGCGAGATCGGTACACCTGGGGACTCCTGCCGTCGGCCGCGCAGCAGGGGGTGACCGCCGCGGGGCTTGAGTGGGGACTGCGGCGTATCTCACACGGCGACGACTTGTTACCGCAAGGTAGCGAATGGACTCGATTCCATCACGGCGAAAGTGCCGCGCTCCACCCGTGGACCACAACGGACAGTCCACGGTGGACGTGACGGATCACGGATTCGTTGGGCGCCTTGAGCTTTATCGGTACTGACGAGGACACGCCGCACGGTGTCAGCCAATCAAGGTGATTGGTTCACGGAACAATCGCCGTTGTTCCGGCGGACCAATCCCATTTGCCATTAGGGTTTCAGGATGGCACACGTGAACGAGGGGAACCCCCTGGCCGAATCGGCTCTCACGGGGATCAACACCTTGGTCCAGAACCTCATCCCGGCCGCCCGCGCCATGCGGATCGAGATCACCGACCTCGGCCCCGGTCACGCCTCCGCGCGCGTGCCGTTGGAGGGCAACACGAACCACCTCGGCACGCTGTACGCGGGCTCGCTGTTCTCCGTCGCCGAGATCCTTGGCGGCGCGATCTGCTTCCCGACCTTCGACATCTCCCGGTTCCTGCCCACGGTCAAGACCGTCGAGATCCAGTTCCGCCGCCCGGCGACCACGGACGTGACCGCCACCGCGACCCTGACCCAGGAGGTCATCGACCGAGTGACCGCCGAGGCGGAGGACGCGGGCAAGGCGGAGTTCATCCTCGAAGCCGAAGTCACCGACACCGACGGCCAAGTGGTCGTCACCACGGTGGGCACTTATCAACTCCGGCGGATAGCGATCGCCGAGTAGGCAGGTTGGCCGGCCCAGCGCGACCAGGTCCGTCGCCACCGCGCCACGACCGTCAGGCGGGCACGGCGCTCACCGTGATCCGATCGCGGCCCGCCGCCGCGTTCGCGCTTCCTCCCGCAGCGGCGCGCCCGCGTCGTGCAGATGGCGCAGCACGTCGGCGTAGGAGGCGAGGAGGCCGCACTGACTGTAGGAGACGCCGTACTGGGCGCAGAAGTCACGGACCAGCGGCTGGGCGCGGCGCAGATTCGGGCGGGGCATGCTGGGGAACAAGTGGTGTTCGATCTGGTGGTTGAGCCCGCCGAGCGTGAAGTCGATCCACCGACCGCCGGTGACATTTCGCGAGGTGAGCACCTGCTTGCGCAGGAAGTCGAGCTTCTCGCCCGCGGCGATGACCGGCATGCCCTTGTGGTTCGGCGCGAACGAACATCCCAGGTACACGCCCATCAGCCCCTGATGCACGACGATGAACACCACGGCTTTGACGGGTGAGAGAACCAGGAACACCGCCCCCAGGTACACGGCGGTGTGACCGACAATCAGTGCCCCTTCCAGGCGCGCGAACTTGACCTCGCGCCGCAACACCGCCTGCGCACCGGCGATCCGCAACATCACCGCCTCGACCAGCAACAGTGGGAAGAAAAGGTATGCCTGGTGCTTGGTGATCCACCGGTACGGTCCGCGCTTGTCCCGGGACTGCTCCCGGCTGAACGCCAGGGCGGGGATCTCGATGTCGGGGTCGGAGCTCTCGTGGTTCGGGTTGGCGTGGTGCCTGTTGTGCTTGCCGACCCACCATTGGTAGCTGATCCCGGTGATCGCGCTGTGGATGTAGCCGACCAGGTCGTTTCCCCGTCGTGATCGGAGGATCTGGCGGTGGCCCGCATCGTGGCCGATGAACGCGAACTGGGTGAGCACCAGCGCCGCGAACAGGGCCGTGAAGAGCTGCCACCAGGTGTCCCCGATGGACACGAACGTGACCGCGACCGCCGCGAACAGCACCGCGTTCACCGAGATCCGGGCCGCGTAGTACCCATACCGGCGCTGGAGCAGACCCGCTCCCTTGATCCACCTGGACAGCTCGGCGAAGTCGCTGCCCACCTGTTCGCGTTGGCCCGGGCGCCCCGTGGTGGTCATCGGGACAGGGAGTCGAACCGGGCGGTGTCCGCCACGGCCTCGGCGACGGAGGGCCAGATCGGCAGTTCGGTCACCAGCCCGGCGAGGCCGATCAGCCGATGGACACAGGATGGGGCGGCGGCCAGACGCAGGGTCGCACCCGTCGGGCCCCGGTGTTCGCGCAGCCGCAGGAGCAACCGGAGTCCGGCCACGCCCATGAACGTCACCGCGGACAAGTCGATGACAAGGTCACCCGGCGGCGCCGCCGACAACCGGACCCACACGGCGGGCGAGGTGGCGGCGTCGAGGTCGCCGGAGACCTCGACCACTGTAGTGCCCGGCGTGATCACACGAATCGGTGACGGCGACGCCTGGACAGGCGGCCGTTGGACGGGCAGACGGCCGACGTCATGGGTGGGAAGAACGTCCTGGGGGTGCGCCATGGAGACTCCCTGCAGATCATCGGCCGCACGACTCACGTGTGGATCGACTGCCGGGGTCAGGGACAGCATTCCGCTGGACACAATCGGATTCCCCGCCATCAATCCGCGGCCGGGAATGCGCTACACCCTTTATACCACCAAGGGAGCTCCGCAAATACGCCGTGCGGGTACGCTCGACTGATCGTTACCGGAACTTCCGATCGTGGGGCGGCCATGGATGGGTGAGCCTCTCGACGCTCAGGCAGCCGTGGCCGCGCTGCGGAGGTCCCTGGTCGCCGCGCTTGGCGACGGCGCGGGCGGAGCCGATGCCGTCGCCCGCGTGTGCCAGGCCTGTGTCCAGGCGCTGCCGGTGGACGGTGCGGCGATCTCGGTGATCGACGGAGCCGGAAACCGGGAACTGCTCCATGCCAGCGATGAGATCATCCGCCGCGTGGAGTCGGTGCAGTTCACTCTCGGTGAGGGGCCCTGCGTCGACACCTTCCGGGCCCGGCGCCCGGTGCTCGTTCCCGACCTGGCGGGTGCCACCGCGTGGCCGGTGTTCGCCGCCGAAATGGCAGGGCAGCCGATCGGAGCGATTTTCGCGTTCCCGATCCAGCACGGCGCGATCGGTATCGGCGCGATGGACCTCTATCGCCGCGCCCCCGGGTGGCTCACCGACGACGAGCTGGCAACCGCGCTGGGGATCGTCGACCTGGCCGCGATGGCCCTGTTGGGCACCCAGGTGGCCGGTGGACAGATCGACGCCTGGCTGGCGCCGCTGCCGCGACATCGGCGGGAAGTGCACCAGGCCACCGGCATGCTCATCGCCGAATTCGGCATCCCAGCCGAGCAGGCCCTGGCTCGCCTGCGCCTTTACGCGTTCAGCACGGGCACACTCATCGAAGACGTCGCCCACGCCCTCACCCAGCGCAGACTCCATCCAGCTGAACTCGACACCTGACCCGGCGCTACCGTGGTCTGCCACGGAGAAAGGATCGTGTCCGATGGGCCAGTCAGCGGACCCCGGGATGGCCCGGGAAACACGGTTGCTGCACGCGTTCGTCGACCTGGCCGACACCCTCGTCGACGACTACGACATCGTCGACGTCCTGCACCAACTCGTCGAGAGCTGCGTGGACCTGTTCGACGCCACCGCCGCCGGGCTGCTGCTGTCCGACCAGCGAGGCGGCCTGGAACTGCTCGCCTCGTCGAGTGAGCAGAGCAGGTTGCTGGAGTTGTTCCAGCTACAGGCCGACGAGGGGCCGTGTCTGGACTGCTTCCGCACCGGGGAACCGGTGTCGGCGCCCGACATCGGCGCCGAGTCGACTCGTTGGCCGCGGTTCTCCGCCCAGGCCGTCGACCAGGGCTTCCTGGCCGTGCACGCGGTCCCGCTGCGACTGCGCGGCCAGACCATCGGCGCGCTCAACCTGTTCGCCACCCGGCTCGGACCGATGCACCCGCAGGATCTCCGCGTGGCCCGCGCGCTGGCCGACACCGCCACGATCGGCATCCTGCAGGAGCGGGCGATCCACCGCGGGGAGGTCCTCACCGAACAGCTTCAGGCAGCGCTCAACAACCGCATCACCATCGAACAGGCCAAAGGCGTCCTGGCCCACGCGGGCGACCTGGACATGTCCGAGGCCTTCCAGCTGCTGCGCCAGTACGGTCGCGCGAACAGCACCCGGCTCAGCGAGATCGCCCACCGGGTCGTCACCGGAACGCTGGCCCCAGGGGTGGTCATCAACCACAGCCCCGTCCGCGCGGACTGAGCGGTCGTCCGCTTTCGCCATCGGGCAGCGGAGTGCCGCGCCTGTACCTTGGTGTGCAAGGGGAGTCTGTCGATCGACAAGGAGATCAGGGTCGTGAACGAGATCCTGGACGAGGCCTACGAACGCCTGCACGGCACGGGACCGGAATGGGGCGACGAGCTGTCCAACCACGGTCCGATGGCGGCGGAGGTCCTGGTCCGTCGCGGTCACGCCGACCTGGTCCCCCGCTGGCTCGACGCCTACATCACCAGGCTGGACACCCTGCCGTCGCCGACCGAGCGCATCACCGAGGCGAACTGGCAGTCCGCCCTGAGCGAGTTCGGCCGCATCGGCGATTGGGTCGGATACTTCACCGAGCAACTGCGCGAACACCCGTGGCGGGACGTGCTGGCAATCTGGTGGCCGCGGCTGCTGCCGGGGATCGTGGCGGGCGCGACCCACGGCGTGATCCGGGTGAGCCACGCGCTTCGGACGTTGCTGGCCGGTGATGAGAGCGCACCCGCGTTGACCGAGCTGGCACATGGGCTGGCGTGGTGGGCGGGGCGGTCGACGGGGGTGCCGGGGTTCGCCGCACCGGCAGGTGCGCTGGGGTCAGCTCAGGCGCTGGAGGCGATGTGGCGCATTCCGATTCAGCAGGGAAAGGTGGCGGACCGGTTTGGACAACTCGGGCCGGAGTTCTCCGGCTCACTGGCGGCCCTGCGGCCCGCCGAGGACCCTGAGGACGCCCGGTCCCGGCTGACCGACCTCGTCACGGCGGCCACCCGGAAGTACCTGACGCACGGGCACGGCAGCCCGGTCCTGCTCGTACACATGGCAACCGCACCGAACGCGGTGCTGAACGCGTTTCCGGCGCTGCCTCCGGAGTTGTGGGCACCAAGCCTGGACGCGGCTTGGGCGGCGAGTGCCGCGCTGGTGGCTACCTACGCTCCTCCGGTCGGGGCTCCTCGGGAAACGCTGCCTGTTGCTCCGGACACGGCTGATCCCGCGGTGGAAGTCCTCGGCCGAGCCGCCGAGAACGGCGACGAACACGTCATCAAGTTCGCCGACACCGCGGTTGAGGTCTACGCGCGGACGGGGGACCCGGATGTGCTCGCCGCCGCCCTCAGGGTGGGATTGCTGCTAGGCGGCTAGGGCCGGCTTTGGCTGGGGTATCTGTTGGGTGGTTCGGCCCGTTGCGATTAGTGGGTTTGAGTCTGACTAAACCGATACCAGGTGGTCTGTCCGCTGCCTGATCTCTGGTGCGATGGCCAACTGCACCACGGATGCGACCAGTGCCAACACGGCCAGTGCCGACCACAGGACTGCCGGGCCGAAGCTCAGCAACCAGATGCCGACCGCCGGTGAGATCAGGTTGCTCAGCGAGAACGCGAACCCATAAACACCCATATACCGCCCCCGCAAACGCGCAGGAGCCAAGTTCGTCGCGATCGCCGCACTGACACCGGTCACCACGATCTCGCCGAGCGACCACACCACCACCGTCGCCGCGTAGCCCGCCGTCGACGAGACGAACATGGTCAGGCCGAAGCCGATCCCGACTATGGTCATCCCCACCGCCGCCACGATGCTGTGGTCGTGTTTGCCCAGCCAGTTCACCACCACCGGCTGCACGAGCACCACGACAACACCGTTGGCCGCCAACGCGATCCCATACGCGACCGGTGACAGTCCATCGGCCTTCATCGCCAGTGGCAACGTGATCATCGATTGGTGATAGACCACCGCGTACGCCAGCGTGATCAGGGTGAAGACCACCATCACCCGGTCGTTCAGCACCTCGCGGAACGATCCGGTCCGGGTCTTGTCGCGGGGCTGCTCATGCGCCGCCGGGACGGCGAACCACACCAGCAGGCCGAAAGCCACGCAGGTGATCGCGTCGATCCAGAACAGCCAGAGGATGCCGGTTCCGGCCAGCGCCCCGCCGGTGAGCATGCCGCCGGTGAAGCCGAGGTTGACCGCCCAGAACAGCAGCGCGAACGCCCGCGTGCGGTCCTTGACCGGGATGATGTCCCCGACCAGGGCGCTGGACGCCGGTCGGTAGACCTCCATGGCGACGCCCAGCAGGAACATGCACCCGATGATCACCGGCAGGCTCTCGCTGTACGCCAGGGTCAGCATGATCGCCGCCGTGGCCAGCATGCCGCCGGTCAGGGTGATCCGCCTGCCGTAGCGGTCGGCCAGCGCCCCCGAGAGCAACTGCGAGAAGAAGGCGCCCGCGCCGAAGACGGTCAGGACGGCGCCGACCTCGGGCAGGGAGAGCCCCCGGGATCCGGTCAGATAGAAGGCGAAGAAGGGCTGGACCATGGTGCCCAGGCGGTTGACCAGGGTGCCGCCCCACAGCACCCAGTAGGACCGGGGCAACCCCCCGAACCGCTCGTGGACCGCGACCCCGAGCCTGCTCACGGCGTGTCCACCGTGATGGTGACTGTGTCGGCGTACAGCTTCGCCAGTGGTTCGGTCGCCTCGTCGAGGGGCAGGTCGAACACGACCGAGGCCGACCGTGCCTCCGAGTCGGTCTGTGGGCCGAGCACCTCGCCTTCCACCACGGTCACCAGCACCGCGTGGTCCTTCGCGGGCGCGTCAGGAGCCTGCGGGGTGAACGCGGGCCAACTGTCGTCGCGGGTCACCCAGGAAACGGGGGCGCCGGTGCTCGTGACGTCGCGCAGCGGGCCGAAGGGGTGGTCGAGGTAGACCTGGCAGGCCCGCCTGCGCGGCGCCGGATACGCCGTGGGCTCGCCGAGGGCGAGGTCGAGCATGACGGGTTCGAGGGGTTCGCCCGTCGCCAGCTCCCAGAGGAACGTGATCCCGTCGCCGGGCAGTCGGGTGGCGATCTCCATCATCACCGGGCCGTCGGCCGACAGGCGGAACTCGGCGTGCGAGATACCGTCGCGGAAACCGAGGCGGCGCAACACTTTCGCGTTCGCCTCGACCAGGGCACGCTCGTCGGCGTCGGACAGTTCCGCGGGCGAGGTGTGGCCCATCTCGGTGAAGAAGATCCCGCCGGACTCGTTGGTGCGCTTGGCGGTGACACCCGACCAGAGCACCTCCCCGTTCTGGGTCAAGGCCTCCACGGAGAACTCCGGCCCCACGACGCGACTCTCGACCAGCACGGTCTCGTCCTCGGGATACGTGGCAAGAACCCCGGGCAGGTCCTCCGCCTTGTGCACCTGCCGAACCCCGAGGCTGGAGAACCTCGCCACCGGCTTGACCACGACCGGGAACGTCATGTCCGGCGCGATGGGACTGGTCCGGTCGGCAGGCGTGACGACCTGGAAAGCGGGTGAGAAGTCAGGAAGCGCGGTGCGCTGCAGCATCTTGTTGCGGCTGATGCGACTCGCCGCCGACCCCGCGCCGGGCACACCGAGACAGTCGGCGACGACGCCGACCGGCTCGACGAAGAAGTCGCCGACGCACAGCACGGCCTGCACGTCGTAGCGGCGCAGCCAGGGCTGGATGCCGGGCACGACGAAGTCGACCTTGGCGTCCTCGACCTCGACCACGTCGGCCAGCTTCGACAGCGGGTGCTCGGGGTCGGCGCGCAGTTCGGCGAGCCGGGCCGGGTCGGTGTACGGGGTGACGACCAGCAGCGGCGCGAACCCGCGGCGGTGCGCCTCGGCGATGAGCCTGGTCTGCCGGGCGACGATCACGAGGTCGCCCATGAACAGGACGGCGGGCGGGCGGGCGGTGGCGTTCATAGTGTCAGTCCTTTGTGTACGGTGTGCCGCTCGGTCGGGTACTCGAAACGGTCGTCGCCGTCCGCGAGGACCGCCAGCACGCCGCGGGCCAGCGTGTCGTTCTGTCGGAACGACACGGCGTTGGAGCGCGGGGTGGCGAACGCGGCGAAGTGGCGCACGTTGGTGAACGGGCCGATGGCGTACCGGCGCGGATGCGGGCGGCCTGCCTTGTCGAGGACCCGGAAGTCCTCGGTGGACACCAGGAGCAGGCCTGAGCTGTGCTCGAAGCCGTCCTCGTCGGCCAGCACGTCGTCGGTGGCCTCGCCGCTCTCGTAGAGCCCGCGCAGCAGCGGGTCGGTCGTGGTGCTCAGGTCCGCGCGCGGCAGCCGGGCCTCCACCAGCGCCGTCGCCTCAATGCTGTCGGGAGTGCTCGCGCTACCCGCACGGAACACGCCGCGCTCCTCATCGGTGTCGACCCACATGTCCGCGCCGAGGAACCGCACCACTCCCGCCTCGGACAACGCGAGCAGCTGACGGCTGCGCTGCGCGGGCGGCCCGCTGGTGTAGTACTCGAAGAACCCCTGCCACCACCCGTGCACGTCCTGCACCATCGACCGGGCGGAGAGCTTCTCGATGGCCCGCAGCTGGCGCAGCTGCCGGTTGACCGAGAGCATCGCGGCGGTCGCGCCGAGGTCGGCGCTGTGGGTGAACTCGCCGCGGCGCCGCACATCGGCCTTGATCTCGGCGCGCACGTGCGCCTGCACCTCGTCGAACCCGGCAAACCGCAGCCCGGCCAGCGGCCGGTCCACCGCCGCCAGGTCCAGCCGGTCAGCGGGTTCGGGCACCGCGGCCTCGACGAGTTCGCGCAGCGGTGCGCTGTCCCAGTCGTAGGCGGCGAAACCGGCGAAGAACTCGTCCCAGTCACAGGTGACCCGGTTGGGGTGGGCGGTGAACAGCTCGTGGTAGTAGCCCCAGCCGATCTCCTTGGCCATCAGTGGCCACAGGTCGGTCCGGAAGTCGAGGTGCTCGCGGTCGGCCAGCACCCGGTCGAGCGCCGCGGCGTCGAAGAACCACGGCAGCTGCGCGGGCCTGCCGACCAGCCGGTACGCGATCTTGGCCCGGTATGGGACGCCGCGGCGCGACCCGACGTAGAGGACCGGTTCGTCGCCGCACGGGACATAGCGCAGTTTGCCCTGCTCCACCCGGTATTCGCCGCCGCGGCCCTCGGTCAGCAGCGCCATCACGTCGACGAACGCCGCGCCGAAGCCGCGCAACACGACGTTCTCCCCCGCCAGGAACCCGGACAGGTCGGCGTCGGCGGTGTACGCGCTGGGCAGGTACCGGAGACCGTGCCGCTCGGCGAAACCGGCCACCCGCAGGTCTTCCTCGCTCGGACCGGCCTCCTGGTGGCCGAGAGCGAGCACGACCACGTCCGCATCAAGCGGTTCGGCGCGGTCGGCCAGCCACACCTGTTGGCGCGAGTCCGGGCCGCCCGTGAGCCGGGTGGCGGTGGTCTCGTGGACGGCCACCGTGAGGCCGTCGGGGCACTCGGCCACGATCTTGTCGAACACCCAGGACAGGTAGTGGCTCTGCACCTGCCTGCTGGCGAAGCTCATTCCGAGCACGTCCCAGTGCGTCCCGTCGGCCGCCGCCCACTCGCTCAGCGACGGCCCTGGCCGGATCGGACCCGCGCAGCGCACGGTGTCGTCGGTGAACATGGTGACGTTGCCCGCCAACGCGTTCATCCACATCAGGGACGACTGCTCCTGGCGCCAGACCCGACCGCCGCCGGGTGGGAACGGGTCGACCAGGTCGATCCGCAGCGGTCGGGACACCGGGATCTCCCCGACGTTGGCCAGCAGCCGTTCGAGGATCCCGGTGCCCCGCGGTCCAGCGCCCACGATGACCACGACGTACGGGTCGGTGTGCTCTTGGTTCACTGTCCGTCCCACTTCGCTACCGGTCGAGCACGTAGCCGTCGCGCGGCCGGTGGTCACGGGAGCGGCGCAGGTCCGTGGCGACGAACGTGCGCTGCAGCCAGCGGTCGGCGCCGTCGTAGCGCGGCTGGAACGCGGTCCGGCCGTGCGCGGCGACCCGGTTGTCCACAATGGCCAGATCGCCTGCGGCCAGGCGGACGACACTCGCGGTGCGGTCGAACACCTGGGCCAGTTCCACCAGCGCGGCGGCGGCACGCGGGGTCAGCGGGGTCGTCGCGGCCAGGTCCACCCGCATGTCGGGATCCTCCGGCGCGCCACGGAACACCGCGTGCGGGGCCGTCGCGCCACCACCGCCCCCGAACGACGGCGGCGGGTCGGTGACGAACTCCCGACTGAACAGCGCCTGCCGCGTTTCCTCCCCCAGCAAGGGAAGCACCTGCCGGGCGCAGACCGTGCGCAGCCCGGCGACGCCGTCATGGTCGGGGCGCAGACAGAGCAGCATGACGTAGTCCGGTCGATGCGCGTGGAAGGCGTTCTCGTTGTGGAACGACAACAGCACCGAGCCCGCGTTGCCCTGGAACGTCTCCTTACCTGGCACCGGAACGACGTCCTGGACCAGGGCCCCGGACTTCTCCGCCCGGAAGGCGGCGGGCTCGCCGAGTTCGCACGCGGCGAGCATCAGCACGGCCGCCGGCACGGTGACGATCCGCTGGACCGAGCCGTTCACGTTCGGCGTCGACGGCAGGGAATCTCCGTCGACCGGGAGGCCGCGGACCAGCAGGGTGCCGGTCGGACCGGAGTCCCGCCGAAATGTCCGCAGGGTGCGGCGCAGCGCCTGCGGCAGAGTGACTCCCGCGTGCCGGACCGTGGCGATCCACTCGGGGTCGTCGACCTGCTCGGTCCCCCACACACAGAGGTCCAGGGCGATCCGGCGCACTTCGCGGGCGTCCACCCGCTCCAGCGGCGGTGCGGGCGCGGAACTGACCGTGGTGAGCGACATCAGCGCACCACCGCTCGCTCGAGTAAGGGCAGCGCGAACGCCGTGACCGTGTCGCCCCCGACTTCGAATCGGTCCGAGAGCCCGCCCGCCAGGTCGATCAGGATCGGCGCCGCGCCGGTGAGCAGAGTTCGCACTTCGAAGAAGAGGTCGCCGAGCCGCTCCTTGTCCACTGTGGACTGCGGCAGCGCCTCGGCGGCGCGCACCAGCCTGGCGAGCTGGTCCACGATCAACGCCGCGGCCCGGGTCAGGCTGTAGGACTCCAGCTCATAGCAGGTGCGGAACCGGCTGAGCACGGCCCGCGACCGCTCCTTGGCCGCCGTCGAGACCGGCAGCGGCACACTGTCGAGCCCGGCTCCGGCCACCGACGCACGGAGCAGGCAGGCCAGCCGGTTCCAGGGGTCGACCAGCCGGTCCCCGGTCACCTTGGCCAGCGCGTCGCGGCCGAAGTTCGTCTGCTGGTGCTCCGGGGCGCTGATCGCGAGGTAGAACCGGATCAGGTCCCGCGACACCTCCCTCAGCAAGTCCTTGCTGTGCACGACATGGCCGAGGCTGGTGGAGAACTTCTCGTTCTCCAGCTCGTAGAACTCGTTGGAGATGATCGTCTCCGGCAGGACGTAGCGGCCCTCGTGGGCCATGAGCAGCGCCACGTGGGTCAGTCCCCAGAAGTAGACGTTGTCGAAACCGATGAAGTAGATGACCTCGGCGTCGTGCTCGGCCCGCCACAGCTCGTCGTCGGCCGCGTGGGTCTCCCCCAGTTGCTCGGCGGCGTACCCGGTGCAGTACATGACCGCTGGGATGCCCTCCACCCAGGCGTTGACGACCTGGCCGGGCGTCTCGGGGAAGGGAGCGGGGATTCCCCAGCTGATCGGGTAGGTGATGGGGAAGTCGGGCAGCGGCCGGGAGAGGACCTCGCGCACCAATTGCACCGTGTGCGGCCGCAGGCGGGACTCGCGCTGCCGGTAGTACTCGGTCAGCTCCTCGCGGTACTCCTCCATGGGCAGCACCAGGATCTCGGCTTCCCGAGCGGTGACGACATCGTCGGGATCCACAGTGGACTGTGGGTTGAGCAGCTCGTCGAAGTTGTTCGGGTGCCCGCAGCTCTCACACAGCCCGCCCCGGCTGCGCACCAGGCACACCGGGCAGTCGCCGCGGACCAGCCCTTCGACCAGGAACTCGCCGGTCCGCTCGGAGTAGGGCAGCCGGACCGTGCGCAGCCGGAACTTCCCCTTGGCGTGCAAGGCGTTGACGAAGTCGAGCACGGACGCGCGGTAGCGGTCGTCGTAGGGCGCGAAGCCGTCGAGGGACATGCCCATGTCGAGCAGGGTCTGCCGGATCTGGTGCCAGGAGCGGCCGCTGAGCTCCTCCGGCGTGAGCCCGTTGCGGCGGGCGCTGGCGAGCACATAGGTCTGGCTGTCGTCGGTTCCGGTGGAGAACACGACCTCACGGCCGGCGGAACGCAGGTAACGGGCGTGGACGTCGGCGGCGAGGAACGGGCCCGCGAGGTGACCGACGTGCAGGTCGCCGTTGGAAGTGGGCGGGGTGTCGATGACGAGGGCACGGCGGGCGCGGACCGCGGTCATGGGCTCAGCCCTCGCTCTCGTGCCTGCCGGCGAACGTCTCGGACATCGGCAGGTCCCACCACACCGTGTACATCTCGAACTCCTCGGCGGTCTCGTTGATCACTTGGTGCTCGACGAAAGGCGGGAAGTGGACGATGTCGCCCGCGGTGAAAGTGGTGCGCTCGCCCGCGGACTCCAGCACGGCCGTCCCCGACACGGCGATGAAGATCTCGTACTCGTGGTGGGCGTGGCGAACGGAGGAGGCACCCGGGTTGATGACGCACCAGGCGCCCTCGAACGGGGCGTTGACAGCGGTCCACGGCATCAGGCGCTGCGAGTGGTTGTTGTCGGGGCCGAGCCGGTCCCGGTCAAGCCTGCGGATCTCCACGACGTCTCCTTCCGGACTCAGCTGGCGGGAACGGGCGCCGACACCTTGCGGGAGACGGGCTCCGGCGCGGGCGCGGCACGGTGGGCGAGGATGTCGGCGGTGATGTCGGCGGCCCGCACGGCGAGGACGCTGAGCAGCGAGTCGCTGATTCCGTGGGTGGACTCGTTGACGCCCTGCAGGTAGCAGGCGCCGATCGCCGGGCCGGTGCGCAGCCGGTAGTCCCTGGTGACCTCGGTTCGGCTCAGCCCCAGGGCGTTGGCCAGGCCGCGGACGAGCGCCGGGGTCTGGCGGACGAACCCGGTGCCCAGCAGGACCAGGTCGCAGCGGAACTCCTCGACCGCGCCGGTGCGGCGGTCGGTCAGCTCCAGCACGACCTCGTCGCCCTCCTCGAAGGCGGCGGTGACCTCGGTCATCGTGCGTACCCGCAGCCTGCCCTCGCCGCTGAGCCGGTCGAGGTAGAGCGACCGGTACACCTTGTCCAGCAGCTCCGGGGCGAGGCCCGAGTAGTTGGTGATGTGCATTTCGCGCAGGATCTGGGCGCGGGCGTCCGGCTGGGCGGTGAAGAAGTCGTCCACCGCGCACGGGTAGTACCACTCGTTGGTGAACTTGCTGTTCTCGTAGGTCTTCAGGCCGATCGAGCGCATCAGCAGCGTCGGCTTGCAGCCGGGGAGGTCGCTCTGCACGGCGTCGAACATCTCGGCCGCGCTCTGCGCCCCGCCGACCACCGCGACCCGGTAGCGGACGTCCTTGGCGAGCCTGTCGATCCCCGGCAGGTAGTCGGTGCTGTGGATGACCCGGGACGCGGGCAGGGTGGCGAACTCGGCGGGCACGAACGGGTCGCGGCCCGCGCCGACGACGATGTAGCGGCTGCGGATGGTCGAGCCGTCGGCCAGCCGGGTCAGCCACCCGGTGACCGTGCCTGCCGCGTCCCGGCATGGTTCGACGCCGACGCATCGGCGGCCGTATTCCAGCCGCACCTTCTCCAGTGAGTCGGCGGCCCACTGGAAGTAGCTCGAGATCTCGGCGCGGTACGGCCAGAAGCTGCTCATGTTGATGAACTCGCTGAGCCTGCCGACCGAGTGCAGGTAGTTGACGAAGGAGAAGCGGCTGCGCGGATCGCGCAGCGTCACCAGGTCCTTCAGGAAGGAGACCTGGCTCTGCGCGCCGGGCAGGAGCATTCCACGCTGCCAGGACACCGTGTCCGCCTGTTCGATCACCAGCGAGTTCTTCGCCAGATCGTCGGGGGCGAGTTCGTCGAGGGCGACGGCGAGTGCCAGGTTCGCGGGCCCCGCGCCGATGGCGAGCAGCTCCACGTCCCGGTGCTCCCGGATCACGGCGCTCATCGGGACGGTCCGTCCGTCGGGAAGGCGAGCCACGAGAAGTTCCCCATTTATCCCTCTCCCTGTCCGAACGGCTGTTGACCGATAGCCCGCGGCCACCGGCGAACTTCTTCTCTTTTGCGGGTGATCGCCATCCTGAGGGCGCGCAGCGGGCGGTCGCATCTTCGTCCGTGCGGTGCGCGACCACCCGTGAGGTCAGCACTCTCGAAGAATCCACAGTGGATTCGCGCCGGTACTGTCGCCCTCGCAATTGGACGCTCTAAGGGGAGGCGCCGTGACCGTCACCGTGTGGTTCGACCCCAGCTGCCCGTTCACCTGGCGCACGTCGCGCTGGGTCAAGGATGTCGCCGGACGCCGCGGCGAGAAGGTGAGCTGGCGGTTCCTCAGCCTGGCGATCCTCAATGAGGGCAAGGAGATCCCCGAGAACTACCGCCAGGCGCACCTGCGTGCTCGGGCCGCGCTGCGGGTCCTCACCGCCACCGACGGGCACCACGGGCAGGACGCGGTCGACCGCCTCTACGCCGCGATCGGCAAACGGGTGCATGACGACGACGAACGGCTCACCCGCGAGGTGCTCGTCGCGGCACTGGCCGAAGCCGAACTTCCCGCGAGCCTCATCGAGGCCGCCGAGGACGCGGAGTTCGACCGGATCGTGCGGGCGAGCCACGACGAAGGCCAGGCTCGGGTCGGCACCGAGACCGGCAGCCCGGTGATCGCCATCGACGACGGACCCGGGTTCTTCGGTCCCGTTGTGTCCTCGGTGCCCGGACCCGAGGCCGCCGACCAACTGTTCGACGCGATGCGCCTGCTGTCCGGCGTGCGGGAGTTCAGCGAAGTCAAGCGCGCCCGCGAACCGCTGTCTTAGCGGGAAAGCCGATGTCCGGGTACTACGAGTACAAGCTCACCGTCAGCAGCGGTGAGGCGACCTTGGTCGGCCACGTGCACTTCGTGGACTACTTGCGCTGGCAGGGCCGGTGCCGGGAGTTGTTCCTCAAGACGGAAGTGCCCGCGCTGCTGGAGGACGACGTGCGGCTGCACGCGCTGAAAGCGGAGTGCGAGTACTTCTCGGAGATCATGGCGCACGACGAGCTGTCCGTGCGGATGCGGCTCGAGGAGATCACCCGCACGCAGATCCAGTTCACCTTCGACTACGTGAAGACCCGCGACGGCAAGGAAACCCTCGCCGCCCGGGGCAGGCAGCGGGTCGCCTGCTTCCGCGGGGCCGAAGGCGAGGCGGTCGTGTCCACCGTCCCGGCCTGTCTGCGCGACGCGCTGCTCCCGTACGCCGAGACACCGATCGCCACGCCCGCCACGCGATCCGCCTGACGGATCAACGGCCGGGAGGAGCAAAGGCCCGACCGATCAGAACCCCCGGGGACCGTGACGGCAGCCGGTCTCCTGTTCGCAACCACAAGAAGAACCGTAGTAGATAGCTTTGTCGCAGACGATCTCTTTGGGGTCTACCTGTTGCCCTGTCGTGCCCGGCGAGCAGGCTGAGACGTCTGCACCGGGGTGGACAACTGGCCCGTGACCAGCCCGTTCATCACTCGCAGGAACACCTCGCGGTCTGCGGCGGACACCGCGTCCAGCACCGCCTTGTGCACGCCGTCGACGATCCGTTGGCTCCGCTCGACCACCGCGGCGCCCTTCTCCGTGACCGCGATGATCCGCGCCCACCGGTCCGTCGCCGACGGTTTGCGCTCGGCGAGCCCGGCCGCCTCCAGGGCGTCGACCGTGACGACCATCGTGGTCTTGTCCATGTCACCGATCTCGGCGAGTTGGATCTGCGTGCGCTCCTCGTCCAGTGCGTGGACGAGCACGCAGTGCATCCGTGCGGTCAGCCCGATCTCGGCGAGCGCGGCGGCCATCCGGGTTCGCAGCACGTGACTGGCGTGGTCGAGCAGGAACGACAGATCCGGTTCGGCGCGGGCAGGGCTCAAAGCCGTCATGGCCCCAGCCTACAACCGGGACCGTCACGGATTATCCGCAAGCGATCAGTCATGCACGGCGGATAACCGACGGAATACTGACAAAAGAAATGGCGGCACCACGCGTCCGATGACAACGGCGGCGTTTTCTGTTTCCGGGACATTGCCACGTTCGACGCGCCACCCCTAGCGTCCGCCGGACAATTCCGAAATCGCATTTCTTCCGCTGACTGGATCGCGGGCGAACGAGGGCCGGCACCGCCGCCGGTCGCGAAGGAGCCGTCGTGCCCACTGTCGCCACCGCCACCACGCTGACCAGCCAGCTCACCACGTGGGCCATGCTCGACCCACAAGGCCAGGCGGTGGCGTTCCTCGACTACGACACCGCGGCCAACGGCAGCCAAGTCTCGCTGACCTGGCTGGAACTCGACCGGCGAGTGGCCGCCGTGGCGGTCTCGCTGCGCACCCAGGTGAGCCGCGGCGAGCCGGTCGCGGTCCTCGTGGACCAGTCGCTGGACTACGTCGTGGCGTTCCTCGCCGTGCTGCGGGCGGGCGCGGTCGCCGTCCCACTGTTCGCCCCCGACCTGCCAGGACACGCCGACCGACTGGCCGCCGTGCTGGCCGACTGCCGCCCGCCGCTGGTCCTGACCACCCGCGACGGCGAGCAGGCCGTGCGGGACTTCCTCACCGAGCGCGGACTCACCTCAACCGCGGTGTCCACAGTGGACGACGTGCCGACCGAGTGGGCGGAGCGCTTCGACGAGGTGCGACTGGACGCCGAGGACTTGGCCTACCTGCAGTACACGTCCGGCTCGACCGGGTCGGCCCGCGGCGTGATGATCACCCACGGCAACGTGGTCGCGAACGCGCGGCAGTGCGTCGCCGCCTACGAGATGCTCCGGGGCCCAACGGTGACCGTGGGCTGGCTGCCGCTGTTCCACGACCTCGGACTCGTGCTGTCGGTCGCGGTGCCGATGGTCGCGGGCATCCGCTCGGTGTTCATGCGGCCGATGGCGTTCCTCGAACGGCCGGTGCGCTGGGTCCGGGCGCTCTCGGCCAATCCCGGCGCCGTCACCGCCGCGCCGAACTTCGCCTACGCCTACTGCGCGGCCAAAGTGTCCGACGCCGACAAGCCGCGGCTGCGCCTGGAGTCGGTGCACGCGATGGTCGACGGCAGCGAGCCGCTGCAGTCGGCCGCCATCGCGCGATTCGCCGACACGTTCGCCGAGTGCGGACTGCGGCAGGCGGCGCACCGGCCTTCCTACGGGCTGGCCGAGGGCACGGTCGCGGTGACGACGACCGTCGCGGGCACGCTTCCGCTCGCCAGGTCGTTCGACCGCTCGGCGCTGGCAACCGGTCTTCTCGCCGAACTGCCATCCGGGTCGACGGGCGCGATCGAGATGGTCGCCTGTGGCAGGCCGATGGGCCAGAGCGTGCTGATCGTGGACCCCGTGACGCACCGCGAACTGCCGGACGCGACGGTCGGCGAGATCTGGGTGACCGGCTCCAATGTCGGGGCGGGCTACTGGAACCGCCCCGAGGAGTCGACGGCGACCTTCGGCGCGGTGCTCGCCGACGGCGACGAGGACGACACCTGGCTGCGCACCGGCGACCTCGGCGCGTTCCACGAGGGCGACCTGTTCGTCACCGGCCGGATCAAGGACCTGATCATCGTCGACGGTCGCAATCACTACCCGCAGGACATCGAGCAGACCGTCGAGCGCGGCCAGGAGTCGATCCGGCCGCGCAACACGGTGGCGTTCTCGGTGCCGACGCCGGACGGCGAGCGCGCGGTGGTGCTCGCCGAACGCGCGCGGTCGGTGCCCGCCGAGTCGGTCGACCTCGACGCGCTCCTCGCCTCGGTGCGGGCCGCGGTCGCCCGGCGGCACGGCCTCGCCCTGCACGACGTGCGGCTCGTCGAGCCGGACAGCCTGGCCCGCACGTCGAGCGGCAAGATCGCCCGGTCCACCTGCCGGGCCCGCTACCTCGCCGAGTGAAACCGGCCTGCC
The DNA here is from genome assembly GCF_014323725.1 of Actinokineospora xionganensis. Classification (GTDB taxonomy): domain Bacteria; phylum Actinomycetota; class Actinomycetes; order Mycobacteriales; family Pseudonocardiaceae; genus Actinokineospora; species Actinokineospora xionganensis. The sequence continues at coordinate 44,114 of NZ_JABVED010000023.1, read as the reverse complement.
GAATCCTGGGAATGGGTTAGGTATACGTAGCGATGGGGCCCCCGGCATCGGCAATGAACCACGGTGCCGAGTGGTGACCTCTCATTACCCCATCCGGCTTCCGGGATACCGGCGAATGATCCAGCTTACCGGCATTTCCGTGGGAGCTCTCGGACCGATAATTCCCAGCTGGGCGTGAATAAGAGCCGATTCGCCACGCCCCCGCGGACCAGCCTCGGCTGCGTAACTTCCTTGCCGGATACCCCTGCAATTGGAAGGACATCCCCATGTCCCCGATTTCCAAAGTCCCCCAAGCCGTCCTGGTCTCCGTCACCTCGCTCGCCCTGACGCTGGGCGCGGCGACGGCGGTGGTCGCCTCGGCCGATCCCCGGCCCGCGGGCGACTCGCTCGACGCCTCCCTGGACAGCTCAGTCGCCGCGGCCATGACCGCCGAGCGCGGTGGTGCCGCCCAGGCGTACTTCCAGTCGGACTCGGTCCCGCGGCCGCTGGTCGAGCCGAAGCGGTCCGACGCGGCAGGCGAGTGGGCGTTCGGCACCGCGGTGATCCCGATCCCCGGCGACGCCCGGCAGAAGCACGGCAGTCCGGAGGCCGGAATCTTCCTGGCCCGGCTCGACGGCCGCACGTGGCAGGTCGCCTTCGACGGCAGCCCCGAGTTCCGGGCGCTGGCAGCGAAGGCGCCGGAGTCGGTGCTGTCGGCGGACGAGCGGAACCTGTTCACCCAGTCCCCCGCAGACTCAGCCGCCGCGGCCACCGCGACCGGACTCGCCCTGCCCTGGTCGCAGGGATCGATCTGGCCGATGGGCGGCGGCCCGCACGGCTACAGCGGGAGCACCCGGCCGTTCAGCTCGCTGGACTTCGGCGGCTCGGGCAGTGTGCGCTCCGCGGGGCCGGGCAAGGTGTACAAGTCGTGTGTCAAGAACGGCAGCGCGCTGGTCACCGTCGTGCACAACAACGGCTACCGCACGTCGTACTACCACATGACCAACCTGACCAACCTGGCCGACGGGGCGTCCGTGGACACGGGCACCTACCTCGGCGCGACCGGGACGGCGCTGCCCTGCGGCGGCTCCGCCAACGGCGCGCACGTGCACTTCAGCCTGCTCTCGGGCACCTCGTACGTGAGCGTGCACGGCAAGACCATCGGCGGCTGGACCTTCTATGAGGGCTCCCAGGCCTACCGGGGTTACGCCGAGCGCAACGGCACCAAGGTCTACCCGGGCGGGAGGCTGACCAACTACGGTGTGAGCTGATCGAGCCGGTCCGGCCTGCCCTCGGGCAGGCCGGACCGCTTGGGATGGCAATTTCTAGGTATACCTGATTAACAGCGAACCCTGGCTGTGGTCCCTACGCAGCTACATCATCGTAGGTATCTCGGGGCGGCTGATGAGAAGGTGAACCACGATGACGGCTGCCAGGCTCGACCACACCCACCCGGAGGGTTCGATCTCCGGGCGGAGCGTCGAACTCACGACCCTGGCGGACGCGGTCGCCGACCGGCACCGGCTCGTGATGGTCGAGGGCGAGGCGGGCGTCGGCAAGACCCGGCTGCTGCGCGAACTGCTGCGCCACCCCGGGACCACGGCGCACACGGTCCTTGAGGCGCACTGCCTGCCGGTGCAAGCGACCCATCCGTACGGCGCGATCGTCGAGATGTTCGCGGGCGCCGTGGACGAACTACGCGCGGTCGGGTCCGCGCTCCCGCCGATCACCGGGGCGTTGGCGCCGCTGCTCCCCGAACTGCGCGACCTGCTTCCCGAGCACGAACCCGCGCTGTCGCCCTCGGTCGCCCGGCACCAGGTGTTGCGGGCGGTGACGGCGGTGCTCGAACTGCTCGACCAGCCGCTGGTCGTGCTCGACAACCTGCAGTGGGCCGACGAGGAGACCCTCGACCTCGTCCGGTTTCTGGCGCTGTCGCCGCGCGACACGGTGACCGTCGTGCTGCTCTGCCGCGGCGACGAGATCAACGCGAACGAGTTGGTGGAGGCCTATCGCGGCCGCGGGCACACCATCACCCGGATCAGCCTCGCGCCGCTCACCGTGCCGGGCGTCGCCGAGTTCCTCCGCGAGTCCGGTGTGTGCGCCGCACCCGAGTTCGCCGCCGAACTGCACCACCGCAGCGCCGGGCTGCCGCTCGTCGTCGAGGAACTCGTGCGCGAACTCGCCGACCACTCGCCGACGGCCGCGGGGCTCGACGAGATCGGCGTGCCCACGCGGGTCCGCGACGCCGTCGTGGAACGGCTCACGCGGCTGGGCAGACCCGCCACCGCGGTGTGTCGAGCCGTCGCGGTGTTCGGCCACCCGGCAGGCGAGGCCGACATCGCGGCGCTGTCCGGGCTGTCGGACCGCGGCATGGCGGCCGCGCTGGAGGTCGCGCTGCGGGCCCGGATGCTCCACGAGACCGCCCGCGGCCACTACGACCTGCGCCACCCGCTCGCCGCCCGCGCGGTGTACGAGGCGATCCCCGGCCCGCGCCGCCGCGAGATGCACCTGCGCGCGATCAAACGGCTCATCGGGTCCGCCCGACCCGGCCTGATGCAACTGGCCCACCACTACCGCCACGCCGACGAACTGGACCGCTGGGTTGAGTGCGTGCTGGCCGCCGCCCAGGAGGCAGCCGACTCCGGGGTCCCGGTCGCGGGGATGAGGATTCTGGAGAACGCCCTCGATGACGCCGAACTGCCCATCTCGGCGAAGGAAGCCATCGCGCTGCGGCTCAGCCGCGAGATGCTGCAGGGCATCGCGACCCCGGACACGATCGACCGGCTGCGCACCGTCGTACGGGACTGGCCGCTGCCCAGGGATGTCGGCGCCGAGATCCGGATGAACCTCGGCCTGGTGCTGGTCAACCAGGTCGGGCAGGTCACGGCCGGGCAGCGCGAGATCGAGCGCGCGCTGACGGACCTGCCATCGCGGCGCATGGTCCGCGCCCGCGGCATGGCGACGCTGGCCCTCCCGCAGGTCGGGTTCGTCCCGGTGGCCACGAACCTGCGCTGGCTGGCCCAGGCCGAGCAGGCCTGCGCGGGCACCACCGACACCGAGGCCATCGCGGCCATGCGGGCGAACCGGCTCACCGTGCGGATGCAGATCGCCGACCCCGGGGCGTGGCGAGTGATCGACCTGCTGCCGCCCGCGCCCGCCGCGCCCGGCCTGCGCCGCCAGCTGGGGCGCACCCACCTGAACATGGCCGACGCCGCAGTGTGGAACGGCCACTTCGGACCGGCCCGCCACCACCTCGACGCGGCCGCCGAACTCGTCGACGACCGGTCCGCTCCATACCTGTCCTCACTCGGGGCGGGCACCGAACTGCGGCTGCTCGCCGCGACCGGGCCGTGGGACGGACTCGCCGAGAAAGCCGACCGGCTGGTGGCCGCGGTCGGGCAGATGGGGTACCTGGCCGCCGACGCCCTCCTCGTCCTCGGGTGGCTCCAGACTTCGCGCTCGCGGACCAGCGACGCGCTTCGCACGTTGCAGGCGGCGGCCGACGCCGCGCCTGGGCACGTACCCATCGTCGTCACCGCGCACGCGGGCCGGGCGGCGATCCTGTCCGCCCGCGGGCAGACCACCGCCGCCCGGGCGGCAGCGGAGGCGGGCGTGGATCTGGTGCGGCAGAAGGACAACTGGGTCTGGGCGGCCGAGCTGGCGCCGGTCGCGACGGAGGTGTTCCTGCAGTCGGGTCGCGCGCGGGAGGCAGGCACGCTGCTCACCGAGTTCCGCCGGGGCATCCAGGGCCGGGACGCCCCGCTCGCCGCGGCCGCCGACCTCGTGTGCGCCGCGCTGCTCGCGCAGCACCGCGGGGGGCACGCCGAAGCCATGGCCTTGTTCGCCGAGGCGGCAGAGCGGTATGGGGCGCTGCCGCACCGGCGGGCCGCCGCCCGGGCCACCGAGCTGGCCGGGCTGTGCGCGGCCGATGCGGGCGACCTGGGCACCGCCGTGCGCGACCTGCGGACCGCCGAGGCCGAGTTCAGCGCCCTCACCGCCACCACCGACGCCCTGCGCTGCCGCAAAGCGTTGCGGCGACACGATCCCGGCCGCCCGACACGAGGCAGGCGGGGATACGGGAACGCGTTGTCCCCACGGGAGAAGGCCATCGCGAAGTTCGCCGCGAGCGGGCTCACCAACCGGGAGATCGCCGAGAAGCTGACCTTGTCGCGGCGCACGGTCGAGTGCCACGTCGCCAACGTCATGCGCAAACTGGACGTGTCGTCACGGACCAGCCTGGGCGCGGTCCTCGATTGACTCAGTCGACGTCGAACACGAGGCAGAACGGGTGGCCCGCCGGGTCGAGGAACACCCGGAACCTGTCCTCATGGTGTGGTTCCGTCACCCGGGTGGCCCCGATCGCGAGCACCCTCCGCTCGGCGTCGTCGGGGTCGTCGACCAGCACGTCCAGATGAACCTGCTGCGACGCGGCGGAATCCGGAAACCGCGGCGCCACATGCTCAGGCGACAACTGACACGCCAAACGCCTGCCGTCGGGATCGACCACCACGACCCAGTCCGGCTCTTCCTCGGTCACGGTGCCGCCCAGGAGTTCGGCGTAGAATTCGGCAAGCCCCCGCGGATCACGCGTGTCGAACACAACGGTGCGCCATCGTCCGATCATGGGCAGGGCATTCCCAGACTCACGCCCTGCCAAACCCGCCCCTGGTTCCCGCTGCCTGTCTGTGCCATCGTGACCGAGACACCGATTGGTCTGGACCTAAGGAGTCGACGGATGCGCGGCACCACAGTGCCACCGGGCACGCCCTGCCAAGCGCCCGCCGACGGCGGCCTGCCGATGCACCGCCTCGAAGTGCCGCGCCCCAACGCCATGCCCTTCGCCATCGGCAGCTTCGACACCATCGGCCCGCTGTCGCGCGCGACCTTCCCGCACCGGCACACGTTCCACGAGATCGTCCACGTCACCGCGGGCACCGGCACGCACGTGGTCGACCTTGCCCGCTGGGACCTCCACCCGCCGAACCTGGGTGCCATCGCCCCCGGGCAGGTGCACCACTGGGAGGACGCCGACGGCCTGGACGGCTCCGTCGTCCTGTTCACCGACGACTTCCTGCTCGACCACCCAGCCGACCGGGACCTGCTGCGCGGACTCAGTGAGCGGCCGTGGCTCGCGCTGGACGACGACGCGGACGCCGCCACCACCCGGCTGATCGCCGAACTGCACGACGAGTTCCGCCGGGCGGCCCGCGGGTTCGAGACGGTGCTGCGCGCCCTGCTGCACGTCCTCATCGTGCGGATGGCCCGGCAGCCCTCGGCGCCCACGCGGGCCGCGCCGAGCCGGGCGGGGGCGGTGGCCGAGGAGTTCGCCCGGCTGACCGCCGTCGCCGAACCCGGCCTGTGGTCGGTGCGCGCCTACGCCGAGCGCATCGGTGTCACCGCGGGGTACCTGGCCGAGGCGGTCAAGTCGGCGACCGGTCGGACCCCCGCGCGGCTGGTGCGGGAAGCGCGCACCCACGAGGCGAAGCGGCTCCTGGTCAAGACCGACCTGACGGTGCGGCAGATCGCCGGTCGCGTCGGCTTCGCCGATCCGGCGTACTTCTGCCGCTTCTTCCGCCGCGAGACCGGCGTCAGCCCCGGCGAGTTCCGCCGCGGGCGATGGCAACCGTGACCCCGGGATTCACCACGTCCGCCCGGCCCAGTCCATCGTCGGCCGGTGATCGCCTCCGTAGGTTCGGTTTCGATCCCGACACGAGGAGCACGCATGGATGGCGAACAGCCGCAACTGACCCGCAAGACGGTGCTGCGGGCCGCGTTGGCCGCCGGGGTGGCGATGCCCGTCGCCATGGTCGGCCTGCCTGCCCTGGCCCGCACCGCCGCGACAACCGGCGAGACACCCGCGCTCACACCGCAATGCGACGACGGGGACGACCCGACCCCGCCGCAGACCGAAGGCCCGTACTTCAAGCCGAACTCGCCGAGGCGCACCTCGCTGGTCGTGGCGGGCACGCCGGGGACCCGGCTGACCGTCACCGGCTTCGTCTTCGGCCTGGCCTGCCAGCCGTTGGCCAATGTCCTGCTGGACTTCTGGCAGGCCGACGCCAACGGCGCGTACGACAACACCGGGTTCCGGTTCCGCGGCCACCAGTTCACCGACGCCCGCGGCGCGTTCACGCTGACCACGATCGTGCCCGGCCTCTACCCGGGCCGCACCCGGCATATCCACGTCAAGGCACAGGCCCCGAACCGGCCGGTGCTCACCACCCAGCTCTACTTTCCCAACGAGCCGCGCAACAACACCGACCCGATCTTCGACCCGCGCCTGCTGATGACAGTGCGAAACGTCGGCGGCGCGCGCGAGGGCACGTTCGACTTCGTGCTGAACGTGGCGGGGAATCCGCCCACATCGACCGCTAGTCCGCCTCCCCGGAATTCTATGTTCGGGTCACCTTCCGGGTGATGGTGCGGCGTGGTGGGTAACCGTGGTCAGGCGTCGCCACGGTCCCCTTAGGCGGCGGTTTGGATCGTGCGGCGGGTTTGATCCTCACGAGGCGTCGTCACGGTCCCCGTAGGCGGCGGTGGGGCAGCGCGGCGGGCTTGTCACACGACCCTATTACCAGGCGTCGGAGAGGTAGCCGCGGTCGTCGTTGTCCGGGTGGTCGGGTGGTTTGGGTGGCTCGGGTTCCGAGTACGCCGCGAGCGCGGCGATCTCGGCGGCCGTGGTGGCGGGCGCGGCGCTGATCGCGGCGGCGCGCTCCGCCTCGGGCATTGCGTGCCAGGCGTCGGCGGCTGACCGCAAAGCGCCCACAGTGTCCTCGGAGAGGACCGAGGAGTACAGGAGATCCCTCGGCCGCAGGCGGCCCGCGACCACGTCACGGGCGAATTCGCCGAGGTCGCCGGTTTCCCGGGCGAGCAACCGCATCCGGGTGTCCATGGCCTTGCGGCCCTCGTCGGTCCGCCACGGCGTGGCCGGCGTAGTCATCGGGCCGCCGGGTGCCGGTACGGCTCGCCCGGCCACGCCGCCGCGGCCACCTCGCCATTGCCCGCCACCATCTCCGCCGCCGACTGGATGCCGTGGGCCAGCATGCGGACCTGGTCCAGCAGTTCCGCGATCGGGAGCACGGAGTAGACGACGGCGGCGAACGCCTGCTCCGGCTTCTCGCCGCGGATGACGTTGACCGCGCCGCCGACGACCGCGCCCAGGCCCTTCACCTTGAGCAGTGCCTCGAGCACGGAGTCGATCAGGGAGTCCATGGCGACGTTCAGCGCCTGCAACGCGTGGAACGCCGAGCGGGCGAAGTTCTTGATCTTCCAGCCTGCCTCGGCGCAGAACTTGGCGTGGTCGGCGCACCCCTGCGAGTACGCCGCCAGCCAGTTCTCCAGCGCGGCCGCGGCGTTGCCGTCCCAGCGGTCCTGGATCGCGTAGCGCCCGCGGTCGACGTTGGTCTTGATCCGACCGAACGCCGTCGCGGTGTCCTCGAACACCGAACCCTGGCGCATCAGCCCTTTCCAGTCGCCAGCGACCAGCGTCGTGACGGCGGCGAACGGGTCCCAGCCGACCAGCCACTTGAGCAGGTCGCGCACGTACGGCGCCACGGACGCCGCGCCGGTGAGCTTGTCGATCTCGCCGTCGAGGTCGAAGTCCCAGCCGCGGCCGTCGTTGTCCCTGGGCTCTGGTGGTGCGGTGTAAGGGAACTCGGGGTTGTGCGGGTCCCGCCAGGCGTCCTCCCAGTCGGTGAACCCGCCCGCCGTCTCCGGCGCCGTCACGGTGGCGCCGCCGACGCGCTGGGACGTGGCCGCCGGGTACTCGCTGTCCAGCCGGGCCTCCTCGGCGGCGTCGGTGGCCAGATAGAACTTGGCCGCCGCGACGAGCGCGCTGTCGCACTGGTCGGCAAGAGTCGAGGCACGCTGACAATTGGACAGACCGAGGGCCTGCCACTTGTCGAGCGGCCCGGCGAGCATCCCGAGCAGGCCCTCGCCGAGTTCGCTCGGACCGGCGCCGTTGTTCGCCGCCGCGAAGATCGACGCGGCCGCGCCCGCACGTCCCATCAGCTTCGCCAGCGCGCTGACGGACGGTGGATCCACCTTGAAGTTCACGTGTTCGCACCCCCCGACGCACTCTATGACAGGTGCGCCGAGCATGGCGACCGCTAGCCGCCGATCCCGACCCGCCACTTCTGTCCGATGCCCCGGATCATCGCCGGGTACACAATCAGGTGACGCAGCGGCGCTATGCCCGCCAGGTACGCCTTGCCGAGCAGGCCGTTCGGCTTGACCAGCACGGCCATCTGGCCGCGGTACCCGCCGTCCTCGTCCTGGACCCAGCTCAGGGCACGGCGGACCGGTCAGGAATCAAGAAGCGCGGCCCCAGGGGCCGCGCCTAGCGTTGCCTGCATGACTTCCATCGACTCCGTGACACTCGAAGTGGCCGACCCCCAGGCCGCCAAAGACTTCTACACCGCCGCGTTCGGTGTGGACACGCAGGTGCGGTTGCGGGCCTCGGATGCCCCGACGACCGGCTTCCGCGCGTTCACCCTGTCGCTCACCGTGTCCCAGCCTTCCACCGTCAAGAACCTGGTCGGCTCCACCATCGACGCGGGGGCCACCGCGCTCAAGCCGGTCGCCAAGTCGTTCTGGGGCTACGGCGGTGTCGTGCGGGCCCCGGACGGGACCATCTGGAAGGTCGCGACCTCCGCGAAGAAGGACACCGGCCCGGACACCCGCGAGATCGACGACATCGTGCTCCTGCTGGGCGTCGCGGATGTGGCCGCCAGCAAGCGGTTCTACGTCGACCATGGCCTCGCGGTGGCCAAGAGCTTCGGCCGCAAGTACGTCGAGTTCGCCACCCCGTCGAGCCCGGTCAAGCTGGCCCTCTACGGCCGCCGCGCCCTCGCCAAGGACGCCGGTGTCTCCCCCGACGGCACGGGATCCCACCGCCTCACGCTCGGCACCGACGGCGGCCCCTTCACCGACCCGGATGGATTCGCGTGGGAGCCATCGCACGTCAATCATGGCTGAAGTGTCGTCGTCAGAAAGGAAACCCGGGATGAGCGCCGCGAAGAAGTCCGCCAAGATCGTCGGGTTCAGCGACGAGGAACTCGCCGCGATGAAGGAGCACGGCCAGGAACTGAAGAAGGCCGCCCGGCGCGGCGCCAAGGCCGACCTGGAGCCGGACGTGCTCGCGAAGATCGCCGAGATGTCCGAACCGGACCGAGTGATGGCCGAGCGGATCCACACCATCATCCGGTCCAGCGCGCCCGACCTCGCGCCGAAGCTCTGGTACGGGATGCCCGCGTACGCCAAGGACGGCAAGGTCGTCTGCTTCTTCCAGAGCGCGGAGAAGTTCAAGGCGAGGTACGCGACGCTCGGCTTCAGCGACCAGGCGATGCTCGACGACGGCGCGATGTGGCCGACCTCGTTCGCGCTGACCGCGCTGACCCCGGCCGACGAGAAGCGGATCGGCGCGCTCGTGCGGCAAGCGGTGAGCTGAGGCCGACCATCGAGGGACCGTGCGAAGTCAGGAGCCTGCCTGCCGCCAGAGGCGGGTGATACCCGCCCGGATGCGCTCCTCTCCGAGTTCGGGAAGGAGCGCCGCGATGTGTTCGGCGGCAAGGGAAGCGAGCAGGGCGTGCGCGGTGTGCTCGGGGTCGGCGGTGCCCGCGAGCAGGATCGTCACATGCTGGTGCCAGAACCGGTACGCACCGATCCGGTACCTGGCGCCGGGCGCCGCGGTCTCCGACATCCGCACCAGGGGCAGATGCGTGAACAGGTAGTCGAGGTAGGCGTCGGCGAACGCGGTGAGGCGGTCGGTGGGCGGCACTCCGGGGCCCAGCGGCGGCGGTCCGTGCAGGATCCCTTCCTGGAGCACCCGCTCGCGCGCGTCCAGCAGCGCGGCGGCCAGCCCGGCCTTGTCGCCGAAGCGGCGGAACAGGGTGCCCTTGCCGACACCCGCGGCCGCCGCCACCTGGTCCATGGACACCGCTTCGACGCCGTGTTCGGCGAAGAGCCGCGCGGCCGCGTCCAGGATGGCGGCCCGGTTGCGGGCGGCGTCGGTGCGCTCCTTGGGCGGCGGCGTGCGAAGCAGTTCCAATGGGGTTGCGGAACCGGACTGCGGTCCGTTACGGTCGTGAGGCACATCCGGACTATAGTCCGATTAGCTGGAGGTAGCGACATGACCGCATCCATCACCCGTGACGAACTGAAGGCAGCGATCGACGCGGGCACCGTGACCCTGGTCGACGCGCTGGGCGGCGAGTACCACGCCAAGCAACACCTGCCTGGCGCCGTTCCCCTGGTCCTGGCCGACGTCGACGCGCAGGCGCCCACCCTGCTGCCCGACCGCCATGCCGCGGTCGTCACCTACTGCTCCAACCTCGCGTGCCCCAACAGCGGACAGGTCGCCGAGCGACTCACCGGCCTGGGCTACACCAACGTCCGCAAGTACGGGGAAGGGATTGAGGACTGGGTGGCCGCGGGCTTGCCCACCGAGTCGTCCTGACCGGGCACCGGGACAGTCAGGACGGGTTCACCGCCGACGCGAACGCCGTCCTGGATGACACGCGGAGCTTGCGCATGGCCCGCGACACGTGGTGCTCGACGGTGCGGGGGGACAGGAACAGCTCGTCGGCGATCTGGCGGTTCGTCAGCCCGGCCGCCACGAACTCCACGACCTCGCGCTCACGCGGGGAGAGCTCATCCCCGTAGGCCTTGCGGCCGGTGGGGCGGGCAGGCCGGAACCGGAGGCTGAGCCGTCGGCAGCGGTCGGCGTCGCGGGTGTTGCCGAGTGCGGTGTACCCGGCAGCCGCGGCCCCGAACCGGGCCAGCGCCAGCGATTCGTCGCCCAGTTCCACGGCGACGGCGGCGGCGTCCTCGGCGGTGACTGCGGCAGCGTGCGGCCGCGGCAGTTCGGCATAGGCGTCCGCGGCCCGCAGCAGGCCGTCGAGGGCGGCCCGCCGGTCCGCGGTGACCAGCGCCCGAGCCAACACGGCCGCCGCCGCCGCCAGCGGCGCGTCGCGCCCCGCGATCCCCTCCTCGTACTCGGCGACGAGCCGGGTCGCGTCCTCCCCTCGCCCGACTCGCTGGAACGCGCGGACCGCCTGCGGGACCAGGTCGGCCCCCCACAGCCAGTTCTCCTTCGCCCGGACCCGACGCAACGCCCGGTCGGCGCCGACGGCGGCGGCGGCCACGTCGCCGTGGGCAAGCGCGTTGGCCACCCGGCAGGCGGAGATCGCCAGCAGAAAGGGCGCGGTTTCCGGGGAGGCCCCGTACGCGCTGTTCAGCTGCCGTCCCGCCTCGTCCCGCTCGCCACGGGCCGTCGCGACCCACGCCAGGGTCAGCCACGCGTCCATGGCGAGCGAGGGCATCTCGCCTGCCTGCTCGACAAGGTGGGTCGCGTCCGCCGCCAGCGTGTCCCAGCTGCCGGTGAGGGCGTCGAGCCGCAGTGCGGTTCCGGTGCTGAGCATCGACAGGTAGGGCACGTCGCTGTCAGCCATCAGGGTGGAGCTGACCCGCAGCATCTCCCGCGCTTCGGTGTAGCGGCCGATCCAGCACAGCGAGTCGGCCAAATTGTTGAAGGCGCGGACGAGTTGGCGCCGGATCCGGGGCGACCGCGATGATCTGGGCAGTTCGTCGACCATCGGGCGCAGCGCCGGGTCGCCGGTGTCGGCGAGCAGGGTGAGGTGGTTCGCCCGCAGGACCATCTCGAGTTCGTCGTCGCACCGCGCCGCGGCGGCCAACTGCCTGGCCTTCGCCAGCCAGCCGGTATGACCGGAGATCGCCCGCCACCCGAAGGCGGGCAGGACCAGCGCGGCCGCGCCGCGCGCGGCCAGGGCGGGCCGGTCGGCCAGGTCGTGCACCGCCATCTCGATCTCGCTCTGGCCCTCCTCGATCCGGCCGGCCTGGTTCATCAGCACCCGGCCCAGGTTGATCCGCACCTCACCTCGGTCGGGCCCGCTGAGCGACCCGTCCCGCAGCAGCGCGCCCAGCCGCGCGACCGTGCCCGCCTGGGCGAGGCCGTTCGCGGCGACCCGGCTCAGGCGCACGGCGAGCGTGCGCAGCGCCCGGGCTGGCAGGGCGTCATCGGCCAGCGCGGTCTCCAGCACCCACAGCGCGAACGCGGTGTCGCCGACCTCGCCCGCGTGGTCGGCGGCGGCCACGGTGCGGCTCAACCAGTTCGCCAAGTCCCCGGCTTGCCGATAGTGATGCGCCAGCCGGACCAGCGCACGGTCCTTGCGGGCCACCAGCAGATCGGCGGCCCGTGCGTGCAGCTCACGGCGGCGCGGCCCGGGGATCGCCACGTCCACCGCCTGCCGGGCGAGCGGATGCCGCAAGGCGTACCGGGCGGTGCCGATCTCGAACAGCACGGCGGCGGCCAGCGCCTCGGACACCGCGCCCGACACCAGGCGCGGGGACAGGCCGGACACCGCGGCCAGGTCCTCCTCGCTCGCCGGGGCGTCCAGCACGGCGGCGGCGTGCACGACCGCGGTGACGGTGGGGCCGAGCCTGCCCAGTCGGTCGGCCATGGTGTCGCGCAGCAGCACCGGGATGTCGACCAAGTCGAGGGCCCACGACCCCGGCTCGCCACCGATCTCGCGGAACTCGCGCAGCACCTCCTCGATGACGAACGGGATACCCGCCGTGCGGTGGTGCAGTTCGGCGGCGAATCCGTGCGGAACGTCTTGGGCGCCCAGCAGTCCCGCGGCCAGCACACCGACATCGGCCGGTTCCAGCGGGCGCAGCCGCAGCAGCGTGGTGTGCTCGTCGGCGAGCAGGTGGGGGACGTCGCCCAGCAGCGACCTCTCCCCCGCCGGATACGCCTCGCGGCGGTAGGTGGCGACCAGCGCCAGATCGGGGATCCGCGGGAACATGAGGAACCGCAACAGGTCCTGCGTGCCCTCGTCGGCCCAGTGCAGGTCTTCGAGGACCAGCACAGCCGGTCCGTAGGCGGCCAGCAGCTCGCGCACCGCGCGGAACACCTGGTGCCGCTCGACCGCGGCGTCGCCCTTGGGCGGCTCCGGCGGGAGCAGTCCGCTCAGCTCGGGCAGCAGTGGCCGCAGCGCGCCCGCGATGGGCGAGAGGGAATCGGCCACCCGGGCCAGCAGGGGCGCGGTTTCCCGCAGCACGTCCACCACCGGGCCGTACGGGAACGGCTCCCGCATCGGCTGGCAGCCACCGACCAGCACCGCCCGGGCCGCGATCTCCTGGCCGCGCAGCGACTCCCGCACCAGCCTGGTCTTGCCGACCCCGGCTTCGCCCTCGATCAGGACCAACGCGGGTGGATCGGTCACCAAGCGGGACAGTTCGGCCAGCTCAGCGGCCCGGCCGACAAACACCGAATGGGGTTGCCGGGCGGGAAGAAGCCTCGCGGTCATGCTCGCCGATGGTACCCAGTCCGGGCGGTTCCACTTGGGCGAGCATTGTTTGGGTACCCCCGTTGAATCCCAGGCCGGTGCGCCCAGGTCCGTTGGGGCCGCAAGGTAAGTGCGAGCGGCGACCCCAAACGTCTCGACCCTGCTCTCGCCGCTCAGACGAGGGAGTCAACCAGATGAACAGAAAAACCAGGCGCGCCCTGCTCGGAGCGCTGGCCGTCGCGACGGCGGTGGCCGCGCTCGCGCCCGCGGCCGCCAGCGCGGCTCCGCCGGAGGGCAAGGTCGTTCAGGCCCGCCAGCACTGGGCCGCGGGCTGGTACAACGTCCAGCTGCACGACGCCGCGGGTGCGAGCGCCGAGTCCGTCCAGTCGAAGGCGCAATCGCTGATCTCGGAGTACGGCGGCACGGTTCAGTCCACTTGGAACCGAACCATCCAGGGCTTCTCGGTGCGCGGTCTGTCCGAAGGCGCGGCCCGCAGGCTGGCCGCGAACCCCGCGGTCAAGGCGGTCTACGAGACCGGCACCGCGCGCGGCGCCGACGTCCAGGACAACGCGCCGTGGACCGTCGACCGTGTGGACCAGACGGACCTGCCGCTGAACACCAAGTACGAGTACAACGCCACCGGCGAGGGTGTCACCGTCTACAACATGGACAGCGGAACCCGGATCTCCCACGCCGAGTTCGAGGGCCGGGCGACCAACGGCTACGACTTCTTCGACAAGGACTCCGTCGCCCAGGACTGCCACGGCCACGGCACGCACACCGCGAGCGCGTCGGTCGGCAAGACCTATGGCGTGGCGAAGAAGGCGAAGCTGGTGGCGCTGCGGGTGTTCGACTGCAGCAACTCCGGCCCAGACTCCCTGGTCATCGACGCGGTCGAGTGGATCGACGCGAACGGGCAGAAGCCCGCGGTGGTCAACATGAGCCTCGGCCAGTACGAGGCGGGCATCGGCGACGCGCAGATCAAGGCCTCGATCCAGAAGGGCTTCATCTACGTCTTCGCCGCGGGCAACAACAACGGCGCGGACGCGTGCGGCTACAGCCCGGCGCGGGTCACCGAGGGCCTCACGGTCGCCTCGACCGAGAAGAACGACTCCCGTTCGGGCTTCTCGAACATCGGCACCTGCGTCGACCTGTTCGCCCCCGGCGGCAGCAACGTCGGCGCGAGCTACGGCAGCGACACGGCGACCCGTACCGACCAGGGCACGTCGTTCTCCGCCCCGCTGGTCACCGGCGCGGTGGCCCTGTACCTGCAGAGCCACCCGACGGCCAACCAGGCCGAGGTGAACAAGGCGATCATCGACGCGGCTACCTCGGGCAAGGTCACCAACGCGGGCACCGGTTCGCCGAACAAGCTGCTCTACACCAAATTCGGCACCACCCCGGACCCGAGCTGCGCCAAGCAGTCCAACACCACCCCAGTGTCCATTCCGGACGCGGGCAGCGCGGTCACGAGCACGATTTCGGTGACCGGCTGCACCGGCGCGGGTTCGGCCACCGCGCAGGTCGAGGTGGCCATCACCCACTCGTACCGCGGCGACCTGGTGGTCGAACTGGTGGCGCCGGACGGCACGGCCTACCGCCTGAAGGAGTCCAGCCCGGCTGACCACGTGGATGACGTGCGGGCCACGTACTCGGTCAACTTGTCTTCGGAGACGAAGAACGGCGACTGGAAGCTGCGGGTGCAGGATGTCTATCGCTTTGACACCGGCTCGGTTCAGAGTTGGAGCTTGACGGTCTGATGCTCTGACGCCTTGCTGCGAGAGCCCCCGGCGCCATGGTGCTGGGGGCTCTCGTGTGTGTTCGGGCCTGCGTTACTGGGGGTGTCTGTTAGGTGGTTCGCCTTGGGACTTCGAACAGAACAGGCCGCGAGACGCCCGCGGACCCATCCCGTTTCTGTTGCACAGCACGACACCGGGCAAGAGTCCGCACGCATCCACCCGACTTCGTCGCACAGCAGGACACCGGGCGAGAGTCAGCGCGATCCTCACCCAACTTCGTCGCACAGCAGGAAACCAAACGGAAAATCCCGGTCACCCCCGCCCGCCTCCCCACCGCACAACAAGCAACCGGGTGGGAGCCCGCACCTCCCACCCAGCTTCCACCGCATAGCAGGAAACCGGGTGGGAGCCTGTACTTCTCCCACCCGGTTTCATCCATAACCGGCAGGAACCGGGTGGGTGCCTGCGTCTCCCACCCGGTTCCCTTACCCAGCTACCTCCCTGCCCAGCAGCGGCTAGGTCACCGCGAGCGTGAACACCGCGCTCCCGGTCTTGCCGTCACTGCTCGTCCCGGTAATCGTGATCTTGTATGTCCCCGTCGGCGTCGCGAACGACGTGACGATGTGGACCCATGCCGGTTGGCCAGGGCTCACCGTCGTCGGCTGGAAGTTGGCCGTCGTGCCCGGCGGCAGGCCGGACGCGCTCAGGGTCACCGGGGTGGTCGCGCCCGTGATGGTCAACGAGGGGAAAACCCCGCCGCCCTTGAACGTGCTCGCCGATGACGGCGAGAGCGCGATCGTGAGGCCACCCGGCTGCGGGTCGCCGCTGCCGACCGTGAGGGCCAGCGTCGCGTTGCGGGTGATCGAACCGGAGGTTCCGGTCACCGTCACCGAGTAGTTGCCCGCGGCCGTGCTCGAGGAGGTGGTGATCGTCAGCTTGGCGTTCGTGCCGGACTTGATCGAAGCAGGCTGGAACACCGCCTGGGCGCCGGAGGGAAGTCCGCTGGCGCTCAGGGTGACGTCGGCGGAGGTGCCGCCGACCACCGTGCTGGTGACCGTGGTGGAGATGTTGCCGCCCTGGTTCACCTTCACCGACGCCGGGCTGAGCCCGAGGCCGAAGTCGGCGCCGGGGCTGCCCGCCCCGACGGTCAGCGTCAGTGTGGACGTCTTGGTCACGCCGGACGCCGACTTTGCGTTCACCGTCACCGAGTGCGTGCCGTCCGGGGTGCCGGACGCCACGGACAGCGACAGTTTCGCGCCCGAGCCGGACTTCACCGTGGCGGGCTGGAAGTCCGCCGTCACACCGGAGGGCAGTCCGGTCGCCGAGAGGGTCACATCCTCCACAGTGGCGCCCGACGTGGTCTTGACCCCGACGGAACCGCTGGCTCCGGCCGCGACCGTCACCGAGGCCGGCTCGACGCTGACGCCGAACTCGACGGGTGTGGTGTCGCCGACCTGCTGCTTGACCCAGTCACCCATGTCGTTGTCGAGCCGGGCGTAGATGCTGTACCACTTGAAGTCGGACCGGCTCCACGACGACAGGCCGACAATCTTGCCGCCGACGACGAAGGGGCCGCCGCTGTCACCGGGCAGCACGGTCACGCGCCCGTCCGAGTAGCCGGCGCAGATCATGGTCGCCAGCTTGTAGCCCGCGGCCACACCCTGGCACTGGTTGACGCCGTCTACGATCGGGAGGTCCGCCTTGTCCAGCGTGACGTCGGCCGGTGTGTCGTCGTGCGTCTTCTTGCCGTAGCCGAAGCCGCGGCCGGTGTCGCCGACCTTCCAGATGCCCGCGTCGGCGGAGGTGGCGTACTTCGCCCACTTCTCCGGCGGAACCGGGATGTCCTCGTTGGTCGTCACCACCGCGACGTCGTAGCCTTGGTCCCAGTTGACGTACTTGGGGTGCTTGACATACGACTTCGTGGTCAGCGTCGTCCCGGTGCCGACCACGAGGTCGTCGAGGCCGTAGAGGAACGTCTTCGTGCCCGCCAGGTCGTAGCAGTGCGCCGCGGTCAGGATGTGCCTCGGGCCGATCACCGAGCCGGTGCACGACTGCCCCTTGGGCCGGGAGCCTTCCGACCGCAGGTTGGCGATGACCGCCGGGAACTCCGACACGGTGGCGTTCTGGCCGTTGTAGAACTGGCCACTCGCGCCGTCGAAAGTGGAGACGGAATTGTCCGCATAGGACAGACCCGGGTCGTGGGGAGCGCGCTTCTGCTCCCCACTGGTCGCCGCGACGGCGACCGTGGCCACGCTGGCGACGGCCAGCGCCATGCCCAACGTGAGCGCGATCCGCTTGGATCTCGACATGGTGCTCTTTCCTTCCACAGTGGATCGCGCGCTCACGGGGTGAGCGTCCATGAGGTGATGGAGCCGGTGTCGTAGCGGTAGATGTCGGTCACCCGCAGCTTCCAGGTGCCGTTCTTCGTCTCCGACGACGCGTTGACGGTGTAGGTGGTGTGGATGCCACCCGCGTCACCGACGCCACCCGCCCGCTGCAGGGTGTAGGCCGTGCCGGACGGACCGACGAGCTCGACGAGCAGGTCGGCGCTGTAGCTGTGGGTGATGTCGACCTTGACCGAGGTGGTGGCCGAGGCGTTGCCAGTGCAGTTGCTGACCGTCACGGATGACTCGACCGCCGCGCCCGCGTCGGGGATGGCCGTCGTGTTCGAATTGGTCGGCGCCGCGCAGGTGCCGGGGCCGGGGTTGGTGCCACCAAGCTTCGTGACGTTGAGCAGCTTGTTCGGGGATCCGCTGCCGATGTTGGTGATCTTGCCCGCCACGGAGGCGTCCAGGATCGCCTGGGCCACGGTCGCGGGGCTGCCGCCCGGCTTGGCGGTCAGGTAGATCGCCGCCGCGCCCGAGACGTGCGGGGCCGCCATCGACGTACCGCTCATCTGCTTGGCCCCACCATCCTTGTTGACGGAGGTGATCAGGTTGCCCGGCGCGAAGAGATCCACACAGGTCCCGTAGTTCGACATGGCGCCGTTGGGGAACGTGGCCCGCACGTCCTTGTCGTTCGACGCCGCGACGGTGATCGCCTCGGGGACGCGGGCCGGGCTGAACGTGCAGGCGTCGGTGCCGCTGTTGCCCGCCGCGAGCACGGTGGTGATGCCCTTGGCGACGGCGCGCTTGGCCGCGTCGTCGACCGAGGTGTTGGTCGACCCGCCGAGGCTGGCCTGCAGGATCGAGTTGGGGCCCGCGTTCTGCGTCACCCAGTCGAACCCGCCGATGATGCCCGACCACTGACCGGTGTTGTCGCAGCCCAGCACCCGGACGCCGACCAGCTTGACCTTCTTGGCCACGCCGTGGCTGGTGCCGCCGACGGTCCCGGCGACGTGCGAGCCGTGCCCCTGACAGTCGGTGGAGTCGTTGTCGTTGTCGATGAAGTCTTTGCCCGAGGTGGCCCGCCCGCCGAAGTCGGGGTGGTTGAAGGCGATGCCGGTGTCCACGACGTAGACGGTCGCGCCCTCGCCGTCGTTCGGGTAGGTGTACTTGTTGTCCAGCGGCAGCGACTCCTGGTCGATCCGGTCGAGACCGTACGACGGGGGGTTCAGCTGCTCGCCGAACCCGTGGGCGATGCCGTCCTGCTCGACGTAGGCGACCAACGGGTCGGCGGCGAGTTGCCGCGCGCGCTGCTCGGGCATGGTCGCCGAGAAGCCGAGGATGGACGCGGTGTAGGTCAGCTTCCGGGTGGCGCCGTACTTCGCCGCCAGGTCACGCGCGGTCCCCTCGACCGAGTTAGCCGACGCGCGCAGACCCGCGTCCTCCTTGAGGACGACGATGTAGTTGTCCTTCAGCGTGCCCGGCGCCCCCGCGCCCCGCACCTGTGCCTCCGGCGGCCCGGACGGCGCCGCGAAGGCGGGCACCACCGCGGCCATGAGCGCGCCCGAAGCGACAACACCCATCACCGCCAGTCGGACTGGATGTTTGAAACCCATCGATGTGCTCCATTCACCACACCACGCGGACATCCGCACGGTGAGGCGACCGCAAGCAGGGTGGAAGATCGCGCGGCCGCCTGCGGGTCACCCTCCCCCGCGGCCCGCGCCCAACCATCCGTGGTGAATCGAGTAGTAGTACCCAATTTTTGCGCTGGGCCGATACCACCCCATCTGATGCCTACCCTCGATGGCATGACAGCGGTCGAAGAGTGGCAGGGTCTGCGGCTTCCCTTTGTGGGGCGGCAGGAGGAACTCGGCGCGGGGATTCGCGCCGTGCTCGCCGCGCCGTCGGTCCTGTGCGTGACCGGCCCGGCCGGGGTCGGGAAGACCCGGCTGGTGCGGGAGATCCTGGCCGACCGGCAGGTGCGGTCGCGCACCGTCCTGCGCGGCACGTGCCAGCCGCCACCGGGCGAGGCGTTCCCCTGTGGCGCGGTGTTCGAGGCGCTGCGGCTGGCCGGGCCGCCGCCGCTGACGCCGAGCGCGGTCACCGGGGCGCTCGCGCCGTACCTGCCGGAGATCGCCGCGCACCTGCCGCCCGCGCTGCCACCGCTGCCCGACCGAGCGGCGGAGTGGCACCGCCTGTTCCGCGCGGTCCGCGACCTGCTCGACGCGCTGTCGCCGGTGGTGCTCGTCGTCGAGGACCTGCAGTGGGCCGACGACCGGACCCGGGCGCTGGTGCGCTACCTGGCCGTCCAGCCGCCCGAGCGTCTGTCCATTGTGCTCACCCAGCGGCCGGGGCCGGTGGGCTTCCCCGGAGCACGGGTCATCTCGCTGTCCGGCCTGGATTCAACCGCGGTGGCGGAGCTGGCGCTCACCATCGCGCCGACGCTGACCGAGCAGGCGCTGTCCGAGCTGCCCGAACACACCGGCGGGCGACCGGACCTGGTGGAGCACGCGGCGGCGTACTTGCTGCGCACCGGCGAACAGTCGCTCGCCCAGGCCCCGCTGCCGCGGGAGATGCGGCTGGACACGGCCGCCTGCCTGGACGCCCTCTCCCCGACCGCCCGTGCTGTGGTGCTGGCGGCGGCGGTGCTGGACGCCCCGGCGCCATGCGGGGTCCTCGCCCGGGTCGCCGGAACCACATCCGGCGAGGCCGCGACCGCGATCGCCGAAGCGGTGCGCGCCTGCCTGCTCAGCGAGTCCGGCGCCGCGCGGTACCGGGTCGAGCCCGGAGCCATGCGCCGGTGCGTGTACGACGGACTTCCCGGACCGGACCGGCGCCGCGCACACGCCCGAGCACTGAGCGCGTTGCGCGACGACCCCGGGGCCCGTCCCACCCGGCTCGCCAGGCACGCCCGCCTGGCCGGGCGGTTCGCCGAGTGGATCGCCTACACCGAATCGGCCGACGGTGACGACGCCGCCGCGGCGCTCGGTGCGGTGCTCGACGAGCCCGGGTTGCCCTCGGACCTCCGCGAGCGCGTCGCCACCCGCTACGCCCGGCTCGTGGCGGCACACCCGGAACACGGGAGCGACGCGCGACTCGACGACCTGGTCCGTGACCCGGTGCTGAGCACGGCTGCCCGCGCCGAGGCCCGCCTCGCTCTGGGGATGGTGCTGGTGCGGCGGCGCGACGGGATCGAGGCCGGGCGGACCGAACTCGCGCTCGCCGTCGGCGAACTCGCCGACCGCCCGGCCCGGGCGGCACGGGCGATGGCGGTGCTGGCCGACCCGGCCCTGGGGGCGCGGCCCCTGGCCGACCACCGGGAGTGGCTGCAGCGCGGGGTGCGCACCGCAGGCAGCGACCGGCCCGCGCTGCTGGCGGCGATCACCGCGAACCGGGTTCTCATGGAAGACGGGCCCATTCCGGAGGCCGTGCGCAGGCCGCCGGAGGGCGTCCGCGACCCCGAGGAGCGGCTCGACCTGGCCCGCGCGCACCTCACGGTGGCCCACAGCTACTCCTGGACCGGCCAGGCCGCACGCGCCCGCGCCCACCTGCGAACCGCGCGGCGGCTGTCCGACGACACCGCGGGAACAGGTCTGCGGCTGCGGCTGGACCTGCACACCGGGCAGTGGGCCGGGCTGGCCGAGCGGGCCGAGGCGCACCTGTCGGCCGATCCGGACGCGCTGCCCGACAGCGCCGAGGCCGCGCTGGTACTGGCGGTGCTCGCGTCGGCGACCGGTGACCGGCAGGCCGCGGAGCGCTGGTTCGCGCGCACCGGCCTGGACCTCCCCGAGGACGCGGTCAGCCCGGTGGCTCTCGCCGCGAGCGCGGGCGTGATCCGCATGCTGCTGGACCGCGACGAGGTCGCCGCCGCCGTCGTGGAGGCCGACCGGGCGATGGAGTTGTTCGGCCACAAGGGAATCTGGGCCTGGTCCGGCGAGGTGGTCCCGGCCGTCGTGCGGGCCTGGCTGCGAGCGGGCGGCCAGGCCGAGGCCCGTACGCTGGCCGAAGAGACCACCGCGGCGGCCGCGGGCTCGGACGCGCCCGCGGTGCTCGCGGCGGCCCACGCCTCGATGGGCGCGGTGGCCGCGGCGGAGGAGGCGCACGAGCGGGCGCTGTGGCATTTCGAGCGCGCCCGCCACCACGCCGCCCGAACCGGCGCCGCCTATGCCGCCGCCGCCCACGGCGAGAACGCCGTCCGAACCCGCCTGAAGCTCGGCGACGCCGAAGCCGTCACCGCGTTGATCACCCTGGTCGGCGCCTACGAGAACCTGGGCGCGACCCGGGACGCCAACCGCTGCAGGCTCCTGCTGCGCGACCACGGCTCCGCCGCGCACACCCGCCGCTGGCGGCGCAACGGCCCCGATGCCCTGTCCCCGCGCGAGCAGGACGTCGCCGCACTGCTCGTGCGGCACCGGTCGAACCAGGAGATCGCCGACACCCTGTTCCTGTCCCGCCGCACCGTCGAACAACACGTCGCCAGCGTGCTGCGGAAGCTGGGGGTGAAATCCCGGCACGACGTCACCGGGTCGGTCTGACTATCGCGGCAAGGTCGTAGCGCGAGATGGCATGCCACAGGTCGGCTAGCCGTTAAGTCGGGGGCGACCGCCCGCGTGTTCGGTCGTAGCCGCGGACGCGGCCACGGCGAGGTGGGCGGCCTCGTGCGGGTCCACTCCCCGCATCAGGGCCGAGGTCATGGCCGCCACCAACGCGTCACCGGCGCCGGTGCTGTCCACCACGTCCACGCTCGCGTGGGGAAGGAACTCCGAGCCGCCGGGAGTCGCGACGACGTTGCCCTTCCCCGCCGCTTCCAACACGACGAGGGATGGTCCGCGACGCAGCAACTCGCGCGCCGCGCACGAGGTGTCCGCGACGTCGCCGAGTGCACGCCCGGCCAGCCGCTCGGCTTCCCGCGCGTCCGCCCGCACGACCTCGGCGCAACTCAGCAGGTCGCCGATCGGCCCGGGAACGGAAGGAGCGCCGTCGAGGACGACGTGCGCTCCCTGGGTGGATGCCAGCCGCGCGGCCGCGAGCGTTGCCGCGAACGGCTGCTGGAGTCGCACCAGCACCCACTCGGCCTCGGCGAGGAGTGTCGACGCGGCGAGCACGTCGTCGACGCCAAGCAGCGCCGCGTCGGGGATGTCCTCGAGGTGACGCCATTCCCCGGTGTCGTCGACCAGGTCGACGATGAGCGCGGTGGCCAGGCCGGTCCGCCGGACCACGTGGGTGACATCGATGCCGTCAGCCCGTGCCTGGGCCAGCAGGTCGTGTCCGGTGCGGTCGTCGCCCACCACCCCGACCAGGGCGACCTCGGCTCCGAGTTGGGCCAGACCCACGGCCTGGTTGGCGCCTTTCCCGCCGAGCACCTCCCACCGCCCGCGCACAGTCGCGGTCCCACCGGAGCCCGGCACCTCCGGGACGCGCAGGACAAGGTCGCGCGCGATCTGGCCGAGAGCGACAACTTGGGGCGCCACGGTGGCGGCTACCCCGGATGTCGAGGCCGCAATCCCCGATCACCGATCATCACGGTGGCGCGGCGGTGATCACGCTCGGACGACGACCACCGGACACGGGGCGTGGAACAGGGCTTCGTTGGTGATCGGGCCGATCCCGGCGTGGGGATGCGCGGCTCCGGTGCCGACGACCAGCAGGTCCGTGTCGTGGACGCTCGCGACGATCTCATGCGGCAGGCATGACCTGGCGTCGATGTCGATCGCGAGCCCGGGTGCGAGACCTCCGGCGAGGTCGACGGCCCAGTCCACGACATCACTGGCGTGCACGGCGGCGTGGACGACGCGCAGCCTGGCTCCGGTCCGGGCGGCGATGTCGGTCGCCCAGCGCACCGGCGCGGCGTCCTCACGGCCGCTGACGGCGACGCTCACGGTGGCGTGTCTGCCCCGGATGGCGTCGGGGTGTCCTTTGACCACCGCCACCGGGCACTGCGCGGTGCCGACCAGGGGACGGACGAGGTGGCCCAGGCCGAGCCCAGGATGGTGTCGACCGCGCGCGCCGACCACCACCAGCCCCGCCTCGGCACTCGCGTCGACCAGGGTGTCCAGCGGGTCCGGCTCGTCGATGAAATGGCGCACCACGGCCATCGTCGGGTGTTCGTGGGCCACCTGGTTGACCCCGTGCGCGACGGCTCCAGCACGGGCTCCGACCGACTGGTAGACGTGCAGGGCGTCGCCGAGCAGATCGGCGTGCCGGGCCGCCCAGGCGACAGCCCGGTCACCCAGGTACGAGCCGTCGGTGCCCACCACCACGCCGCGCCCCCGCGATCGCCCGGTGACCGACGGTCCCGGCAGGCTGTGTTCCGACAGGATGGGTGGGCGGAGGTCTGGAAGGGTCTGAGGCATCGGTGGTCCTCACGTCGTCACTCGAGACTGCCGGGGGATACCGCGCCTACACCTTGTCCTAATCCGACTGTGATCGCCATACCCTGTCGCACACGGATCGAACATGAACGACGCACGCGAATCGTCGGCGTCACATGTAGACGGATAGTGCTCGTTGCACGGCGTCAACAAGCGGGTGTTAACCCATTTGGTCTAATTGACGAGGCAACTCGACTGTTCCACGTCAGAGCCGCGTTGTTCAGCACTTCCACAGGCGAGACCCGAGGTAACACCCAGGCCTGCCACAAGGGCGTCCGTCGTGAAGGGGAGCAGAAAATGAGCTCGAGCGAAACGCCGTCCGGTCCGCAGCCGAACACCGCCGAACCGCGGGCGAACGCGAAGGACGAGTCGTGGACTCCACTGTTCGACGCCCTCTGCGCCGAGTTCGGACACCCAGTGGGAACTCGCGGCTGACCTCGCACGACCCGCCGGTCCCACCGCGCTGACCGCGGTCAGCCGTCACCCTCCTTCCTCTCGTCCTCCTTCTTCTCGTCCTCCTTCTTGCCCTTGCCCTTGTCGTTGTCCCTGCCCTTGTCGTCCTTGCCGCTGACCCGTTCCGAGGACAGGACTTCATCGGCGTCGATCAACAGCGCGCCGTCGCGGGCGAGCAGGACCAGTTGGCGGGTTTCCCGCAGCCTGCCGCGGCTTTCCGCGGTGTACTCGATCGCGACCCGGACGGTGTTCGCACCGGTGGTCCGCGGCGCGGTGCTGATGGTGAGGTCCTTGACGTCCTTCCAGGTCTGCTCGTACTGCTCCTTGCCCTGGGCCCGCATCCTCGGACCGAGCCGCGTCCAGGCCTCGCCGGTGTTCTCCGGCAACAGGCCGTAGTACTCGGTCACGGCCCGGTTCAGGTCATCGGGACCGATCACGGCCGTTGTCGGGTTCGGTGTGTTCGAGGGTGTGGCCGCCTGTTCGGGTTTGTTCGGCAGGACGAGCACGAGCAAGGTCAGCGCGGCGGCAACGGCCGTCGCGATGATCAGGGCGACCGCGCCGCGGCCGATGCCGCGGCGGACCGGCGGGTCGGCGGTCGGCGGTGGCCGCAGGTCCACCCGCGTGGGAGCAGGCGGGCGGTGCCCCGCGGCGAGGGCGTGCAGCCGCTGCGCGGCGTCGGCCATGGTCGGGCGCAGCGGCGGGTCGGCTCCCATCAGGTGCTCGACGAGGTCGCCGACCGATCCGTCGGTCACCCGAGGAGCGCTCTGCCCTGCGGCGACGGCGTGCAGCACGGCCATGGGGTTGTCGCCGTCCCCGAAGGGCGCCCGGCCTTCCAGCGCCGTGTACAAAGTGGCGCCCAGGGAGAACACGTCGCTCGCCGGGTTCGGTTCAGCGCCACGGGCGACTTCCGGGGCCAGAAAGGCCGGGGTGCCCACGAGCAGGCCGGTCGCGGTGACGGTCACGTCGCCGCGGGCGCGGGCGATCCCGAAGTCGGTGATCTTCGCCTGCCCGTCACCGGTGATCAGGACGTTGGCGGGTTTGACGTCGCGGTGCACGATTCCGGCCGCGTGGGCGGCCGCGAGCGCGGCCGCGACCTGGGCGCCGATCCGGGCCACTTCGTCCGCGGGCAGCGCGCCACGCCCGGCGATCAGCTCGGCGAGGTTCTGCCCGGGCACGTATTCCATGACCAGGACCGGCCTGCCGTCATCATCGGCGACGTCGTACACGGTGACCGCGCCGGGATGCTGCAGCCGCGCGGCGATGCGACCTTCCCGAACGGCCCGTTCCTTGGCTCGCGCGGCCTCCTCAGCCGACGACCCGGGCGGCGACGCGAGCGGCTTGACCGCGACGACCCGGCCCAACTGCTCGTCGAGCGCCTGCCACACCTCACCCATCCCGCCGACGCCGACACGTCGCTGAAGCCGATATCGCCCGGCGACAAGGCGGCCGTCCTCGGGCACGGGTATCCCTCCACGTTCGACCCCACGGTTTGCCGACACAAGCACGCTACTGCGCCTACCACCCGAGGAGGTGACGAACGCCGTGCGGATCCTTCACCTGGAGCGGCTCACGCCTCGTCGGCCGTGGCGTAGCGCGCGAGTACGAGCTGTGAGTTGTCGAGCAGCCGCAGGCCGATCGGTGACGTGCCCTCACAGGCCGGGCCGATCATATGCAGATCGTCCACCGAGCCCGCGGCGGGCAGGCCACTGCAGAGGCGCGGTGGCTGCCAACGTCCAGCTGGGGCCGCACCACGGCAGGCCAAGCTATCCATTGTGGACAAAACGTGCTCGGCGAACTCGGTTTCAGTCGAGTTCGGCTCGGCGGCGCCGCAGTTCGTCGATGGTGCCCTCGACCGTGTCGCGGTGCTCCTCAAGCCGCCCGATGACCCTGTCGATCTCGGCACGAACCTGCTCGACACTGTCGCGCTCTATCTCCGTGTGATCGGCGTGGACCTGGTTGCGCTCGCCGAGCACCAGCGGCCGGTCCACCCTGGGCACCGCCGAGATCCGGTTGTTGATGAAGTCGTTCAGCTCGTCCAGGCTGTCGTTGAGGCGCTCGGTCCAGGACAGACGCCGACGGGCCTCCTTCTCGGGATCGCGTTCGTTCCAGGAGGCGTCCGCCATGGTGCGGGTCAACGCCTCGTCGGTGGCACGGAAGTTCAACAACAGGCCGTTGACAGCGCGTCGCACGGATTCCACGTCGGACGGCTCCGCATCCGGCCGACGTGCCGCGGGCCAGGACCGCTGTCCTCCACGGCGCTTGTAGTGCTGCTGCATAGCCTGTTTGGAGCGTTCGCCGTAGACCGCGCCCAACTGCTCCCACGTCCAGCCACTGTCCATGACCGACTCGATCAGCACCCGTTCGGCCTGGTCCACCGCTTCACGGGCCCACGGCATCATCCGCAGCGCACTCAGGGATTCATTCACCCCGTCAACGTATTGGTTGACAGAGCTTTGTGTCAACCCATGCGTTGACGCGATGTCGACTCCGCACCCGTATTCGACTCACAACTGGCTACTCACCAACGTCGTGGTCCTGAACGCGAATCTCCGCCAGCCGAAACCACGACGTCGGGCAAGTCGTGGGGCACGCGGTGGCCGCGACGGATGATCGGCCTCCGCGACGAGACCTACACCGACCAACGGCAGTCAGCGTTCGGCGATCACCTTGTAGGACAAGTGCTCCGCACTCGGCGCGGACACCGACTCCACCAGCTCCAAGCGCACCCTCGGGGAGTCCTCGACCGGGAAGAGTCGGGTACCCGCGCCGAGGACGATGGGCGCGAGGTGGATGTCGAGCAGATCCACCAGTCCCGCGGCCAGGAACGCGTGGCAGATCTGGCCGCCGCCCATGATCACCACATCCTTCGCGCCTGCCGCGGCGCGGGCTTTGGCCACCGCGCTGTGCGGTCCGTCGGTGACGAACGTGAACCGGTCGCCGAGGCGCCAGGTTTCCGGCGCCGCGTGGGTCAGCACGAACACCGGCGGTGGCGCCACGGTCCGCTCACGCTCGGCGCCGTAGCCGACCTCGTCGTTCCAGCCGTCGGGGCCGTCGACGACGTCGAACGTGCGGCGGCCCATGATCACGGCGCCGGTTCGGGCGAGCATGTCGTCCAGCGTCTTCCGATTGAGCGGGGCCTGGTCGAACACCCAGTCGTGCAACGGTTCCCCGCCGACACCGAGCCCATGCTGCTGGTCCGCTCCCGGCCCGGTCACATATCCGTCGAGGGACATCGAGATGTCCACGATCACCTGACCGGTCATCGGGCCAGCAGCTCTTCCAGGCGCGCCATCGAGTCGCGGACACCGTGTTCCATGCCGCTCTCGACCATCGCGTCACGGCTGCGCACCGACGGGAACACGGAGTGGGTGTGCACCCGGGTGCGCCCACCGAGGTCCTCGAAGGTCAGCGTCTCGAGGCTGACGTCGTCC
Source organism: Actinokineospora xionganensis (assembly GCF_014323725.1). GTDB lineage: Bacteria > Actinomycetota > Actinomycetes > Mycobacteriales > Pseudonocardiaceae > Actinokineospora > Actinokineospora xionganensis. The sequence goes on along the minus strand of NZ_JABVED010000023.1, from coordinate 16,507 downwards.
GGCCACCCGTCGTACTGGAAGGTCTGCACGATCCGCTCGTTCGCCACGACAGCGTGGAACACGCCGCGGAAGCTGTATTCACCCGAGTCGTCACGGTGGACGTAGTGGTAGCGACCACCCGAGGTCACGTCGTACTCGACCACGGTCGCCGTCATCCCGGACGGTCCCAGCCAGTGCGGGACAAGCTCGGGGTCGGTCCAGGCCCGGAACACCTGGGCCGGGGTCGCGTCGAACTCGCGCACGATGTCGATGAACGGCGTGCCAGATGGGGTGGTGATCGTTGTCTCGTTCACTTTTCCTGCTCCTTAATGGTTTCCAGCACCGCGTCGAGTCGGCGATAGCGCCGCTCGGCGACCAGCCGGTACTTGTCGATCCAGCTGGTCAGTTCCTCCAGGGCGGCCGCGTCGAGGTGACACGGCCTGCGCTGGGCGTCCCGGCTGCGAGTGATCAGGCCGGCCGCTTCCAGCACCTGAATGTGCCGCGAGACCGCCTGCTTGGTGATGGAGAAAGGTTCGGCCAGCTCGTTCACCGTCGCGTCGGCACGGGAAAGCCGCGCGATCATCGCGCGTCGAACGGGGTCGCCCAGCGCGGTGAACGCGCGGTTCAACCGCTCCTCCACCTCGTCAACAGCCATGTTGGTCAACTCATTTCTTTATCAACCGATATGTTGACTATATCACCCGCGGGCAGCCGCGCAACCCCCACATCGACCGTGGCGTGCGGTGACAGCCGACTGGCAGCACCCTGGTGATGCCTTCGGTTCCGCCGAACACCGGCCGAACCGAAGGAGCTCACATGTCATACCAAGTCGGCCACCAGAAAGGCCGTCCGCACTGCGTGATCGAAGATGAATCCGCGAACACGTGGACGAACAAGGATGGGTATCCCCACGTCACCGCCGCGGCCATGGCCAAGGCGGCGGTCAAGGCGAGAAACCCGACCGGGGTCCCCTTCGAAACCGATCACGCACCAAACGGGCCGCGGTCCACCGCAGCCAAGCGGCATATCCCTACGTCAACGCAACGAGCAGGATCCCGAAGAACGATCGCCGCCACCGAACGCGTGGATCACAGGTCATCAAGTACGCCGGCGGCAGCCTCTGCGCCAAGTACCACCACACTGTTGCCAGTGCCACCAGTCCGAAGGCCCGACCGGCGGCACGCCGAAGTCGTTGCCTCGAAACGCTTTCAGCGCTGGACTCGCCCCCAACACCGGGACGACAACCCGCTCACCGAGGCTTCAAACCTGCTTCAGCGGGCACCCACTCAGGAAACGGGCCGGGAGCGTGTGCTCCCGGCCCGTTCTCGGTGTCCAGGTCAGCCGACAATCCAGCGCTGCAAAGCTGAACCGGTGTCGCTCTGTTGGGTGACCAGCGCACCGTCCGTCGTGGACGCGGTGGTGAGGAGCAGGCCACTGCTCTGGGACTTCAGCGCATAGGTCCCATCGGCGAGTCTGGTGGCGGCCCAGCGTTGGTTGGCGCCTCCCGTACAGGTCCACTGGACGATCTTGCCGCCCGCGGCGGTCGAGTAGTCGGCCACGTCGACACAGAGGTTCGACTCGCCGTTCTTGATCTGGTAGGTGCCGTCGGGGTTGGACGTGAAGACCCACGTCTGGTTGGCGCCTCCGTTGGGGCTCCAGGTGATGAGCTGGGTGCCCGCGGTGGTGGAGTGGCCGGGGTTGTCCAGCGCCTTGCCCGATGCGGCAAGGGTGTGGGTGCCATCGAGGGTGGTGGGCGGCGGGGCGGTTCCGACCGCGGTCAGGGCGATCGTCTGCTCGGCGGCGGTTCGGGTGCCGCCGACAGCGTTGCCGGTGGCGTTGCTCCACGTGCGCAGCGGGGTGGTCTCCGCGGTGCGGGTGCTGTCGGCGGACAATGCGATCACGAGGCCGCTGTAGCGGTTGACCAAGCGGTACGTGCTGCCGGAGGGCACCACCCACCACTGCCGGCCGACGGTGGAGCCCGCAGTCACCGTGGGCTTGGCGCCCCAGGCCCGGCCGGAGTTGGCCGAGGAGGTGACGCCAAGGGCGTTGCCGGAGCCGACGTTGACGATGCGGTAGGCGCCGTCACCGGTGGGATGGAAGGCCCACCTCTCCGCGTTCGAGCCGGTCGCCGAGCTGACCGACGTCGTCGCCGTGCTGCCGCCGGCCTGCGCGAGGACACGACCCCCGGTCACGCCGATGGTGTACGACCTGCTTGTGTCCACAGGGGACGCAGTGGCGGTCGACGAGGTGATGGTGGCGTTGATGTACTGACCGCTGGTGTTGTTCGCGCAGCCGAAGGAGCAGTAGCTGCGGAAGGTCTTGCCGACGATGGTGGACCCGGTCTTGCTAGCGGTGTCGAGGAACCAGCGGTACCACGACGCATTGCGGTAGCCGCCGGTGTCGCCCAGCTTGAACCACTTCTGGGTCGCGAGGTTGTCGGTCGCGTAGATCTCCTGCGGTGCGTTGCCGGACTGGTCGACCGCCTGCGGGGTGCCGATGTAGAGGCGGAGGTGTGCGTTGTACGCGATGTTCATGACGAACAGCGGCGACGTCGGCGGCATCTTTCCCGCCGCGATCTGCTGGCTCGCGGTGCCGGTGTTGGCCGGGTTGTACTCGGCGGTGGTCGGGGTGTACCCGTTGGCGTTGGTGCTGATCGGAACCATGTTGCTCTCGCGCCCGCCGACGCCCGCCTGCGACCACGAGCCGCCGTACCACTTCTGCCAGGAGCCCTTCGCCATCTTCGACGAGATCGGCGAGCGCGCGACGTGGCCGTAGAACGCCCTCCAGGTCCCCGCTTTGTCGACGATGCGCGAGCCGTAGAACACGTAGAAGTACCCGGAGGCGGCGTCGACGAACAGACGCTGGTCGCCCGTCCCGTAGTGGTAGGTCTGGTTTGGGAAGGCGGCGGTGTCGTTGCGCTTCGTGCTGTACGGCGAGGTGATCGCGTGGTCGCGGATGACCCAGGTCCGACCCTGGTCCTTGGACACGGCGTAGTCGATCGAGTCGTAGTGCAGGCCGTCGCCGAAGGGCTGCGGGGTGAACTCGTTGTGCACCAACCCGTACCAGTCACCGGTGTCCGGGTCCACCCAGACGCCGATCAGCGTGCAGAAGTTGCGCTGCGAGTAGCTGCCCGTCGATGGCGCGTAGGTCGACTCGACGCCCGTGGGGCTGTTGTTGCAGCGCCAGGTGGTGTCGCTGTTCTTGTCTGCCCAGTTGTTCGGGTTGACGGCGTCGCTGATTGGCGAACGGGTCGCCGTCTCGAAGTTGGTGCCGGTGAAGAACTCCCACTCTCGGTGCTGGGTCGCCCCATAGAGGGACGCGGACTGCTGGAAGTAGAACGTCCCGTCCTTGTCGATGTAGGTGCCCGCCCCGGTGTCGGTGGGATGCGGATAGGTGCCAATGGAGTCGACGGTGACGGTGTAGGTCGCGAGCGAGGCCGCCACGGACGGCGGCGCCGTGCCGACCACGGCCAGGGTGGCCACCACGGCCGAGATCGAAGTGACGGCGGCGGCGAGCCGCGCGGGCCGCGAACGAAGCAGGGTCTTCATGAGTACTCCCGAAGGAAGCGCAGGAACCTCTCATGATTGACGGGAGATGAACACAAGTTAACAGATTCAATCAGCTTCAATCATTCCGCAGTCACTTCCGCGCACACGAGGCCTGACCAAGGGTGTCGGCGGAGCGCCGCGGGGTCAGGCCGGGGTGCGCAGGGAGGCGATGGCCGCGGCGATCCCCGCCTTGTCGTAGCTGCTCGTGGGCATGGTGGCGCCGTGCGCGTGGCGGACGACGCCCTGGCGGTCGATGAGGACGCTGCCGGACTGCCGCATCGACCCGAACACCTTCCTGCCCAGACCGATCATCTCGTGTGGACTGCCGTCGCGGCCGGTGAGAACGGGGAACGGGACCTGGTGTTTCGCCTTCCACCTGGCCGCGGTCTCACGATCGTCCGGGACCGCGAGAAGCACCTGAACGTCGTCGGCCGCCATGTCGTCGCCACGGTCGACGAGATCTCGGACATGCCGATTGCAGACCGGACAGGAGGTCGATCGCATGAAGTAGATCAGCACCGCGTGCCTGCCCTGGTAGTCGGAGAGGAGGACGGTCTGTCCCTCGGTGTCTTCCAGAACCATTCGCGGTGCGGGCGATCCGGATTCGAGCATGGCGAAGCTTCCCTTCGGGTTGGGATTTGTCGTTCGGGTCAGGCGCTTGTGGGGTCGACATCGACCGTCGTCTGCCCACGCAGGGTGAGCCGGAGCGTGGTCCTGGCCCGATGCAGGTTGGACTTCATCGCCGCGGTGCTCACCCCTAGCGTCTCGGCGACCGTCCGTCCCGGGTGACCCAGGACGTCACGCATGATCAGCACGCGGCGCTGAAGGTCGGGCAACGCCCGGATGGCCTCCGCCACGCGCTCGGCTTCCAGCCGCCTGAGCACTTCGTCCTCGGCCGACGCGACGGGATCCGCGGGGACCTCGTCGCGGTGGTCGAGCAGGCGTTGGGCCCGGCGCAGGCACTCATTCCGGACAATCCGGAACATCCAGGAGGCAAGCGCCGCCGAGGCACGCAAGGACCCGATCTTGCGATAGAGCACGATCAACGCCTCCTGCGCCGCGTCCTCGGCGTCCTGCGACGACGCGCACAGCTGCCTGGCGAAGCGCCGCACATGCGGATGGGCCCCGTGCACCACAGCGGTTATCGACTCCAGGTCACCAGCCTGCGCGGCCTTGATGAGCTGCTCACTTGCCCAACCACGAGCGACCACATCCACCTCCCCAGCGCGTAGCGAGTCCATCGCACCTGTCCCTCTTGACGTAACCATCGCCCATAAGAGGACCTGACACCGCAAAAGGATTCACCCCGGCCGGACAAACCTCGAAGTCCGGCTCATTTCAGCAGACCTGAGCGCCGTCGTCCGGGACGCGCCGCTCCCCCGCGGTCAAGACGCCAACTGGCTTCCTACCGCCGAAGGGTGGGGCGGCTGGATGGTCACGACGGTTCCAGTGTGCCGGGCACGCTCGGCCGCCCACACGATCTTGTGTGATTCAAGGCTTTCGGCCGGTCCGCTGGTCACGAGGCGGTGCTCGTCCGTGGACAGCGCTGCGAGGAAGGCCTTGACCAGTTCCGTGTCGGCGCCGCCGTGTCCGTCGGCCGCCGAGGCGCTGCCGGTGGTGGTGTCGAAGGTGATGCTCTCCTGGGTGTCGGTGAGGAAGTCGTGGACGACGATCCGCCTGCCGTCGCCCTCGATGCTGCCCTGGGTGCCGAAGACGCGGGTCTTGCGGAAATCCAAGGCGCTGAACGCGGTCATGGTGAACGAGGCGGTGACGCCATCGGTGAACTCGAGGTTCACCACCTGATGGTCCACGACATCGTTGTGTCCTGAGTAGACACACACGCCGTACGGGCCTTCCTCCAGCGCCTTGCGCACGCCGTCGGCCGACACGTCGTCGGTGAGGACGCCCAGTGGCCACCGCTCGAACACCGGATCGCCAAGGAACCGTTCGTAGATCCGCACCGCGGAATACGCGCATGACCGTTCGACCGGGCAGTCCGAACAGCGGTCACCCGCGCCCGCGGGCTTGTTCTCCGGGCGGAACTGGAACAGTCCGCCGAAGGAGGAGACGCGCTCGACTCGACGACCGATGATGTGGATGAGCCAGTCGATGTCATGTGAGGACTTCGCCAGCAGCATCGATGAGGACGTCTCCTCCACGGCCCACTGCCCGCGGACGTAGGAGTGGGCGTGGTGCCACCACCCGACCGGCTCCAGATGGTCCACGGTGACGATGTCGCCGATCCGGCCCGCGTCGACCAACTCCTTGAGGCGCCGCGAGTATTCGGTGTAGCGCAACACATGGCACACAGCGAGAAGCACGCCGTTGCGCTGAACCGCGTGGACGATCCGCTCCGCGTCGGCCTGCGTCGGCGCCATCGGTTTCTCCAGCAGCAGGCCGTAGCCGCGGTCGGCCAACGCGCAGGCGGGGTCGGCGTGCAGGCGGTCCGGGGTGGCGACAATCGCGGCGTCGGCGAGCTTGGGCACCGCGGCGAGGTCCGACCAGTCCGCGAAGACGTGTGAATCTGGGATGTCGAACTCGGCGGCCAGCGCGGTTCTGCGTGCGTCGTCGGGGTCGGCGACGGCGACGACGGACGCGGCCCCCAAGCCGACGGCGATGCGGGCGTACGCGGCGCCGCGCGCGCCCGCGCCGACAATGGCCAGCGTGACTGTCACAGGTGAAGGCTCCTATTTCACGGCACCCTGGAGGATGCCTTTGATGAAGTGGCGTTGGAAGAACAGGTAGAGCAGCACGATCGGGGTGATCACGATGATGGTTCCCGCCGACAGCAGCGGGATGTTCTTGCCGAACTGCTGCACGAACTTCCCGAGGCCCGCGGGCGCGGTGCGCTTCGCCGGGTCCTGGATCAGGATCAGGGCGAGCAGGAAGTGATTCCACGCCCACATGAAGTTCAGCAGCCCCAACGTGGTGAGCGCGGGTCGCGCCGTGGGCAGCAGCACCGACACGAGGGTCCGCCAGTGCGAGGCGCCGTCCATCTCGGCGGCCTCGACGAGTTCCCGAGGCAGGGACTCGAAGTGCGCGCGCATCCAGAACACCCCGAACGGCATGAACGCGCCGATCAGCGGCAGGATCAGCGCCCAGTGGCTGTTGAGAAGGTCGAACGAGCGCATGTCGTAGTACAGCGGGATCACGATCGCCTCGAACGGCAGCGCCAGGCCGAGCATGAGCAGCGCGAACAACGGTCCCTTGATCCGCAGGGTGCACATGGCCAGCCCGTAGCCCGCGAGGGTGGCCATCACCAGCGCGATGGGCACGACGCCGAAGGCGACGATCGCGCTCGAACTGAGCAGCGACCCGAAACCGGCCGTGGTCCACGCGGTCGCGAAGTTCTCCCAGTGCGGCGACGACGGCCAGGCGAGTCCCGGCGACAGCGTCGACGGCGGCTGCAGTGCGGCGGAAAGGATCGCCAGGAACGGGAACAACACCGTCGCGGCCGCGAGGACCAGTGCGCCTCTGGTGAGGAAGCGGGTCATCATCGCTCCTTGGTCAGGCGGTTGATGCCGTACATCACGGCGCAGGTGAGCACGCTGAGCACGGTGGCCAGCGCGCACGCGGTGCCGACACGGCCCGCGGTGAAGACGAGTTCGTAGACCTGCACACCGGGCACGGTCGTGGCATGGCCAGGGCCGCCACCGGTCATCACGTAGACGATGTCGAAGCCCGCGAGCGCGGCGATGATCGTGACCGTCGCGGCGACGCCGATCTCGCGGCGCAGACTCGGAACCGTGACGTGCCAGAACTCGCGCACGGGTCCGCAACCGTCCATTTTGGCCGCTTCGTAGAGCGACTGGTCGATCCGGCCGATGCCGGAGAGGAGCAGCAGGAAGCACAACCCGGTGCTCACCCACGACCCGATCAGACCCACGGCGGGGAAGGCCCACGTGAAGTCGCCGAGCCAGGCTCTGGCGAAGTCACCGAGGCCCACCGCCCCCAGCAGCTGGTTGAGCGGGCCGTCCTCGCTGTAGATCCATTTCCACACCACGCCGACGGCCACCAGCGGCAGGATCTGGGGCAGGAACAGCACCGTGCGGATCACCGGCATGGCTCGCCAGGGGGTCGCGGCCACCACGGCCGCGAGCACCAGTCCCAGCACGATCGGGATGACGGTGTAGAAGACGATGAACCCGAAGGCGTTGAGCAGCGCCGCGCGCAGGGCGGGTTCGGCGAGGATCTCGGCGTAGTTGTCCAAGCCGACCCAGGTGGCGACGCCGACGCCGTTCCACTCCCACAGGGAGATCCACACACTCTGCAGCCAGGGCGCGATCACGAACGTCAGGTAGAACAGGAAGCCGGGAGCGACGTAGAGCAGCGGCACCAACCGGTGCGCCTGCCGCCTTCGCCGCCGGGTGGCGGTGCCCGCTCTGGACACCGCCATCCGGCGCGGCGCGTAGGCCGTCTCAGCCATGGGTCTTGGCCCAGTCGGTCTGGATCGCACCGATGAAACCCGCGCCGTCGGTCTTGCCCGCGATCAGCTCCTGCGTCGCCGCGGTCAGGGTGTCGCCCATCGTCGCCGTCGCGTTGTTGTTGAAGCCGACCAACCCGTTGTCCGCGTTGACCTTCGTCCAGGCGGCCACGATGTCGGCCATGACCGTGCCCGGCTCGGGCTTGGCCGCGGCGACGTCGGCGGGCATGAAGCCCGCCTTGAACTCGGCGGCGGACGCGGCCTCGGAGTGCAGATAGTCCAGGAACAGCGCGGCGGCGTCGGGGTTGGCGCACTTGGCCGAGATGCCGTAGGCCACCGAGGTGCCGATCGCGGTCGCTTTCGCGCCGGGGAAGGCGAAGAAGCCGACATCGCCGTTCATCCGCTCGCCGATCTTGGCCGCGTCCCAGTTCCCATCGATGAAGAAGACGCCCTCGCCCTTGGTGAACTTGTCCACCGCGCCCTGCAGGTCGACGCCGTTGGCGTCGGCGGGCAGGTAGCCCTTGCCCGCCCACTCCCGCACCTTGTCCGCGCCCTGCCTGTTCCCCGGACTGTCGAAAGTGGACCCCTTGTGACCGAACGCCCAGGTGGCCGCCTTCTCGGCGCCGTCGTGGGACTGGCCGATCAACTGGACCGCGAACGAGGCGTGCCCTTCGGCGTTGCCCAACTGCACCGGCAGCTCCCCCGCCGCCTTGGCCTTGGCCAGGGCCGCGTCGAACTCCTCGAGGGTCTTCGGGGGACTGGCGATCCCGACCTTGGCGGCCTTGGCCTTGTTGTAGTAGACCCCGACGATCGAGAACCCGGCGGGCGCGGCGTAGAGATCGCCGAATCCCAGCGTCTTGCCGTCACCGCCGACGCGCCACTGCGCGAGCTGGGTGCTCGGGTACACCTTGTCCCACGAGTAGGCCTTCTCGTACGCCGCGAGGCTGCGCACCAGGTTGTCCTTCACCGTGGTGCCGACCGAGTTGAGCAGCACGATGTCGGGCGACTGCGCCGAAGCCAACGACAAGTTGAGGCTCTTGTTGTAGTCGTCGAAGTTCGTGTCCTGGTACTTGATCTTCACCGTGGGGTGCTTGCCCTCGAACTGGGTGATGATCGACCTGATCGCCGCTCCGGATTCCGGAGTGGACACCAGCGACAGGGTCACCTCGCTCGTGGGAGCCGCGGTCCCGACCGGGCCCTGCTGGGCGGGGCCTTGCGCGTTCGAGGCGCCGGGTGGGGCACAGGCCGCCACGAGAAGGCACGCGCCGATTCCGGTCGCGATGGTCACCTTGAGCTTCATACGACTCTCCTGAGCGATGCGCGGCGCGTGCCCGACGTGGGCCGACGGAGCGGTCCGCACGAGTTAAGAAAGGAAGTTTTGTTTGATATGATGCGACTCCGGTGCGCAGGCGTCAAGGGGGACCCGACAATGGTGAGCGAACTACCCGGTGGAGACCAGAGCGCGCTGCGCCACCTCAACACCCGACGCGTGCTTCAGTTGCTCTACAACGGACCCGCGATGACCGTGACCGCGGTGGCGAACGCGACCGAGCTGTCACGGCCCACCGTCCAGGCCATCCTCACCTCCCTCGTCGACTCCGAACTGCTGCGACTCGACGGACACGACGCGGCCAAGCGGGGCGGCAGGCCCGCCCAGCGGTATCGCTTCAACGGTGACGCCGGACTGGTCGCCGGCATCGACATCGGCGCGCACACCATCGCCGTCCGCGTCGCCACTTTGGGCGGCTCACTCGTGGCGTCGGCGCGTCGGGCGGTTCCCACCGACGCGGACCGCGCGACCAGGATCGACCTGGCGATCGACGTGCTGACCAGCACCGTTCCCGCAGGCAGCAGTCCGCTGTGGGCGGCGGCGGTGGGCACTCCCGGCATCGTGGACGAGCACGGCGTCGTCCGGCTGTGCGTGGCCATTCCCGAATGGACCGGGGTCGCTCTCGCCGAGGAACTCGGCTCCCGCCTCGGCTGCCCGACCACGGCGCTGAAGGACACCAACCTCGCGGTCCTCGCCGAACACCGCGTCGGTGCGGCCCAGAACGTGCCTGACGCGCTCTACGTGCACGTCGGACACCGACTCGGCGTGGGACTCCTGGTCGACGGCGTGCCGTTCACCGGCCGTTCGGGCTCGGCGGGCGAGGTGGGCAAACACCCCGCCTTCGGCTGGGAGGAAGCGCCCGGCCGACTGGCCGCCGACGCGGGACTCCGCGACGCGGGCAGCGAGGCGGCGAGTGAGTGGATCTTCTCCAAGGCGCGACAGGGCGACCCGCTGCCGGTGGCCGCGGTGGACACCTTCGCCAAGACGCTGGCGGGCGGAATCGGCGCGATGGTGCTGGCCATGGACCCGCGGCTGATCGTGGTCGGCGGCGGCCTGGCGAGGGCGGGCGCGGTGATCGTCGACCCGATCCGCAAACACCTGTCGGCCATCCTCTACGAGGTGCCGCCGCTGGCGCTGTCGACACTCGGCGAGGACGCGGTCGCGATCGGCGCGCTGGAATCGGCGCGCGACCAGGTCCGACACCTGCTCGTCGCCAAGGCCGACTCGGCCGCCTCTTGACAACGCCGCATGCCGTGGGTCACATTTCAAACGAAGGTTTCTTACGTAACTGACGCCGGACGCCCTTCTCGACTCTCGTGAGGGCGGTCCCGTCGGGTCCTTCCCACACGGCGTGATGCTGGCGCATCTCGCCGGCAGAGAGGCAGGCAGCATGCGTTTACGTCTCCGCGCGGCCGTCATCGTGGCGGTTGTCGGCTGCGCGCTCCCCGGGGTCGGTTCCACCGCCCAGGCGGCGGACTTCCCACCCAATCCCACGACGAAGTCGGGCTACACGCTCGACTTCCAGGAGGAGTTCTCGGGAACCTCGCTCGACACCAACCGCTGGCTTCCCTACTACCTTCCACATTGGACGGCTGACCGGGAGAAGGCGAAGGCCAGGTACACCGTCGCCGACGGCGTGCTCACCGAGCGAATCGACCCGGACACGCCCGCCTGGAGTCCCGAACACGACGGGACCGTCCGGGTGTCGAGCATCCAGAGCTACAACAAGGACTACTGGCACCGGTTCAACTCCACCGCGGTAAACCGGCACGAGCCCGACTTCAACGGCTACTCCACGATGTACGGCTACTTCGAGATCCGCGCGAAGAAATCGGCCGTGGGCGGTGGCGGCCACCAGGCGTTCTGGCTGGTCGGGACCCAGGACACCAGCAGCGCGTCGCGCAACCCCGAGATCGACTTCATCGAGACCTTCTTCAGCAAGCCGGACACCTGGCGCATCGCCGCGTACGGCTGGGGCGACCCGAACTTCCTGTCATCGTGGGTGCTGCACGAGAGCCCGGTTCCGAGCGGACAGCCGACGCAGGAATACCACGTCTACGGGATGGACTGGACCCCGACGGGACTGAACTTCTACTACGACAACCAGCTCTACAAGACGATCAACGACGCGCCGAACATGCCGATGGGCATGATCCTCGGCATCTACACCGACGCTGGATCCGGTCAGCACAACGAGGTGTGGCCCAAGTCCTGGAGCGTCGACTACATCCGGGTGTTCAAGAAGGACGGCGGGTATCCGAACTCCTACGAGCGGATGAAGAACCACCAGACCGGTCAGTACATGCACATCGAGAACAAGACCGGGAACCTGCAGTACGGAGCCGTGCCCAGCAGCGCCTGGAGTTCACAGTGGACTCGGGAGACGAACGGCGAGGGCTACCAGCGTTTCCGCAACCGGTGGACCGGCGAGTACCTCAACGTGGAGGCGGACAACGGCGTGGTGCACCACGGAAACCTTGCCGCGACCGCGTGGAGCAGCCAGTGGACGGCGGAGGCCGTCGGTGGCTACCTGCGGTTCAAGGACCGGTGGCGCGGCAAGTACATGCACACCGAAGGGCTGACCGGCGACGTCCAGCACGGGACCGTGCCCAGCACGTACTGGACCAGCCAGTGGACCGCTGAACCCGCGTCCTGACCAGCAGCGTGGTGCGGGCGGGCCCACCCGCCCGCACCACGCGGATCGGATCACCATGCGTCTCGCCATCGCCGTCGTCGCCCTGTGCTGGCTGTTCTCCGGCTGCTCCCCCACGCCCGCCGCACCGGGCACCCACGCGGCGGGCGGACCGCCTCAGGGACAGAGCCTGTGGAAGCTGGTGGACGCCGCGGGCGCGGTGGTCGCCACCGTCCCTGACGACGACCCCGACGTGGCGGCCGTCCGCAAGACCGTCGTGCTGCACTCCGGCGTCGTGGACAACCGCGACTCCGCGTCCGTCGCCGCCGCCGTCCGCGACGAGTTCTCCTTCTACGACAACGGGTTCATCAAGCAACTACAGGACAAGGGCTACCTGTCCAGCGTGACCGGGATGTTCCAGTCCAACGGACTGCGCACCCGCCAGGTCGCCGTCGCGTGGTACGAGTCCACCCTGCTGCGCGAGCGAACCTCGGCAAAGGTCCAGATGGAGTCCACCATCGAGTTCACCGCGGCGGAACCCGCATATCTGGCAGGACAGCAACTCGCCCTTAACACTCCCTACCTGCAACGGCGGTCCATCAGCCTCGCCAAGGTGGACGGCACCTGGAAGATCACCGGCATCGAGAAGTACCCCCTCACCCGACACACCCCTCCCCCGGCGGGTTGACCACACGAAGTCGGGGCCGCAACCATGGACACCAAATACCGCCTGGTCGCCGACCAGCTGATCGCGGCGATCGACCGGGGCGAGTACCCGATCGGCAGCGCGCTGCCCCCGCTGCGGGAACTCACCCGAAGATTCGACGTCGCCCGCGGGACGGCGCGCGCGGCCATCGCCGTGCTCGTGACCGACGGCTTGGCGGTCGTCAGACAGGGCGTGGGCACCCTCGTGTGCGCGACACCGGCCCGACAGCCACAACCGGCGCCGCGTCGAGAGCACCTCCAGCTGGTGCTGAGCGGGTGGACCCCCGTCGGCGCGGACGTGGCAACCCGGCTCGGTCTGCGGACGGGAAGCCTTGTCGTGCACCGAATCCGTCACCACCGGACCGGGCAGCGGGTCGTTCGGGTCGACGAGCAATGGATTCCGGAGACAGTCGCGGGCCGGATCGCGCACCACACCGGCCACGACATCGCCGACTTCGAGAACACACCCCACACCGACCTGACCACCCTGATGCGCCACGCAGGCCTGAGCCCGGTCGTCGCCGTGGTCACCGTGCGGGCCCGGATGCCCGCCCAGGTCGACTGCACGACCCTCGACATCCCGGCCACACAGCCGCTACTCGTCACCGACAACGTCGTCCACGACTCGACCGGCAAGGCCCTCGAGACAACAACCAGCATCGGCTTGTCCGACCACTCCACTCCGATGCTCACCATCCCGGCCCTCTGACCGCACCGAGTCAGGTCAGATCGTCACGCATCAACGTGGGCAACGCGCTTTCGAGAATGCGACACAGCCCAAGATCCACCCGTCGCACGATGGCTCGGTAGCGAGGTTCAGTGAGATTCGAGCACGTAGGCTTTCAGGACGCCCTGCGTAGCGCGCTGCTCTGGCCCCGCGCGGTGTATGCGACGGCGAGCAACTCCGCCACCCGGGCCTCATCAACAGCATCGGTTCCGCCGGTCTGTTGGCGACGTAGACCTTATACAGCGCGGAAGCGCGGACGACTTCGCGCCTAGCGGTGAAATCAGAATCGCACTTTGCTCAGGTATGTCCCCAGTGAGAACGCCGCAAGGACCATTCGCGCCGCACGCGGGCGAATCCGAACTGATTCCCCAGCGCGTCGCCTGACGACTCATATCTGGACGGCGCCGCCTGCCAGTGTGTTGTGCCCCAGTGGAGTCAGCGTGTGCCGGACCGCGCGGCCCTCCCGCGACGTGGTGATCAGCCGGGCCCGGCGCAGCACCGACGCGTGTTCCGACGCCGAGGCCAGGCTGATGGCGAGCCGCTCGGACAGTTCGCTGGTCGTGGCTCCCCCGTTGATCGCGCGCAACGCCGCCGCCCGGGTACGGCCCAGCAGGTCGGCCAGCGGGTCACCGCACTCCGGCTCGGTCGTGCCAAGGCGAAGCGCACCGCGCGCCGGGTAGGTGATGAAGCACGGTCCGTCCGGCTCGATCAGCACGTACGGGCGCCGCCACATGAACACCGACGGGACCAGCCGGACCTGGCGGCCCGCGGGCGACGCCTCGCGGTCCGGTCCGCCGTCGATCTCCAGGACCGGGCTGCGCCACCGCATCGCCGGGTGCAGCGACTCCAGCAGGCCGCCGATGCCCCGCTCGGCCAGCACCGACGCGCGGTAGGCCAGGTCGTCGGAGATCACCGCGCGCACCGAGGGCAGCTCATCGGCGAACGCGTGGTGGTAGCGCCGCAGCGCGTCACCGACCGCGGTCCGCGCCTCGCGGTCGCCGGAGGCCAGCAGCCGGGTGAACAGAGTCGGGCGGATGCCCGCCGCGATCAAGTCGGCGGCGATCTCGGCGGCGGGCAGCGCGGCGAGGTGCTCGACCACGTCGGCCGGGTCGTCGGTGCGGACGGTCAGGAAGTCGGGGGCCGGGGAGACAGGGGGCACCAGGTCGAGCAGCGGCCGCATCCGGTCGTCCACCCTGGTCCGGAACCGGCGGCGCCACCCGTCGAACGCGGGCAGCGGGCGGGTGGTCAGCAGCGCGCCGCTGCAGACGGCCTCGATCGTGGCCGCGACACCGGACGTCGAGAGGGTGGTGCGGGCCAGTTCGTCGAGGTCGAACCGCAGCCGGAGCATTGCGTGAGATCTTCGCAGGTTTCGCCGGTGCCCGAAAGGATGGCGGAGGTGCCGGGGAGCGCTCCATGCTCGCCGCCATGCGCCGAGTCTTCCTGCTGTTCGCCACCCTGCTCCTCGCCGTGGCCGGACTGGCCGGTCCCGCTTCCGCCGCCTCCTCCCGGAGGATCGAGGGCACGGTCGGGACCACGCCGTTCGTGATCGAGGTGCCGTCGAGGTGGAACGGCACGGTGCTGCTCTGGAGCCACGGCTACCTCGCCACGCCCGGCGCCCCGAAACCCGCGCCGGAGGTCGACAACGACCACCCGGCATTACGCGCGTGGCTCCTCGACCGGGGGTACGCGATGGCAGGCACGCAGTTCGCCATGACGCCGTACACCAGCTCCACGATCGTGCGCGAGCAGCTCGCGGTCCTGGACAGGTTCACGGCGGAAGTGGCGCGCCCGCGCCGTGTCATCGCGTGGGGCAAGTCGCTCGGCGGGCAGGTCACCACCGTGCTCGCCGAGCGACACCCCTCCCGCATCTCCGGCGCGCTGCCGATGTGCGCGCCGATCGCCGGGTCGGTCTCGCACCACAACGGCCTACTCGACGTGGCGTTCGCACTGAAGACGTTGCTCTGGGCCGGGGAACCGGTGAAGATCACCGGCATCACCGACCCGGTGGCCAACCAGAACCTGGCGAACCCCCTGATCCGGGCCGCTCTGAACACCCCGGAGAGCCAGGCCCGGCTCGCGCTGGCCGCGTCGTTCGGCGACATCCCGGCGTGGGTCGACTCCCTCGCGCCGCGGCCGACCGACGGCTCCGAATCCGCGATTCACCTCTACCTGCTCATGCGCTACCAGCTCGGCAACCAGATGTTCGGCCACGGCCGGGCGCAGCTGGAGCACGAACTTGGCGGCAACCCGAGCTGGAACACCGGCGTCGACTACCGCGCCCAGCTCGCGAAGTCCAGCCAGCACGCGCTGGTGGAGAAGCTGTACGCGGCCGCCGGGCTGGACCTGGCCGCCGACCTGGCGACGCTGAACGCCGCGCCGAGGATCGCAGCCGACCCGCGCGCCGTGGCGAAGCTGTCCGCCGAGTCGGCGACCACCGGGCTGGTGTCCGTCCCGACTCTGACCCTGCACTCCACCGGCGACGGCACCGACGTCGTCGAGGCGCAGCGGTGGTACGCCGACAGCGCGGCCCGGTTCGGCCGGTCCGCGAACCTGCGCCAGGCCTACGTCGAGCGCGCCAACCACTGCTTCTTCACCGCCGCCGAGGAAATCGCCGCGCTCCGCGCCCTGGAACACCGGCTCGACACCGGAGCGTGGGGCGACACCAGCGCCGCCGGGCTGACCACCGTCGCGAACAGCTACGGCGACGAGTACCGCACCATGTGGAGCTACTACGCCGAAGGCACCGCCACCGTGCCCGCCGCGTTCGTCGACCTCCGCCCGGCGAAGCTGCCGCGTCCGTTCCCCTGGTGAAGCGGGTAGCGCGTCGGCCGTGCCGGTCGACTTCGTGGTGAGCTGAACCGAGAACGGAATCAAGTCCGTGCGCCTGGGGTTCCGACATGATGAACGGCAAGGGCGTGCTGGAGGTCGAAACGATCGCCACCGGTGAGGCGATCACCGGTACCTACGCCGAGACCTTGACGCAGTACCACCAGAAGGTGCTCTGGTCTCGCGAGCCGGGCCGCGGCCTCCACGGGAGTCGCGCGGTGACCGAGATCATGGTCTGGCGGATCGAGATCGTCGACGAGCACACCGAACGCACCCGGGCCCAGACCGGGGTCGGCGCCGTGTGTCAAGCACCGGGTTTGATGGAGGCTGTGATCAC
>NZ_JABVED010000022.1 GCF_014323725.1 Actinokineospora xionganensis | reverse complement strand
ACCGACTGCACGCGGCCCTCGATGTCGACGGTGCCTTCCTTGGTGCCGAAGGAGATCGTGGTGATCGGGATCTTCTTGTCCGCCGCCGCCTTGGCCGCGGTGTAGGACCCGCGCGGGTCTTCCTCGTTCTCCGTCGGGATGGTCTGCTTGCCGTCCGACATCAGCACGATGCGTGCGGGCGGCGGACCCTCGGGGCCGCCGACGACCTGGGAGAAGCCCTCGATCGCCTGCAGCGCCGCGAAAATCGCCTCACCGGTGGCGGTGGACTGGGCCAGCTTGAGGTTGTCGATCGCCTTGGCCACCCCGACCCGGTCGGTCGTCGGTGCCACCAGGACCGTCGCGGTCCCGGCGAAGGTGATCAGGCCGAGGTTGACGCCCGGGGTGAGCCCCTCGGCGAAGGACTTGGCCGCGACCTGAGCCGCCTTGAGCCGCGTCGGCGCCACGTCGGTGGCCTCCATCGACAGCGACACGTCGATCACGAGCATTACGGTGGCCCGGTTGCGCGGCACCTTCTGCTGCGCGGTCGGACCCGCCATCGCGGTGGTCAGCAGCACCAGGCCGATGATCAGCACGATCGCGGGCACGTGCCGGATCCAGCCCTGCTGGTTCGGCGCGACCCGTTCCAGCAGCTCCAGGTTCGCGAAGCGCAGCGTCCGCTTGCGCAGGAGGCGCTGCACATAGAGGTAGCCGACGACGAGCGCGGCGACGGCGATCAGCAGCAGGAACCACCAGGGGGTGGCGAAGTTGCGGAAACTCATGCGACGCCTCCGGACCAGCGGCGCTTGCGGGCCACGACGAAGCGGACAGTGTCGGCGATCCAGTCGGAGTCCGTGCGCAGCACCAGGTGCCCGCCGCCCGCCTGCCGGATGCCCTTGGCCACGGCCTCGCGGTGTTCGGCCGCGGCAGCGCCGAACTCCTTGCGCAGCAACGGTGACGCGGTGACCTCGCGCTGGCGCCCGGTCTCCGGGTCGGCCAGCACGACGGTGCCGACGTCGGGCAGTTCGATGTCGCGCGGGTCGACCACCTCGACCCCGATCAGCTCGTGGCGCAGCGACAGCGCGCGCAGTGGGCGCTGCCAGTCGGTGGGCCCGAGGAAGTCGGAGATCACCACGGCGAGCCCCCGCCTGCGCGGCGGCCTGCGGAGCTGCTCGATGGCGTTGGCCAGGTCGCCGCGGACGCCCTGGGGCGCGCGTGGGGTCTCGGCGACCTTGCGGACGAGGCCGCGCGCGTGGGCGAGCCCGCCGCGCGCGGGGATGCGGATCATCTTCTCGCCGGTGGAGATCAGCGCGCCGACCCGGTTGCCGCCGCCGCGGGTCAGGTGGGCGATCGCGGCGACCGCGGCGACGGCGAGGTCGCGCTTCTCGCACGCGGCCGTGCCGAAGTCGAGGCTCGCGGACAGGTCGACGACGAGCCAGGTCTCCAACTCGCGGTCGGCGACGGTCTCGCGGATGTGCGGGACCGTCGTGCGCGCGGTGACCGCCCAGTCCATCCGTCGGACGTCGTCGCCCGGCTGGTAGGGCCGGGCCTCCCCCGGCTCGGACCCCGGCCCGGGCACGAGACCGAGATGGTTGCCCTGCAGCAGCCCGTCGAGCCTGCGCCGGACGTCGATCTCCAGCAGCCGCAGGCCCGCTTCCATGCGGTCGCCCCGCAGCACCGGCGGCGCCCAGTTCGGGCGCTCGCCCTCGGCGGCCTTGTGCCTGCTCACGGCCTGCCGGCCACCCCGGCCGGCGCCGGGTGCCCGCTGGGCGCCTGCGGCCGCGCCGACACCTGCGGCAGCGGGACGGTCTGCATGACCCGGGAGATCATGTGGTCGATCGGGACACCGTCGGCGAGCGCGTCGTAGGACAGCACGAGCCGGTGGCGCAGCACGTCGGGCACGACGTCGACGACGTCCTGGGGCAGCACGTAGTCGCGGCCGCGGACCAGCGCCAGGGCGCGGGCGGCGGCGACGATGCCGAGGCTGGCGCGCGGCGAGGCGCCGTAGGCGATCCAGCCCGCGACGTCGGTGAGGCCGTGCTCGGCGGGGGTGCGGGTGGCCAGGACGAGCCGGACGGTGTAGTCGACGAGCGCGTGGTGGACGAAGACCCTGGAGGCCACGTCCTGAAGTCGGCGCAGTTCCTCGGGGCTGAGGATCTGGTTCGCCTCCGGCGGCGTGACGCCCATCCGGTAGACGATCTCGCGCTCCTCCTCGGCCGTCGGGTACTCGACGATGATCTTGAAGAGGAACCGGTCGCGCTGCGCCTCGGGCAGCGGGTAGACGCCCTCGTTCTCGATCGGGTTCTGCGTGGCGAGCACGAGGAACGGGTCGGGCATCGGGAAGGTCTGGCCGCCGATGGACACGTGCCGCTCGGCCATGATCTCGAGCATCGCCGACTGCACCTTGGCGGGCGCGCGGTTGATCTCGTCGGCGAGGACGAAGTTGGCCACGACCGGGCCGAGTTCGACGTCGAAGCGCTCGCTGGACTGCCGGTAGATGCGGGTGCCGAGGATGTCGGCGGGCACCAGGTCCGGGGTGAACTGCACCCGGGAGAACGAACCGCCGACGACCCGCGCGAAGGTCTCCACGGCGAGCGTCTTGGCGACACCGGGCACACCCTCGATCAGCAGGTGTCCCTTGGCGAGCAGGCCGACGAGCATCCGCTCGACCAACCGGTCCTGCCCGACGATCACCCGCTTGACCTCGAACACGGTGCGTTCGAGCAGTTGCGCGTCACGCGCGGGCGTGCTGCCCTCTTGCTCGACCTGCCCAGGCTCGGTCACCAGCTGTCCTCCTCAGCGCACGGTCATTCCAGCGGGTTACAGCCAACCGCATGAGCGGTGTGAGCGCTGTGAACTCAACTGGTGAAACGGGATAGGTCTTCCGGAGTGTCCACATCGGCGGCTTCGTCGGCGACGGCCGCGACCCGCAGCGGGTCGAGTCCGCCCAGCACCTTGCGCAGCGCCATCCCCTCGGGCCGCTCGGGAAGAGCCGCCCGCAGCACACCGAGCCGCCACGCGCTGAGCAGCCACTGGTCGCGCCCGTCGGGGTCGACGAGCAGAGCACCGGTCGTCCCGAGGGCGCCGGTCAGCCGGGCGAGGGTGGCTTGAGTGATCCGCGGCAGGTCGGCGGCGAGCAGGACGACGGGCAGGTCCGGGTCGTCGGGCAGCGCCGCGACCCCGGCGGCGATGGCGGCGACCGGGCCGGACCCCGGCTCGTCCTCGACCGTCCACACAACCGGACGCGGCACCGGCCTGCGCTTGCCGACCACAACGATCGGGTCGGCGCCCGCGGCGGCGTCCACGGCGCGGGCGAGCAGCGTCGTCCCGTCGATCTCGATGGCGACCTTGTCCCGGCCGTCCATCCGCGACGCGCGACCGCCCGCGAGGATGACCGCGGCCCAGGAATCCATTCGACCAGCCTAACGGCCGCGACCACCGTCCGTGTCCGTGTTCACCACGATGACCGTCAACGACGTCTCCCTGGCCGTGTTCGCCGCCGACGGCCCGGCGCTGGCCCGCGACCAGGACGCCACGGATCTCATCGGGCAGCTCTGGGGACAGGACGTGGACATGATCGTCATCCCCACGACCCGGCTCGCCGACGACTTCTTCGCCCTGCGCACCCGGGTGGCGGGCGAGATCGCGCAGAAGTTCGCCAACTACCGCCTGCGTGTGGCGGTGCTCGGCGACATAGCGGAGCACGTGGCGCGCAGCGAGGCGATGGCGTCGTTCGTCCACGAGTCGAACCGCGGGACGCAGCTCTGGTTCGTGCCGACGCTCGACGAGCTGACCGGGCGCCTGAGCCGTCCCTGACGAAAACCCGTGGACGGGCGGGCCGCCCGCGTTCTAGCTTGGGTCAAGCGATCCCTTGCGACTCGATGAGGTGTTTTCGGTGGCTGTTCGGACGGCTCGACGCATCCCTGTCACGCCCACCTCACCCGTAAGGACCGACCGAAGTGGATCTTCCACGTAGTTTTTCCATCCGCGAGAGCAGCCACCGCGTCATCAATCCCATCACCGGCGAGAAGCTCGCCACGATGGGCCGGGCGCTGCGCCTGCCCGCGGGGACGACCGTTCTCGACCTTTGCTGCGGCAAGGGCGAACTGCTCTGCACCTGGGCGCGCGAGCACGCCGTGAGCGGTGTCGGCGTCGACATCAGCACTGTGTTCCTTGACGCCGCCCGCGAGCGCGCCGTCGAACTGGGGGTGGCCGACCGGGTCGCCTTCCGGCATGACGACGCGGTGGGTTTCGTCGCCGACGAACCGGTCGATCTGGTGGCCTGTGTCGGCGCGACCTGGATCGGCGAGGGTGTCACGGGCACTGTCGAGTTGCTCGACCGCAGCCTGCGGCCGGGCGGCCTGATGCTGATCGGCGAACCGTATTGGCGGCTGACGCCACCCGACCAGGAGACCATCGAAGCCTGCTATGCCACCCGGCCCGACGAGTGGCGATCACTGGCGGACTTGGTCGCGCACTTCAACGACCTCGGCTGGGACGTCGTCGAGATGGTGCTCGCCGACGGCGACAGCTGGGACCGCTACGTCGCCGCCCAGTGGCTCAACGTCCGCCGCTGGCTCGACGCCAACCCCTATGACGAGTTGGCGCCCGAGCTGCGGGCGGACTTGAGCGAGTCGCAAATCCGCTACACCCGCTACCTGCGCGAATACCTCGGCTGGGGTCTGTTCGCTTTGATGAAGCGGTGATGCGCGGGGCTCGACGGAAGTCTTCCGCCGAGCCCCTACCCGCGTGAAGATCACTCCAACGCCTGCTTGTGACGGTCGAGACTGTCTCGTTAGGTGGGAAACACCTCTCTAAAACCGCCCGGGAGCGTGCCTGAACCGCGCTCCCGGTCCCCTGCTGAAGGGCGGAACAATGAGAACCACCATCCGACACACCCTCGTCATCACGGCGGCGGCACTCGCGGTCGCGGGTATCGTCCCCGGAACGGCCGCGGCCAACGACCTGGCCTCGTCGCGCGGTGTGCAACAGCTCGAAGAGCTCCGGTCCCGACTCGACAACGGCACGCCCGGCACGGCGTGGGCGGTGGATCCCGCGACCAACCAGGTCGTGATCACCGCCGACAGTTCCGTGCGGGAGGCCGACTTCGGCCGATTAGTGGCCATGGCGGCACGCTCGGACGGCGCGGCCCGCGTCGAACGCGCGGCGGGCACTTTCGCCCCGCTCACCACCGGCGGCGACGCCATCTACGGCGGCGGGTACCGCTGCTCGCTCGGTTTCAACGTCCGCAGCGGCAGCACGTACTACTTCCTCACCGCCGGACACTGCACCGACGCGGCGTCGGCGTGGTACGCGAACTCCAGCCAGACGAACAAACTGGGTGACCGCACGGGTTCCAGCTTCCCGGGCAACGACTACGGCATCGTGAAGTACACCAACCCGTCGATCACCGTGTCCGGCACCGTTGGCGGCCAGGACATCACCTCGGCGGCCGACGCCTACATCGGCGAGTCGGTCAGCCGCCGCGGCAGCACCACCGGCACCAGGAGCGGCACGGTGACCGGCCTCAACGTCACCGTCCACTACTCCGGCGGCGGCACCGTCCGCGGCATGATCCAGACCAACGTGTGCGCGGAACCGGGCGACAGCGGCGGCCCGCTCTACGACGGCTCGAAGGCGATCGGCCTGACCTCCGGCGGCAGCGGCAACTGCCGCACCGGGGGGACCACGTTCTACCAGCCGGTCACCGAAGCCCTGAGCAGGTACGGCGTCTCGGTGTTCTAAGTGGACGGCGGCCCCTGGTGTCCCGCGTGGACACCAGGGGCGGTCACCACAGTTTGTCGATCTCCCCGGAGTGCAGCTCGACACGCGCGTCGTGAAACGCCGACTCGTTCCGCTTGGCCACCTCGGAGAAGAAGTCCGCCATCGTCACCTTGTCGAACCCGGGCCGGTCACTGGCGAACGGCGTCTCGACCGTTCCGCCGACAAGCACCGTGCCCCGCGGCGGTCTCCAGCCCGCGCTCTCGTAGAAGGTTCGAAGTGGACGGTCGCAGGTGAAGATCCCGAGATCGAACCCGCGGTCGGCGATGGCGTCGTGAGCCGCTGAGACGAGCAGGCGGCCGTGTCCGCGACCACGAATGTCCTGCCGGGTGACGACCGTGCTCAGCCCGGCGGCGGAATAGGGCCGGCCCGCGTGGACGATCCGCTTGGCGAGGACGTCCAGGGCGGCGACCACCTCGTCCTCGTCGAGCAGCAGCATCGACACTGGCCGCAGCGCCGGGTCGTGCGTCAGCGAAGTCCGTTCACCAGGCCACGCCTGGTGCTGCATTCGCAAGACCTGGTCTCGGAATCGGAGCGGTGTCTCGTCTTCGGGACACGACAGGACACGCACCCGCTCATCTCACCATGTGACGAGTCAGAGGAGCCGGGTCGCGTAGGGGAC
Organism: Actinokineospora xionganensis; assembly: GCF_014323725.1. GTDB lineage: Bacteria > Actinomycetota > Actinomycetes > Mycobacteriales > Pseudonocardiaceae > Actinokineospora > Actinokineospora xionganensis. Next base: position 72,844 of record NZ_JABVED010000022.1, on the reverse strand, counting down.
GATGCCGCCGTAGCGGACCGGGGCGATACGGACGCGGGAACCCGAGTACGGCGCCTCGACCATCTGGCCGTTGCCGATGTACATCGCGACGTGGTGGATGCGGCCTCGGGTGGCCCAGAACAGCATGTCGCCGGGGGCCATCTGGTTCAACGGGACGCGGCGGCCCGCGGCGGCCTGGTAGCCGCTGTAGTGCGGCAGCCTGATCCCGACGCCGGCGAAGGCGTAGATCATCAGGCCGGAGCAGTCGAAGCCGACCTTGTTGTAGTCGCCGAACGAGTCGGCGACGCCGCCGTCGCGGATGCCGCGGGTGGGGCCGCTGCCGTTGCCGCCGCCCCAGGCGTACTGCACGCCCAGCTGGGAAAGGGCCCGGTCGATCACGATCCGCACGGCGTTGCCCGTCGGCGGCCGGTTGACCGCCGGACGCGGACCCGCCGGACGCGGACCCGCCGGGGCCGACGCCTGCGCGGCGGCGGCGTTGGCGGCGTCCTCGCGCTGCTTGGCGGCGAGCCAGTCCTGGTAGCGCTTGCGCTGGTTCTCCAGCCCGCCGACCTTGGCCTGGGCCTCGTCGAGCTGGCGCTCGTAGTCCGCGCGGGCGGCTTCGAGCTCCTTGGACTTGCCCGCCTGGTCGCGCTGGGCCTGCTGAGCCGAGGCCGTGGCGGCGTCGGCGTTGCGCTTGGCCTGTTCGGCCTCGGCCTGGCGCTTGGTTGCCTCGTCGAGGGCGGCGCGGGCCAGTGAGTCCTTGTTGGCCTTGACCGTGCGGGCCCGCTCCATGGACTCGAGCGCGTCCAGCTCGCTGCCGCTGACGGCGTTGAGCAGCTGCGCGCGGGCGAGCAGGTCTTCCGGGCTCTTGGCCCCCATGTACGCCGACATCGAGCCGACGGTCGTGCCCTGCTTATAGCTGCCCGCGGCGAACTCGTCCAGCTGCTTTCGGGCGTTCTCGATCGACTGGCTCGCGTTGTCGGACTCGCGCTTGGCGGCCTCGGCGTCGGCCTTCGCCTTGGCGGCGAGGTCCTCGGCGGTCTCGAGGTCGACGAGGGCCTTGTTGGCGTCCTCCATCTTGGCCTCGACCTCGGCCTGCAGCTCCATCAGCCGGGCCTCGGCCCGGGCTAGCTGGTTCGTCAGCTCGCCGACCTTGCCCGCTTTCGCCTTGGCTTCGGTGCGGCCCGCGGAGAGCTCGGAATCGCTCGGGTTCGGCGGAGGTGGAGGGACCGCGACCGCTGTCGGCGGGACCGCCATGCAGATCACCAACGAGAGAGACGTCGCGACCATGAACACTCTGCTACCGCGTCGTTTCCTCATGGTTTCCCACCTCCCAGTGTGGACGGCTCCCCCGTCCACTTCGGACGGATCGGCGCCCCGTGACCGCCGGCTCGGCGGGAAACGGACCGGCCTACGACGACTGTGCCATTAGGACCACAATTGCACCAGTCGTAACAGGGGAAACTTCATCACCCTGGACAACTTGGTCCCCTTGTGACACGCAGGGTGTATCCGCGCTGCTCCACCTGGGTGATCGACACTAGACACAGCGAGTGAATCGTTGCCGAGCCCGATGTGACTGCCTGTGCCCGGTGCTGCGACGATGTCGCCGTGACTCAGGGATCAACTCGCGCTCGGGGGGCGGCGACCGCCGTGATCGCCGCCGCGGGACTCGTGGCGGTCGTCGCGGGCATGTTCCTTCCCTGGTTCCGGTCCGGCGCGGTGCTACGCGACAGCTTCCAGCTGATCGGCGTGATCCAGACCCTCGGCTTCCTGCGCGGCGACGTGCTGGAGGTCCTGCTCTACATCTGGTTCGCCTTGATCCCGGTGGTGACGCTGAGCGTTGTGGCCTACACGCTCGGCTTGCACCGGACGAGCGCAACGATCTGCGTGGTTCTGACGATATTCACTGGAACCATTTCGGGTGTCGCCACCGTCGAAAGCGGTGGCGAGGAAAGCTCGCTCGGCATTGCGGGCACCGGACCGACGGTCACATTGATCGGCTCGTTGGTGGCTCTCATCGGGGCCGTGGGCATCTTCGTAAGCCGGCGCAGGAGCGCAAGCAGGATCGCAGGAGGGGAACCGTGACCTATCCAGGTTCAGGCGGCCAGGGGCAGCCGAACGACCCATATCAGCAGCCGGGCGGCCAGCCTGGGTACCCGCAGCAGGGCGGTTACCCCCAGCAGGGCGGTTACCCCCAGCAGGGCGGCCAGCCCGGATACCCGCAGCAGGGGGGCTACCCGCAGCAGGGGTACCCGCAGACCGGGCCGCAGCCGACCCAGCAGTACGGCCAGCTCGGCGAGCAGCAGTACGGCCAGCCGCAGGGCGACCCGTACGGCCAGCAGCAGTTCGGCGCGTACGGCTACCCGGCGCCGGAGCAGCCCAAGAAGCGCAAGGGCCTGGTCATCGGTGTCGTGGCCGCGGTCATCGCGGTCGCGGCGGGTGCGGGTGTGACGGTGTGGGCGCTCAACCGGGGCACCGCCCCCGCGGGCGCGCAGAGCCCGACGGCGGCGGCGACCAGCCTGGTCAACGCCCTCGGCCAGGGTGACGTCGCGGGTCTGCTCACGGGCCTGGCGCCCGCCGAGCGCGACCTGATGACCACGCTGAACTCCGAGACCACCAAGGAACTGCAGCGGCTCGAGATCTACAAGGCCGACGCCGACCCGAACAAGCTGCAGGGCTTCGAGCTCAAGACCGAGGGCCTGCAGTTCGACGAGCAGAACGCGGAGAAGGTCAACGACCACCTGACCATCACCAAGCTGGTCGCGGGCAAGCTCACCATCAGCTCCGACGCGAGCAAGCTGCCGCTGACCGAGGAGTTCATCGAGGCCGCGTTCCCGCGCGGACTGGACGCGAAGCCGCAGACCGAGACGGTCGACATCGCCGAGATCGTCAAGGACAACGACGGCAAGGCCATCCGCATCGCCACCGTGAACGTCGACGGCGAGTGGTACCCGAGCCTGTTCTACTCGATCGCGGACTACGCCCTGCAAGAGGCCGACGAGTCCTGGCCGAAGAGCCCCATCGCCGCCAAGGGCGCGGACTCCCCCAACCAGGCGGTTCGCGAAATGGCGGAAGCGGCCCTGGACGCGAACCTGGAGCGGGTCATCGAACTCCTCCCGCCGGACGAGATGGCAGTGCTGCACGACCTGGGCCCGATGCTGGTCGAGATGGCCAAGAAGGACGGCGCCGAGGCGACCGGGGTCAAGATCACCAAGCTGGAGACCGAGACCACCGAGGTCGAGGGCGCCACGAAGGTCCTCCTCAAGGAGTTCGAGGCGGAGATGGAGGGCCAGACCGTCAGCGTCATCAAGGACGGCGAGTGCTACGAAGCTGAGGCCGACGGCGAGAAGAAGAAGTTCTGCGCCGACGACGCGGCCGCCGAGATCGGCGGCAAGCGCATGAAGCCGGACGCCAAGAGGGCACTGACCAACCTGGTCAAGGGCATGATGGCCAACACCGGCGTCGTCACCACCCAGGTGGACGGCAAGTGGTACGTCAGCCCCATCCGGTCGCTGACCGACATCCAGGTCACCGCCCTGAAGAGCCTGGAGCCCGCGGACGTCAAGGCCCTCATCAAGATGCTCAAGTAGTGCAGTCGTAAGAACTAAGCGCTAGACCAAGAAGAGGCCCCGCTCCACAGCGGGGCCTCTTCTGTTTCGCTCCCCGGAAACACCGCGCCCATCACCCCAGCAGGGCAAGCCGGCCAAACCCCGAAGAAGAGCCACCGACAGCTCCACCCCGACGGGCGAACGTCAGGAGAGTCCTTCCGAACTCCGGATGTGGTCGCCTTCGGAAAAGGCACTCATCCCACGCTCCAGACTCGACTCCACCAGGAAGCGGCGCTGTGCCCCACCTCCGGACATCGCCAACTCCAGGCCAACACACACCTGTGGAGCGGAGCCGAAGATTCAGCTCCGGATCAGATCCAGCGCATCTGTCCTCATGCCGAAACGCTGCCGCAAAACGCGTCCAGCGGCATGGACGCCACTCATTCCGTGCACCCCAGGCCCAGGCGGTGTCGAAGCCGAACACAGGTACACGCCAGGTATGGGCGTCCGATAGGGATCCCACCGCGGAACCGGCCTGAACACGGTCTGCCACACCGAAAGCGCGCCGGCGCCGATGTCCCCGCCGACGTAGTTCGCGTTGTACCGAGCCATCTCCACGGCCGTCACCACCGACCGTTCCACCACCAGGTCCCTGAACCCCGGTGCGAACCGTTCGATCTGGGCCGTCACCCGTTCGCCGACATCCACAGTGGACCCGTTCGGCACATGCGCGTACGACCACAGCGTGTGCATGCCCTCCGGGGCCCGGCCCGGGTCCACCACGCCAGGTTGTCCCACCAGCACATACGGCCGCGTGGGGTGTCTGCCTGCCGCGACTTCCTCTTCGGCGGCCACCGCCTCCCCCCGGTCGCCGACCACGTGCAGCGTTGCGGCGGCGGCGAGTTCCGGGACCGTCCACGGCACCGGGCCGGACAGGGCGAAGTCGACCTTGCACACTCCCCCGCCATAGCGGAATGCCCGCAGCCACCGCAGGTACCGGCCAGGCAGTTCGGCCATTCCCGCCAGCGCCGCGGGGCTGACGTCGAGCAGGACGGCGTGCGCGCGGACCTGTGACAGCGAGTCGATCCGGCTGTCGGTCACGATCTTCCCACCCAGCCTGACCAACTCCGCCGCCAGAGCGTCCACTATGGACTGGCTGCCGCCGCGGGCGATGGGCCAGCCGACCGCGTGGCCGAGGGTGGCGAGCAGCAGTCCGGCTCCGGCGGGCGCGAGGGCTCGGGGTGGCGTCACCGCGTGCGCACTCACTCCGGTCAGCAGGGCGGGTGCGACCGTCCCGCTGAAGCGTGCGCCCCACAGCGGGGACGCCTGTTCCAGGACCCGCAGCGGGAACCGGAGCGCGCGGGGTACCGACCGGAAGTCCGACATCGCGAGATCGACCAAGCCCGGCCAGTCCCGGACCAGCGGCCCCAGCAGACTTCGCCATGCCCGCCCGTCTCGACCCAGGCCTTCCACCGTCCGGTCCAGATCGCGCCAGGCCACGCCTGCTCGACCGCCGTCGAGCGGGTGGGCGTAGGACACCTCGGGGACGAGCAGGTCGACGCCGTGTTCGGCGAGGCCGAAGGCGCGGAAGAACGGCGAGGCGAGGCCCATCGGATGGGCGTGGGCGCACACGTCGTGCCGCAACCCCGGCAGGGTCAGCTCGGCCGTCCTGGAACCGCCGCCGATCGTCTGGGCTGCCTCATGCACCTCCACCGCCAACCCGGCTTTGGCCAACACCAGTGCCGCCGCGAGCCCGTTGGGCCCCGCCCCGACCACCACAGCGTCCATACGAACATCCTTCTATGAAGTCAGGAATCTCGCCCACCGAATACCAGTCGGCCGGGCAGTCAAATATGCCAACCCAGATATGTCCGACTGCGACAAGTTTGCTATGCGGCGAATCTTCGCAGGTCAGACCGCACTCGGACAGCGAAAGTTGACCATCTCGCGCCGGGGGAATCTCCACCCGCGACATTAGCGCAAAACTATCGAAATGAAATCCCCTTCTTGACAAGAGAAACGCACACGGAGAGGCTGACGGCACTTCGAAAGCCAAATGGCGAAGCACTTCTCTTTCCCCACTGTGATTCAAAGGAGAAACACATGCTTACCAACCTCGTCGCGAACCTGGCCCACCTCGCAGGCTGGCTCGTCTAAGTCGGCAGTAGATGGCATGAGAGCAGGGCGGCGACCCAGAGTCGTCCGCCCTGCTCCAGTCCACCCGAATGCTCATTTCAGAACAGTGAGCATTCGATGTTCACACGGGTCATGACTCCAGAAACTCGACACGGTTACCCACCGGGTCATCAGTGTGGAAACGCCGCCGACCGGGAATCTCCGCGGGGTCCGCCCAGCGGACACCGGCGCCCGCCCCTGCCACCGCCGCCGCCACCGCGTCGACATCCACCACAAACGCGGGATGCGCCTTGCGCGCCTGCCGGAAGTCGACCTCGACTCCGACGTGCAACTCCCCGCCCCCAGGCACGGCGAACCAACAGCCGCCCCGGGCCGCCAACAACGGAGGTTTCGGCAGCTCAGACCACCCGAGGACGCCTCCATAGAACGCCCGCATCCGGTCCTCCGCGCCCACCGGACACGCGATCTGCACGTGATGGATCACATCAGCCCCCACTTGAAGTCGCTTACAGGACAAGCGTACTGTTTGCTTCGTGAGCCTGTCGATGCGCGCCTCAACCAGGTGCGCGAGACTCAGGGCTCGACTACCTGAACTGACTTGCGCCGCCACTGGAGTTGGACGTGACTACTGCTAGCAAGGACAGCTTCGGCGCCCGTGCCACGCTGAACGTCGGTGACGCCTCATACGAGGTGTTCCGGCTGGACGCGGTGGAGGGTTCCGAGCGCCTGCCCTACAGCCTCAAGATCCTGCTGGAGAACCTGCTCCGCACCGAGGACGGCGCGAACATCACCGCCGACCACGTGCGCGCCCTGGCGAACTGGGACCCGGCGGCCGAGCCGTCGACGGAGATCCAGTTCACGCCGGGCCGCGTGGTCATGCAGGACTTCACCGGCGTCCCCTGCGTCGTCGACCTCGCCACCATGCGCGAGGCGGTCACCACGCTGGGCGGCGACCCGACGAAGGTCAACCCGCTGGCCCCGGCCGAGCTGGTCATCGACCACTCGGTGATCGCCGACATCTTCGGCCGCCCGGACGCCTTCGAGACCAACGTCGACCTGGAGTACCAGCGCAACAAGGAGCGCTACCAGTTCCTGCGCTGGGGCCAGACCGCGTTCGACGAGTTCAAGGTCGTCCCCCCGGGCACCGGCATCGTCCACCAGGTCAACATCGAGCACCTGGCGCGCGTGGTCATGACCCGCAACGGGCAGGCCTACCCGGACACCCTCGTCGGCACCGACTCACACACCACGATGGTCAACGGCCTGGGCGTGCTGGGCTGGGGCGTCGGCGGCATCGAGGCCGAGGCCGCGATGCTCGGCCAGCCGGTCTCCATGCTGATCCCGCGCGTGGTCGGCTTCAAGCTGCACGGCGAGCTCCCCGCGGGTGCCACCGCCACCGACCTGGTCCTCACGATCACCGAGATGCTGCGCAAGCAGGGCGTCGTCGGCAAGTTCGTCGAGTTCTACGGCTCCGGTGTCTCGGCCGTCCCGCTGGCCAACCGCGCCACCATCGGCAACATGAGCCCGGAGTTCGGCTCCACCGCGGCGATGTTCCCGATCGACGCGGAGACCATCGAGTACCTGCGCTTCACCGGCCGCTCCGCCGACCAGGTCGCACTGGTCGAGGCGTACGCCAAGGAGCAGGGCCTCTGGCACGACCCGTCCGTCGAGCCGGTCTTCTCCGAGACCCTTGAGCTGGACCTGGCCACGATCGTCCCGTCGATCGCGGGCCCGAAGCGCCCGCAGGACCGCATCCAGCTCACCGACGCGAAGGAAGCCTTCCGCGGCGCGCTGGGCGCCTATGTCTCCCACGAGGCCAGCGCGCCGCTGTCCACTGTGGACGAGGCGTCGGACGAGTCGTTCCCGGCCAGCGACCCGCCCGGCCACGCCGCCAACCGACCGGGCAACGGGGCGTCGGGCAAGCCACACGACTACCACTCGGCCGCCGCCACCGCCGACGGCCGGGTCTCCAAGCCCACCACCGTCACCCTCGATGGCCAGACCTTCGAACTCGACCACGGCGCCGTGGCCATCGCCGCGATCACCTCGTGCACGAACACGTCGAACCCCTCGGTCATGATCGGCGCGGCGCTGCTGGCGAAGAAGGCCGTCGAGCGCGGCCTCAACCGCAAGCCGTGGGTCAAGACCACGCTGGCGCCGGGGTCCAAGGTGGTCATGGACTACTACGACCGCGCGGGCCTCACCCCGTACCTGGACAAGCTCGGCTTCAACCTGGTCGGCTACGGCTGCACCACCTGCATCGGAAACTCCGGCCCGCTGCAGGACGAGATCTCCGCGGGTGTGCAGGAATCCGACCTCGCCGTCGTGTCGGTGCTCTCGGGCAACCGCAACTTCGAGGGCCGGATCAACCCGGACATCAAGATGAACTACCTCGCGTCCCCGCCGCTGGTGGTGGCGTACGCGCTGGCCGGGTCGATGGACATCGACATCACCACCGAACCGCTGGGCATCGGGTCCGACGGTCAGCCGGTGCACCTCGCCGACATCTGGCCGACCCCGCAGGAGATCTCCGACACCATCGCCTCGGCGATGTCCGCGGAGAGCTTCGCGAACAGCTACAAGGACGTCTTCGCCGGTGACGAGCGCTGGCAGTCGCTGCCGACGCCGACCGGCAAGACCTTCGAGTGGGACCCGCAGTCCACCTACGTCCGCAAGCCCCCGTACTTCGAGGGCATGACGATGGAGACGACCCCGGTCACCGACATCGAGGGCGCGCGCGTCCTGGCGCTGCTGGGCGACTCGGTCACCACCGACCACATCTCGCCTGCCGGTGCGATCAAGGCGGACACCCCCGCGGGCAAGTACCTCACCGAGCACGGCGTGGAGCGCAGGGACTTCAACTCCTACGGCTCGCGGCGCGGCAACCACGAGGTGATGATCCGCGGCACGTTCGCGAACATCCGTCTCCGCAACATGCTGCTCGACGACGTCCAGGGTGGCTACACCCGCGACTTCACCTCCGGCGGCGAGCAGGCCTTCATCTACGACGCGGCGCAGAACTACGCGGCGGCGGGGATCGGCCTGGTCATCCTGGCGGGCAAGGAGTACGGCTCGGGCTCGTCGCGCGACTGGGCGGCCAAGGGCACCTCGCTGCTCGGTGTCCGCGCGGTCATCGCGGAGTCCTTCGAGCGCATCCACCGGTCGAACCTGATCGGCATGGGCGTGCTGCCGCTGCAGTTCCCGCAGGGCGAGACCGCGGCGTCGCTGGGCCTCGACGGCACGGAGACGTTCTCGATCACGGGCGTCACCGCGCTCAACGACGGCGAGACCCCGCGCACGGTCAAGGTTTCGGCCACGAAGGCGGATGGCTCCACTGTGGAGTTCGACGGCCTCGTGCGCATCGACACCCCCGGTGAGGCGGACTACTACCGCAACGGCGGCATCATGCAGTACGTGCTGCGCAAGATGGTAAACAGCTGATCAAGAACCTGAGCGGGGGACGTCCGGCAACCCCGGACGTCTCCCGCTCTCGTATTTCTGGGGATCCCTTTGACACTCGGACTGCTGATCGCGGGCCTGGTCCTGTTAGTCGGCGCGGCGGTGCAGGGCACCATCGGCTTCGGCCTCAACCTGATCGCCGGTCCGATCCTGGCGCTGATCGACCCGATGCTCGTGCCGGTGCCGGTGCTGTTCGCCGGGACCGCGCTCTCGGCGATGCTGATCTTCCGCGAGCACGGCTCGGTCGAGTGGAAGAACGTCGGCTGGGCGATGGTGGGGCGGTTGCCCGGCAACGGGCTCGGCCTGATCGCCCTGGCGACGCTGCCGGTGGCGGGCTTCACCACGCTGATCGGGGTGAGTGTTCTGGTGTGCGTGGGCCTGTCGGTGATGACGTGGAAGCCGCGGCCGACTGTCCCCACCCTGCTGGTGGCAGGCACCGCGTCGGGTGCTTTCGGCACCATGGCGTCGATCGGCGGTCCGCCGATCGCGCTGGTGTACCAGAACCAGTCCGGTCCCACGATTCGCTCGACGCTGAGCGCCTTTTTCCTGGTCGCCTCGATCTCGTCGCTGGCGATGCTGGCGGTGGCCGGTCATGTGGAACAGCGCCACCTGGTGGCCGCGGCCTTACTGATTCCGTTCCTGGCCTGCGGCGCCCTGATCTCCAACCCGCTGCGCAAGCACGTCGAGGGGCCGCGGCTGCGGGTCGGCGTCCTGGTGGTCGCAGCACTGAGCGCACTGCTGCTGATCGGGAAGAGCGTCTTCTAGTTCGTCGCCGTGGAGGTAGGCGGGTGGACAGCATCCGGCACTACGTCAGTGTGGATGTGGAGATGCTGGCTAGGGAATGCAGTGCGAGGGACTACTCGCCCAAGAGATGCCCGTAGGCTGACTTAGATCCTACACGTTGCGGGCGTTGGCACTTTTGGACGCATTTGACCGAGTTTCTCATGGTCGCCTCTACTGACAATTAAGGTCAGTACGGCTGGGCGGAAGAAGATCTCTGGCTACCTACCTCCAGTTCAATCGCGACCGAACTAGTAGCCGAACGCGAGAAAAGGTAGTCTCGCGGAAGTTCCTATAGCGCTCCCACTCGGCGTCACCCATGGAACGTGTCATGGCTTCACCGGCATGTTTTCGTCTCCAATGTTTCCGAAATCAGACCGCGTCGCAGCTCTGAGCGCGGCTTCCCACGGGTAGCTATCCATCACCTGACCACCAGTCCGCGGAGGGTGCGGCACAAAGCCGCCTTCGCCAAACAGCACGGTCACCCCGGACTCGCGCAACTCGGCGACGCTGCGCTGGAAGACGCGGTTGGCCGCTAGTGCGGTGTTGACGAATGGCAGGACCACGATTGGCACCCCGAGGCCGGTGAGCTCGGCGAGCTGGGTCAGGACGTAGGTGTCGGCGATGCCAGCAGCCCACTTGTTGATCGTGTTGTAGGTCGCCGGGGCCACGATCACCGCCCTGGCCTTGGGCAGCGGCGGTTGGCCCGCTCGTTGGTGGCCGGTGCGCACCACGTGCCCGGTGAGCGCTTCGAGCGCATCCAGATCGAGGAAGTGTTCAACAGCAGATGGCGTGGCCAGACACCAGACGTCCCAGCCATCGGCGTGGGCGAGCTTGATCATGCGGTCGATGTGATCAGCCGGACCGGCGCCGCAAATCATCAGGTACAGCACCGGTTTAGTCATGCCACGACTCCCGCTCGGTCAGCCATTTGCTTGACCAACTTAGCGGGCTCGCCGGTGGTGTTGTGCAGCAGCGACCGCAGCAGGCCGTGCGCCAGCGGTCGGCAGCGCACCTCCTCGGGCGCGACCTGTTCCGCCTGGCCCAGCAAGCGGACGGCTTGCCGGTGGTTGCCGACGCTGGTGTGCGCCTCGGTGAGATCGAGCAGGAAGTTCGACTGCCGCTCGGCGGATAGCGCCGCAACCGCGGACGGGTCAATGGTCTCCGCGAACTCCAACGCTCGCCCGCCTTGGTGTAGGCGTACGAGCGCCGAGACGCGGTGGATCAGGGTGTTGGTGGTGCCGAAGAAGGTGTGGTGAGTGTTGTAGTGCGGCTCGAACTTCAGCGCCGCCACCATCGCCTCTTCGTGCATCTCCCGAGCTGTCACCGGGTCGTCCTGACCGGCCGCCGTAATCGAGGCCGCGAGGTAGAGCATCCCGTACAGGGACAGCAGCTCAGGAGCGTGCGTTTCGGTTTCGCGTCGCATCCGGTCGGCCATGTCCAACAGCGTGGAAATCGCCTGGGCTTCCTGCCGAGTGCTGGTCATGGCCCGCGCCACGCTGCGGGTAGCCCGTGCCAGCGACCAGGTGTCGTCGACGCTCATCGCCGTGTACATGGCGCGGTCGGCCGCCAGCCAGGCAACGTCGTTGGCCTCGAACTTCAGCAGCATGGATGACGCCAGACGGTAGGTCGTCACCAGGACGCGGTAGGCCCCAACCCGCTCGTCGCGCGGAACGCTGAGCACCGCGGCTTGCGCCTCGGTCATCAGCCCGGGGAGGTGGCGAGCCAACACGGTGAAGCGGGACGACAACCAGGCAAGGTCCAAGTACTCGGCCTGCCTGCGAATGCTAGCGGTACTGACGTTCTCGGCAGGCCACGCGGCCAAGCCCGGATAGGCAGCAAGTGCGGTACGGATGGCCTGGACTTCGCCGGCATCGACGCACTGTTCGGCGCGCTCGGCCTGAGCAGCGTCGGTCAGCACAGCCGGGTCGACGCCCAGGGCCTCGGCCACCCGCTCGATCATCGGCAGCCGGACCAGCTCGCGTTCGCCCGACTCGATCTTGTCCAACCACGAGGTCGACCGACCCACCATGTCGGCAAACCGCTGACGCGTCAGGTTCCGTCGCTCCCGCCAATAGCGAACTCTCGTACCGATCTGCCTCGACGTGCCGTCCATGCCTCACCCCGTCCGACCTGCGGCAACCGTCATCAGCGTAGCGGGTGGCCAGTCACACATTTTGTACAACTCGTCACCGACTGTCGCTCCTAGCGTCCTCTCTGGCACCCGGCGTCGGGAGTAATCGCACGTGCTTCCCCCGACGGCCTCCCCCGTGGCAGTGCGGGCAACTCTCGGCGCTGGGTGCCTTCCAGCAGCGACCACGGAAGGCCTGACAGGTGGCAAGCAAGGACAAGGCGAACAGCAAGCCCCCAGATCGGCTGGTCGCCCTGACCGTCAAGGTCACCATTCCCGAACTCAGCGCCCTGAGCCGGGCGGCCGTCATCGTGTCGTCGCCCTGGGATATCCCACCGGTCCGGGCCGCGGAACGCGGCTTGCGCAAGGTGCGAGATGCCGCCAAGCAGCACCCCGAGCTGCCCACAGAACCCAAGGGGCATAAGTGAATCACGACGAATTGGCGTTCCTGGCGGAAGTGTCCAGCGTCAACCAAGCCATCGCCGTCTACATCGGGCGGGTACTCGACATCGACGGCGGACGGACGGAGTACAGCGCAGCGCTCCCCGAAGTCGAGCAGCAGCTCGCCGCTCGCCTGTTCGCGATCGCGATCGCGTTGCAGGCCAACGCTACGGGGCGGATAGATGCGACCGATGTTCCCCTGTTGATCGAGGCCGGAACGGAGCAGGCATGAAACGGCAAGCCCCGTTGGTCTACGGCTACTTGCACAACGTCCGGGAACAGCCGGAATGGTTTGCCGAGGCCAAGGAACGCCTAGAGCTGTGGTGCGTCAGCGAGGGCTGGCATTTGGGCGCGACGTTTTCTGACGTGGGGTCATTGCTCGACGTAGAAGACCGGGTGGGTTTCCGGGGTCTGGTGCAAGCGCTGGGTATGCCGCAGGCGTCAGCGGCAGTGGTGCTCAACAGCGTCCACCTGTCATACCGGGCGGATGTGGTAACGGCGTTGGTTGCCCAAATCCGGCGAACCAAGGCAGCGATCTGGGTACAAGACGGCGGCCTGCCGGACATGGCGCAGAAGCTTTGCCGAGGTCAGCTTGCGCGGCCGACGTGAGCGTCGGCCTGGCGGTGGCCACGCTCGGTGGCACGGTGCTGGTCGGACGGTTGGCTGGCCGTTTCGTCCTGCCCTGGCTCACACGGGCACGGCGGCTGTGACATGTGGGCGCTGGCCTGTGGGCCGATCGTTGGCGCCCTCGCTTGGGCGGTCTGGTGGCTGCCATCCGATGCGCTTTCCCAGCGGCGCAAGTGGAACGCGGCCATCGCGGTAGCCAGGCGCTACGTGGACGGGCGTAATTACATGGGCAAGCACGACGGACAGCACGGCCACTCGATTGCCGTGGCGGAGCTGTTAGAGCGGGTGGCGTTGAGCGGGCGAGCACTGCGGTTGAACTGGACGGAGGACGACACCGATCCGCATGGATTCGCTTCCCTGCAAGGACACGACTGGCCAACGGGCGTACTGCCCCCGATGACAGACGAGCTGATGGACATTTTGGAACAGAAGCTCACCGCGGACTCGGTGGCCGAGCTGCCGGAGCGGGAAGCGCAGGCATTCCCCGCACCGTCACGACCGGTATACATCGACCCCGGCGACGAGCTACTCGGGCGAGTGCTGGACGGGTTGCGACGGTGGCGACCTACGCCGATACCCGGTACGTCGGAAGTGGATCGGTGAGCCAGGCCGGATCGAAGGCGAGGCCGGTTTGACGCTCAACTGCTGCGAGGCTGGCGGAGCGTAGGTGTTCAAGGTCGAACTCGTCGTCGCCGACCCAGCCAGGAAGCATGTCGTTCGCCCCGGCAGGCAGCCCGATGAACGTCGGATCGAAGCGACCGGTGATCTGGCCGCCCGTGGCCTGAAGAATCTGGTGGCCGCTCGGGCTCCAGTACACCGAGAAGAACAAGCCGGTGGGGCTGGACAACTTGCGAGCTACCTCGGGAGCGTTGCCCACCCACCCGTTCGGCTCGATGACCACGATGTAGTCGTCGACAGCCTTGAACTGGACAAGGCCGTAGTCGTCCAGGTGTTCGGTTCGTTCGGCGTTGGCTTGTTCGAACGTCAGCTTGCTGACTTCTTGATCTGCGCCGTAGCCCGCGCGAACCTCATCCTCGGTGCGGCCTTGGATGACGGCCAGCGTCCACGACAGGTCGTAGGCCGTGTCTGCCCAAGCGTAGGAGTTCACACTGCGCATTGTTCCACCGGTTCCTCTGCCACGTCGGCTCCAGTGAACGACTTGGTGGCGACCTTGCCGGGGCTCGCGATGACCACCAAGAACTGATCGCCCTGACCGACAGCGGCCTTGGCATAGCCGCCGGTCACTGCACCGCCCTGGCAGCGCTGTTCGCGCAGGGGGACTTCCTCGGTGCGGGCACTGGAGCCGCCCTCGTCGGTGGTGGCGAAGGCGTACTCGTCACAACTGCCGCCGTACTTCGGGACAAACTTGCCGCAAGCCGCGGCGCGGTTCACGGCCTGCTTGGCCGAGTTGCGAGTCAGGATCGAAGGGATGCCGTCCGCCCAAGCCAGCTGGATGTTGCGGGAGATGAAGGGCATCTTGGTCGCGTCGATGACCACCACCTTGACGTCGCCGCACTGCCGGATGGTCAGGGCGACTTGGGCCGTGCACTGCCGGACCTTCGCTTCGCCGTCGTCGCCAATCAGCAACTGGTAGCCGTGGTCCTCGATGATGACCGGGTCGTTGCCGCCGAACAGGTCGCCCACGGTGTCCGTGACGGTGTCCAGCCCGAAGTAGGCGACCAGTCCGACGACGGCCAGGAGCGGGAGGAGGAGGCCAGTTTTGGTCATGGCCATGCGGTCTCCAGGTGGCTACGGACAGCGTGCGGGTGGGCACTGGTTGTTGTAGCAGCGGCGTACGACAACACTGAGGGTTCAGCGCAAGTACGCCCGGATGGAGCAACTGGCGTGCTCGGTCTTCAATAGCCGAGCATCCAGAGTGGCATCTCATATTGGCCGAGGAAGTTCTTGTATAGACGTTCGACAAGATCCTCTCGACCGATCTCGTTAGCTCGACTGACGGTCGGCCCCGCGCTGCGTCGAGTGGACTGTGGCCTCCGATCAGCGTTTGACGTGTGACAACAACGACGCGTGTGTGAAGCAGTTTCGGCACGCTGTATGGGACACCGCTGACTGGGGCCGCACTGGCCATGGCCCAACGACCGACCAACTGACTCGCCTACGTGTTCCGCGAAGGCGCCGCCCTGATCCTCACCGTCCAGTTCTGGCGTGAGTCGCACCTGCTCGCGCACCCCGAACATGCGGGAAAGGTCTTCGTGGTGACGATCCGGCCGCGGTATTCGCCGGGATCCTCGAGGATCTGGCCACCCTCCTCGACCACGACTCCTAGTTCGCGATCCCGACCGCCTTGCGGATGGTCTCCGGGCGGTCCAAAGCCGCCAGCATCCCGTGGGCCACATCCGCGCGGGAAACCAGGTGGCCGCCCGCGCTCGCCTCGATGGCGGTGCGGTAGTTCCCGGTCAGCGGCTTGTCGGTCAGACGCGGCGGGCGCAGGGACGTCCAGTCGAGGTCGCTGTCCCGCAGGACATCCTCCATACGGGCGAGGTCGACATAGTGCTTGCGTAGCGCGGCTTTCACCAGCGGCGTGAGGACCGCGCGGGTGAAGAAGCCCTCGCCGGGGTCGCGTGGTGGGTTCGGCCTGCCGGGCGAGGGCATGGTCGACACCGGGGCGGCACTGACGACGACGAGCCTGCGGACTCCGGTGGCGCGCATCGCCTGGACGATGGCGAGGGTGCCCGGGGCCGTCACGCCCGCGTCCTTGAGCTTGCGGGGGCCGAGTCCGGACAGCACCGCGTCGGCGCCCGCGACGGCCGTCTGCAAGGTGTCGGCGTCGGGATTCAGCAGGTCGGCTTTGATCGCGCGGACGTCGGCGGTCACCTTGCCGGGATCGCGGACGACGGCGGTGACGTAGTGGCGTTCGGCCAAGGCCTGGTCGACGAGGTGGCGGCCGATGCCGCCGGTCGCGGCGAAGATCGTGAGCTTCATGGTGTGCTCCCTCAGCATGCCGAGTACTTTGTCTTACGTCGGTCATATACTACGAGGAGCGTATCATATGAGTTCCGTATCTTCTTCCGACGCGGACGACCGCAGGCGCAAGCGACGGCTCACCAACGACATCAAGGAGTCGCTGCGGGAGCTGAGCGTGCAGCTGTCACTGCTGAACCACCAGGTGAGCGGCAAGCTGGACCTGCGCGACGCCGACCTCGAGTGTCTCGACCTGATCACCCGCCACGGCCCCCTGACCCCCAGCGCCCTGGCGAAGCGGGCGGGAATGCACCCCGCCACCATGACCGGCGTCCTCGACCGCCTCGAACGCGGCGGCTGGATCTCCCGGGACCGCGACCCCAGCGACCGCCGGGCGGTCCTCATCCAGGCGCGGAAAGACCGCGCCGCCGACGTGTTCGCGCTCTACTCGGGCATGAACTCAAGCATGGACGACATCGTCTCCGGCTACAGCGAAGCCGAACTCCAGATCCTCGCCGACTTCCTGACCCGCACCACCAACGCGGGCCAGGAAGCCACGAAGGAACTGTTCGGCGGCTAGTCCGCCTTGGCCAAGGAGAGCGCGAAGCGACCCTGTTCGTCGGTCCACCACTGGCTCAGGGCGAAGCCCGCGGCCGCGAGTTCCGCCGCCACGCCCGACTGGCGGAACTTGGCGGAGATCTCGGTGCGGAGTTCCTCGCCCTCGGCGAAGTCGACCTCCATGTCCAACGCCGCGATGCGGGCGCGCTGGGCCTTGGTCGAGCGCAGGCGCATCTCGATCCACTCGTTCTTCGCGTCCCACAGCGCCACATGGTCGAACGCGTCGACGTCGAAGTCGGCGTCCAACTCGCGGTTGAGGACGTGCAGGACGTTCTTGTTGAACTCCGCCGTGACACCCGCCGCGTCGTCATACGCGGCGACGACGGTGGCCTCGTCCTTGACCAGGTCGGTGCCCAGCAGCAGCCACTCCCCCGGCTTGAGGGTGTCGCGGATCGACGCCAGGAATGTCCTGCGCTCAGCGGGAAGCAGGTTGCCGATGGTGCCGCCGAGGAACACGACCAGCCGCGCGGGCTCGCCGGGGAGCAGACCCAGGTGTTCGGTGAAGTCGCCGACGACGCCGTTGACGGTCGTGTCCGGGTACTCCTCCCCCAGCGCCGCCGAAGCCTCGCGTAGCGCCGACTCCGAGACATCCAGGACGACGATCTGCGACAGGGTGCCGCCGTCGCGCAGGGCGTCGAGCAGCAGCCGGGTCTTCTCCGAGGAGCCCGAACCCAGTTCCACCAACGTGTGCGCGCCGGTCACCGAAGCGATCTCGGCCGCGCGGGCCGCGAGGATCTCACGTTCCGCGCGAGTCGGGTAGTACTCCGGGAGCCGGGTGATCTGTTCGAACAGCTCGCTGCCCCGGGTGTCGTAGAACCACTTGGGCGGCAGAGATTTGGGCGTTGCGGTCAGTCCCATGCGGACATCGGCGGCGAGCGAACGAGCGGCGTGGTCTTCGGGCAGGTGTACTTCGACAGCGGAGTTCCTGGCGTCGGTCGTGGTCACTACTGCGTTCCCCTCCGGTGATTCGGCGATCGGCCCCAATTCGGTGACGCGCACATCCGGGGCCGGGTCAAGCGTGGCGGTGACCAGCAGGCGGTCACCCAAGGTCGTCCACTGTGGATCGTCGTCCCACGGCTCGGAGGCCAGGACGACGCTGTCTTCGTTCCTCAGCACGGAAAGCGAGTGCCACCAGGTGGTGGCGACCAGCGTCCGGCCGTCGGTGAGCAGGAAGTTGAGCCGCGAGTCCGGCGCCACCGCGCCGATCGCGCGGGCCACCTCGGCCAGCGCGTCGGCCGGGTCGAGGCCCGCCCGCAGCCGATGCCGCACCATGGCCCAGATCAGTGCGCTGTCGGTGGGTGCGTCGAGCGTCATCAGGTCCACTGTGGGCAGTTCGGCGGCGAGCCCGGCGACACTCCCCGGCCATCCGCCGATCCGCCCGTTGTGGCTGAACATCCACGGCCCCTCGGTGAAGGGCGCGCAGGCGTCGTCGCAGATCGGCATGCCGATCGTGGCCGACCGGACGGCGCCGAGCACCACGTCGCTGCGGGTGCTCGCGGCGACGGCGGCGAAGCCGTGGTCGATCCACATCGGGACCGCGCGGCGGTAGCGGACCGTCTGCCCGTCGGTGCGCCAGGCGACGCCGAACCCGTCGACGTTGACCGTGCCGCCCTGCCGCATGTCCTTCGGCGCGAACGTCTGCCTCAGCAACCCTTGCGGCGGGTCGAACAGCAAGGTGGACAAGGACACGGCGGGGCCGAGGTAACCCAGATGTCGGCACACGGCGTCTACCGCGCCTCATCCGGGAGCACGTCGCGGGCGCATCTGAAGCCGGCGAAGATCTGCCTGCGGATCGGGTGGTCCCAGTTGCGGAAAGTCCCGCGCACGGCCGCTTCGTCGGTGCCGAATGACCCTCCGCGCAGCATCTTGTAGTCGCCACCGAAGAACACCTCGGAGTACTCCCGGTATGGGAACGCCGCGAACCCCGGATACGCCTCGAAACCGGAGTCGCACCACTCCCAGACGTCGCCGATGAGCTGGCGGACACCCAGCGCCGACTCGCCTGCCGGGTACGAGCCGACCGGCGCGGGGCGCAGGTGCCGCTGTCCGAGGTTGGCGTGCTCGACGCCGGGATCCTCATCACCCCACGGGTAGCGTCGCGAGCGGCCGGTGGCCGGGTCGAACCGGGCGGCCTTCTCCCACTCCGGCTCGGTCGGCAGCCGCTTGCCCGCCCACTTCGCGTACGCGGCGGCCTCGTGGAAGCTGACGTGCACCACCGGCTCGTCCTGCGGGATCCGTTCCACCACACCGAACCGCGTGCGCACCCAGCCATCGCCATCGCGCTTCCAGAACCGGGGCGCCACCAGGTTGGCCTGCTTGCGGTAGGCCCAGCCCTCGGGGCTCCACCAGCGCTCGTCGTCGTAGCCGCCCGTGTCGATGAACGCCAGGTAGTCGCCGTTGCTGACCGGGACCGTGTCGATGAAGAAGGCGTCGACGTGGCGCCGGTACGCGGGCCGCTCGTTGTCCAGCGCCCACGGCTCGGTGGAAGTGCCCATGGTGAACTCGCCCGCGGGCACCAGCACCTCGCGCCGCGCGGGCCGAGTCGCCGGACCTGGGTCCGGCGCGTGCAGGACCGGCGCGCCGACGCGGAGTTGGTGGGTGGCCAGCATGGTCTCGTCGTGCTGCTGCTCGTGCTGCACGATCATCCCGAACGCGAAACCCTGGTCGACCAGCCGCGAGCCCTCAAGGGGGACGCGCTCAAGCACGTCTAACACCTTCTCGCGCACCTCGCGCACATACCCGCGGGTCTCTGCGGGTGAGAGCAGCGGCAGCGCGGGCCGGTCGGCGCGCGCGTGCTGGAAAGCGTCGTAGAGGTGGTCGATGTCCTCGCGCACCGGCTCGCGTCCGCCGACGTCGCGCACCAGCCAGAGCTCTTCCTGGTTGCCGATGTGCGCGAGGTCCCAGACCAGCGGCGACATCAGCTTCGAGTGCTGACGGACCAGGTCGTCGTCATCGACGGCTTCGGTCAGTGTGGTGCTGCGCTCACGGGAGCGCCGCAGCGCGTCGGCGACCTTCCCGCGCAAATCCTCCGTGCTCGTCACGGCGTCCTCTCCATGGTCCTGTCGGTCAGCCGTTCCAGTTCCCCCGTGACCAGCCGGGCGTATTCGGGCGGAAGGCCCAGGTCCGCCACCGCGCGCAGCCCGATGTCGATCACCGCGCGGGCGGCGGCGGCGAGCGGCGGGTCGGCCAGGCCGCGCCGGGCCGCGACGACCCAGCGGTCGGCCACCGGCGCGCAGGCCGCGGCGACCGCGTCGACGGTGGCCGGGTCGGCGGTCAGCGCGGCCACGAGGGCCGCGGGGGTGATCCAGCCCGCGCCGTCCTGGGCGTCGAGGTAGCGCACCTCGAAGTAGCCCTGCGGGCGAACCGGTGGGAACAGCGTCGAGATGTGGTAGTCGAGATCGGCCGTGGTGGGCGGGTCGGGCAGGGCCCCGGCGATCCAGTCGGCGAAGGTCACCCCAGGGGGCGCGTCCCAGGCCTGACCTGGTCTTCGCACGCAGAGCAGCGGGGTGTCAAGAACATGCTGGACCCACGCGCCCACCGGGTCGTCGGTCCGCGGCAGCGGGCGGCTGCGCGCCGGGTCGGTGCCGAACACGCTGCGGGCCCTGGTCGAGGCCCAGCCGGTGAGCTCGCCCGCGAGGTGCGGCGAGTTCGCGAACAGCGCGAGCATCACGGGCCCCAGTGACGTGATCGCCGCCCACCGGGCGGGGGTGTCGGCGGCTTCACCGACGTCGACGCAGACCTGTAGGCCGGCGGTCGCGCACATCATGGCGATCCCGTCGGGGCCGATGGGCTCGAACGCGCGCTCCATGGCCGCGTAGCGGGGGGTGTCGAGGACTCGGCGCGGAGTCCGGAAAGGATCGGTGCCCCAGGCACCCAGGACCAGGCCCGCTTGATCGAGCCGGTCGGCGAGATAGTGGTGGTCGGCGATGACCGCGTCGAGCAACTGCCCGAAATCGGAGGCCGGGAGGGAGGAGATCTCGACTTGACCGCCAGGCTCCAAGGAGAGCGGCGATCCCGCCGGAAGTGCGAGATGGGGACTGTCGGGTCTTAGTGTCGGCGGTGTGTGGGGCCCCAGAGCGGCCGCCAGATGATCGGAGTCGAGACGCCGCCGGGGATCGTCACGATGGTGGACGGTCCATTCGAGCTCGACTCCCACCAGGTTCGGTGGTCCATGTTTGAAACACACCGAAGCGACGTACGCCTCGGCTTCCACACGGGCCCGTAACCGTCGTCCGTCGGGCCCGGTGGTCTCCGGATCGCATACTGCGGTCAGAGGACTCACCCCTTCGTCCGTGCCGTGAAATCGACGCTACACGGGGGCACCGACAGCCGCATGATCTCAAAGTGCGGGGGCACGAGGGCGACGTGATACCCAATACGTACGTACGGATTGCTTCCTGCGGGTTCGACTGACACGATCGTCGGGTGCCCCGCGTGAGCCAAGACCACCTCGACGCGCGCCGCCGTCAGATCCTCGACGGGGCGCGGTCCTGCTTCGCGCGCCACGGGTACGAGGGTGCGACCGTGCGCCGCCTCGAAGAGGCTACCGGGTTGTCGCGTGGCGCGATCTTCCACCACTTCCGCGACAAGGAGTCGCTTTTCCTCGCCCTGGCCGAGGACGACGTGCTGCGGATGACCGAGGTCGTCGCCCAGCAGGGCCTCGTCCAGGTCATGCGTGAGCTGCTTTCCACCCCCGCGGGCGGCGACGGCGACAGCCCGGCCGACTGGCTGGGCACCCGGCTGGAGGTCTCGCGCAGGCTGCGGACCGACCCGGAGTTCCGGGCCCGCTGGGCGGAGCGCTCCGAGCAGCTCACCATCGCCACCCGCGAGCGCCTGCTGCGCCAGCGCCAGGCAGGCAACCTGCGTGACGACGTCGACGTGACCGTGCTGACCGCGTTCCTCGAACTGGTCCTCGAAGGTCTGGTCTCACACTTGGCGATGGGCCTGCCCGCCGACGACCTCGATCCGGTCCTCGACCTCGTCGAGGAGACCGTCCGCCGACACCGCCGGACCACCTGACGCCGGTCGAGCGAAAACCCGTCTGGATTCCCTAGAATGGGCTACCAGCAGATTCTATTTCTCAAGGAGTGACCGTTTCCCGTGCGTGAAGCACAATCACCGGGCCGCAGTAGCGGGCCGGGAGAGAGTCCCGGCGACCATACCGGCCCGGTATCCGGGTGTGATGCCCGGTGACCGGTCCCCTGATCAGCGTCCTCGGCCTGCTGGCCGTTTTCGCGCTCACTCTCGGAACGGCGCTCTTCGTCGCCGCCGAGTTCTCCCTCACGACCCTGGAACGCAGCCAGGTCGACCACCACGCCGAGCAAGTCGGCGACCGGCGGGCGCTGGCCATCCAGAAGGCCCACCGGACCCTGTCGTTCCAGCTCTCCGGCGCGCAGCTGGGCATCACGATCACCACGCTGATCACCGGCTACATCGCCGAGCCCGCCCTCGCGCAGCTGATCGAGCCGCTGCTAGCGCTGATCGGCCTGCCCAAGAGCGCGGCCGACGCGGTGGCGATCACGATCGCGCTGGTCGTGGCGACCTCGCTGTCGATGGTGTTCGGCGAGCTGGTCCCGAAGAACCTCGCCATCGCCCGCCCGCTGGCGACCGCGCGCGCCGTCGCCGGTCCGCAGGCCGTGTTCTCCGCGGCGCTGCGGTGGCTGATCACCGCCCTCAACGGCGCGGCGAACTGGGTGGTACGCCGCCTCGGCGTCGAGCCCCAGGAAGAACTGCGGTCGGCCCGCTCCCCCGACGAGCTGGGCGGCCTGGTCCGCTCCAGTGAGGCCAAGGGGATGCTCGACACCGGCACCGCCGCGCTGTTGAGCCGGTCGCTGCGCTTCGGCGACCGCACGGCCGACGAGCTGATGACCCCGCGTGTGCAGGTGCAGGCGCTGCGCGCGGACGCGACGGTGCTCGACTTGATCGCGCTCGCGCGCGCGACCGGGTTCTCACGGTTCCCGGTGCACGGCGGCGATCTCGACGAGATCCGCGGCGTGGTGCACGTCAAGCAGGTCTTCGGCGTCCCTCACGCGATGCGTGCGACGACGAAGGCGGCGTCCCTGGCGCGTCCGGTGCCCACGGTCCCGGAGACGCTCGACGGCGACGTCCTGCTCGACCGACTGCGCGGCTCCGGGCTGCAGGTCGCGGTGGTCGTCGACGAGTACGGCGGCACGGCGGGCCTGGTCACCCTGGAGGACCTGATCGAGGAGATCGTCGGCGACGTGCGCGACGAGCACGACCGCGGCGAGGTCAACCCGGTCCGCCCGCTGGGCAAGGACAGCTGGATGGTGTCCGGGCTGCTGCGCGACGACGAACTGGCCGAGGCGACCGGGTTCCGGATGCCCGCGGGCGACTACGAAACGGTGGCGGGGTTCGTCCTCAACCGCCTTGGAAGGATTCCCTCGGTGAACGACGAGCTGCGCTATGACGGCTGGCTCATCACGGTGATGCGGATGGACCGCCACCGCATCGCCGAGCTGCGGGTCGCCAAGGTCCACGAGGTGACCGCATGACCGACGTCCTCGCCCTGTTCACGACCATTCTCCTGTTGCTGGGCAACGGTTTCTTCGTCGGCGCCGAGTTCGCGATCATCACCGCCCGACGCGACCGGCTCGAGGCGCTGGCCCGTGAGGGCAAGCACCGCGCGGCCGTGGCGATCGAGGCGGGCCAGCAGCTGCCGCTGCTCATCGCGGGCGCGCAGCTGGGGATCACGGTGTGCTCGCTGGGGTTGGGCGCGCTGTCCGAGCCGGTGATCGCGAGCCTGCTGGAGCGCCCGTTCCACTCGCTCGACATTCCGCCCGCGGTCCTGCACGGTGTCGCTTTCGCGATCGCCCTGGGCATCGTGGTCACGCTGCACACGGTGATCGGCGAGATGGTGCCGAAGAACCTCGCCATCGCGGGCCCGGAGGGCGTGGCGATGGCGCTGGTCCCGGTGCACTACGCGTTCTGCAAGCTGGTGCGGCCGGTGCTGGCGCTGTTCACGGTGGCGTCGACGTTCGTGCTCAAGCGGTTCAAGGTCGAGCCACGCGACGAGATGGAGAACGCCTACACCCCCGACGAGCTGGCGAACCTGATCTCGGAGTCCCGGCGCGAGGGTCTGCTCGACGACTCCGAGCACCGGCGGCTCACCCAGACGCTGTCCTCGGCGGAGCGGACCGTCGCCGACGTGATGGTGCCGCTGGCACAGCTCAAGACCGTGCCCTCGCCGCCGACCCTCGGCGACATCGAGCGCGCGGTCGCCGAGACCGGCTACTCGCGGTTCCCGGTGCGGATGTCCGACGGGTCGATCACCGGCTACGTGCACGTCAAGGACGTGCTCGACCAGGTCGACGCCGACCCGGCGACCCGGCTGCCCGCGTCGCGGGTGCGCGGGCTGCCGCAGCTGCCCGCCGACTCGCGGGTCGACGAGGCGCTCAGCGCGCTGCGCCGGGCGCACAGCCACCTGGCGACCGCGGTCGCCCCGGACCGCACCGTGCTCGGCGTGGTCGCGCTGGAGGACCTGGTCGAGGAGTACGTGGGCACCGTGCGGGACGGGACGCACATCGCCAACGGTGGCTGAGATGACCGTCCTCGAGGAGATCGACTGGCACGCCCGGCGCGACGCGCACGCCGAGCGGATGCGCGCGTGGACCGAGCCACACCAGGCGCGGCGGGCGCGCGGCGAGAAGCACCCGGTGCTGGACTTCCTGTTCACGTACTACTCGCACCGGCCCGCGCACCTGGAGCGGTGGCACCCGGGTGCGGGCGTGGTATTGGCGGGCGAATCGGCGCGGGCCTACCTGCGCTGGCCCACCTACACCGCCACCGACGCGGGCGTCACCGTCGACCTCGCGGCGCTGCCGCAATCGCGGCGGCGCAGCGCCCGGTTCATCCGGGACCTGGTGGCCGCCACCGCGTCCCGGCCGCCGCGGCTGGGCTGCTTCGGGCTGCACGAGTGGGCGATGGTCTACCGGCTGCCGGAGACGGAGATCCGACACGTCGACTGGCCGCTGCGGCTCGGCGCGGCGGGCACCGACGAGGTCGTCGAAACTCAGACGATCAAGTGCAGCCACTTCGACGCCTTCCGGTTCTTCACCGAGCCCGCGCGCCCCCGCAATACCCTGGAACCCAGCCGGGACCGGCAGATCGCGATGGAGCAGCCGGGCTGTCTGCACGCGACGATGGACTTGTTCAAATGGGCGTACAAGCTCGATCCGTACACGCCGTCGGACCTGCTGGCCGACTGCTTCGAACTGGCGTCCGACGTGCGCGAACTGGACATGCGGGCAAGCCCGTACGACCTGTCCCCGCTGGGCTACGAGCCGGTGCGGATCGAGACCGAGCGTGGCCGCGCCGAGTACGCGCGCAGGCAGGCGGAGTTCGTCCGCCGCGCGGAACCGTTGCGCCACAGGCTGATCGCGCTGTGCGACCTTCTACTGGAGAGTTCTACTCACAGTTAGACCCTTGACGCACGCACTTCACCTAATAGAGTGCCTCTGCCGGGCGCCGACTACGGACAGCATCTCTGTTCGCGAGCGCACGAAAGGGTAGGCATGCCTCGACAACGTGTGGTCGGCCGTCGCAGCGCGCTGCGGCGGTCGGTTCTCGTCCTGGGCTTGGTCCTGCTCATGATCGCCCTGTGGCTGGGCGCCACCTGGCTGCGCTATGTCGCCGACGAGCGGGCCGCCGAGCGGGGCCGCGAGTGTCCACATGGGCCGACGACGCTCAAGGTCACCGTCGCGCCGAGTGTCGAAGAGCCGCTGCGCGAGATCGCCGGGCGGTGGAACGCCGCCGGGGTGGTGGTCGACGATTTCTGCGTCAAGGTCACGATCGCGGCGA
Source organism: Actinokineospora xionganensis (assembly GCF_014323725.1). Taxonomy (GTDB): domain Bacteria; phylum Actinomycetota; class Actinomycetes; order Mycobacteriales; family Pseudonocardiaceae; genus Actinokineospora; species Actinokineospora xionganensis. Next base: position 47,383 of record NZ_JABVED010000022.1, on the reverse strand, counting down.
CCGAGTCCGGTCCGATCCTCACCGGGCTCACCGGCGAGTGGAACGTCCGTGAACTCGGCGACCGGCCGCACGCCTGGCTGCCGGAGTCCTCGTTCTGGACCGACCGGCTCAGCGCCGTCGACGACGCCCTGCTCGGCTCGGCGCCGGACACGGTCGCGAGCAGCCCGGTGGTGCTGGCGACGCCGGAACCAGCGTCGAAGGCACTCACCGACACGGTGACGTTCACCTGGGCCGACGTCGCCGCCCTGATCCCCGACCCGAGCGGCTGGTCGCGGTTCGGCCAGTCCGGCTGGGGCAGGCTGATCGTCGCGCTGCCGCAGCCCGCGGCGAACCCCGCCACCGGGCTGGCGGTGCAGGCGGTGCTGTCCGGGGTCGGCAAGCAGAGCCCGCTGACCCACGACGTCCTCGAACGCCCGGAGGTCGCCGACGCGATCGGCAAGCTGACCGCGGGCCAGCCGACCGGTGTCCCGGAGACGACCCGCGAAGCCCTGATCAGCCTGGGCGCGGCGGAGTCGATGACGACCGCGCCGTTCAGCGCGGTGCCGGTGTTGGAGGTCGACCTGCACCGGCGCAACCTCGCCATCGACGGCGGTCCCCCGGCCAGGCGTCCGCTGTTCGAGGTCATGCCCGACGGCCCGATCCCGACCGCCGACTTCCCCTTCGTCCGCCTCGCGGGCATCGACGCCGCCCTGGCGAACGCCGCCGACCGGTTTCGCCAGTTTTTGCTCGAACCGGACCAACAGCGGTCGCTGGGCCGCGCGGGCCTGCGGACGGCGTCGCGGGAGCGCCCGCCCAGCACCCTCGGCATCACCTGGCCGGACCTTCCGCCCGCCACCGCCCCGGCGAACCCGCGCACCACCCAGCAACTCGCCGCCACGTGGGCCGCGGCCGCGGAGGGCGGGCGCATCGTGACCATGCTGGTGGACGTGTCGAAGTCGATGGGCGACGACAACGGCGACGGCCGCACGCGGATGCAGTGGGTGCAGGAGGCGCTGCACGGGTACGCGAACTACACGGTGTCCGGTTCGTTGGGACTTTGGCGGTTCTCCCAGGCGCTGGACCGCGGCAGGCCCTACCAACAGTTGGTGGCGACCGGCCCGATCGGCGACACCCGGGCTCCCCTGCACCAGGCGGTCGACACCCTGGCGCCCACCGGGGCGACTCACCTGCACGAGAGCGTCGCCGCGGCTTATCGGTCGGCGGTCAGCGGCTATGTGGTGGGCAAGCGCAACGAGATCGTCGTGATCACCGATGGCGGCAGCGAGGGCTCGATGACGTTGACTGAGCTGACCGCGGCGATCAAGGCGCTCGGCAGCACCAAGAAGCCGGTCGCGGTCAGCGTGATCACGTTGGGAACCAACCAGAACCGGGCCGCGTTGCGCGACATCGCCAAGCTCACCGGCGGGACTGTTTCGACGCTGTCCAGCGCACGCGGCCTTCAGGCGGCGTTGGGCCAGCTCGCGGCCCGGCGAGACTGACCACCACCCGAACAGGCACCCAGCAACGAACCCCGCCCGGCCAGGTAGGACATCATAGGATCCGATCATGCCCAAGCTGATCATCCTCGCCGGTCTGCTGCTCGCCCTCACCGCGTGCGGCACGGAGTCGGCCCCGACCCCGCCACCGCGGACCACGCAGGCGGGCAGCGGGCCGGTCGACGTCAAGGTCGCGGTGGAGATGCGGCCGGTGCTCGCGGTCGACCCGCCCGCCCAGACCCCCGCGCCTGCCGCCCCTGACGTGCTGACCGGCGAGGACGGCTCGACCTACCGCCTCGGCCCGTCCATCGGCGACTTCAAGCGGTTCGAGAACGTCGCGACGGAGCAGACCGACTCCGGTTGGGTGCTCACCATCGAGCTGCCCGAGGACACCGCCGCGATCTTCGCGAAGTGGACCGGCGAGCACGTGGGCGAACAACTCGCCATCGTGGTGGACGGTGAGGTGGTCTCCGCGCCGAAGATCATGTCCGCGATCACCGGTGGCACGCTCCAGATCGCCGGTCGGTTCACCCAGAAGGAGATTCGAGAGCTGGGGCGCGCCATCACCGGGAAGTGATCACGCCCAGAACTTCTCCGGGTCGGGACCGGTGCGCACGCCGTTGTCCAGCGCGTCGAGTGCCTTGTGGTCCTCGGTGGTGAGCTCGAAGTCGAACACGTCGAAGTTGGCGCGGATCCGTTGCGGGGTGACCGACTTCGGGATGACGACATTGCCCAGGTCCAGGTGCCAACGCAGGACGACCTGGGCGGCGGAGCGGCCCAGCCGGTCGGCGATCGCGACCACGGTCGGGTCCTTGAGCACCACACCTTGGCCCAGTGGGCTCCACGCCTCGGTGGCGATGCCGTGCTTGGCGTGGAACGCGCGAAGTTCGGCCTGAGGCAGGTTCGGGTGCAGCTCGATCTGGTTGAGCGCGGGCACCGTGCCGGTCTCGGCGAAGAGACGCTCCAGGTGCGGGACATGGAAGTTGGACACGCCGATCGACCGGACGCGGCCGTCTTCCTTGATCTTCTCCAGGGCCCGCCAGGTGTCGACGTACTTGTCGGCGCCGGGCGCGGGCCAGTGGATCAGGAACAGGTCGATGTAGTCGAGCCCCAGGTTCGCCAGGCTCTCGTCGAACGCCCGCAGCGCCTCGTCGTAGCCCTGTCGGTCGTTCCAGACCTTGGTCGTGACGTACAGCTCCTCGCGCGGCAGCCCGGACTCGGCCAGCGCCCGGCCGGTGCCCACCTCGTTGCGGTAGTAGGCGGCGGTGTCGAAGCTGCGGTACCCGGCCTCGACGGCTTCGGCCACGACCGCGCGGACCTCGTCGTCGGGCACCTGGAACACACCGAACCCGAGTTGCGGGATGGTGGTGCCGTCGTTCAGCGAGATGTCGGGGTTGGTCGGCATGCGGCGGTTTCCTCCTGTGTGGATGTTCTCCACCAGGTGCCAACTCCCGGAGGGCCCACATATTCCCGCCGCTAGGATCGCGCCAATGACCGTGGTCGAGATCTACACCGATGGCGCCTGCATCCCCAATCCCGGCCCGGGCGGCTGGGGCGCGGTCCTGCGCTACGGCGGCCACGAACGCGAACTGCGCGGCGGCGACGTCGGTGAGACGACCAACAACCGGATGGAGCTGATGGCACCCATCCAGGCGTTGGAGACGCTGACCCGGGCGGCCAAGGTGAACCTGTTCACCGACAGCACCTACGTCCGCAACGGCATCACCAAGTGGGTCACCACCTGGAAGTCCAACGGCTGGATGACGAGCGCCAAGAAGCCCGTGGCCAACGAGGACCTCTGGCGCCGCCTCGACCTCGCCGCCGCCCGCCACGACATCGAGTGGCACTGGGTCAAGGGCCACAACGGCCACCCCGACAACGAACGCGCCGACCGCCTGGCGCTGGCGGGCCTGCACGACGCCTTGCTGGTGGCGGGCCTGGAACTACCCGTCGGACGCAAGCGAGTCTGAGAACCCGCCGGGGTCCCGCAGCCGCGCGTTGAGCCGTGCGGCCTGGCGGGTGAGGTGGTCGCGTTCGGGCAGGCTGGACGCCGACCGCGCGGCCTGAGCATAGAGCCTCGCCGCGGTCGCCAGGTCACCGTCGCGCTCTTGCAGGTACGCCGCGACGGCGGTGTGGCGCGGCAGGTCGGGGTCGAGTTCCGCCAAGGCGGCCAGGCCCGCCCGCGGGCCGTCGGCCTCGCCGACCGCGACGGCCCGGTTGAGGCGGGCCACCGGGCTGCCGGTGAGGCGCACCAGTTCGTCGTACCACTCGACGATCTGCACCCAATCGGTCTCCTGCGCCGTCCGGGCGTCGGCGTGGAGCGCGGCGATGGCGGCCTGCGTCTGGAACTCGCCCAGGCGGTCGCGGGCCAGGGCAGCCTGGAGGATGTCGACGCCCTCAACGATCAGGCGGGTGTCCCACCGGCCGCGGTCCTGCTCCGCCAAGGGCACGAGCCTGCCCTCGGCGTCGGTCCGCGCCGGGCGGCGGGCGTGGTGCAGCAGCATGAGCGCGAGCAGGCCCGCGACCTCCTCGTGGTTGATCCTGGCGGCCAGCTGGCGGGTGAGCCGGATCGCCTCCGCGGCGAGGTCGACGTCGCCGGAGTAACCCTCGTTGAACACCAGGTAGAGCACCCGCAGCACGGTGGCGACGTCGCCGGGCTGGTTGAACCGCACCGCCGAGACGGTCCGCTTGGCCCGGCTGATCCGCTGGGCCATGGTCGCCTCCGGCACCAGGTAGGCCTGCGCGATCTGCCGCGTGGTCAGGCCACCGACCGCGCGCAGCGTGAGCGCGACGGCCGACGCCGGGGTCAGCGACGGGTGCGCGCACAGGAAGTACAGCTGCAGCGTGTCGTCCACCGCCTCGCCCGGGCCGGACACCGGTTCCTCCTCGACGCGCGCCTCGCGGTCGCGCCGGGAGGTGTCGGCGCGGACGGCGTCGAGGAACTTGCGCCAGGCCACGGTGACCAGCCAGCCCTTGGGGTCCGCAGGCGCGTCCCGCGGCCACACCCGGAGGGCCTCGATCAGGGCGTCCTGCACGGCGTCCTCGGCCGCCGCGAAGTCAGCTCCGCGGCGGACGAGGACGCCGATCACGCTGGGGGTGAGCGCCCGCAGCAGGGCCTCGTCCACAGTCGTCACTCCGTGGTGGTCGGGCACACGCCGTAGAACGGGCGCACCTCCAACCACTCGTGGATCGGCTTGCCACCGGCGCCCGGGGCCGCGGACAACTCGCCCGCCAGCTCCAGCGCGCGCTCATAGGTCTCGACGTCGATCACCATCCAGCCCGCGATCAGGTCCTTGGTCTCCGCGAACGGACCGTCGGTGATCGGCGGGCGGCCCTCGCCGTCGGAGCGGACGAATGTGCCCTGCGGGGAAAGCGCCTGGCTGTCGACGAACTCGCCGGTGCCCTCGAGCTTGGCGGCGAAGTCGTTCATGTACCGCATGTGCGCCGAGACCTCCTCCGGCGTCCACTGGTCCATCGGCACGTCGTTGACCGATGCGGGCGCGCCCCGGTAGTGCTTCAGCAGCAGGTACTTGGCCATCTTGATCTCCTTGTGAAGTGCGGCCCTTGTGGCCTGTTCACCCCGGGGACGGAGCCGCGCACGGGTTCTCGACATCCCACCGCGGGTAATTTCGGAAATTTCTCAACCGAGCTGTTCGCCCAGCGAGACGATGATGCCCGCGGGACCGCGCAGGTAGCAGAGCCGATAGCTGTCCTCGTACTGCGTCACCTCGCCCACCAATTCGGCGCCGTGGGCACGCAGGCGGGCGACGGTGTCGTCGATGTCGTCGACGGCGAACATGATGCGACGCAGGCCCAGTGTGTTCGCCGGTGCGTTCGGCTCACCGCCGAGCACCTCGGGCGAGCGGAACCGGGTCAGCTCAAGGCGGCCGTGGCCGTCCGGGGTCCGCATCATCACAACGTCGACCCGGACACCGTCGAGCCCGACGCACTTGTCCACCCACTCGCCCTCGGCGGGCCCCTTGCCCTCCACCTCCATGCCGAGTTCGACGAAGAACGCGGTGGCGGCGTCGAGGTCGTCGACGACAACGCCGACGTTGTCCATCCGCTTGATCATGGTGGGCTCCTCCGCTTGTCGCGTCGCCCGCCGTGACGCTGGTGTCCCCTGGCATGACCAGCCAATGGAAACGGGCCCCGCCGAAGGTTATCGGCGGGGCCCGTCCCGAGGCGATCAGCTCTGGTAGGCGTCCAGCGGCGGGCAGGAGCAGACCAGGTTGCGGTCGCCCTTGGCGCCATCGATGCGGCGCACCGGGGGCCAGATCTTGGTGGCGCTGACGCCTGCCGGGTAGACCGCTTCCTCCCGCGTGTACGGGTGGTCCCACTTGCCCGCGATCGACGCGGCTGTGTGCGGGGCGTTGCGCAGCGGGTTGTCCTCCAGCGGCCAGTCCCCCGCCGCGACCCGGTCGACCTCGCCCTTGATGGCGATCATGGCGTCGCAGAAGCGGTCGATCTCGGCGAGGTCCTCGGACTCCGTCGGCTCCACCATCAACGTGCCCGCGACCGGGAAAGACATGGTCGGGGCATGCAGGCCGTAGTCGGCGAGCCGCTTGGCCACGTCGTCGACCGTGACGCCGGTGGCCTTGGTCATCGGGCGCAGGTCGAGGATGCACTCGTGGGCGACGAAGCCGCCCTCGCCGGTGTAGAGCACCGGGAAGTGCTCGTCGAGCCTGCGGGCGACGTAGTTGGCCGCGGCGACCGCGGTCAGGGTGGCCCGGCGCAGGCCGTCGGCGCCCATCATGCGGACGTAGGCCCACGAGATCGGCAGAATCGACGCGCTGCCCCACGGGGCGGCGCTGATCGGGCCGACGCCGGTGGCCGGGCCCGCGAGCGGCTGCAGCGGGTGGTTCGGCAGGAACTGCGCGAGGTGCGAACGCACGCCGATCGGGCCGACGCCGGGGCCGCCGCCGCCGTGCGGGATGCAGAACGTCTTGTGCAGGTTCAGGTGCGAGACGTCCGAGCCGAACTTGCCGTACCGGGCGAGGCCGATGAGCGCGTTGAGGTTCGCACCGTCCACATAGACCTGGCCGCCCGCGTCGTGCACCAGGGCGCACACCTCGCGCACGGTGTCCTCGTAGACCCCGTGGGTGGACGGGTAGGTGATCATGACCGCGGCGAGGTCGTCGGCGTGCTCGGCGACGCTGGCCCGCAGGTGGTCCATGTCGATGTTGCCCGAGTCGTCGCACTTGACGACGGCGACGCGCATGCCCGCCATGACCGCGCTGGCCGCGTTGGTGCCGTGCGCGCTCGACGGGATCAGGCAGACGTCGCGCTCACCGTGGCCCTGGGAGCGGTGGTACGCGCGGATCGCCAGCAGGCCCGCGAACTCTCCCTGGCTACCCGCGTTGGGCTGCAGGCTGACCGCGTCATAGCCGGTGAGCTGCGCGAGCCAGGTCTCCAGGTCCTTGATCACCTGGAGGATGCCCGCGGCGTCCTCGGCCGGGGCGAACGGGTGCAGGTCGGCGAAGGCGGGCCAGGTGATCGGCTCCATCTCCGCGGTCGCGTTGAGCTTCATCGTGCACGAGCCCAGCGGGATCATGCTGCGGTCGAGCGCGACGTCCTTGTCCGACAGCGACCGCAGGTAGCGCAGCAGCGCGGTCTCGGAGCGGTGGGTGCTGAACACCGGGTGCGTCAGGTACTCCGAGGTCCGCACCAGCTCGGCCGGGATGGCGTCGTCGGTGTCGAGGTCGAGCGCGTCGGCGTCGGCGGTCACGCCGAACGCCTGCCACACCAGTGCGAGCGTGTCGCGCGAGGTGGTCTCGTCGCACGCGACGCCGACGTGGTCGGCGTCGACGAGGCGCAGGTTGACGCCCAGGTCGCGAGCCGCGGCGACGATGTCCGCGGCGTTGCCGGGAACACGGACCCGCACGGTGTCGAAGAACGAGTCGGTCACGACGTCCACGCCACCGGCGCGCAGGCCCGCGGCCAGCACCGCGGCCATGCGGTGCGCGCGGGTCGCGATGGCCTTGAGGCCGTCCGGGCCGTGGTAGACGGCGTACATCGAGGCGACGACGGCGAGCAGCACCTGCGCGGTGCAGATGTTCGACGTGGCCTTCTCGCGGCGGATGTGCTGCTCGCGGGTCTGCAGCGCGAGCCGATAGGCCAGGTTGCCGTCGGCGTCGGTGGACACGCCCACCAGCCTGCCCGGCAGCTGGCGCTCCAGTCCGGCGTGGACGGCCATGTACCCGGCGTGCGGGCCGCCGAAGCCCATCGGCACACCGAAGCGCTGTGTGGTGCCGACGACGACGTCCGCGCCGATCTCACCGGGCGCGCGGAGCACGGTCAGTGAGAGCAGGTCGGCGGCGACCGCGACCTTCGCGCCGCGCTCGTGGGCCTCGGCGATCAGGGCTTCGTGGTCGCGGACCGCGCCGCTGGCACCCGGGTAGGACAGCAGCACACCGAAGAAGTCACCCTCGGGCAGCCCGTCGGCCAGGTCGGACACCACGACCTCGATGCCGAGGGGCTCCGCGCGGGTCTCGATGACGGCGATGGTCTGCGGGAACGTGTCGGCGTCGACGACGAACCGGGCCGACTTCGACTTGCCCGCGCGGCGCACCAGGGTCATCGCCTCGGCGGCCGCGGTGGACTCGTCGAGCATCGACGCGTTCGCCGTCGGCAGGCCGGACAGGTCGGCGACCATGGTCTGGAAGTTGAGGAGGGCTTCGAGCCTGCCCTGGGAGATCTCCGGCTGGTACGGCGTGTAGGCGGTGTACCAGGCCGGGCTTTCCAGCACGTTGCGGCGGATCACCGGCGGTGTCACGGTGCCGTAGTAGCCCAGGCCGATCATCTGGGTGAGGGTGCGGTTGCGGGAGGCCAGTTCACGCAGCTCGGCCAGCGAGCCGACCTCGGTCGCCGGCGGCGGAAGCTCAAGGCCCATGTCGCGCTCGCGGATCGACTCCGGCACCGCGCGCTGGGCGAGTTCCTCAAGCGATCCGACCCCGATGACGTCGAGGATCTTCGCCAGCTCAGCGGGGCGGGGACCGACGTGCCGGTCGGCGAACAGGGTGCCGTGCTCGAGCGCGGCGAGGGGGATCCGAGTCATGGTGCAGCTCCTCCGGCGATACAAGGGGTCGGGCCTGAGCGGGTGGTTGCCCGCTTGGCCCTCCCCCTCTGTCCGTGCCCGTGAACCCGAGCGCCTGAGAGCTTCGTCCGAACTGCCGGACTTGCACCTTCGGCGGGGCTTCCCAGGGGTGCCTGGGATGCCCGCTTTCCAGAGGCGTCTCGCCCACGCGGTCCTTGTGCCTGAGAGGTTCCGGGGAGGATTTGCTCCTTCGGCGTCGACACGGCCGGTTGACCGCTCGAGCTCTCCCGCGTGGGATCAGCGACGACACCGTGAAGTCTAGACGGTGGGTATCCAAACTCGTTTGCCCAGAGTGCTCAATGCGGGGTCCACTGTCCGAATGGACACCTCGTCGGCACTCTCCGCGTTCGATCGACAACTCAGGCGTGAACTTCCGCCCGGTGACTCAGCCACCAGGATCGAGCGGACGGCCCGGCTCGTCCGACACGTCAGCGACCAGCCGCACAGCTGGACCGGTGTGGTGTGGAGCGACCTGGACTCCTCGACGGCGGGCGCCGAGATCGCCGCCGAGTCCCGGAACTTCCGCGGCGGCTACGAGTGGAAGTACTACACCCACGACCTCCCCGCCGACCTGCCCGACCACCTACGCGCGGCGGGCCTGCGCCAGGGGGATCTGGAGGCGGTGATGGTGGCCGAGGCCGCCGAGGTCCCGGACTTCGCCCCGCCCGCCGGGGTCGAACTGGTCGACGTGACCGACGAGGAAGGCATCATCGCGGCCACCGACGTGCACGACGAGGTGTTCGGCCAGTGCCACCGCGGCCTGCGTGAGCGGCTGCTGGCCGTGCTCGCCGAAGCCCCGGAGACCTTGGACGTGGTACTCGCGGTCGCCGGTGACACCCCGGTGAGCGCCGCGCGAACCGACTACTACCCGGGCACCGAGTTCGCGGGGCTCTGGGGTGGCGGCACCCTGGAGGCGTGGCGCGGCAAGGGCATCTACAAAGCGCTGGTCAGCCACCGCGCCCGCCGAGCCCAGGCTCGGGGAGTGCGTTATCTGCAGGTGGACGCGCTACCGACGAGCGAGCCGATCCTGACCCGCATCGGCTTCACCCGCCTAACCTCGACCAGGCCATTCATGGCCGGGTGAACGGCTACTGCCAGCCGCCCGGCTGCTGCGGCGGATAGCCCGGCTGCTGCGGGGCAAATCCAGGCTGCTGGGGGTAACCGGGCTGCTGCGGGTAGCCGTAGCCCGGTGCCTGCTGGGCGAACGCGGGCGGCGGCTTGTATCCGCGCATGCCGTGGCCGACGGGCGGAAGCATGACGATGACCGTGGCCGCCAGCCACACCAACAGCACGATCACCAGGAAGGCCATGCGGCTCGCACCGCCGAGGCTGATCACCCTGATCACCGCGAACACGTAGTACAGCGAGACCATTACGCCAAGCCCGGCGAGCGTCCACCGCGCGAAACCGAGCCGGAAGAACATCGCGATCGCGAGCGCCAACACGGCCGCGCCGATCCCGGCGGTGATCCACAGGAGGGCCTGCCGGGAGTCGGCGGACGCGTCTCCGTTGCCGAACGCGATGCCGATCGACGAAATCGCGATCTCCGGGTAGTCGAACCCGCCTTTGAGCGCAGCCTGGCCGGTCAGGATCCCGATGACGATGCTCAACGCCGAACACAGCACGAACAGGCTGGCGGACACGTAGGCCATCACTCGGCTGGGCGGACCTGCCGGACCACCACCCCAGCCCTGCATCGGCGGACCAGCCGGAAAAGGCTGCTGGAACTGCGGGTTGGGGTAGCCCATTGTCTGTCGGTACCTAACCGGCGTTGCGCGCCTTCCGGCGCTGGGTGAGCTCGTCCTGCGACTGGTGCGGCATCTCGATGCCGTCCGCGCGCTCGGCGGGGAACTCGTGAATCGTACCGGTGATCTCTCGGATGGCGCCGCTGACGGCGATACCGAACACGCCCTGTCCGCCCTGCAACAGGTCGACGACCTCTTCGGGGGACGTGCACTCGTAGACCGTGGTGCCGTCGCTGAACAGGGTGATGCGGGCCAGGTCGCGCACACCGTGCCGTCGCAAGTGGTCGACCGCCACGCGGATGTTCTGCAGGGAGACGCCGGTGTCGAGCAGGCGCTTGACGACCTTGAGAACCAGGACGTCCTTGAACGAGTACAGCCGCTGCGAACCGGAGCCGTGCGCACCGCGCACCGTGGGAACCACCAGGTCAGTGCGCGCCCAGTAGTCGAGCTGCCGATACGTGATGCCTGCGATCTGGCACGCGGCAGGACCCCGGTAGCCGACGAGTTCGTCGGGCAGTGAGGCGTCCGGGAACAGTTCGCCCTGCTCTCCGGTATCAGCCCCGACGGGACCTTCCTCGAACACGCCTGCCTCCCCTCGTCCGACCACCGATGTGGCCGGCGAACGAGACCGCCCGTTCCGCTCTGGGGAACCGCCGGCCATGCGTATCGGCCGGTGCGGACTGTGGGTCACGGCCGCATCGGCGATTCGCTCATCCCTGACGGTAAGACTGGCGTGGGGACTGGTCAACGCGACGCGCGGGAACGCGACGCGCCGGTTGCTCAGGTGTCGGCGCCGCGGAAATCTTCCGGCGAGACGGAGTCGAGGAACTCTCGGAACTTCTCGACCTCGTCCTCCTGCTCGTCCGGAATGATCAATCCGGCTTCCTGCAGCACTGAGTCCTCAGCGTGGATCGGCACGCCGACCCGCAACGCCAATGCGACGGAGTCGCTCGGCCGGGCCGAGACCCGGACGTCGCCGTCGAAGACGAGTTCGGCGAAGAACGTGCCCTCGCGAAGATCGGTGATCCGGACCTGTTCCAACTCGCGACCCAGCGCCCCGATCACGTCCTTGAGCAGGTCATGGGTGAGCGGCCGCGCGGGCCGCACCCCCTGCTGCTCAAGGGCGATCGCGGTCGCCTCCACGGAGCCGATCCAGATCGGGAGATACCTCTCACCTTCGGTCTCGCGCAGCAACAAGATCGGCTGGTTCGCGGGCAACTCCACCCGCACTCCCACGACGCGCATCTCGCTCATCGGGCTCGCCTCCCTCCGCTCGCTGGGGCGTCCGGCGTCCCGTCATCTGAGGATCGCTTATCGCCTACTCCGACGCTACCCGCCATCCGGCTCGGACGCCTGACTATCTCATCGTGATCAGATCACAATGATTACCTGCACAAGGCCACTTTTACCGGCCCGTGATACGCCGCAGACCCGCTTTGACCAGCAATGAGTGCAATCCGACCGACAACGCCCCGAGTTCGCGGGCGATGCTGTCGGCGCGATCGCGCGCCGCGGGATCGCGTTGGCGGTACATCGGCGCGACCACCTGCTCCATGAGACCGACCTCCCGGTCGGCCGCCGCGCGGAACGCGCGCAGGTGCCGGGGTTCGATCCCGTAGTCGGCCAGGCCTGCCGCGAGCCGGGCGATCTGGACCGCGTCGGCGTCGTAGAAACCGTCCGAGCCCGCCGCGACGAGTCCGTACTGCTCGAGATCGTCGAGCAGCATCCCCGTCACCCCGGCTTGGCGCAGCACATCGTCCCTGGTCAGCCGGGTGTCCGAGCCCGCGGCGAACTCGTCGGGATCGATCCGTTCCACGGCGATGGCCAGCGGTCGGGCGGCGCCGCCACGATCGGCCTGCTCCAACTGGTCTTTGATCACGCGCAGCGGCAGGTAGTGATCGCGCTGCGCGGCCAACACGAAGCGCAGACGCTCCACGTCGTCGCCGGTGAAGCGCCGGTATCCGGCGGGCGAGCGGTCCGGCCGGATGAGGCCTTCCGCTTCCAGAAACCGGATCTTGGAGATCGTCACGTCCGGGAACTCGGGGCGGAGCCGTTGCAGCACCGCCCCGATGTTCCACCCGTCACTGGCGGGCCGCGCCGCCGTCACGGTCGAATGCCCATAAGTCAAACCACTAGGCGCCCGCGCCGGGTCCGGTGAGGAACACCAGGCGGAACTTGCCGATCTGGACCTCGTCGCCACCGGCGAGCACGGCCTGGTCGACCGGTTCGCGGTTGACGTAGGTGCCATTGAGGCTGCCGACGTCGATCACCACGAACTCGCCACCCTCGCGGCGGAACTCCGCGTGGCGACGGGACACGGTGACGTCGTCGAGGAAGATGTCGCTGTCCGGGTGCCGTCCCGCACTGGTGGTGTCGCGGTCGAGCAGGAATCGGGAGCCCGCGTTCGGGCCACGCTTGACCACGAGCAGGGCCGACCCGGCAGGCAGGGCGTCGACACCCGCGACCGCGGGTTCTGGAGCCGGGGCCTGGGTGCCCTCGACATCGGAGAGGAAGTCGGCCCGGAATACGGAAGTCCGCTCCGGAGACTGCTCCGGCGGGACGCCGGGCCCGTCGTTCGTGCTCACCTGAGCTCCTCCTGCTGTCCTATTACGTTGAACACTGCCAACGTACCGTGCGCGATCAGCAGCCGGGCCGGTGGCTCCCCTCCAGCCCGAACGATCGAACGAAGATCGTCTCACGCGGCGGGCGCGGTTGGCTACGCGACTCCGGTCTTGAGCCGCAGCGCCGCCCTCGTCTGCACGAGGTAGAGCGCCCCCGACCAGAGGAACAGCGCGCCACCCCAGATGGCCAGCGCGTAGGAGACCGGGCGGACGACGCCTGCCAGCGTGGAGGTGCCCTCGGCGAGCAGCAGCAGGGGGAAGGCGTACATCAGGTTGAAGGTCGCCGCCTTGCCGATGTAGGTCACCTCCGGTGGGCCGAAGCCGCGCCGCCGCAGCAGCGCGACGCAGCCTGCCACGACCACGTCACGCGCGATCAGGGCGGCCGCGACCCACCACGGCACGATGTCGCGCAGGACGAACGCGACGATCGTGGCGAGGGTGTAGAGCCGGTCGGCCAGCGGATCGAGCAGCGCGCCGAGCCTGCTGGCCTGGTCGAGCCAGCGGGCGATCTTGCCGTCCAGCCAGTCGGTGAACCCGCTGAACATCAGGATCGCGATGGCCCACCCGTCGGCCTGCGGCCCCAGAAGCAGGTACAGGAACACCGGCACACCGGCCAGGCGCAACGCGCTGAGCGCGTTGGGGATGGTGAGGACCCGATCGGATCCCCGGTCAGACGGTTCCCCGTCGCGTGCGGCCATGAGCGGGAGCGTAATCGGCCCGATTCAGGCTCGGCGGTGCGACCAGCCTTGGCTGTCGAGCGCGGTCGGGGTCAGGGCGCAGGGCCTGCCGTAGGTGTCCATGCCGACCCAGCGGGCCGTGCCCGCGAACCGCTCAAGGACGAAGGGATGGCCTTTGCTCCACACGACGCTGCAGGGAACGGTCGGGAGTGGGCGGGGCTTGCGGATCACGGGTCTGGCCGCGATGTCGTTCACGCTGTTTTCCGTTCAGCACGATGGTGGGTCCAACCCTGCCGCTCGAGTGCGGATCTACTCAGCGACTGTGGTCTGCCGTAGCGGTCGAAACCGACCCAGAACGCGTACCCGTCCACAGCTTCCAGGACGTAGGCGCGCCCGCGGCTCCACACGACGCTGCAGGGCAAGGTGGGCAGTCTACGCGGATGCTTTTGGGTCAGTACGGGCTGACCCGACTCGGGCTCGAACTCCGAGATCGCCTCGCTCATCTCGCCCACCTCCGTCAGAAGTGTCGATCACGGAATCGGCTTCGTTAGCCTGTTCACCTAGTGGACGCCTGACTGGTGGAGTTGTTCCACTTCCTGGCCCACACAGAGCTACATTGCGCACCCTGAAAGGGGACCTGTGAGCCTCGTCCGGCGGCTTGCCTCGACGGTGGGTGACGACCATGTCCTCACAGATGCGGCTGTGTGCATGGGTTTCACGACGGATTGGACCGGCAGACACCGCGGCCACGCCCGATTCGTCGTCCGGCCCGCCGACCGCGACCAGGTCGCCGAGGTGCTGCGGCTGTGTCGGGACGAGGGCGTCGCGGTGGTCCCGCAGGGCGGCAACACCGGGCTTGTCGGCGGCGGGATCGCCCACCATGGCGAGGTTCTGCTGAGTCTGACCCGGCTCGACACGCTCGGCGAGGTCGATGGAGCAAGCAGGCAGGTGACAGCGGGCGCGGGCGTCACGCTGGCCGCGCTTCGGGCGCACGCGGCGGGTTCCGGACTGGATTTCGCGGTCGACATCGCCTCGCGCGACAGCGCGACTGTCGGCGGGATGGTGGCGACCAACGCGGGCGGACTGCGGGTGCTGCGGTGGGGTCCGATGCGCCAACAGGTCGCCGGGGTGGAGGCCGTGCTGGCCGACGGGCGGGTCGTGGGCACGCTTTCGGGGCTGGACAAGGACAGCACCGGCTACGACCTCGCGGGCCTGCTGACCGGCAGCGAGGGCACCCTTGCCGTGATCACCGCAGTCCGGCTGCGGCTCATTCCGGCCTTCGCTTGCAAGGCTACGGCGACGCTGGCGTTCGCGACCACTGACGACGCGGTCGCCGCAGTGACGGCGTTGCGAGCACTGCCCTCGTTGACCTCGGCGGAGGTGTTCTACGACGACGGCGCGCGACTGGTGTGCGCCCACCGGAACGTGCCACCGCCGTTTCCGGTGCCACACCCGGTGTACCTGCTGGTCGAGTGCTCGGACGACACCGACCCGACCGAGCCGCTTGGCGCCGCCGTCGAGGGCCTGCCCGGGGTGCTCGACTCGGCCCTGGCGGTCGACGAGCCGTCCCGCCGAGCGCTGTGGACCCTGCGCGAGGGACACGCCGACGCGGTCAATTCCCTTGGCCCGCCGCTGAAACTCGACGTCGGCGTGCCTCCCGCGGCCGCCGCGGAGTTCGAGCGGGAGATCCGTTCGATCGTCACCAGCGGCACATTGGTCCTTTTCGGACACTTGGCCGAGGGCAACTTCCACGTCAACGTGGTCGGCGCGGGAGCGGATGAGGACCGGATCACCGAGGCCGTGCTTCGCGCCGCCGCCGCCCACGGCGGCACCATCTCAGCCGAACACGGCATAGGCGTCGCCAAGGCTCCCTGGCTACACCTCACCCGCTCCCCCGCCGAACGCGACCTCTACACCGCCATCAAACAAGCCTTCGACCCCACCGCCCTACTCAACCCCGCCACCCTCGTTTCGTCCCCGACACGGTCGCGAGTCCCACGTTCCCGACAGTGAGTTCTACGTTCAGGACAGTGAGTTCTCATTTCGCGACGCTCAAGCCCCCGCAAGTCAGGTGCTGCAACCGAACTCGGCTGTCGCGAAATGAGAACTCACTGTCCTGAACGTAGACCTCACTGTCGGGAACGTGGGACTCGCGACCGTGTCGGGGTGCGCGGTTATTCGCCGGTGAAGTTTGGGGGGCGGCGTTCGAGGAAGGACTGGACGGCTTCGCCGAGGTCCTTGCTGGGGAGGAAGGCAGAGTTCCAGGCGGCGACGTAGCGCAGGCCGTCGGCGACGCGGCGGTCGCGGTCCTGGCCCAGCACGTCCTTGGTGCCCTGCACGACCAGCGGGGGATTCTGCGCGATCTCGGCGGCCAGCGCCCGGGCGGCGTCGAGGAGCGCGGCCTGGTCGGGGTGGACGTCGTTGACGAGGTTGATCGCGCGGGCCCGCTCGGCGTCGATGTCCTTGCCGGTGAAGGCGAGTTCGCGCAGGTGGCCCTCGCCGATGATGCCGGACAGGCGCTGCAGGCTGCCCAGGTCGGCGACGATCGCGACCTTGACCTCGCGGACGCTGAACTTGGCGTCAGCGCTGGCCAGGCGGATGTCGGCGGCCGCGATGACGTCCACGCCGCCGCCGATGCACCAGCCGCTGACCGCGGCGATGACGGGCTTGCGGCACGCGGCGACCGACGTGACCGAGTTCTGCAGGTCGCGGATCGTGTCCAGGAACCGGGTCCGCGCGCCCGCCAGGCTGTCCGGGCCGAGCATGTCGGCCCAGGAGCCCATCATCGCGGGCAGGTCGAGCCCATAGGAGAAGTTCGCGCCGCTTCCGGTGAGCACGACCGCGCGGACGTCGGGGTCGGCGTCGAGGGCGTTGAAGACCATCGGCAACTCGCGCCAGAAGTCCGGTCCCATCGCGTTGCCCTTGCCCGGACCGAGCAGCGTCACCTCGGCCACATGATCGGCTACGTCGACTTTCAGGGACACCAGGTTTTCTGTCATGCGGCTATTATTACTCACGAGTAACCAGTTGTCTGCCTGCGTCTGGGACTGGGGTTCTACTCGCGGTATGTCAAGCCACGCCGCGGGGTTCCCCCGATCGTGCAAGGCCTGGTTTGTCAGGCTGCACCCGGGCGCGGGGTAAATTCCGAGTCTGAAACGGGAGCGATGGGAGACCCGCATGGCAGGCCAGACCGCTATGTCGACGCCGATCTTCGACGAACTGCTGCGGGAGATGGCGGCGAACTCGGCCAAGCCGGAACAACCGAAGCAGGACACCGCCGAGCAGTCGGAGGCCAAGGCGGGCGCCGGGCGGCGCAGGCGGCCCGAATGAGCCATACCGCCGAGTAACATCTCGGCATGGAACTCGCGCGGTCCTTCACCACCGGCGGACACACCCTGCGCTACACCGAGTTCGGCACGGGCGACACGCTCGTCGTCCTCACCCACGGCCAGCTGATGACCCGCCGCATGCACGCGCCGCTGGCCAGGTCGCTGGCCGAGGCGGGCTACCGGGTGATCACCCTCGACCTGCTCGGCCACGGCGAGTCCGACCGCCCGACCCGGTCCTGGGAGTACTCGATGTCCATCTGGGCCACCCAGGTCGTGGCCCTGCTCGACCACCTCGGCGTCGACCAGGCCGTCATCGGCGGCACGTCACTGGGCGCCAACGTCTCCCTCGAGGTCGCCGTCGCGGCCCCGGAGCGCGTCCTCGGCCTGGTCGTCGAGATGCCGGTCCTGGACAACGCCATCGTCGCCGGGCTGATGGCGTTCACCCCGTTGCTGTTCACCGCGCGCTTCCTCCCCGCGCTGGTCCGTGGCGTGGCGTGGCTGGCGGACAAGGTGCCCAGCGGCGACCAGTGGGTCGACGTCGTCACCGACACCCTGCGCCAGGAGCCTGCCGCGATGGCCGCGGCCGTGCACGGGATCTTCTTCGGCCGCATCGCCCCGCCGAAGGCGCTGCGCACCGCGATCACCGCGCCCGCCCTGGTGATCGGACACCGGCGCGACCCGATTCACCCCTTCGGCGACGCGGACATGCTCGCCAACGAGCTGCCCAACTCGATGTTCGTCGAGGCGGAGAGCCCCCTGGAGCTGCGCTTGCGGCCGGAACGGCTGACCAGTCGGATCACCGGGTTCCTGGAGACCATTTCCTGATCGAATTCCGCTGAACCACCCGCACGTGGATCGGGGGACCGTCATACTCCATGCGGCCGAATCCCCGACCGATGACGGACGCCCATGACCTCGACGACCGGCACCGCTTCCCGGGGTATGTTCGAGCCCTTGCGGCACACCATGTTCCGCAGGCTCGCGACCGGCCGGGTCGCGACCTACCTGGCCAACTCCATCGCGCCCATCGCGCTCGCGTTCGCCGTGTTGGACCTGACCGGGTCGGTCATCACGCTGGGCCTGGTCGTCGGCGCCCGCTCGATCGCCAACGTGACCCTGCTGCTCATGGGCGGCGTGCTGGCCGACCGGCTGCCGCGCGGGGTGATTTTGCAGGGCGCCAGCATCGCCGCGGCGGTGTCGCAGGCGCTGACCGGTGCCGCGGTCCTCATGGGGTTCGCGACCGTGCCGATGCTGGTCGTGCTGAGCGTGGTCAACGGCGCCGTCTCCGCGGTGTCGCTGCCCGCCGCGTCCGCGCTGACCCCGCAGACCGTCCCCACGCACCTGCTCCGGCAGGCGAACGCCGTAGTCCGGATGGGCGTCAACACCGCCATGATCGCCGGTGCGTCACTGGGCGGCATGGTCGCCGCATTCGCCGGTCCCGGCTGGGCTATCTCGGCGACGGCGCTGGTCTTCGTGGTCGCCGCCGTCTGCTACGCCCGGGTCGACGCCCCCGAGATCGACGAGACCGCCCCGACCCGCCCGCTCGCCGACATCCGGGCGGGCTGGCGCGAGTTCACCGCGCGGTCCTGGGTCTGGTCTGTGGTGGCGGGCCTGATGGTCATCAACGCGGCCGTGGTGGCCGGTGTCTTCGTGCTCGGACCGTCCATCGCCGACTCGACCATCGGACGCTTCGCCTGGGGTCTGGTCCTCGGCGCGCAGACCGTCGGGTCGCTGATCGGCGGCATCGTGGCCAGCCGGTGGCTACCGTCGCGGGCCCTGCTGTTCGGCACGGCGCTGCTCGGGTCGCAGTCGGTGGTGCTGGTGGTCCTGGCGCACGCGCCGCTGATGATCCCGCTGCTCGTGGTGATGTTCGTCGGCGGCATCGCGGTCGAGCAGTTCGGCATCGCGTGGGACTTGGCGCTGCAGGAGAACGTTCCGCAGGACCGCCTTGCCCGCGTGTACTCCTACGACGCCCTCGGCTCGTTCATCGCCATCCCCTTGGGCGAGATCGCCGTGGGCCCGCTGGCGAAGCAGTTCGGCGTGTCCACCACGCTCACCGGGGCCGCGATCCTGGTCGGCGCCGCTGTCCTGGCGGTCTGCTTGGTGCCCGCCGTCGGTTCACTGCGGCGCAAGCCGGACGCCGAGGAGGCCAAAGAGCGCGTCACCGCCCGCGTCGGTCAGTCGGACAGCCCGCGAAGTACCGACGCGGACTACCCACCGCCGGGTCGTCAGCGTGGCGCACAGGGCGGCTCCGGCGGCTCCGGCAAGGTGCGGCCTGCGCTCAGTCCAGTCGAGACAGGCCCGGGCGACGGGCCTGCTGCCTGACCGCAGGTCGACCGCGAGGTCGCCGAACCACGCCGCACCTTCCTTGGTGAGGCTGAGGTTGGTGTCCAACAGCCGCCTGTCCCGCATGGCGTCGGCGATCCCGACGCCGAGGGTGCCCGCGAGGTGGTCGTAGCAGGTGCGGGCGGCGGCCATGGCCTTGTTGGTGGTGGCGGCTTTGAGGGTCTTGGTCGGCGCGGGCGAAAACCTGGTCATCATCAGTTCGATGAGTTCGGCGGTGCCGTGGTCGGCCAGCCGGACGTAGCGGTGCCTGCCCTGGCGTTCCTCGGTGAGCAGGCCGCCCTCGACGAGCTTGCTCAGGTGCTCAGACGCGGTGGACCTGGCGACCCCGGCGGCGTTGCCCAGTTCGGTCGCCGTCCAGGCCCGGCCGTCGAGCAGGGCCAGGCAGAAGCCCGCCCTGGTCTCGTCGGCGAGGAGGGCGGCGAGCTTGGCCAGGCCTTGGGCGGACATGGCTCCAGGATGCCCTGTGGACGGTTCGGCGGCGGCCGAAGTGTGGTCAGTCGCCGAGAAGCTGCCTGACCCGAGGCACGACCTGCTCGCCGTAGAGCCGGATCGACTCAAGCCGCTGGTCGTGCGGCAGGCCGCCGACGCCGTATTTGAGCTGGAATCGGGACAGGCCGAGGGTACGCACAGACCAGGCGATCTTCTGCGCGACGGTCTCCGGCGACCCGACGAACAGCGCGCCGCGTGGGCCGGCCATCGCGTCGTAGTCAGCGCGGGTCATCGGCGCCCACCCGCGCTCGGCGCCGATCTTGGCGAACGCTGCCTGGTGGTGGGCGAAGTGCTGGGCCCGCGCGAGTTCGTCGGTCTCGGCGAGGTGTCCAGGACTGTGCATGGCGACCGGCAGGTCCGGGTGGCCTGCCTCGGCCAGCGCCCGCCGGTACAGCTCGGCCAGTGGAACGAACCGCTCCGGCGAGCCGCCGATCACGGCCATCACCAGCGGCAGCCCGTAGGCGGCGGCCCGGACGACGGACTGCGGCGTGCCGCCGACACCGACCCACGCGGGGAGCCGACCCGACTCGGTGACCGGGTACGCCTGGGCCTGCTCCAGTGGCGGCCGGACGGATCCGCGCCAGGTGACCGGCTTCTCGTCCTGCAGGTGGGTGAACAGGTCGAGCTTCTCGGCGAACAGCACGTCGTAGTCGGCCAGGGAGTGCCCGAAGAGCGGGAAGGACTCGGTGAACGATCCGCGGCCCAGCGTGACCTCCGCGCGCCCGCGCGACACCGCGTCCAGGGTGGCGAACCGCTCGTACACGCGGACCGGGTCGTCGGAGCTCAACACGGTCACGCCGGTGCCGAGCCGGATCCTGTCAGTCTGACCGGCGATCGCGGCGAGGACCACGTCCGGGGAGGACACCGCCATCTCGGCGCGGTGGTGCTCGCCGACGCCGAAGTAGTCGACACCGACCTGGTCGGCCAGCACGCCTTCGGCCACGACTTGGCGGATCGCCTCCGCCTGGCTCACCAGCTCGCCGTCGGCGCCGTTCTCCACGTCGCCGAAGGTGTCCAGCCCGAACGTGGGCTCCTGACGCGTGCCCAGGATCTCGTAGCCCATTGCCCCACTCCCCTATTGGTAGTTGAACTCTCAAACAAGGGGTGGGGCGGGCCTATTCCCGCACTGACGGTCGACGCACGCCGAAGGCTGTCACTTGATCCCGGCCGCGTCCATTCCCCGGAGTTCGCGCTTGAGGTCGTGGATTTCGTCGCGCAGGCGGGCGGCCAGTTCGAACTGGAGGTCGCGGGCCGCGTTCATCATCTGGTCGGTCAGCTGTTGCACCAGGTCCGCCAGTTCCGCGCGGGGCATCGACTTGACGTCCTTGCCGCCGACGATGCCCGCGCTTCGGGCGTTGCCGGGCTCCCCCGCCGCGCGCTTGCCTCGGGAGGTGTTGCGGCCGGAGCCGCCGACGGGGACCGAGTCGTCGTCGGTGGCTTCGCTCAGGACGCGGTCGAGGATGTCGTTGATCTTCTTGCGGAGCGGCTGCGGGTCGAGACCGCGCTCGGTGTTGTACGCGATCTGCTTCGTGCGCCTGCGGTTGGTCTCGTCGATCGCGTGCTGCATCGAGTCGGTGATCCGGTCGGCGTACATGTGGACCTGGCCAGAGACGTTTCGGGCTGCGCGGCCGATGGTCTGGATCAGGGAGGTTCCGCTGCGGAGGAAGCCCTCCTTGTCCGCGTCGAGGATCGCCACCAGGGAGACCTCCGGGAGGTCGAGGCCCTCACGCAACAGGTTGATTCCGACCAGGACGTCGTAGTCGCCGAGCCTGAGCTGGCGGAGGAGCTCGATGCGGCGCAGGGTGTCGACCTCGGAGTGCAGGTACCGCACCCGGATCCCCAGCTCCAGCAGGTAGTCCGTCAGGTCCTCGGACATCTTCTTGGTCAGGGTCGTGACCAGGACGCGTTCGTCACGCTCGGCGCGTTCGCGGATCTCGTGGACCAGGTCGTCGATCTGGCCCTCGGTCGGCTTGATGATGACCTCGGGGTCGATCAGACCGGTCGGGCGGATGACCTGCTCGACGAACTCGCCGCCCGCCTGGCCCATCTCGTAGGGGCCCGGAGTGGCCGACAGGTACACCGTCTGACCGATCCGCTCGGCGAACTCCTCCCAGGTCAGCGGCCGGTTGTCAACCGCGCTGGGCAACCGGAAGCCGTGCTCGACGAGGTTGCGCTTGCGGGACATGTCGCCCTCGTACATGCCGCCGATCTGCGGCACCGTCACGTGGGACTCGTCGATGACCAGCAGGAAGTCTTCGGGGAAGTAGTCGATCAGGGTGGCGGGGGCGGTGCCGGGGCCGCGGCCGTCGATGTGCCGGGAGTAGTTCTCGATGCCGGAGCAGAACCCGACCTGGCGCATCATCTCGATGTCGTACGCCGTGCGCATCCGCAGCCGCTGCGCCTCCAGCAGCTTGCCCTGGCGCTCCAGGGTCGCCAGCCGCTCCTCCAACTCCCCCTCGATGGCGCCGATGGCACGTTCCATGCGCTCGGGGCCCGCGACGTAGTGGGTTGCCGGGAAGATCCGCAGCTCGTCGACCTCGCGGACGATGTCTCCGGTCAGCGGGTGCAGGTAGTAGAGCTTGTCGATCTCGTCGCCGAAGAACTCGACCCGGATCGCCAGCTCCTCGTACGCCGGGATGATCTCCACCGTGTCGCCGCGCACGCGGAACGTGCCGCGGGCGAAGGCGATGTCATTGCGCGCGTACTGGATGTCGACCAGCGCGCGGAGCAGCACGTCGCGCTCGACCTCGCCGCCGACGTTGAGCCCGACCGAGCGGTCGAGGTAGGACTGCGGGGTGCCGAGGCCATAGATGCACGACACCGAGGCGACCACGATGACGTCGCGCCGCGAGAGCAGGCTCATCGTCGCGGAGTGGCGCAGCCGCTCGACGTCGTCGTTGACCGACGAGTCCTTCTCGATGTAGGTGTCCGTCTGCGGGATGTACGCCTCGGGCTGGTAGTAGTCGTAGTAGCTGACGAAGTACTCGACCGCGTTGTCCGGGAAGAACTCGCGCAGCTCGTTGGCCAACTGGGCGGCGAGCGTCTTGTTCGGCGCCATCACCAGCGTCGGCCGCTGCACCCGCTCGATCAGCCAGGCCGCCGTCGCCGACTTGCCGGTGCCGGTCGCGCCGAGCAGCACGATGTCCTGCTCGCCCGCCTTGATCCGCTTCTCCAGCTCCTCGATGGCCGCGGGCTGGTCGCCCGCGGGCGAGTAGTCCGCCACCATGCGGAACTTCCCGTCGGCGCGCGGGATGTCGCCGACGGGTCGGTGTTCGGAGTGCGCGAGGACTGGGTGCTCGGTCGGAAAAGCCACAACTCGACAGTACGCGGCCCCACCGACAATCTCAGTCGGACAGCTTGAGCAGGGCCCTCAGCTCGACGCCCACCCTGGTCAGGGGCTCGGTGTCGCGCCGCGCCCGACACATCAGCAGCGCTCCCTCAATGCTCGCGATCGCCAGTGTGCCCAGCGTCGCCGCGCGCTCGGCCGGGACGCCGCGGCGGGCTATCGCGGCGGCCAGGAGCGACTCCCAACGCGCGAACGCGCGTCCCGCCGCGTCGCGGGCCGACGCTGTCTCCTCGGACGAGAGAGCGGCGGCGCCGACCGGGCAGCCGTCGACGAAATCGGCCTTCGTCATGGCCGAAGTCCAGTAGTCGACGAACGCGGCGACCGCCCTATCGCCGTCGACGTCCCCCAGAAGCCGCTCAAGCAGGTTCCCGATGAAGTCGCCGCCGCGCTCGGTGGCCGCGAGGGCAAGTTCCTCCTTGCCGCCCGGGAAGTGGTGGTAGATCGATCCCCGCGATACGCCGCTGTGCTCGACGACGTCGCGCAGGGAGGTGTCGGCGACCCCGCGCTGCCGGAACAGCACGACAGCGCTGTCGATCATGGCGTCCCGCGGCGACCTAGGCATGGATGCGCTCCAGGCGGGCCGGGACGTACTTGTGCCATGGCGTGCCCGCCAGAAAGTCCCTGTGGTGCAGCGAGGTCAGTTCGTTGGGCGCGACCCCGGTGACCTTCGGGGTGCCGTTGTCGAGCCCCATGCCGTTGGGCAGCGAGATATGGCCCGCCTGCATCATGTCCGAGACCTCGACAACCGCCTCGGCCTGCCCGCGCTCGGTGACCACCCGCAGCCTGTCCCCTGTCTCGACCCCCAGGCCCGCGGCGTCGGCCGCGTTCAGCCGCAGCGCGCCGTCGGCGTCGCGGCGGCGCCAGGACGGGTCGCGGATGATCGTGTTCGCGGTGAAAGACCGCCGCTCCCCCGCCGAGAGCACGAACGGGAACTCCTCCGTGACCCACGAACTCGGTTCGTGCGCCAGCGCGCGCACGCGGTCGAGCAGTTCGGGGACCTCGAGAGTGAACTTCCGGTCGGGCCTGCGCACGTAGTCCCAGGCGTGCTCGTAGTCGTCGAGCGTGAACACCACGCCCTCCCCGCGAAGCACGGCGTCGAACAGCTGGTCGCCCGGTTCGAAGCCGGACCCCTCGAAGCCCGCGCGGCGCACGGACTTGGGGTTGGCCATCGCGCAGAGCTGCGCGGCGCCCCACAGCGACGCCGTTCCGGCGGCGCCCTCGGCCAACGTCTCCCCGAGCGTCTCGATCAGCAGGTAGGGCGCCAGCGGCATCAGCTTCGGGTTGGCGCCCACGGCGGTGAAGAACGCCGGCGCGAACTGCTTGCGACCGCGCCGGGCGGCGCGACGCAGCGGCTCTAGGACGCTATCGCCGACGACGCCGAGTTCGCGGATCAGCCGCGTGTAGATCTCCGGTTCCGCGAGCGTGCCCGGCAGCGGCGACATGACCGGCGCGCGCAGGTGGAAGACGTTGCGCGGGAAGTCGACGTTGAAGAACGTGCACTCCCACTTCTCGAACTGGCTCGACGCGGGCAGCACGTAGTCGGCCAGGCGCGCGGTCTCGGTCATCGCGATGTCGATGACGACGGTCAGGTCGAGTGTCCGCATCGCCTCGCGGAAGCTCGCGGAGTCGGCCAGCGAGTGCGCGGGGTTGACGCTGTCGATCCACATCGCCCGGAACCGGTCCGGGTGGTCGGTGAGGATCTCCTCGGCGATCGAGTTGCACGGCACGAGCCCCGCGATGATGCGCGCGTTCGTGACCGGGGTGCGCCTGCCGCCACCACCCGGTTTGCCGCCTGAGCCGCCACCCGCGACCTTCGCGACCGAGGGCTGGAGCAGTGCGCTCAGGCGGGTGGCGAGGAAGTCCGGCAGCACGGCGGGCAGCCGGAGGGCCGCCGCGGCAGCCAGGTCCGTGGCCGTCGCGGCCGCACGCTGGACAGGGCTCTTCGGGCGGCGCGGCCCGCCTGAGCCCCCGGCAGGTCCGCCCGCGAGCGGCGCGAACGACGAGTGCAGGAACATGGCGCCCTGCTTGGCGAAGTTGCCGGTGAGGATCCACAGCATCTTGTTGAGGTAGGACGACAGCGTGCTGTGCGGGGCCTGCTGGATGCCGAGGTCCTCGTACGTGCAGACACTCTTCGCGGTACCGATGCGGCGCGCCGTCTCGCGAAGCAAGTCCTCGGGGACACCGCACCGGCTCGCGTAGTCCGTCACGTCGATCTCGCGGTAGGCGGCCAGCACCGATTCGGCGCCGGTGGTGTGGTCGTCGATGAACGCGTGGTCGACCAGGTCCTCCTGGACGAGGATCGCGCCGAGCGCGGCCAGGCACCACGCGTCGGTGCCGGGCCGGACCTGCAGGTGGATGTCGGCCATCGCGGCCGACTCACTGCGCCGCGGGTCGATGACCACCATCGTGCGCTCGGGGTCGGCGGCGAGTTGCTTCAAGACCGGGCGGGCGCGGGGGAAGCTGTGTGACTGCCACGGGTTCTTGCCCACGAAGACGACGACCTCGGCGTGCTCGAAGTCGCCCTTGGTGTGGCCGCCGTAGAGCCTGCCGTCGACGTACATCTCGCCGGTCTTCTCCTGGGCGAGCGCGTTCGACTGGTACTTCGCCCCCACCGCGCCCTGCAGGGCCTTGTTGTAGGTGGCGCCAAGGTGGTTGCCCTGTCCGCCACCGCCGTAGAAGAAGATCTTGTCGCCGCCGTGGGTGTCGCGGACAGCCTTGAGGCGAGCCGCGATCTCGGTGATCGCGGTGTCCCAGTCGATCTCCTCGTACGAGCCGTCGGCGCGCCTGCGCAGCGGGCTGGTCAGCCGCACTGTCCGGCTTTGGTAGTGGTCGAGGCGCAGCGCCTTCTCGCACGTGTAGCCCTCGGAACCGGGGTGCGACTTGTCGCCGCGGATCTTGGCCAGGCTCCGGTCTTGGACCTGGACCTCGATACCGCAGTTGCACTCACAGAGGATGCACGCGCTCTTCTGCCAGCTGGACTCGTCCACGAGCACACCTCCACGCCGCGACTATGACAGCTGTCATAATCACTGACGAGTAGGCATCGGTCAAGGCCGGATCAGCAGCTGCAATCGCAACAATCGCAGCAGCAGTTGTCACAGCTACCGCAGTCGCAGTCGCCGCACGCGTCGTGCGGCTTGCCGCTCCACGGCCCGGGGAACGGATCGCGGCAGCACTGCTGACAGGTCCCGCACTCGTAGAGGCAGGCCGCGCAGCCGAGGATCACCCCTCGGCTCCGCGGTACCGGCTTGAGCTTGGGCCACTTCCAGCACAGGCAGCGCGACGGCTCGTAGATGTCGCGCCCCTTGCGGCCCTTCTTGGGCGGGGGCGGCGGACCCTCCGGGCCGGTCGCCCCGGGAGGCGGCGGCCCGGCGCTCATCGGGGGCAGCGGCGGACCGGGACGCTGCCATCCCTGCTGCCCATAGGGCTGATGTCCATGCCCCTGGTGCGGGCCAGGTGCGCCATGACGCTGCGGCGACGGGCCGTACGGCCCGTTGGGCCCCGGCGGGCCGTACGGGCCCTGCGGACCTTGCGGGTAGTGCGCCCTGAAGGTGCGGCCGACCGCGGCGCCCAATTCGTGGACGAGCAGGGCGTGCACCAGTTTCGAGTCGCTGAAGCTCGCCTCGGACAGGGCCAGCCGGACACCCATGACGGCGTCGTCGCACAGCCGCCGGGCCTCTTCGACGCTGGTGCCGGTCGCGGTCAGCGGGTTCCAGGCACCGGAGACCTTGTCGGTTTCGAGGTCTTCCACGGCGTCGATCAGGTGGGCGACACGGCCGAAGAGCTTCCCCGCCTCGCTCAGCGGTGCGATGTTCTCCGGCCGCTCCGCGAGCAGCGCGGTGTGGGCGAAGGCCCGCGAGGTCGCGGACTCCGTCGGCTCGGTCGCCGTCAGCACGGAGGAACCGAGGCCCAGGGCGGATTCCACCTCGCCCTGGCGTCCGACGGCGTCGAGGAGGACCGCGGTCGAGAATCCGATGTCGGCCCCCGTTCTGTCACCTTGGCGGGCCCAGCGGGTCGCCATCCGCCGTGCCGCGCCCGCGACCGGGCGGCGGCCGAACACGCCGTCGCGGTCCTCGACGTGGTCGTTGATCTTCGCCGAGGCGAGCACCAGCGAGACGGCGGCCGCGAGACGGGCGCCGGATCCCTCGGCGACCGACGTCGGTTTCATCGCCCGGAGCGCGCACGGTCCGGCCATCCGACGCCGGGCGGTGGCCGCCTGCGCCTCGACGAGAGCGGAGATCACCAGCCCGTCGTAGTTGGTGACGGTGCGCGCGAGTTGGCCGTGGTCGTCGCGAAGGGCGAGACAGAGGCCGCAGAGATGGGCGAGCCAGGTTTTCGCGAGGTCGCCGGGCAGACGGTGGCGACAGGGCCGCAGGATTCCGAACATGTGAGCGCGACTGTCCTTTCGAGAACACCACGGCGAGTCCGCGGGAGCCTAGCGGGATTCACCCGATCGGACGTCGGAAACCCACGGAAAAGGCTGTGCCGCGACCGGGTGGAGTAGGCACGATGGGCCAATGGCCGCGAACTTCCCGGTGCCCGTCCCCATCGCCCGCCGCGACGACCGCCACCACGAGGTGCACCCACCCAAGGTGGAGCTCTTCGACGTCGAGGCGATGACGAACATCGATCCCAAAGGCTTCGTCCGCACGGTCGACGAATACCGCCACACAGAGCACGGGCTCTACATGGCGCGGCCGGTCGACGGCCACCGACGAATCGCCTACTTCGAGTCGCTGCTGCTGCCCGAGTTGGGTCTGCGGGTGTCGAAATGGCAGGCCAACCCTGGTTTCGACCTCGGCCATGACTTCTACATCGACATCGTCGACATCACCGACGGGCCGATCTGGCGGACCAAGGACCTGTACCTGGACATCCTGGTCCGCACCGGCCACGACCTCCGCGTCGAGGACACCGACGAGTTGCTCGCGGCGCTGCGGATCAAGCTGATCGACCAGTCGGCGGCGCAGCGAGCCCTTGAACGCACCCATCGCACGGTCGACGGGATCTCGCGCCACGCCTACGACGTCGACGGTTGGCTCAACGGTTTGGGTATCACGACCTCATGGCGAAAGCGCTAGCGCGAGGCCGGCTAACGGGTCAATAGACCATTAGCGGATCGGGTGATTATTTCGCCCGATAGATATCCGGGTGAACACGAGTCGTGACATAACGAATCGGTCCCGATGATCACAGAACGGATACTGCCGACTACCCTCGGGCCGCGTGGGCACGGCCATCACGCCGCAACTGGTCGACATAGTCGACACGGTGAGCGCAACACGCAGCTACTCGTCCGGGATGTCACGCAACCTCCGGACGTGCCAGATCGAGCGCTGGGGTCTCCGCATGGAGTGCCCGACCCCCGAGGACCCGTTCTCCGACACCGAAGTCACCTGGCTGCTCCCCGACCTGAACCTGCGGCTGACCCAGCAGAAGCCCCGTTCCAGGCACGCGCGCGGCGGACCCAGCGTCCTGACCGCCGTCCGGGTGCTGCGAGACGGCCGCTACTGGCGGACAACGGACCTGCTTCTGGGGCTGGCCGCACCGGGAAACGGTGCCACGGCCCGCATCGTGCGCTCGGAGGAGTTCGCGGCCGCGGTCGCGGGCCTGGTCCTCCGAGTCGGCGACGCGGACTTGGCGCTGTGCACGGTCCACAAGACCCTCGAAGAACTGAGCCGCTTCCGCCACGACCTGTCGTCATGGCTGGCCTACAAGCACATCTTCGAGGTCTGGCCGCCATACTGATCGAACCGGCCTCTCGGATTTCGGGCCCCGTGGGCGTACTTTTCACTGGTGACGCCCGGGTTGCGGCTCGGCATCCTCGGCCCGCTCGATACCGCCGCCGACGGACTGCGGCTCGACAAGATCGTCACGACTAATCGAGGTTGTGAGCCTTGTTCAGCAGGTACCTCTGTTCGACTTGGTTGTCGGTCAACGTGGCGGCCTCGCGGTAGAGCTCTGCCGCGGCGGCGGTGTTGCCGGTGAGTTGGAGGAGGTGCGCGCGGACGGCGCGTTCTCGTTGCCGGGTGAGCGGGTCCTCGTCCAGGCGG
Source organism: Actinokineospora xionganensis (assembly GCF_014323725.1). GTDB lineage: Bacteria > Actinomycetota > Actinomycetes > Mycobacteriales > Pseudonocardiaceae > Actinokineospora > Actinokineospora xionganensis. Next base: position 18,206 of record NZ_JABVED010000022.1, on the reverse strand, counting down.
TGGTGTTGGTTGAGGTCGTCGAGCAGTGCCAGGCCTCGCGCTGGTCCATGGGCTTTGGCGACTGCCACGACGCGGCCCAACCGGACTGGGCCGGTGGGGGTGAACCGTTCCAGCCACAGGTAGAGCGCGGCGATCTGGTGCCAGTCCGTATGTTCGGGTGAGGGGGCGGCGGCATGCACGGCCGCGATCGCCGCCTGCAGTTGGTACGGGCCGGTTTCACGGCGGTGCCAGACGCTGTCGATGAGTTCTGTGCCCTCACGGATCAGGCCGGGATTCCACTGTGTCCGGTCCTGTTCCTCCAGCGGCACAAGTTCGCCGTCGCCGCCGGTGCGGGCGGGACGTCGGGATTCGGTGAGCAGCATCAGCGCGAGCAGGCCGGTCACTTCCGGGGTCATCGGATCGTCGGAGGGCAGGGTGGCGTGGAGCATGCGGGTGAGTCGGATCGCTTCGGCGGTCAGGTCGACCCGGGTGAGCTCATCACCGGACGAGGTCGTGTAGCCCTCGTTGAAGATCAGGTACAGGACCTGTGTCACGGCGGTGAGCCTGCTGTCCCGATCGGCTTCGGTCGGTGGGGTGAAGCGGGCGCCTGCGCGGGCCAGTTGTTGTTTGGCGCGGCTGATCCGGGTGCCCATGGTGTTCTCGGTGGTGCCGTGGGCGTGGGCGATCTCGGCGGTGGTGAGGCCGCCCACCGCGCGCAGGGTGAGCGCCACCTGGGAGGTGGGGCTGAGCGTGGGGTGGCAGCAAAGCAGCAGCAGGGTGAGGCTGTCGTCGGTCTGCGGTGGTAGGCCCGCCTGGCGGGTGGGTTCGTGCATGGCCAGTTCGGCCATGCCGGTTTCCTGCTCGCGGCGGCGGCGGGCCTGGTCGGAGCGGAGCAGGTCGACCATCCGCCGGTAGCCGATGCGGATCAGCCAGCTGCGCGGGTTCTCCGGCACGCCGACGGTGGGCCACTTCCGGCTCGCGGCGAACAGCGCTTCCTGCACCGCGTCCTCGGCGATATCGAAGTGGCCGAAGCGCCGCACCAACGCGCCGAGCACCTGCGGCGCCTCGGTGCGCAGCAGGTGCTCGACATCCCCGGCGGGGTGGGTCATGCGCCGAAGTCGTCGCCCATGATCGGGCGGATCTCGATCGGTTCGCCCAGCGCGTCGACGATCCGCGAGACGATCTCGACGGCGCGATCGTGGCTGGCGACGTCGATGACGGCGAAGCTCGCCAGGACCTCTTTGAGCTCGGCGAACGGCCCGTCGGTCGCCACCACACCGTCAGCGGTCCTGCGGACGGTGGTGCTGACCGCGGGGTGGCCGAGGCCCTCGCTGCTGACGAACTCGCCGGTCTCGCGTAGTTCCTGTTCGAACTCCTGGTAGGCGGCGAACGCCGCCATGGCCTCCTCGGACGGGATGTCGGCGGTGTCGGCGTCCCAGGCGGCGGCCGGCGTGTAGCCGAGCAGCAGGTACTTCATCACAGGTTCCTTTTGTTGATCGTGTCGGCAACAGTATGCCGAGGTCAGGCGGTGCGCCGCAGGGATATCGCGAGGAGGGTCGTCCAGGTGCGGGCGACCAGGCCGTTCACCGCGAGATGGATGCTCATGTGTTCCGGCGACACAGGCAGCAGCAGCACGAGCGCGACGGCGCCGTTCAGCACGGCCTGCCCCACCTGCCGTCGGCGGGCGTACCGCGCGGTCCGCACGATCGCCGCGACGGCCAGCGCGGTGAACGCGACCGCCGCCGAAGAATCCGGTCAAGATCAGCAGTGCCCGCCTGCCGAACACAGGCCCGGCGAACGCCCCCGCGAGCAGCAGGGGCGACACCGAGCGACCGCCGGCAGAAGCGGCGGCCACGGTGGGCGCGGAGAGGGTGGTCATGGCTTCCTCCTGCTGTGGTTGGTGGGGTCTCGCGCAACCTCGTGACCGATCCCCGGATCTCGACACGCCTCGAATGTGATCCGAGTCACGAACATTCGGTGTCGAGACGCGCGCGCCGGCTCCGAGGTAACGGCGAACACCCCATCCAGCACTCCACCGAGGAGGACAAGATGAACGAAATCCAGCCCAGTGCGGAACTGCAGGCCCTGGACCGCCTGGTCGGCACCTGGACCGTGACCGGCGGCGCCGAGGGAACTGTGCGGTACGAATGGATGCCCGGCCAGTTCTTCCTGCTCCAGCACGTCGACCTCACCCAGTACGGCCAACCCGTCACCGGCCTCGAGGTGATCGGCAACCTCCGCCCGTTCGGCGAACCCACCGGCACCGACGTGGTCTCCCGGTTCTACGACTCGACCGGCAACACCCTCGACTACGTCTACGAACTCACCGGAGACACACTCACCATCTGGGGCGGCGCCAAAGGCAGCCCTGCCTACTACCAAGGCACCTTCAACACCGACGACAGCACCGTCACCGGCGAATGGGTCTACCCCGGCGGAGGCGGCTATCCCTCCACCATGACCCGTATCTGACGTCGACGCGCGAACACCGACCCAGAACGGCCGGAGGGCGTGAGCAGCGGTCCCAACATGGGATGCCACCGCCCTCCGGCCGTTTCACCACGCGATGCGAGGACCCGACTTGCCGAACGGCGGTTATCTCAGGGCGTCCAGCCGGTCTCGTCTGCCCAGTTCTCGGCCCGGAGGATCGCCTGGGCGAACCAGTCGTCCTTGGCCGCGCCGTACTCGGGGATCGAGTCGAACCTGTCCGCCAAGTCGCGCTTGAGCTGCTCGTACTCCTCGCGCGCCGCGTCGTCGGCGCGCAGCCAGGCGGGGATCAGCAGGGCGACCCGCCAGCCGGGCGAGTCCTGCTCGCGGACGTGGACGTTGACCCAGCGCAGCGGGTCGGCCCCGACGTGGGTGCGCTTGGGCCAAGGCGCCGAACCGTCGTGCGGGGTGTCGTGATCGAAGCCGGGAAGGAGCGGAAACCCAGCCCGGGCAAGGGGTTCGTCCAGCGAGTCGTCGAGCGCGGCCACCGTGAGTTGCAAGTCGAGGACGTCCTTCGCGGCCAGTCCCGGCACCGACGTCGACCCGATGTGGTCGACCCGCAGGGCCTTCTCCCCCGCCGCCAGCCGCAGCCGGGCGAGCACGCGCTGGGCTTGGGCGCCCCAGGTCGGGTCGGCGGGCACCAGTCGCGGCGCACCACGCGGCGTGTGGCGGTGCAGGCGCACGTTGGCCTCGTAGCGGACGAGCCGGTCGGCCCAGAGTTCGTCGACCGCGGCGAGCACCTGGTCGGCGGGTCCGCTGTTGTCGAGCCATACGTCGGCGACCGCGCGCCGGGCCTCCTCCGTGGCCTGCGCGGCGATCCTGGCGCGCGCGTCGGCCTCCACGAGTCCCCGCGAGTGCACCAGTCGATGCACCCGGACCTCCACGGGCGCGTCCACGATGATCACCAGGTGGTACACGGGCGCCATGCCGATCTCCACCAGCAAGGGGATGTCCTGCACGACGACGGCGTCGGCGGGCGCCTGCGCGATCAACTCGGACGTCCGCGCCCCGATCCTGGGGTGCACGATCGCGTTGAGCCGCTGCCTGGACTGCTCGTCGGCGAACGCGATCGACGCCAGCGCCTGCCGGTCGAGTGAACCGTCCGCGGCGAGGATCCCGTCGCCGAACGCGGCGACCAACTCGGCCAGGCCCGCGGTGTCGGGCTCGACGACCTCCCGAGCGATCTTGTCCGAGTCGACGACGTAGGCGCCGTGCTCGGCCAGCCTGCCGGCCACAGTGGACTTCCCGGACCCGATTCCGCCGCTGAGGCCGACATACAACATGCGTACCAGTCTCCCAGCCGGCGCGCGGTGATCACGGTCCGGTCCTAACATCACTGCCATGCTCGCGGCACTGACCGGCATGGGCCTCTCCGCTGCGGCGGGCCTCAACGCCTACATCCCGATCCTCGTGGTCGGCCTCCTGGCGAATTTCACCGATTCGGTGACCCTGCCCAAGGAGTTCTCCTGGCTCGGCAACGGCTGGGTGCTGGGCATCGTGGCGGTACTGCTGGCCGCCGAGTTCGTCCTGGACAAGGTGCCGGTCGTCGACAGCGTCAACGACACCATCCAGACCGCCATCCGACCGGCGTCCGGCGGCATCGTGTTCAGCGCGACCCAGGCCGCGTCCGACTTCGACAACTCGACCTGGATGAGCGATCACCCATGGGTGGGATGGCTGCTGGGCATCGTCACCGCGCTGATCGTGCACGTCACCAAGGCCGCGGCCCGGCCGGTGATCAACGCGGGCACCGCCGGGGTGGGCGCCCCGGTGGTGAGCACAATCGAGGACGCGGGATCGATCGGCCTGAGCTTCGTGGCGATCTTCCTGCCGATCCTGGTGATCGTGTTTCTGATCGCGCTCGGCTTCATGGCCGTGTGGACGTACCGCAAGGTTCGGGCCTTCCGCCGACGCCGGGAGCGGCGGCCGGTACCCGATTAGGGCGACACACCGGCGAAATTCCACCGTTTACCCACGGTGGGTCGTACGGTTGCGCGCAACACCGTCACCCACACGGAGGAACTTCGATGCGGAGCGCGCGGCGGTCTGGACGGCACCGGCTCGGGACCCCTGGTTTGGTCCACTGTGTCGTCCACGCGTCCGTGGCCGATGCCCTGGTCGAGTACCGCCGTTCGTGGCTCTCGACGGTTCTTCTCCCCGCCCGGCACAGCCTGGCGGGCTTGCGCAGGCGCGCCGTGGCCGCGGCCATGGAACGCGCCTGGGCGCCCGCTATCGGCTGATCACTTCGCCAGGGCCTTGGTGAGGTAGTCCTCGGCCTTTTCCCGGTCCGCGCCGAGCGCGGGCAGTGGCGAGTCGTCGATCTCGAACAGGGCCAGCAGCAGGTGCTCGGTGCCGACGTAGTTGTGGCTCAGCCGCAGCGACTCGCGCACGGACAGTTCGAGCGCCTTCTTGCTCGCGGGTGAGAACTCGACCAGCGGCCCCGGCTCGGCGTCCCCGGCTTCGGGCAGCACGACCCCGGAGCGAATCTTGTCCGCGTCGACCCCCTGGTCGGCCAACGCCTTCATGGCCAGGCTGGCCGGTGCGGACAGCAGGCCGAGCAGCAGGTGCTCGGGGTAGATCCGCGACCGCTTCGACTGCTGCGCCTCGGTTTGAGCGGCCATCACGGACTGCTTCGCCTTGTCGGTGAAGCGGGCGAACATGTTCGGGTCGTCCTTGCTGACGAAGCGCTTCTGCGCGGCCTGCTTGGTGACGCCCATGCTCTTGCCGATCTCGGTCCAGGAGGCGCCGGAGCGGCGGGCCTGGTCGACGAAGTGGCCGATGAGGTGGTCGGAGATCTCGCCGAGGTACTCGGCGGCGATGACGGCCGCGGACAGCTGGCCGAGGGGGTTCTCGTCGGAGTAGGTGGTACGGATGGCGCCGATGAGGTCATCAAGACGTGGCATGGTCATGCCGTCAACCTTAGGTTGACGATACCCTAATCGTCAACCACTGGTTGACGTCCGCGAATCCCCACATCCCGACAGTGACTTCGCAGTTGAAGTGGGAACTCGCTGTCGGGAGGTGGGGACTCGCGGGGGTAGAGCGAGAGCCCCGCACCGGGATCCGGTGCGGGGCTCTCGTCAGAGCTACTTCAAGCGGCTAGATCAGACGCCGCCCGACAGCTTCTCGCGCAGAGCGGCGAGCTGCTCGTCGCTGGCGAGGGTGCCGCCCGACTGGGCCGCCTTCTCGGTGCCCGCGGACGAGTAGTTCTGCTCGCCACCGGAACCGCCGCCTGCCGGAGCCGCGCTTTCGCCTGCGGCCTCGGCCTCGGCGTCAGCCTCGGCGGCCTTGACGATCTGCTTCATGTGCTGCTCGTAGCGAGCGTGCGCGTCGGCGTACTGACGCTCCCACTCCTCGCGCTGCTTGTCGAAGCCTTCCTGCCACTCCTGGGTGTCCGGGTCGAAGCCTTCGGGGTAGATGTAGTTGCCCTCGGCGTCGTACTCGGCGGCCATGCCGTACTGCGTGGGGTCGAACTCGGTGTCGGCGGTGAAGCCCTCGTTGGCCTGCTTCAGCGACAGCGAGATGCGGCGACGCTCGAGGTCGATGTCGATGACCTTGACCATGACGTCGTTGCCGACCTGCACGACCTGCTCCGGGATCTCCACGTGGCGCTCGGCCAGCTCGGAGATGTGGACCAGGCCCTCGATGCCCTCGTCCACGCGGACGAACGCACCGAACGGAACCAGCTTGGTGACCTTGCCCGGCACGATCTGACCGATCGCGTGGGTGCGGGCGAACTGACGCCACGGGTCTTCCTGCGTCGCCTTGAGCGACAGCGACACGCGCTCGCGCTCCATGTCGACGTCGAGGACCTCGACGGTGACTTCCTGGCCGACCTCGACAACCTCGGACGGGTGGTCGATGTGCTTCCAGGACAGCTCCGAGACGTGCACCAGGCCGTCGACGCCACCGAGGTCCACGAAGGCACCGAAGTTGACGATCGAGGACACGACGCCCTTGCGGACCTGGCCCTTCTGCAGCTGGTTGAGGAACTCGCTGCGAACCTCGGACTGGGTCTGCTCGAGCCACGCGCGGCGCGACAGGACCACGTTGTTGCGGTTCTTGTCGAGCTCGATGATCTTGGCTTCGAGCTCGCGGCCGACGTACGGCTGCAGGTCGCGCACGCGGCGCATCTCGACCAGCGACGCCGGGAGGAAGCCACGCAGACCGATGTCCAGGATGAGGCCACCCTTGACGACCTCGATGACCGTGCCCTTGACCGGCTCGTCCGACTCCTTGAGAGCCTCGATCGTGCCCCACGCACGCTCGTACTGAGCGCGCTTCTTGGACAGGATCAGACGGCCCTCCTTGTCCTCCTTCTGGAGAACGAGGGCCTCGACCTCATCGCCGACCTTGACCACGTCGGCGGGATCGACATCGTGCTTGATCGACAACTCGCGCGAGGGGATGACACCCTCGGTCTTGTAGCCGATGTCGAGCAGGACCTCGTCCCGGTCGACCTTGACGATCGTGCCCTCGACGATGTCGCCATCGTTGAAGTACTTGATCGTCGCGTCGATGGCAGCGAGGAACTCCTCTTCGGATGCGAAGTCGTTGACGGCGACCTGCTGCTTCGGCGCGGTGACAGCCGGGACAATGGTGGTGTCGGTGGACATAGGGTAGGTGGCTCCGGTACGGATTGGTTTGGGTCGGGCTTACGGTTTTCAAGGCATTCGATATCCGGGGCGCGGCGGAATTTTTCGCCGACGGCACACCCGAACGAACAGGACCACACCGACAACGCCGCGCGACCCGTGAATGATTCCCAGCGGTCAGAAACCCAAGTCAGCGCGAAACCACTGCGCGGCGGTATCCTACGCGGCTGCGTGATGACCGGGCAAACCCGGGGGTACTCCAGGATTGCTGGTCCGGCCACTGGTGACAGGATGTCACGGTGTCCAACCCAAGCGCCGAGAAGGCCCTCGGCACGACCGCCGTCGCCAGGGTGAACGTGGGGTCGGCCGAGTCCGTCGCCGCCAACATCGCCTGGTGGGACGCCGACGCCGACGATTATCACGCCGAGCACGGTGAATTCCTCGGTGTCGCCGACTTCGTCTGGTGCCCGGAATCGCTTCGCGAAGAAGACGCCAACCTGTTGGGTGAGGTCTCCGGCCGCGATGTGCTCGAGGTCGGCTGCGGATCCGCGCCGTGCGCGCGGTGGCTCTCCGCGCGGGGTGCGCGGGTCGTCGGCCTGGATTTGTCGGCCGGGATGCTGCGCTACGCCTCTGCCGCCAACCTGGCGACCGGGATCGACGTGCCGCTGATCAGGGGGAACGCCGAGAAGCTGCCGTTCGCCGACGCGTCGTTCGACCTGGCGTGCTCCGCCTTCGGCGCCGTGCCGTTCGTGGCCGACGTGGGCGCTGTGTTCAGCGAGGTCGCGCGCGTCCTGCGGCCCGGCGGCACGTGGACGTTCGCGGTCACCCACCCGATGCGCTGGATCTTCCCCGACGACCCGGGCCCGGACGGCCTGCGCGTGACCGGCTCGTACTTCGACCGGACGCCGTACGTCGAGGTCGACGAGCAGGGCACGCCGACCTACGTCGAGCACCACCGCACGCTCGGTGACTACGTCCGCGCGCTGACCGCCGCCGGGCTCACGATCTTCGACCTGGTGGAGCCGGAGTGGCCGGAGGGCCACACCCAGGAGTGGGGCCAGTGGAGCCCCCTGCGCGGCGAGTTGTTCCCCGGCACGGCGATCTTCAGGTGCCGCCGGTGACGGCGGCGCTCCTGCGCGCCCAGTCCACCCGGTTCGCCGGTCTGGACCCCCTGCTCCCGGCCGCGGTGGAACCACCACCCGGCGATCTGCTCACGGCCGCCCTGCCCGACGGCGAGCGGGTCTCGGCCGTGCTGACCCGCACGCTCATCGAGCCGGGAACCCCGCAGTCGCTGTGGTCGGCGTCCGAGGTCTTCGAGTTGCACCCGCTGCTCGGCGCGGCCGACGGCGGCGCGCTCGACCCGCTGCTGCGCGCCCTGCCGGGCAGGCTGACCGCGGCGGGCACGGACACCGCGTGCGTGGTGACCTGGCCGAGCCGGGACGCGGCGGCGGCCAGGGCGCTGATGACCCACGGATTCATCCCGCTCTCGGTCCTGGCGGTGCGCACGACTCCCCCGCCGCCGAGCGACCCGGTGCCGGGCGTGGTCGTCCGTCGCGCGACCCGGGCCGACCTGGACGTGCTGGTCGAGTCCGCGCTGGCGGAAGTGGCCTATTCGGCGCAGGTCGGCGGCGCGATACCGCGGTCGGACGCGCGCGCGGTCAAGCGGGCCGCGCTGCGGGCGCACCTGACCCAGGGCGACCCGATCTGGCTGGCCGAGCGCGACGGGGTCGCGGTCGGACACGCGGAGGGCTGGCACACCGAGTCCAGGCCGGGGTCCTGGGCGGAGACCCGCGTGCGACACGGCCGCTGGGGTTACGTGAACTGCCTGTCCGTGCTGCCGCACGCACGGCACGCCGGGGTGGGCCGGGCGCTGATGGACGTCGCGCACGCGGACTTGAGCCCGCGCACGGTCGGCTCGTTCCTGTATTACAACCCGCCGAATCCGCTGTCCCCGGCGTTCTGGGCCCGCCAGGGGTACCGTCCTCTGTGGACGGTATGGGAAGTCCGCCCGGCCGCCGCGCTGCGCTGACCAGGTCCCCCCGAAACAAGTTGCGCCAGCCAACCGTCATGGGACATTATTTGTACTGACTGGTCAGTTTAACTGGAGGGGGCATCATGGACGTCCGTGCGGACCGCGTCGCGGTCACCGGAGCCCACGGCCCACTGCTGCGGGCCACCTCCTTGCGGGTCCGGTCAGGTGAGCTCGCGGTCGTCGCGGGCGACCCCGGGCAGGGGCACACCGCGTTCGGCCTGGCGTTGACCGGCCGGATCACGCCGTCGGCCGGGTCGGTCGAGCCGTGCGCGGCCGAGTTGCGCGAGCGCGCGGTGCTGGTCGACGCGCCTGGGGTGACCGAGCCCGAACCCGGTCTGAAGGTCATCGACGTCATCACCGAGGAACTGGCCCTGACCCGCGTCCGCCGGTCCCGCACCGAGTTGTTGGACAAGCACGGGCTCACCGCGCGAACCCGCTTCGAGGCGGTGCCGCCCGCGGTCCGGATCGCGCTGCTGACGGACCTCGTCCGGCCCGGGGCGGATTTGCTCGTCCTCGACACCCCGGACCGGCACACGGCCGATGTGGGCGACTGGTGGCCCACCGCGCTGGCGCAGGCCCAGTCGGGCCGGGCGGTCGTCGTGCTGTGCGGCACCGCGGCCGCCGACCGGCTCCCCCTGACTCCCGCCCGGCTGGGCGAACACTTCCAGCCCGCACCCCTGGAGACCCTGTCGTGAACACCCTCCGCCTGGCCCGCAGCGAACTGCGCCGCGTCACCACCGGCCGACTCCCCCGGCTGGCGATCCTCGCGCTGGTCCTCGTGCCGTTGCTCTACGGATCGCTGTACCTCTACGCGAACGCCGACCCGTACGACCGGCTCGATCACATCCCGGCCGCGCTGGTCGTGGCCGACGAGGGCGTGACGAAGGCGAACGGCACCCGGTTCGACGCGGGCCGCAAAGTCGCCGACAAGCTCAAGGACTCGGGCGCGTTCGAGTGGCACGAGGTGTCGGCCGCCGAGGCCGAGGCCGGGGTGCGCGACGGCCGGTTCACCTTCTCGCTGACGCTGCCCGCGGACTTCTCCTCGGCGCTGACGTCGACCGCGGACTTCGCGCCGCGGCAGGGGCTGATCTCGGTCACCACCAACGACGCGAACAACTACCTCGTCGGCACCATCGCCGACCGGGTGGTGAGCGAGGTGCGGCGGTCGGTGGCCTCGGAGGTCGGCCAGGAGGCGGCGGAGAAGTTCCTCGTCGGGTTCGGCACGGTCTACCAGCGCACCCAGGAAGCCGCGGCCGGGGCGTCGAAGTTGACCGACGGCGCCGGGCAGGCCAGCGCGGGCGCCACGAAGCTCGCCGACGGGCAGCGGGCACTGCTCGACGGATCGCGGAAGTTGGCGGACGGGACCGCGACAGCCGCGTCCGGGGCGGGTGAGCTGTCGGCTGGGCTGAACACGTTGCGGGACAGGACAAACGACCTGCCCGCCCAGACCGCCCGGCTTGCTTCCGGCGCGCGCCAGGTCGCGAACGGCAACGAGCGGTTCGCGGTCGCGGGCGAGGAGGTCGCGGGCGCCGCGCAGGGTGTCGTGGACAAGCTCGACGGCGTGGAGAGCGACATCGCCGGGCAACTGCGGGCGATAGGCGTGCCTGAAGACCGGGTCGCCGAGGTGATGGCGAGTGTCCGTGGCTTGCGCGCGCCGGTCGACCAGGCGAACGGGAAGGTTCAGACGGCGGCCACACAACTGCGGACTCTGGCCGACGGAGCCGAACAAGTCGCCGACGGCGCGGACACTCTCGCGGCGGCGACTCCCGCGCTGACCGAGGGGATCTCGAAGGCGGCGGACGGCGGCAAGCGGCTGGCCGACGGGACGTCCCAGCTCCGCGACGGCGCGGCGGCCCTGCGCGATGGCGAGCAGACCGCCGTAGACGGCACGGATCGGCTGGCCGCAGGCGCCCGCGCGCTGGCGGACGGCTCGACGCAGCTGCGTGACGGGCTCACCGCCGGCCTGGGCACCATCCCGCACCCGGACGACGCGACCCGCGACGCCACCGCGCGGACCATCGGCGACCCGGTGGCCGTGCGGACGGTCGGTGAGAACTCGGCGGGCTCGTATGGCGCGGGCCTGGCACCGTTCTTCCTCGGGCTGGCGACGTGGATCGGCGCGTTCGTGCTGTTCCTGGTGCTGCGACCACTGTCGTCGCGAGCCCTGGCGGCCGGGTATCCGGCTGTGCGCACCGCTCTGGCGGGGTGGCTGCCCGCGGCGCTGCTCGGGCTCGCCCAGGTGGTGCTGATGTTCACGGCGGTGACCACGCTCATCGGCATCCACCCGGCCCGACCGCTGGCGACGCTCGGGTTCCTTGCGCTCACGTCGCTGGCGTTTATCGCGATCGTGCACGCGCTCAACGCGTTCTTCGGCCCGTCGGGCAAGTTCGTCGCGCTGGTCGTGCTGATCCTGCAACTGATCAGCGCAGGCGGGACGTTCCCCTGGCAGACTCTGCCCGAGGCGCTCTACCCGCTGCACAAGGCACTGCCGATGGGGTACGTGGTCGACGGGCTGCGACACCTGATGTACGGCGGTCCGCTTGGCGGGGTGGGCATCGATGTGGCGGTGTTGGGGGCGTACCTGATCGGAGGGCTGGCGGTGTCGACTCTTGCCGCCCGCAAGCAGCGGGTGTGGACGGCCAAGCGGCTGCGGCCGGAGCTTGTGCTGTGAGCCCTCGACCGGGACGGACCGACGTCACCAAGCGGAAGCTTTTCGACGCGACCCTACGGCTGGCGGGGACGCGCGGGATGGTCGGGCTGACGGTGGACGAGATCGCCGCCGAGGCCGGGGTCGCGAAGGGGACGGTCTACTACAACTTCGGCAGCAAGGACGGGCTGATCGACGCCCTCCTGCGGTACGGGGTGGACCTGTTGGCGGCCCGGTTGAGTTCGGCGGACGGGGACGCCTCGGACACGCTGTCGCGGTTGATCGACGGGATGTTGGCGTTCTTCGCGGAATATCCGACGTTCGCGCAGCTGTTGGTGAGCGAGCTGTGGCGGACGCCCGGGCAGTGGCAGCAGACGCTGTCGCTGCTGCGGGAGCAGGTCACGTCGATCATCCGGGGGCAGTTGCAGCGGTTGGCCGATGCCGGGGAGCTGCCCGAGGGGGTGGCGGTGCCCACGGCATCGGCGGCGTTGTTCGGAACGGTGCTGGTGGTGGCGCTGGACTGGCAGGTGTTCGCGCCGGAGCGGAGCCAGGAAGAGGTGCGGGACTCGGTGTTGACGCTGGTCCGCGGCCTGCGGGGCACCGTGGGCTGAGTGCCCGATTCGGGAGCGGATTCGCCACGGCGGGTCAGCTCATTCGAACATCGGCCACGCGAGGAATCACTGTGGCGTGGGTCGGATGCGCACCTGATTGTTGTGATCAGCATGCGCGATCACCGTGCCGGAAAGAAGCGCGTTCATCACCGGAAGGTCGATCTCAGAGGGCATCTCGATGATCTCGACCAGGCCCACCGCGTCAGGAACGCCCTCGATACGGGGGAAGACGCCGAAGCGTTGCCGACCGATGACCTCCCCAGTGATATGGGTTCCCAGCGGCAACGCGGCGACGGTCGCGGCCCAAGCTTGTCGTGCTCGTTCGCCCAAGGCGCGGTCATCTGGCCACGAGTAGTCATCCATTGCCGAGAGTATGTCCGGCATCTTGCCTGCGTGCGCCCTGTTCTTCCTCATTGTCGAGCCGTGGACCACTGGTCACACTGCGGTGTTGGGACGTGGTCGGTGAGTGCCGTGGCAGAACGCACGCGGCGCTGTTGACGGTGGTCCGCGGCCTGCGCGGAGCCGGCTGAGCACCTACGCCGGTGGCATGTGCTGACCGATCTCCAGCGCGGTGGTGATCAAGGACTGGGCGCGCGTGGTGATCGCCGCGAGCAGGCCGTGCGCGTGTGGAGCGGTGGATTCCGCCACCTCGCGCAACGCGCGCACGTCCTCGTCGAGACGATGCAGCAGGCCTAGGACATCGGCGTTGTTGGTGCGCAGCGCGGTGGTGATCTCGTCGAGGCTGACGCCGTGGGCTTCGAGTTGGCGGATGGTGTTCACGCGCTCGACCGCGCCCACGTCGTAGAGACGGTAGTTGGCGGGGGTGCGTTCGGCGGGCACGAGGAGGCCGAGGTGGGTGTAGTAGTCGATGGTGCGCGTGCTGACTCCGGCCTGGGCCGCGAGTTCCCCGATGCGCAGCAGTGTGTCGCCCACGGGCAGCCTCCTCGCGCGTCACCTGGGTGGGTCAGCGGGCTAAACCATACAGTGTCACGTGATAGTGTCTGTGCGTGCATATCGACGCCGATGGGTGCAGTACCCGGCCGGGGCGAGCCCGGCTGATCAGGTCCGCCCGTGTCTCCACCGTGTCCAATCCTGCCCGCTTGGGCGGGTGTTCGCCGTGTTGATCGCCGCCGGGTTGGTGGTCACCCTGGTGTTGACCGCAGCGACCGGGTACTTCGTGGCCCAGGAGTTCGCCTACATGGCGGTCGACCGGGGCAGGCTGCGGCAGCTGGCCGAGACGGGGGACAAACCCGCGCAGCGGGCGTTGCAGGTGACGCAGAAGCTGTCGTTCATGCTCTCGGGCGCCCAGTTCGGAATCACCGTGACCGCGCTGCTCGTCGGGTATGTCGCCGAGCCGTTGCTGGGTACCGGTTTGGCTGATCTGCTCGGGCTGACCGGGCTGAACCGTGCCGCCGCGTTGTCGTTGTCGCTGGCGGTGTCGTTGGTGTTCGCGACTGTGGTGCAGATGGTGTTGGGCGAGTTGTTGCCGAAGAACCTGGCCATCGCCAAACCGGTGCCCCTCGCCCGGGCGCTGAGCGGATCCACCCTGGTCTATCTGAAGATCGCCGGACCGTTGATCCGACTGTTCGACGCGGCGGCGAACCGGTTGCTGCGCGCGGTGGGGATCGAACCGGTGGAGGAGCTGCCGCAGGGCGCGACCCCGGAGGACCTCGTGCGCATCGTCGACCAGGCCGGAGCTCAAGGCCACCTCGACCCCGAGCTGACACAGCTGCTGGACCGGGGTCTGGACTTTCGTGGGCTGGTCGCCGAGCAGGCGATGACCCCGCGGGTCGCGGTGCGCACGATCCACGTCGACGAGCCCGCCTCCCGTGTGGTGGAGCTGCTCGATACCGGGTTCTCCCGCTTCCCCGTGGTGCGAAACGACTTGGACGACCTGGTCGGTGTGGTCGGGTTGGCCGAAGTGCTGACCATCGAGCCCGAACAGCGCCCGCACACCCCGGTCGGGCGGATCGCCACCCCGGCGGTGATGGTGCCCGCGACGCTGCCGCTGCCCGCGGTGCTGGAGCGCTTGCGCGCCGAGCACCGGCAGCTGGCGTGCGTGGTCGACGAGTTCGGCGGGTTCGCCGGGGTGGTGTCGTTGGAGGATTTGGCCGAGGAGTTGGTCGGGGAGATCCACGACGAGGACGACCCGGTCCAGGCCGTCATCGAACGTCGCGGCGAGGGAGCCTGGCTGGTCCCTGGCCGCGCCCGGGTCGACGAGATCGCCGACGCCACCGGGATAGCCCTGCCCGAGCACGAGGACTACGACACCGTCTCCGGGCTGGTGCTGCTGCACCTCGGGCGTGTCCCGCAGGTCGGCGACGAGGTCGAGCTGCTCATCACGACACCTTCGCACGAGGATGTGCCCCCGCCGCCGCAGCTCGTGAGTGTGCGGGTGATGACCGTCGCCCGGCATGTTCCCGCCACCGTGCTGGTCTGCGCGGCACCCGACGGCGCCCAGGAGGTGGGTCGATGAGCATCGGATGGTCGTTGATCGCCTCGCTGGTGTTGTTGGTGGGCAACGCTTTCTTCGTCGCCGCCGAGTTCGCGTTGATCTCGGCGAAACGCCACCGGCTTGAGGCGTTGGCCGCCGAGGGCAGCCGTGCCGCTCGTGCCGCCGTGGCCGGGACCCGCGAGTTGTCGCTGATGCTCGCCGGGGCCCAACTCGGAATCACCCTGTGCACCCTGGGTCTGGGTGCGCTGGCCGAACCGGCGGTCGCCGCCCTGCTCGACATCCCGCTGCTCGCACTCGGCCTGCCGGCCGGGGTGTCGCACGCGATCGCGTTCGGGATCAGCCTGGCCCTGGTGGTGTTCCTGCACATGGTCGTCGGGGAGATGGCCCCGAAATCCTGGGCGATCTCACACCCGGAACGTTCGGCGCTGCTGCTGGCACTGCCGTTCCGCGGGTTCGCCCACCTGGTGCGGTGGGTACTGGCCGGACTCAACGGGGTGACCAACGCGCTGCTGCGGGCGGCCAAGGTCACCCCGCAGGACGAACTCGCCCAAGCCCACCGCCCCGACGATCTGCGGATGCTGGTACGCCAGTCCGGTGAGCACGGCCTCATCGCCGAGGGCCAGCAACGGCTACTCACCCGCATGCTGGCCTTGCAGAACACCCGCGTCGAGCAGGTCATGGTGCCCCTGGATGAGACCGTCACCGTCTCCGAGGACATCACCGCGCGCGCGATCGAACGCCACAGCCGCGAGACCGGTCGCTCCCGCTTCCCCGTGAGCGACCACAGTGGACGGTTCGTCGGGCTGGTCCACATCCGCGAAGCCATGCGGGCCACCGCCCGCGGTGGCGACCCCACGGCGCTGGAGCTGATGGGTGAGGCCGTGACCATCCCCGCGGACCTGCCTGTCGCGGCCGCGGTCACCGCGATGCGGGAACGCCGCGCCCAACTCGCCCTCGTCGCCGCGGGCACCGGGGGCCCGGTGGTGGGCATCGCCACCATGGAAGACCTCCTGGAGGAACTCATCGGCGAGTTCGACGACGAGACCGACACCCCCAGCTGATCCCCTGACCTCACCCCCGCACCGACCGGTGCGGGGTCTGTTCACCCATTTCAGGAGGAAATGCCGATGTTCAAACGGATGCTCAGTGCCTTCGGTGTCGGAGGACCATCCGTGGACACCGTTCTCGACTCACCCCACGCCGTGCCCGGGCAGGTGATCACCGGGCAGGTCCGCATCCAGGGCGGCAGCGCCGACGCCGAGATCGGCCAGGTCGTGCTCACCCTGGTCACCGCCGTGAAAACCCAGCACGGACACAACCCGCACACCGAGTTCCACCGGCTCGTCGTCGACCAGAACGTCCGCGTCACCGCCGGGCAACCGCTCAACCTGCCCTTCCGGCTTCCACTGCCCTTCGAGACACCCATCACCGCGGTCGGGAACAACCCGCTGCCCGGAGTCACCGTCGGCGTCCGCACCGACCTGGTCATCTCCGGGGCCCCGGACAAGGGCGACCTCGACCCCGTCCTCGTGCATCCCCTGCCCTCCCAGGACCGCGTCCTCGACGCGTTCGGCGAACTCGGCTTCCAGTTCCGCAAAGCCGACGTCGAAGCCGGACACCTGCACGGCGTCCGCCAGGAACTCCCCTTCTTCCAGGAAATCGAGTTCTTCCCACCCGCCCAGTTCGCCCACACCGTCAACGAGGTCGAACTGACCTTCGTCGCCGACCCCAACCACCTGCACGTCATCCTCGAAGCCGACAAGCGCGGCGGCGGATTCCACGGCGGCGGCGACACGTTCGGCCGCTTCCACGTGTCCCACCAGGAAGCCGAGGACACCAACTGGGCCGACGCCATCGGCGGCTGGTTGCAGCAGATCACCGACCGGCGGCCCGCCCACAACGCCTTCGGCGGCCACGGCAACCCCGCCTTCGGCCAACCCGGCCACGGACAGCACGGTTACGGTCAGCAGCGGCGAGGCCCGGGCATGGGAGCGGCCATCGGCGGCGCCGCCGCGGGCCTGGTCGGCGGCATGATCATCGGTGACATGATCGGCGATGCCTTCGAGGGCGGCGACGACGGCGGCGAGTAGTCCGCGGGCTTGAATCCCGCGCGCGGGCTCGCCCCGCGCGCGGATCACCGTCACGTCGGGTAGACGTCAGCTGACGTGGACGCCGCCGACCTGGTGGATGCCGGAAGGGCGTCCGTCGAGGCCGCGGTGGATGGCGTCGGTGACGCTGGTGGCGATTTCCGCGTGAGTGAGCCAGCGGGAGGAGCCTCGGTCCGTGACCGGGCGGAGCACGACCTGCTGTGTTGGGTGATCGGTGATCACCGGGTCTGGGCAGCCGGCGATCGGGTCGGCCGACGAGCTGCCATGGACCTCTACGACCGGAGCGTCGGGGGCGAGGAGTCGGGCCACCGCCTTGAGGACCGGCACGCGCGATCGGCTGTCGATCCAGGCGACCAGGAGGTCGGCTGGGCCGCCCAGGGCGCGTGCGGCTCGGTCGGCCAGGCGCTCGGGGTAGGTCCAGTCGGCTTCCACCCACAGGGCTCGGCCGGTGCCTTCCGCGGCCAGTGGGGCGTAGCGGCGGCTGGGGAGGACGACGTGCCAGCCGTCCGCGATGAGCCCCGTCGTGACTCGTGTGAGCATTCCGGTGCCGCCCAAGACCAACGCCCGCCGTACCGCCATTGCTGTCTCCCTCCGGGGAATCCCCGAGGTTACCGGGGAGTCAACCGGTGTGTGCGCTGTAGCGCTCGTGATGGACCACCTGGTCGAGTGGCATCCGGCTGCGCCAGCCGTGCCGTTCCAGGTCAGGCACCTCCTGCAGCCGGTCCACGGGACCGAGGCACAGCCACGCGACCGGCCGCACTGTCTTCGGGATACCCAGCAGGCTCTGGAGGTACTCCTCGCGGTAGAAACTGACCCAGCCGACGCCCAGACCCTCTGCGGTCGCGGCGAGCCACAGGTTCTGGATGGCCAGGCACACCGAGTACAGGCCGGCGTCGGCGATGGCGTGTCTGCCGAGGACCGACGGCGAGCCCCGGTGCGGGTCGTAGGTGACGACGACGGACAGGGTCGACTCCAGGATGCCGTCGATCTTGATCCGCTCGAAGGTGGCGGCCCGCTCGCCGGTCAGCGTCGCCGCGTACTCCGCCCGCTCGCCGTGGACGTGCTGGTGGAACTGGGTGCGCGTGTCCGGGTCCCGGACGAGGACGAAGTCCCACGGCTGGCTCATCCCCACACTCGGCGCGGCATGCGCCGCGCCGAGTACACGGTGGAGCACCTCGTCGGCGATGGGCGCGCCGGTGAACTCGGCGCGCACGTCACGCCGCTTGCCAATGACCTCGTAGACATCCACCCGGGCAGCCTAGGCCGTGTCTCGAAGTCCTGACCAGCTGAGA
>NZ_JABVED010000021.1 GCF_014323725.1 Actinokineospora xionganensis | reverse complement strand
GGCGGAGTAGTAGGCGCTGACGAGGTAGGAGATGATCGCCTTCTCGTCGATGCCCATGAAGCGGACTGACAGGCTCGGCTCGTACTCGTCGGGGATGCCGGTCTGGTGCAGGCCGACGACGCCCTGGTTCTGCTCGCCGGTGCGCATCAGCAGGATCGACGTGGTGCGGGTGTCACTGATCGGGATCTTGTTGCAGGGCAGCACCGGGATGCCGCGCCAGGACGGCACCTGGTGGCCGTTCATGTCGACGCCGGCCGGGTAGATCCCGCGCTTGCTGCACTCGCGCCCGAAGGCGGCGATCGCGCGCGGGTGGGCGAGGATGAACTCCGGGTCCTTCCACACCTTGGCGAGCAACTCGTCCAGGTCGTCGGGCGTGGGCGCCCCGGTGCGGGAGTGGATGCGCTGCTTGGCGTCGGCGTTGTGCAGCAGGCCGAACTCGGAGTTGTTGATCAGCTCGTGTTCCTGGCGCTCGCGTAGCGCCTCGATGGTCAGGCGGAGCTGTTCGCCGACCTGGTCCATCGGCTGGTTGTAGAGATCGGCGACACGGGTGTGCACCCTGAGGACGGTCTGCGCGACGCTCAGTTCGTATTCGCGCGGGGCGTCCTGGTAGTCGACGTAGGTGCCGGGCAGTTCGACCTCGCCGGTGTGGCCCGCCGCGAGATTGATCGGCACCTCGCCGTCGCGGCCCTGCGCGTCGTCGGCCGCGAAGGCGTCGAGGTGCGCGCGCAGCGCGGGCGCCCGGTCGGCCAGCGCCTGGAAGTCGGACCGGCGCAGGGCCAGCACGGTGCAGGTGGTGACCGCGCGGACGCTGTAATCCCAGATCCGCTCTTCGACCAGGCCCCACTGGTCGAAGTACTCGCCGTCGGCGAGGACGCCCACCACGGCTTCGTCGTCGTACTCGCCCGCGGCCCGTTGTTCGGCGCGCCCGTGCGCGAGGACGAGGAACCGGTCTTCGGCGTGCCCCCACTCCACGATCGTGTCGCCCGCGGCGTACTCCTCCTGTGTGAACAGGCCCGCGAGCGCGCCGAGCACGTCCTCGTCCTCGAAGTCGCGCAGACAGGCCAGTTCCCGCAGGTCGCCCGCGACGACGCGGGCCGCGGCGCCCGACCGGTCGACCGCGATGCGGCCGTCGCCCACGGTGTAGCTGCGCCGTTGGTTGACGCGGTACGTACCACCCGTGACCTGCACCCACGGCAGTTTGCGCAGCAGCCACCGCGAGGTGATCTCCTGCATCTGAGGGGCGGATTTCGTTGTGGTCGCAAGGTTTCGCGCCGCCGCAGTGCTCAAGCTCTGCTGTGCGGCCTCCGGCCGGGCAGGGTTGAGGGGATGCACTGTCTCGGTCACGACTGGTACCGCCAATCCTGGTTCAGGGCATGGGAAATGAAGGGGTTGATAGGGGGCGTCGGCCTGAATTGTCGGGCTGCCGACGTTTTCGAAGTTAGCATCGGTGCGTAGTCACCCGACAGTCCCGAATGGGATGGTGATAACCCGATAAAGTCCACTCGATGCGGTATTCGTTATCGACTTTGTGTAGTCGCGAGTCGATCTTTCACTCGATCATGTCGGCGCGTCCGTTCCGCCCGGCGTGTCGCGCCCGCGGGCACACCGGCAGACTGGCGGGATGGGACCGTTGGTGATCTTGGGCGGCCGCAGTGAGATCGGGGTGGCCGTCGCTCGTCGGCTGGTCGAGGGCGGCGCGCGCACGGTCGTGCTGGCCGCGCGCCGCAGCGACGACCTCGACATCGAGGAGTCGGCCCTGCGTGCGGCGGGTGCGACGACCGTCGACCGGGTGGAGTTCGACGCCGACGACCTCGCCTCGCATGAGCCGCTGCTCGCGGAGATCGCCCGCGCGCACGGACCGATCGACACGGTTGTCGTGGCGTTCGGGATCCTCGGTGATCAGAAGGTCGCCGAACAGGATTCCGCGCACGCGGTCCGTGTGGTGCACACCGACTATGTGGCGCACGTCAGTGTCCTCACCCATATCGCAAACCTTTTGCGACAACAGGGGAGCGGCACTGTCGTGGTGTTCTCCTCGGTGGCGGGCGTGCGGGTCCGACGGGCCAATTACGTCTATGGCTCGGCGAAAGCGGGCCTGGACGGATTCGCCTCCGGGCTCGCCGACGCGCTGCACGGCAGCGGGGTGCGGCTGCTCTTGGTCCGTCCAGGTTTCGTCGTGGGTCGGATGACGGAGGGCATGGCGCCCGCTCCGTTCTCCAGCACACCGGACCAGGTCGCCGCCGCCACCGTGCGCGCGCTCGCCGGCGAGCGCGGCGAGGTGTGGGTCCCTGCGATCCTGCGTCCGATCTTCGCGCTGATGCGTGTCCTGCCGCGCGCCGTATGGCGAAAGATGCCCCGGTGAATTCGGGAAGGCGGACAAACCAGGCCCTGTCCTGTAAGTCCGGCCAGGACCTAGCCGACGAGCCAGCGGTCGAAGGCGGCGACGAGGCGCGGGTCCGGCCAGAAACCACTGTGGTCGATGCCGTCGGCCGCCTCGAACACCTGTGGCTCCGCGATCGGGAACGCGCTCGCGCCGTTCGCCGCGTACACGCCTTCCGTGGGCACCACCAAGTCGTTGGGCACCATCCCGAACACCACGTCGGTCGAGGCGTTGCGGGCGCTGCGCAGCAGCCCGGAGCCCTCGGTCGGCTCGTAGTTCGACGCCACCGCCCGGTAAGTGACCGTGTGCTCGGCGGGCTTGTTGAGGCGTTCCACCAGGAACTGCCCCTTCGGGTCCATCGCCATCAGCCCGTCCAGACCGCGCAACGCGCCGACAGCGACCTGCTTGGCGACCGTCAGGACGATGTCCAGCGCGTCGGTGAGGCCGTTGTCCGGCACCCATTGCAGCAGGTTGGTCATCCGGTCAAGCCATGCCGTGATGTTGGCGGGCGAGCACAGCGGGGTGCCCGCGTTGGGCGTGGCGACCATGACGAGCGTGCGCACGGTCATCCGGTCCGCGGTCAGGCCCACCTCGTCGGGCAGTTCGCACAGTGCGCGCGCGACCAGCCCGCCGCGGGAGTGGGCCACGATGTCGACGGTCAGCCCGGCCCCCGCCGGGATGTGCTCGACCAGCCAGCGCGCGTTCGCCACCGGGTCGACCGAGAGCGTGTGGTGGTCGAAGGCGAACACGCGCCCGCCATACCGCGCGGAGATCGCGCCCAGCGTTTCCGGTGCCACGCCGTGGAATCCGGTGTGGCTCTGGCTCGCCGTCCCGTGCACGAACAGCAGCGCCGGACCGGCGCCGAGGGCCTGCCAGTCGACCGGACCCGCCTCCGCGACCCGGTGGTCGACGAAGTCACGCAGCCGCACACCCCGGTTCTTCTGCTCCCACCGCCCGGCGAAGTGGTCGCCGATCTTGCCCAGCACCGGGTCGATGAGCGGGAAAACCAAGACCTTCAACAGCTTCGAGCCGACCGCGCCGATCAGCCCGCGGGAGCCACCGGGCTCCGCGGGCGGGGCGACGGCCCGGCGGAAGGTGTACGTGCGTCGGTCGCCACCGCGGCTGGGCACCTCGTCGGGCGGCACGTCGTCGGGAAAGTGCCAGCTCAGCGCGCCTTCCTCGTCCGCGGCGAGCACGACTTGGCCGAGGCCGGACCCTGGCCCGGGGACCTCGACGCTGATCGCGGGCTCGCCGAGGCTGGTCGACCGGCTCACGCCCGAGGCCAGCTCCGGGACCTCCACCGGATCGATCACCCGCACGGACAGCTGCTCTGTGAAATCGCAGCGCGCCAACGCGCGCAGCAGCGCCAGCCGCGCGTCCTCCGCGCCGCGCATGCCGTCGGTGCCCGGGAGCAGCACCTCGACCTGCCCGGTGAGTCCCGGCGAGACGACGACGACGTCGCCCACCCGCACCTCGGTACCGTCCGGCCGCAGCGGTTCAGCCATGGTCATGCCCCTTGATCGCGCCGCAGCCGCAGCCGCGGATGTCCGAAGAACTGGTAGGCCAGCGTGGTGGCGGGCCAGGTCGGGTAGTGGTCACGGGAGACCTCGGCGCGGGCCCGGCGCAGGATCTCCGCGGGCGCCAACGCCTGCGGACCATAGGCGTCCCGGTAGAACGCGTCGGCCAGCGCGCTGGCCGCCTCGTCGTTGACATTCCACAGTGGAGCGACGACGCCCGCCGCGCCCGCCGCCAGGAACGCCTTGGCCAGCCCGGAATAGTCGCCGAGCACCTCGCCCGCGGCGCCGACCTGGCAGGCGTTGAGGAAGACGAAGGGCGCGGCGCTGAACGCCATCGCGGAGACCTGGTCCGGCTGCAGGAACCGGGGGACCAGGCGCTCCGGGTTGGCCTCCGACGGCGCCAGCAGCACCAGGCCGTCCTGGGCGTTCTCGGGGTCGTACTTGCCGTGCAGCGCGAAATGCAGGACGCCGCCGTCCGGCCCCGCCTCCAGGCAGTCGAGCACCGCCGAGTGCAGCGGCTGGACCTCCACGGCGGGCGGGTAGGTCAGACGCAGCCGCTCGGCCTCGGCTTCGGCGTGCGGCAGCCGCGCCCAGCCGGGCACGCCCTCGTACCGGGCGGTGACCACGATGTGCCGGTCGGCGCGGACCTCCGTCGGCGGGGTCGGCCGCGGCCGCTTCCGAGCCAGCACCCAGCGCCCGATCGCCATGCGCGCGCCGAGGAACGGGCTGCCGACCGCGGGCGGCGGGTCGAGAACCGCCAGTTCCCACGGCACATGCGGCTCGGAGCTGAGCAGCAGAACGGTGGCGGGGTCCGGGTAGCGGGCGGCGCTCGCCGCGGTCAGCGCCGCGCAGACCTCGTCGGGGATGTGGTCGGCGATGGCCCGGCCGACGCCGATCAGCTTGAGGGTGCTGCCGCGCGCGTCGCCGCCGTACGCGCCGACGTCGAGCCGCACCCGGCGGGCGAACGCGGCCGGGTCCTCGCCGATCTCGCTGCGGTACGGACCCGGCGCGGAGGCCACCCCGGAAACCGAGCTTCTGGTGCTCCACAGCAGGGTCTGGCCGCGCAGGTCCTCGCCGCGCTCCACCACGACGACCAGGTCCGGGGCCTCGTGTTCGAGCAGGGGGCCGATGTCAAGCAGCGCGCCGCCGAAGAGTGCGACGGTGCCCGACGGCGTCCCGGTGACCTCGATGGCGCGTGACGCGTATCCGCGCAGCGCGCCGTCGACGTAGAACGACGCGCCGATGTCGCGGCGGGAGCGCAGGCTCTCCCCCCGCAACGCGGTCATCCGCAGCGTGGTCACGGGATACGGGTTCGCGGGCCCGACCGTCAGGATGACCGGGTTCGACCAGCCGACCGGGGCGAACGCGGTCGGGTCGTACATCAGCACGATCTCCAGCCGCACCCGCTGGTCCGGCAAGATGATGGAGCCGGTGCCGAGCAGCGCCATGTCCTGTTTCGGGCCGATACCGACGGTGAGGTCGAACTGCTCATCGATGTCGACCGACGCCGGGCACTCCAGCGTGGGCCACACCTCGCGGACGCTCGGCGGGTCCGTGGAGAAGTCCTCGAACGGTTCGAAGTCGTCGGGCGGTTCGCCGGGCGTGACCGTTCCGACGGGGGCGGGGTCCGAGGGCCGGTTGAGCCACGGTGGCCGCCACACGCCGGTTCCCCAGCCGCCAATGTCCCCGGGGGTGCGATCCTGGACAGGGCGCTGCGATCCGTAATCCGGCCTCGGTTCTCGCCGACCGATCGGCGCGTTGGGCGGGCTTGGTGGCGTCGGGGTCGGCGGCAGCCGCCAGATTCGGCGACGCGGAGTTCCCACGTCAGGTTCCTGAAGCAGGATCTCGAGCAGGACGCTCGCGGCGATCTCCGGGGCGGGGTTGTCGGCGATCAGCGGTGTCATCGCGGCGAGGACGATGTCCGGGTTGTGGTCCTGGAGCATCGCCGCCGCGATCAAGCGGGGCGGGATCTGCCGGGCGATGGCGTCGGCGATGCCCTTGCGTAGCCGCTTGGCCTGCCGGTTCGCCCACCAACCGAGCGGTGGCCGGGAGCGCAGCAGCGAGATCACGTCGGTGTGCGCACGCATGGTGAGCAGTCGGACGAGCTGCTCCCGCTCCGAATGCAGCATGACGAACCTCCCGCACTGTTAGTCGTCAACGTAGTCAGTCGCGTAACTTCGATGGCCTCGGGTGTGGCCCCCGAATTGACGAGTCGTTCATCCGGAGCAGTCACGCAAAGTAAGCGACGCGCCGTCGCGGAGGCGTCATCCGCAGTGGGTGATAGGCCACTCGGTGTCCGATTGGGCCGGATGTAGCAACGGCTGTCCACACCGGACTTGATCTCGTCTTGAGGTTTGCTGTTGGAAACTGGCCAACGGCCGCTCTCATGTGGAGCAGCCCGTCGTCTGGCGCCTTCGGCGGTGTCGATCTATCGCTGAAAGCCCTTGGCGAACCCGTGAACCTGGCCAGGTGTCGGCCCGCCGAGGAGGCAGTCCGATGGGCCGAATGGGTCACCCTCAACCAAGCGCGGGCGCTGGACCTCGCATTGTTCCACCCTTCACTTGGCGAACCTTCCACATTGCACGGAAATGCCGTTAGATTCAGGGTCGACCGTGGGGCAACGGCAAATATGGTCACGATGAGTGACGCGACTGGGCTCTTGCGCGGGCTGCCCGGCCGCGTCCCTCGCAGGGGAAGGGCGACGGATGGCGCTGGTCGAACGCAATGAGGAACTGAAAACGCTGAATCGGCTGTTTGCCGAGTGCGCACGCGACCGTGGGCAGGTCGCGCTTATCAGCGGCGGGGTCGCCAGCGGCAAAACCGAACTCCTGCACACCTTCGCGGAACACGCCAGAGGCAAGGGCGCGACCGTGCTGACCGCCACCGGTTCGCGAGCCGAGCACAGCCTGCCGTTCGGTGTCCTGAAGCAGTTGTTCAGCGGCCCCGTCTTACCCGAAGCCGTGGCCGAGACCGTCGCCTGCCTGCTCGCGGGCGACGACATCGGGCAGGCCACGGCTGAGTCCTGTGCGGCGAAGTCCGACCCGGTCTCGATCGGCCGGTCACGCGCGGTGGTCCTGGAGGGCCTGTGCGCCGCGTTGACGGAGGCGGGCAGGCGGCAGCCGGTCGTCGTCGCCGTCGACGACGTCCAGTTCGCCGATGCCCCCTCCCTGCAGTCCCTGCTGTATGTACTGCGCCGCATGCGCTTCGCCCGGGTCATGATCGTCCTGACCGAGTGGGCGCTGCCCCGGCCCACCCGCGCGGTGTTCCGCGCCGAGGTGACCCGCCAGCCCAACACCACGCACCTGCGGCTCGCGGCGCTGTCGAAACGCGGTGTCGAGGAACTGATCCGCGCCGAGCTCGACCCGGTCGCCGCCCGGGCGCTGGCCCCCGTGCACCACGCGCTGAGCGGCGGCAACCCGCTGCTCGCGCACGCGCTGATCGAGGACTACCGCGCGGAAGTCCGGTCTGGTGCGAGCCGGGAGAAGGAGATGGCCGTCGGCCAGGCCTACGACCAAGCCGTCATCGCCTGCCTGCACCGCTGGGAACCGGCGATGCTCGAAGTGGCGCGCGGACTCGCCCTGCTCGGTGACGCCGGAACGCCCGCCATGGTCGGGAAGCTGCTCGACCTGAGCGCGGACGCCGCGGCCCAGGTCCTTGAGGTCCTGGAGACCGCGGGCCTGCTCGACGGCGGCCGGTTCCGCCACCCGGTGGCCCGCGCGGCCGTCCTGCGTGGGCTCGCGCCCACCGACCGCGCCGCCCGCCACCTGCGGGTGGCCCGGCTGCTGCACCGCGAAGGCGCCTCGGAGACCCAGGTGGCCGACCACCTCGTCGCCGCCGACCAGCCCGACGGCGCCTGGGCGGTCGCCATCCTGCGCCACGCCGCCCGCGAGGCCATCGTCGCCGACCGACTCGACCTGGCTGTCGCCCGGCTCGACCTCGCCGCCAAGTGCTGCGTCGACGCGACCGAGCACGCCGACATCGTCACCCAGCTGCTGCGGATCGAGTGGCGGTCCAACCCGACCGCCGCCCTGCGCCACCTCACCCCGCTGCTCGACGCCCGGGCCCGGGGCACGCTGGCCGACCACAACGCCGTGCACCTGGCCAAGCACCTGTTCTGGTCCGGCCACACGGAGGACCTCGCCGGCACCCTGGCGGGTCTGGCCGCGTCGGTGGCGACGGGTGAGAAGCCCAAGTCCGGCCACATCGGCCTGGTCGTCGGCTGGCTGTCCTTCGTCAACCCGGTGGCGCGCGCCCGGATCAAGGCGCTGCCGAAGCCGTCCGGACGAGACGACCCCTGGAGCCGCGCGGGTGTCCTCCTCGACCGGATCCGGGCAGGCGAGTCCGACGCGCGCACGGCCACCGACGCCGAGCACATCCTGCGCAGCTGCCGCCTCGGCGAGCAGGCCTTCGGCGCCCAGGTGTCGGCCCTGGCCGCCCTGATCCACGCCGACCGAGTCGACCGCGCCGCCACCTGGTGCGCGTCGCTGCTGACCGAGGCCACCAAGCGCCGGTCGGTCACCTGGCAGGCGGTCCTCAACGGCATCCGAGGCGAGATCGCGTTGCGTCAAGGCGACCTCCCGGCGGCGGCGAGGTACGGCCGGATCGCCACCGAGGGCCTGTCGGCACAGAGCTGGGGCGTCGCCATCGCCTCGCTCCTCGCGACCCGGGTCAGCGCCGCGACCGCCATGGGCGACCACCAACACGCCGCGGACCTCCTGCGGCAGCCGGTCCCCAACCCAGTCTTCGAAACCCAGTTCGGCGTCCAGTACCTCTACGCGCGGGGGCTGCACTACCTGGCCACCGACCGTCCCCACGCCGCCCTGGGTGAGTTCCAGCGGGCAGGCGAACTGTTGCGAGCCTGGTCGATCGACCTCCCCACCCTCGTCCCGTGGCGCGCGGGCGCGGCCCAGGCCCTGGTCGCCCTCGGCAACCGGGAGGCGGCGCGCGGCCTCATGACCGAACACCTGGCCCTCCCGGGCTGCCGCGGCCCTCGCACCAGGGGCATCGGGCTGCGCGTGCTGGCCGGCACGGTCGACCCCACCCGCCGCGTGTCGGTGCTGGCCGAAGCCGTCGACTCCCTCCACCTCGGCGGCGACCGATTCGAACTGGCGAAGGCACTCACCGACCTGAGCCACGCCCACAGCGAGGTCGGGGCGGCCGAGAAAGCCAGGGCAGTCGCCCGCCGCGCACTGCAGCTGGCCAAGCGCTGCCAGGCGGAACCCCTGAGCCGCACCCTGCTGTCAGGCCGCGCGAACGACGAACCACACCGAATGCCGGAGCCGGACCGCCCCAGCCTGGACGTCCTGAGCGAAGCCGAGCGTCGAGTCGCGATCCTGGCCGCGCTGGGACACACCAACCGAGAAATCGGCGGCAAGCTCTACATCACGGTGAGCACCGTGGAACAGCACTTGACCAGGGTCTACAAGAAACTGAAGGTCACCCGCAGGACGGATCTGCCCGCAGGCCTACCCAGGCAACTGCAAACCCAGGACGACCGCTAGAGGTTCGCAAAACAGATGCAGTAGAGAACAAGCTTCCGCAAAGGCCACCCTGAATCACAAATGTCCAATACTCGCTACCTACTTGGGTGGTGTGCCTTGATTTGGGTGAAATGGACCCAAATTTTCGCACCGGGGCAGTCTCCCTATCCTGCCCGCTTTACCCGCGCAGGCCAATTTTCGGGGTCCTCAAACCAAGGCGAACCATCCAAGCGGGCGCCCCGGCGAAGCCGCCGGCGAACCGCATGAGCGCGATCAAACCCCCAGCTCAACCCGAACCCGCTCCACAACAGCCCCCATATGCTCGTTGAGAAAGAAGTGCCCCCCAGAATAAACCTCCAAAGAAAATCCCCCACCAGTATGCGAAGCCCAGCCCTGAGCCTCCTCAACCGAAGTAGTCGGATCATCATCCCCACAAAACGCCACAATCGGCGCATCGAGCACCGGAGCGGAACGAGGCCGATAAGTCTCCACCGCCCGGAAGTCATTGCGCACCGAAGGCAGGATCAACTCCACCAATCCCGGCTCGGCCAGCAAAGCGGTATCGACGCCGCCAAGCCGTTTCATCGCCGCGATCACACCCGCGTCATCGGCCTCATGGACCCGCTCGCCCTCCCGCACCAAGGAGGCGGCGCGCCTGCCCGAGACGAGCAGCCGGTGCGCGGTGATTCCGCGCGCCTGAAGTCTCGACGCCAGCTCGAAGGCCACCGCCGCCCCCATGCTGTGCCCGAACAGCGTCAGCGGCCGGTCCGCCCGGGGCGCGATCACGTCGGCGAGCCGGTCGGCCAGTTCGTGCACCGAGTCGACCAGGGGTTCCGCGACTCGGTCCTGCCTTCCCGGGTACTGCACGGCCAGCACGTCGACGTCCGGGGAGAGGGCTTTGGACATCGGGAAGTAGTAGCTCGCGGACCCGCCCGCGTGCGGCAGGCATACCAGCTGGTGGGCCGCGGCGGGGGCCGGATGGAATCGGCGGACCCATAGGTCGTCAGTCGGTAACGGCATACCAACTAGACTGCCCGCATCCCCGCCAGGCTTGTAGATGAGGTACCACTGTGCTGACCATGCAGGACGCGTTGATCGCCTTGACCAAGTACTGGACCGAGCGCGGCGCCATGGTGGTGCAGCCGTTCAACACCGAGGTCGGTGCGGGGACGCTGAACCCGGCGACGCTGCTGCGAGTTCTCGGCCCGGAGCCGTGGCGGGTGGCCTACGTCGAGCCCAGTGTGCGGCCCGACGACGCGCGCTACGGGGAGAACCCGAACCGCCTGCAGACCCACACCCAGTTCCAGGTCATCCTCAAGCCCGACCCGGGCAACCCCCAGGAGCTCTACCTGGGCAGCCTGGAGGCGCTCGGCGTCGACGTCGCCGGGCACGACATCCGCTTCGTCGAGGACAACTGGGCCAACCCGGCCACCGGCTCCTGGGGACTGGGCTGGGAGGTCTGGCTGGACGGCCTGGAGATCACCCAGTACACGTACTTCCAGCAGGCGGGTGGCATGACGCTGGACCCGGTGTCGGTGGAGATCACCTACGGCATCGAGCGGATCATGATGGCGCTGCAGGGTGTCGACCACTTCGCGAACATCGCGTACGCCCCCGGCATCTCCTACGGCGAGGCGTTCGGCCAGGCCGAGTACGAGATGAGCCGGTTCTACCTCGACGACGCCGACGTCGACAGCCAGCGCAGGCTCTTCGAGGAGTACGCCGCCGAGGCCCGCAGGCTGCTCGACGCCCGCCTGCCGGTGCCCGCCTACGTGCACATCCTCAAGTGCTCGCACACGTTCAACATCCTGGACTCGCGTGGCGCGGTCAGCACCACCGAACGCGCCAAGGCGTTCGCCCGGATGCGGGGTCTGGCCCGTGAGGTCGCCGCCCTGTGGGCCGATCGCCGCACGGAGCTGGAGCACCCGCTCGGCATCGCGCAGGTGCCCGCCCTCGCGCCGGCGCCGACCGAGTTCGCCGAGGTCAGCGGCGACAACACGCTGCTGTTCGAGATCGGCACCGAGGAACTGCCCCCGCACGAGGTCACCCGCACCGCCGAGTCGGTGCGCCGCGCGCTGACCGAGAAGCTGGCCGCGACCCGGCTCGCGCACGGCGACATCACCACTTACGCCACCCCGCGCCGCGTCGTCGCGATCGTCGACGGCGTGTCCGACCGTGAGCCGGACGCCGAGCGCACCGTGCGCGGCCCGCGTGAGTCGGCGGCGTTCGACGCCGACGGCAACCCGACCAAGGCCGCCGCCGGGTTCGCCCGCGGCCAGGGTGTCGACCCGGCCACGCTGCAGCGAGTCGAGGTCGACGGCGTGACCTACGTGGGCATCACCAAGACCGACACCGGCCGCGGTGCGGTCGAGGTGCTCAGCGGCATCCTGGGCGAGGTCGTCTCCGAGCTGCGCTCGGACAAGAACATGCGCTGGAGCGACCCGAAGCTGTCGTTCACCCGCCCCGTGCGCTGGCTGGTCGCCCTTCTCGGCGATACCCCAGTCCCGGTGGTCGCGTCGTCGCTCGTCGCCGGTTCCACCACCCGGGTGCACCGCACAGCCGCGCGGTCCGAGGTCGCCGTGGCGTCCGCCGCGGACTACCCGGCTTTCCTTGCCTCCCATGGCATCGTGGTCGACCAGGCGGAGCGTCGCGCCCTGATCATCGCCGCCGCGCAGGAACTCGCCGCGACTGTCGGCGGCTCCATCGACGTCGAGGGCGAGTCCGCGCTGCTGGACGAGATCACCAACCTGGTCGAGGAGCCCAACGCGTTGCTCGGCTCCTTCGAGCAGCGCTACCTCGACCTGCCCGCCGAGATCCTCACAACGGTCATGCGCAAGCACCAGCGCTACCTGCCGGTGCGGGCCGCCTCCGGTGAGCTGCTGCCGCACTTCGTGGCCGTGGCCAACGGTTCCTGCGATTACGACAAGGTGCGCGCGGGCAACGAGGCGGTTCTGCGGGCCCGCTACGAGGACGCGAGCTTCTTCTGGCGTGCCGACCTGGAGACCCCGCTCGACAAGATGAAGGACGGTATCGCCAAGCTCGCCTTCGAGGAGAAGCTCGGCTCCGTCGCCCAGCGCGCCGATCGCATCGGCGCCGTGGCGCGGGAACTCGCCCGCGGTGTCGACCTGTCCGAAAAGGACACTGAGGCGCTGGCCCGTGCGGCCGCACTGGCGAAGTTCGACCTCGGATCGCAGATGGTCATCGAGCTGACGAGCCTGGCGGGCACCATGGCCCGCGAGTACGCCCGCCGCTCCGGTGAGACCGAGGCCGTCGCGCAGGCCCTGTTCGACATGGAACTCCCGCGCGGCGGTGGCGGCGCCCTCCCGACGACCGTGCCGGGTGCGCTGCTGGCCTTGGCCGACCGGTTCGACCTGCTGGCAGGCCTGTTCGCCATCGGCGCCAAGCCGACCGGCAGCTCCGACCCGTTCGGCCTGCGCCGCGCCGCGGCGGGTGTGGTCGCGATCCTGCGTGCGCACCCGGTGCTCCGGCCGATCACCATTCCCGTGGGCCTCGCTGCCGCCGCGGACCGTGTTCGTGCCCAGGGCATCGAGGTGTCCGACGCGGTGCTGGCCGATGTCGCCGAGTTCGTGGTGAAGCGCTACGAGCAGCACCTCCTCGACGCGGGCAACGCCCACGACCTCGTGTCCGCGGTGCTGCCGCTGGCCCATGCCCCGGCCGCCGCCGACGAGACGCTGACCGAGCTGTCGGCCCGCGTCACCGACCCGGACTTCGCCGCGCTCGCCGCCGCTCTGCAGCGGGTGCGCCGGATCGTCCCGGCCGACACGGCGGCGTCCTACGACCAGGCCGCACTGTCGGAACCGGCGGAACTGGCGCTGCACGAGGCGTTCGTCAAGGCGAGCTCGGCGGGTTCGGACCTGGCGGGATTCGTGGAGGCCGCGTCGGTGCTGACCGCCCCGGTCAACACGTTCTTCGACGACATCCTGGTGATGGCGGAGGACCCGGCCGTGCGTGCGGCCCGCCTCGGCCTGCTCGCCTCGATCCGCGACCTCGCCGCCCCCGTCCTGGACTGGCAGGCCCTGACCACCAGCCTGGAGAGCTCTAGCTAGTTATTCCCACCCACCAGGCTCCCAGCCGCACCTAAGGGGACCGGAACGTCGGGGAGGCGGAACTGTTGCCGGGCGCGGGTGCGGGACGACTGCACGCACGACCTCGCGGACCTCGGCGAGATCGCCGAGGTCGCGCAGGAAGTACGTGAGCTTCACGACCGCCGAGTCGGGCACCGAACCGTCTTCCGTGGACGAAACCTGGCCCGCGACGTACAGCGTCGGTCCGGTGGCCATCCGGCTTATCGAGTCGACGGCATCGCTCATGCCGTCTATTGAACCCCTAGCTGGGGACCGATCCGACCATGCCGCCGTCGACGACGAGTTCCTGGCCGGTGATGTACGACGAGCGCGGGGAAAGCAGGAACAGGACCGCGTCGGCGATGTCCGTCGGGTTGCCCAGCCTGCCGATGGCCACCTGGCCGCGGAAGAACTCGCGGATCTGGTCGTTGCCGGTGACCGCGTCGAACATCTCGGTCTTGATGTGGCCCGGGGTGACCGTGTTGACCCGGATGCCGCGCTCGGCCAGGTCCGGCGCCAGGGTGCGGGCCAGGTTGAGCACGGCGGCCTTGCTCGCGGCGTACACCGAGCCCATGCCCATGCCGCGGTGGACCAGCCACGAGGCGTTGAAGACGATCGAGCCGCCGTCGGCGAGGATCGGCAGGGCCTTCTGCACGGTGAAGAACGCGCCCTTGAAGTTGGTGTCGACGACCTGGTCGAACTCGGCCTCGGTGACGTCGGCGGTCCGCGCGTTCAGGCCGACGCCCGCGTTGGCGAACACGCCGTCGATGGTGCCGAAGCCGTCCTTGACCGCGGCGATGAGCCGGTCGAGGTCGGCGGTGCTCGACACGTCGGCGGCCACGGCGAGGACGTTGGCGCCGCCGTCGAGTTCCTTGGCCGCGGTCTCGAGCCGTTCGGCGTCGCGGCCCGCGATGGCGACGCGGGCGCCCGCGTCGAGCAGCAGGCGGGCGGTGGCCAGGCCGATGCCGCTGCCGCCGCCAGTGATGAGGACGCTCTTGCCTTCGAATTCGCTCATGCGGTCAGGGTCACATTTGCCCAGCGTGCGGTGCATCTCTGGGATTGCGCCGAACTGCGCACCGGTGAAGATGCCCCGCCGAGCGGGCCGCTGTGATGCTGGCTGGCATGACCACGTTCGACGAGCAGGACGCAGGCATCGCGCTGCCCGAAGACCCGGCTTACGTCGCCGCGACCCAGGTGTTCAACCTCGCCGCGCCCGTGGCCCCGGCCGCCGCGGTCACCGCGCGGACCGTCGAGCAGATCCGCGCGGCGATCACCTACGCCAAGTCCGCGGGCCTGAAGGTCCGCGTGCAGACCACCGGGCACTCGGCCGGAAGCGCCAAGCCGATGGACGACGCGATCCTCGTGCGCACGGAACTCGACGGCGAGGTCCATGTCGACACCGAGCGCCGGATCGCCCGGATTCCCGCTGGGACGCAATGGAAAGCCGTCGTCGAGGCGACCGCCCCGCATGGCCTCACCGCCCCGCACGGCTCGGCTGGGACCGTCGGCGTCGTCGGCTACCTGCTGCGCGGCGGCATCAGCTTCTACGGCCGCGAGCACGGCCTCGCGGTCAACAGCGTGCGCGCGATCGAGCTGGTCACCGCGGATGGCGATCTGCGTCGGGTGGACGCGGACAACGACCCCGAGCTGTTCTGGGCGCTACGCGGCGGTGGTGGCGGATTCGGTGTGGTCACGGCGATCGAGGTCGACTTGTTCGCCACGACGTCGGTCGTCACCGGCACCGCGTTCTGGCCCGCCGTGCACGCGCGGACGCTGCTTTCCCTGTGGGAGAAGTGGTGCCGGGACGCGCCGACCGCGGTGTCGACGTCGTTCCGGCTGCTGAACCTGCCGCCGTTCCCCGACATCCCGCCGGAGCTGACCGGCGGCACGATGGTGTGCGTCGACGGCGTCATCCTCGGTGCGGACGCGGTGGCCCAGCGCTACGCCGACGACCTGCTCGCCCCCCTGCGCGCGGTGGCCGAGCCGGTCATGGACACCTGGCACGCCACGACCACGCACGCGGTGCTGGAGACGCACATGGACCCCGACGAGCCGGTTCCGGCGCAGGGCGACCACTTCCTGATCACCGAATTGGGTGAAGAAGGAATCGCCGAGTTCCTCAGGGTTCTGGGCGAGGGCTCCGGTTCACCGCTGGTGATGGCCGGGCTGCGTCAGCTCGGCGGCGCGATGGCCGTGCCCGACCCCGAGGGCGGCGCGCTGACCCACCTCGACGCGGCGTACGTCTACTCCGGCGCGGGAATCCCGATGGACCCCGAGGTCGCGGCCACGATCGCCGAGCACCTCGCGCTCGCCCGGTCCGCGCTGTCGCGATGGGACACTGGGCAGACGGCCCCGACGTTCGTCGAAAGCGCCGTCCAGCCCCAGGGTCACCTGTCCGCGGCCGACATCGAACGGGTCGACGCGGTGCGTAGTCGGATCGACCCACGAGGACTCTTTCGTGGCGACGTCATGACCAGCACTTCCGCGCTCTGAGGCTTACGCTGGCGGCACTTTCGTCAGCGAGCCGAGGAGCAGTGTCGTGGACCAGGCGATGCCCGAGCAGCGGGTGGCGATATCGCGCGTCTTCGACGCCCCGCGCGAACGCGTCTGGGAGGCGTGGACCCGGCCGGAGTTGGTGAGCCGGTGGTGGGGCCCGCACGGGGTGAGCGTGCCGGAGTCATCGATCGAGCTGGACCCGCGGGTGGGCGGCACGTTCAAGTTGACCATGGTGGTCGCCGAGTTCGGCATGGAAGTGCCCATGGACTCCCGCTTCGTCGAGTTCGCCGAGAAGGAACTCATCCGCTTCACCGAGCCCAAGCCGTGCCTGCCCCAGATGCAGTCGGTCGACGGCCTGGTGACCTTCACCGACTTCGACGGCGGCACGGAACTCGGCCTGGACATCGAGATGCGGACGTCGGCGGAGATCCGGGAGCAGTCCGAGGCAGGTTGGGCGGAAAGCTTCGACCGGCTTGCCGCGGTCCTGGCCGAATAACCGCGAGCCACCCCCTGCAACCGAGTCGCCCCCCCAGGCAACAGAGTTCGACATACGCGAAAGGTCCGGCAGGCGCGGGAGCCTGCCGGACCTTCCGCGGTCAGGCCACCTTCTCCGCGCGCGCTTCCTGAGCGGTCAGATAGACCGGGAGCTGCCGGTGCCCGTTCATGATGAACGTCGGCATCGGCACCAACTCGTCGCGGGTGACGGCCAGGGTCAGGTCCGGGAACCGTTCGAACAGGGTTGAGAGCCCGACTGTCGCCACGAGTCGGGCGATGCCCGCGCCGAGGCAGTAGTGCGGGCCGTGGCCGAAGGACAGGTGGGCCTTGTCCTCCCGCTGGATGTCGAACTCCTCCGGGCTGTCCGCGTGCAGCTCCGGGTCCCGCCCCACCGCGGCGTAGTTGATCAGGATGGGGTCGCCCTTGGGGATGGTCACACCGTCGAGCTCGATGTCCTCGGCGGCGTAGCGCAGCGGGAGGCTGGCCAGCGGGGACTGCACGCGCAGGATCTCGTCGATGACGTCGTCCCACGTGGCCTTGCCCGCGAGGACCAGTTCGAGCTGTTCCGGGTGGGTGACCAGCTCGGTGATCGCGTTGTCGAAGAAGTTGATCGTGGTCTCCGACCCGGCGCCCAGGATGGCGAAGATGGTGTCCGCCAGCTCCTGTTCGGTGAGCCGCGAGCCGTCCTCGTCGCGGGCCGCGATGAGGTCGCTGGTGATGTCCTCGCCCGGGTTGGCGCGCTTCTCGGCGATCAGGTCGGCCATGGCGCCGCGCCAGCCCAACAGGATGTTCTGCGCGGTCTCCGGCGACACCGTGGTGTCGACCATCATGTCGATGACCTTCGCGGTCGCCGCGCGCTGCTGCTCGCCCATGCCGATCAGCTCCGCGACGAGCATGCCGGGCAGCGGGTAGGCGAAGCGCTCCTTGAGGTCGACGACCTCGCCTGGCTCGGCCGCGGCCAGTCCGTCGAGCAGCATGTTCGTCAGGCCGACCACGAGCGGGCGGATCGCCTCGGTGCGACGCGGGGTGAACGCCTTGCCGATGAGCCTGCGCAGCCGCAGGTGGTCTTTGCCGTAGGACGTCGAGACGTTGTCCATGGCGACCCAGCTGATCATCTCCCAGCTCGGGTTCAGCTCACCGTTGTAGAACGCGGGCCAGTGGTTGCGCGCGCTCTTGGTGACCTTCGGGTTGGACAGCATGCTCTTGATCACCGAGTGGCTGGTGACCGACCAGACGACAACCCCGCCCGGCAGCTCGACCTGGGTCGCCGGACCGAGCGCACGCAGCGCCGCTGCCTCGGCGTGGATATTCCGTCCGGTGGTATCCAATGCGGGACAGCGTTTCTCCATCGGATTGCTCCTAATACGTCGATGGACGAAGGGATTAAGCGACTTGGCCCAAGGCTAACGAGTATCGCCGGTGTGGCCCGTATTCTCCTTTGCTGCCAAGGCAAAGCGCACTTTCGGATAGTTCGTGCAATTCGCAATCGGGAGGACGCACGCGCGGACCCGCTGCGCCAAGGTCGGCGTATCAATCTCTGGGTGGGACTCGCGGAAAGTGCGCATGGGAACCGCCTGGGCCGCCCGGGACCTCTCCACAGGAGGCACCAATGTCCGAGCGGCTCCAAGCCGGTGAGTCCAGATCCAGACTGACCTCGTTGACCGGCACCCGTTTTCTCGCGGTCATGACCGTGTTCCTGTACCACGCGATCCTCTACGGCGGCTTTTTCTCCTCCGCGCCCGCGCAAGGGCTGCTCGGGACGGTCATCGCCTCCGGCGGGTTCGCCAGTGTCGTCTTCTTCTTTGTCCTCAGCGGTTTCGTGCTGTCCTGGTCGGTCCGCGAGACGGACTCCATCCCCGGGTTCTGGCGACGTCGGGTCGCGAAGATCTTCCCCAACCACCTGGTGACCACCGCCGCGGCGTTCATCCTCGGCGCCGTCGTCGTCGGCACCGCGGTCGACTTCAGCTCTGTCATCAACTTCGCGCTGCTGCACTCCTGGGTTCCCGACCTCGCGATCGCCTTCCGCGGCAACCTGATCAGCTGGTCGCTGTCCTGCGAGCTGTTGTTCTACCTGGCCTTCCCGTTCCTGTTCATGCTCATCAAACGAGTGCCGGAGAACCGGCTGTGGCTGCTGGCGGGCGGACTGGTCGCGGGTGTGTGGCTGATGCCGGTGCTGGCCAACCTGATCCCGCCTTCATCGGCGCTGGCGAGTGCTGCGGTGACGCCGGGGCTCGACCTCACGATGTGGCAGCACTGGTTCGTCTCGGTGTTCCCGCCCGTGCGGATGATCGAGTTCGTGCTGGGCATGGTGCTCGCGCAGATCGTGCGCACCGGCCGGACCTTGCCGCTCAGCATCGGCGGCGCCACCGCCATCGCGATCGCCATGTACGCGCTGACCCCGCTGTTCCCGGGCCCGTACCGGATCGCCGCGACCATGGTCGCCCCGATCGGCCTGATCCTGTTCACCCTCGCCACCGCCGACGTGGCCGCGCGCCCGAGCGTGTTCTCCGGCCGGACCATGGTCTTCCTCGGCGAGATCACCTTCGCCTTCTACCTGCTGCACTGGCTGGTCCTCGACTACGGCCACCGCCTCCTGGGGACGACCTGGAGCACGCCCGCCGCGCTCGCGGTGCTTGCGCTGCTGTGCCTGACCACCGTCGCGCTGTCCTCCGCGCTGTACTTCGGTGTGGAACGCCCGATCATGAGCCGCTTCGGCTCCTCTCGCCGCGCGAAGCTCGCCCGCGTCATCAAGCTCCCCACCGCTGTCGACAAGGCTGAGAATCCGGGACCGGGTGCGGTAGACCGGCTCGCCGGTTAGCGCGCGCGAAAGAGGGCGAGTACCGGGGGTACTCGCCCTCTAGTGGTGCCGGGTCAGCCGTTGAGGCCGTCGCGGAACTGGCGAAGCTCGTCGAAGTTCGACAGATCCGGCACTGTCCAGCCGTCGAGGTCGTACTCGGAGAGGCACTGGTCCACGAACGCCTTGTAGCCGTCGACCTGCCCGTTGGCCAGCTGCGAGTTGAGCAGCTCCACCCGGGTCTGCTCGTGGTTGCCCGCGTAGTTGCGCTCGTAGAGCTCGTGGCGGCCACCGAACTCGGTGCCCACGGCGTCCCACAGCAGCTTCATCACCTTCACCCGGTCGACGGCCTCGATCCCGTTGGACCCGCGGACGTACTTGTCGAGGTACGGCCGGATCTCCGGGTTCTTGAAGTCGTCCGCACTGGAGTTGAGGTAGATCAGGCCGCTGGCGATGTCCTGCTCGATGATCTCCTTGACCCGCGGGTACCCGATCTGCATGAACCACCGGTACGCCAGGCCGTACTGGGGATTCGGCAGGACCGCGCCGTTCACCCACTCCACCGGGTTGCGCGCGGCGGCGTCGGACAGCGCGAGGAACAGGTTGCGCCAGGCCAACACCTCGCCCATGCGGCTCTGCACGCCGCGGAAGTCCTTGGTGCCGGTGATGTCCACCGCCTTGGCCAGCAGGCCCGCGATGAACTCCAGCTTGACCGCGAGCCGGGTGCAGCCGTGGAAGGTGAACCGCTCGGGGAAGCCGGAGCGGCCGGAGAACAGCTGCACCTTGCCGAGGTGGCCGTAGATGAAGACGTTCTCCCAGGGGATCAACACCTTGTCCAGCACCAGGATGGTGTCGTTCTCGTCCATCCGTGAGGACAGCGGGTAGTCGAACGGGCTGCCCATCACCGCGGCCTGCGCGGAGTACGACGGGCGGCAGATCAGCTTCATCCCGGCCGCGCCCATCGGGATGGTCGCCACGAGCGCGAACTTCTTGTCCTTGATGGGAAGTCCGTAGTGCGCGATGAAGTTGTAGTGCGTCAGCGCGGAACCGGTGGCGACCACCTTGGCGCCGCTGACGACCAGACCGGCGTCGGTCTCCTTCTCCACGTGCACGAACACGTCGGCGACCTGGTCCGGGGGCAGGTTGCGGTCCACCGGCGGGTGCACGATCGCGTGGTTCCAGTAGAGGACCTTTTCCTGCGACTCCTTGTACCAGCGCCGGGCGTTGTCGGCGAACGGCTCGTAGAACTCCGCGTTCGCGCCCAGGGTGCCGAGGAAGGAGGCCTTGTAGTCCGGGGTGCGGCCCATCCAGCCATAGCTCATCCGCGACCAGGCGTCGATCGCGCCCTGGTGCGCTACCAGGTCCTCGGCGCTCTTGGGCGTGGTGAAGAACTTGTGCGTGTACCCGTCGCTGCCGGTGTCGGTCGGGCAGGTGAGGACGTCGCGCTTGGCCGGGTCGTGCAGCGCGTCGTAGAGCCGGGCCGTCATCCGGATCGGGTTGTGGAACGCCGGGTGCGCGGTGACGTCCTTGACGCGCTCGCCGTAGATGTAGATCTCCCGGTCGTCGCGCAGACTCTCGATGTACTCGTCGCCGGTCAGTGGACGTGTCTTGGGCCGCGGCTCGGTCGAGCCGCCGCCAGCAGCCTGTTGGTCGGTCACCGGACTAGTCCCTCTTTTCGCAGCCGCAGCGGGGTGCCTGTTCGCTCCTCGATCGTGTCAGCGATGCCGGGTCAACCCTTCTCTGCGCGTGCGGAGTTGCCCTTGCCGGACAAGGGAAAGGCCGCATATCGGAAGGTGCCCGCGCGCGACCGGGAGTGAGACGGTTGCTGCTGGACGGCTCGGCTCGGTCGCGTCTCGCGGCTGCACTCTTGGTGAACGGTAGGAGGAATTGGCGATGACGACCGAAATCCCGACCAGGGAGGAACTCGTCCAGCGCGCGTCCGACCTGGCTCCGCTGCTGCGCAAGCACGCGGCGTGGTCGGAGGAGAACCGGCGCCTGCACGACGAGGTGGTTCAGGCCCTGACCGACGCGGGCTTCGGCAAGCTGCGCCGCCCCAAGCGCTACGGGGGCTACGAGGTCGACACCCGCACCCTGGTCGACGTGGCCGCCGAACTCGGCCGCGGCGACGGGTCGGCGTCGTGGGTGGCGTCGGTGTACTGGATTCCCGGCTGGATGGCGTGCCACTTCCCGGACCACGTGCAGGACGAGGTCTTCAGCGACCCGGACGTGCGCATCTGCGGCACCCTGAGCCCGTCGGCGATGGCGGCCCCGGCCGAGGGCGGCATCGTCGTCAACGGCAAGTGGCAGTTCATCTCCGGCGCCCACCACGCGCAGTGGCAGGAGGTCATCGCGAT
This sequence comes from Actinokineospora xionganensis, assembly GCF_014323725.1. GTDB lineage: Bacteria > Actinomycetota > Actinomycetes > Mycobacteriales > Pseudonocardiaceae > Actinokineospora > Actinokineospora xionganensis. Next base: position 68,655 of record NZ_JABVED010000021.1, on the reverse strand, counting down.
CTACGTGCCCGCCGAGGGCGAGCCGTACCCGGTGATGGCCCTGGTCCCGATCACCGACCTGCTGATCGTCGACGACTGGAACACCTTCGGGCTCAAGGGGACCGGCAGCGTCAGCACGGTCGCCAAGGACCTGTTCATCCCGCAGGACCGGGTCCTGCCGCTGCCCGCCGTCCTGCAGGGCGCGGGCGCGTCGCAGCAGAACGGCGAGGGCTCGATCTACCGTTCGCCGCTGATGCCGGTCGCCGCCGCGTCGTCGGTCGGCACCATCGTCGGCCTGGGCCGGGCCGCGCGGGACGCGTTCCTGCACCGCCTGCCCAACCGCAAGATCACCTACACCGCCTACGAGAGCCAGCGCGAGGCGCCGATCACGCACCACCAGGTCGCCGAGGCCACGCTGAAGATCGACCAGGCCGAGTTCCACGCCCACCGCCTGGCGGGCCTGGTCGACTCGAAGACGTCCACCGGGGTCGAGTGGAAGCTCGAGGAGCGCGCCCAGGCGCGGGCGGACATGGGTGCGGTCATCAAGCTGACCAAGGAGGCCGTCGACATCCTGGCCACCGCGAGCGGCGGCTCGTCGATCTACACCGACGTCCCGATCCAGCGGATCTCCCGGGACATCCAGGCGGTCAACCTGCACGCCCTGATGCACCCGAACACCAACTTCGAGCTGTACGGCCGGGTGCTGTGCGGTCTTGAGCCCAACACCCTCTACATCTAGCGCTTGCCGGAAAGGGAAAGAGCATGAGCACTGATCTGACCGACGCCGACAAGGTCGCCATCGCGTCGCTGACCCAGAAGGTCATCGCGTCGTGGGCTTACGCCGATGCGGAGGCGTTCGCGAGCGTGTTCACCGACGACGGAACCATGGTGCTGCCGGGCCTGTACAAGAAGGGCCGCGAGGAGATCCAGAAGTACATGACCGTCGCGTTCGCCGACGTGTACAAGGGAACCCAGGTCACGGGCAAGCCGATCGACATGCGTCCGCTGGGCCGGGACGCGGCGATCCTGCTGTCCGCCGGTGGCGTGCTGGACCCGGGCGAGTCGGAGGTCGCCGACAAGGCGGCCATTCGGGCGGCCTGGATCGTCGTCAAGCAGGACGGCCAGTGGAAGCTCGCGGCGTACCAGAACAGCCCGCGCGACGCGGTCGAAGGCGTGAAGACGCAGAAGGCCGCCTGATCTGAGCTTTCGGCTGAGCCCCAACCCGTTCGCCCGGGTTGGGGCTCAGCCGGCTGTCATGGCCGGATGCCGACACCTGGGACGCGGCTCCACGCCTCGGCCTGGGACCAGGTCAGGGCGGGCCAGCGCGTGCCGCCCGGGCGCGGGTTGACCCGGGAGTCGTAGCTGCCTGGCGTGAATGTCGGGTCGAAGAAGCAGCCGGTGCCGTAGGTGCGGTCGAAGGCCGGGCAGGACTCGGCGATGCTCGCAGGAGTCGGCTTCTGCCCGGTGCGCACCCAAGTGGACAGTGCGGAGATCGCGCTCGCGTACCCGGAATCGCTCAGGGCGCTGTGTTCGCTTTCCGTGGTGACGGTCTGCACCAGGTTGTTTCCGGCGACGCTCGCCCGGTACGCCGATTCGTGTTCCACGAACGCTGTCGGGTCGTTGGCCGCGTGCATGGTCAGCACCGGTTCGGTGACCCGGCCGGTCAGGTCACTGTCGTAGGACAGATCCCGGAGAGCGGACGGGTCGGCGTGGAAGCGCTCGACTCCTCGGTTGAGGGCCGCGTCGTCGTGCGAGCCGGAGTACTGGACGCCCAGGTTGGTGAAGGGGTTTCGGCCGCCCAGGCGGTTGTGCACGATGTCGCGGAAGGTGAACGTCGCGAAGCTGAGGTGGGACGACAGCGTCCGCTGCGGCAACTTGGTCACGGCCAGGATGTCCGACAAGTTGCGCTGCTGCAGCGGTGAGCGCTGCTCGGGCGGCGACTCGATGCCGGTGCACTCCTGCAGACGGGCCCGCAGGCCGCTGCCGGTCATCGTCGAGTCCTTGCGCAGACCGGTCCACAGTGGATACTGCGGCTCGCTCGGCCGGGGATGGTTGGCGCAGTAGTGCTGGTAGACGACTCGGAGGTCGACCCGGTAGTCGTAGCCGCGGGAGCCGCCCGCCAGCACGCCGTTGGTGAGCAGGACACCGTCGTAGTCGTGCAGCTCGGCCGCCTTGGCGGCGATGTTGCCGCCCCAGGACTGCCCGTGCAGGATCGTCACGTCCGGCTCACCGAACGCGCGGGTGAACAGCTGCCGCACGTTTTCGGTGTCCCGCACCGCCATCCGGGTCCCGTAGCCCCCGCGGCGGTAGGACGAGCCCGCCCAGGCGTAGCCCTCGCTCACCATCACCGACCAGCGGGTGAGGTCGCCGACGCTGCGGCCCTGCGTGGGTGCGCCCAGGTCCGGCCCACCGTGGGCGTGCAGGACCAGCGTCCCGTTCCAGTTCTGGGGGATGGCCATGGAGTAGAACGCGCCGTTGTCGTCTTGGCCGCCGTGGCAAGTGGTGTTCGCCGGTAACTCGGCCGGGCAGGCGACCGTCGGCAGCCCTGCCGGGATAGGCGTCAACCCCATGAGGAGGGCGGTGACCAGCGAGGTTGCGTACATGAAGTCCTCCTCGGTGCGCGGCGTCGCGCTCGGTGTGACGCTAGACACGCCCCTGGGCTGCCGTGGAGGTTGCGTTCATTGAGTTCACTCTTTGACGCGGGCGTGCAGGTGCATGTCGTGCCAGCCGTCGGTGTGCAGTGCCTGCCTGCGCAGCACGCCCTCCAACGGGAAACCCGCTTTCTCCGCGACCCTGCATGACGGCGGGTTGGCGGCGGAGTGGCGCACCTCGACCCGGTGGAAGCCGGCGTCGTCGAAGACCCAGTTGGTCAGCGCGGTCAGTGCCCTGGCGGCCACCTGTCGGCCGCGGGCCTGCGGCAGCACCCAGTAGGAGACCTCCACCAGGCCGTCGGTGAAGTTCAGCTTGCGCAGGCTCATCTGCCCGATCAGCCCGGCGCCTTCGGTCACCGCCCAGCCCGCGCCGGTCTCCTGCTTCCAACGGTCTGGCCAGTGGTGGATCCAGGTGAGGGCCTCGTCGCCAGTCATGGACCGGGTGTGCCACCGCTGGATACCGGGCTCGGCGTAGGCGGCGGCGACGGCAGGCGCGTCGGCGGGCTGCCACGGGCGGAGGGTGAGGTCGTCGGCTCGCAGGACCGGCTGGGTCAGCCTGCCCATGCTGCCGGGCGCGACTACGGGGTCGAGGAGTGGTGGCATGGGTTGATGGTCGCATCCAGTACCTGGATACAGGCTTACCGTGGGTGCCATAACCGGGCCTTGCTCCCGCACGGACCCGGACCATTCAGGCTGGGTCGCCTCCGACCTGGAGTGCGGACCGTGCGGTGGTTATCTCCGAGGCGAGCACTTGGTGGAGTTGTGTCGCGTGCTCGCTGACGACGGCCCAGACGATGTCGTCGTCGACCGTCCAGTAGTTGTGGGCGATGCGGTTGCGCATGCCTTTGATCAGCCGCCACGGCACTGCCGGGTGCGACGTGAGCCATGCGTCGCCGAGACGCTCGAGGTCGGCGGCCAAGCGGACGACGTTGTATTGGCAGGCCCGTGCGACGGCGATGTCGGCGTCGTAGGCGGGACGGCCGCGGGAGGCCAGTTGGGTCATCTCGGCCAACGTCGCGTCGAGGTACAACAGCTGTTCCGCTGTGCGCTCGTTCATCTCACGCGGCGCCGATGAGTTGGCGTCGATGACGGTTCACGCCTCGGCGGAACAGGTCGTTGGATTCCAGCTCCGCAGTGGTCACGATGTCGACGGCGCAACCCAACACCGCCGCCAGTTCCTCGTCGAGGCCGATGATGTCGACGAAGGAGGCTCCCGGTTTGAGTTCGACCAACAAGTCGAGATCGGAGTCGGGGCGGTCATCACCGCGGGCGACCGATCCGAAAACCCAGACTTGGGCGAGCGGGAAGCGGGTGAAGACCTTCGTGACCTCGTCGCTGTACCTGTTCAGCAAGAGCGAGGGCCGAATTGTGTTCGTGAGCCGGGTCTGGAGGCTGAAGCCCGTTGCCTCCAGGAGCCGTTCCAGCATCGCGACCGACGGTTGCCGCTGACCGGATTCGATCTTCGACACGGTCGACTGCGGAACGCCCGCGGCCTGCGCGAGCTCCCGCTGAGACATCCCGCGCCTGCCGCGCGCCGTGGCCACGAGTTCCGCGGCCGTGGCCCGGGGCGCGGGTCGACTTTCTTGTCCGCTCGCGACCATGAGGTCGATGATAGCGGATTCGCTATCAACGGGCAGTCGGACCACCGGCCGAACCGACTGCCTAATGCGCATCGATCTCCGGCTTCCAGTTGGCCGTGTGGACTCTAAATCGCTGGTCAGCGCCGCCGGGGCCGTGGGTCGCGCGAGGTGGTGCGGGAATCTACGCTTGGCGGTACGACCGAGTCCGACCGTTCGCGAGTGTTCGCTACCTCGTCGACGACGTGCAGGCGGCCATCGACTTCTACACCACCCACCTCGGCTTCACTGTGAACACCAGTGCCGCGCCCGCCTTCGCCGACGTGACCCGCGGTCCGCTGCGGCTGCTGCTCTCCGGCGCCGCCAGTTCCGGGGCCCGCGCCACTCCCGCGGACATCGCCGCCAGCCCGGGCCGCAACCGCATCCACCTCATCGTCGACGACCTGGACGCCGAGATCGCGCGCCTCCGCGAGGCTGGGCTGTCCTTCCTGAGCGACGTGGTCTCCGGGCCGGGTGGGCGCCAGATCCTGCTCACCGACCCCGCGGGCAACCTGATCGAACTGTTCCAACCCGCATGAGGGTGGCCCGCAGGCGAACAGCCCGCGGGCCACCCTCAAACTCAGGCCGCCGACGTCTCCGCGGCCTTGGCCGTGACCGTGCTGATGAGCGCGGACAGGGTCGGGTCGTCCTCGAAGATGTCACCGACGTCGATCAGGATTTCCAGCTCGTCCTCGATCCGCGAGACCAGGCGGACCGCCGAGATCGACTCGCCGCCCAGTTCGAAGAACGTCGCCTCTTCCTGTCCACTTCGGACATTCAGCACGTCGTTCCAGATCGCTTCGACCTGTTGACAGATAGTGCTCATCGAGTACCTCCTAGCGCAGTTCGACATCGCGGGCGGCTTCGAGGAACTCGCCGCGGGACAGGGCTCCGGCGACCGCCTCGATGTCGTCGGACATGTAGCGGTCGTGCTCCAGGGTCGGCACCAGCGACCGGATCTGGTTGTACGCCGCCTTGCCCGCGGGGCTGAGGCCGTCGTAGCGGCCCGAGACGTCCACGGCCTGGGCGGCGGCGAGGAACTCGACGGCCAGGATGTAGTTGTTGTTCGACAGCACCCGGCGCGCGTTGCGGGCCGCGATCAGGCCCATCGACACGACGTCCTGGTTGTCACCGTTGGACGGGACACTCTGGATGCTGGCCGGGCCGATGGTCCGGTTCTCGGCGACCAGCGCGGTGGCCGGGTACTGCGCGCCCGCGAAGCCGCTGTTGAGGCCCGGCTCGCCGGTGGAGACCAGGAACTCCGGCAGCCCCGACAGGTAGCGGTTGAGCAGCCGGTTGGTGCGCCGCTCGGAGAACACGCCCAGCTGGGTGAGGGCGATGGTGGCGTAGTCCATGGCGAACGCGACCGGCTGGCCGTGGAAGTTCGCGCCGTGGAACACCTCCTTGCCCTCGAAGAACAGCGGGTTGTCGTTCGACGAGTTGAGCTCGATGTCGATCGTCTTGGTCGCGTAGTACAGGGTGTCGCGGACCGCGCCGACGACCTGCGGGATCGCGCGCAGGGTGTAGGCCTTCTGGATGTAGACGTCGGTCCGGGACACGTCGCCGCTGGACTGGGCCGCGGCCTGGGTGCGCAGCTCGTGGTGCGAGACCGCCAGCGCGCTGCCGTCGAGCAGGTTGCGCATGTTGAACGCGGTGTCGATCTGCCCCTGGTGCGGGCGGGCGATGTCGTGGCCCTCGGCCTGGAACGGGCTGGTCGAGCCGAGCAGGGTCTCCACGACCAGCGCGGTGACGATCTCGGCCTGCTTGACCTGCTCCATGGCCCGGCTCACGACCAGGCAGCCAAGGCCGGTCATGGCCGATGTGCCGTTGATCAGCGCGAGGCCTTCCTTGAACCGCAGCTCCAGCGGCTCGATGCCGTGCTCGCGCAGCACGGTGGCGGTCTCGGTGCGGCGGCCGTTCTTCAGGACGTAGCCCTCACCGATGATCGTGGAGGCGATGTGGGCCAGCGGCCCGAGGTCGCCGCTGGCGCCCAGCGAGCCGATCTCCGGGATGGCCGGGGTGATGCCCAGGTTCAAGTACAGCGCCAGCCGCTCCAGCAGTTCGGGGCGGACAGCGGAGTAGCCCTTGGACAGCGCGTTGAGGCGGGCGGCCACGATCGCCCGCGCCTCGTCCTCGGCGAAGATCGGGCCGACGCCCGCGCTGTGGCTGCGCACCAGGTTGGTCTGCAGCTCGACTTCCTTGGCCGTGCCGACGAGCATGTAGATCATCTCGCCGTAACCGGTCGTGACACCGTAGACGGGGACGCCTGCCCGGACGGTCTCCTCGAACTGCTGCCTGCTGGCCGCGGCCCGGGTCAGCGCGGCCGGGGCGACCTTGCACGGAGCACCGTCCTCGGCGATGCGGCGGATGTCCAGGATCTCGACGTTCTCGCCGTCGAAGTCAACGGACAGGTTGGTGTCAAGCAGAGTCACGTTCTTCACCCCGTCTGGTTCCAGTTGCGGCTGTCAGGGAAACTGTGTGCGATTCGACCACTGTGGATAGTCCGGTCACCGTTGGTGCGGCTAGGAAATCGTGTAGCGATACCTCGACGTCGAACCGCTCGCGGACCTGGTCGAGCAGCACGAGGACTTGCAATGACCGGCCGCCCGCGGCGAAGAACGACTCGTCGGCGCCGGGCGGCCGGACACCGGGAAGCCCGGCCCACAGCTCGGCGACAGCGGTCTCCACGGGCGTCTTGGGGGTGGCGGCGGCCCGGCTAGGCGCGGCGGCGGGATCGGGCAGCCTGCGCCGGTCCACCTTGCCGCCGATGCCGCGCGGCAGGCCGATCATCGTCTGGAACGACACCGGCGGCATGGCCTTGCCGAACCGGGTGCGCAGCGCCGCGCGCCAGACGCTCGCCGACCCGACCGCGTCGCCGGACTCGGTGCGGCGCGGCACGACGTAGCCGACCAGCCTGCTCACCAGCCCGTCCGACGTCGTGACCGCGATGACCGCGCAGTCTGCCACCGACTCGTGCGCCGAGAGCGCCGACTCGATGTCGCTGAGCTCGATCCGCATTCCGTTGAACTTGATCTGGAAGTCCTTGCGACCGCGGAACTCCAGGACGCCGTCGCGGCGCCGGGCGCCCATGTCGCCGGTCCGGTAGCAGTGGGAGCCGTCGATGCCGTACGCGGCGAGGTCGGTCACCGGCTCGAACGCCGAGCGGTCCTCGGCGCCCAGGTAACCCTCGGTCAGGTACGGGCTGCGGATGACGAGGTTCCCGGTGACCCCGTCGGGGCACGGCCTGCCTTCGTCGTCGAGCACGAGGACCTGCCTGCCGGGGATGGACCGCCCGATCGGCGACGTGCCGTTCAGCTCGCCCGCGACCTCGTGCCAGGTGGCCAGGATCGACTCCGTCGGCCCGTACAGGTTGACCAGCCGGGTCGACGGCAGGGCGGCGCGCAGGCCGTTCGCCAGGTCCGCGGGCAGCGCCTCGCCCGCCAGCAGCACGTGGTCCAGCGCGGCCAGCTGTGCCGCCACTCCACGGGTGTTCACCACGCCGAGCACCTGCCGGGCGAAGCTGGGCACGGTCTGGAACAGGGTGACCCGCTGCTCGATGAGCCAGTCGACGATTTTCTCCGGGTTGGCCCGGATCCGGTCGGGCACCAGGCACAGCGTCGCCCCGGCGACCAGCCCGGCGAAGATCTCCATCAGCGCCGCGTCGTAGCCGGGCGCGGCCCACTGCGCCATCCGCGACCCCGGCCGGACGGCGAACTCACCGGAGAACCAGGTGACGAACTGGGCGAGGGTGGCGTGGGTCTGCGGGATGCCCTTGGGCTGCCCGGTCGACCCCGACGTGTAGGTGACGTAGGCCCGCGCGTTGCGCACACTCGGCACGTGCGGCCGCGGGGCCGAGTCCGGTTCGAGCAGCGCCGCGTCGAGCACCGTGCCGCCCAGTTCGTTGAGGTACCACTGGGCCAGCTCGTCCTGCGCCGGGTCGCCGTCGACGATCAGGCACGCGGGCTGCAGTTCGGTCAGGACGGACTTCCCGCGCTCACCCGTGTCCCCCTCGCCGAGGCACGCCACGTGCGCGCCCGCGTCGAGCACGGCGATCACGGCGGCCACCTGGAGCCTGCCCGCGGGCATCCGCACGACCACCGGCCTGCCCCCGATGAGCTCGTCGGACACCAGTGCCGCCGTGATGACCGCGGCGAGCCGTTCGAGTTCGCGGTAGGTGGTGACCTGGTTTCCGGCCGACAGCGCGATCTGCTCGGGGCGCAGCTGCGCCTGGGAGTGGAACAGCTCGTTCGCGGTGCGCGCGGCCGGCGCGGCGGCGGTGATCTGGTCGGCGTCGCGCACGGCGTTCGCGATCCGGTCCGCGCCGTCGAGGGCCAGGTCGGCGATGGGCCGGTCGGGGTCGCGCAGCCCGGCGGTGAGCAGCATCTGGAACTGGCTGAGCAGTCGCTCGGCGCCCGCGCGGTCGAACATGGACGACCGGAACTCCATCGCTCCCAGCAGGTTCGCGTTCACCAGCCGCAGGTCCAGGGTCACGTCGGTGACGGCCGAGCCGTTCTCCACGACGCGCGGGGCCACCGTCGCGCCGTCGAATACCAGATCCGCCCTGGCCTGGTCGTGGAAGACGAACATGGTGTCGCACAGGGGGATCCGCCGCGGGGCGCGCTCGGCCTTGGTGGCCGCCACCACGTCGGCGAACGGCACGTCGGCGCGCTGCAGCGCCTCGGCGCTCAGCCGCGCCACCCGCTCGACCACGGTCCGCAGCGTCGGTCGCCCCGACAGGTCGGCGGTGAACACCAAGGGGTGCTCGAACGCGCCGACCACGCCGTCGAACTCCGGGCGCGGGCGCACCGACACCGGGCAGCCCACGGCGATCCGCTCGTCGTTGCCGTAGCGGCCGAGCAGGGCCTGGAAAGCGGCCAGCAGCACGGCGAACGGTGTCGTGCCCGCCGCGCGGGCCAGCTCGCCCAGCGGCCGGGTCACCTCCGGGCCCCATTCGAACCGCAGGACGTCGCCCGCCGTGGACCGCCCGGCCGGACGTGCCCGGTCGACCGGCAGCGTGGCGGCGGTCGGGGCCGGGGTGACGGTCGCGGTCCACCAGCGCAGGCGTTCGGCGAACGCGGGGTCCTCGGCGCGCTCGTCCTCGTCCCGAGCGAACTCCGCGTAGCTGGGCGAAAGCGCTTGCGTGTCGGGCGGGGTGCCCAGCTTGGCGCCGGTGTACGCCTCCGACAGGTCGGTCAGCACGATCGACACCGACTCGTCGTCGGCCGCGGCCCGGTGCAGACACAGGACGACCGCGTGGTCCCACTCGCCGAACTTCGCCACCGCCAGCCGGGCGAGTCCCTCGGACATCCGCAGCGGCGCGGCGGCCTGCTCGCGCGCCCAGTCCGCCACGGCCTCGGGCTCGTCGACGAAATCGGCGAGCACCAGCGGCGCGCCCTCGGCGGCCACCACCGGCACCGGCACGCCCGCGCGCTCGGTGAACGTGGTGCGCAGCATCGGGTGTCGGGCGAGGACGGCCTGCCACGCGGCCCGCAACGCGTCCAGATCCAGTTCCCCCGTCACCTGGTATGCCAGACACACGGTCGACGCCGCCGATTCCGAATCCACCTTCTCCAGGAACCATAAACCGTTCTGGACCGCGGAACTCGTGGCTTTGTCGAAACCGTGGGGGCTGGGCACATCGGACGCGGGTGGACTCACCGCTCTATCGTCCGGCCCGGTCACACCGGGTCGCATCTCGTGTAGTGCGCAGGATTTCCTTGTCCGGCAAAGGAAAATCGCCCCTTCCCGGCGAACCGAGAAGAGGCGATTCCCAAACAGCCCAGTGCTTACGCGGCGTTGCGGTATTCCGACCAGGTCTCGACGTGGCCGCCCGCGATCGGCACCAGCGGCGGCGCCGGGGTCTTCTTCGCCGGGCCGAAGATCCCCTTCAGCAGCACCTTGAGCATGAAGCCGGGGCGCTGCATCTTCTCGGGTCCGTCGATCAGGCCCGCGGCCCGCATGTACTGCGCGGCGATGGCCTTGTCCTTCGTCGCCGCGTACTGCACGAGCTTGAGGAACTTCTGCGCGAACCGCATCTGCAGCGGCCGCTCGCCCTCGACCCCGGGGAAGCTGAGGTCGACGGTGTTGGTCATCTCCCACGGCGGGTCGATCACGTTCTTCGACAGGTCCTGGAAGTACTGCATCGGCTGCGGCGCGGCGCCGCTGTGCAGGTGGTTGCGGATGGTCAGGGCCGAGAGCGCCGAGACCGTCATGCCCTGCGCGTACACCGGGTTGAAGCAGGTCACCGCGTCGCCGACGACCAGCAGGCCGTCCGGGAAGCGGTCGAGCTTCTCGTAGTGGCGGCGCAGCGTGGTCGGGAACCGGAAGGCCACCGGCTCGTCGAGCGGCTCGGCGTGCATGAGCGCCTCGTGGATCTCCGGCGCGGCGAGCGTCTTGACGAAGTCGTAGAAGCCCTGCTGGTCGGTGGGCGGGTGGTCGCCGAGAATGCCGTACGCGGTCAGCTCGACCCGTCCGCCGTCGGTCTTGGTGAAGATGGCGCCGCGGGGAAGGGTGGCGTTGGCGACCGGGTTGATCGACAGGTCGCCGTGGTACGGGTCGGACTTGAGGCGGTAGTGCTGGGTGACGTAGCCCAGGCCGACCTTCTTGCTCTCCTCCTCGACCAGCCCATAACCGAGTTCCTGCAACCAGATCGGCGTGCGGGAGCCGCGGCCGGTCGCGTCGATCACCAGGTCGGCGTCGATGACCTTCTCGCGCTTCTGGCCGCGGGCCTGCACGCGCGCGCCGGTCACCTTGCTCTTGTCCGGCGTGGTGGCCAGGCCGAGGATGTCGTGCTGCTCCACGAAAACGACGTTCGGCAGCGCCGCGGTGCGCCGGCGGATGTGCTTCTCCAGCATCGGCCTGCTGGCCGAGACGCAGGTCAGGCCCGCTTCCTGCTGCTGGATGCGGACGCCGTTGAAGTACCAGCGCACGTTGCCGCAGAGGTCGCCGGTCGGCACGCCGTCGGCGAAGATCTCGTTGGTGATGCCCGGGTAGAACTCCTCCATGACCTGCTGGCCGCGGGCGAGCAGGCCGTTGATGTGCTTGCCCTGCGGGCAGCTGCGGCGCGGGCCCGCGACATCGATCAGCGTGTCCCGGTCGACGATCTGGACCTCGTCGTAGGCGTCGGCCAGGACCCTGGCCGCGAACAGGCCGGCGATACTTCCGCCCAATACCACCGCGCGAGTTTTTGTAGCGTCGCTCACGGATATCTCCTTGACGTTCGTCTCTGCTTGAGGGTGCGGTGAACCGGGTGGATCAGCCGTTCAGCGGGACCACGTTCTCCATGTCCTGAGCGGTGTAGGGGGCGACGTCGTTCCAGAACTCGACGCGGTGGCTGCTGCCCGGGATGTCAGCGGCCTTGCGCGGGGTGTTCAGCGCCCAGTGGTTGTAGGCGTCGAGCAGCTTCTGCGCCTCGCCAGTGGCCTGGGTGAACCGGTCGAACGGGTCCGCGCCGCGGGCGAGGACGTCGCCCATCGCGTGCACCATCACGTCCTGCACGCCGGCGAAGTCGCCGAACACCGCGCCCTCCGAGAGCGGGATGCCCGACTTGCCGGTGGAGGCCGGGAAGGCGAGCAGGTGGTCGTAGGTCAGCGCGTGGTACGGGTGCTGCTCGAACCAGCCCTCGTCCTTGAGCAGGTCGTAGGACGCCTTGGTGATCGGGGCGAAGCTGTTGTCCTTGTGCCGCTGGGCGACGTTGACCGGGTTGTGCATCCACATCAGGAACGCGAGCGCGCCCTCCTGGACGTCCTCGTCGAGGTTGTTGCCCAGCCACATCGACGTGCCCGCGACTGCGTTGCCGACGTAGGGGGAGTTGTCGTTGTGCGGGAACACATCGACGTCCATGGTGAAGCCGCCGAGCTTGGCCGCGTGCGCCATGTAGTTGACGTCGTTGGACGAGGAGATCCGGATCGCCACGTGCGCGTCGCGGTAGGCCTGCAGCGTGCCCGCCCAGTCCGGGTACCCGCCGGTGTAGAGGTAGTGGCCCGCCTTGTGCAGGCCGTTCCACCACTCGACCCAGGTCATCATCTCCTTCGACGCCAGGTCCATCGTGGTGGCGCGGGCGTCGCGGCCGTTGCGGTTGTCGGTGAGGAAGCCGCCCTGAGTGGCCAGCGCCTGCTGCACGAACGTGCCGTGGTTCGACCACGTGATCGCGTGCGACGGGCCGTCCTGGACGCGGGAGACCGCCTCGCACACCGAGGTCACGTCGTCCCAGGTCCTCGGCAGCTCCGACACCCCGGCCTTCTCAAGCAGCTCGCGGTTGGCGAACAGCAGGCTCGTCGTGCCGACCGACGGCAGCGAGTCCATGTCGCCGCCGACGGTGTAGTAGTCGCGGAACGCCGGGTGCAGGTCGTCGAGCATGACCGGCTCGCCGAGGAACTCGGTGCGGTCGCCGACCGCCTTCGTGACCGACGTCCACAGTGGACTTCCGTCGGGCGCCACGGCGTCGCGGGCCACCTGGTTGGCGTAGAAGTAGTACTCGGCGAGCGCGGGCCTGCGACCTTCCGCGACCTCCTTGGCCACGTCTTCGGGGAAGGAGAAGAAGTTCATGCCCCGGACGTTGACCCGGTACTCGGGATGGATCCGGCTGAACTCGGCGGCCTGCGCGTGCCAGCGGTCCATCCACCCGGGGAAGTTCAGGTCGGCTACCCAGACGTCGATGTCGATCTTGCTCGTCATTCGGTCTCCTCCTCGTGGGACCGCACGCCGGATAACGCGGGTCACGTCGCGATCCATCGTTCCCCGCAGGTCACCGCCGTCGCATCTTCCCGGTTGCCGTCGGCCGGGCTACTGAGCACGCGCGGAGATGTGGGCTCGTCCGTCGGGCGAACACGATGTGTGGCATGGGAATCGTCGTCTTCGACATCACGGTGTCCTTGGACGGATACATCACCGCGCCCGGCGACGACCAGGAGTTCCCGCTGGGTCCGGACGGGGAGTGCCTGCACGACTGGGTTTCCGCCTCCGGTCCGCGCGGCGACGCGGTGCTCGGCGCGCTGTTCACCGAGACCGGCGCGGTGATCGCGGGCAGGCGCACCTACGACAACTCCGAAGGCCCGAACGGGTGGGGGACCGGCCCGCTGGGCGAGGTGCCCGTGTTCGTGCTGACCCATAAGGCTCCTGAGCGCGAGGATCCGGGCGTCTTCACGTTCGTCACCGACGGGATCGAGAGCGCGCTCGCCCAGGCGCGGGCGGTGGCGGGGGACAAGGACGTCTACGTCATGGGCGGCGCCGACGTCGGCAGGCAGTACCTCGCCGCGGGCCTGCTCGACGAGGTCCGTCTGCACATGGTCCCGGTGGTGCTCGGCGGCGGTGTGCGGCTCTTCGGTGACGCGCCCGAGCAGGTCGGACTGGAGATCAGCCGGGTGGTGCCGGGTGACGGCGTGACCCATCTCAGCTACCGCGTGACCCGAACGGAGCCCCGGACAGCATGAGCATCATCGACTCGGCCGACATCGGACGGCACTACGACGAACGCGCGCCCATCGAGGACGAGATCCGCGAGGGGCAGCTGCACATGTGGTACTGGTACGACCGGGAAGACAACGCGCCGCTGACCGAGGCCCTGCACCGGATCAGCCAGAAGGTCACGGCCACTTTGGGCTTGCGCCCCGGCGAGCACGTGCTGGACGCGGGCTGCGGGCCCGGCGAGACGGCGATCTTCGTCAACAAAGAGTACGGCGCGCGGGTCACCGGGGTCACGGTCAGCGGGTTCGAGGTCGACAAGGCCAACGAGCGCGCCGCGGCGGCGGGCGTGGCGGACGCGGTCAAGTTCGAGTACGGCGACTTCATGTCACTGTCCTATCCGGATAACACGTTCGACGCCATCCTCGCGTTGGAGTCGCTGCAGAACGCGCCCGACCTGGAGGTCGTGCTGCGCGAGTTCCACCGTGTCCTGCGCCCCGGCGGGCGCGTCACCTTCTCCGACTTCAGCCTCCGCTCGCACGAGGACCCCGAGCGGCTGGCGAAGTTCATGACCACGCTGAAGCTCGGCACGCTGCCGACCCTCGACGAGTGGCTGGCGCTGAGCACCGCCGCCGGTTTCGCCGTCGAGGAGTACACCCAGTGCGGCCCAAGGGTTTTCGGCATGAAGACCAAGTACCTCGAAGCGGCGATGACCCGGCGCACCGAGGTCGCGGCGAAGTTCGGCGAGGGCGCGATCACCGAGTTCTCCAAGAAGAACACCGGTTTCTACGCCCCGCGCAAGGACCAGATCGGCTACGTCATCGTCTCCGCGCGCAAGTCGTACCGGGGGTAGTGGTGTGTCTGTCGGCATTGACCCGGTATAGGCCGGTCGAGAGCGGGTCAAGGTCGGCAGACACACCACTTCGCACGTGAGAGGACGACCGCGGCGGGCTGTCGCTGCGAGCATCGTTTACGGCGACACACTGGGTGAAAGGACACGCGAAGATGAGTGACTCCACGATCCATTCGACCGTCGCGGAACTGGTCAAGTCTTTCGCGAACGCCGCACCTGATCGTCTGGAGTCGGAGTACCGGCGACTGGTCGGCGGGTTGTGGAACGGCGGCGCGGCAACGGATCTGGCCCGGCAGGGTACGCCCGTGCTGGTCGAGCACCTCGACCTGGTCGACACCGACCGTCAGGGCTACCTCGCGATTCTGCTGGGACTGCTGGCCGAGACCGGCGACGCCGACGTCTTCACCGCCGTGCACGCGGGCCTGGGCCGCTACCTCGACCTGGCCGGCACCGGGGCGAAGGGCGAGCCGCTGACGCTGGCCTTCCTGTACCTGCTCTCGCACTTCCCGGCCGACCGCGAGGCCGTCCTCGCCGCCGTCGCGCCGCTGAACCTCGACGCCGACGACCAGACCCGGCTCGAGCGGGCGCTCGCCCAGCTCGACCCGGCGAAACCCGACCTCGGCCGTGTGTGGCCGTCGCCGTCGGTGTGGGTGCTCGACGAGAACGAGAAGGACTTCACCGCGGGCTGGATCAAGAGCCTGACCGCGGAACAGATCGAGTCCAATTGGAACAACGACACGCTCACCGTGCTCGGCTACACCGGGGCCCGCGCGTACTGGTCGGTGGCGAACAACAAGCCCGCGTCCACCCTCGCGACCGCGATGTCGCCGGAGGACGCGATCCTGCCCGAGCCGACCGGCCAGTCAACCGCGGTCTTCGCCAAGCACGTCGAGTCGCTGCGCTGCCCGACCTGCCACGGCGGCCTGGAGTTCTCCGACAACGGTGTGCGCTGCCCCAAGTGCGCCACCGGTTTCGCCATCGCCAACGGCATCCTCGACCTCTCCGCCGGTGTGCGGGAGGACCAGGAAGCCGACGACGCCACCAACGACCTGCTGCAGAAGCTCGCCGAGATGCCGAGCATGGGCCTGTACTACGAGGCGGTCCTGCGCCCGGCGTACCTGCGCATCGCGGGCTCCAACTGGGGCGACCAGATCAGCCCGACCGACGAGGACTCCTACATCGCCTCGCACGTGCGCCCGGTCGACGGCCCGGTCCTCGACCTCGCCGCGGGCGCGGGCCGCTGGACCAAGATCGTCGCCAAGGCCGTCGGCGCCGACCGGCTCATCGCCCTGGACATGGCGCTGCCGATGCTCAACGTGCTGCGCGGCGCGCTGCCGGAGGTGCCCGCGGTGAAGGCGTCCGCGTTGAACCTCCCGTTCAGTGACGGCAGCCTCGGCGCGGTCAACTGCTGGAACGCGCTGCAGGCGTTCCCCGACGACGCGCGCGAGGCGATCCTCGAGATGGGCCGCGTGCTCAAGCCGGGCGGAAGCCTGACGATGATGACCTTCAAGTGGTCCGACGATAAGGTCGCCCGGCACTTCCAGGAGTGCCAGTACTTCCCGAGCCGTCCGGAGGGCCACCTGCTCTTCGAACTCGACGAGCTGCACACGTGGTTCGCCGAGGCCGGTCTGTCCATAGTGGAGGAGTCGTCGGACGAGGGGACGTTCGTCTTCCTCACCGCCGAACGCCGGGGCTGACCAGCGAGGGCGTATGCGAAACGCATGTCAGAGCCGTGCGCGAGGCACTGGCTGTACGCAGGACGCCGACGAAACAATGTATCTGCCATAGGTGACACCGACGTCGCGAAAACGCTCGGTCGAGGCGCTGTCGATTTCGCGGTGGCTCGTTCGTCGTAGGTGCGTAGGACGACAACACGAGAGGAAAAGACAGTGACTGCCAACACTGCCCCTGCCAAGGCGGGGCGACGGGAGTGGTTGGGGCTGGCGGTGCTCGCGCTGCCGACCTTCGTCATGGCCATCGACCTGTTCGTCCTGATGCTGGCGCTGCCGAATCTCTCGTCGGATCTCGGCGCGACCGGCATGGAACAGCTGTGGACCATGGACGTCTACGGGTTCATGCTTGCAGGCTTCCTGGTCACGATGGGCACCCTGGGCGACCGCATCGGCCGCCGCAAGCTGCTGATGATCGGCTGCTCCGCGTTCGCCGTGGCCTCGCTGCTCTGCGCCTACGCCTGGAGTCCCGAGGTCCTGATCGCGGCCCGCGCGCTGCTGGGCATCGCGGGCGCCACCCTCGGCCCATCGACGCTCTCGCTCATCGGCACCATGTTCCAGGACCCGAAGCAGCAGGCCGCCGCGTTCGGCATCTGGGGCAGCGTGTTCACCATGGGCGCGCTGTTCGGCCCGGTCATCGGCGGCGCCATGCTGACGCAGTGGTGGTGGGGCTCGGTGTTCCTGCTGGGCGTGCCGTTCGTCATCGCCGCGCTGGTCCTGGGGCCGAAGTTCCTGCCCGAGTTCCGCAACGGCCAGCCCGGCAAGCCCGACCTCATCAGCGTCGCGCTCTCGCTGGCCGCGCTCTTCCCGATCATCTACGGCATCAAGTCGCTGGCCCGGGACGGCTTCTCCGCCGTCGCGGTCGTCGCGGTCGTCGTCGGTGTGGTCGCGGGCTGGGCGTTCCTGCGCAGGCAGCGCACCATCAGCGACCCGCTGCTGGACCTGAGCCTGTTCAAGAACAACACCATCGGCACGTCGCTGGCCGGGCAGCTGTCCTACAGCATGACCGGCGGCGGGATCATGCTGCTGATGATGCTGTACTTCCAGCTGGTGCAGGGCATGTCGACGCTCGAAGCCGGTCTGGCGATGGTCCCCGGCATGGCCGGTGGCGCCATCGGCTTCGCGGTCGGCCCGAAGCTGGCCAACAAGTTCCGTCCGGCGTACGTCATCTCGGCCGGTCTGCTCGGCGCGGCCATCACCCTGGTCTGGATGACCCAGATCAGCGCCGACTCCGGCACCACCGCGCTGGTCGTGGGCTTCGCGATCATCGCCTTCTGCGGCGCTCCGATGGCGGGCCTGGGCACCAACCTGGTCGTCACCTCCGCGCCGCCGGAGAAGATGGGCTCGGCGGGCTCGCTGGCGCAGATGGCCAACGAGTTCGGCGGCACCCTGGGCCTGGCGGTCCTGGGCACCATCGGCACGGCTGTCTACCGGGCCAACGTGTCCGACTCACTGCCCGGCGGGCTGAACGCGGAGACCGCCGACATCGCCAAGGACAGCCTGGCAGGCGCCACCGTGGAGGCCGCCAAGCTGTCCCCGGGTGAGGCCGACGCGCTGCTCTCACCGGCGCGGGACGCCTTCACCGACGGTGTGCAGACCGTGGCCACCATCGGCGCGGTGCTGCTGGCCACCATGGCCGTCGTCGTGGCGGTCAAGCTCAAGCACGTGTTGCCGTTCGGGGCCGCTCAGGCCCCAGCCGACGGTGACCTCGCGCCGGTCGCGGAAGAAGCACACTGATCTATCGCACGTTCCCGCCGATGGCCGACTCCGCTCGCGGAGCCGGCCATCGGCGCGCGTGCCGTCCATGCGAATCGGGTATGAATTCGGGTGGGGAAGTTGTCGATTTCCGCCCGGCCCGTTCGTCGTCTGTATGAGAACAAGAAATCAAGAAGGGGAGCCCGACATGGCTCAGTACGCGATCCTGCTCTACTCGCCCGCACCCGCCGACCCGATGGACATCACCGAGGCCGAGCTGGCGGCGCACGAGGTCTTCAACAAGGAGATCGAGAAGCGCGGCACCCAGATCCTCTACCCGCAGGCCCTGCAGCCGAGCACCACGGCCACCTCGCTGCGCGGCGGCGCCATCACCGACGGCCCGTTCATCGAGTCCAAGGAGGTGCTGGCCGGCTTCTTCCTGCTGGAGGCCAAGGACTTGGACGAGGCCCTGGAGATCGCCAAGCTGGTCCCGACCTCGCCCGGCGGCGGCGTCGAGGTTCGGCCGATCTTCGAGCCGCCCGCGGAATAGTCGGCGCCCCTCCGGGGACGCGGGCTCGGTCGCTCTCAGGTGACGATTGGGCCCCACTGCCACGACTGACTGCGTCAGCGTGTCAGCGGAGCCCAATCGTCACCGCGACCAAGCCGGTAATCTCCGCCGCATGACCCCGATCGAGCGCGCGGTGGCCGACACGCACCGTCGCGAGTGGGCATTCGTGCTCGCCGCGACGGCGCGCGTCGCCCGAGACATGGACCTGGCCGAGGAATGCGTGCAGGAGGCCTACGCCACCGCACTGCAGGTCTGGGAGCGCGACGGCATACCCAACAACCCCGGCGCCTGGCTGACCACCGTCGCCAAACGCACCGCCCTGGATGCGCTGCGCCGGCAGAACGTGTTCCGCTCGAAGCTTCCCCTGCTCGTGGAACCGGACGAGGCCGACATGAACTATTCCGCTGAGTCGACCGGAGACGTCATACCCGACGACCGTCTCCGGTTGATCTTCACCTGCTGTCACCCGGCGCTGTCGGGTGAGGCCCAGATCGCGCTCACCCTGCGCCTGGTGTGCGGTGTGAGCACGGCCGACATCGCCCAGGCCTTCCTGGTCTCCGAAGCCACCATGGCCGCACGGGTCACGAGGGCCAAGAAGAAGATCTCCGCCGCCCGTATCGCCTACCGCGTCCCCGCCGCCGAGGAACTCCCCGATCGGCTGGACGCGGTCCTGACGGTCATCCACCTACTCTTCACCACCGGATACACAGCGCCGTCAGGCGACCAACTGGTCCGCGCGGACCTGGTCCAACGAGCTCTGGACCTCACCAGAATGCTGCGCGACCTGATGCCCGACGAACGCGAGGTCTGGGGCCTGCTGGCTCTGCTGTTGGTCACCCACGCCCGCCGCGAAACCCGAACGGACGCGGAAGGCCGCCTGCTCCTGCTGGAGGAACAGGACCGCACAGCCTGGGACCAGGAAGCAATCGAGGAGGGCCACCGCCTGGTCCTCGACGCCCTGCGAGGCGGCAACCCGGGTAGATTCGCCCTACAGGCAGCAATCGCCGCCCTGCACGCCACGGCGAAGAAGTACGAAGACACCGACTGGCCCCAAATCATCACCCTGTACGACGCGCTGCTGAGGGTGTGGCCATCCCCGGTGGTCGCCCTCAACCGCGCGATCGCCCTGACGATGGTGTTCGGCCCGGAAGCGGGACTGACCGAGATCGAGGAACTGGAAAGCGACGGCAGGCTGGAGGGCTACCGCTACCTCCCGGCAACCAAGGCAGACCTCCTCCGCAGACTGGACCGCAAGGAAGAGGCGGCGAACGCGTACAAGGCCGCCATCGCCTTGGCGGAAAACGAAGCCGAACGCGCCTTCCTGACCCAACGCCTCGCGGAAGTCAGTTGACCGTCGGCTGACGGTCTGGTCTATGGCCTGCCGTACACCCGCCGGATGCCGGGCGTGGCCCGGCGCGGAAGCGCGAGGTCCGATGTGGACTACCCGTGAAGGCGCGAAACCTCACCACATGCGGGGTGGGATCGCGTGCGGGCCGCACGCAGCCCATCCGAGCGGGTCAGGCGATAGATCCGTCGCCGGGGCCGACCTTCGGCGGGATGCTCGGTCTCTCAACGGCTTTCCACCCAACCGGCAGCCTCCAAGCGCGCAAGGATCGGATACACGCTGCCCGTCGGTCCCTTGGTCTCCTTGGCGATCGAGAAACCGTGCGCGTCTTGCGGGGCCTGCACCAACACACCGTCAGCACGTCCAGCGTCGCTGGTGTGACTCGACTCAGGCTTCGCATGGAAGCCATCTCCAGATATGTAGAGATAGGTTTGATCTGTCGGAGTGCCCTGCCACCCGAGGACGTCGAGCAGGACACGGCGAGACCGGGCAGAGGGGCCCGCGACCCGGTCCACCGGCGTGCGGCCGACCGGGTCACGAAGCGGCGCGGCGAGTAGTTCAGAGCGACAGGACGAGGCGCGTGTCCTGCTTGTCGATGACCACCCCGGCCGACGGCACTGTGACCGGGGCTCCGGCGGGGTAGGCGTCGATGTGGGGCTGGTGGTCGCGGTCGCGGTCCCACACGGTGACCTGCGCACACAGTCGTTCGGCGAGTTGCTGCCCGGCGGGGCCGTGGCCGATCGCGCCGAGTTCGGAACGCCGGTCGGGGCCGTCGACGCGGCGGTAGGTCAGGTAGGCCAGGCTGGCGCCGTCGGTGATCGCCGCGGTCCGCCACTGGAACACCGGGGTGCACAAGCCGGTGCTGATCGCCTCGTCTTCGGCGGCGATGCGGCAGGTCCCCGGGTCGGTGGCGGTCAGGTTCAGCCATACCCCGTCGAACGAATCGGCGGGCCCGACCGTGACGTCGGACCAGACGGTCGACTTGGGCTGATCCAGCACACCGCGCAGGGCGGCGGGGTCGATGCCTTGGTCGACATCGAAGTACAGGCTGACCAGCCCGCCGGTGTCGATGGTGCCGGTCTGTTCGCCTTCCTGTCCGATCATGGGGACGAACCCGCACAGGTCGGTGCGGTCGGAGATGAGGCGGTCGCCGTCGCGGACGAACGCGACGCTGCGGGTCTGTCCGCGCCAGCGCAGCGGCACGACGAGTCGACCGCCGGGGGCGAGTTGTTCGCGCCAGGCGGCGGGCAGGTCCCAGGCGCCGACGGTGACGATGATCCGGTCGTAGGGGCCGTTCTCCGGTGCGCCGAGCGCTCCGTCCCGGGTGATGACCTCGACGTCCTGGTTGCCTGTGGTGTCGAGGCCGCGGCGTGCTCCGGCGGTGACCTCCTGGTCGATGTCGACGGTGGTGACCTGTCCATTCGGTCCGGTGAGGGCGGCGAGGAGTGCGGCGTTGTAGCCGGTGCCCGCGCCGATCTCCAGGATGTTGTGGCCGGTGCGGACGTCGAGTTGGTCGAGCATCATCGCCACGACGGTGGGCACCGACGCGCAGCTCAGGGCGGAGCCGTCGGCAGCGCGTTTGGTGATGACGGCGATGTCGGCGTAGGCATCGGTGAGGGTGGCCTCGGGCACGAACTGGTGGCGCGGGACGGCGCGCATCGCGGCCTCGACCGCGCTGGTGCGGGCGTACCCGCCCTTCTTGACGGTGTCGACCATGGTGTCCCGCAGCGTCTCCGGTGCGCTGTCGGTGGTGGTGTTCATCGGTTCCTTCCGGTTGTGATTGTGATTGTGCAGGTCTGGGGTGGAGCGGGTCAGCCGGACAGCAGCAGGCACAGGTCCCACTGGGTCGCCTCCGGCTGGTCGGTGTCGACGGTGTGTCCGGCCAGGCGCGTCCCGGCTTCGCCCTCGAGCAGCCCGCCGCTGTCGGGCGAGCCCTCGATGTGCAGCCGCTGCTCCAGGCGGGTGCGCAGGCGCGGCACGACGACGGCGAGTTCATTTCCGGGGGCGGCGTCGGCGGCGGCGCGCCAAGCGGCGAGGACGAGCCCGGCGAAGCCGTGGCACAGCGAGTTGTCCCGCAGCAGCACGAGTTGCCGGTCGTCGGTGACGCACCCGGCGAACGCGTCCTCCGCCTGCTGTCGTCGTTGCAGGTCGCCGAGCGCAAGGGCGGCGAGCTGCTGTGCGCGGGCCTGCCCTGGCGTGCCGTAACACCACGACGGACGTTGCGGGCCGTCCTGGGTGATCACGCCGGTTCGCTGCTCGGCCAGGGTGATCCTGCCCGGCCACCACGCGGCCCGCCCGGCACCGACCCGGCAGCGGTCGAACCATTGCCCGATCGTGGCCATCGCCGCCTCCTGACCGGGCACGGTGGTGCCGTGGCGCATCGCGGTGGCCAACAGGGCAAGCGGCCCGGCCGCGCCGTGCGCGAGTCCGAGGTTGCCGTGCCCGCCGGGCCAGTCCTCGGCGGGCCGGTCGGCGGGTGGGGCGGCCGACCACCAGCCCGGCAGCGTGTCGCCGTCCACCTGGACCGGTTCGGTGAGCCGCACCAGGTAGGCCAGCACCTCGCGCAGCAGTTGAGAGTGGCGGTCGCGGTGCAGCAAGTAGGCGCCGATCCCGGTCAGACCGCTGATCAGGTCGAACTCGCGCACCGCGGGCAACCGGCCCTCGTCGATGCGGTCGTGCGCGGCCTGCAGGCGGTAACGGGTCAGCGTGACGATGTGCTCGTCGAGCGAGTCCAGGGCGCGGGCGTAGGCGGGCTGCCCGCTGGTGTGCAAAGCGAACGCGACCGCCGGTGCACCCCGGAACAGGCTGGCGAGGTCAGGATGCGCGGCCACGGTGCCGGTGGTCATCCGCTTGGCCCACTGGTGGGCGACCGCCACGGCGGCCGGGTCATCGGTGCGGGCCCGCTCGAAGGGCAGTAGCGCCATCCCGGCGGCGCCGTCGCCGAGTGAGTCACCCGGCGGGCTCGGCTCGGCGGCGGTCATCCTTCCTCCCGGTGGCGGGCGATCCAAGCAAGCGCGGCGTGACGAGCCAGCCGTCTGCACCTGTTCTCCCGGTCGCGGTCGATACCGATCGCCCGGTTGTGGTGCATGTGCAGCAACGCCTCCGCCGCGACATCGAGGTCCGTGCTGGTGGCCAGGTGGTGGCGACACGTGTCCAGCGCGGCGGCCCTGGCCTGCCAGGTCGCGGCGAGATCCCCATCCCACCCGGCGGGCACGGTAGTGGCGTCGTCGAGCAGGGTGGTGAGCTGTGCCAGGACCGCCCGGTCGGTAGCCGGGCCGGGCGGCGCGGGGCGAGCGGTCAGCCACCGCATCGCGGCGGCCGTGTCGCCGAGCAGGCCCGCGACAGTGGCGGCCATGTTCAGCGCCACCAGCGCATCGCGGGCCAGCACCGGTTCGGGCAGGCGCCGCAGCTGCGTGGTGACGGCGGCCGAGTCGGCGACGAACGCCGCCTCCGCCGCGGCCAGCGCCTGGCCGTGCCCGTAGCGGCCGACCTCGGGGTAGTAGGTGTCGATCACCAGCCGCCCGATCACCTTCTCGGTTCGGAGCTGGTCGGCCCATGCGCCGACGGCGAGCAGCGTGGCCGCGTAGGTCTCGGTGTCAGGGGTGGGCAGTCGTAGCCGCAGGTGGTCGGTCTCGGTGGCGCTGCGGTAGCGGATGAACCACCAGGCCGGGTTGTCCAGCCCGGCCAGCAGGCGCGGCACGTGCTCGGTGATGAGTTCGTCGAGTCGTTGCGGGTGGGTGTGCAGTTTCGCGTTGAGCCAGTTCGTGCCTGGCGCAGCGGGCAGTCGGCCGTGACTGGTCAGCGGCGGCCGGGACACCGCCGACGGAGCGGGAGCGGGCGCGGGCGCCTGGGTGCTGACCAGCGGGAGAACGATCTCGTGGGCGTGCCCGCCGATCCAGCCGTACTCGGCTGGGTCGGCGACGGCCTCGGTGAGGGTGGCGTCGTCGTTGCGCGCGAGGTGGGCACGCAGGATCGCGACGTGAGCGGGGACATCGAGGTCCAGGCGCAGGGTGCGGTCGGCGTCGACGAGCTCGACCACGGCCGGGCAGCGCGAGCGTGCGCGCCATTTCTGCAGCGCCGCCGCGAACTCGCCGAGATCAGCGTCGGCGGGCAGATAGGCGGAGGTGAGTCGCCAGCGGGCCGGGGCCAGGATTGAGCGCCGGTAGCGCACCCGGGGCAGGTAGGGCAGCCGCTGCGCGGCTGGTCCCCAGTCGAACCGGTGCCAGGAGGCGCCCAGGCCGCGCGCGAGGTGGATCAGGAACCGGGCCAGCGGCGGTGTCTGCTTGGTCAACGCCAGCCCGTGGAACGCCTGCGGTTCCACGACCCGCTGCCGCGACAGGCTGACCAGGCGCAGCCCGTCGCGGGTCGCGGTGACCGCCAAGTCCTCCAGCGGGATCACCGACTCGTCGGGGCCCTGGTGTTCGCCGAGGGAAAGCACGTGCGGCAGGTAGGCGGGGACGCGGCAGATGTTCTCGGCATGTGGGTAGGCGGGTGGGAACGACAGCTGCACTGGCAGCGCACCGTCCACACTGGTGGGCACGGCCGCGTACACCTCGTGCAGCCGGGATCCTGGGGTGATCGTCGTGAACCGCGACGTGAACGTGCCGAACCCGCGCGCCGGTGCCACGGTCAGCAGGCAGTCGCCGCGATCGAGCGCGTCGGCACTGGTGGCGTGGATGCGGGCGGCGATCTCCACGTGCGGCGCGAAACGCGGCTCACCAGCAACCCGGTCGCCCACGGCGACCGAGGTGATGACGTCGTCGTCCAGCACGACCTCATCACTGCCGTCGGCCAGCGCGGCCCACGCCAACGCCAGCAGCGCGTGGTCCCGCTCCGAAACGGTGCCGGTGCGGGCCGGGAGCACGCTGCCGGGATACCCGGCCGGGTAGCCGATCCCGGTGTCCGGGTCGACGACGTCGGCGACCGGGACAAGCGTTCCCATGCCGTACCGGTCGTAGAACGCGCTGTGGAAGTCCCGCCAGGCGGGCTCGCCGGTCGGTTGCCCGCTGAGCCGGGCCATCGCGGTGGCCGCAGCCTCCATCTCCCGCGCGACGTGATCGGGGACCCGCACGTCGCAGTCCAGGCGTAGGTCCACGGCCAGCGGGGTCCGCGCACCGTCCGCCAGTGCCCGCATCCGGTCGGCCAAGTCGGCGCGGATGCCGGTGCGCTCCGGGGCGCTGGTGGCGGGGTGGTTGTGGCGGAACAGGTTCGTCTCCACCGCTCGCAGCTCCCCGACGATGGGCGCGATCTCGGCGAGGTCGGCCGCTCCGGCCTCGTGAAGACGATCGAGCAGGTGCCCGAGCGGGTCGGTGACGGTCAGCGGAGCACGCAGGCTGGTGATCAGGAACCGCTGGCGCACCAACTCGGTGAGCATCGCGGCGACCGCCGCCGGGTCGGCCGCCGGGAACGTCTCGGCCAGCGCCGTGGCCAGGTCGGCGAAGCGGGTCGGGGTCGCGGCGGCCGCATGCACAGCCGCGACCGCGCGGGTGTGCCGGACGCTGACCGTGCTGTTCCCGGCCGGGGCTTCCATCCGCGGACCACGCACCATCGCCAGAGTGCCGAACACGACTTCCAGCCGTGTCAGCAGCGCGGCGTCGCGCTCCAACCCGTCGATCACCTTGGCGAGCCACTGGGCGTCCACCCGGGCGACCGGCCGGTGCCCCGCACCCCAACGCACCTTGGCGCCGGTGGCGACGGCAGCCGGGGCGACCCCGGCGAACATCCCGAACGGCGTGTGCCTGCTCGAGGCGCGCAGCGCGTACCGGAGCACAGACATGCACGCCCGCAGGATCTGCTTGTCGGACAACGAATCCAAGCCGTTCACCCGCTCGACCAGCCCAGGGCTGGCCACCCGCACCGCCTCGACGAACTCCGGCCGCCGCCACACGCGGGCCAGCCACGCACGGCAGGACAGGGGCTCAGTCGGGTCGGGCCAGTCACCGCCCAGCCCATCGAGCGGGGCCGCCGCCGCCCGCAGCAGTGCCGCGCCGCCGTGCCGATAGAGCGGCGAACTTCCGGTGTGCACAGGGTTCTCCCGTCAACGGGTTGAGCGTGAAGTGGCCGCCGGGACCGGGTGCCGTACCCGGTCCCGGCGACAAGGGTCAGATCAGACGTTGCTGACGCACGACGACGCGCACGTCGCCGCGCAGCCGTCGTCGGTCCTGCACGCCGCCGCCGCAGCCGCCTGGTCGCCGGTGCCCAGGTCGGTGGAGATGGCGACGTCGAGGTCGAAGTCGTCCAGCGTGTTGATCACAATTGTCCTTTCGTCGGTTCTCGTCGATCTCTTCCAACCGGCCCGCGGCGCGCACACCGGGGCCGGAAGTCGTGACGGGCGCAGCAGCGCCACCCGCAGCCAGGATGATCACGATCATCACAGGCTCCGCAGCCCGCGCAGAACGCGCAGAAGGAAGTCGGGATCGCCGGGGTCGCTGACCAGAGTGGTGGGTGGCTCTCCGGGGACCAGCAAAGCGGCAGTGGTGCGAGGAACTGGAACCGTGGGCGTCTCGATCGGGAGTTATCCTTGGACGGGAAGGAAAACAGTCACCTCGGCCTGGGAGGCAGCCATGCCCCCGGAGGACAGGCGATCGGCTGCGGCGGTGGCGGGGACGTAGGAAACAGCGCGGAGATCACCGCGACACAGCAGTCCGGGCACAGGAGTTCGGGAGCAGGCGGCCGGTGCGACCACACTTCGCCGACCGGCAGCCCGCAGATCGCCTGCGGAGGACCGTGGGGTGACACGGCGTGGACGCGACCGGCGTAGAAGAGACCACCGGGACTGTTGGTGCCCCACCGCAGCACCGGAGTGGTGGCCATCCTCGCTCCCCTCGTCAGGCACGGGGCACCGTGCTCGCCACCGCGCGGCTTGGCTCGCTCGACTGCGGGAACCGGCCGTGGGCCTGGCGAACCGGGTGAGCATCTGGATGCCCGCCACGGTCAGCCGCGCCGGCCAGTCCCGCACGGCGGCGGGATTCCCGGTCTGGGGCAGCCGGGCCTCGACGTAGCCGGCCCTGGCCAGTCGCATCAGCGCGGCGAACACGCCCGGATCGAGGTCGCGGCCGTCGGGGCGGCGCAGGATCGCCTCGGTCGCGACGATCTGACCGGTGTTGACCAGGTGCAGCGCGGTGTGCCGATCAGGGGTGTAGTCGGTGGGGTACGCGGCCTGCGTCGTGGCCATCTGTCCCTGTCCTCTCTTCGGTGTTCGGCCCGGCCCGCACGACCTGGCGGCACTGGGAGTCGCCTCGGTCGTGCGGGCGGGCGGCGCGCACGGTGGCCACGGCCGCGATGGACGGCTTCGGATCTGGCCACCTGGGGATGTGCGCGCATCGGGAACACAGCGCGAGATCACGCTGTGCGGGCAGTCGCCGCGTCCTCGCGCAGTACCGCGACAGTGCGACGACGGCGCGAATGGAGCCCGGTGACCCGACCCGCGTCGGGGGCCGAGATCGGATCACCAGGGGATTGAGCAGAAGCGCCGACCGTGTGCGGGGTGGCGGGCTGGAAGTCCAGCACCGCGCGGCGGGCCCGGATCGTCACCCACTCGACCGCGAGGCCGGCGCGGCGGCAGCGGGCAAGGCGGCGTTCCTCAACCAGGTGCAGAACCCAGGTCACCACGCCACACAGGACGAGTACGCCGATGAGGGTCAGCCCGAACAGGCCGGCGGCCTGACTCCAACCGTCCGCGTGACCGGTTGAGCCGAGATACGCTGCGCTAACCTCTGACCCCAACATGGTGGCTCCTACAATGGCTTCTGCGTTCCGTAGGATGAAGCTAACGTAGGAGTTCCTATTTCCGCTTGGTTCTAACGGGTGAGTTTCTGTCTCACCGTGTGTGACCAGGCCTTGTTGATGGAGGCGGCCTGCCGATGGCGATCGCGCACACCGTTCCGCTGTTGATGCTGCTCAACGAGCTCACCCGACTCAAGACCAGCTCGGGCATCAAGGACGCCGAGGCCGCGCGGCATCTCGGCTGTCAGCCCTCGAAGATCAACCGCATCATGCTCGGCCAGTCGAAGATCTCCGTCGGTGACACGAAACTGCTCGGCGAGCTCTACGGCGCCAGCCCCGAGCTGATCGAGGTCATGCTCGACCTGGCCCGCAACCTCGGTCAGAAGGGCGACTGGACCAGCTACCGGGACCTGTTCCGAGAATCCTTCCGGCTGCTGGTCGACCTCGAACACCACGCCGGCCGCCTGCGTCAGGTGCAGTCTGAGATCATTCCCGGCCTGCTCCAGACCGAGGCATACCGGCGGGCTCTGCACGACGCGCCCACCCCGTTCCACGGCAAGACCGATGTCGACGGCGAGATCCAGGCGCTGCGCTACCGACAGTCGATTCTCACCCGCGAGGCCCCCGCTCCACCCACCGTCAGCTTCGCCTTGTCCGAATCGTACCTGCGCCGCGGTTATGGCGGCGCTGCGGTAATGCGCGACCAGATGCACCGGTTGATCGAGATCGCCGACTATCCGAACGTCCAGATCCAGGTCCTGCCATTCGGCGGCAACGACCCGATCCTCTACGCCTCCCTCGACTTCTGCCTCATCCACGTCCCCGGCCCGGGTATCGCCAACCCGCTCAACTTCGTCTACGTCGAGCAGTACGACGACGCGCGCTACCTCGACGACCACGACCGCGTCGAGGCTTACGAACAGCTCTGGGGCTACCTCCAAGCCGCCGCACTGGGCCCGCAGGACTCCGTTGAGTTCATCGGGAAAGTGGCGGACCACTACAGCTAGCACCACCGGAAGGAACCGCTCATGGCCCTACACGACTACCTGCCCGCCGAGGCGTTCGCCGCAGCCACCTGGCAGAAGGCCACCGCGAGTCAGCCCAACCAGAGCTGCGTCGAGTTCACCAAGGTCGGCCGCGTCATCGGCGTCCGCGACAGCAAACTCGGCGCTCACAGCGCGATCCTCCAGTTCACCGAGAACGAGATTGCCGCCATGCTCTCCGGCGCGAAGGGTGGCGAGTTCGACCACCTGACCTGATCGCATTCTGTCCCGCGCGATCACAACGGACGCGCGACGACCCGCGCTAGTCCCTCGACCCCCGGCAGCGCCGGGGGTCGAGTGTGTTTCATGGGTCTGGCCGGAGATCTCACCCGTGTAGCAGGCGAGGGCCAGTCTCGCCGCGCCTCACAATGGGGTGATGGTCAACCTTCGATCACGCCGTTTGGAAACCTTGTTCGGCGTCACGCTGGACCAACTGGTAGCCGAACACCTGGAGGCGCTGGTCGCCTCAAGCACCAAAGAATCGTTCGATCTCGACTACAAGCGCGACCACTACGGCAACAGCGAGTCCGACCGCCGCAAACTGGCCGGCGACGTCGCCGCACTCGTCAACACTGCAGGCGGCAGACGGCCATCGAGGAAGTGGACACCGGGGAGGGCGGGGTCTATGCACGGCTGGAAGAAGCCGGTCACCGGCTCGGACACTTCGAGGAGTTGGTGAGCGCTCGTCAGCCCACGCCGCAG
The DNA here is from genome assembly GCF_014323725.1 of Actinokineospora xionganensis. Taxonomy (GTDB): domain Bacteria; phylum Actinomycetota; class Actinomycetes; order Mycobacteriales; family Pseudonocardiaceae; genus Actinokineospora; species Actinokineospora xionganensis. Next base: position 39,346 of record NZ_JABVED010000021.1, on the reverse strand, counting down.
GAGCGCTCAAGCCTCCAGCTGACGTCCGGCATTCCAGTGCTGACGATCACCCGGGTCGCGATCGCGGACGGCGGATATCCGGTTGAAGTCAACGACATGGTGTTGAGTGCGGATCGGTATCAACTGCACTACGTGTTGCCCGCCGAGTAGTGCGAGACGGCAAGCCGCGCGTATCTGCTGCTGACGGAGGCGACGAACGTGTACAAGGCCACCGTCGCCCTTGTCGACAACGAAGCCGAACGTGCCTCTCTGACGCAACGGCGCGTCCTGGTCACGTTCGGTAAACGAATGTCGACACCGCATCCATTTGCCGGTACCGCGGCGGGAAACCGCCGTAACAACCTGGTCCGTTCGGTCGACGCCATAGCCGAGGCACCTCGCCTCGGGCAACGTTGACGGAAGGCTCCACCATGACCAGCGCAGGGAGTGTGCTCCGCTCGACACCACGGCTGAGGGCGAAGCCCGTTGCCGCGCTTGTCGCCATCATGGCCGTGATCGCGGTCGGGCTTGAGCCGGCGGCGCCCGCTACACAGCAGACAACCGGTGTCGATTTCGCGACGCTCGCGGGGATGGTCGCCACCCAGGACTCGGGGGATTTCTTCCTGAAGGTGGACGGCATCGAGGGTTCCTCGGTTCGAGACGGGCACGAGGACGAGATCGAATTCTCCTCGATGAAGTGGGGCGTGTCGAACGGCGCCACCAACGGCTCGGCCGCGGGCAAACCCGTGTTCGCCAATCTGGCCTTGGCCTCGGCGAGCACTGGGAAGGCAGGCCCACCGTTGATGCAGGCCGCGGCGAGCGGACAGGTGATCAAGCAAGTCACTTTCAGCGCGCGGCGCACGATCGAGGGCGAGACGAGCGACTTCCTGGTCATCACACTGTCCGACGTGATCGTGTCGTCGTATCAGGCCGGCGACACGGGCACGTCCAAGGAACAAGTCGAATTGAGCTTCTCGAAGATCGTCATCAACTACGACGACGGGACAGCGGTAGCGGGTTGGGACCTCAAGGCGGGCAGGCCGGTCTGAGGCGCTCCGCACGACCTGCTCAGGAGTGGACGACGAAGTCGCGCCCGGCGACCATGCCGAGCGCGACTCCACTCCGGACAATCAGGCCTTGACGCCCGCGAGTCCACCGATCCGACGCCCACGAGTCCGGTTGAGCCACCAACCCAGAAGCACGATGTTGCCGGTCCACCCGACCCATCGGGCCGCCTCGATCACCAACGCGAAGTTGATCTGACCAGGGATCCACCCGAGCACGAACGGCATCCCGATCATGAACCCCCAGATCACCTGCCCCCACATGATCGCGATGCTGTAGAGCATCAGCTGCCGGTGCGCCGCATACCGCCGCTGCCGCAGCTTGACCCAGCCCAAGATCGCCGCGCCGGTCCACAACGATGCCGACATGGCAACGCCGATCTTCCCGACCGGGTACGCCACCGGCAGCATCACGAGCGCGAGAATTCCGGACGGCACCGCCCCAAGGAACACGTACGCCCGCCCGATCCACCGGTGTGCCTTCGGCCGGGTGATCCGCAACCGCGGCCACACCTGCAAGACACCTGTCACCAGCGAGATCGTCCCGGTGAACACGTGCCCGACGATCAGCCAGTAGTGCGCCGGGTTCTGCAGCGGGATACGCGACCGCGTCGGGTCCAGCGCAGCCCAGGGAGGTAACTGGTAGATGAGGAATCCGATGACCAGCAACGCCATCGGGATCATCCACGGCGCACGCGGAATCGTCCGCCCCGGTCGCTCGCCTGCCGTGTCCGTCGGCAGCGCCGGAGCGATCCTTTCCATTTCCTGTGTCACGGTTGATCTCCTCTGACCTGGCTCGACTGGTCCGACCGGGACAATGATTCGCCCGACCGTGCGGGGCGACATCTTCGCGAGTGCGGTCTTCGTCACTTTCATCCCAGGCTCGGGAACTTTTCCCGAAAAGCAGTGGAGCCGCGGTCCCAACTGTCCTCAACGGACAGTGGGACCGCGGCTCCGCAGATCACCCGACACACCCGCGACGTCCCCGCGCGTGGCCGCGTGGGGACCTAAGCCACTCAGGCCTTGGCCAAGTAGGTCGCCAGGCCGTCGAAGAACCCGCCCCAGCCCTCCTTGGCCTTCTCCAGGGTCTCCGCGTCCAGGTTGCTGTCCTGGTGCACGACCATCTCGGTCTTCTCGCCCGCCGGGGTGAAGGTGACGGTCATCGACTCCGGCGCCGCGTCCGGGTGGTTGTTGTCCAGCAGCGTGAACACCAGCTTGTTCGGCGCGTCGACGACCTCGTAGTTGCCCTGGAACGGGTACTTCGAGCCGTCCTCGTCGGCGACGATGGTGGCCTTCCACTCGCCGCCGACCTTCGGGTCGAGCGCGACGTCGGCCACGGGCGCGGTGAAGCCAGGGCCACCCCACCACTGGGAGAAGCGCTCGGCCTCGGTCCACGCCGCGAAGGCCTGCTCCGGGGTGGCGTCGAGCAGGCGGGTGATGGTCAGTTCGCCCGTCGAGGAATCAGTCATCGAACTGTCCTTTCTGAATGCATTCGGTCTGGTCGGACTGCATGGTGGAGGGCGCCGCCACGGTGGGCCCGCGGGTCGGCGCATCCGCCTAAAGCCTTGTGGTTCAAGCGTTTGCGCGCACCTTCCAAAATGCGGTCCTGCCCGCAACTTCGCATCGAGGGAGAGGCGACCGCCCGCGGGCCTGTGTGAGGCTGCTTGGGCGGCCGAAATATGGGGCGGACGAGCGGCGCCATCCCTCCGAGGTAAAGGATCTGCGCAGCGATGACACTGACCACGAACATTGCCGAGCCCATCTTCGCCGGTCCACCCGAGCCGGACCTGACCCCCGCCGAGGTCATCGCGCGCGCACACGCCATCGCCGCGACGCTCGTCGACCGGCAGGCGGAGACCGAGCAGCGCACCTTCTACGCCGAGGACACCCACGAAGCGTTCCGGGACGCCGGTTTCTACCGAATCCTGGTGCCGCGCCGCTTCGGCGGCTACGACTTCGGCATCGACACCTTCATGCGGGTCGTGCAGATCCTCACCCGCGCGTGCCCGTCGACCGGCTGGATGTACTGCCTCGGCGCCGCGCACGCGCACGTGGTGGGGACGTTGTTCGAGGAGCGCGTGCAGGAGGAGGCTTTCGCGGGCGGCGAGTTCATCGCTCCCGCCACGGTCATGCCGTCCGGCGACGCGGTCCGCACCGAAGGCGGCTGGCTGCTCACCGGCACGTGGAGCTACTGCTCGGGCATCCCGTACGCCTCCCACTTCGTCGGCCACACCTTGGTTTCGCGCGCCGAGGGCGAGCCGCCGGAGCCGATGATGTTCATCGTCGACAGCTCGCAGTGGACCCGGCTCGACGACTGGGGCGGCCAGCTCGGCCTCAAGGGCAGCGGCTCGCACAGCATCGTCATGGAGAACGCGTTCGTCGCCGACTACCAGACGATCGCCACGCACATGAGTCAGGTCAACGTCACCGAGGGCACGCCGGGCCGCAGGCTGCACGCGAACCCCGAGTACGGCGGCGGTCCGCTGAGCTTCATGGTGCTCGAGGACGCGGTGCTCGCCGTCGGCATGGCGCAGGGCGCCCTCGACGCGTACGGCGACCTGATGCGCAGCCGCACCACCATGTTCCCGCCGATCGTCGGCCGCGCGGAGAACGAGGACTTCCAGTTCTGGTACGGCGAGGCCACCGGCATGATCGCCACCGCGGAAGCCGCTTTCCACCAGTCGATCCAGACCTGGCGCGAGCTGTGCGAGCAGGGCCCGGAGGCCTTCACCGTCGAGCAGGAGCTGCGGATCGCGGTGATCTGCCGCGAGGTCGTGCGCCTGTGCTGGGACGCGGTGCAGAAGTACCTGTTCCCCACCGCGGGTTCCAGCGCGGTCCGCCAGGGCCAGCGGATCGAGCGGGTGTGGCGTGACCTGTCGATGCAGCACAGCCACGCGGGTATCTCGATCTTCCTGACCACGATCGCCAAGCGCGAGCTGACCAAGCTGGAGTTCGGCGTGGTCGACGAACACTGACCGGACAACGGAAATCGGGGGCGACTTCAGTGAAGTCGCCCCCGATCTCGTCTGTCGCTAGAGCGCCGCGTCCGGCTTCGCCACGTGGTCGGCGAGCACCGTGCGCAGGTCGTCGAGCATCGCGAGCATGGTGCTCTCGCGCAGCAGGTTGCTGTTGAAGCCGAGGGTGCCGACGAGGTCGCCCTCGGGGGCCACGCCGAGCTGCAGCAGGGCGCCGTCCGGGATGTCGCCGCCGACCTCCTGCGACATCACCCGACGCCGGAAAGCGCTGTACCGCAGTTCACCGGTGGTGGTGTCGGCGACGAAGGGCGAGCCGATGACCTGGAACGCCGTGCCCGCGTCGGTGTTGGTCATGACCGACGCCATCAGCTCCGGTGCCTCGGCCATGATCTGTCCGAACGGGATGTCGTGCTTGTACGCCTCAAGGCAGGTGGCGCGGGTCCGCTTGACCACCTCACGGAAGTTCGCGCAGCCGGCGAGATCCGTGCGCAGCGGCACGAAGTTGAAGAACGAGCCCACGGTGTGGTGGAACCGGGCGTCGCTGCGGCCCGCCGTGAACGTCGCCACGGTGATGTCGGTCGACCCGGAAGCCTTGTGCAGCATGACCTTGTACGCCGCCAGCAGCACCATGAAGGGCGTGCACCGCAGCTCCCGCGCGAGCGTGGCCACCGGCGCGGTCAGCTCCTTCTCGATCAGGAACCGGTGCCACGAGGTGATCTTCGGCAGCCCCTCGGACCGCGGGATGTCCAGCGGCGTGGGCGTCAGCCGGGCGCCCGCTAGCTTCGTGCGCCAGTAAGCGCGGGCGGCGTCGACCGCGGGGGAGTCCGCTTTGGCCAGTTCCTTCGCCGAGAACTCGCGGTACTGCGCCATCTCCGGCAGGTCGGGCTCCTGGCCGGTCTTGCGGGCGATGTAGAAGGCGGCGACGTCGCGCATGATCAGCTGCAGCGACCACTCGTCGACCGCGCTGTGGTGGGCGCTGAACACCAGCGCCGAGTCGGTCTCGGTGAACTTGCCCAGGACCGCACGGATCAGCGGCAGCTCACGCGCGGTGTGCTTGCCTGCCTCGCCGTCGCAGAGCATTTGCTCGACGCGCCGCTCGCGGTCTTCGGGGGCGACATCGCTGAGGTCGAGCACGGTCAGATCCGGGACGCTGGGCGGATCGATGCGCTGGTAGCGCACCTCGCCCTCGTTGACGATCAGCGTCCGCAACGTCTCGTGCCGGGCCACCAGGTCGCCCAGGGCCGCCCGCAGTGTCTCCACGTCCACCGCGCCGGTCAGCCGCCAGCCGGTGACGATGTTGTAGGCGGAGCCGAACGGGCCGTTGTCGGTGCCGTCGTCGAAGTTGCAGAGGAACTCTTGGTTGAACGACAGCGGAACCCGGTCTGCCTGATCGCTCGGATGCGCGATTTCGGAGATGCTCATGGCTGCGACAGCCTCCTTCTCAGCGTTGCGACGGCACACTGAAACGAACCGTATCGCCGGGCCTGAGCAGGAAGTTCTCCGTGAATGCCGAATCGGCGAGTGTCTACTTCAGATCGCGGCCAAGCCGCAGCGCGTCCCTGCTGACCCGCTTCATCTCGTTGCGGTGCGCCTCGGGGTCCGGGTCCTTCGTCGCGGTGTCGGTCTCGACGATCACCACGTCGCGTTCGTGCTTGGCCGCGGCGAACCCGCCCCTGCTCAAGCGGTCGAGCCCGGGGGCCGTGGCGACCCGGTCGCGCACGATGTCGACGACGCTGCCGGTGTTGTCCTTGCGCACCAGCTCGAACAGGGCCGCCGCGTCGGCCTCGGACCGCATGCGCACGACCGCGACGGAGCTGTAGGCCACGCGACCGTCACTCAGGGTCGTGGTGAACAGGGCGCGGGTCAGCTGCTGGCAGACGGTCGTGGCCAGGAAGCGCTTGGTCTGCCCGTAGGCGTGGTCCGCGCAGTCGCTGTCGAGGACGGCGGCGGGTGGCTGGGCGGCGCGGGTGAAGGTGAACTCGTGCTGGGCGACCGGTGCGGGCGGTGCGGGCTCGCTGTCGGTCAGCGCCCAGACACCCAGGCCGACCAGGGCCGCGACGATGACGACGGCGGCAGCCGCCTTGACGAGCGTGGCGCGGCTCGGGCCGGTGCGGCGGGGCGGTGGCGGCGGTTCCTCCTCGCGGCGCAGCGACTCCGGCAGCACGTCGGGCAGTGCGCTCAGGATCAGCGAAGGGGTGCGTGAGTCATCGAGGGGGCGGGGCGGGAACGTCGGCGTCGCCCGGCGCCCGGATGAGGATTCGGGGAATGACACCGCACCAACCTATCGGCAATAGGTGTGTGTGGACTGTGATCTATTCGAGATTGTCGGCCCGGCATGCGAACATATGTTCGTGTCGAGCCGCGCGACGACCCTGCATGCCGACCTGGACGCGTTCTACGCGTCGGTCGAGCAGCGTGACAAGCCGTGGCTGCGCGGGCGGCCGGTGATCGTCGGCGGCGGGGTGGTGCTGGCGGCCAGCTACGAGGCGAAGGCCTTCGGCGTCCGCACCGCCATGGGCGGCGGGGAGGCGCGTCGGCTCTGCCCTCGGGCGGTGGTCGTCGCGCCCCGGATGTCGGCGTACTCCGAGGCCAGCAAGGCGGTGTTCGAGGTCTTCCGGGACACGACGCCGCTGGTCGAGGGCATCTCCATCGACGAGGCCTTCCTCGACGTCGCAGGCCTCTGGCGCATCGCGGGCACCCCCACCGAGATAGCCACCCGGCTGCGCGCCGAGGTCATGCGCCGGGTCGGCCTCCCGATCACCGTCGGCGTCGCCCGAACCAAGTTCCTCGCGAAGGTGGCGAGCGCGGTGGCCAAGCCGGACGGCCTGCTCGTCGTCGAGCCGGAGGGTGAGTTGGCGTTCCTGCACCCGCTGCCGGTCGAGCGGCTGTGGGGCGTGGGCAAGGTGACCGCCCGCAAGCTGCACGAACTGGGCCTGACCACGGTCGGCGAGGTGGCCGATTTGTCGGAGTCGGCCCTGATGTCCATGCTCGGCCGCGCCTCCGGCAGACACCTGCACGCCCTGGCCCACAACCGCGACCCCCGCCGCATCCGGGTGGGCGTCCGCCGCCGCTCCATCGGTTCCCAACGCGCGCTGGGTCGAAAGCCGAGGACCCACGCAGACCTCGACGCCACAGTCGTCGCCATAGCCGATCGCCTGGCCAAACGCCTACGCGACGGCAGGCGCGTCTGCCGAACAGTCACCCTCCGCCTCAGATTCGACGACTACACCCGAGCCACCCGCTCCCACACCCTCGCCCAGGCCACGGACGACACCGCCCAGATCATGGCGGCGGCGAGAACCCTCCTGCGTACCGCGATGCCCTTGATCCACGACCAGGGCATCACTCTGGTCGGCCTGACCCTGGCCAACCTGAGCAAGGACAGCGCGGTGCAACTCGCGTTCTCGTTCGAGGCCTCGGACACTTCGGAACTGGACGTGACCATCGACGGGTTACGCGACCGCTTCGGCTCGGTGGCGGTGACGCGGGCGGTCCTGCTGGGCCGCGACCCGGGCATTTCGGTGCCTCTGCTGCCCGACTGACTTGCGTTCCGGCGAGCGACATCCTGCTCGTTGGCTCCTGGACGGGCCACTAGATTTGGGTGTGGCTTTCGGGAGGCGGGTATGAGGGTGAGGTCGTTGACGGCCCGGCTGAGTAGATACCTGGCTGCGGTGCGGAGCGGCGGCACGTTGACACCCAAACGCGGTCAGGAGGTTGCCCGGGCCATGCCTGCCGGTGCCCCGACCAAGCCGGAGCAGTTCGTCGCCGAGCGGCGAGTGCGGCAGGCGAAGCGTCGGAAGCGTTCGGCTCCGATCCCGGTTCGAGCTGATGGTCTGGTGAGCGACCTCGTCGCTGAGCAGCGTCGTTGATCTACGCGTTCCATGTGCCCGACCTTTTCCAGTCTACCGGGGCATGGGTCCACGAAGGGGTGCGCCGAGCGATCTGTGGATAGCCGGCCAGGCTGTGGATAAGCCCGAGGGTCGCAAACGAAACCGGGGTCCGCTCGAAAGCGGACCCCGGCTGAAGAGAATCAAACCTACTTCGTCGGGAACACGCGGACAGTCATCGTGCTGTCCTGCTGCGAAAGCACCCGAATCCCCACACCCACCGCGGGCAGCTTGACGCCCGCCGTCGGCTGCCGCGGCGACCAGAACGGGCGCCGGTCGTCGAACAGTGGCTGGGCCGACTTGCCACGCACGTAGCTCGGCTTGCCCTGCGCGTACAGGGTGAACGAGTCCGACTTCTGCAGCGAGAACGGCGCGTCGTACCCCGCCACCCGCGGGCGCCACGCGGTGCCCTGCAGGTTGTAGATCGGGTCGGGGTTGGCGTCGACGACCAACATCAGGCCCTCACCGGGGTGGGCGCTGGTGTTGTTGTCCACCTGCGAAGTGTCCCAGTAGGACACGAGCAGACCGTTCTGGTACGGGAACCGGGTCGCCCAGTCGGGCTTGTCCGGGTGGCCGTAGTCGTACGGGCCGACCTGCAGGTAGCGGTCGTACGAGGTGTACGCCCGGTAGCTCGCGATGTAGAAGTTGTCGTAGAACTTCGATTCCTTGCCGGTGGTGATCCGGAAACCTTTCGCGGTCCACCCGTTGTCGCCTGCTTCCGCGCCGTCGTTGAAGATCGGCGCGCCGTCCGCGGTGATGGAGATCTGGTCGGCGCGGAAGCCGTCCATGATCAGGCCGCCGTCGGTCTGGTAGCGGAACCGCAGCTGCGCGGTCTTGCCCGCCAGCGAGTCCAGCGGCACCGACACGTCGACCCAGCGTCCGCCGGTGACGTTGGTGATGGCGGGCTGGCCCACCGCGCTGCGGGTGAACGGCTTGCCGTCGGCCACGCCGTCGAGGGCCGTCCAGGTGGCGCCGCCGTCGACCGATCCCTCGACGTAGAGGAAGTCGCAGTCGCAGTCCTCGATGTCGTAGAGCGCCTTGAGCTTGAGCTCGGCGGCCGACTTGCCGGTCAGGTCGACCGTGCGGGTCAGCGTGTTCGACAGGTTGTCGCCGCGCTCGCTCCACCACATGTTGGCGCCATCGGTGGGGGTGCCCAGCAGGGTGGTCTTCTCCTTGTCCGGCAGCACGACGACCAGACCCTGAGCGGCAGCGGTGTTGTACGCGTGCGGGCCGAGCTTGAGTTTGGTGTCCTGCCCCGCCACGACGGTCTCGTAGTCGAGCCAGCCCAACTGCAGCTTGTCCCACGCCGAGAGGTCATTGGCGCGCAGGCCGATGGGCTCGTCGCCCGCGGAGACGCGGCTCTGTCCCATCAGTGACCACCAGTTGATGCCGTTCTCCTTGCCGCCACCGGGTCCGACCGTGTCGTAGTGGTCCGGCAGGCCGAGGTCGTGGCCGTACTCGTGCGCGAACACGCCGAGGCCGCCGTTCTCCGGCTGCATCGTGTAGTCGCCGACCCACAGGTCGGTGTCACCGATCTGCGCGCCGCCCAGCGGGTTGCCCGCGGGACCGGCGGTGGTGCTGAAGAAGGCGTACCAGCGGTGCGCCCAGATCGCGTCCTCGCCCTGGGCGGGATCCGCGTCGGACTGATCGCCGCCCGCGTGCACGATCTGGAAGTGGTCGATGTAGCCGTCGCGCTCGTTGAAGTCGCCGTCGTGGTCGTGGTCGTAGCGGTCCCACGTGTCGAATTCGGCGAGCTCGGTGCGGATCTGCTCGGTGGTCGCGCCCGCGGCCTGGCGGTCGGCGACCCACTGGGTCACCGCGTCGGAGACCAGGTTCCAGCTGTTGCCGCAGATCCGGCCGCCGCACGGGAATCCGTTGGACCGGCCGTAGCGGGCCTCGTTGTACTTGACCTTGACCCAGTCGGTGACGGTGCCCTCGACCGAGTAGCGGCCCGAGGACTGCCGCTCGTAGAACGTCTTCACCGATTCGACGCCGGGGGCGTCGGAGAAGTACAGGTCCTGGTAGTGCTCACGGCCGTAGTTAGGCTGCCAGATCGTCTTGTTGTCCACGGCCCGGTTGGGCTGGGCGATCTCGTTGTGCCGGGGACCGTCGAACCGCGCGGGACCCGGGGTGGCCGGGTCGGTGTCGCGGTCGGGGAAATCGGGGTGCCGCTCGTCGCCGAATTCGGCGAGCACGACGAAGATCTTGTCGGTCTTCTCCCGGGCCAGCTCGACGTACTGGGCGGGCGTGGCGTTGGCGGTCCGCGCCCCGGACCCGTCGCTGAGCTTCACGACGGTGCTGGCGCCGCGCTTCTCGGCCTTGGCTTCGCCCTTGAGGACCTTGGAGAGTCCGTCCTGGCGCATCTGCCTGCGCTTGTTCTCGGCGGGCGAGACCAGCTCGTCGGGTGCGTTCTCGACGCCCCCCTGCGGTGCGGCGGCGGGCGCGGGAGCCGCGTTCGCCGACACCCCCGGTAAGAAGCTGATTCCCGCGACCGCCGCGATCGCGACGACCATTCTGCGACGCACGCGTCCTCCTGTGGTGACTTCGGTGGGGATAGGTTGAAGCCGCAACGTAGGCGAGAACGCATGAGTCGGTTATCACGAATTGAATACGTGCCGACGTTTCGGTCATATCAATTGGCTATAGCATCCACTGATGGACCGAATAGCGTAGGACGAATGTCGGAATGAATTCGGCGGCAATGGGCGAAATTCGGACGGTTAGTCGGTGATCTTCGCGCCGTCTACCCGCCACAGGCTCTGGTGCTCGGCGTCGGGGCCCGCCAACACGAACAGGGCGTCGCCGACGGTCGTCGCCGCGGTCACCGTGCCGGTCGGACCTTCCGCGGCCAGCAGGGTCCAGTCCCGGCCGTCCGCCCGGGCGATCTTGACCTGACCGTCCTCGGACAGCACCTGAACCACCCGTAGTTCGATCTCCACCGGCGCGGCCAGTGGGTCTTTGTCGCTGACCGGGATCGGCGGTGCGCCCGGAAGTCGGGTCCAGGTCCCATCGATGAACCGCCAGACCGCGAGCTTTCCGTCGACCTGGCCCGCAGCCGCGCACGTGCTTGCCTGACACGCCAAGGAGATCGCGCTCGCCGTGGTTCCGGTGTCGGGCAGCGCGGTCTTCGTCCACCCAACGACACCCGATGCCGAGCGCCACACCACCGGCGTCAGCCGGTCGTCGGCGAGTTGCCAGCCCGCCACCAGAACACCTTGGTCCAGCGCGGAAGCCGCCATCGGGAAGCCGAGCGCGGCCTGGGTGCTCTCCAGTGCCGTCCCGGCCGAACTCCGCCGCGTCCAGGTGTCGCCGTCGGCGGTCCACGTCGCGACGTCGAGCCCGACTTGCTCGCTGTTCCACGAGCCGACCAGCGCCGGTCCGACCGGCGTGATCACCGCCGCGGTCAGGTCACCCGCGCCGTAGCCGCCGAACGTGCTGAAACCCTGGGGCTTCTCCACGACCCCGGACGCGGACCCGTCCCACACGCTCCATCGCACGTTGCCGTGCGCGCCACCGCGTTCGCCGCCGACCGCCACGATCCGGCCCGCGTCGACGTCGATCGACTTCCAGGTCGCCAGCAGGCCGTACGGGCTGACTCCGCGCACGGGAATCTCGGTGACCGCGCCATCCGCCGCCCGGCGCAGCAGGCCGGGTTTGGTCGCCTGCCCATCCCGGCGCACCCCGATGACCAGCGCGTCGCCGTCCGCGGCGAGCACGACCGGTGCGGCGGGCAGGTCGACCTTGGTGAACACCACAGTCTTCGCCCTCGCGGGCGACGAGCATCCCCCGAGGAGCAGAGCCGAGATCACCACGAGTCGCGCCACGCGTCCGCCCATGTCGGGCAGTATCCCGTTTTCCGTCGGTGAATCAAGCGATCATGAGAGGGTGAGTGGGGTGTGCGCGGGTTGCGCCGAGGCGCCATTCCGGTTCGAGCCGTAGGGGAGACCACATGCCGAAGTCGCTGTCCATCGCCGTGGCCCAACCGCGCTGCGTGCCCTACGACGTCGAAGCCAACGCCGCCATCCACGCGGCCACCGTGGCCGCGGCGGGCGCGAGGGTCGTTGTCTTCCCCGAACTCTCCCTGACCGGATACGAGTTGGACGCCCCGGCGATCACCGCCGACGACCCCCGGCTCGCACCGATCGTCGAAGCCTGCGCCCGCTCCGGTTCGCTGGCCCTCGTGGGAGCGCCAGTCCAGGGTGACGGCGGCGCCGCGCACATCGCCACCCTGGCCGTCGACGAGACCGGCGTCCGTGTCGCCTACCGCAAGATGTGGTTGGGCGGCGCGGAACCCACCTACTTCGCGCCGGGTGACCAGCCCGCGGTCGTCGAGGTCGACGGCCACCGGCTCGGTCTCGCGATCTGCAAGGACCTGAACACCCCGAGGCACGCCGTCGACACCGCCGCGCTGGGCATCGACGGCTACGTGGCCTCCATCCTGGAAACCGTGGATGCCACCGCGAAGGTCGCCGCGCGCGCCGAAGCCATCGCTGTCGAGCACCGCGTCTGGGTGGCCGTGGCCTCGTTCGCCGGATCGACCGGCGGCGGCTTCGACCACGCCGCGGGCCGATCCGGCATCCTGCGCCCAGACGGCGTCCTAGTGTCCGCTGTGGACCGCGAGCCGGGCGCGATCGCCAAGGCCACCCTCAGCTGAGGGTCCCCGCCGCGGCGATCACGAGGGCTTGGGTCTGGTCGATGATGTCCAGCCGGTTCTGCTCGAACACCGGGTCGCTGATCTCGGTGGTGTTCCCGGGCCCGAACAGCAGGACCGGCGTGTGCAGGTGCCCGCCCGGCATCGGCGCGCCCAAGGCGTCGCGCAGCAGGGTCGTGCGGTACGCGATCTCGTTGGACAGGTAGTTGCCGCCGCCGCCCGCCCGCGCGACCGAGCCCGGGGTCGGGCCGTTCGGCTGGAACACCGGGGCCGTCGCGCCCGCCGGGATCTCGGTCACGCTCGGGTTGGCGTGCACCGGGAACCGCCCGGGCGGCGCCGCGACCATCTCGGCGGCGGGTAGCGTGCTCGGCACGAACTCGGGCGCGGGCGTCACGGTCGGGACGTGCGCGGGGATCGGGACGACACCGGTGTAGGAGATGTTGTCGTTGTCCGGGAACCCGCCCCGCCAACGGCCGTTGTGGCCCTCCACGTCGAACCGGCCCGGCCTGCCCTGGCTCACGGTCACGAACATGTCCGCCCGGGCGCGGCCCTCCCGCAGGTGCGGCAGGAACGTGTCCTCCACCGTGCCCTGCTCGAACGGCCGCCACAGCACCGGGAAGATCGCCGTCTCGATCCGCGCGGGACCGTTCGGCGTGCGCACGATCAGGCCGTCCATGGCCAGCGCGGCGGCGCCGGACGGGTTGCTGCGCCGGATGTCGGCGTCGAGGATGAACGGGTCGAAGCCGCTGACCACGATCCGGCGGACCCCGTCGCCCGTGGGCAGTCGCATCGAGTCCTGCCCGCGGGAGGCGCGGTCGAACGTCAGGATCAGCGCTGCCCGCTCCCGGGCGTCCAGCCCGTCGGTCGGTGTCCACTGGCGCAGCAGGCTGGTGAAACTCAGCCTCGCCCAGTAGAGCGGGCGGTCGTCGGTGACAGAGAGGCCGTCGGTCGGCACGGGGGACTGCGCCCTGGCCACGGCGGCGGCCCACAGCGTCTTGCCGGTCGCCGAGGCCAGCGTCGTCGCCGCCCGCGCGCCCGGCAGCGCGCACAGCGCGGCGCTGAAGGTGCTCGCGTACCGGTCGAAACCGCTGCGGCGCAAGATGTCCTGCGGGACGGGGCGGGCCAGCCGGTTCTCCTCGACGGTCAACTGGACGGTCGGGTCGTAGCAGTCACGTCGTTCTTCCGCGGCCGCCAGGGGCGCGCCCGCCACCAGTGCCGCGATCACGACGGCCCCGGCCAACACCTTGCTGATCACATCGTCTCCAAGCAGGTCGAGGAGTCGGCGCCGCGCGCGCCCGACGACCATCCTGCTGGAGGGATCGGGGGCAGCCCCTATAGCGACGTGGGTATCAATTCCCGCTATACCGAGAATAGGGGTCAGCGCGGTCGCAGCGCGTCGAGCGTGATCCCGACCAGTCTGCGGACCGCCGCCTGGGCGGGCGCCTCGGTCGCGGCGTCGAGGGCGTGCAGGCAGAAAACCGCCAGTTCGTCGGGGGAGACGTCGTCGCGCACGTCCCCGCTCGCCGCGGCGGCGCGCAGCAGGTCGGCGATCATGGTGCGCAACTGGGCGTGGGCGTCCGCGACCCGCGCGCCCGCGTGCAGGACCTGGGCGAATTCGGCGCCGTGGGGCTGACGCCCGTGCGGCGACCGGTGGTGGTTGATCACGGCGTAGGCGTCGAGGACCGCGGCGAGCTTTGTGCCCGGGTCGTCGCCCGCCCGGTCGCGGATGGCCGCAAGGTGTGCCAAGTGATCGCCGACCTGCCGCTCGTGCCAGGCGTGCACGATCGCTTCGACGCTCGGGAAGTACTTGTACAGCGTGGCCCGACCGATTCCGGTCTCCTTGGCGACCCGCGACATCGTCACGCCCGCCAGGCCATGTCGGGCCACCAGCGCGGCCGTGGTGTCCAGCGTCGCGTCGCGCACCGTGCGGCGGTGCTCCTCGATCGTGTCGCTCCACAGTTTCGGCACCTGGCCAGCATACGTTTCGCCGAAGTGGATACAACATGACTTGACAGCGACATAGTGTCTCGTAAAACTGGAGACATGGCACACGACTCTCGGCCTGGCGTCCCGCGCTGGGTGAAGATCTCGCTCATCGCGGTGGGCGCTCTCATCGCCCTGCTGGTGGTCCTCATGGCGACGGGCGCCCTCGGCGGCGTCCACGGACCGGGCAGACACCTCTCCGCCGCGGCGGTGCTCGCATGACTGTCGGGATGGGCCCGCGCACGCGGAAGTTCGCACTCACCCTGCACGTCGTGGCCTCGGTGGGCTGGCTGGGCGCGGTCGGGGCGTATCTGGTGCTAGCCGCCGCGGCCCTTCGAAGCGAGGACGTCGCCCTGGTGCGCGGTGCGTACCCGCTGATGGAACTGGTGATGTGGGCGGCCGTGGTGCCGCTGAGCCTGGGCTCGCTGCTCACGGGCGTGATCTCCGCCCTTGGCGGGCCGTGGGGGCTGGTGCGGCACTACTGGGTGCTGTTCAAACTGGTGCTCAACCTGGTCGCGACCACCCTGCTTCTGCTGTACACCAGGTCGATCGGCCACTTCGCCGACCTCGCGCCGACCGCGCGCGACGTCGGAGCCCTGCGCGATCCCACCCACGTGCTGCACTCGGTGCTGGCGCTGCTGGTGCTGCTCGTGGCCACGGTGCTCGCGGTGTTCAAGCCCCGAGGGGTGACGGGGTTCGGCCGCGCGCGTCGAGCGGTGCCCTAGGAGACGCCGCCGAGGTCGTCGAGCAGAGCCCGGCAGGCTTGTTCGCAACGCCTGCACGCCTCCGCGCAGACCCGGCAGTGTTCGTGGGCCCGCGCGTGCGACTCGCACTCGGTGGCGCAGGCCTTGCAGGCGACGGCGCAGGCGAGCAGGACGCAGCGGGTCAGGTCGGGGTCGTAGCCGGTGTGCCGGGACAGCACACGCCCGGTGGTCTCACACAGGTCGGCGCAGTCCTGGTTGACGCGCACGCAGGTCGTCAGCTCCGCGACCATGTCCTCGCTGAGGCAGGCGTCCGCGCAGGCCGTGCACGCCGCCGCGCACTCGAAGCACGCTTCGACGCAGGTGGCGAGTTTCTCCGGGTCGAGCCCGCCGAGGTCCTTGGGATAGGTCTGGAGCATCTGGGCCGCGACTGTCATGACCGAGTCCTTCCATAGGTGACCGGTCTTGGTTACCCACGTCTCGGCGGCGCAATCACGCCTGGAGCAGTTCCCGCGTCTGGGTCATCTCGGCGCGCTGGCCGTCGATGATCTGCTGGGCAGGCGCCCTGGCGGCGTCGCTGCGGCCCCTCTCCGGTTCCACCTCGGCCATGTGGCGGTGGGCGCGCCCCGCTCGTCCGACCACTCCCGCATCTTCTCGATCTCCGGACCCTGCGCCTGCTCGACGCTGCCCGCCGGATCCAGCATCTTCGGCTCGGTCGACCGCGACGGCACCAGCTTCGCCATCTCGATCGCCTGGCCGGGGTGGGCGATCATGTCGGTGGCGAAGGCGACGTCCTGCTCGTTGTGCGTGCTCCGCGAGTCGGAGGTCGCCCTGTGGGGGCCCGCGGGTTCGTGCGGAGTGCCCCCCGCAGGGCGGTGGCGAGGGCGATCGCGGCGAGGACCATCCCGAGTTGGCTCATGTCCGCTTTCCGGACAGTGCTGTCAGCGACGATTGCCCGAATCATCCCCGATCACCACTCCCCGCGCTTCGGGAACCAAGTGGGAAAGGTGCGCGATACCGCCCTGACCCGGCCGCCCGTACCCTGGCGGGGTGTCCGAGGCGAGGATCAACCGACCCCGGCGAGCGTCCCTCGCCGGGCTGGCGGTCGCGCTCCTCTTCGCGGCGGTGGCAACCCTGGGCGCGCACTGCACCGCCGCCGCCGAGACAACCAGCCCCGTCGCGACGGCGGCCGTCGACGGTCACAGGACGCACCACGGCAGCGATGCTCGCGCAGGACACCAGCCAGTCGCCGATCAGATCACCCACCGCGGCGGCACCGCTGTGGTGGCGATGCGAATGCCCGGCGATCAGACCGGTCACCACGGCGGCGCCGCCGGAATGGCGTTCCAGCCAATGGTTGATCAGGCCGCGCGCCCCGGTTCACCCGCGGAGTCCGGGTCGAGTGGGCTCATCGCGCTCTGTGTCTGCGTGGCGGTGGCTGTTCTGCTGGCGCTGGTGCGGCTCGGGCAACCTCGTGCCGTCGAGGTTCGTGCGCCGGTGAAAAGGCTCCCCGCCTCGATCGCGAGTCTGGTTTGGCCGAGTCCTGATCCGGTCCGCCTCTGCGTGCTGCGTACGTAGGAGAGTTCTGTCCGAGACGCCGTTTCGGGCCACCGACCTCCACTTCGCACGCACTCCGAAAGGCAATTCCGTGGATCTTTTCGCTGTACTCCTCACCGGCCTGCTGGCAGGCGGGATCTCCTGCGCCGCCGTGCAGGGCGGCCTGCTCGCGGGCCTGGTCGCCCGGCAGCGGCCCGACGACGCGGTACCGGCGGGCCGCCGACGGTCCGGCGGCGCGGCTTCGGCCGGTCGTCAGCGGTCCGACGGTGGGACACCCGCACCCGCCGGCCAGACCGCGCTGGCCCGTCTCGGTGACGACCTCATCCCCGTCGGCGGCTTCATGGCGGGCAAACTGCTCTCCCACACCCTGCTCGGCGCGCTGCTCGGCGCGGTCGGCGGCGCCGTCCAGCTCTCCCTCGGCGCCCGGACCGCGTTGCAGTTCGTCGCCGGGGCGTTGATCATCGTGTTCGGGCTCGCCCAACTCGGGGTGCCCGGGTTCCGGCGGATCGTGATCATGCCGCCGCTGCCGTGGATGCGGATGGTCCGCAACCAGTCGCGCTCACAGGCGGCGTTCGCGCCCGCCATCCTCGGGTTCGCCACCGTGGTCATCCCGTGCGGGGTGACGCTCTCGGTCGAGGCGCTGGCCCTGGCGTCCGGTTCGGCCCTGGCGGGCGCGGCGACGATGGCGGTCTTCGTGCTCGGCACCGGCCCGCTGTTCGCCGTCCTGGGCTACGCCGCCCGCAAGGCCGCCACTGCCTGGCGTGGAAGGCTTGCCATCGCGACCGGCGTCGTACTGCTGCTGACCGGCCTCTACACGGTCAACGGCGGTCTGGAGCTGGCCGGTTCACCGCTGGCCGCGAGCAGGCTGATGAGTGCCGAAGTCGACCAGTCCGCGGCCACTGTCAGCGACGGCGCCCAGGTCGTCGAGATCATCGCCGTCACGGGCGCGTACCGCCCGCCCAACGTCGCCGCGCGGGCGGGTGTGCCGACAACCCTGCTGGTGCGCACGCACAACGCCAAGGGGTGTGTGCGGGCGCTGGTGGTGCCCTCGCGCGGCATCGAGGAGACGCTGCCGGTGAACGGTGAGACCCGGATCGACCTCGGTGTTCTCGAACCCGGCACCGTCGAGTACTCGTGCTCGATGGGGATGTACACCGGGGTCATCACCGTCACCTGAGCGGGCTCAGTGGTAGGCGTGGACCACAGCGTGGCCCATGCCGCGGCCGATCATCCACCGGTTGATCGGCCAGGTGACGACGAACGCCACGCCCAGGGCGAACGCGAGCGCGCCCCAGAACAGGAAGCTGCTCAGGCCTGCCTCCATGGCGCCCGGCACGGCCAGCATGATGCCGTTGTCGACGATCTCCATCACGGCGATGGACAGGGTGTCGGCGGCCAGCGCGACCTTGACGGCCTGCTTGAAGTCGACGCCCGCCCGGAGCACGCCGCGCATGGTCAGCGCGTAGCCGAAGAAGAAGGCGAGCGTGACGGCCAGCACAATGGTGGCCACGTTTCCCCAGCCCAGAGCGGTGCCGATGACCATGCCGAGCACCTCGCCGATGGCGCAGCCGGTGAGGCAGTGCAGCGTGGCCGACGCGGCCATCCGCCAGGACACGGGGCCGTGGCCCATGGTGCTGTGGTCGTGGCCCATCGCGCCGTGGTCCATGGCGCTGTGGTCGTGGGTACCCGCGTGCTGAGGTTCTTCGCTGGACACCTGGTGCCTCCTGAGCTAGTTGTGCATACCCTTGGGGGGTATCGGTAACCTAACACCGTGATTCGAAGACGGCAACCTTGTTTTTGATACCCCCTGGGGGTATGGTTGCGACCAGTTCAACCGAAGGAGAGTGCCCCGATGTCCGAGTCCACCACCTACACCGTGACCGGGATGACCTGTGGCCACTGTGTCCAGTCCGTCCGGGACGAAGTCGGCCGCATCGACGGTGTCACGTCGGTCAAGGTCGACCTGCCGACCGGTGCGGTCACCGTGGAGAGCGACCGCGACCTCGCCGAAGCCGAGGTGCGCGCGGCAGTCGAGGAAGCCGGTTACGAACTGACCGCCTAGATCGGCGGCAAGTCAGAAAGCAGAGACATGAAGACTCCAGCGAAGCTCACCGCCTACGGTGTGGCGCTCGTCCTGGTCGCCACCGGCGCCTGGGCGGTCGGCACGGCTGTCGGTCCCTTCTCCGCCGAGCCCGCCGCGCGGGCCGACGCGCACGGGGAGACCCACGGCGACACTGTCCCGGAGAGCACGCCGAACGACCTGCCCGAGGGCCTGTCGTCGTCCAGGGGCGGATACACCTTCACGCCCACCCAAGCGACGCTCCCCGCGGGCCCCGACCAGCCGTTCTCCTTCCGGATCACCAAAACCGGCGGACAGCCGGTCACCGCCTTCGACCTCGAGCACGAGAAGCGCCTGCACCTCATCGTGGTGCGCCGCGACACCTCGGGCTTCCAGCACGTCCACCCGGAGATGGCGCCCGACGGGACGTGGACGGTCCGGCTGAACCTGGCCAAGCCGGGCAGCTACCGGGCGTTCGCCGACTTCGCGCCGACCGGCGGTGAGGGGATGACCCTCGGCGTGGACCTCGCGGTGCCCGGCGCCGTCGAGCCGGTCACGCACTCGGAGTCGCGGGTGGCCACAGTGGATGGTTACGAGGTGCGCCTCGCCGGTGACCTGGTGGCGGGCTCGTCCTCCAAGGTGACCCTGTCGGTGTCCAGGGACGGCAAGCCGGTCACCGACCTGCGGCCGTATCTCGGCGCGTACGGGCACCTCGTCGCGCTCCGTGAAGGCGACCTCGCGTACCTGCACGTGCACCCGGAGGGCGCGCCCGGCGACGGCAAGACCCAGCCGGGACCGGAGGTCGTGTTCTTCGCCGAGGTGCCGACCACGGCGACGTACCGGCTGTTCCTCGACTTCCAGCACGAGGGCAAGGTGCGCACGGCCGAGTTCACCGTGTCCACTGCGGACAAGTCGCCGACCACCAAGCCCGCTGAGCCCGCCGCTCCGTCCACTTCGGACGAAGCGCCCGGTCATGGCCACAACTGACGCGCGAGGAGGAGAAGGCATGACCACGAACGTCGTCACGGCCCGCCCGGCCGAGATCGAACTCGCCATCGGCGGCATGACGTGTGCCTCGTGCGCCAACCGGATCGAGCGCAGGCTCAACAAGCTCGACGGCGTCACCGCCACGGTCAACTACGCGACGGAGAAGGCGAAGGTCGTCTACCCGGAAGGGATCGACCCGGCCGAGCTCGTCGCCCAGGTCGAGGCCGCGGGATACACCGCGACCGTGCCGCGGACGGAACCCGAGGCCGACGCGCCGCCGCAGGCGGATCCGTTGCGGCAGCGGCTGATCGGCGCGGTCGGGCTGTCGGTGCCGGTCATCGCGATGGCGATGGTCCCGGCGCTGCAGTTCACCTACTGGCAGTGGATCTCGCTGATGTTGGCCGCGCCGGTCGTGGTGTGGGCGGCGTGGCCCTTCCACCAGGCGGCGTGGGCGAACCTGCGGCACGGCGCGGCGACCATGGACACCCTGATCTCGATGGGCACCCTTGCCGCGTTCGGCTGGTCGCTGTACGCGTTGCTGTTCGGCTCGGCGGGCGTGCCAGGCATGACCCACCCGTTCGAGCTCACCATCCGCCGCATGGGCGGGGAAGCGAGCATCTACCTCGAGGTCGCGGCGGGCGTCACCACGTTCATCCTCGCCGGTCGCTATTTCGAGGCCAGGGCCAAGCGCCGCGCGGGATCAGCTCTGCGCGCCCTGCTGGAACTGGGCGCGAAGGACGTCGCCGTCCTGCGTGAGGGTGTGGAGGTCCGGGTCCCGATCGAGCAGCTGGCCGTGGGCGACCGGTTCGTCGTGCGGCCGGGGGAGAAGATCGCCACCGACGGCGTCATCGAGGACGGCAAGTCCGCTGTGGACGCCGCGATGCTCACCGGTGAATCCGTGCCGGTGGAGGTCGGCCCGGGCGACGCGGTGGTCGGGGCGACGGTGAACGCGGGCGGCAGGCTGCTCGTGCGGGCCACCAGGGTCGGCTCGGACACGCAGCTGGCGCAGATGGCGAAGCTCGTCGAGGACGCGCAGACCGGCAAGGCCGCGGTCCAGCGGCTCGCCGACCGGGTGTCCGGCGTGTTCGTCCCGATCGTGATCGCCCTCGCGCTGGGCACGCTGTTCTTCTGGCTCGGCGCCGGGGTGGGCGCCACGGCGGCCTTCACCGCCGCGGTCGCCGTGCTGATCATCGCCTGCCCGTGCGCCTTGGGCCTGGCGACGCCGACCGCGCTGCTGGTGGGCACGGGCCGGGGAGCGCAGCTCGGGATCCTGATCAAGGGCCCCGAGGTCCTGGAGTCCACGCGCCGGATCGACACGATCGTGCTCGACAAGACGGGCACGGTGACCACCGGCCGGATGTCCCTTGTGGACGTCCATACCGCCGAGGGCGTCGACCGGAACGAGGCGCTGCGGCTGGCGGGCGCTGTGGAGCACGCGTCGGAACACCCGATCGCGCAAGCCATCGCGGTTGCCGCCCAGGAGTTGGGCGACCTGCCCGCGGTCGAGGACTTCAGCGCGACCGAGGGCCTCGGCGTGAACGGCGTCGTCGACGGCCACGCCGTCCTCGTCGGCCGCACCGAGCTGCTGCGGGCGTGGAGCCTGGAGCTGCCCGCGGACCTCGCCGAGGCGAAGGCGGCGGCCGAAGCGCAAGGCAGAACCGCCGTCGCGGTCGCCTGGGACGGTGCGCCCCGGGCCGTGCTCGTGGTGGCGGACACGGTCAAGCCGACCTCGGCGGACGCCATCGGCATGCTGCGTGGCCTGGGCCTGACCCCGGTGCTGCTGACCGGCGACAACGCGGCCGTGGCCGAGTCCGTCGCCCGCGAGGTCGGCATCGACGAGGTCATCGCCGAGGTCCTCCCGCAGGACAAGGTCGACGTGGTCGCCCGGCTGCAGAAGGAAGGCAAGGTCGTCGCCATGGTCGGCGACGGCGTGAACGACGCCGCGGCGCTGGCCAGAGCCGACCTGGGCCTGGCCATGGGAACGGGAACGGACGTGGCCATCGAGGCCGCGGACCTGACCTTGGTCCGAGGCGACCTACGGGCAGCGGCGGACGCGATCCGCCTGTCCCGCAGCACTTTGGCGACGATCAAGGGCAACCTGTTCTGGGCCTTCGCCTACAACGTGGCGGCACTGCCCCTGGCGGCGGCAGGACTGTTGAACCCGATGCTGGCGGGCGCGGCGATGGCGGTGAGCTCGGCCTTCGTGGTCGCGAACAGCCTGCGGCTACGCCGATTCCGGTCGAGCACGAGGTAGGTCGGGCGGCCCGGGTAGCCGGGCCAGGTCGACAGGTCGGGTAGCCGGGCCGCTCACGCGGGCCGGGCAGATCGGGCGCCCCTGCCAGCCCTGTCTGCCCGATCCGCCAACCCCCACCCCGACGCCACCGGCCTTCACTCGCAAGTCCGGCACGTCAAAGCCGCGTCCAAACGGCGATCCCCGAGCGACACCGCACCCCATCAAAGGGTGCGGTGTCGCTTTTTTCACCCCCCTTCCATACCCTCCACCCGTATGCTACGTTCCGATCAGTCGATACCCCCTGGGGGTATCAGGAGAAAGGAACCGAAATGAGTCCCGACCCCCGCCGCTGGTGGGCACTGGCCGTGCTCGCCACCGCGCAGTTCATGGTCATCATGGATACCTCGATCATCGCCGTGGCCCTGCCCGAGATGCAGCGCGATCTCGGCTTCAGCGCCACCGGCCTGCAATGGGTCTTCAACGCCTACGCCGTGGCCCTCGGCGGTCTACTCCTGCTCGGCGGCCGGCTATCCGATATCTGGGGCGCCCGGCGGGTCTTCGCCGCGGGTTGGGCCGTCCTCACCGCAGGCTCGGTGGTCGCCGCCGCGGCGAACGACGCGGGCACGGAGGTTCTCGGTCGGGCCGTCCAGGGCGTCGGCGCGGCGCTCATCGCCCCCGCGGCGATGACGCTGCTGATGGTCCTGTTCGCCGGGCAGCCCAGGGAACTGCCCAAGGCCATGGCGTTCTACGGCGCCGCGGCTCCGGCGGGCGGCACCGCGGGCGTGTTCCTCGGCGGCGTCATCACCGAGTGGCTGAGCTGGCCGTGGGTGTTCGTCATCTACATCCCGATCGGCCTGCTCACCCTCGCCCTGATCCCGCGCCTGCTCCCGGCCGTCCCCGGCCGCCGCGGCGGTCTGGACGTGGGCGGTGCCATCGCGGTCACCGGCGGATTGGCACTGGCGGTCTACGCGATCGTCCAGGCCCCGGCCCGCGGCTGGACCTCGGCGGCCACGCTGGCCCAGCTCGGCGCGGCGGCAGCGCTGCTGATCGGCTTCGTCGTGATCCAGCGCTCGGTCCGCAACCCGTTGATGCCGTTGAAGGTCTGGCGCACGCCCGACCTCGCCGCGGCCAACTTCTCGATGCTGCTGCTCGGCGCGGCCTGGATCCCGATGTGGTACTTCCTCAACCTCTACGTGCAGCAGGTCCTCGGGTTCGACTCCTTCGCCAGCGGAGCCGCGCTGGTCCCGATGACCGCGCTCATGATGCTGCTGATGACCACGGTCACCGGCAGGCTGATCGGCCGGTTCGGCACCAAGCGGCTGATCGTCACCGGCCTGGCCGTGCTGGCGGCGGGGCTCGGGATGCTCGCCACCGCCGACCCGGACGGCAGCTTCGCCGCCGACGTCCTGCCCGGCTCATTGGTCGCCGCGGTCGGCATGGCGCTGGTCTTCATCCCGGCGACCATCTCCGCGATCACCGGTGTGGCGCCGCAGGAGGGCGGCCTCGCCTCGGGCGTGGTCAACACGACCTACCAGATCGGCTCGGCGCTCGGCCTGGCCGCGATGACGGCCGTGGCGGACTCCAACGGCGCGGACGCGCTCGGCGACGTCGCGGCGCTGACCGACGGCTACTCGGCCGCCTTCACCGGCGCCGCGGTCGTCGCGCTGGCCGGGGCTGTGGTCGCGGCGGTCACCCTGCGCGGGGCGAAGCGCGCGGCCGCCGACCCGGTGCTGGTCGAGGCGTGACCGCGGGTGGGGCTCACGGGACCTCCGTGAGCCCCACCCGCCGCCGTTCTCCTATTCCTCGGGATCGGAGAGCGGCATTCCCGTGAACTCGGCCCGCGAACTCAGACCGAGCTTTCGCATCGCCTGGCCGACGTGTTTCTCCACCGTCCGGGTCGAAAGGAAAAGCGCTTCCGCGACCTGGCGGTTGGTCTTGCCCGCCGCGACCAGGTCCACGACTTCGCGTTCGCGGGGCGAGAGGTTGCCGCCGTAGCTCTTGCGCCCGCGCGGGGCGCCCTGGCGGAACCGGCGGCTCAGCCGGACGCAGCGGGCGGCGTCCTTGGTCAGGCCCAGCTCGGTGAAGGCGGACGCGGCGGCGTCGAGCAGCGGCAGCGCGGCCTGGATGTCGCCGAGGTCGACCGCCGTGTTGCCCGCGAGTTCGTACGCCACAGCGGCCGTATGCGGCTGCGGCAGCGCGTGGTATTGCTTGGCGGCGCGGGTGAAGCGGTCCACCGCCTCGTCCCCGGTGGCGAGCAGCCCCCGGCACAGATCGAGCGCGGCGCAGGCCAGTGGCGCGTCGCGGCCCTCGATTCCTTGGTCGAACTCGGTGACGATGGCCGCGGCGTCGCCTGCCCGTCCAGTCCGCAGCAGGGCGCGGGTGGCGGGCGGGAGCAGGTCCGCGGCCCACAGCCAGTTGCCCTTGTGCCGGATGGCGGCCAGCGCCCGCTCCACCCCTACCGCCGCCGCGGCCACGTCGCCGCGGGTCAGGGCCAACGTGACCCGGCCCGCCGCGATCGCCGCGCAGATGGGCGCGTTTTCGAGCGCGGCGGCATGTGCGTGGTCGAGGTGTCGGATCGCGGTGTCGCGGTCGCCGCGGGCGATGGCCAGCCACCCCAGGGCCAGCCAGGCGTCGGCGGCCAGATAGGCCATGTCCCCGGCCTGGTCGATGAGTTGCGCTCCGTCCTGCTCCAGGCTCGTCCACCGGCCTGCCGCCGAGTCCAGCCGCAACTCGGTTCCGGTGGCGAGCATCGACAGGAACGGCACGTCGGTCTCGGAAAGCAACTCGCGGCCGGTGACCAGCGACTCCCGGGCGCGGTCGTGGTGGCCGAGCCACGCGGCGGCGTCGGCGAGATTGATGTGCGCGCGGGCGAGCTGCCTGCGGATCTTGACCGAGCGGCCGGGCCGGGGCAGTCGCCCGGCCGCGGTCCACGCGGCGGGATCGCCGAGTTGCGCGAGCACGGTCACCTCGTTGGACCGCACGGCCATGAGCCGCTCGTCGTCGATCGGGGTCGAGTCCGCGATCCGCAGTGCCTCGGCCAGCCAGCGCAGGTGGTCGCGCACCGGCCTGGTCCCCGTGAACGGCAGGGTGAGCGCCGCGTAACCACGGGCGGCCAGGGCGGGTTGGCTGTCCAGGTCGTGCAGGGCCATCTCGATCTCGCCCTGGGCGTCCTCGACCCGGCCGACCTGGTTCATCAGCAGCAAGCCCAGGTTGAGTCGGACCTCCCCCCGCGCGCGGGGGCCGAGCGTCTCCTCCCGCAGCACGCTGCGCAGCCGCTCGACCGTGCTGTTGCCCGCGATCCCGTTGATCACGACCCGGCTCAGCCGTACCGCCAGGGTGTTGCGGTCCCGCACGGGCAGCGCGTCGTCGGCGAGCGCGGCCTCGAGCACCTGCAGGGCGAGGGCGGTGTCGCCGACCTGGGTGGCGTGGTCGACCGCGGCGAGGGTCCGGCGCACCCAGTTGGCCAGGTCACCGGCCTGCCGGTGGTGGTGGGCGAGCCGGACGACCCCCGATCCCGGGGCGGCGGCGAGCAGGTCGGCGGCCCGCGCGTGCATGCGGCGGCGCAGCGGGCCCGGGATCGACACGTACACCGCCTGGGTCGCCAGCGGATGGCGCAGGGCGTAGCGTTCGGCGCCGACCTCGTGCAGCACGGCGCCGTCCAGCGCGTGGGTCAGCGCGGCCTCGACGCCGTCGTCGGTGAGACCCGCGACCGCGGCCAGATCGGCTTCCGTGGCGGCGGTGTCGAGCACCGCGGCGGCTTGGACGACGGTGGTGACGGCAGGCCCGAGGCGGGCGAGCCGGTCGGCCAGGGTGTCGCGCAGCAGGATCGGGATGTCGACCTCGTCGAGCGCCCTCGGCCGCGGCACCAGCCCGCCCTCGCGGACCTCGCGCAGCAGTTCCTCGACCACGAACGGGATACCCGCGGTCCGCCGGTGCAGTTCCCGGGCGAAGTCGTCGGGAACCCGTTCGGTGCCCAGCAGGTCGGCGGCGAGCTGTCCGACGTGCCCGGGTTGCAGCGGCCGCAGCCGCACCAGGGTGTTTCGGCCCTCGGCCAGAAGCACGTGCGCCCCGCCGGGCAGCAGCGTCCCGTGCTGGGTCGGGTGGCTCTCCCGGCGGTAGGTGAGGACCACCGAGAGGTTCGGCGTCGGCGGGCAGGTGAGGAACCGGAGCAGGTCCTGGGTGCCCTCGTCGGCCCAGTGCACGTCCTCGACGACCAGCAGCGTGGGCCCGAAGGCGGCCAGCACCTCGCGGACCGCGCGGAAGACCTGGTGTCGCTCGGTGGCCACGTCGCCGCGTGAGGGCTCGGGCGGCAGCAGCGGCGCCAACTCGGGCAGCAGCGGACGCAGCGCGCCCGCCAACGGGCTCAGCGTCGCGGCGACGCCTTCGAGGAGGGTCCGGGTGTCACGGAGGATGTCGACCACGGGTCCGTACGGCAGCGGCGCCCGCATCGGTTGGCAGGTGCCGAAAAGCACCGCGCGTCCCTCGGGGGCGATGCCCCTGAGCAACTCCCGCACCAGCCGGGTCTTGCCCACTCCTGCTTCGCCCTCGATAAGCACGACCGAGGGGGGTCTCCGGACGGTGAGCGCGACTTCGGCCAGTTCCGCCGACCGCCCCACCAGGGCGGCGACGCGCCGAATCGTGGGAATTCTCCTTCCGGGCACGATCGAACATTACGTGTCTATCCATTTGGGAACACATAAGAAGGAGTCATAAGCAGAATGGATGGATGGGGAAGTCCGGGTTGGCAGGTTTACGACGAATACTGGGTCGCCGCACGGAGCGTCATCGCGCGGAACGGGTTCCGCCGTTCGTGTACGCATGATCGCGGGGAAGCCGGAATCGTATGCATACCTCGGCATGCCTCAGTAGACTGCCGCGAATCTGACCTGACAGCAGGGTGCCGGAAATGTCGAACCCAAGACAGCGATCGGATATCGCGCCGTCTTCTCCCGACCGTGGTCGGACGGTGCTCGCGCGCAAGTGGGCCTACCTGCTCAGCAGCGCTGTGTTCGTCCCGCTGTCCGGCGACGAGCTCGACGCCGAACTCGGCGAGCAACTCGGCGTGCTCTGCGCCTCGGTGCACGCCAAGTCGTTTGTCGCCGCCCCGATCGAGGCCTTGGGCGAGCGCCTGGTGTCGCTCGGCAACGTCGGCGAGCAAGGTCTGCGCTGCACCCTCGAGGTCCTCGGCAAGGGACTGCTCGCGCTGTCCGAGTTCCAGCCCGTCGACCGGTTCGCGGAGCGGATCACCGTCGTGCTGGGCACGCTGGCCTGCGGTTTCGTCTCGGCCAACCAGCGCGCGGTGCTCGACCAGCAGGAGAGCATGCAGCGTTCGCTGCTCAAGGCGATCCAGGACGCCCAGTGGAGTCTGCGGGCGAGCGAGGCCCGGTTCGACGAGGTGGCGACGTCCTCGGCGAGCGGAATCATGATCATCGGGCTGGACGGCAGGCTTGTCCGGGCCAATGCCGCGATGGCCGAGATCCTCGGTTACTCCCCGGCCCAGCTCACCGGTGTCGGGCTCTACGACCTGGTGCATCCGGACTCCGTCCGGTCGCTGCGCGCGGGGATGCGCTCGCTGCTCGACGGCACGCGGGAACGGGTCCGCCAGTCGCAGCGGCTGCTGCGCAAGGACGGCGACGTCGCCCGGATCTCACTGGCCGCCTCGCTGCTGCGCGGGCTCGACGGCCGCACCAGCCAGGTCGTCGCCGTGGTCGAGGACGGTACCGAGCTGATGCTGCTGCGCCACGAACTGCACCGGCAGTCGCTGCACGACCCGCTCACCGGCCTGCCCAACCGCCAGTTCTTCGGCACCCGCGTCGAAAGCGCCTTGCGACGGGCCGACCCGGCGCACGGCATCACCCTGTTCCACCTGGACCTCGACGGCTTCGCGATGGTCTGCGGCGGGCTCGGCAGATCCGCGGGCGAACAGCTGCTGGTGCACGTCGGGCAGCGGCTCAACGCCGTCATGGCGGGGGAGAACGCCATGGTCGCCCGCTTCGACGGCGACGAGTTCGGCATCCTGCTGGAGAACTCGGCCACCACCTCGGATGTCGCCGCGATCGTGTCGCGGATCAACACCGAACTCACCAAACCGGCCTTTGTGGACGGTCATGGCCTGGCGCTGTCGGCGAGCATCGGCGTCGTGCACCGCCCATCGCGCGACCTCGACCCCGCGGAACCGCTACGGGCCGCGGACTTGGCGCTGCGCCGGGCCAAGGCCGGGCGGCGCGGCCAGTGGGAGCTCTACCACCCCGACCAGGACGCCGCCGACCGCGGCTCCCATGCCCTCGCGGTCACCATGCCGGGGGCGTGGGAGCAGGGCCAGTTCGGCGTCCGGTACCAGCCGGTGGCACACCTGGCCGACGGTCGGACCGCCGCGGTCACCGCGACCCTGCGCTGGGACCGCCCGGGACAGACCCCGCTGCACCACGACCGGTGCGCCGAGCTGGCCGAGCAGACCGGCTTCATCCTGCCCCTGGGCGAATGGCTGCTGCGCGTGGCGTGCGGCCAGGCGTACTGGTGGCACAAGGGGAACGCGGTCGACCTGCCGTTGACCCTCGGCCTCACGGCGCACCAGTCCACCGACGCGGACCTGGTGTCCAGGGTGGTCCGGGTGCTCGAGGAGACCGGCCTGCCCCCGGACCGGCTGACCCTCGGCATGCCCATAGCCGCGGTGGGGATCGCGGAGGCTCTCGACAACCTGACGGTGCTGGCGGACATGGGCCTGGGCATGACGCTCGACGATTTCGGCCTGAGCCCGGACGACCTGTCCGCCGTCGAATCGCTGCCCGTGACCGGCGTGCGGGTGGCCCGCAGGCTCACCGACCGGCTCTCCGGGGTCGGATCGACGGTCGTCAGCACCCTGCTGGGCGCGGTCCACCAGGCGGGCGCCGCTGTCACCGTCGTCGGCGTCCGCGACCCGGAACAGGCCCAGTGGTGGACCGAGGCGGGCGCGGACACCGCGATCGGCGGCCTCTACGGCCCCGCCGGTCCACCGGGCGACATCGTTGCAGGCTTCCGGGCCTGAGGCACAGGTCTACGCACAACTGCCTGTCGACAACTCGGCAACTATCAGCGCCGCCTGCGCACGGTCCAAGCGGCGATCTGTGCCCGGCTCGAGAACCCGAGCTTCGTCAAAATGTTCCCGACATGTGTGTCCGCCGTCCGCCGGGCGATGACGAGTCGCGCCGCGATGTCCGCATTTGTCATCCCCTCCGCCACCAGCTCCGCGATCTCCGCTTCCCGCTGCGTCAACGGATTGTCCGGTTCGTTGGGCTCGATCGGCTCGCCGCCCAGGGCGTACTGCCGTCGCTCGGCCGCGGTCATCGCCCGGCCCGTCGCGTGGGCGTGCTCGAAAGCCGCGTCGCCCAAAGCTTTCCGGGAGTTGTTGCGATGCACCAGGTGGGGCATCGACACGGCGACTTCCGGGGCCGTTCCCATGTCCGTCCACAGCGGTGCCGCCGCGCCGAAGAGGGTGGCGGCTCGGGTGTGGTCGCCCTGGCGGTCGGCGACCCAGGCCATGCTCTCCACGTGGAACGCCTCGCCGAACGAGTTTTCCATGGCCACGTCGGCCAACAGCCCTCTCCGTGCCGCTTCGGCCGCTCGGTCCACGTCTCCGAAGTCGACTTCCACCATGGTCACGCCGAACATCGCCATGGCTCGATGGTATTTCTCGCCGTGTGACTCGCAGAGGTCGATCATCCGGTCGAGCGCGGCACGGGCGCCTTCGATGTCACCGCCGTAGGCGACGGCGACGCCTTGGATGAACAGCGGGTGCAGTTCCCGGCGGACCGCACCCAGTTCGCGGAAGCCGGTGGTGGCGGCGGTGGCGAGTTCGGCGGTGCGCAAGTCCAGCGAGATCAGCGCCTCCAGGCTGCGCACGTATCCCAGATAGGTCACCAGGAACTTGTCTTCGCCGTACAGCTTCTCGGCTTCGGTCAGCCGTCCGGCGGCAGTGTCCATATCGGACTGCCACAGCGCGTGCAGCGCGGCCACACCCAGGGCGAACGGTCGGTCGGGGTGGTCCTCGGGCGTCGCCGCCAGGGCCCGGTCCAGCCACATCCGCGCCTCGGTGATGAACCCGCGCAGGCTCCAGTACTCGTCGAGCCGCGCCGCCATGCGCAGCGCCACGTCGGCTTCGCCGGGTTCGGTGAGGCACCAGTCCAGGGCGGCCCGCAGGTTGGCGTGGTCGTCCTTCAACCGCGCGACCCACGTGAGCTGGTTGGGGCTCGCCCACTCGTCGTCGGCGGTGGCGGTCAGCCGGTCGAACCAGTCGCGGTGCAGTCGCGCGACCCGGGCCCGCTCGCCGGACTCGGCCAGCCGCTCTTGGCCGTACTCGCGCAAGGTCTCCAGCATCCGGTAGCGCGCGTCGGCGTCCGTCGCGTCGCGCACCAGCACGGACTTGTCCAACAGCGCGTCGACGAGATCGAGCACGTCGGCGCTGTCCACGCCCGCGCCCGCGCAGACGGACTCGGCCGCGGACACGTCGAACGACCCGGCGAACACCGACGCGCGGGCCCACAGGGCCTGCTCGTCCTCGGTGCAGAGCTCGTGGCTCCAGTCGATTGTGGCGCGCAACGTCTGCTGCCGCTGGGGCGCCGTCCGCGGCCCGGCGGTCAGCAGCGGCAGCCGCCTGCCCAGCCGCTCGGCGATCTGCCCCGGCGACAGCGACCGAATCCGCGCCGCCGCCAACTCGATCGCCAGCGGCAGCCCCTCCAGCCTGCGGCACAACAAAACCACGTCCGCGCAGTTCTCCGTCGTCAACGCGAACGTCGGCCACACCGCCACGGCCCGGTCGACGAAAAGCGACACACTGTCGTAGCGCGCCAACTCCTCCGGCACACACGGCCCGGTGTCGTCGGGCACGGGCAGCGGGGGCACGGTGAACAGCCGCTCGCCCGCGATGCCCAGCGACTGCCTGCTTGTGGTCAGCACGGCGACGTCCGGGCACTGGGTCAGCACCTCGCGGACGAAGTCCGCGCAGCCGTCGACCAAGTGCTCGCAGTTGTCCAGCACGAGCAGCAGCGAGCGTTCCCGCAGGTGCTCGACGACGGTCGACAGCACCAGCCGGGTGGACCGGTCACCCAGCCCCAGCCGATCGGCGACCAGGTTCGCCACCAGCGCGGGGTCGCGCAGCTCAGCGAGCCCGACGAACACCACACCGTCGCGAAAGTGGCGGGCCGAGTCCCGCATGACCCGGCTCGCCAACCGGGTCTTGCCGACACCGCCGGGGCCGGTCAGCGTGAGCAGCCTGCCCGCGGCCAACAACTGCCGGGCCCGCGCGCCTTCGCGCCGCCTGCCGATGTAACTGGTCAACTCGCTGGGCAGTGTCCACACCTCACCAGACGCGGGTTCCGGAACGGCCCAATCTAACGCCTAGGTTGGTCCACATGAGTGATGCCGCGCGCACCCGCCGCAGCTACGACCTCGTCGCCGAGCGGTACGCCGCCGAACTGGGTGACGAGTTGCGGCACAAGCCGCTCGACCGCGCCCTGCTCGACGCCTTCGCGGAGGTGGCGGGTGGTCCTGTCGCCGACCTCGGCTGCGGCCCGGCGCATGTCGCCGCCTACCTCGCGGGCCGCGGTGTCCCCGTCGTCGGCATGGATCTCTCACCCGCGATGTGCGCCGCCGCCGCGAAGTCGGGCATCCCGGCGTCCGCCGCCGACCTGATCGCGCTCCCCATCCGGTCGCACGCGCTGAACGGCCTCATCTGCCTCTACGCCGTCATCCATCTCGACACCGACCACCGCGCCGCGGCCTACGCCGAGTTCGCGCGGGTCCTGAGCCCAGGCGGCCACGCCCTGATCGCCTTCCACACCAGCGACGCCGACCTGCCCACCGGCGGCGCGCGACACCTCGACGCCTGGTGGGGCCATGACGTGGACCTCACCTTCCACTTCCTCGACCCCGCCGCGGAGACCGATGCCCTCGCCGCGGCGGGGCTGACCGTCGTCGCCCGGCTCGACCGGGCGCCGCACGGTCACGAACACGCCAGCAACCGTTGCTACCTGCTCCTGCGCCGGTCGCCGACTGACTGATGCCGGAGTCGTCCCCCCGGCTTCGGCGCGGTTTGAGGCTTGCGCGTCGGAGGCTCGGGCTGCGACCATCGCCGGCATGACTGAACGAAAGGGCGTGTTCGCCCTGGCGCTTTGAGCGCCCGCACACGGCGGCGGTACCGCCGTGTTCCGGACAATCCCGACCGGGCCGTCGAGCTCTGGCAGCGGATAGTCGATCTCCGAACCGAGTGGCTCGACCACGCGCTGTCCACCGCCCCCGCGGATCGCGGCGCCGCTGAGCACGCGATCTCCGGCCTGTACACGCTGCTCGGCCACGCACCACCAGAGTTCGTGTGGGTGGGTTCACCCGCCGCCGCGACCCGGCTCCTCCCCAGAGCAGCGCAGTCGTTGGCCTTCGACGGTCCGCAGCCGTTGGAGAACAGGTTGGCGACACTGGTCGCGTCGATGCGGAAACGGCTGGACCAGCGCGTCGGCGACAATCGGGAGTGGTTCCGACCACCCGTGCAGGACCCGGTCGCGATGCTGCGTCCCGGGACCTCCTTGCGGCTCGTCCTGTCGAGGGAAGTGCACGACAACCTGCGCGGTGTGGTCCGAGGCTCTGTTTCGGGCCTGATCCGCGCGACGCTGCCGGAGCGACTGGGCCTGCTGTGGTGGGGCCAGCACGACGCCCACTGGATCGCCCACTACGAAGCGCATCGCCGGGTCGGGGGTGTGGACTTCGGGCGGGACACCGCGCAACTGGAGCTTTGGGCCACCCTCGGCCGGTCCTGTGGCTGGTGGTGGCCTCGCGAGGACGTCTGTGTGATCGCGGACCGCCCGTCGTCCGTCCACACCGAACCCGAGCTGCGGCTGCACTGCCCGGACGGTGCCGCCGTCACCTTCCGGGACGGCGAGAAAGTCCATGCCTGGCACGGAACCCGAGTGCCCGCCTGGGTTATCGAAGCCCCCACGGCGGACCGCATCGCCGTGGAGACCAACATCGAAGTCCGCCGCTGCGCCATCGAACGGCTCGGCTGGGGAACCTTCATCGAACAGGCGGGCCTGGCTCTTGTGCGGCGGGCCGACGACCCCGGCAACCCCGGCTGCGAACTACGCCTCTACGACCTGCCCTACCAGTGGGGCCCGCAGACCCGCCTGCTCCTGGCCATCAACGGATCCCTTGAGCGCGACGGCACCCGCCGCAAGTACGGCCTGCGCGTGCCGCCCTGGTTCGACGACCCCATCGACGCCGCGGCCTGGTCCTACGGCCTCACCGGCCCCCAGTACGCCCGGCTCCAGCGCCGGACCTGAACCCCATAGGTGATCACATGAAGCTCGCAGAACTTCTCGACCGCACCAGCCTCGACGTCCTGGACCACTTGGAACGGGAGATCACCGTCGCGGTGATCGACGGCCTCCAAGCCCAAGGCGACCTGATCGTCATCCCTCTGGATCTGCTCACCACAGTCACGGCCCAAACCTGGGCGCGGTGGAACCCGGTCCCCGCGGGCGGTGTGGAACTGGTTCGGGGCGTCGCGGGCAACAACCCGCACACCCTCGCGGCCGACCCGGGCGCGTGCCGCTACACCGCCGAGGTCCGCGACCCCCTCGGCCTTGGCATCGCGATAGTCGAGAACACCGCCCCGGCCTACCTCATCCACCCCGAACACGGCGGCACCGGCATAGCCCCGGGACGCTGGCTGGTGCGCCGCCAACAGGAACGCGGCACCGGCTTCCGCTCCCGCCGGGTGTTGATCGCCGACTGACTTCGCGGAATCGGCGTCCGCACGCGACGCCGCACACGCAGATCGCGTGTGCGGCGTTTCGTGGGGCAGTGCGTCAGGCGCGGTGGAACCGGATCATCGGTTCCGCCTTCGGGGTCCCCAGGTCACGCGCGGACTCCGCCGACTGCACCGACGGTCCCACCGGCTTGCTCTGCGGGTACCGGTAGAAGGTGCCGACGACGTCCACCAGGAAGTTGGTCGATCCCGCGTTGTTGTAGACGTGGAACCCGTTTCCGGGGCCGACCATGGTCTGCACGGCGTTGGGCACGATCGATCCCGCGGCCGGGTTCAGATTGGACGTGCCGGGCCTGCTCACGCCGTCCTCACCCGCGGGCCACACCGTCAGGTACGTCGAGGCGGTCGGCTGGACCGCGGTGACGTTC
This sequence comes from Actinokineospora xionganensis, assembly GCF_014323725.1. Lineage (GTDB taxonomy): Bacteria > Actinomycetota > Actinomycetes > Mycobacteriales > Pseudonocardiaceae > Actinokineospora > Actinokineospora xionganensis. Next base: position 5,111 of record NZ_JABVED010000021.1, on the reverse strand, counting down.
GTGGCCAGCGCCCGGGTGTCCGGCCCGGCGATGGTGTCCGGCGTGACGACTGTCGCCGTTGCGGCCGCGCCGAGTGCCGCGGGCCAGCCCTGACCGATCCGGGTGTCGGCGATCCGGGTCGGCACGACGGGGTCGAACCGCAGCCCGTCGGGCAGGGAACCATCGTCGTAGACGCCGACGATGTCCACGATGATGTGGCTGTCGTTGTTGGTGTACACCGCGATCGACGGCGCACCCGTGAGGCTGCCGCAGTCTTCACACGGCATCGTGGGCACGACCGCGAAGTTCGACACCGTGGCGCCCCGGGTGTAGTTCAACGTGGACGTGCTCGGCGCGGTGCCGTTGTATCCGCTCCAGGCGCTGAGATAGCCGGAGGTGACGGGGTCGGTGGCGGTGATGTTGACCGCGAACGCGCGGATCTTCGGGTTGATCGTGGCGCCCCACGACGCGATCGCCTTGATGTAGTAGTCGGCCGGGACCCGGCCCACGCCCCACTCACGGGTGTCCACAAGCCGACCGGGATTGGCCAGCGGGTGGTACTGACCGCCCGTGTAGCTGTTGCAGCAGGTGCGGTCCTTCGCGTAGTACCCGTTCAGATCGGCGATGAGATGGACGGACCCGCCGCTGTTGTACAGGTTGATCGCGCCGTCCGCGCCGAGCTTCACCGTGACCGAGTTGGCGCCGGTCCACCCATGCTTGTAGTTGAGCGACGACACGGTCGGACGCGGCACGCCGGTGGGGTAGATGGAGATGTGCCCGGAGGCGAGCGCGTCGGCGACCGTCACGTTGATGACGACGGTCGACCCCGCGGCCGCCACATGGCTCGGCAACTGCAGGCGGAGTTCCTGGCCCCCGGCCACCCTCGCCACCGGAGCGTTGGTGCCGTTTCGGGTGTCCAGGACACGGTGGGGCGAGAGGGGGTAGTAGGTCCCTCGGTCATCGACGTAGCCGGTGACGTCGAGCAAGCGGGTGATCTTGCCGCCGACGGAGTCCTCAACCAGAGTCAGCAGCGCGTTGTGGTCCCCGACCGCGGGAGCCGTCGCCGTGAAGGTGAGTTCGCACTTCTGGCCGTAGGAAAGGACGTTCCCCGAGCAGGTGTTCGACGCGATCGCGAAGGATCCAGGGCTGCTGCCCGAGAGCGAGGCCGCGCCGAAGGTGGTGGGAAGGGTGCCGTTGGCCTCGACGGTGACCTTCAGCGGCGACCCGGTCAGGCCCACCGCCTGCGAACCGAACCGCACCCGGTAGGGGTCCCAGCTGTCCGCGGCGCGGTAGTCGAGGGACGACTGGAACCTGATCTCGCCGGTGGCGACCTGGTTCACGCCTGAGCACTTCGCCGAGTAGGTGGCGGCGAACGCGGTGAAGTTGCCGGTGGCGTCGTCGTAGACGGCCTCCAAGACCTTGAGCGTGCCCGTTCCACTACAGCTCTGTCCGTCGCCGCGGATGTTGAGCACGGTCACCGAGTCCTGCGGCTCCCAGTGCGTGACCGTGGAATAGGACTCGCCCGCGGTGAATCGGATGCCCTTCGCGGGCGACAGGTCGATGCTGTGCCAGTTGGTGTGGCTGTCCCGGGACGCCTGCATCTGGAACGCGTACCCGTTGGCAGTCTGCTGAAGGACGTTGACCGTGTTGCGCGACGGCTCGTAGGAGAAGTTCCCGTCGATGTAGCCCCAGCCCTCGAAGTGCACGGTGAGGGCCGTGTGCGGTGCGGCGGGCGGCCCACCAGCGGCGGCGGCCGGGGCCACGCCGATCAGCGATGTCGCCGCTATGAGAAGTGCGGTAGCGCAGGCTGCGCCACGAAAAGTGCGCACGCTATCCCCCAGTGATGTCGTTGCGAAAGAAGTGGGTCCCCCGACCAGGGGGCAGGATAGTACGGACCCGGCCGTTGTCGTCCTTTCGAGGCCGGAATGGAACCACCCGGCTGCGTCTACGCCCTGAGCGGACCCTGTCCACAGTGGAGTGGGCCTGGGCGGCCGTCGCGTGGACCTGGGGCGCGGCTGGACACGCGAGAAAGCCCCTCGACCGTGTATCAGCTGATCAAGGGCTTTCTTGGCTGTTAAGGGCTGGTGCCCCCGGCAGGATTCGAACCTGCGCCGCCTCCGGAGACATGGGTCCTCTACCAGCGCAGATGTCTCACTGGTCGTCTCCATAACGGCCTGCCGTAGCCCCCATTTCGGTGGTGCTCATGGCATGAATCATGACACGGCGGGCAGGAGCTCTCGGCTCGAAGTGGCGGCGAGACCCCGTCGTACGGAAGCCACGCGTCGACTGTGTTCCAAGACGGAAGCTCAAGTCGTATGGCTTCGAGCGCCCATCGTTGAGTGCTTGGTCGAGCAGTGCGCTGATGTTGTTGTCGCGGTTGGCTGAGCCTCGGAAAGTCGGGGGTGGGTCAGGCGCGTCCCTGGCGGTAGAGCGCACCTCGCACCATGTCGGGCTGGGTGAGGACGGTCGAGGAGGTAGAGGTATCCCAGTAACGCGAGGTCATGTGGCAGTTCGCCCGTGTGGTGCGCGAGGAGGGTGTTCACGAGCGGAGCTCGACCCTGTTTGTTCGAGCCGAATTCGTGCGTCGCGTCTGCGCAACATCTTGATATAGGCGGTCACGCCTCTTTCAGGGGTTAGCCGGTCGATGATACCCCTCTCGTCCAGGATTTTCTATCTCGATCATACCGATTGGCGCAGGAGATAGAACCCATTCTGCGCCTGCCGAAGGGCGGCGACTGCCCGTTCGGCGCCGGGAAGGAGGATTTCGGCGGCGGAGGGCGGGATTATGGACCTGAGTCGGTCCAAGGTTTCGTGGCAAAAGCCAGTGAGCAATGTGTCTCGATGTTTCGCGCTGTCAAACGTTCGAGGGCATCCAGCGCTGAGAAGAACAGGGCTCTGCGCGGGGCGATGTCACGGTGGGCGACCTGTATTGAGGTGATTCGTCTGAATACTTGTTCTGCGCTGGTGATGCCCTGGATATGCTTGACCGGGACATATACGCCGCTGGTGTCGGTGAACGTCGCAGGGTCGGTCAGTGCGCCGAAGAATTGGTTGAGCCGTTCTCCCCACCAGTCGATGGCGCTCGAAGATGTCTTCGCGCTCAACTGGGGCGTCGGAACTGATTCCGTTGAACCGCGCACCGGGATGAGTTGCAGCCTCTACATTCAGAAATCCTTTCGGAGCCCGAATTCGATCAACACATGTTCGAGCCCACTCGAGGTTTTGCCGAATAGCTCGAGGTGATCTGCTGTGCTGTGTGGGTTCCTTCACGAGGAACCCACACACGACGGCCGGTGCGGGCCGGTGCGGGGCCAGTAGCTACGGCCCCCGGGTGTGACCATCGAGGTCGGCATCGATGAACGCACTCGGTGCTTTCACCTGGCAGGTCGGCTAATACCTGAAGATCTGCCTCCCTCGCCGCGTACGGCCAGGAGGGCCTGCCCTGCCCCGCTGCGGCAAGGCGATCGCGCGGGAGCCGTTCATGAACCGGTCGTCCTTCTTCTGCTCACGCTGCCAACGCACGTGACAGGTGTCTCCTAGATCATCGAGCTACTGACCGTCACATCCCCTGGGGTTTCTCCAGGATTTCGATCACTGACCGTCACTGGGCTATTTGGTTCATTGCTTACCGCCAGCTGGTAGGGAACTGTTCGATCCGTTTGCTCAACCAGCGGATATTCAATCCGCGTTAGGTGTCCTGGGGGCCGCCTGATGTCGCTATATTTGGCATGCCGAAAAACCGTGGGACGGGCGAGAGCGGCGGTCGTCGTCACCGGTCTTGCTCTCTCCGTCGTCTTCGTTCCGGCACCCGCTATGGCCGCTGCCTCTCCCGCTGCCGTCCAGGACGAGCTGCGCACCGAGGCCGAGGCCGTCGTGGCCGCCCGTGCCGGTGGGAAGTCGATTCGGGTGCTGGACGGCACGGACGAGAACACCGAGGTCCGGGCGAACCCGGACGGCACCTTCACGTGGAAGCAGCACGTGCGACCGGTGCGGGTGAAACGCGCCAACCAGTGGGTCGACGTCGACACGACTCTCGAGCGCCGTCCTGACGGCACTGTGGGCCCACGGGCGACGACCGTCGACCTGACATTCTCCGGCGGCAAGCGGACCCCGCTGGTCCGCATGGGCGCCAAGGGCGCCGAGGCGGGCATGGACTGGCTCGGCGACCTCCCCGAACCCGTCCTGGACGGTCCGACCGCGACATACCGCGAGGTGTTCCCCGGTGTCGACCTGACGGTCACCGCGGACGTTCTCGGGTACCAGCAACTGCTGGTCGTGAAGACCCCTGAGGCGGCGCGCAACCCGAAGCTCAAGCGGATCACGTTCGGCAACCATCGGCGCGGCGCGGCCAAGAACGCCGCTGGCGACGAGGTGATCGCCCAGGATGCCCGGGCCATGTGGGACTCCGCGGGCACCCCGATCCCCGGCGCGGCGGGCCCGAACGAGGGCGCGAGCCTGGCGGCGCTCGGCCTGGAGGTCTCGGACGCGGCGATCACCGTGACTCCCGACCAGACCTTCCTCGCCGACGCGGCCACCACCTACCCCGTCTTCATCGACCCGTCGCACAGGTGCAACTCGTGCTCCAAGGCCCACCACGTCGTGGTGCAGTCACACTGGCCGAACGCCGCCAACTTCGACAAGACCGACGGCGACCTCGGTGACCTGAAAGCGGGCTACGTCTGCGAGGGCGACTGCTTCATCTCCCGCACCTACCTGCGGATGCACACGGCAGCGCTGGCGGGCAAGGTCATCAAGTCCGCCCAGCNCTGCTTCATCTCCCGCACCTACCTGCGGATGCACACGGCAGCGCTGGCGGGCAAGGTCATCAAGTCCGCCCAGCTGCACGTGGAGACGATCCACTCGTACCACTGCTCTGGTGCGACCCCGACGCACCTGTACCTGGCTGGCTGGGTGGACGGCAACACCACGTGGAACAACCAGCCTGGGGCGAGCGGGGGCTCGCTGTCGTCGGGGAACGCGACGAAGCACTGGAAGTGGTGCCCGGGCAATCCCGGCGGGATGGACCTGTCAGCGAAGTCGGCGATCGACACGGCTGCGGCGAACGGGTGGTCGGAGACCACGTTCCTGTTGGCGGGTGAGCGTGAGGGCGACAACACCTCGTGGCGCCGGTT
>NZ_JABVED010000020.1 GCF_014323725.1 Actinokineospora xionganensis | reverse complement strand
CAACGCATCCAGCCCAGGATGAAAAGGGCTCAGTGATCCGCAACCTGCTGATCCGTCCAGCCTCGCTTCGCCATTGCCAGGGCACCGTCGCTGGGGATAAGAAGTTCGCCAGACAGCTCCGCAGCTTCAACCTCAACCTCAGATGCGGACGAGCGACACGCATTATCGGTGCCAAGCAGGATCTCGAACGGATGCTCCAAAATGACATGCGACATCTCATGGGCGATGGTCGACCTCCGCCTCAATGGATCATGATTGTTGTTCTCAACAATGACATGTCCCGTTCCATATGGCAGCAGCATCGCCGAGAAGACTTTCGGCCGTGTCACACTGAAGTGCTGGAACGCCTCGGGCGTACAACCGCTTTGGTCCAGGTCGAACACCTCGATGCCCCAGCTCTCGGCATGGGCGTACGGATTGAAGGGGTCCAGCACGCCAAGGCCAAGATCTCTACGCTCCGCAAGCGCGATTCGCTTGGCCTCGGCCTTGAAGCCATGTCTTAGTTTGACCAATCAACGGCCCTCGCGGTCAGCTTTTACCTTACGTACGGTGGCTTCTACGATGTCTTTAAGATATTGCTTGTCCGAAGCGCTGAAATCAGGCTGAGCTCGGAGCAACATGGCAAATTGAGCGTTGAAGTCTGGTTGAGGCTGGGCTGTTTCTTGTTCACCCGGAGAAATCATGAACGTCTCAGCCTGTTCGCCGAGCCACTGAACCAGCGCGACAAATCCGTCCAAGTCAGGCCTCTGCCCGTTCCCCATTCTGCTGAGTAGTGAGGGGCTTACCCCTGCCTGCTGTGCAGCCTGCCTCCATGACAGATCTAGCGCTCGACGCTGGGCGTCGAGCGCCTCGTAGAGCTTTACAACATCTATCCGTCCGGTCATCCCATGTTCCTTTGGTCGATGCGCCGCCGTCTGCGTATCAGTCTGGCATCACGCTTGCGGTAGAGCAACACGTGTGTGCTAGCATCGACACGGCGTTGCGGTAGTGCAACGCTGTCTAGGTGATCAGAAAGGTGGCCGTCGACATGGCCAAGAACACCGAACGCGGTTCTCGCGTCGGGGCTGTGCGTCAGCGCAGCCAGACCCTCAACCCGCTTACCCGCCTGTGGACGAAGCGTGGCCCCAACGGCCAGTTCATGGACGGCAAGAGCGACAACAAGCCCTTCAAGGGCGTCACCAAGGAGAACTGACACTGTGGCAATCCGAATCACGGCCATCCGTCTGACGGGCGGCGAAGGTCACGAGCACATCACCCGTCTGTGGTGGATCAACCCCGCGAACAGTAAGTCCGGGGACAACTCACGTGCCGAACTCGTCGCGTGGATCCAGGACGAGGGCGGCAAGGCGTACGTCGAGGACGCTCGCGGAAATCGAGCGGACGTTGGTGTGGTGACCCCTGCGGTCGGCCAGAAGTACCTGCGCACACGCGCCGATGGAAAATGGACGAACAACTTGCTCGCTCTGCCGCGCAAGTAGTTGAGAGGACGTCAAGAACTAGCACCACCGCGCCGTCCGAACCGGCGCGGTGGTGCTATCTCGAAGCTACCGCGCGCCGGCCGTCCGTGGTACCACCGTCAGGGTTTGAGACCGAGACTTGACGTGTCTGATCGAGGGCGCCTCACCTGAGACCTGCTGGACCTTGCCGCGGCGGTCATCGACTATGTGTCGATGTTTCTGGGCTCGGCGTGCTGGGAGTGTGCAGCCAACTCCATGCGCGTTGAGCCTGTCTCGAACGTCGCGATTAACTCCTGGTCGCAGTCCTGCGTAACCGGCAGCCCTGACGGTCAGTGCGTAGAGGTAGCGCACATCGGTAATGGCGCCGCCCAGTGCGCGATTCCAAAAACGTCGACGGCTCGACTCTTGGTGTGGTCAACGCGTTGGTACAGATCGTGAGGATGGGGGGGGTGATGGGTAGCCTGTCCATCGCATTGAACGTAGCGCCAATAACATAGTGAGCGGACTTGCTCTATTTGTCATGGTCGGGACGATTACCGCGCTTCGGAGCCGCTGTGGTGTTCTCTTTGGTCTACGAGCAACGTTAGCGCTGCTTCAAGATGTTGCCAGGCGCGCTGAAAGCGATCCCAGTGGGACGATCACCTATAAACAGCTCAGCGAGCATCTTGCTACTCTCGGGCTGAACGTGCCATATCACGGCCTGATGCCAGACATACCGGACGATGTGTCACGCGAGGAGAACGCCGACGGTCGCGGGTTGATTTCCGCACTTGTGGTCCAGCAGGGCATTGGTTATCCATCGGCACGTTTCTACAAGTTCGCCCGCTCCGAGTTTGAGCGCACAGGCGACAACATACCTCTGTGGCTGAACGAGTGTCGACTTGTTCGGAGCGAATACCAGTAGTCGGCACTCGGCTCTAACGCTACTTTCTTGCGCAACTCGCATTTGTATTGGCAATTCCAGGGTGCGGATTAGCATTGGCGGACTGGTTGGGATAGTGTCTACGGCGGCAGTTGCGGCTATGGGCTTCTTTGCGACCATTCACGCTCTTGCTTCGGCGTACTGTTCCAAGGCGATTGGCGATGCGATTCGAGAGTGGCGAGAGGCAGCCATGGCATGTCGAGTGAGGGCACTCAAGGTCGTACTAAGGTATCGCACGATCGCTAAACATGGAGGTGTATTAGGTCGGCAACCAGAAGATTTGTTTGACGAATTCCAGAAGTAGTTCGACGATGCCGACCCGAACTACCCAAATCAGGCAATTCGGATAACGGACGTCAGGTAGGCAAGCTCGCGCGCTGGATTCCAGTGGTGGGGCTTGTCCCCCACCATTGGTCTCTTATTCAAACCACGCCCGGTGATAGCGATGTCACCGCGCGTGTTGCGTCTCACGCCCGGTGTTCGCATTGCCATCGCCGTAAAGTGCCTGGAAGACGCCCGATGGGCAGTTCCGGCCGGTCGGTTCGTGTCGACCGTCTTGAACCGTGTGGGCGTCAATGGGGAGCGTTCGGTGCGGCGGCCTGGCCGTCAACACCGACGGGACGGTGATCGTCGGAGACGCAAAGACTCCCGAGGGAGTCGCCCACGCGGTGCGGTGGGACACCGCGGGGAAGATCACCGATCTGGACCCCGGCGGGCAGTACCGCAGCGCGGTCGGCGTCAACAACAGCGGCACGGTCATAGCGACCGTGTACGACCCCGGGGTCGGCCCGGAATACGTCGTTCGGTGGGACGCGGACGGAACCCCGATCCGCTTGGAGCCGTTGCCTGGCGACACCTACGTCATGGCTCAGGCGATAAACCGGTTCGACGTCGTGATTGGAAACGCGGCCACGGCGGCGGGCTGGTCGCGCGCCGTGCGATGGGACCGGTCCGGAAGGGCTACCGAGCTGAGCCCCCTGCCCGGCCACCTCTACAGCTCGGCGGCGGGGCGGTGATCGGGACCTCGTCGACCACGACAGGCACGCAGCACGCGGTGTTGTGGGATCGCGAGGGCGCGGCGACCGATCTCGGCACGGTGCCCAGCGACACGGACAGCTACGGCGGATTCATCACCGACGGCGGCCTGATGGTCGGAGTGTCCGTTCTGAACGGCCGTCGTACCGCTGTCCTGTGGCGGTAGAGCAGGTCCTGATCAACGGGTCAACGACGTTCCGCAGTTGTCGCAGAACCGGGCATTCGCGTCGTTGGCTGTGCCGCAGTCGCGGCAGTAGGGGCCGCGTCCGCGAAGTCCGTCACCGACGGCCGACGCGGTGGTGCGCACCGCTTCCTGCGTCTCGTCCGCGACGTATCGGGAGGCGGCGCCGAGGAATCCCGCATTGAGGCACCACGCGCCGATGCCGAGCAGCGGGATACCGACGAAGCACATCCAGAAGCGGGTGGGCCCTTCCGGCAGTTCCCGATCGTCGAACAGATCGGACGAGGCCGCCCTGCCGAAGGATTCGAAGAAGTCGATCGCGCCGGAGATCAGAAAGAACAGGCCGACCGCGACCAGTGCGAGGCCGACGACTCTCAGGACGATCCGTGTCTCGGCGTGGTTGTCCACCGAGCGCTTGCGTGTGGTCATGTTCCCCCATTTTCTGCGCGCGATGCTAGCCCCGGCGGACATCGGTAATGTTTGGATTCGCGAAATCGACATGTGTGCTGACTGGGTGGATTGAGCTGGGGGTTCGGGCGCATGTGGCGTCGTGGTGTTGTGCTGCTCTGCGCTTTGGTGATGCTGGGCGGGTGTACGTCGGTGGTTTCGGGCTCCGCTGTGCCCAATGAGGCCGCAGGCGCGCTGTCGGTCCGGCTGGGGGGTGCTGACGGCGGGCTCGGTGACCTGACCACCGTCGACTTCTGCAGCCTGCTGGACGGGAAGGCGATCAAAGACCTTGTCCGGCACCAGAACGTCGAATTCGGGTCGCTCGACTACTGCGTCCTGTTCGCGGAGGCCGACGGGGAAGACATCCAGGTGAGCGTCGAACTCGTCAACCCGCCGCCGAACGTCCACAACCTCGACCTCGAACGTCGCGCCTGGCTGCCCGATCCCCTGCGCGTCGGGCCGCACGACGACGTCGAAGGTGGGTGTGAGACCGGGATCTTCTTCAAGGACGGCAAAGCGGTGCTGTCGTTCGCGGCGCGGACCCAGCCCGACGACAAGGGCGAGCCGGCGATCGATCAGGATGACCTCTGCGAGATCGCCGACGCCCTCCGGCAAGCCGCCGCGACCGTGATCGTCGAGGGGCGGGTGAAGCACACGGAGTACGCAGCGAACTCGCTCGGTCGGGTCGACCCGTGCACGCTCCTCACGGTGCAGCAGATCGACAAGGCTGTGCCGACGAGCTTCGGGCAAGGGGCAGGCAGTCCGGCCAGGCACCGTTGCACGTGGGGCACGGACGAGGAACTGGAACTCGCCGCCGAGATCAGCGACTGGCCGTTGGACGAGGAATTCTACACCCCGGAGACGATCGCGGGCCGACCATCCTTTGTGTACACCTCGAAAGACGACAGGTTCGCCTACTGCGAAGTGCTGACGGCGAACATCGAGGACGCGCCGAACACCCGCGAGACCATGTCGGTCTACTTCTCCGATGAGATCGGCCAACCGGACCCCTGCGTGGCCGCCCGGACGTTGGCCGCGCTCGTCTGGCCACAGCTGCCCGCCACGTCCTGAGCCACACGGGGGCGGTGCTGGGCGAGGTCGGCGAGCGCTGACCTCGCCCAGCGAAAGGCAGATCAGACGGCGGGTTCGAGCGCCGCTTCCTCGGTGACAGCGGTCTTCTTCTTGCGCTTCTTGACGGTGTGCACGACGACGCCGACGATGACGACCGTGCCGAGCAGGATCAGGCCACCGGTCGACAGTGCGCCCTCGATGCGCTTGGCGGCTTCGCCGAGGGCGGCGCCGATGCCGATGTGGATGGCCGACCAGCAGGCCGCCCCCGCGACCACCGCGGGCAGGAACTTGCGGTACGGCAGCCCGGACGTGCCCGCCGCGGCCGGGGTCAGGGTGCGCACCACCGGCATGAAGCGAGCGAAGAACACCGCCCACGCGCCGCGCCTGCGAAGGATGTCGGTGGCCTTGTCCCAGCCTTCGGTGCCGTACTTCTGGATCAGCTTCGTCTCGCGCAGCTTCGGGCCGAAGCGGCGGCCGATGAAGTAGCCGATCGAGTCGCCGATGCCCGCGCAGACCGTGACCACCAGCCACAGCAACAGGAAACGCGGGACGTTGGTGACGGTCGTCGCGGCGACCAGCAGGCCCGCCTCACCCGGTGCGATGAAGCCCAGGCCGATGGTGCACTCCGCCAGCACCAGACCGCCTGTCGCCGCCACGAGAGCAGGCTGCGGCAGCGCCTGGAGCCATTCGAGCACGTCGGTAACCAAAGCCACGGTCGATCCCCCTCAAGAATCGGCGCCGGACCACCCGGTGCCGCACGAAGTCTCTCGTTTGGAGGGAGCCTGGCATAACAGGGTTCCCCCTGAGATCGGACCGAGATCCGATTCCCGGGTCATCCCGTGGTCTGACTACCGCCTGAGCAGCGCGCTGATCTCCTGGCTGGCCGAGCCCGCCTGCGCGAGGTGCCGCAGGTTCTCCGGGACCTCGTCGCCGCGGTGTTCGACCGCCTGGGTGTAGAGGCGGCCCGCGCGGTACGACGAGCGCACCAGCGGTCCGGCCATGACCCCGGCGAAGCCGAGCGCTTCCGCGGTCTCCTTGTGCTGCAGGAACTCCTCGGGCTTGACCCACCGGTCGATCGGGTGGTGGCGCACGCTGGGGCGCAGGTACTGGGTGATCGTGATGATGTCGCAGCCCGCGTCGTGCAGGTCGGTGAGCGCTTCGGTGACCTCTTCGGGGGTCTCGCCCATGCCGAGGATCAGGTTGGACTTGGTGATCAGGCCGAAGTCACGCGCCTCGGTGATCACCTGCAGCGAGCGCTCGTAGCGGAACGCGGGGCGGATGCGTTTGAAGATCCGCGGGACGGTCTCCAGGTTGTGCGCGAGCACCTGCGGGCGCGAGCCGAAGACCTCGGCGAGTTGGTCCGGCTCGGCGTTGAAGTCCGGGATCAGCAGCTCGACGCCGGTGCCCGGGTTGAGCGCGTGGATCTGGCGGACCGTCTCGGCGTAGAGCCAGGCGCCGCCGTCGTCGAGGTCGTCGCGCGCGACACCGGTGATCGTGGAGTAGCGCAGGCCCATCGCCTGGACCGACTCGGCGACGCGGCGGGGCTCGTCGCGGTCGAGGTCCGACGGTTTGCCGGTGTCGATCTGGCAGAAGTCGCAGCGCCGCGTGCACTGCTCACCGCCGATGAGGAACGTGGCCTCGCGGTCCTCCCAGCATTCATAGATGTTGGGACAGCCCGCCTCCTCGCAGACCGTATGCAGGCCCTCACGGCGGACAAGGCCCTTGAGTTCACGGAACTCGGGCCCCATCTTCGCGCGGGTCTTGATCCACGAAGGCTTCTTCTCGATCGGGGTCTGGCTGTTGCGCACTTCCAGGCGCAGCATCTTCCGACCCTCAGGCGCAACCGTCACGGCGTCAGGCTACGCCCACGATCGGCGTGACCGGTATCACGTGGGTCACTCCGGGTCCGGCGAAACGCCGGTCAGGTCGGCGGTCCGCTGCCACAATGTCCGGCCAAGATCGGGGTTGACCGCCGCTGCCCTCGGTTTCGCCCGGCCGGGAGCGCCGAAGATCTCACCCGGCCCGGTGGGGCCGAAGTACTCGCCACCCTGGACGTCCGGCGCCGTGGCGGCGTAGAGCTGGGGCAGCGCGCCGCGTTCGAGGGACTGGGTGATGAGCTTGTTCCCCAGGCTCACGACCTTGGAGACCACGCCGCTGAGCGGTCCGCGCACGCGCAGGCGGGCCGAGTTCACGGCCAGGTCGGTCTCGGTCATGCCGGGGTGCGCCGCGACGCTGATCACCGTGTCGCCCGCGGCGAGCAGCCTGCGGTTGAGTTCCACGGCGAACAGCAGGTTGGCGAGCTTGGACTGCGCGTACGCGCTCGCGGCGTTGTAGCCCCGGCGCTCGTAGTTCAGGTCGTCGACGTCGATGCGGCCGGAGCGGTGCGCGATGCTCGACAGCGTCACCACCCGCGCGTCCTCTACGCCGCGCAGCGCGGGCATCAGCAGCCACGTGAGCGCGGCGTGCCCGAGGTGGTTGGTGCCGATCTGCAGCTCGAAGCCGTCGGCGGTCGTGGCCTTGGGGGTTCCCATGACGCCGGCGTTGTTCATCAGCACGTCGAGTCGGTCGCCGGTGCGCTCGCGGACCTCGGCGGCGGCCTTGCGGACCGATGACAGGTCGGCGAGGTCGATCTCGAGTAGTTCGGCCGCGCCGTCGATGGCCGCGATCGCCGCCCGGCCGCGCTCCAGCGACCGGGCGCCGACGAACACGTGCGCGCCCTTGCCCGCCAGCACCTGGGCGCTGCGCAACCCTAATCCGGAGTTCGCCCCGGTGATCAGGACGGTTCGCCCGCCCAGGTCAGGGATGTCGGCTTCGGACCACGTCATCGTGCCCTCCTGGGCGTCGGCTCCCCACCGATCCTAGGAACGATGGGCTGAGAGCGCGCTCAGGCGCTCGCGACGAGCCTGCGGAACAGCTGCTCGACCGGGTGACGCCTGCGCTCGGGCCGGTCCGGCGCGCTGCGCACCAGGGCGACGAACGCCGCGCCGACCCGGGTGATCTCGTCGCGGGTCTCGTGCGGCTCGGCCAGGCCCGCGGCGAGCGCGAGCATGCGGTACTCGCTCTCGACACCCGGGCGCAGCGCGCTCGGGTAGGACTCGATGCCCTGGTCGACCAGCCTGCGCAGGACCGGGAACTCGGTGGCGGTGACGCGCCACGCCCGCGACACGGCGTCGACCAGGTCGATCGACGGGTCGCGCTCGGCTTCGGCCTGTGCCAGGCCCAGCCTGCCGGTCAGCTTCAGGGTCCACCTGTAGTGCAGGGCGAGCAGTAACTCCTCCGGGCCGGTGAAGACCTCGACGGCCTCCGGCACCTCGGCGAACGGCAGTTCCCCTGTCGGGTTGTTCTCGGCGTACTCGACGATGGCTTCCATCGCGTCGCGCCTGCGGTAGTAGTCGTTCCAGCTCATGGCTTCCTGGCTCCCCTCCGTGACCTCGGCCATACCGTGGGTTTCCGGCATACCGTCGGTACGGAACCGATACCGCCAACCTACCACGGGTACGTACCGCGGGTATGTCGTAACGTTGTGAATATGGCGACAGCGCAGTCGAGGCGAGTGGATTACAGCGAAAGCACCAGGCAGGCCTTGGTGGACTCCGCGGTGTATTTGTTCACCAAGCGTGGGTATTCCGCTACGTCACTCGATGTCATCGCCAAACGCGCCCGGGTGACGAAGGGTGCGCTCTACCACCACTTCAGCGGCAAGCAAGCCCTGTTCGAGGCCGCTTTCGGGGCCGTGGAGACGGCGGTGATGGGCCGTTTGGCCGAGGTCGTCGCCGGACCCGGAAGCGCGTGGGACAGGGCCATGGCCGGCATCCAGGCATATATCAAAATGTGCATGGAACCGTCGTATCAGCGAATCGCGATCCACGAGGGTCCCGTGGTGATGGGATGGGAACGCTGGCGTGAAGCGGAGGAACATTTCAGTTACGGGATTGTGAAGGCCGCGCTGGAGTCGCTGATCGAGGCAGGCGAAATCGAGGAATTGCCCATCGAGGTGACTACGCGCATCCTCTTCGGTGCCCTTTCGTCCGGTGCGACGATCATCGCGAGTTCTGCGGACCCGAAGAAGACGGCCGCGGAGGTCGCCACCACGATCACCCGCGTTCTGGAGGGCCTGCGCGCGCAAGCCGCACCTGAGACGGCGGACACCGTGGCCCCGGTTCGACGCCTCCGCGGATAACGTCTGGCTGGTCACGGCGATTTCCCTGGTGAGCTCACTGGGGAGGCCAAGATCGAATCGACCACGGACGTCGTCCGCGCGCCATTCACCGACCGCCCGGCACTGTCCGACCCGACCACGGCCATCCTGCTGAGAAACCGCGAACGCCAGCGGAGGATCAACACGATCGTGATGGTCGCCAACAGCGTCGCGCTTGTTCCGGCTGTGATCCAAGCCGTGGCGTTCGGCGATCTTCATCCGATTCGCGGAGGTCCACAGGTCTTCGTCCTGGCGACGTTTCTCGTGCTCCGGTGGCTGACGCTCAGCACGCTGTCCGCGCGAAAGCGCCTGCTCACGGAACAGGCTTGGCGACCGGTCTCCGCGCGGGTGATCCGCGCGGGCCGGTGGCCCGCCTGCCGGGTCGAGGTGACCGACAGCGACTCCGTCGGCGTGCTGGTGGTGCGGGGGATGACCCGAGCCCACAGTGCGGTGATCGCCCGGACCGGATCGGTCTGGCTGGTGGGGGATATCGGCAGTCTGGCGGTGGTCCGCGTGGCCGGATCGCACGAACCGTGGCTGGCGAAACCGTCGCACTGGTTCCGGTCGCCGAAACCGATGGCGGGCGAGAGCGATCCGACCATGTTGTGGGCTCGTCGGCTGCGAAGAGGCACTTTGTCGATGTGGTCGATTGTCGGCTGCATGCCGATTCTCGGGGCGGCGTTGGGTATGTGGGCAGTGCCGGACCGCCCGGGGGCTGTGTTGGTGTTCGTGCTTTCCACCACCGGCGTCATCGTCGCGGCCCTGGTCTTCGCGATGTATCGCCACCCGATGCTCCATCGGCTGCCCGAACTTGTCGAAGCAGGCCCGTGGACGGCCGTTCAGGCGAGCTCGCGGCCGTGGCGGGCGCGGATGGACGACACCGCTGCGGCATCGGTGGTGATCCGGCTCGCCGATGGGCGGACTATGACCGCCGACATTCGGTCCGCGCCGGTGGACCTGCTCGGGACGGTGTGGGACACCGGCACGCTGTGGTTCGCGGGGGAGCCCGAGCCCGGCAAGACCATGGCCGCCGGATATCCGGGCTACCCGCTGCTGGCCGTGGCGGTGATCCGATGACGCTCGCCACGCTCCACGAGCCCGCCCAAGACCAGCCCGCCATGGCCGACTGGACGACGACGATCCTGTTCGACCTTATGCGCAAGCGCGCATGGCGCCTTGTGACCGCATGCGTCCTCATCGCGGTGGTGATAGGTCCATGGGCCGCGCTCATGGCTCACGTTTTTGAAGAGAATCCCCCGTACCCGCTGGCGAGCGGCCTCGCCCTCATCTGGATCTTCGCGGCGTTCAACTCACTGTGGATATTGGGGATTCCTCGCTCGGCGCCGCTGCTGCGGACGTGGGCTTGGCGCCAGGCGCGGGCCCGTGTCGTGCGTGCGGGACGTCCGTCCTTCACCTCGCTGATCGAGTGCGACGGCGACCTCGTTCTGCGGGTCAACAGGCTGTCCGCCGCCCACCTCGCGCTCATCGCCCGGACTGGTCGGGTGTGGGTCGTCGGTTGCGACGACAAGGGCTGGGCGGCGGTTCGGGTGGACGGCTCGCACGTGGTGTTCCCAGCGCGGCGGGCCAAGGTGTCGCGGGAAGTGCCCGTGAAGGCGGAAGGCGACGTCACGGCGCTCATCGCCGCGCGGATGCGTTTTGGTGCCACCGCCCAAATCCGCTTGCTTATCGGGGTAGTGGCGTGGGCGGCGGTGATGGTCGCGCTGGATGTCCGCCTGACCTACTTGGGCGGCATCCTTGGCGCTTCGGTGGGGATGGCGGCCATGCGACGCTCCGCAGTTGTCGACCGAAAGTTGCCCGCGTTGGTGGCGGACGCCGGCTGGTGTGAGCTGCCGGTCTCGATGAACCCCTGGTTCTGGCGGGAAGACGGCACTTCGACGGCTGAGGGTGTGGTCGCGCTGCCGGACGGTCGCATGCTCGCCGTGCGGATGCCCAACGCCACTGTGGATCTGCTCGGCACTATTTACGAACGGGGAACCGTGTGGTTCTCGGCGGTGCCGGAAAGCGGGAAGACCGTGGCGGTGGGATTCCCCGGGTATCCGCTGCTGGCCGTGGCGACGATCCGATGACCATCGCCGAGCCCCGAACCGACCGGCCGGCCATGGCCGACCCGACGACCGCTGTCCTGTTCCGCGCCCATCGCCGGGACGGGTTCGTCATTGTCTTTGCCGGGGTGCTCCTGCCGTTCTGCGGCTGGTACGTCTGTCGGTGGGCGATGACGGATATTTGACGCCCCTCATGATCGGGTTGTCGATCATCGGTTCGCTGATCGGCTGGGCGATCGTGGTCTTCGGCACTCGCGAGCAACTCCTCGTCCGGCATCTGCCCAAGTTCATGGCGGGTGTCGAGTGGACGCCGTTCGAGGTGACCTTGAAGCCGTGGGGCGTCGGGCAGGGCGGGCACACGCGCGCCGACGGCCGGGTGTGGTTCGGCGACGCGACGTCGTCCCCGCTGTCGATGCCCAACGCGTCGGTCGATCTGCTCGCGGCCGCGCACGACGCCGAGGCCCTCTGGTTCTCCGAGCGGCCGGAGCCGGCGAAGACCCTGGCGGTGGGGTTCCCCGGCTACCCGCTGCTGGCGGTGGCGAAGGTCAGCTCAGTGCGAACGTGACGCCGGGGCTGGTGGGCTCCGGCTTGTCCAGCCAGTGGTCGGATACCGGAAGCGCGCCTTCGAGCGCGTCCAGCACGAGAGCGCGGGCCAGTGGGCGCACCTCGGCGACCGTGACCGTGCGGCCCAGTTCCTTCGACAGGGACGTGACGCCGGCGTCGCGGATGCCGCACGGGACGATCCGGTCGAACGCGCCCAGGTCGGCGTCGCAGTTGATCTCGAAGCCGTGCATGGTGACGCCGCGCTGGACACGGATGCCGATCGCGGCGATCTTGCGTTCCGGGCGGGTCTCGTCGGCCGGCAGCCAGACCCCGCTGCGTCCCTCCACCCGGCCGGTGCGCAGGCCCAGCTTCGCGCACACGGCGATGAGGGCCTCCTCGATGCGCCGGACGTACTGGACCACGTCGACCGGGTCGGACAGCATGACGATCGGGTAGCCGACGAGCTGGCCGGGGCCGTGCCAGGTGATCTTGCCGCCGCGGTCGACGTCGATCACCGGGGTGCCGTCGTCGGGGCGCTCGTCGGCTTCGGTGCGCTTGCCCGCGGTGTAGACCGACGGGTGCTCCAGCAGCAGGAGGGTGTCCTCCCCGGCGCCGTCGGCACGGGCGTGCGCGAGTTCGCGCTGCAGGTCCCAGGCCTGGAGGTAGTCGATGGTTCCGACCTCGCGCACCGAGACCGGTCGGGTGTCGGCGCGACAGGAGATGTTCGCTGTGCTCACCCCGCGACCTTACGCCGTGGGTTTCGGCGCGGGCAGCAGCCGCAGCGCCACGGCGGTCAGCAGTCCGACGCCGAGCACCCCGAGGGTGGCTCCGACCAGGTCCGTCAGCCAGTGCACGTCGAGGATCACCCGGCAGAGTGCGGCGAGGACCACAGCGGCCACCGACACCAGCACGGCCATCCGGACCCGCTCACGGGCCAGCCACGCGCACAGGACGACGGCGGTGAAGCCGACCGACGCCACCGACACCACGTGCCCGCTGGGGAAGCTGAAATCCGGGTAGTCCGTCGTCGGCCGGGCCCGTTCGAACACCGGCTTGACCAGCGACACCGCCCGGCACGCCGCCAGCAGGAGCGCCGCTCGCAGCAGCAGTCCGGCCCTGGGGCGCACGAGGGCCGCCGCCACCAGCAGTCCCACCACGACGACCGCGGGCAGGATCGGCCCGAGCACGACCGTCACGACCGACGCCACGCCCCGCAGCCCAAGGCCGTCGCCCGCGGTGTCGGCGACGAACCGGTCGACCTCCGGGACCGGCCCCGACACCACCAGGCCGAGCAGGACGAACGCGATCAGCAGCGCCGACCCGAGCGACCTCACTGCCCTTCGACCGCCTCCAGCGCGGCCTCGACAGTGCTGAACGTGAAGGTGAAGCCCTTGTCCAGCAAGACCCTCGGCGCGACCCGCTGGCTGAGCAGGATCTCGTCGGCCAGGTCGCCGAGCGCGGCTTTGAGCGCGAAGCGCGGCACCGTGAAGGGGGCCGGGCGGTGCTTGACCCGGCCGAACGCGGCGGTGAACTCCGCGTTCGTGGCGGGCGTCGGACCGGCCAGGTTGACCGGCCCGGCGACGTCCTCGCCCAGCAGGAACATCAGCCCGGCGATGTGGTCGTCGATGTGGATCCACGGCATGTACTGCTCGCCGCTGCCGAGCTTGCCGCCCAGCGCCAGGGAGAACAGCGGCCGCAGCGGCCCGAGCAGGCCGCCTTTGCGGGACAGGACCGACGCGGTGCGGGCCAGCGCGACCCGGGTGCCCGCAGCCTTCGCGGGTTCCGTGGCGGCCTCCCAGCGCGCGCACAGGTCGGCGAGGAACCCGCGGCCGACCGGTGCGGACTCGTCGACCGTCGAGGCACCCGTGTCGCCGTAGACGCCCACAGCCGAGGCGTTGAGCAGCACCGGCACACCGGTCTCGGCGATCTTCGCGGCCAGCACCTCGGTGGGCTCGATCCGGCTGTCGAGCAGCACCTGCTTGCGGGCCTGGCTCCACCGCCGGTCGGCGATACCCGCCCCGCACAGGTTGACCACCGCGTCGACGCCGTCGAGCACGCCGGGGTTCATCCGGCCCGCGGGCGGGTCCCACTCGCGCTCGTCGGGCGCGTGCGGAGTGCGGCGGACCAGCCGGAGCACCTCATGCCCGTCCTTGCGGAGCCTGGCGACGAGTGCGGTCCCGATGAGGCCGGACGAACCGGCGACGATTACGCGCATGCCTCGATCGTGCCGAATATCCCAAAGGGACGCTTGATCGGGTGGGCCGTGAACGCCGCTGGGCCGCCCCGGTCGGGACGGCCCAGCGGCGTGGAACGGGTGATCCTAGAGGCCGAGCTCGCTCTCGAACGCGCCCTCTTCCAGGCGGTTCTTGACCGCGGTGAGGAAGCGGCCCGCGTCGGCGCCGTCGACCAGGCGGTGGTCGTAGGTCAGCGCGAGGTAGACCATCGAGCGGACGGCGATGGTGTCGTCGCCGTTGTCGTCGGTCAGCACCACGGGCCGCTTGACGACCAGGCCGACGCCCAGGATGCCGACCTGCGGCAGCTGGATGATCGGCGTGTCCCACAGCGCGCCCTGGCTGCCCAGGTTGGTCAGGTTGAACGTCGCGCCGAACAGTTCGTCCGGGGTGACCTTGTTCGCCCTGGTGCGCTCGGCGACATCGGCGATCTTGTGCGCCAGGCCCGCGATGTTCAGCCCGCCCGCGTCACGGATGGCCGGGGTCAGCAGGCCGCGGTCGGTGTCCACGGCGATACCGAGGTTCTCCGTGCCGTGGTAGGTGACCTCGGTGCCGTCCTCGCTGATCGAGGCGTTGAGCTTCGGGTGCTGCTTGAGCGCCTCGACGGTCGCCTTGGCGAAGAACGGCAGGAACGTCAGCTTGACGCCCTCACGCTGCTCGAAAGCCGACTTGGCCTTGGACCGCAGCTTCGCGATCTTGGTCACGTCGACCTCGACGACCTGGGTCAGCTGGGCCGCGGTCTGCAGCGACTCGACCATGCGGCGCGAGACCGTCTGGCGAAGTCGCGACATCTTCTGCGTCGTGCCGCGCAGCGAGGAGTCCGGCCCGGTGGGGGCCTTGCTCGCGGCGGGCGCGGCGGCCGGGGCCGCGGCGGGCTTGGGCGCCTTGGCGGCCTCGGCGGCGGCCAGCACGTCCTGCTTGCGGATGCGGCCGCCGACACCGGTGCCCTGCACCGACGCGAGGTCGATGTTGTTCTCCGCCGCGAGCTTGCGCACGAGCGGGGTCACGTAGGGGGCGTTGTCGTTGACGGGCGCACTCACCGGGGGAGCGGCCGGAGCCTGCGGGGCCGGAGCCTGCGGTGCGGGAGCCGCCGGGGCGGGCGCGGGTGCCTGCTGAGCCGGGGGAGCCTGCTTCGGCGCCTCGGGCTCGGGGGCCTCGGCCGGAGCCGGATCCTGGGCCGGGGTCTCCGCCGGGGCAGCCCCCGCCGCCCCGATCACGCCGAGCTTGCCGCCGACGTCGACCGTGGAGTCCTCGCCCGCGGTGATCTCGAGCAGGGTGCCTGCGACCGGCGACGGGATCTCGGTGTCGACCTTGTCGGTGGACACCTCCAGCAGCGGCTCGTCGACCTCGACGGTCTCGCCGACCTGCTTCAGCCACCGGGTGACGGTGCCCTCGGTGACGCTCTCACCGAGCGCGGGCATCGTCACGTCGGTGCCCTTGGCGTTGCCGGTGGGCGCGTCCTGGTCGGGCGCGGGCCCCTCGGTCGCCGCCGAGGAAGGTTCGGCCCCGGCCCGGGGGGCGGGCTCGGGAGCGGGCTGCTCGGTGGAGGGCTCGTCGGCCGCGGGCTGCTCGGGAGCCTGCGGCTCAGAGGAGCCGGAATCGGCTGATCCATCGCCGATCACCGCGAGCTCGGCGCCCACGGCGACGGTCTCGTCCTCCTGCGCGACGATCTTCTGCAGGGTGCCTGCGACCGGCGACGGGATCTCGGTGTCGACCTTGTCGGTGGACACCTCCAGCAACGGCTCGTCGACCTCGACGGTGTCGCCCTCTTGCTTGAGCCACCGGGTGACGGTGCCTTCGGTGACGCTCTCCCCGAGCGCCGGCATCTCTACGGAGAACGCCATGGTTTCGTGGACTCCTCGTGCTTTTCTGCGTTTGGCTGACTGGTGGGCTGAGCCGTCCGGCGGTCAGCCGTGCACGTGCAGGGGCTTGCCCGCCAGAGCGAGGAAGGCCTCGCCCATGGCTTCGTTCTGGGTGGGGTGCGCGTGGATGAGCGGCGCGACGTCCTCCGGGTAGGCCTCCCAGCTGTAGATCAGCTGGGCCTCACCGATGAGTTCGCCGACCCGCTCGCCGACCATGGTCACGCCGACGACGGGGCCGTCGGGCGCCTTGATCAGCTTGATGCCGCCGCTGGTCTTGAGGATCTGGCTCTTGCCGTTGCCCGCGAGGTTGTAGACCAGCGTCTCGGCGGAGCCGTACTTCTCCTTGGCCTGCGCCTCGGACAGGCCCACCGAGGCCACCTCCGGGTTGCAGTAGGTGACCTTGGGGATGCCCGCCTCGTCGATCACCTTCGGGTTGAGCCCGGCGATCTCCTCGGCGATGAAGATGCCCTGCTGGAAGCCGCGGTGGGCCAGCTGCAGGCCGGGGACCAGGTCGCCGACCGCGAAGACGTTCGGCAGGTTGGTGCGCAGCCGCTCGTCGGTCAGGACGAAGCCGCGGTCCATGTTCAGCCCGGCCTCCTCGTAGCCCATGCCCGAGCTGCTGGGGCCGCGGCCGACCGCGACGAGCAGGAGGTCGGCGTCGAAGGTCTCGCCGGACTCCAGCGAGACGGTGACGCCCGCGTCGGTCTGGGTGGCGCCACTGAAGCGGACGCCGGTCTTGAACTTGATGCCGCGCTTGCGGAAGGCGCGCTCGACCTGCTTGGAGGCCCACTCGTCCTCCAGCGGGACCAGCCGGGGCAGCGCCTCGACGATGGTCACCTCGGCACCGAAGGAGCGCCACACGCTGGCGAACTCGACGCCGATGACGCCGCCGCCCAGGACCACGACCTTCTCCGGCACGTAGTCCAAGCCGAGGGCCTGGTCGCTGGTGACGATGCGGCCGCCGATCTCGAGGCCGGGCAGCGTCTTGGCGTAGGAGCCGGTGGCCAGCACGACGTTCTTGCCGGTGTAGCGGGTCCCGCCGACCTCGACGGTGTTCGGGCCGACGAGCTTGCCCTCACCCTCCACAAGGGTCACCTTGTTGGCCTTGACCAGGCCCAACAGGCCCTTGTGCAGGCCCGCGACGATGCCGTCCTTGTAGCTGTTGACACCGTTCATGTCGATGCCCTCGAGCGAGGTCTTCACACCGAACTGGTCGCCCTCGCGAGCGATGTCGGCGACCTCGGCGGCGTGCAGCAGGGCCTTGGTCGGGATGCAGCCTCGGTGCAGGCAGGTTCCACCGACCTTGTCTTTCTCGATCAGGATGACGGAGAGTCCTAGCCCGGCCGCGCGGAACGCGCAGGCGTAGCCTCCGGACCCGCCTCCCAGGATCACCAGGTCAGCGGAGGTGTCAGTCACGGGGTCTCCTCGACAAGCGACAGCGTTGTTTTCGGTGGGCGGGGCGCCGCGGACGACGGCTCGTCACCACACGCCATCTTGTCACTATGGGAGGCAGGCTTGCGAGGTGGCCGGGGGTCTCGGGCCCGCGCCGGGTGATTCACCGGGACAATGGACGCAGACGGAGTTTCGGAGGTGGCGGACATGGGGGTTTTCGACTCCCTGCGGCGCAAGCGCAAGCCAGGGGTGTTGCGCGGTGCGACCAAGCAGGACACAAGTCACCTGGACGCGTGGGCGGGCAGCCGTACCGGCGTCGAGGCGTTCGTGGAGCCCAAGACGAACGTGACGGATACGACAATCGTGCTGGTCGCCCACGACGGCGAGTGGACGCGCCGCCGCATCGCCGACCCGGAGGCCGCTTTCGCCTTCGCCAAGAAGCGCGCGATGCCGATCTACGAGGTCGCCAAGGTCGGCTACCCCCAACGCATGCGCGACTACATGGCCCGCCAAAAACGCCAATCCCCCTGACCCACTCCCGACACGGTCGCGAGTCCAACGTTCAGAACAACGAGTCCAACGTTCAGAACATCCGAAGTTCCAGCTCACAGTGACGTGAATGTGGAAGTCGATGTTCTGAACGTTGGACTCATTGTTCTGAACGTTGGACTCGCGACCGTGTCGGGACGGAGACTGGGTGGGGTCAGCCGTTGGTGGCGATGTCGGCGAGGACGGCGGCGAGGGTGCGGACGGGGAGGCCGGTGCCGCCGGAGGACGTGTAGCCCCACGGCTCGCCGGCGTTGTAGGCCGGGCCCGCGCAGTCGATGTGGACCCACGGGGTGCCCTCGGCGACGAACTCGCGCAGGAAGATCCCCGCGGCCAGCATGCCGCCCCAGCGGTGGCCGGTCACGTTCGCGAGGTCGGCGAGCCGGGAGTCCAGGTCCGCGCGCAGTTCCTCGGGAAGCGGCATCGCCCAGCCGCCCTCGCCGGTGGCCTGCGCGATGCCCGCCACGCGGTCGCGGAACTCGTCGGAGCCCATGATCCCGCTGGTCCGGCTGCCCAGGGCGACCAGCTGCGCGCCGGTCAGCGTCGACGTCTCGATCAGGTAGTCGGGGTTGTCCTCGCACGCGCGCACGATCGCGTCCGACAGGATCAGGCGGCCCTCGGCGTCGGTGTTGAGGACCTCGACGGTCTTGCCGCCGTACATCGTCAGCACGTCGCCCGGGCGGTACGCCGTGCCCGAGGGCATGTTCTCCGCCATCGGCACGGTCGCGGTGATCTCCAGCGGGTATTTCAGCTTCGCGGCGAGGATGACCGTGGCGATCACGGCGGCGGCGCCGCTCATGTCGGAGGTCATCTGCTCCATGTTGGCCGCGGGCTTGATCGAGATGCCGCCGGTGTCGAAGGTGATGCCCTTGCCGACGAGCGCGACCTTCTTCTTCGCCTTCGGACCCTTGTAGGTGAGCCGGACCAGGCGCGGCGGGCGGGTCGAGCCGATGCCGACGCCGAGGATGCCGCCGAAGCCACCCTTGCGCAGGGCCTTCTCGTCGAGGATCTCGACCTCGACGCCGACGGCCTTGGCCAGCGCGGCGGCCTTGTCGGCGAACGACGCGGGGAACAGGTCGTTGGGCGGGGTGTTCACGAAGTCGCGGGCCGTCGCGACGGCCTCGGCGATCGCGGTCGCGGCCTTCACGGTCGCGCGGTGGTCCTTCGCGGCGCCGTCGGTCGGGGCGGCCAGGTCGACCTTGGCCAGCTGGACGTCCTTGGACTCCGACTTGTAGCCGGTGAACCGGTAGGCGCCGAGGATGGTGCCCTCCACCGCGCCGTGCAGGTCGACGCTGGAGAGGGTCGTGGCGACCCGCTTGCTGTCGGACAGGGAGCGGGTGGCCGCGCCGCAAGCGCGCCGCACCTGCTCGGCGGTGATCTCACCGTCGACCTTGCCCAGGCCCGCGGCGACCACCACGGCGGCGGGCAGCTTGCCCAGCGTCGGCAGCTTGACGACCTCGCCCGCCTTGCCGGTGGCGCCGAGCGAGCCAAGAAGTTGGGTCAGGGACCCGTCGAACGCCGCGTCCACCAATTCGCCGCCGGGGGCGAGCGCGACGCCTGCGCCGTTCTGGACGGTGCCGATCACGATGGCGTCGACGGTGGCCTCGGACACCGGCGCGGTGGCCAGGGCCAGCTTGGGGGCGGTCACAGATGTGCTCCTCGGTCGTTCGGGGAAGGCTCGGGGGTAGTCCTCGTGAGACCCGGGCCTGCCTGATCAGACGGGTCGGCCCGGCCAGGTGGTGACGAATGCTAACGACTTGTCGAGAGGATTCAGCCGGCAGGCTGATGGAGATTTGGCAACTGGTCTGGCACGGTTGTGCCCGTGACAGCGATTGGACAGCAGGTGGCGCGGGGTGTCCGGACACCTCTCGGCACGGTCGCGGGGATGCTCGGCGCGGGTGCGCTCGCGGCGATTTCCCCCGCGGTCGCACAAGCCGGGTGGTGGGCGCTCGCCGGTCTCGCCCTCGCCGCCGTGGTCGCTTCCATGACCGCGGTCTCGCTTGCCGACCTCACTGCCGCTTCCTGTTCGCAGAGTGCGTATCTGCACGTCAGAGAGCGGTTGGGGGTTGTGCCGGGCAGGCTGGCCGGGGTCCTCGGCCTCGCCGGTCGGATCGTGGCGATCGGGGCTGTCGCGAACATGGTGACCGCCTATGTGGCTCCGACCGGATCGGCCGGGCTGCTCATGATCCTGCCCATCTGCGTGGCCTACCTCTGTCACGCCTTGGGCGTCCGGCTGTCGTCGTCGCTGTGGCGGGCGGTGGCCGTTGTGTTGATCGTCACACTTGGCGTTGTTGTGGCTGTCGGCCTCGCCATCGCCCCGGCCGAGCACCTCACGATCAGCCAATCGGGCGACATCGGATCGAGTGACGCGACCGGCATCCTCGCCGCCGCGGGACTGCTGTTCTTCTGCTTTGCCGGTGTGGACCGCCAAAGCGGCCGCGGGGCGCGCTCGGCGGTGGCGGCGGTCGGGATCGCGAGCCTGGGAGTGCTGCTGGTCATGATCGTGGCGCTACGCCAGCTCGGCGGCGCGCGCCTGGCCCTCTCGCCCGTCCCGCTGCGCGACACGCTGGCCGCCGCCGACGCGTCCGCCCTCGACCTCGTCCTGACCATCGGCATGGCGGCCGGGGGGATCCTCGCGCTCTACGTCCTGGTGGGGGGAGCGATGGATTTCGCTCTCGACATGGGCGAGACGGGCGACCTGCCCAAGCTCGGCGGCTGGCTCGGGCCCGTGATTCCCCTCGCGGTCGCCGCGGGCGGAGTCAGCATCTTCCTTTCCGCCGCCGACGCCGTGGCGCTGGCGGCGTGTCTGGTGCTCGTGTCCTACGCGTTCGTCAACTCGGCGGCCCGCTCGCTGTGCCGGGCCCAGCGGTCCACCCGGGTGCGCACCGGGTGCTGCGGTCTCGCCCTTTCGGTGATCGTCGCGGTCAACATCAGCGTGGTCTCGTTGCTCAGCGCGGTCGGAGTGGTGGTCGTGGGCACACTGTTGTGCACGCTGAGTGCACGAAGGACTGATCGCGCTTAGTAGCACGTCCAAACATCGGGATACCGATTTTCCAGTCGGCGCGGGAGAGATACCGTTCTCCCATGACGCCTACGTTGCCGTTCACACGGACTCCCAACCCCCAGCCGGCCACCCCGGAAAGGGTTGCGGAGGTACTGGCCAAGCCAGGCTTCGGGCAGCACTTCACCGACCACATGGTGACGATTCGCTACTCCCGCGAGCACGGCTGGCATGACGCCCGAGTCGAGCCCTACAGCTCGATCACACTCGACCCTTCCGCGATGGTCCTGCACTACGGTCAGGCGATCTTCGAAGGCCTCAAGGCCTATCGGCAGCCCGACGGCTCGATCGCGTCGTTCCGGCCCGAGGCCAACGCTGAGCGTTTCCGCGCCTCGGCCCGCCGGATCGCTATGCCGGAACTGCCGGATGAGCTCTTTCTCGAGTCGATCAAGGAGCTTGTCTCCATCGACTCGCGATGGGTTCCGGCCGCGGACGAAGAGTCGCTGTACTTGCGGCCGTTCATGATTTCCATCGAGGCCGGCTTGGGGGTGCGACCCGCGTCGGAATACCTGTACGTGTTGATCGCCTCGCCCGCCGGATCCTATTTCGCGGGTGGAATCAAGCCGGTGACGGTGTGGCTGTCGACGGAGTATGTGCGGGCGGCGCCGGGCGGCACCGGGGCGGCGAAGTTCGCCGGGAATTACGCGGCTTCGCTGGTGGCGCAGGCGCAGGCCGCCGCCGAGGGCTGCGATCAGGTCGTGTGGCTCGACGCCGTCGAGCGGCGGTGGGTGGAAGAGATGGGCGGGATGAATCTCTTCTTCGTCTTCGGCGATCGCATTGTGACGCCGGAGCTTTCCGGTTCGCTGCTTCCGGGCATCACTCGGGATTCACTGCTGCAGTTGGCTGTGGATCTTGGATGCACGGTGGAGGAGCGGCGGATTTCCACTGAGGAGTGGGAGAAGAAGGCCGAGTCCGGCGAGTTGACCGAGGTGTTCGCTTGCGGGACCGCCGCTGTGATCACTCCGGTGGGGCATGTCAAGCATGCCGGCGGCACGTTCAGCATTTCCGGTGGCGCTACTGGGTCTGTTACTTCTCGTCTTCGTTCCACGCTGACTTCTTTGCAGCGTGGTGCCGGTGATCCGCATGGGTGGATGTCCACCCTGGTTGCTGCTGAGTAGTCCCTCTTTCAGAGTGACTATGGCCGGACTCGGTATGTCAAAGGCGAGAAAATGCCTTGACCTACCGAGTCCGGTCATGTTTCGCCTCGGAGAGGTGTGTGGTCTGGGCTACGGGCTTAGCGTCGTTGTTACGAGGACTATGGCTGTGGTCAGTTCACAGGTGGCGCCAAGTGTGTCGCCTGTTATTCCGCCGAATCTTTTTATTGTGTGGCGGATGAATGCCGCGGTGATAATGGCGGCCAGGAGGATCGCGGTGGGAGCGAGCCACCGATTGTCCGTTATAGCGAGCGTTGCCGCTGCCGTGAGTGCGGTGAGCCAGCCTGCTGGAATCCACCAGGGTTGGGTGCCTGCGACGAGGGTTCCCAGGCCCTCTGGTCTGGCAGGCTGTAGGCCCTTCAGGCAGCACGCGGTGAAGGCTGTTCTGCCTGCGGTGATGGCCAGGACCGCCGCGGGCAAGCGGTCTGGGGTGAGGGCGGCGAAGGCCGTTGCCTGGGCGCCAAGGACGACAATCAGGGTGACCACGGCGAAGGGGCCCGCGCCGCCGTCTTTCATGACTGCCAAGGCTCGTTCCGGTGGGCCGTAGCAGCCCAGGCCGTCCGCCGTGTCCGCCAAGCCGTCCAGGTGCATTCCCCTGGTGGCCAGGGCCAGGAAGCCCACCGTGAGCAGGCCCGCCAGCAGTGGGGGCATCCCCACCTTGTGGGCCGCGTAGAGCAGGCCTGCGGCGGTGAGGCCCAGCAGCAGGCCGACCAACGGGGCGACGGCAATCGCTGTGCGTGCGGCGGTGCGGTCGACCTTGTTCGTGTGGAACGGGAGGACCGTGAGCCAGGACAGCGCGAGCCGCATCCGACTACTCCGGCCGCTCGGTGACTCCGGCGTCGGTGAAGGTGGCCATTTCGGCGAGGATTCGGGTGGCCATGGTGACCAGGGGGATCGCCGCAGCGGCGCCGGAGCCCTCGCCCAGGCGCATGTCCATCTCCAGCAGCGGGGTCAGGTTGAGCTGGTCCAAGACCAGGGTGTGGGCGGGCTCGACCGAGCGGTGGCCCGCGACCCACCACAAGGACGCGCCGGGGGCGAGTTCCTCGGCGACCAGGGCGGCGGCGCCCGCCACGACGCCGTCGAGGATGACGGGGGTGCGGCGGACCGCGGCCTGGGCCAGGAAGGCGGCCATCGCGGCGATGTCGGCGCCCGCGGCGGTGCGCAGGAGGGCTACCGGGTCGGCGCTGACCTTGCGGGCCCGGCGCAGGCCGTCGCGGATGGCGGTGGCCTTGCGCATCCAGGCGTTGTCGTCGATGCCGGTTCCGCGGCCCACCACGGCCACGGGCTCGGCGCCGGTCAGGGCGGCGATCAGGATGGACGACGGGGTTGTGTTGCCGATGCCCATGTCGCCCGCCACCAGCAGGTCCGCGCCGCCGTCGATCTCCTCGTCGGCGATGGCCCGGCCCGCGGCGATGGCGGCTTCGACCTCGTCCTGGGTGAGGGCGTCCTCACGGTCGACCGAGCCCGATGCACGCCGCACCTTGTGCGCGGTGACCTGCTCGGGCAGGCCCTCGCCATCGGAGTCCACCGCCATGTCCACGACGCGCACGGTGGCACCCGCCTGCGCGGCGAGAACGTTGATGGCGGCGCCGCCGGTGAGGAAGTTCGCGACCATCTGCGCGGTCACTTCGCTCGGGTAGGCCGACACTCCGTGCTGGGCGATGCCATGGTCGCCCGCGAACACCACGACACGGGGACGGGTGAACGGCTTCGGCGGGCACACACCCTGGCAGGACGCGACCCAGACGCCGAGTTCCTCCAGCTTGCCGAGCGCCCCGAGCGGCTTCGTCAGGGTCTCGTGCCTGGCCACGGCCTCGCGGCGGGCGGCTTCGCTGGGGGGTTCGACGGGTGGGAACACGGTGCTCACCGCGAGCTACCTCCGGGTGTCAGGAACTCACTTCAGCCGCAGCGGCAGGCCCGCGACCAGGAGCAGCACCTCGGTGCACACCTCGGCCAGGGACGCGTTGACCGCTCCGAGCTCGTCGCGGAAGAGCCTGCCAGAGCGGGTCTCCGGGATGACACCCAGGCCGACCTCCGCGGAGACGATCACCAGGCGCGCGGCGCAGTGGGCGGCGGCGGTGACCAGGCGGTCGCGCTCCGGGGTCAGATCGACGCTCTTCTCCCAGGCCCGGGCGTCGTCGAGGGCGCCGGTCAGCCAGGTCGCGATGTCGTCGACCAGCAGCGGCGGGTCCTCGGGGCGGGCCGCCTCCAGCGCCGCCACCAGGGCGTCCGTGTCCGGGGTCTCGATGGTCCGCCACGACGCCGGGCGGGAGGCGATGTGCCGGTCGATCCGGGCGTCCCAGTCGGCGTCGCCGTCGATGCGCCGGCCGGTCGCCAGGTAGGTGGCCTCGGTGCCGGGCAGCAGTCCTTCGGCGTGCGCCGACTTTCCGGAGCGCGCCCCGCCCAACACAAGCGTCCTGTTCACGGCGCGGCACGTTACCGTTGGTGGCGTGAGCTTCCGCTGGCGGTACGAGAACGCTTCAGGCACCGAGGTCGAGGGTCCCGACAAGGCCTTCGACGACCAGACCGAGGCCGAGGAGTGGTTCAGCGCCACTTGGCCGCAACTCCTCGACCTCGGCGTCGACCAGGTCTACCTGGTGGAGGGCAACATCGAGATCTACGGCCCGATGAGCCTGCACCCGCCCGCCTGACTCAGGGAGTCTGGGTCAGCCGGGGGTCGCTCTCGATGACACCCTTGAGCACGTCGTCGATCTTGGCCAACAGGTCGGCGTCGAGCTTCACCCCGGCCGCCTTGACGTTCTCGGTGACCTGGTCCGGCCGCGACGCGCCGATGATCGCCGACGCCACGTTCGGGTTCTGCAGCACCCACGCCACGGCGAGCTGGGCCAGGGAGAGATCCGCTTCCTTTGCCAGCGGCTCCAGGTTCTGCACGGCGCTGAGGACGTCGTCGCGCAGCCAGCGGGAGATCATGTTCTTGCCACCGGACTCGTCGGTCGCCCGCGACCCGGCGGGCGGCTCCGCGCCCGGCTTGTACTTGCCGGTGAGCACGCCCTGGGCGATCGGCGACCACACGATCTGCGAGATGCCCTCCCGCTCGCACGCGGGCACGACCTGCTCCTCGATGACCCGCCACAGCATCGAGTACTGCGGCTGGCTGGAGATCAGCGGGACGTTGAGCTCACGGGCCAGCGCCGCACCGCGGGTGATCTGCTCGGCGGTCCATTCCGAGACGCCGATGTAGAGGACCTTGCCCTGCCGCACGAGGTCGGCGAAGGCGAGCATCGTCTCCTCCAGCGGCACCGTCCGGTCGTACCGGTGGGCCTGGTAGAGGTCGACGTAGTCGGTCTCGAGCCTGCGCAGCGAGGCGTGCGCGGACTCCATGATGTGCTTGCGGCCCAAGCCTTTGTCGTTGGGACCGCCGGGGCCGGTCGGCCAGAAGACCTTGGTGAGGATCTCCAGCCCCTCGCGGCGCTCACCCTTGAGCGCGCGCCCGAGGACGGACTCGGCCTTCGTGTTGGCGTACACGTCGGCGGTGTCGAAAGTGGTGATGCCCGCGTCGAGGGCGGCCCGCACACAGGCGTGCGCGGCGTCTTCCTCCACTTGGGACCCGTGGGTCAGCCAGTTGCCGTACGAGATCTCACTGACATTGAGGCCGCTGCGGCCAAGGCGACGAAACTCCATGAGACCGACACTAGTGAGAATCGACCGACCCCGTCGCGCGAGAAATCAGCTGATGGGGTCGCCCGGGCCCACGCGCGGCTTGGGGGCGCGGAGTTTGCGGATCTGGGTCGCGCGGACGAAGGCGTACCAGCCGATCGAAGCGCCGCGGATGGTCTCCTTGGGGAACTTCGCGCGGACCAGGCGGGTGATGCGGCGGCCGTTGATGACGGCCTCGATGACCATCATGATCAGCATCGCCAGCGACGCGAGCGTGGCGTACTGCTGCACGGCCAGCGACGGCACGACCATGGACACGATCACCACACCGGCCAGCGGCATGAACAGCCCGAGCAGGTTGCGCTTGGAGTCGACGAGGTCGCGCACGTAGGCCTTGACCGGCCCGCGGTCACGCGGCATCAGGTACTTCTCGTCGCCCTCGAGCATCCGCCTGCGGCCTTCGAGGCGCTGCTCCTTGCGCTTGGCGGCCAGCGCCTTGCGCTCCTCCTTGTTGCCCCGCGCGCGCTTCATCGCCTCGCGCGTGGTCTTCGGCGGCGGCGCGACCGGTCCGCGCCTGCGCGCTTCGGCCTCACGACGCTTCGGGGTCGGCCTGCCCTTGCCGGGGGTGTGGGCCTTGGGGGCGTCCTCGCCGACGGCGACGGCAGCCTCCTCGACCTGCGAGTCGGTGCTGTCTGCTGAGTTACGGCGAAGGAACCTCACAGCGACAAGGGTAGGACAGGGCCGTTGATCGCTACGCTGCGGCTCATGCGAGTTGTCATCGCCCCGGATTGCTTCGGCGGCACCCTCACCGCCGCGCAGGCCGCGGACGCCATCGCCACCGGGTGGCGACGCGGCGCGCCAGACCACGAACTCATCCTCCGGCCCCTGGCCGACGGGGGGCCCGGCTTCGTCGACGTGCTGCACACAGCCATCGGCGGAGTCCTGCACCGCACCACCGTCACCGGCCCGCTCGGCGCCCCCGTCGAAGCGAAATGGCTGATGCACGCCGGGGTCGCCTACATCGAGACCGCCGAGGCCGCGGGCCTGCACCTGGTCCCGCGCGAACGTCGGGCCGAGCTGTGCGAGCGGGCCACCACGCGCGGGGTGGGCGAACTGATCGCCGCCGCACGGGACCTGGGCGCCCACGAGATCGCCGTCGGACTCGGCGGGTCCGCCACCACCGACGGCGGCTCCGGCGCGCTGGCCGCGCTCGGCCTGGTCGCCCTCGACAAGGACGACAAGCCGGTCGAGCCGGGCTCGCTGGTCGACTGCGTGCGGCTGGACGGCCATGCCGACGTGGGCCGGGCGACCCTCATCGCCGCCGCGGATGTGGAGAACCCGCTCCTCGGCCCACACGGCGCCGCCGCCACCTTCGGCCCGCAGAAGGGCGCCGACCCGGCCGCCGTCGACCGGCTCGAACGGGGACTGACCGTCTGGGCGGACGTGCTGTCGGCGCGATCAGAACGTGACAAGCGCGACACCCCGGGCGCCGGGGCCGCGGGCGGGCTGGGCTACGCGCTGCTCACCCTGGGCGCCGAATCGGTGTCCGGGGCCAACCTGGTCTCCGGCGCCACCCAGCTGGCAGGTGTCATCGGCCAATCCCGACTCGTCGTCACCGGCGAAGGCAGCTTCGACTGGCAATCGCTGCGCGGCAAGCTCGTGACCAGCGTGTCCGGTGTCGCCGCCGCCCACGGCGTGCCGTGCCTGGCGCTCGCCGGACAGGTCGCCGTCGGCCGCAAACAGGCCGCGGCGGCGGGCATCGAGGCGGCGTACTCCGTCTCCGACCACGTCGGGTCGGTGCGCAGATCCATGGCCGACCCGGCCGGGACGCTGACCGAACTGGCCGAGCACGTCGCCAAGCAGTGGCGTTGACCGGCCCGGCAGCCTGAAGCCGCTGTGCCATCATGGAGGGTGGAACAAATCGGCACGTAACCTTGTTGGTGCCGGGTGTACCGCCCGCGTGGGACTTCGCTCCCGCGAGGAACCTGACTTAGGGAGAACGATGACGACCGCTCAGGAGAACACCGCCGAAGCGGCCACCACCCACGGTGTGGAGCTGACGGACGCCGCCGCGGCGAAGGCCAAGGCCCTGCTCGAGCAGGAAGGCCGCGACGACATGCACCTGCGCATCGCCGTGCAGCCGGGTGGCTGTGCGGGTCTGCGCTACCAGCTGTTCTTCGACGAGCGCTCGCTCGACGGCGACCTGCTGCGTGAGTTCGGCGGCATCAAGGTCGCGGTCGACCGGATGAGCGCCCCGTACGTCCAGGGTGCTGTCATCGACTTCGTCGACACCATCGAGAAGCAGGGTTTCACCATCGAGAACCCCAACGCAGGCGGCAGCTGCGCCTGCGGCGACTCGTTCCACTGAGACATGGCGCCCCCTCCGGGGCGCGGCTCGATCGCTTTTGAGGTGACGAATCAGGGCCCCCGCGACACGACCGACTGCGTCGGCGTGCCGCGGGGGCCCTGATTCGTCACCGCGATCGTGCTTTGTTCGAGCTAGACGTACTCGTCGAGGTCGGCGACCTGGGCGGCGCAGTTGTCGTCTACCGTCCAGTGGGCCGCGCGTGACCTGGGGATGGCCGCCGGGTCGGCCATCAGCGAGGACGGGATGGCCGCGCAGTCGGCGATCAGCTCGTCCATGGTGTCCGGTTCGGATGTGCTCACGTCGTCGACGTTAGGCACGCTGACGAGTCCGGCACAGAGGTACTAACCGGTAGTGTTCAACGGTGACCAAATGCCACCCGAGCGGGTGGCATCGACCAGCTCGCGCCACCGATGTCGACACCGCAGTCGACCAGCCAACAGGGAGAAGGCCTCGTGCCCGTTGCCGTCACCGGAAGCATCGCGACCGATCACCTCATGCACTTTCCCGGGAGGTTCGCCGAGCAACTCGTCGCGGAGCAGCTGCACCGGATCTCACTGAGCTTCCTCGTCGACGACCTCGTCGTCCGCCGCGGCGGTATCGGCGCCAACATCGCGTTCGGCATGGGCGTGCTGGGTTGCTCGCCGATCCTCGTGGGAGCCGTGGGCGACGACTTCGCCGACTACCGCTCCTGGCTCGAGCGCCACGGCGTCGACTGCTCCGGCGTGCGGGTCTCCGAGGTCGCCCACACGGCCCGGTTCGTCTGCACCACCGACGACGACATGTGCCAGATCGCCTCCTTCTACGCGGGCGCGATGTCGGAGTCCCGGCTCATCGAGCTGCTCCCCGTCGCCGACCGGGTGGGTGGCCTCGACCTGGTCCTGATCAGCCCGGACGATCCCGAGGGCATGCAGCGCCACGCCGAGGAGTGCCGCACCCGCGGCTACACCTTCGGCGTCGACCCCTCGCAGCAGACCGCGTGGATGAACGGCGAGCAGCTCAAGACCTTCATCGACGGCGCCGACTACCTGTTCACCAACGACTACGAGTGGGAACTGCTCCGGCAGAAGACCGGCTGGTCGGAGGCGGACATCATGTCCCGCGTCGGCATGCGCATCACCACCCTCGGCGAGAAGGGCGTGGAGATCGTCGGCTCCGACGGCTCCGTGCTGCACGTCAGCGCCGTGCCCGAGACCACCAAGGCCGACCCGACCGGGGTGGGCGACGGTTTCCGTGCCGGTTTCCTGGCCGGTCTGACCCAGGGGCTCAGCCTCGAACGGTCGGCCCAGCTCGGCTCCTTCATCGCGGTGCTGGTCCTGGAGACCGTCGGCCCGCAGGAGTGGACCTTCGACAAGGACGAGGCTCTGAGCCGCATCGGCGGCGCGTTCGGCCCCGAGGCCGCCGCCGAGATCGGCGCCGTGCTTCCGGGCTGAATATGAGCCAACACCGCAGGTCGGAAGTCCTTACCGGCCGATGACCATCGGTCCTCCAGGCCCTCCGTCCCCGTCCCTTCAGGTGTCGGGGACGGATCGGTTTGGCGGGACGATGCCACCTCACTGACTTTCCGCCTGTACCCCGCTGCCCGCCTCGGAGCCCGCGGCGCGGCGGGGCAGACGCCGCCCTCGCCCGCACCCTCCCAAGTCGGGCTGATCCCCTGGGGCGATGCTGTGGCTCGGCACGCCGACACGTCCGCCATGGCGAATCGTGAGGCCGCGTGGGTGGCGCACCCGTACGGGCTGTGGGAGGACCTGTGTGCCGACGGTGCCGCGCCCGTGTGATCACGCGGTGAGGACACGCGGGCCGTCGTCGGTGATGGCGACCGTGTGCTCGGCGTGCGCGGCGCGGCTGCCGTCGGTGGTCCGCAGGGCCCAGCCGTCGGGGTCGACGCGGTAGGTGTCCTTGCCGCCCGCGTGGAACATCGGCTCGATGGCCAGCACCATGCCCGCGCGCAGGGTCATCCCGCGGCCGGGGTCGCCGTCGTTGGGCACGCTCGGCGGCTCGTGCATCGCCCGGCCGATGCCGTGTCCGCCGAAGTCCTCCGGGATGCCGTAGCCCGCCGCGCGGCCGATGGCGCCGACGGCGTGGGCGAGGTCGCCGAGTTTGCGCCCGGGCACGGCGACCCGGATCGCGGATTCGAGTGCCTCGTTCGCGGTCCGGATGAGGTCGAGATCGGCCGGGTCGGCCGCACCGACGACGAAGGAGACCGCGGCGTCACCGTGCCAGCCGTCGATGTTGGCGCCGAAGTCGACGCTGACCAGGTCGCCGTCGGCGAGCGGGGTCTTATCGGGGATGCCGTGGACGATGACGTCGTTGACCGACGCGCAGATCACGGCGGGGAAGGGCGTGGGAGCGAAATGCG
Organism: Actinokineospora xionganensis; assembly: GCF_014323725.1. Classification (GTDB taxonomy): domain Bacteria; phylum Actinomycetota; class Actinomycetes; order Mycobacteriales; family Pseudonocardiaceae; genus Actinokineospora; species Actinokineospora xionganensis. Next base: position 61,018 of record NZ_JABVED010000020.1, on the reverse strand, counting down.
GGTGGTAGTCCAGGAACGATGACTTCGCGCCGTGCTCGGCCAGCACGGCCCGGGCGACCTCGTCGAGGTCGAGCAGCCGCACACCCACCGCCGCGGCCGCGCGGACGGCGGCCAGCGCCGCCGCCACCACCTTCCCGGCGGCTCGCATGGCGTCCAGTTCCGCGGGGGTCTTCAGCTCGATCATGCGGATAACTATACCGGTATTACTATGACGGTATGGTGCGACCACCGCTGACGCCGTTCGAGCGTGACCGAGGCGAACTCCTGGGCCGGATTCTGCGCGACGCGCGGGCGGGCCGCAGCATGGTGGAGGTCGCCGCGCACGCGGGCATCTCGGTCGAGACGTTGCGCAAGATCGAGCGGGGACGGGTACCCACGCCCGCCTTCTTCACCGTGGCGGCGATCGCCAATGCGGTGGGACTGTCCCTTGAGGACTTGATCGCCAAGACGGCAATCGACCCAGGACGCATGAGCGCCTGACCTCGCCGAGCACGCGAGGTTTGTCCACAGCACGGCCGAATCATCCACAGGAATCCGCACACGGACGGCGAAACCCCCACCCACCGATAGACTGGCCAAGGGCAGCCCCCCGTGGTGGGTGGGGGTTTGTTGTCGCGCGCGGGCGGTGCGCTAGAGCTTGACCGGGTAGTGCGGCTCCGGGATCACCGGGGTGATGCGGCGCTCGATGAAGATGCCGTGCCACAGCATGAAGACCAGCAGCGCCCAGATGCGGCGGCTGTGGTCGAGGGTGCCGGACTTGTGCTCCTCCAGCAGGCGCAGGACCGCGTTCTTGTCGATCAGGGCGTCGGTTTGCGACGTCATCACGATGTCGCGGGCCCAGTCGTACATCTCCTCGCGCAGCCACAGGCGGATCGGGACCGGGAAACCGAGCTTGCGGCGGTTCAGCACGTGCGCCGGGACGACCTTGCGCAGGGCTTGGCGAAGGGCGAACTTGGTGGTCTCGCGGGTGATCTTCTGCTCCAGCGGGACCCCGGCGGCGACCTTGAACACCTCGGGGTCCAGGAACGGCACCCGCAGCTCGAGGCTGTTGGCCATGGTCATCTTGTCGGCCTTGACCAGGATGTCGCCGCGCAGCCACGTGTAGAGGTCGACGTGCTGCATGCGGGTCACCGGGTCCCAGCCCACCGAGTCGCGGTACGGCCCGGCGGTGATGTCCTTGTGGCTCACCGCCGGGTTGAAGGTGCGCAGGACCTTCTCCAGTTGGTCGTCCCGGAAGATCCGCGCGTTGCCGTAGTAGCGCTCCTCCAGCGACAGCGCGCCGCGGCGCAGAAGGTCCTTGCCCCGCGTGCCCTCGGGGATCTTGGTCGACACCTTGCCCATCACGCGCCGCAGGGCGCCCGGGACGCGTTCGAACGGCGCCAGGGAGATCGGCTCGCGGTAGATCGTGTAGCCGCCGAACAGCTCGTCGGCGCCTTCGCCGGACAGCACGACCTTGACGTGCTTGCGGGCCTCTCGGGCGATGAACCACAGCGGGACCAGCGCCGGGTCGGCCACCGGGTCGTCGAGGTACCAGACGATCAGCGCAAGCGCGTCCATCATCTCCTGCGCGGAGACGGTCTTGACGACGTGCTTGACCCCGATCGCGGCGGCCGACTCGGCGGCCACGTCGATCTCGGAGTAGCCCTGGCGCTCGAACCCGGTGGTGAAGGTGATCAGGTCCGGGTTGTGCTCACGGGCCAGCGCGGCGATCGCGGTCGAGTCGATACCGCCGGAGAGGAACGAGCCCACCGTCACATCGGCGCGCATGTGCATGCGGACCGAGTCGCTCATCACGTCGGCGATACGCGAGTACAGCGCCTCGGCGTCGGCCGGGCCGCCCACGGGCTTCGGGGTGAACCGCGGCGCCCAGTACCGCTTCGTCACCGGCTCCTCGCCGGGGGTCAGCGTGAACGACGTGCCCGACTCGATGCGGTGGATCTTGGTGTGCAGCGTCGCGGGCTCCGGCACGTACTGCAGCGTCAGGTAGTGCTGCAGGGCGCGGCGGTCGAGCTCCTGGTTGACGCCGATCAGGCCGGTCAGCTCCAGGATCGACTTCTTCTCACTGGAGAACGCCACCCCTCCGGGGCCCGCCGCGTAGAACAGCGGCTTGATGCCGAAGGGGTCGCGGGCGCCGAAGAGCACCTGCTTCTGGCCGTCCCAGATGAGGAACGCGAACATGCCGCGCAGCCGCGTGACGGCCTCTTCGCCCAGGTAGTGGTAGGCGGCGACGATCGTCTCGGAGTCGCCGTCGGTGGTGAACCGGGCGCCGAAGCGCTGGGTCAGTTCCGCCCGCAGCTCGAGGTAGTTGTAGATCTCGCCGTTGAAGAGCAGCGTGTACCGCTCCGGCGACTCGGGCGGGCCCCATGGAAGCGGCTGGTGGGAGTGCTCGATGTCGATCATCGAGAGCCGGTTGAACCCGAAGACCGCCTCGCCCCCCGTCCACGTCCCGCTCTCATCGGGCCCACGGTGCCGCTGGCAGCGCATCGCGGCGCCGACGGCCGACCGCGCAGCCGCGGCATCCATCTCAGAAGGACAAACCAGACCAAGCAGACCGCACACGCTTCTCGCGCACCTCTCGTATCGAGCCGGAGTATCGCGGGGGAGTCGTCAGTATGCCGGTGTCCGATTCGACTGCGCCGCGCGGAGTGTGACCGACTTAGCTCTCACCCTCCGGGGGTGTGGCGTGGGTCGCTGGGCTAGGCTCCGCATTGCTCGACAGAGCGCTGTTCCTCCCTGCCCAGCGGGGTGGGAGCGGCCGAAATCGGGCATGGGTACGAGATCGCCTTCCCGCGCTGGTTCCCCGGAACCGGCGAGGATCGCAATAGGAGGAGTCGAGCAGTGGGCACACCCATGGCCTCCGGTGCGGACAAGCACCGGAACCGCACGTCGGTGACACGGCTGGCCAAGGTCGCCGGTCTCGCCGTGTTGGTCGTCCTCGCCGCCAGCGGCTGCTCCACCGAAGAGGTGCTGCGCTTCGGCTGGCCGGAGGGCGTCACCCCACAGGCGCACCGGATGCGCGACTTCTGGACCTGGTCGGTCATCGCCTCGCTCGCCGTCGGCGTGCTGACCTGGGCGCTGATGCTGTGGCCGGTCATCGCCCACCGCAAGCGTGGGGACAAGCTGCCGCGGCAGTTCCAGTACAACCACGTGTTGGAGATCATCTACACCGCGATCCCCGTGGTCATCGTCGTCGTGCTGTTCTACTTCACCGCGACCACCCAGAACTACGTCCAGGCCGAGACCGACAAGCCGGACGTGACCGTCGACGTCGTCGCCTTCCAGTGGAACTGGGAGTTCGACCACAAGTCGTACATCAACTCCAAGGGCGCGCTCGACGTCCCCGCCGCGCCGGGTGACACGACCGTCCGCACGATCGGCAGCTCGACGGAGATCCCGCTGTTGGTCCTGCCGATCAACAAGAAGATCCACTACAACCTCCGTGCGACCGACGTCATCCACTCGTTCTTCATCCCGGAGTTCCTGTTCAAGCGGGACGTCTTCCCGTACCCGGACAAGAACAACCAGGACCCGACGTTCCAGAACGAGATCGACCGGACGGGGTCGTTCGTCGGCCGCTGCGCCGAGCTGTGCGGCACGTACCACTCGGCGATGAACTTCGAGGTCCGGGCCGTCACGCCGGAGCTGTTCGAGCAGTACATCGCGCTGCGCACCAAGGTGAACCCGAAGACCGGCAAGGGCTACACCACGGCGGAGGCGCTGGCCCAGATGAACTGCGGCGAGCTGTGCACGCCGCACGCGGTGACCACGACGCCGTTCAACACCGACCGCACCGCGCGCAAGGCCTCCGGCTGAGGCCGGCGGGACCTGACAGCGGAATCAACGGTCGACAGGTGAATGTGAGGACAGCATGAAGGTCGAAGCCAGGCTCTTCGACGTCACGACCATCTTCTTCTTTCTCTCCGCCATCGTTTACGGCGTGTGGGCGAAGGAGCCGGTGGGTACGGTCGGCCTGATCCTGACCGGCGGTCTGTCGCTGATCATCGGTTCGTACTTCCACTTCGTGGCGCGCCGGATCACCCAGCGACCCGAGGACAACCCCGACGCCGAGGTCAGTGACGGCGCGGGCGAACTCGGCTTCTTCAGCCCGGGCAGCTACTGGCCCGTCGCCCTGGCCGCGTCCGCGGGCCTGACCGGCATCGCGCTGGCGTTCTGGCAGATCTGGCTTCTCGTGATCGCGGCCGTGCTCGTCCTGCTCACCATCGGCGGTCTGGTCTTCGAGTACCACACCAGGCCCGAGCACGACTGAGTCACGCAATTCACTTGAACGCCGCCGAGACCTGGTCTCGGCGGCGTTTAACTTTTAACAGACCTTTTCTAATTCGCCGTATCTCCGCTGATCGGGTGAATAGTCCTGTGCTTATTCCCCCAATTCCCGAAGAGACCTTCTCGGTCGATACGCCTAACGCCGGAAACCTGGCACGATCGCGCTGACCTGTCCCTGCCCCGTGGAGAACCCCCGGTGGCAGCCAGCAGAAGGAGCGTTCGTGAAACTTGCCCGTCGAATGGAGCGTCTCGGCACCGAGTCGGCGTTCGAGGTGCTCGCCAAGGCGAAAGCCCTGGAGAAGACCGGCCGCCAGATCATCCACATGGAGATCGGCGAGCCCGATTTCGACACCCCGGCGCACATCGAGAGCGCCGCTCAGGAAGCGCTGAGCAAAGGGCACACGCATTACGTGGCGGCCCCTGGAATTCCCGAACTGCGCACGTCGGTCGCCGATTTCCTCGACCGCACGGGCAGGCTCACCACCACGCCGGACCGGGTGATCATCACGCCCGGCGCGAAGCCGATCATGTTCTTCGCGATCATGGCGCTGTGCGAGGAGGGCGACGAGGTCATCTACCCCGACCCCGGATTCCCGATGTACGCCTCCATCACGTCGTTCGCGGGCGCCACCCCGGTGCCGATCCCGCTGCGCGAGTCCAACAACTTCACCATCGACCCCGACGAACTCGCGTCGCTGGTGACCGACCGGACCAAGCTGCTCATCCTCAACTCGCCGCACAACCCGTGCGGCAGCTCGCTGTCCCAGGAGCAGATCGAGGCCATCGCCAAGATCGCCATCGAGCGGGACCTGATCGTCCTCACCGACGAGGTCTACTGGGCGCTGCAGTACGACGGCGAGCACCGCAGCGTGCTGAGCGTGCCCGGCATGGCCGAGCGGACGATCCTGCTCGACGGCTGGTCGAAGACCTTCGCCATGACCGGGTGGCGGCTCGGGTTCGGTGTGTTCCCTGAGAAGCTGGTGGAGCCGATCAGCAGGCTCGTCATCAACTCGGTGTCGTGCACCTCGGCGTTCAGCCAGCACGCCGCCATCGCCGCCCTGGACGGCCCGTGGGACGCGGTCGCGAAGATGAAGGCCGCGTTCGCCGAACGGGCCGGCATTATCGTCGACGGCCTCAACGCCATCCCCGGTGTGTCCTGCGTCCGGCCGGGCGGCGCGTTCTACGCGTTCCCGAACATCACCGGACTGGGCAAGTCCTCCGGCGAGCTGTCGGACCTGCTGCTCAACAAGGCGGGTGTCGCGGCGCTGCCGGGCACCGCGTTCGGCGCCTATGGTGAGGGCTACCTGCGGTTCTCCTACGCCAACTCGCCGGAGAACATCCGCGCCGCGCTCGCCGCCTTCGCCGAACTCGCCGGAGAGGTCGCCAATGGCTGACTCGGAGATCCTGCTCACCCGAAGGCTCGTCGACGAGGCCATGGCTGCCCTGGACGGGACCTGCGAGGTGGACCTGTACGAGGGTCCGCCCACCGCCATCCCGCGCTCGGAGCTGCTGCGCCGGGTCAAGGGCAAGGACGGGCTGCTGACCCTGCTCACGGAGAAGGTCGACGCCGAACTGCTCGACGCGGCGGGCCCGCAGCTCAAGGTCGTGGCCAACTACGCGGTGGGTGTCGACAACATCGACATCCCCGAGTGCACCCGGCGCGGCATCCTGGTGACCAACACCCCGGATGTGCTGACCGAGGCCACCGCCGACCTCGCGTGGGCGCTGATCCTGTCCTGCGTGCGGCGGGTCGCCGAGGGCGACCGGTTCCTGCGCTCGCGCGAAGAGTGGATCTGGGACCCGCGGATGATGCTCGGCCAGGAGCTCTACGGCCGCACCATCGGCATCGTCGGCTGCGGCCGCATCGGCCAGGCCACGGCCCGGCGGGCGCTCGGCTTCGGGATGCGGGTGATCTATCACAACTCGCGTCCCCTGCCCGAGGACGTCGCGGGCGAGCTCAAGGCCGAGCTGCGCACGTTCGACCAGCTGGTGGCCGAGTCCGACGTGATCTCGGTCCACTGCCCGCTGACCCCGGCGACCCGGCACCTGTTCAACGCCGACGTCTTCGCCCGGATGAAGTCCTCGGCCGTGCTGGTGAACACGGCCCGAGGCCCGGTCGTGGACGAGAAGGCCTTGGCCGACGCGGTTCGCGCGGGCGAGATCTTCGGCGCCGGTCTCGACGTGTTCGAGCGTGAGCCGATCGTCGAGGAGGCCCTGCTGGACCTCGACGCGGTCACGATCGTGCCGCACCTGGGCAGCGCCACCGTGCAGACCCGGGCGGCGATGGGGCTGTTGGCGGTGGAGAACCTGCTGGATGGCCTAGCGGGCACCAGGCCGCGCGCACTGCTCAATCCCGAAGCACTCGGCGACTAGGAGATAGAAGGTTTGACTACCCCGACCGATGGGCATTCCGGCTGGTGAGGAGGTAGTAATCATGGCAACCCTGTTATGGATTATCGCTGTGGTGCTCGTAATCGGTGGCGTTGTCACCCTGATTCGTGGACAAATGCTCTACGGCGCGCTACTGATCGTGCTCGGCCTGCTCATCGGCCCCGGCGGCGTCAGCATCTTCACCTGACCTACCGCAGTAGACATGGCGAAGCCCGTGCGCGTTTCGCGCACGGGCTTCGCCGTTGTCGGGGGTGCTCAGCCCGCCAGCTCTGTCGACCGCACGGTCCAGCGGTCCAGCAGGGTGCTCGCGGCTCCTGAGTCCAAGGCGAGCGTGGCCTGCCCGATGGCCGCCTCCAGATCGGCGTGCACGTCGGCGGACAGCCCGCGGAACGCCGCGATGGCACCCGCCGCGTTGAGCACGACGGCGTCGCGGACCGGGCCGGTCTTCCCGGCCACCAGATCTCGGATCACCTGGGCGTTGTGCGCGGCGTCGCCGCCCCGCAGATCCCGCGGCTCGGCGGCCGCGATCCCCAGCTTCGCCGGGTCGATCCGGTCCTCCCGCACCTTGCCGCCGCTGACCACCCACACCGAGGTGGTGGTGGTCGTGGTGATCTCGTCGAGGTTGTCGTCGCCGCGCACGACCAGCACGCTCGCGCCGCGCCGGGCGAACACCTCGGCCACGATCGGCGCCATCCGGGCGTTCGCGCAGCCCACCAGGCCCGCCGTCGGCCGAGCGGGGTTCGTCAGGGGCCCGAGCACGTTGAACGCCGTGGGGACCCCCAGCTCACGCCGGGTCGGGCCGGCGAACCGCAGTGCCGGGTGGAACGCGGGAGCGAAGCAGAATCCGATGCCGACCTCGCGCACGCAGGTGGCGACGGCGTCGGGGGAGAGCTCGATCGCGACACCGAGTTCCTCGAGGACGTCCGCGGTCCCGCACTGCGACGAGGCCGACCGGTTGCCGTGCTTGGCCACCGGCACCCCCGCCGCGGCGGTGACCAGGGCGCTCATCGTGGAGATGTTCACGGTGTGGGCCTGATCGCCGCCGGTGCCGACCACGTCGACGGCGTTGCCCCCGACATGGACGAGCTTGGCGTGCGCCAGCATGCCTTCGGCCATGCCCGCGATCTCGGCGGCCGTCTCACCCTTGGCGCGCAGGCCGATCGCGAACCCGGCGATCTGCGACGGGGTCGCGCTGCCGGACATGATCTCGTTCATCGCCCAGGTGGTGTCCTCGGCGGCGAGGTCGACCCGGTCGATCAGCTGGTTGAGCAGGCGGGGCCAGGTGCGGGCGGTCATGTCAACCACGCGCGACGGGAAGGCGCTTCGAGCGCAGCACATCGGCGACCGTCTCGGCGGCGGTCAGCGGGTCGAGCGGGTGCACGACCACCGCGTCGGCCTGCGACCAGGTGGCCAGCCAGCGGTCGTCCTTGCGACGGACCGCGATGACGATCGGCGGGCACTCGTCGATCTCGTTCTTGAGCTGGCGGCAAAGACCGATGCCACCGGTGGGCTGTGATTCGCCGTCGAGGATGGCGAGATCGATGTCTCCACCGGAGGTTCCGACACCGTCCATCTCCATCAGCACCTCCGCCACGGTGCCGACCTCGACATACGCGACGCGGCCGATATCCGCCGCCGGGCGTCGGCCGATGGCTGTGACGATGGTCTCCCGGACCTCGGGGCGGTGGCTGAACACCAGGATCTTCAGTGGCTGCGTGCTCATGCGCTGGGGTCCTTCGCTAGGCCAGGTGCTGGTGGACACGATGTTATCGGTCTCACTTCCGGGCCTGGCCCAAGGCGTCCAACTGGGCCCCCACGTGCGGTTTTTCGCACGAATCGCCGTTGGTTCGCCGGTTTGGGGCCTCGCGCGCACGCGATCGTCAAGGTGTGACCGGCACGACGTGCGACCCGCCGTGGACCCGATACGGCATGGCGGTCACACGCACGACATAATGCGTCGCGTGACAACAGCAGCGCCCTCCATTGGTCAGCGTGTGCATTCGCTGAACCGGCCGAACATGGTCAGCGTCGGCACCATCGTGTGGCTGTCCAGCGAGCTCATGTTCTTCGCCGGCCTGTTCGCGATGTTCTTCACCGTCAAGGCGCAGAACGCGACCGGACACTGGCCCCCGCCGCTTGAGGCGGGCGGTGAGCCGATCCATCTGAACCTGCCCTTCGCGCTGCCGTTCACCATCATCCTGGTGGCGTCGTCGTTCACCTGTCAGCTCGGCGTGTTCGCCGCCGAGCGGGGCGACGTGTTCGGCCTGCGCCGGTGGTACATCCTGACGCTGATCATGGGTGCGATCTTCGTGGGCGGTCAGGCCTACGAGTACTGGCAGCTCGTGCAGGAGGGTGTCACCATCCCCTCCGGCGGCTTCGGCACCGTGTTCTACCTGACCACCGGGTTCCACGGTCTGCACGTCATCGGCGGTCTCGTCGCGTTCGTGTACCTGCTGATCAGGACGCGGCTGAGCAAGTTCACCCCGGCCCAGGCCACGTCGGCGATCGTGGTCTCGTACTACTGGCACTTCGTCGACATCGTGTGGATCGGACTGTTCGCGGTCATCTACCTGGTGCCGTGATGGCCGCCAACCACCACAGCTTCGCCGAGCCCGCACTGACAGCAAGGGTTGCCGCTTAAATGACCAAGAAACAACGGAGCCACACCAAGGGCCGCAGGCGCATCGCGGGCCTGCTGGCGCTCGGCTTCGCGCTGATGACGCTCGGCCTGCTGTACTCGGCGCTCGCGCCGCAGCCGCAGGTCGCACAGGCCCAGGGCGACCCGGCCGCGCTGCGCAGGGGTGAGCAGGTCTACAACAACACCTGCATCAGCTGCCACGGCACGAACCTCGAAGGCGTCACCGACCGCGGCCCCGCCCTCATCGGCGTCGGCGAGGCGTCGGTGTATTTCCAGACCGCGACGGGCCGCATGCCCGCGACGCGGCAGGAAGCGCAGATCGAGCGCAAGCCCGCGAAGCTGAGCCCCGAGGACATCGACGCCCTGATGGCGTTCATCCAGTCCAAGGGCGGCGGCACCACTCTGCCCGAGGAGTCGGGCAAGCAGCTCGTCGGCGACAACCCGGCCCGCGGTGGCGAGCTGTTCCGGCTCAACTGCGCCTCCTGTCACAACTTCACCGGCCGCGGCGGCGCCCTGTCCTCGGGCAAGTTCGCGCCCAAGCTGGATGGTGTCTCCGAGACCGAGATCTACGCGGCGATGCTCGTCGGCCCGCAGAACATGCCGACGTTCTCCGACCGCCAGCTCAGCCCGGCTGAGAAGAAAGACATCATCGCCTACGTGAAGTCGGTGACCGACGGGAACAACAACCCGGGCGGCAACCCGATCGGCGGCCTTGGTCCGCAGTCCGAAGGCCTGATCGCATTCATCGTGGGTATGGCGGCCCTGGTCGGCATCACCCTTTGGATTGGGGCGAAGTCATGAGTTCGAACACCCCCCAGGACCTGCCCAGCGACGAAGAGCTGGCCCAGATGTCCCGGGACGACCTGGTCAAGCTCGGCGCCAAGCTCGACGGCGTCGAACTGGTCGAGTACCCGGACCCGTGGCCGGTCAAGGGCACGCGCGCGGAGAAGCGCGCCGAGCGCGCTGTCGCTCTCTGGTTCCTTATCGCGGCGCTCGCCGGGTTCGCCTTCATCGGTGTGTTCCTCTTCTGGCCGCACGCTTATACCGCCCCGAACACGGACGGCTACTTCGCGTACTCGCTGTTCACCCCGCTGCTCGGCGCGACCCTGGGCCTGTCGGTCCTGGCGGTCGGCATCGGCGCGCTGATGTACACGAAGAAGTTCATCCCGCACGAGGTCGCGGTCCAGCAGCGCAACGACAGCGGCTCCTCGGAGCTGGACAAGGCGACGATCCTCGCCGAACTCGCCGACGCGGGTGACCGCAGCACCATTGCCCGCCGTTCGCTGATCAAGCGCTCCGCCGGCCTCGGCGCGGGCGCGATGGGCCTGGGCATCGGCGTGTTCGCCCTCGGCGGCCTGGTCCGCGACCCGTGGGCGCAGACCGAGTCCAAGGACTCGCTGTGGCACACCGGCTGGAAGCACGACAAGCCGGGCGAGAAGGTCTTCCTGCGCCGCGCCACCGGCCACGCGCACGAGGTCTCCCTGGTTCGTCCCGAAGACCTGTCCGCGGGCGCTATGGAAACGGTGTTCCCGTTCCGCGAGTCGGAGCGCGAGGACGAGCACGCGCTGTCCAAGGCGCTCAAGCGCTCGGACAACCCGGTCATGCTGATCCGCCTGCGCTCCGAGGACGGCCGCAAGGTCGTCAAGCACCAGGGCCAGGAAGACTTCAACTACGGCGACTACTACGCGTACACGAAGATCTGCAGCCACCTGGGCTGCCCGACCTCGCTGTACGAGGACGCCACGAACCGGATCCTGTGCCCGTGCCACCAGTCGCAGTTCGACGCGCTGGCCTACGCCAAGCCCATCTTCGGTCCGGCGACGCGCAAGCTGGCCCAGTTGCCCATCGCGGTTGATGAGGAGACGGGTTACTTTATTGCCAGGAGCGATTTCATCGAGCCGGTCGGGCCCGCATTCTGGGAGCGGAAGTCATGAGCGCAATCACAACTCCCACCAAGGCCAACTCAGCCGCCTCACGTGCCGCGGGTGGTGCGGCCAAGTGGGCGGATGACCGTTATCACCTGGCCAAGGGCATGCGCCACCAGATGAACAAGGTCTTCCCGACGCACTGGTCGTTCCTGCTCGGTGAGATCGCGCTCTACAGCTTCATCGTGCTGCTGCTCTCGGGCACCTACCTGGCGCTGTTCTTCGACCCCTCCATGCAGGAGGTCGTCTACGAGGGTTCGTTCGTCAACCTGCGTGGCCTGGAGATGTCGCGGGCCTACGAGTCGACGCTGATCATCTCCTTCGACGTGCGCGGCGGTCTGTTCGCCCGGCAGGTCCACCACTGGGCGGCCCTGTTGTTCATGGCGGCCATCGTCTGCCACATGTTCCGTGTCTTCTTCACCGGCGCCTTCCGGCGCCCGCGTGAGGTCAACTGGGTCATCGGCGTGCTGCTGTTCCTGCTCGGCGCGTTCGAGGGCTTCGCGGGCTACTCGCTCCCCGACGACCTGCTCTCCGGCGCGGGTCTGCGCATCATGTCCGGCCTGCTGCTGTCGCTGCCGGTCGTGGGCACCTGGGTGCACTGGCTGCTCTTCGGCAGCGAGTTCCCGGGCGAGGACATCGTGCCGCGCCTCTACACGGTCCACATCCTGCTGCTGCCGGGCATCCTGCTCGCGCTCATCGGCGTTCACCTCGCCCTGGTCTGGTACCAGAAGCACACCCAGTTCCCGGGCGTGCGGCGCAAGGAGACCAACGTCGTCGGCGTCCGGATCATGCCGGTGTTCGCGGTCAAGGGCGGCGCGTTCATGGCCGTCGTCGTCGGCGTCACCGCGGCCCTGGGCGGCCTGTTCCAGATCAACCCGATTTGGAACTTCGGACCGTTCAACGCGGCGCACATCTCCGCGGGCACGGTGCCCGACTGGTACATGGGCTGGACCGACGGGTTGATCCGACTCTGGCCCGCCTGGGAGATCTACCTCGGGGATTACACGATCCCGGCGGCGTTCTTCCCGTTCCAGCTGGGTCTGCCGCTGCTCGGCGGTATCGCGGCGGCCTACCCGTGGATCGAGCGCTGGTTCACCAAGGACTACGCGCACCACAACCTGCTGCAGCGTCCGCGTGACGTTCCCGTGCGCACCAGCCTCGGCATGATGGCGATCACCTACTTCATGGTGTCGCTGCTGTCGGCGGCCAACGACGTGCTGGCCGAGAAGTTCTTCATCTCGCTCAACGCGACGACCTGGATGGGACGCATCGGTCTGCTGGTGCTGCCGCCGCTGGCGTACTTCATCACCTACCGCATCTGCCTGGGCCTGCAGCGCTCGGACCGCGAGGTGCTGGAGCACGGTGTCGAGACCGGCATCATCAAGCGGCTGCCGCACGGCGAGTTCATCGAGATCCACCAGCCGCTCGGCCCGGTGGACGACCACGGCCACCCGATCCCGCTGGAGTACCAGGGCGCGGCGGTGCCGAAGAAGATGAACAAGCTCGGCTCGGCGGGCGCGCCCGTCGCCGGTTCCTGGCTCACGCCGGACCCGGTCGAGGAGACCACGGCACTGGCCCGGGCCCGCGCGGCCCAGCACAACGGCCACACCGAGATCGAGGCGACCAAGGCCGAGGAGCCGAAGAGTCACTAGGTCAGTCGAGTAGGGGCGGCACCCGGTTCAGGGGTGCCGCCCCTTTTCGTTTCCTGGGATCTTCAAAGGCGGCGCGCGGTAGCCTGCCGCGGTGCTGGGGTCGTCTGGGACATGGCTGCGGTGGGTCGCGAGCGGAATCGCCGTGTCCGCCGTACTGTCCTGTGCACCCGCCCGATCAAGCACCTCGGAGACACTGCCCGTGACGAGCCACGTGCAGGCGGCGCACGCCGCGTGCCCCATGCCCGAATCCGGTTTCGACTGTGACTTCCAGGGCCGCTTCGCCGCCGTCGAGTCCTATCTGCGGGGGCGACCGGGCACCGTCGGCATCGTCGTCCGGGACCGGGTGACCGGCGCCGCGTGGCGCAACGGGCACGCCGAGGACCTGACGTGGACCGCGTCCACGATCAAGCTCGCGATGGTCGTCGACCTGTACACGCGTCAGCGTTCGGGCAAGCTCCGCCTGTCCGCCGCCGACCACGCGGCCATCGACGCCATGCTCCACAGCTCCGACGACGCGTCGGCCACGGAGCTGTGGACCAGGTACTCCGGGCGGGACCACTGGGCGTTCAACCACGGCTTCCCCGGCTACGGCCTGACGTCGCTGCGGCCGCAGCCGGGTTTCGGGAAGGTCTTCCCCTACTGGGGCTTCCAGAAGTGCACGACGACGGACCTGGAGCGGCTCGTCAGCTACGTCCTGACGGACCTCCCGGACACCGAGCGCTCCGCCATCGTGGACCGCATGCGCGCCGTCGGCCCGAACCAGCAGTGGGGCGTGTGGGCGGCGGGCGCGGCTGCCCGGCCCGGGGTCAAGGCGGGCTGGTCGGACGAGGAGGGTGGCTCGGTGATGAACAGCATCGGCTTCGTCGGCCCCCAAGAGCGCTACACCGTGGCGATCATGAACAACCTCGCGGGCCGCGGCCGCCAGGAGGACGGCCGCACGACGGTCAGCGAAGTCGTCCGACTGCTGTTCGACGGCCGGTTCTAGCCCTCGTCGACACCGATGTCGAAGGCGGCGTCGGTGTCGCGGCTGGAGTAGGAGCGGAACGCGATGTGGGTGTCGGTGTCGAGCACGCCGTCGACCTTGCTGATCTCGTCGGGAATCAGCTGTGCCAACTCCTCGTGTTGCGCGACCCGGACGATGGCGACCAGGTCGACGTCACCCGCGCACGAGTACACCTCGGCGACCCCCTCGATGTCCGCGATCGCCTGAGCGGTCTCGGGAATGCTGTCCGTGGCTGCCCGGATCAACACGATCGCGGTGATCATCCGTCTCTCCCTTGTCGGTTTGGCTGAGCCTAATCGGCGAAGACATTAGGCTCTCGACGCGACCGTACGACAGGGGAGACACACGTGCAGACTCCGGACGAGTGGCTGGCCGACTTCGAGGCGAAGGTGGCCGACCTGCAACAGAAGGCGACCGAGTTCAAGACGAACGTCGAAGCCGCCGGCGCCACCGAACGCTCGGAGTCGGTGACGGTGACGGTAGCGGCTTCCGGGGCGCTTCTGGACTTGAGGCTGGAGGACTCGGCCCTGCGGAAGTCCGCGGACGAACTGGCGACGGAGATCCTCACGCTGACCCGCAAGGCCCGCCAGAACGCGGCGGTGGGGGTGGCGCAGGCCTTCCAGCCGTTGGGCGGGGACGCGGAAATGGTGCAGCGGATCCCGGTGCCGGAACCGGAGGAGGCGAACGCACCCGCCCCCAAGCGCCCCACGACTCGCGACGATGAAGACTTCGGCGATGAGCCAGTGGTACTCCGCGACTCAGACAAGTGGTGACTTGACCGCTGGGCACCGCCGGCCACGGGCCACCCCCAACGCAACGCAGCAGGTAGACCCAACGGGCCTGCCACAACAGCCGTGAACGTCTCGCCCCTGACGCAAGCGGCAGAACCGAGCGGTTTGTCCAGGTGATCCGCCGACCGTCCCGCGAACGCAAGGGGCCCAACGCAATGGCCTGTTCAGGTGATCCGCCCACCACCCCCGAATCGCGATGGGCGGAATCGAACGGCCTGTTGGGTGATCCGCCCACCACCCGAACAGGCACCCACACGCCCAAGACTGCCCGCAGGCACCCAAAGCCAGAGTCGGCGAAGCACCCAAACCATGGCCGCCACAGGCACCCAAAGCCAGGCCGGGCGGGCGTCCGGTCAGTCCCGGACCACCAGCGAAACCCTCGCCCGATCAGCGAGATCCAGCCACGGCCGCCATCTCGCCGCACACTGAGCCGGCTCGGCCCACGGCGCGGTGCAGCGAACCATCCGAGTTCCCGGCCGATCCAGCCACCGCAAGACCACCCCCACTTCCTCAGCGGGCGCTCCCCTCAGCGGCCCTTCACCCGGGATCACGGTTTCCGCTGAGGCGATCAGGTTCTCCACCACCGGCATCGGCTGCACCCCTCGCCGAGCAACTCCCGCCGAAGCCAGTCGGCCGTGTCTGATCACCGCGAACTCCCATCCACCCGCCGAGTCCGGCCGGGCCGCGACCAGTTCGGCAACCGATGCCAAAGCGGCGAGTCGTTGTCCTCGGTCCAATGCCCGGATCAGCGTCGACATGCGGTCGCGGCCGGTGCGGGCCTGCTCGAAGCGCTCCTCCGTGGACAGTGCGGCCAATCTGGATTCCAAGAGCCGTAAGGGATCCAGGTGCCTGCCCGCCACGAGCCCGTCCACCGCCCGCACCATCGGCTGGTATTGCTCGACCGTCTGCCTTCCCGCGCAGGGGGCGCCGCAGCGGTCCAGTTCCGCCAGGGCGCAGGGACTCGCGCTTGCCGCCTTCGCGGGAATCCTTACCGTGCAGGGGCGAATGCCCGTCGCATCCTGCAATGCCAGCAATGCCTCGTCGGCCATTCGCTTGCTGCGGAACGGTCCCAGGGCGCCATCTCGTGCCCGTCGCACGATCGACAGGCGGGGGAATGGCTCCTCCGTCAGGGTGATCCACCACGAGTTGCGGGCGTTCTTGGACCGCCGGTTGTAGGCAGGCTTGTGGGCCGACAGCAGCCGCAGTTCCCGTACCTCCGCCTCCAGCGGGTGGGCGCAGGTGACCGTGTCGACCCGGACGGCGAGGCTGACCATCTCGCGAAGGCGGCGTCGGGTCTCGCCCGCGGTGAAGTACTGGCGGACCCGCCGTTTCAGGTCTGAGGCGGTGCCGACGTAGAGGACTTCCTCGGACGGTCCTCTGAACAGGTAGACGCCGGGTTCGTTCGGCAGGTCCTCGGCGAGGGTGCGCTTGCGGCGCTGAGCGGCCGTGACCTCCGGCAGGTAGTCGAGCAACTCTTCCAACGACTGCACGCCGAGCGAACCCACTCGCTCCAGCAGGCCGTGCAGCACGTCGACCGTCGCGCGGGCGTCGGACAGGGCGCGGTGGTTGGGCATGGTCGAGGCGCGGAACAGCGCGGCCAGGGCGGAGAGGCGGCAGCTTGGCGCTTCCTCCCGGGTGAGAACCCGGCGGCCCAGCCGGACCGTGCAGACGACCGCGGGTTTCGGCCACCGGTAGCCGAGCCTGTGGCAGGCCGCCTTGATGAACCCGACGTCGAACCCGGAGTTGTGCGCGACCAGCACGGAGCCCGCCGCGAACTCCAGGAAGGCGGGCAGCACCGCCTCGAGCTTCGGCGCCGTGTAGACCATCGAGTCGGTGATGCCGGTCAGCGCGATGATCTCCGGCGGGATGCCCCGGCCCGGGTCGACCAGGGTGGCGAACTCGCCGATCACCTCGCCGCCGCGCACCTTGACGGCGCCGAACTCGGTGATCGCGTCGGCCTCCGCGCTGCCACCCGTGGTCTCCAGGTCGAACACGACGAAGGTGGTCTCGCGCAGCGGCGTTCCCAACTCGTCGAAGGCGAGCTGGGTGCGGGTGGCGGATGCGGTGCTCATCATCGCCGAAGCTAGATCACACCACCGACACTTCCGTCAGTCCCACGGTAGAGGAGCCGTCACGTCACGGCAGGGCTCAGCCACTAGCCTTACGGAATGGCCACGCCGCCCCAGCCGGAAGACCCCGGCCCCGAACCGTCCACCGTGGACGGCACGGAAAACGCGGCCGTAGACTGGTCGACCCTGCCCGACGCGGTCAGGAACCGGCTCGCCGAGCTCGGCGCCGACGCGGTCGGGTCGCTGCCGCCGGTCGACATCCCGCAGATGGTGCGCCCGGTGGCCCGGTTCGCGCCCAGCAAGCGGGCCCGCCTCGGCGGCTCGGCCATCATCGCCGGTCTGCGTGACGTGGTGGGTTTCCGCACCGCCGTCGTGCAGTGGTGCCGGGAGAACAAGCCCGCCGCGCTCGACCTCGGGGGCAACGACCCGGTCAGCGTCGCCGCGGCCGCTGTGCTGCTCGGCGAGGAGTCGGCGGTGCACTACCTGGAGCTGGTCTCCAGGCGCGCCTCGGACACGTCGCTGCGGGCCGAGCGGGACACCGCCGTCGCCCGCCTGCAGAAGGTCGAGGCCGAACTCGCCCGCGTGCAGGCCCTGCTGGACGAGTCGGCGGGGGCGGTCGACCGGGTGCGCGCCGAAGCCGAGGCCGAGGTGGAGCGGCTGCGCAAACGCCTGCGCGACCAAGGTGTGAAGCTGCGCGAGGCCAAGGACACCGCAGAGACCGCCCAGGCCGCGGTCGACCGGGTGCGCGCCGAGTGCGCCGCCCAGGTCGCCGCGCTCACCGAGCAGCGCGACCGCGAACGCGACCGGGTCGAGACCGAGCGCGGCCGCGCCGAACGCGCCGAAGCCGACGCCGACATCGCCCGGCAGTCCGCCCGCGAGGCCCGCCAGGCCGACGAGGTGCGGCTGGCGCTGCTCGTCGACACCCTCGACGGCGCCGTCACCGGCCTGCGCCGCGAACTCGCCCTCGGCGGCGGCGGGCCCCGGCCCGCGGACCTTGTCCGGGGCGCCACGGCGGCGCAGGGCATGGTGGGCCGGGTCGAGGACCCGGCCGCACTCGACCGGCTGCTCGCGCTGCCATCGGTGCACCTTGTCGTCGACGGGTACAACGTCACCAAGACCGGCTACGCCGAACTGTCCCTGGCCGACCAGCGCGACCGCCTGGTCCGCCAACTCGCCTCCCTCGCCGCGCGCACGTCCGCGGAGGTCACCCTGGTGTTCGACGGTGCGGGAGTCGTGGCGGTCCCGGTCGCCGCTCCGCGCGGGGTCCGCGTCCTGTTCAGCGACCCGGGCGTGCTGGCCGACGACGTGATCAAGGCACTGGTCACCGCCGAACCCGAGGGCAGGCCGGTGGTGGTCGTCACGTCGGACCGCGCCGTGGCCGACGCCGTCCGTCGGCGGGGCGCCCACCCGGTGCCTTCCGCCGTCCTGCTCGCCCGGCTTGGGCGCATTTGATCACCCGATAGTGCCCGTGCCGTCACGTCACCGATACCTTCGCGTTAATACTGGTAAGTAGGAAACGTGACACCGAGGAGTTGGTACGCGGGTGCGTAGGTGGGGTTCGGTCAAGATTGCCGCCGCGCTGGCCTTGGTCGCCGCGCTGTTGGCCAACCCGCTCGCGGGCGCGCAGCCCACCGAGCCGCCGCAGATCGAGGCCGGTGTCGGGCCGGGCTCGCCGGTGCCGGACACCCGCCCGGGCGAGGCCTTCGCCGATCCCAAGGTCGCTGAGCTGCAGCGCACCGCCACCGACGTGCAGCGCGAGCTGTCCGAACTCTCGGACAAGATCCGCACCGCGGAGGACGAGCTGCGCCAGGCCACCAGCCAGGTCGAACGCGCGCGCGTGGAGCGGCAAGCCGCCGACAAGGTCGTGTCCGCCCAACAGGACGAGGTCGACGCCTACTCCGCCGCCCTCTACTCGGCGCTGGCGCAGCCCAGCGAGCTGCAGATGCTGCTCACCGCGGGCGGTCCGGAGGAGTTCCTGCAGGGCAGCAGCCTGATCGAGCGCGTGCGGATCGACCAGGACCAGCGGCTCGCCCAGGCCGTCGCCAGGCAGCGTGGAGCGCAGGACGCCGAGAACGCCGCGGTGGGCACCGAGCGGGCCGCCGCCGAGCGCAAGGCCGACCTGGACCGCCGCAACGGCGACGCCTCCAACCGGGCCGCGGCCGTGTCGTCCGAGCTGCGCGGCCAGGTCGAGGACACCAACGCCGCGGTGATCGCCCAGCAGACGGCGCAGCGCGAACGCAACCAGAAGACCGCGGCGGCGTGGAAGGCCTACACCGACAAGCTGGCGCTCGCGGGCATCGCCGCGCCCAAGGCGGCCGCCCTGCGCGACCCGGCGCAGCTGCCCGCCCGGCTGGAGCCGCTGCCCGGCTCGACCGGTGCGCCGCAGCCGGGCGTCGCCCGGGCCACGCTGCCGACGGGTGAGAAGCTGCTCGTCCTGCCCGCCGAGGTGATCGGCGCGGTGAACACCGCCGTGGGCGTGCTCGGCAAGCCCTTCGTGCCCGGCGCGGGCGGCGAGGGTCCCAACGCGTACTCGTGCGACGGACTGGTCCGGTCCGTGTTCGGGGTGGGCGGGCTGGCCCTGCCCGGTGCCGTGGCCGAGCAGATGAGTGTGCTGACGCCGGTGCCGACGCCGGACGCCCAGCCCGGCGATGTCGTGTTTCTGGGCCCGGCCCGGCTTGGTGTGCAGGGCGTGGGCATCGTGCTCGACCAACGCACCATGCTCACCGCCGACGGCAGGCTGGCAGGCGTCGTGGTGACGGACCTGCCCGGCGGAGACACCCTGCTCGGTGTCGCCCGGCCCGCGCTTGGGCAGCGCCAGCCCCAGCCGGTGCCGCAGGCCACCGACGGCGGTCTGCGCTGGCGCTGTGGGGGAGTGCAGCTCCCGCCACGCGGGCCTGGGGAGGCCCCGGGGGCTTGGGGCGGCTATCCCAACGGCCTCATCCCGCAGGCGGCGCTGTGCCTCATCGGCGTCGGGTCGCACTCGCTGCGCTGCGACGCGGCCGGGTCGTTCCGGGCGATGTCGGACGCGTTCGCCACTGTGTTCGGTCGCGCGATCTGCTTGACGGATTCCTATCGGACCTTCGCCGCCCAGGTGCGGCTCTATGGCGTGAAGCCCGCTCTGGCCGCGGTTCCCGGCACCAGCAACCACGGGTGGGGGCTGGCGGTGGACCTCTGCGGGGGAGCCCAGTCGTTCGGCACCCCGGAGTACGCCTGGCTCGCCCAGAACGCGGGCGTGTACGGATGGGCGAATCCGCCGTGGGCGCGTCCGGGTCGGGGCCGCGAGGAGCCCTGGCACTGGGAATACATCGGTTCTTGATCTATCGGGTTCGATCATTTCGAACACCTGAGCGAAATTGTCGGTGGCGTCTTCTAGTGTGTGAAACACGAGATCGTCGGCACCGGAAAGGACCCGAGTAATGATCATCGATTGCGATAGCTGCGAGGTCCGCGGGAACGCTTGTCAGGATTGTGTGATCAGTGTGCTCCTCGGCGCGCCGCCCAATGTCGATCTCGACAGCTCCGAGCGGCTCGCGATCGACGCCCTCGCGAGTGCAGGACTCGTACCCCGGCTGCGGCTGATTCCGGTGGAGAAAACGGCCTGATCCGGGTGATCGGTCCGGCCGATCGTGAATATTCGCCGAACGGTCGCTCCAGATCGCCGAACGGTTCCACGCCCGGGTGAACAGGGTGTTGTCGTTGTCACAGGGTGGAGTTGCCACTGCTCCGTTGGTGTGTGGGAAGGATTCCCGGCGCTTTTCCGGCGCACCTGGTAGACGAGGAGGCTCACGTTTCGTAACCTGTCCGAGATCTCGCGGCCAGCAGTCGCCCACCCCGAGGTGGCTACGCGAGATCGCCGCCGAAGTCAGCCTCGTCCGGCTGACCCGGATCCCCCACGGTGGGGTCGTCGATGATCGAGAAGTGAGCGACACGATCGCGAGCGGATCGGTCCGGCCGGAGGGTGCTCCCCAAAGCGCCCCCGGTGCCCGAGGACTACCCCGTCGGCGGTTTTGAGGACGAAGGAGTACGCGCGACGTGTCGTCGCATCGACTCAAGCGAGCTGTGCGTGGAGCCCTGAGTGTCACCGCGGTCATCTCGGTGATCGGTATGTCCCAAAGTCCCGCGTACGCGCAACCTGCCCAGCCCCCGCCGCCCCCGACCACCGCGTCGGAAGCGATCAAGCAGTACCAGGAGCTCAGCGCCAAGGCCGGAGACGTCAACGAGGATCTCCTGCAAGCGAAGGAAGACCTCAAGGTCAAGCAGGCCGAGTACGACAAGGCCACAGCCGACGTCGCCGCGGCCGCGGAGCTGGAGAAGCAGGCCGCCGCTCAGGAAGAGCAGTTCCGCGGCCAGGTCGACCAGCTGACCAGCGCGTCGTTCCAGGGCGCGCGCTTCAACAAGATCAGCGCGCTGCTGACCGGATCGTCCGCGGACGATTTCCTTGAGCGTGCTTCCGCGCTCACGGTCCTCGCCTCGGACAACCAGAACGCGCTGTCGAAGTACACCAACGCGGTGGCCACCGCGGCCCAGGCGCGCAAGCAGGCCGAGGACGGCCAGAACCGCGCTGGTGAGGCCAAGGCGGCGTCGGAGAAGCTGCTCGCCGACATCACCAAGGCGAAGGCCGATCTCGACACGCAGATCAAGCAGGTCGAGGAGGCCAAGAACCGCCTCTCGGCGGCGGAGCGCAAGACGCTGTTCGAACCGCCCGTCGACACCGGCGTCTACGTCGGCTCCGGCGACGCGGGCAAGGCCATGGAGGTCGCGCTCGCGCAGCGCGGCGACCCGTACGTCTGGGGCGCCGAAGGCCCGAACGCGTTCGACTGCTCCGGCCTGACGCTCTACGCCTACCGCGCCATCGGTATCAACCTGCCGCACTCCAGCCGGTCGCAGTACACCTATGGCAAAGCGGTCTCGAAGAGCGAACTCATCCCGGGCGACCTGCTGTTCTACGGCGGCAGCCCCAGCACGATCCACCACGTCGCCATGTACATCGGCAACGGCATGCTCGTGCACGCCTCCACCTCGGGTGTGCCGGTGAAGACCGCCCCGCTCTCCGGTGGCGGCAGCGACTACCTCGGTGCCAAGCGCATCGTCGGGTAGCCGTCAGCGAAGCATTTCCGAGTCGGGACCAGTGCCATTGGGTACTGGTCCCGACTCATTTCTCCCTTACGATCACCCAATGGCCATGAGGGCACGGGTGCGAGCTTGGCTGAGCGCCGTGGTCGCCACCACCGCGCTCGCCGGGATGGTGTTCATCGCCGTCCCCGCGTCCCAGGTGGCCCCGTCGCCCCCAGCGCCCAGCCAGGGACAGCCCCTGGGAGGGTTGGAGCCCGCGGGGCCCAAGGGCGGCGACACCGAACGCGTCGACGCGGTCAGGGCGCTCCTGGATCGGCGGGCCGAGGCCGTCGTACGCCGCGACGAGGCCGCGTTCCTCGCCGGTCTCGACCCACTGGCCGACCCGAACTTCCTCGAAAGCCAGCGCGCGCTGTTCGCCAACCTCGCCGGAGTCCCGTTCGACCACTGGTCCTACGTGCTGCACCCCGACGACAGCCTGGACCTGACCGCGCTCGACGACGATCGCACCGCCGAACTGTGGGCGCCCGCGGTGGATCTGCGGTACGCGCTCGGCGGGGTCGACCTGACCCCCACCAGCCGGGCCATGGGCTACCTGTTCGTCCACCGGGCGGGCACCTGGTACCTGCGGTCCGACACCGCGCTGAACGACCTGGGCAGGCGGTCGTGGCGCGGCCCGTGGGACTTCGGACCGTGTGTGGTGACCAAGACCGCGCATGGCCTGGTCCTGGCCCACCCGGGCAGCCAGCCGATGGTCGACCGGCTGGTCCGCGAGCTCGACCCCTCGGTGCAGGCGGTCAGCCGGGTGTGGGGCAGCGACTGGTCCAGACGAGTCGCCCTGTTCCTGCCGGACGGACCCGCCGAGATGCGGGCGCTGGTCGGGCCGGACTTCCCGGTGGAGTCCGTCGTCGCCGTGGCCATCGCCGACCGGGTGGACACCGCCGAGCGGACCGCCACCGGGCAGCGCGTCATCCTCAGCCCGATGGGGGCCCGGGCGCTGTCTGTGGCCTCGCTGCGGGTGGTCCTTCGGCACGAGATCACCCATGTCGCGGCCCGGTCGGTGACCGTCGACGGCTCCCCGATGTGGCTGCTCGAAGGCTTCTCCGACTACGTCGGCTACCGCGACACCGACATCGCCCTGGCCCAGGGCGCGCCTGACCTGGCCAAACAGGTTCGGGAGTCCGGCCCGCCGACCTCGCTGCCCGAGGACCGCGCGTTCCGCGGCAAGGACCGCGAACTCGACCTCGCCTACCAGCAGGCGTGGTCTATCAGCCGGTTCATCGCCGACCGCTTCGGTGAACCGCGCCTGGTCACGCTCTACCGCGAGTTGGGCGGGGCCGGGCCGCTGTCGGCAAGCGAGACCGACGACCTGCTGCGCCGGGTGATCGGCATGGACCGCGCGATCCTGCTCCGCGAGTGGCAGGCCTACCTGCGTGGGGCGCTGCGATAGCCGGGGAATAGGTTGGCCCGGTGCGTCGAACGCTTCTGGTGACCAACGACTTTCCGCCCCGCCCAGGCGGCATCCAGACCTATCTGCACTCGTTCGCCACCCGGCTCGGGCAGGACCTGGTCGTCTACGCGCCGTCGTGGGAGTCGGACTCGGGCACCCATGAGGAGTTCGACGCGAAGCAGCCGTTCACCGTCGTGCGCCACCCCGGCAAGCTGATGCTGCCCACCCCCGACGTCGCCCGCCGCGCCCGCGAGATCCTGCGCGCCGAGACCTGCGACTCGGTGTGGTTCGGCGCCGCCGCCCCGCTCGCCCTGCTCGCGCCGACGCTGCGCGCCGCGGGAGCCCGCCGGGTGGTCGCCAGCACCCACGGCCACGAGGTCGGCTGGTCGATGCTCCCGGGCGCCCGCCAGGCCGTCCGCCGGATCGGCGCGACCACCGACGTCGTCACCTACGTCAGCAAGTACACCCGGGCGCGGTTCGCCGCCGCCTTCGGCCGCTCGGCGGCACTGGAACTGCTGCCATCGGGTGTCGACACCGACCTCTACCGGCCCGACGCGGCCGCCCGCGCCGAGATCCGCGCCCGGTACGGGCTGGGCGATCGGCCGACCGTGGTGTGCGTGTCCCGGCTGATGCCGCGCAAAGGCCAGGACATGCTCATCCGCGCGCTGCCGGGCATCCGCGCACGGGTGCCCGACGCCGCGCTGCTGCTGGTCGGCGGCGGCCCGTACCGGCCTCGGCTGGAGTCACTGGCGCGGCAGACCGGGGTCGCCGAGCACGTGGTGCTCACCGGGTCCGTCCCGTGGGAGGAACTGCCCGCGCACTACGCCACGGGTGACGTGTTCGCCATGCCGTGCCGCACGCACGGCCGCGGCCTGGACGTCGAGGCCCTGGGGATCGTCTTCCTGGAGGCCGCCGCGACCGGTCTGCCGGTCGTGGTCGGCGACTCCGGCGGCGCCCCGGAGACCGTGCTGGACGGGGAGACCGGCCATGTGGTCGACGGTCGCGATGTCGCCGAACTGTCCGACCGCGTCGGTAGCCTCCTGGCCGACCCCGACAAGGCCGCCGCGATGGGCGCGGCAGGTCGGGAGTGGATGCGGCGGTCGTGGCAGTGGTCGGACCGGGCCGCCCGCCTGTCCACGCTGCTGGACGGTGAGACGACGTACCGGTTCGGCACGAACTGAGGGAGCGCGAATGGTCTTGGACCCGACGATCGAGGAACGTCCCGCTCAGCCGTACATGGGCGTACGTCGGTTGGTGACCATCGCGACGATGAACGAGATAGCCGACCGGATCCCGGAGGTCATCGGCGGCCTGGCCGAGCGTGGGGTCGCCATCGCGGGCGCGCCCTTCCTGCGGTACCTGCGGGTGGACCTGGCGGGCGAGATCGAAGTCGAGGCGGGCGTGCCCGTCGCCGCACCGATAGCGGGGTCCTGCGAGCTTCCCGCGGGCCGCTACGTGACGATCACCCACATCGGCCACCCGGACGGCCTGACCGATCTCACCGCCGCAGTGCTCGCCTGGGGCGACGAGCAGGGCCTGGACTGGGACGTCGAGGACGGTCTCTGGGGCGCGCGGGTCGAGCGCTTCCTGACCAACCCCGTGGAGCAGCCCGACCCGACCCGGTGGCACACCGAGTTGGCCGTCCGACTCTCCTGATCGGTCAGCCGTAGAGGGCGGCGATCTCCTCGGCGTAGGCCTTGGTGATCGCCTCGCGCCGCACCTTCATGCTGGGCGTGACCTCGCCCGCCGCCTCGGTGAAGTCGCGCGGCAGGATGACGAACTCGCGGATCGATTCCGCCTTCGACACCGCGCGGTTCGCCTCGTCCACCGCCGTCTGGATCTCCGCGCGCAGGTCGGGGTCGTCCACCAGGTCGGCGACGGCCACCTGCTTGCCGTGGCTCGCCGCCCACACCGAGACGAAGTCGGGGTCGAGGGTCACCAGCGCGCCCACGAACGGTTGCCGGTCACCGACCACCACGCACTGACTGACCAGCGGATGCCTGCGCACCCGGTCCTCCAGCACCGCGGGGGCGACGTTCTTGCCGCCCGCGGTCACGATGATGTCCTTCTTGCGGCCGGTGATCCGCAGGAATCCCTCGTCGTCGAGGGCGCCGAGGTCGCCGGTGCGCAGCCAGCCGTCGTCGAGGACCTCCGCGGTGGCGGCCGGGTTGCGCCAGTATCCGCGGAACACCATCTCGCCGGACAGCAGGATCTCGCCGTCGTCGGCGATGCGCACCGACGCGCCCGCGACCGGCTTGCCGACCGTGCCGACCCGGAACGCCTGCTCGGTGTTGACGCAGATGGCCGCCGACGTCTCGGTGAGTCCGTAGCCCTCGTACACGGGCACCCCGACGCCTCGGAAGAAGTGCGCGAGGTGATCGCCCAGCGGGGCGCTGCCCGAGATCGCGGCCACGCACCGGCCGCCCAACACCGCGCGCAGCCTGCTGTAGACGACCTTGCTCGCCGCCGCCCGACGCGCCTTCAGTGCCAGTGACGGACCCGGCCCGTCCAGGGCGGTGCTGTATTCGACCGCGAGTTCCTCCGCGAGGTCGAAGACCCGGCCGCGGCCCGCGGCGTGCGCCCGCTGCTTCGCGGAGTTGTAGACCTTCTCGAACACCCGCGGCACGGCGACGATGAACGACGGGCGGAACGTCGCGAGATCGGCGACCAGGTCGCGGACATCGGGCAGGTGGCCCAGCGTGGTGCGGGAGTACACGCAGCACAGCGCGATGGCGCGGGCGAACACGTGGGCCAGCGGCAGGAAGACCAGCATCGCGTTCGACGGCCGCATGAGCTGCGGGAACGCGGCGATGTCCGCGCGGATCTCGGCCAGGAGGTTGCGGTGGGTCAGCTCGACGCCCTTGGGCCTGCCGGTGGTGCCCGAGGTGTAGACCAGGGTCGCGGTGTCCGACGAGCGGACCGCGAGCCTGCGCTCGTGCGCGGCCTTGTCGCTGACGCCCGCGCCCGCGGCGGTGAGCTCGTCGACCGCCGCGTCGAGTTCCCCGCCCGGCTCGATCTGCCACACGTGCTCGACCTCGGCGAGCCGGTCGACGACCTGCTCCACGGTGTGCCGGTGGGCCTCGGTCTCCACCACGACCGCCCGCGCGCCGGAGTCGCCCAGGATCCACGCGATCTGCTCGGCCGAGGAGGTCTCGTACACGGGGACGGTCACGCAGCCCGCGGCCCAGATGGCGAAGTCGAGCAGCGTCCACTCGTACCGGGTCCGCGACAACAGCGCCACCCGGTCGCCCGCCCGCAGCCCTGACCCGATCAGGCCCTTGGCCACGGCCGCGACCTGCTGGGCGAACTCCGCGGTGGTGACGTCGATCCACGACCCGTCCACCCGCCGCCGGAACGCCACCGCGTCGGCGAAGCGCTCGGCGTTGGCCCACACCATGTCGGTGAGGCTTTCCTCGTCGGCCACTGCCCCGATGGCGGGCACGCTGTATTCGCGCACGTCGACCTCCCCGTGATCGCCCCCAAAATTAGTCCTACCGGCCTGTGCCGCGCGGGTCACCCCGGGTGACATGGAATGCTGCGGGAATGCCGCATGTCGACGTGGTGGACGAGACGTTCATCGTGGTGCCCCCGAAAATCGTGGCCGCCGCCTTCGCCGATCCCGGCGCGTGGCGTCGCTACTGGCCCGACCTCGACCTCGAGGTGTACGCCGATCGGGGCGACGAGGGCCTGCGCTGGACCGTGGGCGGTGCGCTGGTCGGGACCATGGAGGTCTGGCTCGAACCGGTGCTCGACGGCACGGTCGTGCACTACTTCCTGCGGGCGGACCTGCCCGAGGGCCGCCCGGTCAAGAACGTGCGCCGGGAGATGACCGCGCGCCAGCTCGCCGCGAAGTCGGTGGCGCTGGGGCTCAAGGCCGTCCTGGAGGACGGGCGAGCGCCGGGATGCGCGCCGGCGTCCGCGTAATGTAGACCCGTGCGGGTTCATGTTGTGTCCGACGTTCACGGCAACGCCGAGGCCTTGGCCCGGGCCGGACAAGGCGCCGACGCGCTCATCGTCCTCGGCGACCTGATCGACTTCGTCGACTACCACGACCACTCGCGCGGGATCCTCGGCATGGTGTTCGGCGCGGAGAAGGTCGCGGTGTTCGCCGGGCTGCGCCGCGAGCGGCTCACCGCCGAGGCCTCCGCGTACGCCCGCGAGCTGTGGTCGACCCTGCACGACGCCGCCGGGGTGGTCGAGGAAGCCGTCCGCACCCAGTACAAGGCGCTGTTCGCGGCGATGACCGTGCCCACCTACGCCACGCCCGGCAACGTCGACCTCCCGCACCTGTGGCCCGAGTTCGCCGGTGACGGCGTCGAGGTGCTCGACGGCGACGTCGCCGAGATGGGCGGGCTGCGGTTCGGCTTCGTCGGCGGCGCGTTGCTCCCACGCGGGGTGGCGCCCCGGCGCACCGGCCCGTTCGTGCCGTACCTACGCACGCCCGAGGAGTTCGACGAGGCGGTCGACCGACTGGTCGACGTCGACGTGCTGTGCAGCCACATCCCGCCGGACGTGCCCGAGCTGACCTACGACGTGATGGCGCGACGCGCCGAACTGGGATCCTCGGCGCTGATCGACCTGATCCACCGGCAGCGGCCTCGCTGGTCGGTGTTCGGCCACGTCCACCAGCCGCTCGCCGCCCGGATGCGGCTGGGGCGCACCGAGTGCGCCAACGTCGGACACTTCCAGCGGACCCGGTGGCCGTACGTCCTGAGCTGGTGACCGGGTAACCTGCGGAACTATGGCCGACGAGTCCACGCAGTCCATCGTCGTCGACGCCCCGGCGGACGCGATCATGGCGGTAATCGCAGATTTCGAGGCATATCCCGAGTGGGCGGGGGCGGTCAAACAGAGCGAAGTGCTCTCCCGTGACGCCGACGGCCGCGGGCAGGAAGTCACCTTCACCCTTGACGCCGGGGTGTTCAAGGACGTCTACACCCTGGCCTACACCTGGGCCGATGACGGCCTCGCGGTCGACTGGACGCTGGTCAAGGGACAGATGCAGCGCTCGCAGAAGGGCCGCTACGCGCTGCGCGAGGAGGGCGGCCGGACCACGGTCACCTACACCCTGTCCGTGCAGCTGATGGTGCCGATGATCGGCCTGTTCCGCCGCAAGGCCGAGAAAGTGATCATGGACACCGCGCTCAAGGAGCTCAAGCGCCGCGTCGAAGCGCTGTAGCGGAGGGCGACGCGTGCGGATTCTGCTCTTCACCGGCAAGGGCGGGGTGGGCAAGACGACCCTGGCCGCGGCGACGGCCGCCCGCATCGCCGCGTCCGGCCGCAAGGCACTGGTGGTGTCCACCGATCCCGCGCACTCGCTCGCCGACGCGTTCGGCACCGTCCTGGGCGCCGAGCCGTCCGAAGTGGACACTTCGCTCTACGCCGCGCACGTCGACGCCCGGTCGCTGGTCGACCGGTCGTGGCCGGAGCTGCGCGACCAGTTGCGCGGTGTCTTCGCGGGAGCGGGCCTCGACGAACTCGACGCCGAGGAGCTCACGGTCCTGCCCGGCGTGGACGAGTTGCTCGCGCTGTCCGAAGTGGCCAGGCTCGCCCAGAGCGGTCCATGGGAGGTGGTCGTCGTCGACTGCGGGCCCACCGCGGAAACGTTGCGGCTGCTGGCTTTGCCGGAAGCGATCGCCGGGTATCTGGACCGGGTGTTCGGTTCCGCGCGGGGAATGCTCGCGAGCGCGCCGCTGCGGTCCGCCGCCAAGTCGATCGCCACGCTGGCCACGCACCTGGCGGGTCTGCGTGACGTGCTGACGGATCCGGCGACGACCAGCGTGCGACTCGTGCTCACCCCGGAGCGGCTCGTCGTCGCCGAGACCCGCCGCACGCTCGCGGCGCTCGCCCTGCGCGGGGTGCATGTGGACGCGCTCATCGCCAACCGGCTGGTGCCCAAGGCCCGGCTGTGGCGGGGACCCGCGGCGAGCTGGCTGCGCACCCGCCGGTCCGAACAGGACGCCGTGCTGTCCGAATTGGACGCCTCGACCCCGCTGTCGGTGCACGTGGTCGAACACCGCGCGGCCGAACCGATCGGCGCGCGCGCGTTGATCGACCTCGCCGACGAGCTCTACGCGGGTATCGACCCGCTCGACGGTCTGCGCAGGCCGGGGGTGCCGCTGCTGTCGGTGCGGGCCGACGGCGACGACTACCTGCTCACGGTCGCCCTGCCGCTCCTGGACGGCTGCGACCTGGACCTGGTGCGGGTCGGTGACGATTTGGCGGTCACTGTGGACGGCGTGCGCAGGCTTGTGGCGCTGCCGCTTATGCTTCGGCGCTACACCGTTATCGACGCCGAGGCCGACGGCGCCGGTCTGGTGCTGCGCTTCGCGCCCGGCCAGGAGGAGCGCCCGTGACGCAGACGACCACACAGGACCCGGGGTCACGGCTGGCCGACGAACTACGCCTGCTGATGGCCGCGGTCGCCGAGCGCGCGGGCCCATGGCTCGACCGGGTCGCGGTCAGCACCCACGACGAACACGAGCCGGTGTCGCCCGCCGACTCCTGTCAGTGGTGCCCGGTGTGCGCGCTGATCGCCCTGCTGCGCGGCGAGCCGTCGGAGCTGGCGACCCGCGGACTCGACCGCGTCGCCGACCTCGTCGCCCTCCTGCGCGCTGTGCTGGCCGACCGGTGGGAGCCGGAGGCCGAGCCGCACATGCCGGGGTTCCGCCCGGAGCCCACACCCCCGTCGTCGTCGGCGCGCGTGCAGCGGATCGTGGTTCGGCGCAAGGGGATGACCCCGGAGTGACGGCCATCGGTGTCGACGTCGGCGGCACCAGCGTCCGGGCGGGTGTGGTGGACGCCCACGGCTCGGTGCTCGACACGGCCCGCGGCTCGACGCCGAGCGGCGAGGCCGAGTTGGAGGACGTGATCTGCTCCACCATCGAGACCCTCCGGCGCGAGCACGAGGTGAGCGCCGTGGGGCTCGCGGTGGCGGGTTTCATCGGCAACGACCGCCGCTCGGTGATGTTCGCGCCGCACCTGGCTTGGCGCGCGGCACCGGTCGCAGATCGCATTGCTTCGCGTATCGGGCTGCCGGTTGTCCTGGAGCACGACGCCAACGCCGCCGCTCTGGCCGAGTACCACTTCGGCGCTCTTCGCGGGGCGCGCGTCGGGCTGCTGATCGCGATCGGCACGGGCATCGGCGGTGCTTTGTTGATCGACGGGAAGCTGTTCCGGGGAGCGCACGGGGTGGCGCCTGAGCTCGGGCACCTGCGGTTGATGCCGGGTGGGCGGCCGTGCCCGTGTGGGAAGTCCGGGTGCTGGGAGCGGTACTGCAGTGGGACGGCGCTGAGCGCGACCGCTGTGGATCTCCTGTCCCGGCATCCTTCGTCGACGCTGGTGCGGGAAGCGGCTCGGGACTCTCGGGCGTTGACCGGGCGGAAGGTGGCCGCCGCGGCTCGTGAGGGCGATCCGGTGGCGTTGCTGGCGATGGCTGATCTCGCGAAGTGGTTGGGGGAGGGGTTGGCGTTGGTGGCTGACGTATACGACCCCGAGCTGATTGTGATCGCGGGCGGGGTTTCGGAGTCCGGGCCGTTGTTTCTGGATGACGCTCGGGATCGTTATCGGGCTGTTGTGACTGGTGCGGGGCATCGGCCGTTGGCTCGATTGCGGATCGGGCATCTTGGGGATGACGCCGGCTTGGTGGGGGCCGCGCTCGCCTGCGGGCTCGGTTGATCGGGGCTGGTGCACGGCGCGCGCGGCCGGATGTTTGCCGTGCGCTTGGGTTGTCTGGTGCGGCTATGGGAGGTGGGGGCTTTGGCTTTGCCTGGGCCTAAACCTGCGCCCCGTCGTCTTCGTCAAAATCGGGTGGAGTCTTGCGTACCCGCATGAGCAAAAACCCGATCCCGCCCGCGAGTGAGATCAACGCGATAGGTGTGGCGATTCGCGGATCCAGACCGATGATGTTGGGCAGTACCAGCAGTACCACGCCGATCACCAGCAAAACGATGGCGATGATTGTCAGCGGGCGCAGTTTCGGCAAGGGGGGTGGTTCCGGTGGTTCGTAACCGCCAGGGTCGTCGTCGCCTGCCCAGTCGAAGTCGGTTTCGTGGCCGCGCCAGGCCGATGCGGTGGCCGGGGGCGGTGGCGCCGGTGGGAGTTCCGGTTCCTCCTGGACCGTGTCCGCTCGCCGCTGTTCGACGTCGCGGCCGATTCCTTCGCGTTCGAGGTCGGCGATGATCTCGGCGAAGGCCGCGTCCACGTCTTCTGGGCCGTCGCCCGGGCGGTTGATCACACTCGCTCACCTGCGCTTACCCGGCGGACGAACTCGACGCTGGAGTCGAAGATCAGTGGGGCGTCGTGGTCGAGGGTGGCGACGTGGAAGCTGTTCTCCAGGACCACCTCGGTGGCATCCGTGCTGGACACGCCGCGCAGGATCTCGTGGGAGTTTTCCGGCTCCACCACGTGGTCGACCGCCGAGTGCAGCACCAGCAGCGGCTGGGCGACCTTGGCCAGGTCCTGCCGCACGAGCGCCCAGAACTTGGTCAGGCTCGCCATCGCGCGCAGCGGCGTTCGCGGGTAGGCGTACTCGCTGACTCCCGCCAGGGCGATGTCGTCGCTGATCGGGGGCACCGACGGGACGATCTTGGACAGCATCCCGACGAACCGGATCTCCTTGCGCAAGGTCATGATCGACGGGTTGACCAGCACCACCCCGGCGATCGCGTCCCCGTGCTCCTCCGCGAGCCGCAGGCACAGGGCCCCGCCCATGGACAGGCCGAAGACGAAGACCTGGTCGCAGCGTTCGCGCAGTTCGGCGAAGGAGTCCGACACCGTGGCGTACCAGTCGGGCCAGCCGGTGCGGTTCATGTCCTGCCAGCGCGTGCCGTGGCCGGGCAGCAGCGGCACCCGGACGCTGTAGCCCTGGGCGACCAGGTGGTCGGCCCACGGGCGCATGCTGAACGGCGAGCCGGTGAAACCGTGGCTGAGCAGCACACCGATCTCGGTGGACCCATCGTGCGCGTAGGCCTGCGCGCCTTCGATAGCGGGCACCCCGCTCCTCCTATGATCAGCTCGGTGAGCCTGGGATGTGGCCATAGTCGCACGAACTGGCGCTTCGGTGACCGGATCCGTGCCCGTGGTTTCGTCGTTGTGTACTCGGATGACTTGGGTGTCTCGCCTCGGTGCGTTCGTGTTACCGCTTGGCCGTAGCGTTGTGCCGGCCACCGGGGGTTCGTAGGCTCGGGTGGGAATCAGGGGAGAACGGGAGCGCTGGTCGCGTGGTGTACTGGTTGGTCAAGTGGGTCTTCCTGGGACCTTTGCTGCGACTGTTCTTCCGTCCCAAGATCGAAGGCGCGGAGAACATTCCCGCCGAGGGCGGCGCGATCTTGGCGAGCAACCACCTCGCGGTATCGGATTCGTTCTTCCTCCCGCTGAAGGTCTCCCGCCGGATCACGTTCCCAGCCAAGATCGAATACTTCACCGCGCCCGGGATCAAGGGCAAGCTCAAGAAGCTGTTCTTCACCGGTGTGGGTCAGATCCCGATCGACCGCTCCGGCGGGTCCGCCGCCCAGGCCGCGATCGCCACCGGCGTGCGGCTACTGCGCGAGGGCCACCTCATGGGCATCTACCCGGAGGGCACCCGCTCGCCCGACGGCAGGCTCTACAAGGGCAAGACCGGCATCGCCCGGATCGCGCTGCAGGCAGGCGTGCCGGTCATCCCGGTCGCGATGTTCGGCACGGACAAGGCGAACCCGATCGGCTCGAAGATGTGGCGGCCGTACCCGATCCGGATCAGGGTCGGCAAGCCGCTCGACTTCTCCCGCTACGAGGGACTCGAAGGCGACCGGTTCGTCGAGCGGTCCATCGCCGACGAGATCATGTACGCCCTGATGGAGCTCTCCGGCCAGGAGTACGTCGACGTGTACGCGGCGAAGGCCAAGGAGCTGCAGGCCGCCCACGAGGCCGGGACCGTCACCGACGTTCCGACCCAGCTCAAGCGCGACGCCCGAATCCCGGAGACCGAGGCCAGCTAGGCTTCTGCGGTGAAATTCTTTTATGACACCGAATTCATCGAGGACGGGAAGACCATCGACCTGGTGTCGATCGGTGTCGTCGACGAGAACGGCCGCGAGTTCTACGCCGTCTCCACCGAGTTCGACCCGAACAAGGCGGGCCAGTGGGTCCGCGACAACGTCCTCGACAAGCTGCCCTCGCCCGCGGACAAGGCGTGGTGTGACCGCGCGACCATCCGCAAGCGGCTGCTCGAATTCCTGACCACGCCCAAGACGCGCGACAAGATCGAGCTCTGGGCCTGGTTCGGTGCCTACGACCACGTCGTCCTCGGCCAGCTCTGGGGCGCCATGCCCGCGCTGCCGCGGGAGATCCCCCGATTCACCCGGGAACTGCGGCAGCGCTGGGAGGACGTCGGCAAGCCCTACCTGCCCACCCCGCCCAACGACGCGCACGACGCTCTCGCCGACGCCCGCCACAACCTGGTGCGCTGGAAGATCATCGAAGCCGAGTGGCAGAAGATGATCGCCCACTGACGCGTTGTCCACACCCTGAGCACCCCTGCTTGCTACACCGATTCAGTAGCCGGCAGGCTGGGCACCGAGGTGGTGACGGCGGTCACTGCTCCCGAAGCCCAGGAAGGTCGAAGACATGCGCGTCGGCGTGCTCACCGGTGGTGGTGACTGTCCAGGTCTCAACGCGGTCATCCGGGCCGTGGTGCGAAAAGGCATCGAAGGTCACGGCTGGGAGATCGTCGGCTTCCGCAATGGCTGGCAAGGGCCGCTCGAAGGGCTCACCAAGCCGATCGGCCTCGCCGAGGTCGAGGACATCCTGACCCGCGGCGGCACCATCCTCGGCTCCTCGCGCACCAACCCGTACAAGGTCGACGGCGGTCCGGAGAAGATCCGCCAGACCCTGTCCGAGCTCAAGGTCGACGCGCTGATCGCCATCGGCGGCGAGGACACCCTCGGCGTCGCCAAGCGGCTGACCGACGACGGCATCGGCGTCGTGGGCGTGCCGAAGACGATCGACAACGACCTGGGCGCCACCGACTACACCTTCGGCTTCGACACCGCGGTGCACATCGCGACCGAGTCGATCGACCGCCTGCGCACCACCGCGGAGTCCCACCACCGCGCCCTCGTCGTGGAGGTCATGGGCAGGCACGCGGGCTGGATCGCCCTGCACTCCGGGCTGGCGGGCGGCGCGAACGTCATCCTCGTGCCGGAACGCCCGTTCAGCGTCGACAAGGTCATCGAGTGGGTGCAGCGCCGCTTCGAGCGCCAGTTCGCCCCGATCATCGTCGTGGCGGAGGGCGCCCTTCCCGAGGGCGGCGCGGAACTGCTCGCCAGCGGCGAGAAGGACGCCTTCGGCCATGTCCGACTCGGCGGCGTCGGCACCTGGCTGGCCGAGGAGATCGCGGCGAAGACCGGCAAGGAGTCGCGAGCGGTCGTCCTCGGCCACACCCAGCGCGGCGGCACGCCCACGGCTTACGACCGAGTCCTCGCCACCCGCTTCGGCCTGCACGCCGTGGACGCGGTAGCCGACGGCGACTTCGGCGTGATGGTCGCCTTGCGCGGCACCGACATCGTCCGCGTCAAGCTCGCGGAGGCGACAGCCGAACTCAAGACGGTGCCGTTGGAGCGCTACGCGGAGGCGGAGATCTTCTTCGGCTGAGTCCGGCTCGGTGGGCAGGCCGAACAACCGCGGGGCTCGGCTACTTGAGCTGGCCGCGGATCTCGCCGCCGGGGTAGTTAGAGGTGTGCACGTTGACGTAGTAGGCCCGTGGGTCGGCGGCGATGCCTGCCAGCTCAGCCGGGGTCAGCGCGCCGCCCTCGACGGCGGTGACGCACGCGGCGACGGTGCTGGTCGCGGCAGGCGGGGTGATCAGGCCGACGACCACCGGGCCCGCCACGTCGCGGTCGCCGATGTGGATGTGGGCCGCGAAGGGGCTCATGGTCAGTTTCCGCACTTCGAGCGTGTAGCAGAGCTCGCTGCCGTCGATCTCGTAGGTGAAGAACCCGCTGCCGCCGCTGACCACCGTCCCGGTTTCCTGTTCCGGGTTCAGCGGGATCGCGGGCGCCGCCGCCGCGACACCCGCCGTCAGCGTGAACGCGGCCGCGGCGGTGGTGATCAAGGCGAGCGCTCTGGTCGATCTGGCCATGTCGTCTCCTCAGGTTCGGATCCCCTTAAGACAACGCGTGCGGCCGGTCCGGGGTTCAACGACCGGACCACGAAGCCCTACCCGCGGGTATGGTGCCCGCCATGGAAGATCTGCTCTGGGCCGGAGCCCACGCGCAGGCACGGGCACTGAGCGCGGGGCAGGTCACCGCGCCGGAACTGCTCGAAGCAGTGTTGCGCCGGGCCGAGACGGTGAACCCCACGGTGAACGCGTTCCGCGTGCTCTACGCCGACGCGGCGCGAACGGCCGCCCTGGACGCGCAGCGCAGACTCGACGCGGGGGAGCGCACACCGCTGCTCGGCGTCCCCGTCGCCATCAAGGACGACTCCGACGTCGCCTGCGGGCTGACCACCAAGGGCGGTCGCCCGCAGTCACCGCCCGCCGAGCAGGACAGCGCCGTCGTCGCGAAGCTGCGCGCGGCGGGCGCGGTGGTCGTCGGCCACACGCTCACCCCCGAGCAGTGCCTCTGGCCGTTCACCGAGTCCCTGGCCTATGGCGCCACCCGCAATCCGTGGAACCTCGACTACACCCCCGGCGGCTCGTCCGGCGGCTCGGCGTCGGCCATCGCCGCGGGCATCGTGGGCGTGGCCACCGGCTCCGACGGCGGCGGCTCGATCCGCATGCCCGCCGCCGCCACGGGCATCTTCGGCGTCAAGACCTCCCGGGGCCTCGTCGACGTGGCTCCGTGGGCAGGCACCTGGAGCGGCCTGTCGGTGATCGGCCCGCTCGGCCGCACGGTCGCCGACACCGCCGCCATGCTCGACGTGATCGCCGAGGACGGCGGCACCTACGGCGACGCGGTCACCTCCGACCCCGGCACCCTGCGCATCGCCCTGTCGTGGCGCACACCGCTCGGCGCGACCCCGATGAACCCGCGCTGGAAGCGGGCCGTCGTCGACACCGCCGACCGGCTGCGCGACCTCGGCCACCGGGTCACCGTCGCCGACCCCGCGCTCGGCACCGGCCCGTCCACCCAGTTCCTGATCCGCTACCTGCGCGGTGTCGCCCAAGACGTCGCCAGGCTGCCGAACCCGAAGTGGCTGGAGCCGCGCACCCGCAAGGTCGCCGCCCTCGGCAGGCGCATCCCCGACAGCACCCTGCGCTGGGCGCACGCGGGGGAGGCGCCCCTGCGGCGGGTGATGGAGGAGTTCTTCACCCGTTTCGACGTGATCCTGCAGCCCTCGTGGACCCGCAGGCCCACCCGGATCGGGCAGTTCCACGGCAGCGGGCTGTCCGCGACGTACGCGGGCGTGACGCACCGCATCCCGTACTTCCCGACTTGGAACGTCCTGGGCAACCCGGTCGCCGCCCTCCCGGTCGGCCGCGACGAGACGGGCATGCCGATCGGCGTCCAGCTGATCGGGTCGGACCGCGCGGAGCGCCTGCTCCTGTCGCTCGCGGGCCAATACGAGCGGGCTCACCCGTGGGTCGACCGCAGGCCGGACCTCTGACGCGGCTGCTCGTCACCACCCGTGCGCAAACAGGCAACGATCTTGTCCATGCCCCCGGTGTGTCCGAGGCGGACTGGGTGCCCGGAAGATCAGGGTTCGGGCGTGAAAACCGGCGTCCACCAGCGGAAATGTCCTTACTGGGCGCACCTCGAAGGGTGAATCGGTCAAGTCGACACCGGTCCACGTGATGGGACCCGGTGTCCCGCTGTGCGGTCGCCAAGTCCGACCTCCTACTCTTGACACGTGAACTGGACCGTGGACGTGCCAGTGGACACGCTTCCCGAGCTGCCCCCGCTGCCTCCGACGCTGCGTAACCGACTCGACGACGCCCTTGCGCGGCCCGCCGCGCAACAGCCCGAGTGGCCCGACGCCGACCAGGTGCGCCAGGTGCGCACCCTGTTGGAGTCGGTGCCCCCGATCACCGTGCCCGCCGAGATCGACCGGCTCAGCCGCCGGCTCGCCGAGGTGGCCAACGGCGAGGCCTTCCTGCTGCAGGGCGGCGACTGCGCCGAAACCTTCGTCGACAACACCGAGCCGCACATCCGCGGCAACATCCGCACGCTGCTGCAGATGGCGGTCGTCCTGACCTACGGCGCGAGCATGCCGGTGGTCAAGGTCGGCCGCATCGCCGGGCAGTACGCCAAGCCGCGGTCGAACAAGACCGACGCGCTGGGCTTGGCGGTCTACCGGGGTGACATCGTCAACTCCCTGGTCGCCACGCCCGAGGCCCGCGTGCCGGACCCGTCGCGGATGATCCGCGCCTACGCCAACGCGGGCGCGGCGATGAACCTGCTGCGCGCCCTCACCGGTGCGGGCATGGCCGACCTGACCAAGGTCCACGACTGGAACCGCGACTTCGTGCGCACCTCACCCGCGGGTGAGCGCTACGAGGCCCTGGCCACCGAGATCGACCGCGGCCTTCGCTTCATGCAGGCGTGTGGTGTCGAGGACAGCTCGTTGCACACCGTCGAGGTGTTCGCCAGCCACGAGGCGCTGCTGCTCGACTACGAGCGCGCACTGCTGCGGCTGGACTCGTCCGGCCCGGAGCCCAAGCTCTACGACCTGTCGGCGCACTTCCTGTGGATCGGGGAGCGCACCCGGCAGTTGGACGGCGCCCACATCGCGTTCGCGGAGCTGCTGTCGAACCCGATCGGCCTCAAGATCGGCCCGACGACCTCCCCGGAACAGGCCGTCGAGTACGTCGAGCGGCTCGACCCGCGCAACGAGCCCGGCAGGCTGACCCTCATCAGCCGCATGGGCAACGGCAAGGTTCGCGAGGTCCTGCCCGCGATCGTGGAGAAGGTCGAAGCCTCGGGCCACAAGGTCATCTGGCAGTGCGACCCGATGCACGGCAACACCCACGAGTCGTCGACGGGCTACAAGACCCGCCACTTCGACCGGATCGTCGATGAGGTCCAGGGGTTCTTCGAGGTCCACCGCAGGCTGGGAACCCACCCGGGCGGCATCCACGTGGAACTCACGGGCGAGGACGTCACCGAGTGCCTCGGCGGCGCCCAGGAAATCTCCGACGCCGACCTGCACGGCCGCTACGAGACGGCTTGCGACCCGCGTCTGAACACCCAGCAGTCTTTGGAACTGGCCTTCCTGGTCGCGGAGATGCTGCGCTCGTAATCACCAAGACAAAGTGCCCTTCCTGGAGCGGAAACTACTCCAGGAGGGGCGCCCCACCCGCAGCCCGACCAGCAAAGAACACGGGTCAGGCGCAGAGCTCGTGCAGGGTCGCCGTCGACTTGACGATCGCGTCGGCGAAGCGACCGACGTTCACCACCGCCCCCGCGTCCGCGTTGATTCCGATGTGGACACCGTCGCGGTAGGTCGACACCGCGATGCTCACCCGGTGGCCGGGCGCGATCGGCACGATCGGATACACCTCGCGCATCTCCGCGCCCGCCAGACGCAACACCATGGGCGGGAACGGAACCGCGGTCACGACCGTGTCGAACAGCATCGGCGTCGCCGCCGCGAGCAACCGGGTGCCGACCCGGTGGGCCAGCGGCGGCAGCCAGGACGCCATCATCGACAGCGCGCCCGCGCCCTTCTTCGGACCCGCCAGCTTGTTGGCGTCCATCGCCGTGCGGACCGCCTTGAGCCGGGCGACCGGATCGGGCTCGCCGACCGGGAGGTCGCACAGGTAGCCGGAGATCTGGTTGCCGCCGCCCGCGTCGCCGCGGCCCCGGATGTTCACCGGAATCAGCGCGCGCACGTCGACGCCGTCGACCTTGCGCCCCGAGGCGTCCATCCAGTCGCGCAGGGCACCGGTGAGGACCGCGAGGAGCACGTCGTTGACCGTGCCGCCGTGGGTGCGTCGAATGTGCCGGATGTCGGCCAGGTCGAGGCGCACCCGGGCGAACTCGCGGGCGGGCGTGGTACGGCTGAGCAGGGGAGCTGACCAGGGCGCGCGCATCGCCTGGACCACCGAGCCCGCGACGTCCACACCCTGGCGGAGCCGGTCGAGCAGCCCGGGCAGCGGGGCGGGAACCGACTCGGCGGGCGGCGGGCGCTCGCAGAGGCCGTCGAGCAGGCCCGCGGCGATCTCGACCGCGCCCGCGCCGTCGGTGAGCGCGTGGTGGAGCTTGAACAGCACCGCGAACTCGCCGTGCGGCAGGCCGGTGACGACGTGCAGGTCCCATGGCGGCCTGCTCAGGTCCAGCGGCCGCTCCAGCCACGACGAGGCGTAGGCGTCAAGCAGGTCGAGTTCCTCGGGCAGGCGGTACGCCGAGATCTGGTCGGCCGCGCGGAAGTCCGGTGTGGACGCCCATTCGGCGCCGCCGGGCGGGAAGAGGGTCGACCGGACCCGCTTGCGCAGTTTCGGCATGGCGTCGATCCGGGCGGCGAGGAGGCGGGCGACCTCGTCGGGATCGACCGGGGTTTCCGGTCGGAACACCGCGACCGCGCCCACGTGCATGGGCGTGCTCGCGCGTTCCAGACTCAGGAACGCGACGTCCAGTCCGCTGAGTGGGGTCGTGGGGGGCATGCCTCTACGACACCAGACCGAGATGACACCGTGGTTACCCCCGTGGGTCGACCTCGGCGGTATCACCCGATCGAGTTGGTCACACTCAGAAGGCGAAAGCCCCGACCTTGGTGCCGCGCTGGACCTTCGTGCCCGGCGCGGGGTTCTGCGCGCGGATGATCCCGTTGGGATTGTTGAACACGCCCAGTTCCAACTCCAGGCCCACCGCCGCCAGCGCCGCCTGCGCGTCCGGCACCGTCTTGTTGCCGATGTCGGGCACCGTGACCGCGTTCGACACCACGACCGAGACCCGCTTGCTCGCCTCCGGCGCGATCTTGGTCCCGGGCGCGGGATCTGTGCGGATGACGAGTCCGCCCTCGACCTCCCCGGAGAACTCGGCGGGACCGTCGAACGGCTCGAAACCCTGCTCCTGCAGCAGCTTGAACGCCTCGTCACGTGTCTTGTTGCGCACGTCGGGCACCGGCTTGGGGGCCGGTCCCTTGCTCAGCACGATGATCACCCGCTGGCCCAGTTGCAGCTTGGTGCCGGGCGGCGGGTCGAGGCGCACGACCGTTCCCTTGGCGACCTTCTCGTCGAAGACGTTCTTCCCGTCGTCGCGTTGCGGCTGCAGCTCAGCCGTGCGGATCAGCTGCTCGGCCTGTTCCACAGTGGACCCGGCGGCCACGTCCGGCACCACCGGGCGCCCGGCGGACACGATCAGCTTCACCTCGTCGCCGCGCAGCGCTTCGGCGCCCGCGCCGGGTTCGGTGCCGATCACCTCGCCCGCGGCGATGTCGTTGTGCCGGACCGTGGTGATGTTCGGGTTCAGGTCGGCCGCGCGGATCGCCTGCTCGGCGGTGGCGGAATCCTTGCCCTGCACCGCGGGCACCTCGGTGTAGCGGCCGCTGGTGAACCACCAGAGCGACGTGACCAGCACCGCGAGCGCCACCACGCCCGCGATGCTCCAGCCGACGATCTTCTTGGTCTGCGACGGTGGCGGCGGGGGAGGACCGGGCGGGCCCGCGTGAATCGGACCGCTGTGAATCGGACCGCTGTGGATCGGACCGCTGTGGATCGGGCCGCTGTGCGGGCCCGCGTGGTGCGGCACCGGGTGCGGGCCGGTCGGCGGCATCGGGTTCGCCGCCGCCGAGTCGATCACCTTCTCCAGGTCCGAGCGCAGCATCGCGCGCGTCCCCTGTGGACCGCCGCCGCTGAAACCCGTCGGCGCCTGCCGCATCACCGTCGCGTCGGGCGGCGGCACCGCCAGGTTCGGCACGGGCATATTGCGCACGGTCGCCTCGGGATCGGCCAGGACCGGGGCCACGGCGCGGGTGGAGTCCTCCCCGACGGGCTTGACGATGTCGTCGGGCGCCACCGGATCGGTCAGGTCGATCGGCGGCGCCTCGACCACGGGCACGCGCATCCGGGGCAGCGCGAGCTGCTCGCGGACCGACCGCAGCTCGCGGAGGAACGCGGCGCCGTCGGCGGGCCGCGACTCCGGGTCGCGCCGGGTCGCCCGGACCACCAGGTCGTCGAGCAGCGCCGGGATGCCCGGGGTGGACGAGCCGGGCGCGGGCATGTCCTCGTTGACGTGGCGGTAGGCCACCGACAGCGCGTTGTCGCCGTTGTACGGGGTGCTGCCGGTCAGCATCTCGTAGAAGACGATTCCCGCTGAGTACACGTCGCCGCGCGCGGTCGCGGTGCCCGCCTCGACCTGCTCGGGTGAGAGGTAGGACACAGTGCCGAGGATGACGCTGCTCTTGGTCGTGCCGGGGCTGGCCACGGCGCGGACCAGACCGAAGTCGGCGACCTTCACCACGCCGCCCGCCCCGATCAGCACGTTCTCCGGCTTCACGTCACGGTGGATCAGGCCCGCGTCATGCGCGGCGCCGAGCGCGGCCAGGACCGGCTCCATGATCGCCACGGCCAGCGGCGCGGGCAGCGTCCCGCGCTGGGCGAGCAGGTCGCGCAGGGTGCCGCCGGAGACCAGCTCCATCACCAGGTAGACGTGCTCGCCGTCAAGGCCCTGGTCGTGCACCGCGACCACGTTCGGGTGGTGGATCTTCGCGGCCGATCGGGCCTCCCGCTCGAACCGCTCGACGAACGACTTGTCGTCGGCGAACCGGGAATCCATCACCTTGATCGCCACCGGCCGGTCCAGCCGGGTGTCGAGCCCCCGGTAGACCGCCGACATGCCCCCGCGCGCGAGCAGCGCGTCGACTCGGTAGCGCTGCTCCAGCAGTGCTCCGATCAGCCTCGGTCCCTTGTCCGCCACAGTCGTGGATCGTACGGAGCCACGCCGACGGGCGTGGCGTCCCCCATGTATCTGTGACCTAGAGACCGTTGTGACTATCGTTGTTCCTCGTGAGTTCGATTCCCGCCGCCACCGACGTCCTGGACGCCTCGGTCGACGTGCTTCCGCTGCCCGATGTCGCCGAGCGGCTGAACCAGCCCATTACCCGCGTGCACCAGGCGCTGCGTGACCGCCATCTGATCGCCATCCGCCGCAAGGGGGTGCTGCTGGTGCCGGCGGCGTTCCTCAACGACGAGGGCGAGATCGTCAAGGGTCTCGTCGGGACGATCACCGTGCTCCACGACTCCGGGTTCGGCCCCGACGAGATGCTGCGCTGGCTCTTCGCCGAGGACGAGACCCTCCCCGGCACCCCCATCGACGCGCTGCGCGGCGACCGGGGCCGTGAGGTCAAGCGCCGCGCGCAGGCTCTCGCGTTCTGATCCGCGCCGCCAGACACCTGGCCGCCCCCGGCAGCGCCACCGCGAGCCGCCGGGCCGGGGGCACCACCGCGCGGCCGGCCAACACGTCGTAGTCGGCCGCCGCGATCTCGTCGAGGATGCCGCCATAGAGCCGCGACGCGGTCTCCACGCACGGCCGTGCCACCGGGTCGAGCAGGCCGATACCGGGCTCAGCGGCCCGGTAGAGGGCCCTCGTGTGGGCCACCAGGTGCGCGATGGCCCGGCGGATCGCCCGGTCCGTCCGTCCGGTCCGCACCGCGTGTAGCAGCCGCTCCCGGTCGACGCCGAACGCCGCCAGGTGGTCGGCGGGCAGGTAGACCCGGCCCCTGGCCAAGTCCTCACCGACGTCGCGCAGAAAGTTCGTCGCCTGGAACGCCTCGCCCAGACCCCGCGCGTAGGGCGCGGCCTCGGCGCGGGGACCGACCGTGCCCAGGATGGGCAGCATCATCAGCCCGATCACCCCGGCCGACCCGTGCGTGTACACGGCCACGTCGTCGAGGGTGGCGTAGTCGGTGACGGTCAGGTCCATCCGCATGGACGCCAGGAAGTCGGTGAACAACTCCGGGTCAAGGTCGTAGCGGCGGACCGTGTCGGCCAGCGCGGGAAGCACCGGGTGCGGTGTCGGCTCGCCCGCCAGCGCGTCCTTCAGGCAGATCTCCAGGTCGCCCAGCGCGCCGGACGGGTCGGGTCCGGGGGCGTCGACGATCTCGTCGGCCAGGCGCGCGAACGCGTAGAGCGCGTGCACCGCGGGACGCCTGCGCGCGGGCAGCAACCGGGTGGCCAGGAAGTAGCTGCGACCGTAGTGGGCGTTGATCCGACGGCACGCCGCGTAGGCGGTTCGGAGGGTGGGTTCGTGGGCACGCATGGCGCGCGCCATCGTCGCACGCGCGCCCGACGGAGCCGATTCGAACGTGTCAGCGCTTACAGCTCGACCACTGGCCGGTGGGGCATTCGCCCTTCTCGGTCTTGTATTTGTCGACCAGCTGCTGGGTCAGACCCTGCGCCGAGGCCGCCTGGTCGGTCGCGGTGACCAGGTCGACTCCGCAGCCGGAGCCGGTGGACCGCAGGCACGTCGGCAGCTGCTGGTCGGCGTGGTCCTCCCAGAACTTGCCCGCGACCACGCCGTACTTCCAGACCTTCGCCTGGCGGGCGGAGTCGGAGTACGTGATCGCGTAGACGTAGTGCGAGCCCTCGGCCTTGCCCGCCTTCGGATCCGCGGGCTTGGCGCCGGCGCGCTCGGTGAGCTGCGTCAGGTCGGGCGCGTCGGCGAGGACGACCGTCGACCACTCGACGCTGTACGGGTGGTTGCCCGGAACCGAGTTGGCCCGCTGGTAGAACTTGACCCACTCCGGGCTGGCCAGCGTGCAGGTGGCGCTGCCGCCCTGACCAGGGGCGACCGGGCCCGCGGTGGCGTCGCACACGCCCAGCGGGGCGTTGTCGCCCTGCCACACGCCGCGCACGGACACCTTGACCGCGACCTTCCCGGGGTTCGTGAACTGCACGATGATCGAGCAACTCGCCGCGCCGCAGGCGTCGAAGTTGTGTGTGCCCTCGGTGACGGTGGTCAGCACGTCGATGGGGGCGGTGAGGCCCGCCGCCTGGGTGGCGGTGTCCTGGTAGAACTTGCCCAGCTCGCTGGAGGCGTCGGTGACCGTGGTGACCAGGTCGCGCACGCTGCTGGTGTCGGCGCGGCCCACCCGTTCGGTCTCGACCTTGAGCACGCCGTGCGGCGCCTTCTCGTCGACGTAGACCGTGCCGCCGCCGGTGGTGACCTTGACCGCGCGCGCCGACCCGACGTCGACCCGCTCGCCGTCGCCGATCGCGCGTTCGCCCGCCTGTTCGCTGCCCTTGGCGAGGTTCTGCCCGAGCACGTCGGGGAGGAACACGTCGCCGAACTCGACCCCGATCAGGCTGCCGGGGACCTTGACCCAGCGGTCTGCCACCGCGGTGCCCTTGTTCTCGCCGTTGGCGACCCCCGACAGGGCGGCCCAGAAGTCGGCGGCGGCCTTGACGTAGGTGGCTTTGTTGACCACGAGCAGCGTGGCGGCCTTGCCGTCGAGGGTGAACGTGCCGTGGATCTCGCCGGTCTGCGCCGCGGTGAGGTCGAACGTCACCGGGTCGTCCGAGGCCGACGACATCGTGCCCTTGTAGTGGACGGCGCCCGCCTCGCCCAGGTTGATCAGCGACTGCGTGATCGACTCGGCCGCCGTCGGCGGCGCCACGTCGGCCGCGATCGGGCTGCCCGACACGGCGTTGCTGCATCCGGCCACCGCGA
The DNA here is from genome assembly GCF_014323725.1 of Actinokineospora xionganensis. Classification (GTDB taxonomy): domain Bacteria; phylum Actinomycetota; class Actinomycetes; order Mycobacteriales; family Pseudonocardiaceae; genus Actinokineospora; species Actinokineospora xionganensis. Next base: position 16,158 of record NZ_JABVED010000020.1, on the reverse strand, counting down.
GCACAGCCGATCCGAACACAGCCGCCAACCGGCCGCGCCTTGGTACCCGGGTCACCGCACCCCACCTCACTGACATGTCGCCGCCGCCCGCCGCAGCATTATCGCTGTCGGCGGCGATCAATCCGCTCACGGAACCTCACAGTCCGCTCACAGATTGCCCCCGCACTCCCGTCGCGGTCACCAGGCGCCCGGCGATCCGCTGGGCGGCGAGCCTGCCGGAGATCACCACCGGCGGGATCCCCACCCCAGGCGTCGTCCCGCTACCCGCGAGGACCACATTATCGACACCCCGGACCAGGTTCCTCGGCCGGAAGGGTCCAGTTTGGGCGAATATGTGCGCCACGGAGAACGGACTGCCCTCGGCAAGGCCCGCCGCCTCCCAGTCGGCGGGCGTGACCAGCCGCTGCATCTCGATCGACGAGTCGAACCCGGTCAGGCCGCGCTGCTCCAACACCCGAACAAGATCATCACGATAGCGCGGCCCGATCCGGCGCCAGTCGATCGGGCCGGTCCGCAGGTTCGGGCACGGCGCCAGCACCGAGATCTGGTGCCGTCCCTGCGGGGCCAGCGTCGGGTCCGTCGCGGTGGGCCGGGTGACCAGCAGCGACGGGTCGCTCATCAGCACGCCCTCGCGGGTGATCTCCTGGAAGGTGCGCTCCCAGGCGCGGCCGAAGAAGATCGTGTGGTGGTCCAGTTCGGCCCACGACCGCGTGGTGCCGGTGTGCAGCACGACCGCGGAGGGGGAGTAGCGCAGCGCGAGCGGGCGGCGCGGCGTCACGCCGAGCAGCCGGTAGCTCGCGGCCAGGTCCGCGGTCAGCACGACGGTGTCGCACGCGATCCGCTCGCCCGTCGTCGTGCGCACCGCGCCGACCCGGGTGCCCACCCGCTCCAGCCAGGCCGCGCTGGTCGAGTACCGAACCCGCACACCCGCGCGGGCGGCCGCGCCCGCCATCGCCTCGGCCACCGCGCCGATCCCGCCGCGGGGGAACGACACACCCGCGACCGTGTCCATGTAGGCGATGACCGCGTACGCCGCCAGCGCGCGGCTCGGCGGAACGCCGGCGTAGAGCGCCTGGAACGAGAACAGCCTGCGCAACCGATCGTCGGACAAGAACCGGCCCACCGCGGGGCCGAGCCTGCCGAAGCCGCCGAGCGCGGCCAGCCGGGCCAGTTCGGGGCCGACCAGGTCGGTGGGGGAGTCGAAGTTGGCGCCGATGAACCGGTCGCGCTGGACCTGGTAGAGGTCGGTCAGCCAGGCGCGCAGCCTGCGGTAGCCCTCGGCCTCGCGAGGTCCGGCCGCCTCGCGGATCTCGGCTTCCATGGCCGCGGCGTCGGTGTGCACCGCGATCGTGCTGCCGTCGGCGAACCGGGCCCGGTACGCCGGGTCCAGCTTGATCAGGTCGACCTCGGCGGCCAGCGACGTCCCGACCGCGGCGAAGGCCTCGTCGATCAGTTCGGGCATGGTCAGCACGGTCGCGCCGGTGTCGACCCGGTAGCCCTCGATCGTCTCCTGGCCCGCGCGCCCGCCCGGCTTCGCGGCGGCCTCGATCACGGTCACCTCGCGGCCGGTGCCCGCCAGGTGCAGGGCGGCCGACAGACCGGACAGCCCCGCGCCCACGACGACGACGTGGTCGGTGCGGCCCGGGATGGTCTTGCGATCGGCCACGGTCAGTGCGCCCTGCGGGTGGCCGCGACGGCGAGGTCGGACAGGACCTTCGCGGCAGGCGCGTCGAGGTCGGCGGCGGCCAGGGTGCCGAGGGCGTTCGCGGTCAGCTCGTCGATGCGGCGATCGAGTTCGGCGACCGCGCCGAGATCGGTGAGCACCTCACGGGCCCGCTCGACGGTGGCCGAGGTCAGGTCGCCATCGCCGAGCGCGGCCCGCAGCAGTGCCGCGTCCGCCGTGCGTCCGGCCGCGTCGGCGTTGGCCATGCCGACCGACATCAGCAGGGTCCGCTTGCCTTCGCGCAGGTCGTCCCCGGCGGGCTTGCCGGTGACATCGGTGTCGCCGAACATGCCGAGCAGGTCGTCGCGCAGTTGGAAGGCCAGGCCGATGTCGGCGCCGAAGGAGCGCAGCGCGGCCACTGTCGGCTCGGGCGCGCCCCCGAGCGCCGCGCCGAGGTGCAGCGGGCGTTCGACGGTGTAGGCGGCGGTCTTCATCCGTGCGACGCTGAGCGCCGCCTCAGCCGACTCGTCGCCCTTGGCCTGGGTCAGCACGTCGAGATACTGCCCGGCGAGCATCTCCGCGCGCATGGCCCGCCAGGGCACCTGGCCGTCGGCCTGGCGCCGCGGGTCGACGCCGGATCCCGCGAACATGTCGTCGGCCCACGCCAGGGCGAGGTCGCCGAGCAGGATCGCTGCGGCCGCGCCGAAGCGGTCGGACTCACCCAGCCAGCCGCGCTCGCGGTGCCGCGCGGCGAAGGAGACATGCACGGTCGGCTTGCCCCGGCGCATCGCGGAGGCGTCCATCAGGTCGTCGTGCACCAGCGCGCAGGCCTGGATCAGCTCCAGGGCGCTGACCGCGCGCAGAACGGCGTCGGCCTGCGCACCCGAGCCCGAGCCGCCCGTGCCGCGCCAGGCCCACCAGGCAAAGGTCGGCCGCAGCCGCTTGCCGCCGCCAAGCACGAACTCGGCCAGGGACGCCACCGCGGAGCCGAACGACGGTGCCATCTCGGCCATCCCGGCGTGGCGGGTGGCCAGGTAGTCGGCGAGAGCCCGTTCGACGTGATCGGCGACCGCGCCGTCGATGGACTCTGGATCGAATACCGGGGTTTCCGGTGCCTGCTGCACACCGCTATGGTCCGCTGTAACGAAGAAGTAGGCACAAGCGGGGGTGCCCGGGTGTGACGTCCGGCGACCTTCTTCCAAACTGTGGGAGTGCTGTCCCAATGATCGGACGCCCGATACTCTTCAGTACATGACCACCGTTTTGCAGCGAATCCGCTCGAACAGGCCGGTCTTCTCGGTCGAGTTCATGCCCCCGAGGGACCAGGCGGACGAACGACGGCTGTGGAACGCCATTCGCGAACTCGAGGGCTACGACCCCGCGTTCGTGTCGGTCACCTACGGCGCGGGCGGCTCCAGCCGCGACCGGACCATCCGAACCACCGGCCGGGTCGCGCGCGAGACCACCCTGGTCTCGATGGCGCACCTGACCGCGGTCGGCCACTCCGTCGCCGAACTGCGCAACGTCATCGGCTGGTACGCGGCCCTGGGGATCCGCAACATCCTCGCGCTGCGCGGCGACCCGCCCGGCGACCCCAACGGCCCGTGGGTCGCGCACCCCGACGGCCTGAACTACGCCGACGAACTCGTCGCGCTGGTGCGCGAACTCGGCGACTTCTGCGTCGGCGTGGCCGCGTTCCCCTACGGGCACCCGCAGTCGGCCGACATCGACGCCGACACGGAGAACCTGCTCCGCAAGTTCCGCGCCGGAGCCGACTTCGCTATCGCGCAGCTGTTCTTCGAACCGGAGGACTTCCTGCGGCTGCGCGACCGGGTCGCCGCGAAGGGCTGCGACGCCGTGCTGCTGCCCGGCGTGATGCCGCTGACGACCCCGAAGATCCTGGCCAAGACCGTCGAGCTCTCCGGCGCCCCCGTGCCCGCCCGCATCGCCGCCCGGCTCGACCCGCTGGTCGGGGACGCGGCCGCGTTCCGGGCCGAGGGGATCGACCTGGTCACCGAGGTGTGCGAGCGGCTCATCGCCGAAGGCGTCTCGGGCCTGCACTTCTACACGTTCAACCGAGCCAAGGCGACGCGGGAAGTGGTGGCCCGGCTCGGGATGGTGCCCAGCCGCGCCTGAGCGGTCAGCCGCCGTGTCGCTCGCGCGCGATCGTGCGCCGGTGGGAGAACAACGCCAACGCCAGGACCAGTAACGCGACACCGACGGCGGACGCGCCCACGATCGTGACCCACTTCGTCCACGAGACTCCTGACGAGTCCGTGTACTGCGCCGTCGCGTTGAACTCGGTGACCGCGCCCGGCTTGGGCTTCCAGCTGATCGTCCCGTTGTCGTTGACCCCGTTGGTCCGGTTCACCGTCCCCGGCAGCGTCACCTTGAACTGCACGTCGGCGCGGTCCTTCGGCAACTCCGTGAGGTCGACCGAACCGGCCATCGTCACCAGGTCGCCCGCGCGCCGGAAGCTGAGCCGGTACTGCTTGCCGACGGTGATCGAGTCCGACAGGATCCCGACCTCGGCGAAGGTCAGCTCCTGCAGGGAGATGGTCTGTCCCACGTAGCCGTCGGCGGCGTAGACCTGCGTCTTCACCTTGCCCGCCAGCTCGGGTGGGATCTTCAGCGTGGGACCGGTGTCACCCTGCTTGATCGAGACCGCGGCGATGACGAGCTGGCCGGAGACGAGGTCGTTCTCCGAGACGGTCATCGATGCCTGGACCCGGACGCAGCCGGACAGGGTCAGCACGGCGAGAAGACTCAGCAGGGCGAAAGCGGCCCACCTGGGAAAACGGGGGATGGCCTGATGCACTCGGCCATCCTGCCGGCTATGTCCACGCCACCGCCGCCCGGCTGTTTATCGGTTGCCTGCGGGCCGTGACCGGACGGTAGCGTGCGAGGCATGGTGTCCTTACCGCCCACCGGCGTGCACAAGATCAGTGATTCCTATGTCGACGACTCGGCGGCGGCGGAGCCGATCCTCGCCACCTACCTCGGTATCGCCGGGCATGACGACCGACTTCCCGACCTGTCGCCTGAGGGCGTCGACCACAGAGCGGCCATCGCCACCGCCGCGCTGGCCGCGATGCGCGCCGCCGAACCGGCCGACGTGTCGGAGGCCAACGCCAAGGCGGTGTTCCTCGAACGGGTCGGCCTGGAGGCCGAGCTGCACGAGGCGGGCGAGTTCTACCGCACCCTCAACGTGATCGCGAGCCCCCCGCAGGACGTGCGGCAGGTCTTCGACCTGATGCCGACCGCCACCGCCGAGGACTGGGCGGTGATCGCCAAGCGGCTGTCCGCCGTTCCCGCCGCGCTCGCCGGCTACCAGGAGTCGCTGCGCTTCGCCGCGGCCCGGGGTGACGTCGCGGCGCTGCGCCAGATCACCAAGACGGCCGAACAGTGCCAGACCTGGTCCGGCCGGGGCGGCGCCAAGTCGTTCTTCGCCACGTTCGCCGATAGCGCGGACGGTGTCGCCGAGGGCGCCCTGCGCGCCGAGATCGACACGGGCGCCCGGGTCGCCGCCGAGGCCTACGGCGAACTCGCCGACTTCCTCACCGGTGAGCTGGCTCCCAAGTCGAGCGGTGAGGACGCCGTCGGCGAGGAGCGCTACCGGCTCTGGTCGCGCGAGTACACCGGCGCCACCCTCGACCTGCGCGAGGCCTACGAGTGGGGCTGGGAGGAGTTCACCCGGCTCGAGACGGAGATGAAGGAGGTCGCGGGCCGCATCGTCCCCGGCGGCACCATCGCCGACGCGGCCGCCAAGCTCGACGCCGACCCCCGCTACCAGGTGCGCGGCAAGAAGGCCTTCGAGGAGTGGATGCAGGGCCTGTCCGACCGCGCGCTCGCCGACCTGCGGGGCGTGCACTTCGACATCTCCGACGAGATCATGCGGCTGGAGTGCAAGATCGCCCCGCCCGGCGGCGGTGTCGGCGCGTACTACACCGGCCCGACCGACGACTGGAGCCGTCCGGGGCGCATGTGGTGGTCGGTGCCCGCCGACCGGGAGGAGTTCTCCACCTGGCGCGAGGTCACCACGGTCTACCACGAGGGCGCGCCCGGGCATCACCTGCAGATCGCCACCGCGGTCTCCCAGGGGGAGAGTCTCAACAAGTTCCAGCGCCTGCTCACCTGGGTGCCCGCCTACGGCGAGGGCTGGGCCCTCTACGCCGAGCGTCTGATGCGCGAGTTCGGCTACCTGCAGGACGACGGCGACCTGCTGGGCATGCTCGACGCCAACATCTTCCGCGCGGCCCGGGTGATCATCGACATCGGCATGCACCTGAAGCTGGAGATCCCCCGTGGGGCGGGCTTCCACGAGGGCGAGCGGTGGTCTCCCGAGTTGGGCTTGGAGTTCCTGCTCACCCGCACGATCACCGACAAGGCGCACGTGCGCGACGAGATCGATCGCTACCTCGGCTGGCCGGGCCAGGCCCCGACCTACAAGCTCGGCGAACGCCTCTGGCTGCAGGCCCGCGACGAATACCAGGCGCGGCAGGGCGAGGACTTCTCGCTCAAGACGTTCCACCAGCGAGCCCTCGAGATGGGCGCCATGGGTCTCGACACCCTGCGCACCCGCCTCGCGGCTCTGTAGGTCCTGTCTGACAAATCGCGACAGCGAGAGCCGCGCCGAGGCGGCCCCTGACGGCACGGCCGGAACGCCCGAGTACAACCCGGTACGAGGGCATTCCGGCCGCACCGCCAGGAACCACCTCGATCACGACTCTCGCCGCCGAGATTTGTCAGACAAGACCTAGAGGGGAAGCGGGCGGCCCAGGACACCGAAAGGGCGTGGGTCGCCCGTGAACTGGTAGTCGCGCAGGACGTCGTCGAAACCGAGCCTGCGGTAGAGCCGCCAGGCGCGGGAGGGCCCCTCCGGGGTGGACAGCAGCACGTTGGCCGTGTCCGCCCCGGAGACCAGCCTGCGCACCAGTTCCTCGCCGATGCCCTGCCCCTGGCGGTCCGGGAGCACGTGCAGCTCGGTCAGCTCGAAGTAGTCCGACATCCACGCCTCGGCGACAGCGGGCCCGCGGTTCTCGGTCACGCCGCGGCGCACCTGCTCGTGCCACCACTGCCCGGGCGAACCCCGGTAGCCGTAGGCGATGCCGGTCATGCGGTCGTCGCTGTCGAAGGCCGCCACGCAACGCCAGCCCGCGCGGAGCATGTGCGCGAGCCACATCGGGGCCCGTTGCTCAACTGTGCCCTTCGGGTAGCGCATGGCGGTGACGTAGAGCGCCAGCGCCTCGCGCAGGCGCACCCGCAGCTCCTCGGAGCTCAGCTCAGCGAAGCGGTCGACGCGGGGGGAGGGGGCGGCGGTCACGGTGCCCGATCATCCTCCTCGTGCGCGACATCCGCAGCCGTGCCCCCGGTGAGCGTCACCAAGTCGGCGAACGTCGTGGGGAACAACGACTTCGGGTGGCCCGCGGCAGCCCACACCACGGCGTGGCGGGCGAGGTGCCGGTCGACCAGCGTCTTCAGCGGCGCCGGGTGGCCGGTGGGGGCGACTCCGCCGATCGGCTGGCCGGTGTGCTCCCGGACGTAGGCGGCGTCGGCCCGTCCCACCTCCCGCACGCCGGCCAGCTCGGCCAGCAGCCCGGTGTCGGCGCGGTGGGCGCCGGAGGTGAGGGCGAGCAGGGGGTCGCTGTCGGTGCGGAAGACCAGACTGTTGGCGATCGCCCCCACGTCCACCCCCAACGCCGCCGCGGCCGCCGCGGCGGTCTTCACGTCGGCGTCGAGGATCCGGATCCCGTCGGCGGCCTGCTCCATCCCCGCTTCGCGCAGAGCCGCGGCGACCTTGGCCACGGCGGGATGTTCGAGTGTGCTCACCGCTCCATCTCACCATCCCTGATCTGGTCGTGGGCAAGTAGTCCACAGGTCACACCCGAGCCTGCTTGAAGCCCGCGAGCCGCCGGGTTAGGCTGGCGTTGTTCGAACACTAGTTCGAATCTGCTCGGTGGTGGGGCGGGGGAAGCGCCTCACCACCGAGCGCCGCCGGCTTCCCCTCGGCGCCGCCCGTCACCAGCCGTGACGGAAATCTTGCGAGGAGGCCACGATGACCAGCACCTTGGACTTCCCAGTCACCCCGGCAACAGCGTCGGACGGGTTCGCCCAAGCCGAGTTGGGCTTCGCCACGCCTGCCACGCACGACCGATCCCACCCCCGATCCCACCATGGCATCGCCGCGACCCCGCGTCGTGTGTCAGCGGCCGGTGGGGCAGAGGCGGTCCAGCCCGACCTTGGTGTGCACCCAGCCATGCCGGTTCCGGTTCAAGGCCGGGCGACCCCGGCGTCGGCCGGAGCGGGGGAGCGTGGCGCTTCGGGTTCCAACTCGATGCCCGCCCAGGTAGAGCGCGGAATAGCTTCGACCCGACACGGGCAGGTCGGTGCGCAGGTTTCACCCCGTGTCGCCACGTCTCCTCGTCGCGACCGATCCGCGACGCAGGACGAGCGGGGCCTGGTGCCCGCGGTGCCCCCGGCCGCGCTCGGCCTGCTCGCCCAAGCCGAGCAGGGGCTTGCCGCCGCCGTCCGGCAACCGCAGCCCGCCCAGCGTTTCGCGGAGGCGTACCTCTGCGCGCTTCGGGCCGCCGCCGCGCTGCTCGCCGCCCGTGGGCGGCCGCACCGGGGGCGCGCCAAGCCGACCAGTGTGTGGACCCTGCTCTCCTCGGTCGCCCCGGAGATGCGGGAGTGGTCGGCGTTCTTCGCCTCCTGCTCCACCACTCGCGCCGCCGTCCAGGCGGGCATCACCAGCCGCGTCGGTCCCCGCGCCGCCGACGACCTGGTGCGCCAGTCCGGGCAGTTCATCGCCCTCGTCCACCGTGCCGTGCACGGCGACAGGCGATGAGCTGGACGCCGCTCCTGGAATACGACAGATACCTCGACATCCTCGAACACGAAGGAGGCCTGCTCGCCGCGTCCGCCGAGGCCGCCGACCACGACCGCCTGATCCCCGGCTGCCCCGGCCTGGACATCGGCGAGACGGTCCGGCACGTCGGCAGCGTCTACCGGACCGTGGTGTCCTGGATCCGGGCAGGCGACCGCCCGACGTCCTGGCAGCGCCAGCCCCTCGGCGACCAAACCGTCGAGGACTACCTCCGCGACGGTCTGCGGACCCTCCTCGGCGAACTTGTCACCCACCACCCCGACGAACCCTGCCCCACCTGGGATCCCGCGCAACACCACTACGGCTTCTGGCGTCGCCGCATGGCCCACGAGAGCACGGTCCACCGCATCGACGTCCAGACCGCGGCGGGTGGTGAGATCGACCTCGTCGAGCCCGAAGTGGCGCTCGACGGCATCGACGAGGTCCTGCGGCTGTGGTTCACCCACCGCCTCTCGGTTCTCGGCGTCTCCGGCACCCGCCGGGGCACGGTGGCCATCAACGCGGGAGACCGGTTCTGGCTCGCGACCCTGGGCCCGGTCAGCACCAAGGCCACCCGAGCCACGGCGGCCGAAGCCGAGACCGCGGACGCCTCAGTCACCGGCGACGCGGTGGAGCTGTACCTGTGGTTGTGGGGCAGGCGGGCGGTGTTCGACAGGTCGCTCACGCTCGAGGGAGATCTCGACATCTCCTCCCAGATGTGGGCCCTCCTGCGCCTCGCCACCCGCTGACCGCCCGACCGGCGATTCGCTGGTCACGCCGACGCGATCCGAACCAGGTGACCGCTTCCCCGTCGGCGACGACAACCGCGTCCGCTCACGAACGGCGCGTGGGCGGGGCACCCGCCCACCCACGTTGGTGAGGGTGGGTGCGCGCCCCAAGCGTGAGGGAGCACGGTGGCGAGCGCGCCCCGCGCGACCAGCGGCAGCCGTGCGACCACATGCCCAGCGACGGTGACTGGCGTTTGGGTGTAGGCGACTCGGCCATTCGGTGGGAGCGCGTCGCCGCGCGGAGTCGGGTGCGGGTGGCGGACCGTCCGCGCATGATCTTCGAAAGTGCTGGTCGGCGCGTCGGTGGGTGGATGTCGAAACGCGATGTCGCGTACGCGGCTACCGTGTCCGGTATGTCCACCCGCCTGGCGAGCGTCGTGATCGAAGCGGCGGATCCGAGTGCCGCCGCCGAGTTCTGGTACGTCATGCTCGGCGGCACCGCCATTCCCGACGGCCCTCAGGGCCGCAGACTGGTGGGGCCCGAGATCGGTGGCTGCGACCTTGACCTGGTGTTTGTCCCCGCGCACGGTGCCAAGACCGGCAAGAACCGCATCCACGTCGACTTGGCCACCGAGAGCCCACACGAGTACCAGGTCCTCACCTCCCTGGCCGCGGACATCGGCGCCCACGTCGTCGACATCGGCCAAGGTCCCGCGATGCCGTGGACGGTGTTCCAGGACCCCGACGGCAACGAGTTCTGCGTCCTCGAACCACGCGAGCTCTACACCGACACCGGCCCGCTCGCCGCCGTCGTGATCGACTCGGTCGCCCCGGCCAGGGTCGCGGACTTCTGGTCGGCGGCGACCGGGTGGCCGGTCGTGCACGTCTGCGAGGACTCGGCCGCCCTGCGCCCCCTCGACACCCACGGGCCCTGGATCGAATTCCTCCGCGTCCCCGACCCGAAGCGCACGCCGAACCGCATCCAGTTCGACATGTTCCCCACCGACATCGAGGACCCGGTCGGCTGGCTGCTCGCCCTCGGCGCCACCCGGCTGTCCGACCGCGTCCTGGCCGACCCCGAGGGCAACGAGTTCAACCTGGTGTGCGAACCCGCCATCGACATCCCGGTCCGCCGCTTCAGCCGCTAGCGTCGACAACGTGTCGACCGGCCAGGTGAACGTCGTCGTGGACAGTGCCGATCCCTTGGTGTCGGCGAGGTTCTGGGCCGACCTGCTCCACGTGCCACTCGACGGGACGCAAGTCCACGCTCCTGAGCTGACGCTGACGTTCGTGCCCGCGGACGAGCCGAAGACGGTGAAAAACCGGGTCCACCTCGACCTGGCTTCCCAGTCGGCCGCCGACCAGGGCGACATCGTCTCCCACGCACTGTCCCTGGGCGCCGCCCACGCCGACATCGGCCAGGGCCGCACCCCGTGGGCAGTACTGCGCGACCCACAGGGAAACGAGTTCTGTGTCCTGGAACCCCGCCCCGAATACGCGGCGACCGGCCCGGTGGCGGCGATCGTGGTCGACGCCCTCGCACCCGCGAGCCAGGCTTTGGCGTGGTCGACCATCACCGGCCGCCGGGTGGCGCTCGCGACTGATGACTTCGCTTCGCTTGAAGGTGTTGGGCCGTGGTTGGAGTTTGTTCGGGTCGTGGAGCCGAAGGTTGTCAGGAACCGGGTCCGGTTGGCTGTGGGGGCGGTTGGGGCTGAGGTTCGCGTTGATCCGGAAGGCAATGAGTTTCATGGTGGTTGAGAGGGTGCCCCGGCATCGCAACGGGCCGTTGGTCCCGATTTCGGGCGTGGATACGGATGCGTGCGTGGGTGCCCTGCCCTGCTCCTATGCGCGTAGGCGCAGGCCCTTGGGGGTGGCTCGGAAACCCGCGTCGCGGAGGACTGTGGCCAGGGATGAGGTGAGGGCTATTTCGCCGTCCGCCTTCTGGACCGACAGTGAGCCGAGCCAGCCGTCTCGGACGGCGCGGGAGAGGGCTTCGGCGGCGGCGCGTAGGGAAGGTTCCTCGTCGGTGAAGGACAGTAGGGTGCGGCCGCCGCGTTCGACGTACATGGCGGGGACGCCGTCCACCAGCACCACCAGCGCCCCGGCCTTGCGGCCCGGGCGGTGTTTGCCTTCCCCCAACGCCTCCGGCCACGTGAGTGCCGCGCCGTACGGCTGGGCCGGGTCGGCGGCGGCGAGGACGGTCGCGGGGAATTCGGGGGCGTCGGCCGGGTCCGCGCGCGACAGTGCCCGGAGGCGGTCGACCGCGCCGCGGGCGGCGAACTGGGAAGCGCCCAAGCCCTCCACGACGTAGCCGCGGATGATCTGGCCCGACTCCTCCATCGCCCGCAGCACCTTGTAGATGCCGCTGAAGCCACCCGTGACCCGCTCGGTGTCCAGTGCGCCGCGAGTGAGAACCCCGTGGCGTTCAAGGAATGCCTCCGCCCGGGCGTGGGCGCGTCGCGTCGGGTCTTGTTCGCGGGGGACGACCAGGGACCAGCGGCCGCCGACGGTCGGTGGTCCGGTGCGGGTGGGCATGTCCGGGCGGGCGGTGCGCAGCCGGGCGTAGCGCCCGCGGGGAGCTGTCCGGCGGGGCCGGTGCGCGGCGCCCTTGCCGGAGACCAGAGCACGCAACGGCGCGATTGTGTCGTTGGTGATCAGGCCGCCCCACACCAAATCCCACAGCGCCGCGATGACATCCGGGTCGTTCGGGGACTTGGCGCCGCCGTCGAGCAGGACGGCGCCGGTGCGGTCGGCGACCTGCCGGAAGAACAGCGCGCCACCGTCCAAAGCGGACAGGACCGCCGTGTGCAGCGGGGTGTCGGGGACGGTGTCCTCGACATCGGGGAGCAGCAGGTCGGCGACATCGGCGGGTGCCAGCGCGATCCAGCCGTCGCCGCCCGCCAGCGTGCCGGTGCCGCACCAGGTGACCTCGCCCGCGGCGGTGAGCTCGTCGAGCAGGGCAGGGGAGTAGCCGCGCAGCCGCGAGGGCAGGACCAGCGACTCCAACGCGCTCGCCGGGATGGGCGCTCCCGCGAGCTGCTCCACCACCGCCAGCACGTCATCCGCGGTCGCGGACGAGCGGGACTTGCGGCCGATGCCGTGCCAGCTGGGCAGGAACCGGCCCAGCGCCGCCGGTTCGACCGGTTCGACCTCGGCCCGCAGCCGCGCCAGCGACGAGCGCCGCAGCCGCCGCAGGACGTCGGCGTCGCAGTATTCGACGGCCGCGGGCGGCTCCGGGCCGCTGATCGGCCGCAACTCGCCGCGCACCAGCCTGCCCGCGCCCGCCAGCCGCTCCAGCACCCCGGTCACCACCGACGCGCCGAGCCCGAACCGGGCGGCGGCCTCCGCCGCGGGGAACGGCCCATGGGTGCGGGCGTAGCGGGAAAGCAAGTCGCCCAACGGATCGGCGACCGGCTCGGTGAACACCTCGGGCACGCCGACCGGCAGCGCGGTGCCCAGCGCGTCGCGGACCCGGCCCGCGTCCTCGATGGCGATGAACCGCTCGTCGCCTGCGATTCGGACCCGAAGCACCCGTCGCGCGGCTTCCAGTTCCGCGAGCCACTGCGGCGCCACGCCCCGGGCCTGCGCCTCCGCTTCGGACAGATCTCCCAGGAACCGCAACAGGTCCGCCGCGTCCTCGGCGTGTCGGGCGTGCCGGTTCGGGTCGAGCCGCTGCAGCGACCGTTCCACCTCGGCCAGGACATCCGGGTCGAGCAGTTCGCGGATCGCCTCGGACCCGAGGAGTTCGGCCAGCAGCGCGCTGTCGAGCGACAACGCCGCCGCCCGCCGCTCCGCGAGGGGAACGTCGCTGCCATAGAGGAACATCCCGACATAGCCGAACAACAGACTGCGCGCGAACGGCGACGCGGCCTGCGTCTGCACCTCGACCACCCGCACCCGCCGCGCCCGCACGTCCGACATCAGCTCACGCAGGCCGCCCACGTCGTAGACGTCCTGCAGGCATTCGCGCATCGCCTCCAGCACGACCGGGAACTGCTCGTACTTCGCCGCGACCGACAACAGCTGCGCCGAGCGCTGCCGCTGCTGCCACAGCGGGGTGCGCCTGCGCGGATCCCGCCTGGGCAGCAACAACGACCGCGACGCGCACTCACGGAACCGGGCGGCGAACAGCGCCGACCCGCTGACCTCGGCCACCACGATCTGCTCGACCTCGTCCGGGTCGAGCAGCACGTCCTCGGCGCCCGCCACAACCTCTTGCCCGAGGTCGTCGACCGCGTCGGGCAGCCGGATCACGATGCCGTCGTCGCCATGCGCGATCTGCGCCTCGACGCCGCGGCGCTCGCGCAGCCGGGCGCCGATCGCCAGCGCCCACGGCGCGTTGACCTGCCCGCCGAACGGCGAGTGCACGACCAGCCGCCAGTCGCCGAGCTCGTCGCGGAAGCGCTCGACCACGATCGTCCGGTCGTCGGGCACGTGCTGAGTCGCCTCGCGCTGCTCGGACAGGTACGCGAGCAGGTTGTCCGTCGCCCAGCCGTCCAGCCCGGCCACCGCGGCCCGGTCCCGCGCGGCTGAATCGTCCACACTGGACAGTTCGCGGACGAACTTGCCCAGCGCGCGACCGAGTTCCAGCGGACGCCCCGGCGCGTCGCCCTTCCAGAACGGCATCCGCGCGGGCTCGCCCGGCGCGGGTGTGACGATCACCCGGTCGTGGGTGATGTCCTGGACCCGCCACGCCGACGTGCCGAGCAGGAACGTGTCGCCCACGCGCGACTCGTAGACCATCTCCTCGTCCAACTCGCCGACCCGCGACCCGGCGCCCCGCTCGTCCGGCGGGGTCATCACGGTGAACAGCCCCCGGTCCGGGATCGTGCCACCGGAGGTGACCGCGAGCCGTTGCGCACCAGGCCTGCCGCGCAGCTCACCGCTGATCCGGTCCCACGTCACCCGGGGCCGCAGCTCACCGAACTCCTCGCTCGGATAGCGGCCCGCCAGCATGTCGAGCACCGCGTACAGCGCCGAATCCGGCAGCGACGCGAACGGCGCCGCCCGCCGCACCAGCGTGGCGAGTTCGGTGACCGTCCACGGCTCCACCGCGACCATCGCGACGATGTGCTGCGCCAGCACGTCGAGCGGGTTGCGCGGGTACCGGACCGCCTCGATCGCACCCTGAGCCATCCGCTCGGCCACCACGGCGCAGGACACCAAGTCGCCTCGGAACTTCGGGAACATCACGCCGCGCGACACCGCGCCCACCTGGTGGCCCGCACGCCCGACGCGCTGCAGGCCGGACGCGACCGTCGGCGGCGCCTCCACCTGGACCACCAGGTCGACCGCGCCCATGTCGATGCCCAGTTCCAGTGACGACGTCGCCACAACGCACGGCAGCCTGCCGGATTTGAGGTCTTCCTCGACCAGCGTGCGCTGCTCTCGCGACATCGAGCCGTGGTGCGCCCGCGCGATCACCGGAGAGGCCATCGTGGTGAGGCCGGACTGGCCGATCGCCTCCGCGGGGAAGCGGTCGAGATCGACCGGCTCCTCGTCCGCCAACTCGTTGAGCCTGGCCGTCATCCGCTCCGCGAGCCGCCGCGAGTTGGCGAAGACGATCGTCGACCGGTGCTGCCGCACCAGTTCCAGCACCCGGCGCTCCACCTTCGGCCAGATCGAGGCTGTCGTCCGGTCGTTTCCGTCGTCGTTGTGCTGCTCGGTCAGGCTCGACATGTCCTCGGTGGGGACCTCGACCCGGATCTCCACCGTCTTGCCGATCTTCGGCTGGACCAGGGTGACCGGCCTGCCGCCGCCGAGGAAGCCGCTCACCTCGTCCACCGGCCGCACCGTCGCCGACAGCCCGATCCGCTGGGCGGGCCGCTCCAGCAGAGCGTCCAGCCGCTCCAGTGACAGCGCCAGGTGCGACCCGCGCTTGGCCCCGGCGACCGCGTGCACCTCGTCCACGATCACCGTGCGCACCCCGCGCAGCGATTCGCGCGCAGCAGACGTCAGCAGCAGGAAGAGCGACTCCGGCGTGGTGACCAGCACGTCCGGCGGGGTCCTGGCGAACGCGCGGCGCTCGTCGGCCGGGGTGTCGCCGGTCCGCATGCCCACCGTGATGTCCGGCTCCGGCAAGCCCAGCCGGTGCGAGGCCTGCCGGATGCCCGCCAGCGGCGCCCGCAGGTTGCGCTGGACATCGACCGCCAGCGCCTTGAGCGGAGACACGTAGAGAACCCGGCAGCGGTGCTTCGCCTCGACGGGCGGGCCCTCGGCGGCCAACCGGTCGAGCGCCCAGAGGAACGCCGCGAGCGTCTTCCCCGATCCGGTCGGTGCCACGACCAGCGCGTGCTCGCCCGCCGCCGCGGCCCGCCATGCCCCCGTCTGGGCTTCGGTGGGCGCGACGAAAGCGCCCGCGAACCACTGCCTCGTCGCGGGCGTGAACAGGTCGAGCGCGTTCACCGCCATATGTCAATGCTTACCTGACGGCACCGACACCGCCCAGTCCTCCGGCGTCGCCTGTGGACAACTCGGCCAGGCACTTCGGCCTACCGCGACCGCGCGAAAGGTCGGGCATGGGACTATCTGCGCGACTACCCGGGGGCTTGAGGTGTAGTCGGGTGCGATGAGGGGAGAGCAGTGAACGTCCTGTCGGTGGATCTCGGCACGTCGAACACCGTTGCCGTGCTGTCCGCGCACGGCCGCCCGCCGAGGGTGGTCGACGTCGACGGGTCGTCGATGATGCCGTCCGCGGTGTTCGCGGCCGAGGACGGTGGGCTGGTCGTGGGCCGCGACGCCGAGCGACGCGCCCGCTTGGACCCCTCGCGCTTCGAGCCCAACCCCAAACGCCGCGTCGACGAGGGCACGCTGCTGCTGGGTGACACCGTCGTCCCCGTCACCGACGCGCTCGCGGGAGTGCTCCGCCGCGTCGCGGACGAGACCTCCCGGCAGCTTGGCGGCGC
>NZ_JABVED010000002.1 GCF_014323725.1 Actinokineospora xionganensis | reverse complement strand
GATCTTACCGCTCAAACCGGCCGATTCCCGCAGGTAAAGGCATGATCACCCGATCGTGGAGTCGGCCATGCTTGTCGGGCAATACGCGATTCGGATCGAGCCGAGCGGGACGCCGTCGCCGTCGCGGGTGCGGCCGGTTCGGTAGACGGCGATGACGTAGTCACCCGATGGGGCGTTCTTGCGCGCGAGGAAGTCTTCGGCGCAGACGCGGGTGTAGGTGACGAACCACTGCTCCCTGGTCATGCCGGTGATGAGGAGCTTCCAGCCGTTGTCCTCTACGCACTCGGTGTAGGCGTGTCTTTGTCGCCCTTTGCCGTGGACGCGGTGGTATTCGAGTCGGTGCCAGGGGTCCAAGATGACCATGTGGGACAAGGCTCCGGGCGTATCTCAGACCCGGAGACGCCGTCGCGGGAGTTCCGCTGGAGGACCACGACACCTCGGTCGAGGTCCACGCCCAGGCCGGGCGGCGCGCCTTGGGCGTCGTCCTCACGCATGAGGGACATGGAGTCGCGATGATCCAGCTCCATGCGTTTGGTGCCGTAGAAGATCGCGGTGAACTCGTTGACGTAGGTCGCGGAGACCGGCGCCCGTTTCTTCGTGCGCAACTCGTAGACGCCGTAGGCGACGAGGAGCAGCACGGGGATCGGGATCACCCATTCCATACCCCGCGAACGGACGCGCGGATGCGGAAGTTCCGCTTTCGAGTCTCCCTTCGGGATCATGGGCACGGACAGTGCGGGAGGGACTCCGGTGGGTACACATCAGTCGCCGCCGTTTCAGCGGCGGATGCTCGGGAAGAAGCTTCGGGAGTTGCGGGAGGGAGCGGGGCTGAAGGCCGCCGAGGTGGCACGGCGGACCGAGATCTCGACCGGGAGGTTGAGCCGGATCGAGAACGGAGAGGTCGCGCCGGATATCCCGCTGGCCAAGTTCCTGCTGGATCTCTACGTGATCCCGGTGAACGACTGGGAGCCGTACCTGGAGCAGGTTCGGGCCGCCCGCCGCGCGAAGGGCTGGTGGCAGGCCTACGGGGTGGCGGCACGCGGATTCCTAGCCCTGGAGACAGCCGCGACCACGGTGAGAACCTTCCAACTCGCCTACATGCCAGGGCTCCTGCAAACCGAAGACCACATCCGCGCCGTGTTCCAGCAGCTTTCTGGATCGCGCGGCCGAGCATGGATCGACAACCAGGTGCGGGTGCGGATGATTCGCCAGCAACGCCTCCACGCCACCGATGACCAACTCGTGCTGGCAACTGTCATCGACCACACGGTCCTTCGCCGAGAAGTGGGTTCGCGCGAAGTCATGCAGGCGCAGTTGCACCATCTGATCGAGATGGCCGCCCTTCCGAATGTGACCTTGCAGGTGATGCCTGCCGAAGCAGGCACCCACGTGGGAATGGATGGCGCGTTCACCGTGCTGAGCTTTCCCGGCGCCAACGAACCCGATCTTGCCTACATCGAGAACGTGGCAGGCTCGTTCCAGATCGAGAAGAAGAGCAGGTCCAGGCCTGTACAGTCTGTTTCGGTCGGCTTCAGTTGCAGGCCCTCGATCCAGCCGATTCGATCGCCCTGATCGAGAGCATCAAGCACGAGTTGTAGGAAGTGGCCAGATGCCGGTTTGGCGGAAGAGCGGCTTCAGCACGGGCAACGGTGGCGATGGGGACTGTGTTGAGGTTGCCCTGTCCTCAGTCGCGCGCGTTCGTGATTCCAAGAACGCCACCGGCCCGCAACTCAGCTTCCCCGCGGCCCGATGGCGTTCCTTCACTCAGGCAGCCAGTTCCTCTGACAACGCCTCCCGCAGGAACTCGCCCGCATAACGGATCGCGTGCCTGCCCTCCGGCACGATCGGGTAGAACGCCGGGAACACATGCACCTGCCCCGGCCACACCTGCAACTCGCAGTGCGCGCCCGCCATCCGCATGGCCGTCGCGAGCCGTTCCGAGTCGCCCAGCAGGCACTCGGTGTCGCCCACCTGGATCAGCATCGGCGGCCACCGCCTCTTGCTTCCTTTAAGGACAGTCAAGCGCGGGTGCGTCACCGGCACCTCGCCCGCGTAAGCGGCCGCCGCTTCGCGCGCGCGGTTCGGCGGGATGTACGGGTCCCTACGCCGTGCGTCGCGTTCGTCGAGTTGGGTGCAGGTGAGGTCCAGGAACGGCGACAGCAGCACCGCAGCACCCGGCATGACGATGCGCTGGCGGGTCAGTTCCGCGAGCAGCCCAGCGGTCAGGTGACCACCCGCTGAGTCGCCCGCGACGACGATCTTGTTCGCCGGTATGCCCTGGTCAAGCAGCCAGTGGTAGCCGGCGAGCGCGTCGTCGGCCGCGGCTGGGAAAGGGTGTTCGGGGGCTCTGCGGTAGTCCAGCAGCAGCACCGGAAGACCGGACGTCGCCGACAGCGCCGCCGCCAGGTGTTTGTGCGTGCGCACCGACCCGAAGACGAACCCGCCGCCGTGCAGGTACAGCACCGCGCCTGCCTTCTCGTCGGCCTCGCGTGCGCAGATCCACACGCCGTGGACGTCGCCATAGCCGTGCGGCTCGGACACCGCCCGCACCTTCGTGCCGCGCGGCAGCGGAGTCACACCCAGCGAGTCGAATGCTTCACGAACGATGCGCAGCTGCGACCCGCGAAGCTGGATCCGGTCGGCGATGGGACGGACGGTTCTGGTCATGAACAGCGACAGAGCACGAGCCTGAACACTGGGACCTGGCATGACAGCCATGGCACACCGCCCCTCCCCGACGCGGGCGGTCCACAGTGACGCAACCCACTTGACCAACTGTAAGTCAGCGAATGGCGTCAGCTCTTCGTCCGAACGCTGTAACTGTCAACCGTTATCAATCCAACCGCCGACTACGGTAGATCTGTGAGCACAGACGCCCTGCTGACCAGGCTCAACAGCATCCTCGGCGACGGCATCGCGGTCGATCCCGATGTGACCGCGGCGTACCGGCGTGACGTCATGCCGCTGGCGCCGTTCGGCGAGCCGCTCGCGGTAGCGTTCCCCACCGACACCGCCCAGGTCCAGGAAGTCGTGCGTGCCTGCGCGGAGCACGGCGTGCCGATAGTGCCGCGTGGCGCCGGTAGCGGACTGTCCGGCGCGGCCAACGCCATCGACGGCTGCGTCGTGCTGGTCACGACCCGGATGAACGCGATCCTGGAGATCGACCCGGACAACCGGCTCGCCGTCGTCGAACCGGGTGTCATCAACCTCGACCTGCGCGGCGCCGTGGAGAAGCACGGGCTCTTCTATCCGCCCGACCCGTCGAGCTACGACTGGTGCACCATCGGCGGCAACCTCTCCACCAACGCCGGCGGGCTCTGCTGCGTGAAGTACGGCGTCACCACCGACTCCGTGCTCGGCCTGCACGTCGTCCTCGCCGACGGCGAACTCCTCAAGACCGGCCGCCGCACCGTCAAGGGTGTCGCGGGCTACGACCTCACCAAGCTGTTCATCGGCAGCGAGGGCACGCTCGGCGTCATCACCCAGGCCACGCTGGCCCTGCGTCCACTGCCCCAGGCGCCGGGAACCATGGTGGCCGCGTTCGGCTCCACCGAGGCCGCGGGCGTCGCGGTGACCCGGATCGTCCGCGAGGGCATCGTGCCCTCACTCATGGAGATCATGGACGCCACGTCGATCGAAGCCGTCGAGGAACACCTGCACACCGAACTCGGCGCGGGCAAGGGCTGCGCGGCCCTGCTGATCTGCCAGTCCGACTCGGGCGGCGAGGCCGCCCGTCGGGAACTGGCCATGATCGAACAGGTCTGCCTGGACGCGGGCGCGGAAATGGCGTTCACCACCTTCGACCCGGCCGAAGGGCAGGCCCTGCTCACCGCGCGCCGGGCCGTGCTGATGGCCCTGGAGGTCTACGGCTCCTGGCTCACCGACGACGTCTGCGTCCCCCGCACCCGCATCGCGGAGCTGATCGCGGGCTGCGAACGGATCAGCCGCGAGGTCGGCCTGCGCATCGCCGTCGTCGGCCACGCGGGCGACGGCAACATGCATCCGACGATCGTCTATGACCCGACTTCGGAGGACGAGTTCGCCCGCGCCCGCCAGGCCTTCGACGACATCCTCGCCGTCGGCCTGAGCCTCGGCGGCACGGTCACCGGCGAACACGGCATCGGCAAGATCAAGCGCGAATGGCTGGCCCGCGAGATCGGCCCGATCGGCCTGCGCACCCACCGCGCCATCAAGGCCGCCCTCGACCCGGAGAACCTGTTCAACCCGGGGTCGATGTTCCACTGACGCCGCGCCGCACTCGCCGGGGAACTCCGTTGCGGTCGGGTGCGGGGACGATGACACTCACCCGATGTCACGTCGCAGGGTCAGGCGGTTGGTAGTGGGGCAAGAGACGTTCCTGTGGACCCAACGGGAGAAGTCGGTGTTCCGTCAGGACGGGCCGGTCAGTTGCGCTGTCGTGTCGCTGCGGAAGTCCGGGTCGCGCGGCCATCTCCGAATCGTTTTCGACCACGGCGACGGGCAGGACCCGCCGAAGGCCGTCCGGATGGAGAACTGGATCTTCTACGCACGTCGCGATGACCCAGATTCCGACAAACCGAGGTACTCGGTTGAGGTTCTCGATGTGCCGGGCGTTGTCCGGCACCTGCTCGACGAGGCGCGCGGGCAAGGCTGGTCACCGGATGACTCCCGCACCGCCGAGCTTGACGGGTGGATGCTCATCGAACCGCTGCTCGACCAACTTCGCAGCCAGGCCTGATGCCCCCCGCTAGGCGGCGGTGCGCTTCTTCTCGCGGCGGGCCTTGAGCACCTCGAAGATGATCGGCAGGATCGAGATGAACACGATGAGCAGGATCATCATTTCGAGGTTCTCGTGCACGAACGGGATCTGGCCGAGGAAGTAGCCCAGCACCGTCACGCCGGTCGCCCACAGCACCGCACCGACAGCCGAATACACGAAGAACTTGCGCTTGTCCATCTTGCCGACACCGGCGATAGCGGTGATGAACGTGCGGACGATCGGCACGAAGCGGGCCAGGACGATCGCGCGGTTGCCGTACTTCTCGAAGAACTCGTGGGTCTTGACCACGTGCTCTTGCTTGAACAGCTTCGAGTCCGGCTTGTTGAACAACGCGGGCCCGGCTTTCGCACCGATCCAGTAGCCCACCACGTTGCCCAGGAACGCGCACACCGTCAGCAGCAGGCAGACGACCCATAGCGGCGTCGAGATGAAGTCCTTCGCGATGAACAGGCCCGCCGTGAACAGCAGCGAGTCGCCCGGCAGGAAGAACCCGAGCAGCAGGCCGCACTCGGCGAAGATGATGAGGCAGAGGCCCGGCAGCAGGAACGGTCCCAGCCCGCGGAGGATGACCTCCGGGTCCAGCCACGACGGCAGCAGGGCGAGATTGACGGTCAGATCGGCGCTCATCACGCTCACAAAGGTACCGGTCTCAGATAAGCGTGAGCAGGCCCACCAGGGACCCGGCGGCCAACCCCAGCAGAACAGCGATCAACAGCACCCATCCGACCCTTGGCCGGGTGTCCGGTTCGAGCCGGGTCGTCGGCTCCGGCTGGGCGATCAGCGGCAGGTCGCTGCCGGAGAGCAGCCCGAACTGCGCGACCGGGCTCGTCGCCGACTCCGAGAGCGGAGTCCGCGCGGCCTGCGCGCGCAGCGCCTCGGCGAGCAGGCGCTCCGGGTCGTCGGTCATGCGTCGACGTTAACCCACTCGCCGCGCCGGAGGACGCCGTCGAGCCGCAGGTCGGGGTCGAGCAGCACCACGTCGGCCGCGAGGCCCTTGGTGAGGCTGCCGGTGGTCTTGTCCAGACCCAGCAACTCGGCGGGCCGGGTCGCGGTCGCGTCCACGGCGTCGAGGATGCCCATGCCGCAGGTCTTCACCAGGTTGCGGAACGCGGCGTCCATGGTCAGCGTGCTGCCCGCCAGCGAGTCGCCGCCGACGATGAGCGGCACGCCGTCGAGCACCTCCACGGTGATCCCGCCGACCAGGTAGCGGCCGTCGCCCGCGCCCGCCGCCGCGATGGCGTCGGTCACGAGGACGGTTCTGTTGGGCCCGGCGTGCTGGGCGGCCAGCCGGACGACCGTGGGACTCAGGTGCACCAGGTCGCAGATCAGTTCGACGGACACGCGCTCGTCGTCGAGAAGGGCGCCGATCGGTCCCGCCTCGCGGTGGTGCAGCGGACGCATGCCGTTGAACAGGTGGGTCGCGACCGTCGCGCCCGCGTCGACCGCGGGCAGCACGAGGGCCTCGGTGGAGTCGGTGTGGCCGATGGCGGCGATGGCGCCCGCGTCGACGATCTGGCGGACCGCGCGGACCGACCCTTCCAACTCGGGCGCCAGCGTGACCATCCGGACCGGACCCGCGGCGAGGAGCCTGTCCACGGCTTCGCGGTGGGGCGGCCGCAGGATCGCCGGGTCGTGCGCGCCGCAGCGGGCCTCGGCGAGGAACGGACCTTCGAGGTGGATGCCCGCGAGCAGGCCGTCCTCGACGTGCTCGCGCAGCGCCGCGATCTGTTCGACGAGGTCGGGGATCGTCGCGGAGACCAGGCTGGCGAGCAGCGTGGTGGTCCCGTGGCGGGCGTGGGTGTGCGCGGCGCGCAGGATGTCGGCGGGATCGAGGCTGGTGAAGGCCGATCCGCCGCCGCCGTGGCAGTGGATGTCGATGAAACCGGGCACCACCCAGGCCCCGCGCGCGTCATGCGCGCGGTAGGTCGTGGGTGGCGCGCCGGTGCCGAGGTCGGCGATCAGACCGTCCTCGACGAGCAGCCAGCCGTCGTCCAGCACGCCGTCCGGCGTGACGAGCCTGCCGCCCGAAATCAGATGTGCGCCCACGCGCGTATCCCTCCCCGAGATCACGTCCCAGGGAGAGTCTATTGGTCTAAACCACTTTTTAGGGAGACTACGTGTTCATGATCTTCTGGAGCGCCTCGAGCGCACGACTCGCCGTGGACTTCACCGTGCCCTTGGAAATGCCCGTGGCCTCGGCGATCTCGGCCTCGGACAGGTTGCCGTAGTAGCGCAGGACCAGGACCTCGCGCTGCCTCGGCGGCAGCTGCGACAGCGCCTTGACCACCTGCTGGTGCTCGGCGGTCAGCATCGCGAGACTTTCGGCCGACCGCGCGTTGACCGCGTGCGGCGGCGTGTACTCCCGCGCGGTCTTGCGTCGCCGCAGCACACTGCGCGAGCCGTTGACCACGGCCGTGCGCAGGTAGCCGACCGCGGCCGCCGCGTCCCGCAGACCACCCCAGTTGCGGTGCAGCCCGGTGAACGCCTCCTGAACGACGTCCTCGGCCGTCGCGGGCTCGTCGACCAGCAGCAGCGCCAGCCGGACCAGACGCATCCGGTGGGTGCGGTAGAGGTCTTCGAGCGTCAGCGGCGCCTCAGGCGCGGGCGGGGGCGCGCTCTTGAGATCGATAGCCCGGAGCCGGGTCAGCGTCTGCTCGACACTGCGCTCCGCGTTGCCCTCCACGGGCGTGTCGGCGGGCTGCCCGGAAGAAACGATTTTCCCGCGCGCCGGGGGGTAATCACCCGGTTGCACACCATCCCCTGCCACGGCCAAACCTTACCGGGCGGCGGTCGGAAGCACATCGGCCGACGGTCGGAAAAGACCAACTGCGACGATGGGCGCCATGACCTGGTTCACCGTGGACACCACCTACATCGACGACGCCGACCGACTGGCCGAGGTTCGCCCCGCCCACCGCGCCTACCTGCAGGAGCTGGTGGCGACCGGCCACGTCCTCGGCGGCGGTCCGTGGGCGGACGGCACCGGTGGGTTCGTCGTCGTCAAGGTCGAGAACCGCGAGGAACTCGACAAGATCCTCGCCGTCGATCCGTACACGACCGAGGGAATCGCCGCCGCCCGGGTGATCCGGGAGTGGACGATCGCCCTCGGCCCCTTCGCGGGCTAGTAGGTCCCGCCCAACTTGCTGTGGTCCCAGGAGACGATCTTGGTCGGCTTGAAGACCAGCCCGATCCGCTTCGCCGCCTGGGCCCGCACGAACTGCGACGCGGCCGCCGCGACTTCCTCGCTGCCCGTGTACCGCAACGTGAGCCCGCTGCCGATCTCGGTGATGCGCTCGGTGTCCTCGATGAGCTCGACGTCGCACTCCAGCATCACGCCGACGAGTTCCTCGTAGCTCTCGCCGCTCTCCACGAGCACCGTGGCCTGCGGCAGCCTGCGGAGGTTGGCGACCTTCTGCGACGACTCGTACGTCCACGTCGTCAGGGTGTCGCCCTCGGGCAGGTACCAGAGCGAGACGAGGTGCGGACGCCCGTTCTTGCCGATGGTCGCGACGTTCGCGGTCTTCTGGTTCCCCAGGAACGCCTGGATCTCCTCGGGTGAAAGCTTGATCTGGTCCCGTCGCGACATCCGCGCCTCCTCGCTGCTGTAACCACAGGCTAGTCAACGACCAATCCCGCCGTCCCGGTCAGCACCTAAGGGACCGTGACGGCACTTGACCACGGTGACCGCGGAAACCGTCGCGTGTCGCCCCTCGGAACCAACACTCAAAATTTCGGGGTGGCGGACTAATCAGCGGGCTTCGGCGTCGGCCTGGCCGCCGGCGCCGACCGCTCGCGACGATGCTTCCGCGCCGCGCTTGGCGATGTCCTCAAGCGCGGCCTTGTCGGCCTTGGCCACGAGGTTGCCGCGCAGCT
This sequence comes from Actinokineospora xionganensis, assembly GCF_014323725.1. GTDB lineage: Bacteria > Actinomycetota > Actinomycetes > Mycobacteriales > Pseudonocardiaceae > Actinokineospora > Actinokineospora xionganensis. Next base: position 527,445 of record NZ_JABVED010000002.1, on the reverse strand, counting down.
TCGCGCCGATCTCGATGATCGGCGGCAGAAACGTGCGGATCACCTTGAGCGCGCCGACCCAGCCGGGCACGTGGATGGTGCGGTCGCGCCGCAGGATGCCCTTCTCCAGGGCGTTGAGGGCGAACTCGACCGGGTACGTCTTGCCCATCGGGCCCGGCATGCTCGCCCGCAGCGGGCCGAACACAGGGTGCTCGTCGGCGCCGTTGACCAGGTCGGTCGCGATCCACGACGGGTGCGCGACGCCGACGCCGACACCGAGGTGCCGCATCTCGGCGCGCAGGCTGTTGGTGAACGCCTCGACGCCTGCCTTGGCCGCCGCGTAGGCCGCCATCGCGGGCGCGTGCGTGATCGCCGCGAGCGAGGACACGACCAGGATGTAGCCCTTGCGGTCGATGACGTGCGGCAGCGTCACCCGGACGGTGCGCCACACGCCGAGCAGGTCGACCTCGATGGTCCGCTCGAACGCCTTCGGGTCGATGGACCGGACGAAGCCCGCGGCCGCGATACCCGCGTTGGCCACGACGATGTCGATCCCGCCGAAGCGCTCGATGACACCCTTGGTCGCGGTCTCCAGCGCGGCCCAGTCGGTCACGTCCGCCTCGAACACGGCGGCGTCGGGTCCGCACTCGGCGGCGACCTTCTTCATCACGTCCGGTTCCAGACCGACGAGCGCGACCTTTGCCCCCCGCGCGGCGAACCGCTTGGCCAGGCCCGCGCCGAAGCCGCGGGCGGCCCCGGTGATCACGATGACCTTGCCCTTGACGTCTTGTTCACGGGCCAGCAGGTTCGTCACACCCATCGGAGTCCTCCTCGGTCGCGTTCCTTACCGCGAGTAAGCTACCACAAGTAACCGTAAATTGAAGTAACAGTCAACTCTCCCGGATGAGCCGCGCGGCCAGGCTGGGCGCGACCCGGTTGACCGCCAGTAGCGCACGCACTCCGCCGATCCGCACCACGTCGCGGCGCATTCCGCGCAGAATCGCCTCCGCGGCGGCGTCCGGGCTGATCTTCGACCGGCCTCGCCCGGCGGTCATCCCGGTGTCGACCAGCGGCAACACCGCCTCGACGACCCGTCGAGGGGCGAGCTGATAGCGCAGCGAGGTGCTGAGCGCGCTAAGTCCGGCCTTCGCCGCGCAGTAGCCCGGAGTCGACCGTTTGGGCACCGTGCCGAGCGCGGAGCTGACGTTGACGATCACCGCCTCCGGCGCGAGGCGCGGCAGTAGCAGAGCGGTGAGCCGCATCGGCGCGAGCAGGTCGGCGCCGAGTTCGGCGTCGATGTCGGCCAGCAAGTCCTCGGTCGGCGTGGCCTGCCAGTCGCGGTCGAGCTGCACGGCGGCGTTGTTGATCAGCAGGTCGAGCCGGTCCGGCGCCGCGTCGGCGACCGCGCGCACGCCCGCTTCGATCGCCAGGTCGGCGACGACGGTCCGCAGGCCGGGGATCCAGCGAGCGGCGTCATCGAGTCGATCCTTGTCGCGGCCGCAGATGGTCACCTTCACCCCGTCGGCCGCCAGCCGCTTCGCCAGCGCCAGGCCGACGCCCGCGCTTCCGCCTGTGACGAGCGCAGTTTGTGAAGCACTTGTTACAGTCATGCGAGCGACAGTAAATGTAACAAGTGCTTCAGTCAAGGAGTGGTGCGTGCGTCAGCCCAACCAGGCCCGCCGCGACGAACTGGTCGCGCGGACCCTCGACTACCTCGCCGAGCACGGGCTCGCCGAGTTCACCCTGCGCGGCCTCGCCGCCGAGCTCGACACCAGCGCGCGGATGCTCGTGCACTACTTCGGCACCCGCGAGAACCTGCTCGACCAGGCCTTCGACGAACACCGCGCCCGCGCCGTAACCGCCATCCAGGCGGCCAAGGGCGACTCCGCCGCCGCGGCCGTCGCCTGGGACACGATGTCCGACCCGGCCAACCGCGGCCACTATGTCGTCCTGTTCCACCTGCTCGCCGCCGGGCTCACCGACGGCCCGTACACCGCGGTCGCCCGGCACGCGGTGACCGACTGGATCGACGAGGTCACCCACCTCCTCGACGACCGCGACAACCCGCGCGCCGACGCGACTGTGCTGGTCAGCGGCCTGAAAGGGATTCTGCTCGACCTCCTGGTGACCGGGGACCGCGACCGCTGCGCCGCTGCCGCGCACCGGCTCATCGGCCTGCTGACTTAGTCATGCCTGACAAACCGGCGGCGCAATCCGGTCTCCTCGGCCATGTGGCGAGTCTCCCCAACACGCCTGACACGTGACCCTCGTAGGATGCGGCGGAACGGCGCAGGCCACCCCGAGGAGGACCCACCGATGCCTATCGCCACACCCGAGGTCTACGCGGAGATGCTGGACCGGGCCAAGGCGAACGAGTTCGCTTACCCGGCCATCAACGTGACCTCGTCGGAAACACTGAACGCCGCGCTGCGCGGCTTCGCCGAAGCCGAGAGCGACGGCATCATCCAGGTGTCCACCGGCGGCTCCGAGTTCGCCTCCGGCACCAAGGTCAAGGACATGGTGACCGGCGCGGTCGCGCTCGCCGAGTTCGCGCACGTCGTCGCCGAGAAGTACCCGGTCAACGTCGCGCTGCACACCGACCACTGCCCCAAGGACAAGCTCGACGGCTTCGTCCGCCCGCTGATCGCGATCAGCCAGGAGCGGGTCGACTCCGGCCGTGCGCCGCTGTTCCAGTCGCACATGTGGGACGGCTCCGCGGTCGCGCTCGACGAGAACCTGCAGATCGCGGCCGACCTGCTCGAGGCCGCGGCCAAGGCCCGGATCGTGCTTGAGATCGAGGTCGGTGTCGTCGGCGGCGAGGAGGACGGCGTCGACAACGAGATCAACGACAAGCTCTACACGACGGCCGAGGACTACCTCAAGACCGTCGACGCGCTCGGCGTGGGGGAGAAGGGCCGCTACCTGCTGGCCGCGACCTTCGGCAACGTGCACGGCGTCTACAAGCCGGGCAACGTCAAGCTCAAGCCCTCGATCCTCAAGCAGGGCCAGGACGTCGTGGCCGAGAAGCTGGGTCTCGCGCCCGGCTCCAAGCCGTTCGACCTGGTCTTCCACGGCGGCTCCGGCTCGCTGCTCGAGGAGATCCACGAAGCGGTGTCCTACGGCGTCATCAAGATGAACATCGACACCGACACCCAGTACGCGTTCACCCGCCCGATCGCGGCGCACATGTTCGCCAACTACGACGGTGTGCTCAAGATCGACGGCGAGGTCGGCAACAAGAAGGTCTACGACCCGCGCAGCTACCTCAAGGCAGCTGAGCAGGCCATGGCCGCACGCATCACCCAGGCGTGCGAGCACCTCAAGTCGGCGGGCCGCATGATCGCGGGCTGATCCCGGACACGAAAACGGCGCCTCCCGCTCGCGGGAGGCGCCGTTTGTCGTCTGTCAGGCGGAAACCTTGACCGCCGTCTGCCGCTTGTCGAACCACTGCGCGACCGGCCTGCCCAGCCACCAGCAGCCCGCCAGCAGCACGAACGTGATCGGCGCGGACCACCAGGCGATCGGCGGCGCGGCGATGGTCACCTCCTGCGCGAAGAGCGCGGTGTGCCCGAGCACGGTCACCGCGCCTGCGCCCACGACGGCCTCCATGGCGTGGGAGAGGTTCATCCGGCGCACCAGGTCGATCGCGAGGCCGACGAACACCAGGTAGAACGGCACGGTCGACGGCGGGAAGTCGGCCACGACCAGCATCGGCCAGATCACCGCGCGGTAGGCGACGTACGCCGCGGCCACACCGGTGGCGGCCCAGCGCAGCCCGATCGTCTTGGCGGCGACGGCCAGCACGAGCGCGGCCATCCCGATTCCCCACATCGGGTACACCCAGTCCGGGATCGGCAGCGCGAACTGCTTGATCGCCACGTAGTCGACCGGGCGGCCGATCTGCTCGGCGGCGAACTCCAACAGGCTGCGCTCGGCGTAGCAGGTGTCGATGTTCAGCACACCGTTCGGCATGCAGGACCGCAGTTCCAGGACGCCGTACTCCTGCTGGCCGTTCGCGAAGAGCATGTTCTCCAGGAAGAAGAACCACAGCCCGCCGAGGATCCACGGCCGTGAGCGGCCCCGCGGCCCGGTCGAGACCCAGGCGTCGATCAGGGCGGCGATCATCAGCGCGGTGCCCAGGTACAGCAGCGCGTGTGACGCGCTCCACGCTGTGAGGTCGAGCCCGTTGACCCGGTGATTGATCACGTCGAGCGGGGCGGCGATGAGAAAGACAGCCAAACCGACCTGCAGCAGCCGTTGCGCGCGTTTCGTGACAGCCATGCCGGTGAACGTGTGAATGGCCACCAGAACCACGGCGATACCCGTGCCGACACTGTTGATCAGGTGCGGCGCGGCGAGGTCGTCACGCTGGAACTTGAAATGCCACGACTCGTCCCACGAGGACCCAAGCACCTTGAACAGCAGGGCGATCAACCAGGTGCGATAGGCAAAATGCCACACCCACTCCGGTGTCTCGGTGCCCGCGTCACCACGCGTCCAATGCAGCCGAAAGAAATCCTTGAACTGGCCGACAGGACCTTTGCCCGCAGGGTCGTCGACCGATGCTCGCCCCATGTTCACCCAGTCATCATGGCGGCGCGACGCTGAGAACGGAAAGCCGCCCCCACTCCTTCGTGGGAAAAATCCGGGTAATCCCCTACTGGTTGGTGACCTTTCGAATCAGGGTCGTCACCTAGTGCTATATCGCGATGCATTCGTCTCAAGGGTCACCGACTCGGGCGATGGGGCAGGATGACCCGTATGGACGGCAACCTGCTAGGACCTGACCCCACAATGCTCCCCGCCCGCGACGAGCCGCAAGGTGCTTTGGACTCTGGCACCGACCCGGCCGACGTCGCCGCGCGCTGGCCCGACTTCAGTGCCGCCTGGGCCGCGCTCGCCGAAGCCGCGCTCAACCAGGGTGAGAACGTCGCCGCCTACGCCTACGCGCGCACCGGCTACCACCGCGGCCTCGACCAACTGCGGCGCTCCGGCTGGAAGGGGTTTGGCCCGATCCCGTGGTCGCACGCCCCCAACCAGGGCTTCCTGCGCGCCCTCGCCGCCCTCGCCCGCGCGGCCAAGGCCATCAACGACACCGAGGAGTACGAGCGCTGCTCGACCTTCCTCGCCGACTCCGACCCCGCGGCCCCCGCCGCCCTAGGCCTCTAACCGCGAGTCGCCCCTCCAGGCAAACGAGTCGCCCCGGCCCGCAAGTGAGTTCGACATTCGAATCCACTCGCCGGCCGGGGCGACGCGCGTTGTCTAACCGATTGGGCGGTTGAGGACGCCGACGAGGATCGAGTGCACGGCCCGATGGTCGCCGTCGTGGACGAGCTTGCACTGGCCGCCGCGCAGCCGGTACCACTCGTCCGTCCCGGCGTAGCGCACCTTCGCCGTCACCGCGCCGCCGGGAGCGCTGACCGTGCGCAGCTCCAGGTCACCGGTCAGCACACCGGCTTCCTCGGTCATCACGCCCGGGCCCGCGGCGAACGGTGAGGTGTACTCCGACATCGGCGTCCTCTCAGGTCGTCAGCAGTAGTTCAGCATGCTCGACAGCGCGGACTTCTCCGCCGAGTTCACGCGCAGCGAGTACTTGTACTTCACGTGCGTCCACATCTTCGCGTAAGTGCACCAGTACGCGCTGCGCGGCGGCTTCCAGGTCGCGGGCGTCTGGTCGCCCTTGGCCTGGTTGACGTTGTCGGTGACCGCGATGAGCTGCGGGTAGCTCAGGTCGTTGGCGAAGGCCTGCCGTTGGCTGGTCGTCCAGGAAGAGGCGCCGGACCGCCAGGCAGCGGCGAGCGGGACGACATGGTCGATGTCCACATCGGAGGCCAACGTCCACGTCGCGCCGTCGTAGGGGCTGTACCAACTGCCCGACTTCGCCGCACAGTACGAGTCGGTCACCACGTTGCTGCCGTCGCGCTTGAGCACGGTCTCACGCGTGTTGCAGGAGCCGGAGATGGTGATCCAATGCGGGAACTTGTCCCGCGAATAGCCGGTCATCGACCCGTCCGGCGCGACCGTGAGGGCGGCGAGTTCGGAGCGGGCGGTCGTCTCGGTGGGGATGTTCGGCGGAGTGGCGCTCGCGACACCGGCGAGGCCAACCGTGAGGACGATGGAGAGGGATAAGGAGCCGAGCAGGGTTCGGATCTTCGACAAGGTTCCTCCAGGTGGGAATCAAGGAGAACGCCGCGTAACCGTGTCTGCGCAGGGTGGAGATCATGAAGCCATTGGGTGACACACTGACGACTTACAGTAAAAGTTCTTAACCACTCTCCGCTAGACCGGGACGTCCCTCAAGTCCCCGAGGCGGTCGGCGAGCGTCCGCAGCGAAGGCCCAGGCCCCTTCTCAGCTAGAGCACGCCCCGGACAACCCGCAGGTCGGCGGTGTGCCGGTACCAGGTCCACCTGGACACGTCCCGCTTGTAGGTCGCCCCGTTCAACTCGGGAATCACCGGCAGGCAGCCCACCTGGAACGCGCGACCCCGTGTCGTCTCGACCCGGTTGCGCAGCAGGCCGCGGTGAATCACCCGCACCACCAGCCCCTCCCCACCCTGTGGGTCAGGCGTCACCTCGACCCGGCTCGCCCGCCCACGCAGGACGGTCGCGTCGTCGCAGTACGCCACGCCGCGCACCGATCGCAGGACGCCCAGGCCGAGCAGGACGCCGCCCGCGTCATCACGGATCAGGGGAACCGGGTCGACCTCGCCGCCGATGGCCAGGCGCGCGGCGGCCGCCGGCTCGGCCGGGATGCCCCACAGCTTCGGGATCACCGAGCGTTCGGCGGGCACGAACCCGACCGCGGTGCCGCCGAGGAGGTCGAGTCGCATGATTCGCAACACGATGGCGGCCAGGTCGGCGTCGGTGCCGTGTACCACCAGTCGGCGTGCGCCAAGGCCCTTGAGCAGGGAATCTACCGCCGATTTGCCCGGTTTCGCGCCCACTTCCCGCACTTCGGCGCCGACGTCGAACAACGCTTCGGTGTCGGCCTGGTTTCCGCAGGCCAGCACGAGTGCACCCACCACACGCTCCTGGTCTAGTCTCAATCACCGGCATTCGCCCGCATCAGCCCGGGTTCGGGTGTCCACGGTTCCACTGCCAACACCTGGAGTCTCACATGCCGGCAATCGTGCTGATCGGCGCCCAATGGGGCGACGAGGGCAAGGGCAAGGCCACCGACCTGCTCGGTGACCGCGTCGACTGGATCGTGCGTTATCAGGGCGGTAACAACGCAGGGCACACCGTCGTCCTCCCGGACGGCCAGAAGTTCGCCCTGCACCTGATTCCGTCCGGCATCCTGACCCCCGGGATCACCAACGTCATCGGCAACGGTGTCGTGGTCGACCCGGCGGTGCTGCTGACCGAACTCGCGGGCCTGGACGAGCGCGGGGTCGACACCTCCCGCCTGCTGATCTCCGCCGACGCGCACTTGATCATGCCGTACCACGTGGCGATCGATAAGGTCACCGAGCGCTACCTGGGCAAGGCCAAGATCGGCACCACCGGCCGCGGCATCGGCCCGGCCTACCAGGACAAGGTCGCCCGCGTCGGCGTCCGCGTGCAGGACCTGCTCGACGAGAAGATCCTGCGGCAGAAGGTCGAGGCCGCGCTCGACATCAAGAACCAGATGCTGGTCAAGATCTACAACCGCAAGGCCCTCGACCCCGAACAGGTCGTGGACGAGGTCCTCGCCTCCGGCGAGAAGTTCGCGCACCGCATCGCCGACACCCGCCTGCTCTTGAACCAGGCACTTGAGCGCGGCGAGACCGTGCTGCTGGAAGGCTCGCAGGGCACCCTGCTCGACGTCGACCACGGCACGTACCCGTTCGTCACCTCGTCGAACCCGACCTCCGGCGGCGCCAGCGCGGGGTCGGGCATCGGCCCCACCCGCATCACCACGGTGATCGGCATCCTCAAGGCCTACACCACCCGCGTCGGCTCCGGCCCGTTCCCGACCGAGCTGAACGACGAGATGGGCGAACGCCTCCGCAAGGTCGGCGGCGAGATCGGCGTCACCACCAAGCGCCTGCGCCGCACCGGTTGGTTCGACGCCGTGATCGCCCGCTACGCCAGCCGGGTCAACGGCATCACCGACTACTTCCTCACCAAGCTCGACGTCCTGTCCGGCCTGGACACGGTCCCGATCTGCGTGGCCTACGAGGTCGACGGCAGGCGGATCGACGACATGCCGATGACCCAGACCGACGTCCACCACGCGGTGCCGGTGTACGAGGAGATGCCGGGCTGGTGGGAAGACATCAGCGAGTGCCGGACCTTCGAGGAACTCCCGGCTAACGCCCGCGCGTACGTCGAGCGCATCGAGGAACTCTCGGGCGCCCGCGTGTCCGCCGTCGGCGTCGGCCCCGGCCGCGACCAGACGATTGTCCGCTACCCGATGGCGTAGCCCGCCTGGGCCGGGCTGGTCATCCACAGCCCGGCCCGCTCCATCCACAGCAAATCCGCACCCACCCGCAACACCCCCACCCACCGATAGACTGGCCAAGGGCAGCCCCCCGTGGTGGGTGGGGGCTTTGTTGTCGCGCGGGGGCGGTTCTTTAGGGCAGGTTGGCCGGTGCGACGGTGAGGATGTGGTCGGGTCGGCCGCGTCGTCGAGCCCTCGCGATAGTCGGTGGGGTCGGCCCTGGCTTTGCGGCTTTTGGTTGCGCCGGTTGTGTATCCGCTTCGCGGAAGCGGTTGTCCTGTCGGCGGGCCTCGCGGTCTTCATCGGCATCGAGGCTGCTCGGTGTTGCGTGGTCACCGGGAACCTGACCCGTGCAGTCATTCCCTGGCCAGGGCCGCTTCCTCCAAGTCCAATTCCCGCAACACCTTCCGCAAGGTCTCCTCGTCGATCTCGCCCCGGTTCCGGGCCTGGATGAAGACGGTTCGCTCCGCCGAGAGCATCTCCCGGCGCAGGCGGCGGAACGCGGCCGCTGGGCTCTCCAATTCCTGACGCCCCAACCGTTCCCACGCCGCGTTCCCCCGGTGTTCGGCGATCGCGCGCAGCCGGTCGGCGAGGTGGTCGGGGATCTCGCCCTCCAGCAGGATCTCGTCCAGCCGGTCGATCGCCGCCCGCGCCGCCGCGTTCTGCACCTGGGCTTCGGCGAGGGCGCGTTCCTGTCCGTCGGATGCCTCGAACCGCAGCGCCCGGATCAGCGCGGGCAAAGTGGTGCCCTGCAACAACAGTGTCCCGACCGTCACCACGAAAGTCAGCAGCACCACAACATCGCGCCCAGGCATGTCGGCAGGGATCGCCGCCGCGGCTGCCAGCGAGACGACGCCGCGCATGCCCGCCCACGAGATCACCGTGATCTGCCGCCACCCCGGCCGCGGCTCCCGCGCCCGGATCCTCGGCGACAGCAGGCGCGGGATGTGGGCCGCCGGGAACATCCACACGAACCGGACCACGATCACCGCCGTCAGCACCACCGCCGACGCCGCCACCAGACCCCAGCCCGGTCGCGCGTCGGAGACGACCGTGCGCAGCTGCAAGCCGATCAGGGCGAAGACCAGCGACTCCAGCAGCACGTCCGCGGACCGCCACACCGCCGTCTCCTGCAGCCGGGTCGAGAAGCCCGCCGCGGGCGCGTTGTGCCCCAGGTAGAGCCCGGCGACGACAACGGCCAAGACACCCGACGCGTGCACCTCCTCGGCCAGCAGGTACGCGCCGAAGGGGACCAGCAGCCCGAGCGCGCTCTCCAGCACACCGTCGCGCAGCCGCAGGCGGACGGCGTGGACCACGACCGCCAGGACCAGCCCGACCAGCACACCGCCCACAGCCGCGACGGCGAACGTCACCACGCTCTGTCCCCACGAGAACGCCGCCGCCCCGGTGGCCGCCGCGACCGCCACCTTGAACGCTGTCAGCGCCGTGGCGTCGTTGCCCAGGCTCTCCCCGGTCAACAGGGTCATCGCCCGCCGCGGCAGGCCCAGGCGGCGGCCGATCGCGACGGCGGCGACCGCGTCCGGCGGGGCCACGATCGCCCCCAGCACGAGGGCCGAGGCCAGCGGCAAGTCGGGGATCACCGCGTGCGCGACCACTCCGACGACGACCGTGCTGACCAGCACCAACCCGACCGCGAGCAGCCCGATCGGCCGCAGGTTCGCCTTGATGTCCAGATACGAGCTGTCCAGGGCCGCGGAGTACAACAGCGGCGCCAGTACCAGCAGCAGCACCACCTCCGGGTCCAACCGGAACTCCGGCACCCCCGGGATGAACGACACCGCGAGCCCGACGGCGACGAGCACGAGCGGCGCCGGCCACTCGATCCGCCGGGACACGGCGGTCACGGCCAGCGCTCCGACCAGCAGCAGAAGTATCTCCACTGCGTCAGGATTACCCGGACACCGAAGGAGTGCGCGATGAGCTGCGAACACGCCGCCGACCTGCCCGCCGAGGTCACCCCCGACGCCGACGACTACTGCGCCGACTGCCGGGCCATGGGCGCCTCCGGCTGGGTGCACCTACGGCAGTGCCTGAGCTGTGGCCACGTCGCGTGCTGCGACTCCAGCCCCCGCAGGCACGCCACCGCCCACTTCACCTCGACCGCGCACCCGGTCATGCGCTCGCTCGAACCGGGCGAGACCTGGCGCTGGTGCTTCCTCGACTCCCGGATCGTCTGATCGAGAGAAAATCTCATCTAGCTGGGGTAGACATTCGTTGGTGGTTGTGTGTACTGTTCTCCTCGTACTGAGAGAGACAACGTCATGCAGGCGCGGGAGATGACGGAACTACCCGCGAGGTGAGACGAAGACCGGGGCCGGGAAGTGAAGACGAAGACCAAGCAGTGCCGGTCCTGAGGAATCAAGGCAAGCAAGTGGTAATCGGCAAGGCAGTCAGTGGCAAGACGGTCAGGTGATCGGAACCAGTCGGTGAAGGGGTTCCGGGTCAGTGGCCGGGCGGCATCGGCGTGCTGGGACCGGTCTAGGCAAGGGGTTCCACGCGGGATGCTCGTCGCAGTGCAAGGCAAGTTGACAACACCGGAGAGAAGGGAAGGGGCTCGTCATTGGATCGCCCGCTGTGGCTGTGTTTCGCCGGGCGGGTACCGCAGTTCCATCAGATTGGAAGGTGGTTCTCGGTTACGGAAAAGCGATCCTCGCGACGCTCGCATTTCGGGCGCACGCGGGTACGGAAAGTTGACCTCGCGGTCAGCTGACAGTGATGAAACCCAACACCCTGGGGCCCCGGTGCGAAACGCACCGGGGCCCCTCGTGATGTGGAGGCGCGATGATCCCAGACCCAAGAGAGACGGCCTCGAGTTCGACCGCGGCCGACAAGTTCGACGACGAGCACTACCCGGCCTACACCATGGGCCGAGCAGCCGAGATCCTCGGCACGACACCGAATTTTCTCCGCAGCCTCGATGAGGCGAAGCTGATCGAGCCGCAGCGCTCGGCGGGCGGACACCGCCGCTACTCACGCGAACAGCTGCGCCTCGCCGCCCGTGTCCGGGAACTGGTCGACCAGGGAACAGGCCTGGAGGCGGCTTGCCGCATCGTCACCCTCGAAGACCAGCTCCACGAAGCCCAGCAAGCCAACAGCGAACTGCGCAAGCAGGACTGAGCCGCGTGCGGTGCCGCGGGGAGACCCCGGCGGCACCGGCAGCTCGCTCAGCCTTCCGAACGTGACGCCACGGCGATGTCCGGGTTGTCGGTGAACACACCGTCGACGCCCGCCGCCCAGAACGCGGACAGCTCACCGAACAGGTTCCCGTACTCGGCCGGGTTCGCCGACGAGCGCAGGTTCACCGGCAGGAAGTTGTTCTCCGCCCGGAACGTGTACGGGTGCACCTTCAGTCCCGCCGCGTGCGCGTCGACGACCAGCGCGGTCGGCGCGGCCAAGTTGCCCGCCGCGTCGCGCGGGATGACCTGGTCCTTGGCCGGACCGATGCCGTGGGCGTAGGTCGCGACCTCACGCAGACCCGCCGGGGTCAGCAGGTCGGCGTACTTACGCGGGTCACCCGAGTCGGTGAAGTCGAACGGTGCGCCCGAGGCCGAGGTCAACTGGATCAGCGGCACTCGCAGCCTGCTCTTGAGCGCCTTCAGATTCGACACCTCGAACGACTGCACGAACACCTTGGCGTTCGGCCGGTTCAACCCGTTGCGGGTGAGCACGTCGACGAGCCTCGGCTCCAGTTCGAGCCCGATCTTGCGGAAGTACGTCGGGTGCTTGGTCTCCGGGTAGATCCCGATGTCGCGCCGCAACTCGCGGGAGAGGCGCTTGCTCAGGTCGACGACTTCCTGCAAGGTCGGCACCTCGTACCGGCCGTTGTAGACCGTGTTGTGCTGGCGCAGCTGCGGGATGCGCTCGACCGCGCGCAGCGTCTTCAGCTCGGCGAGGGTGAAGTCCTCGGTCCACCAGCCGGTGACCTGCACACCGTCGAGGTTCTTCGTCGCCTTGCGCGCGGCGAACTCGGGCCGGGCGGCCACGTCGGTGGTGCCGCCGATCTCCGGCTCGTGCCGGGCGACCAGGACACCGTCCTTCGTGGACACGAGGTCCGGCTCTATGTAGTCGGCGCCCATCCGCGCGGCCAGCTCGTAGGAGGCCAGCGTGTGCTCCGGGCGGTATCCCGAGGCGCCGCGGTGGCCCAGCACGAGCGGGCCCGCCGAGTGCTGGTCGGGGGACGCGCTCGCGCTGGTCACCCCGCCGAACAGGGTGAGCGCGCAGAGGGCGACGCCGGCTAACCGGGCCTTTCGGACCATGGTGACCTCCAGAACGTTGGTTGACCGGGCAACACTCGCCGGGCGGCAAGGCGCCCCGGCCGCTGTTGGGCGAAGGGCTGCCGACCTGCGGGTGAACGTGGAGAAACTGACCAGGCGTGCCACGATCGTCGCGCTCGGTGACAGGATGGTCAACATCCACCCTTCTGCGCGCGGGTAACCAGCGGTAGCGTGCGGTCAGAGATCAACGCACCTGGCAGGAGGATGGTTGACCAGCACCATTGGCCCGACCGAGGTCGTCGGCGCGCACGACGAGGAACGGCCGGCGCGCAGGCTCACCGGCCGATGGGACCTGGTGGTCTGGGCCGCGTCCGTCGCCATCGCGGTGCTGGTGCTCGAGCAGGTCTTCTGGCCGTTCCCCCAGGGCGGCCAGTTCTACCTGGTGATCTTCCTCGGGCTGACGCTTCCGCTGGTCTTCCTCTGCTACCGGCCGAGGTCCAAGAGCCCGCAGAACCCCGGATTCGTCGACTGGGTGTACGCCACGATCGCGCTGTTCGTCGGCCTCTACCCCGTCCTTCCCTTCGGCGGCAACGGCTTCGCCGGCGGCTACGACGCCTTCCTCGACCGGGCCGGTCAACTGTCCACACCAGACATCCTTGCCGGCGGGTTGCTGCTCGTGCTGATCTTGGAGGCGACCCGGCGCACCACGGGCTGGGTGCTGCCGATCGTCTGCCTGGGCTTCCTGGCCTTCGCCTATTACGGCGGATTTCTGCCGCAGAACTGGGATTTCGCGCACGCGGGCATCGACTTCGGCCAGATCGTCAACGCCCTCTACAACGAGCAGAGCGGCTTCTACGGCATCCCGCTCAACGTCGCCGCCACGTACATAGTCCTGTTCACCATCTACGGCGCCGTCCTCAACACCTCAGGCGCGGGCGGCTTCTTCGTCGACTTCAGCTTCGCCCTGTTCCGCCGCTCCCGCACCGCCGCCGGCCGCACCGCCGCGACCTCGGGATTCCTGCTCGGCACCGTGTCGGGATCGGGCACCGCGACCACCGTCAGCCTCGGCGCGATCACCTGGCCCGTGCTGCGCGAAGCGGGCTACCCCAAGGAGAACGCGGGCGGCCTGCTCGCGGCCTCCGGCATCGGCGCGATCCTTTCGCCCCCGACACTCGGTGCGGCGGCGTTCATCATCGCCGAGTACCTGCAGACCTCGTACCTGAGCGTCCTGGTGTGGGCGATCGTCCCGACACTGCTTTATTACCTGGGCATCGGCCTGGCCGTCGAAGCCGACGCCCGCCGCTTCCACGTCAACGACACAGGCTTGGACCTCGCCACCGCCCTTCCCCCGGGGGACGGCCCTTGGCCAGTCTATCGGGGAGGGGTGTCGGAAAGGCCGCTTCCCGGGGTGGCTGTGGACAGCCCCCCGCGCCTGTGGACAGTGCTGCGGCAAGGGTGGTTCCACTTCGCGTCGCTGGGGATCATCGTCGTGTTCCTGGCGATGGATATTCCGCCGTTCACGGCCGTCGTCTACGCGACCGGGGTGGCCGCGCTGTTCGCCCTCATCCCGCGCCGCGGCAACCTTCGGGGGTGGGTTCGCGACCTTGCCGACTCCCTCGCCGAAGGCGTCCGGGGCGCGCTGCCGGTGATCGCCGTCTGCGCCGCCGCCGGGATCATCACCTCGACGATCACCAAGACCGGACTCGGCCTCGCCCTCGCCGACGCGCTCGTATCCGCCGCCAAATCGCTCGCGTCGGACCCGACCGCCGTGCTGGTGCTGACCGTGGTGTTCGCCGCCGTCGCGGTCTGTGTGCTCGGGTTGGCCGTGCCGGTGACCGCGTCGTTCATCATCTCGTGGGTCGTCCTCGGACCCGCGCTGATCAACCTCGGTGTGGCTCCCGCCGAGACGGCGATGTTCATCTTCTACTACGCCGTCCTCTCCGAGGTCACGCCGCCGACCGCGCTCGCCGCCGTCGCCGCGGCCGCGATCACCGGCGGCTCGGTCATGGGCACCATGTGGCAGACCTGGAAGTACACGCTGCCCGCGTTCCTGCTCCCGATCGCGTTCGTCCTCACCGACAACGGCGCCGCGCTCCTGCTGCAGCGCCCGGTGGGCACCGTCCTCTGGGTGGTCGCGGTCTCCGCGGTCGGCATCGGCGCGCTGGCCGTGGTCACCGGCGGCTGGCTGTTCGGCCCGGTCCGGCTCCCCGTCCGCCTCCTCTGCGTCCCCGCCGCGCTCCTGCTGCTTTACCTGCACCCGCTGTCGATCGGCATCGGCCTCGGGTTCCTCGTCCTCGCGCTCGCCGTCCACCTGATCACCCGCGTCAAGGAGAAAGCCCATGCGTAGCCGCATCCTGATCGTCTCGCTCGCCCTGCTCGCCGCGGGCTGCGGCGGCAAACGGTCCGACACGGCCACCACCGCGGGCGCGGGCGACTGCGAGGCGGGCGACGGCCGCATCACCATCGCCACCGGCAACACCGGCGGCGTCTACTACACGCTCGGCGGCGGCCTCGCGAAGCTGATCAGCGACAACTCCAAGCTCAAGGCCACCGCCGCCGAGACCGGCGCCTCCGTGCAGAACATCCAGCAACTCGCGGGTGGCGACTACGACGTCGCCTTCTCCCTCGCCGACACCGCCGCCGACGCGGTCAACGGCAAGGGCGCGTTCGAGGGCAAGCCGGTCAAGGTCCGCGCCCTGGCCCGCATCTACCCGAACGCCACCCAGGTCGTCGTGCGCACCGGCAGCGGCATCAAGTCGATCTCCGACATGCGTGGCAAGAAGATCTCCACCGGCTCGCCGAAGTCCGGCACCGAGGTCATCGCCACCCGCCTGCTCAGGGCGGCGGGACTCAACCCGGACACCGACGTCTCCGCCCAGCGGCTCGCCCTGCGGCCCACCGTCGACGGGATCAAGGCGGGCCAGATCGACGGCCTCGTGTGGTCCGGCGGCCTGCCGACGCCCGAACTCACCGACCTCTTCACGTCGATGAAGGGTCAGGTCGAGTTCCTAGACGTCACCCCGCACCTCGAAGACCTCAAGAAGATCAACCCGGTCTACGACGCGGGCACCATCCCGGCGGCGACCTACGGCACATCCGAGTCGAAGACCATCGTCGTCCCGAACGTGCTCCTCGTGCGCGAGGACTTCCCGGCAGGCAACGCCTGCGCGATCACCAAACTGGTCCTCGACAAGAAGGACGACCTGGTCAAGGTGCACCCGGCCGCGGGCGGCATCGACAAGGCCACCGCGGGCGACACCGACCCGGTCCCGCTGCACGACGGATCACGCAAGGCCATCGGCGGCTGACACCGATTACCGGTCGCGGACGCCCAGCATCTAGTCTCAGTCCTCGTGCGTGTCCTGGTTATCGGGTCTGGCGCCCGCGAGCATGCCCTGGTCCTTGCTATGTCCAAGGACGCCGAGGTGACGGCGCTGGCGTGTGCGCCCGGGAACGCGGGCACCGCCTCGCTTTCCGAGAGCTACGGGGTCGACCCCGCGGATCCGGCAGCCGTGACGGTGCTGGCCACCAAGTGGGAAGCCGACCTCGTCGTCATCGGACCCGAGGGCCCGCTGGTCGCGGGCGTGGCGGACGCGGTCCGCGCGGCCGGGATCCCCGTGTTCGGCCCGAGCGCCGCGGCGGCCCGCATCGAGGGCTCCAAGGCGTTCGCCAAGGACATCATGACCACGGCGGGCGTCCCCACCGCGCACAGTGAGATCGTCGACAACCCGGCCCGGCTCGACGCCACGCTGTCGCGCTTCGGCCCCACCTGGGTCGTCAAGGACGACGGACTCGCCGCGGGCAAGGGCGTCGTCGTCACCACCGACCTCAGCAAGGCCCGCGCGCACGCGATGACCCTGCTCGACGGCGGTCACCCGGTGCTGCTGGAGTCGTTCCTCGACGGTCCCGAGGTCTCCCTGTTCTGCGTGGTCGACGAGGCGGGCACCGTCGTCCCGCTGCTCCCCGCCCAGGACTTCAAGCGCGTCGGCGACAACGACGCAGGCCCGAACACCGGCGGAATGGGCGCCTACGCGCCGCTGCCCTGGATCCCGGACGGCATGGTCGACGACGTCGTCGCCCGCATCATCCAGCCCGTCGTCGACGAGATGGCCAAGCGCGGCGCGCCGTTCTCCGGCCTGCTCTACGCCGGGCTCGCGCTGACCGGCAACGGACCTGAGGTCATCGAGTTCAACTGCCGCTTCGGCGACCCGGAGACCCAGTCGGTCCTCGCCCTGCTCCGCAGCCCGCTGTCGGCCCTGCTGCTCGCGTCCGCGCGCGGCGAGCTGGCGGCGCACCCGCCGCTGGAGTGGGCCGAGGGCTCGTCCGTGACGGTTGTCATAGCGGCCGACGGCTACCCCGGCCGCCCCCGCACCGGAGACCTGATCACCGGCGCCGAGGCCGAAGGCGTCCTGCACGCGGGCACCCGCCGCCGCGAAGACGGGGCGCTGGTGTCCGCGGGCGGCCGTGTCCTGGCCGTGGTCGGTATGGGCGATGACCTGGAAGCCGCCCGCGCCGACGCCTACCGCAAGGTCGACGCCGTGCACCTGGCGGGTTCCCACCACCGCACCGACATCGGCCTGCGCGCCCTGCGCGGCGAGATCGGCATCCCCGTAGCGGGCTGAGGGAACCGAAGCGCCGTTTTCTCCGTCAAAGTTCAGGTGGGCCTTACCGCGCCATTGGTAGCCTGCGAAACGAGACGACATCGTCACGATGCGTACGGGGGTGCGTGAAGATGGACATCGGCGCTTCTTTGGGCGGCACGGTCAGCGCGATAGCAGGCGCCGCCTTCGACGCCGCGCGCGCCATCATGGGCGGCAGCCCGGCGAGCGGCCAGTTCGTGGTCAACCACGACAACGTCCTCGCCGCCGCCAAGATCATCCAAACCCAGGCCGACTCTCTCGGCGATCTGGTTCGCGAGGCGCGGAGCGACCTTCGCGTAGACCAGCCAGGCGAAGACATCGTCAGCACGAAGGTCGCCGAAGCCTGGAATGATCTGTTGCTGAGCAACGATGATTCCTATGTGGCAAGGATCGGCGACTATGTGGCGGGTTTGAACAACCTCGTCCAGCAGTTGACGGATAGTGCGAAGACTTACGGCTATAACGAGCAAGACATCGCTGCGGCCCTTGGGGGCGAACAGCGTGCGTAGTCGGATGCTTCTGGCTGGTCTTGGCGCCGTTCTTCTGGGGATTACCGGGTGCACCACGAGTGAAACAGGCAGCCCGACGACATCGGCCACCGCGGTGGACGGGCCATCTACGTCGAAGCCGACGTCAACGAAACCTGCTTCGCAGACTGTCGAGATCCCCGCGCGCCCGAAGGAATTGAAGCTCAACGCGATCGATCCTTGTGCCTTGTTCACCGATGGGCAGCGCGGCCAGTTGAAGATCAACCGTTCTCGGTTGACCACCAACAACAGTGATGTCTGGCGAGGCTCGAAAGAGTGCGTGCTGAATGTGCAAGCGCAGCAGCCGTATTATGACTACGCGGCGCTGCTGATCACTTCCGAAGGTATCGGCCCCTGGCTGACCGGCAAACGGAACGTGGATGCTGATTTGATTTCGGTCGCTGGATTCGCTGCTGCGAAGACCGTGTTCAAGGGTTCCAGCAACGAGCGGAACAGCCACGAATGCGCGGTGTCCGTGGACGTGGCGGAAGGTCAGCAACTCATGGTCTCGATGAATTTGACCAGCAGGAACGCATTCACGCAGGACCAGATTTGCCAAATGACCGAGAAGGCCGCGGAGATGGCCGTGACCACGTTGCAGACTCTGGCGTGAGGAGCTGACATGGCAGGCGACAACGGGCTGGGCGATCTGCGCTTCGAGGGTTACAGCCACCAGCAGTTGGCTGATGAACTCGACAAGCTCCGCCAGGGGCCGGGTTCTGAGAGCCTGCATAAGGCAGTCCGTGCCCTGAAATCTCTCGCCGAGGGCTTGGCCGAGACTGACCAGGTTCTCCGCGAGGAGTTGGCCAAGATCGGCGTCACCTGGGAGGGCAGTGCTTCCGAAGGCGGCATGGACGCGACCAAGAACGCGGCCATCTACGCCCAGGACGCGACTCCCGCGGTCGAGCAGTCCGCCGGTGGGGTGAGTGAGCAGGGCGACGCCTTCTCCACCACCCGCAACGGCGCCCCCGACGGCGGTGACCTGCGTGGGCCGACCAAGCTCGATGGTATGGACCGGTTCCTCGGCGCGTTCGGGCACACGACTGACAACGCCAAGCAGGTCCAGCAGACCAACGCCGCCCGCGAGCAGGCCGTGTCCTCGATGAACGGCTACAGCCAGGGCAGCCAGTCCGCACTCGGCAGCTACCAGTCGCTTCCCGTGCCGCCCGGCA
The DNA here is from genome assembly GCF_014323725.1 of Actinokineospora xionganensis. Lineage (GTDB taxonomy): Bacteria > Actinomycetota > Actinomycetes > Mycobacteriales > Pseudonocardiaceae > Actinokineospora > Actinokineospora xionganensis. The sequence continues at coordinate 508,470 of NZ_JABVED010000002.1, read as the reverse complement.
TGAGCCTCGTCGCGACCCCCTACGAAGGCCAGGGCACCACGTCCGCACAGACCTTCAACGGCAACTCCAGCGCCTACACCCCGACCGGCGGGCCGGGCACTCCCGGCGTCCCTGGACAGACCGGGTTGCCCGGCGGCGGTCCCGGCCTCGCGGGCATTCCCGACGGCCCCGGCGGCGGCGGTCCCGGTGGCACGAACAACAACCAGCCCGGCGGCGGCCGGCTGAGCACGGTCGGCCCGCTGGGGCCGAACATCGGCGGGCTTCCCAACCCCGCCAACGTTCCCGGCGGACTCCGCCCGGGCTTCCCCATGGGCATGGTGAACGACATGTCGACCCTCGCCGGCCTGACAGCCGCCGGGGCCGGTGGTGCCGCCGCAGGTGAGAACGCGCGTAAGGATCGGCTGGTCCGTGGCGCGGGTGCTTTCCCCGACACTCCCGAGGGCCGCGCGGCCCGGGCGGCGGCCCGCGGTGCGGCGCCGATCACCGACCTGCCCGACGAGCAGTCCCGCGCCGCCAAGAACGCCGAGCGCATCGGGGCCCGGCCGGGGAAGGCGGGCGCGTCGCTCATGCAGCCCGCGGCAGCCGGGGCGAAGGGCGAGGACGACGAGGAGCACGTGCGCAAGTACGGCATCGACTCCGAAGACGTCTTCGGCGACGAGCGCATGGTGGTCTCGCCGGTCCTGGGGCAGGACGACTGACCTTGTCCAACAGCGTTGTCCTCTCCACCCTGGAGTTCGACGTGCTCTGGGAGTCCGAGCGCCTCCCGGGACGCCACGTCGCGCTCGACGTGCCGAGTCCCGGTCGCACCCACACCGAGCGCCGGGAACTGGTGGCGGCCGCGTTCGCCGGGTTGGAGCAGCGCGGGCTGGCCGAGGCGGGCCGCGCTGCCCCCGAACTGGCCGACTCGCTCAGCCTGCTCGCCCACGCGCCGGTCACCGTCGACAGCTGGGTGTGGACCGACCACGAGATCACCGCGCTCTCCGTGGCGAGCGGGGACCAGGGGATGCTCGCGGTCGTCGACGGCGGCGAGGTGTGGCTCATCCCCGCCCGCGGCACCGCCATGGCCGAAGCCGCCGTCTCCATCGCGGGCGACGTCGCGGCCGGTCCGGGCCGCTCGGTCAGCCTGCCGACCGACATCCTCACCAAGTCCGACCACGCCGACCCGCAGCTGATGATCAACGCGCTGACCGAGCACGGTGTGAGCCTCAGCGACGCGCAGATGCTCGGCTCGATGGTCACCGGCATGACCACCCGCGGCCAGTTCGGCGCCGAACGCGCCCAGCGCGGCAGGCGGCGGGACCGGGCCGAGCGGGTCGTCGCCTTCCACGACACGGACGCGGGCCGCTACCTCTACCTGACGCGACCGAGCGCCGACGGCCGCCTGTGGAGCACCATCACCCCAGCCGACAACGCGCGCCTCGCCACCTGTGTGCGGGAGTTACTCGACGAGCTCTGACGGAACCACCGCGGACCGTCAGGCGTCGAACCGGACGAGCTGAGGGGATGGGGACAGTGGACTACAACCTGCGGGCGATCGAGCAGTGCCGCACCGCTGTCGGCGGCCAGGCCGGTCCGATGGCCGCCGCGGGCGACACCCTTCCGCGCGACGCCGACGCGGGTGTCTTCGGCGGACTCCCCAGTTCCGCGGCCCTCGCCCAGGCCGTGCAGGCCATCGCCCGCACCGCCAGTGACGAACTCGACCGCGCGGGCGCTCTGCTCGGCAACGTCGACCGGGCGCTCGACTCCGTCGGGCAGTCCGTCGACGGCACCGAGCAAGCCGCGACGCAGTCGCTCACCGCGATCTAGAGGGGGCAGTCGTGACCGCGCGGGATGCTGTCGCCGGCTTGGGCGGCACGGCGGCGCAGCTGGCCGCGCAAGCGGAACCGGTCTACCGGGCCCAGCCGGCAGCCATCGGCGACATGGCGGGCCAGTTCACCGGTTCGGCCACCGGCGCCACCGACTCGGCGAAGACCGTGAGCACCTCGGTCGGCGACCTTGACGGCGCCTGGCAGGGTGCCTCGGCTGACGCGTTTGTCGCGTACATGGCCAAGTTCGACCAGGCAGCCACCTCTCTGACCGAGGCGATGACCGCCGTCGCCGCCGACCTGCGCGCCGCGGTGACCGGCCTCCAGGGCGCCAAGGACGCGCTGGAAGGAGTCTTCGGCGAACTCCACGACAGCGCCACGGCCTGGCTCAACGCCAACGCGGACAAGACCGCCGACGAAAAGCGCCGGCACCTCGACAACCTCGCGGCCGGCTACCAGGGCCGGGTGACCGCCCAGCTCGACAACGCCGAACAGGCCGTCAGCACCGCCGCCGCGGCTGTGCGCGGCCGCACGGTCGACCCGAAGTTCAGCGCCATCCCCGACCCCGGCACCCAGACCTTCACCCCGGCGCCGGGCAAGCCGATCGAATGGACTCCGACCCAGCCGCGGCAGACCTCGCCGTCGTCATCGGACAAGCATCCCGGCGGATCCGGGTCCGGTGACTCGGGTGGCGGCTCAGGCTCAGGCACAGGCTCCGGTGGCGGAGGAGGAGGTGGCGGCGCAATGGGATCGAGCGGCGGCCCACCCGCGGGCCCGCCACCGGGCAACGTGCAGGAGTGGATCAAGGAGGCGATCGAGGTCCTGCGCGCCCGCGGCATCAACGTGTCCGAAAAGGACGCCCAGTTGATCTGGGAAATCATCCAGCACGAATCCGGCGGAAACCCGAACGCCCAAAATAATTGGGATTCCAATGCCGCCAAGGGGACGCCTTCCAAAGGCCTGATGCAGTGCATCGACCCGACGTTCCAGGCGCACAAGCTGCCCGGCCATGACGACATCTGGAACCCGGTCGACAACATCTGCGCGGGCGTGAACTACGCCATCTCCCGGTACGGCTCGCTGGCGAACGTTCCTGGCATCAAGGCCACGCACGGCGGCGGCGGATATGTCGGGTACTGACAAGTCCTAGTCTGGCGGCATGCACGCTCGCCTGCTCAAGGTCGCCAACCGCGCCGCCGTTCCGCCGTTTCACGTTATGGATGTCCTCGCCGCCGCGAACGCGCGGCAGCGGGCGCACGGGGATGTCGTCTCGCTCGCGGCGGGGCAGCCGTCGACCGGGGCGCCGAAGGCTGTTCGGTTCGCCGCCGCGGAGGCGCTCGGCACGCAGGCGCTCGGGTACACCGAGCAGTTGGGCATCCCGGAGTTGCGCGAGGCCATCGCGGGCCACTACGAGCGGCTGCACTCCCTCGACGTCTCCCCGCAGGACGTCGTGATCACCACCGGGTCTTCAGGCGGGTTCCTGCTCGCGTTCCTCTCGGCGTTCGACGCGGGCGACCGTGTCGCGCTCGCGCGACCCGGATATCCGGCCTACCGCAACATCCTCACCGCCCTGGGCTGCGAGGTCGTCGAGCTGCCATGCGACGAGACCACCCGGTTCCAGCCGACGGTGGCGATGCTCGACGAGCTTGGCCCGATCGACGGCCTGATCGTCGCCAGCCCCGCGAACCCGACCGGCACCGTCCTCGACCCGGCCGAGCTGGCCGCGATCGCGGGCTGGTGCGCCGAGCGCGGGGTGCAACTGGTCAGCGACGAGATCTACCACGGCATCTCCTACGGCGCCGAGACCAGCTCCGCGTGGCAGTACTCCCGCGAGTCGATTGTCGTGAACTCGTTCTCCAAGTACTTCGCGATGACCGGATGGCGGCTGGGCTGGCTCCTGGTCCCGCAACGGTTGCAGCGCGCGGTCAGCGCGTTGACGGGCAACTTCACCATCTGCGCCCCCGCCATCTCCCAGGTCGCCGCGGTCGCCGCGTTCGAGCAGGAGAGCTATGACGAACTCGACAGCCACGTCGCCCGCTACGCCACGAACCGGGAGCTGCTGCTGACCGGTCTCCCCGAGCTGGGCATCGACCGGATCGCCCCCGCCGACGGCGCGTTCTACGCCTACGCCGACGTCACCCACCTCACCCACGACTCGATGAGCTTCTGTCAGCGCCTGCTCGCCGACACCGGACTCGCGATCGTTCCCGGCATCGACTTCGACCCGGTCGACGGCAACCGGTTCGTCCGCCTGTCCTTCGCCGGGGCCACCGCCGACATCGAGGAGGCACTGCGCAGGCTGCGCGCCTGGGAACCGGTGGCCGCCATCAGGCGTTGACCGGGAAACAGGCTTGAGGGGGCGGCATGGTTATCAAGATCATCGGCGCGGTGCTCGCGATCTGGCTGGCGTTCTGGCTGATCGGGGTCCTGTTCAAGGCCGTGGTGTGGCTCCTTGTGGCCGCCGCGATACTCACCGTGGGCGCGGCCGCGTACGGGGCGATCAAGGGCAAGGCGGATCGCCCGCGAATCGGCCGTTAACCCCTAGCGAATGGCTCGCGCTCGGCGATGATGTCCGTGTGTCCGACACCTACGCGCCCGGCGTGCGCCACAGCGACCCGCTCGAGCCTCGGTTAAGCGCCTGGGAAGCGCGCACTGACCTGCCCCTGACCGCGCTGGCCGTGATCTTCTTGTGCGGCTACGCCTGGCAGGTGCTGCACACGACGGCGTCGCCGACGACGGTGCTGTGGCAGGAGATCGGGCTCTGGGCGATCTGGGCCGTCTTCGCCGTCGAGTTCGTCATCCGGTTCACCCTGGCGCAGCGCAAGGGCCGGTTCCTCTGGCGGCACCTGTTCGACCTGCTCGTGGTGGCCCTGCCGATGGTCCGCCAGTTGCGCGCCCTGCGGCTGATCACCGTGCTCAAGGTGCTCAACCGCCGGGTCGGCACCACATTCCGCGGGCGCATCGGCATCTACGTCGCGGGGACCATCCTGCTCGTGGGCCTTTCCGCATCGCTCGCCGTGCTCGACGCCGAGCGGCACGACCCGGACGCCAACATCACCAACTTCGGCGACGCCGTCTGGTGGACCATGACCACCATCTCCACCGTCGGCTATGGCGACCGCTATCCGGTCACCGTCGAGGGCAGGCTGGTCGCCGCCGCGCTGATGATCGGCGGTATCGCCCTGCTCGGTGTGGTGACCGGTGTGATCGCGTCCTGGTTCGTGCAGAAGATCGCCGGCGCCGAGGAATCGATCGAGGAGTCCATCCAAAGCGAGGTCAAGGGGCTGCGCGCGGAGATCGCCGAACTTCGCACCGAGCTCAAGCGGGCCGGGGGCGAGGTCAGCCGGTCTTGATCCGGTCGAGTGCCTCGGCGATGTCGACCGCCGAGACGTCCCGATGCGTCACGAACCGCACCCCGCTCGACACGGCGACGGCGGGCACCCCGACCCGGTCCAGCATCCGCAGGGTCGTGGGCACGTCGGGCACCGAGGCCAAGACGATGTTGGTCTCCGGCGCGGTCACGTCCCAGCCGAGCTCCGCGAGCCCCGCCGCGAGCGTGGCCGCGTTCGCGTTGTCGATGGCCACGTCGGCCATGCGGTCCAGCGCGACCAGCCCCGCGGCCGCGAGCACCCCGCCCTGGCGGACGCCGCCGCCGAGCATCTTGCGCACCCGCCGGGCCTCCGCGACGAACCCGGCCGACCCGCCGACCAGCGACCCGACCGGGGCGCCCAGGCCCTTGCTCAGACACACCTGGACCGTGTCGACGCCGACGGTCAGCGCCGCGGGCGGCACCTGCAGCGCCGCCGCCGCGTTCCACAGCCGCGCGCCGTCGAGGTGCACCCGGATCCCGGCCTCCCGGGCGGTCGCGACCAGCAGCGCGTGGTGGTCGGGCGGGGTGACCGTCCCGCCGGCGAAGTTGTGCGTGTTCTCCAGGCAGAGCAGCGCTGTCCGCAGCGCGTAGTACGGCGCCCCCGATGTGGCGAACGCGCTCACGTCGTCGGCCGAGATCCGCCCGGGCGCGCCGGTCCACTCCAGGGGGTGCGGCATGCCGCCCGCCAACCAGGCGGGCGTGCCCAGTTCGGCCTCCAGCACATGTGACCCGCGCGCGGCGAGGAACCGGTCGCCCCGACTGAGGTGCAGCATCAGCGCTATCAGGTTGCCCATGCTCCCGCTGGGCACCCACAGCATCGCCTCGACCTCGAGCAGCCCGGCCGCGCGCTCTTCCAGCGCCCGCATCGTGGGGTCGTGGTCGAGGACGTCGTCGCCCACCTCGGCGGCCGCCATCGCGGCGCGCATGGTGTCGTCCGGCTTGGTCACGGTGTCCGAGCGGAGATCAATCCGGCGCAGTGTGGTCACGATCCGATCACACCACAACGGGCAATACCGCTACGCGCCGACCACGGATCCCGGGGGTGGCGTAGATCTCGTCTCATCCCCATGCAACCGTGTGGCTGGTCAGATCCGTCCCTAGTCCGTACAGACGAGTGGAGAGCGTTCGCGTGGATCAGCGCGACGAGCAGGAGTTCGCGGAATACTTCGCCGCGCGGCGCGACGCCGTGCGACGAACCGCGTACTTGCTGTGCGGCGACTGGCACAAGGCGGACGATCTCGCGCAGACCGCGTTCGTCGCACTGCACCGCAGGTGGCGCAAGGTCCGGGACCGACAGGCCCTGGACGCCTACGTCCGCCGGTCGGTGGTTCGCGCGATGATCGACGAGACGCGCAGGCCGTGGCGGCGAGAGCGCCAGACGGAGGTTCTGCCGGAATCGGCGAGCTCCGAGGGCGATATCGGCAACGCGGTCGCGACCAGGTCGGCGCTGCTCGACGGACTGTCGAGGGTGCCGCCGCGGCAACGGGCGGTGCTGGTGCTGCGATTCCTGGAAGGCTTGGACGTGGCGGCCACGGCCGCGACGCTCAAGTGCACCGAGGGAACGGTCAAGAGCCAGACCGCACGCGGACTGGCCGCCCTGCGGGAATCGCTGGGCGACACGCTCGACGACCTGCGGTCAGGGCTGTGAGGACGATGACGATGAGGGGGTGGAGGTAGTGGACGAGCGCAAGCTCTCGGAGCTGTTCAACGACGCGGTGCGTGACGTCCCGCCGCCCTCCTTCGACCAGTCGGACATCAGCGCAGAGTCATCGAGATTGACCCGAAAGAGGAACACCCTTCTTACGGGAACGGCGCTAGGCTTTGCGCTGTTGGCGGGCGTAATCGTCGCCGGCGACGCGTGGTGGCCGAGCCAGACCACCGGCGACTCGTCGGCGGCCGGTTCAGCGGAGTCTCCCGCCGGCGGTAACGATCTGTCGCCGCAGTACGAGGTTACGTCTGACGGACCGTCACAGAAGGCCGCGGAGGCCCAAGACTTCCCGCCGGCGACGCCAAGCAGGGGGCGTTCGTCGGATGGGAATGCCGGCTCTCAGGCCGGTGGCACCCCTAGCGGGTGCGGAACGGCGGACCGGGAGCTCGCTGCTGCCCTCGCGGGCGAGCTCCCGGCCGCCACTTCCCGCGGCGAGTACGTTCCCTCACCCCTCGGGTGTCCGGCTGGCGGCCGTTCCGCGAGCTTCGGCGTGCAGGACGGACCCCACCGCGGCCTCGTGTCGATCATGCTCGTGCCCGCGGGTGTCACCGCGCCGCTGCAGCCGCCGTGGGGCGACCGGCCGGGCGCCGCGGGCGCCGTGGTCGCCACCGCGTCGGGCGCCCAGCTGATCGTGGCGGTCGAGCCTCTCCCGGACTCCGCCGAACTCCCGCTCGACGACGGTGACGTGCGCGAACTCGCCCAGGAGCTGGCCGCCAGGTACTGACCTGGCACCATTGGCCCACCATGACCACCGCCAGCACCCCCAAGGGTGAGCGCCGCAAACACGCGCTCGTGGAGGCCGCCGCCGCCCTGCTGATCGAAGGCGGGTTCGACGCGGTCCGGCACCGCTCGGTGGCCGAGCGCGCGGGCCTGCCGCTGGCGTCCACGACGTACTACTTCGAGTCGCTCGACGACCTCATCGTCGAAGCCCTCGAATTCCACGGCCGACAGGAACTGGCCCGCGGCCGTGAGCTCCTCACCGAGCTGGCGACCAGCCCAAGAGGCCTGGAAGCGCTGGTCGAGTTGGTGCTCGACCAGCTGCTCGGCCCCAAGGCCAGGGACAACGACGCCCAGGCGATCCTGCTGCGCTATGAGCGGCTCATCGCCACCGCCCGCAGGCCCTACCTGCGTCCGCTGACCCTCGAACTCGGCGGCGAGCTGCGGGCGCTGCTGATGGACACCTTCGCCAAGTTCGCGGCGGGCATCGACGAAGCCCGCCTGGAGCAGCTGATCGCCCTGGTAGACGGCGCGGTCGTCAACGCCCTCATCGAGGTCAACCCGGACCCCCGCGCCGCCGCCCGCGGGATGCTTCGCGAAGCACTCGCCTGACCGACGCAACCTTTTCGCCCCCGCAGGCGTGAGTAGTCAGTGGTAGCCGGGGGCAGCAGAAGGGGCCGCAGTGCGAGATGACGAGGATTTCCGGGTGTTCGCCCGCGAACACGCCAGAACGCTGCGGAGATCGGCCTACCTGTTCTGCGGCGACTGGCACACCGCGGAGGACCTGGTCCAGGCGACGCTGGTCAAGATCTACCGGTCCTGGTCGCGGCTGGGCAAGCGCGACACGGTGCACAACTACGCGCGGACCGTCCTGCTGCGCACGTGGCTCGACGAGAAGCGCAAACCATGGCGCCGCCGTGAGCCGGTCGGCTCCGAGGTGCCCGACACCGCCGACCCGACCATCGACATCGCCGAGGGTGTCAGCCGCTCGTGGGACCGCGATGTCGTCCACAAAGCCCTGCTCACGCTGGCGCCGCGCCAGCGCGCCGTGCTGATCCTGCGGTACTTCGACGAGCTCAGCGTCGCCGAGACGGCGAGGGTCATGCGGTGCACCGAGGGCACGGTCAAGAGCCAGGCCGCGCGCGGGCTGGACTCGCTGCGTGCGGCCGTCGCCCGATTGTCCGAGGGGGAGCTGACACATGCTTGAAACCGAGCTCCGCGACAGTCTGCGGACCGCAGTGGCGACTGAACCCGCGCTCACGCTGGATATCGACGAGGTGGTCGTGCGCGCGCGCAAAGAGACTGCCCGCAGCAGGGCGCTGGTCGCGACCGGCGCGGCCACCTTCGTGTTGGTCGGGGGAATCGTCGTCGGCCCGACCGTGGCCAGGGCCACGGGCGGCATGCAGCCTGCGGGGTTTCCCGGCCCGGCTCCGGCGATCACGTCGTCCGCGCCGATCGTCCCGAAGTACTCGTCCGCGCAACTCGCCGAGCGGTCGACGGCCTTGGCGGCGGCTTTGCCCACGCGCGTCGCGGCGGTGGTGCCCGGTGTCAGCGACCTGCAGACGCACCCCGGTTCGACGCCGGGCCTTCGCGACTTCGTCGGGATCGCCCGGTTCACGACGTTCACCCTTGACGGCGCGCGGTATGGCATCCACTTCACCGTGATCACCAACGGTGTGGAGGACCTGTCCGAGAAGGGGGCCTGCGTGGTCGTCCGGCCCGAGTGCCTGCCGGGTGGGTTGGTCGGAGACGCGTCCATGCGGCACGTGCGGTCGGTCGACGTCGTTCGCCCGGACAGCTCGGTGGTCACCGTGGCATGGCTCGCCGCGGACACAGGTGGGCCGCCCGCCGAGGCTCTCGACGGCTATCTGACCCAGTTGGCCAACGACCCGACTCTGCGGTTCTGAGTCGCGGGGTACCGGGGGCGCTGGGGGTGCCTCCGGTACCCCGGTAAGCTGGGCAAACGTGACCGCCGCGCAGAAGCCCCGCATCCCCAACGTCCTCGCAGGCCGCTATGCCTCCACCGAACTGGCCACCCTGTGGTCGCCGGAGGAGAAGGTTCGGATGGAGCGCGAGCTGTGGCTCGCCGTGCTCTCCGCGCAGGCCAAGCTGGGTATCGATGTCCCCGAGCAGGCCATCGAGGACTACCGTCGGGTCCTGCCCGAGGTCGACCTGGGCAGCATCGCCGACCGTGAGCGGGTCACCCGCCACGACGTGAAGGCGCGCATCGAGGAGTTCAACGCGCTGGCCGGGCACGAGCACGTGCACAAGGGCATGACTTCGCGCGACCTCACCGAGAACGTCGAGCAACTGCAGGTCCGCCGGTCCCTCGAGCTGATCCGCGGCCGCGTCGCCGCGGTGCTGTCTCGCCTGGCCAGGCTGGCCGCCGAGCACGGCGACCTGGTCCTGACCGGCCGGTCCCACAACGTCGCCGCGCAGGCCACCACCTTGGGCAAGCGCTTCGCCACCGGCGCCGACGAGTTGCTGGTCGCATTCCAGCGCGTCGACGAGCTGATCGCCCGCTACCCGCTGCGCGGCATCAAGGGCCCGGTCGGCACCGCGCAGGACATGCTCGACCTGCTGGGCGGCGACCAGGACAAGCTCGACGAGCTGGAGAAGGTCGTCGCCGAGCACCTCGGCTTCGAGAACCGGTTCACCAGCGTCGGCCAGGTCTACCCGCGTTCGCTGGACTACGACGTGGTGTCCGCGCTGGTCCAGCTCGCGGCGGCGCCGTCGAGCGTGGCGAAGACGATCCGGTTGATGGCCGGCCACGAGCTGGTCACCGAGGGCTTCAAGCCGGGGCAGGTCGGTTCGTCGGCCATGCCGCACAAGATGAACACGCGGTCCTGCGAGCGGGTCAACGGTCTCGCGGTGATCCTGCGCGGGTACGCATCGATGGTCGGCGAACTCGCGGGCGACCAGTGGAACGAGGGCGACGTGTCGTGCTCGGTGGTCCGCCGCGTCGCGTTGCCCGACGCGTTCTTCGCCCTCGACGGGCTGCTGGAGACGTTCCTGACCGTGCTCGACGAGTTCGGCGCCTACCCGGCCGTCGTCGCGCGTGAACTCGACCGCTACCTGCCGTTCCTGGCCACCACGAAGGTGCTCATGGCGTCGGTGCAGGCCGGAGTCGGCCGGGAGACCGCGCACGAGGCGATCAAGGAGCACGCGGTGGCCGTGGCGCTGGCCATGCGCGAGGAGGGCATCGAGCGCAACGACCTGCTCGACCGCCTCGCCGCCGACGACCGCATCCCGCTCGACCGCGCCCGCCTCGACGCGCTGCTCGCCGACCGGCTCCCCTTCACCGGCGTGGCGGGCGCGCAGGTCGCGGCGGTCGTGAAGCGGGTGGAAGAGGTCCTTGGCCGCTTCCCCGAGGCGTCCGGTTACGTGCCGGGGGCGATCCTCTAAGCCCGATCAGGCGCATTCCAGCCTGCGCTTAGCGCCCGATCAGCACGATCGCGGGGCTTCCCGCGCCCGCGCGCAGTTCGTCGGCCGCCGAGCCGCCGTTGATCGCGAGCGCGAGGTGGCCCGCGGAGTCCACGAGCAGCACGGCGCCGCTGGGTTCGGCGTCGGCGAACGTCTGTCCGACCACGGCTTCGACGGACCGGTCGCCGACCTGGGCGTGCACCCGGGTGCGGGCCTTGGCCCCGCACGCGGCCAGGTCGATGGCGGTCGCGGCGAGTTGGAGGTTGCCGAAGGTGTCGGAGCTGAGCACCTCGGTCGCGAGCCTGCCCGGGGTCGCGACGGTCTCGGGTTCGGGGAGCCGGACCAGGGTCCCGATGTCGATCTCCGGCCCGAGCCGCTGTGGGGACAGGCCCGCGGCGAGGTGGGCGGCGGCCGGGGCGAAGATGTCGCGCCCGTGGAAGGTCGCCGAGACCGGGTTCAGCCGGTACTCGGTCAGCTCGTACGCCGCGGAGATGCCCAGGGCGTTGGCGGCCGGGATCAGCAGGCCGTTGTCCGGTCCCACCAGCATCCCCGCCTCGGTGGCGACCGCGATGGGTCGGCGCGTGGTCCCGACACCGGGATCGACCACCGCCAGGTGCACCGCGGGCGGCAGGTGCGGGACGGTCTGCGCGAGCACGGCCGCCCCGCGCCGGATGTCCTGCGGTGGCACGAGATGCGTCACATGGATGACCCGGGCGGCGGGAGCGATCCGGGCGATTACGCCCTCGCAGGCCGCGGGAAATCCGTCACCCAGGCCGTAGTCGGTGGTGAACGAGATCCAGTCGTACGCCATTGAGGAAGTGTGTCCGACTACGGCGACCTAGTCGATCGGGCGAGGTGGGGCCCGGTGTGGCCGACCGTGGCACGTAAGCTTCCGAAGCGTGCCGACGCTCGCTGAGTACCCCAAGATCGCCGCAGGCAAAGTCCGCGAACTTTACGCCGTCGACGACGACCATCTCCTGCTCGTCGCGTCCGATCGGATGTCGGCCTACGACTTCGTGCTGGACGCGCCGATCCCGGACAAGGGCCGCATCCTCACCGCGATGAGCGTCTTCTGGTTCGAGCTGCTCGGCGACCTCGTGCCCAACCACCTCGTCTCCTACGACGACGACCGCATCCCGGCCGACGTCCGCGGCCGCGCGCTGATCGTGAAGCGCCTGGAGATGCTGCCGGTCGAAGCCGTGGCGCGCGGGTACCTCGCCGGTTCGGGCACGCGGGACTACAACCGCACCGGCGCCGTCTGCGGCGTCACGCTCCCCCGAGGCCTGGTGGAGGGCTCGAAGCTGCCCGAGCCGATCTTCACCCCGGCCACCAAGGCGGAACTGGGTGAGCACGACGAGAACATCAGCTTCGACGTGGTCGTGGCCGAGATCGGCGAAGAACTCGCGGGCAAGGTCCGCGACCTCACCCTCGCGATCTACTCCAAGGCCGCCGACTACGCCCAGGGGCGCGGCGTCATCCTCGCCGACACCAAGCTCGAGTTCGGGCTCCTCGACGGCGTGGTCGTCCTCGGCGACGAGGTGCTCACCCCGGACTCCTCGCGCTACTGGCCCGCCGACACCTACGAGCCGGGCCACGCGCAGCCGTCGTTCGACAAGCAGTTCGTTCGCGACTGGATGACCTCGCCGGAGACCGGCTGGGACCGCGAGGGCGACCAGCCGCCGCCCGCGATGCCCGCCGAGGTCGTCGAAGCGACCCGGGCGCGCTACATCCAGGCCTACGAACAGGTCACGGGCCGGAAGTTCAGCGACTGGATCGGGTGATTATCCGCAGGTGACACCTGGTCGTCACCGGGATGCGCTGAGCTTGATAGGTGACGGCACGACTCGTGGTCTCGCTGGCCGGGATCGACACCCGAACCCTGCACCGCTGCGCCGACCTCGCCGAGGAGATGCAGAAGCGGCAAATTCCCCTGTCCCTTCTCTTCGCCCCGCGCCGCGACGGCGCGGTCGCCGACTGGGTCCGCACCCGCCGGGCCGCGGGCGACGCGGTGCTGATGCACGGCTTCGACCATTCCCCCGAACCCCGTGCGCGGCGCACGGTCACCTTGGCCCGCCGGGCCGAGTTCGGCGCCCTCCCCGCGCATGAGGCGGGTCTGCGTCTGACGGCCGCCGTCTCGGCGATGGAACGGCTCGGCCTGTCCACCGACAGCTTCGCCCCACCCCGCTGGCAGGCGTCCCGTGGCACGCTGATCGCCTTGCGTGGCAAGGGTTTCACGCTCTGCGCGGATCTCCACGGCGTGCATGGTCTGACGACCGGCGGCGTGCACCGCGCCCGCGTCCAGGGCTTCGCCCAGACCGAGCGCGGCGAAACCCTGTGGTGCTTCACCTACGTCCTCACCGCCGCCCGCACCGCCCGCCGCGGCGGTTTGGTCCGCCTCGCCGTCGACGCCGCCGACCTGGTGCGTCCCGGCCCCCGCCAGGCGGTCCTCGACGCCATCGACATCGCCCGCCACCACGGTGCCACCGGCATCACCTACCCCGATGTCCTCGCCCCAGCCCCGCTCCACCGCGCAACGACAACGGCCCGGCCCTCCCTCCCCGCCGCTCTATGAGCGAGGGGAAGCAGAACCGGGCCGCTGCCACACAACTGCACACCTGACCGGGCCGCGCCGACAAATCGCACCTAAGGGGACCGCGACGGCGCTCGACCACGGTGACCGCAACACCGGACTTTCCCCGCGAATGGCGACTGCTGGGAAAATTTCGGTGCGGCGGAACAGTTAAAAGGTGAGCTTCCAGGAGTTGATGTGGCCGACGTCGTACCGGGCCACGTCCTGGACCTTGAGCTTCCACGTGCCGTTGGCGACCTCGGACGACGCGTTCACCGTGTAGGTGGCGATCACGTTGTCCGCCGAGTCGCTCGACGACGACGCCTTGAGCCGGTAGGCGCTGCCGTCGGGGGCGATCAGGTCGATGACCAGGTCACCGCGCCAGGTGTGCACGATGTTGACGTCGACCTTCAGCGTCGCCGGGGCGTTGCCCGTGACACCCGAGACCACGATGTTGCTGTACACGGCCACGCCCGCGTCGGGGATGCTGACGTCGGCGGTGTTCTCGAAGACCGTGCCGGTGGGCGGCGGGGTGGTGCCGCCGTCGGAGACCGCGGCCAGCGCGTCGACGCGCCCCTCGCCGTAGAAGTTGTTCAGCGCGGTCGTGCCCGAGCAGCGGCTGTCGCCGCAGGTCAGGTCGTCGGCCTGGGTGGCCAGCTTCGAACGCAGGTCTGCCAGGTTGGCGGTCGGGTTCATGCTGACCAGCAGCGCGGCGACACCGGCGACGTGCGGGGACGCCATCGAGGTGCCCGACTTCGAGCCGTACTTGCCGCCGGGCACCGTGGAGTACACGTTGTCGCCGGGGGCCGCGAGGGCGATCTTGCCGGTGCCGAAGTTGGAGAACGACGACTTCACGTTCGACGAGTTGATCGACGAGACCGACACCATGCCGGGCAGTTCACCCGGGACGCTCAGGCAGTTGTTGCTGATCGTGCGGTTGACCGGGGTCGAGTCGTTCGGGCTGGTGCTGTCCGAGGACTTGCTCGCCAGGTTGTAGTTCTCGTTGCCCGCGGCGGAGACGTTGAGGACGCCCTTGCCCTCGGCGTACTGCTGGGCGCGCTTGACGCCTTCGAGGATCGCGGCCTGGTCGGCGTTGTCCGGGCAGTTGAACAGCCACGGGTCGGTGTAGTAGCTGTTGTTCGTGACGTCGAAGCCCTTGTCACCGGCGAAGACGAACGCGCAGATGGTGTTCTCCGGGAAGAACAGGCCGGTCGGGTTCTCCGCGATGCGGACCGACGCGATCTTCACGCCCGGCGCCACACCGACCATGCCCTTGCCGTTCTTGGCCGCGGCGATGGTGCCCGCGACGTGCGTGCCGTGCGAGCCGGTGTCGCGCCACGAGCCCGCGCGGGTGTCGAGCTTGCCGTAGGCGCAGGACGCCGACTTGGTGGCGTCGAAGTTGGCCTTGAGGTCGTAGTGCTGGTCGTCGACGCCGGTGTCGAGCACGCCGACGGTGACCGCGGAGGACCCGGTGTTGACGGCCCACGCCTTGTCGGCGCCGATCTGGGTCATGTCGACCCGCGCGGTCTCGCTGGTGGTCGGCGTGACCTGCGCCGGGGCGGGCGGGATGGCCGGGTTGGCGGCCTCGGCGGGCACGTCGCTGGTGCGCGACGCGCCGACCTGCTGGACACCGGTGACGGTGCGCATCTTGGACGCGAAGTCGGAGACCGACGAGTGCGCGACGATGACGCCGATGGCGTCGTACGAGGCGAACACAGAGCCGCCGTTGTTGGCGACGGCGGTCTTGGCGCCCGCGGTGTCGTTCGGCGCGGTGATGACCAGGTACGAGCGGGTGCCCGCGGAGATCGAAGTCGGGCTGGAGATCGAGCCCGGGCTGTAGATGGAGCCAGGGGCGGCAGGGGAGCCCGGGGCGGCGAACGCGGTGCCCGCCGTGGCGATGAGACCGGCACCGACCAGCGCGACGGTAGCCGCGCGGCCGAGTCGGGTGCGTGGACGCAGGAACACTATGTCCTCCGGACAACTCAGGGGGCATACCCGCGCCGGTCGGCACGGGGTGCAGGGCCCGTTACCCAGTGAAGAGGGCGTCCGGGCCGTTTCGGGACGGCTTGTGAGGAAGTAATTCGCGCAATTGCGCCAGGCGGTCCATCAAAGCTCGGCCGACTCGGCCACGACAGGGAAGTGCACGTGCGTGCCCGTCGGGTGCATCGTGGCGAACCGGTGGAAGGTCGAGTCGATGCCGCCCTGGGCTAACCAGCGCTCATGCACCGGCACCGCGACCCGGGGAGCGACGGCCCGGAAGTACTCCACGGTCTCCGCCAGCTTCATCCAAGGCGCGCCCGAGGGCAGGGCCAGGATGTCGATCTTCTGCGCGGGCACGAACAGCGAGTCGCCGGGGTGGTAAAACGCGCCGTCGTCGACCACGTAGCCCAGGTTGGCGGGCGCGGGGATCTCGGGGTGGATCACCGCGTGCGCGCCGCCGACGGCGTCGACCGTCGCGCCAGCCACCTTGAAGGTGTCGCCTTGGCGGACCGTCCTGGCGGGCAGCCCGAGCTTCTCGACCTCGGCGGCGGTATCCGGGTCGACGATCAGTTCGGCATGCGGGTTGGCCGCCATCAGCGGCCCGATGCGGTCGGTGTCGAGGTGGTCGCCGTGCACGTGGGTGATGAGGACGGCGTCGAGGTCACGCACGTCCTCGAACCCGTCCGACCAGGTCCCCGGGTCGAGCAGGAGACGGGCGGAGCCGGTCTCCACCAGGACGCAGGAGTGGCCGAAGTGCGTGATCTTCACGCGGCAACCCTAGGTGTTTTGGCCGCTTTTCTCTCGCTCCTGGGTACTACTGACGGGTACGTTTTGTGGCATGACCACCATTCAGACGAAGTTCGACTCGCTCAATCCGGCGACAGACGAGGTCGTCGGCAGCCATCCGATCCACTCCGCGGAGGAAGTCCAGGCGGCGGTCGACCGGGCGCGGACGGCGGCTGTCTGGTGGGCGGACCTCGGGTTCTCGGGTCGCGCGGAGCGACTGCAGCGGTGGAAGGGCGTGCTCACCCGACGGGCCGCGCAGCTCGCGGGCGTCGTGCACGCCGAGACGGGCAAGCCGCACGCGGACGCGATGCTGGAGATCATCCTCGCGATCGATCACACCGCGTGGGCGGCGAAGCACGCGCGCAAGGTGCTTGGTCCGCACCGGCGGTCGTCCGGGCTGCTGATGGCCAACCAGGCCTCGACCGTCGAGTACCAGCCGCTGGGCGTGGTCGGCGTGATCGGGCCGTGGAACTACCCGGTCTTCACCCCGATGGGCTCTATCGCGTACGCGATGGCGGCGGGCAACGCGGTGGTCTTCAAGCCCAGTGAGTACACCCCGGGCGTGGGCCGCTGGCTCGCCGACAGCTTCGCCGAGGTCGTGCCGGAGCACCCCGTGTTCCAGGTGGTCACCGGGTACGGCGAGACCGGCGCGGCCCTGTGCCGGTCGGGCGTCGCCAAGATCGCGTTCACCGGGTCCCCGGGCACCGGCAAGAAGATCATGGCCGCCTGCGCCGAGACGCTGACCCCGGTGCTGATCGAGGCGGGCGGCAAGGACGCCCTCATCGTCGACGCCGACGCCGACCTCGACCTGGCCGCCGACGGAGCGGTCTGGGGCGGCTTCTCCAACGCGGGCCAGACCTGCACCGGCATCGAGCGGGTCTATGTCCACGAGCAGGTCTACGACGCGTTCGTCGCGAAGGTCGTCGAGAAGGCCAAGACCGTCCGCCCCGGCTTCGACGCCGACGCGAACATCGGCCCGATCACCATGCCCAGCCAGCTCGACATCATCCGCCGCCACATCGCCGACGCCGTCTCCCGCGGCGGCCGCGCCCTGGTCGGCGGCGAGGTCGGCGATCGCTACGTGCAGCCGACGGTGCTGGTGGACGTCCCGGAGGACTCGCCCGCGGTCCGCGAGGAGACCTTCGGCCCGACCATGACGATCGCCAAGGTGCGGGACATGGACGAGGCCATCGCCAAGGCCAACGACACGACCTACGGCCTCGGCGGCTCGGTGTTCTCGAAGAAGCGGGGAATGGAACTGGCCAGGCGGCTGCGCTCGGGCATGGTCGCGGTGAACTCCGTGATCAGCTTCGCCGGCGTCCCGTCCCTGCCGTTCGGCGGCAGCGGCGACTCCGGCTTCGGCCGCATCCACGGCCCCGAGGGCCTGCGCGAGTTCGGCAAGCCCAAGGCCATCACCCGCCAGCGCTTCCGCGCCCCGCTGACCCTGACCAGCTTCGCCCGCGGCCCGAAGGTCGACGCCCAGGTGGCGAAGCTGATCACCCTGCTGCACGGCAAGCGCCGCTGACGTTATCCACAGCCCGTGCGGTTATCCACAGACGGCCCGCCATCAAGATCATCCGTCGCCCGCGGCCGGTAGACTGGCGTAGGGCAGCCCCCCAGGGCGGGTGGGGGTTGTTCACCCGGCTTTGATCAGGTCGGCCGCCTTCTCCGCGATCATGATCGTGGGCGCGTTGGTGTTGCCGCGTGGGATCACCGGCATCACCGACGCGTCCACCACGCGCAAGTTGTCGACGCCGCGGACGCGAAGGTGGGGGTCGACGACGGACAGGTCGTCCTCGCCCATCGAGCAGGTGCCGACCGGGTGGTAGAGGGTCTGCGTCCACTGACGGGCGCTCTCGGCCAGGTCGTCGGTCTTCGGGATGAACGGCTTGTCCAGGTACTGGCTCAGGCCGGACTGCTCGGCGATGGCGATCAGCGTGCGGCAGCCCGCGACGATCGCGTCCATGTCCGCGGCCTCGGCGTAGTACGCCGGGTCGATCAGCGGGCGCCAGTGCGGGTCGGCCGACCGCAGGCGCAGCGTGCCGCGGCTGTGCGGGGCGACCAGGGTCGCGGCCGTGGTGAAGCCGGGCGCGGTCGGTTCGCGCAGGCCGTTGTCGTAGAACATCGTCGGCGCCACGTGGAACTGCATGTCGGGGGCATCGAGGCCGTCGCGGGTGCGGACGAAGCCGCCCGCTTCGCCGATGTTCGACGTCAGGGGGCCGCGGCCGGTCGTCTGCCACTGGATCAGCCGCCGTGGCGTGGAGAAGTCGGCGAGGTCGGTGGTGCCCTTGGTGGTCCAGATGACCGGCGCCGCCGGGTGATCGTGCAGGTTGCCGCCGACGCCCGCCAACGGCACCGCCACGTCGATGCCGAGGTCCCGCAGATGATCGGCGGGGCCGATCCCGGACAGCATGAGCAGCTGCGGCGAGTTGATCGCGCCTCCCGACAGCAGGACTTCCCGCGAGGCGCTGACGGTGTGGGTGGCGCCCAAGTGTTCGTACTCAACCCCGGTCGCCCGCGTCCCGTCCAGGAGGACCCGGGTCGTGAACGCGCGCGTGCGCACGACCAGGTTCGGGCGGGTCATGGCCGGGCGCAGGTAGGCGTCGGCGGTCGACCAGCGGCGGCCACGGTGACAGGTGACCTGGTAGAGCCCGGCGCCCTCCTGCTCGGCGCCGTTGAAGTCGTCGTTCGGCTTGAGGCCCGACGCCTCCACCCACGCGGCGCTGAGCTCGTGGGTGAAGCGGCGGTCCTCGACGTGCAGGGGACCGGTCCGGCCGTGCAGCGGACCGTCGAGGCGGGAGTTCCGCTCGGCCTTCACGAAGTACGGGAGCACGTCGTCGTAGCCCCAGCCGACGGCGCCGTGCTGGTCACGCCAGGTGTCGTAGTCGGCGCGGTTGCCGCGGATGTAGATCATGGCGTTCATCGAGGAACAGCCCCCGAGCGCCTTCATCCGCGGCCAGTACGCCGTCCGGCCGCCCATGTGCTTCTGCTCGACGGTCTCGTAGTTCCAGTCCCACCGGGTCTTGAACAGGGTGGAGAACGCCGCCGGGATCCTGATCTCGTCGGCGTCGTCCGCCCCGCCCGCCTCCAGCAGCAGGACCCGCACGTTCGGGTCCTCGGTCAACCTCCCCGCGAGGACGCAACCCGCACTGCCCGCACCGACCACGATGTAATCGAACGACTCCATGTAATGGAGCTTGCCCGATCGACGGCCTAGAGCGCAGCCAGCAAATCGGTTTCTTCTTCGGGGGTGAGCCCAGCCTTGCGCTCGCGGTCCAAGCCCAGGGCGCGCTCGTGCGCCAGGGCCCCGGCCACGGCGTCGGCGAGCGGCCTAGGGGTCAGCCCCGCGGCCAGCGCCGGTCCGGCGTCGCGGGCGCCCATCAACCGGAAGTCCTCCGGAAGCCACAGCGGCAGCGACCGCGGGCCGGACCACGGTGCGATCTTCTGCTCGACGAGGACCGGCTCCGGCACCGGCACCAACTCGACCTCGGTGCCGACCGCGTCCGCGATCCCGCGCAGCAACTCGCCCAGCGGAACGGCGGGACCGTTGCCGTCGAACGTCCCCTTGAGCCCGTTCACCGCGGCGTCGACGATCCACATGGCCAAGTCCCGGGTGTCCACATAGCTCATCGGCTGGTCCACCTCGGGCACCGCGACCCGGCCGCCGCGCGCCATCCGGGCGGGCCAGTAGCCAAAGCGGTCACTGCCGTCGCCGGGGCCGGTGATCAAGCCGGAACGCAGGATGAAGGCGTCGGGGATGGCGGCGAGGACGGCGTTCTCGCTCGCGACCTTGATGTTGCCGTAGAGCTCCTGGACATCGTCTTCCTCGCGCGGCGGAAGCAGTTCGTCGCTGACGGTGCTGTGGTCGGCGTAGGCGCTGATGGACGAGACGAACGTCCAGTGTCCCGCCCGACCGCCGAGCGTGTCGACCGCGCGCCGCACCCAGGAGTAGGAGAGCCGGGCCACGTCGACCACGGCGTCGAAGTCGCCGCTCAGCGCGTCGAGACCGTCTTCGGCGTCCCGGTCCACCTTGACCAGCTGCGCGCCCCCCGGCACCCGACCCGACTCACCTCTCGCCGCGCACACCACGTCGAACCCCCGTCGCACACCCTCCGCGGCGACGGCATGGCTGAGGAATCGGGTACCACCGAGAACAAGGAGTCGCATGGGCCCACCATTGCCGCACTCGCCGACCGCTGCCACCGTTCTCGCCCAGGGCGAACACCTGTTCCAGCGATCCAGCCGGGCGCGGCGGGAGTCGATCTGTCCTGGGTGAGCGGAGCCGCACTTCAGGTGCTTTCGAAGCCGGCCGCAGCCGGAATCCGCTGCTGGGTGTACATCGCTGACCATTCGGAAGGACACGAGGTCGCCCGGCAGGCCTGTCTCGTGCGGCTAACCGAGCACTTGCTGGATATTCGGGCTCTGCGTGTGGTGCTCGACAGCAGCGATGAGCGGGATCGGATCGACGTGGCCACCCTGCGCGCGGTGCTTGGCAAGCCTGGCGCGGGACTCATGCTCGTGTACGAACACCTCCGCGGTCAGCAGGAGGAGTTGCTGTGGATCGCAGATGCCGTGGCGTGGGCATACGGCGCGGGCGGGGACTGGCGTCGGCGGATGAAGCCGATCGTCAGCGACGTCTTCATGGTCGAGCATCCCTAGCAAGCGCGAAGCCCAGCCGCCGACCGTCCGGACGTGGGCTGGGCTCACTTCCCTGGCTTACGGGCCAGAGCTGAGACCATGTTGGCCAAGGCTGCAACCCCAGTCCACCGGGTTCACTGGGTCGCGATCAGTGGCCCAGGTCACCCGGGAACCCGCGAACGACAGGTGAACTCGCAGCTCAGGTAGGCTGCGGCAGTACCGGCCCGCTCGAACTCAGGAGTAGCCCGCCGTGGCCCGAGTCGTCGTCGATGTCATGCCCAAGCCGGAGATCCTCGACCCCCAGGGGCAAGCCGTGGCGCGCGCGCTGCCGCGCCTGGGATTCGAAGGTGTGTCCGATGTCCGCCAGGGAAAGCATTTCGAGCTGGAAGTCGACGACTCCGTCGACGACGAAACGCTCGCCAAGATCGCTGAAGGCTTTCTGTCCAACCCCGTGGTCGAGGACTTCGTCGTCCGGCGGGTGGACTCGTGAAAATCGGGGCCGTCACCTTCCCGGGAACGCTGGACGACAGCGACACCATCCGGGCCATCGAGGCGGCGGGCGCTGACGCCGTCGCCCTGTGGCACGGCGACGCCGACCTGCGTGGCGTCGACGCGGTGATCCTGCCCGGCGGGTTCTCCTACGGCGACTACCTGCGCGCCGGCGCGATCGCCCGGTTCGCGCCGGTCATGGACGTCATCATCGACGCCGCACACAAGGGGATGCCCGTCCTCGGCATCTGCAACGGCTTCCAGGTCCTCTGCGAGGCCGGGCTGCTGCCGGGCGCGCTGCTGCGCAACGCCGGTCTGCACTTCGTCTGCCGGGACCAGTGGCTCAAGGTGGAGAACAACACCACCGCCTGGACGACCCGGTTCGAGAAGGACGCCGAGATCATCATCCCGGTCAAGAACATGGACGGCCGTTTCACCGCGAGCAAGTCCACTGTGGACGAACTGGAGGGTGAGGGCCGCGTGGTGTTCCGCTACGTCGGCACCAACCCCAACGGCTCGCTCGACGACATCGCGGGCATCAGCGACCCGACCGGTCGCATCGTCGGCCTGATGCCGCACCCCGAGCACGCCATCGACGCGCTCACCGGACCCAGCGACGACGGCCTGGGCCTGTTCCTGTCCCTCCTCGACTCGGTGGTGACCGCATGATCGACTCGGTCGAACACGCCGCGGCGACGCCGGAGCAGGCGCAGCCGTTCCGCGAACTGGGCCTCAAGGACGACGAGTACACTCGCATCCGCGAGATCCTCGGCCGCCGTCCCACCGACGCCGAGCTCGCCATGTACTCGGTGATGTGGAGCGAGCACTGCTCGTACAAGTCGTCCAAGGTGCACTGGAAGCACTGGTCGGCCAACACGACGCCGGAGATGAAGGCGAAGATGCTGGCGGGCATCGGCGAGAACGCCGGTGTCGTGGACATCGGCGACGGCTGGGCGGTCACGTTCAAGCTGGAGTCGCACAACCACCCGTCGTACGTGGAGCCCTACCAGGGCGCCGCGACCGGTGTCGGCGGTATCGTCCGCGACATCATGGCCATGGGCGCCCGCCCGCTCGCGGTGATGGACCCGCTACGTTTCGGCGCGGCTGATCACCCCGACACCAAGCGTGTGCTGCCCGGTGTCGTCGCGGGCATCGGCGGCTACGGCAACTGCCTGGGCCTGCCCAACATCGGCGGCGAGGTCGTCTTCGACTCGTCCTACCAGGGCAACCCGCTGGTAAACGCGCTGTGCGTCGGTGCGATGCGGTCGGAAGACCTCCATCTCGCGCACGCCTCGGGCACCGGCAACAAGGTCATCCTCTTCGGCGCGCGCACCGGCCTCGACGGCATCGGCGGCGTCTCGGTCCTGGCGAGCGAGAGTTTTTCCGGCGACGAGAGCCGCACTGACGAGACGCTTGACCCTGCGAGCAGGTCTTCGGCACGCAAGAAGCTGCCCGCCGTGCAGGTGGGCGACCCGTTCACCGAGAAGGTGCTCATCGAGTGCTGCCTCGAGCTGTTCCGCGAGGGCATCGTCGTCGGCATCCAGGACCTCGGCGGCGCGGGCCTGTCCTGCGCGACGAGCGAGCTGGCCAGCGCCGGTGACGGCGGCATGCACGTCGAACTCGACCGGGTTCCCTTGCGTGCCACGGGAATGACCCCGGCCGAGATCCTCTCCAGCGAGTCGCAGGAGCGGATGTGTGCGGTGGTCAAGCCGTCCGATGTGGACGCCTTCATGCGCGTCTGCGAGAAGTGGGACGTCATCGCGACTGAGATCGGCGAGGTCACCGAAGGAGACCGGCTGGTCATCACCTGGCAGGGTGAGGTCGTCGTCGACGTGCCGCCGCGCACCGTCGCGCACGAGGGCCCGATGTACGAGCGCCCGATCGCCCGCCCCGCCGACCAGGACGCCCTGATCGCCGACGGCGCCGAGAAGCTGGCTCGTCCGTCCACTGCGGACGAACTGCGGGCCGAGGTGCTGCGGATGATCGCGTCGCCGAACCTGGCGTCGCGCCGGTGGGTCACCGAGCAGTACGACCGCTATGTCCGCGGTGGCACCGTTCTCGCGCAGCCTTCCGACTCCGGCATGATCCGCATCGACGAGGAGACCGGCCGCGGCGTCGCCCTGGCGACCGACTGCAACGCGCGGTTCGTCAAGCTCGACCCGTACACCGGCACCCAGCTCGCGCTGGCCGAGGCGTACCGCAACGTGGCCGTCTCCGGCGCCACGCCGCTCGCGGTGACGAACTGCCTCAACTTCGGCTCCCCCGAGGACCCGGGCGTGATGTGGCAGTTCGAGCAGGCCGTGCGCGGCCTGGCCGAGGGCTGCAAGGAACTGGGCATCCCGGTCACCGGCGGCAACGTCAGCTTCTACAACCAGACCGGCAGCACGGCGATCCTGCCGACCCCGGTCGTCGGCGTCCTCGGTGTCATCGACGACGTCCGCCGCCGCATCCCCACCGGCATCGGCGCGGAGGCGGGCGAAACCCTGCTCCTGCTGGGCGACACCCGCGACGAGTTCGGCGGCTCCGAGTGGGCGCACGTGGTCCACGGTCACCTCGGCGGCGTGCCGCCGAAGGTCGACCTGGCCCGCGAGAAGCTCATCGGCGAGATCCTCGTGGCGGGCTCCCGCGACGGCATGATCTCGGCCGCGCACGACCTGTCCGACGGCGGCCTCGTCCAGACCCTGGTCGAGACGTGCCTCATCGGCGAAGTCGGCGCCCGGGTCTTCCTCGACCCGGACCAGGACCCGTTCGTCCAGCTCTTCAGCGAGTCGGCGGGCCGCGTCCTCGTGGCCGTCCCCCGCTCGGAGGAACTCCGCTTCACCGAGATGTGCGCCGCGCGAGGCCTGCCTTGCCGCCGCACCGGCGTCGTCGACCCGGAGTCGGAGGCACTGGAAATCCAGGACGTGGCGACGTTCCCGCTGGAGGAACTGCGCACCGCCTGGGAGGGCACCCTTCCCGCCCTGTTCGGCTGAGCACAACGGCCGGGTCGCGATCCGCGACCCGGCCGTTCTCAGCCGGTCACCGGTGTGCAGTCCGCGGAAGCGGTGAGTTTGAACTGGACCACCCGAGAGCCGTCCTGCTGCTTCTTGGGACTGATCGACACGGTGAGACCCGCGTCGGGCGTGGTCGCCTGGAAGTACCCGGGCTGACCGGGCCGTTCGTCCACGGTGAGACCGGACGGCAGGCCATCGATGATCTTCCGCTTCAGGGTCGCAGGGTCGATGGAGGCGTCAAGCTCGTGCTCGGCAGACCCATACCATCGCGCGCCACGCGGACCGTTCTTCTCGCCGCACGTTGAAAGAGACAGCTCGGGAGCGTCGGTGACCTTGCCGGACGTCGGGAATTCCTTTGTGTTCAACGGTTTCCCGATGACCTGGTGAATCGCCCGGGCCGCGACCACGGCCGGACCGAACTCGGCGGACATCGCTGCGGCCTGACTGGGCGTCAGCTCTGGCCGGACATCGACCGACAGCTCCTGGTGCCGACCGGAGATGGAGCACTTCGCTTGCTCTGCCCGGACTTTCGACCCGCGGAGCGCGAAGCTGATGTTGTTCGGCCCGATAAGAAACAGATCGAATCCCTTGGCCTGCTGTGGCTGCCAGCCTGCCGCGATCCCCGCCGAACGCAACGTGTCCGCCGATCCTTCGGGAACCTGCGCGTCGCCCCACATCGCGACCTGTTCGTCGCCGGGCGCGTCCAGGATGCTGCCGCAGGTGAGGGCGTCGAACGTCGGTGTTGAACTCCCGCCCACCTTCGACAGCATGCTGTTCACCGCGGCCTTGAAGTCCTCGGACACGGTGGCGGGCTTGGATTCCGCGCACCCGGCACTGGTCAGTGCGACAAGTGCCGCAATCACGACGGCGTTCCTCAAGGCTGGCGCTCCACTTTGTACTGGTGCGAGTCGGCGCTTTCGCCGTTCAGGAATGCTCCCGCGCTGTCGACGAATCGGCGGACGGACGGATCGTTTCCGCTGTCGATCTGGCGGGCCGCGGCCTCGTAGTTGCCGTCCTGACCGTCCGGGCCGCTGATGGCGTGGTTGCCGCCCGCGGTGTTGGTCTGGTTATCGAACTTCACCGTGGTGCGGTTGTCGGCATCCGGGTTCTCCCGCGCGTCCAGGTGCGGCACGACATCGCCGTTGTTCTCCAGCGACAGCATCTGGACGCTATCGGGGATCGGGATGTTGCCGACCGGCGAGCCCGCGGTCACGACGTGGGTGACGTTGTACGTGCCGTTGTTGACGAAATCGTTCGCCGCCCGTGCGGCCACGATCCCGCCCTGGCTGTGGCCGACGAGCATGACTGGCGCGTCCTTGGGCACTCCGGCGTCGCGCAACGCCTGCTCGATGCCTTCTTGGAGCACGGTTTCGTTGCCCGCGATGCCGTCGATGTTCGTGCCGAAGTCATTGGCGTTGTTCTTGTCGTCCATGAACGGGGCGTTCCACACCTTGGTGCCTGGGATGTCGACCACGTAGCCGGTGATGTTCCCGTTGGCGTCCTTGATGGCCCGCACGTCGATATTGCTGCCCTCGTTGGGCTTGTCGCTGTTCTGGGCATTGCGGTAGTCGAGCCCGTCCATCAGGTCGCCGAGGTTCTGCGGCGGCGTGGCGGTGCGCGGATCGAGGTCCATGCCCTGATCGATCAGCTTCGGGTCGCCGTCGGGGTAGGCCGCCGCCAAGAACTCCGTCAGCGTAGCCAAGTCCGTTGGCAGACCGAGGGCGCTGAGCGCGCCGGGGGACATGCCCAGGATCGTGTCGATCATGCCGGGGTGCTCGACCAGCCACTTCTGCCAGTCGCCGTCGTAGTTCAGGTAGACGTCCGTCGCGATGGCGGCGAGGCCCGCGGCGCCGAGGGCCGGGTTGATGGCGACCGCCGCGCCCGCCAGCCAGCGGCCTGCTTCCAGGGCTTTGGCGTTCAGGTCGTCGACGAACTGGTAGGCCTGGTTCGTCGCCTGCAGCGTCAGCCCGCGCACGCCGATGGCCGCCGAGGTGGCGGTGAGGCCGCTGGGGCCGTCGAGCGCGCCCAGCATCGTGGCCTCGAACTTGACCAGGCCGCCCGGGTTGAGGATGCCGGAGGCCAGCACGTCCGGGTCGGCCAGGTACTTGTGGCTGGTCATGGCGATCGTCAGGGTCGAGCCCGCCACGTCGTCGGTGAGGTCGCCCATGGCGGCGAGGTCCTCGTAGAAGGCGTCGGAGCCGCCCGCTCCGCCGGTGACGCTGATGTTGCTGACGCCCGGTCCGGTCTCACTCATGCGGCCACCTCACAAGTTCGGTGGCTCCACTCGCGAAGACACCGTGACATTGATTCGCTCGCAAGCTCGCTCATGACAACGCCTCCGCCACGAACGGAGTCAGCCAGACCCCGAGGTCTTCCCGTGCGACCGGCGTGAGGTCCACGAGCTTTCGTTCCGACCCGGTCGCCGAGGGCGCGACGCCCACCCAGCCCGCGTCGGTGTGCAGCCACGTCACCTGCGCGGTGTGGACGCCGTCGTCGATGAGGGCGGTGACCAGGCAGCGCAGGATGCCGTCGGCGCGGCGGACGACCTCGGTGGCGAACTTGGCCTCCGCCTCGGGCAGCTTCAACTCCGCCAGGACGTACGCGGGCGCTTCCGGGTCGCCTTCGCGCAGCAGGTCGGCGACGCCCAGTTCGTGCAGGGCGATCAGGGGGACGGAACCGCGCAGCGGCTCTGCCTCTTGCGGGTCGTCCAAGGCGGACCCGATCCCCTCGGACACCTCGGCGGGCACGGCCCGGACCAGCTCACGGCCCAGGTCGACCGCGGCGAACATCGACAGCTCCACGCCGCCGTCGGGCAGCAGGAACAGCGACGCGCCGACCGGCCCGGCCAGCGCGTGCAGGCTGCGCGAACCACGGCTGCCCGCCGTCGCGGTGGTGTCGAACATGATCTTCGGTCCGGCGAGCACCCGCAGGTTCGACTCGACCGACGGGTGGACCTTCACCAGGTCGCCCGACCCGGTGAGGACGCCCTTTCCGACGAGCGTCTCACCATCGGTGGCGATGTCGGGGGCGGGTTCCCACTCGGGGGGCAGGCTCAGGCCCAGCTTGGCCACCAGGAAGGCGTACTCCCCGGCGGTCAGCGTGAGCCGGTGCGGCGCGACAGTCGCTGCCATGGTCACGCGACCCCCTGCGCCTGCATGAACTTGCCGACCTCGAGCCACTGCTTGTCACCCGCGGGCGGCAGGTTGTCGGGCTGGTAGCGCCAGCCCTCCCACGGCGGCCGCGGCGGCTGCGGGGCGTCGCCGCCCCCGCCGAACACGCCGGTCACCGTGTCGACCATGTCGTTGACCATGTTCTTGAAGCTCTCGACGGCCTTGTTGAACCGGTCGATGGCGCTGTTGAACCAGTTGACCACCGATTCGGCGATCCGCTTGATGGCCGCGATGAGCTCCCGGACCTCCTGGGCGTGCTGACGCAGCACGGCGGCGGCCTCGTCGAGCTTGCCTGCGGTGCCGTCCAGGGACTTGCGGTCGCCCGCGACGGTCTCCCGGCAGCGGTCGGCGGCGATGGACTTCCACCGCATGGCCACGGCTTTCTTGTCCATGTCCTCGCCGTGTGCGCGGACCTCGTCCGCCCGCCGCTCGATCTGCCCCGCGAGCCGGTCGAGCTCGTCGGGGTCCCCGTAGAACGCCATGCCGCTACCCCCAGGGTGCCGGGTCGTCACCGAACCTTACGAGACGTGTAGACGGTGGCGCGGCCTTCCCGGTTCCCCTACGCCTCGACGGGCTCGTGTTCGGCGCCGAAGCGCAGCCACTCGTGGAACCGGGCGCCGTGGAATTTCGTGGGGCCGCGGAACTCCGTGGCGGTCATGTCCACCGGTCCACGCGCCCGGAACCCGGAGAACCAGGCCTTGCGGTGGAAGACCATGTGGTGGGCGTGCAGGATCCCATGGCTAACCGCACCGGTGAACCAGACGCTGCCGAGCATCTCCGAACCCCACATCGAGTTGGAGTTGTACAGGTTGGCCCAGCGCAGCACCAGGGTCCCGACAACTCGTTCGGAGATGTCGAAGTACTCCAGGTCGGCGCCGGTCAAGTCGAGGTTGTAGCGCGCGGGCTCGGCTGTTCCCCGCCTCGGCAGCAGGTCTTCGATCACCCGCTGCGCGGTCAGGCGCACCTGGCTTTCCCGCATGTCGATCGGTCCCGTGCGGTCGAAGGGCATCCGCAGGTACGAGCACGCGACGTCGAGCACGGTCTGCGTGTAGTACGGCCGGTTGCGGGCCAGGCCGCTGAGCGCGTGCAGCGCGCCGACGCGCACCTGGTCGGCTTCGTTGCCCAACAACTCGACCGCGCGCGCGAACCGTTCGTCGGCCACGCGTTCGCGGTCGTGGTCCGCGCGCGCGAGTTCGAGTTCCTGCCTGCTGCGCTCGATCACCTGCCGCTCTTCCTCGACCTGGCGCTTGCGGTCGTTGAGCCACAGCGCGTAGAGCGCCACGACCGAGCCCGCGGCCAAGCCGCCGGTCTTCAGCGCCTCACCTCGGTCGGGATTGGCGCCGGTCAGCAGCCAGCCCGTGACCAGGGCCAGCAAGCCCGCCGCGACAAGGACCGTGCCGACGAGCGGCAAGCCCGTCTTCCCCCGGCGCGCGGCGAAGCGGGACAGGGCGAAGGCGGCGAGACCCGCCACCAGGGCGCTGAGGCCCGCGACTACGAACACGGTGCTGTTCATCGCGCGACAACTTAGCTTCCCGGTGGCGGGTCCGTGGTCAGCCCAGTGCGAGTGCCCGCAAACGGTCGTACGCGCCGTTGAAGTAGTTCTGGTCGATCGGCGAGTCCGTGTACTGCCAGAACGTCCAGTAACCCCAGTTGTACGGCAAGGTCCCCACGGTGGTGTTGTAGCGCGCAACCCACAGTGGATTCGTGCTGGCAAACGCTTGCGCGGTGCCCACGCACTGCGACCACCAACTGGTCGACGTGTAGATGACCACGTCACGCCCGGTGCGGGACCGGTAGGTGTTGCCGAAGTCCCGGATCCACGCGGCCATCCCCGCTTGCGTCTTGCCGTAGCAAGTGGCGCCATAGGGGTTGTACTCAAGGTCGACCACCCCGGGCAGCGTCTTCCCGTCGCGCGACCAGCCGCCGCCGTTGGACGCGAAGTACCCGGCCTGGGTCGCGCCGCTCGACCTGTCCGGCAGGGCGAAGTGGTAGGCGCCGCGGATCATGCCCACGTTGTAGGAGCCGTTGTACTGCTGGGCGAAGTACGGGTTCCGGTAGCCCGTCCCCTCGGTCGCCTTCACGTAGGCGAAGCGCTTTCCCTGGTTCCACCAGTAGTTCCAGTCGACATTGCCCTGCCAGCTGGACACGTCGATCCCGGCCACCACGGCCATGGTGCCCAGGTCCGTGGGTTTGCCGTGCACTCCTTCGTGTTTGCGGATCTGTGAGCCCATCGGGTGATCGCGGTTGTCGGGTGGTGTGGCGCTGACGGGGGTGGCCAAGCCGGCGGCGAGCAGAAATGTCGACAATGCGGCTAACAGGCCGCGCAGGGTGGGGGTCATGTGGATGTCCTTCCGAGTCGCCCTCACGCGGTGGTCACCGGCACGTGATCACCGTGTCTCGGCAGTGTGATCCAACAACTACCCACTTGTCATGGCTCCAGGTGAATGATTCACCATTACCCGGATGGCCTCAGTAATCACCGCGGAACAAGGTCAGGAGCGATCGAAGACCTACTCCTAGTGGTAGTTGCCCGATCGCGTCAGGTGAACACCGCTGTCCGGGGTGGCTACCTGGCGTTGAACAGGGGAAACTGTGCGTCTAGCGAGCAAGGGGTGATGGGTGGACTGCGCACCGGGCGAGCGCGACGCATTCGCGGAGCTGTGGGCGACCGCGCTGGCCGCGACGGGCTATGTGGCGTTGAACTGCGGCGACCTCGTCGTGCACGTCGGCCGCCACACCCAATCTCTGCTCGCGGCGCTCGGCCGCGACCGGTTCGACCCGTCCCCGGCCGCCGCTGTCGGCGCCGCCCTGGTCGATCTAGGTCTCACTTCGCCGCGGACTCTCGCGTGTTCCTTGCAGCTCATCGGTGAGCGGCTGGCGCACATGGTCGACAAGGACCGCGTGCACCTGCTGCCCGCGCTGCTGTCGGCGTTCGCCGCGGGCTTCACCGCCGCCATGCAGCAGCGGATCTTCCGCGACCAGGAGGAGATCCGCCAAGCCGTGATGGACGCGCGCCGCGGCGCCGAGACCGCACTGCTGGCCAGTGAGGCCCGGTTCAAGGCGATGTTCACCCAGACCGCCGTCGGCATCGCGATCACCGACTCCAACGGCACGCTGGTCGAGGTCAACTCCGCGTGCGCCCGCATGTTCGACTACCCGGTCGAAAAGATGCCGGGAATGCACGTCGACGACCTGCGCTACCCCGATGAGCCCTCCGCGATGCGCAGGCCGCTCAAGGAGCTGCTGACCGGGCGGCGTGACAGCTACCGGATGGAACGGATGCTGCGCAAGTCCGACGGAAGTCCACTGTGGACTGACCTGTCGGTGACGCTCGTGCGCGACGAGGCCGGGGCGCCGCAGTTCGTCGTCGGCATGCTGGAGGACATCACCGAACGGCACCTGCTCGAACAGCGCCTGCGACACCAGGCCAACCACGACCCCTTGACCGGGCTGGGCAACCGGGCGCTGTTCACCGAGCGGCTCAACGCCGCCTTCGCCAAGGGCGGCGACCACCGCGTCGGCATCTGCTACCTCGACCTCGACGGCTTCAAAGTCATCAACGACAGCCTCGGCCACGACATCGGCGACGAGTTGCTGGCGGCGGTGGCGATCCGGCTCGAAGGCCTGGTCTCCGGCCCCGACCGGCTGGTGGCGCGGATGGGCGGCGACGAGTTCGTGGTGCTGATCGAGCACTGCGAGAGCATCGACGAGGTCATCGCGCTGGCCGAACAGATCCTCGCGGCGTTCGCCGTGCCGGTACGAATCGGCGGCCACCGGCTGTCGGTGTCGGCCAGCATCGGCCTGGTCGAGCGGCCCGTCGCGGGCACGACTCCCGCCGAGACCATGCGCGACGCCGACGTCACGCTGTACTGGGCCAAGGCGGACGGCAAGAACCGTTGGGCGGGCTACAACTCCGAGCGCAACGCGCGCGAGGTCGCCCGGTTCACCCTCGCCGCCCGGATGCCCGCGGCGGTGGAGAGCGAAGAGTTCTATGTGGACTACCAGCCGATCGTCCGGCTCTCCGACACCAAGCTGGTCGGTGTCGAAGCCCTTGTGCGGTGGGCACATCCGGAGTTCGGCAGGCTGGGGCCCGACCAGTTCATCAGCCTGGCCGAGGAAACCGGGCTGATCGTGCCGCTGGGCCGTTGGGTCCTGCGCGAGGCCACCAGGCAGGCCCGGCGCTGGCGGGACAGCTACGGGGACGAGGCGCCGTGGGTCAGTGTCAACCTTGCCGCCCGGCAGACCGTGGAACCCAACCTCGTCGACGACATCGCCACCATTCTGCGGGCCGCCGAGCTTCCGCCGTCAAGCATCCAGTTGGAGCTGACCGAATCGGCCATCATGGCCACCACCGGGGTCCCACTGGAAGCCCTGCGCGCCCTGTCGGACATGGGTGTGCGGATCGCCATCGACGACTTCGGCACCGGCTACTCGAACCTGGCCTACCTGCGGCATCTCCCCGTGCACTCGATCAAGCTCGCAGGCCGCTTCATGGAGGGGCTGCGCGCCGCGCCGGACGCCGACGAGGCCGACGCGCGCATCGTGTCGACCCTTGTCGAACTGGCGCACGCGCTGGGCCACGACGTGGTCGCCGAGGGCGTCGAGGACCCGGAGCAGGCCGAGCGGCTGCGTCTGATCGGCTGCGACACCGCTCAGGGCTGGCTGTTCGCCAAGCCCGGCCCGCCCGAGGAGATCGAGCGCTGGCTCGAGTCCTGAGACATCCGCTGGATCCCGATGACCCGCAGCAGGTCCAGCGCGTTGGACGCGGTGACGCCGCAGTACGCGAAAGCGCTGCCCGGCATGCGGGTCAACGCCGTCGACCCCGGCTACACCGCGACGGATATCAACGGGCACAGCGGAACGCAGACGGTGGCCGAGGGCGTCGAGTCCATCATCGCGATGGCGACCGCGGGACCGGACGGCCCGACCGGCGGCTACCACGACCGCCACGGGCCGATCCCTTGGTAGGGCTCAGCTTCCGAGGGCGTCGACGACGTTGTCCATGACTCCCTGCCAGTACGCGCGCTGACGCTCCCGCTCCTCGGCGCCGGTCAACCACTCCTGGTGGAAGGTCAGCTTCGTCCGGTCGCCCGCGGCCGCCATGGCGACCTGGACGGTGCTGTCGTGGTCCCAGTCCGCGGGCCGCCAGGTGAGCCGGATCCGGTCGTGTTCATGGAAACTGCGGACCTCGCCGGTGATGCCGGTGGCCGTCTCGTACCGGAAACCCTTCTCCGGCTTGAGTTCTACGTCCGGGCCCAGCCAGAGGTCCAGGCCCGCCCGGCCCGCGATGAGGTCCCACACCTTGTCAATCGGGTGCGCGAGCGTCCTGGACACGCCGATCTGCCAGCCAGCGTCCTTCGTCTGTCCGATCATGCCGTCCAGTGTGGCCGACGCCCACCGCTCCCGCCCGTGATTTACCAGCCGCCGGTGGCGGGCTGTCGAGTGGCGACATTGATGCGGTTCCAGACGTTGGTGGTCGCGATCGACAGCAGCAGCGCGGCGAGGGCCTGCTCGTCGTAGTGGCGGGCGGCCTCGTTCCAGATCGCGTCCGGGACCGGCTCCATGCTGTCGCTGATCCGGGTGACCGACTCGGCCAGCGCCAGCGCCGCCCGCTCCGCGTCGGTGAAGTACGGCGCCTCCCGCCAAGCCGACACGGTGAACAGGCGCTCGTCGGTCTCGCCCGCCTTCTTGGCGTGGCGCGCCCCGCCGTCGACGCAGACGCCGCACCCGTTGATCTGGCTCACCCGGAGGTGCACCAACCCAAGGGTCGTGTGCGGGACGGTGCTCTTCTTGACCGCCTTGTCGAGCGCCAGGATCGCCTTCATCGCGTCGGGCATGATCATGACGGGGTTGCTCATCCGTGCCTGCATGGCTGGTTCCTCACTTCGTCACATTGACCGTGTTTCGAACGTCAATGGCATGACGCAACGCGACGAAGGAATGTGACCGATGGACAAGAACGACCAGCTCGCACAGCGATTCGAGGACAACCGGGCGCACCTGCGGGCGGTCGCGTTCCGGGTCCTCGGGTCGACCACCGAGGCCGACGACGCCGTGCAGGAGGCCTGGTTCCGGCTCACCCGCGCCGACACGGACGAGCTCGACAACCTGGGCGGTTGGCTCACGACCGTCGTCGCCCGGGTCTGCCTCGACATGCTGCGCACCCGCAAGTCCCGCCGCGAGGAACTCGGCGAGGACGTGCCCGAACCCGTCGCGGGCGACGACCCCGCGCGTGAAGCGCTGCTCGCGGACTCGGTCGGCCCCGCGCTCCTGGTGGTCCTGCAGACACTCGCGCCCGCCGAACGCCTCGCCTTCGTCCTGCACGACCTGTTCGCCGTCCCGTTCGACGAGATCGCCGAGATCGTCGGCCGCACCCCCGCCGCCACCCGGCAGCTGGCCAGCCGCGCCCGCCGCCGTGTCCGCGGCGCCGATCCCGTGACCGATGCCGACCTCCCGTGCCGCCGAGAGATCGTCGACGCCTTCCTGGCGGCCTCCCGCGGCGGCGACTTCGACGCATTGCTGCCCCTGCTCGACCCGGACGTCGTGCTCCGCGCCGACAAGACGGCCGTCAACTCGGCGGCGGCCAGCCCCGGCGCGCCCGCCCTGGCGAGCGAGGTCCGCGGCGTCTCGGCGGTGGCGGGTTCGTTCCTCGGCCGCGCCCAGGCCGCTCAGCCAGCGCTGGTCGACGGCGCGCCCGCGGCCGTGTGGGCGCCGGGCGGCACGCCGCGCGTCGTCTTCGGCTTCACCGTCGCCGACGGAAAGATCGTCGGCATCGAGATCACCGCCGACCCGGAGCGGATCGGCGAGTTCGGAATCGTGATCGGCTGAGTGATGGCCTGCCCCGGTGGCTACCAGTTCACCGCTTGGGCGAGGTCGGCCGCGGGGACCAGGGCGGTGATCGGGCCGATCGGGTTCAGCACGAGCGGGTGCCCGTAGAGCAGCCCGGCCAGGTCACGGCCGCGCACCTCGCGCCACCCCGGCCAGTTCGCCGGGACGTGGGCGGCGGAGGTGCAGGCCGGGACCATCACCCGGCCGTCGTGGTTCGGGAACCCGGTCACGCCCTCGTCCTCCGCCGAAGCCGAATAGAGGAGCAGGGTCGCGTCCAGCACCGCGGGCAGCAGCTCGCGCTGCTCGCGGTGGCGGGTCTTGATCAGCTGGAGCATCTTCTCCAGCGGGTTCGACGGCACCGGCATCCGCAGCGCGGCGGGTGAGGGCCGGTAGTCGGCGTTCGGGCGGAACGTCTCACCGATCTCGCCGCGGTCGTCGACCGGGTATGCCCCGACCACACCCCACGGCGGTACGTCCTCGTCGTGGCCGAACGCCGGGTCGATCACGTACAGCCAGCTGTTCGGGTTCGCCCGCGCGCCCGCACGCATGTCGAGGGTGATCTCCGGCTCCTCCATGCGGCTCATCGTAGGTTCCCGAGTCACCGCTGGTCACCCTTCGGTACTTTGCGGTCATGGGGACCAACGCAGCACGCCTGGCCGTCACCGCTGTCACCGCCTTCGCCGCACTCGCGCTGACGGCCTGCTCTGAGCCGACGCCCGCGCCGCAGACCGGCTCGCCGCGGACCAGCGAGTCCACGGAGACTACGACGGACAAGCCGAGCCCGACGAAGAAGACGACAACACCGCCCAAGGTGGACCGTCCCGCGGACAAGGACCTGTCGGCGATCAAGCCGTGCGACGTGGCGAACGGCCTCAAGCCCGCCGATTTCGGCATCGACCAGCGCACCCAGGGTCGCGAAGGCAAGTCGGCGCCCTTCCCGGGATCGCTGACCTGCACGATCGTGGGCGACAAGGCCAATTTGATCCTGTCGGTCGACGCTGTGGTCACTGAAGGCTTCGCCTCTTACACGAGTTCCGTCGTAGGGAACGTCGTTCCGACAAAGATCGCGGGTTACCCAGCCGCTGTCGTCGAGGGCAAGGCGGGCGGGATCGCGTGTTTCACCGTGGTCGACACCAAGGACGGCCAGATGATGCAATTCCAACTCACTGTGACCAACCCGGACCGCCAGCCGGTCACCCCACACGCTGAGCTGTGCACCAAGGTGGCGAAAATCGCCGAAGCGGGCATGAAGGTCGTCCTCGCGAGCTAGCGTCATGCTCGCAGGGGTGGGGTGTCTCAAGAATTAGTCACGAGATCACCCAATATCGTGGAACCGTTCCGCGACGTCGTACATCACAGATACAGTTCGTTGCAAGAGCACAGGACTGAGGGAGTCGAACGGTGTTTCTAGCCGATGGCGGCGGGGGTTCATCCGCACCTGTGGGACCCAGCTATTCAGGTACGCAGACGTTGAAGGTCGAGCCTGCCTCGATCCCGGCGGCTCTGGCCGCGTTCCGTGACGCAAAGGACCGCGTCGGAGAGAAACTCGCCGCGCTGCAGTCTCTCCAGATTCGGGAGTGGGCGGAAGACCCGGTCAGCAGTGAGACCGCGCAGCAGTTCGCCGAGCGAACCAATGGTGGGGACGCGGCATCCGCTCTGGCCTGCCTCACCGGCTACGAGAAGCAGCTCACGGCCGCTTGCGACGCGCTTCAGCGGTCCTATGACGCCTACATGCTGGTCGAGGGCGACAACACGGCCCGCTGGGGCAAGTACGACAACGGCTAATAGGCCGCAGACTTTCGCTTGACGACCTGAGGGTGATTCCTATGGTGATGCACCGGTGGCAAGGGTATGACCACCCCACGCTGCACACGATGATCAACAGTGGCCCGGGTGCGGCCGCGTCCACTCCGCAGACCACGTACTGGGAAGCGCTGACCACCGAGCTGGCCGAGATCGACGCCGATCTCAACCGCAAGCTCGGCGAGCTCGGCGCGGCCTGGGAAGGCGCGGCGGGCGAGAGCGCCACCGCCGGTCTGACCCCGTTGCAGGCCTGGGCGACCGACGCGCAGTCCGGCACGAACATGATGAAGTCGTCCACCGAGTACCAGGCCGACATGATCTCCCGCGCCCGGGCCGAGATGCCCGAGCCGGTCGAGGTCACCACGCCCGCCCCCTCGGGCTGGGCGAAGGTCGCCGCGGGCGCCGCGCTGCTGACCGGCAACGCCGGTCCCGCCGCGGCCGTCGCCGGGCAGGCGATCGACCACGAGGCCCAGGAAGCCGAGCAGGACCGGGCTTCGCAGAAGGCCGTCGACACGATGGACTCGTACCAGAACAGCAGCGAGTTCAACCGCAACACGCTGGGCACCTTCGTCCCGCCGCCGGACGTGGTCGTCTCCACGCCGGAGCCCGCGCGGACGCCGGGTTCGGCTGTCGGCAACTTCAACCCGAACTACTCGGGCAACAACGCCAGCGGCAACTACACCTCCCCGTCCGGTTACTCGGGTGCGCCCGGCACCGGCAGCGGCTACGTCCAGCCTTCCGGCACCAGTGGCGGCCACTACGTGGGTCCCCCCTCCGGCACGCCGACGGTGCCCAACGGCTACGTCCCGCCCACGGCCACCACGCCCAACGGCTACATCCCGCCGACGGTCACCCCGGGCGGCCCGCCCGCGCCGAACCAGCTCATCCCTGGCGGCGCCAACAACCCGAACAACCTGAACTTCGGCGGCCAGCCGCCGATCAAGAACAACCCGTCCTCGTCGAACGCCACGAACAACCCGGGCGCGGGCAAGTCCACTGGCGGCGCGGGCGGCAAGGGCGGCCTCGGCCAGGGCGGTATGGGCCAGGCGGGCGACGCCTCGCGCCAGGCGGGTCAGGCGGGCAAGGGCGGCATGGCGGGTGCCGGTGGCTTCGGCCAAGCCGGTCCTGGTGGGCCTGCCGGTGGCCGCGGCGGCGCCGCGGGCAAGGGCATGGGCATGGGCGGCGGCATGGGTGGCGCCCGTGGAGCCCAGGGCGAGGAAGACGAAGAGTACGAGTTGGCGAACTACCTCGTGGAAACCGAGGACGTGTTCGGTGACGACCGGATGGTCGCCCCGACCGTCATCGGCGAGACCAGCGAGCAGTGATGCCGTTCGGAGCCATGATGGAGGTGGAGAGCGAGCCCGTCTCGCTCTCCGCCCTCGAATTCGACGTCCTGTGGGAGCACCTGTCGCCCGGCACCATGCCGCTGATCGTCAAGGTGCCGTCCCCAGGCAAGACCTACGAGGAACGCGCCGCCATCGAGGAGCGCGTCTGGGCTGATCTCGACGCCCGGGGCCTGGGCCGCAAGGTCGACCCGCACCCGGAGATCGAGCACCTGTTCGGCATCATCGCCCGCCCCGACCGCGAGGTCGACGGCCGGGCGTGGGCCGGGCGCGGTGTGCGGCTGATGACCGGTGTGGCGGGTCCGAACGCGGCGCTGGCCGTGCTGCGGGAGGACCAGATCACCCTGAGCCGCATCTCCCCGGAGTCACTGGCGTCCGCCGCGGTCGCCGTTCTGCCGAACTGGCAGGGCGGCCCCGGCCAGTCCGTCACGCTGCGGACCGACGACTTCGAGGCCGCCGCCAAGGCCACCGACGGCACCCAGAAGAGCTTCGAGGCGGCCCTGCTCGGCCGCGGCGTCCGCACGGACGACGCCCGGGCCCTCGCCACGATGATCGGCGACGTCCAGGGCACCGGGAACTTCGGCGCGGCCGTCCGCGACCGCCTCGGGCGTCGCCAGCGTGCCGCCCGGGTCGTGTCGTTCTTCGACACCACCGACGGCCGCTACGTGCAGGTCCGCAAGGCGTCCCCCGACGGCAATTTTTGGACCACCATCTCGCCCGCCGACACCCGCAAGCTCGTGCACCTGGTGGACGAGATGCTGGCCGAGGCGATGCGGGCGACCGAGTCCTGAGTTGCCGGGCCGCGAACGCGTCGATCCCGCCGAGCTCCGCACCGCGGTGCGGGCTTGGCGGGACGCGGGCGACCAGCCGCCCCGGCCGGTCCTCGCGGCCGCCGTCCGGCTGAGCCTGCGCACCCTGGAGGACATCGCTCCGGGCCGCAGCGTCGAGGTGCGGGTACCCCCGTTCGCAGCCGTGCAGTGCGTCGAAGGCCCACGGCACACCCGCGGGACCCCACCCAACGTGATCGAGACCGACGCGAGCACCTGGCTGGCCCTCGCCACCGGCACCCTGTCCTGGTCCGAGGCGCTGTCGACCGGCCGGGTCACCGCCTCCGGCGCCCGCGCCGACCTGTCGGCCCTGCTCCCGCTGCTCAGCATCGAATGAGCACCCTGTTCACCGCCGCAGACGGCACCAAACTCGCGTATCACCGACGTGGGGACGGACCGGTGCTCGTGTGCGTGCCCGGCGGGCCCGGTCGGGCCTCGTCCTATCTCGGTGATCTGGGCGGCCTGACCGACAGCCATGAACTAGTGGTCCTGGACCACCGCGGAACCGGGGACTCGGCGGATTCCGCCGACCCGTCGGCATACCGCTGCGATCGTCTGGTCGAAGATGTCGAGGCGTTGCGGGCGCACCTCGGGCTTGAGCGGATGAACCTCCTTGGCCACTCGGCGGGCGGCAACATCGCCACCCTCTACGCGGCCCGCTTCCCACACCGGCTGGACCGGCTCGTGCTGGTCACGCCCGGTCTCCGCGCGGTCGGACTTGACACGGTCGGATTCGAGGAAGCGATCGAGGCCAGGTCGGCCGAGCCGTGGTTCCGCACCGCCCGATCCGCGATGGACGCCTGGCAGCGGGCTGCCGCCGAGGGGCGCGGCCCCGCCGAGATCATGCCGCTGCGGATGGCCGCGGCGCCGTTCGCCTACGGGCAGTGGAACGCGGTCACGCAAGCCCATGCCGCAGCCGAGCCGGAGCAGCGCGGTCGCGCCGCGGCCGAGGGGTTCTACGCGGGATTCGAGCCTGACACAGCCGCCGTCCGGAATTCACTTCTCGCTGTGACGGCACCAGTCTTGGTCATCGCGGGTGCGTTGGATCCGGCGCCGACGCCTGCTGCCGTGCGGGCACTTGTCGATCTTTTCCGCA
Organism: Actinokineospora xionganensis; assembly: GCF_014323725.1. Classification (GTDB taxonomy): domain Bacteria; phylum Actinomycetota; class Actinomycetes; order Mycobacteriales; family Pseudonocardiaceae; genus Actinokineospora; species Actinokineospora xionganensis. The sequence goes on along the minus strand of NZ_JABVED010000002.1, from coordinate 468,925 downwards.
ACGCCGAGCCAGCGGTGCTGCCTGCCGCAAGCCACTTCCCCTGGGTGGACGACCCGTCGACCTTCACCGCTCTGGTCGGCGGGTTCCTCTCCTCAGTCCGCTGACGCGACGACGCCTTGTTTGCGTAGGGCCGCGTACAGCCCCGCGCCACCGACGAGCGCCAACCCGGCGTACACGGCCAGCAGGGCGGGCGGTGTCGTGCCCGTGAGGGCGTCGCCCAGGATCACCACGGCGATGGTGCCGGGGAGGCTGCCGATCACCGTGCCCGCCAGGAACGGGCCCAGCCGGATCGTCGAGATGCCGCAGCAGTAGTTCACCGGGGCGAACGGGATCATCGGGATGAGCCGCAGCGAGATCATCCCGGCGATCCCGCCGCCGCTGAGTCGGGCGTTCACCGTGCGCACGGCGTCGCGTTCCAGGTGGGATTCCAGCCACTTCCGGCCGAGCCCGCGGGCCAGCAGGAACGCCGTCCACGCCGCCAGTGCCGTGGCGAGCATGGCCACCGCGACGCCCAGCGCCTCGCCGAGGAGGAGGCCCGCCGAGAGGTTGAATACGGTGCGCGGGATCGGGACCACGGTCAGGACCGCGTACACCGCCAGGAACACCACCGGCGTCGCCCACCCGGCGGCGGCCGCCCAGCCGCGCACTTCCGCCGGACTGGGCGCCGGCGCCAGGGACCCCGCCACCACCAAGGCGACGACGCCCACGAGGGCGATGATCAGCGTTTTTCGTCCGGACACCGGACACACCGTAATGGCAATGGTGAACACTTGGCATCCTCCCGGCGTCAACGCCGGGGATTCCAACCGCGACTACCCCACGAGGAAGTAGTCGTGTTGAGGTTCACGGTTAGCGGGCTCACCCAATGGCAGGCCTCCCCGTGCGGTCACGGCATGCCCTGCCGCGAATCGAATATTCAGCGCCGCGTTCACGTCGGCGTTGCGGGCGAACCACAGGACCGGCACTGGAAGGCGGCTTGGCTCTCGCGCGCCTCCCGATCCACGATCCCGCACGCCGAGCAACGCTGACTGGTGAAACGCGGGTCGACCTTCACAAGCCGGGGTGGGCTGGGGCTTTGTCGAGCCCTTGCTCCCAAATTCTCTTCGGTGTGGACGCCGAAGCCTCCTCGGGACGTGACGCGGGCCACCGTCCGATTGTCGGCATCACACGATCGAGCACTTACACTTGGGTGCAGCCTCACTCCATCCACAGGGAGCGCTCCGGTGGTCACCGACCAGTTCTCGACTGGCCCAGTCAAACCCGACGCCAACATCGACCAGCCGGAACCCGAGCCCCGCGAAGAATGCGGAGTCTTCGGCGTCTGGGCGCCTGGTGAGGAAGTCGCGAAACTCACCTATTACGGCCTGTACGCGCTGCAGCACCGTGGGCAGGAAGCCGCGGGTATCTCCGTCGCCGACGGCGCGCAGATCGTCGTGTTCAAGGACCTTGGGCTCGTCAGCCAGGTCTTCGACGAGCAGGTGCTGTCCTCCCTTCGCGGCCACGTCGCCGTCGGGCACTGCCGCTACTCGACCACCGGGTCGACCACGTGGGAGAACGCCCAGCCGACGTTCCGCACCACCGCCATCGGCAGCGGTCTGTCCCTGGGCCACAACGGCAACCTGGTCAACACCGCCGAACTGCGCGACCGCGCCGCCGAACTCGGCGTCGCCACCCGCAACGGGGCGACGACCGACTCCGACCTGCTGACCGGTCTGCTGGCCGCCGCGGCCGCCGACAAGGGCATCGAGCAGGCCGCCATGGAGCTGCTGCCGACCGTGCGCGGCGCCTACTGCCTGGTCTTCTCCGACGAGTCCACCCTCTACGCCGCCCGCGACCCGCACGGTGTCCGGCCGCTGGTGCTCGGCCGCCTCGAGCGCGGCTGGGTCGTGGCCAGCGAGACCGCCGCCCTCGACATCGTCGGCGCCTCGTTCGTCCGCGAGGTCGAGCCGGGTGAGCTGATCGCGATCGACGCCGAGGGGCTGCGCTCGTCGCGCTTCGCCACCCCGGAGCCCAAGGGCTGCATCTTCGAGTACGTCTACCTCGCCCGCCCGGACACCACGATCTCCGGCCGCGGCGTGCACGCCACCCGGGTCGAGATCGGCCGCAAGCTCGCCGCCGAGTTCCCGGCCGAGGCCGACCTGGTCATCCCGGTCCCGGAGTCCGGCACCCCGGCCGCGATCGGCTACGCCCAGGCCAGCGGCATCCCGTACGGCTCCGGCCTGGTCAAGAACGCCTACGTCGGCCGGACCTTCATCCAGCCCTCGCAGACCATCCGCCAACTCGGCATCCGGCTCAAGCTCAACCCGCTGCGCGACGTCATCCGCGGCAAGCGGCTCGTCGTCGTCGACGACTCGGTCGTGCGCGGCAACACCCAGCGCGCGCTGGTGCGGATGCTTCGGGAAGCGGGCGCCCTAGAGGTGCACGTCCGGATCGCGTCGCCGCCCGTGCGCTGGCCCTGCTTCTACGGCATCGACTTCGCCTCCCGCGCCGAACTCGTGGCCAACGGCCTCGACCTCGACGGCATCCGCCGCTCCATCGGCGCGGACTCGTTGGGCTACGTCTCGCTCGAAGCGCTGGTCGCGGCGACCGAGCAGCCCAAGAGCAGGCTCTGCTCGGCCTGCTTCGACGGCAAGTACCCGATCCCGCTGCCCGAGGACATCCACATCGGCAAGCACCTCCTCGAGGGGATCGAGAAGGGCGTCGCGGGCTCCGCTGCCCCGGTACTCACCACCGGGTACGGTGCCGAGGACGCATTGCGCCGTCCCTGATCTCGCGTTCCTACAAACAGTGATTCGAGTTATGACTGACACCAGCGAGTCCCAGTCCGTCTCCGCCAGCGCCACCTACGCCGCCGCGGGGGTGAGCATCGAGGCCGGTGACGAGGCCGTCGAGAAGCTCAAGCCGTGGGCGGAGAAGGCGGTCCGCCCCGAGGTGATGGGCGGCATCGGCGGCTTCGCCGGGCTGTTCAAGCTCAAGCTCGACCGCTGGAAGGAGCCGATCCTCGCCTCCTCCACTGACGGTGTCGGCACCAAGATCGCGGTCGCCCAAGCCCTCGACATCCACGACACCGTGGGCATCGACCTGGTCGCCATGGTCGTCGACGACCTCGTGGTCTGCGGCGCCGAGCCGCTGTTCATGCAGGACTACATCGCTGTCGGCAAGGTCATCCCCGATCGCATCGCAGCGCTGGTCAAGGGCATCTCCGAGGGCTGCGTGCTCGCGGGCTGCGCGCTGCTGGGCGGCGAGACCGCCGAGCACCCGGGCCTGATGGCCGACGGCGCCTACGACCTGTCCGGCACCGGTGTCGGCGTCGTCGAGGCCGACCAGTTGCTCGGCCCGGACAAGGTCCGCCCCGGTGACGTGCTGATCGCCATGGCGTCCTCCGGCCTGCACTCCAACGGCTACTCGCTGGCCCGGCACGTGCTGCTGGAGATCGGCCGGATGCCGCTGGAGGGCCACGTCGAGGAGTTCGGCCGCACCCTCGGCGAGGAGATGCTCGAACCGACCCGGATCTACGCCAAGGACTGCCTGGCGCTGTGCGCCGAGACCGAGGTCCGGACCTTCGCGCACATCACCGGCGGCGGCCTCGCGGCCAACCTGGCCCGGGTCCTCCCGCACGGCCTGCACGCCGACCTCGACCGCGGCACCTGGACGCCGAAGCCGGTGTTCTCGCTGATCGCGCAGCGCGGCCGGGTGGAGCGGGTCGAGATGGAGCGCACGTTCAACATGGGGGTCGGCATGGTTGCCGTCGTCGCGCCCGAGGACGTCGACCGCGCGCTGGCGGTGCTCACCGCCCGCCACGTGCCCGCCTGGGTGCTGGGTGATGTCCGCCCCGCCGAGGACGCCGACGCCCCGCGCGCGGTGCTGCTCGGAGATCACCCGAGGTTCTGAGGCAACCCGCGGTCCCGCCCCGCCGTATTAGGTGGTGAGGGCGGGAGGGGCCGGTGTCCGATCGCGACGCGGAATTCGGGGAATACCTGGACAGCCGTGCCGTCGTCATGCGCCGAACCGCTTATCTGTTGAGCGGGGGCGACTGGCATCGCGCGGAGGACCTTGTGCAGAGCACGCTGGCGAAGATCTACGTCGCCTGGCCTCGACTCAACCGCGCGGGCAACGTCGACGCCTACGCGCGCAAGATCATGGTCCGCACTGCCATCGATGAGTCGCGCCGCGCGTTCCGCAGACGCGAGAACGTGGTCGGCGACCTTCCGGAGATCGGCGTGCCGCCCGCCGGGGTGGACGACGCCGTCGACGTCCGGCGGGCGTTGGCGCGGCTGCCGCCGGGGCAGCGCGCGGTAGTCGTCCTGCGGTACTGGGAGGACCTCTCGGTCGCCGAGACCGCGCAGGCGCTCGGCAAGAGCGAGGGCACGATCAAGAGCCAGGCGTCCAAGGGACTCGCCGCCCTGCGTGAACTGCTGGCGGCAGGCCGTGTCGCGCTGGAGGGATCACCATGCCCGACGAGGTGAAGGCACTGCTGGGACGCGCCCTCGACGGTGAGCCGCCACTGGACCTCGACCGCGACGCGATCTTCGCCGATGGCCGGGCCAGGCTGCGGCGCCGACGGTCCATCGCGATCGGCGGGGCGGCCATGGCCGTGGTCGTCGCCGTAGTCGGAACGTCCGCGCTGGCAGGCGGGCTGATCGGTCAGTCGGCTGACGATCTTGGACTCGGCGCGTCCGCGAGCGCGCCGCCGTCGCGCCCGCCCGTCTCGGTCACGACGTCCAAGGCGCGGCCCTCGACCACGGAGAATCGTCCACCGGTGGAGTGGCCGAGGCTGACCGACGAGCTGCTGACCGGCAAGATCCCGTGGCCCGCGGAGGTGACGTCGGTCCGCGGCAAGCCCGGCAGCCCCCGCGGCTTCCAATTCGATGGCGCGACGCTGGAGCTCGTCCTGGGCAGCGCGTCCGGTGAGCGCTTGCTGACCGTGAGGGTGGAGCCGCCGAACACTCTGCGGATGTTCTGCCGCCAGGGGGAGTACTGCTTCCGCGAGGAGATGCCGACCGGCCTCGTCGTCCGGACGAAGACCGACCACAGCGATGGCCGCGAGACCGTGTTCGCGAACGTCCGGATGCCCAACGGCGAGGAGATCTCGCTGATCGAGAGCGCCTGGGGCGACCGTGCCCGGCCGCATCGGCTTCTGCCGTACCCGCTGTTCACCTCGATCGGGACCACCCCCGGTCTGCGCGGCTACGTCCGTTAATCGAATGGGCCTGTCGGGTCCGGTGCGGCATGCTTTGTGCCGTGCCTGAAGAGTTGGTGGTGTCCAGAACGCTGGTGATCCCGGCGACCGAGCTGCGTGAGCGGTTCTCTCGGTCGTCCGGTCCCGGCGGCCAGGGCGTGAACACCGCCGACAGCCGCGTCGAGCTGTCCTTCGACGTCGAGCACTCGCCGTCGGTCCCCGACGAGCTGCGCCCAAGGCTGCTGGCCCGGCTGGGAAGCCGGCTGGTCGACGGCGTGGTGACCATCGCGGCCAGTGAGTACCGGGCCCAGCTCGCCAACCGCGCCGCCGCCCGCGAGCGGCTGGCCACGCTGCTGCGGCAGGCCGCTGAACCGCCCCCGCCCGCACGCAGGCCGACCAAGCCGTCGCGTCGGGCCAAGGAGCGGCGGATCACCGCGAAGAAGCAGCGCGGCGAGACCAAACGTGGCCGCCGCACCCCGCCCGCCGAGTGATCTGGGCCACGACGGGAACACGCTGTGCGTGCCCGGTGCTGAATAGTTCGTAGACCTACGAACTTAGCCCGGAGGATCCTCGTGAGCCTGTTGTTCAGCCCCCTGACTCTGCGCTCGGTGACCCTGCCCAACCGGATCGCCGTCAGCCCGATGTGCCAGTACTCCGCGACCGACGGTCTGCCGAACCACTGGCACCTGGTCCACCTGGGATCCCGCGCGGTCGGCGGGGCGGGCCTGGTGATCGCCGAGGCCTCCGCCGTCGATCCAGCGGGCCGGATCTCGCCGGAGGACGCCGGACTCTGGTCGGCCGAGCATGTCGAGGCTTGGCGGCCGATCACCGCGTTCATCGCGGCGCACGGCTCCGTGCCCGGCATCCAGCTCGCGCACGCGGGCCGCAAGGCGTCCACCTACAGCCCATTCGTCGGCCGTGGCGGGGTCGCCGACACCGATGGCGGCTGGACGCCCGTCGCCCCGACCGCGGAGCCTTTCATTCCCGAGTACCGCGTCCCCTTGGCGCTCGACGAGGCGGGCATCGCCGACATCGTGGCCAAGTTCGCCCAGTCCGCGCGGTACGCCGTCGAGGCCGGGTTCAAGGTCGTCGAGATCCACGCCGCCCACGGCTACCTGCTGCACGAGTTCCTCTCGCCGCTGTCCAACACGCGCGCCGACGACTACGGCGGCTCCTTCGAGGGCCGGACCCGGTTCGCGGTCGAGGTGGTGCGCGCGGTGCGCGAGGCGGTCGGCGAGGAGATCCCGGTATTCGTCCGGATCTCCGCGTCCGACTGGACCGAGGGCGGGCTGACGGTCGACGACAGCGTGGAGATCTCCCGGGTGCTGGCTGAGGCGGGCGCCGACCTGATCGACGTGTCCAGCGGCGGCAACGTGCCGCACGCCAAGATCACGACCGGACCCGGTTACCAGGTGACGTTCGCCGACGCGATCAAGCGCAAGGCCGACGTGCTGACCGGATCGGTCGGGGAGATCACCGACGCGCGTCAGGCGGAGGGGGTGCTGGCGGACGGGGCGGCTGACCTTGTCCTCATCGGACGGGAAATGCTTCGGGATCCCTACTGGGCGCTCCGTGCGGCCACCGAACTCGGTGACAGTGCGGCGACGCCCGCGCAGTACGGATCGGTCTCGTACTGAGGGTGCGCCAAACCGAGCTGTGTGCTCCGAGGTCGAGCCGTGAAGACCGCCCCGGTCAGGGGCGGTCTTCACGGCTTTACGGAGGGGGATGCGGCGTGGTGGGTCCGTCACCAAGTGCGGGGTGACGGACCCTGAGTCATCGCCGGTATTCGTCGTACTCGTCGTCGGACGAGTCGTCGAATTGGTCACTGCTGTCGTGACCGTCGTCTTTGCCGCCCGACAGCTCACGCTGTAGGGCGTCGAAGTCCGTGGCGTGTGAGCTGTACTTGAGCTCCCGGGCCACCTTCGTCTGCTTGGCCTTAGCTCGGCCGCGCCCCATGGCTCGACCCCCTCGCACAGTGACGGGGCGGCCGGGGGAACGGCGGCCCCGTAGATGTCGACAGTTGATTCCTGGTAACTACCGTACCGTGCCGAAGGGGTTCGATGCGACGCGGCATGGTGTGCAGAACCCGACACCCCGCCGAACACTCTCCCAAGGGCGTCGATCGCCACGGTCCGTGAAACCATGAGCGCGTGCCTCGTCCGTTCGTCGCCTACCTCCGGGTGTACGAGCCGCTGTCCGCTTTCGGTGGATCACTGGGGGATTTGCTTCGCGCCGTGATCGAGGACGGCGCGGTCGAACACGCCCGGGCGGGCATCCGCGAACGCGAGGTGTGGTTCCGATCACAACTCGCCAACGCCGCCCTTCCCGGCGAACTGCGCGATGGCAGGCCGACCCCGAGTTCGGTCCGCGATGTCCTGGTGATCGACCCGGCCGAGGTGCACTGCGCGGAAGCCACCGTGGGGCCCGGTCCGCTCGTGTGCCCGATGGACGTCCGCGCGCGGTCCGCGGCGGCCCTCATGGGCTTCCTGGAGACGTCCACGCCGATGCTGCGGGCGGCGATGCTGTCGGACTCCCCGGAGCGCCTGCGGGCCCGCGCCGCCCACATCCTGGGCGAGCAGCCCAACGGGTCGGTCCACATCGTCTCGACGACGTGGACGGTCCCGCTGCCGTGGTTCTCCCTGGTCGACCCCGCCCACCGACACGTGGTCGTGGCACCCCGCGACGACCCGCGGCGGCAGGTGTTCTGGCGGGTGGCCATGGGCGACGCCCGGCGGCGCATCGAGCGGGCGGCGACTCTCGCCGAGCAGACGTTCGGGGAAGCCGGTCCCACGCGGGTGTTGATCGACACCGCGGCCTGGCTGGAGAACTTCGATGAGGGGTCGGCCGTCGAGCTGGACTACGGCGGGCTGGTGCAGCTGTTTTCCGATGAGGAACTGCTTGAGGACACGTCTGCCGATGACGTGAACGGAATCTTGGACGCTATCGAGGCCTCGGACGCCGAGGAGGTCGCGGAGCGGTTCACGAAGCTTCGGGACTTCTGGGCGGGGATGGCTATTCGGGAGCGCTTCAACTAGCCCACAAACGCACGAGCCGATCCAACGGGCACCCGAAGCCCAAGTCCGCCCCGAGACGGATCAGCCCAAGTCATCCAGCAGGCCCGGGCGCAGGCGGGCTGAGCCAACCGGGACCCCACCACCCAGAATTTCCCGCTCAGCCATGTCGGCCAGTTCCGGTGCGTCGTAGCCCAGCGCCCGTAGGACGCCGACCAGCAGCGGGGTGCGGGGCCGCGGGGCACCGTCGTCGATCTTCAGCGCGGCCGACGTGCCGTCCGCCAACACCATCGCGTGCACGCCCTCCGCGCCGCCCTTGACCAGGACGCCGGGGATGGCCTGCATCAGTTCCGTGTCATCGCGGTCGGTGCCGCCGACGAGGTGTGAGTGCGCCCGCATCGCGTCGGCCACCCGGCGCCTGCGGGTGCCGGGTTCGGCCAGGACCAGCCCGCGGTAGCCGGTGGCCAGGCCTTCCAAGGTCAGCGCGAACAGGGGCGCGCCGCAGCCGTCGACGCCGATGGTGCTGATGTCCTCACCGGTCATCTCGGCGACGGTCTCGGCGATCGCGGCCTGGGCGGGGTGGTCCGGGTCCAGGTAGGACCGGACGTCCCAGCCGAGTTGGACGCTGGTGGCCAGCATCGCCGCGTGTTTGCCCGAGCAGTTCATCGCCGCCGACCGCTTGCCGCCGCCACCGGCGATCACGCGGTTGCGGGCGGCCTGGTTGAGCGGCCAGTCAGGCGGGCAGCCGAGGTCGGACTCTGTCAGGCCGTTCTTGCCCAGGATGCCGAGGACCTGCTCCACGTGCTCGGCCTCACCGCTGTGCGACGCGCAGCCGACGGCGAGGTCGGCGTCGTCAGGGAGGTCTAGGCCCGCGCGCAGCAGGCCGAGGCCCTGGAGTGGCTTGTTGCAGGAGCGGGTGAATACCGGCTCCCGGACTTCGCCCAAGGCAAGGAGGATCTCGCCGTCCGGATCGAGCACCACCAAAGAGCCGCGGTGCACGGATTCCACGAACCCGGAGCGGAGGACTTCGACCAGTACGGGATTCAGCTGGGCTCTCGCTTCGCACGTTCGGCGGCCAGGAGATCGTCGACCGAAGCGCTCCCGGCCCGGTAGCGGCTGCCGATCTGCTCGTTCAGCAGGTCCATCACCACCTGCACCTGCCGCCGCCGCTGCGAGACCGAGGCCTCTTCGGCCTGGTAGGTCCGCAGGGCGAGGTCGAGGCGCTCGTCGGGCAGGGACACGACATCGGTCAGGTCGGCGTCGGAGACCAGGGCCTCGACGTGCCTGCGGTGCGCCTCGGCGCGGGAGGGCTCCAAGGTCTGGTAGCGGCCGGAGCCCATCGCCGGGCCCACCGCGTTGTCGGCGAGGATCGCGGCGAGCTGGTCGACGACCGACTGCGACCCGCCCGTGGCCCGGCGCTTCTGCTCGGCCTTGACGATGTCGATCCGCCCGTGTAGCAGTCTGCGCATGTAGGAGAGGTCGGTCTCCTCCTGCGCGGCGTCGTCGCGCCGCGCTCGGACCTCGACGAGGTCGAGCTGGTCGAGATTCTCGACATAGTCAGGCGACAGGACTCGGTCGATGCGCCTGCGCCCACCGGGGCGGACTTCGATCACGCGCACATCCTCCGATAAATAGTGCCTCGCCGCCATATCTGCGCCCAGCTATCACTGCCTAGCTTGTCACCCCGAGCAGCACTCGCGCGTCATCGGGCTTGATCGGCGGCCGCTGGGCGATCCGCGCGAGGCCGGACGCGCGTGCGACCAACTGGGCGTTGTCCTTGACCCGTTCGCCCCGCGCGTAGGAGACGGTGTCCTCCATCCCGACCCGCACGTGCCCGCCCGCCGACAGCGCGGCGAACAGGATCGGCAGAGTCGAGCGGCCGACGCCGGTCGCGGAGAAAGTGGCGCCCTCGGGGATCAGCCGCAGCGCCGCGGCGAACGTCTCGACGTCGCCGGGCATGCCGCCGGGCACACCCATCACCAGGTCGAGGTGCACGTGGCCGCCCGCGGGCAGACCGTGCTGGTCGAGCAGCCTGCGCAGGGCGGTGAGGTGGCCGAGGTCGAAGATCTCGTACTCGGGGACGATGCCCCGGTCCCGCATCCGCTTGTGCAGCTCGACGATGAAGTCCCAGCGGTTGAGGAACACGTCGTCGCCGAAGTTGAGCGTGCCCATCGAGCACGACGCCGAGTCCGGCATCGCGTCGAGCACGCGCAGGCGGTGCTCCTCGGGATCGGTCACCGCGCCGCCGGTGGAGAGCTGCACGATGAGGTTCGTGCTCTCCCGCACGGCCGCGACCGTGTCCTTGAGTCGTTGCAGGTCCAGTGACGGCTTGGCGTCGTCGTCGCGGATGTGGATGTGGATCATCGCGGCGCCGACGCGCTCACAGTCGCGTGCGGTGGCGACGAGCTCGTCCAGGGTGACCGGCAGGTTCGGCACGTCGGATTTGGCGTGCTCGGCACCGGTCGGGGCGACCGTGATCAACGTGCCCGGAGATGTCGACATGGCGCCGATCCTGGCATACCGGGCCCCGCTTGCCTTAATGCCGCAGGCCCTGAGCCGCCACTCGGCCCAGCGCGGGGGTGTCCGGCGGGATGGAGTCCGGGTCGACCGAGGCCTGGGTGGACTCGCCCGCGACCAGCTCGGCCCCGGCCCCGACGGACCGCTTCAGCAGGGCGAGCGCGATCGGGCCAAGCTCGTGGTGCTGGGCGACCGAGCCGACCCGGCCGACGACCTTCTCGCCGCTGCGGACCGCGGCGCCGGTCTCGGGCAGGGCGTCGGCGCTGCCGTCGAGGTGCAGCAGCAGCATTCGGCGCGGCGGCCTGCCGACGTTGTGGACCTTGGACACCGTCTCCTGGCCGCGGTAGCAGCCCTTGGCCACGTGCGCGGCCGACGGCACCCAGTTGACCTCGTGCGGGATCGTCTTCTCGTCGGTGTCGACGCCGAGCCGGGGCTTGCCCGACTCCACGCGCAGCGCCTCGAAGCCGAACGTGCCCATCGGGCGCGCGCCCGCGTCGGTCAGCTTGGTCCACCAAGCGACCAACTCCGCCCGGGGAACCAGCAGGTCGGCGGCGTCATGGCCGGGCCACGGCATCCGGCGGACGACGACATCGGTGCCTTGCGCGACGGCGTACTCGCCCGCCGGGACGGGCAGTCCGACCCGCTCCAGCAGCTCCGGGGTCTCCGGGCCGACCAGCGACAGGACCGCACGCTCGGCGCTGGCGTCCCGCGGCTCGACCTTTGACCAGAAGACCATCTGCTGGAAGTACTCCAGCAGCGACACCTGCCCGCCGCGCGCGCCGGAGGCCCCCGCGCCGCGCTCGGTGTCGATCCACACGGTGTCGCCCGCGTGGGCGAGCAGCATGTGCGCGTCGACCCGGCCCTGGCTGTCGAGCACGAGCGCCTCGGTGCCCGCGCCGTCGGCCAGCGCGGTGACGTGTTGGGAGATGACCAGGTGCAGCCAGGCCAGTCGCTCCTCGCCCGGGACCGCGATGACCTCGCGGTGCGACCGGTCGACGACGGCGACCTTGCGGGCGGCGGCCCGCTGCTCGGCGAACGGGTCGCCCCAGTGCCAGGCGACGCCCGAGTCGACCGCCTCGTCCGGCGGGGGGATGGCCCCGGGCAGGTCGAGAATCGGCGAGCGAGGTGTCACGTGGACTCCTGGTTGCAGGTGCGGCAGATACCGGACAGGGCGAGATGGCTTGCGTCTAGTACGAACCCGTGGGCGTCGCGAACTGTTCCGGCGAGCCCTTCCGTCATCGACCGCGGGATCTCGTCGACGTGGCCGCAGCGGTGGCAGACCAGGTGAACATGCTGGTGTTCGTGCACCGAGTAGGTCGGCGCGCCATGGCCCAGGTGGGTGTGGCGGACCAGGCTGAGACTCTCCAGCAGCTCCAGCGTGCGGTAGATCGTGGTGATGTTGACCGATGGCGTGGTCCGCTGCACATGCTGGCAGACCTGCTCGGGCGTGGCGTGCTCGAGTTCGATCAGGGCGTCGAGGACCAGTTGCCGCTGCGGGGTCATGCGCATGCCGCGCTCGTGCAGCGTCGTGCGTAGTTCCTCGCGGTTTCCCAGGGTCTCCACCCAGCCGATGTTAGGCCTTCGGCGGGCGTAGGGTGCGCCCATGCGCGTGTTGGTGATGCTTGACGGAACCCATGCCGACGCGGACCACCCGCACATCCGGGTGGACGACCTCGGCTTGATGCGTGGTGACGGCGTCTTCGAGACCGTCCTCGTGGTTGACGGACAGCCCCGCGAGCTCGGCCCGCACCTCGACCGGCTGGCCCGGTCGGCGGCGATGCTGAACCTCCCGGCGCCCGACCTCGCGGCGTGGGAACGGGTGTCCCAGGCGGTGATCGACCGCTGGACCGGCAGCGGTGAGTTCGCGCTCAAACTCGTCTACACGCGTGGCCCGGAGTTCGGCGACGGCAGCCCGACGGCGTTCGCCCTGGGCATGACCATCGGCCCCAAGACGTTCACCCACCGCGAGGGCGGCGTCGCGGCGCTCACTCTGGACCGGGGGTTCGACCCGTCCATTGTGGAGCGCGCGCCCTGGCTGCTGCTCGGCGCGAAGACGCTGTCGTACGCGCTCAACATGGCCGCTCTGCGCTACGCAGAGGCGCACGGCGCCGACGAGGCGATCTTCATCGCGTCCGACGGCTCGGTCCTCGAGGGCCCCACGGCGTCGATCGTGCTGGTCGAGGGCGACACCATGCGCACCACCCCGCCCACCATCGGCATTCTGCCCGGCACGACCCAGGCCGCCCTGTTCCGCGCGGCCGAGCGGTCCGGCTGGACCACGAGGACCGAACCGATCCACCGCGACGAACTCAAGGGCGCCGAGGGCCTGTTCCTGGTCTCCAGCGTCCGCAAGGTCACCCGCGTGCACACGCTTGACGGCGTCGAACTGCCCGACTCGGTCAAACTGCACACCGAACTCAGCGCCCTCTACGAGTCCGAATACCCCTAACCCGCGAGTCGCCCCTTCCGGCGACTGAGTTCGACATTCGCTACGGAGCGGCCTGCGCCCGCAGGCGGATCTTGGTGCCCGGCCGCGCCTGCGCCAGGTCGGGCAGCCTGCGCGGGTCGACCACGCCGACCACCGGGTAGCCGCCGGTCGTGGGGTGGTCGGCCAGGAAGATCACCGGCTTGCCGTTCGCAGGCACCTGGACCGCCCCGGTCACCACTGCTTCGCTGGTCAGCTCGCGCCCGGCGAACTCCGGCGCCCGGGTCAGCGGGTCGCCCAGCAGCCGCAGTCCGACGCGGTTGCTCTCCGGCGAGACCGCCCAGGTCAGCTTCGCGAACTGGGCTGCCGGGTCGGCGAACCAGTCGTCGCGCGGGCCGAGCAGGACCGGGATCGTCAGGTGGTCGGCGGGGCTGGGCGGCGGCACGGCGTCCTCGCCGACCGGCGGGCCCAGCGGCGCTCCCAGCGGCAGCACGTCGCCTGCGCGCAGCGGGTCCGGGCCGATGCCCGAGAGCACGTCAGTCGACCGTGAGCCCAACTGCGGGGGCACCTCGATCCCCCCGGAGACGGCGACGTAGCAACGCAGTCCGGACCGCGGTGAACCCAGCTCGACGACCTGGCCCGCCCGCAGGTGGACCGGGGCGTGTGAGCCCGCGTCGCGGCCGTCGACCGTGACCGGCACGCTCGGCCCGGTCACCGCCACCGTGCACGACCCCTCCGCGCGCAGCCGCAGCCCGCCCAGCACGGACTCGATGCCGGCCGCGTCCTCCGCGTTGCCCGCGAGCCGGTTGGCCAGGCGCAGCGACGGCTCGTCGAGCGCCCCGGAGGGCGCGACGCCGAGGTGCGCGTTGCCGGGCCTGCCGAGGTCCTGGATCAGAGCCTGCGGTCCGGTGGCGAGGACGGTGACGGCCCTGGTCATCGCACCTCGAAGCGGACTCGGTCGCCCGGTGCCAGCAGTGACGCCGGGGTGCGGGCGGGGTCGAACAGCGGGTCGGCGTCGTCGGCGAGCCTGCCCAGCAGCCGCCAGCCGCCGGGCGAGGAACGCGGGTAGACGCCGGTGAACTCGCCCGCCACGCCGATCGCGCCGACCGGGACCCGGGTGCGTGGCGTGTCGAGCCGGGGCTGGCGCAGCGCGTCGGGCAGGCCGGTCAGGTAGGCGAAGCCGGGGGAGAAACCGCAGAACGCGACGGTGTACTCGGCGCCGGAGTGCAGGACGATGGTGTCCTCGACGCTCAATCCGGCGGTCTCGGCGACCAGCTCCAGGTCCGGCCCGTCGTACACGGACGGCAGGACCACGGCCCGGGAAGCCGAGACGGGCGCCTGCGACAGATCGGTCTGGCCGAGGAGTTCGCGGACCTGCTTGAGCCCACCGGCCCCCGGTGCGAACGACACGAGCACGGTGCGGGCGGCGGGAACGAGGTCGACGACGCCGGGAAGGTCGGCCAGCGCGGCCCGCGCGGCGGCGACCTGCGTCAGCGAGTCCAGCTCCACCAGGACCGCGGCCGCGCCGCACCGCCGCAGCCGCACCCCAGATGGTTGATTCCCGGCTGTCACCAGGTCTCGACCGCCGTGGACCAGCCGATACCAGGCGACAGTCGGGAACCAACCATCTAGCCGACGATTCTCTGCAGGTAGGCCGAGGTGTGCGGCTGCATCGGCCGGCCCATCATGGCCCGCTCCTCGACGTAGGCGAGGTCGCCGTTGTTGACCAGCCCGTAGAGCCGCTTGGCCGCGGTGACGTCCTTCGCCGAAGCGGTCCGGCTGACCAGGTCGGTGCCGATCTCCCACGACGTCTGCGTGCGCGGGGTGCCGTAGTACAGCTCGAGGATGCCCGACGAGTGCGTCAGCAGGACCTCGATGGTGTCGTCGGCCTGCGGCCGCCAGAAACCGGTTTCCCGGGCGGCGGGCCGGATGACCTTGCCTTCGTCGTCGAGCAGCCAGGACCGCGCCTCGTAGAACAGGAACGGCCTGCCGTCGTGGGCGAAGGTGACCTGCTGGCCGAACTTGTATGGCCCCTCGATCGTGGGGTAGACGACCTCGCCCTCACCGCGCCACACCCCGACCAGCGGCAGCAGCGCCAGGCAGGCGTCGTGCAGGTTGGGACCCTCACGCAGGTTCGCGGTATCCGCCGGGATCGGCAGGTCGTCGAACTGCGGGAGGTTGAGGTGCCGGGTCTGCTCGGCGCGCTTCTCGGCGGCGTTGATCGCCGCGTCGCCACTGCCCGCGACTGGGTCGTTCGCCGTCATATCAGCGCTGGTCAGCGTAGATGCGGTACACCACGTAGCCGGCGAACCACGTGGTCAGCACACCCATGAGCACGAGCAGGCTCGTGAAGAAGATTTCCACAGACCGGAGGATAACGGCACGGGCCGCCGCGGACACGACCGCGGCGGCCCGAGCGTGGCGGGTATCTCAGCGGCCCCAGCCGCCGGAGACGGAGATGACGTCGTACATGGCCGACCAGGTCTTCGGGCCGACGATGCCGCTGGCCTTGATTCCGGCCGCGAGCTGGAACCGCTTGACCAAGGCGACCATCTCCGGGCCGTACAGCCCGCCGCGGGCGGCCCTGCCCGACTCGTTCGGGTAGATCCGCTTGAGCGTCGCGCCGAGGTGGTCGACCTTCACACGGTCACGCTCGCCGGGCTGGATGCCGAACTTCGGCGTCACGGCGGGGCCCAGGGTCAGCCCGGCGTCCATCCGTCCGAACAGGGCCTGCCAGGTCTTGGACCCGACGATGCCGCTGTCCTTGATCCCCTGTGCGCGCTGGAAGGCGCGCACGGCGGCGAGCGTCTTCGCGCCGTAGAACCCGGTGCCGGTCAGCTGGTAGCCGCGGTTGCGCAGGTTGAGCTGCAGCGCCAGGACCTGCTTGCCGGTCGCGCCGGGACGGACCTGTGGCTGCCTGCTCGCGTAGCTGTGCGAGTTCGTCGACGAACTCGCGGTCGATTCCGGGCACGCGGCGGCGGTGCCCGCGCCGGCGGCCAGGCCGCCCGCGAGCACGCCCGCCGCCAGCAGACCGATGATGGACGTGCGGAAACAAGCCTTGATTCCCATGGATTCTCCCCAGTTCGGCGGCCTTTCGGCCTCGTTGCCAGGTACACGCCTGAACCGGGGAATCGGTTGGTCACAAGGAAGTCACGGATTTCTCGACCGAAAACATCGAAGCCCCCAGGAGGTCCTGGGGGCTTCGGTGAGCTGACCGATCAGGCGACCGTGATGGCCACGTCGTGCAGGCCGGGGCCCGCCGCGCTGACCGTGGCCTCGCCGTTGCCGGTGCGGTGCAGGGCGCGCACGGTCCAGTCGCCGGGGGCGGCGAAGAACCGGAAGTCACCGGCGTCGGAGGCGACGACCTCGGCGGTGAACTCGCCGGTCGAGTCGAGCAGGCGCACGAAGGCGCCGCCGACGGGCTCTCCGCCCTTGGTGACCTTGCCGGTCAGGACGATCTCCTTGCCCGCGTCCACGTTGGCGGGCAGGGACTGGTCGGGGGCTCCGCAAGAGCTCATTTCAGGTATCTCCCTAAGTGGTGCGGCGGGTCAGTTCTGGGCGCCGATTTCGACCGGCACGCCGACCAGCGAGCCGTACTCGGTCCACGAGCCGTCGTAGTTCTTGACGTCGCTGTAGCCGAGCAGCTCGCGCAGGGCGAACCAGGTGTGCGAAGAGCGCTCGCCGATGCGGCAGTAGGCGATGGTCGCCTTGCCCTCGTCGAGGCCCGCCTCCTTGTACAGCTCGCGCAGCTCCTCGTCGGAGCGGAACGTGCCGTCCTCGTTGGCCGCCTTGCTCCACGGCACGTTGATCGCACTCGGGATGTGGCCCTTGACCTGGGCCTGCTCCTGCGGCAGGTGCGCGGGGGCGGCCAGCTTGCCGGAGAACTCGTCGGGCGAGCGGACGTCCACCAGGTTCTTGGCGTTGATCGCCTCGACGACCTCCTCGCGGAAGGCGCGCAGGCTCAGGTCCTGGTCCTTGGCGGAGTAGGTGGTCTCCGGGCGGGACACCGGGTCGGCCTCGAGCGGGCGGCCGTCGAGCTCCCACTTCTTGCGGCCGCCGTCGAGCAGCTTGACCGACTCGTGGCCGTAGAGCTTGAAGTACCAGTAGGCGTAGGCGGCGAACCAGTTGTTGTTGCCGCCGTAGAGGACCACGGTGTCGTCGTTGGCGATGCCGCGGGCGGAAAGCAGCTTCTCGAAGCCGGCGCGGTCGATGAAGTCGCGGCGCACCGGGTCCTGCAGGTCCTTGCGCCAGTCGACCTTCACCGCGCCCGGGATGTGGCCGGTGTCGTACGCGCTGGCGTCCTCATCGACCTCGACGAACACCACACCGGGCGCACCGAGGTTCTCCTCGGACCAGGCGGCCGTCACAAGCACGTCTTCGCGGCTCATCGGGTGGTTCCTACTTTCTTATTCGTGATGGATAAGCGGTTGAGCAGCAGATATGCCTCGCAGCCGAGGCAGAACCCGAACGCGGCGTTCAGGAAGGCGGCGGCCAGCGCGGCCGCCGTGGCGACGATGCCGAGCCCGACGAGCCCGGTCGCGTAGCCGAGGGTGCCGACGACGGCGAAGCCGAAGCCGACCGCCTGCGCGAACCGCAGCGGCGCGACGTCCTCCCGCTCGTCGGTCGGCCGCAGCCGGGGCGCGACGAACACGCGGTAGAGCGCGCCGTAGGGCGAGTAGTTCAAGCCCGCGAACGCGCCGAGGGCGAAGACGACGGCCTGGGCGGCCAGCAGCGGCCACCAGCCGGTGAGAAGCACCGCGACCAGGACGGCCGTGGTGAGCCAAGCGCTGAACCGGGGACCACGGGGGTCCACCTGGGGTGTGACTGGTCGAGTCACTGTGCCTCCTGACCTGGACGCGGGAAAACTGAGGTCCGGTGGGGGCGGAGCGGACGCTTGCGCGATCCTGGGCTTACCGCCCGATCAGATCGTTTCCCGACACAGCGAACTGTCGACACGGCAGAAGTCCACCGCGCGTCGCCTGGTCAGAGTGCTGGTCACGGCGGCGAGTTTACCGGCGATCCCTCGGTACGGGACCAACGTCCAGTCAGTGGGACTGATCATGCCGACAGATGCGGCCGCAGCGCGGCCAGCAGCGACTCCCGCCGCGGCACCCCGCCGACCCGCAGGATCTCGGCCCCCTGGGAGTCCACGGCCAACGTGGTTGGCGTCCGCAGCACAGCGAGCCGCTGGGCGAGTTCGGGCCGGTCAGTGAGGTCGATATCGGCGTGCGCGAGGCCGTCGGTCTTGTCGGCGAGGTCGGCGAGGATGACCCGGGCGTGCCTACAGGGGGCGCAGAAGGTGGTGGAGAGCTGGACCAGGGTCACCTCGGCCCGGGGGTCAAGGACCGCCCGGACGTCGTCGGGAACGGTCGCGGTGTTCTTGGTCCGCACTCGACCATCCCGCCTTCGCAGCAAGACTCCGATGAGTCCCGCGACGAGCAGAGTGCCGATGGCCACCAAGCCGCCGATCATCCGGTCTCCTCTCGTCGGCACCGACAAGCATCGGCCCGGGTGGTGGGTGAGCGCATCCACGTCCACCCAGTGGAACTGTGGGGTGGATCGGAGCATTCCCCTGGGCACCGGAATGGCCGCTGTGGGTGACGGAACCGATCGGCGCCGATGGCTCCTCGCTCGCTGGGCTGCCGGGCGGCTGTGCCGTTGGCTTCCTCGCTCGTTCGGCTGTCGGGCTGTCGGGCTGTCGGGAGGCTGGGGCTGTTGGCCGCTGGGCCGCGTAGGGGCGGTGCCTGTTCGGGTAGTTCGCCTTGATTCGGGGAACCCGGAGAAGGACCTGCGCGGGTAAAGCGGGGCAGGGTGAAGAAACCGCCCCGCGCCGGGCGAGTTTAGGTCCGACCTGTTCTTGCCGGCATGGCGCGCTCGTAGGGCCCGGGAAGGCCCCGGGCCTGCGCGTAAGACGGAAGCGAAGCCCTACCCCGGCGTCTTTGCGAACAGCTCAAGATGCCCGCACTGATTGCACCGATACGCCGCTATCTGCATCCGGACCTTGCCCATCCGCTTCGCCCCACCGAAGATCCCCCGCTCCAATGGCCCATCGACCCACCGCGCGAACCCGCTGGAGCCTTCACCCCGGTCTTCGATGAACCCCTCCTCCAACCTCCCGGTGTCACACCACCGGCACGCGGAGCCTGCGCTCACTTGCCGAGCACCAGGTTCGTCGCCTTGCCCTTGACCGACAGCACGCCTGGCTCGACCTTCACCGACGTCGGCGTCACCGCGAACGGCAGGTCGCCTGGGTTGAGCTTGACCGCGAAGAACGGCAGCACCTTCTGCTGGATCGCGGGCGGCAGTTTGACGTCGGCTTCGCCGTTGCGCAGTTCGATGCGCTTGGGCGATACCGAGATCAGGTTGTCGGTGAGGCTGATGATCGAGAAGACGCACAGCTCGGTGGACTCGCCCGCGATCTCGGCGGTGCCGCAGAGCTTCACCCCGGCGGTGCCGCCTTCGACGTCGGCGGTCTCCGGGGTCTCCTCCGCCGGGGCGTCCTCGGCGGGCTTGGTGGCAACCGTCTTCTCGCTGACCGGGTCGATCGTCAGGTTCGTCAGCGACTTGATGACCTGGTTCTCGTTCGCGGCCATGGCCCGGGTGACGTCGGCGGCCTTGACCTTGACCTGGCCGACGACCTCGCGAACCGGGACCTCGGTCAGCGAACCCGACACCACGTCGGACAGCGGCGCCTGCACGCCGCGCAGGTCGGCGTGCACCTCGACGTCGCGCAGCTGGTTGACGGGGACGCCCTTGGCGTCGACGGTCACCAGTTCGTACTCGCCGGACAGGGCCTGCAGCAGGAACGAGAACCCGCCCACCTTCACCGACGGGTGGTCGGTGAGGTCGAACTGCTTCTGCGCCCGCTTCGAAACCTCGTGCTCGAAGACCGCGGCCGCCCCGAAGTCGGCTGCCACAAGCAGGCCGAGCAGCACGACCAGGGTGATCACCAGCCGTCGCACCGCCTTCGAGCGGCGCTTGGGTCCGGCTGTGGGCCGTCCCCCGTTGGTCACCATGGTTGTCCCGCCACCTGTCATCTCGTCATCCGTCCGCGCCGGTGTCATTCGGTCTCCAAGCCTACTGAGGACGTGCCGCCGGTGGATCAGGTTGTCCACAGGCGGGCTGATGAATGGTGGGATGAATCGGTGTAACACGCCATTCACACGACGATCAAAACCGGCCTCACGGGCCCCATAAAGCGCAGTCCACCTAAGGTTTTACTTCCCTGTAACACGAGGTAAGGCCTGCGGCGTCATCATCGGAAAGATGCCGCCTACCGTGTGACGCGGGCGGCATGACCAGGACATATGCCGTTCCCAGTGGTTAATCTGTGTGCACGTCGCAATCGAAACCCCCGGATGGGGGCCGCGCCTCAATGAAGCGGAGCGGATCAACAGAGAGGCGGACTCGGATGAGCCTCGATCTGCTGCTGCTTACCGCTGACCCGGAGCCGGGTTCGGTGTTGCCCTCGCTGATGCTCCTCCCGCACACCGTGCGGACCCAGGCGCCCGAGGTCACCGCGCTGCTCGAGGCGGGCTCGCGTGACGCCGTGATCGTGGACGCCCGGACCGACCTCGCCGCCGCCAAGAGCCTGTGCAGGCTGCTGACCAGTGGCGGCGACAGCTGCCCGGTCATCGCGGTGGTCAACGAAGGCGGCCTGGTCGCCATCACCTCCGACTGGCGCATCGACGAGATCGTGCTCCCCGCCGCGGGCCCGGCCGAGGTCGACGCCCGACTGCGGCTGCTGACCTCGCGTGGCCCGGCAGGGGCCGCCGTCGACGGCGCGCTTCGCCTGGGCGAGCTGGTCATCGACGAGGCGACCTATATGGCGCGCCTGCGTGGCCGCCCGCTCGACCTCACCTACAAGGAGTTCGAGCTGCTCAAATACCTCGCGCAGCACGCGGGCCGGGTGTTCACCCGGGCGCAGCTGCTGCAGGAGGTCTGGGGCTACGACTTCTTCGGCGGCACCCGCACCGTGGACGTCCACGTCCGGCGTCTGCGCGCCAAGCTCGGCCCCGAGCACGAGCAGCTCATCGGCACCGTCCGCAACGTCGGCTACAAGTTCGTCCAGCCGCCGAAGTCGGGCTCGCGCCGCGAGGCGGAGATCTCGGCCGACGACCTCCGCTACTCGATCGACGCCTAGTGTCGGAGGGGTGGAGCACACCCCCGCGACCCGTGACTGGCTGGATGGCGCCCTCGATGGGCGCCATTCGGCGTTGATCCGTTCTCTGCTGCTCGCCGTCGCCGCCGAGGACGGCGCGCCCGAGGTGTCGGCCGACAGACCGCTGCCGCCTGACTTCCGCGGCGGCGAGCACCTGCTGGCCATGGCAGCCGACGAGCCCGTCGGCTACGCGCACCTCGACACCGGCGGCGACGCCTTCGGCCGCCAGGTCGTCGAGGCCTTCGTCCGCCCCGACGCGCGCGGGCGCGGCATCGGCACCGAACTCGTCCGCGCGGTCCTGGAGCGGGCCACGCCGGGAGTGCGTCTCTGGTCGCACGGCGACCACCCGGCGGCCGCGGCCATCGCCGCCAGGTTCGGCCTCACCAAGGTCCGCGAGATGCTGAAGATGCGCCTCGACCTGACCACCGCCGACCTCCCCGCGCCGCGCTGGCGCGAGGGCGTCCGCGTCCGCACGTTCGTTCCCGGCCAGGACGAGGCCGCTCTCGTCGAGGTCAACCGTCGGGCGTTCGACTGGCACCCGGAGCAGGGCGCGCTGAGCGTCGCCGACGTCGAGGCGACCGAGAAGGAGCCCTGGTTCGACCCCGCGGGCTTCTTCCTCGCCGTGGACGCCGACGACCGGGTGCTCGGCTTCCACTGGACGAAGGTCCACCCGGGTGGGGAAGGCGAGGTCTACGTCGTCGGTGTCGACCCGGCCGCCCAGGGCGGCGGTCTCGGCAAGGCGCTCACACTCGCGGGCCTGGCTCACCTCGTCGACCTGGGACTGTCCGAAGTGATCCTCTACGTCGAATCCGACAACGCTCCCGCGGTGACCGTCTACCGCGGACTTGGATTCGAGCGCGCGCAGGCCCATGTGCAGTACTCCACATTGGACACCCACGGGGACTAGCTGGTTACGCACCGCGTACACGCAGGTCACGGGCCGGACACGGACGGGCGACCAGTGCGTCGCTCTGGTCACAATCAGGTGCTTGTTCACTCGTCGTTCATTTTGTTGGGGTGAAGCGTCAACCACCGCTGCCTAGCGTCCCATCACGAGAGGCGGCGCCACTCGGTGTGCCGCGACAATGAAGACTCCTGGTGGAGGAATCCAACGTGAACATCAAGCGGCACGCGTCCGTGCTGAGTCTCATCGCCGCGGGCGCCCTCGCGCTGACGGCGTGTGGCAGCGACGCCAACACCCCCGCGGGTTCGAACAACTCCGCCGCTCCCGCGCCCACGCAGACCGCCGCGGTCGAGTGCGGCGGCAAGAAGGGCCTCGTCGCGGAGGGATCCAGCGCGCAGAAGGGCGCCATCGAGGCGTTCACCGCCGCGTACGTCACCGCCTGCCCGGGCCAGCAACTCGCCTACACCCCGTCCGGCTCCGGTGCCGGTGTCAAGCAGTTCAACGCGGGCATCGTCGACATCGGCGGCTCGGACTCGGCGCTGAGCAAGTCCAAGGGTGAGGTCGAGGCCGCGGCCACCCGCTGCAAGGGCAACCCGGCGTGGAACCTGCCGATGGTCTTCGGCCCGGTCGGCATCGCCTACAAGGTCGACGGCGTCACCGACCTGGTGCTCAACGCCGAGGTCACCGCCAAGATCTTCAACGGCACCGTCGCCAAGTGGAACGACCCGGCCGTCGCCGCGCTCAACCCCGGCAAGACCCTGCCGGACACCGCGGTCACCGTGATCTACCGTGGTGACGAGTCGGGCACCACCGACAACTTCCAGAAGTACCTCGTGGCCGCCGCCAAGGCCGCCTGGGGCAAGGAAGCGGGCAAGAAGTTCAACGGTGGCGTCGGCCAGGGCGCCCAGGGTTCCGCGGGCGTGGCCGACGCCATCTCCGCGGGCACCGGCACCATCGGCTACATCGAGTGGTCCTACATCCAGGACAAGAAGCTGAGCGCCGCCAAGATCGACAGCGGTGCCGGACCGGTCGAACTCGGCGCCGAGGGTGCGGGCAAGGCCATTAACGCCGCCAAGCTCAAGGGCGAGGGCAACGACCTCGTCATCGACTTGGACGCCCTTTACGCGAGCAAGGAAGCAGGCGTCTACCCGCTGGTCCTGGCGACCTACGAGATCGTCTGCTCGAAGGGCTACGACGCCGACACCGCCAAGGCTGTGAAGGCGTTCCTCACCACCGCGGCCACCACCGGTCAGGCGACTCTGGCGGACGCGGGCTATGTGCCGCTGCCCAACGAGTTCCAGGCCAAGCTGCTCACCGCCATCAAGGCGATTTCCTAGTCGGCAGCCGGCACACTTCGAACGGGCGTAAGCGATGAGCGAACCCGTCTCGGTCGGACGCCCCGTGGCCCCTCGTGGGTCGCGGGGCGGTTCGGCTTCCAACACCGCCGCGGAGGCCACGATTTCTTCCAACGAGCAGGGTGCGGGCGGACCCCCTCCAGGGACTGCCGCGCCTGCCAAGGTGATCACCCGCCCGGGCGACCGCATCTTCAAGGCGCTGACGGTCGGCTCCGGTGTCTTCGTGGTCGCGATGATCGTCCTGATCGGCGTCTTCCTGCTGATCCAGGCGATCCCGTCGCTGATGGAGAACCAGTCCAACTTCCTGTTCAGTCGCGACTGGAACGCCGAGCCGGGCGACCTGGCCTTCGGCGTCCTCGACCTGCTGCTGGTGACCGTCTTCAGCTCGGTCTTCGCCCTGCTGATCGCGATGCCGGTCTCGCTGGGCATCGCGCTGTTCCTCACCCAGTACGCGCCGCGCAGGCTGGCCCGGCCGTTCTCCTACATCGTCGACCTGCTGGCCGCGGTGCCGTCGATCATCTACGGCCTGTGGGGCGCCTACGTCCTCGCGCCTGCGATCGCCCCGTTCAGCGTCTGGCTCAACGAGAACCTGGGTTTCCTGCCGATCTTCGCCAAGGGCAGCTCCGACCTCGGCATCGGGCAGACGATCTTCACCGCGAGCATCGTCCTCGCCGTGATGCTGCTGCCGATCATCACCGCGATCAGCCGCGAGGTCTTCGACCGCACACCCACCATGCAGGTCGAGGGCGCGCTCGCGCTCGGGGCCACCAAGTGGGAGGTCATCCGGACCACGGTCCTGCCGTTCGGCAAGGCGGGCTACATCAGCGCGTCGATGCTGGGCCTGGGCCGCGCCCTCGGTGAGACCATCGCCGTGATGATCATCCTCAGCTCGACGACGACGAACTTCAGCTTCAGCCTCTTCGACGGCGGCGACACCATCGCATCGAAGATCGCGCGCGCGGCGCAGGAGTTCAACGACCCGCGCGGCGCGGGCGCCTACATCGCGGCGGGCCTGGTGCTGTTCGTCCTGACCTTCATCGTCAACGCCTTCGCTCGGTCCATCATCGCGGGTCACAAGGAGTACGAATGATGACTACCGCGACCAGCCTGGACCGGCCCGCGAAGGCGCCGGCGTTCCAGCAGCTCAGCACTGGGCGCAAGCTGAAGAACCGGGCCGCGACGGTCCTCGTCGGCTCGACCTTCGTCCTGGCCCTCGCGCCGCTGGTGTGGCTGCTCTTCACGGTCATCTCGAAGGGCTTCAAGCACGTCCTCACCGCGGACTGGTGGGGGAAGTCGCTGGCGGGCCTGACGTCGCGCCAGTTCGGCGGCGGCGTCTACCACGCGATCCTCGGCACGCTGCTGCAAGGACTGATCTGCGCGGTCATCGCCGTCCCCATCGCCATCATGGTGGCGGTGTACCTGGTGGAGTACGGGAAGAACTCGCGCCTGGCGCGCGCGGTCACCTTCACCGTCGACATCCTCTCGGGTGTCCCGTCGATCGTCGCCGCGCTGTTCATCTACGCCCTGTGGATCACCACGATGGGCATGCCGCGAAGCGCCTTCGCGGTGTCGCTCGCCTTGGTGCTGCTGATGATCCCGGTCGTCGTGCGGACCACAGAGGAACTGCTGAAGATCGTCCCCGATGAACTTCGGGAGGCGTCGTACGCGCTGGGCATCCCCAAGTGGAAGACCATCGTCAAGATCGTCATCCCGACCGCGATGTCCGGCATCATCACCGGCATCTCGCTGGCCATCGCCCGCGTCATGGGCGAGACCGCGCCGGTGCTGGTGCTCGTCGGCTACACGACCTTTATCAACTACGACCCGTTCGGCGGCAGCATGTCCTCGCTGCCGCTGCTCATGACCTCCGAGCGGCTGACCACCAACGAGGTCGGCGAAGCGCGGGTCTGGGGCGCGGCGGTCACCCTGATTCTGATCATCACCGTGTTCAACCTGCTGGGATCCCTGATCTCGCGGCTGACGTCTCTGAAGACCAAGTGAGCGGGCGGTAGAGCAACCATGGCCAAGCGCATCGACGTGAAAGACCTGAACCTGTACTACGGCAAGTTCCACGCCGTGGACAAGGTTTCGCTGGCAGTGCCCCCGCGCAATGTCACCGCGTTCATCGGCCCGTCGGGCTGCGGCAAGTCGACCGTCCTGCGGTCGCTGAACCGCATGCACGAGGTCATCCCCGGCGCCCGCGCCGAGGGCAAGGTCCTCCTCGACGGCGAGGACATCTACGCCTCGACGGTCGACCCGGTGTCCGTGCGGCGCACCATCGGAATGGTGTTCCAGCGCCCCAACCCGTTCCCGACGATGTCGATCCGCGACAACGTCGTCGCGGGCCTCAAGCTGGCGGGCGAGCGCGACAAGCGCAAACTCGACGAGGTAGCCGAACGAGCCCTGCGCGGCGCCAACCTGTGGGCTGAGGTCAAAGACCGCCTCAACAAGCCCGGCGGCGGCCTGTCCGGTGGTCAGCAACAGCGTCTGTGCATCGCCCGCGCCATCGCGGTCCAGCCGGACGTCCTGCTGATGGACGAGCCGTGCTCGGCCCTGGACCCGATCTCCACGCTGGCGATCGAGGACCTGATCGGGGAGCTGAAGAAGGACTACACGATCGTGATCGTCACCCACAACATGCAGCAGGCCGCACGTGTGAGTGACCAGACCGCGTTCTTCAACCTCGCGGGCGTCGGCCAGCCGGGACGGCTGATCGAGATCGACGACACCGAGCGGATCTTCTCGAACCCAGGTCAGAAGGCCACCGAGGACTACATCTCGGGCCGCTTCGGCTGAGTCAGCGCGCACCGAGGTCCCCCGCATGGTCCGTGCGGGGGACCTCGCGTTTCCGGGGAACCGGAAGTCAGGCCATTTCGTCACACACAAGACGGACACCACGGGCGATTGGTACCGTGCCCTTGGGGTCTGGCAGGCGATCGGACTAGGGGCAAACATGTACATCGACGACGCGGGCGGCGCGCCGATCGGCAGCGCGATCGGCAAATCCATGTCGGACTTCGCCTCGGGTGCGGCCAGCGGAGCTTTCGCGGTGAATGAGGCCGGTGGTGACGCGCTTTTGGCCGCAATCAGGGACATGGCCGAGTGGGTCGACGGCGAACAGGCGAGCCTGCAGTTGCTCAACCAGGACGTGATGCTCGGTGGTAGCAACGGCGCGGGAGCCATGAAGCCCCACCTGAAGCAGGTCGCGACCGACCAGCAGGGTTTCCTGACTCAGCTGAAGGCGTTTCGTGAGTCGCTGATCAAAGCGGAGGAAGGCATCCGTCAAGCGATGGCCAACTACCAGAACACCGACAATCTTAGTGCCAAGAAGCTTAGTTGACCCGTCGACACCAGAGATGACTGGAAACACCGTGAGCCGCATTCGCGCGACTATTTCGACACTGGCAGCTGTCCTCATGTGTGTGGGCTGCTCCGAGTCGATGTCGGGTTCGCCGACGACCGCGCCGTCTTCGACCGAGT
Organism: Actinokineospora xionganensis; assembly: GCF_014323725.1. Taxonomy (GTDB): domain Bacteria; phylum Actinomycetota; class Actinomycetes; order Mycobacteriales; family Pseudonocardiaceae; genus Actinokineospora; species Actinokineospora xionganensis. Next base: position 441,893 of record NZ_JABVED010000002.1, on the reverse strand, counting down.
CTCCCGATTCGACGACCGGCAGTCCGTCACCCACGAAATCGACTGCGGAGCCGTCCTCGAGTCCGCTGAAGGCGCTCAAGCCATGCGAACTCCTCACGACCTCGGCGATGAGCTCGCTCGGAGTCACCGGCGAACCGAAGGAAGGCACGTCGAAGAGCGTTCCATCGTGTCAGTGGCGTGTGACCAAGGCGAGCGTCAAGGACAGCTACACGATCGCTGTCGGCATCTACGAGCGACGTGGTCTTAAGGACATCGTCGCCTCGGGGCAGATCCAGAAAATTCAGGTGGGATCACGGCAGGCGGCCCAGTATCTGGGGGAAGGTGGCGCGCACTGTGCCGTGGCATTGGAGGTAACCGCCTCTTCGCGAGTCGATGTGCTCGCCACTGGTGACAGTGCGGACAAGCTTTGTGGTCCCGTTTTGGAAGCGGCGAAGCTCGTCGAGCCGGAATTGCCCTAGGTATCGGAGGGATTGACCAATGCCTGGACCTGTCAGGACCGCATACACCCCTCCCCAGGGGAATCAGACGACCGTGGACGTGTCCCGTAACGGGCAGCGCGACCACCCGTCCTACGATCCCACCTACGATCCCAACAGCCGGTACTACATCGACCGCAAGGGCACGTCCGACAGCGGCACCGAGGTGCGCGACCAGGCCGAGCAGCAGGTCGACCGGGAGATCGAGAACGCCGAGTGGTGGGAGATCTGGAAGCGGTTCACCCGCAACAGCGAGGTCAACGAGCAGTACAACCAGGAGATGAGCGCCCAGGCCGCCCAACTCGCGCAGGGAGTCGACACGCGGCCCGCTCCGGGGATCCCGCGGTCGAACTACATGAGTCACGCTCACTCCGAGCTGCGTCCGATGGTCACCGAGAACGTGGATCCGGACCAGGTTGGCGAGATCGGCGAGATGTACATCAGCGCGGGAAACGCGATGACGAAGTTCCAAACCGACGTCGCCAACGCCATCAACAGCAGCCAGTCAGACTGGCAGGGCAAGGCGGGCGACCAGGCCCGGCAGTTCATGGCCGACATCGGCAACTGGGTCGGCAAGTCCGGGCAGAGCGCCCAGCTCGCCGGGACGCAGACGAGTCTGCAGGCGGCCGCGCTGGCTGAGGCGAAGAACTCCATGCCGGAGGAGAAGCCGTTCGACATGGCGGCTGCCAACCGCGACCTCATGAACACGACGAACCCGATCGACCTCGCCCGCAAGTCCGCCCTCTACATGTACGACTACCGCGAGAGCCAGACCGCGCACCAGGAGGCCGCGCGGGTGGTCGGGTCGTACGACGGGGCGCTGGGGAGTGCTTCGACGATGCCCGCGTTCGCGCCGCCCCCGACGATGGGTGGTGGGGGAACCGGAGACCCGGGTGACACCGGTGGCACCGACGGCGTCAGGAAGCCCGGTGGCCAGGACATCAACGTCGGCGGCACGGGCGATCAGGGCGGCACCGGCTCGACGATTCCCGGTGGCGGCGGCACCACAGGCGGCGGCGGGTACAAGCCCCCGCCCGGCACCGGTGGCGTCCCCCTGCCCGGTGGCGGCGGAGGCGGCGGCAGCACGACCCCGGGTGGGTACGTGGACCTGCCGCCCGGGCCCGGTGGCCCCGGCCAGAACCCCGGCGGACACCCGCCCGCCGGCCCGTACCCCGGCGGCATGCCACCGATGGTCCCCGGTCCGATGGGCCCCGGCGCGGGCGGCGACACCGCCCGGACGGGCCGTGGCGGTGGTGGCGGAGGCGGCGGCGGAGGTGGCCGCAGTGGCTTTGGGCCCGGTGGTGGTGGCGCCGGTGGCAGTGGCATGGGCGGCCGGTCGGGCATGGGCGGACCGGGCGTGGGCGGTGCGGCGGGCGCGGGTGCGCTCGCGGCCGAGCATGCCGCCGGTGGTGGCCGTGGCGGCGCAGGCGCGGCCGGTGGTCGCGGTGGCGCGCCCATGGGTGGCGGCATGGGCGGCGCACGTGGCGGCCAGGGCGGCGAGGACGACGAGCACAACCGGCCGTCGTACCTGGTCGAGGCCGACCCCGACCAGGTCTTCGGGACCGACGAGATGACCGCACCCCCTGTGATCGGCGGCTAGTGGATGCCTAGGTCGTTCTCACTGTCGCTCGCGGCAGTGGACATGTTGTCGCAGCTGCTGCGGATCAGCTGCAGGCAGTTCCCGTTCGAGATCCCGAGCTTCGGGCAGCTGGAGGAGGACCGCAATCGCATCGCGAAGGCGGTCTTCACCGATCTGGCCAACCGGGGTCTGGTGCGGCGCAACCAGCTCGACGCCGACCTCGAGGCGGCGCTGACCGTCACGGGCGACCACGACATCGGTATCGGCATGATGGGCACCGTCGAGAAGGACCGGCCGGTGCGCGCCCGCGCGGCCGCGGCCGGGACGACGGCGGTGCTGGCCGTGCAGGAGGGGCAGACCATCCGGTTCGAGCTGATCAGCCCGGCCGGGCTCGCCCGGTCGCTGGTCGGCCTGCTGCCGGGCATGGCGGCCGGGCCGGGGCAGTCCGTGCAGGTCGTCGAGGCCCCGCCGCAGCCGAAGTCCGACGACGGGTTCGTCCAGCAGGTGCGGGCGCCCCGATCGACTTCGGAGGCGCAGCTGCGGATGGCGGCGGCGATGCTGGAGCGGCCGCGCACCGGGTTCGGCATGTTCACCGTCACCACGCGCGGCAGGCGCGGGCGGCAGGCCGACGCGGGCACGGTCAGCTGGATCGACACCGACGCCGGTCGCTACCTGTCGCTGTCGCGGCCCAGCCCCGACGGCTCGATCCGCGCGACCTACTCGCCCGCAGACAGCGTCCGCCTGACCCAGCAGCTCGGTGAGCTGATCGAGTCGGTCGCGCCGCGGCCATAGGGCCGCGGCGCGCGGCCGCTACAGGTCGTCGTCCTCGCTGACCGAGCCGGGCATCCGGCCGGTAACGACGAACACGACCCGCTTGGCCACGGACACCGCGTGGTCGGCGTAGCGCTCGTAGAAGCGGCCGAGCAGGGTGACGTCGACGGCCGACGGGACACCGTGCTGCCAGTCCTTGTCCATGATCACCGTGAACAGGTGCCGGTGCAGGTCGTCGACCACATCGTCGTCGTCCTCGAGAGCGCGCGCGGCTTCGACGTCCTGGGTGCGGATGATGACCTCGGCCTTGCGGGCGAGCTGCACGGTGACCCGGCCCAGCTCGGCGAAGTAGCCGCGCACGTCGTCGGGGAGCACCGGCGCGGGGTGCCTGCGCCGCGCGGCCTTGGCCACGTGCAGCGCGAGGTCGCCCATGCGCTCCAGGCTCTCGGCGGCGTGGATGGCCGCGAGCACGGTGCGCAGGTCGGTCGCGACGGGCGCCTGCAGCGCGAGCAGCGAGTAGGCGTGCTCCTCGCAGGCGGAGCGGGCGTCGTCGATCTTCTCGTCGCCGCTGATCACCTGTTCGGCGATGGTCAGGTTGGCGTCGAGCAGCGCGCGCGTGGCGAGCTCCATGGCCTCGGCGACCATCGAACACATGGCCGCGAGCTGGTCGGCGAGCACGCCGAGTTCGGAATGGTAAGCCTCACGCATGCGCACAGCCTAGAGGGACGCGCGGCAGCGCACCCCATCGTGAGGTGAATCCATGGTGAACCACGCGAGAACGCCCTACGCGCAGGTGACGTCGCCGCCGTTCACCGTGGACAGGTTGGCGGGCAGCTTCTCCGGGGCGGGCTGGGCCACCTGGCCGGTGGGGGCCACGACCTCGCCCTTGTACTCCGGCCCGATGATCAGCACGATCGCGCCGACCGAGGCCGCGTCCTCCTCGATGACCGCACCCGGCACCGATGACGCCAACGTCTTCGCCTCGGCTTCCTTGCCCTTGCCGTAGCGGACCACGGTCTTCGGCACGGCGGGCGCGGCGTTGACATTGACGACCTGGTAGCCCAGCGCGGTGAGCTTGTCCGCGGTCCTGCGGGCGATGCCGCCGCTGGTGTTGCCGCCGTTGAGCACCTGGATCTTGAGCGTCTTCGGGTCGACCGGCCCCTGCTGGCGCAGCGGCGCGGACTGCGGCAACGCCTGCTGGCTGCCGGAGGCGAGCGGCTGGCTGCCCGCGGGCTTCTCCCCGGGCAGCGGCTGGTCGTTGACGATGGCCCGGAACAGCGCGTTCGTCGGCTCCTGCAGGAGCACCTCGTTGCCGCGTTCGTTCGCGTCGCCCACGGTCGGGACCGTCACGAACGTGACCCGGCCCGCCTCAAGGCCCTGCATCGACTGCCCGAGGCCCAGGAGCGCGTCGATGTCGATGTTGTCGCCGAAGGTGGCCTTGGCGAAGGAGGTGGCGAAGTCCGTCAGCTTGCCCGGGTCGAGCAGGACCTGGCTCGACATGGCCTTGCGCAGCAGGGACGACAGGAAGCGCTGCTGGCGCTTGATCCGGCCGTAGTCGGAGGTGATGTCGCCTTTCACATGCCGGGCCCGGACGAAGTCCAGGGCCTGGTCGCCGCGCAGCTCGACGGCCTTGCCCGCGTCCTTGACGATCCACTTGTTGAGGAACGTGTCGAACATCGGCTTCTCGACGCACACGTTCACACCGTCGACCGCGTCGACCATGCCTTTGAAGCCGTTGAAGTCGATGCCCACGAACCGGGTGATCCGCAGCCCGGAGATCTCCTGCACGACCTTCGTGGCGCACAGCGGCCCACCGACCTGGTACGCCGTGTTCATCTTGGCGATCTTCTGCCCGGGGACGCGTTCGCCGGTGTACGTGCCCGTCTTGGAGTCGAACCGCTCGCATTCCGGGCGCTTGATCTCAAGGTCACGCGGAAAGGACACGATCACCACGCGCGACCGGTCGGCGGGCACGTGCGCGATCATCATGGTGTCCGAGCGGGCGCCCGGGACCTGGTTCGCGTTGCCCACGCCGTCTTCGCCCGCGGCGCCTTCCCGCGAGTCGGAGCCGACGAGCAGGAAGTTCTCGTCGCCGCGCTGGGCCTCCGGGTTCTGGATGGCCTTGGAGTTCGGGTCGAGCGCGCGGATGTGGGGAATGCTGTCGTCGGCCCATTTCTTGAAGCCCCAGCTGACACCGGTCGCGAGGAAGACGAGCGCGGCCATGGTGCCCGCGACGATCTTGGCGATCTTGGACGACTGCGTCTGCTTGCGGACCTTCTTCTCCTGCAGCCGGGTCCCGGCGGGCGGCTCGTCCTCGTCGGCCCCGTCGATCGCGACGACTCCGACCGACGCGACCAGCGCGGTCGGCTCGCCGGGGACCATCGCGAGTTCCTCGAGGTGCTCGTTGAGCTCGGCGTCCTGCGCGGCCCAGGGGTTCAGCTTGCTGAACTTGGACTTGCGGGCGCGTTCCTCGGCTTTGAGCTCGTCGTGCACCTTGGAGAAGCGGGCGAGCGTCTGATCGACGCGCCTGCGCTTCTGGGTGTGCTCACCGATGGCTTCCATCTCGGTGGTCATCCCGATGAGCTCTTCGGGCGACGCGGCGGGAGCCGGGGGCGCGGAAGGCTTCAGCGCTTCGTCGGGGTCGGGTCGGGGCGGCATCGACGACTGCCCGGGCGGAATCTGCCGGGGAATCATCGGCCGCGCCTGGCTTCCGGGCAGCGAGTCCTGACCGGGCGGCGGGTAGTGGCCGGTGGCCTGGCCGACGTCCGTGTCGGGCCTGGGGCGGGGATGGCTGCCCGTGTCGACCGCGCCCGACAGGATCGCGTCGACCGAGACGGCTGCGGTGGGCATCGGGCCGCGCGGGGGCATGCCGTCGACCGGCCGGGGACCGCGCGGCGGCCTGCCGTCGCCGGGCAGCGGGCGGGAGCCCCGGGCGGCGGGGTCCATCGGGTGTTCGCCGGGGCGGCCACCGCCCCGGTTCCCTTGGGCCTCACCGGGGAGCGGGCCGCGTCGGCCGCCTGGATCAACGGTGTTCGGCCTGTGGTCCTGCTCGCCGTCATAGGGCGTGTCAGGCCGGTAGCCGGGGTTCTGGGGGGCGGGACGGTAGCCCTGCGGGGAATCGGGCCGCCCGTGCCCGCCGGTGGGCTGGTAGCCGCCCTGCGGCGGAGCGGGCCGGTATCCGTTGCCCTGCGGGGCCTCGGAGCCGTTGCCCGGGTATCCGTTGCCCTGGGGGCCCGCAGGTGTGGCGCGGTAGCCGCTGCTCTGGCCGGGGCGAGGCTCGTGGCCCGGATCCGCCTGCCTGCGCGGTTCCACGGGGATGGGCCGTGCTCCGGTGCGGTGGGCCGGGTCGATGCCGCCCGCGGGTCGCTGTGCGCGCGGATCGAGCGGGAGTGGCCCCGAGTCTGCGGGCCCGCGGCCGGGCGCGGGGGCCATGGGAATCGGGCGGGCACCCGTGCGCTGGGCTTCAGCGGGCTCGCGGCGGTGGTCGAGGTCGCCGGGCCGGGGCGCGGGGTCCATCGGAATGGGGCGGCCCTGGTGCGGTTCGACATGTCGGTAGCCCTGGGGCGGGTCCACCGGGATGGGTCGGGCGCCGGTGCGCTGCTCGCCGTGGGGAACCTCGGCGGGACGGGGCGCCGGGTCCATCGGGATCTGGCGCGGCTCCGCCTGCCGGGGCGGTGGCATGGGGGCGGGCGCGGTCGGCCGCGGCGGCACGACGGGCGCCATCGGGATCGAGTGCTGGCCCACGTCGGCGCGGGGCCGGTCCACCGGAGGGCGTGGCGCGGGCCGCGCGGGCTCCTCCGGCTTGACCTCCACCATGCGGTGCACCTGCTCGACCGGCACCGGCCTGCGCGGGGCGTTGTCGGTCCCGGTCGGCGGCACGGCGAGGTCGGCCGGGATGGGCGCGTGCAGGATCGCGCGCGGCGGCTCGGGCTGAGGGCGACCGAAGGCGTCGGCGAGGTTGGGGCGGGGGTCATCCTCGACGGCGCGGCGGCGGCCGGATCGAGGGGCGTGCGGCGTGACATCGGCGGCTGGGCCTGCCGGGAACTCACCGGTGCCGTGCTTGGCCGGGGGCTCAGGAGGTGCGACGTAATGCGGGGTGGGCGGATCGACGGGTTTCTCCGCCGGTCTGTGCGGCGGGGGCGGCACGGGCTGGAGATTCGTTCGCGACCCTGTGTGCCGCTCTACCAGATCCGAGACGCTGACCCCGCCGGACGCCTCCATCGACCGGCGCCTGCGGCGGGGCGCCTCGTCGGGTTCGGGAGCACGTCGTTTGCCACCCTGAGTCGCACGTCCGGAGTCGGGGTCGAGATTGTCGCGCACCCGGGCTCCTTCCGAAGTTCTGCTCGAACCGTTGTCAGGTGGTTATCAACACGTTGTGGGACTGCGTGCGGTTGCCCACCTAATCGTGGCAGGCGGAGGCGATAGTACGGCCGCAGGGGCGGTCGTGACGACCGCATGGCGGGATTTGTTCACTAACGGTACGCAATTACGCGGATACCACTAGCCCAATCGGGCGAGCATCGCCCGCTGAGGGCGGTATCAGGGCTGGATTGGTCGCGGAACAGTGACCGCACGCCTGCCCGAAGCCGGTCCGGCCAGGTGAGCCTTGCCGTCGAGCAGATAGGCGACGGCGTTGCGGCCCGACTGTTTCGCTGTGTAGAGCAGGGTGTCGGCGTCGCGCAGTTGCCGCTCGGGAGACGCGGGTGTGTTGTGCGCCACGTGCGACGCCGGTTCGTGCGACAGGCCGATGCTGACCGTCACGCGCAGTCCGAGGACCAACGAGGACCACGCGTAGGTCTCTACGCGCGCGCGTGCGGTCTCAGCCAGCGTGACCGCTGTCGGACGGTCGACGCCGGGCAGGACGAGAACGAACTCCTCCCCGCCGTAGCGGGCGCAGAACGCCCCCTCGGGCAGGCCTTGCTGCAGCAACTCGACGACCCGCTGGAGTACCCGGTCGCCGACGAGGTGGCCGAAGGTGTCGTTCACCTGCTTGAACCAGTCGAGGTCCACCAGCGCGACGGCGAGCCCGTGGGCGTGGCTCTGCTCGCTGACGACCTCGACCAGCCGCTGGTCGAGGTAGCGCCGGTTGTAGCTGGCGGTCAGGCTGTCGCGGATGCTCTGCTCGTGAGCTTCGGCGTGCTCGCGGCGCAGCCGGTCGACCTCGCGGCGGAACTGCTCAGGGATCTGCGGGGGCGCGCTGAGTTCGGACATAAGGTCCAAGGCGGACCGCAGGTGCTGGTAGGCCTGGCGGTACTGCCCGCGCGAGGCGAGCAGCGCGGCGATCGACTCGTGCAGACTCACAAGGTTCGCCGCGTCTGCGGGCGGCCCGGCGGCGGCGGAGTCCGGATCCGCGGTTTCGGAGAGCGCGGACCGACGCAGGGGAACCGTCGGCTCGTTGCGCCAGCCGCTGTCCCGGGCCCGCTGGGCGGGCTCAGGCTCGGCGACGCCTCGTCCCAGTGCGGCCACCGCGGTCACCTCCTACCTACGTGGTGTGTCGTCTGTATTGACGCGAGGCTTGAGCGGACGGGACGACTGAAGCCGGGAATTCCCCCTACTGGTGGACTGAACGCTGCGCCAAGCCGGTGACGCTCACTGAGCGCTGTTGCGCTAAGCGCCCATTCGGGTACCCGAATGGATCAGCGGGTCGGGCACGGCGCGAAGCCGTAGGCGCGGCCGTCGAGCACGACGATCCGCTGCGACCCGATCTGCTCGGCCAGGGTCGCGTTGTCCCGCCGGATGCGCACCGAGACACCGACGACGTACACGGAACCGCGGGGGCGCTTGCTCGCGTCCTCGGGCTTCCACTTCGCGTCCGCGCGCAGGGTCGACAGCGCGGGCTCCACGGTGAGCACGAGGTCGCCCAGGTCGCAGGTGCGGTCGGTGAAGTCGGGGTGCTGCGTGCGCCGCAGATAGGCGCGCTGCGCCTGCGGGCCCTCGTCGGCGGCCTCGTTGAAGTCGGTGAAGTACTGGCCGATGAGTTCGCGTTCGACTTCCGGCGCGCTCTCCCCGCCCGCGGGCAGCGCGCGCCCGACCACGGTCGTCGAGCAGCCCGACGCGGTGGCCACGACGAGTAAGACCCCCAGAGCCCACCGCATGTCAGCCCCCGGAGTGCATCAGTTCCGCGCCCGCGGGCACGGCGGCGTCGTCGGGATCGTCGAGCCACCCTTCCGGAAGCACGACCTTGCCCGGCGAACCCTGGCGCCCACGCGGCCCTTCGGCCTCCTCGGGGTAGGGGGCCGTCGGGTCGAGCTGTCCGATCAGGTCGGCCAGTTCGTCGAGCCCGGACACCATCGCGAACCGGGTGCGCAGGTCGCCGCCGATCGGAAAGCCGCGCAGGTACCAGGCCATGTGCTTGCGCAGGTCGCGCAGGCCCTTCTCGGCGCCGAGGTGGTCGGCGAGGAGCGTGGCGTGCCGGAAGAGGATGCGGCCGACGGTGCCCAGGTTCGGCCCGTCGGGGATCGGGGCGCCGGTGAAGGCGGCGTGCAACTCGGCGAACAGCCACGGCCTGCCGAGGCAGCCCCGGCCGACGACGACACCGTCGCACCCGGTCTGCTCCACCATCTTGAGGGCGTCGGTCGCGCTGAAGATGTCGCCGTTGCCCAGCACCGGGATGGTCGTCACCGCTTCCTTGAGCCGCGCGATCCGCGACCAGTCCGCCTGTCCCGAGTACCGCTGCGCCGCGGTCCGCGCGTGCAGCGCGACCGCCACTGCGCCCTCGGCCTCGGCGATGCGCCCCGCGTCGAGGTAGGTGACGTGCTCGTCGTCGATGCCGACCCGGAATTTCACGGTGACCGGCAGATCGCCCGCGTTGCGCACGGCGGCGGCGACGATCTCGCCGAACAACCGGCGCTTGTACGGCAGGGCCGCCCCACCGCCCTTGCGGGTGACCTTCGGGACGGGACAGCCGAAGTTCATGTCGATGTGGTCGGCCAGGTTCTCCGCCACGATGATCTTGACCGCTTCACGCATGTTGGCCGGGTCCACGCTGTAGAGCTGCATGGACCGCGGGTGCTCGTCGGCGCCGAAGGTGATCATTTCCATCGTCTTCGGGTCCCGCTCGACGATCGCCCTGGCGGTGATCATCTCGCAGACGTAGAGGGAGGTGGGGCTGCCGAACTCCCGACACAGCGTGCGGAAAGCCACGTTCGTGATGCCCGCCATCGGGGCGAGCACGACTCCAGGATCGACCTTGTACGGGCCGATCATGAGGGGCTGGACCTGGGACATCACGCCTCAAGGCTAACCGAGTGCCGTTCGGGTCCTGGAATCGTGACCTGGGCTACAGCACCAGGTGCGGCCGACTGGCTCTATGCGCGGTAGGGCGGTTTTGCGATCATCGTGAAGTCCGAGGTCGTCTGTTCCTGGCTCGGTGGGCCGAATCGTGTATTCGGGCCGGCCGTGGAGGTGCGGGCGTTCCTTCTCCAGCGGTCGACGGAGGACGCCGATGCTGTTCGCGCGCGTTTCCCCCGGCCCGACGAGGGAGAACGCTCCATGCCCACGTTTGTCCAAGTGCTGACACGGCTGCCCGTGCCGCTGCTCGCGGTTGCCGTGCTGCTCAGATACGTGCCCTCCGCGCTGCTGGTCCTGCTCGCGGGAGTGATCGCGGTGGCGGTGCCAGGTGAGCGCGGCGAGCGGGCGCTCACGGTCCTGCGACTGCTGCTGCCCGCACGTCGTACAGGATTGGCCGAAGGCGACGAACGTGATCAGCGCAGGTGCACGAACCGCGTCCCGGCGGCCAGCAGGGGTGGCAGGGCGGCGGCCATGCCCTTCGCGGTTGCGCCGCTGGGGCGGTTCATGTGGGCGATGACGATCGAACCCGGACGTACCCCCGCCATGGCCGCGGTGATCTGCGGCAGGCTCGCGCGGGCGCCGCTGTCGGCGTTGACGTCGAAACCGATGACCTGTTCGCCCAGCTCGGCGACGATCTTCGTGGCCACGTCGTCGTAGTGGGCGGTGCCGGAGCGGAAGAACGCGGGCGGGTGGCCGAGTGCCTGGGTGAGCAACTGGTGGTTGCCCGCGATCTCGTCGTAGGCCTCGCCGGCGTCGCGAGTGCCCGCGATGCCGTAGGCCGAGCGGCCTGCGACCGAGAGCGGCAGGTGTCTGGTGCCGTGGTTGGCGATGTCGAAGAGCGGGTCGGCGGCCAGGTCGCGGAAGGTCGCCGGGTTGGCCTCGATCCAGCGGGCGTTGAGGAACAGCGTGGCGGGGGTGCCGAGGTCGCGCAGGGTCTTGATCAGCGCGGCGTCGTACTGGGCGCCGCCGGGACCGCCGCACGCGTCGAAGGTCAGGGCGACGCCGGACGACGGCAGGCGGTTGATCACGCCCGGCACGGTCAGGCCGAACCGGGTGGGCCGGGCCGCCCGGTAGCGGCTCACCACGGCCGCCCGCGCGGCAGGCGGTGTGGTGGAGACCGGCGCCGGTGAGGCCGTCGTCGTGGGTGCGGGAGGCGAAATCGGCGACGGACTCGGTGACGGGCTCGGCGCGGAAGTCGGCTCGGTCGCCCGCGGGCGGGGCTGCGGTGGCGTGCAGGCGCTGAGCGCGCCCACCGCGCCCGCGGTGAGCAGTGCCCGCCTGCTGAGTGTCATCCCCACGCCATCAGGCTAGGGCCTGACCAGTCGATCTTGGCGGAGCCGCCCTGGTCCGGGGCCTACAGCTCCGAGTACCAGTCCGACAGCCCGGTGTCGGCGGTGTCGTCGGCCTGGAACAGGTCGGCGTCGGCGAACGCGCCGTCGTCGAGGGTGTCGTCCTCCGCGGGCGGCTCCTCTTCGGCGGCGGGCTCTTCCTCCTCGGCGGCAGGCGGCTGGTCGGACTCCCCGGAGCCGTCAGACCCCTCGGACTCCCCGGACTCATTCTCGAACTCGACGTCCGCCGGGATGTTCTCGAAACCCGAGTCCGGCTCGCCGCCCGAACCGTCCTCGCCCTTGGCGCCGCCCTCGTCCTTGGGTCCGTCCTCCTTGGAACCATCCTCGTCCCTGGGCTCGTGGTCCTGGGGCTCTTCCTTGTTCTCGGTGGGGACGTTCTCGCCCTTGTCCTCCACGGGCGCGTCCTTCGCGGGCGTGTCCTCCTCGGGGACGTCGGACGGCTGGTCCTGCGACTGGTCGTCCGGCGCGGCGTCCTTCTCCGGGACGTCCTCCGCCTGCGGTTCGGCCTTCGGCTCGCCGCCCTGGCCCTTGGCGTTCCACGTGCCCAGCCCGGTCGGGTCGGAGTACGCCGACTCGGCCACCCCGTCGTTGTCGTGATCGAGCAGCGCCGTGTCGGCGACGCCGTCGCCGTCGGAGTCCCACATGGCGTCGTCGTAGCGGCCGTCACCGTCGAAGTCGACGGCGATCGCGTCCGCCGTGCCGTCGCCGTCCACGTCCACATTGGCCTGGCCGTGGTGCACGTTCGGGTCGCCCTCGCCGGTGCCGAACCGGTACTCGATGTCCGCCATGTGTCGTCCCCTCTGAGATCTAAGTCGACGGGTAGACGTCCATGTCCCCGCCTTGGTTCCAGCTCGCCCACGGGTTCGTCGCGAGGTAGGCGTTGCGGTACCGCTTGTCGTCGGTGACCTCTTCGCCCAACCACGGCGGGCGGGGGAACTCGGCGTCGGCAGTGTCCAGTTCCAGTTCGGCGAGCACAAGCCCGGCGTTGTCGCCGAGGAACACGTCCACTTCGAACAGATACCCGTCGACGTCGACGACGTGGCGGTCCTTCTCCACCGGTGAGCCCTCGCACAGCCCCGAGGAGCGCACGCCTTCGACGAAGTCCACCGGCACCTCGGTCTCGAACTCCGGCCGGGAGATCCCCTTGGCCTGGCCCTTGACCGTCACCCACGCCTTGTCGCCGGAGCTGCGCACCCGCACCTGCGCGCGTTCGCCGATGGCGAGGTACGCCTGCACCATCCGGTTCGTCGAGATCACCGACGACCGCCACGAGTCGTCCGCCACCAGGAACTTCCGCTCGATTTCCTCCATCGCGCCAGGCTGTCAGGCCGGGTCCGCGCCGTCCACCGCCCTCAGTAGTAGGACTCGGCGAGCAGGCTCATGAGCGTCTCGCGTGGCGCGTCGGCCCAGTCCCCCGGCGAGACGGCGACCGCCCGCGCCCAGACCAGGGTCCGCGCGACCTTCGCGACCCGGCATGCCAGGTCCAGCTCGGCGACCAGCTCCGCGCGTGACCCGAGGTCGGCGAAGACCTCGAGGTAGGCGTCGCGCACTCGCAGCACGCCGGTCGTCTGCTTGCCCAGCAGGTCGGAGAGGACCTTGAGCGGCACGAACATCGCGGCGAACGGGTGCGCGACGACGGCGTCGCCCCAGTCGTAGAAGCGCACCGCGTCGGGCTCGGCCAGATCGGCGAGCAGGATGTTGCCCACGTGCAAGTCGTTGTGGTCCAGGCTGGGCGGGACCGGGGAGAGAGCCAGCCGGGCGCACCAGTCGGCGAACTCGCCGGACTTCGCGGCGACCGCGGGCAGGCCGCCCACCACGGCGAGGGCCTCCTCGAACCGTTGCGGCATCACCGTGGGCCGCATGTCGGTGACGCCCGCGGCGAGCATCCGGTCGACGTGCGGGGCGAGGTCGCGCTGCAGCAGCCCGTAGCGCGGTATGACCTCGGTCAGCACCTTGACCAGGTCGTCCTCGGCGAGGTCGCGCTCGGCGAGCGTGCGGCCGCCGTCGGGCAGCAGCATCCAGCCGCGCTCGGCGTCGGTGGCGATCGGTTCGAGGACGCGGTGCGGGATCAGCTCGTGCAGCACGTCGTACAGCCCGGCCTCGAAGGCGTTCGGCGGGTTGACCGCCTTGAGCCACACGGTTCCGACCGTGGTCGGCGCGGTCAGCTGGGTCGACCACGGCCGCACGCGCGGCTGCTCGACCGGGCCGGTCCGCTCGATGCCCGCGGCGGCGAGCCGCTCGTCCAGCCACGCCGTCGCCTGCTCCACCCATGCCGACGACGACCACAGTTCGAATCCCATGGCCACCAGCCTTCCAAACGCGGACCGAAACGCCCAGGGCGCCGCGATGGGCGCCCCTGGGCGGTGGATCAGCCGGTCACCGAGAGGCGGTAGCCCGCGACGCCCGCCTGGCAGGTGTAGGAGGCGAACACGCCGTCCGCGACACCGTTGTCGCCGCTGGTGGCGCGGTGGCCGCTGGAGCCGGTGTAGAGGAAGATCGAGTTGGCGGCGCGGCCCGCGCGGTGCCCGCGGCGAGCGCGACCGCGGCGGCGGTGCCTGCCAAGACGGTGTCACGGCGCGCATCTGTCCCGCCTTCCCGGAATTTTGTGTGTTGGTCCTGATCGTGGGCACCTGCCGGTTCAGGGGGCACCGTGGTGGCCGCCGTCACGGTCCCCTTGGTTGACGGTTGTGGGCGGCCATTTCGCTTGGCAGGCAAGGGATTTCTCCCTTGTTAGCGCACACTGAGACCTGTGATGTCGATCATGTGCCCGAACTCCAGCCGTCGCCCCACTCCACGTCGCGGGCCCGCCTGTACGCGTCGGGATCGCGTTTGGTGATCTTGGCTTCGGCGAGCCCGTCCGCGCCCGTGCACAGGCTCAGCGAAACCAGTCCCTTGCGCTTGAACGGGTGGCGCAGGACCCGGTTGTCGACGTGCGGCAGGTCGGCGCGGGTGAGGGCGACGTAGGAGTACTTCTCGTCCTCGTGCGCGAGCGTCGCGGACTTGATCCGCCGGTGCAGCGCGGTCCGGTTGAGCCGTTCGGCGAAGTGGCACCAGTCCTGGCCGCGTGGAATCGGGCACGCGCGCTCGTGCGGACACGGCGCCAACACCTTCATCCCGTCGGCGATGAGCAGGTCGCGGGCCGCGACGATCCGCTCATAGCCCGCGGGCGTGCCGGGCTCGACCAGCACCAGCAGCCCCGCGTCCTGGGCGAGCGAGCGCACCACCGCCGCCCGCGACGACTCCGCCAACTCCCCCAGCACGTAGGACAGCGTCACCAGGTCGGCGGCGGGCTTGGCCACGCTGCTCCCGATGACCGCGCGCTCCCACCGGGCTGATCGCAGAGCGGGCTCCGACGACCGCTCCGCCAGCTTGCGGCCCAGGGCGATCGCGGGCGCCGACTGCTCCAGCACGGTCACCTCCGCCAGCGACGGCCACACCGCCTGGGCCGCCCACACCGACGTCCCCGTGCCGCCGCCGACGTCCACCATCGACTTCGGCTGGAACTCGGGGGCCAGGACGGCCGCGTGGCGCAGCGCGGCCGACACCGCGGCGAAGGTCGCGGGCATGCGGTAGGCCGCGTAGGCCGCCACCGTCAGGTCCTTGTCGAGCACGGGCGACGACGGGTCGACACCACCGCGGTACCGCTCGATGAGCGCCTCCACAGCCGTCGTGACCTGCGAGGTCGGGAACCGCCCGAGGGCGTCGTCGAGGGCGCCTGCGAGCTCGGCGGGGAGGGTGGACACGGCTTCGAATCATGCCTGGTCAATCCCGGTCGGCCCACCTGGGTGGTAATGACCGGGCCTTGACCTCGTCCGGCGGTGGCACGACCATCGGCACGACCAGATCAGGAGCCCGCGATGTTCAGTGAGCCCGACTTCGCCTACGAGGACACCATGCCGTCCTTCGCGGCCGCCCTCCGCTCGGCGATCGATGCCAAGGGCCTCGGGCTGGTACGGATCCAGGACCGGCTGAGCAGGCGCGGGGTGTCGGTCAGCCTGGCGACGCTGAGCTACTGGCAGACCGGCCGCAGCCGCCCGGCGCGGCAGTCGTCGCTCGCCGTGGTGCGGCACCTCGAGGACATCCTGGACGTTCCGCGCGGCGCGCTGACCGCGCTGATCGACCCGCACCGCCCGGCGATGGGCGCGTTCTGGCCGCGGGAGACCCGGGTGGAGGACGCGGTCAGCGAGGTCGACATCGGCTGGGACGACCGGCTGACCCGGCTCAGCCAGCACGACCGGGTCGTCGTCGGCGGCGACCGGGGCGAGCGGACGTCGACCTCGCGGCAGGTGCTGCGGGCCGAGGCGGACGGGCCGGACCGCTGGATCGTCATCAACCACATCGACGAGCACGACCGCGCCCTGCCGACGATCCGGCCGCTGCGCAACTGCCACCTCGGGCGGACCATCAGCAGGCCGCAGAGCGGGCTGCTGGTCGCCGAACTCGTCTTCGACGCACCACTTCGCCGAGGCGAGACGATCGTCCTCGAACACGAACTGATCAGCAGGCCGCCGCATCCGTTGGCCACCAACTACGAGCGCAAGTTCCGGCTGCCGGTGCGTGAGTACGTGCTGGAGGTGTGCTTCGACCCGGCCGCCGCGCCTGGGCGGTGCGAGCAGTTCGCCCGGACCGCGGGCAATGCCGAGCGGGTGCGGCCGATGGCGGTTGATCACCGGCACACGGTGCACAGCGTGGCGTTGGATTTCGGGCCGGGGTGTTTTGGGTTTCGCTGGGACTGGGACTGATCCGCCGCAGGTCTTCCTGCCGGCTCTGGCGGGTGCCTGCTGGGTGGGTGAGGAAATGCTGGGTTGTGGGTCAGGTCAGGGAATTCCGGTGTGGGTAAGGTGAAAGTTGGTCTGTCCCGCCGGCCGTCATCCATCCTGTGCGGATGCTTGGTCGGGGCGGAAATGGATCTTCGGGTTCAGCTCAACCTTCCTGGCCGCCAAACGTCTTCCAGTGGAGAGCCGACTATGCCTGGGGGGCGAAGATGCGTGTGGGTCAGGACGCCGATCTTGCCGAGCGAATACTGAACCAGCCACTGGTGGCCGCCGCGATGGTGGCGGGTTGCGTGGTGATCGGGTTCGCGGCGTTTGTGCTGGCTGGATGGCGGAACTGGCCTCGGGTTCCGGCGGTGCTCGCGGGCTTCGGGCTCGCGCTCGCGCTGGCCGTCACGTTGGGCAGATCCGGTGTGCTGGACCCGGACATCGCCACCATGGACCCGTTTCGCCGCTGCGTCGAGAATGATTTCGCGTTGGCGAGTACGAAACAGCGGTTGAACTTCTACATGCTCATGCCGTTCGCGTTCTTCGCCACTTTGACTGTGCGCAGGCCGTTGCTGGTGATGATCTCTTGCGCCGCGCTCAGCGCGGGAATCGAACTCACCCAAGCGCTTATCGCGGTGGGTGTCTGCGATTCGCAGGACTTTTACAACAACACCGCCGGCGGTGTGATCGCCGTGGCGGCGGCGTGGGCGATCGGCCTGCTTGTCCCGGTGCGCGGGCGGGACACGGAACCGGATGCCGCCACCACGCGGCGGTGACGGCACCCGGGTTCATCCGCGACGGTCAGCAGGAGCCGAGGTCGCGCCAGTTGCTCCACTGGGACGATCCGGGAGCCTGGCCTGAGGTGTACCAGGTCGCTTCCCAGCGGTGGCCGCTGTAGGAGACGCGGTTGCCTGGCGAGTACCAGACATTCGGGTTCCACGGCTGGACGTCCGAGCACGTCGGCGACGGCGTCGGCGTGCCGCCGCCGCCGGTGGTCTGGTTGATCCAGTTCTTGTACGCCGGAACGTTCATGTAGATCGCGGGCGCTGTGCCGCAGGTGTCCTGACCCCTGCCCGCCCGGCTGGTCGCGCCGGTCAGCTCCCAGCGGCCGTTGACCTGGCGCACCGACGGGCCGCCCGAGTCGCCGTAGCAGGCACCGGTGTTGGGCTTGTCGCCGAGACAGATCTCCTTGGTGGAGTCGAAGTCGTCCGTGCGGCCGGAGCTGAGGACCTTGACGTCGATCTCGCGCAGGTTCGTCGGCGGGCCGCCGCAGCCGCGGGTCGGGCAGGTCTGGCCCCAGCCGATGAGCCGGGTGACGGTGCCCGCCGGGCCCGGGTCGGCGGCGATGGCGATCGGCGCCTGCTGCACGGCGGAAGCGAGCTTGACCAGAGCGAAGTCGCGCCCGTCCTGGCTCTTCGTCTGCGACGCGATCCGTACCAGCGTGCCGCCGGAATTCCATGTGGTGGTGCCGACCCGCGCCTGAGTCAGGCTGCCGACGCAGTGCGCGGCGGTCGCCACCCACTGCGGGGCGATCAGCGAACCGCCGCAGTAGTGCCCTTGCGATGTCTGCAGGGACACCATGAACGAGTAGGTCTGGCCGGCGTCGCCGCCACCGATGATCATCGGTTGGGCCACGTTGTCCTCGGCGGGCGGCGGCGCGGCGAACGCGGACGGCGCGACGACCGCCACACCGATCGCGGTCACGGTGAGACTCGCCGCGAGCGCAGCTTTCCTGAGCCGCGTGCGGGATCCTCTCAAATGCGGGGTGTAAAACTCGGACGCAGGTATCCGTGCAGCGAAATATGGTCCAGCTTTCTGACCAAAGCTCATCTAAACGAGGTATTAATTGCGGTTATGGCGAACTTGGAACTAAGACACCTGCGGACGATCTGCGCGATCGCCGAGGAAGGAAGCGTGTCGAAGGCGGCGGCGAGAATCGGTGTGTCGCAGCCCGCGTTGACCACTCAGCTGCGCTCCATCGAGCGGCTGATCGGCGGCGACCTGTTCGAGCGGTCCCCGTCGGGCAGCGTGCCGACCGAGTTGGGCCGCAGCCTCATCCGCTCGGCCCGGGTGGTGCTCGACGACGTCAAGACGCTGCTGAACATGGGCGACCCGAAGACCCGCTCGGCGGCGGACACGTCGCTGGTTTTCGCCTCGATACCGATGCTGTTCACCGGGACGGTGGTCTCCGAACTGGCCGCGTGGATCCGCTGCGCGAAGGTGCGGGTGCAGACCTACACGGCCGGGTCGTGCGTCCTGGACCTGGTCGCGTCAGGTCGCGCGGACCTCGCTGTGTTCGAGTGGTCCGAGGGTCTTGAGCAGCGAAAACTTGCCGGTGTCGAGGTTCGTTCCCTGGTCGGTGAGCCGCAGTTCGTCGGCCTGAGCGAGAACGACCCGCTCTCCGGAGCCGACGAAATCGACCTCGCCGACCTGGCTCGCCGAGACTGGGTGGTGCCGCCGCCGGACGTGGACGGCCTGCGCATCCAGCTCCGCCACGCGTGCGACGCGGCCGGTTTCCTGCCCCGCCTCACCCACCAGGTCAGCGACGCGCGGACCGCCATGACACTCACCGCGGGCGGCGCGGTCTGTCTGCTCCAACCCGCCTCGATCGACGGCCACGGGATCGTCGTGCGCCCGCTGCGCGGCACGCCGCTGATCACCCCGGTGCTGTTGGCCATGCGCTCGGACGGTCTGTGGGCCGACCGCAGACATGAGATCACCGCCTGCGTCGCACACGCCTACTCACCATTGTCGCGCGCAATCCCTATTACGCGAAGTGGTGGACCAGTCATCCGGAACACCACGCCGAACTCGACGCCGCACGGCTTCTCCCGAGGCCCAGTCGACCGCAGTAGGCGGATTCACGAAATGTCTGCTATCCGCCATCAACGCCATTGCCAGTTTGCGGCCATCAGCGTTTTTGATGCCCGAATGGGATAGGCGCGGGACACCCTGTCCCCCCGGGATGCGCCCGCTGATCACCCAGTCACCCCTCCCCAGCGTGCGGCACCCGGTACACTCGCGCAGCGGAGGGGGCGTTAGCTCAATCGGTAGAGCTGCTGACTTTTAATCAGTAGGTTCCGGGTTCGAGCCCCGGGCGCCCCACAACCTCCCCCGTCGGCCCTGGTCGATCCGGTTTCGCCACGCGTTGAATTTACTACCGTGGCTTCGACTTCCGGGGGGAACGATGGTCAGCACAACTCAGTCCGGTCGGTGGGCGGGATATGCGACCGCGGGGTGCGCCTTCCTGTACGCACTGACCAGCTTCTACTGGGGTTCCGGCGGCACCTTCGCCCTCGACACGGTCGGCCGCGAGGCGGTGCGGCTGATCGAGGCGGGTGATCCGGGCATCCATCTCGCGGTGTGGTTCGCGGGAGTCGTCAAGGTCGCAGGTGGAGTTCTGGCTTCTATGGCCACCTCTACCTGTGGGGCCCGTGGTTCGTCGTGTGGGGCGTTCTCATGGGCATCACCGCCTTCTACTACAACCGCGGCGCGCGACGGTCGGCTGACCGCGACTCTCAGGCGGCGCTCGGGTCCGCGGGCGACACCGTGAGGTGATAGTCCACCGACACGGAGAGAGTCCCGGCGTCGCCGCGGATGGTGATCGTGTGGTCGCCTGGCGGCAGCGGTGCGATGGCGACCCACAGCCCGCACGCTCGGCCGCTGAACCTACCCGCCTTGTCGCTCACCGGGTTGTCCGCGACGCCCCGAACCGTGATGTCGGAACCGCTCCACCGCAGGAGAGTCTGTGTCTCGCCGTCGACCGCCACCGCGCCCGACGCGCCACTGAGGAATACCCGGCAGCCCGTGGCGTCGCGCGCGACCCGGTTCACCACTGGTGCGACCAGCATCCGTCCCGCCGGAGCCGCGCACCTGCGCGTCGCCGTCTCGCCGAATGTGCCCGCGAGGAACCAAGGACCCGTGGCGGGCTGGTCGACCGCGCAGTCCTCGCCCGTCAGGTCCATGACCGGGTTGGTCGCGGGCGGGGAGCCTGCCGCCCAAGTCCACCACGCGGTCTGGATGGCGGCCTCGTCCAGTGCGGAACCGCGCTCGCCGGTCGGCGAAGGGGGAGGAGGTTCGGCGGGGCCGGTGGTCCCACAGCCCGCGGCCAGCAACGCCGCCAGGACAATCGTTCTGCGCACCGCGGAAGCATATGCGGTGGTCAGGTGTAGAGGCCCGCCAATTCCGTGACCGTCTTCGCGAACAGTTGTCGGAGTTCCGGCGGTTCGATGATCTCGATGTCCGCGCCCAGCCGCAGCAAGTCGCTGACGGTGTGGTCGGGGGATTCGACGGGGATCACCGCGCGAGTCCATTGTGGACGCGTGCCGGGCTCGCCGGTGTCCGCGACCGCCCGCACGGTCTCGGCGGACAGGATGTCCGGCAGCCGCTCCACTCCGCGCGGGGACAGCTCGACGGTCGCCGTTCCGCGCATGCGCCAGGACAGGAACTCTTCCACGTAGGACTTCCAGTAGGCGACGAGATCGAAATCGGGGCGCTCGAACGTTTCCGTGGACACCTCGAGGTCCAGGATCGCGGAGACCCGGTACGTCGACACCGTGGTCGAGCCCTGCGCCAC
The DNA here is from genome assembly GCF_014323725.1 of Actinokineospora xionganensis. Lineage (GTDB taxonomy): Bacteria > Actinomycetota > Actinomycetes > Mycobacteriales > Pseudonocardiaceae > Actinokineospora > Actinokineospora xionganensis. Next base: position 421,092 of record NZ_JABVED010000002.1, on the reverse strand, counting down.
CAGGTACCAGCGGCCCGCTTTCAGTACGACGCCGTAGGGCCGCAACGTGCGGGTCACCTCACGGGGCGCTTTCCAGCGGCGGTAGCGCACGTCGATCACCCGCTGGTTCCACACCGCGCCCGCGACGGCGGCGAGGTGCGGCGTCTCGTCGGCCTGGTACCAGCCCGGGGTGTCCAAATGGAACCGAGAGGTGATGCGGCCCGCCCGGTCGCGCAGCTCTTCGGGCAGGGCCGCGACCATCTTGAGCTGTGCTGCGGCGACCACCGAGCCGAGACCCAGTTCGGCGGCGGGTCCGGGCATCAGGAACAGGGACTCGGCTTCGTCGCTGGTGAGTCCCGTGAGCTTGGAGCGGTAGCCGCCGAGCAGTTGGTATCCGCCCGCGGGGCCCGCGTTGCCGTACAGGGGGATGCCCGCGGCGTGGAGGGCGTCGACGTCGCGGTAGACGGTGCGGATCGACACTTCGAGCTCGGTGGCGAGTTCCTGGGCGGTCATCCTGCCGCGGGTCTGCAGGAGCAGGAGAAGGGAGACCAGTCTGCTCGCGCGCATGGCGGAATTCTCGCAGGTATCACTGACAGAAGATGTCAGTGATACCCCGCTAGCGTCGCGGTCATGACCAAGGGGTTCGACTTTCTTCATGGCAGCTGGAACGTGCTCAACCGCAGGCTGCTCGCACCGCTGACCGGCAGCGACGAGTGGGACGAGTTCCCCGCGGTGTCGACGTGCCGACCGTTCTTCGGCGGCAACGTCGATGAGGTTTCGTTTCCCACCAAGGGGTCCGCTGGGATGACACTGCGGACTTGGGACGTTGCGGCGGAACAGTGGGCGATCTACTGGATCAGCAGCCGGACGGGGGTGTTGCAGGCGCCGGTGTTCGGGAACTTCGGCTCGGACGGCGAGGGAAAGTTCTACGGCTGGGACGAGTTCGAGGGGCGGCGGGTGAAGGTCAGCTACCTGTGGACCGTGAACTCGCCCGACTCGGCTACCTGGCGGCAGGGATTCTCGGTGGACGACGGGGAGAGCTGGGAGATCAACTGGGTGATGGAGTTGTCTCGCTGACTCTTCGTGGCACCGCGTTTCCGGTGGCTCCCGGGGGTTAAGCCGGTGCCTTGTACTCGTCCTCGCCACCAAAGTCCCGTACTTCGCGGGTCCGGAACGGTTTGGGACCGGTCGGCGAAGTGCGCGGGGTGCGGAGGACTGGGGGGACAAGAAAGGGCGGCTGCCACAGGGGGGTGGTGGCAGCCGCCCTTTCGGGGCTATCTCAGGTGTGTCAGATGTTCGCGATGGTCTTCGTCGCGTCGATCAGGCCCGCGCCGCAGCCTTCGGCGCAGACGCCGGGGAGGGGGCGGACGTTGGCCTTCAGCGCTGCCTCGACCTGGGCCGGGGTCAGCGGCTTCTCGCCGAGCATCAGGGCGACCAGGCCCGCGACGTGCGGAGCGGCCATGCTGGTGCCCATGAACGTCTTGTAGTCCTCGGTCGTCTGCACGGTCGCGCCCGCGTTGATCGTCGAGAGGATGCCGTCCTGCGGCTTGGTGCGGCTGCCGGACGGGTCGGTCTCGTTGCGAACCTCGCCACCGGGGGCGGCGACGTCGATCAGGCTGCCGTAGTTCGAGTACCACGCGCGGTTGCCCTCGCGGTCGCTGGCGGCCACCGAGACCACGTTGTTGCAGTTGGCCGGGGTGAAGCCCGAGACGTTGGAGTTCGAGTTGCCCGCCGCGATGACGACGGTGGTGCCGCGGGAGACGGCGCCGTCGATGGCGCGCTGGTAGGCGCGGGCGCAGCTGCCACTGCCGCCGAGGCTGAGGTTCAGGACCTTGGCCGGGTTGGCGTTCGCGGGCACGCCGCGGACCCTGCCGCCCGACGCCCAGGTGATGGCGTCGGCGATGTCGGAGGTGCGGCCACCACACTTGCCCAGGACGCGGACGGGGACGATCTTGGCTTTCGCCGCGATGCCGGTGATGCCGTTGGCGTTGTCGCTGACCGCCGCGATGGTGCCCGCGACGTGGCTGCCGTGCCAGCTCGAGTTGCTCGGGTTGGCCGCGCCGCCGCACTCGCCCGCCGCGTACCAGTCACCCTCGTCGTTCGGGTTCGCGTCGCGGCCGTTGCCGTCGCGGGCGCTGGTGGCGTCGCTGATGAAGTCGTAGCCGGGCAGCACGTTCCCGTCGAGGTCGGAGTGCTTCACGATGCCGGTGTCGATGACCGCGACGGTCACGCCCGCGCCGTCAGCCGTGGTCCACGCGCCGGGGGCGTTCATGCCGGCGGTCGGCTCGAAGAGGTCCCACTGCTCGCTGTAGCGAGTGTCGGTGGGGACAGCGGTGGCGGTCATGATCAGGTCGGGCTCGACGCTCACGACACCGGCCTGCTTGCGTAGGTCGTTGATCAGCGCGGCCGTGCCGTTGCGGCCGAGGCCACGGGACGGCTTGACGACGACGCTGCCCGACTCGAGCTCGCGCACCTGGGTGACACCCTTGTGGGCGAGGCCACGGGACTTCGCCGAGTCGGCGAAGGTGACGATGAACTGGTCGTAGCCAGCCTCGATCGCCTCGTCCTGACCAGCCTGTGCCGTTCCTGCCAGCGTCGGAACCGCGAACCCGGCGAAAGCCAGGCCCAGGGTGGCGAGCGCGGCGGTGTACCGCTTCTTCATCAAGAGGTCCTCTCGTGAATGCGCAACCGGTGACGGCATGCACCTTCGGGTGAACATTGCCTTCACCATTCGAGAGGGAACTTAGGTCGAGTTATGACGCTCCGAAACCGTTCACAGTTGCCAGTTGAGGGAGGGTCTAGACCCTTTCCAGAGGGCGATTCGCCTGGTCGAATCGATCCAGTAGACCCTGACTCCGCTCTCGGTAACGATTGATGGAAGCCACCTTGATCTCCTCGTAGCCGCGCACCGAATCCGGCAGCGCCGCCAATTCGCAGGCCACAGCGTGGCTCTCGGTGGTCATTTCAGCCGAGATCCGCTCGATCACCGCGATGTATTCGCTGATCAACGCACGTTCCACCTTGCGCAGGTGGGCGTAGCCGAACGGGTCGAAAGCGGTGCCGCGAAGTCCGCGAAGCGCGCGCAGCACCTTGAACGCCGGACCGGCCGTCCGCTTGAGCGTGAGCTTCCGCTTCATCCCCATGGCCCGCAGCATCGGCGGGTGCAGCTGGTAGCCGATCGTGGCGCCCGCGCCGAACTTCTCCTCGACCGACGCCCGCAGCTCCGGGTCGAGGTGCAGCCGGGCCACCTCGTACTCGTCCTTGTAGGCCATGAGCTTGAACAGGTTCCGCGCGACCGCCTCCGCCAGTGGCGTGCCAGGCAGGCCCAGCGCCCGCTCGGCCGCTTCCACAGTGGACACGACGTCGGTGTAGCGGCGGGCGTAGTCGGCGTTCTGGTACGCGGTCAGCTCCGGCACCCGGATCGCCAGCAGGCGCTCCAGCTCGGTGCCTTCCACCGGGGCCGCGGTGGGCTTCGCCGAGCTGATCCAGGTCGGGTCCTGCACGACCTTGCGGCCCGCGCGGAACGCCTGGATGGTCGTGGCCACGCCGACGCCGTTGAGCTCGACGGCCCGCTCGATGGCCGACGCGGTCAGCGGCAGCAGCCCGGCCTGATAGGCCGCGCCGACGACGAGGAAGTTGGCCGCCGCCGTGCTGCCGAAGAGCCGTTCCGCCAGGTCGAGAGCGTCGAAGGCGTGCACCGACTTGGTCCGCCCGGAGATCTTGCCGAGCAGGTCCTCCCGCCCCGGGTAGGACGCCGCCGGGTCGACGACCATCCGCCCGGTCGGGACCTCGGAGGTGGACACGACCGCGATGGTCTGGTCCGAGCACCGCGAGAGGTTGACGTCGGTGGTCGCGGCCAGCGCGTCGAAGGCGAGGTAGCCGGTGGCGGTGCCCGCGGGCACGAGCCCGGGCAGCGACGTCGGCTCCGGGGTGATGCGCAGGTGGGAGACCACCGCGCCGGCCTTCTGGCTCAGCCCGGTCTGGTCGAGTGCCCGCGCGTCGAGGCCGCTGATCAGGGCCGCGGTGGCGAGCACCTGGTTGGTCGTGACGACGCCGGTGCCGCCGATGCCGACCATCACGAGGTTCGCCGAGGTCGGCCGTGAGTCGGGTTCGGGCAGGTCGGCGGGCAGTTCGTCGCGGACCAGCCGCTTCTTGCCGGTGCCGGGGATGACCGTGAGGAACGACGGACAGTCGCCGAGCAGGCAGGAGTAGTCCTTGTTGCACGACGTCTGGTCGATCTGGGTCTTGCGGCCGAACTCGGTGTCGGTCGGCTCGACGCTCAGGCAGTTGGACTTCTGCCCGCAGTCGCCGCAGCCCTCGCACACCGACTCGTTGATCATTACCCGCTTCGCCGGGTCGGGTGCCAGCCCGCGCTTGCGCTTGCGGCGCTTCTCCGCGGCGCACTCCTGGTCGTAGAGGATCACCGTGACGCCCTCGGTCTCGCGCAGCTCGCGCTGGACCTCGTCCAGGTCGTCGCGGTGGCGGACCTTCACGCCCGGCGCCCACTTCGTCGAGCGCGGGTACTTGCGCGGCTCGTCGGAGACCACAACGGTCTTGACGACACCTTCGGCGTGCAGCATCCGGGTCACCGCGGCCGGGTCGACCGACCCGTCGGCGTGCTGGCCGCCGGTCATCGCGACCGCGGCGTTGTAGAGCAGCTTGAAGGTGATGTTGGTGTTCGCCGCGACGGCCTGGCGCACGGCGAGGCTGCCGGAGTGGAAGAACGTGCCGTCGCCGAGGTTCTGGAACAGGTGCGTCGTGCCGGTGAACGGCGCCGCGCCCACCCAGCTGACTCCCTCGCCGCCCATCTGCGTGAAGCCGACGCTGCGGTCCATGAACGTGGTCATCGCGTGGCAGCCGATGCCCGCGCCCGCCAGCGACCCGTCCGGGGTCTCGGTGGAGCGGTTGTGGGGGCAGCCGGAACAGAAGAACGGCGTGCGGTTGACCGGGGTGAGCGTCAGCGCGGGCAGCCGCGGCTTGAACGCCGGGTGCCGCAGGTCGACGTGCTCGCGGCCGACCCGGTCGGCAAGAAATCGTCCCAGAGCGGCCACAATTCGATCGGACTCCAGCGCGCCGTGGACCGGGATGAGCGTCTTCCCCTCGGGGCCCTGCTTCCCGTAGACGCGCGGCCGGACGGCCTTGTCGAACAGCGCTTCCTTGATCAGCGTCTCGATGAACGGGCGCTTGTCCTCGATGACGACCATCTCGTCGAGGCCGTCGGCGAAGCGGAACAGCAGGTCCCGGTCGAGCGGGTGGACCATGCCGAGCCGCAGCACCCGGATCCCGCGTGCGCGAAGCGCGTCCTCGGTCAGGCCGAGGCGCTGCAGCGCGTCGCGCAGGGAGGCGTAGTTGTGGCCGGAGGCGACCAGGCCGATGCGCGCGTCCGACACCGCGCCCTCGATGCGGTCCAGGCCGTTGGCCGCGCCGAACGCGACGGCGGCGGCGAGCCTGCCGTCGAGCACCTCGCGCTCCATCGCCAGCGCCTCGGGGATACCGACGCCGGGCTTGTGGGTGGGCCGCCACGGCCGCCCGTCCCACTCGAACTCGGGGACCACGATCTCCGGCGTCGCGCCAAGGTCGACGATCTCGTAGGCGTCGCCGATGTTGGTGACCACGGTGAACCCGGTCCACGCGCCGCTGAACCGCGACATCTCGAAGCCGAAGCGCCCCAGTCGCAGCACGTCGGCGACGTCGACCGGCGCCAGCACCGGCATGAGCGACTCGGCCAGCGCCATCGTGGAGTTGGACGGCAGCGACGACGACTTGCTGGCGGGGTCGTCACCGGCGACGACGAGCACACCGCCGCGCGGGGTGGTGCCCATCCAGGTGCCGTGCTTGAACGCGTCGACGGAGCGGTCCACCCCGGGCGCCTTGCCGTACCAGAGGCCGAAGACGCCCTCGAAGGTCGGATCGGGCAGCTGCGGGGCGAGCTGGGAGCCGTAGACGACGGTCGCGCCCAGCTCCTCGTTGACGCCGGGGATGAACTTGATGTCGTGCTCGGCGAGCAGGTCGGCGTTGCGGTCGAGCACCTGGTCGAGCCCGGCGAGCGGCGACCCCCGGTAGCCGGACACGAGCCCTGCGGTCTTCCAGCCCCGGGCCTGGTCGGCGCGGTGCTGGTCGACCAGCAGCTTGCCGAGGGCCTGCACCCCGGTCATGGCGCCCAGACCCGAGGTCCGGCGCACGACGTCAGCGGGGCGGTACCCCTCGAACAGCTCCGTCATGGTCGTCGACACCTCTCATCGGCCTGCGCGTCGCGGGCAAGGAGACGGCCCGCAGTGAGCGTAGTGCAAGACTGTGAGGTGGAATTTGAGCGAATTGCTCAAATCTGGTCCGCGTCCAGTGAGGAGGTTGCGCAGCATGGGCATGCTGAACCGCCTTGACCTGCGGGTCATCCGCGAACTGGTGGCGAGCCCGCGCATCGGCATCACCGAACTGGCGGAACGTCTGGGCATCGCCCGCAACACCGCCCACGCCCGCGTCGCCCGCCTGGAACGCCAGGGGGTCGTGGGCATGCGCGGCCGCTCAGTGGACTACACCGAACTGGGCGTCGAGGTGACAGCCTTCCTGACGGTGCAGGTGGCACAGGGAAGGCTGGGATCGGCGATCGAAGACCTGGCCGTCGTCCCGTTCGTCCTGGAGGCCCACGGCATCGCAGGCGACGGCGACCTGCTGGTTCGCGTCGCCGCCCGCAACACCCGGCACCTGCACGAAGTGATCAACGCGGTGCTGGCCTGCCGAGGCGTCATCCGCAGCACCACGGCCGTCGCGATGACCGAACAGATCCCGTACCGGGTCGCCCCACTACTCGACGCCCTGGAACGCGCCATCCCTTGATCGCGCCCCACCATCGCGACAGGCCGTCGACAGGCACCAGCAGCCAGAGCCGCCAGGCACCCCAAGCAGCTATGCGGGAGCCGAAGACTGTTCCCGAACAGGCTGAGCAGCCGACGCGTACAACCAGGCGAACAACGCCCAAGCCAGCGCGAACACCCCACCGACAAACAGATAGGCGATCGACCACAACACCGCCGGAGTGTCCGACTTCCGCTCCCGCTGCAAGAAGTCGATCTCCGCCACAAACGGATGCGGCCCATCCACGGCCGCGATCGCCGGCGCGTTGGCGGCCGGATCCGCCGGCGCGTAAACAGGCGCCAAGGTCAGCACACGGTCAGCGGTGTGCAGCCGGATCCCCGACTTCCAGTTGCCGAACACCGGCAGCGGCTCGCTGGTCCGGTAAACCCCGTCCCCCAGCGGAACCAGCGGAGCGCTGTTGAACCCGCCACCCTGCCAGGAGAACCCGTTCAGCCACACCGCGTCCTCGGTGATGGACGCCGGGGTGATCTTCACCGTCGCGTTGACCCACCGCTCCGGGGCGCCGTCGGGCCGCTCCACGTGCAGGCCCGTGGGCGACTCGGTGAGCTGGATGTCCGCCGACCAACCGGGTTCCGGGTCCTGCGGCGGGACCACGAAGCCGAGCACGGCCGTCGCGCCGAGTGCGCCGACGAGTCCGAGCGCGTGCCTACGGCGGAACCCCTGGGGGGCAATAGTTTGCGGGTGGGCGATCTCCTCGATCCGCTGGTGCTGCCAGGCGCCGATGAGGCCACCGGCGACACCGGCGAGCACACCCACGACCAGCGTGTCGGCGAGCATCGAGGTCGGCCACGGGTCGGGCATGATCCACTGGCTCAGGCCGGTCTCGGCCAGCATGCCCAGGGTGCCGACCGCCAGGCCGGACACCGCGCCGAAGGCGTAGCCGGGCCGCAGGAACAGGGCGACGACCTCGATGATGATCGCCTCGGCGATGCACGGCAGCAGCACGGCCACGTGGAAGTCCTGGGCGAACGGGATGGCCACGAACACCAGGCGAGAGAGGAGCAGCACCGCGACCGTGATCAGCGCGCCGCCGGGGCCGAAACTCGCCCGGGCGACGACCATCGGCCACGTGGTGGTCAGCGCGACCAGTCCGACGTGGGCGAGCATCGGGAACTGCGGCACGCCGAGGTCGAACTCCATCAGCATCGCCGAGGTGCCCATCAGCCAGGCGCCCGCCGCGATCACCCCGAGCCAGCGGGTGACCTTCGTGTCGCCGGTGATCTGCCGGGCCTCGGCGAGCAGAAGCTGGATGCCGATCACGACGATGATGCCGCCGCAGATCATCAGCACGTGCGTGGGGCCCCACTCGGTGACGTCCTGGCCGAAGAGCCGGTGCCACAGGTCGTCGAGGGGGAAGCCCATCAGGCCGACGGAGCCGGTGGCCATCATCAGCACGCTGCCGCGCGGGATGCGCAGGTTCGGGCCGATCTTCAGGCCGCGGGGCGGCATGTCGCGCACGGCGAGGGCGGCGCTGATGATGCCGGAGGCGAAGATGCCGACGAGGCCGAAGTAGATCGGGTAGTGCGAGGGGTTGGCCAGCGGACCTTCGTCGCGGCCGAGTTCCATGTGGATCGGGACGTCCCAGTAGACGCCGATCAGCGCGGACATGCCGGAGGCGAAGGCGACAGCCATCGGCAGCGGCGCCCAGCGGGGCAGGCCGGTGATCCGGGCGCTGAAGTCGGCCAGTCCGCCCAGCAGCGTCTTGCGCCCGCGGGCCTCGCGCACGACGAAGATCGTCAGCGGGATGAACACCGCCGCGAACATGCCCAGGGCAATGAGGATCTGCAGGACGGGCGCGCCCCCGGCGGGTGGTGTGTCGGCGTGTGCCAGCGTCATTGGTCCTTGCCTCTCTCGCAGCTGCTCGAAGCCATGATAGCAAGTAACAGTTACTTCCGGTAACACCAATCTTGGGTCCGCTGTGGACGGGTGGAACCTCTGTGGTCTCCACCGCGTCACATTGTGGCGCGGAAACGCGAACAACACATTGGGAGACCGCTAGGGTCGGGACCACAACCGGGTGATGGGGGCGGTACATGGGTGAGTTCGTCGCGGCGACTCTCCGGTTCCCCGTCGTGTTGTTCACCTTCCTCTTGCTCGTAGTGATCCTTTACTGGCTTTTCGTCGCGCTGGGTGCGTCCGAAGTAGACGCGGTGGACACCCTCGACGGCGGCGTCGCCGGCGGGTTCGGTCTCGGTGGTGTGCCGGTGAGCATCGCGCTCACCCTGGTGGTCGTCGTGGCGTGGTTCGTCGCCCTCGTGGGCACGGTCCTGCTCGGCGACGTCGGATTCCCGGCTCCGCTCAAGATCGCGGCCCTGGTGGGCGTGCTCCTGGCCGCGCTGCTCATCGCGCTGCTCGTGACCCGCGTGGTCGTGGTCCCGCTGCGGAAGGTTTTCGGCGACGAGATCGTCGCCTCCCGCATCGACTTCGTCGGCAGGCCGTGCGTGGTGCGCACCGGCGTTGTCGACGAGACCTTCGGCCAGGCCGAGGTCACCGCCGATGACGGTTCCTCGGCGATCATCCAGGTCCGCCGCGCGGGCGGGCCGGTGCTGCGCACCGGCGAGACCGCGTTCATCTATGACTACGACCCGACCGGCGAGTTCTTCTGGATCTCCGCGGTCGACGTTCCACTCTCCTGATCTGACCTTTTACTGAGGGGCAACAAGAATGGACCTGATCTCCACCGGTCTGGGCATCCTGCTCGGCGTGATCCTGCTCGTCGTCATCATCATGCTGTTCCTCGTCAGCAGGCTGTTCCGGAAGGTGGAGCAGGGCAAGGCGCTGATCGTGTCCAAGGTCAAGAAGGTGGACGTCACGTTCACCGGCGCGGTCGTGCTCCCGGTGCTGCACAAGGCCGAGCTCATGGACATCTCGGTGAAGACCATCGAGATCAACCGTGCGGGCAAGGACGGCCTGATCTGCCACGACAACATCCGCGCCGACATCCGCATCACGTTCTTCGTGCGGGTCAACAAGACCGTCGAGGACGTCATCAAGGTCGCCCAGGCGATCGGCACCCAGCGGGCCAGCGACGAGCACACCCTGCAGGCGCTGTTCAACGCCAAGTTCTCCGAGGCGCTCAAGACCGTCGGCAAGCAACTCGACTTCGTCGACCTCTACACCCAGCGCGACCACTTCCGCGACCAGATCATCCGGGTCATCGGCACCGACCTCAACGGCTACAGCCTTGAGGACGCGGCGATCGACTACCTCGAGCAGACCCCGATGACGCAGCTCGACGCGGCCAACATCCTTGACGCCCAAGGCATCCGCAAGATCACCGAGCTGACCGCGATCGAGCACATCCGCACCAACGAGTTCCAGCGCAATGAGGAGAAGGAGATCACCCGCCAGAACGTCGACGCGCGGGAGGCCATCCTGGAACTCGAGCGCAGGCAGGCGGACGCGGAGATCAAGCAGCGTCGCGAGGTCGACACCATGCGCGCCCGCGAAGAGGCGGAGACGGCCAAGGTCCAGGCCGAGGAGCGGCTGAAGGCCAACACCGCGCACCTGCGCACCGAGGAAGCGCTCGGCATCCAGACCGAGAACAAGGCCCGCGAGATCGCCGTGGCGGAGAAGAACCGCGAGCGGGTCATCGCGATCGAGACCGAGCGCATCGAGAAGGACCGGATGCTCGAGGTCATCGCCCGCGAGCGCGAGACCGAGCTGTCCACCATCTCCAAGAACAAAGAGGTCGAGGCCGAGAAGCGCGCGGTGGCCGAAGTCGTGCGCGAGCGCATCGCCGTCGACAAGACCGTCGCCGAGCAGGAAGAGAACATCAAGCGCCTGCGGATGGTCGAGGAGGCCGAGCGCAAGCGCCAGGCGCTGATCATCGGCGCCGAGGCCGAGGCCCAGGAGAGCCTGGTCAAGGACATCAAGGCGGCTGAGGCGTCCGAGGCGTCGGCCAAGCACAAGGCCCGTGAGGAACTGGTGCTCGCCGAGGCCCGCCAGCAGGCCGCGGAGCTCGACACCCGGGCGATGATCCGGCTCGCCGAGGGCGCGCAGGCGGAGGCCGCGGCCAAGGGGCTGGCCGAGGTCCAGGTCCGTGAGCGCGACGCGGCGGCGATCGAGAAGGTCGGCCGCGCGGAGGCGGCGGTCTACCGCGAGAAGGCGATGGCCGAGGCCGAGGGCATCAAGGAGAAGCTCAAGGGCGAGGCCGAGGGCCTGTCCGACAAGGCGGGCGCGCTGGCCGCCATGGACGACGCGACCCGCGGGCACGAGGAGTACCGACTGCGGCTCGAAGCCGACAAGGAGGTCCGTCTCAAGGGCATCGACGCGCAGCGCGAGGTCGCCGAGGCGCAGGCCATGGTGCTGGCCGCGGGCCTGGAGAAGGCCGACATCGACATCGTCGGCGGCGAGACCATGTTCTTCGACAAGATCGTCGGCGCGATCACCATGGGCAAGGCGGTCGACGGGTTCGTCGACCACTCGTCGGTCGCGCAGCAGCTCGGCGGCGGCTGGCTCAACGGCTCGGCGAGCTTCACCGACGACCTCAAGGGCATCCTCGGGTCGTTCGGCACCAACGACGTCAAGAACCTGACCGTGTCCGCCCTGCTGCTCAAGCTGATCAACACCGGCGGTGGCGACTCGTCGAAGCTGCAGGAGCTGCTCGGCCACGCGCAGCGCCTCGGGATCGCCGACCAGCCGGTCGCCGCCCTGGCCGCCGCGCAGAGCTGACCTGACAGCGGTGACAGCGACCGAGGTGGCGGGGACTGCGGTGTCCAAACTGGAAGCGCCCGCGCTCGACGCGGGCACATACGAGGTGCTGCGCGCCCGGCTCGGCGAGCAGGCCGCCGAGCTGGCCCGCCGGGCCGAGGCGCTCAACACCGAGCGCCTGCGGGTCTTCGGCGGAACCGAGCTGCGGCTGGTCGGCAACGACCGGATCCGCACGGAGAACAACTGCGTGCCGAGGGACATCGTTCCCATGCCCGCCGGCATTGGAGGCAGTCACAGCCCGGGGGGCCTCATGCTCTTTGGGTACAACGTGTTCATCGGCCTGAAGCCGGAGACCACGATCGACGACGTGTTCTCGCTGCACACCTTCGTCCGCGACGGCGAGGCCTTCCGGTTCGACGCGGCGGGCGCCGAGGAGCTTCCCGAGCTGCTGCGCGACGAGCAGTTCGTCCGCGACTTCGGCGAGCTGTACCGGTACTACCGCGAGACTCGGCTGCTGCAGCTGCGCCGGGTCGAGGGCAAGCTGCTCGCGGTGTTTCAGACCGGTCCGCGCACCGAGGACATCAAGGTCCTGCGCTGGAAGGTCACCTCCAGCGGATTGGTGTCCTATGAGGACAGTCGTGGCGAGCGGGATCATGTCTTCCCGCCGTCGCACGACTTCGAGTGGGTCGAGACGACCCGCGACAATCACGTGCTTGGCCGGTTCCCGCACATCTCCATCCTGGACAAGGTGTTCGTCGAGACGATCCACGGCGATCTCACGCTGAAGGTCGAGAACAACACCGAGACCGGCGAGGGGATCTACGCCGAGGCGGTCGCCGAGCCGCTGCAGAGCCTCGCCGACGCCGACGTGCACTACGCCGAGGTCGGGCCGCTCATCCTCATCCGGGTGCGGCCCTACAACGAGACCGTTTGGCGGCACCTGGTCTTCAACACCCACACCAAGTCCGTGGTGCGGCTCGACGGCATCGGCCAGGCGTGCAGGCGGCTGCCGGAGGACCAGGGCCTCATCTTCCCCGGCGGCTACTACCTCGCCACCGGCGTGCACAAGACATTCGACACCGACGTCACGGACCTGGAGTACGAGCGGGTCATCCGCTCGCCCAACGGCGAGGACGTGCTGTTCGTCTTCCACGCCCGCGGCGACGGCCGCTCGCTGCTGCTGCCCTACAACCTGATCCGCAAGGAAGTGGCGAACCCGCTGGTCTGCCACGGGTACTCACTGTTCGACGACGGCACCCTCGTGGTGTTCCGGGCGGTCTCCGAGGAACCGACCCGCGTGCATCCCATGCAGGTCTGGCAGACGCCCTACCTGTCGGACACTTACGCCGCCGCGCAGCCGGTCGGGACCGGGCCGCTGGAGCGGGTCGGCAACCCGGACCTGGTACGCGGGATCTCCGACTGCCTGTCGGTGGCGCACATGGTCGACGACATGGCGCCGTCGGCCGCCGTCTTCGAGTCGCTGATCGCCTCCTGCTCCCGGGCGTTCGACGTCTACCACTGGCTCGACCTCGGTGACCTGCGCGAGTCGCTGACCCAGGTCCGGGCCACCGCCGAGCAGGTCCTCGACGAGTTCGAGACCGTCACCGCGCTGACCAAGCAGGCCGCCGACGTGCTGGCCGAGACCTCGGCGCAGATCACCACCCTGGTGCGGGCCGTGCGCGGCGAGGCGCCGAAGTCGGCCGCCGCCTGGGTGTCCCAGCTCGCCGAGTTGCGCCGCGCCCAGGGTCGGCTGATCACGCTGCGCGAACAGCGATATGTCGACTTGTCTACTGTGGACTCCCTCGACGCGATGGTGGTCGAGGAGCAGATCTCGGCGGGCCAGCGCGCTGTCGGCTTCCTGCAGGGCGCCGACGCGTTCACGGGGTATCACGAACAGGTCGCCAAACTGGTCGCCGACGCCGAGTCGATCACCACGGTCGCCGAGGCGGCACCGATCAGCGAGCGGCTCAGCGAGCAGTCCGAGGGTCTGGAGGTCGTCACCGAGGTCGTCGGCTCGCTCGACATCGCCGACGCCACCGCGCGAACGTCCATCCTGGAGCGGATCGGCGAGGTCCTCGCGGGGGTCAACCGGGCCCGCGCCACCCTCATCGCGCGACGCAAGGAACTCCTGGCCACTGAGGGCCGCGCGGAGTTCGCGGCGGAGTTCGCGCTGCTTGGGCAGGCCATTACGGGAGCGCTGGCGGTCGCGGACACCCCCGAGCGCTGCGACGAACAACTCGGGAGACTCATGCTCCAGGTGGAGAACCTGGAGTCGCGTTTCGGCGAGTTCGACGACTTCCTCACCGAACTGGGCAAGAAGCGTACCGACGTCTACGAGGCGTTCTCCTCGCGCAAGCAGGCCCTGCTCGACGACCGCGCGCGCCGGGCCGACCGGCTCGTCGAGTCGGCCGAGCGGGTGCTGGCCAGCGTAACCCGGCGGGTGGCGAGCCTGGCCACGATCGACGAGGTCAACACCTACTTCGCGTCCGACCCGATGGTCGCCAAGGTCCGCTCGGTGACCGCCGATCTGCGCGAACTCGGCGACCAGGTGCGGGCCGAGGAACTCGCGGGCCGGGTGAAGGCCGCACGCCAGGACGCGGGCCGCTCGCTGCGCGACCGTCTCGACCTGTTCAGCGACGGCGGCGACACACTGCGCTTCGGCAAGCACGCCTTCGCCGTCAACACCCAGCCGCTCGACCTGACGCTGGTCCCGCACGGCGACGAGATGGCGTTCGCGGTCACCGGGACCGACTACCGCTCGCCGGTCCGTGACCAGGACTTCCAGCACACCAGTGTCTTCTGGTCGCAACTGCTGGTGTCCGAGTCGCCGGAGGTCTACCGGGCCGAGCATCTCGCGGCGTCCATTTTGGACTCGGGTGACCCCGTGGCCCTGCGCGAGTCGGAGAGCCTGCTCGCGGAGGTCCGCAAGATCGCGGAGAGCCGCTACGACGAGGGCTACGAGCGCGGCGTGCACGACCACGACGCCACCCAGATCCTCGACGTGCTGCTGCGGCTGCACGCGGGGGCCGGTCTGCTTCGCTACTCGCCTGCCGTCCGTGCGGCCGCCCAGCTGTTCTGGGCTCACGGCGCCGATGAGGCGACCCGCACGCAGTGGACGGTCCGGGCGGGCTCGCTGGCGCGGGTCCGATCGGCTTTCGGTCCGCCGCCCGCCATCGCCGATCTGTGCGGGGAGCTTTCCCACGCGGCGTCGGAGTTCCTGACCGGGGCCGGTCTGCCGATCGAGGACGTCGGCGAGTACCTGTTCGAGGAGTTGGCGAGCGCGCCGCTGGGATTCGTCACCAGTGCCGCCGCCCGCGCGCTCGTCGACCGGTTCCGCGCCGCCTGCGGACAGCAGTTCGACGAGGACCTCCGGTCGCTGGGCGACGATCTCGCCACCCGGCACCAGCTTGTCCTCGCCTGGCTTGGCGCGTACCAGGCGACCACCGATTTGTCCGATGTGGACCTGCCAGAGGCGGTGGCGATCGAGCTGTGCCCGGACCTGCCGCGGCACGACTCGTCCGCCGCGCTCACCGAGCGGGTCGAGGGCCTGCTCGGCGCGCATCCGCGCATCGCCGACCGCGCGGTCGACCTGCGGCTCGACGAGTTCCTGGCCCGCACCAAGCGGTTCCGGGTCGAGCAGGTGCCGGCGTTCCGCGCCTACCAGCGCAAGCGTGAGGCCCTGGTGGCCGCGGAGAAGTCCCGGCTGCGGCTGACGGAGTTCCAGCCCAAGGTCATGAGCGCGTTCGTCCGCAACCGACTGCTCGACGAGGTCTACCTGCCGCTCATCGGCGACAACCTGGCCAAGCAACTCGGCGCGGCGGGCGACGCCAAGCGCACCGACCAGATGGGCCTGCTGCTGCTGATCTCCCCGCCTGGCTACGGCAAGACGACGCTGATGGAGTACGTCGCGAACCGCCTGGGCCTGGTGTTCGTCAAGGTCAACGGTCCGGCACTGGGCCATGACGTGACGTCGATCGACCCCGCGGACGCCCCCAACGCGACCGCCAGGCAGGAAATCGAAAAGATCAACTTCGGGTTGGAGATGGGCAACAACGTCCTGCTCTACCTCGACGACATCCAGCACACCAACCCGGAGCTGCTGCAGAAGTTCATCTCGCTGTGCGACGCGCAGCGCCGGATGGAAGGCGTCTGGGACGGGCGGACCCGCACCTACGACATGCGCGGCAAGCGGTTCGCCGTCTGCATGGCGGGCAACCCCTACACCGAGTCCGGCAAGCGCTTCCGCATCCCGGACATGCTGGCCAACCGCGCCGACGTGTGGAACCTCGGCGATGTGCTGTCCGGCCGGGAGGAGCTGTTCGCGCTGAGCTATGTGGAGAACTCACTCACGTCGAACCCGGTCCTCGCCCCACTGTCCACTCGGGAGCGCGCGGACATCGGCCTGTTCGTCCGAATGGCCCGCGGCGACGACTCGGTCCGCTCCGACCAGCTCTCGCACCCGTACTCCGCGGTGGAGGTCGAGCAGATTCTTTCGGTGCTGCGCAAGCTGTTGCGCGTGCAGGAAATCGTGCTCGCCAACAACCAGGCGTACATCGAGTCCGCCGCGCAGGCCGATTCCTCACGGACCGAGCCGCCGTTCGGGTTGCAGGGCTCGTACCGCAACATGAACAAGCTCGCGGAGCGCATCGTCGCGGTGATGAACGACGCTGAGCTGGAAGCGGTCATCGACGACCACTACCAGGGCGAGGCGCAGACCCTCACCTCCGGAGCCGAGTCCAACCTGCTCAAGCTCGCGGAACTGCGAGGCAGGCTCTCGCGAGAGCAGGCTGAGCGATGGACGGCGGTCAAGGCCGCCTACCTGCGGGAGAAGGCGTTGGGCGGCGATGGAACGGATCCGATGAGTCGGGCGGTGGGGGCTGTGGGGCTGCTCGCTGACCGGGTTGGCGATATCGGATCGGCTATTCGGTCTCGGGCGTAGGCGTTGTCTGGCCGGTCGGCGGTTCGGGCCTATGCGTGGGGATGCCGGTCGGGTGTGGGCAGCCCGTATGTGCGTGTGGATTCTTCGTTCAAATGAAACTGCCCGACCGGATCGCCGGTCGGGCAGTTTCGTGTCAAGCGAACGTCAGCGGCGGATCGCCGTGGTGCCGGTGTACTTGCGGTAAACCGTGATCTTGCCGGTGCTGTTGCTGATCAGAACGGTGCCGCCCTGGAAGTTCGCCCGTCGCCCGCCGTCGATGGTTTCCTCGTCGGTGGTCGGGTAGCCCAGGAACGACTTCTCCGCGCCCAGGGAGTTCCAGGTGTCGAGGATCGGGCCGAGCACCGCGTGCGCGCCGGTCGTGGGCGTGTAGTAGATCGACGCGCTGCCGGTGAAGTGGTTGAAGCGGCCCTGGCCGTCCGTCGTGGCTGATTCGTCGTTCGTCGGGTAGCCGAGTTTGGCGATTCCGCCCAGTTCCCGGAACTTGGCGTTGATCGCGCCGCTCACCAGGTGGGCGCCGATGTCGGAGCGGTAGGCGATGGTCGACACGCCTTGCTTGAACTCGGTGGACCGTCCGCCGCCCGCCTCGGACTGCTCAACGCCGTAGACCGGGCCGATTGAGGCCGTGCCCAGTGCCTGCCACTTCTGGTGGATCGGGCTGGCCTGCCAGTCACCCATCAATGTGGTGACCCGGGTCCGGATGGCGCCGAGCCTGTCGTATGCCATCTGACCGGGGCATTCGGTGACGACGACATCGCGGTGGCCGAAAACCTTCGGCACGGTCTTGCTCACGCCCGCGGCGCTGGTCAGCGTGACCGTGCCCGCCGGATCGACGTAGCCATTGCTCATTTTCCACGCCGCCATGGCCGCCACCGATTCCAGAGTGGCGTCGGTCGGCGGGGTGGACGTGTGGTGGCCCATCATCGAGATGCCGAACGTGTGCCGGTTGTAGCCGTACGCGTGCCCGGCGATCACCGGGTGGCGTTGGCCTCCCGAGCGGCCCTCGAAGAGCGTGCCGCACTTGTCGACGAGCACGTTGTAGCCGATATCACCGAAGCCGCGGTCGATGGCGTGGATTCGGTAGATCGAGCGGACGATCGCCGCGGAGTCGGCGCAGGAGTAGTCGTTGGTCTCCGCGGTGTGGTGGACCGTGATGCCCTTGATGTCGTCGACGTACTCCGGCGTCCAGTCCATGATCGACTCGTCGGCGCCCCACTGCGCGCGGGTGACCAGGGTCGGCTTGTCCGGGACGGCGTTCACGGTCGCGATGCGCGCGTCATTCGGCGACTCCCCGGGGTCGACGGCCACCACGGTCAGCGCGTCGGTCCCGACCTTGCCCGCGCGGGTGGCGCGCACCTGGATCCGATCGGCCCGCCCGGTCCAGATGGGTTCGGTGGTGACGACCGGCTTTCCGTCGCGGCCGCCCTCGGTGGGCTCACTCTCCTGCCATTCACTCCAGGTGCCGTCCTTGCGCCAGCGCACCTCCATCACCTCGGGAGCCTCGCCGCTCCACTTGAGCGCGACCATCGAGAACCCGCCGTCCGGCGCCACCTCGCGCACACCTGGCGCCGTGGTCTTGCCGGACTTCGCCGCCAGCGTCGCGGCCTTCGCCTTGACCGGCGGGCTCGCGGACAGGTCGGCCGTCTGGATCGACGGCATCTTCGGCGCCCTGGTGGGCTGCGCGGCGTTCGCGCCCGCAATGGTGACCAATAACGGAGCGACTATGGCGAGTACAGAAAGGGATACAACGCGCTTCATCAACACCCCAAGTATAGGAAGCGGCACGCCCCAGACGTGCTCTCCCGGCAGACTACCGAGGTTCACACGGACGCGGGCGCGTCCCACGGCGAGCGATAGTCGTACATCCAGTTCAGGTCCGGCTTGGGCAGCACCTTGAAGATCACCGGCAGCAGCATCCGGCCGATCCGGCCGAGTCCCTTCTGCGATCCGTTGCGCTTGCCCGTGGCCACGATCCGCTCGACCCGCTCGCGCCGGAATCCCTCGTACGCGGCGAAAGCGCGGGTGTGGTCGGGGAGGTCGCGCAGGCAGCGGGCCAGTTCCACCGCGTCCTCCAAGGCCATCGACGCGCCCTGGCCGGACGACGGCGAGGTCGCGTGCGCCGCGTCGCCGATGATCAGCAGGCGGTCGCGGTGCCAGAGCGGCGCCGATGGGAAGTCGTAGGTGGCCCAGCACGGCGGGATCACCGGGGTGGCCCTGATCAGCTCCGACGCCACCGGGTCGTCGCCGTCGAACAGGTCGAGCAGCCTGGCGCGCCACTGCTCGGAGCTGATCGTGTCCAGTTCGGCGCGGGAGAGTTCCTGGCGCTGGGCCGGGTTCGCGAACCACCACACCGAGCCGTCCGGCGCCGGGGTGTAGCCGAAGAAGGCGCGCCTGCCGAACATCATCCGGGTCGTCCCGAGCGGCACGTCCACCCGCACGCCCTCGGCGAAGCCGCCGGTGTTGAGGAACGGCACATAGCGGGGCGCGGGCGATGCCGGGTCGATGAGCTGCCGGACCCGCGACTGCAGGCCGTCGGCCCCGATGAGCAGGTCGCCCTCCGCTGTCGTGCCGTCGGCGAACCTGGCGACGACGCCGGTCTCGTTCGATTCGGCGCCAACCAGGCGCTTGCCGTAGACGATGTCGACCCCGCGCCGGATGGCCTCGTCGCGCAGGGTCGCGTAGAGGTCGGCCCGTTTGATGGTGATCGGCGGCAGCGCGTCGGCGCGGGTGCCGGTGAACGACGTCTCCAGGAGCGTGCGGCCGCCGCTGAGGGTGAGCCGCAGGCCGGGACTGTCGAACCCGGCCGACCGCACCGGTTCGTCCAGGCCGAGCACGCGCAGCGCGTGCAGCCCGTTGGGGGCGAGGCCGAGAAACGCGCCCACGCCGTCGGCGGCCTGGTCGTAGGCCTCGTAGACGGTCGAGCGGATGCCGGCTTCGCGGAGCGCCATCGCGGTAACGGGACCGGCGATGCCTCCGCCGATGATGAGAACGTGAAAGGTCATGTCATGACTATACATATTATGACTACATCCAACAAGCGATTAGGCTTGGCGCCATGTCGAGCCGGTCGCACCGCCCATCGCCGCTGGCCCTCGTCCTGCTGGTGCTCCTGGCCGAGCAGCCCATGCACCCGTACCGGATGCGTGAGCTGATCAAGGAGCGGGCCAAGGACCGGGTCGCGAACGTCGCGCAGCGCAACAGCGTCTACCAAACCGTCGAGCGCCTCGACCGGGTCGGACTCATTCGCGTCCGCAACACCGCCCGCGACGAGGGCCGTCCCGAGCGCACGGTCTACGAGCTGACCGAAGCGGGCTCGCGCACGGTCGTCGAGTGGCTGCGCGAACTGCTGAGCACGCCCGCGACCGAGTTCCCGGCGTTCCCCGCCGCGCTGGCCTCGATGCTGATCATGGAACCGGCCGAGGTCCTGGCCTGCCTTCGAACCCGCGCGGACACGCTGGAGCGCTCACTGGACGAGTCGCTCGCCGAGGTGACCGGGCTGCCACGGATCTTCGGGCTGGAAGAGGAGTACGCGCAGGCCGTCGGCCGGGCCGAGGTCGCCTGGCTGCGCTCGGTGGTGAAGGACTTCGAGAGCGGCGAACTGACCTGGACGCACGACAAGTTGCTCTCCTACGCGGCGGGCCATTCCGACTAACCTGGCCCGATGGGTCGGGTATGCGTCATCGGAGCGGGGTCTTCCGGCATCGCGGCAGTGCAGGTGCTCGCGGCCCGGGGGGTCGACTTCGACTGTTTCGAGGCGGGCTCCGAGGTGGGCGGGAACTGGCGCTACCTCAACGACAACGGGATGTCGTCGGCGTACCGGTCGCTGCACATCAACACCTCGCGGCAGGTGATGGAGTACGCCGCGTACCCGATGCCCAAGCACCTGCCGGACTACCCCAGCCACTTCCAGATCGCCGAGTACTTCGACGACTTCGTCGACCACTTCGGCCTGCGCGAGCGGATCACGTTCCGGACCGAGGTCGTCGCCGTCGAGCCGGCTGGCGACGGCTGGCGGGTGACCGTGCGCGACCGCGACACCGACGAGCGGCGCACCGCCGAGTACGGCGCGGTGGTCGTCGCGAACGGGCACCACTGGGACGCGCGCTGGCCCGAGCCCGCCTTCCCCGGCGCCGACACGTTCGATGGCGGGCAGACCCACGCCCACGCCTACAAGGTCCCCGATCCCTATGTGGGCAAGCGGGTTCTCGTCCTGGGCATCGGCAACTCGGCGACGGACATCGCCGTCGAGACGTCGCGGGTGGCCCAGCGGACGTTCCTTTCGATGCGCCGCGGCGCGCACGTCGTGCCGAAGTACATCTTCGGCAGACCGTTCGACCGGCTGGCGAAGACGCCGATCGCCCTGCTGCCGCACTGGTTTCAGCGCCTCACGATGCGGGTCGCGCTGCGGCTGACCCAGGGCCGGATGGTCGACTACGGGTTGCCGGAACCGGACCACAAGGTGCTTTCCGCGCACCCCACGGTGTCCAGCGACCTGCTGGTCCGGCTAGGCCACGGCGACATCACCGTGAAGCCGACCATCACCCGTCTCGACGGCTCGGTCGTTCACTTCGCCGACGGGTCGCAGGAGGAGGTCGACGAGATCGTCTACTGCACCGGTTATCGCATCAGCTTCCCGTTTCTGGCACCGTCCGTCTTCAGCGCCCGGGACAACGAGGTGGCCCTGTACCGGCGAGTCGTGGACCCGTCGCACGCGGGCCTGTACTTCCTCGGCCTGGTCCAGCCGCTGGGGGCGATCATGCCGATCGCGCAGGCGCAGGCGCACTGGGTGGCCGACCTGGTCACCGGCGCGGCCAGGCTGCCCGGCCGCACCGAGATGATCAGGGAAATCGGCGCGTACCAGCGCTCGGTGCGCAAGCGGTACCTGTCGTCCAAACGGCACACCATCGAGGTCGACTTCCTGCCGTACCTGCGGGAGTTGGCGCGCGAGCGGAAGGCGGGCGCCCAGCGGCGGTGACGGTGGGCCTGGCGAAAATCGGACGCGGGAGGGCCATGGCAGGTGATTGGGTGTGCCATATGGACTCCCAGCGCTACCTCGACTGCTTCGCCTCGGACTTCGCCCGCCTGCGCACTGTCGCGGCTTCGGCACCCGACGCCGAGGTTCCCACCTGTCCTCCGTGGACCATGACCGACCTGGTCCGCCATGTCGCCCAGGTCTACTCGCACAAGGCCGCCACAATGGAGCACGACGCCCGGCAGCCGCAGCCGGATCTGACCGGCGAGGACCCGCCGGCCGCCCTCGACCGGGGCTACGACAAGTTGCTCGCCCAGTTCGGCCACAGACAGCCCTCGGATGTCACGGTGACGTGGTTCCCACCCGACCAGACCGTCGCGTTCTGGATCCGCCGCATGGCCCAGGAAACCGTGATCCACCGCGTCGACGCCGAACTCGCCGCGGGCGTCGAGAGCGCCCCGATCCCGCGGGACCTGGCGGTGGACGGGGTCGACGAGGTCCTGGAACGATTCCTGGCCTTCGCGTCCCACCACTTCCGTGAGGACTTCGCCGGCGCCCTGGACGACCTGACCGGCCAGCGCGTCCGCGTCGAGACCGGTGACTCGGCCTGGCTTGTGAACCTCGACTCGAAGGTCATCACCCTTGAGGCGGCCGACGGCCCCGCCGACGCCACCGTCCGCGCCGACCCGGAAACCCTCCTCCGCTGGCTCTGGCGCCGCGCCGCCGAGGATTCCGTCACCACCGAAGGCGACCAGTCCGCCGTCGACGCCCTCTACACGGTCCTCAAAGGCGCCACCCAGTAACCGCAAGTCCAGGACCCAACTGATCCACACCCATCCCGACCTGTCCACAGTCCCCGCGAGCCCCGCCCACCCACCCCCACCAGCCGATAGACTGGCCAAGGGCCGTCCCCCCTGGGTGGGCGGGGGCTTTGCGCGGAGGGGTGACGCCGCGATTTCCTTGATCGGCGAGTTCGGCCCAGGACTACCGGCACGATCAGGCGGTTCGGAAGCGGACGGTGAAGGCAGCCCCGCCCTCCGGGGCGGGGCCCGCCTCGATCGCCCCACCCATCCGGCTCACCAGCCCGTGCACCAGCGCCAACCCGATCCCCGTCCCCACCGGTCTGCTCCCGCTGTAGCGCGCGTTCAGCACCCCCCGCGCGAACGCCACCGGGTACTCCTCCGGCGCCAGTCCCGGTCCGCCGTCGCGCACCTGCAGCACCGCCACCCCAGCCGTGCGGGTCAGGGCGAGCACCATCGGCCTGCCGGAAGGGGTGACGCGCAGGGCGTTCTCGGCCAGGCCGTCCAGCACCTGTCGCAGCCGACGTGGGTCCGCGTGCACGACAACCGGTTCGGTGGGGGCCTCCAGTGCGAAGCGGACTCCGGCGGTGGCGCAGCGGGCCGACCAGACCGTCGCCGTCTCCGCGACCAGGGCGGTGAGGTCGACGGCGACCACGTCGAGGCGGAAGTCGTCGGCGCCCAGGCGGGCCAGGTCGAGGAGGTCGGCGACCAGGCGGTCGAGTCGGTTCGCCTCCTGGTCGATCGTGCGGCCTGCCGCGGCGACCGCGTCGCCGGTGACGACGCCGTCGGCCAGTGACTCGGCGAAGCCCTTGACCGCCGTCAGCGGCGTCCGCAGCTCATGCGAGACCGACAGCAGGAAGTCCCGCTGCCTGGCCTCGCTGCGGTGCAGGGCGTCCGCCAACTCGTTCACCGACGCGGCCACCTCCGCCACCTCGCGCGGGCCGTCGACCGGCGCCCGCAGGTCGCGTCGGCCGTGGCTCATCGACGTCGCCACCGCGGCCGTGCGGCGCAGCGGCCGGGACAGCAGCCGGGCCAGGACCAGCCCGGCGACCGCGGCCACCAGCAGGCCGAGGCCGAGCGCGACGACGATGTTGCGGATCAGCGTCCGACCGACCCCCTTCGCCGCCTCCGTCTCCCGGACCAGCCCGATCGCCCCGCGCGGGTCGGCCTGCCGCAGCTCGACGAGGAGGACCCGCCCGTTGATCTCGATCGTCGTGTGCACCGGCCCGGTCAGCTCGGCGATGCCCGCCTTCCGCGCCGCGCGCTCGGCGGTGGCGTCGGAGCTGACGACGTTGCCGTTGGGCCGCACCTGAACCACCGCCACGCCTTGGCCGCCGAGCACCTCGACGACGCGGCGCAGGCCGAGTTTGCTGTCGGCGAGCTGACCCGCCACCACGTCGGCCTGGTCGGACAGCGTCTGCCTCGTCACCTCCCGCGCGGTCTGCGCCACCAGCCGCGCGGAGACCAGCCCGCCGACGACGGCGACGACCCCGGCCACGGCCAGGCCCAGCGCGGTGATCCGGACCGCGATCGACGCCCGCTTCACCGGCGCTCCACCGCATAGCCGACGCTCCGGACGGTCCTAATCGGACAGTGCGGTCCCAGTTTCGCCCGCAGCTGCGCGATGTGGACG
The DNA here is from genome assembly GCF_014323725.1 of Actinokineospora xionganensis. Classification (GTDB taxonomy): domain Bacteria; phylum Actinomycetota; class Actinomycetes; order Mycobacteriales; family Pseudonocardiaceae; genus Actinokineospora; species Actinokineospora xionganensis. The sequence continues at coordinate 397,246 of NZ_JABVED010000002.1, read as the reverse complement.
TCGACAGTGCGAGTGCCCGCCGCCGCGGCGTAACCCCAGACCGCGCTCAGCAGTTGCGCCCGGTCGAACACCTGCCCCGGCCTGCGCATCAGGTGCGCCAGCAGGTCGAACTCCGTCGACGTCAGCGCGACCTCGCCGCCGTCCGTCCACACGCGACGCTCGCCGAGGTCGAGCCGGGTCCCGCAGGCCGAGAGCACCTCCGCGGCGCCCGGTCCGTTGGCCCGACGCAACACCGTGCGCACCCGCGCCACCAGTTCGCGTGGGCTGAACGGCTTGGTCACGTAGTCATCGGCCCCGAGTTCCAAGCCGAGCACCCGGTCGACCTCGTCGTCGCGGGCGGTCACGAACAGCACGGGGGTCCAGTCACCGTCCTTGCGCAGGGCGCGGCAGACCTCGATGCCGTCCATGCCGGGCAGCCCGATGTCGAGCACCACCGCGACCGGCTTGACCCGCCGGGCCGCGGCGAGCGCCGCGACCCCGTCGCTCTCCACCTGCACCCCGAACCCGTCTCGGCGCAGGTAGAGCGTGACCAGTTCGGCTATCGCCGGGTCGTCCTCGACCACGAGCACCAGCCCACGGGACTCCATGGCGGTCAGGCTAATCCCCGGCAAGCTCGGATTCGATGGCGTCGAGGGTGGACTCGATCTGATCGAGGTCCGAGGTGCCCGACGAACCGGGCGCGGGCGCGGCGGGTTGCCGCTCGCACGCCACACAGGCCAACAGCAGGGCGGCGATGGTCACCGCGCGCTTCACTTGGCACCACAGTGCTTCGACTGGAACTGCGTGACCCGGTCATTGGCCTTGTTCAGCTGCTCGACCCGGCCCGCCCGGCGCTCGGCCCGCTCCCGCAGCACCTGGGCGCTGGTCTCCCGGCCCGCCGCCCGCTCCTTCTCCGCCCGCGCCTTGAGCCACGCCACGGAGCCCTTGACCTGCGCGTCCCCGTTGATCCGGGCCAGCAGCTTGGCGATCCGCTTCTCCGCCTTCGGCAGCCGCTTCTCGCACAGGTTCTGGACCTGTTCGGGGCTCAGGGTGATGGTGACCGGCTCGCTCGGCTGCGCCGCCGCGACCCCGCCGCCGATCAGGCTGACCCCGCTGACGATGGCCGCGACCACGGCCCACTGCTTGACCCGCATGGCAGTTCCTCCCTTGACGAACCCGATGACATGACTGTCACAGAGCCGGATCAAGGAGACGCCAGGAAAGGGTTCGAGTCATGTAAGGACTCTCAGAGCATGGCCAGGATCATCCCGCCCGCCCCCACCGCCATGACGCCCTGGCAGCCCGCCGCCACCCGGTGCGTGTCCGACCGCAGGCTCACCCGGACCAGCCGCGCGGCCTGCACCGCGAAATAGCCGACGAAGATCCACCCGAGCACGGGCAGCGCCGCCTGCTCCCCGGCCATCCGGGGACTCCAGGCCGACGCCATCGCATGGGCGCTGTGCGGGACGGCGGTGAGCATGTAGAGCATCGCCAGACCGCCGACCGCGTGGTGCAGCCCGCCGCCGTGCCACCCGGACACCGGCTCCCTGCGGACCAGGAACCAGACCGTGAGCAGCAGGAAGACCGTCTGCCACCCGGCCATCGGCAGCGGCCCGCCGACCGGCGAGCACATCACCGCCATGCCAAGCGCCATCAGCGCGTGGGCGGTGTCGACCGTACGGTGGCACCCGGTCGAGCCCGGCGTGCGGCACGCGACCACCAGCCGGGCGACCGCATACCCGGCGACGGCCAGGAAGGCCGCCGTGCAGGTCCACCCGAGCCAGGTGGCCACGGTGGGCTAGCTCGGGATGAGCAATTCGTCGAGGACACCGTTCTTGACGTCGGCCACGAGGTCGGTGAGCTGCCCGACGCTCATCTGGATGCGCTGGCCGAAGTCGTCGGTGATGACCACCCGCTTCTCGTCGGGTGCGTCCGGATCGATCCACAGCTCCGGGCAGCCACAGCTGCACTGGCCGCAGAACGTGGCGACATGCCGCATGTTGTGATCACTGGTCATACAACGACGGTCCCAGAGCCGGGCGGGCAGAACCAGAGAGCAACCAGGCGATTGCCCTGCGCGCAAGAAGGACGTTTGGTGACTCACCGTCGCCATGACGACGCGGCAGGTTAAATCCAGCCGTGGTGGCCTGCCCGATGGGGGTCGACTAGGTTCATTTCGACAAGTGCCGGCGTCACAGCCAGGTAACCGCCGGGGGAAAGCGGGCGTGGTGGGCGGGTTCGTGTTGTTGACTGTTCTCCCGTGGACGTATCCGTGGTGACCGCCGAGGCCAGGCAGGCTTCCCCGTTGCGCCGAGTGACGCACTCGGCGACGACGACCCCTGGCAGGCTGAGCCTCATCGCGGTCGGCCTGCTCCTGTTGACCGTGCTCACCGGCATCTTCGCGGCCGTGACTCTGCAGACGAAGCAGTCGACCCTCGACGAGCTCACCGACCACCGCGAGCCCCTGACCGCCGCCGCGCAGCAGATCTACCGGTCGCTGTCCGACGCCGACGCCACCGCGGCCAGTGCGTTCCTCTCCGGCGGTGTCGAGCCCGCCGCCCTGCGGTCACGCTACGAGTTCGACATCGCCCAGGCGGGCGCCGCCCTCGGCAAGGCGTCCTCGGACGTGGCGGGCGACTCCCTGGCCGAGCAGCAGGTCAACACGCTCTCGCAGCAGCTGCCCGTCTACACGGGACTGATCGAGACCGCGCGCGCGAACAACCGCCAGGGTTTCCCGGCAGGTGCGGCGTACCTGCGCGAGGCGTCGGGGCTGATGCGATCGAAGATCCTGCCCGCCGCCGAGCAGCTCTACGGGATCGACTACGAACGGCTCAAGGCGGGCCAGGCCGAGGCCAGGTCGTTCCCGTGGACGACACTCGTGCTCACCGTCGCCCTGCTCGCCGCGCTCGTCATGACCCAGCGCTACCTGACCCGCAAGACCAACCGGCTGCTCAACGTCGGCCTGTTCGGCTCGACACTCGCCATCGCCCTGGCCCTGGTGTGGGGCTCGGCGGCGCTGATCATCGGCGCGACCCAGGTCGCCGACGGCGAACGCAACGGCTCGCAGCAGGTGGACGTACTTGTGCAGGCCAGGATCAACTCGCTGAAGTGCCGCGCCGACGAGACCCTGACCCTGGTCGCCCGCGGCGACGGGCCCGGATACGAGAAGGAATGGCAGGAACTCTCGGTCACCTTCAGCGGTGGCGACCGGGGCAACCTGCTGCGCCAGGCCAGGGAACTGGCTTCCAGCCCGGCGATCGCGGGCGAGGTCGACCAGGCCCTCGCGAACGCCGACACGTGGATCGCGGCCCACAAGAAGATCCGTGAGCTCGACGACGGCGGTCAGTACGAGGAGGCCGTCGCCATGGCCATCGGCGCCGCGCCGGACAGCTCGGCCGTGGCGTTCGGCAAGCTCGACAAGAACCTGATCACGGCCCTCAACGCGGGCCGCGAGGAGTTCTTCACCCAGACCAAACACGCCAGTGCGGCGTTGACCGGCCTGGTCCCGGGCGTCGTCGTGCTGGCGATCATCGCCGCCGCCGGGATCCTGCTCGGCATCCGGGAACGACTGCGGGAGTACCGATGAGGCGTGCCACAGCGGCACTTGTAGCGGCGCTGGCGATGCTGGCGGTGTTGTCTACGGGTTGCTCGGCGGCGGGCAAGCCGGTCGACCTGGCCGTCGTCCAGTCCGCCCAGCGGCCCGAGCCGGTCGGCGTGGTCGTGAACCCGCCCACGACGACCGGTGCGACCACCCAGGTCCCGCCGTGCGATCCCACGGCCAGCCTGCGCCCCGGCGCGATGCCCGGGCCCGGCGCGATGCCGGAGGGGTCCACGATGAAGAAGATCCAGGACCGCGGCAGGCTCATCGCCGGGGTCGACCAGAACACCTTCCTGTTCGGGTTCCGCAATCCGACCACGAACCAGCTTGAGGGCTTCGACATCGACCGGGTCCGCGAGATCGCGGCGGCGATCTTCGGCGATCCCAACAAGGTCCAGTTCAAGGTCATCACTTCGGCGGGCCGAATCCCCGCGCTGCAGAAGGGCGAGGTCGACATCGTCGTCCGCACGATGACGGCGACCTGCGCCCGCTGGGTCGACATCAACTTCTCCGCGATCTACTACGTGGCGGGCCAGCGCCTGCTGGTGGACCGCGGCTCCGAGATCAGCGGGGTCGACCAGCTTCGCGGCCAGCGCGTCTGCGCGGCCAAGGGGTCCACGTCGCTCAACAAGCTGCGCGACTCCCCTGCCCCGCCGGAGGTCGTCGCGGTGGACAACTGGACGGACTGCCTGCTGATGCTGCAGCAGGGACAGGTCGCGGGGGTGTCGACGGACGACACGATCCTGGCGGGCATGGTCGCGCAGGACCCGAACGTGAAGATGGTCGGACCGCGGTTCACCGAGGAGCCCTACGGCATCGGCATCCCCAAAGCGAACGAGGACATGGTCCGGTTCGTCAACGGCGTGCTGGAGAAGTCGATCGCGAGCGGCTCGTGGACGGCCAGCTATGGGCGCTGGCTCACCCAGGCGGGCGAACAGGCCGCGCCCCCGACGGTCAAGTACCGGGACTGAGGCCGAGATGACACAGTGGACACCCCCCGGCGACGAGCCCCGCGAGGAGCCCGAGCCGCGCCCGGAGAAACTCCAGTGGCAGATCCAGCGCGACGCCGACCCGAAGCGTTCCGGCTCGGCGCCGCTGACCGCCAAGGGCAGGCAGACCCCGGCGGACTCACCCGGCAGGCCGCAGGCGACCACCGGTTCCGCGGACCACGGCCCCGCGGGTGCGCCAGGCCAGCACACCGCCGCGGACCCAGCCGACTCGCGCGCCGGGCACGACGAGTCGCAGGCGGGTCAGACCGAGTCGCCGTCGGGTGGGCCTGCCTCGACCGAGCCGCCGATCGGCGCGCAGTATTCCCAGGATTCGCGTGGCCAGTCGGGTGCTGCGCAGTCTTCGTTGGCTGGGCAGGCTTCTTCGGATTCGCGCGGGCCGGGCTCGCCGTCCACGACGGGCTCAACCGAGCCGCCGTTCGCCGGGCAGGGGCCGCGCACGCACGGGCAGCCGCACCCGTCCCCACAGCCGCGACCCGGCACCCAGGGGCAGCAACCGTTTGCCGGGCAAGGACATCAGCCTCGACCGCAGCAGGGCGGGCATCCCGGGCAGGGCGGCGCGGGCAGGCCGTTCGGCGGCCCCGGCCAACCCCAGTCCCGACCACCCGCGCCCGGGACCCAGGGACAGCCGCATCCGCAGTCCTCGGGGCAGCCGCCGCACCCCTCGGCCACCCAGGGGCAGCCGGGGTGGCAGCAGCCGCACCCGTCGGCCACCCAGGGCAGGCCCTACCCGCAGAGCCAGCCCATGCACCCTGGTCAAGGGCAGCAGCCGGGCCATCGGGGCCCCCAGCAGGGTTGGTCCGCGCAACCGGCCAACCATTCCCCCGGCGCTCCGGGATCGACCGCCCAGCAGCCCTTCGGTGCACCCGGCCAGCCGCCGCATGCCCAGCAGGGACAGCCGGGCACCCCGCCGCAGGGTCTGCCGTCACTCGGTTCGCCGGGCTCGCAGGGGCCTGCGCAGCAGGGGCAGAGCGCCGTGCCGCAGGGTGTGCACGGTTCAGCGGGATCGCAAGGGCAGCAGGGCACACCGCCCCAAGGCATCCAGTCGCCAAACAGCCAGGGTCGGCAGCAGACGGGTGCCCCCAGCACCCAAGGCCAGCCGCCGCCCGCTCAGCACGGCCGCCGCCCGCGGCCCCGCCCGCAGCCTGGCCACCACGACCCACGCGGCACCGGCCAGCCGGACGCCCCCGCGGAACCCGCACGCCCGGGCGAACCGCCTCGCGGCGCCGGTCGGCGGCAGCCCGAGACGTTCCCCGGCGCCCCCTGGCAGCAGGAGCTGCCCCCGGTCGCCCCGCGTCAGCCCGGGGTCCTCCCCGACACCGCCCTGAGCGACGGCGACCCGCAGCCCACCAGCGTGCTCGGCATGCACACGCTCACCCAGAGCATCGTGCCGCCCAAGCCGCCGGAGGAACCCCAGCAGACACCCCACCCGCTCGCGCAGCGGACCGAGTCCGGGCCGATCACCACCGGGTCCAGTTCGTTCCCCGGCACCAGCAGGCGCACCGCGTCGCGGGCCAGTGGGCGGGGCAGGCTCGGCGCCGGCCTGGTCGACGTTCCCGTGGTGCCGGTCAAGGACCCGGCGAGCGCGGTCCTCGACGACCCGTCGGTCTCGGAGAACAAGCGGTTCTGCAACAACTGCGGCGCCGAGGTCGGCCGTGGCACCGACGGTCAGCCCGGTCCGGCCGAGGGCGAGTGCCACAAGTGCGGCCAGACCTTCAACTTCCGCCCCCGGCTGTTCCGCGGCGACCTTGTCGGCGGCCAGTACGAGGTGCTCGGCAGCATCGCCTACGGCGGCCTCGGCTGGATCTACCTGGCCAAGGACCACAACGTCAGCGACCGCTGGGTGGTCCTCAAGGGCATGATCGACACCGGCGACGCGACCTCGATGGCCTCGGCCGTGGCCGAGCGGCGGTTCCTCGCCGAGGTCGAGCACCCGAATGTCGTCAAGATCTACAACTTCGTCCAGCACCCGGACCCCAACACCGGCAACCTGGTCGGTTACATCGTCATGGAGTACGTCGGCGGCCAGTCGCTGCGCCAGCTCGCGCTTGAGCACCACCGCGAGGCGGGCCGGGCGGAGCCGCTGCCGATCGGGCAGGTGATCGCCTACGGGCTGGAGATCCTGCCCGCCATCGGCTACCTGCACAGCATCGACATGCTCTACTGCGACCTCAAGCCCGACAACGTGATCCAGCACGGCGAGCAGCTCAAGCTGATCGACCTCGGAGCCGTCCGCAAGACCGACGACTACGAGAGCCCGCTGTTCTTCACCTCCGGCTACGCCGCGCCCGAGCTGGCCACCGAGGGCGCCACGGTGGCCTCCGACATCTACACCGTCGGCCGTACCCTCGCCGTCCTGTCGATCGAGTTCGCCGGTTACACGAGCCGCTACAAGCACACCCTGCCCGGGCCGGACGCCGAGCCGCTGTTCGCGCTGTTCAGCAGCTACTACCGCGTCCTCAAACGGGCCACACACGCCGATCCCTTGCAGCGCTTCGCCTCCGCGGAGGAGATGGCCGACCAGCTGACCGGCGTGCTGCGCGAGGTCATGGCGCTGGGCACCGGCAGGCCGCGGCCCGGACTGTCCACTGTGTTCGGTGTGGAGACCAGGACGTTCGGCTCCGTCGTGTCCGAGGGCCCCGAGCCGCTGCCGCTGCCGAGCCCCGCAGACGTGGCCTCCGTCCTGCCACTTCCGCTGATAGACACCGATGACCCGGCCGCCGCCGTCCTCGCCAGCATCACCGCCACCGAGCCCGCGGAACTCGTCGCGGCGCTGACCGCCGCTCCGCAGGACTCCATCGAGGTGCGGCTGCGGCTGGTCAAAGCCCGCATGGAGCAAGGTGATCCGCGCGCGGCGTCTTCGGAGCTCGACGCGGCCCGCAGGCTCGTCGCGGACCCGGCCGACTGGCGCCCCCACTGGTACCGCGGCCTGATCGCCCTGGCCGGTGGACACCCGAAGGCCGCCCGCGAGTCCTTCGAGCACGTCTACGACGCGGTGCCCGGCGAGATCGCCCCGAAGCTCGCGCTGGCCGCCAGCGCGGAGCAGGAAGGCGACCACTTCTCCGCCGCCCGCTACTACGAACTGGTCTGGCGCACCGACCACTCCTACGTCAGCGCCGCCTTCGGCCTGGCCCGCGTGTACCTCGCGCAGAGCGCCCGCAACGGGGCGATCGAGGTCCTGCACTCGGTTCCGGACACCTCGAGCCACCACGTGTCCGCGCAGGTCGCCGCGATCAAGGTCAAGACTCGGCCGACCGGCCAGACCCCGGTCGCCGAGCCGGACATCCACGACGCGGCCACGCGGCTGGAACGCCTGGTCCTCGACGCGGAACGGCGGACGCGGCTGTCCGCCGACGTGTTGGAGGCCGCCTACAACTGGGTCAAGGCGGGCAAGCCGGGCGCACACCCGGCGACCCCGAACCGCCAGGTCCTCGGCTGCGACCTGGCGGAGCGCGAACTCCGCTTCGGCCTGGAACGCTGTTACCGGGCTTTGGCCCGGCTCGCGGGCACACCGGAACACAGGCACGCCCTGGTCGACAAGGCCAACGCCATCCGCCCGCGCACCTTCACCTGATCCGCGAGATTTCGACATCGTCGAATTTCGTCGACGCCGAACTGACAAATCAGCGCGGGTGCGACTTCAGTCGAAGTCGCACCCGCGCTGAATTTGATTCCGAACGGATTCATTCCGTGCTCGGAGCGGGAGCTATCGCGCGGATCGGCAAAACGCCGAGCTCACAGCGACTGATCATCAGCCGGTGAAGATGCCCGCGCCGTCGGCGTTGCTGCTGTCGCCCGCGCCAGCCGCGGCACCGTCACCGGAGCCGTGGCCGGTGCCGCTGCCCGCACCGTTGCCGGAGCCACCGGTGCAGTAGTTGTTGCCGGTCTGGTCGACGACCGACGTGGTGGTCGTCGAGTCGCCGTTGTGCCCGCCCAGCACGTTGATCTCGGGCAGGGCGACCGGCGGCTTGATGTCCTGAGCGGCGACCGGCACAGCGGCGCCGATTCCGTTCACGGCAACCGGGACCTGCGGCTTCGGCACAGCGATGCACTGGCCGACGTTGTTCAGCGAGCCGTTCGCGAGGCTGGTGTCGCCGACGTGGACGAGGCTGTTGTGGCCGTGCCCGTGCGAGAGGTGCGGGCCATCCGGGAAGTCGCCGGCGGGCTCGCCCGCCTGTGCCGAGGCCATGCCGGTGAGCATGAACAGGCCGCCCGCGACGCCAACGGCGACCGTGCCAATCTTCTTCAGCACTTCAATTGCTCCTTGATGTTGCGCGCACCGCGAGAACTCCGAATATCGCAATGGCGACGCGATGCGCTACTTAAACGTGATTCGACCCCGTGAGAGTCGATAACCGCCCGACGAGCCGAAACCATAGTGAGTTCGACGCGCGGTGGGCAAATGCGACACGGCCCGCGTGGCGCTCGAAACGTTGCCAGGCATTCGTTTGAATACGCACCGCGTTCTTCATTGGAGCGTCATGTCCCCCAATAGAATGAACCGTCACGTACGTGTGATCTGAGAAAACATTGTGATCGCACTATGTTTCGCCAGCGATCGGCTTCGGACATGCGGCTTTGGATCGACGAGACGGTGACGGTTGCGGCGTCACACAATCCGACATCGTGAGCAGCCCGTGTTACGACTCGCCCGTGTCGACGCGTCTCCCGATGGGGTGAACCTGCTCGCTCAGCGGATGATCGGGGCGCTCACGAGTTCCAGCACCGTGATGTCCGGCGCTGCGCCGACCCGGACCGGCGGGCCCCAGAAACCCGCTCCATTGGTCACATACAGCCAGGTGTCGTCCACTTTGGACAGACCCGACACGGCGGGCTGAGCCAGCCCGACGACGTGGTGGAACGGGTACAACTGCCCGCCGTGGGTGTGTCCCGACAGCTGCAGGTCCACCCCGGCCCGCGCCGCGTCGGTGACCTGGACCGGTTGGTGGGCCAGAAGGACAGCCGGTTTGGTCTCGTCCCGGCCACGCAGGGCACCCACCACGTCCGGGCCGTCGTCGAACGCCTTGCCCGTGAGGTCGGTGATGCCCGCGAGGTCGAACGTCTTGCCCGCCCGGGTGATCTGAGTGCGGGTGTTGCGGAGGTAGTGCAGACCGAGCCGTTCCAGCTCGGTGATCCACTGCTGGTGGCCGGAGTAGTACTCGTGGTTGCCGGTGACGAAGTACGTCCCCTCGCGCGAGACCAGGTCGCGCAGCGGCTCGGCCGCGTGGCCCAGTTCCGCCACCGTCCCGTCGGCCAGGTCGCCGACCATGGCCACCAGGTCCGGCTGGGTCTCGTTGATCATCCGGACCAGCCGCTCGGCGTGCGACCGGCCGAGGATCGGTCCCAGGTGGATGTCGCTGACCACGGCGATCCGGAAGCCCGCGAACGTCGGGTCGAGCCTGCGGATCGGCACCGTGAAGCGCTTGACCTCGGGGGCGCTCAGGGCCGAGACCATGCCCGCGCCGACTGTGGTCGGGGCCGCGACGGCAGCCACGACCGCCGCGCCGCGGGCCAGGAACAGCCTGCGGCTCTCGTCGGTGGCCGTGGCCTTCGGCCACCGGTTCGCCACGAAGCGCGGGATCTCCAGGACCATCAGGATGACGAACAGGTAGAACAGCACCGCGAACCACAGATACCCGGGCCAGACGATCCAGCGGGCGGCGTCGATCCCGATCCGGCGCGGCAGCACCAGGGCCGCGACCAGCAGCACGGCCAGGACCGCGAGCGCGACGGTGCCCGCCTTCCGGAACCGCGGGGTCCGGGCGATGTCGAGCACCAGCCGCTTCCACGCGTAGGCGTGGAGTACCGCGACGACCAGCAGCGCCAAGAGGAGGAAGACCACCCCGTCAGCCTACGGATTGATCTCGAAGGGACGGTGGCTGAGCAGGCTCGGGTCCTTCGCCACGGCGACCAGGTCTTCCTTGCGGCCGTGGGTGACGAAGTGGCTCAGGTCGACCAGCACGAACAGCGCCCGCGCCCGCACCGCGATCGGCCCGTCGGGGGCGTCGAGGCGACCGTCGGCGCTGACGTAGATCTTGCGGCCCGCGATGCCGTCGAGGTGGGCATCGATGAACAGCGTGGTGCCCACGGGGACCGGCCGCAGGAAGCTGGTCTCCAGCTTCGCGGTGACCGCGGGCGACCGCAGCAGGTTGCCGACCGTCGTGCCGAGCGCCTCGTCGAAGGCGCAGGCCAGCAGGCCACCGTGGGCCAGGCCCGGCGCGCCCTGGTGGGCCTCGGTGACGGTGAACTGGGACAGGATGGTGTGGCCCTCGCCGACCGTGGCCCGCAGGTGCAGGCCGTCCTCGGCTTGGTCGCCGCAGCCGAAGCAGTGGGCGTAGTGCGGCGGGAGGTCGGTGCCCGGGTCCGGGGCGTCCGCATGCCGCTGCGGCAGGTCGGTCTCCACGGGCGGCCACGGCTCAGGTGCACGGCTCATCCCCGGAGCGTAAGCGGCGAGTCCTCTGTGGTCTGGCACACGGTCAGGAGACCGGCTGCGGCGTCCGCGTGCTGCTGGTGATCCCGCGCAGCGACCGCCCGGCCGTCTCCGGCAGCAGGATGATCGGGACGACGGCGACCAGGGCCGCTCCCATCAGGTAGTACGCCGGGATCAGCTGGTCGCCGGTGGAGGTGACGAGCTTGGTGACGATGAACGGCGCCGTCCCGGCGAACAGGGCGGTGGACAGGTTGTAGCCGATCGCGAAGGCGCCGTACCGGACCTCGGTCGGGAACATCGCGGGCAGCACCGACGGGATCGTGGCCAGCAGGAAGGTCAGCAGCAGCCCGATGATCGCGAGCCCGATTGTCAGGCTGACCGTGCTGCCGGTGCCCATCAGCTTGAACGCGGGCACCGGCAGCACGATGAAGCCGAGACAGGCCGCGTACAGCAGCGGTTTGCGCCCGATGCGGTCGGACAGGGCGCCGATCGGGGTGATGACGACCATCATGCCCAGGATGACGCCCATGATCACGAACAGCGGCTCGTGGCCGTCCAGCTTGAGCGTGTTCGTCAGGTAGCTCTCCATGTACGTCAACATCACGTAGTCGGCGATGTTGAGTAGCACGATGTAGCCGATCAGGTGCAGGATCGCCTTCCACTGCGTGGTGATCACCGTGCGCAGCGGGGACTTCTCGACGTGGTGCTCGGCTTCGAGCTCACGGAACAGCGGCGTGTCCTCCAGCTTGAGCCGCAGGTAGAGCCCGACGAGGCCGAGCGGCCCGGCGATCAGGAACGGCAGCCGCCAGCCCCAGGCCAGCATCGTCTCGTCGCCCAGGCCCACGGTGCACGCCGTCACCACGGCCGCGCCGAGGAAGAACCCGGTCAGCGTCCCGAATTCCAGCCAGCTGCCGAGGAACCCGCGGCGCTTGTCCGGCGCGTACTCCGCGATGTACGTCGCCGCGCCGCCGTACTCGCCGCCCGCGGAGAATCCCTGGATCAGCCGGGCGAGGATCACCAGGATCGGCGCGACGATCCCGGCGGTCGTGTACGACGGGAACAGCCCGATCGCGAACGTCGAGCCCGACATCAGGATGATCGTGGTGGCCAGGACCTTCTGCCTGCCGATCTTGTCGCCGAGCGGGCCGAACACGAAGCCGCCGAAGGGTCGCGCGATGAACGCCACCGCGAGGACCGCGAACGTGCCGAGCACATTCTCCGTGGGTGTCGCGGCGTTGAAGAACACCGCGCCCAGCACCGCGGGCATGAACCCGAAGACGCCGAAGTCGTACCACTCGATGCAGTTGCCCATCGCCGACGCGGCGACCGCCCGGCGGATCAGGTGCTCGTCCTGCCCTTTCCCCGACATCGCCCGACCGTAACGCGGCACCCGAAAAGCCGCAGGGCAAGACAAAGCCACTAGTCCGCCTCCCCGAAATCTTGAGAGTTGGTCACCTGGCGTCTGATGGTGCGGTTTGGGGGCGGCCGTGGTCGGGTTTCCTTAGGCGGCGTCTGAATGCCGCAGGGGCACGACAAAAGCCACCGCCGAAGCGGTGAATGCTTCGGCGGTGGCCACCCTGGAGGAACGTTCTAGGCGACTTCGGCGGACAGTTTCTGCCACTTCTCCCAGGACAGGGCCCAGTCGTAGTAGTCGCCGTCCTGTGCGCCGAGTTGCTGGGTGCTGCCGGTGATCTCCACCGGGTCGCCCGGAAGAACCGTGTCGTAGTAGAGCTTCGCGTTGGCGGGGGCCAGGTTGATGCAGCCGTGCGAGACGTTCTGCTTGCCCTGGGCCCAGATCGAGGGTGCGTACCCGTGGATGAACTCGCCGTTGTTGGAGATGCGGACCGCCCACGGCACGACCACGTTCTCGTAGTTGTACTTCGGGTTCGTCATCCCGTACGACGCGTGCTTGCTCATCACCACGTGCGTGCCGCTCTTGGTGACCCGGCCCGGGTCGGACTCGAGGCCGAAGCTGGCGGGAAAGTCGTGCGTCTGCCCGGCTTCGGTCTTGACGACCATCCGGTGGGTCTGGGTGTTCCCCTCGACGACCTGGTACCGGCCGATGGTGAACGTCGACGTCACGTCGTTGCGGCCGTAGGCGCCGTTGCCGAAGGCGATGCCGTAGGTGTCGGCCTTCACGGTGACCTTCGTGCCGGGCTTCCAGTACTCCTTGGGACGCCAGTGCGCCGACCGGTCGCTGAGCCACGCCCAGGCGCCCTCCGTGTCGACCGAGGTCTCGACGGTCAGCGCCTTCTGCACGGCGGCCCGGTCTTTGACCGGCGCGTCGAACGTGACCGCGATGGGCATCGCGACGCCGTAGGTCTGGTTGTCGCCGGTGTTGAGGCTCGCCTTGATCTGGCTCTTCGGCTTGACCGTGGTGAAGGAACCGGAAAGGGGGACGTTCTTGCCGTCGGCGCCCAGCGCCGAGCCGGACCACGTGTAGGTCTTGGCGTAGCCGAGGTCCTCGCCGACCTTCCAGGACTTCTTGTCCGCGGCCAACTCTCCCTTGACCTGCTTGCCATCCGCGTTGGTGAGCGTGACCTTCTCGAGGGTGCCGTCGGCGACGTTGACCGTGATCGGTCCACCGGGTCCGACGTCCTTGGCGCCGGCGGCCGGGCTGACGGTGAGCTTCGCGGGCTCAGGCTGCTCGACCAAGCCGACGCCGCCGACGCCCGCCGTGCCCGCGCCGGTCGTGGTGCAGCCGGTCAGAGCGAGGACCGTGACCAGTCCGGCGCCTAACAGCGTGGCGGGGATCCACCGTCTCCCCGAGTGCCTTGTCCCGCCCATGTCGCTTTCCCTTCCCCCTGTGCCCTTGACACCCATTACGACGCTGTAGAGGGTCCCGAAGTTGGCTGGATAGGGGTGTGACTCACGCCACATCAGTTGCTTTTGGCGGGAGTTTTATGGGCGGTCGACAGATGTTCGGAGCGTGTTGGTGTAGATCACCCGCTTGGGCTAGCGGGGTGCCCGTCAGGCAGTAGTGCGGCCCACGACATCTCGATATTCTTTGCCTTGCAGGCCGTAGCTTCTGTGTTCGTGCTTTCCACGCTCGCGGAACGACAACGCGGGCGCGCTGCTTTCGTCGGACTGGGCGGGAGCACCGCCCGAGGGCGGCCCGGGGCTGCATGGTGCAGCCCCAAGCTCCTGCGATGGAGGCAGGTTTTATGGCACAGGGCACAGTCAAGTGGTTCAACGCCGAGAAGGGCTTCGGATTCATCGCGCAGGATGATGGCGGCGCCGATGTCTTCGTGCACTACTCGGAGATTCAGTCCAAGGGATTCCGGTCCCTCGAGGAGAACCAGCGCGTCGAGTTCGAGGTCGGCCAGGGCACCAAGGGCCCGCAGGCAACGAACGTCGTCCCGCTGTAATCTCCGCCCGCGAAGTCCTCTTCACCCCACGAGAGCCCCGGTCGCCCACGACCGGGGCTCTCGTGCGTGGTTGGTGTCAGGAGCGCTGCAGCTGCTGCGACTCCCACTCCAGGCGCTGCATGACCCATTCCTGGGCGAGCGCCATCGGGGACGTCTGGCGGTAGGCCGCCAGTTCGCGCAGCTGCTCGTTCGCCATCAGCGACAGGCGCAGTTGGTAGACCTCGGCGCTGCCGAAGCGGCGGCCGGTGGCCGTCGTCTCGTTGTCCGATTCGGGGGAGAGAGCCGCGAGGTAGTTCTCCAGCTCTACGTCGGGCAGGAGTTCCTCATTCTGCTCACGGTGCGGGGGACGGTGACGTCCCGTGTTGGTGCCGACCGCTTTGAGGTCGGTACGGCTGCGTCCGAAAGAGGGAAAAGGCACCGGGAGAGGATAACGAATCGGTTGCGGCGGCGCCTCCTCTGTGAGGGTCGACACACCTCTCGATCTGATGAACACCCGCGAGCAGGCCGCTGACCTGCGGACATGGAGAGGCCCCCGCGCCAGGGGGAGGAACGCGGGGGCCGGAGGGGATCTCCACAGGCGCTGACCGGGGGTATGTCAGCAAGTCGATTGTTGCACGCGCACTCGTCCTGCGGGAGGGGCAAGGTGGGAAAAATCGAGGGAAAATGTTCACCTGATGTTCGCATTGCGCAGCGGTAAATCTCGCGGTAAATAACCCGCACGGGGGAGCGATCAGGCTGTGACCTGGTAACCCGCTTCGGTCACCGCGGACACGACGTCCTCGCGCTCCAGTGCCGTGGTGCTGGTGACGGTCACGGCGCCGCTCGCCAGGTCGACCGCGACGTCGGTGACGCCCTCGATTTCGGTGAGCTCCTCGGTGACCGAGCTGGCGCAGTGGCCGCACGTCATGCCGGTGACGGTGTAGACGGTCTGAACAGACACGGGCGGAATCCTCTCGACGGATGGTGGTTCTTGCAGGCAACAATACCCCTAGGGGGTAAATGTCTACACTGGCGGGGCCTGGTTGCGCCGTTCAGGTGACGGCGAAGTTGGTGATCTACTGGCCAAACTCGGCACAGATCAAGAAAATCGATCACGTTCGGCTACCCGGCGTGTACTCGGTTCACTCTCCGGGGGGCTGTGACCGGAGCGAGATCTCTCATAGCCTCACGCCAAACAATTCGGGGAGGCGATATGAGCGGGTCACTCGAAGTGCGGTCCTTCCTTCTTCAGCAGGACAGCCTCGGCACGTCCGGCCAATTCTCGACAGGAGTGCCTGCGCCGCGGTCCGGCGACTCGGCACGCGTGTCCGACGAGCAGGTGCGACGGGCCAGGCTGGCCGTCGCTCGCGGCTCGACCGACGCCGACGACTGCCGTGAGCTGCTCGAAATGCTCGGACTTGTGGAAGGTGAAGACGGCCTGCCCGCCGTCCGCCGGTAGTCGCCGACCCCGGCCGCGCGCGGACCTCCGGTCGTCGCGCGGCCGCTGTCAATGACACCCCGGTGAATTGCGAGCGGCATTCGGTTCCGAATTTCCACGCCGCTTTTGTCGATCTTGCCCGACTTCGGAAAACACCCCGAGCCCTCGCCATGATCGACTATTCCGGTTGCTCCTCCTGACGCGCTCGACCCTGACGCCTCCCTCGCGGGCGACGGCGAGGGCCCGGATGCGTGCTCCATGAAGGTGATCGTGTCCCCGGGTCGTGCCCGACCCGGGGGCTTGATCGGCCTCCGGGCCGCCTGAAGATCACGTTTTCGCAGCTCAGAGGCACAATGCAATACCCGTTTTGGAGGACCCGGGGGGTGTGCCCTAAGCTATCCATGCTCCCAGCGAATACCAGCAAGCAGAACCGGTAGCCTCTGGAAGCGCAGTCGATCGGTCCGCCCGAGCGGTCGGGCTCCCATCGTCTAGCGGCCTAGGACTCCGCCCTTTCAAGGCGGCAGCGCGGGTTCGAATCCCGTTGGGAGTACGTAGTGGCTAGCGCAGTACAGCAGTAGAAGTGACAGCAGTAGTAGTGCGGCAGTAAAGCAAGGCCCAGTGGCGCAGTTGGTTAGCGCGTCGCCCTGTCACGGCGAAGGTCGCGGGTTCGAGTCCCGTCTGGGTCGCGAGCTTTGGGTGCCCCCTGTCCACGGAAATCGTGGACAGGGGCGCTCGCCGAAGCACTGGGGGGCGACCCCCAGACCCCCACGGTGCGGCGGCCTGCGGAACCAGCTTGGTTCTGTTGGTGGGTCGCACCTTTCGGTATCGGGGGCGCGATCGTGTTAGATCGAGGTGTCAGCTCGCATGTGCGGTTGTAGTACGGTAGTGACTGTTCGTAGTGGTACGGCCAGGTAGCTCAGTTGGTACGAGCGACCGCCTGAAAAGCGGTAGGTCGGCGGTTCGACCCCGCCCCTGGCCACAAGAGTGATCGACAAGAAGGCCGCCCCGTCGCCGGGGCGGCCTTCTTGCGTGTTGCTCCATTAGAGGTGGGGCTCTGCGGAGCCCTTCCGTGACTGTCCGACAGCGCGTCACCCGTTCGGGGCGGCGAACCGGCTGGAAGACGGCTGGAAACGGCCAGTGGATCGCCGTTCGCGCCCGTTTGCCCAGGTGCCCGTGGTAGTGCCGTTGCGTGCAGTAGCGGTGAAACCTAACTTGAATTCATCCTTACGGGTTACCGAAAAACTCACTGTGCGTGTAACGGCTTCGTCGGCCCTAACGAATCAAGGTACGAACGCGAGGATTCGGTCGGAGGACTCGACACCTCCGTTGAGCAGACTTTTCAAGAACATCGCAGGGGCCCGTCGGGGAGGCTCCGCAGTGCCGCACGCCCATTCCGGCTGACCGGGGGAACACAATGCGTGACCAAGTGGGGTTCCCGCGACGAAGATCTTTAAGATCTTCGGAGGCGGGATTACATACACCTCGCGAATCCCGACCGCCCTTGCCCGCAGGCGAACCTTCCTCGCCGCCAGTCTCGACCTGGGAGCACCGCTACCGCCGGTCCGTGATCGTCAGCGACGCGCTGTGCGCGATCCTTGTCGTGGTCGCGATCGGTCCGCTCGTGGGTTCGAGCCAGGGACTGTCCGTCCCGCGCACCCTGATCCTCGGCCTGATCACCGTCGCGGTGGTCTTGTGCTCGGTGGCGATGAACCGGTCGTGGAACCGCTCCGCGCTCGGTCAGGGCGCTGAGGAGTTCGCGCGCCTGGGCCGCGGGCTGTTCTACGCCGACGTGGCGCTCGGTCTCGGCGGTCTCGCATTCAGCGTCGAGACCATGCGGCCCTGGGTCTTCCTTGTGGTGCCCGCCGTCGGGCTCCTGGCGTTCCCCATGCGCTACGCCCTGCGCAAGCTGCTGCACCGCTCCCGGCGCGAAGGCCAGTGCCTGCTGCCGGTCATGGTCGCGGGCAACGCCACCGCTGCGCTCGACCTGATAACCCGCACCAAGCAGTCGGTGCACCTCGGCTGGCGCGTCGAGGCCGCCTGCACCTCCGACGCCCTCGACGTCGACCTCGACGGCGTGCCCGTGGTCGGGCGCATCGAGGACGTCGCCGAGCACGTTCGTCGCGGCGGCTACCGCATCCTCGCCGTGGCCCCCGACCCGTACTGGACCCCGAAGCGACTGCAGCAACTCGCCTGGAAGCTGGAAGGCAGCGGCGCCGATCTGGTCGTCGCCCCGATGCTGATGGAGGTGGCCGGACCCCGGCTGCACGTCAGCGCCGTGCTCGGCATGCCGCTGCTGCACGTCACCGCGCCCGCGTTCACCGGTGTGCGCCGCGTCGTCAAGGACGTGGTCGACCGGGTCGGCGCGCTTGTCCTGCTCACCCTCCTGCTTCCGCTGATGATCGCCGCGGGCGCCGTCGTCGCGCTCGACAGCCGCGGGCCGGTGTTCTACCGCCAGCGCCGCGTGGGCAAGGACGGCCAGGAGTTCACCATCGTCAAGTTCCGCACGATGGTCGTCGGCGCCGACCGCATGGTGCACGACCTCGAGGCGTGCGACGAAGGCGCGGGTCTGCTCTTCAAGATCCGCAAGGATCCGCGGATCACCCGCTCCGGCGCCGTGCTGCGCCGCTTCTCGATCGACGAGATGCCTCAGCTGTTCAACGTGCTGCTCGGCCAGATGTCGCTGGTCGGCCCCCGCCCGCCGCTGCCGGAGGAGTGCGCCCGGTACGAGCCGGACGTGCGCAGGCGGCTGCTGGTCAAACCGGGGCTCACCGGCCTCTGGCAGGTCAGCGGGCGCAGCGACCTGCCGTGGGACGAGTCGGTCCGGCTCGACCTGCGGTACGTGGAGGACTGGTCGCTCGCGCTCGACGCGGTGATCTTGTGGAAGACAATGCGTGCGGTTTTCAGCGGTCAAGGGGCTTACTGATGATGATGTGCCGACTCTGCGGCTCGACGAACCTCGCCGACGTCGTCGACCTTGGCGCCACCCCGCCCTGCGAGCGGTTCCTCACCGCTGAGCAGCTCGAGGAACCGGAGATCACCTACCCGCTGCACCTGCGGGTATGCGCGGAATGCTGGCTCGCCCAGATCCCGCCGCTGATCAGCCCCGAGGACACCTTCACCGAGTACGCCTACTTCTCTTCGTACTCCACGTCCTGGGTCGAGCACGCGCGGACCTTCGTCGCCGAGACGGTCGAGCGGCTCGAGCTGGACTCGTCGTCGTTCGTCGTCGAGGTGGCGAGCAACGACGGCTACCTGCTGCAGCACCTGGTGGCCCGCTCGGTGCCATGCCTCGGGGTCGAGCCGTCGGTCAACGTCGGCACGGCGGCCCGGGAGAAGGGCGTCCCGACCAAGAGCGCCTTCCTCAGCCCGGAGACCGGCGCCGAGGTGCGTGCCGAGCACGGCCCCGCCGATCTTGTCGTGGCGAACAACGTCTACGCGCACATCCCGGACGTCATCGGCTTCACCAAGGGCCTGCGCGCGATGGTCGCCGACGACGGCTGGGTGTCGATCGAGGTGCAGCACCTGCTCACCCTGATGGACCTCAACCAGTACGACACGATCTACCACGAGCACTTCCAGTACTACACGGTCGCGTCCGCGCAGCGCGCCCTCGCCTGCGGCGGGCTCACCGTGGTCGACGTCGAACTGCTGCCCACCCACGGCGGCTCCATCCGACTCTGGGCCCGTCCCGACGAGGTCGCGGGCGAGCCGAGCACGCGGGTGCGGGACGTGCTCTCCCGGGAGAAGGCCGCGGGCCTGCACGAGCTGTCGGGGTACGCGGAGTTCGCCCAGCGGGTGGCGCGGGTGCGCCGGGAGCTGCTGAGCTTCCTCACCGCGGCGGCCGAGCGCGGCGAGACGGTGGTCGGCTACGGCGCGCCCGGCAAGGGCAACACGCTGCTCAACCACTGCGGCATCCGGCCCGACCTGCTCGCGTACACAGTGGACCGCAACCCGTACAAGCACGGCCGCTTCACCCCGGGCACGCGCATCCCGATCAGCGCACCGGAGCGCATCGCCGAGGACAAGCCCGACTACGTGCTTGTCCTGCCGTGGAACCTGCGCGCCGAACTGACCGAGCAACTGTCCTATGTGGCCGAATGGGGCGGGAAGCTGGTCTTCCCCATCCCGAATCTGGAAATCGTCGAGGTGGGGTCATGAAGGTCGTTCTCTTCTGCGGCGGTTACGGGATGCGCATGCGTTCCGGCCCGGACGACGACGTGCCCAAGCCGATGGCCCTGGTCGGCCCGCGACCGCTCATCTGGCACGTCATGCGCTACTACGCCCACTTCGGACACCGCGAGTTCGTGCTGTGCCTGGGTTACGGCGCGCACCACATCAAGAACTTCTTCCTCGACTACCGCGAGACCGAGTCCAACGACTTCGTCATGCGCGACGGGCAGGTCGAGCTGCTCTCCACCGACATCTCGGACTGGTCGATCACGTTCGTGCAGACCGGAATCGAGTCGCCCATCGGCGAGCGGCTGCGGCGGGTGCGCGAGCACGTCGAGGGTGAGGAGATGTTCCTCGCCAACTACGCCGACGTGCTCACCGACGCCCCGCTCGACGTGATGGTCGACCGGTTCGCCGCCTCCGACGCGGGCGCGTCGATGATGGTCGTGCCGCCCGAGTCGACGTTCCACTGCGTCGATCTCGGCGAGGACGGCCGGGTCAGCGGGATCGTGCCGGTCAGTGAGATGCCGCTGTGGTCCAACGGCGGGTATTTCGTGCTGCGGCAGGAGATCTTCGACCACATCCCGGAGAACGGGGACCTGGTCGCCGACGGTTGCGTGGAACTCGCGAAGGAGGGCAAGCTGCTCGCGTATCCGTACCGGGGCTTCTGGAAGCCGACGGACACGGTGAAGGAGCGCTTCGCCCTCAACGACGCGTACGCGCACAACAACCGGCCGTGGATGTTGTGGGACAAGGGCCCGGACCGGGTCCCCGTCGCCATGGAGTCCTGAGTGCTCAGCCTGATCCCGCGCCGCTGCGCCGAACTGCTGGTGATCGGCGCGCACTGCGACGACATCGCGATCGGCTCGGGCGGCGCGCTGCTGGAGCTGTGCCGCGCCAACCCGGGCGTCCGGGTGGTCGCGCTGGTGTTCACCGGCGGCGGCGGACCGCGCGAGGACGAGGAGCGGGCCGCGCTGGCGGCGTTCTGTCCGAAGGCGGAACTCGAGGTGACCGTGCTCGACATCCCGGACGGGCGCCTGCCGGTGCACTGGGAGCGGGCCAAGGAGGCGCTGGAACTCGTGCGCCGCGGCTGCGACCCGGACCTCGTGTTCGCGCCGTCGCCGCACGACGCGCACCAGGACCACCGCGGGGTGGCGGCGCTCGTCCCGACGGCCTTCCGCAACCATGTGGTGCTCGGTTACGAGATTCTCAAGTGGGAGAGCGATCTGGCTCAGCCGCAGGTGTTCTTCCCACTGCCGGAGGACGTCCTGGCGGACAAGGTCGGCCTGCTGCACGAGCACTACGGCTCGCAGCACGGCAAGACCTGGTTCGACGAGGAGACCTTCGCCGGGCTGGCCCGGATCCGCGGCGTGCAGTGCAACAGCCGCTACGCCGAGGCTTTCCACACGACGAAACTGATCATGGCCGCCGGGCCCACCGGCGCCGATAGCTGACAGGGGACTGGCAATGCGCGTTCTACTGACCGGTCACCAGGGGTACCTCGGCACGGTGATGGCGCCCGTGCTCGCCGAGCACGGCCACGACGTCGTCGGGCTCGACTCCGGCCTGTTCGCCGACTGCTACCTGGGCCCGGAACCGGCCGACCCCAAGGGAATCGCGGTCGACCTGCGCGACGTCGAGGTCGAGCACCTCGCGGGCTTCGACGCCGTGGTGCACCTGGCGGCGCTGTCCAACGACCCGCTCGGGTCGCTGGCCCCGCAGATCACCTACGACATCAACCACCACGCGTCGACCCGGTTGGCGCGGCTGGCGAAGGAAGCGGGCGTGCGCCGCTTCCTCTACGCCTCGACGTGCTCGGTCTACGGTGCCAGCGGTGGCGACGGACTGGTCGACGAGGACGCCCCGCTGCGCCCGGTGACGCCGTACGCGGAGTCCAAGGTGCGGGTCGAGGAAGACCTCGTCGCGCTCGCCGACGACAGCTTCAGTCCCACGTTCCTGCGCAACGCCACCGCGTTCGGCTTCTCCCCCCGGCTGCGCGCTGACATCGTGTTGAACAACCTGGTCGGGCACGCGCTGCTGACCGGCGTCGTGAAGGTGCTCTCCGATGGCACGCCGTGGCGGCCGCTGGTCCACGCCGCGGACATCGCCACGGCGTTCGCCGAGGTGCTCGCGGCGCCCACGCACGCGATCCACTCCAAGGCCTTCAACGTCGGCGACGAGCGGAACAACCTGCGGGTGTCCGAGATCGCCGCGGCCGTCGTCGACGCCGTCCCCGGCTCGACGCTGTCGATCACCGGCGAGGCGGGTGCCGACCCGCGGTCCTACCGGGTCGACTTCTCCCGGATCCGCGCGGCGATGCCGGGCTTCGAGTGCGCGTGGACCGTGCCCGCGGGCGCCCGCGAACTCGCCGTCGCCTACACCGAGCACAAGCTGACCGCGGCCGCGTTCGAGCGCCGTTTCACCCGGCTCGCCCGGCTCAGCGACCGGACCGCCGAGGGCACGATCGATGGCGACATGCGCCCGGTCGTGACGGGCTGACGATGGCCAACCCGGTTGTCGCGCTCGACCCCTCGGACGTGCTTCCCGAGGTGTCGTGCAGGCACTGCGGGGGCGGCGCGGGCGAGTCGGTGCTCGATCTGGGCCGCCAGCCCGGGTGCGAGCAGTTCCCCGAGCCCGGCGCGACCGAGCCCGTGCACCCGCTGCGGATGTGGTTCTGCGTCGGCTGCGGGCTCGCGCAGCTGGCCGACGACCCCGGCTGGCCGGAGAACGTGCTCAGCGTGGAACCCCGCGCGATGCGCGACCAGGCGGGCCGGGTCGTCGAACGGCTCGCGGTCGAAGGCAGGCTCCGGCGCGGCGCGTCGGTGACGGAGTTCGGCAGCCCGCATGGTGGCGACTGGCTGCCACTGGTCGTGCGGCACGGTCTCGTCGAGGCGCCCACCGGGCGGGCGGACCTGGTGCTGGACACCTATGGCCTGCTGCACGAGCCGGACCAGGCGCGCGCGCTCGCGGCGCGCGCGGCCAGGCTGGCGCCCGGCGGGGTCATGGTGTTCCAGTTCCACAGCCTGGCCACCGTTCTGCTGCACCGGCAGTGGAGTGAGTTGCGGCACGGGCACTTCGGCTACTGGTCGGTGCCCGCCCTCGACACCGCCCTGCGCGCGCATGGTCTCGGTGTGCACCGCGCCTGGCGCTATCCGATGGCGGGCGGGACGATCGTGGTCCTCGCCCAGGCGAACGCCGACCCGGATGTCGACACCCGCAAGCTGATCTCCAGCGAGGTGAGTGCCGGGGTGCTCAATCCCTCATCCCTGCGCGCGCTGCAGGCCGACGCCGACCGCGACGCCCGCGTCCTGCGGACCTGGCTCGGCGAGCAGCGGCAGGCGGGCAGGCGCGTGGTCGGCTACGGCGCCGCCTCGCGCGCGGTCCCGGTGCTCTGCCACGCGCGGATCACCCGAGACCTGCTGCCCGCCGTGGGCGACGCGTCGCCGGGCAAGCAGGGCCGGATGATGCCCGGAACGGACGTGCCGGTGATCTCGCCCGCCGAACTGGTCGGGTCGAAGCCGGACACCGTGCTGCTGATGCTCCCCGACCTGCTCGACGAGGTCCGCCGCGCGCTGCCGGAGATCGAGGCGGCGGGCGGCACCTGGCTGACGCTCCCGAAGATCCTCGGGAAGTCCGCATGACCGGGCCCGAGCTCTCGGTGCTGATGGTCACCTACAACGCCGCCGAACTCCTCGAGCGCACGCTGCTGGCCCTCACCGGTGCCGCCGCGCCCTCGGTCCCGTTCGAGGTCCTGGTCAGCGACAACGACTCCGCCGACGGCGCGGCCGAGGTCGCCGAGCGGCTGCTCGGACCGGACGCGGTGCGCAGGTTGGGCGCCAACACCGGGTTCGCTCACGGCGTCAACCGCGCGGCCGAGCGGGCCTCGGGCCGCTACGTCCTGCTGCTCAACCCCGACGCCGAGCCGATGCCCGGCGCCATCGACGCGTTGCTGGCGCACCTGAAAGCAAATCCCCGACACGGCATCGTCGGCGGCCGCACCCTGCGGCCCGACGGCGAGTTGGACCCGCGGAGCTGCTTCGGCCGGATGACGCCGTGGAGCGTCACCTGCTCGGCGACGGGCATCTCCTCGCTCGCCCGGGGTTCGAGGTGGTTCGACCCGGAGGCGATCGGGAACTTCGCCCGCGACCGGGTGCGCCATGTCGAGGTGATCAGCGGCGGCTTCATGCTGCTCGCCAAGCACACCTGGGACGAACTCGGCGGTCTCGACGAGGCGTACCGGATCTACGGCGAGGACCAGGACCTGTGTCTGCGTGCCGCCGCGCTCGGCTACCGGCCCTCGATCACGCCCGACGCGCAAGCGGTGCACGCGGTCGGGGCGTCGTCCACGAACCGGCCGGATCGCGACGTGCTCGTCCTCGCGGGCCGTGCTTCGGTGGTGCAGCGGCACTTTGGCTCGTGGCGGCGCTACGGTCTGCTGGCGCTGCGCACCGGGGTGCGCGTCCGGATGATCGCCGAGCGGCTTCTGGGTCGCCCCCCGCGCTGGGCTGCGGTGTGGCGGCGGCGCGGCGAGTGGGAGCGCGGCTGGCCCGGAACGTGGCAGGCCCGGTCGGACGCGGCGGCCCGCGCATGAACGTCCGCTCCTTGATCAAACCGGTGGCGCGGGTCATCACCGCGCCGGTCGGGTCGGTGCGTGGGGTGTGGACCACCGAGTCGCACGCCGTGCTGACCTTCGATGACGGACCGGACCCGGACGGCACCGAGAAAGTCCTCGCGGCGCTCGCCGAGCACGGCGCGACCGCGACGTTCTTCGTCCTCATCGACCGCGCCCGGCGCTTTCGCACGCTGCTCGCGGAAGCGGTCGCCCAAGGCCACGAGATCGCGCTGCACGGCATCGACCACCGCAGGCTGACCACCTTGCCCGCGGCCGAGGTGTACCAGCGGACCGCGCGGGGCAAGGCGGAGCTCGAGGACCTCCTCGGCATGCCGGTTCGGTGGTTCCGGCCACCGTTCGGCGCCCAGTCGATCGGCACCTGGCGGGCGGTGAAGCGGTGTGGGTTGGAACCGGTGGTCTGGGGACCGACGGCGTGGGACTGGCTCGACCTGCCGGTGGACGACCTGGCGAAGCGGGCCATGGAGCGGATGTCCGCGGGCTCGGTCCTGTTGGCGCACGACGGTTTCGCGGGGGACCCGGACCTGGCCGCGGACCAGCCCGCCCCCCGGTTCGACCGTGGCGAGCTGACCACCGCGGTGCTGGACGGCCTCAGCGACCGGGCGCTGCGCGGCGTCTCGCTGGCCGACGCCCTGCGAACCGGCAGTCTTCAGCGGTGGGCCTGGTTCAAGTCCTAGCGCGATCCGTTCGCGATCCGCAGGACGTCGTCGGCGACGCGGTCCCAGCTGTAATGGGCCACGACCTCATCGGACTGCTCGATCGCCCGCTCGGTGAGCCCGTCGTCGGTGAGAACGGCGGCGATCGTGCCCGCCAGCTCGTCCGCGTCGGTGGACTTCACCAGCGCTCCGTTGACCCCTGGGCGGACGATCTCCGGCATCGCGCAGGCATCGCGCGCCACGCACGGCAGGCCGTGGGCGAGCGCCTCGACCAGCGCCATGCCGTAGCCCTCGAAGTGGCTGGGCATCACGAAGACGTCGTGTTCGGTGTAGAGCTGTCGAACCTGCTCGAGTGGGAGCCTGCCAAGGAAGCGCACGCCGTCGGGCACCGGACCCGGCAGGGGCCAGGTGGTCGGGCCCACCACCGTCAGCTCGATCTCCGGGTCGACGTCGCGGCGCAGCGCCCCCAGCGCGGTCACGACGTCCGGACCGGCCTTGGTGTCGAAGTCCTTGCCGACGAACAGGAGCTTGCGGCGGCGCGCGGACACCGCCGGTCGTCGGTTGTCGGCCTCCGGCAGAACGTTGGCCGCCGGTGGCACGACGTGCACCCGGTCCGCGGGCAGTCCCGTGACCCGGACCAGGTGCTCGGCCAGCCACCCGCTCATCGCGAGGACGCCCGCGGCGCCCGCGTAGATCTCGTGCTGGCGGTCGACGAGGCGGCGGATACGCGAAGGCGTCAGGTGGGGGAAGTGCCGCACTCCGGTCTCGTTGTCGAAGTGGTCGAGCAGGAGGTCGAAACTCAGGTCCTGGTAGACGAAGTAGGGCTTGTCCAGCCGGGCGAGATCGCCGATCTGGAGTACCACGTCGGGGCGCAGCCCGCGCTCGGCGGAGCGCAGCCGCAGGCCGGTGACGCTCTGGGTAAGGGCGTGGTGTTTCCAGGCGCTTGCCCACCGGCCCTCGTGCCGGTAGGCGCCGAGCGCCTTCAGCGCGGTCCGGGCAGGCCGCGCCCAGCGCAGCCCCAGGTCGACGACCTCGGTCCGCTTCCGCAGCGCCCCGCGCAGGTTCCAGGGCGTGTAGCTCCAGGTCGGCGCGGGTGGCTCGTCCCAGGCGCAGGCGAAACCGACCCTGATCCCGGCGGACCGCGTATCGTCGCCGGGTGACGCTCGACCTGTCATGTTCTGCCCCTTTTCGCCGATTATTCCGTTAAGCGGCTTACGGTGACAGGCGGGGTGCCGGTGCCGACGGGACTTCGCCGGCGATGCTGGCCGCAGCTTCAACAAGTACCTGTGCGGGTGAGCCATTGGGCGTAACGCCGGCCGCCGAAATCGGTATGCAAGGGGCAGAGGCCGGCTCCGACGGTCGGGAGAAGGGGAGGTCCTCATGGCGCATCGCGACGCGTCCGCGCGCGGCCGGGTCTCCCTGACGGGTTTCCGGACGGCGTCGGCTGCCGCCGACCGTCCACTAGAGCGCGCCGATGATTCGCACGACGTCGTCGGCGGCCCTCGACCACTGGTACCGGGCGATGACTTCCGCCGATTCGCGTTCGGTGTTCGCGTAGATCGCGTCGTCATTGATGACGCTCATTATTTTGGCCGCCAGTTCGATGGGGTCGTCGGACTCGACCAATCCGCCATTCGCGCCCGAACGCACCAATTCGGGCATCGCGCAATCGTGTCGCGCAATACAGGGAATTCCGTGCGCGAGGGCTTCGACGAATGCGATCCCGAAAGCCTCGAAGCGACTGGGCATCACGAACAGGTCGTGCTCGGCGTAGAGGGAGCCCACCTCCTCGAGCGGCAGGCGGCCGAGGAACCGGACACCCGGCGGCACCTCGCCCTGGTATGCGGCGGGACCGGCGATCGTCAGCCGGAAGGCGGGGTCGACCTCGCGGCGCAGCACGGCGAGCGCCTCGACGACCACGTCACCCGCCTTGCCTTGGAAGTCCTTGCCGACGAACAGCAGCCTGCGTCGTGGCCGCGGCCGGTCGGCTCGAACCGGCCCGTCGGGCAGCGCGTTGGCGCCAGGGGGCACCACATGCACGCGGTCGGCGGGCACACCGGTCACCCGCACCAGGTGGTCGGCGGTCCACTGGCTCATCGTGAGCACCGCGGCACAGCGGTCATAGATCAACCGCTGACGGTCGGCGAGCCTTCTGATCCGCGACTCGGACAGCCCGGGCATCCGCGCCCCGCTTCCGGTGCCGTCCACGAGCCGCTCGATCACCATGTCGAAGCTGAGGTCCTGGTAGAGCAGGAACGGCTGGTCGAACCGGGCGAGATCGCCGATCTCCAGGACGACGTCCGCGGCGCTCGTCCGGCTGTGGGACCGCAGCCGCCGCTCACCTGCCGCGACCGTGAGCGGGTGGTGTTTCCACGCGGTGGCCCAGCGCCCGTCGTGCCGGTACGCGCCCAAGGCCTTCAGCGCCGCCCGGGTCGGTCCGGACCAGGTGAGTCCGAGGTCCACGACGGACGCCCGCTCACGCAGCGCCTGTCGGAGATTCCACGGAGTGTGCGACCACGTGCGCATCGGCGGGGAGTCCCAGGCGCAGGCGAACCCGATACGTCTCGTCCCCGCGTCCGGTCTGACATCGGGACGACCGAGGCTGTTTTGTCCCATTTAAGTGCCGTGTCCAATTCGCGTGGTTATTCGGATCTTTCTGGCGCGTGCGGCAGTATCCTGTGGTCAACCTCAAAATGGTGCTGGGAGCCCCGGCCCGCCATTGAGGCTACCATTTTGCGGAAGGTATGAGCATGGATCTCGTCACGGTATTTCGCATCGCGATTCGCCGTTGGTATGTGTTCGTGCCGACGTTGATCCTGTGCTGTGTCACCGGGTTCGTCGCCGCTTCACAGGTCGCGCCGGGCTTCGAGGTCGGCGGTGTCCTGGTGATCAACACCCCGTACGTCACCACCGAGGCGGAGGCCGCCGCCATCGCGAACAACAGCTACTCCGACACGCGGTCCACGGCCTCGGTCCTCGGTGGTGTCGCGGCGTCGGCGGACACGGCCAACGCGGTCGCCGCCCAGGGCGGCACCGGGACCTTCCAGGCCCTCGTGCAGGAGGGTCGCCCGCTGATCCATGTCTCGGTCGTCGCGACGACCCGCGAGGAGGCATTGGTCACCTACCGGTCGCTGGTGGGCGAGTTGGGCAAGCGCCTCGACGGGATCCAGGCGGCCAAGAACGTGCCGCCGCCCGCCCGTGTGACGCTGGACGACGTCGTCAACCCGCAGGAGCCGCTGCAGACCAGCGGATCGAGGCTGAAGGTGCTGTTCGCGGCGATCGGCCTCGGCACCATCCTCGCCTTCGGTATCGCGGTGCTCGCGGACTTCCGCGGCTGGGGCACGGCCCGACTGCGGCGCAAGCGTGCGGCCAAGCTCGCCGCGGTCGAGCAGGAACCCGCGGCCGAGGAGAACGCGCCCGAGCCGGAAAAGCAGGCCATGGCTCCGCAGGTGTCCGCACCGCCGCGGCCGCCCGCCCCCGCGCAGCCCGCCACGGGCGCGCCTCGGGGCCCCGCGCCGGTCAACCCGCCGCGCAACCCGGCGCCCGTCGCCACCCAGCCGCCGAACCCGGGTGCGCGCAACGGCACCGGTCAGCAGGCGAGCGCTCCGGTCGGCCAGGCCCAGAACGGTGCGGCCACCACCGCGAACCTCCCGAACGGCCAGGCAAAGAACGGCGCCGCCCCGAACGGCGCGGGCAGGCAGCCCGTGCGGACGCCCGCCCCGGAGAACGCCCCCGCGAAACCCGCCACCACCGCGGAGGACAAGGCGCAGCCCGCGCGGTCGCCGCAGCGCAGGCCCGTCACCGAGGACGCGCCGCCCGCCGGTGAGGGCACGCCCCGGAGACCCAGCGGGTGGCCGCGGAAAGACCATGACCGAGCGCGGGGCCACGGCCAGGACACGGTGCGGGTGGCGCCGGTGAGCGGTGGTGATCCATCGCGTAAGGCCGGGCCGCAATGAGCCCGACCATCATCTTCGCCCCCATCACGCCGCCCGCTCCGTCGCTGTGGGCCCGGTTGGAGTCCCGCACGTGGGTCCGCGTGGTGTTCATCGTCGCCGGCTTCTGCGCGCCCGCGGTGGCGATCCTCTATCCCGACACGCTGCCGATGGTGCTCGGCATCGCACTGGTGGTCACCGGGCTGCTCTACGCGCCGTGGAATGAGCTGACCGCGTTCAGCGTCCTGCTCGGCGCGACCTTCCTGCTTCCCGCGAACCTGGTGATCGGCCCGCTCGGCCAGGCGGGCAGACCGTGCATGCTCATCGCCGCGATCATGTTCATGTACTGGTCGTTCGACCGGATCGTGCCCGGCGGCGAGTCCGACCGCAGACGCCAGCCGATCCGCGTGCTGGCGATCCTCGTCGTCATGGGCGTGCTCGCCAGCTATGGGCTGGCGCAGATCCGCGGCATGACCACGATCGAGGCCAACGGCGCCGACGCGGGCCTGATGGTCCAGATCAGCGTGTTGGGCCTGCTGCTGTTCAGCGCGGACGTCCCGGGCACCGCGAACGTCGTCCGCCGGATCCTCGCCCGGATCGTCGCGGGCGCCGCGTTCCTGTCGACGGCCGGGATCCTGCAGTACTTCCAGATCATCGATCTCTCCGGGGCGATCCGCCTGCCCGGCCTCAAGGTGCACACGTCCAACTCCGACTTCATCGTCGAGCGCGACGGGCTCTACCGGGTCGCGGGCACGGCCACGCACCCCATCGAATACGGCGTCGTCTTGAGCCTGGTGCTGCCGTTGGCCCTGCATTTCGCGTTGAAGGCGCCGAAAGGCAAGCGGTTCTGGCCGTGGCTCGCCGTCGCGGTGATCGCGGCGGGCATCCCGCTGGCGGTCTCGCGCTCCGCGGTGCTGGCGACCATGGTCGCGCTCGGCGTGTACTTCCTGACGACGAAGCTGCGGGTCCTGCTCAACCTGCTGCCCCTCGCGGTCCTCGGCCTCATCGCCGTGCAGGCCGCCACCCCGGGTGTGCTCGGCGGGATCCTGCAGCTGTTCCGGGCGGTGGACGACGACCCCAGCATCCACGGCCGCACCGCCGACTACGAGATCGTCTTCCGGTACTGGGCCGAGTACCCGTTGTTCGGCCTCGGGCCGGGCACGTTCGTGCCGAAGCTCTACATCGTGCTCGACAACGAGTACCTCTACGAACTGGTCACCCTGGGCGCGACCGGGCTGATCGTGCGGGTCGCGTTGTTCTGGTGCGGCTACGTCTTCGCGCGGCGGGTGAGCCGGTTCGCCGCCGACCCCGCCGACCGCGACCTCGGGCAGGCCCTCGCCGGGGCGATCGCCGCCGCCGCCGTCGCCGCCGCGACCTTCGACGCCTTCGGGTTCACCATCATGCTTGTCGTCACTCATGTCCTCATCGGACTGTCGGGCGCGCTGTGGCGCACGACGGTGCGTGATCCCGCATTGGGGATCAGCCGCTACCGCCATCTTCCGGTCGGGAACCCCACGTGATCTTTCGTCTCGTCGCTGTCGCCCTTCTCGCGCTGACCTCGGCCGCGTGCGGTTCGCCTCCAGCGCCGCCCGCGCCTGCGGCCCCGGGTGTGCCGCCGGGGATCGAGCTGACGCCGACGGGAACGATGACGGTCGCCGCTCCCGCAGCGGTGCTGGATCGGATGCGCGTCACCGGCGCGATCACCGTCGCCGCGCCCGACGTGGTCATCCGGCGCAGCGTGTTCGAGGGCGACGGGTCCGAGCCGTGGGCGATCCGCACCGAGGGCGAGGGCTCGGTGACGATCGAACAGGTCACCATCCGCGGCGGATACACCGACGCGGGGATCGCCGGGAACAACTGGACCGCCCGCGGGGTGGAGATCGTCGGCGCGAGCAGCGACGGCGCCAAGCTCGGCGACCACGTGCGGGTCACCGGGAGCTGGTTCCACGACTTCCAGCCGATCGAGGGCGGCCACATCGACGGCCTGCAGGCCGACGAGGCGTACGGCGACATCGTCATCGAGGACAACCGGATCGAAGTCGGCACCGGTGAGGGCAGCAACGCCGCGATCATGCTGTCCCCGGACGTGACGCCGGAGCGACGGCAGGTGGGGCCGGTGATCGTCCGACGCAACGTCCTCGGCGGTGGCGGATACACCGTCTACAACGTCGAGGGGAACACCGGAAAGGCACTTGCCGACGTCACCATCGCCGACAACGAGTTCCAGCCCGGGGCCCAGTACGGCCCGGTCTACCCCCGCGGTGTGCGGCCGAAGATCTATGAGCGCAACAGGTTCACCGACGGCACCCCGGTCCACTGGCCGTAGTGACGGCGCGGACGTAACCGGACCTGTTCGGCGGGCGATATCCAGTACAGGCGACACGGACGAACAACGAGGAGCGGGCACCGATGGCGGACGCGAACGGCAACCTGGCGGGGTCGGGCGGCAAGCCCGTGCTCAGCCTCGCCATGCCTGTGTACAACGGCGAGAAGTTCATCGTCGCCGCCCTCGACAGCATCCTCGCCCAGGACTTCACCGACTGGGACCTCCTTGTCTGCGACAACGCCTCGACGGACGCGACCCCGGCGATCGTCGCGGAGTACGTCGCCCGCGACCCACGCGTGCGGTACGTCCGGCACGAGAAGAACCTTGGCGCGGCGGGGAACCACAACTACGGCTTCCACCACACCACCGGCGAGCTGTTCGCCTGGGTGCACTCGGACAATGTGTACGAGCCCGGCTACTTCAAGGAGTGCGTGGCCGAACTCGCCAACCACCCGGAAGCGTCGTGCGTGCACACCACGGTGGTCGATATCGACGAGAACGGCGAGCGGATCCGTCGCTGGGAGGACGAACCGCGCACCGGGCACCCGGATGTGGCGGTCCGCTTCCGCGACCTGACCGAACTCGACCACATGTGCTGGGCCTGGTTCGGCGTGGCGCGGCGGGAGACGCTCAAGCAGACCTCACTGCACGCCAGCTTCGACTCCGCCGACCGCCTGGAGATCGTCGAACTCGCTCTGCGCGGCCCGATCAGGGTCGTCGAGAAGGATCTGTTCCTGCACCGGGAGCACCCCGGCCGCATCATGCGCCAGGCCGCGACCGCGCGGGCTCGTTACCTGGTGCTCGACCCGGAGTGGAACGGCCGTATTCCCTTCCCAGTCCTCAACATCGGCCGCCAGTACATAGCAGCGGTGATGCGCGCACCGATCAGCCGCCGAGACAAACTCCGCTGTCTCGCACAGATGCGCGGTTGGCTGAAGACCAACTGGCTGCGTGTC
Source organism: Actinokineospora xionganensis (assembly GCF_014323725.1). Taxonomy (GTDB): domain Bacteria; phylum Actinomycetota; class Actinomycetes; order Mycobacteriales; family Pseudonocardiaceae; genus Actinokineospora; species Actinokineospora xionganensis. The sequence continues at coordinate 364,777 of NZ_JABVED010000002.1, read as the reverse complement.
ATCCGCACAGTCGCACGTGGACTGTTCGAATACACCAAGCTCGCGCTCCGCTCAGTCACCCGCCGCTAGACCGTCCGCCCGGAGACCCCTGCCCGATCCCGAGGCAGGGCGCGAGCGGGGCGGGGGGCAGTGCAGGCTGTTGTTCACTCGTCCGGGGGTCGGGCTGTGGGTGGCATGCCGGTGGTGGCTCGTCCAGGACCCGAGGGCTAGTGGCTCGTCCTGGACGGGCCACTAGGCCGCGTCCGGGACCGTGATCCCGCTGCGCCCCTTGAGGATCATCTTCGCCGCGCGCACCGCCATCTGGATCAGGTCACGCCTGCGCACGGCCAACGCCCCCAGGAACGCGGCGGGAACCACAACCACCACGGCAGGCAAGACCAGCCAGTACGCGCTGTCGGCGAGCACCCAGCGCACGGCCAGGCCGGCAACCGTGGCGATCGCGCCCGCCAAGGTGAACGGCAGGATGGCCCACACCCACTCCCGCAGCCGCAGCCCCACCAGGTTGCCCGCGGCGCGAAGCTGGAAGGGCGCCAGCAGGAACGTCGCGGCGCAGTACGCCACCGCGACCCCGGTGATGCCCCACGGAAGCCCGGCGACGAAGGCGATCGAGCAGACCACGAGCGGGATGATCGACCAGCGCAGCGTCAGGTCGACCCGGGCGGCCGCGAGGTAGAGCGCGCCGCTGGCGGTGACCAGCACCTGGATGATCGAGGTGACCGCGAGGACCTGCATCGCGGGCACGGCGGGCAGCCACACCTCGCCGAACACCAAGGCCACGATCTCCCGTGAGGCGAGCGCCACGGTGATCATCACCGGGAACACCGCCATGGCCATGACCTGGCTGGACCGCAGGAAGAGTCTGCGTGCGTCCGCCGGGCGGTCCTGCAGCCGGGAGAACACCGGGAAGCTGATGCGGTTCGCCGCGCTGCCGAGCAGCTGCACCGGAACCGTCATGACCCGGTAGGCGATTGTGTAGAACGCCAGCGGGACCGCGCCGAGCACACTGGCGATGAGCACGCTGTCGAGGTTGCGGGTGAGGTAGCCCAGGCCCTGGCCGGTGATCACCTTGCCGCCGAAGCTCGCCGTCTCCCGGATCGCCGCCCGGTCGGTCCGCCACGGCAGCCAACCGCTGGCGACGAGCATGCAGACGGCGACGAGGACGTCGGTGGAGATCTGCTGGACCACCAGCGCCCAGTAGCCCATCCCGCTGACGGCGGCGGTGATGCCCGCGGCGCCACCCGCGATGGTCGCGAGGATCTCGGTGACCGCCAGCGCCCGGAACCGCAGGTACCGGTTGATGTACCCGGCGGGCACGACGGCCAGCGCCTTGAGGATCGGGCACACCGACAGCCACATCAACACCGGCGCCAGCTGCGGGGAGTCCATCAAAGTGGCGATGGGCCCGGCCAGCAGCACGGTGAGTGCCGCGATGACGAGGGCCACGCCCATGGACAGGGTCTGGGCCGCGCCCACGTCCGCGTCGCGCAGCCGGTCGCGCTGCACGACCAGGCTCGCGAAGCCGGTTTCGAGCAGCATGGCGTTGAGCGCGACGTAGATCGTCGCCTCCGCGGCGATGCCGAAGTCCGCGGGGCCGATCCACCTGGCCAGCAGGATGGCGAAGCCGAGCCGCCCGATCTGACGCACGAGCAGGGCGACCGTGCTCCACATGACACCGCCCGCCGCGGCGGCTGTGGTGTCCGCGGTGCTGTGGCCGGAGATCCGGTGGTGGTCGTCCGGGGCTTCGTCGGCGCGCCCGGTGGGCGGCGCCTGGTCCGCGGGCGTGGTCAAAGCAGGCCCGTCATGGGTCGGACGCCGCTCGGCCCCGGGGATTCACTCATATGCAGTGAAACGATTCCCGGGGCCTGAGCGTTACAGAAAGTGGCCGAATTCCTAGCGGGTGATCGGCCTGCCGTCGGCCCACGTGTTGCCGCTGAACTCCGCGAACGTGGCGTTCGAGTTGACCGGACCACCCTGGTACGACCCGGCGAAGACGTTGCCGATCGCCCTGGTCTGGTTCGTGCCGCCGTTGACGTAGAGGCCGAACGAGCTCACGTCGGTCCCGTTGGACATCCCGACGATGCGGTTGCGCAGCACCTGCGCGCCGACGATCGGCGGGTTGCCGCCTTCCTGGTTGAAGAAGATCGGGGCGTTGGAGCCGCCTTCGATGTAGCTGTCCTGGATGATCGAGCCGGACCAGCCGGTCGACTGCACCCCGTCACCGTGGGCGCCGGGCGCCATGTCCAAGCTGGACACTCGGCTGCAGGAGATCAAACCGTTGCCGTCCAACCGGAAACCATCCAGGGTGTGATGAACCCACACCCGCGTCGCCTTGTTGGAACCCGCGCCACCGGAGTTCGAGGGGAGCAGCACGCCGACGTCGACACCGGTCTTCGTCGTGCCGTTGTCGCCACCGCCGATCTCGATGTTCTCGAGGCGCGTCCCCGTCACTCCGGACTGGATGTAGATGCCATAGCTGGGCCCGCCGTTGCCCCGGACCCGGACGTTGCGCACCGTAACGTTGCTCGCGGTGATGTCGATGTAGCGGGAGACGTCCACGTTCTCGACCACAGCACCGGCTTGGGTGATCGACATCGTGTCGCGCTTGGGCATGGCGGCGGCGTTCACCGCCAGGCCGGTCGGGCTCATCGCGCCCGCGCAGCCCGCGACCGGGGCCGCCGCGGGTGCGGAAGTGGTGGTGCCGCTGCCGCTGGTCGTCGGGACCACCGACGAGGTCGCGCTGCGGTTCGCGCTGGTGGGCGCGGAGGTCGTGGTGGTGGTGGTGCTGGAGCTGGGCGCGGAGGTGGTGACCGGAGCGGTGGTGCCGAATCGCGGGTGGGCCTTGTGCTGCTTCGTGTGCTTGACCGAGCCGGGCGAGACCACGGCGGCCTCGGCGGCGGTGCAGGCGGTGACGGTCAGCGCGGCCAGGCCGAGCGCTACCGCGACGCCGGCCACCCGCTTCTTTTTGGAGTGATCGGCAAATGCAAAACGTAAAGCGTTGCGCACAACGAAGGTTCCTTCCGGATTGATCGTCGACCGAATCGTTTCATAACGATTCGGCGGCGAGCATAACGGTTGGATAACTGGTGTTCAACCAAAGATCGGCACCGAACTTTTAGAAAATGATTAACGAATTGTGTCGGTGTGCCGCGAGATCACGCGGTCTCGGGTCTTCCTTGGAGCGACCGCATGCGGGTCACGATCTTGTGTCCGATGTTCCCTCGGGTGCCATCCGGGGGGCCGAAGGTGATTTATGAGTACGCCAACAGGCTGGTGAGCAGGGGGCACGCTGTCAAGGTCCTGCATCACCGGGCCATCGCGCCCCGCCGTGAGCCGATCAGCCGATTGCGCGGCCGGTTGAGCCAAGTGCGGCAGAACCTGCGCTCCGGCGGTTTGTCCACAGCCGTTCGGTGGATGCCGATCGACGACCGTGTGGTGATGACGACGGTCGACGAATTCCAGCCAAAATCATTGCCATCGGCCGACGTCACGATCGCGACTTACTGGACTACCGCGCAGGTGCTGCCCGACCTGCGCCCCGATCATGGCGCGCCGGTGCACCTGATCCAGTCCTATGAGACCTGGGCGGGCCCCGAGGACACGGTCCACGACGTCCTGCGCCTGCCCGTGCCCAAGATCGCCGTGTCGCGCCACTTGGTCGACGTGCTCACTGACCTGGGGGTATCCCAGGACTCGATCACACACGTGCCCAACGGTCTGGATCTCGACCTGTTCCGGGTGCGCACCGATCCGGCGGGGCGCGCCCCCGTCATCGCGCTGCTCGCCCACCCCTCCCCGGTCAAGGGCCTGGACACCGCGGTCGACGTCCTCAACCGGGTGCGGTCGGCCTTCCCGACCGTCGCCGCGGTTGCCTTCGGCACGCAGGCGCGGGCCGCGGAACTGCCCGACTGGGTCGACTATGTGAGGTCGCCCACACCAGAGGTGTTGGTCGACGACATCTACAACCGCGGCTCCGTTTTCCTCTGCACCTCCCGGCACGAGGGCTGGGGGTTCCCGGCCACCGAGGCGATGGCGTGCGGGTCGGTTCTCGTGAGTACCCGTAACGGCGGGGTGGACGACTTCGCCCGCGACGGCGAGAGCGCCCTGCTGGCCGACGTGGACGACCCGGCCGCCCTGGCCGACGCCGTGCTCCGCGTCCTGCGGGACGACGCGCTCCGGGCGCGGCTGCGGGAGGGCGGGCTGGCGGCGGTGGCCGCGCTGGACTGGTCGGAGTCCACCGACCGGCTGGAGAACGCGCTGCTCACCGCGGCAGGCCTTGGGACGTCGCCGTGTTGAGCGGCCTGCGGAGGATCGCGCGGGGAGCGCTGTTCGCCACCGCGCGCGACTGGACCGACCGGCTCGCGTCGTCGAGTCCGGCGCTGGTCCTCGCGCCACACCCCGACGACGAGACCATCGGCTGCGGCGCGACCATCCTGCGCAAGATCGCGGCGGGCGCGTCGGTGACCGTGGTCGTGGTGACGGACGGTCGCCACTCACACCGCAGTTCCTACTGCTCTCCCGAGGACCTCGCCGCCCTGCGTCGGGTCGAGATGGCCGACGCGGCGAAGCGGCTCGGCGGACCCGAGGTGCTCTGGCTCGACCTGCCCGACGGGCAGGCGGGCACCGACGTCGACGCGCTCGCCGAGCGGGTCGGCGCCCTCGTTCGCGAACGCGGCGTCGAGGACTTGTTCAGCACGTGCGCGTGGGAGGCCCATCCCGACCACGCCGCCGTCGGACGCGCCGCCCGGCTGGTGGCCGACCGAACCGGGGCACGGCTCTTCGAGTACCCGGTCTGGCTGTGGGGCTCCTGGCCGCTGGCCAAGGGCGGCCGCTGGTCGTCCTTCAGCCAGTTCGCCCGCGTTGCCCTGACCGGCGGCGCGGTCACCGTCCGCACCGCGGAGGTCCGCGACCGCAAGCTGCACGCTCTGGCCGCCCACCGCACCCAACTCGGTCACCGGCCGGACGGTGTCCCCGCCGACGAGCCGTGGGTGTCGCTGCCCCCCGCGGTGCTCGACGACGCCGGACGTGGCGTGGAGCTGTTCCTGCGCTACCGCGGACAGGCGGACCGGTGACGATCGCCTGCGTGGTGATTCCCGCGCACAACGAGGAACAGGTCATCGGCCGCTGCCTGGCGGCCCTGCTGACCGGCGCCGAGCCGGGCGAGTTGGACGTGATCGTCGTGGCCAACGCCTGCGCCGACCGCACCGCGGAGGTCGCCCGCGCGGCGGGGGCCCGGGTGATCGAGACGCCAATCCCCGGCAAGGGCAACGCGCTCGCCTTGGGCGACGAAGCGTGTCTGGCCTTTCCCAGGGTGTACCTCGACGCTGACGTGGATCTCTCCGTCGAGTCCGTGCGCCTGCTGGTCGCCACGCTCGCCGACGGGACCGTGGCCGCGTGCGCGCCCGTCCCCGAGTTCGACCGCACCGCAGTGTCCACAGTGGCCGCCCGGTTCCAGCGCGTGCACGAGTTGCTGATGGCGCCGCGCCGTGGACTCGCCGGGGTCGGTGTCTACGCCCTCGGCCCGGCCGGGCACGACCGCGTCTTCCCGCTGCCGGACGTGCTCGCCGACGACGGCTGGGTGCACCGGAGCTTCGCCGAGCACGAACGCCGGTCCGTCGCGGGCGCCCGGTGTGTGGTGCGACCGGCGCGAACCGTCGCGGCCGTGGTGCGCAGGCGAGCCCGGGTCCGGCTGGCGAACCGCCAACTCGAAGGTGTCGGGGCCGCGCCCGCCGACGGCTCGATCTCGCCCCGGGAACTGGTCGGGCTGGTTTGGTCCGGCCGGGTGAGCATGGTCGACGCCGGATGTTTCGCGTTCGTCCTGCTCTGCGACCGGGTACTGGCCAAGTGGCGCGGGCTGCGCGGGGGAAACGACATGGCCTGGTCGACCGACCTCACTAGTCGAGGGCAGTAATGAACGGGAATGACACCGTCAGGAGCGTCGAGTTGACCGGAAGACCCCATGTGTTGATCATCGTGCAGAACCTGCCGGTGCCGCTGGACCGACGGGTCTGGCTTGAGTGCCAGGCGCTCACCGCCGCCGGGTACGAGGTCTCGGTGATCTGCCCGAAGGGCCCAGGCGACCCGGCGCGCGCGGAGCTCGACGGCGTGCACCTCTACAAGTACAAGCCGCCGCCGCAGGCCGAGGGGCTGCTGAGCTACGCCTGGGAGTTCCTGTACTGCTGGCTGCGCACCGCCTGGCTCAGCCTCACCGTCTCGCGCAGGCGCCGCTTCGACGTGATCCAGGCGTGCAACCCGCCGGACACGTATTGGCTGCTCGCGCTGCTGTGGAAGGCGCGCGGGGTCAGGTTCGTCTTCGACCACCACGACCTCAACCCCGAGGTGTTCCTCTCCCGGTTCGGCGCGCCCACCGGCCTCGGCTCGAAGATTCAGCTCGCGATCCTGAAGTGGCTGGAGCGCCGGACGTTCCGCACGGCCGACCGCGTCATCTCGACCAACACCTCCTACCAGCGCATCGCCTGGGAGCGCGGCGGCGTCGACCCGGAGCGCACCGCCGTCGTCCGGTCCGGCCCGGACACCGCGGTCATGCGGCCGGTCGACGCGGTCGACAGTCTGCGCCGCGGCGGCAAGCACCTGGTGGCGTACCTGGGGATCATGGGCCCGCAGGACGGGGTGGACGGTGTGCTCGACATGGCCGAACACGTGGTCAGGACGCGCGGCCGCGAGGACGTCCGGTTCGCCCTGCTGGGCTTCGGGGACTGCCTCGACGACCTCCGCAAGCGGTGCACGGACCTGGGCCTGGACGACTACGTCGAATTCCCCGGCCGGGTCGGTCCCGAACAGATCACCCGATACCTGTCGACCGCGTCGGTCGGCCTCTCGCCGGATCCGCTCAGTCCGCTCAACGACATCTCGACAATGAACAAAACCATGGAATACATGGCGTTCGCGTTACCGGTCGTCGCCTATCGGCTGACCGAAACCGTAATTTCCGCCGGCGACTGTGCCGTTTATGTCGAGCCGGGTGACACCATCGGTTTCGCGGACGCGGTGGTCGCACTGCTCGACGACGAGGAGCGCCGGTCGGAACTCGGCGCGGCGGGCAGGCGGCGGGCCGAGACCGAACTCGACTGGCGAGCCCAGGCACGGACCTACGTCGGGGTCTACGACGGCTTGCTGGTAAACCGGTCCGCGGGTCCGTTCCCGGACGCGTGGCCCGAGACCGAACAGCGGGCGAAGGGTGACACCGGACTGCTCGACCGCTGGGGCAACACGATGGTCGACCTGCGCGACGACGAAGCGCTGCGCGACTTCGCGGGCACCCGGAGGGTTTCCCGCGAACCGGCGGGCGATTTGTCCGCCGGATAGGCAAAACCGTGGGCGCCCGCGCTCACTACGTTGGGAGTGCACGGAATGTTCGTACGTCGAATCGTGGTCGTCGGCACCGGCTATGTCGGTCTGACCACCGGCGCCTGCCTGGCGTCGCTCGGGCACCGTGTGGTGTGCGCCGACGTCGACCCGGACAAGGTCAAGCGGCTGATCCGCGGTGAGGTCGACATCCTCGAACCGGGCCTGCCCGAGCTGGTCGCCGAGGGGCTCGCCTCCGGCAGGCTCAGCTTCGTGCTCGGCGCGGCCGCGGCGATGACGGACCCGGCGGGCGCCCCCGAGGTCGTCTTCCTCTGCGTGCCGACCCCGATGGGCGTAGGCGGTGTCGCCGACCTGGCCGCCGTCGAGTCCGTTGTGGACGAATGCCGCGACCTGCTCCCCGAGGGCTGTGTCGTGGTGAACAAGTCGACGGTGCCGGTGGGCACCGCGCAGCGCACCGCCGAACTGCTCGGCCGCGACGACGTCGCGGTGGTGTCCAACCCGGAGTTCCTCCGCGAGGGCACCGCGGTCTACGACTTCCTCAACCCGGACCGGATCGTGGTGGGCTGTGACAAGCAGGACGCCGCCGAGCGGGTCGCCGCCCTCTACGCCCGGCTCGGCGCGCCCACCGTGCTCACCGACGCCGAGAGCGCCGAACTGGTGAAGTACGCGGCGAACTGCTTCCTGGCGATGAAGCTGTCCTACGTCAACGCCGTCGCCGAACTCTGCGAGCGTCTCGGCGCGAACATCAACGACGTCACCGAGGGCATCGGTTACGACCACCGCATCGGGCAGGCGTTCCTGACGCCCGGCCCCGGCTGGGGTGGCTCCTGCCTGCCCAAGGACACCGCCGCGATGCTCCAGGTCGCCGACGCCGCCGACTTCGAGTTCCGGCTGCTGCGCGCGACCATCGACACCAACACCCGGCAGCGCCAAAGGATGGTCGACAAGATCCGGCTCGCGGTGACCGGCAAGCGCACCGGCTCCCTGTCGAAGGTGCGGCTGGGACTGCTGGGCCTGACCTTCAAGGCGGGCACCGACGACCTGCGTGACTCACCCGCGCTCGCCGTCGCCGCGCTGCTGCGCCAGGCCGGGGCCGAGCTCTACGCCTACGACCCCGCCATGACCCCCACAGCCTCCCGGCCGGAGCTGGGCCTGGTCACCCTCGTCGACGACCCCTACGAGGCAGCCAGGGACGCGCAAGGCCTCGTCGTGCTCACCGAGTGGCCGGACTTCCGGACCCTCGACTGGGTGCGGATGGCGGAGGTGGTGGCCGAGCCGATCGTGGTGGACACCCGGAACCTGCTCGATCCGGACGTCCTGCGGCGCGCGGGCTTCGATTGGACCGGCGTGGGAAAGAAACCGGCTCAACGGACGCACTGAATACCCGCAACCGGGTTAACGGATTGTGCTCTTCGGACGACTCCCTTCGTGAGGACATCGCGGATCGAGATCAGCGTCATGTGACAAGTTCATGACCGGGTCGCCGCGAACGCTCTTGATCGACGGTGGACACAGCGCCGCCGTGAGCCAGTCGGAAGGCACACCACAGCGATCGGTCTGTGGCGCCTGTCAGCGTGGAGGTGGGTCTTGGGCGACCGGATTCTCGCGATCGCTTTGCTCGCCGTTCATTTCGGCATCCTGGCCTTCCTGGTGTTCGGCGGGCTGTTGGCCGTGCGCTGGCCCAGGGTGGTGTGGGCGCACGTGGCGCTGGTGGGCTGGGGTGTCGTCAGCTCGGTGTGGCAGATGCCGTGCCCGATCACCGGCGCGGAGAACTGGGCGCGGGGCCGGGCGGGGATGGCGCTCTACGAGGACGGGTTCATCGAGACCTACATCCAGGGCGTCCTCTACCCCGAGCACCACGTGAACTGGGCGCGCGCGATCGCGCTGCTGGTGATCGTCTACTCGTGGGCGGCGGCCTACCGCGCCGCGGTCCGCAGGCGGCAGGCCGTCCGGGTCAGCTTCGCGCTCCCACCGGTGCGGGTGCCGGCCCGGCCGAGCCGCTGACCGACCCTCAGACCGTGCCGCCGGGGGCTTCGTCGGCCGTGCTGTCGGGCACCCGCCGCAGCCAGGCCTCGCGCCAGTAGATGTAGTCCGACCTCGGACAGTACCGGTTGAACTGGCCCGCGCATGTGATGTCCTCGATGACCACGCAGTCGCGCAGTTTGATCATCTTTCCGGTGGCCTCGTTGATGATCTGGTCGATCCGGCCGAGCACCCGCCCCTTGCGCCCGGAGTAGGGCAGCATCTCCGCGTCGAACCAGAGACCGCGGTTGCGGTTGTTCGGCCCGAGGGTCGGCATGATCTCTTCCTTGGACTTGACCTCGACCAGTTCGCCGGGTTTGAGGTCGAGCGGCTCCCGCTGCTTCTGCTTCGCCGGGCCGGTGCCGCCGTAGAACGGGTAGAACTTGCCGTCGCGGACGCGCAGTCTCGCGGGGAGCTTGCGGCTGAGCTTCTGGTAGTTGTTGAACACCGAGATCGCCAGCGCCAACAGGGTCGCCCGCAGCTTCACGTTTCCCGTGCGGACGTCGTTGACGTACTGCCTCGCGTCATGCACCGGCAGATAGTCGGTCGCCCGGACCAGTTCGGTGGCCTGACAGCGGTAGATCGGCTCGCCGTCGTCGTCGATGCCCGCGGTGGTCCCGCGCTCGATCACCTCGAGGCTCAGCGGGATCGTGCGCGCGGGCGGCGAGTCCTGTCGGATCGGCGTGCCGTCGAGGTTCTCCAGCCACTCCTCCTTGAAGAAGAGCAGACAGCCCGCCTGGCAGCCGCCGTGGGCGCTGCCGTCGCACCGGGCGCCGGTGAGGTGCACCGCGCGGTCCATGCGCCGGGTGGTGCCCTTGCCGTTGATGGTGTCGCAGGTCTTGTGCGCGCTCTTGAACACGGTGAGTTCACGGCCCGCGAACCTCAGCGTCTCCGGCATCAGCGGCAGCGCGCCCGACGTTCCCTGCTCGTCGAGGGTGGCGAGGATGTCCTCGGCGCTGCGAACACGCACTTTGTCGCCGGTGTGCAGCACCGGCGAGGAACTCGATTGCGGCATGAACGTCTCCAGGCGAACTCGCGGGTATCACTGACGAAGTCGTCCTGCACCCGGGAGCGTTACGGGGTGTGTTGATCTTGACGTGTATCGGTCACGCTGAGCGCTGTTTGCCTTACTGGTTAAAGTCCAAATGCACCAATGCCTGGTCGTCGTGCAGTTTGGTGCGTGGCCACCGCGCTCGGCCCGGGTCGGCCAGTTCCGCCGCCCGCACCGCGTCGAGCACCGCTTGGGGGCCGTCGGTCTCGGCCATCCGCCGCATGTCCTCCCAGCGGGCGAACACGCCGTAGTCGTCGATTCCGCATGAGACGCCGTCGCTGGCCATCAGCACGGCCCGCACGTCGGCTCGCGGCCAGGAAGCCCGCATGGCCTGCTCGGCGGCGGCGGGGACCGCCTCGGCGACCCAGAACCCGCCCTCGCGGTTGCGCCACTCGACGACGGTGTCGACCGACCTGCGCAGCGCGCGCAGCCGGTCGTCGGCCACGACCTCCACCGCGTCGGTGAGGAACGCGGCCACCGGGCTGTCGGCCAGGACCAGTGCCTCCACCGTCGTGTCGTCCCACCGCACGATGGACACCGTGCTCGACGGGCTCTCGCCGGGGGTGAACCCGTTGTGCCGCGCGACCGACCGGATCGAGCCCGCCACGAGCCTCGCCAGATCCAACTCGGGGGCGGCTGACAGCCGTGCGGCCAGTTGCGCGCCCAGTTCGCGGGCGTAGTCGCCGCCGGTGGGCAGATCGGTGCGCGAACTGGTGGCGCCGTCGAGCAGGATCACCGCCTCGGGCAGCACGATCACCACGTCCTCGCTGGGACGTTCGACCCCGTCGAGGCCCACCCCCGCGGCTTCAGCGATTGCGAATCCCGGCATGCCCTGATCCTGCCTCCGTCAATGAAGGTTGACAACCCTGGTGTCGTCAACCTATGTTGACGGCATGGCTGAAGCAACCCAGTTGGCCACGGCGGCGGGCGACAAGGACCCCAGGGTGGGTCTGCGCGCGGTGGCCGCCTTGCGTCGGCTACTCGAACAACTCGAAGCCGTGCAGGTCCGCAGTGCCCGGATCGACGGTTGGTCCTGGCAGGAGATCGCCGCCGAACTCGGCGTGAGCAAGCAGGCCGTGCACAAGAAATACGGGAGGAAGTAGATGTTCGAGCGATTCACCAAGACCGCCCGCGTCATCGTGCGCGACGGCGTGCACCTGGCCGAACAGGAGCGCGCCGCCCTTATCCGGCCCGAGCACCTGCTGCTGGCCATCCTCAAGCACGGCGACACGACCAGCGCGAAGATCCTCGCCGCGCACGGCGTCACGACCGCCGCGGTCACCGAGGCGATCGCCCAGGCCCACCGCCGCGGCGGACTGTCCCAGGCGGACACCGCGGCCCTGAGCGAGGTCGGCATCGACGTCGACGCGATCGTCGAGGCGCTCGAATCCACCCACGGCGAAGGCGCTCTGGCCCCGGCGAGGCGACGGCGCGCGTTCGGCCCGCGATGGCGGGTCCCGATCGCCCCTGAATCCAAGAAGCTCCTGGAGCGCACCCTGCGGGAAGCGTTGGCCCGCAAGGATTCCACGATCGGTGACGAGCACCTGTTGCTCGCGCTGCTCGCCGAGCAGGGCGTCGTGGCCGACATCCTGGCAGGCTTCGGCGTCACGCACCGCACCGTCACCGCGGAGTTGGCCCAGGCAGGCTAACCAGTCCGGCTCCCCGCAATTCCATGCTTGGGTCACCAGACGGGCGATGGCGCCGACCGGCAGGGCAATCGTGGTCGGCTTTCGCCACGATCCCCTTCGGTGTCGGTTCGTTGCAAGTCGGGTTTGTCGGACACCAACTATTGCTGCTTCCAGGAGACGAGGGGCAGGAACAGTTGGGCGAGTGGGCCGATCGCCACCGCGTAGAGCGCGGTCCCGACTCCGACCGTGCCGCCGAGGAGCCAGCCGGTGGCGAGCACGGCGATCTCGATCCCCGTGCGGACCCACCGGATCGAGAACCCGAACCGGGTGGCGAGTCCGGTCATCAGCCCGTCGCGCGGGCCCGGTCCGAGCCGGGCGCCGATGTACGCCGCGGTCGCCAGTCCGTTGAGGACGATCCCGGAGCCGAGGAACGCGATTCGGGCGACCAGGGAATCCGGTGTGGGCAGCAGGAACAGCGTCACATCCACCGACACCGAGATGAGCACGATGTTGGCGATCGTGCCGACGCCGGGCCGCTGGCGCAGCGGGATCCAGCACAGCATCACGATCACGCCGGTGATCGCGGTGATCGTGCCGAAGCTGAGCCCGGTGACCTTGTTCAGCGCCTCGTGCAGCACATCCCACGGCGCGAGGCCGAGCGCGGCCTCGATCTGCAGCGCCATGCTCGCGCCATACAGGGCGAGCCCGACGAAGAGTTGGGTGAGCCGGCGTCCGGGTGCGACCCGGACCGGCACGTGCTGGAGGTCGACCACGGTCATGCGGCCATTCTGACAACGATTGGACTTTCTATCGAGAGCCAATCTGCGACAATTGGTCACATGACGTCGAGTGTTCCACCCAGTGGCCGGGTCTCCCGGCAGCAATTGGTCCGGTTGCTGGGTGAATGGCGGGCGCACGGCAGCAGGCAGGGGTCGGCTGGGCTGGCCGCCGGGATCAAGCTGCTGGTCCTCGACGGGCAGCTTCCGCCCGGCACGGTCCTGCCCGCCGAGCGCGAACTCGCCGAAGCCCTGGGCGTCAGCCGGACGCTCGTCGGCACCGCCTGGGACCTCCTGCGGGCCGACGGTCTGATCGTCAGCAGGCGCGGGTCCGGTTCCTGGACCGCGCTGCCCAGCGCCTCGGGCGCCGACCGGACGTGGGAGTCGCTCGACGAGCAACCCCTCGACCTGGCCCGCGCCGCGCCCGAGGCGGTTCCGGGCATCGCCAAGGCGATCGATGCCGTGCGCTCCCGGTTCGCCGCCGAACTCGCGGGCCACGGCTACTACGACTACGGCGTCGACATCCTGCGCCAGCGCATCGCCGAGCGCTACACCGCACGCGGTCTGCCGACCGGCCCGGCCGAGGTGCTGATCACCAACGGGGCTCACCACGCACTCGCTCTCGTGCTGCGCACGATGACCGACCCGGGCGACCGGGTCCTGATCGAACTCCCCACCTACCCCAACGCCATCGACGCGATCAAGGCCGCGCACGCCGTCCCCGTCGCCGTGCCGCTGGTCGAGGACGGCTGGGACCACGAGGGCATCGAGGCCGCGCTGCGCCAGGCGTCGCCGCGGCTGGCCCACTTCATCGTCGATTTCCACAACCCGACCGGGCGCAGGCTCGACGCCGAAGGCCGCGCCCGGCTTGTCTCCGCGCTGCGCCGCGCGCGGACACCTGTCGTCGTGGACGAGACCCTGGTCGAACTCGACCTCGACGGCGACCCGCTCGACGGTCCCGCGCCGCTGCCCGCGTTCGGCGGCGGCATGGTGCTGGCCGTCGGGTCGGCGAGCAAGTCGCACTGGGGCGGTCTGCGGCTGGGCTGGGTGCGCGCGCCGGAGGACGTCATCCGGCGAATAGCGGCCGCCCGCCATGCCTATGATCTTGGCTCGCCCGTGCTCGAACAGCTTGTCCTGGCCGAACTCTACGCCGATCCGGACCCGGTTCCGCGTGTGCGCCGGACCGAGCTCGCGGCCCGCCGTGACGCGCTGGTCGAAGCCGTCCGCACTTATTGTCCACAGTGGACTTTCGAGGTGCCGGGCGGCGGGCTGAGCCTGTGGTGCGGGCTGCCGGAGCCGATCGGCACCCGGCTCGCGGTGACCGCGCAGAACTTCGGCGTTCGGGTGGCACCGGGATCGCGGTTCGCCGCCCACGGCGGCCTCGAACGCTGGATCCGGCTGCCCTACACGCTGCCGCCCGCGCAACTGGCCGAAGCCGTGCGCAGGCTGTCGCTGGTGGCCGAGCACGTCACCGGATCGCCCGCGCCGGTAAGTCCTTATGGGCACATTCCGGTCGCTTGACTAGCTTTCCCACCCCTTTACCCGCTAAAAAGCGCAGTGCGCTGGATGGCGTAACGCGTTGACCCTTCCGGGTCTGTCGCCATCCAGCGCACTTCGACCTGGTCATCCACCATGAAGGTCATTCGGCACAGCCCCTCGTTGTGCCGATCACGGTGGACGGCCAGTGGGTGCCCCGGCGCCGCGGGGGCATCGCGGCGCCGGGGCCAGGGTCCCGATCTGCACGGGCGCGGTCGGCAGATCGGGCTGTGGAGATGGTTCGAGAGCGGACACGGGCGCCCTATGGGCACACCTGTCCCCGGGGACGGTGCTAGGTCAGTCGGGGGACGACGCGGGAAGCCCCGCGCATCTGCCTGCCGCGTCCGTGACGCGCGATCCCGCCACTCCCGCCGACGCGGGCGGGGTGAGCGGGGCGCGACCGGCGAGCATGCCGGTCAGGCCGCGGGCGTGACCGCCGCCATCGGAGGCGGCGGAGGCGGTGGATCCCGGAGCGGCGGGCGCCGCGGGCGCGGCGGGCGGCTCCGGGGTGGTTCGCTTGTCGGCTTCTTCATCCGACGAGCCGGCCACGAGTTCGAAGGTGGGCTTGCGGGCGGGCGCCTTCGGGACCACGACGGGTCGCGGCGGCTCAACCGGCCGCTCGACCTTGGGCGTGAGCCGCACCGGAGCGGCCTTGACCGGCTCCGGCGCGCTCACCACGGGCGCGCGTGGCGGCGCGGGCGGCTTGACCGACACCGCGGCGGGTGCCGAGAACGTCTCACTCGACTGGCTGGTGGTCTCCGCCTGCGGTTCCAGGATCGGCACGTCGACAGGGTCGTCGACCAGGGGGACCTCCGACACCGTGCCGACCACCCCGCTCACCAGCGGGCGTGCCACGTCGAGGGTGTTGCCGACGAGACCGATCAGCCCGGAGCTGGGTCGGGTGGGTCGCGGCGGCGGTGGTAGCGGCCGGTCCTCAGCCGAGGCGTTCGAAGCGAGGACCACCATGGCGACCCAGACCGCCATCAGCAACCCGGCGACGGCGGCGACGCGGAGCAACAGCACGCTCACTGTGCGATCCACGCTCGTCACCACCATCCGCGACTCGCTCCGACTACCCGGCGCAACCAAGCCACTATCCACGACTTGGCCGCATTTCTGCACCCTAACCGGGCTCGTTCCACCCGGAAAGACGGTGAACGGCCGCACTCCGGGCGGTCGATCATCACAGAGTGTGGAAATCACCACTCCGGGTGACGCGAGGGCTTCCCGCGAGCGCTTGTCTCCTTGCGACGGGACGGTGTCCCTTGTGCACACACATGAGATCGCCGAGCGCCACCCCGCCTTCCAGCACCACGACCCGGGCGGCCCCGCCGAGTGCCTGGTCCACCGCGGCCAACTCCTGGTCCCGCTGGGCGGCCTCGACGCGGCCGTCGACGAACTCGCCCGCTGGATCGACCGCGTGGACTCGGCCGACCACGCGACCCTGCGGCTGCGCCCGACCGCCGACGCCATCCGGATCGCCGAGGACTACGCCGACCGCCTCAAGGTGTCGGCCAACCACGTCCACACGGTCATGGTCGGCGCCCCGATCCTGCACGGGACCGGCGCGAAGCCCGAGCCGGTCGAACTGCCCCCGGAGCCGCCCGCCGAGGACTGGGCCAAGCCGGTCACGGTCCTGATCCTCGACACCGGCGTGGACCCGCACCCGTGGTTCACCAGCCGCCCCTGGTTCGGCGAGTGGGGCCCGGTCCCCGAGACCCTCGACTTCGAGGGCGACGGCGTCACCGACGCCCAGGCGGGCCACGGCACCTTCGTCACCGGGGTGGCGCTGCGGCACGCCCCCGGGGCGGTCCTGCGCCACCACCGGGTGCTGAGCTCCCACGGCATCACCGACGACCGCACGGTGGCCATGGCCCTGCGCCGCACCCGCCAACACGCGGCGGCCCGCGGGGAACACATCGACGTCGTCGTCCTGACCGCAGGCTGCCACACCACGGACGACCGCTGCCCGCCCGCGCTGGTCCACGAGTTCTCCCGCTTCACCGACACCGTGGTGGTCGCGGCGGCGGGCAACCACGGGACGTCTCGCCCGTTCTGGCCCGCGGCACTCCCGTCGGTCGTCGCGGTCGGCGCCACGAAACCGGATGGGAGCCCGGCCCCGTTCTCCGGCCACGGCCCCTGGGTCGACACGGCGGCCCCGGGCGTGGACGTCGTCAGCGCCCACGTCCGCCCGTCGGCGACCGGCCGCGCGTATGGGGCGGCTCGGTGGAGCGGCACCTCCTTCGCGGCGCCCAGGGTGGCGGCGGAGATCGCCAAGGCCATCAACGAGGGCCTGACCCACACGGCCGCACGGGAACGGGTGTCACCGGCGATGTCATCGCAGGTGAGCTGACGAGCGGCCCGCGCTCGCTATGCGCGGGCGGGGGTGTCATCCCGGTGAGCCGTAGCAGGCGAAGCCGAGGTGGCCGTGCGCCGTCTGGGCCCCCGCGAGCGCCTTCGCCGGGCCCGCGCCCGCCGCGAGCCGTTCGTGGAGGTCGGTCATCAGCGGCACGGCGAGGTCGTCGGGCACCGGCAGCGTGCTGGCGACCACCGTGCCGACACCCAGGTCGAGCAGGACGGCGATCAGGCCCAGCAAGTCGGCCTTCCCCGATTCGCAGGACGACAGCACGAGCAGTCGGGGCGGTTCGGGCAGCCGCTCGATGTCCTGGGCGCGCAGCGGGCCATCCGCCAGTGCCAGGGCGGAGAACCGCGGCGCCGCAGTGTGGTGTCGGCCGTGGGCGGCGATGTGGACAAGGCCTGCTCCGCTCATCGCCGCCAACACGTTCACGACGGTCGACTCCCGGCCGGTGACGAGGGTGCCGCCGTGCCGGGCATGCAGCGTGGTCACCTCACCTGCCGCGTGGGTCAGGCCGGGGCAGGCGATCCACGCGGTCGGACCGGTCCGCTCGGGGACCTGTTTCGCGCGCAGCCAGGCGGCTGCCGACGGCGCCACCGAGACCGGTATTCCCGCCAGGCTCGGCAGCGCCGCCCAGGGAACAGACGACAGCTCCGGAGACGGGAGCACGACCAGTTCCCGGATCGCCGAACTCGTGAACAGCATCGCGTCGAGCACCCGTGCCGCGCGCTGGGTGGCCGCGGCAGTCCCGGTCCTGGCGGCCAGTGTGGACGTTATCCGCAGGCTCTCGGCGGCTTCGGCGACCGCGGCCGCCGATCCGACGACGTGGTCGCGGAACCGGCCGCGGAAAACCGAAACCGTCCGCAGCTGTCCTTTATGGACATAGAAGTCTAGCAACTCGCGATCTCCCAGTGCCACACCGATTTCTCGGTGCGTGGGGGCATCCACGCCACGCGAACGCTCGGCCCAGGTGAAGACCGTTCGCGGCCTGCCGCCCGACACGGCGGCGTCCACCCCGACCGCGGCGAGCCGTGAGTCGCCCAGACCGCCGGCGCGGCAGGCGGCGAAAGCGGCTCGTGGGCTGCCCGCCGCCTGGGCCCGGGCCAGCCAGCCGAGCGCGCGCAGTCCGGGTTCGACGGCGAACCGGTGTGGCTCGACCAGATCCAGCCGCCCGGCGAGCAAGCGCAGCTCAGCGGCCTCGGCGACCCACCCCGCCTGTTCGCACCGGTCGGCGACGTCGGACGAAGTTCGCCCCAGGGCGCGCAGCCGCACCGCTTGGGCGTGCGCGAGCCACCCCGAATTTCCCTGCTCCTCGAACAATCCCGCCGCCGTCTCAGCCGCCTTCGCCGCCGTGGCGGGATCACCGGCCAGCAGCGCCCGGTGCGCGTGGGCGAGAGTGGCTTCGGCGAACGCGGGCCCGCGCCCGGTGGCCCCGAGCGCGACCGCCGCCCGGGCGAGTGCCCGTCCTGCGCTGTTGATGAGTCCGACGCCGAGGAGCGCGTTCGCCCGGTCGATCAGGACCTCCGGCCGCGTGGTCTCGTCGATGCCCGCGGCGTCGTAGAGCCGCAGGGCGCGGCTGAAGTCGCCTGCCTGGGCGGCGACGAAACCCTTGTTGTGCAAGCAGGTTCGGGCCCGCTCGGGCTTGCCTTGCGCGAGGTAGAGGGCGTGCGCGCGGTCGAGTGCGTCCTCGGCCACGGCGGGCCGCCGCAGGTAGCCCGCGGAGACGCCGATGCCGACCAGGGCGTTGGCCCGCCAGTGGTCGTCGCGCAGCCGCTTCGCCGCCCGTGCCAGGACGCTGAGCGCCGCTTCGTGCTCGGCCGTCATGCAGAGCGTCAGCCCGTGCAGGCAGTCCGCGCGTGCCAAAAGCTGCCCGGACAACGCGGGCCGGGCGTCGGCGATCAGCGCGACCGCCGCGTCGTGGTCGCCGACCTGCTGCGCGATCCAGGCCATGACCAGCGCGGACTCCGCCGCCTGCGCCGCGGTCGCGGCGTGTTCCCGTGCCAGCCGGGCGTGTGGCCGGGCCCGCAACGGCTCGCCGCGCTCTTGGTGGGCGAGCGCGGCCCGGTGGTGGTGGTCCCAGGTCACCGGAACCACCTCGTCACCAGCGGCACGTCGCCTGCCCGGTGCAGCACGAGCCGCATCCGCCCGGTGGGCAGCTGAGCGGAGAACGCGCCCACCGAATCCACCGCGACGGCGAGAACACCCGCCGCGCTGTGCAGTTCCGCGCGGGTGACGGGGACGGTCAGCAGCCCGGACACCCGGTCGGCGATCTCGATGACCCCCGCACCACACCGCCACATCCGGGCGCCGCCCCGAACCGCGACCCCGGCCAGCGGCGAGAGTTCCAGCCAGTCCCACCGGGCGCCGACGAACGTCCCAGCCAACATCGCCGCGGTGCGGACGGTGGCGGGCACCGGATCGACCCGGTCCAACATGCCCGCCAACTCGGCGAGCAACTCCGCGTCGGTCATCACACCACCTCGCTTCGGAAGCGCTGGATGGCCGCGGAATGGCGGCAGGAAGCGAGCAGGCCGGTCATCACGCCACCTCGCCCGGGATGCCAAGGGAGATGAGCTTGCGCCGCAACACGTCGAGGCATCTGCCGCGGGTCTGCCCGATGCTGCCCACCGCGATCCCGACCGCCCGCCCCAGCTGGGCGTAGCTCAAGTCCGGTGCGAAAGCGAGCAGGCCCAGGAGGGACCGGCAGCGGTCCGGGAGCGCCGCGAAGGCGCGCCAGAGGGTGTCGTCGCGCTCGCCGCGCAGGATGGCTGTTTCCGGCCAGCGGTGCTCGCCCGCGTGGTCGACGACGTCGGACCACTCCGACGCCCGCACCTCACGGCCGCGGTGGGCGATCATCCGCAGACACTCCCGCCGGGCCGTGGTGGCCAGCCACGCCGAGAGCCGCTCGGGCGACCGGAGCGTGGGCAGGTGCTCCGCGAGGGCGATCCAGGTGCTCTGGCTGACGTCGGCCGCGTCCGCGTCGTCGAGTCGGTGGGCGCGGGCGATCCGCCAGACCAGGCCCGCGTACCGCTCGACCAGGTCCCGCCATGCCGTCTGGTCACCCGTGCCCGCCCGTCGGACGAGCTCGGC
This sequence comes from Actinokineospora xionganensis, assembly GCF_014323725.1. GTDB lineage: Bacteria > Actinomycetota > Actinomycetes > Mycobacteriales > Pseudonocardiaceae > Actinokineospora > Actinokineospora xionganensis. Next base: position 344,995 of record NZ_JABVED010000002.1, on the reverse strand, counting down.
TGTGTCCACTTGGTCCTCCCGGTGATCGTCATCGCCGGTCGGACGACGATCACCGCGAGCCGGATCCGGGTGACCCACCAAAGAGGGACAAGGGGAACCGGGTCAGAGCTTGTGCAGCCTGCTGATCGCCTCGTCCAGGATGTCGTCCTTCTTGCAGAACGCGAAGCGGACCAGGTGCCGCCAGCGGTCCGGGTTGTCCGTGAACACCTGCACCGGCACCGCCGCCACCCCGATGCGCGCGGGCAGTTCGCGGCACAGCTCCAGACCGTCGCCGAAGCCCAGCGGCCGCACGTCGGCGCAGACGAAGTACGTGCCCGCGGTCTGGCGCACCCCGAACCCGGCCTCGGCGAGTCCGGCGGAGAGCCGGTCGCGCTTGTTCTCCAACGAGTCCCGAAGGTCCCGCACCCAGGCGCCTTCGTGGTTCAGCGCGTGCGCCACCGCGGGCTGGAACGGCGCGCCGCCGACGAAGGTGAGGAACTGCTTGGCCGCGCGCACCGCCGCGACCAGTTCGGCGGGCCCGCAGACCCAGCCGATCTTCCACCCGGTGCAGTTGAAGCTCTTGCCCGCGCTGGAGATCGTCAGCGTGCGCTCCGCCATCCCCGGCAGCGATCCCAACGGCACGTGCGCCAGCCCGTCGAACAGCAGGTCCTCGTAGACCTCGTCGGTGATCGCCAGCAGATCGTGCTCGACGCAGACCTCGACGACGGCTGCCAGCTCCGCCTGGGTGAAGACCGTCCCGGTCGGGTTGTGCGGGCTGTTCACCAGGATCGCCTTGGTCGCGGGCGTGACCGCCGCCCGCAGCGCCTCGACGTCGAGCCCGAAGCGACCCGACGGCTCCTCCACCAGGGACACGACCCGCCGGGTGGCGCCCGCCATGGCGACCGAGGCGGCGTAGGAGTCGTAGTACGGCTCGAAGAGGATCACCTCGTCGCCCGCCTCGACGAGAGCCAGCAGCGACGCCGCGATGGCCTCGGTGGCACCCACGGTGACGAGGATCTCCGAGTCCGGGTCGAAGGCCGTCCCGTAGCGCGAACGCCGCGCCGCGATGGCCGCTCGCAGCTCCGGCCTGCCGGGCCCCGGCGGGTACTGGTTGATCCCGTCGGCGATGGCTTTCTGGGCTTCGGCCAGCATGGCGGCCGGACCGTCGGTGTCCGGGAAGCCCTGGCCGAGGTTGACCGCGCCGAAGCTCGCCGCGAGGGAGGTCATCTCCGCGAAGATCGTCGACGTGAACGGACGCAGCCTGGGTACAAGCGTGGTTCGAGGCACGGATAGGAATCCTCACGGACAATGGCGTCGTGGAGCAAGTACCCGGCGAATTTGAGAAGCGGCGCGCCCTGCGGCAGATGAAGGGCGTCGCCCTGGGATTCCTGCTGGGTGCCACGGCGATCTTCATCGGCCTGACCCTGTGGCCGGACCCGCCCCCGTGGACCGGCTACGTGAAGGCCGCCGCCGAGGCGGGCATGATCGGCGCCCTCGCCGACTGGTTCGCCGTCACCGCGCTGTTCCGCAGGCCGATGGGTCTGCCCATCCCGCACACGGCGATCATCCCGAACAAGAAGGACGTCCTCGGCGACAGCCTTGGCGACTTCGTCGGCACCAACTTCCTCTCCGAACAGGTCGTCCGCGAACGCCTGCGCCGCGTCGGGGTGGCGAACCGGCTCGGCGGCTGGCTCGCCCAGCGGGAGAACGCCGAACGGGTCACCTCGGAGTTGGCCACGGTCGTGCGCGGCGCCGTCACGGTCCTGCGGGACGAGGACGTGCAGGCCGTAATGGAGCAGGCCGTCGTCAACCGGATCGTCGGCACCCCCTGGGGTCCGCCCATGGGCAAGCTCCTGGAACGGGTCATCGGCGACGGCGCCCACCACAAGCTCGTGGACCTCATGTGCGACCAGGCCTACGACTGGGTCAAGGTCAACCACGCCCAGGTCCTGGGCGTCGTGTCCGGCCGCGCCCCGACGTGGTCGCCGAAGTTCGTCGACGCCCTGGTGGCGGACAAGGTCTACGGCGAGGTCCTGTCCTTCGCGTGGAACGTCAAAACCGACGTCAACCACCCCATGCGGCTGGCCTTGGACAAGTTCCTCACCGAGTTCGCAGGCGACATGCAGACCGACCCGCGAGTGATGGAGCGGGCCGAGCAGGTCAAGCACCAGGTCCTCGAACACCCGGATGTGCAGACCCTCATCGGCTCGGCGTGGACCACCGCCAAGAAGATGCTCCTCGACGCCGCCGAGGACCCGTCGAGCGAACTGCGCACCCGGGTCCGGGCAGGCCTGATGACCCTCGGCACCCGCCTGATGGGCGACGAGTCCCTGCGCACCAAGGCCGACGGCTGGGTGGAGGGCGCCGCCGCCCACATCGTCCTCAACTACCGGGACGAGATCACCACCCTGATCACCGACACAGTGCAGCGCTGGGACGCCGACGAGACCGCACGCAAGGTCGAACTCCAGGTCGGCCGCGACCTGCAGTTCATCAGGATCAACGGCACCGTGGTCGGCGCCCTCGCGGGCCTGGTGATCTACACCGTCGCCCAGCTGATCACCTGACCCTCGCGCGAGTCGCCCCCTCCAGCAACCGACTTCGACATTCGCGCACGCGAGTCGACCGCGGAGCCCTCAGTTCGCGATGCCTCAGGCGGTTGGGCTCCGATGGACCTGTCGACGAATCTTCCGCATGTCGAAGTCACTTGCTTGAAGGACGCACTCACTTGCCTGGTGGGGCGACTCGTTTGCCTGGAGGGGCGACTCGCGGGTGGGGTCAGCCGGACTTCGAGCGCTCCCGCCAGGCCCGGGCCTTCTCCCGGTTTCCGCAGACCTGCATCGAGCACCAAGTCCGAGACCGGTTGCGCGACCGGTCGAAGAACGCCCACTGACACTCGTCAGCCGGACAGATCTTCACCCGCTCCCACTCGCCGAGCACCGCCAGACGACTCGCCGCCGCCAGAACCGCGCCCGCGACGTCCGGTGCCGACACCTTCGGCACACCCGCGACCACCGAGACCCGAACGTCCGCATCGGGCGGTGGCGAGGCGGGCGCGCCGCCGATCAGGCCCCGCAACCCGTCGCGGACGGCTCGGACATGCGTGGGGTCACCGGCGGTCAGACCGCGCGCGGCCAGCCAGGCGTGCCATCTCAGGTCGTCGTCGAGCAGGTCGGCGTTCTCTTCGACGTCAAGGGTGTTCAGGAAGTCGAGGACCAACTCCACGTCGTGGGTAGAACTCACAAAACCACTGTAGGCCCTTTACCGGTTGACGGGTCCGCGCCTAACCGGCATGCTCATATCACCGGTTACGCATCTGGGAGGAAATCATGTCGGTACCCACACTCGGCTCGGTTGTTCTGGACTGTCCCGACCCGCTGGAGCTCTCGAAGTTCTATGCCCGCCTGCTCGACTGGCCGGAGCCCGATGCCGCAGAGGACAACTCCTGGTCGACCATCGGCAACGGCGGCACGCTGATCGAGTTCCAGGCGGTGGCGAACTACGAGGCGCCGACGTGGCCGGAGGGCGATCGGCCGCAGCAGTTCCATCTCGACCTCAAGGTCGAGGACATCGCGGCGGCCCACGAGCGGGCCGTCGAGATCGGCGCGAAGCTGCTCGACGAGCAGAAGTCGTTCCGCGTCTACGCCGACCCCGCCGGGCACCCGTTCTGCCTCTGCGCCTGCTGATCTCCACAGCTCACACCTCTATTCGCAGTGTGTATACACATGCTGTACAGTTCGGGTCATGTCAATCGGACACGCCTTGCTGGGGCTTCTGGAAACAGGGCCCAGGCACGGATATGACCTGAAGCGCACCTACGACGAGCACTTCGGCGCCGACCGCCCGCTGGCATACGGGCAGGTCTATTCGACGCTCTCGCGGCTGCTGCGCAACGGACTGGTGGAGGAGAGCGGTGTCGAACCTGGGGGCGGTCCGGAACGCAAGCGGTACTCGATCACGGACGCGGGCGTTACCGATGTCGCGGAGTGGCTCGTGACGCCGGAGAAGCCGGAGATCTACCTGCAGAGCGCGCTCTACACGAAGGTCATCCTGGCTCTCATGTCCGGCCGCAACGCCGCCGACGTGCTCGACGCCCAGCGGGTCGCGCACCTGCGGGCGATGCGCGAGCTGACCGTGCGCAAGCAGCGCGGCGACCTGGCCGACCAGCTCATCTGCGACCACGCGCTGTTCCACCTCGAGGCGGACCTGCGCTGGCTGGAGCTGACCACGGCCAGGCTCGCCGACCTCGGCAAGCAGGTGGCTTCGTGACCGAGCCGCTCCTGGTCGGCGCTGATCTACGCAAGACCTACGGCCAGTCCGCGGCGCTCGACGGTGCGTCGATGACCGTCGGCGCGGGGGAGATCGTCGCGGTGATGGGACCGTCGGGCTCGGGCAAGTCGACTCTGCTGCACTGCATGGCGGGGATCGTCGCGCCCGAGTCCGGCACGGTCGTCTACAACGGACAGACCCTGTCGACGATGTCGGACAAGGACCGCAGTGCGTTGCGCCGCACCGAGTTCGGCTTCGTGTTCCAGTTCGGCCAGCTCGTCCCCGAGCTGACCTGCCTGGAGAACGTCGCCCTCCCGTTGCGCCTCGGCGGCCTGTCCCGCGGCAAGGCCGAGGAGTCCGCCCGGGAGTGGTTGGGGCGCCTGGAAGTCGACGGCGCGGCCGACAAGCGTCCCGGTGAGGTCTCCGGTGGCCAGGGCCAGCGGGTCGCCGTCGCCAGGGCGCTCGTCACCGGCCCGAAGGTGATCTTCGCCGACGAGCCGACCGGGGCGCTGGACTCGCTCAACGGTGAACAGGTCATGCGGCTGCTCATCGACACGGCGAAGGAGACCGGTGCCGCGATCGTCCTCGTCACCCATGAGCCGCGGGTCGCCGCGTACTCCGACCGCGAGGTCATCGTCCGCGACGGCCGCGCCCGCCAGGTGGAGATGGTGCAGTGAGGGCCTGGTTCAACGACCTGGTCATCGGGATCCGGTTGGCCGTCGGGGGCGGCCGGACCTCGGTGGCCAGGCTGGTCCTGAGCACGGTCGGCATCGGCATCGCCGTCGCGGTGCTGCTCCTGGCGTCCTCGGTCGGCCCGATGATCGACGCCCGTTACGAGCGGGCGGCGGCCACCCAGACGATTCCGGAGAAGATCGACGGCGTCGACCCGCTCTGGTACCTCAACAGTGGAACCAGTTTTCGCGGCGAGTCGATCAGCGTCGCGTACGTCTGGCCGACCGGGCACACCGCGCCGGTTCCGCCCGGCATCCCGAAGCTTCCGTTCGACGGCGACATGTACGTCACGCCCGCGTTGGCCGAACTCTTGGCACAGCCCGGAAACGACGAGCTGCGTGCCCGGTTCCCCTATCACACGGCCGGTGTGATCGCACCGGACGCCGTGATCGAGCCGGGGCACGCGCGGGCCTACGTCGGCGCGGGGCCGGAGGTGATGGGGCGCGGTGAGCGCGTGTACGGCTTCGGCTCCGGAACGCGGGTCGACCGGCCGCTCGACCCGAGCGTGCTTCTGTTGCTGCTCCTGGGATCCGTGGCGCTGCTCGTGCCGGTGTTCATCTTCGTCGCCGCCAGCACGAGGATCGCGGGCGCCGAACGCGACCGGCGGCTGTCCGCACTGCGGCTGGTCGGTGCCGACAGTGCCCAGGTTCGCCGCATCGCCGCCGCCGAGAGCCTGGTGAGCGCGATGGCCGGGCTGCTGTTCGGCACGGGCCTGTTCCTGGCAGGCAGGCAACTGGCCGAAGGCGTGCGGCTCAGGGGCGTCAGCGTGTACCCGGCGGACATAGTTCCGGTGTGGTGGATGGCGATCCTTATCGTGCTGGCGATCCCGGTCCTCGCCGTGTCCACCGCCCAGTTCGCCATGCGCCGCACGATCATCGAGCCGTTGGGCGTCGTCCGGTTCAGCAAGCCGGTCCGACGGCGGATGGCGTGGCGGTTCGCGACCGTCGGTCTCGGGGTCGCGTTGCTGCTGGCGGCCGACGGACTCAGCTCCAACAGCCAGTTCTGGGCCTATGTCGTCGCGTCCGGCGCCACTCTCGTGCTCATCGGTGTGCCGCTGCTGCTGCCGTGGGTCGTCGAACGCACGGTGGCCGTGGTGCGCGGTGGCCCCTCGTCGTGGCAGCTCGCGATCCGCAGGCTGCAACTCGACAGCGGCACGTCGTCCAGGGTCGTCGGCGGGGTCGCGGTGGTGCTCGCGGGCGCGATCGCGCTGCAGTGCGTGCTGGCGTCGCTCGCGGTCATATTCGACGCCCCACGGGAATTCGGGGAGGATCCCAGCGAGGCCAGCGCGACGGTGATGGGCACGAGCGAGGCGGTCGACGAGGTCGCCGAGTACCTCAGCCGGGCCGACCCGGCCGTTTCGATTTCCAGGTTCCGCGAAGCCTATGTCCGGTTCCCCGACGGCGACGCGATGGTGCACGTGCGAATCGTCGACTGCCCCACGATCGAACGGCAGCTCAAGGTCACCGATTGCGCCGACGGGCAGTTCTTCGTCCATCCCGGCGCGGAGGAACCGGCCGACGGCTTGACGCCCGGACGCGTCCTCTCCGTCCTGCACTACGGGGACGGCGGCCGAGGTCCAGGGCAGACGTATGGCAATTGGACAGTGCCCCCGGTTCGCCGAGCGCTGCAGTACTGGCCGACATCGATGTCCTGGTACGCGATCACCACACCCCAGTCCTTCCCCGTGGTGCCTGCCGAGGGGGTCACCGCGGGGCTCGTGGTCGACCCCGTCGACCCTGAGACCCTGGAGCGAATCCGCACCGGCGTTGCGCTGGCGCGGTGGGACGCGTACCTGTCGCAGCACATGGTGACCGAATACCAAGACCCCGACCGGGAGATGTTCGTGGCCGCCCGCCGCGGGCTGCTCATCGGATCGATGTTCACCTTGCTGCTGGCCGGAACCAGCCTGCTGGTGCTGGCGCTGGAACACATCCGGGAACGCCGCCGTCCGCTGGCGATCCTGGCCGCGAGCGGTGTCCCGACCGGGGCGCTGGCCCGCTCGCTGCTCTGGCAGATCGCGGTGCCGATCGGCCTTGGGATGGTGCTGGCGGTGGCGATCGGGGTCGTCCTCGCCGCCCTGGTCATGCGTCTCGCGGGCACTTCGACGCTGGTCGTCGACTGGGCGTGGGTGGGGACGATATCGCTGGCCGCGGTCGGGCTGGTCCTGCTCGTCTCGCTGGTGACCATGCCGTTTCTGCGTGGCGCCACCAGATTGAGCTCCATGCGAACCGAATAGCCGGGGGTTGTCAGCTGGGGACCGCTTCGGGGGCGGTCCCCAGCTGGCATTGTTCACATCAGCAGATACGCGGCGCTGCCCAGTCGTTCGATGGTGCCGTCCGACGGCGACGTGTCCAGCAGCGCCGCGACGCCGCGACGCTGGAACCTGGTCAGCACCGCGTGGCGGACTTGGCCGGTCTGGTTCTTCGTCCCCGAATGCCACAGGTGCGAGTTGAACAGCCAGCACGTCCCCGCCGCGCCCACCAGCACCACCTGGTCGGGGTGGTCCTCGTGTCCGTGCGGAGGCACGAACCCGTAGTCGAGGTGCGAGCCGGGGACCACGCGGGTGGCGCCGTTGTCCGCGGTGAAGTCCGTCAGCGCGACCACCGCGTTGCAGACCTGCCACCGTCCTGGACCCGCGCGGTCGATCGTGTCGATGTGCAGCGCCTGGCCGCCGTGGTCGGGGGTGCTCGCCCGGTAGTGCATCTCGCTGATGCGGAACTCGGGTCCCAGCAGGTGCCGGACCGCCGCGAGCAGGTGCGGGCGCAGCCAGAACGCGTTGAACACCATGCCCGCTTCGAGCAGTCCGCGCAGGTGCAGGGTCCCGCCCTGCCGCCCGCTGTCGCGAAGCCGGATCTCGACGTCGGCCAGCGCCGCGGCGACCTGGCCCGGGGACAGGAATCGGTCGAACCGGCAGTAGCCGAGTTCGTCGAGTTCGCTGAGCTGTTGCGGCGCCAGCAGGTCGGCACGGACTCCCAGTTCGGCGAGCACCTCATGCACGGATCCAGGTGTAGCCCAGCGATCGGCGCCACGCCACCGGATTCACCTGTTGGCTCCATCGCCCAAGGTCATTCTGTGTCCGGTACCACACTTTCGGCTGACTCGGCACTCACGGTGGGCACCACTACACCGGCGGGCCGGATTGTGTGTATCACGCGGGTATCGCCGCTGGCCCCCGCTCCCTACGTTGGCCTCACCCCGACGACGTGGAGGCCTCCCGATGTTCGCCCGCATCGCCTTGACCGCGGTCTGCCTGGCTCTCACCGCCGTGCCCGCCGCCGCGACCGGCCACAGTGGACGCTGCGCGGCCGACCGGCTGCACGTGCCCGGCGCGCAGCGCCAGTTGGCCGCCTGTCTGGACGACCTCACAACCGTCGGCACCGCGGTCACTGGACACACCGTCACCGCCGACTGGGCCGGACTGACCTCCGCGGGACTGCCCAGGCCCGTGGCCGTGCCCGGCGTCCAGCTCGACGGCCACTTCGACGACACCTCCACCGGCAACACCCATCACGGCTGGAACTCCGACGCCCAGTTCGTCCTGCGGATGCCGGAGCGCTGGAACGGCGGGTTGGTCGTCACCGGCGCCCCCGGGGTGCGCAGGCAGTACGCCAACGACCGGGCGATCGCCGACCACGTCCTCGCCGCCGGATACGCGTTCGCCGCCACCGACAAGGGCAACACCGGCATCGGCTTCCACAGCGACGGCAGGCGCCCCGGTGACGCGGTCGCGGAGTGGAACACCCGGGTCACCCAGCTGACGATCGCGGCGAAATCCACTGTGGCGCAACACTATGGCCGCCCACCCGCGCGGACGCTGATGGCCGGGCTGTCCAACGGCGGGTACCTCGTGCGCTGGCAGTTGGAGAACCGGCCAGGCCTCTACGACGGCGGTGTCGACTGGGAGGGCACGCTGTGGACCGAGGAGGGGCCGAACATGTTCACGTCCCTTCCCGCCGCGATCCGCCATTACCCGGCCTACGCCGCGGGTGATCCCGCCGCGCACCAGGCGATCCTGGACGCCGGTTTCGCGCCGGGCTCGGAATTCCTGTGGCCGTTCCACCACCAGGTCTACTGGGACCTCACCCAGCGCATCTACCGCGAGGAGTTCGACCCCGCCTTCGACGGCGACCGTCAAGCCGGAATCCCCTTCTGCGCCAGCGGAACACCGGACTGCGACGCGGACTACGACTACGCCGCGCGACCGAAATCGGTGCACCGGGCGGTGGAGCGGATCTCGCTGACCGGCCGGATCCACAAGCCGCTGATCACCCTGCACGGCACACTCGACGCCCTGCTCCCGATTTCGCGGAGCTCGGACGTCTACGCGCACCTGGTGACCGCACAGGACCGCGGCGCGCTGCACCGGTACTACCGGATCGACGGCGGGACCCATGTGGACGGTCTCTATGACGTCTATCCGGATCGGCTCCGGCCACTCGGCCCGTGCTTCCGGACCGCGTTCGACGCGCTGGAAGGTTGGCTGGACGGCACCCCGCCGACCGGAACTCTTATGCCGATATCCGCTTCTACCTGCGGGTACTCCGGAAAATGAACCAATATATGGGAATACGTTAATAGGTGACCCAGGTCACAAATGTCCCAGGGTGAATGCGCCCCCGGTGAGGATCCTGAAGTCCCACTCCCCTGCATGGAGGACATATGACTCAGGATCGTTCTATGCGTGCGCGCACCGTGATGCTCGCGGCGACGCTCGCGCTCGGTGGCCTGACCCTCGCCGGCGGTGCCGTCGCCGAGACCGGTGGTTCCGCCGTCGCCCTTCGCCCGGAACTGTGCGCGGGCCCGCTTTCCTCCGACCGCGTCAAGCCGGGCACCGCCCCCGGCGTGGAGCGCAACGAGATCACGCAGGAAGAGGCCGAGCGGGTCAACCGCCGGCTGCGCTTCCAGGTCGCGTCGATGAAGGCGAACGGCGCCTACTCGGCGGGCGCGACCATCCCGGTCGTGTTCCACATCATCACCGGCAACGGCGGTGTCGGCTCGATGTCCGACGCGACCGTGGCGCAGCAGATCAAGGTCCTCAACGACGGCTTCGCGGGCGCCGAGGCCCCGGGTGTCGCCGCGAACACCGGCTTCACCTTCACCCTGCAGGAGACCAAGCGCTGGTCGAACAACACCTGGTTCACCAGGCTGGACCGCTCCAGGGTCGAGAAGGAGATGAAGGCCGCGACCCGCGTCGGCGGCGCGAGCACCCTCAACGTCTGGTCGGCCGACATCGGCGGTCTGGGTTGGGCCTACTTCCCGTCGAGCTACAGCAGCAACCCGACCCTCGACGGCGTCGTGATCGACTACACCAGCGTCCCCGGTGGCAGCGCCACGAACTTCAACCTGGGCAAGACGCTGACCCATGAGGCCGGTCACTGGATGGGACTGTGGCACACCTTCCAGGGTGGCTGCACCACGACCAACGACTCGGTCGCCGACACCCCGGCGCAGTCCAGCTCGACGTCGGGCTGCCCGGAGGGTCGCGACTCCTGCTCGCTGCCCGGCCTGGACCCGATCCACAACTACATGGACTACTCCTACGACGACTGCTACAACCAGTTCACCCCGGGTCAGTCGACCCGCATGTCCGACGCCTGGGCCGCCTACCGCGCAGGCAAGTAAGGCTCTGACGGCAGGCTGTGTGAGGCAGCCGGTCGTTGCCGAAGGGGCTCGTCCTTGGACGGGCCCCTTTGGGCTGTCTAAGGCATGACGTCGTGCAACCGCAGGGCCAGTCGGATCTCCAGGGAACGTTCCGGGCTCTGCCAGTCCTCGCCGAGCAGCGAGCCGATCCGCTCCATCCGCTGCACCACCGTGTTCACGTGCACGTGCAGCACATCCTTGGCCTTGGTGAGGTTCGAGCCGCTGGCGAAGTACGCCCGCAGGGTTCGCAGCAGCTCCGTGCCCCGGCGCTCGTCGTAGGCCAGGACCGGGCCGAGCGTGGACCGCACGTACGCGTCCAGATCCGTCGCCTCGCCAAGCAGCAGGCCGACGAAACCCAGGTCCGCCATCGACCCGCCCTGTCCGGACCGCCCGAGCGCGAGCAGCGACCGCAGGCACCTCGCCGCCTCCGCGTGCGCCTCGACCAGGGCGCTGACGCCCGCCACCGGACCCGCGGCGCCGACCGTGACGGCGGTGTCCAAAGTGGACCCCAGGGTGGTCGCCATCCGCGCCGCCAGCTTCCCCGGCGCGGCCTCCCGGCTCAGCACGACGACCTGGTCGGCGTGCACACCGACCAGTGCGCCGTAGCGCGCGGCGGCGAGTGCCAGGCGTCGTCGCGGAACCTGGTCGGCGGTGGCCACCAGCACCGCGTGCGGCTCGGTCAGGTCGACGCCCAATCGCCTGCCGCGGGCGAGAAGGGCGCCCGGGTTGCGGTCGGGGGCGGTGAGCAGGTCGGTCAGCAGCTCGCCGCGGACCTCGTCCTCGGCCTGGGCCACCGACCGGCGCAGCATCAGCAGCAGCGCCGTCACCACGCCCGCGCGTTCGAACAGGCGTCGGTCGGCGTCGGCCAACTCGGGCCTGCCGGTGAGCACGAGACTGCCCAGCAGCTCCTGTCCCGCGTGCACCGCGCACACCCAGTTGTCCTGAGTGGACACCGCGCGCCCGGAAGAGCGGGACTTGCCGACGGCTTTCACCGACAGCCGAGCCGAGCCCGCACCGACCCGGGCCAGCTCGACTCCCGCGGCGTCGTACACGGCGATGCCGCCGTGCAGCACTTCCGCGACCGCGGCGGCCACATCGGGGACGTCGCCGCCGCGCAGCACGACGTCCATCAGCTTGTCGTGGGCCTCCTCCGCGCGGCGCATGGCGGCGTTGTGCGCGCTGATCGTCTCGTTGGCGCTGTTGAGATCCGCGAGCGCGAGCCGGGTCTCGTCGAGCAGGTGGGCGTTGTCGATGGCGATCGCCGCGTGGTCGGCCAACGAGGCCAGCAGCGCGACCTCCTCCGCGGCGAAGTCCCGCGGCGTCCGGTCGGCGGCGTAGAGGACGCCGATCACCTTGCTGCCCAACAGAAGCGGCACACCCAGGATCGCCGCCAGACCCTCGTCGCGCACGGAGGTGTCGATCGGGTTCGTGTGCCGGAAGCGCTCGTCGGCGAAGTAGTCACGGGTCGCGTAGGGCCGGGCGGTCTGCGCGACGAGCCCGCCGAGACCCTCGCCCATCGCCAGCGTGACCTGCTGGAACAGCGCCGACACCGAGCCGTCGGTGACCCGCATGTACGTGCGGCAGGCGACTTCGTCGTTCATCGACAGGTAGGAGACGTCCACGCCGAGCAGCATCCGCGCCCGGTGCACGATCGACCGCAGCACCGCGTCGGTGTCGCGCAGCCGGGCGAGATCGCTCGCGGTGTCGAACAGCGCGGTGAGCTCGGCTTCGCGCCGTCGGTGCTCAGCGACCGTGTGGCGCACCCGGAGCGCGTTCTCGGCGGCCTGCTCGACCAGCGCGAGCTCCGCCCCGTCGAGGCCCGAGGCCCGCGCGGTGGCGGCCACCTGCGCCAGTTGGTCCCCGCTCGCCCCGCGGGCGAGCAGGTCGAGCAGCGTGCGCACGGCGTCGTCGGCCATCACGATCGCCATCGTCGCACCTCATGCAATCCCCGAGTGGAAACCCCGGGGCCACCCGTGGTGGCGGATGGCCCCGGGGCTGGTCAGGACGCGCTCGGAGCCGGCTCGCGGGCCGTGCCGCCTGCCCGCTCACCCAGCGACTCGCCCTTGGACTCGCGGGCCGCGAGGACCGCGATCGTGGTGATCACGCACATCGCGACCACGTACAGCGACACCGGGATGGTGCTGTTGTACTCCCGGAACAGAGCGACCGCGATCAGCGGCGCCACCGCGCCCGCGGCGATCGACGAGAGCTGGCTGCCGACCGACATGCCCGTGTAGCGCACGTGCGTCGGGAACTGTTCGGCGAAGAACGCGGCCTGCGGCCCGTACATCGCGCCGTGCAGGACCAGGCCCACGGTGGCGGCCAGGATGATGGTCGCGGGCGACTTGGTGTCCAGCAGCGCGAAGAACGCGAAGCTCCACACCGCCATGCTCACCGCGCCGATCAGGTACACCGGCCTGCGGCCGATCCGGTCGGAAAGAGCACCCCACAAGGGGATCGAGATGAAGTGCACGGCCGACCCGACCAGCACCGCGTTGAGCCCGACGCCCTTGGCCATGCCCAGGCCGGTGGTGACGTACACCAGGATGAACGCGGTGATCACGTAGTACGACACGTTCTCGGCCATGCGCGCGCCGATGGCGATCAGCACCCGACGCCAGTGGCCGCGGAACACCTCGACCACCGGGACGTGCTTCTCCTCGCGCTCCGCGGCCTTCGCCTGCGCGGCGAGGAACACCGGCGACTCGGTGACGGTGAGCCGGATCCACAGGCCGATCACCACGAGGACACCGGAGAGCAGGAACGGGATCCGCCAGCCGTAGGACATGAACGCCTCGTCGGTCTGCACCGCGGCGAGCACCGCGAGAACGGCGGTGGCCAGCAGGTTCCCGCCCGGCGCGCCGCACTGCGGCCACGACGCCCAGAACCCGCGCCGCTTGTCGTCGCCGTGCTCGGAGACGATCAGCACCGCGCCGCCCCACTCGCCGCCCAGCGCGAAGCCCTGGATCAGCCGCAGCAGCGTCAGCAGGATCGGCGCGCCCACGCCGATGGCGGCGTAGGTGGGCAGCAGGCCCATGGCGAAGGTCGAGCCGCCCATCAGCAGCAGGCTCACCACGAGCAGTTGCTTGCGGCCGATCTTGTCACCGAAGTGGCCGAACACCAGCCCGCCGATGGGCCGGGCCAGGAATCCGATCGCGTAGGTGAGGAACGCCAGCAGCGTCCCGGTCAGCGGGTCGGTGTTGGGGAAGAACAGCTTGTTGAAAACCAGGGCCGCGGCGGAGGTGTAGAGGAAGAAGTCGTACCACTCGATGGTCGTGCCGATGAGACTCGCGCTCACGATGCGCACGAACGACTTGTCGGATGCCAAGGGAGACACCTCTTTCGGGGAGGCTGGGGGATGAGGACTGCGAGGATCAGGCCGGCTCAGGTCGCGGTCCAGCCACCGTCGACCGGGACCGAGGCCCCGGTCAGGTGGCCGGAATGTGGGCCGCAGAGCCAGAGCACGAGTTCGGCCACGTCCTCGGGCTCGATCAGCCGCTTGACCGGCGCGCGGTGCAGCAGCACCCGCTCGACGACCTCGTCGGCGCCGATCCCGTGCTCGCGGGCCTGGGCGTCGATCTGGTTCTGCACCAGCGGGGTCCGCACGTAGCCGGGGCTGACGCAGTTGCTGGTCACGCTGTGCGGGGCGCCCTCGATGGCGGCGACCTTCGAGAGCCCCTCCAGCCCGTGCTTGGCCGCCACGTAGGCGGACTTGAACGCGCTGGCCCGCAGGCCGTGGACGCTGGAGATGTTCACGATCCGGCCCCAGCCGCGGGCGTACATGTGCGGCAGGGACCGGCGGATCAGCAGGAACGGCGCGGTCACCATGACCCGCTGGATCAGGTCGAACCGCTCCGGCGGGAACTCGTGCAGGGCGGCCACGTGCTGCAGCCCGGCGTTGTTCACCAGGACATCGACGTCGGTCGGCAGCGTGTCGAGCGCGTCGGGGTCGGACAGGTCCACCCCGTGTGCCCAACCGCCGACCTCGGCGGCGACCAGTTCGGCGCCGGGCTGGTCCCGGTCGACGACATGCACCTTCGCGCCCGCCGCCGCCAGCACCCGTGCGCACGCCCGGCCGATCCCGCTCGCCCCGCCGGTGACCAGCGCGGAGCGACCGTCGAGGAGGTGAAGGGGATCACTGCTCATGGGTGGCGACGTTAGGTTCGGCGCGTCGGGCGAACCATGTGCGGGCAGGCCACAAACCGGCACGTTCGGGTGTCTGATCAAGCTATGCGGACACGGGCATGCCACTTTGCGTAGGCTGGCGACGTGATTTGTCCGAAGTGTCAGAACCCGATGCGTACGGTGGATCGTCTCGGCATCCACATCGACCAGTGCGACGGCTGCCGCGGGATCTTCCTGGACCGCGGCGAGCTCGAGCAGATCGTCGGTGCCGAGCAGCGATACACGACAGCCGCGGCACCGCCGCCTTACCAGGGTGCGCCTGCCCCGCATGTGCCGCCCGCACAGCACTACCCGCCTCCCGCACCGGCGTACGGGCACCGGGATTCGCCTCCCGGCTACCGTGACTCGCCCCCCGGGTACGGCCACGCCGGTTACGGCGGGCACGGCGGTCACTACAAGAAGAAGCGCAAGAGCTTCCTCGAAGAGCTCTTCGACTGAACCCGATGATCTGCGCGGCCTGCGGTGAGTGGGCCGACGCGCCCGCGGTCGAAGACTCCGTCCTCGTCTGTGCGCGATGTGGGCATCGGGAGCCGTTCCGGCGGCTCCCGATGTTCGCCGTGACCGGACCAAGCGGGACGGGCAAGTCGACGGTCTGCCGGGGTCTCACGAAGCTGCTCGGCGACCGCGCGGTCGTGCTTGAGCAGGACCTCCTGTGGGTCGGCGCCCTCCACGAGCCCGACGACGACTACGCCTCCTTCCGGCGGATCTGGCTGCGCATGGCGGCCACCATCCACCAGAGCGGTCGCCCGGTCGTCCTGTGCGGAACCGTCGCGCCCCCACAACTGGAACGCCGCCCCGAGCGCGTCCTGTTTTCGGAGATCCACTACCTGTCCCTGGTAGCCGACGACGACGTCCTCAGCAAACGTCTGCGCGCCCGCCCGGCCTGGCGCGGCTGGGACAACGAGCAGCGGATCACCGACATGCTGGACTTCAACACCTGGATCAAGAAGAACGCGGCGAGCACCTCACCGCCGATGGACCTGCTGGACACCACCACCGCCACCGTCGAGGAAACGACGGCCGCGGTCGCCGATTGGCTGCTCGCACGCCTCCCGTGATCGACCCGGGCCGGAGTTGTCCACAGACCCACCCCAGTTACCCACAGGTGTGCTCCCAGCCTGTCCACAGCCATTTTCGCTGGTTGCCCACAGTTTCCACCCCGCTGTCAACAACAGTCCCAAGGTTATCCACAATCTCGGGCCTGTTATCCACAGCGTTCCGCACACCCACCCCACGCACCCCACCCCCCGATAGACTCGCCAAGGGCAGCCCCCCGAGGTGGGTGGGGGCTTTGTTGTGGTCCGGGCGGTCATCGGCACTACTCGGTGGCCGTGGCACCGGGATCGCCAGTGGATAATCTGTGTAGATTTCTGTACAGTTGGCCCATGGCCGCACTGAAGCACGCGCGCGAGATCACGGTGACTGAAGCCAGCAGACGTGGCGTCGCCGGTCTCGTCGCGGATGCCGAGCACGGTGGGGCCTTGGTGGTCACCCGCCATCATCGCCGGGTGGCGGCGGTCGTCAGTGTTGATCGCCTCGCCGAGATCGAGGATGCGGCCGAGGATCTTCGCGACCTGGCGCTCGTGCTCGCCCGTTCAGTCACTGACAGCGGGCGTCGCACTTCCTTTGACGAGGTCTTGGCCGCCTTCGGGCACACCCGTGAGTCGCTCGCCGCGATCCAGGACGACGACTGATCCATGCCGGATGTCGTATTCACCGACGCCGCCATTGATGACCTGCGTCGGCTGGGGCCCGATGTGGCGCCAAGGGTGCTCAAGAAGATCCAGCTCTTGTTCGACAACCCCGAGGTAGGCGTGCCCCTCGGCGGAAAACTGACCGGCTTCCGCAAGCTCGTGGTCGGCCGAAACCACTGGCGCGTCGTCTATCGCGTCGATGAATCAGGCGCGATCGAGGTATGCGAAGTGTGGTGCGTGGGTGTCAGGTCGGACGCCGAGGTCTATGCGGAGGCAACCTCAAGGGTCGCGGAGATCTCGAACGAGAAACCGGCACTCGTGCGGCTCGTCGACGTGATCAACAGGCTCGGTCGGCTGGCGGGAGACACGATCGTCGAGGAAGTCCGCCAAGCTGAGCCGGTGCCGGACTGGCTCGCGGAACGGCTTATGCACAGCGCCGGGATTGCGGCGGAACGCGTTGCCGCGCTGGACCTTGAGCAGGCAGTGCGCCTCTGGGAGACGTTCATGACCTCGCCCCGCGACTGACCCCCTGACATACGTCAAGGCCCCGGTTCGATTTCTCGAACCGGGGCCTCGCCGTCGGGGGATTTACTTGGTGGTCTTCGTGGTGGAAGCCGTGGTGGTCTTGCGGGCAGCCGGCTTGCGGGCCGGGGCCGTCTTGTTCGCCACGCGGCGGGTGGTGCTGCGGACCTCCGAAGCGGCCTCGTCACCGGCCTCCTCGATGGCCTCCGCGACCTCGGCGGCGATCTTCTGGGTGCGCACGGCGGTCTTCTCGCCGACCGAGCGGGTCTTGCGGGTCACCTTGGCCAGGATGTCCTCGGCCAGGGCGCGGGCGTCGCCCGCCGCGTCGCCGGCGCGCTGCTGGGCGGCCTCGATGGCCTCCTCGAGCTGCTCGACGACCTTCTTGACCTGCGGCTGCGCCTTGAGCTTGTCCAGCGCGTCCTCGCCCTGGTCGGCCAGCTTCTGGTACAGCTTCACCGCGGCCTCGGTGTACTCGTCGACCAGCTTGCGCAGCTCGGCCGGGTCCAGCTTCTCGCGCAGGCCGGAGAGCTCGGTCGGGAGGTCGGCGGCGGCGGTCTTGGTGGACTCGGCGCGCACCTTGGCCTTGTTCACCGCGTCGGCGACGGCCTTGGCGGCCAGGTCACCGGCGCCCAGGGCGGCCAGCAGCGGGGTGCGGACCTGCTCGACGGCGGTGTTCACCGCGGCGGCGGCCTGCTCGCCTGCCTTGCGGACGTCAGTGCTCTTGGTCATGCGGGTTCACTCCTTGAGGTGGGGTCCGTCTTGGGGGTTTCGTCGTCCACATCAGACCCCTCCACTGTGGACTGGTTGGCGTTCTCGCGCCGGAATGACTCATAGATGTCAAGCAGGACTTGCTTCTGCCGCTCGGTCAGCTCGTCGGCTGCCCGCACGGCGTCGACCACGGGTCCGCCCGCCGGAAGATCGAGGATCCCCGCCTGGACGTAGAGCGCCTCGGCGGAAATCCGAAGCCCCTTGGCTATCTGCTGCAAGATCTCGGCACTGGGCTTGCGCAGACCACGTTCGATCTGGCTGAGGTACGGGTTGGACACACCAGCGAGCTTCGAGAGCTGACGCAGCGAGATCTTCGCCGAGTTGCGCTGGTGCTTGATGTACTCACCGATGTCGCGTCCGAGGTCGGCGACCTTGTCGATCGCCCTGGCCTCGCCGGTTCCGACCTCGTCCATCCAGCCTCCTTGTGACAGTTCCGACGCTACGCGCTACCGCTAGCAATTGCAAGCACTCTGCTTGCAACCGGACCGTGCGGTCTGTCACAACTACGGGTTACCCAACTGGCGCGAAGCGCTAACGGACACGCATGTGGTGAAGCGGACGGTTTCGCACGTAGGCTGGGCACGTGCCGGAGACCGCTTTTTGGATCTTGCGAATCATCGACTGGGCCGCCGTGCCCGTCGGTGTGTTCGCGCTCGTCCACGCGCTGATGCAGCGACCGGACGCCTATTCCGCCGCCGACCGCATGACCAAGATGGCCTGGGTCGGCATCACGGGCGCGTCCACGGTCGCGCTGCTGTTGTTCAGCTTCGCGGGCAGAGGCTGGATCTTCTGGATGGCGGGCCTGGTCGCCGCGCTCGTGTACCTGGTGGACGTGCGCCCAAAGCTGATCGAGGTCCAGCGCGGCCCCCGCTGGTGATCCGCCGGGCCTACGGGTCCGGTGATCCGGTCACCCTGGTCGTCCCCGGTCTCGGGGCCACCGCGGGCGAGGCGCGCATCCCGGCTTCCGGCCTGCCGGGCACCCGAATCGTGCTGACCCTCCCCGGTCACGCCGACGCCCCTGACCCGCCTGCCGACTACTGGACCTATCCGACGCTGGCCAAGGTCATCGGCCAGATCGACGCACCCCAGGCCGTCGGCGTCTCGCTCGGCGCCGCCGCGCTGTCCGCGCTGGTCAGCGCCGAGCCCGACCGCTTCGACCGGATCGTCCTGATGTTCCCCGCCGCCCTGTCGCGACCACGGACCAACGCGCACCTGGTCGAGGCGATGGCCGCCGCGGTCGACTCCGGTGACCGCGCCCGCCTGCGCGACCTGCTGGGCGTCCTCCCCGGCGCGGGCTCCTACCTCGAAGACCGCGCCGACGCCCTCATGCGTCTGGGCCCCGCCCTGCACGCCGTCGCGACCCAGGTGCCGGTGCCGGCCCCTGAGACGCTGCGCCAAGTCCGGGCGCAAGTCCTGATCATCGCCGCCAAGGACGACCCCCTGCACCCGCTCTGCGTCGCGCAGGAGGCCGCAGAGGCCTTCCCGAACTCCCGACTTGAGGTGCTGCCGTCGGCGTATCCGCTGGTCACGCACCGCAAGGAGATCCGGGCGCTGTTGACCGGCTTCCTAGGTGATCAGCACCAATAGCGTTCCCACCGCCACGGCCGACCCGATCAGCAGCGTCGCGCAGCCGCCGAGGACCACCCGCTGAGGGGTTCGCCCGCGCAGCGTCAGGAAGATCGCCAAAGCCACGGTGAGCACCGTGATCGCCATGAACGCGACCGCCCCCGAGTACGGCCGGCCGCGCATGGTGGGCGCGAAGAGCGCGACGAGGAAGCACACCACTCCGGCCGTCGCGAACAGCACGCCGGACGCGATCAGGACCAGTGCTTTGGTGGTTCCCGTCCGATCGGTCACGCCTGCAGAGCTTAGGCGGCTTCCTCGGGCATCAGGATCCAGCAGGCCAGGTAGATCAGCACGCCGGTGCCGAACCCGAGGATCGTCGCCACGACGAGTCCGATCCGCACCAGGGCGGCGTCGATACCGAGCGTCTTCGCGACACCGCCACACACACCGGCGACCATCTTGTCGGTCCGGCTGCGGCGCAGCGTGCGGGTGGTCTTGGTGTCTGCATCGCTGTAGTTCGTCATACCTCAAGGTTGCTCGACCACGGCCGCCCGGACATCGGGGAACGACCCTGGTTTTCGTCTCGGGGTCGTCTCCGGGTGCGCGCGCGGATACTGTGGCTGGATGGAGCAGCCGCGGGACGTCGCCGCCGCACTCGACCGTGTCGGCTACCTGGCCGACGAGGGTTTGGCCACCGCGGCCTTCCTCGCCATGCGGATGGGCCGCCCGCTGTTCTGCGAAGGCGAGCCCGGCACCGGGAAGACGTCGCTGGCCACCGCGCTGGCCGAGGCACTGGGCCTTGAGCTGATCCGCCTGCAGTGCCACGAGGGCATCGACGCCACCCAGGCCCTCTACGACTGGGACTTTCCCCGCCAACTCCTGCACCTGCGGGCCCTGGAGGCCGCGTCCCCCGGGCGGCTCGACCCGGACGAGGCGGAGAAGTCGCTGTACAGCCGCCGTTTCCTGCTCGCCCGGCCGCTGCTGCGGGCGCTGGAGGAAGCGCCGTGCGTGCTCCTGGTGGACGAGGTCGACCGGGCCGACGACGAGTTCGAGGCGTTCCTGCTGGAGGTCCTCAGCGAGAACGCGGTCACCATCCCGGAGCTCGGCGAGATCCGCGCTTCCGTTCCGCCCCTGGTGATCCTCACGTCCAACCGCACCCGCGAGGTCCACGACGCGCTCAAGCGGCGCTGCCTCTACCACTGGCTGGAACACCCGGACCTGGCCCGGGAGGTGGCCATCCTGCGCCGCCGGGTGCCGGGCATCGGCGAGCGTCTGTCCACACAGGTCGCGTCCGCGGTTCGGCGACTGCGGTCGGCGGAGCTGCTGAAGCCGCCCGGTGTGGCGGAGTCGATCGACTGGGCGCAGGCGCTGCTCGCGCTGAACCGCACGGAACTCGACGCGGCGAGCGCGGCCGTCACCCTCGGCGCGGTCCTCAAGTACCGGGAGGACGCCGATCGGGTCGTCGCCGCCGGGCTCGACGCGCTGCTCTCGCGCTAAATCGCTCGCGTTCACCGCACCCGCCGGCGCACCATTGACCCAGGCCGGCCCGGACGACGAGTGGCGGCGTCGGATGGGATGTGGAGCGGAGCCGCTCGGTGAAGCGGCTCCGCTTATCCCTTGGCTGCTACTTGGTCGGCAGCGGCGGCAGAATCGTGTCGAACAGCCATCGGGCGAACAGCTCGGTCAACGGCCACGGCGTGTGCCGCTGCGCCATTGTCGTGAACGCCTCAGTGGTCACCACGCCGTGCTCGTGAGTGGAGGTCCACTCGCGCAGCAGGGCGAAGAAAGCGCTGTCCCCCAAACGAAGTCGCAGCGCGTGCAAGGTCATGGCGCCGCGCGAATACACGCGGTCGTCGAAGATCCTCTGTGCGCCGGGATCGGCGAGTCGTAGATCTTGTGGCTGCACAACGGTTTCCCGCCAGGACCGGCGCGCATGGGCGTCGGCGCTGTCGCCGCCGGACACCTCCGACCACAGCCATTCCGCGTAGGTGGCGAAGCCCTCGTTGAGCCAGATGTGCCGCCACTCGGCGACGGTGAGGCTGTTGCCGAACCACTGGTGCGCGAGCTCGTGCGCCACCAGGTTCTCCGACCCGCGCCTGCCGTCGACGTGGTTCGAGCCGAAGATCGACAGCGCCTGCGCCTCGACCGGCGCGTCCAGCTCCGCGTCGACGATCACCACGCCGTAGCGGTCGAACGGGTACGGGCCGAACATCGCGTCGAACTCCGCGAGCATCTTCGGCTGCCTGCCGAAGTCGTGCTGGAACGGCACCACCAGCCGGGCGGGCACCGCCGCATGCACGGTCCCGGCTTCGCTGAGCGCGTACCGTCCGATCTGGACACTGATCAGGTACGCGGAAGTCGGCTGGGCCAGCCGGTACACCCAGGTGGTCGTCGACGCCGAGGTCCGCCGCGACTCCAGCACCCCGTTCGCCACCACCTGGTACGGCGACGCCACGGTCACCGCGATCCGGTACGTGGCCTTGTCGCTGGGGTGGTCGTTGCACGGGAACCACGACGGAGACCCGATCGGCTGGCTCGCCACGATCACCCCGTCGTCGAGGTAGTCCCAGCCCAACTCGCCCCACACGGTCGCGACCGGCTCGGGTGAGCCGACGTAGCGCACCTCCACCAGCACCGGGCTCACCGCGGGCAGTGGACGCGCGGGCGTGACGTGCAGCTTCGAGCCGCGCTGGGCGTAGCGGGCCGCCTTGCCCCCGACGGTCACCTTGGTGACCCGCAGCTTGCCGAAGTCGAGACTGAACCTGCTCAGCGCGTGCGTGGGGGCCAGGGTGAGCCGGGCCAGTCCGTCCAGCCTGCCCGGACCGACCCGGTAATCCAGTTCGAGGTCATAGTGCGTGACCCGATAGCCGCCGTTGCCGTGCTGCGGGAGGTATGCGTCGGCCGACGTCGTCGCGCCGGGCTCCCCAGCGTCAGCCTTGGCGCTCATGCGGCCACCTCACAGGTTCGGTGGCTCCACTCGCGAAGGCACTGTGTCGATGGTTCGCTCGCAAGCTCGCTCACTAGACCCATTCAACAGCAGCCGGGCCACGCCGCGATCGGGTTGCCCAGCCAGCGGCTGCCGTCGGGCACCGACTCACCCCGCATGACCAGCGACGCCGGACCCACGGTGGCCTGGTCACCGATCGACGCGCCGGGCAGCACGATGCCGTGCGGACCGAGCGTGCCGCCGTCGCCGACGGCCACCGCCGACATGCTCATGATCCGGTCGTGGAACAGGTGGGTCTGCAGCACACAGCCCCGGTTGACGGTGGCGCCGTCGCCGATGCGGACCAGGTCGTACTCGGGCAGCCAGTACGTCTCGACCCACGCGCCGCGGCCGACCTTGGCGCCCAGCCCGCGCAGCCACACGTTCAGCAGCGGCGTGCCCTGCGCCGAGGTGGCGAACCACGGCACCGCGAGCATCTCCACGAACGTGTCCGCCAGCTCGTCGCGCCACACGAACCCGCTCCACAGCGGACGCTCGATCGCCGTGAACCGGCCCACGAGGATCCACTTCGCCACCACGGCGACGGCACACGCGGCGATCCCTGCCCCGAAGAGCAACACCCCGCTCAGCGCCAAAGCCACACCGAACCCAGTCGAAGCGGCGAGCGCCTCGAACCCGGCCGCCACCAGCACCGCGAGCGCCAGCGACGCCATCACCGGCACGATCCGGCACAGCTCGACCAGTCCCCGAGCGATCTTCAACCGGGCAGGCGGGTCGAAGGTCGTGCTCTCGTCGCCCGTCTCGACCGTGCGCGGCAGCTTCATCGGCGGCATGCCCAGGTAGGACGAGCCCGCCTTGGCCTTCTTCGGCGTGGACGACAGCACGCCGACAAGGCCGCGCTTGGGCACCTTGCGCCCGGGTGCGGTCATGCCGGAGTTGCCCAAGAACGCCCGTTTCCCGACCCGCGCGTGCGCGATCCGCAGCCAGCCGCCGCCGAGCTCGTAGGACCCGATCATGGTGTCGTCGGCCAGGAACGCGCCGTCGTCGATCGTGGTCAGGCTGGGCAGCGCCAGCACCGTGGACGCCTCGACGCCGCGGCCGACCTTCATGCCCAGCGCGCGCAGCCAGACCGGGGTCAGCTGGCTCGCGTAGAGCGGATAGAGCCCGACCCGCGCGATCCCCATCAGCCGCTCGGTCGCCCAGGCCTGCCACGCGATCCGGCTGTGCACCGGGTGGCGGCCTTCCCGCAGGCCGATGCTCAGCGTCCGGACCGAGACCAGGATCAGCAGGGCGTACGCCACCAGCCACGACACCGTCGCGGGGGCGACCGCGAGCAGCGCCTGCCCGAGCGCCGCGCCGAGCGTCGCCGTGCCGGAGACGAACGACGAGAGAATCAGCAGCGCGGGCACCGCGGCGATCACCGGCAACAGGCTCAGGGCGAACGACGCCACCGCGTACGCCGCGACCCAGCGCTTCCGTCGTGGCGGGCGGGTCGCGCGGTGCGACGCCTTGCCCGTGCGGCTCGCGGGCGACCCGGACCACTGCTGGCCCATCGGCACCGATCCTTGGACGCCGGAACCAGGCGCGACCTCGGCGCGCTTGCCGATCCGCGCCCCCGGGAACAGCGTGCTGCGTGACCCCACTGTCGCGTCCGCGTCGACCCGGATGCGGCCGACGTGCAGGACATCGCCGTCGAGCCAGTGTCCGGAGAGGTCGACCTCCGGCTCGATCGCCGCGCCGCGCCCGAGCTTGAGCAGGCCGGTGACCGGCGGCAGCGAGTGCAGGTCGACGTCCTCACCGATGCGTGCGCCCAGAGCCCGCGCGTAGTGCGTCATCCAGGGAGCGCCTGCCAGGTTGGTCGCACCGCTCAGCTCGACCATCCGCTCGGCCGCCCAGAGCCGCAGGTGCACGCCGCCCCCGCGCGGGTAGCGGCCGGGCCGCACGCCGCGCAGCAACGTCCGCGCGGTTCCCGCGGCGATCGCCATGCGGCCCCACGGGCTCAGGAAGACCAGCCAGCCCGCGAAGACGAGCCACCACGACACGGTGGGCGCCCAGGGGAGCTGGATGAGGTTGTTCAGCGCGGCGAGCGTGACCACCCAGCGCGCGCCGACCACCGACAGCATCGGGATCGTCGCGAGAACCTGGATGACCTGGGCTTTTCGCGGTGTCGGCGCGACGACACGGTCGCTGCGGACGCTGCCCGCGGTGGCGTCGATCAGCTTCGCGAGGGTGGACAGCTTGGAGTGCTGGTAGACGTCGGACACCGAGATGGTCGGGTACTTCTGGCGGATTCGGGACACGAGCTGAGCGGCGGAGAGGCTGCCGCCGCCGTGGGTGAAGAAGTCGGCGTCCGGGTCGCCGATGCCGATGCCCAGCAGCTCGGTCCACAGCCCGGCCAGCCAGGCCTGGGTGGGGGACAACGCCTCCAGGTCGACCGCGCTGGTGTCGAGCGCGGGCAGTGGCCACGGCAGCGCGGCCCGATCGACCTTGCCGGACGTGCGCGTTGGCAGCGTTTCGACCTTCGCGAGCAACGGCACGAGGGCGGCGGGGAGCGCGGTGCGCAGCCGCTCCACGGCGGCGCTCTGATCGAATTCCTCGCCCGCCACGACGTAGCCGACGAGCAGTTGGTTTCCGGATTTCGTGGTGCGCACGGCGGCGGCCGCTCCCGCGACCCCCGGCAGTGCCCGCAGCGCTGCGTCGACCTCGCCGAGCTCGATGCGCCTGCCGCCGAGCTTGATCTGCTCGTCAGCCCGGCCAAGGAACAGCAGGCCCTCCGGCTCGGCCTTCACCAGGTCGCCGCTGCGGTACGCGCGCGACCAGGACAGCGCGGGCAGCGGCGCGAACTTCTCCTGGTCTTTGACCGGGTCGAGGTAGCGGGCCAGGCCCGCGCCCCCGATGACCAGTTCGCCGGATCCGCCCATCGGTACCAGTGCGCCGTCGACGTCGACCACGGCCAACTCCCAGCCGTCGAGCGGCAGCCCGATCCGCACGGGGGCATCGCCGGTCATCCGCGCGCCGCAGGCGACCACGGTCGCCTCGGTCGGGCCGTAGGTGTTCCAGACTTCCCGGCCCGGCACCGCGAGGCGCTCGGCCAACTCGGGCGGACACGCCTCGCCACCGAAGATCAGCAGCCGGATGTCGTCGAGCGCGTCGGACGGCCAGAGCGCGGCCAGCGTCGGGACTGTCGACACCACGGTGATCTCCCGCTCGACCAGCCACGGGCCCAGATCCACACCGGTCCGCACGAGCGCACGGGGCGCCGTGACCAGACAGGCGCCGTTGCGCCAGGCCAGCCACATCTCCTCGCAGGAGGCGTCGAACGCGACGGACAGCCCGGCCAGCACCCGGTCGTCGGGGCCGATGGGCTTGTCGGGGAGAAACAGGTCGGCTTCGGCGTCGACGAACGCGGCGGCCGACCGGTGGCTGACCGCGACGCCCTTCGGCTTCCCGGTCGAGCCCGAGGTGAAGATGATCCAGGCGTCGTCGTCGGGCGACGGCGTGCCGAGGTGGCCCAGCGGCGTCCCGCGTGGAGTCAGGGCTCGGCCTTCGCCGAGCACGGCGGCGACATCGGACTCGGTGAAGACCAGGTCGGCGCGCTCTCGCGGGTCGTCGAAGTCGACCGGCACGTAGGCGGCGCCCGCCGCGAGGACGCCCAGGATCGAGACGTACAGGTCGACCGAGCCGGAGGGAACACGCACGCCGACCCGGTCGCCCACACCGATGCCCGCGTCGTTGAGCGAGCGGCGCAGTGTGTCGACCTCCGCGAGCAACTCGCGGTAAGTGAGGACAGTGGTGCCGTCGTCGAGCGCGTAGGCGTCCGGGTGCAGTGCGGCCGTGGCGTCGAGGACCTCGACGAGGGTGCGGGGAGCGCTCTCGGGTCCGGCGCGGAACACGGCCAGCCCGCGCACAGCGGCGTCGGCGAGCGGGTCTGTCGGGTAGTGCAGAGGTGGGGAGTGGTCGGCCAGCGTCATGTCTCGCACCGCTTGGTCAGACGCATCTTCCACCTTTCGTCGAGGCTGTGACCTGGGTACTTTACGCCCGGTGACCATCTTTCCGCCCGTTCTTAGCCCCTTCGCGTGGCGGGCTTCACACGGTCGTGTCAACGATTTAGTACTCGGATGCTGATATCGGAGCACGATTTCAGTACTCATTAGGTTGTTGCTGAACCAGATCACTATGAAGTCGGTTTCCGATATCGAAGTGCGATATCGTGGGTCGATGGATGTGGTCCGGGACTTCAAGAACGGCGCGCTGCGGCTGCGCGTGCTCCAGTACGCCGCGAACGACGAGGTGCACGGCGCCTGGCTGACCGCCGAACTCACCCACCACGGCTACCGCGTCTCGCCCGGCACGCTCTATCCGCTGCTGCACCGCATGCAGGAGGCGGGCCTGCTGAAGTCGCGCGGCGAGGTCGCCGAGGGCAGGCGGGTGCGGCTCTACCGGACCACCAAGCGCGGCAAGAAGGTGCTCGCCGACTGCCGCGACGTCCTCACCGGCCTCGTCGCCGAGGTCGCTCAGTCCTCCTGACTCACTGGACAGAACTTAGGCGCAGACTGGGCAGGTGGACCCACTTCCAGGGCTGGTCGGCTTCGCCACCGCGGTGCGCGCGGCCGGTGTGGCCTGCGGCCCGGGCCGGGTCCGGGCCTACCTCGACGCGGTCGCCGAACTCGACCCCGCACAGGTCGGGCAGCTCTACTGGGCGGGCCGGATCACCCTGTGCGGCGAGCCGGACGACCTGCCGCGCTACGACGCCGCCTTCCACGCCTGGTTCACCGGTGCCACCGCGCGCCCGCGCACGCCGGGCCCACCCGCGATCCGCCGCAGCCGGCTGAGTCCGCTGGGTGACCTGGGAGCGGGTTCCTCCTCGCAGGCCCGCGACCTCGACCGCACGGCGAGCGACACCGAGGTCCTGCGCCACCGCGACGTGTCCGAGCTGACCGCCGCCGAACGCGCCCACCTGCGGGAACTCATCGCCCTGCTGCGGCCCGACCCGCCACTGCGCCGGGCGCTGCGGTGGCGGCCCGACCGGCGCGGTCCCATCGACAGCAACCGCACGCTTCGCGCGATGCGGGCCGCCGGTGGTGAGACCGTCCGGCTCGCCCGCAAACGCAGGCGCAGCCGCCCACGCCGGATCGTCCTGCTGATCGACGTCTCCGGGTCGATGTCGCCCTACGCCGACGCGCTGCTCCGCTTCGCCCACGCGATGGCCCGGCGGTCCCCGGTGGAGGTGTTCACCCTCGGCACCCGGCTGACCCGGCTGACCCGGCAACTTCGCCAGCGCGACCCCGAGTTCGCGCTCGCCGCGGCGGCCCGCGCCGTGCCGGACTTCGCGGGCGGGACCCGACTCGGCGAGACCCTCCGGGCGTTCCTGGACCGCTGGGGGCAGCGTGGGGTCGCCCGCCAAGCCGTCGTCGTCCTGTTCTCCGACGGCTGGGAGCGCGGGGACCCTAGGCTGCTTGGCGAGCAGATGGCGCGGCTGGGCATGCTCGCGCACCGGGTGTTCTGGGTGAACCCGCACGCGGGCGCCGAGACGTACGAGCCGGTCCAGTCCGGGATCGCCGCCGCCCTGCCCCATGTCGACCGCCTGCTGGCGGGACATAGCCTGGCCACATTGGACCGTCTGCTCCAGGAGGTGCGCCGTGCGTGACGTGCTCGACGAGGTCATGCGTCGCTACGAAGCAGGCGAGGCGGTGGCGGTCGGGACTGTCGTGGCCACCTTCTCCTCGGCCCCGCGCTCGGCGGGCGCGTCGATGATGGTCGCCGCGGACGGCACGGTGACCGGGAGCGTGTCCGGCGGATGTGTCGAGGGCGCGGTGTACGAGGTCGGCCGCGAGGTGCTGGAGACGGGGAAGCCCGCCCTGCAGCGCTACGGGGTCAGCGACGACGACGCCTTCGCGGTCGGGCTGACCTGCGGCGGGATCATCGACATCTACGTCGAGCGGATCGACCGCGACAGCTTCCCGGAGCTGGCCGCGCTGGCCGAGTCGGTCCACGCCGAGGTGCCCGTCGCCGTGGCGACCATCGTCGCCCACCCGACTCTCGTGGGCGCGCGGATCGTCATCTGGCCGGATCGCGTGGCGGGCTCCACGGGGTCGGCCCGAATCGACGACGCGATCGCGGACGACGCGCGGGGGCTGCTCGCCAGTGGCCGCAGCGGGACGCTGGTCTACGGCACCGACGGCGAACGGCGCGGGGAAGGCCTGTCGGTCTTCGTGAACTCCTTCGAGCCGCCGCCGCGGATGCTCGTCTTCGGTGCGATCGACTTCGCCGCCGCGATGGCCCGGCTCGGCACCTACCTCGGCTACCGCGTGACCGTGTGCGACGCCCGCCCGGTCTTCGCCACGACGACCCGGTTCCCGGGCGCGCACGAGGTCGTCGTCGACTGGCCGCACCGCTACCTCGCCGCCGAGTTGGCGGCGGGCCGGGTCGACTCGCGGACCGTCGTCACGGTCCTGACCCACGATCCGAAGTTCGACGTGCCGGTCCTGGAGGTCGCGCTGCGCTGCAAGCTCGCCTACGTCGGCGCCATGGGCTCCCGCCGCACCCACGACGACCGCATGGCCCGGCTCCGCGAAGCCGGTCTGACCGAGAGCGAGCTGTCCGCGCTGTCGTCCCCGATCGGCCTGGACCTGGGTGCCCGCACCCCGGAGGAGACGGCGGTGTCGATCGCGGCCGAGATCATCGCGCTGCGCTGGGGCAGGCAGGGCCAGCGGCTCGCCGACCTGTCCGGCCGCATCCACTAGTCCGCCACCCCGGAATTTAAACATTTGGTCACCTGCGTTGTGACACTCGCTGATGGGTGGCCACCGTGGTCGGCTGCCGTCGCGGTCCCCTTAGGTGCCGGTGGGATGGTTCGCAATGTCGTAGCCCGCGACTCGATCCGGTGACGGCAGGCGGAGTTGTCCACAGGCAGGCCCCATGGGGTTGTGAGGGCGGGAGAACAGGGGCACGCTCGGGTGTGAGCCCGGTCACGCACATTGGGCTCGGTCCGTTCTCCGCCAGCCCGGCTCCAGCGGGCGTGTTCGCTTGGAGGCACGATGCGCATCACCGTCACCGTCGACGGCATCGAGTACGCCGACGACGTCGAGCCCCGCCAGCTGCTCGTGCACTACCTGCGCGACAAGCTCGGCAAGGTCGGCACCGTCGTCGGCTGCGACACCAGCAACTGCGGCTCCTGCACCGTCCACCTGGACGGCCACAGCGTGAAGTCCTGTTCCGTGCTCGCCGTCCAAGCCCACGGCAGCGAGGTCACCACCATCGAGGGGCTGGCCCGCGACGGCAAGCTCCACCCGGTCCAGCAGGCCTTCCACGACAACCACGCGCTGCAGTGCGGGTTCTGCACGCCCGGAATGATCATGCAGTCGATCGATCTCCTCGCCGACAACCCCGACCCCGACGAAGCCGCGGTCCGCCACGGCCTTGAAGGCAACCTGTGTCGCTGCACGGGCTATCAGAACATCGTCAAAGCCGTCCGCGACGCCGCTCACCAGATGCGGCCGGGCGCGGGCCCGGAGGTCGAGCGGGTCGACGAACCGCACGTCAGCCGCACGAAGAGCCAGATCTCCGGAGGCGAGCGATGACCGCGACCGTCGAACCGGAAGTCGGCCGGTCCCGGCTCCGCAAGGAGGACGCCCGCCTTATCACCGGCCGCACCCGGTGGACCGACAACCTGACACTGCCCGGGCTGCTGCACGTGGCCTTCCTGCGCAGCACCTCCGCCCACGCGCGAATCGCGTCGATCGACACGTCCGCCGCCAAGACGAAGCCCGGGGTCATCGCGATCCTGACCGGCGCGGACCTCGCCGAGGAACAGGGCAGCCTGCCGTGCGCGTGGCCGATCACCGAGGACATGAAGGCGCCGCCCGCGCCGTCCCTCGCGGTCGACACGGTCAACTTCGCCGGTGAGGCGATCGCCGTGGTGATCGCCCGGAGCAAGGCAGAGGCGCACGACGCGCTGGAAGTCATCGATGTCGACTACGACGAACTGCCCGTGGTGCTCGACCTGGCCACCGCCATCGACGACGCCGACCTGGTGCACCCGGACCTCGGCACCAACAAGTCCGCGCTGTGGGTGTTCGACTCGGCCGAGGCGGGCACCGGGTCCGACGTCGAGGAGGCCATCGCGGGCGCGGAGGTGCTGATCGAGCGCACCTTCCGCCAGCAGCGGCTGATCCCGTCGTTCATGGAGCCGCGCTCGGTCGTGGTCGACCCGACCGGCGAACAGCTCACGGTCTGGTCCTCCACCCAGATCCCGCACATCCTGCGGCTCATGCTCGCGCTGACCACGAACACCCCCGAGCACAAGATCCGCGTCATCGCCCCCGACGTCGGCGGCGGGTTCGGCGGCAAACTCCAGGTCACGCCGGAAGAGGTCGTCTGCCTGCTCGCCGCCAAGCGACTGGGCAAGCCGGTGAAGTGGACCGAGTCCCGCTCCGAGTCGCTGGTGTCGGCCCACCACGGCCGCGACCAGC
Organism: Actinokineospora xionganensis; assembly: GCF_014323725.1. GTDB lineage: Bacteria > Actinomycetota > Actinomycetes > Mycobacteriales > Pseudonocardiaceae > Actinokineospora > Actinokineospora xionganensis. The sequence continues at coordinate 314,222 of NZ_JABVED010000002.1, read as the reverse complement.
TCCAGAAGCTCACCCTCGCCGCCCGCCGCGACGGCACCGTCACCGGCCTCAAGGTCGAACTCCTCGCCGACATGGGCGCCTACCTCCGCCTGGTGACACCGGGTGTGCCGATCCTGGGCGCGTTCATGTTCAACGCGATCTACAAGTTCCCGGCGTACCGGTTCGCCTGCACCAACGTCTTCACGAACAAGACTCCGACCGACGCCTACCGCGGCGCGGGCAGGCCGGAGGCAACCTTCGCCATCGAGCGCCTGATGGACGAACTCGCCGCCGAGCTGGACATGGACCCGATCGCGGTCCGCGAGCAGAACTGGATCAAGAACGACGAGTTCCCCTTCACCACCGTCGCCGGGATGACGTACGACTCCGGCGACTATGAGGCGGCGACCGCCCGCGCGAAGGAACTCTTCGACTACGACGGCCTGCGCGCCGAACAGCAGGAACGTCGCCGGCGCGGTGACGTCGTGCAGCTCGGCATCGGGACGTCGACGTTCACCGAGATGTGCGGGCTCGCGCCCTCGCGGGTCCTCGGCTCGCTGGCCTACGGCGCGGGCGGCTGGGAACACGCGGCCATCCGCATGCTGCCCAGCGGCAAGGTCGAGGTGGTCACCGGCTCGTCGCCGCACGGCCAGGGCCACGAGACGGCGTGGAGCCAGATCGTCGCCGACCAGCTCGGCGTGCCGTTCGACCACATCGAGGTCCTGCACGGCGACACCCAGATCTCGCCCAGAGGCCTCGACACCTACGGCTCGCGCTCCCTGACCGTCGGCGCGATGGCCGTGCTCAAGGCCGGGGAGAAAGTGATCGCGAAGGCGCGCAAGATCGCCGCGCACCTGATGGAGTGCGCCGAGGACGACCTCCAGTTCGCAGGCGGCCAGTTCACCGTCCGCGGGACCGACAAGTCCACCGGCATCACCGATGTCGCGCTGGCCGTGTTCGCCGCCCACGACCTGCCCGACGGCATCGAGCCCTCGCTCGACGCCGAGGCCACATTCGACCCGGAGAACTTCTCGTTCCCGCACGGCACCCACCTGTGCGCGACGGAGGTCGACACCGAGACCGGGCACGTGAAGATCCGCAAGTACGTGTGCGTGGACGACATCGGCAAGGTCATCAACCCGATGATCGTCGACGGCCAAGTCCACGGCGGTCTCGCCCAAGGACTGGCGCAAGCCCTCTACGAGGAGGCCATCCACGACGAGACCGGCACCCTCACCACGGGCACCTTCGCCGACTACCTGGTCCCGTCCGCGGTCGACCTGCCGTCCTTCGTCACCGACCGCACGGTGAGCCCGTCGACGACGAACGCCCTGGGCGTCAAGGGGGTCGGCGAGGCGGGCACCATCGCGTCGACACCGGCGGTGGTCAACGCCGTGATCGACGCCGTCCGGCACCTGGGTGTCCGCGACATCCCGATGCCCTGCACCCCCATGCGCGTCTGGTCGGCGATCCAGGGCGCGTCCACGGCCGAGAGCGGCATCCGCGGCGAAGCGGGCGGCGGGCTCGGCTCGATCGACACGGCTGGAGGTTCGCGATGATCCCGGCGGCTTTCGACTACGTCGCACCCACCACGGTCGACAGCGCCGTGCGGGCGTTGGCCGAGGCGGGCGACGAGGCCAAGGTGATCGCGGGCGGCCAGAGCCTGCTCCCCGTGCTGCGCATGCGCCTGGCCGCGCCGACCAAACTCATCGACCTCGGCCGGATCCCGGAGATGCGCGGCGTGCGCGACGGCGGCGACCACCTCGTGATCGGCGCGATGACCACCCACTACGACGTCCAGCGCGACCCACTGGTGGCCGAACACGCCGAACTGATCAAGCTCGCCACGGACACGGTGGCCGACCCGCAGGTGCGCCACCGCGGCACGTTCGGCGGGTCACTGGCCCACGCCGACCCGGCCGGAGACCTGCTCGCCCCGGCGCTCGCCCTCGACGCCCGCTTCATCGTGTCCGGAATGGACGGTCGGCGTACGGTGTCGGCGGCCGACTTCTTTGTCGACTTCTTCACCACCGCCCTGCACCAGGCGGAAATCCTGGTCGAGGTCCACGTCCCGAAACACACGGGCTGGACCGCCCACTACGAGAAGTTCCAACGCGTCGCCCAGGCGTGGTCCATCGTCGGCGTCGCCGCCACGGTCCGCGCCGAGGCCGGGAAGATCGCCGAGGCCCGCATCGCCTTGACCAACATGGCCTCGGTCCCGATCCGCGCCACCGCCGTCGAGGACGCCCTGATCGGCAAGCAGGCCACCGCCGAGAACATCAAATCGGCGGCCGAACACGCCGCGGAAGGCACTTCGCCCACCACCGACGGCAACGCCGACCCCGCCTACCGCCAACACCTGGCGCGCGTCCTCACGTCGCGCGCCCTGACCGCCGCAGCGGGCGTCTAGGAGGCAGTCCAGTGCAGTTGGACCACCGGTTCACGGTCCCAGCCGACATCGGCACCGTCTGGGCCGCCCTCATGGACCCGGAACGGGTGGCGCCCTGCCTGCCGGGCGCCACCCTGACCGAGTACTCGGGCACCACCTTCGCCGGCACGGTGAAGGTGAAGGTGGGCCCGATCTCGTTGCTCTACAAGGGTTCGGGTGAATTCGTCGAAACCGACGAAGACGCACACCGGGCCACCATCAAAGCGTCCGGCAAGGACTCTCGCGGCAACGGCACCGCCACGGCGACCGTCACGGTCACCCTCGTCGAGAACGGCGTCAAGACGGACGGCGAAGTCCGCACGGACCTCGCCATCACCGGCAAGCCCGCCCAGTTCGGCCGGGGCCTGATCTCCGAGGTGGGCGCCAAGATCCTCACCACCTTCGCCGACTGCCTCGCGAAGAAGCTCGGCCCCGACACTGACGCCGCCGTCGACACCACCGTCGCCGCTTCGACCGCCCGGCTGTCACCACCGGGCGGCGACCCGCCGAGTGCCTCCATGGGGTCCGCCGATTCGCCCGGCCACGGCGATCCCGAGCCTGCCTCCATCAAGACCGACGAGCGCCAGGCGGTCCCGGAGATCCCGACCCAACCCACGCCGTCCCGTGTCCTGCGCTCGGTCCCCGAATTTGAGGCCGAACCCATCGACCTCATGGAGATCGCCGGGCACTCGCTGAAGAAACGCCTGCTCCCGGCTGTGGTCGCCGCAGTGGTGGTGGTGTTGGTGGTGATCCTCCGCCGCAGACAGTGATCACCTCACCCGGCCCCGCGTGGCGTCCCGACCCGCGTCGAGGTCGCCTGGGCACGTGGACGTCGACTGGCAGGTGCCCGCGAGCCCCTGCCGTTCGTCCGGGGCGACCACAGGTCCAGTAACGTGCCGATCGTGCGCAGGAGCCGAGTCACCGCTGGTCTGATCGGTTGTGCCCTGCTCACCGCCGCCGCGGGCTGCACCGAGGTCGCTCCCGTCCCGTCCGCGGCCTCCACGCCTTCCGCCGCGATCCCGCCGACCACGACGACCGTCGCTCCCGCGGGCTCCTTCACCCTGATCGCGGGCGGCGATGTGCTCATCCACCCCGCCCTCACCGAGCAGGCCACCGAGGACGGCAACGGCAAGCGCGACTACGCGCCCCTCTTCGCGGGGATCAAGCCGGTGCTGGAGCAGGCCGATCTGGCTCTCTGCCACCTCGAAGTCCCGATCGCCACCGCGAAGGGCCCGTTCAAGGGCTACCCGACCTTCTACGCCCCGCCCGAACTCGCCACCGGCCTGGTGCAGAGCGGTTTCGACGTCTGCTCGACCGCCTCGAACCACACGATGGACCAGGGCGCGGAGGGTGTCGCCAACACGCTCGACGCGCTCGACGACGCCAAGATCCAGCACACCGGGTCGGCCCGCTCGGCCGCCGAGGCGGCGAAGCCGCTGGTCCGGGACGTGGCCGGGGTCAAGGTCGGCTTCGTGTCCTACACGTTCGCCTTCAACAAGGGCACGACCCGCCCCACGCCGTGGATGGCCAACCTGCTGGACCCGGCGGCGGTCATCGCCGAGGCGAAGCGGGCCAGGGATGCGGGCGCCGAGGTGGTCGTCGCGAGCATCCACTGGGGCATCGAGGGCAAGCACGAGCCGACCGCCGACCAGCGCAAGATCGCCCAGCGGCTGCTCGGCGACCCGTCGATCGACGTGATCATCGGTCACCACGCGCACGTGGTGCAGCCCTTCGAGCGGATCAACGGCAAGTGGGTCACCTACGGGCTCGGCAACCAGGTCGCCAGGCACGAGGAGCCGAAAGGCACCACCGAGGAAGGCGTCCTCGCCCGGTTCCGCTTCGTGAAGTCGGGCCAGGGCTGGACCGTCGACCAGGCGGAGTACCTGCCGACGTTGGTCGACCTGGGCCCGCCGATCCGGCTGCGCGATCTCACCAGCGACACCGAGGTGTCGGCCGCGCGCAAGGAACAGGCGCTCAAGCGCACCGACGGCGTCGTGCTGAGCCGGGACGCGGCCACCGACGGATTGACCCGACCGGGCGGCTGAAATCGCGTGGTGTTTCCGTGCGCTATATTTGACGTTCGCACAAGAATGGCACCCATAAGGGTGCCGATGAATTGAATTATATGGCAAGTGGAGGGCGTTTGTCAACTGAGATCGACGGTGAGCAGGAATACGTTTCCCTGCTCTACACGCACCTCGACGATCTCCGCGCTGACGCGGACCTCCGCCTGGCCAAGACCCTGCGTGAGACCAGCAGCAATCCGCAGGCAATGACCCAGCGCGACGCCGCGACCGTTCATTACGGTGAGCGGTTGGCGCATTACAACGCGGTCGAGAACGGCCTGTGTTTCGGTAGGCTTGACTTCGCCGACGAAAGTCGCAGCTATATCGGCCGGATCGGTCTTTTCGACGAGGAAGACGATTACGAGCCGCTCCTGCTCGATTGGCGCGCGCCCGCCGCCCGCCCGTTCTACCTGGCCACCGCCGCCTCCCCGGACGGCGTGCGCAGGCGCCGCCACATCCGGACCAGCCGCCGCAAGGTCACCGGCGTCGACGACGAGGTCCTCGACCTCGGCGCGGGCGAGCAGCACGTGCACGAGGGCGTCACCGGCGAGGTCGCCCTCCTCTCCGCCCTCAACGCGAGCCGCACCGGCCGGATGGGCGACATCGTCGAGACCATCCAGGCCGAGCAGGACGAGATCATCCGCTCCGGCCTCAACGGGGTCCTCGTCGTCCAGGGTGGCCCCGGCACCGGCAAGACCGCGGTCGCCCTGCACCGCGCCGCGTACCTGCTCTACACCTTCCGCGAGCAACTCTCCCGCCGCGGCGTGCTGATCATCGGCCCCAATGCGACCTTCCTTCGCTACATCGGACAGGTGCTGCCGTCGCTCGGTGAGACCGGTGTGCTCCTCCAGACCGTCGGCGAGCTCTACCCCGGCGAGAACGGCACCCGCCCGGAGCCCGCCGCGGCGGCCGAGATCAAGGGCCGCCTGTCCATGGTCGAAGCGCTGCGCCGGGCCGTGCGCGACCGCCAGGAACTCCCCGACGAACCCATGGTCCTGATCGTCGAACGCGAGGAGATGATCCTCGAACGCGACACCGTCGCCGCCGCCCGAAGCCGGGCGAGGCGCTCCCGGCGCACCCACAACGAGGCCCGCCCGATCTTCGCGGGCGAGATCATCGCCGCACTGGCCCGGCAGGAGGCCGAGCGGCTCGGCGCCGAGTTCCTCGACGAAGCCGACCTCGCCGACATCCGCCGCGAACTGGGCGAAGAGCAGGAAGTACAGGACGCCATCGACCAGCTGTGGCCGAAGCTCAGCCCGCAGCGGTTCCTGTCCGACCTCTACGCGAGTCCCGACCGGCTCGCCACCGCGATGCCCGACATCCCGGAGCGCGACCTCCTCCTGCGCGACCCCGGCCTCGGCTGGACCGCCGCCGACGCCGCCCTGCTCGACGAGGCCGCCGAACTCCTCGGCGTCGACGACGCCGCCGAACGAGCGCAGGCAGCCCGCCGCCGCCGCGAGGAACAGGACTACGCCCAAGGCGTCCTCGACATCCTGCAGATGGAGGACGACGCCGACCCGGACATCCTCACCGCCTACGACCTCATCGACGCGGGCCGACTCGCCGCCCGCCACGACAACGAGGACCACCGCACGGCCGCCGAGCGGGCCGCGGCCGACCGCAGCTGGACGTTCGGCCACGTCATCGTCGACGAGGCCCAGGAACTCTCCGCCATGGCTTGGCGCGTGCTGATGCGCCGCTGCCCGTCCCGCTCGATGACCTTGGTAGGCGATGTCGCCCAAACCGGCGACCTGGCAGGCGCCGACTCCTGGGCCGACACCCTCGCGCCATACGTCGAGGACCGCTGGCGGCTGGCCGAACTGACGGTGAACTACCGCACGCCCGCCGAGGTGATGACGATCGCGGCCGACGTCCTCGCCGAACTCGCGGCGGATGTCGAGCCACCTCGCTCAGTCCGCGAGACCGGCGTCCCACCCTGGCGACGCGAGGTCGAGTCCGCAGCCCTGCCGGAAACCGTGGCCCGCCTGGCCGCCGAGAACGTGGGCCCCGGGACGCTCGCCGTCCTCGCCCCGGAGTCGCTGGTGGCCGAGATCGGTGCGGCCGTGGTGGCCCAAGTACCGGACGCCGCAGTGGGGGACCAGCCCGACCTGGAGAACAAGATCGTGGTGCTGACAGTGCGCCAGTCAAAAGGCCTGGAATTCGACTCGGTTCTCTTGGTCGAGCCTTCAAAGGTAGTCGCGGAATCCCCACGCGGCCTCAACGACCTCTACGTCGCCTTGACCCGAGCAACCCAACAGGTCGGCATAATCCACGCTGAAGATCTTCCCCCCTCGCTGGCCAAGCTGGCATAGGACGGACGACCCCGCCACGCCCTCCGTGCACCTGGAAATGCGCCACCACCAGCAAAAATACAAGGGGCCAAGACAAACAGGCACCCCACCAAAGGGTCCGGAAGACCGTCAGAGCACGACAGTAGGCGTGACCACAGTCCGAGGCTTCCCACCATTCATCCGCACCAAAATCTGCGTCGTCCCCCGCGGCACCTCAGTAAGCACGAACCGCCCACCCTCGTCCGCCGTCGTCGCGGTCGACCCATGATCGGCGACCCGGACCTCAACCCCATGCTCACCCGCGGGCACCAGCCAGCCGTCAATCCGCTGGCGCTCGCCGGTGCGGGTCACGTTGACCATGACAGTGAGGTCGCCGACGAAGAACGTGATCGTCCCGGGCGCCCCGCTGCGCACACCGACCAGGGGCCGCTGGTCGGCCCAGCGTGCGGCCTCCAGTTCGACCTCGGCGTCGATGTCCTCGATGGCGATGGCGAACTGGGCCCGCTCGACGAGGCCGACGGGCACCGGATCCAGTTCGTCGACCAGATGGGCGACCTGGGCCAGCCAGTAGTCCCGCTCGGCTGGTTCCATCTCGTGCTCGTCCTTGGTTCTCATTTGACCCCGTCCCCATTGTCGTACAAGTCGCGCAGCGAGCTCAGGCACCGACCGCGGGTGGGGCCGATGCTGCCGTGCGGCATCCCCATCCGGTCGGCGACCACTCGGTATTCGGCCCGGCCCGCCAGCACCGTCAGGCGCAGCAGCTCCTGGCAGCGCGGTGGGAGCTTGCGGAAAGCGGCCCACAGCTTGTGGTCGCGTTCGGTGCGCAGGACTTCGGCCTCGGGCATGGGCTCGGTGCTGAGCACGTGCTCGGCGATCTCCGGCGACAGCTCGATCTGACCGTTGCCGCGCTGGCGGGTCCGGTTCGCCTCCCGTCGGGCGGTCGTGATCAGCCAGCCGACCAGCGCGCGGGGTTCGGTGAGTCGGTCGACATGGCGCAGCAGCGCCAGCCACACCGTCTGCACGACGTCTTCGGCCGCGGACCGGTCAAGGCCCGTGCCGCGCGCGACATGCCAGACCAACGGCGTCAGCTCGGCCACGAGGACGTCGAGCGCGCCCTTGTTGCCGCCGCGTGCCGCGATCAAGCACGCCGCATGCCGGTCTGACCCCTCCAGCCCTTCCCAGGGCGGATTGGTCCCTACCGTGCGGAGCTCGGTCACCGCTCCCACCCCATCTTCCGTCTGCCGGGGTTGTGCATTCTCGTGCCAATGGTTACATCGCTCTGAAGTGGGCCGATGCGTCGCATCCGGATTCGCCTCACCCGAACTGGTGAGCCAACCCCAGGTCTTCATCACTGTGCGTGGAGTACGAAGGTGAGTGCCTGCTGTGCCTCGCCCTCCCACGGCCGGGCGAGTTCGGCGCGGAGTTCGTGCGAACCCGCCGCCGTCACGTCGAACGCGAGCCTGCGCACGCCCGCCGAGCCCCGTATGTCCACCTTCGCGCCGGGGTGCGTGACGTGCTCGTCGGCCACCATCCGCAGCGTCACCGGCAGTCGCCAGCGCCAGCGGTAACCGGTGCTCAGCGACTCCGGCAACCGCAGCTCCACCGTGTCCCCGCGGTGCAGCTCCGTCGGCCCGTCGGCGTCTGTCGCCGACAGGTGAACCAGCGCCATCGGTGGCTCCTCTACACATGGGATCAGACCGGGGACGGGCCGTCGCCGAATCGCGGCTCCGGGCTCGTCTGGGCAGCCGACACCCTTGTCGGGGCGGGATTCATCGCCACTCCTCGCGGTCTGAATATTTCTCCGGACACCTGTAAGAGCACGCTGGACCAGCCTGGATACGTCCCCGACCGGCCAATTTGCCGATCCCCGGCAACCACCGTGACTAATCTGGGCGAGTGATCTGGAACATCGCCGGAAGCCTGAACGTCGTTCCCGCCCTGGACCACGCCGATCTCCTGGCCGAGCCCGTGGCGAAAGCGCTTGCCACCCTGGACGGCGCAGACCGTGTCGGCGTGGCCCGCATCGATCCCGACCTGGCCGACACGGCCGCGTTCTGCCACGCCTACGGCTCGCCCCTCACCGCGTCGGCCAACTGCGTCGTCGTGCTCGGCAAACGCGGCGGCGACGAGAAGCTCGCCGCCTGCCTGGTGCTCGCCACCACCCGCGTCGACGTCAACGGCGTCGCCCGCCGCAGGCTTGACGTGCGCAAGGCGTCGTTCGCGCCGATGGACCGCGCGGTCGAGGCGACCGGCATGGCCTACGGCGGCATCACCCCGATCGGGCTGCCCGCAGACTGGCCGCTGCTCATCGACGCCGCCGTCGCCGCCGCGCCCGAACTTGTCATCGGGAGCGGAATCCGCGGCAGCAAGCTGTTCGTCCCGGGTGGCGTGCTCGCCGCGCTCCCGGGCGCGGAGGTCATCGACGACCTCGCCCGCTGAAGTACCTACGAACGTCGGTAGCCGAGAACGTGCCTGGTCAGGTCCCATTTGCCGGAGAACCTTGAAAGGGGCGTGCCGTGACGGCGCAGTTCGATGTGGACGGTCTGACCGCGGAGCGGGCCACCGTTCGCGTGGGCGTGGTCGACGACGAGCCGATGGCGCGCGCGTTCGTCTCCAAGATCCTCAGCTCGGCCCCTGACCTGCACGTCGTCGGCGAGGGAGCCGACGGCGGCGAGGCGCTGCAGCTGGCCCGCACCCAGGACCTCGACGTCCTGCTGCTGGACCTGAAGATGCCCCGGATGGATGGTCTCGACGCGCTCCGCGAGCTGCGCAGGCTCCCCACCATGCCCGCTGTGGTGGTTCTCACCACGTTCCACGCCGACCAGGCCGTCGCCTCGGCACTGCGACTGGGCGCGAAGGGCTTCCTGCTCAAGCACGTCGACCCGGCCGAGCTGGTGCGCGCGGTCCGTGTCGCGGCCCGCGGCGGGGCGGTCCTCGACCCGACGCTGACCCACGACCTGATGGGCCACCTTGCCTCCCACCACCTCGACCGCATCGGCGCCGCCGCCGAGGTCGCCCGGCTCTCCGCGCGCCTGCGCGACGTCCTGCGGTTGGTCGGCATGGGGCGCAGCAACAACGAGATCGCCGAGGAGCTGCGCCTGTCGGACTCGACGGTGCGCGGCTACGTCTCGGAGATCCTGGCGGCCACCGGCTGCTCGAACCGGGTCACCGCGGCGGTCCTAGCGCAGCGCGCCGGCCTGCTGGACTGACTTGGCGTAGGCCCGCAGCAGGGTCACGGCCTCGTCGATGTCGTCGGTGACCATGATCCATGGCTCGGCTTCGCGCCCGCGCGCGAGCCTGCGGACCAGGGGAGCGGCGGGCACGTCCTCGTTCCAGAAGCGGCTGCCGAGGAAGATCATCGGCGCTGGCGGGCCGATCGACGAGTAGTGGTTCTGCGTGTAGTCCTGGAAGACCTCCTGGACCGTGCCAGCGCTGCCCGGCGTGTAGACGATGCCGCCGGTGGCGATGGTCAGCAGGCCGTCCTCCCGCACCGAGTTGGCGAAGTACTTCGCGTGCAGCTCGCAGAACGGGTTGGGCGGCTCGTGGCCGTAGAACCACGTGGGGATGCCGATCGTGCGCGGGGTGTGGTCGACCGGCAGGTCCACCGCGAGGCCCGCGGCCAGCCAGTGGCCGATCTCGCTCGCGTCCACCGTGGAACCGCTCGCGAACTTCGGCGCGATGGCGAGCGACCGCACCACCTCGTCCACAGAGGACGACTGGGACAGCCGCACGCCCAAAGGGACGGCCTCCATGGCGCCCGGGCCGCCGCCGGTCAGCACGGTGAATCCCTCCTGGCCGAGGGTGACGCCGAGGTCGACCGCCTCGCGGTATCCGGGGGAATCGCGGGTCAGCGCGTGGCCGCCCATCACCGCCACCGGGTGACCTGTCATGGCGTCGGCGAGGGCCTCGGAGATGCTGTGGTCGTGCAGCCGCTCGGTCAGCGCGTGCAGTGGGTCGAGCTTGGTTTCCTTGGTGTGGCGGTAGATCCGGGCATCCGGGGTGTCCGCGTAGGACTCGGGGCGTGCGGGGTCGAAGCCGTCGAACAGCTCAGTGGCGGTGTAGAGCGTGGACCGGTACATGTCGTATGGCAGGTCCGGCACGGCGGGGAAGGCCAGCGCGCCCGCCGCCTCGGCCCGCCTGGCGGCCTCCGGGGTGAGGAGGCAGCCGAGGAACACGGCGCCGTCGAGCGCCGTGCGCAGCAGCGCGTCGTCCTCGCGGGCGGTCAGGTCGAGCCGGACGAGCACGACTCCCCGCAGGTCGCGTTTCTCCGCGCGGTGGCGGCGCAGCGTGTCCAGGTCGGTGATCTCAGTCCGCACGCGAGTAGCGTACGGGCGTCGCCGATTCGAGGTACGGAGAACGATGAACCAGGTCCAGGCTGTCGCCGAACAGGTGATCAATGTGCCCGTCGAGCAGGCTCGCGCCGCTGTCGCGGACTACGCGGACGTGCGCGGGAAGATCCTCACCGAGCACTACCGCGACTACGAGGTCCGCTCTGGCGGCACCGGCCCGGGCACGGTCGTGCACTGGACGCTGCAGGCCACCGCGAAGCGCGTGCGTGACGTCCTGGTCGAGGTCAGCGCACCGCAGCCGGGCGTGCTGGTCGAGGCCGACAAGAACTCCACGCTGATCAGCACCTGGACTGTCGAGGGGTCCGGGGACACGAGCACCGTGCGGGTCGTGACGACCTGGGAGGGTGCGAACGGCATCGGCGGGTTCTTCGAGCGGATCTTCGCCCCCGCGGGTCTGCGCCGCATTCACGGCGAACTCCTCGCCAACCTGAAGCGCGAACTGGAGAGCTGATGGTCACCGCCCTGGAAGTGCATCTCGCCGGCAGGCCCAAGGGCGTGCCGAGGCTGGAGAACTTCGCTTTCGTCGAGACCCCGCTGCCCGCTCCGGCGGCGGGTGAGGTCTTGGTGCGCAACCACGTCATGAGTCTCGACCCGTACATGCGGGGACGGATGAGCGCCGCGAAGTCCTACGCCGAGCCGTATGCGCTCGGCGAGGTGATGCACGGCGGGGCGGTCGGCGAGATCATCGAGTCCACTGTGGACTCATTGGCGGCCGGTGATTTCGTGCTGCACGGGGGCGGGTGGCGCGACCACGCGATCGTGCGGGCGGATGCGGTCGCCAAGGTCGACCCGGCGGTCGCTCCGCTGGGCGCTTACCTTGGCGTGCTTGGCATGCCGGGGCTGACGGCGTACGCCGGGCTGCTCGATGTGGCGGAATTTCGTTCCGGGGACACGATTTTCGTCTCCGCCGCCGCGGGAGCTGTCGGATCGCTCGTCGGCCAGATCGCGCGGCTGCGTGGGGCGAAGCGGGTCATCGGCAGTGCGGGCGGCCCGGACAAGGTCCAGCACCTGCTCGACCTCGGCTTCGACGCGGCACTCGACTACAAGGCGGCGCCGATCGGCGAGCAGTTGGCCGCGGCGGCGCCCGACGGCGTCGACGTGTACTTCGACAACGTCGGTGGCGACCACTTGGAAGCCGCCATCTCGGCCATGAACGTGCACGGCCGGATCGCCGTGTGCGGAATGATCTCGCTCTACAACGCGACCGAGCCGACGCCCGCGCCGCGTAATCTCATGCAAATCGTCGGCAAGCGCATTACCATGCGCGGCATGCTGGTCAGCGACCACTCGGCCCGCCGCGCGGACTTCATCCGCGAGGTCGGCGGCTGGGTCCGCTCCGGTGAATTGCGCTACACGGAGACCGTGGTCGACGGGCTGCGCAACGCTCCGGAGGCGTTCCTGTCGCTGCTCAGCGGCGGCAACACGGGCAAGATGCTGGTGCGGCTCGTCGACTAGCCGATCGCCTGGAGTAGCGGCGCGAACAGCCGGGTGCGGTCACCGGGCAGGGGCACGCCGCCGAGAACCATGGAAGTGGCCTGGAAGAGGACTTCCAGGCCATTTTCCTTGCCCCAGGCGAGCAAGTCGGGCTGCCTTGGGTCGAGATCGAGGCGGATCCGGCCGCCTTCCGCCAGGTCTGCGATGAGAGCGCGCGCGTCGGCCTCGTCTTGGGCGATCACCGGGCCGACCTGGACGTGGTCCTGCGTCGACATCGCCCGGCTCGCGGCGGCGTAACCCGTGATCGCCCCGTCGCGCTCGACGACTCGGATGCGGTCGGCGTACTCCGACAGCCTGGTCAGCACGTGCGTCCGGTCGACCCCGAGCACCTCGGCGTCCAACTTGAGGATGCCGGGCAGGTCGTGCGCGGTCGCGAGGCGCGTGGTGTTCGGCGCGGCTGCGGTGAAGCGGCCGAGGATGACCTCGCAGACGGAAACCGCTTGGAAGCCAAGCTTTTCGTAGAGTGGCCTGCCGTTGGAGGTCGCGTAGAGCGTGACGACGCTGTCGTCCGCTTCCGCGATCAGGTGGCGCATGATCCGTTTGCCGAGACCACGGCCCTCATACCGATCGGCCACGAGCACCATGCTGATCGCCGCCAGCCCGCCGAACCGCGTGAGAACGGCCGACGCGGCCAGTTTCCCGGCCGCGTCGGCGATTCCGTATCCCTGGCCTACCCGCAGCAGGAAGTCCCACTTGCGGTCCTCGTACGGCCATTCGCGGTTGTCCGCGAGCTCGAGGCAGGCAGTCAGGTCCACAAGGGACAGTGAACGGGGATCGGTCGTGGGAACCTGGTCGACGGGTCGGATGGTCATGGGGAAAGCATGGCGACACTCGGCGTTGGCAGGCAATCGAATTAACCGGGACAACACACGAAAGGCTGGCCGTCAAACGTTCATCCCCACGCTAAAGGGGCAATGACATACCCAAGGTCGCCACCTAACCTGGAATCGCCAAGTCAGAACGCCCGGCAGCTCACCGTCGCCCACGAGGCCGCGTGAGCTGTCAGGTCAGAAGACGACGGTTTTGTTGCCGTGCACCAGAATCCGCCCTTGCAGGTGGGCCCGAAGCCCGCCTGCGAGCACGACCTTCTCGATGTCCCGTCCCTTTCGCACCATGTCGGCCACGGAATCGCCGTGGTCGACCCGGATCACGTTCTGCTCGATGATCGGCCCGGCATCGAGTTCGGCGGTGACGTAGTGGCACGTCGCTCCGATGAGCTTCACCCCGCGCTTGTGCGCCTGGTGGTACGGGCGCGCACCGACGAACGACGGAAGGAAGCTGTGATGGATGTTCAGCGCGCGCCCCGCCCAGCGTGCGCACAACTCGGCGGGCAAGACCTGCATGAACCGCGCCAACACGATCGCGTCCGGGTCGGCGGCGTCGACCAGTTGGCTCAGCTGGGCGAAAGCCGCCGCCTTGCCCTCGGGGTCGCCCGGCGGAAAGGGCACGTGGTGGAACGGGATCCCGTGTGCCCGGGTGATGTCGGCGAGGTCGGTGTGGTTGCCGATGACCCCCCGAACGTCGACGTCGAGTTCGCCGCCGTGCACGCGGCCGAGCAGGTCGTAGAGGCAGTGGCCTTCCTTCGACACCAGGATCACCACGCGCCGCCTGACCCCGGTGTCGATGATGCTCCAGTCCGACAGGGGGCTCAGTTGCCGGGCGACCTCGGCGAACCTGGCCCGCAACTCCTCCACCCCGAAGGGCAGCGAGTCCGCCCGGACCTCCTGGCGGGTGAAGAACCAGTTGGTGTCGGGATCGGAGTGGTAGTCCGCCTCGACGATCCACCCACCCGCCTCGGTCAAGAACGACGCGATCCGCGCCACGATCCCGGTCCGGTCCGGGCACCCAAGCTTGATCACATAGCGACGTTCGTTCGACGGCACCCCCCGATTCTGTCAGGCGGCCCATGACGTCCGCGCTCCGGTGGGAGGCGGCTCACACCACCACCCATGCCCGTGACCAGCAAGAACATGAATCACCCTCCCGACCCGTCGTCCACCACGAAGCCGCCTGCCACCCCCTCGCCAAGATCGCTCATACAGTCGAGCCGTGAGGAGACACATCGAATTCACCCACCTGCACAACTTCCGCGACTTGGGCGGCTACGCCACCGCCGACGGCCGCACAGTCCGCTGGGGACGGCTCTACCGCTCGGACTCACTGTCCAAACTCGCCGCGCCGGACTGGGACCGCTTCGCCGAACTCGGTGTCCGCACAGTCATCGATCTCCGCTACCCGTGGGAGATCGAGCGAGCCGGCCGAGTGCCGGACTTCCCGGGTCTGGAGTACCACAACCTCAGCATCGAACACCGCCCCTACGGCCAGCCCTCGCTGCCGCCGACTGTCGACCCCGGCCCCTACCTGGCCGACCGCTTCGCCGAGGTAGCCGAGGACGGCACCGCTGAATTACGGCAGGCCCTGGCCCTGCTGGCAGCACCGAGCCCAGCCCCCACAGTGATCCACTGCGCCTCCGGAAAGGACCGGACGGGCTTGCTGGCAGCCCTCGTCCTCGCCCTACTGGGCGTCAACGAACCCGACATCGTCGCCGACTTCGCACTCACGGACCTGGCAACCGACCGCCTGGTAGCCGACTGGAAGGAGTCCAACCCGGACAAGGCCCTCACCTGGCCCGCCTACGGCCGGGCGCCCGCGCAGGCCATGACCCTCTTCCTGGCGGACTTGGCCGTCCGCCACGGCTCCGTCCAGGAGTACGCCATGAAGCACCTGGCAGCCGACCCTGCGTTGATCGCCGCACTCGAAGCCAACCTCTTGGAGGAAGCCGAAACCACCTGACACCCGCCCACTCGAACCTCACCCGCCGGCCTGTCGAATCGCTTGGGTCCGAGGAGGAATCCAGGCCCGCCGGTGAACCTCGGACCGCCGGTGAACCCCGGACCGCCGCTGGCAAACGCCGGACCGCTGGCAAACCCTGAACGCCAGGCATAACGTGCGGCACCCACCAGCGAGGCCGGGTGTCGGGACCACCGGTCGAGTTCGGCCGATGACACCGGATTATGAGTCCCCTGCTCTGCTATCCGCCGTATGGTCGAAGTGCTCGACTTTGGATCTCCGCCACCATCGGAGGGGCTGCCGGTCGACGCGTCGGGAGTGGAGGTTGGCGGGTTGCCGGATAGGCCGTTCGGTTCTGTAGGAGTGTGCGGGGGTGGGTGAGCCACCTGAACAGGCTGTTCTCCGGGCTGCTTGCGCTTCAGGTACTTGGCCGTTGCCGAACCGGCCGTCGGATCGGCCCCGTCGCGTGTGGTTGTTGGGGCTGAGATCAGGTTCGCATCGACGCGGCGGTCCCTCAGCTAAGGGGACCTGAGCTGGTTCAGCAGCAGCTGGTCACCCGTGATGATCGCGGTGCTCGGCCTGCGCCACAGGGCTCGGTACACCGCGTCGGCGGTGCCGACGACGGCGGCGTCGAAGTCGATCGCGGGGCACTCGTCGGCGCCTACCTCCACGCCCTGACCAGGTGCCAGCCGCAGGTTCCACACCCGGCCCGCGTCCGCCGCGTGCAGCAGGACCTCGGCGGGGGCGGCCACGGTGCAGCGGCGCGCGGCGATCAGGGACAGCAGTTCGTCGATGCCGTCGGCGGCGAAGTCGGGGTCGAAGAGCAGGGTGGGCACCGCCAGGCCGCGGGCATGCTCAGCGTCGAGGCGGTGGATGGCGGCTTCGTGGGCCGACCTTCGTGCCCACCACATCAGAGTCGTGTGCGGCCACAGTGCGGCGGCGGCGAGCAGGGTGTCGCAGAACGAGTCCGGGTTCCACCACGCCAGCAGTTCGTCCCAGTCCCGCGGCGCCGGGCGGCCCGGGGACTCCTCGCTGGGCCAGGACTGGGCTCGGGCCACATGGGACACCAACTGGTGGACAGTCCACTCCGGACAGGTCGGCACCGCCGCTTCCGGTCCCGCGTCGATGGCCGCCGCGCGCAGGGCGGCGGAGTGGAGGCGGATCTGGTCGACTGCCTTGGCGAAGTCCACGGTCCGACCTTAGAGCGCGCGGCAGGGGATCTGCAGCTCCCCCGCCGTGACCTTTAAGTCCGGTGCGAAGCCCAAGCGCAACCCGGTACGAGCGGCTTCACGCCTGCGCGCCAGGAACCACCCGGATCAGGAATCTCGCGCACCGGATTCACAGGCAGGACCTAGTCGAGCCTGGTGCGGGCGTACTCGGCCATCGCCGCGCGCAGGAATTCCGCGAGGCGCGGGTCGGTCTCGTCGAACTTCGCACGGAATCGCGGGTCGTCGGCGTACACGTCACCCAGGCCCGTGTAGGACTCGCGGTTCGGGGTCCAGAAGTTCTTCAGCCACTCGTGGTGGCCGTGGATCGTCTCCTGCACCAGCGGATCCGCCGGTTCCCGCCCCGCGTCGAGGTGCGCGACGAGTGCCTCCAGCGACGCCACCCAGGTCTGCCCCTGGCCACGCCACCAGTCCTCACCCTTGCCCTTGACCCGCTCGGTCGCGGCGTCCACGTGGGACGCTCCCCACCGCTCGCGGGCCTCCTGTTGCAACGCCGCCTGCCGAGGAGAGTCGAAACCCTCGAACCAGTGCTCAGCGGTCGTCATCTTGTTTCCTCCTTCCACATCCCTGATCGTCCGGGAGACGGTCTCGGCCAGCCGGTCGAACCGGTCGCGCTCGGCGAGCAGCCAGCGGTGGTGCAGGCGCAGCGCCTCCACCTTGTCGCGGCCGTTGTCGACGATCTCGGCGATCGCGTCGAGACCCAGGCCCAACTCGCGCAGGACCAGGATCTGCTGCAGGCGCAGCAGCTGCTCGGGCCCGTAGTAGCGGTAACCGTTGTGGCCCACCGACTCCGGCGGCAGCAGCCCGATGTCGTCGTAGTGCCGCAGCGTCCGCGACGTCACCTTCGACATCCGCGCCACCTGGGCGATCGACCAGCTCATCCCGCCTCCCTCTCTGTCGAGGACCACGGTAGAAGTTGACGCAACGTCAATGTCAAGGCGCGACGGCGGACCACTCGACGGTGACTTCGCCGAGCCGCCAGCGCCTTCGCGTGTCCAGCACCGGCCACCCCGCCGCGGCGAACGCCCGGATGGTCTCCACCCACCGCGCCCGCGGGCCGAACGGGGCGAACGACGCCGCGGTGGCCCAGCAGCCGTCCAGCGCGGCCAGCAGGTCATGCACCCGCTCGCCCGGCACGTTGCGGTGGATCAGGGCCTTCGGCAGCCGCTCCGCCAGGTCTGACGGCTGCTCGATGCCCGACGGCAGGCACGAGAGGGTGAAGGTCCGCGGCCCGGAAGCGTCGAGCGTGACCCAGCAGCACCGGCGGCCGATCTCGTCGCACGTGCCCTCGACCAGCAGGCCGCCGGGCGCGAGCCGCGAGCGCATCCTCGCCCATGACGCCGCGGACTCCTCCTCTGTGTACTGCCGCAGCACGTTGAACGTGCGCAGCAGCACCGGCCGGGCGCCCGCCAGTTCGAAGCCGCCACGCCGGAACTGCAGCCGGGGCGGGTCGGCGACCGGCAGGGCGGCGGCCACCCGCTCGGGGTCGATCTCCAGACCGAGGACCCGCACTTCGGGACGCACCGTGCGCAGCCTGGCCGCCATCTCGACCGTGGTGATCGGCGTCGCGCCGTAGCCGAGGTCGACGACGAGCGGGTCCGCCGCGGCCAGCAGCGCCGCACGTATCTCGGGAGATCCGACCATCCACCGGTCGACGCGGCGCAGCCGGTTCGGGTTGGTCGTGCCGCGCGTCGGGCTGCCCAGGGCTCGGGCGCGACCCGCGGCCAGGCGGGGGGTTCGGGCCACGAGCTACTTACCGGCGAGCCACTTCGCGGCGAACTCGGCCTCGGCGGCGAGCAGCCGGGTGACCTGCTCGGCGATCACGGACTCGATCTTGCCGCCGATGAACGGGATGCTGACCTTCACCTCGCCGCGGGTCGACCACTCGCTGCCGCCTGCGGTGTCCACGAGCCGGAAGACACCCTTGATGTCGCCGGGAACCGCGGAGACGTCTGCCGAGGTCGTGCCCGCGAACGCCGCGCCGTCGGACCGCCACGACTCGGTGCGCTCGACGATCAGGTCACCTTTGATCACCGTGCGCGCGATCGAGGGCAGGCGCTGGGCTTCGACGCCCTGGCGCAGCTTGAAGGTCACGGTGTCGCCGTCGGCCGAGTAGGCCAGCAGCGTGGCGTCCTTGCCGCCGAGTTCGCGCAGCCGCGCGTCGAGAAACGCCCGGTCGACCAGGGCGGCATGGATCTCGGAGGCCCGTCGGGTGAACGCGGCGCGGTGCTCGATGCGGCTTGCCATGGCCAGGAGGTTACCGTTGGGTCCCGTGACCAGCCTCCCACTCGGTGCCGGCGTCCGGACGGACGTTCCGCTCAGCGGCTACACCACCCTGCGCCTCGGTGGTCCGGCCGCCGATTTCGTGGCCGCCGCGACCGCCGCCGAGGTGGTCGACGCGGTCCGGGCGGCCGACGGCGCGGGCACCCCGCTGCTGGTTCTCGGCGGCGGATCGAACCTGGTGATCGCCGACGAGGGCTTCGACGGCACCGTCGTGCGGGTGGCCAACCGCGGCAGCAAGATCGACTGCACCTCGCCCGGCCGGGTCCAGCTGACCGTCGAGGCTGGCGAGGACTGGGACACCGTGGTCGCGGGCACGGTCGAGGCCGGGCTCGGCGGCCTGGAGTGCCTCTCCGGCATCCCCGGCTTCGTCGGCGCGACCCCGGTGCAGAACGTCGGCGCGTACGGCGTCGAGATCGCCCAGGTCCTGGTCTCGGTCGACCTGCTCGACCGCGAGACGACCGAGGTGCGCACGCTCGACGTGTCCGAACTCGGCCTCGGCTACCGCACCAGCATCCTCAAGGGCACCGACCGCGCCGTCGTGCTGCGGGCCCGCTTCGAACTGGTCGACGACGGAATGTCCGCGCCGATCCGCTACACCGAACTGGCCCGCGCCCTCGGTGTCCGCCAGGACGAGCGGGTCCCGGTGGCCGCCGCGCGCGAGGCAGTGCTGAACCTGCGGCTCGGCAAGGGAATGGTCCTCGACCCGCTCGACCACGACACGTGGAGCGCGGGCTCGTTCTTCACCAACCCGATCGTCGCCGACGCCGACATCGAGGGCGTCATGGCCCGCATCGTCGAACGGGTCGGCCCGGACGTGTCGGTGCCGAAGTACCCGGCGGGGCCGGGCGCGTCGAAGCTGTCGGCGGCCTGGCTGATCGAGCGCGCGGGGTTCGCCAAGGGCCATCAGGGCCCCGGTGGCCGGGTCGCCCTCTCCGCCAAGCACACCCTGGCGCTGACCAACCGCGGCACCGCGACGACGGCGGACCTGCTGGCGCTGGCCACGGAGGTCCGCGATGGCGTCCGCGCGGCCTTCGGCGTCGACCTGCACCCCGAGCCCGTGTTGGTGAACTGCTCGCTCTAGACCCGGTGGGCTCGGGTCGCTGAGGCCTGGGCGCGCGGCTTCATGACGATCTGGTCCAGGTTCACGTGCGGTGACCGGGTCACCGCGAACGTGATCACCTCGGCGACGTCGTCGGCGGTGAGCGGCTCGATGCCCTCGTAGACCTTCTCCGCGCGCTCCTGGTCGCCGTCGAACCGGTTGGCCGAGAAATCCGTCTCCACCATCCCGGGCAGCACTTCGGTGAACCGCACGGGCTGCCCGAGGTGCTCGCCGCGCAGGGTCCGGTGCAGCGCGGACTGGGCGTGCTTGGCCGCGGTGTACCCGGAGCCGCCGTCGTAGATCTCGGTCGCCGCGATGGACGTCACGGTGACCACGTGCCCATTGCCGGACGCGACCAGCTTGGGCAGCAGGGCCTTGGTCATCCGCAGCGTGCCCATGACGTTGGCATCCCACATCCACTGCCAGCGGTCCTCGTCGGCGTCCAGGACGCGGTCGAGCCCGCGGGCGCCACCTGCGTTGTTCACCAGGACGTGGCACGCTGGAACACGGGAACAGAAAGACTCAATCGACGCGGGATCGGTCACGTCCAGTTCGATCGCCTGTCCGCTGATCTCGGCGGCGACCTTCTCGAGCAGGTCAAGGCGCCGGGCGCCCAGAACGACGTCGAACCCGGCGGCCGCGAGGTGGCGGGCGGTGGCCGCGCCGATCCCCGCGCTGGCGCCGGTCACTACCGCGATTGCGTTGTTCACGGCCCAATCTTTCCCCACCCGCCGACAACCATGTATGAGCACGGTCACAGCGGCCCCACCCGGCGGCGGCTGGCGCGTCCTCATCGATGGGGACCAGACTCGACACAGGAGGCACACGGTGAGACGCAGTCGGACGGCAGTGGTTCTGGGAACTTTGTTCCTGGCCTTGGCCCTGCTTGCCGGATGCACGTCCGAGTCCCCTGGTGGCGGCGGTCCCACCGCCGACGACGCGCCGCCGAAGGCGAAGCTCGTCGCGAGTCCCGCCGCCGACGCGAAGGATGTCGCGCCCACCGAGCCGGTCACCGTGTCGGTCACCGAGGGCACCATCGACTCGGTCGAGGTGAAGAACGACGCGGGCAAGGCCATCAAGGGCGAGACCGCGCCGGACAAGCTCACCTGGAAGTCCACCGAGGTGCTCGGCTACGCCAAGAAGTACACCTACGAGGCATCCGCCACCGGGGCCGACGGCAAGAAGGTCGAGCTCAAGGGCGCCTTCACCACCCTCAAGCCCGCCAAGACCCCGCGGGCCACGGTCAACCCGGGGGACAACGCCACGGTCGGTGTCGCGATGCCGATCAGCATCAAGTTCCCCGAGGGCAAGGTGACCGACAAGGCCGCCGTCGAGAAGGCGCTCAAGGTCGAGACGTCGCAGCCGGTCGAGGGCTCGTGGGCGTGGCTGCACGACCAGCAGGTCGACTGGCGGCCCAAGGAGTACTGGCCCGCGGGCACGAAGGTCACGGTCACCGCGAAGCTCTACGGGCTGGCCTACGGCGGCGGCGCGTACGGCAAGGCCGACCTGTCGTCGAAGTTCACCATCGGGCGCAACCAGGTCGTGAAGATCCACACCCCCGACCACAAGATGAACGTCTACCGCGACGGCAAGCTCTTCGCGAGTTACCCGGCGAGCAACGGCAAGGACGCCGACCCGAACCTGAACACGCCCAACGGCACCATGATCGTCATGCAGAAGGACCCGATCGGCGACTTCTCCAACCCGCGGTACGGCTACACCAACGTCAAGAAGAAGTGGGCCGTGCGGTTCTCCAACCACGGCGAGTTCATCCACGAGAACGAGGAGAACCGGGCCAACATCGGCAAGGTCAACTCCTCGCACGGCTGCGTGAACCTGTTCGAGGCCGACGCCAAGGCGTACTTCGACAGCGCGATCATCGGCGACCCGGTGGAGGTCACCGGCTCCCAGGCGAACATGCCCACGACGTCGGATGTCTACGACTGGCTGATCCCGTGGAGCCAGTGGCAGAAGATGTCCGCCCTGGAATGACCGTTGGGATGGCGGGCCACCGAGCAACGCGGCCGAGGAACGGTCGGTCGGTGTGACATGGCTCACCCATGAGTGTGGAGGACCGCACTCGGGAAGATTCCGGGGTCGTTCCCGCGTTGGATCTCCCGGGTGGGTCTCCGCCCTTCGCCGAACGCGTCGACGAGGAACCGCGTCCTCCGCCAGCCATGCGGCGGACCGGAAGGGGTGAACCGGGGTGACTCCCACTCAGCTGCGCAAGCCGCGCCGCGTCGCGGTGCTGTCGGTGCACACGTCGCCGCTCGAACAGCCCGGCACGGGCGACGCGGGCGGCATGAACGTCTACATCACCGAGACCGCCACCCGCATGGCCCAGCGCGGTATCGCCGTCGAGGTCTTCACCCGGTCCACGTCCTCCGGCCTGCCCCCGGTCGCCGAGCTGGCGCCGGGCGTCCTCGTGCGCCATGTCTCCGCGGGGCCGTTCGAAGGCCTCGACCGCGCCGAGTTGCCCGCCGAGCTGTGCGGGTTCACCGCGGGCGTGCTGCGCGCCGAGGCCCGCCATGAACCCGGCTACTACGACCTCGTCCACTCCCACTACTGGCTCTCCGGCCAGGTCGGCTGGCTGACCCGCAAGCGCTGGGGCGTGCCGCTGGTGCACACGGCGCACACCCTGGCCAAGGTCAAGAACGCCGCCCTCGCCGCGGGTGACACCCCTGAGCCACGGCAGCGGGTGATCGGCGAGCAGCAGATCGTCGACGAGGCCGACCGGCTCATCGCCAACACCGACGTCGAGGCCGCGCAGCTGGTCTCGCTCTACGACGCCGACCCGGAGAAGGTCGACATCATCGCCCCCGGCGTCGACCTCGAACGCTTCCGGCCCGGCGGCAGGCACGCCGCCCGGCGGCGGCTGGGCATCGCCCCGGACGCGATCGTGTTCGCCTTCGTCGGCCGCATCCAGCCGCTCAAAGCCCCCGACGTACTGCTGCGCGCGGTCGCCGCGCTGCTCGCGCGCGGGGAGATAGCCCGCGAGCGCCTGGTCGTGCTGGTCGCGGGCGGCCCATCGGGCACCGGGCTGGAGCAGCCCGCCGCGCTGCAGGACCTGGCCGTCGCACTCGACATCACCGACGTCGTCCGGTTCCTCCCGCCGCAGTCGGGCGAGGCGCTCGCGGACGTCTACCGCGCCGCCGACACCGTGGCCGTGCCCAGCCACAACGAGAGCTTCGGCCTGGTCGCCCTGGAGGCGCAGGCCTGCGGCACGCCGGTCGTCGCCGCGGCCGTCGGCGGCCTCCCGGTCGCGGTGGCCGATGGCTTCTCCGGCCTGCTCGTCGCCGGTCACGCCACCGACGACTGGGCGGACACCCTCGGCAGGCTGGCCCAGAGCCCCCGCCTGCGCGCCGAACTCGGCACCGGCGCCGTCCAACACGCCCACCGCTTCTCCTGGGACCGCACGACCGACGCCCTCATCGCGGCCTACGCGGACGCCGACCACGCGCTGCGCTACTCGCTCGCGCGTGCTGAGGTGGCCGTGTGAGCGAGCTTGCGAGCGAACCAATGTCACGCGAGTGGAGCCACCGAACCTGTGAGGTGGCGCAATGAGCGATCTGGACACCCTGATCCAGAAGACCCTCGACGAGCGCGAACTGGCGTATGACCACCCCGCGCCGGGTCGCTTCCTGGTCACCCTGCCGGGGATCAAGAAGCAGCAGACCAACACGTGGCTGATCGTCGGCAACCACGGCCTCGTGGTGGAGGCCTTCGTGTGCCGCCGCCCGGACGAGGCGCACGAGGACGTCTACCGCTACCTGCTGCGCCGCAACGCCAAGCTCTACGGCGTCTCCTACACCGTCGACAAGGTCGGCGACATCTACCTGATCGGCCGGGTCGCGCTGAGCTCGATCACCGCCGACGAGCTCGACCGCCTGCTCGGTCAGGTCCTCGAAGCCGCCGACGGCGACTTCAACCCGATCCTGGAGATCGGCTTCGCCACCTCCATCCGGCGGGAATGGGACTGGCGGGTCTCCCGCGGCGAGTCGCTGGCGAACCTCAAAGCGTTCGAGCACCTGGTGCGGCCCGAGCGCGAAGATCGGCCGGGTCTGACCGAAACCGAGTCGTGACCAGCATTTCGGCAACGTAAGGAGCCTCCGCCGACGTCTGATGAGGACGACGGAACTGGGAGGCACCGAATGCGTTCGACCAAGCAGAGACGATTAGCAGGACTGTTGCTCGCCCTCGCCGCGACCGGCGGGCTGACCGCCTGCGGCTCGTCCGCCTCGGAGTCGGGCAGCGCCGCCGCGCCCGCCGACATGCGCGGCGAGAACCCCGCCATGGCCCCGGAGGCGGCCACCGGCTACAGCACCTCGGGTGGGGCGGACAAGGCGGCGCCCGGCGAGAAGCGGGAGCAAGCCGCGCAGGTGGGGCAGCCCGGCGTCGACCGCAAGCTCGTCCGCACGGCCACGATCGTCCTGGTCACGCCCAATGTGCGCGACAGCGCCGAGCAGGCCCGCCAGATCGTGGTGGGGACTGGCGGCTACACCGGTCAGGCGGAGGTTGGCGACCGAAGTGCCACGATGACCCTCTACGTCCCAAGCGACAAACTCGACGAGACGCTGCGCAAGCTCTCCGCGCCCGAATTGGGCAAGGAGGAGTCGCGCAGCCAGTCCGCGCAGGACGTCACCGAGCAGATCGTCGACGTCGAGAGCCGCATCCAGACCCAGCGGGCCAGCCTGGAGCGGGTGCGGGCGCTGCTGGGCCGGGCCCAGCAGATCTCCGAGGTCGTCCAGCTCGAATCCGAGGTGACCCGCCGCGAGGCCGACCTGGAGTCGCTGCTCAAGCGCCGGGAGCGGCTCGCGGGCAGCGTGGCCATGTCCACGGTGACCCTGCGGCTGTCCCGTGACAGCGCACCCCCGCCCCCGGCCGACGACGACACATTGCTCGGCGCGCTCGCGGGCGGCTGGAAGGCGTTCGTCGACACCACGTCGTTCGTCGTCCGGGCGATCGCCCAGGTGTTGCCGTTCGCCGTGGTGCTCGGCGTGCCCGCCTACCTGGTGTGGCGCCATCGTCGGCGGTCGGCGCGACCGGCACAGCCCGCGCCGCAGCCGGTGGCTCAGGAGTCCTGATTGAGTGGTCGCGGGGCGATTCAGCGAGGGGGGAGTCGCATATCTGGACCGCCCCGCGACCAAGACCCGCTCCGGTCACGTGGCGGGGGAGGCCACGGACACCCAGCGCGGGGGTGCGGCTCGGCAGGGGAGTCGAGCCGCACGTCGGCCACATCGGGTCAGGGAGTGCGTGGGAGCAGACCCGATGTGGCTTGAGTCAACTTGGCAGACGCCGGCAACCGACACAAGGCCACGTAGTACGCCGATCGTGGAAATAGCTGTCAGTAAGTAACAGTTTTGTCACGGAATCTCATGCTTTCGCGACTATCGGTCGCCGGTTGACCCGCTCCGCGCCACGGATTACTCCGAACGGGGCATAGTCCAGCTTCAGTGTGGTTTCGGTTACATCATCTGGCCCATCGCCGGCGGTCACCTGGCCCACGCCCCTTCGCGGGCGGGGAGACGTCCTTCACGGCCGCGGCGGCCTTCGGATCTGGCAGGCTCACCGCATGGCAATTGGAACCTTGGTGCTCATCCGGCACGGCGAGAGCGTCTGGAACGCGCAGAACCTGTTCACCGGCTGGGTCGACGTGGAGCTCTCGGAGAAGGGCGTCGCCGAGGCCGCCCGCGGTGGTCACCTCCTGCGTGAGGCGAACCTGCTGCCCGACATCGTGCACACCTCGCTGCAGCGGCGCGCGATCTCGACGGCGAACCTGGCCCTCGACGCGGCCGACCGGCACTGGATCCCGGTCAAGCGCGACTGGCGGCTCAACGAACGCCACTACGGCGCCCTTCAGGGCAAGAACAAGAAGCAGACCCTCGAGGAGTTCGGCGAGGAGCAGTTCATGCTCTGGCGCCGCTCCTACGACACCCCGCCGCCGCCCATCGAGAAGGGCAGCGAGTTCAGCCAGGACGGCGACCCGCGCTACGCGGGCATCGAGGCGCCGCTGACCGAGTGCCTCAAGGACGTCGTCGCCCGGGTCGTGCCCTACTGGGAGAACGAGATCGTCCCCGACCTCAAGTCGGGCAAGAACGTGCTGGTCGCCGCACACGGCAATTCGCTGCGCGCGCTGGTCAAGCACCTCGACGGCATCTCCGACGCCGACATCGCAGGCCTCAACATCCCGACCGGCATCCCCCTGCGCTACGACCTCGACGAGTCCGCCGCCCCCACCACCCCCGGCGGCCTCTACCTCGACCCTGAGGCCGCCGCCGTAGCCATCGCCAAGGTCGCCAACCAAGGCCGCTAACCCCTCGCGAGTCCAACGTTCAAAACAACGAGTCCAACGTTCAGAACATCCCAACTCGCCGTTCGCGCGTCGTGAACGTCGAAGTCGATGTGCTGAACGTTGGACTCGTTGTTTTGAACGTTGGACTCGCGAGTGACCAGGGGTTACTGGTGGGTAGGACACGAATGGGTGAACCGGGGTTGGCTGGGGCGCGAACAAGGGGGCCGGAAGGTGTCAGCACTGTCACTGAACGGCTTGTCGGGCTGGTCCAAACCCCTCCCCACCTGCTTACGATCCTCCTGTGGCCGCGTGGATCGCACTGTCGTGTGGAGTGCTCGTCGGTCTGTTCGTCGGATACCTGGTCGGGCGCGCCCGGCACGGGGACCCGACCCGCAGGCCTGCCGGACCGACCGTTTCGGATCTCGTCCAGCGCTGGGTGCACTCGTCGCACTCCGGGGTCGTCATCCTCAACCACTTCGGCGACGTGGTGATCTACAACCCGCGCGCCGCGGAACTCGGTTTAGTCCGCAACCGCCAGGTCGACGAGCGTGCCCGCAAAGCCTCCGAGCTGGTCCTGGAGACCGGTGACCCGGTGGAGATCGACCTCTCGCCGCTGGAGTCGCGCGGCGGACGGACCCCGGAGGCCGTGCTCGGCGAGGTCCGGCCCCTCGGCGAGGGCTACACCGTCGTCGACGCCGACGACCAGTCCGACGCCGTGCGGCTCGAAGCGACCCGGCGCGACTTCGTCGCCAACGTCAGCCACGAGCTCAAGACCCCGGTCGGCGCGATGGCGCTGCTGGCCGAGGCCGTGCTCGACGCCGCCGAGGACCCGGTCGAGGTCCGCCGCTTCACCACCAAGATCCTCCACGAGGGCAACCGCCTCGGGACCCTGGTGACCGAGCTGATCGCGCTGTCGCGACTGCAGGGCGCCGAGCGGCTGCCCGACATGAACACCGTCGACGTCGACGCGGTCGTCCGCGAGGCCCTCGGCCGCGCCCGGCTGGTCATGGAGTCCACCGGCATCGACGTCACCACCGACGCCGACAGCGGCCTGCTCGTCGAGGGCGACCGGACGCTGCTGGTCACCGCCCTGTCGAACCTGCTGGAGAACGCGCTCGCCTACTCGCCGCCGGGCAACCCGGTCTCGGTGAGCCGCTCGCTGGTCGACGGGTTCATCGAGGTCGCGGTGACCGACCGCGGCATCGGCATCGCCGAAGAGGAGCAGCAGCGCGTGTTCGAGCGGTTCTACCGCGTCGACAAGGCGCGCTCGCGGGCCACCGGCGGCACCGGCCTGGGCCTGGCCATCGTCAAACACGTCGCCGCCAACCACGGCGGCGAGGTCAAGCTGTGGAGCAAGCCCGGTCTCGGCTCCACGTTCACCCTGCGCATCCCCGCGCACCTGGACGCCCCGGCCACCGCCGGGGCGGACACCCTGAACGGCGCGGAGAAGACCAGGGCGGGCCGCACCGCGGTCGCGTCGCTGGCCGCGTCCGCCGCTCCGTCGAAGTCCGACGGCGCCGGTACCGATCACGGAGGAATGGCATGACGAGAGTGCTGATCGTCGAGGACGAGGAGTCCTTCGCCGACCCGCTTGCCTTCCTGCTCCGGAAGGAGGGGTTCACCGCCGCGGTGGCCGCCACCGGGCAGCAGGCGCTCGAGGAGTTCGACCGCAACGGCGCCGACATCGTGCTGCTCGACCTCATGCTCCCCGGGATGAGCGGCACCGACGTGTGCAAGGCACTCCGCCAGCGCTCGGCCGTCCCGGTGATCATGGTGACCGCCCGCGACAGCGAGATCGACAAGGTCGTCGGGCTCGAACTCGGCGCCGACGACTACGTCACCAAGCCGTACTCCGCCCGCGAGCTGATCGCCCGCGTCCGGGCCGTCCTGCGCCGCGGCGGCGAGGCCGGTGGCGACGGTGAGCTGCTCCCGCAGGTGCTCGCGGCCGGACCGGTCCGAATGGACGTCGAACGGCACGTGGTCACTGTGGACGGTGAGGAGATCCCGCTGCCGCTCAAGGAGTTCGACCTCCTCGAGTACCTGCTCCGCAACGTCGGCCGGGTGCTGACCCGCGGCCAGCTGATCGACCGGGTGTGGGGCGCGGACTACGTCGGCGACACCAAGACCCTCGACGTCCACGTCAAGCGGCTTCGCTCCAAGATCGAGCCGGATCCGGCCTCGCCGCGACACCTGGTGACCGTGCGCGGGCTCGGCTACAAGTTCGAGTCCTGACCTGAGCGGGTAGCGTTCCCCGGGTGCGCCTAGGGGTATTGGACGTCGGATCGAACACGGTCCATCTGCTCGTGGTGGACGCCCACCGGGGCGCCCACCCGACCCCGGCACGGTCGGAGAAGACCGTGCTGCGGCTCGCGGAGCGGATCACGCGCTCCGGCACGCTGTCCAAGGCCGGTGCGGACGAACTCGTCCGCACCGTCGCCTCGGCCAAGGAGTCGTCAGTCCGGCTGGGCTGCGCCGAGATGATGGCCTTCGCCACATCGGCGGTCCGCGAGGCGGGCAACTCGGCCGAGGTCCTCAGGCGGGTGGCCAAGGAAACCGGGGTCGAACTGCAGGTCCTCTCCGGCGAGGACGAGGCCCGCTACACGTTCCTCGCCGCCCGCCGCTGGTACGGCTGGTCGGCGGGGAACCTGCTCGTCCTCGACATCGGCGGCGGCTCGCTGGAGATCGCCGCGGGCATCGACGAGGACCCGGATTTCGCGTGGTCGCTCCCGCTCGGCGCGGGCAGGCTCACCCGGACCCGGTTCACCAGCGACCCGCCGCAGCGCGGTGAGATCGAATCGGCGACGGAGTGGCTCGCCGAGCAGTTGGCCCCCGTTGCCCGGCGTGTCGCGAAGTTCGGCCAGCCCGATCGGGTGGTCGCGACCTCGAAGACATTCCGCACCCTGGCCCGGCTGACCGGTGCGGCGCCGTCCTCGGCGGGACCGCGGGTGCGGCGCACGCTCACCGAGGCCGGGCTGCGCCAGCTGATCGCGTTCATCTCCCGCATGTCCGCGGGTGATCTCGCGGAGTTGGAGGGCGTCAGCCCGAGTCGGGCGCACCAGTTGGTGGCCGGTGCGTTAGTGGC
Organism: Actinokineospora xionganensis; assembly: GCF_014323725.1. Classification (GTDB taxonomy): domain Bacteria; phylum Actinomycetota; class Actinomycetes; order Mycobacteriales; family Pseudonocardiaceae; genus Actinokineospora; species Actinokineospora xionganensis. The sequence continues at coordinate 284,843 of NZ_JABVED010000002.1, read as the reverse complement.
GCAGGCCACTATGCGAGCGTTATCACTGTCGGAACTGGAGATCGGGCCCTGGGCCCTGCGCGAAGGCGTGATCCTCCGGCGGCTGGACCAGACGAACGGTGGGGACCACACTGTCTCCTCGGACTGAGAGAAGTCGGGGACTTCCCGCCCGGGAAGCCTCCGCGGAGCGTGCCGGCACTGGACGGATCGGCCAGCACGGGGCACGGTGGAGTGGATGAGTCAAGAAGGCGGGTCGGAGCGCACCCAGCGCACCGTTGCCGAGTTGCTGGCCAAATACGGCGGCACCTCGGGCGAAAGCGCACCCAGGCGACGGCGCCGCAAGCCCGAGGACGGCTCGGACACGGCGCCGCAGGCGATCATCGAGCGGGTGATGTCCGACAGCGGGAAGATGCTGCCGATCACCGAGGACCAGACGCCGCCGGAGCGGGTGTCGCACCGGCAGGGCCGCACCACGCACTCGCCCAAGCCCGCGCCGCAGCGTCGCCAGCCCGCGCCGACGCCACCACCGGAGCTGCTGGGCCGCCCGCCCCTGGGTGAGCCGCCACGCCATGATCCGCAGCGTCATGACCCACCGAGGCACGAGCCGCAGCGCCATGACCCAGCGCGGCACGACCCGCCCCGGCAGGAGCCGCCGCGGTCCGAGCCGGTCCGCCCTGGTCTCCGCCGACCCGAGCCGGTCCACCCGGAACCGCCACGGCCCGAGCCCGCCCGCTCGGAGCCGCCGCGGTCGGAACCCGCCCGGCCCGACGCGGTACGCCACGAGCCGACCCGGTCGGAGCCGGTGCGCCCGGAGATCCCCCGGCCCGAAGCGGTGCGCCACGACCCGGCGCGCCCGCCGCGTCCGGTCTCGCGCCCGACGCCCGCCGAGGGCCACACCGAGCAGATCCCGCGGGTCACCGACGACGGTCCCGACCCGAGCGAGCCGCCCGCGGGCCTGGCGGGTGGGCCCAACCGCCTCCCGCTGCTCCCGCGCCGCGGGCAGCGTCCCGAGCAGCCGCAGCCCGGTCAGCGGATGCCGCAGCCGTCGCAGCAGCTGCCCAATCCGTCGCAGTCGCCCGCGAAGCCGCAGCCCTCGCAGCCGATCCACAAACCGCAGCCGTCGCAGCCGCTGCCGCAGCAGTTGCCGCAGCAGTTGCCGCAGCCGTCGCAGCAGCTGCCCAAGCCGCAACTCTCCCAACAGCTGCCGCAGCCGTCGCAGCAGTTGCCGAAGCCGCCGCTGCCCGGCGGTGAGGCACGGCCGCTGCCGACCTTCCCGCCCGCGCCCAACCGGGGTGGCCGCGAATTCCCCGGCGACGCCTCCGAGACGGCCATCGACCCGCGCGGCCCGCGACCGGAGTTCCTCGAGGAAGTCGAGTCGTTCGATGACCGGGCGGCGGTCCGGTTCAACGAGTACCAGGCGCACGACGACCTCGACGAGGACTTCGACCGCGACCCGGTCCGCGACCCCGCCCGCGGGGGGACCGCCCGCGAGTTCGACGACTTCGACGACCGTGACTTCGACGAGGACTTCGACCCGGACCCCCGCGACAGCGACGACATCGACGACGATGACGAGGTCGACGAGGACGCCAACCCCGGTCGCGAGTGGGCGATCATGGCGGGCCAACTCGCCCTCGGCGTGGTCGGCGGCGCCGCGGTCTGGCTGGCGTTCAACTGGCTGTGGGGCTTCCTGCCCGCCGCCGCGCTGGCCGCCGCCCTGGCCGTGATCGTCGGCCTGGTGCTCATCGTCCGCAAGATCCGCAAGGCGGAGGACCTGCAGACCACCGTGCTCGCCGTGCTGGTCGGGTTGGTGGTCACGGTCTCGCCCGCGGTGTTGTTGCTCCTCGGTCGGTGACCGCGATCCCCGTCGGGCTGTCGACGGCTTCCGTGTGGCCGCAGACAGCGGCGACCGCGTTCAAACTGGCCGACGAACTCGGCTACGACGGCGTCGAGGTCATGGTCTGGGCCGACCCGATGAGCCAGGACGTCCCCGGCCTGCGCCGCCGGTCGGCCAGGATCGGAGTCCCGATCATGGCCGTGCACGCCCCCTGCCTCCTCATCACCCAGCGCGTCTGGTCACCGGACCCGGAGGTCCGCCTGCGCCGGTCCGTCGAGGCCGCACAGGACCTGGACGCGCGCACGGTGGTCGTGCACCCCCCGTTCCGCTGGCAACGCCGCTACGCCGACGCCTTCCCCGACCTGGTCGCCTCGTTGGAAGAGCGAACCGGGGTGGCGATCGCGGTGGAGAACATGTTCCCGGTCCGTCGGGGGCTGGGCACCAGGTCGATGGAGATGACGGCGTTCCGCCCGTCGATCGACCCGACCGACGTGGGTCACCGCAACTACACCCTGGACCTGTCCCACACGTCCGCCGCGCACATGGACGCGATGAAACTCGCCGAAAGAATGGGCGAAGGCCTGACCCACGTGCACCTGGCCGACGGCTCAGGACTGTCGAAGGACGAGCACATGGTCCCCGGCCGGGGAGACCAACCCTGCGCCGAACTCTGCGAATCCCTCGCCGCGAACGGCTTCAAGGGCCAGGTGGTCCTGGAGGTCTCAACCCGCAGGGCGCGGGGTCCGGCAGAACGGGCCAAGGACCTGGCGGAAGCGTTGCTGTTCGCCCGACTGCACTTGATCTCTCCGAACGGCCGATAGCCCGACACCGGTCCGGCGACCGCTCTGCTGCCGGAAGAGCAGCCGCGGGCGCCCGAATCGGAGGTCAAACGTAGGACGACCGGATGCCTTGTTCGCCCCCGGCGAGCCGCGTCGTACATTGTGCGCGTGAACCCGTTGCGCTCGTTGATCCTGGCCGCCGCCGGCAACGACACCATTCGCCGTGTCATCGCGACCGCGCCCGTGAGTCGGGACGTGGTCCGCCGCTTCGTGGCCGGTGAGACCACCGAGGAGGCTGTCGCCGTGACCCGGCGCCTGGTCGAGTCCGGTCTCGCCGTCACCCTCGACTACCTGGGCGAGGACACCACGGACGCGGCCCTGGCCGAGCAGACCGTCCAGGCGTACCTGGAGCTCCTCGACCGCCTCAAGGCCGAGGGCCTGTCCGGCCGCGCCGAGGTCAGCGTCAAGCTCTCCGCCGTCGGCCAGCTCCTCGACGAGGAACTCGCCCTCACCAACGCCTCGCGCATCTGCCGCGCGGCCGAGGACGCGGGCACGACGGTGACCCTCGACATGGAGGACCACACCACCACCGACTCGACGCTGCGCATCCTCGCCGAGTTGCGCACGACGTGGCCGTGGGTCGGCGCGGTCCTGCAGTCCTACCTGCACCGCACCCTCGACGACGCGGTCCGACTCTCCGGCGACGGTTCGCGGGTACGGCTGTGCAAGGGCGCATACAAGGAGCCCGACACCGTCGCGTTCGACGAGATTGGCGAGGTCGACCGCAGCTACGTGCGCTGCGCCAACGCGCTGCTCGCGGGAACCGGCTACCCCATGTTCGCCACCCACGACCCGCGCCTGGTGCGGATCATCGGTGAGCGCGCGGACCACCACGGCCGCAAACCCGGCGAGTTCGAGTTCCAGATGCTGTTCGGTATCCGTCCCGACGAGCAGCTGCGGCTGGCCCAGCAGGGCCACACCGTGCGGGTGTACGTCCCCTATGGCGGCCAGTGGTACGGCTACCTCATGCGGAGGATGGCCGAGCGTCCCGCGAACACGGTGTTCTTCCTCCGTGCGCTCATGAGCAAGAAATGAGTGACGCTCATCCCGCGGAGCCGCGCGGGATCCGGTAGCTCGGCGTGGCAGGCTGTTGCCCATGAGTAGTGCGACAGGCCACGGCGATGTGCGGGCGTCCGGACACGTGCCCGCGGGTGGGGCGTTCGCCGCCGCGGTCAAGGTTCGTCCGCTGGGAGACGGCACCTTCACCGCGGATCTCCCGGCCCAATGGACCGTGGGAGGGCGACCGCACGGCGGATTCCTGCTGGCCCTGCTGGCGCGCGCGGCGGTGGCGGGCCAGACCGGCGCGGGGGCGCCGCTGGTGGACCCGCTGTCGGTCAGCGCGCAGTTCCTGCGCCCGCCGGGGGTGGGTCCGGTGCTGCTGCGCACCGATGTCCGCAAGACCGGTCGTCGCACCACGGTCGTCTCGGTCCACCTTGAGCAGAGCGGCCGCGCGTGCGTCGAGGGCATGGTCACCACCGGCAGGCTGCCGCGGGAGCGGGCCGCCTGGGCCGACCTGCCCAACCAGCCCCCGGAGCCACCCGGCAACGCGATCGACTTGTCGACCGTCCCGTCGGCGTCGGTGTTCCGGCTGACCGAGACCTGCGATGTGCGGTTGGACCCGAACGGCGCGGGCTTCCTGCACGGCCACGTCGGTGACCCGCTGCGCCTGCGCCTGTGGGCGCGGCCGCGCGGCGAACACGCCGACCCGCTGTTCGCCCTGGTCGCGGGGGACATCTCGATGCCGGTGACGTTCAACCTGGGCAGGCTCGGCTGGTCGCCGACGGTCCAGCTGACCGCGCACCTGCGGTCCCGCCCGGCGCCGGGCTGGCTGCGCATCCAGGTCGAGTCCAAGGCCGTGCACGGCATGTGGTTCGACTCCGACGCCACCGTCGTGGACTCCACCGGCAGGCTGGTCTGCCAGGCCCGCCAACTCGCCCTCACCGCCACCGCTTAATCAGTAGGCGTGGGTCGTTAGCCTTGTCCCATGACTGAGGCGAACGCGCGGCCCACGATCGCGGTGCTCGGTGCGGGCAAGATCGGCGAGGCGCTGCTGTCCGGGTTGCTGCACGGCGGCCGCGGTGCCGACGAGCTGCTCTTCACCGAGCGCTACCCGGAGCGCTCGGCGGAGCTGACCAAGACCTACGGCATCCGCTGCACCGACGTGCCGACGGCGGCCAAGGACGCCGACGTGCTCGTCGTCGCGGTCAAGCCGCAGGACATCGAGCCGCTGCTCGACGAGCTCGCGCCGGTGGTCAACCCGGAGACCCTCGTGGTGTCCCTGTGCGCCGGTCTGCCGACGTCGCTGTTCGAGCGCAGGCTCCCCGCCGGAGTGCCCGTCGTCCGGGCCATGCCGAACACCCCGATGCTGGTGGGCGAGGCCATGAGCGCCATCTCGCCGGGCAAGCACGCCCGACCGGAGCACCTCGCGATTGTCGAGGACATGCTCAGCGCCGTCGGCAAGGTCGTGCGGGTGCCGGAGTCGCAGCAGGACGCCGTGACGGCCCTGTCCGGGTCCGGTCCGGCGTACTTCTTCTTCCTGGTCGAGGCGATGATCGACGCGGGCATCCTGCTCGGCCTGCCGCGCGCGGTCGCCGAGAAGCTCATCATCCAGTCCGCCGTGGGCGCCGCCGCGATGCTCGTCGAGACCGGCGAGCACCCGGTGATCCTGCGCGAGGCTGTGACGTCGCCCGCGGGGACGACCATCATGGCCATCCGCGAGTTGGAGAACCACGGTGTCCGCGCCGCCCTGCTGGCCGCCATCGAGGCTGCTCGGGACCGCTCCAAGGAGTTGGGCGCCGAACACGAAGCACACTGATCGGTTCTGCACTTTGCAGATTTGAGCCGAACGTGGCGTCGCTTTAGTCACACGTGTCCCGCTACTCTCGACAGAAGCACGTGCGTGTCGAATCCGTCGGTGGGGAAGCCGACGGCGCGACGCGTGTTGAAGGACGCGGTGATGATGCCGGCGAACAAACGCGACCCGGGCGCACCCGGACTTCCGCAGGTGCAATTCCTGACGGTGGCCGAGGTGGCGACCCTGATGCGGGTGTCCAAGATGACGGTTTACCGACTGGTGCACAACGGCGATCTGCCCGCGGTGCGGGTCGGCAAGTCGTTCCGTGTGCCAGAGAAGGCGGTGCACGACTACCTGCAAAACGCCTATTTCGACGCGGGCTGAGACCCCCGGTCAAGCCACGAAGGCCGACGGGTACGCTGGATAACCGTTGTGCCTGGTGTTTTGGCGTGCGTTCCGTGACGTGGCCACACCGGAGCGCCGGAACACCTGGAACGACCCACCTGAGAGCTGAGGACACACATGGGCTCGGTCATCAAGAAGCGCCGCAAGCGCATGTCGAAGAAGAAGCACCGCAAGTTGCTCCGCAAGACGCGCGTGCAGCGTCGCAAACTGAAGAAGTAGTTCGACGCATCCGGCGACGCCCGCACCTCCACGGTGCGGGCGTCGCCGCGTTTCGGCCGGTGGTCCAATCGGGTGACGTTGCCTAACAGCCCATGTGACCTGCGTTAAGACTGGGTTGCCCGGGCTTTTTCGATCTTGACTCACGAGTAGAGTCGGCCATTCCCAAGCGCCCACCCTAGGGAAACGCATGACGCCAAAAGTCGTCCTCGTCACCGGTGTCGGCGGCTACCTCGGCGGCAATCTCGCCGCCCGTCTGGCGGCGGACCCCGACATCGAGCGCGTCCTGGGCGTCGACACGGTGCCCCCGCCCAAGGACGTCGTCCGCACCATGGGGCGCGCCGAGTTCGTCCGCGCAGACATCCGCAACCCGCTCATCGCCAAGGTGATCACGTCCGCCGGTGTCGACACCGTGGTCCACGCCTCCACGACCACCAACCCGGCGGGCCCCGCCCGGCGCATGGTGCTCAAGGAGCTCAACGTCATCGGCACCATGCAACTGCTGGCCGCTTGCCAGCGCGCGCCCTCGGTGCGCAGGCTCGTGGTGAAGTCCACCGCCGCGGTCTACGGCGCCAGTTCGCGTTCGCCCGCGGTGTTCTCCGAGGACGACGCCCCCAAGGACCTCGGCTCCAGCGGCTACGCGAAGGACGCGGTCGAGGTCGAGGCCTACGTCCGGGGTTTCGCCCGCAGGCGCCCCGACGTCTCGGTGGCGACGCTGCGCCTGGCCAACCTCATCGGGCCGAGTGTGGACACCGTGCTCACCAGGTACTTCGCCCTCCCCATCGTGCCCACGGTGCTGGGCTTCGACGCCCGCATGCAGTTGCTGCACTCCGAGGACGCCCTCGCCGTGCTGGAGCTGGCCAGTCTGGGCGAAGCCACCGGGGTGTTCAACGTGGCCGCTGACGGTGTACTGATGCTGTCGCAGGCCATCCGGCGGGCGGGCAGGCTCCCGCTGCCGGTGCTGCGCCAGGCCCTGCCCGCCGCGGGCAGGCTGCTGCGCGGCGCGCGGCTGGTCGACTTCTCGCCCGACCACGTCCGCTACCTCAACTACGGCCGGGTGCTCGACACCACCCGGCTCAAAGCAGAGTTCGGGTTCACTCCCCGGTGGACCACCCGGCAGGCGTTCGACGATTACGTATCCGGCAGCAAGCTGCGCCCCGTCTTCACCCCCACGCTGCTCGCTGCCGCCCGCAGACGTGTCCTGGAGACACGTACCTAGATCTGCCCTTGGAAGGTGCCACAGGCATGCAGGAAGCCCGTGTGATCCCGTTGCAGAGAGCGGACCGGCGCCGCCGCGTCCCGACATCGGCGGCCCCGAAGCCCGACGGCCCGATCGTCGAGCCCACCCCGCTGCACCCGACCCGCGAACACCCGCCGGTATCCGCCGTCCGCCGAGGCATCGGCGACGCCCTGGGTTTCGCCGTGCGCAGGTTGACCGGCGACTACCCGATCGACGAGTTCGGCTTCGACCCGGACCTCACCGAGCGGGTCCTCCTCCCGCCGCTGCGGCTGCTCTACAAGAACTGGTTCCGCGTAGAGGTCAGCGGCATCGAGAACCTGCCTGTCGACGGCGGCGCCCTGGTCGTCTCCAACCACTCGGGCACCTTGCCCCTGGACGCCCTGATGACGGCGGTGGCCGTCCACGACAACCACCCCCGCCAGCGCTACCTGCGCATGCTGGGCGCCGACCTGGTCTTCCAGGTCCCCCTGCTGGGCGCCTTGGCCCGCAAGTCCGGGCAGACGCTGGCCTGCAACCCGGACGCGGAACAACTGCTCAACGCGGGCGAACTGGTCGGCGTGTGGCCGGAGGGCTTCAAGGGTGTCGGCAAGCCGTTCGCCGACCGCTACAAACTCCAGCGCTTCGGCCGCGGCGGCTTCGTCTCGGCGGCGCTGCGCACGGGTGTCCCGATCATCCCCTGCTCGATTGTCGGCGCCGAGGAGATCTACCCCAAGATCGGCGACCTGAAGACGGTCGCCAGGCTGTTCGGCCTGCCGTACTTCCCGATCACCCCGTTCTTCCCCCTCCTGGGCCCGCTCGGGGCGATCCCGCTGCCGTCGAAATGGCACATCCACTTCGGCGAGCCGATCCCCACCGACTCCTACGACGCGGGGGCCGACGACGACCCGATGCTGGTCTTCAACCTGACCGACCAGGTCCGGGAGACGATTCAGCAGACGCTGTACCGGATGCTGAGCCAGCGCGGAAACCCGTTCCTGGGCTGAGCGCCCAGGGCTCAGGCCGCGAGCACCAGCGACCGCAACCCGCGGATGACCGTGGTGTCGCGCCACCGTGGGCTGCGCGGCGCGCGAACGGCGGGAAGCCGCTCGGCCAGCGCGGCGAACGCGATCTCGGCCTCCATCCGCGCGAGCGGCGCGCCGAGGCAGTAGTGGATGCCGCTGGAGAAGCCCAGGTGGTCGCGTTCGGGGGTGCGGGTGAGGTCGAAGGTGTCCGGGTTCGAGTACGCCTCCGGGTCCCGCCCGGTCGATCCCAGGGCGACGATCACCATCCGGTCGGCGGGGATCTCCACCCCGCCGATCACCGAAGCGGCGTGCGTGATCCGCTGCGTCAGCTGAATCGGCGGCTCATACCGCAGCACCTCCTCCACTGCCGCGGATGCCATCGACGGATCGGACCGCAGCGACTCCCACTGCTCAGGGTTGCGAGCGAACGTCCACATCCCGTTGCCGATCAGGTTCGCGGTCGTCTCGAACCCCGCGATCAGGAGAAGTTCGCACGTCGTCACCAGCTCAAGCTCGGTCAGCTCGCCCGCGCCGAGCGATCGCACGAGAGCGCTGATCACGTCGTCCCCAGGGGCCTCGGTCCGCTGGGCGATCAGCGACCTGAACAGCGCCTGGAGGTCAGCTGTGGCCGACCGCAGCGCCCGGGCCTGCCGCAATGTGGTCGTCCCGTCCAGCGAGGCCCCGAGAACCCGCCCGTATCGGGCGAACCGCTCGGTGTCGACGTCCGGGATGCCCAGCAGGTCCGAGATCACCGCGATCGGCAGCGGCGCGGCGAAGTCGGCGATCAGGTCGAAGGTGCCCTTCGCCAGGGCGTCGTCGAGTAGCCGGGACGTGGTCTTGTGGACCACTTCGCGGTAACCCTCGATCTTGCGCGGGCTGAACGCGGGCCGGGCGAGCGCCCGCAGCCGGGTGTGATCGGGCGGGTCCTGTTCCAGGAACGTGGGAATCACCGGGGTCCCCTGCGGCAGCGGCGACTGCGTCGCGGGCGGCGGCTCCAGCCCGTCGCGGGTGCGCACACCGAAGGTGCGGTCCCGCAGGATCTGCGAACACAGGTCGTAGGTCGCCACGGTGTAGAAGCCGAACCGGCTCCGGTGGACCGACCGCCCACGCAGACCGGCGTAGATCGGGTACGGGTCGTACCGCCACGGCGCCGTGGCCAGCCGGGCAAGGGGGTCTCCCGCGATCGCGAACCCACGGGTGACCAGCCGCTGCGCAGCCAGCCGGGTGCCTACACGCAGTTCGGGCAGCATGCCCTCCAACGTATGCCTTGATCACTGGCGAGTCGATGGTGGCGAGGTCCGCCGCGCAGGTGCTCCAGATCGGAGTCTGGGCCGCCGAGTGGGCAGGGTTGTCGCTAGACGGCGCGTTTGCGGTATGCGAGGCCTGCTGCCACGGCTCCTGCCAACGCGCCTGCGCCGAGTACCGACGGGACGCCGATCTTCGCCGCCTTGCGGCCTGTGCGGAAGTCGCGGATTTCCCAGCCGCGTTTGCGGGCGACCTCGCGTAGTCCGCTGTCCGGGTTGACCGCCACCGCGGTGCCCACCACCGACAGCATCGGCACGTCGTTTGAGGAGTCTGAGTACGCGGTGCATCGCCGCAGGTCCAGGCCCTCGCGGGCAGCCAGGGAGCGCACCGCGTGGGCCTTCGCGGGGCCGTGCAGCATTTCGCCGACGAGTTTGCCGGTGAAGACGCCGTCGGTGCTTTCCGCGACCGTCCCCAGTGCGCCCGTGAGGCCGAGCCTGCGGGCGATGATGGTGGCCAGTTCGACCGGCGTCGCGGTGACCAGCCAGACCCGCTGGCCCGCGTCGAGGTGCATCTGGGCCAGCGCCCGGGTGCCGGGCCAGATCTTGTCGGCCATCAGCTCGTCGTAGATCTCCTCGCCGAGCCTGCTCAGTTCCTCGACGGTGTGGCCCGCGACGAACGAGAGGGCCTGTTCACGGCTGCTGCGGATGCCGTCGGCCGACTCCTTGCCGCCGACCCGGAACATCACCTGCTGCAGCGCGAACTTCACCAGGTCGGAGTTGCTGAAGAACTTGCGCGCCGCCAGGCCGCGGGCGAAGTGGAAGATCGACGCGCCCATCATGATCGTGTTGTCGACGTCGAAGAAGGCGGCGGCGGTGAGGTCCATCGGGATGCCGCGGTCGCCGTCGGGCTGCTCCAGCGAGACAGCCGCCTCGGCACTGGCAGCGCCCGCGAGCGCGGCGAGGCGCTCGAGTTCGGAGCCCTTGTCAGCCCCACGCCGTACTGACACCGCATGCCTCCCGGTGGGTCGGATATGTCATCCGTGCCGTGGTCACCAGCCTAGTGGTTCCACCGACAACGGTGCCCTCGGTATGCGCTGGTCCAGACGACGGGTCAGCCGAGTTGGACCCCGGGCAGCCCGGGGAGCAACGGCGCGACTGCGATCGTGGGAAGCGGCAACGGTAACGGCAGCGAGACGGTCGGCGCCGCCGAAGTGATGGTCTCCGGCGGCGTGGTGTTGGTCGGTCCTCCGAGAATCGGGGGGACCGTCACCAACGGCGGCGGTGTCGTCAGCGGGGGCGCTCCGGGCTCCGGCTGCCCTGGTGTGCTGGGTTGCGCGGGTGGCGGCGGAACCGCGGTGCCGACAGAGGGGGCGTTCGGCGCGTCCGTCGACGGTGCGTTGTCGTTGTCGGCCTGGGTGCCCGGCGTCGGCAGCAGGTCGGCATCGGCCCGACGCTCGCAGGCGGCCGTGGCGGGCATGGCGCCGATGTCGTCGATCGCACCGGAGGTGATCTGGTAGCAGGCCATCCGGGCGGTCAGCGCGGTCGCCCGCGCCTCGATCCGCTCCAACAGCGCCACGGACGCGTCCTGGCTGATGGCCGCGGCGCTCGGCAGGCGCGGGCCCAGCGCGTCGAGCCTGCCGCCCTGGATGTCGGCCCAGGAGCGAAGCGTCTCGAGCTGGGTTCCGTCGCCGCCGGTGGCCAGCGCGATGAGCTGGCGTGACCCGGCGGAGGCGTCGTTGTCGAAGTCGCGCAGCGCGGAGAGGTAGCCCCCGACCGGCGCGTCGGCCGGGTTCGGGTAGCGCTGGGTGAGGGTCTCGATCTCGGTGATGCGGGCGGTGGCGAACTGCAGATGCTTGAACGCCTTCTCCTCGTCGCCGAACGTCAGTCCGAGCGCCGCGGCCTCGCCGGTGCGCTTGATCGCATAGAGGGTGTCGCCGGGCAGCGCGTCGCGGGCGAGCAGCAGGCTCATTCCCGCCAGGGAGAACACCAGCGCCAGGACAGCGATGGCGGCCACGGCGAACCGGCCCCGCGCCCCGGACCCAGGTCTTGCGGATTCGGGGCGGATGCTTGGGGCGGACTCCGAACTGCGGCCGCGGGGCGCCCGTCCCGCGCGGGTGGGTCGGACCGGGCGGGGGCCGTGCGTGGTCGGCGCGGGCTCGGCGAGACCGGCGAGCACCTTGGCCCGCATCCGGGCCCGGGCGTCGCCGGACGGCGCGGTGAGCGGGGTCATGGCCGAGAGCAGGTCGACGACCGCGAGGTCGTCGTCGGTGAATCCGGGCAGCTCCGCGCGCGACTGACCGGCACGAGCGTCGCGCTCATGCCGACCCTGCGGGCTACGCGGCCCCGATCCGCTTTCCACCATCCCACTCCGACTCGTGTTGGCCCTGCTGAATCCCCAGGAAATCAGTATTGATCCCCGCTGTGTGAAACGACTGCCGGTGCCCGGGGTTACGGCCTCGGCGCGGTCCTGGGCAGGTCCACTCTGCAGGGTGAACGTTCTACCGAATTTCCGAGGGCAACAATTGTGCGAGCCTGCGCACGGCTCGGTGCTGGAGGGCCTTCACGGCCCCCTCGTTGCGATTCATGATGTGCGCCGTCTCGGCGACCGACAGCCCCTGCAGGAACCTCAGCACGATGCACTCGCGCTGGTCCTCACCGAGCTGCTGGACGCACACGAGCAGCGCCTCACGGGTCACCTTCGACATCACCTGCTGTTCGGGACCGGCCTCCGTGCGCTCGGAGTCGCGGATGTCCGACGTGGTGATCTCCAGCCGGAACCGGCTGGACTTCACGTGGTCGAGCACCAGGTTGCGGGCGATCGTGACGAACCACGCGCCCACGTCGCGGCCCTGGTAGCTGACCGACGTGATCCTGCGCAGCGCGCGCAGGAAGGTCTCGCTGGTGACGTCCTCGGCCAGCTCACGGTCACCGACCCGGAACAGGACGTACCGGAACACCATGTCGACATAGCGGTCGTAGAGCAGACCGAAGGCGTGGGTGTCCCCGCCCTGCGCCGCGCCGACCAGCTCCCACGCCACCGCGTGGGCGGCGTCGGTGTCGGGGGGGTCAGGGGTGGCCGGGCTGTTGATGGCTTCCGGTTCAGTCATCGGCTCGGCCTCGGCATCGGCGTCGGCCTGCGGGGATTCGGCGCGCGGCGACAAGGCCCGTTCCGTCGAGGGGCGGGCCTGAGGCACGGCTGGCGCCGTGGTCGGTCGCGTCTGGCGGGTCATCAAGCAGCCGCACACTCCTCACGCGGTCTTCGGCGGCCGTGTCCGCCGGAGGTCGTCAATCAGGCCTCAGTGGTAGTTACTTTGTAGTAGCCAACAAGCTTGAGGTCCAAGAATGTGACGCAGTGGGTAGTTAACCGTGACGTTGGTGACCCGTGCCACACTGCGTATCCCTGTGATTTTCCCCCTGCTTCCCGCGGAGATGAGGTCGAACACATGGCCCGTACGCCGACCGGCACGGTGGCGGATCTGATGGCGCGAACCTGCGAGAAAGTACCCCGGCACTTGGCCCTGGTCGATATCTCGGGCGCGCGTTCACTCACTTGGCAGCAGGTCGGTGAGCTCGTCGAGCGGTTCGCCTCGGTGCTGGTGGGAGCGGGTCTGGCCGCGGGCGACCGGGTCGCGCTGCGCCTGCCCAACACCGTCGAGTCCGTCGTGGCCCTCTTCGGGGTGCTGCGGGCGGGCGGGGTCGTCGTGCCGATCGGCACCGACGCCGCCCCGCGCGAAATCGAGCGGGTCCTGGCGCACAGTGGTGCCGCGTTCACAGCGGGCGACCTGAGTTCGCCCGACCTCACCGCCGTCGCGCTGCCCGACCTCGACGCGACCGACCCCGTCGAACCCGCCCCGAAGACCACCCGTGGCGGGGAGGACCTCGCGGTCCTCGCCTACACCTCGGGCACCGGCGGCACCCCGCGCGGCGTGATGCTGTCGCACCGGGCGCTGCTGGCCAACGTCGAGCAGTGCGCCGCGCTGCACCCCGCGCCGGTCATCGCGGGCGACCGCGTGCTGCTGACCGTCCCGCTGTCGCACGCCTACGGCCTCTCGGGCCTGTGGCAGGTCGCCGCCGCGGGCGCAACCGCGGTCCTGCTCGACAAGTTCGGCGTCGAGACAGCCCTGGCCGCCTGCCACGAGCATCGGGTGACCACGGTCATCGGCGTCCCCGCGATCTACCAGGCGTTCGTCGCCGCAGGCCACGAGCGGCTGGGCGAGGCGCTGTCCACCGTCCGGCTCTGCACCTCGGGCGCTGCCCCGCTCGACGCCGCCACCCTCGCGTTGTTCCGCCAGGAGACCGGCCTGGCCGTCTTCGAGGGCTATGGCCTCACCGAGACGGGCCCGGTCCTCACCTCGACCCTGGTCGGCGGTGTCGCCAAGCCCGGCTCGGTCGGTCGCGCGATCCCGGGTGTGGAGCTGCGCCTCGTCGACAACGAGGGCAACCCGGTCGTGGCGCTCACCGACCCCGACGAGTTCACCGCCGACCTCACCGACGAGGCCACCGACACCGGCCTGGTCGCCGCGCGTGGCGACAACCTGTTCAGCGGGTACTGGCCCGACGGCGAGGGCGGCCCCGACGCCGAGGGCTGGTTCCGCACCGGCGACGTCGGCTACTTCGACGAGGACGGCGACCTGCACCTGGTCGACCGGGCCAACGACCTGATCATCGTCAACGGATTCAACGTCTATCCGCACGAGGTGGAGCAGGTCGTCGCCGAACTCGACGTCGTCGCCGAGGCCGCCGCCGTCGGCGAGCCGGACGAGCGCACCGGCGAGCACGTCAAGGTCGTCGTGGTCCTTGTCCCCGGGGCCGAGCTGAGTGAGGAGACGCTGCGCGCGCACTGCGCCGAGCGGCTCGCGAAGTTCAAGATCCCGGCCACCGTCGAGTTCGCCAAGTCGCTGCCGCACTCGGTGATGGGCAAGCTTCGCCGGGCAGGCTTGCGAGGTACCGTGAAGCCGTGACCAGGGTGACCGTGATGACCAGGCAGGACTGCCACGCCTGCGAGGTGGCCAAGGCCGACGTCGGGCGGATCTGCGCCGACCTGGGCGTCGGGTGGGACACCGCCGACGTCGACAGCGACCCCGAGCTGCGCGCCGAGTACGGCGACCGGGTGCCGGTGATCCTCGTCGACGGCGAGGAACATGGGTACTGGAAGGTCGAGGAGCCCCGCCTGCGGGCCGCTCTGACGTAACTCCTTCGAGTCGTAAGACTCTGATAAGTCCATCCGTGGCCCGTCCAGGTTCGAATAGTCCGTATGAACGAGGACACCCCTGACCGGACCCTGTCGCGCCGGGTCGCCGCACTCATCGGCGTCGTGGCCGTCGCCGCCGCGCTCGCCGCCGGGCACCTGGTCGCGGGCTTTGTCGGACCCAACGCCTCGCCGTACCTCGCTGTCGGCAACGCCGCGATCGACCTGACGCCGCACCCGCTCAAGGACTTCGCGATCCGCACGTTCGGCGTCTACGACAAGGCCGTGCTGCTCGGCGGGATGGCGCTGACACTGCTCGCCGCCGCCGTCGTCGCGGGCCTGCTCTCCCGTCGGAGCCCGCGGCCGGGCCAGGTGCTGGCCGCGGTGCTGGGGATCCTGGCCGTGCTGGCCGTGCTCAACCGTCCTGACCTGGGCCAACTGGCCATCCTCGCCCCGCTGGCGAGCCTCTTCGGCGGGCTCGGAGTGTTCACCTGGCTGCACGGCCGGGCCTGCGACACCGAGTCCGACAGCCCGTCGCGCCGCAGGTTCCTGCTCATGACCGGCGGGGTGGCCGCGGGCGCGGCCCTGCTGGGCGCCGCCGGGCAGTTCCTCACCCGCCGCGTCGACGTCGAGGCATCCCGGGCGGGCATCGGCAAGCTGGTCCCGCGGACCCCCGCGCCCGCGATCCCGGGAGGCGCGGACCTGGCGGCCCAGGGCACCCCCACGTTCATCACCAGCAACCGCGAGTTCTACCGGATCGACACCGCGCTCACCGTGCCCCGGCTGCGGGCCGAGGACTGGCGGCTGAAGATCCACGGGATGGTCGACAACGAACTCGACCTCGACTTCGACGACATCCGCGGCCGCCCGCTGGTCGAGAAGACGATCACCATGACGTGCGTGTCCAACGAGGTCGGCGGCCCGTACATCTCCACCGCGAACTTCATCGGCGTGCCGATGCGCGACCTGCTGCTGGAGGCGGGCGTCAAGCCCGGCGGCGACCAGCTGTTCTCCACCAGCGTTGACGGCTGGACCACCGGCACCCCGATCGGCGACCTGATGGACGAGCGGCGCGGCGCGCTGCTCGCCATCGGCATGAACGGCGAGCCGTTGCCGCTTGAACACGGCTTCCCCGCGCGCGTGGTCGTCCCCGGCCTCTACGGCTACGTCTCGGCCACCAAGTGGGTTGTGGACATGGAGGTCATCAGGACCGGTGACAAGAGCTTCTACTGGGAGGACCGCGGCTGGGCGCGGGAGGCGCCGATCAAGACGCAGTCGCGCATCGACGTGCCGCGCGGCTTCGCCACCGTCCCGGTCGGGAAGGTCACCGTCGCCGGTATCGCGTGGGCGCAGACCGTCGGCATCGACAAGGTCGAGGTCCGAATCGACGGCGGACAGTGGCAGCAGGCAGTCCTCGCGGCGGAGGTCAACGACCAGACCTGGCGCATGTGGAGCGCCGAATTCGACCTGGGCCCGGGCAGCCACCGCGCCGAAGTGCGCGCGACTGACCGAAAAGGACAGACGCAGACCGATCAGCGGGTGGCTCCGATCCCGGACGGCGCCACCGGCTGGCACTCATCGCTTTTCACTGTCGCCTAAGGCTTTTTCCGAAGACACCCGATCGTGGACCCAACCCGCCGCGGATCAGCTCCGAAGAACCCTTGAATGTCCAAGTCGAAACGGAGTGATCCAAGGTGCTGAACTTCAAGCTGGTTTCCGGTGGCGCGGCCTTCGCGGCGGTGGCCCTGACCCTGACCGCGTGCGGCGGAGCCGACCAGCCGTCGGCCGGTTCCTCGGCCGCGCAGGCCCCCGCGACCACCACCGCGACGAGTGCCCCCGCGGCGGCAGGCGACGGTGTCACCACCGCCGCCGACACCTTCGGCCCCAACTGCAAGGACCTGCCCCAGGGCGACACCCCCGGCGGCCTGAACGCGATGGGCCCGCAGCCCGTGGCCACCGCCGCGAGCACCAACCCGCTGCTGACCAAGCTCGTCGCCGCCGTCGGCGCCGTCCCGGGCCTGGCCGACACGCTGAACACGACCGACAACCTGACGGTGTTCGCCCCGGCCGACCCCGCGTTCGCCGCCCTGGGCGACGCCAAGTTCGCCGAGCTGGCGGGCAACCCGTCGGCCCTGGCGCCGATCCTGCAGTACCACGTGGTCCCGAAGCGCTACGACGCCGAAGGCCTCAGCTCGGCGGGCACCCTCAAGCCCCTCGCGGGCGGCGACCTCAAGATCGAGGGCTCCGGCGACAACATCACCGTCAACGGCGCGAAGATCCTCTGTGGCAACATCCCGACCAAGAACGCCACCGTCTTCGTCATCGACAAGGTCATGACCCCCGGCATGTAACCCCGCGAGTCCAACGTTCCCGACAACGAGTCCAACGTTCGCGGTGGGCGAGTTGGGGTTCAGGACAGNTGACCCCCGGCATGTAACCCCGCGAGTCCAACGTTCCCGACAACGAGTCCAACGTTCGCGGTGGGCGAGTTGGGGTTCAGGACAGCGCGAGTCGCCCGTTCAGAAAAATGAGTTCGCATTTCAGGCACGTGAGTTCGCGGTTCGGCCGCGGGTCTCTGGTTCTTCGTGCCCGAAATGCGAACTCATTTTTCTGAACGGGCGACTCGCGGGTGGGTGGTTGGCATCGGGGGAGATGAGTGGGTGGGGTCCGGAGAGGAGGGTGGGGGTTGAGTTAGGGGGTGCCACGTGGGTGGTTGCCGTTCGGCGGGTGCGGCGGGGTACCGACCCCGGAGTGTGGGCTTGGTCAAGCGGGTGGCCAGCGACTTTGTGCATGCGTTCACAAGCGGTACCGTTAGCCCATCCCGGAGACGAATTCTGTCGAGGAGTACCAGCGTGGCGGCACAGCGAGGCCAGCGGAACGGGGTCGGCGACACCCCGCCCGCCCCGACAGCCGCCGAGATCACCGCACCCATCCCCCGGGTGGTCGCGGAGGTCCCCGCCGCGCGGGAACGAGCCCGGGCCATCCCCGAGGCCGCGGTCGCCCGGCTGGCCGTCTACCTGCGGGTCCTCTCCGGGATGCAGGACCAGGGCTCCGGCACCGTCTCCAGTGAGGAACTCGCCGTCGCGGCGGGCGTGAACTCCGCCAAGCTCCGCAAGGACCTCTCCTACATCGGCTCCTACGGCACCCGCGGCGTCGGCTACGAGGTCGCTGTCCTGATCGAGGAGATCGAACGGATCCTGGGCCTGACCAGGAAACAGAGCGTCGCGGTCGTCGGAATCGGTAACCTCGGACATGCCCTCGCCAACTACGGCGGGTTCCCCGGACGAGGCTTCCCCGTGACCGCACTGTTCGACGTCGACCCCGACCTCATCGGCGTGCCCGTCGGCGGGCTGCCGGTCGAGCACATCGACGACATCCCGACCATCTGCGCCGAGCGCGAAGTATCCATCGGTGTCATCGCCACACCCCCTCCCGCGGCTCAGACTGTGTGTGACCGTTTGGTCGAGGCGGGAGTTCAGTGCATCCTGAACTTCGCTCCAGTCGTGCTGCAGGTTCCCGACCACGTCGAGGTCCGCAAGGTCGACCTCGCGGTCGAGTTGCAGGTCCTGTCCTTCCACGTGGCCAGGCGGGCGGACAACGCGGCTGCCACCAACGGTGTGGCGCCGGAGTTCAACGGCAAGGTCAACGGGATGGTGGTGACATGAGCATTCTCGCAGTGGGCATGTCGCACCACACCGCTGACCTGCGCGTTCTCGAGCGCGTCACGGTCCCCGCGGTCGACGTCCCCAAGGTGCTCGCCGACCTGCTCAGCCGGTCCAACATCTCCGAGGCGCTGCTCGTCTCGACCTGCAACCGGGTCGAGGTCTACGCGGTCGTCGACGCCTTCCACGCCGGGCTGAACGACGTCGTCGACGTCCTCGCCCGGCACTCCGGCGACGACGTCACCGCCCTGCACGACCACCTCTACGTGCACTACGCGGGCTCCGCCGCCCAGCACCTGTTCACCGTCGCCGCCGGGCTCGACTCGATGGTCGTCGGCGAGCCGCAGATCCTCGGCCAGGTCCGCCAGGCCTACAACGTCGCCCGCGAGCAGGGCACCGTCGGCCGCACCCTGCACGAGCTGGTCCAGACATCGCTGCGCATCGGCAAGCGGGTGCACACCGACACCGGCCTCGACCGGGCGGGCGGCTCGGTCGTGTCCGAGGCGTTGGCCGACGCCGAGCAGGCCCTGGGCGGGCTCACCGGGCGCACCGCGCTGATCATCGGCGCCGGGTCCATGGGCGGTCTCGCCGCCGCGGCGCTGCGGCGCGCGGCCATCGGCGAGGTCGTCGTGGCCAACCGAACAGAGGCCAACGGCGCGCGGCTCGCCGCGTCGCTGGCCGAGCAGGGCGTCCCGGCCCGGTCCGCCGGTCTGGCCGACCTGCCCGAGCTCATCGCCGCCGCCGACGTCGTGGTCGCGTGCACCGGCGCAGTCGGCTCGGTCGTGCCGGTCTCCGCGGTGGCGCCGAGGTCGGACCGCCCCCTGGTGATCTGTGACCTTGGACTCCCGCGCGACGTCGAGGACGGCGTCGCCGCCGTCGCCGGTGTGCGACTGGTCGACCTCGACAGCCTGCAGCGCAGGCTCGCCGACGCGCCCAGCGGTCTCGACACCCGCCGCGCGGGCGAGATCGTCGCCGAGGAAGTCCGCGCCTACCTCGCCGCCCAGCGCTCCGCCGAGGTGACCCCCACGGTGACCGCGCTGCGCAAGCGCGCCGCCGAGGTCGTCGACGCCGAACTGCTGCGCCTGCACTCGCGGCTGCCCGATCTCGATGGCTCCACCCGCGACGAACTGGCCCGCACGGTCCGCCGCGTCGTCGACAAGCTGCTGCACACCCCGACGGTCCGAGTGAAGGAACTCGCGTCGGGTCCCGAGGGCTCCGGCTACGCCGAGGCCCTGCGCGAGCTGTTCGGGCTCGACCCGCAGGCGCCCGCGAGCCTGACCGCGACTCGGATCGACTCGATGCTCGAACCCACTGTGCTGGATTTCCCGTTGGACGGTGGTAGGTAATGGATCGCACGATCCGGATCGGCACGCGCGGCAGCGCGCTCGCCCTCGCGCAGACCGGCACCATCGCCGACGCGCTGGAGAAGGCGGGCGCCAAGGTCGAGATCATCACGGTCTCCACGCCGGGCGACCGCTCCTCCGCCCCGATCGCCGAGATCGGTATCGGCGTGTTCACCTCCGCGCTGCGCGACGCCCTCGCCGACGGCGAGGTCGACGTGGCCGTGCACTCCTACAAAGACCTGCCGACCGCGCCGGACCCGCGGCTGTCGATGGCGGCCGTGCCGCAGCGGCAGGACCCGCGCGACGCGCTGATCGCCCGCGACGGGCTGACCCTGGGCGAGCTGCCCGTGGGCGCCAAGATCGGCACCGGGTCGCCCCGCCGCGCCGCCCAGCTCGAAGCGCTGGGTCTGGGCTGGGAGATCGTGCCGATCCGCGGCAACGTCGACACCCGGATCTCGATGGTCACCGACGGCAAGCTCGACGCCGTGGTCCTGGCCCGCGCGGGCCTGGCCCGGCTCGGCAGGCTCGACGAGATCACCGAGACGCTGGACCCGATCCAGATGCTGCCCGCGCCCGCGCAGGGCGCGTTGGCCATCGAGTGCCGCGTCGACGACGTCGACGTCGAGCACCTCCTCCGGTCCACTGTGGAGGATGAATACACGAGGGCCGCCGTAGTCGCGGAGCGCGCCATGCTGGCCGCGCTCGAAGCAGGCTGCAGCGCCCCCATTGGCGCACTGGCCGATGTCGTCGAGGACTTCGACGCCGACGACAAGGTGATCTTCCGCCTGTCGTTGCGCGGAGTCGCGGCGACGCCCACAGGAGAGATCCTGCGCGCATCGGCCACCGGAGACCTGACCGCAGGAGAGCAGCTCGGTCGTGCGTTGGCCGCCGAACTGTTGGAACTCGGGGCCGGGGTGCTCTCCGGTCCCGAGGCGTAGTTGATGGGAAGTGGCCTGACATGACCACCCGTGCACGAAAGTCCCCCGGCCGCGTCGCGTTCGTGGGCTCGGGCCCCGGCGACGCCGGACTGCTCACCGTTCGCGCCAGGGAACTGCTCGAACGTGCCGAGCTCGTGGTGACCGACCCGGACGTCCCCTCGGGCGTGCTGGCGTTCGCCCGCGCGGACGCCGAGGTGCGTCCGGCCGTCGGGCAACCCGCCGACGTGGCGAAGGACCTGGTGACCGAGGCCAAAGCCGGACGCGTCGTCGTCCGCCTGGTCGCCGGTGACCCACTGACGCATTCCGCGGTCGTGGCCGAGGCGCAAGCCGTGGCGCGCACCAGCGCGGTGTTCGACGTGGTGCCCGGCGTCTCGGCCGCCACCGCCGTCCCCGCGTACGCGGGCATCGCGCTCGGCTCGACGCACACCGAGGTCGACGTCCGCGGCGACATCGACTGGGCGGGCCTGGCGGGCGTGCCCGGCCCGATCGTCCTGCACGCGACGTCGAGCCACCTGGCCGAGGCCGCGTCCTCGCTGGTCGAGCACGGCTTGGCCCCGCAGACCCCGGTCGCGGTGACCGCGGACGGCACGGGTTCGAGCCAGCGCACCATCGACACCACGCTCGCCTCGCTCGCCGCCGACGCCGGGGAGGTGTCCGGCAGCCTGGTGGTGACCGTGGGCGCCGCGGTGGCGCAGCGGTCGAAGCTGTCCTGGTGGGAGTCGCGCGCGCTGTACGGCTGGCGCGTGCTGGTCCCGCGGACCAAGGACCAGGCCGGTGAGATGAGCGAGCGCCTGCACATGCACGGCGCCATCCCGTCGGAGGTGCCGACGATCTCCGTCGAGCCGCCGCGCAGCCCCGCGCAGATGGAGCGCTCGGTCAAGGGTCTCGTCGACGGCCGCTACCAGTGGGTCATCTTCACCTCGACCAACGCCGTCCGCGCGGTGTGGGAGAAGTTCGCCGAGTTCGGCCTCGACGCCCGCGCGTTCAGCGGCGTCAAGATCGCCTGTGTCGGCGAGGCGACCGCGGAGAAGGTGCGTTCGTTCGGCATCAACCCGGAGCTGGTGCCCTCGGGTGAGCAGTCCAGCGAGGGCCTGCTGGCCGACTTCCCGCCCTACGACGACATCCTCGACCCGGTCGAGCGGGTCCTGCTGCCGCGCGCCGACATCGCCACCGAGACGCTGGCCGCCGGTCTGCGCGACCGTGGCTGGGAGATCGACGACGTCACCGCCTACCGCACCGTCCGGGCGGCCCCGCCGCCCGCCGACACCCGCGAGATGATCAAGACCGGCGGCTTCGACGCGGTGTGCTTCACCTCGTCGTCCACCGTCCGGAACCTGGTCGGCATCGCGGGCAAGCCGCACACCCGGACCCTGGTGGCCTGCATCGGCCCCAAGACCGCGGAGACGGCTCGCGAGTTCGGCCTCCGGGTCGACGTCCAGCCGGAGCACGCGACCGTGCCCGCCCTGGTCGACGCCCTGGCCGAGCACGCGGCGAGGCTGCGTGCCGAGGGCGCGCTCCCACCGCCGCGCAAGACCAAGCGCGCACGGCGCTAGACCACCCGCGGGCGGTGTGCTTCGGCACGCCGCCCGCGTTCTTTCTTCCGAAGGGTGCTCGATGTTCCCGAACCACCGCCCCCGCAGGCTCCGCACCACCCCCGCCATGCGGCGCCTGGTGTCGGAGACGGCTGTGCGCCCGAACCAGCTGGTGCTGCCCATGTTCGTCAAGGAAGGCGCCACCGAACCGGTCGCCATCGCGAGCATGCCCGGCGTCGTCCAGCACACCCGGGACAGCATGCGCAAGGCGGCGCTGGAAGCGGTCGAGGCGGGCGTCGGCGGCATCATGCTCTTCGGCGTCCCCACCACCCGCGACGCGGTGGGATCGGGCGGCACCGACCCCAACGGCGTCCTCAACGCAGCCCTGCGCGACCTGCGCGCGGAACTGGGCGACGAGACGGTCCTGATGTCGGACCTGTGCCTCGACGAGTTCACCGACCACGGCCACTGCGGAGTCCTCGACGCCAAGGGCAACGTGGACAACGACGCGACCCTCGCGGTGTACGCGGAGATGGCGGTGGCCCAGGCCGAGGCCGGCGCCCACCTGCTGGGCCCGAGCGGCATGATGGACGGCCAGGTGGCGGTGGTCCGCGAAGCCCTGGACGCGGCAGGCCACCTCGACACGGGAATCCTGGCGTACTCCGCCAAGTACGCGTCGGCCTTCTTCGGCCCCTTCCGCGAGGCCGTCGAGTCGCAACTCACCGGCGACCGCACGACGTACCAACAGGACCCGGCAAACATCCGCGAAGCCCTGCGCGAGACCACCTTGGACCTGACCGAGGGCGCGGACCTGGTGATGGTCAAGCCTGCCCTGGCCTACCTCGACGTGATCCGAGCCGTGGCGGAGATCTCCGATGTGCCGGTGGCGGCCTACCAGGTGTCAGGCGAGTACGCGATGATCGAGGCGGCGGCAGCCAACGGCTGGCTCGACCGCAGGCGCACGATCCTGGAAACCCTCACGTCGATCCGCCGGGCCGGGGCAGACGTCGTGCTGACGTACTGGGCAGTCGAAGCAGCAGGCTGGCTCCGCGAGAACTGAGCGGCACGACCACACGGCACGCGTGGTCGAAGCGGCTCTGCGAACACTGATCCCGGGCACCCGCGCAGGCGAGCCGCGAAGACATGCGGCGCATACTCCGCCGCATGTCCGAAGACGCTCCAGCCCCCCGGCTACATGTTCGACGAGCCCCAAGGCGAACTCCCCATACCCCTGACCGTCCACCGGGCTTTCGCCGCATGGGTGACGATCGCGGGTGCGTGGTTGCTCGGCACAATCGTGGTGATGACCGTGCGCACCGAAGACATCCGTGCGGGCACCCTCCAGATCATGTGGGCGTCCGGTGCTGATCCCACTGAGTCGGCCGTGAACGACCTTGTGGTCACCACCCAGGTGATCCGGATCGTGACGGCGGCCGTCATCTCCGGGCTGTTCCTGCTGTTCGCGATCCGGATGCGCGGGGGCCGCAACTGGGCGCGGATCACGATCACCCTGCTCGGCGCCGCCACCGTGGGTTACGCCCTGATCTTCCTGCCCGCCGTGTCCACGGTCGAT
The DNA here is from genome assembly GCF_014323725.1 of Actinokineospora xionganensis. GTDB lineage: Bacteria > Actinomycetota > Actinomycetes > Mycobacteriales > Pseudonocardiaceae > Actinokineospora > Actinokineospora xionganensis. The sequence continues at coordinate 261,052 of NZ_JABVED010000002.1, read as the reverse complement.
GGCTTGTTCCTCGGTGCGCAGGTCATCATGGCCACCGTCGCGACGGTCCTCATGTATCTGCCCAGTTCGTCGCGCTACTTCGAGGAAGCCGGCCGCAGGTAGGTCAGAGGGTGACCGACCTGATCGCCGTGGTCCACGGTTCGCTCTCCAGGTGGGTCAGGTCCGGGTTCGCCCCCAGCTTCGCCGCCGCCGCTGAAACCAACCGCTGGAACGGGACCACAGCCACCAGCGGCCGCACCAACGGGTCCACCGCGGCGAAGGTGATGTCGTCGTCCGCGGTGTCGCCGACGGTCAGGACCGCCGATCCCAACGCCGTGAACAGGCCCAGTAGGTCGTCGGTCCGTCCGCCCTGGTTTCCGTGTCGGATGAGGAATGCCGCTGTCTCGCGGGAGAACACCGCCGGGGTGCCGTGCAGGGCGAACTCGGTGTGCATTCCCTCTGCCCACCGGTACGTGCCTTCCTTGAGTTTCAGCGCCGCCTCGTACGCGGTGATCGCGTCCAGTCCGGTTCCCGTCACCAGGGTCATCGAGGCGGACGCGACCGCGGTGACCGCGCGCACCGGGATTTCGCGGGTCAGGGTTTCCGCGATGGCGTCCGGGACCGATCGCAGGGCCTTGGCGAACTCGTCGGCTCCCAGGGTGGCCGCCACCATCCGTCCCAGGATGGTCAGCGAAGCCGTGTAGGACGCCGTGTGGGTGCTCGCCTTCTCCTGGGGGCAGGTGCGGACGATGACGTCGGCGGCGGGCTCGGCGGGTCCGATCCCGGTGACGGCATAACTCCTGGCGCCCGCCGCCCGGGCCTTCGCGAGGACCGCGTTCGGGTAGCGCTTGGTGCCCCGGTGGCTGACGACCACCACCTGGTCCTCGGGGTTCAGCGCTTCGGTGAGGGCGACATCGTGCGAGTCGAGGGCGGCCGGGCGGATCTTGCCGCCGGACAGGATGCGCACCCAGCCCGCCGCCACCCGGCAGGCGTGCAGCGAGGTCCCGTTCCCGGTGAAGACGATCGGCCGCGCCGGGTCCAGGGCGGGCACGTCGTCGCGCTCCAGCAGCCCGGCGATGATCTCCGGCTGCTGGGAGACGTGCCGGTCCAGTGCGAGGCCCGTCATTCGTGCCACTTCCTGTTCAGTCGGTGAACCGGCGCCAAGGCGCCGCGTTCTCGGGAGAGAGTCGGGACAAAGCCAGGTCTGCGAACCAGAGCGGTCACGTCGCGCTCGGGCGAGGGCCATGACGAATGCGAACAGCAACGTAGTGGCTACTCAACGGAAGGACTAGGGCCTGTGGTGTAGGTCATGAGCCACATCGGGACATGCACACAGTCGGTCTATCACCGTCTCACGAAGAGGCGATCACAGCAGGCAGAGGTTTGCTCCAGTCGGAGCATTTGCGCTGGTAGTGCTCCCTGTCCCGAGGATGATCACGGTGCCGGTATATCGTCGCCCGGTGACGGAAGACGAGCCCAAGCGCGAAGCCCCGATCATGCCCACCGCGGACGAGGCGTACCTGGCGGGCGAGGACCGAACGGATGCCCCCGGGGTCGTGCGGGCCGCGTTCTGGGTGTGGGTCGCCGCGGGGGTCGTCGGCCTGTTCGGCGCCCTCAGTTTCTTCTTCCTGCGCTCCAAGATCGTCGAGGAGACCCTGCGCCGGCAGCCCGGGCAGAACAAGGCCGAACTCGAACGCATCGCCACCGGCCTGTCGTGGTGGTTGGTGCTGGGGTCGCTGATGTTCCTCGGCTTCTTCGTCCTGCTCGCCTACAAGGCGCGTGGCGGCACCCGCAAGGCCCGCACGCTGCTGGTCGTCGTCGGTGTCTTCGCCGCGCTGTTCCAGTACTCGGTGGGCCGCGTCGGCATCCTCGGGCTGTTCAGCACGCTGCTGATCCTGGTGGCGCTGGGCATGATGTTCATGCCCGCGGCGCGGAAGTTCTTCGCGGTCAGCGACGAGCGGTGACCGCGGACGTCGACGAGCCAGTGCTCTACGCCGAACCCGGTTCGACCTGGTGGCCGGTCCTCTGGGGGCCGGTGTTCGCCGTCACGGGCGCGATCGTCGAAGTGGTCACCGGCCCGGTGCACTGGCTCGCCTGGCTGGTCCTCGCTGCCCTGCTGGCCGCGCTCACCGCGGGCTGGGTGAAGGCCCGCCGCCGCGTCTGCTCCCTGTCGCTCACCGAGCGAACCCTGAGGCAGGGCCAGGAAGAGCTCCCCGTCGACCGGATCGTCGCCGTGATCGACGGCGAGGACGCGCTGGGCAGGCCGCTGGGCGGTGGCCTGACCGTCCCGCGCAAGACCTATGAGATCCCGCTCGAACTCGACGACGGCACCACCGTCCTGGCCTGGGCCCGCGACGGGGCGGCGCTGCGCGCGGCGCTGACTCCGCTGGTCGGAGCAACTCCGCCGATCTGAGGTGCGCGGTCGGCCGCTCGGGAATAGTTTCGACCGATGACGAGCAACTACCCAAGTTTTCCCGAGTACTCCTCCTCGAACCCGGATCCGGTGGCGCCCGTCCGGCCCAAGCCGGTCGACACCTCGTTCATGCTGTGGATCGCCAACGCGGCGCTCGGGCTGCTCGGGTTCCTCATAACCGTCTCGGTCGGCAGGGAAGCCACCCGCACGCAGATCATCGATCAGCTCCGGGCGCAGGGCGAGACGTTCACCGAGTCGCAGGTCGACAGCCTGGTCACCGCGGGGATCATTTTCGCCGGAGTCATCGCGGCGGTGTTCTTCGGCCTGTACCTGCTGTTCGCGTTCAAGATGCGCGCGGGCCGCAACTGGGCCCGGATCACCCTGGCGGTCCTCGGTGGCCTCGGCTTGATCTTCGGTCTGATCGGGCTCGCACAGGGCACCGGGGGTGCCGTCTCGATGATCCTTTCCGTGCTGCAGATCGCCCTGATCGCCGGCGCCATCTACTTCATGTACACCAAGGAGGCGAGCGCCTACTTCGACGCGGCCAAGCGCAGGCCGTGACGAAGACTGCGTAACACCCCGAAGGGCGGCGGGGACTTACCTCGCGTGAGTCTCCCGCCCCTTCAGCGTCCCCGCGCGGTCGACGGCGCCTTCGCCTGCGCGGTGGCCGGATCCGCGCTCGCCGCGGTCCTGCTCGGCGTCGCCGACCGCTCGATCAGCTACTTAGGCCTGGGCGCGGCGGTCGCCGCCGTCGCGTCCCTGGCTCTCGCGTTCCCCATGCGCACCGGGCGGTCGTGGGCCCGGATCGGATTGTTCGTCAGCGCCCTCATCGGAGTCCTGTGCGCGCCCGCCGTGGCCAACGCCATGGGGTCGGCGGCTGCGCCGGTGCTCGGCGCGGTGTTGGTGGCGGCCTGGGCCGTCGTCATCGCCCTGCTCGCCCGCGCCGATGTCCGCGATTACGTCATGGTGCGTGACATGAGAGGCTGACCGGGTGACCGCCTCCGACCCGACCGTCACCGACGACGAGTCCGACCTGACCTGGCCCGTCCGCGAGGGCGCCGTGCACGAGCCGCGCCGCGCCGTGTGGGCCCTGGTCGAGATCGTCGTCGCCGCCCTCCTGCTGTGGCTCGCCTACTGGCTGTGGGGCGAAGGGGTCGACACCGTCGGCGGCGTGCGCGACCGGCCGGACCTGACCATCGAGCGCTACCAGGGTGGCTGGATCGGCGCGTCGGTCGCTGTCGGCACCCTGGCCTTGATCCTGCTGCTCGACGCCCTGCGCCAGCTGATCCTGGCGGTTCGCGCCCGCTCGAAGTGATCGTCGCGCCGTTTGAAACACTGACGGGGTGACTTCCGAGGTCAGCCAGGCACATGTCAGCAGCTCCGCCGCGCTATTCGACCGCGCGAAGGCCGTGACCCCGGGCGGGGTCAACTCACCGGTCCGCGCGTTCAACGCGGTCGGCGGCACTCCGCGGTTCATGGTCAGCGGAGCGGGCCCGTACCTGTGGGACGCCGACGACAACCGCTACGTCGACCTTGTCTGCTCCTGGGGCCCGATGATCCTGGGCCACGCGCACCCGGCTGTCGTCGACGCCGTGCGCTCCGCCGCGGGCAACGGGCTCTCGTTCGGCACGCCGACGGCGGGGGAGATCGACCTCGCCGAGGAGATCATCCGCCGGGTCGCGCCGGTCGAGCAGGTGCGTCTGGTCAACTCCGGCACCGAGGCCACGATGAGCGCGATCCGCCTGGCCCGCGGGTTCACCGGCCGCAGCCGGATCGTCAAGTTCGCGGGCTGCTACCACGGCCACGTCGACGCGCTGCTCGCCGAGGCGGGCTCCGGTGTGGCCACCCTGGGGCTGCCCACCACGCCCGGGGTCACCGGCGCGCAGGCCGAGGACACCATTGTCCTGCCGTACAACGACCTCGACGCGGTCCGCGCGACGTTCGCCGAGCACGGCCCGACGATCGCCGCGGTGATCACCGAGGCGGCCGCGGGCAACATGGGCGCCGTCGCCCCCGTCGCCGGGTTCAACGCCGGGCTGCGGGAGATCACCCGCGAGCACGGCGCGCTGCTGGTCATGGACGAGGTCATGACGGGCTTCCGCGTGTCCGCGGCGGGCTGGTTCGGCCTCGAGGGCGTCGCGGGCGACCTCTACACCTTCGGCAAGGTCATGTCCGGCGGGCTGCCCGCCGCCGCGTTCGGCGGTCGCGCCGACATCATGGCCGCGCTCGCCCCCTCCGGCCCCGTCTACCAGGCGGGGACGCTGTCGGGGAACCCCGTCGCCGTCGCCGCGGGTCTCGCGACCCTGCGCGCGGCCGACGCCGATGTGTACAGGGCGCTCGACGCGAACGCGGCCCGGCTGGGCGCGCTGTTCACCGAGAGCCTGACCAAGGCGAGCGTGCCGCACCGCGTCCAGTTCGCGGGCAACCTGGTGAGCGTCTTCTTCACCGAGGACGAGGTCATCGACTACGCGGGCGCCAAGGCCGCGCAGACCTGGCGTTTCCCGGCGTTCTTCCACGCCATGCTCGACCACGGCGTGTACCCCCCGCCCAGCGCGTTCGAGGCGTGGTTCGTCAGCGCCGCACTCGACGACGCGGCGTTCGAGGAGATCGCCGCCGCCCTTCCCCACGCGGCCGCCGCCGCGGCCGCCGCCGAGGAGCCCTCGTGAGCAAGACGATCGTCCACTTGTTACGGCACGGCGAGGTCCACAACCCGACCGGCATCCTCTACGGCCGGATCCCGGGCTTCCGCCTCTCCGCGACCGGTGAGCGCCAGGCGCTGACCGTCGCGGAGTACTTGCGGGAGCACGACATCGTGCACGTCGTCGCCTCGCCGCTCGACCGCGCCCAGCAGACCGCCACCCCGATCGCGGCGTCACACCGGCTCGAACTGGCCACCGACGACCGGCTGATCGAGTCCGAGAACGTCTTCCAGGGTCAGCGCGTCTCGGTCGGCGACGGCGCGCTGCGGTCGCCGAGGAACTGGCCGCACCTGCGCAACCCGCTCCGCCCGTCATGGGGCGAGCCGTACCTGGAGATCGCCCACCGGATGCTCGCCGCGGTCCACCGCGCCCGCACCGCGGCCGACGGCCACGAGGCGGTGTGCGTGTCGCACCAACTGCCGGTGTGGACGCTGCGGCGCTACCTCGAGGGCAAGCGGCTCTGGCACAACCCGGCCAAGCGGGAGTGCTCGCTGGCCTCGCTGACCAGCCTGGTCTTCGACGACGAGCAGCTCATCGACATCCGCTACGCGGAACCCGTCGGCGCGAGCGACCCGAAGGCGACGGGAGCATGAGAGCCCTGGCCCTCGGTCTCGCCGCGCTCCTGGCCCTGGCCGGGTGTTCGACCGGCAAGGACGCCGTGTCCTCGGGGTCGGAGTTCGTCTTCGTCTCCCCGAACGGCAAAACCGAGATCCGCTACGACGGCGACGACCGCAAGGTGCTGCCGGAGGTCTCGGGCCCGGACCTGATGGACGAGTCCAAGCAGCTCAAGCTGTCGGACTACCGCGGCAAGGTCGTGGTCCTCAACGTCTGGGGCCAGTGGTGCGGCCCCTGTCGCGCCGAGGCCCCGGAACTCCAGCGGCTGCAGGACACCTACGCGGACAAGGGCGTGCAGGTCCTCGGCATCGACGTCCGGGAGCCGGGCCGCTCGGAGGCCCAGGACTTCGTGCGGGACCGCAAGATCACGTACCCGTCGATCTTCGACCAGGGCGGCCGCAGCCTCCTGGCCCTCAAGGGCTACCCGCGAGCGGTGGTCCCCGCCACCTTCGTCATCGACAAACAAGGCCGAGTGGCCGCCGCCTACATGCGCGAACTCCTAGCCACCGACCTAAACCCCGTCCTCGACGAACTAATCAAGGAATAACCGCGAGTCGCCCCTCCAGGACAATGAGTTCAACGTTCCCGACATTGAGTTCGACGTTCGCGCGCCGCCGATGTGAGCCGGACCGCTTACACGAGCACCGCGCGAACGCTCTCAGCGACCACTCCTTACCCTGATCGGGTGGACCCAACCGAGCTCGCCACGTCCGGCCCGCTGCTGCTGGCCGCCGCTGTCGCGCTGCTCGCCGGGATGATCTCGTTCGCGTCCCCCTGCGTGGTCCCGCTGGTCCCCGGCTACCTCGCCTACCTGGCCGCCCTGGTCGGGGCCGAGGCCCCAGCCGTCACCGCCGACGAGGGCCGCAAGCGGGGCCGCTACCGGGTTCTGGGCGCCGTCGCGCTCTTCGTCCTCGGCTTCACCGTCGTCTTCGCCGCCACCGTCGGCAGCCTGGTCTGGCTCGCCGACGCCCTGCTGATCAATGAGTTGCTCCTGCAGCGCATCGGCGGTGTGATCACCATCGCGATGGCCCTGGTCTTCATCGGCCTGGTCCCCGCGATGCAGAAGGACCTGCGCGTCCACAAGGTCCCGCGCATGGGCCTGGCGGGCGCCCCGGTCCTCGGCGGCATCTTCGCCCTGGGCTGGACACCGTGCCTCGGCCCGACGCTGGCAGGCGTGCTGTCCATGGCCGCCGCCACCGGCGGAAACGCCGCCCGCGGCTACCTGCTGGTCTTCATCTACTGCCTGGGCCTCGGCATCCCGTTCCTGCTCATCGCGCTCGGGCTGCGCTGGGCGGTCGGCGCCTCCGACTGGCTGCGCAGGCACGGCCGGACCATCCAGTTCGTCGGCGGCGGGCTGCTGCTGGTCGTCGGCATCCTGCTGGTCACCGGGCTGTGGGCCGAAGTGGTCGGCTGGATGCGGGTGGCGTTCATCAGCGATGTGAAGCTGCCGCTGTGAGCCGGATCCTCGCCTTCCTGCGCAACACCTGGCGCGGACTCACCTCCATGCGCACCGCGCTCATCCTGCTGTTCCTGCTCGCCCTCGCCGCGATGCCCGGGGCGCTGCTGCCGCAGCGCTCGCTCAACCCGCCGAACGTCGACACCTACATCGCCACGCACGGCTGGTGGGGCCGCGTGCTCGACCGGCTGCAGTTCTTCGACGTCTACGCCAGCGTCTGGTTCTCCGCGATCTACCTGATGCTGTTCGTCTCCCTGGTCGGCTGCCTGCTGCCGCGCACCCTGGAGTACGCCAAGCAGCTCACCGCCAAGCCGGTCCTCACCCCGCGCAACCTCAGCAGGCTGCCGCACCACGAGACCGCGACCCTCGACGGCTCGCCCGACGACCTGATCGCCGCCGCCCGGACGCGGCTACGCGGCTGGCGGCTGGTCGAGCGCGAGGAGGCCGACGGCGCCCGCAGCGTCAGCGCCGAGCGCGGCTACAGCCGCGAAGCGGGCAACCTGGTCTTCCACTTCGCCATGCTCGGCCTCATCGTGACGCTCGCCCTGGGCAAGATGGTCAACTACGAGGGCCAGGTCATCGTGCTGGCCAACGGCTCCGAGTTCTGCAACTCGGGCACCCTCAACTACGACTCGTTCCGTCCCGGCCTGCGCGTCGACGGCACCGACCTGAGCCCGTTCTGCGTGCGGGTCAACAAGTTCGACGCCGAGTACCTGCCCAACGGGCAAGCCGACACGTTCCGCGCGGACATCGACTACCAGGCGGGCGAGGACCTCACGAGCAACACCTGGCGGCCCTACGACCTGGAGGTCAACTCGCCGCTGCGGACCGCGGGCGACCGGGTCTACCTGCTCGGCCACGGCTACGCCCCGACGTTCACCGTCACCTTCCCCAACGGCGAGTCCCGCACCCAGACCGTTCAGTGGCGCCCCGTCGACAACCTGACCCTGCTGTCCGAGGGCGCCACCAAGTTCGACCCGCCCGGCGTGACCGACTCCGCCGAGCGCCGGACCAAGCAGATCGCCGTCACCGGCCTGTTCGCGCCGACCGCGCTGATGCGCGACAAGATCCTTACCTCCGGCTTCCCGGACCTGATCGACCCGGCCGCCGCGGTCGACGTCATGCGCGGCGACCTGGGCATCGACTCCGGCCGCGGCCAGTCGATCTTCGAGATCGACCGCTCGCTCGTCGACAGCGGCAGGCTGAGCCGGGTTGCCCGGCAGAACCTCAAGCCGGGGGAGTCGATCAGTCTCGACGACGGCACCAAGGTCAAGTTCGACGGTGTGGTCCGCTGGGTGTCGCTGCAGGTCTCGCACGACCCGACCCAGGTGTGGGTGCTGGCCAGCGCCATCCTGATGATCCTCGGGCTCGGCGCGTCGCTCACGGTGAAACGCCGCAGACTGTGGGTCCGCGCGGTGCCCGACGGCGAAGGTCGTACCGTGGTCCGCGTCGGTGGCCTGGCCCGCACCGACCAGGCGGGATATGGCGAGGAGTTCCACCGGATCGCCGCCGAGCTGCTCAGTCCCAGGAGGGATACCTGATGCCGGTCAACGACACGCTGTCGACCTACAGCGACTGGACGTTCGGCGCCGCCGCGCTGGTCTACGTCTTCGCGATGGTCTGCTACGCCGTCGAGCAGGCGTTCAACCGCGCGGCGAAGAAGTCCGAGCAGGCGGTTCTGGTCGGGGCGGGCGCGCCGACCTCCTATGGCCTGATCGAGAAGCCCCCCGCGCGGAGCAGGCCGGAGCGGTTCGGCCGGATGGCCGTCGCGCTGACCGTGCTGGGCGCGGCGCTGCACCTCTCGGCGCTGGTCCTGCGCGGAGTCGCGACAGGGCGCGCCCCCTGGGGCAACATGTACGAGTACGGCATGGCCGTCACGCTGGTCGCGGTGGTGACCTGGCTGGTGCTGATGCGCAAGTACGACGTGCGCAGGCTCGGCGTCTTCGTGCTCACGCCGATCGTGATCCTGATGTTCCTCGGCGGCACCGTGCTCTACACCGAGGCCGCCCCCGTGCAGCCCGCGCTGCAGTCGTACTGGCTGGTCATCCACGTCTCCGCGGCCATCCTGTCCAGCGGCCTGTTCCTGGTCCCGGGCGTGGTCAGCGTCCTGTACCTGATCCGGGCGAGCCACGACGAGAACCCGGGGAAGTTCACCCGTTTCGGGCCGAAACTGCCGGAAGCGGACACCCTCGACCGCCTCGCGTACCGCACCACGATCTTCGCTTTCCCGATCTACACCTTCGGCATCATCTGCGGCGCGATCTGGGCCGAGGCGGCGTGGGGCCGGTTCTGGGGATGGGACCCGAAGGAGACCGTCGCGTTCGTCGCCTGGGTCGTCTACGCGGGGTATCTGCACTCGCGGGCCACGGCGGGCTGGCGCGGAAAGCGGGCCGCGGTCATCAACTCCGTCGGCTTCGCGATGGTCGTGTTCAACCTGTTCTTCATCAACCTGGTGATCGCGGGACTGCACTCCTACGCGTAGTGCCCCTCACCTGCGGTTGCTCGTGCGAAGTGCGTTACCGTCGACACGGAGGAACGGGGATTTCCCGCTGTCGGGTGCAGGAGGAGTCGCACGGGTGACTGGACGCCGAGAAGAGTCGGACCTGGCCTGGCGGCCGCCGAACAACGGTCCTGAGACCCAGGGCGACGGGCACGACTTCGGCCCGTCCGCGGAGCTGGGCGCTAGCCATCTGGACGAGGACGCCACGACGGACTCGACCGGCCACCCGGAGGCGTCCGCAGCTGACGCGGGGGCGAGCCAGTCCGGCCCGCACCAGGTGAGCGCGAGCCAGTCCGGCCCGCATCAGGTCAACCCGAGCCAGTCCGGCCCGCACCAGGTGAATCCGAGCCAGTCAGGCCCCCACCACGTCAACCCGAGTCAGTCGGGCCCGCACCAGGTCAACCCCGGTCAGTCCGGTCCGCACCAGGTCAACGCCAGCCAGTCGGGCCCGCACTACGTGAACCCCGGTCAGTCGGGTCCGCACCAGGTCAACGCCAGCCAGTCGGGCCCGCACCACGTGAACCCCGGTCAGTCGGGTCCGCACCAGGTCAACCCCGGTCAGTCCGGTCCGCACTACGTGAACCCGAGCCAGTCCGGCCCGCATCACGTGAACCCCGGTCAGTCAGGCCCGCACCAGGTGAACCAGCCCTACCCGCAGGGCCAGCCCTACGGCTTCCCGCAGGCGGGCAGGCCGCAGGACGGCGGCCAAGGCCACGACCTGTCCTCCGCCCGTCTGCTCAAGCAGGCCAAGCGCGCGCCGCAGTCCGGTTGGCGCAAGGCCGTCTTCGTAGCCAGCGGCCACCTGATCAACCCGGGCGAGAGCCCGACGGACGTGCGCAGGCGTGAGCTCATCGGCCGGGTCAACCAGCCGCTGCGCGGGTGCTACAAGATCGCCATGCTCAGCCTCAAGGGCGGCGTCGGCAAGACCACCACGACGACCACGCTCGGCTCGACGTTCTCGTCGCTGCGCGGCGACCGGGTCATCGCGGTGGACGCCAACCCCGACCGCGGCACCCTGAGCCAGAAGATCCCACTGGAGACCACCGCCACGGTCCGTCACTTGCTGCGCGACGCCGACCGCATCCGCCGCTACAGCGACATCCGCGCCTACACCTCGCAGGGCCCGTCGCGCCTGGAGGTGCTGGCCAGCGAGCAGGACCCGGCGGTGTCGGAGGCGTTCAGCGAGCAGGACTACCGGCGCACGGTCACCCTTCTGGAGCACTTCTACAACATCGTCCTGACCGACTGCGGCACCGGCCTGATGCACTCGGCGATGAAGGGTGTCCTCGACATCGCGGACTCGCTGGTGATCGTCTCGTCCGGTTCGGTGGACGGCGCCCGCAGCGCCTCGGCCACCCTGGACTGGCTCGATGCCCACGGCTACCGCGACCTGGTCTCCCGCTCCGTCGCGGTGATCAACTCGGTGCGCCCGAAGTCCGGTTCGGTCGACCTCGACAAGCTGGCCCAGCACTTCGGGTCCCGCTGCCGCGCGGTGTGCCGCATCCCGTTCGACCCGCACCTGGAAGAGGGCGCGGAGATCGAACTGGACCGCCTGGCCCCCGAAACCCGCCTGGCCCTCCTGGAAATGGCCGCCACCGTAGCCGACGACTTCCCCCGCTAACCCGCGAGTCCAACGGTCAGAACAACGAGTCCAACGTTCAGAACATCAACGGCGCAGGTCCGCCGCCCAACATGACGTTGGTGATGATGTTCTGAACGTTGGACTCGTTGTTCTGACCGTTGGACTCGCGGGTTAGGCGGGTGGGTCTTCTTTGGGGGGCTTGCGGGTCTTCTCGCCGAGTTTGCGGAGGAAGTCGGGGTCGTCGTCGGGGGCGATCGTGGAGCGGGTGGACGTGACTTCGGCCGCGCGCGGGCCGAAGGCCTTCCACATCAGCACCGCGATGGTGATCGCACCGACAGCGGCCAGCAGGTAAGTCATTGAGGCACCTCCGAAAAGCCTAGAACACGAGGTTAACCCGTTTGTCCGGATTTTGGGGACGCGCAGGTCAGACGTGCTCCGCGGGCTCCGTCGCTTCGGTGGTCAACTCGGCCAGCAGTGCCTGGACCTCGGTCTCGCGGAACCGGCGGTGTCCGCCGGGGGTACGGATGGACCCGATTCGGCCCGCTGTGGCCCACCGGGTCACGGTCTTTGGGTCGACCCGGAACAGGGCCGCCACTTCTCCGGGGGTGAGCAGGCGTTCCCCCACGTGGCCTACGGTCACCTTCGCCGCCTCCTTGATAGTCGACCAAACGGGATCATCGTGGCATCTCGCCCGTCGGGTACTCGAACGGTTGGGTGATGGTAAAGAGGTAGTAAGGGACAAAACGGCCGGTTCGGACACGCGCGGTCGGCGTCGTAGGCTTTCGCCGTGGACACTGTCGATCGCCGAATCATCGCGGCCCTGCGTACCAACGGCCGCGTCACCTACGCCGATCTCGGCAGGCAGGTGGGCCTGTCCGCGTCGGCCGTGCACGAGCGCGTCGGCAAGCTGGAGACCGCGGGCGTCATCACCGGCTATCACGCCATGGTCGACCCGCGGGCCGTCGGACTCGACGTCACCGCGCTGGTCTCCATCCATCCGACCGACACCGCCGACGACGAGGACGTCGCCGACGCCCTGGCCGAGCTGAACGAGGTCGAGTCCTGCTACCGGGTCGCGGGCGACGAGTCCTTCGTGGTCAAGGTGCGGGTGGCGACCGTGGACGACCTGGAGCGCTCGCTGAGCAGGCTGCGCCGGATAAAGGGTGTTGCGCGCACCCGCTCGACCGTGGTGCTGTCCACCAGGTTCGAGGGACGGCCCAACACCGTCGACGAGGAACGGAGCGCCCATGCCGAGTAACGTCCAGCCCGTGCAGGACAAGCCCGGCGCGCACCTTGGGCGCGACATCGCTCTCTACACCTTCGTGCGGATCGCCCTGGTCGGCGCCGTGACAGGGATCCTGGTGCTGTTCGACCTCCCGCTGCTGGTCTCGGTGGCCATCGCCGTGGTCGTCGGGTTCCCGCTGGGCCTGCTGCTGTTCCGCCGCCTCAACGACCGGGTCACCGCGGGCCTGGCTAACCGCTACGCAGAACGCGACCGCCTCCGGGCGGAGCTGCGCGGCGACGAACCGGATGAGGACTGAGATGGACACCGCAGCGAAGGTCATGCTCGGGCTGGTCGGCCTGATCCACGTCTACATCCTTGTGCTGGAGATGTTCCTCTGGAACACCTCGCTGGGCCGCAGGACGTTCGGGACCTCGCACGAGTTCGCCGCGGAGACCGCCATGCTGGCGGGCAACCAGGGGCTCTACAACGGCTTCCTGGCCGCCGGTCTTTTCTACGGTCTCGTCGCGGACTCGCTGTCGTTCCAGGTGTTCTTCCTGGTCTGTGTGATGATCGCCGGTCTCTACGGCGCCGCCACGGTGTCGCTGCGCATCCTGTACGTCCAGACGGTGCCCGCGCTCATCGCGCTGGTGCTCGTCCTGCTCGCGCGATGACCGCGGTCGACCGCTGCAGCGCCAAGACGCGTGACTGGGTCTGCCGGTCCATCAAGATCATCGAGGCCGACGCGAACCGCAGCGCCGACACGCACCTGCTGCCGTTCCCGCTGCCGCTGGAGTGGAACGTCCAGCTCTACCTCAAGGACGAGTCGACCCACCCGACCGGATCGCTCAAGCACCGCCTGGCCCGCTCGCTGTTCCTCTACGCGCTGTGCAACGGCTGGATCGTCGACGGCACCCCGGTCATCGAGGCCTCCTCGGGGTCGACCGCTGTGTCGGAGGCGTACTTCGCCCGGATGCTGGGCCTGCCGTTCATCGCCGTCATGCCGCGCACGACCAGCCCGGAGAAGATCGCGCTGATCGAGCGCCAGGGCGGGCGCTGCCACTTCGTCGACGAGCCCGGCCAGATCTACGCCGAGTCGCGCAAGCTCGCCGACGAACTCGGCGGGCACTACATCGACCAGTTCACCCACGCCGAGCGAGCGACCGACTGGCGGGGCAACAACAACATCGCCGAGTCGGTCTTCGAGCAGATGTCGAAGGAGCCGAACCCGGAGCCGGCGTGGGTGGTGGTCGGCGCGGGCACCGGCGGCACCAGCGCGACCATCGGCCGCTACATCCGCTACCGCGCCCTGGACACCCGGCTGGCCGTCGTCGACCCGGAGAACTCGGTGTTCTTCGACGCCTGGCGCGACACCGAGCCGGACCTGACCGGCAGCCGCGGCTCGCGCATCGAGGGCATCGGCAGGCCGCGGGTCGAGCCGTCGTTCCTCGGCCAGGTCATCGACCGCATGATCAAGGTGCCGGACGCGGCGTCGATCGCGGTCATCCGGGTCGTCGAGGAGCTGATCGGACGCCGTGCGGGCGGCTCGACCGGCACGAACCTGTGGGGCGCGTTCCAGATCATCGCCGAACTCCGCGCCGCCGGGATGTCCGGCAGTGTGGTGACGCTGCTGTGCGACGGCGGCGAGCGCTACTCGCACACCTACTACGACGACGCGTGGGTGGCGGCCCAGGGGCTCGACATCGAGCCGTACCAGGAGTTCCTGCGGCACTTCCTGGCCACCGGCGAGTGGCATGAGGACAGTCTCCCGCCAATTCGCAACTGAAAAGCCCTGACACCCGGTGGGAACCGACGTCGCGAGGCGGCCGTCAACCCTGGGACACACGCCGAGCGCGGGACACGTCAGGAGCACCACCGATGGGCGAACAGTTCAGGGTCGAGCCGGAGGAGCTGCGCGGCTACGCGGGTCTGCTCGACCGCAACGCGGGCCACTTCAAGACGATCGAGGACCACGCCCGGAGCAAGGGTGGCGACACCAGTGGCTTCACCGGCCTGCTGAGCCTGCTCGTTCCGGTGGTCGACGGCGTCGTCGACCTCTATGGCGAGACCCTCCAGTTCGCCAACGAGAAGCTCGGCAACGTCAAGACTTCCCTGGAAGGCGCTGCCGACGCCTATGAGACGGCCGACCGGACTTCCTGCGGCCGAATGACCACAGTGGACGGTCAGCGAAGCGCCGCGGCGAGCGGCGTCCCGACGGTGGGTGCGCGATGAGCTACGACGACTCGGTCGACCCGACCACCGCGCTGAACAACGCCGAGACCATCGACGGCGGACTGAAGATCGAGGACGCGATCCGGGACGCGGGCGCGCAGGTCCAGGTCGTCAACTGGATCTGGGAGCAGGTCGTCGGCGACGACCTGGTCAGCTCGATCATCACGCCGATCACCGGCGACTTCGAGAAGATCTCCGCCACCGGCAAGCAGTGGGAGAACATCTCCGGGGCCCTGCAGTCGGTCCGCGACAACCTCAACACCGGTCTCGACGAGCTCGACCCGCACTGGGACGGCGAGGCCGCGCAGAAGTTCGAGCTGCTGATCCGTACTGTGTGGACGGTCGGCATCGAGGCCGACGCCCAGGCCGCCAAGCTGGTCGGCACCGCGTTCGAGAAGGTCGCCGAGGCCTCGAAGAAGGCCTGCGACCTCGCTCTCAAGCTGATCAAGAAGCTGGTCAACAAGCTGATCGAGGCGATCGCGCTGATCCCGATCCCGGTCGTCGGGTGGGCGCGCGCGGTCAAGATGGTCATCGACGCGATCGAGATCTACAACGCGGTCATGCAGATCATCCGCGGCATCGAGCAGATCATCCAGGGCTGCCAGACCGTCGTCAGCGGCGTACGCGACCTCGGCTCGGCTTTGATGAAGATCAAAGACGTCCGTAACCTGAACGACGCCATCAACTCGGCCAACGACGTCTCCGACGCCAAGGGCGACATCAGCGACGGCGCGGCCTCGGTCAGTGCGGGCGCGAAGGATGTCGGCAAGGGCGGGGTCGGCGCGGCCAAGAACGGCTACAAGGGCTACGAGCACTACGGCCAGTACAAGGACGACCGGGCGGAGGCGAACCGTCCGGACCCATCGACCCAGAACCGCCAGGGCGCACCGCAGCCCACCGGAGGAACGCGATGAACGACGACTGGAAGAGCGTCCGGCTCCGCGAGGCCGAGGCGAGTCTCGACGTCGCGCTGGCGACGCTCGACGCGACCTTGGCCAGTGTCGAGAAGCAGTTCGCGGACAAGCCGCCGGACGGTCTCACCGATGCCGACATCGAGGCCATCTCCGAGCACGCCCGCGGCGCCGACGCGCCCAAGGCGCTGCGCGAGTTGCAGGCCCGGATCGACGCGGGCGACCTGACCTGGCGCGACATCACCAGCGGTCGGGCGGCGGGGGAGCCGGGGGTGCGCGAGGCGCTGGAGGCCGGCCTGCCGCAGCTGCGGCAGGCCTACACGTTGCTGGAGGAAGGCCACTCCGTCGACGAGGTCATCGAGGCGGGCAGCTCGCGGTCCGGTCGTCCGGATGACGGCGATGAGGGCGATGAGGGCATCGTGCTCCGCGAAGACGCCTGGTGAAGCGGGCACTGACGCTGGCCGGGCTGCTGCTCGTGCTGTACGCGGCCGTCTACTCCGTTGGCGCCTTCAGCGGCACGTACGTCTCCGGCACCGTCCGCGACCCGGCGATCTACCAGTGGACCGGCGGCACGATCGTGGTGCAGCGCAAGGCGAGCTCGCGCGGCTGCACGGTGACCGCGGACGGCGGACCCGAGACCGCGGTCCACATCGGTTCGCGCAAGGGCGCGCTCGGCGAGGTGACCGAACTCGAGCCCTGGTTCGGCGGCGGCGCGGTGATCAAGTGTCTCGGCGGGCTGACCGTGTGGACCGGCTGGGCCGCCGAGCTGCGGATCATCACCCGCAGTCCCGCGTTCTCCACCGGGGCGGCCGCGCTCGTGTCCCTTCCCATTCTCTATACGGTAATTCGTAGAAGGCGGAACGAGTCGGCGCGCAACCCCTGAACGTCGGGTATGGAATGTAATCCAGACCACTTTTTCGGCGTCGCGGCTTATTTCCGCTAATAGCCGCACAATTGCGCATAGTGACATGCTTTAGCGCCGATAGTCCGATCGGGTGAGATCCACTGGTGGCTCTCTAGTCGCCCTCGTCGTACCCCGTTAGGGTTTGCCCCGTTGGGGTTCACCGCGGGATGGGGGAGTTTGATGACGGAGTCCGGCGTCGACTCTACTGTGGACAAACGTATTCCCATTTTTTCCCAGGGCGAGCTCCCGCATTTCCCGGCTCGATAGCCGACCCGTTCGCCTCTCCCTGGAGTACGCAGTGAAGCCCAGTTCGGTCAGCAGGCTGATCGCCGCTGTCGTGTGCCTGTTAACAGTTTCAGGCGCGACGGCCTGCACGTCGCAAGCCGCCGAGTCGGGAACGAAGGTGACGCTCGGCTTCAGCGCGTGGCCGGGCTGGTTCCCGTGGCAGGTCGCGCAGGAGCAGGGGATCTTCGCCAAGAACGGCGTGAACGTCGAGTTGAAGTACTTCGACAGCTACACCGACAGCCTCAACGCCCTGGCGACCGGCGCGATCGACGCCAACAGCCAGACCCTCAACGACACGCTGGCCTCGGTCAGTGGCGGCGCCCAGCAGAAGATCGTCTTGGTCAACGACAACTCCACCGGCAACGACAAGATCATCGCCGCGGAGGGAATCGTCAGCGTCAGCGATCTCCGCGGCAAGAAGGTCGCCGTGGAGCAGGGCACCGTCGACCACTACCTGCTGCTCCTCGCGCTGGCCGAGGCGAAGCTGACCGAGAAGGACATCCAACTGGTGCCGCTGGCCACCGACGCCGCCGCCGCCGCGTTCGCCGCGGGCCAGGTCGACGCGGTCGGGGCGTTCGCGCCCTTCACCAGCGTGGCGCTCGAACGCCCGGGAAGCCGGGCCGTCGCCACCTCCGCCGAGTTCCCCGGCGCGATCCCGGACCACCTGGTGTTCACCGCCGAGTTCGTCAAGGACCACCCCGCCGAGGTCCAGGCCCTGGTGAACACCTGGTTCGAGACGGTGAAGTGGATCAGGGACAACAAGGGCGCGGCCACCGACATCATGGCCAAGCGCGGCGGGGTCACCGCCGACGAGTACCGCTCCTACGACGCGGGCACCACGATCTTCACCCGAAAGCAGAACCTCGACGCGTTCACGCCGGGAACCACGCCATCGCACCTGAACTTCCAGGCAGGCAAGATCGTCGACTTCATGGTCGACACCGGCCTGGTCAAGGACCGCCCGATCCTTGACGGCCTGCTCGACGACCGCTTCGTGAAAGCGGTCCCCGATTGACAGCCTCCCCTGCCAGGAGGCGTGGGGATTCCAACAGCGACTACCCGATGGAAAGGAGGTCACGTTGAGGTTCACGGTTCACTGGCTCACCCAACGGTGGGCCTCCCCGTGCAGTCACGGCATGTCCTGCCGCGAGCCGAATATTCTGTGCCGCGTTCACATCGGCATTGGCGGCGAAACCGCAGGACCGGCAGCGGAAGACGGCTTGGCTCTCGCGCGCCTCCCGATCCACGATCGCGCACGCCGAGCAACGCTGACTGGTGAACCGCGGATCGACCTTGACCACTCGCCCTGGGGCCTTGTGATCCAGGCGGGTGACGAGCAGGCCCCACCCGTTGGTGAGGATTCCCCTGTTCAGTCCGGCCTTCTGCCGCACGCCCCGGCCTGGCGCATCCCGGGTGCCTTTCGCCGACCGGGTCATGTTGGTGATCTTGAGGTCCTCGACCGCGATCACGTCGAACTCTCGGGCCAGGCGGGTGCTGGTCTTCTCGACCCAGTCCTTGCGCCGGTCGGTCTCGCGGGTCTTGAGCTTCGCGATCGCCGTTTTGACCTTGCCGCGCCGGTTGGAGCCACGTTGGGCCCGGGCGAGCTTACGTTGCAGCCGCAGCAGCCGCGCCATCTCGGGTCGGCGCAACGTGGGTGCGTTCAGCAGTTCCCCGGTGGACAACGCCGCCGACACCACCACTCCGCGATCCACACCCACCTCCGCACCCGAGCCCGGTCCGGCGATGGGCTTGGGCGCCACGGCGAACGCCACATGCCAACGGCCCGCCCGGTCCCGGGTGATGCGGTAGGACTTCACACCATCGACGGCGGCACGCGACCAGCGGAACCGCACCCACCCCACCTTGGGCACTTTGACCTCACCGATGTTGCGGGACACCCGGCGCAGGCCGTCGGGTTTGACCGCCACGATCCGGAAACCCTCGGCCCGCCCGCGTCGGCGCCAGGTGGGCCGTCGGTGGGTCCGGCGGAAGAAGCTCGCCATCGCCTCGGTGAAGTCTTTCAACGCCTGCTGCTGCACGATCACCGATCCGGCGGCCAACCACGGATTCGCAGCGCGCGCCTCGGTCAACTGCCTGCACTGTTCGGCATACCCGGGCGCCGATCTGCGTCCCAGCCGCCAGTGGGCGTGCTGTTCCACGGCGAGGTTCCAGACGAACCGCGCATGCCCACAATGCTCCAACAACGCCTGCTCCTGAGCGGGGGTGGGCTGGAGACGGAATCGGGACATGCCGATCAACGTAACGACCACCACCGACAAAACCCGGAGACACAGATGAATCGGGGCATGCCAGGGCCAGCTCGGGTCGTGGCGGTCGTATTGCTGCAGACTCTTTGCCGCCGTGAACGTCGAAGCATCCCCGGGGGATCCTGGTGAGTCCGCTCGCCGTCGGCGCCGCGGCGACCGACACCACCCGGTCCGGCCGGGAGGGATGGGGCCCGCTGCCGCGCAGGCCCCGACCCGGGCGGACCTCGCCGCTGCTCACGATCCGTGCCCCGATCTCCCGCCGCTCGCGCCTGACCCTGGCGGTGCTCTCGCTCGCCCTGCCGTTCCTCGCCTGGGTCGTCCTCGTGGCCAGCGGCGTGGTCCCGTCGCGGTTCCTGCCCTCGCCGGGCGCGGTGCTCGCGGCGGGCATCGGCATGGCCGAGTCCGGCGAACTGTTCGCCGACCTCTGGGCCACCGTCCAGCGGGTGTTGTTCGGGTTCGGCCTGGCCGTCGCCGTGTCGGTGCCGATCGGGATCGTCATGGGGACTTTCCGGGCGGGGCAGGCGTTGTTCGAGCCGCTGATCAGTGTGCTGCGCTACCTGCCCGCGAGCGCGTTCATCCCGCTGCTGGTCATCTGGATGGGCCTCGGCGAGCCGTCCAAGATCGCCCTGCTGTTCATCGGCACCGTCTTCTTCAACACGTTGATGGTCTCCGACGTCGTGCGCGGTGTGCCGCGCCCGCTCATCGACGTGTCGTACACGCTCGGCGCTCGGCGCGGCGAAGTGCTGCGCAAGGTGATCGTGCCGCACTCGCTGCCCGGGATCGTCGACGCGGTCCGGGTCAACGCCGCCGCCGCATGGAACTTCGTGGTGGTCGCCGAACTGGTCAACTCGACCGAGGGCCTCGGCTACCGGATCGTGCGCTCCCAGCGGTTCCTGCAGACCGACAAGATCTTCGCCGTGCTCATCGTGATCGGCCTCTGCGGGGTGCTGATCGACGTGGTGCTTCGTCTGCTGCGCAACAAGGTCGGGCGGTGGACGGGATGAAGCTCGAACTCTCCGGCGTCGGTAAGTCCTTCCGGACAGGGGCAGCCTCGGTTCGCGCGCTCGACGGCGTCGATCTCCGCGTCGCCTCGGGCGAGTTCCTGTGTGTCGTCGGCGCGAGCGGCTCGGGCAAGTCCACTCTGCTCTCGCTCGTCGCCGGGCTCGACGTGCCGACCGAAGGCCGGATCACCCTCGACGGCGCCGAGGTCACCGGCCCCGGCCCGGACCGGGGTCTGGTGCCCCAGGCCGGGACGCTGTACCCGTGGCGAACGGTCGAGCGCAATGTCGCCTTCGGACTGGAGCTGCTCCCGATCACACCGGAGGACCGGGCCGCCCGGGTCGACTGGCACCTGGCCGAGACCGGCCTGACCGAGTTCCGGCACGCGCTGCCCCGGCAGCTCTCCGGCGGTCAGCAGCAGCGAGTCGCGATCGCCAGGGCGCTGGCGTGCGAGCCCGAGGTCCTGCTGCTCGACGAGCCCTTCGGCGCGCTCGACGTGCAGACCAAGGAGGACATGCAGGTCCTCGTCCGCCAAGTGTGGCGCGACACCGGCACCACCGTGCTCATGGTCACCCACGACGTCGAGGAGGCGGTGTTCCTCGGCGGCCGGGTGGTCGTCCTGGCGTGCGACCCCGGCCGGGTCGCCGCCGACATCACCGTCGCGCTGCCCGAGGACCGTGACCTCGACATCAAGCGCCACCCCGACTTCCTGGCCCTGCGCGCGTCGATCGAGGACATCGTCCGCGCCCAACACCGGGCCCACACCGCCCGGGCGACGGCAGGTGGACGGTGACTCTGGGAATCCTGAGCAGGCTCGGCATCCGGGGCAGGCTCAACGTCCTGCTCTTGGTCCCGCTCACCGCGGTGGTCCTCGTGGCGGTCCCGTTCGTCGCGGGCGGGATCGGCGACGCCCGCTCCGCCGGCCGCACCGCCGACATCGCGGGCCGCGCCCGGGACTTCGGTGGCCTGGTGTGGGAGTTGCAGCGCGAGCGGTTGCTCACCGCCGGCTACCTGGCGTCGGCGAGCGGGGACAACACCGACCTGGTCCGCCAGCAGCGGACCGTCGACACCGCGGCCGCCGCCGCTCTCGACTCCCTCGAAGGCGAGGGCATCGAGGAACTCGCGTCCGCCTTGGTGCGCATCGGTTCGCTGCGCGAGCTGCGGCAGAGCGCGCTGCGCCGGGGCATCTCGCCGGACGCGGTGGCCCGCACCTACCACGCGGTCATCGGCGCGATTCTCGACGCGCTCCGCCTGGTGCCGCAGCGGACCAGTGACGCCGAGGGCACTCGGCAGCTCACCGTTCTCGACTCGCTGCTGCGGGCCAACGAGGAGAACGAGCTCTACGGCATGGCGATCATCGCCACCGCGCTCGACCCGACCACCGGGCAGGTGTTGCTGGACAAGGCTTCCGCGCAGGCCCGGATGCTGACCGAGCGGTTCGTCCAGCAGGCCGACGTCGAGCACGCGGCCGTCGTCGTCGCCGTCGACCAGGGCGACCTGGCCCGCGAGGTGGCCGCCCTGGCCGCGCGGCTGCCGCTGGACCCCGAGGCCAACGCGGGCGAGTCGTTCATCTTCGACGCCCTCGCCACCGTGCAGACCCAGTCGCGGATGCGCCGGGTCGCCCAGGACAAGGTGACCGACCAGGTCACCACGGCCGCCGCCGACCGCGCCTCCGACGCCGGGCTGATCGCGCACAGCGTCGGTCTCGGCGCGGCGCTGCTGATCATGCTGGTCGCCCTCCTCGCGATCCGGGTCAGCCGCTCGATCTCCGACCCGCTGCGCAGACTCACCGACGCCGCCACCTCAGTTGCCGACCTGGCCGAGACCGAACTGGTCCGGGTCACCGACACCGAGGTCGCCGAGGTGCAGGCGCCCCGGCTCGCGGAGATCGAGGTCGCCAGCGCCGATGAGATCGGCAGGCTCGCCGCCGCGTTCAACCGGGTGCAGAGCACGGCGTCCTCGCTGGTGGAGCGGCAGGCGCTCACCCGGCGCAACGTCAGTTTGATGTTCGTCAACGTCGCGCAGCGCACCCAGAACCTGGTCGGCAGGCAGATGGCCCTGGTCGACGAGCTCGAACGCGACGAGCAGGACGTCCGGCTCCTCGAACGCCTCTACCGGCTCGACCACGTCTCCACCCGCCTGCGCCGCAGCGCCGACAACCTCCTCGTCGTCGCGGGCACCGCCGACCGCGGCAGGCTCTCCGGGCCGATCGAGCTGTCCACCACGCTGCGGTCCGCGCTGGCCGAGATCGAGGAGTACCAACGGGTTCGACTCGGTTCGATCTCCGACGTCACCCTCGCCGCGGATATCGGCGCCGACCTGGTGCTGGTGTTCGCCGAGCTGATGGAGAACGCGACGTCGTTCTCCCCGCCGACCACGACCGTCGAGGTCGGCGCCAAGTTCCAGACCGACGGCACCTGCGTGATCGAGATCGTCGACCACGGCATCGGCCTGCCACCGGAGAAGCTGGCCGAGGAGAACCGTCGCCTGGTCGAGCGGGAGCGGCTCGACATCGTCCCGACCACCGTGCTCGGCCTGTTCGTGGTCGGACGGCTCGCCCGCAGGCACTCGCTGCGCGTCGAACTCGACTCCACCCCGGGCGGCGGCGTGACCGCGCGGGTCCACATCGCGGTCGAGTCCTACCTGCGCCGGGTCGTGGAACCGGAACCGGCGCCCCAGCCGCTGCTCCCGCTGATGCCGGGCTTCCAGATCCCGCCCGCCACCCGCACCGACGGGTTCTTCTGGTTCCCCACCTTCTCCGGCGAGCAGGCCGGGCCCCCGCCCTCATCCCCGCCTGCCGCGCAACCGGAGCGCGGCGGCCTGCGCCGCCGGGTCCCGAGCACCGAGCCCGCGGGCGAGACGCTGAGGCAGGCGAGCCCACCCCCCGAGCGTGACCCGGAGGCCGCGCGCGCCGCGATGGACGACTTCCACACCGGTTTCATCCAGGCGCAGGCCAGG
This sequence comes from Actinokineospora xionganensis, assembly GCF_014323725.1. Taxonomy (GTDB): domain Bacteria; phylum Actinomycetota; class Actinomycetes; order Mycobacteriales; family Pseudonocardiaceae; genus Actinokineospora; species Actinokineospora xionganensis. The sequence continues at coordinate 238,030 of NZ_JABVED010000002.1, read as the reverse complement.
CCCACCGAGTCGCGCGGCGGCCTGAACCGCCGGGTCGCGGGCGCACAGCTGCCCGGTACTCCCCCCACGCCACCCGCTCCCCGTCAGAGCAGGCCGCGGCACGACCCGGAAGCCGCCCGCGCTGCGCTCAACGATTTCCACGGCGCGTTCGCCCGTGCCGCGGACCCGCCGCCGTCCTCGGCGCGCGGCGGACTGAGCAGGCGCGTCCCCGGCGAGAACCTCGCGCCGGGGCTGCGTCCGGCCGCTTTCGCGTCGGCGCCACCGGCCGTGCGGGCCTGGCACAGGCGCGACCCCGAGTCCGAACGGGCCGCCTTCGACAAATTCGCCATGGGATTGGCGAAAGCGGCCATCGTTACGGATAACGTCAGCCCCCAGGAAACCGCCCCGCACCCAGGGACGAGTCCGAGGAGAGAGAGCACAAGATGAGCAGGCCGCCGGCCCCCGCGATCAGCGTCGATGCGCAGAACTTCAACTGGCTGGTCAGCAGGTTCACCCAGAACACCGCGGGCGCCATCGGCGCGATCGCGGTGTCCGCCGACGGCCTGCTGATCGCGATGTCCGCGGATTTGGTGCGGGCCAACGCCGACCGGCTCGCGGCGATCTCCTCGGCCATGCTCGGACTGGCCAACGGTGTGTCCGACAGCCACCCGCTTGGCCAGCCGGACAAGGTGATCATCGAGTTGGAGCGCGGCTACCTGCTGGTCTGCACGATCAGCATCGGCTGCTCGCTCGGCGTGCTCGCCACCAAGGAGGCGAGCCTGGGCACCATCGCCTACGAGATGGCGATGTTCGCCAACCGGGCCAGCGCGGTGCTGACGCCGCAGCTGATCGAAGAGCTCAAGAACAGTGTCGGATAGCCGACCGGACGTCTCCCTGCTGCGGCCCTACCTGCTCACCGCGGGTCGGGCCAAGCCGGTGGACGACACCTTGGAGATCGAGGCGCAGGTGATGTCCAGCAGCCTCGGCGCCGCGGCGCACTCCGACCTCGCCTTCGAGCGGCGCGAGATCATCGCGCTGTGCCGCAAGACCATGTCCGTCGCCGAGATCGCCGCGTCGCTCAAGCTGCACATCGGGGTGGCCAGGGTGCTGGTGGCCGATCTGGCCGAACTCGGATACGTCGTCCTCCGGCGGCCGGGCGCGACCCCGGCCCAGGATCTCAGCATGATCGAAAGGGTCATTCGTGGACTCGAAGCCATCCGCTGAGCGCCCGCAGCGTCCGCCGGCACCGGTCAAGATCGTCATCGCCGGCGGGTTCGGCGTCGGCAAGACCACCGCGGTGGCCTCCATCTCGGAGATCTCGCCGCTGACCACCGAAGCCGCCATCACATCGGTGGGCGCGGAGATCGACCGGGTCGGGGAGGTCCCGGCGAAGACGACGACCACGGTCGCCATGGACTTCGGCTGCATCACCATCGACGAAGAGGTGAAGCTGTACCTGTTCGGCACCCCCGGCCAGGACCGCTTCGGCTTCATGTGGGGCGACCTGGTGCGCGGCGCGTTGGGCGCGCTGGTCATTGTCGACACAAGACGGATGGACGACTGCTACCCGGCGGTCGACTACTTCGAGAAGGCCGGTCTGCCGTTCGTTGTCGGGGTCAATATGTTCGGCGGCGAACTCGCCCACGAGCCCGACGACATCCGCTGGGCGCTGGCCATCGCCGACGAGGTGCCACTGATCATGTTCGACGCCCGCGAGAAGCTCTCCGTGCGCGACGCGCTGTTGGCCGTGCTGCGCAACACCTTCGCCAAGGCGCGGGCCGCGGCTAGCTGAGTCCGACGGCCAGGGCGGTGATGACCGCCCACGCCAGCATGGCGAGCCCGGTCTGCTTGAGCACCGGGATCAGCGCGGGCCCGGTCGCCTTGCCGAGGACCAGTTTGAGCGCGGGCACGACCAAGACCGCGGCGGCCAAGCCGGCGAGCGCCCACCAGGTCTGGGTGACCAGAGCGACGCTGACCACGAACGGGATCGCCACCAGGGCAGCGAAAAGCACCCGCGTGCCTTCCTCGCCGAGCCGCACGGCCAGCGTGGTCTTCCCCGCGATCCGGTCGGTCGGCACATCCCGCAGGTTGTTGGCGACGAGCACCGCCGCCGAGAACGACCCCATCGACACCGCGCACGCGAGGCCCGCCCAGCTGACTGTCCCGGCCTGGATGTACTGCGTGCCAAGGACGGCGACGAGCCCGAAGAACAGGAAGACGGCGACCTCGCCGAACCCGGAGTACCCGTACGGCTTGGACCCGCCGGTGTAGAACCAGGCCCCCGCGATGCACAGCGCGCCCACGGCCAACAGCCACCACTGCGCGCTCACGATCACCAGCACCAGCCCGGCCAGCGCGCCGATGCCGAAGCAGGCGAACGCGGCGAGCTTCACCGAGGACGGGGTGGCCAACCCGGAGCCGACCAGCCGCAGCGGCCCGACACGGTTGTCGTCGGTGCCCCGGATGCCGTCGGAGTAGTCGTTGGCGTAGTTCACCCCGACCTGCAGCGACAGCGCCACCACCAGCGCGAGCAGCGACTTCCACCAGGAGAACCCGCCGAGCGCCGCCGCCGCGCCCGCGCCGACCAACACCGGCGCGACCGAGTTCGGCAGCGTCCGCACCCGTGCGCCCTGGACCCATTCCGCGACTGTCGCCATGCGTCCATCTTGGTTGACGGGTCGGAACAGGGGGGCGACAGGCCCGGGTTTATCGATTATCGTTGTTATCGATAAACGTTAACCCGGGGGTGGCGATGACCAAGAATCCGCTGGATCCGATCCAGACGTCGGTGAAGTTGGTGTTCGCGTTCGTTCTGGCCATGACGGCGATCAGCTTGGTGACGGCGGTCGGGGGTTCCGGGGCCATGTTCGGCTTCGGGAGCGCGAGTGTGTGCGTGGAGGCGAGTTCCGGGTTCCCGGTCCGCGGGTCCGAGGAGACCCTGGTGCCTGACCTCGCACCGGGCGCGGGCGCGTCGGTGGCGGGCGTCCGCTTCTGCGCTCACGAGCCGTCGGGTGCGCAGCAGGCCTGGCACGTGGCGACCAAGCTGCCGAGTTTCCTCGTGTTCGCGGTGACGCTTTCGCTGGCCATGCTCATGTTCCGCGCCGCGAGGCGCCACGGGGTGTTCGTCGACAGGTTCGCCGCGCGCTTGCGGATCGTGGGTTGGGTGGTGCTCGCGGGCAGCGTGACCGCCGCTCTCGTCGAAGCGTGGGCCCGCCAACGCCTGCTCCAGTCGATGGTCGACCATCCGCTCAGCCAGTTCTGGCTGTGGGACGTCGAGCCCTCCATCCTGGCGATCTTCCTCGGCACGCTGCTGATCTCGTTCGCCCGGGTGCTGCGGATCAGCGCCCGCATGCGGGAGGACCTCACGTGGACGGTGTGACCGACGCCCACGAGATCCACGACATCTCAGTGCACCTCGACCGTGTCCTGGCCGAGCGCGGCATGACCCTGACCGAGTTGTCGAGCCGGGCGGGTATCTCGCTGGTGAACCTGTCGGTGCTCAAGAACGGGCGGGCGCGGGCGGTCCGGTTCAGCACCCTGAGCAGGCTGTGCGCGGTGCTCGACTGCCAGCCCGGCGATCTGCTCAGCCACGGCCAGGCCGGGGTGCAGGAGTGATCGGCCTCAGTTGTTGATCAGGTCCACCGCGCCGACCAACGCGCCCCAGGCGGCAGGCGTGACGGTCAGGACAGGCCCGTCTGCGTTCTTGGAATCCCGCACCCGCGCGTGTTCCACCCCTAGAGAAACCTCGACGCAATCGGTTTCGCCTCCTGAGCTAAAGCTGCTCTTGCGCCACCCGCCTTGCGTCATCCCAGCCGCCTTCCGCCCGGTCGTACTCGTCCGCCAGCGTGGCGACGAGCCCTCGAGATTGTCCCGCATCGAGGGCGACCTTGGCTATCTGCCTCATAAGCGATTGGAAGTCCGCCACCTGCCGGGCGTCTTCCAGGAACAGGCCGGCGATGTGGCAATCGAGGTAGACCAGGGGTGCGAACTTCGGATAGCCCAGCAGCCGAAACGCTCCGCCGAAGACTGCGGTGTCGCGGGCCGACGATGGCAAAATGCGGATCTGGATGTTCCGCTGGTCGGCGAAGAACAGCATCGCGAGCAGTTGCTCGGCCATCGTTCGGTAGTCGCCGACCTCCAAGCGCAGGGCGCGCTCGTGAACGAAGAAGGTGAACTGGGTTGGGTTGTTGCGGAACAGGATCCGCTGCCGCTCCATGCGCGCTTGCAGCAATGCTGCCCGCCGCTCATCGGTGAAATCTTGGCGGGCGAGCAGTGCGCGGACGTATGGCTCGGTCTGCAACAGGCCGGGGATGACTTCGGGTTCGTAGCTGATCGACCGGGTGGCGGTGGTCTCGTGGAAGATCAGCGACCGCAGGGAGTCCGACATCCACTGCCCGTGCGGCGCCAGCCAGTAGCCCCGGTCGTCGCCGGCCTCTCGACAGAACGTGATCAGCGCTTCCACGTCCTGATATCGCGCGCCGCAGGTCGCCAGGTAGTGCACCACCTCCGTCTCTGAGGTAGTGCCCCGATATCCCGTCTCGATCCGGTGCAGGTGCGCGATGGAACGCCCCAACTTGGGCGCGAGGTCCCGCAGCGTCAGCCCCGCCGCCTCCCGGTGCTCCCGCAACAAATCGCCCAGCTCGCGCACGCTAGCCCGGTTTCTCGCTCCCATTCCCCACACGCTAGGGACTTCCTGTGCCGCCCGGTGTCCCCGCGCGCCGATTCCACCCCATCGCGCTAGCCGTTCCCGCCCTGGGAACAGAACATCTCGACCAGCGCCCGCCGGTCCGGTTTCCCTGGTCCGATCAGCGGTAGTGCCGCCAAGACGATGAAGTCCTTGGGTGCCGCGGGGGCACTGAGTTCGGCTCGCACGACCGACCGCAGCTCGCCTTCGTCCACCGCGCCGGTCAGCACCAGCGCGGCCGCGACCCGCTGCCCCCACTGCGCGTCCGGCACGCCGACGACGCAGGCTTCCGCGACATTTCTCTGCGCCGTAAGGACATTTTCGACCGCGGCGGGGGCGACCTTCACCCCACCGGTATTGATCAGGTCGTCGACTCGGCCGAACACACGCAGCACTCCGTCACGAAACCCGCCCGCGTCCGACGTCCGGAACCATTCATCTACAAAGGACTCCTTGGTTGCTTTCGGGTCCAGCCGGTAGCCGTTGGCCAGCATGGGGCCGCTCAGTTCGATGACCCCATCGTCGATCCGCACGTCCACCCCGTCGAGCGGCACCCCGTCGTAGACGCATCCACCCGCGGTCTCCGACATCCCATACGTGGTGCGGACCCGGACCCCGGCGTCGAGCGCGCGTTCCAGCGTGCGCGCGGACACCGCCGCCCCGCCGACCAGGACCGCGTCGAAGGCGCGCAGCGCGGCGAGCGCGTCGCCGCCGTCCTCGACGATCCTGGTCAGCTGGGTCGGGACCAGCGCGGTGTACACCGGGCCGAGGGAGCCGAGCGCGTCCGAGGCCGACTCGGTGAAGACCTTGGGGCGGAACGCGGTGCGCGGCATCACGACCGGCTCGGTGCCCGCCACGATCGACCGCACCAGCACCTGCACCCCGGCGATGTGGTGCGCGGGCATCGCGAGCAGCCACGTGCCCGGCCCACCGAGGCGCGTGTGGGTCGCGTCCGCGGAAGCCCGCAGCGCCTTCGCCGACAGCAACACGCCCTTCGGCTTGCCGGTCGAGCCGGACGTGCGCACGACCAGCGCCGTGTCGGGTTCCAGCGGCTCGCCCGGCGCCATGTCCTCACCGGACTGTCCCATGGCGACCGGCAGCACGGCGGGACCCGAGCCGTCCAGCGCCGCCCGTAGCGCCTTCATGAATTCGGATGTGTCCGGATCGAGAACTCGCAGGTCGTGCATATACACAGTTTCCACCACTAGCCTCTGGCGATGACCAAAACCTGGGGGCGGCAAGTGAACGAGCCGCTGCGCGATGCCTACCTGACGAGGCTCGGCTTACGCACCCCGCCGCCCGCGACCCTGGACACATTGCGCGAACTGCACCGGGCCCAGGTCGAGAAGATCCCGTACGAGACCGTCTGGATCGCCCTCGGCGAGCAGCGCACCGTCGACCCCCTCGACTCCCTGCGCTACCTGCTGCGCGGCCGGGGCGGCTACTGCTACCACCTCAACGGCGCTTTCAGCACCCTGCTCGCCTGGCTCGGCTTCGACGTCCACTGGCGCGTCGGCGGGGTCCAAGGCGGCAAGGGCGACGAGCCGGGTATCACGGCCAACCACCTGGTGATCGAAGTCCACGGCCTCGACGGTGGACCGTGGATGGTGGACGCGGGCCTCGGTGACGGCCTGTACGACCCGATCCCGCTGGCCGAGGGCGTCTACGAGCAGGCGCCGTACACCTTCGCGCTGCGTCCCTCCGAAGTCGTCCCCGGCGGCTGGCGCCTCGACCACGACGCACGCGGATCGTTCATCGGCATGGACTTCGCCCCCGCGCAGGCCAAGGTCGACGACTTCCTCGCCAAACACGACCACCTGTGCACGTCCCCGGACTCCGGCTTCGTCCGCGTCGTGACGGTCTCGAACCGCGACGCGAAGACAATCCGCGAGTTGCGCGGCCGGCTGTACAAGGAGACCAACGCCGACGGCGTCACCCACACCGAGATCGCCGACCGCGGCGACTACTTCGGCCTGCTCGGTGACGTCTTCGGCCTGCCTTTGCCGGAAATCGGCGCGGACCGCCGAGACGCCTTGTGGGCCCGACTGTGCGTGGACCATGAGCAGTACGTGGCGGGCAAAGGCGCCCGCCGCCGCGCCGCTCAGTAGTAGTACGGGAAGCGTGACCAGTCCGGGTCGCGCTTCTCCAGGAACGAGTCGCGCCCCTCGACGGCCTCATCGGTCATGTAGGCCAACCGGGTGGTTTCGCCGGCGAAGATCTGCTGGCCCACCAAGCCGTCGTCGATCGCGTTGAACGCGTACTTGAGCATCCGCTGCGCTGTCGGCGACTTGCCGTTGATCTCCCGCGCCCACTGCAGCGCGGTCGCCTCCAGCTCCGCGTGCGGCACCGCCTGGTTCACCGCGCCCATCTTGACCATGTCCTCGGCGGTGTACGTCCGGCCGAGGAAGAAGATCTCCCTGGCGAACTTCTGCCCGACCTGCCGCGCCAGGTACGCCGAGCCGAAGCCACCGTCGAAGCTGCCCACGTCGGCGTCGGTCTGCTTGAAGCGGGCGTGCTCCGTGCTGGCCAGCGTCAGGTCGCACGTCACGTGCAGGCTGTGCCCACCGCCCGCGGCCCAACCGGGGACGACCGCGATGACGACCTTCGGCATGAACCGGATCAGCCGCTGGCACTCCAGGATGTGCAGCCTGCCCGCGCGCGCCGGGTCGACCGTCTCGGCGGTCTCGCCGGAGGCGTACTGGTAGCCGGTGCGCCCGCGAATGCGCTGGTCACCGCCGGAGCAGAAGGCCCAGCCGCCGTCCTTGGCCGACGGGCCGTTTCCGGTGATGAGGACACAGCCGACATCGGAGCTCATCCGCGCGTGGTCGAGCGCGCGGTACAGCTCGTCGACCGTGTGCGGCCGGAACGCGTTGCGCACCTCGGGCCGGTCGAACGCGATCCGCACGGCGCCCGTGTCCACGGCGCGGTGGTAGGTGATGTCGGTGAAGTCGAACCCGTCGATCTCGCGCCACTGCGCCGGGTCGAACAGCTCGGATACCTCGCGGTCAGCCACACCGCGAGCATGCCGGCGCGCCTGTGGACAGTCGTTCGCGGGGTTGCGGGTCGGCGTGTAAAGCTGGGGGTGTGCACGACCTCGACTCGGCTCTGGAAGTGATTCGCGCGCGGGACGACACCGCGGCGAAGCACGCGCACGCCCTCTGGCAGGTGATGCGCGCGACAGCGGCCCACCCGACCAAGGTCACCAAATACGAGGTCCAGCAGATGGTGTGGGGCACGCTGCCGCTGGCCGCCCGCCGCCCCGACGGCGCCGAGGCCTTCGACGACCTGCACGACACCTGCGAGGCCTTCGCCGAGCTGCTCGACCTTCTCGGCCACGGCGACTACGCCTGCCTCTGCCGCGGCGAGGCCACCCACGCCATCCTCGACGCCGCCCGCGACGACGACCGCTACCGCGCCCTGGTCGAGCGGGCCTGGCGCTCCTCCGGCGTCTACCCCCCGGACCCGCCCACGCTGACCTGGTCAGACCACGCGGGCGATGTCGAACAGGCCCTCCGTGCGGCGGCGGGCCGGATGCTCGAGGAAGCCATCGACGCGGGCACCCTGCGCGCCGACGGCACCGACGAGCCCGAACGCGTCGAGCTGGTGCTGCGGCTGCTGATGAGCCCGGACACCACCGGCGAGGACACCTGGTTCGGCAAACTCCTCGATGAACGCCTCGACTCGTGGATCCTCGGCCGCGGCAGCCAGACCCGCCGCGAGGTCCTGGTCCGCCTGCGCCCCGACATCCGCAGGCCCCCCGAGGCCGCGGGCTACGATCTCCCGGCCTTGGAGACCCTCCTCGACGCCTGCCGCGGCAAGGGCGCCCGCCTCACCGAGCGCGGCTACCTGCCCACCGCACTGGTCGCCGAACTCGCGGCGGTCATGCCCACCTGCCGCGAAGCCCCGTCGGCGGGCCGCGGCGAGTCCGCCTGGCCCCCGATTCGCCTGCTGCGGGAGCTGGCCACCGACTTCGGCCTGGTCGAGCGCTCAGGCTCGCGGCTGCTGCTCACCGACCGCGGCGACACCGTCGTCGACGACCCGGACGCCCTGCTCATGGCCGTCGGGGAGACGATCGTCGCCACCGACCGCCCGGCCATGGCCGTCATCCAGGAAGTAGTCCTCGGCGCGCTGCTCCTGGAAGACCGGATGTCCCCGGACCGCATCTTCGCCAAGATCGCCCACGTCCTCACCGAAGACACGTGGACCGACCCTGCCGGGCTCCCGCTCGGCGAGCCCCACGCCCGCGAAGCAGCCTCCCGCTTCCTCAAAGCCCTGAGAACCCTCGACGCCCTCGACGCCGACTGGAACGCCCGCCGCGTAGGCCTCACCGACGCAGGCACCTCCATAGCCCGCTGGGCGCTCCGCACCCAAGTCCTGTTCCCACCCCCCACCCTCCCGTGACCCCCACCCCCGCGACACCGAGTTCCCCGCCCGCGACCGCGAGTCCCACGTTCGCGACCGCGAGTCCCACGTTCGCGACCGCGAGTCCCACGTTCGCGACACCGAGTCCGCCGTTGGCGCCCGCGAGTCGCCCCTTCCGGCAGGTGAGTTCAACATTCGCGGGTGCTCGCCCGGCGCCGTCTCGCCGCTGGTCGGCGAACTCTCGGTCGGTTGCCACGGGCTCTACGGTCCCGACCGCGAGTCGCAAGTCAGGGACCGCGGGCCGTCGGCTCGCGGTCGATCGGAATGGAGTCGAGTGAACCCGTCCACCGCGATGGCGACCGTCGTCGTCGACGAGCTGGTGCGCAACGACGTGCGGCACATCGTGCTGTGCCCCGGCTCCCGCAACGCCGCCCTGTCCTTCGCCCTTCACAAGGCGTCGCTGGCCGGGGTGCTCACCCTGCATGTCCGCGTCGACGAACGGTCGGCGGCCTTCTTCGCCCTCGGCATCGGCAAGGCCACCGGCCGCCCCGCCGCCGTGGTCTGCACTTCCGGCACCGCCGTTGCCAACCTGCACCCGGCCGTCCTCGAAGCCCACCACTGCGGCATCGGCCTGCTCCTGATCACCGCCGACCGCCCGCCCGAGCTGCACGGCACCGGGGCCAACCAGACCATCGACCAGCGCAACATCTTCGGCAGCTCCGCCGTCGCCGTCGACTTCCCGGTCGCCGAGGCGCGCGCGGGCCTGAACCCCGTCTGGCGCGGGTTGGTCTGCCGTGGCGTCGCGCGCGCGGAGACAGGGCGCCCGGTCCAGCTCAATATCCCCTTCCGCGAGCCGCTCGTCCCCACCGACGCCGCCGACTGGCCCGACAGCCTCGACGGCCGACCAGACGGCTCCCGCTGGACCACCTCCTCGGCCGCTCGCACCGTGCCCGGCAACCGCGTCGACTTCCCCCTGCCCGCCCGCTCCCTGATGGTCGTCGGCAGCGGCGATCCGGCCCGCGCGGCCGCGGCGGCGGTGGTCGCGGCGAAGGCGGGCTGGCCGGTGGTCGCCGAGCCCGTCGGCGCGGCGGCCGCGGTCATCGGCGGCGCCCACGTCCTGCGGCGCGGCCCGCTGCTCCTCGGGAGCGGCGCCCTGCCCGAACACCTGCGGCCGGACGCGGTGATCGTCGTCGGCAGGCCCACCCTGTCGCGCGGTGTGCGCGGCCTGATGGACCGCGCCCCGGTCTACGGCATCGGTGACCATCCACAATGGACGGACCCGCAGTACGTCGCCACTCACGTCCGCGGCTGGCTCGACGACGACGATCTCACCCACGTCACCGACTACGACCCCACCTGGCTCGCAGGCTGGCGCGCCGCCGAGAAGGCCGCCGTCAAGGCCGTCGACTCCGTCCTCGACGACCAGCCATGGCCCACCGGCCTGCACGTCGCCCGCGACGTCGTCGCCGCTCTGCCCGCGGGCGCGACCCTGTTCCTCGGCTCGTCCAACCCGGTCCGCGACGTCGACATCGCCGCCGACCACCGCGCCGACCTCACCATCCACGCCAACCGCGGCGTCGCGGGCATCGACGGCAACGTCTCCGCGGCGGCGGGCACCGCCATCGGCACCGGCGGCCCGACCTACGCCCTCATCGGCGACCTGACGTTCCTGCACGATCTCAACGCCCTGCTCTTAGGCCCCGAGGAAGAACGCCCCAACCTGACCGTGGTCGTCCTCAACGACGACGGCGGCGGCATCTTCTCCCTGCTGGAACAGGGCGCCGACGAACACGCGGCCGGCTTCGAACGCGTCTTCGGCACGCCCACCGGCGCGGACCTGAGCAGCCTCTGTGCGGGTTATCACGTGCCGCACACGGTGGCGGATTCCGCGGCCGCCCTCACCGAGGCGCTCGCCCCCGCATCCGGCTTGCGCGTGATCGAAGTACGCGCCGACCGGGCCATTCTGCGCCCGCTGCACGCCCATCTCCGCGAGACCATCGCCCGCCTCCACACCCCATAGGCCCACCAGCGACGACGCGTCATCTGAGGGAAACGCCGACCAGCGAAAACCGGTGCGGATAGGCTCGGGGGGTGGCAAAGATGGAGGAGCGGGGATCCCCCGTCCGGGCCTTGGACGGCGTCGGACCGGACCTGGTGACGCCCCTACCCGCCCAAACCCCACATCGGCCCACCGGCGGGGACAAGGTGAACTCCCAGCTCAAAGCCCCCGCCGACCCGGTCGCCACCGCCGAGGCGCCACCCACCGCGATGGCCCACTTGGCGGACGCCGACCCCTGGTCAACCGCCGAAGCCGAGGCGACGCGGTCGGCCCCACCCGAATCCGCGGAGCCGGCAAAGCAGGTCGGCGACACCTGGTCGGCCGCCGAGGCAAGCGAAGTGACGTTCGAACGCACCCAACTGGCCGACTCCACCGACGATGCTGCTTCCAAACCCAGCCCAGCTGGATCACCTGGCGGCGGGATCACGGAGGCGCGCCTCGCTGAGCGGGCTGATGATGGGGCTGCGGTATCGCGCCTGCCTGGGTCGGCCGCTGAATCGGTCCCCGCCGATGTTGACGCCACTGAGCCCCACCCCGCCCAGCGGCCAGGCGCCGGTGTCGAGCCGCACGTACCCGACAGCGAAGGCGATGGCGAGATGCCCGCCCCCACCAAAACGCACCGTGACCACGTCGAGCCTCACGATGCGCTCCCCGACGGAGTCAAGCCCCAGCCCTACAAGCTCCGCCGGGCAGCCGCCTGCGCCATCCTCTTCATCGCCGTCATCACCACCCTCCTCGGCTTCCTGCTGGTCATCGCCGCGGGCGCCGAGGACTCCGCCATCGAGAGCCATACCGGCCGGGCCGACGCCGAGGTCCTCGACGTCACCGCCCACCGCACGCTCGTGCGCTTCCAGACCCCCGACGGCGCCGAGCACGTTCCCAACGTCGGTGTCCTCTACCCCGAGGCGCTCGAAGAGGGCCAGGTCGTCCGGGTCGAGTACGACATGCGTGACCCCGACCTCGTCCGGGTCGCCGGTCGGGGCGCCACCCTGACTTTCCTGCCCGCCTTCACCACCCTCTTCGCCGTCTGGACGGTGTCTGTGGGGCTGGTGTGGTGGCTGCGCAAGCCGGGGCCACTGCACCTTCGTTCGTTGCGCGCACGGCGCAAGCTCGCGGTGTAACACCTCTCTTCAAAATTTGCCTCCAGGTGTAACATCGACCGTGTGGACCTGGAACGCGAATTCGAGCGCGTCGTCGCCGCCGACCATCGGATCGAGCCGCGCGACTGGATGCCGGACGGCTATCGCAAGACGCTGATCCGGCAGATCGCGCAGCACGCGCACTCCGAGATCATCGGCATGCAGCCCGAGGGCAACTGGATCAGCCGCGCCCCGAGCCTGCGGCGCAAGGCGATCCTGCTGGCCAAGGTGCAGGACGAGGCCGGTCACGGCCTCTACCTCTACGCCGCCACCGAGACCCTCGGCGCCGACCGCGAGGACCTCACGACCAAGCTCATCGAGGGCCGCCAGAAGTACTCCTCGATCTTCAACTACCCCACGCTCACCTTCGCCGACGTCGGCGTCATCGGCTGGCTGGTCGACGGCGCCGCGATCTGCAACCAGGTGCCGCTCTGCCGCACCTCGTACGGCCCGTACGCCCGCGCCATGATCCGCGTCTGCAAGGAAGAGTCCTTCCATCAGCGCCAGGGCTACGAACTCCTCATGACCATGATGCGTGGCACCGACGCGCAGAAGGCGATGGTGCAGGACGCCGTCAACCGCTGGTGGTGGCCGTCCCTGATGATGTTCGGCCCGCCGGACGCCGAGTCGTCCAACACCGAGCAGTCCATGGTCTGGCGGATCAAGCGGCACACCAACGACGAGCTGCGTCAACGCTTCGTCGACATGTCCGTGCCGCAGGCCGAGAAGCTCGGCGTCACCCTGCCGGACCCGAAGATCGCCTGGAACGCCGAGCGCGGCCACCACGACTTCGGCGACATCGACTGGGACGAGTTCTGGCAGGTCGTCAAGGGCGACGGCCCGTGCAACGCCGAGCGGATCGAGAACCGCCGCAAGGCGCACGAGGACGGCGCGTGGGTTCGGGAAGCAGCTGCCGCTTACGCGGCTAAGAAGGAGCGGGTGGCATGACTGAGCCCAGGTCGTCTTGGCCTCTTTACGAAGTGTTCGTTCGCGGCAAGCGCGGGCTGAACCACGTGCACGTCGGCTCCCTGCACGCACCCGACGACGAGATGGCGCTGCGCAACGCGCGCGACCTCTACACGCGCCGCAACGAGGGCGTGAGCATCTGGGTCGTCAAGGCTGACGCCATCACCGCGTCCAGCCCGGACGAGAAGGACCCGTTCTTCGCCCCCGCGGGCGACAAGGTCTACCGGCACCCGACGTTCTACGCCATTCCCGAGGATGTGCCGCATCTATGAGCTTCGACAATGCCTACGAGTCCCTCGTCGAGGGGCACGAGGAGAAGCACTGGGCCTTCGGCACCGGCTTCACCCACGCGCTGTCCGGTGTGGACCGCGCCATTTCGTCCACTGTGGACCGTGACGACCTCGCCGCCTACTGCCTCATGCTCGGCGACGACGCCCTGGTCTACGCCCAGCGTCTCGCCGAGTGGTGCGCCAAGGCCCCTGAGTTGGAAGAGGACGTCGCGCTGGCCAACATCGCGCTCGACCTCCTCGGCCAGGCCCGGATGCTGCTCTCCCGCGCCGGGGAGATCCAGGGAACCGACGAGGACGCCCTGGCCTACCTGCGCGACTCGTCCGAGTTCCGCAACGTCCATCTCGCCGAGATCGACTGCGGCCCCGGCCCCGGCGGCGACTTCGCCACCACCATGGCCCGCCTGCTCGTCTTCTCCGCGTGGCGCCTCGCGCTGCTGCACCGGCTGACCGGCTCGGCCGACCCGGTGCTGGCCGCCGTCGCCGCGAAGGGCGTCAAGGAGCTGACCTATCACCGCGACCACGCCGCCCAGTGGGTGCTGCGACTCGCGGGCGGCACGGACTACTCCCGCGAGCGCATGGTCGCGGGCCTCGCTGTGGTCTGGCCGCACCTCGACGAGCTCTTCACCGCGCACCCCATCGAGCACCGCCTGGCCGAGGCGGGCGTCGCCGTCGACCCGGCCGAGCTCAGGTCCGAAGTGGACAGCGTGCTCGACACAGTGCTGGGTGCCGCCGGTCTGACCCGTCCCGACGTCGCGAGCGTCCCGGGCGGCGGCCGAGGCGGCGTGCACACCGAGGCCATGGCGCCTCTCCTGGCCGAGATGCAGGTGGTCGCGCGCGCCCTGCCGGGAGGCGTGTGGTGAGCGCGCGTCAGGTCGCCGAGCAGGTGCTCGACCCCGAGCTCCCGGTGCTCACCCTGGCCGATCTCGGCGTGCTGCGCGAGGTCAGCGAGGTCGGCGACCGCGTGGTCGTGACGATCACACCGACGTACTCCGGCTGCCCCGCGCTCGACGAGATGCGGTCGGACCTGCACGAGAAGCTCACCGAGGCGGGTTACCGCGATGTCGAGATCCGTACCGTCCTGCACCCCGCGTGGACCACCGACTGGATCAGCGACGACGGTCTGCGCAAGCTCACCGAGCACGGCATCGCCCCGCCGTCGCGCATCGGCCCCCGCGCGGTCGGCCCGATCCCGCTCACCTTGGAGCCACCGAAGCGCCGCGTGAGCTGCCCCCACTGCGGCTCCGCGCGCACCACCGAACTGTCCCGCTTCGGCTCCACCGCGTGCAAAGCCCTGCGCCGCTGCGAGGACTGCCGAGAGCCGTTCGAACAAATCAAGGAGATTTAGTTGACCGCCGCCGCCATGACCCGCCGGTCAACCTTCCACTCGCTCCCCGTGAAGCGGGTGGACCGGCTCTGTGACGACGCCGTCGCGGTCACCTTCGACATTCCCGCGGACCTCGCCGACGAGTTCGCCTTCCGTGCGGGCCAGTACCTCACGCTGCGACAGGACGTCGAAGGCCGCGAGGAACGCCGGTCGTACTCGATCTGCGCCCCGGTCGGCGCCGACCCGCGCATCGGCGTGCGGCGCGTCGAGGGCGGCCTGTTCTCCAGCAAGCTGGTGAACGACCTCGAACCCGGTGACACGCTCGAAGTCCTTGCCCCGCAAGGAAACTTCACCCCCGATCTGACCACCCCGAGCCACCACGCGTTCGTCGCCGCGGGCTCCGGCATCACGCCGGTCATCTCGATCGTCGGCACGGTCCTGGCCGAGCCGGGAAACCGCGTCAGCCTCCTCTACGGCAACCGCCGCTCCGACACGGTCATGTTCGCCGAGGAACTCGCCGACCTGAAGGACCGCTACCCGACCAGGTTGCAGCTCGTACACGTCCTGTCCCGTGAGCCGGGCGATGTCGAACTGTTCTCCGGCCGCCTCGACGCCGAGCGCTTCGCCGCGCTGTGCGACCAGGTCGTGCCCGCGACCGACATCGACCACTGGTGGCTCTGCGGCCCCTTCGGCCTGGTCCAGGACGCCTACGCGGTCCTGACCGAGCGCGGCGTCCCGGCCACCAAGATCCACCGCGAACTGTTCTATGTGGACGAGCCGCCGCCCGAGCCCAAGCGCGCCGAGGACCGTCGGCCCGACGGTCCGACGTCCGCCGTCACGATCCTGCTCGACGGCCGCGAGACCACCCTCGCGCTGCCGTACGACGAGCCGATTCTCGACGCCGCGCAGCGCGTCCGCGCCGACCTGCCGTTCGCCTGCAAGGGCGGCGTGTGCGGGACGTGCCGGGCGAAGGTCGTCGTCGGAGAGGTCGAGATGCGTCGCAACTACGCGCTCGAACAGCACGAGCTGGACGCCGGGTTCGTCCTCACCTGCCAGGGCCTGCCGGTGACGGATTCGGTGACGGTCGACTTCGACGCTTAGTGATCAACCCTGGTAGACGTGGTGCAGACCACGTCGACGGGGATTGAATTTAGGTTAGCCTAACCTCCATGTCAGCTGGAGGACTCGTCGCGATGGCCGGGCGCAGCCTGGTCCTCGCGCACCACGACCGGACCGTGGTCGAGGGCGTCTCACTCGACCTGCGGGCGGGCACGGTCACCGCGCTCGTCGGGCCCAACGGGTCCGGCAAGTCGACGGTGCTGCGCTCGCTGGCCCGTCTGCACCGGCCCACGGCGGGCTCCGTCGAACTGAGCGGCCGCGCGGTGTCGGCCTTGTCCGCCAAGGACTTCGCCCGCGAGGTCACCCTGCTCACCCAGCACCGCCCGGTCCCGGCAGGGGTGTCCGTTCGCGACGTCGTCGCCTTCGGCCGCTACCCATACCGGTCCGGCTGGCGCGGCGCCGACCTCGAAGGAAACGCGGCGATCGACCGCGCCATGGCACTCACCGGCGTCGAACCGATGGCGAACCGCGGCGTCGACGAACTGTCCGGTGGCGAACTGCAGCGCGTCTGGCTCGCCTCCTGCCTGGCGCAGCAGACTTCCGTGCTGCTGCTCGACGAGCCGACCAACCACCTCGACCTGCGCTACCAGGTGGAGATCCTCGACGTGGTCCGCGACCTCGCCGACGACGGCGTCGCGGTCGGTGTGGTCCTGCACGACCTCGACCACGCCGCGATCATCGCCGACCACGTCGTCCTGCTCGCCGAGGGCCGCGCCGTCGCAGGCGGCGATGTCGCCGAAGTCCTCACCACCGAGCACCTCTCGCAGGCCTACGGCGTCACCGTCCACGTGGCCACCGACCCGGTCACCGGTGCGGTGCACTGCCGCCCGGTCGGCAGACACGCGCCGCGTGCCGTGTCCAACGCCTGATTTCCCCCTCCCCGATAGAAAGACGAGCACATGCGCGCACTGCCCCTGATCGCGGCCGCGATCCTGCTTTCCGCCTGCGGCACCACCGAAACCCCGGCCACCGACGACACCAGGGGCGCGGACGCGCCGGTCACGGTCACCGACGCGCGAGGCAAGGAGGTGACCCTCAAGTCCGCGGCCAAGAAGGTCGTCGTGCTGGAGTGGGGCGAGGCGGAGATGGTCGCCTCCCTCGGCGTGATGCCCGCGGGCGTCGCCGATCCCGACGGCTACAAGAAGTGGGACTCCGCCGCCCCGCTCGACGGCACCGTCAAGGACGTCGGCAAGCGCCAGGAACCCAGCGAGGACGCGATCGCCGCCCTCGCCCCCGACGTGATCATCATGGCCGAGGAGCGCGACTCCACCCTGGTGCCGCGGCTGGAGAAGTACGCGCCGGTCGTGGTCACCAAGAGCACCGACGCGACCCGCAACTTCGACCGCCTGCGCGAGGACTTCAAGCTCATCGCCGCCACCCTCGGCAAGACCGCCGAAGCCGACAAGCTCCTCACCGACATGGACGCCAAGCTCGCCGAGAGCCGCAAGGCCGTCGAGGCCAAGGGCGCGTCCGGCACGCCGTTCCTGATGGCCGACGGCTGGAAGGAAGGCAGCACGATCAACATCCGCCCGTTCGGCAAGGGCTCGCTCGTCTCCGACATCGCCGAGAACGTGGGCCTGAAGAACGCCTACACCGGCAAGGTCGACCCGCAGTGGGGCCTGGGCCAGACCGACGTCGAGGGCCTGAGTTCGATCACCGACCCGAAGACCATCCTCCTCTACAGCGCTTCCGGCGAAGACGTGTTCACCGAGGGCCTTGCCGCGAACCCGGTGTGGCAGCGACTTCCGTTCGTGGTGTCGAAGAAGGTCACCAAGTTCGCTTCGGGCACCTGGACGTTCGGCGGACCGAAGTCGGTCATCACCATCGCCGAGCAGGTCGTCAAGGCCGCCACCGCCTGATGTCGACGGATCTCCTTGTGCGGGGGCCCGCCCGCACCCGCGCGGGTGTGGTGACGGTCGGGACGCTGTCGGCGATCGCGGTGCTCTCAGCCGTTCACCTCACCCAGGGCACCTCCTCGGTCGACGTGTTCGACGTGCTCAAAGCCGTGGTCGGCCAAGGAGATCCGGCCACCCTGGCGGTGCTCGAAGGCTCGCGGCTCCCGCGGCTGCTGACCGCGCTGCTGGTCGGGCTGGCCCTGGGTGTGGCGGGTGCGGGTATGCAGTCGGTGGCCCGCAACCCGCTCGCCTCACCGGACACCCTCGCGGTCAACGCGGGCGCCCACCTGGCCGTTGTCGCCGCCGCGGTGGCGGGCCTAGCCCTGCCGACCGTCCCCGCCGGGGCCGTCGCGTTCCTCGGCGGCCTCGCCGCGGCCACCGCCGTGCTCGGGATGTCCGGCGGAGGCACGGCAAGCCCCCGGCTCGTGCTGGTCGGTTCTGCGATCGCTCTGACCCTCCATTCCGCGACGATCTTGCTGCTGTTGCTGTTCGAGCAGGAGACAACCGGCCTGTTCGCCTGGGGCAGCGGTTCCCTGACGGTCAGCGACCTGGTGGCGACCCAGCAGATGGCCCCGGTCGTGCTGGTCGCCGTCGTGGCACTGATCGCGATGGGCCCCTCCCTCGACGTCCTCGCCCTCGGCGACGACACCGCCACCGTGTTCGGCCTGCGGGTCCGCCGCACCAGGGTCGGCGCCGTCCTGCTCACCGTCGCCCTCACCGCCGCCGCCGTGACGGTGGCGGGCCCGGTCGGCTTCGTCGGCCTGTGCGCACCCGTGATCACCCGCCTGCTCGCGCCCAAACTCGGCGGACACCGGATCACGTTGCCGCTGTCCGGCCTGGTCGGCGTCGTCCTCGTGCTCGGCGCCGACGTCGCCCTCCGCGCCGCCATGGGCTCGGCCGAGGCCCTGCGGGTCCCGACCGGCGTGGTCACCACGATCCTCGGCGCCGCAGTCCTTGTCTGGCTCGCCCGACGCGGCCGGTCAAGTGGCCCGGCACCCAGCACACCCACGGGTCGGGTGGCCGTCGCCGGGTCGCGACGCGGGCTCATCGCGACCGGGGTCGTGCTCACGGTTCTGCTGGCCGTCACTCCTCTCATCGGACTTCTGCTCGGCGACCGCCTGGTGCTGCTCGGTGACCTCGCGAACTGGCTTTCCGGCCGCACCGGACCGGCCCTGACGTTCGTGCTGGACCAACGACTCGCCCGGGTCGCCGCCGCCCTCACCGCCGGAGCCGCGCTGGCCATCGCGGGCTGCGCCGTGCAATCCGTCAGCCGCAACCCATTGGCCGAACCCGGCCTGCTCGGGATCACCGCGGGTGCGGGCATCGGCGCCGTCACGCTGATCACCGCCGTGCCGATGGCGGGCGCCTGGCACATCGCGGGGGCAGCCGGAGTCGGGGCCGCGGCCGCGTTCGCCCTGGTCTACGGACTGGCGTGGCGATCGGGACTGGACTCCGACCGGTTGGTGATCATCGGAATCGCTACCTGGTCGGGTGGAATGGCCGTGATCACGCTGCTGCTCGTCACCTCCGATCCGTGGAACACCGCGAAGGCACTGACCTGGCTGTCGGGCTCCACCTATGGGCGCACGCTCGAACAGCTCATCCCGATCGGCTTGGCGCTGTTGGTGCTGACACCGCTGCTGTGGTCCCGGCATCGGGAACTCGATCTACACGCTCTCGACAACGACACTCCTCGGGTGCTCGGTCTCCGGGTGGACCGCTCCCGGTTGCTGCTCCTCGCCGCTGCCGCGGTGCTGGCCGCGACGGCGGTGTCGGCGATCGGGGTCGTGGGCTTCGTCGGACTGGTCGCGCCGCACCTTGCCCGGTCGCTCGTCGGTGGGCGGCATGGGCGGGTGATCCCGGTGGCGGCGGTGTTGGGCGCTGTGCTGGTCAGCGTCGCGGATACGTTGGGGCGCACCGTGATCGCGCCGGCGCAGGTGCCTGCTGGGCTGGTGATCGCGTTGATCGGGACGCCGTATTTCGTGTTGGTGTTGTGGCGGACTCGGTCACGTCTCGGCTGACACCGGTAGGGGGCTGTGCGGCTGGGTTCTCCCATACCTCCACCCTGCCGCTGCGATGGCCGCGGGACATCGGTCGAATGTGTGGGATCCGGGAGTCGATCGAGGTAGGCGAAACTCAATCGAAAGTTGGGCAACCGGTCACGCGTTGGCCGACTCCTGCCACCACGTGAGCACCTGGTCTGCCACCCCCGGCGCGGCCACCAACAGACCGTCGACCGGCAACGCCAAGTCCTCCCCATGCCGGTCCAACACCGCCGCGCCCGACTCCAGGGCCAGTGCGACCGAGCCCGCGACGTCCCACTCGTGGTAGCTGTGCAGGACCGCGGCGGCCGCGTGGCCGAGGGCTACCTGGGCGATGGCCAGGGCCGCCGACCCCAGCACCCGTACTCCTGCCCGGGCGGACGCGGCGCGTTCGATGAAGCCGCCCATTCCCGGCCACGGGCCGGTGCGGGTCAGTTCCGTGCACACGATCGCGCCCGCGGTCGAGGTCCGGTCGGTCAGGGAGACGCGCTGCCCGTTCGCCCGGGCGCCGCGTCCGCGGGCCGCGGCATAGATCTGGCCGCGGAAGGGGTCCGCGACCACGCCGACGACCGGGCCCTCCGCATCCACCAGGGCGAGGCTGTAGGCGCACCAGGGGACCCCGGCGACGTAGTTGGCGGTGCCGTCGACCGGGTCGACGACCCAGCGGAACTCGGCGTCCTCGGAGCCCACGTCCGCGCCGAATTCCTGGCCCACAACCGGAATGCCCGGAAATTCGGCGGTCAGGATGCGGCGGGTGTGGCGTTCGAGGGTGCGGTCGGTGTCGGTGACCCAGTCGAAGGGTGAGTCCTCGATCCCGGGCCTGGCCCCGCGTCCGGCTGTCGCGGTGATGACATCCGTGGCGTCGTTGGCGAGGCGTCCAGCGACCTCGAGGGCCCTGGACAGCAGGCCGGGCTCGACCGGCTTGCGGGGACGAGAGGACAAGAGCGTCATGCCAACCTAGAGTGACCACTCCGGGTGTCCGTGGTGCGACGCCGAGGTGACCACCCGCGGATGACCAGGCCAAGCTTGGCCGTGTCCACCCGACTCACGGGGTGTTCCGGCGCAGTTCGCCTATCGGTCATTCGGGTGACCCCTCGCGGGCAATAGCCAGGTGCGACGTTGCTGTTGTGCGCGTCGCCATCGTCACCGAGAGCTTCCTGCCGCAGGTCAACGGGGTCAGCAACTCCGTGCTGCGGATCGTGGAACACCTCCATCAGCGCGGGCACCAGGCGATGGTCATCGCGCCCGGTGCCGGGCCCGACCGCTACCTGCACGCGAACGTCAGTCGTGTGCCCGCGGTCGACCTGCCCGTCATCACGTCCCTGCCCATCGGCGTCCCGACGCCGAAGATCCTCACCGACCTCGCCGACTTCGAGCCCGACGTCGTCCACCTCGCCTCGCCGTTCGTCCTCGGCGCGGGCGGACTCTGGGCGGCCAGACGACTCGGCGTGCCGACCGTGGCCGTCTACCAGACCGACGTCGCCGGGTTCGCCGCCGCGTACGGCCTCAGCCGCGGCTCGCGGGCGGCGTGGCGCTGGATTCGCCGCATCCACGCCAACTCCGACCGGACCCTGGCGCCGTCCACCGCGTCGGTCCGCGACCTGGCCAGCCACGGCATCCCCCGCGTCCACAGGTGGGGGCGAGGGGTCGACACCAAGCGCTTCGCCGCCGAACACGTCGACCGTGCCCTGCGCGCGGAACTCGCGCCCGACGGCGAGCTGCTCGTCGGCTACGTCGGCAGGCTCGCGCCGGAGAAGCAGGTCCAGCACCTCGCGGTGCTCAACGACCTGCCGGGCGTGCGGGTCGTCGTGGTCGGCGACGGGCCGGACTTGGAGAACCTGCGCGCCCGCCTGCCCGGCGCGGCGTTCCTCGGCTTCCGCGGTGGCCACGACCTCGCCGCGGCCTACGCCAGCCTCGACGTCTTCGTCCACACCGGACCGCACGAGACGTTCTGCCAGACCGTCCAGGAGGCGATGGCGTCCGGCCTGCCGGTGATCGCACCCAACGCGGGCGGCCCACGCGACCTGGTCGACCACGGCCGCACCGGCTTCCTCCTCGACCCGGCGCGCTTCGGTCCGGAACTCCGGCCGACCGTCGAGCGGCTCGCCGACACCCTGCTGCGCCGCCGAATGGGTGCGGCGGGGAGGGCCGACGTGCTGAGCCGCACGTGGTCAGCGGTGTGCGAGGAACTGGTCGGCCACTACGACGATGTCGCCATTGGAAGGCGACGGTCCAAGGCCGCCTAGTGCGAATCGTGCAGCTCGCCAACTTCTATGGCCCGCGCTCCGGAGGTCTTCGAACCGCGCTGCACCACCTGGGCGCGGGATACGTGGCCGCCGGGCACGAGGTCACCCTCGTCGTCCCCGGCGGGCACCGCCGCGACGAATGGCTGCCGTCCGGCGTCCGGCGGCTCACCCTGCCCGCCCCCGCCATCCCCGGCACCGGCGGCTACCGGGCCGTCGACCCGATGCGGGTCAAGGCACTCATGCCAAGCCTGCGGCCGGACCGCCTGGAGGTCTCCGACCGGCTCACCCTGCGCGGCATGGGCCACTGGGCCGCCGACCACGACGTCCCCAGCGTGGTCATCTCCCACGAGCGGCTCGACCGACTGCTGGAGCAGTTCCTCCTGCCCGGCCCGGTCGCCCGGCGCTTCGCGGACGCCGCCAACCGCCGGATGGCCGCCTCCTACGACACCGTGGTCTGCACGACCGAGTTCGCGCGCGGGGAGTTCGACCGCATCGGCGCGGACAACATCCGCCGCGTCCCCCTCGGTGTGGACCTCACGACGTTCGCCCCCACCCGCCACGACAACGCTCTTCGCGCGACCCTGGCCGCCGGCGCGGACGCCCTGCTCGTGCACTGCGGCAGGCTCTCCCCGGAGAAGCACGTCGAACGCAGCGTCGACGCCCTCGCCGAACTCCACGGCTCCGGGCACCGGGTGCGGCTCGTGGTCGCGGGCGACGGCCCCCGGATGGCCGCTTTGCGCAGGCGCGCGAGCGGCCTGCCGGTCACCTTCCTCGGCTTCGTCTCCGACCGCGCCGACGTCGCCGCGCTCCTGGCCACCGCCGACGTCTCACTCGCCCCCGGACCGCATGAGACGTTCGGGCTGGCCGCGCTGGAAGCCCTCGCCTCGGGCACCCCGGTGGTCGTCTCGGAGTCGTCAGCCCTGGGCGAGCTGGTGCGCCCGGAGTGCGGCGCGGCGGTCTCAGACCACGCCCCTGCTTTCGCGGGCGCGGTCGAGGGGCTGCTCTCCGTACCGGAGCCGGATCGGCGTGCCGCCGCCCGGGCGCGCGCCGAGCAGTTCGACTGGCCCACGTCGGTCCGCGGAATGCTGACCGCGCTGAGCCTCAACTGAGGTCTTCTCGTACAGTTCGGCCATGGCTCGCGCCGGTTTGGACAAGGATCCGCAAGACATCGCCGAGATGTTCGACGGAGTCGCCAAGGGGTATGACCGCACCAACTCGGTGATGACCCTCGGCTTCGATCGGCGATGGCGCGAACAGACCCGCCGCGTCCTCGACGCGGGACCGGGGGAGAAGGTGCTCGACCTGGCCGCGGGCACCGCGGTCTCGACCATCGAGCACGCCCGCTCCGGCGCCTGGTGCGTGGCCGCCGACTTCTCCCAGGAGATGCTGCGCGGCGGCAGGTCCCGGGCGGTCCCCAAGGTCGCCGCGGACGCCTTCCACCTGCCGTTCGCCGATGACGCCTTCGACGCCGTCACCGTGTCCTTCGGCCTGCGCAACATGAACGACACCGTCGCCGCGCTGCGCGAGATGGCCCGGGTGACCAGGCCGGGAGGGCGACTGGTGATCTGCGAGGTCTCCCAGCCGCCCGCCAAGATCCTGCGCTGGCTCTACCACAACACGGTGTTGCGCGGCCTGCCGCTGGTGACCCGCCCGTTCTCCTCGAACGCCGAGGCCTACGCCTACCTGGCCGAGTCGATGCGCGACTGGCACGACCAGCGCACCGTCGCGGAGATGATCGCCGAGGCGGGCTGGGGCGAGGTCGAGTGGCTCAACCTCACCTTCGGCGTCGTCGCGCTGCACCGGGCTGTCAAGCCGTAGCCAGGGCCAGGTCGTCTCGGGGCCGCTCCTGCCAGCGGCCGATCCGGACGATCACCACGATGATCAACGCGCCCGCCACGATCATCAGGGCCGCGCTCACCGACTTGACGATCGCCAGCGTGTAGTACTTCTCCAGGGTCGGCGACGTCTGCTGGTCGTTGACCAGCGCCGACACCCGGCCGATCACGAAGCTGCCGACCCAGCACGCCCACCACACCCACAGCAGCGGGCTGCCCGGAACCTGCTTGAGCGACTCCAGCCGCCACGGCGTCTCCGGCTTGCTGGCCTTCCACACGTCGGACATGACCTGGTACGGGAACCACAGGTTCACCACCGGGCAGAACCACGACCCACCGACCCACGGCTTCGAATGCCGATGCGGCGCGTCGCAGAGCAAGTCGGCGTTCGCGCGGGCGCGGTAGAGCCACAACAGGAACGTGATCGCGGCGGCGGCCAACACGAAGAAGTAGGTCGCGCCGTACTCGATGGTCAGGTCGCGGGCGGCGAGCGCGTCCTCGAAGGTCGCGTCGCGGCGCTTGTAGTCGACCACGGCGAGGTAGGCGTTCCAGTTCGCCACCGCGGAAGCGATCGCCAACCCGACTGAGGCCGCGATCAGCACGGACGCCACGATTCCACGCCTGCCTACCGGCCGAAGGGAGAGATATCGGCGAGGCTGTGTTCCGGTCATGACACTCCCCGCGGCGGCGACTGCCAGCGGGTGATCTGCCGCACGGCCAGGATGATGAGCACTCCGGACACGGCCAGCAAGAACATCGTCAGGGTATCGGCGATCGTCGCCACCAGGGTCATCTCCATTGTCGGCTTGTCCTCGTAGGTGACCACCGCCGCGACCTGTTGGATCACGAAAGCGGCCACCCAGCAGCCCCACCAGAGCCCCAGGTGCCTGCTGCCCGAGACGAACCGCAGTGGCGCCATCCGCTCGGCCTGGAGCGTCTCGAGCCGCCGCGGCGTGTCCGGGTTGCTCGCTTTCCAGACGTCGCTGACCACCTGGTAGGGGAACCACAGGTTGACGACCGGGCAGACCCACGACCCCACGACCCAGCCGCGGGAGCGCCGGTGGGCCACTTCGCAGATGGTCTCGGAGTTGAGCCGTGCCCGGCGCAGCCAGACGACGAACACGACAGCGGTGACGACGAGCGCGCCGCCGCGGCTCCACGCGACCGCGAAGAGGGTGTCTTTCGCCGCGAGCAGGTCGGCCGCGCCGACCGTCAAATCATCGTCGAAGAATCGCTCGAGCAGGAAATAGATATTCCAAGTGGACCATGCCGACACGACGCCGAGCGTGGCGGTGATCGCGATGAGGACGGCGGAGACGGCGCCCAGCCCGGCCACGGGTCTCAACATTCGGTAGAGGTACGGGTCTACAGCTGGTGCGGTCATGGTTCCCCAGTCAGTGGCGCGTATGCACGATGTCAGACGCGAGGCTGTGCCTGCCAGCGGATAATCCGATGGGTACAGAGGATGATCAGCACACCCGCGACGGCCGTGAGCATCTCGGCCGCGGTGATCACGACCGCGCCCGCCAGCAGTTCGTCCAGCGGGGTCCTCGTGGGGACCAGCGCGCCGAGTGTGCTGACGGCGTAGGACGCCAACCAGAACCCCCACCACAGGCCGAGTAGAGGGCTTGCCTGCACCGTGCGCAAGGAATCCAGCCTGCGCGGGGTGGCCGGGTCACTGGCCTTCCAGATGTCCATGACCACCTGGAACGGGTACCAGAAATTGACGATCGGGACGACCCAGCTCCAGCCGACCAACCGACCGGAGCGGCGATGGGGCGCGTCGCAGAAGATCTCGGCGTTGCGGCGGACCTGGTACAGCCACGTGATGAACGCGATTCCCGCGAGCACGAACACGAGGTAATCGGTGACGACCAGGGAGATCCACAGGTCCTCGGCGGCGACGACCTCATCGGGCCCGACCGTCGCGCTGCCCTGCTCGAACTGTTCGAAGACGTAGTAGCTGTTCCACGCCGACCACGCCGTCACCAACCCGGTGGCGACGGCCAGCGCGATCAGGACGACGGCGAGATAGCCCGCGAGACCAGTCGGTCGGACGAGCAGATAGCGACGTTGCTCACCCAGCAGGACGGCAGCGTTCGGTGCGGTCATTACTCCCCCAGGAGCGTCGTCGACGTGCCGCGAGACATCGGACACGGCGGGCGAACTGTTTCACACCTCAGTCGACGCGTGGGCCATGCGATCCCGTTTCTGTCGGTGCTGATCAGTAGGTTGATCGGCATGTCCAGGTTCCGTCTGCAGCCGACGCCCGCCCAGGAGCGGCTGTTGTTGGAGCATTGTGGGCATGCCCGGTTCGTGTGGAACCTCGCGGTGGAGCAACACGCCCACTGGCGGTTGGGACGCAAGGCGGCACCGGGGTACATCGCGCAGTGTCGCCAGTTGACGCAGGCGCGGGCGGAGAACCCGTGGTTGGCGGCGGGGTCGGTGATGGTGCAGCAGCAGGCGTTGAAGGATTTCGCCCAGGCGATGGCCAGCTTCTTCCGCCGGACCCACCGGCGACCGACCTGGCGCCGCCGCGGACAGATCGAGGGTTTTCGGATCGTGACGGTCGGTCCGGGCGACGTTCGTCGAGTGTCCCGCCATGTCGGCGAGGTCAAGGTGCCCAAGGTCGGCTGGGTGCGGTTCCGCTGGTCGCGTGCCGTGGTCGACGGTGTGAAGTCCTACCGGATCACTCGGGATCGTGCCGGTCGTTGGCATCTGGCGTTCGCTGTGGTGCCCGAGCCCATCGCAGGGCCGGGCACCGGTGCGGTGGTGGGTGTGGACCGGGGTGTGGTGGTGTCGGCCGCGCTGTCCACCGGTGAACTGCTGAAAGCGCCCGCCCTTCGCGGAACCGAGCAGGCCCGCCTGCTGCGGCTGCAGCGCAAGCTCGCCCGGGCACAACGCGGCTCCAACCGGCGCGGCAAGGTCAAGACGGCGATCGCGAAGCTCAAGGCCCGCGAGACCGACCGGCGCAAGGACTGGGTGGAGAAGACCAGCACCCGCTTGGCCCGGCAGTTCGATCTGATCGCGGTCGAAGACCTCAAGATCAGCAACATGACCCGGTCGGCGAAGGGCACTATCGACACCCCCGGTCGGGGTGTGCGGCAGAAGGCCGGGCTGAACCGGGGAATCCTCGCCAACGGGTGGGGCCTGCTCGCGGCCCGCTTGGGGCAGAAGGCTCCGGGCCGGGTGGTGAAGGTCGATCCGCGGTTCACCAGTCAGCGTTGTTCGGCGTGTGGGGTTGTGGTTCGGGGGGCGCGCGAGAGCCAAGCCGTCTTCCGGTGCCGGTCCTGTGGTTTCGCTTGCAACGCGGACGTGAACGCGGCCCTTAATATTCGATTCGCGGCAGGGCATGCCGTGGCTGCACGGGGAGGCCTGCCGTTGGGTGAGCCTGCGAACCGTGAACCTCAACGCGACCTCCTCATGGTGAGGTAATCGCTGTTGGAATCCCCCGCCTTCGGCTTGGGGGAGGATGTCAACTCTAGACTCGGTGGCGTATGTGAAAGCTTTCTCAAGGAGCGTCATGAGCACTTCGATCAGTCGCCGCAAGGCGGGCGAGGACGCCGAGGTCATCGTGGTGGGCGCCGGCCCGGCCGGTTCCACCGCCGCGACCTACCTGGCGCGCGCGGGGCTGGATGTGTTGCTCCTGGAGAAGAGCACCTTCCCCCGCGAGAAGGTCTGCGGCGACGGGCTGACCCCGCGCGGGGTCAAGCAGCTCATCGACCTGGGGATCGACACCCGCGAGGAAGCGGGCTGGCTGCACAACAAGGGCCTGCGCGTGGTCGGCGGCGGGGTGACCCTCGAACTCGACTGGCCGGACCTGGCTTCCTTCCCGCCCTACGGCGTGGTCCGCACCCGCCAGGACTTCGACGAGATGCTCGCCCGCACCGCCCAGCGCGCGGGCGCCCGGCTCGCGGAGCAGACGACCGTGATCGGCGCGGTCACCGACGAGCGCACCGGCCGGGTCGTCGGCGTCACAGCGAAGGCGGGCCCCGACAAGACCCCGGTCACCTACCGCGCGCCGATCATCCTGGCCTGCGACGGCGTCTCCGCCCGGCTCGCGCTCTCGCTGGGCATGGAGAAGATCGACGACCGGCCGATGGGCGTCGCGGTCCGCCGCTACTACGCCAGCCCCCGCAGCAAGGACGACTACCTGGAGTCGCACCTGGAGCTGTGGGACAAGTCCGACCCGGCCAACCCCGTCCTGCTGCCCGGCTATGGCTGGATCTTCGGCATGGGCGACGGCACGGTCAACGTCGGGCTCGGCATGCTCTCCACGTCGAAGGCCTACGGCAAGACCGACTACCGCAAGCTCATGCGCTCCTGGCTCGATGGCACCCCCGAGGAGTGGGGCTTCCGCGAGCACAACGCGCTGGGCAAGATCGGCGGCGCCGGCCTGCCCATGGGCTTCAACCGGACCCCGCACTACCGCGACGGCCTGCTGCTCGTCGGCGACGCGGGCGGCATGGTCAACCCGTTCAACGGCGAGGGCATCGGCTACGCGATGGAGTCCGCCCGGCTGGCCGCCGAGTGCGTCGTCCAGGCGATGGCCCGTGGGGAGGGACCGGCTCGCGAGCGCGCGCTGGCCGGGTATCCGCTGGCGCTGCGGCAGTCGCTGGGCAGCTACTACCGGCTCGGCAACGTCTTCTCCAAGCTGATCGGAAATCCGGTGGTCATGCGGACGGCCACCAAATACGGAATGCCCCGCGAGACCCTCATGAAGCTCGTTCTGAAGCTGCTCGCGGGCCTTTACGACCAGAAGGACGGCGACGCTTTCGACCGCGTGATCACCGCGGCGACTCGGCTGGCACCTACTGTCAAGTAACTTCTGTTCGCAGGCGCTAGCACCGCGTTAGCGCAGGTCGCGGCCCTCTCGATGACTCTGTTGTGGACATCACTCGTTCACGGAGAGTTGCCGAGGGGGCCGCGTTTCGCGTTGTGAGCCAGGTCCTAGACTGGCGCCGATATGTTGTGAAGCCCTTCACATCCGAGCGGTTTGGCTTGTGAATGTTTTCACAAACTACACCCGAATTAGTTAGGTCATCCTAACCAGCTCGGGTGTGACCGAGGACCCATAGGGTTCCGGCCGTAGGCGGCGGGAAAGGACAGCGGCGGTGTCGATGCTCCAAGCACAGTCAGCGGATGTGTCGTCAGGCTTGGGGATCTACTTCCCCTTGGTCGTGATGTTCGTCCTGGCGGCGGGCTTCGCGGTGTTCTCGGCGTTGCTGGGCCCGCTCCTGGGCCCGAGTCGCTACAACCGGGCGAAGTTCGAGGCCTACGAGTGCGGCATCGAGCCATCGCCGCAGCCGGTCGCGGGCGGTGGCCGCGTGCCGGTCGCCTACTACCTCACGGCGATGCTCTTCATCCTGTTCGACATCGAAATGGTGTTCCTCTACCCGTTCGCGGTCTCAGCGGACGCCCTCGGCCTGTTCGGCCTGGTGGAGATCTTCTTGTTCATCGCAACGGTCGGCTTCGCGTACGCCTATGTCTGGCGTCGCGGCGGCCTCGACTGGAACTGACGGGGGAAGGAGGCAGACGTCATGGGTATCGAAGAGAAGCTCCCCAACGGAATCATGTTGGCCAGCCTGGAAAAGCTGGTGAACTGGGGACGCAAGAACTCGCTGTGGCCTGCCACGTTCGGACTGGCCTGCTGTGCCATCGAGATGATGACCACCGGCGGTCCGCGCTACGACATCGCCCGCTTCGGCATGGAGGCCTTCCGCGCCTCCCCGCGCCAGGCCGACCTGATGATCGTCGCCGGCCGGGTCACCAACAAGATGGCCCCGGTCCTGCGGCAGATCTACGACCAGATGGCCGAGCCGCGCTGGGTGCTGGCGATGGGCGTGTGCGCCTCGTCGGGCGGCATGTTCAACAACTACGCCGTGGTGCAGGGCGTCGACCACATCGTGCCGGTCGACATGTACCTGCCCGGCTGCCCGCCGCGCCCGGAGATGCTGCTCGACGCGATCCTCAAGCTGCACGCCAAGATCCAGGACGAGCCGATCAACGCCACCCGCGCCGCGATCCGCGCCGCCAGTGGTGAGCGCACCGAGCTGATCGCGTCTTCGATCAAGTACGCGAAGAAGAAGTAGAGCCATGACTGACACCCCCACCACCGGCGACGAGCCCACCGAGGACAGCGGGCGCGCCCCTGGCACCGAGTACTCGAGCGCCGCTCGGCCCGAGCCCGGCCAGGAGCCTGAGAAGGACCTGGCCCGTCCCGCCGAGCACCAGGCGCCCGTCCCCGCTGAGCCCGTCGTCCTGGGCCGCACCCGCAAGGGCATGTTCAACGTCGCGGGCACCGGCGACACCACCGGCTTCGGCGGTCTGAGCCTGCCCGCGTACGCCCCGGCCCCGGCCGAGCGTCCGTACGGCGGCTGGTTCGACGAGCTGACCGACGACCTGCGCGCGGCCATGGCCCGCCGGGAGATCCCGGCCGAGGCGATCCAGCAGGTCACCGTCGACCGCGGCGAGATCACCTTCTACGTCCGCCGCGAAGACCTGGTCGCGCTCTGCTGGACCCTGCGCGACGAGCCCGCCCTGCGCTTCGAGCTGTGCAGCTCGGTGTCCGGTGTGGACTACGGGGTCGACATCCCGCAGCGGCTGCACTCCGTCTACCACCTGACGTCGATGACGTTCCGCCGCCGCATCCGGCTGGAGGTCGCGGTCGACGTCACCGACGCGCACATCCCGTCGGTCGTCGAGGTCTACCCGACCGCCGACTGGCAGGAGCGCGAGGCCTGGGACATGTTCGGGATCGTCTATGACGGACACCCCGCGCTGACCCGGATCCTCATGCCGGACGACTGGGATGGCCACCCCCAGCGCAAGGACTACCCGCTCGGCGGGATCCCGGTGGAGTACAAGGGCGCGGAGATCCCCCCGCCCGACCAGCGGAGGTCTTACTCGTGACCACACAGCCGAACAACTCGCATCCACACTCTGTTGACTATGCGGACGAGCGCGACACGACCGAGGGTCGCGTCTACACCGTCACGGGTGGCGACTGGGACGAGATCCTGGACGACGCCATCCACGACGAGCGCATCGTCATCAACCTGGGCCCGCAGCACCCCTCGACCCACGGCGTGCTCCGCCTGGTGCTCGAACTCGAGGGCGAGACGGTCACCCAGGCCCGCTCGGTCGTCGGCTACCTCCACACCGGCATCGAGAAGAACTGCGAGTACCGCACCTGGACCCAGGGCGTCACCTTCGTGACGCGCATGGACTACCTGGCGCCGCTGTCCAACGAGGCCGCGTACTGCCTGGCGATCGAGAAGCTGCTCGGCGTCGAGGCGCCGCGTCGCGCCCAGGTCGCCCGGGTGATGCTGCTGGAGCTCAACCGCATCAGCTCGCACCTGGTCGCGCTGGCCACCGGTGGCATGGAGCTCGGCTCGCTGACCGCGATGACCGCGGGCTTCCGTGAGCGCGAGGAAGTCCTGCACCTGCTGGAGCACCTCACCGGCCTGCGGATGAACCACGCGTTCATCCGGCCCGGCGGTCTCGCGCAGGACCTCCCGGCGGACTATCACCAGAAGGTCAGCGACTTCCTCAAGGTGATGGACTCGCGCCTGCCGGACTACGACAAGCTGCTGACCGGTCAGCCGATCTGGCGCAACCGGCTCGTCGGCATCGGGTACCTCCCGGTCGACGCGTGCCTCGCGCTCGGCATCACCGGCCCGATCCTGCGGTCCGCGGGCCTGGCCTGGGACCTGCGCAAGACCGAGCCGTACCTGGGCTACGAGGAGTACGACTTCGAGGTCCCGACCTCGAACGCCGCCGACGCCTTCGCCCGGTACCTGCTGCGCGTCGAGGAGATCCACCAGTCGCTCAAGATCGTGCGCCAGTGCCTCGACAAGCTCGAGCCGGGCCCGGTCATGGTCGCCGACCAGAAGATCGCCTGGCCCGCGAAGCTGAGCATCGGCGCCGACGGCATGGGCAACTCCCTGGAGCACGTCCGCAAGATCATGGGGCAGTCCATGGAGTCGCTGATCCATCACTTCAAGCTGGTCACCGAGGGCTTCAAGGTGCCCGCGGGCCAGGTGTACGTGCCGGTCGAGTCCCCGCGCGGCGAGCTGGGCTACCACCTCGTCTCCGACGGCGGCACCCGCCCGATGCGCGTGCACGTGCGCGAACCAAGCTTCATCAACCTGCAGTCGATGCCCGCGATGTCCGAGGGCGGCATGGTCGCCGACGTGATCGCCGCCGTCGCCTCGATCGACCCCGTGATGGGAGGTTGCGACCGATGAGCAGCACCGGTCAGACCTACGGCGGCTCCAGTCTCGGAGCCGGCACGACGCACCAGGAGACGGTGCCCGACGTCGACGTCACCGGTATCTCTCCGGTTCCGGCGGGGCATCTCGTCGAGGAGTCCTCCGCGGACTTGAGCATCTTCGGCGAGGACATCGTCACCAAGGCGCAGGAGATCGTCGCGCGCTACCCGCAGTCGCGTTCGGCGCTGCTGCCGATGCTGCACCTCGTGCAGTCAGTCGAGGGGAAGGTCAGCCAGTCGGGCATCCAGTTCTGCGCCGCCCAGCTCGACCTGAGCGCGGCCGAGGTCAGCGCGGTCGCGACCTTCTACACCATGTACAAGCGCAAGACCTGCGGTGAGCACCTGGTTTCGGTGTGCACCAACACCTTGTGCGCGGTGCTCGGCGGCGACGCCATCTACAAGGCGCTCGGTGAGCACCTCGGTGAGGGCGGCAAGCGCTTGGGCCACAACGAGACCGTGGGCGAGCCGGGTGCGCCGGGCTCGATCACCCTGGAGCACGCCGAGTGTCTCGCGGCCTGCGACCTGGGCCCGGTGCTGCAGGTCAACTACGAGTTCTTCGACAACCAGACCCCCGAGTCGGCCGTCGCGCTCGTCGACGCGCTGCGCGCGGGGGAGAAGCCCCAGCCGACGCGGGGCGCGCCGCTGCGCGACTTCCGCACCGCGGAGCTGGAGCTCGCCGGGTTCTGGCCCGAGGACGAGGTCGACTACCGCTCCACTGTGGACGGCCCGTCCGCCGCGGTGGAGACGCTGCGCGGGGCCAAGCTCGCCGAGGACCGCGGCTGGACCGCTCCCGCGATGACCGATGTCGCGCTGCCGGAGGTCGAGAAGAAGTGACTACTCCCAACAAGCCCGCGCCGGTCACCCCCGTGCTGACCAAGCGCTGGCTGTCCCCGCAGTCCTGGTCGATCAAGACCTACGAGCAGCTCGAGGGCTACACCGCGCTGCGCAAGGCGCTCAAGGGCACACCGGAACAGCTCGTGCAGCTGGTGAAGGACTCCGGTCTGCGCGGCCGCGGCGGCGCGGGCTTCCCCGCGGGCATCAAGTGGTCGTTCATGCCGCAGAACGAGGACAAGCCGCACTACCTCGTCATCAACGCCGACGAAGGCGAACCGGGAACTTGCAAGGACATCCCGCTGATGATGGCCGACCCGCACTCGCTGATCGAGGGCTGTGTCATCGCCTCGTACGCGATGCGGTCGCACCACTGCTTCATCTACGTGCGCGGCGAGGCCCTGCACTGCATCCGCAGGCTCAACGCGGCGGTCCGCGAGGCACACGCCGCCGGGTACCTGGGCAAGGACATCCTCGGCTCCGGGTTCGACCTGGAGATCACCGTCCACGCCGGTGCGGGCGCCTACATCTGCGGCGAGGAGACCGCGCTGCTCGACTCGCTGGAAGGCCGCCGAGGCCAGCCGCGACTCAAGCCGCCGTTCCCCGCCGCGGCCGGTCTCTACGCCGCGCCGACCACGGTCAACAACGTCGAGACCATCGCCAGCGTGCCGTTCATCGTCAACGGCGGCTCCGACTGGTTCCGCACCATGGGCACCGCGAAGTCGCCCGGCCCGAAGATCTACTCGATCTCCGGCCACGTCGAGCAGCCCGGCCAGTACGAGGCCCCGCTCGGCACGACCCTGCGGGAACTGCTCGAACTCGCGGGCGGCATGAAAGACGGCGTCCCGCTGAAGTTCTGGACCCCGGGTGGCTCGTCCACACCGATGTTCACCGCCGAACACCTCGACGTCCCCCTGGACTTCGAAGGCGCGGCGGAAGCCGGATCCATGCTCGGCACCACCGCGGTCATGGTCTTCAACGAGACCGTGTCCGTGCCGTGGGCGGTCATGAAGTGGACCGAGTTCTACGAGCACGAGTCCTGCGGCAAGTGCACCCCGTGCCGCGAGGGCACGTACTGGCTCGCGGGCATCCTGCAGCGCATGGTCGAAGGCCACGGCACCCCCGCGGACATCGACACGCTGCTCGACATCTGCGACAACATCCTCGGCCGCTCGTTCTGCGCGCTCGGCGACGGCGCGGTCAGCCCGATCACCAGCGGCATCAAGTACTTCCGCGACGAATTCCTGGCCCTGTGCGAGAAGAACAGGGTCGGCGCGCACGCACTGGCAGGAGCGCAGTCATGACCATCGCGCCCGAGAACCCCACTGACGTCGAGAAGCCGCCCGTTCCCGAGGGACACGTGCGGCTGACCATCGACGGCGCCGAGGTGATCGCGCCCAAGGGCGAGCTGATCATCCGCACCGCCGAGCGGCTCGGCATCCAGATCCCGCGGTTCTGCGACCACCCGCTGCTCGAACCGGCGGGCGCGTGCCGCCAGTGCCTGGTCGAGGTCGAGATGGGCGGGCGCCCCATGCCCAAGCCCCAGGCCTCCTGCACGATGACCGTCGGCGACGACATGGTCGTCAAGACCCAGCTCACCTCGCCGGTCGCCGACAAGGCGCAGCAGGGCGTGATGGAGCTGCTGCTCATCAACCACCCGCTCGACTGCCCGATCTGCGACAAGGGCGGCGAATGCCCCCTGCAGAACCAGGCCATGTCGAACGGCCGCACGGACTCGCGCTTCGTCGAGACCAAGCGGACCTTCCCCAAGCCGATTCCGATCAGCACCCAGGTGCTGCTCGACCGCGAACGCTGCGTGCTCTGCCAGCGCTGCACCCGGTTCTCCGCGCAGATCGCGGGCGACCCGTTCATCGAACTGCTCGAACGCGGAGCGCAGCAGCAGATCGGTATCGCCGAGGAGAAGCCCTTCCAGAGCTACTTCTCCGGCAACACCATCCAGATCTGCCCGGTGGGCGCGCTGACCAGCGCCGCGTACCGGTTCCGCTCCCGCCCGTTCGACCTGGTCTCGACCCCGAGCGTGTGCGAGCACTGCTCGTCGGGCTGCGACGAGCGCACCGACTGGCGGCGCGGCAAGGTCATGCGCAAGCTGGCGGGCGACGACCCCGAGGTCAACGAGGAGTGGATCTGCGACAAGGGCCGCTTCGCCTTCCGCTACGCCACCGCGAGCGACCGGATCACCCGGCCGCTCGTGCGCGACGCGAAGACCGGCGAACTGGTCGAGTCGAGCTGGACCGAGGCGCTGCAGGTCGCAGCCGTTGGCCTGGCGAAGGCGCGTGACGGCAAGGGCGCCGCGGTGCTCGCGGGCGGTCGGCTGACCGTCGAGGACGCCTACGCCTACGCCAAGTTCGCCCGCATAGCCCTGCGCACCAACGACATCGACTTCCGCGCCCGCCCCCACTCGGCCGAGGAACTCGACTTCCTCGCTTCGACCGTGGTCGGCACGACCCCGGAAACCGGAGTCACCTTCAAGGGCATCGAGAACGCCCCCGCCGTGCTGTGCGTGGCGTTCGAGCCAGAAGAGGAAGCGCCGATCGTGTTCCTGCGGCTGCGCAAGGCGGCCCGCAAGCACAAGACCAAGGTCTTCCACGTCGGACAGTGGACGAGCCCCAGCGTCGAGAAGACCCAGGGCACGCTCCTGGCCTGCAAGCCCGGTGCCGAGCCCGGCGCGCTCGACGGCCTGGCCACGCACGCCCCGGACGTCACCGAAGCCCTTGGTGCCGAAGGCGCGGTGATCCTCGTCGGCGAACGCGCCGCGCAGGTCCCCGGCCTGTTCAGCGCGGTGCTGCGGCTGGCGAACTCCACCGGAGCCAAGGTCGCGTGGATCCCTCGCCGCGCGGGTGAGCGCGGGGCGCTCGACGCGGGCGCCGCGCCGACGCTGCTGCCCGGTGGCCGCCTGGTCACCGACATCTCCGCCCGAGTCGACGTCGAGCAGGCGTGGGGCCTCAAGCCCGGCTCGCTGCCCGCCGCCCCCGGCCGCGACACCGACGGCATCCTCGCCGCCGCCGCGGACGGCCGCGTCGACGGTCTCGTCGTCGGCGGTGTTGACCCGTTCGACCTGACCGACCCGGCGCTCGCCGAGCGGGCACTGACCGCCGCGGGCTTCATCGTCAGCCTCGAACTGCGGCACAGCGCGGTCACCGCGCACGCCGACGTGGTGCTGCCGATCGCCCCCGCGGTGGAGAAGTCCGGCAGCTACCTCAACTGGGAGGGTCGCCGCCGCGAGTTCGGCAACACCCTCGAAGGCACCGGCGCCATGCCCGATGGCCGAGTCCTCGACTCGCTCGCCGTGGAGATGGACGTCGACCTGTTCACCCAGACCCCGGCCGCCGCCGCGGCCGACCTGGCCCGGCTGCCGGTCGTGCCCCGCACGGCCATCGCGCCGGACGTGCAGGCGGCTGCGGCCGCGACCGGCACGGTGCTGGCGACCTGGCGGATGCTGCTGGACAACGGGTCGATGCAGGACGACGAGCCGCACCTGGCGGGCACCGCCCGACCGGTGTTCGCGCGCCTGTCCCTCAAGACCGCCACCGACCTCGGTATCGCCGTGACCGGCACCGCCAAGGTCGCGACCGACCGCGGCGCGATCACTGTGCCGGTCCAGGTCGCCGACCTGCCCGACGGCGTGGTCTGGCTGCCGGGCAACTCCGGCGACTCGGCCACCCGCCGGGTCCTGGGCGCGGGCCACGGCTCCGTGGTGACCGTGGAACCTGGAGGCAACTCATGAACCGGGCGCAACTGCTCGCCGACGACCCGATCTGGCTGATCGCGATCAAGTGTGTGGTGCTGCTCGGCTTCGGCGCGATCGCCACCACCGCGATGATCATCCTGGAACGCAAGATCGTCGCCAGGATGCAGCAGCGGCCCGGCCCCAACCGGGTCGGACCGAACGGCTGGTTCCAGTCCCTCGCGGACGCGATCAAGCTGCCGTTCAAGGAACAGATCATCCCGGACACGGCCGACCGGAAGGTCTACTTCCTCGCGCCGGTCATCGCGACGATCCCCGCGTTCCTGGCGCTCTCGGTGATCCCGTTCGGCCCCGAGGTCTCCATCTTCGGTGAGCGGACCGTGCTGCAGCTGATCGACCTGCCGGTCGGTGTGCTGGTCGTGCTGGCCTGCTCGTCGATGGGTGTCTACGGCATCGTGCTCGCGGGCTGGGCCTCCGGCTCGCCGTACCCGCTGCTCGGTGGTCTCCGGTCGGCCGCGCAGGTGATCTCCTACGAGATCGCGCTCGGCCTCTCGATCGTCGCCGTCATCCTCTACACCGGGTCGCTGTCCACCGGCGACATCGTCGACGCACAGCAGACCGGCTGGTACTTCTACCTGCTGATCCCAAGCTTCCTGATCTTCATCATCTCCATGGTCGGTGAGACCAACCGGGCTCCGTTCGACCTCCCCGAGGCCGAGTCCGAGCTGGTCGGCGGCTTCCACACCGAGTACAGCTCGATGAAGTTCGCCCTGTTCTTCCTCGCCGAGTACGTCAACATGGTCATCGTCTCCGCGATGGCGACCACGCTGTTCCTCGGCGGGTACATGGCGCCGTGGCCGTTGTCGCTCATCAACGACAACATGTTCAACTCCGGCTGGTGGCCGCTGCTGTGGTTCCTCGGCAAGGTGTGGCTGTTCCTCTTCGCCTTCATCTGGCTGCGCGGCACGCTGCCCCGCATGCGCTACGACCAGTTCATGCGCCTGGGCTGGAAGATCCTCGTCCCGGCCAACCTGGTCTGGATCGTCCTGGTCGTCGCGCTGCGGGCCTTCCGCAACGAGGAGGCCATCTCCGCGCCGACGATCCTGATCGCGGGCGGTGTGGTGCTGGTGCTGCTCATCGGCCTCAGCTTCCTGCTGCCCGAGCGCAAGGTGGAGCTGGACGACAACCGCGTGCCGGTCACCGGCGGCGGCTACCCGATCCCGCCGCTGGATCTGCGGGTGCCGGACAAGAACGCGAAGCCCGCCCGGGTGCGTCGCTCGCGGCGTGAGCCCGCAGCGGTCGCCGCGGGTGACAAGGAGTCTGGCGCGGTGGAGACACAGTGAGCGTCTTCGTCAACCCACGCAACGGTCACGAGGAGCTGACATGAGCGTCTTCGATCCCCTCAAGGGCTTCGGGGTGACCTTCTCGACGATGTTCAAGAAGGTCGTCACCGAGGAGTACCCGGAGAACTTCCCCGGCACCGCACCGCGCTACCACGGCCGCCACCAGCTCAACCGGCACCCGGACGGCCTGGAGAAGTGCGTCGGCTGCGAGCTGTGCGCCTGGGCGTGTCCGGCCGACGCGATCTTCGTCGAGGGCGGCGACAACACCGACGACGAGCGCTACTCGCCGGGTGAGCGCTACGGCGCCGACTACCAGATCAACTACCTGCGCTGCATCGGCTGCGGCCTGTGCATCGAGGCCTGCCCGACCCGGTCGCTGACCATGCTCAACGACTTCGAGCTGGCCGACGACGACCGGCAGCGGCTGATCTACACCAAGGAGCAGCTGCTCGCGCCGCTGCTGCCGGGCATGGAGCAGCCGCCGCACCCGATGCGCCTGGGCGACAACGAGCAGGACTACTACGTCAACGCTCCGTTCCTGGCGCGCAAGCACGGCTACCCGGACTCCGTCGGGGAGGAACTCAAGTGAGCGCGACGCTCCTCGCGGTCCAGCAGACCGTGTCCACCGGTGAGGCGATCACCTTCTGGGTGCTCGGCCCGCTAGCCCTGGCGGGCGGGCTCGGCATGATCTTCGCCCGCAACGCGGTGCACTCGGCGCTGTTCCTGGTGCTGACGATGCTGAGCCTGGGCGCGCTGTACATGGTCCAGCAGGCGCCGTTCCTAGGCTTCGTGCAGATCATCGTCTACACCGGCGCGATCATGATGCTGTTCCTGTTCGTGCTGATGCTCGTCGGCCGTGACTCCTCGGACTCCGTCGTCGAAGTGCTGCGCGGCCAGCGGCTGTGGGCGGGCGTCCTCGGCGTCGGCCTCGCGGTGCTGATCGTGGCCGCGATCGCGCGGTCGCTCAACGAGGTCACGATCATGGGGCTCACGGGCGAACAGGCCAACGGCGGTGACGGCAACGTCGCCAACATCGGCCGCCTGATCTTCACCGACTACCTCTTCCCCTTCGAGTTGACCTCGGCGCTGCTGATCACCGCCGCCGTCGGCGCGATGATCCTGGGCTACGTCGACCGGCACCAGAAGGGCCGCAAGACGCAGAAGGAACTGGTCGAGGCCCGCTTCCGCGGCGAGCACGACCGGCCTTCGCCGCTGCCCGGCCCCGGCGTGTTCGCCACGGCGAACTCGGTGGCCACCCCGGCGCTGCTGCCCGACGGCTCGGTCGCCCCGGAGTCGCTCTCGCGGCTCATCGAGGCCACCGCGTCGCAGAAGCTCGAGCGGGATCGCAAGGCCGTCGCGGGCACGCTGCCCGAGCCCGACGCCCGCGCGCTCGCTCCCGGTAAGGAGGACGGGTCATGACCCCGACTTACTACTTGCTGCTGTCGGCGCTGCTGTTCACCATCGGCGCGGTCGGCGTCCTGGTGCGCCGCAACGCCATCGTCGTGTTCATGTGCATCGAGTTGATGCTCAACGCCGTGAACCTGACGCTGGTGACGTTCGCGCGGATCAACGGCGACCTGTCCGGCCAGGTGATGGCGTTCTTCGTGATGGTCGTGGCCGCCGCCGAGGTGGTGGTGGGTCTGGCGATCATCATGTCGATCTTCCGCACCCGCCGCACCGCCTCGGTCGACGACTCCAACCTGCTGAAGTACTAGGGAGAACTCGGTGTCGGGAAAAATGAGCCTCGCTACCGGGGGGCTAGACACAGTGGTACAGCAGGCGAGCGGCGCGGCGAGCGCCGCCTGGCTGCTGCTCCTGCTGCCCGCCTTCGGCGCGGCCGTGCTGCTGCTCGGCGGCCGCCGCACCGACAAGTGGGGCCACCTGCTCGGCAGCGCCACGGTCATCGCGGCCTTCGTCTACGGCCTGGTCCTCTTCTTCGGCAGCACGTCGCTCGCCGCGGACGACCGGCTGCAGAACCTGAGCCTGTTCGAGTGGATCAACGTCGGCGCGCTGCAGATCGACTTCGGGCTGCGCCTCGACCCGCTGTCGCTGACCTTCGTGCTGCTGATCACCGGTGTGGGCTCGCTGATCCACATCTACTCGATCGGCTACATGCATGATGACGCCGGTCGGCGTCGATTTTTTGGGTATCTGAACCTGTTCATCGCGGCGATGCTGCTGCTGGTCCTGGGCAACTCGTTCGTGACGCTCTACTTCGGCTGGGAGGGCGTCGGTCTCGCCTCCTACCTGCTCATCGGCTGGTACCAGGGCAAGGACTTCGCGGCCACGGCGGCGAAGAAGGCGTTCATCATGAACCGGGTCGGTGACGTCGGCCTGGCCCTGGCGATCTTCCTGATGTTCAAGACCATGGGCAGCACCCAGTTCGACGTGGTGTTCGACAAGATCGGCGACCAGTCCACCGCGACCGTCGTCGCGATCGGCCTGCTGCTCCTGCTCGGCGCGTGCGGCAAGTCGGGCCAGTTCCCGCTGCAGGCCTGGCTTCCGGACGCGATGGCCGGTCCGACCCCCGTCTCGGCCCTGATCCACGCGGCGACGATGGTGACCGCGGGCGTCTACCTGATCGCCCGCTCCAGCCCGATCTACT
Source organism: Actinokineospora xionganensis (assembly GCF_014323725.1). Taxonomy (GTDB): domain Bacteria; phylum Actinomycetota; class Actinomycetes; order Mycobacteriales; family Pseudonocardiaceae; genus Actinokineospora; species Actinokineospora xionganensis. Next base: position 197,333 of record NZ_JABVED010000002.1, on the reverse strand, counting down.
CGCTGCCTCAGGCCGCGGACGCGCGCTTCGCGGTGATGATCATCGGTGCGCTCACGCTGATCATCGGGTGCGTCATCGGCTGCGCGTACGACGACTTCAAGAAGGTCCTCGCGTACTCCACGGTCAGCCAGATCGGCTACATGATCCTGGCTGTGGGCCTCGGCCCGGCCGGGTACGCCCTGGGCATCATGCACCTGCTCACGCACGGCTTCTTCAAGGCCGGGCTGTTCCTCGGGGCTGGTTCGGTCATGCACGGCATGAACGACGAGGGCGACATCCGCCGCATGGGCGGGCTGGCGCGCAAGATGCCGGTCACCTTCATCACCTGGACCCTGGGCTACCTCGCGCTGATCGGCTTCCCGTTCCTGTCGGGCTATTTCTCCAAGGACGCGATCATCGCGGCGGCCTTCGGCGAAACCGGCTGGCGCGGCTGGGTCTTCGGCGGCGTGGCCCTGCTCGGCGCCGGGATCACCGCGTTCTACATGACGCGCCTGCTGATCCTGGTGTTCCTGGGCAAGCCGCGCTACGAGAACCTCAAGTCCGAGGACGGCCGCGACTACCACCCGCACGAGTCGCCGGCGAGCATGACGATCCCGATGATCGTGCTGGCCGTCGGCTCGATCGGCGCGGGCGCGTTCCTCGCCCTCGGCGACCGGCTCGCGGGCTGGCTCGAACCGACCGTCGGCGCGACGCTTGAGACGCACGGGCCGCTGTCGCACGGCCTGATCGCGGTCCTCACGGTGGCGCTGTCCTTCCTCGGCGCGCTCATCGCGTACCTGATCTTCGGTCGCCGCGAGCAGCCGGTCACCCGGCCGGTGCGGGTGTCGTTCCCGGTCCGCGCCGCGCGCGCCGACCTGTACGGCAACCACCTCAACGAGGCGCTGTTCGGTCGGCCGGGCATCTGGCTCACCCGGGCGCTGGTCTTCGTCGACAACCGGGGTGTGGACGGCCTGGTCAACGGTCTCGCGGCGGGTCTGGGCGGTAGCTCGGGTCGCCTGCGGCGCACCCAGACCGGCTTCGTCCGCTCCTACGCCCTATCCATGCTCGGAGGGTCGATCCTGGTGATCGCCGCGTTCTTGATGGTGAGGTTCGCATGAGTCCGACCGTCTCCGGCGACGGCTCCTGGGTCATGGCCGTTCTACTCCTGTTGCCGCTCGTCGGCGCGGGAGTGGTCATGGCCCTGCGCAAGAACGACCGCCTGGCAAAGCAGGCCGCGCTCGTCTTCTCCATCGGCGAGCTGGCCATGGCCGCGTGCGCGTGGGGCAAGTTCGAGGCGAGCGGGGCGCGGCTGCAGCAGTCGTTCTCCTTCGACTGGATCCCGTCCTTCGGCGTGCACATCTCCTTCGGCGTCGACGGCATCGCGCTCGTGATGATCGCGACCATCGCCGTGCTGACCCCGATCGTGATCGGCGCGGGCTGGGCCGACAAGCTGCCCGAGGGCCGCACCGCGGGCGGGTTCTTCGCGCTGATCCTGCTGGAGCAGGCACTCACCATCGGCGTGTTCGCCGCGACCGACGTGTTCCTGTTCTACGTGCTCTTCGAGATCATGCTGATCCCGATGTACTTCCTGATCGGCTCCTACGGCGGCGCCCGCAGGCAGTACGCGGCGGTGAAGTTCTTCCTGTACTCGTTCCTCGGCGGCCTGATCATGCTGGCCTCCGTGATCGCCTGCTACGTCATGGCGGGCGACGAGTTGGGCAAGGGCACCTTCGACTGGCAGACGCTGGTCGGGGTCGTGTCCGACGCGCCACTGAGCACGCAGATCTGGCTGTTCCTCGGCTTCTTCGCCGCGTTCGCCTTCAAGGCGCCGCTGGTGCCGTTCCACACCTGGCTGCCGGACGCCACCGCGGAGGCGCCGATCGTCGTCGGTGTGCTGCTGGTCGGTGTGCTCGACAAGGTCGGCACCTTCGGCTTCCTGCGCTACCTGCTGCCGATGTTCCCCGACGCGAGCAAGGAACTGGCGCCCTACGTGCTGGTCCTCGCGGTCGCGGGCATCATCTACGGCGCGATGCTGGCCTCCGGACAGACCGACATGAAGCGGTTCGTCGCCTACGTCTCGATCGCCCACTTCGGGTTCATCGCGCTGGGCATCTTCGCGTTCAGCTCGCAGGCCATGGCCGGTTCGGTGACCTACATGCTCAACCACAGCATCGCCACGGGGATGCTGATCCTGGTCATCGGCATGGTGATCTCCCGCGGCGGCTCGACCCGCATCGCCGACTACGGCGGCATGTCGAAGCTGACCCCGGTGCTCGCGGGCATGCTGCTGATCGCGGGTCTGAGCACGCTGTCGCTGCCGGGCACGAACTCGTTCATCAGCGAGTTCCTGGTCCTCATCGGCTCGTTCCCGAACCAGCCCGTGTTCACCATCATCGCCACCACCGGCATGGTCCTCGCGGCCATCTACGTGCTGTGGCTCTACCAGCGGATCATGACCGGTCCGCTGCGCGGCAACGCCTTGGTCACCCAGGAACCGCCCATCGACGCGCCGGTGGACGCGACCTCCGGCGGACCCGGCGCGGTGAAGGTCAAACTCGAACCCGAGGTCAGCGCGCACAAGGCGATCTTCGACCTGAACGGCCGGGAGAAGCTGGTGCTCGCACCGCTGCTCCTGCTGATCATCGGCCTGGGCGTGTACCCGAAGCCGGTTCTCGACGTCGTGACTCCCACAGTGGACGCCACGATGTGCGAAGCGGCCCTGGTCGACCCGGTTCCCGCAGAGAGGCAACTGCAGTGTCAGTGATGTCGACGGTCCTGCTGCTCGCCCAGGACCAGCCGTTGCCCCCCACCCCCAAGGTGGAGGCGCCGCCGCTCACCGCGATCTGGCCGATCCTGATCGTGCTCGGCGCGGCCTGCGTGGGTGTGCTGTTCGAGGCGTTCCTGCCCCGCCACCAGCGCTGGCCCGCGCAGGTCGTGCTCACGCTGCTGGCGGTGGTGGGCGCGGGACTCCAACTCGCGTTCTACCTGACCGACGCTCCCGCGGCCGGTGAGCTGGCCATGTTCGGCACGCTCGCCGTCGACCGGCCCGCGCTGTTCCTCTGGGGCACGCTGCTGGCGCTGTCGTTCGGCGCGGTGCTGCTGATCGCCGACCGCTCCGTCGAGCCCGGCGGCGCGTTCGTCGCCACCGCGGCGATCCGCCCCGGCACCCTCCAGGACAGGGCCCAGGTCACCGCGACCGGCATGCAGACCGAGGTCTTCCCGCTGACGCTGTTCGCGCTCGGCGGCATGATGATCTTCTGCTCGGCCAACGACCTGCTGACGATGTTCATCGCACTGGAAGTGCTGTCACTGCCGCTGTACCTGATGTGCGGCCTCGCCCGCCGTCGTCGCCTGCTCTCGCAGGAAGCGGCGGTCAAGTACTTCCTGCTCGGCGCGTTCGCCTCGGCGTTCTTCCTCTACGGCCTGGCCCTGCTCTACGGCTACGCCGGCTCGGTTCGCCTCTCCGACATCGCGGCCGCGGCGGCCGGCACGGACCGCTCCGACACGCTGTTGTTCGCCGGTATGGCGCTGCTGATCGTCGGCCTGCTGTTCAAGGCCTCCGTCGGCCCGTTCCACACCTGGACCCCGGACGTCTACCAGGGCGCGCCGACCCCGGTCACCGCGTTCATGGCCGCCTGCACCAAGGTCGCCGCGTTCGGCGGCATCCTGCGCGTCCTGCAGGTCGCGTTCGAGGCCACCAGCTGGGAATGGCGCAGCGTCCTGTGGGGCGTCGCCATCGTCTCGATGATCATCGGTGCGGTCCTCGGCCTGACCCAGACCGACGTCAAGCGGATGATCGCCTACTCCTCGGTCGCCCACGCGGGCTTCCTGCTCGTCGGCGCCATCGCACTGACCGAGAAGGGCCTGTCGGCGACGCTGTTCTACCTGCTGACCTACGGCTTCACCACGCTGGCCGCGTTCGGCGTGATCAGCCTGGTCCGCGACTCCTCGGGCGAGGCGACGCACCTGTCGCAGTGGGCGGGACTGGCGAAGCGCTCGCCGCTGGTGGCGGGCGTGTTCACCTTCATCCTGTTGGCGCTCGCCGGAATCCCGCTGACCAGCGGGTTCGTCGGCAAGTTCGTCGTGTTCGAGGCCGCCCTGGCCGACGGCATGGCGCCGCTGGTCGTCATCGCCCTGGTCGCCTCGGCGGTCGCGGCGTTCTTCTACCTGCGGGTGATCGTGCTGATGTACTTCAGCGAGCCCGCCGCCGACGGCCCCACCGTCACGGTCCCGGGCGCGTTCACCACGGCCGCCATCACCCTCAGCGTCGTAGTGACGCTGCTGCTCGGCATCGCCCCCGCCTTCGCCCTCGACTGGGCCGCGGGCGGAGTGTTCGCCATCCGCTAGACGGTCGGTGAAACGGGGCCTCGCGATGTTCGCGGGGCCCCGTTTCTCATGTGCCCAGCTTCGCCGGGAGTTCGATTTCCAGTTCCCTGGCCCGACCCTCGCCGACCGCGACACAGGTGCTCTTGACCTCCACCTGCGACGTCGTGCCGACCGTGGCCCGACCGATCGTGGCCCGACGCGCCACCACCTCGTGCCCGCCGAGGGTTGTCGCGTGCGAGGACTCCCAGTCCTTGGTGCTGTCCCACCGAGCGGCCTGGACCCGGTCGCCCAACTGAAGTTCGATGTCGGCCAAGGTCCAGTAGACGGCCATGGAGACCACGTACTGGGCGCCCTGGTAGTTGTCGCAGGTCTCCCAGGTGGCGGTGGCGTCTTCGGCCTGAACTGCCTCGCGCACCATCCGCCCGGCCAATTCCCCGTCACCCGCGTTCGAGGGCGCCTTGGTGACGATCGGGACGACCACGACGGCGACGAGGGCCACCGCGACGCTCGCGCCGATCACGACGCCCTTGCGGGTCGGCGCGGGCGGCCCGGCCATGCGCACCGCCACGAAGATCCACACCACCGAACCGATGAAGCCGAGCACGAACAGCCAGCCCACCGCGTCCAGGGCCATCAGCGCGCTGTCCGAGCCAACCCTCGTCGAGCCGAGCACGGGAATCCTGGCGGTGGGCGTGTCGCCGTAGTCGGCCACAAGCAGCCCGGCGCCGACCAGGGACACGGCCGCCGCCACGAACGGAGCCGCGAGGTCGCTCGGCAGCGTTCCCCGCTTCGCGGTCCTGATGGCGAAGAACAGAGGCGCCAGCGTGAGGACCGGTCCGATGACCGTGAACAGGTAAATCACGAGCAACCAGCCGTCCGCGGACAGCCGCAGAGCGAGGAAGAGCACCACAGCCGCAAGCCGCACAGTCACGTTCACCTAGGTTCGCACGGGTGATCCTGACTCATCGAACCCCGATCGAGAATCCGGACTACTACTCAAGCGGGAACGTTGCGTGAGTCACGCCCATTGCCTGACGTGGAAGTTCAACCGCCAAGTAGGCTCATTTTCACCAACCACGCTGATCAGGAGCGCCGCGAGTGACTGACACCGAGAACTCGGCCATTTCCGAGGTGCCCGCGTCGCTGGGACTCGACAACGCCGACCCGGCGCTCGTCGACGCCGTCGTCACCGGACTGGCGACGGTCGAGGAGCTGCTGCGCTCCGTCGTGCGCAGCGACGTCGATTTCGTCGACCAGGCCGCGCTGCACCTGGTGAAGGCGGGCGGCAAGCGTTTTCGGCCGCTCTTCACCCTGTTGTGCGCGCAGTTCAACGACGGCAACACGGAGCAGGTCATCGCCTCCGCCGCCGCGGTGGAGCTGGTCCACCTGGCCACGCTGTACCACGACGACGTCATGGACGAGGCCACCATGCGCCGCGGCGACGCGAGCGCCAACGCCCGGTGGGACAACTCGATCGCCATCCTGACCGGCGATTTCCTCTTCGCCCACGCGTCGATGCTCGTCGCCGACCTCGGCGCCGCCGCGACCCGGATCATCGCCGAGACCATGCGCGAGCTGGTCACCGGCCAGCTGCGCGAGACCGTCGGCCCCCGCGACAGCGACCCGATCGAGCACTACCTGTCGGTGATCGGCCAGAAGACCGGCTCCCTGATCGCCACCGCGGGCCGCTACGGCGCGATGTTCTCCGGCGCAACCCCAGAGCAGACCGAGGCGCTGTTCAAGTACGGCGAGATCATCGGCGCCGCGTTCCAGCTCTCCGACGACGTCATCGACATCGCCTCGCCCGCCGCCGAGTCCGGCAAGACGCCCGGAACCGACCTGCGCGAAGGCGTGCTGACGCTCCCGATGCTCTACGCCATCGACGATGGCGGAGACCCCCGGCTCACCGAGCTGCTCGCCGGCCCGATCACCGACGACGACGGCGTCGAGGACGCCCTCACCCGGCTGCGGAAGTCGCCCGGACTGGAGCGCGCGCGCAAGACTCTCGACGAGTACGCAATTTCGGCGAAGAACGAATTGGTGTCCCTTCCGGAATGCGCGGCACGCGAGGCATTGGATCTGTTGACACGTTATGTAGTCGCCCGTACCCGATAAGGCACTACCGGCGACGCGAAACTGTGATGTGTCCGGGAAATCCCGGGGAGCATCCCTGTCGTGAACTCGACCGCAGTAGCCTCCTCTAGGCTCGAACAACGGTCTTACGCGCCGCGATGGCGCGGCCGGGAGGGAGAAGTGGCAGATGCCGTTCTTCGGTCAGGTGTGGGTGTGGAGCCTCGCCGGATTCCTGGTCGGCGCGCTGCTGTGCTGGATCCTGATCGCGAACCCGGCGCGCAAGCGCGTCGCGGATCTGCAGAACCGGCTCGCCGCTTCCCGCAGGCGTGAGGCCCAGGCGCCCGCCGAGGACTACGCGACCTCGTACGCCGACCCTTTGCCGCGTGCCACGGACTTCGCCGACGATTACGAATCGCACGAGTTCCGGTCGGCGCCCGCTCTCGTTCCCGGCTTCGAGTCCCAGGACCGCGGCGACTACCGCGACGGTTTCGCCCAGCTCGACCAGCGTGACGCGCACGGTGAGCACGACGACCACCGCGATGATCACGATGACCGTGACGAGCGCGATGGCCAGGACAGCCGCCGCGGCGACAGCGGCGAGTTCGACCAGGCCCTGTTCGCCGCCGAGCACGCCCGCCTCGACACCCAGGACGACTACGACGCCGAGCCGGACCGCGCCGACGACGCGCAGGACGAGCAGCGCGACGAGTACGACCGGCGGGACGAGTACGACCACGCCGAGGACGGTCAGGACGACGCCGACGAGCGCGGCGCCCTGCGCCTGGGTGAGGTCGAGGAGACCCGGCACGCCGGGTCGCTGCTCGCCGACGCCGCCGAAACCACCCAGTACATCCCGGCCGACCGCGCGGCGGAGCTGAGCGAGGCTCCCGCCGAGAAGTGGTTGCCCGGGCAGGCCGAGCCCGGCGACGAACACCTCGTCGACGACTTGGCCGAAGCCGAGGCCGAAGTCGCCCGCAGCCGTGAGGACGACCGCTCCGACACCGGTGGCGGCACGATCTTCACCCAGCACACCACCCCGATCCCCGCCGAGTTGATCCGCCGGATCGATGCCGAAGGCGAGCAGGACAACACCGACGACGCTCTCGTCGACGATCTCGATGAAGAGCAGGAGGACCAGGCCGCACCGGACCGGACCGTCAGCGCCCCGGCGCCCGCGGCGTCGATCGACGCCGCCACGCAGTTCGTCCGCCCCGTGCCGCCCACGTCCGTCGTCGAGCCGGATCCACTGCCCGCGCCGCCAGTCGCGCAGCCAGTGGCAGCGACCGAGCCCGCGGAGGAACCGAACTTGGCGTACGGAGAGGTGCGCGTCACCACCACGACCAGCGCGCTGCCCAAGCGCATCCCGGCCAAGCCACAGGGCCGGATCCCGTTCGGCATCCAGCCCGCCCCGCCCGCGCCCGCCACCCCGGCGACCGCGACGGCGCCCGCGGCCGAGGCCGAGCGCTCCCTGTTCGAGCCGATCCGCCCGGCGGACGAAGCCGTGGCCGCGACGTCGGTCCTGCCCGAGAGCCGACCGCGGCGCTCGCGCACCGCGCTGAAGCAGGCGCCGATGGGCGGGGTCGACCCGTTCGTCCCGCCGGGCCCGTTCGGTCCGGGATCGGCGATGCCGTTGCCCGGTGGGGAATCGCCGTCGGGCGACTACGTCATCAAGGCCAGCGTCACCGCGCTTCGGTACTGCTCACCCGAGTCGCCGAAGTTCGACCGGACCATCGCCGAGGTGTGGTTCCGGTCGGTCGCCGACGCCGAGCGAGTGGGGTTCCGACCGCTGGCTTGACGCCGGGGAGTCGGCCGTTCACTCCAAGTGGCGGCTATGTTGCGGGAATGATAAAAGACACCGTGCGCTTTTCGGAGTGCTAGAGGTCGTCCAAATGGACGATCGGAGGTGTTTGTCCCGTTCGGAGCTGCCATGCCAGGTTCCGTTTCAGATTCCCTTCAACCAGGCGAAACTCTGATTCGTCGCACGAAGACCACGAACTACGATCGACGCGGCGGAATTTTGCCCTGGCTGTTGGGGCTGGTGCTGATCCCGGCGCTGCTCGCGCTGCTGGCGACCGTCACGCCGTTCGGCAAACGCGATGAAGTCGAGTCCGATCTCGCGCTCAAGTCGCAGAACGCTCTCGCGGCAGCGGGAATCTCCGGAGCCGACGTGCGGATGGACGGCGTCGTCGCCAACGTCTCGGGTGTCCCGGCCGGGCAGATCGACGCCGCGCGCGGCGCGGTCGAGTCGGTCGACGGGGTCTGGTCGGCGTCCGTCGCGGGTGGACCCGCGGGCGACACCGCGGGCACGGACTCCACTGGTCCCAACGCTTCCAGTGCGCCGGCGAGCTCGGCGAACCCGGTGCCACCGGCGCCGGGTGTCCCGATGAAGGCCGACCTCAAGGACGGCTCGGTCGTGCTGAGCGGCGCCGTTCCCGATGAGGCCGCGCGCGCGGCTCTCGTCGCGTCCGCCACCCAGGCCGCGGGCGGACGTCCCGTCGTCGACCAGTTGACCGTGACGCCGGGAGCGACGCTTCCGTTGCCCGCGGCCGAACTGGGCAAGGCCGTGGGCATCCTGGGCACCGCCCCGGGTGACCGCGGCGTGAGCTGGGACGGCGACACGGTGACCCTGTCCGGTTCGGTCCCGACCGAGCAGGACAAGGCCGCGGCGGAACAGGCGGCGACCGCGATGGCGGGCGGCGCCAAGATCGACAACAAGCTGACCGTCGCCGCCCCGCCGGTCGACAAAGCGGCTGTGCAGCAGCAGATCAACGCACTGATCGCGGCCCAGCCGATCACCTTCCAGCCCAACTCGGCCACGCTCACCCCCGCGGGGGAGAACACGGTGCAGCAGATCGCGCCGCTGCTCAAGGGCGTGTCCATCGAGGTCGGCGGCCACATCGCCGACGCGCCGGGCAACGACAGCGTCGACGGGCAGCAGCTCAGCGACCAGCGCGCCGCCACCGTCCAATCGCGACTCGCCCAGCTCGGGGTCGCCGCGGACCGCATCACCGCCAAGGGCTACGGCAGCACCAAGCCCGTGGCGCCCAACAACACCGCAGCAGGCCAGGCGGCCAATCGCCGGGTCGAAATCGTCGTCCTTTAGGAGACCAGACCATGAAATATCTCTTCGGGCAGGTGTGGCTCTGGTTGCTGCTGTCCTTTCTGCTGGGTGCGCTTTTCACCTGGCTGGTTCAGCGGTTCTTCCGCAAGCCCAAGGTCGAGGTGACCGAGGAACGCATCGGTGGCCCCGCCGTCAAGGACAGCGACCGCTCGCCCAAGCGCGCCGCGAGCACGGACAAGGCGAGCGCCTCGGCACGGCCACGTGCTTCCGCACTGGGCTCGCTCGACGACGATGAGCGCACCGGAACCCTGCGCGCCGACGACACTCCGGGCGACGACACCCCGACCGGCCGCATCCCGGTCCAGACGCTCGACGACACGGGTCGCTCCGGCACGTTGAAGGGCTCACTGGACGACGAGCCCAAGTCCGACCCGGCCGCCATGCTCGGCGCGGCAGGCCTCGCCACCGCGGGCGGCGCCGCGGTGGGCAAGATGGAGGACAAGGACGAGGACTCAGCCAAGGAGACGGCCACCGCCGCCACCACGGCCAAGCACCACCTCGTCGAAGAGGACGACTCGAGCAAGACGGAGTGGATGGCCGCCCCGCCGCCCTCGATGGAGGAAGGCAACCGCGACACCCTCCCCGCCATGTCCGACGAGGAAGCCGTGAGCGACCTGAACGTGAGCGGCTCCGCGACCAGCGGCGCGGCCGCGGGCGCGGCGGCCGGGATGGCGGCACGGCGGGCGGGCACGACCGACAAGAACGGCTCGCCGACCGACGAGGACAGCGGTCCGGGCACCCTCGCGGGTTCCGGCCCGATCGCCGGTGCCGCCGCCACGGGCGTGGCCACCGGCTCGGGCGCCGACGGCCTCGCGGGCACGGGTCCGGTCGCCGACCCGGAGTCCGACAAGGGTTCCGGCAACGGGTCCGACCAGAGTTCCGACACGGGCCTCGGCTCGCACGTCGTCGGTTCCACTGGTTCCGGCGCTGACCGCGGCCTCCCAGTGGAACCGGAGTCGGACACGGACGCGGACGCGGGCAAGGGCGGCACCCCGATGTTCGCCACCTCCACGGCCGTCGCGGAGGCGCCTGCCATCGAGGAGCCGTACGGCCCGGGATCGGCGCGTCCCGGACCCGGTGGGGCGTCCCCCGGCCCCGAGTACACCATCAAGGGCAACGCGGACTCGATGCTGTTCCACACCACCGAATCCCCGTACTACGGCCGCACCAAGGCGGAGGTCTGGTTCAAGTCCGCCGCCGACGCCGAGCGCGCGGGCTTCACGCCGTGGTCTCGCACCAAGCGTGAGGCGCGGCCCGCCGTGGCACAGCCGACGTGGGAGGCGGGCGAGTACGCGGGCTCGGCCAAGCCGAAGGCCGACGGCACCGCCCCCGCGGAAGAGTTCAAGGTCAAGGGCAACGTCGACTCCATGCTGTTCCACACCGAGGAGTCAGCGTTCTATTCGGTGACCAAAGCCGAAGTCTGGTTCCGCGACGCGGAAGAGGCGGAGGCGGCGGGATTCCGGCCCTGGAACCGCGTCGGTGGTGCGGAACGGGGTCAGACGGAGGTCCCGCGGCAGGCGGTCGCTCGGGTGCCTGAGGGACCGTTCGGGCCGAACTCGGCGAATCCGAAGGCTGATGGATCGGCGCCTTCGGATGAGTTCACCATCAAGGGGAACGCGGACTCGATGCTGTTCCACACGACCGAGTCGCCGTACTACCCACGGACTCGGGCTGAGGTCTGGTTCAAGACCGCTTCGGATGCGGAGCAGGCTGGGTTCACGGCCTGGAACAAGCGCCGCAGCGAGAAGAGCTAGGCAGGACGGGTATGAGTGGCCGCTACCTGTGCGGGGTGGCGGCCACTCTGCTTGCCTGGACGAGGGTGCAGGGATCAAGAACAAAGGGCCGCCACCCTACTGGGGTAGCGGCCCTTTGTCTGGCTCAGATCAAGGTGCGATGGTCCAGGTGTCCTTGCCGTGCAGCAGGCTTCGCAGGTCTGCGGGCTTGCTCTCCACGGCCTGCGCCACCTGCGCCCGGGCCAGATCGTCGTAGGTGTCCCGGCGTACCGACCTGAAGACACCCGTGATGGTGTGGCTCAGGTCCTGAGTGGACAGACGCGACAACGCGAAGGCGTAGGACGGGTCCTCGATGTGGGCGTCGTGCACCACCAGGGCTTCCTCGCCCACCTCGCTGACCTTCGCGACCTCCAGCGACCCGAAGCCCGACCGGACCACGCCGTACTCGCCTTCCGCGCCGAAGCGGATGGGCTTGCCGTGTTCCAGGTTGATCAGGCGCTGCTCGGCCTCGCCCGGCTCCTTCAGCACGTCGAAGGCGCCGTCGTTGAAGATGGGGCAGTTCTGGTAGATCTCCACCAGTGCCGAGCCCCGGTGTTCCGCCGCCTGACGCAGGACGTCGGTGAGGCCGACCTTGTCGGAGTCCAGTGCCCGGCCGACGAACGTCGCCTCGGCGCCCAGGGCCAGGGACACCGGGTTGAACGGGTGGTCCAGTGAGCCCATCGGGGTCGACTTGGTGACCTTGCCCGGCTCCGACGTCGGCGAGTACTGGCCCTTGGTGAGGCCGTAGATCCGGTTGTTGAACAGCAGGATCTTCAGGTTCACGTTGCGGCGCAGCGTGTGGATCAGGTGGTTGCCGCCGATCGACAGCGAGTCGCCGTCGCCGGTGACGACCCACACCGACAGGTCCGGGCGCGCGGTGGCCAGGCCGGTCGCGATGGCCGGGGCGCGGCCGTGGATCGAGTGCATCCCGTAGGTGTTCATGTAGTACGGGAACCGTGAGGAGCAGCCGATGCCGGAGACGAAGACTATGTTCTCCCGCTTGAGGCCCAGTGTCGGCAGGAACGACTGCACCGCGTTGAGCACGATGTAGTCGCCACAGCCGGGGCACCAGCGGACTTCCTGGTCGGACTTGTAGTCCTTGGCCTTCTGCGGCTCGTCGGTCGTCGGCACCCCCGCGAGGCCGGGCAGCCCAAGATCAATCGCGGTCATGCGTCGACCCCTTTCACGATGTCCGTGAGGACGTTCTGGAGTTCCTCGGCCATGAACGGCAGGCCCGCGACCTTGGTGTAGCTGATCACGTCGACCAGGTACCGCCCACGAAGCAGCAACGACAGTTGGCCGAGGTTCATTTCCGGAACGACGACCTTGTCGTAGCTCCGCAGGACCTCACCCAGGTTGGCGGGGAACGGGTTCAGGTGGCGCAGGTGCGCCTGGGCGACCGCGTGGCCGAGCTTGCGCACCCGCCGCGCCGCCGCGCCGATCGGGCCGTAGGACGAGCCCCAGCCCAGCACCAGCACCCGCGCCTTGCCGGACGGGTCGTCCACCTCGATGTCGGGCACGTCGATGCCGTCGATCTTGGCCTGACGCAGCCGGACCATCTTGTCGTGGTTGTCCGGGTCGTAGGAGATGTTGCCGGTGCCGTCCTGCTTCTCCAGACCGCCGATGCGGTGCTGCAGACCGGCGGTGCCGGGCAGTGCCCACGCGCGGGCCAGCGTCTCCGGGTCGCGCAGGTACGGCCAGAACTCGCCGGACCCGTCCGGGGCGTTGGGCTCGGTGGCGAACTCCACCGTCAAGTCGGGCAGCGTGTCCAGCTCCGGGACCAACCACGGCTCGGAGCCGTTGGCGATGGCGCCGTCCGAGAGCAGCAGCACCGGGGTGCGGTACTTCAGCGCGATCCGGGTGGCCTCGACCGCCGCGGCGAAGCAGTCCGCCGGGGACTGCGGGGCGATGATCGGGACCGGGCACTCGCCGTTGCGGCCGTACATGGCCTGCAGCAGGTCGGCCTGCTCGGTCTTCGTCGGCAGACCGGTGGACGGGCCACCGCGCTGCACGTCGATGACCAGCAGCGGGAGTTCGGTCATCACACCGAGGCCGATGGTCTCCGACTTCAGCGCGACACCCGGGCCGGACGTCGAGGTGACACCCAGCGCGCCGCCGTAGGAGGCGCCGAGCGCGGCGCAGATGCCCGCGATCTCGTCCTCGGCCTGGAACGTGGTGATGCCGAACTGCTTGTATTTGCTCAGCTCGTGCAGGATGTCCGACGCCGGGGTGATCGGGTACGTGCCCAGCAGCACCTGCAGCTTCGACTGCACCCCGGCCGCGACGATGCCGTACGCGAGCGCGGTGTTGCCGGTGATCTGCCGGTACGTTCCCGCGGGCAGCTTGGCGGGTGCGACCTGGTAGGTGACGGCGAAGGCCTCAGTGGTCTCGCCGTAGTAGAACCCCGCGCGGAACGCGAGGACGTTGGCCTCGGCGATGTCGGGCTTGCGGGCGAACTTCTCGCGAAGGAACGCCTCGGTGCCCTCGGTCGGCCGGTGGTACATCCACGACAGCAGCCCCAGCGCGAACATGTTCTTGCAGCGCTCGGCGTCCTTCTTGCCCAGGCCGGTCTCGGCCAGCGCGCCCTGGGTGATCGTGGCCATCGCGACCTCGTGCACCTGGAAGGACGACAGCGAGTCGTCTTCCAGCGGGTTCGCCGCGTAGCCGACCTTGGTCAGGTTGCGCTTGGTGAACTCGTCGGTGTTGACGATCAGCGTCCCGCCCGCGGGCAGATCGGCGATGTTCGCCTTGAGCGCCGCCGGGTTCATCGCGACCAACACGTCCGGCCGGTCGCCCGGGGTCAGGATGTCGTAGTCGGCGAAGTGCACCTGGAAGCTGGAGACACCGGGGATCGTGCCCTGGGGGGCGCGGATCTCGGCGGGGAAGTTGGGCATCGTCGACAGGTCGTTGCCGAACGCGGCTGCCTCTGAGGTGAACCTGTCACCTGTCAGCTGCATACCGTCGCCGGAGTCGCCCGCGAACCGGATCACGACTCGGTCGAGTTTGGTCCCGGCCTGACGGGAAGACCCGGCGGAGTCAGCGCCTCCGGCCACGTCGCCGTCCACACTTGTGCTCATGAACTCGCCGATCCCTCTCTCCTGACAGCGTGCTTGGCCAGTGCCGTCCGCTACTGCCAAGGGTAGTCTTCCGCCCCCGGCGAAGCTGGCGTTCGATTGCTCAACCCGGCCTGGTCGCCGACCACTTCGCCTTCCACGGTAGGCATCGAAATCGGCGGGTCCCTCGCAACGCGCTACACATCACAGTCGGGAGACTGCGATCGCGGTCCGAGTGTCCACAGGGTGGTCCGGAAACCCCAAATTTAACTGTAACTCATGGTTACAGTATCCCAGATGCCGGCGGAAGAAGTTCGCTGTGTGGTACGCCACGTAGGGTCTACGGGTTGCCGCTGATCTTGGCCCGCATCTTCGCCAGGAGCTGGGCGAACTCCGGGGTATCCATGGACGCCACCTGGGTGATCAGCTCGGCTTCGACCGCGTCGGCGTGCGCGTCCATCGACGCCGTCGCGCGCATCGTCCGCTTGATGGACCGCACTAGGTCCCGCGGCCCGGCGGCGGCGGGTGCGGCGAGCGCCACGGCCGCGTCCACCAGCGCGTCGTGGTCGCCGTCGACGGTGCGCAGGACCAGCCCGACCCGCTCGGCCTCGGCCGCGTCCGGGATCTGGCCGAACAGGGTCATCGCGGTGGCCGTCTGTGGCCCGACGATCCGCTGCAGCATCCACGTCATGCCGCCGCCCGGGTGGATGCCCAGCTGTAGGAACCGGGCGTCGAACCGCGCCTTCGGACCCGCTAGCCGCACGTCCGCGGCGAGCGCCAGGTTCAGCCCGGCGCCGACCGCCGCCCCGCCCACCGCCGCGATCGTCGGCAGCGACGACCGGGCGACCGCGAGGAAGCCCGCGTAGATCGCCCGCAGCCCCTCCTCGCGCGATTCGCCGAGGACGGTGAGATCCGCCCCCGCGCAGAACGCGGGCGGCGCGCCGGTGATCACGATGGCGGAGGTCTGGTCGTCGGCCTCGCACTCGCCGACCAACTCGGCCAGCCGTGCCGACATAGGCAACGTCAGCGCGTTGCGTCGGTCGGGAGCGTTGAGCGTGATCACGGCGACGCCGTCGCGGCGGTCGAGGAGAACGTCGGTCATGCCTGCGGACCCTAACTGATTGATTCCCAGCTGTTACCAGGTCTCGACCGGCCCACGACGCCGCTGCCCGCGTTGCGGGAACAGCCAAGTACAACCCGGTACGAGCGCTGTCCCCGCGCCTTGGCAGCGACGCCGTGGACCGGCCGATACCAGGCAACAGCTGGGAATCAATCAGTTAGCCGGGCTCAGGCGCGGGGGGACGTTCGAGCAGTGTCGACAACACCACAGTGGAAACAGTGCGGGACACCATGTCGATGGCCCGCAGGCGCTCCAGGGCGTCCTCCAGGTGGTGGATGTTCGCCGCGCGCAGGTGGACGATCGCGTCCGCGGCGCCGGAGACGGTGTACGCGGCCACGACCTCGGTCAGCGGTTCGAGCTTGCGGCGAATTCGGTCGGGTGAGACGTTGCCCTGGCAGTGCACTTCCACAAAGGCCTCAGTGCCCCAGCCGAGTGCCTCAGGATTGACCACCGCGGTGAACCCACGCAGCACGCCTGTCTCCAGGAGACGGTCCACGCGGCGCTTCACGGCCGGGGCCGAAAGCGACACGACTTTCCCGATCTCCGCGTAGCTCGACCGAGCATCGGCGACAAGCTGCGCAATGATTCGCTGATCTATGACGTCCACACGCAACATTGTGCATGCTCAAGAGCAATGGAGCGACATTGATGTGTGTCGAATGTGGCCATACATTTCGATCCATGACGCTGCTCTCCGAAACCGCGGCCCACACCGCCGTGGCCGAGCGGGTTCCGACGACCCGCCGCTACCTGATGTGCGAGCCCAAGTACTTCACCGTCGAGTACGTCATCAACCCGTGGATGGACCCCGACCAGCCCGTCGACACCGCCAAGGCGGTCGCACAGTGGACGGCGCTGAAGGAGACCTACGAGCGGCTGGGCCACAAGGTCGAGACCATCGAGCCGGAGCCCGGCCTGCCCGACATGGTCTTCTCCGCCAACTCGGGCACCGTCGTCGACGGCCGCGTCCTCGGCTCCCGCTTCCGTGCCCCCCAGCGGGCGGCTGAGGCCGACCACTTCCGCCGCTGGTTCCTCGACAACGGCTACCGGGATGTCGTCATGCCGGAGCGGATCAACGAGGCTGAGGGCGACTTCGCCTGGACGGGCGAGGTCCTGCTCGCGGGCACCGGCTTCCGCACCGACCCCGGAGCCCACGCCGAAGCCCAGGAGACTCTGGGTGTCCCCGTGGTGTCCCTCCACCTTGTCGACCCGCGGTACTACCACCTCGACGTCGCACTGTTCGTGCTGTCGGAAGCCCGCGACGGCCGCCGCGCCGAGATCGCCTACTACCCGGCGGCCTTCTCCGAAGGCACCCAGCGAGTCCTCGCCCGCCTCTTCCCGGACGCCGTTATCTGTACGGAGGAGGACGCGGCCTGCCTCGGCATCAACGCCGTCTCCGACGGCCGCAACGTGGTGCTGCCGGTCGAAGCCACCCGCCTCGCGGCGGTCCTGGCGTCCCGCGGGTACGAGCCGGTGATGGTGGACATCTCCGAACTCCGCAAGTCCGGCGGCGGCCCCAAGTGCTGCACGATGGAACTCCGGGGATAAATTGGTGACTCTCCGCGACTAGCGGTGCGCCGAGCTCCGCGCCCTCCTGGGCTCTTGAGCTGCGGCTATCCGAGTTCCGGGGTTCCGTGCCGTCGGTGACTGTGTGTCGATCGCGGGCGTCTTCACGGAAAACAGCGAAGCGGCTCCCAGTGACCACGCTGGGAGCCGCTCGTGTTCGTCACCCGCCGAAGCGACGGACGTCGATCACGTACATCAGTCCGATCACGGCCTGCCCGATCAGCAGGACCGCGACACCGGCCCACAGCAGCGTCGCCGTGTCATCCCGGAAGAACGACGATGCTGCCACCACGACCGTTGCGCTCGCGCTCGCGGGGTAGTTCCAGCCTCGTTCACGGCGGATTCCGGGACGTTCGGGTGCCTGAAACCCCCAGTCGCCCGTCCGGCATGCTGTCGCAACCGCGTTGGGGCGTGTATAAGCGCATGTTGGATCAAGGGGAGACCGTGGCACAGCTGGTAGAGGGCATTTCGCGAACGTTCAACGAGTTCCTGCTGCTGCCGAATCGGACCTCGCTCGAGTGCACGCCCGCCGCGGTGGATTTGCGGGCGCCGCTGGTTCGTCACGTGGCCGGGGAAGCGTCGGCGATCGAGCTGCGGACGCCGTTCACCTCCGCGATCATGCAGGCCGTCAGCTCCCCGGAACTGGCGATCGCCCTGGCGCGTGAAGGCGGTCTGGGCTTCCTGCACCACAACCGGTCGGTTGAAGACCAAGTGGCCGATGTGCGCGCCGTGAAGAACTTCAAAGCCGGCTTCGTCGTCAGCGACACCAACGTGCGCCCCACCGACACGCTCGGGCACCTGTGGGAGCTGATGGAGCGAACCGGCCACACCACGGCCGCGGTGACCGACGACGGCACGGCTTCCGGCCGGTTGCTCGGCCTGGTGACCTCCCGGGACTTCCACCCGCAGCGGCACGACGCCGCCGCGTTGGTCAGCACCCGCATGGTGCCGGTCGAAAAGGTCGCGCACAGCAGCGACGACATCGGGCTCTCCGAGGCGAACGCGCGGCTGTGGGAGGAGCGCCTGGACTGCCTGCCCACGGTGGACGAGTCGGGGCGGCTGCGTCACCTCGTGTTTCGTTCGGACTACACCGACAACAAGCGCTTCCCCACCCAACTGGTGGACGACGGCAAGCGCCTGCGGGTCGGTGCGGGTGTCAACACCCACGACTACCGCGACCGGATCCCGGCACTGGTCGAAGCCGGGGTCGATGTCCTGGCCTTCGACTCCTCCGACGGCTTCAGCGACTGGCAGGCCGAAGCGCTGACCTGGGCGAAGAAGCACTATCCCGAGGTGCCCGTCGGCGGCGGCAACGTCGTGGACGGTGAGGCCTTCACCTTCCTCGCCGACGCGGGCGCCGACTTCATCAAGGTCGGTGTCGGTGGCGGCTCGATCTGCATCACCCGCGACCAGAAGGGCATCGGGCGCGGCCAGGCCAGCGCCGTCCTCGACGTGGCCGCCGCCCGCGACGCCTACCGCGACAACACCGGCCAGTACGTGCCCATCTGCTCCGACGGCGGGCTGCTGCACGACTACCACGTCACGCTGGCCCTGGCGATGGGCGCGGACTTCGTGATGATGGGCCGCTACTTTGCCCGCTTCGACCAGGCCCCCGGCGCGAAGGTCCCCACCCGCGACGGGTTCGTCAAGGAGTACTGGGGCGAGGGGTCGAGCCGGGCCCGAAACTGGCAGCGCTACGGCCAGGGTGGCCGCGGCCTGCTGTTCGAGGAAGGCGTCGACGGTTACGTGCCCTACGCCGGCGACCTCCACGAAGGCCTGGCGACGACGATCGCCAAGATCAAAGCCACCATGGTCTCCTGCGGCGCCATGGACTTGGCCACATTCAAGGCCACCGCCCGCCTGACCTTGGTCTCCGAGCAGAGTTTCCAGGAGAGCCACGCCACCGTCACGGTTCGGGAGACCGCGGGCCTGGACTAGCGATGGAGGAGCCGGTGGATCTCGCCGCCGAGCTGATCGAGTTCCGCGCCACCCTCGACGTCGAGCCGCACGCATGCCGACCACGCGCCGTCCGCACCGCGCCAGGGGCGGAGAGTCCAGGTGACCCGGACGTGTCCACGGCTTGGCGGCTCCACCTCCACCGTGAGGTCCGCGTCGTCCGAGGTCCACCGGCGGGGCGCTCGTATTGTCTCCGCGGCCGTGGCACACAGGAACTCGCCAAGGTCGCTCCTAGCCATCTTCAGCGAGTGCAAGGCAGCGCTCATGCCCGGAGCGCCCAGTTCCACGCACACGGCGAGGACGTGCCCATCCCCATACGGGTCGTGCGGGTTCCAGAGCCGAACCCAGGTGTCGAGGCCGATCGAGACCGCGTCGGGATCGTCCGGATCGAAGACGCACGTCATACCGGCTCGGGCATCCGGTCGAAACTCCGCGAGCCGATTCGCGGTGGTCTCCTGGACCTCGAACCTGTGCGCACGGTCATCGGCGAACTTCAAACCCGCACCCTCGATAAACCTGCCGAAACCCGGCGAGTGAGGATGGCACCGATGAACGCGAACGAAACCCCCGCCCGCCGCCGCTCCCGCAGGCAGGAGACCCGCCTCTGGCGCGTCCCCGTGGTCCGGGTCGAGCGGATCACCCCGCACATGGCGAGGGTCACGGTCCAGGGCGACTCCCTGGCCGACCTCGCGGGCGCCGGGACCGACCAGAACGTGATGCTCTACTTCTACCCCGACGACCTCGTGCTGCCCGAGCCGCTGACGCTCGAGTCCGCGCGCGCCCTGTGGTCCCAGGTCCGCCCGCTGACCCGCACGTACACGATCCGCAGGCACGACCCGGTGACCAACGAGGTCGACTTCGACTTCGTCCTGCACGGCGACTGCGGTCCCGCGTCCGCCTGGGCGGAGCGTGCCAAGGTCGGCGACGAACTGATCTTCGTCGGCCCCTCGCCCGCCTACCAGCCCGACCCGGCCGCCGACTGGTACCTGCTCGCCGGGGACGAGACCGCGCTGCCCGCCATCAGCGCGATTCTGGACGTCCTTCCGAAGGGCAAGCCCGTGCTGGCGTTCGTCGAGGTCGCCGACGCCGCCGAGGAACACCCCGGCCTCGACCTCACCTGGCTGCACCGCGACGGCGTGCCCGCGGGTGAGAGCACGGTCCTCGTCGACGCCATCCGGGCCGCGGAACTGCCCGATGGCCTGCCCGAGGTGTGGATGGCGGGGGAGCGCACCGCGATGCTCGCCGTCCGCGCCCACCTGCTCGACGAACGCGGCTACCCGAGGCAGCGTGTGCGGCCCACCACATACTGGCGGCTGGGCGAGAGCGGCAACTGAGGAACTTCTCAGTAGGCACGGGCGTTTGTCTTCCGGACCCAACAGGAGCTTTACATCGGGGAGGCGACAACGTGCAGTGGCATGGCAACGGGCTCAAGACCGTTCTGCTGCTGGGCGGCATGAGCACGCTGATCCTGCTGGTCAGCTCCCTGTTCGGGCGCACCGCGCTGATCATCGGCGGCGGTGTGGCGGTCCTGCTGAGCGTCCACGCCTTCATCAACTCGGACAAAATCGCACTCCGGGTGATGCGTGCCCGACCGGTCTCCCAGGCTGAGCACCCGGCGCTGTACCGAATCGTCGCGGAGCTGGCCACGGCCGCCCGCCAGCCGATGCCGCGCCTCTACCTCAGCCACACCCTCGCCCCCAACGCCTTCGCCACCGGCCGCAACCCCCGCACCGCCGCGATCTGCTGCACCACGGGTTTGCTGGACCTACTCGACGAACGCGAACTGCGCGGCGTCCTCGCCCACGAGCTGTCCCACGTCTACAACCGCGACATCCTCATCTCCTGCGTAGCGGGCGCGTTGGCAGGCGCGGTCAGCATGATCGCCGGCATAGCCATGCTCACCGGCTTCTTCGGCGACGATGACGACGACAACCCGATCGCCATGCTGGTGGTGGGCATGCTCGGCCCGGTCGCGGCCACCATCGTCCGCATGGCCGTAAGCCGCTCCAGGGAGTACCAGGCCGACGAATCGGGCGCGAAACTCACCGGGGACCCACTGGGCCTCGCCATGGCCCTGCGCAAACTGGACGCCGGAACCAAGGCCGCGCCACTGCCCGCCGAACCCGCTTTGGTCTCGCAGTCACACCTGATGATCGCAAACCCGTTCCGCACCAACGCCCGGTTCGCCCGCAGGTTCACCACCCACCCACCGATCGACGACCGCGTCGCCCGCCTGGAGGCAATGGCCGAGGCCTAGCGCCGTGGTCTGGGCGACTCGCCTGTCAGTACCCCGAATAACAGGCAAGCCCCCCACAGGACACCCCGTGTAGCGACCTAGCGAGCCCCAGCAGCCTTCGCCACGGCCATCACGTACTCCCCATACCCCGACTTCGCCAGCTTCTCGCCCAGCGCATAGCACTCGTCCGCCGTGATGAACCCGCGCTCCAGTGCGACTTCCTCAAGGCAAGCCACCCGAACCCCCGTCCGGTGCTCCAGAACCTGCACGAACTGCCCGGCCTCCAGCAGCGAGTCGTGAGTGCCGGTGTCCAGCCACGCGAACCCGCGCCCCAGGTCCACCAACTTGGCCCGCCCTTGCCGCAGGTACTCCAGGTTGACGTCGGTGATCTCCAGTTCGCCCCGCGGCGACGGCCGCAGGTTCTTGGCGATCTTGACGACGTCGTTGTCGTAGAAGTACAGACCGGTGATGGCCCGGTTCGACCTGGGCTTCGCCGGCTTCTCTTCGATCGACACCAGCGTGCCCTCGGCGTCGACCTCGCCGACGCCGTACCGCTCGGGGTCCTTCACGCGGTAGCCGAACAGCACGGCGCCGTCCAGCGTGGTGACGCTCTCGTGGAGCTGGTGGGAGAAGTTCTGCCCGAAGAAGATGTTGTCGCCCAGGATCAGCGCGACCGGGTCTTCGCCGATGAACTCCTCACCGATGATGAACGCCTCCGCCAGCCCGTTGGGCTCCGGCTGCACGGCGTAGGAGAAACGCACACCCAGTTGGCTGCCGTCGCCCAGCAGGCGCTCGAAGTTGGGCAGGTCGGTGGGGGTCGAGATGATCAGGATGTCCCGGATGCCTGCCAGCATCAGCACCGACAGCGGGTAATAGACCATGGGTTTGTCGTAGACCGGGAGCAGCTGCTTCGACACCGCTTGGGTGATCGGATGCAGCCGCGTCCCACTTCCTCCGGCGAGGATGATGCCCTTCATCGCGGCTCCTGTCGTGTCTCGTCCAGCATCGAGCCTCGGCCGCTTTCGTTTACCGCTTTCGCCCGCAATGTGAGCAAATCGCGCCGCAGCGCGCACGCCCGGTGGAACCGCGCCCGGTCGCGCAACGCCAGCGCGACATCGATCGACCGCATCACGAACGAGAGCCGACGCTCGATGTCGTCGACGTCGATGATGCCTTTGTCGTGCTCACTCATGGCGACCTCCGGCAGGGGGACGGGGGTGAATCTCCACCTTGCCGCCGAGACACCCCGCCGGGGTCTCCCATCTTGCTTACCGGTAGTTCGTGAACTGCAGAGCGATCCCGAAGTCGCCGGTCTTGAGCAGGGTGATGACGTCCTGCAGGTGGTCCTTTTTCTTGCCGGTGACCCGCAGTTGGTCGCCCTGGATCTGGGCCTGGACGCCCTTCGGGCCTTCCTCACGGATCTTCTTGGCGATCTCCTTGGCCTTCTCCGAGGAGATGCCCTGCACCAGGGTGCCGGTGACCTTATAGACCTTGCCGGAGAGCGCGGGCTCCTCGACGTCGAATGCCTTCTGGGAGATGTTGCGCTTGATCAGCTTCTCTTTGAACACCTCGATCGCCGCCGCGCAGCGCTCCTCGGTGTCGGCCTGGAAGGTGATCGCCTCGTCACCGCTCCAGCTCACCTGGGCGCCGGTGTTGCGGAAGTCGAACCGAGTGGACAGTTCCTTCGCGGCCTGGTTGAGCGCGTTGTCCACCTCCTGCCGGTCGACCTTGCTCACCACGTCGAAAGACGGGTCCGCCACGTGTCTCGCACCTCCACATCAAGGGGTTCTGGTGGCCAGGATGCTACCGCCGCGCGGCACTGGGGGTACCGATTGGAACCCGGTGGAGGGGGTTGGGTATTGTTCCCTCCGTCCAGCGGCGCTGGACGAACCCGGCGGGTTGCCCGAGCGGCCAATGGGAGCGGACTGTAAATCCGTCGCGAAAGCTTCGAAGGTTCGAATCCTTCACCCGCCACACCAACGAAACAAGCCTATGACCTGTGCGACGGTCATAGGCTTGTTTCGTTGTGTCCCGGGTCCGCCACCGCTGGCGTGGTCACACCAATTACTTCTTATGTCATCGGTCGGCCCGTTGAATTAAGGCGGGCCCGGCCGCATCCCTGCAAATGCGGCCGGACCCGGTCCCCATCGCGCGCGAGGGCAGCGCGATCGGGAGGTGCCGCCGGGTTTCAACTTTCCCGGCGGACGTCTCTTTAAATTTCAGTCCCCAGTCGCTGAAATTCTGTGAATTGTTGGTGTCCGCCGGACGTCGGGCAGGATTTCGCCCGGCGAATGCGGGGTCGGGAGTGCCCCAACGAGGATGCGTTCGCCCGCGGTCCCGCCGCAGGGCGCCCCTGCCGGCCAGTGGCGGGACCGCGACCTCGGCGTTCCCCGGATATGCCGGATGCGATCACGCGTTGCTCTCTTTGGACTGAACGCCTGCGGCCATTTGTCGCACTTTCCGGCCGACGCGCGAAGCGTCGACCTGGTGTCACCCGAAAGATGGACGTGTACCACCATGCTCTGTGACTAACTTTCCATTCCTGACTCCGGGAGGGAGTAATGGTGTTGTCTTCGAAAATCAAGCGTCTTTTGCTAGTCGGACTGTCAATACTGTCTATTACGGTGTCGGCGCCGAGCGCGGCCGCCGATGACGGAAAGAATCAGCGGGACCGGCCGGACGCGGCGCAGCGGGTGCCTGGTCGACCGGACCCGAACGCGCCCTGGGTGGATTTGCTCCCGGACGATGGGAAGGATCGTCCGGGAGCCACATCGCAGTACACGGTCGCGGCCTACTACCTGCCGTTCAACTTCTCGTACGACTTCTCGACGAGCCTGGCTTCCCGCTCGTTCTGGCCGTCGTACAACGGCACCGCCTGCGTGAACCTCCGCGCGACCGGCAGCACGGATCCGAGCTACTGGTGGCGTGAGATCAAGGTCGAGATGTGGAACGCCTACGGCGTCGACACCCGCATCGGCCTGCCCGTCCGGTACAAGCTCGACGGGTACTACTACGGGTACTGCTGGCACGGCCTCAACCCGTACAACGAGCACTACTTCCGCCTGACCAAGGACTGGGGACCCTCCAGAGTGTGGGGCGACGGTTGGGCATCGCCGAACTGATCCGGTATGGCGGGGGTGGGGCTGGCGCTCCACCCCCGCCGCGGTTGTGAGTCTGTTCATCGCTGCCTGACCCGCATCGCGGTCGTGACCGTGTTCGGGTCGACCAGCCGCTCGACGGCCAGGCGGTCCTGGCCGAGCCTGCCCAAGTTGATCACCAGGTCGCCGTTGGCGAGCACCACCCGGTTACCAGGATGCAGTTCTCCTGGCCCGGTGGCCTCGAAGGTCAGCACCCCGGCCCGCTCGACCAGGTTGCCGGGAATGCTCGACCGCGCGATCTGGACCGTGCCGATCGAGCTCAGCCCCGTGAGCCCGGTGTCGACCGTGCCGTCCGCGCCCGCCACCCCGACCAGCCCTTCCGCGGTGACGATCAAGTCGCCCGGGCGGACGTCGCCGATCGCCTTGGTGGTCTGCCCCACCGTCGTCAGCGTCACGGACTCGACGTCCGGGTCGGTCAGGGCGGGCGCCAGCCGGACCGCGATCGGTGCCAGTGCGGCCACCTGCACGGTCGAGTTCCACGCCGCCATCCCGGTCTGGCCCACGAGCCACACGACGCCGTCCGGCTCGATCGGCTGTTCCTCCTCGAACTCCATGTCGTACGTGGACGACCGGAACTTGATCGCCGTCGCCCCCGGCGTGGCCAGCGTGAAGCCGACCGCGCCGCCACCGCGCAGTTCCTCGTCGCCCGACGCGGGCTTCGCCGCGATGAAGCCGATGGCCCGCTGGCCCGGCTCCGCCGTCGTCACCGCCCGCAGGAACAGCTTCGTCTCGTCGGCGACGCCGTGGATGCTGACCGCGCTGGTCACGAAGGCCACCCGGCTGCGTCCGCCGTCCATCGGCGCGACCATGGCGATGACCACCATGCTCGCCGACCGGTCTACCCGCTTGCCCGCGTAGATCGTCCGCACCGGCCCGGTGGGCCCGTTCTCCCCGGCGCCGCGCCAGAGCGCCTCAGCCCGCTCGTGCAGCGCCATGTCGCCCACGAGGTTGCCGCGCATCGGCCACTCGACCACCGGCGCGGCCGGTGTCGCCAGATCGGGCTCGGCCTGCCGCCAGCTCACGACGAACGCGCCCGCCACCGCGATCAGCACGACGGCCAGCGCCGCCACTATCTGGACCGTGTGCTGCCGCTGTTCGCGCCTGCGGGTGTGCACCCTGCGCAGCATCCGGTCGACCTGATCGACGTGCGCATGCACGTCCATGGCCCCCAGTTCGTGGCGGAGCCGGGCCACGGTCCGATCCTGCTCGTCCGCGATCATGCCCACCTCCTCCCCGGCGAAGTGACTACCGTGGCGTGCTCCACGGCCCCCGCCTTCCACGTTTCCCTGACCTTCGCCAGCCCCCGGCTGGTCAGTGATTTGACGGTGCCGACCGAACACCCCAACTCGACCGCGGTCTGCGCCTCGGTCAGATCCAGCCAGAACCGTGCGACCACGGCGGCCCGCTGGCGCGGCGGCAGTATCTGCAGGACCGCCAGGACGTGTTCGCGCGCCACCACGGCACCCGCGAAATCCTCGAGGTCCAACTGTCCGGCGATCTCGTCGAGCGTCACCAGGGGTTTGCGCTTGGCCGAGCGCAGAAACTCGTGGTAGATCGCCTTGCGCGCGTAGGCGACCGCGTTGTCCGCGGGAACCTTGCGCCATCTCTTAAGGCAGCGCACCAGCGCTTCCTGCAGGACCTCTTCGGCGTCCCAGCGGCGCCCGGTGAGCATCACGGCGTAACGCAGGAGCTGGTCGTACCGCTCCCGGACGAACCCGTCGAAATCCAGGTCCTCCCGCATGCCGCCACACCCCCCATCCGCGCCGATTCACGTCCCGATCCACCCCCTAGACCGTGGGGAGCGCCGAAAGGTTGCCGCGATCGCCGAACTTTCCCCGATCGGACCCATGACCGCTACCTTCTGGGCCATGACGACGGTGAATCCGCTGGTCGCGCGCACTGTCGCCCAGGGGCTCGCGGGTCGACGGCCGACGTCGGCCGCCGAAGCCGTGCGCCGGGTCGTGGCCCTGCAGGGGCAGGACGTCCGGGCCAACCGGCTCGCTGTCCGCGCCCGAACCGACGGCCTGAGCCGCGCCGACGTCGACACCGCGGTCGCCACAGGGGAGGTGATTCGCACCTGGGCAATGCGCGGAACCCTGCACATGCTCGCTGCCGAGGACGCGGGCTGGATCGTCGCGCTGCTCGGTCCGCGGTTCGCCCACGGCCTGCGTGGCAGGCGATCCCGACTCGGTCTGGACGACGACCTCTCCGCCCGCGGCGCCGAGGTGATCGCCGACGCCGCTGCCCAGCCTCGGACCCGGGCCGAACTGGTCGAGACACTGCGCGCCGAGGGCATCGACCTGGACCCCCGAACCCAGGCGCCCGCCCACCTGATCGCCTACGCGGCGATGACCGGTCTGATCCGCCGCGGCCCCGACCGCGGTGACGACGAGCCGACCTACGTGCGGTTCGGAGATCTTCCCGCCGTCGACGAGCCGCGTGCGCTCACCCGACTCGCGCAGCGGTACCTGGCAGGCCACGCGCCCGCTTCCGCAGAGGACTTCGCCACCTGGTCGGGCCTGCCGTTGGGGAAGGCCCGTTCCGGGTTCAACGACGCCGAGGAACCGCCGCCTGCCGCCGATCCCGGCCGGACCGTCCGGCTGGTCGGCCACTTCGACGCCTATCTCCTCGGCTACCGCGACCGCCCGGTGCCCGCCGAGCACGCCCGCAAGCTCCAGGCGGGCGGCGGATTCGTCATGCCCGCCGTGCTGGTCGACGGCCGCGCGGTCGCGACCTGGCGTCGCACGCGCGGGAAGGTGGAGGTCGAGTCGTTCGGGCGGCTGCCCAAGGGCACCACCGACGCGGTGGACGCGGAGATCGCCGACATCGCGAGGTTCCTCGGGGACTGAACTGCGAACTCGATGTCCTGGGCGTGGAACTCGGTGTCGTGAACGTGGAACTCGGTGTTTTGAACGTGGGACTCGCGGGTCAGAAGGTGGGGCGGCGGATCCAGGTGGTCCACAGCGGCCGGTAGCCCATGGCGTACCAGAACGGTGTCGAGTACGGGTTGGCCAGAGCGTGGTGCAGCAGCGTCACCGGCGGGCCCGCGGCGTCGATGACGGCGTGCGCGTGGGCGGCGAGGGCCGCGCCGACCCCGCCGCCGCGCTCGGACTCGACCACACCGAGGCAGCCGAGGTAACCCGTGGCGGACGCGGCGACGTAGCCGCTCGCCCAGTTCGACACCGGCGGCAGCTGGATGTGGACCATGCCCACCACCCGGCCCGCACGTTCGGCCAGCCACACCAGCGGCTCCGGCTGACCGAGCAGGAACAGGAGTTGGTTGCGCAGCACCTCCGCGGTGCTCTCGCGCGGCGTGATCTTGCCGAAGGGCGCGTCGAAGCGCACGACCGCCAGGTTCAGCTCGGTCGCCACCGCCAGATCCGCCGCGGTCGCCGCCCGGACGCGAACACCCGGGTCGCCTGGCGGCCCGCCGCGGCAGGCCTTGCGTACCGCGAGCACGCTGCACGGCACGAACCCGCGGTGGACCAGCGCCGACACCGCCTCGGTGTCCCGGCTCGGCAGTTCGATCACCGCCGCGGAGTCCTTGTCGCCGGGCGCGACCGTGTCCCTGATCGACTCCAGCCACTGGTCCAGCAGCGCGCCGAGCACGGTGGCCCGGTCGTCGCCCGCCAGCCGGACGTCCATCCGGTGCGTGCGCGCAGGCTCCCAACTCCTGGCCGCCAGCCCCACCGGCAGGTGCTGAAACCAGGTGACCGCCTCTCCGCCGTCGACCGACAACCGCGTCCCCGCACGGAAGTCCGCGGGGGCGGGCAGCAGGGGATCCGACGCGCCGACGCGGGCGGCGTGCTCGGCGATGATCGCGGCGGGGTCCACGCGCCCATCCAACCGCAGGCGGAACCCACGTCCGTGGTCCACGGTTCACCCGCACGGGGTGATCGTGGTCATTCGGCGACAATCCGCCGATCGCGTCGGACAGTGCCCACGCGCACGTCACGGTCGGCGCAGTGTCATCAACCTGCGGGGGACATGGCCGGATCATGGTGCCGGCGGGTAACTAGCACACGTGCCTCTTTCGCCTGATCGGGGTACAGTCAGCGAGCCGTCGGGGGACCCGCCATGTGCGGGGTACACCAACCGGGCCCACCATCGGCCGTCCGAGGAGGTTGCATGCCGGACCACTCAGGCGCGGCCGAACCGGTGGCGACACCGTCGCCGCCACCCGCTGAACATCCGCAGTGGCCTGCCGAGGATCCGGCGCCGAACCGGCGCTTCCTGGTCTTCTCCCTCATGGTGCTCGTCTCGGCCGTCACCGCCGCCTGCCTGATGTCGTGGTGGCTTCCCTCCTACCCCCGCCCGCAGCTGATCTGGATCGGCCTGCTGCTCGCGCTCGGGTTCCTGATCGCCGAACAGCTCGCGATCAACATCGACGTCCGCAGCGGGGTCTCATGGTCGATCTCCTTCTGTGAGATCCCCTTGGTCATCGGCCTGTTCGTGGCGCCGTTCGAAGTCGTCCTCGCCGCCCATCTCGCCGCGGGCGTGGGCACGCTGCTCGTGCGCCGGGTCCATGACCGAATCCTTTACAACGCGGGCGCGATGATCTTCGAGATCTGCTCCGCGTTCGCCACGCTCACCCTCGTCAACCAGCTCCTCGGGGGCTTCGGGCCGTCTTGGGCCGGAGTGATCGCGGGCGCGCTCGTCGCGCCGCTGTCGAGCACCCTGCTCGCCCTCGTGTGCGTGCGCGTCCTCGGCCGCCGGATGCGCGTCGGCGCGGCCGTGCGCCTGGTCCTGCGCACCCTCGTCCTCGGCATGGTCAACGCCTCCGCCGGCGTGATCGGCTACCAGGTCGCGGTGCACGCCGAGTCCGGCTGGCCGCTGCTGGTCCTCGCCCTCGGCGGCCTGTCCGCCCTCTACCTCGCCTACTCCGGGATGCTGCGCGAACAGCGCGACCTCGAAGCGCTCTCGGAAGTCAGCCTCATCGTCGCCCGCGCGGGCCACCAGGCCGCCGCGAAACCGTCCCTTGGAGTCGGGGAGTCCGCGCGCGTCGACGACAGCGCCGACGACGAGTGGCAGGTCATCGCCGACCGGATCAAAGACCAACTCGGCGCCGCCCGAGTCGTGCTGCGCCTGCGGTTCGACGCCCAGCAGCCGCTGCACACCGTCGTCTCCGGTGAGGAGCTCCCGGCCGAGATGCACGGCGTCGACGCCACCGGCGCCCGCGCCGACGCGCTGCTGCGCCTGCCCGGCTCGCAGGTCCGTCACTTCCGCCGCGGCGACGCGGCCCCGGAGATCCGCCACGCGCTGATGCGCCGCGGCGCCGACGAGGCCCTGGTGGTGCCGCTGCGCAGCGGCAGCCACCTGCTCGGCATCGTCGAGGCGCACGACAAGCTGTCCCGCTGGCGCGGCTTCGGCAGGCCCGACGTCCGGCTCATCGGCACCATGGCCAGCCACCTCGCCACCGCGATGGACAACCGCAGGCTGCTGGCGACCCTGCGCCACGACGCCTACCACGATCCGCTGACCGGCCTGCTCAACCGCCTCGGCTTCCGCCGGGCCGCGGGCGACCAACTGCGCCGCCACCCCGACTCCGTGGTCCTGCGCATCGACCTCGATGTGCTCGCCACCGTGAGTGACGCCCTCGGCTACGCGTGGAGCGACCGGATGGTCGTCGCCGCGGGCCGCAGGCTGCGCGACGAACTCGGCTCCGCCGTGGCCCTGGCCCGGCTCGAAGGCGGCGCCTTCGCCGCGCTGCTCGTAGACACCGACGACGACCGCGCCCAGACCATCGCCGAACGGCTGCGCGCGTCAGTCGCCGCTCCGTACCCGGTCGACCGGCTCACCGTCGAGGCGGGCTCGGTCGTCGGCTACTCGACACCGAAGTCGCTGGAGGGCGAGACCCTGGCCGCCGACGTCGACGTCGACGCGCTGCTGCAGCGGGCCGACGTCGCGCTGCGGGCAGCCCGCTCCAGCGGCGACAACGTCCGCGTCTACCTGCCGACCATGGGCCAGATCTTTCTGCGCCGCTTCCAACTCGTCACCCAGTTCCGCCAGGCGCTGGAGACCGGCCAGGTCAAGGTCCACTACCAGCCGAAGGTCGCGCTGCCCAGCCGCCAGGTCCTCGGCGTCGAGGCGCTCGTGCGCTGGCGCCACCCCGAGTTCGGCAAGCTCGACCCCGACGAGTTCGTCCCCGCCGTCGAGGCGGCGGGCCTGATCGACGCGCTGACCGGGTTCGTGATGGACCAGTCCCTGATCCGGGTCCGCAAGTGGCTCGACCGGGGCCTGCGGATCTCCGCCGCGGTCAACCTGTCGGTGCGCAGCCTCGACGACGCCGCGTTCCCCGACCGCGTCGCCGGCGCGCTGCAACGCCATGGCGTGCCGCCGGAACTGCTCACCCTGGAACTGACCGAATCCGGCGTCATGGCCGACCCGCAGCGGGCTCTGCCCGTCCTGCGCAGGCTGCACGCGCTCGGCGTCGTGCTCGCCGTGGACGACTTCGGCACCGGCTACTCCTCGCTGGCCTACCTCCGGCAGCTGCCGGTCGACGAGGTGAAGATCGACAAGAGTTTCGTGCTCGGCATGGGCACGGATCTGGGCGACCACGCGGTGGTCCGCTCGATCGTCGAACTCGGCCACTCGCTCGGCCTCACGGTCGTCGCCGAGGGCGTCGAGGAAGACGTCGCGCGTGATCAGCTCGCGGCCATGGGATGCGACGTCGCCCAGGGCTACTTGATCTCCCGCCCGCTGTCGGAAAGTCGGCTGGAAGCGTGGCTGCAGGCCAGAACCATGCAGGCCAAGGGCTTGCGCGACGAGACCGTGTTGACCTTGCTCTCGTGATGCCACCCCCGGTTTTGGAGCTTTCCGGGGAGCTGTGTAAAGTTACGCCCGTCCCCAGGGACAAGCCCCTTTAGCTCAGTCGGCAGAGCGTCTCCATGGTAAGGAGAAGGTCTACGGTTCGATTCCGTAAAGGGGCTCGACAGATCGGCCGCGTTGCACCGAGATATCCTTGCGGTGTGTCGCGGCTTGATCCATGTCAAAGCGGTGTAGCTCAGCTGGTAGAGCAAGCGGCTCATAATCGCTGTGTCGCCGGTTCAAGTCCGGCCACCGCTACGCGATAGGCGTCCTATGCTGGCGGAGAGCGCCAGCCGGGTCGCTTCGCAATAGCTTCTGGGGGCGGAGCCCCCAGGCCCCACCCCAGGGGGCTTGCCCCCTGGACCCCCTCCGTAGGTGGGGGACCCGGCGGGGAACGTGTGGTCCCGTCCTGGTTGGTTGTTTCTTCTTGTTGTTGTAAGGAAGGTTTGTTGTGGCTTCTACTGATGTGCGGCCGAAGATCACGTTGGCGTGTGAGAGCTGCAAGCACCGGAACTACATCACCAAGAAGAACCGGCGTAACGACCCGGATCGCCTGGAGATGAAGAAGTTCTGCCCGAACTGCAAGACTCACCAGCTCCACAAGGAAACTCGCTGACGCGAGGGTCCCTACAGATTTCTGCTTTCTGCCGAGACCGTCCTACCCGCTGGTAGGGCGGTCTTTGGCGTTCGTGGGTCGGGGCTTGGGTAGCCTTCGCCGGTGGCCTTGGATCAATCATTTGTCGGGCGGTCGTATCCGCCGTCGTCGGTGTATGAGGTAAGTCGGGAGAAGATCCGCGAGTTCGCCGAGGCGATCGGGGATCCGAACCCGTTGTTCGTCGATGTCGAGGCCGCGCGGGCCGCCGGGTACCCGGACGTGATCGCGCCGCCCACCTTCACGACCATCGTCAACCTCGCCGCGATCAACCGGATCGTCAGCGACCCCGAACTCGGGCTGGACTACAGCCGGATGGTGCACGGGGACCAGCGGTTCACCTACCACCGCCCACTCGTCGCGGGCGACCAGCTCGTCGTGACGAGCTACGTGGACAACATCATGAGCCGCGCGGGCAACGACTTCATCACCCTGCGCGCCGAGATCGCCGACGCGAACGGCGACCCGGTCGTCACCGCCAAGGCCCAGCTCGTCGTGCGCGACGCCGAGGAGGCCGACGAATGAGCACCCCACAGGTCGGCGACACGCTGCCGACGATCGAGGTCACCCTCACCCGCGCCGACCTCGTGCGCTACGCCGGGGCCTCGCTCGACTTCAACCCCATTCACTGGAACGAGCGCTTCGCCCGCGAAGTCGGCCTACCCGATGTGATCGCCCACGGCATGCTGACCATGGCCATCGCGGCCCGGATCGTCAGCGACTGGGACGGCGAACTGCTCGACTACTCCGCACGCTTCACCCGGCCCGTCGTCGTCCCCGACGACGACAAGGGCGCGCTGGTCGAGG
The DNA here is from genome assembly GCF_014323725.1 of Actinokineospora xionganensis. GTDB lineage: Bacteria > Actinomycetota > Actinomycetes > Mycobacteriales > Pseudonocardiaceae > Actinokineospora > Actinokineospora xionganensis. Next base: position 164,707 of record NZ_JABVED010000002.1, on the reverse strand, counting down.
TGTCCGGCAAGGTCGGCGCAGTCAACGACGACGGCACCGTGCGGATCGACCTGACCGCGAAGTTCGACGGCAAGACCGTGCTCGGCAAGCCCGTCGCGGTGCTCCGCCCGCGTTCATGAGCTGTTTCGGGGAAGGTCATCGCCAGCCATTGCGGTGACACCTGGACGGGTGCAGGCTGAGCACGCTTCGTGACCGTCGTTACACGCTCCAGGAGGAACGTTCGTGGCCGTGAACCTGAACAAGCTGGTCGACAAGGCGTATGAGGACAAGAGCCTGAGCGAGCTGCTCGACGCTCCGCCGTCCGCGCTGGAGGGCCTGACCCCCAAGCACGACGAGCTCCTCGCCGAGCTGGGAATCAAGTCCGTCGCCGACCTGGCGAAGTGGAAGTACGCCGAGCGCGCGTCCGCCATCGCCGCCCTGGCGCCCTTCCAGGCCTGAGAATCGCCGCGCTGGGGAGCCCCCGACCGGGCTCCCCACGCGCGGGGCATCGGGATTTCAGATGTAGTGTCGCAGCGTGACGGCATCTGACCTCATCTCCTTCGCCCGCGGCGCCCCCTCCCTCGACATCATCGACGTCGACGGCCTCAAAACCGCCGCGGACGCCGCACTCACCACCGACCCCGGCGGCGCGCTGGGCTACGGGACGGCAGTGGGCTACGTCCCGCTGCGCAAGTACCTCGCCGACCTTCACGGCGTGCCGGTCGAGCAGGTGCTGGTCACCAACGGCTCGATGCAGGCCGACGCGTTCCTCTTCGACGAGCTGGCCAAGCCCGGTCAGCCGGTCATCGTGGAGCGCCCGACCTACGACCGCACGCTGCTGGGCCTGCGCGGCCGTGACGCCGACGTGCGCCCGGTCTCGCTCGACGTCGACGGCATCGACACCGACGAGCTGGCCGCGCTGCTCGAAGGCGGCCTGCGCCCGACGTTCGCGCACATCATCCCCAACTTCCAGAACCCGGCCGGCTACACGCTGAGCCTGGCCAAGCGCAAGCGCCTGCTGGAGTTGGCCGAGCAGTACGACTTCACGATCTTCGAGGACGACCCGTACCGGCTGATCCGGTTCGCGGGCGAGGCACTGCCCTCGATGCTGGAGCTCGACGAGGGCCGCGGCCGGGTCGTGTTCGCCAGCTCGTTCTCCAAGACCGTGGCGCCGGGCACCCGCGTCGGCTACCTGGTCGGGTCGGCCGCGCTGATCGACAAGATCCGGGTGCGCGCGACCAACACCTACATCTCGCCGAACATGCTCGCGCAGGCGATCGTCCACCAGTTCTGCGTCAGCGGCGGCATGGAGCGCTCCATCGCCACCGTCAACGCGGCGCTGGCCGAGCGGGTCCAGGTGCTGTGCGCGGCCCTGGAGAAGCACATCCCGGAGGCGAAGTTCACCGCCCCCGAGGGCGGCTACTTCATGTGGGTCGAGCTGCCCGATGGCGTCGACGTGGCGAAGCTGCTGCCCGCCGCCGAGGAGCGCGGTGTGACGTTCGTCAAGGGCACCGACTTCCTCCTCGAAGGCGGTCAGTCGACCCTGCGCATGGCGTACTCCGGTGTGCGGGTGGACCAGATCGAGGACGGCATCACGCGGCTCGCCGAGGCCCTGAAGTCACTTCAGGTCGCGGCGGGCTGAGCCCGCGGCCGGGCTCGGGGTACTCGGTTGCGGTACCTCGGGCCCGGTACCGTATGCTTCCGTGCTTGAACGCCCTGACGCTCCCCGCTTGGTTAGAGTGGGGATAGTCAAAGGCGTCCGAACGCGGTCCAGCGGCTCGCTGGTGGGCAGCGAAGGGGTGTAGCTCAATTGGTAGAGCAGCGGTCTCCAAAACCGCAGGTTGCAGGTTCAAGTCCTGTCGCCCCTGCGTTTGACGTCCAGCCCGGGTGAACCCCCGGCCGGGGCGGTGAATACACACCGAGTTGGAGGAACTGGCGTGGCCGAGGACAAGGAACGGGAAGAGGGGCAGCAGGAGCGCCCGTCTCGTCCGGTCACCGCCGCTGCGCGGCGGGAACGCCGTGGCACGGCTCGCCCGGCCGCCCGTAAGGACGCGGACAGCAAGTCCGACCGGGCCAAGGCCCGGGCGGCGAAGTCCGGCGCCAAGGCCGACTCCGACGCGGCCGACCGCAAGGGTCGGCCCACCCCCGCCAGGGACCGCAAGGAGTCGAAGGGCTCCATCTTCGCCCGCATCTCCCGGTTCCTCCGCGAGGTCGTGGCCGAGCTGCGCAAGGTCATCTGGCCGACGCGCAAGCAGATGATCACCTACACCACCGTGGTGCTGGTGTTCGTGGCCTTCATGGTCGCCCTCATCTCGGGCCTCGACCTGGGTCTCGGCAAGGGCGTGTTCTGGCTGTTCGGCTGAGCTTGCGCCCAGCGGGGCGCGCCGGTCGAATAAGCGGAATACGTGTTGTATGAAAGGAAGCGAGACCAACTGTGACCTCCGAGAACGGCGCCGCGGGCGGCAGTGAGCTGACCAGCCTCACCGACGACGAGGTTGTCACCCCGTCGCCGGAAGGCGATGTCGAGCCCACCGAAGCCACCGAGTCGGACGCCGTGGAGACCGCCGAAGCCGAGACCGCTGTGGAGTCCTCGGAGTCCGAGGACACCACGGCTGCCGAGGCCGACGCCGCCCCGATCGACGAGGCCCCCGCCGATCCGGCCACCGAGATGCGCGACGCCCTGCGCCGCGCTCCGGGTGACTGGTACGTCGTGCACTCCTACGCGGGCTACGAGAACAAGGTCAAGACCAACCTCGAGACCCGCATCCAGACCCTCGACATGGAGGACTACATCTTCCAGGTCGAGGTGCCGACCGAAGAGGTCACCGAGATCAAGAACGGCCAGCGCAAGCTGGTGCAGCGCAAGGTGCTGCCCGGCTACATCCTGGTCCGCATGGAGCTCAACGACCCGTCCTGGTCCGCGGTGCGCAACACCCCGGGCGTGACGGGCTTCGTCGGCGCCACCTCCAAGCCGTCCCCGCTGACCATCGACGAGGTGCTGAAGTTCCTCCTCCCGCAGGTCGAGGAGGCCAAGCCCGCGAAGGGTTCGGCAGCGGCGCAGTCGCGCGGCCCGCAGGTCGAGGTGGACTTCGAGATCGGCGAGTCGGTCACCGTCATGGACGGCCCGTTCGCCACGTTGCCCGCCACGATCAGCGAGGTCAACGCTGACGGGCAGAAGCTGAAGGTCCTGGTGTCGATCTTCGGCCGGGAGACCCCGGTCGAGTTGTCGTTCAACCAGGTCTCCAAGATCTGACCGGTCCGAGCACCGGACCGGCCGGCCACCCGGGCGCAGCCATTCGCCCGCGGTGGACAACGCGATAACAGGAAGCACGGAAATGCCACCCAAGAAGAAGAAGCTCGCAGCGATCATCAAGCTGCAGATCAAGGCGGGACTGGCCAACCCGGCGCCGCCGGTCGGCCCCGCGCTTGGTCAGCACGGCGTCAACATCATGGAGTTCTGCAAGGCCTACAACGCCGCGACCGAGTCGCAGCGTGGCACCGTGGTGCCGGTCGAGATCTCCGTGTATGAGGACCGCACGTTCGACTTCAAGCTCAAGACCCCGCCCGCCGCGAAGATGCTGCTCAAGGCCGCCGGTGTGGAAAAGGGTTCGGCCGAGCCGCACAAGGTCAAGGTCGCCAAGGTGACTTGGGACCAGGTCCGCGAGATCGCCGAGACCAAGAAGGCCGACCTCAACGCCAACGACGTCGAGCAGGCCGCGAAGATCATCGCGGGCACCGCTCGCTCGATGGGCATCACGGTCGAATAAGCACTACCCGCTAGACCAAGCAAGTGTGGGAGGGCCAGGCGCTGGTCCGCACCACGACTGATCCGTAACGCCGGGGACGGTTTCCTGCCCCAGGTGTGCAATGAATGTGAAGGAACAGCAATGGCAAAGCGCAGCAAGGCTTACCGTCAGGCGGCCGAGCTGGTCGACCGCGAGCGGCTCTACAGCCCGCTCGAGGCCGCCCAGCTGGCCAAGGAGACCTCCAAGGTCAAGCTCGACGCGACCGTCGAGGTCGCCATGCGACTCGGCGTCGACCCGCGTAAGGCCGACCAGATGGTCCGCGGCACCGTCAACCTGCCGCACGGCACCGGCAAGACCGCCCGCGTCATCGTCTTCGCGACCGGCGACAAGGCCGCCGAGGCCGAGGCCGCGGGCGCCGACGCCGTGGGCTCGGAAGACCTGATCGAGCGCATCCAGGGCGGCTGGCTCGACTTCGACGCCGCGATCGCGACGCCCGACCAGATGGCCAAGGTCGGCCGCATCGCCCGCGTCCTGGGCCCGCGTGGTCTGATGCCGAACCCGAAGACCGGCACCGTGACGCCCGACGTCACCAAGGCGGTCAACGAGATCAAGGGCGGAAAGATCAACTTCCGCGTCGACAAGCAGGCCAACCTGCACTTCGTCATCGGCAAGGCCTCGTTCGACCACGCCAAGCTGGTCGAGAACTACGCCGCCGCCCTCGACGAGGTCCTGCGGGCCAAGCCGTCTTCGGCCAAGGGTCGGTTCCTGAAGAAGGTCACCTTCAGCACCACCATGGGCCCCGGCATCCCCGTCGACCCGGCGCGCACCCGCAACCTGATGGAAGACGACGCCAACGCGTAAGCGTCAGCGACACGAAGAAAGGCCCCGCCTCGGCGGGGCCTTTCTTGTTGCTGGGGGCTGGGTGCGACCGGCGCAACCAGTCGGACTGCCCATGCCTGATCTCCACACTCAAAGGCGAACCACCCATTCAGGCACCCGCGCGCCAAACTTCAAGCAGCACGCTTCTTGGTTTTGTCCAAGACACCCAGCAGCACGAGCGCCACGACGATCACGGTGACGGACACGATCCACACCATGGATCCGGCAGATCCCGAACGCGCGCGTCCGCCTCAAGTCAGATCAAGGGGTAGGGCATGTCGGCTCGGAAGCGAATCCGGAGATCGTCCACTGCTCGCCCCGGGCGTTCGGGATCTTGCGCAGGGTGAATTCCCCAAGACGGGGCCCGTCCCGGACCACCATCTCGCACGAGCTGATCACGACTGTCCCGTCCGCCTTCGGCAGCATCTTCGCCGGAGCCGGGAACGAGGGCTCCGCGTAGTCGTTGGCCACGCCGACCTGCTTGTTCAGCATGTGCACGGCCGCCTCGCAGTCCGCCGCCCCGAAAGCGTCCGCGAATTTAAGCGCCACCGCCTCGGTCTCGAAGCGGGTGCAGGCGTCCGGTAGGACGTCCTGGGCGATGTTGTCGTACAGCGCCCGCACCGCCTCCTTGGGCGAGGACGCGAACAGCACCGTCCGCTCCGTCTTGCCGCCCCCGGTCTCAGAAGCGGGCAGCGCCTCGTCCGGGCCGCCGAGGTAGTGCTGGTACGCCCACATCGCCGCCAACGCCAGCACCAGCAGGAAGACGAGTCGGCGGACCCATTTGCCGAGCAGGATGCGGAGCCAGGTGGGCTTACCCCGCTTTGGCGGCGAGTTTCGCTGGAACTCCTGGAAGCGCTGGAACTCCTGGAACTCGCGCCACTGCTGGTCCGGCACCGGACCCGGTGGCACGGTGGGTACCTGCCTCGGTGGAACACCCGGCACCTGCCCTGGCGGGGGCGCGGGCGGGACGAACGGAGGGGTCTGGTCGGGCTGCTTTCCCCGGTCACCGGACGCTGGGGTCAGTCCCTTGGGCTCTTCGTCGTCGGCCACCCGACCATCATGCCGTGGACCCGATTTGGAGACCGCATAGAGCACCACGTACTCTCATCGTTGGTTCTACCGAAGACCGCTGGTTGCTCCCGAGGTGCAAGCCGAGGAAGCCGAAGGTCCCGCGTCATGTGGGCGGCCCGCGCAGGAGGACGAGGAAGTGTCAAGCGCTCGCGCGCTTTTTACGCCCCGTGCCACTGCGCCGGGGCGTTCTGCGTTTCCGGGGCCCTCGATGCCGGCGAATACCCAATGCACATCGAGAGGAGGCGACCATGGCGAAGCCTGACAAGGTGAATGCAGTCGCCGAGATCGCGGACAAGTTCCGCAACAGCTCGGCTGCCGTCGTCACCGAGTACACGGGCCTCACCGTGTCGCAGCTGACGAAGCTGCGTCGCGCTCTCGGCACTGGCACGACCTACCGCGTCGCGAAGAACACCCTCGTCAAGCGGGCAGCCGATGACGCTGGGGTGGAGGGGCTTGAAAACCTCTTCATCGGGCCGACCGGCATCGCTTTCGTCGAAGGCGAACCGGTCGACGCGGCGAAGGCCCTGCGCGATTTCGCGAAGGAAAACAAGGGTCTGGTCATCAAGGGCGGCTACATGGATGGCCGCCCGCTCACGGTGGAAGAGGTCGCGAAGATCGCGGACCTCGACTCCCGTGAGGTGCTGCTCGCCAAGCTGGCGGGCGCGATGAAGGGCAACCTGGCGAAGGCCGCTGGCCTGTTCAACGCCCCGGCGTCGCAGGTCGCCCGCCTGGCCGCTGCTCTGCAGGAGAAGAAGGCCGCCGAGGGCGAGTCCGCCCCCGCCGCCGAGGCTCCCGCCGAGGACGCTGTCGCAGCCGAGAGCTGAACACAACCACCCGGAAATACACCGCGCCCGTTCTACCGGGTGTGCAAGTGAAAGGAACCGCCAAAATGGCGAAGCTCAGCACTGACGAGCTGCTCGACGCGTTCAAGGAAATGACGCTGCTGGAGCTCTCCGCGTTCGTGAAGCAGTTCGAGGAGACCTTCGAGGTCACCGCCGCTGCCCCCGTCGCCGTCGCCGCTGCCGGTGGCGCCGCTGCTCCGGCCGAGGCCGCTGAGGAGCAGGACGAGTTCGACGTCGTCCTCGAGTCGGCCGGTGACAAGAAGATCCAGGTCATCAAGGTCGTCCGTGAGGTCGTCTCGGGCCTGGGCCTGAAGGAGGCCAAGGAGCTGGTCGAGGCCGCTCCGAAGGCGATCCTGGAGAAGGTCAACAAGGAGGCCGCCGAGGCCGCCAAGGAGAAGCTGGAAGCCGCTGGCGCCAAGATCTCCGTGAAGTAGTTCTCACTTCACTCTAAAGAGGCCCGGTACCTACTGGTACCGGGCCTCTTTTGTGTTCTAGCTCATACCCGATTTCCTGTGACAAGGGCCATCCAGGTACGTTCCCAACTCAGCGGTAACTTCGGCAGTAACCCGGAGGCCCCGCCGTCGTTGCATGGAAGACACCGTCCGCACTCGAAGCGGCAGGTAGAACCACAGGTCGGGAGGTTCGATGGGCGCCGAGGTGGTCATCGAGGGTCTGACGAAGTCCTTCGGTAAGCAGGCCATCTGGCGGGATGTCACGTTGACCCTGCCGCCGGGTGAAGTGTCGGTCATGCTCGGGCCCTCGGGCACCGGCAAGTCCGTCTTCCTCAAGTCCATGATCGGTCTGCTCAAGCCCGACCGTGGCAAGTGCGTGATCAATGGCGTCGACATCGTCACCTGCAGCGAGGCCAAGCTCTACGAGACCCGCAAGCTGTTCGGCGTCCTGTTCCAGGACGGCGCGCTCTTCGGCTCGATGAACCTCTTCGACAATGTGGCGTTCCCGCTGCGTGAGCACACGAAGAAGTCCGAGGCCGAGATCAAGCGCATCGTCTTCGAGAAGCTCGAGCTCACGGGCCTGCAGGGCGCGGAGAAGAAGCTTCCAGGCGAGATCTCCGGCGGCATGCGCAAGCGCGCGGGTCTGGCTCGCGCCCTGGTGCTCGACCCCGAGATCATCCTGTGCGACGAGCCGGACTCCGGTCTCGACCCCGTTCGCACGGCGTACCTCTCGCAGCTGCTCATCGACCTGAACGCGCAGATCGACGCGACGATCCTGATCGTCACCCACAACATCAACCTCGCGCGCACGGTGCCGGACAACCTGGGCATGCTTTTCCGCAAGGAACTGGTCATGTTCGGCCCCCGCGAGGTGCTGCTGACCAGCGACGAGCCGGTCGTGGAGCAGTTTCTCAACGGCCGCCGCCTCGGTCCGATCGGCATGTCCGAGGAGAAGGACGCCGCGCAGATGGCCCGCGAGCAGGCTCACGCCGACGCCGGTCACTCCGACGGCTCCTCCGAAGAGGACGTGCGTGGTGTCGTCCCGCAGATCGAGCCGACCCCGGGCATGCCCGAGCGGGCCGGTGTGCGCCGCCGCAAGGACCGCGTCATGCGGATCCTTAACACGCTGCCGCACGCCGCCCAGGAAGGCATCATCGAGTCGCTGACCGACGAGGAGCGCGCTCGCTACGGCGTGCACTCGCACATGGTCCCGGCCGCCGCCCAGTCGCGGCCGCGGCTCGACCAACCGACGCAGCAGATGGCACCCGTGCAGCCGTCGCCGAGGCCGCGACCGGTGGAGGACCCGCCGCGCGGCTTCCAGGGGGATCTGTCCGATCCCCAGGTCGCCCGCCTGCCGGACACCACCTGGAAGCCCCCGGGCGGCGCTTCATGACCACGCGCACCGCTCCCGCGAACTTCCCCGGTGCCGGTGCGCTCCGCGAGACCGGCAGGCTGTTCGCGCTCGGGCTCGACGTCGTCGTCAACGTCTTCCGGCGGCCGTTCCAGACCCGCGAGTTCATCCAGCAGTGCTGGTTCATCGCCAGCGTGACGATCCTGCCGACCGCGCTCGTCGCGATCCCGTTCGGCGCGATCGTGGCCCTGCAGCTGGGCACCCTGATCGTGCAGCTCGGCGCGCAGTCGTTCACCGGCGCCGCCAGCGTGCTCGCGATCATCCAGCAGGCCGCGCCACTGGTCACCGCGCTGCTGGTCGCGGGCGCGGGCGGCAGCGCGGTGTGCGCCGACATCGGCTCACGCACCATCCGCGAGGAGATCGACGCGATGGAGGTGCTCGGCGTCTCGCCGATCCAGCGCCTCGTCGTGCCCCGGGTGCTGGCCTGCATGTTGGTGGCGGTGCTGCTCAACGGCCTGGTCAGTGTCGTCGGCGTGATGGGCGGCTACTTCTTCAACGTCGTGCTGCAGGGCGGAACGCCAGGTGCCTACCTGGCCAGCTTCTCGGCCCTGGCCCAGCTGCCCGACCTGTGGATCAGCGAGCTCAAGGCGCTGATCTTCGGCTTCATCGCCGGTGTCGTGGCCAGCTACCGCGGCCTCAACCCCAAGGGCGGCCCGAAGGGGGTCGGCGACGCGGTGAACCAGTCCGTCGTCATCACCTTCCTGCTGCTGTTCTTCGTCAACTTCGTGCTGACCGCGGTGTACCTCACGGTCGTCCCGGCGAAGGGGAGCTGACCCATGGCCTCGGTGACAGAGACCGCCAAGAAGGTCGTCGACCGTCCGTTGCGGACACTCGACGACCTCGGCGACCAGCTCTCGTTCTACATCCGCGCGCTCGCCTGGATTCCGCGCGCCCTGCGCCGCTACATGCGCGAGACGATGCGCCTGCTCGCCGAGGTCAGCTTCGGCAGCGGCGCGCTCGCGGTCATCGGCGGCACCATCGGCGTCATGGTCGGTCTGACCGTGTTCACCGGCATCGTCGTCGGCCTGCAGGGCTACGCCGCGCTCGACCAGATCGGCACGGCCGCCTTCTCCGGGTTCGCGTCGGCCTACATCAACACCCGCGAGGTCGCGCCACTGGTGGCCGGCCTGGCGCTGTCGGCAACGGTCGGCTCCGGCTTCACCGCCCAGCTCGGCGCCATGCGGATCTCCGAGGAGATCGACGCGCTCGAGGTCATGGCGGTGCCCAGCCTGCCGTTCCTGGTGACCACCCGGATCATCGCGGGCTTCATCGCGGTCATCCCGCTCTACATCATCGGGTTGCTGTCCTCGTACCTGGCTTCGAGAACGATCACCGTGTACTTCTACGGCCAATCCGCGGGCACGTACGACCACTACTTCAACCTGTTCCTCCCACCGGAGGACGTGTTCTGGTCGTTCGGCAAGGTGCTGATCTTCGCGGTCATCATCATCCTGACGCACTGCTACTACGGCTACAACGCCAGCGGCGGCCCCGCGGGCGTCGGCGTGGCCGTGGGCCGCGCGGTGCGGACCACGATCGTCACGGTCGCGCTGGTGAACTTCTTCATCGGCTTCGCGATCTGGGGCACGACGACGACGGTGAGGATTGCGGGATGAGCGCCGAGATCGGAAAGGTGATCAAGCGCAGGCTGCTGGGTCTGGGCTTCATCGTGGTGATCGCGGCGCTCGTGTCGCTGAGCATCGCGATGTACAACAAGGCGTTCACGCCCGTCGCGAAGGTCTCGCTGACCACGGACAAGGTCGGCAACCAACTCGCGGTGCACTCGGATGTGAAGGTCCGCGGCCTGATCGTCGGCGAGGTCCGCAAGATCACGCCGACCGCCGAGGGCGCCACGCTCGACCTCGCGATCAACCCGGAGATGATCGACGTCATCCCGCGCAACGTCTCGGCGCGGTTCCTGCCGAAGACGCTGTTCGGTGAGCGCTACGTCTCGCTGCAGATCCCCGAGGAGATCGACGAGCAGGCGCTGCGCGCGGGCGACACCATCAAGCAGGACCGCTCGATCCGCGCGGTCGAGTTGGAGCAGGCGTTCGAGAGCCTGCTGCCGGTGCTGCAGGCGGTGCAGCCGCAGAAGCTGTCGAGCACGCTCACCGCGATCTCGACCGCACTGCAGGGCCGCGGCGACGACCTCGGCAAGTCGCTGGCCGACCTCGGCGAGTTCGTCGGCGAGCTCAACCCGCACCTGCCCAAGCTGCGCGAGGACCTGCGGCTGCTGGCCTCGGTCAGCGAGACCTACGGCGATGTCACGCCGGACCTGGTCCAGGCGCTGACCGACCTGACGGTGACGTCGAAGACCGTCGCCGAGCAGCGGGCCAACCTCGACGCGCTGTTCGCCACCGCGACCACCGCTTCGCGTGACCTGGAGTCGTTCCTGCGGGCCAACGGCCCGAACATGATCCAGCTCGCCGATAGCTCCCGGCCCACGCTGGAGGTCCTGGCCCGGTACTCCCCGGAGTACCCGTGCCTGCTCCAGCTGATGACCGAGGCCGTCAAACAGGTCGACACGACCCTCGGCAAGGGCACCAACAAGCCCGGTCTGCACGCCAACATCGAGGTGACGGTCAACCGCGGCGCCTACAAGCCCGGTGTCGACGAGCCGCGCTACGAGGAAGACCGCGGTCCGCGCTGCTACGACTTCACCCAGTTCCCGAACCCGTTCCCGCAGGCGCCGCCGGACGGCCCGCTCAAGGACGGGTCAAGCTTCCCGGCGCCTGCCCGCTCGTCGTCGGACGGCCTGCTGCCGCCCGCGAACACGACGCAGTACACGTCGCCGAACGCGGCGGGCGGCGAAGGTCTCGGCCTGCCCAACTCTCCCGGGGAGATCGCCTTCGTGTCGCAGTTGCTCGCGCCCGGAATGGGCGTCGAACCCGACCAGGTCCCGAGGTGGAGCACGCTGCTGCTCGGCCCGGCCTTCCGCGGCGCGGAGGTGAGGTTCGAATGAGGGGAATGGCCGCTCCGCTGATCAAGCTCGCGCTGTTCATGGCGATCACCATCGCCGCGACGGGCGTGCTCGCGATCAGCATCGCCAACACGAATCTGAGCTCGACGAACTCCTACTCGGCACGGTTCTCCGACGCGACGCTGCTGCTTCCCGGCGACGACGTGCGGATCGCCGGGGTGCGGGTCGGACAGGTCGAGGAGGTCTCGATCGCCGACCGCAACCAGGCCGAGGTCAAGTTCTCCGTCGCCGCCGACCGCAAGCTGCCCGAGTCGGTGATGGCGCAGATCAAGTTCCGCAACCTGGTCGGCCAGCGCTACATCTCACTGACCCAGGGCGCGGGCTACGACCCGAACTCGGTGCTCGACCCCGGTGAGTCGATCCCGCTGGAGCGGACCCGCCCGGCGCTCGACCTCACCGAGCTGTTCAACGGCTTCAAGCCGCTGTTCCAGGCGCTCTCGCCCGACGACGTCAACAAGCTGTCCTACGAGATCATCACGGTCCTGCAGGGCGAGGGCGGCACGGTGGAGAACCTGCTGGCCCACACGGCGTCGCTGACCACCACGATCGCCAACAAGGACGCGGTGATCGGCGAGGTGATCACGAACCTCAACGGCGTGCTCGGCACGGTCAACAGCCGCGGCGAGCAGCTCTCCCAGCTCATCGTGCAGATGCAGCAACTGGTCAGCGGCCTGGCCGAGGACCGTGAGCCCATCGGCGACGCCATCGAGGCGATCGGCGGCCTGGCCACCACGACCACGGGTCTGCTGCAGGAGGCCCGCGAGCCCCTCAAGCAGGACATCGCGGCGCTGGGCACGCTGACGAAGAACCTCAACGACAACGAGAAGACGGTCGAGCACTTCATCCAGTTCATGCCGACCAAGCTCAGCACCCTGACCCGCACCGTGAGCTACGGCTCGTGGTTCAACTTCTTCCTGTGCGAGGGCTCCGGTGAGGTCAGTGTGCCCGGTCTGATCACCCACCCGATCAACATCACGCCGCTGCCCGCGACCCAGGAAAGGTGCGTGTCATGAAGCCTTTCCGGTCACGCAACCCGATCCCGATCGGCATCGTCAGCATCCTGGTGATCGCGCTCGCGCTGGTCGCCGCGGTCAACTCCGACGACCTGCCGGTCATCGGCGGCGGCACCAGCTACAGCGCCGAGTTCAGTGAGGCGTCCGGCATCCAGGCCGACGACGAGGTCCGCATCGCGGGCATCAAGGTCGGCAAGGTGTCCGATGTGGAGCTCGACGGCGACAAGGTCCTGGTCACCTTCAAGATCAAGGACGCCTGGATCGGCGACCGCACCCGAGCCGAGATCAAGATCAAGACCCTGCTCGGGCAGAAGTACCTGTCGCTGGAGCCCGACGGCGCCGAGGTCCTCAACCCGGACGTGCGCATCCCGCGCGACCGGACGATGGCCCCCTACGACGTTCTCGAAGCCTTCCGCGGCCTGGCCGAGACGGTCAACGAGGTCGACACCGTGCAGCTCGCCAAGAGCTTCGAGGTGATCTCGGAGACCTTCGCCGACACCCCGGACGAGGTGAAGGGCGCGCTCAACGGCCTGCAGTCCCTCTCGCGCACGATCTCCTCGCGTGACCAGGAGCTGGCGACCCTGCTGAGCAACACCCGCAAGATCAGCCAGACCCTCGCCGACCGCGACGCCGAGGTGGCCAAGCTGCTCTCCGACGGCAACCTGCTGCTCGGTGAGCTGAACAGCCGCAAGAAGGCCATCAGCGCGCTGCTGACCGGCACCAAGACGCTCTCGCAGGAGCTGCAGGGCCTCGTCGCCGACAACAACGCGCAGCTCGGCCCGGTGCTGCAGAGCCTCGACCAGCTCACCTCGATGCTGCAGCGCAACCAGGACTCCCTCGCCGAGGGCATCAAGAAGTTCGGCCCGTTCGCGAGGCAGTTCAACAACGCGATCGGCAACGGCCGCTGGTTCGACAACTACATCTGCGGGCTGCTGCCGCCCTCGTTCGGCCCGCTCAACCAGCCCGGCTGTCTGGGGGACCCGTCATGAGCAGTTTCTCCACGAAGCTGGGCAAGGACGCCGCCCGGACGGTGGCGATCGTGTGCGTGCTCGGCCTGGTCATCGCCGCCGCGCTGTGGTGGCTGCTCAAAGAGACGAATGAGAAGCGCTACACCGCGCTGTTCCCGGGCACCGTCGGCCTCTATGAGCACAACGACGTCCGGGTGCTCGGCGTGCAGGTCGGCACCGTCGAGAAGGTGACGCCCAAGGGCGACGTGGTCGAGGTGCGGATGCTCGTCGACCGCGATGTCAAGATCCCCGCGGACGCCATGGCCGTCATCGTCGCGCCGTCGCTGGTCTCCGACCGCTACGTGCAGCTCACGCCCGCCTTCACCGGTGGCGAGCAGATGGCGACCGGCACGGTCATCCCGCGCGAGCGGACCGCCGCGCCGCTGGAGGTCGACGACCTCTACGCCAGCCTGAGCCGGGTCAGCCGCACCCTCGGCCCCAACGGGGTCAACCGGGACGGCGCCCTGTCCGACCTGCTCAACACCCTCGCCAAGAACCTCGACGGCAACGGCCAGGCGATCAACGACACGGTCACCGACCTGAGCAAGCTGACGTCCACGCTCTCGGGCAACTCCGAGGACCTGTTCGCCACGGTCGACAACCTGCAGAAGTTCACGACGACCCTCGCGGGCAGTGACGACCAGGTCCGGCAGTTCAACCAGCAGCTGGCCGAGGCGGCCAGGTTCCTGGCAGGCGAGCGCGGCAACCTCGCCGCGTCGGTCGACCAGCTCGGCATCGCGCTCACCACGGTCCAGCAGTTCATCAACGACAACCGCGGCCGGATCAAGTCCAATGTGGACAAGCTGGCCACGGTCACCCAGGTGCTCGTCGACCAGCGGGCCGCGCTCGCCGAGACGCTCGACATCGCGCCGCTGGCCCTGAGCAACCTGGTCAACACCTACAACGCCGCGTCCGGCACCACCGACGCCCGGGCGAACCTCAACGAGCTGACGCAGCCGCCGATCGTGACGATCTGCAAGCTGGTCCGCCAGGGCACCCAGGGCACGCTGCCACCCGCCCTCGCCGATGTGTGCGACCAGCTCGCGCCGATCGTGCAGGGCGCGGTCCCGCTGCCCTCGCCCGCGCAGGTGATCGACGGACTCCGCAGTGGCCACATGCCGTCCCTGCCGCTGCCGATGGCGGGCGACCCAGTCGGATCGGGAGGGGGGAACTGATGACCACCAGGATCAAGCTCGCTTGCGTGATCACCACCGCGGCCGCGGCGGTGTCGCTGTCGGGTTGCGGGTTCACCGGCATCTACGACCTCCCGATGCCCGGCGGTGCCGACCTCGGCGACCGGCCGTACACGGTCAAGGTCCAGCTCCGTGACGTCCTCGACTTGGTCCCGCAGTCCGGGGTCAAGGTCAACGAGGTCACCGTCGGCCGGGTCGACGAGATCGCCCTCGCGCCCGACGGCTGGACCGCCGAGGCCACGCTGCTGGTCAACGGCGACGTCGAACTGCCCGCGAACGCGCTGGCCAAGCTGCGCCAGTCCAGCCTGCTGGGCGAGAAGTACATCGAGCTCAGCGCGCCGCCCGGCGGCAAGGGCGAAGGCGTGCTCGCCGACAACGCGTTCATCCCGGTCGAGCGGACCAACCGCAACACCGAGGTCGAGGAAGTCCTGGGCGCGCTGTCGATGCTGCTCAACGGTGGTGGTGTCGAGCAGTTGCAGAGCATCACCAAGGAGCTCAACAACGCGCTCGCAGGCAATGAGACCGACATCCGCGCGCTGCTCGACAACGTCAACGTGATGGTCACCGAGCTCGACGCGGGCAAGGCCGACATCACCCGCGCGCTCGACGGCATCAACCGGCTCGCCAGCACGCTGAACGCCCAGCGCGACCAGATCGCGGGCGTCATCGACAACATCGGGCCCGGCCTCAAGGTGCTCACCGACCAGCGCCAGCAGTTGGTGACGATGCTGCAGAGCCTCGACTCGCTCTCGGGCATCGCGGTCGACACCGTCAACAAGAGCCAGGCCGACCTCGTCGCCGACCTCAAGGCGCTCGCGCCGACCCTGCAGAAGCTGGGGGAGGCGGGCAACAACCTGCCCAACGCGCTGGAGCTGCTGGTGACGTACCCGTTCACCGACCAGGCCGTGAAGGGCGTCAAGGGCGACTACTTCAACCTTTACGCCACCCTCGACCTGAACCTGGGCGAGATCGTGAACAATCTCGGCCGCAGCAGGCAGAACCCGCTGCAGGACCTCCACCTGCCCGGCGGTCTGAGCGGTGGGCAGGATGGTGTGCCCGGCAACGCCCCGCCGGTGCTGCCGCTGCCGCAACTGGGCGGCGGCCAGTCCACGCCGGTCCAGCCTGGCTCCACGCAGTCCGGCAGCGGCATGGGCGGCCTCTTCGACGTGCTCCTCGGAGGCGGTTCCTGATGCTGACCAAAACCGTCCGCCTCCAGCTCGTGGCGTTCTTCGTGATCGCCGTGGTCGCCGTGGTCTACGCGGCGTTCCGCTTCACCGACCTCGGCCGCGTCTTCGGCGCCGACGGGTACCGGGTCAAGATGGACCTGGTCCAGTCCGGCGGCATCTTCACCAACGCCGAGGTCACCTACCGCGGCGTCAACGTGGGTCGGGTCGGCGAGATCAAGCTGACCCGCGAGGGCATGCGCATCGACCTTGAGATCGAGCCGTCCGCCCCAGACATCCCGGCCGACCTCGACGCCGTGGTCGCCAACCGGTCCGCCGTGGGCGAGCAGTACGTCGACCTGCGCCCCCGCAAGGACGGCGGCGAGGTGCTCAAGGAGGGCTCGGTCATCCCAGCCGACCGCACCAAGACGCCGATCAGCACCGACGAGGTCATCCGCGACCTGGACAACCTGGCCACCTCGGTCCCCACCGATTCGCTGCGCACGGTCGTCGACGAGCTGGAACGCGCGTTCTCCGGCACCGGCGACGACCTGCAGGTGCTGCTGGACAACCAGATGGCGTTCACCCAGACCGCCCGCGAGCACCTGCCGCAGACGATCAAGCTGATCGAGGACGGCGCCATCGTCCTCAACACGCAGATGAAGCAGTCGGGCAACATCAAGTCCTTCGCGGGCGACCTCAAGGCGCTCTCCGCGCAGCTGCGCGAGTCCGACCCGCAGATCCGCACGCTGATCGCGGCCACGCCCGGCGCGGCCGACTCGATCACCGGGCTGCTGCGCGAGTCGGGCAACGGCCTCGGAGCGGTGTTCGCGAACCTGCTGACCGTCTCCAACATCATGGTCACCCGCACGGACGGGCTCGAACTCGCGCTGGTCGCGTACCCGCTGGTCGCGGTGGGTCCGAAGACCGTGATCGACGAAAAGGGCCAGACACACCTGGGGCTGGCGCTCAACCTGTTCGACCCGCCGCCGTGCACCCGCGGCTACGAGGGCACCGAGCGTCGCGACGGCAACGAGACGGCCCCGGCGCCGGTGAACGAGCAGGCCTACTGCGCCGAGCCGGTCGGCAGCCCGATCAACGTCCGCGGCTCCGCGAACGCGCCGTTCGGCGGCAAGCCGGTGGCACCGACCCAGGAGCAGCTGGCGGCCAACCAGAACCGTGACTCCGAGCAGCTGCACGAGCTCGCGACGAACAGCATTCCCGGCACGGTGACCCAGCCCGGCATCGGCGGCCTGTCGGGTCTGGCGGGCCTGCTGGGCCTGCCCGCCTGACCGTTTCGCACCCGTCTACCCTGGAGTGTCATGACCAGCACGGACCCTGAGATCGACGACGTCACCGACGAGCAGCCCGCGCGCAGGAGGCTGAACCCGTTCGTGCTCGTCGCCCTCGGTCTGGTGGTCGTGAGCGCCGCCGCGGCGGTCTGGTTCGGCGTCGCCTGGGTCAAGGCCGCCAACGACGACGACCTCGAGCTGTCCCGGATGCGCGACGAGGTCACCCGGGTCGGCGAGCAGGCGATCATCACGTTCAACACCCTCGACTACCGCAAGGTCGACGAGGATCTCGACCGGTGGCTCAACGCCTCCGTCGGCCCCCTGCACGACGAGGTCGTCGGCAGGCGCGAGACCAGTAAGACGGCCATCCAGCAGGCCAAGACGGTGACCAGCGCGCGGGTGCTCAAGTCCGCGGTGACCGACCTGCGCGACCGTGAGGGCAAGGCCGTCCTCATCGCCGCCATCCGGATCGATGTCACCCCCGACGGCAAGCCGACCACGTCGAAGTACCAGCGCATCCAGGGGTCGCTGGACCGGACCGACGCGGGCTGGAAGCTCAGCGGCGTCGCCTTCGTGCCGTTCACCCCCGCCTGATCGCCGAGAGGACTGTCCACACAGTGCCCACGCCCCCGTCGCGCCGCCGCCCGGTCACGCCCCCGACGACGCCCGTCCGCCGCCCCAAGGTCGCGGGCCTGCATCGCCCCACCGGCGCCGAGCACGCCGACGTCGAGCAGGCGGACAGCAAAATACTCGAGCCCACCGACTCCACCACCGAGTCGTCCACAGCGCGCCCCAGCGATCCACAGCCCACCAAGCAGGACCGGAAATCCCCCGCCACCCCGATAGACTGGGCAGGGGCCGTCCCCCCGGAGAGGGTGGGGGCTGCGCGGGGTTCGGTCGAAGCGGAAAACGAAAACGCTGTCGGCGGATCGGATGAGTCCACTGAGTCGGCTGAGTCCTCTGTGGCCGGTGGGGTCGACGCTGTGTCCGAAGAGGATGCCGAGGCGCGTCGAGTGGGCTCCGACGAGGGTGATGTCGATGTCGTCAGCCCGGCCGTGCTGGGCGTCGACCACGGCACCGATGAGGATGCCGCCCAGGTGCCCTCCCCGCGGCCCGCGGGCAAGCGCAGGGCCACCGGTATCCGCGTTCCCGAAGACCTCGCCGCCGCCGAGCGCGGCCCCGCCGGCGATGACGACGGTGTCGACGAACGGTCGCCGGAAGAGGTGGCCGCCGCCGCCCGAAACCGGTCCATCAACCTCGCCATCGTTCTCGCGGTGGTCGCCCTGGTGCTCGCCGGGCTGGCCCTGTGGTTCCGCGGCGAGGCCAACTCGCTCACCGGTGGCGCCGACGGCACCAACCGCGCCCTCACCGACAGCGCCGCCACCAGCGAGGTCCAGGGCAAGCTCACGGTCGCCATCGAGAAGACCCTGACCTACAGCTTCGCCGACCTCGACGCCACCGCCAAGGCCGTCAAGGAACACCTAGCGGGCAACGCCGTGTGCGAGTACGACAAGCTGTTCGGCCAGCTCAAGGAGCTCGCGCCCGCGCAGAAGCTGGTGCTGACGACCAAGGTCCGCCAGATCGGCGTCACCCGGCTCGACGGCGACAAGGCCGACTTGTTGGTCTTCGTCGACCAGTCGACGACCCGCACCGACCAGAACCAGACCACCGCCAGCGGCGCCCAGTTCGGCATCCGCGCGGAGAAGCTCGACGGGACCTGGAAGATCACCGATTTCGACATGCTTGATCAGCCACTGCCCGACGGCAAGCCCGCGCCAACGTGCTGAGTCCCAGCTTGTAGCAGGCAAGTTTCCCCAGGTCAAGCGGCTATCTGTGAGCGGCTCGGCGCTGCTGCAAAAGTGGATTCTCAGGCGTGGCATCTTGACTACGCGACCGTCCGGGGTCACGCTGATACCCAGCACGTACTGAGCGGGAGGACCGATTGAGCGGCGGGCCTCGACAGTCGCCCATTTAGTGGCTAGACTGCCCCTTTGCGCTGCCCACTTTCCGCACGCCCTTTGCCAAGAGCTAGGATGTTGGGCACCACGGCACCCTTGACAGGCGCGTATTCAGCTTGCTAGCGCGAGCAGAGCATGTGACTGTCAACCGCTCATAGTCCTGGAAGGACGCATCTTGGCAGTCTCCCGCGCGACCAAGGCCACTGCTGCGACCAACTCCGCCACTGCTTCGAACTCGGGTATCCCGGGAGCGCCCCGTCGGGTCTCCTTCGCGAAGATCCGCGAGCCCCTGGGTACGCCCAACCTGCTGGACCTGCAGATCCAGTCGTTCGAGTGGTTCACCGGCAACGAGATGTGGTTCCAGCGCCGCATCGATGCCGGTGACGAGAACCCTGTCGGCGGCCTTGAGGAAGTCCTCAACGAGATCTCCCCGATCGAGGACTTCTCCGGCTCCATGTCACTGTCCTTCTCCGACCCGCGCTTCGACGAGGTCAAGGCCTCCGTCGAGGAGTGCAAGGACAAGGACATGACCTACGCCGCGCCGCTGTTCGTCACGGCCGAGTTCACCAACAACACCACTGGCGAGATCAAGAGCCAGACGGTGTTCATGGGTGACTTCCCCGTCATGACCAACAAGGGCACGTTCATCATCAACGGCACCGAGCGTGTCGTGGTGTCGCAGCTGGTCCGTTCGCCCGGTGTCTACTTCGACACCGCGATTGACAAGACCACCGACAAGGACGTCTTCAGCGTCAAGGTCATCCCGAGCCGCGGCGCGTGGCTCGAGTTCGACGTCGACAAGCGCGACACCGTCGGTGTCCGCATCGACCGCAAGCGCCGCCAGCCGGTCACCGTGCTGCTGAAGGCCCTGGGCTGGACCACCGAGGCCATCCGCGAGCGGTTCCACTTCTCCGAGACGCTGCTCGCCACGCTCGAGAAGGACCACACCGCCGGCACCGACGAGGCGCTGCTCGACATCTACCGCAAGCTGCGCCCGGGCGAACCGCCGACGAAGGAGAGCGCCCAGACGCTCCTGGAGAACCTGTTCTTCAAGGAGAAGCGCTACGACCTCGCCAAGGTTGGTCGCTACAAGATCAACAAGAAGCTTGGCCTCGCGATGCCGACGAACACCGGCGTGCTGACCGAGGACGACATCGTCACCACCATCGAGTACCTGGTCCGCCTGCACGCGGGCGACACCTCGATGGTCGCGGGCGAGGGCGAGAACCAGCGTGAGATCCCGGTCGAGGTCGACGACATCGACCACTTCGGCAACCGCCGCCTGCGCACCGTGGGTGAGCTGATCCAGAACCAGATCCGGGTCGGCCTCTCCCGCATGGAGCGCGTGGTCCGCGAGCGGATGACCACTCAGGACGTCGAGGCGATCACGCCGCAGACCCTGATCAACATCCGCCCGGTCGTCGCCGCGATCAAGGAGTTCTTCGGAACCTCCCAGCTGTCGCAGTTCATGGACCAGACCAACCCGGTCGCCGGTCTGACGCACAAGCGTCGGCTCTCGGCTCTGGGCCCCGGTGGTCTGTCCCGTGAGCGCGCGGGCATGGAGGTCCGCGACGTCCACCACTCGCACTACGGCCGCATGTGCCCGATCGAGACGCCGGAAGGCCCGAACATCGGCCTGATCGGCTCCCTGTCGAGCTACGCGCGGGTCAACCCGTTCGGCTTCATCGAGACCCCGTACCGCAAGGTCGTCGAAGGTCAGGTCACCGACCAGATCGACTACCTGACCGCGGACGAGGAAGACCGGCACGTCATCGCCCAGGCGAACGCGCCGCTCGACGACGAGGGCCACTTCGCCGAAGAGCGCGTGCTCGTCCGCAAGCGCGGCGGTGAGGTCGAGTTCATCGAGCCGTTCGACGTCGACTACATGGACGTCTCGCCGCGCCAGATGGTCTCGGTCGCGACCGCGATGATCCCGTTCCTCGAGCACGACGCCGCGAACCGCGCCCTGATGGGCGCGAACATGCAGCGTCAGGCGGTCCCGCTGCTGCGCAGCGAGTCCCCGCTGGTCGGCACCGGCATGGAGCTTCGCGCCGCGGTCGACGGCGGCGACCTGGTCACCGCCGCGAAGGCCGGTGTCGTCGAGGAGCTCTCCGCCGACTTCATCACCGTGATGGCCGACGACGGCACCCGCCAGACCTACGGGATGCACAAGTTCCGCCGGTCGAACCAGGGCACCTGCATCAACCAGAAGCCCATCGTGGCCGAAGGCCAGCGGGTCGAGGTCGGACAGGTCATCGCCGACGGGCCGTGCACCGAAGACGGCGAGATGGCCCTCGGCAAGAACCTGCTCGTGGCGATCATGCCGTGGGAAGGCCACAACTACGAGGACGCGATCATCCTGTCGCAGCGCCTCGTGCAGGACGACGTGCTCACCTCGATTCACATCGACGAGCACGAGATCGACGCGCGCGACACGAAGCTCGGCGCCGAGGAGATCACCCGGGACATCCCGAACGTCTCCGAGGAGGTCCTCGCGGACCTCGACGAGCGCGGAATCATCCGGATCGGCGCCGAGGTCGGCGCGGGCGACATCCTGGTCGGCAAGGTCACGCCCAAGGGCGAGACCGAGCTGACCCCGGAGGAGCGCCTGCTGCGCGCCATCTTCGGTGAGAAGGCCCGCGAGGTCCGCGACACGTCGCTGAAGGTGCCGCACGGCGAGACCGGCAAGGTCATCGGCATCCGCGTCTTCTCCCGTGAGGACGAGGACGAGCTGCCCCCCGGCGTCAACGAGCTGGTCCGGGTCTACGTGGCCCAGAAGCGCAAGATCCAGGACGGTGACAAGCTCGCGGGCCGCCACGGCAACAAGGGCGTCATCGGCAAGATCCTGCCCGTCGAGGACATGCCGTTCATGCCGGACGGCACCCCGGTCGACGTCGTGCTGAACACCCACGGTGTTCCGCGTCGTATGAACATCGGGCAGATCATGGAGTCCCACCTCGGGTGGATCGCCAAGCAGGGTTGGTCCATCGAGGGCCACCCGGACTGGGCGAAGAAGATCCCCGAGGAGCTCTTCGAGGTCGAGCCCGACACGAACACCGCCACGCCGGTGTTCGACGGCGCCCGCGAGGACGAGATCACCGGCCTGCTCGGCTCGACGCGGCCCAACCGCGACGGCGAGCGCATGGTGGGCTCGGACGGCAAGGCGACCCTGTACGACGGTCGCAGCGGCGAGCCGTACCCGTACCCGGTCTCGGTCGGCTACATGTACATCCTGAAGCTGCTCCACCTGGTCGACGACAAGATCCACGCCCGTTCGACCGGCCCGTACTCGATGATCACCCAGCAGCCGCTCGGTGGTAAGGCGCAGTTCGGTGGCCAGCGCTTCGGTGAGATGGAGTGCTGGGCGATGCAGGCCTACGGCGCGGCGTACACGCTGCAGGAGCTGCTGACGATCAAGTCCGACGACGTGCTCGGCCGCGTGAAGGTCTACGAGGCCATCGTCAAGGGCGAGAACATCCCGGAGCCGGGTATCCCGGAGTCCTTCAAGGTGCTCCTCAAGGAGCTCCAGTCGCTGTGCCTCAACGTGGAGGTGCTGTCGTCCGACGGCGCCGCCATCGAGATGCGCGACGGGGACGACGAGGACCTGGAGCGCGCCGCCGCGAACCTGGGTATCAACCTCTCGCGCAATGAGTCGCCGTCCGTGGACGACGTCGTCAATTAACCTCGCTGCCGCCGCCGGGAGGAACCGGAAACTCCTCCCGGCGGGCAGGCACTGATCCCCCCATTTTCGTGCTGTAACCAAGAAGGGGAGAAGGAACCGACGTGCTGGACGTCAACTTCTTCGACGAGCTCCGCATCGGCCTTGCGACCGCAGACGACATCCGTCAGTGGTCCTTCGGTGAGGTAAAGAAGCCCGAAACGATCAACTACCGCACCCTCAAGCCGGAGAAGGACGGGCTCTTCTGCGAGAAGATCTTCGGTCCGACCCGGGACTGGGAGTGCTACTGCGGCAAGTACAAGCGCGTGCGCTTCAAGGGCATCATCTGCGAGCGCTGTGGTGTCGAGGTCACTCGCGCCAAGGTTCGCCGTGAGCGCATGGGCCACATCGAGCTCGCCGCGCCGGTCACCCACATCTGGTACTTCAAGGGTGTCCCGAGCAGGCTGGGCTACCTGCTCGACCTCGCGCCGAAGGATCTCGAAAAGATCATCTACTTCGCCGCGTACGTGATCACCTCGGTGAACACCGAGCTGCGCCACAACGACCTGCCCACCCTCGAGAACGAGATGGGCGTCGAGCGCAAGCAGGTCGAGAACCGTCGCGACGCCGACATCGAGGCCCGCGCGCAGAAGCTCGAAGCCGACCTGGCGCAGCTTGAGGCCGAGGGCGCGAAGAGCGACGTCCGCCGCAAGGTCAAGGAGGGTGGCGAGCGGGAGATGCGCCAGCTCCGCGACCGCGCCCAGCGTGAGCTGGACCGGCTCGACGAGATCTGGTCGACCTTCACCAAGCTCGACATCAAGCAGCTCATCGCCGACGAGATGCTCTACCGCGAGCTCATCGACCGCTACGGCGACTACTTCACCGGGTCCATGGGCGCCGAGGCGATCCAGACCCTGGCGCGCGACTTCGACGTCGACGCCGAGGCCGACATCCTGCGCGACACGATCCGCAACGGCAAGGGGCAGAAGAAGCTTCGCGCGCTCAAGCGGCTCAAGGTCGTCGCGGCGTTCCAGGCGACCCGCAACTCGCCCATGGGCATGGTGCTCGACTGCGTCCCGGTGATCCCGCCGGACCTGCGGCCGATGGTCCAGCTCGACGGTGGCCGCTTCGCCACCTCCGACCTGAACGACCTGTACCGCCGCGTGATCAACCGCAACAACCGCCTCAAGCGACTGATCGACCTCGGCGCGCCCGAGATCATCGTCAACAATGAGAAGCGGATGCTGCAGGAGGCCGTCGACGCGCTGTTCGACAACGGCCGCCGCGGTCGCCCGGTGACCGGACCGGGCAACCGCCCGCTCAAGTCGCTGTCCGACCTCCTCAAGGGCAAGCAGGGTCGGTTCCGCCAGAACCTGCTCGGCAAGCGAGTCGACTACTCGGGCCGTTCGGTCATCGTCGTCGGCCCGCAGCTCAAGCTGCACCAGTGCGGTCTGCCCAAGGCGATGGCGCTCGAGCTGTTCAAGCCGTTCGTCATGAAGCGGCTGGTCGACCTCAACCACGCGCAGAACATCAAGTCCGCCAAGCGGATGGTCGAGCGTGCGCGCCCGGCCGTGTGGGACGTGCTCGAAGAGGTCATCACCGAGCACCCCGTGATGCTGAACCGTGCGCCCACGCTGCACCGTCTCGGCATCCAGGCCTTCGAGCCGCAGCTGGTGGAAGGCAAGGCCATCCAGCTGCACCCGCTGGTCTGTGAGGCGTTCAACGCCGACTTCGACGGTGACCAGATGGCGGTCCACCTGCCGCTGTCGGCCGAGGCTCAGGCCGAGGCGCGCATCCTGATGCTGTCGTCGAACAACATCCTGTCCCCGGCGTCGGGTCGCCCCCTGGCGATGCCGCGTCTGGACATGGTCACGGGCCTGTACCACCTGACCCGCCTCAAGGAGGACGGGCTGGGCGCCGGACACGCGTACTCCTCGCCCGCCGAGGCGATCATGGCCTACGACCGCAAGGTCCTCGGCCTGCAGTCCATGGTCAAGATCCGCATCTCGGACCGGACCCCGGGCCCCGGCATGCAGCCTGAGGACTGGGCTCCCGGTCAGCCGTGGCTGGCCGAGACCACCCTGGGCCGCGTGCTGTTCAACGAGCTGCTTCCGCCGGACTACCCGTTCATGAACGAGCCGATGCCGAAGAAGCGTCAGGCCGCGATCGTGAACGACCTCGCGGAGCGGTACCCGATGGTCACCGTGGCGCGGACGCTGGACCGGCTCAAGGACGCGGGCTTCTACTGGGCCACGCGTTCGGGCGTCACCATCGCCATGTCCGACGTCATCGTGCCGCCGGCCAAGGTCGGGATTCTCGAGGACTACGAGAAGAAGGCCGACACCGTCGAGAAGCGCTACCAGCGTGGTCAGCTCTCCGCCACCGAGCGGAACAACGAGCTGGTCAAGGTCTGGAGCAACGCGACCGAAGAGGTCGCGAAGGCGATGGAGGACAACTACCCCGACGACAACCCGATCCCCACGATCGTGAAGTCGGGCGCGGCGGGCAACATGACCCAGATCCGTCAGCTCTCGGGCATGAACGGTCTGGTCACCAACCCGCGTGGTGAGTTCATCCCGCGACCGATCAAGGCCAACTTCCGTGAAGGCCTGTCGGTGCTGGAGTACTTCATCGCGACGCACGGTGCCCGCAAGGGTCTGGCCGACACCGCGCTGCGTACCGCCGACTCGGGTTACCTGACCCGTCGTCTGGTGGACGTGTCGCAGGACGTCATCGTCCGCGAGGTCGACTGTGGGACCACCCGCGGCATCGTGATGACGCTGGGCGACCCCATCGAGGGTGGCAAGGTCCTGCGCGACCAGCACGTCGAGACCAGCGTCTACGCGCGCTGCGTCGCCGACGAGGTCAAGGACTCCGAGGGCAACGTCCTGCTCAACCGGGCGGACGACCTCGGCGACCCGGCCATCGAGAAGCTGCTGGAGTCCGGTGTCTCCAAGGTCAAGGTCCGCTCGGTCCTGACCTGCGAGGCCGCGGTCGGCGTCTGCGCCACCTGCTACGGCCGCTCCATGGCGACGGGCCAGCTCGTCGACATCGGCGAGGCCGTCGGCATCGTGGCCGCGCAGTCCATCGGTGAGCCCGGCACGCAGCTGACGATGCGTACGTTCCACCAGGGTGGTGTGGCCGGAGACGACATCACCACCGGTCTGCCGCGTGTCCAGGAGCTGTTCGAGGCCCGCGTCCCCAAGGGCAAGGCCCCGATCGCCGACGTCGACGGCCGCGTGCGCATCGAGGACGGCGACCGTTTCTGGAAGATCACCCTCACGCCGGACGACGGCAGCGAGGAGATCATCTTCGAGAAGCTGTCGAAGCGTCAGCGGCTCGCCGCGACGCCGACCGGACCGCTCGCCGACGGCGACCACGTCTCGGTCGGCCAGCAGCTGCTGGAAGGCACCCGCGACCCGCACGAGGTCCTGCGAGTCATGGGTCCCCGTGAGGCGCAGCTGCACCTGGTCGAGGAAGTCCAGAAGGTCTACCGCGCCCAGGGTGTGTCGATCCACGACAAGCACATCGAGGTCATCGTCCGGCAGATGCTGCGCCGGGTCACGATCCTCGACAGCGGCACCGCCGAGTTCCTGCCCGGCGCTCTCATCGAGCGCGCCGTGTTCGAGTCGGAGAACCGCCGCGTCGTGGGCGCCGGTGGCGAACCCGCCTCGGGTCGCCCGGTCCTGATGGGTATCACGAAGGCCTCGCTGGCCACGGACTCGTGGCTCTCGGCCGCCTCCTTCCAGGAGACGACCAGGGTCCTGACCGATGCCGCGATCAACGGGCGCAGCGACAAGCTCGTGGGTCTGAAGGAGAACGTCATCATCGGTAAGTTGATCCCGGCTGGTACCGGTATCAACAAGTACCGCAACATCCAGGTCCAGCCGACCGAAGAGGCACGAGTGGCGGCTTACGCCATCCCGTCCTACGACGACGGCTACTACACGCCGGACGTGTTCGGCACGGGCACTGGTGCGGCGGTTCCGCTGGACGACTACGACTTCGGCCGCGACTACCGTTAGTCCGAAGTAGACAGACAAGAAACGCGCCCCCGGCCACCCGGCCGGGGGCGCGTTTCGTTGGGTTCACTGTCTGTGTGGGACAGCTCGGGTGGTGCCGCTGTCAGTCCACCCACGTCTACGACAGCCTGTTCCAACTCGTCCCGCCCCACGATGCTCAGCCCGCTGCCCGGTCGGCACCGGGTGCCGAAGCAGACCGCAGGCGCTAGGCCATTGATCAGCGGCTACTTGCGGCTGCACGGCCCGCGGGCAAAGCCGAGGGCGCCGCGTTCCTGGAGATGACCAGGACCGAAGCCGCCGCGATATGGCCCGATGGGCTGGCTGAGGTCACCGTCGACGGGCGCACCGCCCACCTTCCTGGTCCGCAGTGGACAGACAAGAAGCGCGCCCCCAGCGGCTCGGCTGGGGGCGCGCTTCGCTTGGCTCCTCGCTTCAGTACCTACAGGGTCAGCCCAGGTGGTAGCCGAAGACGTCGGCGATCACGTGGACGCCGCCGACGTTGTTGTAGAACTGGACCTTGCCGTCGATCACGGGAACGGTGACCAGGTTGGGCACGGTCGCCCCGGCCACGAAGTTCACTGTGGACGCCAGCGGCCGCGGCGCGCCGGACGGCCATACGGTCAGGAAGCTTGTCGCTGTGGAGTCGGTGGCCGTCACGTTGAGGGTGATCGCGGTGGCGTCCGCGGGGACGCCCTTGATCCCCGCGACCGGCAAGGTGACGGTCTGACCCGCACCCAACAGGCCTTGCCGGACTCCAGTGCCGGAGCGGGTGTCCATAAGCCGTTGGGGATCCAGCGGGGCGAACACCTTGCCGCCTGCCTCGTGCGGTGCGAGGTGGTAGCCGAGGACGTCGACGATCACGTGGGCGGACGCCGGGGTGGTGAACCCGAAGGTACCCCCGTACGGCGACTTGACGATCACCATGTTCGCCACGGTCTGTCCCGCATGGAAGTTCAGGTTCGACGTGGTGGCGGTGCCCCACGGTGCGGTCACGGCCAAATAGCCATCCCGGTCCGGTTCGGTCACGGTCACGTTGAGGACGACGGACACGCTCCCGCCTTGGCCGCTCGCGATGTCCGGCACGGTCGCCACGTGCTGGCCGCCGGGCCTGGTCTTGGCGCCCTCCCAGTCCTTGCGCGTGTCCAGGATGCGCTGGGGTGCGCGTGGGTAGAACAGTGACGGGCTCTTCGGCGAGTGGTAACCGAAGAAGTCCGCGACCACGTGCACCCGGCCCGCGTTGTTGTAGAAGGCGACCTTGCCGTCGACCACCGGCACCGTGACCAGGTTCGGCACAGTCTGCCCGGCGACAAAGTTCAGGTTCGAGGTCGCCGGTCGGGCCCGGCCGTTGGGCCACACGGTCAGGTAGCTCGACGCCGTCGGGTCGATCGCGGTCACGTTGAGAACCACGGATGTCGCTTCCGCGGGCACACCCGCGAGGGTGAGGGTGCGCTGTTCGGCCGGGCCGATCGGCGCTGACTGGGTTCGGGTGTCCATCAGCCGAACCGGCTCGACGGCGGTGTACCCGGCGGTGCCCGCGGGCAAGGCCACGTCGGCATGCTGGACCGTGTTGTCGGGGCCGGTCTCGAACGTGGTGACCCGATCGGCTTCGTCGCCCACGGAGAGAGCCAGGCGGTACGGCCCCGGCGGTGCCTGGGGTACGAAGGTCACGGTCGTGGTGACACGTCCCGCCGGGTTTGTCACGGTCGTGCCGGTGTACACGGGCTGCGTGGACGAGTAAGGGGCCCACGCGTCCAGGCGCGCCCACGTGGCCTTCGGCGCCGTAGCGGTGAGGTCGAACTCGACGGTTGCCATGCCGCCCTTCGCCCAGTCGATCTCCGTGCCACTCACCACAGTGTTGGAAACCGTGGGCCGCGGCGGCTCGGCCGCGACGACCGAATCAAGCGTCGGTCCGTTCTGGTACCAGGTTTCGTAGACGGCGGTCGCGCCGTTCTGGTCGATGATGAGCAGACCCTGGATGGGGCAGGCGATGAATTCTCGCGGAACCCGGATGGGGATGGAGACGGTGCCACCGGGTTCCGCCGGGAGGATGGGAGTGCCCGCGACGCAGCCCCCTCGAATGTCGAGCTTCGCCGAGACCGCGCGTGATCCGCTCGCCATGGTGGCCACCAGGTCGACCTTCGCGTCGGGCTCCCAGGAGTTCACCGGGTTGTTGTGGAGCACCGGCTTCCCGACCACGATCGAGTTGCCGGTCACCTGCAGTGGTGCAAGCGCGAGGTCGGTGTACTTACCGACCACACCGGCGTTGTCGACCAGTTCGACCTGCGCCACCGACCAGGTCCCGGCCGGGGCTCCCGCCGGGAGCGTCACTTCGACGGTCTGACGTGAGGCCTGCACGGTGTACCGGCTCTGGCCGGTTGCCGTCGCGGAACCTGGTCCGCGCAGCGTAAGGGCCATGCTGTGCACACCGGACTGCGTGTCCTGCACGTTCAGGAGATAGCGCAGCGTGCCGATTCCCGCGTGCGTCGGGTACCTCTGGTCGTCGGTGATGAGGTCCGAGTAGGTCGGTGGACTCTCGTCGACGATGGTGGTCGCGACGAAGCGGCTGTCGAAGGCGGCTTTGAGCTGTTCGTCGGTCAGTTCCATCGAGTGCAGGGGAATGGCGGTGGTCTCGGCCGCGAACCGTGTCACAGCCCAGGTCGTCAACGCGGTCGTGCCCGTTCGGGGCACGTCGAACTCGTATTCGTACGTCGACTCGTCGCCCGTCGTGGAGACCCAGCTCGCGGTGCCCGCGGCACTCGTGCCGCGGATGAACTTGATCGTCCGCGCGGGGAGAGCCGTGGCCGGATCGGTCGCGAGGTCGAACGACCCGCGGTGATGATTCCTCGGTTCCTTCACCTTGAACGTCAGCACGTTCCGGGCCGGCCCGTTGGTGGCGTCGAGATTCGCACTGCTCCACGAGAGAGCCACCAAGCGCAGTTCGTCTTCGGCGGCCGACGCGGGTGCGGCGGTGAAGGAAACCGCGATGGAAACGACCAAGGCCGCGCCGAATAGACGCGGCCATCTTGATGATGACAAAGGAAAGTCCCCTCAGATTGCCCCAGCCCCAGTGTGCTCGATTATGGGGGAGGAGAACGTTCCGGGTCGAGGCGCCTCGACCCGGAACCCCTCGGTCAGGACTGTCGGAGTTCCTCCACGCTGCGCCCGTGCACGCCCCAGTCGGCGAGGTCGACCTCGTCGATCAGGACGAATGTGGTGGCCGGGTCCTTGTCGAGGACATCGCGCAGCAGATCCGTGACGCCCGAGATCAAGGCCGCCTTCTGCTCCTTGGTCGCGCCTTCTCGGGTGATCTTTATGTTGACGTACGGCATCAGGCCCGCCCGCCCACGTAGCCGCCGTCCACGTTCAGGATGTGGCCGGTGACGAAGCCCGCGTCCGCCAGGTACAGCACCGCCGCGGTCGTGTCGGACACATCGCCGACCGTGTTCAGCAGGGCCAGGCCCGCCAGGTCGTCCACGTTGATCCCGTCGTGCAGCGGGGTCCGGATGATGCCGGGGGCCACCAGGTTCACGCGGATGCGATAGGGGGCGAGTTCAGCCGACAGACTCACGGTCAGCGAGTGCACCCCGCCCTTGGTGACCAGTGGTGCGGACGCGGGCACGCCCGACTTCGCGTGGTCGACGAAGACGGTGCCGATGTTGACGATCGCGCCGCCGTCGCCTTGGGCGATCAGCCGGCGGACCACGGCCTGGGTGACCAGGTAGGTGCCCCTGAGGTTGATCGACAGGTACTGGTCGAGTTCCTCCTCGGTGACATCGACGAACGGCTTGACGCCGAAGATGCCCGCGCTGTTGACGAGCAGGTCGACGCCGCCGAAGCGGTCGACGGCCGCGGCGACCAGTGCCGCGCCGGTCGTGGCGGCGCCGATGTCGCCCGGCACGGTGGCGACCTGGGTGGGGGAGCCGAGATCGGCGGCCGCGGCGGCGAGCTTGTCCGCGTCGCGGCCGTTGATGACGACGTTTCCGCCTCGCTTGACGTATTCGCGGGCGACGTCGAAGCCGATGCCGCTCGACGCTCCGGTGATGATCGCGGTGGACATGCAACTCCTGTCAGAACAAGACGACCAGTCGTCTTGGAATTGGGATAAAAAAAAGAGACCGAGTCAGGGCTGGAAGTAGCCGTCGAGCAGCCTGCGGAGGCACTTGTGCAGCGGTTCGACCGACCGCTCCACCTTCATTCGGATCACCGCGCCCTCCCAGGACTCGATGAGCATGTCCGCCAGTTCGGCGGCGTCCTCATCGGCCCGGATGAGCCCGAGCCGCTGCGCGTCGGCGATGGCGTCACGAACGCCGTCGCGCCAGTCCAGGAAAGCGGTGGACAGCGCGACCCGACAGGCCTCGCTCTCGTCGAGTTCGCCCGCGAGGTTGGCCAGCAGGCAGCCGCCCTCGAACCGGGTCCGCTCGAACTCGGCGGCCTGGGCCTGAAAGAAAGCCCGTAGTCCGGTGACCGGATTAGGCGCGTTCTCCAGGGCTGCGGCCAGGCTTTCGGCGGTGCATCGCTGGGTGTGCTCGATCGTCGCCACGGCGAGCGCTTCCTTGCTGGGGTAGTAGTTGTAGAACGAGCCCTTGGGGATCTCGACGCTGTCGAGCAGGTCCTTCAAGCCCGTGCCGTGGTAGCCCTGCCGCAGAAACGCGTGCGTGCTCGCTTCGAGCAGCCGCTTGCGGGTGCCCTCGCTGAGCCGTGGTCGCGCCATGCCGGGAACAATACGACCAGTCGTCTTGAAACGCAAGAACCTTCTCTCCCGACTGTCCACAAGCTAGTCTTCAGCACCCGAGGCTCCGGTCTGTGCCGTTCGGACCGACCAGGGTGCTCGACACGGGCACGGGGCACCGGGTAGGGCGGTGTCGTGCGCGAGATCGACCCGTTCGGGTCGATCCGACTGGCGGTCGGCGGCCAAGGTGGCATTCCCGCGGGCGTCACCGCGGTGGCCATGAACCTCACCGTCACCAATTCCACCCAGTGCGGCTACATCACCGGCACAGCGGGGCAGTCATGGCCGCTGGCCTCGACCGTCGACTTCGTGGCCGGGCAGACCGTGCCGAACATGGCGATCCTGCCTGTGGCCGCCGACGGCCGTGTCGACTTCTACAACGGAAGCCCAGGCACGACCGGCTTGATCGCGGACGTCACGGCCTGCTTCGTCAAGACGCCCAGCGCGGATACCAGCCGATCAACGCCACCCGCCTGATGGGCTCCCGTCAGGGCGCCGCCGGTCCACTGCCCGGGGGCAGGCCTGGTCCCGGAAGGTCGCCACCGGTGAGGTTTCCGCCCACGCCAACGCCGTCATGCTGAACGTGCCGGTGATCCCGACGCACGGTCGACACCCTGACCGTTTTTGACCGGACCCAAGCCGCTGGGCCCGTACGCGGACACGACGTACAACGTGCTCAACGGTGTCGCTCTCCCGCCCTCGCCATCAGGGCGCGAACGAGGTGGCGTTCCACAATTGCGGCCCGGGCACCCCACTTTCATCGACGGTTCACCCAAGGCCCGCGCGACCCCTCGTGTGCGGCGATCGGACCCCTAACAACGTCGTGGTCCATTGACCCTCATTCGAGCGCTCCGTCACTCTCCGAGAGTCCTGTCGCTCGGATCAGTGAGGTGCCGTGTGAACCGACGCTTGGCCCGACTCTTATCCACCCTTCCCATCCTCGCCGCCGCCATCCTGTCCACCCTCGTGCTCACCGCCGCCCCGGCCCAGGCCGACGGCTGCTACACGTGGGGCCGCACCCTGTCCCAAGGCATGTCCGGTGAGGACGTGCGCCAACTCCAGATCCGCGTCTCCGGCTACCCCGGCTACGGCGGCGTGCTCGCCCTCGACGGCCAGTTCGGACCCGGCACGAAGTCCGCCGTGACCCGCTTCCAGCAGGCCTACGGCCTCGGCGCGGACGGGATCGCCGGCTCCGCGACCTACAGCAAGATCTACGCGCTGCAGGACGATGACTGCACCCCGGTCAACTTCTCCTACGCCGAGCTGAACCGCTGCAACAGCGACTGGTCGGGCGGCGCGGTCTCGGCGTCGACGGCGAAGTTCAACGCCCGGGTGACGATGTGGAAGCTGCAGGCGATGCGCCACGCGCTCGGTGACCAGTCGATCACCGTGACGAGTGGCTTCCGCAGCTACGCCTGCAACAACGCGGTCGGCGGCGCCTCGAACAGCCGTCACCTGTACGGGGACGCCGCGGATCTCGGCTCCGGCCCGCATTCGCTGTGTCGCCTGGCACAGCAGGCCCGCAGCCACGGCTTCACGGGCATCCTCGGGCCGGGCTACCCGGGCCACAACGATCACACGCACCTCGACGGCCGCTCCAGCCGCTTCTGGTCGGCGCCCAACTGCGGCATCTGACCTGCGGAAACCAGGCCGCGACGGGCCGACGCCCCACCAGCGTCGGCGCGTCGCGGCCCATTTCCTGAGATCGACTGGACGCCAGGACTACCATCAGAACTCGTACCCCCGGCTGGGTTGACACAGTGCGCGTCCCTATTGTGAAAGTCGTAAAGGGACCCCGATTTGTCCCCGCGCCCGTGGGGAAGGTATCTTTGCTACTCGCGCCCGACCCATGTCGGGTCGATCCGTGTGCCTGTGCCGCGCGGTCCGCGAACTGGATGGTCGTTTACCCGATCGCCACGAAGCGGGCTCCTGTCAGTCACGCCGGAGTTCCTTCCGAACCCCGCTGGGATGTTTCACTCCCGCGTGGGGTGCTGCCGGGAACGGGCGACACGCCCGACCTCGGGGGACGGGCGGAACAGCAGGAACCGTAAGTACACAGTGCATATCGGTGCCCGATAACGGGTGTCGACATGAAGCAGAGAAAGCCGGTCTATGCCCACGATCCAGCAGCTGGTCCGCAAGGGCCGCCAGGACAAGGTCGCCAAGCAGAAGACTGCGGCT
This sequence comes from Actinokineospora xionganensis, assembly GCF_014323725.1. GTDB lineage: Bacteria > Actinomycetota > Actinomycetes > Mycobacteriales > Pseudonocardiaceae > Actinokineospora > Actinokineospora xionganensis. The sequence goes on along the minus strand of NZ_JABVED010000002.1, from coordinate 131,131 downwards.
CTCAAGGGGAGCCCGCAGCGGCGTGGCGTGTGCACCCGTGTGTACACAACCACCCCGAAGAAGCCGAACTCGGCACTGCGCAAGGTCGCACGCGTGAAGCTGACCAGCGGCATCGAGGTCACCGCGTACATCCCGGGTGAGGGTCACAACCTGCAGGAGCACTCCATGGTGCTCGTTCGCGGTGGCCGAGTGAAGGACCTGCCGGGTGTTCGTTACAAGATCATCCGCGGCTCGCTGGACACCCAGGGCGTGAAGAACCGCAAGCAGGCCCGCAGCCGTTACGGCGCGAAGAAGGAGAAGAGCTGATATGCCCCGCAAGGGACCGGCCCCTAAGCGGCCGCTGATCTCCGACCCGGTGTACAGCTCGCCGTTGGTCACGCAGCTCATCAACAAGGTGCTGAAGGACGGCAAGCGTTCCGTCGCCGAGCGTATTGTCTACGGTGCCCTCGAGGGTGCCCGCGACAAGACCGGCACGGACCCCGTGGTCACGCTCAAGCGTGCGCTGGACAACGTGAAGCCGACCATCGAGGTCAAGAGCCGCCGCGTCGGTGGCGCCACGTACCAGGTGCCGATCGAGGTCAAGCCCGGTCGTTCCACCACCCTGGCGCTGCGCTGGCTCGTCTCCTTCTCACAGGCCCGCCGTGAGAAGACCATGATCGAGCGTCTCATGAACGAACTCCTCGACGCCTCCAATGGCCTTGGTGCCAGCGTCAAGCGTCGCGAGGACACCCACAAGATGGCCGAGTCGAACAAGGCCTTCGCCCACTACCGCTGGTGACAACCGGCCTCGGCCTCCCGGCCGGGGCTCCAGCGGCGCCGTAGCTGCAAAGACAGGGGAAGAAACCCGTGGCACTCGACGTGCTCACCGACCTGGCCAAGGTCCGCAACATCGGGATCATGGCTCACATCGACGCGGGCAAGACCACGACGACCGAGCGGATCCTCTTCTACACCGGGATCAGCTACAAGATCGGCGAGGTCCACGACGGTGCCGCGGTCATGGACTGGATGGAGCAGGAGCAGGAGCGCGGCATCACGATCACGTCCGCCGCGACGACCTGCTTCTGGAAGAACCACCAGATCAACATCATCGACACGCCCGGTCACGTCGACTTCACCGTCGAGGTCGAGCGCTCGCTGCGCGTCCTCGATGGCGCCGTCGCCGTTTTCGACGGCAAAGAGGGTGTCGAGCCCCAGTCCGAGCAGGTCTGGCGCCAGGCGACCAAGTACGACGTCCCGCGTATCTGCTTCGTCAACAAGATGGACAAGCTGGGCGCGGACTTCTACTTCACCGTGCGCACCATCTCCGAGCGCCTCGGCGCGAAGCCGCTGCCCATCCAGCTGCCCATCGGCAGCGAGGGTGACTTCATCGGCGTTGTCGACCTGGTGCAGATGCGCGCGCTGACGTGGCGTGGCGAGGTCTCGAAGGGCGAGGACTACACGGTCGAGGAGATCCCGGCCGACCTCATCGACAAGGCCAACGAGTACCGCGAGGCGCTCATCGAGGCCGTCGCCGAGACCGACGACGACCTGATGGAGCTCTACCTCGCGGGCGAGGAGCTGTCGGTCGAGCAGATCAAGACGGGTATCCGCCGGATCGTCACGAACCGGTCGGCCTACCCCGTGCTCTGCGGTTCGGCGTTCAAGAACAAGGGCGTCCAGCCCATGCTCGACGCCGTGATCGACTTCCTCCCGTCCCCGCTGGACGTGCCGCCGGTCGAGGGCACACTGCAGGACGGCGAGACCAAGGTCCTCCGCGCGCCGAACACCGAAGAGCCGTTCTCCGCGCTGGCCTTCAAGATCGCCTCGCACCCGTTCTTCGGCAAGCTGACCTACGTCCGGGTCTACTCCGGCAGGCTCGCTTCCGGCTCCCAGGTCATCAACGCGACCAAGGACCGCAAGGAGCGCATCGGAAAGCTCTTCCAGATGCACGCCAACAAGGAGAACCCGGTCGACGAGGCCATCGCGGGTCACATCTACGCGGTGATCGGCCTCAAGGACACCACGACCGGTGAGACCCTGTGCGACCCGGCCAACCCGATCGTCCTGGAGTCCATGACGTTCCCCGACCCGGTCATCCAGGTCGCGATCGAACCGAAGACCAAGGCCGACCAGGAGAAGCTGGGCACGGCGATCCAGAAGCTCGCCGAGGAAGACCCGACGTTCCGGGTCAACCAGGACGACGAGACCGGCCAGACCATCATCGCCGGTATGGGCGAGCTCCACCTCGACATCCTCGTCGACCGCATGCGGCGCGAGTTCAAGGTCGAGGCGAACATCGGCAAGCCGCAGGTCGCCTACCGTGAGACGATCCGCCGCACGGTGGACAAGCTCGACTACGTCCACAAGAAGCAGACCGGTGGCTCCGGCCAGTTCGCGAAGGTCATCATCAAGCTCGAGCCGCTGGCCACCACGGACGGCGTGCTCTACGAGTTCGACAACAAGGTCACCGGTGGTCGCGTGCCGCGGGAGTACATCCCGTCGGTCGACGCCGGTGCGCAGGACGCCATGCGTTACGGCGTGCTCGCCGGATACCCGCTCGTCGGGTTGAAGCTGACCCTGCTGGACGGCGCGTACCACGAGGTCGACTCGTCGGAAATGGCCTTCAAGGTCGCCGGTTCGATGGCGCTCAAGGAAGCCGCGCGCAAGGCCGACCCGGTCCTGCTCGAGCCGATGATGGCGGTCGAGGTGACCACGCCCGAGGACTACATGGGTGAGGTCATCGGAGACCTGAACTCCCGCCGTGGCCAGATCCAGGCCATGGAGGAGCGCAGCGGTGCCCGGATCGTCAAGGCACTGGTTCCGCTGTCAGAGATGTTCGGGTATGTCGGCGACCTGAGGTCCAAGACCCAGGGTCGCGCGAACTACTCGATGGTGTTCGACTCCTACGCCGAGGTTCCCACGAACGTCGCCAAGGAGATCATCGCAAAGGCTACGGGGGAATGACCCCCAACCGGAGCACCGCACGATAGGTGCGGGCTCTCCGGGGGGTCTCCCCGGGGTCCGCACATTTGACCCTGAATAGCCGCCACCGAATGTCCGGTCAGGCGGGAAGTACTAGTCCAGGAGGACACAAAGTGGCGAAGGCGAAGTTCGAGCGGACCAAGCCGCACGTCAACATCGGGACCATTGGTCACATCGACCACGGCAAGACCACGCTGACCGCGGCGATTTCCAGGGTCCTGCACGACAAGTTCCCCGACGTGAACCCTCTGATGAACTTCGATCAGATCGACAAGGCGCCGGAAGAGAAGCAGCGCGGTATCACGATCTCGATCGCACACATCGAGTACGAGACCGGCAAGCGTCACTACGCGCACGTCGACTGCCCGGGTCACGCGGACTACATCAAGAACATGATCACCGGTGCCGCCCAGATGGACGGCGCGATCCTCGTGGTCGCCGCGACCGATGGTCCGATGCCGCAGACCAAGGAGCACGTGCTCCTGGCCCGTCAGGTCGGCGTGCCGTACATCGTTGTCGCGCTGAACAAGGCCGACATGGTGGACGACGAGGAGATCCTGGAGCTCGTCGAGCTCGAGGTTCGCGAGCTGCTGACCGAGTACGAGTTCCCGGGCGACGACCTGCCGGTCGTGCGCGTCTCCGCGCTCAAGGCCCTCGAGGGTGACGCCGAGTGGGGCGAGCGCCTCATGGAGCTCATGACCGCGGTCGACGAGAGCATCCCGGAGCCCGAGCGGGAGACCGAGAAGCCGTTCCTCATGCCCATCGAGGACGTCTTCACGATCACCGGCCGCGGCACCGTCGTGACCGGCCGTATCGAGCGCGGCATCATCAAGGTGAACGAGACCGTCGAGGTCGTCGGAATCCGCGAGAAGGCGCTGTCGACCACGGTCACCAGCATCGAGATGTTCAAGAAGTTCCTCGACGAGGGTCGGGCGGGTGACAACGCGGCGCTGCTGCTCCGCGGTGTCAAGCGTGAGGATGTCGAGCGCGGCCAGGTTGTGGTTCGCCCCGGCACCACCACCCCGCACACCGACTTCGAGGCGCAGGCGGTCATCCTGAGCAAGGACGAGGGTGGACGTCACACCCCGTTCTTCAACAACTACCGCCCGCAGTTCTACTTCCGCACCACCGACGTGACCGGTGTCGTCACCCTCCCCGAGGGCACCGAGATGGTCATGCCGGGCGACAACACTTCCATGACCGTGAAGCTGATCCAGCCGATCGCCATGGACGAGGGTCTGCGGTTCGCCATCCGCGAGGGTGGCCGCACCGTTGGTGCCGGACAGGTCACGAAGATCATCGCTTAGTCCCGATCCGGGGTGTCCGAGTTAGCTCGGACACCCCGGTTTGGATTGCCGCACACTCGTGTGGCATTCTTTATGGGTTGCTCGTTGCGGGGCGGCCGGTCAGTTTCTTACACCGGCCGCCCTGGCACGAGTGCCGGGGTCTTTCACGACCCTCAGATCTTTGGTTTGGCCCCCGTGGCGATGAGTACTCCACCAATGGAGCTCGGAATCGACAAGGGACCCGCATGTGAAGTCGGCGCGACACGCCCGACCGCGTGGACCGGGGAAGCCAGAGATCTGAACACCGATTTGACTTATGAACAGGGAAGCGGCGCGGCACGGCCTTTGCGGGCCCGCCGAGGATCGCAACCGCACCGCAGCGGTACGAGACAGAGGAACGGCAAGCCATTATGGCGGGACAGAAGATCCGCATCCGGCTCAAGGCCTACGACCACGAGGCGATCGACGCGTCCGCGCGCAAGATCGTGGAGACCGTGACGCGCACCGGCGCGCGGGTCGTCGGGCCAGTGCCGCTGCCCACCGAGAAGAACGTCTACTGCGTCATTCGCTCGCCGCACAAGTACAAGGACTCGCGCGAGCACTTCGAGATGCGTACGCACAAGCGTCTGATCGACATCCTCGACCCGACGCCGAAGACGGTCGACGCGCTCATGCGCATCGACCTGCCGGCCAGTGTCGACGTCAACATCCAGTAAAGCGTGCGTGGCGAGAGCGGCGGAGAGTAACGATAGCCATGTCTGACAGGCAGATGAAGGGAATCCTGGGCACCAAGCTCGGGATGACCCAGATCTTCGACGAGAACAACCGGATCGTTCCGGTGACCGTCGTCAAGGCGGGACCCAACGTGGTCACGCAGATCCGTAACCAGGAATCCGACGGCTATGTCGCGGTCCAGCTGGCGTTCGGCGCCATCGACCCGCGCAAGGTCAACAAGCCTGAAGCCGGCCACTTCGGCAAGGCGGGTGTGACGCCGCGCCGCTTCCTCGCGGAGCTGCGCACCACCGACGCCACCGAATACGAGCTCGGCCAGGAGATCACCGCTGAGGTGTTCGAGGCCGGTCAGGTCATCGACATCACCGGGACCACCAAGGGCAAGGGCACCGCGGGTGTCATGAAGCGGCACGGCTTCAAGGGTCTGGGCGCCTCGCACGGCACCCAGCGCAAGCACCGCTCCCCGGGTTCCATCGGTGGCTGTGCCACCCCGGGCCGCGTGTTCAAGGGTCTGCGGATGGCCGGCCGGATGGGCAACGTCCGGGTCACCACCCAGAACCTCAAGGTGCACCAGGTCGACGGTGGGTCCGGCCTGATCCTCATCAAGGGCGCCGTTCCGGGGCCCAAGGGCGGTCTCGTGTTCCTGCGTACCGCAGCTAAGGGTGGTGCCTGATGACCAGCATTGACATCAAGACCCCCGCGGGCAAGACCGACGGCACTGCCGAGCTTCCCGCAGAGATCTTCGACGTGCAGGCGAACATTCCGCTGATGCACCAGGTGGTCACGGCGCAGCTCGCCGCGGCCCGCCAGGGCACGCACTCGACGAAGACTCGTGGCGAGGTCTCCGGCGGTGGCCGCAAGCCGTACCGCCAGAAGGGCACCGGCCGCGCCCGTCAGGGCTCGACGCGTTCCCCGCAGTTCGTCGGTGGCGGTATCTCGCACGGCCCGCAGCCGCGCGACTACGCCCAGCGGACCCCCAAGAAGATGAAGGCCGCCGCCCTGCGCGGTGCCCTCTCCGACCGGGCCCGCTCCGGCCAGGTGCACGTGGTGACCGGTCTGGTGGACGGCGACAAGCCCTCGACCAAGACCGCCCGCAACCTGCTGGCCACGCTGACCGACGCCAAGCGCGTTCTGGTCGTGCTGACCCGTGACGAGGACGTCGCCTGGGTGTCGGTGCGCAACCTGCAGAACGTGCACGTGATCGCGCCGGACCAGCTGAACACCTATGACGTGCTCGTCAACGACGACATCGTGTTCACCAAGGCCGCGCTCGACGCGTTCCTGTCCGCCCCGACCCGCGGCGCCAAGGCTTCGGCCAAGGGCTCCGAGGTCCAGGGCCTCGTCGGCGGCGCGCGCTTCGGTGCGGGCAGCCACGACGCGCTGGAGGACGGCTCGCAGCCGGAGGGTTTCCCGATCAAGGGCAACGCCGACTCGATGCTGTACCACGTGCCGGGCACCGCTTTCTACGACCGGACCGTTGCCGAGGTGTGGTTCGCCACCGCCGAGGACGCTGAGAAGGCAGGCTTCCAGTTGCCGCCGTCGCAGCGGAAGTCTGAGGAGGACAAGTGATCCCCGACCCCCGCGACATCCTGCTCGCGCCGGTGATCTCCGAGAAGTCCTACGGGCTGCTCGAGGAGAACAAGTACACCTTCGTGGTGTCTCCGGACGCCAACAAGACCCAGATCAAGATCGCGGTCGAGAAGGTCTTCGGCGTGAAGGTGGTGAGCGTCAACACGCTCAACCGCAACGGAAAGCGCAAGCGCACCCGCACCGGGTTCGGCAAGCGCAAGGACACGAAGCGCGCGATCGTCACGCTCTCCCCGGAGAGCAAGCCGATCGAGATCTTCGGCGGCCCGGCCGCGTAAGGGACTGACTAAAACATGGGCATCCGCAAATACAAGCCGACCACCCCGGGCCGTCGTGGCTCCAGCGTGTCGGACTTCGCCGAGATCACCCGGTCGACGCCGGAGAAGTCGCTGATCCGTCCCCTGCATGGCAAGGGCGGGCGTAACGCGCACGGCAAGATCACCACCCGGCACAAGGGTGGCGGTCACAAGCGCGCGTACCGCCTCATCGACTTCCGTCGCAACGACAAGGACGGCGTGCCGGCCAAGGTCGCTCACATCGAGTACGACCCCAACCGCACCGCCCGCATCGCGCTGCTGCACTACGCCGACGGCGAGAAGCGCTACATCATCGCGCCGAACAAGCTGTCGCAGGGCGACCCGATTGAGAACGGCCCCCGCGCCGACATCAAGCCGGGCAACAACCTGCCGCTGCGCAACATCCCGGTCGGCACCGTGATCCACGCGATCGAGCTCCGCCCCGGTGGCGGCGCGAAGATCGCCCGGTCCGCCGGTGTGAGCGTGCGTCTCGTCGCGAAGGACGGCCCCTACGCCCAGCTGCGTATGCCGTCCGGCGAGATCCGCAACGTCGACGTGCGCTGTCGCGCCACGGTTGGCGAGGTCGGCAACGCCGATCACTCCAACATCAACTGGGGCAAGGCGGGCCGCATGCGCTGGAAGGGCAAGCGCCCGACCGTCCGCGGTGTCGCGATGAACCCGGTCGACCACCCGCACGGTGGTGGTGAGGGTAAGACCTCCGGTGGTCGCCACCCGGTGAACCCGGCCGGTAAGCCCGAAGGCCGCACCCGTCGCAACAAGCCGAGCGACAAGTTGATCGTCCGCCGCCGTTCCACCGGCAAGAACAAGCGCTGAGCAGGGAGGTAGAAGCAATGCCACGCAGCCTGAAGAAGGGCCCGTTCGTGGACGACCACCTGCTCAAGAAGGTGGACGCTCTCAACGAGTCCGGCAAGAAGACCGTGATCAAGACTTGGTCGCGTCGCTCGACGATCATCCCCGACATGCTGGGGCACACGATCGCCGTGCACGACGGCCGCAAGCACGTCCCGGTGTTCGTCTCCGAGGCCATGGTGGGTCACAAGCTGGGCGAGTTCGCCCCGACCCGCACGTTCAAGGGCCACATCAAGGACGACCGCAAGGCCCGTCGCCGCTAGGCGGCTCGAACTAAAGCACAGCAGTTCCCCGCCAGGCGGGGCTGTACCAGAGAAAGAGCAAGGGGAAGCAGCGATGAACGCCCGTAACGAAGCTCCGGCGCAGGAGGAATTCCCTCGCGCCGTTGCTCGGGCTCGCTACGTTCGCGACACGCCCATGAAGGTGCGCCGCGTCGTCGAGCTCATCAGGGGACGTAGCGCCAGCGAGGCCCTGGCCGTGCTCCAGTTCGCGCCGCAGGCGGCTAGTGAGCCGGTCGCGAAGGTGCTCGCCAGTGCCATTGCCAACGCCGAGAACAACCTCAACCTCGACCCGGACACCCTTTGGGTGTCGACGGTGTACGTGGACGAGGGCCCGACGTTGAAGCGTTTCCGTCCGCGTGCCCAGGGGCGCGCCTACCGGATCCGCAAGCGCACGAGCCACATCACGGTCGAGGTCGAGTCCCGGCCGAAGCCCGCAGCCAAGGCTGCCAAGAAGGGTGGTGCCCGCTAATGGGGCAGAAGATCAACCCACACGGCTTCCGGCTTGGGATCACCACCGACTGGCGGTCCCGTTGGTACGCCGACAAGCAGTACGCGGAGTACGTCGCGGAAGACGTGAAGATCCGCCGCCTCCTGTCCAAGGGCATGGAGCGCGCCGGCATCTCCCGCGTGGAGATCGAACGGACCCGTGACCGGGTTCGCGTCGACATCCACACCGCGCGTCCCGGCATCGTCATCGGCCGTCGTGGCGCCGAGGCCGACCGTATTCGCGGCGAGCTCGAGAAGCTCACCAAGAAGCAGGTTCAGCTGAACATCCTCGAGGTCAAGAACCCCGAGGCCGACGCCCAGCTGGTCGCCCAGGTGACCGCCGAGCAGCTGTCCAACCGTGTGTCGTTCCGGCGCGCGATGCGTAAGGCCATCCAGTCGGCCATGCGCTCGCCGCAGGTCAAGGGCATCCGGGTGCAGTGCGGTGGCCGTCTCGGCGGTGCCGAGATGTCCCGCTCGGAGCACTACCGCGAGGGTCGCGTCCCGCTGCACACGCTGCGCGCCGACATCGACTACGGCTTCTTCGAGGCCCGCACCACCTTCGGCCGTATCGGCGTCAAGGTGTGGATCTACAAGGGCGAGGTCGTCGGCGGTCGCCGCGAGCACGAGGCGCGTTCGGCCGCTCCGTCGGCCGACCGTCGCGAGCCGCGTCGCGAGCGTCCGAACCGGGCGCGTCGCTCCGGTGCCTCCGGCACCACCGCCACCAGCACCGAGGCGGGCCGTGCGGCCGCCGAGGCGCAGCAGACGAAGGCAGAAGCCCCCGCGGCAGAAGCCTCTGGCAACGGGGAGAGCTGAGTCATGCTTATCCCGCGCAGGGTAAAGCACCGTAAGCAGCACCACCCGAAGCGATCGGGCGCTGCCAAGGGCGGCACGCGCGTCACGTTCGGCGAGTTCGGCATCCAGGCGCTCGAGCCCGCGTACGTCACCAACCGGCAGATCGAGTCCGCTCGTATCGCCATCAACCGGCACATCCGCCGTGGCGGCAAGGTGTGGATCAACATCTTCCCCGACCGCCCGCTCACCAAGAAGCCTGCCGAGACCCGCATGGGTTCCGGTAAGGGTTCCCCCGAGTACTGGGTGGCCAACGTCAAGCCGGGTCGTGTCATGTTCGAGATGAGCTTCCCGAACGAGACCGTGGCGCGCGAGGCACTGCGCCGCGCGATCCACAAGCTTCCGATGAAGTGCCGCATCGTCACGCGTGAAGGTGGTGACTTCTGATGGCAGCGGGAACCACCGCGGCAGACCTCCGCGAGCTCAACGAAGAAGAGCTCGTGCTGCGTCTGCGTGAGGCGAAGGAAGAGCTCTTCAACCTTCGTTTCCAGATGGCCACCGGGCAGCTCGACAACAACCGTCGACTGCGCACGGTCAAGCACGAGATCGCCCGGATCTACACCGTCATGCGTGAGCGCGAGCTTGGCCTGTCGGCAGCCCCGGAAAGCAATGAGGGCGCAGCATGAGCGAGAACGAGACCGAAGTTCGGAACAACCGCAAGGTCCGCGAGGGCCTGGTCGTGTCCGACAAGATGGACAAGACCGTCGTCGTCGCCCTGGAAGACCGCAAGAAGCACCCGCGGTACTCCAAGGTCCTGCGCTCCACCACCAAGGTGAAGGTGCACGACGAGGCCAACACCGCGGGTATCGGCGACCGGGTCCAGATCATGGAGACCCGCCCGCTGTCGGCGTCCAAGCGCTGGCGGCTCGTCGAGATCCTCGAGAAGGCCAAGTAACCACAAGCTGTTCCAGGTAAGACCGAGCTTGTCAGGTCGGAAATCTGGCGAGCCAAGAATGGTCAGGAGTTGAAGTGATCCAGCAGGAGTCGCGGCTGCGTGTCGCCGACAACACCGGTGCGAAGGAAATCCTTTGCATCCGTGTTCTCGGTGGCTCGGGCCGTCGCTACGCGGGCATCGGCGACATCATCGTCGCCACCGTCAAGGACGCGATCCCCGGCGCGGCGGTGAAGAAGGGTGACGTCGTCAAGGCGGTCATCGTTCGCACCGTCAAGGAGCGTCGCCGTCCGGACGGGTCCTACATCAGGTTCGACGAGAACGCCGCCGTGCTGATCAAGCCGGAGGGTGAGCCCCGTGGGACCCGCATCTTCGGCCCGGTCGGCCGCGAGCTGCGCGACAAGAAGTTCATGAAGATCATCTCGCTCGCGCCGGAGGTGCTCTGACTCATGAAGACCAAGATGAAGATCAAGAAGGGCGACACGGTCGTCGTCATCGCGGGCAAGGACAAGGGCGCGAAGGGCAAGGTCATTCAGGCCTACCCCGAGACCTCCAAGGTCCTCGTCGAGGGTGTGAACCGGGTCAAGAAGCACACCCGGATCTCGCAGACCCAGCGCGGCGCCCAGTCCGGCGGCATCGTCACCCAGGAAGCGCCCATCCACGTGTCGAACGTGATGCTGGTGTCCGAGGGCAAGGCGGTCCGCGTGGGCTACAAGTTCGATGACGAGGGCCGCAAGGTCCGTATCGCTCGCGGCAGCGGCAATGGGAAGGAGATCTGATCATGACTACCACTGAGAAGATCATCCCCCGTCTCAAGACGCGCTACCGCGAGGAAATCACGGTCGCTCTGCGGGACGAGTACAACTACGCCAACGTCATGCAGATCCCCGGCGTGGTCAAGGTCGTCGTCAACATGGGTGTCGGCGACGCCGCCCGCGACGGCAAGCTGATCGAAGGCGCGGTCCGCGACCTCGCCACGATCACCGGCCAGAAGCCCGAGGTCCGCAAGGCCCGCAAGTCCATCGCGCAGTTCAAGCTGCGTGAGGGCATGCCGATCGGCGCCCGGGTCACCCTGCGCGGCGACCGCATGTGGGAGTTCCTCGACCGCCTGCTGACGATCGCGCTGCCGCGTATCCGCGACTTCCGCGGCCTGTCGGGCAAGCAGTTCGACGGCAACGGCAACTACACGTTCGGCCTCAACGAGCAGTCGATGTTCCACGAGATCGACCCCGACTCGATCGACCGCCAGCGCGGCATGGACATCACCATCGTCACCACCGCGATCAACGACGAAGAGGGCCGGGCGCTGCTGAAGCACCTGGGCTTCCCGTTCAAGGAGAACTGAGCCGATGGCGAAGAAGGCTCTTGTCCACAAGGCTTCCAAGAAGCCGAAGTTCAAGGTGCGCGGCTACACCCGGTGTAACCGCTGCGGCCGTCCGCACTCGGTGTTCCGCAAGTTCGGCCTGTGCCGAATCTGCCTGCGCCAGATGGCCCACGCCGGCGAACTGCCCGGCGTCAGCAAGTCCAGCTGGTAGGACCGTCCGGTCCGCTGCGGTTATCCACAGTGGACCGGACTGCCTGGCCCGCTTTACCCCCAGTTCGCCGTAGGCCCGCAAGGGAACCCCGGCGAGAAAGGTTGACAGGTCACCATGACGATGACCGACCCGATCGCAGACTTCTTGACCCGTCTGCGCAATGCCAACTCGGCATACCACGACGAGGTCGTGCTGCCGCACTCGAAGCTCAAGGCGCACATCGCCGAGATCCTTCAGCGTGAGGGCTACATCACCGGCTTCCGCGACGAAGACGGCGAGAAGGGCAAGAACCTCGTCGTCGAGCTGAAGTACGGCCCCAACCGCGAGCGCAGCATCGCCGGTCTGCGCCGGGTGTCAAAGCCCGGTCTCCGGGTGTACGCGAAGTCGACCAATCTGCCGAAGGTTCTCGGCGGCCTGGGCGTGGCGATCATCTCCACGTCCGGCGGCCTGCTGACCGACCGTCAGGCCAACAAGCAGGGCGTGGGCGGAGAAGTCCTCGCCTACGTCTGGTAAGGGAAGGGGGAGAAACGTATGTCTCGCATCGGAAGGCTTCCGATCCCCGTCCCGGCTGGGGTCGACATCAACATCGACGGTCAGAACGTCAGCGTGAAGGGCCCCAAGGGCACCCTGGCACTCACCGTCTCGGAGCCCATTGTCGTCGAGCGCGCCGAGGACGGCACGCTTGAGGTCAAGCGCCCCAACGACGAGCGGCAGAGCCGTGCGCTGCACGGTCTGACCCGTTCGCTTGTCAACAACCTGGTCGTCGGTGTCACCGAGGGCTACGAGAAGAAGCTTGAGATCCACGGCGTCGGTTACCGCGTCATGGCGAAGGGTTCGGACCTCGAGTTCGCGCTCGGCTTCAGCCACCCGGTGAAGGTCGTCGCCCCTGAGGGCATCACCTTCACCGTGGAGAGCCCCACCAAGTTCTCCGTCTCGGGTATCGACAAGCAGCGAGTCGGCGAAATCGCCGCCAACATCCGCAAGCTGCGCAAGCCCGACCCGTACAAGGGCAAGGGCGTCCGGTACTCCGGCGAGAAGATCCGCCGCAAGGTCGGAAAGACGGGTAAGTGATCATGAGCGAAGCGACTATCACGAAGCGCAAGCCGGTGGGCACCGATGTGTCCACCAAGCGCCGCGTCTCGAAGACCCGCAGGCACTTCCGGCTCCGCAAGAAGATCAGCGGCACGCCGGAGCGTCCTCGCCTGGTCGTTCACCGGTCGGCGCGGCACATCACCGTGCAGATCGTCGACGACCTCGCGGGCCGCACGCTCGCGTCGGCAACCTCCCTCGAGGCGGATGTCCGCGCGGTCGACGGCGACAAGAAGGCCCGTTCGGCCAAGGTCGGCGAGCTGGTTGCCGGTCGGGCCAAGGACGCCGGCATCTCCGCGGTCGTGTTCGACCGCGGCGGCAACAAGTACACCGGCCGTATCGCGGCGCTGGCCGAAGCGGCCCGCGGCGCGGGGCTGGAGTTCTGATCATGCAGAGCAACAAGGGAAGGAACGCCTGATGCCGGGACGTACGCGGCAGTTCGGCGGCCAGGGCGGACCTGGCGGCCAGGGCGGCCAGGGCGGTGGCCAGGGCGGCGAGCGTGGCGAGCGTCGCGGTCGCGGCGACCGTCGCGATGGTGGCGGTCGTGGTCAGGCTCAGGAGAAGAGCCCGCACCTGGAGCGCGTTGTGGCGATCAACCGCGTCGCCAAGGTCGTGAAGGGTGGTCGTCGCTTCAGCTTCACCGCCCTGGTCGTGGTCGGTGACGGCGACGGCATGGTCGGTGTCGGCTACGGCAAGGCCAAGGAGGTGCCCGCCGCGATCGCGAAGGGTGTGGAGGAAGCCAAGAAGAACTTCTTCCGCGTCCCGCGTATCGGTGGCACCATCCCGCACCCCATCCAGGGCGAGAAGGCTGCCGGTGTGGTGCTCCTGCGCCCGGCCAGCGCCGGTACCGGTGTTATCGCCGGTGGTCCGGTTCGCGCCGTGCTGGAGTGCGCGGGCGTCCACGACGTGCTGTCGAAGTCGCTCGGTAGCGACAACGCCATCAACATCGTGCACGCCACCGTTGCGGCCCTCAAGGGTCTGCAGCGTCCGGAAGAGGTCGCGGCCCGTCGTGGCCTCCCCCTCGAGGACGTCGCTCCGGCAGGCATGCTCCGCGCCCGTGCGGCGGCCGCGGCCGCTGGGCAGGTGGGATGACATGGCACAGCTCAAGGTGACCCAGATCAAGAGCACCATCGGCACGAAGCGCAACCACCGCGAGTCCCTCCGGACCCTCGGTCTGCGCAAGATTCGTCAGTCGACGGTGCGCGAGGACACCCCTGAGGTGCGTGGCCTGATCCACTGTGTCCGCCACCTCGTAGTCGTTGAGGAGGTCGACGCCTGATGTCGATCAAAATCCACCACCTGCGTCCGGCCCCCGGCGCCAAGCGCGACAAGATCCGTGTCGGTCGCGGTGAAGGCTCCAAGGGCAAGACGGCTGGTCGCGGTACCAAGGGCACCAAGGCGCGCAAGAACGTCCCCGCGCGCTTCGAGGGTGGCCAGATGCCGATCCAGATGCGGCTCCCGAAGCTCAAGGGCTTCAAGAACCGCTTCCGGACCGAGTACCAGGTCGTCAACGTCGGAGACGTCGCTGTGGCGTTCCCCGACGGCGGCGCCGTCGGTATCCCGGACCTGGTGCAGGCCGGTCTCGTCCGCAAGAACTCGCTCGTGAAGATCCTCGGCAACGGGGACCTGAACGGCGTCAAGCTGGACATCACTGCTGACAAGTTCTCCAGCAGCGCTGTGGAGAAGCTCAACGCCGGTGGCGGTTCCGCCATCGCGCTGGTCTGATCCAGACAGAAACACCCGACGAAGCCGGGCACGCGATTCGCGTGCCCGGCTTCGTCGCGTCCGGATCGGGGTTGGCACAGGAGTTGGCTCAGCGGCGGGTGAGGGACACTCCTCACTGTGATCGTTCGACTGACCCCGCTCGACGAAGCCCTGACCGAGGACCTCCTGACGGTCGCGGTGGCCTACGCGGAACCCGACGACGTGATGCCCGCCGTCGAGGGCCCGCCGGGCTGGACGGAGGCCAGGCGCACGGCGTTCCGCGAGTTCCACCGCTCCCACGCCGGAGGCGCCGAGGGCACCCTGATGTACGCCATCCAGCTGCGCGGGGAGATTGTCGGAATGATCCGCCTGCGTCACCTGGACGAGCCCGGGACGGCCGAGACCGGCATGTGGCTCGGCAGGCACATGCGCAGCCAGGGGATCGGCGTGGACGCCCTCCGCATCCTCCTGGACATCGCCGCCGAGGCGGGCATTCACAAAGTCCGCGCTGACACCACACCGGACAACACAGCGGCCATCCGGGCCCTCACCCGCTGCGGCGCCACCCTGACCACCACGCTGACCAAGGTGACCGCCGAAATCCCCACCCACCCCACGGCCCGTCCCCAAAGCTGACCTCGCGACCTGACCACAGCCGGAGCCGCCGCTGTGGGCGTGCGGCCGGTGAAGCCCGTGCGGCAAGCCCGCAGGCATCACCGGGCGTGAGATATCCGAAATCCGCGCGCGCCGCCGGCATCAGCCCTGGTAGGCATGGCCCCATGTGGCTGCTCGTCTTCCTCGGCGCCGCCTTCCTGGTCGCCATGACCCCGGGGGCGAACAACCTGCTCGGCATGCACCACGGCATGCGCTACGGCACCGCCAGCGGCGTCACGGGCCTGTTCGGCAGGCTCACCGGCTTCGCCATCCTCATCGCCGCCGTGGCCGCCGGCCTGGGCAGCCTCCTCGCCGCGTCCGAGCACGCCCTCACCGTCGTCAAGTGGGTCGGCGTGGCCTACCTGGTCTGGATCGGCGGCCGGATCCTCTACACGAGCTTCCGGGCCGGGGCCTTCACCGCGGCCGACGACGTGACAACAGCGCCGAGCCTCTTCGCGCTCGCGCGCAAGGAGTTCCTCACCGCGGTCACCAACCCGAAGGCCGTCCTGATCTTCACCGCGTTCGTCCCGCAGTTCATCGACCCGGTTCGTGGCCAGGTCACGGCCCAGGTGCTGACGCTCGGCGCGGTCTACCTGGTGGCCGAGTTGGCGGCCGGAAGCATCTATGTCGGTATCGGCGCGGTCGTCCGCGCGGTGCGCATGAGCAAGCGTGCCCAACGCAACCTGGACCGCGGCACAGGTGTGATTCTGCTGGGAATGGCCGGGATGTTAGCTTCATCACCGCGCTGAGGCTATCCGCGGGGCAGGTTTGGCCACCCCATGGGTGATAGATGCCCCGGTAGTGCTGTTACAGTCGTCAGCACGCTTCGGGGTAGGTACCCCGAAGCGTTCCTGGCTTGCCAGCACCTGGCAGTCGGGACATGTTCCCTGCCGGCGACCAGCCGGTTAAGCCGTTCACCGGCACTGAGTTGCCGGTGACGCCGATGGAGGTTCCTGCGTGCTCAGCGCCTTCCGCTCGGCTCTCGCGACGCCGGACCTGCGCCGCAAGATCCTTTTCACGCTCGGCATCATTGCGATCTACCGCGTGGGCGCGGCCCTGCCGTCGCCCGGTGTGTCGTATCCGAACGTCAAGAAGTGCATCGAGGGCGTCCAGACCGAGGGCATCACCCAGCTGCTGAACCTGTTCAGCGGCGGCGCCCTACTCCAACTTTCGGTGTTCGCGCTGGGGATCATGCCCTACATCACCGCGAGCATCATCATCCAATTGCTCACCGTGGTCATTCCGCGGTTCGAGCAGCTCAAGAAGGAAGGCCAGGCCGGTCAGGGCAAGCTGACGCAGTACACGCGCTACCTGACCATCGCCCTCGCCGTCCTGCAGGCGACCGGCATCGTGGCCATGGCCAACGGCGGTCAGCTCTTCGGCAACTGCCCGGACCCGGTCATCCCGAACAGCACCACGTTCACCCTCGTCGTGGTCGTCACGACCATGACCGCGGGCACCGCGGTGATCATGTGGTTCGGCGAGCTCATCACCGAGCGCGGCATCGGCAACGGCATGTCCCTGCTGATGTTCGTCAACATCGCGGCCCGCATCCCGTTCGAGGGCAAGACCATCCTCGACAACCAGGGCGGCGTGACCTTCGCGGTCGTCTGCGTCTTCGGCCTGGTCATCATCGCCAGCGTCGTGTTCGTCGAGCAGGGCCAGCGCCGGATCCCGGTCCAGTACGCCAAGCGCATGATCGGTCGCCGCATGTACGGCGGCACCTCGACCTACCTGCCGCTGAAGGTCAACCAGGCGGGCGTCATCCCGGTCATCTTCGCCTCGTCGCTGCTGTACCTGCCGGACCTGATCACCAAGCTCGTCGGCACCGACAGCGCCAGCTGGTGGAACCAGTTCGTCGCCAACCACCTGACGAAGCAGTCCAGCTGGGTGCACATCGGCGTGTACTTCGGCCTGATCATCTTCTTCACGTACTTCTACATCACGATCACGTTCAACGTGACCGAGCGTGCGGACGAGATGAAGAAGTTCGGCGGCTTCATTCCGGGTATCCGCCCGGGCCGCTCCACCTCCGACTACCTGAGCTTCGTGCTGAGCCGGATCACCCTGCCCGGCTCGCTCTACCTCGGCACCATCGCCGTTCTGCCGAACTTCTTCCTCGACATCACCGCCGAGGGGCAGAACCAGAACTTCCCGTTCGGCGGCACCGCGGTGCTGATCATGGTCGGCGTCGGTCTGGACACGGTGAAGCAGATCGAGAGCCAGCTCATGCAGCGAAACTACGAAGGGTTCCTCAAGTGACTCGTGTTGTTCTCGTTGGCCCGCCCGGAGCGGGAAAAGGCACCCAGGCGACCGCTTTGAGCCACAAGCTCGGCGTACCGCACATCTCCACCGGTGACCTCTTCCGGGCGCACATCGCGAACAACACCGAACTCGGCCAGGACGTCAAGCGGTACCTCGACTCGGGACAGCTCGTGCCCGATGAGGTCACCAACGAGATGGTCCGCGAGCGGCTCGCCCAGCCGGACGCCACTGACGGCTTCCTGCTCGACGGGTTCCCGCGCAATGTCGGTCAGGCCGCGGTGCTGGGAGAGATCCTCAGCGCCTCGGACACCAAGATCGACGCTGTGGTCGAGTTCCGGATCGACGAAGAGGTCGTGGTCGAGCGTCTGCTCGCCCGCGGCCGCGACGACGACAACGAGGCCGTCATCCGGCACCGCCAGCAGGTGTACCGCTCGGAGACGGCCCCGCTGCTCGACTACTACGCCGACGTGCTGATCACGATCGACGCGGTCGGCGATGTCGACGAGATCACCGGCCGCGTGCTGGACTCGCTGCGCGCTCGG
The DNA here is from genome assembly GCF_014323725.1 of Actinokineospora xionganensis. Lineage (GTDB taxonomy): Bacteria > Actinomycetota > Actinomycetes > Mycobacteriales > Pseudonocardiaceae > Actinokineospora > Actinokineospora xionganensis. Next base: position 113,099 of record NZ_JABVED010000002.1, on the reverse strand, counting down.
ACGTGACCGGCGGTGGCATGTTCGGCGGTCTCCGCATGGCTCTCGCGACCTGGCGTTCCCGCATGATCGAGATCAAGTCGCCGGGCGAGCTCGACGCGATGCGCGCCGCGGGCCTGGTGGTGGCCAAGTCGTTGGCCGCCGTCGCGGCCGCGGCGCGCGCGGGCGTCAGCACCGCGGAGCTCGACGAGATCGCCGAGCAGACCATCCGCGACGCCGGGGCCGTGCCGTCCTTCAAGGGCTACCACGGCTTCCCGGCGAGCATCTGCGCCTCGGTCAACGAGCAGATCGTCCACGGCATCCCCAGCAAGTCCCAGGTGCTCGCCGACGGCGACCTCATCTCGGTCGACTGCGGTGCCATCCTCGACGACTGGCACGGCGACTCGGCCGTGACCCTGTTCGTCGGCACCATCAGCGACGCCGACCAGGCGCTCTCCGACGCCACGAAGGCGTCCATGCTGGCGGGCATCGAAGCCATCCGCCCCGGCAACCGGCTGACCGACATCTCCCACGCCGTGGAGACCTCGGTCCACTCCTCGGAGCGCGCCGACGGCCGCACGTACGGCATCGTCCGCGAATACGGCGGCCACGGCATCGGCAGCTCCATGCACATGGACCCGTTCCTGCCGAACTACGGCAAGCCCGGCAAGGGCCCGCGCCTGCGTGTCGGCATGGCCATCGCCATCGAGCCGATGCTCACCCTCGGCGCCGAGGAGACGGTGGAACTGGAGGACGGCTGGACCGTCGTCACCGCCGACGGCTCCCGTGCCGCCCACTGGGAGCACACTGTCGCCGTGACCGACGACGGCCCCTGGGTCCTGACCGCCCCGGAGTAGTTCACCCGCTGGTGGACCCCGATTTGGGCGTCAAGTGACCGGCGCGTACACTTGACCGCTGGCACTATTCGAGTGCCGGTTTCGCCGTGCGTGTCACTCAGTGGTGCAGGTCGTCGCCGTGTGGCATGCCCGTCGTTGCAAAGTCAACACGTCACGAAACGCGGAGGACATGGGCAAGAAGGACGGGGCCATCGAGGTCGAAGGCCGCGTGGTCGAGCCACTCCCCAACGCGATGTTCCGCGTCGAGTTGGAGAACGGCCACAAGGTTCTCGCGCACATCAGCGGCAAGATGCGGCAGCACTACATCCGCATTCTGCCTGAGGACCGGGTCGTCGTAGAGCTTTCGCCCTACGACCTGTCCCGCGGCCGCATCGTCTACCGCTACAAGTGACTCCCCAGTCGCTCTGACTGGGATGCCACTATCGGTGCCCTCGGCTTCTCGGGGGCACGCGGCCGAAGCAGGAGAAAGCAGACGTGAAGGTCAACCCGAGCGTCAAGAAGATCTGCGACAAGTGCAAGGTGATCCGCCGTCACGGCCGGGTCATGGTGATCTGCGAGAACCTGCGCCACAAGCAGCGTCAGGGCTGAGCAGTTCCCAGTCGTAGTTCGGACGACGACAGCTACACAGACGAACTTCCCGCACCTGCCAGGTCAGACGGACCTGGTTCACGCCCGGACTTCAGGCCGGGTCTTGAGACCATCGAGTCGGTCTCAGGGCGGTAGGGGAGCAGACCTGAAGACGAAACAGAGGAGACACCGCCGACATGGCACGACTCGCCGGCGTAGACCTCCCCCGCGAAAAGCGGATGGAGATCGCGCTGACCTACATCTTCGGTATCGGCCGGACCCGCTCCAAGGAGCTCCTGGTCGCCACCGAGATCAGCCCGGACCTGCGCGTCAAGGACTTGTCCGACGACGAGCTCGTCAAACTTCGTGAGTACATCGAAGAGAACTTCAAGGTCGAGGGTGACCTGCGCCGTGAGGTTCAGGCCGACATCCGCCGGAAGATCGAAATCGGCTGCTACGAGGGCCTGCGGTGGCGCCGCGGTCTGCCCGTCCGCGGTCAGCGGACCAAGACCAACGCCCGTACCCGCAAGGGCCCGAAGAAGACGGTCGCCGGCAAGAAGAAGGCCGGAAAGAAGTGAGCAAGAGCTGCGAGACCGTGGTCGCCGTTGTTCCACAGAGGCGACGCAACAGGCCATTCGTGGCCCTCATGGTCGCGCCCAAGTGCGCCCGTCCGGCTGCACTGCGCGACCTCTACACGGACGCCGGAACTCGAATCCGGCACGCAGCTCCAGTCATCACCACCTCGCGAAGCAGCTAGGAGAAACCCAGAGACATGCCACCGAAGTCGCGTACCGGCGCCGGAGTCAAAAAGGTCCGGCGCAAGGAAAAGAAGAACATCACGCACGGCCACGCTCACATCAAGAGCACCTTCAACAACACCATCGTGTCCATCACGGACCCGACCGGTGCTGTCATCGCGTGGGCCTCGTCCGGCCACGTCGGTTTCAAGGGCTCTCGTAAGTCGACGCCGTTCGCCGCCCAGATGGCCGCCGAGAACGCTGCCCGCAAGGCTGCCGAGCACGGCGTCAAGAAGGTCGACGTGTTCGTCAAGGGCCCCGGCTCCGGCCGGGAGACCGCGATCCGCTCGCTGCAGGCGGCGGGCCTCGAGGTCGGCACCATTCAGGACGTGACCCCGCAGCCTCACAACGGCTGCCGCCCGCCCAAGCGGCGCCGGGTCTGAGGAACGGGGAGGAGTAAGAAGAGATGGCACGCTACACCGGCCCCGCGACCCGCATCTCGCGTCGGCTCAAGGTCGACCTTGTCGGCGGAGACCAGGCATTCGAGCGTCGTCCTTACCCGCCCGGCCAGCACGGCCGCGGTCGGATCAAGGAGAGCGAGTACCTGCTCCAGCTGCAGGAGAAGCAGAAGGCGCGCTACACCTACGGCGTCCTCGAGCGTCAGTTCCGCAAGTACTACGAAGAGGCGGTTCGCCGCGAGGGCAAGACCGGTGAGGTCCTGCTCCAGCTGCTCGAATCGCGTCTGGACAACGTGGTCTACCGTGCGGGCCTCGCCCGCACGCGCCGCCAGGCCCGCCAGCTCGTGAGCCACGCTCACTTCCTGGTGAACGGCAAGAAGGTGAACATCCCCAGCTACCAGGTGTCGAAGTTCGACATCATCGACGTCAAGCCGAAGTCGCTGGGCACCCTCCCGTTCGTGGCCGCCAAGGAGTCCTTCGGTGACCGCCCGATCCCGGGTTGGCTGCAGGTCGTGCAGTCCAACCTCCGGATCCTGGTGCACCAGCTCCCCGAGCGCGCGCAGATCGACGTTCCGGTGACCGAACAGCTCATCGTCGAGTACTACTCGAAGTAATCGTGACCGGGCCGGCGGCCTGTTGAAATTCAAGAGGTCGCCGGCACTGTCGCTATACCTGTCATCCCATTTCAGTGACGTCAAATAGCGGGCGTCCTCGGGAAGGAAGAACCAAGAAGTGCTCATCTCACAGCGACCCACCCTGGCTGAGGAGCCGGTCAACGAGACCCGCTCCCGCTTCGTCATCGAGCCCCTCGAGCCTGGCTTCGGCTACACGCTCGGCAACTCGATCCGGCGCACGCTGCTCTCCTCGATCCCCGGCGCCTCGGTGACCAGCATCCGCATCGACGGTGTGCTGCACGAGTTCACCACGGTTCCGGGCGTCAAAGAGGACGTCACCGACGTCATCCTCAACCTCAAGGAGCTTGTCGTCTCCTCGGAGGAGGACGAGCCGGTGACGATGTACCTGCGCAAGCAGGGACCCGGTGAGGTCACCGCGGGGGACATCGTTCCTCCCGCCGGTGTCACGGTGCACAACCCCGACCTGCACATCGCCACGCTGAACGGCAAGGGCAAGCTGGAGATCGAGCTCGTTGTCGAGCGCGGTCGCGGCTACGTCCCGGCCGTGCAGAACAAGCAGGCAGGCGCCGAGATCGGCCGGATTCCGGTCGACTCGATCTACTCGCCGGTCCTCAAGGTGACGTACAAGGTCGAGGCCACCCGTGTCGAGCAGCGGACCGACTTCGACAAGCTCGTTCTCGACGTCGAGACCAAGCCGTCGATCACCCCGCGCGACGCCGTGGCGTCCGCGGGCAAGACGCTGGTCGAGCTGTTCGGTCTCGCCCGCGAGCTGAACATCGACGCCGAGGGCATCGAGATCGGCCCGTCGCCGCAGGAGGCCGACACCATCGCCGCCTACGCGATGCCGATCGAGGACCTCGACCTGACGGTGCGTTCCTACAACTGCCTCAAGCGCGAGGGCATCCACACCGTGGGTGAGCTTGTCTCGCGCAGCGAGGCGGACCTGCTGGACATCCGCAACTTCGGTGCGAAGTCGATCGACGAGGTCAAGATGAAGCTCGTCGGCCTCGGTCTCGCGCTCAAGGACAGCCCCCCCGGGTTCGACCCGACGGCTGCCGCGGCGGACTACGCCTCCGACGGCTGGTCGGAAGGCGCGGACACCGGCAACGACGACGGCCAGGACTACGCAGAGACGGAGCAGCTCTGATCCAGTCCATTCCGGACTGGCTGAGCAGCGGAATTCCACAAGGAGCAAGGAATGCCCACCCCAACCAAGGGCGCCCGTCTCGGCGGGGGCCCGGCCCACGAGCGGCTGATTCTGGCCAACCTGGCCACCGCGCTGTTCCAGCACGGCCGGATCAAGACCACTGAGGCCAAGGCTCGTCGGCTGCGTCCGTTCGCGGAGAAGCTGATCACCAAGGCCAAGCGCGGTGACCTGCACAACCGTCGCGAGATCATGAAGGTGATCCGCGACAAGGACGTCGTGCAGCGTCTCTGTGTCGAGATCGGCCCGTTCTTCAGCGACCGCGCGGGTGGCTACCTGCGCATCACGAAGACCATGCCGCGCAAGGGCGACAACGCCAGCATGGCGGTCATCGAGCTGATCAGCGAGAAGACGGTCACCGCGGAGGCCGAGGCCGCCCGCAAGACCAAGTTCGCTGACAAGCCGAAGAAGGCCGACAAGGCCGCTGACGTCGAGGCCACTGAGTCGGCCGAGGCGTCGGAGGCGTCGGAGGAGACCAAGTCGTACGGCGAGGGCAGCCACCTGCCGCTCGAGGACGGTTCGCAGCCGGAGGGTTTCCCGATCAAGGGCAACGCCGACTCGATGCTGTACCACGTGCCGGACAGCGCCTTCTACGACCGCACGGTCGCCGAGGTGTGGTTCGCCACCGCCGAGGCCGCGGAGGCCGCTGGTTTCCAGCTGCCCCCGTCGCAGCGGGAAGAGGAGTCGGACGAGTCCGCCAAGGACGAGTCCTGACCCCGCAGAACACCACGGACGAGCCCGTCACCCCCGCTGGGGGCGGCGGGCTCGTCCGCATTCGCCTGGACATCGCCTACGACGGCACCGACTTCTCGGGCTGGGCCCGCCAACCCGAGCGGCGAACGGTGTGCGGTGTCCTGGAGGACACGCTGTCCCTGGTCCTGCGCCACGACGTCCGCCTCACGGTCGCGGGCCGCACCGACGCAGGCGTCCACGCCACCGGCCAGGTAGCCCACGCCGACCTGCCTGCGGAAACCGACCCGGACGCCTTGGTCCTGAGGCTTGCCCGGGCGTTGCCCGCCGACGTCCGCGTCACCGCGATGCGCCGCGTCCCCGCGGAGTTCGACGCCCGCTTCGGCGCCCTCCGCAGGCACTACGTCTACCGAATCTGCGACGCGGCCTGGTCGGCTGACCCGCTGCGCCGAGGCCATGTGGTCGCCTGGCCGCGAAAGCTGGACCTGGACGCCCTCAACGAGGCTTCCCGCAAACTCCTGGGCGAACACAACTTCGTCGCCTTCTGCAAACGCCGCGAAGGCGCCACGACCATCCGCGAATTGCAGCGGCTCGACTGGACCCGCGAATCCGACGGCCTGCTGGCCGCCCGGGTGTCCGCGGACGCCTTCTGCCATTCGATGGTCCGCAGCCTCGTCGGCGCGCTTCTCGCGGTCGGTGAGGGCCGCAAGCCGGCTGACTGGCCCGCCTCCATGCTCAGCGCCACCGAACGCCCCAGCGCCATCACAGTGGCCCCCGCGCACGGCTTGGCCCTCATCGGCGTCGACTATCCCGCCGATGAGGACCTGGCCACGCGCGCGACGCTGACCCGCAACGTCCGCACCCTCTGAGCTAGAGAGTCAGGCTCCAGCTGTTCAGCGTCCCGACATCAGCCCGGTAGATGTCCTGCACCTTGAGCTTCCAAACACCGTTGCGGGCTTCCGACGAGACATTCACGGTGAACGTCTGCACCACGTTGTCCCCGGAATCATTCGACGCGGCCTTGAGCCGGTAGTTGCCGCCGTCCGGCGCCACCAGGTCGATGACCAGGTCGCCGCGGTACGGGTGGGTGATGTCGACGGCGATCTTGCTGGTCGACGACGCCGTCCCCGAGCAACCGGACACGGTGATCGGGCTGGTCACCGCCGCTCCGGCGTCCGGGATGGCGAGATCGTCGGAATTGGTGACCGTCGCGCAGCCGGTGGGCGGCGGAGTGGTCCCGCCAGACCCGACGTAGAGCAGCTTGTTCGGCGACCCAGTCCCGATCGAGCTCAACGCGTTGGGCGTAGTGGCCCCGACCAACGCATCCCGAACCTGCTGGTTCGTCGCCGAAGGGTTCGCACTCAGATGCAGCGCCGCCGCGCCCGCGACCTGCGGGGCGGCCATGGAAGTTCCGCTGGTCGAGAACGAACCGCTGGTCGTGCCGAATTTCGCCGACACGATGTCCTGCCCAGGTGCGAACAGGTCCAGGCAGGTGCCCCAGTTCGAGTGCTGCCACCGCGCGTCGTTGATGTTGGAGGCGCCGACGGTGATGGCGGTCGCCAGGCTGGCGGGGGAGTTTCCGCAGGCGTCCTCGTTGGAGTTACCCGCCGACACGACCGCTGTCACCCCGGAATCGATGAGCCGCTGCACGGCGTCGTTCATGGCCTGCGACTTGGGTCCGCCGAGGCTCAGGTTCGCCACCGCGGGCTTGACCGCGTTCGCCGTCACCCAGTCGATCCCGGCGATGATGGCGGAGTTCGTGCTCCCCGAATCGCAGCCGAACACCTTCACGCCGACCAGTTTCACGCCCTTGGCGATGCCGTACTTGGCGCCGCCGACGGTCCCGGCGACGTGCGTGCCGTGGCCGTTGCAGTCGCTGGAGTCGTTGTCGTTGTCCACCGTGTCGCGGCCGTGGACGGCCCGGCCGCCGAAGTCGGAGTGGGTGATGGTGATGCCGGTGTCGAGCACGTACGCGGTCACGTTCGACGCGGTGGTCGAGTAGGTGTACTTCGAGTCCAGCGGCAGGGCCCGCTGGTCGACCCGGTCGGTGCCCCACGAGGGCGGGTTGAGCTGGTCGGTCGTCACGTGCACGACCTGGTCGGCCTCGACGTAGGCGACCGCGGGGTCGGCGGCGAGCCGTCGGGCCTGCTGGTCGGTCATCGCCGCGGCGAACCCGCGCAGGGCCGCGGAGTAGGTGCGTTCGACCTTTCCGCCGTGCCGGGCGGTCAGCGCCGCCGCGGCGGCGGACGACTGGCGGGCGCCGTCGGCCTTGAGGACGACGATGTAGTGGCCGTCGATGGCCGGTTCGGCCTGCGCGGTCAAGGCCGCGGCCGAGGCGGCGATGGCGGTGCAGGCCGCCACCGCCCCCATCTTCACGAGCAGGTTCATGAAAGCTCCCTCACTGGTGCGCCTGCTTTGCAGGGGACAGGCGTCGAGCGCGGACGCTAGAGCCGTGTTCAGCGAGGGGTAACCGACGATCGTCCGGGGCCATTCAGGGTGACCGGGTGTGACCTGGAGGGATGGTCACTGGCTGGGAAAGGGTAAAAACCGGGCGCGGCTGATTGCCGCGCCCGGCGTGTGAAACTGGCCGAACCGGACTCAGGCCCCCGGTCGGCCCCCAGCAGGGAGGAGCCGACCGGAGCCCGTCGCCGGGTTTAGAGGTCGAGCGTCCAGCTGTTGATGTAGCCGGTGTCGTAGGTGTAGACGTCCTGCACCCGCAGGTTCCAGGTGCCGTTCGCCACCTCCGACGACAGGTTGGCGGTGTAGGTGGTGATCACGTTGTCGGCCGAGTCGCTCGAGCTCGAGTTCTTCAGCCGGTACGCGGTGCCGTCCGGGGCGACGAGGTCGATGACCAGGTCACCGCGCCAGGTGTGCCGGATGTCGACCGCGATGGTGGACGCCGTGGACGGGGTGCTGCTGCAGCCCGAGATGGTGATCGGGCTGCTCACCGTCGAGTTGTCCCGGATGGTGACGTCGGTTCCGTTGGTGACGGCCGCGCAACCGGTGGGCGGCGGGGGCTCGGTGGTGCCGGAGCCGGTGTACAGCAGCTTGTTCGGCGATCCGGTGCCGGGGTTGGTGATCTTGTTCGCGGTGGCCGCGTTCACGATGGCGCTGTGCACGGTCGCCGGGCTGGCCGACGGGTTGGCCGCCAGGTACAGCGCGATGGCGCCCGCGACGTGCGGGGAGGCCATCGAGGTGCCGCTGATCGTGTTGGTGGCCGTGCTGCCGCCGATCCACGCCGACTTGATGTTCACGCCGGGCGCGAACAGGTCGGTGCAGGTGCCGTAGTTGGAGAACGAGGCGCGCGCGTCGTTGATGTCGCTCGCGTTGACCGACAGGGCCTCGGCGACCCGGGCGGGCGAGTAGTTGCACGCGTTCGCGTTGGAGTTGCCCGACGCGACCGCGTAGCTGACACCCGCGGCGACCGAGCGGCGCACCGCGTCGTCGAGGGTGGTGGACGCGCCGCCGCCGAGGCTCATGTTGGCGACGGCGGGCTTGACGTGGTTGGCCGTGACCCAGTCGATGCCCGCGATGACGCCCGCGTTGGTGCCGGAGCCCTGGCAGTTCAGCACCCGCACGGCGATCAGCTTGACGCCCTTGGCCAGGCCGTAGGCACTACCGCCGACGGTGCCCGCCACGTGCGTGCCGTGGCCCTGACAGTCGGTGGCGTCGGCGTCGTTGTCGACCGTGTCCCGGCCGCTGACCGCGCGGCCGCCGAAGTCGGTGTGCGTCAGGTTGATGCCGGTGTCGATGATGTACGCGTTGACGTTCGAGGCCGTGGTCGCGTACGAGTACTTCTGGTTCAGCGGCAGCGACTGCTGGTCGACCCGGTCCAGGCCCCACGACGGCGGGTTGAGCTGGTCCACCGCGATGCTCATGGTCTGGTCGGCCTCGACGTAGGCGACCTGATCGTCGGCCGCCACGCGTTTGGCCTGCTGCTCGGTCATCGTCGCGGCGTAGCCGGAGATGGCGGCCGAGTACCGGTGGTTGACCTTGCCGCCGTATCGGGCGGACAGGCTGTCGGCGGTGGCGCCGCGAGCCTGCGCTCCGTCCTTCAACACGACGATGTAGCTGTCCTTGACCACGTTTGCCGCGTCGGCGCCCAGGATCTGGGCCTCGGCCGCTACCGCGGGGGTCGCCAGCGTGATCGCGGTCGCCATGCCGGCGACGGTCGCGATGCCCGCGGCGGTCAGCCGCCGCAGCGCTTTGGCGCGAGACATACCCATTGCACGTTCTCCTTCGGGCAGGGGCACTTCGGCCTGCCTCACAACAGGCCGTGTGCTGCTTGAGAGGTGCTGAACGTGTTCGCGCGAACGCTGATAACATTGGGACAGCGGCAATCAGTCACGCAAGGCAATTGCAGCGTTTATGAATCAGGTCTTTTCGCCAGTTGAGCAGCCCTGGCAATGAGTTGGGCCATCCGGCGGATTTACTGCTGCCGAACAGCCCCATCTGAAGTCTCCAACAGGGGTGTTGTGACCCCCTTGGCGAGCCCGTGCGGGTTACCCCGCATGTGTCCATTCAGTGCCAGAATCCATTCACACGTCGATTCCGCTCATTCTTCGGACAGTGGAATGAGATTTCGCGGGGCGGTTACCGAATTCGAACGAACGGGTAAAACCCTTGGGGTGGGCCGCTATCGGACCGGATGTGCGGTCGCGGTCGCTTGGCGCGGTACCCCGCGACGACTCCTGAGTAGATATCGCGTTTCAGGTTGTTTGTTGTGCTGTCCGGCCGTAGGCACTGGGCCGAAATGTCCAGCGTGTCCGCCACCGAACGGCCCACATATGCCGGAATGGCGGAGCGCCCAATCCGGACAGCGCACCCCGCGGACGACTCCGCCCCCGACGTCGCGCGGTGTCAGGGGCGGAAAGTCGTGCCGTGGGGGTGTCAGTCGCCGCGGCGGACCGGACCCAGGATCTGCTGTTCCTTCGCCGTGGTGACCAGTCGCAGCGGCCGCCAGAGGTTGCGGCCCAGCGCGACGACCTGATCGTCGGCCAGCGTCGTCAGCTGCTGCACCATCGGCGGCGGCAGCCGCCAGATCCGGGCCGCGAGCTGCGCCTGGCCAACGGGGAGCCGCTGCAGCAGCACGAGGTCGGCGGCGTTGGCCGTCGCCCCGGCCTGCGGGTGCATGTAGGGCAGCACGTACACCGTGGTCTGCCAGGGCGAGCGCGGCGGGAAGAGCTCCTGCGGCGTCGGACCGCCATCGTGCACGACGAGCAGCGGACCGTCCTCCGACGGCCGCGGCAGCTCGACCGGGCTGAGCCTGCGGATCTGCACCAGCGGGGCCGGGCGTCCGTCCGGACCGTTGCCCGCCGCCTTCTGCAGCACCTGCCATGCGCCGGGGCGACCGGTGGCCACGACCACCCACGCGCCGACCGCCATCGCCCGCAGCGCCACCTGGCGGGCCAGGTAGAGCCCGCCGACGAGCACGATCCTCGTCGGCGCCGGACGCAGCGCCGAGATGGTCAGCGGCTCGCCCTGCAGGCCGGAGCCCAGGACCATGCCGCCGCGGTCGCCGGATGGGCTGACCGCGTCGAGCATCTCGGGCGAGACCATGAACTCCGGCGCGATCCCGCCCGCGCCGCCCTGCGTGTCGAGAAGCCTGCTGGACCCACTCACGACGCCCCCTCGCAGGCTCGGTGCCGCCGCTCGCGGTCGCCCTGTGTCGATGATTCGCTCGCAAGCTCGCTCATGCCTGTCCCCCCAGCGGCAGTGTGGCGGCCAGCCCGGCGACCTGGAGCCCGCGCAGCGGGGTCAGGGTGATGCCGAGCCGGTCGGAGATCGCCGACAGCCGGTCGTCGGCGTCGCTGAGCTCGTCGGGGTTGCGGGCGCTGACCCGGACCAGGCCGCGCAGGCCCACCTTGCCCTCGTCGCTGCCGGGCGAGATCGACATCGCGACCGTCGCCGACATGGCGCGCACACCGGTGAGCGAGTTCAGGCTCGTCGCCAGCTTGCCCTGTGGCCAGCCGGTGATCGCGTAGCTGGCGTGGCCGATGCCCGCCGCCGTGACGCCGGTCCACCGCTCGCGCAGCGACACCCGGGTGTTGGAGCCCGCGACGGAGGTGAGTTCGGCCGCGGAGATGCCTGCCTTGAGCAACTCGTCCGGGTCCAGCGGCCGGGTCGGCACACCGCGCGACTCGAGGGCGTTGCGCACCCGGGACAACGCGCCGATGAGCGCGCGGTGGGCGCCGACGACGCCGCCGCCACGCTCGCGGACCGCGGCCGGGCAGCGGCGCGGGTCGAGCCGGACCGCGACCCACGTGGTGCGCCGGGCCGCCGCGGGCAGCGGGCCGAGCACCTCCAGGTAGGACGCCAGCGCGGGCGAACTCGGTGGCAGCGCGACACTTCCGGGGTAGCAGTGCCAGATGACCTGGATGGCGTCGAGCACCACACCGCGGTCTTCCAGGCAGGGCGCCAGCGCGCCCAGCGGCAGGCTCGGGGTGGACCCGACCTGGCTGACCAGCGCGGGGGCCGGGTCGACCAGCAGGACCGCGGTCCAGGTGCCCTCGTGCCAGGCCAGGCCCAGCGGGCGCTGCTCGTGGTCGACCGCGTGTGCCACGACCAGGTCGGGCACCGCCAGCCGCAGCAGGTTGACCCGCGGGTCGTCCGGACCGGTCACCGCGGCTTCGTCCTGCGCCGCGACCGCCTCCATGGTCACCGGGCTCGGCGGCTTCGTGACCCGTGCGTGCGACCGCACGGAATAGCGCGCGGTCAGGCCGATCCACTGGGTGAACCAGCGGCCGCGCCAGCGCAGGAACGCGAGAACCAGCGCGGCCACGGCGATGCCGATCGACACGTAGACGAGGCCGAGGTCGATGGCGAGCAGGACAAGGCCGAGGGCCAGGCCGACTTCGAGCACGACAAGGTTGGACACCGGCAGGCTGCCGAGGCTCGACCCGCGGTGGCGCCTGCGCGCCGACACGCGGACCCGCGGTCCGGCAGGCGGCTGCGCCGCGGCGGCGGGTCCCGGTCCCGCGGGCGGGGGTCCGCCAGGTCCGCCAGGACCTCCTGGGCCGCCAGGTCCCCCTGGTCCGGGAGGTCCGCCGGGGCCACCGGGTCCGCCTGGTCTGCCGGGTCCGCCTGGGCCGGGAGGTCGACCCGGGCCACCGGGAGGTGGCGTCCGGCCCTGTCGCGGAGGAGTGGTCACGGACATCCGCTAGATCTCTTCCCCTCGGTTGGTGGAGAACCCCACATACGGCGACGGCCGTACGGCTATCCTCCGGAACCGTACCGCGACGGGGAGAGCAGCAGGCCGAGAATGCCATCAACACCGACTACCAAGTCTCAGGTTCAGGCATACCGCTTCGTACTGCGCAGAATGCAGTCGGCGTTGGTCCGCAAGGACGCGGTGATGCTCCATGACCCGATGCGCACGCACTCCAGAGCCACGATCGTGGGTGTGTGCATCGCCGCCATCGGCATGATCGGCGTGCTGATCTTCGGGCTGCTCAAGCCCGCGCCGAAGGCCCCGGGCCAAGACGGCATCGTCATCGCCCAGCCGTCGGGGGCGATCTATGTGCTGTTGACGAACACGGATCGGGGCAAGGTCCTAGTCCCGACGTTCAACCTGGCCTCCGCGAGGCTGTTGCTGCTGGCCCGCAGCAACAACGGCGGTGATCAGCCCGGCAGCCAGACCGACGACGGCAGCGGCGCCGCGGGCGGTCCCGCCAAGGTCGAGGTCGTTCCGGACTCGAAGCTCGTCGACATCACCCGCGAGCGGCTGACCGGCATCCCGGACGGGCCGCAGATGCTGCCCGGCGACGACCAGCGGATCAACAGCGACTGGGCGGTGTGCGACGAGTACCAACTCGACCGCAGCCTGAACAAGCCCGCGAGCGAGAACAAGATCGAGACCACGGTCGCGGCGGGCCACACCGACTTCGGACCCGAACTCGCGGTCAACGAGGCTCTGCTGGTCCAGGCCGAAAACAAGAAGGTCTACCTCGTCTATCGCACGCCTGAGACGGCGGTCAAGAAGAACGCCAACACGGTCCGCGCCGAGGTGGATATGGCCGACAGTCGAGTGACGACCGCGCTGAACCTGCGGACCGAGAACATCCGACAGATCACCACGGGACTGCTCAACGCGATTCCCGAGGCGCCGAAGCTTGAGTCGCCGCCGATCCCGGGCCTTGGCGGCGCCAGCCAGGTCGACATCAAAGGTCTGCCGGTGGGCTCGATCGTGTCCATCCAGCGTGCGGGCGCATCGGCGATCGAGAACGACTACTACGTGATCCTGCGCGACGGTGTGCAGAAGATCAAGAAGACCACCGCCGACCTCATCCGGTTCAAGTCCACCGCGGGCGGCGACAAGATCACGGAGGTGCGCCCGGACCAGATCCCCGGCGCGTCGCCGTCGAACGAGATCGACGAGAGCACCTTCCCGAAGGTCGTGCCGGAAGCACTCGATCCGGTGAACTTCCCGGTCGCCTGCCTGCGTTGGTACGTGGTGGGCGAGGGCCCGGACGCCGACGAGCACACGCAGGTCCACGTCGGCACCCAGCTGCCGCTGCCGCGCACCCCGCGTGGCGAGCCCGCCACGGTGCCGATCAGCACCCCGAGCGCCGACGGCCAGCGTCTCGACCACTTCTACATGCCGCCGGGCCGCGCCGCGGTCGTGCGCGGCGCGACATCCAAGGTGGACTTCGCGACCGGCCCGATCTACCTGGTCTCCGACCGGGGCGTGAAGTTCGGTGTGCCGGACGCGAAGACCGCGACGGCACTCGGCCTGGCGAACCAGCGCCCGGCGCCGGACGCGATCATGCGGCTGCTGCCCAACGGGGCGTCGCTCAACACCCGCGACGTCCGGCAGACCTTCGACTCGGTGGCCGTGCAACCGGGGCAGTTCCCGTCCACGGCCCCGAAAGCTCCAGGCGGCTGAGCACTTCGGGAACCGGCTCGCGCGCATTACCGTCAGAAGGTGACAAGGGCGTGCGAGGAGGTCGGTAGTCGATGACTGCCATCAAGGTCGATCCCGACTGGGTCAGTGGTTACGCGAAGAAGGTCGCCGAGAACGCGGAAGCGCTCGGCGCGGGAGCCGAGGTGCTCAACACCGCGCCGCTGGCCGCGGAGGCCTTCGGCTCGCTGGGCCGGACGGTGCGCATCGCCGAGTCGTACGGGCGCGCCGCCGAGGTGCTGCGCGGTCAGCTCACGCGGGCCGTCGAGGCGTTGGAGTCGGCGGCGGACAGCCTCGGGCAGGTCGCCGAGCACTACGCCGTCTCCGAGGGCGACAGCGTGCGCGAGATCAACCGCAGCGGCCAGGCGTAGGGGGCTGGGATGGACAAGCGCGGCGCGGCCGAACGACCGGAGCGGGTCGACCAGGACGGGGTCGCCGCCGAGCGGCCGGTCGCCGACCGGTTGGTGGCGGAGCGGTCCGGTGTCGAGCGGTTCGACCAGGACCGGCCCGGCAGGCCGGTGGCCGAGCCGGACCACCTGGTGGACCCGGCCGGACCCGAGCGGGGCGGCCCGAACGGCGCCGACATCGAGGCCGACGTCAGCGGCTACCTCGACTACCTGAGCAGGCTCTGCGGCGAACTCGGCGTGCCCGACCCGGTCGAGGAGTACTTCGCGCCGGTCGTCGGCCGCTGGAGCGACATGCACGACGAGGCGGTGCGCTGGCGCATGGTCGGCCTGCGGGCGGACAAGGTCGCCGACAACCTCACCAAACCCCTGGGCGGGCTCGACGCCGCATGGGAAGGCGCCGACGCGGACTCCTTCATCGAGTACATGAATGGCATCGGGCTCGCGGGCCACGACATGTCCGACGCGATGGTCGGGATGTCGGAGATCCTCGACGACACGGCCGACGGCCTGCGCCAGATCGTCACGGACATGGCGGGCCTGCTTGCCGACGTGGCCGATACCGCGTCCACGGCCATGGCGATGCCGATGCAGGGCGAGGACCGCACCCGGCTCTACCTCGACCACATGAAGCGCCCCACCAAGGAGCTGTTCGAGTCGGTCCGCCAGGTCCTTGAGGCGCTCGTGGGCCTGTGCGAGGGGATCGACGGCTCCCAGGTCTTCGACAAGATCACCATGGCGCACCCGATGCCCGCCGACAACTGGGCGTTCACCCAGGAACTGCCCGCCATCCCGGCGCAGGCGGGCGCGGCAGAAGAGCCCGCGCCCGCGCAGGTGGACGCGATCAAGGGCGGCGGAGGTGGCGGTGGCGGTGCCGCGATCAGTGGTGGCGGTGGTGGCGGTGGCGCCGCGACTCCGCCCACCCCACAGCCAGGCGGCTATGTCACGGCGGGCGAGGCACTCCCGGGCCCCGCGGCAGGCACGCCGTTGGCCGCGGCGGCAAGCGCGGGCGGCGGCGGTGACGGCCGCACGGGCGGCGGCATGATGGGCGGCATGCCGATGATGGGCGGAATGGGCGGCCAGCAGGGCGGCGACTCCGAACACAAGACCCGAAACCGCGTGATGGCCGACCCGGTCGACATCTTCGGCAAGCCCACCAAGACCTCCCCCTCCGTAATCGGCGAGGACTAACCGCCCCGTCGACATCTTCGGCTTTGCAGTCGAAGAACTGACGGCACCTCAAACCGCCGCCTAAGGGGACCGCGACGCAACCCGACCCCGGTGCCCCTTGAACCGCCGGATACCCCTGATCAGGACCACACGTAAGAATTCCGGGGAGGCGGACTGGCAAATTCCTGGGAGGCGGGCCAGCTAGGCGGAGCCGCGGGGTTCTGGGGTGTCGCCGTTGTTGCGGCGCACGGTTCGGACGATGAACAGCGTCAGGAGCAGTGCCACCACGCCCGCGCTCGACCCGATCACCGCGACCCGCATCGGCAGCCAGTTCGTCTCGACGGCGGGCGGCAGGTCGAGTTGCACGTCCAGCGGCGAGTCCGCCGCGATGCCGTGCTCGCTGGGAATGGTCGCGGTCAGCGCGCCGATCGGGTTGATCACACCGTGTCCGACGAGGTTGTCCCGCCCACCCGGGGCCGCCGGGTGCGACGCCGTGATCTTGATCCGGTCCATCACCTGCTGGGCGTTCAGGGTCTTGTGACGTTCGCGGATCAGCGCCGCCAGCCCGGCCACATAGGGCGCCGCGAAGCTGGTGCCCTGGATCGGGACCTTGTTGCCGTCCTTGAGGACCTGCAGGTTGGCCAGGCCGTCGCTGCCCGCGGCGGGGTCGAGCGAGATGATCTCCGTGCCGGGTGCGGCGACCGAGACCCATGGCCCCTGCACCGAGAACGGAGCCGGATCGCCGTTGCGGTCGGTGGCGCCCACCGAGAGCACGTACTCGGAGAACCACGGCGGGGTCACCAGGTGCGTCGGGTTGTTCGGGTCGCTGCCGTTCGTGGCGTCCGGGCAGGAGTTCTCGCCGGAGTTGCCCGCCGAGGCGACCAGCACGACGTCCTTGTCCTTGAAGGCGTACCGGAGGGCGGCCTGAAGGTTCTTCTCCGCCGCGGTGATGCCTCCGTTGGACACCGGCCTGCAGCTGTCCACGGACATGTTCAGGACGCGGACGCCCTGGTTGGCCGCGTGGACGACAGCCTGGGCGAGGCTTTCGACCGACCCGGCCCCGTGGTCCTGGGTCGCGTTCGGGCGCCTGCCCTGGTAGTTCGTGCTTGTCTGGCGAATGGAGAGGATCCGCGCGTCCGGCGCGATTCCCTTGAACCCGATGCCGTTCTCCACGGGCGGCTTGGCCGCGATGATGCCCGCGACCTCCGTGCCGTGGCCGTCGCAGTCCTCCAGGCCGTCACCGCCCTTGACGAGGTCGCCGCCGCCCTTGATCCGGTCTTGGAAGTACGGGTGCGGCTTCACCCCGGTGTCGATGACGCCGACGAGGATGTCCGTGCCCGTGGAGAACTTGTGCAGCTCGTCGAACCGGAGCTGCTGCTGTCCCCACGGCTTGTTCTTGAGGTCGACACCCTTGTCGAGCGAGGAGATGCACTGGGTCTTGATCTCGTAATTCGTGTCCGGCGCGATCCCGGTGGGCAGGGGCCAGTTCGGCTCCAACGGTGGCGGGGTCGCCATCGACGTCGGCTCCTGCTTCTCCTGCTGCGCCGCCGCCCCGGGGGCCGCGGCCACGGTCACCATCAGGGCGACCGTGAGCGCGGCTGTTCCCCGCATCTTTCCCACTCGCATGCTCTCCCCTAGAACGAGATGTGGCGCAGCGTGCTGTACAGGTCCATGACGCCCAGGGCGATGGGCAGCACCGACGCGATGCAGATGGCCTCGATGATCTCGACCGTGCGGCGCAGCGGCGGCGAGAAGCGCTGGTTCGGGAAGATCACGCCGAGCACCAGTGCCGCGGCGC
This sequence comes from Actinokineospora xionganensis, assembly GCF_014323725.1. Classification (GTDB taxonomy): domain Bacteria; phylum Actinomycetota; class Actinomycetes; order Mycobacteriales; family Pseudonocardiaceae; genus Actinokineospora; species Actinokineospora xionganensis. Next base: position 95,704 of record NZ_JABVED010000002.1, on the reverse strand, counting down.
CGAGGATCACCAGAACGCCGAAGACCCACAGCAGGCGCGCGAACGGGTCGGCTGTCATCAGCCAGCCCAGCAGGATGCCTGCCGCGCTGACCATGCCCGACGCCAGCAGCGCCACCGCCTGGCTGCCGTTGGCGTAAGTGCGGGCACGCAGCAGCAGCACCACGGTCGCCACGACGCCGAGGATCACACCCCAGATGTCCGGGGAGGTCGCCGCCACCACGGCGCCGATGGCCGTGGCGAGACCGCAGCCGATGATCATGCCGGTCATGTACTCGTGCGCCAGGCCCGCGCGCCGCTCGATGGAGCGGTAGTCCGGGAACCCGGTGTCTTCCTTGAGGTCCTCGGCACTGCCCGGAACGGTGGGCAGCGGCAGCCGGGCGAGCTGGATCGTCAGCCGCGGCAGCACCGACAGCGCGCCCAGCGCGACGGCGACCGTGCCCGCGGCGATGCCGGGCGCGGGGTGCGCGATCAGGGTCGCGACACCGAACGCGACGATGCCCAGGGTGGCCGCGCTGCCCGCGGCGACGAAGGTCGTGATGCCCGCCCCGATGAGCATGATCGAGGCCGAGGCGACGATCAGCACCAGGGTGCAGGCGAGCAGCAGGCTCGCCCGGCCGGGCTGGCCCGGCACGATCGACAGGCCGCTCGCGAACGCCATCGGCAGTCCGCCCGCCGCCGCGATCAGCACACCGGTCGACTGCGCCTGGTAGGCCCGCGCGATGGTCGCGCCGAGTGCGACCGCGACGATCGCCGCCACACCCGCGGTGATCGCCGGGCCGAGGTTGCCGCCACCCCACATCGGGCCCGCCATGAACACCGCGAGGGCGCCCGCGATCAGCGCGAGCGAGCCCGCGATGTGCCCGATCCGGTTGGCCGTCTCCTTGGTCCACGGCCGGTAGCTGTCCGGCGTGGACTCCGCGATCGCGTCGACGACGTCGTCGTAGAGCGGGGGCGGCGGGTTCTCGGCGCGCTTGCGCAGCTGCAGCATGTCGCCGTCGACGATGCCGAGGGAGCCGAGCGTGCGGCTCGGGTCGAGCGGGTTGTCGCCGAGTTTGGCCAGACACCACCCGCCGTGGCGCGCGCCGCCGTCGGGAGTGGTCTCCTTGGCCATCTCCAACAACATGGGCAGCAGGTCCGCGACGGACACGTCCGCCGGCAGCGCCACGTCGATGCGCGTTCTGGGCGCCACCACCGTCACCCGGCTGAACACGGTCGTCCCGGTTGCCACGCCTGCCCCCTTTGAGTTATCCACAGGTATGCGCGAAGGGTCCCGGCCGTGCCGGAACCGCCCCTAGTATGGCCGCACCGGGATCGGCGAGTACGGCGGTTCCGAGAATGCGTGTCGACTTGGGGGATGGACTTCGGTGAGCGATGGTTCGGGCGTGCCTCGAAGCGGCGTGATGATGTTGCTTTCTGCCCTCGTGTGCGCGGGCGGCCTCGGCATCGCCGTGTTCACCTTCGTGATGGCGGGCAGACACCCCGCCGCGGTGCTGCCCGGTCTGGTGATTTTCGCCGCCACGGCCGCGATGACCTGGACGCCGATGGGTGAGAGCAGGGTGGGCAGAGTCGGCCTGGGCCTGCTCGTCGTCGGGGCGGCGCTCGCGGTCATGGGGTTGTTGTTCTTCGTCGGTGGGCGCAACCCGAGTTCCCTGATGCTCGGCGCGATCTTCCTGGCGGCCGCCGTCGCGCTGACGTTCGGCGTTCCCGTGTCCGATACCCGGATCGGCTATGTGGGCATCCTGGCCTGGGTGTGCATCACCGCGGCCATGGCGGCCATGGGTGTGCTGTTCGTGAGATTCGGGCCCGGCTTCCTGGTCATCGGCAGCTACTTGCTGATCATCTCCATCGGTGTGCTGGTCGGTCACACCACGACCGGCCAGGTGAAGTTCGCACTCGGCATCGGGCTCGCCGTAGTCGTGATCATGCTGACGTACCTGTACGCCATCGGGTCGTCCCCGGCCGGCATCCTCTTCGGGGCCATGTCGTTGGCGGCGCTGTGGTCCGCGTTGAAGGTGGACGAAGTCTGGGCTTTAGCCCGATCCGGCCGTCGGTGACCACGCGGTTCGGTAGGTTCTCCCCAGCAGCTGTCGAGATAAAAGAGGTGTCTGTCCGGTGAGCACGCTGCAGTTCAAGCGTTCGCCCCGCCTTGCCGCGCCCCGCCAGCCTGGCGGTGAGGTTCACCTGGAGCCGCCACCCGAGGTGCCCAGGGTCATTCCCGGCAGCATCGTGATGAAGATGCTGCCCGCGGTCATGATCCTGGCCTCCGTCGGAATGATGGTCTTCATGTTCACGACGGGCGGGCGCAATCCCACCTCGTTGATGTTCGGCGGCATGATGGTGATGTCGACCGTGGGCATGATGGCAGGCGGCATGGGCGGCAAGGGGGGCGGCCAGAAGAAGGCCGAGATGAACGAGGACCGCAAGGACTACCTGCGCTACCTCGGCCAGATGCGCGACCGGGCCCGCGAGGCCTCGCTCGACCAGCGCGCCTCCCTGGAGTGGACCCACCCCGACCCGCAGGCCCTGTGGTCGATCGCGACCAGCAGGCGGATGTGGGAGCGCCGCCAGGCTGACCCCGACTTCTGCCACCTGCGCGCGGGCCGCGGCTCGCAGCGCCTGGCCACCCGGCTCGTCCCGCCGCAGACCGGACCGGTCGACGAGCTGGAGCCGATCGCCACGCTCGCGCTGCGCCGGTTCGTGCGCGCGCACTCGATCGTCCCCGAACTGCCCATCCAGGTCGCCATCCGCGGGTTCGCCGCCGTCGGCCTGACCGGCGACCGCGAGCTGACCCGCGGCCTGGCCAGGGCGCTCATCGCCCAGCTGGTCACCTTCCACACCCCTGAGGACGTGCTCGTCGCGGTCGTCACCGCGGGCAAGGCCAAGCAGGAGTGGGAATGGGCGAAATGGCTGCCGCACGCGCAGCACCCGACCATGGCCGACGGCATCGGCCAGCTGCGGATGATGGCGGGGTCGCTCGCCCAGATCGAGGAGTGGCTCGACGAGGAACTGCGCGACCGGCAGCGGTTCACCCGCAACGCCCCGCCGCAGCCCGACCAGCCGCACATCGTGATCGTCATCGACGACGGCGAGGTCACCCGCGAGGAGCAGATCATCCTTGAGGAGGGGCTGGTCGGCGTCACGCTGATGGACCTCTCCGACAGTCTCGGCAACCTCACCGCCCGGCGTGGTCTGCGCCTGGTCGTGGAGGAAGAGCGGCTCGGCGCGCGCAGCGCCAGCGGCGTCGAGTGGTTCGCCAACCCGGACACGCTCAGCGTGGCCGAGGCCGAGGCGCTGGCCCGCAAGCTCTCGCCGTACCGGCTCGGGGTCGGCGCGTCCGACTCCGGCGACGACGAGCCGTTGAACGCCAACCCGACCCTGCTCGAACTGCTCGGCATCCCGGGCGACCCGATGACGTTCGACGTCCAGCAGGCGTGGCGGCCGCGGCCGGTCCGCGACCGCTACCGGGTGCCGTTCGGCATCGGCGAGTTCGGCCAGTTCGTCGAACTCGACATCAAGGAATCGGCCATGGAGGGCATGGGCCCGCACGGCCTGTGCATCGGCGCGACCGGTTCCGGCAAGTCCGAGTTCCTCCGCACCCTGGTGCTCGGCATGCTGGCGACGCACTCGTCGACGACGCTGAACTTCATCCTCGTCGACTTCAAGGGTGGCGCGACCTTCCTCGGTCTGGACGACGCGCCGCACGTCGCCGCGACGATCACCAACCTGCAGGGCGACCTGACCCTGGTCGACCGCATGAAGGACGCCCTCGCGGGCGAGATGAACCGCCGCCAGGAAGCGCTCAAGAACGGCGGCAACTTCAAGAACGTGTGGGAGTACGAGAAGGCCCGGGAGAACGGCGCCGACCTCGACCCGCTGCCCGCCCTGTTCATCGTCGTCGACGAGTTCTCCGAACTCCTCGCCGCCAAGCCCGACTTCATCGACCTGTTCGTCGCCGTCGGCCGACTGGGCCGGTCGCTGCAGATGCACATGCTGCTCGCCTCGCAGCGGCTCGAAGAGGGCAAGCTGCGCGGACTCGACTCGCACCTGTCCTACCGGATCGGTCTCAAGACGTTCTCCGCCGCCGAGTCGCGCGCCGCGATCGGTGTGCCGGACGCGTTCGAACTCCCGTCGATCCCGGGCTCCGGCTACCTGAAGTTCGACACCAGCACGATGGTCCGGTTCAAGGCCGCCTACGTCTCCGGGCCCTACCGCCCGGCGGGTATGCAGGCCGCGGGCCCCACCGCGGCGGTGTCCGGCGACCGGCGCGCGAAGCTCTTCGTGCCCGACTACGTCGAGATCCCCAAGGAGCCCGAGAAGCCCCTGGTGCCGGTCGTCGAGGAGAAGAAGCCCGAGGGCGGCACCGAGGCCAGCGAACTCGACGTCATCGTCGGCAGGCTGATCGGGCAGGGCCCGCCCGCGCACGAGGTGTGGCTGCCCCCGCTCAACGAGCCCAACTCGCTCGACACCCTGTTCCCCCCGCTGCAACCCACCGAGGACCGCGGCCTGTCCCCGGTCGGCTTCTACGGCAACGGCAGGCTCCAGGTTCCCCTGGGCATCATCGACAAGCCGTTCGAGCAACGCCGAGACCTGCTCTGGGCCGACTTCTCCGGCGCCGCGGGCCATGCGGCGATCGCGGGCGGCCCGCAGTCGGGCAAGTCGATGATGCTGCGAACGCTCATCATGTCGATGGCGCTGACGCACACCGCCGAGGAAGTCCAGTTCTACGTGCTCGACCTCGGTGGCGGCACGATGGGCACGCTCGAAGGGCTGCCGCACGTCGGTGGTGTCGCGGGCCGTATCGACCCGGACAAGGCCCGCCGCATGGTCGCCGAGGTCAGCAGCCTGATCGGCGAGCGGGAGCAGCGCTTCCGCGACCTCGGCATCGACTCGATGACCGACTTCCGCAACCGCAAGCGGCGCGGGGAGATCCAGGAGGACCCGTTCGGCGACGTCTTCCTGATCGTCGACGGCTGGCTCAACTTCCGCCAGGAGTTCGAGTCACTGGAGTCGCAGGTCGTCAACCTCGCCGCGCAGGGTCTGTCCTACGGCATCCACGTCATCGTGGCGGCCAACCGCTGGGCGGAGATCCGGCCCGCGCTCAAGGATCTGCTCGGCACCCGGTTCGAACTGCGCCTCGGTGACCCGAGCGAGTCCGATGTGGACCGTCGGGTTGCGGTCAACATCCCCGCCGGCCGACCGGGTCGCGGCCTTTCCCGCGACAAGCTGCACTTCCTGACCGGCCTGCCCCGCATCGACGGCTCCAGCAACGCCGACGACGTCGCGACCGGCGTCCAGGACGCGGTCGCCAAGATCAAGGGCGCCTGGCGCGGCCGCGGTGCCCCCAAGGTGCGCCTGCTGCCCGAGCTCATCAGCTACGAGGACCTGCTCACCCAGGACACCCGCCGCGACTCGAAGCTGGTGCCGATCGGCATCGACGAGAACGATCTGGCCCCGGTGTACCTCGACTTCGACGCCGAGCCGCACTTCATGGCCTTCGCCGAAGGCGAGTCGGGCAAGACGAACCTGATCCGCACGATCGTGCGCGGCATCATGGACCGCTACACCCCGCAGGAAGCGGTCATCCTGCTGGTCGACTACCGGCGCACGATGCTGGGGTTCATCGACACCAACCACCTGCTGGGCTACGCGGTCTCGTCCAACCAGCTCGGCGACATGGTCAAGGATGTCCGCGGGTCGATGCTCAAGCGGCTGCCGGGACCGGATGTCACGCAGGACCAGCTGCGGAACCGGTCGTGGTGGAAGGGCCCCGAGCTGTTCGTCATCGTCGACGACTACGACCTCGTGGCCCCGCAGGGCAACAACCCGCTGCAGCCGATCGCGGAATTCCTGCCGCAGGCCAAGGACGTCGGCCTGCACGTGATCGCCGCCCGCCGCTCCGGCGGCGCCAGCCGGGCCATGTTCGACCCGATCCTCGGCAAGCTGCGTGAGATCGCCAGCCCTGGTGTCGTGATGAGCGGCAACAAGGATGAGGGTGCGTTGCTTGGCACGGTGAAGCCGTCGGCGATGCCGCCGGGTCGTGGCACGCTGGTCAGTCGCAAGGTCGGCCAGGCCTTGATGCATGTGGCCTGGATTCCGCCGGAGTAGTTCTCGGGGTGATCTTCCCGGTTGGTGGTGCTTCGGCATCGCCAACCGGGTTTTTCTTTGTGGGGTGCGTTTGCTGGGCCGTTGGGTTCTGCCCGTCGCCTGTGCGGGGGCTGCACGTCGCTTCCAAAGTGGTGGATTCATCCGCGTTGGCGATCACGTAGGGTGACTCGGGGCAGCAACAGGCGGGTCGAGATCAGGCGGGTCGAGGGGCGAAGAAGTGGCACTGCGCGTCGCGGTCGACTTTGGGACGTCGAGTACGTGTGTCGCGGTGTCCGTACACGGTCGGGAGCCCCAGGTCGTCGTGGTCGATGGGCAGCCCTTGCTGTCGTCATCCGTCTACGCCGCGCCGGATGGCACTCTCTTCGTCGGGCAGGAAGCCGATCGCCAGGCCGCGCTTGATCCCTCGCGCTACGAGCCGCATCCCAAGCGGCGGATCGATGAGAGGGAACTGTTGCTCGGCGACACCGTTCTTCCTGTCGTCGCCGTGTTCCGGGCCGTGCTCGGCCGGGCGGTGAACGAGGCCCGCCGGGTCGCGGGCGGCGTCCAGGTCGCGCAGCTCGTCCTCACCCACCCCGCCGACTGGGGTGGCGTCCGCACCCAGGTCCTCCGCCAGGCCGCCGCCGGTCTCGCCCAGCGGATCGTGCTGGTGCCCGAACCGGTCGCGGCCGCGGTCTTCCACTCGGCGAGCTACCCGGCGCCCACCGGTCCGCAGGGCCGCACCCTCGCCGTCCTCGACCTCGGGGGCGGCACCGTCGACGTCAGTGTCGTGCGCACCAGCCCGCCTGCCCGGCCGGGGCTGCCGCCCGCGTACACGGTCCTCGCCACCCGCGGCGACCCGCACTTCGGCGGGGCCGACATCGACGAGCTACTCCTCGGCTACGTCGGCGACCTGGTCTCCAGCGGCGACCCGGACTCCTGGCGGGCCCTCGTCGAAGGCCGCGACCTGGCCGACCGCAGGCGCAGGCGCGTCCTGCGCCAGGACATCCGCGGCGCGAAGGAAACCCTGTCGCGCCACCCGTACACCGACGTCCCGCTGCCGTCGCCGTTCCCCGACGCGCACGTCACCCGGACCGACCTTGAACGGCTGATCGGTGTCCCGGTCGGCCGGGCGGTGGACCTGACGCTGGCCACCATCCACGAGGCTGGCCTGGCGCCCCAACAGCTCGCGGGGATCTTCCTCGTGGGCGGATCCAGCCGGATCCCGCTGGTCGCACGGCTCGTCGCCGAGCGGACCGGCATGGTCCCGGTGACACTCGACCAGCCCGAGACGGTGGTCGCCCGCGGCGCGCTGCGGGCGGCCGCGGTCGAACCGGACCACACCGGCGCCATGGCCGCGCGGCCCGGCCGATCCGGGCCCGCCGGTGTCCTCGCCGCGGAGTCGACCATGCCGGTCGACCACCGCCCACCGCTCCCGCCCCGGCCGATGGGCCCGCACTCCGGGCCGTTGCCCGTGCCGCGCCCGGCCAAGCCGAGGCGCACCGCACTGCTCGTCGGCGCCGCGGTCGTCGTGGTCGCCGCCGTCGCGGTGACCATGGTGGTGCTGCTCGGCCGTGAGACCCCGCCTGCCGAAGCGGGCCCGGTCATCGCGCAGTACGAGTACCGCTTCACCCGCCCTGACGGCTGGACCCAGACCGGCGGCAACCCCGGTCTGCTGCGCACCGAGATCAAACCGGTGGGCGCCGAGAAGGGCGACGACCTCGTGCTCGTCGAGGAGAAGCGACTTGTCTTCGACAGCGATGCCGACCGCGCCCGAGCCGTCGACAAACTCCGCAGCGACTACGAGTCCGGTGGCGACGAGTTCACGGATTTCAGCGAGAAGGTGACCTTCGGCGGCCGGGAGGTCGTCAGCTACCGGGAGCGGCTCGACCGGAAAGACGCGACTGTCGACTGGTACGTCTTGTTCCAGGGCAAGTCGCAAGTCAGCGTCGGCTGCCAGTACACCGAGAGCGGCCGCGACAAGGTGCGCCAGGCCTGCGAATCGGTGGTCCGCACGATGGCCATCGAGGGATGAGGTGGAGATGACCGGTCAGAACCAGGGATTCGCCGAGGCGGTCGCCCGGTACCGGGCGGAGCTCGCGGCGGCGGTCACTCGCTCCCGGCGCGCCGTCGCCGAGGCCCGCGACCAGTCGGCGAACTTCCGCGCCGAGAACGACGAACTGGCGAAGCGGATCGGCAAGTCCAAGGTGGACCCGGCCGAGTTGACCGACGAGCAGCGCCGCGCGGCCGCCGAGGAGTGGCGCCGCGCCCAGGGGCTCCCGGTCACCGAGTTCCCTCCTGCCGCCGACCTCGTCACCGAACCGGCCGAGCCCGCCAAGGAGGAGCCCGCGAAGCGCGCGCCCCGCCCGGACGACGATGACGAGGACTTCTCCCAGCACTCCGTGCTTTTCCGCGGCTGACCTCGCCTCGAAACCCTCGCTGAAAGCCCCACCGGCCCGCCGAATCGCGCCCGAATTCGCCATTGTGAACCACGTTCGGGTGCGTTCGCGTTGGCGAAACATGCTGTGACCTGCGAGTTTCCTGAAATAGCGTTCACTAGAGCAACTACCTGCCGGATAGCGGCACCGAGTCGGAACCGAACCTGGCAGGGTTCCGTCGTAAGGGTTGTACGAACGAAGAACGCGTACGACCAACTACTAACCAGGGGGTTACTCCCAATGTCCGGTTACGGAATTACGCCCGAAGAGATGGCCAAGGCCGCGGTCGACGTCGACAACGTGAACGAGGAGTCGCGCGGCGTGCTGTCCAGCCTCCGCAGCGCCCTCGACCCGCTGCGCGACAACTGGGCCGGCCAGGCGGCGACCGCCTTCCAGACGCTGATGCAGCGCTTCGACGACGACGCCGCGAAGCTCGCCGACGCGCTTCAGGGCATCTCGGAGCAGCTCAAGTCCTCGAACGAGGCCTACATCCGCCAGGAAGAAGAGTCCGCGCAGTCGATGTCGAACATCGCCAACGTGCTCGGTGGCTGATCTGCCCCGCTCTTCGTCTTTCAGCTTCGCTCCGTTAAACCAAGACTTGATTCCAAGGGAGAACCGCAATGCCTAACGACATGATCAAGGTCAACTTCGCGGAGGTGGCGAACGCCTCCCAGGCCCTGTCCTCGTCCGCCGGGAAGCTCGAGACCCTGCTCGGCGAGCTCAAGCAGCGCCTCGCGCCGCTCGAGGCGGGCTACGAAGGTGCCGCCAAGGAGGCCTGGCACGCCAAGCAGCAGGAGTGGAACCGCGCGCAGGACGACCTGCGTCAGGTTCTCGCCTCGATCGGTATGGCCGTGCAGCAGTCCGGTGACAACTACGAGGCCACCGAGAAGGCCAACGCCGCCAAGTGGGGCTGATCCCGCTTCGCTGAGCTAGTGCTACACCACCCGAGTGGGGCCCGGAGGAAACTCCTGGGCCCCACTCGGGTTTGTGCTATCCGGGCTCGGGCACGTATCCGGTGAGCCGCTGGATCGAGCGCGACTCCCGGTGGTGCGCCGACGCCTCGGCGAGCCTGCCGAGCCGCTCGTTCACCTGGGCGAGAACGCTGTGAGCGCGGCACCGCACGATCGTGAGTTCCAGTTCTCGTGCCACCTTGAGCGCCGACTCGGCCTCGTCTCCCGCGGCCGCGGCGTCGCCGAGGTGGAGCATCGCCCTGGCCAGGCTGGTCCGTGCGTCGGCGCCATACCCGTGTTGTTTTGATTCCGCCGCCAGCTGGACGGCTTGTTCGTGGTGCGCCATCGCGTCCCGGACCTGCCCGCGCAGCACCAGGACATCCCCCAGCGTCGCCCGCGAAATGATCATCTCGCGCGGATCGGCGAGCTTCTCGCTGAGCCGCACCGCCTGTTCCGCATGGCGCAGTGCCAGGTCGAGCGCGCCGGTCGCCGCGTGGCAGCGGGCCGACTCGAACTCCCCGCGAGGTCCATACCGGACGCTCACCAGCGCGCTTCCCGCGTGCAGATCCGCGAACGCGGCGTCGTACTCGCCAAGCAGCCGGTAGGCCCCGCCGCGGCTGATCATCGCCGCGCCCCGGATGTCGGCCGCCGCGTCCGGTCCGTCCATCGCGATGCATTCGCTCGCGCAGCTCACGGCTTCGGCCAGTTCGCCGAGATTGGCGTGCGCCGTGCTGAGGTTCGCCAGCGTCTTGCCCACGAGGACCGTCATCCCGTGCTTGCGCGCCAGCGCGAGCCCTTGATGCAGGGACCGTGCGGCCTTCCGTGGCTGCCCGAGATCGTCATAGGTGACACCGATGTTGCTCAGCGCGCTCGCCGCCCCGACGCCGAAACCGCACTCCTCGAAACATTCGAGCGCGGCGAGTTGGTCCGCCATGCAGGCTTCGCTCTCACCGAGGTAGCCGTGGAGGCTGCCCTGGCTCTGCAGCATCACACCCTCGGCCCGGCGGTCGCCCGCCTTCACCGCGGCGCGTCTGCCCGCCTCGACCACCGTGGTCCACTGTGGATAGTGAAGGTTCCGGCTGAGGTGGAGCCGGATCGCGTCGGCCGCGCACCAGGCGAACTCCTCAGGCCCCGTCTCGCTCGCGCGGACGACCGCGGCGGTGACATTGCGGTACTCCTGGTCCAGCCACGTCTTCGCCTCTCGGGCACTGGCGAACCGGATCGGCCCGCCGCCCGCCGAAAGCCGAAACCGCGGCACCTCGAACGCCGTGGCGGCGTCGAGGTTGTGCTGATACCAGGCGCACAACCGCAGCCACGCCGCGCCGTGGTCCGGCTGTCGCGCCGCGAGATCGGCCGCATAGGCGCCGAGCAGGTCGTGGAAGGTGTAGCGGCTGTCGGTCTTGCGCCTGGTCAGGTGCGCGGCCGCGAGTTCGTCGAGTGCCCGCGCGCTCGCGTCGGTCGTCGTGTCCGCGAGCGCGGCGGCGGCCGCCGCGGTGAAGTCGTTGCCCGGGACCAGGCCGAGCAGCGCGAACTGGCGCTTGGCCTGCTCGGACAGCGCGGCGTAGGACAGGTCGAACGCCGCCCGGACGGCGGTGTCCTCGTCGCCGTCGATGCGCAGCGCGCTCACGACGTTCCCGGCGCGGAGTTCCGTGACGTAGTCCGCGATGCCGCGGTCGGGGTCGCCCGCGAGCGAGGCGCCCGCGATCCGCAGCGCGAGGGGCAGGTACGCGCACAGCCGTGCGAGTTCTTCGGCCGCCGCCGATTCCGCCTCGACTCTCGGGCGGGTCAGCATGCCCTCAAGCAGGACCCGTGCGTCGTCGCGCTCCAGCACGTCGAGCCCGACGGCGTACGCGCCCTCGCGCGCCACCAAGCCGCCCAGCCGGTTGCGGCTCGTGATCAGCACCAGCGTCCCGGGGTCGCCCGGGAGCAGTCTGCGCACCTGGTCGGCGTCCGCCGCGTTGTCGAGCACCACGATCGTCCGGGTGCCCGCGAGCATGCTGCGGAACAGCGACGACGCCTCGTCCAGCTCGGTGGGGATCTTGTCCGCCGCCACTCCCAGCGCCCGGAGGAACTGCGACAGCGCGTCGCGCGGCGCCACCGGTGGCGCCTGTGCGTGGCCGCGCAGGTCGATGAACAGCTGTCCGTCCGGGTAGTCGTCGCGGATCCGGTGGGCCCAGTGCACCGCCAGAGCGGTCTTGCCGATGCCCGCGGACCCGGTGATCACCGCGATCGCGACCGCGGTCGGCGAGACGGCGCCGCGGACTGCGTCGAGCCGGCGGAGGTCGGACTTCCGACCGCTGAACGCGCTCACGTCGCCGGGCAGTTGCGCCACCCGGCCCCCGCCGCGGGGGCGGGAGCCCACCGGTCCGGTCAATGCCGGGTCGAGTCGGAGGATGCGGAGGTGGAGCTCGCGCAGGGGCGCGCCCGGGTCGACCCCCAGTTCGTCGGCCAGCCGCTGCCGCATGCCCTCGTAGTGCGTCAGCGCCTCGGCCTGCCTGCCCAGGCGGTACAGCACGAGCATCAGCTGGGCGCACGCTCGCTCGTCCAAGGGGTCCGCGGCGGCGCGGTCGAGCATCCCGGGGAGCAGGTCGTGGTGCCGTCCGAGGTCGAGCAGAAGTTCCGCGCGATCGAGGTCGGCTCCCCGTCGCCGCCGTTCGAGCGACTCCCGGAGTGCGACCAGCCAGGGGGCGTCGAATCCGGCGAAGGGAGTTCCTCGCCAAAGTCGCGCCGCCTCGTCCAACAGGGCGACCGCCGCCTCGCCCTTGGCGCGGCCCGCGTCGGTGAGCAGATCCTCATACCGGTGGACGTCCACCTCAGTGGAGGAGGCATCGATCACATATCCGCCCCGCTCGCGCGTGATCGCGGCGCCGAGGATTGAGCGCAGTCGGGACACATAGCTATAGAGCCTGGACGTCGCCCGCAGCGGGGGTTGATCTCCCCATACCCGCTCGACCAGCGTGTCCGCCGAGACCGGCGTGCCGGTGTCCACCAGGAGCGCCACCAGGACGAGTTGTTGCCGCGTGTGTCCGACGTCGAGGCGCCGTCCATCCGACCAGGCCTCGACGGGACCGAACAGCCTGAATTCCAATCAACCCTCCGACCAGCGGATTCAAGGTTTGTCCAAGACGCCCGCAGGGATGGTCGCAGATGCTTGCGGTCAAGGGCACTTCGTGCCCGGCTCCGGCCGCCGCTCGCCCTGGGGGTGCGAGCGGTGGTCGGAATCGTGCGCGGGTGATCGCTGAGCGTGGCGATCCGCATGCCAGGGACACCCTGGGGGACCCGTTTTGACCCTGCGGTGTGCCACCCGGTATCTTCTTACTTTGTTGTGCGGCGCGGGGCGCATTGCTCGACTGGTCGAACGCGAGTCGAGCCGCGTTGCGCGCCTCTGGGTGACCCCATCCAGAGGTGAGGCCCGCACGCACACCCATGACGCAAGTTGACGATGAGGTAGACCCGTGCCCACGTACAGCCCTAAGCCCGGCGAGGTCGACCGCGCCTGGCACGTGATCGATGCCGAGGACGTGGTGCTCGGCCGTCTCGCGACGCATGTTGCCACGCTCCTGCGAGGCAAGCACAAGCCCACGTTCGCCCCCCACATGGACACTGGCGACTTCGTCGTCATCGTGAACGCCGAGAAGGTCCTCCTGACCGGCAACAAGCGGGACCAGGCGTTCGCCTACCGACACAGCGGTTACCCGGGCGGTCTGCGCAAGCAGTCGTTCGGTGAACTGATCGACTCTCGCCCCGACCGGCTGCTGGAAAAGGTCGTCAAGGGCATGCTGCCGAAGACCAAGCTCGGCCGCGCCCAGGGTAAGAAGCTCAAGGTCTACGCAGGCCCTGATCACCCGCACGCCGCCCAGCTCCCCAAGCCGTTCGAGATTGCGAAGGTCGTCAAGTGAGTGAGGACGCCGTGACCCCCGAGACCGACGAGGCCGTCGCCGCCGTCGAGACCGACGAAGCCCCCGCGGCCGTCGAGACCGAGGCAGCGGAGACCGAGGCCGTCGAGGCCGACGCTCCCGTCGCTGACGAGGCCGTCGCCGAGGAAGCCCCCGTCGTCGCCGACGAGGCTCCCGTCGCCGAAGAGGCCGCGGACGCTCCGGCGATCCCGCACCTGACCCCGGAGACCGCGCAAACGGTCGGCCGCCGCAAGCAGGCCATCGTCCGCGTCCGGTTCACCCCGGGCACCGGCAAGTTCCTCCTCAACGGCAAGTCCCTTGAGGAGTACTTCCCGAACAAGGTCCACCAGCAGCTCATCCGTGAGCCCCTGGTGCTGGTCGAGAAGCCCGAGTCCTTCGACATCCGCGCCAACCTGCACGGCGGCGGCATCACCGGCCAGGCCGGTGCGCTGCGCCTGGCGATCGCCCGCGCGCTGATCGAGCTGGACAGCGAGGACCGCCCGCCCCTGAAGAAGGCCGGCTTCCTGACCCGTGACCCGCGGGCCAAGGAGCGTAAGAAGTACGGTCTGAAGAAGGCCCGCAAGGCGCCTCAGTACAGCAAGCGCTGACCCTGCGCGTCAGCCACACGCACGACCCGGCGGGAGCAGCACGTTCGATGCTGCTCCCGCCGGTCTTTTCACCGCTTTCTCCCTCTCCCCAGCGCAGCGGAGGTTCTCCGACGATGGCACGGCTGTTCGGTACCGATGGAGTGCGTGGCCTCGCGAACTCCGACCTGAGCCCGGAGCTGGCACTCGCCATCGCCGCCTCCGCGGCGCGGGTCCTCGCGGAACACGACCGCTCCCACCGACCCGTAGCCGTTGTGGGACGCGATCCGCGCGCCAGCGGTGAGATGCTGCAGGCCGCCGTGTGCGCGGGACTCGCCTCCGCGGGCGCCGATGTCATGCAGGTCGGCGTGCTGCCCACCCCGGGCGTCGCCCACCTGGTCGCCGAACTCGGCGCCGACCTGGGCGTGATGATCTCCGCCTCGCACAACCCCATGCCGGACAACGGCATCAAGCTTTTCGCCGCGGGCGGGCACAAGCTCGCCGACGCCATCGAGGACGAGATCGAAGCGGGCCTCAACAGCACCGCTCCCCGTCCGACCGGCGCGGGCGTCGGCCGCGTCTACGACATCGCCGACGCGCACGACCGCTACGTGGCGCACCTGCTCAAGTCCATCCCGAATCGTCTCGACGGCCTGCGGGTCGTCGTCGACTGCGCGAACGGCGCGGCCTGGGCCGCTGCCCCGCAGGCCTACCGCGAGGCGGGCGCCGAGGTCATCGCCATCCACGCCCTGCCCGACGGCGAGAACATCAACGACGGCTGCGGTTCCACCCACCTCGACCAGCTCCGCGAGGCCGTCCTCGCCGAAGGCGCCGACCTGGGCATCGCCCACGACGGCGACGCCGACCGCTGCCTCGCCGTGGACAGCGCGGGCAACGTCATCGACGGCGACCACATCATGGCCGTCCTCGCGCTGGCCATGAAGGACGCGGGCGAACTCGTCGAGGACACCCTTGTGGTGACCGTCATGAGCAACCTCGGCCTGCACCTGGCCATGCGCGACGCGGGCATCGCCCTGCGCACCACCGCCGTCGGCGACCGCTACGTCCTGGAGGAAATCCGCAACGGCGGCTACTCCCTCGGCGGCGAGCAGTCCGGCCACGTCCTGCTCCCCGGCTACGCCACGACCGGCGACGGCCTCCTGACCGCCATGCGGCTGATGGCCAGGGTCGCCGCCACCGGCAAGTCCCTGGCCGAGTTGGCGGGCGTGATGACCCAGCTGCCCCAGGTCCTGATCAACGTCAAGGTCGCAGACAAGGCAACGGTCGCCGCGTCTTCGCAGGTCAGCGAGGCAGTCGCGGCGGTGGAAGCCGAACTCGGCGACACCGGCCGCGTCCTCCTGCGCCCGTCGGGCACCGAACAACTCGTTCGGGTGATGGTCGAAGCCCCCACCCACGAGACCGCCCAGTCCGCGGCCGAGCGCCTGTCCAAGGTTGTCGCCGACGTAGTGTGAGCCCATGAGCCTGGGCCTGAGCGAAGCGCTGATCCTGATCGTGCTCGGGATCTTCATCATCGGCGGCATAATCGCCGCCCGCCGCGCCTCTCGCCGCTGACCGACTGCGAAACTGGGCGCATGTCCGCGCTCACCCTGATCATCCTCCTGGTCGTCGCAGCGATCGTGGTGCCGATCGTCATCACGTCGAACAACAAGACGAAGGCCAGGCAGCCGCCCGGCCACCCGCCGCCGGGATACCCGCAGCAGCCGTACCCGCGGCCGCCGGGGTATCCCGCGCAGCAGCATCCGCCGTCGGGTGGTCTCTCGCAGCAGCCGTATCCGCAGCCGGGCTATCCGTCGCAGCCGCCACCGGGATTTCCGCCGCCGCCGCACCCGGGTCCGCCACCGCTGCCACCCCCGGGCCTTTAGGCGTTCCGCCTTCGGGATTTGCGGTCTCTCGATACAGTTCCGCATAGCGGTAGGGGTCTTTGCGTACGCGACGGCACCGATTGGTGGTGCCGTACGTCGAACCGGGGACAGTCGAGCAGGAGGTAGGGGGAGCAGTGGCGCGCGACGAAGTATTGGACATGGACCACGATGGCGTGGCTGCCGTGGCCGCGGACATGAACAGTCTTGCTCTGGCACTGGCCGAGGTGCAGAAGTACGCCAGTGGCGACGGGCTTAAGGCTGAGCATTTCGGCGGCACTCCGGACGGAGCGCGCGCATTCACCTCGTTCGACGCCGCTGTCAAGGCGCTTGCCACGTCGGTCGGGAAGGCGCAGAAATTCTGCGCCGACGCCTCCAGTCTGCTGACCAGTTCCTCGAAGGCGACCAAGGAAACCGATATCGACAACACGTGGAACCTGAACAAGGCCGGGGGCAAGTGAGATGGCGCCAAGCCCAGTAGTCGCTGACATCCTGAACGCGCTCAGCACCCCGACCGCGCACCCGGACGACACCTCCGAGGCCAAGCTGCGCAGGCTCGAGCGGTTCGCGGGCATGATGGACAAGACGAAACTCGGCTTTCTCTACGACCGGTGGCGCAATCACCCGGCCTGCCAGGGCAAGTGGAGCGAAAAGGCCTGGGGTGACGGTGAGGAAGAGCGCACCGAGCCCGGCGGCGGCCTCTACAAGCTCAAGATCATCAGCTGGGGCATGATGACCGGGGCCCGTGGTCGGCTGGACCAGCTCACCAAGGCCGCGCACGGCATCGACGCGGCCATCGCCGACGCCACCACCAAGCTCGCCGTGGCGTGGGACAGCAAGGCGGGCGAGAACGCGGTCACCAAGATCAACGAGATGAAGGCCGCGACCGCCAGTTACAACACGATGCTCACACAATTGCGTGACCACCTCGCGGGCGCCAGCACCGCGACCAACGAGGTGATCGAGAAGCTTGCGAACTTCGCCGATCAGAGCGACGGCGGCAAGCCTTTGGTGGAGAAATACGCCGGGCTTGGCGGCAATAGCGACGGTGACACCGACTCGGTCAGCCGTGCGCAGTACAGCACCTATATGGACGAGATGTGGAAGATCGTCAACACCGGTGACGACATGGGCGTGTATCGGAACTCGCCGTCGAAATACGAGAAGGCCGAGGACCACGACTACGAGTGGGATCACATCTCGCCGTCGGACTTGCGCACACCGGGTCGAGTCGAACTCGAAGAGGGTGACGACCGGTGGTCAAACGAGATCTGCAACGACCTCGACGACTTGTGCAACCTCTACCAGTCGACCATTCGCAATTTCCGGCAGCGGGTGACCCAGACCGTCGACGCGGTGATCGCGGCGTGGACGCAGTTGTCGACCAACACGTTCGGAGATCACGACCCGTACGCGAAGCTGTCGGTTCTGATCCCGGGCGACACGGGCGGCAAGGACCCGGGCGGCAAAGATCCCGGTGGTAAGGACCCTGGCGGTAAGGACCCGGGCGGCAAGAACCCGGGCGGCGGCAGCCAGCCCGGTGGAAACGCCGGCTACCAGCCGCCGCCCATGCCCAAGCCCGGCGACCTGGACGGCGACGGCAAGCCCGACAACCCCGGCGACGCGAACATGGATGGGAAGCCGGATAACCCCGGCGACCTCAACATGGACGGCAAGCCCGACAACCCTGGGGACAAGGACGGCGACGGCAAGCCAGACAACCCGGCGGACAAGGACGGCGACGGCAAGCCAGACGACCCGAGCGACCTCGACGGCGACGGCAAGCCGGACTCGCTGGTTCAGGGCCCCGGCACGCCGGAGACGGTCAAGATCACCGAAGGCGACCGGACCATCGAGGTCGCCAGCCCGGACGGGCAGGGCCACGTCAAGGTCACCGTCGACGATGGCACCGGCAACCCGAAGACCTACGACCTGGATTTCGCCACCGCGGCCGGGCTCGCGGACGGCTCCACCGCGATCGGTCCGGACGGACGTCCGGTCACCGCCGACGGTCAGCCCGCCGCGTTCGGCCCGAGTGGACCCGGATCCACGGTGGGTCCCGATGGCAAGCCGCTGTCGGCCGAAGCAGGCGTGGAGCACGTACAGGCTGGTCCTGACGGCAAGGCCGTGATCCAGGACGGTCCGCTGACGATCACCGCGGAGCGCGACCCGGGTGCGCCCGACACCGTCATCGTGACCGTGGACGACGGGTCCGGGAAGTCCACCACCTACACCCTCGACTACGCGGAATCGGCGGCAGGCGCTCAGCCGGTGACGGGTTCCTCGACTCCCGGCGTCAACGGCGGACCGGCCGACCTGGGCGCGCCCGTGGGCGCCTCGGCAGCGGGCGCTCCGGCATCGGCGGGCGTGGCAGGCGGTCCGGCGTCGATGGGCGCGCCGGGCGATTCGGGCGGCAACGGCCCGGCGTCGGCGGGTTCACCCGGTGGATCCAGCGGCCAGGGCGCGGCCTTCACGGGTTCCCCGGTCGGTTCGCCAGACAGCGGTTTCCAGGCGGGCGGCCACGGTCCGGTGGAGGGGGCGACCTACGCGGCGAGCGTCGACAGTGGTGTCTCCCAGGCTTGGGGCGCGGCGGGCAACGTGTTCGACGGCGGCGCCGAGGATCCGTCCTCGACAGACTCGTCCGCAGCCGGTCCCGGCGAGGCCGGGCTTTCCAGCGCCCAGTCGACTCCCGGTGGCGACCATGCGAGCCAGCCTGGCTCCGCAGTGGGCGGCGGGATGCCGATGGGCGGCGGTATGGCGGGTGGCGGCGGTGGCGGTGGTGGTGGTGGTGACCAAGAGCGCAGCGGCTCGCAGTGGCGGACCACCGGCACTCTCTTCGATGACGACTACCTGGAAACGCAGACGAGCATGAGCAGCATCGACGGCGGGAACTGAGGGACGCCATGGATGACATGACCATCGAGAGCAGGCTCATCCTCGCCAAGTACGAGGACATCGCCAACGAGTACCACGCCAGGGTCAACAACATCGGCGAGGACTTCGCGCAGGAGGTCAAGGCCCGTGAGGCCGAAGCCGCTGAGCGCGATCGGATCCAGGCGGAGATGAAGCCCGCCATCGTGGCGGAGAAGGTGGCATCCGAGCAGGCATACCTGCGTGAGCAGGCGGAGAAGGAGAAGAACAGCACTTGGGAGCCACGCGAGGCCAAACCCAAGGTGCTGTCCTTCGGGGGTGAGGAACTCGACGACGAGTCCGCCCCGCCGCCGCCTCCGGCGCCGCAGGCGCGCAGGCCGCGGCCCGCGCCCAGTCGTCCGGTCGCGGTGGAGGAAGAGGAAGAAGACGACTGGTCGGGCCGTAGCTGGGTGAGGTGAGCGGGGGAGCTATGACATCCGGGGAACTCCGGGTCGACCACGAATCGGTCGATCTTGTGGTCCGTGAGTTGGCCGACCTCAAGACCGCCTTGGTCGCTGTGGTGGCTTACGTGCGGGAGGAGGACCTCACGCCGTCGTCATTCGGGGTCTTGGGCGAACAGATGGCAGCTGGTGCGGCGTTCGTTCAGGTGCGGGATGCCCTCGTGGCGTCGATGGAGAAGGCTTTGCCGTTGTTGGCGGACCTCAGCGATTCCGTGGAGGAGTCGGCCCTGCGGGTGCGGGCGGTCGACGAGGAGTCGGCCGCGCTGATCACCAGGGCGGGTGAAATGCGGTGAGCCGCACACTGGAGGCGGTGGCTGAGGCGCTGCAACCGGTGCCCGCCGCGGATTCCGCGAACACCTCGACGGCGCTGATCGACGGGCTCAAGGGTTTGTGCGACGTGCTCGCCGAGGGCGGCCCCCTGTTCACCCGGTGGCGGACGCATCCGGCGGCTCGTGGTGGCTGGCAGGAAACCCCGTGGGGCAACGACCTCGACCTGCGGATGTTGGCCGAGCTTCGGGGCACCGAGTTTGGGCGGCTCGACGCGGGACAACAGCGGCTGGCGTCACTGGCTGCGGCGGCCGCCGAACTCGGCCAGGTGCACTTGGGCGCCGAGGGTGCGGCCCAATTGGTGCGGACCAAGCTCGACAAGTTCGCTACGAACGCGCGGACCTGGCAGGAGGCGCTCACGATGCTCGCCACCGTCGTCGACGGGGCGGGCAAGGTCGCCGCGACTGGGTTGCGTGCGTTGGTCGACGAGCTGAAGTCGGTCTCGCTCAAGGACCTCACGGTCGACGACCAGGCTAAGCGGACAATGCAGATCGCGCGTGTCGACGACGCGATGAACAGCGGAACCCTTTGGGGCAGAACGTTTCCAGTGGACGCTCTGCGCACACCGGGTGTGTGTGACCTCAATCTTGTGCCCGGACAGCTGGGCGAGTCGTGGCCCAGCAACGAGGTGATCAACTACCTCGACGACTTCTGCGCGCGCTACGACGCCATTGTCGGCAAGTTCCGGCGCAACCTTCGCGATGTGCACGAAGCCACCGCGCGGGCTTGGCTGGCGTTGGGGGACATGGCGCGGGGTGTTGACGCGGATCCGTTCGCGCGTCTGGGAAGTGTGGGGAGTGGGGCCACCGGCGAGAGTGTGACGATCCGCCAGGGCGGCCACGCGATCAAGGTGACCGAGCCGGATGCCGACGGCCGTGTCGCGCTGAATGTCGATGGCAAGCAGTACGTGCTGGGGATGCAGCCAGAGCCCGGAGCGCAGCCTGCGCCTGAGGCGGTCAAAGGTGGCGGGCCCGCGGGCGAGTCGGGCACCGGGAGTGCGGGTGCGGGCGGCGGCGCGGGTTCCGGTGGCGGTGGAGGCGGCGGCGGTGCCGAGGCGCTGGGTGGTGGCGGCGGTGGCGGTGGCGCCGCCGGCACGGCGACTCCGCCTGCTGAAGGGATTTCGGCGGGCGCGCAGGCTCCGAACGATGACTCTGAGAAGCCTCGCTCCGGTGCCGCGGCTGCCGGCGGGGCCCCTGTGGGCGGGGCCGCGCCCGTCGGTGGGGCGCCGATGGGGGGCATGGGTGGCGCCGGTGGTGGGCAGGGCGGTGGCGACTCCGAGCGCAAGGCGAGCAAGTGGCGGTTGGCGGGCACCCTGTTCGACGACCGCGACCCGATGGCGAGCTTCGACGGCGTCGTCGGCGAAGACCCGGCAGCACGCGCGAAGTAGGGAGGCGACCGTGATCGACGAGACGGACCCGGCGGTCCGCGCGGCCCGCGCGGCGTTCCAGCAGATCCGCGCCGACCTGGGCGACCGCCTCGACGCCTCCCGCGTCGCGTACCAGGCGAAGCTGGCGGCGCACGAGAAGTACGTCGCCGAGCGCGCGGCGAAGGAAGAGGCTCAGCGGGCCGAGCAGGCCCCACCGCGCCAGGAGCGGAAGAAGGCGGTTCCCAGGGACCGCAAGGGCAAGCCGCCCGTCCAGGAGAAGCCCGTTCGGGCCGTGCCGCCGAAGCAGGCCCGGCCCGAGCCCGTCGACCCGTCGGACACCGGGGTGTTCTCCGTGAGCTGGATGACCAAGAACTAGTTCCAGCGCGGCGGCGGTGCGAACCCGGCGCCAGGTCCCGTACCGGCGCGGCGAGCGCGGATCACTTCGGCCGCCGTAGGCATCGCCGACAACACAACCACCGGCCACGCCGAACACCCCGAAGAAAGCCGTGGTCAACCCGCGCACACCCATCACGATGCCGAACGCCCGGCCGCGGAACCGCAGGACCGTCACGGAGGCGAATGCGGTCAGGATCCCGACGATGAACCTCACCGCGATGGGGAGCGCGTACCGCCAGTCCATGCCAAGGAAAACCTGAAGTGCTCGTCATCCACGCTCGATTTGTACTTGGGCGACAAGGAAACGGCCAGACCGAGCTGCGACACCGCTTGCAGGATCAGCAGGACACCCGCGGCGACGACAAGGCCGTGCCCGGGCGCAGGCGGCGGACCCGGCCTGGGCACGTCTCCCGGCGGCGGCCGCCAGTGCTGCTGGGCCGGGGGCGTGGCGGTACTCCCTGCCGCGGTATGGCTGTCGCGGCTGACCTGGCCCGAAAGGCATGTCCCGAACCCTGTCCAGGGTCCGGGGAACGCCCCATGGTCAAAACCCGCGGTGACCTGGCGGCGGCAGCTGAGGGGGCGCCACGATCAGCGCGGCGTTCACGATCGGGCGCATCACAAGGATCACCAACACCACCGCGCCGATGAATCCGCTGATCGGGATGGCGATCCAGTAGGCGTCGTCCCAGCCTTTGCGCCACGCGCGGGGGAGTTGGAGGGCGACCTGGAGTCCGAGGATCGCCAGGAGGCCGATCCCGCCGCTCAGGACCAGGGAGCGGCCTGCGGCGCGGCGCTGCCGTAGTTGGATCCCGCCCGCGATCAGCAGACCGGCGCAGATGATGTACCCGCCAAGGAACAGCACGCCCGTCCGGCCGAGGATCGACATCGGCAGGGCGACGACCGCCATGACGAGCGCGAACGCCCCGGTCGACTTGGCCGCGGCCACCGGGTCCTGGGGTGCCCGCATCGGATATGGCTGCCCCGGCATGGGCTGTCCGTACCCCGGAGCCCCGTATCCCGGAGGCGGTCCATATCCGGCAGGTGGTCCATAGCCGGGCTGTTGGCCGTACCCAGGGCCGTTGCCCGGTGGCGGGCCGAACCCGGGTGGACCCGGCTGCTGAGGCGGACCGTAGTTCATACCGCCAAGGTTAGAGGTACGCCCCGATCCCCGTTCGCGGTTCCGTCAGTCGTTCGCCGCGATGTGTTCGGTGAAGACGAGGATCACCAGCACCAGTAGTGCGGCCACCGTCATGGCGTTGAACGCGAACACCAGCCGAACGGTGGTTTGGAGGGCGGGCACCAGCATGGTCAGCGTCGCCAGCACCAGCGCGATCGGGGCGCAGACCAGACACAGCACCCGCCCGGCCCGCCGTCCTTTGAGGACGAGCACGCCGCCCGCGATCATCCCGAGGTCGCACAGCAGCGTCACGATGCCCGTGAGCCTCAGGTACACCGACAGCAGCCAGGTCAACCCGATCACGATCGAGAGCACGCCGATGGTCGTCGCGCGGTGGGACCTAGGCGGTGGTGGCCAGATCGTCATCACCGTCGAAGGTGATCTCGGCGCCCTTGATGTCTTCCTCGACCAGCGGGAGGTATTCGGCCTCACCGGTGAGGTGAACCAGGAAGAACGCGGTGAGCAGCGCCCGGGACACGCGCTGGGTGGCGTGCTGGGCCTTGCCGTCGACGAGCAGCCCGCTCCAGTGCCTGCCCTCGGTGAACCCGAGGTGGGTCGCCTTGGGCAGCGTCCGCACCTGCACCGGCCCCGCCCACATCCGGGCGATCAGCTCTGAGTTGCCCACCGGCGGCGCGACCCGGTCGGCACCCGCGGCCAGGTGCAGACCCGGCATGCCGCAGGAACGGGCCGCCTCGGACGCGAACGGCTTCGTCTGGGTGGCGGCCATGGTCGCCACCGCGCGGACCCGGTTGTCGTCCGCCGCGGCGAGGACGGCGCAGCCGCCGCCGGTGGAGTGGCCCGCGAGGCCGAGCTTGTCGCCGTCGACGCTGATCGCGCCCTCGCCCAGGCGGACGCCGACGCAGACGTCGAGGGCGGTGCGCAGGTCGGAGGCGAGCAGCCGGTGTGAGCCCAGCGGCCCGGTGTGGGTACCGGGCGCGGCGACGACGATGCCCCAGGACGCCAGGTGGCGGAACAATCCGCGATACCGGTCGGGGGGCTGGAGCCAGCCGTGGCCGAACGCGACAGCGGGCAGCCCGAGGCCCGATTTCGGCGTGAAGACCAGCCCGGGCATCCCGATCAGCGCGAGGTCGCCGCGAAGGACCTCGTTGGGACCGGGACGCGAAAGCTCGTCGAGCAGGTGCTTGGCCTTGCGTGCCATGTGGTCAGCCTATCGGTGGCCGCGCATCGGGGTGTGGCGGTGCCGGCTACCCTGGTGCGCGTGTGCGGAATCGTGGGATATGTGGGCCACCGGCAGGCACTGGACGTCGTGCTCGGCGGGCTTCGCCGCCTTGAGTACCGCGGGTACGACTCGGCCGGAATCGCCGTCCTGACCGGCGCGGACCTGGCTGTGGAGCGCAAGGCGGGCAGGCTCGCCAACCTGGAGGCCAGGCTCGACGAGGTCGGCCGCGAGGGCTTCGGCGGCACCGCGGGCATGGGCCACACCCGCTGGGCCACCCACGGCGCCCCGATCGACCGCAACTCCCACCCGCACCGCGACACGACCGGCCGGGTCGCGGTCGTGCACAACGGCATCATCGAGAACTTCGTCGCCCTGCGCGGCGAGTTGGAGTCCGCGGGTATCGAGTTCAGCAGCGACACCGACTCCGAGACGGCCGCGCACCTGGTCGCCCGCGCCTACGCCGACGGCGAGACCGCCGGTGACCTGCCCGCCAGCGTCCGGGCCGTCTGCGCCCGCCTGGAGGGCGCGTTCACGCTGGTCGTGACCCATGTCGACGAGCCGGATCTGATCGTCGCCGCGCGCCGGTCCTCGCCGCTCGTGGTCGGCATCGGCGACGGTGAGACGTTCGTCGCCTCCGACGTCGCCGCGTTCATCGAGTACACCCGCGAGGCCGTCGAGCTGGGTCAAGACCAGCTCGTCGTGATCACCCGCGAGGGCTACGAGGTCCTCGACTTCCACGGCGAGCCCGCCCCGGCCAAGCCGTTCACCGTCGACTGGGACCTCTCCGCCGCCGAGAAGGGCGGCCACGAGTACTTCATGCTCAAGGAGATCGAGGAGCAGCCCGAGGCGCTGGCGAACACGCTGCGCGGGCACTTCGTCGACGGCCGGATCGTGCTCGACGAACAGCGGCTCGCCGAGCAGGACCTGCGCGACGTGGACAAGGTCTTCGTCGTGGCCTGCGGCTCGGCCTACCACTCCGGCCTGGTCGCCAAGTACGCCATCGAGCACTGGACCCGGCTGCCCGTCGAGGTCGAGCTGGCCTCGGAGTTCCGCTACCGCGACCCGGTGCTCGACCGCGACACGCTCGTCGTGGCGGTCTCCCAGTCCGGTGAGACAGCCGACACCCTGGAGGCCGTGCGCCACGCGCGTGAGCAGAAGGCGCGCGTCCTCGCGGTGTGCAACACCAACGGCGCCCAGATCCCCCGCGAGTCCGACGCGGTCCTCTACACCCACGCGGGCCCGGAGATCGGGGTCGCGTCCACCAAGGCGTTCCTCGCGCAGATCGCGGCGAACTACCTGGTCGGTCTGGCCCTCGCGCAGGCCCGCGGCACCAAGTACCCCGACGAGATCGCCCGCGAGTTCCACGAGCTGGAGGCGATGCCCGAGGCCGTCCGCCGGGTCCTCGGCACGGTCGACCAGGTCCGCGCGCTCGGCCGCGACCTGTCCGACTCCAAGGCCGTGCTCTTCCTCGGCCGCCACGTCGGCTACCCGGTGGCCCTCGAAGGCGCGCTCAAGCTCAAGGAACTGGCGTACATGCACGCCGAGGGCTTCGCCGCGGGCGAACTCAAGCACGGCCCGATCGCGCTGATCGAGGAAGGCCTGCCGGTCGTCGTGGTCATGCCGTCGCCGAAGGGCCGCGCGGTGCTGCACTCGAAGCTGGTGTCCAACATCAGTGAGATCCAGGCGCGCGGCGCGCGCACGATCGTCATCGCCGAGGAGGGCGACGAGACGGTCCGCCCGTTCGCCGACGAGCTGATCGAGATCCCCGCGGTGCCGACGCTGCTGCAGCCGCTGGTGTCGACCGTCCCGTTGCAGGTGCTCGCCGCCGAGATCGCCCGCTCGCGCGGGTACGACGTCGACAAGCCGCGCAACCTGGCGAAGTCCGTTACGGTCGAATAGCCGTGAAGGGCGTCTGGACCACGGCGCGCGTCCGGGAGGCCGAGGACAAGGTACTCGCCCGGACGCCGGAGGGCGCCCTGATGCGCCGCGCCGCCCACGGTGTCGCGCTCCACACGATCCGGCTCCTCCGCTCGACGACCGGCGCGGTGGCCGGTCGGCGGGTCGTCCTGCTGGTCGGCGCGGGCAACAACGGCGGCGACGCGCTGTGGGCGGGCGCCATGCTGCGCAAGCGTTCCGTGGCGGTCACGGCCGTCCTCCTGCAGCCCGACCGCGCCCACGCCGGAGGACTCGAAGCGCTGCTGTGGGCGGGCGGACGGGTCGGCATGGCAGAGGACGTCGACAACGCCCACGTGGTGATCGACGGGATCGTCGGGCTGTCCGCGCGCGGTTCGCTGCGGCCGGACGCCGCCGCGCTGGTCTCACGGGTGCGGGCGCCGATCGTCGCGGTGGACCTGCCCAGCGGTGTCGACCCGGACACCGGAGCCGTCGACGGCCCCGCGGTCGACGCCAAGGTCACGGTCACTTTCGGCGCGCTCAAGCCGGTCCACTTCCTGAGCCCACGCTGCGGCGAGGTGCACCTGGTGGATCTCGGCCTCGACCTGGCCGACCCGGACTTCGAGGTGTTCGACGCCGAGGATGTCGGTCGGGCGTGGCCGTTGCCCGGTCCGTCGGACGACAAGTTCACCCAGGGTGTGGTCGGCATCGCGGCCGGGTCGGCGACCTACCCGGGCGCGGCCGTGCTCTCGGTCGGCGCCGCGGTGCGGGCCACCTCGGGCATGACCCGCTACGCCGGGTCCGCCGCCGACGAGGTCCGCCAGCGCTGGCCCGAGGTGGTCGCGACCGGGTCCGTGGAGGACGCGGGCCGGGTGCAGGCCTGGGTCGTCGGACCGGGTCTGGGCACCGGCAAGGCCTCGCGTGACGTGGTGGCCACGGTCTTGGCCGCGGGCGTTCCGGCCGTCGTGGACGCCGACGGCATCACCCTGCTCGCCGAACACTCCTCCCTCTGGGACTCCCGCGACCCCGATGTCCCGGTGCTGCTCACCCCGCACGACCGCGAGTTCGCCCGCATCGCCGGACCGCTCGGGGTCGACCTGGGCGCCGACCGGGTCGCCGCCGCCCGCGGGCTGGCGGCGAAGCTGAACGCGACCGTGCTGCTCAAGGGCCACGCGACCGTCATCGCCGCCCCGGACGGGCGCGTGGCCGTGAACGCCGCCCGCTCGTACTGGCTGGCCACCGCGGGGTCGGGCGATGTCCTTTCCGGACTCTGCGGCGCACTGCTCGCCGCGGGGCTCGAACCGCTGCTCGCCGGTGCGTGCGCGGCATTCGTGCATGTCCGCGCGGGTGAGCTGGCCGCGTCCGGTTCGCCCACCTCCGCGTCGGCCATCGTGGACGCGCTGCCCGACGCCATCCGCGGTGTGTCACGATTCCGTCATGCCTGACCAGCCGCGCGCCGAGGTGACGGTCGATCTCGACCACATCCGGCACAACGTCGCGCTGCTGTCCGCGCGCGCCGCCGGCGCGGAGACGATGGCCGTGGTGAAGGCCGACGGCTACGGCCACGGCGCTGTGCCGGTGGCCCGTGCCGCCCTTTCCGCGGGCGCGACCTGGCTCGGTGTGGCCTCCGTGCACGAGGCCGCGGTGTTGCGCGCGGCCGGCATCACCGCGCCGATCCTGGCCTGGCTCGACGTCCCCGGCGCGCAGGGCCCGTCCGACATCGATCTGTCGGTGTCCTCTGTGGAGCAGCTGGCCCGCCTGTCCGGCAGGCGAATCCATCTCAAGATCGACACTGGGTTGAGCCGCAACGGGTGCCCGCGCTCGGCGTGGCCCGAGTTGGTCGCCGCGGCGGCCGCGTCGGACAACGAGGTGTACGCGGTGTGGTCGCATCTCGCGTGCGCCGACGAACCGGGTCACCCGTCGGTCGACCAGCAGGCCGCGCGGTTCGCCGAGGCGTACCAAGTCGCGCTGGACGCCGGTCTGACGCCGCGCAGGCACCTGGCGAACTCCGCGGCCACGCTCGACCGCAAGGACCTGCACTTCGACCTGGTGCGCGTGGGTATCGCCATGTACGGGCTGAACCCCTTGCCCTATCACGAAGACCTGCGCCCGGCGATGACGTTCCGGTCCTCGGTCGTGCTCACCAAGCGGATCGACGCGGGCGAGTCCGTCTCCTATGGACACACGTGGACCGCTGACCGGGCAACGAGTCTGGCTCTGGTGCCGGTGGGCTACGCCGACGGTGTCTCGCGATCATTGTCCGGCCGGTTCGAGGTGTTCCTCGGCGGGAAGCGTCGTCCGGTGCGCGGCCGGGTCTGCATGGACCAGATCATGGTCGACTGCGGCGACGACGAAGTCCTGGTGGGGGACGAAGTCGTGCTGTTCGGCACCGGCGAGCGCGGCGAGCCCACCGCCCGTGAGTGGGCCGACACCATCGGGACGATCGACTACGAGATCGTGACCGGCATGTACCGCTCGCGCGTGGCGCGCTCGTACCTTGGCGAGTCCTCGTGAGCGTGGCCAACCGGGTCCTCGCGGGTATCGGCATGGCCATCGCAGGCGGCGCCGTGGTCGCGGGCGTCATCCGGGCCCGGAGGCCGGACGAGCTCTACCCGGGTGTGGCGCTGGGCGAGTTGCCGCCCGACCGGGTCAGCACGGTCGCCGCGGCGGACGGCGGCGCGTTGTCCGTCGAGGAGGTCGACCCGGCCGACGGCGGCAAGCCGGAGCTCACCGTCATTCTGGTGCACGGGTTCGCGCTTTCCCGCCGCTGCTGGCACTTCCAGCGCGAGATGCTCGCCGCCATGACCGAACCCCGTGTGCGGCAGGTGCTCTACGACCACCGCAGCCACGGCCGCTCCGCGCTGACCGACGAGGAGTCGAGCACGATCGAGCAGCTCGCCCGCGACCTCGACGACGTCATCCGGGCCATGGCGCCGGACGGTCCGCTGGTGCTCGTCGGGCACTCGATGGGCGGCATGGCGATCATGGAGCTGGCCGAGCAGAACCCGGGCCTGTTCGCCGAACGGGTCGAAGGCGTCGCGCTCATCGGCACGTCCGCGGGCGAGGTCGGCAAGAGCGGCCTCTCCCGTCCGCTGCTCTCGAAGTACAACCCGGTCACCCGCTACGTCGGCCGGTTCGCAGACTGGCAGCCAGGTCTGGTCGAACTCGTGCGGGCGAGCGGCGGCCACCTCACGCGGCAGGCGGTGCGCAGGCTCGCCTTCGGGTCGCGCAGCGTCAGCCCGAGCCTGGTGGACTTCCTGATGGACATGCTCAACGTGACCCCGGTGCGGGTGCTGGCGGACTTCATCGAGACTCTGGGCAGCCACAACAGGTACGCGGCTCTGGCTGGTTTGAAATACTGCCGGGTGTTGGTGATCGGCGCCGACGAGGACCGGATGACGCCGTTCGAGCACACCGAACGCATCGCCTTAGAACTGCCCGACGCCGTGCTGGTCCGAGCCCGCGGCGCTGGGCACATGGTCATGTTGGAACAACCCGATTTCGTGAACGATCACCTGGCCGACCTCCTCCGCGAGTGCGCGCGGAGCGCTGGGGCCGGGCGGAAGAAGTGGTGGCGTCGTGGCTGAGACGATCGAACTGCGCCAGGTCGAGGACACCCTCGACTTCGGCCGCAAACTTGGCGAGATGGTGCGCCCCGGCGACCTGATCCTGCTCGCCGGCCCGCTGGGCGCGGGCAAAACCGTTGTCGCCAAAGGCATAGCCGCCGGGCTCGGGGTGCACGGCCGGGTCAGCAGCCCCACCTTCATCATCGCCCGCGAACACCGGGCGGGCGATCGAGGCATCCCGCTGGTCCACGTCGACGCCTACCGGCTCGGCGGTGACCTCACCGAGTTGGACGATCTGGACCTGGACACGGAGTTGGTGGACGCCGTCGTGGTCATCGAATGGGGCGAGGGCGCGGCCGAGCGCCTGTCGGAGGATCACCTGCTGATTCGCCTGGATCGCCGCCCCGACGACAGCCGTGTCGCCACCCTTGAACCACATGGAAACTGGGCCGACCGCCGGATAGGCTGACCCGCATGAAAGCCGTGATCTTCGACTGGGGCGGCACCCTCACCCCCTGGGTGACGATGGACATGCGCGCCGGCTGGCAGATCTACGCCGACATCGTCCACGCCGACGACCCCGAGCAGGCGAAGGTCATCGCCGAAGCCCTCCTCGCCGCCGACAACGCGGCTTGGTCACGCTGCCGCGCGGAGGCCACGGCCTTCTCGTTGAGCCACGTCCTGACCGAGGTGGGCGTGCCGGAGCACGAGGCGGCCTGGGCGGCGTACCGGGCTTTTTGGGACCAGGCCACGTACACGGACCCCGAAGTCACCCCCCTGATGACCGAACTCCGCGCCCGCGGCCTGCGCACCGGCGTCCTGTCGTCGACGTCCTGGCCCGGCACCTGGCACGAAGAGATCCTGATCCGCGACAACGTCCGCCACCTCTTCGACGCGTGTGTGTGGAGCAGCGACCTCGAGTACACGAAGCCGCACCCGAAGTCCTTCGAAGCCGCCATGCACGCGATCGGCATCGACGACCCGGCGGACTGCGTGTACGTGGGCGACCGCCCCCATGACGACATCAACGGGGCGAAGTCGGCGGGGATGAAGGCGATCTTGATTCCGCACAGCGACATCCCGGAGGACCAACTGGTCCCGGTGGACGTCGAACCAGACGCGATCCTGCACCGCCTTTCGGACCTCCCGGAGATCCTCGACAGCTGGAGCTAGCGGACAAGACGTACAACATGTACATTTGATACATGACGGCTGCCCGCGACCACGAAGTAAGCGTGACTGATGCGCGCGCCCAGCTTCCCGAGCTGCTGGACACGCATGTCCGCGATGGCGATGTTGTCTACCTGACCCGATACGGCCGAAGGGTCGGCGCCGTCGTCCCCGCCGAGGTCGCGGAGCGACTCGAAGAGCTTGAGGACGCGTACTGGTCGCAGCGCGCCTCCGATGTGCTGGCCAAGGGCGAGACGACTGTCCCGTGGGATGAGGCTGTGGCACTGCTGGAAGCCGGAGACCTCGACCGGTGACCTGTCGGATCGAAATCGCCCGAGAGGCGATCCGAGCGCTTGCGAAGCTCGACAAGCCGATCCGCCGTCGGCTGCAGACCGCGATCACCAAGCTGGGCGACGATCCTCGCCCACATGGCGCCATCGCCCTCCAGGGCTTGAGCGGCGCGTATCGCGTCCGCGTGGGCGACTACCGCGTTGTCTATACCGTTGATGACGGTCGGCTCGTGGTTCTGGTCGTCGATCTTGGCCACCGGCGCGAAATCTATCGAGATCTCTAGTCTGCGATTCCTCGAACAACACCCAACTCGACAAGATCCGCTGGTCGCAACCGCAACTGCTCGGCGGTGGCAGGAACCTCGTCAGGCGACCGCTTCAAGATCGCGGCGCACAACTCCGGTGCGATGACCGAGAAGTAGGCATCCGGTGTGATCCAAGTCCGGTCCGGCGCGGCCAACGCCAAAGCGCCACCAGACCCACCTTCCCCGATCACCAACGTCGTGACCGGCACCCGAGCCGCCGCCACCGTCGCGAACAGCTCCGCGATAGCCGGCCCAACGCCCGCCCGCTCAGCGGCAGCGTCATTCGCCGCCCCCGGTGTGTCGACCAAGGTCAGCACCGAAATTCCCAACCGCTCAGCCAACCGAATCAGCCGAGCCGCAGTCCGAAACCCGGCAGGCGTCGTAGCGGTCCCAGTCTGGGCCGCATATGCGATGGAATGCCGCCCCCGCATTCCGATCCCGCACATCATCCCGGCATCCACGCCACCGCAACGATCCCCGGAGATCGACCGCCGCACATCGAAGTAATCGTCCAAATAGGACTCGGCATGCGGCCGAACTGCCGACCGAGCGTGCTGCACCGCCGACCATGCATCGGAAGCGGGCTCGACAGAACCCAGCGCTCGCGGCACCTCGGCAGGCTCAGGCGTGCCAGAACTCAGCAACAGTAACCATTCCGCCAAAACGGAACCGACATCCTCGAGAGCGCACACCTCGTCGATGTGTCCATGAGCAAGCTGTCCTTCAGCCGTATAGGCCGGGTCATCAGCCACCGGCCGCACCCGCCGTCCGGCGAACCCGACCTGCGCCTCCTCGACCCCGATGACCACATCCGCACCCGCGCCGAGCGAAGCCCACAGCCCGCCGGTCGTCGGGTCGCGGAGCACCGAGATCTGCGGAACCCCAGCCTGGTGCAGCAGCGTCGACTGCCGCGCGACGCGTTGAAGTTGGTGTAGGGAAACCATTCCCTCATGCATCCGGCTGCCGCCGGTGGCGATCAGCGAGACCAGCGGCGTCCTGGTCTCTCGGGCCCGAGCGAACGCGTACTCGATCCGATCGCCGGTCGCACTGCCGACCGATCCGCCCAGGAATCGGAAGTCGAACACCACGAGCACGGCCGCAACACCACCCACGCGACCTTCGCCGCACACCACGGACTCGGTTTCACCCGAGGCCCGGGACGCCCGCTCCCGTGCTTCCCCATACCCGTCCCAGTCCAGTGGTCCGTCCCCGGACGCCAACGCTTTCGTGGGAAACTCGGTGAAGTCGGTGCTGATGGCGGCGATCAGGTGCCGCGCTCCCTCGTCAGGCATGCAGGGCTCGCTTGGTGACCTTGCCCATTTCGTTGCGCGGCAACGCTTCCAAGTAGTGGACCACCCGCGGACGCTTGTGCGGTGACAGCAGTGCGGCCACATGGTCGGCCAGTTCCTTGACCGGCGGCGGCTCGCCCGACGGCACCACCCACGCCACGATCCGCTCACCCAAGTCCTCGTCCGGCTCACCCGTCACCGCGACCTCCGCGACCCCCGGGTGTTCCAGCAGCGCGTTCTCGATCTCGCCCGCGCCGATCTTGTAGCCGCCGCTCTTGATCAGGTCCGTGGCCCGCCGCCCGACGATCCGCACATACCCGTCCGCCGACCGCACCGCCATGTCCCCGGTCCGGAACCACCCGTCCCGCAACGCTTCCGCGGTCGCGTCCGGGCGATTCAGGTACCCCAGGAACAGGTTCGGCCCGCGCACCTCGATCTCACCGATCTCGCCGTCGGGCACCAAGGCGCCGTTGTCCACCAGCCGCAGTTCCACGCCGTCCACCGCGGGCCCCACGAATCCGGGCCGTCGGTCGCCGGACGCGCGCACGGCGCAGTTCATCAGGGTCTCGGTCATCCCATAGCGCTCGACAACCCCCTGGCCCGTCGCCTTGGCGATCCGCGCGTGGTCGGTCGCGGGCAGCGCCGCCGAGCCCGACACCAGCAGTCGCGCCCCGCCGACAGCCGCGGCCAACTCGGCGTCGGCCTCGCAGTCGGCGGCGAGCCGGTGGTACATCGTCGGAACCCCGAACATGACCGTCGCCGACCCGGACAGTGCCTCGGCGATGGCGCGCGTGTCGAACTTCCCGAGGTGGTGTACCGCGCCACCGCGGCGCAGCGGGCCGAGCACACCCAGGATCAACCCGTGCACGTGGAACAGCGGCAGCGCATGTACGACGGTGTCCGCCGCTGTCCACTCCCACGCCTCCGCGAGCGCGTCGAGATTCGAGGCGATGGCGCGGCGGGGCAGCAGCACACCCTTCGGCGGCCCGGTGGTGCCCGAGGTGTAGACGACGAACGCAGGCGATTCCGGGTCGGCCTCGGGAGGCAGCGGCCCGTCGAGGCGGGCCGTCACGTCGATCGTCACCCCATCGGGGCCGCCGATCACCAGGTCGGGTGAGCTGTCGCCCAGGATGTGCGCCAGTTCGCGCTCGCCGGTCTTCGGGTTGATCGGCACCACGGCCGCCCCAGCGATGAGCGCGCCGACGACCGCGACACAGGTCCGCAAGCTCGGGGTGGCCCAGACGGCGACCCGGCGGGCCCCGCCGACCTGGGCCGCGACCGCCTTGGCCGCGGCGGCGAGTTCGGCGTGGGTGAGGACGTCGGCCCCGAATCGCAGCGCTTCACGCTCGTCCGGATCAGCCAGGGTGGGCAGCAGCACGAGGCCAACCCTAGTGCGGCCGGGCGCTCACGGGCAGTTATGACGGTCACGCGCGCAAGCGTTTGCGACCGCGCCCCACGTGCCCGAAGGCACGCCTCGTACTCTTGACAACCGTGCTGGTACTCGCTGTGGACACCGCTACACCCGCGGTCACCGCCGGTGTCGTCGAACTGACCGACGGGCGCGCCCGCGTGTTGGCCGAGTGCGTCACGGTCGACGCCAAGGCGCACGGGGAACTGCTCACCCCGCACGTGCGCGACGCCCTCGCCGCCGCGGGCCGGACCCTGGCCGACCTCGACGCGATCGTCTGCGGAATCGGCCCGGGCCCGTTCACCGGTCTACGCGCGGGCATGGTCACCGCCGCCGCCCTCGGCCACAGCCTCGACCTGCCGGTCCACCCGGTCTGCTCGCTCGACGCGATCGCCGCCGACGCGCCGGGGGAGCCACTGCTCGTGGTCACCGACGCGCGCCGCCGCGAGGTCTACTGGGCCGCCTACGACGGCGCCCGGACCACCGAGCCCGCCGTCACCCCGCCCGCCGAACTCGCCGAGCGGGTCGCCGAACTCGGCGTCGTCCGCGCCGCGGGCTATGGCGCCAAGCTCTACGCCGACGTCCTGGGTCTGCCCGTCGTCGGCCCGGACCACCCGAGCCCGGCGGGCCTGGTCGCCGCCGCCGACTTGACCACCGACCCCGGTCCGCTCACCCCGCTCTACCTGCGCAGGCCCGACGCGGTCGAGCCCGGCGCGCGCAAGCGGGTGAGTCCGAGGTGAGCGTGCGCCTCGAACCGCTGCGGCGCGAGGACCTGCGCCGCTGCGCCGAACTGGAGAAGATCCTGTTCTCCGGCGAAGACCCGTGGAGTGAGTCCGCGTTCGCCTCCGAGCTGGACTGGGGTCACTACTACCTCGGCGCCTACCTCGACGACCAACTCGTCGGCTACGCCGGGCTCTCCGTGGCCGGAGCGCCCGGAGACATGGAAGCCAGCGTGCACACCCTCGGTGTCGACCCGAAGTTCCAGCGCCAGGGCATCGGCGAACTGCTGCTGTGCGCCCTGCTCGCCCGGGCCGACGAGGAGTCCGCCGCGGTGTTCCTCGAAGTGCGCACGGACAACAAGTCCGCCATCGCGCTCTATGAGAAGCACGGCTTCACCACCATCGGCCTGCGCCGCCGCTACTACCAGCCCTCGGGCGCCGACGCCTACACGATGGCACGGCCCGAGAACGCCGGAGTCCCCGTGGAGGAGACCACGTGACGATCATCCTGGGCATTGAGAGCTCGTGCGACGAGACCGGCGTCGGCATCGTCCGTCTCGGCCGCGACGGCGGCGTCGAGCTGCTCGCCGACGAGGTCGCGTCCAGCGTCGACCAGCACGTCCGCTTCGGTGGCGTGGTCCCCGAGATCGCCAGCCGGGCGCACCTGGAGGCGATGGTCCCGACCATGCGTCGCGCGTTCGAGACCGCCGGTCTCGGACTGTCCGATGTGGACGCGATCACCGTCACCTGCGGGCCCGGCCTGTCCGGCGCCCTGCTGGTCGGCGTCTCGGCCGCGAAGGCGTACGCGATGTCGCTGGGCGTTCCCCTCTACGGCGCCAACCACCTCGCGGGCCACGTTGCCGCGGACACGCTCGACCACGGTCCGCTGCCCTCTCCGTGCCTGGCCCTGCTGGTCTCCGGCGGCCACAGTCAGCTCCTGCGCGTGGACGACCTGTCCGGCAAGATCACCGAAATCGGCTCGACTATCGACGACGCCGCGGGCGAGGCCTACGACAAGGTCGCCAGGGTCATCGGCCTGCCCTACCCCGGCGGCCCGCCGATCGACAAGGCCGCGCAGCGCGGCAACCCCAGGGCGATCGCCTTCCCCCGCGGCCTCACTGGCCCGCGCGACGCGAAGTACGACTTCTCCTTCTCCGGGCTCAAGACCTCCGTCGCCCGCTGGGTCGAGGCCCGCGAACGCGACGGCGAGGAGATCCCGGTCGACGACGTCTGCGCGTCGTTCCAGGAGGCCGTCGCCGACGTCCTGACCGCGAAGGCCGTGCGCGCCGCGACGGAACTCGGTATCGGCACCATGGTCATCTCCGGCGGTGTCGCCGCGAACTCGCGCCTGAAGGTCCTGGCCGCCGAACGCTGCGCCGCCGCGGGCATCGAACTGCGCGTGCCCCGACCCCGGCTGTGCACCGACAACGGCGCCATGATGGCCGCCCTCGGCGCCCACTTGGTGGCGGCGGGCGTCCAGCCGTCCTCTTTGGACCTCTCGGCGAACCCGGCCCTTCCGGTCTCGACGGTCTCGGTCTAAATCGCGTTGCCCTCCGCGGGCGTGTCGGACATAGTTCCGTTCGACAGCAACCGATCCCGGAGGTGAGTGTGCCCAGCAAGTCCGAAGCCAATCGGCTGCCGGAGTGCGCCCACCGCCGGGGTTCCCCATGATCACCTGATCGTGAGGAGCCGCCGTTCGGAGTCTCGAATGGCGGCTTTTTTGTTGTCAGCGCCCGGCTTCCTGGGGGAGCCGGGGGCGTCCCGCGCACGGGCGGTCCCATCCCATCAACCATTCGGTCCGGTGCACCGGGCGGAAGTGCTTCCGTGCGAGCACTTCCGCCCGAACCAGTCACCGCCGCATACACACCCTGATCGCCGGGTCCAACCCAAGCTTCGCCTCGTGCGCCACCAACTCGGCCAACCCCGGTGTTGGCTCCACGACCTCGAACCCGATTTTCGCGTAGTAGACCCCGTTCCACGGCAGGTCCCGGTAGGTCGTCAGCGTCAGCCCAGCCAGCCCCCGCTCGCGCGCCCACGGGTCAAGGTGATCGATCAGCCCGGCCCCGAGCCGCCGCCCCCGAAACCATGGATCAACACTCACCTGTGCGATATGCGCGCACCCGTCGACCACCTCGGCGAGCAGATACCCACCGACCACCCCGTCCTCGACGACCACCCAGCATCGCCCAGCCCCGGCGAACTCCGCGAGCACCTCGACGGGCGGCGGCGGCATGTCGGCGATGAAGTCCATCCCGACCGTCCGGAACACCTCGCCCGCGAGCACCTCGATCTCCCGCAGCCGCTCGAAGTCACCCTCAACCGCTTCGCGGATCACTTGCCTACCCCCTGGTGCGCGTCGGCACTGACCATGCGCGCCCCGTCCCGATTGACCACTCGCCGACGTTACTCGGCGACGACCGACGCTTCCGAGTAATGAGCAGGCGCCGATGTTCTCACCGACTCGCCTGCGTGATCGACCGGGCCCCAGCGGGAAGGTGGTTCGCGCCACTCTCTCAATAGGGCTGAGTGGCCGCCGGAGGCTCCTCCGAACGGATGTATACACAGCGGCCTCCGTCAGGCATCGTTCCCTCTGGCAAACCGGGTCGCATGCCGTCGGGGACGTGCGAAGACCTGACTGGGGAAATGATGTCGCGTCGTCATGTCGGCGCGCGCTCGTACTGGCGCGCGCCTGTTCACTGTTGCCCTCTTGGCCGGTGCCCTCGTTGGGCCGCTCATCTCGACGGTGCTCGAAGATCAAGTTAATGCGCCCGCCGATGTGGTCACCGAGGCACCTGACGCGGCCGCGGCCATGTTCGCGGCTGAGAGACAGGGCTCTCGAGTGGCCGTGGCGAGCGAACGGACACCCTCCAAGGAGGTCTTCGCGAATCCTGGCGGCACCATGACGGCCGAGTACACCGCGGTGCCGACGAAGGTTCGCAGGGGAAACACCTGGGTCCCGATCAATACCGCTATGGCCAAACGCGCCGACGGCTCCGTGGGGCCGGTCGCCGCCATCGGTGATCTCTCGGTAAGCGGTGGCGGCACGGAAGCGCCCTTGCTGCGCATCGTCAAAGATCGCCGGTCGTTCGCCCTGCACTGGTCAGGTCAGTTGCCCACGCCGGTCATGTCCGGCGACAAGGCCACGTACCCGGATGTCATGCCCGGTGTGGACCTTGTGGTCGTGGCACAGCGCAGTGGTTATCAGCAGCACCTCGTGGTCAAGACAGCCGATGCCGCGCGCAACCCGGCACTGGCCAAGATCACTTCCCTGTCGTCGCCCCCGGACTGCGACTGGAGACCGACGAAGCCGGTGTCCTGCGGGCGCTCGACGAGAACGGTGCGGTGGTGTTCCTCGCCCCGCCCTCGATGATGTGGGACTCCAGCGGATTCGCCCCCAGCAACACCGCGAACTCTCGAGCCGCCCGGGTAGGCGTCGAGGTCACCGCCGATTCGGTGACATTGCGGCCCGACCAGGCGTTCTTGGCCGACCGGAACTTGGTCTATCCAGTCGTCATCGACCCAGGTCTGCATCCTGAGGAGAAGACGAACTGGGCGACTGCCCTCTCGGGCAAGCCGACGTCGTCCTACTGGTGGACCAGCGGTGCGGGCAGCTCGGTCGCCCAGGTCGGCCAGTGCTACGACAACGGGTACTGCAACGACATCCACGAAGCGTGGGCGTACTTCCAGTTCGACTCCAGCGACCTCGGCGGCAAGGTTCTGCACAACGCCACTTTCAAGACCGTGGCGACCTATAGCCCGAGCTGCAACGCTCGTGACCACCAACTCCACCTGGCTGATCGGCAGATCACCGCCGGGATGACCTGGGACACCCGCCCGGCCTCGGCACGCCACCTCGGTACCGTCTCGGTAGGGGCCGTGCATACCAACTGCACCGGTCACAAGGGTGTCGAGTTCGACATCGACACGTGGGGCATCGGCACCACAAGCACGTACTACATGCGTGCTTCCAGCAGCACCGACCAGCTCGCCTGGCGCAAGTACGACCCCGCGCAGACCAAGCTGTCCATCGACTACAACACGATTCCGGAAAAGCCCACTGAGCTGAGCACCGATCCGCCACTACCCGCGGCGTGCGGGCACTGCGCTGGAGTTCCGTATCTCGCCGACGCGTCGATCCGGTTGAGGACCCGGTTGAACGACGCGGACGGCGATCTGCTGCGCCCCCAGTGGCGCCTCGCGGAGAACGGCGCCGAAACGGCGGCTTGGGATGGTCCGCAGCAGGCTTCCGGTGCGATGCACGACGTGCAGATCGATCTCACAGGCAAAAACGGCAAGACCGTCGGGTGGTGGGTGCACGGAGCGGACAGCAGGCACTCGAGCACCGCCTTCCCCGCTGGTTCTGCGTGACCCGAGTGGGCTGACCAGTGTGGATGACAGGCGCGGTACCTGCGGGGAACGCCGGGTGGACTGCCAGGCGGCGGCACCTCCGCCAAGTGGTGGTTCGCCTGCTGGTGGATCCCAGCCGAGCGGCGGCAGCACCGTTGCTGATGTGGTGGACGCCGTTACGTCGACCAGTACCAAGGGCTCCGCGAGGCCACTGACTTCGCTCGCCGATCTGCTGGGCGTGCCTGCTCCGAAGCCGCCTGCGCCGAAACTGGTGGAGGGTAAGGACAAAACCGCGCGCGATCTGCTCGCTGAGTGGTACCACTCCGACTACCGGCGCGGCGATCCGGTGATCGTGTACGAATTCTGGGATGGTGACTTCTTCGCCGAGCAGATCCGCAACCACTGGTATTTCCGTCGAGATTTCTGGAACGAAATCAACCCCGCCGTGCTTGCTGGCACGCGAACGGAAGGTACCACCAGCTTCGCCCTTGGTGACCATTCGACGGCGGAGAAGCTTTTCATCATGGCGAACGATATGCTCAATTTCACGAATCTCGGTGGCAATGGAAACCTTGAAGCGTCAACGCTCGGCAGTTTCGATGTTCGTTGGCGTCTAGTCGAGGGCAGTCTGGTAAACGGTTCTTGCATGGTGAAACTCGAGATAAAGAACTTCACTACGGTGAAGTCTGCTCTTAGGGATCCCGTGGGTGGCTACAAGGGGGCGAAATCGGATGGTGCTATACTCTTCCAACATTCCATCAGTCAATTCGGCGGTAAAGCTGGCGTGAGATATCAGCAGGATCAGTGGCAGGTTATTCACCTGCTTGAGGAATGGCGGCCGTGACGTTGAAGCAGGGCAGGGTGAGGTCCACTGTCAGGTGGGCCCTCGCCCTGGCGACGCTGGCATTCAGCTTTACTTCGGCGGCCTGTTCGGCAGTCATTGGATGTGCCCCGTCAAAGCTCGTGATTCCAGCACCCGAACTGGTGGGGAACTATCAGCTTGTTCAGGGCGACTCCACGCTCAAGTTGCGGGATGACGGAACGTTTGTGGCCGTCGCTATTCACGCGGAAGAGACGCCCATGGGGGACACTCGAGAACTGTCTGGAACCGGCACGTGGGAAGCAGTCGTGACCAAGGGCGGGACCAGGGTGAGTCTGAGCTTTCAGAACGCGCCTGAACATCCGGGTGGTTACTATTTCGAGATGACTGCTTCTGGGGATCAGTCGAATCCATGGTTGTATAGATTCGCGGGAGATCCCGACTCCTGTCGGGTGAATCGGTACGACCGCACGCCTGCGTGACGACTTCGCGGGCCAGTCCATAGTCAAGAGTCTCGAAGCGGGCGCCTGTGACGCCGAGAGACCCCCGTTCGACGCTCGGTGGTCAGGCATGCTTCGCCAGGCCGGGGGTGTGTTGCACGGTTAGCACTCGCGTGGGTAGAGTGCCAAATGTACGGCACCAGCACCGCCCCGGCACCCGCGACGGCGGGGTGGCAGGAGCCGTCAGTCATAGGAACCTGCCAACGCTTTCGACGACCCGTGGAGGTCACAGCGGTGAGCGTCAACATCAAGCCGCTCGAGGACAAGATTGTTGTCCAGGCGAGCGAAGCCGAGGCCACGACCGCGTCTGGTCTGGTCATCCCGGACACCGCCAAGGAGAAGCCCCAGGAGGGCAAGGTCCTGGCTGTGGGTCCGGGCCGGATCGACGACAAGGGCAACCGCGTCCCCGTGGACGTGGCTGTCGGCGACGTCGTCATCTACTCCAAGTACGGCGGCACCGAGGTCAAGTACAACGGCGAGGAGTACCTCATCCTCTCCGCCCGCGACGTGCTGGCTGTCGTCAACTAGACACCCGGCTGACCTAGTCGAACGCCCCGGCGGCCCCGTTCGGGGCACCGGGGCGTTCTTCATTCGAGTGCCCGCGTATAT
This sequence comes from Actinokineospora xionganensis, assembly GCF_014323725.1. Taxonomy (GTDB): domain Bacteria; phylum Actinomycetota; class Actinomycetes; order Mycobacteriales; family Pseudonocardiaceae; genus Actinokineospora; species Actinokineospora xionganensis. The sequence goes on along the minus strand of NZ_JABVED010000002.1, from coordinate 55,142 downwards.
CGAGAGGTAATCAATGCCCAAGCAGATCAGTTTCGACGAGGACGCTCGTCGGGCCCTTGAGCGCGGGGTGAACAAGCTCGCCGACGCGGTCAAGGTCACCCTCGGCCCGCGTGGGCGTCACGTCGTGCTCGCCAAGAAGTTCGGTGGGCCGACGGTCACCAACGACGGTGTCACCATCGCCCGTGAGATCGAGTTGGAAGACTCGTTCGAGAACCTGGGCGCGCAGCTGGCCAAGAACGTCGCCACCAAGACCAACGACATCGCGGGCGACGGCACCACCACCGCCACCGTGCTGGCCCAGGCGCTCGTGCGCGTCGGCCTGCGCAACGTGGCCGCCGGCGCCAACCCGACCGCGATCGGCCGGGGCATCCAGGCCGCCTCGGACGCCGTTGTCGCCTCGCTGCTCTCGAAGGCCACGCCCGTCAAGGGCCGCGACAACGTCGCCCAGGTCGGCACCGTCGCCTCGCGTGACGCGTCGATCGGCGCGCTGCTCGGCGAGGCCATCGAGAAGGTCGGCGAGGACGGTGTGATCACCGTGGAGGAGTCCTCCACGCTGGCCACCGAGCTCGTCATCACCGAGGGCGTCCAGTTCGACAAGGGGTACGTCTCGGCGCACTTCGCCACGGACCTCGAGTCGCAGGAAGCCGTGCTGGAGGACTGCTACGTCCTGCTGCACCGCGACAAGATCTCGGCGCTCGCCGACCTGCTGCCGATCCTGGAGAAGGTCGCCGAGTCCGGCAAGTCCGTCCTGATCGTCGCCGAGGACGTCGAGGGTGAGGCGCTGTCGACGCTGGTCGTCAACGCCCTGCGCAAGACGATCAAGGCTGTCGCGGTCAAGGCCCCGTTCTTCGGCGACCGCCGCAAGGCGTTCCTCGATGACCTCGCCGTCGTCACCGGCGGCCAGGTCATCGCCGCCGAGGTCGGCCTCAAGCTGTCCGAGGCGACCCTCGACTCGCTGGGCACCGCCCGCCGCGTCGTGGTCACCAAGGACGAGACCACGCTGGTCGAGGGTGGCGGCTCCAAGGCCGACATCGCCGGTCGGGCCGAGCAGCTCCGCAAGGAGATCGAGGCCTCCGACTCCGACTGGGACCGCGAGAAGCTGCAGGAGCGGCTCGCGAAGCTCTCCGGCGGCGTCGCGGTCATCAAGGTCGGCGCCCCGACCGAGACCGAGCTGTCGGAGCGCAAGCACCGCATCGAGGACGCGGTCGCGGCCACCAAGGCGGCTGTCGAAGAGGGCATCGTCCCCGGAGGCGGTTCCGCGCTGGTGCACGTCGCCAAGGAGCTCGAGGGCAACCTCGGCCTCACCGGTGACGAGGCGACCGGTGTCGCGATCGTCCGCGAGGCGCTCGCCGCGCCGCTGTTCTGGATCGCCACGAACGGCGGCCAGGAAGGTGCGGTCGTCGTCAACAAGGTCGCCGAGCTGCCGTGGGGCCAGGGCTTCAACGCGGCGAAGCTGACCTACGGCGACCTGCTCGCCGACGGTGTCGTCGACCCGGTGAAGGTCACCCGCTCCGCGGTGGCCAACGCGGCGTCGATCGCTCGCATGGTGCTGACCACCGAGGTCTCCATCGTCGAGAAGAAGGCGGAAGAGCCCGCCGGTCAGGGCCACGGCCACGGCCACGGTCACGGCCACTAGTTTTCCCGCACGGAGAAGGCCCGTTCGCCTCGGCGAACGGGCCTTCTCGCGTGTGCGCTAGTTGGCGACGGCCAGCGTGCGTTTCTCGGTTTTGATGATCGCCTCCCGCTCCGACTCCGAAAGCCCGCCCCAGATCCCGTAGGGCTCGTGCACGGCGAGCGCGTGGGTCCGGCAGAGGGACAGGACCGGGCATGCCTGGCAGATCGCCTTGGCCTTGGACTCGCGACGCGCGCGGGCGGGTCCGCGCTCCCCATCCGGATGGAAGAAGAACGCGCTATCCATGCCTCTGCACGAGCCGTCGAGCTGCCAGTCCCACACATCGGCGTTCGGACCGGGGAGCCTGCGAGTGTCCGCCATGATGGCCGCCTCCATGTCTGTGGGAAGGGAGTCAATACTCCATTCGGTGCAGCGGCTTACACGCTAGAACCGCGTCAATACTTGTTCAAGAGTGATCGACTCATTCGTACCGCGATTCAGCCGATCGGCATCACCCAGTCGACGCAGCGTGGTCATGTATCCAGTTGCCGGACACTCGGCGTCACCCGACGATGGTGCGGTGGTGACCAAATCCGAGCAGGCGACACCGAGCGGTTCCACGGACAGTGGGCCGCCGGGGGACAGTGAGGCCGCCGAGGCCGCCGACTCCGACGAATCAGGCGAACCGACGCTTCCGGTCGCCGCCGTGGCCCGCAGGCTCGGCATCGCGCCGTCGACCCTGCGCACCTGGGACCGCCGCTACGGGGTCGGCCCGAGTGGGCACACGACGGGCAGCCACCGCCGGTACGCGCCCTCCGACATCGCCCGCCTGGAGCTGATGCAGCGGGCCCTGCTCAAGGGCGCGGCGCCCGCCGAGGCCGCCGACTATGCCCGCAGGGTCTCCGCGGAGACCGGTGCGGGCAGGCCTCAGTCGGATCGCCAGGCCGAGTCCGTCGCCCCGGCCGACCAGGACAGCGACTGGCTCTCGGACATCGCCGATCAGAGCAGGTCACAGGGGTCGCCGGACCCGCGCGGGCTGGGCCGGGCGGCGCTGGCGATGGACGACGAGTCGATGCAGGTGATGATCGCCGAGGCGATCGAGAGCTACGGCGTGGCAACCACCTGGGACTCGATGATCCGTCCCGTGCTGTCCGCGGTGTCCAATCGCTGGGTGCACGCGGGGGACTGCGTGGAGCTCGAACACCTCGTGGACGAGTGCGTGCTTGCCGCCATGATCCGGGCCACCCCGCTGGTGCCCGCGCCGCGCAACACCCGGCCGATCCTGCTCTGCTGCGCGCCCGGCGAACGGCACTCGCTGCCCCTCTACGTCCTGCGCGCCGCCCTGGCCCGCCGGGGGCTCGGCACCCGCATGCTGGGTGCCGCGCTGCCCGCCGCGTCCCTCGCCGCCGCCGTCCGGCGCACCGCTCCGACCGCCGTGGCGCTCTGGGCGCAGGTTTCGGCCAATGGAGGCGCGGACGTGATCGAGCAGATTCCGCGCACGAGGCAGCACATGCGGATCTTCGCGTGCGGGCCGGGTTGGTTCGACACCGACATGCCGGGCCGGGTCGAGCACCTCGACGATCTCGCGGGCGCGGTGGACCGGATCGAATCCGTCGTGCTCGGCGAGGCAGACTCGACCAGGTGAGTGACCCCGATCGGGCGGCGCGCTGGACGGCCGCATTCGGCGAAAACCCGAAAGCAGTAACGCCCGGCGGGCCCGCCGAGCCGCTCGACTTGTGGTTCGCGGCCGTCGCTCTCGGTGGCCGGGGTCAGTACGCCCGAGCCGCTGACCTGCTGCGGAGGTTGATCTCCAGCCCGGATCCGGTGATCGCCGCGTTGGCCGCCGCGACCCGCGCGTCGCATCTTCGCCAAGTCGGCGGTCACGCCCTCGCCCGGTCGTTCGACGCGGCGGGTCTGAACCGGCTCGCCCGGGCCGGCTTGATCGGGCCCGGCGGCATCGACGGTGATCATCCCGACCTGCCCGGACCCTCTGGCGCCGACGTCCGCGCGGCGCGGTCCGACGTCCTGCTTGGCCTCGCCGCCGACGCCATCGGCCTGGGCCGCACCGCCGAGGCGCGCAGGCTCTTCGGAATCGAGTCCACCTTGGGGGACGCGGGCTGGCGCGCGGAGATCCGGCGGGGTTGGGTCGCGGCGGAGACGGAACTGGGGGCGGGGTCCGCGCGGGCCGCTGTGGTGCCCGCTGAGGCCGCCAGGGCCGCCGCGGCGAGGTCAGGGTCGGTGCGCCACCAGGTCAAGTCAGCGCTCGTGCTGGGGGCCTCGCTGGCCGCCGTCGGAGATCGCGAACGGGCCCGGGTCCTGATCTTCGACGCGCTCGCCGACGCCACCCGGCACGGGCTCGTCCCCCTCGTCTGGCCCTGCGCCATGGTGCTCGCCGACCTCGACCCGGACGAGGCGCGAGCGCACCGGCGCACGGCAGCGCACGCCCTGCACTGTGTGTTACGAAACTGCGACCCGACCGCCCGGAGCCTCGCGATGGCGTCGCCATGGGTCCCGACCTGGCTGTTCTCGAGTTGGTCCGATTAGGTGAACGCACCCAGACGGGCATCCGGCGGATTTGTTGACAGATTTACCACCGGATCGTGTCAAGGTTCGGTGCGCAGCGTCCGATAGGGGAATTGGAACGTCACTCGGCTGCAGGAAGGAGTCCCCGTGACGACGGTCTTGATCTGCGATGACCGACGCAGCGTGCGGGAGGGTTTGACCCGTGTCATGTCCGCTGTACCAGGGGTCAGTCGCATCGACTGCGTAGCGCACGGTGACGAGTTGCTCGCCCGCTTCTCTAGGCAACCGGTGGACGTTGTCCTCGTCGGCACCCAGCGCGCCGTGCCCACCGGTGTGGAAGCCACGCGACGCCTCGTCTCCGCGAACCCGCAGGCCAACGTCATCGTGTTCGGCGCGCCTGACGACGCGGGAAGCATCGCCGCCGCTATCGCGGGTGGCGCCCGCGGATACCTCCGGTGGGACGCCTCGCGTCCGGAGCTTGTGGCCGCCCTTGCCCACACGCTCGCCAGCACCTCGGTGCCCGCGCCGCGTCAGCCCTCCGACCCGGGCGTCCAGCTCACCGACCGCGAACTGCAGGTTCTCCGCGGCATGAGCCAGGGCAAGAGCAATGGGCAGATCGGCCGCGAGCTGTATCTCTCCGAAGACACCGTGAAGACCCACGCCAGGCGGTTGTTCCGCAAGCTGGGGGTCCGGGACCGCGCTCAGGCGGTCGCTCACGGATTCAGGCGCGGCCTGGTGTCGTAAGCCAGTGTCGGCGGCGAGCCGTGCGTGCCCGTGGCAATACGGGCACGCACGGCTCGCCGTGTTTCCGCCACCGTGACGCTGCCCACTCCCGGACCGCCCGTCGCCGGGCGGTACCGTGGGTGCCGACGTGCTGAGGTGAGTGCCTTGGACCGTGTCCATCAATCGACCGCACTAGTAACGCCAAGGCTGCAATCTGCGATGACCACATTGGGGGACGGACTGGACGCTTCGGTAAGCGCTGCCGTCGAGGGCGACCCTCAGGCGATCGGACGGGTCCTCGCGTCCGTTCGGCCCCTCGTAGTGCGCTATTGCCGTGCCCGTGTCGGAAGGCAGGAACGCTCGTTCGCCTCGGCGGACGACGTGGCCCAGGAGGTGTGTCTCGCGGTGTTGACGGCACTGCCTGGCTACCGCGACCAAGGTCGGCCATTCCTGGCGTTCGTCTACGGGATCGCGGCGCACAAGGTGGCCGACGCCCATCGGGCCTCCGCACGAAACCGTGCCGAGCCCGTCGCCGACGTGCCCGACGAGCCGGAGTTGGACGCGGGCCCCGAACAGCGAGCCATGCAGGGAGAACTCAGCAGGCGGATGAGTGATCTACTGCGTGTCCTGCCCGACAAGCAACGTGAGATCGTAGTGCTGCGCGTCGTGGTCGGCCTCTCGGCGGAAGAGACCGCCGAGGCCGTGGGCTCCACCCCGGGCGCGGTTCGGGTGGCCCAACACCGGGCGCTGGCCCGGCTGCGCAAGACATTGTCAGCGGAGGAGGTGGTCTGAGTGTCCGACCAGGGCAAACACGGCAGACGTCGTGATGACGAGGCAGAACTCACCCTGCCCCGCTCCAACAACCCCGACAACGGCACGGTCGTTCCGGTGGACTTCGGTCTGCGGTTCGGCGACGACTTCGACCTGAACGGCCCGGGCGGCGACTCGTTCGGCAGGCTCGACGCGTCCGACCTCGACTCCGAGCTCGATGACGCCATCGACTTCTCGCTCGTGCACGCCGACGACGCCTTCCTCGACGCGCTGGGTGCCGCGATCCGCGGTGAGACCCCCGACGAGACCAGTGTCCGCGACGACGAACTCGCCGCCCTCCTGTCGTCCTGGCGCGACGACGTCGACGCCGAGCCCATCAGGGAGCTCGTCGACACCAAGTACGCCGTGGCCACCGTCATCGCCGCCAAGGCCCGCAGCAGGCGCAGGCCGCGTCTGCTCGTGCCCTTCGCCGCGGCCGCCGCGGTGCTCGCCATCGCCTTCACCGGCGCGGGCCTCGCCGCCAAGGACGCCCAGCCCGGCGACACCCTGTGGGGCCTGACCCGGGTGCTCTACGCCGACCACGCCCGCTCGGTCGAGGCCGCCGTGTCGGTCCGCCAAGACCTGAACATCGCCCAGACGGCGCTGGCCGAGGGCAAGCTCGCCGAAGCCAAGGACAAGCTCGACGAGGCGCAGAAGGGGCTGCCGTCGGTGTCGTCGGAGGACGGCCAGGCCGACCTCGCGGCGCTGCACAGCACCCTGGTCTCCCAACTGCCCGGCAGCCCGGCGAACGAGGCCGCGCCGCCGCCGTCGGCCAACCCGACCACCGCCGCGCCGTCGTCCGCCGTGCCGACCACCGAGCCGACCACGCCTGAGCCCTCGTCGCCGAGCACACCGCCGTCGACCACGACCCCGAGCGCGCCGTCGAGCACCACCGAGGCGCCGACGACGTCGGTCACCGACCCCCAGAGCGAACCTCGCTCCGATCCCGCGACCTCGGGCGGCGGGTCCGTCCCGAACACCGGTGAGGACTCCACCGGATCCGCCCCGGACGCCGTGACCACCCCGTAGGCAGCTGACAGAAGGCCCCCGCCGATCTGAACTGGTCCCCGGAAGCTGGAACTGAATTCTCAGTCCGACTTCCGGGGAGCAGTTCAATCCGGTGGGGGCCTTCTGTTTAGGTCAGCTCAGTGCGCGGTCTCCGACGCGGTGACGCCGTCGGCGTAGCCCCGGCAGTACTCCCAGCTCACGTACGCCTCGGGGTCCGGGTCGAACGCGGGCTCGTGCGGCCGCATGCGCCCGTCGTTGAGCAGCTGTTCGAGGCTGGCGGCCAGTAGGGCCCAGTCGTGGAAGTGCGGCTCCTGGCACTCGCCGCAGTCCACGACGATCCCGCGCACGCCACGCGGCTGCAGGAGCGCCTGGTAGACGGCGAGGTCGGCCAGGTCGTCGAGTAGCTCTACCCGCTCTTCACCGGACATCGGCACACCCGACTCCTCCTGCGGCTCATCCAGCGCGCGGGCCGGGTCGTCGGGATCTCCCGCGAACGGGTCCGGCGGGAGCGCCCCGGAGGGTCTGTCATCCCACGGACCACCCGGGAAGGGGCTCGGCGGAACTGCGTCATGCGGCACGACCACGCACGGTACCGGGCCGACCCGCGCCCGCGCCCGGATACGATGGTGGAACCGTGCACTTCGCGACCCCGCGCGACCCCGCCGCGCGGCCGCAGGCCACCCCCGAACCCCCGGTCCGGCCACCGGGTCCGCCAGCCATGCAGGAAGGTCCGCCACCCATCATGACCAGCGAGCTCAACGCTGACGGAGTCCCCCACAAGTTCGCCACCCTGGGCCTCACTTTCGATGATGTCCTGCTCCAGCCCGCACAGTCGGATGTGATCCCGAGCACGGTGGACACGGGGACTCGCATTTCGCGCAATGTCACGCTGCGCATCCCGCTTGCCTCGGCCGCGATGGACACCGTCACCGAGGCCCGCATGGCGATCGCGATGGCTCGGCAGGGCGGCATCGGCATCCTGCAGCGCAACCTGTCGATCGAGGAGCAGGCGCGCGCGGCTGAAACGGTCAAGCGCTCCGAAGCGGGCATGGTCACCGACCCGGTCACCTGCTCGCCGAACGACACGCTCGCCGAGGTCGACGCGATGTGCGCCCGCTACCGCATCTCCGGCCTGCCGGTGACCGACGCCGAGGGCACGCTCGTCGGCATCATCACCAACCGCGACATGCGCTTCGAGGTCGACCACACCCGCCTGGTCAGCGAGGTCATGACCAAGGGCCCGCTGGTCAGCGCCCAGGTCGGTGTGTCGGCCGAGGCCGCGCTGGGCCTGCTGCGCAGGCACAAGGTGGAGAAGCTGCCGATCATCGACGGCGAGGGCAAGCTCCGCGGCCTGATCACGGTCAAGGACTTCGTCAAGACCGAGCAGTACCCCAACGCGACCAAGGACCCGGACGGCAGGCTCATCTGCGGCGCGGCCGTGGGCGTCGGCGACGACGGCTACAAGCGCGCGATGACCCTGTTCGACGCCGGTGTCGACGTCCTGATGGTCGACACCGCGCACGGCCACTCGCGCGCGGTCCTCGACATCGTGACCCGGCTGAAGAAGGAACTCGGCGACGCGGTCGACGTGGTCGGCGGCAACGTGGCGACCCGCGCGGGTGCGCAGGCCCTGATCGACGCGGGCGCCGACGGCGTCAAGGTCGGCGTCGGCCCCGGCTCGATCTGCACCACCCGTGTGGTCGCCGGTGTCGGTGTCCCGCAGATCACCGCGATCTACGAGGCCGCGCAGGCGTGCGCCCCGGTCAAGGTCCCGGTGATCGGCGACGGCGGCATCCAGCACTCCGGCGACATCGCCAAGGCGATCGCCGCGGGCGCCAGCGCGGTGATGCTCGGCAGCCTGCTCGCCGGCACCGCCGAGGCGCCGGGCGAGCTGATCCTCGTCAACGGCAAGCAGTTCAAGAGCTACCGCGGCATGGGCTCGCTGGGCGCCATGCAGTCGCGCGGTGAGGCCCGGTCCTACTCCAAGGACCGCTACGCCCAGGACGACGTGCTCGCCGAGGACAAGCTGGTCCCCGAGGGCATCGAAGGGCGCATCCCGTTCCGCGGGCCGCTGTCGAGCGTCGTGCACCAGCTCATCGGCGGGCTGCGCGCGGGCATGGGGTACACCGGCTCGCGCACCATCACCGAACTGCAGCAGGCGCAGCTCATCCGCATCACCGCCGCGGGCCTCAAGGAGAGCCACCCGCACGACGTCACCATGACCGTCGAAGCGCCGAACTACACCACTCGCTAGTCAGTGCACTGAGAGGAACATCCAAGTGCGGGATCTTGTCGACATCGGCATGGGTCGGACCGCCCGGCGGGCCTACGGGCTCGACGAGGTCGAGATCGTGCCGTCGCGGCGCACCCGGTCGTCGAAGGACGTCTCCACCGCGTGGCAGATCGATGCCTACCGGTTCGACATCCCACTGATGACCCACCCGACCGACGCGATCGTCTCGCCCGCCATGGCGGTGGCGGTCGGTCAGCAGGGCGGGCTCGGCGTGATCAACGCCGAAGGCCTTTGGGCGCGCCACGCGGGCGCCGAGAAGGTGCTGGCGAAGCTGGTCGAGGCCGCCGACTCCGATGAGGAGGGCGACCCGGGGCTGGTCGGCATGCTGCAGGAGCTGCACGCCGCGCCACTGCGGATCGACCTGATCACCGAGGCGATCAAGCAGGTCCGCGAGTCGGGTGTCACGGTCGCCGCGCGGGTCAGCCCGCAGCACGCCGCCGAGCTCACTCCGCACCTGGTGGCGGCGGGTGTCGAGATCCTCATCGTGCAGGGCACGATCATCTCGGCCGAGCACGTGGCCCGCGAGGAGACGGCGGAGCCGCTCAACCTCAAGGACTTCATCGCCGACCTCGACATCCCGGTCATCGCGGGCGGCGTGCACGACTACCGCACCGCGATGCACCTGATGCGCACCGGCGCGGCGGGCGTGATTGTCGGCTACGGCGACTCCGGCGGGGTCACCACGACCGACAGCTCGCTGGGCATCGGGGTGCCGATGGCGACCGCGATCGTCGACGCCGCGGCCGCGCGCCGCGACTACCTCGACGAGACCGGCGGCCGCTACGTGCACGTCATCGCCGACGGCGGCATCTACACCAGCGGCGACATCGCCAAGGCCATCGGCTGCGGCGCGGACGCCGTCATGCTGGGCGCTCCGCTGGCCATGGCGAGCGAGGCGCCCGCCAAGGGCCTGTACTGGACTCCGGCCGCCGCGCATCCGTCGCTGCCGCGCAGCAGTGTCGAACAGGTCAACTACCGTGAGCCGGTTGATTTGCAGACCCTGCTGTTCGGGCCGTCGTCGGACCCGGACGGCGTGGTCAACCTGTTCGGCGCGCTGCGTCGCTCGATGGCGAAGACCGGCTACTCGGACCTCAAGGAGTTCCAGAAGGTCGGTCTGACGGTTCGGTCGTGAGGAAGGTCGTCGCCGCGGTCGGCCGGGTCGTCCTGGCCGACCAGCTCGAGTCGGACCAGGCCGCCATCCTCGCGGCGAGCGACGGCGCCTTCGACGTCGACCCGGACGACCGGCCGAAGGCGCCGCCAGTCGGGCTGTCGCGGGTCTCGGTGCTCGACGCCGAGACCGGCGAGCTGCTCGGGGTGCTGAGCTGGCACGAGACGGGCTGGGGTCGCACCCGCGCGTGCGGCGCCTGGAATCTGGGCGTCATGCTGCTGCCGGCCGCCCGCGGGCGGGGCTTGGGCGCGGTCGCCGTGCGCCTGCTGATCCGGCACCTGTTCGCCACCACCGACCTCGACCGGGTCGAGGCGGCGACCGATGTCGACAACGTGGCCGCCTGTCGGGCGCTGGAGCGGGCCGGATTCCTGCGCGAGGGCGTCGTGCGCGGCGCGCAGCTTCGCGGGGGCGTCCGCAGGGACATGATCCTGTACGGCGTTTTGCGCTCTGACCTCAAGGAACACTGACTGTTACTTACGGTTACAGGAAATCTTGGGTCTGACTCTGGTCACTGGCTGTTCAGCCCCTTAATCTCTGCATATGGCTACGCAACTCACCGGTAACAACCCGGACTTCGATGTCGTTGTCGTCGGTTCGGGATTCGGCGGCAGCGTGGCCGCGTTGCGGCTCACCGAGAAGGGCTACCGGGTCGCGGTGATCGAGGCGGGCCGCCGCTTCGCCGACGACGAGTTCGCCAAGACCTCGTGGGACGTGCGCAAATACCTCTGGGCCCCCGCGGTCGGGTGCTACGGCATCCAGCGGATCCACATGCTCAAGGACGTCGTGGTGCTGGCCGGGTCGGGTGTCGGCGGCGGATCGCTGGTCTACGCGAACACGCTGTACAAGCCGCTCAAGCCCTTCTACCAGGACCGGCAGTGGGCTGACATCACCGACTGGGAGTCGGAGTTGGCGCCGCACTACGACCAGGCGTCGCGGATGCTCGGCGTGGTCACCAACCCGACCGTGACGCCGTCGGACGAGGTCATGCAGAAGGTCGCCGCCGACATGGGCGTCGCCGACAGCTACCACCCGACACCGGTCGGCGTGTTCTTCGGCGAGCCGGGGGAGAAGGCCGCGGACCCGTACTTCGGCGGCGCGGGCCCTGAGCGCACCGGCTGCACCGAGTGCGGCTCCTGCATGACCGGCTGCCGGGTCGGCGCGAAGAACACGCTGGTCAAGAACTATCTTTACCTGGCGGAGAAGGGCGGAGCCGAAGTTCTGCCGCTGACCACCGTCACCGCACTGCGCGAGCGCGAGGACGGCACCTACGAGGTCGACGTGCGCGCGACCGGCAAGCGCCTCAGGAAGGGCCGCCGGACAATCACCGCGGGCCAGGTCGTGCTCGCCGCGGGCACCTGGGGCACCCAGAACCTGCTCCACAGCATGCGCGACAAGGGCACCCTGCCGAAGCTCTCGGCCAAGCTGGGCGAGCTGACCAGGACCAACTCCGAGTCGATCATCGGCGCCGCCCGCGACAAGGTCGACCCGGACAACAACTACAGCACTGGTGTCGCGATCACGTCGTCGATCCACCCCGACGACATCACCCACATCGAGCCCGTGCGGTACGGCAAGGGCAGCAACGCGATGAGCCTGATGCAGACCATCGCCACCGACGGCGGCTCGAACGTGCCCCGCTGGCGCCAGGCCGTCCGCTTCCTCGTGCGGCACCCGGTCAAGTCCGTCAGCCTGCTGCAGGGCTACCGCTGGAGCGAGCGGACCGTGATCCTGCTGGTGATGCAGAGCCTCGACAACTCGATCACCACGTACACCAAGCCCGGCTGGTTCGGCAGGCGCAAGTACACGTCGAAGCAGGGCCACGGCGAGCCCAACCCGTCGTACATCCCGGCAGGCCAGGTCGCCAACGAACTGACCGCGAAGCACATCGGCGGCACCGCTGGTGGAACCTGGGGCGAGGTCTTCAACATCCCGCTGACCGCCCACTTCATCGGCGGCTGCGCCATCGCCGCCGACGAGTCCCAGGGCGTCATCGACCCGTACCACCGCGTCTTCAACTACCCGGGGATCTCCGTCGTCGACGGCGCCGCCATCACGGCCAACCTGGGCGTGAATCCGTCCTTGACGATCGCCGCCCAGTCCGAGCGCGCGTTCTCCTTCTGGCCGAACAAGGGCGAACCCGACCCGCGTCCGGCGCAGGAAGCGGGCTACCAGCGGATCAAGCCGGTGCCCCCGGCCAACCCGGCCGTCCCGGCCGAGGCCCCGGGTGCGCTGCGGCTGAAGATCGTCGACGTTCGCTGATCAGCCGAGGGTTCGCTGGATCTCGGCGAGGTCCCGGCGAATCGCGGCGTGCCGTTCGCACAGCATCCTCGGTCGCGGTGGGCTGCCCGATCGACCTCGCCCGCTATCGGCTGGTGTTCGGTGCCTGGGACCACGAGATCATGGTCGAGAAGGTGCTCGAACCCGGCAAGGAAGGCACCTTGCCTCGGTGCGCAGGAGGCCGCCGCGCCGCGCCGCCCGAGGACTGCGGCGGCATCTGGGGCTACGCCGACCTCGTCGAAATCCTCGCCGATCCCGCTCACGAGGACCACGCGGACCGGCTCGAATGGCTCGGACTCGACGCCGCCGCCGATTTCGATCCGGGTGTGTTCAGCGCCTCCGAGGTGACCAAGGGCCTGTCCGACCCGCGGTGACGCGGAGTTGTCCACAGCGCCGGCAGAGGATCTTTTGTCGGACGCCACCAGGTGGCACTGTGGAGGCGTGACAAAAGCATTCGCGTCCAGTGCGGACCTGCGACGAAAAGTCGAGACGTTCACCGATCTCGCCGACGGCGTCTACGCGCTCACGGCCGAGGGCGACCCGAACGTTTGCGCCGTCGAGGGCGAAGACTTCCTGGTGTGCTTCGAGGCCCGGGCGACCCCCGCGGCTGCCCGCCGGTGGCTCGACCAGTTGCGCGAACGCACCGACAAGCCGGTTCGCTATCTGGTCCTGAGTCACTACCACGCGGTCCGGACCCTGGGCGCGAGCGCTTTCGACGCTCAGGAGATCGTGGCGCACGAGGCCACGCGGACCCTGATCGCCGAGCGCGGGGAAGCCGACTGGGCCAGTGAGTTCGGGCGGATGCCGCGTTTGTTCGAGGAGCCCGAGAGCATCCCTGGACTCACCTGGCCGACGATCACCTTCACCGACCGGCTGACCATCCCCCTCGGCGGCGACCGGGGCGATCTCGTCCTCGCCTACTGCGGGCGCGGCCACACCGCGGGCGACATCGTCGCCTGGCTGCCGAAGCACAAGATCCTCTTCGCCGGCGACCTGGTCGAGTCCCACGCCGCCCTCTACACCGGCGATGCCTTCCACGACGACTGGGCGACGTCCACTTTGGACAACGTGGCCGCGTTCGGGGCGGAGACGGTGGTCGGCGGCCGGGGCGAGGTCGCCCATGGGCGCGTGGCGGTCGACGCCGCCATCGCACAGAGCAGGCACTTCCTCGACGAACTGCGCCGCATCGTCGGCGAAGTCCACCGCCGCAAGGGAACCGTCGCCGAGGCGTTCACCGCCACGCACGCCGCGCTCGAACCGGAGTACGGCCGGTGGCCGATCTTCGAGCACTGTCTGCCCTTCGACGTCCAGCGCTACTGGGACGAACTCGACGGCGTCGACTGGCCGGTCGTGTGGACCGCCGAACGAGACCGCGAGGTTTGGGCGAGCCTGCGGGGGGAGAAGTGAGCGAGCCGGTGCTGATCGTCGGCGCCGGTCCGGTCGGCCTGACGGGTGCGATTCTCCTTGCCCGCCAAGGAATCCCGACGATCGTCCTGGAATCGCGGGAAACCCGGGCCATCATCGGCAGCCGGGCGATCTGCGTTCAGCGCGACATCTTGGACATCCTGGAGCGGGCCGGGGTCGGCCGAAAGATCGTCGACGCCGGGGTCACCTGGTACTCGGGGCGGATGTTCTACCGGGAGCACGAGGTCGTCGTCATGACGTTCCCCGAGCCGCCACCCGGCCAGTTCCCACCGTTCGTGAACACCCCGCAGAACATCATCGAGCAGATCCTCGAAGACCAGGCGGCGCGCGAGCCCTTGGTCGACCTGCGCTACGACCACACCGTCGTCGCACTCTCGCAGGACGACGACGGTGTCACCCTGTCCGTCGACACCCCGGGTGGCCGGGCCGACGTTCGCGGCACCCACTGCATCGCCGCCGACGGGTCCCGCTCCACCGTGCGCAAGCTGCTTGACCTGCCGTTCGAGGGCCGCTCCTTCGACGACAAGTTCCTGATCACCGACATCCGCGCCAAGCTCGACTTCCCGGTCCCCGAGCGCCGGTTCTACTTCGACCCGGAGTGGAACCCCGGCAGGCAGGTGCTGCTGCACCCGCAGCCCGACTCGGTGTGGCGGATCGACTGGCAGGTCCCGGAGGACTTCGATCTCGACACCGAACGGGAGAACGGCGGCCTGCACGCCCGGGTCCGCCAGGTCATCGGCGAGGGCGCCGACTACGAGCTGATCTGGGCCTCGCTCTACCGGTTCCACCAGCGCAGGGTGCCGCGCATGCGGGTCGACCGGGTCCTGCTGGCTGGCGACGCCGCGCATGTCATGAGCCCCTTCGGGGCCCGCGGCATGAACTCCGGCCTCGCGGACGCGGAGAACGCGGCGTGGAAGCTCGCCGCCGTCCGGTCCGGCTGGGCGGGCCCCGACCTCCTGGACACCTACGACACCGAACGCGGCGCCGCGGCCGACGAGAACCTCAAGGTCACCGCCACGACCATGCGGTTCCTGGTCCCCGCGGACGACGCCGAGCGCGCCCGCCGCAAAGACGTCCTGGAACGAAGCATCCACGACCAGGCCGCGCGATCCGAGATCAACTCCGGCAAGCTCTCGGAACCGTTCTGGTACCTGGATTCCCCACTCACCACCCCCGGCGCCGACACGGCGGCTTTCCCGACCGAACCGAGCGTCCCCCGCCCACCGATCCCCGGCGTCATCTGCCCGGACACCCAGCTCGGCGAAACCCGCCTCCGCGACACCTTCGGCGTGAACTTCACCGTGCTGCTCGGCCCGGCCGCCACCACGCCGGAAGTCCCCGACTCGGTGCCGGCGACGACGGTGGTCCGCCTGACTCAAGAGGCAGCGCAGGAGTTGCAGTTGGCTCCCACCGGCCTCGCCGTCGTCCGCCCAGACGGCTACCTGGCCGCGAAACTCACCGAAGCCCGCACCCGCACAGACTTACCCATCGCCCTCCGCCGCGCGTGCGGATGGGTGCACCAGGAGGCGACGCGGACCTGAGTGGCTCGCAGGGAACGCCGACACCACCACGACCACTCCGGCCGACGGCCGACGGGACAGGCCGAAGACAACGCGCCGACAGGCAGCGTCGTGTCGAGGGCGTCCGGTCACGGACGACGCGAGTCGGCCCGAGCTTCCGGCGGGTGATGGCACCCCCGGCGACCGAGGGCCGACACCACGGTCCCCGTGGCCGCTCGCATCGTCCTGCTGCTCACCGGAGTGGGGCGCCGAGGCGAGAGCCCCGGCATTGGCTGGGGGTGACGGGCGCAAGGAGCTGATCTTCGGTGCGACTCCGGTCACGGCCCCCGTGGCCGGCCATCAACACCGAGCGTGGGGGCGCGGAGCCGGGATCCGGTCTGGATACTTCTTGTCAGCGGAAGTCCGCCGTGTGGTCCACCGCCCACTGCCGGAAGGATCGAGCCGGGCTGCCCGTTATGCGCTCCACCTCATCGTTGACCGGCTCCGGATTGACGAGCATCTCCGCCTGGGCGGGCAACACGGCCTCCACCAGCTCTGCCGGGTAGCCCGCGGTCTTCATCTGCTCGACGGCCTCCTCCAGCGTGACCTCGACGAACCGAACCGGTCGCCCGATCGCCTCACTGATCAGCGCCACCTGCCGCTCCTGGGTGACCAGTTCGCGGCCGGTGATCACCGGCCGGGCGCCGATCAACGTGTCGGTGGTCAGCGCCTGGATGGCGACCGCGGCCATGTCCGCCTCGTGGATCAGCGGGCGGGCCAGCGTTGCGAACGGCGCCCGCACGACGCCGGTCGACCGGACCTCCTCCGCCCAGCCCAGCGTGTTGCTCGCGAACCCGGTGGGCCGCAGCGCGGTCCACTCCAGGCCCGATGCCTCGATCAGCCGCTCCAACTCCGTATGGAACATGGTGATCGCTTCGCCCGGCTCGTCGCTTCCGACCCCCTCCGATGACAGGTACACCGCCCGTCGGGCGCGCTTCCCGATCGCATCGATCACCTCCGGCGCGTCCTCGGCGCTCAGGAACGGCCACACCAGGAACACCGAATCGATGCCCTCCAGCGCCGCGTCCAATGACGCCGGATCGCCGAGATCGCCGCGTACCGCCCGCACCCCCTCCGGGAAGTCCGCCTCCCCTCGCACCAGCGCCCGCACGGGCACACCCGCCGCGTGCAGTTGGGCCACCACCGCGCCGCCCACATTTCCAGTCGCGCCGGTCACCAGGATCTTGGGCTGTGCCATCGGAATGTCCCCATCTCGTCGTTCGATGACATGACCTTCGTACATCGACCAAGGTCGAGGTCAAGCTGTCGGCGCGCGCCGAGACGACCTCACATCCGTCGCCCGTTCACGATCGACAGCCGACCCACTGGGAACGCGACCGACTAGCACCACCCTCCGCCGAATGGTGCAATCGCACCGGGAGGTGCGGTTTGGGGATCAGCAGGCGCACGCTGCTTTGGGCTGCCGGGGTCGGGGCGGCGACTGCCGCCTGCTCCAAGCCCGCCCCCCATCAGCCCTCCACGACGCCCACGACGACGGCTGCCCCAACGCGCCCCGCCGCGGTCGCGCCGGATTGGGAAGGGCTCAGGGCCAAGGTCGCGGGCCTGACCCAATCAGGTTCCCCCGACTACGACACGGCCCGCCGTTCATACAACACCTTCTTCGACCGCAAGCAGCCCGCCGCGGTCGCCGCCGTCCGGACACCCGAGCAGGTGCAGGCGTGTGTGGAGTTGGCCCGGCAGTCCCAGCTCCCCATCGCCGCCCGAAGCGGCGGCCACAGCTACGCCGGGTACTCCGTCCCCGAATCCGGTCTCGTCGTCGACCTCAGGGCCATGAACAAGGTCGATATCCAGGGCACGACGGCCACGATCGGTGCGGGCGCGCTGCTGTTCGACGTCTACACCGCGCTCGCCCAGGCGGGACGGTGCATCCCGGCCGGGTCGTGTCCCTCCGTCGGCATCGCGGGCCTCACCCTCGGCGGCGGTGTCGGCGTGCTGTCCCGCAAATACGGTCTGACCTGCGACAAGCTGACCGCCATCCAGCTCGTGACCGCAGACGGCATACTCCGTGACGTCACCGCGGACGCCGACCCGGACCTGTTCTGGGCCCTGCGCGGCGGTGGCGGCGGCAACTTCGGCATCGTCACCTCGTTCACCTTCGCCACCGACCCCGCCCCCGACCTGGTCGTCTTCCATCTCACCTTCCCCGCCGGGGCCGCCCCCGCGGTCGTCGGGGCGTGGCAGAACTGGGTGGCGCGGGCGCCGGTCGACCTGTGGTCCAACTGCGTCATCGCCGGCGGCTCCCCGCCGCAAGCGCGGGTCGGTGGCGCCTTCGTGGGCGCACAGGCGACCCTCAACCAGCTGCTCGAAACCCTGCTCAAGGCCGTCGGAACCCGCCCGACGAACCGGATGGTCGGTCAGCGCCGCTACCTGGACGCCATGCGCTACTTCGGTGGCTGCACCAACCGCTCCTGCGCCCCCGAGACCCAGCCGCGCGAGGCGTTCGTCGCGTCATCACGCATCATCACCAAGCCGATCGGCGACCCCGCCGGGCTGACGAATCTCCTCCAAGGCCGGGTCGACCTCGACATCCTGCTCGACTCGCTCGGCGGCGCCGTGAACGCGGTCAAACCCGCGGACACCGCCTTCCCGCACCGCGACGCCCTGGCGACGGTGCAGATCTACCAGAAAGCCGCTCCCGACGGGCAGGAAGCGGCCGTCCGGGCCGTTGCCGAGGTGCGCGACGGTGTGGGCAAGCTCGGCGCGCGCGGCGGGTACGTCAACTACATCGAGGCGGCCATGCCCGACTGGGGCGTCCTCTACTACGACGCCAACCTCAGCCGCCTGCGTGCCGTCGCCCGCCGCTACGACCCCGACCGGATCTTCACCTTCCCCCAGTCGATCCACCGCGCCTAAAGATCAATCCCGGACAGCACCATCGTCTGGTCCTCGGTGTAGTCGTCCATCGCCGACCGCACTCCCTCACGCCCGGTGCCGGAGCCCTTGACCCCGCCGTACGGCATCTGGTCGGCCCGGTACGACGGCACGTCGCCGATGACCACGCCGCCCACCTCCAACTCCGCCGCGGCCCGGAACGCCACCCGCAGGTCGGTGGTGAACACACCCGCCTGCAGCCCGTACTCCGTGCCGTTGGCCAGCTCGAACGCCTCGTCCACCGAGTCGACGACCGACACCACCAGCACCGGCCCGAAGACCTCCTCGCAGCTCACCTTGGCCGTCAGCGGCACGTCGACCAGCACCGTCGGCTCGATCGTCGTCCCCTTGCGGTCGCCGCCGGTCAGCACCCGCCCGCCCGCCGAGACCGCCTCGGCGATCCAGTCGGTGACCCGCGCCGCGTTGTCCTCGTCGATGACCGGCCCGACCTCGACCTCGGGGTCGTGCGGGTCCCCGGTGCGCAGCCCGGACACGGCGTCGACGAGTTTGGGCACGAAGGCGTCGGCCACGTCCCGGTGCACGATCACCCGCTGCACCGCGATGCACGACTGCCCGCCCTGGTAGTTGCCGAACAGCGCGATCCGTTTCGCCGCGTGGTCCAGGTCGGTCCAGTCCGGGCAGATGATCGCCGCGCTGTTGCTCCCCAACTCCATGACCACGTGCTTGCGCGGCGCCGATTGCATGATTCCCCACCCGACCTTGGTCGAACCGGTGAACGAGATCACCGGCAGCCGCGGGTCCTCCACCAGCGCCGACATCGCCGACCCGCGGACCGGCAGCACGGAGAACGCCCCGGCGGGCAGATCCGTCTCCGCCAGGATCTCCCCGAGCAGCAGGGCCGACAGCGGCGTCGCCGAGGCGGGCTTGACGATCACCGGCGAACCGACGGCCAACGCCGGGGCCACCTTGTGCGCGACCAGGTTCAGCGGGAAGTTGAACGGCGCCACCGCCAGCACCGGCCCCCGGGGCCGCCGCCGGATCAGGCCCAGCCTGCCCTCGCCGTTCGCGTCGGTGTCGAACCGCTGCAGTTCTCCCGCGAAGCGCCGGGCCTCCTCGGCGGCGAAGCGGAACGTCGACACCGCCCGCGCGACCTCGATCTCCGCCCACTTCAGCGGCTTGCCGTTCTCGGCGGTGATCGTCTCGGCGATCTCCTCCGAGCGCTCGGCCAGCGTCCGCGACACGTGGTCCAGAGCGGCGGCGCGCACATGTGCCGGGGTGGACCGGAATTCCTTGGCGACACCCGCCGCGGCCGCGATCGCGCGCTCGACGTGGTCCGCCTCGGGGACCGACACGGTGGCCACGTCCGTGCCGTCGTAGGGGTGGTGCACCTCAAGGGTCTGCCCGCTGTTCTCGGGCCTGCCCGCCACCCAGAACGGACGCGGTTTGGCCGTGATGACATCGGTGTCATCGTCGTCAGTGTTGTCGTGCGTGGTCATGTCACAACCGTAGGCCCGAGGCCCGCGCCGGGCTCGCCAAGCTACGATGGCCGTGGCTGACCGACGATGGTGGCTAGGGTTCCGCCGCTCCGACCAGGGGCGGGTCTGGTTCGAGCGCCACGGAAAACCTGCGCGGCACGGTGCGCAGGCAGGCATCTCCGGGAGAGAAACCCAGGGAGGGACCGGTCGGCACACAGTGCTGCTTGCTGTGTGCCGAGAAGGTTCCACACCCCTTCCCGGCTTCCGGCAACTGACGGAAGGTAGCCAATGACCGACACCCGACCCGTTCTGGTGGTCGACTTCGGCGCGCAGTACGCGCAGCTGATCGCTCGCCGGGTCCGCGAGGCCCAGGTCTACTCCGAGGTCGTCCCGCACACCGCGACCGTCGAGGAGATGCTCGCGAAGGACCCGTCCGCGATCGTCCTGTCCGGCGGCCCGTCGAGCGTCTACGCCGAGGGCGCGCCCAAGGTCGACCCCGCCCTGTTCGAGGCGGGCGTCCCCGTCTTCGGCATCTGCTACGGCTTCCAGGCCATGGCGGGCGCGCTCGGCGGCACCGTCGAGCACACCGGCACCCGCGAGTTCGGCCGCACCGACCTCAACGCCACCGGTGGCGAACTCCATGACGATCTCCCCGCGCGCCACCCGGTCTGGATGAGCCACGGCGACTGCGTCACCAAGGCGCCCGAGGGCTTCACCGTCACCGCGTCGTCCGAGGGCGCCCCCGTGGCCGCGTTCGAGAACGTCGAGCGCCGCTTCGCCGGCGTGCAGTACCACCCCGAGGTCGCGCACTCCCCGCACGGCCAGGAGGTGCTGCGCCGCTTCCTGCACGACATCGCCGGCGTCCGTCCACAGTGGACCACGTCGTCGATCGTCGAGGAGCAGGTCGCGCGCATCCGCGAGCAGGTCGGCGACGGCAAGGCGATCTGCGGCCTGTCCGGCGGCGTCGACTCCGCGGTCGCCGCTGCCCTGGTCCACCGAGCCATCGGCGACCGCCTGACCTGTGTCTTCGTCGACCACGGCCTGCTTCGCGCGGGGGAGCGCGCCCAGGTCGAGCGCGACTACGTCACCGCGACGGGCGTCCGCCTGGTCACCGTCGACGCCCGCGAACGCTTCCTCGACGCGCTGGCCGGGGTCACCGACCCCGAGGAGAAGCGCAAGATCATCGGCCGGGAGTTCATCCGGGTCTTCGAGCAGGCCGAGCTGGACCTGCAGGCCGAGGCGGGTGGCGACAAGTACCGCTTTCTGGTCCAGGGCACCCTGTACCCCGACGTCGTCGAGTCCGGCGGCGGCGCGGGCGCGGCCAACATCAAGAGCCACCACAACGTCGGCGGCCTGCCCGACGACCTCGACTTCGAGCTGGTCGAGCCGCTGCGCGCGCTGTTCAAGGACGAGGTCCGCCGGGTCGGCCTGGAGCTGGGCCTGCCCGAGACAATCGTGCACCGCCAGCCGTTCCCCGGGCCGGGCCTGGGCATCCGGATCATCGGCGAGGTCAACGCCACGAACCTGGAGATCCTGCGCTCGGCCGACGCGATCGCCCGCGAGGAACTCACCGCCGCCGGTCTTGACCGCGACATCTGGCAGTGCCCGGTCGTGCTGCTCGCCGACGTCCGCAGCGTCGGCGTCCAGGGCGACGGCCGCACCTACGGCCACCCGGTCGTGCTGCGCCCGGTGTCTAGCGAGGACGCGATGACCGCCGACTGGACGCGGCTGCCCTACGACGTCCTGGAGCGGGTCTCGACCCGCATCACCAACGAGGTCGCCGAGGTCAACCGGGTCGTGCTCGACGTGACGAGCAAGCCGCCGGGCACCATCGAGTGGGAGTGAGAACGCCGAACGGCCCGGTCGCCTTGACCGGGCCGTTCGCGTTGTGAGTGGCCGCTGCCTACTGGTTCTTGCCCCGCATGGTCGACCCGAGCAGCAGCATCAGCCCACCGATGACCGCGCCGCCCGCGATGAGCCACCGCGCGTCCGGCAGCGCGTCCCAGATCGCGCCGTCGGTCAGCACGAACGCCGACACCAGCAGCGTCGCGATTCCGGCGAGCAGGGCGAACGGGTCGAACCGCTTCCCGCACGACTGTTCAGCCACGACGCACCTCCACGCTTCCCGGACCGCTCACGATGGCGTCCAGCTCGATGACCAGGCCGCCCTTGCCGTCAGGTCCCAGATCGACGGTGGTGACCTTCGAGTCCGGACCGTTGCGCTCATCGTTGAGGCACTTCACCGACCCCACCCCGGCGGAGCACTTCACCGTGACGTCGGCCGTCTCCGGCACGATGACCGTCACGTCGCCGACGTCGACCTTCGCCTTCGTCTTGACCTCACCGCTCGTGGGCAGCTCCCGCAGGTCCAGGGTCACCGAGCCCAGGTTGCGCTGGTAGCTCGACCGCACCTGCTCGATGGTGAGCGGCTTGTCGTCCACGTCGCCGACCCCCTCCGCGGTGATTCCGGTCGGCCACACCACGGTCATCGCGATGCCCACCGCGGCCAGCGGAACCGCCAGCCCGATCAGCCCCCGGCCACCACCGCTGAACGCGCCCGCGACCAGACCGAGTCCGAGGATCCCCAGGATGACGCCGATCCCGTGCTGGAAAGTCAGCCAGCCACCGGTGTCCGGGCCGACCAGCACCCCGACGCCGACCGCGAGCAGCACGAACGCCATGGTCACCAAGCCGACCTTCGACCGCCTGCGCGGCGCGGGTGGCTCCGGGTCGGGCTCGCGCGAGCTTGGTTCCGGCAGGTCCCACGCGAAGGGCGCGGCGCCAAGCGGGTCCCAGGCGGGCGGCCGCTGCTGCTGCGCTTCGTAGCCGGGGTCGATCGGGTCCCACACCACGGTCGGTCCCGTCTCCGTCTCCGAAGTCCGCGCGGCGGCCGGCGGCCGGGCGACGCCCAGGTGCGACCGGTGCCGGTGCAGCAGGAACAGCGAGCCGCCGATGAGCGCGACGGCGAGGAACCCGCTGAAGTCGCGGTCGAAGAACCACCAGAACGCCGGGAGCATCGCCACGCAGAGCGCGACGGTGAACGCCGTCGAACTGGAACTGCTGCCGTGCCCCGCGAGCGCCTCAATGGGGGAGGCCTCGTCGTCCTCCTCGGCCAGGAACAGCCAGCCGAGCAGGTAGGCGAGCACGCCTGCGCCGCCGAAGAAGGTCGCGACCACGAAGGCCACTCGGACAATGACCGGATCGATGCCGTATCGGGCGCCGATGCCCGCGGCGACGCCCGCGACCTTGCGGCCCTGTCGAGGCCGCCGTGGGCGGGTCGCCCAGAAGTCCTTGAGCGTGTCCTCCACGCTCGGTGCGCTGTGCGCTTTAGTCGATTCGCCACTCACGAGAGAAAGCATGGCCGCCGGAGCGGGCCGCGCACATCCGGGAACGACCCTGACATCGGCTTCAGGGTGTTCCCCCGATGTGGCCCTGGCTCGCGCGTGTGAGCATTCTTGGTGTGGAAGCACAGATC
Source organism: Actinokineospora xionganensis (assembly GCF_014323725.1). GTDB lineage: Bacteria > Actinomycetota > Actinomycetes > Mycobacteriales > Pseudonocardiaceae > Actinokineospora > Actinokineospora xionganensis. The sequence continues at coordinate 31,941 of NZ_JABVED010000002.1, read as the reverse complement.
CTCGAGGAGGTCGACGCGGACCAGCAGCGGGCTCAGTCGAACACGGTGGCGGTGCCGGACCCGGTCCGGCTGTACCGCCGCCGGTCCGGTCGCGCGGTCGCGGGGGTCGCGGGGGGTGTCGCCGACCACCTCGGCGTCGACGTGCTGTGGGTGCGGATCGCGTTCGCCCTGCTCGCCTCGCTCGGCGGCGCGGGCGTCCTCGCGTACGGTCTGCTCTGGATCTTCGCGCCGCAGCAGCCGGACGACGCGCGGTCCATCTCAACCAGGGAACGGCAGCAGGCCTACGGCCTGATCGCGCTCGGCGCGGGTCTCACCGTCGGTGCGGGCACGCTCTCCGGCGTCGTGAGCGGCTGGGTGGCGGGCGGTCTCGGGGTCGCCCTCGTCGGCGCCGCCGTCGTCTGGCGCGAAGCCGACCAGTCGCAGCGCCGCCGGGCCAAGGGAGCGCTGCTCGGCGCCGGTGGCAGGCCCGCCCTGGTGCGGGTGCTGACCGGCGCGGCCCTGGTGATCACCGGCATCGTCCTGTTCCTGGTCAGCAGCATCGGCCTCAACCAGGTGCAGTTCACCCTGCTCGCGGTGCTCGCCGCCCTTATCGGCGTCGGTGTGCTCACCGTCCCGTGGTGGCTCAAGCTGGTCCGCGACCTGGGCGAGGAGCGTCGCGCCCGCATCCGCACGGAGGAACGTGCCGAGATCGCCGCGCACCTGCACGACTCGGTCCTGCAGACCCTCGCCCTGATCCAGAAGCAGGCGGAGGCCCCGCGCGAGGTCCTGCGGCTGGCCCGCGGCCAGGAGCGGCAGCTGCGCAGCTGGCTCTACGGCCCGTCCGGCTACGGCCGCGCGGTCGACGGCCTGGCCCACGGCACCCTCTCCGACGCCGTCGCGCGCGCGGCGGGCGAGGTCGAGGACACGTTCGCGATCAAGGTCAGCCACGTCGTCGTCGGCGACTGCGAACTCGACGAGCGCCTGGTCGCCGTGGTCATGGCGGCCCGGGAGGCGATGGTCAACGCGGCCAAGCACGCCGGGGTCGCCGAGGTGTCGGTCTACGCCGAGGTCGAACCCGAGAAGGTCACGGTGTTCGTCCGCGACCGGGGCAACGGATTCGACCCGGACACCGTTCCCGACGACCGGCATGGGCTCGCCGACTCGATCAGGGGCAGGATGGAGCGCAACGGTGGTGAGATCCGGTTGCGAACCGCGCCCGGGGACGGCACCGAGGTCCAGCTCAACATGCCGCGCGCGAAGGTGACCACATGACCGAACAGACGAAGTCCCGCCAGCCCGTGCGCGTGTTCCTGGTGGACGACCACAGCATGTTCCGCGCGGGCGTGCGCGCCGAGCTCGACACGATCACCGACGACATCGAGGTGATCGGCGAGGCGGGCACGGTCGGCGAGGCCGTCGCCGGGATCGGCCACCTCAAGCCGGACGTGGTGCTGCTCGACGTCCACATGCCCGACGGCGGCGGCGCCGAGGTGCTGCGCCAGTCCCGCAAGGCCACGCCGGACGTGGTGTTCCTCGCGCTGTCGGTGTCCGACGCCGCCGAGGACGTCATCGCGGTGATCCGCGCGGGTGCCCGCGGCTACGTCACCAAGACGATCTCCAGCCAGGAACTCGCCAAGGCGGTCGTGCGGGTCGCCGACGGCGACGCGGTGTTCTCCCCGCGCCTGGCCGGTTTCGTCCTCGACGCCTTCGCCGACCGCCCGGGCGCGGCGCCGATCAGCGACCCGGAACTCGACCTGCTGACCCCGCGCGAACGCGACGTGCTGCGCCTGCTGGCCCGCGGGTACGCCTACAAGGAGATCGCCGCGGAGCTGTTCATCTCGGTGAAGACGGTGGAGACCCACGTGTCCAGCGTCCTGCGCAAGACGCAGCTGTCCAACCGCTACGAGCTGTCCCGCTGGGCGTCGGACCGCAGGCTCGTCTGACCGCTTTCCCGGCCATGGACACGACGGTTAACGTGTGCCCGTGAGTGACTCCGCCTTCGCCACCGCCCTTCGTGAGGCGATCCGGGCACGCGGAATCAGCATGGAGCGGCTTCGCGACCGGCTGCGTGAGCGCGGCACGCCGGTCAGCGTCGCCACCCTGAGCTACTGGCAGTCCGGTCGCAGCCAGCCCGAACGCCAGTCGTCCCTGGCTGCTGTCGGACATCTTGAACAGGTCTTGGAGCTGGACCCCGGCGCGCTTATCAGCCTGTTGGGGGCGCCCCGCCCCCGTGGACGCGCGGTCACCCGAGAAGCGATCGGCTTCGGCGACCTGTGGCCTGAGCCGCTGACCAACGTGCTGACCGGCGTCGACACGACCTGGGACAGCCGGCTGAGCCGGATCAGCTTGCACGACCGCGTCGTGATCGGCCCGGACCGCACCGAACTCTCCCAGTCGATCCGCCAGGTGCTGCGCGCCGAGGAGGACGGTGTCGACCGGTGGGTGGGGATCTTCGAGGTCGACGAGCCCGGCACCCCGCTGCCGGTCACGCGCGCGGTGTGGAACTGCCGGATCGGCACGGTCAGCGTCGATTTCGACGCCGGCCTGAGCGTCACCGAACTGATCTTCCCCAAACCGCTCGCGCGTGGTGAGACGATCCTGACCGAACACGCCTTGGAGAACCCGTCACCGCAGCCGCAATCGGTGATGTACGAGCGCCGGTGCAGGCTGCCGGTCAAGGAACTGCTGCTGGAGATCCGCTTCGACCCGTCGGCGCTGCCCAGCAAGTGCGTGCACTACACGGTTGTCGACGGCCACGAACGCCCCCGCGTCCTGCAGTTGGACGCTGAGGGATCGGTGCACGCCCTGGCCAACGACTTCGGCCCGGGCCGCTTCGGCATCCGCTGGGAGTGGGACTAGGCCTTGGCCGCCAAGGCGGGCACCGGCACGATCGGGACCAGCACCGGCTTGCGCTGCCATCGGGTCATCCCGACCCCGACCAGCACCACGAGCATGCCCGCGATCACCCGCGGCGTGATCTGCTCGCCGAGCGCGACCGCCCCCAGGAGCACCGAGACGACCGGAAGCAGATAGCCCACCGTGGTGGCGTTGGTCGCGCCCTCGTCGGCGATCAACCGGTAGTTGAGCGCGAACGCGAAGCCGGTGCCGAAGACGCCGAGGATGCCCACCGCGATCAGGGCCGTGGCATTGAGGTGGACGGGCTGCAGCCCGCCGACCGGCACGGCGACAGCGGTCAGACCGGTCGCGGTGAGCAGTTGAGCCGCCGACAGGGCGATCGGCGCGGTGCCGCGGCCGGAGATCTTGCGCCCGATGTAGGCATAGCTGACCGCGTAGCTCAGGGCCGCGCCGAGGATCGCCAGGGCGTCCCAGCTCGCCACGCCCGCCTTCTCCCACGGCGCGAAGATCAGCAGCGTCCCGAGGAAGCCGAGCAGCAGGCCGCCGAGGCGCACCGGGCCCAGGTTGCCGCGTTCGGAGCCGATCACGATGCCGATCAGCAGCGCCCACAGCGGGGTCGTCGCGTTGAGCACGCCCGCGATACCGGTGTCGACAGTCCGCTCACCCACCGCGAACAGCACGAACGGCAGCGCGTTGCCGAAGAACGCCGCGAACACCAGGTGCCCCCACACGGTGCGGTCGGTCGGCAGCCGGTGCCGCTGCGAGTAGCAGAGGACGAGCACCACGATGGCGCCCAGGGCACTCCGCGTCACCGCGATCTGGATGGGCGACAGGCCGGTCAGCGCCAGCTTGATCCACAGGAAGCTCGATCCCCAGAGCAGGGCCAACAGGCCCATCCGCACCAAAGTCGCTCGGCCACCGCTGATCACGTGCTTCCTCCCCCTGCTCGACAGCGATTACGTTGCCTGAGACAACTAGGCAGGACAAGTGAAATGTTATGCATCGACCATTAAGCTGAGCTACATGCTTGATGTCCGACGGATGCAGGTCCTGCGCGCGGTGGTCACCAGCGGCTCGGTCACCGCGGCGGCAACGAACCTCGGCTACACGCCCTCGGCGATCAGCCAGCAGATCGCCGCGCTGGAGAAACAGGCAGGCCTGGCCCTGCTCGAACGGGTCGGTCGCGGCGTGCAGCCCACGGCCGCGGGTAGGCTGCTCACCGAGCACGCGGCGACCATCAGCCAGAACCTGGCCGAAGCCGAGACCGCGCTGGCCGACCTCCGCGACGGCCGCACCGGGCGGCTGGCGATCCGCTACTTCGCCACCGCCGGGGCCGCGCTCGTGCCGCCCGCCCTGGCCAAGCTGCGCCGGGACCACCCCGGTGTGCGGGTCGACCTCAAGCTGATCGACCCGGAGAGTCCCCTGCCCGAGGTCGAGTCCGGGCGCGCCGACCTCGCGATCGTCGTGCATCCGCGGCAGGGCCCGCTGCGCGGTGGCGTCCGGCTCATCCACCTGCTCGACGACCCATACCGGGCCGTCCTCCCACGCGGCCACCGGCTCGCGGGCAAACGCGTCCTGGACCTCGTCGATCTCGCCGACGAACCGTGGATCGGCAACGAGTGGCCCGCGGGCCCGTGCCTTCAGGTGATGCTCGACGCCTGCGCCGCGGCGGGTTTCAGCCCGAACCTCGTGGTCGAGAGCGAGGACTACACGACGGCCCAGGGGTTCGTCGCCGCGGGCCTGGGCATCAGCGTGATCCCGCAGATGGGACTCGGCAGCCGCCATCCCGGGGTCGTGGTGCGCAAGCTGCGCCGACCCGAGCCGATCCGGGCGATCCACGCCGCCGTGCGTGAGTCCTCGATGAACCAGCCTGCCCTGCGCGACCTGATCGAGGCCCTGCGGGAAGCCGCCGAGTCTCGCTGATCAGCCGTCGGAGCGGCCGCGACGGGCGAAGTTATCGATCTTGATGGTGCCGTCGACCTCGGTCATGACCCACGTGTACCGCTCGGTCGAGGACTTGCCGTCCTTGCTGAACCGGACGTCGCCCTCGATCTTGTTGTCCTCGGCCTTCGCCGATAACAGCTCGACCTTGTCGAGCGCGTCGTAGAACTTCTTGAAGTTCTCGTACCCGCTGGACTTGGCCTGGGCGCGCGCGGTGAGCAGCGCCCACGCCGACTCCGGGTCGTCGGGCAGCAGCGCGTAGTAGGCGCGCAGGGCCTGCTCGTACTGGGCCGCGGTCGGCTTGTCCGGTGTCGTGGTCGTGGTCGTGGTGGTCGGCTCAGTTGTCGTGGTCGTCGTTTTGGTCGTGGTCGCCTTGGTCGTCGTCACCGGCACGGGCTTCGTGGTGGGGCTCGACGATTTCGGCGCATCCTTGTTGGTCAGCAGGCTGGCCACCAGGATCCCGATCAGCGCGGCGCCGATGATCGCCAGGATGGTCAGGATGATCGAGCGCGCGTCGTGTTTGCGCGCGGGCTCCGGCCGCCGCGCAGCGGGCCGTGCCCCGCCAGGAGGCGTGCGCGGACCTTGCGGGCGCGCGCCGGCACCGCCTGGGGGCGTGCGCGGACCAGAGCCACCGGGCGGCGTGCGGGGATTGGAGCCGCCGGGCGGCGTGCGGGGACCCGACGACATCGCCGACATGCGCTGCGGCTCGGCCCGGTTCATCGGACCCGACGGGTGCGGCTCGGCGAACGGGTTGACGTCGAGGCGGGTGCCGGGCGGGAAACCCCCGGCGGGCGTCGGCGGCGGGCCCATCGGGCGCTGTTGCTGTTGCTGTTGTTGCTGCTGTTGCGGCTTGGGATAAGGGTCGGTCCGCTGGTTCGCCAGGGCGATCGACGGCAGCGGCTTGCCCGCCGCGACCGCCGCCAGCGCGTCCCGGGCCACCGTCATCGTCGGCCGCTCGTTCGGGTCCGCGCGCAGCAACTGCATCAGCAGCGCGGTGAGCACACCGGCCTGCCGCGGGGGCTGCACCTTGCCCGCCGCGACGGCGTACAGCAGCGCCAGGGTGTTCTCGCTCAACCCGAACGGCGAGTGCCCCTCGACCGCGGTGTAGAGCGTCGAACCGAGGGAGAACACGTCGGCGGCCGACGTCGGGGTCTCGCCCTTGGCCACCTCCGGCGCCAGGTAGGCGGGGGTGCCCGCGAGCATCCCGGTCGCGGTGACGGTGATGTCGCCGGTCGCCCGGGAGATCCCGAAATCGGTGATCTTGACCGTGCCGTCCTCGCCGAGCAGCACGTTGGCGGGCTTGACGTCGCGGTGCACGATCCCCGCCGCGTGCGCGGCCACCAGGGCGGCGGCGATCTGCGAACCGATCCGGGCGGCCTCGACCGGGGCGAGGTACTCGCGCTCGTTGAGCACCGTCGCCAGGCTCTTCGACGGCAGGTACTCCATGATCAGCCACGGCTCGCCGTCGTGTTCGGCGACGTCGTAGACGGTGATCGCGTTCGGATGGGCGAGCCGGGCCGCGATCCGGCCCTCCCGCATCGCGCGTTGCCGCGCCTCCTCGGCCTGCTCGGCCGACAGGCCCGGCTGGGACAGCAACTGCTTGACCGCGACCGTGCGGTGCAGCCGGTCGTCGTGCGCCTGCCAGACCACACCCATGGCGCCACTGCCGATGCGGGAACCAAGCCGGTAGCGCCCGGCGACCATGACCTGCTCGTCGGTCATCGGGGCTCCTGAATCAACGGGTCGTCGTGACCGCGGTCGGTTCCGTGGCCGACGTCGTGGGCGACGGCGACACTGACGGGGTTGTGGTGACCGTATCCGAGGTCGACGTGGGAGTGCTCGGCGCAGTCGTGGTCGTTGTGGTCGGGGTCACCGTGCTCGAGTTCTTCTCGGAGGTGGACGTCGGCGTCGGATTCACCTTCACCGGCGGCTTCACCGAGGTCAGCTCCGGTTCCTCGACCGAAGTCACCGTGACCGTCGAGGTGGGCACGTTGTTCAGCCGGGTCGGGCCGTCATTGATCTTTTCGGCGGCGCCGCCCTTGTTGACCACCATCCACGCGCCGAGCGCCAGCGCGACCGTGACCGCGGCGCTGGCGAACACCAGTGGCTTCGCGGACTTCGCGCGCGGCTCGGGCTGCTCGCGCTCGCCGGTGGGGCCGGTGGCGACCACCAGCCGGGTGGCCACGTCCGGCTCGGCGGCCGCGATCTTGGGCAGGTTGGGCTCCTCGCCCCGCGCGACTGTCGCCAGGAGGTCGCGCGCGCGACCCGCGCTGGGCCGGTCTTCGACGTCGGTGGCCAGCAACGCCATCAGCACGCCGGTAAGCGCGCCGGACTGCTTCGGCTCGTTCAGCTTGCCGGACGCGACCGCGTGCAACAGGCCGAGCGTGTTCTCGGAGAGCCCGAACGGGGGTTCGCCCTCGGCGGCGGCGTAGAGCGTCGAGCCGAGGGAGAAGACATCGGAGGCGGCCGACGGCTCGCGGCCGATCGCCACCTCGGGCGCCAAGTACGCGGGCGTGCCCGCGATCAGGCCGGTCTTGGTGACGGTGACGTCGTCGGTGGCCCGGGAGATGCCGAAGTCGGTGATCTTCACCGAGCCGTCGTCGCCGAGCAGGATGTTGCCGGGCTTGATGTCGCGGTGCACGATCCCGGCGGCGTGCGCGGCGGCGAGCGCGGCCGCGACCTGGCTGCCGATCCGGGCGACCTCGACCGGGTCCATCGGCCCGTCGTCGGACAGCGCGATGGCCAGGCTGACCGACGGCAGGTATTCCATGATCAGACAGGGGACGCCGTCCTCGTCGACCACGTCGAACACCGCGATGGCGTTCGGATGGTGCAGGCGGGCGGCGATCCGTCCCTCGCGCAGACAGCGGGCGACGGCCTCATCGGCTTCCTCGGGGGGCAGGCCGGGCGGCAGCAGCAGCTTCTTGACCGCGACCGAGCGGCTCAGCCGTTCGTCGATCGCGCGCCAGACCACACCCATGGCACCGCTGCCGATGCGTTCGACCAGCCGGTAGCGCCCGGCGACCAACCGGCCCTCGTCGCTCATCCCGACCGGAACCTCCCTCGCCCACGAAGCGCCTCGTGGGGTTCACGTCGCGCGCGCAGGGTGCGCGCCATCGGCCTGACCAGGGGAACCAGCGCGGACGCCGCGTGGGGGACCCAAGTGCCCGACCGTTCAAGGCTAGGCGTTCACGCTGCGCGCACGAACGCAACCCTGTTCCCCCGAAGCCCCGATACAGCGGCTACATATTGTCACAGGAGGGCATCGAATTGGGCCGTTCGTGGCGAACTAGTTGAGTTGAGCTGACAGCAGTTCTGCTCCGGTGATCCGCTGCGGGACGGTGTCGGCCACCGTCAGCAGCTGTTTGATCCGCAGCTGGGAGCCGCCGATCAGATGCATTCGAACGACCGCGACCACACCGTTGGCCTGTTCGACCACCTCGAGCACCTCGACCTTGCTCACCCTGGACCAAGAACCGAGGAACTGGCCGAGGGTGGTGCTGAACACGTCGCCCGACAGCAGGGCGTAGGCCCGGGTCGGGTCGCTTTCGATGAGCCGGTAGTACTCGATCACCAGCTCCCGGCTCGAGGTCTTGGGCCGCACCTGCTCCGGGATCTGCACCGGCTGTGGCGTGTCGCCCGTCGCGACCCGGTCCGCGCCCTGGGCGCCGTGGGCCCCACCCGTGCGCGCGGGCGGGATCGCGGGACCCGCGACCTGGCCCTTGTTCAGGGTCGCGGACGCGCTGCCGGTCTTCGGGTCGGCCAGGCGGGCACCGGCGACCGCGCGATTGAGCTCGTCGGGCAGGAGGGCACGCTCGCCGGTGATCTGGTTGCTGGGTCGGGCGCTCGTGTCGGCCGATTCGCGGTCACGGGTGATCACGGTGGCGGCTGCCACGGCCCCGCACAGCGTCGCCGTGGCCACGCTCAGCACGGCGATCTTCGCCATCGTCGCGGCGCGCGACTGCGGCGGCCGGTGCGAGGTCGGCTCGTGCGGCACGAGGTCATCGATGTCGGCGGGCAGCTCGATCCGCTTGCCGATCAACTCGGTGACGTGAACGGAACCGGAGCGGACGTGCCGCTTGCCGGTCGTCGGACGATCCACTGACGCTTCCTCCGCCTGAGTTTCGCTGTTCGGGGCAACTCGTACCGTGCCGCTGCTGCCCTACACCACTCTTTCTCGGTCGATCACCCGATCGAGGCGATAGGCGGCAGCAATATTCACTCAAAAGGAGTAGTCAGTCACCCCGTGCGAGTGTCGCTGGTGATCTTTGGATCACCGCCATAGGTGAAAACAAGCTCACGTTCCTCGGTGACGACAGTGCCGTCCTTGCGGACCAGCCGCAGCGTCGAGAACGTCTTCGACCGGTTGGCGTCGATCGTGATCCGCTGCACCTCGATCCGCTCGACGTCGGCGTAGCGCCGCTCCAGCTCCTCCTGGCCGTCGTAACGGGCCTGGCCGGTGGTCATCGAGTACGCGGCGTCCGGATCCCGCGTGACCTGCGCGAAGTAGGTCTCGGTGCGGTCGCCGATCTTCTCCGGGTCGGCCACCGGGCCGACCAGGACCGGGGTCTGCACCGTCGTGCGGGTCGGTGAGGGGGCTGTTGTCGTCGTCGTGGGCGGCGCCGCGGTGGGGGTCGGGGCGGGCACGGCAGGCGTGCCCTTGCCGGGGGGCGGAGCGGTGAGCTGTTGACGGTCGGACGGTTTGACCGACGTCGTGGGCGCCGCGGCGCTGGGAGCGGGCTCGGACGGGCGTTCCGACACCAGCGCGTCACCCGGCAGTTCCAGGGGCAGTCCCGGATAGCTCGGCAGACCCGGCAGCGCGTCGACCACCTCGGGCTTGCGGGGGGCGGTGACCAGGGTGACCGCGGCATAGGTCAGGCCGACCATCACCAGGAGCGTGGCGGCCACGGCGAACCACGCCGCGTGCCGCCAGGTGCGCGGCGGTGTCACCGACGCCGGGATGCTGCCCAGGTCGAACTTGGCCAGGCCGGTCGCGGGCGCGTCCGGGAACAGGCCGGCGATCACCGGCAGGACGTCGGTCTCCTCCTCGGGACCGGCTGGGTGAATGGGTGGCATCCGCGGTGGCCGAGACGTCCGAGACGACGCGCTCGTGCCTCGCCGGTGTCGCCCTCGGCCTGGTCCGTCCTGCGCGGTGTCCCGCCCGCTCGCCATGTGGTGGAGACTCCTGTCCTAGCCGGTCGTGACGCGGTGTCGCCGACCGATTACCGGTCAGCTGGTGTCGACGACCTGGAACTCCTCGGCCAAGTGTCCGTCGGGAAAGCCGTACTTGCCTGCCACAGCGGCGAAGAAGGGCCGCATCTGCTCTTCCAGGTTCGGGTTTTCACCCACTTGGGACACGTGCGCGCGCAGCGCCGCCATCCGCTTCTCAAAGCTGTCGGTGATGTCGACCGCGTGGTTGCGCGACGCGACCGGCCCGTCGGCCAGCCAGAGCTCGCGGACGGTCCACGGCGCCAGCCCCTCGGTGCGCAGCTCCGGGTGCGCGTGTCCGTTGCGCGCGTCCGGGTAGATCGCGGCGAACGCGGCCATTCCGACGGCCCGGTGGTCCGGGTGGGTGGTGACGACCATGTCCCAGTTGATCTCGGGGGACCACGTCAACACCCGGTCTGGCCGGACCTGGCGGATCACCCGGGAGATGTCGCGGCGCAGCTGGATCGAGGCCACGACCGCGCCGTCGGGGTGGTCGAGGAAGGTGACCGAGCGGACGCCGAGCAACTCGGCCGCGGCCCGTTGCTCGGCTCTGCGGGTCTCGGCGATGTTCTCGCCGCTGGCCTCACCAGAGGTGCAGACGCAGTAATGGACCTCGATGCCCGCCGCCGTCCACGTCGCCACCGTGCCCGCGGCGCCGAAGTCGACGTCATCCGGGTGCGCGGTCACGACCAGCGCTCTGCGCACCTCGGTGGCGTCGGGGGATGGTGTAGCCGTACTCACTCAGCAAAGAGTAAGCCGTTGCACAGCGTTCGTAGGCCAGGGCGCGCCACTCGTCGCGACCTCACACGTTCGGGTGAACGTAGGCCCATTTCTCTTCTGTGGGTGCGAATCGACCCGCCCGGGTTAGTCGCCGCCGCGGTATTTCGCCATCGTCGTCGACAGCGAACTGCCCGCGACCGCGCCCGAGCCGCCCGCCACGAGGATGGCCAGCACGTCGGCGAACCCGCCGCCGCTGGTGAGCAACCAGCCCAGCAGCGCGCCCGCGGCGGTGACGCCGGCGATGGGCCACCGGCCCCGCACGTACTGGGCGACCGGCGCGCCGCTCACCCCGCGCTTGCGCGCCGCGGAGTTGAGCAGCGCCAGGTAACCCGCGAAACCGAGTGCCGCGAAGAAGGCGACGATGGCCACGATGACAGCGATGAGATCGAGCATGGGTTCAGTCTGCCCGAGCCAACGCCGGTTCGACTCAGGGATCGCCCGGAGGCGGCCCCTGATCTATTACCGGCCCGACCTGGCTACGACCGGCCCAACCTGCCGCGGCCGAGGTCGAGCAGCGCCATCGCCAGCGTGCGGCCCGCGGGACCGAGTTCGCGGTAGCGCGCGACCACGTCCATCTCGCGGTTGACCACGATGCGCGGTCCGCCCGCGGCCATGCGCGCGGCGCCGATCGTCTGCGAGACCTCGGCCCGGCGCTTCACCAGGCGCAGGATCTCGCGGTCCAACTCGTCGATTTCTTTCCGCAGCTCGGCGACTTCCTCGGGGGCGGGAAGCTCGATGCTGGCTTTGACCGTGTTCTCGGACATCGTGATCCTCAGCGGTTCGGCGGAGATTCTCAGCTCCCGAGCGCACAAAGCCCCGGGGTCCGAGGACTCCGGGGCTTCGTGGTGGTTTTAGGTGCTATGCCACAACGGGAGCCGGAGTCCGGATCCCGTAAAAAAACTCGTAGTGGCGCTGCACGGATCGAGTGTGACACACCGTGGCCGCGCGGTCGACCCGGCGTCCGGCTTGTGGGATCGGCACTTTTCGTCTTAGTCGGTGGCCCCCGGTACCGTTGCTCGCACGATGGAAGCACTCTTCGACCTCCCCACCACCGAGCCCGCCGCGCCCCGCCGCCAGTCCGGCTCCGCAGCGCTCCTCGACGACCTCAACGACCAGCAGCGGCGCGCCGTCGAGCACATCGGCAGCCCGCTGCTCGTGGTCGCGGGCGCGGGCTCCGGCAAGACCAGGGTGCTCACCCGGCGTATCGCGTACCTGCTCGGGGAACGCAATGTCCACCCGGGCCAGGTCATGGCGATCACCTTCACGAACAAGGCCGCGGCCGAGATGAAGGAGCGCGTCGCCGACCTCGTCGGCAGGCGGGCCAACGCGATGTGGGTGTCGACGTTCCACTCGATGTGCGTGCGGGTGCTGCGTCGTGAGGCCAAGACGCTGGGCATGACGTCGAGCTTCTCCATCTACGACGCCGACGACTCGCGCCGCCTCATCACGCTCGTCGCGCGCGATATCGACCTCGACCCCAAGCGCTACCCGGCGCGCACGCTGTCGATCCACATCTCGAACCTCAAGAACGAGCTGATCGGGCCCGAGCAGGCTTCGTCCGCGGCCGCCAACGACCTCGAGCGCCGCGTCGCCGAGGTCTACGTGGAGTACCAGAGCAGGCTGCGCCAGGCCAACGCGATGGACTTCGACGACCTGATCATGCGCACGGTCGAGCTGCTGCAGGGGTTCCCGGACGTCGCCGAGTACTACCACCGGCGCTTCCGGCATGTTCTTGTCGACGAGTACCAGGACACCAACCACGCCCAGTACACGCTGGTGCGCGAGCTGGTCGGGCGCGGCACCGACGGCCTGCCGCCCGCCGAACTGTGCGTCGTCGGCGACGCCGACCAGTCGATCTACGCCTTCCGCGGCGCCACCATCCGCAACATCGTCGAGTTCGAGCGCGACTATCCCAACGCGACGACGGTCATGCTGGAGCAGAACTACCGTTCCACCCAGACCATCCTCAACGCCGCCAACGCGGTCATCTCGCGCAACCCGGACCGGCGCGACAAGCGGCTGTGGACCGCGCTCGGCGACGGCGAGAAGATCGTCGCCTATGTCGGCGACAACGAGCACGACGAGGCGTCGTTCGTCGCGCGCGAGATCGACCAGCTGGTCGACGCGGGCATCGCGAACAACTGCGACGTGGCGGTGTTCTACCGGACGAACAACCAGTCCCGGGTGTTCGAGGAGATCTTCATCCGGATGGGACTGCCGTACAAGGTCGTCGGCGGCGTCCGCTTCTACGAGCGGCGTGAAGTCCGGGATGCCTTGGCGTACTTGAGGGTTCTCGCGAACCCGGAGGACACGGTCAGTCTCCGCCGAGTCCTCAACGTCCCCCGGCGGGGTATCGGCGACCGCGCGGAGGCATGTGTCTCCACCCACGCCGACCGCGAGCGCATCTCCTTCGCCGCCGCGCTGAACGACGCGGCCGTGGGCAAGGTGGCGCTGCTGAACCCGCGCTCCCAGCGCGCGATCGCGGGTTTCGTCGAGCTGATCGACGGCCTTCGCCGCTTCGTCGACGACGGCCAGGATGTCGCCGAGATCCTCGACGCGGTCCTCGACCAGACCGGCTACCGCGCGGAACTCGAAGCCAGCGACGACCCGCAGGACGCCTCGCGACTGGAGAACCTCACCGAGTTGGTGACGGTGGCCCGCGAGTTCACCGAGGCCCCCGCCGACGAGCCGCCGCCCGACGCGGTCGACTCCGCCACGGTGGGCCCGGAGGCGGGCTCCCTGGCCGCCTTCCTGGAGCGTGTGTCCCTCGTGGCCGACGCCGACCAGGTCCCCGACCCGGACGACGAGTCCGGCGGCATGGTCACGCTGATGACCCTGCACACCGCCAAGGGCTTGGAATACCCCGTGGTGTTCTCCACGGGCTGGGAAGACGGGATCTTCCCGCACATGCGCGCGTTGAGCGATCCCACGGAACTCGCCGAGGAACGCCGCCTCGCGTACGTGGGCATCACCCGCGCTCGCGAACGGCTCTACCTGTCCCGCGCGATCGTCCGGTCGGCCTGGGGTCAGCCCATGACCAACCCGGCGTCCCGGTTCTTCGACGAGATCCCCGCCGACTTGATCGACTGGCGGCGGATGGGTCCCGACCGCTCCAGCCCCAGCCGGGCCACGACCTGGGGCTCTCGGGCCACCGGGACCGGGCGCGCGGGGCTGCGTCCGGCGCCGTCCAAGGGCTGGCAGGACACCACGGCCCTGACGTTGGACGTGGGCGACCGGGTCAACCACGACAAGTACGGCCTGGGCACCGTCGTCGCCACCGACGGCACCGGCCCGCGCGCGACGGCGACGATCGACTTCGGCACCGCCGGAACGATCCGCCTCATGCTGATCGGCAGCGTCCCCTTGGTGAAGCTCTAAGCCTCCGCGGGACGCTCGGTCACTCGATCGAGTCACGTTCGAACTGATGTTCGAAAATTGTCGGTCCCCTGCGGTTCACTATCCCCATGGCGCAACCAGGGGGGAACAGGGAATGGACGAACTGCTGCACCGGCTTCTCGCCGAGGCGGTGGGCCGCTACCTCGACGCGGTCGACCGCCTCGCCGCCAAGCAGCACGCGGTCGTCGGCGGCGAACTGCGCAGGCTCACGGCGGCGTGGCGCAGCGTGCTCGGGCTCCATCGGCCCACGGGGGCCCGCACCCGCTGTGCGGGGTGCGGGCGGGCTCACCTTCCGGCGCCTGGGCGGCGTGGCTCGATGTGCGCGGTGTGGCGCGTCGCGAGCGCCTATTTCGTGCGGGCCGACCCGGAGGGCGGGGTGGTGCTCAGGCGATGACGCTCGCTGGGGCTCGGGTGCCTCAGACCCTGATGCCGCGCGCGGTCAGCCAGGGCAGCGGGTTCATCTTGCGGCCGCTGGCGTCCCACACCTCGAAGTGCAGGTGCGGACCGGTGGACTGGCCGCGGTTGCCCATGTGGGCGATCAGTTGGCCTGCCTTGACCCGCTGGCCTTCGCGTACGACGTAGTCGTTGATGTGGCCGTAGACCGTGACGGTGCCGTCGGAGTGCTGGACGCGGACCCAGAGGCCGAAGCCGCTGGCGCTGCCCGCTTCGATCACGGTGCCGTCGGCGACCGAGACGATCGGCGTGCCGATGCGGTTGGCGATGTCGATGCCGTAGTGGGTGGTGCCCCAGCGGGCGCCGAAGCCGGAGGTCAGGCGGCCGGACGCAGGCGAGAAAGCCTTCGGGCGGGCCGCTTCCTCCTTCTGCTTCTGGACCTCGGCGGCACGCGCGTTGCGGGCCTGGGTGACGCGCTCGGAGGAGGCCATCTTCTGGGCCTCGAGCGTGCCGTCGGAGGTCTTCGCGAGCGTCAGCAGCTCGGGCGCGATCGGCCCGTCACCACCCATGCCACCCATGTGGGAGGCGGCGTCGCGGGTGCCTGCCAGCGGAACGATGTCGTCGCTCGACGAGCCGGCGGCGGATTGGAGGGTCTGCCCCGCAGCGGCCGCGGCGAAGGCGCCGACGGCCACAGCGGCCACGACGACCCGCCCGCGCAGCGCGGACGAGGGTGGAGCGATTCGGTGCGCACCGCGATCTCGAGGGGCGCGATCAAGCGCTTCGTCGAGCACGGTGAACTCGCGTTCACCGCCGGTGGAGCGATGTCGAGACAAAGCTAGCCTTCCGCCTTCGGGGAGTCAGATCCGGACACCGGCTCGCGGGGGACGAGCGCTAGGTGGTGAGGACTCCGGGCGGGGGACCCGGATGGGGTGGCGTGGAGCAGGTTGCCAGCCCCAGTCCATTCGTGATCGGACTGTGACAACGGACTCGGGGACAGTAACGGGGAGATACCGGGATGGGCAACATCCACACGTGATGTCTGCCAACCGTGGCGAGGGGCGGAAGTTCCTGTACAGCGGTTACTACCCAAAGTTAACCCCACCTCACGCCCTCTAGTGTGACCTGGGTCTCGTTTCAATAGGCCATTTAGGTGGTCCGCGCAGAGTCGATCGGCCCCACCCGCCGCGACAATCCGCCATCAACCGCACCAACCCCGGCAGTCGCTCCACCCCCAACCCGCCTGTGGCCTGCGTCCACGCCTCGGGGCGCATCTCAACCCCGCCGCACCCACCAGGCACGTTCGACTCCGCGCGCCAACGCCGGCCTGCGCCCAGATCAATTCAGACCGACCTAAGCCCAGCCCAACCGGCCCCGCCCAACCTGGCGCAGCCCAGCCCGGCCCGTCCCAGCCCGCCCGTCCAACCGAACCGGCGGACTTGGGTCGAGCCGAGCCGCGCCGGGCCGCGCCGGGTCGAGCCGGGTCGAGCCGGGTCGAGCCGGGCTGCGCCGGGCCGGGTCGAGCCGGGCTGCGCCGGGCCGGGCCGCGCCGGGCCGCGCCGCGCCGGGCCGACCGGGCCGACCGGGCCGAGCACCGAGCCATCTGCCCGCAGTCCTGCCGACCCGTCCGCTCACCAGCCCGACCCGGCCCCACCTGTTCGGTTTCCAACTCACCCACGCCCACAACGCCCGCCGCCGCATCCCTCCCATCAGGTGGCTCCCGCAGCGCGGAAGCGGTCGGATGCGGCAGGCCTTGCTAGCGTTGCCCGCGATGACCTCGCGGATTCGAACGTCGCTCCTCCGCCCCGCGGACCAGGCCGACGGCGCACTTCCCGTTGTTCGCATCGGCTGGGCCGACGTGCCGGGCAGGCTCCGGGTCGCGCTCTTCCTCGGGGTTGCCGGTGCTGTACTCCTCGTCGCCGGGCCCGCCATGGGGCTGGTGGAAGACGCGCCCGACGCCGGTTTCGGCGCCCTGCCCCTCCTCGCCGTGCTCGCCGCGGTTCCGCCGCTGCTCGCGATCGGCTTCGTCGCCGCCAAAGCCCCCGCCACCGGGGCCGCCGTCTTGGTCGGTTCCGCGATGCTCGCCCCCGGACGCGCCCTCCTCGACGCGCAGTTCGCCGTGGACGCGCTGCTCACCTCGCGCCCCGAGATCCTGGTGCCGACCGTCCTCGCGCCCCTCACCGCCGCCCCCGGCCTGTGGGTGCTGCTCGCGGGCCATGGCGCGGTCGCGCTCGCGGGCCTCCTCGCGGTCGGCCGCGCGGGCGCCGTCCCCGGCTCGCCCTACGCCGCCGAGTTCGACGACCACTCCGCCGACCGCTCGACCAAGGCGCAGGGCACCTCCCTGGTGCTCGCCCTCGTCGCCGCGCTGCTCGCCGCCGTCGGCCTGCTGCTCGCCCCGTTCCGCTCGGACAACGCCTTCGTCCTGGCCAGCAGCGTGATCGACGCCCCGCCGCTGGCCCGCTTCGGTGTCCTGCTCGTCGCGGGCGCGGGCGCGGCAGGCGCGGTCTTCGGCGCCGGGTCGGCCCGCCCACCGGTCGCCCGCGGCGTGGTCCTCGGCGTGACAGCGGCCGTCGCGGGCCTCACCGTCCCGCAGCTCGCGGCCGCCACCGCCGTCGACCGCCTGCACCTCGCCCCCGGCCCGGTCATCGCCCTGTCCGCGCTGGTCGCCCTGACCGTCGCGGTCTGGCTGCTCAACCGCCAGGAGAACCCCGCCGAGGACCGCGCGACCGAACTCGACACCGGCCGCCTGCACCTGGCCGCCGGAGTCCTCGGCCTGGCCTCCGCCGCCGCCGCGTTGGCCGCCGCGACCTCCGTCCAACTCGTGGTCACCGGCGGCCTCGACCGTCCCGTCGCCTATTCCAGCAGGCTGTTCGTCCCCGCCGCGATCGTCGTGCTCGCGCTGGCTGTGCCGCTCCTGTTCGCGCGCGCCGCCGCCGCGACCCGCCCCGCGTTCGCGGTCGCTGTGATCGCGATACCGCTGGTCGCGGCCAGTTCGAGCGACGCCGTCTTCACCGCCATGAGCGCCAGCGACGCCGTCAGCGCGGGCCCCGGCGCCTGGCTCGGCGGGATCGCGGCCGTGCTCGCGGTCGCCGCCGCCTGCGTCGCCGCGCTCGCCGGAGTGGCCGAGCGCGACGACGTCGACCTCACCCAGCGCCAGGCCAACCTCACCCTCGCCGCGCCCCTCGCCGCGGCGGCGCTGTTCGCCATCGGCGCGTTCGGCCTGCCCGTCCTCAAAGCCACCGGCTTCGTCGCGCCCGGCATCTGGTCGCACTTCCGCCCGGCGTCGTGGGGTCTGCTCCTCGGCGTCATCGTGGTCCTCGCGGTCATCACCGTCTCCGCGTTCGCACGCCCACCACGCGGCGGCGCGCTCCTCGCCGGTGCCGCGGCGCTGGTCGCGGTCCACGCGCTGGAGTTCACCCTCACGTCCGACCGCGCGGAGCGGGCGACCGCGGGCCCCGGCACCTGGCTGTCGCTGGCCTGCGTGGCCGCGCTGCTCGTCTCCGCCCTCATCGCCGCCATCGCGCGACCCGCCGTGAAAACGCGCCGATGACCGCCCGGGTGGTCCTGGCCGAGTTCGGCGAAGCCGACCTGCATGCCGTGGCGCGGCTGCTCCGCGACAGCGGGATCGAGGTCGTCTTCGCCGGCCACGGGAGCCCCGATCAGGTGGTGACCATCGCGATTCAAGAGGACGCCGACGCGATCGCGGTCGACGACCACGTGGGCATGGTCACGGCGCGGCTCAAGGAGCGAAACGCCTCCGACATCGAGGTTTACGACTACATCGACGTGCTCACTTGGGCCGCGAAGGCGAAGTGGTGACAGACCTCACCGTGATAGTGACCCTCTGGTGACAGACTTCACCGGGTGTGAAGTTTCAGGTCAATCCGCAGGTCGCTAGGGTCTTCACGTCTGACAGCATCGCGTCGAAGACACCGTAGTCAGGAGACTGTCGAGTGGACCTGTACGAGTACCAGGCGAAGGATCTTTTCGCCGCCCACGGGGTCCCGGTGCTGCCGGGCGACGTGGCTGACACCCCCGAGAAGGCCCGCGCCATCGCGGAAGAGCTCGGTTCGACCGTGGTCATCAAGGCCCAGGTCAAGACCGGCGGCCGGGGTAAGGCGGGCGGCGTCAAGCTCGCCGACAACGCCGACGACGCCCAGGCCAAGGCCGAGGGCATCCTCGGCCTGGACATCAAGGGCCACATCACCCGCAAGGTGCTGGTGACGGTCGCGTCCGACATCGCCGAGGAGTACTACTTCTCGTTCCTGCTCGACCGCGCCAACCGCACCTTCCTCGCCATGGCGTCGGCTGAGGGCGGCATGGACATCGAGCAGCTCGCCGTCGAGCGCCCCGAGGCCCTCGCCAAGATCCCGGTCAACGCCATCGAGGGCGTCGACCTGGCCAAGGCGCAGGAAATCGTCGCAGCGGCCAAGATCCCCGCCGTGGTGGCCGAGCAGGCCGCCGACGTCATCGTCAAGCTGTGGGAAGCCTTCGTCGGCGAGGACGCCACGCTGGTCGAGGTCAACCCGCTGGTCCGCGACCCGCAGGACAAGATCATCGCCCTCGACGGCAAGGTCACCCTCGACGAGAACGCGGGCTTCCGCCACCCGGCGCACGCCGACCTGGTGGACCAGGAGGCCGAGGACCCGCTGGAGGCCGCGGCCAAGGCCAAGGACCTCAACTACGTCAAGCTCGACGGCGAGGTCGGCATCATCGGCAACGGCGCGGGCCTGGTCATGTCCACTCTGGACGTGGTGGCCTACGCGGGCGAGAAGCACAACGGCGTCAAGCCCGCCAACTTCCTCGACATCGGCGGCGGCGCGTCCGCCGAGGTGATGGCGAACGGCCTGCACATCATCCTGAACGACCCGGCGGTCAAGTCGGTGTTCGTCAACGTCTTCGGCGGCATCACCGCCTGTGACGCGGTCGCCAACGGCATCGTCGCGGCGCTGGAGATCCTCGGTGACGAGGCCACCAAGCCGCTGGTCGTGCGCCTCGACGGCAACAACGTCGACGAGGGCCGCCGCATCCTGGCCGAGGCCAACCACCCGCTCG
Organism: Actinokineospora xionganensis; assembly: GCF_014323725.1. GTDB lineage: Bacteria > Actinomycetota > Actinomycetes > Mycobacteriales > Pseudonocardiaceae > Actinokineospora > Actinokineospora xionganensis. Next base: position 12,336 of record NZ_JABVED010000002.1, on the reverse strand, counting down.
TGACCGTGGTGGACACTATGGACAACGCTGCCGACAAGGCCGCCGAACTCGCGGCTGCGGGGGTCTGACAATGGCTATCTTCCTGACTGACCAGAGCAAGGTCATCGTCCAGGGCATGACCGGTTCCGAGGGCACCAAGCACACGGGCCGCATGCTCAAGTCCGGCACGAACATCGTCGGCGGTGTCAACCCGAAGAAGGCGGGCACCAAGGTCGAGATCGAGGGCGTGTCCCTGCCGGTCTTCGCCACCGTCGCCGAGGCGATGGAGGCCACCGGCGCCGACGTGTCGGTGATCTTCGTTCCGCCGAAGTTCGCCAAGGACGCCGTCATCGAGGCGATCGACGCGGGCATCGACCTGGCCGTCGTCATCACCGAGGGCATCCCGGTGCACGACAGCGCGTACTTCTGGGCGCACGCGGTGGCCAAGGGAGAGGGCCCTGTGACACCGGGGGCACCCCGGACCCCGAGGACACGCATCATCGGTCCGAACTGCCCCGGCCTCATCAGCCCCGGAAAGTCCAACGCGGGCATCATCCCGGCCGACATCACCGGCCCGGGCAAGATCGGTCTGGTGTCGAAGTCCGGCACCCTGACCTACCAGATGATGTACGAGCTGCGCGACATCGGCTTCTCGTCCGCGGTCGGCATCGGTGGCGACCCGATCATCGGCACCACCCACATCGACGCCCTCGAGGCGTTCGAGCAGGACCCGGAGACCGAGCTGATCGTCATGATCGGCGAGATCGGTGGCGACGCCGAAGAGCGGGCCGCGGCCTACATCAAGGACAACGTCACCAAGCCGGTCGTCGGCTACGTGGCTGGCTTCACCGCGCCCGAGGGCAAGACCATGGGGCACGCGGGCGCGATCGTGTCCGGCTCGGCAGGCACCGCGCAGGCGAAGAAGGAGGCCCTCGAGGCCGCCGGGGTCAAGGTCGGCAAGACGCCGTCCGAGACCGCTGCCCTGGCTCGCGAGCTGTTCCAGGCCGGGAACTGACAGCCTGATCTTCTGAAGATCACGGGGCCGGACGCGTTCGCGCGTCCGGCCCTTGTTGTTTTCAAGTTGTTTCCACGATGGGGAACCATCGCCTGCCGGTGTCCGTCGGATCACCGCAATGGGCTAGCGTCTCGCTGGCTGAAAGATTGTTTCTGTGCGTCGAGCTAGCTGAGGAGAGCACGCGATGACCTATCCAGGCGGGGCACCGGGTGGTTACCCGGGTCAAGGTCCGCAGCAGCCCACGATGGGCTACGCGCCCACGCCGGCCGGCCCGAAGCTCGAACTGGCACAGATCCTGCACCTCGCGGTCGCGGGTCTCGGCGTGCTCAACCTGTTTCTCGGGTTCGCTCCGCTCAGCTCGGGCGTGAACTTCTACGAGGCGTTCTCGGGTTGGATCCCGGGCCTGCTGTTCCTGGGCGGCCTGCTGTCGCTGCCGGTGATCCTGCCGGGTGACAAGAAGGTTGGCCTCACGCCGCCCGCGATCATCCTGTCGGTCGTGCTGGCGTACCTGTTCATGATCTTCTCGATCGACGGCTCGCTCAAGGCGGGCGGCGTCATGGTGCTGATCTTCGGCATCCTGCAGGCCGGTGCCGCAGTGGCCGCGTTCCTCTTCGACAACGGCATCATCAAAGCGCCGCAGCCCGCTCCGGCCAACCCCTACGGCCAGCCCGGTGGCTACAACCCGCCGTCCGCGCCGTTCCAGCAGCAGCACCAGCAGCAGGCGCCGTTCCAGCCGCAGCAGCCGCAGCCGCAGCCGCAGCAGCAGCAGCAGACCTTCGCGCCGCCGCCGGGACAGTTCGGCCAGGCGCCGGGCACCCCGCCGGGCGGATACCCGCAGCAGGGCTGAGCACGACGTTCTCCACGGGGCGGCACCGTCATCGACGGTGCCGCCCCGTTCGTGTGTGAAGGTGTTCACCGGATCGGTTGACGGCGGCGTGGCACCCCGGGGCTGCCATCACCCGAATGCCACAGTGGGGCCATGGCGCTGCTGGAGACCGACCGGATCACACCGGTGGCGCGCGCCCGGGTGTTGGCCGTAGCCGCTCTGGGTCCGCTGCTCACCGGGTACGCCGCCGTAGCCGCGGTGATGGCGCTGGTCACGGCGATCGCCTCCAGATCCCACTTCTCCACGGTCGGTGTGCTCATCGCCGCGCTGCCCGGGTGGCTTGCCGCCCACCAGGTCCCGTTGATCGTGCAGGGCCATGAGCTGGGTGTGCTGCCCCTGCTGCCGACGCTGCTGCTGGTGGTGGTGGTGGCCCGCACCGCCGCGGGCGCCGCCGAGCGTGTCGACGCTGTCGGTCCGCGGGAGACCGGGCACGTCATCCTGGCTGTCGTGGCGGCCCATGCCGCCTTCGGTCTCACCATCGCCGTGGTTCTCGGCGGCGGTCCGGTCGTAGTCGACCCGCTGGCCGGGTTCTACTACCCGGCCCTGCTCGCCGGACTCGCCGCGTACGTCGGCCTGCTGCGCCGCTCCGGGACCCTGGACTGGTGCGCCGAACGAGTCGACGACTTCGCCTGGGCCGGGCTGCGGGCCGGGCTGCTGGCGGTCGCCGCGCTGGTCGCCGCGGGCTCGCTGGTGGTGACGTTCGGGCTCGCCATGTCCTATGGCGCGGCGAACACGATGTTCGCCGTGGACGGGCCCGGCAGCGCGCTCGGCATGCTGCTTCTCTCCGCCGGGTACCTGCCCAACGCCGTGATCGCGGGAACCGCGTTCATCGCGGGCCCCGGGTTCTCGATGGGCGCGGTGTCGGTCGCCCCGCTCGACTTCGACGGCGGCCCGGTGCCCGCGCTGCCGTTGCTCAGCGCGCTGCCCGAGCAGGCCGCGGCGTGGTGGCTCGCACTGTTCCTGCTGCCCGCCGCCATCGGCGCGTTGGTCGGCTGGGTGCTGCGGTCGGTTGCGGAGTCCCCTAAAGACCGGTTGCGGTCGGTCGCCGTCGCCTCCGTCGTGGTGGCGCTCAGCTTCGCGGTGCTCGCGGGCAGTGCGGGCGGCGCGCTCGGCGGCGGCCCGTTCCACCCGCTCGACCTGCGGGCCGCGCTGGTGTCGTTCGCCCTGGCCTGCTGGGTCGCGGTGCCCGGCGGCTTCGTGGCCTGGTTCGCGGGGGAGCGGCCGGTCGTCGAGGGTCCCGTGGGCCTCATCGACCCCGAGGACCCGGAGGAAGAGGAACCCGAAGACTCTGATGAGCCCACCGACGAAGCTGTCGAAGAGGTTGTCGAGGAGCAGGCTGAGGAGTCCGAAGAGGAGTCCGCCGACGACGAAGACGTCGACGAGGAAGACGTCGACGAGGACACCCCGGATGAGAACCCCGACACAAACGAGTCGACTACTGCCGCCACCTAAGGGGACCGTGACGACAGCCAACCACGGTCACCCACCAGTCCGCTCCATCACCCGCCTGGTGCCCCCAAGATTAAATTCCGGGGTGGCGGACTAGCCGCGGGCCGCTGAACAAGATCGACTGCGGACCGCCTACGCTGGGCCTATCCCGTTCCGGTGCCGCAGGAGACCACGCTGAGTTCCCAGTTCCAGCCGGCAGTGCCTGCCAGGATCGTCGTCCTGGTGTCGGGTTCGGGCACCCTGTTGCAGGCCCTGCTCGATGACGCCGGGATACCCGCCCGGATCGTCGCCGTCGGCGCCGACCGCAAAGGCATCGAGGGACTGGCCCGCGCCGATCGCGCGAACGTCCCCACCTTCTCCGTCCGCGTCGCCGACCACGCCGACCGCGCGGCCTGGGATCTCGCTCTGACCGAGGCCGTCGCCGCCTATGAACCGGATCTGGTGGTGTCCGCCGGGTTCATGAAGATCCTCGGGCCCGAGTTCCTCACCCGCTTCGCCCACCGGGTCATCAACACCCATCCCGCGCTGTTGCCGTCGTTCCCCGGCGCGCACGCGGTCGACGACGCGCTCGCCTACGGCGTCCAGGTCACCGGAAGCACGGTCCACCTGGTCGACGGCGGCGTGGACACCGGCCCGATCATCGCCCAGGAGCCCGTCCCCGTGGCCCCCGGCGATGACGCGGCCACCCTGCATGAACGGATCAAGACGGTGGAGCGACGGCTCCTGGTCGACGTGGTCACCAGGATGGCGCGCGACGGATACACCGTGGACGGACGAAAGGTGAGCATCCCGTGACTGGGCATCCCGAGACTGGGCAGCAGCGGAAGCCGGTTCGCCGGGCGCTGATCGGCGTGTCGGACAAGGCGGGCCTGCTGGAGCTGGCCACCGGTCTGCACGCGGCGGGCGTGGAGATCGTCTCGACCGGCGGCACGGCGAAGACCCTCGCCGACGCCGGTGTGCCGGTCACCCCGGTCGAGGAGGTCACCGGCTTCCCGGAGTCGCTCGACGGCCGGGTCAAGACCCTGCACCCGCGCGTGCACGCGGGTCTGCTCGCCGACACCCGCAACCCGGCGCACGTCGCGCAGCTCGAAGAGCTCGGCATCGCCGCGTTCGACCTGCTCGTGGTCAACCTCTACCCGTTCGCCAAGACGGTCGCCTCGGGCGCGTCGGCCGACGAGTGCGTCGAGCAGATCGATATCGGCGGCCCGGCCATGGTCCGCGCGTCGGCCAAGAACCACGGCAGCGTGGCCGTCGTGGTCGACCCGTCGCGGTACGAGTGGGTGCTCGCCGAGGTCAACGCGGGCGGCTTCACCCTGGCCGACCGGCAGAAGCTCGCGCTGGAGGCCTTCCGGCACACGGCGTCCTACGACGTCGCCGTCGCGTCCTGGATGGGCAGCGTGCTGTCGCCGGACGACGAGGGCTCGGGCTTCCCCGGTTGGGTCGGCGCCACCTGGCAGCGCTCCAACGTCCTGCGCTACGGCGAGAACCCGCACCAGCGGGCCGCGCTGTACACCCAGGGCGACGGTTCGAGCGGCCTCGCGACCGCCACGCAGCTGCACGGCAAGGAGATGTCGTACAACAACTACGTCGACGCCGACGCGGCGTGGCGTGCCGCGTACGACCACGAGGCGCCGTGTGTGGCGATCATCAAGCACGCCAACCCATGCGGCATCGCGGTGGCCGAGATCGACATCGCCGAGGCCCACCGCAAGGCCCACGCCTGCGACCCGTCGAGCGCGTTCGGCGGCGTCATCGCGGCCAACCGTGAGGTCAGCGTGGCCATGGCCGAGCAGATCGCCGAGGTCTTCACCGAGGTCGTGGTGGCCCCCGCGTACGCCGACGGCGCCGTCGAGGTGCTCACCAGGAAGAAGAACGTCCGCATCCTGACCGCGGAGCCTGCCCGCCGGGGCGTCGAGCTGCGCCCGGTGTCGGGCGGGTTGCTTGTGCAGACCGTCGACACCATCGACGCCGACGGCGACGACCCGGCCAAGTGGACCCTGGCGACGGGAGCCGCGGTTGACGACGCCACCCTCGCCGACCTCGCCTTCGCGTGGCGAGCCTGCCGCGCGGTGAAGTCCAACGCCATCCTGCTGGCCAACGACGGCGCCACGGTCGGCGTCGGCATGGGCCAGGTCAACCGAGTCGACGCGGCCCGCCTCGCGGTGGCCCGCGCGGGCGAGCGGGCCACCGGTTCGGTGGCCGCGTCGGACGCGTTCTTCCCGTTCCCCGACGGCCTGGAGGTCCTGCTCGAAGCAGGCGTCCGCGCGATCGTGCAGCCCGGCGGCTCGGTCCGCGACCCGGAGGTCATCGCGGTCGCGGAGGCCGCGGGGGTGCCGGTGTACCTGACCGGGACGCGACACTTCGCGCACTGAGTAGTTCAAAGCAACTAACCGTGTGGCCTGGCCTTTTGGCCAGGCCACACGTGTTTGTGTGGAGCGGTTGACAGGGCTTCGCCGGGCTCGTATGGTTTCGGTATCGAACATACGTTCGAACGGGGTGGGCGGAGTCGAGGCCACTCGCCCCGCCGCCGTCTCCCCACGGCACTCGCGTAACTGAGCGGTACGCGCAGCAGGCGCGGGGAGGTGTGAGCGGTGCGGTCGCTGGCTGCTTTCGGCGCGGGGAAGAACCCGGAAGCGGTCAGCGACCCTGCCCTCGATCACCCTGCCCTAGGCGATCCTGCTCTGGATCGTCAAGCTCTGGCCGACCCTGTCCATGCTCGATCGGCCCGCGATCGTGCGGCTCTGGACCACCCAGCTCTGGTCCATTCCGCCCCGGATCGCCCCACCCTGACTGATCCCACTGCGGCTCGATCGGTCCGGGATTGCGCGACCTTCGATCGCCAAACTTTGGCCAACCCTGCCCTCGATCACCCGGTCCTTGATCACCGTGCGCTGGATCAACCCGTCCTCGACCGCCTTGTCCTCGACGACTCTGTCCTCGGCGACTCTGTCCTCGATCCAGGCGGTCGCCCCAGTCTCTTCACCCCCGACGACCTCCGCGCCGCCTTGGCCGTCCTGGATCCTCGATCCCCGCGGCGAACCGAGCGGGTCGAGGGCGTCACGTTCGATTCCTCCCCGATCGATCCGACCGAGGGCGTCCTCGACTTCGGCGACCCCGAAGACCGCGCAGGCGAACCGGCCGTCGACGTGCGCTCCTTCTCCGGCGCCACCCACGCGCGGAATAGCCGCCCACGCGATCCGAGTCCTGCGCCACTGCGTCGAGGCGCCGAAGGCGTCGTCGCCCTCGATTCCTCGGTCCGCCTCGCATGGTCCGAGCGAGCGCTCCACCGCGATGGCCCTCCTGAGCCGCGCGTCCTCCCTGTCCGTGAAGACCTCGCGCCCCTCTTTCCCTGGGGTGGTCTCCGCCGCGGCGGCACCGTGGCTGTCCGCGACTCCGTCGCGCTGCTGCTCACCCTGCTCGCCGAGGCCACCGCGAACGGTTCCTGGGCCGCGGTCGTCGGCGTTCCCGACCTCGGTGTCCTCGCCGCCGCCGAACTCGGTGTCGCGATGGACCGGCTCGCCCTCGTGTCCGACCCCGGCAACGACGTGGTCACCATCGCCGCCGCCCTGCTCGACGGCTTCGACGTGGTCGCCATCGCCACCCCCAAGATCACCGACGCGCAGGCCCGCAGACTCTCCGCGCGGGCGCGCAGCCGTGGCACCGCGCTCGTCGCGTTCGGGGCGTGGCCGGGCGCCGATCTGGAGCTGCGCTGCACCCGCGCCCGCTGGTCCGGCCTCGGCGACGGGCACGGCCACCTCCGCGCCCGCCTGGTCGAGGTTCACGCCCGCGGCCGAGGGGCAGCCGCCCGGCCGGTCCGCGCCCGACTCGCCCTCCAAGGCACTCCGTTCACGCCGCCTCGCGGCCCTTGTCCACAGCTGAGCAAGACCGGTTGACACCCCCCTGTGTCGAACGTATGTTCGAGTCAAGCGAATCGTCTCCCCACGATGAGCACCTTCGATCAACCCTGGGGAGAGCCATGTCCCGCCTGCTCGTCGTCTGGTGTCCCGACTGGCCAGTCGTCGCCGCGAGCACGGTCGCGGGTCTGCCGCTCGACACCCCCGCCGCCGTCTTCGCCGCCAACCGCGTCGTCGCCGCCAACGCCCGCGCCCGCGCCGACGGCGTCCAGCGGGCGATGCGCCGCCGGGAGGCACAGAGCCGCTGCCCGGACCTGGTCGTCTTCTTGGCCGACGTCGACCGCGACGCCCGGATGTTCGAGCCGGTGGCCATGGCGGTCGAGGAGTTGGCCGTCGGCGTCGAGGTGATCCGGCCCGGAGTCGTCGCCGTCCCCGCACGCGGGCCCGTGGGCTACTTCGGTTCCGAGGAGGCCGCCGCCGAACGCCTCATCGACCAGGTCGCCGCCCGGACCGGCGCCGAATGTCAGATCGGCCTCGCCGACGGCCTCTTCGCCGCCACCCTGGCCGCCCATCGAAACCGACTCGTCCCGCCAGGCGGGAGCCCCGAATTCCTTGCCCCGCTGACCATCCGCGAACTCGAATCAGGCAGACCGGACCTGGTCGACCTGCTGCGCAGACTCGGCATCCGCACCCTCGGCGCGTTCGCCGCCCTGGACCCCGGCGATGTCTCCACCCGGTTCGGCGCCGACGCCAAGCTCGCCCACCGCCTGGCGAGCGGACTGGAAGAACGCCCGCCCGCCCGCAGACGCCCGCCAGTCGACCTGTCCGTCACCCACAACCCCGACCCGCCCATCGACCGGGTCGACGCCGCCGCGTTCGTCGCCCGCACGCTTGGCGAGCGCCTCCACGCCTGCTTGGCCGCGCACGGTCTCGCCTGCACTCGCCTGGGCATCCACGCGAGCACCGCCAACGGCGAGACCCGTGGCCGCGTGTGGCGCTGCGCCGACCCGCTCACCGCGTCCGGCATCGCCGACCGCGTCCGCTGGCAGCTCGACGGCTGGCTGCGCGGCGGCGCGGGGCGTCCTTCGGCGGGCATCACGGTCCTGCGCCTCGAACCAGAGGAACTGGTCGACGGCCGCACCCTTCAACTCGGCCTCTGGCAGGGCGGCCACGACGAACAAGCCGAACGCGCCGCCCGCGCCATGGTCCATGTCCAGGGTCTCCTCGGCCCCGACGCCGTCCTCACCCCGGTCCTCGCAGGCGGCCGGGGCCCCGCCGACCAGGTCCACCTGGTCCCGTGGGGTGACGAGCGCGTCCCGCCCACACCTCCAGACCGCCCATGGCCGGGCCGATTACCCGCACCGTCACCCGCCGCCATCCCGGTCCGCCCGCTGCCCGCGTCGGTGTGCGACGAGGCAGGAGTCGAAATCGGGGTGACCGGCCGGTTCCGCCTCACCGGCGAGCCCGCCCGCGTGGCCTACGGCGGCGGGCGTCCCCGCGCGGTCGTGGGCTGGGCCGGCCCGTGGCCCGCGGACGAACGCTGGTGGGACCCGGATTCCGCCCGCAGGCGCGCCCGCCTGCAAGTGCTGTTGACCGAACAGTCCGAAGAGGACAGCCAGGAGGCGCTCCTCCTGGTGCGTGAGAACAAAAGATGGTCCGTAGAAGGGATATACGCCTGATGCGATACGACGAAGACCCGCTCACCGCCATCGACGGAGCCGACTGGATCGACTTGACCGACCTGATCCCGCTGCCGCGCCGCTCGCCCGAATCCCTGTCTCCCTGACCGGCTGACGGATGGGATGGAACAACCCGCCGGTCCGGTGGTCGGAACTCGAGCGCATCCTCTCCGGCAGGCCGCCGGAAGTCGGCGACGGTGGTGACAGCCCGGGCTGGACTCGCCGCCGCGACCGCTACGTGCCCCCGATGGGTGTCGGGCCGCCCGGGGTCACCGATCAGGCCGATGGGGACTCGCGGGTGCCGTACGCGGAACTGCACTGCCATTCCAACTTCAGCTTCCTCGACGGCGCGAGCCACCCGGAGGAGCTGGTGGAGGCGGCCTCGCTCCTCGGTCTCGACGCGATCGCGCTGACCGACCACGACGGGATGTACGGCGTGGTCCGGTTCGCCGAGGCCGCCAAAGAGCTGGGCATGCGCACGGTGTTCGGCACCGAGCTGAGCCTGGGCCTCACCGCCCCGCAGAACGGTGTCGCCGACCCCGAAGGCGAACATCTGCTCCTACTCGCCGACAAACAGGCCGGCTACCACAGCCTGTGCCGCGTTCTCACCGCCGCGCACCTGCGCGGTGAGGAGAAGGGCAAACCGGTGTACGACCTGCTCGAGGTCGTCGAGGAGACGCGCGATGACTGTGTCGTGCTCACCGGCTGCCGCAAGGGCGGCGTCCGGCTGGCGCTCGCCAGCGGTGGGCCGCAGGCCGCGTTCGAGCAGCTGCGGCTCCTGTCCGCGGCGTACGGACCCGACCGCGTCTTCGTCGAACTGACCGACCATGGCATGCCCGACGACACCGACCGCAACGACCTGCTCGCGGGCATGGCGGCCGACCTCGGCCTGCCGACCGTCGCGACGAACGCCGTGCACTACGCGCACCCGTCGAGGGGGCATCTCGCGGCGGCGATGGCGGCGGTGCGGGCCCGGCGCAGCCTCGACGAGCTGGCGGGTTGGCTGCCGCCCTCGCCCACCGCCCACCTGCGGACCGGGCAGGAGATGGCCGACCGGTTCGCCCGCTACCCGGGCGCCGTGCAGCGCGCCGCCCTGCTCGGCGTGCAACTCGCGTTCGACCTGCACCTGGTCGCGCCGAAGCTGCCGCCGTTCGGCGTGCCCGACGGCCACACCGAGGTCACCTTCCTGCGGAAGCTGACTTACGAGGGCGCCGCGGCCAAGTACGGCTCGTCGGCCGAAAGCCCGCGGGCCTACGCGCAACTCGCCCACGAACTGCAGGTCATCGAGGAACTCGGCTTTCCGGGCTACTTCCTCGTCGTCTGGGACATCGTGAGGTTCTGCCGCGACAACGACATCTTCTGTCAGGGTCGCGGCTCCGCGGCGAACTCGGCGGTCTGCTTCGCGCTCGGGATCACCAATGTCGACGCCGTGCGCTGGGAGCTGCTCTTCGAGCGGTTCCTGGCCCCGGCCCGGGACGGCCCGCCCGACATCGACCTCGACATCGAGTCCGACCGCCGTGAGGAGGCCATCCAGTTCGTCTACGACAAGTACGACCGGCGGCACGCCGCGCAGGTGGCGAACGTGATCACCTATCGCGCCAAGTCGACCGTGCGCGACATGGCCAAGGCGCTGGGCTACTCACCCGGCCAGCAGGACGCCTGGAGCAAGCAGATCGACCGCTGGGGGCCTTTGCAGTCCACATTGGACGACAACCACCTCGACGTGCCGCCCGCCGTGCTCGAACTGGCCGGGCAGTTGGAGAACTTCCCGCGGCACCTGGGAATCCACTCCGGCGGCATGGTCATCTGCGACCGCCCGGTCAGCGAGGTCTGCCCGGTCGAGCCCGCGCGGATGCCCAAACGCACGGTGCTGCAGTGGGACAAGGACGACTGCGCCGCCGTCGGACTGGTCAAGTTCGACCTCCTGGGCCTGGGCATGTTGTCCGCGTTGCACTACGTGGTCGACCTCGTCGATGAGCACCACGGCGTCCGAGTCGACATAGGTGCGCTTAATCTCGCCGACCAGCGGGTCTACGAGATGCTCTGCCGCGCCGACTCGGTCGGCGTCTTCCAGGTTGAGAGCCGTGCCCAGATGGCCACGCTGCCTCGCCTGCGCCCCACGGAGTTCTATGACCTGGTCGTCGAGGTCGCGCTCATCCGGCCGGGGCCGATCCAGGGTGGGTCGGTGCATCCCTTCATCCGCCGCAAGAACAAGAAGGAGGAGCCCACCGTCGACCACCCGCTGCTGGAGAACGCGCTGCGCAAGACGCTCGGTGTCCCGCTCTTCCAGGAGCAGCTCATGCAGATCGCGGTCGACGTCGCCGACTTCAGCCCCGCCGAGGCCGACGAACTGCGCCGCGCCATGGGTGCCAAGCGGTCCACACGGCGGATGGAGCGGTTGCGCGAACGGTTCTACGCCGGTGCCGCGGGCAACGGGCTCGACGAGGCGCTGTCCGCGCGCATCTACGAGAAACTCTTGGCGTTCGCCAACTTCGGCTTCCCGGAGAGCCACGCCCTGAGCTTCGCCTACCTGGTGTTCGCCAGCGCCTGGTTCAAGCTGTACTACCCGGCCGCCTTCTGCGCCGCCCTGCTGCGCGCGCAGCCGATGGGCTTCTACTCGCCGCAGTCCCTGGTCGCCGACGCGCGGCGGCACGGGGTCACCGTGCGCGGGCCGGACATCAACGCCGGCCTCGCGCACGCCACCCTCGAACCGGTTGAACCGGACAGCGATGAGCAGGCCGTTCGCCTGGGTCTCGGCACTGTTCGCCTGATCGGCGACGACCTGGCCGAACGCATCGTCACCGAACGAGGCAAGGGCCCATACCTGGACATGGTCGACTTGGCCCGCCGCGTCCAGCTCACCCGACCCCAGGTGGAAGCGCTGTCGACCGCGGGCGCGTTCGGCTGCTTCGGCCTGCTCCGCCGCGAGGCCCTGTGGGCGGCGGGCGCGGCGGCCGCCGAACGGCCGGATCGCCTGCCGGGCACCGCGGTCGGCGTGAACGCCCCGGAACTACCCGGGATGGACGACCTCGAACTCGCCGTCGCCGACGTCTGGGCCACGGGCCTGTCGCCGGACAGCTTCCCGACCCAGTTCATCCGCGAACGTCTGATCCGCCTGGGCGCCCTCACCGCGGCCGAGTTGTCCAAAGTGGACAACGGGACGCGGGTTCTGCTCGGGGGCGCGGTCACCCACCGACAACGGCCGCAGACCGCGGGCGGTGTCACGTTCCTCAACATCGAGGACGAGACCGGCATGGTCAACGTGGTGTGCTCGCCGGGGCTGTGGGCGCGCTACCGGCGGGTCGCACGATCCAGTTCGGCGCTGCTGATCCGCGGCGTGGTCGAGAATGTCGAGGGGGTCCTGAGTCTCTACGCCGACCAGTTGCAGCGACTCGACATGCGTATCCCGGCCAAGTCGCGCGACTTCCGATGATCCGGGCATGACAGACATCCCAGGAGCTTGAATGTCAAGCA
>NZ_JABVED010000019.1 GCF_014323725.1 Actinokineospora xionganensis | reverse complement strand
CGTCAACGCATCCAGCCCAGGATGAAAAGGGCTCAATGAACCGCATGGTCGCTACGGAAGTCCGAGTGATCGACCGGGTGGTCGACACAGCTCGCTATCCGCTGACGGATCCGGCAAGTGGCGCTTGGCAGACCGCTGTTTTCCAGGCCCGTCAGGAATTGCGCACCGACGGCTGCAGTGTGCTGCCGGATTTCATCAGATCCGAACTGAGGGAGACGCTCCGCGCGGAGGGTGCGGGCGTCGCGCCGCTCGCCCACTACGACGTCGAGCAGGTCAACGCCTACAACATCCCGCTCGACGCCGAACTGCCTGAGGATCACCCCGGACGGATGATCCTGGAGCGCGGCAACGCTTTCGTCGCTCGCGACCGCATCCCGCCGACGTCGCTCATCCACCAGCTCTACACCAGCGCGCTGTTCAAGAGATTCGTCGCCGAGTGCTTCGAACTGCCCGAGCTGCACGAGTTCGCCGACCCGCTGGCCGGGCTGTGCCTCAATGTCGTGTCACCGGGAATGGAGCACCCGTGGCATTTCGACACGAACGAATTCACCGTGAGCATGCTGACCCAGGAATCGCAGGCGGGCGGCGTGTTCGAATACTGCCCGAATATCAGATCCGGTCAGGCCGAGAACTTCGGCGAGGTGCGTGCGGTGCTGACCGGGAACGGGGAGCGGCTCATCCGCGGGCTTTCCCTGCGCCCCGGTGATCTGCAGTTGTTCAAAGGCCGCTATTCGCTGCACCGGGTGACCTCCGTGCGCGGCGAGACGGCCCGCCACTCGGCGATCTTCGCCTACAGCGAGCGTCCCGGCGTCATCGGCAACGTGGAACGGACCCGGCAGCTCTTCGGCCGCGTCCTGCCCGAACACCTGGCGGCCGCGGGGCGCGCCGTGCGGGGCGACCAGCTGTTGGACTAGGGAGCGAACGTGTCCGTGCGTTTCGACACCACCGGAAAGATCTCCTTCGACGACATCTACATCCAGCCCGACCCACGCGCGTACTACGGCGCGCTACGCGAGCTGGACTACCGCATTCCCGAACTGGCCAAGCCCTACTTCCTCAAGCTCATCCACGAGTACCGCGAGACGACCGGTGCCACCGAGGTGAACGTCCTCGACGTCGGCTGCTCCTACGGGATCAACGCCGCGCTGCTGCGCTGCGACGCGACGATGGACGACCTGTACCAGCACTACGCCGACACCGGGGAACTCGGCCACGGCGACCTGGTCGCGCGTGACCGCGAGCTGATTCGCGCGCGCACGCGCCTCGACGGCGTCCGGTTCGCCGGGTTCGACGCGTCCGAGAACGCCCTGTCCTACGCGCTGTCGACCGGGTTCATCGACTCCGCGCTGCACGCCGACCTGGAGCGTGCCGACCCGACGCCGGAGCAGCGTGCCGAGCTGGCCGGAACCGACCTCGTCGTCTCCACCGGCTGCGTCGGCTACGTGACCGAGAAGACGATCTCCCGCATCGCCCGCGCGCAGGAGCGGCGGCCGTGGATGGCGCACTTCGTGCTCCGCATGTTCTCCTTCGACCCGGTGGCCGAGAGCCTGGCCGAACTCGGCTACGAGACCGAGGCCGTCGACGGCGACTTCCGGCAGCGGCGGTTCGCCTCGGCGGAGGAGCAGGCGCAGGTCCTGGACACGCTGTCGAGCGTGTCGGTGGACCCGACCGGGCTGGAAGCCGAAGGTTGGCTCTATGCCCGGCTCTATATCTCCCGTCCGCGCGCCTGACCGCGCGATGATGGGCACACCCGACCACCGAGTTCGAGGATCACAGTGAACAGCAGCCAGCAATGGTCTCCCCGCACCTTCGGCAACGAGGACCTCCTGCCGCGGGTCCCGCTGCCCGACTTGGAAGACACGTGCGAGCGCTTCCTGGCCTGGTGCGCGCCGCTGCTGACGGCCGAGGAGCTGGCCCAGACCGAGGCCGCCGTGGCCGACTACCTGCGGCCCGACAGCCCCGCGCGGGAACTGCACGCGGAGCTGGTGCGGTACAACGAGACCGAGGGTGTGCACAGCTGGCTCGACACGTTCTGGCCGTCGCGCTACCTGGGCAGGCGCGACCGGATCGCGCTCAACGCCAACTTCTTCTTCCTGTTCAAGGACAGCGACCTGGGCCAGGTCGAGCGCGCCGCCGCCCTGACCGCGGCCGCCGTCGACTACAAGCTGCGCCTCGACGACGAGCGCATCCCGCCGGTCCTGCAGCGCGGGCAGCCGCTGTCGATGGAGCAGAACAAATACCTGTTCTCCGCCACCCGCATCCCGGGTCTTGAGCAGGACACCGTCCGCGTCCCGTACACCGACGAGTGGCCGGGTCCCTCGCAGGCGAAGCACATCGCGGTGCTGTTCCGGGGCAACATCATCCGGCTGGACGTCATCGCCCCCGACGGCCGCCCGTACTCCCTCGACGGCCTCACCGAGGCGCTGCGCGCCCTGCTGACCCACGACCGCTCCGACACTTGCGTCGGCCACCTCACCACCATGGCCCGCGCGGACTGGGCAGCGACAAGGCAAGCGCTTGCGCAGGACAACGCGGCGGCTCTGGACGTCGTGGAGACGGCGCTGTTCTGCGTGTGCCTGGAAGACCTCGCGCCGAAGGACACCCAGGAGGCGTGCGACCACCTGCTGCACGGCGACAGTGCCAACCGGTGGTTCGACAAGGCCGTGTCCCTGATCGTCTTCGCCGACGGCCGGGCGGGCATCAACATCGAGCACTGCGGCCTCGACGGGACGACCATCCTCGCCTTCGTCGACAGCATCCTCGGTGACGAACCCACCGCCGAGACGGCACCCGGCGTCCCCGGTTCGGAACCGGTGGAGTTCATCCTCACCGACGCCCTGCGCGCGGAGGTGGCGGCCGCCGCCAAGTCCTTCGCCGACTACGCAGCCGCCAACGCCACCACGATCGTCTCCTTCGACGACTTCGGGGCGAACAAGGCGAAGCAGCTGGGCATGTCGCCGGACGCCTTCGCGCAGCTGGCGTACCAGCTCGCGCACAAGCGCACCAAGGGATTCACCGGCGCCACCTACGAGTCCATCGCCACCCGCCAGTACAACCGCGGCCGCACCGAAGCGATGCGCGTGGTCACCCCGGAGGTCCTGGCGTTCGTCGAGGCCATGGAATCCGGCGACCCCGACACCCGCCGAGCCGCTTTCCGCACGGCGGCGGAGAAGCACGTCGCCCGGGCGAAGGAATGCCAGGCGGGGAAGGCGCCGGAGCAGCACCTGTGGGAACTGCAGCTGATCCAGAAGCGCCGCGGCGGCGGGGAACCCCTTGCGCTGTACGACAGCCCCGGCTGGGTCACGATGCGCGACGACTACCTGAGCACCAGCTCGGCGCCGTCGGTCAACATCGAGTACTTCGGGTTCGGATCCACGTCCTCGAAATGCATCGGGGTGGCGTATGTGCTGCTGCCGGACCGGTTGAACCTGTACTTGAGCACGCCAGTGGGGGTGGCGGACGAGATGTATGCGTTCGCTGATGAGCTCAAGAAGGCTGTGCGGGAGTTGCAGGATCTCCTGTCTGCCGGCTAGTTCCCGCTTGTCAGGGGCAAGGGGGAACTGCAGGGGCGAAGCCCCGCCACCCTGGAGCTCGTCCGGTTGTCGTAGACGACAAAGGTGCCCGAAGCCTTGGCTTCGGGCACCTTTGTACGAGTCACATTCAGCGGGTCTTGGCGGGTGCCTTGTTGCCGTTGGCCGAGTTCGCCGGGGTCGCGGCGTTCTCCGACTTCTCCGTCTTCTCCGGCTTCGCCCCCGTGAAGTGGCGCTTGGCCTCTTCCAACAGGGCGAACGCGTTGGTGACCTGTTCCGAGACGCGGGTCTCGTAGTCGGTCGCGGCGCGGTTCTTCTCGGTGGCGTCGGTGAGGCGGGCCTGCGCGTCGGAGAGGAGTTTGGCGGTTTCCTTTTCCGTGGTGGCTCGCTGGGCGGCCAGTTCGGCCTCCACGCGCTCGCGTTCCTCGGCGAGTGCGGCCTCGGTGTCCGCGCGCAGCTTCTCGGCGTCGGCGACGAGGGTGGCGGCGCGCTTTTCCGCGGTGTCGAGGTTGGCCAGGATTTCCGCGTCCGACTTGGCGCGGGCCTCCTCCAGTTCCCTCTCGACCGCCGCGGACTGGGCGGCGAGGGTGGATTCGGTGTCGGCCTGGAACTTCTCGGCGTCCGCGACCAGTGTCGCGGCGCGCTTCTCCGCGGAGTCGAGGCGGGCGGCGATTTCGGCGTCGGACTTCGCGCGGGCGTCGGCGAGGTCCTTCTCGATGGCCGCGGACTTCGCCGCGTACTCGCGGTCCAGTTCGGCCGTGCGCTCGGCGAAGGTGGACTCCGCCTGCTCCGTGCGGGCGGCCAGGTCGGCTTCGGCGGTGGCGCGCTTGGCGGCGAGTTCCTGGTCGGCCTTCTCGGCGGCCGCGGCGCGCAGTTCCGCGGCCTCGGCGTCGAGCTGCTCGCGGATGCGGAGGGCTTCGGCGTCGAGTTCCTCGCGGTGGGCGGACGCGTCGTCGTAGAGCTGGGCGATGCGGGCCTCGTTGGCCTTCGACTGCCGTTCGATCTCCGCGCGGGAGTCGGCCATGAGCTTGGTGTGCTCGGCGACGAGGTTCGCGCGCATCGTCTCGTACTCGGCGTCGAGTTCGGCGTGGTTGCGGGTGTAGTCCGCCTCCAGCTGCTTGCGGCGCTCCTCGACATCGGCGACCAGCCGCTCGTGCTTCGCCTTGAGGTCCGCGGCGTACGCCTCGGCCTCGGCGCGCAGGGCGGCGGCGGCCTCGTCGGCGGCGCGGGTGGTGTTCTGGGCGTACCCGTCGGCGTTCTTGCGAGTCTGCGCGACGTAGTCGTCGGCGCTCGACTTCACGCCCGTGGCGTAGGTGTCGGCCTCGGTGCGGGTCGCCTGCGCGTACTCGTCGGCCTCACGCTTGAAGTCGGCGATCTCCTCGCGGGCCAGCTCCATCATGAGCCGGACGCGCTCGGTCATCCCCTCGGTGCTGTTGGGGTTCGAGGTGATCCGGTTGAGCCGGGTCGTCGTCTCCAACAGTTGCTGCTGCAACGAACCGAGCGACTTGGTCAGCTCCGCGACCTTGGCCGAGGCCTCGTCGCGTCCCTTGGCCGCGTGGCGCAGGTCGTAGGTGAGACGGGTGACCCGCTCGTTGACCTGGCGGGGGTTATACCCACGCAGGACCGTGTCGAAGTGCGGGACTTTGTCGGCGGACTCGGCGTCGGCAGTCGGCATTGCCCCACTTTAGTGGGTCCCCCAATCGTGTCTTCCGCAGGCTGGCAATTGGGGATGATTGTTCGCCGAAGCTCGGGCGACGTAGATCAGGTATATGACGCCGAAGAAATTTCGCATGTTGCTTCCGGCAATTCTCGCGCTGTCGTTGGCGGCCATCCCTGTCCCGGCGGGCGCCGAGCCCGCCACCGGCTACGTCGTAGTCCTGCACGCGGGCGCCGCCGACGACCTGACCCACCGCCATGGCGGAACCGTCAGACACCGCTATTCCGCTGCGCTGCAAGGGTTTTCGGCCAGCCTGACCAGCAGGCAGGCGCGCGCCATCGCAGCCGATCCGGCGGTCTCGTATCTGGTCCCGGACACCCCCGTCCACGCCTTGGGGGAGCAGCTCAATCCGCCGTCGTGGGGCCTTGACCGCATCGACCAGCGAACCCGCCCACTTGACGCCCGGTACCGATACGCGACCACCGCCGCGAACGTCCACGCCTACGTGATCGACACCGGAGTCAAAGCCACGCACCAAGATTTCGCCGGGCGCGTCTCCGGTGGCTACGACTTCGTCGACCACGACCAAGATCCCACCGACGGAAACGGCCACGGCACCTTCGTCGCGGGTGTCATCGGCGGCACCGCGCACGGCGTGGCCAAGGAAGTCCGGATCGTCCCGGTTCGGGTGCTCAACAACTCGGGGTCCGGAACGATCTCCACCGTGATCGCCGGTATCGACTGGGTGACCCGCAATGCGGTGAAGCCCGCCGTCGCCAATATGAGTCTCGGCGGATCGGCCAATCAGGCTCTCGACGACGCGGTCCGCCGCTCCATCGCCTCCGGCGTCACCTACTCGGTGCCCGCGGGTTCCTCGGCGAGCCAGGCGGGCAACTACTCGCCCGCACGCGTTGTCGAGGCGATCACGTCCGCCGCGATCGACCGTTCGGATTGCGCTTCCCGCAGTTCCAACTATGGCCCGCTCGTCGATCTCTACGCGCCCGGCGTCGGTATCACCGCGCCGTGGATCACCTCAGACACCGCCACCGTGACGATCAGCGGCACCTCCTTCGCCGCCGCGCACGTGACCGGCGCCGCCGCCCTGTTCGCCGCCCTCAACCCCACGGCAACACCGGCGCAACTACAGGCCGCCCTCAAGGCCACGGCCAGTAACGGGGTGTGCAACCTCCCGCCGAACACCCCCGACCGAATCCTCTACACAGGACAGTAAGNCCTGTTCGCCGCCCTCAACCCCACGGCAACACCGGCGCAACTACAGGCCGCCCTCAAGGCCACGGCCAGTAACGGGGTGTGCAACCTCCCGCCGAACACCCCCGACCGAATCCTCTACACAGGACAGTAAGCGCATCGCCGTCCGCCAACCGAACAAACTTGTCCCACCCACCCACCCACCCACCCGCTCGGTCGCGGTGACGTTTCGGGGGTCCCGCACGAACACGCCATCGAAGTTGGCAGTGTTCGTGCGGGGCCCCCGAAACGTCACCATCAAGGCGACCGAGTCGCGCCACCAGGCGCCATGTCACAGCGGTCGAGCCGCGCCGACGAACCGGCGCAAAATTACAGCGTTCGGGTGACGGATCTAGCGCGTGCCCGGGTGTTGCTGAGACATTTCAGCCGCTCGGGCCCAGTGCTGTGCCCGCCTGTCCGAGGCACCAAGGAGAGGACCTGTCGTGCCACCAGGCGGACGCCACGTTCGACGCGGGCTGCCCGTGATCGTCAGCGCGCTGCTGGCCGCCCAGGCCCCCGCCGCGGCGGAGCCGCTCGCGCCCACCTCGCCGATGGCCTCCCCACAGGCCATCGCCGACTTCTGGGCCGCCTACGTCGGCCGCACCGACCTGCGCCGGACGGCGGCCGTCCTGGACCACCGACTGCGGACCGACACCGCCGGCGACACCGAGAGCGCGCGCCGCGCCGCGCGAATCCTGCTCGGCCACGGTCTGGGCCACCACCGGCGCGCGTGGGCTCATCGCCTTGCCCTGGCCGGGCTCGACGTGCCGCCGCGCCACCGCCGGTTCGTCGCCGCCGCCCAAGCCGAGTCCGACCGCGCGCTCGGCCTGCGCCGCACCCATCCCGCCCCGACGACCGACATGGGCGCCTACGGCGACCACGTCGCGGCTCGGATGGCCGACGGCGACGCCACCACCTACTTCTGGAGCGCGGGCGCGCCGCGGGTGGGCACCCAGGTCGTCCTGGACCTGGGCCGGGTCCGGTCACTCAGCGGCGTGCGGCTCGTCATGGGGCAGTCCGCGCGCCCCCACGACTACCTGCGGTCCGGCGTCATCGAGCGTTCGGTCGACGGCACCGACTGGCAGCCGGTCCGCCAGGTCGCGGGCGGGCCCACCGTCGTGGCCGGGCTGTCCGAGGCGACCCGGTACCTTCGGCTGAGGGCCACCGCCGAGCAGAAGCACTGGCTGGCTGTGCGTGAGTTCAGCGTGACCCCGGAACCGGTCGACGCGTGCGCCGACGGCGTCGCCGAGACCGTGTTCCCCGTCACTTCGAGGATCGCCGAGGTGCCCGTGGAAGGGCCCAGACCGATCACCAGAGTGGTCGTCCTGGCCGCCCGCCACACGCCCCCGGGCGGGGAGATCCAACTGCGTGACGGCGACGAGCCCTGGCGGACCGTGGGCCGGGTGGCGGGGGAGTACAGCGAGGTCCGCGTCCATGGCCTCATGGCCACGCGGGTGCGCGTCGTCTTCCCGCCGGACTCGACCGTCGGAGTGCACGAGATCGTGGTCGACTGATCCGGCGCGCAACCCCGCTGGGCAGGACAATTGTCGACTGGGTGAGACTGCGGATCCGAGGTCGGCCGAACGTGCGGAACACGGCGACGAGGTTACCGGCGAGTTGTCCGTCACGTGGGACGAAGTTCCCGACTGGCGGGAAAGACACGGTAATCTCCGGCGACCGACGCTGAATTAGCAGGAGGTATCCGGGCATGTTTCGCAAGGTGCTCGTCGCCAACCGTGGCGAGATCGCCATCCGGGCGTTCCGGGCCGGGTATGAACTCGGCGCCGGGACCGTCGCGGTGTTCCCACATGAGGACCGCAACTCCCAGCACCGGATGAAGGCCGATGAAGCCTATGAGATCGGTGAACCCGGTCACCCGGTTCGGGCGTACCTGTCCGTCGAGGAGATCGTCAAGGCCGCCAAGAAGGCGGGCGCCGACGCGGTGTATCCGGGCTACGGGTTCCTCTCCGAGAACCCCGAACTGGCCACGGCCTGCGCCGAGGCGGGGATCACGTTCGTCGGCCCGACCGCCGACATCCTCGAGCTGACCGGCAACAAGGCGCGCGCGATCGCCGCCGCCAAGGCCGCGGGCCTGCCCGTGCTGCAGTCCTCCGAGCCGTCCAAGGACGTCGAGGCGCTGCTCAAGGCCGCCGAGGACATCGGGTTCCCGATCTTCGTCAAGGCGGTCGCGGGCGGTGGTGGCCGGGGCATGCGCCGGGTCGAGGAGCCCAAGGCGCTGCGTGAGTCGCTCGAAGCGGCGATGCGTGAGGCCGAGTCGGCGTTCGGCGACTCCACGGTGTTCCTCGAGCAGGCGGTCGTCGACCCGCGCCACATCGAGGTGCAGATCCTGGCCGACGCCGAAGGCAACGTGATCCACCTCTACGAGCGCGACTGCTCGCTGCAGCGCCGCCACCAGAAGGTGATCGAGCTGGCGCCCGCGCCCAACCTCGACCCGCAGCTGCGTGAGCGGATCTGCGCCGACGCGGTCAAGTTCGCCCGCCACATCGGCTACCTCAACGCGGGCACCGTCGAGTTCCTGCTCGACACCCGCGGCCACCACGTCTTCATCGAGATGAACCCGCGCATCCAGGTCGAGCACACGGTGACCGAGGAGGTCACCGACGTCGACCTCGTCCAGTCGCAGCTGCGCATCGCCTCCGGTGAGACGCTGCCCGAGCTGGGGCTCACCCAGGACGACATCTACCTGCGCGGCGCGGCGCTGCAGTGCCGCATCACCACGGAGGATCCGGCGAACGGGTTCCGCCCCGACACCGGCATGATCAGCGCCTACCGCTCCCCGGGCGGCAGCGGCATCCGGCTCGACGGCGGCACCGCGGCGGGCGCCGAGGTCAGCGCGCACTTCGACTCGATGCTGGTCAAGCTCACCTGCCGAGGCCGCGACTTCGACGCCGCGGTGCGTCGGGCCAAGCGCGCGGTGGCCGAGTTCCGCATCCGCGGTGTGGCCACGAACATCCCGTTCCTGCAGGCCGTCCTCGACGACGAGGACTTCGTGGCGGGCCGGGTGACGACGTCGTTCATCGAGCAGCGCCCGCACCTGCTCACCGCGCGGCACTCCGCCGACCGCGGCACCCGCCTGCTGACCTACCTCGCCGACGTGACGGTCAACAAGCCGCACGGCGAGCGGCCGAAGGTGATCGAGCCGCGCACCAAGCTGCCCGAGATCGACCTCAACGCCGAAGCGCCCGCGGGCTCCAAGCAGAAGCTGGTCGAGCTGGGGCCGGAGGGCTTCGCCCGCTGGATGCGCGAGTCGAGGAACGTCGGCGTCACCGACACCACGTTCCGCGACGCCCACCAGTCGCTGCTCGCGACCCGGGTGCGCACCAAGGACCTAATCGCGGTCGCCCCGCACGTCGCGCGGATGACCCCGGAGCTGCTGTCGCTGGAGTGCTGGGGCGGCGCCACCTACGACGTCGCGCTGCGGTTCCTCGCCGAGGACCCGTGGGAGCGTCTGGCCGCGCTGCGTGAGGCCGTGCCGAACATCTGTCTGCAGATGCTGCTGCGCGGACGCAACACCGTGGGGTACACGCCGTACCCGACGGAGGTGACCTCCGCGTTCGTCGAGGAGGCCACGAAGACCGGCATCGACATCTTCCGGATCTTCGACGCCCTCAACGACGTCGAGCAGATGCGCCCGGCGATCGAAGCCGTGCGCGAGACCGGATCCGCGGTCGCCGAGGTGGCCCTGTGCTACACCGCCGACCTGAGCGACCCGGCCGAGCAGCTGTACACATTGGACTACTACCTCAAGCTGGCGGAACAGATCGTCGGCGCGGGCGCGCACGTGCTGGCGGTCAAGGACATGGCGGGCCTGCTGCGCCCGCCTGCCGCGGCGCGCCTGATCACCGCGCTGCGCAAGGAGTTCGACCTCCCGGTCCACCTCCACACGCACGACACCGCGGGTGGTCAGCTGGCGACCTACCTGGCCGCCATCCAGTCCGGTGTGGACGCTGTCGACGGTGCGGTGGCGTCGATGTCGGGCACCACCTCCCAGCCGTCGCTCTCAGCCATCGTCGCCGCGACCGACCACAGCGACCGGGAAACCGGCCTGTCGCTGCAGGCGGTGTCGGACCTCGAGCCGTACTGGGAGATCGTCCGACGGGTCTACCGTCCGTTCGAGGCGGGTCTCCCGTCGCCGACCGGCCGCGTGTACCACCACGAGATCCCGGGCGGGCAGCTGTCGAACCTGCGCACCCAGGCGGTGGCGCTGGGTCTGGGCGACCGCTTCGAGGACATCGAGACGATGTACGCCGCGGCCGACCGGATGCTCGGCAGGCTGGTCAAGGTGACGCCGTCGTCCAAGGTCGTCGGCGACCTGGCGCTGCACCTGGTGGGCGCGGGCGTGGACCCGAAGCGGTTCGAGTCGGAGCCGGGCAGCTTCGACGTGCCCGACTCGGTCGTCGGCTTCCTGCACGGCGAACTCGGCGACCCGGCCGGTGGCTGGCCGGAACCGTTCCGCACCAAGGCCTTGAAGGGCCGTGCGGCCCCGAAGGGCGTCGCGGAGCTGACTTCGGAGGACCGCGCGGGCTTGGCGTCGGACCGGCGGGCAACCCTCAACCGGCTGCTGTTCCCGGGGCCGACAAAGGAGTACCTGGCGCACCGGGACCAGTTCGGCGATACGAGTGTGTTGGCGAGCAAGGACTTCTTCTTCGGCCTGGAACAGGGCAAGGAGTACGCCGTCGGCATCGGCAAGGGCGTCACCCTGCTGATCGAACTGGAAGCGATCGCCGACCCGGACGAGCGCGGCGTGCGGACCGTGATGGCCACGCTCAACGGGCAGCTGCGGCCGATCCAGGTGCGCGACCGGGCGGTCGCGTCCGACCTGCCGGTGGCGGAGAAGGCCGACAAGACGAACACCAACCACGTCGCCGCTCCGTTCGCGGGCGTTGTCACGCTGTCGGTCAGCGAGGGCGATGAGGTCGAGGCAGGCGCGACTGTCGCGACGATTGAGGCGATGAAGATGGAGGCCGCTATCACTGCTTCCAAGGCGGGCAAGGTTTCGCGGCTCGCTATTGGGAAGGTGCAGCAGGTCGAGGGTGGGGACCTGTTGGTGGTCCTCGGCTGAGCCCACCCCGCGAGTCGCCCCTTCCAGCAAACGAGTCGCCCCGCCCGGCAAGTGAATTCGACATTCACGTGGCTGTGCGGGGCGACTCATCTGCTGGAAGGGGCCGACTCGCGGTCAGGACAGGGGTCTTCGCCAGCGCGGACTTTCGTTTCAGTGATCCCGCGCACCCTTGCGGGCGTACATCGCCTGGTCCGCCGCCGCCAGTGCCGCTCCCGGGCCGTGTTCGGTCAGCTCCGCCCAGCCGATGCTGATCCCCACGGGCGCCCCCAGCGCCAGTTCGCTCCAGTTCACCCGGGCCAGGGCGGCGCTCACCCGGTCGCCGACCTCGTGGGCGGCGCGCAGTGAGGTCTCGGTGAGCACCGCGACGAACTCGTCGCCGCCATAGCGGGCCAGGAAGTCGCCCTCCCGCAGGGAAGACGCCACCACGGACGCGATGCGGGCCAGTACGGCGTCGCCCGCCAGGTGGCCGTGGTGGGTGTTGACGTCCTTGAAGTTGTCCAGGTCCATCAGGCCGACGATCGCCCGTTCGCGCCTGCCGCTGAGTTCCTCGAGCCGTTCCTCCAGGTGCCTGCGGTTCGGCAGACCCGTCAGCGGGTCGGTCAGCGCGGCTGCCGCGTATTCCGACAGGACGGCGTGGTCCGCGCGGAAACGGGCGGCGTGGGTGGCCAGCCTGCGCAGGTTCTGCCACGGCTCGCTGAACCGCCGCATCGCCTGCCGCTCGGCGGCCAGCGCGCCGGTCAGGTCGCCTGCCGAGCTCAGGGCCAGTGACCGCAGCCGCAGGATCTCGACCTCGTGCACCAGGTTGATCGGCACGGTCGCGTCCAGGGCGGGCAGGACGTCGGTCGGGCGGCCCGCGGTGATCGCCAGGCACACCCGGGTCAGGGTGCGGTACGGGTTGCTCGCCTGATCGGCCTCCGCGGGCATCAGCCGCCGCGGGTCGACCCCGGGGTCGCCGCCCAGCACGGTGTACCGGGCGGTGGCGTAGGCCAGGTAGGCCCGGTCGGCCATGGCGACGCCGTCGAGATCGCCCGCCGCCAGCCTGCGCCCGTCGGCGGACATCTCCGCCAGCATCAGCGCACACTGATCGGTGTCACCGCGGTGGTCGGCCGACACCGCGGTGACCAGCCGCATCGGGGCGTCCTCGTAGCGCAGCCCCCAATGGCTGCCCGTCTCATGGGCGTGGCGCAGGGCGACGTCGACCTCGTCGGTCATGCCCAACTCGCCCGCGGTCCACGCCAGGTCGTACCAAGCCAGCGCGGTGGTCACGCTGGGACCTGCCTGCGCCGTGGCCCGCATCCCGTCGATCGTGTGCAGCATGGCGTTCTCGATCTCGCCGACCGCGAACGCCGCGCCACCGGCGAGGGCGTGAAACTCGCCGACGAAAGCCGGTTCCGGGAACTGCTTGACCGCGTCGTCGGCTTCGGCCAAGACGCGCGCGAATTCCGGGGTTCCGGTCTGGCCCAGCGTGAGCAGCGCGCCCATGAGGAACAGGTGCGCCTGGGTCCGCTCGTGCGGATCGGCACTGAACCGGGTGAGCAGCCTGGCCCTGGCCGCGGCCTCGCGCAGCTTGCCCGCGTCCATGAGCCTGAGCAGGTCGGCACACTGACCTGCTGGTCGGCTCGGGTCGGGCTCCGGCACGCCGCTGCTCCTTTAGCTGTCCGGCCAGTTCCGGTCTGTCGTCACTACCGTAAGCCGCTGAGTAGCCCGGGTGAGGGCGACATACAAAGTTCGTGGTCCCGTGGTGGACTCCGCGACCAGCTCCGCAGGCTCGACGAGCACGACCGCGTCGTACTCCAAGCCCTTGGACTCCAGCCCGTCGACCACCCGCAGCCGCTCGTCGTTGAGCCGCTCGATCGCCGACCGGGTCGAATCGACCCGGCTGGTCGCGGTGATCACCCCGACCGTGCCGTCGACCGTGCCGAGCAGCTCCTTCGCCGCCGTGACCGCGAACTCCGTCAGCTGGTCGAACGAGCAGACCCGGACCGAGGGTTCGATTCCCGTGCTGCGCACCGCGTGCGGCAGCTGCTCGGGGGTCGAGACGTCCCGCACGACCTTGCCCGCGAGGTCGAAGATCTCCGCCGAGTTCCGGTAGTTGGTGCGCAGCGCGAACTGCCTGCGCACCGTCCGCGGGCCGCCGAACGCGCCGTCCTGCGCCTGCCGCGCCTCCGCCGGGTCCGGCCAGGAGCTCTGCACCGGGTCGCCCACGACGGTCCAGCTCGCGTACTTGCCGCGCCTGCCGACCATCCGCCACTGCATCGGCGAGAGGTCCTGCGCCTCGTCGACGACGATGTGCGAGTACTCGTCGTAGTCGTCGGGCCGGTGATAGCCCGGCCCGCTCTGCCGCTCCGACCACGTCTTCAGCTCCGCGGCCGAGGTGTCGGTCTTGCGCTTGCGGCGCTTGGGCGGCTTGCCCAGCAGCATCCGCAACTCGTCGAGCAGGGCGACGTCGGCGACCGACGGGCCGCTCGGGTCGGCCCATGAATCGGCCAGCATGTCCACTTCGGACCGGGTGAGACCGCGCCCCGCGATCCGCGAGAGGCGGCGGCGGTCGCTCAGCGACCGCAGCACCTCCGCCGGGGTGAGCAGCTGCCACCACACGACGACGAACCGGTGGAAGTCGATCCGCTCGCCGATCTCGGTGATCAGGTCGACCCGCTTCACCGGGAAGTCGGTGTAGGAGTCCGCCTTGCGCCACAACGCTTCCAGCAGCGCCTCGGCGGCGTCCACCCGCGCCTGGTTCGGCGGACGGCGGCCATTGTGGACGTTGTTGCGGACGGCGTCGAGCTCGCGGGCGTCGAGTTTGAGCACCTCGCCCCGGTACATGATCCGCAGCTCGTTGGGCGCGTCCGCCGGGGCCTCGCGGATGGCCCGCTTGAGCACCCGGCGCATCCGCAGCGACCCCTTGACCGCCGCCACCGGAGCCGGGTCGACCCGGACCGCCTTGACGCCGTCGAGCAGGTCCGACAGGGAACGCAGTTCGACGTTGTCCTCGCCCATCGAAGGGAGCACGCGCGAGATGTAGGAGGTGAACGCGGGCGACGGGCCGACCACGAGCACTCCCGTGCCGCCCATCCGCCTGCGGTCGCGGTAGAGCAGGTACGCGACGCGGTGCAGCGCCACCGCCGTCTTGCCGGTGCCCGGGCCGCCGGTGATCTCGGTGACGCCGCGCCACGGAGCGCGGATCGCCTCGTCCTGCTCCTTCTGGATCGTCGCGACGATGTCGCGCATGTTCTCGCCGCGGGCGCGGGTCAGGCTCGCCATCAGCGCGCCCTCCCCGACCACGGCCATGCTCTCCAGGTGCCGCTCCGGCATGAGCAGGTCGTCGTCGATGTCGACGACGGTCTGCCCCGAGGAACGGATCACGCGGCGCCGGATGATGTCCATCGGCTGCTCGGCGGTGGCCTGGTAGAACGGCGCCGCCGCGGGGGCGCGCCAGTCGGTGACCAGGTTGTCGAACTCGACGTCGCGGACCCCGAGGCGGCCGACGTACATCGTCTCGCCGGAGGTGTCGTCGAGCCGGCCGAAGACCAGCCCTTCGTGTTCCGCGTCGAGGGTGCGCAGGATCTGGTTCGCGTGGCGAACCATGACATCACGTTCGAAGAGCATGGCGGCTTGCTCGAAGACCGCCTCGTTGCGTGCTCCGTGGGCGAGCGCGTCGCCCCGGTTGCGCATCGCCTCGGCCTCGCTGCGCATCTCGTCGACGCGCGCGTACACGACGTCGACATGCTTCTGCTCGACCGCGATCTCGGCCTCTCTCACAGAGGTTTCCGACACGCAGCGCTCCCAGGTTGGTTTCCGACAGGAAGAGCGAGATTACGCGCTTTGGGTCGCGCCTGAATCGACCTGATGGCCGATGTGCTCCGCCTCACCGTTCAGCGGAGTGATGATAACCCTCCGTGATCCACCCGATACCAGGTGAAGGTCCCCGTCCGACCCGGCGGAAATCGCGCGGTGCGGGGTTGACGCTTCATGGCCACCAGCCGCGCCAGGCGCGGTCTTACGGTCGGCTCCACGTCCGTTTCCTGTCTCCGGGCCACTCCCGGCGACATGCCTATCGACGAGCGCGGCGAGATTGAGCGCGGCGTTGACATCGCGATCAAGGGTCAGGCCGCAGTACTCGCAGCAGAACGTTCGTACGCGCAGCGGCAGTCTGGGTTTCACTGCCTGACACCTTGAACACATCTTGGTACTGGGGAACCATCGGTCGGCCACCTGGAGCGTGCCGCCGTTCCACGCCGTCTTGTAGGTGAGTTGACGCCGGATCTCGGCAAACCCGGCGTCTGCGACGGCCCGGGCAAGGCGCCGGCTACCGAGCACGCCGGCTACGTGGAGATCTTCGATGACGATCGTGCCGTACACGCGGGCCAGGTCGATTGTGAGCTTGTGGATCGCGTCGCGGCGCTGGTTCCCGACGCGGTGATGAACCCGATTGCGCCTATCGTTGGCACGCCTCCACCGGTTTGACGGCGCGCGACCGATGCGTCTGTTCGGGCCCTGCTTGCGTGAAACGGCACGCGACATGCGGGCAAGTTTGCGCCGCGCGATGTCGTGATGCCTGGGATTGGCGCTGGGCGGTCGTCCGTCGGAGAACACTGCCAGGGCCTTGATGCCCAGGTCCACTCCGATTACGGCGTCCGGCCGTGCCGGGGTGCGCTCGGCACGCTCGACCACGCAGGAAAATGAACAGAACCAGCGACCGGCTTCCCGACGTACGGTCGCGGAGGTTATCCGAGCCGTTCCGTCGACGAGGCGGCGATGCAGCTTGCTTGTGGACTCGTGTGTCTTGATTGCTCCCAGCACCGGCAAGGTGATGTGCCTGTGGTCGTCCTCCAGGCGGATAGCGCCAGTGGTGAACCGGCACGATCCGGGGGCCGAACGCTTCGATCTGAAACGCGGAAAGCCGACTCTCCGGCCCTTGTGTTTGCCGCTACGGGAAGCCGACCAACTGCGCAACGCGCGGGCCAACTGGTCCAGGCCGGTCGAATACGCCTCTTTCGGGCATTTGTTCCACCACGGCGCGATCCTGAATTTTGCTTGGTTCCATCACCGGTTGCCTGCGGGAGGTGTCGCTGTCGGCCAAACCGTAGGAGCGCTCCGCTTCACGCTGATCGACCGTAGCGCTGAGGACCGACAATCGTGGCTAGTTCTCGCGCGGCGCCGGCCCCGACGCGCGGTCGAGCAAGGCTGGTCAGGCACCATGTGAAGGTGACAAGAATTGTGGCGGGCGCCGCCGGGGGAAGGCGGCTCGCGGTGCCGCCCAAGGGCACCAGGCCGACGTCGGACCGGGTGCGCGAGGCCCTCTTCAGCGCGTTGGAGGCGGGCGTCGGCCTGCATGGCGCCCGGGTGCTCGACCTCTACGCCGGGTCGGGCGCGCTCGGGTTCGAAGCGCTTTCCCGTGGGGCGGTGCTGGCCACGATGGTGGAGGCCGACCGCAACGCCGTCGGCGTCCTCAAGCGCAACGCCGCCATCGTCGCGCTGCCCGGCGCCGACATTCGGGCCGGACGGGTCACCCAGGTCCTCTCCGCGGGCTCCGCCGAGCCCTACGACCTGGTCATGGCCGACCCGCCCTACGCCGTCGAGGGGCCGGAACTCGCGGTGATGCTCAACGCGCTCGTCGACTATGGGTGGACCGGACCCGGCTCGACGGTGATCGTCGAGCGGTCCACCCGCGCGGGCGCGCCCGACTGGCCCGCCGCCCTCGTGCCCGAGCGGTCCCGTCGCTACGGCGATACCGAGTTGCACTGGGCCTCGCAAGTGAGTGTCGACACGGACTCCGACTGACTCCCGGCTGCTACGGTCCAAATCCATGACGCGCGCAGTTTGCCCGGGCTCGTACGACCCGCCCACCAACGGCCACCTCGACATCATCGAGCGGGCCGCGGCGCTGTTCGACGAGGTCGTGATCGCCGTCATGATCAACAAGTCGAAGCGTGGGTTGTTCACCGTCGAAGAGCGGATGGACATGCTCGCCGAGACCACCGCCCACCTCCCCAATGTCCGTGTCGACTCGTGGCACGGGCTGCTGGTGGACTACTGCACCCAGAACGACGTGCGGGCGATCGTGAAGGGCCTGCGCGCCATCAGCGACTTCGACTACGAGTTGCAGATGGCGCAGATGAACCAGGGCCTGACCGGCGTGGAGACCATGTTCATGCCGACCAGCCCGCTCAACAGCTTCCTGTCCAGCTCCCTGGTCAAGGAGGTCGCCACCTATGGCGGCTCGGTCTCGCACCTGCTCCCGGAGCTCGTCCACACCCGCCTCCTCAAGCGCCTGGCCGAGAACGCGGCGGCGGCGGAGGAGAGCTAGGCCGACGGTGCGGATCATCACAAGCCCCCACCCCCTCACAAACGAACACGCCCACTCGATCTCCACGTGCGGAGCCCGGTAAGCGGGCAGAATCGAACGGGGAGCCGTCACGTCCCGCGCGTGGAGGTGGAGGAGGAGCTGTGTACAAGGTCTTCGAGGCGATCGACGAACTGGTCACGATCCTGGAGGAAGCCCGGGGCGTGCCGATGACGTCGGGCTGCGTGGTGCCCCGCGGCGACGTCCTCGAACTGCTCGACGAGGTGCGCGACGCGCTGCCCGCCGAGATCGACGACGCGCAGGACGTGCTCGACCGCAAGGACGAGATCATCGGCGGCGCCGAACACCAGGCCGAGCAGACCCGGTCCAAGGTCGCCCTCGAAGCCGAGCAGCTCATCGCCGACGCCCGCGCCCAGGCCGAGCGCCTCGTGGCCGAGGCCACCGCGCACGCCGACCGCCTCGTCGCCGAGGCCCAGGACGAAGCCGACCGCACTGTGGCCGCGGGCCGCGCCGAGTACGAGAACCTGGTCGGCCGCTCCCAGTCCGAGGCCGACCGGATGCTGCAGGCGGGCCGCGAGTCCTACGAGCGCGCGGTCGAGGAAGGCCGCTTCGAGCAGGCCAGGCTGGTTTCGCAGACCGAGGTCGTCCAGGCCGCCCACGCCGAGTCCGCCCGCATCCTCGACGCCACCGCCGACGAGGCCGCCCGCAAGCGCGCCGAGTGCGACGACTACGTCGACACCAAGCTGGCCGAGTTCGAAGACCTGCTCAGCCACACCCTGCGCACCGTCGGCAAGGGCCGCACCCACCTGCGCGGCGCCATGAACGGCGTCCCCGCGGGCGCCGTCCCCTTCGATTACCACGGCTGACCCGCGAGTCCAACGTCCAGAACGCTGAGTCCAACGTTCACGACAGCCACGAACGTTGGACTCGTTGTTCTGAACGTTGGACTCGCGGTCTGATTTCCCGTTTCACGGTGCCTCACGTACCCTGTTCTAGCTGGCCGCGCGGACATCCGCGTCGGCCCCACCAATCCACGAAGGCGTGACCGAGTCCACCATGTCCGAGAAGCGCAAAGGCCCGGCCCGTCCGGTCCTGACCAGCCCGTGGGTCATCGACACCCGTGAGCTGGGAAGGCGACCCGGATCATCGCGACCGGTCCACCGCAACGCCCAGGCCGACTACGCCATCGGGCTCGAAGGCGTCATCGCGGTGCCCGCGGGCGCCGACGTCGAGCTCGATGTCCTGCTGGAGTCGGTCGTGGAGGGTGTCCTGGTCTCCGGGGTCGCCGCCGCCCCGCTCGCGGGGGAGTGCTCCCGGTGTCTCGACCCGATCACCGACGAGGTCGAGGTCGACATCACCGAGCTCTTCGCCTACCCGCTGAGCGCCACGGTCGAGACGACCGACGAAGACGAGGTCAGCCGCCTGATCGACGACCTCATCGATCTTGAGCCAGTCGTCCGCGACGCGGTCGTCCTGGCACTGCCGCACGTTCCGCTGTGCAGCCCGGACTGTGCCGGTCTGTGTACGGACTGTGGTGGCAAGTGGGCCGAACTCGGCCCGAATCATAGGCATGAGACCATTGATCCTCGATGGGCCGCGCTCCAAGAGCGGTTCCAACAGGATGATGGCTGAGACAACACAGTCTGTAGCGTCGTTGTAACTGTCCGTCCTGCTCACACAGCTTGCTCAGAGGAGATTCAGTCGTGGCCGTCCCCAAGCGGAAGATGTCGCGTTCGAACACCCGCTCGCGCCGGTCGCAGTGGAAGACCACTGCGGTGCACCTGGTGAACTGCTCGAACAAGGCTTGCCGGGCCCCGAAGCCGCAGCACATCGCCTGCCCGACCTGCGGCCAGTACGACGGTCGCCAGGTCGTTCAGCCCGCGTGACCGTAGGTTCACGCCATGGGGGCTAAGGCGTCTCGAGGTCCGACAGCGGACCCGTCAACGCTGCTCGACGCGCTCGGCGTCCACTTGGACGCCGAGCTGCTCGTGCTCTCGCTGACGCACCGCTCGTACGCGTACGAGAACGGCGGTCTGCCGCCCAACGAGCGCCTGGAGTTCCTCGGCGACGCGGTCCTGGGCCTCGTCGTCACCGACCACCTGTACCGCCGCCACCCCGACCTGCCCGAGGGGCAGCTCGCCAAGCTGCGGGCCAGCGTGGTCAACATGCACGCCCTCGCCGGTGTCGCCCGCGGTCTGGGCGACGGCGGCCTCGGCGCGCACCTGCTCCTCGGCAAGGGTGAGGAGCTGACCGGCGGCCGCGACAAGGCGAGCATCCTCGCCGACGGCATGGAAGCCGTGATCGGCGCGGTCTACCTGCAGCACGGCATCGACACGGCCCGCCAGGTCGTGCACCGCCTGTTCGACCCGCTGCTCATCGAAGCGCCGCTTCGTGGAGCCGGGCTGGACTGGAAGACGAGCCTGCAGGAGCTCACCGCGTCCGCGGGCCTCGGCGTGCCGGAGTACCGGGTGCGCGAGGAAGGCCCGGACCACCGCAAGGAGTTCACGGCCATCGTCGTCGTCAACGGCCAGGGCTACGGCAACGGCGACGGTCGCACCAAGAAGGAAGCCGAGCAGAAGGCCGCGGAAGCGGCTTGGCGCGAGCTTTCCGAGTCGATCGACACCAAGCGGTCCGACGAGTCCTGAGTGCCCGAACTGCCTGAGGTCGAGGTCGTCCGCCGGGGTCTGGAACGCCACGTCACCGGTCGCACGATCGCCTCGGTCGACGTCCTGCACCCCCGGGCCATCCGCCGCCACGTTCCGGGTGCGATCGACTTCGCGTCCCGGCTCGTGGGGCATTCTCTTGACGCCGCGCGCCGCCGTGGCAAGTACCTGTGGGTCGAGTTGAGCTCCGGTGAGGCCGTCCTGGCCCACCTCGGCATGAGCGGCCAGATGCTCGTCCAGTCCGCCGACGCGCCCGACGAGAAACACCTGCGGGTGCGGGTCCGCTTCGCCGACGACGGCCCCGAACTCCGGTTCGTCGACCAGCGCACCTTTGGTGGCCTGTCCGTCGAGGACACTGTCGAGGTCGACGGCGAGACGCTGCCCGAGCCGGTCGCGCACATCGCGCGCGACCCGATGGACCCGGCGTTCGACCTCGACGCCGCCGTCCGCGCCCTGCGCGCCAAGCGGACCGAGGTCAAGCGGGCGCTGCTCGACCAGACCGTGGTGTCCGGCATCGGCAACATCTACGCCGACGAAGCCCTCTGGCGCGCCCGCGTGCACTGGGCGCGACCCACCGAGCGGCTCTCCGCGGCGAAGGCCCGCGAGCTGATCGGTGCCGCCACCGACGTGATGGCCGAGGCGCTCGTCGCGGGCGGCACGTCCTTCGACGCCTTGTACGTCAACGTGAACGGCCAGTCCGGCTACTTCGACCGATCCCTGGCCGCCTACGGGCAGGAGGGGCTGCCGTGCCCCCGCTGCGGCAGTCCGATCCGTCGTGAGCCGTTCATGAACCGCTCGTCGTTCTCCTGCCCGCGCTGCCAGCGCCGCTCATGACCCGCTGCCGTAGGGCCGGGTAAGAATCTCCAGTGCGTGCCCGTCGGGGTCGTCGAAGTACACGCCGCGCCCGCCGTCGTTTGTGTTGATCTCCCCGGTCTGCCGGTGGTGCGGGTCGGCCCAGTAGCTCAGGCCGCGGTCCTTGATCCGGCCGAAGATCTCATCGAACTCGTCCTCGGAGACGAGGAACGCGTAGTGCTGCTCGGTGATCTCCCCGTCAACGTCGATGAAGTCGAGCGTGACGTCGTTGTCGGTCCGCACACACAGGAACGGGCCGAACGGGAACGGCGCGGGCAGACCTAGGACCTCGGCCGTGAACTTGGCCGACGCGGCCTTGTCCCGGCTGTGGACGATGGTGTGGTTGAGCTGGATGGACATGGCGGTTCCTCCCCATCGCAGTGCTGTCGCAGTGCTGTCGCAGTGCTGTCTCCACCCTAGAACTTCCAGCGCGGACGAGGTCAAACCGCTGGGGTGTCCACTTTCCATGTTGCGCGGTACTGCGTAATGCGCAATAGTGCTCTTAGCGCGATACCGGGGAGGGTGCATGGATACGAGCCAGCTGCTCAAGGGAGTGCTGGACCTCGCGGTGCTCGCCGTGCTGCGGGATGAGGACGGCTACGGCTACGACGTTCTCAGACGACTGCGGGGCGGCGGCATCGAGGAAGTCGGGGACGCTTCGGTCTACGGAACGCTGCGGCGGCTGTACAAGGCGGGGTACCTCAGCTCCTATGTGGTCCCCAGCGACGAGGGGCCGCACCGCAAGTACTACGGCCTCAACGATCTGGGCCGGGCCCGACTGGTCGAGACCGAGCAAGCCTGGCGGGCGTTCGCCGAGACGTTGGACGGGATTCTGCGAAAGGGGAAGGCGGCGTGAACAGCGACACTCGCCTGGAGCTCGACGAGTACCTCGCCCGGGTGCGGACGGCGTTGGCCGACCTCCCCGCCGACGAGCTGACCGAGCTGATGGAGGACGTCGAGCCGCACGTCACGGAGGTCTTCGGCGAGGACGGATCCCCCGTCGAACGCCTTGGCACGCCGGAGGACTACGCGGCCGAACTGCGCGCGACGGGTGGCTACCCGCCCCCGCCGAACCGGACCCTGCCCGCGGTTCCGCGCAAGCTGGCGGGGCGGGTCGCCCTGTGGGGACTGGCGATCACGGCGCTGGTCGCGTTCATCGTCGGTGCCGCGGGCGTGGGAGAACGCTCGGACAACCCGTTGGTCGCGGTGATCGTGTTCTTGCCACTGTTCGCGTTGGCGGCGTGGCTGATCTTCACCGGCCGTGTCCGCCGCTCGGACATCGAGGAACTGGGCGAGTACCGCTGGGCTGTCCGAACTGGACTGAATCTGCTGCAGCCCGCGGCGATGGACTACCTGCGCTCGCTGCGTCCGGCGTGGACGGTGCTGCGGATCGTGGTGCTGGCACTGGCTTTCCTCGCCACGATCAGTAGGGCGCCCTCCTTCGCGGTGGCGGTGCTCATCGCGGCGGGTGTGCTGCTCTGGACTGCGGGCCGGGTCAAGACCGACCGGCGCCTGCTGGCGATCACGGTGCCCGGCAACGCTTTCGTCGTCGGCTGCGGCATCGCCCTGGCGGTGGCCGCGGCATCGAACAGCGGCGGCACCACCTACCACGGCGGATACTCGGGCAA
Organism: Actinokineospora xionganensis; assembly: GCF_014323725.1. GTDB lineage: Bacteria > Actinomycetota > Actinomycetes > Mycobacteriales > Pseudonocardiaceae > Actinokineospora > Actinokineospora xionganensis. The sequence continues at coordinate 80,220 of NZ_JABVED010000019.1, read as the reverse complement.
TGGCTTGTCCTACAACGGAAGTCCACTGGCCAATGTGTACGCCGTGGGCGCCGACGGCAAAGCCATCGACGAGTTCTACCTCTATGACGAGTCCGGCAGCCCGATCACGGTCTACCGCCCATCGTGCGGTGAGCACATCGACAACCGAAACCGCTTCCCACTGCCCCGGGTCGTCTACACCCGAGGCATGTGCGAGGAACTGACCGGTCTGCCGTTCGTGCCGCTGCCGCCGTCACCCTCGGCGGTCCCGTCTCCGTCGACCACCGTGAGCCCAGCGCCGTCGACCACGGCGACTTCACCGCCGCCGTCGACGACCTCGTCGGCACCGGCCAAGACGTCGGCGGCCGTGCCGACGGGTTGATCCCCTCGGGGGAGGGTGTGAGAGTGGGAGCAGGCATCGGGGGCCTGCTCCCACTCTCGCCACGATCGGCAAGCCCTCGTCAGCTTGGTGACATCAGTTCGACGGTCGGGAAGTAGGTCCGATACCGCCGAGCCTCCCGAGTGAGCAGCGCGAATCTGCTGACGGCGGCGTGAGCGCCAATGTAGAAGTCGGGGAGGGGTGCGGTCTTCGCGCCACCCTTTGCTTTGTACTCGACGAAGCACTTGCCCGCGAGAAACGCGGCAGACCAAGGCAGCGGCGTACGCACGAAGTCGTCCTTGGGGGGCGCGTCGTCGAGATCCTCGATCGACGAGAGGCGCACCGAGACCTCGGCGCACACGATCGGATTGATCACCAGCAAGCCGACCTCGGCGGCGTCAGCCAATGCCCCGAAGACCGTTCGGCCCACTCGGGATCTTCGGTCATGATGTCGATGAGGATGTTCGAGTCGACCGGAGTCGTGTTGCGCTCACTCGCCACGGGTGAGCGCCATGATCTCGTCGGTGCTCATGGCGACATCTCCGCGATCCCGCAGGATTCCCACAATGCGTCGACCGCGTCGGCCGTGGGTGTTGGACCGCTTGAGCCGAACCTCCTCGCCTTCGACGACGAACTCGACTTCGTCACCAGGCAGCAGACCGAGTTGTTCCCGGACCGCGATAGGGATGGTGACCTGCCTCTTCTCGGTCAGTCTCATGGAGTAAGAGCAATATTTTCTCGGTATTACTCTTACTCAGTAGCCGAACATCTGGGTCCAGTAGTAACCCGGTCCCGCCAGCCCGACGCCCATCGTGCGCAGGTTGCAGTTGAGGATGTTGGCGCGGTTGCTGGAGGAGTTCATCCACGCGTTCATGACTTCCTCGGCGGTGCGGGGGCCGCGGGCCAGGTTCTCGCCGCCGGGCATCCAGTAGCCCTCGGCGTAGGCGCGGTCGATGTAGCTGCGGCCGTCCTGGCTGGTGTGCGAGTAGTAGTTGTTCGCCGCCATGTCGGCGCTGTGCGCCTGGGACGCGCGGTTGAGCCTGCTGTCCAGGGAGAGCGGCGCGCAGCCGAACTGCAGGCGCCAGTTGTTCACGATGTTGAGCACCTTCGGCGGCACCGTGCTGTCCACGGGCGTGGCCGCCGTCGTGGTGGTGGCAGGCGGGCGCGTCGTCGTGCCGGGGCCATTGGTCGGCTTCGTGCCGTGGCCCGGCGGCTTCCCGCCCGGCTCCGGCGCCGGGGATCCGCCGGGCGCGGTTGTCGGCGAGACGCTGCTCGCGCCCGAGGACGGCGGGGGCGCGGAGATGCCGGTCATGCTCGCCGACGCCGTGGGAGGCAGGGACACGGTCGGGTGGACCGCGTCGGGTGCCGTCGAGGTCGCGGGAACGTCAAGGGCGATGCGGTTCGGTTTCCCGTCGATCTTGCCCGAACTGTCCAGCAGGGTGGCGACCCCCGCTGTTCCCGCGCCGACCGCGAGCGCCACAAGAACGGCCTGCACTAGCCCACTACGACCACGACGGTGTGTCACGGTCGCGGAAGGTACCACCAACGAGTGGATCTAGGTGAATATCCAGAAACTCTCTGTTACGTAGTTGTTGGTTCGGTAGTCGTTGGTGGCGTGGTGGGTGGGGTGGTAGGCGGAGGAGTCGTCGGTTGCGTCGTCTTCGGCGGTGTAGTCGCCGGCGTCGTGGTCACCGGCCGCGGCGTCGTCGTGGTGGGGGTCGTCGGCTTGGGGCCGCGCTTCGTCGTGGTCGTCGTAGCGTCCGTCGTCGTCGACTCGGTCGTCGTGGTGGAGCTCTCCGTCGTCGTCGACGACGGGACCTCCGAGGACGTCGTGGACGCGGGCGCGCTCGTCGACGTGGCCTTGGCGGACGTGGACTTCACCGGCGCGGCGGGCGCGATCGGGCCCGCGTCGTCGCTGGCGCCCGAGGCGAAGGCCGCGACGGCGGCGAAAACGGTCGCCACGACGACGCCGGAGACACCCAGGATCGCGTAGGGCGCGCGGCGGAGACCTGGTGTTTCGTCGTCTACTGGTGACACTTCGACCCGGTCTGCTGACTCGGACATGCAGGTCCACTCCCACTGACTCGCGAGGCGAGCCGGTTCGTCGGCCGTGACGGCGCGAAAAACTACCATCTCGTAGAAGGCCCGAGACCCGCGCGTATGTTTTCTCGCTCTGTGTGGATCCCTCATCCGTGCGGCAGGATGACGGTGTGTCACAGGACCAGAACCGTGCCGATCGCGTCCGGCTGACCGCGTGGGTGCGCGGCCGCGTCCAAGGCGTCGGGTTCCGGTGGTGGACCCGCAGCCGCGCGCTCGAACTCGGGTTGTCCGGATGGGCGCGCAACACCGCCGACGGCCGGGTCGAGGTCGTGGCCGAGGGCGCGCGCGACGAATGCGACCGCCTCCTGCGGGCACTGCAGTCCGGCCAGGCCCCCGGCAGCGTCGACGCCGTGGTCGAGCAGTGGGGACCGGCGAAGGGGACCATCGAGGGGTTCGCCGAACGGTGACCGGTGAACCGATCCCGTGCCGCCCGCGTAGGCACTTACGTGGGTGACGACCCGGGACAGGACGAGTACCTCGTCCGCGAGCTGTACGACCGCTACCGGCGGCCGTTGCACAGTTATGTCCTGCGGGCCGTCGGCAACGACCACCAGCGCGCCGAGGACATAGTCCAGGAGACGCTGCTGCGCGCCTGGCGGCACGCGGACCGGCTGCACGTCGACCACGCGGGCCCGTGGCTCTACACAGTGGCGAAGAACCTGGTGATCTCCGGCTACCGCAAGCAGAACGCCCGGGTCGCGGAGGTGCCGATCGAGACCGACTGGGCCCGGTCGACCGACGACTTCGAGCAGGTCCTGCAGGGCTGGCAGGTCGCCGAGGCCATGCGGGCCCTGTCGCGCGACCACCGCGAGGTCATCGGCCAGCTGTACTACCGCAGGCGGACCGTCGCCGAGGCCGCCAAGGTCCTCGGCATCCCGGCGGGCACCGTCAAGTCCCGCACGTTCTACGCGTTGCGGGCCCTGCGCGACGCCCTGGAGGAGCGAGGGGTGACCGAGCCGTGAGCTGCATGCTGCTGACCTCCGTCGGCGCCTACGTCCTCGGCGCCCTCGACCTGCCCGACCGGGCCGAGTTCGAGGCGCACCTCTCGGGCTGCGCGTCCTGCAAGGCCGAGCTGCTGCGGATGGCGCCGCTGCCGGGGCTGCTGCACCGGATCTCCCCGGAGGACTACGAGGACCAGCCCGACCTGCCCGACCTCGAACCCCAGCCCGCGCCGCTCGCCGAGCCGACCCCGCTGCGCAAGCGGGGTCCCCGGCGGCAGTGGCCGCTCGCCGCCGCCGTGGTCATCGTGGTCGCGCTGGGTACCGGCACGGCCGTCCTCGTGCAGAGCCAGCGCGAGCCCGAGCCGACCGCGGTGAGCTGGTCGGCGAAGGACTCGGCCAGCGGGGTGGGCGCCGACGTGGCGCTGACCGACCGCCCCTGGGGCACCGAGGTGAGGATCACACTGCGTGACGTGCCCGCGGGCAAGCCGTGCAAGCTCGTGGTGCGCGACCGCGACGGCGGCAGGCAGGTCGCGGGTTGGTGGTCGACCACCTTCGAGCCTGGTGAGACCATCCCCGGCAGCACATCGTTCGACCTGGCCCGGATCTCCCGGGTCGAGGTCGTGACCGACGACGACAAGGTGCTGGTCACGGTGCCCGCCCCGGCCTGACTTACCCCCGATCGGCCCCGCCTCCCCAGGTGGACCCGTATCCGCAGGTACTCTCTCCCGGATACAGCACTCGGAAGGGCCGGTTTCGTGCACCTCAAGAGCCTGACGCTGAAGGGCTTCAAGTCCTTCGCCTCGGCGACGACGCTGAAATTCGAGCCGGGGATCACCTGTGTCGTCGGACCCAACGGGTCGGGCAAGTCCAACGTCCTCGACGCGCTGCGCTGGGTCATGGGCGAGGGCAGCGCCAAGGGCCTGCGCGGCGGCAAGATGGAGGACGTCATCTTCGCCGGCACCTCCGGCCGCGCGCCGCTGGGCCGCGCCGAGGTCACGCTGACGATCGACAACTCCTCCGGCATGCTGCCGATCGAGTACTCCGAGGTCTCCATCACGCGCCGGATGTTCCGCGACGGGGCCAGCGAGTACGAGATCAACGGCAACGGCTGCAGGCTGATGGACGTGCAGGAACTGCTGTCGGACTCCGGTATCGGCCGCGAGATGCACGTCATCGTCGGGCAGGGCCAGCTCTCCGCGATCCTCGAGTCCAAGCCCGAGGAGCGCCGCGGGTTCATCGAGGAGGCCGCGGGCGTCCTCAAGCACCGCAAGCGCAAGGAAAAGGCGCTGCGCAAGCTCGACGCGATGCAGGCCAACCTCACCCGCCTCAACGACCTCACCGCCGAACTCCGCCGCCAGCTCAAGCCGCTGGGCAAGCAGGCCGAGATCGCCCGTCGGGCGCAGAGCGTGCAGTCCGAGCTGCGCGACGCCCGCCTGCGCCTGCACGCCGACGACCTGGTCAACCAGCGCGAGGACATCGCCCGCGAGGAGGCCGACGAGGCCAGCGCGCGGCGCAAGCGCTCGGAGGTCGAGCAGGCCCTGGAGATCTACCAGTCGCGCCAGACCGAGCTGGAGGACCAGCTCGCGGTGGACGCGCCGATGCTCGCCGCCGCCCAGGAGACCTGGTATCGGCTTTCCGCTCTTGAAGAGCGGCTGCGCGGCACGGTCCGACTCGCCGTGGAGCGCGCGCGTCACCTCTCGGCGTCGGTCGAGGCCCCGCGCGGTGGCCGCGACCCGGACGAGATGGAAGAAGAGGCCGAGCACACCGCGATGCGCGAGGCCGAGCTGTTCGAGGCCGTCGCCGAGGCCCGCTACACGCTGGCCGAGTCCACCGAGCGCCGCGGCGAGCTGGAGCAGCTCGTGCGGACCGCCGAGAAGGCGCACATGGCCGCCGTGCGGGCCATCGCCGACCGCCGCGAGGGCCTTGCCCGGCTGGCCGGGCAGGTCGAGGCGCTGCGCAGCAACACCAACGCCACCGCCGACGAGATCGAGCGGCTCTCCACCGTGCTCGCCGACGCCAGTGACCGCGCCGAGTTCGCCGCGCAGGAGCTCGCCGAGGGCGAGGCCGCCACCGGCACCGAGGAAGGCGACGACGCCGGCCTGGAAGAGCGCCACCAGCGCGCCGTGCAGGCCAATGAGGCCGCCAAGGCTCGGGTCGAGGAACTCGTCAAGGCCGAGCGCGACGCCGAGCGTGAGATCGCTTCGTGGAAGGCGCGGGTCGACGCGCTGTCGATGGGACTGGCCCGCAAGGACGGCGCGGGCGCGCTGCTCGCCGCGAGCGACCGGCTGCCGGGCCTGCTCGGGTCCGTGGCCGCGCTGCTGACCGTCGAACCGGGTGCCGAGGCCGCGCTGGCCGCCGCCCTGGGTCCGGTGGCCGACGCGGTCGCCGTGGCCGACCCGGAAGGCGCTGTCGCCGCCCTGCGGATGCTGCGCGCGGGCGACGCGGGTCGCGCGGGGATGCTGGTAGGCGGCCCGGCGTTCACCTCCGACCGCTCGTCCTGGCCCACGCTGCCCCCGGGCGCGCGCTGGGCCGTGGATCTCGTGCGCGCGCCGGACGCCCTGCTGCCCGCCGTGCATCGCGCGCTCGACAAGCTGGCCGTGGTCGACGGCCTGCCCGCCGCGCAGGCGCTGATCGCCGAATACCCCGAGCTGCGGGCCGTCACCGCCGAGGGCGATGTGCTGGGCGCGCACTGGGCCGTCGGTGGGTCGGAGCGCGCGCAGAGCGTCATCGAGGTGCAGGCCGCCGTCGACGAGGCCAACGCCAAGCTCGCCGCGACCGAGCGGATGCTGGAGGGCTCCGCGGCCGCGCTGGAAGGCGCCCGCGCCGAGCAGCAGGCCCGCCGCGCCGAGGTCGGCGCGGTCAAGGAGGCGATGAACGAGGCCAAGGTGCGGGCGGCTCGGTCCTCGGAGCGGCTCAACCGGCTTCGCCAAGCCCTGCGGGCCGCCCAGGCCGAGGTCGAGCGGGCCACGTCGCAGCGGGCCAAGGTCGAGCAGGCCCGTGAGGAGTCGCTGCTCAAGCTCGCCGACCTTGAGGAACGTCTCGCGGTCGTGCAGGAGCAGGAAGTCGAGGACGAGCCCGACTCCGCCGAGCGCGACGAGTACACCGCCGAGCTGGCCACGGCGCGCCAGGAGGAGATGGAAGCGCGGCTCGTGCTGCGCACCGCCGAGGAACGCCACCGCGCGCTGCAGGGCAAGGCCGACGGCCTGCGCCGGGCCGCCCGCGCCGAGCGTGAGGCCCGCGAACGCGCCACCCGCGCGATGGCCGCCCGCAAACGCGGCGCCGTGGTCGCCCAGGCCGTCGTCGAGGGCGGTGAACTGGCTCTGCGGCGCATCGCCGGGTCGCTGCGCCGCGCGGCCGAGGAACGCGACGTCGTGCAGGGGCAGCGGGCCGAGCGCGAGCGCGTCCTCGCCGAGGTGCGCGCCAAGGTCCGTGAGCTGTCCGGTGAGCTGGAGAAGCTGACCGACGCCGTGCACCGCGACGAGGTGCTGCGCGCCGAACAGCGGCTGCGGCTCGAACAGCTGGAGACCCGCATCGCCGAGCAGTTCGGCATCGGCCTCGACGACCTGGTCGCCGAGTACGGCCCGAACGTCGCGGTGCCGCCGAGCCCGGCCGAGCTGGCCGAGTACGAGCAGGCCAAGGAACGCGGCGAGGACGTCTCGATGCCGCCGCCGTCGCCGTACGACCGTGACACCCAGGCCCGCCGGGCCAAGCGCGCCGAGCGCGACCTGGCGCTGCTGGGCAAGGTCAACCCGCTGGCGCTGGAGGAGTTCGCCGCGCTGGAGGAGCGCTACAAGTTCCTCTCCACCCAGCTCGAAGACCTCAAGGACACCCGCCGCGACCTGCTCACGGTGATCAAGGACGTCGACGAGAAGATCCTGGAGGTCTTCACCGCGGCCTACGCCGACGTCTCCCGCGAGTTCGAGATCGTGTTCAACGTGCTGTTCCCGGGCGGCGAGGGCCGGATGATCCTCACCGACCCCGACGACATGCTGACCACCGGCGTCGACGTCGAGGCCCGCCCGCCGGGCAAGAAGGTCAAGCGGCTCTCCCTGCTCTCCGGCGGCGAGAAGTCGCTGGTCGCGGTCGCCATGCTGGTCGCGATCTTCCGCGCCCGACCTTCGCCGTTCTACGTGATGGACGAGGTCGAGGCCGCGCTCGACGACACCAACATGCGACGGCTCATCGGGTTGCTGGAGCAGCTGCGGTCCAGCTCGCAGCTGATCATCATCACCCACCAGAAGGCCACAATGGAGATCGCCGACGCCCTCTACGGGGTGAGCATGCGCGGCGACGGCATCACCCAGGTCATCTCCCAGCGCCTGCGGCGCACGGACCGGGACGCGGCGATCGAGGAACCGACCGAGGAAGACCCGGCCGCCTGAGCCCGCCTTTCTACTCCCAGCCCGACGCGTGCGCGTAGGCGTCGCGCACGGTGGCGAGGCAGTGTGCGGGAGTGGGGAGGTGGTTGGTCTGATGGGCAAGCTGCGTGGTCCAGTCGAACCGCGGCAGGCTGCGAAAGACGTGCGGCGCCACTGTCCAGCCCGTGATCTCGCGGACGAGGTCAGCTGTTCGTGCGGTCAGGGCATTCAGGCCAGCCAGGAGGCGAGGTCGTAAAGATCGCGTGCGGCCCCTCGATCCATCCACGCCACAGTCTTCATCCTGGCGAACGAGGCCAGTGTGGGGACTCTCAGTTCGACCGGCTCGATGTCGCTGTATCGCATCTCGATCAGCCTGCGCTCGGTCGGCCAGGCCGCGAACTCGTGGTGCTGACAGGCGTCCAATAGCTGTACGCGAACGCTCAGCCCATCCGCCGTGCGGAGGCTCGCGGGCTCCACTGGTCGCACGTCGGCGAGCGCGGGCATCCACGACGCCCTAGGGAACTATCGCCTCAGGGAGCGGGGCACGTCCGCCGTGATTCGTGGCGCCAGCGTAGACCGGTCGGCGGCTAGGAGGTCGATGTCTTCGGACAACCTGCCGCCGTCTGCGGGGTCCGGCGCCCAGGTTCGGGCGAGCGTTGTTCCGCCGAAGAAGGTGATTCCCTCATCCGACTGGCCAAGCGCGTGAAGGATGTGACTGATCAAGTGGTCGCGCCGCACCTGCTCTTCGGCGACTCCGAAGTCGGCGGCGGTGCGCGCCGGCTCCGCTGGATCAAGCACCGGGAACCTGCCCGGCGATTTCCAGGGCGACACGCAGCGCGGCAGGGTGATGGTTGTCCGCCGCCAGTTGCCTCGTCAGGGACCAGTCAGCGCGTCCGGCGAGCGCACGGATCGCCTCATGGGCGTCCTGCTGAGTGATGCCCCCGAGGGTCGGCCGGTGCGCGAGGTCCAAAATGGTCTGCTCGATGGTTGTCAGCCACCCTTCGCCAAGTTCGGTGCTGGTTCTCTCGACATCGAGTGCCGCTACCGCACGGGTGACGAACACAATCTTTCCTCGATCGGTGTGGAGGGGCGGCCGTTGCTTGGGTACAGCGACAACCGCCGTGGCGAGTGCTCGCGGGATGGCGCCGTGGATTCGCGCGGCGCTCAAGCCCATCAGGGCTACCGGATCAACGCCGTAGTCCGCTTGACCGATACCCAGTGCGGCGGCGAGGTCCGGTGACCAGGTGTGGTCGCCGAGGCGGTGTTGCGGGACGAGTGCGTAGTACCCCGTCGCGATCCGGCGCACAGCGCCTGCTTTCGCGAGCCTCGCGACTTCAGCACGCGGGTGTGCGTAGTAGATGGCCGAGTGGACGGCTGCCCCAGACAAAGCGAAGCCCCGCCCGTGGCTCACGGGCGGGGCTTCGCTGTCAGTACGGGATTACGCGGCGGCCTTCTTGGAGCTCTGGAAGGTCAGGAACGCCGCGACGCCGGACACGATGGCCGCGAGCAGGCCGACGATCAGGCCGAAGCCCGCGCCGGAGGAGAAGTCGCCGCCTGCGAGGCTGCCCAGGCCGCCGTCGTCGGGCAGGGTCAGCCAGCGGATCAGGATGATCACCGTGGCGCCCGCGGCGAAGCCCAGCCACAGGCTCGCCTTGTTGGGGACGGCGGTGCCCAGGTGCGGCAGCAGGATGATGACCGCGGCGGCGACCAGGAGCAGAACGGCGCCCCAGCCGCCGATGCCCACGGTCCACGCGCTGGCGCTGCCGCTGGTGCCGCCGATGCCGAGGTCGCCACCGTCCCAGGAGAAGGAGTACCAGGGGAAGAAGCTGATCAGGAACGCGAGCGCGCCCGCGCCGATGCCCGCCCACTCGATCGGGGTGACCTGCTTTGCGTCGAAATTAGCCATCGGATCGCGGCCCTTCTTGATCTGAACACTGTGGATTCCGCTATGAAATCGCCGGCCCGGTCGGGACCGTGACGGCCACGCCGGAGGCGAAGGAAAGTATGGTCCGATCGAGACGTGCCCGAAATAACGGGAACGTTCCAAGATCTAACAAGTTCTCCCAGGTCGTCACTGTGCGGGCATAACCGGTGGCGGTGCGTTCCGAACGAAATCCGGTCGCGTCGGCGTGGCCTGAACGTTCACCATTTTGGGCATGTATGCCATTCGCCCCGCCCGGCCCGCCGACTTGCCCGCGGTCGTCGCGCTGGTAGTCCGTTTGCAGGCCGACCCGACCCACCACGTCGGCTATCACGGGGTGACCGAGGCACAGGTCGCCGAGGAGCTGACCGCGTTCGCGCCCGACTGGGCCTCCGGCGCGGTCCTCGCCGTCGACGGCGACGACCGGCCGTGCGGGGTCCTCAGCGTCGACGCCGACCCGGTGGTCGGGCGCGGCTGGCTGCACGGGCCGTTCGTCGACATCCCCGCCGACCATCCGGCCGCCCGCCAGTGCTGGCACAACGCGGCCGACGAACTGCTGGAGCACGCCATGGCCGTGTCGCGCCTGGCAGGCATCGGCGATTTGGAGCTCTACGGGCACCGTCTCAACCGCAGACTCGGTGACTTCGCCGCCCGCCACGGCTTCACCACCCGCGGCACCAGTCGGGTGTTCACCCTGACCGGCTCCGCGCTCCGCTCGGCTCTCATCTCCGCGGTCGACGACGCTGACACCGCGCGACCGCTCGGCGCCGACGAGGAAATCCGACGGCGGGTGATCGACCTGCACGAACGGTGTTTTCCCAACCGGTCGATCACCGGCGGCCAACTGGTCGACGGCGCCCGCGGCCACACCGTCGTCGTCGCGACCGGCGCGACCGGCCTGCTCGGCTACGCCGCCGGGTTCGTCCAGCAGGAGGAGCTCTACGTCGACTATGTCGCCGTCGACCCCGAGATGCGCGCGGCGGGAACCGGCCGTGGCCTGGTCCGCGCGTTGCTCCGTAAGCTCGCAGCCGAGCATGGTGTCCGCCCCCAGGCCGCCGCGGTGATCTCCCTGGGCAACGACGCCTCGGAGCGGATGTTCACCGCGCTCGGTTTTGACCTCCATTTGGAACTCGTCGGCTATCGACTGACTCGATAGGGTGATCGACGGCCAAGATCACTTGACGGCGAGGAGCGTCCACATGCGCGAGACCGGGCTCAACCGACGCAGGTTTCTCGCGGTGGGAGCCGCGACCGCCGTAGTCGCCTTCGACCCCTTGGGCGTCGGGTGGCTCACCGAGGCCGACGCCAGTCCGAATGGCATCCCCGTGCCCCGCCTCGACGGCGAGTTGGTCACCGACGATGCCGCGCTCGCCGAGGCCGCGGAGGACTACGGGCAGATCGTGCACGAGCGTCCGCGCGCGGTGCTGCGGCCGGGTTCGGTGAACGACATCGCGAAGGTCATCACCTTCGCCGCCGCCCACGACCTCACTGTCGCCATGCGCGGGCAGGGCCACGCCGTGCACGGCCAGGCGCAGGCGGGCGCGGGCGTGGTGATCGACTCCCGCACGATGGCCCGCGTCCACTCGGTGTCGGCGGACCGCGCGGTGGTCGACGCGGGTGTCGTCTGGTCCGACCTGATCAAGCGGACCCTCGCGAGTGGACTGACCCCGCCGGTCGCCACCGACTACCTCGGCCTGTCCGTCGGCGGGACGCTGTCGGTGGGCGGCATCGGCGGCGCCAGCTCGCACCACGGCTTGCTGGTCGACAACGTCATCGCGCTGGAGGCCGTCACCGGCACCGGCGAGGTCATGTCCTGCTCCAAGACCAAGAACCGGGAACTGTTCGACGCCGTGCTCGGCGGCCTCGGCCAATACGCGGTCATAGTCCGGGCGACGGTCCGGCTGATCCCCGCCCAGACCACGGCGCGCGTCTACAACCTCACCTACGACGACCTGCCGTCCCTGCTCGCCGCGCAGCGGACCGCGCTCGCCGACGGCCGCTTCTCCTACCTGGAAGGTCAGGTCGTCCCGGTCGAGGGAGGCTGGGACTACCTGCTCGAGGGCGTCGCCTACTTCACCGCCCCGAACAACCCCGACGACGCCGCGATGCTCGCCGGGCTGCCCGCGCCGAAGTCGACCGAGATCGCCGAGATGGCCTACTTCGACTGGCTGGACCGCATCACCGCGCTGGTCGACCAGTTGCGCCCGCTGAAGTTCCCCAACCCGTGGATCAACCTCTTCCTCCCGGACGCGGCTACCGACGCCTACGTCGCCGACCTGGTCTCCCGGCTGAACCCGGCCGACGTCGGCGGCCCGATCCTGCTCTACCCCGTGCCGCGCGCCAGGCTCACCACGCCCATGGTCGCGCTCCCCGATAGCCCCACGGTGTTCCTGTTCGCGATGCTGCGCGTGGTCGCCCCACCCAACGACGACACGGTCCGCAGGCTGCTCGCCGACAACCGCGCCGCCTACGACGCCGCCCTCGCGGTCGGTGGGAAGCAGTACCCGGTCAGCGCGATCCCGGTCCGCCCCGGCGACTGGCGCGCGCACTACGGCGACCGATATTCGGTGGCCCTTCGCGCGAAAGCACGCTTCGATCCGCACGGCGTGCTGACACCCGGCCAGCACGTCTTCCCCTGATCAGGAGGCCGCGTTGCTCTCGCTCGCGCTGACCGACGACACCGAACTGCACGTCCTCGAACCGTGGCAGGCCTCGGAGTTCTTCGAGCACATCGACTCCGCCCGCGAGTACCTGTCCGTCTGGCTGCCCTGGGTCGACCGGATCGTCGACGCCGAGTCCGCGGGCGCGTGGCTGCAGAACTACGCCGATCGGCAGGCGGCGGGCGAGGGGCGGATCTTCGGCATCCGGGTCGGCGGCAAGCTGCTCGGCGGCGCGCTGTTCCGCACCTTCGACCAGCGGTTCGGCAACTGCGAGGTCGGGGTCTGGCTGGCGCCCGAGGCGGTCGGGCGGGGGCTGGTCACCCGTGCGGTCCGGTTGATGATCGAGTGGGCGGTCGAGGAGCGCGGCATGGCCCGGGTGGAGTGGCAGGCGGCGGCGGGCAACACGCGCAGCTTGGCCACCGCCGAGCGGATCGGCTTCACCCGCGAGGGTGTGCTCCGCCAGATGTTCCCGCACCGGGGCGCCCGCCACGACGTCGAGGTGTGGTCGATCCTGGCCGACGAGTGGCGCTCACTTCGCCACGGGAACCGCGCTGTCGTCGGGATCGTCGAGGGTGGCGGGGACGACGGAGCCGCGGTGGCGAAGGGCTAGCAGACCGCCGACGATCAGCGTCACGGCCACGCCCAGCGGCGTGTACCAGGGGAACGCCAGGGCCACGGAGTCGCCCGCGGCCTTGGCGAAGTCCACGCCGAGGAACTCGCCGGTCTTCTTGCTGAACTTCAGCCCGAGGATCACGAACGCCATCACCGCGACCGTGGTCAGGAACGCGACGATCGCATCGGTCTGCCGCGCCTTGCGCACCAGCAGGCCCAACAGGAACGCGCCCAACAGCGCGCCGTAGGTGTAGCCGGTGATGGCGAGCGCGGTCTCGACGATCGGGTTCTTCGTGGTGGTGAACATCGACGCGAACACGATCAGCGCGCCCGCCCAGACCACCGTCCACATCCGGCCCTGCTTGAGCGACTCCGCCTCCGTGAGGGGCCTGCGCACGAAGCGCTGGTAGACGTCGGTGACGGTGGACGACGCCAGCGCCCCGAGCGACGAACTCAGCGCCGCCGCCAGGATGCCCGCGATCACGAAGCCGGACAGCCCACTGGGCAACTCGTTGACGATGAACGACGCGAACAGTTCGTCATTGGTCGCCAGCCCGAGGTCCTTCACCGGGTCGAGTCCTTTGTAGAACGACCACAGCATGGTGCCGATCAGCAGGAACAGTCCGAACTGCAGGAACACCACGACCCCGCTGGCCATCAGCGCCTTCTGGCTCGCCCTGAGGTCGTTGCACGCCATCAGCCGCTGAACGATCAGCTGGTCCGCGCCGTGCGAGGCCATCGACAGCACCGCGCCGCCGAGCACCGCGGTGACGAAGGCGTAGTTGTTGCTCAGCGGCGCGCTCGTGAAGTCGAGCAGTTGCGTCTTGCCCGCGTCCACCGCCGCGCCGAGCCAGCCCGCGGGCAGCCGGTTCGCCAGCACGACGATCACCGCGACACCGCCCAGGACGTACCAGAGCATCTGGATCGCGTCGACCCACACGACGGCCCGCACGCCGCCGAAGAACGTGTAGACGACCATCGCGACGCCCAGGACCGCCACGATCTGCCAGTACGCGGCGTTCACGCCGTACGCGGCCAGCACGATCTTGATCGGGATCGCGGTGGCGAACAGGCGGACGCCGTCGGCGAGCAGCCGGGTGAACAGGAACGTCACCGAGGCGGTGCCCTGCATCCCGCCGCCGAACCGTTTGCCGAGGAAGTTGTAGGCGGTGGTCATGTTGCCCGCGACATAGCGGGGGAGCAGCACGAACGACACCACGATCCGGCCGATCACGTAGCCGATCGCGAGTTGGAGATAGGTGAACGCGCCCAGGTAGGCCACGGTCGGGACGCTCAGCACGGTCAGCGTCGAGGTCTCCGCCGAGACCACCGACAGGCAGGCCACCCACCAGGAGATCTTGCCCTCGCCGACGAAGTAGTCGCTGCCCGATCGCTGCCGTCCGGCGATCCAGATGCCCAACAGGGGCATCCCCACCAGGAAGACCACGATGATCGCCAGGTCAAGTGCGCGCACTGGGGCCTCCAAGGGGTTGGGGGACGACGATCCGCAGTCGGCTGGGGGTGCCGCCGACCGGGTCGGGCAGACGCAGGGGTTCCGCGCCAGGGGTGATGCTGCCGAGCAGTCGCGGCCCCGCCGCGCCGGTGGCCGGGTCGACCGCGATGCCGCTCCAGGTCAGGAACCCCAGGAGCGCGGCGAGATAGGCCTCCTTGGCGTCCACCGGCAGGCCGAGTTCGTCGGTGGTGGACACGGGGACAGGATCGAGAGCGGTGCGCAAAGCGGAGAGCAGCGCTCTGTTGTGGACGCCCCCGCCGGAGGCGACCACCTTCTTCACGTCGTGACTTCGGCAGGCGGCGGCGACCGTCGTGGCGGTCAGCGTGACGAGGGTCGCGAGCAGATCGGCGTCGGCGACCGGTGGGACGCGGGTCAGCGCTTCGGTGAGGTAGGCGGCGCTGAACAGCTCCTTGCCGGTCGACTTGGGAGGCGGCGCCGCGTAATAGGGGTCGGCCAGCAGGATGCCCAGGAGGTCTTCACGAACAGTGCCCTGACTCGCGAGTGCGCCGTCGATGTCGTGGGCGGTGCCGAGGCGGGCTTGGGCGGCGGCGTCGAGGAGGGCGTTGCCCGGTCCGGTATCGAAAGCAAGGGCGGGGGCGTCCGGGGTCAGCACGGTGATGTTGGCGATCCCGCCGAGATTGAGCGCTGCCGTCGGTGTGTCCGGCTCGGACAGCAGCAGCCGGTCGAGGATCAGCGCCAGCGGCGCGCCGTGCCCGCCCGCGGCGACATCGCGGACGCGTAAGTCTGCGACCACCGGCAGCCCGGTCGCCTCCGCGATCCACGCGGGCTGTCCTAGCTGGAGCGTGCCCAGGCAGCGCCCGGCGTCGACCCAGTGGAACAGCGTCTGTCCGAGTGAGGCGACCAGGTCGGCGCCCTTGGCCCCGACACCGGCCACGGCCGCCGCGAACGCCTGCCCGACAGCGGTGTCGAGCTTGCACAGTGTCTCGGCGGAACAGTCCCCAGGCGGCAGCGCTGCCGTAAGCGCGGCGCGCAGGTCGGCCGGGTAGGGGATTTGGGCATGCCGGACCGGGACGAGATCGATCGTGTCCCCGCGGACGGTGAGATCGGCGACGGCCACGTCGACACCGTCCATCGAAGTACCGGAGATCACCCCGACGACGCGGTACCAACCCATTGCTCTTGGTCTATTGCACCCGTCCGTTCGGCGCAAGAGGGGACTTTTTCCCGGTGGTCGGTGCGCCCGCCTGCCGGGATGCGAGGATGGCCGGGTGTCACAGACCCTGATCGTCATCCTCATCGTCGCCGCTGTCGTTCTGGTCGCCGCCCTGGTCACCGGGGTGGTGCTGGCCAAGCGCAGGCGCATCAGCCTGGCCGAGGCGAAGCGTGAGGTCGAGAAGCCCAAGGGCGGCGGCTACCAGGCGGGCGGCGGCATCAGCCTGGCCCAGGGCGGCCCGAAGGCGGCCGCGCCGCCGCACCCGGTCGAGGACCGCACCGAGGTCGACGGCCAGCCCGGCGTCGGCGACGACGCCTCGGTGCCGCGCGACTCGCCCCGGCGCGGGATCGTCGACGTGACGCTGCCCGACGACCAGCTCATCGACGACGAGCTGACCGAGATGGCCGCCGACCAGAACCTGGCCGACAGCATCCCGGTCCAGGGCCACGCACCGACCGACAGCATCCCCACCCAGGCCGGACCGACCGACATCGTGCCGCCGCCGGTCATCCCCGAGCAGCCCATCGGCCCGCACGCGCCCGAGATGGACGAGATCGCGCCGACCACGGGCAGGCTCGAACGGCTGCGCGGGCGGCTCTCGCGCTCCCGGTCCGCCTTCGGTCAGGGCCTGCTCGGCCTGCTCGGCGCAGGCGACCTCGATGAGGACTCCTGGACCGAGGTCGAGGACACCCTGCTGCTCGCCGACCTTGGCGCGGCCACCACGCAGGAGATCGTCGACCGGCTGCGCACCGAACTGGTCGCACGCGCCGTGCGCACCCCGGAGGCCGCTCGCGCGGTGCTCCGCGAGGTCCTGATCGACGCGCTGCACCCGGACATGGACCGCGCCGTCCGCGCGCTGCCGCACGGTGAGGGCGAGAACAAGCAACCCGCCGTCGCGCTCGTCGTCGGGGTCAACGGCACCGGCAAGACCACGACCACCGGCAAGCTCGCGCGCGTCCTGGTCGCCGACGGCCGCACGGTCGTCCTCGCCGCCGCCGACACCTTCCGGGCCGCCGCCGCCGACCAGTTGCAGACCTGGGCCGACCGGGTGGGCGCGGAGGTCGTGCGCGGCAAGGAAGGCGCCGACCCGGCCGCGGTCGCGTTCGACGCGGTCAAGCGCGGGATCGCGACCGGCGTCGACACCGTCCTGATCGACACCGCGGGCCGCCTGCACACCAAGACCGGCCTGATGGACGAGCTGGGCAAGGTCAAGCGGGTCGTGGAGAAGCAGGCCGAGGTCGACGAGGTGCTGCTGGTCCTCGACGCCACCACCGGGCAGAACGGGCTGACCCAGGCCCGGGTGTTCGGCGAGGTCGTCGACGTCACCGGGATCGTGCTGACCAAGCTCGACGGCACCGCGAAGGGTGGCATCGTCTTCCAGGTGCAGCGTGAGCTGGGCGTTCCCGTGAAGCTGGTCGGCCTCGGCGAGGGCGCCGACGACCTGGCCCCCTTCGACCCGGCGGCGTTTGTCGACGCGCTGCTCGGCTGAGCTGTCCGAACCGCGTGACGGGGGCCACTATGGTCCCCATGGTCGACATCAAGCTGCTTGGCGAGCCGGTCGAGCGCGACGCGGACATCCTGACGCCCGACGCCCTGGCTTTCGTCGCGGGTTTGCACCACGCCTTCGCCGACCGGCGCGACGAACTGCTGCGGGCCAGGGTGCTCAAGCGGGAGCGGGCGTCGCGGGAGGGCAAGCTCGACTTCCTGCCTGAGACCCGTGAGATCCGTGAGTCGGACTGGCGGGTCGCGCCCGCGCCGCCCGCGCTGACCGACCGGCGGGTCGAGATCACCGGGCCGACCGACGCCAAGATGGCGATCAACGCGCTCAACTCCGGCGCGCGCGTCTGGCTGGCCGACCTGGAGGACGCCAACACCCCCCACTGGCGCAACGTCGTGTCCGGCCAGGTCAGCCTGCTCGACGCCGCGCGCGGGCGGCTGGAGTTCACCTCGCCCGAGGGCAAGCACTACGCGGTGACGGCGGAGCGCCCGGCGACGATCGTCGTGCGCCCACGCGGGTGGCACCTCGACGAGAAGCACGTGCTGTTTGACGGCCGCCGCGCGATCGGGGCTCTGGTGGACTTCGGTCTGCACTTCTTCCACAACGCGCGAGTGGCCGGGCCCTACTACTACCTGCCCAAGATGGAGAGCCACCTTGAGGCACGGCTGTGGAACGACGTGTTCACCCACGCCGAGCGCGAACTCGGCATCGCCCATGGCTCGGTGCGCGCAACCGTCCTGATCGAGACCATCCCGGCCGCCTTCGAGATGGACGAGATCCTCTACGAACTGCGCGAGCACGCCTCCGGCCTCAACGCGGGCCGGTGGGACTACCTGTTCAGCCTGATCAAGTACTTCCGCGACGCGGGCCCGGAGTTCGTCCTGCCCGACCGCGACGCCGTCACCATGACCGCGCCGTTCATGCGCGCGTACACCGAACTGCTCGTGCGCACGTGTCACCGGCGCGGCGCTTTCGCGATGGGCGGGATGGCGGCGTTCATCCCGAACCGGCGTGACCCCGACGTCACCGCGCGGGCGCTGGAGAAGGTGCGCGAGGACAAGGGGCGGGAGGCGGGCGACGGCTTCGACGGCTCATGGGTGGCCCACCCCGATCTGGTCCCGGTGTGCCGTGAGGTGTTCGACGCGGCGCTGGGCGACCGCCCCAACCAGCTTGACCGGCTCCGCGAGGACGTGTCGGTGAGCGCGGCGGACCTTCTCGCGGTGTCCGCGACGCCCGGCCGGGCGACGATGGCCGGACTGCGGTCGGCGATCGACATCGGTGTCCGCTACCTGGAGTCCTGGCTGGCGGGCACCGGGGCGGCGGCGATCCACAACCTGATGGAGGACGCGGCGACCGCCGAGATCTCCCGGTCGCTGGTGTGGCAGTGGGTGCGCAACAAGGTCGTGCTCGACACCGGCGACCAGGTGAGCGCCGACCTGGTGTGGGCGATCCTCGCCGAGCAGCCGCTGACCGCCGCGGTCGAGCTGTTCGCCGACGTGGCCCTGGCACCGGAGTACGTCGACTTCCTCACCGTTCCCGCCTACGAGCGGATCTGACATGCGCACCATCGACGGTTCGTTCCTCGCCGTGCTCACCCACCGGCTGTCCGAAGTGGACCGTGAGCGGTCCCGGCGGTATCCCGGAGACCAGGGCGGGCGCCAGCCGGTGCACACCTGCTACGTCCCGGCGGACAAGATCACCGACGACCTGCCCGCCCGGTGGGGCGCTCAGGCGCTCGCCGCTTTCGACGAGCACCTACCCGACCCGGCCGCCGTCGCGGCGATCATCGGGGTGCCCGCCGCACTCGCCGCGACCGTGTACGAGCGCGTCCGCGCCAAGCTCGAACGCGAACCGGTGGAGGACCTGCGCGTCGACTTCGAGGACGGCTACGGAAACCGCGACGACGAGACCGAGGACGGTGACGCGGCCAAAGCGGCGACGCTGATGGGCGCGTGGGGCCTGGCCGGGGTCGGCATCCGGATGAAGTCGTTCGACACCGCCGAGTTGACCCACCGGGCGGTCCACACCCTCGACGTCGTGCTGACCGACCTGGGCACGCCGCCGCCGGGGTTCGTCATCACCTTCCCGAAGGTCACCGGCCCGGAGCAGGTCACGGCGCTCGTCGAGCTGCTGGAGCTGTGCGAGCAGCGGCTCGAATGGCCGGAGGGATCGCTGCGGTTCGAGATCCAGATCGAGACCACCCAGGCCGTGATCGACCACAAAGGACGGTTCGCCGTCCCCCGGCTGATCGACGCGGGCGCGGGCCGGGTCTCGGGCCTGCACTTCGGCACCTACGACTACACCGCCGCCTGCGGCCTCAGCGCCGCCGACCAGCACCTCGCCCACCCCGCCTGCGACTTTGCCCGCAACGCCATGCAGGTAGGGGCCTCGGGAACGGGCGTCCGCCTGTCCGACGGCTCCTCCAACGTCCTGCCGGTCGGCGACAACGTCCGCCACGGCTGGCTGACGCACTACAAGCTGGTCCGCAGATCGCTCTCGCGCGGTTTCTTCCAGGGCTGGGACCTGCACCCGGCGCAACTGGTCTCCCGCTACTGCGCGGTGTTCACCCACCACCTGGAAACCGCGGAAGGCGACGGCGCCCGCCTGGCGGCCTACATGTCCCGCACCACCGGCTCAATCCTCGACGAACCCGCCACCGCGGCCGCCTTGGCGACCTCGCTGACCAGGGCAATCGACTGCGGCGCACTGACCGAGGCGGAGGTGACCGGCTACAGCGGGCTCACCCCGGATTCCCTGACAGCGCTGTCCCGTCGCCATTGACCGACCCGTGTCATCGGCTTTCACGAGCCTCGAATCCCGTTGCCAGGTCCGGCGAACTCGGCGTTTCGCGACAGACGCGCGGACTCGGTCCCATTCGGTCGTCTCGTCTACTTTGATCGCGGCGGTAACGAGCCCCCGCGAGGAGATCAGCTCGCGCAGTCGATCAGCATCCGGGCGATCTCTACGAGGATCAGGACGGTGATGTCGATGAGGTTGGCGCAGCCTGACCGCCCGCTGCCCTGTCGGTGCGCTGATTGCGAACCCATCCGGCGGGATCGTCACCCCACTGGGGGCCAGGGTCTTCGATCGATCCGAGCGCCTGCTCAAGGGTCTCTGCTCGCTGGAGATCGCCGAGGGCTTGACGGACCGCCCGTTCGATGAACTCGTTGCGCTGACGGGCGCCGACCCGTTTGTCGAGTTCCTCGATGACACCGTCATCGATGCTTATGTGCAGTCGCATGGCTCACAGCATGTCTCAAGGCTGCGGCTAGATCATGCCGAGCCGCCTGTCCCGCTCGGCCGGGGTCTGTCGTGGACAGCTGACGCACTTGTCCGCGCCCGGCGTCTGGTAAACAAGGCAACACGACGCCCTCCGCACCACGGTGCGGCCGCCGACCTCCACGAACCGCGGCACCGGCAGCTCCGGCCCGACCGCCCGCGCCAGCGCGACCGCGTCCGCCGGTCGCCCGCTCGCCCACAGCACCCGGTTCGCCAACGAGTCCGTCGTGATCGCCCACAGCGCCCGCTCCGACGCCCCGGTCGATCCCGCCAGGGAATCCACGGACGCCGCGATGACCTCCCGCAACCGCGGCCCCGGATCCCGGCACAAAGCCGACGCGGTCGCCGAGAGCACGCGCCCGTCCGGCTCCACCATCAGCGTCACCGAAGCGGGATCCGCCGACGACTCCACGACCGGCCCCAGCAGGACCAGGCTGGCGGAGTACCACCACAGCACTCCCAGCACCGCCTCGTCGCGGGTCCGGTATCGCCGCGACGCCAGTGCGATCTGCGCGGAGAGCCACCCGGCGTCTTGGATGAGCGAGATCGGGGCAGCGTCCACAGCGGATCACGTTACCGACACGATTCGGTAGTCGATCGAATACAGCCCGTAGAGGAAACTTGTCCGTAACACGACCAGGCCGACAGTTCACGTGGGCGAAACGTCGTAAGCGATCCCGCGAAACAGGACAAACCCATGCTTCCCGGCAATCAACAGGTTCACGGGAGGACGATGTGAACGCAGGAGATACAGCTTGGGTGCTGATCAGCGCGGCTTTGGTCATGCTGATGACTCCCGGCCTCGCATTCTTCTACGGCGGTATGGTGCGCGCGAAGAGCGTGCTCAACATGCTCATGATGAGCTTCATCTCGCTCGGTGTTGTCACCGTGCTTTGGGTGCTCTATGGCTACAGTCTGACCTTCGGTAACGACCTCGGCGGCGGCCTGCTCGGCGGCTTCGACTTCGTCAACCTGAACAACATCGTCGGCACCCTGGTCGGCGTCGCGCCGACCGACGCGGCGGCGCCGTGGGTCGACGGCCACCAGATCCCGCACGTCGTCTTCGTCGTCTTCCAGCTCATGTTCGCGATCATCACCGCGGCCCTGATCTCTGGTGCGATCGCGGACCGCGCGAAGTTCTGGTCGTGGACGATCTTCATCGCCTTCTGGGTGACGATCGTGTACTTCCCGGTCGCCCACTGGGTGTTCAACTTCAACGGCGTCACCGGCACCGACTTCGTCGGCGGCTGGATCGCCAACAAGCTCGGCGCGCTCGACTTCGCCGGTGGTACGGCGGTCCACATCAACGCCGGCGCCGCGGCGCTGGCACTCGTGCTGGTGCTCGGCAAGCGCAAGGGCTGGCCGCGTGAGCCCATGCGGCCGCACAACCTGCCCTTCGTCCTGCTCGGCGCCGGTCTGCTGTGGTTCGGCTGGTACGGCTTCAACGCGGGCTCGGCGCTCGGCGCGGGCGACCTCGCCGGTGTCGCGTTCCTGACCACCACCGCCGCCACCGCGGCCGCGATTTTGGGCTGGCTGATCGTGGAGCAGATCCGCGACGGCAAGCCGACCACGCTCGGCGCCGCTTCCGGCGCCATCGCGGGCCTGGTCGCCATCACGCCGGCGTGTGGCTTCGTCAACCCGCTCGGTGCCCTCGCCATCGGCCTCGTCGCCGGTGTCCTGTGTGCACTCGCGGTGAGCCTGAAGTTCAAGCTGGGTTACGACGACTCGCTCGATGTCGTCGGCGTCCACCTCGTCGGTGGCCTCACGGGCACGATCCTGATCGGCCTGTTCGCCACCACGTCGGTGAACTCGGCGGGCAAGGAAGGCCTCTTCTACGGTGGCGGCCTGGAACTGCTGGGCAAGCAGGCGGCGGCCGCGGGCGCGGTCATGGCCTACTCGTTCGTCGCGACCCTGATCATCGCCTTCATCATCCAGAAGACGATCGGTTTCCGGGTCTCCGCCGAGGCCGAGGCCACGGGCATCGACGAGGCCGAGCACGCGGAGAGCGGCTACGAGTTCTCCAGCCTGCGCTCTGGCGGCACCACGTCCGCCAAGCACGCCGAACACACCGCCGAGAAGGTTTCCGCCACCGCCGCCGCCGGTAAGGAAGGCTGAAGGACATGAAGCTGGTTACCGCGATCATCAAGCCCTTCACCCTCGACGACGTGAAGGCGGCACTGGAACAGATCGGCGTGCTCGGCATGACGGTCTCCGAGGTCCAGGGCTACGGCAGGCAGAAGGGCCACACCGAGGTCTACCGCGGCGCGGAGTACTCGGTGGACTTCGTCCCGAAGATTCGGGTCGAGGTGCTGGCCGACGACACGACCGGCGACAAGGTCGTCGACGCGATAGTCGAGGCGGCGCGCACCGGCAAGATCGGTGACGGCAAGGTCTGGGTCACACCGGTCGAGACCGTGGTTCGGGTCCGCACCGGAGAGCGCGGGACGGACGCGATCTAGATCATGACAACGGGGGAAAGTTCCCCGACGGCGGCGGACCTGGTGCTCGCTCGTGACCGGCTTCTCGGTCAGGGTGCCAGGTCCGCCAGCCCGTCTGGGCAGTCGACTCAGTCGGGCCACCGGCTCGCACCGGACACGCTGCGCGAGGCGCTGACCGACCTGCACGAGTTCTGGCTGACGGCCGCCGCCGCCCAGGCCGGCGTCGGTGGCCGCGGCGGCGGGGTGGCGCTGCTGGCGGTCGGCGGACTGGGCAGGCGCGAGCTGGTCCCGTACTCCGATCTCGACCTCGTGCTGGTGCACGACGGCCGCAAGGCGGTCGACACCATCGCCGAACGCCTCTGGTACCCGCTGTGGAACTCCGGCGTCGGCCTCGACCACTCCGTCCGCACGGTCGGTGAGGCACTAGACGTCGCCAAGGCCGACCTGCGGACCGCGCTGGGCCTGCTCGACGCCCGCCACCTCGCGGGCGACGCCGAGGTCACCGTCCGGCTGGCCACGTCCGCCCGCGAGCAGTGGCGGACCGGCGTGCGCAACCGGCTGGGCGAGCTGATCGAGTCCGTCAAGCAGCGCTGGCGCCGCGCGGGCGAGGTCGCCCACTGGGTCGAACCGGACCTCAAATACGGCCGCGGTGGCCTGCGTGACCTGGGCATTCTCGACGCCCTCTCGCTCGCCCAGCTGATCGACAGACCGGGCCCCGACGTCGTCGCCGCCCACACCCTCCTGCTCGACACCCGAACCGAGTTGCGCCGCATCGCGGGCCGTCCGCGCGACATCCTGCAGCCTCAGGACGGCGACGAGATCGCCGCGGCACTGGGTCTGGCCGACCGGTTCGCGCTGGCCAGGGCCCTGTCCGGCGCGGGCCGCTCCGTCGCCTACGCGATGGACGTCGCGCTGCGCTCCACCGGCGCCGCCAACGGCAAGCGGGTCCTCGGCCTGCTCCGCCGCGGCCCCGACCGCCGCCCACTCGACGAGGGCGTCGTGCTGCACGGCAGCGAGGTCGCGCTCGCCCGCGACGCCGACCCCGGCAAGGACCCGGGGCTGCTGGTGCGCGTCGCCGCCGCCTCCGGCCGCACCGGCCACCCGATCGCCCCCGGCGCGCTGTCGCGCCTGAGCGACCACGCGCCCGAACCGCGCGCGCCGTGGCCCGCCGAGGTCCGCCAGGACCTGGTGTCGCTGCTGGGCGCGGGGGAGGGGCTGACCGACGTCGTCGAGGCGCTCGACCGCACCGGCCTGTGGGCCCGGCTGTTCCCCGAGTGGGGCGCCGTGCGCGACCTGCCCCCGCGCGACGCCGCGCATATCTGGACTGTCGACCGTCACCTGGTGCAGACGACGGTCAACGCGTCCCGCCTGGTCACCCGGGTTTCCCGGCCGGACCTGCTGCTCATCGGCGCGCTGCTGCACGACCTGGGCAAGGGGCGCGACCAGGACCACTCGATCGTCGGCGCCGCGCTGGCCACCCAGGTGGGCGCCCGCCTTGGACTGTCCAAACAGGACGTCGACACGCTCTCGGCGATGGTGCGCCACCACCTGCTGCTGCCGCACACCGCGACCCGCCGCGACGTCGAGGACGAGGCCACCGTGCTGCGCGTCGTCGACGTCCTCGGCGGCGACCCGGTCCTGTTGGAACTGCTGCACGCTCTCGCCGAGGCCGACTCGCTGGCCACCGGCCCCGGCGTGTGGACGGACTGGAAAGCCGCCCTCACAACGGATCTGGTCACCCGCTGCCGCGCCGCGATGGCCGGAGAGCAACTGCCCGGCCCGATCCCGCTGAGCGTCCCGCAGACCGAACTCGCCGAGGCGGTCAACGCCACCGGCAAGGCGGACTTCCTGGTCGACACGAGCGACAACGTCGCCACCATCACCCTCGCCGCGAAGAACCGTCCCGGCGTGCTGTCCCGGGCTGCCGGTGTGCTGGCCCTCAACCTCCTCGAGGTCCACGCGGCGTCGCTCGTCACCTACGCGGGCGCCGCGGTCGGCGTGTTCTCCGTGACGCCGCGCTTCGGCTCCATGCCGGACCCGGCGCTGCTGCGCGAGCAGTTCCTCCGCGCCGAAGCCGGATCCCTTCCCCTGGCGGACAAACTGGCCGCCAAGGAACGCGACTACGGCGGCCGCGCCGAGGACGCGCCCGACCCCAGGGTGCTGTGGTTCGACCACGAGGCGGGCGACGAGGACGGCGCCGCGGTCGTCCTGGAACTGCGCGCCGCCGACCGGATCGGCCTGCTGCACAGCGTCGCGTCCGCTTTGGAGCGTTGCGGGATCGACGTGCTGTGGGCCAGGGTGGCGACCATGGGCGGCTCGGCCGTCGACTCCTTCAGCTTCGTCCCCGGCAGGGCCGCGGGCTGGCGGCACGTGGTCGAGTCCGCGGTTTTGCGGGCCAGCAAATAAGTAGACCTACTCATCCCTACTCGCGGGTGATCACGCTGGGACGGGCGGCCGATCCTTGACAGTCTTCTTCTTGTCAGGTGAAGGGGCGGTCCGGGGAGGGCCCACCCACTCACCGGGCGACGTAGGGAGGAGGCCCGTCGAGGGGTCGGGCCTCGTCCCGTCGTGTTCGAGCAGGCCGTCAGGTCTGTGCCGCAGGGAGGGGCCCGCCTGGGGGTCGGGCCTGCCCTGCGGCCAAATAGGACGGTGTCGAACGGACGGCCACGATCGCCGCGGCCGTCCCCACCGCGCTGACACCCAGCACGATCCATTGCGCCAAGTCGAACGCCGCGCCGCCGCCTGCCTGCAGCGCGATTCCGAGCACGACCTGCGCGCCGCCCACGACGAAGAGCATCGCCGCCGCCGTCACGGCCGCGTTCGGGTGCCTCGTGGTGGACAAGGTCGCCAGAGCCGCCAACAGGAGGAGCCCCGCGACGCCAAAAGCGACCGGGACACCCGCTTGGTCCAGTGAGGTGAGCGCGGTGAAATCGGTCGGCGTCAGGACGGTCGGCATTCCCGGGTTCGCGCCGGAGAACGTCCGCAGCAGCGCCTTGAACAAGGAGAAGCCGCCGATCGCCAGCATCAGCGCGGCGACAGCCTGACCCGACACCCGGGTCGCGGTGCCGCGGGCGACCAAGGCCGCCACCGCGGCGGGCAGGCCGAGGACGAGCAGCGGCACGATCGTCGTGGTGACCCACACGGCCTCCCGGTCCGACCAGCCGCCCAGCAAGGCGCTCGCCCGCACGAGGTCGGCGAGCGTTCCGGCCAGCAGGTAGGCGGCGGCCGCGACCACGCCCACATGCCGGTGCCTGCGCACGAGCAGCCAGCTCACGGCGACCGCCGCCACGACCGTGACCCCGACGATGACCTTCAGGTGCGCGAACGGATCTCCCGCGTTGTCGACCAGACCCGCGAGCAGCCGCCGCCACGGCGACATCGTCTGCAGTCCGATCAGCGCGGCCACGGCCACGACCGCACCAGGCATGCCGGTTAGTCGGAGCGCCAACGCCACCGCGAAAGCGAGCAGCACCACCGCGATCGCGCCTTGCAGCCGGTGATCCGCCACCATCGAGGGCAGGGGCTGTGCGGCGAACACGACCGCTGTCAACCCCGCCACCGACAGCAGTGCGGGGACAGTGGTCGACCCACCCGGCCGCAGCCACCCCGCCAGCCGCCCGGCGAACTGCCGCGCCGCGTCGAGTGTGACGGCGCAGGCGACGGCGATCACCACCGCCAGCGGCACGGCGGCCATCGCGATCGACGCCGAGTCGACGTGGCCCGGAACCATTTGGTCGTGGACGAGCATCGGCACGGGGCTGGCGAGAGCCAGCGCGACGAGCACTCCGCCCGCCGTGTCGCGGCGGAGCATCGCGAGCGCGCCGAACAGGGCTATCAAGGCAAGGCCTGCCACGATCACGAGGACTCGCATCGCGGGCTCGGGCACCGCGTCGACGACCGACGGCCCGGTGACCGCGCCCAGCGGGGTGGCGCCGCCACCGATCGCGGCGGCGGCCGCGATCGAGCCCGCGCTGATCCCGGCCGTGCTCCACGACGACGGCGCGGGCACGGCGATGACGGCTGCCACGACCGCCAGCGCGAGCAGGCTCAGCGCGGTCGTTCCTGGGCCTGCTTCTCCTGCTGCCAGAAGCAGCACCAGCACTGTCGGGACGACGGCCGCCGCACCCACGACGCCGGCGTCCGCCCCTTTCAGAGCCAGGGCAACAAGCGCGAGGAACGCGGGCAGGAAGGTCAGTAGCACGGACACGACCAGCGAGGTCTCACCGACGACGTGGACTAAGAGCGGTCCGCTCAAGTAGGCGCCGAGCACGATCGCCCCACCGCCGATGCCGCGACACACCGCCGGGCCGACCGCGTACGCGAACCGGCCGAACGCGCGCGACCCGGCAGCGAAGACGGCGACGCCGAGCACGATGACGACGGCGAGCAGCGCGAACCGCCCGCCGGGGCCGGGAAGAGCCGTGAACAGCACGATGGTGCTGATGCCGAGTAAGAGGGCCGCGGTGACCGTCAACCGGGCCGCTAGCTTGTTGGTGCCGACTTCCGGGTCGCTCATGGTGTCCCCCCACGCGAGTTGATCAGGTTTGACAGACGCTACGGATCGGCACCTAAGGGGACCGTGACGTCAGCCGACCACGGTCGCCCACCTGCCTCGCCATTACGAGGCAGGTGACCACCGATAAAATTCCGGGGAGGCGGACGAGTTACCCTCGGTCGGGGCTGGGCTCGCACTCGGCCCGCTTGCCGACTGAGTTGACCTGATTGGCTGGAGCGCCACACTCGTGTTCGACACACTCTCCGACCGGCTCACATCCGTCCTGCAGAACTTGCGGGGCAAGGGCAGGCTCACCGACGCCGACATCGACGCGACCGCGCGCGAGATCCGCATCGCGCTGCTGGAAGCCGACGTCGCGCTGCCGGTCGTGCGCACCTTCATCGCGAAGATCAAGGAACGGGCGAAGGGCGCCGAGGTCTCCGGCGCGCTCAACCCCGCCCAGCAGGTCATCAAGATCGTCAACGAGGAACTCGTCGCCATCCTCGGCGGCGAGACCCGGCGGCTCAACCTGGCCAAGACCCCGCCAACCGTGATCATGCTCGCGGGTCTGCAGGGTGCCGGTAAGACGACCCTCGCGGGCAAGCTCGCCCGCTGGCTCAAGGGCCAAGGCCACGCGCCGATGCTGGTCGCCTGCGACCTCCAGCGCCCCAACGCCGTCACCCAGCTGCAGGTCGTCGCCGAGCGCGCCGGTGTCGCGGTCTACGCGCCCGAGCCCGGCAACGGCGTCGGCGACCCGGTCAAGGTCGCCCGCGACAGCCTCGACGAGGCCCGCCGCGCCCAGCACGACGTCGTCATCGTCGACACCGCGGGCCGCCTCGGCGTCGACGAGGAGCTGATGCGCCAGGCGTCGGACATCCGCGCCGCCGTGTCCCCCGAAGAGGTCCTCTTCGTCGTCGACGCGATGATCGGCCAGGACGCCGTCACCACCGCCGAGGCGTTCCGCGACGGCGTCGGCTTCACCGGTGTGGTCCTCACCAAGCTCGACGGCGACGCCCGGGGCGGCGCCGCGCTGTCGGTCCGCGAAGTGACCGGCATGCCGATCATGTTCGCCTCCAACGGCGAGAAGCTCGAGGACTTCGACGCTTTCCACCCCGACCGGATGGCCTCGCGCATCCTCGGCATGGGCGACGTCCTCACCCTCATCGAGCAGGCCGAGCAGCACTTCGACCAGGCGCAGGCCGAGAAGGCCGCGGCCAAGATCGGCACCGGCGAGCTGACGCTGGAGGACTTCCTCGAGCAGATGCTCGCGGTCCGCAAGATGGGCCCGATCGCCAACCTGCTCGGCATGCTTCCCGGTGCGGGCCAGATGAAGGACGCGCTGGCCCAGGTCGACGAGAAGAGCATCGACCGGCTGCAGGCGATCATCCGCGGCATGACCCCGGCCGAGCGCAACGACCCGAAGATCATCAACGCGTCCCGGCGACTGCGCATCGCCAAGGGCTCCGGCGTGCAGGTCCGCGAGGTCAACGACCTGGTGAACCGCTTCTACGACGCCAAGAAGATGATGCAGCAGATGGCGGGCCGCTTCGGCATGCCCGGCGGCCGCGCCGCCGGGAAGGGCAAAAAGGGGAAGAAGGGGAAGAAGGGCCGCGGCCCGACCCCGCCCAAGATGCGCGGCGGCATGCCCGGCTTCCCCGGCGGAATGCCCGACCTGACGCAGCTGCCGCCGAGCCCGCAGGGCGGCCTGCCGCCCGGTTTCGGCGGGCTCGACCAGATGCCGCCCGGCTTCGACCCGTCGAAGCTGAAGTTCCCCAAGACCAAGTGACGGCGCTGCACCTGCGCGGGGTGATCCTGCCCGGCGAAGACGAACAAGACATCTGGATCGTCAACGGCCGCGTCCGCACCCTGCCCGTCCCGGGTGCGGAAACGGTCTTCGACGGCGGCTTCCTGGTCCCTGGTCTGGTGGACGCGCACTGCCACGTCGGCATCGGCCCCCACGGCCCCGTCGACCTCGACACCGCCGCCGAACAGGCCGAAACCGACCGCGACGCGGGCACCCTGCTCATCCGCGACTGTGGTGCCCCGATCGACACCCGGCCCCTGCAGGAGCGCCTGGACCTGCCGCGCATCATCCGCGCGGGCAGGCACCTCTCACGCCCCAAGCGCTACATCCCCCACCTCGGCATCGACGTCGGCGACCCGGAGCAACTCCCGGCCGCCGTGGCCGAGCAGGCCGACTACGGCGACGGCTGGGTCAAACTCGTCGGCGACTGGATCGACCGCGCCGAAGGCGACCTGGCCCCTCTCTGGCCCGACGACGTGCTGGCCGAGGCGATCTCGGTCGCCCACGCCGCGGGGGCCCGGGTCACCGCCCACGTCTTCGGCGAAGACGCGCTGCCGGGCCTGATCAACGCCGGGATCGACTGCGTCGAACACGGCACCGGCCTCACCACCGACGTCATCACCGAGATGGCGAAACGCGGCACGGCGCTGGTCCCCACCCTGATCAACATCGAGAACTTCCCCGGCATCGCGGCGGGCGCGGGCAAGTACCCGAAGTACGCCCAGCACATGCTCGACTTGCACGCGCGCGCGTCCGGCATGGTCGCCGAGGCCGTCGAGGCGGGCGTCCAGGTCTACGCGGGCACCGACGCCGGTGGTGGAATCGCCCACGGCAGGCTGGTCGACGAGATCATCGCCCTGCACAAAGCGGGTATGACCACCGAACAAGCCATCGCGGCTGGCTCTTGGGGCGCAAGGTCGTGGCTGGGCTGGCCCGGCCTCACCGAAGGCGCCGCCGCGGACCTTCTCGCCTTCGACGAAGACCCCCGGAAGAACCTGGAAGTCCTGCGCTCCCCGAAGCGGATCGTGCTGCGCGGCCGGGTGGTCGGTTAACCCGCTCACCCCACCGCGGCTAGTCTCTTGGCCCACACTGGAATAGCGACATCCGGACACAGGGGAGGCGAATGTGACCCCGGTTACGGAGACGCCCGCGGAGACGCCGCAGCCGCAGGTTCGAGACCACAAATGGGGTTTCGGCGCGTTCCTGCTCGTGTTGGGCGTCTACATCCTGACCGCCGTGGTCATCGGCACGATCGCGCGGATGTACGGACTCAACAAGACTCACTCGATCGCGGTGATCCTCGTCGGGACCATGGTGCCCACCGCCCTGGCCACCCTGCTGGCCCTGTTGGTCACCAAGCTGCGGGGCTACGGCCCGAAGCTCGACCTGCGATGGTCGTACACCCGTGAGGACGTCAAGGCGGGCTTCAAGTTCGGCATGCTCGGCCTGGTTCTCACCACCATCGCGGGCACCGTGTGGACCAAGGTCGTCGGTCAGGAGGACGCGAAATCCTCCCTGGGCCTGCTCGTCGACGACCGGTTGATGCCGGTGGCCGCCGCGATCACGTTGTTCGTCTATGTGTGGCTCATCGGCCCGGTCTTCGAGGAGATCATCTACCGCGGCCTGCTGTGGGGGGCGCTTGAGCGGCTGAACATGGGCCGCTGGGTGGTGTTCGGCCTGACCACCGTGATCTTCGCGATCAGCCATCTGGAGCCGTTGCGCACCTCGCTGCTGCTGGTCGTCGCCATCCCGATCGGCCTGGCCCGGCTCTACACCGGCAGGCTCGGCGCGAGCATCGTCGCCCACCAGATCAACAACTTCGTGCCCGCACTCGCCATCCTGCTGATCACCCTCGGGGTGATGCAGCCGTGATCCTCGACCTCAACGCCGATCTCGGCGAGGGCTTCGGTGTGTGGCGCCTCGGCGACGACATGGCCCTGCTCGACATCGTCACCTCCGCCAACGTCGCCTGCGGCTTCCACGCGGGCGACGCCTCGACGATGCGCGCGGTCTGCCAGGCCGCGGCGGCCGGGGGAGTGGCTGTCGGCGCCCAGGTCTCATACCGGGACCTCGCCGGGTTCGGCAGGCGCTTCATCGACGTCGACCCCGCCCAGTTGGCCGACGAGGTGCTCTATCAGATCGGCGCGCTCGACGGCATCGCGCGCGCGTCCGGGACTTCCGTGGGCTACGTGAAACCGCACGGGGCGCTCTACAACGCCGTGGTGCACCACGACGCCCAGGCCGCCGCCGTCGCGGACGCCGTGCGCGCGTTCGGCGTGCTGCCCGTCCTCGGCCTGCCCGGCTCCCGGCTGCTCGACGCGGCGGAGTCCGTGGGGCTGCCCTGCGTCTTCGAGGCGTTCGCCGACCGCGGCTACACCCCGGAGGGCACGCTCGTGCCGCGCGGCGAGCCGGGCGCGTCGATCATCGAAACGGCCGCCGTGGTCGAGCGCGCCGTGCGCCTCGCGGTGTCCAAGGAGATCGTCGCCATGGACGGGACCGTGCTCCCGATGCCCGCCCGGTCGCTGTGCCTGCACGGCGACACACCGGGTGCCGTGCATCACGCGCGGGCCGTCCGGGCGGCGCTCGACCAGGCAGGTGTCGAGGTCGCCGCCTTCGTCGGGTGACCCAAGGCGTCAAGCCCGTCTCGCGTCTGGCACAATTACCCGCTGTCCGTCATGGCCGGACCCTCTCACCGTGCCGTGACGCCTGAACCTTCGGGCAAGGCCGACCGACCCCACTCGGAACGCCACGCTCACACATCGCAGTACCGAGAGCTTTGAGGAGCACCCCAACCCGTGGCTGTCAAGATCAAGCTGCAGCGCCTCGGAAAGATCCGTGCGCCGTACTACCGCATCATCGTCTCCGACGCGCGCACCCGTCGTGACGGCAAGGCGATCGAGACGATCGGCCGTTACAGCCCGAAGGAAGAGCCGAGCCTCATCGAGGTCGACTCCGAGCGGGCCCAGTACTGGCTGGGTGTCGGCGCGCAGCCGACCGACTCGGTGAAGAACCTGCTGGAGATCACCGGCGACTGGCAGAAGTTCAAGGGCCTGCCGGGCGCCGAGGGCACCCTGCGCGTCAAGGAGCCGAAGCCGTCGAAGCAGTCGCTGTTCGAGGCCGCGCTCAAGGCCGCGGGCGAGGAGCCCTCGACCGACGCGACCACGCCGAAGAAGAAGTCGGCGCCGAAGAAGGCCGAGCCGAAGGCTGACGCCGAGGCACCGGCCGCGGCCGCCACCGAGACCGAGGCGCCGGCCGAGTGAGTGCCCTCGCGGACGCACTCGAGCACCTCGTGCGCGGCATCGTCGACCACCCCGACGATGTCCAGGTCGAGCTGGTCACGACCCGTCGTGGCCGCACGCTCGAAGTCCATGTCAACCCGGAGGACCTGGGCAAGGTGATCGGCCGGGGCGGCCGCACCGCCACGGCTCTTCGTACCGTGATGGCCGGTGTCGGCGGTCGCGGTATCCGGGTCGACGTGGTCGACACCGATCACTGATCGGACTGTGGAGCGAATGAACGCGCTGGTACTCGTCGGCCGTGTCGCCAAGGCGCACGGAATCACCGGCGAACTGGCTATCGAGCTGCACACCGACTCACCCGAGCAGCGTTTCGCGCTCGGTGAGTCGGTGACAGCACAGTTGCGGGACGGCTCCAAGCGCACGCTCACCATCACAGCCGCCCGGCCACACGCCGGGCGGCTGCTGGTGCGTTTCGAGGAAGTCCCCGACCGCAACACCGCCGAGGACATGCGGGGAGCGCTCCTGCTCGCCGACCCCTCGACGCTGGCTCCCATCGACGACCCCGACGAGTTCTACGACTACGAGCTGGCGGGTCTGTCCGCGGTGCTCCTGGACGGGACCGAAGTCGGCAAGGTCAAGGAAATCGCCCATGGCCTCGGCGGTGAGCTGCTGGTGATCAACCGCCCCGGCGGCGAAGAGGTCCTGGTGCCGTTCGTCCGTCAGATCGTCCCGGAAGTCGACGTCAAGGGCGGTCGCGTCGTGCTCGACCCGCCTGAGGGCCTGATCGAATAAACCCGTGTCCCGGGTACCCACTGATGGGTGAATGCCTCCGCTAGTCTGGCGACCGCTTCGACCCTGGGGGTGGCGGATGTCCGACAACGTGCTCATGAGCCGACTGCCGTCGCCGACCCCTGCCGAATCCTTAGTCGAGTCCCTGCGTGACGCCGCCTTAGTCGAGGCCGTCACGGGCAGGGGCGCACTCGATCCGCGATGAGCACGCGGTCCAGGAAGCTGGTCACCACCTATCTCGCGCTGGTGCAGCGGGACGGGTTCAGCGGCAGGCTGATCGGCCCCGCCGTGGGCGGGCACAACACGGCCGAGCGCGTCGGCGCCCTGCTCGCCGCCACCGACGACTACGTCGCCGAGCCCCTGCGCCACCTCAGCTCCGCCCAGGACCTGCTGGACCGCCGGGTCGAGGAGGTCGAGGCCGCGGCCCACTCGCTCGACCTGTCGTTCGACCCGCGCCAGATCGTCACCGGCCTCTACCCGCTCGGTGATCTCAACGCCTGGACCACCCCCGCCGCCGGCGGCGATCTGATCCTGATGAGCAGCGGCGCGATGGGCCTGGTCTTCCTCACCCTGAAGATCAATATGATGTCCGCCCAGATGTTCGGCGAACCACCGATCCTGGACCGGCCGCAGACCCTCGCCGCGCTGGCCGACGTCTTCGCCGCGCACCTGCGCTACGGCGACCCTTGGCGGTCCGTGCCGCTGCCACCGCTCACCGGCCACCGCGAGGTGATGCTGGACCTGCTGGTCAACGCCTCCATGCGGTTCGCGATCGGCCACGAGTACGGCCACATCGTGGCCAAGCACTCCCAGGCCGGCCGCACGACGCTCACGTCGGTGGACTCCAAGGTCGACGTCCACACCCGGTCCGTGGAGGACGAGTTCGAGGCCGACCGCATCGGCGCCCAGCTGGTCCTCACCGAGCAGTGGCTCGCCGCCGCCGCCGAACAGGACCCGCTGTTCGTCCGCAGGCACGGCCTCGCCGCCGCGGCCGCCGCCACCGGCCCGCTGTACTTCCTGCTGCTCGACCTGGTGCTGCACGAACTCGACGGTGAACTCAAGGTTGTCGGCTACCCGCCCGCGGCAAGCGGGCACCCGCCGTCCGGCCAACGCTGGGACGCTCTGTGGCCGGTCATAGAGCAGGAATACGCGCGTGCCCCGATGCCGGTGCCGCCGCTGGACCTGCCCGGCGGGCTCATGCGCTGGTTCGAGCACCTGTTCCTGGACCTGGTCCCGGCCATCGCGCAGCGCTTGGACGCCCGCGGCTAGCCTTCACCGGTGCGGATCGACATTGTCACGATCTTTCCCGAGTACCTCGACCCCCTGCGCGGCGCGCTGCTGGGCCGGGCCATCGAGCGCGGGCTGCTCAACCTCGACGTCCACGACCTGCGTCGCTGGACCTATGACGTGCACAAGGGCGTCGACGACAGCCCGTACGGCGGTGGTCCCGGCATGGTGATGAAGCCCCAGGTGTGGGGTGAGGCGCTCGACGAGGTGTGCGCGGGGGAGCCGCCCCGACTGGTCGTGCCGACCCCGGCGGGCAGGCCGTTCACCCAGGCCATGGCCCACGAGTACGCCACCGAGTCGCGATTGGTGTTCGCCTGCGGCCGCTACGAGGGCATCGACCAGCGGGTCATCGACGACGCCTCGACCCGGATGCGCGTCGATGAGGTCTCCATCGGCGACTACGTGCTGGTCGGCGGCGAGGTCGCGGTCATGGTCATGGTCGAGGCGGTGGCCCGGCTGCTGCCCGGTGTCCTGGGCAACCCGCTCTCGGCCGAGCAGGACTCGTTCTCCGACGGGCTGCTGGAAGGCCCCAGCTACACCCGCCCCGAGGTGTGGCGCGACCGCGCGGTGCCCGAGGTGCTGCGGTCGGGCAACCACAAGGCGATCGACCGCTGGCGCCGTGACCAGGCGATCGAGCGCACGTTCGCGCGCCGCCCCGACCTGCTCGCCGCCCTGCCCCCCGAGTCGCTGGACAAGCACGACCGAGCCCTGCTCGAACGGCTGCGGAAGGCCCCGCCAGGGGGCGATTTCCGGTCCGAGGATCCCGTCTGACATACTTCCTGAGTTGTCGCGTCCGGGTCTTCCCGAGCGCGCACCTCAAGCCCACTCCCAGGCTGGACACATAGGCGGCTTGCCGCCTGCGGCCGGGAGCGACGAACGAACATCTCCGAATTGACGAGGACGGACTACCGATGAACACCCTGGATGCCCTGGACGCCAAGTCGCTGCGTTCCGACATCCCGGACTTCCGCCCGGGTGACACGCTGAAGGTCCACGTCCGCGTCATCGAGGGCACTCGTACTCGTGTCCAGGTGTTCCAGGGCGTCGTCATCCGTCGCCAGGGTGGCGGGATCCGCGAGACCTTCACTGTCCGCAAGGTGTCGTTCGGTGTCGGCGTGGAGCGCACCTTCCCGGTGCACACTCCCAACATCGCCGAGATCGAGGTCGCCAAGCGCGGCGACGTCCGGCGCGCCAAGCTGTACTACCTCCGTGAGCTGCGCGGCAAGGCCGCGAAGATCAAGGAGAAGCGCGAGCCTCAGACCGCTTCCTGACGCGGTCAGCACACCGGCTGACGTACGCTGGCGTGCGTGGTCGACCGTTCCTCCCGCCGTGTGCCGCTGCCTGCTGAAGGCGCGGCACACGTCGGGCATTTCCAGGAGGAGACGGCGGACCAGCGCCATGGCCAGACCAACGGGACTTCGGTGAGCGCCAAGCGGGTCAACGGCACCAAGGTCAACGGCACCGCGGTTCCCGAGGTCGCCTACACCGAGCCCATCAGGCGAGCTGCCGAAACGCCGCCGTCGGGCCCGCAATCGGTGAGTCCCGAGTTCTGGTTCGGCACGCCGCTGCCGGAGGAAGCCCTCCCGCCGCTGCCGGAAGAGCCGCCGAAGCCGCCGGTCCCCAGTGTTTCCACCCGGGTGACCGAGCAGATCTCCCGCGGCCCCGCGGCGCCTCCGCCGGATCCCGGTGCGCACGTCACCGAGCGCATCTCGCGTCTCCCCATCGACGGGCCGACCGAGCTCATCCCCAAGGTCGAACCGCACAGCCCCGCGCCGACGCTTCCGCCCAAGCCCGTGGTCCCGCCGAAGGCCGAGCCCGCCGCCAAGCCGTCGACGCCGGCCAAGTCAGAGGCCCCGGCGAAGCCCGAGGCGGAGGCCGAGGAGACCGACGAGGAGCGCAGGCGCAGGCAGGGCAAGCACCGCAGGCCGCCGCGCAAGCAGCCGCTCTGGCGCGAGTTGCTCGTCCTCGCGGGAGTGGCGCTGGTCCTCACGTTCGCGATCCAGCACTTCATCGGTCGGGTGTATTCCATCCCGTCCGGCTCGATGGAGAAGACGTTGCACGGCTGCCCGGGCTGCACCGGCGACCGGGTGTTCGTCGACAAGATCGTCTACGACTTCCGCGATCCCAGCCCGGGCGACGTGGTCGTCTTCCAGGGGCCGAACACCTGGACCGAGAACGACATCCGGGACAAGCGCTCGGACAACCCGCTGGTCCGCGGGCTGCAATACATGGGTTCGCTGATCGGTGTCGCCCCGCCGGACGAGCGCGACTTCGTCAAGCGGGTCATCGCTGTCGGCGGCCAGACCGTCGAGTGCTGCGACGAGCAGAACCGCGTGCTGGTCGACGGCAAGCCCCTCGACGAGCCATATATCTACTGGGAGCACGGCACACCCAGCGAGCGCAATCAGTTCGCTCGCGTTACGGTGCCCGAGGGCACCCTGTGGGTCATGGGTGACAACCGCGACAACTCCTCCGACTCCCGATTCCAGGGTGGCGGCGGCATCCGCGGCGTCGTCCCGCTCGGCAAGGTCATCGGCAAGGCCCGCTACATCGTGCTGCCGCCCTCGCGCTGGCGCGGTGTGGGCGACCACAACCCGCAAGGGGACGTCGATCTGGCCGCGGCAGCGTGGCAGCAGGGGATCCCGGCCGGTCTCGGCGTGGCCGCCGCGTGGCCGGTGCTGTGGATCGGCCGCCGCGCGAAGATCGCTCTCACATCACGGAAGGCTGATTAGTGTCGGACGCACACGGTGCCGTGCCAGGGGATGGACGCGGCGCCGAGAATCTCGCTGTCGACGATCCGGGCATTCGGGAGCCGGACATGCACGAATCGCACCAGTCGGAATCGGACGAGCCGGACTCGGGCACGAAGGCGGGCAAGCCGAAGCGGAAGCACTCCTTCTTCGTCGAGTTGCTGATGCTCGCCGCGGTGGCCCTGGTGCTCACCTTCCTCATCCAGACTTTCGTCGCGCGGGTGTTCGTCATCCCGTCGGAGTCGATGGAGCGCACCCTGCACGGGTGCGCGGGCTGCACGGGCGACCGCGTGCTGGTCGACAAGGTCGTCTACTACTTCAACGACCCGAAGCCGGGCGATGTGGTGGTCTTCCAGCGTCCGTCGACGTGGGACCAGCACGGCGGCGCCAAGCGGTCCGACAACGCGCTCGTCGCGTGGATCCAGGACATCGGCTCGCAGTTCGGCATGGTCGAGTCCAGCGACGAGGACGTCGTGAAGCGGATCATCGCCGTGGCGGGCCAGACCATCGAGTGCTGCGACGACGAGAACCGCGTCATGGTCAACGGCAACTCCCTGAGCGAGCCGTACCGCTACATGCCCGGGCCGGAAGCCCAGCAGGACGTGTTCCCGAAGATCACCGTTCCGCCGGGCATGGTGTTCGTGATGGGCGACAACCGCAACAACTCCCGCGACTCGCGCGCGCAGGGCGGCGGCGGCGCGAACGGGTTCGTCCCGGTCGACAACATCATCGGCAAGGCCCGCGCGATCATCCTGCCGCCGTCGCGGTGGCAGGGCATCGGCGACCACAACCCGCAGGCGCTCTCCGCCCCCGCGTGGCAGACCGGCATCCCGGCGGGTCTCGGCATCGCGGCGGCGTGGCCGACGCTGTGGCTGGGGCGCAGGGTGCGGGGCATGCTCACCGCCGGTGGTCGCTCGGCTCCCCGGTAGGCTTGATCGGTGTCCGACCAACCCCTCGACGAGGATGAGCCGAAACCGCGCAAGAGCAAGAAGAGGCGGCCCTTCTGGCAGGAACTGCCGATCCTCATCGCGGTCGCGCTGGTTCTGACGTTTCTGATCCAAACGTTCCTGGCGCGGGTCTTCGTGATCCCGTCGGCGTCGATGGAGCAGACGCTGCACGGCTGCCCGGGCTGCTACGGCGACCGGGTCCTGGTCGACAAGCTCGTCTACACCTTCGGTGAGCCGGAGGTCGGCGAAGTCGTCGTGTTCAAGCGGCCCGCCACCTGGAACCGCCCCGAGTTCACCTCCTCGCGGTCGGACAAGGTGGTGGTGAGCTGGCTGGAGAGCATCGGCGGGCTGTTCGGGCTCGCGGCGCCCGACGAGGACGACGTCGTCAAGCGGATCGCCGCGGTCGGCGGTCAGACGATCAAGTGCTGCGACGAGCAGAACCGGGTACTCGTCGACGGGAAGCCGCTCGACGAGCCGTACATCTTCTGGGACACCTCCATCGGCGATCCCAAGCAGGCGCAGTTCGGTCCGATCACGGTTCCGCGGGGCATGCTGTTCGTGATGGGCGACAACCGCAACAACTCGGGCGACTCGCGCAGCCAGGGCGGCGGCGGCGGAAACGGACTGGTGCCGGTGGACAACGTGATCGGCAAGGTGCGGGCGATCATCCTGCCGCCTTCGCGGTGGCAGGGTGTCGGCGACCACAACTCGCAGGCACTGTCCGCGCCGGCGTGGCAGACCGGCATCCCCGCGGGCCTCGGCATCGCGGCGGCGTGGCCGACGCTGTGGCTGGGTCGGCGCGTGCGCACCCTGGTGAGGCCCCGGTGACCGCCTTCCTGCGCCCACCCCGCGCCGTGGTCCGCCGCGACGCGGGCAACTGGAGCCTGCAGGCCGCGTTGCACCGCCGAGGCCTCGGGCCGGTGGCGGGCGTCGACGAGGCGGGCCGCGGCGCGTGCGCGGGCCCGCTGGTCATCGCCTCCTGCGTCCTGCGCCCCGGCGACGCCGAGCGGCTCGACGGGCTCACCGACTCCAAGCTGATGACGGCGGCGGCGCGCGACCGGATGTTCGACCTGGTCAAGAAGCGTGCCGTCGACTACGCGGTGGTCGTCGTGCCGACCGCCGAGGTCGACCGGATGGGCGTCCACGTCGCCAACATCGAAGGCATGCGGCGCGCGGTCGCCCGGCTCGGCACCCACCCCGGGTACGTGCTGGTCGACGGCTTCCGCGTGCCGGGCCTGACGGCCCCGAGCGTGCCCGTCCTCAAGGGCGACCAGGCCGCGGCGTGCGTCGCGGCCGCGTCGGTCTTGGCGAAAGTCACCCGGGACCGCATCATGGAGGACTTGCACGACCAGTTGCCGCAGTATCGATTCGATGTTCACAAGGGCTACTGCACCGGTATCCACACCGCCGCGTTGGATGAGCACGGACCAAGCCACGAGCACCGCTGGTCCTTCGCCAACGTAGCCGCGGCGGGCTTGGCCCACGGCCTGCGCGCGCCACACCGGGTGGCGCTGAGTGTGGCCGCGGCGGCCGTGGTTCAGAATGGTGGACCACCGCAGTGAGCGGGACATCACGACCAGGAGGGGCGCGCGGCACATGAGCGCGGAGGATCTCGAGAAGTACGAGACCGAGATGGAGCTGTCGCTCTACCGGGAGTACCGCGACATCGTCGGACAGTTCGCCTACGTGGTGGAAACCGAGCGACGTTTCTACCTGG
This sequence comes from Actinokineospora xionganensis, assembly GCF_014323725.1. Taxonomy (GTDB): domain Bacteria; phylum Actinomycetota; class Actinomycetes; order Mycobacteriales; family Pseudonocardiaceae; genus Actinokineospora; species Actinokineospora xionganensis. The sequence continues at coordinate 40,340 of NZ_JABVED010000019.1, read as the reverse complement.
CCAACGGCGTCGACGTCCAGGTACGCGACGCCGACGGCGAGGTCTATTTCGAAGTACGCATGTCCGACGCCTGGGTGTGGGACATGTACCGGCCCGCGAGGTTCGTGAAGAACGTCCGGGTGATCACCTTCAAGGACGTCAACGTCGAGGAACTCGACAAGCCGGACCTGCGACTGCCCGAAGACGGCCCGTTCGGCACCTAGCACAAGCGAGCGACAAAGAAGTGACCCGGAGATCGACTTCTCCGGGTCTGTCCACACGAATCCACAGGTCACCACCGGGCACTCCCGCCGGGCCCTGAGGTGCGACACCGTCGAGATCGACACCACTCGATCCCGACTGGAGCACCATGCCCGCCCATCTCGACCTAGGCACCCAAGGCGAAGACCTCGCGGCCAGGTACCTGGAGAGCACCGGCCTGGTCCTGCTGGACCGCAACTGGCGCTGCCGCCAGGGCGAACTGGACCTGATCCTCACCGACCGCACCCGGCTCGTGGTCTGTGAGGTCAAGACCCGAACCTCCACCGTGTACGGCACCCCCACCGAGTCGGTGACGGACGCCAAAGCCGCCCGGATCCGCCGTCTCGCCACCCGCTGGCGCGTCGACCACGGCCTCCTGCCGTGCGAAACGCGCTTCGACATCGTGTCGGTCCTGTGGGCGCCGGGCGGGACACCGGAGATCCGCCACCTCAAGGCAGCCTTCTGATGCGCGGCCGTGTGCCCATGACGGTGGACTCCGGTTCCAGCGCCCTCCCCATCACGGTTCGACCCATGCTCACTTCCCTTTGGGGCGTGGCCTGATGGTCCTTGCCCGCGCCTGGTCGATCGCACTGTTCGGCGTCGACGGGATCACCGTCGAGATCGAGGCCGATATCGGTGGCGGCAAGCCCAAAACAACCATCGTCGGCCTGCCCGACGCCTCCCTCAACGAAGCCAAAGACCGGGTTCGCGCCGCGGTGCGCAACAGTGGGCTGCAGTGGCCTGATCAGCTGGTCACCCTTGGCCTCTCGCCCGCCGCCCTCCCCAAGGGTGGCTCCGGCTACGACCTCGCGCTCGCGCTGTCCGTCCTGGTCGCCGACCGCAAGGCGCCGCCGGAGTTGCTGGCGGGCACCGTCCTCCTCGGCGAACTCGCGCTCGACGGCAGGCTGCGCACGGTCCGGGGCGTCCTGCCCTGCATGCTCGCGGCCCGCCGTTCCGGGTTGCGCCGGGCGATCGTTCCCATGGCTGCCATGGCGGAAGCGTCGCTGGTCGGCGGGCTGGAGGTCTACGGCGCCGACTGCCTCACAGATGTCCTCGTCTGGGCTCGGGGCGAGGGCGAACTGGCCCGGCCCGAGCCGCTCACCGCCGAAACCGGAGCGGCGCCTCCTGACCTCGCGGACGTGCTCGGCCAGCCCGAGGCACGGTGGGCCCTGGAAGTCGCGGCGGCCGGTGGGCACAACCTGCTCCTCGCGGGGCCACCCGGGACGGGCAAGACCATGCTCGCCAAACGCCTGCCCGGCTTGCTGCCCCCGCTCGACCGCGAACAAGCGCTCGAAGTCACCGCCATCCACTCGGTCTCCGGCGACCTGGCCGCCGAGTCACCCCTGATCACCCTTCCTCCCTTCATCGCGCCACACCACACGACGTCCGTGCCCGCGCTCGTCGGCGGTGGCGTCGGCTTGGCCAAGCCCGGAGCGATCAGCAAGGCGCACAGGGGAATTCTCTTCTTGGACGAGGCCTGCGAGTTCGCCCCGAACCGCCTCGAAGCGCTGCGGACCGCACTGGAGGAAGGCGAGATCCGGCTTGCCCGGCGCGACGGCGTCGTCCGTTACCCGGCTGCCTTCCAACTGGTCCTGGCCACCAATCCCTGCCCCTGCGCGCCGTCGCGGGAAGCGGACTGCGTGTGCGCTCCGCATGCCAGACGTCGTTATCTGGCAAGGCTTTCCGGTCCGCTGCTGGACCGGGTCGACCTACGCGTGCGGATGCGACCGATCACCGCCATGTCCCGGGCGGGCGACACCGAGCCGGAGTCCACCGCCACGGTTCGTGAGCGGGTCGAGCAAGCCCGCGACCGGGCGGGCACGCGTTGGTCGGCCTACGGCTGGCGGACCAACTCCGAAGCACCGGGCCCGGTCCTTCGCCGTGCCTTCGCCTTACCCCGCGACACCACCGCGCTGCTCGACCGAAGCCTCAACACCGGCGCCCTCACCGCCCGGGGCGCCGACCGCTGCCTTCGCATCGCCTGGACCCTCGCCGACCTGGCGGAGTCGGCAACCCCCACCCCGGACCATGTCGCGGCCGCGCTTGAGTTTCGGGACCGGCGGTCGGCGTGAACTCCTTGCCAGGAAACGACTTTGTAAAGGAACATCGATGAATAGCTTTCGTACGAAGGATCAAACAAGGCAACCGGATCGATTCCCTTTGCTGACAGGGATTTGCGGGGGAAGGGAATGACGATCGATGCTGTTCGAGCCGCTCGTGCCTACCTCCTGGGTGTCGCCGAGCCACCCGCGGCGGCGTTGTCGATGTTCGTCGAGGCGCTCGGGCCGGTGCAGGCCGCGGCGCGGGTCAAGGCGGGGGAGGTGCCGGACGCCGTTCGCGACGAGACCTCGGCCCGCAGCGCACGCGACCGCGCCGAAGCCGACCTCGAGAACGCGGCGGCGGCCGGTGCGCGGCTGGTCATTCCGGAGGACCAGGAGTGGCCCGGCTGGCCACTGCTCGCCCTGCACCACGCGTGCGGGCGTGGCCTGCGCTGGGCGGGGCCGCCGCTCGCGCTGTGGGTGCGCGGCCCGGTCGCGCTCGACGACGCCCTGCAGCGTGCCGTGTCCGTCATCGGGGCCCGGGCCGCGACGAGCTACGGCGAACACGTCGCCACCGAGTTCGGCTACGGGCTGGCCGAGGCGGGCGCGACGGTCGTCGCCGGCGCCGCGTACGGCATCGACGGCGCCGCCCACCGGGGCGCGCTCGGCGCCGAAGGCGCGACCATCGCGGTGCTCGGCTGCGGAGTCGACGTCCGATACCCGGCGGCGCACTCGCGGCTGCTCGACCGGATCGCCGACACCGGCGCGGTGATCAGCGAGTACCCGCCGGGCACGCCGCCCGCCAAACACCGGTTCCTGGTGCGCAACCGGCTGATCGCGGCGCTGAGCGCGGGCACGGTCGTCGTCGAGGCGGGCGTGCGCAGCGGGGCGCGGAACACGGCGTCGACGGCGGCCGCCCTGGGCAAGGTCGTGCTGGCGGTCCCCGGCCCGATCGGCTCGGCGATGTCGCTCGGCTGCCACGAACTCCTGCGGCTCGGGGCCGCCACCGTGGTGTGTTCGGTCCCGGAGATCCTGGAGGCGGTCGGGCAGGTCGGCGCGGACCTCGTCGCGCCCCGGGAGAAACCGAGGCGGTCCACCGACGGGTTGGGTGATCAGGCTCTCCGTGTGCACGAAGCACTGAAAACGCGTGGCGGGCTGAGCCCGGAACAGGTCTCTTCGGCATCGGGAGTGCCGTTGTCGCGGGTCAGAGCGTTGCTGCCGGAGTTGGAGCTCACCGGACTCGCCGCCCGAGGCGAGGAAGGGTGGCGCCGACTTCGATCATGACCGCGTGGCGATGCTTGACCCGAGCCCCGCCATGGCGCAGCGTCAAGGGGTGCCTCGCGCCTCCACCGGATCAAGCCGGGTCGACCTCCACCGGGTCCGATCCGCGCTGCCGGGCGGGGTTCGCACGGTTTTGACCGACTACGAACGCCATCTGGCATTGGAAAGGGGTCTGTCCCCCCACACCGTCCGCGCCTACGTCGGCGACGCGGTCTCGTTGCTCGGACACCTCCACGGCCTCCTCGACGGCTTCGCCGAATCAGGTGACGGATCCGCGGGCGACTCCGCCGGTGGGCCCGACACCGGCGATGGTGATCGTGGCGACGCGGGCGACGACAACCCCGGTGTCGGCGGGGATGCCGACGACGACCGCCATGACGTCGGTGATGGCGGCGTCGAGCGAGCGGCAGGGGCGGGTCTGCGCGGCGTCGGCCTTGATCTTGAAGGGCTGCGTGGGTGGTTGGCGGCGCAGTTGGGGGCGGGGGCGAGTCGGACGACGATGGCCAGGCGGTCGGCCTCGGCGCGGACGTTCACCGCGTGGGCGCTGCGGCGCGAGCACCTCGACGTCGACCCCGGGTCGCGGCTGGTGGCGCCGGTGCGGCATCGGACACTGCCGTCGGTGTTGCGGCAGGATCAGGCCTCCGAGCTGATGCGGGTGTCGGCGGCGGGCGCGGCCCAACTGGATCCGGTGGCGCTGCGTGACCACGCGCTGTTGGAGTTGCTGTACGCCACCGGAATCCGGGTATCGGAACTCTGCGGGCTCGATGTCGACGACGTCGATTCCGGCTCGCGGGTACTCAGGGTGATGGGCAAGGGCGGCAAAGAGCGGACCGTCCCGTTCGGTGTTCCCGCCGCCGCGGCCGTGTCGACCTGGCTCGACCAGGGTCGGCGGGCACTTGCCAGCGACGATTCCCCGCCGGCACTGTGGCTCGGTACCCGTGGGGGACGGCTTCAACCAGCCAGTGTGCGGCGCATCGTGCACGACGCTTTGGGGGCGGTTTCGGGCGCGCCGGACATGGGCCCGCACGGGCTTCGTCACTCCGCGGCTACGCACCTGCTCGAAGGGGGTGCTGACCTTCGTAGCGTCCAGGAGCTACTTGGTCACGCTACGCTCTCGACGACCCAGCTCTACACCCACGTGACCGTCGAACGGCTGAAGGCGATCCATGACCGAACCCATCCCCGTTCCCGGTGACACCGGGGAAGGTTCTCGGACACCGGTGGCCCCGTCCCCGGAATCGAGACCCCCGGTGAACGGAACCGCCGTCTCCTTCGGGACCGGCGAGACCTCCGGAGTGCTGCCCGGAGACCAACGCACCGCCGACGACGTCGAAGCGGGCATCGTCGCCCTGTGGCGCAAGTTCGGCGAGCAGCGCGAGCACGGGCTCAGGGACCGGCTCGTGCTGCACTACGCCCCGCTCGTCAAGTACGTGGCGGGACGGGTGGGCACCGGCCTGCCCGCGCACGTCGACGTGTCCGACCTGATCCAGTCCGGGATCTTCGGCCTGGTCGACGCCATCGAGAAGTTCGAGCCGGAGCGCGGCCTCAAGTTCGAGACCTACGCCATGCAGCGCATCCGCGGCGCGATCCTCGACGACCTGCGCGCCCAGGACTGGGTGCCGCGCACCGTCCGCGGCCGCGCCCGCGAGGTCGAACGCGGCATCGAACGCCTCGGCGCCAAACTGCAGCGCACCCCCAACGACGCCGAACTCGCGGGCGAACTGGGCCTGACCGTCGGTGAACTGCGCGACGTCTACGCCCAGCTCCAACTCACCAGCGTCGTCGCGCTCGACGAGCTCGCCGCCGCCGGGCGGGGATCGACCTCGCTGGCCGACACGCTCGAGGACGAGACCGCCGAGGACCCGGTTGCGTTGCTCGTCGACCAGGACAACCGCCGCCAGCTCGCCGAGGCCATCGGCAGGCTCGCCGAGCGAGACCGGGTCGTGGTCACCCTCTACTACTTCGAGAACCTCACCCTCGCCGAGATCGGCCGTGTCCTCGGCGTCACCGAGTCGCGGGTCTGCCAGCTGCACACCCGGGCGGTCCTCCGCCTGCGCGCGAAACTCCTCGAGGTCGCGGAAGTCTGAGGCGGCGGACTCCCACCCGGGTTCCAGCGGGAGCAGCCGCACCCTCGGTGGGCGGATAAGCCACAGGGGCTCCAGGTATGTCCCGTCGCGGCGCAAGCTCCAGTGCAGGCAGGCGAGCTCGGGGCACCCAGGGTGGCCGGGGGTGAGCACCCCGATCTGCTCGCCGCGACGGACCCGCGCTCCCGCCGCCACCGACGGCGCCACGGGCTCGTACGCGGTGCGCAACCCGGCGTCGTGGTCGATGGCGATGACCTCGCGGTCCACGACTCGCCCGGCGAAGACCACCACCCCGTCGCCCGCCGCGAGGACCGGCGCTCCCGGTGCGCTCGCCAGGTCGACACCGCGGTGACCGGGCCCGTAGGGCGTCGATGGGGCTTGGAACGGCCGCACGACCTCGTGGGGTGGGGGAAGCGGCCAGGAGAACCGCCCGTCATCCGGCGGTTCGGCCGGACCTTCGGGCGGCTGAACTCGACGGACTGGGATCACGCCGACCGGGCCCACCTGGGCGACCCTGGACGTGGCGGCGTCGACACCGGTGGCCGGACCTGCGCCCGCCTGCCACGACCAGTCCGCCGCCACAGCCCCCAAGACTGCGCCCATCAGCGCCCCAAGCGGCGCCGCGAAGATCACCGCGCGGAGGCGGTGACGGCGGTGTTCGTGCTGGTGGCGGCCCATACGACAACCCTGCCGGGGGCGGCCCGGCGGCACCAGGGGTCGGTCAGATCTGTGGATGAATACGGGGCCTGTGGATAACCGCGGGCTCCGATTCTCGATTCCGACCCTGACCGGCGTACACTTCGACCCGCGTCTCGTGGCGACATGAGGCGACTTCGCGTGCCAGTGCGCGTTCGCGGCCACCGCAAGTGGCAGCCGCGGCACAAAGGGTGGTCGACGGTCCCGTTCTCAACAGCGGGTTCGGCCATCCGCACGGCACCAGGGCCTGCAGGTCACCGACCTGCGGCGACAACCGAGTACGCGCGCCACGGCCCAACCGCCCGGCGCGCCCGAAATGAAGAGGTGCGAACCCGGCCATGGCCGTCGTCACCATGAGGCAACTGCTGGATTCCGGCGTGCACTTCGGGCACCAGACCCGCCGCTGGAACCCGAAGATGAAGCGCTACATCCTGACTGACCGCAACGGTATCTACATCATCGACCTGCGGCAGACCCTGACCTACATCGACCGCGCCTACGAGTTCGTCAAGGAGACTGTCGCCCACGGCGGCTCGATCCTTTTCGTCGGCACGAAGAAGCAGGCGCAGGAAGCCATCGCCAACGAGGCGCTGCGCGTCGGCATGCCCTACGTGAACCAGCGCTGGCTGGGCGGCATGCTCACCAACTTCTCCACCGTGCACAAGCGTCTTCAGCGCCTCAAGGAGCTGGAGTCGATGGAGCAGACCGGTGGCTTCCAGGGTCTCACCAAGAAAGAGATCCTGATGCTGACCCGCGAGAAGGACAAGCTCGACCGCACCCTCGGCGGTATCCGCGACATGGCGCGCGTTCCCAGCGCCATCTGGATCGTGGACACCAAGAAGGAGCACATCGCGGTCGGCGAGGCGCGCAAGCTGCACATCCCGATCGTGGCGATCCTCGACACCAACTGCGACCCGGACGAGGTCGACTACCCGATTCCGGGTAACGACGACGCGATCCGCTCCGCCGCGCTGCTGACCAAGGTGGTGGCCGAGGCCGCCGCCGCCGGTCTCATCGCGCGCTCGGGTGCCCGCAACGGCGCCGACAAGCCGGAAGCGGGTGCTGCCACCGAGCCGCTGGCCGAGTGGGAGCAGGAGCTGCTCAAGGGTGCCGAGACCGCCGCCGCCGACGGCGAGCAGGCCGTCGCCGCGGTCGAGGCCGCGACCGAAACCCCCGCCGAGTCCTGATCTCGGCTCGCGGTGGCCGCCCTGGACCACACGGTCCGGGGCGGCCACCGCGCCACAAACTAAGCGAACGCGCGTAACCGAAGAAGGACGGAAAACGCACGATGTCGAACTTCACCGCGGCCGACGTCAAGAAGCTCCGGGACCTCACCGGCGCCGGAATGATGGACTGCAAGAAGGCGCTGACCGAGACCGACGGCGACTTCGAGAAGGCCGTTGAGATCCTGCGCATCAAGGGCGCCAAGGACGTGGGCAAGCGCGCCGAGCGCGCCACCGCCCAGGGCCTGGTCGCCGCCGACGGCGGTGTCATGGTCGAGCTGAACTGCGAGACCGACTTCGTCGCCAAGAACGAGGAGTTCCAGGCACTGGCGAACAAGATCGTCGCCGTCGCCCGGGAGACCAAGGCCACCGACGTCGACACCCTCAAGGCCGCCGAGCTCGATGGCGGCACCGTGGGCGACGCCGTGCACAACCTCTCGGCCAAGATCGGCGAGAAGCTCGAGCTCCGCCGCGTCGTCGTGTTCGACGGCCCCGCGACCACCTACCTGCACCGCCGCGCCTCCGACCTGCCGCCCGCCGTGGGCGTGCTGGTCGAGTACACCGGCGACGGTGAAGAGGTGGCCCGCTCGGTCGCCATGCAGATCGCCGCGATGAAGCCGCGCTACGTCACCCGTGACGAGGTTCCGGCCGAGGTCGTCGCGACCGAGCGTCGCATCGCCGAGGAGACCGCCCGCGAAGAGGGCAAGCCCGAGGGCGCGCTCCCGAAGATCGTCGAAGGCCGGGTCAACGGCTTCTTCAAGGACGTCGTGCTGACCGAGCAGTCCTCGGTCGTCGACTCCAAGAAGTCGGTCAAGGCCATCCTCGACGAGGCGGGCGTGACCGTGAGCCGCTTCGCGCGCTTCGAGGTCGGCCAGGCCTGACCGATAGGGCACCTAAGCAGGCCCTAACAGCAACACAGTGACTAGGGTTATGCCCCGTCCCCGGTACCGACCGAGGGCGGGGCATAGTCACGAGGAGGGGTCTTACGTGACTCAGAACGGCAGCTTCCGCCGAGTCCTGCTCAAGCTGGGCGGCGAGATGTTCGGCGGCGGCGAGGTCGGTGTCGACCCGGACGTCGTCTACGCGGTGGCCCGGCAGATCGCCGACGTCGTCCGCGGCGGCGTGCAGACCTCGATCGTCATCGGCGGTGGCAACTTCTTCCGCGGCGCGGAGCTGAGCCAGCGCGGGATGGACCGCGACCGGGCCGACTACATGGCGATGCTGGGCACCGTCATGAACTGTCTCGCCCTGCAGGACTTCCTGGAGAAGGAAGGCATCGACACCCGCGTCCAGACGGCCATCACCATGGGCCAGGTCGCCGAGCCCTACATCCCGCGCCGCGCCGAGCGGCACCTGGAGAAGGGCCGCGTGGTCATCTTCGGTTGCGGGGTCGGCATGCCGTACTTCTCCACCGACACCGCCGCCGCGCAGCGCGCCCTGGAGATCGGCTGCGACGCGGTGCTGATGGCCAAGGCCGTCGACGGTGTCTACGACGCGGACCCGAAGCTCGACCCGAACGCGAAGATGTTCACCGACATCACCCACCGCGAGGTGTTGGAGCGTGGACTCAAGGTCGCCGACGCGACCGCGTTCAGCCTTTGCATGGACAACAACATGCCGATCATCGTGTTCAACCTCCTGACGGAGGGGAACATCGCCCGCGCGGTGCGTGGTGAGAGGATCGGCACGCTGGTCAGTACGCCCGCGAAGTCAGCGTGACCCACTGCATTTAAGGAGCGCCCCCTTGATCGACGAGACACTCCTCGACGCCGAGGAGAAGATGGAAAAGGCCGTGTCGGTGGCCAAGGAGGACATGAACTCCGTCCGAACCGGTCGCGCGACGCCGTCGATGTTCTCTCGCATCCACGTCGAGTACTACGGCTCCATGACCCCGCTCAACCAGTTGGCGAGCGTCGCGGTCCCCGAGGCCCGGATGGCGGTCGTCAAGCCCTACGACGCCACCCAGCTCAACGCCATCGAGAAGGCGATCCGGGATTCCGACCTGGGCGTCAACCCGAGCAACGACGGCAGCATCATCCGCATCGTCATCCCGCAGCTCTCCGAGGAGCGCCGCAAGGAGATGGTGAAGGTCGCCAAGACCAAGGGTGAGGACGCGAAGATCTCGATCCGCAGCGTCCGCCGCAAGGCCAAGGAAGAGCTCGACCGGCTGGTGAAGGACGGCGAGTCGGGTGAGGATGATGTCGTCCGCGCCGAGAAGGAACTGCAGAACCTGACCGACAAGTACGTCCACCAGGTCGAAGAGCTCGTCAAGCACAAGGAAGCCGAACTGCTCGAGGTCTGACCTCGAACAGCTGGCAAGGAGTACGCGGAGATGGTGGCCGGGCCCGTCGGGGAGTTGGAGCATGAATCTAGGGACCACCCGGTGACAACCGGAAGCGCGGATCTGCCCGCGCCGAACGTCTCGCGCGCGGGCCGCAACCTGCCCGCGGCGATCGGCGTCGGCGTCGTGCTCGGCGGGGCTGTGCTGCTCGCCCTGTTGACGGTCCGGCATGTCTTCATCGGCATCGTGGCGATCGCGGTCGCCGTGGCGACGTGGGAACTCGTGGGCGCGCTCAAGCGCGGCGCGGGGATCGACGTGGCGCTGTGGCCGGTTCTGGTCGGTGGTCAGGCGATGGTGTGGCTGTCGTGGCCGTTCGGTCGCGACGGCCTGCTCACCGGGTTCGTGGTGACGATCCTGGCGTGTCTGCTGTGGCGTTTGCGCGGTGGTGTCGAGGGCTACCTGCGTGACGCGAGCGCGTCGGTCTTCACCGCGGCCTACGTGCCGTTGTTCGCCGCTTTCGCCGCGATGCTCGTGGTCCCCGCCGACGGCGCCGCCCGGGTTCTCTGCTTCATGATCCTCGTGGTCAGCTCCGACACCGGCGGGTACATCGCCGGTGTGCTGTTCGGCAAGCACCCGATGGCGCCGGTGATCAGCCCGAAGAAGTCCTGGGAGGGCTTCTGCGGTTCGGTGGTCGCCGGTGTCGTCGCGGGTGCGCTCACCGTCCACTTCATGCTGGGCGGCGAGATCTGGCAGGGCGTGCTGTTCGGCGTCGCGATCGTCGCCACCGCCACCCTGGGCGACCTGGTGGAATCGGTGATCAAGCGCGATCTCGGCGTGAAGGACATGGGCACGCTCCTGCCGGGGCACGGTGGCCTGATGGACCGCATGGATTCGCTGCTTCCCTCCGCCGTGGTGTCCTGGTTGTTGCTTCGCCTGTTCGTCCCAGCCTGATCTGTGCTTACCTGGGTGGTATGGGGATGGTCGCGCGGGCTAGAGCTCGGCTGATCACGTCGTTGCGTGCGGCGGAGGTCGTGCCGAGCCCGAACATCTGGCATTGGCCCGAGGTCTACGAGACCGAGAACCGCGCCCAGGACGCCGAGGGCACCCTGTGGCGACTCCTCGGCGACCTGTGCGACTGGTCGGGCGACGTCCTGGACGTCGGCTGCGGCGACGGCTTCCACCTGCCGCGATTCGCTTCGAAGGCCCGGTCCGTGCTCGGGGTCGAGCCGCACCCGCCGCTGGTCGAGCGGGCCCGCGCGCGGATCGCGAGAATGCCCGGGATCGCGGTGGCGCCGGGGTCGGCGCAGGACCTGCCGGTCGGCGACGCGACCTTCGATGTGGTGCACGCCAGAACGGCGTACTTCTTCGGCCCCGGCTGTGACCCGGGGCTGCGTGAGGCCGACCGCGTGCTACGTCCCGGCGGCACCCTGGTGATCGTCGACCTCGACGCGGCGTGCCCGCCGTACGGCCGCTGGATGCGGGCCGACCTGCCGGATTATGACCCGGCGGAGGTCGACAAGTTCTTCGACCTCAAAGGGTTCACCCGCCACCGGGTCTCCACGGTGTGGCGCTTCGCCGACCGGGAGAGCATGGCGGCGGTCCTGCGGATCGAGTTCTCGGCGGCCGTGGCGGCGCGCGCGCTCGCGGAGGTGCCGGGACTTGAGTTCACGGTGGGCTACCGGGTGCTGATCCGGCGCAAGCCCACCGGCCTGATCCTCGCTTAGTCCTCTTCGCCGAGCACCGCGTAGAGCTGGCGACGGGCCTCGTTGATGATCTCGATCGCCTTGGCCTTCTGTCGTGCGTTCGCGGCCTGGGATACTCCGATGACGGCCGCGCTGAACTGGCCCATGGCGCCGCGCAGGCTGACCTCCGCGGGGTCGACTCCCGCCGTGACGTGGTCCCACGGTGCGGTATCGCCGAACTGCTCGACAGCGGCGGTCCCGTCCTCGGTCAGCTCGAACAGGCGCTTGCCGCCGTCCCCGTCCGTCGCGCGGACAAGGCCTTCGTCGGCGAGCAGCTGCAGCGTGGGGTAGACCGAGCCGGGGCTCGGCTTCCAGAATCCGCCGGTGCGCTGGGCGATCTCCTGGATCATCTCGTAGCCGTGCATCGGCCGGTCTTTAAGCAGCGTGAGCAGGGCGGCACGCACATCGCCGCGACGCTGACGGCCGCCCGGTCCGCGGCGCCCGCGTCCACCCGGTCCGTGCCCGCCGAAGCCGGGAGGGAACGGGGGCAGCGGGGGGAACGGCGGGGTCATCTCGGCCTCCGGGTCGAAGTGCGTGTCGACGTGGTCGGTGTGGTGGAAGTGGTGGCGCCGCGGGTGGTGGCGGCGGTGTCCGAAGGACGTACGCATTGTTCACTCCTGTGTTTCAGATGTCGCTAGCGGTCGCTCGCGATAGCTCAACGATATATCGGAACGTATCGCGATGCAACGACGATATGTGTGACGTGCGTTTCAAGGGGCGCTGGGACAGCGCGAACCAGCCAGTACGAGGCCGAAAGTGTGTGGTGAGTGTTTCTGAGCGAGCGGGTTAGCTGCTCGCGTGCTCCATGCAGGCGACGGGGTCGGTGAAGAGGGCTTCGAGGGCGGTGTGGGCGGCGCCTCGAGCCGGGCCGGTGAAGGCGAAGCCGGAGGTCCTGATGTCGCAGCCGCCTGCTTGGCCTGCGATGGCCCGCGCCTCGACGGCACCCCGCACGTGGGTGAGGAGGTGCTCGCCGAAGTAGGAGAAGTAGCCGCCGAGGATCACTGCTCGGGGGCTCAGGACGTCGATCAGCATGCCCACGACGACGCCGAGGCCCTGCCCGACGGTGCCCAGTGCGGCGAGCACGACGGGGTCGCCCGCGTCGGCGCGGGTTCGCAGGTCGGTCATCTGCTGGTCCAGGTCACGCACCGCGTGCGGCGGGTCGGACACGGTGTCGAGAAACGCGGTCACCCCGACCGTGGCCTCCACGCATCCGCTGCGCCCGCACGGGCACGGCAGGTCGGGCCTGCCCAGTGGCAGGTGGCCGATCTCGCCCGCGAAGCCCATGGCGCCGCGCAGGATCTGGCCGTCCACCAGGATTCCGGCCCCCACGCCGAGTCCACCGGTCACGTAGAGCAGGTCGTGGATGCCCTCGGTGCGGGCCACGGCGTATTCCGCGACCGCGCCGAGCCGGGCGTCGTTGTCGATGCGCATCGGGGGGACGTCCGCGTTCAGCCGTGAGATCAGCCCGTCGACCAGCTGCACGTCCGACCAGCCCAGCGGAGCGGCGAAGCGGATCACGCCCGCGTCGCGGTCCAGCTGGCCCGGCGCGGCGATGGTGATGCCGAGGACGTGGCTCCCGGACTCGGCCAGCACCGCCAGTGCGTCGTGGATGAGTGCCGCGACGGCGTCGAGCACGGTGTCGGGGTCGGCTCGGTCGATGGCGATGGACCGGTCGAGCAGGACGTCGTCGCGCAGGTCGAGTGCGACCGCGCGGGCGTCGGTGGCGGTGAGCTCCACACCCAGGCCGCAGATGGCCGTGCCGCGCAGTTCCACCGTCTGCCGGGGCCTGCCGACCGCGCCCGCCCGGGTGGCATCGGTCTGGTAGACGAGGCCCAGCTCGGTCAGCTCGCTGACCAGCGTGGACACCGTCGCCTTGGGCAGCCCGAGATCTTCGGCAAGCTGGGTCTGCGACCGCGATCCGTGGGTGTTGAGGTCGCGCAGCACCAAGCCGAGGTTGGCCCGGCGGATGGCGGTCCGGCTCGCCACCTCACCGGACCGGACAAGGGGGACCGGAACGTCCGCTCGTGTCATGCGCATCGTTCCCGGTCCCCCTTGGTCGATCCCACTACTTCCTACACCCCGGTGACGTTCAGCTCGGCGACCGACGCCCAGGGCCCGCCCGCCTGCTCCGAGGTGGCGCGGAACTTGACGTACCGCCCCGACTTCGCCGTGAAGCAGGCGTCCGACTCGGCCGTCGTGTTGGCGAACGTCCCGGTCTTCACCGCCGTGCCCCACGTCGTGCCGTCCGCGGAAACGTAGACCTCGTAGCCGGCGATCTTGCCGTTGACCCCACTCTGCCGGGGCAGGTGGTGCAGGCACGACACCGAGTAGGAGCGGCCGAGGTCGAGCACGATCTCGTGCGGGTACGCCGCGTCCGGCTCGACCTGCGACCAAGCGGTGTGCCACAGCGTGTCCGCCACGCCGTCGAGCACGTTGGCCGCCGCGCCGTTGGTCGCGGTGTCCTGACTGGACACCGACGCCACCGTGATTCCCGACTGCGGAATCCGGCCCGCCTGCTTGTATCCGACGTTCAGTTCGGCCACCGCGGTCCACGGGTTGCCGCCGACCTCCGACAGCGCGCGCAGCCGCACGTGCCGGGCCTGTCGGGCGGTGAAGGTGACCGCCTGTTCCGTCGTGGTGTTGGGGAACGTGCCGGTCGCCGCCGCCGCGCCCCAGTTCACCCCGTCGGTCGAGGTGTAGATCTCGTAGTTCGCGATCCGCCCGTTGGTCTGGGACTGCCGCGGCAGGTAATACACAGTGGACACGTTGTAGGTAGCGCCGAGGTCCACGCGGATCTCGTGCGGCATCGGGTCCGAACCGCCCGCCCACTTGGTGTGCCAGATCGTGCTCGCGTTGCCGTCCAACACGTTGGCCGCGGCGCCGTTCTCACCCGTGGTCTCCTGCGAGTCCACATAGGTCACCGACATCCCGGACTGCGGCACCCGCACCACATCCCCACCGGCGCCGGGGCCGAGGTCGTCGACCACCAGGTCGTCGAGGATCAGGTCGGCCTCGTTGTTGGAGTTCTCGGGGGTCAGCTTGCGGACGCCGATCCAGGCGTTGGGTCCGGCGGTGAACGTCTTGCTGAACACCGTGGTGGTCCGCGCCTGGGCGAAGTTGGTGGAGCTGGTCTCGGAGGCGCCCGAGCCGGTGACGAAGGCGTACTCGTTGCCGAACCCGGCCTGGTAGTTCGCCGTCACCTTGTACTGCCTGCCCTCGGTGAACCGCAGCGTCTGCGGCACCGTCTGGTAGATCAGCCGCTGCCGTTCCTCGTGCGACTTCAGCGAGTTGTCGCCGGTGATCACGTCGTCGACCAGCTTCCCGTTCCAGCCCGCCTGCGTGTAGGGCGCGTTGCGCTGGGCGATGTGGGTTCGCGGGTCGTTCTGCGAACCGCCGCCGACGACGAACGGTCCCCAGCCCGCGTCGACGTTCTCGAAGTCCTCGGCGAAGTAGTGACCGTTCATGGGAGTGCGCCCGGACTGGACCACGCGGACGTCGTCGAAGACCACGGTGCCCGAGCCGGTCGCGGTGGAAAGCGCCAGCGTCGCGGTGGTCTGCCCGGCGGGGACGTCGAAGAGGACCTTCATCCGCTGCATCGTCGTGCCGTTCTTCTCACTGCCGCCCGCGGCCTGGGTGACCCCGGACCAGTCGGCGTACACCGAAGCCGCTGTCCCGCCTGTCGGTGTCACGCTCAGCGTCGCCTTGCGGCCCGCGGGAGTCGAGACCCACACCGAGGCCGAGTACGTGCCCGCGGTCAAACCGGTGAGCTGCTGCGACACCGTCGGAGTGGAGTTCGCCGCGACGGTCAGCTCGTTCTGGCCGGAGCCGTTGCGGGTGACCGAGGCGCCCGTGCCGGTGACCGACCACGCCGACAGGTTTCCGGCGTAGAAGCCCGGGTCCTTCACCGGAGTTCCCTGGCCCCAGTTCGCGTCGCCCTGCGCGGGCGCCGCGCCGTTGTAGACGACGTAGGCGGTGTTCGCGGCCGCGTTCAGCGAGACCTGCCCGGCGGTGACCGCCAGGTCGCCGACGAGCACGCGGCCTGCGTCGGTGAGCTGGTAGAGCTTCGGCGCGGTCCAGCCCGCGGGCAGGGTCCACGTCGTGTTGCCACCGGAAGCGTTCCAGTGGTAGAGCCTGCCGTCACGGGGGAGGAGATAGGCGTTGCCGCGCAGCACTTCCCGGCCGTTCTCGCGGATGACCTTGGTGCCGCCCGCGTTGGTCACCGTGACGCCGTTGGCCAGTGTCACCGTGTCAGTGGTCCACTTGGTGATCGGCGAGCCCTGCAGGTACTTGGTCGGCAGGTTCACTGCGAAGGTGGTGCGCAGGAAGGCGTTGAAGTCCTTCTTGCCCTGCCAGCCTTCGTAGGCCTCGAGTTCGGCGCCACCGAGCAGCGGGTGCCGGACGATCCAGTCGTCGCGGGTGTGGTTGCCGATGAACCGGGCGAGCTGGGAGTTGATTCCCTTGTAGTCGGTGCCGCCGTAGTTCACGTCGGCCGACCAGTGCGTCCACACCGTGTTGTCGACCAGCTTGTCCGGGAACTCGGTCGCCATCTGCCAGCCCAGCCCGTTGATGTCACGCGCCAGCTTGCGGGAGACGTAGCCGTCGCCGTACCAGACGTCGACGTAGAGGAAGTCCAGCGCGGGCACCGCCGCCTTGAGCTCGTTGAGCCGGGCCAGCCGGTCGCCGGACTGGCCGTCCTTGCGGGCGTCGATCACATAGGACTGGTCGAGCCAGTCCCAGCCGTTGGCGCCGGTGTGCTTGGCGGGGTTGAACGTGCGCGACACGGGATATTCCTCGTGCGCGTTGACGTGCACGCCGATGTCGGCGTTGAGCCCCTCGGCGGCCTCGGTCAGCGCGCGCAGTTCGGCGGCGCCGCCCATCTTCGGGCCGACGTAGCCGTAGTCCATGTGCGCGGAGTCATGGCCCTCGGAGCCGTAACCCTTGAGCAGCACGAACTGTCCGAGCCCATCGGTGGCCCGGGCCACCCGCTTGGTCTCGTCGAGGGTCTGCGGGAACGGGTGCGTGGCCTGCGAGCCGAAGTTGAACGGGATGCGCTGCACCACGCGGTCCGCGGTGTGCTCCCAACCCTGCGGCGCCGTCCAGATGTCGCGCGCGGCGACGGCGGCGTCCTGCCAGTCGACGGTGCTGTCACCGTTGCGGTCGCGGGTGATCGCGACCTTCGCGTAGGGCAGCGGCTCGGTGTCGGTCAGTGCCGCGCCCGCGGGCCGGTAGAGCCAGTCACCGCTCCACAGGCCTGCCCGGCGGTAGCCGGTCTTGGCGACGACCTGCTTCTGCAGACGTCCGCTCTCGTTCGCGTTGGTGCCGGAAGGGTTGTCGTAGTACGAGTTCGAGACGATCGCCGCGCCGAGCGTGGCCGTGTTGGCCACGGCGAACATCGCGCCAGCCGGCGCGGTGTCGGCGGGCGTCGACGAGGTGATGGCGGTGAACGTGTCGCCGGTGCCGGTGGTCGCGGTGTTCATCCGAGCGGTCGCGAGCGCGGCGCCGGTCTGGCTGCTGCGCACGGAGACGAGGTTGTGGCCCGGGATGGCGAAGCTGGACACCCGCAGGGAGGGAGTGTCGCTGATGCCGGTCACCGCGAAGTGCACGACGGACCCGCTCACCGACAGCCGTGCGTCGATGGTGACGCCGGAGAACGAGAGCTTGTAGTCGACGCGGTCGGTCGCGACGGTCGAGGTGACGGTGGGGGTGTAGGTGGTGCCGTTGACCCGGATCTGGGTGAGTGGGTCCTCGTTGCCGTGCAGCACCGCGTTGCTCGCGCGGTCGGTGTAGCTGATCACCCGGGGGAAGCTGTCGTCGACGCTGACGGACAGGGCGGGCGAGGTGATGGTGACCGTCGCACCCTCGGCTGCGGCGGTCACGACTGGGATGGCTAAGGAACCGGCTATCAAGGCAAGCGTTAGGGGCACTTGGGCACGCATGCGCACTCCTGCAGGGGTAGGAGAGTTAGTTCAGCTAGTGTTCTAACTCACGTTGCCCGCGTCAAGAGTCGTCGTGCAAAAAGATGCTTGAATTAGGCCGACCAAGACCAACTTCGCGCAGAAATCAGCCCAGGCAGCCCCGGAAGACGTCCGGCTCGCCCAGTGCGGGCTCGGCCACGAAGCGAACAGTGTCGCTGTCGCCCGGGTGCAGGTCCAGTACCACGATCTCGTTGGCCCCCGCGACCAGCACCGGCTTCGGCACGTAGAGCCGGGTCTGCGGGCCGCGGTCCCAGTAGCGCCCCAGGTTGAAGCCGTTGACCCACACCACGCCCTTGGCGAAGCCGGGCAGGTCGACGAAGGTGTCCGCGGGGTCGTTCACGTGGAGCACGCCGCGCCGGTATACCGGACCGCCCCCGGGCTGTCCAAAGTGGATCTTGCTGAGGTCCGCGAGTCGCAGAACCTCCCAGTCGCACAGCGCGGCGCCGTCGACCAGCACGCCGCCAGGCAGGCCCTTGCGGTCGTGCAGGTGTGGGCCGTAGTTCACCCGACCCTGGTTCTCCAGCAGGATCTCCAGCAGCGCGCCGCCCGGCGGGAGCGCCACCGTGTCGCACTCGCCGTCGCGCTCCAGCACGCCGATTTCCGCGCCGTCCACGAGGAGCTGCGCGCGGTCGTGCACGACTGGGATCCGCAGGGTCGCCGCGCCCGCGGGAAGGCTCGCGCGGTAGACAGCGAACCCGTGGCCGATCCCGGCCTCCTCGACGGTCGGCGGCTCGTCGAACCGGCCCACCGACACCAGGTTGCGCAGCACGGGGGCACTCTCGGTCAGCCGGACGTCGCCGAACCCGGCCAGGCGCACGGCCGGTGGTTCCTCGGTGAGGGGTTCGCCCAGGTGCTTGGCGATCACGTCGCGGAAGGCCCCGAACTTCGGCGTCGGCGCGCCCCACTCGCTCAGCGGCGCGTCGTAGTCGTAGGAGGTGATCGTCGGCTCGAAGCCTTCGCCGTGGTTGGCGCCGTTGAGATAGCCGAAGTTGGTGCCGCCGTGCCACATGTAGAAGTTGACCGACGCGCCCGCGCCCAGGATGTCGTCCAGGGTCGCCGCCGCGTCCAGGGGGTCACGCGCGTGGTGGCGCTCGCCCCAGTGGTCGAACCAGCCGCACCAGAACTCCATGCACATCAGCGGGCCCTCGGCTCGGTGTCCGCGAAAGGCCTTGAACGCCTCCTCCGCTCGCGAGCCGAAGTTCACCGTGCCCAGCACGTCGTCAACGAGACCGTTGGTGAGCATGTGCTCCTCCGGGCCGTCGGAGGTGAACAGCGGCACGTCGACCCCGCGCCGCAGCAGGCCGTCCCGAAGGTGCGTCAGGTAGGCGGGGTCGGCGCCGTAGGAGCCGAACTCGTTCTCCAACTGCACCATCAGCGCGGGGCCGCCGCGGGTGGCCAGCATCGGCAGCAGTTTCGGGATCACCACGTCGAACCACGCGTCCACCGCGTCGAGGAACGGCTGGTAGGAGCTGCGCAGCCGCATGTCCGGGTCGCGCAGCAGCCACCAGGGCAGGCCGCCGAGTTCCCACTCCGCGCAGATGTACGGCCCGGGCCGCAGCAGCACGAACAGCCCGGTCTCCTCGGCGAGCGCGACGAACCGCTCGACGTCGAGACCGCCGGTGAAGTCGTGGCGGCCCGGCTCGGGCTCGTGCAGGTTCCACGGCAGGTAGGTCTCGACCGTGTTCAGCCCCATCGCCCGCGCGGCGGCGAGGCGGTCGGCCCACTGCTCCGGGTGCACGCGGAAGTAATGCAGCGCGCCGGAGACCAGCCGGATCGGTTCGCCGTCGAGCAGGAAGTCCTTGGTGCCGACGACGAACCTGGGGGAGTCACTCATGTGTGTCCTCAATGGTCAGGCTGGCTGGGAGAGGATGACCGACCTGGTCAGGTTGCGGGGGTGGTCCGGGTCGAGCCCATGCGCCTCCGCGATCGCCGAGGCCAGCCGCTGGGTGAGCACCAAGTCGGCCATCGGGTCGAGGTTCGAGGTGACCAGGGTGCCGCCCGCGGCGGTGATCTCGTCGCCGAGTCCGGCGGGCAGGTCGCCGATCATCCACACGACGCGGCCGAGTTCGGTCACGCTGATCGGGCCGTGCCGGTACTCCATCGCCGGGTAGGACTCGCTCCAGGCCGCGGACTCCTCGCGCAGCTTCAGCGCGGCCTCGTGCGCGAGCCCGACGGTCCAGCCGCGGCCGAGGAAGGTGAACTGGGCGGCGTGCACGATGTCCGCCGGGAGCGGCACCGTGATCGCTTCGCGCAGGTCGGTGATGGCCGGGCCGAGGTCTTCGCCGAGCCCCGCCCGCAGCAGTGCCAGGGTGGTCGTGGCGAACCGGGTCTGCACTACCGCGCGCTCGTCGGCGAAGCCGAGCGGCACGACGTCGTCGGCGAAGCGCGACACCGGCGAGTCCGGGTCGGCGGTGACCGCGACCGTGCGCGTGCGAGGCGGCAGCGCGCGCAGCAGGTCGACTACCTCGCTGGTCGCGCCGGACCGGGTCAGCGCGATGACCGTGTCGTAGGTGCGCGCCTCGGGAAACTCCGACGCCGCGAAGGCGTCGGTCCGGCCGTGTCCGCGCTGTTCGCGCAGGGCGGCGTAGGACTCCGCGATGAACCGTGAGGTGCCGCAGCCGACCACGGCGACGCGCTCGCCGGACTGGGGCAGGACGCGGGCCAGCTCGGCGGCAAGGGCGACCGCTCGGCTCCAGCACTCGGGCTGGCTGGCGATCTCGCTGGTGATGAAGGACAAGGCGCCCCTCCGTCCTGGCCGGTGAACTGGCAACAGCGTACACAAAACTGTTTGCGACTGTTGACTTATGGTTGGAACCCCATAGAATTTCGCATGTTCTTGCACACCTTCCCCTTTGGAGCCCCTCATGGCCGGTGTTTCGTACCGCGGTGTCACACGCCGCTATCCCGGCGTGGAGCGTCCCGCCCTCGCGGAACTCGACCTGAAGATCGAACAAGGGGAACTGCTCGTCCTCGTCGGACCGTCGGGCTGCGGCAAGTCGACCACTCTGCGGATGCTCGCCGGGCTGGAGCCGGTCGACGACGGCGAGATCTGGATCGGTGACCGCGACGTCACGTCGCTGCCGCCCAAGGACCGCGACATCGCCATGGTGTTCCAGAGCTACGCGCTCTACCCGCACATGACCGTCGCCGAGAACATCGGGTTCCACCTGCGCATCACCAAGGTGGAGAAGGCGGAGCGCGAGCGCCGGATCCTGGAGGCGGCGAAGCTGCTCGACCTGGAGAAGTACCTCGACCGCAAGCCCGCCAAGCTCTCCGGCGGCCAGCGGCAGCGGGTGGCGATGGGCCGCGCGATCGTCCGCCGCCCGCAGGTCTTCCTGATGGACGAGCCGCTGTCGAACCTCGACGCCAAGCTGCGGGTCCAGACCCGCACCCAGATCGCCACGCTGCAGCGGCGGCTGGACGTCACCACCCTCTATGTCACCCACGACCAGGTCGAGGCGATGACGATGGGCGACCGGGTCGCCGTCCTCAAGGACGGGGAACTGCAGCAGTGCGACACCCCGATCGCCCTGTTCTCCCGGCCCGCCAACCTGTTCGTCGCCGGGTTCATCGGCTCGCCCGCGATGAACCTGCTCCCGGCCACTGTGGATGGTCGCGAGGCGGTGTTCGGCGGCCAGCGCGTGCCGCTCACCCGCGAGCAGGTCAACGACGTGACGAGCCCCGACGTGGTTGTGGGCGTGCGTCCGGAGAACTGGCGCGTGGGCGCCGAGGGCTCCCGGGGGATGGCGGTGACAATCGAGGTCGTGGAGGAACTCGGCAGCGACGGATTCCTCTACTGCCGCCCGGATGGCGCCCCCGACCACGAGCCGATCGCGGTGCGGACCGAAGGCATGTCCCGCGCGATGCGCGGAGAGCGGATCACTCTCGTCCCCGACGTCGAGCGGCTGCACGTGTTCGACGCCGTGACGGGTTTGCGGCTCGGCGGGCAGTGAACTGCTCCTGGCGGGTGCGATCGAGCAAGCCGCCCCCGCCAGGGTCGCACGATTTGGCTCGCCACCCCGGGTCGCGCGGGCACGGTGAGCGAACGCGACAACCGCGAGTCGCCCCTTCCCGACTACGAGTTCACCGTTCAGGACGGTGAGTTCGCATCTTCGTCCCTGAGGTCGAGCGGTTGCGTGTTCGATGCCGCGACGGGTTCGCGGCACGGCGAACGACGAGAGCTGGTCCCGGCGGATGCGGTCGAGGATGCCGCACCCGCCGGGATCGCGCGGTCAGCGGGCGCCGAGAACCTCGAGCAGCCGCGCCGCTTCCTTGCTCACCGCGGCACGGCCCGCGGCGACGTACTTGCGACTGTCCACAGTGGTCGGGTTCTCGGCCAGGTAGGCGCGCACGGCCCCGGTGAAGACCTTGCTCAGCTGAGTGGCGATGTTGACCTTCGTCATCCCCGAGCGCACGGCCTCGGCCAGGTCCGGGTCGGCGACACCGGACGAACCGTGCAGCACCAGTGGAACCGGCACGGCCGCCCGAAGGTCCCCGATCAGGGCGAAGTCCAAGGACGCGTCCCTGGTCAGCATCGCGTGCGAAGAGCCCACGGCCACCGCCAGCGCGTCGACCCCGGTCGCCTCGACGAACTCGACCGCCTCACCCGGATTCGTCCGGACCCCCGGCGCGTGCACCCCGTCCTTGCCGCCCACCTCGCCCAGCTCGGCCTCCACCCACACGCCGTTGCGGTGACAGTGTTCGGCGACCTCTCGGGTGCGCGCCACGTTCGCCTCGTAGTCCAAAGTGGACCCGTCGTACATGACCGACGAGAAGCCCAGCCGGACCGCCTCGTGAACCAGGTCCACCGACTCCGCGTGGTCGAGGTGCACGGCCACCGGCACCTCAGCCGACCGCGCCACCGCGAGGGTCGCGACGGCGATCGGCTCCAGCGCACCGTGGTAGCGCACGCAGTTCTCGCTGATCTGCAGGATCACCGGCGCGCCCGCCGCGGCCGCGCCTTCGACCAGCGCCTCGGCGTGCTCCAGGTGGATCACGTTGAACGCGCCCACCCCGCGGCCCGCCGCCCGGGCGGGCCCCACGATCTGGTCAGTTCCGACTAGCGGCATCGAGTTCCTCCACGTTCACCCCGGCACGCAGCTCGTCGCGCGTGCCCTCGTCGATGTCTCCCGCGAGGGGCGCGGCGACCGCGGCCGCGGACCACGCCACCGCCTCGCGAATCAAGTCCGGCCAAGGGTTTCCGGCCACCAGCCCCGCCGCGAGCGCCGCGACACCCGCGTCGCCCGCCCCGGTCGGGTTGCCGCTGATCCGCCGGTCGGGCCGGGCCCGCCAGCAGCCGTCCGCGGTCACCGCGACCATCCCGTCAGGCCCGAGCGAGGCCACGACCGCGCCCGCTCCCGCCCGGCGCAGCGCCTGCGCCGCCGCCACCGGGTCGGATTCACCGGTAGCCTCGAACAGCTCGACCGCGTTCGGCTTGACCACGTCGGCACCCGCCGCGATCCCCGCCAGCAGCGCGTCGCCGCTGGTGTCGAGGACGGTGCGGCAGCCGTGCGCACGGGCGACGCGGACCAGGTCGGCGTAGGCGTCGAAGCCCAGGCCCGGAGGCAGGCTGCCGGAGAGCACCACGAGGCGGGCGTCGGCGAGCAGTCCGGCGAGGTGCCCGCGGAACCCGGCCCACTCGGCGGCGGTGACCGGCTCGCCGGGCTCGTTGAAGACGGTGGCGTCGCCGTCGGCGACGACGGTCACGGTGCGCCGAGACTCCGCGGCGACCTCGTACGGATGGAACACGACGCGTGCGGCGGCCAGGTCGCGGTCGAGCAGGCTGCCGGTCGGGCCACCGACCAAGCCGGTCGCGATCACGGGGATCCCTTGGCGGGCAAGCACTCGGGCCACGTTGATGCCCTTGCCACCCGCCCGGCTGCGAACCGACGTCACCCGGTGGCTGCCGTTGGGCAGCAGCGCGGGCACCACGTAGGTGACGTCGAGGGCGGCGTTCGGGGTGACGGTGACGATCACCGGACCCACCTTCCCTTGGCCAGCACTCGGCGCACCCCCAGTCGGGCGTCGAGCACCACCAGGTCCGCGTCCATCCCGGGGGCGAGCGTGCCGATCCGGTCGCCCAGCCCGAGCACCGCCGCGGGGGTGGCACTGGCGGCGCGCGCGGCCTCGGCGAGCGGGACACCCGCGTCGACCGCGTTGCGCACGGCCGCGTCCATCGTCAGCGTGCTGCCCGCGAGCGACCCGCCGTTGGCGAGCCGGGCCACGCCTGACTCGACCCGGACGTCGAGCCCGGAGAGCCGTACCTCGCCGTCGCCCATGCCGGTCGCCGAGATCGCATCGGTGATCAGCGCGCTGGACTTCTTGGTGCGCAGCACATGCGCGACCAGGTCCGGGTGCAGGTGGACGCCGTCGTTGATCAGCTCGACGGTCACCCGGTTGTCGTCGAGGAGGGCGAGCACGGGCCCCGGATCGCGGTGGCCCATCGCGGGCATCCCGTTGAACAGGTGCGTGGCGAGCCGCGCGCCCGCGTCGATCGCGGTCCGGGTCCGGGCGAGGTCCGCGCCCGTGTGTCCGATCGCCGCCACGACACCGCGGGCGGTGAGCAGCGCGATCGCGGCGATCGCACCGGGCCGCTCGGGCGCGATCGTGACCACCCGGACCGCGCCCGCACCCGCGTCGAGCAGCGTTTCGAGCAGGTCGGGATCAGGGTCGAGCAGCAGGGTCGGATCGTGGGCGCCGCAGTGGGAGGCGGCCAGGAACGGGCCTTCCAGGTGGATGCCCGCGATGACCCCGGCGCGCGCGAGCGGGACGAGCCCGGCTGTCGCGGCGACCAAGTCGTCGACCGGGGCGGTCACCAGGCTGGCCAGGATCGTGGTCGTGCCGTGTCCGAGGTGGAAGTCCCGCGCGGTCTGGGCTTGCGCCGGGTTCTGGAAGGACGCGCCGCCGCCGCCGTGGACGTGCAGGTCGACGAACCCCGGCACCACGGGGTCGCCGCCGAGGTCGATGGTGTCGCCCGGGGGCGGCGGTCCGTCGCCGAGCGCTTCCACGCGCCCGTCGCGGACCGCGATCCAGCCGCGGTCCAGCCAACCGGTGGCGGTAAGGATCCGCCCGCCGCTCAGCACTTCCGTCGTCATTCACCGCTCCGGGTCTTGAGGTGGTCCAGGGCGAGCAGGGCGGCGCCGAGGCAGGCCGCCTGGTCGCCGAGCGCGGCCGCGACCACCGTGGGCACGCGCTGGAACGTCAGCCGCGCGCCGAGTCGCTCGCGCAGCGGGTCGAACAGGTCCGGGCCCGCGCCGGAAAGTCCGCCGCCGATGACGACGACTTCCGGTGCGAGCACGGTCACCACTGTGGCCAAGGTGTCGGCGAGGGCGTCGACACCTTGGTTCCACACCCGCGCGGCGACGGCGTCCCCAGCGCGCATGCGGTCCAGGACCTCCAGCGCGGCGGACACGTCTTCGCCGGTCAGGGCGCTATAGCGGCGGGCAAGCGCACTCGCCGAGCCCACCGTCTCCAGGCAGCCACGCCCCCCGCAGGGGCACGGCTCGCCATCCGGTTCGACGACGAGGTGGCCGATCTCCCCGGCGTATCCGCCCGCGACGACCATCCGGCCGTCGGCGATGAACGCCGCGGACACTCCGGTGCCCACGGGGATGAAGGCGACGTCCTGGTAGCCCTTCGCGGCCCCGAGCCGCCACTCGGCCAGCGCCCCCGCCCGCACGTCGTGGCCCACGGCCGTGGGCTTGCCGGTGCGGTCGGCGAGCTTGGCGAGATCCAGGTCGCGCCAGCCCAGGTTGACCGAGAAGCGGGCGATGCCCGCGGCTTCGTCGACCAGCCCGGGGAACACGATCCCCGCCGCGGCCACCGGCATCTCGGCGAGTTTGTCCAGTTCGCCGAGCACGTCGGTGACCGCGTCGATCACCGCGTCGGCGCCGTACGGGGTCGGGCGGCGCAGGGTGTGGCGGACCCGCAGGTCGCCGTCGACCAGCGCCGCCTTGATGCTTGTGCCGCCGATGTCGACGGCGGCGACCAGGCTCACCTGGATGACGCTAGCCGCACCGGCACTCACTGGCCCGTGGCGGCGAGGATCACCGACCGTGTGAGGTTGCGCGGGCTGTCCGGGTCGAGGCCCTTGCGCTCGGCGATGGCGAGCGCGAGCCGGTGCGCGAGCACCAACTGCGCCATCGGGTCGAGGTCGTCGGTGACGAAGGTGGCGCCGGTCGCGGCGACGTCCTCGGGCAGGCCTTCGGGGGCCGGGCCGAACACCCACGTCAGCCTTCCGGGCTCGGCGATGCTGACCGGGCCGTGCCGGTACTCCATGGCCGGGTACGACTCGGTCCACACCTGCGCGGCCTCCCGCAGCTTGAGCGCGGCCTCGTGCGCCAGGCCGACGGTCCAGCCCTGCCCGAGGAAGGTGACCTGGTCGGCGGCGGGCAGGTCGCCCAGTGGCCGGGTCAGCGCTTCGCGCGCGTCGGCGACGGCCTTGGTCAGGTCCTCGCCGAGGGAGGCGCGCAGCAGCGCGAGCACCGACGTCGCGGACCGGGTCTGCACGACCGAGCGCTCGTCGATGAACGGCAGCTCGATCGCGTGGTCGGCCAGCTTGGTGACCGGGGAACCCTCGGTCGCGGTGATGGCGACGGTCTTGGCGCCGCCCCGCAGCGCCTCCAGGAGGGTGAGCACCTCGGTGGTGGTGCCCGAGCGGGTGATCACGATGACCCGGTCGTAGTCCGTGCGGCCGACCGGGAACTCCGAGGCGGCGAACGCGTCGGTGGTGCCGTGGCCCGCGCCTTCGCGCAGCGAGGCGTAGGCCATCGCCACGAACCAGGAGGTTCCACAGCCGGTCACGGCCACCCGCTCGCCTTCGCGCGGCAGCACCGCCTGGTGCTGCGCGACGGCGTCCGCGGCACGGATCCAGCACTCCGGCTGGCTGCTGGTTTCCTCGGCGGAAGCGGACAGTCCCACGTGACCTCCTCTGATTGACTGCTGAGTGCGTGCTCGATCCTACACAAAACGTGCGTGTTTCAAACAGTTTTGCGCATGTTTGTGCAGTGATGAGAACCTAGTCCTCCGTCGGGTCCTTGCGTAATCATGCGCGGGTCCACCCGATACCGAACAGGATGGATCGCGAAGTCCTCGCGACCTACGGAGGTGGACATGGACCGGCATGAGCGGTTGAGCGCGATGCTCGAGCTCCTCGGCCGGCGCGGCCGGGTCGAGATCGAGGACCTGGCGGCCGGGCTGACCGTCTCCGCGGCGACCATTCGGCGCGACCTCGACCATCTCGCCGAGCAGCAACTGCTCACCCGCACCCGGGGTGGCGCCGTGGTCAACAACGTGAGCTACGAACTGCCGCTGCGCTACAAGTCGGGCAGGCGCGCGCCGGAGAAGTCCAAGATCGCGCAGTGCGCCGCCGCGCTGGTCGCGCAGGGCGACGTAATCGGACTCAACGGTGGGACGACCACCACGGAGGTGGCGCGGGCCCTCGCCACCCGCGGCGATCTCGCGCGCACGAGCGACGGCCGGACCCTGACCGTGGTGACCAACGCGCTCAACATCGCCAACGAACTCGCCGTCCGGCAGAACATCAAGCTGGTCGTCACGGGGGGAGTGGCGCGTCCGCAGTCCTTCGAGCTGACCGGGCCGCTCGCCACCCGGGTGCTCGGTGACATCGGCCTGGACATCCTGTTCCTCGGCGTCGACGCCTTCGATCCGGACAGCGGGGCCTACGCCCACCACGAGGGTGAGGCCAGCATCAACGCGTTGATGGTCCAGCGGGCCAGCAAGGTCGTGGTGGTCGCCGACAGCTCGAAGCTGGGCAGGCACGCGTTCACCCGCATCTGTCCGCTGTCGGGGATCAACGCACTGGTCACCGACTCAGGCGCGCCCGCGGACGTGATCGCGGCCTTCCAGTCGGCGGGCGTCGCCGTGCACCAGGTCTGACCCCCGCGGGGGATTACGCCGTCCGCTCCGGACCCGTGGAATGGTCTAGTTCCGCGGGTCCTTCGCGTCTCCGCGTCCTGATGGAGGGACCGTGACCGGGATGTTGCGCGAAACTGTTGACTCGATGTTCGATTGCGCTCAGAATCCTCCAATATCTAACAAGTTCGCGCGCCCAGCGTCGCCGATCGCCCGGAGGTCCCCCGTGTTCCCAGATGTGTCCAAGCGGTTCGCGGCACTGGCCGCCGCCGCGTCGGTCGCCCTCGGCGTCACCGCGTGCGCGGGTTCGCCCGAACCCGACAGCGCACCCCTGTCCTCCGGTCCGGTCACCGTGGAGTTCTGGGGCTGGGCACCCGGCTACCAGGAAGCCGCCGACCTCTTCAACTCCACGCACACCGACGTGAAGGTCAAGTTCAACAAGACGCCGTCCGGCTCGAAGGGCGGCTACCAGCAGATGCTCAACGCGGTGAAGGGCGGTTCCGCGCCGTGTCTGGCCCAGGTCGGCCTGGAGACGCTGCCGACCTTCGTCGTGGAGGGCGCGCTGGCCGACGTCGGTACGCACGCCGCGGGCGACGGCGGCAAGTTCGTCGACTGGACCTGGAACCAGGTCCAGGTGGGCAAGGCCGTCTTCGCCGCGCCCGTCGACACGGGCCCGATGGTGCTCTACTACCGCAAGGATGTCTTCGAGAATTTCGGCGTCGCCGTCCCCACCACCTGGGACGAGTACGAGCAGGCCGCCAAGAAGATCAAGGCCGCCGACCCGAGCTACTTCATCACCTCCTTCGACAGCGGCGACCTCTACACCTTCGCCGGCTACGCCTGGCAGAACGGCGCCGAGTGGTTCGGCACCCAGGGTGAGAGCTGGAAGGTGGACGTCGCGGGCGGCGACACCGCCAAGGTCGCCGAGTACTGGCAGCGGCTGCTGTCCGAGAAGCTGGTCAAGCCCGAGCCGGGCTTCGACAAGGAGTGGAACGCCGACGTCAACAGCGGCAAGGTCGCCAGCTACGTCGGCGCCTCCTGGGCGTCCGCGCTGATCAAGGACAACGCCCCCGACGGCAAGGGCAAGTGGGGCGTGGCCCCGATGCCGCAGTGGACCGCGGGCGAGAAGAAGGCGGGCAACGCGGGCGGCTCGTCCACCGCGGTGCTCAAGGGCTGCAAGGATCCCAAGCAGGCGTGGGACTTCGCGGTGTGGATGAGCACCGACCCGGCCGCCTACAAGATCCTGATCGAGAAGGCGGGCCTGTACCCGGCGGCCAAGTCGCTGCTCGACCTTCCCGAGCTCAACGCCCCGTCGGAGTACTTCGCCGGCCAGAACCTCGGCGCCGCCTTCAAGGAAGCGGCGAACAACACCGACACCGGCTGGCGCTGGGGCCCGACGATGACCCAGGTCAGCACCGACTTCGGTGACGCGGCGGGCAAGGCGGTCACCGGCACCGGCACGCTGCCCGACGCGCTGAAGGCCGTGCAGGACAAGACCGTCGGCGCCATCAAGCAGAAGGGCCTCTCGGTCGCGGGCGGGTGATCCCGCGCCGCCCGGACGGCCTGCCCGATGCGGGGGCGGGCCGTCCGGGCGGATTCCGCCCAACCATCTACAAAGGAAGGTCCGCCGTGCCCACCGTCGCCCCGCGGAAAGTCACCGTCCCGCCTGCCCCGACGTCCACAAAGGCGGGTGGCGCGAAACGGCGCAAGCCGGTGTCGCACCGCAAGTTCGTCGTGGGCTTCCTCGTCCCCTTCGGCCTGCTGTTCGTGGCCATGTACCTGGCGCCCATCGCCTATGCGATCGTGGAGAGCCTCTACACGGTCAAGCGGTCCGGCCTCGGCCTGGGACCGAGCACCACCGAGTTCGCCGGCCTGGACAACTTCGCCAGGGTCTTCTCCGACGACGCGTTCCTCACCGCCATCGGCCGGGTGCTCCTGTTCGGCGCCGTCCAGGTTCCGGTGATGCTGGGGCTGGCGCTGCTGTTGGCCCTGCTGCTCGATTCCACTGTGGTCAAGTTCCCCGGTTTCTTCCGGATCGCCTACTTCATCCCGTTCGCGCTGCCGGTCGTGGTGTCGGCGCTGCTCTGGTCGTTCCTCTACTCGCCGGGGTCGAGCCCGTACCAGAAGCTGTTCGCCCTGCTCGGCATCTCCGTGGACTTCACGGGCGGCGACACCGTGCTGTGGTCACTGGCCAACATCGTGACCTGGGCGTGGACCGGCTACAACATGCTGATCATCTACTCGGCGCTGCAGGCCCTGCCCGAGGACATCTACGAGGCCGCGCGCCTCGACGGCGCCAGTGGCTGGCAGATCGCCTGGCGGATCAAGATCCCGCTGGTGCGCCCCGCGATCACGCTCACGGCGGTGATGTCGGTGATCGGCACCCTGCAGCTCTACAACGAGCCCGCCATCGTCAAGCACATCGCGCCCGCGATCGACTCCAAGTACACCCCGCTGATGCTCGCGCAGACCGCCGGTCTGGAGAACAGCGACTACAACTTCGCCGCGGCCGTGTCCGTCGTGCTCGCACTGGGGACGTTCCTGGTGTCGTTCTTGATCCTCCGCTTCGCCCGCAGGAAGGCAGTCTGATGTCGGCACCGACGACCGCGCGCAAGGGTGCCCGGACCTACACCATGGGACAGGTCCTCGGCACGGCGTTCCTGTTCGTCCTGAGCGTGTACTTCCTGCTGCCCCTGTGGTGGCTGCTGGTCTCGTCGACCAAGAGCACCGGGCAGCTGTTCTCCACCAACGGTTTCTGGTTCGCCGACATCCAGCTGTGGACGAACCTCACGAACCTGTTCAAGGCCGACGACGGTGTGTTCCTCACCTGGGTCGGCAACACCATTCTCTACGCGGGTGTGGGCGCGGTCGTGAGCACGCTGATCTCCGCCGCGGCAGGCTATGTGCTCGCCAAGTACCAGTTCCGCGGCAAGGAAGCGGTGTTCGGCGTGATCATCGCCGCCGTGCTGGTTCCCAAGGTGATGCTGGCACTTCCGCTTTACCTCATGTTCGCCAAATTGGACATGGTGAACACTTTCTGGGCTGTCTTCCTGCCCAGTATCGTCTCCCCGTTCGGGGTCTACCTGTGCCGCGTGTACGCCGCGGCCTCGGTGCCCGACGAGCTGATCGAGGCAGGCCGCATCGATGGCGCGAGCGACACGAGGATCTTCTTCACCGTCTCGCTTCGAGTCATGTCCCCGGCGCTGGTCACGGTGTTCCTCTTCCAGCTGGTCGAGATCTGGAACAACCTGCTGCTGCCGATGGTGATGCTGCAGGACGACGAACTGTGGCCGATCACCGTCGGTCTCACGTACTGGGACAGCCTGCGCACGACGTCGAACTACGGGCTGACTGTCACCGGCGCGGCGGTCTCCGTCATCCCGCTCATCATCGCTTTCATTCTGCTGCAGCGCTTCTGGCGTTCGGGCCTGACCGCGGGCGCCGTGAAGTAAACCCAGTGAGTCGCGTTTTTCCCCGTCCCCTGCCGAGGAGAGAACAGTGAAGCGACGTACGATGTTGAAAGCGGCTGCCGGTTCGGCGGCCGCTTTCGCGTTGCTACCGGAAAGCGTGCGCGTCGCGCTCGCCGCGGAAGCACCTACCGGCGGTCTCGAGGTCATCGAGCACGTGGTGGTCTTCATGCAAGAAAACCGCTCCTTCGACCATTACCTGGGCACGCTCAAGGGCGTGCGCGGATTCGCCGACCCGGCCGCGATCAAGCTGCCCAATGGCAAATCGGTCTTCTACCAGCCGGCGGGAACCGGTGAGCTGCTGCCCTATGAGGTAAGCGACCAATTCCTGGCTGACGTCAACCACAACTGGACCGGCGGACACGGCGCATGGAACAAGGGCAAGCACAACCAGTGGCATGCGCATAAGGGAAACCGGGGGCTGACCTACCACACCCGCTCCGCGCTGCCTTTCTACCACCAGCTGGCCGACGCCTTCACCGTCTGCGACGCATACCACTGCTCGGAGATGGGCCCGACCAACCCGAACCGGATGTACATGTTCACCGGCAAGATCGGGTACGAGCCGGATGGCACGACCCGCGCCATCGGCAATGACTCCTGGGGGAACCCGGGCCACATCGGCTACTCCTGGACCACCTACGCCGAGCGGCTGCAGGCGGCGGGCAAGACCTGGAAGGTCTACCAGGAGTGGGACAACTACGGTGACAACTCGCTCGACTACTTCATCAGCCTCATGGCCGTGGGGCGCAAGGCCTTGGCGAAGACCAGGGACGCCAACGGCAATCCGTACACCAAGCTGGAGTACTTCTACTACGCCGTGGCGAAGGCCTCGGTGGCCGACCAACAGAAGCTGCTCGCCGACCTCGCGCTCGGCGTGAACACGCTGACCGCCGCCGAGCGGAGCCTTTACGACCGCGGCCTGCACCGCGAGCGGCCCGACCAACTCGTGCCCGCGTTCAAGGCCGACATCGACGCGGGCAAGCTGCCCGCGGTCTCCTGGATCGTCGCGCCGGAACCGCTGACCGAGCACCCGTACTGGGGGCCCAACACCGGAGCGGACCTGGTCAAGCGCACCCTGGACGCGATCGCGTCAAAGCCGCAGGTGTGGAACAAGACGGTCTTCCTGCTGATGTACGACGAGGAAGGCGGGTTCTTCGACCACATGCCGCCACCCGCCCCGCCGGTCAGCGACTCCGAGGGCCGCAGCACCGTGGCCACCACCGACGAACTCGTCGGCAGTGAGCCGATTGGCCTGGGCATGCGGGTGCCGATGATGGTCATCTCGCCGTGGAGCCGCGGCGGCAAGGTGTGTTCGGAGGTCTTCGACCACACCTCGGTCGTGCGGTTCCTGGAGAAGTGGACCGGGATCAACGAGCCGAACATCTCCCCGTGGCGGCGCGCGGTGTGCGGTGACCTGACGTCCACTCTGGACACGACGGCGCCGAACACCACCTACCCGACGCTGCCCACGCCCGTGCTCACCTCCGGACCCAAGGGCACGAACCCGGCGCCGCCCGCGGTGCAGACGTTCCCGGTCCATGAGGCGGGCGTGCGAACCGCGCGGCCGCTGCCGTATGTCCTGACCGCGTCCGGCCGGGTCGCCGCGGACAGGTTCTGGATCGACTTCGCCAACACCGGCACGGCGGGCGCCCACTTCTACGTCTACGCAAACGCTTTCCGCACTGACGGACCTTGGCGCTACACCGTCGAGGCGGGCAAGACTTTGACGGACTATTGGCAGTCCGGCACGCCGACGGGCGCGTACGACCTGAACGTCCACGGCCCCAACGGGTTCATCCGCCGCTTCGCCGGAAACCGGGTCACGGCGACCACCACCGGCAACGCCAACCCCGAAGTCGCGTTGCGCTACTCGCCCGCCGAGGGGCGGGTCTACCTCACCATGACCAACGCGGGTGCGAAGGCATGCGTGGTCACCGTCCGGACGAACAACCGCGGCGGCGGGCCGTGGACCTACGTCGTCAATCCGGGGGCCACCGTCGAGGACTGGTTCAGCACCGGCAACGGCATGACTGGCTGGTACGACCTGACCGCCACGGCCGACACCACCGACGGCTTCGTCCGGCGCTTCGCGGGGCACATGGAGACCGGTGCGGAGAGCACGAGCGACCCGGTGATGGGCTCGGGCCCGCTCTCGGCGGTCGTCCGGTCGTACTCCAGCCAGGAAACCGTCGGCGAGAATGGAGCCGCCGCGAACGCGGTCGACCGCAGGACCACCACGATCTGGCACACCAAGTGGAGCGGCGGCTCGGACCCACTGCCGCACGAGATCGTGCTGGACCTGGGAACTTCCCGGACGTTGACCGGTCTGACCTACATGCCGCGCCAGGACGGCGGCGCCAATGGCCGCATCGGGCGTTACGAGGTCTATGCGAGCACGGACGGCACAACGTGGGGCAGTGCGCTGGCGGCGGGCACCTTCGCCGACGACGCCACGTCCAAGACGGTTCGGTGCTGGCCGACTACGGCTCGGTACGTGCGCCTGCGGGCGCTGACCGAGGCGGGGAACCGGGGTCCGTGGACGTCGGCGGCCGAGGTGGTCGCGCTGGGCTGGTGATTCGTCCCGCGCCGTCCTGCCTGGTGGCGGGACGGCACGGGCACCAGGCACGAGACCGCGCATGAGACAATGGGCGGGTTATGACTTCCCTTCCCCTTGTTTTCGACGCACCTCGTCGCGGTCTCCCGCCGAGGCACCTGGTCGACCTCAGCCCCGACGAGCGCCGCGCCGCCGTGGCCGAGCTGGGGGAGAAGCCGTTCCGCGCGACCCAGCTCGCGAACCACTACTTCGGCAGGCTGACCGTCGACCCGGAGGCGATGACCGACATCCCGGCCACCAGCCGCGACAAGCTGGTCGCCTCGCTGATGCCGTCGCTGTTCACCGTGATCCGCAAGGTCACCTGTGACGAGGGCACCACCCGCAAGACCCTGCTCCGCGCCCACGACGGAACGCTCATCGAGAGCGTCCTCATGCGCTACCCGGGCCGCGCCACGCTGTGCATCTCCAGCCAGGCGGGTTGCGGCATGGCCTGCCCGTTCTGCGCCACCGGCCAGGCGGGCCTGACCCGCAACCTGTCGACGGCGGAGATCGTCGACCAGGTCCGCATGGGCGCCGCCGCGATGCGCGACGGCGAACTGCCCGGCGGTCCCGGCAGGCTGTCGAACATCGTCTTCATGGGCATGGGCGAACCCCTCGCCAACCTCCGTCGTGTGATCGATGCGGTGCACCGGATCTGTGATCCGGTGCCGGAGGGCCTGGGCATTTCGCAGCGCTCGGTGACGGTCTCGACGGTCGGGTTGGTTCCGGCGATCCGGAAGCTGACCGATGAGGGGCTGCAGGTGCGGCTCGCGGTGTCGCTGCACACCCCGGATGACGAGCTGCGCGACACACTGGTTCCGGTGAACAACCGGTGGAAGGTCGCCGAGGTCCTGGAAGCGGCCCGCGACTACGCCGACAAGACCGGTCGCCGGGTGTCGATCGAGTACGCCCTGATCCGCGACATCAACGACCACCCGTGGCGCGCGGACCTGCTCGCCAAGCTCCTTCGCAAGTACCTGGGTCAGCTCGCTCACGTCAACGTGATCCCGCTGAACCCGACGCCGGGCAGCAAGTGGGATGCCAGCCCGAAACCGGTCGAGCGCGAGTTCGTCCGCCGGGTCAACGAGGGTGGGGTCGCCTGCACCGTGCGTGATACCCGAGGCCAGGAGATCGCCGCGGCCTGCGGTCAGCTCGCCGCCGAAGGCTAGCCGGCGACTGATCCGGGCAAGGCGTGGCTGGATCCGTAGGCGTCACGGCTGGCCAGGATGAGACCGTTGCGCGCGGGGATGACACGGCGAACACCATCTCCTTGGTCATGGGCGTGTTCGAGCTCATCAACTGCCCGCCGAACGCGCCTTCGGTGTCGCTCCACGCGGCATCGGCCGCGTAGGCGAGTTCCCGTGAGGAGTCGTCGGAATCGACGCCGACGACAACTACGGGTAGATCGATTCGGATAGCTCGGCCAGGCAGGCCAGGAGCGGCGGCGCTCGATAGGGACCGGGGGGCAGGGAGCCTGCGACGATCCGAGTTCCACAGTCCGGCATTCAGCCGTCGCCGCAGACGGCAACACAGGACCGGCCGTGCTAATCAACGATTTGGGCTGTTTGGGCGACTCCGTGGCCTGCGGGTCGCCGAACTCCGACTGTCGGTATCGGTGGGCGTCGTGTGGGTGAGGCGGTTCGGGTCGCGGTGGTGGGCTGTTGGGGTTGCGTGGCGGCCAGACCGTTGTCGGCGGCGGGGTGGGGGAGAAGAGTGGCCGGGCCAGGTCGGGGAGTTCTGGGGAATACCTGGTTCTGGGGAAGGAATCCGAAATGTTCATAAATGCACGGTTATCGATTGTCGCCCTGATGACAGGCGCCCTCGCGGCGCTGGCCGTCCCGGCGGCGCAGGCGAGCACACCCGCCACGGCGGGGCAAGGCAAGACCGACTCCGCAGCGGCCGCCCTGGCACCGTGTGTCCAGGCGGCGAAGAAGACCGGAGCGAAGGCGTGGACGTGCATGCCGACGGGGCTCACGGTCACCACGGACGCGGCGGGCAAGCCCAGCGGCCAGTTCACTCCGATCGCTGCGGCCATTCCAGCGCAGATCGACGGGCCGGTCGGCACGCTCGACGACTACGACACCTGGTGCGAGAACGGCAGCATCTGCCACCGCAAGATCAGCAGCTATATCGGTGAGACCAAGGGCAACGCCGCCTAC
The DNA here is from genome assembly GCF_014323725.1 of Actinokineospora xionganensis. GTDB lineage: Bacteria > Actinomycetota > Actinomycetes > Mycobacteriales > Pseudonocardiaceae > Actinokineospora > Actinokineospora xionganensis. The sequence continues at coordinate 4,684 of NZ_JABVED010000019.1, read as the reverse complement.
GGCAACTCGCAGGGTGTGATCGGCACCTTCGACGTCGTGCTGCGTACCAACCTCAACGGTCGCCAGGCGCAGTGGCGGGTCACCCTGATTCGCGACACTGGGCCTGGCCTGCAGTTCTCCAACGTGCGGGTCAACTGCTGGGAGGAGATCAGCAACTGGCCGGACAACAACTGCGGCGTCCACGGCGCCGGATCTCCGTACGTCAGTTATCGGTGGGGCAGCGGCTTGCTCTACGGAAACCGGCTCAACAACTCCAACGAGTACTACGGAGCGGTCAACGGCTCCTTCACCCCCAACGGCTACCCGCAATACACGATGGGCACCCTGGAAAGCCGCTACTTCAACTGCTACGGCACTGGCAACTGCTACTTCCCGTGATCGGGGCGTAGCGTCTTGAGCATGCTCGTGGCTGCTCGACTCTGGCCGGGTCGAGCAGCCACGGCATTGGCGCTGAAGGGTAGGGGCGATGACTGTGTCCGGCCACAGCCGCAAGTGGGATCACGTTCGGGAACTGCCGGTCGACATCCGCGTCACCGCAGCCCCCGGCGCCGGGGGCCCGACGGCGACCGTCACCGTCGATGGTGAGGTTTACCACCAGGTCCCCGACACTGGTTTCACCATGCTCATCGCCTGGTACAACGGCCCCGCCCACTTGGTGCGGCTGCTCGACCTCGCCCACCACACCGTGACCGTGACAACCATCCGGCACGACGGAGCCACCGAATACGTCGAGCCGCGCGGGCTGGCCGACCAGGACACCATCGACGAGGACATCGAGGACTACCTCGCGGACGCCGGCGTCCCCGCCCCACCGCGCGGATACCGCTGGTACCAGCGACTTCCCCACAGCCACGCCACCCTCGAAGACTTCCACGCCGAGATCAACACGCGGCTGCGCGAACTCGACCCACACGGAACAGCCAACAGGCCCCACGACATCGCGCCGCTGCTGGCCAGGATCGTCGCCGACCTCGAACAGCCGTGATCCTCAACGCATGTGACCTGGCGCGGTGTGCCCGCATACCGGCCACCGCCACGTCCTGATCCCACGAGCCTCCTTGCCGCCGGATTTCACGAACCCGTCATTCACGCGTGTGTCCCAGCAGGGGCTTTGTCCTCGGCGAAATGCGCCGGCGCCCGATGGCTTGGGCATCTCTCAGCGGCATGTGACGGTGTCGACGGTCGGGTTGGTGCCTGCGATCCGAAAGCTCACCGAGGAGAACTTGCAGGTCAGGCTCGCTGTGTCGCTGCACACGCCGGATGACGAGCTGCGTGACACCCTTGTGCCGGTCAACGAGCGTTGGAGGTGGCCGAGGTCCTGGAGGCGGCCAGGGGCTATGCCGACCGCACCGGCCGTCGGGTGTCCATCGAGTACGCCCTGATCCGAGACATCAACGATCAGCCCTGGCGCGCTGACCTCCTGGGCAAGATCTTGCGCAAGCATCTCGGGCAGCTCGTGCACGTCAACGTGATCCCGCTGAACCCAACTCCGGGTAGCAAGTGGGACGCCAGCCCCAAGCCGGTGGAACGCGAATTCGTCCGCCGAGTCAACGCACAAGGCGTCGCCTGCACTGTGCGCGACACCCGAGGCCAGGAAATCGCCGCCGCCTGCGGACAGCTCGCAGCCGAAGGCTGATCGCTGGACCGTGTCGGTTCCACGATTCTGAGACGGTCGCCAGCCGACGGGACGACCGTGCGCACTAACCGCCTGTCCGATGGCTCACTTGGCACGTTCTTACCAGGCTGATGGATGGCCTGACGCTGTCTCACACCATTGACCTGCGGATACGCGCCCAGCGAGCTGGCGCTGAGCGCCTCGAACAAGCGTGTGCTTACGCAAAGAAACATACTTGGGGGCCGTATGTGGATGCCTCGGTGGCTCTACACTTAGAACAAGTTTCCCACAAGTTTCCCAGGGATGAGCCGATGTGTCGCGACCACTAGCTTTGCCGAACCCGTCAACTGAACAGTTGACTAATTCGCCGCTTCAGTTGGTTGTTTGCCAGGTGCGCCACGAGCGCAACCTTGCTGTTGCGGACGTGACCAAGGCGCTCGCGATTCGCGAAGCGCTTGGCGACTACAAGTTGGAGGAAGCCAGACAGCAGCAGATCGAGTTCCTGGCGAGCCCAGAAGGCGTCAGTCCCCTGTCAACGCCTCTGGAACAGCACGGTTGGCGGCTTCGATCGCGAGACGTCACCGGCTGGACTGTCTCACTTCGCCCCGAATCCTTTGCCCTGGAGTCGAGCGGCTACACCTCGTGGACTGACTTTCGGGACCGACTCGAGCCGCTAGTCAGAGCGGTTCATGAGCATCTAAAGCCCGCAGCGGAGCTAAGACTTGGCCTGAGGTACATCGATCGGATCAAGCTCCCCGACATCGCTCGCCCGCTGGACTGGCAGGGATACATCGATGATCGATTGCTCGGGCCACTTCTGAACACCCAGCTTGGCGCTTCGATCAGAGGGCAACAGCAGGCTGTGCAACTGCAAGGGCCAAACGGCAGTCAAGTTTTGCTGCGTCATGGTGTCGAAGCTGACGACTCTGGCGGTTGGCCGTATGTTCTGGATACCGACTGCTCCAGAGGTGACTCAAGAGCCTTTGACGCGGACGATGTACTCGAAGGTGCCCACAGTCTTCATCGCTTGGCGCTGCAAATCTTCCAGACTGCTGTAACGCCTGCCTTGATCAAGAGGTTAATAGAGGGGGAGGCAGAACATGACACTCACGCTGGTGCCAACTCTTGATCGGACCCCTTTGGTCGAGGCGCGTGACCCGCTTGCGCTGGATGGAACCGAGTGCACACCGCTGTTGGAACCAGAAGCCTCGACGGTGCTTGAGTCTGGCTTCATGGCCACACAGGTTGAGCTAGCCTCGCCGCTCCTGCTGCTTGCCCACGATCTTGCGGAGCGACTGTCCAGGCCGGTGTTGCGCGAAGCGCTGACGTCGATCGCTGTCACAGGAGTGCTACATGCGACCTGGGTGCATCCCTCGATGGCGGCATCCGTCATTCGAACTGCCGCATCGGTCGCCGGCCTCCTAGCACCGATGGCTGTCGCGGGAACAACTCGGGTTGCTCGCTCGTCGCCCGAGAAGCGCCAGGGGAACACCACACGAGCTGTTCTTGCTGTTACAGAGCTCGCATCGTGGTTGGATTGTACAGAAGAAGAGGTCGCCGAACTCGCTGGTTTCTCGCGACGCAATTTGTCTAATTGGCGTGGAGGCGCGAGCGCGTATCCAAAGACGGTTCGTGGCTTATTCGAAATTCATGGGCTAGTGGGTGCGCTCGTTCATCATCTGGGAAAAGTTGGCGCTTTGGTATGGCTGGCGCAGGCTGACGAGGAAAACTGTGCACGCAGGGAACTGTTGCGGACGTCTGCAGGACGCTCGAAAGTTCAGAACTCGGCCCAGTCGTTGCTCTTCCAAAAGGCTCAGATTTTGACATTTGAGCCGGAATACGAGCAGCACGAAGAGACTTCAAGGATCCGAAGGTCTGCGGGCGGGCACGAAGTTTTCGTTCGCCCACCTGTCCGACGTAGAACGCCGCCAGAATGACAACAGGTGAGATTCAGAAACTGCCATCTATCGATGATGGCCTACCTGTTGACAGGGAATCCTGGCCTGTCGGTGTTTTAAATGAGATGGCAAAGTTCGCCCAAGGCGATATAGTTGCCGATCCGCCGTTCTTCTATTTCGCGGATCCTGATCGTCCGGTTTGGAAGCGAACTGCGGCCTATGTCGACGGCCATGATGGGCCAGAACTAATCGAGATGCCTGAGGGGGCTAACCCGCGCTACGGCTTGATCACAACGCAAACATGTGATCTCGTGGAAGAGGAGCCTTACCCGGCGGTCAAACCATGGGTTCAGATTGCACCGGTAGAGGAAAGAAGCGATCTTGATGGCGGCATACGAAAGTTGCTGCGCCAGGGAAAAGGTCCCCTGCATTACCTGTACATGGATGCACTCCCCGACGGATTCTGGGTGGCTGACCTTAGAATCGAAATGCCAGTCGAGAAGGGGTGGCTGGCAGGGCGTACACCAATCGCCGCTTTTGGGCATGGTCGAGCGGGTAGTTGCGTCGGTGAGAGGATAGCCAAAATTCGATGTCGCCCCGCTTTCGCGAAAACGTTTGTGGATGCGATCCAACTCCCGCTTGGCGACAGCCTAAAGATCTTGCAAAAAGAAGACGCCGCCATGTTCCATCGTATGGACGAGCAGGTGTCTGAAGTTGCGATTGAGCTGGATGACTATCTTGCGCCGAGCGTCGCTCGGGTCACTCTGATCACCGAGGGTGAGCTTGACGATGAGGTCGCCGAGTGGTGGCGCTCCTGGTGGGACACGGCGCGTTCAGTGGGTGCACAGCATAATATAATTCTGCAATCATTCGAAGCGCGGGCTCTCTCCAGTGTAAGGCTATCAGAATATCGACGAATGACCACGCTACCCCTTCTTCGGGTCAGTCCGGGGTAGTGTCACGAGATTTCTGCTGGATTCGACCAGGATCTTGCATTTGCGTGTTTCGGTAACTCTGGATGCGTACGGCACGTCCGCGACGGGTTTGTAGATCACAGGACTCTCCGTCAGATTGGATGCCAGGCTTGCGCCGTCCGAGGGAGTTTGTCGGGGATGGTGACGTTGTAAGTGCGTTGCCATGGGCGAACCCCTCGCCAATTACAAGCGCGTGG
>NZ_JABVED010000018.1 GCF_014323725.1 Actinokineospora xionganensis | reverse complement strand
CACCGGCTACATCGACACCTGGACACTCACCACCTGACCCAGGGGGAGCGAAACGGCGGCCCCGCGGGCGAAAGCCCTCGGGGCCGCTGTCCTCGCCGGTCACCGCAGTGTCAGTCCGAACAGGTGCATCCTGCCGTGGCTGGGAAGGCGGATCGAGGTCAGCGCAACGGTGCCGGTGACCGGGATCGTCTGGTGCAGCAGCCGGACTCGCAGTGGGTGGTCGCCCGAGGGGCTGTGCCGGTGGGTCGTCTGCACGGCGACGAGTTCGCCGTTCGTGGTGGCGCGGCCCCAGTCGGAGAGGTTCAGGGGCGCGGTCGAGGTGGAGCCGTCGCCGTAGGTGAAGGTGACCGAGCCGGTGGCGTTGCCCTGGGTCGCGACACCCAGAACGTGAAGCTCCTTGTACACGCCCGCAGGCACCGAGATCGTCTGTCCATTCGGGACCAGGTTGTTCTTCTGCCCGTCGGGGTAGCCCGGCATCGTCCAGTTGACACCGCCGGAGACGAACAGACCCGGCGTGGGCATCTCCTCGGCGGGAAAGGTGTATCCCACCGAGTCGAGATCGCCGTCCGCGGTGGCCGACTGCCAGGAGATGCCGTCGTTGTTCAGCAGAGACGCGATCGCCAGCGGTGTGCCGCCCGCGGTGGGCGGCAGCCCCCAGGACGCCTTGGTCGGGGTGGCCACCGGCGCGACCACCAGGGCGGGCGCCGTTCCGGCCTTCGTGATCAGCGCCTCCTGCCCCGCCGCGAGGGTGATCTCAAGGACACCGTCGGCCCGCTGGGTCCAGGCGATCGGGCCCGGCGTGGCCCCGGCGGGCTGCACGCTGTACGGACCCGCCATCCCACCCGGCCGCACTCGGCACGGCTCACCCGCGAGGCTGCGGACCCTGATGAACTCGGTGACACCGGCCCGCCGCCGGGCGCTGATCTGGAACGCGCCCTCGGCCCTGAGGTTGTGGAGGGTCACGTCCGCCCACGCGGTCGGCACGGCCGGGAAGACCCGGATGACCTCGCCCCAGCTCTGCACGAGCATGTCGTGCATGGTCTGCGCACCCGCCAGCGGTGTCTCGATCACCGGGCCGGTCTCGGCGTACATGGTGTTCTGCTTGATGTAGGACGTGACCAGCTTGTTCAGCTGCGTCAGCGCGGAGTTTCCGTTGCCCAGCAACGCGTACATCGAGCCAGAGCCGGTGAAGCTGTAGCCCTGCAGCGCGCCGGTCAGGCTCTGCCAGTGCGCCAGCGACTTGACCAGCAGGTCCCGGTTGGCGGGCACGGTCACGTCCAGCTCGTAGAGCGGGTAGAACCAGAGCAGGTGCGAGAAGTGCCGGTGCGACGAGGTGAGTTGCTTGTCCTTGCCGATCCACAGTCCCTGGGTGGCGTCCTGCGGAGGCGGGGTCAGGCGCGCGAGCACGTCGCGCCATTTCGGCGCCAGCGGGTCGGCGATGCCGAGCCGGTCGGCGGCGGCCAGCAGGGTCCGGCAGCCCCAGTGGATCAGTGCCAGGTCGTAGTTGCAGTCACTGGTGTTGGCGTACTCCGGCGAGTAGGTGGTGGGCAGGTGGTAGACGCCCGCGCTGTCCTTGGTGAGGAAGTGCAGGTAGAAGTTGATCGCCTTGCGCAGCCTGGGAAACAGCGTGTTCCGGAGCAGGTTGTCGTCCATGGTGTGCCGGTAGGCCAGCCACACGTTGTGCAGCGCCCAGGTCAGGTTGCCCGCCTCGCACAGGGGCGAGGTCGTGCCGGGCACGCTCGACACCTCGGACTTCAGGTCTTCCTGCGAGGACCGGGCAAGCACGAGCGAGTCCCCGCGGTAGGACTGCGGGGTGTTCGCGATCAGGCCCGCCTCGTTGTCGGCCATCGACTTGCTCAGCGAGTCCAGTTCGGTGTGCCCGGTGGCGTAGAGCAGCCAGTACTCCAGCTGCGCGTTGAGGTTCCACCAGACCGCGGGCCACGGTGTCGGCTCCAGCCACGGGCCGGTCGTGGCCATCACGGGTCGGTCGGCGCGGGTGGCGCTGGCGGCCTTGTAGAGCTGCGTCCAGTAGAAGCTCATCAGCTTCGTGTCGGGCACGGACACGAAACTGCGCGGGTAGAAGGCGTTCCACCATGAGCGGTGGTCGGCGGCGAGTTGGTCGAGGGTGCCCAGGGCGCTCATGGTGGCCGCCGCGGTCGTGCCGGCGGAGCGGTCGGTCGCGCTGTGCGCCACGGTGCACAGCAGGGTCGCGGTCACCCCGTCGGGTTCGGTGCGTCGGGTCCAGCGGGTCTCGGTGCGACCGCCACATGCGAGGTCTTGCACGCAGGTGCCGCCGGTGGCGGTCGTGGTGGTCACCGCCGCGGGGTTGTTCAGCAGGTCGGTGGGCCGCTGCGTCGGGTAGAACTGCTGCCGGGGGCTGACCGCGGCCTGCGAGGTGAAGGTCCACGCGGCGGTCTCGGTGCCGCTCACCGCAACCGCGGCGACCACCAGGACATCCTTGCGGGCGTGGACGAACGCCCGGACCGAGAGCACACCACTGGTGGTGGTCACGAAGCCGCTCAGCTCGGCGTTCCATAAGGACAGTCGCAAGTCGACGCCCGTCACCGCCCCCGTGGTCTGCAGCGTCAGGTGACCGACCGGCAGCCGGGCCCCGCCCCACAACGGACCACCGACTGCCTGGTGGTCGCGCACCCGGCTGTCGCCGAGGACGAACGCGAGCCGGTTCGCCCCCGACCGCTGGTAGACGCTCACACCCAGGCCGCCGTTGCCCAGGAACGGACCTTGATAGAAGGACGTGGGCACCGACTGCCACACGAGGTCCAACGCCCCGAGGAAGTCTCGCCACCCGGTGCCCGCGGCGAGCCGATCATCGAGCACGGCCCCGGCGGCGAGCGCGGGCGACGCCCCCGTCATCACCACCGGCAGCGCGGCCGCGGCGACCGACCAGGACAGGAACGAGCGGCGAGGAAAGCTGTTCGGCATGGACACTCCATCGGAAGCGGGCCGATTCATCCAATGTTCACAGCCGTGAACGCTGAAGGTGCGTGATTTTCGCCGCATGAGTGTCGAATAGATCTGACCTTTATGCAATACCCGACTTGGTGCCGACGACGACGGTCGCGCCCAGTTCCTCGCATTCGACCACGAGCGGGAACAGTCCATCCCGCTCGAACGCCTCGGCCGTGCGCGGCGCCTGGCGTTCACTGGTCTCGATGAGGAGGTGCCCACCCGAGGCCAGCCACCCCGCGGCGGCGGCGCTCACCCGGCGCTGGATCTCGAGACCGTCGGCCCCGCCGTCAAGGGCGTGGAGCGGCTCGTGGATGCGCGCTTCCGGGGGCATGAGCACGATCGCGTCGGTCGGGACGTAGGGGGCGTTCGCGACCAGAATGTCGACACGGCCGCACAGCGAGTCGGGCAGCGGATCGTAGAGGTCACCCACGAAGACGGCGCCGCGGACATTGCGTCGGGCACACGCCACGGCCACCGGGTCTATGTCCACGGAATACAGCTCGACACCGCGGACGGTGGCGGACACGGCAGCCCCGACGGCGCCGGACCCGCAGCAGAGATCGACGACGACGGCGCCCGGCGAGGCGAGGGCGGCGGCTTGGCGGGCGAGGAACTCGGTGCGTCGCCGGGGCACGAAGACACCCGGGTCGACGGCGATGCGCAGGCCGTGGAACTCCGCCCAGCCGAGCACGTGTTCCAGCGGCTCCCCCGCGACCCGGCGGGCGAGCATCGCGGCGAGCGCGGACGGGGTCGCGGCGGTGGTGAGAAGGAGGCGGGCTTCGTCCTCGGCGAAGACGCAGCCGGCGGAACGAAGGGTGGTGACGATCGGGGACGACATGGAACGCCTTTCGGGGATGCCGACGGGCGCTCTCGTGGTCACCGAACCCGGTGGACCCGGTGGCCGTGAGAGGAGAGCACCCGACCTGACCTGACGGTCATGGGTTCCCACCTCCTTCGATTCCTTTGACACCGGCGTCGCCACCCTACTCGATGTTGCGCTCCCGCCGGGTCACGGTCCATGATGAACATGCGTTCATGAACAATCGTTCACAGGGGGATTTCGATGGAGACGATCAACACCGGCCAGGCCGAAGCGTGGAACGGCTACGAGGGGAAGCACTGGGCCGACCACCACGACCGCTACAACGCGATCAACTTCGAGTTCAACCCGACCCTGCTCGACTTGGTCCGCCCGGACGACCGGGTCCTCGACATCGGCTGCGGCGCGGGCCAGCTCACCCGCCTCGCCGCGGGTCGGGCCACTGGGGCCATGGGGCTCGACCTGTCCGAGCCGATGCTCGCCCGGGCGAGGCAGGTCGCGGCCGAGGAGGGAATCGACAATGTCACGTTCGTCCAGGGCGACGCGCAGGTGTTCGCGTTCACTCGTGAGTTCGACGTGGCGGTCAGCCGGTTCGGAATCATGTTCTTCGCCGACCCCGTCGCCGCGTTCGCCAACCTCGGCAACGCGCTGCGACCGGGCGGGCGGCTGGCGATGCTGAGCATGCGTTCGATGGCCGAACACGACCTCGCCGAGGTCATCGGCGCGGCCGAGCAGCTGCCCTGGATGAACGCCGAGGCCGATGACGCCGGCCCGCTGTCGATGAGCGATCCCGGTGTCGTGCGCGGAATCCTTGAGCAGGCGGGCTACACCGACATCACGACCGACCCGGTCGACGCCGACCAGGTGTGGGGCCGCGACGCCGCCGACGCGGGCGCCTTCCTCGCCGACTGGGGACCGGTCCGGTTCACCCTGGCCAACGCGGGGCCGGAGGTCGCCGACCTGGTCCGCACCGAGTTCACCGAGTCGATGCGCCGCTTCGAGACCCCGGACGGCGTGCGACTGCGCGGCGCCGCCTGGCGAATCCAGGCGGTGCGCGCCTGATGGCCCCGCGCAAGGTGGCGGCAGCAGGCGACCAAACCCTGCGCGAACACCTGATCACCACCGCCGAACGACTCCTCGCCCGCCGCGGCGCCACCCCGACCGTGCGCGACATCGCACAGGAGGCCGGGGTGGCGGCGGGAGTGCTGTACAACCACTTCGCCGACAAGGAGGACCTGCTGGCCTTCGCTTTGCATGCTCACGTGAGGTCGGTCGAGGCGACCCTGGGCGCGCCGCCAGAACCGGGAGTGGACCCCGTCGAGACAGCGCTCACCAAGTTCGTCGAACGCGGTCTTAAGCTGCACGAGGCGATACTGCCCGCCTTCACCGCCTTGCTCGCCCAGCCTGAGGTGCTTGTCCGCTTCAGGGCGCTGACCAACCCGACCGCGGATGGCCGGGGACTGCGCCAAGAACTGGTGGATTTCCTTGCGGTAGAGAGGAAACAAGGTCGAATCGCCACTGACGCCGACCTCGAAGCAGCTGCCACGATGATCATCGGCGCATGCCACGAGGTAGTCCTCCCCCACCTCTACGGCGGCACGGAAGTAGTGGTGCCAAACGACTTCGCCGCCACCATCAGCCGAACAGTCCTACACGGCATCGCATCCCCTGCTTCAAACCGCTAGGAAAACGAACGGCAGACCCAAACCGGCAGGCCGAACCCAAACAGGCACCCCAGCAAGCCCCGCAGGCGAACCACCGCTCAACGAACTCGCAGAGCAGATCGAAGAGTCGGCTCCAACCTGAGCGTCTCCACCCGCGAAGACAACGCAGGTCCACCACCGAACGTCACCAACACCTGCTCCCCCACCCGAACCGGCAACGCCGGAAAGGTGTTCTCGCTGTAGTCCCCCCGAAACACCGCAAGAAACGGCTCAGCAGCGGCCTTCTCCACCACATCATCAGTAACCGGCGCATCAAAGTAATGGATCATCGCGGTCACCGGCGACCCAACAGAAGCATCTGAGAAGTCCCGTACAACGCCTAACAGCAACACATTGTCCGAGTCGATCATCGTCGCGTTGGCCGCGTCCCGATGCGCCTTCCACACCGGTCCGCCATAGAACGCCTCAAGCGCCGCCTTGCGCGCCGCCATGTCCGCGAACCCTCGCAGCCACACGAACCGATCCGGGTCGTCCGCGTCGCGAAACAGCCCGGGCAGGGTGATTCCCAAAGCCACCTGGGACTCGACGAACTCGCGCTCGAACAGCGAGATCAGTTCGTCGCGACGGCCTGGGTGCAGGGTGTACTGGCGGAGCTCGAGGATCATGCCCCGAACCTAGCCGCGACCACCGACAATTCCCCGCGAGCCGGACTCGGCCCGCGAACTGGACTCGGCCCGTGCGGCGGACTCGGCCCGCGCGGCGGCCTCCGCCCTGGCAGCGGCGGAGTCCATGGTGTCGAGGTCCTGCATCAGCGTGGGCCTGCGCATCCACACCCCGTGCGGCCGGGCCAGCAGCGTCTCAAGTGGTTCCGGCTTGCCGAGGTGGAACCCCTGCGCGACACGCACTCCGAGCCGGGACAGCGCCTCCACCTGCGTCGCGCGCTCCACCCACTCGGCCACAACCGACAGGCCCAGGCCGCGGGCGATGTCCACGATCCCCTGGACCAGCACGGTGTCGCGGCTGCCGTAGTCGATGCCGTGGATGAACTCGCCGTCGATCTTGAGGCCGGTGATCGGCAGTTCCTTGAGGTGCACGAACGACCCGAACCCGGAACCGAAGTCGTCCAGGGTGATGCGGCAGCCGCTGGCGCGCAGCTGCTGCGACAGGCTGCGGGCGGCATCGAGGTTGGTGACCGCGGCGGTCTCGGTGATCTCGAAGCCGAGACGGCCGGGGGCCACGCCCGCGGCGGTGAGCCGGTCGAGGACGAAGTCGCCGAAGTCCTCGTCCTCCAGGGTCCGGCCGGAGACGTTGACGTTGAATCTCAGCCCGGGGTACGGGTGCTCGACAAGGGTCTGGATCGCCTTGTCCGCGACCCAGCGGTCGATCTCGAAGACGAGGTCGCTGCGTTCGGCGGCGAGGAGGAACTCGCCGGGGCCCAGGTGCGGGTCCTTGCCGTCCTCCAGCCGCAGCAGCAGTTCGTGGCCGATCACCCGCCCGCTGCCGAGCTTGACCATCGGCATCGCGTGCAGCACGAAACCGCCGTGCTTGAGCGCCGCGCGGACGCGTTCGATCACCGTCACCCGCAGCGCGGTGTCCTGGTAGTGGCCCGGTTCGTAGACCGTGACCCGATTGCGGCCCGCCGCCTTGGACGCGTAGAGCGCCATGTCGGCGTTGGCCAGCACCTCCTGCCACGACACGCCCGAGTCGAAGGTCGCCACGCCGATGGACACGGTGATGCGGCTGGCACCGGCGACCCCGGTCATCGGGATCGCGGCGATGGCGTTGCGCAGCCGGTCGGCCACCGCCACGGCGTCGCGCTCGTCGGAGTCGGCCAGCACGGCGGCGAACTCATCGCCCGAGAGCCTGCCGAGTACCTGGCCGCTGCCGATGCGGTCGCGCAGCAGCGACGCCAGCGTGCACATGACCCGGTCGCCCGTGGGGTGGCCGTGCAGGTCGTTGACGTCCTTGAAGTGGTCGAGGTCGAGCAGCAGGAACGCGCCGCGCACCCCGAGGGCGAGCTGGCGCTCCAACTCCCGGGTCAGCGCGCGCCGGTTCGGCAGCCCCGTGAGCGGATCCTCGTCGACGAGGCGCAGCAGCTCGTCCTGGTGGTTCGCCAAGCCCACGGCGTCCAGTTCGCGATTGCGCCACCGGGTGACGTCGGTCGCCCGGTAGAGCAGGCCGTCGTCGGTGGCGGTGCACCGGATCTCGAGCCAGCGATAACTGGCGCCGTCGATCGCGGGCTGCGGCAGCATGACGTCGTCGTCGCGCGGCCCGTCGGGCGCGCCCGCCAGCAGCGCGGTCAGCGATCGGCCGATGCTCTGCTCGACGCTCAGACCGAGCAGCACGGCCATCGCGGGATTCACCCAGCGCACGGTCGAGGCTCGATCGGTGAGCGCGAAGGCCGTATCGGTAGCGGACAGGATCTCCGCGGGGGCGGTCTCGTGGTCCGTCACCCGGTCTCCCTCACCCATTCTCGTGGGGACATGCGCACGAAGCGTAGTGGACCGAACGTGTTCAGCGCAGGCGCTCAAGCCCCTTGGCACTGATCTCTATGGCTTCGGCGAGGCCGATCAGCTCCGCCGCGCTCGCGCCGTCGCGGGCCGCGGTCACCACATCCTCGGCCGCGCAGCGCAGCTGGAACAGGCGATCCTGCAGGTCAGCGAGTTCCGCGGCGGACAGCACGACAGCGTCTTCGGGAAGCCCGCCACGCTGCACCGCGGTCCGCCGCTCATACGCACGCTGCCTGCAAGATTGGGCGCAATAGCGGCGTGGCCTGCCCGCGCGCGGGTCTCCCGGGAGCTGTCGGCCGCACCAGCCGCAGTGCCGGGGTTCGTCACGGCGGCGTACGACGTCCACCGGTTGGGTCACCACTACCATGGCGCTGGACGCTATCTGGACACCCTGAGTACACCGCGACCGCCACGCCGTTGAGGCACACTCAGCAGGTGCGATCCGATCACGGCTTCTTCGCCGGCCCCTACCCGCGGGCCTTCGTCCACCGCGGCTGGCACTACGACGACCTCGACGGCCTCGAGAACTCCCTGGTCGCGTTCAAGCGCGCGGTCGACGAGGGATACCGGTATCTGGAGACCGATGTGCACGCCACGAGCGACGGCGTGGTCGTGGTGCACCACGACGCGCTCCTCGACCGCACGACCGACGGGTCCGGCGCGGTGGCGCTGCTGCCATGGGCGACGGTGCGCCAGGCCAAGATCGGCGGGCGGGAACCGGTCAGCAGGCTCGAAGACCTGCTCGAAGAGCTGCCCGACGCGCTGATCAACATCGATCTCAAGAGCGACGCCGCGGTGGCGCCGACGCTGGAGCTGCTGCGGCGGATGGACGCGTTCGACCGGGTGTGCCTGGCGTCGTTCTCCGAGGCGCGCATGGCGCGGGTGCGCAAGCTGGCGGGCCCGCCTGCGCTGACGTCGATGGGAATGCGGGCCATGGCGCGGTTCTGGGCGACGGGCAAGCTGCCACAGTTCTTCGCGCGGCGCTCGGACCGCCCACTGGTGTGTCAGGTGCCGGTGCGTCAGGGCCGGATCACCGTGGTCAACCCGCGCCTGGTGGCGGTCGCCCGCCGCCGCGACGCCGAGGTGCACGTGTGGACGATCGACGAGCCGGAGCAGATGCGCGAACTGCTCGACCTCGGCGTCGACGGGCTGATGACGGACAAGCCGAAGGTGCTCAAGGACGTGCTGATCGAGCGGGGGCTGTGGGCGCACGCGTGAGTCCTCGTCGTTCTTGACCTCCAGTGCGCTGGAGGTGATCCCATGAACGCATGACGAAGCTCTCCCCCGCCCCGGACTGGGCCACCGAGGACCTCGACCTCGACAGCTACCTCGCGCGCATCGATCACCCTCGGGTCGCGCCCTCGCTGGACGCACTGCGCTCACTGCACATCGCGCACGTGCGGGCGATCCCGTTCGAGAACATCGGCGTGCTCGTCGACGGTCCACCGGACCTGAGCGTCAAGGCGGTGGCGGCCAAGATGGTCGACCGGGCGCGCGGCGGGTACTGCTTCGAGCATGCCCCGCTGTTCGCGGCGGCGGCGGAACAACTCGGCTTCACCGTGCGGCGCAGGCTCGGCCGGGTCGGGCCGCAACGGTCCGGTCCGCGCACGCACGCCCTGCTTGTCGTCACCGTGGACGGCGCGGACCACTTGGTCGACGTCGGGTTCGGGGCGTCGATCTGGCAGCCGATGCCGCTGATCGACGGCTCGGAGGTCGACCAGGCCGGATGGCCGCACCAAGTGCGGAAGACCGACCTCGGCTGGTCGCTGTGGCGGCTGACGAAGGACGGATGGGAGCCCGAGCACGAGTTCGAGGACGTCCCACAGCTCGCGGTGGACTTCGAGGTGGGCAACCACTACGCGGCGACTGGCCCGGGTTCGCCGTTCCCCGGCAAGCTGATCGTGAAGCGGCTCAGCGAGGGCGTCAGCCGCAGGCTGGTCGGCAACGAACTCAGCGTGGAATACCCCGACGGGCGGACCGAGACGACCACGATCGGGTACGACCAGCTCGGCGAGGTGCTGCCCGGCCTGGACATCGACCTCACCCCCGACGAACTCGACGCGGTGCGCGTGAAGCTGGGGGCCTGACACCGAGGACACCGCAAACCGAGGACACCGCCGCCCGGGGAAGCGGGGCGGCGGTGTCCTCGGCGTGGCGGTCAACCGGCGAGGATCTTGCCGGTCTCCAGGAGCGACTTGAGGTCGCTGAGGATCCACGGGTGCCCGCCGCCACCCTGTCCGGGGTCGCCGTTGTCGCCGTTGACCATCGCGGCGACGGTGGGCGCGTTCGTGACGTCGTGGGACACGGTCAGCGCGCAGTAGCCGCCCTCGACCTCGCTGATCTCGTGGGTCAGGGTGGTGAATCCCTCGGCGGCGCACGTCGGGTCCATCAGCATCCGCCAGGTCATGACCAGCTTGTGCGGCGCGTCGGCTTCGAGGATCTCGCCATCGATGAGGAGGTCGGGCATGTCATAACCCTGCTCCTTGGCCGCTTCGCGCATCGCGTCGCTCGGGTAGGTCCGCGCCGCGCCGCCGGGCTTGAGGTCGAAGTCGACCACGCCGGTGTACCCGTACTTGGCGGTCCACTCCGGCTTGGTGATCGCGTCCCAGATCGCCTCGGGGGTGGCCTTGATGTAGATCTTGTAGACCTGCACGGTCTGCTGCGTCGTGGTCATGTCTCGTCCTCCAGTTGCGCCTTGAGCTCGATCAGCGCGCTCACGTGACGCTCGTCGGTGTACTTGTCGATCCAGCGGTCATGAATCAGTCGGATGGGCACCGGGTTGAGGAAGTGCAACTTCTCCCGCCCGGAGCGGCGCGTGACGACCAGCCCGGCCTCTTCGAGGACCTTCAGGTGCTTCATGACGCCGAAGCGCGTCATCTCCTGGTCGGTCTCCAACTCCCCGAGCGTCTGTCCGTCGCGAGCGAACAGCCGGTCGAGCAGCAGGCGCCGGGTGGGGTCGGCCAATGCCTTGAACACCCGGTCGTCGTTCACGTGACCAGAATAGGTGACCAAATGGTCACATGTCCAGCCCTTGTTCTCACGGCTTCGGCGCGACGCCCTGCCAGGCCGCCCGCCAGGTCTTCGGGCCGAGCTTCCCCGAGTCGACGATCCCGTTGGCCCGCTGCAGGGCGAGCACCGCGCGCTGGGTCTCGGCGTAGTAGCAGCCGCTCCCCTGGAACCGGTAGCCGTGCACGTTCATCCGCAACTGCCACTGCCGCAGGGCGGGCGCGCAGTCGCCGAAGACGTAGACCACGCCGGGCCAGGGCGGCATGATGGGCGGCGGCGCGGTGGACCCGCCGCCGATATATGCCGACTCGGCATAGGTCGGCACCCGCTTGCTGCGGGCGTCGGAATCAGGCCGCAGACCACGCATGCCCGCGCACTCCCACGGCTGCCAGCCGCGCATCCGGTAGAGATACAGCGCGCGGTAGTCCTGTTCGGCGGGCGCGGCCTCGTGCGGGTACCCCTTGCCGCCGACGCTGTTCCACGTGGGCAGGTCGAACTGGTAGGCGCCGTAGTACCCCGAGCCCGTGTTCACCGTGTAACGGCCGCTGGACTCACACATCCGCAGCTCGGCCCAGTCCGCGGCGGGCGGGTCGGCCGCGGCTGCGGGCCCGGCGACGACGGCGGTCGAGACGACGACCGCGACCAGCAGGACCATCCGTGAGACAACCCGTCTACCAGCCATAACCGAGGACGGTAAGCCGGAGTCCCATCAGCCACAACCGCAACACCCGCCTCACGTATCACCCGCGCGGGTAGCGCGCGGCCACGCGCCGCGATGATGAAGGTGACCGTTTGGACTCGGCCGGGCAATGCCCACCGCAACCGGTGGCGGGGCCAGTACTCTCCGCCGTGCCGGGCGTGCGCACGCCCGGTGCCGGTCATTTCGCGGAGGCAGCGTGAGCATGGTGGAAGACAACACCCCAGTCGCCGATGAGGCGGCGCGCAAGCGCGAGCAGCGCGGCTGGGTCTGGTACGACTGGGCGAACTCCGTGTTCCCCACGTCGGTCACCACGGTCTTCGGGTCCCTCTACCTCACCGCCGTCGCCGCGACCGCCGCACAGGCCGACACCGAGCGCAACGGGCCCAACCCCTGCCCGGCCGATGCCGCGGGGAACACCGACAAGCTCAAGGACTGCGATATCAGCCTGTTCGGGCTGGACTTCGCCGCGGGCTCGCTGTGGGGCTACCTGCTGTCGTTCGCCACCGTGATCCAGGTGCTGATCGTGCCGCTGATGGGCGCGATCGCCGACCGCACGTCGAACAAGAAGCCGATGCTGGCCTTCTTCGCCTTCGGCGGCTCGATCGCGACCGTGGCGATGGCCCTGGTCAGCGGGTCGAACTGGGAGCTCGGGGTGGTGTTCTTCATCCTGGGCAACATCGGCTACGGCACGTCGGTGGTCATCTACTACTCGTTCATCCCCGACATCGCCACGGCCGACGAACGCGACGGCCTCTCCACCCGCGGCTGGGCGTTCGGCTACCTCGGCGGCGGCTTGGCCCTGGCCCTGCAACTGGTCATCTACCTGTTCCGCGACAGCTTCGGCATCTCCGAGGGCAACGCCGCGCAGATCGCGTTCCTGCTCTCGGGCATCTGGTGGGCGGTGTTCACCACCATCCCGCTGCGCAGGCTGCGCGGCCACGACCCGGCCAAGACCACGCCCGCCGAGGGCTCGGTGGTCACCGCGGGCTTCCGTGAGCTGCGCGGCACGCTGCGCCACGCCCGCGCCTACCCGCTGACCCTGGCGTTCCTGGGCACTTACCTCATCTACACCGACGGCATCGCCACCGTCGCGAACGTCTCGGCCCAGTACGGCCGCGAGGAGCTCAAGTTCTCCGCCGACGTACTGATCACCACGATCCTGATCGTGCAGTTCGTCGCGTTCCTCGGCGGCATGCTGCACGGCCTGGTCGCCCGACACATCGGCGCCAAGAAGACGATCATGATCAGCCTGTGCGTGTGGGTGCTGGTCATCGGCGCGGCGTACTTCGTGCAGGCCGGGCAGGCAATGCAGTTCTACCTGGTCGCGGGCGGCATCGGCCTGGTCCTCGGCGGCACGAACGCGCTGTCGCGGTCGCTGTTCAGCCAGATGATCCCGCTGGGCAAGGAAGCCCAGTACTTCTCCATCTACGAGATCGGCGAGCGCGCCACCTCCTGGCTCGGCCCGCTGCTGTTCGCCTTCATGGCGGGCGCCACCGGCTCCTACCGGTACGCGATCATCTCGCTGGTCATCTTCTTCTTCATCGGCCTGGTCCTGATGTACTTCGTGCCCATCCGCCGGGCCATCCAGGCCGTCGGCAACCCGGAACCGGCGATTCTCTGAGACCGATAGGGTTCGCGCCCGTGACCATGGAGACCACAGCCGATCCCGACCCGACCGACGCCCTCTCCGCCGTGCCCGCCGCGGGCTCGCGCCGGGCCGTGCCCGTCACCGGGCATCTGCGCTTCTACTACGGGCCGATGGACTGCGGGAAGTCGACGCTCGCGCTGCAGGTCGACCACAACCACGCCCGGCAGGGCCGCAAGGGCCTGCTCCTGGTGCTGCGGGACCGCTCGGGCAAGCCCCAGATCTCGAGCCGCATCGGGATCTCCCGGGCGGCGATCGAGATCAACGCCGACGTCGACCTGTGCGAGTTGGTCCGGTCGACCTGGGCGGCCGGGTCGCGGGTGGACTACCTGATCGTCGACGAGGCCCAGTTCCTCGCCCCGGCCCAGGTCGACCAGCTCGCCGAACTCGCCGACGACTCGCAGGTCGACGTGTACTGCTTCGGCATCGCGACGGACTTCCGCAGCACCCTGTTCCCAGGGTCGCGACGGCTGTTCGAACTGGCCGACGACCTGCAGCCGGTCCAGGTCGACGTCCTGTGCTGGTGCGGGCTGCCTGCCCGGTTCAACGCCCGGGTCCAGGACGGCCAGGTGACACGCGCTGGGGACACCGTTCTCGTCGCGGACACGGGGCATGCTCGTGTCGGTACGGACAGTGAACCCCTACCGGAGCAATGGTCTACTACCGTCCGTTACCAGGTTCTGTGCCGCAGGCACTTCCGTCTGGGTGATCTGGGGCTCAGCCAGGGGGTCCAAGGTCAACTCACGTTCGCCTGACTAGGCCTCTTGCGGCTACCATCACCCGGAGGGGTGATATGTCCATGCCGAATGTGCGATAGCGCGTCACAAAACCGGCGCGTGGGCATCCCTTAGGAGGATGCTGTTGTTGACGGGTGAAGCTTGTCACCGTAAGCGACGGCAGCGGGCGAACGGGAATGAAATACTCGTTTTGCTCGTTGCTCTGGGTAAGCAACACCCCTAGGCCCGCACGGGCCGAGCGAAAGGACACCGCCATGGCCGACCGTGTGCTTCGTGGTAGCAGGCTGGGAGCGGTCAGCTACGAGACTGACCGCAATCACGACTTGGCCCCGCGCCGGACGGTTCGCTACGCGTGCCCGAAGGACCACGACTTCGAGGTGCCGTTCTCGGACGACGCCGAGATCCCCTCGGTCTGGGAGTGCCGCCTGCACGGCACGGAGTCGAAGATGATCGACGGCTCCGCTCCCGAACCGAAGAAGACCAAGCCGCCGCGCACCCACTGGGACATGCTGCTCGAACGCCGCACGATCCCGGAGCTGGAGGACTTGCTGACCGAGCGTCTGCAGGAACTCCGCGGCCGCCGAGGCGCACGCAGCGCCTGACCTGCGGCCACAGACCAGACAGCCGCCCGGAACCCCCAGCCGGGCGGCTGTCGCCTGCCCGGACTGACTTGCCACCCAGAGCAACACGAGTCGCCCTCCTGCCAACCGAAGGGCGACTCGTTTCACACCTGCTCATGGGACGTGTGGGACGGCACGACCCCGCGAAACGCTGACGGCCGGGTGACTCGGCTCGCAACGCCGCCCACCCCGCTCGGGGGAAGTCGCCCGCTCGGCGGTGACGCGATCCGGCCAGGCTCGCAGCGCACCTCACGCACCCACCCGACAAGGGCTGGCTCGGACAGAACGATCCGACCCGCCTCGCCGCCCACCCAGGGCAGCGACGCGTCCGGCCCGGTGGAGTGATCGACCCGGCTCGCCGCCCACCCAGCCGAAGGATCCAGCGAAAGCACTTGTCGGCGGGTTCGACCGTGCTCGCCACCAACCTCAGGCACCACCCAACGGAAGTGCCAGGCGAAGGCGGAGTGATTCGACCCTGCCCGCCCCCAACTGACTCAACGGGCCCGGCAAAGCGCCGGTCGGGTGGTTCGGCTTTGGGGCAGTTCCCTCACCCTGCCCCGCTTTACCCGCGCAGGTCCTTCTCCGGGTCCCCAGATCAAGCCGAGTCACCGACCGGCACCCAAAGATCAAGACAGCCGAGCACCCAAAGATCAAGCCTTCTTGCCCCGAACCAGCCCCTTGATCTGGTTCCCACGCCGCCTCAGGCCCCACTTGGTCACCCGCAGCAGCGCCTCGCGAACGATGTTCCCGCTCATCTTCGACTCCCCGCGAACGCGGTCGACGAACGTGATCGGGACCTCGACCACTGTGAACCCGGCCTCCACCGTCCGCCAGGCCAGGTCGATCTGGAAGCAGTACCCGGCCGACGCCACGTTGTGCAGCTTCAGCTTCTCCAGCACGGCACGCCGGTAGGCGCGGTATCCGCCCGTGATGTCGTGGATCTTCGCCCCCAGCGCCAGGCGGGAGTACAGGTTCGCGCCGCGGGAGAGGATTTCGCGGCGGATGGGCCAGTTGACGACCTTTCCGCCCGTGACCCAGCGGGAGCCGAGTACCAGGTCGGCGTCGCCGAGGGCGTCGAGCAGGCGTGGGAGGTCCTCGGGGGCGTGGGACCCGTCGGCGTCCATCTCGACGATGACGGCGTAGTCGCGCTCCAGCGCCCACTGGAAGCCCGCGACGTAGGCGGCGCCGAGGCCGGCCTTCTCCGTGCGGTGCAGCACGTTGACCCGCTCGTCCGCCGCCGCCATGGCGTCGGCGAGGTCGCCGGTGCCGTCGGGGCTGCCGTCGTCGACGACCAGGACGTGCGTCGTGGGCAAAACGGCGTGCAGCCGCTCGACGATCGGCCCGAGGTTGTCCCGCTCGTTGTACGTCGGGATCACCACCAGGACCGGCTCGAGCTGCGTTGAGCCGTTCGGCTGGTCCGTCATCCGTGTTCCTCCTCGCCGGCGCGTGCGCGCCGGGCAAATATGACTATCCGTGGGTGTCCGCCGCGGCCGGCATGTCCCCGGCGGACCGTGAGCGCCTGCCGCGCACCAGTGCGATCACCAGCGCGGCGAGGCCCGCGGACACCATGGTCCACTCGGGCCACACACCCAGTCGGTCCGCCATCGTAGTCGCTGATCGTAACGGCACGCGCTCGACCAGCGCCGCAGGCGTGAACAGGCCCGTGCTCTGCGTCACCGTCCCATCGGGAAGGATGATCGCGCTGACCCCGCTGGTGGCCGCGACGACGACCGTGCGACCGTGCTCCACCGCGCGGATCCGGTCCATCGCCAGCTGCTGGTAGGTCATCTCGGTGCGGCCGAACGTGGCGTTGTTGGTCGGCACGGCCAACAGGTTGGACCCGTTGAGGACCGACTCGCGGACCACTGCGTCGAAGGCGACCTCGTAGCAGGTGACCAGCGCGACCCGGGCCTTGCCCATCTCGAACACCGTGGCCTCGTCGCCGGGGACGAAGGTGCCCGCGCGGTCGACGGTGGGGGTGAACAGCCGGAAGAAGTCGCGCATCGGCATCGTCTCGCCGAATGGCTGCAGCCGGCGTTTGACGTACTCGTCGACCGGGCCCACGCCCGGCTCCCAGAGGATCACCGAGTTTCGCGGCCCGTCCGGGCGCACGATGACCGCGCCGAACGCGACGGGCGCGTCGATGGCGTTGACGGCGCGCGCGATGGCCTCGGCCGCGTCGCGGTTGCGGAAGGGGTCGATGTCGGAGGCGTTCTCCGGCCAGATGACCAGGTCGAGCTTGGTGGCGCCAAGCTCGGCGGCGAGTTGCTCGGTGCGCTCGACGTGGTTGTCGAGCACGGCGCGGCGCTGGGCGTTGAAGTCGAGCCCGGCGCGCGGCACGTTGCCCTGGATGGCGGCCACGGTGACCTCGCCCGCGTCGGCGTCGGTGCCCACCGCGGGGATGGCGGCCACGCCCGCGGCCAGCGGCAGCACCGCGGCGAGCGCGGGGATCACGAGCGCCCGCGGTGCGCGCGTGATGAGCGCGCGGCGGACGAGTTCGCCGAGTCCGAACCCGGTGAGGGTGACGGCGAAGGCGATGAGCGGGGTGCCGCCCAGCGCGGCCAGCGGCAGGTAGAGGCCCTCGGGCTGACCGAAGGCGAGCTTGCCCCACGGGAAGCCGCCGAACGGGACGTAGGCGCGCAGCGTCTCCCCCGCGACCCACAGCAGCGCGGCCCACAGGTACCAGCCGCGCAGCCTGGTCACCACGGCGATGGCGGCGCATGGCACGCCGACGAGGACGGCCTCGAGTCCGCTCAGCGGCAGCCAGGCGATGGGCCCGACGAACACCCCGGTCCACGCGAGCAGCGGAACCATGAAGCCGAGGCCGAACAGCGTCCCGTAGCCGAACCCGGCGCGGGCGCGGCGGTCGTGCAGCAGCAGGGCGAGCACGGCGAACCCGACCGGCGCGAGCCACCAGGTGGGCCGCGGCGGCACGCTGAGGAACACCAGCCCGCCCGCGGCGAGCGCGGCCAGCGAGCGCAGGGCGACCTTCAGGCGACCCCGGCGGGCTGGGGCTTCGGTGCGGGAGGCCACATCTGGCTCCTGGGGCACGGCGGGGGCGACCACGGGTTCAGCGTACGGGGGCGGGCCGCCCACTCTCCGGGACTCCCCCGCGGGCGAGGTCTCACCCTCTGGTTGACGGTGTGGATCACGAACCCTAACCCTCGAGTCGATAGTGAGACTTTGCCCGGTTCGCGCAGGTCAGCGTATTTGCGTTGGGGTTGCCTGTCCGGCGAATTAGGGTTCGCCCGTGACCGATGAAACTGAGCAGTGGCGCGTCGAGTTCGACGCCGAGGTGGCGTTCCGCAACGGCGGATCGCTGAGCGTCGAGGGTTTCCGCCTCGACTCCCCCACGCCGGACCTGGACGACGCGACGACCGGCGAGTTGCTCGTGCGGCACCTGGGTCTGCTGATGGTCGGCGAGGTCCGGGTGTCGAACCGCCGGATGATCGCCGAGGCGCACAAGGGCTCGCGCGGCGTGGAGACCGCCCGTGCCCGGACGTCGCGGCTGGTCGAGCTGAGCCACCCGGTGGAGCACGGCATGGCGACCCTGCCCGGTGTCCCGGGACCGGAACTCGGCGACTACCTGACCCGCGAGCAGTCGCGCTCGGTCTACGGCCCCGACACCGAGTTCCACATCGGCACCATCTCGATGGTCGCCAACACCGGGACCTACGTCGACTCCCCCGCCCACCGCTTCGACGGCGCACCTGACCTCGCCGGGCTGCCCCTGGAGCGGGTCGCCGACCTCGACGGGCTCGTCGTGCGGGTCGCCGGGGACGGCAGGCGCGCGGTGGACAAGGCCGCTCTGCTCCCGTTCGACGTGGCGGGGCGGGCGGTGCTCATCCACACCGGCTGGGACCGAAACTGGCGCACCCCGGCGTACTTCGAGGGCCACCCGTACCTGACCGCCGACGCCGCGGACTGGCTGGTCGAGCAGGGCGTCGCCCTGGTCGGCATCGACAGCCTCAACATCGACAGCACCGACGACCCGCGGCGCCCGGCGCACACCCGCCTGCTCCGCGCGGGCATCCCCATCGCCGAACACCTGCGCGGCCTGGAGCAGCTGCCGCCCGACGGCTTCCGCTTCCACGCGGCCCCGGTACCCGTGATCGGCCTGGGCACCTTCCCAGTACGCGCGTACGCGGTGATCTAGCCCAACGAATCCTGATCGACGAGCAGCCGCTTGACGACCTTGCCGGTGGCGTTGCGGGGGACGCGGCGGACGAAGAACACATCTCTGGGCACCGAGAACCGCTCCAGGTGGTCGCGGACGTAGTGGCGCAGGTCAACGGCTTCCAGGTGCGAGCCCGGCCGGAGGACGACGTAGGCGGCGAAGCGCTGCCCGTAGTCCTGGTCGGGGACCACGACGACGGCGGCGTCCTCGACCTCGGGCAGGCTCGTCAGCAGTTCCTCCACCGGCTGCGGGAAGACGTTCTCGCCGCCGGAGACGATCATGTCGTCGTCGCGTCCGCAGACGAACAGCCTGCCGTCGGCGTCGAGGTAGCCGCGGTCGCCGGTGACCATGAGGTCGTCGTGCATCCGGTTGCGGGTGCCGTTGGTGTAGCCCTCGAACAGCAACTCGTTGCCGACGCAGATGCTGCCGATGACGCCGGGGGGCAGCGGTTCGCCGTCGGCGTCGAGGATGCCGACGCGGGTCCCGGCGGGGCAGCGGCCCGCGGTGGTGGGGGCGGCCCGCAGGTCGGTCGGGTCGGCGATGCTGGCCCAGGAGACCTCGGTGGAGCCGTACAGGTTGTAGAGGATGTCGCCGAAGGCGTCCATGAACGCGCCGGGGAACCGCTCGGGCAGCGGTGAGCCGCTGCTCGCCACCACCCGCAGCGACGAGGTGTCGTAGCGGTCGCGGACGTGGGCGGGCAGGTCCATGATCCGCTGCAGCATGATCGGCACGGCGAACATCGACGTGCACCGGTGCCTGGCGATGGCGGCGAGCGCGGCCTCCGGGTCGAAGCGGCGGTGCAGCACCAGACTGGCTTGGATGGCGGTCCCGACCTGAACCGCCGCCAGCCCCCACGTGTGGAACGCCGGCGCCGCGACCAGCATCCGCTCGCGGCGCCGCAGCGGGATCCGGGACAGGATCGACGCGGCCGACGACAGCCCAGGCGGGTTGGGTCTGCGCGCTCCTCGGGGCGCCCCGGTGGTGCCCGAGGTGAGCACGATCAGCTTGCCCGCCTGCGACGGCGGGTGGAGCCGGGTGGCGGGCGAGCGCTGGATGAGGCCGTCGATGTCGACCTCGCCTGCGGTGTCCTCGGTGGCGCCCCAGGTGGAGATCCACGGCAACGCGACCGGCAGATTGTGGAACAGCGGGGCGAACTCCTCGTCGGCGAGCAGGGCGACGGGTCGGTGCGCGGCGACGGAGTAGGCGAGCTGGTCGGCGGACAAGCCGGTGTTGAGCAGCAGCGCGTCGGCGCCGAGCTTGCCGCAGGCGATGGCGGACTCGACGATGCCCGCGTGGTTGCGGCACATCACCGCGACCCGGCGACCGGGCCGCACGCCGTACTCGGCGAGACCGTGGGCCAGCCTCGTTGTGCGTCGGTCGATCTCGTCGAAGGTCAGCTCGCCGCGTTCGTCGATGATCGCGGTCACGCCGGGGGCGCCGCCCGCCGCGGCGAGGTAGCCGCCGACGATGGTAGGGCCCCAGCGCAGCAGCGCGCTCAGCTGGCGGAAGGCCCGGTCCGGGCGGCTCGGGGAGAAGACCCCGGCGCGCAAGAGAATCCGCGCGACCGTGGGCAGGGACTGGCCCCGGGCGGCCTGATCGATGCGCGACGGCGAACTGGTGACGGCGCGTCCGGCCAGGTGGTGGTCCACCATCGACAGCGCACGGCGCACCCGCCTGCGCACCCACATGCCGGTCACGACCGTGCCGGTGGTGAGCCCGTCGGGCAGCGACAAGGTCACCCGCACGAGGGTGCGGCCCTGGTCGACGGCCTCAAGGCGGATCGCCAGGTGCCCGCCTGCCCAGTGCGGGCTGACCAGCACGAGGTGTTCGGGGGGCCGGCGGACGAGGATCTCCACCTCGTCGGGGACCGGCCTGGCGCCGTCGACGCTGAACGTGACCCGGTAGCGGGCGCGGCGGCCGCCGTTGGCGGTGCCGACGCGGTCGGAGGCGGCGACCACATCCGCGAAGCGCGGATAGAGCGCGGGCTCGCTGATGACGCCCCAGACCTCGTCCGGGGAATGGTCCAGCGTGTGCTCGACTTCGATGAGCTCGGTCGACAATGACCCTCCGTCATGCGCCTGCGCGATTCCTCGCTGTCACCACCTGCGTGTTTCCGGTAGTTATCAGCGCAGCGTCACCCGACACAAGCAGCGACTCGGCCATTCGGCCCAGTACCGATCACCGCCACCCTATTGGCGTAACCAGCGGTCCGAATGGCCGCTTGGGAGTTGTCACAAGTGATACAAATCGGCGGCGCCCGGTTGTCGAATTCGGCGCCTACGGTCGGTGATCATCGCAGGCCGAAGCCGACCTTCATGCGGTCAAGTCAGGTTCGGCGAGGAGGCGCTTGACGACCTTGCCGGTGGCGTTTCGGGGCACCCGCCGGACGAAGAACACGTCCCTCGGCACCGAGAACCGCTCCAGATGGTCGTGCACGTAGTGCCGCACATCGGTCGCCTCGAGCCGGGCCCCCGGCCGCAGCGCCACATAAGCGACGAACCGCTGGCCGAACTCGCGGTCGGGCACGCCGACCACGGCCGCGTCGTCGACCTCGGCGAGTCCCATCAGCAGCTCTTCCACCGGCCGCGGGAACACGTTCTCGCCACCGGAGATGATCATGTCGTCGTCGCGCCCGCAGACGAACAGTCGGTCGTCCGCGTCGAGGTAACCGCGGTCGCCGGTGACCATCAGGTCGGAGTGCATCTCGTTGCGGCTGCCGTTGGTGTAACCCTCGAACAGCATCTCGTTGCCCACGCAGATGCTTCCGACCGCGCCGGGTGGCAGCGGCTTGCCGGACGGGTCGAGGATGCCCACCCGGGTGCCGACCGGGCACCGGCCCGCGGTCGTCGGCGCGGCCCGCAGGTCGGCCGGGTCGGCGATGCTCGCCCAGGAGACCTCGGTGGAGCCGTAGAGGTTGTAGAGGATGTCGCCGAAGGTGTCCATGAACCGGGTGACGAACGACCCCGACATGGCCGAGCCGCTGCTGGCGACCACGCGCAGCGAGGACGTGTCGTAGCGGGCCCGGACGCGGGCGGGCAGGTCGAGGATGCGCTGCAGCATGATCGGCACGGCGAACATCGACGTGCAGCCCAGCTCGGCGATGGCGCGCAGCGCGGACTCGGGGTCGAACCGGCGCTGCAGCACGAGCGTGGCCTGCAGCGGCATGCCCAGTTGCACCGCGGCCAGTCCCCACGTGTGAAACAGCGGCGCCGGGATCAGCATCTTCTCGTGGAAGCGCAGCGGGATGCGGGAGTACACCGACGCGGCGGCGCTCAGCCCGGGCGGGTTGCGGCGGCGGGCGCCTTTGGGAATTCCCGTGGTGCCCGAGGTCATGACGATGATCTTGCTCGGCGTCGCGGGCGGGCGCAGCGGCGTCGAGGCCGCGTCCTGGGTGATCGTGTCGGTGCTGACCTGTCCGGGCGCCGCGCTCCAGGTGGAGATCCACGGCAGCGACGCGGGCAGGTTGTGGAACAGCGGGCCGAACTCGTCGTCGGCGAGCAGCGCGATCGGCCGGTGCTGGTCGACGAGGTCGGCGATCTGGTCGGCCGAGAGCCCGGTGTTGACCATGAGCACGTCGGCTCCGAGCTTGCCGCAGGCGATGACCGCCTCGACGATGCCCGCGTGGTTGCGGCACATCAGCGCGACCCGACGCCCCGGCCGCACCCCGTACTCGGCCAGGCCGTTGGCCAGCCGGGTGGTTCGGCGGTCGATCTCGTCGAAGCTCAGCTCGCCGCGCTCGTCGATGATCGCCGGGTGGTCGGGATTGGCCGCGGCGGCGGCCCGGTAGCCGCCGGCGAAGGTGGGGCCCCAGCGGGCCAGCGCGTTGAGCTGGCGGACCAGCCGGTCCGGTCTGCCGGGGGTGAAGACCCCGGCGCGCGCCAGGGTGACGGCGACGTTGAGCGCGGACTGGCTGCGGGAGGACTGGTCGATCCGCGTGGGCGAGGAGGTGACGGCCCGTCCCGCGAGGTGGTGGTCGATGACGGACAGGGCCTTGCGGACCCGTCTGCGTACCCAGGAGTTGGTCAGCACGGTCCCGGCGGTGATGCCCTCGGGCAGCGAGAGCATCACCTGCACGAGCGTGCGGCCGCGCGAGGCCGGTTCGAGGCGCACAGTGAGGTGCCCGCCTTCCCAGCGCGGGCTGACGAGCACCAGGTGCTCGTGCGGGCGGTGGACGAGGATCTCGACCTCGTCGAGGACCGGCTTGGCCGAGCCGACGCTGAACCGCACCCGGAACTTCGCCCCGCGGCCCGGCGCGGTGGCGCCGAAGCGCTCGACCGCGGCGACCTCGCGGGCGAAGCGCGGGTACAGCTCCAGATCACTCAGGACATCCCAAACCTGTTCGGGTGAGTGATCGAGGGTGAGGTCCACCTCGACGAGCTCGGTCGGCATGGTCCTCCGTCATCGCCCGACCTGAGTTCCCCAGGCCACAACTGACAAGTGTGGGACCGGTTGTTATCAGCGAACGACTATTCGGCGCAAGCATCCGTTCATCCATTCGGCCCAAACGGAGCGGTTTCTGTCACTGACCGGGCACGACCACGGTGCCTTTTGCGCGCGTCGCCACAATCGGCGGATCGAGGACGTCGGCGGCCGAGTCGCCGCGCTCGGGCGCCGCGCGACACACCACGCGGACCTCGAAGTCGAGGTCACGGGACCGGGTGCCCACCCGGGTGAGCGTGGCGGTCGCCTCGACGACGTCACCCGCGCGGATCGGCGCGAGGAACTCGACCGCCTGGTAGCCCGCGAAGAGACCTTCGTCACCATCGGTGCGGACGCACATCTCGGTGGCCACGTCGCCGAAGAGCCCGAGGCCGTACGCGCCGTCCACGAGGCTGCCGCCGTAGTGGGCGTGCGAGTGCGGCACGTAGTTGCGGTGGGTGACGGTGAATCCGACCTCGCGGGTCATGCGTGGTGTTCCTTTCGCTGGGAGATGGCGTGCACCAGGTAGCTGGCGACCTCGCCGGGGGTGGTGCCGCGGCCGAAGACGCGGTCGACGCCGAGGTCGGCGGCCATGAGGGGGTCGAAGCGGGGCCCGCCCGCGATGAGCAGCGGGCAGCGCTCCCCCATCGCCTCGCGGAACGCCGCCGACATCTCCTGGGTGTTGAGGATGTGCGCGTCACGCTGGGTGACGACCTGGGAGATCAGGACGGCGTCGGCCTTGTCGGCGCGGGCGGCTTTGACCAGTTCCGGGATGGACACCTGGGCGCCGAGGTTCACGACCCGCAGCTCCCGGTAGTACTCCAGGCCCTTCTCTCCGGCGAAGCCCTTGATGTTGAGGATCGCGTCGATGCCGACGGTGTGGGCGTCGGTGCCGATGCAGGCGCCGACGACCACGAGCTTGCGCCGGAGGGTCTTCTTGATCGCCGAGTTCACGTCGGACGGCGGCAGCAGCGGGTACTCGCGTTCGACGACCTTGACGGCGTCGAGGTCGACGATGTGCTGCACGGAGCCGTAGACGACGAAGAAGGTGAAGTCCTCGCCGATGGGGTGGCTGTGCACCACCATCGCCGGGTCCATGCCCATCTTGTTCGCCAGCTGCTGCGCGGCCCCGTCGGCGCGGGGGCCGAACGGGATCGGCAGGGTGAACGACATCTGCGCCATGCCGTCGCCGGTGGTGTCGCCGTAGGGGCGCACGTAGCGCTTCGTCTTGGGAGTCTCTGTGGTCGTCACTTCGTCGCTCCCTCGTCGAGCAGGGTGGTGGCGGGGTTGAGGTAGCCGTCGGCCTTCTCGATGACGCCGTCGGCACCCTTGCCCTTGTCGGCCGGACGCTTCATCAGGCCGAACGTTCCGTCGGCGATCGCGTTGAGCAGCCCGTCATCGACGATCCGGTCGAGCAGGTCGACGGCTTCGCCGAGGACCTGGTGGGCCCGCTTGACGATCAGGCCGTCGGGGGCGGGCCGGAAGTCCTCGCGGAGGCTGCCCGCCGCGTCGAGGACGTAGCGGACGTTGGCCAGCGCCAGGTCGCGGTCGGACAGGAACGGGGTCACGACCGCCTCGGTCATCATCCCGACGAGCAGGATCGACTGGCCGGTGAGCACCCCCGCGAGGTTGAAGAACCCATCCAGGAGGTAGCCGTTGAACACGTCGCCGGTCATGTGCTTCGTCGGCGGCATCCACTTGAGCGGCGCGTCGGGGAAAAGCTCCCGGGCGAGCAGCGCGTGAGCGAGTTCGAGGCGGAACGAGTCGGGGACCTTCGGGTTGATCTCGAAGGCGTGCCCGAGGCCGAGCAACTCGTCGGGCAGCCCGGCCTCGTGCGCGAAGTGCTCGTTGAGCAGCTGCGAGACGGTGACGGTGTGCGCGGCGTCGACGGCGTCGGCGGTGGTGAGGTAGTTGTCCTCGCCGGTATTGATGATGATCCCGGCGCGCGCGTGGACCTGGCGGGAGAACCGCTGGTCGACGAAGGTGCGGATCGGGTTGATGTCGCGAAAGAGGATCCCGTACATCGAGTCGTTGAGCATCATGTCGAGCCGTTCCAGGCCCGCGAGCACCGCGATCTCCGGCATGCACAGGCCGGAGGCGTAGTTGGTGAGCCGCACGTAGCGGCCGACCTCCTTGGACACCTCGTCCAGCGCGGCCCGCATGATGCGGAAGTTCTCCTGGGTCGCGTAGGTGCCCGCGAACCCGTGGTGGGTGGCGCCCTCGGGGACGTAGTCGAGCAGCGACTGCCCGGTGGAGCGAATGACGGCGATGATGTCGGCGCCGGCGCGGGCGGCGTTGGCGGCCTGCACGACGTCCTCGTCGATGTCGCCGGTCGCCACGATCAGATAGATCCACGGCCGCCGCGGCGGGTCGCCGAGCTTGGTGACGAGCTTGTCGCGGTTGGCGCGGTTGCGGTCGACCGTGCGCAGGCCCTTGGCGACGGCGACCCGGGCGGCCTTCGCCGCGGAGGTGGCGGCGCGGCCGGTGGGGATCGTGAACTGGATCTGCCCGGCGGCGGTGGCCTCGGCCAGTTCGGTGAGGCTGCCGAGGTCGTGTTCGCGCAGCGCGTGGAACACCGGCAGCGTCACGCCGTGTTCCAGCCCGCAGTGTTCGCGGACGGTGTCGACGACCCGGTTCACCCAGGGCACGTCACCGGCGCGGTGCGTGGTGTCGGCCCCGGTGATCCCGGCCAGGCGCAGGGTGGCGCGTTCGACGGCGACCGTGGTGTGGGCGCGCGCGAGGTCGATGACCGGTGCGGCGGCCTTGGCGGCCAGGCCGCGCGCGGTGGCGACGACCTTGGGGTCCAGGTCCAGCAGGGCCCGAGTCTGGCTCACTGGTGGTGCTCCTCGCGGTGGTGGATTGTGCGACCGCGTAGGACGGTGCGCAGACAGACGGGAAGTTCGGCGCCGGGGTGTAGCGGCGGCAGGGCGGGCACGCGCGAGCGCGGGTCCGTCGACCAGCGCTGCACACGGGAGTCGGGGGTGGCGGTGACGAGTTCGGGGGCGTCCCAGATGGCGTAGGTGGCGGGGGCGCCGGGCTGCAGGGTCCCGGTGATGCCGTCGTCGACGCCCGCCGCGCGCCAGCCGCCCTTGGTGTGGGCGGTGAACGCGGCCCGGGCGGAGAGCCCGTAGCCATCGGTGCGGTGGTGCACGGCGGCTTGGACGGTGGCCCACGGGTCGACGCGGGTGACGGGGGCGTCGGAGCCCAAGGCGAGGATCACGCCTGCGGCGGCGAGGCGGGAGAACGGGTTGAGCATGGTGCCGCGCTCACCGAGTCGCTCGGTGTACATGCCGTCCGGTCCGCCCCAGGCGGCGTCGAAGAGGGGCTGCACGGAGGCGACCACACCCCACTGTCCGAGCCGCTCTGCCTGCTCGGTGGTGACCATCTCCAGGTGTTCGAGGCGGTGCCGGGCGCCTGCGAGGGCTTCGCGGCCGACGGTCTTCTCGGCGATCGCGAAGCCGTCGATCACCTCGGCGACGGCGCTGTCGCCGATGACGTGGAACCCGGCCTGGATGCCCGCCTCGGTGCAGATCCGCAGGTGCTCGGCGATGGCGGGCGCGTCGAGGTAGAGGGTGCCGCTGGTGTCTGGGGCATCGGCGTACGGGTGACAGAGGGCGGCGGTGCGGGAGCCGATCGCGCCGTCGACGAACAGATCACCGGCCAGGCCGCGTGCGCCGAGCCGGGCGGCGAGGTCGGCGCTCCCGCGCTCGCCCCAGTAGCCGACCACCTCGGGGCCGTCGGTGCGGGCGAGCAGGTCGGCGAAGTCGTCCGTGCCCGAGATGTCGGGACCGGCGCACTCGTGTACCGACGCGATGCCCATCTCCGCCGCGTGGAGCAGGAACGCTGTCTGCGCTTCGGCCCGCTGAGCCGGGGTGATCGCGGCGAGGGCGGCCCGGCGGACCCGGTGGTGGGCGTCCTTGTTGAGCGGGCCGTCCTCGCTGAACCCGTCGGCGCCGCGAGCGTGCTGCAGCAGCGCCGAGGACACCAGCGCGGAGTGCACGTCGATGCGCGAGAGATAGACGGGCGCGCCCTGGGCAGCGGCGTCGAGTTCGGCCCGGGTGGGCGTGCGCCGCTCCGGCCAGGTCGTCTCGTCCCACCCGTGGCCCCACACCAGCGCGTTCCCGCTCGTGCGCACATGGGCCCGAAGCGCGTCGAGGCACTCCGTGAGCGACGCGCACCCGGTCAGGTCGAGACCGGTCCGCAGCAGCCCCGCCGAGGTGGCGTGCACGTGGGCGTCGACGAACGCGGGCGCGACGAAACCGCCGTCGAGTTCGACGGTCTCGTCGGCGCCGGAGTACATCGTGCGGCCGACGGAGTCCTGGCCGAGCCACACCACGATGCCGTCCTCGACGGCCATGGCGGTGGCGTGCGGGTCGGCCGGGGAGTGGATCTTTCCGCCGGTCAGCAGTGTGGTCCGGGGGTGCGCGTTCGTCATGGTCAAGCAGTCTGCCGTTCGCGCGACTCGAACAGGGCGCGCACCCCGGGCTCGGCGCGCAACAGGTTCAGGGCGAACGCGGCGTGACCAGGCACGTAGCCGTTGCCGATGAGCATCCGCACGTCGGCGGCGAGCCCTTCGGCGCCGAGCGCGGCGGCGGCGAACGAGGTGGCCATGGAGAAGAAGATCACCGTGCCGCCCTGGGCCGTGGCCAGGACCGCGCCGTGCTCGCAGCCGGGGACGTCGACGCACACCACGGTCACGTCGACCGGGGTGCCGACCGCCTCGGCGACGGCGAGCGGGTCGCGGGCGTCGGCGATGACGACCTCGTCGGCCAGCCCTGCTTCACGCACGGCTTCGGCTTCGCGTTCGGTCGGGACGAGCGCCACGATCCGGCCCGCACCGGCGCGGCGCGCGGCGACCAGTGAGAGCGAGCCGGATTTGCCGCCGCCGCCGAACACGCAGACGGAGGCGCCTTCACCGGCGTCGCGGACGACCCGGTCGGTCAGGGCGGGCGCGCCGCAGACGTCGAGGACGGACAGCGCGAGGCCGTCGGGCAGGTCGTCGGGCAGGACCGCGGCGATCGAGCGGCCGAAGAGGACCGCGGTGCCGGCGCACGGCACCTGCTCGCCTTCGCCGTCCCAGGCGGCCAGGCCGTCGGTGATGCGCAGCGGGGTCAGCGTGAGCGAGACGAGGGTGGCGATCCGGTCACCGACCTTGAGGCCCAATGGCGACTCGGGGCCGACGGCGACGACGGTGCCCAGGAGCATGCCGCCGGACCCGGTGACCGGGTTCTGCATCTTGCCGCGCGCCTCGACGATGTCCAGGACGGCGGCCCGGACCGCTTCACCGGTGCCATGTTCTTCCCGGAGTTGCCGGTAGGAGGCGGCGTCGAGGTTGAGCTTCTCCACGTTCACGACGACCTCGTCGGCGCGCGGCGTGGGGTCGGGGTCGAGCCGTTGTGCCTGCTGGGGCAGGACCCCGGCGGGTTCGAGCACGCGGTGCAGCCCGTAAGGCGACACAGGGCGGGCTTCCGTCAAGGCGACCTCCGTAAGATTTACGTCGTTCGAGTCGTATGGCAGCATATCTTTACGCCACCCGAACGGCGAGGAGCACATATGACTGCCCTGCGTGTTGCAGAGCTGAAGCCGGAGACCCCGGCGACGACGGTGTCCGACGCGGTCCACCACGCCGGTGAACAGCCTTATGAGTACGTCCGGCGTGAGCTGGTCGAACCGGATTGGCGGCGGTTCCCGGGCTGGAAGACGGTCACCGAGGCCCAGTGGCGAGACGCCCAGTGGCAGCGGGTGAACTGTGTGAAGAACGCGTTGCAGCTACGCAAGGTGGTCGGCGACCTGTTGTCGGAGTCGTTCTACGAGGAACTGGCCGCCGACCAGCAGCAACTGGCGACGATGTCGATGCTGCTGCCGCCGCAGATGCTCAACACGATGGCGCCGACGGCGGAGACCACGACGCCGGAGTTCACCGAGGCGTTCTTCGCCGACCCGGTGCGCCGCTACATGCTGCCGGTGCGGTCCGACCGCGACCCGGACTGGCCGTCGCACCCGCACTCGGAGCGTGACTCGCTGCACGAGGCCGAGATGTGGGTGGTGGAGGGGCTGACCCACCGCTACCCGACGAAGGTCCTCGCGGAGATGCTCTCGACGTGCCCGCAGTACTGCGGCCACTGCACCCGGATGGACCTGGTCGGCAACTCCACCCCGCAGGTGGAGAAGCACAAGCTGACGTTGAAGCCGGTCGACCGCTACGACCAGATGATCGACTACCTCAAGCGCACCCCGGGTGTGCGGGACGTGGTCGTCTCCGGCGGCGACGTGGCGAACGTGCCGTGGAAGCAGCTCGAGCTGTTCCTGATGCGGCTGCTCGACATCGAGACCGTCCGTGACATCCGGCTGGCCACCAAGGCGTTGGCGGGTCTGCCGCAGCACTGGCTGCAGCCGAGCGTCGTCGAGGGCCTGGAGCGGGTGGCCCGCACGGCCGCGCGTCGCGGGGTGAACCTGGCGATCCACACGCACGTCAACCACGTGCAGTCGGTGACCCCGTTGGTCGCCGAGGCCGCGCGCACGGCGCTGGAGGTCGGCGTCCGCGACGTCCGCAACCAGGGCGTGCTGATGCGCGGGGTCAACGCGACCCCGGAAGCGTTGCTGGACCTGTGCTTCGCGCTGCAGGGCGAGGCGAACATCCTGCCGTACTACTTCTACATGTGCGACATGATCCCCAACGCCGAACACTGGCGGGTCGCGGTGTGGGAAGCGCAGGAACTGCAGCACGCGATCATGGGCTACCTCCCCGGCTACGCGACGCCACGAATCATCTGCGACGTGCCGTACGTCGGTAAGCGCTGGGTCCACCAACTCGCCGAATACGACCGCGAGTTGGGTATCTCGTACTGGACCAAGAACTACCGCGCGGGCACGGAGCGCATGGAGGCCGAGGAGGCCGCCGCGATCCTCAGCCGCCGCTACCCGTACTACGACCCCATCTCCACCCTCGGCGCGACGGGCCAGCAGTTCTGGCGGGACAACCCGGAGCACCAGGCGTGACCGCGCGCGCCCCGACCAGGTGAGGTCTGGTCGGGGCGCGCCCCGCGTTTACAGTGTGCGACGCGCGGCCGTGCCGATCAGGGCGGTCGCCGTCCACATGAAACTGGGGATTCTGTGCGTTCAAAGCTCCTTGTCGTCGCCGCTGCCGCCTGCGCCACGCTGGCCACGACCGCCTGTACGACATCGGCGGCGCCCGCCGCGCCAAGCTCGAGACCGGTCACGTCGTCGCCGACTGAGGTGGCCACCACGACGCCATTGGTCGCACCGCCAATCCCCGCCGAGGCGTGGAAGCTGATCCGCGACGAGGCCAGCGGCTTCGCGGTGTCGCTGCCGGAATTCGTCTCCCCCGACAAATCGGTCAACGACCCGCCGCAACGGGTGTACACGGTGAAGCTGAGCCACGAAGCGGTCGCGGAACTCACCGTGGCGTTCATCGACACCGTGGTCGCCCCGAAGAGACTCGAGACGGTGGTGAAGGCCAAGGAGGGCACCCTCACCTCTCAGGGCGCGACCGGGGTCGTGATCTCCGACGCCACCCCCGCCCTGCACGCGGGCAAGTTCGCCGCTTACGACTTCACGACCTCGTACACGCTCAAGGGCGTGAAGGCGGTGATGTGGACCCGGTACATCGCGGGCCCCAAGAGCTTCGTGGTCGTGGCCACGGAGGTCACTGGCGATGCCATCGCCGCCGAACCTGTCTCCAGGATGCGCGAGTACCACCAGCGGACGGTCGACAGCGTCGTCGCCATCTGAGCCGCAACTCGGGCCGGGTCATTCGTCGGATGATCCTGCCGCGCTCTTTCGCTGAGCAGCACAGTGCGCAAGACTCGCGCAAACCTGCCCCCGCCGAATAATGCGGCGAGATGACAAGAAGGAGATCAGGGCGTGCTCATCCGTAGAAGTCGGACGCTCGCGGCCACTTTGGTGGCCGCCGCGGCCATGGGTCTGATCGCGACCGGGGTCTCCCCCGTGACCGCGGCGCCTGTGGCGCGGAGCGCGGACATCGCCGATCAGCTTCGGGCGATCCCCGGGCTGACCGTGGTGTCCGAATCCGCTACCCCGCCCGCCGGGTACCGGTTCTTCAAGCTCACCTACAACCAGCCGGTCGACCACCGCGAGCCCGCAGGCCAGCGGTTCGAGCAGCGGTTCCAGTTGCTGCACAAGGCCACCGACCGGCCGATGATCCTGCACACCACCGGCTACAACATGCCGGCGAACGCGTTCCGCTCCGAGCCCACGCGGCTCGTCGACGGCAACCAGATCTCGGTGGAGCAGCGGTACTTCAGCCCGAGCCGCCCGGACCCCGCGGACTGGGACGACCTGAACATCTGGCAGGCCGCCACCGACCACCACCGCATCGTCGAGGCCCTGAGCCCCGTCTACGCGCAGAAGTGGATCTCCACCGGCGCCAGCAAGGGCGGCATGACCTCGGTCTACCACCGCCGCTTCTACCCCGGTGACGTCGACGGCGTCGTCGCCTACGTCGCGCCGAACGACAAGATGAACCGGCTCGACGGCGCGTACGACAAGTTCTTCGACACCGTCGGCACCGACGCGGACTGCCGCGCCCGGCTCGACGGCGTGCAGCGGGAGGCGCTGACCAGGCGCTCCGAGATGCTGGAGAAGTACAAGGCGCACGCGGCGGCCGACGGCATGACGTTCGACCAGGTCTTCGGCGACATCGACAAGGCCTTCGAGATGGTCGTCCTCGACACCGCGTGGGCGTTCTGGCAGTACTCGAAGCAGGCGGACTGCGCGACGGTGCCCGCGGCGACGGCGTCGACCGATGAGCTCTACACCTTCATCGACAACGTCAGCGGCTTCTCGTTCTACTCCGACCAGGGGATCCTCCCCTACGCGGCGTACTTCCGGCAGGCCGCGACCCAGCTCGGCTGGCCGTCGCTGACCTTCGACCACCTCAACGGCCTGACCAAGTACCCGGGGCTCTACCAGGCGAACTCCAGCCTGCCGCCTGCCCTGCGGGAGCGGCACGACCCGCGGCCGATGCTCGACATCGACGCGTGGGTGCGAACCCGGTCGAGCGAGATGCTGTTCGTCTACGGCCAGAACGACCCGTGGGGCGCGGAGCCGTTCGTGCCCAGCGGCCGGGACTCGTTCACCTACACCGCGCCGGGCGCCAACCACGGGGCGAACATCGCCGCGCTGGTCCCGGCGGAGCGTGACGCCGCGACCGCGGCGCTGCGCCGGTGGGCCGGGGTGGCGTCGCCGACCGTGCAGTCGCAGTCGGCCGACCTCACGGTTCCCGAGGTCACCGACCTCGACCGCGCGGAGCCGCGCAACATTCGTCGCCCGTTCTAGCTGACGAGAACGACGCGCCCCGGCGGGCTTCCGCCGGGGCGCGTTTTCGTTCGCGGGCCTTGTCGAAACGCGCCCGGCCCGTTCGACGCCGGGTCGATGCTCGACGCGGGCGGCCCGTTCGCCATCAAGGACGGCACCGGGGTCCGGCTGACGGGCGGCGGGGTGACGATGACCAACGGCGCGTACGCCGAGGCCAGGCAGGGCGCTCTGATCGTCCACTGTCGGTACACGGGAGACTGACCCGACCGTCACGGCGTTGGCCCGCAGGTTGTCCTCGGGCGGTGCGCACACGCTGCCTCGTGCCGCAGGAGAACGGACAGCCGCCACTCGACGGGACCTACGCGTGCGTGCGGGTGCCGACCTTGGTGATCGATGGGTCGTAAGAGCCCGGAATGTTCGCGCCACGTACAGCGCCGGATCGCCGCCGCCGTGCCCGGCGCACAGCACCGTTCGCTGCCCGGACAGACCCACATGATCAAGACAAAAGTGCTGGCCCCAGTCCTCGCGGACTATTTCGTCGAAGCCATCGCCTGCAAGTCCCGGAGCTGAACACCCGCGGCACGGGCGTACTGGATAGGGTTTGCGGGCATGGGGTGGTTGCTGCGTGTCGGCAGGGTCGGCGGGTCCGAGCCGAAGGTCGTGCGTGCCCCGAGATGGCCCGACGCGGCGTTGGCCGCCGCGGTTGCCGAGGCGGACGAAGGCAGAGTCCGGGCCGCCGGAACGGTTCTGGCCGAGTGCCGCACGGACGCCGAGCTGCGCGCGCACCGGGTCGATGTTCTCGCCGAGCGGCTCATCGGGTTCGGGGAGCGGGTCCTCGACATCGGGGTGCAGTCCCGGGACCCGGACATGTTCCTGCTGGCGGGCGCGATCTTCACCAAGGAGGCGTGGGCCATCCGTGGCACCGGTCTGTCCACGAGCGTGGGCGACAAGCGGTTCCGGGTGTTCCACGCCCACCTCACACAGGCGGTCGTCCCGCTGCGGCGCGCGGCCGATCTCCTCACCGACGACCCGGTGCCGTGGTCGGAGATGTTCCCGGTGAGCCGCGGGCTGGAGTTCGACCGCGCCCACAAGGACCAACTCTGGTCCGAAGTGGACAGACGATCGCCGCTGCTGGTGTCGGCAAACGACAGCCGCGTGCAGACGCTGGCGCCGAAGTGGGCCAAGGGCGACGAGTCCGAGATGCTCGCCTTCGCCCGCGAGCGCGTCGCCATGGCCCCCAACGGCCACCCCGTCGCCGCGGTGCTGGTCTCGGCGGTGTTCGAGACCGCCGCGCACCACGACCGGCGGGTCGGCAACGTCGGCCGGTTCTGCGCCAAGTGGCGCGACGAACTCGTGGCGGCGTCGGAGAAACTGCTCGCCGGGACACTCGCGCTGCCCCGCACCACGTGGGCGCACAACATGTTCGCGGCGGTGTTCGTCGCGATGGGCGACCACGAGCACGCGGCGCCGCACCTGCGCGCGATGGACGGCCATGTGTCCGTCGCCGCCTGGGACTGGATCGGCGGCGAGCAGCGGTACCGCACGGCCGCCGCCCGCCTGCGAGACTCCTGACCGCCCGACGAAAGGACGCCCCTCCCCCATGCCCTCAGCGCAGCCGCCCGTGACCTGGGATCGGGCGTGGCACGACGCCGCGCTCTCGGCCGCGATCGCGGAGCTGGCCGAGTCACGGCTGCGGCCGGTGGCGACCATCCTCGCGGAGTGCCGTGACCGCCCCGAGGTCCGGTCGCTGCGGGTGGCGGTGCTGGCCGATCGGCTCGTCGGGCGGGGCAGAGGCATCCTGGAGTTGGCCGAGGACAACGACAACCCCGACCTGCTTGTGTTGGCAGGCACAATTTTCGTCCGCGAGGCACTGGTGATCGCAGGCGACGTGCCGACCGCCGAACTGCCCCGCGGTCGGGCCGCGGTGGCACTGTCATACCTGCGCAAGGCGGCGGCCCCGCTCAACAAGGCGGCCGCGGCCCTGCCGAAGGACGCGGTGCCCGTGGACCACCTGCAACTCGTCGGGTCGCTGCTGGAGGTCGACCGCGGCCGGGTCGACTCGGTCTGGGCGGAATCCCAGCGACGCTGCCCCACCCTGTTCTCCGCGCACCGCAACCGGCTCGCGGTGCTGGCGGCGCGTGAGGACCAGTCCGAGATGCTCGCCTTCGCCCGCGGCTGCGTGGACCGGGCCCGTTCGGGCGACCCGAGGCTGTCGCTGATCGCGTCGGCGCACCTGGAGGTGGCGCGGCGGCTGGGCCGGGTGGCCAAGGACGCGACCTGGAAGGAGCGGCAGGCCGCGTTCTCCGCGCGGTACGACCACCTCGCGCGCACCAGCCCGGCTGTCGCCGAGGTCGGGCGGGCCGCCGAGCGGTGGCTGCGCGGACCGGGCGGGCACCCGTTCGCCCTGGAGATCCACAACGTGTTCGCGGCGGTGTTCGCGCAGGCCGGGCAGACCGAGCTGGCCCGGCCGCACCTGCGCGCGATCGGCACCCGTCTGACCCCGGTGTGGGCGATGGTGGAAGGGGAACCCCTCTACCGCAAGGCACTCAAGCGGCACCTGCGCGCGGAGCGGGTCCCGCCGGGGGTGTGACCGGCGTCAGTTCCGGCGGGAGTCGAAGTCCGAGCGGGCGCCGAGGATCAGGTGGACGTGGGTGTCGGACCACTGCTTGAGCTGTCGGACGATCTCCAGCAGTGAGCTCCCGAGCCCGGTCAGGGCGTAGTCGACGGTCACGGGCACGGTCGGGGTCACGGTGCGGGTGATCAGTCCGTCGCGTTCGAGGGTGCGCAGGGTCTGGGTGAGCATCTTCTGGCTGACCCCGGCGATCCGCCGGGCGATCTCGGAGTAGCGCATCGGCGAACCGTTGTCCCCCAACGCGCACAGCACCAGCGTGACCCACTTGTCGGCGAGCCGGTCGAGGACCTGCCTGCTGGCGCACGTGGCCAGGTACGAGTCGAACTCGGCCTTGGCCAGGGCCCGCCGCTGCGCCGCGGTCATGGTCGGCATCGCACACCTCTTCGTGAGTTACGCACCTACAGGTGCCTACTTCCCAATGGAGAGCTACCTCCCGCAGGGTAGTCCTCGTACGGAAACATCGAAACAGGGAGATTTGCCATGCGAGCCGCCGTGATCACCGAAGCCGGGTCCCCCGACGCCATCGAGATCATCGACATCGCCACCCCCGAGCCCGGTCCCGGCGAGATCCGCGTCCGAGTGGCCGCCGCCGGGGTCAACCCGGTCGACCTGCAGACCCGCGCGGGCGCCTTCCACGAGCTGGGCTGGATCGACCAGCCCGACCACGTGGGCCTGGGCTGGGATGTCGCGGGCACCGTCACCGCGGTGGGCGCCGGCGCCGGGTTCGCGGTCGGCGACCGGGTCGCCGCGCTGTCGGAGGGAGTCGACCGCGCTCTGGGCGCGTACGCCGAGGAGGTCGTCGTGCCCGCGGACGCGGCTGCCGTGGTTCCCGACGGGCTGGCGCTGACCGACGCCGCCACGGTCCCGCTCAACGCGCTGACCGCGGCACAGGCGGTGCACCTGCTTGGCGCACCGGATGGCCGGACACTGCTGGTCACGGGCGCG
The DNA here is from genome assembly GCF_014323725.1 of Actinokineospora xionganensis. Taxonomy (GTDB): domain Bacteria; phylum Actinomycetota; class Actinomycetes; order Mycobacteriales; family Pseudonocardiaceae; genus Actinokineospora; species Actinokineospora xionganensis. The sequence continues at coordinate 69,174 of NZ_JABVED010000018.1, read as the reverse complement.
GCAGGCGGTGTCGGCGGCTACGCGGTCGCGTTCGCCGCCGAACAGGGTTGGCGGGTGACCGGCCTGGCCCGCTCGACCGACGCCGAGTTCGTCGCCGCCGCCGGGGCAGACCTGATCACCGAACCGACCGGCTCGTACGACGCGGTCCTGGACGCGGCGGTGCTGGCCGACGCGGCGGTCGCCCTCACCCGCGACGGCGGACACTACGTCGGCGTCATCCCGCCCGCGGTGCCCGACGGCGCGGGCCGGGTCCGCACGGAGGCCGTCATGGTCACCGCCGACAGCCCGACGCTGGCCAAGGCGCTCGCCGCGACCGTCGCGGGCACCCTGCCCGCCCGCGTCCACACGACGCTGCCGCTCGAGCAGGCCGCCCTCGCGCACAAGACCCTGGCGGCAGGCGGCATCCGCGGCCGTCTCCTGCTCATCGCGAACTGAGTCAGGCGCCGCGGACCACACCCGCGACGGCGGGTGTGGTCAGCCGGCTCACACCTGGTTGGACTCGTCCTCCGCCAGCGCCGATCCCAGCCTGCGCATCACTTCCGCTGTCGTTCGCAGTTCGGCCTCGGTGAACTGGGCGGCGACACGGTTGGTGAAGGCGTGCTGCGCGGTTGCCATGCCGCGGATCGCCTTCCAGCCCGCTTCGCTGGGGCGGACCAGTTTCGCCCGGGCGTGGGCCGGGTTCGGCAGGTACTCGGCGAGCCCCTTGTCCACCAACAGGTCCGCTGTCCGCTGGACGCTCTGCCGGGCCATGCCCATCTCGCGGGCGATGTCGGCGACCGACCGGGGCTGGTCGAGGACGCCGCCGAGCACCTGCCACCACGACGGGGTCAGGCCCTGCGGGCGGGAGATGTGCTCCGCCGCCCGCAGGAACGCGCCGTTGAGGTGGAAGGTGCGCACGATGATGTCGGTCAGCGCGTCACCGCCCGCGGTGCGGGGTTCGACGCTCACCCGACGGCTTCCATCAGCGCGAAGAACCACTTGGGGTCGCCGGTCGCGTTGAACTGGTACCACGCCTCCAGCACGTCGGGCTCGTAGACGTCGAGCACCCGGAAGATCTCCCTGGCGAACTCCAGCGGGCTCGCCGCTCCCGCGGTGATCAGCCCTTGGTCGACGACAGCGCGCTCGGGCAGGAACCGCGACTCCCCCCGGTACGCCTCCGCCATCGCCAGTTGCTGGGGCGCGTTCCCGGTGTGCGCGCGGGTGTCGAGCAGGCCCGCCGCCGCGAGTCCGACGGTGGCGCCGCAGATGGCGGCGACCGGGCTGCCCGCGTCGAGCCTGCGGGCCGCGGCCTGGGCGAACGCCGTGTGCTCGCCTTCGAGCCAGGAATCCGCGCCTGGCAACAAGAGCAGCGCCGCACCGTCGAGGTCGGCGTCGGCAAGGGTGAGGTCGGGCGTCACGGTGAGCCCGCCCATGGTGGTGATCTGCGCGGCCGTCTCCGCGATCGTGCGCACCCGGAACCGCCCGGGCTCACGCTGGAATGCCGGCGAGTTGAGACCGACGGTGACATAACCGATCTCCCAGTCCGCCAGGCCCGAATACACAGCTACAAGGATGTCCGAGGTCATGACAGTATCCTGTCATTTTGACAGGATACTGTCAAGGATGATCGGCGGCTAAGCTTGACTGTGATGCGACGGTTCCGATGGCCCGCGGCCGCCCTGCTCCTGGTGGCGGTGCTGATCGGCGGATTCGTCATGGTCGGCGGCGGCGCGCCCCCCGCCCCGGCTCCGCCGACCGGTCCCCGGGTGCTCGTCGCCATGGGCGACTCCACGATCTCCGGGGAGGCCGCGGGCGACTACGAACGCGGCACGGACGGCGACGACGGCAACTGGTGCCACCGCTCCGCCAACGCCTCCATCCACCACACCGGCCTGCGCGCGATCGCCGAGACGATCAACCTCGCCTGCTCCGGCGCCCCCTCGGCCCAGGTCGGCCTGGGCGACACGCAGCAGTACACCGAGGGCTCCCAAGCCCGCAGGCTGGGCATCCTCGCCCGGGGCAAGCGGGTCGTGGCGATCCTGCTCTCGGTGGGGGCCAACGACGACCCCGGTTTCGCCCGGGTGCTCGACGCCTGCGTCCAGGCCTGGTTCGACGTGGGCAAACCCGGCTGCGCCGAGGCCAACCGCGACGAATGGCCGCGCCGGGTCGACGCCATGGTGCCCAAGGTCCTGGCCGCCATCGACGACATCCGCGAAGTCATGCGCGACGCCGGCTACCAGCCCACCGACTACCACCTCGTCCTGCAGTCCTACGCCGCCCCGATCGGCCCGGACGCGCTCGCCTCGCTGCGCAATCTCAACGGCTGCCCGTTCCGCGAGGACGACCTGCGCTGGGTGCGCGAGACCGCGGTGCCGCTGATGACCGAGGGCGTGCGCCGCGTCGCCCGCGAGTCCGGGGTGCGCTTCCTCGACCTGTCGCGCGCCGCCGTCGGCCGCGAGGCCTGCTCCAGCGACGACCCCGCGCGGGAGTGGTTCAGCCGCCTCTCGGTCCGCTGGGCCGACCTGCGCGACGAGGCCCGCTCCACCCACGCCCTGCAGGAGTCCTTCCACCCCAACGCCGCGGGCCACACCGCGTTCGGCCGGTGCCTCGGGGAGTTCCTGGCCACCACCGACCGCGCCGCCGCCTGCCTGCCCGGCGCGACCGGGGACCTCCACGCCGCCACGAGCCTGGGCCCCTGACCGGAACCATCCACGGCCCGCCGCGTCCAACGGTCATGCGCGCGCTGCTGATCGCCCTGGTCCTTGTCCTGACGGCAGGCTGTTCAAGCGGACCGCCGTCGGACCTGCCGGAGGACTTCGCGGGCACGTTCACCTACACAAAGGGCTCAGTGCCACCGAAATACCACTACGAGTGGACGCTGACCTTCACCGCGACCGACGCCACCGTGGCCTGGCGGCCCGGCTATGACGACAAGACACCCCCGTGGACCACGACAACCCCGATCACCGCCGAGGCCCGCGCCACGTTCTACCGGACCCTGCGCGACGCGGGCGCCCTCCAGGCCACCTCGACGAACCGCGACGGCGGCGTCGGCGGATCAACCGGGTCCCTCAGCGTCATTGCCGACGGCGAGACCTACGGGTCCCCGCACCTGGGCACGAACCGCGACAACCACGACCTCCTCGAAGCCATCCACGACGCCTCCGTGAACCTGCTGCCCGCCACGGTGTGGGACGAGTTCGAGCAGCGGCAAAAGCACTGGGGTGCGGGCTCGTGATCGCGCGCGCCATCGCCTACGACAGCGGCATGCCTCCGGCACCGCGGAACGAGTGGACGCTGACGTTCACCGCCGCAGACGCGACCATGTCCTGGCGTCCCCGCAACGACCCGGCCACCCCACTGTGGACCCGCACGGTCCCCCTGACCGCCGACGCCCGCGCGGCCCTCTACCGCGACCTGCGCGACGCGGGTGCCTTCGACACCGGAGACCGCGGCGTCGCGGGCATCGGCGGTCCGACCAGCCGGGTCACGGTCACCGCAGACGGCGAAACCTACGACACGGCCCGCCTGGCAGCCGCCCGGCAATCCCTGCCGCGCGCCGCGCACGACGCCGCCCTCCGCCTGCTGCCGCCCGAGGTGTGGGCGGAGTTCGAGCACAGGCAGAAAGAGTTCGGCGGCTGAGCGGGCACCGGTGTACAACTCACCGGTGATCCCCGAAGAACTCGACCTCGCCGACGACGCCACCGCGACCGCCGTGCACGCCGTCGGCCTGCGCTCCTACCGGGTCGAAGCCGACCTGATCGGGTTCGACGGCATCCCGCCGCTGCACGAGTCCCTTGCGGACATGCGCGCGCAACCACTGCGCTGGCTGGGCTGCCGGGCCGATGGCGTTCCGGTCGCCTTCGTCGCATGGCGGCAGGACGGCACCGACACCATCGACATCGACCGGCTGTGTGTGGACCCGTCCTGGTTCCGCCGCGGCCTGGCGACGACCCTGTTGCGCGCGCTGCTCGACCGCACCGAAGGCGACGTCACCGTCTCCACCGGAGCCGAGAACACACCAGCGGTATCGCTCTACCAGCGCGCCGGGTTCCTCCGCACCGGCACCGCCGAACCCGCGCCGGGCCTTGAGATCGCCACTTTCCGGCTACAGCGCGGGTGAGCGGCCCTCGTACGGGGTGGACAGCACCACCGTCGTGCGGGTCGACACCTTCGCCGCCTCACGGATCTTGCGCAGCAGCTCCTCGAGCCCCGCGGGCGAGGCGACCCGCACGAGGAGCACGTAGGAGTGGTCGCCCGCGACCGAGTAGCACGACTCGATCTCGCTGATGTGCACGAGTCGCTGCGGGTAGTCGTCGGGGGCGGCCGGGTCGATCGGTGTCAGCGAGATCAACGCGGTCAGTGGCAGCCCGATCGCCTCGGCGTCCAGCCGCGCCGAGTAGCCGCGGATCACCGCGCGCTGCTCCAGCCTGCGGACCCGCTGGTGCACCGCGGACACACTGAGCCCGACCCGCTCGGCGAGGTCGGTGAAGCTGCACCGCCCGTCGGCGGACAACTCGCGGACGATGGCCTTGTCGATCGGTTCCAACACGTTCTCAGCACTCATGCGGGAAGCACCACCAGGTCGTGCGGGCGGGTGTTGACCGGCTCGACGCCGTCGGCGGTGACGACCACGATGTCCTCGATCCGCGCGCCCCAGCGGCCCGGCTGGTAGATGCCCGGCTCGACGCTGAACGCCATGCCTTCCTCCAGCACCAGCGGATTCCCCGCGACGATGTACGGGTGCTCGTGCACGTCGAGGCCGATGCCATGGCCGGTGCGGTGGATGAAGAACTCCCCGAACCCGGCCCCGGCGATGATCTCGCGGCACACGGCGTCGACCTGCTCGGCGGTCACGCCCGGCCGGATGAACTCCACTGCGGCCCGCTGCGCCCGCTGCAGGACCGCGTACGTCTCGCGCACATCGGCATCCCGCGGCTCGCCGACCGCGTAGGTGCGGGTGCTGTCGGAGTTGTAGCCCTCGGCGATCGGACCGCCGATGTCGACCACGACGACGTCACCGGCCTCGATCACCCGGTCGGACAGGTCGTGGTGCGGGCTGGCGCCGTTGGGGCCGGACCCGACGATGACGAACTCGGCCGCCACATGCCCCTCTTCGATGATGGCGGCGGCGATGTCCGCGCCCACCTCGCGCTCGGTGCGGCCCGCGCGCAGCCACTCGCCCATCCGGGCGTGCACCCGGTCGATCGCCGCGCCCGCTTTGCGCAGCGCGTCGACCTCTGCGGCGTCCTTGCGCATCCGCAACTCGCCGACGACCGGCCCGGCCAGCACCTGCCGCGCGCCCGGGAGGGCGTCGCGCAGCGCCAGCACGTGCAGCGCGGGCAGCACGTCACCGACGGCGACCTGCCCGGCGTCGCCGAGGAGCCCGGCGACCAGCGCGTACGGGTCTTCCCCGTCGACCCAGGTCGCGACCCGCACGCCGAGGGCGTCGGCAGGCGCGTCGGCGTAGCCGGGGGCCTCCAGTTTCGGCACCACCAGCACGGCCTCGCCCGGGGTCACGACAAGGCAGCTCAGCCGCTCGAACGACGACCCGGTGGCGCCGAGCAGGTAGGCCAGGTCCGTGCCCGGCGCGATCACCAAGGCGTCGACGCCGACTGCGGCCGCGGCCGCGCGGGCCTTGTCGAGACGGGCCCGCAAGAGCGCGGGGTCAAGGGAGAGGGCGGTGGTCGACATGATCTGCAGCCTAGTCCTGTGTGGCCTACGGGGTCGCCGCGGAGACCGGCACCGGGCCGGGCGCGGGTACCGGCCGCGCGTCCATTTCCCGCCACACCGGGAACACCGCCGGGCACACCGTCACCGCCAGGTAGGCCACACCCACCGCGACCAGGGTCGGCCCCAGCCCGGCCGCCTCGACCGCCACCCCCGCGACGACCGCGCCCACGGGGCCGCCGAACAACACGGCGGCCGTGGTCACGCCGGTGACCATCGGGCGCACGTCGTCGGGGACGCGCGCGAACTGGACCACGCCGAGGATCGGGTTGATCGCGCCGCACAGCACGCCGGCGGCACCCATCACCAGCAGGATCACCGTCAGGCCGGGGTCGGCCGCCATCACCAGGAACCGCGGGCCGCCCACGACGAGGAACGCCACGGTGTAGGTGATCCGCCGCGGCAGCCGCGCCCCGACCCACGCGTACAGCGCGGTCCCCACCATCGCCGCGCCGCCGAACACCCCGGAGATCAGTCCCAAAGCGACACTGCTGTGCAGGACATCGTTGGCGTAGACGGGAATCAGCACCGCCGACGCGGCCATGTCCAACATGTTCGTCACCATGACCATCAGCAGGATCGCCACCATCAGCCGGTCTCCGCGCAGGTATGCGAACCCACGCCGCAGCCGCCCGAAGTAGCTGCCCTCAACCGCCTCGCCGGCGCCCACGTCGGGCACGGCGAGCCGGATCAGCACCGCGGAGACGAGGAACGTGACCGCGTCGACGTAGAGCACCCGCTGCGGTCCGAGGACGGCGATCAGCACGCCCGCCAGCGGCGCGCCGACCATCTTCGCGCCCCGGCTGACCCCGTCGTAGGCGCTCAGCACGCGGGTGGCGCCCGCGCCCGACAGCGTGATCAACGACGCCATCATCGACCAGCGGGCTGTCTCCCCCGGCGTCCTGGTGAGACCGAGCAGGCCCGCCAAGGCCAGCAGGAGCGCGAATGGCAGTCCCGCGGTGGCGAACAGCAGCGGGATCAGGGCCACGACGACCGCCGCCGCCAGGTCGGAGACGACGCTGCTGCGCCGCCTGCCGAGCCGGTCGATCACCGGCCCGCCCGCCAGCGCGGCGACGACCGCGCCCGCCACCTCGACGCCGACGACCAGGCCGGTGCGGGCCGGGCTGCCGGTGGTCTGCAGGACGAACCACGGCACGGCCAGGAACGTCATCGTCGTGCCGCACACCGACAGCGCGTTGGCCGCGAGCAGCGCGACGACCGGGGACCGGCTCACTGCTCGGCCTCGATCGGGAAGGCCTGGAACTGCACGGCGAACGCCTGGTCGCCCTCGGCCGCCGGACGGCGGTAGCGCTCCACCACCGTCTCGATCTCGGCCAAGAACCGCTGTGCCTCCTCGGCGCCCATCGGCAGCAGCCAGTCCGACATCGACGAGGTGTGCCGCCACGGCTCGTCCCAGGTGTGCCGGGACCGGACGAACCCGACGGCGCGGTCGCGGTACCCGTCCAGGATGTTGCTCATGTACGCCACGAGGGCGTCCCGCACCTCCGGGTCGTCCTCGGGCAGGGAACGCTCCCGCAACTCGGTGTGGTCCTGCGCGGCCCGCCACCAGCGTTCGCGGCGGTTTCCGCGCTCGGTGTCCTCCTCGATGAACCCGGCGTCGGCGAGTTGCCGCAGGTGCCAGCTGGTCGTCCCGGAGCTCTCCCCCAGCCGCTGCGCCAGTCCGGAGGCCGTCGCCGGGCCGTGGGTGCGCAGCAGCCCCAGGAGGCGGACGCGCATCGGGTGGGCGAGGACCTTCAGGCCCTCGACGTTCATGTGGTGATAAGTCGGCTGCCCCATGTCCCCGATCATAGATTGCAGAGGATTCTTTGCAAAGAAGTCTCTGCGATCGTTTTGTGGCAGGCTTGGCCCTCGTGAGCGGACCCCTCGTGCTGTTGGACTCGGCAGGGCTGTACTTCCGGTCCTTCTACGCCCTCCCCGAGTCGATGACCTCCCCCGACGGCGTTCCCGTCAACGCGGTGCGCGGCTTCGCCGGGATGGTCGCCCAGATCATCACCGAACGCCGCCCGGCGCGGCTGGTGGCGTGTCTCGACGCAGATTGGCGTCCGGCCTTCCGGGTCGCGGCCATCCCCAGCTACAAGGCGCAGCGGGTGGCCGACCCGGTCAACAACATCGAGGAGGTCCCGGACACCCTCACCCCGCAGGTTCCGATCATCATCGAGCTGCTCGACGCGATGGGCCTGTGCATGGCCCAGGCGATCGGCTATGAGGCCGACGACGTCATCGGCACCCTCGCCGACCGCGAGACCGACGCACCGGTGGAGATCATCACGGGCGACCGCGACCTGTTCCAGTGCGTCCGCGACGAGCCCACTCCCACCCGGGTGATCTACGTGGGCCGCGGCTGGTCGAAGGCCGAGGTCCTCGGTCCGCTCGAACTCGCCCAGCGCTACGGCCTGCCCCCACGCGGCGACGCCTACGCCGACATGGCCGTCCTGCGCGGCGACCCGTCCGACGGCCTGCCCGGCATCGCGGGTATCGGCGAGAAGACGGCGGCGAAGCTGATCACCAAGTTCGGCTCGCTCGCCGCCCTGGTGGCCGCGGCCGCCGACCCCTCCAGCGACGTCCCCCCGCGGGTGCGAACGGCCTTCGTCGCCGACGCCAAGTATCTCGCCGCCGCCCCAAAGGTCGTCGCCGTCGCCACCGACGCCCCACTCGACATCCGCGGCGAACAGAAGATGCCGACGGAAATCGCCGATCTGGAACGAGTTCGGGAACTACAGGAGCGCTGGGATCTCGGCGCCCCCGTCGACCGACTGATCGCCGCGATCACCGGATCCCGCTGACCGCGACGACCGGCGACCACGACGGCAGCCGGTCGAGCGTGCGGACCCGCTCTCCCAGTGCCTGGCCGACTGGTCAGGCGTGGCGTCAAGGATGGCGGCGGGCGAAAAGGATCGCTTGCCGAACTCGCTCATCCGGGTCGAGCAGCCAGTGGGCCTCGACCTCAAACCCGGCGTCGCGCAGCCAGGATGCCACCTTGTCCGGTTGACGGCGGTGGACATGGACCTTCATCGGGTGGCCACCATAACCCTCGGTCTTCAACCGCGACACGTCCCCGACGTGAAACCCGAGCTGCAGCGGTCCGCCTGGACGCAACACTCGGTGGAAGTGCGCGAAGACTGTCGGCACCTCGTCGTCGGGGAGGTGGATCAACGACCACCAGGCGAGCACGCCTGCCACCGAGGCGTCACCGAGGTGCAGGTCCGTCATCGAGCCCACCTCGAACCGCAAGCCGGGGTACTCGCGTCGGGCCACGTCGATCATCCCTGGGGAGAGATCGATGCCGAAGGCGTCGACACCAAGTCCGCGCAGGTGGGCGGTGACGTGTCCGGGGCCGCAGCCGACGTCCGCCACCGGCCCGTCGCCTGCGGCCCGCACCCGATCGGCGAACAACGCCAGAGCGGCGCGCAGGTATAGGTCACCGGCGATGGCGTCGCGCATTTGGTCGGTATAGCTGACCGCGACCGTGTCGTAAGAGGTTCGGGTGTCGGCCAACCAGTCGTCCGTGGTCACGATCGACACGATATTCATGATCGTGATCTCGTGGGCCGCCGCCGCCGCGCGACCGGAGCAGAGATCAGTGACGCCCGCCAGGCAACCCGGAAACAGCTCGGGCGCGTGACCGGCTTGCGGTCACGCGCCCGAGAGCGAAAATCCGGGGACTACTTGTCGCTCGGTGGAGCGACCTCGTACTCGCCGTTCTCGTTGCGGACGGTGATGTTCACCGTGCGCTTCTCACCGGCGATGGTGGCCTCACAGGTGAACTGGCTGTCCTTCTTGACCGCCTTGCCCTCCGGGCAGCTCACCGACTCGACCTTGTCGATGTTGTACTTGTCGGTCAGGATCGACTTCACGCCCTCCTGCATGGCGGCCTGGTCGAAGACCTTGGTGACGAGGAAGCCGGGCTTGAAGAAGCCCGTCACCGCGAACGCGCCCGCCGCGAGCACGACAAGGACCACGACGATCCACAGCCCCGTGCTGCTCTTCTTCTTAGGCGCACCGGGGTAGCCACCGGGCGGCGGGTAACCACCCGGCTGCTGCTGCCCGTAGGGCTGCTGCTGCTGTTGCTGGGGATACCCACCCATCGGGTACTGCTGCGTCGGCTGCGGCTGCTGGCCATAGGCCTGCTGCTGCTCGCCACCTGGCGCGCCGTACGGCTGCTGTTCACCGCCGGGCTGGCCGTATGGCTGCTGCCCGTAAGGCTGCTGCTGCGGGTACCCACCGCCCTGTGCGGGGAACCCGCCAGAGGGAGTCCCGGGTGGTGTCGGACCACCACTGTAGGGCTGCTGCGGCTGCCCCCACTGCTGCGGATCATTCCCACCGGACGGCCCGTAAGGGCTGCTCATGTCTCGCCTCCGCCTGAATCGAGGTCACGCGCCCAATGCCCGAACATCGAACACCTCTGGCGCGATCCAACCACAGCCCGCCAGTCAACCCCAGCCTGGCCGACGGCGTGTTCACCACACCGCAATCACCGAAGCCATGATCACACCATGACCTGACCGACGGATGGTGGACGGGTTCTCGTTGCCGGGTGCCGAAGAGGGTGGCTCTGTCGGCCCTCTCACGTTCGAGGCCCGGCCCCTGCGTCAGAAGCTCCGGCCACCTTCGAGCACGTCGGCGCCCCTGTCACCTCGCCCAACACGGCCACTCGCGTCAAACAGTCGCCAGAGCCACGACGCCTCGGCGGATTGCCTTCACTGCTTCGCGGGCCGTCGCGCCCACCGGGTCGCCTTCGCCCATCACGTCGCGGACTTGGTCCAGTAGGTCGATCACCTGGCGGCACCAGCGGACGAAGTCGCCCGCGGAGAGTTCCTGGCCCGCCGAGTCCGCGGCCGTGATGACCTTCTCCAGCGATTCGCCCCGGACCCAGCGATACACCGTCCAGGCGAAGCCCGGGTCGGGTTGGCGGGTCTTCTCCAGCCGGTGGTGGCGTTCGTCGCCCTCCAGCTCCGCCCACAGTTGGGCCGTCGCCTTCAAAGCGTCCTCGACGGCGCCGCCGGGCACTCGGGCCTCGATCGGGCCGTCGCGGCGGGCCTCGAAGACCAGCGACGACACCACGGCCGCCAGTTCGGCCGGGTTCAGCCTGTCCCACACGCCGTGGCGCAGGCATTCCGCGGCCAGCAGGTCCGACTCGCTGTAGAGGCGGGCCAGGCGCTTGCCGTGTTCGGTCACCACCTGTTCGCCCTGCTTCTCACCGGTTCCAGGCGCCAGGTAGCCGCGGTCCACCAGGAGGCCGCGGATCCGGTCGAAGGCCCGGGCCAGGGAGTGGGTGGTCGCCGCGACCTTGCGTTCCACCTGCTCGGTCTCGGAAAGCAACCTCTGGTACCGCTCGGCCCAGCGGGCGTGGTTCTCCCGGTCGTCGCAGCCGTGGCAGGGGTGGGCGCGCAGCGCGCGGCGTGCCGCCGCCAGGTCGGCGTCGTCGTCGACTCCGGTGCGACGTCGGGCCCTCGGGGGCAACTCGATCCCGGCGGCGCGCAGGGTCGAGGCCAGGTCGCGGCGCGATCGCGGGGAGCGCACATCGACCTGCTTGGGCAGCCGGACCCGGCCGAGCACCGTCACGGGGTTCGGGAAGTCCGACACCGACAGCCTGCCCGCCCACCTGTCCTCGGTCACGACCAGCGGCCGGGGCTCACCCATCGAGTCGAGACCTGGATCGATCACGATCGCCAGCCCCGACCGGCGACCCGCGGGCACCGCGATCACATCGCCCTTGCGCAGCTGCTCCAGCGAGTGCGCCGCCTCGTTCCGGCGGGCCGCGCTGTTCTGCCGCGACAGGGCCTTCTCCCGGTCGGAGATCTGCTTGCGCAGCGCCGCGTACTGGGTGAAATCGCCCAGGTGGCACGTCATCGACGCGGCATACCCGGCCAGGGCATCGCGGTTGCGCTCGACTCGCCGCGACAGGCCCACCACCGACCGGTCGGCCTGGAACTGGGCGAACGACTGCTCGAGGATCTCGCGGGCCTGCACCGCGCCCATCCGGTCGACCAGGTTGACCGCCATGTTGTAGCCCGGGCGGAACGACGACTTCAGTGGGTACGTCCGGGTGGAGGCGAGGCCTGCCACCTGCTTCGGGTCGAGACCCGGCTGCCACACGACGACCGCGTGGCCCTCGATGTCGATCCCGCGGCGGCCCGCGCGGCCGGTGAGCTGCGTGTACTCGCCCGGGGTCAGCTCGACATGCGCCTCGCCGTTGTACTTGACCAGCTTCTCCAGCACCACCGTGCGGGCGGGCATGTTGATGCCCAGCGCCAGCGTCTCGGTCGCGAAGACCGCCTTGACCAGGCCGCGCAGGAACAGTTCCTCCACGGTCTCCTTGAACGCGGGCAGCATGCCCGCGTGGTGCCCGGCGAAACCGCGCTCCAACGCCTCTTTCCACTCCCAGAACCCGAGCACCGTCAGGTCGGCGTCGGGCAGGTCACGGGTCTTCGAGTCGACGATCCGCCGCACCTCGGCGATCTCGTCCTCGGAGTTGAGCCGCAGCCCCGACCGCACGCACTGCGACACGGCCGCCTCGCAGCCCGCGCGGCTGAACACGAACACGATCGCGGGCAGCAGACCTTGCGAGTCCAGCCGCTCGACGACCTCGACCCTGGACGGCGGCTTGAACCTTGGCCCCCCGTTGCCGCCCGAACCGCGACCGCCACGCGCGCGCGGCCCGCGCCATGGCGTGTGGAAGCGGCCGATCTCATCGGCTCGGCGCACCAGTTCGGGGTTGATCCGCAGTTCGACGCCGCTGGGCTCGGTGCCCGCGAACAGGTCGAGCATCCGGTTGCCGACCAGCATGTGCTGCCACAGCGGCACCGGGCGGTGCTCGTCGACGACGACGGCTGTGTCGCCGCGCACCGCCACGAGCCACTCGCCGAACTCCTCGGCGTTGGACACCGTGGCCGACAGCGACACCAAGTTCACCCATTCGGGCAGGTGCAGGATCACTTCCTCCCACACCGCCCCGCGGAACCTGTCGGCCAGGTAGTGGACCTCGTCCATCACCACATAGCCGAGCCCCTCCAACGCCCCGGACCGCGCATAGAGCATGTTGCGCAGCACCTCGGTGGTCATCACGACCACCGGCGCGTTGCCGTTCACCGACGTGTCGCCGGTCAGCAGACCGACCGACTTCGGCCCGTAGCGGGCGGTCAGGTCGGCGAACTTCTGGTTCGACAGCGCCTTGATCGGCGTGGTGTAGAAGCATTTGCGGCCCTCGGACAGGGCCAGATGGACCGCGAACTCGCCGACCACCGTCTTGCCCGCGCCCGTGGGGGCGCACAGCAGGACACCGTGGCCCTCCTCCAACGCGGCACACGCGTCGGTCTGGAACGGGTCGAGTTCGAAGGACAGCTCGGCGGCGAACTCAGCCAGTTTCGGGCTGCGCGCGCGACGCCGGGAGGCGGCGAACGCCTCGGCTGGGGTGCGGGATGAGCTTGCGGACACAACGCAAGGCTTTCACATCCCACCGACAGGCGTCGCCCGTTATCCACAGGGCACGCCGCGGGCACTCAGCCGACGATCTCCAGGGCGCCGGGCACGCACTCGACGGCCCGCGGCAGCGGACCAATGCGCTCACCGTCGGCATACGCGACCCAGCCGTTGTCTCCGCCGACGGAAACGCGGCGCGCGCGCAGGATGCGCACCGCCGGGTGCGCCACGTGCTTGCCGGTGCGCAGGCTAGGCAGGATCCGGATGAGGTCGAGGCGCGAGGCCTTCCCCACGATGGTCACGTCCAGCAGCCCGTCCGCCGGGTCGGCGTCGGGGCACACCGGGATCCCGCCGCCGTAGTACGCCGTGTTGCCCACCGCCACCAGCGTCGCTTCCAGCTCGACGCGGCCATCCTCGGTGTCGAGCACCAGCGGCTTGGGCCGCAGCGCCGCCAGTTCGGCCAGGATCGCCAAGTCGTAGCGGCGCGGCCCGTGCGGCCACCGCATCCGGTTGACCCGCTCGTTGACCGCCGAGTCGAACCCGGCGCACAGGACGCTGGCGAACCACTCGTCGCCGACCCGCCCGAGGTCGATCCGCCTGCGCCTGCCCGCGCCGATCGCCTCGACCAGCGCGTCGGCCGCGGAAAGGGACTCCATCGGGAATCCGAGGGCGCGCACGAGGTCGTTGCCGGTTCCCGCGGGCACCACCGCCAGCGGCACGTCGTGCTCGGCGCAGAACTGGACACCCTGGTGCGCGGACCCGTCGCCGCCCAGGACGACGAGCAGGTCCAGACCGGCGTCACGGGCCCGGACCATCAGCGCGCGGGACTCCGCCACCGAGTTCGCCTCGACCATCGTCAGGTGGTCGACCACCGAGCGGAGCTTCTCCGCGACCGCGCTGCAAGCCCGGCCCGCCGCACCATGTCCGGAAGCAGGATGAACCGCCAGCGCCGCCCGAATGCCCACGTGTTCTCCCGCGCCCAAAACCTGGCCCGGGTGGTCAGGTCACGTCGTCGAAGTCCTTGCCCAGCTTCGCCACCGGCGCGCTCGGCTCGACCGGCTCGGGAGCGTAGTTCATCGGCGTTGCCTCGTCGTCGCTCAGGTTCGCCGTCAGGTCGGCGGCTTCGCGCTTCGCCGCGCGCCTGTCGTGGATCCGGGTGATCTGCACGGCGAGTTCGAACAGCAGCCACATCGCCGCGGCCAGCACCACCATCGAGATCGGGTCGGTGCCCGGCGTCGCGAACGCCGCGAAGACGAACAGCCCGAACACGATGCCCCGCCGCCAGCGCCTCAGGTTCGCGTACGGCAGCATCCCGACCTGGTTGAGCATGACGATCAGCAGCGGCAGCTCGAAGCTCACGCCGAAGATCAGCAGCATCACCAGGACGAACGAGATGTACGACCCGGCGTCCAACGCGGTGATGAACGCGGTTCCGCCGAACCCGACGAGCACGTCCAAGCCCTGCGGGATGACGACGAAGGCGAGCACCGCGCCCGCGGCGAACAGGATCGACGCGAAGATCACGAAGGTGAACGCGAACCGGCGTTCCTTCGCGTAGAGGCCCGGGGTGATGAACGCCCACAGCTGGTAGAGCCACAGCGGCGCCGAGACGACCATGCCCGCCGCGATGCCGACCTTGAACCGCACCATGAAGCCCTCGAAGGGCTGGCGCTGGAACAGCTGGCACTGTCCGTTGGGCGAGAACCGGGCGTCCGCGGGCAGCGCGCAGTACGGCTGGAGCAGGATTTTGCTCAGCGACGGGATGGGACCGAGGTGGACATCCCACCAGATGAAGCCGAAGATGCCGCCGACCACGATGAACAACAGGCCGAGACCGAGCCGGTTGCGCAGGTCGTAGAGGTGGTCCTTCAGGGACATGGTGCCGTCGGGGTTGTGCCGACGGTTGCGGATCTTCCGCTTCTCGCGACGGCTTCCCTCCCGGCGGGGCGTATCACGCACCACCGTGCGAACCGATCCTCTCAGCTCGCGTTCTTGTGCGGCTGGCTCTTGTCGAGCTTGCTCTGCAGTTCATCGATCTGCTTCTGGAGCTGCTCGGGAGTCTGCTGAGGCGTGGCGGCGGGCAGCTGCTGCTGCGGCTCCGGCTTCACGTCTGCGGCAGCCGTCGACTCGGCTTCCTTCTCGTCAGCGCGCATGCCCTTGGTCTCCGCCTTGATGATGCGCATCGACTGTCCGAGCGAGCGTGCCATCGCTGGCATCTTCTTCGCACCGAACAGCAGAATGATCACCACAGCGATGATGAGGATTTCCCACGGTCCTAGCGGCACGGCCGTCCTCCTGTCTCACTTCGCCCTGTAGATGCTACGCGCCCGGCGGACCGCTTCCGATCGGCCAAAGCGACGCGCAAGGCAGCCGAACGGGCCCTCAGCAGGCCCGACCCGTCGTCGAACGTCGACTTGGCGGTTCCGATAACGGTCCGCACCCGACCCAGCCCACGGACAACGCGGACCAGAAAGAACCCCAACAGCGCCAGCCCCAGCAGAGCCAGCGCCGCACTAGGCAAGTACGGCACGGGCCAACCCTACCGGGTGGCGAATCGGCGACGGCGCACAACAGCCGGCCATCAGGTGTCCGCCAGGTGATGATCCATCAGCCGCAGGGCCGCCACGGCCCGCGCGCGCAGTTCCTGGGCCAGTTCCGCCGGGCGCTCGACCTTGACCTCGCCACCCAGTCCGAGGAGCAGCCGCACCATCCACGACGTGTCGGCGTAGCGCATCGTGACCCGCAGCCTGCCGCCGTCGAGTTCCTCGATGTCCTCCACCGGGTAGTACTCAGACACCCAGCGCGCGTCCGGTTCCAGCACCAGGCGCGCGACCGACTGGTCGGGGGCCGGGCGGAACAGACCGGTCGAGACGTCCGTCGGCCGCGCGTAGGGCGGCGGGGCGGCGGGCTCGTCGAGGACCTCGACCTCGTCGATGCGGTCGAGCCGGAACAGCCGAACCGCCTCGGCCCGCCTGCACCAGGCCTCCAGGTAGCCGCGACCCTCGACGATCAGCACCCGCATCGGGTCGACGGTGCGCTCGGAGATCTCGTCCTTGGAGGCCGTGTAGTACGTCATGCGCAGCGCGTGGCCCGCCTTGAGAGCGGACTGGACGGTCTCGCGGACCTTGACCGTCTCCGCGGCTTCCCGCACGCCGAGGCCGACCGCGACCCCTGCGGGCTGCGCCTGGCCTGCGGCCATCTCGATCTTCGCGACGGTCCGCCGGATCGCGTCCGCGTCGGCCACGCCCGGGGTGTCGGCGAGCGCGCGCAGGGCCACGAGCAGCGCCGTCGCCTCGGCGCCGGTGAGGCGCAGCGGCCTGCTCATGCCCGCGTCGAAGGTGACGGTGACCGTGTCCTCGTCGAACGAGATGTCGATCAGGTCGCCGGGCCCGTAGCCGGGCAGCCCGCACATCCAGAGGAGTTCGAGGTCTTTGCGCAGCTGCTTAGGCGTCACGTCGAAGTCGGCGGCGGCCTCGTCGATCGGGATGCCCGGGCGCGCGATCAGATACGGCACCAGCGCCAGCAGCCGCGGCAGCCGGTCTTGCGAAGCCGTCACAGCACGTCCCCCTCGGCGACAGCGACCAAGCGCTCCCGCACCGACTTGGCCAGCACTTCGGGTTCGAGCACGAGGACGTCGGCGCCGTACCCGGCGAGCCACCCGGCGGCCGTGTCCGGCCAGCGCAGCTCGAGTTCGAGGATGTCCCCGGCTGTCCCGCGGATGTCCCGCTCCCCCACGACCTTCGCCCGTCGGCGCACACCGGCGGCGCGACCGGAGGCCGCCCAGACCCGCACGGTCGACACCGAGGAGACCTCGCCGCCGGTGGTGGCGACGAACTGCATGAGATCGACGTTCTCGGGCCTGCGGACCTGCCCGGCCTTACCGATCTTGCGCACCTCGCCGACGATCCGGGAGAGGCGGAAGCAGCGGGGCGCGTCGCGGTCGCGGTCATGGCCGACGACGTACCAGCGGCCCCGCCACGAGACGACGCCCCAGGGTTCGAGCGTCCGCTCGCGCAACTCGGCTGGCGAGGGCCTGCGGTAGTCGAAGGACACGACCTGCCCGGCCCGCACCGCCGCCAGCAGCGGGGTGAACGCGGGCTCGGAGGTGCGCACCTTCGACTCGACGATCGCGGGCGCGGCCTGGTCGACGTCGACCCCGGCGGCGCGCAGCTTGAGCAGGGCGCCGTGGGCCGCCCCCGTCAGCTCGGGGGAGTCCCAGAGCCGCACGGCGAGCGCCACGGCGGCGGCCTCGTCGGGCTCCAGGTCGATCTCGCCCAGCTCGTAGTCCCGCCGCGCGATCCGGTAGCCGTCCACAGTGTCGAACACCGAGTTCCGGCCCACCTCCAGCGGGATCCCCAGGTCTCGCAACTCCGTCTTGTCCCGCTCGAAAGTGCGGAAGAACGCGTCGTCGGAAGGCGCGTCGGCGTAGCCGGGGACGATCCCCCGGATCCGCTCGGCGCTGAGGTACTGGCGGGTCGAGAGCAGGCACAGCACCAGGTTGACCAGTCGTTCGGCGCGTGCAACAGACACCCGCGCACCATAACGCGCCCACGGCCAGCGGGTTCACCCAACACACCGAACACCCGTGCGATCGGCTCTGCTACCACTCCCCCGAACGCCCAGGGTCCTCTGCTCCCTCAGCAGCCCCAGTGAACTGGATCACAAGCGGGCTCGGACGGTCACACCGCAGGAGGGCTGTGCCGTCTTCGCGGCGAGAACACCGAGAAAGGACTGCCCATGCAGCGCATCCAGTTGGAGAAGGTCGCGCCCGAGGCTCACCGCAAGGTGGTCGACCTGTTCCTCTACAGCCAGGCGAACATCGAGACCCCACTGCTCAACCTGATCATGCTGCGGGCCTCGGTGGTCAACGGCTGCGCCTACTGCGTCGACATGCACACCCGGGACGCCCTCAAGGCGGGCGAGTCGGTGCAGCGGTTGTTCGCGGTGTCGGTGTGGAAGGAGTCGCCGTTCTTCAGCGAAGTGGAGCGGGCCGCGCTGGCGTTGACCGACGCCGTGACGCTCATCGGCCAGGATGGCGTCTCCGACGAGGTGTGGGACGACGCGCGGGCGATCTGGTCGGAGAAGGGGGTGGCGGATCTCGTGATGGCCATCGTCATGATCAACGCCTTCAACCGGATCGCGGCGAGCACCCGCAAGACGCCGGTTCCAGCCCGACTGACGGGACACGTGTGACCACTTCGCTCGACACAGGATTCGAGCAGCATCGGCCGGTGCTGCTCGGCATCGGCTACCGCATGCTCGGCTCGTTCGCCGACGCCGAGGACGTCGTCCAGGACGCGTGGATCCGGTGGGCGGGAGTCGATCACGAGACGGTCGAGAACCCCCGGCGACTCCTGGTGACCATCGTGTCCCGGCTCGCGATCGACCGGATGCGGCTGGCGCACCGCAAGCGCGAGACCTACGTCGGCCCCTGGCTGCCCGAGCCGGTCCGCACCGACCGCGAGGAACTTGGTCCGGCGGACACCGCCCAGCAGCGCGACACGCTGTCGCTGGCGACGCTGCGGCTGATGGAGCGCCTCTCGGCGCCGGAACGCGCCGTGTTCGTGCTGCGGGAGGCCTTCGAGCTGCCCTACGAGGAGATCGGCGAGGTCCTGCACCTCACCGCCGCGAACGCGCGGCAACTGCACCGGCGCGCGGGCGCGCGGCTCACCGCCGACCGCGAGCGGTTCGCCGCCGACCCGGGCAGCCACCGCGAGTTGGTCGACCGGTTCGTCGAGGCCGCCCGCACCGGCGACCGGGACGCGCTGCAGGAGCTCTTCGCCCAGGACGTGACGCTGTGGACCGACGGCGGCGGCAGGTCCCGCGCCGCGCTGCGCCCGGTGCGCGACGCCGACCGGGTCGCACGTTTCCTCACGGGAGTGCTGGCCAAGTACGACGAGATCGACCTGACGGTCATCGAGGTCAACGGGCTGGCGGCGATGGTGCTGATCCTCGGCGAGTACCGCCAGGTGATCTCCCTGGAGACCGCCGACGGCCTGGTCACCGGGGTGCAGATGGTGAGCAACCCGGACAAGATCCGCCGAGCTCTCAGGTGATGGCCCCACCGTTGTCGCGGAACAGCGGGTTACGTCGGAACGAGAACAGCGCGTAGCCGCACAGCAGGACGAACCCCGCCGTGCCGCCGAACGCGAGCAGGCGCAGACCAGCGGACATCGGTGACGCCGTCGCGGCCAGGACGACCGACAGCACCGTGGTCCCCAGACCCGTGCCACACAACAGTCCGGTGGCCAGGTGGTAGGCGGGTCGGGAATGCAGGTTCCGCTTCCAGCGGTTGCGGCCGCGCACCCAGCTCTCCCAGTGCAGCACGTCCGCCGCAGGCAGGTCCGACTCACCCGCCACGGCGTCGGGTGTACCCAGCTGCGCGTTGATCTTCTTCTCCAGGTCCCAGAGGAACCATCTGGCGCGGCCGAGGCGCTGCACCTCGCCCCACCAGACGAACCAGATGAAGACCAGGACCAGCGGCGCGAGACCCAGGATCCCGGTGCGCAGCGCGATGTTCGACCAACTCGTCAGCAGCCCGGTGTAGATCACCGCGATCGCGGCCAGCCCGTAGTTCATCACCGCCTGCTGGGTCGTCACGGCGGCGACCAGCTCGGAGCGGATCGAGTTGTATTCGTGCTGCATGAAGACCAGCCGCGCCTGGTCCCGCTGCGCGGCCAGGTCCGCCACCACGGGCCCGGGCGGCAGGGCGGGTTTGCGTGGTCGCCAGAACGTCATCTGGGCTCACCGCCTATCCCCATACGATCAACGCTACGGATTCAGCGGCTGGTCATGGCGCGTTTTGGTGAAATTCGTCCCGGGTGAGCCGCCACCGGACGTCCACCCCGTCCTCGCCCGACGTGATCGGCTCCTGGGGCGGCGACGTGCGGGAGATCTCCGTGAACCCCAGCTTGCGCGGGATGGCCTCGCTACGGACGTTGGCCGTGTCGTGGACGATGTCGACGAACTCGATTCCCGGAAGCTCGAACGCCGCCTTGACCAGCAGGGACGTCGACTCGGTCGCGGCGCCGATGCCGACGTGGGCCGGGTGCAGCCAGTAGCCGATCTCCAGGCCGCCCTCGCCGACGCGCGACATCAGGCCGATCCGACCGGCGATCTTGCCGCCGACGGTGATCGCGTAGGTGAACTCGGTGCCCGCCTCCCACTTCGCCTCGGTCTCGGCGACGTGCTCGCGCACGGAGTCGGGGTCGAACTCACCCGCCGCCCAAGCCATCCAAGGCCGCAGGTGGGGTACTGCCTCCTCCACCACGCGCACGAGGGCCTCGACCTCGTCCGGTCGCAGGCGGCGCAGGACTACGACGTCGCCGGTGAGCATGGGCGAGGGGCGGATCATGCCGAAATCGTCCGGCACGATCCGCCCCTCGGCCAAACCATTTACAGCGAGGCGATCAGGCGTTCCACACGTTCGTCGACCGCGCGGAACGGGTCCTTGCACAGCACGGTGCGCTGCGCCTGGTCGTTGAGCTTGAGGTGGACCCAGTCGACGGTGAAGTCGCGGCCCGCCTGCTGGGCGGCGGCGATGAAGTCGCCGCGCAGCTTGGCCCGCGTGGTCTGCGGCGGGGTGTCCTTGGCGGCCTCGATCTCGCCGTCGTCGGTCACCCTGGCCACCAGGTCCTTGCGCTGCAGCAGGTCGAAGATGCCCCGGCCGCGACGAATGTCGTGGTAGGCCAGGTCGAGTTGGGCGATGCGGGCGCTGGACAGGTCGAGGTTGTGCTTGGCCTGGTAGCGCTCGAGCAGCCGGTGCTTGATCGCCCAGTCGATCTCGCGGTCGATCCGGGTGAGGTCCTGGGCCTCGACCGCGTCGAGCACCTTGCCCCACATGTCGACCACGCGCTGCGCCAGCGGGTCCGGCGAGCGGCGGGCGACGTGCTCGACCGCCTTGGAGTAGTACTCGCGCTGGATGTCGAGCGCCGAGGCCTCGCGGCCACCCGCGAGTCGGACCAGCCTGCGGCCGGTGAGGTCGTGGCTGATCTCGCGGATGGCGCGGATCGGGTTGTCGAGGCTGAAGTCCCGGAACTGGACGCCGTCCTCGATCATCTCCAGCACCAGGTTGGCGGTGCCGACCTTGAGCAGCGTGGTCGACTCGGACATGTTGGAGTCGCCGACGATGACGTGCAGGCGCCGGTAGCGCTCGGCGTCGGCGTGCGGCTCGTCGCGGGTGTTGATGATCGGGCGGGACCTGGTGGTGGCGCTGGAGACGCCCTCCCAGATGTGCTCCGCGCGCTGCGAGAGGCAGTACACGGCGCCGCGAGGGGTCTGCAGGACCTTGCCCGCGCCGCAGATCAGCTGGCGGGTGACGAGGAACGGCAGGAGCACGTCGGCGATCCGGGAGAACTCGCCTGCCCGGGTGACCAGGAAGTTCTCGTGGCAACCGTAGGAGTTGCCCGCGGAGTCGGTGTTGTTCTTGAACAGGAAGATGTCGCCGCCGATGCCCTCATCGGCGAGGCGGCGTTCGGCGTCGACGAGCAGGTCCTCGAGGATCCGCTCTCCGGCCTTGTCGTGGGTGACCAGTTGGACCAGGTCGTCGCACTCCGCCGTGGCGTACTCGGGGTGCGAACCGACATCCAGGTAGAGGCGTGACCCATTGCGCAGGAAGACGTTCGAGGAACGGCCCCACGACACCACGCGCCGAAACAAGTACCGCGCGACCTCGTCCGGGGACAGCCTGCGCTGCCCGTGGAACGTACAGGTCACGCCGAATTCGGTCTCGATTCCGAAGATCCGCCGCTGCATTCCCTAAGCCTAGGCGCAAAGACCGACAAGGACCGAGCGCCGTTCGGGGAAGGTCCACAAATTGTGTCGTCGACCTTCGGTAACCCAGTGTTCATCTGAGACGGACCGTCAAGCGGAGCACTGCGCCGTCCTGTTGAATCAAGGATCATGTTGGGACGAATCCGCCACCACTCCGTCCGCGGGGTCAACCAGGTCGACCAGGCGCTGGTCAGGCAAGTCGCGGGGCTGCCGCACACCCGCACCGATGTAGGCCTCAAGCGACTGTCGACCTCGGCGAACCACGGGAAGCTGTGGTTCGCGGTCGCCGCGGTCCTGGCGGTCGCGAAGGGCCCCACGCGGCGGGCCGCGGTGCGCGGCGTCGGCTCGATCGCGTTCGCCAGCGTCTCGGCGAACCTGGTCGCCAAGAACGTCTTCCCCCGCAGGCGGCCCGCCGCCGAGTTGCTCCCGACCTACCGCCGCCTGGTCAAGCGCCCGACCAGCTCGTCCTTCCCGTCCGGGCACGCCGCGTCGGCGGTCGCGTTCACCACGGCCGTCGCGATGGAGAGCCCGCGCACGGCCGTGGCGTTGGCGCCGCTGGCGGGCGCGGTGGCGTACTCGCGGGTGCACACCGGGGTGCACTGGCCCAGCGACATCGTCGCGGGCGCGGCGATCGGGGTCGGCGCGGCGTACGCGGTGCGGCACTGGTGGCCGGTGGCGGAGCAGGGGCCCGCGCACACCGCCCACGAGGCCAAGGTGGAGCCGCTCGGGGACGGCGAGGGGCTGTTGGTTCTGGTCAACCCGCATTCGGGGCTCGGTGAGGACCCGACCGACGAACTGCGCCTGCGCTGGCCGAAGGCCACGGTGGTCAACCCGGTCGCGGGCGCCGATCTCATCGAGGACCTCTCCGACCAGGTCAAGAAGTCGACCGAGGAAGTTCGCGCGCTCGGCGTCGCCGGTGGTGACGGGACCGTCGCCGCTGTCGCCGCGGTCGCCGCGGAGTTCGGTCTGCCGCTGGTGCTGATCCCCTCGGGCACGCTCAACCACTTCGCCCGTGACATCGGCGTGGAGACCGCGGACGACGCAGGGGACGCCGTCCGCGAGGGTCGAGGTGTGGAGATCGACCTCGCCGGGGTCAAGATCATCGAGCGCGGTGGCGGCGAGCGACACCGGTGGTTTGTCAACACCGCGAGTGTCGGCGGCTACCCGGAGATGGTGCGGATCCGGGAGAAGCTCGAAAGCAAGGGCTGGCCGAAGTGGCCCGCGGGCGCGGTGGCGATGGCCCGCACGCTGCGCCGCGCGCAGCCCATCCGGATGGCGCTCGACGGGCGGCCGCACCTGGTGTGGTGGCTGTTCGTGGGCAACGGGACGTACGACCCGAAGGGCTTCGCGCCGACCCGTCGGCCCGCGTTGGACACCGGCCTGCTCGATGTCCGATACCTGCGGGCCGACGTGCCGTTCTCCCGCGCGCGGTTCGTCCTCGCGACGGTGACCCGGACCCTGCACGCCAGCCACGTCTACCGCGAACTCGACGTGCCGCGGCTGCGGGTCGACCTGCTCGACGGCCACCGCCGGGTCGCCACCGACGGCGAGGTCGGCCCGCTGGCGAACCGGTTCGAGTTCGAATCACGACCCCGGGCGCTGTGCGTCTACAGGTAACGTCGCCCCCGTGGCGATCGTGACCGACCTGAAGTGCTTCCCCATCAAGGGATGCGCGGGCGTCCCCCTGGCGGACGCGCTGATGACGTCCGCCGGCCTGGCGCATGACCGGACGTTCATGGTCATCGGCGAGGACGGGGTGTTCCGCAGCCAGCGCCGCTCCCCCAGGCTGGCCGTCATCGAGCCGTCGGTGAGCGCGGCGGGCGACCGGATCACCCTGCGGGCCCCGGGCTTCACGCCGGTCGACGTCGAGGTCGACCTGACCCGACCGCGGCGGGACCTCACCATGTTCGGCGACCCGTACCGGGGCATCGACCTCGGCGGTGAGGCGGCGGCGTGGCTCAGCGAGGTCCTGGGCGAGCGGGTGCGCCTGGTGCGGGTGCCGCCGGAGCACGACCGGGTGACCGACGGCCAGGTCCCCGGCACCTCGGGCTACGCGGACAGCTCCGCCGTGCACCTGCTGAGCCGCTCGACGCTGGCCGAGCTGAACACGCGACTGGTGGCCGCGGGCGCCGACCCGATGCCGCTCGACCGCTTCCGGGCCAACCTCGTCATCGACGGCTGGGCGGAGCCGTCCACCGAGGACCGGGTGCGGCGGGTGCGGATCGGCGACTGCGATCTCGGGTACACCAAGCTCGCGATCCGCTGCGTGGTCACCACCGTGGACCAGGAGGCGGGGACCAAGGCCGGGCCGGAACCCCTGCGGACCCTGGCCGCCTACCGCCGGGCCGCCGCCGGCGGGGTCTCCTTCGGCGCGAAGTTCTCCGTCCTGCGCACCGGCAAACTCTCCGTCGGCGACGCGCTGACCGTCGACACGTGGGGCGAGTCGGAGTTCTGAAGGGTCAGTGGCGGACAGCCCTGGTGGCTCCGTCGGCCGGAGAGTCCTTGTGCTCGGCCCACCAGGCCGCGAACAGCGGGTTGGTGTCGACCAGCTTGGAGTAGGCCTCCAGCAGCGACGTCGGCGCCTGCTCGGCCGCGCCCGCCAGGGTGCTCTCCTCATGCCAGATCAGGACGATCTCATGGCGGAGCGGGGTGCCCGCGATGTTGCGGATCACCAGCCCGTTGCCCTCGCGCGCGACCGGCTTGGCGAGGGTCACCGCGCCTGCCTGGACCAGGGCGCGGGTGGTGGTCGAGTCGGAGACCTGGTGCTTGATCTTCGGGGTGAACCCGCTTCCCGCGCACGCGCGAAGCAGCGCGAGCTGCTCGGGGACCTCGCCGACCGGGGGCAGGACCCAGTTCTCGTCGGCGAGCTCGCGCAGGTCGATGTCGCCGACACCTGCCAGGCGGTGGGTCTCGGACAGGGCCACGAACATGGGCGCGCTGAGCATCACCCGGCTGTGCAGCTGCGCGGGCAGCGGTGTGCGGAAACCGGGGTTCTCCTCCAGCACGGCGAAGTCGAGCTTGCCGTCGAGGACCTTGCGGGCCAGCTCCACCGGGTTGGAATCGATGTCGATGGACGTCTCGGCGTTGCCGAGGCGCTCGGCGATGGCGGTGGCGAACAGCGGGACGATGAGGCCGGGCGGGCCGCCGACGCGGATCATCCCCGCGACCGTCACCGCCTGGGTGCGCTGCTTGATCCCGGCCATGAGCTCGTCGACGTCGGTGAGGACGAGCCGGGCCGCGGACAGGACGTAGCTGCCCAGGTCGGTCGGCACGACGCCGGTGCCCGAGCGGGCGAACAGCAGGCCGCCCACCCGGCGCTCGAGGCGTTGCAGCTGGGCGGTCAGCGCGGGTTGCGAAACCCCGAGTTGAACGGCGGCCTTGGACAGGCTGCCCGCGTCCGCGACAGCGATGATGACTCGAAGATGGCGAAGTTCCAGCTCGTGCACACCAAAGTTATGCCCTCTGGCGCGGCGTTATGCAAATCCCAGACCGCCTGGTGGGAGGGACCCCACAATTCTTGGGAGCGGCGTGTAGAAACAGGTCTGGCGACGTCTACCCAGACGTCGCCAGACCTGTTTATCACTCAACTATTGGTCACCGTGGCACGGCCAGGTAGTGCTGACCGCGCCACGGTCGCTTTTCTCGCTACGACACGGTCACTGCCGTGTCATCCACCGCGAACGTCGTCTGCAGCGTGACGTCCTCGTTCATCAGCCACCTGAGCCGGATCGTCTGCCCCTTGTAGGCCGACAGGTCGTACGTCTTCTGGACGTAGGACGTGCTCTTGTTCAGGTTGGACACGGTGCCGAGGGTGCTCAGCACGCTGCCGGAGCTGTTGAGGACCTGCAGCTGCAACTTGTCGTACGCCGTGTAGGCGGTCGTCTCCGCGGTGTCGATCCGGACCCAGTAGGAGACGCTCGCGCTCGTGGCGGAGGCCGGGATGCTCACCTGCTGGTACAGGTTCTCCGTGGTGGTCCGGCCGTTGCCGCCGAAATACGCCCACCAGGAACCGCCGTGCGTCGGACGCGCGGTGGAAGACGTGATCACGCCCGTGGTTCCGCTCCAGCCGGTGGTGCCGGACTCGAAGCCGGGGTTGGCCAGCAGCTGGTTGGGCTGCGTCGTGGCGGTGACGGTCCAGGTGAAGGCGGTGTTGCCGCTGCCACCCTTGCCGTCGGTGACGGTGACGGTCACGTTGGACGTGCCCGCCACGGTCGGCGTTCCGGCGATGAGGCCGTTGCTCGCGCCGATGCTCAGACCGGTCGGCAGACCCGACGCCGCGTAGGTCAGCGGGTCGTTGTTCGCGTCGGTGGCCTGGATCTGCAGGTTCACCGCGGTGTTGATCTGCGTGGTCTTGTTGCCGGGGTTGGTCACGACCGGGTTGGCGTTGGTGTCGCCGCCGGTGCCGAAGGTGCCGTCGACGACCAGGGCGAACTTCTGCGGCCCGGACGGGACGTTGTGGCCGCGGACCCGAACGGTCCACTCACCCGCGGCGGCGTTCTGGATGAAGACGTTCTCCAGGTTGTTGCGACGGTCCGCGGTGCCGCCGGTGTTCGACCAGCCACCCGCGAAGACGTTGCCCCGGTGGACGGTGCCGGTCGGCGAGACGACCTCGAGGTCGAGGTCGTTGACCAGGGTGACCGCCGCGTTGACGGCCGCTTCCTTGTCGGAGTACGCCATCGTGACCTTCAGCGGCTGACCCGCCTGGACGGTGTACTTGGTCTCGGAGACCCCGCCGGTGGCCAGGCCCGTGGTGGCCTCGTCGACGAACTTCGCGGTACCCGCGGTGGCCTTGTCCAGGTTCACCATGCCCCAGCCCTCGTGCATGTTCGGCACGGGCAGGTCGTTGTCGTTGACGCCGTCCTCGTTCTCGTCGAGGAGGTCGGTCGCGGAGTTGATCAGGGTGCCCTTGACCAGCGCCGCGGTGGCGTTGACCGAGTGCTTCTTGCTGTAGAAGTCGCGGACCACGGTGGCGCCACCGGCGGCCAGCGGGTTCGACATCGACGTGCCGCTGAAGTACTTGTAGTCGTCGTTCAGCGGGAACCCGTAGCCGTCGTTCTGCGGCTTGCCGTTCTTCGGGTTGTTCGCGGCGGCGCCGTCGTACTGCTGCTGGTGCTTGTCCGAGTAACCGGACAGGATCCAGGAGCCGGGTGCCACGATGTCGGGCTTGATCCGGCCGTCGTCGGTCGGGCCGCGGCTGGAGAAGGCGGTCACCTGCTGCGGGTTACCGGTCTGCGAGTCGGACTTGATCGGCTCGGCCGGGTAGTCGTTGGGCCACCAGTCACCCCAGCTGGGAATGACGTTGACGCCGTTGACGTCCTTGCAGGTGCGGTTGTTGAAGGTCGCCTGCTCCTTGGCGGTCTGCGCCTGGTAGGTCAGGGTCGAGTCGCAGGGCGACTGGGCCTTGCCGTTCTCCGAGGCGCCGACCGTCAGGACGTTCTTGGCCGTGGCCGGGGCGCCGATGGAGTCGTTGTCGATGACACCGTCGCTGTTGGCGTCGGTGCCCGAGTTGCCCGCACTGAAGGTGATCAGCATGTCGCGGTGGGTGTTGATGAACTTGTCCGCACCCTGCGAGGTGTCGGTGTAGCTGCCGTTCGCGTCCGAGCCCCACGAGTTGGCGTGGATCCGGGCGCCGTCGTCGTAGGCCTGCTGGAACAGCGTGGTGAGGTCGTCGGGCAGACCCAGCAGGTAGTACCCGTCCGCGTACTGCGCGGCGCAGTTGCCCGTCATGTCGACGTAGTCCTCGACGGCCTGGAAGACCAGCCGGGCGCCGTAGGCGGCGGCCTTGCCGGTGCCGTCGGCCATGCCGTCGCCGACGACGGAGACCGCGACGTGCGTGCCGTGGCCGCTGTCGACGTCGACGGCGCCGTCGGGCTGGACGTCATAGCACCCGATCGCGTCGGCGCCCGCCCAGGCGCGCACGGCCTGGATGCGGGTCGCCGGGATGTCCGGGTGGGCGGTGGCGGCGGTGCCGCCACCAAGGCCGGTGTCGGCGACCGCGACGGTCTGCGAGGAACCGTCGTAACCGCGGGCGTTGGCCTGCGCGCCCCGCATGATGGTGCCCGCGGCGTGCTCGTTGTGCTTCTCGTGGACGCGGAACTTGTCGATGAACGACACGTCCTCGATGCCCGCGATCTGGCTGGCCTGACCGGGCTCGGCCGCGACGAGCAGCGTGCCGTCGGACTGCTTGGTGACGACGGCGCCGGTGCCCTCGGCGGCGCGGCGGACCGCGGTCAGGTCGACACCGTTCTCGGCGCGCACCTTGTAGATGCCTGCCTTGCCCTCGTCGATCTTCGCCTTGGCTTCCTGCGTGACCTTCCACGCCGACTGGAAGCGACCCACGTAGTGCACGCCTGCCAGCTTGCTCGCGCGCTGCGCCTGGCCCGGGTTCATCCGGACCTTGAACGCGTTGTCGGGGATGTACTCGACGATCGTCGCGCCCAGGGCGGTCAGGCCTGCCTTCCAGTCCTCGCGGACCGGGCCCTGGAACTGGACGAGGTAGCTGCCGCGCTCGCTCGTACCGAGCGTCCGGGCCTCAAGTCCATGCGGGACGGCGGCCAGTGAGCTGGTCAAGAACTCACCTGTCACCAGACGGATGGGAGCTTCTGCGGGGGATGCGGCGTTGGCGAGTCCGGGGACTGCGATAGCGGCACCGACCAGCACTGTCGAGACAGCGAGCGTGACGGCCCGTCGTCTCCGTGTGGCACCGAACATGGGTTGTCCTCACGAATGCAGGGGTTGGGACACGACCCTTCCGGCCTGCGGACGCCTAGCCCTCACTTGGCATCCACGATCCTCACGATCGCCGGCCGGAAATTGGTCGTTGAGGGACTATGACTCGCCAAATACCGGTTCGGCCTATCCCGGAAGCCCATAACATGCGCGTGAACAGGGGTTATCGCGTTGGGTTGACGTAGTTGCAACCGGGGGCAACGGGGTGGTGGCGTCCTGATGGATCAGTGTTCACGGGCGGACGGCCCACGCTGGTGCGGCATTGGTCCAACTCGCTCACTGGCTGCGACTCGATGCTCAGGTGCTCGCGGCTTGGGTGCTCGGTGTTCGCGGCTTGATGCCGGGGGTGTCTGCGGCTGCATGCGGGGGTGCCTGTATGGGTGGTGGACGGATCATCCGAGCAGGCCGATCGGTCCGGCCCGCCTGCGTTAGGGACGCCGGGTGATGAGCGGGCTTCAGCGGCAGGGCATTCGGCCTCACCAAAGAGTGCAGCCCGGTGGCGGCCTCTCAGGCCTCCACCGGGCTGCTCCCATTCGCCTGGAGTTATTCGCCCTCAGTGGGCGGTAGTTCGACGTCCTCGATCGGCTTCGCGGGGGATTCCGGGGTGGACTCCGCAGGGCGTTCGTCGGCCGGGAGCAGCGCTGTGAGGGCCGCTCCGGTGATGCGGCGGAAGGCGCGGGTGGGCCTGCCGCGGTCGAGGACCGCCACCTCGAGCTTGTCCAGCGTGGTCTCCCCCGCGGTCTTCGCCGCGCTGTTCGCCGCGCCTGCCGCCAGGGCCTTGAGGGCCAGTCGGACCGCGTCGCTCAGGGGGATGCCGTCCTCGAAGGTTTCCTTGAGGAGGGCGGCGATCGGGTCGGTTTGGCCGCCCATCACCAGGAACTGCGGTTCGTCGACGATGGAGCCGTCGTACGTCAGGCGGTAAAGCTGGTCCTGCCTTGCCGTGGCACCCACCTCGGCGACGCAGATCTCGACCTCCATCGGCTTGACCTGCTCGGTGAAGATCGTGCCGAGGGTCTGGGCGTAGACGTTCGCCAGTTGCCGGGCCGAGACGTCGCGTCGGTCGTAGGAGTAGCCCCACAGGTCGACGTGGCGGATGCCGCCGCGGCGCAGGCTCTCATATTCGCTGTAGCGGCCCGCGGCGGCGAAGCCGATGCGGTCGTAGATCTCCGAGACCTTGTGCAGGGTCGCCGACGGGTTCTCGGCGACGAACAGCACGCCGTCGGCGTACTTCAGCGCGACGACGCTGCGGCCCCGGGCGATACCCTTGCGGGCGTACTCCGAGCGGTCGCGCATCAGCTGCTCGGGCGAGGCGTACAACGGCATCGTCACGGGGCAGGCTCCTTAACTCGGCGGGGATGTCGGTCAGCCGCGGGGGCGTTCGGACCGGTCGTTCACCACGGCTTCGGCCACGGAGGCCGTGTCCGCCTCCGACAGGCGCTGGGCGCCGTCGTCGGCGGTGATGGTGACGATGCTGGGGTAGATCCGGCGGGCCAAGTCCGGTCCGCCGGTGGCGGAGTCGTCGTCGGCGGCGTCGAATAGGGCCTCGACGGCCGCGCGGACGGCGGTCGCCTTGTCGCCCTCGGGGTCGTAGAGCTTCTTGAGTGCGGACTTGGCGAACATCGAGCCGGAGCCGATGGCGTGGAAGCCCGCGCGCTCCTCGTAGCGGCCGCCGGTGACGTCGAAGGACACGATCCGGCCCGCGGTGGCCGGGTCGTCGGCGTCGATGTCGTAGCCGACGAACAGCGGCAGCACCGCGAGGCCCGCCATGGCCACGTCGAGGTTGCCGCGGACCATGCTGGCCAGCTTGTTGGTCTTGCCGTCGAGCGAGAGGCCGACGCCCTCGATCTTCTCGTAGTGGCGCAGTTCGACCGTGTAGAGCCGGACCAGCTCCACCGCGAGGCCCGCGGTGCCCGCGATGCCCACCGACGAGTACTCGTCGGTGACGTAGACCTTCTCGATGTCGCGCTGGGCGATCAGGTTGCCCGCGGTGGCCCGGCGGTCGCCCGCGATGAGCACACCGCCGGCGAAGGTGACCGCCACGATGGTCGTGCCGTGCGGGATGTCCGCGCGGCTCACGGCGGGCGCGTCGGCGACGCGGCGCCCAGGAAGGAGTTCGGGCGCCTGGGAGCGCA
Organism: Actinokineospora xionganensis; assembly: GCF_014323725.1. Classification (GTDB taxonomy): domain Bacteria; phylum Actinomycetota; class Actinomycetes; order Mycobacteriales; family Pseudonocardiaceae; genus Actinokineospora; species Actinokineospora xionganensis. The sequence goes on along the minus strand of NZ_JABVED010000018.1, from coordinate 38,392 downwards.
GGAAGTCGGTGAACGACGACGAACCGGCTGACAGGTGGGCAGGCGAGAGCGAGGCTCCTCGCGGCCCTCGGGACGAGGTGTGTTCCATGCCTTCTTTCAATTCCTGTTTTCGGCGTCGCCGGGGGGTTGGGCTGGTGACCGCGCGGGCGGGGGGCTTACTCGCCGCCCTTTTGCACGTACGCGCGGACGAAGTCCTCGGCGTTCTCCTCGAGCACGTCGTCGATCTCGTCGAGGATCGCGTCGGTGTCGTCGCCGAGCTTCTCGCGTCGTTCCTGACCCGCCGCGGTGGTGTCCTCGGCGCCGTCGTCGCCGTCACCGCCACCCTGCCGCTGTGTCTGCTCCTGGGACATTGAGACCTCCTGTTCCGCCTCCCCGGAATTTACCCAGTTGTGGCGGTCCGTAGGTAACTTCCGAAAATGCGGTCACCGTGGAGACTGCCGTCACGGTCCCCTTGGGTCACGGTTGGTTGTCGTCTTCACACTACTTGTGATCATTCTAGCTCAGCGTTTCGTGCCGGTGAGCTTGTCCACGAGCTGTTCGGCGGTGTCGGCGGCGTCGAGCAGGTCCCCGACGTGGGCTTTGGTGCCGCGCAGCGGCTCCAGGGTCGGGATGCGCACCAGCGACTCCCGGCCGAGGTCGAAGATGACCGAATCCCACGATGCGGCCGCGATGGAGTTCGGGTAGCGCTCCAGGCAGCGGCCGCGGAAGTAGGCGCGGGTGTCCGACGGCGGGGTGTAGACGGCCGTGCGGACCTCGTCCTCGGTCACCAGGCGCTTCATCGAGCCGCGGGCGACAAGGCGGTTGTAGAGGCCCTTGTCGAGGCGCACGTCGGAGTACTGCAGGTCGACCAGGTGCAGCCGAGGGGAGTTCCAGTTGAGGCCGTCGCGGGCCCGGAAGCCCTCCAGCAGCCGCAGCTTCGCGGGCCAGTCGAGCCGGTCGGCGCACTCCATCGGGTCGCGCGCGAGGGCGTCGAGGATCTCGCCCCAGGTGCGCAGGACGTCGCGGCCGACGGCGTCGGCCTCGATCCGGTCGACGTGCGCGGCGATCATCTCGTGGTAGGCGTTCTGCAGGTCCAAACCGGTGAACTTGCGGCCGTTGGTCAGCTCGACCGTCGCCTTGAGTGTCGGGTCGTGGCTGAGCACGTGCACCGCGCGGACCGGGTCGGCGAGCTTGAGGTGGTCGAACCGGATACCGGACTCGATCATGTCGAGGACCAGGGCGGTGGTGCCGACCTTGAGGTACGTCGAGGTCTCGGCCAGGTTCGCGTCGCCGATGATCACGTGCAGGCGGCGGTACTTGTCGGCGTCGGCGTGCGGCTCGTCGCGGGTGTTGATGATGCCGCGCTTGAGCGTGGTCTCCAGGCCGACCTCGACCTCGATGTAGTCCGAGCGCTGGGAGAGCTGGAAGCCCGCCTCCTCCCCCGCGACGCCGAGGCCGACGCGGCCGGAGCCGCAGACGACCTGGCGCGAGGCGAAGAACGGGGTGAGGCCCGCGATGATCGACGTGAACGGGGTGTTGCGGGCCATCAGGTAGTTCTCGTGGGTGCCGTAGCTGGCGCCCTTGCCGTCGACGTTGTTCTTGTAGAGCTGAAGCCGCGGCTGTCCGGGGACGGTGGCCGCGCGCATCGCGGCCTCCTCCATCACCCGCTCGCCCGCCTTGTCCCAGATGACGGCGTCGCGCGCGTTGGTGACCTCAGGCGCGGAGTACTCGGGGTGGGCGTGGTCGACGTAGAGGCGCGCGCCGTTGGTGAGGATGACGTTGGCCGCGCCCAGGTCCTCCACGTCGGGGTCCGACGGGGCCATGCCGGGCGCCCCCAGGTCGAACCCGCGCGCGTCGCGCAGCGGCGATTCCACCTCGTAGTCCCACCGCGCCCGGCGGGCCCGCGGGATGTCGGCCGCGGCCGCGTACGCCAGGACGACCTGAGTCGATGTCAACACCGGGTTGGCCGTGGGGTCGCCCGGCACGGAGATGCCGTACTCGACCTCGGTTCCCATGATCCGCCGCATGTCTTCCACCCTACGGGTCCGCACCGACGACACGGACGTGAGCCGCGCCGGGCAGTGGGGGGATCTGATGGGACGATCACACCATGGGCGGCGACGAACTGGTGGCGGTGTACTCGGCGGACGGCGAGGTGGTGGGCTCGGCGACCCGCCGCAGGATGCGCGCGGAGGGCCTGTGGCACGCCGCGAGCGCGATCCTGGTCCGCTCCGGCAACCGGGTGTTCGTCCACCGCCGCACGGACGACAAGGACGTCTTCCCGGGCGTGCACGACTGCTGGGCGGGCGGTGTGGTCGGGGCGGGCGAGACGCCGTGGGACTGCGCGGAGCGGGAACTGGCGGAGGAACTCGGCATCACGGGAGTGCCCTTGGTGCCTTTGTTCACCACGAGCGCCGACGTCGACGGCACCCGGATCCACCTCTACGCCTACGAGGCGTGGTGGGACGGCGAGGTCGTCATCCAGGAGTCGGAGATCGCCTCGGGCGGCTGGATGGACCTCGACGAACTGCGCGTGCGGCTGGCGGACCCGGCGTGGCCGTTCGTCCCCGACGGCCGGATCGCCATCGAGGAGTTCTTCCGCCGCGAACTCGACCGTTGAGATCGGCACACGTGCGCGCCGCCGGTGGTAGCGCACGGCAGCTGACCGAGGAACTGATGTACCTGGTGCTCAGAGCCCGGGGTCAGCGGCCTCGGCCGGCCCGGACGTGCCGGTCCCGTCGGTGCTTCGCGGCCGGTGACCGCTAGTCGTTCAGGCTGGTCAGCTTGCCCGCGGCGACCGGGGCCAGCCGTGCGATCGCGGCCTGGGCGCGGGCCAGGGTCGAGGCCTCCACGCTGACGACGCTCAGCACGTCCGCGCTCGCCAGCGCCAGGGTGCAGGTCGAGCGGCGGGGGTTGGTGGCACACCAACTGTGCCCGGCGTCGACGCCGGGAGGGACCGCTGCCTTGGCCGCGCTGTCGATCTCGTAGCGCAGGCCGTCGACGGTGAAGGCGCCGCAGGTGAGGGCCCCCTTGATGGTGTCGACGGCCGCGGCGGCGCCGTGGACGGCCACGTACTGGCGCAGGACGGATCCGCTCGCGTACCGCCAGGTCGACGCCACGGCATCCGTCGCGGACGGCAGCGGGGCGGCGCAGTCGGGCAGGGCCGCGAGGACAGCGGTCGTCGGGGTGCCATCGGGCTGGACCTCTTCGGCCGCGAGGTCGACGGCGCTCAGCGCGGCCGCTGCCGGGTCGGACACGCGCTTGGCGGTAGTGGTCGTGACCCGCGCGGTGGTGGCCGCCGTGGGGCTCGGGGCGACCTGCGTGGTCACCTCCGGCGAAGGGTCGTCGTAGTACGTGTAGAGGTCGTTCGGGCGGTCAGAGCAAGCCGTGGCCAGGAGAACGGGGAGCACGGCGGCGCCTGCCAGCGCCTGCACACGACGCACGAGCGTCCTTTCGGGAAAGGGACCTGTCGATCAAAACCTACCGGCCCATGGCGGGCGGTCCCGTCAAGGGGTTCGGTGCCGCGCGCGGCCCGCTCAGGTCCACGGCAGCCGCGACCGGGTCGCCCAGTACTCGGCGGCGGGTTCGGCGAGGTCGGGCGGGTCCACCGGGTCCAGCGAGGCGGCGCGCAGGTTCGAGGCGAGTTGGGCGCGGGTGACCGGGCCGATCAGGACCGTGTCGGCCCACGGCTGGGCCAGGGCGGCAGCCAAGGCGACCGCGTCGGCGGGTTCGGGCAGCGTGGGCGGCGGTTCGACGGCGAGTCTGCCGTTGGCCAGGGCTTCCTTGATCGCGACGTGGGCGCCCGCCGCGTGGGCTTCAGCCAGGGCTGGGGCCGCCGAGGGTTCCAGGAGGTTCCACGTGGACTGGACGGCGGTGAAGATCGTCACTCCCCCGCGCCGCAGGGCCAGGCCCCGGCGGACGGCGTCGGCCTGGGCGGGACCCGAGGTGGAGAAGCCCAGGCGCTGACCCGAATCCGCCAGTTCGGCGAGAGCGTCGAGGAGCGGCTCGTCGGCGAACAATGGACTGTCCACGGTCAGCGAGTGCACTTGGTAGAGCGCGATCCGCGAGCCGAGCAGGGCGCGGGATTCGGCCCACTGGGCCCGGAAGCGGGGCAGCGTGTGTTCCTTGACCTCGTGCACCGTGGCGTCCACGCGCCAGTCGCCGACGTAGGTGTAGCCCCACTTGGAGGACACGGTGACGTCGTCGTGACCGCGGGCGTCCAGCCAGCCTGCAAGGAACTCCTCGGCCCGGCCATAGGACCGCGCGGTGTCCACCCGCCGCACGCCCGCCGCGTAGGCGGCGTCGAGGATGGCCCAAGTGGTCGATCGAAGGGTCTCGACGCCGCGGTCTTCGGGGAGGTCGCGGCCGAGGTTGAGGTAGGCGGGCCTGCCCAGCGCGGCAAGGCCGAGAGTGAATCGCACCCCCCGAGTATGGATGGGGCCCCGCGTGCGCGCGGGGCCCCACACCGAACTCGACTAGAGGTACTGGCCGGTGTTCGTGGCCGTGTCGATCGCCCGACCCGAATCCTGGTTCTTGCCGGTCACCAGGGTGCGGATGTAGACGATGCGCTCGCCCTTCTTGCCCGAGATCCGTGCCCAGTCGTCCGGGTTGGTCGTGTTGGGCAGGTCCTCGTTCTCGGCGAACTCGTCGACGATCGCGTCGAGCAGGTGCTGCACGCGCAAGCCGCGCTGCTGGGTCTCCAGCACCGACTTGATCGCCGCCTTCTTGGACCGGTCGACGATGTTCTGGATCATCGCGCCGGAGTTGAAGTCGCGGAAGTAGAGCACTTCCTTGTCTCCGTTGGCGTAGGTGACCTCGAGGAAGCGGTTCTCCTCGGTCTCCTCGTACATGCGCTCGACGGTGTGCTGGATCATGGCGTCGAGGCAGGCGCGCTTGTCGCCCGCGAACTCCGCCAGATCCTCTTCGTGGATCGGGAGGCTGGTGGTGAGGTACTTGGAGAAGATGTCCTTCGCCGCCTCCGCGTCCGGCCGCTCGATCTTGATCTTCACGTCGAGCCTGCCGGGTCGCAGGATCGCCGGGTCGATCATGTCCTCGCGGTTGGACGCGCCGATGACGATGACGTTCTCCAGGCCCTCCACACCGTCGATCTCACTGAGCAACTGAGGCACGATCGTGGTCTCCACGTCGGAGGACACACCACTGCCTCGGGTTCGGAAGATCGAGTCCATCTCATCGAAGAACACGATCACCGGGGTGCCTTCGGACGCCTTCTCACGCGCCCGCTGGAAGATCATCCGGATGTGCCGCTCGGTCTCGCCGACGAACTTGTTGAGCAGCTCCGGACCCTTGATGTTCAGGAAGTAGGACTTGGCTTCCGACGGCTGCGGCGCACCCGACGGGTCCTTGCTGGCCCGGGCCGCCGCGACCTGCTTGGCCAGGGAGTTCGCCACCGCTTTCGCGATGAGCGTCTTCCCGCAGCCGGGCGGGCCGTAGAGCAGCACGCCCTTGGGTGGGCGCAGCTCGTACTCGGCGAACAGGTCCTTGTGCAGGAAGGGCAGCTCCACGGCGTCGCGGATCTGCTCGATCTGCCGGAACAGGCCACCGATGTCGGAGTAGTCGACGTCCGGGACCTCCTCGAGCACGAGGTCCTCGACCTCGGCCTTGGGGACCCGTTCGTACGCGTAGCCGGATTTGGTGTCGACCAACAGTGAGTCGCCGGGTTTGAGCGGGGAGTCCATCAGCGGATCGGCGAGCCAGACCACTCGCTCCTCGTCGGCGTGCCCGACGACGAGCGCGCGGCTCGGCTTCTCCTCCTCGAGGCCGGTGAGCAGCTCACGCAGCGTCGAGACCTCGCCGATGCGTTCGTATCCACCGCCCTCGACCACGGTCAGCGCCTCGTTGAGCCGCACTGACTGACCGCGGCGCAGTGTGTCCGCCTCGACCGCGGGCGAGACCGAGACCCGCATCCGCCGACCCGCCGTGAACACGTCGACGGTGCCGTCGTCGTGCACGGTCAGGAACACGCCGTAACCACTGGGTGGCTGGGCTAGTCGATCGACCTCCTCACGCAACGCGAGCAACTGGCTGCGCGCCTCACGCAGCGTGTCGACCAATTTGGCGTTGCGCTCAGTGAGCTGACTCACGCGCTCCGACGCCTCGGCCAACCGTTGCTCGAGCAGCCGCGAATGCCGCGGCGATTCCGTCAGTTTCCGGCGCAGCAGGGAGACTTCCTCTTCAAGGAATCGGATCTGCGCGGCCTCCGAGCGCGACTCGCGCTCCTCTGGCTGGCCGGGCGTGTCACCGTGCTCATCGTCGGCTTCTTCTGGCCGACTGCCGGGACGATCGTGCTGCATGTCGGCACCTCCTCCCGAACTCGTACCTTCTACGGTACCGGCGATCACCGACAACAACAGAGCATCCAGCTGTCGGAACCCGCGTGTCATACCTCAGCAATACCCACTCGGCGGCACTTGATCCACCAAGCCGGGCATCCGGAGGCCTGCCACGGCGCTACGTTGCGTCGGTGTATTACGCCAACCGCGCGCCACGTTGGCAACCCCATTTGGCCACGATGTGGACACTCTCCTGTCGCCACGCGCCCGGGTCCACTCCGGACGGGCCGGGTGGGACTCGGAACCCGTCGGCCCGTCCTGGGTTCCCCGGGGCCGTATACCACCCGCGGGGCCAATAGGGTGGCCATACCACGAAGGTCACCCTCACGGGATACCTTCCGAAGGGAACGAGACGGCTCCCGAGCCGTCCTATGAAACGTTGTCGAAAGCAGCCACGAGGAGTCAGGGGCGAGCATGACCTACCCACCGCAGCAGCCCGGCCCGTTCGGCCCGCAGGGGCCTCAGGGGCCATATGGGCAGCAGCCTGACCCCTTCGCGGCGCAACCCCCGTACCAGGGCCTCGGTGGATACCCCGGCGGCGGCGAACCACCGGCGCCCAAGAACACCGGCAAGATCGTCGCGATCGTCGCCATCGCCGTGCTGGTGCTCGGCGGGGCGGGCGTGGGCGTCTTCTTCCTGACCAAGGGCGGCGACAAGCCCCCGGCGGCCGCTCCGGCGACCTCGGAGGCGAATCCCGACCCGTCGGAGACCGACAAGCCCTCGGGGACGAAGTCGACCAAGCCCGCCGATGGTCCCGCGAGCTCGCCCGGCGACATCGTCGACGCCTACGTCACCGCGTACGAGGAGAAGGACTTCGCGGCGGTCACCGCCCAGGCGTGCGCGCCCTACAAGAACAAGTACGGGACCGACACGAGCACGCTCGAAGAGAAGCTGAGCAAGTACGAGGTCAAGGGCACGGCGAAGGGCGAGCCCGAGGTCAAGGGCTCCGTCGCCACCGCGGAGATCGACCTCACGCTGACCCCGGAGACCGGCGAGGCCAAGGACGCCCACATCCGCATCAAGATCGTCAAGGAAGACGGCGTCTGGCGGTTCTGCGGAGAAGAACCCGCCTGATCACGATCGACCCCGCGGCACCGCCCTTCGGGCGGCGATTGATCAACGAGCGTTCCCACATGAACCGAGGAGTCGGGTCCGGAGATGACCTACCCACCGCAGCAGCCCGGCCCGTACGGCCAAGACCCGCACGGTCAGCCCGACCCCTACGGCCAGCAGCCCTATGGCCAGCCGCCTACGTGGGGGCAGCCGCAGGGCTACGACCAGACCCAGCAGTACGGCCAGGTCCCGCCGGACCCGTACAACGCCCCGGATCCGTACTCCCAGCAGCAGCAACAGCAGTATGGCGGCTACGGGCCCGGCGGTGAGCCGCCCAAGAGCAACACGGGCAAGATCGTGGCGATCGTCGCGATCGCGCTGCTGGTGCTCGGCGGCGCGGGCACCGGCGTGTATTTCCTGAACAAGAGTTCCGACAAGCCCAGCACCACGGCCGGGACGGACCAGTCCACTTCGGCGAAGCCGAGGCCCACGACGACCGAGGACGAGCCCACCGAGACCACCGAGGAAACGACGACGACCACCACCACGAAGAAGGCAGGCGGCGGTGGCGGGGCAGGCACGGCGGACATCGCGGCCTTGGCCGAGAAGTACGCCGACGCCGTCAACGCCAAGGATGAGGCCGCGGCCACGGCGCTGACCTGCTCCGGGACCGACCCCGGCATCCTCTACACGTCGGTGGCCGACGCGGGCGCCGAGGACGTCGAGGTCAAGGCGACGGTGGCGGGCGAGCCCTCGCTCATCGGCGCGGAGAACGCCAAGGTCGACATTGATGTCGTGATCGGGGGCAGCTCGCCGCTCAAGTTCCCGATCGTGTTGGAGAAGCGGCCCAAGGGCTGGTGCGTCTCGATCTGACGTTCCGACGAAACCGGGTGGCCGGGGCGACAGGCCCTGACCACCCGGTTTCTCCGTTCTAGCCTTTGCTGGGACGGCGCTGCGGGCGGGGCGCGACGACGCCGTCGGCGAGCCTGCGCGCGGTCAGCAGGAACGCGGTGTGCCCGATCATCCGGTGCTCGGGGCGCACGGCCAGCCCGACGACGTGCCACGGCCGGATGAGCGTCTCCCAGGCCTGCGGTTCGGTCCAGCAGGTCTGCTCGCGCAGCGCCTCGGTGACCTTTGACAGCTGGGTCGTGGTCGCCACATAGACGACCAGGACGCCCCCGGGGATGAGGTTCTCCGCGACCACGCCGAGTTGCTCCCAGGGAGCCAGCATGTCGAGGATGACCCGGTCGACCTCGCCGGAGTGCTCGGCCAGGTCGGACACGGTCAGCGTCCAGTTCTCGGGGTGCTCCCCGTAGAACTGGACCACGTTGCGCTCGGCGTGGTCGGCGTGGTCCTGGCGGATCTCGTAGGACGTGACGCTGCCCGTGGGGCCGACCGCGCGCAGCAGCGAGCAGGTCAGCGCGCCGGATCCCGCCCCGGCCTCCAGCACGCGCGCCCCCGGGAAGATGTCGCCCTGCATGACGATCTGGGCGGCGTCCTTCGGGTAGATCACTTGGGCGCCGCGCGGCATCGACAGCACGTAGTCCGACAGCAGCGGGCGCAGCGCCAGGTAGGACGTGCCCGCGGCGGAGCTGACCACGGACCCCTCGGGCTGCCCGATGATGTCGTCGTGGGCGAGCGCGCCGCGGTGGGTGTGGTACTTCTCGCCCGTCTCGAGGATCAGGGTGTAGTGCCTGCCCTTGGGGTCGGTGAGCTGTACCCGGTCCCCTGCCTCGAAGGGACCGCTGACCTTGCGTGCCGACACCGACGCCTCGCTTCCGTCCTGCTGTGAACCAACCGGTGGCGCGTGGTCGAGGGTTCGTGCCCGTCCCGGTGATCCACGTGGTTCCTGGCAACGCGGAGGAAGGTCCTCGTACCGGGGTTGTACGTGGGCCTTCCGACAACGCGGCCAGGGGCCGCGTGGGGCGCCGGGACGGGCACGAACCCTCGTCCGCGCGACACTGGATGGTCGCAGAAGGTGAAGTGGGCCGGTCAGTCAACCCCTCGGTCGAGGGCGGCGCGGAGATCGTCGCGGTGCAGAACGCCGCTCGGTCGGCCCTCGTCGTCGACGACGAGGAACTGCCAGGAGGCGGTCTCGTGGACGCGGTCGATGATGTCCTCGCCCGATTCGGCGGCCAGCAGGACCGACTCGGGGCGGATCGGCTCGGCGGCGAGTTCGGCGGGCGCGTGCGGGGAGCGCTCAGCAAGTTCGCGGGCGGCGATCTCGTCGAGCAAGCCCGCGGCGACCCCGTCGGCACGCACGAGCACGACCCCGCGACCCGCCGCGGCGATGAGCGCGTCGGCCACGGGGCTCTCAGCGGGCAGTTGCAGAATGGGACGGACCAGGTCGCTGAGCCGCAGCCCGGCAGGCCAGGTGCGGAGCCGCTCGTGGGCCAGTTCTCCACCCGCGCCCGCGCCGACGAACCAGGCGGTCAGCAGGCACACACCCAGGCGCAGCCAGCGGTCCGGCGCCTCGGTGGCCAGGCCCCACAGCGCCCAGAGGACGAGCAGGGCGGCCACAGCCCAGCCACCCACCACCGCGGCGCGGGTGCCGGTCGCGCGTTTGCCGGTGAGCGCCCAGACCCCCGCGCGCAGCATCCGGCCACCGTCGAGCGGCAGCCCGGGCAGGAGGTTGAAGATCGAGACGGCGGCGTTGGCCAGCGCGCACTCCAGGACCAGCACCCACACCGGACCGGACGCGGGCATCACGGCGGCGGCGAGACCGAACACGGCGGCCAGCAGCACCGACACGGCGGGCCCGGCGACGGCGATGGCGCCTTCGTGGCCGGGCTTGCTGGGGGTGCGGACGATCTCCGACAGCCCGCCGAGCAGGAACAGCCGAAGCCTGCGCACGGGCAGGCCGAGGCGCAGCGCGACAACGCAGTGTCCGAGTTCGTGCGCGAGCACCGAAAGCCCGAGCAGGACGGCGAACGCGGCGGCCAGCAGCACCGAGGTGAGCATGGTCGCGCCGGGCAGCAGCCTGCCGACAAGTGGGGTGTAGAAGACGACCACGGCGGCCGCGCCGAGCCACCACGACGGCGCTAGGACGACCGGGACACCGCTGTAGCGGAACAGGAGCAGGCCGCCGGGCGCGCGGGGTGCCGTGGTGCTCGCCATTGGGACACCTTAGGCCCGGCGGGTGTGACCTCGTTGATCGCCACTGTGATCGCCTTCGTGACGCGCCACAGAACACGCTCGGCGTCCTCACCGGAACTGTCGGTGCCCGACACTATGGTCTGGGCATGTTCTCCGGACCAGGAACGGAACCCGGCTTGACGCCCGACGCGGCGGCGGCGCCGCGGCGACCGGCGCTGTCACCGTCACGCGCGGGCGACTTCAAGCAATGCCCGCTGCTCTACCGGTTCCGCGCGGTGGACCGGCTGCCGGAGACCCCGACGAAGGCACAGGTCCGCGGCACGGTCGTGCACGCGGTTCTGGAGCAGCTCTATGCCCTGCCCGCCGACGAGCGGCAGCCCGACCGGGCCCACGCGATGATCGCGCCGACCTGGGAGCGGCTCTCGACGGAGGAGCCCGGACTGACCGCGATCTTCGACGGTGAGTGCGTCGAGGAGCAGCTGACGGCCTGGCTGGAGTCCGCGGGCGGTCTGGTCGATGGGTACTTCGAGCTGGAGGACCCGCGCAGGCTGCAGCCCGAGGCGTGCGAGTTGCTGGTCGAGACCGAACTCGACTCGGGTGTCCTGCTGCGCGGCTACATCGACCGCCTCGACGTCGCTCCGACCGGCGAGATCCGGGTGGTCGACTACAAGACGGGCGTCGCCCCGCGCGAGATCGGCGAGGCGAAGGCCTTGTTCCAGATGAAGTTCTACGCCTTGGCCCTGTGGCGGTTGCGTGGCGTGGTCCCCCGCCAGCTGCGGCTGATGTACCTGGCCGACCGCCAGTCCCTGGCCTACACCCCGGACGAAGCCGAGCTGTCCCGCTTCGAACGCACCCTCGACGCCATCTGGACGGCGATTCTGCGTGCGGCACCGACAGGTGATTTCCGCCCGAACAAGACGAAACTCTGCGACTGGTGTTCGCACCAGGCGATCTGCCCGGCGTTCGGGGGCACGCCACCGCCGTACCCGGGCTGGCCGGAGCCGGACTCGGGCGACGAGACAATCCTGGAGCGAGCCGATTGACCGAGCCCGCGCACCTGACAGTGACCCGCGCGGCCTACGACACCGTCGCCGCCGACTACGCCATCCAACTGCGCGATTCGCTCGCGGCCAGCCCTTTCGACCGCGCGATGCTCTCCGCGTTCGCCGAACAGGTGGGGACAGGGCCGGTGGCGGATCTCGGCTGCGGACCTGGTCGGATCACCGCGCATCTGCGGTCCCTTGGCGTGGACGCCTTCGGAGTCGACCTGTCGCCTGGGATGATCTCGGTAGCCCGTGCGTCCTACCCGGACATCCGGTTCGACGAGGGGACGATCACCGCGTTGGATCTGCCGTCCGGCGGACTCCGCGGGGTGGTGGCCTGGTACTCGATCATCCACACCCCTCGCCCGCTGTTGCCGGTGGTGTTCGCGGCGTTCCACCGGGTGCTTGCCCCTGGCGGACAGGTGTTGCTCGCGTTCCAGGTCGGAGACGAGCGCAAGACGATCACCTCGGCGTACGGCCACGCGGTGACGTGTGAGGCCTATCGGCTGCCTGTGGATCTTGTCGAGGAGTTGCTGGTGGAGGCTGGGTTCGAGCTGCGGGCTCGGATGATTCGAGAGGCCGCGGGCAAGGAGACGACTCCACAGGCATATCTCTTCGGCCAACGGACGGCCCAGAGGCTGTGAAGACCTGCCCCATTGCCTGAGGCGAGGCAAACACCCCCTGCAGCTTCGGGTGGTCGGGCTTTATTCGGGGCGGAGTTGGCCCTACCCTCGCGGGGGTCGGGGGTTCCCTTTCCCCACCTTCTCGACCGACAGGGCCATCTCACGGGTCCCCGAATCAAGCCCAACCACCCGACGGTGCACCCCCAAGTCCGGGGAACCAGGCGCGAAGCGGGCTGGTAAAACCGAACACGACCGAGGGGGATCAGATGGCGTTCTACATACCGCTGACAGACAACAGCTTCGAGTCCACAGAGCACACCGCGGGCCCATGGTCCCCCGACAGCCAACACTTCGGTCCCCCGACCGCCCTGCTCGGGCGCGCATTGGAAGCCCTTCCCGCAGCGCAGCCGTCGATGATCGCCCGGATCACCGTGGAAATCCTCGGCCCCCTTCCACTCGCGACTGTCCACGTTCACGCGGACGTGGAGCGGCCAGGAAAGTCCGTTGAACTCCTGGCGGCCGAGTTGAGCGCCGAGGGTCGCGTGGTGGCACGGGCGCGGGCATGGCGAATGGCCACATCGGACTCGGGGTCGGTGCGGACCGAGGACGGGGAACCGCTGAAAGCACCGGAGGAAGGCATTCCTCTGAGCAGGCCCGAGGGGTGGGGAGGCGGCTACCTCGACGCCATGCAGATGCGGGCGCTAAGTGGGTCGCTGGCCGAGCCCGGGCCCGCGACGGTGTGGGCGCGGCAGCGGGTGGCGTTGGTCAAGGGTGAGGAGCCCACCGGGCTGCAGCGGCTGCTGGTGCTCGCCGACTCCGGGAACGGTGTCTCAAGCCTGCTCGACCCACGCCGGTGGTACTTCATCAACACCGAGCTGACCGTCCACTTGCGCAGGCAGCCCGAGGGCGAGTGGATCGGGATGGACGCGCACACCGAGGTCGGGGACCACGGCGTCGGGACGGCTTTCACCGTCATGCACGACCGCCGCGGCCCCCTCGCCCGTGGTGCTCAGGCGCTGCTGATCAAACCCCGTTAAAGCCTGCAGGCCCGGATGTCGGACGCGAGGACCGCCTTGGCGCCCAGCGCCGCGAGCCGGTCCATGATCGCGTTGACTTCCTTGCGCGGGACCATCGCGCGCACGGCGACCCAGTCCGCGCTGGCCAGCGGCGCCACGGTGGGCGACTCCAGGCCGGGGGTGATCTCGATGGCCGCTTCGAGCAGCGACCGGTGGCAGTCGTAGTCGAGCATCATGTACTGCTGGGCGAAGACGACACCCTGCAGCCGCGCCGCGAGCTGGTCGCGGGCCGGTGAGGGCTCCGCGGTGGCCCGCTGCACGAGGATGGCCTCGGAGACGCAGATGGCGTCGCCGAAGGCCACCAGGTTGTGCTGGCGCAGCGTGCGGCCTGAGCCGACGACGTCGGCGACCGCGTCGGCCAGGCCGAGCTGGATGGAGATCTCGACCGCCCCGTCGAGGCGGATGACGTCGGCGGTCACGCCGTGCCGGGCGAGGTCGTCGACGACCAGGTTCGGGTACGACGTGGCCAGCCGCTTGCCGTCGAGGTCGCCGACCTTCCAGTCGCGGCCCGCGGGCGCGGCGTAGCGGAAGGTGGAGCCGCCGAAGCCGAGGGCGAGCTTCTCCACCACCGGCGCGCGCGAGTCGAGCGACAGGTCGCGGCCGGTGATGCCGAGGTCGAGCTCGCCGGACCCGACGTAGATCGCGATGTCCTTCGGGCGGAGGAAGAAGAACTCCACCTCGTTGGCCGGGTCGATGACGGTCAGGTCACGGGACTCGTGGCGCTGCCGGTAGCCCGCTTCGGTGAGCATCTCGGACGCGGCGACAGCCAGCGCCCCTTTGTTCGGTACTGCGACGCGCAGCATGGGGGAACTCCTGGGATCGAGGGTGCGGTGACGGCCTACCGGTCACAGATGTCGGTAGACGTCTTCCAGCGTCAGGCCCCGGCCGATCATCAGGACCTGCACCCGGTAGAGGAGTTGCGACACTTCCTCCGCCAGCTCGTCGTCGGTCTCGTGTTCGGCGGCGATCCACACCTCGCCCGCCTCTTCGAGAACCTTCTTGCCTTGCGCGTGCACACCGGCGTCCAGCGCCGCGACCGTTCCCGAGCCCTCAGGCCGGGTCTTCGCCCGTTCGCTGAGTTCGGCGAACAGTTCGTCGAACGTCTTCACGAGCGACGATCCTTCCATCCCGACGCCGGACGCATGCAACAAGGGGACCGAGGTCACCCGGTAGCGCCCACCGCGACGGCCAGACAGGCCCCGCCGAGCACCACGCAGAGCGGTGCGTACACCCGCAGATCCCAGTAGGCGAACTCCGTGTTCTTGCGCGCGGAAGTGACGAAACCGGCCACCCCACGCAGCAAGAGCACGCCGGCGACGATCGCGACGCCCACCGGCACCCCCCACTCCGGCCCCACCACTGCGACAAGTCCGGCACGGGCGGCGACCAGGTAGGCCGCCGCGAACAGCGCGATCGCCACCAGCGCCGTCAGGAATCGGTTCGGCAGGTCGTCGGCCTCCACACCCACCACCTTGCTGGCGAATTCCTCGCGGGTCCGCACCGGCCACGGGCTGAACATCCACACCACGTGCAAGGCCCCCACCAGCACCAACATCGTCGCCGCGAGACCTCCGAGCACCATCATGAGCCACTCCCCTCCGTCGTCCGTACAGCACTGTATGGACGTTCCGTACAGTACTGTACGGGGGTGACGAAGCCCAGACTCGGCCGTGCGGACTGGATCACAGCGGCCCTCGCCGCCCTGGCCAACGGCGGCGTGGCGGCGGTGGCCGTCGACCCCATCGCCACGGCGCTCGGCGTGACCCGGGGCAGCTTCTACTGGCATTTCGAGAACCGCGCCGACCTGCTGAGGGCGGCGCTGGAATGGTGGGAGCAGGAGGGCACCCAGACGGTCATCGACCAGGTGCGCCACATCGCCGACCCCTACGAGCGGCTGCGGTCGCTGTTCCGCATCGCCCTGACCGAAGACCCGACCGAGGGACTCGAACCCGCACTGGTGGCCCACGCGAACGATCCGATCGTGGCCCCGATCCTGAACCGCGTGACCGCCCGCCGGATCGATTTCCTCACCGAGGCGTACACCGAAGCGGGCCTGCCGCGGCAGCGGGCGCGAATGCAGGCCCTGGTCACCTACTCGGCCTACGTCGGCTGGACGGAGTTGCGCCACGCGACGCCGGAGGTCGCCCACGAAACGGTCGACGACCCCGCGGCGCTGACCTACCTGATCGAGACCCTGGTGGAAGCGGGCCGATCAGCCTGACCCGGAGACCAAGGCGCGCAGCACCTCGGGGCCGAGCCCGACCAGCGAGTCCCGCAGGACCCGCCGCTCCCCCGCCGCCACCGGCACGTCACAGGGAACCACGAGAACGAGACAGCCCGCCGCGACCGCCGACGCCGTCCCGGTGGGCGAGTCCTCGATCGCCACACAGTCCGCCGCGTCCACCCCGAGCAGCCTGGCGGCCTTCAGATACGGGTCCGGCAGCGGCTTGTTGAGCCCGCCCACCTCGTCGCCGCACACCGTCACGTCGAAGAAGTCGCGGCCGACGGTGTCGAGGGCGACCTCGGCCAACGCGCGCTCGGTCGAGGTGACCAGCGCCGTCGGCAGCCCGGTCTCACGCACGGCCCGCAGCGCTTCCATCGCCCCCGGACGGAAAGTGGCCTTGGTGGCGAACAACTCCGCCATCCGTGAGTCCACATAGGCCACAGCGTCGAGAACCTGCTCCGGGCTCGGCGAGATCCCCGCCGAGCCGAAGAGCAGGCCCATCGTCGTCGGGATGTTCGTGCCGACCATCGCGCGCCGGGTCTCGACGGACAGAGGCGCGCCGAGCCGTTCGCCGAGTTCGTAGAGCGGGATGTCCCACAGCTTCTCGGAGTCGAGCAAGGTGCCGTCGAGGTCCCAGAGCACGGCGGCGGGCAGGCCGTCCGATTCCACTGAGTCCATTTCACAACCGGACGGGCTGATCACCAGCTCCCCTATCAGGTGTTGAAGTACTTGGCTTCCGGGTGGTGCAGCACGATGGCGTCGGTCGACTGCTCCGGGTGGAGTTGGAACTCCTCCGACAGCTTCACGCCGATCCGCTCCGGGTCGAGCAGGTCGACGATCTTCGCGCGGTCCTCCAGGTTCGGGCAGGCGCCGTAGCCCAGCGAGAACCGAGCGCCGCGGTAGCCCAGGGAGAAGTAGTCGATGATGTCGGCCGGGTCCTCGTCGGCGACGGCCTTGCCGCCCGCGAAGGTCAGCTCCTCGCGGATGCGGCGGTGCCAGTACTCGGCGAGAGCCTCCGCGAGCTGCACACCCAGGCCGTGGACTTCCAGGTAGTCACGGTAGGCGTTCGCGGTGAACAGCTCGTTGGCGAAGTCCGCGATGGGCTGGCCCATCGTCACCAGGCTGAACCCGACGACGTCGACCACACCGGACTCGCGCGGGCGGAAGAAGTCGGCCAGGCAGAGCCTGCGCTCCTTGCGCTGGCGCGGGAAGGTGAACCGGGTGCGCTCCGGCGCGTCGACGCTCGGCTCGGCGAGGATCACCAGGTCGTCGCCCTCGGACACGCACGGGAAGTAGCCGTAGACCACGGCCGCGTGCGCCAGCACGCCCTCGGTGGCGAGACGGTCGAGCCAGTAGCGCAGCCGCGGACGACCCTCGGTCTCCACCAGTTCCTCATAGGACGGCCCCGCGCCGCCGCGCACACCCTTGAGGCCCCACTGGCCCATGAAGGTCGCGCGCTCGTCGAGCATCGCGGAGTAGTCCGCCACCGGGACGCCCTTGATGATCCGGTTGCCCCAGAACGGCGGCGCGGGAACAGGAACGTCAGTGGACACATCGGACCGCGCGGGAAGAACCTCGGACTCGGCCGCAGCATCTTCGCGCGCCTTGCGGGCTTCCGCGATGCGCAGGGACCGCTCGCGGCGGGCCCGCCGCTCGGCGGCCTTGGCCTTCATGTCCTCGTCGACCAGCGGCGACTCGCCCCGCTTCGCGGCCATGATCGCGTCCATCAGCCGCAGGCCCTCGAACGCGTCGCGGGCGTAGCGGACGTCGCCGAGGTACATGTCGGTGAGGTCGTTCTCCACGTAGGCGCGGGTCAGCGCCGCCCCGCCGAGCATCACCGGCCACTTGGCGGCGACGTTGCGGGAGTTCATCTCCTCCAGGTTCTCCTTCATGATCACCGTGGATTTGACGAGCAGCCCGGACATGCCGATGACATCGGCGCGGTGTTCCTCGGCGGCGTCGAGGATGGTGGTGATGGGCTGCTTGATACCCAGGTTCACCACGTCGTAGCCGTTGTTGGACAAGATGATGTCGACGAGGTTCTTGCCGATGTCGTGCACGTCGCCCTTGACCGTGGCGAGCACGATCCGGCCCTTGCCGTCGTCGTCGGACTTCTCCATGTGCGGCTCGAGGTGCGCCACGGCGGCCTTCATCACCTCCGCGGACTGCAGCACGAACGGCAGCTGCATCTGCCCGGACCCGAACAGCTCGCCGACGGTCTTCATCCCGGCCAGCAGGGTGTCGTTGATGATCTGCAGGGCGGGCCGCTCCTTGAGGGCCTCGTCCAGGTCGGCGCCGAGGCCCTTGCGCTCGCCGTCGACGATGCGCCGCTCCAGCCGCTCGAACAGCGGCAGCGCCGCGAGTTCCTGGGCGCGGGTGGCCTTCGAGGAGGCCACGGTGGCGCCCTCGAAGAGCTCCATCAGCTTCTGCAGCGGGTCGTAGCCCTCGCGGCGGCGGTCATAGACCAGGTCCAGCGCCACGGCCCGACGCTCGTCGGGGATGCGGGCCATCGGGACGATCTTCGACGCGTGCACGATCGCGGTGTCGAGGCCCGCCTGCACGCACTCGTGCAGGAACACGCTGTTGAGGACCTGCCGGGCGGCCGCGTTGAGCCCGAAGGACACATTGGACACGCCGAGAGTGGTCTTGACCTCTGGGTAGCGCTGCTTGAGCTGGCGGATGGCCTCGATCGTCTCGATCGCGTCCTTGCGGACCTCCTCCTGCCCTGTGGTGATCGGGAAGGTCAGGCAGTCCACGATGATGTCGCCGACCCGCATGCCCCAGTCGTCGACCAGGGCGTCGATCGTGCGCGCGGCGATGCGGACCTTGTCCGTGGCGGTGCGGGCCTGGCCCTCCTCGTCGATGCACATGACGACGACGGCGGCGCCGTGCTCGCGCACCAGCTCCATCATCCGGTAGTAGCGCGACGTGGGGCCGTCGCCGTCCTCGAAGTTGACCGAGTTGACCGCACAGCGGCCGCCCAGGCGCTCCAGGCCCGCGCGGACGACCTCGGGCTCGGTGGAGTCGAGCATGATCGGCAGCGTCGACGCGGTGGCCAGCCTGCCGGCCAGCTCGGCCATGTCGACGGCGCCGTCGCGGCCGACGTAGTCGACGCACAGGTCGAGCATGTGCGCGCCGTCGCGGGTCTGGGCGCGGGCGATCTCGATGCAGTCGTCGAACTTGCCGTTGAGCATGGCCTCGCGGAACGCCTTCGACCCGTTGGCGTTGGTTCGCTCGCCGATGACCAGGACCGACGCGTCCTGTTGGAACGGCACGGCCTGGTAGAGCGAGGACACGCCCGGCTCGGGGCGGGGCTTGCGCGCGGCGGGGGTCAGGTCGCGCACGGCGGCGACGACCTGGCGGATGTGCTCACCGGTCGTGCCGCAACAGCCGCCCACGAGCCGGGTGCCGAAGTCGGTGACGAACGCGCTCAGCGCCACCGCGAGTTCGTCGGGGTTGAGCGGGTACACCGCGCCGTTCGGGCCCAGCTCGGGCAGGCCGGCGTTGGGCATCACCGACAGCGGGATGCGGGCGTGCTTGGACAGCGTCCGCAGGTGCTCGCTCATCTCCGCGGGCCCGGTGGCGCAGTTCAGGCCGATCAGGTCGATGCCCAGGGGCTCCAGCGCGGTGAGCGCCGCGCCGATCTCCGTGCCGAGCAGCATGGTGCCGGTGGTCTCGACGGTGACCTGGGTGATGATCGGGACGATCCGGCCCTCAGCGGCCATGGCGCGCTTGGCGCCGATGATCGACGCCTTGGTCTGCAGCAGGTCCTGCGAGGTCTCCACGATGACGGCGTCGATCCCGCCGACCAGCATGCCCCGCACCTGCTCCTGGTACGCGTCGCGCAGGGTCGCATAGGGAGCGTGGCCGAGCGTGGGGAGCTTGGTGCCGGGGCCGACCGAACCCAGGACGAACCGGGGGAGCTCGGGGGTGCTGAACTCGTCCGCGACCTCACGGGCCAGGCGCGCGCCCGACTCGGAGAGCTCGAAGATCCTCTCTGGGATGTCGTACTCGGCGAGGTTCGCGAGATTCGCCCCGAACGTGTTGGTCTCGACGGCGTCGGACCCCGCCTCGAAGTACTCGCGGTGCACCTGGCGCACCACGTCGGGTCGGGTCACGTTCAAGATCTCGTTGCAGCCCTCGAGACCCGCGAAATCATCAAGTGTGAGGTCGACACCTTGCAGCATTGTGCCCATGGCCCCGTCAGCGACGAGGACACGGTCGTTGAGGGCTGCGATGAAGGGCGACACGACGCTATCCGGCATGTCGACCAGCCTACGATCTCCGTCCACCCGCACAGGGTCGTAGTCTTGCGCAGTGACAGATCCGGACCCGCACATGACTGCCGACGCAGAGCCCAAGGTCGAGCCGCAGGACCTCGTCGACCCCGTAATGGTGGCGGCGTTCGAGGGCTGGAATGACGCGGGAGACGCCGCCAGCACGGCAATCGAGCATTTGCAGCTCACTTGGGACGCGACGCCGCTGCTCGAGATCGACCCGGACGACTACTACGATTTCCAGGTGACGAGACCCACAGTCCGCATGGTGGAAGGGGTCACTCGTCGGGTGGAATGGCCGACGACACGCCTGTACGTGTGCCGTCCGCCGGGGTCCAACCGGGACGTGGTGCTCGTGCACGGCATCGAGCCGAACATGCGCTGGCGCAAGTTCTGCGCCGAGCTGCTGCAGCACGTCGACGACCTCGGGGTGAGCACCGTGGTGACCCTCGGCGCGCTCCTCGCCGACACACCGCACACCCGGCCGGTCCCCGTGACCGGCACGGCCTACGACGCCAACTCGGCCGCCCAGTTCGGCCTCGAACGGTCTCGCTACGAGGGCCCGACCGGCATCGTCGGGGTGTTGCAGGACGCGTGTGTGCAGGTGGGAGTGCCCGCGATCTCGATCTGGGCGGCGGTTCCGCACTACGTGTCGCAGCCGCCCTCGCCCAAGGCCACGCTGGCGCTGCTGCACCGGGTCGAGGAGGTCCTCGACGTGGAGGTGCCTCTGGGCACGCTGCCGGAGCAGGCCGAGGAGTGGCAGCGGACCGTCAGCGAGATGGCCGAGGAGGACGAGGACGTCCGCAACTACGTCCGGGCGCTGGAGGAACGCGGCGACGCCGAGAACACCCTGAACGAGACCAGCGGCGACGCGATCGCCGCGGAGTTCGAGCGCTACCTGCGCAGGCGCAGGCCGGGCGGTTCGGGACGAGGCAGCTCGGGGCCTGGGCCGACCGGGGTGTGACCCCTCGCGGGCCGGGTGGCGGCGGACCGATTGGGGTCCGCCGCGCCTGGGACGGTCAGGCGGGATCCGTGGGCACCAAAGGCGTTCCGGGCACGCCAAGTGGTCGCAAAGCAGCCGACCTCGGCCGACTCCATCGCTCCATATCGGACAAAACGGGCCGTCCTCGCTGCGTCGCCGATGGGGTGCGGGTTCGCGTCGGAAAGGCCGGCGGCTCACGGTGACCGGACGAGTGCGCGCGGCGGCGCTCTACGCGGGCGGCTTTCTCGGTCCGTTCGCGGGAGCGGTGCCGACCGCGATGTTCCCCGAGCTGGGGCGCGAGTTCGGGGTGGCCGACCACACCGCCTCCCTCTCGCTCACCGCCTACCTCATCCCGTTCGCGGCGCTGATGCTGTTCTCCGGGACGCTCGGCGCCCGGTGGGGCGCCTGCCGCAGTGTGCGGGTCGCCTACCTGGTCTATGTGGTCGCTTCCGCGGCCTGCGTGTTCGCCGGGTCGTTCGAGCTCTTCCTGGTGGCGCGGGCGGTCCAGGGCGGGGCCAACGCGTTCACCACTCCCCTGCTGCTCGCCGCCATCGGCGAGGTCACGCCCCGCGCGCGGCTCGGGCGGGCGCTCGGGCTGTTCGGCGCGCTGCAGGCGGCAGGGACGACAAGCGCGCCGCTGCTCGGCGGGCTGGCGGCCGAAGTGGACTGGGCGTGGGCGTTCGTCGTGGTCGGGGCCACCGCGGGGGTGTTGGCGGTGGTGGGGCTGCCGTCGTCGCTACGCGGACCGTCCGGTGAGTCGCACCGGCTGCGGTCGGTGTGGCGGGCGGACGTTCTGCGGCCCGCCGCGGTGGCGCTCGTGGGCTGGGCGTGCCTGGGCGGGATGGCGTTCATGGTGGCGCTGCGGGCGGTGGACGAGTTCGGCCTGGGCGCCGCGCAGCGTGGCGCGCTGTTGACCGGTTTCGGGGTGTTCGGGCTGCTCAGCGCGCACGCGGTGGGGCGGTCGATCGACCGGCTCGGGCCACGGCGGGCGATCGCGCTCGGGGCGGCGGCGGGCGCGGTGCCGGTGGTGCTGGTCGGGGTGGTGCCGTGGATCCCCATGATGGCGGCCGTGTGGGCGCTGGCCGGGATGACGACCCAGTTCGTCCAGGTGGGACTCAACACCCTGATCCTGTCAGACCCCGGGCCGAACCGGGCGGGCGCGCTGTCGGTGGTGCTTGCGTTCCGCTTCTTCGGCGGCGCGGCGGCCCCGCCCGCGTTCACCCCGATCTACCAGGCCGATCCGGTCGCGGGGTTCGCCATCCCGGCCGCGCTGCTGGTGCTCGTGGTTCCGGTCGCGATGCGCCGCCCACATCAGGCTCACCGAAACACTCTTTAGGGGAATTGTTGATCCCGCATGACCTGGCCTTTCCGGCCGCTCGTCGGCGCCGGTGAACTGGACCTTTTCCTCGGCCTGGCCTACTTGCTTGTTCGACCACGAACTGGCCGACGACCTCGCGGCGGGCCAGGCGCGGGCCCGAGTGGATGTGGGTCGCGCTGCGCGGCGACCGAGTACTCGCGGAGAGTGGGGTGCCGCGGGCCCGGGCTGCTACCGATGTGTGGAATGTTCCGATGGCTCGGGCGTTTGAGCGGGCTGGGTATGTGAACTTCGAGCGGGCGCTTCATATGACCTGGTCGTAGGCCCTTGTCCGCGCCGGCTTCCGCTGGTGGTGCCCGTTCGGGATCGGCCCCTTCGATTCGGGGGTGTTTGAGATGCTCGGGGGGCTCGTTCGTAGCAGCCGGTGGCGAGGCGTGGCGGGCCCACGCGGGGTGGGCCCGCCACGGTCAGAGTGCGATTCCCAGTAGGGCGTCGATCGCGGTCTTCGCCTCGGCGGGGGCGTTGTCCTCGGTACCCTCGCCCAGTCGGGTCCGCTCCGCCCACGCGTCGATCGCGGCGATCGCGGCGGGGGTGTCCAGGTCGTTGGACAGGTGTTCGCGGATTTCGGCGATCAGGGGGGCCACGTCGACGCTCGTGGCCGCGTTGACCGCCTCCCGCCAGCGGGACATGCGGGCGATGGCCTCGTCGAGGACGTTCTGGGTCCAGGTGCGGTCTTCGCGGTAGTGGCCGGAGAGCAGGCCCAGCCGCACCGCCATCATGTCGACGTTGTCGGCGCGCAGTCTGGAGACGAACACCAAGTTCCCGCGGGACTTCGACATCTTCTCCCCGTCCAGGCCGATCATCGCGGCGTGGGCGTAGTGCTGGGCGAAGGGATGCCTGCCGGTCAGGCCCTCCGCGTGGGCCGCGCTGAACTCGTGGTGGGGGAAGATCAGGTCCGACCCGCCGCCCTGCAGGTCGAAACCCATGCCCAGGCGGTTGAGGGCGATGGCGCTGCACTCGATGTGCCAGCCGGGCCTGCCTGCGCCCAGTTCGCTGTCCCAGCTCGGCTCGCCGGGACGGGCGACGCGCCACAGGAGGGCGTCCAGGGGGTGGCGCTTGCCCTTGCGGTCCGGGTCGCCGCCGCGTTCGGCGAAGTACTTGGCCATGGTGGCCTCGTCGTAGCGGGACTCCGCGCCGAACTGGCCGCTGGACTGGTGGTCGAAGTAGATGTCCGGATACTCCGGGTCGTCGGCGTGGTAGGCGGCGCCGTTGGCGAGGAGCTTGGCCACGGCCTCGACGACCTCGGGGATGGACTCGACGGCCCCGATGTACTCGCGCGGCGGCAGCACCCGCAGCGCGGTCATGTCCTCGCGGAACAGCGCCGTCTCCCGCATCCCCAGCACGACCCAGTCGTCCTGGTCACGTTCGGCGCGCTCCAGTAGCGGGTCGTCGATGTCGGTGACGTTCTGGACGTAGTGCACCTGGTGGCCGTTGTCCAGCCACACGCGGTGGACCAGGTCGAACGCGAGGTAGGTCGCCGCGTGCCCGAGGTGCGTGGCGTCGTACGGGGTGATCCCGCAGACGTACATGGTCGCGGTCGGCCCCGGGGTGGTCAGGCGGATCTCGCCCGCGCTGGTGTCATGGAGCCGAAGCGGGCGCGGCGTGCCGGGCACCCGCGGCACCGGATGGGATTGCCAGGTCTGCATGACTCCGACATTAATCGCACCTACTTCGGCGACCGGGTGAATTCAGTGTGTGGGCGGCCCATGCGACCAATTGTGTGACCTCCGTTACATATCCTGGTAGTGGGCCGATCACATAAGCAGGTGGGAGCACGCTGGGAGAGGGGCCGCAACCATGACGGAGCCGCAGGACACACAACATGGCGGGACGACCGGGCGCTATCTGGTGCTGATGGAGGACCACGCGGTCGACGCGGGGACGCGCCAGATGGGCGACGTGGCGGGAATCCGCGCCGCCAGCAACGCCGACACCGAGGACGCGGAAGTCGACTTCCAGGACACCGACGGGCTGGTGCTGCGCGAACTCGGCATCGCCGTCGTCAACGCCGACCCAGACCAACTGGCCGCGCTGGACCGCGCGGTGCACGAGCCGGGCCCGCTGTCGCTGGTGGAGCCCGAGCGGCGGGTGTACGCGATCAGCGCACTGCCCGCCGACGAGCCACTCGCTGTCGACGAGAGCCAGTTCACCTGGGGCATGCAGGCGGTGCGCGCGCAGCTGAGCCAGGCGACCGGCGAGGGCATCCGGGTGGCCGTGCTGGACACCGGTTTTGACGTCAACCATCCCGACTTCGCCGGGCGCTCGGTCACGACCAGCTCGTTCATCCAGGGCGAGGACGTGCAGGACGGCCACGGTCACGGCACGCACTGCATCGGCACCGCCTGCGGCCCACGCGACCCGGCGCAGAAGCCCGGCTACGGCATGGCCTACAAGTCGGAGATCTTCGCGGGCAAGGTGCTGAGCAACCGCGGGTCCGGCACCGACGGCGGCATCCTCGCCGGCATCGCATGGGCGATCACCAACGGCTGCCCGATCGTGTCGATGTCGCTGGGCGCGGCCACGCGCCCGGGCGACCCGTACTCCCGCACCTACGAGAGCGCCGCCAACCGCGCGATGGCCCAGGGCACGCTGATCATCGCGGCCGCGGGCAACGAGTCGCGGCGGCAGAACGGCCGGATCAACCCGGTCGGGCACCCGGCGAACTGCCCGTCGATCATGGCGGTCGGCGCGGTGGACGTGAACATGGCGATGGCGTGGTTCTCGTGCGGCACGGTCGACGAGATCGGCCAGGTCGACATCGTCGGACCGGGCGTGGACGTCTACTCGTCGTGGCCCGCTCCGCTGGGGCACAACAGGATCAGCGGCACCAGCATGGCCACCCCGCACGTCGCGGGCATCGCGGCGCTCATCGCGCAGGCGACCGGGGCGCGGGCGTGGGAACTGTGGGCGCGGCTCTCGCAGATCGCGCGTAGGCTGCCATTGCCGTCGACCGACGTGGGATCGGGGTTGGTGCAGGCGCCATGAACGATATCGATGAACCGCTCGAGCGGGTGATGGTGACCCTCGACGACGCGGGCCTGTCCCGGGTCGACGAGGTCGTCGCCGAGCTACGCCAGGCCGGGATGGAAGTCGAGGAGGTCATCGCGCCGGTGGGCACCATCACCGGCTCGGTGCCGCCCGAATCCCTCGACGCCGTGCAGGGCGTGCCCGGTGTCGACTTCGTAGAGGCGCAGATCGCGGCGTTCCAGATCCCCGACCCGGACGAGGACCTTCAGTAGGCGCGCTTTGGGGCGTCCGCGGGGGCGAACTCGGGCAGGTCCTTGTGGGCACCCGCGCGGACGGCCTGCCGGATCTGCTCGATGTTCTCGCGCAGCATGTCGGAGATCAGCTCGTCAGTGCGCGGGTCGGCGAGCATCTCCAAGACAACCCGCAGGGTGGCGTCGGTGACCGAGCCGACGATCTCGTCGTGGAACGGCAGCACCCGCAGCCTGCCGACCTGCCGGTCGTGCTTGAGCTTCTCCAGCACCATCTCCCGGATCTCCACCCGGTTCTCCTCCAGCGCCCCCGCGACGTTGCGGGCGTAGTGCCCGGTGCGCAGGACGGAGACGACCTCTTCGAGCACGGCGACGGTGAGCGGTTTCTTCACCACGTCGATGAGCAGGCCGCCGAAACGCCCCATGGCCCGGTGGGCCAGTTCCTCGCTGACCGAGCGGTCCACCGGCATGTGCAGCCGGGTCAGGATCACCGCGATCCGCCACACCCGCAGCAACCGGAACACGCGGAACGCCAGGTGCGAGACCGGGATCATGCCGATCACGTCGTACCAGTTCAGCCGCAGGAAACGCCGGGTGAAGCCCGCTGACCGCCACCGCCAGACGAACTCCACGGCGAACACCCCGCACAGCGCCCAATCGATCCGGGTGATCAGGGTGGCGACGTCGGGGGCGGGCTTCCAGAACGTCCGGTAGGTCAGCAGGCCGACGGCGAACAGTGCCAGCAGCAGCATCAGCCAGTCGTCCGGACTGACCCGATGCTTCTTGGGCGACGCCGCCAGTGAGATGACCATGGAGATAAACATGTCATGGCGGACGGGAGCTGACCACCTAGGTCCTAGTGGCCCGCCCGGGAACGTTGACCGGGTCTCGACGAGCCACTAGCGGTACTCCGGGTTGTGGAAGTCGAAGCGGGCGCCCGCGTCCCACTTGGTGCGCTGGTTGCCCTGCGCGGGGAAGCCACCCGCGTCACGGAGCATCCGGGCCAGGTGCATGAGGTTCCACGTCATGAAGGTGGTGTTGCGGTTGGTGAAGTCGTTCTCCGGGCCACCCGACCCCTTGTCCAAATAGGAGGGTCCAGGCCCCGCCTCGCCGATCCAGCCCGCGTCGGCCTGCGGCGGGATCGCGTAGCCGATGTGCTGCAGGCTGTAGAGGATGTTCTGCGAACAGTGCTTGATCCCGTCCTCGTTGCCGGTGATCAGAGCGCCTGCGACCCGCCCGTAGTAGGCGTACTGGCCCACGTCGTTGAGGACACCGGAGAGGGCGTAGAGGCGCTCGATCACCCGTTTGGTGACCGAGCTGTTGTCACCGAGCCAGATCGGCCCGGCGATGACCAGGATGTCGGCGGCCATCACCCGCTCAGTGAGCGCGGGCCACTCGTCGCTCTCCCAGCCGTGCTCGGTCATGTCCGGGTAGACCCCGGTGGCGATGTCGTGGTCGACCGCCCGGAACTGGTCGACCGTCACCCCGTTGGTGGACATGATCCCGGCGCTGGCGTCGACCAGGCCCTGGGTGTGGCTCAGCTCGGGTGACCGCTTGAGAGTGCAGTTGATGTACAGGGCGCGCAGGCCGTCGAAGTCCGTCACCGGTGTCTCTCTCCTTCACGTCGACGCCTCAGTGTCGCGGCCGGTGCCATGCCTCGCCGCTCGAGCTTCCCGCGAGTACCCTTTCGCAGTGCCTGGCGGGACGGGCAACTCGCGTGCGCCCGTCGCGTCCTGGGAGACAGGACAACGCCCCGCATGAACCGGCCCGGAGGACGTGACAACCGAATGACCGCACCCGGTTTCGCACACGAGGCACTCGTGTACCGCGATGAGGCCGGCTACCTCGAAGGCACCAGCGCCTTCCTGCGCGCCGGGGTCGCCGCGGGTGAGGTGGTGTTCGCGCTGGTCCGACCGGGTGCGATCGAAGCCCTGCGAGACGCCCTCGACGGCGACGCCGACCGCGTGCGGTTCCTCGACATGACCGAGGTCGGGCGCAACCCGGCCCGCATCATCCCGACCCTGCGCGCCCTGATCGACCAGGCGGGCAACCGGCCCGCGCGGGCGGTCACCGAGCACACCTGGCCGGGCCGCACCGAAGAGGAGACCGCGGAGACCCGGCTGCACGAGGCACTGGTCAACATCGCTTTCGAGAACACCGACCTGCGCCTGCTGTGCCCCACCCACCCGGCGTTCCTGGCCGACGCCGAACACAGCCACCCGGTCCTCGTCGAGGGCGCCCTGCGCAGGCAGAGCGACCGGTTCGACCCGAAACTCGCCGACACCGAGTTCGCCGCCGAACTCCCCGCCCCCGAGACGGTCTCCGACGTCGCCCACTTCAACCTCGACGACCTGCCGGAGCTGCGGGATCTGGTCACCATCCGAGCCAGCGGCTTCGGGCTGCCGCGTGCCCGGGCGTTGGACCTGACGCTGGCGACGAACGAGATCGTCACGAACAGCATCTGCCATGGCGGCGAACGCGGGACGCTGCGGGTGTGGGACGAACAGGACGCCGTGGTGTGCGAGGTCAGCGACGGCGGGCAGATCACGGACCCGCTGGTGGGACGGATCGTGCCGACGCCTTCGGTGCCTGGTGGGCGTGGGGTGTGGCTGGCGAATCAGCTTTGTGATCTGGTTCGGATCCGGTCTACGGCTGTGGGGACTGTTGTGCGGTTGCACATGGCGAAGTCACGCGTTTGAGGGCTTGGGCTGCCGGGCTGGCTTGATCTTGTGGTGCCTGTCCTGTTCCGCCCCTTTTGCGATAGGGGTGGGTTGGGCAGATCAATCGGCGCGGCGGATCCAGCGGCCGCCCGAGTGCTGAACTCGCGACTGGCGCAGCGTCTCCAAATAGTCGGCGATATTCGAAAGCGCCTTGGGTGACTGCCACAATGCCGTCACCTTCGGGTCGTCCACTCCCCTGGCCGCCTCGATTCGGCTTCGGGCGGGACGATGCAGCTGTCGCTTTGTCAGGGCGAAAGCGGCGGGCGGAATTCGGGACAGGGCCGTCGCGCGGGTCAGAGCCCGGTCGAGGAGGTCGTCCGGGCTCACCACCTCATCGATCAAGCCCACCGACAGCGCGGTCTGGGCATCGAGCACCGCGCCGGTGTTGATCAGGCGTTGGGCGTGGTGGCCGACGGCGTGGCGGATGATTTCCAGTGCCGCCACCGGGAACGGGACGCCGACCAGCAGTTCGGTGAGCCCTATCCGGCCGGCTGACATGATCCGGTAGTCGGCTGCGGCGG
Source organism: Actinokineospora xionganensis (assembly GCF_014323725.1). Classification (GTDB taxonomy): domain Bacteria; phylum Actinomycetota; class Actinomycetes; order Mycobacteriales; family Pseudonocardiaceae; genus Actinokineospora; species Actinokineospora xionganensis. The sequence continues at coordinate 9,855 of NZ_JABVED010000018.1, read as the reverse complement.
CGATGACGCATCCTCCGGCTATCGCTGCCCCGCCGACGGCGGCGATGACTGGGCGGGGGCAGTCGAAGATGGCCAAGAACGCCTTGCTGAGTGCGGGCAGGAAATCGGCGACGTAGTTCGCGCCGCCCTCCACGACGCGGCGCAGGTCTACGCCCGCGCTGAAGGCCTGGCCCGCGCCGGTGATGATCAGGCCGTCGGCCACCAGACTGCTGACGGTGCGGCTGATGGCCTCGCACAGTTGCAGGTCGAGTGCGTTGACCTTGCCGTGGTCGAGCCGCAGGACAGCTAGGTCGCCGTGCGCTTCGACGGTGATCATGGCCCCTTCCCGGCACCCAGCCGGACCGCCGGGTCTCCGAGAACAATGTAATTCCGCGCGTCGTTGTTGGCCGTCCAGAGCGCGGCCAGGGTCTCGTCGTCGATCTTGCGGCCGAGTCTGCGCAGGGCGTCGAGACGGGTGACCAGTTCGGTCGCGATAGCCGCATAGCGCTGGTTGAGGTATTCCATGGCCGCGCCGAGACGCCGGCCTGCCAGGAGTGCGCGCAGGGTGCTGGCCATGGTGCCGATCTGCGGGTCGACGCCCTTCCACAGGAACGAGCAGCTCCACACCCGGTCCACGTGCCCGACGAACCCGAGCACCCCGGCCGCCAGCAGCCGCTGCGGCAGCCGTGCGACGAACGCCTGACCCGCGTCGTGCCCGCGGGGGAAGTCCGCGGCGCCGGGCGTCCCGGCGCCGTAGCAGGCGAAGGAGAACACGACGTCCGGTGTCGGCGTCCCGGTGACGTCGGCGCCGGCGAAGTACTGGTCTGCGGTCAACGGTATCGCCGCCATCGGGCCGGGCCAGTCCTGACAGAGCAGGGCGCCCTGGATCTCACGCATCTCCGGCTTGGCCGAGCCGATGCCGTGCGAGGCGGTGAACAGCACCCGGGCCGCGTGCGGCTCCGCGAGCAGCGTCGACAGCCGGGCCTTGGTGGCCTGCTCCGCGACGTCGACCCCCACGGTGACGCCGTGCCCGGTCAGTTCCGCGCGCAGCGGCTCGATCAGCTTCGACGTGCTCAGCGTGGTGGCCCGGTCGTCGGGATTCCGAACGCCGAAAAGGTGGATGCCCGGCGAGTCGAGGGCCGCCCCTTCGGCCGCCACAGCGGCCGCGGCGTAGCGGGCGTAGTCGTCGAGGGTGTCGAAGTGCAGCCTGCCCACCGCGTACTGCACGTCGAGTTGGTACTGCAGGCTGAACGGCAGCTCCGCCGGGTCGCCCGCCAGGAGCAGGTAGTACGGCACCCTCGTGGGCTCGGCGGGACCGGGACCGGCGCCGTAGCGGCGCAGGAACGCGGCGTCGTCCTCCCCTGGTTCCACGACCAGCTCCCGGTAGAGTGCGCCCGCCTGGGTGCGGCGCAGGTCCAGCAGCGGCCGCAGCGCGTCGAGCGCCGGGCTCGCCGGGGTGGTGACCACCGCCCAGCCGACCGACGCCAGGTCCTGCGGGTCGAACCCGTACTGGGTGCCGAACGTCGGCTCCCGCGCCTGGTCGCGCTTGCGCAACGCGCGGACGTGCCGCTCCGGTGGGCTCTCGCCGCGGGCGAGTGCCGCCAAGTCCTCGACGGTCTCCGGCGCGAACATGTACCCGCCGGTGTCCGCGTCGACGCCGTTGACCGGCAGCTCGGTCATCTGGATCTCCCGTCGATTTGCAGGCGTTCATGCCGAGGCGGAATTGGGAACCGGTGCGCCGGCACGGCCGGGATATGCGCTGACATGTCGGACTCAGTCGGAGCGCCCAGGTTGGTCGAGCAGGCTCGGCAGTCGACCGAGGCGCGTGGGGCGAGCCCGTGGTTGGCCTCCGGTTCGGCGATCGTGCGGCAGCAGGCGCCGCGGGACCACGCATGCTGTGACCGCACGGGGAGGCCCACCGTCGGGTGGGCCCGAGAACCGTGAACCTCAACGTGACCTCCCCCTCCTGCGGTAGTCGCTGTCGGAATCCCCCGCTCGGGCTGGGGGGAGGGTGTCAAGTCAGCACCACCAGCAGCACCGTGAGCACCACGATCACCACCGCCTCGGCCGCGGCCAGCAGCGCGAGTCGGCTGGTGGCGCCACGCGCGCTCGCCAGCCCGGCCTCGTCGAACGAGCGGAGCAGGAACTCACGTTCCACGTCGGCCAACCCGGTCGCCGCGGGCCGCGGGGCCAGCCTCAGGGCGTCGCCGGTGAGCAGGAACGCGCTCTGCCGGTGGTTGCGGTGCCAGTCGTAAGCCGCCACCTGCCAGGGCTCGAGGGTGGCGTGCCGCCACGCCTGGTTCGCGTCGATGACCGCGGTGATCAGCCGGTCGTGCGCCAGTTCGTACCACGTCGTGCCCGCACGGGTGTCCGCGCGGATCAGGTACGCGTCCTCCAAGGCGTCGAGTACCCGCACCCCGAGCTCACCCGGCACCGGCGGGTCGGTCGTCTGCGCCCGGAACCTGCGGGCGGTGATCAGCTCGTCCTCGAACCACTCACGCACCGCCCGCTGGTCGACCCCCAGTTCGCGTTCCAGCTCCGCCAAGGCGTTGCCGTAGTAGCGGCTCAGCGCCCGGTCGATGTCGACGCGCTCGACGTCACCCATGCCGATCTCGTCGAAGTTCTCGCACTGCGCGGCGGTGATCCGCCACAGCGTGCGGCACACGACCTGCAGCTGAAACGGCTCCACATAAGGGGATCGCAGCCAGTGGTCGGACCCGTCCGGGCGGTCGACCCTGGCCCGGGCGAGCCGGTCGACCAGCTTCTCCGCCGCGCCATCCACAAAGGACACCCGTTGCTCGGCGGCGGGCCTGCGCACGGCTGCGAGCGCTTCGTCGTGGTCGAGGAAGTCGAGCCGGAACCGGGCCCGCAGCCTGCCGGGCAGGAACCGCAGATACCGGTCCAGTCCGCCCATGTAGTCCTCGCGCACCGCCAACAGCGCGAACAGCGTGCCGTCCGATAGCGCCGCGCCGAGCTGGCGGAAGAACTCCTCCGTGGCGTCGCGGTCGGTCGGGTCCAGGGTGAGGATCTCCTCGAGCTGGTCGATCACCAGCACGCGGGCGGTGCCCTCGAGCAGCGGCGGCTCCAGGCGCTCGACGATCTCCCCGACGGTGAGGTCGTCAAGCCCTGGTGTCTCCGCGCCGAGCAGGTCCACGCCGATGCTGTGCACATACCGATTGCCGCGCGCGGGAGCCGGTTTGTCGACCCGCGCGGGCGTGGTCGGCAGGAAGCCGTCGGAGCGCAGCATCCGCGCGACGGCGGCCTGGATCAGCGACGTCTTGCCCGCGCCGGACGGCGCGTGCAGCAGCACGATCCGCTCGGCGATGACCAGGTCGGCGAGTTCGCGGGCCACGTGCTGACGGTTGGGCAGGTGCTCGTCGCGGCGGAACGCGCGCGGCCCGACGTACGGGTTCTCGGCGGGCAGCACGATCGGCGCGGTGTCGGCGCTCATGGCCCGCCGTCCCCGGCGTTGGCGCGCAGCTCGCGGAGGAAGTCCTTGGTGGCCGACCAGAACAGGCTGACCCGGTCCTCTCCGAAGTACGACTCCAGGTACCGCTGCGCGGCCTCGGGTTCGATGGTCTGGCTCTCCGGGCGCACCTGGACTCCGACGTGGGTGTTGGCGCGCAGCCGGGAGCTGCCGCCGAAGCTCTTGATCCCCTGGAACACCACCCGGAAGTCCCAGTCGTCGAGCCGGTATCCCAGGAACATCAGGGAGTTCTTCATCAGCGACGCCGACACCGCGGGTGGGATCGACGGCCGCTGCTCGATCCACGCGGTGAGCCACTCGAAGTGGTCGTCCTCGGTCAGCACGACGGAGTCGGGATTGTCGAGCCTGCCGAACAGGTGGTAGACCCACGGCTTCGCGACGGTCGGCGGTTCCAGCGTGTGCGGGTCGACCTGCTCGACCGTGTCGTTCCACGGGAAGCACAGCGTGACCGGGTCCTTGGGCTGCTCGTTCGCCCGCAGCGCCTGCTGCAGCAGGTCGGTCCACCCGGTGGTGACGTAGACCTTCACGGGCAGCGCCGCGGCCGCCCGGTAGGGCTCGTCCGGGTCGCGCTCGCGCAGCAGCCTGCCGAGTTCCAGGATCACCGGCTCGGGGTCGTTGCCTTCGAGGAGGTGCTGCGGGACCTCGGCGATCAGGTCGTGCTTGCCCGCCCGGCGGCGCTTCTCGCGCAGGTCGCTCATCAGGTAGTCCATGAGGAAGGCGCGGACCTCGCCGGGTGAGCGGCCGACCCGCAGGTACTGGGCGACCTGGGCGAAGTTGCCCTTCCCGGACGGCGCGATCGGCATCTGCCAGCGGCGCGCCCAGCGGCGGGCGATCTCCACCCGCGACCCGACGATGCCGTCGGCGAACCCCGGACCCAGGACCGGGGTGAACCGGCCGGTGCGCATCATCAGCGCCAGCGAACTCCACGTCTCGCCGCCGACCTCGGTGCGGTAGTAGGTGCGCCCGGATCGCAGCCGGGAGAACAGCACCGGCACCCACCAGTCGGGCCGGTCCCGGACCGCGGCCCGGGCGATGGCGACGGCCCGGTCGACCACGCCGTCGTCGGCGAACTCGGCGAAGAACTTCTGCGCGAAGGTCTGCGCGGTGGTGATGGTGACATCGCCCTGCATCGCGATGACCGCGGCGATCCCGGCGCCCGCCAGGCGTGGCCCGAGCCCCGCGAGGGCGCCACCGTCGTCGGACGCGGTCCCGGCGCCCGCCGAGCGGCACGACATGAGGACCGCCAGCATCGGCTTGGTCTCCAGGTGCTGGAACGCCTCGACGAGCCTGCGCGCGTCGACCGGGTCGGCCCTGCCGTCGGCGGCCTCGAGGAACAGCAGCGGCACGTCCTCGGTGAGGGCGCCGTGGGCGACCAGGTAGAGCACGTCGATCGGGTCGTCTCGGTCCTGCAGGCGGGCGGTGATCGCGGCCAGGGTCGCGGTGCCGCCCCCGCCGATGACCTCGGTGCGGTACCCCTTGAGCGCGTCGCGGGCCCGGTCGCGTTCGCCGATCAGGTCGACCGGCGCGAGTTCGCGCCCGCCCGGGGCGTACTCCCCCACGTCGTCCGGCGCGGCCACCACGACGAGCGCGACCTGCTCGCTCGCCTTGCGCACCGGGATCGGGCGCCAGTCGGCGCTGGACAGGTACCGGGAGAACAGCACGGTCGAGTCGGTGGCGATCGGGTGGTTCGACATCGGGTCCCGCAGCAGCTCCCACCGGACCGAGTGGAATCTCGACGGACCGTCCACGTGCAACCGGACGTGCACCGCCGCGGTGTGCGCGGCGGCCATCGCCTTCTCGTAGAAGCGGGCGATCTCGGTGTTCCCGAAGACCATCCGGGTCAGCGCCTCGGCGTAGGCGTCGTCGTCGTCGATCAGGTCGGCGAGCCCGGGCAGGTCGATCCGCAGCAGATCGGCCGGGTGCTCCGGCCAGTCCACTGTGTCCACGCCGGTGTACCGCAGGCTCACGTCGAACGCGTCCTGCTCCGTGTCGTACACCAGGCCGAATTCGAGGTCGGCATATTCGCCCGCCACGCCGGTCACCTCCGTCCTACATGGCAGAGGCGCGGACCAAGGCTCCAGATACGCGTTCTTCAGATTCACCCTCTTGTGGTGAATGCACAAGAGGCCGACGGAGTGTGTTTTGGCCGGTCAGCCGCTATGGGATGAGCTGCTGGACGGCCTTGAGAACGCGTTTGTCGGAAATGGGGCCCGCGGTGCCGAGCATCTGCGCGAAGTAGCTGACCCGCAGTTCCTCGATCATCCACTGCACCTCGCGCGCCTTAGCGGAGTCGCGGGCCGCGGGGCGGAGCTGGTTGAGCGCCTCGTGGTAGGCGTCTTCGAGGTCCTGAACCTGATGCATCCAGGAGGTATCGCGGTCCGGGCGCTCGGGAAGCTTGTCCAGCCTGCGTTCGATCCCCCGCAGGTAGCGCTCCACATCGGACAACCGGGACAGTCCGGTGGCGGTGATGAAGCCGGGGTAGATCAGCCCGTTGAGCTGCTCGCGGATGTCGGCCAGGGCCTCGACGAAGATCGGGCCGGACGTGCGGTCCAGCCGGGCCCGCACGTCGGTCCAGGCCATGACGACCTTGCGGGCCGCGTCGAGCACGTCGAGGGTGGCGCCGATCAGGCCGACGCGGACGTGCTCGCGCAGCTTCTCGAAGCCCGCCACGTCCCAGGCCGGGCCGCCGCCGGAGGCGATCAGGTGGTCGGCGGCGCAGTCGACGCAGTCGGCGAGCAGGGCAGGGACGCCGCCGTGCGGGTTGTGCGACAGGGCGAGTTTCGCCTGGTTGGACAGGGTGCGCACGACCTGCTTGACCGGCGAGGGCACGCCCAGCAGCACCAGCCGCCGGGTGCCCAGCCACATCGCGTGCCGCTGGTCGGTCTCGGTGTCGAGCATCCGCACCGCGACGGTGTCGCCCTCGTCGACCAGCGCCGGGTAGGCGGTGACGACCAGGCCGTTCTGCTCGGTGCGCTGGACCTTGGGCAGGGTGCCGATCGTCCAGGCGGTCAGCCCGCGCCGCTCCAGGTCGACCGACGCGGCCGCGAGGGACTGGCGAAGCTTGGACTTGAGCTGGTCCTTCAAGGCGATGAGGTCTTTGCCCGTGGCGAGAGTCTTCTCGCCGTCGACGACCTGGAACGTGGTCCGCAGGTGCGCGGGGACGGCGTCGATCTGCCAGGCGTCACGGGGAATGACCACCCCGGTCAGCTTGCGCAGCTCGCGGCCCACCGCCTCGGGCAGCGACTCCTCCTCGGCGCCGAGGCGGGCGACGACGGCCTTGGCGAAGTCCGGGACGGGGACGAAGTTGCGGCGCAGCGGCTTGGGCAGCGACCGGATCAGCGCGGTCACGATCTCCTCGCGCAGACCCGGGACCTGCAAGGAGAAGCCGTCGCCATGGAGCTGGTTGAGGACCGCGATCGGAACCTTCGCGGTGACACCGTCGTCGTTGCGGCCCGGCTCGAAGCGGTAGGTCAGTGGGAGCGCGAGGCCGTGCTGCCGCAGCGTGTCCGGGAAGTCCTGCTCGTTGATGTCCTTGGCCGAATCGTTGACCAGCATGGACTTCGAGTAGTTCAGCAGGTCCGGCTGCTCGTGCCGGGTCTTCTTCCACCAGGTGTCGAAGTGCCGTCCGGAGACGACCTCGGCGGGGATTCGCTGGTCGTAGAAGGCGAACAGCGTCTCCTCGTCCACCATGATGTCGCGGCGGCGGGCCCGGTGTTCGAGCTCCTCCACCTCGGCGAGCAGCTTGCGGTTGTCGTGGAAGAAGTGGTGCCGGGTCTGCCAGTCGCCCTCGACCAGGGCGTTGCGGATGAACAGGTCCCGCGACATCTCCGGGTCGATCCGGCCGTACTGGACCTTGCGGGACACCACGATCGGCAGCCCGAACAGAGTGACCTTCTCCATCGCCACGACCGAGCCCTGCTTGGCTTCCCAGTGCGGCTCGCTGTAGGTGCGCTTCACGAGGTGCTCGGCCATCGGCTCGACCCACTCCGGCTCGATGCGCGCCGCGATACGGCCCCACAGCCGGGAGGTCTCCACCAGCTCGGCGGCCATCACCCAGCGCGGCGGCTTCTTCGCCAGCGTCGAACCGGGGAAGATCGCGAAGCGGGCGTTGCGCGCGCCGACGTAGTCCTTGCCGTCCTTCGCCGCCGGGTCGCGGAAACCGATGTGGGACAACAGACCTGACAACAGTGCCATGTGGACGTTGCGCGGCTCGGCCCTGGTGTCGTTCGGCGTGATGCCAAGCTGGCGCACGACCTGGCGCAGCTGGCTGTGGATGTCCTGCCACTCGCGCACCCGCAGGTAGTTCAGGAACTCCGCCTTGCACAGCCTGCGGAACCGGTTGCCCGACATGTCCTTCTGCTGCTCGCGCAGGTAGTCCCACAGCGCGAGGTAAGTCATGAAGTCGGAGTCCGGGTCGGCGAAACGGGCATGCATCTGCTGCGCGGCCTGCTGCTTCTCCTGTGGACGCTCGCGCGGGTCCTGAATGGACAGCGCGGCGGCGATGACCATGACCTCGCTGACACAGCCCGCCTTGTCCGCCTCGATCACCATGCGGGCCAGCCGCGGATCGACCGGGAGCTGGGCGAGCTTGCGGCCCAGCGGGGTCAGCTTCTTGCGGGTGTCGGTCTCGGTCGGGTTGATCGCGCCGAGTTCGTGCAGCAGGTTGACACCGTCGGCGATGTGGCGCTTGTCCGGCGGCTCGATGAACGGGAAGTCCGCCATCTCGCCAAGGTCGGCCGCGCTCATCTGCAGGATGACCGAGGCCAGGTTGGTGCGCAGGATCTCCGGATCGGTGAACTCCGGGCGGGCGAGAAAGTCGTCCTCGCTGAACAGGCGGACGCAGATGCCGTCGCTGGTGCGGCCGCAGCGGCCCTTGCGCTGGTTCGCCGAGGCCTGCGACACCGGCTCGATCGGCAGCCGCTGCACCTTGAGCCGGTTGCTGTAGCGGGAGATGCGGGCGGTGCCCGGGTCGACGACGTACTTGATGCCCGGCACGGTCAGGGAGGTCTCCGCGACGTTGGTCGCGAGCACCACCCGGCGGTTGGAGTGCTGCTGGAACACCCGGTGCTGCTCGGCGCTCGACAGCCGGGCGTAGAGCGGGAGGATCTCGGTGTCGCGCAGGTTCCTGGCGGCCAGCGCGTCGGCGGTGTCGCGGATCTCCCGCTCGCCGGAGAGGAACACCAGGATGTCGCCCGGGCCCTCCGCGCACAGCTCGTCGACGGCGTCGAGGATGCCCTGGGTCTGGTCGCGGTCCGGGTCGGCGTCGGGGTCCTCGGGGTCGACCAGCGGGCGGTAGCGGACCTCGACCGGGAAGGTGCGGCCGGAGACCTCGATGATCGGGGCGTCGCCGAAGTGCCGGGAGAACCGCTCCGGGTCGATCGTCGCCGAGGTGATGATCACCTTGAGATCGGGGCGCTTGGGCAGCAGCCGGGAGAGATAGCCCAGCAGGAAGTCGATGTTGAGGCTGCGCTCGTGCGCTTCGTCGATGATCAGGGTGTCGTACTGGCTGAGGTTCCGGTCGTTCTGGATCTCGGCCAGCAGGATGCCGTCGGTCATGACCTTGACCAGGGTGCGCTCGCCGACCTGGTCGGTGAACCGGACCTTCCAGCCGATGCTCTCCCCCAGCGGCGTCCCCACCTCCTCGGCGACCCGCTCGGCCACGGTGCGCGCGGCGAGCCTGCGGGGCTGGGTGTGACCGACCATGCCGGTGATACCGCGGCCTAGCTCGAGGCAGATCTTGGGCAGCTGCGTCGTCTTGCCGGACCCGGTCTCGCCGGCGACGATCACGACCTGGTGGTCCCGGATGGCTTCGAGGATGTCGGCCCGCCGCCGGCTGATCGGCAGTTCCTCGGGATATTTCAGCTTCGGCACCGAAGCCCGCCGCGCCACCACCCGCCGCGCGGCGGTCTCGATCTCCGCGCCGACCTTGGCCAACAGCGCCTGGCGCTTCTTCTCGTCGCGCATGCCGCGGAGCCCGTCGAGCCTGCGCCCCAGTCGGTGCTGGTCGCGCACCATCAGCTCGGGCAGGCGCTCACGCAGGTCGGAGAGAGAAACGGCGGTGGTCATCGAGACACAAGCCTAGGCAATGGCGCGAGCGGGTTTCACCCGGTTATCCGAACGCCCCCGCCGGACCCGGCCCGACTGGTTCGATGGCGAGGGTGAAATCGCGAATTTCCCGTACCCATCTCGGATTGGCGGCCGCCGCGCTGTCGACCATCGGCATGCTGACAGTTCCGGCAGCGAGGACGGCCGCGCAGGCGGCGGCCACCACGACGCTCACCTTCGTCGCGCACCCGGCGACCTGTTGTCCATGAACCCGGACATCGCCGTCGACGTCCAGGCCGGATACAACGTCTAGGTGTACTGACCCGTGAGGTTGGGGACGCGGC
>NZ_JABVED010000017.1 GCF_014323725.1 Actinokineospora xionganensis | reverse complement strand
CACACTGTTGAGTTCTCAAACAACACACGCACATCTGATTCGGCCACAGTCTATCCGGGCTTCTTCTAGAGGCTTTGCTGGCCCTCGCTCGTTCCGGTTTGTCCGGCCCGTTCCGCGCTGACTTGGATAAAGTTACACGGTGCCTAACGGGGGATCAAATCGGGGGTCCCTCGGGCCGTCGCGCAGGGTCGCGTCAACCGTGTTTCCTTTGTGTCGCAACGGATCCGCGCATCGCCGCGGACGGTCCGCCGAGAGTGGCCGCGCGCGCCGCCACTCCCCCGCCGAATCGGCAGGCAGGACACGTTCCCGCTGATCATCCACCCTGTCCGCGCCAGTTGTGTCCACAGTGGACCCCCACGCCACTCCGTGAATGAAGTGTTTGTGATCGCGGTCACTTTCCGGCTGAGTTGGCCCAGTGCCCGGATACTCCCCGCGATCGAGCGCCACCCATTAGCCCTATTGCGGCTGGTGGAGACGCTCCTAGGTTGAGAAGCGGCGGCGATCGATCTCGCCGCCGTCCCCGCGGCCGACCGGCCCTGCGCAACCGGTCCTGGCCGCCAGGCCCGCCCACGCGGCGGGCCATACCTCAGAGGAGTCCCTGCATGTTCCGACGAACATTCGCCCTGATCGCGGCCAACGCCGCGGTCGGTGCCGCCGTGGTCCTGGGCGCCGCGCCCGCCACCGCCGCGCCCGCCGACACCGCTGCTCCGGCGGCGATGGCGGCGGTCACCATCACCTACGACGACAGCTACGCCGCCGAGTTCAAGGACGCGGTCGCCCAGGGCGTCGCCATCTGGAACCAGTCGGTCACCAACGTCCGCATCGTGAAGGCGGCGGTGGGCACGCGGGCCAACGTGCGCGTCATCGCGGACAACAACTGGCCTCGCGCCACGCTGGGCCCGGTCCGCCCCGGCGGGAGCGGGACGGTGTGGATGGGCCGACAGGCTGTCCAACAGGGGTACAACGTCGTCCGGATCGCCGCGCACGAGTTCGGGCACATCCTCGGACTGCCGGACCGGCGGACCGGGCTGTGCTCGGACCTGATGTCCGGGAGTTCCGCTCCCACGTCCTGCGCCAACGCGAAGCCCAGTGCGGCAGAGGCCTCGCAGGTGCAGCGCAACTACGCGACGACGCTGACCCAGGCGCCCACGCGGGAGATCATCTTGGTGGACGCCGCGTAGCGGGGTTCCCGGGAACGTGACAGGGGCGGTGTCCTGGTGGACACCGCCCCTGTTGTCGTGATCGTGCTTACTGCTTGGCGACCAGGGTGAGGACGTCGTACTTGGCGACCGACTCGCCGCCCTGCTTGGTCACGTCGGCGTCCCAGCGGACCTCGCCGTACTCGGCGTTCTCCCGCGGGGTGATCTGCTTGGCGGTCAGCGTCACCGTCAGCTCGTCGCCCGGGAAGACCGGGGTGAGGAACCTGAGGTTCTCCAGCCCGTAGTTCGCCAGGACCGGGCCGGGCTCCGGGGACACGAACAGGCCCGCGGCGAACGACACGATGAGGTAGCCGTGGGCCACGATGCCGCCGAAGAACTCGTTCGCGGCCGCCGCCACTGGGTCGGTGTGGGCGTAGAAGGTGTCACCGGTGAACTCGGAGAAGTGGTCGATATCGGCCTGGGTGACCGTGCGCGGGCCCGCCACCACCGAGTCGCCGATGCGCAGGTCGGCCAGCGACTTGCGGAACGGGTGGACCTCCTCGGTGCGCCGGGGAGCTCCAGCGACCCACTGGCCGGTGATCTCGGCCAGCATCCGGGGGCTGCCCTGGATGGCGGTGCGCTGCAGGTGGTGCAGGACGCCGCGGATGCCGCCCATCTCCTCGCCGCCACCGGCGCGGCCGGGGCCGCCGTGGATGAGGCCGGGCAGCGGAGAACCGTGGCCGGTGGACTCCTTGGCGTCCTCGGCGTCGAGGACGAGGAGCCTGCCGTGCCAGGGCGCTACCCCGTGGGCGACCTCGCGGGCGAAGTCGGCGTCGGCGGTGACGATGGAGCCCACCAGGCTGCCGTGGCCGCGCGCGGCCAGGTCGACGACGTGGTCGGTCGAGGTGTACGGCATCAGGGTGCTGACCGGGCCGAACGCCTCGACCTCGTGCGGCTCGGCGCGGTCGGCGTCGGCGCGCAGGAGGACCGGGGACATGAAGGCGCCGCGCTCCGGGTCGGCGTCGATGACGTCGACCTTCGCCAGGTCGCCGTAGACGATGTCGCCCGCGTCGAGGAGGGCCTTGAGGGAGCGGCGGACCTCTTCGCGCTGTTCGAGGCCCGCGAGGGCGCCCATCCGCACGTCGGGGTTGGCCGGGTTGCCGATGGTGACCTTGGCCAGGCGCTCGGCGGTGGCCTGCGCGACGTCGTCGAGCAGGGCGGCGGGGACGAAGGCGCGCCGGATCGCGGTGCACTTCTGTCCTGCCTTGGTCGTCATCTCGGCGACCAGTTGCTTGACGAACAGGTCGAACTCGGTGGTGCCGGGCGTCGCGTCCGGCCCGAGGATGCTGCAGTTGAGCGAGTCGGCCTCGGCGTTGAAGCGCACCGAGTTGCGCACGACCGCGTCGTGGGTGCGCAGCCGCAGGGCCGTGGAGGCCGAGCCGGTGAAGGACACGAGGTCCTGCGCCGTGACGTGGTCGAGCAGGTCACCCGCGCTGCCGCAGACGAGCTGGATGCTGCCCTCCGGGATGATGCCGGAGTTCACGATCAGCTCGACGAGCTTCTCCGTGAGGTACGCGGTCTGGCTGCCCGGCTTGATCAGGCTCGGCACACCCGCGACGAACGCGGGGGCGAACTTCTCCAGCGGCCCCCAGACGGGGAAGTTGAACGCGTTGATCTGCACGGCGACACCGCGCAGCGGCGCGGCGATGTGCTGGCCGACGAACGTGCCGCCCTTGCTCAGCGGCTCGACCGGGCCCTCGACGTAGACCTTGGCGTTGGGCAGTTCGCGGCGGCCCTTGCCGCTGTAGGCGAACAGGACGCCGATGCCGCCGTCGACGTCGACGAGCGAGTCGCGGCTGGTGGCGCCGGTCTTCGCCGACAGCGCGTAGAGCTCTTCCTTGTGCTCCAACAGGTGCGAGGCCAGCACCTTGAGCAGCGCGGCGCGCTGGTGGAAGGTCAGTTCCCGCAGCGCGGGGCCGCCGGTGCGCCTGCCGTAGTCGAGCGCGGCGGCCATGTCGACGCCCTCCGAGGAGATCCGTGCGATCTCCTCACCGGTCACCGCGTCGTGCAGGGGTGCTCCGTCCGAGGCGGCGGTGTGCCACCGGCCTGAGACGTAGCTGCGCAGAAGCGCCATCGAGTTCGACCTCCTGAGTCCGGCGGGCGGCTTCGTCGCCTGCCCGCGATCCCGATGCTAATGCGTTGCCGAGGGTGGGAACGCGGTGGGAAAAAGAGAGACTTGTCGCCCCCACGATCGGGTGAAAAAGTAACCATCGAACGGTGATCAGGCTGTCGCTGACAGAGATCTGCCCAGGTCACCCCCCGGACGATCCGGGCTGCCGTTCGTCCCGATCGTGACCGATCGGGTTCCCGATTCTCCCTGCAAACGAATCGAGAAACCTCGCATGTTCAAGACCAAGATTCTGCTGACCGTGGCGGGCGCGGCGATGGCCCTGCTCGGCGCCGCTCCGTCCGCCGTCGCGGCTCCCGAACCGGAGCCGACCGTCAGCCCGATGATCATCGATGGCCACACGGCCAGCAACGCGCCGTGGGCGGCGCGGCTGTTCGCCAACGGCAGGCAGACGTGCTCGGCGACGATCATCGCCCCGCAGTACGTGCTCACGGCGAAGCACTGCGTCTCCAGCGGGGCGATCTCCTTCCGGATCGGCAGCCTCGACCAGACCAGCGGCGGCACCATGGCCAACGCGGTCTCGATCACCCGGCACTCCGGCTCGGACCTGGCGATCGCCCGCCTCGACCGCAGCGTCTCGGCGACCTACGCGCCGCTGGGCACCTCCAGCGACGTGTACGTCGGCCAGACCGTCCAGGTCTACGGGTGGGGCGCCACCTGCACCAACCAGCCGGAGATCAACTGCCAGTCGCGCTACCTGAAGTACGCCAACGTGCGGGTCAGCTCCGTCAACGCACGTGACTACTACGGCGGCGTCGCGGTCCGCGCGACCCGCATCGACGGCATCACCGCCGGCGGCGACTCGGGCGGCCCGATGTTCGCCTCGGGCAAGCAGGTCGGCGTGGCGTCGACCAGCGACCGCCAGTCGGTCACGAACTACACCAACGTGACCTCGTACCGCAGCTGGATCCGCGGCGTCGCGGGCGTCTGATCGCCTCGGGCGGGAGAAGAGGGGCCGCGGCTGATGCCGCGGCCCCTTTTTCGCGTTGATGGGTGGATGCGGCGACCCCACGGCGGTCCGGGACCGCCGAACCTGATCGCCACCGCCGGCGATTGGAGCCGCGACATCGACCGCGGCTCCTTTCGCGTGATCAGGCGGCGGCGGGCGCGGTGCGCTCGTCGAACTGGGTGCGGTACAGCTCCTGGTAGCGGCCGCCCGCCGCGAGCAGGCCCTCGTGGGTGCCGCGCTCGACCACGCGGCCGTCCTCGATCACCAGAATCAAGTCCGCCGCGCGCACGGTCGAGAGGCGGTGGGCGATCACGATGGCCGTCCGGCCTTCCAACGCCTCGCCGAGGGCTTCCTGCACGTCGGCCTCCGAGGTGGAGTCCAGGTGCGCGGTCGCCTCGTCGAGGATGACCACTCGCTGCTTTGCCAGCAGCAGCCGGGCGATGGTGAGCCGCTGTCGTTCCCCACCCGAGAGCCGGTAGCCGCGCTCCCCCACCACTGTGTCCAGCCCGTCGGGCAGCGAGCGCACCAGCTTGTCGAGCCGGGAGCGCAGCAGCGCGTCCCACAGTTCGTCCTCGGTGGCGTCGGGCCGGGCGAGCAGCAGGTTCGAGCGGATCGACTCGTGGAACAGGTGGCCGTCCTGGGTGACCATGCCCAGGGTCGCGCGAATCGAGTCGGCGGTGAGGTCGCGGACGTCGACCCCGGAGAGCCGGATGGTGCCCGAGTCCACGTCGTAGAGCCGGGGGGTCAGCTGCGCGATCGTGGACTTGCCCGCGCCAGACGAGCCGACCAACGCGATCAGCTGGCCGGGTTCGGCCCGGAACGACACGTCGTGCAGCACCTTCACGCCGCCGCGGTCGTCGAGCGTGGCGACCTCTTCGAGGGAGGCGAGGGAGACCTTGTCCGCCGACGGGTAGGAGAAGCTGACTCTGTCGAACTCCACCGACACGGGACCGTCGGGCACATCGCGTGCGCCGGGCCTGTCGGAGATGAGGGGCTTGAGGTCGAGGATCTCGAAGACCCGCTCGAAACTCACCAACGCGGTCATCACCTCTACGCGCGCGCCCGCGAGCGCGGTCAGTGGCGCGTAGAGCCGGGTGAGCAACAGGGCGAGTGCGACGACAGCGCCGGGGTCGAGTGATCCGCTGATGGCGAGGACGCCGCCGAGTCCGTAGACAAGGGCGAGGGCGAGGGCGGAGACCAGGGTGAGCGCGGTGAGGAAGACCCACTGCAGCATCGCGGTCCGCACACCGATGTCACGCACCCGGCCCGCGCGCACCGCGAACTCGCGGGACTCGTCGGCGGGCCTGCCGAACAGCTTGACCAGCGTCGCGCCGGGCGCGGAGAAGCGCTCGGTCATCTGGGTGCTCATCTCGGCGTTGTGCTCGGCGGCGGCGCGCTGCAGTCCGGCGAGCCGCGAGCCCACGCGGCGCGCGGGGATGACGAACACCGGCAGCAGCACGAGCGCGAGCAGGGTGATCTGCCAGGAGATCCCGATCATCACCACCAGGGTCAGCGCGAGCGTCACCAGGTTGCCGACGACACCGGAGAGGGTGTCGCTGAACGCGCGCTGCGCGCCGATCACGTCGTTGTTGAGCCTGCTGACCAGCGCGCCGGTGCGGGTGCGGGTGAAGAACGCGATGGGCTGGCGCTGGACGTGGTCGAACACCTTGGTCCGTAAGTCGAGAATGAGTCCTTCGCCGACGTTCGACGACAGCCACCGCGACACCAGTCCCAGGCCGGCCTCCAGGACCGCGACGATCGCGATGATCCCGGCGAGGGTGAGGACCACCCCGCTGTCGGCCTTGCCGACGATCGCGTTGACGACCCGGCCCGCGAGCACCGGGGTCACCACCGCCATGGCCGAGAGCGCGACGCTGACCACCAGGAACCAGGTGATCGTCACGCGGTGCGGGCGGGCGAAGCCGAAGATCCGTCGCACGGTGTCGCGGGAGATCCCGCGCTGGTCGTCGGAGGCGTTCATCGTTTTGTACATCGACGTAAACGCTGTCATCTGCATGTCCACGTGATCACCGTAAGACCTCAAGTAATCTAGAGGTCAAGTCCGCAATACACTGCGCGCGTGATCAAAGACTTCGGGACCGGGTTCGGTCTGCTCCTGCAGGGATTCCGGATCGTGCTGGGCAACCGCTCCATGCTGCTGCGCGGGGCCTTGCCGGTCCTGCTGACCAGCGCGTTGATGTTCACCGGGCTGACCGTGCTCGCGGTCAACCTGGTCGGGATCGTCACCTGGGCCACCCCGTTCGCCGACGACTGGGCGCAGACCTGGCAGCAGGGCGTGCGGATCGCGGCGGGCCTGGTCACCGTGGTCGCAGCGGTGGCGGTGGCGGTGGTCCTGTTCGCCGGTCTGACCCTGGCGATCGGCGGACCGTTCTACGAGAGCATCGCCGAGGAGGTGGAGGACACCGTCCTCGGCGGCGTGCCCGAGGCGGAGACGATCGGCTGGGCCCGGGCGGCCTGGATCGGACTGCGCGACACCGTGCGACTGGTGCTGCGGGCGCTGGTGTGGGCGATCCTGCTGTTCGCCATGGGATTCATCCCGGTCATCGGGCAGACGGTGGTCCCGGTCCTCGCGGTGGCGATCGGCGCGTGGCTGCTCGCGGTGGAGCTGACGGCGATCCCGTTCATCCGGCGCGGCCGCGACCTGAAGACCCGCCGGGCGACGTTGAAGAGCGGGCGGGCGATGACGCTGGGATTCAGCGTCCCGGTCTACCTCGTGTGCCTGATCCCGTTCGCGGCGGTGGTGGTGTTCCCGGCGGCGATGGCCGCGGGGACGATCCTGGCGCACCGGCTGCTGGCGCGGTCTTCGCGCTGATCACGGCGGCCGCGTGCTTGCGGCAGGCCGATCCGGTCTACTACCGTGCCACCTGTTACCGACGTTCACACATACTGACGCCGGGAAGGCCGTGCTGGTGGTCCGGGGTCGCGGACGGGCTGCCGCTACACACCCTGTGAAGGATCGCCATGACCAGCACGTCGATCTCCGACCCGTTGACCCTGCCGTGCGGCCAGGTGCTGCCCAACCGGATCATGAAGTCGGCGCTGAGCGAGGCGCTGGGCAGTCGCGCCAACGGGCCGTCCACCCGGCTCGAACGGCTTTACGGGCGCTGGACCGGCGGCGGCTACGGGCTGATCGTCACCGGGAACGTGATGGTCGACCGCCGTCAGCTCGGTGAGCCTGGCAACGTCGTCATCGAGGACGACCGCGACCTCGACGGCCTCACCCGCTGGGCGAAGTCCACGCAGGACGGCGGGGTGCCGATCTGGATGCAGCTCAACCACCCCGGCCGCCAGGCCAACGCCCTCGCCGCACGGCGCAGGCCGGTCGCCCCCAGCGCGATCGCGGCGAAGGTCCCCGGCGCGGTCACCCCGCGCGCGCTCACCGGCGCCGAGATCGAGGACATCATCGACCGGTTCGCCACCGCGGCGTCGGTCGCCGAGACGGCGGGCTTCGACGGCGTGCAGATCCACGGCGCGCACGGATACCTGGTGGCGCAGTTCCTCTCGCCACTGGCGAACCAGCGGACCGACGAGTGGGGCGGCGACCCACAGCGGCGGGCGCGGTTCGTACTGGAGGTGCTGCGCCGCATCCGGGGCGCGGTCAGCCCAGGATTCGCCGTGGGGATCAAGCTCAACTCCGCGGACTTCCAACGGGGTGGGTTCACCGAGGCGGAGTCCCGGGACGTCGTCGCCCGGCTGGCGACCGAGGGCGTCGACCTGATCGAGGTGAGCGGCGGCAGCTACGAGGTGCCCGCGATGATGGGCCAGGCGGTGTCCGCGAGCACCCGCGAGCGTGAGGCGTACTTCCTGGAGTACGCCCGGGCGGTCCGGGATGTCGCCGCCGACGTCCCCCTCGCGGTGACCGGCGGTTTCCGCTCCCGCACGGCGATGGCGAACGCCGTCGCGGACGGCGCGTGCGACCTCATCGGGCTCGGCAGGCCGACCTGCACCACCCCGGACGCGGCCAGGGCGATCCTGGAGTCCAGGCAGCCGCGCCTGGACGTCCACGCGGTCCGCTTCGGCCTGCGCGGCCCACTGGGCAAGGTCGCCGACCTGAAGGCCTTGGACGGCGCCTTGGACCTGCAGTGGCACACCGACCAACTGCACCGCCTCGGCGCGGGCCAGGACCCGGACCTCGACCGGCCGTGGTGGAAGACGGCGGCGAGCATGCTCAAGCGCAACGGCCTGGACGCATTTCGCAGCAAGCGCGGATAGTCAGCCCCGGTGTCCGCACGCGGGTCGCCGCGTCCGGACACCGGGGCTCAGTCGGTGTTCAGGTCAGCTGGTCGTCCACAGCGTCGCTCGGTAGCTCTCGCCCATGGGCGGTGGGTGGTGGCTGAACGCGGCGGTCGCCCAGGATGCTCCGACCATTTTGCCGTCGTCGGCGATGTCGGATGGGTAGACGTCGTCACCGTGTGACGGGGCAGCGCGATGACTTCGGCCGATCGCCACAGGTAGGCGCACAGGTAACCCTTTCCATTGATGATCGGGCGGTCGTAGAAGACCACGTCGTTAGCTTCGTTCACCGCGGTCGCGCCGGTGTTGACCGCCTCCGCGAGGGCGAGTCGGACGCGGAGGCTTCCGCTGCCCCAGAGCACCGCCCTACTGCCGGTCGCGGTCATCATCCGCCCGACCACGTAGCCCTGGTTGTTCACATCTTCGACCGCCCCACCTCGCCCGTCGGTGTTGAGCAGCCGCACGGAAGTGCCGGTCCACATTGCCGGGTAGGCCACGTCGTTCGCACTGAGGTCGCCGACAATGCGGCCGGAGTTGTCGATGTCCACGATCCTGCCGATCGTGTGACCCGCCGGAACAGGCAATTCGACGCACTGCGTCAGGTCGCAGCGCCATAGGCGCTGATCGGTCGCGGGGACGAGCTGCCCGATGTCGTTCAGACGCTGTACCGCCGCGGCGCCCGCCGCGATCGGGGTGGCGGCGGGCACCGTCCGCAGTGTGCCGCCACTCCAGATCAAGTACGACGTGGCGGTGCCGAAACGGCCGACGAGCACCGACCCGCCGTTGTTGATGGCGTACGCGCTCGTGTTCGGCGTGGCATCCACGAGGACGCGACTGCCATCGCTTTCCTGACGGAGCGCGCGATAGGTGCCCGAGTTGTATTCCGTGATCGCGTACTGGCCATTGGCATTGATCCCGTCGATCGACCAGTAGGCAGGCAGCGTATGGTCCTGCCCGGCCCGCCAGTACAGATCGCCGTGGACTTCGTTCAAGCGGCCCGCGATGCTGCCGTCGTCGCCGATCGTAGTCGTCCAGTAGGCGGTCACGCCCGCAGGCTGGGCGCGGGTCTGCGCGGTCACCTCCTGTGCGGTCGCGTCGGCAGGCGCAGCGGTGATCAGTGGAATGGCGATGGCGAGCACGATGGCCGCCATCCTAGGTCTTTCAGTATGTGTCCCATGTGATCATTCTTTGGGGATCTGTCGCGCGGGTGGGTCGAATACCGAAACGTCGCGAAACGCTTGTGCACGACTCACCAGTACTTGTTGCAATCGGAGGTGCCGAAGCAGTGGTTGTACAAGTAGGTGATTAGCTCGTTGCCGGGACCTGACACGAGACCGGTCATAAGCGGCGACAGGTTCTCGGTCGCGCCGCACCCGGTGAAGGCCGGGATCGTGTAACTCGTCTTGATTGTGGCCGCTCGGTCAGCTTCCACGACGGGTTCGGTCTCGTTCACTTTGCGGGCGCCCAGGTTGATCGTCCCGGAGAGTTCGAGGTCGACCGGGGTGACCGTGCGGCAGTTGGGGCCGACGTCGAGCGGCACGCCGTTCTGCTTGACCTCGCTGATCACCAGGTTGAGCTTGACCTTGACCTTCGTCTCGGCCGCGGCGAAATCCTCGATGTCGATGGTTCCGGTCGCGTCGCCGACCTGGACGAAGGACGTGTTGTTGGTGACCGGCACGAACCGGAAGACCACGAAGTAGCCCGGAGCGGGTGGCATCAACATCTCACCGATGAGTGCGCTCGGCCCCTCGGGGGCGGGCGTGATGAGCGCCTTGAACTTCCCGCGGCCGATCGACATCGCCTGGCCCAGCTTGGCGATCTTGGTCATCCCCTCGACCCGCAACACGGACTTGAAGTCCCCAGGCTTGGGAGGCGGGATAGCAGCCACGACCCGCACGTCCGCCTGCTGGGAGCCCGCTTCCGGCTTCTCCAGCGGGGCCGAGGCGAGCATGGTCGCGCCGACCACGGCGCTTACTCCGAGTGCGACACCGAACGACCGAAGTAGCTTCATGGGGGCGCTGCTCACCTGCCAGACTCAAGAAAGTGAATTGCCCGCGGGCAATTCAGCGCGCGGCTACTCGGCGGTACGTTACCCACGTGTCATGGGGGCGACAACGGACCTGGCGAACGGCCGGGAAATGGGTCGGAACGTTGTCACGACCTCAAGAATTCCGGTGCTGTACTTGTGCGCGCGCCCACTATGGCTTGCGCGCGACCGCCCCGAGCATCGCGAAGTTCAACGCCGACAAAGGCAGCATGCGCGGGCCCGACGGCCACCAGTCGTGCGGGTGGGTCAGGCCCGGCGGCACGTACTCGAGGTCTCGGAAAAACCCCTGAATCTGCTCGCGGGTGCGGGGCGTGGTGCTGATCGGGGTGTCGGCGAACATCTTCTCCAGGGTGCGCACCAGGGTGCTGGCCTCGGACTGGTCGGCCGGGTCGTACTGGTGGCTCAGCATCAGATAGGACCCCGACGGGACGACGTCGAGCCACGCCTGGACGACCTCGGCGGCCCGCGTGTCGTCGTGGATGTGGTGCACGACCGAGCACATCATCAGCGCGACCGGGCGGCTGAGGTCGAGATGCGGCCGCAGCTCGGGGTGCTCCAGCGCTTTCTCCGGCTCGGTGAAGTCGCAGCCCGCCACGTGTGTGCGGTCGTTCTCCTCCAGGATGGCCCGGCCGTGCGCCTGCACCACCGGGTCGTTGTCGACGTAGATGACCTGGGCCTCGGGGTTGTACCGCTGGACGACCTGGTGGGTGTTGTCCACCGTGGGCATACCCGAGCCGAGGTCGACGAACTGGTCGATCTTGCGCTCGCCGACCAGCAGCCGCAGGACCCGGATGATCCAGTCGCGGTGGTCGCGGGCGAGTTGGCGGGCCCCCGGGGCGATCCGCAGGAGCTGGTCCATCACGGCCCGGTCGGACGCGTAATGGTCCCGGCCGCCGAGCAGGGCGTCGGTGAGCCTGGCCATGTTCGGCCGTTCGAAGTCGAGCGGTGTGAGCCGCGGGACCGTGTCCCACGACGACCGGTCGGCTGAGGGCATCTTGGCGGCTCCCCGATGTGGCCTGAACAACAGAACGTATACACAGTAGGACATGGCGTGATCGCTGGGTATCCGGATCAGCCGTTTGTCGTCGTCCGAAGGCTGCCCCCGGTCCCCCGGAAAACCGCCGCCGAGCCCCTCTTTGTCACCCAGCGTGGCCGGCGGTGCCGCGGACCTCGGCACTCGTGGACAGATCCGGCGCCTGCGGGGCGCACGTGAGCGCGGCGTATCCGCACGCGTCACTCCGAGATCCACCAGGGTGAGATCCACTGGCCGGTCCAACGAGCCCGCCCGCGGCAGGTGACGCCGCGGGCGCGGGCGTCACTCGAACGGGGTGATCAGCCCCAGGACCAGCGGACGCCGTAGCGGCCGGGTTCGAGGTCCATGGCCAGCGTGTGGGCGGTGTGCGCCGAGTCGAGGGTGAGCGCCTTGACTCGTTCCTTGCCGTCGACGTCGGAGAACCGCACGACGTGCAGGGGCGGCGTGGCCGGGTCGAACCGCACCTCGATGAGGTACTCGCGGACCGGCAGCCTACTCACTCGTTCGTGCTCGTAGGCCTGCGACAGCGGCTCGGGGCAGCGGATCTCGTGCTCGATGAGCACCGTCTCGCGCTTGGCGAGGGTGTGGCCGAAGAGGAGTTCGGTGGCGACCTGCCCGGTGCGGTCGTCGCGACTGACCCGGCCGATCGCGCAGTTGCGGACCGGGACGACTTCGGGCACCGGCTCGTCGGGGCTCTCCCCCCACGCCACGATCACCAGCCGGTCGACACCGTCCTGTTCGGCGCGCAGGACCTGGCGGGTGCGCTGCACATGCTTCGCGCGGTCGGCGCCCACGACGATCAGGTCGTGCACGCTGAGGCGGGTGAGCTGGTTGTCCTGGCTGATGTCGACGCCCACGACCATTCGGTCGAAGCCCTCGGGGTCTGACCACGGCGCGGCGCTGTCGATCGGCTCGGGCGTGCGGTGGACGGCGCGGCCACGCGGTTTGGGCGATTCCAGGAGCTTGCCGAGTTCACCCGACCGCAGGCCCAGCAGGTGCTCGACGTTGGCCAGCGCGGCCAGCGACTGCGGGCGTTCGGGCTGGCTGCGCCCGGACTGCCAGTAGCTCAAAGTCGCCAGGCTCACGGGTGTGCCGCGTTCGCGCAGCCGTTCGGCGAGCCGGTCGAGGGTCACCCCGCCCGCGTGGATCGCCGAGCGCAGCGCCTCGGCGAACGGTCTCGCGGGGACTAGCTCGTCCGTCACCCGACGAACGGTAGTTCGTGATGCCCGTCGAGGAAAGTGCGTGGAACAACGTGTCCCACGTGGCCTGAGCTGGGCGTACGGCGGCCGCGGCGGCCTGGTCCGCATTCGTCACCGATCCCGCGCGTATTCGAGGGGCCTTACTGGCGAATGGGAATACCACCATCGGAATAGGGGTGGCGAACTACACCTGAATTGCCGTAAGCGTCGCGTCGGACTGGGAAATAACCGGCAATAACAGCAGGTCGGGAGGATCTTGTGAGCCCGATGGCTACCGGACAGTATTGAACGGTCAGCGGTATCGGCGTAGGTGAGGGCATACGCGGGCACCGCTGTCGCATTCCCTCCGGCGCCGAGATTCACCGCCCAGGATACCGGCTACATCGACAGCTGGAGACTCACCTTCCAGCCGACCCTGATCAACCGCGGCGGGCTTGCTGAGGGCGTCTCGAGCCCGCCGCGGTTCCCATTCCACGTCCCTGCACGCGTTATCGGTGGAAATCGAAAGGAAACCCCGTGAGGATGCTTCGAAAAGTTCTCCTGACAGCGGTCGCGGTGGCCGCGGTCTCCGGCACGGCAGCCGGGCAGGCCCTCGCCGCCCAGCCGCCGTCGGATGACGTCTCACCGCAGGTCGTCGGCGGCAGCCCGGCGGCGCAAGGCGAATTCCCCTGGATGGTCCGGCTCTCCATGGGCTGCGGCGGCGCGATGTACTCGGACCTGCTCGTCCTGACGGCCGCGCACTGCGTGAGCGGCACGGGCAACAACACGGGGATCACCGCCACCTACGGGGTGGTCGACCTGCAGAGCACGAGCGCGGTCAAGCGCACGTCCTCCTACGTCTACAAGAACCCGGGCTACGGCACCTCCGCGGGCGGTGACTGGGCGCTGATCAAGCTCTCAAGCCCGATCACCGGCGCGGCAAAGCTCCCGATCGCCACGACCACCGCCTACGACAACGGCACGTTCACCGTCATGGGCTGGGGCGCGGCGTCCGAGGGCGGCAGCCAGCAGCGGTACATGCTCAAGGCCGACGTGCCATTCGTCAGCGACACGTCGTGCAAGTCCTCGTACCCGTCGCTCAAGCCCGCCGTCGAGATCTGCGCGGGCTTCACCCAGGGCGGGGTCGACACCTGCCAGGGTGACTCCGGTGGCCCGATGGTTCGCCGCGACAACAACAACGCGTGGATCCAGGTCGGCATCGTCTCCTGGGGCGAGGGCTGCGCCCGGCCCAACAAGCCCGGCGTCTACGCCGAGGTGAGCGCGCTGTCGTCGGCGATCGCCACGAAGGCCAAGGAACTCGACCCGAACTCGGGCGGCGGCGACACTCCCCCGCCGACCGGCAAGGTCTTCGAGAACGCCAACAACGTCAACATCCCGGACAACGGCGCCGCGGTCACCAGTGACGTCGTCGTCAGTGGCGTCACCGGCAACGCGCCGTCGACCCTGCAGGTCGGCGTCGNGTCAACATCCCGGACAACGGCGCCGCGGTCACCAGTGACGTCGTCGTCAGTGGCGTCACCGGCAACGCGCCGTCGACCCTGCAGGTCGGCGTCGACATCAAGCACACGTGGCGCGGCGACCTCGTCATCGACCTCGTGGCCCCCGACGGCACGGCCTACCGGATGAAGAACTCCTCGAGCAACGACTCCACCGACAACGTCATCACCACCTACACGGTCAACGCGTCGAGCGAGGTGGCGAACGGCACCTGGAAGCTCAAGGTCCAGGACGTCTACAGCTACGACACCGGCTATATCGACGCCTGGAAGCTCACCTTCTAGTCCGCCTCCCCGAGATTTGGCAAGGATCAGACAGAGCCGGGCCGGTTTGCCGCAGGTGTGGCATACCGGCCCGGCTTTGTTCGTGCTGTCGAGGCAACCTTCCAGGGCCCCGGTCGGTCTAGGCAGTGAAGGGCGCGGACCGACCGGACAGCGAGGCACCTGATGGTGTGGATGGACGCATTCTCTGAAATCGTCGCGGACGAGCAGGACTCCGAGACGGTGGACCAGCCGGAAACCGAGCGCTAGGCGGGCAGGCCGAGGCCGGCGGCAAGGACCGGCCAGGAGGCTTTGAACTCGCGCTGCCAGTAGGGCCAGATGTGGCTGCCGCCGCCGTAGTAGTTGGTCGTCACCGGGATGCCCGCCTGCTTCAGGCGGTCGGTGAACGAGCTCGACGACAGCTTCGCGAGCGGCTCGATCATCACGTCGGGGCTGTTGCCTGGCGGGTCCAGTGGGCCGGTGCCGCCGTCGCCCGAGGACACGTAGAGCCTGGTGCCGCGCAGCTTCTCGACGTTGTCGTAGGGGTTGCGCGCCGTCCAGATGGAGCGCTGCATCCACTCGTTGCCCCACAGGCTGTAGAAGTTCAGGCCCTCCCGCATGAGGATCATCTGGATGAAGTTCGGGACGCCGTAGATGGTCGTGTTCAGCACCCCGCTGTAGCTGGCGGCGGCCTTGAACATGCCGGGGTGGCGGAACGCGTAGGCCATCGCCCCGTATCCGCCGATGGACAGCCCGGCGACCGCGCGCACGGTGCCCGCGCCGTAGCCGCGTTCGATCAGCTGGCGGATCTCGGTGACGTGGAAGGTCTCCCAGTCCGGCTTGTTCGAACCGCCGAAGTTCCACCACGGCGAGTACATGCCCGCCTTGCCGTCGCTGGGCAGCACCACAAGGACGTCCTTGTCGGCGGTGAACGCGGCGGCGTCGGTGAAGGCCGTCCACGACTTGTAGTCCTGCACCTCACCGGCGCCGTGCAGCAGGTAGAGCACCGGCCAGGTGCGGGTCTGGGTGTCCCAACCGCGCGGCAGCAGCAGCCGCACCCAGCCCGACGTGCCGAGGGCGGGCGAGGTGATCCGCAGGTCGAGGGTGCGCTCGTCGACCCGAATCTCCTCGGCGATCCGCGCGCCGTCGTCGGCGACGGCCGTGGTCCGCGCCCGCGACACCGGCTGGGCCTCGGCGGGCCCGTTCGGCAGCGCCACCACCACGGCCGCCGCGACCACGGCGGCGCACACCGCGGCTACCCACTTGGATCTGCGTAACATCGGCCGACCTCTTTCGTTGCTGCAGGATTTCGGTGCTGGTTTTGCTGCTACAGGGGGATGTTTCCGTGCTTGCGGGCGGGGACGGACGCGGTCTTGCCGCGCAGCGCGCGCAGCGCCGCGGTGACAGCCAGGCGGGTGCGGGCGGGTTCGATCACGCTGTCGACGTACCCGCGTTCGGCCGCCGGGTACGGGCTGTCCTGGTGCCGGGCGATCAGCTCGCGCTCCCGCGCGGCGCGTTCGGCGCCGGACAGGGCGGCCAGTTCGCGCCGGTGCAGGACCTGCACAGTGCCTTCCGGGCCGACGACGGCGATCCGGGCGGTGGGCCAGGCCAGGTTCACGTCGGCGCCGAGGTGCTTCGAGCCCATGACCGCGTAGCCGCCGCCGTAGGCCTTGCGCACGACCACGGTGACCTTCGGGACGGTCGCCTCGGCGTAGGCGTAGATCAGCTTCGCGCCGCGGCGGATGATCCCGCCGCGTTCCTGGTCGAGGCCGGGGAGGTAGCCGGGGACGTCGGCGAAGGTGAGCAGCGGGAGGTTGAACGCATCGCAGAAGCGGACGAACCTGGCCGCCTTCTCCGAGGCGTCGATGTCGATCGCGCCCGCGCCGAAGCGCGGCTGGTTGGCCACGACCCCGACCGACCGGCCGCCGACCCGGGCGAACGCGCAGATTATGTTGGGCGCGAAGGCGCCGTGCACCTGCAGCAGGTCGCCGTCGTCGACCACACGGGCGAGGACGTCGGTCATGTCGTAGCCCTGGTTCGCCCCGTCCGGCACGATCCGGTTGAGCTCGAGGTCCGACGCGGTCACCTCGGGCGCGGTGTCGTCGTCGTACTCCGGTGCGCTGTCACGGTTGTTGGCGGGCAGATAGCCCAGCAGGGTCTTGACCCAGTCGATGGCGTCGGCCTCGTCGGTGGCCAGATAGTGGGCGTTCCCGGAGACGGTGGCGTTGACCCGGGCGCCGCCCAGGTCGTCCAGGGTGATCTCCTCGCCGGTCGCGGCGCGCAGGACGTCGGGGCCGGTGACGACCATCTGGGAGAGCTTGTCGACGACGACGGTGAAGTCGGTCAGGGCGGGCGCGTACACCGCGCCGCCCGCGCACGGGCCCAGGATCAGCGAGATCTGCGGGATGACGCCGGACGCGTTGGTGTGCCGCACGGCCAGCTCGGCGTACCGGGCGAGGGAGGTGACGCCCTCCTGGATGCGGGCGCCGCCGCCGTCGTTGATGCCGACGACCGGCACGCCGGTGCGGGTGGCGAGGTCCATGACCTTGTTCACCTTCGCCCCGGACGCCTCGCCGAGGCTGCCGCCGAAGACGCTGAAATCCTGGGCGTGCACGCAGATCGGGCGGCCGTCGACGGTGGCGTGCCCGGCGACGAGGCCGTCGCCGAGCGGGCCGGCGCCGTGCCGGGCGAACTCGTCGATCTCGACGAACGAACCGGGGTCGGTCAGCAGCGCTATCCGCTCCCGCGCGGTCAGCTTTCCCTTCGGGTGCTGGCGTTCGGCGGCGCGTTTCTCGGCCAGGCGGACGGCTTCCTCGCGGCGCAGCAGCAGGTCGTCGATGAGTTCGGTGGTCCGGTCAGCCATGGCGCGCCTCCGTCTCGGCCAGGGCGGCGGCGAGCGTGGTCACGCCCGGCGGGTCGATCATGCTGAGGTGGTCGCCGGGCACCCTGACCACCCGCAGGTCCGCGCACAGCTCGTCCCAGCCGAGGGCTTCGTCCTCGCGCAGGTAGCGCGGGTCGAGGGTGGTGGTGAGCGGGTGCGGTTCGGTGGCGCGCAGCAGGAGCACCGGCCCGGCGTAGGGGCGCGGGCGGTACCGCTCGGCCACCCGGGCGTCCACATAGGACGTGTACTGGTGGTGCAGGACGGCCTCCCCGATGCCGGGGACCGCGGCGAGCCTGCGCATGACGACGCCGATCTGGGCGTCCTCGTCGAGGCTGTCGAGGTCGTCGGGCAGGTCGAGGGCGACACCGTAGGTGGACTCGACGTGCTCGGCGAACCGGGCGAAGCGGTCGAGCAGGACGCGGTCCTGTTCGCCGCCGAGCTTGGGCAGGATCGTGTCGATGAGGACGACCTGCTCGACGGTCTCGCCGACCTCGGTCAGCAGGTGGGCGATCTCGTAGGCCAGGCACCCGCCGAACGACCAGCCGCCGAGGCGGTAGGGGCCGCGCGGCTGGTTCTGCTTGAGGAGCTCGACGTAGCGGACCGCCTTGCCCTCCACTGTGGACTCGTCGTCGATGCGTTCGTAACCGTAGACGGGAAAACCTGGGCGGAGTTCGGCGACGAGGGGTCGGTAGACGCTGGTCGGGCCGCCCGCCGGGTGGAACAGGTGCAGCGGTCGGCCGTCACCGTCGGCGCGCAGGACGTTGACCACGCCGTCGGTGGCGCCTTCGAGGTCGGCGCGCAGCAGGTCGGCCATCGCGGCGATGGTCGGCCGCTTGAACACGATCTCGGGCGGCGGCGGATCGGCGATCCGGTTGCTGATCGCCTCGTAGACGCGGCGCTGGGCGTCCTCGTCGGTGAGTTCGCGGTGCACACTGCCCGGGTCGCTTTTGAGGGCGTCGGCCCAGGCCAGGGCGAGCCAGCGTTCGCTCGGGTCGCGGGGACCGATGGTCGCGGGCACGGCGACCGCGTCGGACGCCGGGAGTTCCAACTCGTCGCCGAGATGGTCGGTGATCGCGACGAGGCTCGCGCCGCGCAGCAGCAGGGAGACCGGCGGGGTGGTGCCGAGATCACGCTGCATCGCGGCCCGCAGGCGCATCGCCATGAGGGAGTCGAGGCCCAGGCCGGTGAGCGGGGCCGAACGGTCCACGGTGTCCGAGGTGGCCCCGATCAGGGCGGCCAGCACGGCGGCGAGGTGGTCCTGGAGGACGGCACGGGGGTCCGGCTGCTCGCGCAGCGCGGCGATCCCGGCCCAGCCATTGGGTTCCACGACGGTGGGAACCGCGCCGATGAGCCCGGACAGGAAGGGGCGGCGCGCGAGATCGGGGAACAGGGCAAGCGTCCGCGCGGTGTCCAACCGGGCCACGCCGATCCCGGACCGATCATGCGCCAACAACCCGGCCAGCGCCGCCAACCCTTGCGACGCCTCAAGTTCGGCCAGCGACGCCGCCGCCCGTACCCCACCCCGACTCGAATCGACCCCCGCCGACACCCCCGCCCTCCCCTGGGGGGCGTCCCTGGTCCAGTCTATCGGCGCCGGGGCGTCGGGGGCAGGGGTGGCGTTGGGCTGTGGATCGTTCGGGGTGGATGTGGACAACTCCGGGGTGGTCCAGGCGCCCCAGTTGATGGTGATCGCGGGGAGGCCCTCGGCTCGGCGTTGGGCCATCAAAGCGTCGAGCCAGGCGTTGGCGGTGGCGTAGGCGGCCTGGCCGGGTGAGCCGACCAGGGCCGCCACAGACGAGAAGGCGACCCACCAGTCCAGGGGCAGGTGCCGGGTCGCCTCGTGCAGGCGCAGGCCACCATGAACCTTGGGGCGCCAAACGCGAGCGATGCTCTCGGCGGTCAGGTTGACCGCGGGTCCGTCGTCGAGGACACCTGCCGCGTGGACGACTCCGCGCAGGGGTAGGCCGCCTCGGGTGGCGTGGGCGACGGCTTGTTCGGCGAACCCGGGGTCGGCGATGTCGCCGAGGAACACCTCGACGTCCACACCCCGCAGTGCCTCCATGGCCTCCGGGCGCGCGGTGCGGCCGCACAGCACGATCCTGGTCGCTCCCCCGTCACCCAGCAGCCGGGCGACCTGGACACCCAGTTCGCCGAGGCCACCGGTCACCAGGTACGCGCCATCGCGCACGGGGAGCTTCTCGGCGGTCTCGACCTGGGCCCTGGCGAGCCTCGCCCGCAGCCGCTTGCCGTCGTGCCAGCGGACTTCGTCGTCGTCGCGGTCGGCGTCGAGTTCCGCGGCGACGGCCTCGGCTCCATCGACGCTGAGCAGGGTCGCCCGCAGTTCCGGGTGCTCAAAGGCCAGGACCCGGACCAGCCCACGCAGGCAGGCGACACCGGGATCGTCGCCGCTGATGACGATCCACAGCCGGGACTCTCCGGCGTTGGCCGCCGTTCGCGCTGCGGTCAGCAGCAGCCGCTCGGCCGCCGCCGGGTCCGCGGCCGCTCCGGCGATCAGCACGACACCCGCGCGCCCGTCGAGCAATGACGGGATCAGCGCCGGGTCGGACGTGACCACCCGGTCGACCAAACCCGCGGCAAGCGCCGGGGACTCCTCGTCGGAGACGACCACCCACGACCGGGGCTCGGCCACAGCCGTGGGCAGCGGCGCCGGATCCCACCGGCGTTCCAGGGCGAGGTCCGGCCAGCTTCCGGGCGCGCTGCCGAGCGCGGCGGCGCGGACGCCCGACAGCTCGACGACCACACCACCCGCCCCATCGAGCAGTTGCACAGTCCCGAGCAACGTCCCGCCGTCCGGGCGCAGGGTCGCGACGCAGCGGACACCGGTCGCCGGTTCCCCGACCACCCGCACCCCGCCGATCGCGGTCGGCACATACCGCCCGTGCACCCCGGGCAGCCCGAGCGCCGCGGCCACGAGCGTCTGCAGGCAGGCGTCGGCGAGCGCCGGATGCACCGCGAACCCGCGGTGCCCACCCGCCTCCGCGGGCAGCCGGACCCGCGCCACCGCGTGCCCCGGCGAGGCGACGACCTCGGTCAGACCGAGGAAAGCGGGCCCGTACTCCTGTCCGCCCGCGGCGAGGGCGGCGTAGACATCGGTCGGCTCACCCGCGGGCGGCGACGGCAATGGCGTCAGTGGCGACGAGTCGCGGCGGGCGGTGGCGGTGGCGTGGGTGACCCAGCCGCCGTCGGAGCGCGCCGACATCGTGATCCGCCCGTCCGGCTCGACCACCGTCGTGAGCTTGGTGTCCGGCCCCGGTACCAGGAACTCGGCGAGCGCCAGGTCGGTGACGGCCACCAGGTCGGTCCCGAGCGCCTGGCGCGCGGCGCACAGCGCCACCTCGACGAACGCCGTCCCGGGCAGCACCACGACGCCGTACGCGCGGTGGTCGGCGAGCCAGGGCAGCGGGGCCGCGCCGAGGTCGGCCTGCCACACGTGTCTGCCGTCGTCGGGCAGTTCGACGTGGTCGCCGAGCAGCGGGTGTCGGTCATCGGGGGCGCGGCGGGCGCTCACCCAGTGCGGCTCGTGCCGCCAGACCGGCCCCGGCAAGTCGACCACGGGCGGACGCGGGTAGCGCGCGGCCAGCACCTTGCGGTGTCCGTTGACGTGCAGGGTCGCCGCCGCGTCGAGCCAGCAGGCGACCCCGGTGTCCCGGCGCAGGCTGGGCACCGCGAGCACGGGCACACCCGCGGCGGCCGCGGTCTGCTCGACGGCGACGGTGGCGATGGGGTGCGGCGCGATCTCCAGGAAGGCGCGGTGCCCGGCGGTGATCGCGGCCGCGACGGCCTGGGTGAACCGCACCGGCTTACGCAGGTTCGCCGCCCAGTACTCGACGTCGAACGCGGGCGGCTCGTCGGCCACGCTGGAGAAACAGGGCACCCGCGGTTCGACAGGGCGCAGATCGGCGAGCCCGGCACGGAAGTCGTCGAGGTACGGGTCGACCGCGGCGGAATGGCCGGCGCCGCCGACCTTCAGCGCCTTGGCCAGCCTGCCCAGACCGTCCACATAGGAGACGAGAGCGGCGACCGAGGCCGGGTCGCCGGTGACGGTCAGCTGTTCGGGCGAGGCGTGGACGGCGATCCCGACGCCGGGGAACCGGTCGGCGACGGCGGTGAACTCGGTCTCGGACAGCTCCACCGCGGCCATCGCGCCCGCACCGGAGTCGTTGATCCCGGCCAGCAGCGCCGTGCGCGCGACCACGATCCTCAGCCCCTGGGCCAGGTCCAGCGCGCCCGCGACCACCGCGGCCGCGACCTCGCCCACCGAGTGGCCCAGCACGGCGGCGGGCACGACACCGTTGGCCCGCCAGAGTTCCGCCAGCGCCACCTGCATACCGAACAGCGCGGGCGCGGCCACAGCGAACTCGCCGATGGTGTCGGCGGACAGCGCCTCCCGCAGGGAGAAGCCCGCCTCGGCCCGAAACAGCAGGTCCGCCTGGTCGACCGCGGCGGCGAACGCGGGTTCGGCGAGCAGCGCCGCACCCATGCCCGGCCACGACGACCCGAACCCGGAGAACACGAACACCGGCGCGTCCGAGGAAGAAGCCGTGACGGGCGGACCCAACGCCCGCAAGCCGGCCACGAGTTCCGCGCGGTCATCAGCGACGACTGCGGCGCGCACGCCAAGATGATCACGCCGGACCGCCAGGGTCCCGGCGACCTCGGCCAGCGCGACCCGCTGCCCGGCGGGCGACTCCAGCCAGTCGGCCAGGCGTTCCGCCCGGGCGCGCACTCCGTCGGCGGTGGCCGCCGACAAGGCGACCACTTCGGGCCGCGTGCTGTCCGTGACTGCCCCGGCGGACGCCGCGGGCCATTCCTCAAGCACGACGTGGGCGTTGCTGCCGCCGAACCCGAAGGCAGACACCCCCGCGGTGGCCAGTCCGCTGTAGCGCGGCCACTCCCCCGGGCTCGCGGCCACCCGCAGCCCGAGCGCCTCGAAGTCGATGTGCGGGTTGGGCGAGCGGTAGTGCAGCGTCGGCGGAATGCGGCCGTGCGCCAACGACAGCACGACCTTGATCAGGCCGACGATCCCAGCCGCGCCCTCCAGGTGGCCCAGGTTGGTCTTCACCGAGCCGACCAGCAGCGGCCGGTCCTCGCCGCGGCCCGCGCCGAGGACCGCGCCCAGCGCCCCGGCCTCGATCGGGTCGCCGAGCAGGGTGCCCGTTCCGTGCGCCTCCACGTAGTCCACAGTGGACGGATCGACGTCGGCGGCCGGGTACGCCTGGGCGAGCAGCGCGTGCTGCGCGGCAGGGCTCGGCGCCATCAGGCCGTTGGAGCGGCCGTCGGAGTTCGTGGCGCTGCCGCGGATCACCGCGAGCACCCGGTCCCCCGCCTTGCGCGCGTCGGTGAGCCTGCGCAGCACGACCACACCACAGCCCTCGCCGCGGACGATGCCGTCGGCCGCGGCGTCGAACGCCTTGCACCGGCCGTCGGGCGCGAGCACCCCGGCCCGCTGGAAGGTCGCGGTGATCCCCGGGGTGAGCAGCACGTTGACCCCGCCGACCACGGCGAGGTCGGCGTCGCCGTGGCGCAGCCCCTGCACCGCCTGGTGCACCGCGACCAGCGACGACGAGCACGCCGTGTCGGTCACCAGGCTCGGGCCGCGCAGGTCGAGCAGGTACGACAGCCGGTTGGCCACGATCGACGCGGCGGCCCCGGTGCCCGACCAGGCGTCGACGGCGGTGTGGTCGGCCATGGTCATGGTGCCGTACTCGGCCGCCGACACTCCCATGTAGACGCCCGTGCGGCTGCCGCGCAACGTGCCGGGCGCGATCCCGGCGTGCTCCAGCGCCGCCCAGGCCACTTCCAGCACGATCCGCTGCTGCGGATCCATGACGGCGGCCTCACGCGGGCTGATCCCGAAGAACGCCGCGTCGAATCCCGCCACGTCGTCGAGGTAGCCGCCCGCGGCGGGAACGTCGTCGGCGCCGCCGGGCCAGCGCCCGGGGGGACGCGTGCCGACGACGTCGCGTCCGGTTTCCAGCAGGTCCCAGAACTCGGCGGGCGAGTCCACTCCCCCGGGCAGCCTGCACCCGAGGCCGACGACCGCGATCGGCTCACCCGGCGCGATGCTCGGCGCCGCGGGCACCGCCGCCACACCGTCGGTCGCGGCCGCCGCGAGGGCGGCGATGGTCGGGTGCTCATAGCCGAAGGTGGACGGCAGCACCCGCCCGACCCGCTCACCGAGTTCGGCGACCAGTCCCACGGTGTCGCGTGAGGACAGTCCGTACTCCTGCAGCGGGCGGTCCGGGTCGATGACCGGGATTCCCGTGGCGTCGGCGACCCGGCCGACCAGCCAGGCCACCAGCTCCCGGGTGCTCACACCGCCTCGGCCAGGATGTCGGCGAGGTAGCGGGTGCGGCACGCGCTGCGAGAGATCTTGCCGCTGGTGGTACGCGGCAACGCCTCCGGCTCCACCAGCCGGACTTCGCGCAGGGCAAGGCCGTGGGCACGCGCGACCGCGGCGCGGACCGCCGCGGCGACCTCGTCCGGGTCGACGCCGTTCACCGCCTTGGCCCGCTCGGCCAGCACGACCGCGCTCTCCCCGTCGGAGCCCGCCACCGAGAAAGCCACGACGTTGCGTGGGCGGATCGCGCCGTGCGCGGACTCCGCGGTGCGCTCAACGTCCTGCGGGTAGTGGTTGCGGCCGTCGACGACGATGAGGTCCTTGATGCGGCCGGTCACGAACAGCTCCCCGTCCCACCACACACCCAGATCACCGGTAGCCAGCCAGGTCCCCTCGACGCCCGGCACGGTGTTGCCGAAGGTGCGCCGCGACTCCTCGGGCCTGCCCCAGTAGCCCTGGCCCACGTTCGGCCCGGCCACCCAGATCTCACCCACGGCGCCGGAGGGACGCGGGATGCCGGTGTCCGGGTCGACCACGAACACCCGCTGGCCGATCGACTGTCCACACGAGACCAGGCGGATGGCGTCCGGGTGGTTCGCCCGCACCTCCACCGCGTGTCCGGCGGCGAGTTCGGCCCGGTCCAGCCCGCGGATCAGCCCGCCGCGCCCCGCGGAGACGAAGACGGTCGCCTCGGCGAGCCCGAAGGACGGGCTGTACGCGTCCGGCTTGAGCCCGCACTCGGCGAAAGCCGCGTAGAACCGCTCGATGACGCCCGCCTGCACGGGTTCGCTCCCGTCGATCAGCGCCAGCACGGTGTCGAGCCGCAGCCGCGCCTTCTCCCAGTCCGACACGCGCGCGGCGCAGTAGCCGTAGGCGAAGCTGGGGGCGGCGGTGATCGCACCCGGGTTCGCCGAGAGCGCCTGCAGCCACCGCTCCGGCTTCTCCAGGAACGCCATCGGGTCCATCAGGACCGCGCGCATCCCGCTGGTCAGCGGCGCGGCGATCGACAGCACGAGACCCATGTCGTGGAACAGCGGCAGCCAGCTCACCGACACCGAGTCCTGCCGCACCCCGTAGGCCGCGCACGCCTGGCGCGCGTTCGCGACCACGTTGGCGTGGGTGATCATCACGCCGCGCGGGTCGCCGGTCGAGCCCGAGGTGTACTGCAGGTAGGCGATCGAGTCCGGGGCGGGCGGGATCGGCGCGAAGCCCGCGCCGAACGTCGCGGGCAGCTTGTCGACCGACACGATCTGGGCGACCGGCAAGCCGTGGGTGCGCAGGAAATCCTCGACCTCGACCGCCGTGTCCTGAGTGGTCAGGACCGTCTTCGCGCCGCAGTCGCGCAACACCGACGCGAGCCGCTCACCGTGGCCGGGCAGGCCGGGCGGGAACAGCGGCACGGCGACCATTCCCGCGCGCAGGGCGCCGAGGAAGGCGGCGTGGTAGTCCGGGGTCTGTCCGATCAGGACCGCCACCGTGCCGCCGGGCCGAACCCGGCCGCCCAGCCACGACGCCACGGCGTCGACCCGCTCGTCGAGTTCGCGCCAGGACCACTTCGTCAGGACGCCACGCGGGTTCACCCGGTAGTCGAGGTGGCTCACCGCGGGGTCGTCGGGGCACCGCCGCGCCCAGGCCGCGAGCAGCCCGGGAAGGTCCGCGGCGGTGGTCTCGCCGTCGCCGAAAGAAGTGGAATTCATCTGCACCGTCCTCACCCGTGGGGCGACTGTGACACCAGGCGATATGAGGCGAATTTCAATCCCCGCCGGGAGAAATGCTCGCTGCGCCAAGTTAAGCCTGCGTCTCATTTCAGGTCAACTGGACGATTGTTCGGTCACCGTTTTTGTCAATGGCCCGAGAACTCCGCCGGTTTACCGTGTGAATTCGACAAAGTCGGAGCGCGAGCGCCGCCGCCGCCAGCTGCAGCGCCGCGGCGGCGATGAGGGCGTCGGTGTACCCGGCCGCGAAGGCGTCCACCCGCCCGCCCATGAGGACCGCCACCGCGGCCACCCCGAGCGCGCCCGCGAACTCCCGGGTGGAGCTGAGCAGCCCGGACGCGGCCCCGGTCTGGTCGTCGCCCGCCACGTCCAGCGCCAGCGTGGTGAGCGGGACGGTGAACGCCGAGCCGATGCCGACCAGGACCAGCCCGGGCAGGCGCGGCCACACGAGCGGCACGTGGTTGACCGCCGCGACCATGATCAGCCCGACCCCGACCAGGACCAGTCCACTCGCGATGGTGGCGCCGGGACCCACCGCGGCGAGCACCCTCGGCACCCACGGCGCCGTCACGATCAGCGCGACCGCCACCGCGACCAGCGGCAGCGCCGCGTCCGCCGGTCCCAGGCCAAGGATCCGCTGGTGCGCCAGCGGCGTCACCACACACACCCCGGTGACACCGAGCCCCCACAGCAGCTGCACGACGAGCGCGGTCCGGAAAACCGGCAGCCCGAGCAGGGCGGGCGGCAGCAATGGGGCCGCACTGGCCCGCTCCCGGAACGTGAACAGGGCCGCGACCAGCACCGCGGCGATGGTGAGGGCCGACGCGGCCGCGCCGCCCTCGGCGAAGTCGAGCAGGGCGGCGGTGAGCAGCAGCATCGCCAGCGCGGCGAGCCCGGTGCCGAGCGCGTCGGTGCGCCGAGTCCGGGTCGGGCCGGCGGGCGGCAACACAGCCAGGCAACAGGCCACGACGGGCAGGGCGCCCCAGAACACCCAGCTCCAATGCGCGTACTGGGCCACCACCCCACCCACCGCGGGCCCGGCGAGCAGGGCCACGGCGAGCGCGACCGTCCACAGCGCCGCCGCCCGCGGCCGGTCCGCGGGCACGAGCCGGGTGCGCAGCAGGCTGAGGGTGGCGGGCACGAGCAGCGCCGCCGCGAGACCCTGCGTGACCCGCCCCGCCAACAGCGGCTCCACGCCGCGCGCCGCGCCGGCGACAACCGTGCCCGCGGCGAAGACGAGCAGACCCGCGCGCAGGACCACGCGCTCCCCGAGCCGGTCGACGACAGCGCCCGCGGCGAGCAGCAGCGCGGCGAACGGGAGCAGGTAGGCGACCGTGATCCCCTGCGTCGCGGTCACCCCGAGCCCCAGATCGGCCGCGATCGACGGCGCCGCGGCGGCCACCACCGTGTTGTCCGCGGCAGCGAGAAACGCGATCAGCGCGACCGTGGCGTGCACCCTGCTCATCCGGGACTCCGCGCGAAAGCCGGGAGGCGGCACAGGGGTGACATGGCGCGGACGTTAACTTCCTTAACCCCGCGATGTCGACGCCCGAATCAATTCCTTGCGGACCCGCGCGAACTTTCCCTGAATTCGTTGTCAAGATGGTGCTAAATGTTCGGCCCGGGTCAAGGATGGCCACACCATGGGACGGCACTGACCGCGACGCCTGCTTTTGCTACGTTCGGCGCAGTCGTCGGTGAGGATGAGGTCGCGTGAACAAGCTCGTCGGGGCCGGTCTGGACCGGAAAAGCCACACCCCGCTGTGGTCCCAGCTGCACGCGGACCTACTGCGCCGGGTCGGCCTGGGAGAGTTCGACGACGCCTTTCCCGGTGAGCTCGCCCTGGCCGCCGAGTACGAGGTCAGCCGCAACACCGTCCGAGAGGCCCTGCGCAGGCTGCGCGCCGACGGCGTCGTCGTCGCGGGCCGCGGGCAGCAGCCCCGGGTCGGCAAGGCCACCGGGATCAGCCAGCCCCTCGGGGCCCTCTACAGCCTTTTCGCGTCGGTCCGCGCCTGCGGCATGGACCAGCACAGCACCGTGCGCATCCTCGACGTCCGCGCGGACGCGCTGGTCGCGGTGCGCCTGGGGTTGGAGGAGTCGACACCGCTGCTCTACCTGGAACGGCTGCGCCACGCTGGCGGCAATCCCCTTGCGGTGGACCGGGTCTGGCTCCCCTACTCGGTGGCCGCCGCGCTGCGCACGGTCGACTTCACCCACACATCCCTCTACCACGAACTCGACACCAGGTGCGGGGTTCGGCTGACCGGCGGACAGGAACACATCAGGGCGGTCGTGCCGACACCGGCTGAGCAGCGGCTGCTGGACATCCCGGCGGGGGTGGCGGCCCTGGCCATCGACCGCATCGGCACCGCCGACGGAAACCCCGTGGAATGGCGGCACACCCTGGTGCGCGGCGACCGGTTCAGCGTGGTGGCCGACTTCTCGGCCCGCTCCGGCTACCAGTTGCTCGACGTACGAGCCGGGAAAGCCTGACCTACCAGTTGGCGGGCACCGCTTCCACGCACAGGCCGTAGGACGAGTCGATCACCGGCGGGAAGTACGGCGCGGCCACGTTCGCAACCGCGCACGGCGTGCCCGGGGACTGGTGGTAGAGCAGCCATAGCGGCGGCGCGGGAACGACGGGTGTGAGACCTCCCCTGAACCCCCCGACCGCGCAAAGCGGTTCCGGTTCAGGCGAAGCCCCGGGCCAGCACCCCGGTGATCCCATCTGAAACACCCTTCCCGCACGGGCAAGATCGGCCTGCGAGGCGACCGGGCGGGGGCATCGCCCGTCGCGTCGTCCGCGGGCCGAACTCGTCCGCGCACACCACTCGCGAATCGGTCGACTGTGCAGAAAGGGACAGACACGGACCCCGCCAACCTCGGGCGTAAGGCGGGCAATGCAGCGGGGTCCGTGGCTGCTACGGGCCGGATTCCCACCGGGCCCGAGTTCTTAGGCACGCTATTGCGTTGTGCTTTGGTGGTCGCCCGGGAGCGGTTGGTTTGCGCGCCCAGTCGCCCCGGGCGACCGAGGACAACGTTAATCACGGCCCAGGACCCGAGCATCGGGGAAAACCCTAGGGTGCCCTAACAGCAGGTGAACAAGCCTCTGACCTGGCTCAATCCCGCTCGACCAAGTGCCCCACGACATCCGGCCCGGGGTGGCTGTGACCCGACCCGTCGCGTCGCGCGTCGGCCTCGGGAAGCTCGACCGCGACCCCGGTCTGACTCGACCCCGCGGGCCGCGGACCGACCCAGGCGAGGACCAGCTCGGTCTCGCCCTTGAGGAAGCGGTGTGAGCGCACGCCGCCGGTTGCCCGGCCCTTCGGCGGGTAGACGTCGAACGGTGTCACCTTGACGCTCTGGCCGGTCGAGGTGACCAGCTGCGGGGCGCCGTGTTCGGGGTCGTCGGTGCGCACGGCGCCGAAGAAGACGGTGAAGGCCCCGACCGCGAGGTTGATGCCTGCCATGCCGCCGCCCTTGAGGCCCTGCGGCCGCACCAGCGAGGCGGCGTAGCGCAGCAGCGACGAGTCGGAGGAGACGAAGACCAGGCTCTCGGAGCCGTCGGTGAGCCAGGTCGCGCCGATGATCTCGTCGCCGTCCTTGAGGCTGATCACCTCGAACTCGTCGGACCGCACGGGCCATTCCGGCGAGCAGACCTTGACCACGCCCTGGCGGGTGCCGATCGCCAGCCCCGGCGACCCGCCTGCCTCGCCCTCGGTGAGCGGGGCGATGCCGACGACCCGCTCGCCCTTCTCCAGCGACACCAACTCGCTCGCGGCCATGCCGCCGCTGAGCGAGACCGTGCCGCTCTGTTCGGGGAGCACCGGCAGCGGCAGCACGTCGGTCTTGACCGCGCGACCCCGGTTCGTCACGAGCAGGACCTGCCCGCGGGCGGTCGAGTGGACCACCGCGGCGACGGCGTCGTGTTTGACCCGGCCCTTGCGCCTGCGCGCCTCCGACGCCTCCTCGGACTCGGCGGCGGTGCGGGCCACCAGGCCGGTGGCCGAGAGGATCACCTGACACGGGTCGTCGGTGACCTCCAGGGGCCCGGCGGGCTTCGACGCGGCCAGGACCTCCTTCAGGTCGCCGTCGATCAGCGCGGTGCGGCGTTCCTCGCCCAGTTCCTTGGCGACGGCGGCCAGTTCGGTGGACACGACCTTGCGCAGCACGGCTTCGTCGTCGAGGATCTTCGACAGCTCGGCGATCTCGGCCCGCAGCTTGTCCTGTTCGGACTCGAGCTCGATCTTGTCGTAACGGGTCAGGCGGCGCAGTGGGGTGTCGAGGATGTAGGTCGCCTGGATGTCGGAGAGCTTGAACTTGGTCATGAGGCCGGTCTTCGCGGCCGAGGCGTCGTCGCTGCCACGGATGATCTTGATCACCGCATCGATGTTGAGCAACGCGATCAGCAGGCCGTCGACCAGGTGCAGGCGCTCCTCCCGCTTGCGGCGGCGGTAGCGGGTGCGGCGGGTGACGACCTCGTAGCGGTGGCGCAGGAACACCTCCAGCAGCGCCTTGAGCCCGAGGGTCCGCGGCTGGCCGTCGACGAGAACCAGGTTGTTGATGCCGAAGGACTGTTCCATCGGGGTGAGCCGGTAGAGGTCGGCCAGCAGCGCCTGCGGGTTGACCCCGACCTTGCACTCGACCACCAGCCGCGTCCCGTTCTCGCGGTCGGTGAGGTCCTTGACGTCGGCGATCCCGGTGAGGCGCTTGGACTTGGTGACCTCGTCGGTGATCTTCTCGATGATCTTCTCCGAGCCCACCTGGTAGGGCAGCTCGGTGATGGTGATGGCCTGACGGCCGCGACTGCCTTCCAGCGGCCCGATCTCGACCTTCGCGCGCATCCGCACCACGCCGCGGCCGGTCTCGTAGGCCTTGCGCACCTCGTCGAGCCCGAAGAGCATGCCGCCGGTGGGCAGGTCGGGACCGGGGATGAACTCCATCAGCTTGTCGAGGGAGGCGTCCGGATGGTTGACCAGCCAGCGCGCGGCGGCGACGACCTCGCCGAGGTTGTGCGGGATCATGTTGGTGGCCATGCCGACCGCGATACCGGAAGTGCCGTTCACCAACAGGTTCGGGAACGCGGCGGGCAGCACCGAGGGCTCCTCGAGGGAACCGTCGTAGTTCGGCCGGAAGTCCACAGTGTCCTCGCCGAGCTCCCCCACGAGAAGCATTGCGGCTT
Source organism: Actinokineospora xionganensis (assembly GCF_014323725.1). GTDB lineage: Bacteria > Actinomycetota > Actinomycetes > Mycobacteriales > Pseudonocardiaceae > Actinokineospora > Actinokineospora xionganensis. Next base: position 95,079 of record NZ_JABVED010000017.1, on the reverse strand, counting down.
GGGACATGCGGGCTTCGGTGTTGTGGTTGACGAACCCACCCGCCAGGAACGAGTGGTCCTCCGAGTCCACCCGGACCGAGTAGACCTCGGCGGGCTCACAGGACTCGACCTCGGTGACAGTCTCGAAGCGATATCCCGCGTCCATCACCGGCAAAATCGTCGCGAGGATCTCGGGGTCCTTGATCCTGTCGATGATGCGCAGCCGCTCGGTGTCCCACCGTTCGACGCGATCGAAGTTGTGCTTGGTCAACCATGAGCGGCCGCTTCCCCTGCGGTCAAAGTCAAGAGCGTCTCGAACATAGTCGGCCACGAACGGCACGGAGTCCTGGCTGAGCCGGTGCGGTCGCAGCGGGGAATGCCGCAGCAACTCGCGAATCTTCGCCCGCTTCGTCTTGAGGAAGCCGACTCGTTCCGCGAACGCCCGAACATTCCGCAGACCGGACACGAGCAGGCGGAACTCGACGGAACCACTCGCCCGCACGTAGGAGTGCAGCTTGGCGATCACACCGAACTCGGCGAGCAGTTCCTGCACCTCGCGAACGAGCCGTTCGCTGTAGCTGGTGTAGTGGATGGTGAACCCTGACTCGGCGACCCGTGGTCCGCCGTCGCCTTCGAACAGAGCCATCAAGAACGCCCGCTTGACACCCCATCCGCCCGTCCACACGCACTCCGGAACAAACTTGTCCTTGGCCGAGTGCCCGATCAGTTCGCCGAGCGGACTGGCGCGGAATGCGTCCATCCCGCCGCGGTATTCCTGGACGTCAAGTTCATAAATGCGCTTGCGATCCCGACGAGTCTCTCGATCGGACACATACCGCATGCCCCCGACGACCGCATCGTAGGCGTGGAGCACCTCGTCGAAGAAGTGCGCGTCAGCGTTGTTGAAACCCGCCCTGTTCTCGCTGGCGAAGCCCTCCGACACCCAGGCGCCCGCCAGCACACCGAGCATGTACTCGCGAGCGGTGGGCACCACATTCATCCAGGCGTTGCGGGCCACGCAGACGACCGAGCCCGGCTGGAGCTCATCGAGCCTGCGCCACTGGAACAACGGCACGCCCATCGGGGCTTCCAAACACAGGACAAGGTGGTTTTCGCTGCCGCGGAGCGAGAAGCCGGCGTCGGTGGTCATCCGCAGGGTCGGATGGACTCCCGAGTTGAACACCTTGTTGACTCGTACGGCTTTGCCGTCCTTGTCCAGGACCTCGAAGTCGGCATCGGCTTCGCTATCAGCTGGGAGGTTCACCAGGTCGGCGATCCGGCGACTCGATCCGTCGGCCAACCGAATACGGGTATCGCCGACAATGCAGTACCGGCTCGCAGCCGGTCCATCGTCTGGGCTGCCAAAGTTCCCATGCCCGTCGACCAAGGGCGTGTTGAGCGAGAAATCCTGCGCCATCCGGACCATGGCGTCGTAGATCGCCATGTCACCGTGTGGATGGTATTTGCCCATGCAGTTGTGGACGATGAAGCCCTCGACCACGAAGGCGTGCTCATCGGAATCGACCTGGATGTCGAACGTCGTGTCCGGATCGGCCCGATCGACCGAGGTGACCTCGACGGCGGGCTCTCCCGCACGAAGGGTGCGCCTGCCTGCCAGGTCACTCGCCTCGGTCCACTCGATTTCCCCGTCGCCCGACCAGGTCCGAAACCGCTGGCCAGGGGTGACGAGCATGCTGAACCCGGTCGACCAGGTCACCCGGACCAAGTCGGACATCGGGTTCTCGTAGACCTCGACGACCTGAACCGGCACGCCGTCACCGTCGAGGACCTTGTCGCCGAGTTCGATGTCCTCGATCGGGCGCAACCCCTCGGGCGTCGAAACCAGCGCGCCGCGGACGAAGCAGTCACCGACGACGCGGGAGGACTTCACGTAGGCGTGGCTCGGGCGGTAGCCCTGCTCGCTCATCGAGAACAGGATGCGGCGGTGGACCGGCTTGAGTCCGTCGCGCGCGTCGGGCAGGGCACGGGAGTGGATGACCGAGTACGCGTACTCCAGGTAGGAGTCCTCGATCTCGACCTTCACCGGGTTGTCGAAGACCTTGGCGCCCGCCTTGTCGAACGCGGCGGGGTCGATCTTGGTCGAGGTGGCCTTGCGGCGTGCCATTGCTCAGTGCTCTCTCTCGTGCGGACTGCTCACGTCACATGTCGATGGCGGACTGGTCGACCCGCGCGGCCGACTCGACGAGCCAGTTGCGCCGGGGTTCGACCTTCTCGCCCATCAGCAGTTCGAGGGCGGCCTCGGCGGCTTCGGCGTCGTCGAGGGTGATGCGGCGGACCGAGCGGGTGGCCGGGTTCATCGTGGTGTCCCACAGTTCGTCGGCGTCCATCTCGCCGAGGCCCTTGAAGCGGGGCACCGGGGTGACGATCGACTTGCCCGCCTTCTGCAGCCGGGCGAGCGTGGTCTCCATCTCGCGCTGGCTGAACGTGAAGTGCGTCTCCGGGTTGCGACCCTTGGTGGTGATCTTGTGCAGCGGCGGCATGGCGGCGTAGAGCCTGCCGTCCTCGATGACCGGGCGCATGTACTTGGCGAACAGGGTGATCAGCAGGGTCCGGATGTGCGACCCGTCGACGTCCGCGTCGGCCATCAGGATGACCCGGCCATAGCGCATGGTGGACAGGTCGAAGGTGCGCCCGGTGCCCGCGCCGAGGACCTGCACGATGGACGCGATCTCCACGTTGCGCAGGGTGTCGGCCAGGCTGGCCTTCTGCACGTTGAGAATCTTGCCCCGCAACGGAAGCAGCGCCTGGTACTCCGACACCCGGGCCATCCGTGCGCTGTTGTGGACGAAGACGCCCGCTTCGAGCGCGAAGTTGTGGTAGCCCTCGACCGTGAGGTCATAAACATCGGCGGTCTCGGTCAACGGCTCGACCGACACGACCTTGTGGTTGACGAGCGAAGCGGCTTCGCGCAATCGCTGGAAATCGCCTTCGTAGCACTGGAGCAGACGGTCGAAGCGCAGACCGGTGCGGGCGGTGCTGAGTCGAGTGGTCTCGTACGCCTCAGCCAGTTCCACGTCGGACAGCGACTCCATCAGCGGTGCGAGCCGACGAAGGGCTGCCAACCTGCGCCCGTCGTTCTGCTTGGCGACGCGCTCCGCTCGGGAAACCGACTCCACATACCGCGCGTGGCCCGCCTGAGCGGCGGCCAGGTGACCGTTCGACAGGTCGCTCATCCGCGTTCGCATGCGAACCGCGTGACGCTCACCGAACTCGGGATTCTGCTGATGCCACGTGATCACCGCGGCCCGCTGACGGTCTCGCTCCGCGGGGTCGGCGAACCGCTGGATCGTGAGCTTGGACCGCCACGCGAGCAATTCCTCGTCCTGCCACTGTGCCTTCGACCGGGCGCTCCACTGCGCTCGGCGGGCGGGATCAGCGAAGAACGCGCGGACGCGCGCAGCGGCCGCCGCGCGGTGTTCTGGGTGTGCCCGATACTCGGCCTGCCGTTCCCGCATCCGTTCGGCGTAGGCGGCCCGTTCGGCGTCGTCGAGAGACGTGTACCAGTCCTGGAAACCCTGCTCGACGCGCTCCCGGAAATCGGGATCGGAGTTCAGCGCGGCAAGACGGTTGAGGCAGGCCTCACGGAAACCGGGGTCCTTCCACTGCGCCGACAGCATCGCGGACTTGAACTCGAGGCCACCGGTGTCGAGCCAGGCTCGATACCCGGCGTGAACGTGCTCGCCCATCATCGAGGCGTGGAGCGCCGAGTGGTCCTCCCACGTCATCCGCCGAAGGTTGCGCGGGTCGTTGTTGCGCTTGTCCACGTCGACGTGGTGACGGACGTTTCCGTTGTCCACGCTGTCCGCGCCGTGCCTCAGGTTGTAGGCATCCGCCAGATAGTGGGTGTAGACCCACTCCTCGCGGTCGTTCATCCAGACCTTCTCGTAGCCCTCCAGCTTGTCGCCGGAGGACTTCGTCGACAGAGACCGATAGAGCGGCATCAGCGAGTCGTCTGGCCGCAATGCGTCCGCGCGCCGGTAGGAGCCGTCGCGGAGGCGGAAGCGATGATCCGGCGTGCATCGAACGGATTCGCCATTGTCCAAGGTCACTCGAACCAGAGGTGCGTCCCGTTTGGTAAGGCGAGGTTCGACGAGCGGGGCGACCACAACACGGCCCGCCTTGTTCGTGGTGTAGCCGAAATGCGTGACGCCGTTCGCCCAGTCGGCGGCCAAGTCCGCGAAGGACATGCTCCGCCCGGAAGCCAGCGCGACCATCGTGTCGCCGGTAAAGCAACCCAACGCGCTGTCGCCCTCGACGAGGAACAGTTCACTGCGGGCCACGCCCGTGGCACGGCAGTCGACCAGTTTCGGCGGCATCGCGGCGCCCTCAAGGGCGGTTTTGCGGCGGGCGGCGTCCTTCTGCTGCTTCTGCGCGACGCGAACCCGGCCCGCGTCGACGATCTTCTGCAGGACGACCTTGGCCTCGGACTTGGTCTTCTTGTCGTCGATCCAGGCCTTGAGGTGGCGCTCGACGACTCCGCCGATGACCTTGGTGATCCCCGCGGTGGACAGCTCGTCCTTGGTCTGCGAGGTGAACTGCGGCTCCGGGATGCGCACGTGCACGACGGCGGTCATGCCTTCGAGCACGTCGTCGAGGGTCGGCAGGTCTTCCTTCGGCTTGAGCAGGCCGCGGGTGCGGGAGATGGCGTCCTGCAGCGCTTTCACCGCCGCGCGCTCGAAGCCCTTGCGGTGGGTGCCGCCGTGCATGTTGCGGATGGTGTTGGTGAAGCACTCGACCGTGCGCTCGTAGCCGGTTCCCCAGCGCAGCGCGACCTCGACCTCGGCCTTGCGCTCCACTTTGGACCGCATGACGCCGTTCTCGTCGGCCGCGTTCTCCAGGTAGGTCCCGTCACCAAGGATGAGCAGGGTGCCGGAGACGGCGCGTTCGCTCGACGGCGCGAGGAAGTCGACCATGTCGGTCAGGCCGTTGGGGTAGTGGAACGTCTCCTCGGAGATCGCGTCCTCGATGGCCGTGCGCAGCACGTACTTCACGCCGGGGACGAGGAACGCGGTGTTGCGCAGCTTGGCCCGCACCGCCTCGACGTCGAGGGCGGCGGCGTTCTCGAAGTAGCGGGCGTCGTACCAGTAGCGGATGGACGTTCCGGAGGCCTCGCCACGCTTCATCTTGCCGACGATGTTGAGCCCGGACTGGCGGGTGAACTTCGCCTTCGGCCCCGGCCCGTCGAACACCCCGGGCACGCCGTGGGCGAAGGACATCTGGTGGACCTTGCCCTCGCGCTTCACCGTGATGTCGAAACGGTGCGACAGCGCGTTGACCGCGGAGGCGCCGACGCCGTGCAGGCCGCCGGAGGTCTTGTAGCCGGAGCCGCCGAACTTGCCGCCCGCGTGCAGCCTGGTGAGCACGAGTTCGACACCGGAGAGGCCGGACTTGGCGTGCACACCGGTCGGGATGCCGCGGCCGTCGTCGTCGACCTGGACGCTGCCGTCGGCGTGCAGGGTCACGATCACACGAGAGGCGTGACCGGCGACACCCTCGTCGGTGGAGTTGTCGACGATCTCGCTGAACAGGTGGTTGATGCCCCGGCTGTCGGTGGAGCCGATGTACATGCCGGGCCGCTTGCGGACCGCCTCCAGACCCTCCAGATGGGTCAGGTCGTCGGCCCCATAGAGGGTCTCGGCAGTCACTGGCTCGCTCTCCCGGCTTCGTCTATCGCTCGAACAGGTGTCCAAGGTACCGGAGGGCGTCCCCGTCCTTTGGCAACCCGGCCGTACCGATCCCATCCGAGTACACCCGGTAACTCTGTGAAATTACCGCCCCACTCGCGGATCTTGACGCCACCAGGACCCGGATTTATGGTCTAGACCATCCGAGCACCCCTAAGGCAGCAGGCGTCCCACTGCTCCCGCACCGTGCCAGGCGGCACGGAAACGCCGCTGTTGGAGGACCCTGTGAAACGTCGATTCGCCCTGGCCGCCGGAGCCTGTCTCGCCCCGCTGCTGCTGGTCGTCATCCCGGCCACCCCGGCATTCGCCCACGGTTATGTCTCGTCCCCGGCCAGCAGGCAGGCCATGTGCGCGCAGGGGAAGGTCTCCGACTGCGGCCCGATCGTCTGGGAGCCGCAGAGTGTCGAAGGGCCCAAAGGCCAGCGCAACTGCCACGCCGGGCTGAGCCAATTCGCCCAGCTCAACGACGACACGCGCGATTGGCCCACCACGTCGGTCAGTGGCCGGGTCACCTTCAACTGGGTGATCACCGCCCGGCACTCCACCCGCGACTGGGAGTACTACATCGGCAACACTCGGGTCGCGTACTTCAACAGCGGCGGCGCCCAGCCCGGCTCGACGGTGACCCACCAGGTGGACCTCAGCGGGTTCTCCGGCAGGCAGAAGCTCCTGGCGATCTGGAACATCGCCGACACCCCGATGGCCTTCTACTCGTGCGTCGACCTGCAGATCGGCGGCGGCACCACGCCCCCGACCACCACCACTCCCCCGACGACGACTCCCCCCACCACCACGCCGCCGACCACCACACCGCCGACCACGACGCCGCCGTCAAGCGGGACGTGGGCGCCGGGCACGGCGTACGCGACCGGGGCGGTGGTGACCTACAACGGCGCCTCCTACACGTGCAGGCAGGCCCACACGGCACTGTCCGGCTGGGAGCCCGACGTGACCCCCGCGCTCTGGCTGCGGAGCTGACCGTGGCGCGCCGCGTCCTGGCCGCCCTCACGGCCCTCGCCTTCCTGGCCGGGTGCGGCGCGCCCGCCTCAGCCCCGACCCTGCCGCCCGTCGCGGCCTCGAGCTTCAACGACGCCGACGTGATGTACCTGCAGATGTCGATCACCCACCACCGCCAGGGCATCGACCTGGTCCGACTCGCCGCGGGCCGCCCGGTGCGGGCGCGGGTCGCCGACCTGGCCCGGGCGATCGAGCTGACCCAGGCCGAGGAGATCGAGTCGATGGCAGGCTGGCTGACCGAGTGGGGCAAGCCCACCGACGCCGACCCGAACCCGGGCGCGCACGAAGCGCACGGCGGACTGCCGGTGACCGCGCCGGACACCATCGAGAGCCTCAGGACCACCCCGGACGGCGACTTCGAACGCCGCTTCGTCACCGTGCTGACGGGGCATCAGCACGGTGCGGTGGAAATGGCCCGCGCGGAGCTGGCGGGCGGTGTCAGCCACTGCGCGCGGGCGCTCGCCGACCGCGTGGCGCGGTCCCGCAAGGGGCAGATCGAGCAGTTGCTCAGCCTGACCGGCCAGCCCTAGTCCACAGTGGATTTTCATGCGACCGCGCTAATCGGCACGACGGAAGCCGTACGCGCGTTCTACTTTCGAGATCCGCAGTTCGAAGCCGTCGTACCACTCGGCGCGGCCGCGCGCGCGTGCGGCGGCGTGCTCGGCGTTGTCGCGCCAGGTCTTGATGGCCGCCTCGTCGGTGAAGTAGGCGACCGTGATGCCCAGGCGGTCCTCGCCGCGCGCGCTCTCGTGTCCGAGGTAGCCGGGGCTCTCGGCGACCAGCTTCGACATCAGCGCGGCCGTCTCGTAGTAGCCGTCGTGGTCCGGCCGTAAGACCGAGGTGAAGACCACGGCATAGTAGGGCGGTTCGGGTGTGCTCGCGATGTCCCCAGTGTCCATGTCCGACATTCAACCAGCGGTTCACCCGGTGCGGTCCCACGATCGGTCAGAGGTGTGCACCCGGTGTGCCGCTTGGAGATCATCAGCACTAATCTTCGACGGCATGGCGGGCGTGGAAGAGATCCGGACAGGGATCGCGGTGGCCACCGAAAAGGCCCAGGCAGGTATCGCGGCGATTTCACAGGCGTCGCTCCAACTAGACGAGGCGCGCAGCGCTCTGGCGACGGCGACCCAAGGCAGTGGTCAGGCCGACGTGGCGCAGGCCCATGGCCTGCTGGCCGAGGCGCTGCAGGTCCTGGCGGGCGCTCAGGCGACGGTCCAAGCGAGCATCACCACCGCCGAGGGCTACGCGGCACGACTTTGACGATCTCGGAGCTGGCCGAGCAACTGCGCGGGGTGTCCGACGCGCTGGACCGGACCGCCGCCTACACGGCGGCGGCCGTGCCCTCCCTCGAGGAGGCCAAGGCGGTCCTCCTCGGGGTCAAACGGGTGGAGGACGGCTGGTACCCGGCCGAGCTCGAACTCGCGATCGCCGAGGTGAACCGGGCGAGTGAGCTGATCGCGCGCGGACGCCAAGCCGTGATCGACTATCTGATGAGGCTGTAGATGCTGGGCAAGGGCGAGCGTCGCAATCGGGCCGAGCAGGCGCTGGCGGAGCTGCGGAGCGTGCTGGGCCTGGCGCTGGGCGCCGCCCAGAACCGGCGGTGGCGGGCCGAGACCCGCAAGCGGCAGCTGGAGTTCGAGCGGGCCGTCTACGGGATGGGACTGGCGAAGGCCGCCAGGGACTCCGACCTGATGGCGAGCCTGGCCGACGACCCGGCGCGGCGCGCGGTGTGGCAGCGGGTGACGGCCGAGCGGGACCGCAACTACGCCGAGTGGCACGAGACCGGCCTCGGCGCGGTCCGCGAGGTGGTCGCCGCTGAAGCGGTGGGCCCTGCGGGGCTGCCGTGGGAGGACTGGCTGGGGCAGGTGGGGCGCGACCCCGGCGCCTCGGCGCCGCGCCTGTGGCGGATCGGGTCGGCGCGGGTGGAGCACGCCCCGCCGGAGCACGGGTTCCCGCTGGCGGTGCCGCTGCTCGACGTCGGACACCTGCGGCTGAACTCCGTCGCCGACAGTCGCGCGGCGGTGGACTCGATCGTGGAGTCGCTGCTGGTGCGGATGCTGAGCACATTCGTCCCGGGCGCGATCCGGGTGCACCTGTGGGACATCGGCCATCTGACCGGCCCACTGCCCAGGCTGCACCCGCTGACGGCGGCCGGGCTGATGGTGGTGCACGACCCGACGCGGCTCGACGACCTGCTCGCGGGTCTGGCCGGGCACATCCGCAAGGTGCACGCGGCGACGCTGCGCCATGGCGCTGGCTCGTTGCGGGAGACCTGCGCGACGGCGGGCAAGCGGGTGGAGCCGTGGCAGGTCGCGGTGCTGTTCGGCAACGGCGAGCGGCCGGCGGACGAGCTGTACCGCGAGCTCAACCGGGTCGCGCGCACCGGGCCGGACGCCGGGGTGCACCTGATCCTGGTCGACGTGCCGGTGGCGGCGAACAGTCCGATGGAGACAGTCACCTTCGTCGACGGCGAGCACGCGACGAGCAGCATGACCGGGCCGGGCGTGGTGGTCCGGGCCGACGCGCCCGCGCCCGCCGCGGCGGTGAGCCGGGCGGCGAGCGCGATCGGCGAGGTCGTGCTGTCCCGGCGCGGCAGGCCGCGCACGTTCGCCGACCTGCTGCCGGAGACGCTGTGCCAGGAGTCCGCGCGCGACGAGCTGCGCACCCCGGTCGGGTTCCACGACGGCGCGCCGGTCGAGGTGGTGATCGGCGACGCGACGCCGCACGCCCTGGTGGCGGGGCCGAGCGGGTCGGGCAAGACGAATTTCCTCTACGCGATGCTCGGCGGTCTCGCCGCCCGGTACCCACCGTCGGAGCTGGAGCTGTACCTGCTCGATTTCAAGGAGGGTGTCTCCTTCGCGGGGCTGACCCCGGGTCGCAAGGACCCGAGCTGGCTGCCGCAGGCGCGCCTGGTCGGTGTGAACGTGAACACCGACCGCGAGTTCGGCTTGGCGCTGCTGCGGTTCCTGGCCGAGGAGCTGGCCCGGCGGGCCGAGGCGGCCAAGCGGCAGGAGGTGACCAAGCTCGCGGAGCTGCGGGAGGCCGACCCGGACGGGCACTGGCCGCGCATCGTCGCGGTCATCGACGAGTTCCAGGCGCTGTTCGGCGGGCGCGACCAGATCACCCAGCAGGCGGCGTCGCTGCTGGAGGACGTGGCGCGGCGTGGGCGTTCCCAAGGTATCCACCTGGTGCTGGCCAGCCAGGACATCGCGGGCATCGAGGCGTTCTGGGGCAAGCCCGCGGTCTATGACCAGTGCACCCTGCGGATCGCGATGCCGAAGGCGAAGCGGGTGCTCGCCGAGCACAACAACGCCTCGGTCACGCTGCCGCGGTGGCACGCGGTGCTCAACCACGAATCCGGTGTGGCGCATGGGAATGAGATCGCGCACATCCCGGACGCCTCTTCGCGGGGGACGTTCGACGCGCTGCAGCGCAGGCTGTGGGAGGAGCAGACGTCCCCGGTGCCGCGGCTGTTCGACGGCGCCCACCAGCCGGAGCTGCTGACGGCGGCGGCGTACGCCAATCCCCCCGGTCCCGTGCTCGGCCAGGTCATCGACGTGGCCGACCAGTCGGCGAGCCCGCGGCTGGACCCGGTGCCCGGCCGCAACCTGGCCGTCCTGGGGACGGCGACGGCGGACGCGCTGTCCATTATGGAGAGTGCGGCCCTGTCGCTGGCCCGGCTGCACGCGCCGGGCACCTGCGACTTCAGCCTGTGGTGCCCGGTGGCGTCGTTGCACGAGCGGGTCAAGCGGCTCGCCGACGTGCTCATCGGCGCGGGCCACGAGGTCGATCTGCGGACCGGCGAGGACATCGCGACCCTCACGGCCGAATCCGGCGAACGGCCGCGGTTCGTGTTCTTCTACGCGGTCGACGCGGCCCACCCGTGGCTCGAGGTGAAGGAGCCGCCGCTGATGCGCAGCGGCCTGGACCGGCTGCGGTCGCTGCTCAAGAACGGCCCCGCCGCCCACGTGCACACCATCGGGTGGTGGCGCGGCGTCGGCAGGCTCAAGGACACCCTCGGGTTCGGCGGCACCGACGACGTCGGCGCGTGGGTGGCGCTCGACGTGCAGGGCCAGGAGCTCAACAGCATCGCGGCCGGTCAGCTCATCGACTGGTCGCCGCGTCCGCACCGCGCGGTGTTCTTCGACCGCACCACGCACGCCCGCCCGCAGGTCCTGATCCCGTTCGACACCTCGACAGCGATGGATGCCCCGTGACCGACGACCCCAGCGCGCGCTACAAGGAACTCCTCGACACCGCGCACCGAGCGGCCCGCACGCACTCCGAGCACGAGCGGGCCCGCTCGCTAGCCCTGATCGGCGAGATCGCCTCCGAGGACAAGGAGATCGCGGCGGCGAAGGACGCCGAGGCGAAGGTGACCGAGGAGGTCACCGGTTGGTGGCGGCGACAGGTCGCGGCGCCGCTGGCCGACGTCGGCTGGCTGACCCTGGGGTCGCCGCCCACCGCGGATCCGAGCGCGGACCCGGAGAACCTCAAGGACTACCTCGCCCGCATCGAACCCGCCACCGACGCGCTGAACAGCGCGGTCCGCCGCGCGAGCTGGCCGCGCCGCCGCTGAGCAACTCGACACCGCCGCCCACCCACACCAGCCGGCCGCGCCGCCGCTGAGCAACTCGACACCGCCGCCCACCCACACCAGCCGGCCGCGCCGCCGCTGAGCAACTCGACACCGCCGCCCACCCACACCAGCCGGCCGCGCCGCCGCTGAGCAACTCGACACCGCCGCCCACCCACACCAGCCGGCCGCGCCGCCGCTGACGGCTGGCGGCCGCACGCGGGCGCGGGCAGGATCGGGGGCATGGATATCCGACAGATCGGCGAAGTCGAGGTCAGCGCCATCGGACTGGGCGGGATGCCGCTGTCGGTCGACGGCAGGCCGGACCGCGAGCGCGCGTTCGCGACCATCCAGGCCGCGGTCGACGCCGGGGTCACGCTGATCGACACAGCCGACGCGTACTCGCTCGACGAGACCGACTTCGGCCACAACGAGGAGCTGATCGCCGAGGCGCTCAAGGGGCTCGGCACGGACGTCCTGGTGGCGACCAAAGGCGGCCACACGCGGGGGCCCGGCCGGGCGTGGGGGCTCGACGGGCGGCCCGAGTACCTGCGCAAGGCGTGCGACGAGTCGCTGCGGCGGCTGGGGGTCGAGGCGATCGGGCTCTACCAGTTCCACCGGCCGGACCCGACCGTGCCGGTGGCGGACTCCGTCGGCGCGCTGGCGGAGTTGCTCGACGCGGGCAAGATTCGGATGGCGGGCGTGTCGAATTTCGATCCCGAGCAGATCCGGGAGGCGAACGAGATCCTCGGCGGCAGGCTGGCGGCCGTGCAGAACCAGTTCTCTCCCGAGTTCCGAAGCAGTGAGCCGGAATTGGAGTTGTGCGCGGAACTGGGAATCGCGTTCCTGCCGTGGAGCCCGCTTGGCGGCATCGGCGGCGCGGCCGCCCTGGGCAGCCGGTTCCGGCCGTTCGCCGAAATCGCGCGGGAGCGCGGCGTGAGCCCCCAGCGGGTGTGCCTGGCCTGGATGCTGGCCAAGGCGCCGGTCGTGATCCCCATTCCGGGGTCGTCGCGGCCGGAGAGCATCCGCGATTCCGCCGCCGCGGCGGACCTGCGGCTCGACGAAACCGAGATGGCTCGGCTCAATGGCGGCAATTCCGCGTCCCATTGACCCGGTGCAAGGGATTCCCCTTACGCCATCCCATATTCCCAGTTGGTCCATACGTCGAAGCTATGTCTTAATGGGATTGGTGCGACCGTTACGCCTCGGGCAATCTGGCGGAAATCCTCTCGTCCCAGGAGGTTGTCCTTGTCCCACTCTCGCCGAACCGCGGCCACGCTGGGCCTCACGGCGGCCGCCACCGCCGCTGTGCTGTTCAGCGCTCTGCCCGGCTCCGCCGCTCCCCCCGCAGTCGCGGAGGCGAGCGGCCCCACCTACGTGTACCGGATCACCGACGGCGTCGCGAAGTCCGACGCCCTGCTGACCGAGGGCTTCGACGTGCTCGAAGACCGTGACGGCGACGACCTGTTCGTCATGGGCCGCAACGACGCCGGGAGCAGGCTGCGCGGCCGCGGCTTCCGGGTGTCGATCGAGCAGGTGCTCGCCCCGCCGAAGTGGACTCCCCCGTCCCGCAGTGGCCAGGCCGCCGTGCTCGACGCCGCGGTCGCGGAAGAGACGTACTACGGCGGCTACCGCACGGTCAACGCCCAGTACGCGCACCTCGACCAGGTCGCGCGCGACCACGCCGCCCTCGCGACCGTCGTCGACTACGGCGACTCGTGGCGCAAGACCCGCGGCGCGGGCGGCTACGACCTCAAAGCCATCTGCATCACCAAGAAAGCCATTGGCGACTGCGCCATGAGCACCTCGGCGCCCAAGCCGCGGCTGTTCGTGATGGCCCAGCTGCACGCCCGGGAGCTGACCACCGGCGACGTGGCCTACCGCTGGATCGACCACCTGACCGACGGCTACGGCGTCGACAGCCAGGTGACGTCGCTGCTGAACTCGACCGAGGTCTGGGTCGTGCCGATCGCCAACCCCGATGGCGTCGACATCGTCCAGCGCGGTGGCACATCGCCGTACACGCATCGCAAGAACGCCAACACCACCAACGGCCCGAACTGCGGCACGACCGGCGGCAGCAGCCAAATCGGCATCGACCTCAACCGCAACACCAGCTCCGGCTACGGCACCGGCAGCAGCACCAACCCCTGCTCGGAGACCTACCGCGGGCCGAGCGCGAACTCCGAGGTCGAGACCAAGGCCCTGCAGTCCCTGTGGCGCAGCCTGTACAAGGACCGCCGCGCCACCGGCACGTCAGCCGCCGCGCCCGCCGACACGACCGGCGTCGTGATCAGCATGCACAGCTACTCGAACATGGTGCTGTTCCCGTGGGGCTTCAGCTCGACCTACCACACCGGTAACGACGCGAGCCTTCGCGCGATGGCCAAGGAGATGGCGCGGATCGCGGGGGGCTGGCGCTACGGGCAGCCCGGCGAGGTTCTGTACAACGCGGGCGGCTCCACCGACGACTGGGTCTACGACGACCTGGGCGCGGCGAGCTTCGTGTGGGAGATCGGCAACGCGAGCGGCGGCTGTGCCGGGTTCCTGCCCGCGTACTCCTGCCAGAGCGGGACATACTGGCCGAAGGTGAAGCCGATGTTGATGTACGCCGCGAGCAAGGCGGCCCGACCGTACGGGCCGTGACCAGGTAAGACCACCGGGGTGGCCAGGCCGTCAGGGGCGACCGTCACCCCACCCGCGACCGGTGATGCGAGCACCACCGCGGGTCCGCAGGAAAGGCGAGAGCCGGACGTACCTCACACGCCCGGCCCTCGCCTTTCCGTATTTTTGATAGCGAATCGCCCAACTCCGCGTGACCGGGTCGCGGTACCCGTGAGTAGTGCCCTACAGTGGGTCACGTCTCGCCGGTTAGGGCGCCTCACCGGAGCGGGATGCGTTCGCGGGTCTATGCCCTCGCTGTGACCCGAGCGCCGGGTCTGGCCGTGTCATGCAGGGGCTCGGCCAGACCCTGAGGTCCTTGTCGGTGTCGGATGCGATGCTGTGCCGCATGACCGCATCGGATCCCAAAGCGGATCTTCACCGCTACCTGAACTTTGCCCGCGACGCGCTGCTGTGGAAGCTCGAAGGACTCTCCGAATACGACATCCGCCGCCCGCTGACGCCGACGGGGACAAACCTGTTGGGGCTGGTCAAGCATGTCGCGGCCTGCGAGATCGCGTACTTCGGCGACACGTTCGGGCGGCCGTTCGAGCAGACGTTCCCGTGGATGGCCGAGGACGCCGAGCCCAACGCGGACATGTGGGCGACGGCGGACGAGTCCCGGGCCGAGATCCTCGGGCTCTACGAGCGGGTGCGCGCACACTCGGATGCGACGATCTCGGCGCTGACGCTGGAGTCTCCGGGCCGCGTGCCGCATTGGGCGGCGGGCCGCGACGAGGTGACGCTGCACCGGATCCTGATCCACCTGATCGCCGAGACCCAACGGCACGCCGGGCACGCGGACATCGTCCGGGAGCTCATCGACGGCGCCACAGGCCTGCGCGTCGACGCCCACAACCTGCCCAGCGGCGACCCGGCTTGGTGGTCGGAGTACCGGGAGCGGCTGGAGAAGACCGCCCGCGAGGCTCAGTAGAGCCTGCACTCCCACGGCTCGATCTCGGGTTCCCCCGGCGGCTGTTCTCCCGTGCAGTAGCGGTAGAGCCAGACCGCGGCGCGACGCTCGGCGTACTTCTCGTTGGTGGGTTGGCCGTGGTCGTCGAACTCGATGACGTTGGCGAAGATGGCGAAACAGATCTCCAGCTGCGACGGCGAATCCCGAAGCTCGTCCCAGTAGGCGATCCCGTCGAGCATGGGATGGCCGAGCGAGCCGCGAGCGACCCACCCGGCGAAGCGTCGGATCGCGCCGGAAGCGCCTTCGCTGAGCTGTGTGGGCATGCCGGAAACCTAGTCGACGGCCCAGCGTCCCTTCTTGGCGCACAGGAACCAGTCGGCGGCGTGGCGGGCAAGGTCAGCGGACGTCGACGTGGCCGTGGGGCGGTGCAAGCCGTCGCCGCCGACCATGTCGATCAGCGCTTCCTCGGCCCGCATCCCGTCGTCCCAATTAAGACAGGAAGGACTCCAGCCGCCACGGATGCCCCGCCCATCGGAGTCCAACCGAAACGTGGCGCGAACCGCCGCCTTGATCGAACTGTCCGGGCGACCACCCACCTGACCGGTGTGATCAGCGCGGCTTCGACGGCCGGATGGTGTGCAGCCAGGGGGTCCAGGTTGAGCGCGAAGTCGATGCCCGCGCGGGTGGCACGGTCGGCCGCGGGACGGCTCGGTCAAGACCGACATCGGGACACCCCGAGGCGGCGGGCGGGGTCGATCAAAGTCGCCTTGGTCGTCCGGTGCCTCTGGGTGCCCGCGAGCCCGCACCGTCCGAACCTGACGTCCAGTGTGGACTGGAGGAACAGCGGGTCGACCCTTGTCACCGACGCGGTCGCCTGGCCGGACCCGGGCGGGCTGTGGCGGGCGTGAGCACCTACGGGCTGTCCGGGACCGTCGTAACCTGGTGATCGGGAATCGCCCGCGAATGCGGCCGTGGGAATCACGCCGTCCGCATCGACATGACTGGTGTGACCATTTTGGACAGTCGGTGGACTTTCCGCCCGAGCACAAGATGGAAGGCGATGAGCGCGAAGACACCGAGCGCGGCCGCGGGCGACGTGGGGTCGATGAGCACCACTGTCCCGGCAACCAGCCCCACAACGCCGAGCAAGATGCTGAGCCACGCGATGCCTCGGCCGTAGGCCGGGTCGGCGTGCAAGGCCCGGCCGATCAGGACGATGCCTGCCGCCATGACGAGCAGGCCGGTGAGCACCAGCCCGTCGTAGATGCCTTGGGTGCCCTGCCAGATCAGGGCGAGGGTGGCCTGGTCGGCGGCGGTCGCCCCAGGGGCGTGGTAGAGGTCGGCGAGCCTGGAGGTGGCGGCGTGCGGGATGGCGCCGACGGCGAGCACGCCCAGACCGAGCAGGCCTAGGGCGCCGCCGATCAGGGCGGGTGCGGTCCGGGCAAGGCCGCGGCACAGGGCGAGGTAGAGCGGAATCCACAACAGGAGGACGGCGAGGTAGAAGCCGTTCTCGACGATCCGCACAGTCTTGATCTCGGGGAATTTGTTGATCGGTCCGGCGGGCCCCGCGGGGTCCGCCCCGGCGAAGGCGATCACCCAGGCGAAGACGACCAGCAGCAGCAGGCCCCCGCCGATGCTGGTCAGGCCTGCCCACCGCGGGACACTCTTGTCGGTTTCGTTCGTCATGTGGAGCAGCGTGGCGGTGGGAGTGGGTGCGTCGCCTTGGCCGAAAGTCGGGAGAGCCGATCCGAAAGACTGTTTTCGGGTTCTACTTTGGTCTGATGCGGCGCGGCACCGCACCGCCGTATCGTCCGACCATGAGGATTCCGGCCGTCGAGTCGCGCTCACCGCGCGACTGGGCCGTCGACGTGGTGGCCTTCCTGTTGGCCGTGGGTTTCACGGCGCTGGCCTACGTCGACGGCGTCGAACGGCGGCTCGACCCGGCGGTGCTCGCCGTGGATGCCATCCTCGGTGGGCTGGGCTGCCTGGGTGTCTGGCTGCGCCGACGCCTGCCGGTCGGCTTCGCGGCGCCGGTCATCGCGTTCAGCGTCTTCTCGTCGGCCGCGTCCGGGGTGGCCCTGCTCGCGTTGTTCACCGTCGCGGTGCACCGGCGTTTCGCGGTGGTCGGCCTGGTCACGGCCGGGTTCGCGGCCGCGTCGGTCGGCTCCGTGGTGGTCCGCCCGGACGTGCCGCTGCCCACTTGGCCGCTGGCCGCGCTCGGCGTCGTCTGCGTGGCGGCGGTCCTGGCCACCGGGATGTTCGTGCGGGCCCGCCGCCAGCTCGCCGGGTCCCTGCGCGAACAGGCGCGGCGGGCGGATCTGGAGCGGGTGGCGCAGGCCCGGTCACAGGAGCGCAAGCGGATCGCCCGGGAGATGCACGACGTGCTCGCCCACCGGATGTCCCTGGTGAGTCTGCACGCCGGGGCGTTGGAGCTGCGCCCGGACGCGCCCGCCGCGGAGATCGCCCGGGCCGCCGGGGTGATCCGCGACAGCGCCCACCAGGCGCTGGAAGACCTGCGCGAGGTGATCGGCGTGCTGCGGGCCGAGGTCGACTGCGACGATGACGCCCCGGAACGGCCGCAGCCGACGCTGGCCGACCTGCCCGCGCTGGCCGAGGAGTCGCGGCGGGCCGGGACGCGGGTGCGGCTGGTGAGCCGGGTTGCCGATCCCGCGTCGGTTCCGCCCGCGATCGGCCGCGGCGCGTACCGGATCGTGCAGGAGGGACTGACCAATGCCCGCAAATACGCCCCCGGCGCTGAGGTGTCGGTGAGCGTGCACGGCGGCCGGGGCGACGGCGTGACCGTCGAGATCCGCAACCCGTGGCCGTCGGACACCGAGGAAACGGCCATCCCGGGCGCGGGCAGCGGCATCATCGGGCTCGCCGAACGGGCCGAGTTGGCAGGCGGGCGGCTCGAACACGGCCACACCTCCGCGGGCGACTTCCGGCTTTGGGCCTGGTTGCCGTGGCAGCCGTGAACACCCCGGTCCGCGTCCTCGTCGTGGACGACGACCCACTCGTGCGGGCGGGTCTGGTGATGATCCTGTCAGCCGCCCCCGATCTTGTCCTGGTGGGTGAGGCGGCGGACGGCACCGAGGTGGTCGCGGCGGTCGACGCCTGCGCGCCCGACGTGGTCCTGATGGACATCCGCATGCCCAGGCTCGACGGCCTCGCCGCCACCGAACTGCTGCGCGCCCGGTCGGACCCGCCGGAGGTCATCGTGCTGACCACCTTCCACGCCGACGAGTACGTGCTGCGCGCACTGCGGGCAGGCGCGAGCGGCTTCCTGCTCAAGGACACCCGGCCCACCGAGATCCTGCACGCGATCACCCGCGTCGCGGCGGGCGACCCGATCCTGTCGCCCGCGGTCACCCGCAGGCTCATCGCCCACGTCGGCGCCAGGGCGCGGACGCACGGCGGAGCCACGCCACTACGGTCCTGGCCAGGCTCAGCGAACGGGAACGCGAGGTCGCGGTGGCGGTGGCCACGGGAAAGTCGAACGCGCAGATCAGCGACGAGCTGTTCATGAGCGTGGCCACCGTCAAGGCCCATGTGTCGTCGATGCTCACCAAGCTCGACCTCAACAACCGCACCCAGATCGCGCTGCTCGCCCACGACGCCGGTCTGACCACGGGCTGACGACCGGTCAGAGGGGGATGTTGCCGTGCTTGCGGCGCGGGGCCTGCTTGCGTTTGGTGCGGAGCATGGCCAGGCCGCGGGCGATGGCGGCGCGGGTCTTCGCCGGGTCGATGACGTCGTCGATGAGGCCGCGTTCGGCGGCGTAGTACGGGTGGGTGAGTTGGTCGGCGTATTCGGCGCGGAGGTTGTCGCGGAGAGTGTCGGGGTCCGGGGAGGCGGCCAGTTCCTTGCGGAAGAGGATGTCGACCGCTCCGGCCGCGCCCATGACCGCTATCTCGTTGGTGGGCCAGGCCAGCGCCAGGTCCGCGCCGATGGAGCGGGAGTCCATGACGATGTAGGCGCCGCCGTAGGCCTTGCGGACGATCACCTGCACGCGGGGAACCGTTGCCTCGCAGTATGCGTAGAGCAGTTTCGCGCCGTGGCGGATGACTCCCGCGTACTCCTGTTCGGTGCCGGGCAGGAAGCCTGGGACGTCGACGAGGGTCACCAGCGGGATGGCGAAGGCGTCGCAGAAGCGGACGAAGCGGGCGGCCTTCTGCGCCGCGGCGGCGTCGAGGACCCCTGCCAGGACCAGCGGCTGGTTGCCGACTATGCCGACCACCTCGCCGTCGACCCGGCCGAAGGCGCACAGGACGTTGGCGGCCCAGTGTTCGTGGACCTCCAGGTAGTCGCCGTCGTCGACGATCTCCTCGACCACCGAGCGCATGTCGTATGGCTTGTTCGGTTCAGCGGGCACGAGTTCGGCCAACGCGGGCCGGACGTCGTCGACCGCGCCCTGGGGCGGGCCAGCGGGCGGGGTCTCCAGGTTGTTCGCGGGAAGCAGGGACAGCAGGTACCGCACGTCCTCGAAGCAGCTCTCCTCGTCGTCGTGGACGAAGGTCGCCACGCCGGACCGGGTGGCGTGCACGTCCGCGCCGCCGAGTTCGGCGTGGGTGACCCGCTCCCCCGTCACGGCCGCCACCACATCGGGGCCGGTCAGGTACATGTTGGAGGTCTCACGGACCATGAAGGTGAAGTCCGCCAACGCCGGTGAGTAGGCCGCGCCACCCGCACACGGGCCGAGCACCACGCTGATCTGCGGGATCACCCCGGACGCCTCGACCTGGCGGCGGAAGATCCCGCCATATCCGTCGAGGGACAGCACGCCCTCCTGGATGCGCGCTCCCCCGCTGTCGTTGAGCGCCACGATCGGCGCCCCGGCGGCGAGGGCGAGGTCCATCACCTTGTGGATCTTCGCCGCGTGCGCCGCGCCCAGCGACCCGCCGCAGATGGTGAAGTCCTGCGCGTAGACGAAAACTCGGCGCCCGTCGATCGTGCCCGACCCCACCACGACGCCGTCGGAGTGCGGCCGGGACTCGTCGACCTTGAGCCCGCGCGCCTGGTGCCTGCGGAACATCTCCAACTCGGTGAACGACCCGCCGTCGAGCAGCAGCTCCAGCCGCTCCCGTGCGGTGCGCTTTCCCTGGGCCCGCATCCGGGCGTTGGCCTCGGGCTTGCCCTCCAGGACCGCCTCTTCCAACGCGTCCCGTTCGGCGCGCAGCAGGCGCATGGACCGGACCGGCGGTGGTGGCACCGCCTCGACTTTGCGCAGGTGTCTGGCAGGCAGGCGTTCCCCGACCGGCGGCGGTGGGGAGTCGGGTAACTCGAACCCCGGCGCGCTCATCGCACGGTCCACAAGAGACAGACAGCCACTCGACTCACCCTCGTCCCATCAGCGGGCGCGGCACCGCACCCGCACCGCCACTGCCGTCCAGCCAAAGCCGTTGCTACGCCGCGAACTGGCGAGGCGCGCGGCCGTCGCCCGCGGGTCCGCGATAGGCCTGGGCGATCTCCAGCCAGGCGGTGGCCTCCGGCCCCGAGGCCGTGACCGCCAGGTCGGAGTGGTGCCTGCGCCGGGTGACCAGCAGGCAGAAGTCCACCGCGGGACCGGAGATCCGGTTCACCGCGTCCGCGGGCCCGAACTCCCACAGCGCCCCGGACGGGCCGGTGATCTCGAACCGGAACTCGACCTCGGGCGTGGGCAGCTCGCGGGCGAGGTATCCGAAGTCCCAGGTGCGGACCGCGAAGGCCACGAGGTAGCGCAGCCGGTCGGAGAAGGCGCGCCGGACGCCGAGCGCGTCGGCGATGTCCTGCCCGTGCCCGAACAGCTCCATCATCCCCGCGCACGCGAGGATGGCGGGCGGCAGCGGCCGCACGAGCCACGGCACGACGGAGTCGGCGGGCACCGCCGCGAGCGCCTTGATCGCGTTGTCCCGATCCGTGCGCCATCGCGACAGCAGCACCTCGGTCGGATCCCCGAGGTACTGCGACATGGCAGCGTTCACATTCGCGTCGAAGTCGGGGCTCAGCGTCTTCGCCAGCGCGCCGAAGGCGGCCGGGTCGGACGCGGCCAGGCCCGCCATCCGGAACGTCGCCGCGAGGTGGGCGACCTGGTGCCGGACCGTCCACCCGGGCGAAGGAGTCGGCGTCGCCCACTGCTCGGCGGTGAGGTCGGCGACCATGCCGTCGACCTCTTCGCCCGCCACGGTCAGAGCGATGATCACGTCCTGCAGATCGGACACGGGAGTAGTCCTTTCACGAGCGAATGATTTCCAGGATCCGCTTACGCCGCCGCGGCGGTCGTCTCCCGGTTTGCGGACGGGTGCGCCCGCCGTCCGGCCTGGCGGTCGGTGAGGTGCCCGGCGGCGTGCAGCCACCGGACGGTGTCGGCGATGGTGTCGGCCACCGGCCGCGCCGTGATGGGGTGGGTGCGGACCTGGTCGTCGACCCTGGTCGCGCACGCACAGGTGTGGATGGCGCCATACTGCACCGGCAGGTGCCACGGCCACACCCGTTGCAGCAGGTCGCAGGCGTGTCCGACGGGGCCCAGGGCTCGGGCGGGCAGCCGCACCGCGGGCAGCGCCCGGCCGGTCACCGCCCGCAGGTGCCGTAGGTAATCCTTCGTGGACACATAGGTGCCAGGGCCGAAATGTCTGCCGCCGGAAAGGGAACCGGTCAGCATCTCAGCATGCAGTGCCGCCGTGTCGCGGACGTCGCCGAGCGGGAAGCCGCCGGTCGGCCAGATCGGGGTGAGCCCCCGCAGGACGTCCCGGACGCGGGTGCTCTGGTCGCCCAGCCGCGGGTCGTGCGGGCCCAGCAGGGCGGGCGGGTAGCTGATGGCCACCGGTGTGCCCGCGTCCTGGTGGGCCCGCGCGATCCGCTCGGCCGCCGCCTTGGTCGCCAGGTACGGCTCGCGAAGTGTGCCGACCGGCGAGTCCGGGCCGATGACCCGGACCCCCTTGCCGAACAGCGCGGCCACCGTGGAGACGTGGACCACCCGCCCGACATCGGACCGCCGCGCGGCCCCGAGCACGACCTGCGTGCCGCGCTCGGTGGTCTGCCGCATCCGATCCCGCTGTCTGCTGTCGAAGGAGTACACCGCGGCGGCGTGCAGCACGGCGTCCGCCCCGCGCACCGCCGCGATGACACTGGACTCGTCGAGCACGTCGCCGACCACCACGTCCACCCGGCCCGGATCGAGTCCCAGCGGACGCAACGCGCCATCCACTGTGGACTCGTCGCGGACGAGCAGCCGGACCTGGTGGCCGGTGCGCAGCAGCGCCGCGACCGAGTGGGAGCCGACGAAGCCCGT
This sequence comes from Actinokineospora xionganensis, assembly GCF_014323725.1. Classification (GTDB taxonomy): domain Bacteria; phylum Actinomycetota; class Actinomycetes; order Mycobacteriales; family Pseudonocardiaceae; genus Actinokineospora; species Actinokineospora xionganensis. The sequence continues at coordinate 72,958 of NZ_JABVED010000017.1, read as the reverse complement.
GCCCCCGGTGACGGTCACCAACATCGTCGACTCCCTTCGGTCTCAGGCGCTCTTCGCGGGCGGGGGTCCCGCCTGAAGGAAACCGCCGCTGAAGAACATCAGCGCGTCGCGACCGCCACCACGGTGGGCGTCGAGCACTCGACCGACGAAGATCGAGTGGTCACCGCCCTCGTAGTCGGCTTCGAGCTCGCACTCGATCCAGGCCAGCGCGCCCATCAGCAGCGGCGCGCCGGTCCGGCGCCCGGGGATCCAGTCGACGGCGTCGAACTGGGTGGGTCCCGCGGGCCTTGTCTTGTCGGCGAAGTAGCGGGCGAGCCCGGTCTGGTTCGCGCCCAGGATGGACACGCCGTACCCGCCCGCGGCCAGGATCGCCTGGTGCATCCGAGCCGTCCTGGCCACACAGCACAGCACCATGGGCGGTTCCAGCGACACCGAGGTGAACGAGTTCGCGGTCATCCCGTGGCCGAGTTCACCACCCGCGGTGATCACCGTGATGCCGGTGGCGAACTGCCCCATCACCTGGCGCAGTGTCGTCCCCGTCGTCCCTGTCGTCACCGCGGTCGGGTTCGTGCTGTCGGACTCCTGCCTGGCCGCGGGCACCGGCGCCGAGGCCAGGTGAGCGGGAGGCCTGCTGTTCACCACGTCGTCCTCCCGCCCGCCTACGCCGCGTCCGCGTACAGTGCCTTCGGCGATATCCCCGCCCCGGCGTAAGGCGCGAGCGCCTTGCGCAGTTCGAGCGGGACCCGGGACGGCACGGTGTTGGTGTTGGGGCCGCGCATGCACGCGATCCGCTGCACACCGCGGGCCACGAGCGTCTCCTCGCCGCCCTCGGCCAGCTTCACGTAGTCGAACGTGAACTGGACCTGGGTCTGGGTCAGCTCGTCGAGCCGCATGCGTATCGACAGCTCGTCGAAGGCGGTGATCTCGGCGAAGAACTCGCACTCGGCCTTGAGGGTGAACAGCTTCAGGTCCTCCTGGACCTCCTTGAGGACCGCGGGCGCCTCGTTCTTGAGGAACATCTCCCGGCACCGCCCCTGCCACCGCAGGTAGTTGACGTAGTAGACGTTGCCGACGAGATTGGTCTCCTCGAAGCCCACCGTGTGCCGAATCTCGTAGTAGTTCGCCATCAGAGTTCCTCTCCGGACAGGACCGCGAAGACGACCGGGTCGGTCTGGCCGTTGATCGTGGTGACCCACGTCGCGACCTTGACGTCGCCCGCGGAGAGCACCACCCACCCGTCGGAGTGGACTCGGTCGAGGGTGAGCGCCTGACTGGTGATCCCGGCCTTGCGCAACGACTCCAGCGCGCCCCAGATCCGGGTTCCCGCGACCGCCGCGGTGTCGGCGGCCTCGGCGGCGAGCAGGTCCCGCAGGGCGAGTTGGTCGGCGCCGAGCAGGCCCGTCCAGTCCTCCTCCGTGCGTTCCAAGGCGGATTCGACGTCGCAGCCGAGGCGGCCGGAGCCGACGACGGCGAAGGTCAGGCCCGCGCCGTGCGACGCGGTGACCGTGGCGCCGTCGATCTCGGGCTTGCCGTCGGGGCGGTGGCGCACCCCGGCGGTCCGGCCGAGCGCGCGACTGACGGCCAGCTCGGTCTGCTCGCGTCGCTCGGCGCCCTCGGCGTCGGGCTCGATGACGACCGACCGGCTGCCGCCGAGCACCCGCTCCAGCGAGCGCTCCACATAGGACCCGAGTAGCGGCGGCACCCACGGGCCTGCGCCGTTGCGGCTGCGGACCGCGCGAAGCACCAGACCTTCCCACCGTTCGACGACCTGACCCTCGGGGGTGCGGACGTCGACGTCGTAGGTGTAGCTGTCGCCGTCCTGGTAGCGCTCACGCGCGTCCATGACCACGTACTCGGTGTCCTGTTCGGACCGCTGCGCCAGGTAGAGCTTCTCGACGCCCTGCGGGAGCAGGATGCCGTCCGGGACACAGCACTGGATGGCGTGCATGACCGCGTCGCGGGTGCCGGGGTCGGCCAGCAGCCGTTGCTGCGGCAGGTACGCGGCGAACCACGGCGCGGGCGAGCTGGTGCCGAGTTCGGCCACCGCGTGCCGCGCGCTGGCCTTGCGGTAGGCCTGCACCCGTTGGAACCGCTTGCCCTGGAACATGACGCTGCCGTACAGCTCGGTCGTCGGGTCCAAGGCGACCACGGGCACCCGCAGGTCCGGGTTGTCCGACTGGGGAAGCTCGGGGCGGACCTTCAGGGTGGCGCGGAAGTGGTCGGCGCTGAACCCGGTCTCCTCGCTGCGCAGTGCGACGTCGACGGTCTCGGCGTCGCGCACCAGCGCGGCCAGCCGGATCGTGGTGGACCCGCCGGGGCGGACCGCGATCGGCCGAAGGAATTCGACGTTCTCCAGCAGCGGCGAGCTTTCCGAGCCGGTGAGCGCTGAGGCGACCTGGGTCATGGCCTCCATGCCGATCACGGCGGGGAAGAGCAGGTCGCCGTCGAGCAGGTGGTCCTCCAGGTACGGGTCGCTGCCCGCGGAGAGCTCGGCCTCGGTGATCAGCTCGATGCCCGGGTAGTGCACGACCACCTGGTCGACGAACCGGGTCATCGGCAGCTCGGCTTCCTCCATCTCGACCGTGGGCAGCCCGGCCGCGCGGCCGCTGACGACCAGCACCGGACCGGCGCTCGGGTCGGCCAGCACCTCACGCAGGACGGCTATGCCGTTCTCGGTGGAGATGGGGGTGATGCCGTCGCGCATGAGCATCTCGACGACGCCGAGCTTCTCACCCATGCCCGCGCCCGACCAGACCGACCATTCCAGCGCCAGCACCCTGGCGTTCGGGTGCTCCTCGCCGAACTTGACGGTCAGCTCGGACATCCAGTCGTTGGCGGTGGAGTAGTGCGCCTCACCGCGCAGACCGGCCCGGCCGATGATGCTGCCGAAGGTGACCAGGAGCTTGATCTTGTCCTGGTCGACCGCGTCGAGGACCGCGCGCAGACCGGCGATCTTCGGCGCCAGGGTCCGCTCGAAGTCCTCTTCGGACAGACTGGCCAGCGCGCCGGGCTCGTTGCGGCCCGCGCCGTGCAGGAACGCGGTGACCGGTCCCAGCTCGGCTTCGAACCGCGCGACCGCACCTGCGATCTCCTCGGGCGAGGTGACGTCGGCGCGCTCATAGCGGAAGGTGACGCCCGCGGCCTCCATGCGGGCCAGGTTCTCGGCCAGCTCAGTGTCCTTGGCCGGGTCGGCCCGGCCGAGCAGCGCGAGCTTGGCCGAGGAGTCCTGGGCCATGGCCAGTGCGCACTCGGCGGTGATGCCCTTGCCGCCACCGGTGACCAACAGGACGTCGGTCGAGTCCAGCGGCGAGGGTCCGACCGGCCCGGCGGGCGCGGTCAGGGCCTTGAGCACCGGGGTGGTGCGGGTGCCGTCGGCGCTGTAGCGAACCTCGGAGAACCCGTTGGTGGCGGCGGCCTCGCCGACGACCCGGGAGACGACCTCCGCTATCGAGTCCGGAGTGGACGGTTCGGTGTCGGCGAGGCCGACGACCGTGGTGCGCACCGTCAGGGCCTCCAGGTGCAGCGTCCGGGCCAGGCCCGAGGCGCCGAGGTGGTGCTGCACGACGACGAACCGGGCTTCCTCGGCCGCGGCGGCGATGGCCGCCTTGCCCGCGGCCAGGAACAGGTCGACGTGCGGTTCGCCGTCGTTGGGCAGGCACAGCAGGACACCGTCGCCGATGCCCGCCTTCGCCAGCCCGGCGCGCAGCGGCTCGGCCAGCGGATGGCCCTGGGGCGCGAACACCTGCCACTGCCCGGCAGCCCCGACACCGACGTCGACCGACGGGCGGCGTTCCTGGACGTACTCGACCGAGAACGGCCGGACCCAGGCACCGATGCCCGCGACGTCCTTGCCCGCGTCGGAACCGCCCTGGGCGGTGTCGGCGAGATCGTCGATCAGCTCCGCGAGCTGGCCCAGCGTCACGGTGGCGAAGTTCGTCGTCGCCGCGAGCGCCGGTCGGCCCAGTTCCCGGGTGACCTCGTTGATGATCTGTCCGACGGAGATCGAGCTCAGGTGCAGGTCGTCGAGCGGGTGGGTGTCGGCGGTGACGGTCTCCAGCGGCAACTCGACCCGCTCGGCCGCGAGCTTGCAGAGCAGCTCCAGGGTCGATATGCCGGAGTCCGCCGGGGTCGCGTCCGCTGAGGACAAGGGGGTGGAGTCCCCGGCGGACGCGACCCCGCCGCCATCGCCGTCCTGGTGAAGGGGGGTCACCAGGCCCGCGTCGATGGCGGGCGCGGCCTCGCACGGGCTCGACAGGAAGGTCATCTCCCCGTCGAGTGCGAGGGGCCGGACCAGGCGGTCGGTGAACAGCGCGGAGGCGTCTACCGGCGCGCCGAGGGCGAACGCCGCGCCGACCGCGGTGAGCAGCGGGCTGAGCGAGGCGCTGTCGGTGTCGAGCGCGAGGACGGGCTTGTCCGGCGCGATCTGGCCGACCAGGCTGGTGAGGACTCGGCCGGGACCGACCTCGATGAGCAGGTCCACGTCGCGGGCGGCGCGGGCGGCGGCCTCGGTGAAGCGCACCGGGAGCAGCACCTGGTCCACCAGGAGCGTGCGGAGATCGGTGTCCGGGTCGAGCACGTCGCCGGTGACCGTGGAGGCGACCTGGCGGGCCAGGCGCTCGAAGGGCCGCTCGGCCAGCCGGTCGGTCATCGCCTCGGCCGCGGGCTGAACCAGCGGCGAGTGGAAGGCGTGCGAGACGTTGATCCTGGTCGCGGTGACACCCTCGGCCGCGGCCTTCTTGCACACCGCGTCGACGGCCTCGGCCGCGCCGGAGATGACGGTCTGGCCGGGGCTGTTGTACCCGGCGATGACCACCCGGTACCCGTCCATCAGGCGCTCGGCGCCGTCGGGGTCGATGGCCAGCCCGGCCATCGCGCCGCCGCCGTGGCTGGCCTGCGCCATGACCTGGCCGCGGATCTTGGCCAGCTCCTGCAGTTCGGGCCCACCCATGGCGCCCGCCCAGGCCAGCGCGGTCAGCTCGCCGAGGCTGTGGCCCACGGCGATGTCCGCCTCGATGCCCAGGGCGTGCAGCACGCGCAGCCCGGCCAGTGAACCGGTGACGATGCGCGGCTGCGCGACCTCGGTGGCGACCTGGTCGCCGGTGATGGTCACCGCGCCGAACACGTGGTCGGCGACCGGGAACCGGCGACGGATGGCGCCGACGGCGCCGCGCCCGGAACCCTGGCCGGGGAACAGGAACGCCAGCTTCGGCGCGACCGTCCGGTTGTCCAGGAAGACACCCTCGACCGGGGAGAACAGCGAGGTCTCCCCCGCGTCGAGCGCGGCGATGATCCGGTTGAGCTTGCGCTCGGCGTCCTCCGGGGCGTTCGTCACGACCGCCGCGCGCAGCGGCCGTCCCGCGAGTTCACCAGAGAGGGTGCCCGCGAGGTCGCCGAGTTCGGCGAACGCGAGCTTGTGCGCCAGCGCGGCGACCCGGGTGAGCTGGTCGCGCAGCTGCTCGACGTTGTCGGCGTCGAGGAGCAGCAGCTCGGTGTCCTGGCGGCTCGACACCAGGGTGGTGGTGCGCTTGGCCAGCTCGGTGCGCCGGGTGACGCCCGCGGCCTGCTCCAGCGCGATGTGGGTGTTGATGCCGCCGAAGCCCATGGCCGACACACCCGCGCGCAGCGGGACGTCGGTCGGGAACAGCTCGGCCTCCTGCGGCACGTACATCGCCGCGGAATCACCTTCCAGCAACGGGTGCGGGGCCTTCTGGCCCGTGCCCGGCGGGATGACCTGGTGGTGCAGGGCGAGCGTGGCCTTGATCAGGCCCGCGATGCCCGCAGCTGCCTTGGCGTGGCCGATGTTGCCCTTGATCGTGCCCAGGGCGGCGGGCCGCGCGGTCGGGTCGGCGTTGTGCCGGGCGGTGGACAGCGCCTCGATCTCGGTGGCGTCGCCGACCGCGGTGCCGGTGCCGTGTCCCTCGAAGTAGGACACGGTCTCCACGCCGTAGCCCGCGCGGCCGTAGGCGCGGGTCAGGGCAAGGCGGTGACCGGCCTCGGCGGGTCGGGTGATGCCGCCCTTGCCGTCCGACGAGATGCCCCAGCCGGAGATGCAGGCGTAGATCTTGCCGCCGCGGGCGATGGCGTCGGACTCGCGCATCAGCACGACAACGCCGGAGCCCTCGCCCGGCCAGAAACCGTTGGAGTCCTTGTCGTAGACCTTCATCTCGCCGGTGGCCAGCGCGCCGGTCTTGGCGAAGCCGATGACCTCGAACGGGTCGATCGACAGGTCGACGCCGCCCGCTATGGCGACGTCCATGTCCCCGTCGACCAGCGCCTTGGCGGCGGTGGCGATGGACAGCAGCGACGACGAGCAGGCGCCGTCGACGGTGTAGCCGCCGCCGCCCAGATCGAAGTGGTTGCAGACGCGCCCGGCGATGGTGTTGGCCAGGCCTCCCGCGAGGGTGTCCTCGTCGAACAGCGGGAACGGCGCCTTGTACTGGGTTTCCAGTTCAGCCAGGAAGTTGGTGGTCTCGTCTTCCGACCAGCCTTTGTCCGCCAGCGTGGCCGCGACCGTGCGGCGCACGTAGGGCCAGCGCACCCGCATGATGTTCGCGCGGGAGAACTCGCCGGTGAGGCTGTTGCCGAACACGACACCGGTGGACTGCTTGGGCAGCCCCTCCCCTTCCGGGAAGCCGGCGTCGGCCAGCGCCTGGGTCGCCACGGCGAGGGCGAGCCAGTGGGTCATGTCCGTCGACCGGAACGTGCTCCCGGCGATCTTGAACTTGACCCGGTCGAATTCGAAGTCCTTGAGCACGGCCGCTTTACTCGCGTAGAAGCGGTCCGGCGCCTTCGGGTCGGGCGACCAATAATCCGCGTGGTTCATCCGCTCGTCCGGAAGCCGCCGGAACGCGCGGCGGCCGGACAGTACGTTCTCCCAGAGCTCCGCCGGGGAACTCGCATCGGGATAACGAAGGCCGATGCCGACGATCGCGATCCGTTCACTGCTCATACCTTCACCGCCTCTGGACTGAAATGGACCATTTCCCCGGCACTGTTGAATAGGCCCCGCAGGCCGAATGGTCACCATTTATGACTTCGCGAGTCCAAGTTTGCGACGGAATGCAATCATTGTCGTCTCCGACCGTGCGCGCACCGACCTTCAATCCTGCGCCCGAGCGGGTGACCCCTATTTCCGGAGAACCTCTCCGAGAATGCGGTGTTTGCCCGGCCGACGCATTCCCGCCAACGCTCTCAGTACGATCGGAGGACTTGGGGTCCGCATTCGCCAGGCGCATCCGCCACTTATCCGAAAAGGACAGCGCATGAGCAGCAGCGATATCCGACAGGCGCGGGAGCCGGTCGCCGATCAGGCGTCGACCTCCACGTTCGTCAGTGGCGTGTTCCCCCGCCGCCGGGGGCTGATCGTCGGCCTGAGCGCGCTGGTGGGCTTCCTCCTGACTGTCGTGTGGTCGGCGAAGTTCGTCGACAGCACCATCGGCGACAGCATCGCCGACACCATGTTGGGGCACACGGCCAAAGGCGCGGAGATCGGCGGGATCGCGGGTGGGATCGCCTTTGCCTTCGTCACCGGCCTGGCGGGCACCTTCACCGCCTGCAACATCGCCGTTTTCGGCGCGATGACCCCGATCCTGGGCACCACGACGACCCGCTGGAGCCGGGTCCGGGCCACCCTGCGACCACTGCTCTGGCTCTCCGTCGGCATGACGGCGGTGTCGGCGACCTATGGCGCGCTCGTCGGACTGGTCGGCACGTCGATGCCGCAGTTCTCCACCGCCAAGAACGTCGCGGGCACGCTGTCGGGCCGCAGCGTCCAGTCCATGGTCGTCTTCGGGCTGATCGGCCTGACCATGGTCTACCTCGGTCTGGCCGCGCTGGGCATCGTGCGCGACCCGTTCGCCAAGCTGTCCCAGCGCTTTCCCAACGCGCCCATGGTGTTCATGGGCGCGTTGGTCGGCGGGTTCCTGATCGGCAGGCCGTTCGGGCTGTTCCGGCAGCTGTTCCGCGACGCCGCCGAAAGCGGGAACCCGCTCTACGGCGCCGCCGCGTTCACCCTGCAGTCGCTGGGCAACATCCTGATCATGGCCGTGCTGCTCCTGCTGACCAGCGCGGTCCTGGGCGGGCAGCTGCGGCACTGGTTCGCCGCCGACCCGCGCCGGATGGCGATCGTCACCGCGTCCGCGCTCATCGCCGCGGGCGTGTTCACGTTCCTCTACTGGGACGTCCGACTGCTCGCCGGGCGCGGCATCCTGCCGTGGTATCCGCTCGCCCCCTGGACCTGATCGCGCACTATTCGAGAAGAACGCCCCGCCTGCTCCCGGCGGGGCGTTCTTCTATTTCGACCAGGGTTATTCCCCCGGGCAATCCAGGAGATGCACCGCAGATATCGGACACCAGACCATGGTCAAGGAAAGCGGGGTGACATCCATGCCGACAATTCTCGGCACGCTACGCAGAGTTCTCCTGACACCGAGACTGGCCGAGGTGACTTTCCGGGTCCGCGGCTTCCCGGGTGCGGACTCGGCCGCGGCCGAGACGCTCGAGGCGATTCCGCAGTCGGTCATCTGCGGGTTCGAATGGGGTATCGAGGCGAAGACGCTCTGGGAGGTCGAGCGGCGCCTGGCGCTGGTCGAACCGCAGCAGCGCGGCTTCGCCTACGAGGGCGCGGCGATGGCCGCCACCGTGCGCGACGCCATGGCGGGCGGACGCGGGACGTGGTCGAGGAAACTGCTCGGCGGGCCGGGCCACCCGCACATCTTCCTGACCTACATCGGCATCGGATTCGCCATGGCGCGGCTGCCGCGGGTCCTGTGGAAGAAGGTCATCCCGGACCTGGCCGAGTCGCCGTACCACCCCACGATGACCTGGCTGGCCGTCGACGGGTACGGCTTCGACCGCGCCTACTTCCAGACGAAGCGCTGGGTGCACGAGCAGCGGGTGCCCAAGCCGTACCCGTGGGAAGGGTCCGGCGAGTACTTCCTGCGGGCCTTCGACCAGGGTGTCGGACGCGCGCTGTGGTTCATCAACGGCGCCCGCCCCGAGGCCGTCACCGAAGCGGTGAACAAGTTCGCCCCGCACCGGCACGCCGATCTGTGGAGCGGGGTCGGCCTGGCCGCGACGTTCGCGGGCGGCTGCGACGAACCCGGCCTCACCCGCCTGCGCGCGGCGTCCGGGGCCCACTGGGCGGAACTGGCGCTCGGGGTGGTGTTCGCGGTGAAAGCCCGGACCTACGCCGGATTCACTCCCCCGCACACCGAACTCGCCGCGAAGGCCCTGGCCGGACTCGCGGTGTCGGAGGCGGTTGACATCGCCGACGGCACCGAGGCCGACCCGTGGGGCACCGGCCTCGATCCCGCGTACGAGCGCTGGCGCGAGCGCATCCGCACCCGGCTCGTCACCGCCACCGTCAGCCAGGCGGCGGCTCAACCATCCGCAGATCGAGTCCCGTGAGGGGGAAAGTCAGTTGGGCACTGCATGGCGGGCGCTACGGCGCCGCATCCTGACACCGAACGCGTCGGCCACTTTGCTGGACGTGCGTGGCTTCCACAAGAAGAGTCCGGCCGCCCAGGAGAACCTGGAGACCGTCGGCCGCAGGTTCCTCGAAGGCTATGCCTACGCCGCGGAAGCGGCCACCATCGACGACGCCGTCGCCAAGCTGGACCAGATCGAGCCTTACTACCGGGGCTTCGCCTATGAGGGCGCCGGGATGGGCTACGGGATCCGCGACGGCCTACCGCTGGGCGGCAAGCACCACCTCGACGACTTCCTCGCCGGCGAGGGCGACAAGCACGTCTACATGGTCTACGTCGGCCTCGGCTGGGCGATGTGCAGGCTGCCGAAGTTCGCCTGGCGCAAGGCGGAGACCCTCGACCCGCTGCTCGTGGGCCTGGTGCTCGACGGCTACGGCTTCCACCAGGCTTACTTCAAGACGAAGCGCTATGTCGAGGAGCAGTACGTCGAGAAGTTCGACTGGCTCACCAGTTGGGGCGAAGGTCAGGCCAACCACGGGATCGACCAGGGAATCGGCCGGGCCCTGTGGTTCATCGGCGGCAGCGACGGCCCGCTCGTCGCGTCGATGATCGCCAAGTTCCCCGAGCACCGGCGCGCGGACCTCTGGGCGGGCACCGGGTTGGCCGCCACCTATGCCGGTGGCGCCGACGAGACCGAACTGCTCGCCTACCGCGACCTGGCGGGCGACTACGCGCCGATGCTCGCCCAGGCCTCGTCGTTCGCCTCCGAGGCCAGGGTGCGCGCCGGCCTTGTCATCCCGCACACCCGGGTCGCCTCGAAGGTTTTCTGCGGTATGTCCCCGGAGGACGCCGCACAGCTCACCCACGACGCCCGTCGCGACCTTCCGGCCGACGGTGATGTACCCGCTTACGAGGTCTGGCGCCAGCGTGTCGCAGGCCGATTCGCCGCAATGGGAGGTGTAAGTCGATGACCACCAAACCTGGATGGCTGCACAGGCAGCTTCCTGGGATCATCGCTCTGGTCTTGGTGGTGACCACGTTCATGGTGGCCCGCCTGCCTGAGTCGAGCGCCGAGACGAAGGCCGCACTGGCCAAGGACTTCAAGTTCACCGCGAAGTCCATCGCCATGCCGAGCGGGTTCGCCCAGCAGGAAGTCCGCAAGGTCAACAAGGACTACAAGCACATCGACGCGTGGATCTCCTCGGTCGGCGCGGCCATCGCGATGAACGACGTCGACGGCGACGGCCTGCCCAACGACCTGTGCATCACCGACCCGCGGATCGACCAGGTCGTGGTGACCCCGGTGCCGGACAAGAACGGCCACCGCTACCCGGCCTTCGCGCTGAACCCCGCCCCGCTGCCGATGAACGGGCAGATCGCGCCGATGGGGTGCCTGCCCGGCGACTACAACGAGGACGGCCGCACGGACCTGCTGGTCTACTACTGGGGACGCACGCCGATCATTTTCCTCACCAAGCCCGAGGCGAAGAAACTCGACGCCGAGTGCTTCACCGCGGTGGAACTGGTGCCCGGCAAGACCAATGGCGTCTACGACGGTCCACAGTGGAACAGCAACGCCGTCACCTATGAGGACTTCGACGGTGACGGGCACTACGACATCCTGATCACGAACTACTTCCCGCACAGCCCGGTGCTCGACGACCGGGTCGCAGGCGGGGTGGAAATGAACGACTCGATGTCGGATGCCCGCAACGGCGGTGAGAACTACTTCTTCCTCGCCAATGGCGACGGCACTTTCCGCAAGGTCGACGACGCGCTGCCCGTCGAGATCTCCCGGGGCTGGGAGCTCGGGGCGGCCTCGGCCGACCTCGACGGCGACGGCCTGCCGGAGCTGCACCTGGCCAACGACTTCGGCCCGGACCACCTGCTGCACAACAAGTCCACGCCGGGCAAGCTCGCCTTCGAGGAGATCATCGGCGGCCGATCCCCGGTCGTGCCCAAGTCCAAGCTGATCGGCCAGGACTCGTTCAAGGGCATGGGCGAGGACTTCGCCGACCTCGACGGCGACGGCCTCTACGACCTGTTCGTCAGCAACATCACCACCTCGTGGGGCATCGAGGAGAGCAACTTCCACTTCCTCACCAAGGCCAAGGACCAGGCCGACCTGCGCACGAAGCTGCTCGCCGGTGAGGCCCCGTTCGACGACGTCAGCGGCTCGGCCAACACCGCGTGGTCCGGCTGGGGCTGGGACGTCAAGGCGGGTGACTTCACCAACAGCGGCACCAACCAGGTCGTGCAGGCCACCGGCTTCGTCCGCGGATACACCAACCGCTGGCCGCAGCTGCAGGAACTGGCCACCGCCAACGACGAACTGCTCACCAACCCGTCGTTCTGGCCGAACGTGACCCTCGGCGACGATGTCGGCGGCGACCACACCATGAAGTTCTTCGTCAAGGGCGCCGACGGCCACTACGACGACCTCGCCCCCGAGCTTGGTCTGGCCGTCCCGGTCCCGACCCGCGGTGTCGCCACCGGTGACGCCGACGGCGACGGCAGGCTCGACTTCGCCATGGCCCGGCAGTGGGACCAGCCGGTGTTCTACCAGAACAACGCGCCGAACGCGGGCCACAGCCTCACGCTGTGCCTGTTCCACGACGCCCCCACCGCGGACGGCGCGCCCGGGTCGCCGGTCGTCGGCGCCCAGGTGGTCGTGACGAAGGCCGACGGCACCAAGGTCATCGGTCGGGTCGACGGTGGCGGCGGGCACTCCGGCAAGCGCAGCAACGACGTCCACATCGGACTCGGCGACGACGCCGGACCGGTCAAGGTGCACCTGACCTGGCGGGACCGCTCGGGCCAGATGCGTGAACAAGACCTGCAGTTGACCTCGGGCATGCACGCGCTGCGGCTCGGCACCCAGGCGAAGGAGAAGTGACCCGTCATGGCTGAGACCAAGACAGCCGCGCCAGTGCGCCATGACCCCAAGGTCATCAAGGCGCTCCGCAACTTCGCGATATCCATCAGCGTGTTCAACATCGTCGGGTACGCCTTCCTCGGCTTCGAGCAGCCGTGGGTGTGGCCCTTCATCGCCCTGGCGACCGGCTACGCGGTCGAACTGGGCCTGGAGAAGATCGGCGCCCGCTCCGAGGGCCGCGACCCGCGCTACCTGGGCGGCGGCTTCAAGGGGCTCGTGCAGTTCCTGTTCCCCGCGCACATCACCAGCCTCGCGGTGAACATGCTGATCTACGTCAACGACCGGGTCTGGGTGCTCGTCTTCGGCGTCACCCTGGCGGTCGGCGCGAAGTGGATCCTGCGGGCGCCGGTGAAGGGCCGCATGCGGCACTTCATGAACCCGTCGAACTTCGGCATCGCGATGATCCTGGTCCTGTTCCCCTGGGCCTCGATCGCACCGCCGTACCACTTCACCGAGCACGTCTCGGGCTGGGTGGACTGGCTGATCCCGGGTCTGATCATCATCGGCGGCACGATGATCAACGGCAAGCTGACCGGCCGGATGTGGCTGATCGCGGGCTGGGTCGGTGTGTTCGCCGCCCAGTCGATCATCCGCGGATGGCTGTTCGACACGTCGATCCCGGCCGCGCTGGGCATGATGACCGGTGTCGCGTTCATCTTGTTCACCAACTACATGATCACCGACCCGGGCACGTCCCCGTCGAAGCCGTGGGCTCAGTTCGCCTTCGGCGGCGGCGTGGCGCTGGCCTACGGCGTGCTGATCGTGGCGCACGTGGCGTACAACATCTTCCTCGCCACCGCGCTGGTCTGCCTGATCCGCGGCTGCTACCACTGGACGGTCCACTTCGTGGAGAAGTCGAAGGCTTCCGCTCCCCCGGTCACCCTGGTCCCGGCCACCCCGGCCGCCACCGCGGAGCAGAAGGCGGCATGACGATGACCCCCTCGCACCGTGTCCCCCCCGGTCCCCCACGCAGTCAGACGCTCAGCCTGCTCAAGCAGCTCAAAGGCGACCGGCTCACGCTGATGTCCACGGCGGCGGCGACCTACGGGGACGCGGTGCGGGTGGGGATCGGACCAAAGACGCTCTACTACTTCAACCACCCCGACCACGCGAAGCACATCCTCGCCGACAACAGTGCCAATTACCACAAGGGAATCGGCTACGTTGAAGCACGCCGAGCCCTCGGGGACGGCCTGCTGACCAGCGACGGGGCGCTGTGGCGGGAGCAGCGGCGGACGATCCAGCCGGTGTTCCAGCACCGGCGGATCGCCGCCCAGGCCGACACCATCGTCGAGGAGGCGGCCAAGCTGGTGGCCCGCCTGCGGACCCGCCAGGGCCCGACGGACGTCCTGCACGAGCTCACCGGGTTCACCCTCGGTGTACTCGGCCGGACCCTCCTCGACGCCGACCTGGACGCGTTCGAGTCGATCGGGCACTCGTTCGAAGCCGTGCAGGACCAGGCGATGTTCGAGATGGAGACCATGGGCATGGTCCCCACGTGGCTCCCGCTGCGCAGGCAGCGGGAGTTCCGCAAGGCCAGCGACGACCTGTCGCGGATCGTCGAAGCCCTTGTCGCGGAACGCCTTGGCAATCCGCGCGACCCGGCGGACGACGTGATCTCCCGGCTGATCCAGTCCACCAGCAAGGAATCCGACCCCCGCGTCGCCCAGACGCGCATGCGCGACGAACTGATCACGTTGCTCCTGGCAGGCCACGAGACGACGGCGTCCACGGTCGGGTGGGCGCTGTACCTGATGGACCAGCACCCGGATGTCGCTTCCCGCCTGCGGGAGGAGGCCATCGCGGTGCTGGGCGACCGGACGCCCGTGCTGGAGGATCTGAAGAGCCTGACGTACACGAACATGGTGCTCGAAGAGGCCATGCGTCTCTACCCGCCGGTGTGGATCCTGACCCGGCGTTCGGTCGAGGAGGACGAGGTCGGCGGCTACCACGTGCCCGCGGGCTCGGATGTGATGGTGTGCCCGTACACCTTGCACCGCCACCCGGAGTTCTGGGACGCACCGGAGAAGTTCGACCCGGACCGGTTCGACCCGTCTCGGGCGAACACCCGGCCGCGGTACGCATACCTGCCTTTCGGGGCTGGACCGCGCTTCTGCGTCGGGAGCCACCTTGGGCTGATGGAGGCGACGTTCGTGATCTCCATGCTGGCGCGGGAGATGACGCTGAAGCTGGTGCCGGGGTATGAGGTGGTCCCGGAGCCGATGCTGTCGCTGCGGGTCAAGGGCGGGCTGCCGATGACGGTGCACCCGGCCTGAGCTGTGGTTCAAAGGAGGGTCCCGGCATTGCCGGGACCCTCCGTCCGTTTAGATCAGACGTGCTCCCGCCACGTCAGCGGCGAGGTTCGCAGCGCCGCGTCAGCGATCCGCCGAGCCGCTTCGGTCCGCAACCCCGCTCGGGACGAGTCGATCCAGGACTGGAGGTTCTGGTAGCCGGCGGTACGGTATTCGACGGCCTGGATGAGGCATTCGAGCTTGTCGGCGTCCTTGGCGCAGTGCGCCTCGGCGGTGTCCTGACTCTCGTACTCGTCGACAGCTTCCCGGACAGTCTTGGCGGCCATCTCGGGCATGCGCGCGGTCTGGTCCGCGGTGATCGCCCGATTGTCGATCCGGCTTGCGAGATAGGGCTTCGCGGTGTGCGGGATATCGCCCGTCCGAGTCTCCTGGCTGTCGTGCCACAACCCGAGAAACGCCGCCCGCGCCGGGTCCGCCCCTTCCTCGGCGGCGATCAGCGAGGCGAGCTGCGCGACACGAAGACTGTGCTCGGCGACCGACTCCGGGTCACGAACTCCCGCATGCCACCAGCCGGCCCGGCGCATGTTCTTGAGAACGCCGAGCTCGAAGGCGAAAGCAGCGGTCGCGCAGGCCTCTTCGTCCTCGGGTCGCCGGGTGTGGTCACCGGACACGTGGTGCCCCTCTCTCATCTGTCAGCCAGCCGGATGGCGTACGCCACGCTATCCAGTTCACGGCGAGCACGGTGGGTGAGGTGGGGGTCGGCGCTCATCCGATCCACGACTTCACCTGCCCGAGCTTGGGCATGCCTCCGACCCCGCAAAACAATTGGCCGAGCAAGCAAACAGTGCCCAGAGCGTGTGGATGTTGAGGTCGGCGTGATGCGAGCCCGGATTGAGTCGAACAAGCAGGTGATCAAGCACGCGGGCGCCAAACCACTGTTCGGGGTCCACGGTAGTCATGAAGTCGTCATCGACCTGAGGATCGGCGATCTCCCCAAGCCAATAGGCCCAGTAGTTCAGATTGGCGATCTCCTGCGCGTCGGTGTTCAACTCCCGTGCGACGAAAGCATGCAGAGCGTCACGGTGTCCCTTCTGCGCCAAGGCGATGGCCGACGACCGATGTGCGACCCAGGACGACAGGTGATCGGCGTGTCCGGCGATGCGGTTGGCGTCCCGCAGCTCAGAAGTGAGCCACCGGGCGGAGTCTGGGCGTTGATCGAAGCCCAGCAGATAGACGGCTTGGCGCCTCAGCAACGCGTTTGCTGTTCCTCGTGAGGCATCCGCAGTGACCTGCAGGTGGTCGAAGAACCGCTCGCGTTCCTCCGAGCCCAGTAATGGTCGGTCGGCAACGGGACCACGGCGGGCCGTTTGCGCAGGCACTGCCAGAACGCCCGGCACAGTTCCCGTGAACGGCCAGGTGAGCAGGCTGGTGAGCGTTCGACGATGCACAGCGGCGGCGAGCGGATGGGTGTCGGCAGCCAACACTGTGGGGCCTGCCTCGACAGCGTCGAAGACGATGAGGTCAGCCTCGATCGCGAGATCCAACACGGCCAAGGCGACCGCAGGCGCTCCGAGACGGCGCATGCTCATCCGTAGCCGGACGAGATCTGCGCTGCGCAATGCACCCAGGGGCCGACGACCGCTCTCCCAGCCCTGAACTGTCGCCACATCCACACGCAGGATTTCGGCGAGACGCGCCTGAGTGAAATGCGTCGACTCACGAATCAGCTTGAACACGTAGCCCGAGATGCAGGCGCGGCCGGGCGAACGTTGACCAGCGCGCGGTGTTGCCCGCCTGTAGCCCACATCGCCCCCTGCACATCGTCGCCCCGAGCCCTGCCGTACTCGTACCCGTGGTCAGTCCTCTACCAGGTCGAACAAGCCTAGCGTTCACTATGCGGTGGTCAACAGCAACGCAGGGTGATGCTTCCACCGGCAACGACCGGCCCGACCGAATCAAGAGGACGTCAATGCCGAGGCCCGGATACCGACCGATCGTGGCTGTAGTCGTGGGATCAGACAGCCTGCTCGGCCAAGTCGCGCGGGTGATCGACGATCTGACCGCGCATCAGCCGGCTGAAGGAACCGAAACGTGCCTCCTCTGCTCGACCGAGCATTGGCCATGTTCGCGATTCGCGGCGGCGGCGCAAGACGTGATGGGCGCTGGGCTCCGACTGAACGACCTCGTGTCATCGGATCTGCATCAGCGACTGTGGCCGCCGCAGGCGGACACTGAGTATTCGTCGACATTGAACTCGGCACAATCATTCGGTCGCCGCTATGACTGAATCCGCCAGTTCCATTACCCGGTTCCCAGAGCTTGCCGAACTGGCGGCGCTACGGGACAACGGGTGGCAATTCCGGCTGCTTCACGACGACAACGGCGAACTTGTGTGCGTCGCCTGTTCCAGGAATCACGGAGCGCACACCGACGCTGTGTTCGTTTTTGATCGCACCCATGTCGTCGCCAGCCGTGTGCTCACCGAAGAGCATGGCGGTGTCGTCTGGCTCAAGGACGGCACTGACCTGGTCGAGGTGGTGCGTGAGCTTGTCAACCTACCCGCTCCCGGCGAACCGGGTGCGCCGTCGTTGGTGATCAGGGGCAGCGCCCTGTGGTCGCCGTGATGATGAGTACATCAACGAAAGGAACTATCCAATGACCGGGGTATTGCGCCTTGACTCTCGCCGGGCCCGCACTCTGATCTCGGAGGAATTGTTCGACCTCCTGACGACAAGACTCGCCCAAGATCGGAACATCGACCTGGACCTGGCCACACGAATCATGGACCAGACGCTTGCCTTTCTCGCGGCTGCCGGACACCCTGGCGAGCGTCTGTCGCCCAGCCCGGCAGTCGACGCGGGGTGGCACCTGTTCCTGCGTTGGACCAAGGACTACGCCGCGTTCTGTGAACGGGTGGCGGGCCGGTTCATCCACCACGTCCCGGACGACACGCCTGCCGAGACCTCGAACGCCGCGACCGCGCGGGGTGTACTCCGTACGCTGGAGGCGATCGAAGCCGCGGGGTATCTCGTCGACCACGAGTTGTGGGCGCTCGACGGCAAGTGCGGCAGCTGCCATGAAGACGGCAACTGCAGCTCCAGCGGGGAAGACGGCAACGAGAACACTGAGACCAGGAAGCGATAAGCGGCCGATATGAGGGCTCGACGATGAAGGTCGGCTGGACCGACCTGTCCCCCCAGGTGCGGGCGACGATCGAGAGACGCATCGGACCGGTAGCCGACTTCATGGACGTCACCGCGGGCCAGACCTGTGACCTCACGGCGATCCTGCGTCCCGCCACCGGCGAGCCGGTGTTCGTCAAGGGTGTCGCGGGACGATCACCTCGGATGCGGTGGCTGCGCAACGAAACCCTCGCGTCGCCGCTCGCCGCGGACCTGGCTCCGGCGGTGCTGTTCGCCGAGGACGTCGAGGACTGGTTGGTGGTCGGGTTCGAATTCGTTCCGGGCCGCCCGGCCGATCTCACACCTGGCTCGCCCGATCTGGCACTGGTCGGTGCGACAGTCGATCAGCTCAGTGCCACGCCCGCACCCGCACTCCGCCCGCTGAGCGAGCGGTGGGCCGTCACGGACTGGTGGAGTCGACTCGACACGGGGATGGACGCCGAGCGCCTGGACTCGATCGCCGCGCTGGTGCCCGACCTCGTGGACGGCGATCGACTCGTCCACACCGACCTGCACTCACACCAGTTCCTGATCGACGGCCCCGCCGTTCGGGTGATCGACTGGGGTCTGCCCGGTCGCGGTGCGGGCTGGTCGACACCGCATTCCTGTTGCTGCGTCTGATCGATTCCGGACACCACCCAGCCGAAGCCGAAGCATGGGCACGGACGCGCTCATCGTGGTCTGCCAAAGCGGATACCGCGCTGACGCCATGGGCGGTTTTCGTGGCCGGTCTGTGGAACTACTGGGCGACTGTCGGCCGCACCACTCCTCACCGTGCGGACCTGGCTCGACGGTATCTCTGTCACCGGATGCCAAATCTCCCCTCCACCTGACACCAGCGCCTCTCACTGTGCGGTATTTCCCTTGTCCAGCAAGGAAACGACGGCATACCGGGAGATGCGCCAGCCACTGCCCCACCACGACGATGGAGTTCTACCAAGGCCGAGGGAGGACACACCGTGCACTCGGGCACCTCAGACGAACACGTCAAGACGATCACGCTGGAAGCGTTCGCGGACTGCATCGTGCCCGGCGAGAAGCGCTCGCCTGATGACCGGGCCATCGCGGGGGTCTCCACCGGTGGGGGCGCGGTGCAGGCTGGTGCGCTCGAGATGCTGCACCACGACGCCACCGGGATCACCGCCGGGCTCGAAGCGCTGGTGGGCATGCTCAACGGGCATGCCACCACCTACGCCGCCGACAAGGGCATCACGCTCGACGGGGACGTCCCGCCGTTCGTGGCGCTGGAGTTCGACGACCGGTGCGCGATCATCCGGACGCTGACCACCCCCGGCCACCCGGAGAAGGACGGCTGGGTGCTGCTGTCGCTGTTCTGCAACATGGCCTTCGACAGCGCCGCCCACATGAGCACGCACGACGCCATCGCGCAGGGCCACCCGGGTCTGCTCACGATCGGCTTCGAGCTGCCCCAGGACGACGGACTCTGGCGGTTCGCGGACTTCTCCTACGGCAGGCAGCTGGCCAAGCCGCACCCCGACACGACGCCCTCAGGGAGCCCGGCGTGACCAGTATCGAAAGCACGGACGTCCTCGTCGTCGGCAGCGGCTTCGGCGGCGCCATCGCGGCCTACCACCTGGCCGCCGGCGGGGCGAAGGTCGTGGTCCTGGAACGCGGTCCGTGGCTGCAGGCCGAGGACTTCGACCACGACTACCTGCTCGGCAAGAGCTACACCAAGGTCTTCGACTTCGTCGCGGGCGACGGGATGAGCGTGCTGAGCGGCAACTGCGTCGGCGGCGGCTCGGTGGTGTACTTCGCCGCGCTCCCCCGCGCCCCGCGGTTCACCTTCGAGCGGCAGGGCAGCATCGGGCGCCGGATGTGGCCGAAGGCGATCAGCCGTGACACCCTCGATCCCTGGTATGACCGGGTTTCGCAGGTGATCCCGGTGGTGCAGCAGGGCTGGGACGACATCAGCTACGCCGGCGGCCTCTGGGCCGCGGCGTGCAACCACGCCGGGCGCACCGCCAACCCGGTGCCGGTCGGCATCGACAAGGCCAAGTGCACCAACTGCAACTGGATGATGGCCGGCTGCAAGTTCGACGCCAAGCGCTCGCTGTTGTTCAACTACCTGCCCGGCGCGGTCGCCAACGGCGCGGAGATCCGTCCGCTGCACGAGGTCCAGCAGTTGGAGCGGACCGACGACGGCGGCTACCGGGTGCGCTACAACCAGATCGACGAAGAGGACTACCGGATCACCGTCGGCAGCGGCACGATCGACGCGAAGATCGTGATCATGGCCGCGGGCGCGGGCGCCACGCCGGTCATCCTGCAGCGCTCCGAGGCCACGCTCGGCAAGATGCCGCACGCGGTCGGCCGGTACTTCTCCGGCAACGGTGAGCGCCTCAACACCGCGATCATCAACGAGGACCGCGCCCGCGAGGTGCTCGGGCTCGACCGAGGCAACGGATTGGCGTACGCGGCCAACCAGATCGGCAAGGGCCCGGTGGTCGCCAACTGGGACCACCTCGACGGCTCGCTGCCGGAGTACCGCCGCTTCTCCTTGGAGCAGCTGTACTTCCCGCCGGGACTGGGCACGATCCTGGCCCAGGCCCAAGGCGCGGACGGCCCGACCTGGCTGGGCGTGGAGAAGAAGGAGATGCTGCGCCGCTGGCAGTCCTGGCTGACGATCTTCCAGATCGTCGAGGACGACAACGAGGGCGTCTTCGGGCCGCCGCCGCCCACCGGCAACGCCTACCGCATCTCCCAGCAGATGCTGGGCCGCGGGCCGCTGAGCTACGACCCGACGCCGAACACGCTGGGCGCGTGGGCCGCCGCGGACGCGGAGGTGCGCGACATCCTCGAACGCGACGGGATCGCCACCGTGCTGCCGTGGACCAACGACCTGGTCGGCGCGTACACGGTGCACCCGCTGGCGTCGTGCCGCATCGGCGACGACCCGGAGACCTCGGCGCTCGACGACCGGCATGAGCTGCGCGGTCACCCGGGCATCTTCGTGACCGACGGTTCCGCGGTTCCCGCCGCGCTGACGGTGAACCCGGCGCTGACCATCTCGGCGCTCGCCGAGCGCGCCATGCCGGGCATCGTCGAGGCAGCCCGGGCCCGCGGGATCAATGTCAGCTACGGGGCGCCGCTGCCCACTGCGGCGGTGACCAAGCCCCTGATGAGGCCGGTGACGGCGACCCAGGGCGCGTGATGACCGCGCCGTCGTCGACCGTCCGGCAGACCCGGTCGCAGCCGCGTCCGGTGTGGACGTTCGACGACGGCGGTGGTCATGAGCGGGTTGCAGGAGATCACGCAGGTGATTCTGAGTATGCCGGGACCGCGGGCGAGCAAGGAAGAGGTCGCGGCCTGGTACGAGCGCAAGGCACGGTTGCTTGAGCAGATCGCGGCCGAGGGCGGCCCGGACTCCGATCAGGTGAGCGCGCTGGCGCTGTTGGCCCATCGGCGTTCGCAGGCCTTGCTCGATCGCGCCGCGTGAGGAAATGATCACCGTGGGTCGGCCCGTGCCGGGCGGCCCGCGGCATCGCGAAGAGAGGCGGGCGTGATGGCAGTGCAGGCGGGCGCGGGCGGGCGCGTGGGGTTCGTCGCGGCGCTCAACGGGAAATACCACAAGGCCGCCGTGCTGGGGTTCACGGTGATTGTGATCGGACACTGGGCCGAGCACCTCGTCCAGGCGTGGCAGATCTTCGTCCTCGGCTGGCCCCGGCCCAAGTCGCTCGGGCTGATCGGGCACTACATACCGTGGTTGTTCACCTCCGAGTGGATGCATTATGGCTACGCGCTGGTGATGCTCATCGGGTTCGTGGTGCTGCGCCACGGGTTCACCGGCCGGTCCCGCACGTGGTGGGTGGCGGCGATGTGGATCCAGGTCTGGCACCACTTCGAGCACCTTCTGCTGCTGGTCCAGGCGATGACCGGGCAATACCTGCTCGGTGAGCCCAAGCCGACCAGCATCATCCAGCTCATCGCCCCAAGGGTCGAGCTGCACCTGTTCTACAACTTCGTCGTCTTCGTCCCGATGGTCGTGGCGATGATCGCGCACCTGCGGCCACGGCCCGAGGAACGCGCCGAAATGGTCTGCTCGTGCGCCGCGCCGGTGCCGGTCGGATGAGGCGGGGGGTGGGCCGTTCGAGTGGACGGCCCACCCCTATCACCCCTATTTCCCCTGGGCCACGCCTCACCGGGCAACCGACCGCGACCCTCGGCACCACTGCCACCACAAAGCCGCTCCACACCCATGCGGTGCGGACGATCGCTGTCCTCGCCGCCACAGTCTTGTTCCTCGTCGCCTGCGCGGGTCGGGCGGTGGCGCAGCACGAGCACACCCTGTCCGTCCCGGTCTCGTTCGGGCCGCTGGCCCTGCGGATCGCGCTGCTCTACGCCGTGCCCGCTGTCGCCGGTTTTGCTTTGCTGCGAGGGTTCCTCGACCGGCCCAGCCGCATGACCGTCGCCTTCGTCTGCGGCAGCGCCGCGCTGGGCGTGCTCCTCGACCTGATGCTCGCGGGCAGGGTCGAGGTGTCCAACCAGGTCGTCTTCCTCGCCGTGGTGGCGGGCTGCTTCCCGGTCTTCCTCACCCTCGCCCCTGTCGCCGCGCCCCTGGCCGAGCCCGCTCGCCGGGCCGCTCCGGTCGTCCTGGCCGCCGCCTCGGCCGGCGCGATCTTCCACTTCGCCAAGGCGTGGACCGGCGCGGGGTCGCCCGCGACCCTCCACAGCGGAGTGATTCTGGCGCTCGCCGGGCTGGCCTGGCTGCCGTTGGTCGGGTGCCGCCGCCGCGCCGCCCGACTGACCGTGCACGCGGGTTCGGCGGTGGTGGCGACCGCGCTGCTGGCCGCCGCTGCCCAGGCCACCGTCGCGGGTGGCTTCTGAGACCGCATTCTCGGAGAGCCCCCACGGCCTTCGCCGTCACTAGATTTGGTTTGTTTACCCACGTTCGGGGAGGGACACCATGGGTGGCACCGTGATCCGCGCCGCGCTGCGTTCGGCGCTCAACCAGGTCCTGTACGTCGACCCGGTCCGGCCGCGGCAGGCCCGCGACGTCGTCGCGACCGTGTACCAGCGCGTCGAGCGGGAGTTCGGCATGCTGGCGCCCCCGATCGCCCTGCACTCCCCCAGCCCGACCGTGCTCGCCGCGAGTTGGGTGATGCTGCGGGAATCGCTGCTGGCCCGCGGTGAACTCGACCGCGCCACGAAGGAGGTCGTCGCGGCCGGGGTGTCGGTCGGCAACGGCTGCCCGTACTGCGTGCAGGTCCACAGCGCCACGTTCGGCGGGCTGGTCCACGGCCCCGCCGCGGCCGCGCTGAGCACGTCGCGGGTCGAGGACATCGCCGACGACAGCACCAGGGCACTCGCGCTGTGGGCCCGGGACAGCGCCTTCGCACACGCGCGACCGCCGTCGCCCACCGCAGAGACGGTCGGCGTCGCGGTGACCTTCCACTACCTCAACCGCATGGTGAGTGTCTTCCTCGGCGACTCCCCGCTGCCACCGAACGTTCCAGCGGGCGCGCGCGGCCCGGCGACCCGTTTCCTGGGCCGCTTCATGCGTTCCTCGGCGACCGCGGAGCACCGACCCGGCGACTCCCTCGACTTGCTGCCCCCTGCCCCGGTCGGCCAGGACCTGTGGTGGGCGGCGGACAGCCCGACGATCGCCGACGCCTTCGCCCGCGCGTACGCCGTCATCGACGAGGCGGGCGACCGCGCGGTCCCGGCCGACGTCCGCGCGCTGGTGATAGCCCAACTGGCCCAATGGGACGGACGGCCCAGGGGGGTGAGCCGGGCGTGGGCGGGCGAGGCGGTTTCCGTGTTGTCGCCGCGCGACCGGCCCATCGGCATGCTGGCACTGCTCACCGCGATGGCCGCCTACCAGATCGATCCGTCCGTCGTGGACGACGCCGGCCTGTCCCACAGCACACTGATCGAGCTGACCTCGTGGTCGAGCCTGACCGCGGCCCGACGGGTGGCCGCGGTGGCCCAGCAGGGGAAAACGCCTGGCCACAGCGGATAGGGGCGGCAGTCAACCCCCATTCGCCGGTATCGGTGGGAATCCACAGGCGACCAGACGGGCGAAAATCGGACACCGGGAAAGTGGTACAAACAACCATGGCGTGTGCGGGCGAAGGGTGCGTGGAGATGTGATCAGAGTGTTGATTGCTGAGGACATGCACATGGTGAGAGGCGCACTGGTCGCGCTGCTGAACTTGGAGCAGGACGTCGACGTCGTCGCGGAGGTCGCCTCGGGCGACGACATCCTGCCGGCGGCACGCAAATCGCAGGCGAATGTGGCGGTGATCGACATCGACCTGCCGGGCAAGGACGGCCTCACCGCGGCCACCGAACTGCATGAGCATCTCCCCGAATGCCGAACCCTGATCCTCACCAGCCTCGGCCGCCCCGGCACCCTGCGGCGCGCCCTGGCGGCCAAGGTGGGCGGCTTCATCCTCAAGGACGCCCCCGCAGACAAGCTCGCCAACGCGATCCGCGGCGTGGCCGCGGGAAGGCGCGTCGTGGACGGCGACCTGGCCCTGGCCGCCTGGGACGGCGCCGACTGCCCCCTGACGGGCCGTGAGATCGAGGTGCTGCAGATGGCGGCGGGTGGTGCGAACGCGGTGGACATCGCCGCCCGCTTATACCTGTCGGCGGGCACGGTGCGGAACTACCTGACGACCATCGTCACCAAGCTCAACGCCCGCAACCGGGTCGACGCGATCCGGATCGCCACGGAATCGGGCTGGCTCTAGGCCCTTTGCGGGCCAGGACCTAGGCGGGAACCTGGGCGCGGAGTCGGAACCGCCCATCGGCTCCGACTCCGGCGGTCAGCTCCCCGCCGACCGTCGTCACCCGCTCGGTCAGGTTCCGGATCCCGTTGCCCGGGCCCTCGAACGACACCGACACGCCGTCGTTGACGATCTCCAACACGACCATGTCGCCGTGGCGCCGCACGCTGATCTCGCAGTGGCCGCCGCGACTGTGCCGCAACACGTTCGTCACGCCTTCGCGCAGCACAGTCGCCAGCACCGTCCGGACCTCGGCCCGCAGCTCCCCGTAGCGCAGGTCCATCCGCACGTCGACGTTCGCCGCCGCGAGCACCGACTCCACGGACCTGGACTCCTCGTTCAGTGAGAGGTCCCGGTACCCGCTCGCCACCAGCCGGACGTCGGCGAGGGCCAGCCGGGCGATGGAGACGATCTCCCCCAACTCGCTCGCCGCCCGCGCCGGATCGACCTTCATCGCCCGAAAGGCCAGCTCCGCCTTGAGGGTGATCGCCGACAGGCTCAGCCCCAGCAGGTCGTGCAGGTCCCGCGCGAACCGCAGCCGCTCCTGTGCGACGGCCGCGTGGGCGAGAGCGCGTCGGGCGGCGCGCAATTCCGAGACCGAGCCCGCCATCCAGGTGAGCCCGTAGGTGACCAGGCCGGTGATCACCGTGGCGGTCACCGCGAGAAAGACGTCGATCAGCCCGGAGGACCCCTGCGCCCAGGGGACGCTGGCCACGACCGCGACGAAGCCGAGCCATCCCGTGGCCGGGCGGAACACCAGCAGCGCGGTGCCCGCGAGCAGCCCCGGCACGCTCACCCATGCCTGCGGGAACACCGCGAGCGGCAGATAGACCAGGACCGCCTGCACGGCCACCACCACGTACCTCGACGGCGACCCGATCCGGACGCCGGGTCTGCTCACCCACAGCAACTGCAGCGCGACGAGGACGGCCAGGCAGGTCGCGCTGAACGCGAGCACGAGCGGATCGCGTGTCAGGTACAGCAAATGCAGCATCGCGGCGCAGAGGAAGCCGACGAACACAACGTTCATCAGCCCGGTGGCGAGCAGCGCCGCGTAGCGGGGCACGTGCTCGACCTCGTCGGGCGCTGCCGCGAGTTCGGGCCGCCCGCTCACCGGGATCGTCAGGTGCAGGCCGAAGCGGCCGTCCGGGTCGGGGCCCTCGACGAGCGTCCCACCCAGCCGGCGGACCCGGTCGGCCAGGCTTTCCAGTCCCCCGTCGAAGGAGCTTTCCTCGGTGGGACACCGACCGGTGACCCCGTCGTCGACGATGTCGAGGGCGATGGTCCGGCCCGCCTGCCGCATGGTGATGTCGCACCGGGCGACGCTCGTGTGGTGCAGGACGTTGGCGACCCCCGCCCGGAGCACCGCGACGACCACCGATCGGATGTGCGCGGGCAGCTCGCCGTGGTTCAGCTCCATCCGAACATCCACATTGGACGCGGCGAGCAGCGCCTCGACCGTGCGCGACTCCTCGCGCAGCGACAGTTCCCGGTATCCGTTGGCGATCAGCCGCACGTCGGCCAGCGCGTGCCGGGCCACGACCAGGATCTCCCGCAGCTCAGCGCGGGCCTTGTCCGGGTCGGCGGTGAGCGCGGTGCTCGCGGCGGCGCTCTTGGGCCCGATGGCGGCGAGGCTGAGTCCGAGCAGGTCGTGCAGGTCGCGGGCGAACCGGGTGCGTTCCCGGGCCACGGCCACCTTCCCCAGCTCCGAGCGAGCCGCGTGCAGTTCGGTGATCAGCCCGGCCAGCCGGGTCAGGCCGAACACCTCCAGGGCCGCCACCAGGCCGCCCACGACGATGTAGGCGACGTCGAGCGCCGAGTCCGTCAGCGTTTCCTGGGTCCGCGCGGTGATCGCCAGGATGGCGACGAACGCGGTCACCGCCGCGGCGGGCGGCAGCACCAGCAGCACGGTTCCCGCGAGCAGGCTGGGCAGCGCCACCCAGGCCTGCCCGAACTGCTGCGCGGGGACGAAGATCAGGCAGGCCTGCGCGGCCAGCACCCAGTAGGTGAGCGGGGAGCGCGGCGGTCCGCCCGGCCTGCTGAAGTAGCAGACCTGCAGGGCCAGCAGGATCAGCAGCGCGGTCGCCGCGAACAGCGCGACCGAGAACGCCGGCGCCGACTCCAGGACGTGCAGGAACGCGACGACACAGAGTCCGGAGTACACCGCGGCGACGATGGCGCGGGCGAGGAGCGGGGCGAGGAGCGGGCCGGATGCGAAGGTCGCGCGGTGCGTCCCCCACGGAGTTGAGCTAAGCGGGAACCAGGGCACGGAGCCGGAACGATCCGTCGGAGTCCAGGCCCGCGGTGAGCCTGCCGCCCACCGTCGCGACCCGGTCGGACAGGTTGCGGATGCCACTGCCACTGCCGGGTCCGGTGTCGCCGACCCCGACGCCGTCGTTGACGATCTCGAGTTCCACCATGTTGTCGTGCTGGCGCACGGTGATCTCGCACCGCGCGCCCCGGCTGTGCCGCAACACGTTCGTCACTCCCTCGCGCAGCACCGTCGCCAGGACGGTGCGCACCTCAACCGGCAGTTCCCCGTAGTGCAGGTCCATCCTCACGTCGACGTCGGCCGCGGCCAGCACCGACTCCGCCGACCGTGACTCCTCGTTGAGCGAGAGGTCCCGGTAGCCGCTGGCGACTAGGCGGACGTCGGTGAGGGCGAGGCGGGAGATCTCCACGATCTCCATCAGCTCGGTGGCCGCCCGGGCCGGGTCGGCCTTCATCAGCCGCTGCGTCAGCTCGGTCTTGAGGGTGATCGCGGACAGACTCAGGCCGAGCAGGTCGTGCAGGTCGCGGGCGAAGCGCATCCGCTCCTCGGCGACAGCCGCCTCGGCCAGCGCGCGCCGCGCGGCGCGCAACTCCCACACCGACCGGGCCATCCAGGTCAGGCCGCAGGTGACCAGGCCGGTGGTCACGGTGGCGCCGACGTTGTAGAAGATGCTGAGCGCGTCGGCGTGGAAGTCCGCCTGCGCGAACGGAACGCTGAGCACGACCGCGCCGAACCCGATCCAGCCCGCGACCGGACGCAGCACCAGCAGGACGGTGCCCGCGAGCATCCCGGGGATGCTGATCCAGGCGTGGGGGAACAACAGGGCGGGCACGTACACCATCGCGGCCTGGGCGGCGATCACCAGGTATTTGGTCGGCGAGGTGAACCGGGTGCCCGGTTTGCTGACGTAGAACAGCTGCAGTGCCGCCAGTCCCGCCATGCAGAGTCCGCTGACGGTGAGCACCACGGCGTCGCGCGTCAGGTAGGTCAGGTGCAGCAGCGCCGCGATGGCCATCCCGACGAACACGACGTTCATCAGCCCGGTGGCGAACAGCGAGGCGAACCGGGGGATCTGCTCGACCTCGTCTGGTTCGGACTTGGCGTCCGCGTGCTCGCGGGAGACCGGAATGGTCAGGTGCAGGCCGAACCGGCCGTCCGGATCCGGTCCGACGACGAGTTCGCCGCCGAGCGCGGTCACCCGCTCGACCAGGTTCTCCAGGCCGAGGTCGGCGTCCGGGGTGAGCGGGCACATCCCGGTCATGCCGTCATCGATGATGTCCAGCGTCACCGTCCGGCCCGCCTGCCGCAGGGCGATCTCGCACCGCGCCACCCCGGTGTGGTCGAGCACGTTCGCCACGCCCGCGCGCAGGACCGCGACGATCAGCGACCGGATGTGGACCGGCAGCTCGCCGTGGTTGAGCTCCATCCGCACGTCGACGTTGGAGGCCGCGAGCAGCGACTCGACCGTGCGGGACTCCTCGTGCAGCGACATCTCCCGGTATCCGCTGGCGATCAGCCGGACGTCGGCGAGGGCGTGCCGCGACACGGCCAGGATCTCGCCGAGTTCCTTACGCGCCCGGTCCGGGTCTCCTGCCAGCGCGCGGCGCGCGATGGAGCCCTTCGGGCCGATCGCGGCCAGGCTCAGTCCCAGCAGGTCGTGCAGGTCGCGGGCGAAGCGGGTCCGTTCCCGGGCCACGGCCACCTTGCCGAGTTCGCTGCGGGCCTCATGCAGGGCGGTGATCAGACCGCCGAGCCTGGTCAGCCCGTAGAGGTAAAGGGTCACGCCGATGAAGCCGACGGTGAGGTAGGAGACGTCGAGCAGGGATCCGGTGAGGACCCACTGCTTGCCGACGACGATCGCGAGGATCGCGGTGACGGCGGCCCACGCGATCACCCGCGGTAACACCAGCAACGTGGTGGCGGCGAGAAACAGCGGCATCGGCAGCCAGGGGTCACCGAACTCGGACAGCGGCACGAAGGAGACATAGGCCTGGACCCCGAGGGCGGCGTAGCCCATCGGCGAGCGGGCCGCCGCGCCGACACGGCTGAAATAGAACAGCTGCAGCGTGAGCATGACCAGCAGGTATCCGGCGGCCCGGACCGTCGTGCCGACGCTGACGCCCGAGGTGGCGATCTGCAGGAAGGCGAACATCCCGAGGGTGAGGAACACCACGACGGTGATGGCACGAGCGAGGAACGGCGCGATCAACGGGACGCGGTACGAGTCCCCTTTCGGCGCGACCGGCCCCACGAGGCCGTCGTGGCCGCCGGGTAACTCTGCGTGAACGGTGACCGGGTGCATGTGTCCCCCTCGTTGAGCTGGTTTACCCGCGCCCCCACCCGAGCTTGATTCCGGTAGCAGTACTACCGTCCGATTATAGAGGGACACTGTCTGTGTTCCAGTGTCCCCGGCGGTAACCGAACACGAACTCTCCTACTCCGATCTCGGCGGGCCACTCCAGCCGCAGCGCGCTGTCCACGACGTCGCCGGGGTCGATGGCGGGCACACACGCGGCGAGCCCCATCGCGGTCGCGGCGAGACACAACGTCTGCTGCAGCGCACCCACGTGCGTGAGTGTCAGCGAGTACGCGATCCCGCCGTACATCCACGACGACCGCTCGGCGCGCGCGGTCACCGTGATCATCGCGGGCGGCCACTGCGACGTCGCACTGCCGATCATCGCGTAGTCGAGGACCTCGTCGAGTTCGCCCGCGTCGTCGTTGACGAGTGTCAGGCAGTGCTCCTGCGGGTCGAAGTGGAAGATCCCCCGCGGCAGTCCCGTGCAGTTGTGCAGGAGCAGGTAGATCTCCAGCTCATAAAGGCCGTGCACGCTCAGGTACGGGCGGTCGGAGATCTCGTAGGTGACCTCGCCGCCCGCCGACGCGGGCGAGACCGACCGCACCCGCGCGGCCCGGAAGAGCAGCTCACCGACCTGTTCGGCGGTCACCGGCCGGTCGGCGAGCTCCTGGCAGAGGCGGGTGTTCTCGATGACCTCGGTCATCGACGGGTCGGCGGTCGCCAGCGCGGACAGATCGGGCTGGAACAGCGGGTACCGCTCCCCACCGGTCGGCTGCTTGACCAGGGGAGGCGGCGGCACCGACTGCGCGGTGGGGAACACCACCCCGGACAGCCCGCCGTAGCGGCCGAGCCGGGTGCGCGAGTGGAACAGCAGGTCGTGGTGCGACCAGCTGACCAGGTTCGGGTCGGTGTCCTCGACGAAGCGCGGCACCCGGGCGGTCGCGCCGTCGGCCCAGTCGCCGAGCAGCACGATCCCGGCGGCCGCCATGAACGCGACGATGTCGCCGACCAGCGCGGGCTCGAACTCCAGCGCCCTGGTCAGCGCCTCGACCGACGTGGCCGCGCTGAGGGCGACCACGACCCGGGAGGCGATCCGCCGGTGCAGCACCACCCGGTACTCCGCGAGCGGTGACTCGACGACGAGATCGCCGTCGACCGTGCGCAGCGCCGCGAACCGGGACAGCCGGACGGGCCTGGCCGGGTCGACGTCGGCGAAGGTGAACCGGGCCGACCGGGAGATCGGGACGGCCGAGAGCATCGGCCCCTCCCCGGTTCTCGTGCCCAGTGAGTGCACGACGGACCCGGAGAGCCGCAGCAGGACCGACTCCAGCCGGGCCACCTCGTCCGGGGAGCCGCCGCGCGGGCCGAGCACGTTGTCCAGCGACACCGGGCCCAGGCTCATCCTGCGCAGCGACTCCCACACCATCTCACCGGCGTTCTCGATCTTGGTCTCACCCCAGCGGGTGACCACGACCAGTCGATCGTCTTGTGGTTCGCCTTCGACGAGAACGTCTTCTCGCAGCGACCACAGCCGTATCCGGGGATCGGAACGGCGGCCGGGCTCGATGGGCACGATCACACTCGATTCTCAAAGGAACATGGGCAGGGGGTTGAGGTCCTCGTACCGCGTGGGCGCGGCGACCCTGCCCAGTCGGACGGGTACGTCGAAGAGCCGGCCCGGTGCGAACCGGGACCAGAAGTGGCGCAACCCCGGGACGATCACCTTGACCACCGGGAGTCCGATGTCCGGCCGGGTCTGGTCGAGCACGAGCACCGAGTGCCCGGCGTGCTCCACCCGGGCCCGCACTGTCGTGACGTCGACGAGCAGGTCCTCCGACGGGGTGTACCCGTAGTCCCCCGGCACGCGGGGTCGCACCGCGGGATCACGGGTCAGATAGGGCTGGTTGGCCACGGTCGCGGTCCGCCACCAGCGCACGGCATCGGGGTCGTCGCAGTCGTACTCGCCGGGCCGGGCGTCGACCACGGCGGGCATCATCTGGTTGAGCTCGGTCACCGCGCGGCGCAGTGCGACGCACGGGTCGAGGTGGGCGCCGAAGCCCATCATGATGTCCTCCGGGCCGCCGCCGACGCGACGCGACAGCGCGACCATGACCGGGACGCCGAGGTCGGTGGTCAGGTCCAGCGCCCAGACGGCGCGGCCCAGCCGGGCGTGCACCCGCCGGGCCTCGGCGGTCCACTCGTCGTCGAACGCGGCGAGGTCGACGCCGGGCTGCCGGGTGCGGTTGTACCACCACAGGGCCACCGCGTCGCGTTCGACCACTTCGAGAAGTCCTTGCAGGACAGCGTCTTCCAGGCTGCTGCCTGCGGCGCTGCCGTTCGAGTCGGCGGTCATGTAGCCGTTCCCGGGGGCGCCGTAGTAGAGCATCGCGGTCGGCATCAGCCGGTGGCGCTCCTCGGTCATCGACCAGACCGGCGTCCAGTCGAGCACGGCGTCCGGGTCGAACGGCTCGGCGACATGCTGGAACGGCGCGTGCGTGCGGTTCCACGCGGCGCGGTCGGCGAACTGGCGCTCGTCGTAGAGCAGGCAGGTGTTCGGGTGGATCGCCCCCGCGCCAAGGGATCGGAAGCTGCCGGTCACCCGCTCCTCGTCGCCGTGGAAGGTCCCGGAGTAGCGCTCGATGGCCTCGCAAAGGGCGCTCACCTCGGCGTGCACCGGGGTGACGCCCTTGCCGCCGTTCGCCATGCGCAGCATCGCGCGCAGCGTGCCCACGTCGCGCGTGCGCGCGGCGGCGTTGGCGCCGGAGCGGTAGGAGTTGAAGAACGCGGGGCCGCGCGTGTCGCGCTTGATCTCCTTGACGATGCCCGTGACCGGGCTGATCAGGTGGCAGTAGCGGTCGCGGACCTGCTCCGGCGTCAGGGAACGGTGTCCGCCGCCCGTACCCGCCACCTTGCGCCGCGGGGTGAGCCGAACCGGCCGGTGTGAGCGCTCACGCACCACGGCCGGGTCGCCGCAAGCGCGGCACTGCGGGTAGACCGGGATATCGTGGTGGGCGCCGCGCAGGTCGAGGGTGTCGAGCGTCCAGACCTTGCGCTGGCCCGGGTACCGCAGACCGGCGACCCACTTCAGGGCCTCCGCGGCGACCAGGTGCAGGGCCATCGCGCTGGACGCGGGCGTGGCCGCGGCCGGGCTCGACGCGGGTCCCTGGCGGCCGAGTGAGCCCTGCAGGCAGCGCTCGGCGTTGCGGTGGCCCCACAACCGGCGCGCCAGGCAGTGCCAGCACCCGGCCTTGGCGGGCTCGAACACCGGACCCAGCCAGGTCCTCGTGCCGCCCGGTTTGGCGAGCAGCCACGGCACGCCGGACGCCCGGTGCGCGGCGTCGAGGTCGGCCAGCGCCGGGTTCAGATAGTCGTCACAGAGCACGACGCCGACCGTGGCCCGGTCGGCGTCGTCAGTGACGGAGAGACCCGCCGCGCGCAAGGCGGTCGTGGCCGCGTCCGCGTCGAGACCGCCGACGACGTGCAGGCCGACGGTGGCGGTCGTGGTGGCGGCGAACGCGGTGGAGGCGTCGAGGCCGCCCGCGTCCCAGTAGGCCAGGGTGCTCGGGTCCGCGCCTTCGCGCACGGGCCGGAACGTCACCAGGCCCGCCCGGGTCAGCGAGGCGAGCACCCCGCCCGCCTGTTCGCGGCTGACGTCGTCGGGCAGGCCGCCGAGGACCCCCGACAGGTCCCTCGTTCCGTCCACAAGGGACACAACCGACTCGATGGCGGACCCCTTGAGGACGGTGACACCGTCTTCGGAGAACAGGTACACGCCTTCGCCGGCGGCGATCTCGGCACGAAGGTGCCGCCTGAACGCGACCAGCGGCCCCTTCGCGCCGTCGGCGGCCATCAGACCAGCTGCTCAGCCGGGAAGACGGAGGTGAAGCCACCCACGCACGCCTTGGCCACCGGGCTCTGGTCATCCACCCACTGGGTGAACCGGTCGATCCTGAGCTCGGCGGAACGCTCCGCGGGAGCGGCTTCGACGCCGAGGGTGGCTAAGCGGGTGATCATGTTTTCCACGTCGGACTTGACCATCGGGGACTCTCCCAGGTTGTCGCGGTGAATCGGTGGGGATGCCAATTCTGGGAGTCAGCGGTCTTACCCGGCCAGTGTCAGTGTCACCGGCGGTCCATGTCTTTTTCATACCCTGGGTGGACCTGTTTTCACGGCGGCCGTCGTGGTGGCATCACTGTCGGGCGCGCGCCCATTCTGCAAGTGTTCTGGGCGTGCTGGCCGCGATCACCGGATAAGGCAACCCTAACGGCGACGGAGGGAGTGAAGATGTCCGGTCACGCTATCGGAACCGTCCCGACACGCGGGGACCGGGTACCCCCGGTCGATCATCGTTGCGGCCAAATCCACAGGTCATGGCCCACTTCTCCGGCCGGTCCGGGTGCGGCCCGAACGATCGCGCGCATACCGGGCCGATCGCTTTCGAATCGACGGTTTCGCGGTTCCGCCGATATCGCGGATCCGATGGCCTTGAGTTCATCCAGCCGTCATGTTCGGTCAACGGCACACCTGCAGGGAGACAAGATGCCAACTTTCACCCAAGGGATCGACGTCGCGAATGAATTGAGCAAGGAACTGATTGCGGCGGACTTCGGCCCGTTTTACGCGACGCCCTGCGGCATTCTCTCGCCATTGCACCGCACGCTCGACGAACTGGTCGGCGTGCTGACCGTGGCGCGTGAGGACAACGCGGTCGGCATCGCCGTCGGCGCCTCGCTCACCGGGCGCAACCCGGTGGTGCTCATGGAGAACGCGGGTCTGGGGCTGTCGCTGAGCGCGATCGCCTCACTCGTGGTGCCCTACAAGATCCCGATGCTGTTCGTCGTGGACGTCCGGGTCGCCACCGACGAGCAGCCCGGCGCGGCACTGCCCGGCGAGAGCGTGATCCTGCGCAAACTCACCGTGCCGCTGCTCGTCGGGCTGGGCGTCGAGACGTTCGAGTTGGAACCGGACACCCCGCTCGCGGAGCAGGTGAACCTGATCCGGGAGTCCGTACAGGACCAGCGCAGGCCCGCCGCCCTGCTGATCGCCTCCGACACCTCCGGGTTACCGCGATGAACAAGACCGCGGCCATCCAGGCGATCATCTCGGCCACCTCGACCGCACAGCCCGTGGTGTTCACGACCGACTCGACCTGCCGCATCGCGCAAGTCGTCGAGGACCGGCCGAACCACTTCTACCTCACCGCGTCGACCGGCCTGGCGGGCTCGCTCGGCATCGGCATCGCGCTGGAGACCAGGCGCCCCACCGTGATCGTCGACTCCTACAGCAACCTGGTGCGCAACCCGGTCGGGCTGATCACCGCGGGCACCCTCGTCGACCTGCCGCTGATCCACATCGTGCTCGACGACGGTCTCTACGGCTCGGGCCACACCTCTCCCCCGCCGTCGGACCGGGCCGACGTCCTGGCCCTGGCGCGGGCGTCCGGCTACACCGACGTCTCCACCACCACACAGCTCGACAAGTTCACCACCCTGCTGCGCGGCGGACTGGCGAAATGCCACTCGCCGGTGCTGGTGCGCGCGGTGCTCACCCATCCGGACTCGCCGATGCCCTATCCGTCCGATTCCGACCCGGCGATCCACGCGACCCGTTTCCACGCGCACCTGTCGATTCTCGACGACGACGCCCGAGCGGCGTGACTTACGCACAATTATCGGGTGCATATTTCATGTGCGGCTCCGAGAAATCGTCACGCGCACTGATGCGGGAAACACTTGAAAGCGATTCGCGCAACTCTGGACAATGCTTCTTTGAGCTGTATAAACACAGTCGCAGACGTTTCCAGCGAAAGGGAACAGCCATGGACGAGATGGTCGTGCGAGCCGTCGAACGGGCTATCGACACCATGCGGCGTGGCCTCGCCGATCGACTCACCATCGATGACATGGCCAGGTCCGCCATGTTCAGCAAGTTCCACTTCTCCAGGGTCTTCCAGCAGGTCACCGGGGTGTCCCCCGGCCGGTTCCTGTCCGCCATGCGGCTCGAGGAGGCCAAGCGGCTGCTGTTGACGACCTCGCTCACCGTCGCCGACATCAGCCACCAGGTCGGGTACAACAGCGTCGGGACGTTCAGTTCGCGCTTCCGCTCCACGGTCGGCCTGTCCCCGATCTCCTACCGCCAGTTAGGTGGCTCGACCTCCGAATTACCCGAGGACGTCCCGGTTCCCGGACCGGCCCGCACCTCGACGATCAGGGGCCACGTCACCCCGCCGCGTGACGGGCGGGCCGGTCTCGTGTTCATCGGCCTGTTCCCCAGCCGGATGCTGCAGGGCTCCCCGGTCCGCTGCGCGGTACTCGACCAGCCCGGCCCGTACGCGCTCAACGACGTCCCAGAGGGCACGTGGCACGTGCTCGCCCACTCCGTTCCGCCCGGCGCCGAGGAATCCCTCGACCCGGTCCCCTACGTCGGCGCGCACGGCCCGATCACCATCCGCCCCGACATCATCGCCCGCATCGCCGACGTCTCCCTGCACGAGATGCGCTCGTTCGACCCCCCGGTGCTCAGCGCCCTCCTCGACGTCCGCTCCGCCGCCCTCACCCGCCACCGCACCACCCTCCGCCAAGCCGTCTGACCCCGCTTTCCATGCGGTCGCGAGTCCAACGTTCAAGACACTGAGTCCAACGTTCAGAACATCGAGCCCACGTTCCGATTATCCGGAACGTGGGCTTCTGATGTTCTGAACGTTGGACTCAGTGTCTTGAACGTTGGACTCGCGACCGCATGGAAAGAGCCCGGCGCTGGGAAGCGCCGGGCTCTTGGGGTGGGGGGTTAGGTGGTGGCGGAGACGGGGACCGGGTGGATCTGGAAGAGGCTGACGAAGCGGGGGAACAGCGAGGCGTCGCCGGTGAGGGTGACGTGGCCGGTGTCGATGGCCTGCACCGGGGTCATCTCGTTGGTCATCAGCATCTTCAGCGTCGGGCCCGGCTCGACGACGAGGTCGGCGCCCGGCAGGGGCCCGGCACCGGCCTTGAGCACACCGTCGACGACCTTGGCGTGGATGATGACCTCGCCCAGGCGCAGTTCGAAGCTCGCGGTGAGCCCAGCGGCGGCCTCGGCCTGGTAGGTCGAGCGCAGCGCCATGATCATCGAGTTCTCGGTGATGATGTCCTCCGGGCGCGGGTCCTCCAGCGACAGCGCGCCCCACCGGCCCAGCGCCATGACGATGTCGTCGAGCGCGCGACCGTAGTCGGTCAGCTCGTAGGTCATGTCGCCGTCCTTCATGCTCTCCTCGAGCACGCCGAAGTGCTCCATCTCCCGGAGCCGGGCGCAGAGCACGTCGATCGACAGCCGCGGGAAGCCCTCGGCCAGGTCGGTGAACGACTTCGGGCCGACCAGCAGATCCCGGATGATCAGCAGCGCCCAGCGCTCGCCGACCATCTCCACCGCCCGGGACAGGCCGCAGAACTGTCCGTAGGTCCGGCGGGTCATCGACTGCAGCTCGGAGATGATGCCCTCAAGCTGGCTGGACTCCATCGCCTCGAGCACGGCCTCGTCCGGCGCGAGCTCACCCTGCGCGGGCACGGTCCCCGCGGCGGTCAGCCGAAACCGATCGCTGGCGATGGTCACGCCCTCCCGGTCGACGACCAGTTTCCATTGGTTATCCGTCATTTTGTCCGCATCCAATCTGCGTCGTCCCCGCAACCGATGACATTCCCGTCGCCGCAGGCGTAGTCGACGATGGGCTTACTCCGTAGGATTGTTTCTGCGGTGTACAGTTCCATCGTGCTGTCGCGCCGTCCGCGGTGCATCTTCACAATTGCGCCTGCCGTTCCGGCGAAAACAGCGGTGTCCAGCCGAAATCCGCCAAACTCGTCCTCGGCGAGCAAACCCGCGCCCATACCTAAACGGTACTCGCGCCCGGACGCCAACGGTCGTGAACGATTACGGCGCACGAGATGAAAAACGCATGCGCTGCGCATGCGTTTTTCATGAAAAGAACGACAGGCGTTAAGCCTGGTCGCGGAGCAACCGGATCAGCTGGGTGCGCGACCGGATCCCGAGCTTGCGGTAGAGCCGGGTCAGCGTCGCCTCAACCGTCTTGACGCTGACGAAGAGCCGGTCGGCGATCTCCCGGTTCGTGGCCCCTTCGACCACCAGTTCCGTGATCCGGGATTCGCCGGTGGTCAGCGGCAGCGCGGTCGGCGGCGCGGTGTCCGAACCGTCGAGGCGGGAACGCATCTGCTCAGTCTGGTCGGCCCATGGGCGGGCGTGCGCACTCTGGAAGACCTCCGCGGCCGCGTCCAGAGCCGCCCGTGCGGGGGCGAAGCGGCGGCGGAGGCGTTCGATCTTGGCGCGGGTCAGGTAGGTCTTGCCGACTTCCAGCGGCTGGCTCAGCGCGACGAACGCGGCTGTCGCGCGGTCGAGCAGGGCGATGGCGGCGTCGGAGTCGCCGCGGGCGACGAGCAGGTTGGCTTCGGCACGGTCCAGGCGAGCGCTCACCCCGTCGGTGTGCGGCCTCCCGTCGATGGTGGCGCGGGCCTGGGACAGAACGCGGTCGGCGTCGTCCAGTTCGCCGGTGTTGACCAGGCCGATGACCAGGTCGCCGTGCCACCGCAGGATCGACGGGTTGCCACCGGTCGGTTCGGACTCCGCGACCCGGCGCAGCGCGGCGACCGCCTGCGCGGGCTGGCCCGACCGCAGCAGGGCCTGCCCGAGGACATGCAGGTGCCGCCGGACGAACACCCCGTCGGACTCCTGTTCCGAGGCCCGGATGCCGCGTTCGGCGAGGAACTGGGCGCGGGCGACGTTGCCGCCTGCGAGTTCGGCCTCCGCGCTGGCGTGCCAGCACGGGCCGGGACTCATCCGCGCCTCGCCCGCGATCCGCAGCGCGCGGTCGGCGTAGTTCAGCGCGTCCTGGCAGCGGCCCAGGCCCACCGAGACCTCCGACAGCGACCGCAGCACGTGCACGAGTTCCTCAGCCGCGCCGTGTTCGACGAGGGCGAGCATGTCGAGCAGGTCGGAGCGGGCGTCGTCGAGCCGGTCGTCGAAGATCGCGAAGCGGGTGCCGATGTAGCGCGGCGAGAGATGGGTCCAGCCGTCGACGTCGGGTGCGGGCAGCGCGAGGGCGGCGCCGAGCGCCGACCAGCTGTCGGGTCGGCCGATCACCCGGAACTGCAGCGCGATCGCGGCGGCGGCAAGGGCTTCGGTGTTGTGGTCGCCGACCTGCCTGGCCAGTTCGACCGCGCGCTCGGCGTCGGCGATCGCCTTGTCGGAGTCGGCGGCGACCATGGCGGCCCACGACTGCCAAAGGAACAGCAGGGCCTGCGAAGCGGCGTCGTCGCCCGCGTCGGCGATCGCGGCGGCGAACATCTCGCGCATGCCGCCGAGCCCCTGGCCTGCCAGGTGGATCACCGCCATGCGCACCCGGACCCGCTGCAATGGCCGGGCCTCGGCGGCCAGCAGGGCGCGGGCGGCGCGGTTGGCCTGCTCGGGCAGGCCCGCGTTGGCCGCCGCCTCGGTGGCCGCGACCAGCCAGTCCAGTCGCTGGCTGGCGAGGTCGGCGGGCGCGCGGTCGGCGGCGAGGAGGTACAGCTCGGCGGCCAGGTCGCGGGAGCCGCGGCGGATCGCGGTCTCGGCCGCGACGACGAGCGATCGGGCCACCTGGGCGTCCGGCGCGGCGGAGGCGAGCGCCAGGTGGCGGTCGCGCTGGTCGTCGAACGTGACCGCCTCGGCCAACTGCCGGTGTGCCTGCACCCGCTGCTCCGCGTCGGCGAGTTCGGCGACGATGGAGGCCGCGGCGGGCGGGGTGAAGCGGATGTTCTCCTCGTCGGTGACGACGAGACCGGCCTGCACGGCGTGGCGGATGTCGTGGCGGGCGTCGGCCCGGCCCGCTCGCAGCAGCAGGCGGATCGTGGGTCGGGTCGCCAACGCGCACATGAGCAGGGTCTGCCGGACCCGGGGAGCCACCCCGGCCAGCCGCTCATGCACCAGAGCGGCCACCCCGGGCGGCAGCGGTGCGGGGGCGCGCAGGCCGGTGCGCTCGGAGAACGCGCCCGCCAGGGTCAGCGCGAGGTACGGGTTGCCCTCGGAGTCGGCGTGGATGGCCACGGCGGTGCGGGCGGGCAGGCCGTAGGCGTCGAACAGCTCCGCGAGGTCATCGGCGGTCAGCGGCGGCACCGGCAGCCGCAGCAGCGGGCGCGGCGCGAGCAGCGCGGGCGGCACCGGTCGGGGGTCGGCGCCGTCGGCGTCCTCGGCGAGGTCGGTCGGCTCCTCGACCCGGCCCGCCACGACGACTCGCACGGCGCTGCCGGGCAGCCGACGCGCGGCGTAGGCGAGGATGTCGGCCGAGGTGGCGTCGATCCACTGGACGTCGTCGAGCAGCACCAGGACGGGGGCGTCGGCGGCCAGCCCGAGCAGCAGCGAGTGCCAGGCCATGCGCAGCGCGGGCGATCCCTGCGGGTCGACCCGCTCGCCGCTCAGCACGCCTTCGACGGCGCGGCGCTGGGGTTCGGGCAGGTCGGCCACGGCCGTGCTGGGAACTTGGGCGAGCAGGTCGGCCAAGGCGGTGCCGGGGATCCAGCGCTCGTTCTCCGCGCTGGTGGCCCGCAGGACGCGTCCCTGCGTCGCGGCGGCCACCTCGTCGAGCAGGGTGGTCTTGCCGATGCCGCTGGGCCCGGTGAGCAGCACCCCGCCGCCGTCGGCGAGATGGCCCCGAAGGCTCTCCAACACCCGTGCCCGACCGACGATGCGCGCCGCCCGGTCCGCGGACGGGCGCACATCCGCGCTGGGACCTACCTCGCCGTCCACAGCGAAGAGGATATGACGCAACCGCCCGCCACCGACGTTCGGGCATGCCCGAACGATCTCCACGCCGCCCTGGGCGGCCGTCCCGATGTCCACGTCGGCGGCGCTACGCGGCGCGGTGTCTGCCCGCGGGCCGCAGAAATCCTTGCCCCGGGCCACGTTCGGCGGGCCTACGGTCCTCAGCCCGCGCGGTGTCGGCGAATTCCCCAGGCGTGCCAACGGCGTCACCCCGTCCGGGCGTCGGCGCGGCGGAGTCGCGGCGCACCAAGAGCAGCAGGCACAGGGCGAACACGAGCACACCATGGCCGACCACGCGGGACGCGGGTACGGCATCGACGAACAGGTCGTAGGCCGAATATCCCAGCAACACCAAGACGAACC
Organism: Actinokineospora xionganensis; assembly: GCF_014323725.1. Lineage (GTDB taxonomy): Bacteria > Actinomycetota > Actinomycetes > Mycobacteriales > Pseudonocardiaceae > Actinokineospora > Actinokineospora xionganensis. The sequence continues at coordinate 32,699 of NZ_JABVED010000017.1, read as the reverse complement.
CGGAGAGCACCGGGATCAGTCCGGACGCCGCGCGGGGCCGCAGCGCCGCCCAGGCGAGCCCGATCCCGAGCGCGAGCGTCCAGGCGGTGCTCTCGTTGACCAGGTGCCCGGCGAACGGCCCGGCGTGCCCGTGCCCGACGTGCGCCATGGCCGTGTCGACGCCGACGATCTGCGCGATGGCCAGGGTCGACTGGGCGACGGCCACCACACCCAACCCTACCCGCGGCCACACCCGGGTCGCCTTCGGCGCGGCGGTGAGGATGGCGTCGGTCAGGTCGGGCACCGCCACCGCCACGCGCACGCGCAGCGAACGGGTCAGCGCCACCACGCCCGCCTGCCACTGCCGACAGGCGGCGCACCCGGCGAGGTGCCGGTCGGTGGCCTCGGCGGGCGCGGGCTCAACTTCGCTGTCGAGCCGTGCGGACACGGCTTCGCGGCACGTCACACAGTCCACATCACAGTTAGTCGCCCGTTCGGCCCTGGAAGTTCCCCGCACTTCCTCCGCTACGCTGCGCGGCGTGGGAGCACCAGAGGGCGACCAGAACGACGGTCACGACGACCTGACGGCGTGCGCACTGGCCGCGGGCGCGGGCGACCGGCGGGCCTTGGAACGATTCATCCGCGCGACCCAGCGCGACGTCTGGCGGTTCCTCGCCCACCTGACGCACCTGGACCTGGCGGACGACCTGACCCAGGAAACCTATCTGCGCGCCCTGCCGAGCCTCCCCCGCTTCGCGGGTAGGTCGACCGCCCGCACCTGGCTCTTCTCCATAGCCCGCCGCGTCGCGGTGGACAACGTCCGCTCCGCACTGACCCGCCCCAAGGTGGCGGCGATCGATGACTGGGCCACCTCAGCGGAAACCCGCCATGCGTCAACGCATCAGGGAGTGGCCGGGTTCGAGGACATCGTGGAGATGACCTTGTTGCTGGCGGACCTCTCGTCAGAGCGACGGGAGGCACTGGTGCTCACTCAGGTGCTGGGACTGTCCTATAACGAGGTGGCGGAGATCTGCGACTGTCCAGTAGGGACAGTCCGCTCCCGCATCGCCCGCGCCCGTGAGGATCTACTGCGGGCGGATGGAACACGGCGGACCTCATCGGGTTAGGCGCCGCAGGCAGCCTGGCACCACACCCCCGACATCCCCCGCGAACGCGAGGGGCGGACCACCCGAACAGGCACCCAGCAGGAGCCCGCAGGCAACCAAGCCTCACACCCACCGACTCAGATCCTCCCGCCGCAGAGCAGCCGAGAGAAGATCACCAAACCGATCAGGCGTGCAAGCGAACGCCGGAACCCCGAGAGCGGCGAAAGCGGCGGCATTGTCGTGATCATATGAAGGCGCACCGGAGTCGGCCAAAGCCAGCAGCGCCACCATCTGCACCCCGGATTCGACGATCATCCGAACCCGAGCCAGCATCTCCTCCCGGTTCCCACCCTCATAAAGATCACTCACCAACACCACCAACGTGTCCGCCGGTTTGCTGATCAACCCCTGCGTATAAGCGAGCGCCCGGTTGATATCAGTCCCACCACCAAGCTGCGTCCCGAACAGCACATCCACCGGATCCTCAAGCAGATCCGACAGATCCACCACGGCGGTGTCGAACGCGAACAGCTGAGTACGCAACGCCCGCATCGACGCCAGCACAGCACCGAAAAGGCTCGCGTACACAACGGATTCAGCCATCGACCCCGACTGGTCGATCGCCAGGATCACGTCCCGCTGAATGCTCTTGTTGCGCCGCCCATACCCCACCAGGCGCTCCGGGACGACCGTCCGCAGCTCAGGCGAGTAGTTGCGCAGGTTGGCATGTACTGTCCTGCCCCAGTTGATGTCCGCATGCCGGGGCCGCGCACTGCGGGCCGCCCGGTCAAGCGCCCCCCTCACCGCCGCACGAGTCGGCTCGCCCAGGCGGCTCTCCAAATCGTCCACCACCTTGCGCACGACGTCGCGAGCGGTCTGCTTGGTGCGTTCGGGCATCACGGAGTTGAGCGACAGCAGTGTCCCCACCAGGTGCACGTCCGGCTCGACGGCCGAGAGCAGTTCCGGTTCGAGCAGCAGCCGTTTGAGGCCGAGCCGGTGGACGGCGTCGCGCTGCATGACCTGCACGATGGAACTCGGAAAGTAGGCGCGGATGTCGCCCAGCCACCGGGCGACCCGCGGCGCGGAGGCGGCCAGCCCGCCCGAGCGCGGCGTGCCTGACTCCGGTTCGGGCTGGTACAGGGCGGCCAGCACACCGTCTATTTTGGAGTCCTCGGCGTTGAGGCCGACGCCGGTGCCGTCCTCGTCGCCGCCGAGGACCAGGCGCCACCGCCGCAGGCGTTCGTCGTTCACCGCACCCCCAACAGTGTCGCGAGCACCGGCACGGCGGCCGCCGCCCGTTCCTCGTCGAGCTCCGCCACGACCGCCGGGACACCCGAGCCGCGCCGGGCGGCGCGTTCGCCGATCGTGCGCCGCTCCGGGCCGGCGAACGCGCCGAAAGTACGCCGCAGCAACGGAAGGACCTGGGCGAACTGTTCGCAGGCGATACCAGCGAGCCAGCGGTCGAGGACGTCGAGGAGCGCGTCGTCGTGGATCAGCAGCAGGGCGCCGCCCGCGAAGAAGCCCTCGATGTAGGCGGCGGCCGCGGCGGGCGCGACACCGGCGGTCAGTTCCCGGCCCAGGCGCAGCGCGACCTCGTCGGTGACCACCCGGTCGGCGTCGTGCAGGAGCCGGGTGACCCGGCCTGCCAGCAGGGGCGGGGCGAAGTCCCGGGCGGCGACGGCCGCGAGCGCGTCGAGCCACTGGGCGGTCGCGGCCTCACCCAGCAGCCCTGTGGCCTCGTGCACGCCGTCGACCAAGGCGCAGAGCTCCTCGGCGGCTTGGTCGTCGAGGCCGTGCGCGGCCCGCGGGAGACCGGCGCAGACCCTGGTCAGGATCCGTTCGCTGACCGCGGTCAGCGCCGCGGTGTCGGTGCCGCGGACGTCGCCGTAGCGCGCGGCCCGGGCCAGCGGCGGGAGCGCGCCCATGAGCGCCGCGGCGTCCGCGTCGGCGGCGGCCCGGGTGTCGAGGGCGGCGAGCGCTACGGGCAGGGCGTCGACGAGGTCGGCGAGCAGGCAGTCCTCGATGGCGCCGGTGATGTCGGGCAGCGAGGACTCACCGGTGGTCCGTGACCGCACCACCGAGGTGGCGGCGGCGACCACGGACGTTCCGTGCACCCCGGCCGCGACGAGGTCGACCTCGAACGCCGGTTCCCAAGCCAGCGACCAGGTCTCGCGGAACGTGCCTTTGGAGCGGCGCGCGGAGATCGCGGGAACGCCCCAGTCGACGCCGAGGATCCGCAGCCGGTGCAGGAGCTTGGAACGCTCGGCGCCGTTGGTGTCACGCAGGTCCAGGTCGAGTTCGCGCTCCTGCGGGTCGCGCTTGAGCCGCAGCCTGCGCGCCTGGGCGGTGAGGTCGGCGGCGACCGGCGCCTGCGGCGTGCCCTCGGGCACCTCGCCCAGGCGCTCCCCCACGACCAGGCGCCTGGTCACGAGGTCGAGTTGCAGCTCATCGCCGCCGCACAGGACAGCCCGGGTCGCCTCGGTGACCTCGGACAGTCCCGCGACGGCCCGGCCGCGCAGCGCGGCAAGGGTGTCGGCCAGCCGGACAGCCTCGATCACGTGGGCGCTCGACACGGGCAGGTCCTCGGCGCGCAGCACCCGGGCGACGTCGGTCAGCCAGCGGGCGGTGATGTGGTCGGTCGCGGTGAACAGGTGGTGGTACCAGCCGGGCGAGGTGATGCCCGCGCCGTAGCCGCTGGTGGTGGCGAGCCTGCTGTGGGTCCACGGCACCCAGGTGCACGCGACCTTGCGCTTCGGGAGTCCTTTGAGGACTTTCTGGTCGTGCGTGGCGGGCGGGAAAGGTTGCCCCAGCGCGGGAACGTGCCAGGCGCCGCAGACCACGGCGATCCGCTCGTAACCGTCCTTTTGCGACTTGCGGATGACCTGGCGCATGTACGCCTCGCGCTGCCGCTCGCGCTCGTCGGTGTCCTGGTGCTCCTCGCGCAGGGCGCCCATCGCCTCGGCGATCACCTCGAACGGCGGCTCGCCGTGGCGGCCGTGTTCGATCATCTCGTCCCACCAGCGCTCGGCGTCGTCATAGCCCGCCAGCTGGGCCAAGGTCCCGAGCGGGTCCTCGGTGCGACCGCGGCGGCGGGTGGGTTCGGCGGCGAACTGGTGGGCGGCGGGCAGGTCGCAGAAGCGCACCGGGACGCCCGCCTCGACCGCGTGGCGGATCGCCTGCCATTCCGGGCTGAACACGGCGAACGGCCAGAACGCGGCGCGGGCGGCGTCGTCGGTGGCGTAGGCCAGCAGGGCGACCGGCGGCACCATGGTGTCCTCGGCGGCCCACGACACCAGGGCGTCGGCCTCCGGCGGGCCTTCGATCAGCACCAGGTCCGGCGCGAGGTCGGCGAGCGCGCGCACCACGGCCCGGGCGGAACCGGGGCCGTGGTGGCGGATGCCGAGCAGGGTGACCGCTGCGGTCATCCGCTCAGCTCCCGGCACGCCCGGTAGAAGTCCGACCAGCCATCGCGTTCGCGGACAACAGTCTCCAGGTACTCCATCCACACGACACGGTCGGCGGACGGGTCTTTCACGACCGCGCCAAGGATTCCGGCCGCCACGTCGTGCGGGCGCAGCACCCCGTCGCCGAAGTGCGCGGCGAGCGCGACACCGCCGGTGAGCACGCTGATCGCCTCCGCGGTGGACAGCGTGCCCGACGGGGACTTCACCGCGATCCGCCCGTCCTCGGTGCGCCCGGCGCGCAACTCGCGGAACACGGTGACCACGCGGCGGATCTCGGCGAGACCGGCGCTGTCGGCGGGCAGCGCGAGCGAGGCGCCGAGGTCGCTCACCCGACGGGTGACGATCTCGACCTCGGCCTCCGCGGTGTCCGGCAGCGGGAGGACGACGGTGTTGAACCGCCTGCGCAGCGCGCTGGACAGCTCGTTGACGCCCTTGTCGCGGTTGTTGGCGGTGGCGATGACGTTGAAGCCCGGGCGGGCCTGCGCCTCGGACTCGAGTTCCGGGATCGGAAGGGTCTTCTCGGACAGGATGGTGATGAGGCTGTCCTGCACGTCGGCCGGGATGCGGGTCAGCTCCTCGACCCGGGCCAGCCTGCCCTCCCGCATCGCGCGCAGCACCGGGCTGGGCACCAACGCCTGCTCGCTGGGCCCCTCGGCGATGAGCCGGGCGTAGTTCCAGCCGTAGCGGATCGCTTCCTCCGCGGTGCCCGCCGTGCCCTGGACCAGCAGCGTCGAGTCGCCGCTGATGGCAGCGGCGAGGTGTTCGGACACCCAGGTCTTCGCCGTGCCCGGCACGCCCAGCAGCAGGAGCGCGCGGTCGGTGGCGAGGGTGGCGATCGCGACCTCGATGAGCCTGCGCGGGCCGATGTACTTGGGGGTGATCACGGTGCCGTCAGGCAGGGTGGTGCCCAGAAGGTAGTTGAGCACCGCCCACGGTGAGAGCCGCCACGACGGCGGCCGCTGCCGGTCGTCGTGCTCGGCCAGCGCGGCCAACTCGGCGGCGTGGGCCTGCTCGGCGTGCGGGCGCAGCACGGTCTCGGTCATCTGTCATCCCTCTCACTGCGGCAGATCAGGGTATTCATCGCAATTCCTCCGCCATCTCGCGGCGGAACACCAGCGTCTCCGACAGGTGCCGGCGCCAGGCTGGCGCGTCCGGGGGCAGTGGCTCGACGGCGACTTTGTGCCGCAGGCACTCGGCGGGCACGGTGCGCGCGATGACTCCCGCCGCCCGGGCGACGGCGCGATGGTCGGTGTGGCCAGCCAGCCAGTCCAGGAGGGCGTTCCCCAGGTCGGTGGGCCAGGGGGCGGGCAGCGCCACGACGAGTTCGGCGAGGTCGGCGGACTTGCGCGCGCCGCCGAGTTCGGCGACCACCCGGGCCCGCTCGGCGGCGGGCAGCACGTTCACCAGCGCGGCGGTCTCCGGGGTGGTGAGGTCGTCGGTGGTGAGCAGCGCTCGCGCCCAGGCGACGTCGCGCTGGCGGATGGCGGCGGCGGCCCAGGCCTCGAGGAGCACGCCGGGATCGCAGCCCTGGACCGGCATCACCAGCAGTTCGGCGGGGCTCCGCTCCCACGCGGCGAGCGGGGACGCCGCCACGATGTGCCGCAGCCAGGCCGTGCGCTGTCCGCCCCGGGCGGGTGCGGCGGGGACGCCGTCGCGCGCCATGCCGCCGTCGCGGGTGGTCGGGAGCCGGACGGTGATCGTCGAATCGGCCACCGTGACCAGTGCACGAAGGCGCGCGGCCATCCGGGCGGCGAACGCGGAGGCGGGCCTGCCGGAGAGGATGTCGGCGGCCAGCGCCCGCACCTCCTGGGCCCGGTCGTCGAGGGCGGCTTCGAGGAAGTCGTCCCCGACCAGGTCACCGACGGCGCGCAGGAACCGCACGCGGTTCGCGGCGGGCTCAGCCACCCAGTCACGGGCCAACGCTTCGCGCGCGGCGGCCGGGTCGGCGGCGAACGTCTCCCGCAGCCAGCGCACCCGCTGGTCGGTGTCGCCGTAGCGCCACACGTCGGCGACATCGCAACGGTGGTCGGCCAGGTAGGTCCACTCAGGATTGAGCGCGCCCAGCCAACTGCCACGTCCCCCGGCGACCTCCGCGAACGAGGAGCGCAGCGCATGCCGCGTCCGCGCCAACTCGGCCAGGACCGGCAAGCGCTCCGGCGGCAACCGCATATCGGTGCGGCGCACCAGTTCCAGCCAGTCACCGAGCAGGTCGGTGTGATCGCCGGTGAGCATCCGATCGAGCCGTCGTCGCGCCACGGCGGGGATGACCGGCCTGGTGTCCTCGACCGCCTCGGCTATCGGCAGGCCGCCGGTCTCCGGGACCCGCCCCGCCCGCCGGTACCCGGCCATAAGCGCGGCAGCGGTCAGCAACCGACCGGCCGAGTCCCCGTCGTCGGGTACCAAAGCCCGCACGGACTCCGGCAACCCTTCGGTGTGCACCACCCGCCGCCGCGTGCCCAGCAGGGCGGCGGCCACCAGCTCATCCCACCCGCTCACAGCCGCACCGCTCGCTCCCCGTCCCAACAGGACAGCGGACGCAACCCGCTCACCGAAAGCTCCGCCGCCACCGTCAGCGCCCGCCCGCCCGAGACCGCCAGCAGCGGCCACGGGTCGACACCGGAGCCGAGCGGCAGCGCCGAACCGTCCACAGAGGACAGTCCCCAGTCCTTGCCCAGCGACACCGGCGCGACCTCGCGCAGCACCACCGGCAAACGGTCGAGCCACGGGTCGAGCGCCAGTCCGGCGGCGAACGCGGCCAGTGCGTCGTCCACGGTCCCACCTCCGGGCACCGGTGCGGGGACAGCGTCGTCGCGGTCGGCCACGAGGGCGCGCAGTGGCAGCGCGCCCGGGTAGAACGCCAGGGTTGCCGGGATCAGCGTGCCGGACACCAGGGAGGTGTCGAGAATCCGGCCCGGACCGGCGAACGACAGCACCAGCGCCCACCGCCCGCTCGAAGAACCCCGAAGCCACGTCCGCCTGGAGACCAACTGGTCGTTCTCCTGGTCGACATGTCCCGCGACCAGCCACTCGTCACGCACGCGGTCGCCGGAGGCGAGGACGTCGGCGGCGTCCACCGTGAACCCCAGCCGGGTGCGCACGGTCGCGGCGAGCGGGGCGGGCAGGTCATCGATCCGGGAGTACGCCACCGCGAGGGTCCGCAGCAGCGCGAGGTCCTCCAGCAGCCGCGACGGCCAGTCCCGCCCGCGGCCGGGGAGCATCGCGGCCCGCCGCAGTCCCGAAGCGAGCCCAGGGGCCTGGGCGTCGACCATGCGGGCGGCGACGCCGTAGAGCACGTCGGGACTCTGGTCGAGCACCGCCAGGCCGGTCGTCACCTGGTCGCCCAGCCAGCCGATCAGCTCCGCGGCACCGCCCGCGACCCGCGAGGCCCGCTTCTCCGCGCGCCGCGCGGCCGCTTCCTCGTCGCGCTCACCGGTTGGCTCGGCCCGCTTGGGCCGGGCCAGCCAGGTGTCGATCCACTCCGGCTCGCCGGACTCCGGGACCGCGCCCTCGGCCCACAGCAGGAGCAATCCGATGGCGTGCTTGCAGGGGAACTTCCGGCTCGGACACGAGCACTTGAACGCGGGCTCCGCCAGGTCGACGCCGACTTGGTACGGCGCCTTCCCACTCCCCTGGCAGTCACCCCACACCGCGTGCGCCGATGCCCCGAGCGAGGGCCACTTCGCCGGGCTCGCCTGGCTCCGACCGGCCTTCGCGGAGGCGGGGTCGGGCGCGAGGTCGAGCACCCGCTCAGCGGTCCATCGCAACCCGCGCCCTCGTCTCTATCCGCACTGCCCCGTCAACCCGAGCATGCCGGCTGACACCGACACCGGCGGTCCCAGGTCAGTCCACGCAGTCCGGCGCCGCGGGCGCCTCCCCGGCCAGCGCGGACTGGACGAACGGCCGCACCACCTCCGGCGACACCTCCAACCCGGCTCCCTGCGGGGAACTCACCTCCAAGTCCACGGGGATCAGCGCGACCCGGACCCCGCCGCGCGTCCTGGCCAGGCTCTCGACGAGCCCGAGCAGGTCCGCGTCGGTGACCACGTGATCGCGGACGGCGGCCAGCACCCCGGCCGCGTTGGCGGGAGTGACGCGGCCGATCAACCCGGAGAGGAAAACCTGCTGGCGCATGATCCGGTCCAGGTCTCCGTTGGGAAGTCCGCGGCGCTGCCGCACGAACGCCAGCGCGTCGGGCCCGGTCAGCAGAGACCTGCCCGCCCGGAAGTCGGCCTGGGCGAGCGGGTCACGAGTATCCGACCGCACACACACCTCGACGCCGCCCACCGCGTCCGCCGCCCGGCCGATCGCGGCCATGTCGATCAAGAGGTAGTCGTCGATCTCCATGCCGGTGAGCCCGCCGACGACGGACATCGTCAACTCGGCCCCCGTCTTGTCCGCCGCGCCCTGGCTCGCTCCGGCCGCCAGCGCGGCCTCCCGTCCCTGGCTGAACGCCGAGTTCACCTTCCCGGGGCCGAACCCAGGGATGTCGACGAGCGTGTCGCGCGGCACGGAGATCGCCGTCGCCCGCTCGCCTGCGAGCCGGGTCAGCATGATCGTGTCGGTGCGGCTCTCCCCGTCCCGGCCGAGCACCAGGATCGTGCGCTCCTCGACGACGCCGGGCGCGGCGGGTGGGGCCTGGTCACGGCGCATCAGTTGCGGGATGACCACGGCGGACGCCGCCACGACCACCACCGCGACGGCCGCGAACACCAGCGCCATCGACCGCCGCGGCCGCTCACGCTGGAGCGCTCGGATGACGACTGAGCCGTCCACTGCGCGGCCCGCCTGTTCGGTGACGGCTTCGCGGATCAGGGACTCGGTCTTGTCGTGCGTCATGAGTGGACCTCCGTCACGGTCAGGTCGGCGGCGGCGCGCAGGGTGCCCAGCGCGCGCGAGATGTGGCTGCGGACGGTCCCCGCGGAGCAGCCGAGGACCTCGGCGATCTCCGCGTCGGTACTGTCCTCGTAGTAGCGCAGGACGATCGCGGCCCGCTGTTTGCGCGGCAACGTGGCGATCCGGATCCGCATGGCCTCACGTTCGGCGTGGCGGACCGCCGGGTCGCCCCCGGAGGGCCCGATCGCCTCCAGCGTCGAGTGTGCCGAGGTGACATCGCGCGCGGCCCGCCTGCGCCGCCACGAGAGGTACTCGTTGGTGATCATCCGCTTGACGTAGAGGTCGGGGGCGTCGAGTCCTCCGATGCGTCCCCATCGCGACTGCGCGCGGAGCAGGACTTCCTGCACGACGTCCTGCGCGAGATGCGGATCGCAGGTCAACGCCGTGGCGTAGCGCAGCAGCCGGTCTATCCGTTCGGCCACGAACGCGTCGAAACTGTCCGGCACTATCGCTCCTTTCCCTGGTCGACACCCCCACAACGCGGTGACGGCCGCGATTGTTGAGTGCGCTGGGAAAGAAAACTCGTGACACCGGACCAGTGGGCCGACACTGGCGACCGATCCGGTGTGACGACGTTGTACTGCCGCATCGCCGTCGGGGGCGATGTCCCAGTGGTCGGTCAGGCGCGGACAAAGTTCCCACACCACCCGATCGAGCGAAAAGGCGGTGGCCCATCTCGGGCGCGGAGATGGGCCACCTGTCTCTCAGGAACCTAGAACTGCAGGCTCCAGGCATCGATGTATCCGGTGTCGTAGCGGGCCACGTCCTGGACCTTGAGCTTCCAGGTCCCGTTCGCGACCTCGGTAGACGCGTTCACCGTGTACGTGGTGATGACGTTGTCAGCGGAGTCGTTGGAGCTGGAGCTCTTGAGCCGGTAGGCCGAGCCGTCCGGGGCCACCAGGTCGATGACCACGTCGCCGCGCCAGGTGTGCTTGATGTCGACGTCGACCTTCAGTGTCGACGGCGCGTTGCCCGCCTGGCCGGTGACGGTGACGTCGCTGGTGATCGCGACCCCGGCGTCCGGGATGGTGACGTTGTTGGTGTTCTCGAACTTGCTCCCGGTGGGCGGCGGCTCCGTGGTGCCGCCGGTCTGCTGGTTGATCCAGGCGAGGTTGGCCGCGATGCCGGTGTAGAGGGTCGTGGTCGCGCACTCGCCGTTGTTGTCGCCAGGCCCCTTGGTCTCGCCGACCAGGGTCCAGTTGCCGCGCGAGCCGACCAGGGCGGGACCGCCGGAGTCGCCGTGGCAGGCCGAGTGGGTGCGGTCGCCGGAGATGCAGACGTCGGTCGACTTCCCGCCGCCCGCGTAGCAGCGGCTCGACTCCAGCACCGTCAGGTCGATCTCCTGCAGGTACGACGGGTTGGAGCAGCTGGGCCAGCTGGTGCAGCCGAAGCCGATGAGCCGGGCGGGCGTGCCCGGCGCCGGGTTCGACGCGGCCATCTTGACCGGGGTCATGGTCGAGGGCTGCGACAGGTGCATCAGAGTCAGGTCGGTGCCGGTCTTGTCGACCCTTCGGTCGATGCCGCGGACCTCGCCGCCGGAGGAGCGGTAGACCGAGCCGATGCGGGCGGACGAGGCGTTGCCGCAGTGGGTGGCGGTGACGATCCACTGCGGGGCGACCAGGCTGCCGCCGCAGCCGTTGCTCATGGCGGCGTGGAAGGAGTACGTCTCGGTGGCGTTGCCGCCGCCGATGATCTGGATCTCCTGGGGTGGGTCGTCCGACGGCGGGGCGGCCAGCGCGGCCTCGCCGACGGTCACCGCCACTCCCAGTGCCAGCGCGGCGGCCGCGAGGCGGCCCAGCCAACGGTGCTTCATGTGTATGCCCTCTCGGATAACGCTGCAGGGTGGGCGGGAGCAGGCAGGCGATCCCGCTTGTCTCGCACGATGGCCCCGGCTGAGGGCCGCGCATCATCAGAGATGGGCATTCACCGAACTGATGGCCGGTCGCGCTCTGTGATCGACTCCCCCTCGACATCCCCGCGTTCTTGCCAGATGTGATGCGGCACAAGGGATCCGAGCACCACCGCAAGTAGTCGAACAGGATTCGCGAATCTCCTCGCGAACTCATCTGTGAACTGGTGATGTCCGCGTGCGGAAACCGGTGAGAAGCGCTCGATCGTGTGGTTGCCGGTTCGGGGCCTTGGCGCGGCGCTGGCCGCTTTGGTTTCGTGGACAAGGTCGAGATCAGCATCGCCCCACTCCCCGGAACGGCAGGTACCACGCCATGCAGCCCTTCGAGCTGCCCGAGTTCTATCTGGTCCACCCCTCACGGCTGAACCCGAACGTGGACCAGGCCCGCCGCGACAGCAAGGCCTGGGCGTACGCGATGGACATGATCGACGTGCCCCAGGCGGGCACCCCGATCTGGAGCGAAGCCGACCTCGACTCCCACGACTACGCCCTGCTGTGCGCCTACACGCACCCGGACGCGTCCGGCCCCGAACTAGACCTGATCACCGAGTGGTACGTCTGGGTGTTCTACTTCGACGACCACTTCCTGGAGCTCTACAAGCGCTCCCGCGACATCGCGGGAGCGCGCGCCTATCTCGACCGGCTGCGGCTGTTCATGCCGGTGCGCGACGAGATCACCGAGACGCCGACCAACCCGGTCGAGGCCGGACTGGCCGACCTGTGGGCGCGCACGGTGCCCGCGATGTCCACCGACTGGCGCGAGCGGTTCGCCGAGAGCACCAAGAACCTGCTCGACGAGTCGCTGTGGGAGCTGGCGAACATCAGCGAGGGCCGGGTGTCGAACCCGGTGGAGTACATCGAGATGCGCCGCAAGGTCGGCGGCGCGCCATGGTCGGCGAACCTGGTCGAGCACGCCGTCGGCGCCGAGGTGCCCGCCGCGATCGCCGCGTCGCGGCCCATGCACGTCCTGCGCGACACGTTCTCCGACGCCGTGCACCTGCGCAACGACCTGTTCTCCTATGAGCGCGAGGTCCTCGACGAGGGCGAGCTCAGCAACGGCGTGCTGGTGTTCGAGAAGTTCCTCGGCTGCACCACGCAGGAGGCCGCCGAGGCGGTCAACGACCTGCTGACCTCGCGGCTGCACCAGTTCGAGCACACAACGTTCACCGAACTGCCACCGCTGTTCGACGAGCACGGCCTAGACCCGGTCCAGCGCGCCGGGGTGTTCGCCTACGTCAAGGGCTTGCAGGACTGGCAGTCCGGCGGCCACGAGTGGCACACGCGGTCGAGCCGGTACATGAACGGCGGCGGCGCGGAGCCCGTGCTCGGCGGCCCGAAGGGGCTGGGCACGTCGGCGGCGCGGATCGTCACGTCCCTGGTCAACACCGCCGGTCAGCGGGTGCGCTCGTTCACCCACACGCCGTTCGAGCGGGTCGGCCCGCTGCCGGTGCCGGAGCTGTACATCCCGTACGCCAACACGCTGAGCCCACACCTGTCGGCGGCGAGGGAGAACCTCGTCGGCTGGTGCGAGCGGATGGGCATGCTCGACTCGGTCGTCTGGCACGAGCACACCCTGCGCGCCGCCGACCTGCCGCTGTGCGCGGCGGGCATCCACCCGGACGCCACGCCCGCCGAACTCGACATCACCAGCGCCTGGCTGGCCTGGGGCACCTACGCCGACGACTACTACCCGCTGGTGTTCGGCCGCAGCCTCGACCACGCGGGCGCCCGGGCGTGCAACGAACGCCTGCACGCCATGATGCCGGTCGACGGCGAGCCCACGCCGGTCCCCGTCAGCGGGTTGGAGCACAGCCTCGCCGACCTGTGGGCGCGCACGGCGGGCCCGATGAGCGTCGAGGCGCGGAGCACGTTCAAGGCCACCGTGGTCGATATGACGCGGAGTTGGCTGTGGGAGTTGGACAACCAGGCGCAGAACCGGATCCCGGACCCGGTCGACTACCTCGAGATGCGTCGGCAGACGTTCGGGTCGGACCTGACGATGAGCCTGTGCAGGCTGTCCCACGGCCGGACGGTGCCGCCCGAGATCTACCACTCGCGGCCGGTCCGGGCGATGGAGACCGCCGCCGCCGACTGGGCGTGCCTGGTCAACGACCTGTACTCCTACCAGAAGGAAATCCAGTACGAGGGCGAGATCCACAACGGCGTGCTCGTGGTGCAGAACTTCTTCGACTGCGACTTGGAGCACGCGGCGGCGGTGGTGGTCGACCTGATGACCTCACGGATGCGCCAGTTCGAGCACGTCGTCGACATCGACCTGCCGACCCTGTTCGACGACTTCAACCTCGACACGACCGCACGCGCCACGCTGACGGGGTACGCCGAGGAGTTGAAGCACTGGATGGCGGGGATCCTGAACTGGCACGTGCATGTCGACCGGTACAAGGAGTCCTATTTGGACCAGACAGCTCTGGGTCACCTGCCCGCGGTCGCCCGGCACCTGGGACCGACCGGCTTGGGCACCACGGGCAGCCGGATCGCGCCGGACCGCGGCACGAAGGTCCCGTTCCCCTCGGCTTCGGCCAAGGCGCCCGCAGTCGGGCGGCACCTGGGCCCGACGGGTCTGGGCACCCCGAGCAGCCGAATCGCGCCGGGCCGGGGAGCCAAGGTCCCGCAGGTCTGAGTCAGCCGAAGGTCCGACCCGGGCATCCGTCGAAAGGCTGACGCCCGGGTCGGCGCCGCAGGCTAGCGTCGACTCCGTTGTGCGACAACGGAGGGGGACACATGGTCGGGGGACGCGTCGCGGCTTTGGATGTGCTGCGTGGGGTGGCGATCCTGGGGACGCTGGGCACGAATATCTGGATCTTCACCACACCCGGCGGTGCCGCAGGCTTTCTCAGCGGGGGCGGGTCGGGGTTCGCCGAGACGTTTCTCAGGTTTCTGAGCAACGGGAAGTTCCTGGCGCTGCTGTCCATCATGTTCGGCATCGGCCTGGCGATGCAGCACGCCTCGGCGGTGCGCCGGGGTGAGCGCTGGCCCGGCTGGTACCTGTGGCGCTCGGCGCTGCTGCTGCTCGAAGGGCTCATCCACTATGTGCTGATCTTCGAGTTCGACGTGCTGATGTTCTACGCACTCGTGTCCGTCCTGGTCGCCTACCTCGTCGGGCGCGGTGACAAGGTGATCCGCGGGTGGATGATCGGGCAGGCCGTCCTGCTGGTCAGCATCATCGGTCTGCTCACGTGGGCCCTGCTCGCGAGCAAAGCCGGTGGCCCCTCGGGTGGGCTGCCCGCCGACACGTCGAGTTGGTTCGCGCAGGTCCAGGCCCGGCTCGACTACGCCGGTGTCTACCGCGTGGAGGCGATCTTCGCCATCCCGCTGAGCACCGTCCTGTTCCTCGCGGGCGCTCGCCTGCTGCGGGCGGGCGCCCTGGAGGACTCCGACCGCGGCAAGCGGATCCAGCGCGGGCTGACGGTGTGGGGACTCGGGCTCGGCGTCCCGCTCAACGCGGTCACCAGCTTCGCCGGAACCGAGTGGTTCTTGGTCGACCGGTACCTGTGCGCGCCGGTCGTGGCCTTCGGGCTGCTCGGCCTGATCACCATGGTGGTCAACCGGATGCGCGCCGAGGCGGGCGTGGTGCGGCGCGGCCTCACCTCCGTCGGGCGAGCCGCGCTCACCTGTTACGTCGGGCAGAACGTGATCGCCTCGATCCTGTGCTACGACTGGGGTTTCGGCCTCAACGGCCACGGTCCCGCGGTCAGCGCCGCGCTGTGGCTGGTGATCTCGGTGCTGCTCATGGCCGGGGCGGCATGGTGGCTGCGCCGGCACGAGCGCGGGCCGGTGGAGGCGCTGTGGCAGTGGGCGTACCGCGCTCCCCAGCCCCGGCCCGCCCTGCGCTGACGCGCCGCCGGATCAGCCACGCCTCGACCACCACCAGCGGCAGCACCCAAGGGCTCCCCTACCACCTCGAACGTGCCCCTGACCTGGCCACTTCGGCTGTCACCTCGTCCCCACACGCCTCGGTACCGATCTTGGTGACCACGGTAGGAACCAGGCGACGCCGAACCAATCGGGTGCACACCAGAATCGACGGTAGGGATAACCCCCGCTCCCGGATGACTACGCGTAGCGGAAATTCGGAGCGGTCGGGACGAAACGCCGCCCGTTCGAGCGGCGACTCCCCCGTATGAGGGAATTGCTTGTCGAACTTCGCATGCGCGCATAGCGTCCATCGGCTGGATTCCCGCCTGACCTACCCGGAGGCGAAAATGCGTGATCCGCGCAGATCGCGAGCACGACAGACCGGCCTACTCGGCGCCGTCGTACTCGTTGCCAGTGTGTTGTCCACGGGCGTTTCCAGCGCCCACCCCGACCATCCCGGCGGCGGCCGGGAGGACTTCCCCGGCGAGGGCGTCGCCGACGGCATGTACAAGCAGCATGACGGCGAAGAGGGCCACCTCCCGCCGGTCAACAACAACATCACCCTCGTCGGCAAGGGCGAGGTGACCAACCCCGCGGGCACGGGCAACACCGGCCGCGTCGCCGACGTGACCGCCCACGGCGACTACGCCTACCTCACCGCCTTCCGCGAGCCGACGTGCGAGCAGACCGGCGTGCACGTCATGGACATCTCCGACCCCGCCAACCCCGCCGAGGTCCTCGACGCGTTCATCCCGACCAGCGCCGGGTCCTACGCCGGTGAGGGCATCCAGGTCATCCACGTCGAGAACGCCTCGTTCACCGGCGACCTGCTCGCCCACCAGAACGAGACCTGCCCCGGGCAGACGCCGCCCGCGCCGAACCGCGGCGGCATCTCCTTGTGGGACGTCACCGACCCGCGCGACCCCAAGCCGGTCGCGCTGCACACCGGCGACTTCAGCAACCCGAGCGGCGCGACCGACCCGGCCCCGAACTCGACGCACAGCATGCGGATGTGGACCAACAACTTCGACAACAGAAGCTACGTCGCGCTCGTCGACAACGAGGAGCTCGCCGACGTCGACATCATGGACATCACCAACCCCTACGCCCCGGTGATGGTCAACGACACCCTCGACCTGGTGGCCCAGTTCGGTGTCAACCAGGCCACTCCGAGCAACCTGACCTCGACCTTCAGCCACGACATGATGATCACCAAGGTCGGCCAGCGGTACGTGATGAACGTGAACTACTGGGATGGCGGCTACGTCCTGCTCGACGTCACCGACCCGCGTCCGGGCAAGGTGGCCCTGATCGCCGAGAGCGACTACGGGCCCCTCGACGAGGAGCGGCTCGCCCGCGGGCACTCGATCTCGCCCGAGGGCAACGCCCACCAGTCCGAGTTGTCGCCGAACAACAAGTTCATGATCGGCACCGACGAGGACTTCAACCCGTACCGGGTGACCGCGACGATCGACTCCGGCCCGTACGCAGGCCAGTCCTACATCGCGACCCAGGCGAGCAACACCCCGCCGATCGACCAGAACACCACGATCAGCGGACCGACGACCTACGTCGGCGAAGGGTGCGCCCCAGTCGCCCCCGGCACTGGGACCGCACTCGTCGAACGCGGCACCTGCGCGTTCCAGGTGAAGCTGGACAACATCACCGCCGCGGGCTACTCAGCGGGCATCGTGTTCCAGAACGCCCGGCCGGACTGCCTGGCGGGCGTGACGATGCTGGCGAGCGGGACCCTCCCGTACGTGTTCGTGAACCGGCTCAACGGCCTCAAGTTGCTGGGCGTGCCCGGCGTGACCGAGGCCAACGCCTGCACCACCGCGAGCCCGTCGCCTGGTCCTGGTGAGACCACGACGATCAAGGCCGTGTTCGACGGCTGGGGCTACGTGCGGCTCTTCTCGACCAGCATCCCGCACAAGGCGGGCACGACCGGTGCGATCAGCCAGCTCGACACCTACAGCGTGCCCGAGGCGCAGGACCCGGCCTACGCGACCGGATTCGGCGACCTCTCGGTGCACGAGGTCGCGATGGACCCCGACAACAGCAGCCTCGCCTACCTCTCGTACTACGCCGCCGGACTGCGGGTGCTCGAGTACGGGAAGAACGGCATCCAAGAGGTCGGCGCCTTCATCGACGAGGGTGGCAGCAACTTCTGGGGCGTCGAGGTCTGGAAGGACGAGAACGGGGAGAAGTACATCCTCGGCAGTGACCGGGACTTCGGTCTCTACGTGTTCAAGTACAACGGCTGAGTGAGTGACGCGGGCGGCGCCGATCCGGCGCCGCCCGCGCTCGCGTCAGTACTCGTCGCCGCCGGAGAAGATCTCCTCGATCTGGTCGGCGGTGCCCGCGAGCAGGCTCAGCGGCTCGGTGAACTCGTGCAGGTCGAGAGTGGTCAGCGGCAGCGCGTGCCGCAGCACCACGTGGTCGCCCATGATCGCCGCGCCGCACGCGATCGAGGTGTGGCCGACCTCGGTGAGCAGGGCCTTCAGGTCGACCTTGTCGGCCAGACCCACCGGGGAGGCAATCTGCACCCATTCGTGCTGCTTGTCGAGCACCTCGCGGGCCAGGAAGATCACCTGGGTGCGCTCGTCCTCGTCGTCGTAGTGCTCGAAGTTGAACAGGATGCGGATCTCGCCCTCATCCTCGGACAGCACGTCGTAGGTCTCGTTGACGTACGCCGCCAGATCGCCCCATGTCGCCATGTCGATCATCTTAGGGAGGTTTCAGATCCCGTAGGCGCGGATTGTGGTCTGCTCCACGGTATTCCCGGTGGCGTCGGCGGCTTTCGCGCGCAATGAGACAAATCGGGCCGACCGCGGATGGCCGACCGTGGCCACGCCCGCCTCGACCGGGACGGCCCGCCAGGTGCGGCCGTCGTCGAAGGACGCCTCGACGGTCAGCGAGGTGAGCGCCACCGGGTCGAGCCCCTTGTTCCACTGGACGGTCACGGGCACCTTCGCCGAGTCGGCGGTGGTCCGGTTGCCGTCGTCGAGGCCCTGTGGGGCCGCGCGCACGACCATCAGCGGGAGCGGCACCCCGCCCTTGCCCTTGCCCGGCCCGGTGTCCGGCGGGCGCACGGAGGTGAAGGTCCACGTGGTCGACATCGACGTCGAGAAACCGGACACGGCCGAGCGGGTCGCCGTGGTCTCCAGGCGGTAGGCCGCCTGCTCCGGCCGGACGTCGAACGAGCCCTGCCCAGCGGTGTCGGACTCACCCACCTTGACGCCGTCCATGTACAGCACCGTCGACCCGCTGTCCATTTCGGACACGCCGACCCGGTCGAGGCCGGCGTCGGCGTACATCGGGATCGACACCGACATCGTGTCGCGGGCCCGGGACGCCTGGTCGACGCGGAAACTCGGGCCGAACACCGCGCTGTTCCAGTCGTCTGCATAGGACTTTCCGGCTTCGTGCGTGACGGCCCCGCCGGTCACGACCGTCTCGGTGCGCAGGGACTTGCGCACTTTGCGCCACTGCTGGAACTCCGCCGACCACGACAGGTCGTCGACGTTGTGGAACTCGGTTCGGGTGCGGGGCAGCTCGAACGGGATGCCGTAGCCGACGGCCGTGCCATGGCGGGGTTCCTTCGCCACCCAGATCTTGGTGCCGCCGCGCCGGTCGGCCTGTTCCCGGTACGTGGTGCGAACTTCGGCGAGGTCGGTGTCGACGACGTGCTTGGCGAACCCGGTCGGCAGCCTGCCGTAGTCGAACCACGCGAGGTGGTAGGCCACGGCGGCGCGGGTGATCTCGCCGAACCGGTCGGGGACGGCCCAGGCGCCGCCGATGTCGGCGACGAACTCGGCGTCGGGCAGCGGTTGCCCGACCTGGCCGATGAAGATCCGCTCGAAGGTGTCGCCAAGCACGCCGGTGAACACCGCCCGTTCCCCGCTGACCCGGCCGTAGCCCGCGCCGACCGCCTTGGGCAGCACGCCCGCCCGGTCGAAGGTGACCGAGATCGGTTTCGCCGAGCGCGCGTCGAGCACGACGGTCGTGTCGGCGGTGACGTCGATTGTGGGGTGGACGACCTTGTTGGAGTTGACCGTCACGCCGTCCGGCCGCGGGGTGTTGATGACGGAATCGAGGTGGTAGCTGCCTTTGCGGACGCGGACGGTGCCGACGCCGTCGATGGTGGGCACGCCCCGGTAGCGCGAGGGATCGATGCCGAAGAGGAACGAGAAGTTGTTGTCGGACAGGGCGCCGGTGGTGTCGAGGGTCTTGATGGTCAGGTCGTAGCTCTCGGGTTCCCGGTCGATGGCGACGGGCGTGGTGACCCGGCCGGTCGGACTCTCGGCCGTGACGCGGGCGCTGAACGCGCCTTGCGCGGCGTCGATCTTCGTGTCGGCGGTGAGCTGCACGGTGGCCTGGCCGCGGGCGGGGATCGTCAACTCGGTGGCGGACAGGCGGAACATGTCGGGCGCGGGTTCGCCGTCGGGTCCCGCGGTGGTGAGTGTCAGCCGGACGGTGACGGGCTGGTCACCGGTGTTGGTGTAGGTGATCGGCTTGGTGACCGGGGTGTCGTCGGTGTGCGGCCAGGCCTGCCTGCCCATCGACACGGCCGCCGGTTCGGCGTAGAGGGTTTGTTTGACGGCGTGGGCGACGTCCACCCGGCCCGCGCCTTGGTCATAGTTGCCCGCTTCGATGGGTTTCGCCGAGGCCATCAGGGCGGCTTTGAGCTGCGCGCCGGTCCACTCGGGATGCCGCTGCGCGAGGATGGCCGCGGCCCCGGCGACGTGCGGGGTGGCCATGGAGGTGCCGCTGAGTTCGCGGTACTTCTCCTGCGGCCTCCCGAATGAGTGGCGGGAGCGGGCGGCCATGATGTTCACCCCGGGCGCCACGATGTCCGGCTTGAGTGCGGCGTCGTGGATCCGCGGCCCCCGCCCGGAGAAACTCGCGATCGCGTCGTCGCCGTCCACCGCCCCGACCGCCAGCGCGGCGTCGGCGCTGGCAGGCGAGGACACCGTCTCGGCGCCGTAGGACCCGTCGTTGCCCGCCGCGACGACGAACAGCGTCCCATGTCGGGCGCTGAGGTCGTTCACCCCCACCTCAAGGGGATCGTCCCCGCGCGCGTCCGGCCCGCCGAGGCTCAGGTTGACCACCTTGGCGCCGGACTCCGCGGCCCACCGCATCCCGGCGAGGATCGCCGACTCCGGGCACCCGCGCGGCCCACAGACCTTGCCCACCAACAGCTTCGCGTCGGGCGCGACCCCGGTGTACTCGCGGTCCCCCCGCCCGGTCCCGGCGATGGTGGACGCGACGTGCGTCCCGTGCCCGTCCTCGTCGCGCAGGGTGCCGTCGGTGAAGTTCTTGGCCTCGATCACCCGATCGCGCAGGTCGGCGTGGGTGGCGTCGACCCCGGTGTCGAGCACCGCGACCGTGACCCCTTTGCCGGTGAACCCGCCCTGCCAGGCCGCCGGGGCGCCGATCTGGGGGACGCTGACGTCCAGGCTGGGCTTGCGCATGCCGTCGAGCCAGAGCTTGCCGGTGTCTCGGGACTGCTTGCGCTGGACCCAGATCTCCCCGTTCTTGGGCGCGCTCAGCGCGGTGAGGTCCCCGGCGATCAACGGCAGCGAGTCGGTGCGCCCGTCGTCGTACCCGTCCCGAATCAGCAGGGCGACGTCGAAGAGCCGCAGGTCGAGCCGCCCGGCGTTGACCTCGGTCCAGGCGTCGGACGGGATGACGTGCAACCTGGTCCCGTCACCGGTGGTCGCGAAGTGCACGTGCTCGCGACCTTCCGCGGGATCCACGGCAGGCACCAGCCTTGCCCCAACCCGACGAACCGTGACCCGGTCCCCCGTGATCAGCGTGACGGCGCCCAGATACTCCCCACCGGCGGCGGGCTCGGCGGCCCCGGCGGGCACCGACACCCCCACCAACCCAGCCACCACCGCGGCGGCCATGGCGGCGAACTTGGTGACCAGGCGCATCGCGACCTCCCGAGCGGACGTGTGCACCCAACCAAGTGCAGTCGCCGGCAACCGTCAACAGACGAATGGAGGACTTCGTTACCAGATGCCAAAGGTCAAGAGGCTGCCGACCCACCACACGAACGCAACGGCCCAACGCGACGCCTTCAGACAGCCTGCGACCCCTAAAGACCCAGCCACGCCTTGGCATCGGAAGAGATCCGCGAGACATACCGACCGATCCCCGGAGCCACCCCACCACACCCCCGACCCGGATCAAGCCCGTCCAAACAGAAGTGGATGTCGTCGTTGTCCGCACGCAACCGCGTCACCCCACCGAAAACCTCCGGCTCCGTGCAAGCCGCCGTCCCCCGCTCCGCCTCCGTGCAAGGCAGGAACCGGGTGAACTCATACCGGTCCCGCGGCAGGTTGTCATACGGGTACGCCGCCATGCTCACCAACGCACCCGCGTCGCTGACCCGGTCGCCCGCCAGGTCCGCCGCGTAGGTGTAGATCGAGTTGAGTCGCCGAGGCACCTCCTGTCGCGGTGCGGGCATCGGCGCCTGCAGGACCCACAGCAGCTTGGGCCTCGGCAGGCCCACCGCGTCCGCTGCCGCGGAGATCTCGCGGCGGGCGGAGAAGGCGTTCCACAGGTACTGGTCGTAGAAGGTCTCCGTGCCGCGGCGGGTGTGTTCGACGCAGGGCGAGTAGTAGTCGTTGCCCCAGAACTGCAGGATGACCAGGTCGGGGCGGACTTCCCGGATCAGGTTGTCGAACTTCGCCGAGGCGGGCAGCCACGTCGGCGTCGCGGCCAGGTAGTCGCAGATGCCCGTCCCGCCCAGTGTCGCGTCCCGGAAAGACGCCGGGGTCAGCGCCGCCGCCAAGGCACCCGAGTTCTGGACGGCGACCGAGTCGCCGACATAGAGGACCGTCGGGGGTTGCGCCGCCCGCGCCCTGGGCGCGACCACGAACATCAACGCCAACACCACGGCAAGCACCCGCATCGAAACCTCCCAGAGCCGGACGGTAACACCGACGGATGGGACAGTGGCCCCGTGAGCGACACACAATGGGACGGCGACGACTACCAGCGCCGGTTCGACGACCTGGCCGCGACCGGCGCCGACGTGCACGGCGAGGCGACCTTCGTCCGCGCCTACCAGCCCGCGAGCGTGCTCGACGCCGGGTGTGGGACCGGACGAGTGGGCATCGAACTCGCCCGGCACGGGATCGAGGTGGTCGGCGTGGACGTCGACGCCTCCATGCTCGCCACCGCGGGCGCCCGCGCCCCCGGGATCACCTGGGTGCGGTCCGACCTTGCCGAACTCGACCTCGGCCGCGCCTTCGACATCGTGGTCATGGCGGGCAACGTCCCGCTCTTCACCGCGCCGGGCACCGAGGCGGCCCTCGTCGCGGGAGTGGCGCGCCATGTCGGGCGCCTGCTCGTGGCCGGGTTCAGCCTCGACAGGGGTTACACCGTCGCCGACTACGACGCCCACGCGAAAGCGGCCGGGTTGTCGCTGGTCGAGCGGTTCGCCACCTGGGATCGGGAACCCTTCTCCGGCGGGGACTACGCGGTGTCCGTCCACAAAGTCGGGTAACAGAACCCTTGCGCAGCCGCACAAACTAGGCGCAGGATCGTCCGATGGTGGACATGGACCGACGCTCCGTCCTCCGAGGGGCGGTCGCGGGCGCACTGCTCGGCGGCCCGTTCCTCGGCTTCGTCAACCGCGCGGCCGCCGCGCCCGCGGTGTCGTATCCCCTGGGCCCGGTGCCCGACCTGCGCGACGGCGCCGTGCGGCTCTGGCTGCCCGACGGCTTCCAGTACCGCTCCTTCCACGACACCGAGTCCCGGGTCGTGTTGGACGACGACACGGTGCTGCCCGGCAGGCACGACGGCATGGGCGCGTTCAAGACGCGTGGCACCAACGTCATGCTGGTGCGCAACCATGAGGTCAACGGCACGGGCACGGCGTTCGGCGACGTGTCCAAGGCCTACGACGCGAAGGCCATGGGCGGAACAACCTCCGTGGAGGTCACCCGGTACGGCGAGGTCGTGCGCTCCTACACCAGCCTCAACGGCACGCAGATGAACTGCTCCGGCGGCCAGATGCCGTTCGGCTCCTGGATCACCTGCGAGGAGACCGTCAACGGCCCGGACGTGGGCCCGGACTTCACCGGCGTGTCCAACGTCCCGCTGACCAGGCCGCACGGCTTCATCTTCGACGTCCCCGCGCACGGTGTGTCCGACGGCGAGCCGATCACCGCGGCGGGCCGGTTCGCGCACGAGTCGGTGGCATACGACCGCGAGGGTGGCTGCCTCTACCTCACCGAGGACGACTTCGGATTCCCCTCGGGCTTCTACCGGTACAAGCCGCGGCTGGACCCGATGGAGTACGGGCGCCTGGACAACCTCGGCAGGCTGCAGATGCTCAAGGTCAAGGGGCAGCCCAACGCGCACCTGGAGGCCGGGCAGCCCGCGGGCACCACCTACCAGGTGGAATGGGTCGACATCGAGGACCCGGCACCGACGTTCCCCTACACCCCGGGCCAGCCCGCCCCGACCTCGAACAACGACGCGATCACTTATGTCGCAAGCCAGGGCTGGGCCCAGGGCGCCGCCTTCTTCTCCCGACTGGAGGGCGCCGCCATCGACCGCGGCGTCGTCTACTTCACCTCCACCCAGGGCGGCGGTCCGGCCGAGACCGGGCCCGACAACGTCTCGGGCTACGGCAACGGGAGCGGCCAGATCTGGGCCTACGACACCCGCGAGGAGGTCCTGCGGCTGCAGTACCAGTCCCCCGGCGCGGACGTGCTCGACTTCCCGGACAACGTCACCACCAGCAACCGGGGCACGCTCGTCGTCTGCGAGGACGGCAGCAACAACAACTACATGCGCGGCCTGACCCGGCAGGGGCAACTCTTCGACATCGCCCTCAACCGGCTGGTGAGCAGCACGGGCGCCCCCAGGTTCAACGACGAGTTCGCCGGGTCGACGTTCAGCCCCGACGGGCACACGCTGTTCGTGAACATCCAGGCCAGCCGCGGCGTGACGTTCGCGATCTGGGGTCCTTGGGGGAAGATCGGCGTCTGACCGTCAACCCTGGCCCGCGACGATCTCCGCGCGCAGGTCGGGGTGGTTGGCCGCGAGGTGTTCCAGGATCTTCCCGATCGGCGTGCCGTAGTTCTCCTGGTTGATGGTCCGCCCCCACACCGACACCGATCCGCCGGTGATGGTCTGGAACCCGCGGTGCAGCGCGGCGGCGAACCAGGCGTCGTCGCAGATCGGTGAGCCCGACGACCCGCCCGCGGTGTCGGTCAGGTAGCTGAGGCGGTCGGCGGTGCCGGTGACGACGAAGTTGTTGCGGAACCCCAGGCGCATCGGGTTGCCGCCGGGGTGCTGCAGGACGTTGACCCGTTCGCGCAGCGCCCGGTCCTTGGGTTTGAGGATCGGGTTGGTCCGCAGCCGCAGCGGCGGCCGGGGCGAGCTGTCCGGGGCGAGCCGCAGGATGGCGTAGTCCAGCGTCTTGTCGTGGGCGACGCAGCCCGCCGAGACCGCGCTGTGCACGGTCGCGTCGGTCGTGTAGAAGTCGAACAGCGCGCGGATCGCCTTGCCCTGCAGGTCGAAGTCGGCGGCGCTCGCGTCCGGTTCGCTGCCGACGCGGGCGTTGACGACGTGGTTGTTGGTGATCAGCAGGTTGGGTCCGATCATCCAGCCGGTGCCGTGGCCGACGTCGGGCGCGTTGCCCGCCAACGTCGCGGGCACGCCGTCGAAGTGCCGGTGCACCACAAGTTTCGCCACCGACCGGGACACGTCCGTCCCGGTGTGCAGGAACGCCACGTCCAGGGTGTCGTCCTCGAAGATCACGACCTCGAGTTCGCCGTCGTTGCGCGGCAGGTCCTCGACGTCGACCAGCACCGGCGCCGGGTCGGCGCCGGGTGAGCTCCGCGCCCGCCCGTCGGCGGACATCAGCTCCAGGGCCCGCCGGAAGACCATCTCCTGCGGCTGTCCGCCCGCCATCGGGATGGCCGCCCCGAGCCACTCCCGCAGCGGGACCTGGCCGGAGACCAGCGCCCTCGTGGTGTTCATCCGCGAGGTCAGCGTCATCAGCTTGGCCAGCGGGGTGCCGCCCTGCGTCGCGGTGGCCACGAACGCGCGCGAGATGTTCGCGGTCAGCGCGGCGCTCTGGTCCGCGTCGGCGAAGCCGAGGTCGACGGCCGCCTGCTGGACTTCCCTGAGCTCGTCGGAGGTCAGATACGCGAATGTCATGACTTGCTCCTGCCATCGTGGCCGGCGACCGGCCGAACGAGAGTGTCGACGACCATCCGGCGGGCCTGGCCCGCGTCGCGCGCCCAGTCCAGCCCGACCGCGACCGCCTTGCCGGTCCGGCCCGCGCGTACCACCGAGCTGGCCAGGTCCTCGGTCTTCCACCCTCGACCGGACAGTCCGACCTCGGCCGCCAGGTCCGCGAGCGCGGGCGCGCCTTCCGGTGAGATCTCCCGCAGCAGCCGGGCGACGGCGAACGGGTCGTGCTGGAACACGCCGTCCTCGGCCTCGGTCTGGTCGCCCACCTGCACCGCGGCGTGGTGCAGCACGGTGTCGTCCGACGGGCCCGCGGTGTGCAGCACGCGCCGGACCAGGTCCACGTTGTCCAGCAGGTCGGACCGCGACAGGTGGGTGAATCGGGACGCCAACTCGCCGCGGAGGCCTTCGCCTGCGTCGTCGAGTCCGCCCAGGATGCCCACCGCGTCGGTCAGCACGTCCACGCCGCGGGTCTGGTCGCCGAGAAGGTCGCAGCCGCGCACCGCCCATTCCGCCGCGCTGACCACACCGGCGCCGTCGCCCCGCAGTCCGCGGACGACGACGGCCTGTTCGGCCAGGGCCACCTGAGTGTCGCGGTCGTCGGACTCCGCGGCCGCGGCCATCCCGCGCTCCAAGGCCGCCGCCGCGCCCTCGACGTCCTTGGCCGCCAGCCTCGCCCGCACTTCCACAAGGTGGAGCTTGGTGTCGGGTAGCCGTTCCGTCCGCTCGGCGAGCACGGCCAGCGCGCTCGCCGGGTCGCCGGAGGCCAGCCACGACATCGCCCGCCCCTCCGCATCGGCCTCCCAGTCGCGCTGGTCCCATTCCGCGCGGTCGTCGGTCTCGCCGAAGCCGAGGCGCCTGCTCAGCCAGGTCCACGCCCTTGGCGGCAGCGGCTCGCCGAGCGCCGGGGCCAACAGCGGGCGCAGCGCCGGGTCCCAGACGCGGTCGAGGTATCTAGGGTCCTCGCCGACCATCAGCCGGTGGTAGACCTCTTCCGCGCGGTCTTCGGTGCCCGGGCGGGCCTGGTAGTAGTCGATCGCGCGGCGGTGGACGCGCGCCACGACGGCGGCCAGGGCGGGTTCGTCCATCATGGACCGCAGCATCAGCGTGCGGACGTCCTGGCGGTGGCGCAGCGTGTCCGGCCCGTCGAGCTCGAACAGGCTGACCTCGAACCGGAGCTTGTCGAAGATCAGCTCGGCGTGGTCGGGGTCGAGATCGCAGGGGTCGGCCAGCACCTCGCGCAG
Source organism: Actinokineospora xionganensis (assembly GCF_014323725.1). GTDB lineage: Bacteria > Actinomycetota > Actinomycetes > Mycobacteriales > Pseudonocardiaceae > Actinokineospora > Actinokineospora xionganensis. The sequence goes on along the minus strand of NZ_JABVED010000017.1, from coordinate 6,007 downwards.
CACGTCGACGGTGATCCGCCGCACCGCCAGGCCCGGGTAGGCGATCCGGCGGACTTCCGGGTCGGCGATGTGGCTGAGGATGCGTCCGTAGAGCATCCCCTGGACCTGTTCGATGGCGATCCCGGCGAGCGCGTCGCCGCGCGCGGCGACGTCGTCGAACACCGCGGTCCCCGTGCGCTCCAACGCCTCCGCGGCCAGCCGCAGGGTCAGCGGGTGGCCGCCGAACTTCGCCACGATGGTCGTGCGCAGCGCCAGATCGGCGACCCCGAGGTCGGCGAGCACCGCGTCCGCGGCGGGCGGTTCCAGCTCGCCCAGGGTCAGGACCAGGTTCTCGAAACCGGTGAACACCGTCGGGTCGCCGCGCCCGGAGACGATGACGCGCATATCGGGGAGCGCGGCGAGCAGGTGCCCGATGAGCCGCTCGAGGTCGCGCACCGCTCCCGGACCTTTGAGCTGCACTTCCTCGTAGGTGTCGAGGAACAGCACGAGCGGGGTCCGGTAGCCGGCGGGGCCGTGGGTGTCCATCAGCTTGTGCAGCCGGTCGGCGAGGACGCCGACCATCGCGGCCAGATTTCCCTGCCGGTCGAAGTCGATGTCGAGAATGGCCGAGGCCTTCTCCAAATCGGAGCCCCAGTAGACGCTTTCGGTCGCGGCCAGGGCGCGGGCTTCCTCGGTGGTCGCGTGGAGCAGCCGCAACTGCCGCGCGATCTGCCGCAGCAGCCCGATCGGGTCGCGCGGGTCGTTGCGCGCGCGGTCGAAGTCGAGGTAGGCGAACGGGACCGCCGCGTACTCCCCCGCGGCCTGTTCGAGCCCCAGGAGGACTTTGCCGAGCAGGCTCGACTTGCCGACCCCGCCCGGCCCGCGCAGGCACAGCAGCATGGGGTCGGCCACCCCGTGGACGAAGGAGTCGAACACCGCCAGTTCGGGTTCCCGGCCGTGGAAGTGGGTGCCCACCAGGGCTCGGAGCGGGTCGAGCAGCGCGCGGCGCTCCAGGGTGGCGTCGACCTCGGTGCCGACGGTCTCGTCGAGGACGCCCGCGACCTCCAGCCAGCCGGTGACGACGGCGTATTCCTCGAGTTCGGCCGTGCCGAGCCCGGCGAGGTTCGGCCGCGTGCCCGCGAGCAATTCGCGCACCTTGTCGCGCTCGGCGTCGGGCAGGTCGGCGTTGACCGCCAGCGCGTCCTGCAGGGTTCCGGTCTCCCAGAGCAGGCGCAGGCACTGGGTCCGGACCTCGTCGAGCAGGATCCAGCAGCCGTCGATGGCGGTGTGGCTGAACTCCGCGAGCATGCCGACCGCCGAGGTGCGGGTCGGCCGCAGCGGGCGCAGCTTCGCCGGGAGGAACCGCCCCAGCACCGCCGCGGCCGTCGTCCACGGCAGGTGGTCGTCGTCCAGCGCGATTTCCTCGTCGGTGGGGACCGCCGTGTCCGACAGCGCGGCGTTCAGCTTCGCGGTGAAGTCCGCGTACTCCGGGGGCAGTTCCCGGACCGCCGGCGTGTCCACAGCAGACCCGCCGAGAAAGGACCTGGCGACGTCGGCGATGTCGTCGGCCCGGTCGGGGAACCGCCTGGTGAGCGCGGCGAAGAGCCGCTCGTCGACCAGCCCGCGCCTGCGGAGCTCCATCGACACCTCGGCCGCGAACGACGACCCCTTGCCACCCGGGCGGGTGCTCACCCGCATCCCTTCGAGCGCGAGGAAGCTCTGCAGCTCCCGGTGGTCGTCGAACAGGACCGCCAACAGCTCCCGCAGCCGGTCGCCCGCTTCCATCAGGCCTCCTGCAGCAGCACGCGGTGCGCGTCGACGCACTTCTGCGCCAGCAGACGCAGCCGCATCCTCGGGGTGGGCTGCAGGGCGGTGACATGGCTGATCACCTGGTCGGCGGTGTGCCGGTAGTAGGCCTCGTCCTTGCCGGGCACCGCGGCGGCCAGCCACCCGGCTATCTCTGCCTCGGAGATCTCGGCGAGGGTGTACCGGGAGTTGATCTCGGGCAGGTTCTCCATCGCGACGGCGGCGAAATCGGCCAGCACGGTGATCCGCAGCTTCTTGGCCAGCAGCGGGGTCGTCTGGACCTGCCGCAGCAGTTCACCGAGGAACTTCAGCACCCCCGCGTCCTGCTCAGGCTCGACGAGGTTGGCGACGAACCAGACCGGGGTGCGGCTGTGCACCGCGAAGCCGCCGAGGTTCGCGGCAAGGGTGACCGCCCGGCGCTCGGGTTCGGGGTCGATCGCGGGCGGCACCACCACGCCCAGTTTGAGCCGCAGCTGGTCGGCGAGGTAGTCGACCATCCGGTTGTCGTGCAGCCGCTGCAGGTGCTCGACCACCGGTGTGAAGACGCCGTGTCTGCGGGCGCAGTGGTCGATGTAGGCGCACATCGTGCGCTTTCCGTGCCCGGCGGGGCCGTCGATGGTCAAGGCGGTGGGGCCGTCCCCGCGGGCGATGTCGCCCAGGTGGGTCCGCAGCGGCTCCCGGTCGGCGAACGGCCATTCCGCGGGCATCCACAGTTCGCCGGTGCCGAGACCGGTCCAGTCGAGCTGCCCGGTCCGCAAGTGGCCCACGAGCTGGTGCACCTTGACAAGTTCACCCGCGGCGTCGACCCGCAGCACGACGTTGACGAAGGTGTCGGCCGTGGGCAGCGCCAGTGACCAGTCCAGCAGCCACTTGGCGTGGTTGTGCGGGTTGAGCCCCGCCGGGACCACGCGCAGCGCCTCCGGGCCGAACAGGTCCCTGGCGACCTGGCCGTATCTGCCCTCGCCGAGGTACTCCGTGATCAGGTACACGACCTGCTTGTGCTGTTCGTCGGTCAGAAGCACCGCGCCCGCCTTAGTCCGTGCGGCCCACCATCCCGTTGAGCAAGTCGAAAACCCTTGCCAGGTAGGGGAATTGCTCCAGGTCGGCCTCCTGCCCGGCACCCATGATCTCCAAAGTGGACTCCGCGCGCCCGGCCAGGTCGGAGAGGTCGTCGGCCGCGTGGGGGTAGAGCAGCTGCAGGCCGCGTTTATCCCCTTCGGAGAGGTCGAGACCGTTTCCGGTCGGCGCGCAGGCGCTCGGCGCGGAGTGGTAGAAGAATGGCTCGAACTGGTAGAGCATCACGGATTTCGCGTCGAACGGGCCCGCGATCACGTCCGGCGACTCCTTGGTGCGAAGGTTGTGGTCGACCTTGGCCCGCGGCCACTTGTTGGGCTCGCCCGCGAGGTAGGTGTAGATGCCGGGGCGACGCCCGGCCGCGTCCGGCACGAACCTGCCCCGGTTGTCCTTGGTCGGCACGTACCCGGGGTCGTCGTCCCAGCGGAACTCGTCCTCACACGGCCCGCGCATGTTCTGGTGGGCGTGCTTGAACGCCAGCGCGTGCAGGAACTCGTGGCGGACCGTGCCTTGCCACCGGTTGGGTTTGGCGGTCTTGAAACCGCCGAGGTTGAGGCTGCGCTGGCCGGGTCCGCCGCCGATCGGGCTGCCCGGGCCGCCGATGGTGCTGTCGTTGCTGTCGGTGCCGACCAGGGACCAGAAGCCGGGCATGTCGAAGCTGACCCGGATGTCCGCGGCGTGCTCGGTGTCGAGGACGGTCCACCGGCGGAACTCGCCGCTCGCCGGGTCGAGCCCGAAGTCGAGTTCCAGGTTGCAGGCGTCGGTGATCTGCGCCGTGGCGTCGACGATGTCGCGGTGCAGGTCCTTGTCTCCGTCGAGGAACGCGACCCGCACCGCGGAGCCGGGCCGCCAGCGGGCCAGGTCGTCGATGAGGAACTCCAGACCCTCACGCTGCGCGGCGACCCGCTCGCGCCAGGCGTCGCGCACCTCCAGGGAGGCGACCAACTCATCCGGCAGCGCGTCGAGCACGAGATCGGCGCCCTGCCCGTCCACTCGGGTGTCCATATGAAGGGAGTCGCTCGCCGGTACGGCCTGGTTAGCGTCCCCCGCCACGCGCGAACGGGTGAATCACCTGGGAGTCATCACCGGTGACGGCCTGTTATTTCACGCCTCCCGCTGTCAGGCCGGCGACGATCCGGCGTTGGAAGAGCAAGACCAGGATGACCAGCGGGATGGTCACGATGACGCCCGCGGCCATCTGGGTGCCGAACGGGGCGTCGAACTGGGTGGTGCCGGTGAACTGGCTGGTGATCACGGGAGCGGTCTTGAGTTCCTTCTTGTTGACCACCGACAGGGCGATGATGAACTCGTTCCAGGACGCGATGAACGTGATGATCGCGGTGGTGAAGACACCTGGCGCGGCGAGCGGCAGGATCACCTTGCGGAACGCCTGGGCTGGGGTGCAGCCGTCGATCTGGGCCGCTTCCTCAAGTTCGACGGGCATCTGGCGGAAGAACGCGGTGAGGTTCCAGACCGCCAGCGGCAGGGCGAAGCTCATGCTGGGCACGATCATCGCCTGGTAGGTGTTGATCCAGCCGATGTTGCTGAACAGGTCCAGCAGCGGCACCAGCAGCGAGATGCCGGGGAACATGCTGGTCGTGATGATGATCGCCAGCACCAGGTTCTTGAACCGGAAGTCCAGCCGCGCCAACGCGTACGCGGTCAGGATGCCGATGATCAGAACCAGCACCGTGGTGGTCCCGGCGACCAGGAAGCTGTTGCCGAGAGCGCGGAGGAAGCCGTTGTTCGCCGCGAACGCGGCGGTGTAGGAGTCGGTCGAGAACGGCGACGGCACAGGCGCGGAGTCGAAGATGTCGTTGGTTCGCCGAAGACTCGACACCAGCATCCAATAGAACGGCGCGAGGCAGTAGACGACGATCGCCGCGATGCCGACGTAGGGCAGCCAGCGCCAGCCGGACTTCTTCGGCTTCGTGGGCGGGGTCGCGGAAGCGGTCGGCGTGGTCGACAGCGTGGCGGTCATCGGTTCCTCCCGGTCCGCGCGCCGACGACGTCGGCACCCAGCAACTTGACGAACACGAACGCCACGACGGCGACGTAGACGAACAGGAAGATCGCATACGCGGAGGCGGGTCCGTACTTGGTGAACTTCACCGCCTCCTCGAACGCCAGGATCGTGACCGTGTCGGTGGAGTTCTTCCCTGGTCCGATGAGGGTGTACGGCAGGTCGAACATCCGCAGCGTGTCGAGGATGCGGAACAGGACCGCCACCATGAGCGTCGGCTTGACCAGCGGCAGGGTGATCGACCAGAAGGTCTTCCACGGCGACGCGCCGTCCAGCTTGGCCGCCTCGTAGACCTCGTTGGAGATGACCTGCAATCCCGCCAGCACAAGGAGTCCGATGAACGGCGCGGTCTTCCACGTGTCGGCGATGACGACCGCCAGCCACGCCTGCGGCCCGTCGGTCGTCCAGAGAATCGGGTCACCGGGCAGCAGGTCGTTCGCCACACCGTCGGCCTGGAAGATCCACCGCCACAGGATGCCCGCGATCGCGGTGGGCACCGCCCACGGCACCAGGATGCTGGCGCGGACAAGGGCGCGACCCTTGAAAGCCTTGTGCATCACCAAAGCCATCAGCACGCCCAGGATGACTTCCAGGCCCACGGCGACGATGGTGAAGCTGGTGGTGTTCCACAGGGCGTTGAGGAACCGGGCGCCGGTGGTGCCGCTGAACATGTCGGTGAAGTTGTCGATGCCGACGAACTTGTTGCCGGTCTCCAGTACGCCCGTCTCCGGGTCGATGCCTTCCTTGCGTTGGTAGAACGCCAATCGGATGGCGGAGACGATGGGGTAGGCGACGACGATCCCGAGCACCAGCAGGGTCGGCGACACGAGCAGGGCGGCGAGCTTCCCGACTCCCTGTCTGCGCCCCACGGGCTTGGCGGGCTTGGGATCGACCGGCGCGCCGATGAGAGTGGACATGGGTTGCCCTCCGCGAACGAAGGCGGGGTCCCGGCGGCACCCGGGACCCCGCGTGCCGAAGTCAGCTACCGGTCAGGGACTCCAGCTTCGTCTGCAACGAGGCCAATGCGTCCTGGCTGCTTGTCTGGCCACTCATCGCCGCGTACGCGGCTTCCTGAATGGCGGAGGAGACCTCCTGGTACTTGACGACCGCGGGGCGCTTCTTGGC
>NZ_JABVED010000016.1 GCF_014323725.1 Actinokineospora xionganensis | reverse complement strand
AAACAACACACGCACATCCGAATTAACCGCACCAAATAAGGAGCGACAGCATCAGAGGCTGGTATTGCTAACAAGTTTTGTGTCTGCATCGGACCCATGCGAGATCTAGTGATCCTTGCAGGGATTCCGGTTCAGGCAACGCCGCAGAACTTTACCCGGTTCGATTCGCGGTGTCAACCCGCTCGACCCGGTGGTGTCCGGCTCCTGAACACTACCAGAAGCTTTCTTCCACTCCGACTCCGCCAGGCTCTTGCGTCCTGTTCTGTTCGGCGCTCCGTGCGACAAGGAGAAAGTTACGCGGTAGCTGATCGCAAAGTCAAATCGGCTGGTCAGCGGCTTGTGGAGGGTCGGAGCCACAGGGTGCGCACCTGCCCGGTGAGTACCTCGTCGACCACGTCCTCCACCTTCACCGCACGTTCCTCACCCAGCCGCACCAGCTCGTAGCCCCAGGTGCGGAACTCCCTGAGGACCACACCGGGGTCGTCACCGTATTCCCTGGTCAGAGTCGCATCCACGGCCACGACGACGTGCGGTCGGTCCTTGCGCAGCCTGCGCACGAGACCCCCCAGGGCGCGGTGCCCGCGGCCCGGAACGTCGACTTTCACGACCGACAGACGCTGTTCGCGAGTGGCTTCCAGACCGTCGAGCTCGCGGTCCAGCCGAACGCCCGCGATCGGATATTCACCCGATGTGGTGGTGATCACCTTTTGTGGATCTTGTGGCCCGATGGCCAGCCCACCACCCGCCGCAGGGGTCCCCACCAGCGGAGACTGGCTGTCCCACGCCGCTCCCTCGATCATCACGAGGCGTTCCGCCACGGTGGGACTGACGTTCTCGGACACGTTGTGCCGCAACAGTTTCGCCGCCTCACCGGACGGTTCGACGACGGCGACGGTGCCACTGGTGCCGAGCCTGCCGAGCACGCGGATCGCGTGGTAACCGACATAGGCGCCGATGTCGAGGAAGACGCTGTCGGGCTCGATGAGCGAATCGACCAGCTCAGCGACGTCGGGCTCCCAGACCCCGTTGCTCGACAGCACCGGGGACATCACCGCGTCGTGCGCGGGCAGCCGCAGCAGGCCCGCGTCGCACAGGACGAGCGAGGTCGGCACGTCGGCCAGCTCCGGTGGAATCACCCGTTCGTGTTGGCGCACAACGACTCTGCGCAGCGCGTCGGTGGCCCGCAGGGCCTGATCCGAGGACCAGGTGCTCATCGCGACCCTGCTGTCGCGCTCGCCGAGGCGCTCGTTGAGCTTGGCCTCAAGGGCATCGATCCGGGCCTGCCCGGCCGCCAGCATCTCCGTGAGCGCGCGAAGGTGCTCGGGGTCCACCGTTGGCGGCGGGGTCTCCCGCACCTGAGTTGACAGCGCCTTGACCGCGCGGGTTCCCCGGCTGACCTCGCCGCGCAGCCGCACGACCTCCTCGCCATTCGCGGAGACCTGTTTGGACAGGTGTGCCCCGCGTTCGACCATCAGGTCGAGATCGGCGCGCAGCAGGTCGATGTCGTGGCCCGCGCCCGCGTTGGCCAGCTTCTCCTGGCGTTCGACCAGTTCGGCCGCGGTGCGCTCTACCCCGTCTATGAGCGAACTGAGGACCGACGTCAGGTGCTGGTCGTAGTGGTTGAGCACGCGCAGCACGGCCCGGCGCAGCTGTGGCGCCATCGGGATCCGGTGGCCGACGTCGGCGTCGGGCCTGCGCAGCAGGGCGTGCCGCGCGGCTCGGAGCGCGCGCAGCGGGTCGTCGTCGGCGGCCCCGGCGACCGCCCGACCCGCCCGCCAGCTGCGGTAGGCCAGCTCGATGCGCCTGCGGACGGCGGCGCCGGTGACGGCGGGCGCGAGGTTGTCGAGCAGGGACGTCCGGGCGGCCGAGCCGACCTTGTCGGCGGTGGCGTGGTCGTCGGCGAGGTCGCGGATGGCGCCGGCGATCATCGTGTCGGCGGCGAACTCGTCGGTGGGCAGCGCGACGCAGCCGTCGCCGCCGAGCAGGTCAGCACCCACTCCCCCGGCGATCGTGATGAGCGGGACACCCCGCAGCGACGTCTCGGTGAGCCAGGCGTTGACCTTCGCGGTGTCCGCGCAGCCCGGTTCGTGCAGCGAGATCGCCCAGTCCGCGGCGTCGACCGCGCGGTCGAAGGCCTCGGTGACCAGCCGGACGCGGCCGTTGCCCGCCGCCGAAGAGCGCAGCCGCTCGATGGTCTCGGTTCGCGCGCGCGATTCGGGGACGAGCAGCAGCAGCCGGACATCGGCGCGTTCGCCGAACGCCGCCGCGAACGCCGCGATGAGGTCGTCGGCGTGGTCGGCGAGCGCGACGAAGACCGGTGACGCGTCGAGGCCGAGCTTGGCCCGCGCGTCCTCCTTGGCGCCGTCGTCGCGGGCGCCCGGGTCGACGGCCGGGAGCGGCACGGTGTGGGTGGCGACGCCGTCGGGGGCCGGGGCCGAGGCGGGCCAGGCCAGCCAGCGCTCGTCGGCGCGTGGCGGGACCGGGCCGAACTCGTCGCGCACCACGATGACGTGCCGCTGCCGGGGTATCCCGGACGTGCCTCCGCAGGCGAGCACCACCGGGTACACGGGTTGGTCGGACGTCGGCAGCCCGGAGGCCCCGGCGGCCAGCCGGACCCGGTCGGCCAGCGGGCCGTCGCCGAGCACGGAGACGCCGATCTGATCGACCAGTGCGACCTCGGACTGGCCGGGCACCGCGCGCGGGTGGATCCGGCCGGTGAGGACGGCGTCTGTGGCGCACCAGTCCCGGAAGGCGGCGGCGTCGGCCCCGAAGGGGTCGGCGAAGCGTTCGCGCGGTTCCTCGTCGTCGCGCCACAGGGCGACCGCCCAGCGCGGCAGTTCGGGGTCGGGCGCGCAGGCCCAACGCAGGAAGCCCCCGGGGTCGGCGCCCGCGGCGGGTGGCTTGTCCCGGCCGGTCCTGGCCCGCCGGTACGCGGACCGCAGCGAATGGGGGAACGCGGTGCCGTCGGCGAGCGCGCCGAAGCGGACGGTGGGCTCGGGAGCTTCGCCCAGTTCGCCCGCGTACTCCGCGCAGATGCGGTTGAGCAGCGGGTGCTCGGAGAGCAGGACCCGCTGGTGGTCGGCGATGTCGGCGCTGAGCAGCCAGGGCCGGGTCGGGTCGAAGCCTGCGAAGTTGACCGACCGCAGCGGCGCTCCGCCCGAGGTCACCGAGCCATCGGCGGTCAGGGCGAGCGGCCGTTGGGCGGCGTTCCAGCGGGAGAGGCCCAGTCCGGGGTCGCGCAGGACGCGGTGGTCGACAAGGGCGGGGGCGCCGTCGAGGAACGCGCCCGCCGAGGCCGGGTCGGCGGTGGACGCCTCGGCCCACGAGTGCAGGAAATGCTCGGCACCGTGGGCGGCGACGACGAAGCCCTCGTCGTAAACACCTGCCGCGCGCAGGGCCTCGGCGTCGGGTCGCAGACCGTCGGCGGGCAGCGGGCGCAGCACCTTGGGCACGAGCGCCAGCGCCGCGTCGCCAAGATGCGGCACGAGCGGCGCGTAGACCCGGACCCATGGGTCGAGGTAGAGCACCGGACTGTCGTGCTTGCCGAGCAGCCACTCCATCAGCCGCGGCCGCAGCGCGACGCAGGCTTCGCGGGCGGTGTGACCGGTGGCGAGGACGGCGAGTTCGTCGGCGCCGATGCCCATGTCGGCGGGCACGATCACGCCGTCGGCGCGGGGCCCGTCGACGAGCAGCGTGACGAAGGTGGCGCTCGGGTGGTGGCGGCGGAAGGTCTCGGCGGCGATCCGGGCCGCGGGAAGATCCGCACACCCGACCACCGTGCAGCCGATCACCGGGGACACGTCGGGGGGAAGCACGGGGCCCAACCTAACCGCTTCAGCGTCGATCTTGGACCACCCGGTCGAGGGAAAATAGATCAAACCCGCCACATCCGTGAGTCCCCAACTCCCGACGGTGAGTTCTCATTTGGCCTGCGGGCGCGAACTGAGGACTCATTGTCGGGAGTTGGGGACTCGCGGGTTTACAGGACGGGGAGGAGGGAACGGAGTTCGTAGGGGGTGACGCTGCGGCGGTAGGCGTCCCATTCGGTGCGCTTGTTGCGGAGGAAGAAGTCGAAGACGTGCTCGCCCAGGGTCTCGGCGAGCAGCTCGGAGTTCTCCATCTCGGCCAGGGCCTCACCCAGGTTCTGCGGGAGGTTGGCGTAGCCGGCGGCACGGCGCTCGGCGTCGGACAGCGACCAGACGTCGTCCTCGGCGGCGGGCGGCAGCTCGTAGCCCTCGGCGACCCCCTTGAGGCCCGCGGCGAGGATCACCGAGTAGGCCAGGTACGGGTTGCACGCGGAGTCCAGCGAGCGGATCTCCACTCGGCGCGACGACGCCTTGCTCGGCGAGTACATCGGCACCCTGACCAGCGCGGACCGATTGGCGTGGCCCCAGCAGACCGCGGTCGGGGCCTCGCCGCCGACGATGAGCCGCTTGTAGGAGTTCACCCACTGGTTGGTGATCGCGGAGATCTCCCGGGCGTGCTTGAGCAGGCCCGCGACGAACGCCTTGCCGGTGGCGGAGAGCTGGTACGGGTCCTCGCTGTCGTAGAAGGCGTTGCGGTCGCCCTCGAACAGGCTGACGTGGGTGTGCATGCCGGAGCCGGGCTGGTCGGAGAACGGCTTGGGCATGAAGGAGGCGAACACGCCCTGGGTGAGCGCGACCTCCTTGACCACGTAGCGGAACGTCATGACGTTGTCGGCCATGGTCAGGGCGTCGGCGTAGCGCAGGTCGATCTCCTGCTGGCCGGGCGCGCCCTCGTGGTGGCTGAACTCGACCGAGATGCCCATCGCCTCGAGGGTCTCGATGGCGTGCCTGCGGAAGTGCGTCGCGGTGGCGTGGCTGGCCTGGTCGAAGTAGCCGCCGTTGTCCGCGGGGGTCGGCTCCCTGCCGTCGACCGGGATGTCCTTGAGCAGGAAGAACTCGATCTCCGGGTGCACGTAGCAGGTGAACCCGGCCTCGCTCGCCTTGGACAGGGTCCGCCGCAGGACGTGGCGCGGGTCGGCCCAGGAAGGCGAGCCGTCGGGCATCGCGATGTCGCAGAACATCCGCGCCGAGTAGGGCTCGCCTTCCGGGGTCTCCCACGGGAGGACCTGGAAGGTGGCCGGGTCGGGGCGCGCGATCATGTCGGACTCGTAGACCCGGGAGAACCCCTCGATCGCCGAGCCGTCGAAGCCGATGCCCTCGGCGAACGCGCCTTCCAGCTCGGCCGGTGCCACGGCCACCGACTTGAGGAAACCGAGAACGTCGGTGAACCACAGCCGGACGAACCGGATGTCGCGCTCCTCTAGCGAGCGCAGCACGAATTCTTGCTGGCGATCCATAAGCGCAGCCTAGACGGGCCGGCCTCCCCCGAGGGCCAAGCCAGGGTCGCGCGCCCTGTGACCTAAGGGACCGTGACGGCGATCGACCACGGTGACCCACTGACCGCTGCTGAACAAACCGACGTGACCCGACTCAAGAATTCCGGGGTGGCGGGACGAGCATGGACATCACAGCGGCGATCGCGCAGAGGCCGCCCGCGACGTACCAGGCCAGGTCATAGCTGCCGTGGTGGTCGCGGGTGAGTCCGGCGCCGAGCGCGGCGATTGCGGCGCCGACCTGGTGGGAGGCGAATACCCAGCCGAACACGATCGGGCCGTCGGCGCCGAAGGCCCGGCGGCAAAGGGCGACGGTGGGCGGCACGGTGGCGACCCAGTCCAGGCCGTAGAAGACGATGAACGCCCACATCGGCGGCTCGGTCGTGGCGGCGAACAGGTGCGGGAGCACGAGCAGGGACGCGCCGCGCAGGCTGTAGTAGACGGCGAGCAGGACGCGCGGGTTGACCTTGTCGGTGAGCCAGCCGGACAGGATCGTGCCCGCGACGTCGAAGACGCCGACCAGGGCGAGCAGGCCCGCGGCGGTGGTGGGCGGCATGCCGTGGTCGTGGGCGGCGGGGACGAAGTGGGTGCCGATCAGCCCGTTGGTGGACGCGCCGCAGATCGCGAAGCCGCCTGCGAGGAGCCAGAAAGTGCGGGTGCGCGCGGCGCTCCTCAACACCGTGATCGCGCGCATCGCGGTGCGATCGGCGGTGGCGGAGACCGGGGGCGGGTCGAGCGGGTCCGCGCCGTAGGCGGTGGTGCCGACGTCGGCAGGGTTGTCGCGCAGGGCCAGCAGCACGAGCGGGACGACGGCGAGCGCGGCGATGGAGACGGTCATGCTCGCGGTGCGCCAGCCGCTGTCCTCGGCGAGGTGGGCGACCAGCGGCAGGAAGACGAGCTGCCCGGCCGCGCCCGCGGCGGTGAGGACCCCGCTGACCAGGCCTTGCTTCGCGACGAACCAGCGGGAGGTGATGGTGGCGACGAAGGCGAGTGCCATCGCGCCGGTGCCGGTGCCGACGCAGACGCCCCACAGCAGCAGCAGTTGCCAGGTCTCGGTCATGAAGACCGTCAGGCCGCTGCCCGCGGAGACCAGCAGGAGCGCACCCGCGACGACCTTGCGCATGCCGAGCCGTTCCATGAGCGCGGCGGCGAAGGGTGAGATCAGCCCGAACAGGATGAGATTGATCGACACGGCACCCGAGATGGTGGCGGTCGACCAGCCGAACTCGCGGTGCAGCGGGTCGATGAGCACGCTCGGCGCGGCGCGGAAGCCCGCGGCTCCGACGAGGGCGACGAAGGCGACGGCCGCGACGATCCAGGCCCGGTGCAGGCGGGGACGGACATCCAGTTGGGTCACGCGCCTCAGCCTGTTGGTTCGTCGGACATCGAACAAGTGGCCTGATTGCCACTATGTGAAAGAATTCGGCCATGACGCATCGGGTGGCCGTGCTGGCGGTGGACGAGGCGGTGGGCTACGACCTGTGCATCCCGCCGCAGATCTTCAACGCCTCGCTGGACGCGGACGGGTCGCCGCTCTATGAGGTCGTGGTGTGCGGCGTGGACGCGAAGCCCGTGTCGGTGACCGCCGGGTTCACCGCCGTGCTCGACCACGGACCGGAAGCCCTGGCCTGGGCGGATACTGTGATCGTGCCGGGCACCCGCGCGCCGGGGCCGAGGCACGACGGCACGCTGCCCGGCCCGCTGGCCGACGCCTTCGCGCTGATCCGGCCTGGCACCCGGGTCATGTCGATCTGCACCGGCGCGTTCGTCCTGGGTGCCGCGGGCATCCTCGACGGCCGTCCCGCGACGACCCACTGGCGCTTCGTAGACCAGTTCCGTGCTCTATATCCGGCAGTCCATCTCGACCCGGATGTGCTGTTCGTCGACGACGGCGACGTGCTGACCTCCGCGGGCCTGAGCGCGGGCATCGATCTGTGTCTGCACGTGGTGCGGTCCGACCACGGCAGCGAGGTCGCGAACCGCGCGGCGCGGTACTGCGTGGTGCCGCCGTGGCGCGAGGGCGGGCAGTCGCAGTTCATCGACCGGCCGCTGCCCGTGGGCGCGGGCGGCGTCTCGGCGACTCGGGCGTGGGCGCTCGACCGGCTGCACGAGTCGCTGGAACTGAGCACGCTCGCCGCCCACGCGAAGATGAGCGTGCGGACCTTCTCCCGGCATTTCCGCGCGGAAACGGGTGAGTCGCCCGGCACCTGGCTGATCCAGCAGCGCGTCCGGCACGCGCTGCGCCTGCTGGAGACGACGGACCTGCCGATAGACCAGGTGGCCGAACGGTCGGGGCTGCGGAGCGCGACATCGTTGCGCCAGCACATGCGGGCCGCGGTCGGTGTGTCACCGCTCGCGTATCGCAAGACGTTCCGGACCGGCTGAGACACGGTCTCAGCCCGCTGGCCCTACGATGCGCACCATGGTCACGCGCCGGATCTTCCTTGGGGCCCTCGCGCTCACCGCGGCCCTCGCCGCTGGGTGCACATCGGACACGGACGCACCCGGGGGCGCGAGCCTGCCGGACGGTGCGACGCTGATGAAGGACGCCGCCGCGGCGACGCGCGACGTCCGCAGCGCGCACTTCACCCTCAAGGTCAACGGGACGGTCGCGGCCATCCCCGTGCAGAACGCCGAGGGCGACCTGACCCGCGAAGGCGGACCGTCGGGCGCGGCGAAGGGCACGGTCAAGCTGACCCTGATGGGCCAGCTCATCGAGGGCGAGTTCGTCCTCGTCGACGACTCCCTCTACATCAAGGGCCCCACCGGCGGCTTCCAGAAGTACCCGGCGGCGCTGACGTCGAACCTGTACGACCCGTCGGCGATCCTGAACCCCGACAAGGGCATCGCGAACGTGCTCGCGCAGATCAAGGACCCGAAGACCGAGGCCAAGGAAGACGTCGACGGCGTGTCGACCTACCGGGTCAAGGGCCGCGGCGCCCAGGACGTGGTCTCGGCGATCGTGCCCGGCGTGACCTCCGATGTCGACGTCACCTTCTGGCTGCGCGAGGACAGCAAGCTGCCGGTCAAGGCCTCGGTGAAGCTGCCCGCGTCCGACGGCGGCGAGGCGACGGTCGACCTGACGCTGTCCGACGTGGGCAAGCCGGTCACCATCACCGCCCCGGCCTAGGCCCGGTCGATGACGGGAACCACCAGGCGCGGCCGCTCGATCGCGATAGGCGCCGGCGGGCTCGCGGTGCTGCTCGGCGCGCTGGACACCTATGTGGTGGTCAGCGTGATCCGGCAGATCATCGAGGACCTGCAGATCCCGATCAACCGGCTGGAGAAGGTGACCCCGATCGTCACGGGGTACCTGCTCGGCTACATCGCGGCGATGCCGCTGCTGGGCCAGGCCTCGGACCGGTTCGGCCGCAAGCTGCTGCTGCAGCTGTGTCTACTCGGGTTCCTCGTGGGCTCCGTGGTCACCGCGCTGTCCGGTGACCTGACGGTGTTGGTCACCGGCCGGGTGATCCAGGGCGTCGCGAGTGGGGCGCTGCTGCCGGTGACGATGGCGCTGGCCGCGGACCTGTGGGCGGAGAACCGCCGCTCGACGGTGCTCGGCGCTGTCGGCGCGGCGCAGGAACTCGGGAGCGTGCTGGGGCCGCTGTACGGGGTGGCGATCGCGAGTCTTCCGCTGTGGGCCGACATCTCCGGCTGGCGTGCGGTGTTCTGGGTGAACGTCCCGCTGGCGGTGATCGCGATGGTGGCGGTCCAGCTGACGGTGCCCGCGCACCAGCGCGCAGAGAACCCCGTGCGGGTGGACGTGGTCGGTGGGCTGCTGCTCGCGGTGACACTCGGGCTGGCCGTGATCGGCCTCTACAACCCGACCCCGCGCGATGCGGTGCTGCCCTCGTGGGGTCCGGCGATGCTTGTCGGCGCGGTGGTGGCGCTGGTGGCGTTCCTGCTGTGGGAGCGGCGCGCGCGGACCAAGCTGATCGACCCGGCCGGGGTGTCCATGCGGCCGTTCCTGGCCTCGCTCGGCGTGTCCGCGGCGGCCGGAGCGGCGCTGATGGTGACGCTGGTGAACGTCGACCTGTTCGCCCAGTCGCTGCTTGGCGACGACGACAGCGGCGCGGTGTTCGTCCTGCTGCGCTTCCTGATCGCGCTGCCGATCGGCGCGCTGGTGGGCGGTTTCGCGGCGGCGCGGTACGGCGACCGGATCGTGACGGTCATCGGGATGCTGGTCGCCGGAGTCGGGTACCTGCTGATGTCTCGGTGGACCGTTGACGTCGAGTCGACGACGCACGTGCTGGGACTGCCCACTTTGGACACTGATCTCGCGGTGGCCGGGTTCGGGCTCGGGCTGGTCATCGCCCCGCTGTCGGCGGCGGTACTGCGCGTGGTTCCCGCTGAGCGGCACGGGGTTGCGTCCGCCGCCGTGGTGGTCGCGCGGATGACGGGGATGCTCGTGGGTGTCGCGGCGCTGTCGGCGTGGGGACTGCACCGATTCCACAGCCTGACAGCGAATCTGAGCCCGCCGCTGCCGTTCGGGATGGACGAGGCGGAGTTCGCCCGGCAGATGGCGGCGTACACGACCCAGCTGAAGCAGGCCCTGGTCACGCAGTACACCGACATCTTCCTGATCACGTCGATCGTGTGCGCGGCGGGTGCGGTGCTGGCACTGCTGATCACTTCGAAGCGGCGCGAAAGCTGATACGCTTTACTTATGGGCACCGAGGTAAAGCAACATGATGGCGAGCCCGTGCGCACGACGAAGGTCAGCAGCAAGAATCAGGTCACGCTGCCGGTGGCCGCGCTTGCCGCAGCTCACGTGCGGCCTGGCGACGTCTTACGGGTGGAAGTCGAAGCAGATGGCGTCTTCCGGCTCATCCGACACTCCGATCCATTTCTCGACGCCCTGAACGAACTCGCGGGCTCCGCTCCAGGCCTTTCCGAGGCCACCAATCTTGAAGAACTGAGGAACGAGTGGGACCGGTAGTCCTGGACGCGAGCGTCATCATCGCCGTCTTCGACCCGCTCGACACGCATCATCTGCCCGCGCTGAGCGCGATCCAGCGGGCGCATGCCGATGGCCATCGATTCCTTGTCCCTGCCTCCGTGCTGGCAGAGGTGCTGGTGGGAGAGGCCAGGCGCAACGGCGGGATCGTGGAACACCGGACGGCCGCTGTGAGCCGTCTCTTCGGCGCGTGCAGAGTCATCGACGAAGAAGTCGCCGCCGGCGCGGCGCGGCTTCGTGCCCGTCATCGCGCGCTCCGTTTGCCCGACGCGTTGGTCATCGCTGTCGCGGTGGTCGATGGGGCGACCTCGATCGTGACCGCCGACAAGCGTTGGGCGGGAATCGACCCGAGGGTCGAGGTGCTCTAAACGGGCCCAAGACGCGGTCGCGCCCGCACCGGCGGACGCGACCGTGTCGCAGCGGCTAGCCAGCGGCCGGGAACAGTGGAGCGTCGGTCTGGCACACCGTGCCGGGGACCGGGAGCTTCCGGTGGATCAGGTAGGACTCGAACTTCCCGGTGACGCACTCGCTCATCCGCAGGGTGCCGTGGCCCCAGCCGTCGAGGGTCAGCATCCGCGAACCCTTCATCAGGCCGTTGAGGGCACGGGCGCCGCTGATCGGGGTCGCCGGGTCGTGGGTGTTGCCGACGATGAGCAGCGGTGTCGACGTCCTGACCGTGTACGGGCCGCGGAACGCCGACTTCGACGAGCCCGGCCAGTTGACGCACGGCGAGGAGATCCACGACCACAGCTCCCCGAAGCCGGGGCCGTTGGCCTCGGCGTGGGCGGCGGAGCGGACCGGGGCTTCGCGGTCGGTCGGGTTGACACTGTCGGCACACAGGACGCCGTGGAACGTCGGGGCGATCACCTCGTCGCCGAAGGTCGGGACCGCGGGACGCTCGGCGGCGCGGAGCTTCTTCCACGTGTCACCCGCGCGGCTCGGCACCCGGGCGGCGCCGAAGATCTGCTGGTGCATGGCCTCGACGAAGTCCATGATCAGCGGGTAGTTGCCCGGGCGGTACATCGCGCCGAGCAGGGTCCCCATGACCTCCTGGTAGTTGAGCTTGCCGTCCGGCGTGTCGACGTCACCCTGCTTGAGCCGCTCGACGACCCTGTGAAACTTGCCGCTCGCCTGGCCCGCGGCCGGGCACCGGGCCACGCCGACGCGGTCGCACTCGGCGAACGCGCTGTGCAGCGACTCCCAGGCGCCGTACTCGCTGCCGAACCGGGCGGACGCGACGTACTTGGCATCGTCACCGCGGCCGGTGGACCAGGCGACCGGGTCGAGCACTCCGTCGACGATGAGCGCACGCACCTTGTTCGGGTACATCGCGGCGTAGGTGGCGCCGAGGACGCTGCCGTAGGAGATGCCGTAGTAGTTCAGCTGCCGGTCCCCGACGGCCTGGCGCATCAGGTCCATGTCGCGCGCGGTGTCGGCGGTCGACATGTGGTCGAGGATCTCGTTGCCGCGTTTGTCGCACAGGCCTCGGTAGAAGTCGTCGAACGCCAGTTGGGCGGTCACTTCGCTTGCGCTGCGCGGGAAGGCCGCCGCCGGCGCGGGCGGGCCCGGCGGGTCTTGCGGCGCGGCGGCGCAGACGACGGGCTCGCTGCCGCAGCCCTCGGTCAGGCAGTTGCGCTCACCGGCGATGCCGCGCGGGTCGATGCCCACGATGTCGAACCGCTGCCGGGTGCTCGCACCGAGCATGTCGCCCGCGCCGATGGCGAAGTCCGCGGCGGAACCACCGGGGCCACCGTTGTTGATGAACAGCGTGCCGATCCTGCGGTTCGGTTGGTCCGCGGGCCGCTTGACCAGCCGCAGGCTGATCTTCTTGGCCCGCGGGTCGGCGTAGTCCAGCGGCACGGGCACCATCGCGCACCGCAGGTGCTTGTCGTCCGGGCACTGCTGCCACTGGATCTTCGGCACGGGCAGGTGCGCGGCGTCGGCCGCCGCGATCGGCGGCGCCACCGCGGACGCCAAGGCGACCGCGACCCCCACTGCCAGGACTCTCTTTTTCTGCGACATTCGGGTTCCCCTCTGAGTTTTGTGATCCCGAAGCCACTGTGTCCCGGCCGAGGACGCGGGTACCCCTGACTTTCGTCTGGACTTGGTCAGCCTGGGGGATGGTTAATTCGCATCCGTGAGGCTGATGCCTGAGCCATGATGAGCGGGTGGACACAAATGCTTCGCTGCGTCGGATCGCGGCGTTCGAGGACCGGTTCGCCCGGGTGCAGGCGACCGGGATCGTCGAGTTCGGCTGGGGACACGCGTTGCTGCAGCACGACTATCCGGCGTCCTGGCACCACAACCGGGTCATAGTGACGGGGGCAGTCGATCCCGCGGTGGTGATCGCCGCCGCCGACAAAGTGTTGGGCGACAACGGACACGCGCACCGGCTGGTCAACTTCACCGACGGGCCCCGAGGCGCCGCGGCGGAAGAGGCGTTCGCCGCGGCGGGATACGAGGCGGAGCGGATCGTCACGATGATCCACTCCGGGGAACTGCCCGCGCGGGTCCGCGGCCCGGTCGAGGCGCTCACGTTCGACGAGTTGCGGCCATCGATGTTGGAGGACTGGAAGGCGGACTTCCCCGGCGACAGCGAGCAGTCCCACGCGCAACTTGCCGACCGGGTGCGGCTCTACTCGCGCGGCGCCGACGTCACGTTCCTCGGTGTCCGCGACGCGTCCGGGGAGGTGGTGGCCCGCGGCGAACTGTGCGTGTCGGAGGGGTTGGCGCAGTTCGAGAACATCATCACCCGGCCGGAGCACCGGGGTATGGGGTACGCGAGGGGCCTGGTGACCGAGGCGCTGCACCGGGCCCGGGGCGCGGGCTGCGACCTGTCCTTCCTCACCGCGGAGGCCACGGGCTGGCCGCGCGAGTGGTATCGGCGGATGGGCTATCGGGACGCCTACGAGGTTCACTATTTCCAGCGAACCCCCTGACCGACGGATGCGAAATCGCTTCATCTCTGGCTGAGTGGGTGATCCCTAGCCGGAGGGTGATCCATGTCGCGCCTGCTGCCCCTGTTCGCGGTCGTCGTCCTGCTGCTCGGGTTGGGTGCTGTGCCCGCCCAGGCGAGTCCCATACCACAGGGCTTCCACTGGGGTGTCTCACTGTCCGGCTTCCAGTCGGAGGGCTTCGCGCCCGACAGCAACTGGCGGCGCTACGTCGAGCAGGGCACGTCGGCGATCAAGCATCCGTACCGCGACGCCGTGGACTTCCGGCACCGGTACGCCTCGGACATCGAACTGGCACGACAGCTCGGTGTGAACACGTTCCGGTTCGGCGTCGAGTGGGCGCGCGTGCAGCCCCGGCCCGGCCAGTGGGACGAGACGGAACTGGCGTACTACGACGACGTCGTGGCGAAGGTCCGCGCGGCGGGGATGACGCCGATGATCACGCTGACGCACTTCGTGCACCCCGGCTGGGTCGTGGACCAGGGCGGTTGGGTGAACCCCCGCACGGTTACCGACTGGCTGGTCTACGCGCGCGCGATCGCCACCCGCTACCGCGGCCTCGGCGCTTTGTGGATCACGTTCAACGAACCGACCCAGTACCGGCACCACGAGCGGCAGAACGGCGGCGTCGGCGTGTTCGAGGCGGGCACGATGATGACCAATCTGGTGGCCGCGCACCGGGCCGGGTTCGACGTGATCCATGAGGTCGACCCGGGGAGCCGGGTCAGCAGCAACATCGCCTACCTGCCGCCACCGTTGCAGGGGTTCGCGGACGCGGACTTCCTCAACCGGGTCGGAGACAAACTCGACTTCGTCGGGATCGACTACTACTACGGGCTGAGCCTGGACAACCTCACGGCGATCCATGGGGCGAGCGGTGAGTTCTGGAAGATCGCGCCGCAGCCGGATGGGATCTATTACGCGCTCAAGGAGTACCAGCGGCAGTATCCGCGACTGCCGTTGTACATCGTGGAGAACGGGATGCCGACCGACAACGGGGCGCGGGCGGATGGGTACAGCCGGGCTGCGCACCTGCGTGACCACTTGTATTGGGTGCAGCGGGCGATGGCTGAGGGTGTTCAGGTGATCGGCTACAACTACTGGAGCCTGACTGACAACTACGAGTGGGGCGACTACCGGGCTCGATTTGGGTTGTACACAGTGGACGTTCTGACTGATCCGTCGTTGACTCGGCGGCCTACGGATGCGGTGGCGGCGTATCGGGAGACGATCGCCGCCGGCGGGGTGCCTGCGGACTATGTGCCGGTGCGGCGGCCCGCTTGGTGTGTGTTCGCCGACCTTCGGACGTGCCTGACTCGGCCTCCTGTGCGGTGAGCCAGGACCTACCGGCTGTAGTGGTACCGACAAGCGGCGATCCGAATATCGTCGTCCGCGATCTTGTAGATCAGTCGGTGCTCATCGGTGATGCGGCGCGACCAATAACCCTGGAAACCATGCTTCAAGGGTTCGGGCTTACCGATTCCCTCGTTTCCGTTGCGTCCGATGTCTTTGATCAACTCGTTGATCCGCTTGAGGACCTTCCGATCCTCGGTCTGCCACCAGAGGTAGTCAGCCCAGGCATGCTCGTCCCAGATGAGCCTCATTCAACAATGTCGTGCTGTGCACCGCCGCCGGACTCCAGTCGCTCGATCGCGGTGATCAGCCGACGCGCGTTCTCAGGACTGCGCAGTAGGTATGCCGTCTCTTTGAGTGACTGGTAATCGTCAAGCGACACAATCACGACAGGTTCGTGACCGGCGCGGGTGATCACGACTTCCTCGCGGTCGTTGACGACCGAGTCGAGCGTCTCGGCGTACTTCGCGCGAGACTCGGAGTAACTCATGGTCTTCACTAGCACTCCTCCTTTCGACGTACAAGATACTGTACGTCGCCGAGCGCGGCTCGGCAAGGCCCTGGCTCAGCCCTTGCAGCGCAAGCCGTCGGCCGGGAGCGTGAGGTCGACCAGATAGCGGGTGCCCGCGTCGTCCACGCACTTGTCGCCCTGCATGAAGACGGTGTGTTGGGTGGCCTCGTAGGTCAGCAGCCTGCCGCCGATGGCCTTCGCCAGGTTCACGCCCGCCGTGTAGGGCGTGGCCGGGTCGCCGGTGGTGGAGATGACGAGCGTCGGTGGCAGACCCTCCACCTTGGGTTGGTGCGGTTCGCTGGTGTTGGGGACCGGCCAGAACGCGCACGAGTCCAGGGCGGGCAGGGGTGGGTCGGTGGCCGACATGAACGAGTCCTTGGTGCCCTCGATGATCCGTCGGGTCGCGTCCTCCACCTGTGCCCGGTCCGTGATTCGAGGCTCATCCACGCAGCGCACGGCTACCAGTGCGGCCATCGTCGACGTGTAGCTCCCGTCGGTGTCGCGGCCCAGGTACAGGTCAGCGAGCAGCAGCAGCTGACTGCCGTCGCCCTTGGCCAGAGCCGACAGTGCGGCCGAGAGGAATGACCAGGTCTCGTCGCTGTAGAGGGCGGCGGCGACGCCGGTGGTGGCGTCGCTCGCCGAGAGCTGGCGGTCGCCCACGGCCAGCGGCTGCTTCTTGAGGGTCTCCAGAAGTTCACGCAATCGGGTCTCGTCCTTGACGACGCAGGACTGCTTGGGCCCGCACCACGCCAGGTAGGCGTCCAGGGCCTTGTCGAAGCCCGTGATCTGGCCGATGGCCTGGCTGACCGGGTCCTCCAGCGGGTCGACCGCGCCATCGAGGACCAGGGCACGGACGTTGCCGGGGAAGGCCTCGGCGTAGGCGGTGCCGATGCGGGTGCCGTAGGAGTAACCCACATAGGTGAGCTTCTCGTCGCCCAGGGCCGAGCGCAGGACGTCCATGTCGCGGGCGACATCGCGGGTGCCGACGTTGGCCAGGACCTCCGCGCCGCCGCTGCGCTCGGCGCATTTGCCTGCGAACTCCTTGTTCTCGGTCTCCTCCTCGGCGACAGTCGTGTTGTCCGGCTCGACGCGGTCCTTGTCCATCTCCGAGTCGGTCAGGCACCGGATCCGCGGCTCGCTGACGCCGATCCCGCGCGGGTCGAACCCGACGAGGTCGAATTTCTCCGCCAGCTCGGTGTCCGCGATCCGTTCCGCGATCGAGGCGGCCGCGGTCATCCCGGAGACGCCCGGGCCACCCGGGTTGATCACCAGGGAACCGACCTTGGCGCCCGTCGCCTGCTTGCGCAGCAGGCCGATGGTGATCGTCCGCCCATCGGGCTTGGCGTAGTCCAAAGGCACGCTGAGCAGGGCACACCTGACGCCCTCGTCGCCAAAGGTGCGCTTGCTCTCGTCGTCGTGCGCCAGTGGTCTGCACGCTCGCCAAGTCAGGGTCTGCCCGTAGAACCGGTCCAGCCCGGCGGGCACCGGGCCCTTCGGACCGAGGGTCTCGGAGTCACCCGCCACGGGGTTTCCGGAGACCTGCGCGCTGCACGAGCTCAGCGCGGCCACCACCATCAGGAGCATCAGCCTGCTCAGCCTGTGTCGGAACACCCGACCAGTGTGTCAGCCGGGAACTCATCCGCCACACTTCGCCGTTAGGTGACAGGGTCGACAATGGCGTCACTTGCGAGACGAACGAGAGGTGGCCGGAGACGTGGCTGCGTTTCTGACACGGGTCAAGGGCCTGTTCCAGCATCTGATGGAACGGCCCTCGACGGTCGACCTCAAGAAGTACACCGAGGTCCTTACCTCCATCGAGTGGCGCGAAGAGCGGGTCGCGAAGCTCACCGACGCCGAGCTGACCGAGGCCGCGGGCGAGCTTCGGGAGAAGGCGCTGGGCGGGCTCGACGCGCACGGCATGGTCGAGCTGTGCGCGCTCGGCCGTGAGGCCGCCCGCCGGGGCCTCGATCAGCGGCCCTACGACATGCAGCTCGTCGGCGCCATGGAGCTGCTGCACGGCCGCGTGGTCGAGATGGGCACCGGTGAGGGCAAGACGCTCGCGGGCGCGCTGGCCGCCGCCGGATACGCGCTGCAGGGCCGGGCCGTGCACGTCATGTCGGTCAACGACTACCTGGCCCGCCGCGACGCCGAGTGGATGGCGCCGGTCTACGAGCTGCTCGGCGTGTCCGTGGGCTGGGTCGACCAGGAGTCGACCCCCGGTGAGCGGCGCATCGCCTACGGCAAGGACGTCACCTACGGCGCGGTCAGTGAGATCGGTTTCGACGTGCTGCGCGACCGGCTGTGCACCGACGTCGAAGACCTGGTCCACCGCGAGCCCGACGTGGCACTGATCGACGAGGCCGACTCGGTGCTGGTCGACGAGGCCCGGGTCCCGCTGGTGATGGCCGGGTCCACCGACGACTCCCAGGGCGACCCCGAGGTCGCGGCGATCGTCCGCACGCTGCGCCCGGGCCGCGACTACGAGCGCGACGAGGACAACCGCAACGCGTGGCTGACCGGCCGCGGCGCGAAGATCGTGGAGAAGGCGCTCGGCGGCCTGGACCTGTACTCCGGCGACCACAGCGACCGGCTCGCCGCGGTCAACGCCGCCCTGCACGCGCACGCCCTGCTGCAGCGCGACGTCGACTACATCGTGCGCGACGGCAAGGTCCACCTGATCAACACCTCCCGCGGCCGGATCGCGCTGCTGCAGCGCTGGCCGGACGGGCTGCAGGCCGCGGTCGAGGCCAAGGAGCGGCTCGACCCGACCGAGAGTGGCGAGGTCCTCGACTCGATCTCCGTGCAGGGACTCGTGGGCCGCTACCAGCGGGTTTGCGGCATGACCGGCACCGCGACGGCGGTCAGCGAGCAGCTGCGGGAGTTCTACGACCTCAAGGTGTCGGTGATCCCGC
Source organism: Actinokineospora xionganensis (assembly GCF_014323725.1). Taxonomy (GTDB): domain Bacteria; phylum Actinomycetota; class Actinomycetes; order Mycobacteriales; family Pseudonocardiaceae; genus Actinokineospora; species Actinokineospora xionganensis. The sequence continues at coordinate 134,920 of NZ_JABVED010000016.1, read as the reverse complement.
CGAACAAGCCGTGCGTGCGGGTCGACGAGCCCGACCGGATCTACGACACCGTCGAGGCCAAGGAGACCGCGCTGGTCGCCGAGATCGTCGAACAGCACGAGACAGGCAGGCCGATCCTGGTCGGCACGCTCGACGTGGCCGAGTCCGAGCGGATCTCCGAGAAGCTGACCGCGGCCGGGGTGACCACGGTCGTCCTCAACGCGAAGAACGACGCGGAGGAAGCCGCGATCGTCGCCGACGCGGGCGCGCACGCCGCGGTCACGGTGTCGACGCAGATGGCCGGACGCGGCACCGACATCAAGCTCGGCGGCGCGGACGGCGACGAGAACGACCACGACAAGGTCGCCGATCTGGGTGGACTCTTCGTGATCGCCTCCGGGCACTACTCCAGCAGCAGGCTCGACAACCAGCTGCGCGGCCGGTCCGGTCGCCAGGGCGACCCGGGGCGGTCGGTGGTGTTCGCCAGCCTCGGCGACGACCTGATCGCCCAGTACGCGCCGGACGCCACCGCGGGCGCCGACCCCGCCGAGGACGGCAGGCTCGAAGACCAGACCTCGAAGCGGTTCATCGAGCACGCCCAGCGGGTCGCCGAGGGTGTGCATCTCGACATCCACCGCAACACGTGGCGCTACACCCGGCTCATCGAGCACCAGCGCGGCCTGGTCCTGGCCTACCGCGACGACGTGCTGCGCACCGACCTCGCCGCCGAGCAGCTCAAGGAACAGTGCCCGGACCGGTGGGAGAAGCTCGCCAAGGACGTGCCCGAAGACGTGCTGACGGTCGCGGCGCGGCAGATCCTGCTGTTCCACCTCGACCAGCGCTGGTCGCGGCACCTGGCGTTCCTGTCCGACGTGCGGGAGACCATCCACCTGCGCGCGCTGGCCAGGGAGACCCCGATCGACGAGTTCCACCGCGCGGCGATCGGCGAGTTCAAGGGCATCCTCAAGGAGATCCGCGAACTGGCGGTCGAGACATTCGAGGAAGCCGAGATCACCGCCGACGGCGTCGACCTGACCGCGGCCGGGCTGCGCAGGCCGACCTCGACGTGGACCTACCTGGTGCACGACAATCCGTTCGACTCCGACGCGGAGCAGGCACTGCAGCGAGTCCGGGCGGCCATCAGGAACGTGAAGGCCGGGAAGGGCTAGTCTGAGCCCCGTCACATTTTCGCCTCAGGGGCGAAAACATGGTGGAGGATGACGGTATGCCGCAGCTACGGATCGCATTGGTCCAGGTCAACCCCACCGTGGGCGACCTGGTGGGCAATGCCGCCATGGTCGTCGAGTGGACGCGCAAGGCGGTGGAGGCCGGGGCGCACCTGGTGGTGTTCCCCGAGATGGTGCTGACCGGCTATCCGGTCGAGGACCTCGCGATGCGCGCCTCCTTCGGGCACGCCTCCCGCGCCGCCCTCGACTCGCTGGCGGCGGCGCTGGCCGAGGCGGGCTGCGGTGACATCCCGGTGTGGGCCGGGTACCTCGACCTCGACGAGGCGGGCCCGCGCAACGGCGCGGCCGTGCTGCACGGCGGCGCCGTGGTGGCGCGGCAGTACAAGCACCACCTCCCCAACTTCGGCGTGTTCGACGAGCGCCGCTACTTCGTGCCCGGCCAGAACCTGGACATCGTGAAGGTCCGCGGACTGGAGATCGGCATGGCGATCTGCGAGGACATCTGGCAGGAGGGCGGCCCCATCGCCGGGCTCGGCCGCGCCGGTGTCGACCTCGTGGTGACGCCGAACGCCTCCCCGTACGAACGCGACAAGGACGACGTCCGGCTGCCGCTGGTCGCCCGCCGCGCCCGTGAGGCCGGGGCGCCGCTGGTCTACGTGAACCAGGTCGGCGGCCAGGACGACCTCGTCTTCGACGGCGACTCGATGGTCGTCGGCGTCGACGGCACACTGCTGGCGCGCGCGCCGCAGTTCGTCGAGCACCTGATGGTCATCGACATGGACATCCCCGGCGGCGCGACCCGCACGGACGCCGAGGTGGTCGACACCTTCACCGTCCGCCGCGTGACGGTGTCGGCGGACCCGGTGCCCGCCTACGAGCCGCAGCACTCCCCCGGTGTGGCCGAGCCGCTGCCCGACGAGGCGGAGGTGTGGGCGGCGCTGGTCACAGGCCTGCGGGACTACGTGCAGAAGAACGGCTTCCGGTCGGTCGTGATGGGGCTGTCGGGCGGCATCGACTCCGCGGTCTGCGCGGCCCTGTCGGTGGACGCCTTGGGGGCAGACGCGGTCTACGGGGTCTCGATGCCGTCGGTGTACTCCTCGGACCACTCCCGCTCGGACGCGTCGGACCTGGCCGAGCGCACGGGCCTGCACTACTCGGAACAGCCGATCGCCGGGATGGTCGAGCAGTTCGTCGGTCAGCTGGGCCTCACGGGCCTGGCCGAGGAGAACGTCCAGGCTCGCTGCCGCGGCGTCACGCTGATGGGCCTGTCGAACCAGGACGGCCACCTGGTCCTGGCGACGGGCAACAAGACCGAACTGGCCGTCGGCTACTCCACGATCTACGGCGACGCGGTCGGCGGCTTCGCCCCGATCAAGGACGTCCCGAAGACGCTGGTGTGGGAACTGGCCAAGTGGCGCAACGCGGAAGCGGAGAAGCGCGGAGAAGTCCCGCCGATCCCGGAGAACTCCATCGTCAAGCCCCCGTCGGCGGAACTGCGCCCCGGCCAGATGGACAGCGACTCACTGCCGGACTACGAGCTGCTCGACGACGTCCTGGACGACTACATCGAGGGCGACCGCGGCTACGACGACCTGATCGCCGCGGGCTTCGAGCCGGAACTGATCGACCGGGTTCTGCGGATGGTGGACCGAGCCGAGTACAAGCGGCGCCAGTACCCGCCCGGCACCAAGATCAGCTTCAAGGCCTTCGGCCGCGACCGTCGCCTCCCCATCACCAGCGCGTGGCGAGAGGGCTCCTGATCAGCACGTCCCGCACCAGTAGCGCAGCCTGCCCGCCGGGCTGATGTCGCCGAGCACCCCGCCGGTTGCGTTCGATCACCTGACGGGACGCGAGGTTGTCGGGCGCACAGGTCAGCAGGGCGCGGTCGATGCCGAAGGTGTGAGCCACGCGGTCGCGTGGCCGCGTCCCCGAGCCGCGGGCGCATGAGCAGGGCAGGCCCGAACAGTGCCGCCGACACCACGACGGCGACGGACGCCGCCGCGATGCTCGCCCGGTCGAGTCCGGTTCTGGTCATGGGCCGTTCGGTGACATCGGCGAAGATCCGCGCCGAGACCCGCTCGGCGAATTTGGCCCGCAGGCCGTCCAACTGTTTGCCCCGGATGACTTCCCCCGCGGTATCGGGCGTGGCGGCAAACGTGTTTCCGATGTCGTTTCCGTCTCCTGTGACCCTCGTCCCACCGAGTCGCTTGTCGATCGCCCGAGTGTCAGGCTTTACCCGTAAGCCATCCGCGATTACCCGGGGACCTGCGACGACGCGGGCTTCGAGGGAAGGACGGTCGACAGCGATGTCCGCTGAGAAGAACTCCGCCGAAGTAGCCGCTCCCTACGGGACTGGTGCCGCCGCGGCGCAAGGCGCGAAGCCTGCCAAGCGGGTCCGGATCCATCACCTGCAGGAGCTCAAGGAGCGCGGCGAACCGTGGCCGATGCTCACCGCATACGACATGTACACCGCCGAACTGTTCGACGAGGCCGGAATCCCCGTGCTCCTCGTGGGCGACTCGGCCGCGAACAACGTCTATGGATACGAGACCTCGCTGCCGGTGACGGTCGACGAGCTGATTCCGCTGGTATCCGCCGTCACACGGTCGGCGAAGAAGGCGCTTGTCGTCGCCGACCTGCCATTCGGCTCCTACCAACTCTCCCCTGAGCAGGCCCTGGCCACGGCCGTCCGGTTCATGAAGGAAGGCCGCGCCCACGCGGTGAAGCTCGAGGGCGGCAAGGCGTTCGCGCCGCACGTGCGGGCCATCACCAACGCGGGCATCCCGGTCATGGGCCACATCGGCTTCACCCCGCAGAGCGAACACAACCTGGGCGGCTACCGCGTCCAGGGCCGCGGCGACGCAGGCGACGGCGTGCTGTCCGACGCGGTGGCACTGCAGGAGGCCGGGGCGTTCGCGGTGGTCATGGAGATGGTGCCCGCAGAGGTCGCCAAGAAGGTCACCCACGAACTGAAGATCCCCACCGTCGGCATCGGAGCAGGCCCGGACTGCGACGCACAGGTCCTGGTCTGGCAAGACATGGCAGGCATGCGCCGCGCCAAGGCCCCCCGGTTCGTCAAGCGCTACGCCGATGTGGCGAGCGTCCTGCTGAACGCGGCCGAACAGTTCGCGGCGGACGTACGAGGCCGGGAGTTCCCGGCCCCGGAACACGCCTTCCACTAAAAGATTTCAAGCCCGGCCGTGTGGTTCAGCCATGCGGCCGGGCTTGGTCCAGCTGTGGCCGGGTTTCCTTGGGGCATCAGGGTGAGTCTCCCTCGTCCTGACCAGGCGAACCACCCAAATTGGCACCCAAGCCAAAGCAGGCCGGCGGGCCATCAGACCCTGCTGAGCGGCGCCGGCCACGCAGCCGGATCCGGCCCAACAGGGACAATCCCAGTCGGATTGATCTTCGGATGGGTCACGTAGTAGTGCCGCTTGATGTGGTCGAAGTCCACGGTGTCACCAAAGCCGGGCGTCTGAAAAAGATCACGCGCATAAGCCCACAACACCGGCATCTCCGACAGCTTCTGCCGGTTGCACTTGAAGTGCCCGTGGTAGACCGCGTCAAAGCGCACCAACGTCGTGAACAGCCGGATGTCCACCTCAGTGATCCGGTCCCCCATCAGGAACCGCGAGTGCTCCAACCGGGCCGACAGCCGATCCAACTCGGCGAACAACGCCGAATACGCCTTCTCGTACGCACCCTGATCCGTGGCGAAGCCTGCCTTGTACACGCCGTTGTTCACGTGGTGAAAGATCGGCTCGATCAGAGCGTCAATTTCAGCACGCAGCGGCCCAGGGTAGAGATCAGGCGCTCCAGGAGCGTGGAACTCACGCCACTGCGTGCTCAGATCCAACGTGATCCGCGGATAGTCATTGGTGACGACAGTGCCGGTACGAGTGTCGATGAGCGCGGGCACCGTCACGCGCCCCGAATAGTCCGGGTCGGTCGCGAGATACGCCTCGGAAAGATACGAGATCCCCAGCACCGGATCACGGTCCTCGGGATCGAGAGTGAATCGCCACCCCTTCTCATCCCGAATGGGATCGACCACCCCCAGCGAAATGACTTCGGTGAGCCCCAGCAGCCCCCGCACGATGACCGCCCGGTGCGCCCAAGGACACGCCAGGCTCACGACCAGCCGGTAGCGGCCCGCCTCGGGCCGTCTCCCCGAGGACCCGTCCGCGGTGATCCGGTCGGTGAACCGGTTCGGCTGGCGCACGAACTCCCCGCGCTCCGAGGTCTCCTTGCCGAATTGCGCGTTCGCCATATCGACGACCCTAGGCGTAAGGCAGCATGGGCGCATGGACGTCCTGTATCCCGGTATAGAGCCGCACGAGCACGGGATGCTCGACGTCGGCGACGGGCACCGCGTGTACTGGGAGGTCAGCGGCAACCCGAAGGGCAAGCCGGTGGTCGTCGTCCACGGTGGGCCGGGGGCGGGAACCAACCCGGTCCAGCGCAGGCATTTCGACCCGAGCACCTACCGGATCGTCCTTTTCGACCAGCGCGGCTGCGGCCGCAGCACCCCGCACGTGAGCGAGCCGGACGCCGACCTGTCGGCCAACACGACGTGGCACCTTGTCGCGGACATGGAGCGGCTGCGCGAGCATCTGGGCATCGACCGCTGGCAGCTGTTCGGCGGCTCCTGGGGCGCGACATTGGCCGTGGCGTACGCGCAGACCCACCCCGGGCGGGTCAGCGAGATCATACTGCGCGGGGTCTTCCTGTTGCGTCCCAGCGAGTTGGACTGGCTCTACCGGGGTGGGGCGAGCGCGCTGTTCCCCGAAGCGTGGGCTGAGTTCGCCTCGCTCGTCCCGGCAGGCGCCGACCCCCTGGTGGCCTACCGCGACATGGTGTTCGACGACGACCCGGACGTGCGTGCCCGCGCAGCGCTGGCGTGGAGCAACTGGGAAGGCGCGGCCGTCTCCCTGATCCCGAACCCGGCCTTGGTCGCGCAGTACGCGGCCACCTCGTTCGCGGTCCCGTTCGCCCGGATCGCGCTGCACTACTTCACCAACGGCGGCTGGCTCGACGACGACCAGCTGATCCGCGACGCCGGGAAGCTGGCGGGCATCCCCGGTCGCATCGTCCAGGGTCGCTACGACATCGTGTGCCCGCCGGTGACGGCGTGGGAGTTGCGGCAGGCCTGGCCGGACTCGCTGCTGACCCTGCCCACCGCGGGCCACGCCGTGACCGATCCCGGCGTCCTGCAAGCACTTCGCGAAGCCACCGACGAGTTCCGCCTCGCCGGAACTTGAACACTTGGTCACCAGAGCGGCTTGGTCAGCCTCAGCAGACCTCGGCTATCGCGGCGCTCAGGGACTCCCGGGCGGCGACCAGGGACGGGCCACACCAGGTCAGGTACCGGCCGTTGATCAGCACGGATCGCTTGTCCGGGAAGGCTTCCGGGCCGTCGGTCGCGGTGAACTCGTAGGGCTCGTCCGGTAGCACGGCCAACTCGGCGGGCGTCGCGTTCAGTTCGGCCAGTGTCGGGCGCGGGTAGCGATCGGCGTGGTTCGCGTAGGCGTTGGCGACACCGAGTCTGAGCAAGACATCGCCCGCGAAGGTGTCCCGGCCGACGACGATCCACGGCTTGCGCCACACGGGGATCACCGCGGTGGCGCGCACCGGCTCCGCGTGCAGCCAGGCCTCCTCGGCGGCAGGCAGCCAGTCCGGCTCCGCCAACCCCAGGCCCTGGGTCAGCAGCCTGCGGATCGACGCCAAGCCGACCGGGACGGTCTCGGCCGCCCGGGTCACCCACACCGCGATGCCGTCAGCCCGCAGGCGCTCGACGTCCTCGGGCCGGTTCTCCTCCGAGTTGGCGATCACCAGATCGGGCCGCAGGTCGAGCACCGCGTCCACGGTCGGGTACTTCGAGCCGCCGACCCTTGGCACGTCCAGCGTGGGCGGGTGGGTGCAGTACTCCGTCGCGCCCACGATCAGGCCTGGCGCGGACGCCTCCACCGCCTCGGTCAGCGACGGGACGAGACTGACCACCCGCGACGGGGTCCCGGTCAACGCGACCGGCTCGCCGAGGTCGTCGAAGAACACCTCAGACGTCCGTTACGCGGATTCCCGCGTGCGCCTTGTAGCGCTTGTTGATGGCGATCAGATTGGCGGTGAATGCCTCCACCTGGTGCGCGTTGCGCAGCCTGCCGCCGTAGATGCCACGCATGCCGGGGATGGCGTCGGCCAAAGCGCGCACCGTGTCGGTGGCCTCGCGGTCGTCGCCGAGCACGAGCACGTCGATGTCCATCTCGGACACGCCGAGCTCGGCCAGCAGCACCGCGGAGACGTGGTGGAACGCCGCCGTCACCCGCGACTCGGGAAGCACCACGGCCGCCTGCTGCGCGGCGCTGCCCTCTTCAACCGGCAGGGCGAACGGGCCCTGCTTGTCGAAACCGAGCGGGTTCACACAGTCGATGACGATCTTCTGCGCGAGTTCGACGCGCAACGACTCCAGCAGGTCCCGGTGCCCGTCCCACGGCACGGCGACCAGGACGACGTCGGCTGCCGCGGCGCACGCGGCGTTGTCCAGCCCGGTGATCGCTTCCACGCCCGCGAGCTCACGCAGTTCGGCGGCGGCGAACTCGGCCCGCTCCGCGGAACGGGAGCCGAGCACGACGCTGATGCCCGCGCGCGCCCAGCGCAGCGCCAGGCCCCGGCCCTGCGGCCCGGTTCCGCCCAGCACCCCGACCTTGAGCTGACTGACCTCGGTCACGCGTCCTCCACCCGTTCGAACTCGACCCTGCGCTCCGCCACCACGGCCGCCGTCAGCCGGACCCGGATGGTCGCGCCTTCGGGCAGTCCCTCCCCCGGGCACCGGCTCAGCACCGGCGGCTCGGGGATGAAGATCTCCGCGGAGTTGGTGTCGCCGCGCAGCACCACCGCGTCGAACTCGTGGCCGACGCGGTCGCTGAGCACCCAGGCCTCGACCTGGTCGAGGCAGGCGCGGTCGACCTTGCTCGCGAGGCTGTCGGAGCCCTCCATCAGCGCAGGCAGCGCGGGCAGCGCCTCGCGGACCCAGGCGGGCACCTCCTCGCCCGCGCAGACAGCCAGGCAGATCTCGGTGCTGAAGCGGTCGACCAGCCTGCGCAGCGGCGCGGTGACATGGGCGTAGGACGCGGCGATTCCCGCGTGGGTGCTCAGGCCCGGGGCTTGGCCGTCGAACACGGTGTAGCCGGCTCCGCGCAGCAGCCGGGTGGCATCCATGAACAGGGCCAGCGCGTCGGGCCGCGACGGGTCGAGGTCGGCGAGCAGCTCGGCGGCGGAGCGCTCCACCGGCCAGTCGATGCCGAGGTTCTTCGCGGAGCGCCGCAGCCAGGTGATCGCGTTGTCGTCCGGGTCGGGCAGTGTGCGCAGGACGCCGACACCGGCGTCGAGCATGATCTTCGCCGCGGCCATGCCGGTGAGCAGTGAGATCTCCGCGTTCCACGCGTCGACCTGGGTGCGGGGGCGCAGCACGAGCCGCCAGCCGCCCGCGCCGTCCGGCTCGACTTCCTGCTCGGGCAGCTGCAACTCGACGGCGCCGCGCTTGACGGCGTGCTCGCGGCGCAGCTTGCCCAGGTCGGGCAGTGCGGCGATGGACGGGTGCGGGTCGGCTGCGTCGATCGCCGCCTGCACGGTCTCGTAGTCGAACTGGGCGACGGACTTGATCCACGCGCGACGGATGTCGGCCGACGTCGGCTCGCCGTCGGCGTCGAGGTCGATCGTCCACAGGGCGGCCGGGCTGACCTGGTCGGGCAGCAGGCTCGCGATGCCCTCGGACAGCACGGTCGGGTGGAGCGGGACGTTGCCGTCGGGCAGGTACATCGTCTGGCCGCGCTTGCGCACCTCGGTGTCGAGGGCACCGCCGGGCACGACGAACGCGCCGAGGTCGGCGATCGCGTAGTGCAGCCGGAACCCGTCGCCGACTCGCTCGACGAACATCGCCTGGTCCAGGTCCTTGGCGCCGGGCGGATCGATGGTCACGAACGGCAGGTGGGTGGCGTCGTCCCGGTCGCCTTTCGGCCCGTCGGACACCGCTCGCTCAGCCTCGGCCAGGGCCGCGGCCGGGAAGTGCGTCGGCAGGCTGAAATCCGCGCGCACCCGCCCGAAGTCGACCTCGGCGCCGTCTGTCCCGATCACCCGCGAGTTCACACCCGCACCCTACCCAACGGCGAGGTCAGTCATCGTCGTTGTTCCAGGCGCGGTCGGCCTTGTCAGCGGCCTGGGTGCGTTCCCGTGCGATCTGCAGGGCGCGCTCGGCGGTCTCGCGGTCGGGGTAGGGGCCGAGACGGTCGATGGCACGGCCGATCTCGCCGTGCTCGACCTGTCCGGTGCGGGTGTTGTAGTACCAGCCGGGGTCCGGGTTCGGGTCAGTGGTCATGGGTCCAGCTAACCCCAGTGCGGGCCCTGTTGCACCGGGAAACCCCGGGGCGGGGTGTCCTGGTTCGCGTTGAGGTGCTGGCTGGGAATCGGGTCCAGGCAGGAGACCAGGACTTCGTGCCGCTCCGGGTCGTCGATCCGCTTGCCGTTGCGCTCGCGGTAGACCAGTTCGCCGTCGACGTCGATCTCCACCAGGCAGCCGACCTCGGCCAACTGTTCCTCGTCGAGGTCGACCAGCCGCTCCCGGCGCGACGGCACCACCCGGTACTCCGGCCAGTTCAGGTGCGCGTACACCTGGTGGAACTCGTGCAGCAGGTGCGACATCGCCTGCTGCCACGGCAGCGGCATGCCCTCGGCGAGCCCGCGGGGCAGGACCACGTAGCCCTCGCTGACCCCAGGCCGGGGCGCGGAGTCGAGGAAGTCGCGGATGGGCGTGCTCGACGCGGGCGGTCCCGCGTGGCGGGGAAGCGGATCGGGCGCGTACATGCTCATGCGGCCACCTCACAGGTTCGGTGACTCCACTCGNTCGGTGACTCCACTCGCGAAGGCACTGTGACACTGATTCACTCGCAAGCTCGCTCATACGGCCACCTCACAAGCTCGGTGACTCCACTCGCGAAGGCACTGTGACACTGATTCACTCGCAAGCTCGCTCATACGGCCACCTCACAAGTTCGATAGCTCCACTGCGCGAGCTCGCTCATGTCGACTTCTCCCTCAGACCCCTGGCCGGACGGCTTGCGCCATCAGACCGCCTTCGGTGAACTTGAACGGCCGAACGTGCACGGGCACGCCATCCTGCTGCGCCTCGACGATCCGGCCGTCACCCATGTACATGGCGACGTGGTGGATCGTGCGGGGGTCGCTTCGGTCGTAGGCCCAGAACAGCAGGTCGCCGGGCTGCGCCTGTTCGACCGGCAGCATCGCCCCGGCCCAGTACTGCTCGCGTGAGGTGCGTGGGAGCGTGATCCCGGAGGACCGGTAGGCCTGCACCATCAGGCTCGAGCAGTCGAACGAGTTCTGGTGCGTGGTCAGCGCGCCCCACTGGTACGGCTTGCCCTGCTGGCCGAGCGCCCAGTTGATCGCCCCGCCCGCGGCCGCGGTCGGCGCGGGCAGCAGGTTGCCGACACCCTGACCGCAGCCGGTGGCGTTGACGACCTCGCCCAGCGTGCCGATCAGGTGCGCGGCCATCGCCTCCCACCGGTGGTACCGGTCGGGGAACGCGGAACGCTCGACGTCCTGCGCGGACTCCCCCGGGCGCTGGTTCTCCCAGTCCGGGACTTTGAGCAGGACGTCGTAGAACTTGTTGACCGCGTAAACCGGGTCGGTGACCTCGGCGGGCGAACCCCAGCCCATGGACGGACGCATCTGGAAGATGCCCAGCGAGTCGCGGTCGCCGTAATTGAGGCTGCGCAGGCCGGACTCGGTCATCCCGGCCTGGATCGCGACCTGCCAGGCGCGGGGCGCGAGGTTGCGCTGCTTGCCGATCGCGATGATGTGCGCGACCGTGCCGCGCTGCTCGTCGGTGAGCCGCGCCGCGTCGGCCGCGCCCGAGCCCGCGGGCCCGGTCGTCGCGGGTCCGAGGGTGGCGTTGCACGACATCGTGGCCACCCGCATGGCGTCGGCCATCTGGTCTTTCTGCACGACGGTGACGACGCCCGCGGTGATGGCGATGACGAGACCGCCAGCCGCGAGCGCGCCGATCATCACTGTCGCTCGCATCAGCCCACCCGCTTGTGTTCCGAGACCCGCCAACCCTTGTCGGTCTTGATGACCGTGATGTGCAGAGTTCCGTTGTCGGTGGGCACCTCGACCTCGACGGCGCCCACGGACGAGTTCTTCACCTCAGCCCGACCGGTGACCGCGTTCGCGGGCACGTTCGCGGGCTCCACCGTCGACAGCTTCCCGAGGAGGTACTCCTCGGTGGTGTGCGGGCGCAGCCGGTCGAGCCAGCGCTCGGTCGTGGTGCCCGCGGGGTGGAACACCCAGGCCTCCGCCCACGCGATGGCGGTGTCCAGCGCCTCCGGGGAGGCCGGCGCTGAGGAGGGCTGCTGGGTGGGTGACGGCAGCCGAGTAGGCAGCGACGTCGGCGCCGAGGTGACACCGGGTTGCGGAGGCCTGCCGAGGTAGGTGGTGGCCGAACCCGGACGTCCCGACGTGGTGGACGCGGACGCGGGCAGGCCGTTCTTGCCCCCGAGCTTCGGGATGACGATGCCCAGCCCGGTGATCAGCACCGCCGCGATCACCGCCGTCATCGCGAGGTGCCTGGGCGAGCGCATCGGCCAGCCCCAGAGTTTTCGGTAGACCGCGGCACGGCCGCGGTTGGTGCGGATCGGCATCGGGCTACCTCACCACCGAATCGGTCTCACGCGGGCCGTCGTGCAACGGCATCCGCCGGGGCGACTCGGCGACCTCAAGGCCGCGAGATGGCCGGTAGACGACATGCACAGGACGGCCCGCGACCATCTCCACGTCCGCGGGGCGCGGGGTCGAGATCGAGATCGCCTCGGGCGTGGCATATCCGGCGCTCGGCACCCGCGACGGGATGACGACGGCATCCTCGCCGCGGTCCCAGTTGCGGTCGGCGACAGGCACCGTGTCGACCACGCGGCTGCTCGCCCGCACGATCGTCGCCGGACCACCGCGGCCGGACCGTGGCACTCCGGGCAGCACGACGTCGTGGTCGCCGGGGCCAAGCCGCGTGATGGACGACTCGAGGGCCTGGCGCGGTGCGCCGATGGTGGCCCTGGGGGTGTCCATCCGCTGGGCCGTCGCGGTGACCGGGTTGCTCGCCTCGGGCCGGGGCCTGCGGTTGCCCTGGCTGTGCTTCACCAGGCCGGTGGACTCACCGTCCTCGCCTTCGCGGACGGTCTCCCAGAACTCGTCCTGAGGGGTCGTGCCCTGGTGCTTGTTGCGGCGGAACCGGGAGAAGATCCCCGACCCGGCGGCGGGCATCGACGCGCCCGCCGCGCCGACCGACATCTCCAGCATCTGCCACATGCGGCGCATCGGGCGGCCGACGAGGAAGAACACAAAGGTGACGATCGCGGCCAGCAGCATCTGGGTGAGCAGGGACAGCTTGGCGTCCGGAGAGAAGATCATTTCGAGGAACTTGAAGTGGATGCCCGCGAGAATGGCCAGGACCAGCACGTTCAGCACGACCGCGCCGACCGCGCGACCGACCTTGCGCAGGATGTCGTGGTGGACCAGCGCCACCAAGCCGATCACCGGGGCGGTCAGCGCGAGGATCCGCAGCAACAACTGCGCGAGCAGCACGGCGAGCTTCGCGAAGAGCTGGAACAGCGAGTAGACGATCGACTGGAACATCGCGAGGATGCCCGCGCCGGTGCGGCTGCCGTCGGTGCCCTTGAAGTAGCCGGTCGCCGAGCCGAGCTGGGTGGCGATCTGCTTGTACTCGTTCTTCTTCGCCTGCTCGGCGTTGTTGTCGGCGTCGCGCCCGGAGACGATGTCGTCCCGCGTCCAGGCCTGCGCGTCGAGCAGGCGCCTGCCGAACTCGGCGGCCTTCGGGTCGTCGGGGCTGCCGAACTCGCCGCGCAGCCAGTTCTCGTAGACGACCTTGTTGTGCAGCTCGGTCGGCAGGATGTGGCGCACGACCCGGTCGTCCTCGGGGTCGACGAAGCCTGCCTGGATGCCGGAGGTGGTGCGCACGATCAGGTCGTCGATCCGGTCGTAATTGGTGACCAGGACCATCGACGAAGCCGCCAGCCACATGCCCGCGAACGCGAAGAGAGCACGTTTGCTGACGGTGGCCAGGTCGCCCTTCCAGATCTGGCGGAACATCAGCACAGCGAGGATCAGCATGAACACGCTGAACAGCTGCGTGTAGAGGTTGTTGAAGACCGAGTCGGCCGCTTTGCCGATCTGCTCGTTCAGTCCGCCGAGGACACCGCCGTTGAGCAGCGTGTAGTGCAGCGAATTGGTGGCGCCGATGATGTTCTTGGCGATGTTGAACAGCTCGTTGCCCGCCCACGTGTCGATCGTGGACCCCGGGTCGCTGACGCCATTGGGCACCAGACCGCCGCACGACTCGTCGTAGACGTGCCAGACCATGCCGGCGTAGCCGTAGACCAGGTACGGGCTGTTCGCCTCGCCGTTGCCCTGCGGCGGGTCGAGCGCGCCGACCATGCCTGCGCCGGGGCGCTCCGGGTTGGGGACACAGCTGTTGTCCTGCGCCATGGCGGGACTGCCGATCACCGCTTGCAACCCGATGATGCCGATGACCGCGAGCATCGTGAGCCGCTTGCGTGAATGGGGTGATCTCTTCCTCCGCCGCGCCGCGTAGAGCAGCGTGGCGGCGACCACCACCATCAGGAACGTGATCATGTGACGTCCACCAACCTCGAGCTCGGGCTACCGGGCACTAGCTTGATCAACTCTCGCAACGGCACATCATCATTCATGCCGCGTCCTCACGACCGCGTTTCTTCTCGCCGTCCTTCTTGTCGGACGGTTCCGGATCCGGCTCGAGGAGGAAGTCGTCCTCACTCAGGCCGAGCTCGAATTCCGCCGCGCGTTCGAACTCCTCGTCACTGGGCATCGTGGAGCCGTCGAGCGGCTCCGGTTCGGGTAGGGCGGGCACCTCCGGGGCAGTGGGGGCCGCGGGCAGTGCGGCGCGGGCGTTGCGCTCGCGCATGGCGTCGGGCGTGGTGTCCATGACCGAGCGCAGGTGCTCGAGGTGGGAGCCGGACAGGTCGATCCGGATGCGCTCCACGCCGCCCGCGCCGTCGCCGAAGATGAACTGGCGGGGAGCGGTGTCGCGCTCGACGCCGCGCTGCGCGGGGCGCCTGCCCAGGCTGGCGATGACCTGTTCGTAGCCCGCGTTGACCGGGACCTTGAGCAGGCGCAGCGCGTCGGACTGGGCCTGGTCGTCGTCGAGGCGGCCGATGAAGACCGAGTCGAGGAGGGCGACGAAGCCCTGGATCTTGAGGAAGTCGGCCGGGATCTGCGAGGACAGCAGCACCCGGACGTTCCACTTACGCGAGTCACGCGCGAAGCGGTTCATCAGGACGCGGCCGGTCGGGACCTCGGAGAGGAAGAACGCCTCGTCGATCCAGACCCCCTTGCGCATGTCCTTGGGCTTCTCGTAGATCGAGCGCTGGGTGAGCCAGGCGGCGAGGTTGAGCATCTCGACGCCGAGGGCCTCCGCGTCAGTCCAGTGCTCGCGGCCGACGCCGTCCTTGGGCAGGGTCAGCCCGGCCATGGTCAGGACCGTCAGCCGGTCGTCGCGCTGCTCGTCGTACGGGTCGGCGCCGCGCTCGGGGATGAGCAGCGACATGCGCTCCTTCATCTCGTCGAGGAAGTCGGCGACGACGACGGCGTGCTCGTGGTGCTCGCTGGCGTCGCGGCGCAGCGCGTCGAAGACCAGGCTCGGGTCGGCGTCGGCGCGACCGCCGACCGTGCGGACCGCGCGCAGCAGCACGATGCGGCTCTGCGGCAGCCGCGAGACCTCGTAGGGCAGCAGGCCGGACAGCACGTCGAGCACGAGACGTCGACGGGTCGCGGCGGCCAGCGCCTTCTCCCGGCGCCAGGCGCGCTCCGGGTCCTCCTCGTCGAGGAAGTGGTCGAGTTTGGGCTCGGCCACCACCCGATACGGGTTGAGGATGCCCGCCTGGGCGTTGAGCAGGTTGATCGGCCGCGCGTAGGGCCGCAGTTCGGGCAGCTCGCACAGCTTCGCCAGTGGGCCGGACGGGTCGAGGATCGTCCAGTGCGCCCCGGCGCGCAGCGTCTTGTAGACGATGCCACCGCCGAGGAAGGACTTGCCGCCACCGAGCCCGGCGACCATCGCGGTCAGGCCGGACGAGTCGCGGATCTCCTGGGCCATCCACGGGTCCCACGCGACCGGGCGACGGGTCGCGGTGCAGGTCTCGCCGAGCAGGATGCCGCGCCGGTCGCCGACCTCGGCGGTAGCCGTGGGCACGGAGGACGCGGCCCAGACGACCGAGCCTCGGCGCAGGTAGGCGGCGGAGGCGAGCGGCTCGCCGGGGATGAACTCCCTGGCCAGCGCGTACTGCGCCTCCGGGTGCTCGATGGCGATCTTGGGCTTGTAGAGGTCGAGCAGCTCCTGGGCCAGGCGCAGGGCGTCGCGGTCGGTCGGGCCGGACACGGCAAGGCGCCACCAGGAGCGGACGCGGGTGGCCAGGGCGGTGAAGCCCGAGGTCATCTCGTCGTCGATCTCCAGCACCCGGCTCGCCTGCCGGGCCAGCGACTGCGGCGGCTCCAACTCGTGCTCGTCGGTGTAGTGCTTGACCTGGGAGCGGACCTTGTTCATCTGCCGCGCGAGCTCGCCCTGGACCTCTTCGGGCCTGCGCACGTAGATGCGCGCGGACCACTCCACCGCGGCGGGCAGCCGGTCGGCGCGCTGGACCCACGGGTCGTCGATCTCGGGGATCTGCAGCCCGTGCATCATGCCGACGGTCAGCACCGCGACGTGCCGTTTGACCCCGGCGTTGGAGCCCGTGCGGCCGCGCACGGTGACCGTGGGCGAGTACGGGTCCTGGTGGAAGTCGGCGGCGTCGGTGAAGCTGGCCAGGTCTTCGGGCTCCCACGCCGCACCGGGGACGGCGGGCATGTTGCGGGGCGCCGGGAGGCCGAGTGAGCACGACCGGTGCATCAGCCAGGAGATCTCCTCGGCGGTGACCGGTCGGCCTTCGAGCCCGGCCGAGCCGATGACCTGGTCGAGGTGCTCGACCTCGCTCTCGATCGCCAGCAGCTCGGCGTCGACGGCCTCGGGGAAGACCTTGCGCAGCAGCGGCGCGGCGCGCTCCACGGCGCGGTCCATGACGTTGCGGGTCTGCACCTGGACGCCCAGGTAGACCTCTTTCTCCGCCATCGAGCGGCCCATGAGCTGCTGCTGCTCACCGACGAGGTAGTCGTCGAAGGACAGCGCGCCCGGCACGTCCGGCAGGCGGTTGACCGCGTTGTGCACGTGCGCCTCGGCCCACATGCGGATCGGGTACGGCCGGGTGGTGACCCGCAGGTGCATCCACCGGCCCGACAGCTCGGCGTACTGGCCCGCGATGGCCGCGATCAGGTCCTGGCGCTGCGAGTCCGACCGGAAGGACCAGCGCTGCGGGGCGAGCCGGTACCAGGCGTAGACGTCGGTGCCGGTGCGCAGCAGGTGGCCATCGATCGTGCGTGTCGCGATCTCCGGGGTGTAGCTGGGCAGGCTCTGCTCACCGGGCAGGCGCTTCCCGCGCTTGCGCGCGGCCGCCTGCTCGTAGCGCGCGTGCTTGCCTTGCCCCTGCGCTTGGCCTTGCGAATGTCCCGCCGGGTACGGCGCGAGCACATCCGGCTCACGCTTACCGCGTCCGAACACCGCTGACCTCCCTGTAACCGTTGTTCCGCTTCCGGCCCCGCGGGCGTCGCCGGGGCAGTTCGGAACGCACACGGACCTGGGCGGCGCTGGCCGCGCCGCCGATTCCCTCGATGATCTCGCGAGGGGCCGTCACTTCGCGCACCCACATGCCAAGAACCGCACCAAGGGGTCGTTCGTGACTGATCCGCGAGCAGATGAACATGGTGATGGCTATGGTCGCGACCATCCCCCAGGAGAACGACCAGAACAGGCCGATCCCCACGTTGCGAAGAATTGTCAGGATGACGAGGAAGACGACCGTGCCGATGCCCCAGGCCACGTAGCGGGCGCGCCAGGGGAAAGTCGCCTTGGGCGGGCCGAGCCACACGGCGTCGACCCGGTACACCTCGTCGTCGGTGCGGATCCGCACGTCAGGTCACCCTCCGGTGAACAGGCCGGCGATCCAGCGGCCGATGCCCTCACCCGCGTTGGTGGTCACCGCCAGGCCGATGATGCCCAGGGCGACGATCACCCCGCCGAGCCTGCGCATCACGCCGGCGTTGTCGCCCTTACCTCCACCGAGCCAGAGCACGAGCAGCGCGACCACGAGGAGAAGCAGGGGGATGATGTTGTTGAGGATCCAGTCGCGCACGCCCGTGGTGCCGACGTCGGTCGGCTGCTGTTGGGCGAGGTCAACGAGTGTCATCAGGGTCGGGGTGGTCATTTCGATCTCCCAAGTGCGCCGGACGGTGCCACCCGGCGCGGCAGGTCTGTGCTGTGCCCCAAGGAGGGTCTCATGAGGAGCACATGATTGTCATTACGATCGGTAGCTGAGTTGATGCGCTCCGTAGATCCACCTGGCCCAGGCCCTCCCGTCGAGTGTGTTCTGGATACACACATCATCGGTCGAACTGGGCTGGTCAGAGCCGATGACCACCCGAATTTCCCAGTCACCACCGGAGTTCACCCACCTGCACCACATCGTGCACGCGGGGTGTGACATTTCACAGGTGAACTTCTGGCGCGTCTCGCGCGAAGTTACTCCGATCGGTGTATGTCCAGCGTTCAAAATTTCGAGCGGACAGGGCGGGCGAGCCGACATGTAAGCCGGATCCTGTCCCCGGAACCGAAGTTCCGGTGGGCGACCATCCATCTAGGCCTGCCGTCGCCGGCAGGCTCGTGCGGCCTACCCGCAGACTCGGGCGGGCAGCCCTCGAACGTCTGCGCAGGAGCCCGGAGGCTCCCTCTTGGCCTTGCTCCGGGTGGGGTTTACCTAGCCACCTCGGTCACCCGAGATGCTGGTGGTCTCTTACACCACCGTTTCACCCTTACCTGGCTCTCACCAGGCGGTCTGTTTTCTGTGGCACTGTCCCGCGGGTCACCCCGGGTTGCCGTTAACAACCACCCTGCCCTGCGGAGTCCGGACTTTCCTCGCCGATGCTTTCACACCGCCGCGGCCGCCCTGCCGACTCGCCCGCACACCAAGGATACGGAGCGCGTCTCCTGGGCTGGCACTCCCATGGTGTGGACGCTCTTTGAGCAGGTCGCGGCGTCCTGATCTACTCAGGTGAGAGGGATGAGGAGGTGTGCGATGGCATCGGTGGTGATCATCTCCGGGAGCCCGTCGGCCAGCGCCCGGGCGGGCATCTTGGTGGCCCATGCCGAGGTCGAGCTACGGCGGGCGGGACACCGGGTTCACACGATCGCGGTACGGGACCTGCCGACTGTCGCGCTGCTGTCCGAGGATGTCGACCATCCGGAGATCCGGGCGGCGCTCGATCTTGTGGCTTGCGCTGATGGGCTCGTGGTGGCCAGTCCGGTGTATCGGGCGGCCTACAGCGGGCTGGTGAAGTCGCTGCTCGACCTGCTGCCCTCTGGGGTGCTCGAGTCCATCGCCGTGTTGCCGCTGGCCAATGGCGGGACGCAGGGGCACATCGTCGCCATCGACTTCGCGCTGTTGCCGTTGTTGCGCGCGCTTGGGGCTGATGACGTGCTGCCGGGGCATTTCGTGCTCGATCGGATGATTGCCGCGCCTGAGGAGGGCGGGTTTGTACGTCCGTTGGCGGCTGTGGCTCTGAACGAGACGTTGTCCGAGTTCGCGCGGCTTATGGCCGCTACTCGTTTGCCAGTCGCGCTCACCGGCTGACTTTGGCCTGGTTGCCGGTCGGATGGTTTGGCTTCTCCCTAGGCCAGGTGCGAGGTGTCGTTGACCAGGCGTACTGAGGCGTTGCCGTCGGGGTAGAACTCGACGATTGACAGCGACGCCAAGTCCAGATGCAGTCTGAACAGCAGCGATGGTCCGACATCCAAGCCCATGCGCAGCAGGCATTTGATCGGGGTTACGTGGCTGACCACGATCAGGGTCTTGCCGCCGTATCGGGTTATCAAATCGTCGCGGGTTTTGCGGACTCGGCGGTGGACTTCGTCCATGCTTTCGCCGTTGGGGGCCGTTACCGAGGTGTCCGACAGCCACCTGGTGTGCAGTTCCGGGTCGCGGGCGCTCGCCTCGGCGAAGGTCAGGCCGTCCCAGTCGCCGAAGTTGGTTTCGATCAGGCCCTCGTGGGTGGTGACCTCGGCGCCCGTGGCCGCCGCGACGGCGTTCGCGGTGGCCCTGGTGCGGGAGAGCGGGGAGGCGACGATCGGGGTGGTGGCGTCGACGTGATCGAGTTTGGCGACCCGTTTGGCGGCGGCCTCGGTCTGGGCCTCGCCGAGTTCGGTCAGGGCCACGTCGACCCGGCCGGAGTAGCGGCGCTCCGCCGACATCGCGGTCTGGCCGTGGCGGAGCAACAGCAACCGTGTCGGCTCGCCCTGCGCGCCGGTCCACGATGGGGCCTTGGCGGGCTTGGCGACCTTCGGCTCGATGCCTGCCTGGCGGTCCATCGCCTCGTTGGCGAGGCGGTCGGCGTGGGTGTTCTTCCCGCGGGCGATCCAGTCGAACTCGACGCTCTGGAAGGCTCGGACCAGTTCGCGGGCGCGCTGAGCCAGGGGCTGCATCGACGGGTGCTTGACCTGCCAGCGGCCGCACATCTGCTCGACGACCAGCTTCGAGTCCATCCGGACCGAGACCGTGTCCGCGCCGAGTTCCGCGG
This sequence comes from Actinokineospora xionganensis, assembly GCF_014323725.1. Taxonomy (GTDB): domain Bacteria; phylum Actinomycetota; class Actinomycetes; order Mycobacteriales; family Pseudonocardiaceae; genus Actinokineospora; species Actinokineospora xionganensis. Next base: position 114,980 of record NZ_JABVED010000016.1, on the reverse strand, counting down.
CGGCTTCCAGGCCCGCGATCAGGCCCATGTACTCGGCGACGTTGTTGGTCGCGCGGCCGATGCCCTCCGCCCGCTCGGCGAGGACCGCGCCGGTGGCGGCGTCGAACACGACGGCGCCGTAGCCCGCGGGGCCAGGGTTGCCCCGGGATCCGCCGTCGGCCTCGACGATCACCTTCACAGGCCGGACTCCGGGGTCCGAATCAGAATCGCCCCGCATTCCTCGCATTCGAGGACCTCGTCGCCCGCGGTGTCCTTGATGCGGGAGATCTCGCGGCGGTCGAGTTCGATGCGGCAGGCGCCGCAGCGGCGGGCGCGCAGCAGGGCCGCGCCGATGCCCTTCTGCTTGCGCTTGCGCTCGTAGAGGGCCAGCAGATCCTCCGGGATGTCCGGCAGGATCTTGGCGCGCTCGGCGTCGCGGCGCGACTCGTTGGTGTCGAGGTCGGCGAGGTTCTCGTCGCGGCGGCGGTTGGCCTCGGCCAGCGCCTCCTCGGCCCTGGCCAGCTCGACGGAGGCGTGCTTTCCGTCCATCTCGACGGCTTCGCGGCGCTCCATCAGCTCGAGCAGGTCGTCCTCGAGGATGGCCTGCCTGCGCTCCAGGGTGGCCAGCTCGTGTTCGAGGTCGGTCAGCTGCTTCGCGCCGACGGTGCCACCGGCGAGCAGCTTGCGGTCGCGGTCCTCGCGGGCCCGCACGGCGTCGATCTCCTTCTCCTGCCGCGCCACCTCGCGGTCGAGGTCGTCGAGCTGCATCTGCACGGCGACCTGCGCGTCCCGCTTGGCCTGCGCGGCCTTCTCGCCGTCGGCGACCTCGGCCAGCTCCGGCATGGTGCGCCGCTGGTGCTGCACGCGCGCCAGTTCGGCGTCGACGCCTGCGAGGTCGAGGAGACGGCGTTGGACAGCGGGATCGGCTTTCACCCGGTGAACCTCCCGGTTCGGGTTGGCGCCCCGGCGGACTGGGCGGTCCAAGGATCGGTGCGGATGGTGGAGACGGTGACGCTGACGGTACCGCCGAGGCCCGCGCGCAGGATGCCCGCCGCCTGGTCGCACCACGGCCACTCGCTGGCCCAGTGCGCGACATCGACCAGGGCGGGCCCGCCCGCGGCGAGATGTTCGCTGGCCGGGTGGTGGCGCAGGTCGGCGGTGACGTAGGCGTCGACACCGGCCGCGGCGGCGGCACTGAGATAGGAGTCACCCGCGCCGCCGGACACCGCGACGGTCTGGACGCGCCGGTTGGTGTCGCCCGCGGCGCGCACACCGCCCTCGGTGGCGGGCAGCGCGCGGGCGACCCGCTCGACGAAGACGGCGAACGGCTCGGGCTGGTCGAGGGTGCCGATCCGGCCGATGCCGGTGGTGCCGTCGGCGTTGGGGTTGAGCGGGCCGGTGACGGTGAGGCCGATCGCCTCGGCGAGCGCGTCGGACACGCCTGGGTCGGCGGCGTCGGCGTTGGTGTGCGCGCAGAACAGGGCGACACCCGCGCGGACCATGCGGTGCACGAGCGAGCCCTTGGGGGTGTCCGCGGGAACGCCGTGCACGCCGCGCAGCAACAGCGGGTGGTGCGCGACGATCAGCTGCGCGCCGAGTTCGATCGCTTCGTCCACTGTGGACTCGGTCGGGTCGACGCACACGAGGATCCCGGTGACCTCCTCGGCGGGGTCGCCGCACACCAGGCCCACCGCGTCCCAGCTCTCGGCGAGCGCGGGCGGGTAGGCGGCGTCGAGCGCGGCCACCGCGTCGGCGACGGTCGTCACAGGGTGACCTCCACGGCGAGTTCGGCTTTCAGCGCGGCCACCAGCGGCGCGCACTGCTCGGGTGAGCGGACGGCGACCCGCAGGTGGTCGGGCCCGAGGCCGGGGAACGTGTCGGCGCGGCGGACCGCGATTCCCCGTTCCCGCAGGCCTTGGCGCACGCGCTCACCATCGGGGACGCGCAGCAGGAGGAACGGCGCCGCCGCCGAGCCGGTCACGGTGACACCGAGTTCTTCCAGCGCCTCGACGAGGTCCTCGCGGTGTGACAGGGCTTCGACGGCGGCCACCTCGGTCTCGGCGACCGCGGGCGGCTCGCTGCACGCGATGACAGCTTCGAGCACCAGCGTACCGACTGGCCACTGTGGACGGTCGGCGGCGAGTCGGCCCAGCAGGGCCGGGGAGCCGAGCGCGTATCCGGCGCGCAGACCCGGCAGCGCCCAGGTCTTGGTAAGGCTTCGGAAGACCAGCAGACCGGGGGTTTCCTGGTCGTGGGCCAGGGATTCGACCTCGCCGGGCACCGCGTCCATGAACGCCTCGTCGACGAGCACCACTCGCCCGGGTCGCGCGAGCGCGCGGATCAGGTCGGCCGGGTGCATGGTCGAGGTGGGGTTGGTCGGGTTGCCCACGACCACCAGGTCGGCCGCGTCGGGCACGAGTTCCGGGCGCAGGGCGTAGCCGTCGTCGGCGCTGAGCAGCACCCGTTGGATCGGCACCCCGGCCTGGCGCAGCGCGACCTCGGGCTCGGTGAACGACGGGTGCACCAGCGCGGCCAGGGTGGGCCGCAGGCGCGGCAGCAGCGCGAAGCCCTCGGCGGAGCCGTTGAGGATGAGCACTTGGTCCGCGTCACGGCCGTGCCGGTCGGCGACGGCGGTGCGGGCGGCGAGGTCGTCTGCGGCGGACGGGTAGGTGCCGAGCCGGTCCACCGCGGCGACGAGCCGGTCGCGCAGCCACGCGGGCGGACGCTCGCCGCGCACGTTCACCGCGAAGTCGAGCAGGCCAGGCGCGGCGTCGACATCGCCGTGGTGCCGCAACAGGGCGTGCTCGTCGGATCCGGTGCTGGTCATCGGGGAGATTCTATTGGCATCCTCCCCCGCCGGAAGGCAGGGGATTCCAACAGCGACTACCCCACGAGGAGGAGGTCACGTCGAGGTTCACGGTTCGCAGGCTCGCCCAACGGCGAGCCTCCCCGTGCAGTCATGGCATGCCCAGCCGCGATTCGAATACCGCAGGCCGCGTTCACATCGGCGTTGGCGGCGAATCCGCAGGATCGGCACCGGAAGGCGGCTTGGTTCTCACGCGCCTGCCGATCCACGATCCCGCATGCCGAGCAACGCGGACTGGTGAACATCGGGTCGACCTTCACCACCCGGCCCCGAGCCTTGTGCTCCAGCCGGGTCACAAGCAGGCCCCACCCGTTGACCAGGATTCCCCGGTTCAGGCCCGCCTTCTGCCGCACACCCCGGCCGGGGGTGTCGACCGTGCCCTTCGCCGACCGGCTCATGTTTCTGATGTTGAGGTCTTCGACCGCGACTACGTCGAACTCCCGGGACAGCCGGGCCTTCGCGGTTGGCCACCAACGCCCTGGTCCACGAATGGCTCGACCGAGTTGAAGAATCTAATCCACCAATGCGGTGAGGCCGTGTTCGCGTAACCAGCGCTTAGAGCGCAGGCGGGCGAGGTCGTCGGTCGCGGTGCGGACCGTCAGGTGGTGTTCGACGGCCTCGGTCAGCTTGGTCATCGCCTTGGCCCGCTCCGATGCCGGCAGCCGCCGGATTCGCTCCGGTGACCACCACGGCTCCTCGTCCATCCCTACCCTTCCCCTGTGCACATCTGCTTCGTCTGTACCGGCAACATCTGCCGCTCCCCCATGGCCGCCCTGGTGTTCGGCGAACACCTGCGTCGCGACGGGCTGGCCGATCAGGTCCGGGTGACCAGCGCGGGCACCGGCGGCTGGCATGTCGGCGACCCCGCCGACCCACGGACCGTGCGGGTCCTGTCCGACAGCGGCTACCCGACCGACCACAGCGCCGCCCAGGTCGGCGACGACCATCTTGACGCGGACCTGCTCATCGCGCTGGACGCCGGACACGCCCGCGCGTTGCGCGCCCGGGTGCCCGACCCCACGACCGTCCGACTGCTGCGCGAGTTCGACCCCGACGCGGGAGCCGACCTCGACGTCCCCGATCCGTACTACGGCGACGCCGCGGGCTTCGCCGAGGTGCTGGCCATGGTGGAAGCGGCCTGCCCCGGCCTGCTGGACTGGGTCCGGACGCACTGAAGAACCCGGCCATGCAGCGTCCATCAAACGCATTCCCGAGTCGGGTAATACAGACCCAAGAAACACTGAATAGGCGATGCCGCCGTCCGTGAACGGTAGCCATCGCCTATTCCGTGGGTTATTCCGGTAATTCTTGTCAGTTTCGGGAAAATGGCTGACCGATGGGACCCCGCCCGCGGCGGGGTCCCATCGGCGGCCTAGAACTGAAGGCTCCAGGCGTCGATGTAGCCGGTGTCGTAGCGGTAGACGTCCTGCACCTTGAGCTTCCAGGTGCCGTTGGCGACCTCGGCCGACGCGTTCACCGTGTAGGTGGCGATCACGTTGTCGGCCGAGTCGTTGCCCGAGGAGTTCTTCAGGCGGTAGGCCGTGCCGTCCGGGGCCACCAGGTCGATGACCAGGTCACCACGCCAGGTGTGCTTGATGTCCACGGCCACCTGCAGCGTCGACGGGGCGTTGCCCGACTGGCCCGTGACGGCGATGTCGCTGGTGACAGCGGAGCCGTAGTCCGGGATGTTGACGTTGTTGGTGTTCTCGAACTTGCCGCCCGGGGTCGGGTCGGGGTCCGGGGTGCCGGTCAGGTTCGGCTTGACGACGACGAGACCCTGCTCGATGCCGCTGATCACGACGTTGCCGCTCGGGAAGTACGGGTAGTTGCTCCACGCGCCGTTGAACTGCGCGCCGTCGGCCGAGGGGTAGATGTCGAAGTAGCCCGCCTCGGTCAGCGAGGCCGACGCGACGTTCTTGATGTCGAGGATGCGCAGACCCGCGCGGTAGTTCGCCTGGTAGACGTAGTCGCCCTTGACGTACATGTTGTGGTCGATCGCGTCGACCGGGGAGCTGTACGTGCCGGTGTGCCGCGGCGCGGTCAGGCTCGCCAGGTCCCAGATGTAGGTCTTGGTCTTCTTGTTGGTGGCGTTGCGCTGCTCGTCGAGCTCGTCGTCCATCAGGAAGTACCGCTGGTTCTCGGTGAGCCAGCCCTGGTGTGAGTACTGGGCTCCCGAGTAGCCGGTGCGGGAGAGCTGCACCGGGTTGGTCTTCGTGGTCACGTCGACGATCGTCAGCGTGTCCTCGTTGGAGTTGAAGCAGATCTCGCGACCGGTGTAGCGGGTGTCCGGGCCGCTGTAGATGACGCACTGGTTGTCGTGCGTGTAGCCGTCCTGGGACACACAGCCCGCGTTGACCGGGCTCTTCGGCGTGCGGATGTCGACCATGTGCGGGCCGCCGCTGCAGGTGTTCGAGCCGATCGCGTAGGCGTAGCCGGTCGCTTCGTTGATCGCGATGTTGTGCGCGGGTCCGAAGCCCTTGTAGATGGTGTCGGCCGTGAAGGTCTGCGCGGAGGTCACGGTGCGCAGGCGGGTCAGGTCGAAGACCTGCATGCCGTGGCCGCTGATCTGGTCGGCGACGATGTAGGCGTGGTTCTTGTAGACCTTGATGTCACGCCAGGTGCTGCTGCCGCCGTTGGAGGGCAGGTTGCCCAGGTACTTCGGCGAGGTCGGCGTGCTGATGTCCACGAACGCGGTGCCGTTGGTACGGCCCATGATCGCGTATTCCTTGTTGTTGGTGGGGTCGGTCCAGCCCCAGATGTCGTTGCCGTTGCCGCCGCCGATGTTGGACAGCGGCAGGACGCTGAGCAGGTCGACGTTCTTGCAGGGGTAGATGTCGGCCTTGCCGTTGACACACGGCACGCCGGCGGCGGTCCCGGTGATCGCGGCGCGGCGGTCGGCGGGCTCGTAGTCGGCCATGAACGCCCTCGCGGCGGCCTGACCCTCCGGGGACTCGGGGTCGTGGGCGCCCGCGGGAGCCGTCGACACCGCCAGTACGCCCGCCATCAGCAGCATCAAGCCGCTAATTCGTCGAAACCTCAAGGTAATGCTCCTTCTGGAGTTACCCAGACTCGTGACCTCAGAGGTTCCGAGTCCGGGCGCAGGGTGGACTCCGTGCGGAATCATCGGTAAGGACACTGATCCCGAAATTGGACATTAACCAAGAGGCCGTTTCATTAGAACCGGCGACCGGAGGCAGTTCCCGACAGTAATTCCCATTTACCATTCCCATTTGCCATTAACGGGCTTCCGGCGGGGGTCTCGGGACCGGGAGCCAGGTCACAGCGGGTGCCGGTCTACCGTTGCGGGGTGCGGTCGCTGCTGCGCCCTGGGTGGCTGATGCTGGCTTTCGTCGTGGTCGTCTTCGCCACGGCGTGCTTCACCCTGCTCGCTCCCTGGCAGTTCACCCGCTACGAGGACCGCAAAGCCACCAACGACGCCATCGGGGCGTCCTTCGAAGCCGCGCCCATCCCCATCGAGTCCGCCGACCCCGCGACCCAGTGGCGCCGGGTGACGTTGTCCGGCACGTACCTGCCGGAAGCGGAGGCCGTAGCCCGCCTCAGGACAGTGCAGGGCGCGGCGGCGTTCGAAGTCCTGACCCCGTTCCGGCTGGCCACCGGCGAGGTGGTCTTGGTCGACCGGGGGTTCGTCCGCCCCATCGAGGGCGTCCGTGTCCCCGACTTCGCACCGGCACCAACCGGCCAGGTGAACCTGGTCGCGCGCGTCCGGGCGGATGAACGCGACCCACAGGGCAGACCGGCTTTCACCGAGGAAGGCCGCAAACACGTCTACGCGGTGGACTCCCGCACGGTCGGCCAGGCGGCCGGGCTGACCCTGCGACCCGGGTACGCACAACTGGAGGAAGGCTCCCCCGGCGTCCTGGGCGCCCTACCACTGCCCCAACTGGACGTGGGCCCGTACTTGTCCTACGCCTTGCAGTGGATCGCCTTCGGCGCGATGGCCCTGCTTGGTTTGGTGTACTTCACCTGGCGAGAGATCAAACCCGGCGGCCTGCTGCGCACGGACGCCCCCAAACGACGTTCGGTGGCCGAGATCCTGGCCGATGACGAGGCCCACGCCAGCTGACCCGTTTCGTGCTGCCCCTGCCCTGCCCCGGACGAGTGAGCCTCGATGGCATCCTGCATCGTCACACCTCCGACCCGGCCAACTTCAGACATGGCTCTTCGCCTTGGCGCCGGACGGGGTCACCTTCAGGGACGGCTCTTCGCCCCTGCATTTCCCCTTGGCGGAACAGGGATCAAAAGCATGCTCATGCCCGCCCGTCCGGTGCACAGGACCATTCCTGAGAGGTTCGTGCGTCCGGGGGCGGGGCTGTTGGGGTGGGTTGGTCACGGTCGCTCGCCTGGGGGGCGCAGTCGGGTGGGGTGGGCAAGAGGCGCCGCCGGACCGTGAGTTGCGATGCGGCCGGGCATGCTGGATTCGGGTGGCGCCATCAGAGTGCGCCTCTGCGCCAATTGGTGGGGTGCGGATGGCGCGGATGGCACAGTGATTTGCGGCCACGGCCCGCGCAGGGCAGGTGCCGTTGGGAACTGGCGGGTTAGTGCTTGCGCCTGTTGCCTGTAATCAAAGCGATCGTGGCGGCCACCACGGCCGTCAAACCGCCCACCACCCTCGACAACTCCACCGCTCTGGTCACATGTCCCGCGTCCGGCATGCGCCCGGTTCCGAGGACTGGGCGGTCTTCCACACCGTGCGGGTACACCGTGCGTCCACCCAGGCGGACCTCCAAGGCCCCCGCGAACGCCGCCTCGACCCGACCCGCGTTGGGGCTGGGGTGGGCTGCCGCGTCTCGTTGCCAGGCTGTCCAGGCGCCCTTGCGGTCGCCGCCGACCACGGGGGCGCCGATCACCGTCAGGGCCGCCGCCAGTCGGGCGGGCAAGAGGTTCGCGAGGTCGTCCAGGCGGGCTGAGGCCCAGCCGAAGCGGCGGTAGCGGGGGGACTTGTGGCCGACCATCGCGTCCATGGTGTTGATCGCGCGGTAGCCCAGTAGGCCGGGGACGCCTGCGACGGCACCCCAGAACAGGGGGGCCACGACTGCGTCGGACGTGTTTTCGGCGACCGACTCGACGGTGGCGCGGGCCATCGCCGGGGAGTCCAGGGTGCTCGGGTCGCGGCCGCACAGGTGGGGGATGCGTTCCCGGGCCGCCTCCACCGCTCCCGCGTCGAGGTGGCGACCGATCATCGCGCCCTCCGCGGCCAGGGAGCGCCCGCCCAGGACGACCCAGGTGGCTGTCGCCGTGCCGAGGACCCGGACCCAGGGGCGGCGCTTGCCCGCCCGTTCGACAGCGACCCCCAAAGCCGCAGCCGAACCCGCCAGGGCAGCCGTGTAGGCGATGCCGGGCACGTGGTGGTCGCGGTAGAGCGTCCGCTCGACGCGCTGGGCGACGGTGCCGAAGCCTGCGACCGGGTGCCAGCGTCGTGGGTCCCCCAGGACGACGTCGGCGGCGACGCCTAACAGCAGTCCGATAGCGCGCGCCGACGACACGGGCCCTCCTCGCAAAGATTCCCCCTGGAGAGGGAACCGTATCGCGCGCCCGGTCCCGGAGTGCGCGGGTGTCGGCCCCCTTGGCTATCGTGGGCCGCCGTGGAGCCAGAGCAGGAGACCGACACCGAGCACAGGCTTCAGCTCTACGCCTATCTGCAGCCGCGTGAGCACCACCGCACCTATCTCGCGATCATGCGGCTGTTCACCTCGACCCTGCTGGCCGACCTCTCGGCGGGCGAGGTGTCCTCCGCCCTGGCCGCCGCCGAGCGGGACGGGCGCATCGACATCGGTGAGTCGCACGTCGACGTGGTGATTCCCCGGCTGCGACAGCTCGTGGAGTGGGGCAACCTCGTGCACGGCCGCCGCGAGACGATCGCGGCGAGCATCGCCGAGTTCCAGCAGGGCAGCATGCGCTACCAGGTCAGCAAGCTGGCCGTGCGCGTGCAGCGCGACGTCGACGAGCTGCTGCGGGTGCCCGAGGGCGCCCGCGAGGTGTCGCGTGAGCTGCTGCCCGCCATCGAGCGCGGCCTGGTCCAGCTCGGTGAGACGCTGGCCACCGCGTCGGCGCGCACCCAGCTCGACGCCGGGTCGCTGCCCGCGCGCCGGGCCCGGGAGCTGCTGGCCGAGCGGGTCACCACCCTGTTCCTGCAGCACGCCGAGCTGGCCGCCACGGTCCGCGACTTCTACGCCTACCTCGGCCAGATCCTCACCCGCCACCACCTGGCCCCTGAGGAGATCTCCGGCTTCCGGAACCTGCTGGTCGAGTACATCCAGGTCGTCGTCGAGGACGTCCTGCGGCACACCCCGAAGATCGCCGCGACCCTGTCCACCCTGGCGGGCGCCCGCTCGGAGCTGCTCAACCTGCTGCGGCCCGCCGAGCAGCTGGGCACAGCCGTGGAACGCACCCGCGGCCGCCGCGACAAGGACTGGCAGGACCTGACCGACTGGTTCGCCGACCGCCCCGGCAACCCCAGCCAGGTCACCGCCCTGCGCGACGCGACGACACGCGCCATCGGCGCCCTCCTCGCGACGGTCCGCCGGGCCACGACCGGCGGCGGCCTGCTGCCGAGCAGGCGCGCGGAGCTGGTCCGCCTCGCTGGCTGGTTCGACGCGGCCACCCCCGACGAAGCCCACTCGATCTACGCGGCAGCCTTCGGCATGTACTCCGCGCGCAACCTGCTGCCCGCGCCGGAGCACGACGGCGACGACGAGCACACCCCCTGGCGCGACGGTCCCGCCGTCGACGTCTCCGTGAGCGTGCGCGGTCGAGGCGACCGGGGCGCGCGCGGGCGGACTTCGCGGATCATGGACGACCCGATCACCGAGCAGGGCCTGCTCGCCCAGGCCCGTGAGGCCGACGAGCGCCGGGAGTCGGCGTCCGCCGAACTCGCCGCCGCGGCCACCGACCTGGGCAACGTGACCCTGTCCGGCGAGGCGCTCGGCGCGTTCTGCGAGCTCCTCACCCTGGCCATGGCCCAGCGCGAGGGCGCCGACGACCCCGGCGCGGCCACCGACCAGGTCCGCGGCCTGACCCTCACGCTCACCCCGGAGTCCGGCCGCACCACCACGATCCGCAGCACCTCGGGCACCCTGACCCTGCGCGACACCGCGGTCGGCATCGCCCGGGCGGAGGTGCGCGGTGCGCGCTGACGCCAGAGACCCCCTCGCAGGCCTTTCCGACATCGACGCGGCCAACGTCGCCCGCTGCGCGAAAGTCCTGCTTCGCCATCCGCTGCTGCGTCCCGGCGGCCCGGACGGCGACCTGCTGCCGATGGTGTACCGGTACCGCACCGCGCTGCAGGAGATGTTCGCCGCGCTGCTCGGCTACCGGCTCGTCGTCGAACGCCGCTTCGCCCGCCTCTACAAAGCGGGCCCCGGCACCGACCCGACCCGCGGTGAGCCCGCCCTGTCCCCCCGCGGCTACGCCTACGTCTGCCTGACCATGGCCGCGCTGACCGGCGTCGGCAGGCAAGTGCTGCTGTCGCGGCTGGTCGCCGACGTGCGGGCCACCGCGAGCGAGGCGGGCATCGCCGTGGTCGACGACATCACCGACCGCCGCGCCCTGACCGCCGCGCTGCGCCACCTCATCGGCCTCGGCGTGATCAGCGAGACCGACGGCACTGTCGCCGCCCTGATCGGCGAAGCCCCCGCGGAGGCGCTGATCACCATCCACACCGACCTGCTCGGCCAGCTCCTCGCCGGTTCGCTCGCCGAGGCCGAGTCCGCCGAGGAACTCGTCGCGGTCGCCGCGGCGCCGGGCCAGATCGAGCACGCGGTGCGTCGCCGCCTGGTCGAGAACCCGGTGACGCTGCACGCGGACCTCCCCGCCACCGAGGCCGATTGGCTGCTGCGCAGGCAGCGCCGCGAATCCGTGGTCTTGGAGCGCTGCTTCGGCCTGATCACCGAGACCCGCGCCGAGGGCGTGGCCGTCACCGACCCGGAGGAGTACCTGACCGACGTGGTCTTCCCCGGCACGAGTACGGTCGCTCGCATCGCCTTGCTCGCCCTGCCGGAACTGCTCGACGAGACCGACCGGCCGGACGGGCGGGTGCCGGTGTCGGCCGCCCGACTGCGCGAGGTCTGCGCGAATCTGGTCGAGGACTACCCGGCCGCGTGGGCCCGTCAGGCCACCGAAGACCTGGAGACACTTGTCGCCTCGATCGCGGACCTGTTGACCCGCCTCACGCTGGCGGTACCGGACGGCGACGGGTGGCTCATCAGCCCGGCGGCGCACCGCTGGCTGCCGCAGCCGGACGACACACCCGCGCGCAACACCGTGACGCCGGTCCAGTACGCCCCCGAACCGGGGTGGTCGCTGTTCGACGAGGAAGGGGCATCGTGAGCACGCCGGATGACACCACGGCCGATCCGACAGCGGCTCCGGTGGTGGGCCGCTGGCGGCTGCACCGGGGCGGGATCGTCAACATCTGGCAGTACCGCGAGCAGACCTTCGACTTCTCCGGCGGCCGCGCGATCTTCCAGGGCACCAACGGCTCCGGCAAGTCACGCACCCTTGAGTTGCTGCTGCCGCTGTGCCTCGACGGCGACCTGCGCTACCTGGGCTCGAAGGGCGCGGGCACGGTGTCGATCCGCAGGCTCATGCTCGACGACTACGACGGCGGCCCCAACCGCATCGGCTACGCGTGGATCGAGCTGCACCGCACCGACGCTGCCGGTCAGGACGAGTACCTGACCTGCGGCATCGGCGTGAAGGCCTCCGCCACGTCGCAGCAGATCAGCGACTCGTGGCGGTTCGTCACGCCTTCCCGGGTGGGCACGCACTTCCAGCTCGCCTCGGCCGACCGGGTCCCGCTGGGTCCGGCCGCACTGCGCGATGTCCTCGGCGCCGATCGGATCTACGACGAGGCCGCCTTCCGAGCGAAGGTCGCGGAGACGGTCTACGGCGTGCCCGGCGGCCGCTACGGCGACCTGCTCCACCTGCAGCGCACCCTGCGAAACCCCGACATCGGCTTGAAAGTCCAGGACGGGCAGCTCGAGCAGATCCTGTCCGACGCCCTGCCGCCGCTCGACATCGGCGTCGTCGAGCAGCTCGCCACCTCGTTCGAGGACTTGGAGTCCATCCGGGAGAACATCGGGCGGCTCAGCTCGGCCGACGAGGCGATGAGCGCGTTCCTCTCGGGCTACTCGGGTTACGCCCTCAACGCGCTGCACGCGGCGGGCAGCCGGGCCGCCGGAGCGAACGGCGTCCTCGACAAGGCGCACGCCGAAATCCGCACCCTGCAAGGGAAACTCGCCACCGACAGCGGCAAGCACCGCGGCGCGGAGGAGAAAGTCCAGCTGCTGGAGGAGCGCGACGCCGAGCTGGAGAACAGCATCGACTCGCTCAAGTCGCTCCCCGCCTACCAGGGTTTGCGCGATCTGCAGGACCGCGAGCGGCTCGTCGAGCGCACCCGCGAGGCGGCGGGCGCCGCACTCGACAACGCCGCCACCCAGCGCAACCACGCCGACCGCGCGGTCGAGACCGTGCTGACCGTGCTGCGCAGGCTCGGCGGCGACCTCGAGGACGCCACCGAACTCGCACACTCCACAGTGGACGGACTGGTGGCCGCCGGGCTCGACCCGATCCTCTGCCCACCGCTTCCCGTCGCACCGAAGCCCTTGGCGCGCACCAAATCCGACAAGGTGCGGGCCAAGCCCGACCCGGAGGCCGAGCCGCTGGAGATCCAGCGCCGCACGCCGCCGGAGATCGCCCCGGACGAGCTGGACGCGGAGCTGACCGCCGCGGCCGCGCGGGTCACCGAGGCCGGGTCCCAGCTCGCCCAGCGCGGCGCGCTGGCGATGTCGCTGCACGAGCGCGCGCGCAAGCTCGACGCCGAGCGGGCCGAACTCGACCGCCTGCAGACGAAGGCCCGCGAGGCGCAGATCGAGGCCACGGAGACCGCGGGCCGCCGAAATGAGGCGCGCCAACGGTTCGGCGTCGGCGCGGAGATGTGGTGCGAACAGGCGCGCGCGTGGAGCAAGGCGGGCCCGTTCGCCCAGGACCACGCTCCCCGCCCCCCGGGTCAGCCTTCCGTCGCCCGCATCGAAGAGGTGCCGGACGCCAGCAGGCAGGCACGGGACTCGGCGCGGCAGTGGGCGGCGCCGCACCTCTCGGCGCTGCGCCAGCAGGTCGTGGGCGCCCGCCAGGTCGTCGACGACCTCGTGGGCCGGATCAAGGACACCGAGGCGCGGCTGATCGAGCTGCGCAAGGGCGTCGACGCCACTCCCCCGGCGCCGCAGTACGCCGACGCCGAGCGCGACCCCGCCGCGGGCAGGCCGTTCTACCGTCTGGTCGACTTCGCCGCGGGCAAGCCCGATCCCGGCCTCGAGGCGGCGCTACAGGCCAGCGGGCTGCTCAACGCCTGGGTCACCGCCGACGGTCTCGCCGACCCGGCCGTCTCCGACGTGCTCGCCACCGTGGACACCAAGGCGGCGCGGCCACTGTCCGCCGTGCTGACGCCCGCGGTCGAGCCGGACAGCCCTGTTCCCGCCGACGTCGTGGCGCGGCTGCTCGACGCGGTGTCCTACGAGGGCGAGCACCCGGGGCTGACCGTGTGGTCGTCGGGCCGGTGGCGCGCGGGCGTGCTCACCGGCGCGCTGTCCAAAAAGGACGCGGAGTTCGTCGGCGCGGGCGCCCGGGAGGCCGCGCGCAAGCGGTCGATCACCGAGTTGGGCGTCGCACTCGAAACGATGCACGAGCAGTTGGCGGACGCGGAAGCCGAGCTGCGCCAACGGGTTCAGGCCGTCGAGGTGTGGGAGTCGCACCTCGACGCGTTCCCCGACGACCGCGACCTCATCGCCGGGCGGGTCAGCGCGATCGAGTCCGAGCGGCTGGCCGCCGAGACCTCGGCGAAGGCCGACCTGTTGCGCGCCGAGCACCTCAGCGCCGACGGCCGGGTCAAGGCGATGGAGACCGAGCTGGCCCAGGACGCCGGCGCGGCCGGGCTGCCCGCCGACACCGAAGCGCTGCGCCAAGCCCACCGCGCGGCGACGCAGGCCAGGGGTACCGCCGAGAGCCTACGCGACGCGCTTGCCAAGCGGTGCGCGGGAACGGTCCGCGACCTGGTCGAGGCGCTGCACGACCACAATGCCGCCGTCGACGACCGCGATACCGCCGAGGCCGTCGCGAACGAGAAGTGCGTGGCGTTCCACCGGGAAGCGGCCGCGCTCGCCGAACTGACCTCCGCGATCGGCGGCGAGGCCGAAAGCGTCGCCCGCCAGCTGACCGAGCTGGAACGGCAGCGCCGAACCACGCGGGAGGAGCTGCCCGCGGCCCGCAAGTCCGCGACGGAGCTGTCCAACCAGGTGGTGAAGACGCAGACCCTGCTCGACACCCGCGTCGCCGAGATCGACGGCAAGCGCGCTGCCGCCGCCACAGCCGCGCGGTCCTTCGCCGACGCGCTGGCCGCGCCCGGTGTGTGGCCCGCTGCGATCGACGCGGACCGCCCGGCTGACGACGACGAGGCGTTCGCCCTCCTGGAAACCGCTGTGTCCCAGGCGAAACGGCTGCCGAGCGAGGAGAACGTCATCACCAAGCTGCAGGCGCTGCAGGCGTCGCTGGCAGGCACGCACAACGTGCTGCCCGAGCGGCACGCGGGCATCCTCACCGTCGTCGTGTCCGCCGAGGAGGGCCCCGCTCCGGTCGCGGTCGCGGCCAAGCGGGTCGCCGACCGGCTCGCGGAGCGCCGCGGCTTCCTCACCGAGCAGTACCAGGGGATCTTCGCCCTGCACCTGGTCCGTGAGCTCGCCGAGCGGCTGTCCGGCCAGATCGCGGTGGCAGAAGATCTGACCCGGCGGATGAACGATGTGCTCGACACCGCGCGCTCCAGCCAGGGCGTGCACGTGCAACTCGACTGGCAGCCCGCCGCGTGGCTCGACGAGTCCACTGTGGAGGCGCTGCGGCTGCTGCGGATGCCGTTCGCCGACCGCAGCGAGGAACAGGACGCCCGGCTGCAGCAGGTGTTCACCGACCGCATCGAAGCCGAGCGCGACTCCGCCTCGGGTGGCTACACGGAGATCCTGGCGCGGGCACTGGACTACCGCTCCTGGTTCGCCTTCACCGTGCGGGTCCGCGACAGCGCCCCGGACGGCAAGCCACGCTCGCGGCGACTGCGCCAGCTTTCCTCCGGCGAGACCCGCCTCATCTCCTACGTCACGCTTTTCGCCGCCGCGGCGGCGTTCTACGGCGCGATCAGCGCGGGTGTCGCGGCGACGTCACGCATGTCGCCGCTGCGGCTGGTCCTGCTCGACGAGGCGTTCGAGCGGCTCGACGACCCGACCATCGCCCGGATGCTGGGCCTGCTCGTGGACCTCGACATGGACTGGGTCATCACCTGGCCCAGCGGCTGGGGCGTGTCCGACCGCATCCCGCGCATGCACATCTACGACGTGCTGCGCCCCAAGTCCGGCCACGGCGTCGCGTGCACGCACACCACATGGGACGGCGGCGGACTGGAGCGCGACGACCCGTGACGATGCGCGAGGTCTACGGCAGGCCCGAGTACGAGGTCCTGTGGCGCCAGGCCCGCAAGGCGGTCGCCCGGGGCCAGGTCAAACTCGGCTACAAGGCGCCGAATCCGGCGGCCGCGGCGGCTGTGTCGGACCTGATCGGCAGGCAGCTGACCGCCCTGGTCGGCACCACGATCGTCGTCGCCGATCTCGACGAACGGCTGCGCACCGGTGAGTTCCATTGTGGACTGGGCGAGGTGCTCGCGGCCGTCCATGGTGAACCCGTGGTGTTCAGCCCGGAACAGCCCTCGGTGGACGCCTCCCGCCGCGAGTGGTCCGACAAGATCCTCACCGAAGCCCTGACCGCGGCCGGACTCCAGAGCGCCCCATGGGCGTCGCTGTGGATCGACCACGTCCGCCGGTATGCCAAGCTCCCGCCGGAGCAACTGGCGGAACCGGCCGCCCAGGCAATCGCGATCCTGTCCCGTCTCACCCTCACCCCCGGCGCGATCCCCACCGAGTGGATCGCCCGAACCGACCTGGCCGCGGACCCGCGCGCGTTGGACCGGGGCCAGAAGGTGGCAGGTCTGGTGCTCCGCGCCGCGGCCCTGGCGCACGGCTTCGAGTTCCCGAAGACCGCGGACGACGAACGCGTCCTGTGGGAGCGGTGCGGGATCGCCTTGGACGGCCTGTCCGCCACTGTCCTGAGCGTCGGCCTGCCGCTGCCGCGCCACGCGGACCTGCGAGACCTCGGCGGCGCCCCGAGAGACCTGGTGGCGCCGGGAACGGTCGTCTGGGTGTGCCAGAACCCTCGCCTGGTCGAGGCCGCGATCGACGCCGGGCTGACCAAGCCGCTGGTCTGCCTCTCCGGCGGGCTGAACACCGTCACCCGCCAACTCCTGTCGCGGCTGGCCGCGTCGGGAGCGGTCATCCACTGTCACGCCGACTTCGACCGCACCGGCCTGCTGCTCACCCGGCACGTCCTCGCCGTGACCGATGGCGTCCCATGGCGGATGGGCGCCGACGACTACCGCGAAGGTCTCGACCTGGCCAGGGCCGAGAACGTCGACCTCCCGCCCCTTGGCCCGGATCCGGGGGCGGCGCCGTGGGAGCCCGTCTTGACCGAGGCCCTGCGCGCGGGCTGGGCGGTCGACGAAGAGGTCGTCCTCCCACTGCTGCTGGCCGACCTCAGCTGACTGAAAGCCGGTCCGACAGCGTCCGCCGATAATCCAGTTGATGAGTGAGCACTCACTCATTACACTCGCCTAGGTGACGGAACGGCAGCGAGCCCCACGCATGACCCCGGACGACCGCCGCAAGGCGATCGTCAAAGCGGTCATCCCCCTGCTCATCGAGCACGGCCAGGCCGTCACCACGAAACAGATCGCCGAGGCGGCGGGCATCGCCGAGGGGACGATCTTCCGGGCCTTCCCCGACAAGTGCGCCCTCATGGTTGCCGCCGCCGAGGAGACGATGAACCCGCAAGATCGGGCGCAAACGTTTGCCGCAGCGCTCGAAGGAGCGAACGACCTCCACGACAAGGTCCGGCGCATCACCGCTCACCTGCTCGAACGCTTCCGCAAGACGATGGCGGTCATGATCGCCGTCCGCGGCGTCCTGATGTCCGGCGACCGCCC
The DNA here is from genome assembly GCF_014323725.1 of Actinokineospora xionganensis. Taxonomy (GTDB): domain Bacteria; phylum Actinomycetota; class Actinomycetes; order Mycobacteriales; family Pseudonocardiaceae; genus Actinokineospora; species Actinokineospora xionganensis. The sequence goes on along the minus strand of NZ_JABVED010000016.1, from coordinate 98,046 downwards.
GTCGGACGGCCCGCCGAAGTTCATCGTCGAGGCCAACCGGTCGCTCCACACCGCCCTGACCGAGATGTTCGCCGAGCACCGCGACGAACTGTCCGTGGCGCCCGAGACCGCCGCGGTCGCGCTCCGCAGCCTCGTGTTCGGCTCGCGGCACCCCGGCATGGACTTCGACGAGATCACACCGGACGAGATCGCCTTCGTCCTGCTCCACGGCGTCACCAAAGAGGGGGAACACAGATGTTGATCAAGGTGCTCCGGGAGTACCTGTCCAGATACCGGACCTGGCTCACCTACGTCGTCGGCCTGCAGTTGGTCGGCACGATGGCATCGCTCTACCTGCCGAGCCTGAACGCCGACATCATCGACAACGGCATCGTCAACGGCGACACGGGCTACATCGTGCGCGTCGGCGGGTGGATGCTGCTGGTGTCGCTGGTGCAGATCACCTGCTCGGTCGTCGCGGTGTACTTCGGCGCGAAGACCGCGATGGGGTTCGGCCGTGACCTGCGGGCGGGGGTGTTCGACCAGGTCGGCTCGTTCTCCTCGCGCGAGGTGTCCAAATTCGGCGCGCCGTCGCTGATCACGCGGGTGACCAATGACGTCCAGCAAGTGCAGATGCTGGTGATGATGACGACCACGATGATGGTGGCCGCGCCGATCATGATGGTCGGCGGCGTGGTCATGGCCCTGCAGGAGGACGTCGGGCTGTCCTGGCTGCTGCTGGTCTGTGTGCCGATCCTGTTCGTGGGCTTGGGTTTCATCATCAAGCGAATGGTCCCGGGCTTCCAGGACATGCAGGTGCGCGTCGACGACGTGAACCGGGTGCTGCGCGAGCAGATCACCGGCATCCGCGTGGTGCGCGCGTTCGTCCGCGAGCCGTTCGAGACCGCGCGGTTCGCCGGGGCGAACACCGCGCTCGCCGACGTGGCCACCAAGACCGGGCGCTACATGGCCGCGATGTTCCCGTTCGTCATGTTCATCATGAACGTGTCGGTGATCGGCGTGCTGTGGTTCGGCGGGCACCGGGTGGACGACGGCCTGATGCAGGTCGGTTCGCTGACGGCGTTCCTGAACTACGTCATGCAGATCCTGATGGCCGTCATGATGGCGACCTTCATGCTGATGATGGTCCCGCGCGCGGCTGTCGCCTCCGTGCGGATCAAGGAAGTGCTCGACACCGACTCCTCCGTGGTTCCGCCGACCGATCCGGTGATGACGGTCGATGCCAGCGGCGAGGTCGACTTCGACGGGGTGTCGTTCGCCTATCCGGGCGCGACCGACCCGGTGCTGTGCGACGTGTCGTTCTCCGCCCGGCCCGGGCAGACCACGGCGATCATCGGGTCGACCGGCGCGGGCAAGACCACACTGCTCAACCTGATCCCCCGGCTCTTCGACGCCACCGGCGGTGTCGTGCGGGTCGACGGCGAGGACGTCCGGCGGCTCGACCAGGACGTGCTGTGGAGCAAGATCGGGCTCGTGCCGCAGCAGGCGTACCTGTTCACCGGCACCATCGCGTCGAACCTCCGCTACGGCAAGCCCGCGGCGACCGACGAGGAACTATGGGCGGCCTTGGAGATCGCGCAGGCGAAGGACTTCGTCGAGGCGTTGGACGAGGGGCTGAACGCGCCGATCTCCCAGGGTGGGACGAACCTGTCGGGAGGACAGCGTCAGCGCATCGCCATCGCGCGCGCTTTGGTGCGCAGGCCGGAGATCTACCTGTTCGACGACTCGTTCTCCGCGCTCGACGTGTCGACCGACGCGCGGCTGCGGGCGGCGCTGCGGCCGGTCACCCGCGACTCGACGGTGATCATCGTCGCCCAGCGGGTCTCGACCGTGCTGGACGCGGACCAGGTTGTGGTGCTGGAGGACGGCGAGATCGTCGGACTCGGGACGCACGAAGAACTCTTGGAGACCTGCCCGACCTATGCGGAGATCGTCGCTTCGCAGCTCAGCGCGGAGGACGCGGCATGACCACGATGAAGGTGACCGAGCGCGTCCAGGGCATGGGCGGGCCGGGACGCGGCGGCCCGTTCGGGTCGAGCATGGTCGGGCAGAAGTCGATGACCTTCGGCCCCTCGGCGAAGCGGCTCTTCGCCCGGCTGGCCCCGGAACGCGTGAAGGTGCTCGCGGTGCTGGCGCTCGCCGTGGCGAGTGTGGCGCTGATGTCGATCGCCCCGAAACTCCTTGGCACGGCGACGGATCTCATTTTCGAGGGCCTGTTCGGCAAGCAGTTGCCCGCGGGCGTCACGAAGGAGGAAGCCGTCGAGCGCCTGCGGGCGGCGGGCGACAACCGGGTCGCCGACATGCTGTCCTCGATGAACGTCCTGCCCGGCCAGGGTGTGGACTTCGGCGCGGTCGGCACGGTGCTGACAATCGTGCTCGTGCTGTACGTCGGGTCGGCGGCGCTCGGTCTGACGCAGGGGTTGCTGCTCAACGGGGTCGTCCAGCGGACCATGCTGCGGATGCGAGCCGAAGTCGAGGACAAGATCCACCGGCTTCCGCTGTCCTACTTCGACAAGCAGCCGCGCGGCGAGTTGTTGAGCCGGGTCACCAACGACATCGACAACGTCTCCCAGGTGTTGCAGCAGACGATGAGCCAGCTGCTCACCTCGCTGCTGACCGTCGTCGGCGTGCTCGCCATGATGTTCTGGATCAGCCCGACGCTGGCCCTCATCGCGATCGTCGCCATCCCGCTCACGATCGCGGTGACCGGCGCCATCATGAAGCGCTCGCAGAAGCAGTTCATCGCACAGTGGCGGGCCACCGGCAAGCTCAACGCCCACGTCGAGGAGGCCTTCACCGGCCATGCCCTGACGAAGGTCTTCGGCAGGCGGCGCGAGGTCGAGCGGCAGTTCGCCGACCAGAACGAGGAACTGTTCAAGGCGGGATTCGGCGCCCAGTTCGCCAGCGGGCTGATCATGCCGACGATGATGTTCCTGGGGAACCTGACGTACGTGGTGATCGCGGTGGTCGGCGGCCTGCGCGTGGCGTCGGGGACGATGAGCCTGGGTGACGTGCAGGCGTTCATCCAGTACTCGCGGCAGTTCACCCAGCCATTGACCCAGGTGGCGTCGATGGTGAACCTCCTGCAGTCCGGCGTCGCCTCCGCGGAACGCGTCTTCGAGTTGCTCGACGCCGCGGAGGAACCCGCCGACTCGGCCGGTTCGGCGGCCACCGTCGCTCGCGGCCGGGTGGAGTTCTCGGACGTGAGCTTCCGCTACGAGCCGGAGAAGCCGCTGATCGAGGATCTGTCGCTGGTGGCCGAACCCAGTCAGACGGTGGCGATCGTCGGACCGACCGGCGCGGGCAAGACCACGCTGGTCAACCTGATCATGCGGTTCTACGACCTCGACTCGGGCCACATCACCCTCGACGGCGTCGACGTGGCCACCATGCCGCGCCGGGAGCTGCGCGGGCAGGTCGGGATGGTGCTGCAGGACACCTGGCTGTTCCACGGGACCATCCGGGACAACATCGCCTACGGACGTCCTTCGGCTTCGGAGGAGGAGATCCTGGCGGCGGCTCGGGCGACCTTCGTCGACCGGTTCGTGCACTCGCTGCCCGACGGGTACGACACGGTGATCGACGAGGAGGGATCGAACATCAGCGCGGGCGAGAAGCAGCTGATCACGATCGCCCGCGCGTTCCTGTCGAACCCCGCCCTGCTGATCCTGGACGAGGCGACGTCCTCTGTGGACACCCGCACGGAGTTGCTGGTGCAGCACGCGATGGCGGCGCTGCGGTCGGACCGGACGTCGTTCGTCATCGCGCACCGGCTGTCGACGATTCGGGACGCGGATCTGATTCTGGTGATGGAGGACGGGCGCATCGTGGAACAGGGCAGCCACCATGGGCTGCTGGCCGCGGGTGGGGCTTACGCCGCGCTGTATCAGGCGCAGTTCGCCGGGCCGGTGGTCGAGGAGGAGTCTCTGGTCTGACAGACGGGTGTGGCCTCGCGCCCGTGAGCGCGAGGCCACACCGGTACGGGTGCTCCACCCCCAAGCATCCGGCCACCGCCAATACCTGCCGGGCGCGGCGCGTGCGAAGGTGTGCGCCGTCAATCCACGCGTCGAGAGGGAACCACGGTGAACGACAGCCGCACCCCCTGGCCTACCCGAGTGGGACTTGGCGCCGTGATCGTGCAGACCTGCGCGAGCCTGATGTTGTTCGGCGGACCGCCAGGCGAAACCGAACAGATTCGACGCCGCCACACTCGGTGCGGTGACCCTGCCGGCTCTGCCTGTCAACGCCGCCGCGTTGGTGTTCGCCGCGCTGCGCGCCCGTCGGCACCAGGCTCCGGGCGCAGCCCTGCTCGCGTTCAGCGCCGTGTTCCTGGCATGGCACGCATTCGCACTGGGCATACTCGCCGGGTGGTGGTCGTCCGACCTCGAGTTGGCGGCGTACATCGCGGGCAGCACACCCGTCTCGCTGGTCTACCAAGCGGTCATGTGCTGCTCGTTCGCGGCCGTCCTGGGTGCCACTTGGTCACGCCGCGCGGGCACCCTGCGAGCCACAGTGGACGTTAGTCAGGACTCCTGAATATCCATTACCGGATTGACAGCCGCGCCTGCCTTCGAGCGCCTACTCCCCGACCCAGGCGCGGAGCATGTGGTGGGCGATGGAGGTCGGGCCCGGGAGGATGAGCCCAACACCCTCTCCCCCACCGTCGAACGCGGTGCGGACCTGCGCTCGGGTGAACCAGCGGGCGTCTTCGATCTCGCCTTCCGCCAGGTGCACGTCGGCGGTCCGGTCGGCTTGGGCGGCGAAGGCGATCATGATCGAGCGCGGGAAGGGCCATGGCTGGCTGCCCAGGTAGCGGATATCGCTGACCTTGGCGCCGACTTCCTCTTCCATCTCGCGTTCGACGCAGGCTTCCAGGGATTCGCCTGCCTCGACGAAACCCGCGAGGACCGAGTACCGGTCGGGCGGCCAGATGGGTTGGCGGGCGAGCAGCACGTACTCGTCTTCGTCGTCGTGGATGAGGACGATGACGGCCGGGTCGGTGCGGGGGTACTCCTCGCGGTCGCAGCCGGTGCACTTGGCCGCCCAGCCCGCGCAGGTGCGGGTGACCGGGTGGGCGCACTTGGCGCAGTAGCGCGAGCGGGCGTGCCAGTTGGCCAGGGCGACGGCGGCGGTGAGCAGGCCCGCGTCGGTGTCGTTGAGGAGCGCGCCGATGCCGCGCAGGTCGTGCCACTGCTCGCCTGCCTCCGACACCGCGCCGGGCCACAATCCCCAGGCGTTCGGGGGGACCACCGGGTCGGGGCGCATCGGCTCGGCGGCCGGGACGGACCAGTAGGCGACCTCGCCCTGCTCACCGAGCAGCGACGCTTCGGCGGGGCGGTCGGCCTGGATGGCCGAGGCGTGGCGCAAAGCCAGGGCGGTGGCGTCGCCGGTGACCGGGGTGCGGCCGGTGCGGTCGAGCAGCAGCACCTTGCCGCCGCGCCACAGTTCGTCGAGGCGGGCAGGGTCTTTGCGCACGATCTCGTCGCGCACGGTCGTCGTGCGGGAGAGGGCGGGCGGACCGGCGAGCCGGAAGGGCTCGCCGGTCCTGGTGTCCGCTGTCATTGCAGGGTCACCCCGCCCAGCGCCCGCAGGGCGGTGAGCTTGGCCGCGTCGCCGACGATGACGCCGGTGAAGCGGGTGGGGGCGAAGAACTCCAGCGCCGCCTCGGCGACCTGCTCGACGGTGACCGCCTTGAGCCGGTCGGGGTGCTGGGTCAGCCAGTCGACGCCGAGACCGAGGATGGCCAGCGCGGCGATCTGGGAGGCCAGGCCGCCCTGCGAGGACGTCGAGGTGAGCAGCGAGCCGATCGCGTACTGCCGCACGGTGTCCACTTCGGACTCAGTGGGCGGCACCATGGCCATCCGGCCGAGCTCGTAGCGGATCTCCAGCAGCGCGCCCGCGGTGACCGCGCTCGCGGTGTCGGTGTCGACCAGCAGGGTCGCGCCGTCGGGGGTGAACTCGAGCGACGAGCGGGCGCTGTAGGTGTAGCCCTTGTCCTCGCGGATGTTCTCCACCAGTCGGGAGGAGAAGAAACCGCCGAAGGCGAGGTTCGCCAGCTGCAGTGCCGGGTAGCGCGGGTCGGTGCGGCTGATCGCCTGCGCCGAGAGGCGGAACTGGGACTGCACCGCGCCCGGCCGGTCGACGAGCAGGAGGTCCTGCGGGGTGATCTCCGGCAGCGGGGGAAGCACCGACGCGGACTTGTCCGACTGCCAGCCGCCGAGCGCGCCGGCGACGGCGGCGATGGCGCGGGCGGGCTCGACGTCGCCGACCAGCACCAGGACCGAGCCGCGCGGCAGGACGCACGCCGTGTGCAAAGCGCGCACGTCGGCGGCCTCGACGACGGCGACGTCACTGGCCTCGGGCATCTCCCGGGTGAACGGGTGGTCGCCGTAGCGGTGCTTCTGCAAGGCCTGGCGGGCGATCACGCTCGGCTGCGAGCGCGCCACCGTGATGCGCTCGATGAGCCTGCCGCGCTCGCCTTCGACCTCGTCGTCGGGGTATGTCGCGCCGGTGAGCGCGTCGGCAAGGACGTCGAGGAGGGTGTCGAACCCGGAGGCGAGGGCGTTGCCGCCGATGGACAGCAGCTCGGGGTCGACGACCGCGGACAGCTCGCCGCCGACGAGCGCGAGGTCGGTGTCGAAGGCGATCCGGTCGCGCTTGTCGGTGCCGGTGAGGATGGTGGCCGCCAGAACCTCGGCCCGGGCGGCGTGCATCGGGTCGTCGCCCGCGAACGGGACGCGGAGGCGGAGCTCGATCATCGGCACGGTGGGCTGGTGCACGGCGATGACCCGCAGGCCGTTGTCGAGCACCTTGTCCACTGAGGACAGACCGGTGGCCGCCCGCTGCTCGCCCAGGGGCGGCAGGGGGCGCGGGCCCCGCTCGGTCCGCCCGATCTCGTCGGCGCTGCGGCTCACTGGACTCCTCCTGCGAAGACGGTGACGGCGGACTGACGCGCCCGCTGGGATGTGGATTCGGATGGGAAGGACCACGACGCGCGGGGCACGGGGCCCTCGACGCGCGACCCCCGGGAAGCGGTGTGCTGGAACCTCACTCCGCGGCTCCGGGGGCGGGCGAGATCGTCAGGACCGCGCGGGAGTCCGAGCGCAGGGACTTGGCCGCGGCGGACACCGCGTCCGGGGTGATGGCGGAGATGCGCTCGGGCAGCGAGTACACCAGGGCCGGGTCGCCGTAGAGGAGTTCGAACGCTCCCAGGGCGAGGGTGCGGCTGACCAGGCGGTCGTGCTCCTTGTGCAGCGTGGCGGCCCAGCGGGCGGTCACTTTGGCCAGTTCCTCCGCGTCCGGCGGGGTGCTGGCGAGCTTGTCGATCTCCTCGTCGATGGCCGTGAGGATGGTGTCGACGTCGACCTCCGGCGAGTACATCGCGGTGATCGTGAAGGTGTCCGGGTCGCGGGCCTCGAACGGGCCGAACAGGCCGCACCCCGCGCCGACATCGGTGACCAGCTGGTCGCCGTAGACCAGGCGCTGCTGCAGGCGCGAGCCGTCGCCGTCGGCGAGGACGCCTGCGAGGACGAGGTAGTTGATGTAGGCGTCGAGTTCGTCGATCGGGTCCGGGATCCGGTAGCCGAGGGCGACCGCGGGCAGCGGGGCCAGGCGGTCCTCGTGGTCGGAGCGGATCTCGCCCGCGGGCGGCGGCTCGGCGAACGACGGCCGCTCCGGGCGGGGACGCGCGGGGACGTCGCCGAAGTGCTTCTCGATCAGCTCCTGCGCGCCCTCGACGGTGAAGTCGCCCGCCACCGTGAGGACGGCGTTCGACGGCGCGTAGTAGGTGTCGAAGAAGGCGGCGCAGTCGGCGACGGTGGCCTGCTCGAGGTCCTCGAACCCGCCGTAACCGTTGTGCGCGTTGGGGAAGGTCTGGAACAGCACCGGCGGCAGGAGGATCCACGGGAACCCGCCGTACGGCCGGTTGAGCACGTTGAGCCGGATCTCCTCCTTCACCACGTCGATCTGGTTGCGGAGGTTCTCCTCGGTCAGCTTCGGCGCGCGCATCCGGTCGGCTTCGAGGAACAGCGCCCGCTCCAGCGCCGCGGACGGCAGGACCTCGAAGTAGTCGGTGTAGTCCGGGTGGGTGGACCCGTTGAAGGTGCCGCCGGAGGACTGGATGTGCCGGAAGTGCGCGAGCTTCTCCAGGCTCTCGCTGCCCTGGAACATCAGGTGCTCGAAGAGGTGGGCGAACCCCGTCCGCCCCTCGGGCTCGGACCGGAAACCGACGTCGTAGTGCACGCTCACGCCGACGACGGGCGAGGTCGAATCTGGGGCGAGCACCACGCGCAGCCCGTTGGACAGGGTGTACCTGTGCAGCTCGGAAACGGTCACCAGGCGAGCCTACGGGAGCGGGGTGGGGTCGCGTCAGGGTCTGGTGTTCGCCTGTGGACAACTCGGGCGGGCCGTCGCCGACCCGCCCGAGTGGAGACCTACTTCGACGTGCGCTTGCGCCGCGCGGTGATCACCAGGAAGCCACCGAGGCCCAGCGCCGCGAGGCCCAGGGCGACCATCGTGCCGACGGCCGCGCCGGTCACCGGGAGGGTGTCGTCGACCGCCGGGGCGGTGCCCGCCTGCGGGGCGGGCGTGGTGCTCGGCACCGGGCCGGTCGTCGACGGGGCGGTCGTGGTGGGCTGGTCGGCGCACTTCACGGCGAACTTCTCCACCGTGTTCAGCCCGGCGCCGACAAGCCGCGCGGTGTACTCGCCGTCGGCGAGTTCACCCGTGTGGCGGGACCACAGGTATGGGCCCTCAGCGTCGAACTCGATCGTCGAGTCGAACAGGTCAGTGCCGTCGACGCCGAACGAGCGCTTGACCGGGTAATCCCCGCCGATGTCGAAGAACCGGAAGGTCACGTCGGACTTGCCGTCGACGCAACGGGTCTGGACCTGCAGGCCGTCCTCATCAACCTTGACGCCCGAGCAGTCGTCCACCGCGACCTCGGTCTTCGTCACGGTGCCGTCGGACCCGGAGACCGTGACCCGGTGCACGCCCGCGGGCAGTGTGTCCATCTCGACGAACCCGTTCGCCCCGCCGCCGACCTTGAGAACTCGCTCGGCGCCGCCGACCTTGATCGTGTAGTCGATAGTCGCGCGGTTGGGGTTCGTCACGTCCACGTAGAGCGGCGCGGGCGAGGTGATGTCGTCCTTGCCGTCGCAGTTCGCGAAGGCGCTGAGTTTCGGCGCGTTGTCCGCCGCGCACGCGACGGTGAACTTCTCGGTGATCGGCTCCTTGAGCGTGGGGCCCGAGAGGGTGGCGAAGTACTTGCCATCCTCGAAGCCGTTCTCGGTGATCCGGAGGAACATGCCGTCCGGAAGAGTGAGCGTCTCGTACTTCGCCCCGGGATATTCGCTCGTGCTCAACGTGTACTGCATGGTTTTGCCTGTCGCGGGACTGGTGATCACGAAGGTGACGATGCCCCAGCCCGCCTTGCACTCGACCTCGATGCTCAGCTCGCCCTTCGCGGGGTCAGCCTCCGCGCACTCCTTGACGATCACATCGACGTCGTCAGACGGCTGGTGGCCGCCCGCGCGCACCGTGTACTGGCCGGGAGCAAGATTCGCGAAGAGGGTGTGGTGCTGGTCCTTATCGGGAAGGTAGACCGTCGGCTGGCTCTTGTTGAAGTTGAACCCGACACCCTGCAGCGTGATCGAGTACGGGTCTTCGCGACTGTCGAGGACGTAGACGTCCAGGCTCGCCACCTTCTCGGCGCAGCTAGCCACAGCCGAGATCAACGGCTCCGGCCGCTCCACCTCGGTGGGCTCTTCGACCACCGGAGGTGTCGGCTGCTCTTGCGCCATCGCGGGGGAAGCGGAGACAGCCATGGTGAGGCCTACCGCAGCCGCGAGGACGACACGAGTCACGGTAGTAAGCAACGTGCCTCCCCTGAACCTGACCATCATGCGAATGGTCGACGATCGAAAGTGGGCGAACGGTACCCCGCGTGGATATCCGATCACCAGCCCACCCCCGTCTGAGTTTTCGCTGCTCAGACGGGGGTAACACGATCGTGATCAGGGTCGATAATCAGCGCTTGCCGAAAACTCCGTCCACGCTGTCGATCAAGGCATGGAAGCGCTCCGCGAATCGGGCCTGGTCGTAGGCGTCGTCCTGGGTGCCGTACCAGTAGAGGCCCGGTGTGCCATCCGCTGCGACGTCGAGGGCGGCGAAGCGGATCAGCCACTGCTCGGCCTCTTCCAGCGCCACGGCGTAAGGCAGTGAGCGGGAGAAGACCAGTTCCCTGTCGGCGGCGGGCACCGACTCGGGCGGCACCGATCGCAAGTACCCGTGCACCCCCCGAACCTGCTGGACCAGCAGCGCGCCCCGCTTGGTTCGCGCGGGAAGGAACCGTGCGCCGACGGCGAGGGCAAGGCCGCCGATCACCAGTGCGACACCGGCGAGCGCGTGTCCGACAGTCAGCGTGAGTACGACGGTCGCCGCGACGCCGACGACCGCGAGCACCGCTCCGACTAGTCGCAGCTTGGCGGGGGTGCGGCTGAGCCAGCCGCGGGCCACCGAGTCGGCGTGGACGGCGGAACGAGCCGCGGCGGTACTCGGCGGGGCGGACCTCAGCGCGGACACCGTGGTCGACTCCGTGCCGTCCGGGAGCAGCGCTTGGTAGACCGCGCGCTCGTAGTCGGTCAGCGCGTCGTCGGCCGGGTTGCGGCGAACCACCTGCCAGTCCTCGCCCGCCTCGGTGATCCACAGGTAGTTGCGTACGGCGAGGTCGATCACCGTGGCGGTCAGGTCTCGGGCGTCGACCACCTCGTCGATAACCGTGCCCGCCTGGCCGGGCAGCACGCCGTCAGGCGAGGCGAACACGACCCGGCCGCCCTCGGAGATCAGGACCTCGACCGGCTCCACGTCGGCCGCGGCGGCCTTGGTGTCGCGCCCCCGCGCCACCCACAGCGCGCCGAAGCCGCCGAGCAGCAGCAGGGCCAGCAGCCCCAGAGCCGTGCCGCTGACCGGCGTCAGCGCGAACGCGCCGGTCTTCGTGCTCTCGAATCGCGCGTTGGCGGGAACAAGTCCGGCGGGCAGGTCGGCACTCAGATCGACCCGGGCGCCCGCGTCGATATCGGTCTGCACCACCCGCAGGACGCCGCTGGCGTCCATCAGCGCGGAGTCACACAGGTCCTCGGTGCCCGGCTGGCCCGCCAGACAGACGAAGTTGCTGCCCGGCTTGGGAGTGAGCAGCGAGGCGCGCAGGAAGATGAGCTTGGTGTCCCAACCGTTGGCCACCTGCCAGCGGACCTGGAGGTGGTCGCCGAGGTCGGCCACCGCACCATCCACTGTGTACCTGACGGTGGACGCGCCTTCCTCCAGCTTGATGGTGAAGGTGTCGGCCGTGGCCTCGGCGGTCCCCTTGCCGTCCACGGTGGCGTCCCGCACGGTGAAGACGCGGTCGCCGATCCGCAGCGGGGCCACCCGGGTCATCGTGGACTTCGCTTGGACGATGACCTGCTCGATGACCGTCAACCTGCCGTCGCGCTCGACCTTGAGCTGGATGTTGACGCTGCGCGGGAGCGTGGTCGGCACACCCGATGGCTCCGGTCGGCCCGACCTGCTCACCGTGGGCGGTCGCGGATCGATCGACGGCGCCCCGGACTTGCTCGGCGCCAGTGTCGAACCTGGTTTCGGCACCGGGAAGTCGATCGTGGGCGCGTCCGCCGGTGGCGACGGAAACGACGGTTGAGCTGCGGACAACGAGATCCCGGCCACCACAATCGCGGTGGCTACCCCCCAATTCGTGAACACGCCAGCGAACGATAGCCGAGCGCCCATATGCTCACGCACCGTCTGGCGAAATCTACGACGGGGGAACAATGACTCAGCCGCCTGGGGGGCCGTGGCGTCCACAAGGGCCCTACCCGCCACCGATGCCGGTCGCGCCGCCACCGTACGCCCGGCCGCTTCCCCCGCCCGGCCACCCGCCACAGGGGACCGCTCCCGCGGGCCCGCCGCCTGGTGGTCCGCGATTCGGTCCGCCGCCGGGCGGAACACACCAGTTCGGTCAACCGCACCCCGGTCAACCGCACCCCGGCCAACCGCACCCCGCACAGCCGCCGTTCGGCAGGCCCGCGGGTGGGCCGCCGTACGGGCCGCCGCCGGGAGGGCCGCCATTCGGGCAGCCACAGTTCGCGCCACCGCCGTGGCGGCCGATGTACGCGCCGATGCCGAAGAAGTCAAACACCGGGCCGATCGTCGCGATCACCCTGGTCGCCGTGACGATCGTGGCGGCGGCGGGCTTCGGGTTCCTGCAGAAGGACCGGCGCCGCGCGAACGACGTCGGCTACTCCTCGCCGACGACGACCTACACGACGGCGACAGCGGACCGCACGACCACGACGAGGACCACGACCACCACCACGACCACCACCACGACGACGACGTCGCGAACGGACCGCACCACGACGACGACCACGCCTACGAAGACAACACCCGCTGAGCCGCAACCGGTCTACGCCCTGGGCGACAACCCGATCTTCCGGTCGGAGAACGGGGTCAACGCGGCCACGTGCGCCCTGCCCGCGTGGCGTAGCGATCCGGCGGCCGCGGAGGCCTACTTCAACGCGGCCGTGCCGTGCATGGAGCAGGCGTGGCAGCCCACGATGGCGCGCGCGGGTCTGCCGTACTCGCGGCCCGTGGTCAAGATGCCCACGGGCACCTCGTGGAGCAGCCCGTGCGGGACGGTGACGAAGAACCAGGCGCCCGCGTTCTACTGCCCCACGGACAACACGATCTACATGCCGTACTCGGGGCTCTACACCGAGCGGTTCGGCAACAAGTCGGGCGTGTACCTGTCGGTCTTCGCCCACGAGTTCGGCCACCACGTGCAGAACCTGACCGGGATCTTCGAAGCCTACGGCGACGCCCGATACGAGGCGGGCGACCAGACTCCGGCCGGGCTCGAACTCTCGCGCAGGCTCGAACTCGAGTCGTCCTGCTTCGCGGGCATGTGGTTCGCGGGGGCCCAGCACGGTGGCGGGTCGGTGACCAACCCGATCATCAGTGAAGCCCTCGCCGACGCCTACCAGCGCGGCGACTGGGAAGGACGCATCCGCGACCACGGGACACCGCAGAACAACGGCGCGTGGATGGAACACGGGTTCACGAAGAACCGGACCTACCAGTGCAACACGTGGGTCATGGACCCACAGCACGTTTCCTGAGCGGTTCGCCCGCCGTTCGCCGGTACAACTCGGCGAAGCCCGCGCCCGCGATCCCCGCGAACACACACAGGACGACGCCGAGCGGTCGGGCGTCGGTGGACGCGGCGGTCCGGGCGTGGGCGAGGCTGGCGGTCTCGCCGCCGAGGGCGATTCGGACGGGCTCGCCCACCTCGTGGCCGCACGCGTCGAGCTTGATCCGCTCCTCGCGGCCGTCGCGCTGGTAGGTGACCTCTTCGGGCCGGTCGGCCTTGGCGCAGCCGACGGCCTGGACCACTTTGGCGTCGACTTCCACGCGTTCCTCGGAGTTCGACCACAGGCCCAGTGCGCCGGTCAGCGAGACGAGGATCGCCACCAGGATGCTGAACAGCGCCGACCCAGCCGCCTGCGCGGCGGGCATCCGAAGCTCAGGCGGCAGGCGCACTCACGGATCCTCGCAGACTTGTCCGCCTCCCCGGAATCCAATGTCGAGTCGAGATCGCACCAGAATTCAGGGGGGATCCAGCCTTAATCGTCTGCGGGAGTCACCTTGCGGATGTACAGGATGCGGTCGCCGGCTTCGATGGCGTCGGCCTCCGACGAGTCGACCCGGAAGAGCTTTCCGGCGCGGACGATGCCCAGGACGATGTCGGGCAGGTGCCGGGGTGAGCCGCCGACCTCGCTGTCCTCGACCTCGCGTTCGGAGATGGCCAGCCCCGCGTCGGGGGTGATCAGGTCCTCGACCATGTCGACCACCGTCGGCGTGTGCGTCGCCATGCCCAGCAGGCGGCCCGCCGTCTCGCTGGAGACAACGACCTGGTTGGCGCCGGACTGGCGCACGAGGTGGACGTTCTCCGTCTCGCGCACGGCCGCGACGATCTGCGCGTTGGGCGCCATCTCGCGGGCGGTCAGGGTGATCAGCACGGCCGAGTCGTCCCGGTTGGCGGCGACGACGACCGACTTGGCCCGCGGCACCCCCGCCACCCGCAGCACATCGGACCGCGTGCCCGAGCCGTGCACGGTGACCAGCCCCAGCAGCGACGCCGCGTCGAGCATGGCCTGGTCGGTGTCGACCACCACGATCCGACTCGGGTCGATCCCGTCGGACAGCACGGCGCTGACCGCGGAGCGGCCCTTGGTGCCGTAGCCGATGACGACCACGTGATCGCGCACCTTCGACCTCCACCTTTGGATCTTGAAAACCTGACGTGACCGTTCGGTCAGCACCGCGAGCGTGGTGCCGACCAGGACGATGAGGAAGAGGATGCGGAGCGGGGTGATCACCAGGATGTTGATCAGCCGCGCCGACTGGCTGACCGGCGTGATGTCACCGTATCCCGTGGTCGAGAGGGACACCGTCGCGTAGTACACCGCGTCAAGAAGAGAGATGCCGTCGCCGTTGGCATCGCGGTAGCCGTCTCGGTCCAAGTAGACGATCACGACGGCCACCGACAGCGCGAGCAGCGCCCACACCACGCGCCTGGCGATCGCCGTGACCGGGCTGACGGCGGATTCCGGCATGCGGAGGATTCCGACGAGCTCGTGTTCCGCACGTTCGTAGAGGCTCATCGACTTCAGCTTCTGCCTCATGCGTTCCCCCGCCAGATCCACTGACTCACGTGCGCAGGCTAGCCGGATCGGTCGGTGCGTGACCGGTCGGGCGCTGCTTCGGTTCCGGCACCGGGACCGAACGCAGGAGAGTCCGCAGGCCATCCGCGTCGAGCAGGTCGACCGGGCGCAGGGTGGTGTCGTGCCGGACATAGTGGAACGCGGCCCTGACTTCGCTGATGTCGACTCCGGACAGACCTGCCCAGGCCAGGCGGTAGGCGGCGAGTTGGACGGTCAGGGCGGGCAGGTGTTCCTCGTCGGGGACTCGGCCGGTCTTCCAGTCGACGACCGTCCAGCCGCCGTCCGCGTCGAGGAACACGGCGTCCATGCGGCCGCGTACGGCGACACCGTCGATCTCGGTGGAGAACGGGACCTCGACCTCGTGTGGGACCCGGTCAGCCCACTCGCTGCGAAGGAAGGCCTCGCGCAAGGCGTCGAGGTCGTCGTCGGGGGCGGCGCCGTCGTCGGCGGCGCCGGGGAGTTCGTCCAAATCGAGCAGGGCGCGGGAGCCGAAGCGCTTTTCCAGCCAGGCGTGGAAGGCGGTGCCTCGGCGGGCGACCGGGTTGGGCGGGAATGGAAGCGGGCGACGCAGGCGCCGCGCGAGGGCTTCCGGGTCGGCGGCGAGTTCGACGAGTTGGCTCACCGAGAGCTGGTCCGGGAGGACGACCTGCTCGCGCCTGGCGGACGCGGCCGCCCGCTCGGCGAGGAGGACATCCGTGTCGCGGACCCAGCCGTCCGGGTCGTCCGGCTCGTCGTCGAAGTCTTCGCCCTCGTGCATCGCCGTGAGTTCCGCGCGGACCAGGGCGGCGCCGGTGGCGACGTCGGAGCGGCGGTCGCGCAGCGGGTCGGCGGGCCAGGTGGCGGTCTTGACGGCCGTGGCGATCGGATTCTCCGTGCCTTCCTCAGGCTGCGGAGTCCAGACATCGAGGAGTTCGGCGGGCCACTCTTGTTCGGTGACGTAGTCGGCGAGGTCGGTCAGGAAGTCGGACGGGCCACGCGGCTTGGCCCCGGTGCGTCCCCACCAGTGGCCGGACACCAGCAGCGAGCGCTCGGACCTGGTGAGCGCGACGTAGAACAGCCGGCGTTCCTCCACGAGACCGCGTTCGGCGAAGTCCTCGTTGTGCGCCTTGAGGGCCTGCTCGACCTCTTTGCGGTCGGCGGCGCTGGTGAGGTCGAGCTTGGGCAGGTCGGCGGCGTCACCGCGCAGATCTGCGGGCATCTCGGTGACCGCGCGCAGCCAGCTGCCGCCGCGCCTGCCGCTGGGGAAGACGTCGCGGACCAGGTGCGGCACGGCGACGATCTCCCACTCCAAGCCCTTCGCCGAGTGCACGGTCAGGATTTGGACGCGGTCCTCGGCGACCTCGACCTCACCGGGTTCGAGGCCGTCCTCGGCGGCCTCGGCCGTGGCGAGGTAGTCGAGGAGGGCGGGCAGGCTCGCCGACGGGCTGGCGCGCGCGTAGTCGGCGACGACGTCGGAGAAGGCGTCGAGGTGGGCGCGGCCCGCGCCGCCGCGGCGGGCGGTGGCCTCGATGTCGAGCTGCATGGTGCGTTCGACGTCGGCGACGAGTTCGGGCAGGGGCTGGTCGAGCCTGCGGCGGAGCATGGTCAGCTCGGAGCCCAGCGAGCGGATGCGCTCGTAGCCGAGTTCCGAGTAGGCCTCCTTGGGACCCGGGTCGTCGATCGCGTCGACCAGGCCCGCCTGCTCGACACCTTCGCCGGGCAGGACGTCGGAGGCCGCGGCGTCGGTGATCGGCTTGCCCGCGAACGCGTCGGCGAGTTTGCGCGCGCGTCCCCACAGCGCCGCGAGGTCGGCGGCGCCGATGCGCCAGCGGGAGCCGGTCAGCAGCCGGGCCGCGGCCGTGCCCGCGAGCGGGTCGATGAGCACGCGCAGGGCGCTGACCAGGTCGCGAATCTCGGGTTCGTCGAGCAGGCCGCCCAAACCGACGACCTCCACCGGCAGCCCGCGTTCGCGCAGGGCGCTCGCCAGGTCGGCCATGTCGGCTCGGCGGCGGACCAGGACGGCGGCGGTCGGCGGTTTGTCGTGCTCCTCGGTGGCCGCGTGCCAGCGGTCGGCGACCTGGTTGGCCACCCACTGCACCTCGGTGTCCACATCGGACAGCAGGGCGAGTCGGATGTCGCCCGCGGGCGCGCCGTCGCGGGCGCGGAGCTCGTCGACTTCGAGGCCGAGGGCGCGCAGCGGGGCGGAGACGGCGTTGGCCAGGTCGAGCACTTCCGGCGGGTTGCGGAAGCTGGTGAGCAGCCCGTAACGGGTGGCCGGGACGAGCTTTCCGTTGTCGCGTCGGGGAAAGTCGGTGGTGAAGCGCGGCAGGTTGGCCGCGCTGGCGCCGCGCCAGCCGTAGATCGCCTGGGCCGGGTCGCCCACGGAGGTGACCGGCATCGGCTCCGCGTCGGGATGTTCGAGCGAGCTGCCGAACAGCGATCGCAGCAGAACACGCTGGGAGTGGCCGGTGTCCTGGTACTCGTCGAGCAGCACCGCGCCGTACCGCTCGCGCTCGCCGCGCACGACCTCGATGTGCCCGGCGGCCAGCTTGGCCGCGAGCGACATCTGGTCACCGAAGTCGACGGCTCCCTCGCGCCGCTTGCGGTCGGAGTACGCGGCGACCATCGGCAGCAAGGCCACCCGGAAGCGTTGGGTGACAAGGACTTTCTGCAGATCCTGGGACAGGTCGGCGCGCTGGCCCTTGGCCCGCGGGGCGGACTCGATCAACGCGCACATCGTCTCGGCGTGCCGGGTGAGCGCCGCTTCGTCGATGAGGTGCTCGGAGAGCTCTCCGGCGACGGCGAGCAGGTATTTGGTGATGGTCGCGGGAACCAGATCCGTTTCCAGGTCGTGGTTCCAGGTGGACACCACCCGGTGCGCCAGCTGCCAGGAAGCCGTCTCGGTCAGCAGCCGGGCGCCCGGCTCGACCGGCAGCCGCAGCCCGTGTTCGGCGACGATGCGACCGGCGTAGGCGTGGTAGGTCAAGATTGTCGGCTCACCCGCGAACACGGCGGCGCGCCGCTCCCCCGACGGGTCGAGCTTGTCGAGCAGCCGCGAGCCCGCGAGCCTGCGCAGCCTGGAGCGCACCCGGTCGGCCAACTGGCGAGCCGCCTTGCGGGTGAAGGTCAGGCCGAGGACGCGCTCCGGGGTGACCAAACCGTTGGCCACCAACCACACTACGCGCCCGGCCATCGTCTCGGTCTTGCCCGCACCCGCACCCGCGACGACGAGCGCCGGGTCGGGGGGCGCGGCGATGACCAGGCACTGCTCGGCGGTGGGCGGGGGCAGGCCGAGTTCGTGGGCGAGTTCACGTGGGCCGACAAGGGCCAGCCCTGGAAGCGGAAGACTCACAGCTGCTTCATCGCGTCAGCGCGGCCAAATCGATTCGCAGTGGACACGGCTCCTCGACCCGCAGAACATGCTCCGCCCGCAGCGATTCCTCATAGTCCTCCCCCGTCAGGCTGTACACGGTCACAGTGACCGGTGGGCTCGGATCGACAAGCCAGAAGTTCGGGATGCCCGCGTCGGCGTACTCGAACGGCTTGACCGTGGTGTCGACTCGTTTCGAGCCGGGCGAGACGACCTCGACCGCGAGCAGCACTTGCTCGGCCTTCATCAGCGGCGCATCGCAATCGACCCCGGCGGGGGTGATCACCACGTCCGGCACGCGCACGGTCGAAGCACCGACGACCACGCCGACCTCAGGAAACACCTGCAGGCCTTCGCCTAGTTGCGCGTCAATCTGACTGAACATCCTGCCCAGGACAAGCATGTGCCTCGGCGCGGGCGGAGGACTCACTTCAACCAATCCATCGCGGAGTTCGTACCGATCGTCGTCATCCATCGGTAATGCCGCGAACTCCGCCACCGAGTATCGGCGGCGGGGATCGTAGGAGTGGAGTGATCGGATCGAGCCCATGCGGCCTAATCTACCCCGGCGAGCAGCCGAATCGGAGTCATCAGCCATTCGATCACCTGTTCGAGTTCTATTCGGTCACCTGCCTGCCGCTGGAGTGCAGCGGGCAGGTGAAACGCACCGGGCAGCGCGGGCAGTCCGGGCTTTCGAAAGCGTTGTATTCCGGGCCCACCATGGACCCCGCGGCGTCGCGGACGATGTTGAGCCAGTGGTCGACAACCTCGCCGCGCAAGGGTTCCTGGCCGCGTTCGGTCGCCTTGCCGCGGCTCTTCTTGGCCACGTACAGCAGGCGCGCACCGCCGGGGACCTCGGCGAGGCCGTCGCCCGCGAAAGCTCCATATGCGGCAGCCAACTGGTACACGGCCAGCTGTGGGTGTTCCTTCGCGTCGTCGGCGCTGATCGGCTGCTTGCCGGTCTTCAGGTCGACGATCACCGGGCGGCCCTCGTTGTCGACCTCCAGCCGGTCGACCCGGCCACGCACGGTGATCCCGTCGGGAAGGTCGACTGAGACGTCGCGTTCGACGGCGACCTGGGTCAGTTCGCCGCGGGTGTCGCGGACCCATGTCAGGAATGTGTCGACCATGGCGCGCACGCGTTGCTGCTCACGGCGGGAGAACCACGGCGCGCCCGCGTCGACCCGGGTCCATGCCTTGTCCAGCTCGGCCATCAGCTCTTCGCGCGACGCGCCGGACGCCGCGGCCTGGGCAAGGGCGTGCACAAGCGTCCCGGTGACGGCGGCGAGTTCGACCGGGTCCTGCCCGCCGTGCCGCTCGACGACCCACCGCAGCGGACACTTGGCCAGAACCTCCACAGTGGACGGTGAGACGCGGACCGGCTCCGCTCTGGCGCGCAACGGTTCCATACTCGACAGCTCGGGCAGCCCGTACCAGCTGTCAGGATGGGCGCCGGGAACGTTGGCCGCGGCGAGCCGGGCAAGTTGGCGGGCGGCCAGGGCGCGCCTGCCGCGGTCGGCGGCGCCGTCGCACACGACCTGACGCAACTCCCCCACCAGGTCGGCGAGCACGAGCGCGCGTTCGGGCTGGGCTACCGGGATCAGTGACTCGGCCTCCGGGTCGGTCGCGTCGACGCCCGACAGCTCGGCCAGGAACCGTGACGGCTGTTCCTCCTCGCCGCGCACGGCGCTGACCAGGAGCATGCCCCGGGCCCGGCTCGCCGCGACGAGCAGCAGCCTGCGCTCCTCGGCGAGCAGCGGGGCGGTGGCCGACAGCGATTCCGAGTTGTCGACCCCCGACAGCAGGTCGATGAGCCGCTCGACGCCGAGCAGTGATCCGCGCAGTCGCAGGTCGGGCCAGGATCCCTCCTGCACGCCGGGAACCGCGACGACCGTCCACTCGCGACCCGCGGCGGCGTGCGCGGTGAGCACGGCGACCGCTTCGCCTTGGGGCGCGGAAGGAGCCAGGGTATCGCCTGCGATGCGATGACTGATGAGGTGCTCGGCGAACCCGGCGATGCCGGAGCCCGGCAGCCGATCGGCGTAGCGCTCGGCGGCGTGGAACAGCGCGACGATGGCGTCGAGGTCCCGGTCCGCCTGGGCGCCTACCGGGCCGCCGCGGGCCGCGGTCGAGACCCAGCGGGCTTCCAGTCCGCTGCCCTGCCAGACCTCCCACAGGATCTGCTCGATCCCCGCACCGTCGGCAATTCCCTTGCGGGCGGCGGAAAGCAGGCTCACGACCCGGCGGACCGGCCCCACCTCGGCGGCTTCCAGGGCGCTGAGCCGGTCGTCGTCGGTGAGCACCTCGACGAGCAGGTCGTCGCTCGACTTGTCACCGCCCGCCGCCTGTTCGAGCCTGCGCAGGCCGCGCCGCAGCCTCCGCAGCGCCAGCGGGTCGGCGCCGCCGAGCTGCGAGCTGAGCAACATCGCTGCCATCGCCGGGTCGAGCAGCGCGGGCACGGCGGCGCACCGCAGCAGGGCCAGGAACGGTCGCACGGCGGGCTGTTGGGCCAGCGGCAGCTCGTCGCCGGGGGCGGCGACCGGGACACCCGCCGCCGCCAAAGCCCGGTGGAGCACGGGAACCGAGCGGGTCGCGGAGCGGACGAGCACCGCCATCTCCGACCACGCGACACCGTCGAGCAGGTGCGCGCGGCGGAGCTGGTCGGCGACCCAGCCCGCCTCTGCCGCGGACGACGCGTGCAGCCGGACCTGGACCGTTCCGCCCTTGTCTTTGGACTTGTCCACTCTGCGCTGCCCGGCGCCAGGCAGCCGCGCGGCGAGTTGGGAGACCGCGCGGCGGATCGCGGGCGCCATCCGCCTGCCGGTGTCGAGGACGACCGTGGCCTGCGACTCGGCTTCGCGCAGCAGCCGGGGATCGGCGCCGCGGAACGAGAAGATCGCCTGGTCTGGGTCGCCGGCCACGACGAACTCCTTGGCGGCGCTGCCAAGCCGGTGCAGCAGCCGGTACTGCAGCGGGTCGAGGTGCTGCGCGTCGTCGACGAGCAAGTAGCGCACGCGGGCGCGCTCGGCGGCGAGCAGCTCGTCGTCGGTCTCGAAGGCCAGCAGCGCGCTCGCGACGAGTTCGGCGGCGTCGAGCGCGGGGGCACTGGTGTGGGCGACGGCGCTGTCCGACGCGCCGTGCAGCAGCGTGACCTGCTCGTACTGCATGCCGAACCGGCCTGCCGCGACCCACTCGTCGCGGCCTTCCCGCTCGCCGAGCGTGATCAGGTCCTCGGGGCCGAGGCCGCGCTCGGCGGCCCGCAGGATCAGGTCGCGCAGTTCCTCGGCGAAGCCCGCCACCCCCAGCGCCGGGCGCAGCCGCTCGGGCCAGTACTTGGCGCCGAACTCGACGTCGCCCTCCAGCAGCTCGCGGATCACCGTGTCCTGTTCGGGGCCGGTGAGCAGCCGGGGGCCGGGCTCGTCGTGGAGCATCGCCTGGATGCGCAGGACCGAGAAGGCGTAGGAGTGGACCGTGCGGACCAGCGGTTCGCGGACCGTGCGGAGGGCGCCTTCGTCGGCGTGGTCGGTCAGCAGCGCGGTGATGCGGGAGCGCAGGTCGGCGGCGGCTCGGCGGCTCGACGTGAGCACCAGCAGCTGCTCCGGGTCGACGCCGCCGCGCAGCATCCGGTCGGCCGCGAGCTCCGCGAGCAGGGTGGTCTTGCCGGTGCCCGGACCGCCCAGGACACGGACGAAGCCGTCGCTGCCCGCGAGCACCCGCTGGGCCTCGGCGCCCCAGTCGGAGGCCTGCCGGTGCGCCGCAGGTCGGCGCACGAGCTGCGGCGCGTTGGGAGTTCTCGCGGCGGCCACACCCGATTGCATCACGAGGGGGTGACAGCCTTGGACTCGGCACGCCCGGGCAGGCCGAGATGGCATGATCCCGCACATGGCCGATGCCTTACACGTTCACTCGTACGGGTCGATCGAATCGCCGCCGGTGCTGTTCCTGCACGGGATCACCGGTCATGGCGCGAGGTTCCGCAGGCTCGCCGAGAATCACCTCCGCGACTACCGTGTGGTGGCGCCTGACCTGCGAGGACACGGTCTGTCCGACCGGCTCCCACCGTGGACGCTGGAGCAGCACGCCGCAGACCTGCTGCGAGTGCTCGACGTCCACGGACTCGATTCGGTGCCGGTGGTGGGCCATTCGTTCGGCGGGTTGGTGGCACTGCACCTGGCGCGGCTCGCACCGCAGCGGGTACGCGGACTCGTGCTGCTGGATCCGGCGGTGAAGGTGACTCCCGAGGACGCGGCGGAGTACGCGCAGACGGCGGAGGTCATCCGCGACGACCGCGGCGAAGCCCTGGCGACGCAGCGGCACGACTGGCCGGGTGAGCCCGAGGAGCACATCGAGGAAGAGGTCGCGGCGAACTGGGTGGAGGTCGACGGCCACTGGCGGCCGCGCTACAGCCCGGCCGCGGTGATCACCGCGTGGAGCGAGATGTGCCGGGCGCCGCGGCTGCCTCCGCCTGGGCTGCCGACCCTGCTCGTGCAGGCGACGCGCGAGGCGTTCGTGGGACCCGAGTTCGTGAAGGCGTGCCGGTTCACCCTGGGCGACGACTTCCGGCTCGCGGCGCTCGACCTCGGGCACATGGTCTACTTGGAGGACCCCTCGGGAATCGCCGCGCTGATCGACGAGTTCATCAGCGACAAGAGCGCGTCGACGGCGGGTGAGGTGGCCAGGTGAGCGTGGACGAACACCTGCACGAACGGATCCGTGACGCGGTCCGGTCGATCCCGGCGGGCCTGGTCGCGACCTACGGCGACATCGCCGACATCGCGCGGGCGCCGACGCCCAGGCTGGTCGGTCGGGTGTTGTCCGAGGACGGCCACGACTTGCCTTGGCACCGGGTGCTGCGGGCGACGGGGACGCCTGCCCCGCACCTCGCCCGCAGACAGTTGGAGCTGCTGCGGGCGGAGGGCGTGCTGGCAGTCAACGAAAAGGTCGATCTACGGACCTATCGCTGGGGTGTTCGTTGATTGATTAGCCTCGTTTGACCGTCTCGGGGTCGAGGCCGAGCATCTCAAGGAGCTGCAGGCAGTCGGCTGCGTCGGCGGCGTGGTCGGCCACGGTGCGAGCGGCGCGGTGGCACTGCTCGGCGTTGTGCATCGACTCGATTTCACGGGCGGCGGCGATCCGACCCACCGTGGGTGCTTCGTGGGCAAGCGTCATCTGGGCAACCTTCCTAGGGGCGGCCCGCCGCGCGAAGAGCATCGAGGTTGCTCACAGGGAATCCCACGGCGTGCCGGCCGGGAATATGTGCTCACTCTTTCAGCCCAATAGGGGTCGCCACAACCCCCCAGACGGAGGCGTGCCGCACGGTCATCGGTTGGTCACTGCGTGTTCGCCCAGGTCACGGGTGATCTTGACGCAAGAACGAGACCAGACACACGACCAGGAAGACGGCGCCGACGATGGTCGTGAGCAGACCAATTCCCATGTTCTATGGGACGCGATGGAGGGGGTTTGGTTCCTTCATCACCGGGACTCGGCCCGCCTAAGCTGGGCCCGTGAACGACGAGCCGGTGATCTCACGCGCGTGGGACACGCCCTACTACGTCGTCCGAACCGACGCGTTGGAAGCGAGGTTCCTCCCCGGTGCGGGCGAAGACCCGGACCACGTGGACAACGCGGACGTCGAAGTGCGCCTGTCGAAGGACGGCTCGTGGTACAGCGCGACGATCTTGACGCTCGCGGAGGTCGACCGGGTGATGAAGCGGTGGGAGGACACGGGCGAGGCGCTGGGCGGGCGGTATTTCCACGTCTCGGACGGCCTCATCGTGCGCGAACCGGGCATCGAGAACATGTTCCAAGTTCTCGCTGGGATGCACCGGAGCGGAGACCTCACCAGCGCGCTCCAGCGGCTCGACGAGCCTGACTGAACCTCTCCGCCGCGAGAGGCGGTGGTCAGTCGATCTCCGGGGTGAAGGACTCCGGCAGGTACGGGTCCGCCCAGGCGGCGATCAACTGGGCGACGCGCTTGGCGTGCAGCGGTGAGGTCAGCAGGTGGTTGGCGCCGTCCAGGGCGATGAAGGACTTGGGGTGGCGGGCGGCGGTGTAGATGCCGGCGGCGTTGGTGATGTCGACGATCTCGTCGTCGGGTGAGTGCAGGACCAGCAGGGGCTTGCCCAGGCGGGTGATGTGGTTGGCCAGGCGCTGCTCGCGGAGGTCTTCGAGGAATTCGCGGCGGATGCGGAACAGGCGGCCGCCCAGGCTGACCTCGGCCTCGCCCGCGTGCTCGATGTCGGTCAGCGCGTGCTCGAAGAGGTGGGCGACGTGGGCGGGGTCGCTGGGGGCGCCGATCGTGACGACGGCCCGCACCTCGGGGATGTCGCCGGCGGCGGCGAGAACGGCCGCGCCGCCGAGGGAGTGGCCGATGATCAGCGAGGGCGCGGTGAAGTGCTCGCGCAGGTGGGCCGCGGCCAGGACGATGTCGGCGACGTTGGAGGAGAAGGTCGCGTGCGCGAACTCGCCGCCGGAGTCGCCGACGCCGGTGAAGTCGAAGCGCAGGACGGCCAGACCCCGGTCGGTGAGCGCGCGGGAGACGCGGCGGGTGGCGTGGTTGTCCTTGCCGCCGGTGAAGCAGTGGGCGAACAGCGCGTACGCCTCGGGTTCCTTGGGCGGGAGGTCGAGGGTGCCCGCGAGGGCTTCTCCGCCGGTGCCGGTGAAAGTGATTCGATGCTGACCAGTTCGCACCGCGTCAGGGTAGTGGCGTTGCATGGTGGCTGGATGTTCACGGACTATTTCGCGGCCGCGTCGGATGAGGCGGCCGCCGGGGCGATCGACGGGCCGGGCGGGAAGTTCGACACGGTGCAGCTCAAGGGGCTCGATCCCGCGGTCAAGCTGGCGAGGCTGGAGGCCCTGCTCACCGGGCGAACCTTGGATCAGGTCATCGAAGACGAGCGATCGGCGGCGATGATCGCGATGGCGGACGACGGGGAACGGCTGGTTCTCACGGTGACCGACGAGCTGTTCACCGCACTGGCCGAGGCGGATGAGGCGCAGCTGCGCTCGGTCGTGCCCGCGTGGAGCCAGACCGAGGAGTTCGCGCTGGAGGGCGGGGCGGACGTGGAGCTGCTGATCGAGGACGTGGTGGCGTTGAGCGCGTTGGCGCGGCGGGCTAGTGGGCGCGGGGAGCAGATGTACTGCTGGTTGTGCGTGTGAGGAAGGCGTGCCAGCCCGCGGTGGGCAGCGCGAGCTGACCGCCCCGCGGGTTCTTGGAGTCGCGCATGGCGATGCCGGGAGCAGTGATCGTAACCTCGACACAGTTGTCGTTGGCGGCATTGCCGCTGCGGCTGCTCTTGCGCCACGCAACCTCGACACAGTTGCCGTTGCTGTTGTTGCCGCTACGGCTGCTCTTGCGCCAGACCAAACCCTCGCCAGACACCGCTATCGCCTCGCTAGCTCGCTGATCAGCTCGATGGACTCAGACGGCCCGAGTGCCTGGGCTCGAAGCTGGTCGAAAATGAGTCTAGCCCGACGAAGCTCCTCCGCGTTCTCGATATGAACCGAGCCTGTCACGTACTCGATGAACAGCAACTGCGGATCATTCGGCTGCGGGAACGAAAGCAAGGTGAAGCCGCTCGTCATCGCAGCGTGCGGACCGCTGCTGTATGGGAGCACCTGCAAGGTGACCGTAGGCAATTCCGCCACCAAGGCCATGTGATCGAGTTGGTCGCGCATGACCTCCGGCCCGCCGATCTGCCGCTGCAAGGCAGACTCGTCGACCACCACCGACAGTTCGAGTGGATCATCGTCGCTGGTCAGGCGCTTCTGACGGATCAGGCGAACCGTCACGTCGTTCTCTAGTTCCTGGGGTGTTCGGCTGCGGCCCGTTTCAGGAGCGTGCGCATGTAGGCCTCGGTTTGCAGGAGTCCGGGCAGGTTCAAGCCCGCGAACTCGCACACCACGTTGGCTTCGGTCTCTACGTCCACGTAACCCTGGTCCTCCACTCCATACGCCCTGAACCACCTCGGTTTCATCGCTTCACGGACCTGATCCAGCAGATCCGATTCGTATGCGTCGTAGATTCCATGATCGACTTGGCGAGGTGCACGTCCACCCGGCTGTCGCCGCTCTCGATCCGCGACAAGGCCGTGCGGGTCTTCTCCAGGTGGGCAGCGGCCTGTTCCATCGTCAGGCCGGCGCGTTCGCGCATGGTGGCGAGCCGTCTTCCCAGGCGTCGCCGCAAGAACGGCGGTTTCTTCCGCGTCACGCGGTGATGATCGCATCGCACTGTGCGAACTCGCACAGTGCGCGTTCGCACGTCGTTCAACTCGAAAAGTCATATCCCGAGCGTGCTCGTTCACCCTGACCTGGTCAAACAGTTGTCCACAGGGGAGTTTCGATGCAGCGGTTCGCTTGTCGTTGGTGTGTCAAGGGAATCACGCCGACGTTCGGCGCTTGCACGACCGTGTTCGACCTTTCGACTGACCGGCGCAGAATCTCTGTCTATCCGGGCGCTACCGACTATTACACGGTGCTACTTGATAAATCACTCGTCACTCGTCTGCATGAATGTCTCGCCGATGACGCGCCGGTCGAGGTGACCGGGCTTCGGATCAGCGCCGAGCGGCGCAGTCTCGGCGTCCGGCCCTATCGGCTTCCGACGGCCCACACGGGTCCGGTCGAGCTGTACGCGTCGACACCGAAGACCCGTATTCAGGTCATCTACCAGCGGGAATCGCTGCTCGCCCTCAAGGAGGCGTTCGCCGAGATGGCGACCGCCATCCTTGAGTGACCCAAGTGGACAGTCAGCGGGTCAGCCGTGCCTCGCAGGCAGCGAGACCGTCCGCGGACTCCTCGGTGTTCAGCATCGCGTCGGCAAGGCGCAGGTGGGGCAGGGCCTCGC
The DNA here is from genome assembly GCF_014323725.1 of Actinokineospora xionganensis. Taxonomy (GTDB): domain Bacteria; phylum Actinomycetota; class Actinomycetes; order Mycobacteriales; family Pseudonocardiaceae; genus Actinokineospora; species Actinokineospora xionganensis. The sequence goes on along the minus strand of NZ_JABVED010000016.1, from coordinate 71,075 downwards.
CGTGCTTGCTTTGGCGGGCAAGGGCCCGGCCCAACAGGGTGTGCGCGTAGGCGTCCGACGGGTCGAGGTCGACCAGGCGGCGGGCGATCGCCTCGGCGGGGCCGAGGGCCGCGGACTGGAAGTACGCCAGCGCCAACTCGGTGAGCACCGAGCGGGACTGTGGCTCCATCTCCGCCGCCTCGGCGAGGTAGCGGGCGGCGACCGACGGGTTGCCGCTCTCGCGGTACAGGCGGCCCTGCTCGAGCAGCGTCATCAAATCGGTCATGTCAGCTCCTCGTCCGAACTCGTGCGGTGGATGGCGGGGATCTGGCCCAGCCGCCCGGCTTCATAGTCCTCGAACGCCTGCAGGATCTCCTGGCGCGTGTTCATCACGAACGGTCCATAGCGGGCCACGGGCTCGCGGATGGGCCTGCCGCCGAGCACCAGAACCTCCCACCCGGTCGGCGAGTTGCCCGGCTGGCGGTCGGCGCCGCGCATCGTCAGGGCCTCGCCCGCGCCGAACACGGCCAACTGGCCTTCGTTCAGCGGGCGCCGCTCGACGCCGACGGTTCCGCTGCCGGACAGGACATAGACCATCGCGGTGAAGTCCTCGGGCCACGGCATCGTCAGCCGCGCGCCCGCGTTCAGGGTGGCGTGCAGGTACGTGATCGGCGTGTAGGTCGACCCCGGTCCCTTGTGGCCGTCCAACTCGCCGGCGATCACCCGGACGAGCGCGCCCCCGTCGTCGCTGGAGAGCAGCTTCGCGTCGCGGGCCTCGATGTCCTGGTAGCGCGGCTGGATCATCTTCTGCGCGCGCGGCAGGTTCACCCAGAGTTGCACGCCGTGAAACAGGCCACCCTTGGCGACCATGTCCTGCGGCGGCATCTCGTTGTGGAGGATGCCCGCGCCCGCGGTCATCCACTGGGTGGAGCCGTCGGTGATGAGACCGCCGCCGCCGATGGAATCGGTGTGCTGCATGGCGCCGTCGATCATGTAGGTGACCGTCTCGAACCCGCGGTGCGGATGCCAGGGCGCGCCCTTGGCCTCACCGGGGGCGTACTCGACGGCCCCCATCTGGTCGAGGAGCAGGAACGGGTCGGCGTCGGTCAGGTCCACGGTCGGGAACGGCCTGCGGACCGGAAAGCCCTCGCCCTCGAAGAACCGCTGGGCGGTGACGACCTTGCGCACGCCGCGCCATGACGTGGCCGACTCCGGCAGGTCCGGCAGACGGGGCAGGGTCAAGGTGTCGGCGGTGATCGCAGGCATCTCGGCCTCCTCTCACTCTCGGCCACCCGGCGTGGCCTGCTGAACCCTACAACTTAGTTGCGAGTTCAATTATTCCGGCAATCGCATCGGCCAGCCTTGGATAAGCCAGTGTTCAACAAGCCAGTCTTCCTCTATGGCGTCCCGCTCGCAGGCTTCCCAGTGCACGCGGATGCCAAAGGTGCCTGTGACCTGCAGGTCCACCACGACATCAGTGGGCGCCGCCGTCAAACAGCCGAGGATCACCCGGCTCGTGGTCACGGTGAACTCGCCCTCATACGTCCGCGGCCACTGGGACGATGGCCGCGCGGGTTCGCCAGCCCACTGCTGCAGCGTCACGCGCGGCTTCGGCAGCTGATCGGCGCAGAAGAACACGACCCCACCCGGTCCGGCGAACGCGATGTCGCCGGCGGTGCGGGCGCAGCTCAGGGGGGGACAGAGTGGCCAGGCCGTCCGGCTCGATGAGGACGAACTGGCGAAAGTCGGCCATGACACCGGCGACGATCTCGGTGAGCATGATCGTCAACGTAGTGAGTGCCGGACGTGTTCGGGGATGGTGGCAAAGATCTACCGTTTCCCGCGAGCGGAACTTCTGACTCATCCGTATACCGGAGATCGGCCCAGGCCTTGCACTATCAGGACGTGCGGCCGATGGCGGCTGAACTCATCGAGATCATGGGCGACAGCGGGGAATTCGACCTGCGGCTGGCCGAGGCGACCTAGGCCACCGCTCGGTAGTAGAGGCCTTCGGCGTAGCGGCGGACTACCAAATCGGCTACGCGGGGGTGATCGCCCAGCGGCTCGGCGACGACATCCGCCGGGCAACCGGCGACGGCGCGTTGGAAGAGGCCGGGGGCCAGGAGCCAAGACGCCACGGCTACCCGGTCGGCGGTTTCGCGGACCTCCGCGACCACGTCGGCGATCCGGGGCTCCGCCGTGGCGGCGTAGCCGATGCGGACGATGGAGCCCGTGCGGTGGCTCAGCAGTGTGGCCGCGCGGCGGACATCGGCCAGGGCGCGTAGGTCCGACGAGCCCGCGGCGGCCATCACGACCGCGTCGCCGGGGCGCCAGCCTGCTTCGCTCAATCTGTCGTGCATGGCGGCGACCAGGCTGGGGGCCGGGCCCAGGGCCTGGGTGACCGACACGTCAGTCGCGCCGGACAGGGCGATTTGGGCCGGGACGTCCACCCGCACGTGGTAGCCGGAGGCCAGGAACGCCGGGACGACCACCGCGGGCCCGCGCACCGAGCGCAGGACCGTCGTCACGTCGGGGGCCCGCACGTCGGCGAAGGCGACCTTGACCGGGACCTCGGGCAGCAGGGCCCGCACCTCGTCGGCCAAGGCGTGCGTGGTTCGGGCGCCGGATTCCGCTCGGGTTCCGTGCGCCACCAGGACGAGGGTCATGCGAGCGGCACCGCCAAGCGGTAGCCGCGTTTGACGACGGTCTGCACCAGCGACGGGTCACCGAGGGCGGCGCGCAGCCTGCCGACAGCGGTCTCGACGGCGTGTTCGTCGACACCCGCCTCGCGGCCCGAGTGCCTGCGCAGGACACCGGCGAGGGCGGGCCGCGACAGCACCCGGCCGGGAGTCGCCGCGAGTGCGCGCAGCAGGGCCATGGGGGCGGGCGGGACCGGGCGGAGTTCGCCGTCGAACACAACGGCCTGGCCGCGCAGTTCCAGGTCACGGCCCTCGATCGACAGCCGGACGGCGCGCTGGGGCAAGGTCACCGCCAACTCGCGGACCAAGGCCCCGATGCGGGCGCGCTCCGGGCACACGACGGGGACGCCGAGGCTGGTCAGCGGCCCGGCGGTGATCGAGCCGACGCCGACCACGAGCACCCGCTCACGCAAGGCTTCGAGCAGCGGTTCCAGCCTGCCGAGGCGGTCGGCTGTCTCCAGGACACTCGCGGCGGCCGGCGCGCTGGTGAAGGTGATGGCGTCGACCTGACCCGCCAGAACCGCGTCGATCAGCCGCTCCAGGGGACCTGGGTCGACCGGGCCGGTCCAGCGGTAGACCGGGATCTCGACGACCTCCGCACCCGCGGAACGCAGGGCCTCGACGAACTCGCGCAGCGGCTCGCCGTGCAACTGGACCGCGACGCGCTTGCCCTCGACGCCCACATCGAGCAGGTAGTCGAGCAGTTCGGCGCTGGCCTCGGACTCCGGCGACCACTTCTCGACCAGGCCCGCGGCGCGGACGGCGCCCTTGGCCTTGGGCCCGCGGGCGAGCACGTCGGCCTTGCGCAGGACGTCGAGCAGTCGCTGGCCCAGGCCCCAACCGTCGGCGGCCTCGATCCAGCCGCGGAAGCCGATGCCGGTGGTGGCCACGGCGAAGTCGACCGGGCCGCCTTCGAGCAGGTTGGTGGTGGCCGCGAGCAGGTCGCTGTCGTCGGCGAGCGGAATGATCCGGATCGCGGCGCCGTGCAGCACGGTGGCGCCGCGACGCTCCATCAGGGCACCCAGTTCGTCCGCGCGGCGGGCTGCGGTGACGCCGATGGTGTAGCCGGCTAGGGGAGAGATCTGACTCTCGGTCACCTCGGGTACCTCCAGGAGCATGGTCATGGCTGTCCCAGGAGGATGGTCGCATCGCAGACGCAGACCGGGTATGTGGCCACGGACACGTCGGCATCCTCCAGGCAGACACCTGTTCGGAGGTCGAAGTGCTGCTTGTGCATCGGCGAAGCCACGACCGGCGTCGCACCGATGTCACCGACGATACCCCGGGAAAGCACCGCCGCACCGCTGAACGGGTCCACATTGGAAACGGCGTACAGCGCGTCGTCATGGGTGCGGAAGACCGCGACCTGGGTGCCGTCGGGCAGCAGCACCGCGACACCCTGCTCGCGGGCCAGGGCGTCCACCGGGCAGACCTCGGTCCAGGTCGTCTCGATCAGCACGGCCTCAGCGGTCATCGGGCACTCACCTCCGGGATGCCGAGCAGCACCGGGACCTTCTGGCCACGCTCCTCGCGGAAGGTGATCGTCGGGTCCGGCGTGCCGGGCGCGTTGACGAACGAGCTGAAACGGGCGAGCTTCTGGGGGTCGGCGAGCACACCGGCCCACTCGTCGGCGTAGTCGTCGACGTGCTGCGCCATCTGGGCTTCGAGCTCGGCGCACAGGCCGAGGCTGTCGTTCACGACGACGTCGCGCAGGTGGTCAAGGCCGCCTTCGAGGCCGTCGAGCCAGGTCGACGTGCGCTGCAGGCGGTCGGCGGTGCGGATGTAGAACATCAGGAACCGGTCGATGACCTTGAGCAGCGTCTCTTTGTCCACTTCGGACACCAAGAGGTCGGCGTGGCGGGGCATCATGCCGCCGTTGCCGCCCACGTAGAGGTTCCAGCCGTTCTCGGTGGCGATGATGCCGAAGTCCTTGCCGCGGGCCTCGGCGCACTCACGGGCGCAGCCGGAGACCGCCGACTTGAGCTTGTGCGGCGCGCGAAGGCCGCGGTAGCGCAGTTCCAGCTCGATGGCCAGGCCGACCGAGTCCTGCACGCCGTAGCGGCACCAGGTGTCACCGACACACGACTTCACCGTGCGCAGTGCCTTGCCGTAGGCGTGGCCGGACTCGAAGCCGGCGTCCACCAACCGCTTCCAGATCGCGGGGAGCTGGTCGACGGTGGCGCCGAACAGGTCGATCCGCTGACCGCCGGTGATCTTGGTGTACAGGCCGTAGTCCTGAGCGACCTGGGCGATGACCATCAGCTTCTCCGGCGTGATCTCGCCGCCGGGGATGCGCGGCACCACCGAGTACGTGCCGTTGCGCTGCATGTTGGCCAGGTAGCGGTCGTTCGTGTCCTGTAGCGCCGCCTGCTCGCCCGCCAGGATGTGGCCGTTGCCAAGGGAAGCGAGGATCGAGGCGACCGCGGGCTTGCAGATGTCACAGCCGCGTCCGCTGCCGTGTTTGGCGACGAGTTCGCTGAACGTGGCGATCCCGGTGACCCGAGCGATCTCGAACAGCTCGGCGCGGGACTGGCCGAAGTGCTCGCACAGCGCCTTGGACTGCTCGACACCGCAGGCGTTGAGCAGCTGCTTGAGCATCGGCACGCAGGACCCGCAGGACGTGCCCGCCTTGGTGCACGACTTGATCGACGGGACGTCGGCGCAGCCGCCTTCGAGGATCGAGTGCTTGATGTCTCCCTTGGTGACACCGTTGCAGGAACACACCTGCGCCTCGTCAGGAAGCGCGTCGATTCCCACTCCCCCGCCGCCGCCGGAGGGCGCGAGGATCGAGCCGGGGTCGCCGGGTAGGGCGCGGCCGACCATGGGCCGCAGCATCGCGTAGTCGCTCGCGTCGCCGACCAGGACACCGCCGAGCAGCGTCTTCGCGTCGTCGGAGATGACGAGCTTCTTGTAGGAGCCCTTGACCGCGTCGTTGAAGACGACGTCGAGCGCACCCTCGGTGGCGGCGTGCGCGTCGCCGAAGCTGGCGACGTCGACGCCCATGAGCTTGAGCTTGGTCGACATGTCCGCGCCCGGGAAGCTCGCCGTGCCACCGAGAATCCGGTCGGCGGCGACCTCGGCCATGGAGTAGCCGGGGGCGACGAGGCCGTAGACCATGCCGTCGAGGTTGGCGCACTCGCCGATGGCGTAGATGTCGGGATCGCTGGTGCGGCAGCCCTCATCGACCACGATGCCGCCGCGCTCGCCGACAGTCAGGCCGGACTCGCGGGCGAGCTGGTCGCGCGGGCGGATGCCCGCGGAGAACACGACGAGGTCGAGGTCGAGCTCGATTCCGTTGGACAGCTTGGCGAGCAGCCTGCCGCGGTCCTCTTCGATGGAGCTGGTGGACGTTCCCGCGTGGACGGTCACGTCGAGGCCCTCGATGAGACGCTTGAGCAGCGCGCCGCCACCCTCGTCGACCTGCAGCGGCATCAGGCGCGGGCCGAGCTCGACCACGTGCGGCGACAGACCCATGTCGCGCAGGGCCTTCGCGGCTTCCAAGCCGAGCAGACCGCCGCCGAGAACCATCGCGGCGCCACGGCCCTTGCCCTTGCGGGCGCGCGCGGCGGAGTCGCGGATGGCGTCGAGGTCGTCGATCGTGCGGTAGACGTGGCAGCCGGGCAGGTGACGGCCGGGCACCGGCGGGACGAACGGGACCGAACCGGTGGCGAGCACGAGGGCGTCGTAGGACTGGGCGAGCCCGCCTGCTGTGCGCACGACCTTCGACTCGCGGTCAACGATGACGACCGGGTCGCCGAGCCGGAGCTCCACGCCGTCGTCGTCGGTGAACTCCGCGCCCTCGAGCTGCAGCGTCATCGGGTCCCATGAGTCCACATAGGACGTCAGGGCGACCCGGTCGTAGGCGGGCCGGGCTTCCTCGGCGATGACGACGACGCGCCAGCCGCCTTCGGCGTCACGGTCGCGGAGAGCCTGGACGAGCCGGTGCCCCACCATCCCGTTGCCGACGACGACGAGTGTCCGCGCCATACTGCTGCCTCCTCGATTGGGTGCTTCCGTAATGCTGCGGTCCGCCCGTGTCGGGTCGACGTCTCTGATGTTGCGCCGCTGTTACGTATCCCTCCCGCCGCAGGTCAAAAGGTGGTGCGTGTGACCTGGATCCCAGCGGGGTACCTATTCTGAGTGGACAACCCTGCCGACTTGGTCAGAACCAACAACGCGGTGCAAGTGGCTGGTCGATTGGGGATGCTCTTCTACGGAGCGGTGCACGTCCTGGTCGCCTGGCTGGCCCTGCGGATAGCCCTGGGCGACGGGGCCCAGTCCGATTCCAAGGGCGCGCTCGCGGAGATCGCGTCGACCACCATCGGCCCGGTCCTGCTGTGGACCGTGGCGATCGGCCTCCTCTTATTCGCCCTATGGCAGCTCGCCGAGGCGGCCTCGGGATTCCGGTACATCACGGAGAAGCGCAAGCGGGTGGGCAAGCGGCTCGGCGCGGCCGTCCGAGCCGTCACAGCCTCGCTGATCGGCGTCGGCGCCATCAAGATCGTCACCGGACAGGGCGGCACGGACACCACCGGGGAGCAGCAGGAACTCACCGCGCGTGTGCTCGCGCTTCCGTTCGGTCAGTGGCTGGTGGGCGCGGTCGCGATCGGCATCCTGGTGACCGCGGCGGTCATCTTCCACAAGGGCGTCAAGCGGTCCTTCACCCGAGACCTCGACATGTCGGAACTGCCGGACGGCACGCGGCGATGGGTGAAGCGCATAGGCCGTGTCGGCTGGATCGGCAAGGGCGTGGCCTACGGGGTGATCAGCATGCTCGTCGGCGTGGCGGCGGTCACGGCCGACCCCACGGAATCCGGCGGGATGGACAAGGCGCTGCACACCGTCGCGGACCAGCCCTATGGGGCGACGCTGCTGATCCTGATCGCGCTGGGCCTGGCCGCGTTCGGCGTGTACTGCTTCGCCGCGGCGAAAGCCCACCGGGCCTGAACAGCCGGATGGCCCGCACTCGTCGAGTGCGGGCCATCCGGATTTCCCCTGTCCCTATCTCAGACTCCGGCGTAGGCCAGGCTCGGCACCCGCGAGGTCTCCGACGTCTTGCGCAGGTAGAAGAACCAGGTCATCGCGCCGAAGATGACGTAGGCGACGATGAAGACGCCCAGGGCCGACGTGGACCAGGTGGCGTTGGCCGCGGCGGCCTCGGCCTTGGCCTCCAGGGTCTTCGCGCTCGCCACGGCACTGCTGGCCGGGACGCTCGCCAGCCGGAAGATCTGCTGGATGAGGAACCCGCCGAAGGCGCCGATCGCGCCCGCGATGCCGATGACCGCCGCAGACTGCCGCTTGAAGCTCAGCAGCGTGGCGTCGAGGTCGCCGCCCTTCTCCGCGTGCTCCTTGCGGCCGAGCGCGCCGAAGATGACCGGGATCATCCGGTAGGTGGAGCCATTGCCCGCACCGGAGAGCGCGAAGATCACCATGTAGGAGGCGAAGAACAGCGGGAAGCTGCGCTGGTTGACCCCGTACATCGCCAGCATCGTGAACGCGGCCATCGCGACGAACACCCACAGCGTGACCCGCGCGCCGCCGATGCGGTCGGACAGCCAGCCGCCGAACGGCCGGGTGACCGAGCCGATCAGCGCGCCCAGGAAGCCGAGGCCCGCCAGGTACGTCCCGATGAACGGGTTCTGGATCAGGAACTCCGGGAACGTCAGCTTGATCACCAGCGGCAGCGCGAACGAGAAGCCGATGAACGAGCCGAAGGTGCCGATGTAGAGGATCGACATGACCCAGGTCTGCGAGTGCTTCAGGCAGGTCGAGTAGGACTTGGTGTCCGCCTTGGCCATCGTGAGACTGTCCATGAAGAACCACGCGCCCACGACGGCGGCGATGATGAACGGCATCCACATGATGCCCGCATAGGCCAGGTGCACCGGGTGGACCGGGTTCTTCGCGATCGAGTACGGCACACCGATGATGACAACCAGCGGGGTCAGCAACTGCACGGTGGCGACACCGAGGTTGCCGCCCGCGGCGTTGAGACCGAGCGCGAGTCCCTTGCGCTTCTCCGGGTAGAAGAACGAGATGTTCGCCATCGACGAGGAGAAGTTGCCACCGCCGACGCCCGCGAGCGACGCCACGATCAGCAGGATGACGAACTGCGTGTCATGGGACTGGCTGCGCACGAAGTCGAAGTGCACCATGGCGGCCAGCGCGGTCGTCGGGATCAGCAGCAGGGCCGCGCTGATCGTCGTCCACAGGCGCCCGCCGAACTTCGGCACCGCGAAGGTGTACGGGATGCGCAGCGTCGCGCCGACCAGGTTCGGCAGGGCCGTCAGCCAGAACAGCTCGCTGGCCGCGAACGGCGTGCCGCCACCGAAACCCGCGTTCGACAGGTTCAGCACGACGACGGACCACAGCACCCAGATGGAGAAGCCGAGGTTCTCGGCGAAGATGGAGAAGATCAGGTTCCGGCGCGCGATGGGCTTGCCGGTCTTCTCCCAGAACTCCTCGTTCTCGGGCTCCCAGTGGTCGATCCAGCGTCCGCCGCGGGACTTGGTCTTCTGCTCGCTTGTGGGCGGGGACTCGGCTACCACACTCATGGATGTCCTCCTCGTACTGCCGTTGCGGCAGAAGCTACGGGCCGGAAATTTCGCTTATGTACCTCGCGGTGACACGGAAGGCACGATGTCCGCACGTCTGGCTGAACCGACCGGTGAGGTCAGGCCCTGGCCAGCCAGTCGACGATTCCGCACACCGCGTCCGTGCAGGAACCACAGCCGGTGGTCGCCCGGGTCGCCGTGGCCAACTCGGGAACCGTGGCCGCGCCGCCCCGCCACGCCTTGACCAGCTGTCCTTTTGTGACTGTGTTGCAGCGACAGACAACGGAGGACGCGGGCAGGTCCGCGGGGCTGTGCGCCACCGGGCCCGCGGACGACAAAGCCCGGCCCAGCAACAGACCCAGCCGGTCGGTCGGCGCGGGGGTCTTCGCGTCGTAGAGCTGGGTGATGGTCGCCGCCGCGTCCGGGGAGCCCAGGACGATGGCGCCGGTCACCCGGTCGTCGCGGATGACGAGCTTGGCGTACCGGCCGCGCACGGGGTCCTGCAGGCACAGGACCTCCGCGTCACCGTCCACTTCGGCGTGCACGTCGCCGAGCGCGGCGAGGTCCACACCCTTGGCCTTGAGCCGGGTCACGACTGGCGTTCCGCGATAGCGGGCGGCGGGGTCCACGCCGGTCAGCAGGTCGGCCAGCACCTCGGCCTGCTCCCACGCGGGCTGCACCAGCCCAGAGACGGTCATCGGGTGGTTGGCACAGTCGCCGATGGCGTGGATGCGGTGGTCGCTGGTGCGCAGCGAGTCGTCGACCACGATGCCGCGGTCCACGGTCAGGCCGATCGACTCCGCGAGCGCCGTGTCGGCCCGCACACCGGCGGAGACGACCACCAGGTCGGCCGGGACGTGGCTGCCGTCGTCGAGCTTGAGCCCGTCGCCTTGGACGTAGCGGGCGGCGAAGCGGCCGAGCCGGAACTCGATGCCCATCTCACCCAGGGCGCGGGCGAGAACGGCGCCACCGGCCGGGTCGAGCTGGCGCTCCATGAGGTGTCCCACGGGATGCACGACGGTCACGAGCGCGCCGCGACCGGCCAGCCCACGTGCGGCTTCCAGCCCGAGCAGGCCGCCGCCCAGCACGGCGACGGGCGCACCCGGACGGGCGTGCTCCAGGATCGCGGCGCAGTCGTCGAGGTCGCGGAAGGTCGCCACACCGGGCGCGAGCGAGCCGTCGTCGGTCTGCAGGCCCTCGGTCGGCGGGACCCAGGCCTGGCTGCCGGTGGCCAGCACCAGCGCGTCGTAGTCCACAGTGGAGCCATCGTCGAGCGCGACTTGACGGGCCTCGCGGTCGATCGACGTGACCGACACACCCAGGCGCAGGTCGACGCCGTGCTCGGCGGCCCAGCCCGCGTCATGCAACTGGGTGGACTCCGGGGTCATGGTGCCCGCGACCACGGCCGAGAGCAGGACCCGGTTGTACGCCGGGTGCGGCTCGGCACCGATCACCGTGACCGAGGTGCGCTCTCCGTCGCGGTCCCGGCGGCGGATCTCCTCCGCCAGCCGCGACCCCGCCATCCCGTATCCGACGACGACAACCCGTCGCGCGCTCATGAGACCTCCAGTCGGACGGCACAGACCTTGAACTCGGGCATCCGGCTGGTCGGATCCAGCGCGGGGTTGGTCAGCAGGTTGGCGCGTTGTTCACCGGGGAAGTGGAAGGGAAGGAACACCGTGTCGGTGCGCATGGACGACACCTGGCGGACCCGCGCGCGCATCTCGCCTCGGCGGGAGACCACCCGGGCCAGCACCCCCTCGGCGAGACCGGCTCGCTCGGCGGTGTCCGGATGCACCTCGATGAAGACCTCCGGCACCGCGTTGAGCAGCTCCTCGACCAGCCGCGTCTGCGCACCGGACTGGTAGTGCTGCAGGACGCGGCCGGTGGTGGCGATCAGCGGGTACTCGTCGTCGATCGGCTCCGCGGGGCCGGTGTGGTCGACCGCGGCGAACCGGGCCCGGCCGTCGGGGGTGCTGAAGCGGTCGAGGAAGACCCGCGGCGTGCCGGGGTGGTCCTCCGACGGCACCGGCCAGTGCAGCGCCTCACCCGCTCGCAGCCGGTCGTAGGTGACGCCCGCGTAGTCCGCGACTCCCCCGGCCGACGCGCGGCGCAACTCGGCGAACACGGTCTCGGGCTCGACCGGGAACCGCTCTTCGGGCTGTCCGAGCCGAATCGCCAGCTCGCGCAGGACATCCAGGTCGCCGCGGACGCCGTCGGGGGCGGAGAGAGCCTTGGTGCGCAACAGGACGCGGCCTTCGAGGTTGGTCATCGTGCCGTCCTCCTCGGCCCACTGGGTCACTGGAAGCACGACGTCGGCCCGTGCGGCGGTCTCCGAGAGGACGAAGTCGGCCACCACCAGGAAGTCCAAAGAGGACAGGCGGTCGCCGACCGAGCCCGCGCTCGGCGCGGAGACGATCACGTTGCTGCCGAAGACCATCAGCGCCTTCGGGCCGGTCTCGGTGCCGAGCGCGTCGAGCAGCTCGTAGGCGGAGCGGCCGGGTCCGGGCAGCGAGTCGGGGTCCACACCCCAGACACCGGCGACGTGCGCGCGGGCGGCCGGGTCGTCGATCTTGCGGTAACCGGGGAGCTGGTCGGCCTTCTGGCCGTGCTCGCGCCCGCCCTGGCCGTTGCCCTGCCCGGTGAGGCAGCCGTAGCCGTTGCCGGGCGTGCCAGGCAGGCCCAGCGACATGGCCAGGTTGATCCAGGCGCCGACCATGTCGGTGCCGCGGGCGTGTTGTTCGGTGCCGCGCGCGGTGAGCACGTAGGCGTTGCTCGCCGCGGCCAGGATCGCGGCCGCGCGGCGCTGGTCGGACGCGGCGACGCCGGTCACCCGCTCGACCCGCTCGGGCCACCAGGCGGCGGCGATGCGCCAGGCGGCGTCGAAGCCGGTGGTGCGCTCGGCGACGTAGTCATGGCGCAGGTGCCCGTCGGCGACGACGGCGTGCAGGATGCCGAGGGCGAGCGCCAAGTCGGTGCCCGGGCGGGGCTGCAGGTGCAGGGTGGCCTGCTCCGCGGTCGGCGTGCGGCGCGGGTCGACGACGATGAGACCGCCGGAACGGGCGGCGTTGGTCAGGTGCTGGATGAACGGCGGCATCGTCTCGGCCGGGTTGGCGCCGATGAGCAGGACCGCGTCGGCCTTGCCGACATCGGTGACCGGGAACGGCATCCCGCGGTCGAGGCCGAACGCGCGGATGCCCGCCGCGGCGGCCGAGGACATGCAGAAGCGGCCGTTGTAGTCGATCTGCGAGGTGCCCAGCGCGACCCGGGCGAACTTGCCGAGCTGATACGACTTCTCGTTGGTCAGCCCGCCCCCGCCGAAGACGGCGATGGAGTCGGCGCCGTGCATGGCCTGCAGCGCCTTGATCTTGTGGGCGATCAGGTCGAGCGCGATGTCCCAGCTCGCCGGGCGCAGTTCGCCGTCCACCCGCACGAGCGGGGTGGTCAGCCGCGAGGCGGAGGTCAGCAGCGACCCGGAGGTCCAGCCCTTCTGGCACAGCCCGCCGCCGTTGGTCGGGAACTGGCGCGGCTCGACGCGGGCGCCGGTCAGCCGCATACCGCACTGCAAGGCGCAGTACGGGCAGTGCGTGTCGACTGCGGGCGCGGCCAGCTGCGTCATCCCGGGCTCCCGGATCGGCTTTGTGGGTCGATCCAGACGTTAAGGACGCGGTGTTACCTCAAGATTCGGCAATGTTTCAGGCAGGACAACTTGCCTGCCCAGCGGCCTGTTTTGGGCCGTGAGAAGCGACCAGCACCACATTCTTCGACGCTGTGTGGCAAGTTGTGCGGTTTACGTAACGTCACGCACATCACAGCGAAGTGTCGCTGTCACGCCCACGCGGGACCCTCTCGACACGCGCGGCCTAAAGGAAATCAGCGATCCGGTGGGCCGCGCGTTCCAGACCGCGCATGGACCGGGTCGTGGACTTCGGGTGCAGAGCGTGGACGGCCAGCCGGAAGAGTAAGGCGTGCAGCAGCGACTGCGGCCAGTCCGGCAGGTGCGACCAGCGCTGGGCGATGCCGTCGTCGGCGCCGCCCCAGGCCATCGCGTCGACCACGACCACCGCGGCCGCCCACTCGGCGGGCCGGTGGAACGCGCTGAAGTCGATGATCCCGGGCGCCGCGTCCCCGGCGAACAGGACGTTGCCGAAGAGGTCGCCGTGGACGACCTGGGGGCGGGCCTGGATCTTCTCCCTGGACGGGGCGAACTTGTCGAACAGCTTGCCGCCCAGATCCGGGTCCAGCGCGGGCTGCTCCTCGTTCCACGCTGCCCGGTCGGCGAGCGCGAACACATCGGTGCGCAGGTTCAGGAAACGCGGCCTCGGCAGGTCCGCCGTCGCCTTGTGCAGGCGCATGGAGGCGGCGACCACCTCGTCGTAGCGCGGCTCCGCGCGGCCGTCGATGAACCGGAACCCCACCCAGCCGCCGACGACGTAGCGGCCGTCGCTGGACCGGATCGGCTGCGCGATCCGCAGGTCAGCGACGTCGAGGTCACCCAGGGTCTGCGCCACCCAGGAGGCCTCGGCCGGACTCGCCGCCGGGCGCAGCGCGACGTCGTCACACCGCCAGACCGGCCCGTGTTCGATCAGCACGGGCTCCGCGTTCTTGGCCCCGAAGGCGGCCCGGACGTGCTGGGGAGGCGGAGTACTCACGGGCGCGCACGCTACCCGGACTCCGCCTCCCCGCGGCTCATCGACACTGTGCCGTGCCGAGCTTCATTGGTTCAGTACGTCGGCAGACTGGTGTCGACATCGCGCGCCCAGCCCAGCACGCCGCCGCCGACATGCACCGCGTCGGCGAAGCCCGCCTTGTGCAGCGCGGCCAGCGCCTCGGCCGAGCGGACACCGGACTTGCAGTGCAGGACGATGGGCTTGTCCTGCGGAAGCTCGGCCAGCGCCTCGCCCGAGAGGATGCGGTCCTTGGGGATGAGGACGGCGCCCGGGATCTTGACGATCTCGTACTCGTGCGGCTCACGGACGTCGATCAGGGCGAAGTCCTCGCCCTTGTCGAACTTTTCCTTGAGCTCACGCGGGGTGATCGTGTTCCCGGCCGCGGCGTTCTGCGCGTCCTCGGTCACCACGCCGCAGAAGGCCTCGTAGTCGATCAGGCCCTCGATCGGCTTGGTCTCCGGGTCCTTGCGGATCTTGATGGTCCGGTAGGTCATGTCCAGCGCGTCGTAGACCATCAGCCTGCCCAGCAGCGGGTCGCCGATGCCGGTCAGCAGCTTGATCGCCTCGGTGACCATGATCGAGCCGATCGACGCGCAGAGCACGCCCAGCACGCCGCCCTCGGCGCACGACGGGACCATGCCGGGCGGCGGGGGCTCGGGGTAGAGGTCGCGGTAGTTGAGGCCCTGGCCGTTGGGCGCGTCCTCCCAGAAGACGCTCACCTGGCCCTCGAAGCGGAAGATCGAGCCCCAGACGTACGGCTTGCCCAGCAGCACCGCGGCGTCGTTCACCAGGTAGCGGGTGGCGAAGTTGTCGGTGCCGTCGAGGATCAGGTCGTACGGGGCGAAGATGTCCAGCGCGTTGGTCGAGTTCAGGTGCTCCTGGTGCAGGACCACGTTGATCAGCGGGTTGATCTCGGCGATCGACTCCTTGGCCGACTGGGCCTTGGGCTTGCCCACGTCCGAGACGCCGTGGATGACCTGGCGCTGCAGGTTGGACTCGTCGACCACGTCGAAGTCGACGATGCCGAGCGTGCCGACCCCGGCCGCGGCCAGGTACAGCAGCGCGGGGCTGCCGAGGCCGCCCGCGCCGACGACCAGGACCTTGGCGTTCTTCAGCCGCTTCTGCCCGGCCATGCCGACGTCCGGGATGATGAGGTGGCGGCTGTACCGCTCGACCTCTTCTTTGGTCAGCTCCTGCGCCGGCTCGACGAGCGGCGGCAAAGTGCCTGGCATCAGGTCCTCCTAGAACACGGATATGTGCTCGATTGTCATCCGATGCAACACCCAAATCCCACTCGGGCTTCCCCGGGTTCCAGCATGCGGGAATCAGCCCGCGGGCTTCGCCGTCGGGTTAGGCCAGGCGTTCGGCTTGCAGGTGAGCCCGTCCGCCTTGACCGCGTCGCGCACGCCGACAGCCCGGTTGAGCTGGGCGACGTAGTTGTTCGCGACCCCGAAGCTCTGCTGCATCATCACCGGCGCGAGCGCGCCCTCCTGGGCGCAGCCGACGTGGCCGTTGCGGAAAGCGTGGCCGATCTCATGGTTGATGGCGTACTGCCGGTAGGTCAGCATGTCGCCGCCGAAGGCCACCGCGCCGCGCACCCAGCGGGCGAGGTTGATCATCAGCCGCTTCTCCGGGCCACGCCAGCAGGAGGACTCGTACTTGATCGAGTAGCCGCACATGTCGCTGCGGTGCGCGGTGTCGGGGCTGGTCAGGCTGATCCGGATGCTCGGGTTCGGGAAGTCCGCCGAGACCCGCTGCACCGAGATCTGCCCGCCCGCGGTCCAGCCGCGCGGGTCGGCGAGGGTCTGGTCGACGAGTTTGGCGAAGGTGTCGTCGCCGCCGAACGATGTCGCGTCGATGCCGTCCTCGACCTCGACGGTGTAGGTGAAGAACTTGGTGCCGGTGCCGACCTTGGGGGTCTCGCCGGGCACGACGTGCCACTTGCCCGCGCCTGCCTGCGTGTAGGTGCCTCCGTTGGGCAGCTCCGCCGACGGGATGTTCACGTCGACGGGGGCGGGTGGGGTCTCCTGGACGTCCGGCGGGAGCGAGGTCTCCTCGGTCGGGCCGGGTCCGATGACGGCTTCGGTGTTGGCCGCGGCCGTGGTGTCGGGGACCTGTTCCCCCGCTGTCTGGACGACGACGAGCGCGGTCACCGCCAGGAGGATGGGCAGGGCGTAGACCCGCCAGCCGTAGGTGGCGAGGATGCCGCGCGCGCCCCTGGACCTGGCGGGACGACGGCGAGGCGGTGGCTTCGGGGCCCAGGAGGCGGCCAGCGGTTCACCCGAGGTGCGGCGCTCCTGCGGGCGACGCGGATCCCCGGTGCGCGCGTCGCGCTCACGTTGGGAGGTGTCGCTCACGGCATCCAGGGTGCCACATCACCGGTTCGGACCAGTGCACCGAGGGGTAAGCGCACTGTGGGCTACCAATCACCCCGCGCCGCGGTCTCCCACAGACCGAGTACCGCACGGGCGACGGTGGCGGGTCGCTCCATCTGGGCGACATGGCCCACCCGAGGCAGCACCAGCAGCCGCGCGTGGGGCAGCAGCCGGGTGATGCGCGGCGCCTTGCGCACGGTCACCAGCTTGTCCTCGGTGCCCCACACCACCAGGGTGGGCGTGGTGATCTTGGGCGCCAGCGCCCACAGGGACTTGGTCCGCGGGACCATCCACGCGCGGATCAGCCCGACTGTGCTGCGGGCGAGCGCCGGGTTCGCCCAGGCGAGCTTCGCCCGTTCGGCGAACTCGTGGGCGGCCTCCTCCAGGCGTTCCTCGGTGACCAGGCTCGGGTCGGCGAAGCACAGGTCGAGCAGCTGCTGGGCACGCTGGCGCGGGGTGAGCCGGGCCAGCTGCCTGCGCATCGGCGGGCCGATGACCGGGAGCAACGCCAAGGCCATGCGCGGGTCGGACATGCGGTTGACGCTGGGCCGCAGGTCGGGCACGGCCGGGGAGATCAGCGTGAGGGTGCGCAGCAGGTCCGGGTGGCGGGCGGCGAGCACCATCGAGATCGCCCCGCCCATCGAGTTGCCCAGCAGGTGCACTCGGCCCAGGTCGAGGCCGCGCAACCAGTCGGCGACCGTGTCGGCGTGGGCTTCGAGGGTGTACGGGAACGCCTCGGCGGGCGACGTCCGGCCGAACCCGGGCAGGTCCACCGACAACCCCGGGGCCCGGCCGCTCAGCTGGCCCGCCAGGTCGGTCCAGTTCATCGCCGAGCCGCCGAGGCCGTGCACGTAGACGGCCGTGACGTCGCCGGTGCCGGGCGTGCGCCGCACGTGCAGGGTGTGGCCGCCGGAGGTGAGTTCCTCCCCCGGCCACGCTGGGCTGGACAGGTCCAGGGGCGGCAGCGGCGTCTCCGAGAGCGGGACCCTGGTGAGCGGCGCGCGGAAAGTGGTGGAAAGGGACACCCGACCAGTGTGCAGTGTGATTCAGGCCCTCGCTCGGGTGAGACCTGCGTCACGTCCGATACTGGACGGGCTGTCCGTATGGCTGGACACTGAACCCGAATGGGGTTACCGAGTAGTACGGTCGAACCACCCGTCGCGGGTTGGCGATCCCGACCCGTAGGCACAATTGAGGGTGGAGACTTGAATGTCTGAGACGATTCAGCAGAACGGGGTCGGCCGGGGGGCCAGACTCCCGCGGACCGCGCGCCGGGCACAGCTGCTCGCCGCCGCCCAGGACGTGTTCGCGGCCAACGGCTACCACGCCGCTGGTATGGACGAGATCGCCGAGCGCGCCGGAGTCAGCAAGCCGGTCCTTTACCAGCACTTCCCGGGCAAGCTCGAGCTGTACATGGCGCTTCTGGAGAAGCACGTCGACGAGCTGATCCGCCGGGTCAACGCCGCGATGGACTCCACCACCGACAACAAGGTCCGGGTGCGCAACGCCGTCGGCGCGTACTTCGACTTCGTCGACGGCGAGAGCCAGGCGTTCCGACTGGTCTTCGAGTCCGACCTGCGCGGTGAGCCGCTGGTAAGCGATGCCATCGACCGGGCCACCACGGCCAGCGTCGACGCCATCACCGCGACCATCACCGCCGACGCGGGCCTGGACGTGCACCGCGCGCGGCTGCTCGCGGTCGGCCTGGTGGGGGTCAGCCAGGTGGCGGCCCGCGCGTGGCTGGAGGACAACCGGGCGATGCCGAAGGACGAGGCCATCGCCCTGATCTCCAACCTGGCGTGGCGCGGCATCGGCGGCGGCTTCCCCCTACAGCCGCACGACTGACCGGGCGGGGAGAGGTCTCCCCCTGCTGACTTCGCGCGAGATGCGGCACTGTGGACTCATGAGGATGCGGGTAGCGGGCGCCAGCGTGGTCGGCGGACGGACCAACAACCAGGACTCGTTCCACGCGGACGGCCCGCTGATCGTCGTCGCCGACGGCGTCGGCGGGGCCCCCGCGGGCGAGGTGGCGTCCCGACTCGCGGTCGACGCGGTCGTGGCGGCGGGCCCGACGGTGGACCCCGCCACGGCGGCCCGGCACGCCAACGAGGCGGTGCGGGCACGGGCGGCCCAGGACCCGGCGACCACCGGGATGGCCACGACCCTGGAGATCGCGGTGCTGCGGGACGGCCACGTCCTGGGCGCCCATATCGGCGACAGCGTCACGTTCGTGGAGTCCGAGCGGATCACGTGGCCCCACAGCCTGGGCGCCGAACTGGTGGCGGCCGGACACCTGACGCCGGAACAGGCCGAGCGCCACCCCAAGGGCGCCGCACTGGTGCGCGCGGTGGGCCTGGACAGCGAGATCGAGCCGGAGACATGGTCGCGCCCCGCCGTCCCCGGCGAGCGCTACGTCCTGTGCACCGACGGCCTGACGGACGCCCTCGGCGACGACCTCGGCCCGATCTTGGCCGACCTGCGGGCAACGGACCCGCAGACTTGCACGTCCACCTTGGTGAAGCTCGCATGCGACGCCGGCGCACATGACAACGTGACGGTGGTCGTCGCCGACATCGTCTGAAGAGCGTGAGGTGTCTGAGATGGCCCGTCTGCTGGTCGATTACCACTCCCTCCCAGAACCACGCCCACTCTCACCGGACGAACAGCTCACACTCGACCGTGACTTCCTCAGCGGCGGCACCGACGAACGCCTGTCGAGAGGCTGCAACGCGCCGTATCTGCGGCACATGAGCGGCCGCTGGTGGGTGGTCAACAGCAAGCAGGCGCCACTGACGGTGTGGGTGGCGGGCGAAAGCCGCAGGTTCACCGTCGGCGAGCGCTGCGCGTTTCCCTTGCCAGACGGGGAATCCGAGCTGCACGTGTGGGACTCCCACTACCGAGTGCGGTTGGTTGTCAGCGACACACCGACGACGACCGAGACTGTCCACATCGGACCGCCAACCACCTTCGGCTTAGCGGGAGCGGCAGTGCGCGTGGAGTTGCTGCTCAGCCGAAAACCCCGCCACCGCACGGTGTTGGCCGCGTACTACCGGGAGTACTTCACGCCAGGTATCGCCTCGCCCGCCCCGCTTGACCGGATGCAGACAAGAAAGTGCATGGGCCTGACCTCGTTCACCCAACTGGAGCGGGCACTGAACGAGGTCGTCACCGAGATCTGGGGCACTCCACAAGGACACCGCCATGAACTACCGGATTACCTGATCAGCGAACGCCTTCTCGTGGCGGCAGACCAACAATTGGTCCCCCACAAGCACTGCGGGCACTGACTGGTCAGAACGCCGCGGCCCGACGAATCTGCGTCGCTACCTCACGAACCCGTTCATACGGAAGCATGTGCCCCGCCGCCGGATAAAGCACAAACCGCGCGTTCGGCAACGCATCCGCGATCGCCCGAGCGTGGTCGACCGGGGTGAGTCGGTCGCGATCCCCCACCAACACCCGCACATCCGCATGGGCGAAGGCATCCAGCGCCGACACCCGATCATGCTTGCCGATGCTGCGACGCAGCAGGGCGGCCGTGCGGCGGTGGACGGCGGCGGCGTGGTCGGCGGTCGCCCGCACGTCGATCATCCGGAACCGGCTGCCGAAAACGAGCCATCGGGTCAGTACCAGCGAAAGCGCGCGCTGGACCGGCGCGGGCACCTCCACCTTGACCGTCTGCTTGCGCGGACGGCGAGGAGCGGTCGAAGGCTTCGAGCCGGCGGGCCGCTGGGTGCGCTTCACGTAGGCCCGGACCAGTGGCTTCGGCAGCCCGAAGGTCACCTCGCTCATCCGCCCCGCCGAAGTGGAGACGAACAGCGCCGCGCTGACCCGCTGGGCGATCTCCGGGTGGTGTTCACCGAGGGCCATCATCGTCATGCCGCCCATCGAGTGCCCCACCAGCACCAGCTTCCCCGACGGCACCTTGGCCTTGATCAGCTCGGCCATGTCGTCCGCGAGGTGCGCGATGGTCGCCGCGTCCACCGGCGCGGGCATCGACCGACCGTGGCCGCGGTGGTCGTAGCGAATGGTGCGCACGTCCGGGCCCAGTTCGGGCACGACGTGGTCCCAGACGGCCTGCGAACTCGTCCAGCCGTGGGCCAGCAGCACGGTCACCGGCGCGTTCGACGGACCGGTTTCGACGACGTGCAGGTCGAGATCGTCCGAGGTGCGGAAAGAGTCAGCCACCCACCTAACCTACTAGGCAGTAGCTTTCATGAGAAGTCCCGTGTGAGCAACCAGCCTCGACAGGTGCGACACGACCTCCGACGTCCGCTCGTACGGCAGCATGTGCCCCGCGCCCGGATAGACCACCAGATCGGCCTTGGGCAGCGCGTCCGTGATGGCCTGGGCCTGCGCGAGGGTGCACAGCCGGTCACGGTCACCCGCCAGCACGATCGCCGGGACGTCCTGGAACACCCGCAGCGCGTGTGCCCGTTCGTGCGACTTCAACTCCTCTCGGAACGCAACCATCCCGGACGGGCTGCACGCCCCGAGCTGGCTCGCCGCCGCGGCCACGTGTCCCTTGACGGGCTTGCGGCCGAACGCCAGGAACCGCACCAGCGGCCGGGTCACCGAGCACAGCCGCGGGCTCAGCAGCCTGCGTCCGCGCAGCCGCACGATCAGCAGGTTCGCCAGCATCTCGATGAACAGAATCGGCGCGGCCACCCACCTCGGCAGGCCGAAGGTCAGCTCGGCGAGCCCACCCGAAGCTGAATTGACGAACGCGACCCCTGCGACGCGTTCGGCCACCAGCTTCGGGTGGCGGTCTGCCAGCGCCATCATCGTCATCCCGCCCAGCGAGTGGCCTGCGAGGAAGACCCGGCCATGCGCGCGGTGGGTGATGAGTTCGGCGAGGTCGTCGGCGAGCCGGTCGATCGTCGCCGCCGATTTCGGCGCGGCGCCGGACGAGCCGTGGCCGCGGGCGTCGTACCGCAGGACGCGCACCCCCCGCGTCTCGGCGGCTACGTGGTCCCAGGAGCGGTGGTCCATCACCCAGCCGTGCAGCAGCACGAGGGTGTCCGGCCCGGACCCGCTTTCGACGACGTTGAGCCGGACGCCATCGGAGGTGTGGAAGGTCATCGCGGGAGCAACATCGAGTGCCGCCACAGCACCATCCCGGGTCCGCCGACCAGGTCCGCGTCGTCGAGGAAGCCCATGATCCGCTCGCCCCAGTACGCCATCGTGGCCTGGAAGTGCGGGTTGTTCCGCGCGGCCTTGCGGGCGGCCCGCGGGTCGAGGCCGACGGCCTGGTAGACCTTCGGGTTCACCAGGCTCAGCGCGACGAAGTAGGACACGACGGCGGTCAGCAGCCGGTGGTACTTCTTGGCGAACCAGCCCGCCTCGGCCATGCCGTTGGCGACCTCGGCCCGCGCGAAGGTCACGTGCCGGGCCTCTTCGAGGACGTGGATCCGGTTGACCATGCGGATCAGCGGCTGCATGGTCTCGTCGGCGGTGGCCTCGCGCTGCATGCGGTCGAGGACCTCCTCGGCGACCAGGATCGCGGCGTAGGTCGACGGCCCGCGGCCGATCACCGGAAGGATCTTGGCCAGCTGCTTGACCCACACCCGAGGGCCGTAGGCGGGCACGTCGAAGCGCTTGCACGCCTTGCCGAACATCGTCGAGTGCCGACACTCGTCGGCGACCTCGGTCAGCAGGTAGTGCACGTGGTTGGTGGTCGGGTCGTTGCGGTAGACCTGCTTGAGCAGCATCTGCATGAGCAGGACCTCGAAGAAGATGCCGGTGCTCGCGATGCTGGCGATCTCGTGCTTGCCCAGCTCGATGCGCTGCTCGGGCGTCATCTGCTTCCACATCTCGGTGCCGTAGAGCGAGATGCGGTGCTCAGGGTGGTAGTGCAGACCCTCCACGACCGGCGCTTCCCAGTCGATGTCGATGTCCGGGTCGTAGAACTTTTCGGCCGAAGACTTGAGCAAACGACCCGCGGTCTTCTCCCGGTCGGCTACCTTGGCGATCTGTAGAGCGCGGCTCATCGTCGAGTCATCTCCTCGGCATGCGTGTGACTGCAGGTAACAGTTACTTCTGGTAGCATGCAATCCATGACGGATCGTGTCAAGGGACACAGCTCGACGGATTCCGGAGACGCCCGGCGGGACCGGTGGAAGTCGCACCGCGCCGCGCGGCGGGAGGAGTTCGTCGAAGCCGCGCTGCGAGCGCTGGCAACGCACGGGCCGGACCTGGCTATGGAGCACGTCGCGGCGGAGGCCGGGGTCACCAAGCCCGTCCTCTACCGGCACTTCACCGACAAGGCCGACCTGTTCGTGGCCCTGGGCCACCGGGCGACCGAGATCCTCTTCGAGCGGCTCATCCCGGCGATGAACCGCGAAGAGGCGCCGATGCCGCGCATCCGCAAGAGCCTCGACGCGTTCTTCTCGTTCATAGAGGAATACCCGAACCTCTACCGCCTGCTCGTGCGCAGCACGTTCGCCGACCGCAAGATCGACGCGGACATCGTCGCCGAGGACAAAGAGGTCATCGCGAACGCCCTGTCGAGCCTGCTCGGCGACTACATGCGCGCGTTCAAGATCGACTCGGGCGGCGCCGAGGTCTGGGGACACGGCATCGTCGGCATGGTGCAGAACGTCGGCGAGTGGTGGCTGGAGCGGCGCACGATGGGCCGCGACGCGGTCGTCGAGTACCTGACCATGACCATCTGGGCCGCGATCGACGGGACCCTGCGCAGCTACGGCGTCACCATCGACCCGCACAAGCCGCTGGACATCAACAAGATCGTGAAACTGACCAACGGCGACGCCGCCGACAGCGGCACCGCGGCGGGCTAGGAGCAATCCCTTGAGCGAACACAGCGAGCACGAAGAACACCCCGAGGACGACGGCTACACCGGCGCGGCGACGCTGGTGATCGGCGAGCGGGAACTCGACGTCCGGGTCACCCTGCGCGGCCACTTCCAGCCGATCGACGGTTATTACCGCTGGTACGGCCGCATCGACGCCGACCCGGCGGTATCCGAGGCGGTGGGCGGCCGCAAGACCAAGGCCACGCTGCGCACGCCCGGCGCGGAAGCCGACGGTGAACTGTCCGACCCGGATCCATGGGACCGCTACCGGATCATGGGCACCAGCAGGCCGCCGTTCGTCGTGCAGACCACGCTGGACCACGCCGACATCTGAGCCTGGACAAACCGATGGCCACCTCCCGGCGGGAGGTGGCCATCGTCATGTCTTCAGTGCCCTCAGGGAGCGAAGCCGACCTTGCGAGCGTCGGCTCCGCCGATCTCGACGTAGGCGATGCGCGCCGACGGGATCACGAAGCGGCGGCCCTTGTCGTCGAGCAGCACGAGGCTGCCCGTCTGGTCCTTCAGGGCGTCGGCGACCTTGGCCTCGACCTCGTCGGGGGTCTGCGCGCTGTTCAGGACGATTTCCCGCGCGGTGTCCGCGACACCGACCTTGACCTCCACGCCAGACCTCCGTGCGTCATACGACTGTTTCACTATCGCAGGCTAGTGGAGATCGGCCCCGAGGACCGTTCAGGCCCTGCGACGTTCACCACGCGCGTAATCGCGAGTCCCCACCTCCCGACACCGAGTTCTCATCTCGGGCTGAGTTGTCCACAGCTGAAGTGAGAAGTCGTTGTCGGGAGGTGGGGACTCGCGGGTCAGCCGAGGCCGAGAGCGGTCATGCGCTTGCCGTGCTGCTGCTGCAGCTTGCGGAACAGGGCCGCGATACCGGTCAGGTCGCCGGTGCCGCCGACGATCAGCTCGGCCAGCGCGTCGCGCTCGGCCACCACGTACTGGGCCTGGGTCAGTGCCTCGCCCAGCAGCCGCCTGCCCCACAGGGCGAGCCGATCGCGCACGGTCCGGTCGCGCTCGATGGCGGCGGCGACCTCGCGCTCGGCGAAGGCGGAGTGGCCCGTGTCGGCCAGGACTTCGAGGACCAGGTCCTTGGTCTCCTCGTCGAGCCAGTTCGCGATCTCGCGGTAGAAATCCGCCGCCAGACCGTCGCCGACATAGGCCTTGACCAGCGACTCCAGCCAGGAGCGCGGCGCGGTCGAGGCGTGCCAGGTGTCGATGTGGGCGATGAACGGGCGGATCGCGTCCTCGATCTGCACCCCGTGCTCCGCCAGGAACTTCTCGATCTTGGCGTAGTGCCCCATCTCGGCGGCGGCCATCGCCGACAGCGCGGCCCGCCCGGCCACGGTCGGAGCGGACCTGGCGTCCTCCGACATGCGGTCGAAAGCGGACAATTCGCCATAGGCCAGCACGCCGAGCAGGTCCACTACAGCAGCCGACAACACGCCTCGGGACACCTCAGGCTCAGCGTTCTCCATGGTTGGCAGCGTATCGGGCGACCGTCGCGGGTAGACTCGGCAGGACGCCCGTGTCTCGCCGCCGTCTCGGCAGGCGACGCAGGGCTGACGAGGACCTCGGGAAACTCGTGGCGAAGCACGCCGCGGACCGAGTGTGAGGGTGCGCGCATACCTCTTGGGCCTCCTGCTCCGGCGTAGGGAATCCGGTGCGGTCGAGTGCCCGTCCAGGGCAGTGCGCGCTGGTATGAGAGAGGCTGATCACCCTGACGCACGACAATGACAACACTGCCGACGCCGTCGATCTCGACCCCGTGACGCTGGACCACAGCGTCGCGGGCGTTCCGGAGACCGACACGTCGCACCCACTGGTCGCGGGCGCGCCGGTGAAGGAAGAAGCACCGACCTTCGCCGAGCTGGGCGTCCGCGAGGAGATCGTCCGCGCGCTGACCGAAGCGGGCATCATCCGGACCTTCGCCATCCAGGAGCTGACGCTCCCGCTGGCCCTGGCGGGCGACGACCTCATAGGTCAGGCCCGCACCGGCACCGGCAAGACGCTGGGTTTCGGCGTCCCGCTGCTGCAGCGCCTCGAGACCCCCGGCGACGGCACCCCGCAGGTGCTCGTCGTGGTCCCGACCCGCGAGCTGTGCCTGCAGGTCACCCACGACCTCAAGGACGCGGGCAAGCACCTCGGCGCGCGCGTGCTGGCCATCTACGGCGGCCGCCCGTACGAGCCGCAGGTCGCCGCCCTGCGCAAGGGCGTCGACATCGTGGTCGGTACCCCCGGGCGCCTGCTCGACCTGGCCGAGCGCAAGGACCTGATCCTGGGCAAGGTCTCCGGCCTGGTCCTCGACGAGGCCGACGAGATGCTCGACCTGGGCTTCCTGCCCGACATCGAGCGCATCCTGCGCATGGTCCCGGACAAGCGCCAGACGATGCTGTTCTCGGCCACCATGCCGGGGCCGATCATCACCCTGGCGCGCACGTTCCTCACCCGGCCCACGCACATCCGGGCCGAGGAGAACGACGCGGGCGCCACCCACGAGCGCACCGAGCAGTTCGCCTACCGCGCGCACTCGCTGGACAAGATCGAGGTCGTGGCCCGCTCGCTGCAGGCCGAGGGTCGCGGTCTGACCATGGTCTTCACCCGCACCAAGCGCACCGCGCAGAAGGTCGCCGACGAGCTGACCGAGCGCGGATTCGCCGCGGGCGCCGTGCACGGCGACCTCGGCCAGGGCGCCCGCGAGCAGGCGCTGCGCGCGTTCCGCTCCGGCAAGGTCGACGTCCTGGTCTGCACCGATGTCGCCGCGCGCGGCATCGACGTGACCGATGTCACGCACGTGATCAACTACCAGTGCCCCGAGGACGAGAAGACCTACGTCCACCGCATCGGCCGCACCGGCCGCGCGGGCAAGACCGGGGTGGCGATCACCCTGGTCGACTGGGACGAGGAGCCCCGTTGGAAGGGCATCAGCGACGCGCTCGGCCTGGGCAAGCCCGAGCCGGTGGAGACGTACTCGACCTCACCGCACCTGTTCAGCGACCTCGGCATCCCCGAGGGCTCCACCGGCAGGCTGCCGCTGGCCATGCGCACCCGCGCGGGCCTCGACGCCGAGCCGGAGGAGGACATGGGCCAGAAGCGTCCCGGCCGCGGCCGCGGCGCCGCCCCGGTCCGCACCACCCGGGTCTCGTCCTCGCGTGGCCGTGCGGGCGGTGAGGACGCCGCCACCCGCACGTCGGGTGAGGAGTCCGAGGACCGCGCCAGCAGGCCCCGTCGTCGGCGCAGGCGCTCCGGCGTCGAAGCCGCGGGCGAAGCCCAGGCGGCGGCTCCGGCCGAGACCGGCGGCACCGAGGACAAGCCGGCGCGGGCGCGTCGTCGGCGCAGGCGCTCGGGCTCCGAGGTCGGCGCGGACGCGAGTTCGAACGCCAACGACACATCGGGCGCGGCAGACTAGCGTCCGTGACTTCCGCGGACTCTGACGGTGTGGGCAGCGAGGACGTCCTCGATGGGGACGTCCCGCCGCCGCGCGCGCCGCGCACCAGGTTCAACCGCAAACGCGACTACGCGGCCATCGGCCTGATCGTCGTCGCGCTCATCGGGGCCGTTGTCGTCGTGTGGCAGAAGAGCGATCTGCGGGCGACGACATCGATCACCACCGAGCGGCAGTACGAGGAGCCCGTGGCACCGGAGTTCTTCCCGCCGTCCCTCGGCGAGGTCTGGCGCGCGGAGAGCCCCGCGACCTGGGAGCCGGTAGTCGCCGGTCCGACAGTGGTCACCGGCCGCGGTGGCGAGGTGGCCGGACGCGACCCGGAGACCGGGGACGTCCGGTGGATCTACAGCCGCGACCTGGAGCTGTGCACGGTCGGCACGCAGTGGCGCACCGCCGTGGCGCTTTACCGCACGACCGAGAACGCGCTGCCCGAGAGCGATCCCCGGCACGCGGGCGGCTGCAGCGAGATGACGTCGCTCGACCCGGTCAGCGGGAAGCGCGACCGGCAGCGCAACAGCGACGCCGAACTCGGCACCCGGCTCATCGGCGACGGCGTCTACCTGACGGCGACCGGCGAGCGGCTGATCACGAGCGTGCGCTCGGACCTCGTCGAGACGATGGACTACGGCCAGATCCCGGCGATGGTCAACGCGGACAAGCAGCCGCGCACGGGGTGCGCGTACAAGTCCGCCCACGCGGCGTCGAACAAGATCGCCGTCATCGAGCGCTGCCCGAACGACGCGGCGGTCCGGCTGACGGTCTACAAGGCCACCGGCAAGGAAAACGAGTCCGACAAGCCGGTCGAGGTGCTGAGCACCGTTCTCGGCAGCGAGTCGGCTCAGGTCGTCGCGATGAACGACGACCTGACCGCGGTCGCCGTACCCTCGCCGAACCGCTTGGTCGTCTACGGCGCCGAGGGCGCCCAGACGGCGAGCTACGACCTCGACCTCGGCCCCGACGACCTGGGCGCCGACCCGCCCGGCCGGGCGTCGCCGGTGACGAAGGCAACGGGCGCGTTCCACTGGTTCAGCGGGTCGCGCACGGTCGTCGTGTCGGCGACCGAGCTTCGTCCTCTGTGGACAATCAAGGACACGCTCGGTCCCGGCACCGTGTTCGCCGGGCGGGCCCTGCTTCCGGTCAAGGACGCCATCGCGGTGGTGAGCCAGGCCGACGGCACGGAGGTCGGCCGGATCCCTGTCGACCGCGCGAACCACACGGGCATGGTCACGATGAGCTCCATCGGTCCGATCGTGCTCGAACAGCGCGGCACGACCCTCGTCGCTTTGCACTGACCGCCGCGCGCGGCACACTCAATTCATGCACTCGCAGCTGAGCCCGCACCGGGCCGTCCGCGCCGACCTGTCCGGGCCATATGGACCGATCGGCGCCCTGCGCATCCGCGGTGAGGGCCCGATCGCGCTGCTGGTGCCCGGCTGCACGGGGTCCAAAGAGGATTTCGCGCCGCTGCTGGACCCCATCGCCGACGCCGGATTCGACGTCGTCGCGATCGATCTGCCAGGCCACCAGGACTCCCCCGGACCGGCTGATGAGGCGTCGTACCTGCCCGCGCCCCTCGGCCAGGTCGTGGCGGAACTGGTCGGCAAGCTCGCCGCCGACGGTCGGCCCGTGGTGCTCATGGGCCACTCGTACGGCGGTCTCGTGTCCCGTCGGGCCGTGCTCGCGGGGGCGGAGATCGTCGGACTGACTCTGCTCAGTTCGGGGCCGGGCGAGCTGCCCTCGGGTGGGCGGCGGGCCGTGTTGGAGTTGGCCGAGCCGATCCTGCACCAGCACGGGATCGGACCCACGCACGACGTGCTGGAGAAGCTGAACGCGAGCAACCCGCGCTGGCAGAACGTGCCCGCGGAGCAGCGGGTGTTCCTGCGGGACCGGTTCCTGCGCAACAGCGTCGCGGCACTGGTCGGCATGGGCACCGGCCTGCGCGGCGAACCCGACCTGGTCGGCGACCTCGCCCGCTCGCTGCGCGCCCGCGGAACCTCCTGCCTGGTGGCCTGCGGCGCGGACGACGACGCCTGGTCGCCCTCGGCCCAGCGCGACATGGCCGACCGCTTGGAGGCCGACTTCAGCATGATCGCAGGCGCGGCCCACTCCCCCGCGACGGAAAACCCCGCCGAGCTCCTGGCCACCCTCCTCCCAACCTGGAAAACCTGGCTAGCCTGACCCCACGACTCCCCCTCCAGCCACCCGAGTTCAACACCCAGGCACGCGAGTTCGACATTCGGCACTCGCATGCAGTGCTTGGCGGCGGGCGATCAGCGAGTGGGCGCGTCCCAAACGTCGAACTCACGTGCCTGGGTGTTGAACTCACTTGCCTGGAGGGGCGACTCGCGGGTGGGTCAGGACCACCAGAAGAACCAGATGGTCGCCGCGGTGAGCGCGGCGACCAGCAGGACCGGCAGCACGGCGACCGAACCTTGGCGGCGGTCCGCTTGCCGTTGGAAGACCACGGCGGCGATGGCGGCGACCGCGTGTCCGAGGACGACCGGGAATCCGGGACCGGGCATGCCCTTGGACGAGGCGAGCAGCTGAAGCCCGACGACCACCAGCGCCAGCACGCACAGGCCGAGGGTGAGCGCGCCCGACAGCTCCCGCCAGAAGCCGGGGGGCTTGGGCTCGTCGTCGGCCGTGTCGGGTCGGTCGAAGGGTTCGGTCGGGTAGTCGCCGGGTGCGGTGTCCGGCTCGAAGCCGCCCGCTCGGCCGTGCCCGCGTCCCGGCCCCGGCCGGTTCACACCGTGCCGCGCCGAGCGCGACGACTCGTTGTGCGCCGCCGCGGGTAGCGGCACCGTCGCGGCCCCTGCGGTCGCGGGTGCGGCCGTGCGCGCCGGTGCGGCTGCGGTCGAGGGTGCGGGAGGGGCGGCCGGGGCGGCTCTGGCGACCGCGGCTGCCGGTGCGGAGGTGGGGAGTCGGGTCGTGCGGGGGTCAGAGTGCGGGAAACGGTCGGTCGGGCCGGTCACGGTGCGAGCATCGCCCATGGCTCGATCTGCGGTCCAGCCGCCCGGCCGTCGTCACAGTTGCGGCGGAAGTCGCACCACGAGCACTGGCGGCCGGGGGTGGGCGGGAACAGCACTTCCGGGTCGCCGCCCGCCTTGAGCGTGTCGGTGGCGAGTTGGAACTCGTCTGCCGACTCCTCCGCGCGGCGCAGGTGGCGGGCCAGGGATTCGTCGGTGTGCTCCCAGGACGACACCGTCCCCGACGGCAGGTGGTGCAGCTCGACCTTGGTGCACGGCCTGCGCAGCGTGCGGCGCGCCGCCAGGACGTACAGCGCGAGCGCCTGCGAGCCGCGGGCGTCGTCGGTGGTCAGCGCGTGCCTGCCGGTCTTGTAGTCGACGATCACCAGTTCGCCGTCGCGCTGGTCGATGCGGTCGACCCGGCCCTCGGCGACGATCGTGCCGACCGGCGCGGACACCCAGCGCTCCAGGCCGACCGGGTCGTGGCTGACGTCGGTCTCGGCGACGTAGTCGTGCACCCAGGCCGCGGCGCGCTCGCGGAAGGTGGCGGCCTGCTCGGTCCCGGCGAACCCGTCGTCCTTCCAGTGCGTGCCCACCAGCGCCGCGGCCGCGTCGGGTGTCCGCTTGCCCACCGGCAGATCGAACAACGCCTTGAGCGCGTTGTGCACCACCGCGCCAAGCGTGCTGTGTGCCCATGGCCCACCGCGCGGCGGTGTGGGGCGGTCGATGTACGCCATGCGGAACCGGCGCGGGCAGTCCGCCCACACCGAAAGCCGCGACGGCGTGACCTTGATCAGCTTCCGCGGCATGCTCTCAAAACCCAGCTGGCCCTGCACGGCCCCCCTCTGTCATGGCGCACCCTCCGGGCGCGCGGCTCGGTCACCTTCATGGTGACCGCGACCGAGCGCGGGTCTCACCGTACGCAGTGCCACCGACACTCGATGCGCGGGGCACAATCGAGGGTGTGGAAATTTGGCACAACCCCCGATGCAGCAAGTCCCGCAGCGCCGAGCTGGCTCTTGGCGAGCTGGGAGCCGAGCACACCGTGCGCCGCTACCTCGAAGATCCGCCAACCGCCGCGGAGATCGAAGAGGTGCTGGTCAAGCTGAATCTGGAGCCCTGGGACATCACCCGGCTCAAGGAGCCGCTGGCCAAGGAACTCGGGCTCGCCGACCTCCCGCACCACCGCGCGCAGTGGATCGCCGTACTGGCGGCGAACCCGGCGTTGATCGAACGCCCCATCGTGATCCACGACGACGGCACCGCCGCCATCGTTCGCACCCAGGAAGCCCTCAACACCTTACTCAACCACAAGTGATCCACCCGCTCGGTCGCGGTGACCACCAAAGCGACCGAGCCCGCGCCGCCGAAGGCGGCGCCATGTCACTGCATGAAACCCTTCACCGAGTTGGCGATCAGTTCCACGGCGATGGCGGCGAGCAGGAGACCCGCGATCTTGGCCAGCAGCAAAATGCCGCTGTCCTTGATGATCCGGATCACCACGCCCGAGTAGCGCAGGCACAGCCACAGGATCAGGTGCACCGCGAGGATGGCGGCGCCGACGGCGACGTAGCCCGCGGTGCCGCTGTCGTTGTCGGCCTGGCGGACGAAGACGATCGTCGCGGCGATGGCGCCGGGGCCCGCGAGCAGCGGGGTACCCAGCGGCACCAGGGCGATGTTGACGTCCTCCACCGCCTCCGGCTCCGTCATCCCGCGGCCGGTGAGCAGGTCGAGCGCGATCAGCAGCAACAGCAGACCGCCGGCGCCCTGCAGCGAGGGGATGCCGATGCCGAGGTAGGACAGGATCGCCTCGCCGCCGATCGCGAACAGGGTGATCACGCCGAGCGAGACCAGCACCGCCTGGCGGGCCGCGCGCAGCCTGGTGGCCTTCGTCTTGCGGCCGGTGAGGCTCAGGAAGACCGGGATCGTCCCCGGCGGGTCCATGATCACCAGCAGGGTGATCAGCGCGTGGGTGAAGATCTGGACGTCGAACCAGCTCATCAGCCCTCCAGGATCTTGGCGCCGGTGGCGCGTTCGATGATCGCGTCCAGCATGGCGGGCGCGGTGGTCTCCGCGCCGATCGCGATGGTCTTGTTGGTGCCGTGGTAGTCGCTGGAGCCGGTGACCACCAGGTCGTGCTTGACCGCCAGGGAGCGCAGTTCATCGCGCGCCTGCCCGTCGTGGTCGGGGTGGTCGATCTCGACACCGTCGAGGCCGTTGCGGGCCAGGTCGGCCACCACGGCCGCACTGATCGTCGGGCCGCGGCGGTGCGCGAAGCCGTGGGCCAGCACGGTGACCCCGCCCGCCGCCTTGATCATGTCGATCGCGTCGCGGACCGGGGTCTTCTGGCTGGGCACGTAGTAGCCGTCACGGCCGTGCAGGAGCTTGGTGAACGCCTCGGTGACCGACCCGACGATCCCGGCGCGGACCAGGGCCTGCGCGAGGTGCGGGCGGCCCGCGGGGACGTCGTCGGGGATCGCTGCCAGCAGCGTGTGCGGGTCGACGGGATAGCCGTCGGCGGCCATGCGGGCCGCCATCGTGTGCAGCCGGGTACGCCGCTCGGCGCGCGTGCGGGCGTACTCGGTCACCACGGCTTCAGCCTGGGGATCGAACAGGTAGGCCAGCAGGTGGACCGTGCACGTGTCGCCGCGGCCGTCCTCGGACACGCAGGTCAACTCGGCGCCGCGGACGAGCCGCAGCCCGGGCGGGAGCGCGGCCGCGGCCTCGGCCCACCCGGCTGTGGTGTCGTGGTCGGTGATGGCGACGACGTCCAAGCCCGCCCGCCCGGCCGCCTGCATCAGCTCGGCCGGGCTGTCGGTGCCGTCAGAGGCAGTGGAGTGGCAGTGAAGGTCGATCCGCACCTGCGTCAGTGTGGACGATGACCCGGGTCACGCCTTCATTGCCTTGCGCTTGCCCTGCGCCATCCGCTGCGCCTTGATCATCGAGAACCGCTCCGCCGCCGCCTTCTTGTCGCCGAAGACGAGTTCGGAGATCGCGTCGTAGACCTGTTCGGGCCTCGGCAGGTACTCGATGTTGTTGAGCGCCTGGATCTGGCCCGCGGACTCGACGACCATCGTGCCGTAGCCGAAGATGCGGCCCATCGCCGTGCGCTTGTACGTCAGGTCGGTGACCTTGCCGATCGGCATCATCAACACCCGGGTCGTGATGACACCGGTGGTCATCATGAACCGCTTGTCGGTGACCACGATGCGCTCCACCCACCAGTCGATGACCTGGTAGGTGAAGCGCAGCACGACGGCAAGGGCGACGTACCAGAGGATGTTCTGCACCAGCCAAGCCGCAGGCGGGAGCAGGTAGGAGATCATGACGCAGATCGCGAGGAGCGCGACTGCCTCGAAGACCTCCCAGACCAGGCTCGCCCAGTGCCTGCGCACCCGGATGACCCGGCGTTCGGAGTCCAGCAAGTACTCGTCTGGGTCTCGGGGCGCGAACATGGTTCGACGCTACCCGGCTCAGCCGGAGAAAACAGTACGAACGAAGGTGATCACCGCTTCGGCGCCCTCCCTGAGCGTCTGGATGATCGAGTTCACGATGCCCGCCGACTGAACCGGCTGCGTCACCAGGAAGAAGACGAGCAACGCTGCCCCAGTCAAGATCATTACCTTCTTGACGTCCACTGCGATCTACCCCGTTCCGTCCGCACCCGAAGTGGCCTTGTTGAAAACCGTTGTACCGCACGCGGAGCCCGCTCGGGAGGGGTGTCCCGCGCTTGGGTCAATGCGGAGCGTTACCGAAGAAGCACGGCTACGCTCTGTAGCTATGAGCGCTGGTCCAAACGGGAGAATCCGGTGTGTCGGAGGCATTGTCGGTGACTCGTCCGGCCGCCTCCTGCTCATTCGGCGGGCGAACGATCCCGGCCGCGGCCAGTGGTCTCTACCTGGCGGGAGGGTCGAATCCGGCGAGGCCGACGACGTCGCTCTGGTTCGTGAACTCCAGGAGGAGACCGGGTTGACAGTGATCGTCGGGGACCTGATCGGCGTAGTGGAGCGAAAGGGCCCCAAGGGGGTGTACGTGATCTACGACTACGCCTGTTCGGTTACGGGCGGTGATCTTCAAGCCGGTGATGACGCCCTTGAGGCAGCGTGGGTCGACCTTGCGACATTCACCACACTCGATGCCGGTAACGATCTTGTCGAGCAGCTTTCGGACACCCTTCGAGGGTGGGGTGTTCTACCCCGTTAGCGCAGGTCAGGCCAGCCAGAGCAGCCGCTCGCCGTGCGGAGCGGTCCGAGCCAGCGCGACCGCTTCCGGACGCCCCTGGGACCACGTCGTGAGGCCCAGCACGCCCAGCGCCGTTTCACTCTCGGCGGTGACAAGTTCGTCACGCCCGGGCAGCACATAAGTGAGCGCGGCGGCGTAGGACTCGTTGCTGACCCACCACAGCGGACGGGTCTCGGCGAGGGCGGCGACGGCTTCGGCGAAAGCCGCCCGGTCGGCTTCGGGCAGGTAGCTGAGCACGCTGGAAGTGATCACCACGAGCGGAACGTCCGCCGGGATCCGGCCCGCGGCGCGGGCGAGGTCGGCCACGGCGTCGCCTTGGACCAACTCTGGCGGGCTCTTGTGCTGCATGGCGGCCGCGGTGCTGAACAGCCGCTGCCGCTCGGGCTGGTCGGCCCAGATGCAGGCCTCCAGCCACGCCGCGGCGTCCTCGTCACCGAGGTCCACGGGGTCGCGGTCCAGGCCCACCTTGGCGGCCACGGCGAGCTTCTTGGGGATGACGGGCAGGGTGGCGCCGGGGGCGAGTTCGAGCGCGCAGTGCAGACCCAGAGCGGTCTTCGTGGGGCCCGCGACGACCTGGCCCGCCTGCTCGGTCTGGTACCGGTAGGCGTAGCGGTCGAGGTCGAGCAGCAGGCCCGCGCTGCACCCCACCTCCAGCAGGCCGACCGGGGCCTTGGCCTGCTTGGCGGCCAGCGCGACGGCCGGGTAGAGCAGGGCCGCGCGGCGGACCTCGTTGGTCTGGGTGGTGTGCGCGGCGATGAGCGCGCGGATCTTCTCCGACCGCTCCACCACGAACGAGCGGAACAGCGGCCAGGTGCCCGCGTCGAGGCCGTAGGTGCCGCCCATCGACGGGTAGTAGTTCACCAGCTCGTGGAACGGCTCGGCCTGCAGCGCGCGGTGCACGGCGGCGAGGAGCAGGGTCGGGTGGCCGAAACCGGGCTGCGCGGAGGTCAGCAGCCCGGCGACGGCGTCGTCCTCGGCGGCGCGGGCGGCGAGGTGCTCATAGAGCGGGGAGGCGCCCGCCGCCTCCGACTCGGCGAAGCGCCGCAACCGCTGCCTGATCTCCTCCAGCGACACGGTCACGGCTCCTCCGTTTGCTCTTTACACCTTGGGCTCAGGCCTGCCGGGCTGCTCGCCGCCGCGCGCGTCGCCGTAGGACTGCTTGGGCACCATCACCTTGCGGCGGAAGATGCACACGACGGTCCCGTCCTGCTTGTAGCCGCGCGTCTCGACGTACACGACGCCGCGATCATCCTTGGACTTCGACGGGGTCTTGTCGAGTACCTCGGTCTCACCGTAGATGGTGTCGCCGTGGAAGGTCGGCTTCACGTGGCGCAGCGACTCGATCTCCAGGTTGGCGATCGCCTTGCCGGACACGTCGGGCACCGACATCCCCAGCAGCAGGGAGTAGATGTAGTTGCCGACCACGACGTTCTTGCCGAAATCGGTGGTGTTCTCGGCGTAGTTGACGTCCATGTGCAGCGGGTGGTGGTTCATCGTGAGCAGGCAGAACAGGTGGTCGTCGTACTCGGTCACCGTCTTGCCCGGCCAGTGCTTGTAGACCGCGCCGACCTCGAACTCCTCGTAGTACCGACCGAACTGCACTGTTCCTCCAAGTAAGTGACCGGCGAGTAGGCCGCCGAGTAGACAACTGTGTACGGCGCGCGGGCCCAGCGTGCAACCGATGTGTGAGGGAGTGCACCGCGTGTGATCACGCATCCCTGAACATCGAAAGGTCGGACCCAGGATGTAGGCTGTCGCTCCGGTGGGCGTGGGCATTCGGCCCGGCTCACCACCGGCCGCGAGGAGGTGAGGACGCACATGGGCGACCCGCATGGTCATGAAAGCGCGACAGGTTGCAGTAGTACCCGCGTCCCCTCCGGAGGAATCAGCCGCTAGCGGCAGGTTCCGCGGGTCCGGCAGGGACGCTCCGTCACCGGAGCGGCGATAGGTCGTCCGGTCCGCCGCGTTCGCGGCGGGAGCACCTGGAGACCCCGATGGCCTTCATTCCCTCGCTCGGCGGCCGCAGAGGCCGCAACCCCGTGTCCGCGCCGCGCCCGACCCCGGTGCGGAAGTCGGAGTACGTCGTCGACTGCGCGGTGTACGTCGACGGCAAGCGACTGCCCGGACGCTGGACGCACACCGACGCCGTCGCCGAGGTGCGCTCGCGCGGCGAGGGCTTCGTCTGGATCGGCCTGCACGAGCCCGACGCCGAGCAGATCCAGGGTGTCGCGGAGACGTTCGGCCTGCACGAACTCGCGGTCGAGGACGCGGTGCACGCGCACCAGCGGCCGAAGCTCGACCGGTACGAGAGCAACCTGTTCATCGTGCTCAAGACGGTCCGCTACGTGGAGCACGAGTCGCCGACGACGGCCAACGAGATCGTCGAGACCGGCGAGATCATGGCGTTCCTCGGCAAGGACTACGTGGTGACGGTCCGCCA
Organism: Actinokineospora xionganensis; assembly: GCF_014323725.1. GTDB lineage: Bacteria > Actinomycetota > Actinomycetes > Mycobacteriales > Pseudonocardiaceae > Actinokineospora > Actinokineospora xionganensis. The sequence continues at coordinate 34,878 of NZ_JABVED010000016.1, read as the reverse complement.
CGGCGCGCACTCGGGCCTGCACAACCTGCGGGAGGAGCTGGAGCGCTCGCCGGAGCGGCTCAGCGCCGGACCCGCCGCGGTGCTGCACGGCATCGCCGACTGGATCGTCGACAGCTACCTCGCGGTCAGCGAGGCGTTCGAGAACGACATCGACCTCCTTGAGCGAGCCGTCTTCGCGCCGGAGAACCCAATCGGTGCGGAGCAGATGTACCTGGTCAAGCGGGAGATCCTGGAGCTGCGCCGCGCGGTCATGCCGCTGGCCAATCCGCTGCGCAGGCTCGCGGAGGGCTGCTCGCCGCTGATCCCGGAAGAGGTGCGCTCCTACTTCCGCGACGTCGACGACCACCTGACGACGGTGTCGGAGCGGGTGGCGGCGTTCGACGAGCTGCTGACCACCCTGCTCGACGCCACGCTGGCGAAGATCACGCTGCAGCAGAACTCGGACATGCGCAAGATCACCTCGTGGGCGGCGATCGTGGCCGTGCCGACGATGGTGGTCGGCGTCTACGGGATGAACTTCGACTTCATGCCCGAGACCAAATGGAAGTTCGGGTACCCGCTGGTGATGGTCGTGATCTTCACGGCCTGTCTCGTCTTGTATCGAATCTTCCGCAAGAACCGATGGCTCTAGCTGGAGGCCTTTCCCGGCTCCAGCGACACCCAGGTCCCCCACCCGCTTCCCCGATGGGAGGTTCCGCCATGACCCGGCTGTTCACCAACCTCAAGTTCTGGCTTCTGGCCACGATCATCACCTGGATCGCGGTCGTGACGGCGCTCATCGCGGAGATGCCGCCTACGCCCTGACCGACCCCGCCATGGTCCGCAGCGTCGCCCGGAAGTCGTCTGTTCCCAAGGGGTTCACGCTCATCCAGTCCGCGTCGCCCGCCAGCCGATAGCGTCCGCGCGGGGTGTCGATCCACCGGATCTCCTCCCCGACGCGGCGCCACTGGTCTTCGCTGTCGTCGCGCCTGGCGACGCCGGTCTGGCCGCTGCCGAGCACGGGCTGCAGGTGCGACACCATCCGGCGGGCGACCCGGTCATCGATCCCGTTGGCTGCGAGGATGTGCTCGATCTCGTTCTGCGCCAAGGGTTTCGGCGCTTCGGCGAGGATCGCCTCGAACGCGGACTCAAGCCCGCGGCGGGGCAGGCTGAACGGCGCGGTCAGTGGGGCGTCGACCCGCGGGACCATGCGTTCCAGCGTGCCGATGGCGTCGTCGAGAGTGGCCGCGCGCAGGCGGATCATGCCGTGGGGATCGGCGCTGTCCTGCACGACGAGCAGGGCTTCGTCGCAGGCGGTGAGGACGGCCGCGGCGAGCTTGCGGTCGTCGCTCAGCACGATCAGGTCGACCACGCCCGTGCAGGCGCGCAGGAGGTAGACGAACTCCTCGGCGACGTCGAGCGGACCGCGTTCGTCGGCCAGTCCGCGGTCGCGGAGTTGTCGCGCCGCACCGGAGAACAGCACGCCGCGCTCGATGTCACTCTGCCCGGAAGCGGGGACCTCGATCGGGAACGGCGCCTCGACTTCGGCGAACACGCACAACAGGTCGACCTCGACCGGGTGCAGGGCGACCTCGGCCATCAGGTGTTCGGGAACCGCTTGGCGGCGTGCTCGTCGCTTTCCTGGTAACCGGCGGCGGTCCGCTCCGCGCTCGCGACGAACTCCTCCATTCGCTGCAGGGCGGTCTCCAACTGCCCGCGCAGCCCTGATTCGGAGCCGAGCCGGTCGCTGAACTTCTCCGCCAGCTCCTGGCCGACGGGGCTGGTGCCCAGCATTGGCTGGAACGCGGGAGAACTCAGGTCGGCGACCTCGGCGATGATCGCGTCGAGGTCGGCGCGCACGTCCTCGACCGCGGCGGCGAACTCGCGGACCTGCGCGGGGTCGACCTGCCAGCCGTTGGCGCCGTCGAAGTTCCCGATCGGGCCTGGCTCATCGACGTACATGGGGTTCCTCTCCACAGTTCCGCTGTGTGACGCTAGAGCCCGATCACCGGTGGCGCGGACTTCAGGTCGGTGATGGCGAACGGGTCCTCCTCGATCGGGACCCGCCTGCGGTGCTCGCTGTCTTCTTCCTCGCGCCCGCTCGCGGCCCCCGCGCCGCCCATGCCGCGGGCCGCGTCACCGAATCCGTTGACCCGGCCGAAGCGTCCCGCGCCCGCCCGGGCGCCCCGGCCGTTGGCGCCGCCGCGGACACCGGCGCCCGGTCCGGCACCGAGCCCGCCGCGTCCGGTGCCGAGCCCGCCCGCGCCGAAGCCGAACGCGCCCGCCCCAAGACCGTTGAGGCCGCCCGCGCCCAGGCCCGCGTTGCCGCCGCCGTAGCCGGTGAGGCCCTGCCAGCGCACCTCCCAGCCGGAACCGAACGGGGGCGCGAAGGACGGGGTGGTGCCACCCGTGGGCGGGTTGGCGCCGTTCCAGCCTGGGTGCGACGGGCCGCCCGGCACGGTGACCCCGGGGCCGGGTGTGCCGACACCCGGCGGCGGGGTCGTGCCGGGGCCGGTGCCCGGGTCGACACCGGACGCCGAGCCGCCGAAACGCGGGGTGGAGCCGTCGATGCCGAGGACCGCGGCCTCGAACCGCTGCATCGTCTGCACGGCCTTGCGCTTGAGCTTCTTCTTGTTGCTGCCGAAGCCGAACGCGCTGGCGAGACCGCCCAGCGCCGCGCCGAAGGCCGCGCCGATCGGACCGCCCACGGCGAAACCGACGGCCGCACCGCCCCCGGCTGTCGCGTACCAGGCGCTGCGCGGCCTGCCCGGCATCGTGTCCTGGGCGGAGCGCAGCGCGCCACCGGCGTCCTGGATCGGGTCGGCCATGCTCTTGGCCGTCGCCGCCATCTCCGAGACCCAGGCCGCGTTGGTGATCACCGTGCGGTTGGCCGCTTCCGAAGCCGTCCCCGACCAGAAGTCCATGAGGCGGCTCAGCGAGCGGGACAGGTCCTTCGCGGCGCGGCCGATTCGGTCGCCGTGCCGGGCCCACTCCTCGGCGAGCATGTCGAGCTGGCTGGGGTTGGCGTGGTCGCCGACCATGCGCTGCAACGTTTCGAGGCTGTAGCCGTTCCAGTGGACGCCGCCGGTGACGTAGGTGTCGTCGGTCTCGCGGCGACGTCTGCGGTCCTGCTCGGCGGCGGCGCGCGCGGCGGCGGCCTGCTCGGCGTTCTCCTTGACCCGGCGGACCAGCTGTTCGACATCGATCATGCGTCAGCCTCCCGAACCATCGTTTCCGACCATGACGGTAGCTGGTCCGCCCGTCGTTTTCGGCGAGTTCCGCATTTACTGCCAGAGCTCCTGGGCGAGGGCGCGCAACTCGGTGCGGAGGTCGTCGCGGGGTAGGGGGTTGACGCTCATCCAGTCGGCCTGCCCGCCGCCCGCGATGCGGAAGCGGCCGCGGGCGGTGTCCAACCAGCGCAGTTCCTCGCCAGATCGGGTCCAGGCCTCGGCGTACCCGCGTTTGACGGCGATGCCCGCCTGGCCGTTGCCGAGCACCGGCTGCAGGTGGGTGGCCATCCGGCGCACGGTGGCGTCGTCGAGACCGTGGCGGCGCAGGATGCGGTCGACCTCGTCGGGCGAGAGCCTGCGCGGGTCGCCGCCGCGGCCGGTCGCGGCAAGGATCTCCCGGTGGGCTTGGTCGACCGCCCGCCTTGGCAGGCTGAACGGCGCCGCCATGGCCGGGGGCTGGTCGGGGACCATGCGCATCAGGTGCTCGACGGCGTCATGGGTGGACAGGGCCAGCAGCTGCACGGCGGAGTCGCCGCTGTCCTGCCGCGCGACCAAAGCCTGCTCGCGCCTGGTCAAGACCAGCACCCGCCGCACACCGCCGCGGCGGGCGACAATCAGGTCCAGCGACCCTGCGCCGTCGCGCAGCAGACCGACGAACGCCGCGGCGAGCCCCTGCGGCCCACGGTGGTCGGCCAGACCACGGGCCGACAACTCGGCGCGGGCGGCGCGGAAGATGTCCTGGCGCTCGTCGGCGGTCGCGCCGTGGGACGGGATCGCCAGGGGGAACGGGGGCGAGACCTCGGCGAAGGTGCAGAGGAGATCGACCTCGGCGGGCTGCAGCCAAATGCCCTGGCGGGTGGGCGCGGTCATCCGCCGCTCACCCGGTTGATCGACTGCTGGGCGTCGGCCTCGGTCTCGCGGTAGGTGTCGCGGACCTTCTCGGCGCTCTCGATGAACTGGTCCATCCGACGCATCGCCTCGGCCAGCAGGCCGCGCAGGCCCGCTTCGCCGTTGAGGCGGTCGTCGAACTTCTTGGCCAGCTGCTGCCCGACCGGACTCGTCCCGAGCTTGGGCGTGTACTCATCGCCCTGCATGCGCTCGACCCGAGCCTGCACGGCGGCGAGGCCGAACCGGGCGGAGGTGACGGCCATGGCGAAGCCGGTGAGCTTGTCGGTGTCGACATCCCAGTAGCCGGGCGACTGCTCGGTCGGGGTGGGCTGGGTGCCGCCGTGGGTTGGGGTGCCGGGTGGCGGCGTTGCTCCGTGGGGTGGGGTCGTCGCGCCGTCGGTCGGGGTTGCGGGTGGTGGCGGCCCGGTGGGGGCGGGCGTCGGGGTACCAGGCGGCGGCGCGGGCTTGCCGAGGTCGGGTAATGGCGCTGGGAGGGCGCCGGGCTCCCCCGGCGCGGGACCCGGTTGGCCCGGGCTCACCGGCGGCACCTGGATTGGTGCGGACCCGCCGGGCAACGGAACCGGCTGCGTGGCGCTGGGCGGCGGGGCAGATCCGCCAGGAACCGGCACGGGCTCACCCGGCCGCGGAACGGGCTGCGTCGCATCGACCGGCTGCCCGGGCGCGGTCGGCGGTGCGGGAACCGGCTCGGGAGCAGGTAGCGGTGCGGGGGCGGAGACAGGCGGCGCCGGTGCGGGGGCAGGCAGGGGTGCGGGGGCGGGCGCCGGCATTGGCGGTGGCTGCGGGGTGGGCATGGGCGGTGGCGGGATGTCCGCCGCGTCGGGGGTAAGCATCTCTGGGCCTGCCAGTCGCTCCTCGATCAGCGACCGCCGTTCGAGTTCTTCTCTCATGTCTTCCCCCTATCCCCGCGCGCCTGTGGCGAGTCCATGACCGGCATCTCGTCTCTAGTCGTCTCCCTGGTCATCTCCGCGCCTACAGGCCGATCACCGGCGGCGATGCCTTCTGGTCCAACGCGAACGGGTCCTCGGCGTCGAACGGGTAGCGCCTGCGGTGTTCACCCTGGTCACCGCCTTGGCCCGCGCCCATTGCCCCCATCGGCATTCCGCCTGCCATCGCCCCGTGGGCGGCCGCCGGGGCGGCGTGCAGCGCGGGACCCGCGGTGACGGGTTTGACCGGGTTCTGGAATGACTCGGTGATGCCGGTCCGCTGACCAGACTGCGGTCCGCGGGCGATGGGGCCTGCGGCGGCGCCGCCCGCTCCCGCCCCCACCGCGGCCGCGGCTCCCCCGCCATAGCCGCCTGCGCCACCGGAACCGCTCCCGGCGGACGCCCCGGTGCTGCTGTCGAGGGATTGTGCTGTGGTGGCGGGGTTGCCTCCGGTGAGTTCCAGCCAGCGAAGTTCGACGTCCGTCACGTAGGAGACCGGCACGGTCGGACCCCAGGTGGGCGGCTGCGGGAGGTTCGGGGCGTCCGGGCGGGGACGCAGTTCGGTCTCGCGTTCCTCGAACCGCGGTGTCGCGGCGTCGATGCCGAGGGCGGCGCCCTCGAAGCGGCGCATCGCTTCCACCGCCACGGCTTTGAGCTGCGCTTGTTGCTGCTGGGCGGCGAAGGCACTGTCGGCGCCCGCGGCGGTGGCGTTGATCGCGGCGGCCATCGGGCCACCCGCGAGGCCGCCGCGTTCGGCCGCGTCCACCGCGAGGGCCGGGTCCACCGGCGGGGCGGGCGGGATCTCCGGCATGGCGTCCTGCGCGGCTTTCAGCGCGCCCGCCGCCTCCTGGATCGGGTCGCCGATCTGGTGGGCGGTCTCCCCCAGGTCACCCACCCATTGCGCGTTGAGCGCGACGTCGGCGCGGGCCTGTTCGGCGGCCGCGCCGGACCAGTACTGCATCAGCTCCTCGAGGGCGGTCGCCAAGACGGCCGCCGCGTCGGTGACTTCGGTGCCCGCGGCGCGCCAGTCGTCGGCGAGGCGTTCCAACTGGGGAGCGCTCGCGTTCTCGGCGACCATGGCGACGAGGTCTTCGAGTGAGTAGGCCTCCCAGTTCACGCCACCGGTGACGTACCGGTCCCCCTCCTGCTGCCCACTGCCCATCCCACGAACTCCCCTCGGTGGCAGGCCTGGCCACCGCACCCGTGACTGAACGACCGCCCGCTGGACGATCGCATCCGATGATCACGCTAGCTGTTCCGACGCGGCCCGGGAAAGAACCGTTCCCCCGAGGTGCTTCTCGTTTCGCGGCGGCACATCGATACCTGATCGGACGTACGCTCGGACGATGCCGAAGGTGCTCGCGGTGGCGGACGAGGTCGTGGAACACCTGTGGACCACCCGGGTGCGCGGCCACGACGTCGACCTGGTGCTGGCCGCGGGCGACCTGCCGTTCGACTACCTCGAGTTCCTTTCCGACGCGCTCGACCGACCATGCGTGTTCGTACCAGGCAACCACGACATCGACCTCGGTGGCTACGGCTCGTCGCGGGGACTGTGGACCAGCGGCGGCCTTCCCGTGGAATGGCCTGGTCCCGCGGGTGCGATCAACGTCGACGGCCAGGTCGCCGACGTCGCCGGGCTGCGGATCGCGGGCCTGGGCGGGTCGATCCGCTACAGCGCCGGGCCGAACCAGTGGACCGAGCGGCAGATGGCACGCCGCGCCCGCGCCCTGCGCCGCCGCGCCGCCTGGCGCCGGCTGCGCGACGGCCGCGGTGTCGACGTGCTGCTGACCCACTCGCCGCCGAGGCACCTCGGCGACCGCGAGGACCGGCCGCACCGCGGCTTCGAATGCCTGCACACCACGGTGCGCGCGCTGCGGCCCACCGTCCTGCTGCACGGCCACATCCACCCGCACGGCGAGCCCGTCCCCGACCGCACGCTCGGCGAGACCCGGGTGATCAACGCCGTCGGCTACCGCATCCTCGACATCCCGGAGCCGGACCATGGCGCGTGACACCGGGTTCACCCGCGCCGACGCGGAAAACGACTTCCTGCGCATGCGCAGACGCCAAGTCCTCTCCCGGCTCGCGGCCTGGCTGCGCCGCGAACCTGACGACGTCAACATCATGCTGCCGTTCGACGAGGTCGTCGCCGCGCTGGGCCGCAAAGGCGAGAAGCGCCTGGGGCTGCAGGTGATTCCGCTCGACTCGATCATCGGCAGTGTCGACCGCACCCGCGACTTCGACCGCAGGTTCCGGCCGACGTCCGGCCGGGCCCGCGACCGCTGGGAACGCCTGGCGAGGGCGCAGCGAAGGGGCGAGTCGATCCCACCGATCGAGGTCTACCGCATAGGCGATCTCCATTTCGTCGTGGACGGGCACCACCGGGTGTCGGTGGCGCACGCGCTCAACCTGCGCACGATCGACGCCTACGTCACCGAGATCGTCACCCGCGTTCAGGCGGACGGCATCCGGTACCGCGGCGACCTGATCGTCAAGGACTACCGCCGGATCTTCCTTGACCGAGTCCCCCTGCGCGGCGAGGCCCGCACCGCCATCAACCTCGTCGCGCCGTGGGACTACGCGCAGCTCTCGGAAGCCGTGGAGGCGTGGGGCTTCCGGCTCATGCAGGACGAACACACCTTCCTCGACCGCGCCACCGTGGCCGCCCGGTGGTACACCGAGGAGTTCGTCCCCGTGGTCGCCCTCCTCCGGCAGGCCGGGATGATCAGCACGCAGACCGAGGCGGAGGCGTACCTGTGGGTCATCGCCGAGCGCTACCGCCTGATCCGCACCCACCGCTGGGACGACGAAGTGATCACCGCCCTCCGCGACCGCCGCTGACCCACCAGCCGCCGCAAACGCCGCCGCCGATTGCCACATCAGCCAACGGGACAGATTCGGGAGAGTGACGGCCCCAGTGGTCAAGCTCTCCCCAGCACGTTCGACCAGCCCGACATGCCGCACCGCGTTGGATGCGCGGTGCGGCCGAACGGGAGCGTCCTGGGCAGGCGGTCGCCCGTCCGACGCTCGGGCACGAGCAACCGCCGAACCGGCAAGCCGTTGACTGGCGGCCGAGCACCCGACCGCGTTCGGACACCCCCGCACGGCCAACGCTTGGGCATAGGCAACCGCGGCCCCACAAGCAGTTGGGCCAACGACCGAGCACACCCGACCGTGCCGGGGCGGCGCCCGGAACGGCGGACCCTTGCCCACCAGCGCGCCGACAACCAGCAGATCACCGTCGCCCAGCGACACACCGGGCACCAAACAACCACAGCCACCTACAACCCGTCTCCCGACGACCGAGCAAGCCCCGCTCTGCTCCCTGACCAGCGGCCTGACCGGGCTCGCCGACCTTGCAGCCTCGCGGGCTCGGACGGCCGCCCGCGACCGCGAAACCCCTGCCCACCCGCACAGACGAACCGGATCGCCGTCGCCCAGCCGGCGCTCGGGCATGAGCAACCGTGGGCGTCCGTAACGCCGTTGACAGGCGGCCGAGCAGGTCCGGCCGGGTTGGGGCGGCGTATGCCGCTGGTCGCGGTTGCCGGGGTGGCGGGTGACAGGAGGTCGAAGCTCCAAGGAGTGGCATCCCTACCCGACGAACGGCGCGGGCGGGCGAGCCACGAGTGGTGTCGTTCGTGGCCCGGGCGGTCGTGCCAACGCCGAGGGCGGTCAACTGAACCAGATCTGCACCGCCCGGACGACAAACGGCGCGTCCGGCACGTACGTGCCTCTACCCGGGTATGTGTCGAACTCGCCCTCGGTGGCGCAGTCCGCGTCCTGGTACACGGTGACGGGCCTGCTCAGGCGGTTCGCGAAGGAGCGGCCCTCGACACCGTCCGGCACCGGGACGCATTCCTCCAGGGTGGTGTTCGACAAGGTCATCACGGCCCGTGGGCCGGCGAAGGTCGGTTCGGCCCACAGACACAGCTCACCACTGTCGCAGGGCATCGGATCGGCTGTGGCAAGGGTGCTCAGACCGAGCACAGTGGACAGAGTGAACAGCGCGGCCAGTGCCGCGCGCAAGAGCGTGCGCATGTGTGTTTCCCCTGGTCCCCGGGACGCTTCACGCTGAAACGTCCGACCTGGTTCACGTTCCTCCCATGGCGGGACCGGCGCAAACGGCTGTCCACAGGGTCAGCCGGAGTAGGTCAGGTTCCTTCCGTCCGCCGGGTCGAACAGCTGGACCTTGTCCGCGTCGAACCACACATCCAACGGCGTGCCCTGTTTGGCCGCCGATGCCGCGGACAGCCGGGTGACGATCTGGGCGCCGCTGTCGGTCAGGTCCGCCGAGCCCGCGTCGGCGGCGAGTTCCTCGAGTTCCGCCGAGGTCGCGGTCTCGCCTTCGACGGTGAAGTAGGCGAACTTGTCCGAGCCCATCGACTCCAGCACGTCGACCGTCGCCTCGAACGTGGTGGACTGGCCGTCCACCAGGGCCGCGTCCTCGAAGTGCTCCGGGCGCAGGCCCATGATCACCTCGCGGGGCGCGTTGGCTCCCTCCACCAGCAGGCGGATCCGGTCGGTGAGTGGGAAGGCGCCCAACGGGGTGGAGAGTCCGCCGTTCTCCAGGGTCGCGGGCAGGAAGTTCATCGACGGCGACCCGATGAATCCGGCGACGAACAGGTTGGCGGGCTGCTCGTAGAGAAACTGCGGTGAGCCGATCTGCTGCACATGTCCGCCGCGCATCACCACGACCCGGTCGCCGAGAGTCATCGCCTCGGTCTGGTCGTGGGTGACGTACACCGTCGTCGTGCCGAGCCGCTTCTGCAGTTTGGACACCGAGGTCCGCATCTGCACCCGCAGCTTGGCGTCCAGATTGGACAGTGGCTCGTCCATGAGGAACGCCTTGGGGTCGCGCACGATCGCACGCCCCATGGCCACTCGCTGCCGCTGGCCGCCGGAAAGGTTCGCGGGCTTGCGGTCGAGGTGCTGGGTCAGGTCGAGGATGCGCGCGGCCTCGTCGACCTTCTGGTTCACGGTCTGGTTGTCGACTTTGGCCAGCCGCAGCGGGAAGGCCATGTTCTCGCGGACACTCATGTGCGGATACAGCGCGTACGACTGGAACACCATGGCGATGTCACGGTCCTTCGGCGCTCGCTCGTTGACCCGTTGGCCGTCGATGCGCAGCTCGCCGTCGGTGATGTCCTCCAGGCCCGCGATCATGTTCAGGGTAGTGGACTTCCCGCAGCCGGACGGGCCGACCAGGATGAGGAACTCGCCGTCCGCGATCTCGATGTCCACATCGGACACCGCGAGCGCGCCGTCGGGGTAACGCTTGGTCACCTTGTCCAGGACGATCTCAGCCATGGGTCAGCCCTTCACCGCACCGGAGGTCAGCCCCGCGACGATGCGGCGCTGGAAGAACAACACGAACAGGATGATCGGGACGGTGATGACGACGGCCGCCGCCGACACGGTCCCGGTCGGGTCCTCGAACTGGGAGGACCCGGTGAAGAACGACAGCGCCGCGGGCACCGTGCGCGACGCCTCGGTGGAGGTCAGCGAGATGGCGAACAGGAAGTCGTTCCAGCAGAAGATGAACACCAGGATCGCCGTGGTGAACACACCGGGCGCGGCCAGTGGGGCGATCACCCGGCGGAACGCCTGCGCCGGCGTCGCGCCGTCCATCTTTGCGGCCTTCTCAAGTTCCCAGGGAATCTCGCGGAAGAACGCCGACAGCGTGTAGATCGCCAGCGGCAGAGCGAAGGTGATGTAGGGCAGGATCAGCCCCGGCCAGGTGTCGAACAGTCCGAGACCGCGCTCCATCTCGAACAGCGGCGACACCAACGACACCTGCGGGAACATCGCGATCAGCAGCGAAACACCCACTAGCGCACGCTTCCCCGGAAATTCGAGGCGCGCGATCGCGTACGCGGCCATCGTGCCCAGCACCACGGCGATGACAGTGGCGATCAGCGCGATGCCGATCGAGTTCACCAACGCCCGGATGAACTCCGTGGTGTTGAAGATGTCGACGTAGTTCTGCCAGGTCCACGACCGCGGGACGAAGTTGCCGTCGGTCAGCGTTTCCTTGGTCTTGAACGACAGCGACACGATCCACAGCACCGGCACCAGGGCGTAGACCACGACCAGGATGTCGATCAGCGCCCAACGCGCCTTGGCTCCGGCGGGCGCGGCGGTTCCGATGGCGGCCATCAGCGCTTCCTCTCATCGGCGCCACCGGGTGCGGCGGTGCCGAACACCTTGATGAACAGGAAGGCGATCAGCGCCACCGCCAGGAAGATCAGCACCGACATGGTGGAGCCGATGCCGAGATTCAGCCCTTTGATCAGGTTGTTGTACGTCTGCATGGACACCGAACCGGTCTGCTGCGCGCCGTTGGTGAGCACGAAGATGTTGTCGAACACGCGAAAGGCGTCCAGCGTGCGAAACAGCAGCGCGACGAGAATCGCGGGCTTCATCACCGGGACCGTCACCTTGACGAACCGCTGCCACGCCGACGCGCCGTCCATCGACGCGGCCTTCAGCAAGTCGTCGGGCACCAGCGCCAGGCCCGCCATGAGCAGCAAAGCCATGAACGGCACCGTTTTCCACACCTCGGCCAGGATGATGATGCCCAGCGCCGGAACGCGCTCGGTGAGCAGCGCGGCGCCCGGGGCGAAGAGATCGGCGAGGTAGCCCGTGTCCTGGGTCCAGGCGTAGCGCCAGGAGAACGCGGCGACGACGGTGACGATGCCGTACGGGATCAGTGCGACCGTTCGCACCAGCCCGCGCATCACCAGGGTGCGGTGCATGACGATCGCCAAAGCCATGCCCAGCACCAGTTCGATGGCCACCGAGATGACGGTGATCAGCGTGGTCACCCCGAAAGCCATCCACCAGTAGGAATTCGTCAGCACGGTCACGTAGTTGTCGATCCCGATGAACTGCCGCTGGTCGGGAAAGCGCAAGTCGTAGCGCTGCAGGGACAGCCAGACGGAGTACACGATCGGATACCCCGTGACCGCGAGCATCACCAGCGCGGCGGGCGCGCAGAGCATCCACCCGAGCTTGCGTTCGGCCTTCTTCCCCTCGCTGAGCCCTTTGCGTTCCGCGCGGCGCGCGACCGGCCGGTCGAGTGTGCGGGTCACGGCAGCACTCCCTTCGAGTCCAAGGCGTCCTGCAGCTCCTTGCGCAGCCGGTCCGCGGTGGCGGGCGGATCGATTGACGACGGCGGCGACAGGATCGTGGAGATCAGCGTCGAGACGGTCTGGTACGCGGGAGTGAGCGGACGGACCGCGGCGCGCTTGAGTTCGGCGCGGATCGCGTCACGCATCGGGTACGGTCCGGCCAGGTCCGGGTCGTCGTAGACCGACTCGATGGTGGGCGGCACCCCGGAGTTGATCGCGGAGTACTTCTGGCTTTCCGCGTCACGCAAGCACTTCGCCGCTTCGAACGCCTCCGCTTTGTGCCGCGAGTACTCGCTGACCGCCAGGTTGAAGCCGCCGATGGTGACTGTGCCCGCCTTTCCCTGGTCGACCGAGGGATACGGCGCCCACTTCATCTTCGACGCCAGCTCGGGATTCGCCTTGGCCATCGCCGCGTACACGAATGGCCAGTTCAGCTGGAAGGCCGCCTCGCCACCCTGGAACGCCAACCGGATGTCGTCTTCCTTCGCGTTGGACAGCGACGGACTCGACACCGGCGAAGTCGCCAGGTCTCGCAACGCCTGCAGCGCCCGGACAGCACCGTCGTCGACCACCGCTCGGGTGCTGTCGTCGGACAGGATCTTGCCGCCCGCGGACGCGACGAGCGTGGCGAACTGCACGACCAGACCCTCGTACTGCGCACCGGTCATGAGCACCGTGCTCGGCTTCCCGGCCGCTTTCAGAGCCCGGGCCTGGTCGAGCATCTCCGCCCACGTCGAGGGCGGCTGCGTGACGAGGTCGCCGCGATACCAGAGCAACTGGACATTGGTGTTCTTCGGCGCGGCGTAGAGCTTTCCCGTCCACCGCGCGGTGTCCAGCGGACCTTCGAGTGTGCCGTCCTCGACCGCGCTCTTGTCCGCGCCGGTCCATTCGGCGATCCAGCCCGCCTCGGCGAACTCGGCGACCCACGTGACGTCGAGCCCCAGCACGTCCATGTCGCTGTCGCCCGCGGCGAGCCTGCGGACCATCTGCTCGCGTTGGCCGTCGGCCTCACGCGGCAAGGTGTTCAGCGCGATCCGGTACCGACCGCCCGCCGCCTCCGTGCACTTGGCGACAACCTGGTCGAAGTTCTCCTCGGTCGAGTAGTACACGTTGACCGTGGTCCCGGATTCCTCGGAACCACAGGCGGACGCGAGCGCCACGGCACAGACCGCGGCGGTGATTCGACGGGCAGCACGCACTGCCGGCCTCCCTCCCGACGGACACGTCGGGAAGGCCCCCTGCGATTCAGCACCCCGACGTGCCACCGGCCCGCCCAGCCACCGCGCACCGGATCATCCGAACGTAAGCCCGGTGATCACGGTCCGCAATTCGGCGCTAGCTGAGCGCTCCCCCAGGCCCCATCGCCAGCTTCGCCAGGAGGTCGCGCCCCTTCTCGGCGTTGCGCGGCTGGGCGAGCACGTCGTAGCGGCCCGCGACGAGTTGGGTGGCGGAGGCGATCTCACGGCCGCGGCCGCGGGTGCTGGCGTAGCCGACGGCGGCGAAGATCAGGCCGAAGACCACACCGGCGGACAGGCCGACGAGGATCGGGGCGAAAGACGCCTGCTGCTGGCTGAACAGGCCCAGGAGCAGCCCGACGAACAGGCCGAACCAAGCGCCGGACAGCGCGCCCGTGCCGAGGACCTTCGGCCAGCTCAGCCGCCCGATCACCCGCTCCACCAGCATCAGGTCGACGCCGACGATGGTCACTTCCTCGACGGGGAAGTCATTGCCCGCCAGATGCTCCACCGCGCGGTGGGCCTCCTGGTAGGTGCCGTACGAGCCGATGGGCCACCCGCTCGGCGGAGTGGGCACTTTGGGCAGGCCCTGGTTGGAACGTCCAGAGCCCGAAAACGCACCGGTCATCCCCCCATCCTGCCAATGTTCGCCGCCGTGAGCGAACCCGGGACGCGGAAAGGCCCACTCCCCCATGTGAGGGAGTGGGCCGTCCGGAACGCGAGGCTTCTACCCGCGGGACTTGTAGTCGCGCAGGAGGCCGCGGGAGATGATCGTCTTCTGGATCTCGCTGGTGCCCTCGCCGATGAGCAGGAACGGCGCCTCACGCATGAGGCGCTCGATCTCGTACTCCTTGGAGTAGCCGTAGCCGCCGTGGATGCGGAACGACTCCTGGGTTACCTCGGAGCAGTACTCCGAGGCGATGAGCTTGGCCATGCCCGCCTCGACGTCGTTGCGCTCGCCGGAGTCCTTCAGCCGGGCGGCGTTGACCATCATCAGGTGGGCGGCCTCGACCTTGGTGGCCATCTCGGCCAGCTTGAAGGCGATGGCCTGGTGCTCGACGATGGCCTTGCCGAAGGTATGGCGCTGCTGGGCGTACTCGACGGCCAGCTCGAACGCGCGGATCGCGATGCCGCAGGCGCGGGCGGCGACGTTCACCCGGCCGACCTCGACGCCGTCCATCATGTACGAGAAGCCCTTGCCGGGCGCCTCGCCGAGGACCTTGTCCGCGCCGATCCGGTAGCCGTCGAACACGGCCTCGGTGGTGTCGACGCCCTTGTAGCCCATCTTGTCGATCTTGCCCGGGATGGTCAGGCCGGGGGCGACCTCGCCGAAGCCCTCGGGCTTCTCGATGAGGAACGTGGTGAGGTTCTGGTGCGGCTTGTCCGCGCCCTCGTCGGTCTTCGCGAGCAGCGCGATGAGGTTCGAGGAGCCACCGTTGGTCAGCCACATCTTGGCGCCGTCGATGACGTAGTCGTCGCCGTCACGCTTCGCGCGGGTCTTGATCGCGGCGACGTCGGAGCCGAGGTCGGGCTCGGACATGGAGAACGCGCCGCGGACCTCGCCGGTGGCCATGCGGGGCAGGAAGTGCTGCTTCTGCGCCTCGGTGCCGTGCTGCTTGATCATGTGCGCGACGATGAAGTGGGTGTTGATGACACCCGAGACGCTCATCCAGCCACGCGCGATCTGCTCCACGACCAGCGCGTAGGTGAGCAGCGACTCGCCGAGGCCGCCGTACTCCTCCGGGATGGTGAGCCCGAACAGGCCCATCTCCTTCATCCCGGCGACGATGTCCGCGGGGTACTCGTCCGCGTGTTCCAACGCCTGCGCGTGGGGGATGATCTCCTTGTCCACGAAGTCCTTGACCGTGGAGAGGATCTCGCGCTGGATGTCGGTCAATCCAGCGGTCTGGGCGAGGCGGGCCATGCGAGCTCCCTTGACGAAGACGGCTTGAAGAGTTACCCGGGAGTATCCACCGGTTAACGGCCGTTCGCGGTACGGAAGTGCGCAGGACCACTCAGCCCGCGCGAAGCACCAGTTCGTCGCCGCAGCCGCGGCATTCCTCGGCGAGGATGTAAACGTCAGCCCCACAGCCGTCGCAAGAACGGAAGCTGCGGTCGAAGAGGTCGTCGGCCTGACGGCGTCGTCCGCCGAACAGGCTCAGAAGACTTCGGCCCTCCGATGAGGTGTCGCGGTGTCTACCCATGGGCCTAGCGTTGGTCGACTCCTGGGGCCGAAGCAAGCCAATCCCGTTATCTGTGCGTTATGTCACGGCAACCTCCTACGCCCTGTCACGTCCTTGACCTGCTGCGTAATCATTCCGTAGTCATCGTTGAACGATCACGGCTTGGCAAACTCGACGCGTTCTCGAGGAACCGGAGCAGCTCGACGGGGAACGGCAGGACGAGGGTCGAGTTCTTCTCGGCGGCCACCTCGACCACCGTCTCCAGCAGCCGCAGCTGCAGCGCGGCGGGCGTGTCGGCCATCGTCCGCGCGGCTTCGGCGAGCTTGTAGGAGGCCTGGAGCTCGCCGTCGGCGGAGATGACCCGCGCCCGGCGTTCGCGTTCGGCCTCGGCCTGGCGTGACATGGACCGCTTCATCGATTCGGGCAGGGCGACGTCTTTGATCTCCACCCGATCGATGTGGATGCCCCACTCGAGCGCGGGGCTGTCGATCATCATCTCGAGCCCCTGGTTGAGCCGCTCGCGGTTGGACAACAGGTCGTCGAGGTCGCTCTTGCCGATGATCGACCGCAACGACGTCTGCGCGACCTGGCCGACGGCGGAGCGGTAGTCCTCCACGTTGACCACGGCGAGAACCGGGTCCATGACCTTGAAGTAGACGACGGCGTCGACCCGGACCGTGACGTTGTCGCGGGTGATGCCGTCCTGGGCGGGCACCGGCATGGTGACCACCTGCATGTTGACCTTGTGCAGCCGGTCCGAGACCGGCATGAGGAACGTCAGACCGGGATTGCGCAGGTCAGGCCGTACGCGGCCGAAGCGGAAGACGAGTCCGCGCTCGTACTGTTTGACCACGCGGGCGCTGGCCGCGGCGACCAGCGCGGCCACGGACGCGATCGTGATGAGGATGTAGAGGAGAACCATCGTGGGGCCTCCATTCAGCACCTCGATGTTACGCCGAGCGAGTGAAGCGGGCCCTGATCACACCCGGTGAACACTGAGCGCGGCTAACATACTCGCCGTGCCGGAGTGAAACGCCGCGCACGGAGAGAATCGGCCCGATGCCGGGGTCCATCCGACACCGGGCCGATCCTCAGCAGGCGCCGCGGTCAGCGCTGTTGCGTGCCGAAGACCGCGTCACCGATCATCACGAGAGCCCTTGTCGTCACGGCAAGGGCTTCGTGCTGCGTGAGCACCGCCCAGCCGTGCAGCAGCCGCAGCGGTGTTCGCACCGCTCGCCACCATCGACCCGGGTCCCGCCATCCCCGCCGCGCCGGCTTGGTGCCGTCCTCGGCAGGGGTGTCCCGATCCCCTTTCGTCATGGTTCTCCGTCCTCGTACTGAAACCGACTCGATGCCGGCGCGCCAGAGATCGAGTCACGGGACGAAAGGCCACGCGTGGATGGTCGGGACGACGGCGCGGAAGCCTTGGTTCACAAGGACTTCGACGCCGAGTCAGGTCACCCCGGGGGCGCGGGCAACGCGACCGGCCGGATACGGACGGTCGGCACGTCGGTCAGCAGGCGGGCAGTCTGCCTGCGCAGGACGTGCACTTCGTTGCGCAGCACGGTCTCCGAGCACCGCAGGATGTTGAGTTCACCGGTCAGCGCGCGCACCCGGTGGCCCAGGTTCGACAGCTCGGCGGCCTTGTGCCGCAACGACTCCATCGCCGTGCGCAGCCTGCGGTCGCGGTCGAGCAGTTCGGCCTTGAGCGCGACCACCTCCGCGGCCAGGTCGGCCGGGTCGGAGGCCCCGCGCGGGATCGGGAGGTCGAGGACGTCGGAGCCGTTGGTGGTCAGCTCGATGAGCTCTGCGCGGATCTGGGTCGCGTAGACGCGCGGGGAGTCGACCCAGATCGGGTAGGCGATCGGCCCGGCGTAGCCCGCGGGTCTCTCCACGCCCGCGGCGCGGCAGTGCAGCCCCGCGGCGAAGGCGAGTATTCGGGCCCGGTTGCGGTCGGACACGCCTGCGGCGAACAGGTCCACGATCTCCGGCCAGCGCGGGGCCCGCCGGGCGCCGCGGCCGAGGAAACTGGCGCAGCCCTTCTGCAGGTCGGCCACCTCCTTTCCGAAGGCCCAGTGACCTTCCCGGCCGCCGTAGGCGAGGACCAGGCGGTCGTAGGTGTCGGTCAGCCTGTCGTACCGGTCTACCAGCGTGACCAGCAGAAACAGAATCAGCTTGCGGTCGTGCAGGGTGAGCTTGCGGTTCGTGAAGTCGTCGGTGGTCGGCAGCTTGGCCAGCGCGGCCTGCCCGCGGCGGCCCGCGGCCCGCGACCCGCAGACGGAGACGTCGTCATCGTCCAACACAGAATCCTTCTCGGGCGTCGGCGGCGGAGCCGCCGAATACTTTCCGAATTACTCACCGCGGCCGACCGGAATCCGGTCGCGGTGAGAAATGGGGAGTAATACTCACGATCCACTCGTGTCCGAATGCGACTACATTCCGTAGCCACCTCGAAGGGAGCGGGTGTTACACCTTAACGGGCGAACGAGCCGCCACAAACGCACTCTCCGTGCGGTACCTGAGAAGCATTCGAGATCAGCACTCCGCCGGTCGGTCACAGGCGACACTGTAACCCCAAAGATCGGCTACAGCGCGCTCCACGCGCCGCCGACTTTCTACGAATCAGCGATCACGCTGAGTCGCGAAAAAAGGCACGGAAGATTGGCAACCAAATGGCGTCGAACACGGTCTAGGGCACAACCACAGTTCCGCCCGCCGGCGGAATCGCGAAACGGAACCGGCAATGACGTGCGCAAATGAAAAGCCGCCCACCCCGGGCGGGGTGGGCGGCGCTGCCTGGATCGGAACTCAGCCCAGGCCGTCGATGGCGGCGGCGACCGCCAGGATGCGACGGGCGTTGTCGACGTGCAGGTTCTCGATCATCCGACCGTCGACGGTGACGACGCCACGGCCTGCCGCCGCGGCCTCCTCGAAGGCCTCGATGATCTTGCGGGACTGGGCGATCGCGGCTTCCGACGGCGCGAAGATCTCGTTGCACGGGCCGATCTGGCCCGGGTGGATCAGCGTCTTGCCGTCGAACCCGAACTGCCTGCCCTGGACGCACTCCTCGGCGAAGCCGTCGAGGTCCTTCACGTCGTTGTAGACGCCGTCGAGGATGACCTTGCCCGTGGCACGGGCGGCGAGCAGCGCCAGCGACAGGCCGCCGAGCAGCGGCGCCCGGCCGGGCACGTGCTCGGCGTGCAGTTCCTTCGCCAAGTCGTTGGTGCCCATGACGAACACGGTCAGCCGGTCGCTGGCCGCGGCGATCTCGTGGGCGCGCAGCATGGCGATCGGCGTCTCGACCATGGCCCAGATCGCCGTGTGGTCGGGCGCGCCCGCGGCTTCCAGTGCGCGCTCGATCGCGTGCACCTCGGTGGCGCTGTTGACCTTCGGCACCACGACGGCGTCGGGGCCCGCCTTGGCCACCGCGCGCAGGTCGTCGGCGTGCCACTGGGTGCCCAGGCCGTTGACCCGGATCGTCAGCTCTCGCTTGCCGTAGCCGCCGTTGGCGACCGCCTCGCACACCCGCTCGCGGCCCTCGGCCTTGGCGTCGGGGGCGACGGAGTCCTCGAGGTCGAGAATCAGCGCGTCGGCGGGGAGGGTCTTGGCCTTCTCCAGCGCGCGCTCGTTGGCGCCCGGCATGTAGAGCACCGAGCGGCGGGGACGGAGCAGCGGGTCAGTCATGTGCGAGAGCTTCCTTCGTGGCGGCGTCGTAGGCGGCGGCGAGGTCTGAGTCGCGCGCGGCGAGGGCGTCGGCGAGTTCGGCGACCACGCGGCACTGCTTGACCGTGGCGTCGTCCTGCATCTTGCCGTCGATCATGACCGCGCCCGTGCCGTCGCCCATCGCGGCGATGACGCGGCGGGCCCAGGCGACGTCCTCCGGCGCCGGGGAGAAGACCTTCTTGGCGATGGCGATCTGCTTGGGGTGCAGGCTCCACGCGCCGACGCAGCCGAGCAGGAAGGCGTTGCGGAACTGGTCCTCGCACGCCACCACGTCGGCGATGTCGCCGAAGGGGCCGTAGTACGGCAGGATCCCGGCGCCCGCGCAGGCGTCGACCATGCGCGCGACGGTGTAGTGCCACAGGTCCTGCTGGTAGGTGACGCGGCCCTCGGTGAAGTTGTCGCCGACCGGGTCGGTGCGCACCAGGTAGCCGGGGTGGCCGCCGCCGACGCGGGTGGTCTTCATCCGGCGGCTGGCGGCGAGGTCGGCCGGGCCCAGCGAGATGCCCTGCATACGCGGGCTCGCGGTGGCGATCTCCTCGACGTTGGCCACGCCGCTGGCGGTCTCCAGGATGGCATGCACCAGCAGCGGCTTGTCCAGGCCCGCGCGGGCTTCGAGCTGGGCGAGCAGACGGTCGACGTAGTGGATGTCGGCGGCGCCCTCGACCTTCGGGACCATGATCACGTCGAGTTTGTCGCCGATCTCGGTGACCAGGGTGATCAGGTCGTCGAGAACCCACGGCGAGTCGAGGCTGTTGACCCGGGTCCAAAGCTGGCTGTCGCCGAAGTCGGTGGCCCGGGCGATCTTCACCAAACCCTCGCGCGCGGCTTCCTTGCGGTCGGCGCGCACGGCGTCTTCCAGGTTGCCCAGCACGACATCGGCCTGCGCCGCCATGTCGGGAACCTTCGCGGCCATCTTCTCGTTGCTCGGGTCGAAGAAGTGGATCATCCGCGAGGGCCGGAACGGGATCTCCCGCACCGGCTCGGGCGCACCAACCGCGAGCGGGCGGAAGAAGTCCTTCGGTGAACGCATCGAGCCTCCGTTCGGTACGAGGTTAACCGTCCGGTAACCACTGAAGAGTTGTAGTCGACCACGACCCGGAGCGGACCGCCATTGTGGCCACCATGACACCGAAGCTGATCGTCCCGACGGACTTCGCCGACGGTTTCGACGCCCCTGAGGAGCGGGCGTGGATCACGGGCCTGCCCGACCTCGCGGCCCGCTGTCTGCGGCGATGGGACCTGACCCTCGACGGCGACCTGACGTACGGCTACGCCGCGCTGGTGCTGCCGGTGCGCCGGGCCGACGGGACTCCGGCGGTGCTGAAGCTGCCGTGGCCGCACGAGGAGGCCGAGCACGAGGCGCTCACGCTGTCGCTGTGGGACGGCGACGGCGCGGTCCGGCTGCTGGCCCATGAGCCCTCCGACTGGTCGATGCTCCTCGAACGCCTCGACCCCGGCACCGACCTGATGGACGTGCCGATCGACGAGGCGATCGACGTCATCGCCGGGTTGATGCGCAGGCTCGACCGCCGCGCCCCGCCGGTGGTCCGCTCGGTGCGGGAGAAGGCGCTGCGCTGGGCAGACGAGATGGAGCGCTCCGACAGCGACGTGCCGCGCGAGTTCGTGGAGCAGGCCGTGGCGTACTGCCGGGAGCTGGGCCCGAAGTCCGGCGACCGGCTGGTCAACGAGGACCTGCACTACGAGAACGTGCTGCGCGCCGAGCGCGAGCCGTGGCTGGTGATCGACCCGAAGCCGGTCGCGGGCGATCGTGAGTTCGGCCTGATCGCCCTGCTCTGGAACCGGCTCGACGACCCGCGGGCGCGGCTGGACGCGGTCGTCGAGGCCACCGGGACCGACTGGGACGTCGCCCGGCGGTGGGCGTTCGTCCGGGCGATCGACACGTGGATCGACCAGGACGACCACGCGGACGCGGAAGCGGTGGCCCAGGCCATGGCGCACTGAAATCTCGGCCATGGACACCCGGTCGGAGGGCATTAGTGTCCGGGTGTGATCGTGGCCCGCTTCGACATCGAGACGCTGTCCGGCGTCCGGCTGTCGGCCTCACCCGCGATCGAGGCGATGACCTGGCTGCGGCTGGCCGCCACGGCGGGTCCCACCCGGTGTTCGGCGACCCGGGCGCGGCGGCGCGGTTCGCCCTGCGCGACCCGGATGTCGCCATGGTCGCCCGCACGCTGGGCGACCCGACGAAGGGCCTGCCGGACCTGCTCACCCCCAAAGCCCGAGCGGGTGCCCACCGACCGGATCCTGGACGCGCAACTCGTGCGGATGGCGGCGACACCCGGGGCGGTCGCGGCGGGCCAGCTGCCGGCGGGCGCGGGCGACCCGCGCGTGCGGGCCGCGGTCGACGCGGGCGAGTTCGCCGCCCGCGCCGCGAACGGGATGGCCAAGTTCTGGGCGTGCGCGATGCGCGAGGAGCTGGCCGGTCTGCGGGAGGGCCTCGACGCCGACCTCGACCACCGCGCCCGGATCATGGCCCGCGAAGGGGTGGCCGCCGCACGGGTCGGGTCTGGTCGCCAAGAGCCGTGACCAGCGGTCGGTGCTCTATCGGCGAACCGAGGTCGGCGACGCATCCGGTGAGAAACAGCACGGCCGGGGCTGGTCAAGCCCCGGCCGTACCCCCAGTGGCACGGCGCCAGCACACCGCATCCGAAGACCAGGGCGAAACGATTCGACGCTCGTCGAATCCTGGCCGGGCTCGCAACCGCCGCGCGTGACCGGCGCACCGAGCGCCGCGGCGCGCTGGGCAGGCGGTTGGCGGCTAGCCTGGCGATCGTGGGAGGAATCGGCAAGATCTTCGTGGCGCAGCTGCTGGGCCTGCCGGTCTTCGGGCCGGACGGCGAGTCCATCGGCAAGATCCGGGACGTGGTGGCCGGGCTGCGAGTGGACCGGCAGCCACCGCGGGTCCTGGGCATGGTCGTCGAGTTGCTGACCCGCAGGCGGATCTTCGTGCCGATGCTGCGGGTCACCTCGATCGACTCGAACGCGATCACCCTGGCCACCGGCTCGGTCAACATGCGGCACTTCCACCAGCGGCCCAACGAGGTCCTCGTCGTCGGCCAGCTGATGGACGCGCGGGTCGAGATCGTGGCGAGCGGGACGCAGGCGATCGTCGTCGACACCGCGATGGAGCCGACCCGGACCCGCGACTGGGTGCTCGGGCGGGTCGCCATCCGGGAGCGCACCGGGCGGCTGGCGCGGCGCGGGCCGCTGCAGGTGCTGCCATGGGCGGAGATCCGCGCGCCGGGCATCACCGAGCTGGCCGGGCAGCCGCAGAGCGCCCACCGGCTGCTCGCGGTCTTCGACTCGATGCGCGCCGCCGACGTGGCGACCGCCCTGCAGGACCTGCCCGCGAAGCGGCGCTACGAGGTCGCCGACGCGCTCGACGACGAGCGGCTCGCCGACGTCATCGAGGAACTGCCCGAGGACGACCAGAAGGACCTGCTGACGCACCTGCACGAGGAGCGGGCCGCCGACATCCTCGAGGCGATGGACCCCGACGACGCGGCCGACCTGCTCGCCGAGCTGTCGGAGACGTACAAGGACCGGCTGCTGGAGCTGATGGAGCCCGAGGAGTCCGAGCCGGTCCGCAGACTCATGAAGTACTCGTTCGACACCGCGGGCGGGCTGATGACCCCGGAGCCGATCGTGGTCACCCCGGACGCGCCCATCGCCGAGGCGCTCGCGCGCGTGCGCAACCCGGACAACACACCGGCACTGGCCAGCATGGTGTTCGTGTGCCGCCCGCCGTCGGCCACGCCCACCGGGCGCTACCTGGGCTGCGTCCATATCCAGCGGTTGCTTCGCGAACCGCCGTCCGACCTGGTGGCCGGGGCCGTCGACAAGGAGCTGACCAGTCTGCGACCCACCGACTCGCTGCTGGAGGTCACCCGGTTCTTCGCCACCTACAACCTGGTGTGCGCGCCGGTCGTCGACGACGAGGAGCACCTGCTCGGCGCGGTCACCGTCGACGACGTGCTCGATCACCTGCTGCCCGAGGGCTGGCGGGAGCGCGCCAATGCCTGAGCCCATCTATCGCCGACGCCTCGACCAGCCGCGCAGGCCGCGGACGCTGCGGTTCGAGATCGACCCGGAGGCGTTCGGGCGGTTCTCGGAGCGGCTGGCCCGGTTCTTGGGCACCGGCAAGTTCCTGTTCTGGCAGACCATGGTCGTGCTCGCGTGGATCTCGATGAACCTGGTCGCGGTGTCACTTCGCTGGGACCCGTATCCGTTCATCCTGCTCAACCTGGTCTTCTCCACCCAGGCCGCATACGCCGCCCCGCTGATCCTGCTCGCCCAGAACCGGCAGGACGACCGCGACCGGGTGTCGTTGGAGGAAGACCGCGCCCGGGCGTCGCAGACCAAGGCCGACACCGAGTTCCTGGCCCGCGAACTCGCCGCGCTGCGGCTCGCGATCGGCGAGGTCGCCACCCGGGACTACCTGCGCGGGGAACTGGACAAGCTGCGCGGCGACCTCAAGGCCACCAAGAAGCCCCGCCCCCGCGCCCCCGCCCAATCCATGCGCGACGACCCCCGCTGGGACGACGACACCTGACCCGCGGGTCAGTCGATGAGTTTGGCGCAGAGGGAGCCCATGTCGTTGAGCTCGTCGGTGTCGAATTTGGCGACGAAGTGACGCGAAACACCCGCCAGGTGCGTGCGGGCGGCGGTGCGGAGTGTGTCTAGGCCCTCCGGGGTGAGCGTCGCCACTACGCCGCGGCCGTCGCCCGCCACCCGTTCGCGGGAAACCAGCCCCACCCGCTCCAGCCGGTCGACCAGTCGGGTCACTCCCGAGCGCGACAACAGGACGGCGTCAGCCAGCTCGGCCATCCGCAGCTTGCGGTCGGGCGCCTCCGCGAGCTGGACCAGCACGTCATATCCCCCAAGGGAAAGCCGCTGCTCGGCGACGAGTTCGGCTTCTAAAACACGAGTGATCTTCGCGTGGGCGCGCAGGAAGGTGCGCCACGCATGGAGTTCTTCACGGGTGGGCCGGGCGGACTGGTCCGGCACGGTCAAGGTTCCTCCTGATTGCGTTCCTCGCGGCCCTCGGGGTCGAACTGGCTAAGGCTGAGCGGGGGATCGATGTTACGGAATGCGATTGGCTCGACGCGCAGTGCCCTGTGGCGCCCGCCATCCGCACGAAAGCGGCGGGCTACTCGGTCGTAGCATGGTCTGGTGACCACAACGGAGCAGGTTCCCAGCGTCGAGACAGTGCGTGCCGCGCTGGCGAAGGTCGAGGACCCCGAGATCCACAAGCCGATCACCGAACTCGGCATGGTCAAGGGCATCACCGTGCACGACGACGGCAAGGTCGACGTCGCGGTGTACCTGACCGTCGCGGGCTGTCCGCTCCGGGACAAGATCACCAAGGACGTCACCGCCGCCGTCGCCGCACTGCCCGGCGTGACCAGCGTGGCCGTCGAACTCGACGTGATGAACGACGAGCAGCGCACCACCCTCCGCAAGTCGCTGCGCGGCGACAGCGAGGAGCCCCGCATCCCGTTCGCCGAACCGGGCTCGCTGACGCGGGTGTACTGCGTCGCGTCCGGCAAGGGCGGGGTCGGCAAGTCCAGCGTCACCGTCAACCTCGCCGTGGCCATGGCCGCGCGCGGCATCAAGGTCGGCATCGTCGACGCCGACATCTACGGCCACTCGATCCCCCGCATGGTCGGCACCAGCGAGAAGCCGACCAAGGTCGAGAAGATGATCCTGCCGCCAGAGGCGAACGGCGTGAAGGTCATCTCCATCGGCATGTTCACCCCCGGCAACACCCCCGTGGTGTGGCGCGGCCCGATGCTGCACCGAGCGTTGCAGCAGTTCCTGGCCGACGTCTTCTGGGGCGATCTGGACGTGCTCCTGCTCGACCTGCCCCCGGGCACCGGCGACATCGCGATCTCCGTCGCCCAGCTCATCCCGAACGCGGAGATTCTCGTGGTGACCACCCCGCAGCAGGCCGCCGCCGAGGTGGCCGAGCGGGCGGGTGCGATCGCCCTGCAGACCCGACAGCGGATCGCGGGCGTCATCGAGAACATGTCGTGGCTGGAAATGCCCGACGGCTCCCGGATGGACCTCTTCGGCACGGGCGGCGGCCAACTCGTGGCGGAATCGCTGTCCCGCGCGGTGGGCTCCACGGTGCCGCTGCTCGGCCAGGTGCCGCTCGACCCCCGTCTGCGCGAAGGCGGCGACTCCGGCCAGCCCCTCGTGAAGTCGACGCCGGACGCCCCGGCGGCGAAGGTCCTCGACGAGATCGCGGGCAAGCTGTCGATCCGCGCCCGCGGTTTGGCAGGCCGGATGCTGTCGGTCAGCCCCGCGGGCCGCTAGCCCGAGCCTCACACGACGACAACGCGGCACTGACACCACCGCCCCCTCAACAGGCTGAACCTCCGGCCCGTCGGGGGCGGCTGTCATCCCACCCCACCCACAACGCAAGGGGCAACCCAACCGGCCTTTTTGGGTGGAGTGGTTTCTTCGTAGGGGCCCGAAGAAACCACTCCACCTGAACAGGCACCACCCCGCCAGCAGCGGGGCCGTGCATAGTCTGAAGGCGTGGCTGAGGGATGCCTGATCTGCGCCAAGCACCGCGGGGAAGGCCCGCTGGTCGGTCCCCAGATCTGGGCTGACGAACACGTGATCGTGTCGCACCAGCCGGTAGGAGACGACGCAACGACCGTCCTGGGGTACCTGTTCGTGGAAAGCCGTCGCCACGCCCCCTCGTTGGACGCGCTGACCGAAGTCGAGGCTGGGGCCGCGGCCAGAGCGGCCTGGCGGGCGGCTCGTGCCCTTCGGGCTGAGTTTGACCCCGAGTTCGTCTTCTCCGCGATCGTCGGTCGCCGGGTCGCCCACTTCCACCAGCACCTGTTCGTCCGCCACCGGGGCACCCCAGAGCACTACTCGTGGATGGAGAGCGCGGAATGGCCGGGTGCGAAGCGCGGTGGCGTCGACGAGGTTGTCGAGTTGTCCGCGCGGTTGGCGCTTCAGCTGGGCTGATCAGCTGTTTGCCTTGACCAGTCCCGATTCGTAGGCCGCGATCACCAGTTGCGCCCGGTCTCGCGCCTGGAGTTTCGCCAGCAACCGGCCGATGTGAGTCTTCACAGTCGCCTGGCTCAGCACCAACCGTTGCGCGATCTCCGTGTTCGAACTGCCGCGGGCGATCAGGGTCAGCACTTCTCGTTCCCGCTCGGTGACACCGGTCAACTCCCGCGGCGGCGCGGAAGGTCCTGGTAGGCGGGCGAATTCGGTGATCAGTCTGCGGGTCACCGACGGCGACAGCAGGGCGCCGCCCTCGGCCACGCGGTGAATGGCGGAGAGCAGGTCGCCGGGCGGGGTGTCCTTGAGCAGGAACCCGCCGGCCCCCGCCCGCAACGCGGCGTAGACGTACTCGTCGAGGTCGAAAGTGGTCAAGATCAGGACGCGGCAAGGGAAATCCGCCAGGCGGCGGGTGGCCTCGATGCCGTCGACGTCGGACATGCGGATGTCCATCAGCACAACGTCCGGGTTCTCGCGCCGGACCACCTCGACCGCTTCGGCGCCGGTGGCCGCCTCGCCCACGACCGTCAGGCCGGGGTCGGACTCGACGCCTGACCGACCCGGGAACGGCACCCTCGGGTGCCTTTCCCGGCTCAGGTGGCGTCGGGGTCGAACGGGGACTGCTGCGGGCCTGCCTTCGGCGGGTCCACGGGCTTCGCCGGGATGGCGGGCTGCGGGGCGTGGCCGTTGGGCTTGACGCCGTTGTCGTTGTCGCCGAAGAGATGGTTCGCGACCAGCGTTTTCGGATCCAGGCCGCGAAGTTGCTGCAGGTCCTGCAGGGGTTTGCGGAGCTCGTCGTACTCGGGGCCGAGTTCGGATTTGAGCTGGTCGCGGGCGCCGGTGGCGTATTCGCGGACCTTGCGCACGGTCCGGCCCACCCAGGCCGCGGCGTCCGGGAGGCGTTCGGGGCCCAGGATGAACAGGCCGGCCACGCCGAGCACCAGGATCTCGGCCCAACCGATGCTCTCGAACACCCTTACCTCCGAATTCGCCAACCGTCCCCGCCCAGGTTATCCCGTCAATCTGACTGCAGGGTTACCTGAATGGTCAGCTCTTGGCCCTGTCTGGCCAACACGACCGGAACGGTTTGCCCGGGCTGGTGGCTGCGGACCGCCACGGTCAGCTCGGCGGCGTTGCGGACCTGGCGGTCGCCCAGCTTGCGGATGACGTCGCCCTCGGCGATGCCCGCCCGGGAGGCGGCGCCGCCTTCGGTGACGTTGACGACCTGGGCGCCCTCGGCCGTCTCCGCCGACACCGACCGGACGTTCGCGCCGAGGTCGGCGTGCTTGACCTTGCCATCGCGGATGATCATCTCGGAGATCCGCTTGGCGTCGTTGGACGGGATGGCGAAGCCGAGGCCCACACTGCCGGTGTTGCCCGAGCCGCTGCTGCGGATCGCCGAGTTGATGCCGACCAGCGCGCCGGTGGAGTCGACCAGCGGACCGCCGGAATTGCCCTGGTTGATCGAGGCGTCGGTCTGGATGGCGTCGTAGGTGATCGGGGCCTGCCCGTTGTCGCCGCCCGCGACGACCGGGCGGTGCAGGGCGCTGACGATGCCCTCGGTGACGGTGTCGGTCAGGCCGAGCGGCGAGCCGACGGCGATGACGGCGTCGCCGACCTTGAGGTCGTCGGAGTTGCCGAACTGCAGGACGGTCGGGTTGGTGACGGCGACCTTGATGACGGCGAGGTCGGTCTTCGGGTCGGTGCCGACGAGCTTGGCCTCGGCCCGGGTGCCGTCGGTGAAGACGGTGGTGATCTTGGCTTTGTCGTCGGCGCGGCCCTCGAGGGTGACCACGTGCCAGTTGGTCACGATGTAGCCCGCGCCGTCGATGAGGACGCCGGAACCGGTGCCGCCGCCCTGTTCCATCCGCACCTCGATGGACACCACGGCGGGCCGCACCCTGGCGGCGATGTCGGACACCGAACCGGCGGGGCGCTCCTTGCCCGCTTCGGCTTGGGCGAGGGTGACGTCGCTGGTCAGGGCGTCGCCGCCGCGGGCGACGACCCACCCGACGAGACCGCCGACGGCGCCGATCAACAGCGCGACAAGGCCAAGGATCCCCAGGGCGAGCGGCTTGACGCGCCTGCCGAAGAGCACCTCGGTGAGGCTGAGCTGACCACCCGGCGGGCGCTTGGCAGCGCCTTTCGTGTCGTCGGGTTCGCGGTCGAGGGCCGGTGGGCCGATGACGGCGCCCGCGGCCGGGTCGCGCCACGGGTCGAAGCCGTCCTCGGTCCACATCGGGTCGTCCTGGGGGGCCGCGCCGGGCAGCCCCGGGGGGCGCTGGAGCACGACAGCGGAATCGCCCGGGGGCCTGCCGAAGGCGCTGCTGAGCGACTCCGGGGGCGGCGGTGTGGAAGTCAGGTTGCCGAGCGGCGCGGGCGCGGGGGCGGTGGGTGAGAACGCGCCGTCGACCCCGGCGGGCCTGCCGAAGACGGCGGCGGCGGACGGGTCGACCGCGGGTCGATCGAGCGGCCGGGGCCCGACTCGCTGCTGATAGTCGGTGGCGGGCGGATCCAGGCGCGCGTCTCGGTCGAGGACGGGCTGGGTGACGGTGGGGTCGACCGGATGCGTCGAGCCCGCGGGCACTGTCTGCTGACCGGATGGCACCGCGCCATCGACCACCTGGGTGGCTTCCGAGTCCGGACTGGCCCCCGGGCCGCGGTCAGCCGCGGTGGGCTGGGGCGGTGCGGAGGTGTTCGCGGCCTGGGTCGGGTCCGGGTTGTGCTCGCTCATCACTGCTCAGGATGCCCGCCGACCGGTTAAGTGCGCGTACTAGCGGGAGGGGACGGTGCCGAAGTGGGCGTTCAGTTGGCCGCCGACGAAGCCCGCGGGTTCGGCGTCGGAGCCGAAGTTGGGGTCAGCCGGGCCCTCGGGGCCGCCGGTGTTGACGAAGGCGAGCGCGCCAAGGACCAGGCCGGACACCACGACGCCCGCGCCCTGTGCGGCGCGTCTTCCCGGGCGGCGGCCCAGGACGTTGCGGCTCTCGCCGAGTTTTGGGGACGAGCCCAGCGGCACGCTGCTGCCGAAGGCGGCCCGGTCGGTGCGCTGGACGGCGACGAGCTGGCCGTCCTCGGTGACCGCGAGGCCGTCCGGGGTGGCGGGCAGGTCGACTTCCTGCGGGATCGCCCGCAGCGACGCGAGCAGACCCGCGGGCATGGCCGGGGTGTCGGCGGCGCGGACCGCGGCGCGGGCCTGGCGCTGGGCGTTGATGTCGGCCGCGCACCACGGG
This sequence comes from Actinokineospora xionganensis, assembly GCF_014323725.1. Lineage (GTDB taxonomy): Bacteria > Actinomycetota > Actinomycetes > Mycobacteriales > Pseudonocardiaceae > Actinokineospora > Actinokineospora xionganensis. The sequence continues at coordinate 5,289 of NZ_JABVED010000016.1, read as the reverse complement.
CACTTGGCCAGATGCGAGGTCACCCGGTCGACCGCGGTGCGCGACAACTCGCCGTCTACGAAAGCGACGACGGCGTCGGGCAGCAGGTGCTGTTCGGGCAGCCCCCAGCCACGCTCAAGGCTCATCGGTTCGACTCCGTGGTCGAGAGGGTCATCACAGGCCTTCCCGTGCGAGCTCGCGGCGACGCTCGAGCGACGCGCGGAGGGCCTGGCGGCCCCGGTGGATCCTGCTTCGCACAGTACCGAGCTTCACCCCGAGGGTGGCACCGATCTCCTCGTAGGAAAGGCCTTCGACGTCACACAGGACCACCGCGGCGCGGAACTCGGGCGGCAACTCGTCGAGCGCGGCCTGCAGGTCCGGGTCGAGATGGGTGTCGGAGTAGACCTGCTCGGGGCTTGGGTCGTCGCCGACGAGCCGGTCGGTGTCCTCGGGCAGGCCTTCCATGCGCAGCCGGGAGCGGCGCCGGGCCATGTCGAGGAACAGGTTCGTGGTGATGCGGTGCAGCCAGCCCTCGAACGTGCCGGGCTTGTAGGACGCCAGCGACCGGAAGACGCGGATGAACGTCTCCTGGGTCAGGTCCTCCGCGTCGTGCGCGTTGCCGGAGAGGCGGTACGCGAGGCGGTAGACGCGGTCGCCGTGTTCGCGCACGACCTCGTCCCAGGACGGCGGCGTCCAGGCCGGGGCGTCCAAGCCGACCGGCTTGTTGTCCAGGACCGTCTCGCTCATCGGCTGCGTCTGCATCGTGGGGATACGCACCTCCTGAAGGCTGTGTTGCCCACTGCCGGTTCCAACGTGCGTGTCGCCCATCTTGTTCCCCCTCCACGACAGATTCCCCGTCTTGGCGATCAGCATTCAGCACGCCCATGTGGCGACCGTGAGAGTCGGCTGAGACCTGCCTGAGAAAACCGGTGACGTGCTCCACGGCAAGGTTCACCCGATTTTGGGACTTCCCTCGCTAGTCTGCGTCCCTGTGGGACCGGAAACCGCGGCTGAGCTCAGCGACTATGTCGAGGCATACCTCGCCGATGACGAGGTGCTGGCCGCCGCACGGGCCCGCGCCGTGGCCATGGGCTGCCCGCCCGCGAGCTCAGCCACCTGTGCCGCGCTGCGCTTCCTCGCCGCGGCCCTGCAGGCCAAGGCCGTCGTGGAGATCGGCACGGGTACCGGTGTGAGCGGCCTGTCACTGCTGCGCGGGATGGCCCCCGACGGCGTCCTGACCTCGATCGATGTCGACCCGGAGCACCAGGCTGTCGCCAAACGCGCCTTCTCCGACGCGGGCGTGGCGCCCGGCCGCGCCCGGCTGATCATGGGCCGCGGGGTCGACGTGCTGCCCCGGCTGACCGACGGCGGCTACGACCTGATGTTCGCCGACGCCGCCAAGGCCGACTACCTGACCTATTACGCCCAGGGTGTGCGCCTGCTGCGCCCCGGCGGAGTGCTTGCGTTCGACGACGTCAACGCCGCGGCCGACCCCGCCCGCCGCGACGTCGAGAGCACGGCCCTGCGCGACGTCGCCAAACTGGTGCGCGAGGACGACCGGCTGGTCCCGCTGCTGCTGCCGACGGGCGACGGACTGCTGGTCGCGGCCAAGATCTAGTGTCCCGAGTCGGGACACTAGCTACTCCGCGCGGACGCCCTTGCCGAGGACGACGACCCCGTTCGCGCTCACCGTGTACTGCTGGCGGTCGGCCTCCTGGTCGACACCGATGCGCGCGCCGTCGGCGACGATCACGTTCTTGTCCAGGATCGCGCGCCGCACGGTCGCACCCTTTCCGACCCGCACGCCCGGCAGCAGCACACTGCCCTCGACCACCGCGCCGTCCTCGATCACCACGTCCGCGCTGATCACCGAGTCGACCACGGACGCGCCGGAGATGATCGCCCCCGGGCCGACGATCGACTCGACCGCGGACCCCAGGTTGACGAACTTCGCGGGCGGCAGCGGCGGCGTCGCGGTCCGGATCGGCCACCGCTGGTTGTAGAGGTTGAACACCGGGTGCACGGAAACGAGGTCCTGGTGGGCCTCGTAGTAGGCGTCGAGCGTCCCGACGTCGCGCCAGTAGCCGCGGTCGCGCTCGGTGGCACCTGGGACGTCGTTGTCGTCGAAGTCGTAGACGTGCGCGGTGCCCGCGTCGACGAGCATCGGGATGATGTCGCCGCCCATGTCGTGCAGCGAATCCGGGTTCGCCGCGTCCGCGCGAAGAGCGTCGAGGAGCGCACTGGTCGTGAACAGGTAGTTGCCCATGGACGCGAACGTCACGTTCGGGTCGTCGGGCACCGACGGCGGGTCGGCGGGCTTCTCCAGGAACCGGGTGATCCGGCCGTCGGCGCCGGAGTCGATGCAGCCGAACGCGCGCGCCTCGGCACGCGGCACCCGGATCCCCGCGACGGTGACACCCGCGCCGGAGTCGATGTGCCGGTCGAGCATCTGCTCGGGGTCCATCCGGTAGACGTGGTCGGCGCCGAACACGGCGATGTGGTCGGGCGCTTCGTCATAGACCAGGTTGAGCGACTGGAAGATCGCGTCGGCGCTGCCGGTGTACCAGCGCGGGCCGAGCCGCTGCTGCGCCGGGACCGGGGTGATGTACTGCCCGAGGACGCTGGAAAGCCGCCAGGTGGTGGAGATGTGCCGGTCGAGCGAGTGCGACTTGTACTGGGTCAGGACGCACAGCTGGTGGAAGCCACCGTTGACCAGGTTCGACAGGACGAAGTCGACGAGCCGGTAGTTGCCCCCGAAGGGCACGGCGGGCTTGGCGCGGTCGGCCGTCAGCGGCCAGAGCCGCTTGCCCTCCCCGCCAGCCAGCACGATGCCTAGTACGCGCGGCCGGCCCTTCACGTCTCGACCCTAACCGGCCGCCCCGGACCCCGGCCACCGCTGACACGCCGGCCAGGCCCCTCGTCGCCGCACGTTCACCCATGCGCCGCAATGCGTTCCGCCGACTACCCGCGACTCGGGCCCTGGACCTAACCTGGCTCGCGTGCACATCGGATTGCTGACGCGCGAGTACCCGCCGGAGGTCTACGGCGGCGCCGGCGTCCACGTGGGGGCCCTGGTGCCCCGGCTGCGTGGGCTGGTCGACGTCGACGTGCACCGCATCGGCGGACCGGTCCCGGGGGCCTTCGCGCACGCCCCGCTGCCGGACCTGTCCGCGGTGAACCCGGCCCTGGGCATGCTCTCGGCCGACCTGGCGATCACGGCGGCGACCGCGGGCCTGGACCTGGTCCACTCCCACACCTGGTACGCGAACCTGGCCGGGCACCTGTCGTCCATGCTGCACGGCGTGCCACACGTGGTCACCGCGCACTCGCTGGAGCCGCGCAGGCCGTGGAAGGCCGAGCAGCTCGGCGGCGGCTACCGGCTGTCCTGCTGGATCGAACGCACGGCGTACGAGTCGGCGGCGGCGGTCATCGCGGTCAGCGACGGCATGCGCGCCGACGTCCTGGCCTGCTACCCGACGCTCGACCCGGCCCGAGTGCACGTGGTCCGCAACGGCATCGACACCGCCGAGTACCACCCGGTCACGGAGACGGACGCGCTGGTCAGCGAGGGTATCGACCCGGCTCGGCCGATCGTGGCGTTCATCGGCCGGATCACCCGCCAGAAGGGGGTCGGGCACCTGATCGCCGCCGCCCACCGGATCGACCCGGCGGCCCAGATCGTGCTGTGCGCGGGCGCCCCCGACACACCGGAGATCGAGGCCGAGACCCGCGCGGCCGTAGCCGAGCTGGCCGAATCGCGCGAAGGGGTCTTCTGGATCCAGCGGATGCTCGAACAGCGCGAGGTCCGCCAGGTGCTCAGCCACGCCGCCGTGTTCGTGTGCCCCTCGGTCTACGAGCCGCTGGGCATCGTGAACCTGGAGGCGATGGCCTGTGGGACGGCGATCGTGGCCTCCGATGTGGGCGGCATCCCCGAGGTGGTCGCCGACGGTGTCAACGGCCTGCTCGTGCACTACGACGAGGCCGACACCGAGACCTACCGCGCCGGACTGGCTGACGCGGTCAACCGGGTGCTCGCTGACCCGGCACGGGCGGCCGCGATGGGCGCGGCGGGCCGCGAGCGGGCCGAGCGGGAGTTCTCGTGGACGACGGTGGCGGAGCGCACGGTGGCCGTCTACGCGAGCGTGACCGCTGAGAAACCAGTCAGGAAGTAGCGCTTACTGTGTTCGGTGTGGAGGGTCGACTGGTTCGCTGGGTCCTGCGGCACCGGCTGCGGTTCAGCAAGTACGCGGTCGCCTCGCTGGTCGCGACCGGCATCACCCAGCTGGTGCTGTACGGGCTGTATTCCGGCGGCCTTGACGCGACGTCGGCCAGCACGATCGGATTCGTCGCGGGCGCGGTCCCGCACTTCGTGATGATCCGCTGGTGGGCGTGGGGACAGCGCGGAATGCCGAGGCTGACCAGGCAGGTCGTCGGCTATCTCGTGGTCACCGGACTCGGCGGGTTCGTCTCGGTGGGGCTCACGACCCTCGCCGAGCTGGTGTTCTCGCCGCTGGTGGTCGACCGCGACGCCCGCACCCTGGTGTTGATCATGGCTTACCTGCTTGGCGGGCTGCCGGTGTTCGTGGCGAAGTTCGCGTTCCTGGACCGCGTGTTCGGTCAGGAGTACGAGGCCACCAGCTCGACGAGCGTGCGCGCGGCGAACCCGGTGGCGCCGGGTACCACGTCGTCGTAGGACTTGTCCGACCGCGCCGGGCCCGCGATGTCCAGGTGCGCCCACGGGGTGTCCCCGGTGAACTGGCGCAGGAACAGGGCCGCGGTGATGCCGCTGGGGCCGCTCGGGCACTGCCGGATGTCGGCGACCTCGCTGACCACGGCCTCGGCGAACTGGTCTTCGAGCAGCGGCATCCGCCAGAAGGCCTCGCCGACCCGCTCTCCCGCTTGCCTCAGCCGCTCGGCCAGGGCGTCGTCGGTGGCGAACAGGCCCGCGGTGCGCGTGCCGAGGCTGACCTTCATCGCGCCGGTCAGGGTGGCGACGTCGACCAGCAGGTCGGGCTTGAGCGTCGCCCGCGCGTAGGCCAGCGCGTCGGCCAGGACCATGCGGCCCTCGGCGTCGGTGTTGGTGACCTCGGTGGTGGTGCCGCCGTAGTGGGTCACGATGTCGCCGGGCCGGTACGACGACCCGGATACGTGGTTCTCGGCGCACGGCACCAGCCCCGTGACCCGCACGGGCAGGCCAAGGGTGCCGATCGCGATCATCGCCGCGATGACGGCGCCGCCACCGGCCATGTCCGTGCGCATCAGGTGCATGCCGTCGGCGGGCTTGATCGAGATGCCGCCGGTGTCGAAGGT
>NZ_JABVED010000015.1 GCF_014323725.1 Actinokineospora xionganensis | reverse complement strand
ACTCGTTGTTTTGAACGTTGGACTCGCGACCGTGCCGGGAAGACGGGTTAGCGGACTATGCGTTCGAGTAGGGGGCGGACGCGGGTGGGGACTGGGGTGGACAGGGCTATCGAGGTCGAGGTGCGTTGCACCCACTCGACGTTGACCACCCGGTCGATGACGCGCTGCAGGTCGGCGTTGTCCCTGGCCACCATCCGCACCAGCAGGTCGCCCTGACCGGTGGTGGCGTGCACCTCGCACACCTCGTGGATCGCCCGCAGCCGTTCCGCCACCTCGATCCGCCTGCCCTGCGCGATCTCCAGCACCGCGAACGCGGTCAGCCCGTAGCCCATGGCCGCCAGGTCCAGTTCCGGCGGAAACCCGCCGAGCACGCCGCGCCGCTCCAGGCGGTCCATCCGCGCCTGCACCGTGCCCCGCGCGACGCCGAGCCTGCGCGAGCATTCGAGCACGCCCAGCCGCGGTTCGTCGGTCAACAGCAAGAGCAATCTGGCGTCAAGGACGTCCAGCACATCCCCGTGATCATCCGACACCCCAGTCACCTCCTGGTCACAGTGCCCACTTTGCCAGCTTAGCCCCTTCTTTCACTGCGCAGATTGCACTGTGAACAAAGGGACTGTTGCGCAGGATGTCTTGTCGAATGATGCTCAGGAATACCGCACTGAAGAAGACGCAGGAGGACGCGATGACTGGGACCCTCGGCCGCAGCGAACTGGGCATGGACGAGGTGAGCTACGACCAGCTCCGCCAGCTCGTCGGCCTCGTCGACTATGACGAGAGCCGGGACCCGTTCCCAGTGAACGCGATGGACGCCGTCGTGTTCGTCGTCGGCAACGCCACGCAGACCGCGCTGTTCTATCAGGCCGCGTTCGGCATGGAGCTTGTCGCCTACTCGGGCCCGGAGACCGGCAACACCGACCACAAGTCGTTCGTGCTGAAGTCCGGCTCGGCCCGCTTCGTCATCAAGGGCGGTGTGCGCCCCGGCAGCCCGCTGCTCGACCACCACCGCGAGCACGGCGACGGCGTCGTCGACCTCGCCCTGGCCGTGCCGGACGTCGACAAGTGCGTCGAGCACGCCCGGGCCGAGGGCGCGATCATCCTCGAAGAGCCCAACGACGTCACCGACGAGCACGGCACCATCCGCACCGCCGCCATCGCCACCTACGGCCGGACCCGCCACACCCTGGTGGACCGGTCCCGCTACACCGGGCCCTACCTGCCCGGCTACGTCGCGAAGACGGGCTCCTACCAGAAGCCCGCGGACGCGCCGAAGCGGCTGTTCCAGGCCATCGACCACTGTGTCGGCAACGTCGAACTCGGCAAGATGGACTACTGGGTCGACTGGTACAACCGCGTCATGGGCTTCGTGAACATGGCGGAGTTCGTCGGCGACGACATCGCCACGGAGTACTCGGCGCTGATGAGCAAGGTCGTCTCCAACGGCAACCACCGGGTGAAGTTCCCGCTCAACGAGCCGGCGATCGCGAAGAAGAAGTCGCAGATCGACGAGTACCTGGAATTCTACGGCGGCCCCGGCTGCCAGCACATCGCGCTGGCCACCAACGACATCATCGCCACGGTCACCGCGATGCGGGCCGCGGGCGTCGAGTTTCTCGACATCCCGGACTCCTACTACGAGGACCCCGAGCTGCGCGCCCGCATCGGCGCGGTCCGGGTCCCGATCGAGCTGCTCAAGGAGAACGCGATCCTGGTCGACCGCGACGAGGATGGCTACCTCCTGCAGATCTTCACCAAGCCGATCGGCGACCGGCCGACGGTCTTCTACGAGATGATCGAGCGGCACGGTTCGCTCGGCTTCGGCAAGGGCAACTTCAAGGCCCTGTTCGAGGCCATCGAGCGCGAGCAGGAGCGCCGGGGCAACCTGTAGATCCGCTGAGCTGACTGTGGCCCCCGGACCGACAACGGCGTCGGACGGGGGCCACACTCAGCTGCTCCTCAGGTATCACCCGCTTGGGGCAGGTACCCTCGGGGCGCGGAGTATGAGTGGGGAGACAGCGCTATGGCCTTCGGAACCCGGCTGACGGGTGTCGCGTCGCTCGCGGCCGCCATGGGCGCCGCCGCGGCACTGGCCGGGGTGGCCGTGTTCACGGTGAGCACCGCGGCCTGCGCTGAGCCCGGCCACTTCGTCTCCACGGGCGACCAGGTCGAACTCGTCGGCGGCTGCCTCAACCCCGCCGACCTCCCCGCGGCCCCCGCGCCCGCCCCCGAGAACACTCCGGCCACCGAGGTCGACCCCTTCCGTCAAGCTCCTTAACGCTNCCGCGGCCCCCGCGCCCGCCCCCGAGAACACTCCGGCCACCGAGGTCGACCCCTTCCGTCAAGCTCCTTAACGCTTCGCGAGTCCAACGTTCAAAACAATGAGTCCAACGTTCAGGAACCCCTGAACGTTGGACTCATTGTTTTGAACGTTGGACTCGCGAGGGGTTAGAGGGCGGAGACCAGGTCTTGGATTAGGTCGGCGCTGTCCTCGATGCCTACGGAGAGGCGGACGAGGTCGGCGGGGACCTGCAAGGGGGAGCCTGCGGTGCTGGCGTGGGTCATCCGGCCCGGGTGCTCGATCAGCGACTCGATGCCGCCGAGGGACTCGCCGAGGGTGAACAGCTTGGTGCGCGAGACCAGGTCCAGCGCGGCCTGTTCGCCCGCCGCCACCGAGAACGAGATCATCCCGCCGAAGCGGCGCATCTGCTTCGCGGCGATCTCGTGGCCCGGGTGGTCGCTCAGGCCCGGGTAGTAGACCTTGCTGATCTTGTCGCTGCGCAGCAGCGTCTCCACGATCCGCTCGGCGTTGTCGCTGTGCCGCTCCATCCGCAGCGCCAGCGTCTTCGCCCCGCGCAGGGTCAGCCACGAGTCGAACGGGCCGGGGACCGCGCCCGCGGCGTTGCGCAGGAATGCGAACTGGTCGTTGAGGTCGGAGTCCGAGGTGACCAGGGCGCCGCCGACGACGTCGGAGTGGCCGCCGAGGTACTTGGTCGTCGAGTGCAGGACCACGTCGGCGCCCAGGCTCAGCGGGGCCTGCAGGTACGGGGTGGCGAAGGTGTTGTCGATGACCAGCTTCGCGCCGCCCTCGGTGGCGATCGCGGCCAGCGCGGCGATGTCGGCGATGCCGAGCAGCGGGTTGGTCGGGGTCTCCGACCAGATGACCTTCGTGGTCGGCCGCAGCGCCGCCCGGGTCGCGTCCAGGTCGGACAGGTCGACCGCGGTGTACTCCACGCCCCACAGGGTCATGACCTTGTCGATCAGCCGGAACGTGCCGCCGTAGGCGTCGTTGCCGAGGATCACGTGGTCCCCGGGCCGCGTCATGCTGCGCAGCGCGACGTCGGAGGCGGCCATGCCGGAGGCGAACGCGAGCGCGTGCGTCCCGCCTTCCAGGGCGGCCAGCGCCACCTCCAGGGCGGTGCGCGTCGGGTTCGCCGTGCGCGAGTACTCGTAGCCTTCCCGCAGACCGCCGACGCCGTCCTGGGCGAAGGTCGAGGTCTGGTAGATGGGCACGATCACCGCGCCGGTGCGCGGGTCGGGGTCCTGCCCCGCGTGGATAGCGCGGGTTTCGAAGCCCCAGCGGGCAGAGTCGTCAGCCATGGGTCCAGGCTACGACCCCTCACCGCCCGCGGCGCGGCCCACCACCCCGGACCCAGCGCGACGTCGACGGCAGCAGCGTGAGCAGCACCGCCACGGGAGCCGATATCAGCGAGAAGGCGAGCAGGCCCGGGTCGAGCAGTTCGAAGCTGAACAGCACCCCGAGGTACAGGTCGAGCGGCACCTCGATGATCAGCGGTTCGAGCAGCACCGACGCCACACCCCAGGGCGCGCCGATGATCGCCAGCACCGGCCCGGCGTCCTTGCGGGCGAAGATGAGGCCCGCGCCGACGACCAGGAACAGCCCGGCCAGGAACCGGCCGACCAGAATGCCCAGCACGTTGACCGGGATGTCGCGGAACCCGATCTCGGCGAACGTCGAGGTGACATGGACGGTCTCCAGCAACAACGCGCCCGCGGTGGCCAGGGCGCACGCGCCCGCCAGCACCGCCGTCACCGGCGTGGCGGGCCGCTCAGGCGGATATCCCATGGCGGGTTCGCTCGAATATCCCTGCGGGTAGTCCATCGCCTTGGGCTGCCGTCCGGCCTCGCCGTTCACCATCCTGGGTGGTGTCCGCCCGGGAGATACCCGGCGGGAGCCGGTGGCGTGACACGGACCCACTGCCGCGTCGCGGGCATGAGCGCGAACACCAGCGCGGACGCGGCCTCGACCAACGCCACGACGACCAGGATCGACCGCAGGTGGCCGAAGTTGAAGATCGAGTCGAAGAAGCGTCCGAAGTCGAGCCGCAGGATGAGGGGCTCCGCCAACACCGCGCTGAGGGCGCCGACCGCCCCGATCACGGCGAGCACCGGTCCGGAACTCTTGCGCGCGATGGTAAGGACGCCGCCGAGGACGAGGAACAGGCCCGCGAGCAGCTGCCAGCCCAGGATGACGTAGAGCTCGGCGGGCAGATGACCGAAGCCCAAGTCGCCGAACATGATCAGGGCGTCCACGACCAGGTACAGCAGGATGTTCCCGCTGACGAGAGCGCTGATCGCGGCACCCACCGCCACGCCGGGCGGAGTGGCTCGCTGCGGCGGATACCCGGGTGCTTGCGGATATCCCGGCGGATAGGTCATGCGCACTCCCCAACGGTCGGTTGGGGCGAGACCTTATCGGAAACGGCGATGAGCCTGGCCGAAAACGGCCGGCCCCGTGCCCTGAAGGTCTGGATCAGCCACGGCGCTCGACCCGGATGTCCGCGTTCGACGCGGAGACACAGTCGGTCAGCGCCTTTAGCATCCATTTAGCGACGACTCGCCGCGAGTGCATAACCTGGTCCCTCAAGATCATTCGACTGGGGAGAGCATGCGTAAATTCGTTGTGGGAATGATAGTGGCGCTCGGCGCGATCACCGGCGGCGCCGGTGTGGCGACCGCCGCCCCGGCAGGGGCGCTGACCTGGCAGTACGAGGGCAGCTACGACGACTACTCGTCCTGTGTGCTCATCGGCAAGAACGGCGTCCGGCTCGGGACGTGGTGGAACTACGAGTGCCGTCTCGTGGACCAGGACTGGCCTCGCCCTGATTTCTGGATTCTGCTCGTCGACCGCTGACCTGACTGGTTTCACGCGCAGCAAAACGGCGGTGGTTTCGAGTGAATCGAAACCACCGCCGTTGCTAGTTCACCACTGCTGTGGGGGCTGCTGCTGTCCACCGGGAGGCGGCTGCTGGCCGTACCCCTGCTGCTGCGGCGGCGGACCGCCGAAGCCACCGGGCTGCTGGTGCGGCGGCGGGAATCCGGGCGGCGGAGTCTGCGGCGGCTGGCCGTAGCCACCCGGCTGCTGCTGCCCGAAACCCTGCTGCGGCTGCTGGCCAAAGCCCTGCTGCGGCTGACCAAAGCCCTGCGGCTGCCCGAAACCCTGCTGCGGCTGGCCGAATCCGCCCTGCGGCGGACCGCCGAAGCCGCCCGTCGGACCACCCAGCGGCGCGCTGCCGTAGAGGTAGCCCTTGGTCTGCGGGAAGAACGCCAACGCACCCGCGCCCGCGATCGCGAGACCGAAGAGCAGGAGCGTGACGACCCGACCCGGCATGGCGCCCTCGATAGCGAAGATGATCGAGGTGAGGACCAGCAGGCCACCACCGCCGAGCACCACGAAGTGCGCGATGTTGAGGTTCTTCTTGAGGAACAGCAGCGCCGCACCACCGATGGCGGCGAGCGAGCCCGCCAAGAACATGATCATGTAGAGGTACAGGCGGAACGGGATCGCGTCCCCGACCGAGGCTTCACAGCGCTCGCGCAACTCGGGGCCGAGCCCGTCACAAGCGGAGGACACGGCGCCGAAGTCGGACCAGAGCGTGATCGTGATGATCGCGCCGATGAGACCGAACACCGCGACGACGCCGAGCACGATCATCGAGATCATCGCCGTGTTGGCACCCGGACCGCCGAAGTTCGGCTGGCCGCCGAGTCCGCCCTGCTGGGCGAATCCGGGCGGCGGGTAGCCGCCGGGCTGGAAGCCCTGCTGCTGCCCCGGGAACCCACCGTGCTGCTGCTGCGGCGGCGGGAAGCCTTGCGGCTGCCCGAACTGGCCCGGCTGACCGGGCTGTCCGAAGCCTCCGGGAGGCGACTGCTGGGCGCCGGGCTGGGCGTAGGGCGGAGACTGCGGGACGGAACCGGGCGGCACCATCTGGGTCGCCTCGGCCTGGTTGGGGTTGCCCGACGGGCCACCCTGCCCGGGCCGCACGACCTGTGTGCGGTCGCTGCTGTCGTCTTCGCCGCCCGCGCTGGGGAGCGGCTGGCCAGGACGGATGGCCTGGGTCCGCTCGACACCGTCGGCACCGGTGTTGTCACCTGGTGGCGCCGAGTACTGTTCGGCGGGCTCCGGCGGGGGCGGAAAGCCCTGCCCGGGCTGCTGTGCCTGGCCTTGATCCGGGCCTGGCTGCCCAGGCCACTGCTGGCCCTGCCAAGGCTCGTTCGGCGGCTGGGGAGCACTCATCGGGTTTCCCACCCCTTTTGACCTGGAATGTCAGATTGCATCGCCGGTAACGCTATCGGATACGCCGGGCATGCGTCGGTTACGTCCACAATCGGCTAACGGCCAGCCAGGAATCCGAGCAGGTCCTGCCTGGTCACGACGCCCGCGGGCTTGCCGTCGACGAGCACCAGCGCGCCGTCGGCCGAGGACAGCGCGCCCATCGCGGCGCTGACCTGCTCGCCCGCGCCGATGGTCGGCAGCGGCGGGGACATGTGCTGCTCGACCCGGTCGGCCAGCGCGGCCTTGCCTGCGAACAGGGCGTCGAGCAGGTCGCGCTCATTGACCGCGCCCACGACCTCCGCGGCCATGACCGGCGGCTCCGCGTTGACCACGGGCATCTGGCTGACGCCGAACTCGCGCAGCACGGCCACCGCGTCGGCCACGGTCTCGCCCGGGTGGGCGTGGATGAACTCGGGAACCGAGTGGCCAGACGCGCTCTTGCGGCGGAGCACGTCGCCGACGGTGGCGCCGGAGTGCTCGGGCGGCAGGAAGCCGTACTGCGCCATCCACGAGTCGTTGAAGACCTTGGACAGGTAGCCGCGGCCGCCGTCGGGAAGCAGGACGACGACCACGTCGTCCGGGCCGAGGCGGGCGGCCAGGCGCAGCGCGGCCGCGGCGGCCATGCCGCACGAGCCGCCGACCAGCAGGCCTTCCTCGCGGGCGAGCCTGCGGGTGATGTTGAAGGACTCCGCGTCGGACACGGCGATGATCTCGTCGGCCACGTCGCGGTCGTACGCGGTCGGCCAGAAGTCCTCACCGACGCCCTCGACGAGGTACGGCCTGCCGGTGCCGCCGGAGTACACCGAGCCCTCGGGGTCCGCGCCGATGACCTGGACCCGGCCGTCGCTGACCTCCTTGAGGTAGCGGCCGGTGCCGGAGATGGTGCCGCCGGTGCCGACGCCCGCGACGAAGTGAGTGATCTTGCCCTCGGTCTGCGTCCACAGCTCGGGGCCGGTCGAGTAGTAGTGGCTGAGCGGGTTCTCCGGGTTGGAGTACTGGTCGGGCTTCCAGGCGCCGTCGATCTCGCGGACCAGCCGGTCGGAGACGTTGTAGTAGGAGTCCGGGTGCTCGGGGGCGACGGCCGTGGGACAGACCACGACCTCAGCGCCGTAGGCCTTGAGGACGTTTCGCTTGTCCTCGCTGACCTTGTCCGGGCAGACGAACACGCACTTGTAGCCGCGGCGCTGGGCGACCAGGGCCAGGCCGATGCCGGTGTTGCCGGAGGTGGGCTCGACGATGGTGCCGCCGGGCTTGAGCGCGCCGGACTTCTCGGCCGCGTCGATCATCCGCACCGCGATGCGGTCTTTGACGCTGCCGCCCGGGTTGAAGTACTCGACCTTGGCCAACACCGTGGGAGCCAGGCCCTCGGCCAGCGAGTTCAGCTTGACCAGCGGCGTGTCGCCGACGAGGTCGATGATGTGGTCGACGTACTGCACCGGAGCTCCTTTGTGGGGTCTCACTCAAACTACGTATGCCAGCCTATCCGCCCGCGTGCATGTGTCCGCGAGGTTGCGGTGTCCTCTTGCGTAAGGAACCACCCGGTTATGCGATACGTCTCTTAAGGACCGGGAGGAGGCAGCGATGGTGGGACTTCGGGCTTTGCGCCTGGCCGCGATGACGGCCGGGTCGGTCGGCGGGTTGTCCGGCGTGGCGTACACGTTGCTCAACACCCAGTCACGGCAGGCCAGGACGATCATCGGTGTTCCGCGCGACCTGCCGTTCAACGCCGACGGCGTCTACCACCCGGACGGCACCGGCCCGGTGGCGCTGTCGTCCACCGTGGTCCTCAGGTTCGCGATGTTCGGCGACTCCAGCGCGGCGGGTCTCGGGGCGGAGTCACCCGAGCGGCTGCCGGGCGTGGTGCTGGCCAAGGCGCTCGCCGAGGAGTCCGGCAGGCCTGTGCGCCTCGTCACCCATGCGGTGAGCGGGTCGCGGACCACCGGGCTCATCCCGCAGATCGACGCCGCGCTGGTCGACCCGCCGGACGTCGCGGTGGTGATGATCGGCGGCAACGACGTCACCGCCCGGATGCGGATCGGAACGTCGGCCGCGCTGCTCGCCGAGCAGGTGCGCAGGCTGACCGACGCGGGCACGGGGGTCGTCGTGGGCACCTGCCCCGACCTCGGCACCATCCGGCCGATCCCGCAGCCGCTGCGCACGCTGGCGCAGCACTGGAGCCGGGCACTGGCCCGCGCGCAGACCCGTGAGCTCAACCGCACCGAGGCGACGTCGGTGCCGATGGCGGCGATCCTGGGGCCGTGGTTCCGCGACCGGCCCGACGAGTTCTTCAGCCCGGACCGCTTCCACCCCAACGGCGACGGCTACGCGCTCGCCGCCGACGTGATGCTCGCCCCGCTGTGCGCGGCGGGCGGTGTGTGGAAAAGTTCGCGATAAGCGGCTGAGCGCGGGCGCTCCGCCTCGCGCATCGGCCTGCGACACCGCGGTTACCCAGGAGTAACCTCCGGTGTGGAACCGGCTATCGCGAAGGAGTCCCGCCATGCCAGAGGCAGTCATCGTCTCAGCGGTCCGATCCCCGATCGGGCGCGCCGGAAAAGGGTCGCTCGTCGACATCCGCCCGGACGACCTCACCGCGCAGATGGTGCGCGCCGCCCTGGACAAGGTGCCCGCGCTCGACCCGACCGAGATCGACGACCTGATGCTCGGCTGCGGTCTGCCCGGCGGCGAGCAGGGCAACAACCTGGGCCGCATCGTCTCGGTCCTGCTCGGCTACGACCATCTGCCCGGCTGCACCGTCACCCGCTACTGCGCCTCGTCGCTGCAGACCACGCGGATGGCGCTGCACGCCATCAAGGCGGGCGAGGGCGACGTGTTCATCTCCGCCGGCGTCGAGACCGTGTCGCGGTTCGCCAAGGGCAGCTCCGACTCGTGGCCCGACACCCGCAACCCGATCTTCGACGAGGCCGTCGAGCGCACCAAGACGACCGCTGAGAACGGCGCCGGCGAGTGGCACGACCCGCGCCAGGACGGCATCGTCCCGGACGCGTACATCGCGATGGGCCAGACCGCGGAGAACCTCGCCCTGCTCAAGGGCGTCACCCGCGAGGACATGGACCACTTCGGCGTGCGGTCGCAGAACCTGGCCGAGAAGGCGATCAAGGAGGGCTTCTGGGCCCGCGAGATCACCCCGGTCACCCTGCCCGACGGCCGCGTGGTCGACACCGACGACGGCCCCCGCCCGGGCATCACCTACGAGAAGACCGCGACCCTCAAGCCGGTCTTCCGCCCCGACGGCCGGGTCACCGCGGGCAACTGCTGCCCGCTCAACGACGGCGCCGCCGCCCTGGTGATCATGTCCGACACCAAGGCGAAGCAGCTGGGCCTGACCCCGCTCGCGCGGATCGTGTCCACCGGCGTGTCCGGCCTGTCGCCGGAGATCATGGGCCTGGGCCCGGTCGAGGCCTCCAAGCGAGCGCTGGCGCTGGCGGGTCTGACGGTGAACGACATCGACCTGTTCGAGATCAACGAGGCGTTCGCCGCGCAGGTCCTGCCCTCGGCCCGCGACCTCGGCATCCCCGAGGACAAGCTGAACGTCAACGGTGGCGCCATCGCGATCGGCCACCCGTTCGGCATGACCGGCGCCCGCATCGCCACCACGCTGATCAACTCCCTGCAGTGGCACGACAAGCAGTTCGGCCTGGAGACGATGTGCGTAGGCGGTGGCCAGGGCATGGCCATGGTCTTGGAGCGCCTGAGCTAAGACACGAAAAGGGGCGCCCCGGCTTTTGGCCGGGGCGCCCCTTTCGTCTGTCTGGATCAGTCGCTTGAGTTGAGCATGTACAACAGGCGCAGGATCTCCAGGTACAGCCAGACCAGCGTGGTCATCAGGCCGAACGCGACGTACCAGGCCCACTTCGACGGGGTGCCGCTGCGGATCATCTGGTCCGCCATGTCGAAGTCGAGCAGGAAGTTGAACGCCGCGATACCGATGAACAGCAGGCTGATGCCGATGCCCAGCGGACCCGCGTCGCGGATGCCGAGGTTGATGCCCATGAACCCGAGAAGCAGGTTGATCAGCATCAGACCGGCGGCGGCACAGGTGGCGCCGATGATCCACTTGGTGAGCTTCGGAGTGACCTTGACCGCACCGGTCTTGTAGACGACCAGCATCGTGATGAACACCAGCGCTGTGCCCAGGATCGCTTGGAGCGCGATGCCCTCGACGAAAGTCTCGAACACACCGGTGATCGCGCCGAGGAACACGCCCTCAGCGGCCGAGTAGGCCAGGATCAGCGCCGGATTCGGGGTCTTCTTGAAGATGACGACCAGCGAAAGGATAAGACCGACGATCAGACCGCCGATCATCGGCGGCCACGGGCTGATCGCACCGCCGAGAACAGCGATGGCGGTGATGATGCCGGTGGCCATCGCGACCGCGATGGTCGTCGCGGTCTTGGTGACGACGTCGTCGACCGTCATCGGGCGGTCGCCGGTGGTCGGCGGCGCCTGGTAGCCGCCGTACGGGGGCTGCTGGCCCGGGTAGCCCTGGGCCTGTGGCTGGAAGCCCGCTTGCGGCCCGTACCCGCCCACGGGCAGGTTACGGAACGCGGGGTTGCTCGTAGAACGCACCTTGATCCTCCTGGGCCTGAATGGCGCCTTCACGGGGTTCAACGATCGACCTGGCCGACCGGTTCCCGGCTGGGTAAAACCTACTTTACCCACCGGCGCCTGCTCGGGGACCTGAACCCGCACGCCCGTGGCGACCTCCGCCGCGGGCGGGCCCAGGGTAACCACGCCGCCACCCGGTCGTGGGCGGAAACCACTTCTGAGGGAGCCGAGTCGGCCGAATCGAGACTCTCCGGTGATCAAGCGTCCATTTAAGATCGCCCTGAGGGCGGATTGCGTCTCCCGCGTGCAGCAACCAGGCTGCGTGTCGCTCAAGAAAAAAGGCAGCCCGGAAAATTACCGTGGGGCAACCGCATTTGTGCGTGCGCGTCTTCAGGTACGGGAGGAACAAGCCGCCGCGAGCCCTTGGGGAGTCCGATGAAAACGCGTGGACGCTGGGAAGTCGCCGGGCTCGGCATCGCCCTGATGATCACTTTTGTGATCTTGGTGGTGATCGGGACCGCTCGACCCCAGGGCTCGGCGAAGACGCTGAACGGCACTCCAGTGCCGCAGACCAGCCCGTCGGAGGCCGCGCCGCCGCAGTGGCAGCGCAAACTCAAGCCGGGTGAGAAGCCGCCGCAATTCGTCATCTTCTCGTTCGACGGCGCCGGGTCGCATGACCATTGGCAGAAGATGATGAAGATCGCCGACGGCGTCGACGCGCATTTCTCCGGATTCCTCTCCGGCATTTACCTGCTCAACGACGGGCGCCGCACCGAATACACCGGCCCCGGACACAAGCCGGGCAAGGCATCGATCGGATTCGGCGGCAGCGAGCAGGACGTCAAGACGCTTATCGGCGACCTCAACGAGGCCGTCGACCGGGGCCACGAGATCGGCACGCACTACAACGGGCACTTCTGCCGCGGCGCCGAGCCCAGCGGCGGCCGGTGGAGCGCCGCGCAGTGGAATGACGAACTCGCCCAGTTCTTCAAGTTCGTCGACGACGCCCGCGCCAAGGGCCTCAAGGTCGACCCGGACACGATCAACGGCGGCCGCACCCCGTGCCTGGAGGGCAAGTTCGACGAACTCATGCCGACCCTCGCCGCCCTCGGTATGACGTACGACTCCAGCCAGGTCAGCGACGGCCTCGCGTGGCCGAGGATGCAGGACGGTGTCTGGGAGTTCGCGATGCCGACGGTGAAGGTGCCGGGCGTCGGGTACCGCAAGACGATCCTCATGGACTACAACCTCTGGTACATCCTCAACCGCGCGAAGGACGAGCCCGCGCGCGCCGCGGAGTTCAGCAAGATCGCTTTCGACACGTACATGGGCGCCTACGAAGCCGCCTACGACGGCAACCGCGCGCCGCTTGTCGTCGGCAACCACTTCAACTCGTGGTCGGGCGGCGGGTTCATGACCGCGGTCGAGCAGTTCATGGGCGAGGTGTGCGCGAAGCCGGAGACGGTCTGCGCGACGTACACCGAGGTCATCGACTGGATGAAGCTGCAGGACCCGGCCGTGCTCGACAAGTACCGGGCGATGCCGAACGCGCAGATCGCCGAGCCGAACTGAGCCCGCGGGCACACGAAACGGTGATGGGAAAGTCCCCGACTTGCCAGGGATAATGAAAACCGATATCACTTGGTAGGTATCCCCCATGCCTGGAGACCTCCCGTGAAGATCGCGTTCGTCGGCAAGGGCGGCAGCGGCAAGACCACGCTCGCCTCGCTGTTCCTGCGCCACCTCGCCGCCGAGCGGCCAGCACCCGCGGTGCTCGCGCTCGACGCCGACATCAACCAGCACCTCGCCGCCGCGCTGGGCGCCACCGACGAGCAGGCCAGGGCCATCCCGACCCTCGGCGAACACCTGGCGCAGATCAAGGACTACCTGCGCGGCGACAACCCGCGCATCCTCTCCGCCGAGGACATGGTCAAGACGACCCCGCCGGGCCGCGGCTCGCGGCTGGTGCGCGTCGAGGAGGACAACCCGCTCTACCGCGACTACGTCCGCGAGGTCGAGGGCATCCGCGTCGGCGTCGCGGGCCCGTTCGACGCCGACGACCTGGGAGTCGCCTGCTACCACTCGAAGGTCGGCGCGGTCGAGTTGCTGCTCAACCACATGGTCGACGGCGCCGACGAGTACGCGGTGGTCGACATGACCGCGGGCGCCGACTCGTTCGCCTCCGGCCTGTTCACCCGGTTCGACGTCACCTTCCTGGTGTGCGAGCCGACCGTGCGCAGCGTGGGCGTGTACCGCCAGTACCTCGGCTACGCGCGCGACTTCGGCGTGAAGGTCGCCGTGGTCGGCAACAAGGTCTCCGACGCCGACGACCTCGCCTTCCTGCGCGAGCAGGTCGGCGCGGACCTGCTCACCTGGGTCGGCCGCTCCGCGCACGTGCGCGCGGCCGAGCGCGGCGAGGTCCGTCCGATCGACGCCCTGGAGCCGGAGAACCGCGCCGCGCTGCGGGCGATGCGCGAACTCGTCGACGGCGTCGAGAAGGACTGGCCGACCTACCAGCGCCAGGCCGTCGAGTTCCACGTGCGCAACGCGCGCGCCTGGGGCGACTCCCGCTCGGGCCGTGATCTCGCCGACCAGGTCGACCCCGAGTTCGTCCCCGGACCGGTCGCACTCTTCGCCTGAGTCCTCAGCACTGAGTCCGTTCCCACAGTGGGCCCGCCGTATCGCAGGCGGGCCCACTGTCGTTTGCATCCACGACGGACAGTGACATGCTCGGAGCCGAGGACCACGGAGAGGACGATCATGGCGACCTATCTGGTGACCGGCGCGACGGGGCTCATCGGCAGGCACTTCGTGCGCGAACTGCTCACCCGCGACGACGTCGATCAGGTTTGGTTGTTGGTCCGTGAACAATCCCGGGAGCGGCTGGAGCGCGCGTCGCGGACATGGACCGCGGCCGACCGCGTTCGCACGGTCGTGGGCGACGTGTCCCAACCCCGCCTCGGGATCACCGACAGTGACATCCCCGCGCTCACCGGCGTCGACCACGTCGTACACCTCGCGGCCCTCTACGACGTGACCGCGGACGACGAGACCAGCGTGATCGCCAACGTCGACGGCACCCGGCACGTGATCGAACTGGCGGCCGAGCTGAACGCGGGCTGCCTGCACCATGTCTCCTCCGTGGCGGTCGCGGGCGACTACCGCGGGCGCTTCACCGAGGACATGTTCGACGCGGGCCAGCGGCTGGTCACCGCCTACCACCGGACGAAGTTCGAGTCCGAGCGCCTGGTGCGCACGCAGACCCTGGTGCCGTGGCGGGTGTACCGGCCGGCGATCGTGGTGGGCGACTCGACCACCGGCGAGATGGACAAGATCGACGGCCCGTACTACTTCTTCTCCGCACTGTCCCGGTTGGACTCCGTGCCGCATGTGCCGGTGGTGCTCCCCGACATCGGCGACACCAACATCGTCCCGGTCGACTACGTGGCGAAAGCCATGGCGTACCTGGTGAACCAGGCCGGCCTCGACGGCCGCACGTTCCACCTGGTCTCCCCGCAACCGCAGTCGGTGAAGGAGGTCTACAACGCCTTCGCCAAGGCCGCGGGCGCTCCGCAGGCGGCGGCCACGCTCAACCGGCGGCTCAGCACCCCCCTGCTGGGGTTGGTCAAGTTCGCCGAGAACGTGCCCGGCGTGTCCCTCGCCCGCGACGCGGTCCTCGACCGGCTGGGCATCCCGCCGGTGCTGCTCACGACACTGACCTTCGAACCGCGCTTCGAGGCCAAGAAGACCCGGGCCGCGCTCGCGGGCAGCGGCATCGAGGTGCCGAAGCTGGCCACGTACGCCGACGTGTTGTGGCGCTACTGGCGTGAGCACCTGGACCCGTTGCGCGCCCGGCGCGAAGGCCACGGCGGCAGGCTCGACGGACGCCGCGTGGTGATCACCGGCGCGTCGTCGGGCATCGGCCGGGCGACCGCGCTGAAGGTCGCGGCAGCGGGCGGGGTGCCGCTGCTGGTGGCCCGGCGCGAGGCGGAACTGGAGGAGGTCCGCGCGGAGATCGCGGCCGCGGGCGGGCATTCCCACGTCTACCCGTGCGACCTCACCGACGACGAGTCGGTCGCGAAGACAGTGTCGCGGATGCTGGCCGAGCAGCCGGGCGTGGACATGCTGGTGAACAACGCGGGCCGCTCGATCCGCCGCGCGGTGCGGTTGTCTTATGACCGCATCCACGACTACGAGCGCGCCATGGCCATCAACTACTTCGGTGCGGTGCGGTTGATCCTGGCCCTGCTGCCGCACATGACCGAGCGGCGCTACGGGCACATCGTGAACGTGTCGTCGATCGGCGTGCAGGGCATCGCGCCCCGGTTCTCGGCGTACGTGGCGTCGAAGGCGGCGCTGGACTACTTCAGCAAGATCGTCGCCACGGAGACGCACGGCGCGGGCATCACCTTCACCACCGTGCACATGCCGCTGGTGCGCACGCCGATGATCCGCCCGACGAAGATCTACGACGCGTTCCCCACGAAGTCGCCGGAACAGGCCGCGGACATGGTGATGGACGCGCTGCTCAACCGGCCCAAGCACATCGGGACACCCGCCGGGTTCATGATTCAGACCGCTTACGCGATCGCGCCCGGGTTCGTCGATGCGGTGGCGTACCAGGGTTACCGCATCTTTCCGGACTCCGCGGCGGCGGGCGGGTCCGGTGGGATCAAGATCGGCAAGGGCGAGCGGAACCTGACCGCGGCCGCGACGGCGCTGGCGCGGCTCACCAAGGGGTTCCACTGGTGATCACCATTCGATCTTCCGGTGTGGACCGCTGTTCGGACACGGTTGGGTGAGGATTCATCCCATCGCGTGGCCGTCGTGTTGCCGTTTGGGTGAGCAACGGTACCGTCGCGGGTATGGCTTCTCTCCAGGATGGTGACCCCGCCGGCTTCACCGTGGCGCGGCATGGCTTCGACCGGAACCAGGTCAAGCAGTTCGTGGAGAAGTCGGAATCGGAGTCGCTGCGGCTCGCCGCCGAGCGCGACGACGCCCGGGCGAAGGCCGCCGACCTCGCCGCCCAGCTCGAGGCCGCGCGTCGCGACATCGCCGCGCTGACCGAGCGCCTCGACAAGATCGGCACCGCCGCCGCGGCCGCTTCGGCCCCGAACGCGACCGAGCGGTCGGCCCGCGCGCTGCACCTGGCGAAGACGCAGGCCTCGGAGATCACCACCCGGGCGCAGGCCGCCGCCGACACCGCGTGGTCCGCCGCCGAGGAGGCGTCCTCCGCGCTGCAGGAGCGCTACCGCAACCTGCTCGCCGACCTGGACCGCCAGCACGCCGAGATCCACGCCGAACACGAGTCGATCATGGCCAAGGCGCGCGCCAAGGTCGAGGCGATGACCACGGCCGCCCAGGCGCGCACCCAGGAGATCGACGAGCAGACCGAACGCGAACGCCAGCGCGTCGAGCAGCAGTTCGAGCAGGAGATGTCCACCAAGCGCGAAGAGCTCCGCCGCGAGCTCGAGGCCGCCCGCAAGGCCAGCACGGACGAAGCCCGCAAGCGCGTCCAGGACGCCACCGACGAGGCCGCCAAGCGCATCGCCACGGCGACCAGCCAGGTGGAGCGCCTCACCGCCCTGCGCGACCAGGTCGCGGGCAAGCTGCGCGGCACCCACGACCTGCTGACGCAGAGCTCGAAGCTGCTGGAGCCACTGGAGGCGGAGGTCGAGCTGATACCGGACACCCCGCCCAGCGCGGCCACCACGCACCCGATGCAGCGCCCGACCCCGGTCCAGCGCAACCACTCCCCCGCCCGCTGACCCCGGCCGGCACCCGCACCTCCTGACTCCGCACGTCGCACAACGAAGCTGAGCGACGAGCAACAAGATGGCATCCGGGGGTGGGCAGGCGGACGACAACTGAGCGGTCTCAAGGCAAACGGCCAACAAGGACTGCCGATAAAGGGCGGGCCACAAGGACGAGGGATTGTTCTCTTGTCCCCGCACCTCCCTTGCCGCTCGTCCTGGCCGTCTTCACTTGCGGCCAGAGGGGCTCCGCCTTGTACCCCCGCAAAGGATCCGGGAAATGCCGTCATCTCGGCGAAATCCCGGTTGAACCCGACGGACCCATGTGGACATACGGCGGCGACCTCCACGTGACCTCCACCGCAGGCCTCGAAGTCTGAGATTGCGTCGACGACACCGGAATCGGACTGTTGGGAACATTCCGTCCTATCGCACAATGTCGTCGACGGACGGCCGGAGACATGTGAACGAAGCGGCCCGAGCAGTCGATCTTCGTAACGTCACCCCCGGTGTCGAGTCGGCTTTTTTGTTATGACTCACAAATTCATGCGCGGCCGACTGTCGCATTTCTGCGCACGACCCTCCCGTTGTCGAAACCGTTATGTACCAAGCGTTTCGATGACTGAGAACACCTTGCGCTTCGGGCCGGGTAACGAGATTCTGGCAGCCCCCTCAAGAAATCCTCATCTTGCGCAATACCACTCTGGAGCCATCCGTGCGTCGTACTCGTATGCTCGCTTTCGCCTGCGGCCTGGCAGGCACCGCCACGCTGGCCGCCGCGCTCGCCGCCCCCGCGGCGTTCGCCGCGGAGAGCCAGACCGGCAGCGCCTTCGCGGTCTCCGTCAACGCCAAGCTGCTCAACTCGCTCGCCGTCAACGTCGGCCCGCTGCCGAAGGCCACTTACCCGGCCGGGCAGGACAAGTCGGTCGTCAAGATCGATGGCAACAAGATCCTTCCCGGCGCCGGGCACGCCAAACTGCTCAACGCGGCGTCCGAGCTCAAGGCCGGTGTCCTCACCAGCTCCGCGAGCATCGCCGATGTCGACATCCTCGGCCTGGTCAAGGCCAAGCTCGTCACCTCCACCTGTGTCTCCGACGGCAAGACCGTCACCGGCGACTCGAAGCTCGTCGACGTGTGGGTGCACGGCCAGAAGATCGACGTGGCGCTGACCGGCAAGATCTCGGTGACCGACGCGATCACCGTCCACATCAACGAGAAAGTCGCCGCCGGCAACACCCTCACCGTGAACGCGCTGCGGGTCAGCGTCGGCGGCGATGTCGCGGGCATCAAGCTTGGCGACGTCGCTCAGGCCGAGGTGATCCTGTCGCAGGCCAAGTGCACCGGTCCCGGCACGGTCGTGACCGAGCCCGGCACCGGCGGCCCCGGCACCGAGCCCAGCACGCCGCCGTCGTCCACCCCGGGCGGCAGCAGCACCGCGACGCCGAACCCGACCTCCTCGTCGGCCGCGTGGCCGCCCGCCTCCACCACGCCCACCTCGGCCTCGGCCGTCCCGGGCGACGGCAACGGTGTCACGCCGGTCGCCAACACCGACAACCTCGCGCAGACCGGCGTGAACGCCGTGATCCCGCTGGCGATCGGCGGATTCGTCCTCGTCGCCGGTGGCGCGGGCGCCGTGTGGATGGTCCGCCGCAAGCGCGGCATGCAGGTCTGATAGACCGCTGAACACGAGGGGCCCCAGGCGCGAACGCCTGGGGCCCCTCGTGTCGCGCGATCAGGCGGCGGCGTCCACCGCGGCCGCGCGGCAGGTCTCCAGGATGAGTTGGGCGACCCGGTGGGGGTCATCGCTCATCGGTACATGGCCGCAGCCCACCAACGACACGTGCTGCGCCGCGGGCAGCAGTTCGGCGGCGCGCTTGGCCTGGCGTGGCCACAGGACGCGGTCACGCGATCCCCACGCCACCGTGACCGGGACGGCGGGCGGGGGCGAGTTGAAGACGTAGTCCGAGGCACCGCTGTTGATCACCGCGTCGAAGCCCTCACACGCCACCATCGCGGCCATGTCGGCGAGCATCACCTCCGCGGTGATCGCCGACGGACGGCCGAACAGGATGCTGCCGCCGAGGATGCGCACGGCCTTGCGCTGGAACAGCTTGTCCCGCAGCGATTGCGGCGCGCGGCCGGAGGCACGCAGCGCGCTGAGGACGCGGACGGCCCATGCCCGGTCCCGCGGTGTCCAGAAGCCCGCGGGGGCGAACGCGGTCACCGAGCGGGCGAGGCCGCGGGAGGCGATCTCCAGCGACAGCATGCCGCCGAGGGAGTTGCCCGCCAGGTGCGGCTTGGGCACGCCGAGGTCATTGAACACCTCGGTGAGCATGTCGATGGCGCCGTCGACGTTGTAGAACACGCCCGACGGCAGCGGGGATGCCCCGAAGCCGGGCAGGTCGAGCGCGATCACGTCGTGCCGCTCGGCGAGCCGGTCGAGGACGGGTTCCCAAGCCTGCCAACGATGTCCGATGCCGTGCAGGAGGACCACCGGGTCGCCTTGGCCGCGCCGCTCGTAACTGACCTCGATCTTCGGAGCCATCACGCTTCCTCTCACACGTCCAGGACGAGGCGGTCGCCCGCCGCCCGGGAGACACACACCAGCATCGAGCCGTCGGCCACCGCACCGCCGTGGTGCTCGACCTCGCCGTCGATCACGCGGACCCGACATGTTCCACAAAAGCCTTGCCTGCACGAATAAGCCGCCCCCGGCCGGACGCGGCGCAGCGCCTCCAGCGCGGACTCGTCGGCGGCGACCGGCACCACCGGACCCTCCGCGCCGAGTTGCAGCTCGAACGGCTTCCCGCCGACGACGGGCGGCGGGGAGAACCGCTCGAAGTGCAACGGGCCAGTCCACTCGCGACGGACGGCGTCGATCATCGACGTCGGGCCGCAGCAGTACAGCGACGCCCCGCTCGGCGCGTCGGCGAGCAGCTCGGCGATGTCGGGAACACCATCGTCGGGCACCACGCGCACCCGGTCCGTCGTGGGGAGTGCGGAAAGCTCGTCCAGGAACGGCATCGATTCCAGTGTCCGTCCGGTGTAGACCAGCCGCCAGTCGACGCCGCGGCGCGCGCACATGCGCACCATGGGCAGGATCGGCGTGATCCCGATGCCACCCGCGACGAACAGGTACGGACCGCGGTCGACGAACGGGAAGGCGTTGCGCGGCCCGCGAACCGTGAGCGTGCTGCCTTCGGCGACCGCGTGCATCTCCGCCGATCCGGCGCCCACGAGCCGGACCGCGATCCGGTACACCGTCGGGTCGGCGGGGTCGCCGCACAGCGAGTACTGCCTGCGGGTGCCCGACGGCAGCGTCACGTCGAGATGGCTGCCCGGCCGCCAGCGCGGCAACAGGTTGCCGGTCGGATCGGTGAGCCACAGCGACACCACGCCGTCGGCTTCGGCCACTACCGACCGCACGACCAGCGTCAGGTCACGGTCGACCGGCCGGACGTCGGGCTGGCGGCGCGCGCTGCGCTCACTGAGCCGCTGGTACCCGGCGACCACCGGCGCGAGCGCGCTGAACAGGCGGTCGGCTCGGGGACGGCCGTAGAGATCGGGAGGCGGCTGCATCAGCTGGCCGCCTTCGCCGCCGGGGACTGTGCCAGGTATGCGACGGCCTGGTCGGTCGATCCCTCATCGCGCGGGTGGTAGCCGCGCGGCAGGTAGCGCCAGATCGCGGGCAGCAGTTCGCTCAGGCGGGGCAACAGGCCGATACGGGCGGCACGGAAGTAGTCGCGCCAGCGGGCGCGGCCCGGCTTGAGCGGGTCGTTGGCCATGAGCCAGCGCGCCGAGCGCACGAACAGCCAGCCCAGCACCGGTGCGACGACGATCATCGTGCGGATGCGGCGCAGGTAGCGGCCGTCGAGGTGCATGTACAGGTCGAAGGCGACGGCGCGGTGCTCGACTTCCTCGGCGCCATGCCAGCGCAGCAGGTCGAGCATGGTCGGGTCGGCGCCCGCCTTGTCCAGCGGCGCGGAGTTCAGGATCCACTGGCCCAGTACGGCGGTGAAGTGCTCGATCGCGGCGATCACGGAAAGCCGCTCCAGCAGCCACTGGTGTTTGGCCGCACCGGTCAGGTCGCGGTCGCCCAGCAGTTTGCGGAACAGCCACTCGATCTGGGCGACGAACGGTGTCGGATCGAGGCCTTGGGCGGCGAGGTGGTCCGCCGCGCCCTGGTGGGCCTCGGCGTGCATGGCCTCCTGGCCGATGAAGCCGGTGACCTGCTCGCGCAGCTCGTCGTCGGTGATCAGCGGCAGCGCCTCGCGGAACACCTCGACGAACCAGCGCTCGCCCTCGGGCAGCACGATGTGCAGGGTGTTGATGGTGTGGCTGGTCAGCGGTTCGCCTGGCACCCAGTGCAGCGGGACCGACGCCCAGTCGAAGCGCACGTTCCTGGGGTGCAGGACCAGGTTCTCGTCCATCAGCGCGTCACATCCCATCGGGCGGCGGCCCGCATGAGGCCGGGGGTGAACCGGGAGCCGAACCGGGCGATCTTGGCTTCGGGGGTCACCGGGACCACCGCGGCGCCGCGGCGGACGGCGTCGACGATGTCGTCGGCGACCTTCTCGGGGCCGAACCCGCGGCGGGCGTAGGCCTTGGTGGCCTTCTGCCGCAGCCGCTGCTGCTCGATGTCGTCGGCGCCGGTGAACTTGGTCGTGTTGGTGATGTCCGTCGCCACGATGCCGGGACAGATCGCGCTGACTCCGATGCCGTTGTCGGCCAGTTCGGCGCGCACGCAGTCGGAAAGCATCAGCACGGCGGCCTTGCTCGTCGCGTACGCGGACATGGTGCGGCTGGGCGTGTAGGCGGCGGCCGACGCGAGGTTGACGATGTGCCCGCCCTCTCCGTGTTCGGCCATCATCGCGCCGAAAATCTGGCAGCCGTGGACCACGCCGAGCAGGTTGACGTCGAGGACTCGCCGCCAGTCTGCGGTGGTGGTGTCGAGGAACGCCCCGGCCATTCCGATGCCCGCGTTGTTGACCACGATGTCGGGCACGCCGTGCTCGGCGGCCACGTCGTCGGCGAAGCGGCGCATCGCGTCCTCGTCGGCTACGTCGACCTGGTACGGGTACGCGGCGGGGCCGATCGACGCGGCGGTCTGGCGGGCGGCGTCGAGGTCGAGGTCGGCGACGACCACTTCGGCGCCGAGGTGGGCGAACGCCCGGGCGGTGGCCTGCCCGATGCCGCGGCCCGCGCCGGTGACCACGACGAGCTGGTTGGTGAACTCCTGGTCGGCCGAGCCGCCCTTGGCCCGCTGCAGGCTCCGGGTCATCGGCAGGCCCTGAACGTGGTCGACGAACTCCTCGACCATCCGGGCGACCGCCTCGGGATGCGACACCGGCGCCCAGTGCCCGGCGACGAGCTCACGACGCCACAGCTTGTCGATCCACTGCTCGACGCCCTGGGCCAGTCCCGCCGACACGTAGTTGTCGCGGGTGGGGATGATGATCTGCACCGGCATGTCGGCGGTGCGCCTGCGCGGCGAGCGGAGCCGGTTGAAGATGTTGAGCCGGTAGAGCTGGACCCCGCGGGCCGCGTCGGCGCCGATGGTCGGGACCGGGTGGCCAGGCACGTGCCGGATGCCTTCGACCTTCTCCAGCAGCTTGGCCCAGTTCGGTCCGATGACCGTGCGCCACATGAGCTCGGGCAGCACCGGGATCTGGTGCAGGTACACGTACCAGGAGTGGGTCAGCTGGGCGGCGAGCTCACGCAGGTGCGCGGGCGTGGGCTTGCGCAGGCGCTGCCGGATCCAGTGCCCGACGTGGTCCATGCTCGGCCCGGAGATCGAGGTGTAGGACTTGATCCGGTGCGACACGGCATGGTCGGTCACCGGCTCCCAGCACTGGATGGAGCCCCAGTCGTGGGCGACGAGGTGCACCGGCTCGCGGGGGCTGACCGCGTCGGCGACGGCGATGACGTCGTCGGAGAGCAGCTCGGCGCGGTAGCCGGAGCGGTCGCGCGGGGCGGTCGAGTCACCCGCGCCGCGCACGTCGTAGCGCACGACGTGGAAGTTCTCGGCCAGCAGGTCGGCGACGCCGTCCCAGAGCCGGTGGGTGTCGGGGAAGCCGTGGACCAGCAGGATCGTCGGATCCGTGGGATCGCCCTGCTCGAAGACGGCCAGGTCGACCTCACCGGTGCGGACGGTTCGACGACGGACCACGAGCTGCGAGGCTTCCTCCGGGAACCGGAGCGGAACGCTGGTCATGGGCGACTCCCGGCGTCTTCACCGCCTAAGGCAACGCCTCAAGCCGGTTTCTGGGACATTAAGTAACAATGACGAACGTTACAACCGCCATTGGTAGCTTGCAAGAGCAAGCAGCCCCTTACTCCCCGCGTTCGGTCCGTACCCGTTCCGCCATCGCGATCAATCGATCCCCCATGACCTGCGGAATCATCCGTCTAGCAGACCGATCGACGGCCGCGGACAGGGCCGACATGACCAGTGGATGCAGGCGGGAAATGACGTCGGCGAAGTGCGGCAGCTCGTCGCCACTGGGCAGCCAGTCGTCGCCCTTGGGGTCGAGAACGTACTTCCGCACGAGTCCGACGAGCATCGCCGTGACCCGGTCGGTCTCCTGCTGCAGCTCCGCGGCCAGTGTCAGCGCCTCGGACAGCGGGACGTCCAGTTTGACCAGCTCATGACCGGCGTCGAGGAGCTTGGGACTCGGGGCGACGAAGTGCGCTCCGCGCCGTTCGAGCACACCCAGGTCGAGCGCGCGGCGGATGTTCGCCGGAGTCAACTGGGTGCCGAACATCCGCACCAGCTCGTTCATCGGGATCACTGCGGGCTGCTCCTGCGACCACGCCGCGCCCGTCGCCTGCTCGAGTCCGAGCACGTCAGCCAGGCTGTGCCCGGACTGCCAGGCGTCGAGCATCTCCTTGATCTGGGCGAACGCGTAGCCGCGGTCGAGCATGTTGAGGATCAGCCGGAGCCGGGAGAGGTGGGCGTCGCCATAGATCGCCGTGCGCCCCCGCCGGATCGGCGGTGCCAGCAGCTCCCGGTCCTGGTAGACGCGCACGTTGCGAACCGAGGTGCCTGCCGCCCTCGCCAGGTCATCGATCCGATACTCGGCCACACGAAGAGCTTAGTCGCCCGATGATCGATCCACTGTGGACGTGTCGGGTGTCCGCCAAACGGTCGATCTTGTTCGAAAAGGACCAACAGCTCAGGACGGCTGAAGATCCACGCCAGTGACGCGCACAGTCCATAAACGACAGTCACCCGACGCCCATAGTGGTCGCCGGGTGACTGAACGTACTTGGTGCCCCCGACCGGATTCGAACCGGCACTACACCCCTTTTAAGGGGGCTGCCTCTGCCTGTTGGGCTACGGGGGCAGCCGCAGCCTAAGGCGCGATAACACAGCTCGGGAACGGTTTCTCTGAGTTCCGCCCGGCTGGCCCAGTCTCTTTGGGCCGTTTGCCGGTCAGCCGCGGGAAACCCTTGCGAACTCGGCCTTCGGATCGTTGATTTGACCCATCGAGATGACCTCGCGCCGGAAGAGTCCGCCAGTTAACCAGTCCAAAGTGATCCGGACTTTCCGGTTGAACGTCGGCATCGCCTTGACGTGGTAGAGCCGGTGCATCGCCCAGGCGACGAAACCCTTGGCCTTGATGTTGAACACGTCGCCGACGCCCTTGTGCAGGCCGAGGCTGGCGACCGAGCCGATGTTCTTGTGGAAGTACTCCTTCGGCTCACCGCCGCGCAGCGCCTTGATGATGTTCTTGGCCAGCAGACGGGCCTGGCGGACCGCGTGCTGGGCGTTCGGCGGGCAGATCGCGGTCGGGTCTTCCTGGGTGCGCGACAGGTCCGGGATGGCGGCGTTGTCGCCCGCCGTCCAGGCGTCGGCCAGCCCCTCGACGCGCATCGCGGCCGTGGCGCGGAGCCTGCCCTGCTTGGTCAGCGGCAGGTCGGAGGAGGCCAGGACCGGGTTCGACTTGACGCCCGCGGTCCACACGATGGTGTCGCTCTCGAACTCGGTGCCGTCCGACAGCACGACCCGGCCGCCCTCGAAGGACTTGGCCAGCGTCGAGAGGTAGACCTCGATGCCGCGCTTCTCCAGCTGCATGACGGTGTAGACGCCGAGGCTCTCACGAACCTCCGGCAGCACCCGGCCCGACGCCTCGACCAGCACGAACCGCAGGTCGTCCGGCTCGATGTTGCGGTAGTACTGGGTGGCGAAGCGGGCCATGTCCTCGAGTTCGCCGAGCGCCTCGATGCCCGCGAAGCCGCCGCCGACGAAGGTGAAGGTCAGCAGGCGCTTGCGCAGCTCGGGGTCGAGCGTGCTGTCGGCCTCGTCGAGCTTGGTCATGACGTGGTTGCGCAGGTAGATGGCCTCACCGATGGTCTTGAACGAGATGCCGTGCTCCACCAGGCCCGGGATCGGCAGCAGCCGGGCCACCGAGCCCAGCGCGACGACGAGGACGTCGTAGCCGAGTTCCTCGATGTGGCCGTCGGCGGCCTCGATCGTCACGGCCTTGCGGGCGTGCTCGATCTTGGTGGCGCGGGCGGTGATGACGTGGCAGCGCTTGAGTGCGCGGCGCAGCGGCACGACGACGTGGCGCGGCTCGATAGCGCCGGCCGCCGCCTCGGGGAGGAACGGCTGGTAGGTCATGTGCGGCTGCGGGTCGATCACCGTCACGGACGCCTCACCGGAACGGAGCCGCCGCTGCAGCCCCAGCGCGGTGTACAACCCGACATATCCGCCACCCAGGATGAGGATTCGGGTCGGCTCCGATTTTCCGTTCGCCATGGCTCAATAGTCGCACTGGAATCCGTCCTGCGCGCGCCGCCCCCGCGGTGATGTGACCGGGGTCGCTAGGCCATTTCCGCAGGGTGTGACTCATCTCGCGATGGCGGACGGGACCGGTCCAGAACAATCACGGCGAGTGCCATGCCCGCAATCGAGAGTAATGCGGCGACTTCCAAGATCGGCGGAGTCCGACCCGCGGGAACAATCATCGCAATGAGAACGATCATCGTTACGGATAGCTGGGTGACGGCGAAACGGCGTAACGGCGAACGGAATGCCGCCGGCGCAATCCGCGCGCCCTTCGGAAGCACCGCGGTGATCGCGCAGCACAGGTGGAGCAGGTGCACGAGCGGGATCAGGACCAGCACCCCGAGACCGAACGCGCCCGTGCCCGAGCTGGTCAGCACCGCCGCGGCGAGGCCGATCAGCAGCAGCGGCGCGGGCGAGGCCGGGACGAGTACACAAGCGACGCTCAGCAGACCCGCCACCGCGACGGTGAAGGTCCCGGCGCCGTGCAGGGCGAGGTCCACACCGATGGCGAGACAGACCAGCGCGGTGACCGTGCGGAGCCTGCTCGCGGGGACGCCGCCGTCGATGATCACCGCCGCCGCCTGACCCGACGCAGCGTGGCGGCCACGGCACCGCACGGCACCACGGCGACACCGCGCGCCTTCAGCGCGGCGAGCCGGGCCCGGTGCTCGCCGACCAGCACCTGGCGCACGACCTCGCCCCAAGGCGACTCCGGGTCGGCGACCAGCCGCGGAGGAAGCATGTCGACGGCGATCACCAGCTCCCCGCGCCGCGCCGCGAGCGCAACGCAGTCGGCGATGGCGTCGTCCAGAAACGGCGACAGGACGAGCACGACGGCCCCCGAGGGCATTTGCCGGGCCCGTAACACCGGTTTGGGCGCCCAGCCCGCCGCACGCGAGCACGCGACGAGCTGGTGGCGGATGCGCAGCAGCTGGCGATGGCCCGCTGCGGGCGCGATGCCGAGCTGCGGCCTGCCCAGGTCGATCAGGCCGACCCGGTCGCCCTGGCGCAGGTAGCCCGCGGCGAGCGCGGTGACCGCCCGGACGGAGGCGTCGAGGGTGCCGCCCGCGCGCACCGCGTTGTCCTCGCTGTCGGACCAGCGGGCAAGTTCCGGCACCACGTCCACCCGGGAGTCGATGGCGAGCATCAGCTCCGCGTCGGCCTCGGCGTGCCGCTCCCGCACGTGCAGCGTCCCCGGGCCGAGCACGTCACCGGTCGCCGCGCCCGCGCGCAGCGTGACCCGCCAGTCGACCCGGCGGACCCGGTCGCCGGGCTGGAACGGGCGCACGGCGCGCAGTTCGGTGCCGTCGCCCGGCCTGGCCGACCGGTGTGCGCCGACGAGCCCGGCGACGCGCGGCGGCAGCGGACCCGGCGGCAGCGGGACGACCGGGGGCAGCACGGTGCGCCTGCTCTCCCGGCCGGTGACCGGGCCGGAGATCAGCAGCGCGTCACGGCCAGCGACCAGGTGGTCCGGTCGCAGGTCGACGCCCTCACCCCAGGCGTTCCAACGCAGTCGGACGCGAACGGACCCGGCCGAGCCGGGCACGAGGTGGACCGGCCCGATGCCCTCGCCGTCAGGGAGCGGCAACCGCACGGCGAGGAACTCCACGGCGGGATCGGCGGGAAAGGCGATGGTCTGCAGGCCGTCGTCGCCCGCCTCGACCGTCCTCGGCAGTCTGGCGACCGTCGGGACCGGAACCGCCCCCACCGGAACCGTCAGCGCCAGGACCGTGCTGACCAGCAGCGGCGCGCCGAGGAAGACCAGCTCGACCCGGTGCAGGACGACCCCGCAGGCGACCAGGCCCAGCCCGCCGACCGTGCCGCGCACCAGCGCGTCGGTGCCGCGCCAGCCCCGACTGCCCGCGGCCCGCCTAGCCCGCGACCAGCCGAGCACCCGCTCACTCACCGGGTGCTCGCCGGACCGGGGACGGCGCCGAGCAGTTCGGTCACGACGGCGATCCCGGTGACCCCGCTGCTCCAGGTCTCGGGCCGCAGCGTGAGCCGGTGCGCGAGTGCGGCGACGGCGCAGTCCTTGACGTCCTCGGGCACCACGTAGTCGCGGCCGTCGATCACCGCCAACGCGCGGGCAACCAGCAGCAGCGCCTGTGACCCCCGCGGCGAGGCGCCCACCTCGACGGCGGAATGCGCGCGGGTCGCGCGGGCGAGGTCGACGCAGTAGCCGATGACGTCGTCGTCCACGTCGACCCGCTCGACCCCGGCCTGCACGTCGAGCAGCGTGGCGGCGTCGATCACCTGCGCGGTCTCGATGTCCTCGGTGCGCCGGTTCAGCCTGCGGCGCAACACTTCCACCTCCTCCTCCGGCGGCGGGTAGCCGACGTCGAGACGGAGCAGGAACCGGTCGAGCTGGGCCTCGGGCAGCGGATAGGTGCCTTCGTACTCGATGGGGTTCGCGGTGGCGATCACGTGGAACGGCCGGGTCAGCGGGAAAGTGCGGCCCTCGACGGTGACCTGGCGTTCCTGCATGGCTTCCAGGAGGGCGGACTGGGTCTTGGGCGGGGTCCGGTTGATCTCGTCGGCGAGGAGCAGGCCGGTGAACACCGGGCCGGCGCGGAAGGCGAACTCGCGCTCGGCGGGGTCGAAGAGGAAGGACCCGGTGACGTCGGCGGGCTGCAGGTCCGGGGTGCACTGCAGACGGGCGAAGTCGAGGCCGAGCGCGCGGGCGAGACCGCGGGCGAGCAGCGTCTTGCCCAGCCCCGGAACGTCCTCGATCAGGACGTGTCCGCCTGCGAGCACGGCGGCGAGGGCGAGCCGGACCGTGCGCTCGCGGCCGACGACGACCTCGGCCAGGGCGGCCGTGACAGCGGCGGCAACGGACTCCACAGTGGACTGTTTCACGGCTTCTCCAGTCGGGCGAGCAACTCGGCGGCCCGGTGCGGGGGCGGCAGTTCGGCGTGCGGGGAGGAGATCAGCTCCGCCAGGTCGGGGCCGAGGAAGTCCGCGGCCTCGGTGCCGGACAGCCCGCGCTCCCGCACCGCGGCCTCCGCCAGGGCCCGCAGCCTTGGCTGGACCCGGGAGACGAACCGGACCTGGTCGACGGCGGCTTCCGCGAGCCTGCCCGCCAGGTTCGCCGCCTGCAGGTCGGTGGCCGAGCCCGCCGGATCGGGCACCGCCCTCCACAGTGGATCGAGCGGGCCCGCGTAGCGGGTGGCCAGCAAGGTGACGGCCCCGCCCGCGACGCCCAGACAGGCGGACCAGAAGAGGGGGATGTTGCCGGGCCAGACCCCCAGGGCGGAGACGAGAACGGTCACGAGGACGGCGAGAGACCAACTCCGGACGGGACTCACGACCGCACCTCAGTCTCACTCGGCGGCCGATTCCCGCCCACCACCCGCCCGCACACGATCTTCCGCGAAGCCACGAACCCACAGCGGGACTCACGACCGCATCCACGCCGACGCGCACGACTCATGAGCGCACCCCGCTCTCGATCCGCCGCAGCGCCTCGGAAGCGGCGGCGGCGTCGGCCTCGGTGACCAGTCCGGGCGGGCCGAACCGCGCCCGGTGGTACAGCCGACGCAGATCGATGACCGCGGTCGCGTCGAGGTCCTGCTCGGCGACCACCCGGGCGGTGAACTCAGTCGGCGTCTCGTGCGCCGCGCGGCGACGTGCGGCGGCGTTCTCCAACACCAGCCAGGCCGCCACGATCGCGTCGGCGGGCGGCCCACCGGCCCGCCTGCTCAGCTCGACCCGGGCCGCGCGGGCGGCTTCCACCAGGTCGGACGGAGTTCCACCCGAGGGCAGTTCCGCCCGCCGCGGCTCGTCCGGTTCGAACCGGGCGAACCGGGCGCGGCGACGTCGCAGGCCTGCCAGCATGGCCAGCGCGCCCGCGACGAAGACCAGCAGCATCACGGCCGCGAGCAGCAGGAACACACCCGCGGTGATCCCGCCGAGCAGGTCGAGGAGGAAGTTGCGCTCCCCCGGTTCCGTCCGCGGCGCCACAGCGCTGTCGGGTGGCTCGATCACCGTCCCCAACGGCGCACCGCGCGGAACCGCCGACTCCCCGCGCGCGGCGGCGACCGCGAGCAGAAGCATCGCGGCCACCACCAGCAAGACCGGGAGGCGGTCCCTCATGAACCGAGCATGCCGCACGCGGACTATGGGCGCGATCACATTCGGGTAATGCTGACCTCCACCTCCAGCACGCGCACCCGGATGTCACGCCCGGGCAGCAGTTTGCACAGGACGTAGGGATGCCAAAGGATCAGGAGAAGAACGATAAGCGCCGTCGACACAGGACTTCCTCAGCCCGCCTGGGAACACCGACCCCCCGCGCGGCGGGATAGCGCACCAGCGAGAGTACCGGTGTCGATCACTCGGGCGTACCGACATTCGAGTGCCCGTCAAGCCACGCCTCGACCGCGGCCAAGTCCCCCATGGTCAGCCCGACGCGAGGATCGATTCGCCACAACTCGGTCGGCACCCCCACCCGCCTGCCGAGGAACTCGTCCCGCACGGCGGGGTAGAGATCGAAGTCGTCGTCCAGCCACACCAGCGGCCTACCCGCCGCGAACCGCTCCACGGCGGGGAACTTCCACCGCCCACCGGCGTCGTCGAGTTCGACCACGCGGAGCACGGGAAGCCCGATGACCGGCCCGATGACGGTGTTGGCCCGATGCCCCCACGTCGTCGCCCAGGCGAGCTGCGCACCAGTGCGCTCGGCCAGCCCCAGCAAAGCCGGACCAAGCGCCGGGTTGAGCCAGAGCCGAAGCACCTTGCGCTTATTCCACCGCGACAACCGGATCTGATGCTCGACGAACCCGGCCCGCGTCTCCGCGGTCCCGGCGAACGGATTCAGCGGCCCGTCGACGTCAAGCAGGATCAGCGGTCTCGCACCCGTGATCACGACACCAGTTCGACGCGACAGAACGTTGTGGCAGTGCGCGCGAGGCGACCGTCGGAGGTCACCAAGGTGAGACCACGCGCCTCGGCGAGCGCGACATAGGCGGCGTCATAACCGCTGACGCCTGCCCGGAGCTGCCACATCCGCGGCAGAAGGTCGTCGAGCGGCACGGTGTCGATGCCGAGCTGCGGAAGCCGCTCGACGACCCGGAGGCCTTGTGCCTCAGTGATTTTGCGCCCCAACGTGAGTCCTCGGATCACCGAGAAGACCTCGGCCTTCCAGTGCTCGGGCGCGGACCATTCGGTATCCCGGGCCAGCACCGCCCGCGCCTTGCGACCGCGGTCGTCCGCGTACACCAACATGTTCGCCAAGACGGAGGCGTCCACCACGATCACGCGGCGCCGCCGGTCTTACGCACATCGGAACCCGGCCTGTCGTCGCGGTCTGCCCGTGCACGCTCCACGAGGTCCGCGGCATCGGGCGCGTCCTCGCCCGCACCGCCGTCCGTCGCGAGGTCGCGTTCGATCTCGGCGAGGAGCTGCCGGTTGCGACTGAAGTCCGCCTGCCGCTTGAGCATGCTCAACAGGAAAGACTGCAGCGACTGCCCGCGTTCCCGCGCGTCCTGAGCCAAGGCGTTCTTCACGTCGTCTGGAACATCTCGAATCGTCAGCACCGCCATGCCTGCATTTTGCAGTCACAACGCCTCTGATGTCAATGCACGCCCTTTGCCTCGGCCAGGACGGCCTCCACCATCGCCGGTGTCAGCCTGCCGGTGAACGTGTTCTGCTGGCTCACGTGGTAGCAGCCGAACAGCTGCAAGTCCGGACCTCCGTCCAGCGCCGCCAGCGAGTACCGCGCGCCGTGCCCGAACACCGGTCGAGGCACCGGCACCATCCAGTACCGGCTCAGCACCGGCAGCACCGCCTGCCAACCGAACGCGCCCAGCACCACCACGGCGCGCAGGGTCGGCCGCAGCAAAACCAGCTCCTGCTCCAGCCACGGCCTGCAGTTATCCCGCTCCTGCGGGGTCGGCTTGTTGGCGGGCGGCGCGCACTTCACCGGAGCCGTGATGCGAACCCCGAACAGTTCCAGCCCGTCGCCGATATGGGTGGAGGTGGGCTGCGACGCCAACCCCACCGCGTGCATGGCGGCGTACAGGACGTCGCCGGAGCGGTCGCCGGTGAACATTCGGCCCGTTCGGTTCGCGCCATGGGCGGCGGGGGCCAGGCCGACGATGGCGATCGACGCGTCCGGGGGGCCGAAGCCGGGAACCGGGCGGCCCCAATACTCCTGGTCGCGGAAGGCGGCTCGTTTGACGTGGGCGACCTCCTCGCGCCACGCGACCAGGCGGGGGCAGGCGCGGCAGCCGGTGACGGCGCGGTCGAGTTCCTCCAGAGTCACCGGATACCCCCAAGTGAATAACCGGTAAGCCGTAGGGTCGGCCCATGGCATCCCAGGACGCACCCGTCGACAGGCCGGACCCGGAGCCCGTCGACGATCTGGTCACGACGTCGCACACGCTGACAGTACGCAAGCGCGAGCTGGCCTACACCGCCACGACCGGCAGACTGGTGCTGCGCCAGGAGGTGATGACCGACGGAACCTTCGACGGCCACCTCCCCAAGGCCGAGGTCTTCGTGACCGCCTACACCCTCGACGGCGCCGACCCGGCCACCCGCCCGGTCACCTTCGCCTTCAACGGCGGCCCCGGCTCGTCGAGCATCTGGCTGCACCTGGGTGTGCTCGGCCCGCGGCGGGTCGTCGCGGGCGACGCGGGCGCGCTGGCCGCGCCGCCGTATGGGCTGGTCGACAACCCGGAAACCCTGTTGGCGCACAGCGATCTCGTCTTCATCGACCCCGTGTCCACCGGCTACTCGCGCGCGATCAAGGGCGAGAAGCCGGGCGACCACCACGGCTTCCAGGGCGACCTGGAGTCCGTCGGCGAGGTCATCCGGCTCTGGACGACCCGCAACGGCCGGTGGACTTCGCCGAAGTTCCTCGCGGGCGAGTCCTACGGCACCACCCGCGCGGGCGGCCTCGCGCACCACCTGCACACCCGCCACGGCATGTACCTCAACGGCCTGATCCTGATCTCGTCGGTGCTCGACTTCTCCACCCTGATCTTCGCCGAGGGCAACGACCTTCCTTACCCGCTCTACCTGCCGACCTACGCCGCCATCGCGCACCACCACGGCCTACATGGCGACCGCGCCCTGGACGAGGTGCTCGCCGAGGCCGAGGAGTTCGCCTCCCGCGACTACCCCTGGGCGCTCAGCCAAGGCTCCCGTCTGTCCACTGAGGACCGCGCGACCATCGTGGCGACGGTGGCCCGGCTGTCGGGGCTGTCCGAGGAGTACGTCGACCGCGTCGACCTGCGCATCGAGCACACCCGCTTCTTCGCCGAACTCCTGCGCCACCGCAAGCAGACCGTCGGCAGGCTCGACGGCCGCTTCACCGGCTGGGACGGCGACTACGGCCGCGAGAAGCTCAGCGAGGACCCGTCGATGTCGGCGATCATGGGCGCCTACACCGCGGGCATCAACCACTACCTGCACGCCGAATTGGGCTACCACAAGGACTTGCCGTACGAGGTGCTGAGCCTGCCGGTCAACCGCGACTGGTCGTTCAAGGAGTTCGAGAACGCCCACGTCACCGTCACCGACAAACTCTCCGCGGTGATGCGCGCCAACCCACACCTCAAACTCCACGTCGCCTCCGGCTACACCGACGGCGCCACACCGTATTTCGCGACCGACCACACGCTGGCGCACTTGGCCCTGCCCGACGAACTGCGCGACAACATCGAAGTCGTCTACTACCCGGCCGGACACATGATGTACATCCACGAACCATCCAGGCTTGAGCAGTCGAAAGACCTGGCGAAGTTCGTGAAGCGGGCCTCGAATCGCTAGTTGGCGGGTCGCCTGCGTCAGCGACCCGCGCGGCGCAGCAGGGCGCGGGCCGCGTCGCCACTGAGGGCGGATCGCCAGAGGGCGGCGGTGATTCGTTCGTACAGGGCGACGTCGTGCGGGTCGGTGATGGTGACCTCGGTGTGGTTGACGTCCACGACCACCTGGTCGTCGAACATGCTGTAGCCGTGCTCGGTGATCGTCGGCAACTCGGCGTTCAGCGGGATGATTCCCAACCGGACCCGGCGCAGGCAGAGCAGCGCGGTGAGGCGGGCGGACTGCGCGCGCCTGATCCGCGGCGGGCACGGCGGATAGCGCAGCGCGGACTCGCCGAGGAGGATCTCGACCGTCTTCGCCGGGTCGTAGAGGACGGCTTGGCGGCGGATCCGGTCGGTGAGGACCGACTCCGGGTCGGCCCACCCGCCGTCGGTCAGACCCGCCAGGTGCCGCGAGTAGTCCGCGGCCCGGGCGAGGACGGGGACCAGCGAGAAGTCGACCACCACGATCCGGGCGGCCGCACGCTCCAGATCGGCGTTGTGCCGCTGCCACTGCGGCCGGGATTCGTCGGCCAGGCGTTCGCGGACCGCCGCCGAGCGGCCCGGGCGGACCGGGGCGGCGCAGAATCGATCGCGCCAGGATCGGCGGACCCGGGGCGGCGGGGTGGCCTCGTGCTGTCCGGTCATCACGCCACCTCATTCGGGCCGCCCGATGATGCAGGTGATCCCATTTAGCGCGCTTGATCAAGCAAGCGCAACTCAGACGCAGGCGAAGGCGTCCCGGATGCTCGCCAGGCTCGCGCCGCGGGAGAGCAGATGGCGCAGGAGAATGCGGGCCTTCAGCGGGTCGAGGAACCCGGCCGGGATCAGGCCCCGCCCCAGCAGGTCGGACTCCGACCCGGGGAACGCGTAGGTCTCGGTGAGCACCGGGCCCGAGCCCGTGCGGGACGCGAGCACGACCGGGATCCGCGCGGCCACCAGGCCAAGCCGGTCGACGACCCCGCTGGGCACATGCCCCACCCCGAACGCCGCGACCACCAGCCCGTCCGCCCGGTCAGCGACGGCGTCGAGCACCGTGCCGTCGTCGCCGAGGGTCATGGTCACGAGGGCGACGGTCGGCTGCCCCGCCGGACCGTCCACCTGGGCCGGTAGCCACCGGACCGGGCGGTTCAGGATCCGGGCGTCGCCCTCGACCACGTAGCCGAGCGCGCCGCCGTTGGGCGACTGGAAAGTGCCGCCGCTGGTCGAGTGCGTCTTGCGGACCCGACAGGCGGCATGGATCTCGTCGGCGAACACGACCAGCGCGCCGAGGTCGCGGGCCGGTGGACTGGCCGCCGTCCGGATCGCGGCGAGCAGGTTCGCGGGACCGTCCGCGCCCGCCAGGGTCGGGTTGCGCATCGCCCCGGTGACCACGACCGGCTCCGCCCGGGTGTGCACGAGGTCGAGGAAGTACGCCGTCTCCTCGATCGTGTCGGTGCCCTGGCTGATCACCACCCCGTCCGCGCCACCGTCGAGCCGCCGCTCGACCTCGGCGGCGAGCGCGTCGAGGTCGTCGAACGACAGGGACGCGCCCGGAACCCGCCGGAAGTCCTCCACCTCGACGTCGATCCCGGACTCCGCGAGCCCCGGCACCGCCGCGACGAGTTGCTCGACCGAGAGCGTGGGCACCACCCCGCCGCCCGAGTCCGCCGTCATGGCGATGGTGCCGCCCAGGCCGAATACGACCACCTTCGGCGCGTGGTTTGAGTCAGGCACGATAGCCCTTCCTCAGCATCGCGCGTGCCTCGTCGCCTTCGAGCGCTATCCGCCACAGATCTGCGGTGATCCGTTCGTAGAGTTCGACATCATCGACATCGGTGATCCTGAGCTCCGTGTGATTGATCTCGACGGTGACCTCATCGTCGAGGATGGCATAGCCGTGCATGGTGATGGTCGGAAGCTCGGTATCCAGCGGAACGATGCCAAGACGGACATGCCGAAGGTCGAGGA
Source organism: Actinokineospora xionganensis (assembly GCF_014323725.1). Taxonomy (GTDB): domain Bacteria; phylum Actinomycetota; class Actinomycetes; order Mycobacteriales; family Pseudonocardiaceae; genus Actinokineospora; species Actinokineospora xionganensis. The sequence continues at coordinate 148,473 of NZ_JABVED010000015.1, read as the reverse complement.
GCCCGAGCAGTCGATCCACCTGGGCGCGCATGATCGGCGCCGGGCAGATCGGATATCGCAGGGCTGATTCGCCGACGAGGATCTCGACGGTCTTTGTCGAGTCGTAGAGCACGGCTTGCCGTCGAATCCGCTCAGCCACCGCCGCTTCGGTATCACTCGGTGTCTCGTGCAAGCGGGCTGCCATTACGAACAGGTGGCGGGCGTAGTCGGCAGCTTGCGCGAGACCCGGGACAACGAAGAACTCGACCGACACCAGACGAGTCGCCTCTTGTTCCGCCTCAGCCTCACGGCGCTGGCGGTCGGCGTGGCCCTCGCGAAGTTGTCGGCGCCAGCGGTCCCGGGCAAGCCTGATCTCACGCAGCTCGTCGCGCACCGAGTCGGCCTCGGACTCGGACACTTTCACGGCGCGAAGCCATTCGGCGACATCCGCGTCCGAAGGAAGAGTCCGACCGTTCTCGATCCGGCTCACCTTCGACGCCTGCCAGCCGATGTGTTCGGCGAAGTCCTTGCCAGTGCCGAAACCCGAGCTTGATCGGAACTGTCGAAGGCGGTCAGCGAATTCGAGCTGCCGCTTCTCAGCACTCACCATGCGCTGGATCGTAGAGGTGGTGGCTGGTGGCGACCGCCCAGGCGCGATCACGATAGGTCCGATAGAGCGCGAGAGTGTCCGAGTCGTCAGCGACATCAATCGCCACCATCTCGCCGAGCCTGTCGAATCGCAGGACCGCGACGCGCTGGTCGTCAATGAGATAGAAGTCGTCAGCCGGCATCTCCAGCCGCCTGCAGTCCGATTCACTCAGCCACCGCACGTCCTCGCCGATACGAACGTTCCTGGCCGTAGTCGTATAGATCCACCGTTGGTATTCGGTGGGCGGCTCGTGCACCATGCGAACCCGCTCGAACGCGATATCCGCGGCCCGCAAGCCCCTGATGTACGCCTCCCAGGCTTGGTCCGCTTGGGACTCCGGGAGGGTGCGACCATCCCGCCACGCCCGTAACTCGGATTCGTCCACGGCGTAGCGTCGCTGACACTCCCAACGCCAACACGAGCGACGGACCGCGGCGAACAGCTGTCCCAGCTCACCTGGCGCGAGGTGTTGTCCAGTCACACGCCACTCTTCGGCGCGAAGTTCAACAGTGCCACCGGGGTCTCTACGGCGGTCTCATGATCTGGCATGCCTCTCGCCCTGAGAGTCGCCAGGGCTTCCGGGTCAGTGACCTTGGTTCCCTGGACGACGTAGGTCCCTCGGTCCGTGGCGTAGAGCTCCGGACAGCCGCCGTTCTTGGAGGTCGACCCCAGATGGGACGGTTTCACGGCCACTCCTTCGTGCAATCTGCAGAATTCGCGCTTTCGACGCTACCAACATCCTGCTGGTAGCGACCATAGCCACCTCTGACATTAGATCGAACGGGTGATCGGTAGTGAGATTCTATGGATTCTACGTCAGGCTCGTGTCGAGGAGGTGCCCATGCGTCCATACCAATGGCAGGGGGCAGCCGGAGAACTTCACGCCATCCCCAACGCGGGCGACGCCCTGCTTCCGCCACTCCCTGGAGCGACGTACCAGACGGTGTGCGGGCTTACCGTAGAGCTGCCCACAGAAGACTTTCGCCGTGATGTTCGCCGTGGGATGTGCCGCGCATGCAACTCCGGATGGATCGCGCAGGAGAGTGCGACTCGTGCCTCGTCCGGCAGGAGTCGCAGATGATCACGACTCCCGAACAGGCCGACTTGGCCGCCAATCTGGTCGCGCCGGCGCGCAAGATGGACCCCATTCCGGCACGCCTGCGTCATCATGCGAGTGGACTCGTGGTCGGTTGGGCATCAGCCGACCAAGCCGACGCGTTGGCTGAGGTGCTCGAAGAGACAGCACGTCAGGTGCGCCTACATCGGCCAACGCCTGTTCTGCATGCCCGATAAGACAACGATGGCCCCCTCCAACCGGAGGGGGCCATCGTCGGTCAAACGGTTACTTCAGGAACTTCGCGCCCTTGGTGACGGCGGTGTACGCGTCGACACCACCATGGCCGTAGAAGTTGTTGTACGCCGCGTCGCCCTCGCAGGTGGCGTTGAACTCGGCGGACCGGCCGACCAGCGTGTAGTCCACCGTCCGCGGGGACGGGCACGCGATGTCGTGTGCCGTGCCCTCGAGGACGCGCTGGGTCTTCGCCGGATCCAGGTTCACCCCACCCGCCGAGTACTTGCCGTACTGCGCCACGATCAGCGCCGCCACACCGGAAGCGTGCGGCGAGGCCATCGAGGTGCCCTGCAGGAACTGGTAGTAGCCACAGGAACCGTCCGGCCTGCACGCCTTCTGCACGCCGAGCGCCTCGCCGTCGGGAGTGAGGTTGCCGTCCGCGTCGATCGCGCCCTCGGTGAGGGCGACGTTCTTCGGGTAGGCCGACAGGATCAGGTTCCCGTTGGTCCGGTACGTCGGAGTCCCGAGCCCGTCGCGGAAGTAGCCGCCGGGGGCGGAGACCGAGATGCGCTCGAAGCCGTAGTTCGAGTAGTCAGCCTTCGCCTGCGACGGACCGAACGAGCTGACACCGACCGCGTGCGGGCCCTCGACCGGCAGCGAGAAGCAGTCCGCGTTGTCGATCACGCGGTCGTGCTCGTTGCCCGCCGGGAAGTTCGGGCTCGACGAGTCGGGCAGCGGCTTGCCCAGGTCCTGGTGCTGGTTGCCCAGCGACACGACCTGGGTGACGCCCTTGCGGTAGGCGTAGTTCATCGCGCGCGTGATCGAGATGATCGCGATGCGCTGCTGCACCTGCTCTTCGGTGCTGTCGGCCGCGTTGCTCTTGCAGTTGTAGAGCCACGGGTCGACGTAGAACGACATGTTGACCACGTCGAGGCCGACGTCGCCGGAGTAGGTCATCGCGTCGACGACCGGCTGCAGGAAGAAGTAGCCGGAGTCCTGTCCACCGCGGATGTTCACAATGGACACACCAGGCGCGACACCGGAGATGCCGTGGCCGTCGGCCGCGGCGGCGATGGTGCCGGCCACGTGCGTGCCGTGGCCGCCGTTGTCGACGTCCGCCGGGTCCACACAGCCCGCGTACTCACAGGGGCCGTCGACTTCCTGGCCGAGGTCGTCGACCGGGATGTCGCGGGTGAAGTTGCGCGACAGCTGACGGTCGAAGTTCGGCGCGATGTCCGGGTGGCTGCCGTCGACACCGGTGTCCAGGACACCGACCTTGACGCGCTTGTCCCCGGCCTGGACCTCGCGGGCCAGGTCGGAGCGGACCGACTTCAGACCCCAGAGCTGGGAGTCGAGCGGGTCCATGCCCGCCGTGACCGCGCCCTGCGCGCCCTTGCCGCCCGCCGCCCGGTTCTCCTTCTCGATGTCCTTCGCCTTGTCCTTGGGCGCCCTGGCGTCCGGGGACTGGCCGATGGACCTCGATCGGGCCACCGCGGCGACCGACTTCTCAGCCGAGAGCCGCTGGGTGAAACCGTTCTCCGGCGCGGTCGCCGTCAGCAACCCGACAGTGCGGTTACTGGCGACCACGGTGCCGCCTGCCTTGCGCACGGCGGCCTCAAGGGCCTCCGTAGCGGTGCCGTCGGCGGCGAGAACGTTGAACTCGACGGACTTGCCGGACAGTTCCTGACCCGCGGTCGCCGATGGTGTGGCGACCCAGGCGAGGGACACGACCAGCGGGGCCGCGAGCGCTGCCACCAGCGTCTTGCGTCGCTTCACGCGTACTCCTGTTCGACTCTCTCCAGTGTTCCCGGACATCAGGGCACAACCGACTTCTCTTCAGCGAAGTGACAGGCGCTGGGATGCGCCGCCACCCTGGTGATCAGCGCGGGCTCCTCTTCGGCGCAGATGTCCTGCGCCTTCCAGCAGCGCGTGCGGAAGCGGCAGCCCGACGGCGGGTCGACCGGGCTGGGGACGTCACCCTCGAGCCGGATGATCTGGCGCTGGCCCCGCAGTTCCGGGTCCGGCACCGGCACCGCGGAGAGCAGCGCCTGGGTGTAGGGGTGCGTCGGGTGCTCGTAGATCTCCTGCTCGGTGCCGATCTCGACGACCTTGCCCAGGTACATCACCGCGACCCGGTCCGACAGGTGGCGGACCACCGACAGGTCGTGCGCGATGAAGACGTAGGACAACCCGAACTCGGACTGCAGGTCGCCCAGCAGGTTCATGACCTGCGCCTGGATCGAGACGTCCAAAGCGGACACCGGCTCGTCGCAGACGATCACCTTGGGGCGCAACGCGAGCGCGCGGGCGATGCCGATGCGCTGGCGCTGGCCGCCGGAGAACTGGTGCGGGTAGCGGTTGATGTGCTCGGGGTTGAGCCCGACCACGTCGAGCAGCTCGCGCACCTTCTTCGCCCGCGAACCCTTCGGCGCCACCTCGGGGTGGATCTCGAACGGCTCGCCGATGATGTCGCCGACCGTCATCCGCGGGTTGAGCGACGTGTACGGGTCCTGCAGCACGATCTGGATGTCCCGGCGCAGCTTGCGCAGCTCCGGGCCCTTCATCGCGAACATGTCCCGGCCCTCGAACTTCGCGCTGCCGCCGGTGGGCGGCTCCAGGCGCATCAGCACCTGGGCGAGGGTCGACTTGCCGCAGCCGGACTCGCCGACCACGCCGAGGGTCTCGCCGCGCCGCAGGTCGAAGGACACGCCGTCGACCGCGCGGACGTGGCCGACCGTGCGCTTGAACAGCACGCCCACCTTGACCGGGAAGTGCTTGACGAGGTCGCGCACCTCAAGGATGTTGTCGGTCACTCGGAGATCAGCTCCTCAGCGAAGTGGCAGGCGCTCATCCGGCCGGGCATCAGGCGGTGCTGCGGCGGGACGTCGGTCTTGCAGACGTCCTGGACCATCGGGCAGCGGGGATGGAAGGGGCAGCCCGTCGGGATCTTGAGCAGACTCGGCGGCAGGCCCTTGATCGTCATCAGCTCTTGGCCCCGCTGGTCGAGCCGCGGCAGGGATTCGAGCAGACCCTTGGTGTAGGGGTGCCCCGGCTTGCGGTACAGCGACAGCGCGTCGGACTGCTCCACGATCCGGCCCGCGTACATGACCGCGATCCGGTCCGCGACCTCGGCGACGACGCCGAGGTCGTGGGTGATCAGGATCATGCCCATGTTCCGCTCGACCTGGAGTTCCTTGAGCAGGTCCATGATCTGGGCCTGCACGGTGACGTCCAGGGCGGTGGTCGGCTCGTCGGCGATGAGCATCTCCGGGTCGAGCGCCAGCGACATCGCGATCATCGCGCGCTGCCGCATACCGCCGGAGAACTCGTGCGGGTACTGCCGCACGCGTCGCTTGGCGCCGGGGATCTTCACCAGGTCGAGCAGTTCGATGGCGCGGGCACGAGCGTCCTTTCGGGACATACCCTTGCGCAGTCGCAGCTGCTCCTCGATCTGGAAGCCCACGGTGAAAACCGGGTTGAGCGCGGAAAGGGCGTCCTGGAAGATCATGGCGATGCCCGAACCACGCACCTCCCGCCGCCGCTTGTCGCTGGCCTTGAGCAGTTCCTCGCCGTGGAACTTGATCGAGCCGCCCATGATGTGGCCGGGCGGCATGTCGAGGATGCCCATGATGGTCTGGGCGGTGACGCTCTTGCCCGAACCGGACTCGCCGAGGACCGCGAGGGTTTCCCCGGCCTCGACGTGGTAGCTGACGCCGTTGAGCACCTTGGAGACGCCGTCACGGGTGCGGAACTCGACGAAGAGGTCCTTCACCTCGAGCAGCGGCGCGCCGGGAACCGGCTCGGCCCCTTCGGAGTCCATAATGGACTGTTCAGTGTTAGCGGACATTCCGCCTTACCTCATCTTCGGGTCCAGCGCTTCGCGCACGGCGTCGCCGAGCATCACGAAGGCCAGCACGGTGGTGGTCAAGAACGCCGCCGGGAACAGAAGCGTGTGCGGTGCGACCCGGATGATGTCGCGCGAGTCCGCGATCATCACGCCCCAGGACACGACCGGCGCCCGCAGGCCGAGGCCCAGGAACGACAGTGTCGCCTCCGCGCCGATGAAGGCGCCGAGGGCGATGGTCGCGTACACGAGGACGGGGGCCGCGGCGTTGGGCAGCATGTGCCGCAGGATGATCCGCGACGAGTTCGCGCCAAGTGCCCGCGCGGCCCGCACGTAGTCCTGCTGCTTCGCCGTGATCGCCGCGGACCGCATGATCCGCATGCAGACCGGCCATGACAGCAGCGAGATCGACACCACGACCAGGAACATGATCTGGGCGATGTTCGAGCTTCCGGTGGCGCCGAAGCTCGAGAGGATCACGATCGCGCCGAGCACGAACGGCAGGCCGAAGAACACGTCGGCGACCCGGGACATGAGCCCGTCGAGCCAGCCGCCGTAGTAGCCGGCCAGCAGGCCGAGCGTGCCGCCGATGAGGACGGTCAGGATCGTCGCGCACAGACCGACGATGATCGACGCGCGAGCGCCGTAGATCGTCCGCGCGAAGATGTCGGCGCCCTGGTTGTCGTAGCCGAACCACGCGTCCGACGACGGACCGTTGCGACTTCTGCCGAGGTCGGCGTAGGTCGGGTCCACCGAGGTGAACAGCCCGGGGAACGCCGCCATCACGAGGATGACCAGGATCAACGAGCCGGAGATGATGAACAGCGGACGCCTGCGCAGATCGTGCCAGGCGTCCGAGGCGAGACTGCGGGGCTTGTTGGCGCCCGCGCTCTCGACGTGCTCGGCGGCGGTGACGGAGTCGGACGCCGTGCTCGTGACCGCGGCTCCGGTCGCCGCGTTGCTCGGGTCAGTCATAGCGAATCCTTGGGTCTAGGACTGCGTAGAGCATGTCAACGATCAGGTTGGACAGCAGGTAGACCATCACCAGCAGGGTGACCACCCCGGTGACGATGACGCCTTCCTTGCTCAGGATTCCCCGGTACACGAGGTTTCCGATGCCCTTGATGTTGAAGATGCCCTCGGTGATGATCGCGCCGCCCATGAGGGAACCGAGGTCGGTGCCGAGGAACGTGATCACGGGGATCGCGGAGTTGCGCAGAAGGTGCACACCGACGACTCGGCTCTGCGGCAGGCCCTTGGCCACTGCCGTTCGCACGTAGTCGGAGCGCCTGTTCTCCGCGATCGAACTGCGCGTCAGCCGCGTGACGTAGGCCATCGACAGGCTTCCCAGCACGAAGCCTGGAACGATGAGCTGACCCCACGGGGCGGGTGATTCGGAAACCGTCGTCTTGATCCAGCCGAGCTCGAAGCCGAGCACGATCTGGAGCACGAAGCCGGTCACGAAGACGGGGAGGGAGATAAGGAACAGGGTGGTGACGAGCACCAGGTTGTCGAGGAAGCCTCGGCCGCGAAGGCCGGTCAGGATCCCCGCCGAGATTCCGATCACCGCTTCGATCGCCAGCGCGACGAGCGCGAGGCGGATCGTGTTCGGGTAGGCGGTGGCGATGCGATCGCCGACCGAGATACCGCTGAACGTGATGCCGAAGTCACCCTGGAGCAGGTTCATCATGTACTTGCCGTACTGGACGACAACCGGGTCGCCGAGGTTGAACTTCGCCGTCATGGCGGCGACGAAGGCCTCGGGACACGGGCGGTCGCCGCACTTCCCGGCGAACGGATCGCCGGGCAGGCTCCAGACCAGCCAGTAGATCAAGAAGGTCGTCCCGATGAAGACCGGGATCAGTTGTAGTAGCCGACGCAGGACATAACGCCCCATGGGTTTGTCTCCTAACCTGACTCCGGGCTGGGGTGCGGGATCACCGCACCCCAGCCCGGAGTGAACTACTGGCTACTTCTTGACCGTCACCGTGGTGAGGTCCAGTTCACGCAGCGAGCTCAGGCGGACATTGTCGATCTTCTCCGACCAGGCGTACTGCGCGGTCTGGTTCCACAGCGGGATGACCGGCATGTCTTCGGCCAGCACGCGCTCGGCCTCCTGGTAGAGCTTGTTGGCCTCTTCCACGCTGGGCGCGGCGTCGGCCTTGACCAGCAGGTCGTCGACCTTCTTGCTCGAGTATCCAGAGTCGTTCGCGGACGCGTCGGTCCGGTAGATCTGGTTGAGGAAGTTTTCGATCGACGGGTAGTCGGCGATCCAGCCCGCGCGGAAGATGCTCTTCATCGCCTTGGCGTTGATCTGCTGACGGGTCTCAGCGAACGTCGGGATCGGGGAGTAGGTGCACTCGATGCCCAGCGCGTTCTTGATGCTGTTGCACGTCGCGGTCATCCACTCCTTGTGCCCACCGTCAGCGTTGGTGACCAGGTCGATCGAGCCCGTGAAGCCGGACTTGGCCAGGTATTCCTTGGCCTTCTCCGGGTTGAACGTGCAGAGCTCGCCACACTGGCCCTTGGCGTAGCCGGGGACCGCCGGGTTGACCCAGCCATCGGCCGGAAGGCGGGTGCCTTCGAAGATCTTGTCGACGATCTCCTGGCGGTTGATGGCCAGCGAGATGGCCTTGCGCAGGTCCGGGCTCGCGTACTTCGGGTCGTACAGGGGGAACGTCAGGGTCTGGTTGCCCATGTACGGCGTCGAACCGTTGCGGTCCGGCATGTCCGTCTTGTACTTGCCGCCGGCGAGGCCCGAAGACGGGACGGTGTCGAGGAAGTCGAGCTCACCGGACACGGTCGCGGTGTAGGCGGCCTCGTTGGACTCGAAGATCTTGAAGACGAGGTCCTTGAACTTGGCCTTGCCCGCGCCCTGGTACTCGTCGTAGCGAGTCAGGGTGATGTCGGCGTTCGGCGTCCGCGAGACGAACTTGAACGGGCCGTTGCCGACCGGCTTGGCCTCGAACGCCTTCGGGTCGGCGAAGAACGAGTCCGGCATCGGGTAGAACGGGTTGTAGCCGAGCTTCAGCGGGAAGACCGAGAACGGCGCGCTGAGGGTGATCTCGAAGGTCGTGTCGTCAATGACCTTGAGACCCTTCATCTCCTTCGTGGTGGGCGTCGGCGCCGTCTGCGGGCCAGTGCCATCCGGGTCGGAGGTGTGGACGTCCTTGTAGCCGTCGACCTGCTCGAAGAAGCTGGCGCCCTGGGTGCCGTTGGGGCTGTAAGCGGTCCAGTTCCAGGCGTCGACGTAGTTCTTCGCCTTGACGTCGGTGCCGTCGTGGAACTTCCAGCCGGGCTTCAACGTGACCTTGTAGACCTTGGAGTCCGTGGTCTCGATCTTGTCGGCGTGCGCGTTCTTCGACTCGCCCGTGACCGCGTCGTACTCGGTCAGACCGGTCCAGAGAGCGCGGACGACCTTGCTGCCGCCGCTCTCGTTCGTGTTGCCGGGGACCAGCGGGTTCTCAGGCTCGGTCGCGAACGCGGACAGCTTGCCGTCCGGGTTGCTGTTGCCACCGGCTCCAGTGTCGCCGCCGCCTCCGTTGTCACTGCCGCCGCCGCAACCCGCGATCGTGAGCGCGAGTGCAAGGGGCATCACCGACGCTGCTATCCAGCGTGGTTTGCGCATGGGTCTCCTCCCAAGCTCGGGTCCGACGTGCTTTCGGGCTGTGCGCCATCGGGCTCCGTCGTCACGAAGCGGTACCGCCCGCTCCGAAAGTGAGTGGAAGTTAACCCGAGGGGCGAATCGACCGGCGTTCGAGGGCGTCACAAACGAGTCACAATCGAACCATGTTCATCCATTTGGGGGATATCTGGATCCGGAAGTGACCGGTAGCCGAACATTTCCATTGTCCAATCACTGCCAGGTCATCGTTGAGACGCGGGTCACCTCGTCACTCAGGGTCAGGCGGTTCAATGATCGACAAGGCGATCCCATCCAGGATGTCGTGTTCACTGGCCAGTAATTTTGTGATACCCGTCTCAGAAAATAGCCGCTCAGCGATACTTTGCACGATCAAAGCGCCGCCCCCGATCACATCCACCCGACCGGGGTGCAGGACGGGCATCGCGGCCCGCTCGTCGTGACCCACCGTGAGCAATCGGCGCGCCGTGTCACGAATGCCGGAAGCGGTCAGTTGGGACAGGTGGATTTCGTCCGAGTCGTACGCCGGCAGATTTAGGACAAGCGCGGAGAGTGTCGTGACCGTGCCCGCGACGCCGACCCACGTCCGCGCTTGGCCCACCGGGACCGCCTCGAAGGCGTCGGCCAACACGTCGTCGGCGATCTTGCGGGCTTCGGCGATCTGCGGCTCGGTGGGCGGGTCGTCGGGCAGGGCGCGCTCGGTGAGCCGCACGCAGCCGATGTCGACGGATTTGGCGGCCTGGATGGTCGCCTTCACCCCGTCCCAGCTTCCGACGACGAATTCGGTCGAGCCGCCGCCGATGTCGGTCACCAGGAAGGGACCGTCCTCGGGCGCGAGGTCGCCGACGGCGCCGATGAAGGACAGGCGGGCCTCCTCGTCCCCGGTGATCACCTCGGCCTCCACGCCGAGGACCTCGCGGGTCATCGTGAAGAACTCGTCGCGATTGGCCGCGTCGCGGGTGGCGGAGGTGGCGACCATGCGGACCCGCTCGGCCCCCTTGCGGCGCATGATCGCGACGTAGTCGGTCAGCGCGGCCCGGGTGCGCTCGATGGCCTCGGGCGCCAACCTGCCGGTGGCGTCCACCCCCTGCCCCAGCCGCACGATCCGCATTTCCCGGTGAACGTCGCGCAACCAGACGGACCCGTCACCGCGGTGCGTCAGATCGGCGACGAGCAGGCGGATGGAGTTCGTTCCACAGTCGATCGCGGCAACCCTCGTCATGCTCGGAAGCCTAGACACCCCAAGGTGTCGCAGACCGCTTGTGTGGGACGGGTTTCACCACATCGCGCACGCGCAACCCGGCCGCTCCACGCCGGACCTCGGCGGCCGGTTGGTCTATTCGGACAGTGGGCAGGCCCGACCGATTACCGCCGGCAGCTCGGGCAGGCGCCGCTGCGGCATCCGCGATCACCCGCGACGGCCACCTATTCGGCAATCCGCCCGGGGCCACGACCAGCCACTCGCCCCACAAAGGCCACGCCGACCCACCGACCCTTGACCGGCTCTTCGCACCTCACGCCGGAACGCCTGACGCTGGAACACCCCGCACCTCACGCCCGAGCGCCTCATGCCGGGAAACATCGCCACGGAGCACGGCAAAACCCCCACCCACCCTGGGGGGACGTCCCTTGGCCAGTCTATCGGCGGAGGGTGACGGAACCCAGATTGTGGGTGGGGGCTGTGGATAAGCCGTGCCCTTGTGGATAAAGGTCAGGGAGTGGGGCTCGTGGGGATCGCCGAGCCCGCTTCACCGCTGGGGGTCGTCGTCGTGGTCGGCGGCGGGGTGGTCGTGGGAGTGGCGCACGGGTCCGTGGGCTCCTCCCCGGCCGGGGGTGTCGTCGGCGGCGGGGTCGTCGACGGCGGGGTCGTCGGCGTCGCCGTGGGCTCGCACGGCGGGGTGGTCGTGGGCGGCGGGGTCGTCGTGCTCGGCGGCGTGGACGACGGCGGCGGGGTCGTCGTGGTCGGCTTGGGCGAGGAGGACGGCGACGACGACGGGGCCGACGTGGTCGTCGGCTGCGTGGTCGCGGGCGGCGGGGTGCCCGGCGCCGTGGTCGACGACGGCGGGGTGATCACGCCACCGGCTGGCGGGTTCGGACCCGGCGCGGGCGCGCCGAGGTGCTCGATCTCGTTGACCGGGGTCGTCGGCACCGGGGTGACGCCCTTGGCGTACGCGACGGCCCACTCCATCACGGTGCGCACGTAGCTGTCGGAGTGGTTGTAGCGCCAGATCGCCGCGGCCCGGTTGCGCGGGTCGGCCATGTTCATGCCGCCGGAGCACAGGTACTTCGCCGAGCCGACCGTGGCGTCGTAGATGTTGTTCGGGTTGGTCTCGCCGTCACCGTTTCCGTCGGAGGCGTAGCCCTTCCAGGTCGACGGGATGAACTGCATCGGCCCGACCGCGCGGTCCCAACGGTTGTCGCCGTCGTAGCGGCCGCCGTCGGTGTCGCTGATCGCGGCGAAGCCGCCGCCGTTGAGGACCGGGCCGAGGATCGGGGACGCGGTGTTGCCGTGCGCGTCGACCCGGCCGCCGCGGGCGTGGTTGGACTCGATGCGGCCGATGCTGGCCAGCAGAGACCACTCCATGTTGCAGCCCGGAGTCGTGGTGTTGATCGTCTGCGTCGCGCGCATGTACGCGTCGAGCATGGTGCCCGGGATACCAAGCGGCCCGCTCGGGAGCGGGCCGTGGCCGAACGCGAGGACACCGGGGTCCCCAGCGGCGGCGAGCACCTCCGAGCCGAGTTCGCCGTTCTCCGGGCGCGAGCCGTCGGCGCTGACCTCGGACGGGTCCGTGAGACCCACCAGGCCGCCGCCCGCACTGCTGGCGAGCGCCACGTCGGTGACGTCCTCACCCGAGATGTACACCGGTTCACCGGCCGCGACCGCGGGAACGATCATCAACGCCCCCGCCGCGGCGACCGCACTGCGTCGCTTGCCAGTGCGCTTACCCCTGCCGGAGTCTCCGGACTTCGTCGCACTCACTGAAAATCAGCCCCTCGCTTGTCTGGCCGCCGGCGTGTAACCGACCTGGGTGACGCTCCTCCGGCTGTCTACCCTGCCTCATTCATCGCCATGAGTCACCGTCCTCGTAACATCTCGCGACAAATAGGGCCGGAAGTCTGTACACAACTGCACTTCTGGGTACCTGTTGTTAACCGGCGACACAATGTGTCACTGGTCCGTGACGGAATGGCCGGTCCTTCAGGTTGCACGACAACGCGGATTACTCTCAAGTAATGAGCGCGCCGCAGCCCTTCGACGCAACCCACAAGGTCACCAACCAAGCCCCTCCTCTGCACGGTTTCGACCCCCTGGCCTGCGATCCGGCACTGGTCGGGGCGTTGCGGGCGTTCGGATCGGACGACGTCGTCGGGTCACTGTCGGCGCTGGCCGTCGAAGCGGGCTCCGAGGTCGCCCGCGAGCACGGCAGGCTCGCCAACGAGAACCCGCCGACCCTGCGCACCCACGACCGCTACGGCAACCGGGTCGACGAGGTCGAGTTCCACCCGTCGTGGCACTGGCTGATGAGCCGCGCCGTGGCCCACGGGCTACACGGCGCCCCGTGGGCGGGCGGCGGCCACGCGCACCTGCGGCGGGCCGCGGCGTTCATGGTGTGGTCGCAGGTCGAGGCGGGCCACGGCTGCCCGATCTCGATGACCTACGCGGCCGTGCCCGCGCTGCGGCACAGCCCTGAGGTGGCCGCGCGGTTCGAGCCGGGACTCGTCTCACCGGTCTACGACCCGGGCCTGCGGGAGCCGAGCGCCAAGGCGGGGCTCCTCGCCGGGATGTCGATGACCGAGAAACAGGGTGGTTCCGACGTCCGGGCGAACACGACCGTCGCCACCCCGCTCGCGGACGGGACCTACACCCTGGTCGGGCACAAGTGGTTCACGTCCGCGCCGATGAACGACCTGTTCCTCACCCTCGCCCAGGCCCCCGGCGGGCTCACCTGCTTCGTGCTTCCCCGAGTGCTGCCCGACGGCACGCGCAACGCGCTGCGGCTGCAGCGGCTCAAGGACAAGCTCGGCAACAAGTCGAACGCCTCCTCGGAGATCGAGTACGCGAACGCGGTCGGCTGGCGGCTCGGCGAGGAGGGCCGCGGGGTCCGCACGATCATCGAGATGGTCACCATGACCCGGCTGGACTGCGTGCTCGGGTCGTCGGCGGGCATCCGGATCGCCCTGTCGGAGGCGGCTCACCACGTGGCCCACCGCTCGGCATTCGGCGCCGTGCTGCGCGAGCAGCCCGCCATGGCGGCGGTGATCGCCGACCTGGCGCTGGAGTCCGAGGCGGCGACCGTACTCGCGCTGCGCCTGGCCTCCGAAGTGGACAGTGGCGGCGAGCTGCTGCGACTCGCGCTGCCAGCGGCGAAGTTCTTCGTCTGCAAGCGCGCGCCGATGGTCGTGGCGGAAGCGCTGGAATGTCTGGGCGGCAATGGTTACGTCGAGGAATCCGGTATGCCACGGCTCTACCGGGAGGCACCGCTGATGTCCATCTGGGAGGGCTCGGGGAATGTCACCGCGCTCGACGTGCTGCGGGCGATGTCGCGTGAGCCGTCCAGTGTGGACGCCCTGTTCGAGGAACTCGCCACGACCATGGGCGCCGATTCCCGGTTGGACGCGGCGGTCTCAAACCTGGAATCGGAGATCGAGGTGGCCACACCCGCGCGGGCCCGACGCGTCGCCGAGCTGATCACGCTGTGCCTGCAGGGAAGTCTCCTGGTCCGGCACGCCCCCGAGGTCGCCGACGCCTTCCTGGCCTCGCGCCTCGGCGAGCGCAGCGGAGTGCTCGGGGTGCTGCCCGCCGAGGTCGACACCGCCGCTCTGGTCGACCGGGTCACGCCCGGCCTGGCGGTGCCGTCCGCTTAGGCCGGGGCGGCGCAGTCGCCGGTCGGGTAGGTCTCCGACAGCAGGGCCAGGGCCTCGTCGCCGAACGGGTTGACGCCGGGCCCCTTGGCCAAGGCGTGGGCGACGTGCACGTGCAAGCACTTGACCCGGGTGGGCATGCCGCCCGCGCTGACGTCGGTGCCCAGCGACTCGATGGCGTCACGTTCGGCCAGGTAGTCGTTGTGCGCGGCAAGGTACTGCGCGGCCAGCGCCTCGTCCTCGGCGAGCCGGTCGGTCATCTCCTTCATGAGACCGGTGGTCTCCAGGGTGGAGATCTGCGACGCGAGCTTGTTGCAGGTCAAGTAGTACAGCGTGGGGAACGGCGTGCCGTCCTCCAGCCGCGGGCTAGTCTGGATCACCGACGGGTGACCGCTGGGACAGCGGGCCGCGACAGCCCGGGTGCCGCGCGGCACCCGACCGAGCTGCTGGGCGACCATGGCGATGTCGGCCTCGGTGACGGGCTCGAGGGTCACTGGCCCGCTCCGTGCACCGAGTCCCACAGCGCCTGGTACCAGGCCTGCTGCGAGATCGGGTGGGTCGGCTTCTGACCCGCGCCGGGGCCACCCGCCTCGGCGGGCAACTCGACCATGTAGGGCGTCTCCCCTGGCATCACGTACCGCAATCTCCTCTTGGCTTCGGCCTGGATCTGCGCCGGATCGGCCAGCTGCGCCCTGCGCCGCTCCAGTTCCTCGACCTCGGCCCGTAACTCGGCCTGCCGCCGCTCCTGTATCTGCACGTCGGACCGCTGCGACAGGTAGGTCCGCAACGGCACCGCCACGCTCAGGGCCAGCGCGCCGACGACGGTCGCGATCACCGCGGCGCGGCGCGTCGTGGACAGCCCGAGCGGGCCGAGCCGCGTGGCGCGCTTGGCGGGTTGCCGCTTGGGCGGCTCCTTCACGGGAGCCGCCGCGGCCGGGCGCGTGCGGCGGACACTCTCGGGTCGGCGCGCGGCGGATGCCCCGCCGCGCCTGCCGCCCCGATCGCCTCCGCGCCCGGCCATCGGACTCAGGACTCCGGCGTGAAGCGCGGGAACGCGAGGTCACCCGCGTACCGCGCGGCGTCGCCGAGGGTCTCCTCGATGCGCAGCAGCTGGTTGTACTTCGCGGTGCGCTCACCGCGGGCGGGCGCGCCGGTCTTGATCTGGCCCACACCGGTCGCGACGGCGAGGTCGGCGATCGTGGTGTCCTCGGTCTCGCCGGAGCGGTGGCTCATCATGCTGCGGTAGCCGTAGGACGTGGCCAGGGTGACCGCGTCGAGCGTCTCCGACAGGGTGCCGATCTGGTTGACCTTCACCAGCAGCGCGTTCGCGGCGCGGCGGGCGATGCCCTCCTCGAGCCGGTCGGGGTTGGTGACGAACAGGTCGTCGCCGACGATCTGCACGCGCTCGCCGATCTCGGCGGTCAGGCGCACCCAGCCGTCCCAGTCGTCCTCGGACAGCGGGTCCTCGATGGAGACCATCGGGTAGTCGTTGATCAGCTGCGTGTAGTACGCGATGAGCTGCTCGGCGCTCTTCTTGGCGCCCTCGAAGCTGTACGCGCCGTCGGAGTAGAACTCCGTGGCGGCGACGTCGAGCGCGAGCGCGATGTCGCGGCCCGGGCGGTAGCCCGCCTTCTCGATGGCGACCAGGATCAGGTCGAGCGCCTCGCGGTTGTTGCCCAGGCTCGGGGCGAAGCCGCCCTCGTCGCCGAGGCCGGTGCCCAGGCCCTTGGCCTTCAGCACGGACTTGAGCGAGTGGTAGACCTCGGTGCCCCAGCGCAGACCCTCGCGGAAGCTCTCCGCGCCGATCGGCGCGATCATGAACTCCTGGATGTCCACGTCGGTGTCGGCGTGCGCGCCGCCGTTGAGGATGTTGAGCATCGGCACCGGAAGCACGTGCGCGTTCGGGCCGCCGAGGTAGCGGAACAGCTCCAGGCCGCTGGACTCGGCCGCCGCCTTCGCCACGGCCAGGGAGACGCCGAGGATGGCGTTGGCGCCCAGGCGCGACTTGTCCGGCGTGCCGTCGAGGTCGACCAGCTTCTGGTCGACGATGCGCTGGTCGACCGCGTCGATACCTGCCAGCTCGGGACCGATCTCGTCGAGGACCGCGGTGACGGCCTTCTCCACGCCCTTGCCGCCGTAGCGCTTCGGGTCGCCGTCGCGAAGCTCGACGGCCTCGTGCTCGCCCGTCGACGCCCCGGACGGGACCGCCGCTCGCGCCAGGGTCCCGTCGTCCAGCGCGACCTCCACCTCAATGGTGGGATTGCCGCGCGAGTCCAGGATCTCGCGTGCGCCGACCTGCTCGATGACCGCCACGTGGTGCTCCTCACAAAGCGTGCTACGTACTCCGAGACGAGCCTAGCGGGGCGGGTGGGCGGCTTGCCGAAGGCACGTCGGGCGGGCGCTGATCAACCCCCGTACGGAGGTCGAGGAACATCAATCTCCCCCGTATTGTGAGCGGATTATGAGCGAGGACGGCAGCGGTACCTTCGAGGCGTTTCGGCGGGCGGAGTCCCTGGTCGCGCACCACAGACCCCTGGACGCCCTCGCCGCGCTGGGCCCGGTCCTGGAGGCCGCGCCGGACACGCCGAGCGTGCAGTCGCTGGCGGGCCGGGCGTATCTGAACTCGGCGCAGTTCCGGCGCGCCGAGGCGGCGTTCCGCCGGGTCCTGGAACTCGATCCCACTGATCACTACGCGATGTTCGCGCTCGGTCGCACACTGCAACGGCAGAGCCGGTTCGCCGAGGCGCTGACCCAACTGCGGCTCGCGGTGGCGATGAACCCGCTGCCGGAGTACCAGGAGGCGCTGGGCGAGGTGAACGCGCGGATCGCGTTGCAGCGCGACCGCTAGGGCCCAGGTCCTAGCCGAGTTCGGCGACCTTGCGGGCGTAGGCGTCGGCGCCGCTGTAGACGTCGCGGCCGTACTCCAGCGACTTGTTGTAGGTGAACACGGCCTTCCACCAGCCTTCGCCGGTGGCGAGGTCGCCGCCGCTCGCGCACAGGTAGCGGGCCGCGGTGAGCGCGGCGTCGTCGACGTTCTGCGGGTTGGGCGGGGCGCCGTCGCCGTTGGCGCGCTGCGCCCACCTGCCCCAGGTGGTCGGGAGGAACTGCATCGAGCCGACCGCGCGGTCCCACTCGCGGTCCCCGTCGAGCGCGCCGCCATCGGTGTCGCGGATGGCCTGCACACCGGGCGACCCGTCGAGCGGCACGCCGATGATCGGTTTGGTGAGGTTGCCCTCGTCGGTGACGCGGGTGCCGCGGAAATGGCCGTGGTGGGACTCGACGCGGCCGATGCCCGCGAGCGTCGCCCACGTGAGGTTGCAGCCGGGGTTGTCGGCGCGGGTGGCGAGATCGGCGTTGACGTAGGCGATCAGGGTGCGGACCGGGATGTCGGTCGCCGGGCCGACCCGCTCCGCCCACAGGCGCACGTCCGAGCCGCTCGGCAGGGACCTGGCCTGCGGAAGCGCGGTGCCGGGCACGACATTCAGGTCGGGCACGCGGAACCGTTCCACGGTCTCGCGTTCGGCGGGTTGGTCGGCCTTGACGACCAGCGTCGCCGCTCCGGCGACCGTCGCCAGGAGGACCGCGGCGACCAGCAGCCGGGCGACCAGCCCGCGCCTGCCGGGTCGCGAAGGACTCGGGGGCAGCGGTGCCGGCGGCACGGGAGTGGAGGTCGGCGTCACCCGACCAGGTTACGTTGCCGCAAGCGCCGCATTGTCCGAAACGAGCCGATCACGGCTCCTTGACGGCCTTGACAGCGAACATCAGCGGGATGCGTGGAGCGCTGTCCGGCAGCCGGTGCCACACCCCTGCGGTGCTGGTCATCGCCGTCCAGCGGGACCATGGGATCTCCTCGGACTCGCGCAGCAGGGTGATCCGCAGCCTGGCGCGGACGAGGGCGGTGACGATCTCGCCGAGGCCGTGGCGCCACTCGTAGTACGCCAGGTCGTCGGGCAGGCCGGGACCGTCGGTGTAGGTGCGTGACCCGTCCATCCGGAGGTGGCCGCGGCCCGCGAGGTAGTCGTGGCGCAGCAGCAGGTCCTCGCTCCCGTCGGCGGCCGGGATCGGCCCGAGCGCGTCGAGCAGCGGGTGGAACTCGACGAGGTAGAACTGGCCCCCGGGGCGCAGCAGGGCGCTGACCTGCGCGGCCCACGCGGTGAGGTCGGGCAGGTAGCAGAGCGCGCCCTTGCCGGTGTAGACGAGGTCGAACCTGTTGCGCCCCAACGCCTCGGCCGCCGCGTAGACGTCCGACCGGACGTACTGTGCGGCCAGCCCGGCCGCCTCGGCGATCCGTCGGGCGGCGGCAACCGACTCGCCACTGATGTCGAGCCCCACCACCCGCGCGCCGCGGCGGGCGAACGCGAGGGTCTCCGCGCCGATGTGGCACTGCAGGTGGGCCACATCCTTGCCCTCGACGTCGCCGAGGTCGGACCACTCGTAGTCGGCGAACCAGTCGCCGGGGTCGCGGGTGGCCACGCTGTAGAAGTCGCTGGCCACGTGGATCGGAGTGCGCGCGTCCCAGTTGGCCTCGTTCGCCCGGATCATTCGCTCGGTGTCGCCGTCGAATCCCATGGTGTCCATGGTGCCGGTCCGGCGGGTGCTCGTCGGCCGCTCGCCGCGACTTGTCCGTTTCGGGATAACGGCTGCCGCGATGAGGCAGAATCGGCGCTCGTGAGCGAAGTGGCCGCGGCCGACCCCGACCTGGTGCTCGCCCGCGCCGGGGACGACGAGGCCTTCGGCCGCCTTGTGCGCCCGCTGCGCCGGGAACTGCACGCCCACTGCTACCGCATGCTCGGCTCCACCCACGACGCCGACGACGCTCTGCAGGACGCGTTGTTGCGCGCCTGGCGCGGTCTCGCGGGCTTCGAGGGCCGCGCGTCGCTGCGCTCCTGGCTGTACACCGTGGCGACCCGGACGTGCCTGGACGCCGTCGGCACGCGCGGCAGACGGGCCATGCCCGTCGACCTCGGCCCGTCGAGCACCCGCGCGGTGGCGGAGACAGCCCCGCTGACCGACGTCGCGTGGCTAGGCCCATACCCGGACGGCGACTTCGGCCCGAACGCGCCGGGCGCCCGCTACGAGCAGCGCGAAGCCGTCGAACTCGCCTTCGTCGCCGCCCTGCAACACCTCCCGGGCAACCAGCGCGCGGCACTGCTGCTCTTCGAGGTCCTCGGCTTCTCCGCGGCGGAGATCGCCGCCACGATGAACACGTCGACCGCGTCGGTGAACTCGGCTTTGGCCCGGGCACGCAAGATCGTCGCGGAGAAGGTCCCCGCCCGCACCCAGCAGCAGACCCTGCGCAAACTCGACGACACCCACCTGCGCGAAATCGTCTCCGACTACGCCACCGCCCTGGAACGCGGCGACGCCGCCGCACTCGTCGCCCTGCTGACCGAGGACGTCACCTGGTCGATGCCGCCGCTGCCGCACTGGTACGAGGGCTTGGCCGCCGTCGCCGACTTCGCCACCCAGGTCCCCATGGGCACCTGCGGAAGCTGGCGACACGTCACCATCGCCGCCAACGGCCAACCCGCCGTGGCTTCCTACCTGTGCGCCACCGGCGTGGGCGACCACACCGCGTGGTCGATCAACGTCCTCACCTTCCGCGACAACCGAATCGCCGAGATCACCTCCTTCATCGGCGCGGAACACTTCCCCGCCTTCGACCTGCCCGCTTCCCTGCCCTGACCCGGAAGCATCGGTGCGTTCCCAGCCCACGACGGCTCGGTGGGCGCACCGTCGCGCGCCAGCCAGCCCAGGCACCGCCGACGCCCGCCAGTGTTCGGGCAACTCCCGAACACTGAGCATGCGCACGACATGCTCAACGGATCCGCCCGCCCCGAGCCGAGCCGGCGGGAGCTGGCGGCGGCCCGACGGCGCGGCACCTGGTGCTGAGCCATGGCGCACCCATGCGGTGTTGAGCCATAGCGCAGCCGTGCGATGTCCAGCCATGCTCGCCCAGCGTTTCGCCGTACCTGTCGAGCATCTCTCGCACCCGGTCGCGGGCCTCGTCCAGCGCGTAGGACGCGTCCTCTGTGCGCCCCTCGCCCAGTTCCCCCTGGGCCTCCCTCAGGATTTCCAAGATCGTGGACAGCGTGTCGCGGTCAGTCCAGTGCGGGCAGGTCGGGTGGCGTGGCTGCCGGGTTCGCGGATAAGCCCTCCAACGCCAGGCGGATGGCGGTGTCGAGTTGGGGGTCGCGGACCGCGGCGTGGTCTTGGGGGGTGACCACGACCTCGACGTCCGGGGCGACGCCGTGGTTCTCGACGCCCCAGCCGGGGCCGCGCATCCAGGTGGCGTAGCGGGGCTGGGTGATCAGGGTGCCGTCGACGAGGTGGTACCTGTTGTCGATCCCGATGACGCCGCCCCACGTCCTGGTGCCGACCACCGGGCCGATGCCGAGGGCTTGGATGGCGGCGTTGACGATGTCGCCGTCGGAGCCGGAGAACTCGTCGGCGACGGCGACGATCGGGCCGCGCGGGGCGTCGAGGGGGTAGGTCTCGTCGTAGTAGCCGTCGCGGGCGCGGGACCAGCCGACGATCTTGCGGCTGAGCTTCTCGATGACCAGCTGCGACAGGTGCCCGCCGCGGTTCTCCCGGAGGTCGACGACCACCGCGTCGCGGCGCATCTCCAGGCGAAGGTCGCGGTGGAGTTGGGCCCAGCCGCTGGCGACCATGTCGGGAACGTGCAGGTAGCCGACCTTCCCGCCGGTCGCGGCGTGGACGTGGTCGCGCCTGCCCGCGACCCAGGCCTGGTAGCGCAGCGGCATGTCGTCAAGCAGGGGGACAACCACGACCCGCCGGTTCTCGCCGCCGCCCTTGGGGGCGATCGTCAGCTCGACCGGATTGCCCGCGGTCCCGACCAGCAGCGGCGCGGGGCCCTGGGCGGGCTGGACCGGCCTGCCGTCGACCTCGACGATCGCGTCGCCGACGCGCGCGGCCACGCCCGGAGCACGCAGCGGTGAGCGGGCGCGCGGATCGGAGCTCTCACCCGGCACGATCCTCTTGATCCGCCAGCGACCGTCATCGTCGCAAGCAAAATCCGCGCCGAGGAGGCCAAGCCTGCGCTTGTTGTCGGTGCCGGTGCCAGGCGGGAAGAGGTAGGCGTGGGACGTGCCCAGTTCGCCCTGCACCTCCCACAGCAGGTCGACCAGTTCGTCGTGGGAGCCAAGGGTTTCCACGAGCGGGCGGTACCGGTCGAGCACGCCCGGCCAGTCGACGCCGCCCATGTCCGCGCGCCAGAAGTGGTCGCGCATGAGCCTGCCCGCCTCGTCGAACGACTGGCGCCACTCGGCGGCCGGGTCGATCTCGACGCGGATCCGGCTCAGGTCGACGGTGATGTTGTCCTCGGAGCCGTCGTCGGAATCCGGCCTGCGGTCGGCGGGCAGGACCCGCAGTGTCGTGCCGTCGCGGACGACGACGCGGTGCCCGTCGCCGCTGGTCCAGAACTCGTCGAGACCGTCGACGAGCGTGTCGGCCTTGAGCTTGGCCAGGTCGAACCGCTCCAGCGCGGCCCGCGGCGCGTCTTCGCCGAGGTCGTCGAGGTCGTCGCCCAACGAGCCGACAAGGGGATCGCACAGCCAGAGCACGCCACCCTTCGCCGCGCGCAACTGCGAATAGCGCGCCGCGGCGACCGGGAAGGCGACTACCCGGTCGGCGATGCCTTCGATGTCGACGCCCGTGCGCGGCACGTCGCCGTCGGACTTGTCGCCGTCGGACTTGTCCTTGTCGTCGGCGTCGCCGAACGGCCTGCCCTCGCGCAGCGGCGCGAACGGCGACGGCGTGGTGGCGGCGAGCGGCACCAGGTAGGGCCTGCTGCCGTTGGCGAAGGACAGGTCGAACACGTGCACGTCGTAGATCGGGTCGAAGCTGCGGGTGGACAGGAACGCGATGTGCTTGCCGTCCTGGGTGAACGCCGGATCGGAATCGACGAACCGCAGCGGCGTGACATCCACAATGGACAGATCGGTGGTGTTGACCATTCTGATGTGCCGCAACGGGTCCGGGCCGGGATGCGACCACGCGAGCCAACCCGAGTCGGGCGAGAAGGTCAGCCCGGTCGGGTCCATCTCCTGGGCCTTGACCACCTCGCGGATCTCGGCGCTGTCCGCGTCGACGAGCAGCAGCCTGCCGTCGTGCGTCACGACGCCGACGCGCCTGCCGTCCGGCGAGGCCGCCAGTTCCAGCACGCGCCCGAGCTCTCCCGCACCCACCCGGCGCGGGCTGACCCCTGCCGCGCGCCCCTCGACCGGGGCGAACTCCAGGGCGTCCTCGCCCTGCGCGTCGGTCACCCACACAACCTGGCCGCTGTCGCCGAGGACCTGCGGCAACCGTGCCCGCACACCAGGTTCCACCGACAGCACCCGCGCGGGTCCGTCGCGGTGGGTGAGCCAGTGCACGGTCCCGCGCACCTCGACCGCGCTGGCCCGGCCCGTGGAATCCGGCCCGACGTCGCCGAGGAAGCGCGCGGGTGAAAGCCGGTAGGGCTGGCGGGATCCCCGCGAGCCGCCGAGCCGGACGTCGAGTTCGCGGGGTTCGGCGTCGAGGCTGTCGAGCAGCCAGAGTGATCCCGCGCTGTGGTAGATCACCCGCGTGCCGTCGGTACTGGGGTTGCGGGCGTAGAACTTGTGGTCGCTGTGCGCGCGGAGGTCGCCGCCGTCCGGGTCGCACGAGTAGATGTTCCCGATGCCCTCGTGGTCGGACAGGAACGCGACGCGGCCGCCGACCCACATCGGCGACACGATATGTCCGTCCACTTCGGACAGAATACGCCGGAACTCGCCTCGGCCCTCGCGATCGAGCCACACCTTGCCCGCCGTGCCGCCGCGATAACGCTTCCACCACGCGGGTTCGACCGAGATCACCGAACCGACAAGCACACCGTCCGGCCCGATCGACAGGGCGTCCAGCGGGCCGTACGGGAGCACCCGGCTCGGCCCGCCCGACAGCGGGACCGCGTGCGCCCAGCGGTGCCGGATGGACGACCGCCCGGTCGTGGTGTTCGCGATGACCTCACCCTCGGGTGTCCACCCGAGCACGGAGGTGTTGACGTCGCCCCAGTACGTCAGCCGGTCGCTCGGCCCGCCGTCGACCGGCGCGGCGTGCACCTCCGGCTCGACGTCACGGGTGCTCGCCCAGGCCAGAGTGCTTCCGTCAGGCGAGAATCGCGGGTTTCGCACGGGCACCTTGTCGGCGGACACCCGCCAGGCGCGGCCGCCGTCGACCGGGGCCAGCCACACATCATCCTCGGCGACGAAGGTGATCAGGTCCTGGTGTAGATGGGGAAATCGGAGGTAGGCGTCGGTCACTCCCCCAAGTTACTGAGAACCGCCGACATCCGCCCGAAGTTGTCCACAGGTGGTCAGTGCGGCCAGTGCTTTCGCCAGATTTCGTGGGTCATCTCGGGCTCGCCGCTCGCCTTGGCGGAGCGCTCCGCCTCGCGGACCTGACTCGCGAAACGGCGAGCCACGGCGCGCAGTTCGGCCTCCGGGTCCTGCCCGGCGAGCTTCGCCAGCGCGGCGAGGTCGAACAGGCGGGAGCCGACGTCTGTGTGCTTGGGCAGCAGGTCGCCGGGCAGTGCCGCGCGAGCCGTGCGCTGCGCCAGCTTGGCCGCGAGGGCGAGCGCGGGCTGGCCCATCGCCACCCCGTCCACACTGGACTCGCGGCGCTTCTCCTGCTGCTTGAGCTCTTCCCAGCGGGTTTCCTGAGTCGCCGCGTCGCGGACCGCGGGGTCACCGCCCGCGAACACGTGCGGATGCCTGCCGACGAGCTTCGCGACCAGCTCGGCCGCTACGTCGTCGATGGTGAACGGGTCCTCGCCGTCCTCCTCGGCCACGCGCGAGTGGAAGAGAACCTGGAGCAGGACGTCGCCCAGTTCCTCGCGCAGGGCCGGACGGTCGCCTTCCTCGATCGCCTCGAGCAGCTCGAAGCACTCCTCGACGAGGTACTGCCGCAGCGAGTCGTGCGTCTGCTCGGCGTCCCAGGGGCAACCCCCGGGCGAGCGCAGCCGGTCCATGACCTGGGCGGCGGCCACGAGGCCCGCACCCGCTGTGACGTGCACCGGCGAGCCGGCCGCGACCAACTCGGCGACCGCGTCCAACGACGACGTCAGCACCACGACCTCGCCCGCCTCTGCGGCGACATCAGCGGGCATCGGCGCATCGCCCAGAGCCGGGTCGACCTCACCCGCGACGTACACCTTCACCGCCGCGCGAAGCAGTGGCACCGCCTCCGCCGGAATCGTGTTCCCGCGAACCAGCACCACCGCGACGGTCATTGACCGGCGTTCTTGATCGGGATGACGACGCCCTTGGTCTCGCCCTCGCTCGGCGCGATCTCCATGCCCGCGAGGTCCCACACGCCGTAGCGCGGGCTGATCTCCACGCCCACCCGCTGGGAGGTGTCCTGCAGCATGCGTGGGCCGAGGGTCGTGGCCAGCCGGGCGTCGGCGGGCTTGTCGTCGGGGCCCGGGGTGGCGTTGGTCTCGCGCTTGCGGATCACGGCGACCACCCAGCCCGCGTTCTGCGGGTTGGGCTGGAAGGCGATCACGCTGTTGAGCGGGGCGCCGAACAGGACGCTTCCCGCGATGTCCGGTGCGAGCGACGGCGTGATGGTCTCGCCGCGGGCCGCCTGCAGACCGCCCGCCATGTCGGCGTCGATGATCTTGCCCGCCTCGTCGAGGCCCACCGCGAGCTGGTTGGCCTTGGCGATGGCCTTCTCGCGCAGCGAGCCCGGCTTGTCGTCCGGGCCGCCCGGGGCGACGAGGGTGAAGTCGAACGTGACCGACAGCCCTGGAGCCTGCTTGCGGCCGATCTCGGCCAGCGCGAGGTAGTCCCGGGCGATCTCGGTGGGCTCGAAGGCCCGGTTGACCGCCTGGTCGACGATCTGCTCCGGCGAGGCGGACCCGTCGGTCGGCAGCGGCTGCAGCGAGCTGGTCAGCTGACCGGCCAGCTCGGTGACCGTGGCCTCGTTGATCGCCAGGGTCTCCTTGGCGGTGTGCGCCGCGATGAGCTCGTGCAGGACCAACTGGCGCAGCACGGCCCGCGAGAGCAGGTCGAGCTTGCGCTGGTCGGCGAGCTGCTGGACGGCGGGCTCGGCCTGTCGGGCCTTGTCCACCAGCTCCTGCACCCGGTCGACCCCGATGGTCTTGCCATTGACTATGGCGGCGGCGTTGGCCTGGCCCGGCCCCGTCGAACAGGCGCTGAGCAGCAGCCCGAACACGGCGAGCAGGACGACGAGCGGGCGTCGACGACGAATGACGGTGGTCACAGTGCCGTAGCCTCTCACAGCGCTCGCCGCGGCTTCACTATCGGGTTACGGCTGGGCGAGGTCAGGAGACCACCGCCGGCGTCTGCGCGAGGGACTCCAGGAACTTCGCGCACCAGTCGAGCAGGTCACGGTCCCGCAGCACCGGAGCGCCCATCCGACCTCCCGCCGCGCCCTCCGTGGGCCGCGGGATGGTGATCGTGTCGGTGACCGCCTTGTGCACGGCCTTCGGGTAGAGCCGCTTGAGCCGCACCATCTGAGAGTCACGCAGCGGCATCGGCGCGAAGCGGATGTTGCTCCCCTGCGCGATCACCTCGGTGACCCCGTGCGCACGGCAGGTCTGCCGGAACGCGGCGACCGCGAGCAGGTTCACCACCGGGGTGGGCGGCTCGCCGTAGCGGTCGACCAGTTCCTCGCGGACCGCGTCGAGACCGGCGACGTCCGGGGCCGCGGCGAGCTTGCGGTAGGCCTCCAGGCGCAGCCGCTCGCCGGGGACGTAGTCGTGCGGGATGTGCGCGTCGACCGGGAGATCGATGCGGACGTCGGCAAGCTCCTCCTCGTCCTCCGCACCGGGAGCGCCCGCGTGCTTGCGGAACGCCTCGACGGCCTCGCCGACCAGACGCACGTAGAGGTCGAAGCCGACGCCCGCGATGTGACCTGACTGCTCGGCGCCGAGGATGTTGCCCGCGCCGCGGATCTCCAGGTCCTTCATCGCCACTGCCATGCCCGCGCCGAGTTCGGTGTTCTGCGCGATGGTCGCGAGCCGGTCGTGCGCGTGCTCGGTGAGCGGGGACTCGGGCGGGTAGAGGAAGTAGGCGTAGCCGCGTTCCCGGCCGCGGCCGACCCGGCCACGCAGCTGGTGCAGCTGGGCCAGGCCGAGCATGTCGCCGCGCTCGACGATCAGCGTGTTGGCGTTGGAGATGTCCAGGCCGGTCTCGACGATCGTGGTGCAGACGAGCACGTCGTACTCGCGTTCCCAGAAGCCCTGGATGAGGTGCTCGAGCTTGTCCTCGTTCATCTGGCCGTGCCCGGTGACGATCCGCGCCTCCGGGACCAGTTCACGCAGCCTGCGCGCGGCCTTCTCGATCGACGACACGCGGTTGTGCACGTAGAAGACCTGGCCGTCGCGCAGCAGTTCACGGCGGATGGCGGCGGCGACCTGCTTGTCGTCGTACGCGCCGACGTAGGTGAGGATCGGGTGCCGGTCTTCTGGCGGGGTCAGGATCGTCGACATCTCGCGGATGCCCGCCAACGACATCTCCAGCGTTCGCGGGATCGGCGTGGCGGACATGGTCAGCACGTCGACGTGCGTGCGCAGGGCCTTGATGTGCTCCTTGTGCTCGACGCCGAAGCGCTGCTCCTCGTCGACGATCACCAGGCCCAAATCCTTGTACCGCAAGCCTGTCTGCAGTAGACGGTGAGTACCGATGACGATGTCGACCGACCCGTCGGCGAGCCCCTGGATGGTCTCCTCGGACTCCTGGCCGTGGGTGAACCGCGACAATCCCTTGACCGTCACCGGGAACGAGTGCATCCGGCCGGCGAAGGTGTTGAGGTGCTGCTGGGCGAGCAGCGTCGTGGGCACCAGCACGGCGACCTGCTTGCCGTCCTGCACGGCCTTGAACGCCGCGCGGACCGCGATCTCGGTCTTGCCGTAGCCGACGTCGCCGCAGATGACCCGGTCCATCGGGACGCCGCGCATCATGTCGGCCTTGACCTCGTCGATCGCGGCGAGCTGGTCCATCGTCTCGGTGAACGGGAAGGCGTCCTCGAGTTCACGCTGCCACGGGGTGTCCGGGCCGAAGGCGTGGCCGGGGGCGGCCTGCCGGGCGGCGTAGAGCTGGACGAGCTGTGCGGCGATCTGCTTGACCGCCTTCTTGGCCTTCGCCTTGGTGTTCTTCCAGTCCGACCCGCCGAGCTTGTTCAGCGTGGGCATCTCGCCGCCGACATAGCGGGAGATCTCGTCGAGCTGGTCGGTCGGCACGAACAGCCGGTCGCCGGGTTGGCCGCGCTTGGAGCTGCCGTATTCGAGCACCAGGTATTCGCGGGTCGCGCCCGCGACCGTGCGCTGCACCATCTCGATGTAGCGCCCGATGCCGTGCTGCTCGTGGACCACGAAGTCGCCGGTCCGCAGGGCCAGCGGGTCGACCGCGTTGCGCCGCCGCGACGGCATCTTGGTCGACATGTCCTTGGTGGAGGTGCCATGCCTGCCGCCGGTCAGGTCGGACTCGGTCAGCACGACCAAGTCGCCCGCGATGAAGCCGTCCTCGATGGCGCCGCGGACCACGGTGACGATGCCTGGGGCGGGCGGCTCGGTCAGCTCGCCCTCGATCAGTTTCGCCGGGACGTCGGCTTCCGCGAGCTGTTCGACAGCGCGCTTCGCGGTACCGAGACCGGGGACGACGAGGACGCCGGTGCCGCCCGCGGCGGTGTGCGCGCGCAGGTCGGCGAAGGCGCGGGCGATCTCGCCGCGATAGGCCTCGACCGGCCGGAACGCGACCTGGATCGCGTCGCCGCCGGTGAGCTGGGACAGCGTCCACCACGGGTGGTCGCCGTCGCGGGCGTGCGCGGCCACGTCGCCGAGGTCTCGATAAGCGGAAGCGCCGAGGTCGATGGGTGCCTTGCCGCCGGTGGCCGCGGCCATCCACGACGCCTCTAGGAACTCCTGGCCGGTGCGCACCAGGTCGTGCGCGCGCGTGCGGATCTTCTCCGGGTCATTGAGCAGGACGTGGGTGCCCGCGGGGACCACGTCGGTGAGCATCTGCATCTCGCCCTGGCACAGCGCCGGGATCAACGCCTCCATGCCCTCGGACGGGATGCCGTTGGCGAGCTTGTCGAGCATCTCGTGCAGGTGCGCGTCGGCCTGGTGGAGCTCGGCCAAGGCGGCGGCGCGCTCGCGGACACCCTTGGTGAGCAACAGTTCCCGGCACGGCGGCGCGGTGATCTCCGTGAGCTCGCCGGGCAGGGACCGCTGGTCGGCCACCGCGAACGAGCGGATCTCGGAGACCTCGTCGCCCCAGAACTCCACCCGGACCGGGTGCTCCGCCGTCGGCGGGAACAGGTCGACGATGCCGCCGCGCACCGCGAACTCGCCGCGCTTCTCGACCATGTCCACGCGCAGGTACGCGAGGTCGGAGAGCCGGACCAGGACCGCTTCGAAGTCCTGCTCCTCCCCGACCTTCAGCCGCACGGGGGCGAGTTCGCCCAAGCCGGGCGCCATCGGCTGGATCAGGCTGCGGACGGTGGCGACGACGACCTTGATCGGGCCGCCCTCCTCGGGGTGCGCGAGCCTGCGCAGCACCGCGAGCCTGCGCCCGACGGTATCGGCGCGGGGCGAGAGGCGCTCGTGGGGCAGCGTCTCCCATGACGGGAAGTCGGCGACGACGTCGTGGCCGATCAGATCGCCCAGGACGGCCACCAGGTCGTCTGCCTCGCGGCCGGTGGCGGTGACGGCCAGGACGGGCCGGTCGGCGCCCTCGGCGAGCGCGGCCACGACCAGGGGGCGGGCGGCGACGGGACCGGCGAGGTCGAGCGTCGGGGCGCCCGCGGCTTCGACGATGTCGGCCGCGACGGGCAGCAGGGATTCGAGAAGGGGGTGGAGCGGGGCCTTCGACACGAGTGTCCTTCGCCGGTGGGAGACGCGAAACAGACCCCTGCCCGGGACCTTGGAGCACAAGCGGAGCCTCGGAGGGGTTCTCGCCACCACCCTACGGCGTAGCACCGACAGTCCGCTCGCGGATAACGTCGGGCGCGTGCTGGATCAATGGGACGCGCTGCTGGGTCGGCTCGGTGTAGCCGGGCACGACATCGGTCGGGAACTGCTCGCGCGATGGGGTGAGCCGCACCGCAGGTATCACGACCTCGCGCACCTGCGGGCGGTGCTCGGGCACGTGGACGAGTTGGCCGAACACGCCGCCGACCCGGACCTTGTCCGCCTCGCGGCTTGGTACCACGACGCCGTCTACAAGGGCACTGGAACGGATGAGGAAGACAGCGCCCAGTTGGCGTCGGCGGAGCTGACCGGGCTGGGCTTGGACGCGGCGGCGGTCGCCGAGGTCGCGCGGCTGGTCCGGCTGACCGCGGGTCACGTGACCGACCCCGGGGACACCAACGGCGAAGTGCTCTGCGACGCCGACCTGGCAATCCTGGCCTCCCCGGCGTACTCGGACTACGCCGCGGCCGTCCGCGCCGAATACGCGCACGTCCCGGATGACGCGTTCCGCGCCGGCCGCGCCGCCGTCTTGCGCCACCTGCTCGACCTACCCGCGCTCTACCGCACCCCGCAAGCGCTTGCGCACTGGGAGACGAGTGCCAGGACGAACCTGGCCACCGAGCTCGTGACCCTCCAAGTCTGAACTCACTGTCCCGAACGTAGAACTCACTGTCCCAAACGTAGAACTCATCGTCTCCAGCGTTGAACTCATTGTCCTGAACAGGCGACTCGCGGGTGTCCACCAACGGGCGCGAGTCGCCCGTTCAGGACAGTGAGTTCAACGTTCAGGACAGTGAGTTCAACGTTCAGGACAGTGAGTTCGGCTCTCGCGGGGTCAGAACTTCGGGGTGCGCTTGTCCAGGAAGGCGCGGACACCCTCGGCGTAGTCGGCGCTCTCCGCTGATCCCGCGTAGAGGGCGTGCACGGCTTCGTCCTCTTCGAACCGGCCTGCGGTGATCCGACCGATGATCTCCTTGGCGCCGCGGATGGTCACCTGGGAGCGGGCGGCCATGGTGTGGGCCAGCTCGGTGGCGCGCTTGATGACGTCGCCGGGCGCGTGCAGCTCGTTGACCAGCCCGATGCGCAGGGCGGTGGCGGCGTCGATGATGTCGGCGCTGAAGAGGATCTGCTTGGCCCACGCGGGGCCGACCGCGTCGACCAGCTGCTTGGTCGACGGGAGCATGTAGACGATGCCGAGCTTGGCCGGGGTGATGCCGAACTGGGCGTTGTCCGCGGCGACGCGCAGGTCGCAGGCCAGGGCGATCTCGCAGCCCCCGCCGATGCAGAACCCGTTGATCGCCGCGATCGTCGGCTTGGCCAGCCCGGTCAACGCGTCGGTGGCGGTGTGGATGCCTTCGGCGTAGCGGCGGGCGCCCGCGGCGTCGGCACGCAGTTCGGCGAACTCGCTGATGTCGGCGCCCGCGGAGAAGTGCTCGCCGCCGGTCAGCAGCAGCACGCGCACGGAGTCGTCGGCGGCCACCTCGGCGACCAGCTTGGGGATGCCCGCCCACATGTCGAAACTGAGCGCGTTGCGCTTCGCGGGACGGTCTATGACCAGCGTCGCGACGGAATCGACGATGTCCAGCCTCAGGTACTCGCTCACCGTCCAACCCTAACCGCCGGTAGGTGCCGCGCCACCGAGATGCCGGTCACCGGGATATCGCCAGGATGTTCCGGCGTTCACACTGGGGAGGAATCGGGAGCGGGAGAGCGACTGGTCCGCGCGGGTGCCGGCCGGCAGGGTCTCCTGTTTTGGGTGCGGTTTCGCTGGTCGCGGGCGGTCGCCTACGGTGTGAAGTCTTATCGGGTCACCCCATGACCGGGTGGGGCGTTGGCATGTGGCGTTCGCCGCTCCATCTGCACCCATCGCCGCGCCGGACACGGGTGCGATGATCGGAGTGGATCGCGGTGTCACGGTCTCGGCGGCGCTGTCCACCGGGGAGCTCTTGTCAGTGCCCGCCTTGCGCGGAACTGAGAAGGCCCGACTTTTGCGGCTGCAGCCCTGCAACGCGGATGTGAACGCGGCGCTGAATATTCGATTCGCGGCAGGGCATGCCGTGACCGCACGGGGAGGCCCGCCGTTGGGCGAGACTGCGAACCGTGAACTTCAACGCGACCTCCTCCTCTTGGGGTAGTCGCTGTTGGAATACCCTGTTATCAGGTGGGGAGGATGCCAACACACGGCGGTCAGACGCGTCGAGGCGCATCCTGATCAGCATGCGTACTGCTGTGTTGCTCGCCGCCACCTTCGTCGCCGGATGCACGTCTTCCGCAGGCACCGGCGAGATCCCCGAGTCGTCCCCGCCGCCCAGCGCCGTCACCCCTGGCCTGCGGGTGGAGACGGTGGCGAGCGGCCTGACCCACGGGTGGGACATCGGGTTCCTGCCGGACGGCAAGGTGCTGGTCACACAGCGGACGGGCGACATGGCGCTGCTGTCGTCAGCCGCCCCCGGAGCGACGGTCACCACGCTGAAGGCGGACACTTCCACGGTCGCCGTCCGCGGTGAAGGCGGGCTCATGGGGCTGGTGGTGCACCCGGACTTCGCGACGAGCCGGGAGTTCACGACTTGTCAGACGCACCAGGAGAACGGCGAACCCAGGGACATCCGCCTGGTCACCTGGCGGCTGACCGAGGACGAGAAGGTCGCCACCCGGGTTCGTGAACTGGTCACCGGTCTTCCCCTCGCGGCGAGTGGCCGACACTCCGGCTGCCGCCCGACCCTCGCCGCCGACGGGGCGCTGCTCGTGGGCACTGGCGACACGGCGCGGGGCAACGTCTCGCAGGACATGTCATCGCTCGGCGGGAAGGTGCTGCGGGTCGACCTGAAGACCGGGGAACCGTTGCCGGACAACCCGATCCCCGGATCGCGGGTGTACACCTTCGGCCACCGCAACGTCCAGGGCGTCGCACTGCGCGAGGGCGGACAGGTCGTGGTCGCCGAACACGGCCCGGACAAGAACGACGAGCTGAACGTGCTGAGGGCGGGCGCGAACTATGGCTGGGACCCGTCGCAGGGCGGCACCGTCAGCGGTTACGACGAGTCCGTCCCGATGACCGACCTGAAGCGGTTCCCGGACGCGGTCCCCGCGATCTGGCAGTCCGGCGAGACCACGGAAGCCATCTGCGCGGCCACTTTCCTCCGCGGATCCCAGTGGGGCACCCTCGACGGAGCGTTGGTGGTGACCGCCCTGAAAGGCGCGAAGCTGATGTTGTTCACCCTGGACCCGGCGGGCAAGGTCACCTCGGTATCGATCCCCCCGGAATTCAACGACGCCTTCGGCAGGATCCGCGCCGCCCGCACCGGGCCGGACGGCGCCCTGTACGTCACCACTTCAAACGGCGACAACGACAAACTCCTGCGAGTGGTTCCGTCCTAGGGATCCCGCCAGCGGCCACTAGCCCCGTTCGCGCAGGGTGGGCTTTCCCTCCAAGTGGGACAGTCCGTTCCACGCCAGGTTCACCAGGTGCGCGGCGACCTCGTTCTTCTTCGGCTTGCGCACCTCCAGCCACCACTGCCCGGTCAGCGCGACCATGCCGACCAGCGCCTGGGCGTACAGCGCCGCGAGCTTCGGTTCGTAGCCGGTCTTGCTGAATTGGATGCCCAGGATGTGCTCGACCTGGCTGGCGATGTCGTTCAGCAAACTCGAGAAGGTGCCGGTCGACGACGCGACCGGGGAGTCGCGGACCAGGATGCGGAAGCCGTCCGTCGAGCCCTCGATGTAGTTGAGCAGGGCACCGGCGGCTCGTTCCAACAACAGCCGCGGGTGGGCGTCTTCGGAGAGGGCTTCGGTCATGCCGTCCATCAGGGAGTGCATCTCGCGGTCCACCACTACCGCGTAGATGCCTTCCTTACCGCCGAAGTGTTCGTAGACCACCGGCTTGCTGACGTTGGCCCGGTGGGCGATCTCCTCGATGGAGGTGCCGTCGAAGCCCTTCTCCGCGAAGAGCGCCCGTGCGACGTCGAGGAGCTGCTGTCTGCGCTCCTTGCCCGTCATGCGGACGCGGGCCACCGCGGGTTCCGGGTCGGTCTTGGATTGACGCCTAGCCACCGCACCCACAGTAGAGGCCCCGGCCTGAGCGCGAGGTGAGATGGGATTACTTGGCGGCGATCTTCGCCAGGCGCGCCTCGGTGGGCCAGCGGACGTCGGTCGCCCAGCCGAGCTTCTCGAAGATCCAGATCAGCCTCGCCGACGTGTCGATCTGGCCCCGCTGGACACCGTGGCGGGCGCAGGTCGGGTCCGCGTGGTGCAGGTTGTGCCAGGACTCGCCGAAGCTGAGGATGGCCAGGGGCCAGAAGTTGGACGCCTTGTCCCGGCTGGTGAACGGGCGGTCGCCGATCATGTGGCAGATCGAGTTCGTCGACCACGTGACGTGGTGCAGGATCGCGATCCGCACCAGGCCCGCCCAGAAGAACGCGGTCAGCGCGCCAGACCAGGACCAGGTGATCAACCCGCCCAGCACCGCGGGCATGACCAAGGTCAGGCCGGTGAACAGCACGAAGAGCCGGTTGACCGCCACGATGTCCTTGTCGGCCATGAGGTCGGGCGCGAAGCGCTCCTTGTTGGTGACGTCGTGGTCGAAGATCCAGCCCATGTGCGCGTGCCAGAAGCCTCGGGCCAGGGCCATCGGTGACGTGCCGAACAGCCACGGGGAGTGCGGGTCGCCCTCGCGGTCGGAGAAGGCGTGGTGGCGCCGGTGGTCGGCGACCCAGGTGATCGGCGGGCTCTGCACGGCCATGCTGCCCATGACCGCGAGGGTGATCTTCAGTGGCCGGTTCGCCTTGAAGGAGCCGTGGGTGAACAGGCGGTGGTAACCGACAGTCACGCCCAGACCCGAAAGGTAGAAGAAGAAAACCGCGAGGATGAGGTCCACCCACCCCAGCCCCCAGCCCCACGCGAGGGGCACCGCCGCGATCAGCGCGGCGAAGGGCACGAGGATGAAGATGTACACCGCGATCCGGGTCGCGAGGTTGCGCCTGCCCTCGATGATGGGCTTGGGACCGCCGCCGACTTTCGGGTCCGCCGTGGTCGTCATGGGTGTTCGCTCCTTCCGCCGCCCGCAGGTGAGGCACCCCTCGCCTACGGAGCCGTAACTTACGTCAGCGTAAGGACGGGCTACCCGGAGAAGCCAGTGCCGAGACCTCCAATTTCGACGCATGACCTGTTGTCGACACCGATGATGTTGATCCGACAAGAAACGCTCAGCATCCGTTCGGTCACTGGTTATAAGACTTGTGACGGTGCTAACACCCGATCGGACGCGACCGGGGACCAATCCAGCGGGTACTGCTGCCTGCCAGCGGACACCCGTGCCACGATGTCCCCATCGAGCGGCGGGCCCGCTCGCGATCCGCCGTGGTGTAAAGGCAGCACCTTGGATTTTGGTTCCAATGGTTCAGGTTCGAATCCTGGCGGCGGAGCAGTGGCGACAGTGGTGAAGCAAGCGATAGGTGGACGTATTACCGGACCTCGAAAAGGGGTGCACCAGCCTTCGTGGACGACGAGCAGCGGGTCGAGCCGGATCTGCCCGCGTTGGAGGAGCGCTCCGACGCCTGGCTGGTCGGTCGCGCTCGCGAGTTGCTCGCCATCATCCAGACCACCTCGGTCCCCGAACGGCTGAAGTACACCGACGAGGTCGACCGACTCCTCGCCGAGGCCCAGCACCGCGGCGAGCCGCGGATGGTCGCCCAACTCCTGCGTTCCGCGGTCGCGGTGCGTGTGGTCAACAACGAGTTGGCCGACTCCGCCGAGCCCCTCCTCGACGAACTGCTCGCGCACACGCGTAGACACGGACTCCTCGTCCTGCAGGCCGACGCGCACGCGCTGCGCGGACGCAGGCTGCTGCTGGCGGGGGCCGAGGACGCCGCGCTGACCGAGGCCGCCGTGGCCCTGGCCATGCTCGACGAGGACATCACCCCGGACGTCATGCTCGGTGGCCGCACCTGGGACATGATCATGGCGTCCACCCTGATGGACATCGGCACCGTGCTCACCCAGCTCGGCGTCTACGAGGTCGCCGACCAGGTCATGACCCGGGCGCACAAGTGCATCCGCGCGAGTGCCGGGCCGCACCTGATCGCCGTGCACCTGATGAACCGGGCTCGCCTGCTGCTGGGCTGGGGCCTGCGGCTGGAGCGCATCGGCGAGGACGAGCGCGCCGCCGAGCGGTTCGCCACGGCCGCCGCCATCGCCGTGGCCATCGAGGCGCCGTTCCGCGAGTCTCTGTTCCCGCGCGACCCGAGCCGCTCGGCCGCCGACCAGGACCCGATCGTCGGCGCCGCGCTCGCGCTGGCGCAGCCGTCGGCCGCGCACATCGGCAGGCTCCGGCACCTGCTCGACTCCGGCAGCTACCCGCGCGAACTGGTGATCGTGGCGATCGCGTTGGCCCGCTGCCTGGAGCACGAGGGCCGCGAGGAAGAGGCCGTCGCGGTGCTCGCCGACGCGCGGTCCCGGATGTACCAGGAGGCCGCCGAGCCGACCCTGCGACTGTGCCTGATCCGTGAGTACGCGCGCCTGTCCGGTCCCGAGGGCGGCGAGCGGACCACGGGCGCGCTGGAGCACTACGCGACCGAGTTGGAAGCTCAGCTCTGGGACATGCGTGAGTCGCGGATCGCCACCCTCAACACCCGTCGCGAGCACGAGCGGCTCTCCCGGATGCACGGCGCGATCGCCCGCCAGGCACTGCAGGACCCGCTTACCGGCCTGCCGAACCGGCGCGCTCTTGATGAGCGTCTAGAGACGCTGTCGACCTCCCCCAACAACCACCCGCTGGCGATCGCGCTGGTCGACTTGGACGGCTTCAAGGGCGTCAACGACCGGATGTCGCACGCCGAGGGCGACGACGTCCTGCGGGTTGTCGCGAGCACTTTGCGGGACGCGCTTCGCGGGAGCGACATGGTCGCCCGCTACGGCGGCGACGAGTTCATCGTCCTGCTCCCCGGCGCCCCGCTCTACGCCGCGGAGGCCGCGCTGCGCCGCGCGGTCAACGCCGTGGCGAACCTGCCGAATGATTTGTCCCACGGTGTGACGCTGTCGATCGGCGTCGTGTCCCTGCGTCCGCAGGAGACCGCCGTGCGGGCGCTGGCGAGGGCCGACGCGGCCATGTACCAGGCAAAGCGTGGCGGCGGCAACGACATCGTGGCGATCACCGCGGGCGAGGGCGAGCCGGAGCGGCCCCGGCCAGAACTGGTCGCCCCTGTGGATGACCGTTCGTGGGTCGTCCCGGAGACCACGTAGGATCGACTCCCGGCCGGAGTCGATCCGTTTACCAGCCGGAGCCGACCCGCGCCTGTCGTTTAGCCAAACGAGGGAGAGCGATGTCCGCGACCACCCCGGACCGAGCGCGTCTCGGTCAGGTCAGCACAGTGATCCTGGCCGCGGGCGAGGGAACCCGGATGCGCTCGGCGACACCGAAGGTGCTGCACCGGATCGCGGGCCGCCCGCTGGTCGAGCACGCCGTGCGAGCCGCCGCGGGCCTCAAGCCGGAGCACTTGGTCGTGGTCCTCGGCCACGGCCGCGACGCCGTCGGCGCGCACCTGGAGTCGCTCGGCAAGGACCTCGGTCGCGAGGTCACCGTCGCCGTCCAGGAGACCCAGGACGGCACCGGCCACGCCGTCTCCTGCGGACTGGCCCCGCTGCCCGCGAAGCTGACCGGCACGGTCCTGGTCACCTACGGCGACGTGCCGCTGCTCGACACCGCCACCCTCACCGCCCTGCTCGACGAGCACGCGGCGCGCGGCAACGCGGTCACCGTCCTCACCGCGAACATCCCGGATCCGACCGGCTACGGCCGGATCGTGCGCGCGGGCGACGAGTCGGTGAGCGGGATCGTGGAGCACAAGGACGCGAGCGCCGAACAGCTCAAGATCACCGAGGTCAACTCCGGGGTCTACGCGTTCGACGCCGAGGTCCTCGTCGACGGCCTGTCCCGACTCTCGACCGACAACGCCCAGGGCGAGCTCTACCTGACCGATGTGCTCGGGATCGCCCGCGGCGACGGCCGCCGGGTCGGCGCGCTGGTG
Organism: Actinokineospora xionganensis; assembly: GCF_014323725.1. Taxonomy (GTDB): domain Bacteria; phylum Actinomycetota; class Actinomycetes; order Mycobacteriales; family Pseudonocardiaceae; genus Actinokineospora; species Actinokineospora xionganensis. The sequence goes on along the minus strand of NZ_JABVED010000015.1, from coordinate 111,212 downwards.
TGCGACGACCCGTGGCTGGTCGAGGGCGTCAACGACCGGGTCCAGCTCGCCCGTCTGGGCGCCGAGCTGAACCGCCGCGTGGTCGAGAACTGGATGCGCGCGGGCGTGACGGTCACCGACCCGGCCACCACCTGGATCGAGTCGGGTGTCGAGCTGGCCCGCGATGTCGTGCTCGAGCCGAACACCCAGCTCAAGGGCGTCACCGCGGTCGGCGAGGGCGCCACGGTCGGCCCCGACACCACGCTCACCGACGTCGTCATCGGCGCGGGCGCGAGCGTCGTGCGCACGCATGGCAGCAGCTCCGAGATCGGGGACGGCGCGAGCGTCGGCCCGTTCGCCTACCTGCGCCCCGGGACCAAGCTCGGCGCCAAGGGCAAGATCGGCACCTTCGTCGAGGTCAAGAACTCCGATATCGGCGCGGGGTCAAAGGTCCCGCATCTGTCCTATGTGGGCGATGCCACGATCGGCGAGCACAGCAACATCGGGGCCGCCAGCGTATTCGTCAACTACGACGGCGTGGCCAAGCACCGCTCCGTCGTCGGGTCCCACGTGCGCACGGGGTCGGACAACATGTTCGTCGCCCCGGTGACGGTGGGCGACGGCGCCTACACCGGCGCGGGCACCGTGATCCGGCGCAACGTGCCGCCCGGCGCGCTGGCCGTCTCCGGCGGACCGCAGCGCAACTTCGACGACTGGGTGGTCAATCGCCGCCCGGGCACCGCGGCCGCTGAGGCCGCGGAACGGGCGAAGGCCCGCATGCAAGACGAGCAGAACAGCGAGGGTCGTTCATGAGCATCACATCCGGGGTCCCGAAGAAGAACCTCATGCTGTTCTCCGGCCGAGCCCACCCCGAGCTCGCCGAAGAGGTGGCCAAGCACCTCAACACGACGATCACCCCGCAGTCGGCCTACGACTTCGCCAACGGCGAGATCTTCGTCCGGTTCGAGGAGTCGGTCCGCGGCTGCGACGCCTTCGTGATGCAGAGCGCCTGCGCGCCGATCAACCAGTGGATCATGGAACAGCTGATCATGGTCGACGCCCTCAAGCGGGCGAGCGCCAAGCGCATCACCGTGATCATGCCGTTCTACCCGTACGCCCGGCAGGACAAGAAGCACAAGGGCCGCGAGCCGATCTCCGCGCGCCTGATCGCCGACCTGTTCAAGACCGCGGGCGCCGACCGGATCATGACGGTCGACCTGCACACCGCGCAGATCCAGGGCTTCTTCGACGGACCGGTAGACCACCTCTTCGGGCAGACTCTCCTTTCGCGCTACATCAAGGAGAACTACCCGGCGTCGAACATCACCGTGGTCTCGCCGGACGCCGGCCGCACCAAGCTGGCCGAGAAGTGGGCCGACGACTTGGGCGGCACGCCGATCGCGTTCATCCACAAGACCCGCGACCCGCTGCGGCCCAACGAGGTCGTGGCGAACCGCGTGGTCGGTGAGGTCGAGGGCAGGCTGTGCGTGGTGATCGACGACATGGTCGACACCGGCGGCACGATCGCCAAGGCGGTCAGCCAGCTCCTCGACGAGGGCGCGGCCGACGTCGTCATCGCCGCCACCCACGGCGTGCTGTCGGGCCCGGCCCGCGAGCGCCTGTCCGAGTGCGGGGCGAAGGAGATCATCTTCACCAACACGCTGCCGATACCGGACGAGAAGCGCTACCCGCAGATGACCGTGCTGTCCATCGCCCCGCTGCTCGCGCGGGCCATCCAGCAGGTCTTCGAGGACGGCTCGGTCACGTCCCTGTTCGACGGCGACGCCTGACCCGCGTGCGGGCGGGCTACGGCCCGCCCGCACGACAGGCGGTTTCGACCTCCGGCGGTTAAGTTACGCCCCGTGACGGATCCTCAGCTCTCCGCGATCCTCGCCTTCCTCGGCGGGACGGTCCTGGCGTTCCTGCTGACGCTGCCTTACGTCGCGTGGAGCTACCGCAGGCGCGGCGAGTTCGGTCTCGGACACGCGGTCCTCGCCTTCGGTCTGCTGGTCTACGCGCTCGCCTTGTGGACCTACACGCTGCTGCCCGTCCCGGACACCACGCCCGCCTGGTGCGCCGAGAACGCCGTCAGCCACCCGCAGCTGCGACCGTTGCAGTTCCTCCGCGACATCCGCGCCGACCAGGTCGGCAGAGGTATCCGCGCCACCCTGCACAACCCGGCCGTGCAGCAGTTCGTCTTCAACGTCGCCCTGTTCGTCCCGCTGGGCATGTTCGGCAGGCAGCTGTTCCGGCGCGGCCCGGTCGCCGTGATCGGCATCGCCGCCGTCGTGTCGCTCTTCATCGAGTTCACCCAGCTGACCGCCGTCTGGGGCCTCTTCGGATGCCCGTACCGGCTCTTCGACGTCGACGACCTCTTCGCGAACACCGCGGGCGGAGCGATCGGCTACCTTCTCGCCCCGGTGTTGCGGGTCGTGCCCGGCAGGCGGGTCAGGCAGGCCCCGGACGTGCCGCGTCCGGTCACTACCCGCCGCAGACTCTTCGGGATGCTGCTCGACCTGCTCGCGGTCGTCACCCTCGGCGGGCTGCTGCAGGTCGCCACCGTGGTGTCCCTGGAGCTGCTGGAGCGCCCGACGCCGCCCTCCTGGGTGCTCGGCACAGCGGTGCCCGTCGCGATCGTGCTGCTGCTGGTCCCACTGCTCGGCGACGGCGCCACCCTCGGGCAGCGGGCGGTGCTGCTGCGACCGGTCGGACCGGACGGCGGGAAGCCCTCCGTGGGCCGCATGCTGGTGCGCTTCCTGGTCGGCTCGGGCGGGTACTTCATCCTCTCCGCGACCGCCTGGAGCGGCCTGGGCACGCTGCTGCTGCTCGTCAACGGGGTCATGGCGTGGCGGCCGCGGGACCACCGCGGGCTCTCCGGGGTGATCGCCGGGCTGCGGGTGGTCGACACCCGGGCAGGCGCCGAAACCGGCGCGAAAGTGGACCACCAGGACGCCACCCTGGAGAGCGGCCGATAGGCGGTTTTGGCCCCCGGTTCGCCAGGTGTCCACGTCGTGCGTAAACTATCCGGGTTGCCTCGGCGAGGCGGGCTTTCGCGCCTGGCGTGATCGACGTGGCGGTTTCCAACCGTACGTGTATTCACGCTCTCCGCACCCGCTGCCGCAGGCTGCCGCCCCGACTGAGAAGTCGCGCCCCCGCCGCATGATCAGCAAGGAGAGCACCACCGTGTCCGAGGTACGTCTGGCTGCCGAGCAGCGCACGGAATTCGGCAAAGGCGCAGCGCGCCGCACCCGCCGCGCCGGCAAGATCCCCGCCGTGCTCTATGGACACGGTTCCGACCCCAAGCACCTGGCGCTGCCCGCGCTGGAGTTCGCCCGCGTCGTGCGTGAGCACGGCAGCAACGCGGTGCTGACCCTCAACATCGGCAACGGCATCGAGCTGGCGCTGACCAAGACCGTCACCACGCACCCGCTCAAGAACTACATCGAGCACGTCGACCTGCTGCTCGTGAAGAGCGGCGAGAAGGTCACCGTCGACGTCCCGCTGACGCTGACCGGCGACGCCGAGATCGGCTCGCTGCTGACCCACGACCTGTCGACTCTGCAGATCGAGGTCGAGGCCCTGCACATCCCCGATGGCATCGAGTTCTCCATCGCGGGCGCGAAGATCGGCACCCAGATCCAGGCCGGTCAGATCCCGCTGCCCGCGGGCGCGACCCTGGTCACCGACCCGGAGGCGCTCGTCGTCGCGGTGAACGCCGCTCCGACCGCCGAGCAGATGGACTCCGAGGGTGGCGAGACCCCGGCGGCCGAGTCCACCGAGGGCGAGAACGGCTCCGAGGGCTGAGTCCCCGCATCACCTTCCGATGCCCCGGCCCAGTCGTTCGCTGGTCCGGGGCATCGGTGATTTACAGGAGCTGAGATGACCGACGCACCGATGATCGTCGTGGGGTTGGGCAACCCAGGTCCGCAGTACGCGGGCAACCGACACAACATCGGGTTCCTCGTCGCCGACGAGCTGGCGGCGCGGGTGGGCGGCAAGTTCAAGGCACACAAATCCGGCGCCGACGTGCTGGAGGGGCGGCTCGCGGGCACCCGCGTGGTGCTCGCCAAGCCACGGTCGTACATGAACCTCTCCGGTGGCGCGGTCGTCGGCACGGCGAAGTTCTACAAGGCGCCACAAGAGAACCTGATCGTCATCCACGACGAGCTCGACCTGCCCTTCGGGACGGTCCGACTCAAGCTCGGCGGTGGCGAGAACGGCCACAATGGACTTCGGTCGATCACCAAGTCCTTGGGCAGCAAGGAATACCACCGGGTGCGCTTCGGCATCGGCAGACCACCCGGTCGGATGGACCCCGCGGACTACGTCCTACGCGACTTCGCCGCGGCGGAACGCAAAGAGCTGGCGTTCGAGATCGACCGCTGCGCCGACGCGGTGGAGTCCTTGGTCGCCCAGGGGCTCGAAGCCGCGCAGAACGCCTTTCACGCATCCTGACTGGAGCCGAAGATGTCGCTGACCCCTGAGGCCGTGCGGGCCGTCACCTTCGACAAGGCCCCCTTCGGCAAGCGTGGCTACCACGAAGACCAGGTCGACGACTTCCTCGACCTCGTCGAAGCCGCCCTGGCAGGCAAGGGAACGCTCAGCTCGGCCGAGGTCCGCCGCGTGGTGTTCGATGCCGCTCCGTTGGTGAAGCGCGGGTACAACGAAGACCAGGTCGACGCGTTCCTGGACATGGTCGCCACCGAGATGGACGAGCGCGAGGACCCGCAGGTCCACAACACCGAGGAAATCCCCCCGGTCGCCTCCCGGCCCGCCCAGGCCACGCCCGCCGCCCGCCCGGCAGGCCCAGGCCAGAGTTCGGCACCCATGCGACCCATGCCCGCCGTGCGGCACGCGCCGGGCCAGACGTCAGCGCCGGGCAGGCCGCAGGTCCCCGCGCATCCCCCCGCACAGCACGAGGCGGTGGACGAGCGCGTGACGGATGGTCAGACCATCTTCCTGCCGCTGCCACCCGCACCGCCCGGCATTCGCGGCTACCGACCCGGAGAGGTCGAACGGCTGGCCCGAGCCCTCGCCCACGCCGCCACCAAATACGACGGCAGGCCCACCTCGGCGGAGATCGCGCAGACCCGGCTGAACCTGACCTTCTTCGCGGGCCACGGCTACGACCCAGCCGCCGTCGACGCCCTGATCGCCGCCTGGACCAAGGAACTCCGCCACCGCGAGTCCTGACCGCCCGCGGTCAACAACCCGCCAGAAGATTTTTTGACGGCGGTGTCCAAATCGTGCCGACCTCTTCGTTGCATGGTTGAGAGACTGGCGCGGCCGGTCGAACAGCACGTGAGGAGAGCATCATGACCGCCACCTACACCTTCGACGTCTTTTCCAGCCTCGACGGCTACGCCTCGTACAACAGCGACGGCGACTGGGGCGGCTACTGGGGCAAGCAAGGCCCGGAATTCCTCGACCGCCGCTTCTCCCTCTACGGCGAGGAGCAGCGACTGGTCCTCGGGGCCAACACCTTTCGGCAGTTCGTACAGGTGCTCGGTCCGAGCACCACCGAGTCCGCGGTGACCGACCCGGTGAACACCCGGATGAGGAACCTGCCGACGACGGTGGTGTCGAGGACTCTCGAGGCGCCTTTGGACTGGCCGGACGCCACCCTCGTGCACGGTGACGCCGTCGACGTCGTCGCCCGGCTCAAGGAGGAGTCCGACGTGCCGCTGCGCTCGCACGGCAGCCTGTCGATGAACCGGGCGCTGATGGCCGCAGGCCTGGTCGACCGCGTCCAGTTGACGATCTTCCCGGTGATCACCGGACAGACCGGGGTGGAACCGGTCTTCCATGGCGCGGCCGACTTCGACCTCGAGCTGATCGAAAGCCGGACGCTCGACGGCCGCACCCAGGAACTCATCTACCGCCCCACCCCGCATGGGTGAGCGCGGACGTGCCGCGTCAGGACCGCGGGGTGGCGGCCGGTTGTTCGCAGGCGACGGCGCGGCGGAGTTTGCCTGAGGGGTTTGGGCAAGGTGCCGGGGAGGCGTTGATCGATTCGAAGACCCGCGCGCCATCCTTCTAGCGCAGCCGCGTCTCCTCCACGCCGCAGGCGGCTTGGACTGCACAACCGCGAACCGTTCGTGCCTACTGCCCGCGTCGACACGGACCGCCACCAAGTTGCCCGGGCGGGCACCCCTCGCCCGGGCACGCAAGGCCAAGTGAAGTCAGGACTGGAGCGTCGCGGCCAACTGTTCGCCCGCCGCGGCGCGGCGGAGTTTGCCCGAAGGGGTCTTCGGCAGCGTGCCGGGCGGCAGCACCGCGACCGCCGCAGGGCGGGCGTTGACCGATTCGAAGACCCGTGCGCCGACCTCCTTGCGCAGCCGCTTCTCCTGCTCCACATCCCCCGCGTGCTTGGACTCCACGACCACCGCGAACCGTTCACGCCTGCTGCCCGCGTCGATGCGGACCGCCACGGCGTTGCCGGCGCGGACGCCCTCGACCGAGGCCGCGGCGCGTTCGATGTCTGTCGGGTAGATGTTGCGGCCCGCCAGGATGATGACGTCCTTGCGCCTGCCGCAGATGACGATCTGTCCGTCCACCATGTACCCGAGGTCGCCGGTGTCGAGCCAGCCGTCGGCGTCCTGGGTCGCGAGTGGACCGTCGACCGTCAGATACCCGGGAGTGACGGCCTCGCCGCGCAGACGGATCTCGCCGACCTCGCGGTCGCCGAGGACCTTGCCGTCGTCATCGACTATGGACGCCTCGATGCCGCGCAGGGGCTTGCCGAGGATGGCGAACGAGCGCGCGTCGGGACCTGGTTGCACTGGCACCGCACGGTTGTTGGCTTCCAGCTGCTCCGCGTCGATGTAGTCAAGGGTCAGTCCACTCAGCAGCGGCGCGAAGGAGACCGCCAGGGTCGCCTCGGCCATGCCGTACGCCGGGAACACGCACTCGGGACGCAGGCCGAACCGGGCGCCCGAGTCGGTGAACGCCAGCACCGCCTTCTCGTCGATCGGCTCCGCCCCGTTGAGCGCGAGCCGAAGCGACGACAGGTCGTACTTGCCCGCTTCGTCCACACCGGACAGTCGGCGGCCGAGCAGGGCGTAGGCGAAGTTGGGGGCGGCGGTGATGGTGCCGCGGTAGCGCGAGATCAGGTCGGCCCACAGCAGCGGGCCGGTCAGGAAGTCGACCGGGGTGACCTTGACCAGTTCCAGGCCAACCGTCATCGGCACGGTCAGGAAGCCGACCATCCCCATGTCGTGGAACAGCGGCAGCCACGACACCATGATGTCGTTGTCGATGTCGAGTTCCGACGCCTCGGCCATCGAGGTCAGGTTCGCGAACAGGTTGCCGTGGGTGATGCGCACGGCCTTCGGCTCCGCGGTCGAGCCGCTGGTCAGCTGCAGCAGTGCCGGGGCGTCCTCGTCGACCTCGACGACCCCGGACAGCGGTTCGCCGTCGAGGTCCTCCAGTCGCAGGTAGCCGATGCCGTGCTGCTCGAGCACCGGCGCCACCGCGTCGAACGGCGAGCCCAGCAGGACCAGCTCGGAGCCGATCATCGCCAGCACCCGCACGGTGTCCTCGGCCCACTCGGCGAGGTCGGTTCGCGGCGTGGGCTGGTGCAGCATGGTCACGCTGCCGCCCGCGAGCCACACGGCCTGCACGGCGGGCGCGATGGTCACCGGCTCCGCCGCGAGCACCGCGACGGCGCCGTGCTTGGCCAGGCCTGCCGCGACGAGCCCGCCCGCCATCCGCCGGGCCCGTTCATGCACCTCGCCCCAGGTGTGCCGAACGGGTGCCTTCGGCTCACCGGTGGTGATCCCGCGGAGGTCGCCGCGGGTCGTCGCGGTGGTCACGAGCATGTCAACGAACCGACTCATGCCTGCAACATTAGTGGCCCTACTCGGCGGTTTCAGCGACCTCCAGCCACCGGAGTTCGACCTCTTCTTTGTCCGCGACGACCTTGCGCAGCTCAGCGTCGAGTTCCAGCAGCTTCGCGGGCTCGGTGGCGGCCTCGGCCAGCGCCGCGTGGAGTTTCTTCTCCTTGGTGGTCAGCGTCTGCATCTGGCGTTCGAGCTTCGCCAGCTCCTTCTGCGCCGCCCGCCGCTCGGTCGCACTCGACTTCACCGCGGGGCCGCCGCCGGTCTTGACGGGCACCGCGGCGGCGATGGCGGCGGTGCGGATCCGCAGGTACTCCTCGATGCCGCCGATCAGCGGGGTGATCTTGCCGTCGCCGAACAGGGCTACGACCGAGTCGCAGACACGTTCGACCAGGTACCGGTCGTGGGAGACCACCACCATGGTGCCCGGCCAGGAGTCGAGCAGGTCTTCGAGCTGCTGCAGGGTATCGATGTCCAGGTCGTTCGTCGGCTCGTCGAGGAGCAGCACGTTCGGCTCGGCCATCAGCAGCCGGGCGAGCTGCAGCCTGCGCCGCTCGCCGCCGGACAGGTCGCCGACCGGTGTCCACTGCTTGTTCGCCGGGAATCCGAAGCGCTCCGCCAACTGCGAGGCCGACAGGTCCTGCTTGCCGAGGGTCACCCGGCGGGCGACCTCCTCGATCGCCTCCAGCACCCGCTGCTGGGGCGGCAGTTCACGCAGTTCCTGGGTCAGGTGCGCGAGCCGCACGGTCTGCCCCTGGACGCGCTTGCCGGTCGACGGTTCCGAATCGCCCGCGAGCAGCCGCAGCAGCGTCGTCTTGCCCGAGCCGTTGACCCCGACCAGCCCGACCCGGTCGCCCGGGCCGATGCGGTAGGTCTCGTGGTCGAGGATCGGCTTGTCCCCCGCCGAGATGGACACGTCCTCCAGCTCAAGCACCGTGCGGCCGAGCCTGCGCTTGGCGAAAGCCAGCAGCTCGACGCTGTCGCGCGGCGGCGGGACGTCGGAGATCAGCGCCTCCGCGGCCTCGATCCGGTAGCGCGGCTTCGACGTGCGCGCTGGCGCGCCGCGGCGCAGCCACGCCAGCTCCTTGCGGGCGAGGTTGCGGCGCTTCTCCTCGATGGTGTCGGCGAGCCTGCCGCGCTCGGCGCGGGCGTAGATCCAGTCCGCGTAGCCGCCCTCGTACTGCTCGACCTTGCCGTTGACGACTTCCCACGTGCGCGTGCAGACCGTGTCGAGGAACCAGCGATCGTGGGTGACGACCACGAGCGCGGTGCCCCGGCTGATCAGGTGGTCGGCGAGCCAGCGCACACCCTCGACGTCCAGGTGGTTGGTGGGCTCGTCAAGGATGACCAGGTCCAGCTCCTGCACCAGGGTCGCGGCCAGCGCGACCCTGCGCCGTTCGCCACCGGACATGGTGTCGACCGGGCTGTCGAAGCCCAGCGTGGTGATCTCCAGGCCTTCGAGGATCGAGCGGGCGCGCGGGTCGGCCGCCCACTGGTGTTCCTCGGTGATGCCCAGCGGTTCGAGGACCGCGTGCCGCACGGTCGAGTCCTTCGGCAGCTCGGTGCGCTGGGTGACCACGGCCATCCGCAGGTCACGGACCCGGCTGACCCGGCCGGAGTCGGCTGGTTCGATCCCGGCCAGCACCTCGAGCAGCGTGGTCTTGCCGCCGCCGTTGAGCCCGACGACGCCGATCCGGTCACCTTGGCCGACGCCCAGGGACACCTCGTCGAGCAGGGGGCGGACGCCGAAGCTCTTGCTGACGTTCTCCAGGTTGACCAGGTTGGCCATCTACCTGCACTTTCGCCGGGATTGGATGATGCTCGCGATAGGCAAAGCTACCAACCGGCCGGGTGCGGCCACCGGTCCGCCCAGTCGCCCCGACAATCGCGCAACGGTCTGAGCACTCTCCGTGCATTTGGTTTGAAAAGCCCCCTATGCCCCTATATTGACGTGCAGTCCGACCGACTGGGAGGTGAAATGTCCGTAGCTCGCCGCGGCATCCGGATCACCGCCGCCATCGCGGTAATGATCTTGGCCGTTGCCGGGTGTTCCAAAGAACGCCCGAGTGACGACGCCACGCAATCCGCCGACCTCGGCAAGCAGATCGTCATTCGCTCGGATGGGAGCCCGACGCTCGCGAACCTGTGGGTCGACAGCGTCAAGCCCGTCAAGTGCACCGAACCGGGGAGCCTGGAGCCGAACAACGGCCACTATCTCGCCGCGACGATCGTGCTGCAGACGACGCAGGAATACCAGCCCGACTGGGGCTGGTGGATGAGCGCGACGGATTTCGCCACCGAGGACAACGAAGGCAACCTCACCGGCCGGGGCATCTTCACTTCTTGTCTGCCGCAGCACCGGTATCTGCCGGACGATTTCTACCTGGCCGATTCCGGCTACTACGGAGTCGTGTTGATCGACTCCAGCAGTGAGCACGGAGTTCTCACCTACAAGCCGCACAACATGCCCGACGACGTCAAGGGCTGGCGCTGGCAATACTAGTGTTCTAGGCGTGGACCTGGGGAGGAATCGGACGGGGCGTCTCGTCCCCGCCGATCACCCGGGCGCCCGGCACCGGCCCGTGCGCGACACGGACGGTCCGGCACACGCCCGCACCGGCCAGCTCGGCCGCCACGCGCAGCGCCGACTCGCCGTCTGAGCACAGGAACGCGCAGGTCGGGCCCGATCCGGACACCGTGCCCGCCAGTGCTCCCGCACTGACCCCGGCGCGCAGCGTGCGGCGCAGGCCGGGACGCAGCGACACCGAGGCGGCCTGCAGGTCGTTGCCGAGCAGCAGCGCCAGCTGCCGCGGGTCGCCGGTGGCCAGGGCCTCCAGGACCGGCTCGACCGCGCCGATGCGCGGCGGGTCGCCCTCGTCGCGCAGGCGGTCGAGTTCGGTGAACACCTTCGGCGTGGACAGGCCGCGCCGGTCGAAGGCCAGCACCCAGTGGTAGGTATGCCTGGACAACACCGGCACCAGCTTCTCGCCGCGCCCGGTGCCCAGGGCCGTGCCGCCGTAGAGCGTGAACGGGACGTCGCTGCCCAGCTTGGCGCAGATGCCCGCCAGCTCGTCGCGGGTGATGTCGAGCCGCCACAGCGACGCCAGGCCGACCAGGGTCGCCGCGGCGTCCGCGCTGCCGCCTGCCATGCCGCCGGAGACCGGGATGCCCTTGTTGATGACGACCCGGATCTTCGGCTCGTCCGGGTCGCGCCCGACGTGCCTGGCCAACTCCTGCACCGCCCGCCATGCGAGGTTGCTCGCGCCCGTGGGCACCGCGTCGGCGCCCTCGCCGTGCACCTCGACCCCGGGCTCGTCGGCGATCGCGACCGTGACCTCGTCGGTCAGCGACAACGCCTGGAAGATCGTGGTCAGGTCGTGATAGCCGTCCGGACGAAGGTCGCCGACGGCAAGGTGGAGGTTCACCTTGGACGGCACACGGACGGTCACCGGTGGCGGAACGACAGCGAGCACCCGACAAGCCTACGGCCACGCTCGCGCGTCCCATGTTCCGGACATCGGGATCACCCAGGGCTTGGATCCGGCACGCCGTCGCTGTTGACGAACCTCGGCGTCAGGTCCACTCGTGCCCAAGGAGCGCCCGCTCGGCGTGCCAGGGCGCGTAGGCGCCGGACTGGGCACCCCGCTGACGAGACGCAAATCACACCTATACGCCCCGGGTCCGAGTCTCGTGGACCCGGCTGCCGGGCGATCTCGGGCGTGATCAGCAGTGGCCGGAAAGGTCGCCACCGCTGATCATCGGGCTCACGCGACCTGCAGGTGCGGGGTGGCCGTGGGCTGGTGCACCAGGGCGCCGCGCTCGGCGATCCAGGCCAGCGCCGCGTCCGCCCGCGCACCGTTGACGCCGATGAGGAACCGGGCGACCGGGGTCTCGCCGACCCGGGTCAGGCCGCCGCCGACCACGGAGATGGCCGAGTCGAAGCGAGCGCCCGCCTCGGGCAGCAGGGCGCCGACCGCGGCGAAGCCGACGAGGATGACTTCCGCGACCCGGTCGTGCCTGCCCGCGGCGGGCACGGTGTCGATCTCGGGGAGCAGCGTCTGCGCGACCTGGCTGTTCGGGTCCTGGATGAGCGAGAGCAGCTGGCCGCGCTCCTGGACGTGGCCGCCCGAGAGCAGGGCGACGTCGTCGGCGATGCGGCGGACGACCCCGGCGTCGCTGGTGGTGATGAGGACGGTGGAGCCCAGCTCGGCACGGGCACGGTCGAGCACGGCCAGGACGCCCGCGGTCGCGTCGGCGTCGAGTCCCTTGGTGGGGTCGTCGGCCAGCAGCAGACCCGGGTCGCCGACCAGGGCGCGGGCGACGGACACCCGGGCACGCTGACCGGGGGTGAGGGCGTCGGGGTAGGTCGCGGCCCTGTCGGTGAGGCCGATCAGGTCGAGCAGCTTGCCGACCCGGTCGCGGCGCTGCGGGCCGTCGATCCCGGCCTGCTCCAGCGGGATCGCGATGTTGCCCGCGGCGGTGCGCTGCGGCAGCAGGTCGCCGTGCTGGACCACACCGATGCGCCTGCGCGCGGCTCGGAGTCTGCGGGGATCAAGGGCAGCGGTGTTGTAGCCCTCGACGCGGATGACGCCGCTGTCCGGGCGTTCCTGCAGGGAGACCAGGCGCGCGAGGGTGGACTTGCCGGAACCCTGCGGGCCGACCACGCCGGTGATCGTGCCCGCGGGGACCTCGAGGGTGACGTTCTCGAGGGCGAGCACCGGGCCGGTGTCGCCGTGGAAGGACTTGGTGAGGTTTTCGACGGTGATCATGGTTCTTCTTCTCCAACGCGGCGTGACCCACCGTGCCGGAACGTCCATAAGGGACAATTCGGGCAGGTGAAGTCGAGGGTGACTGACGAAGTACGAGCGGGGTTGCTAGTTAGCTAGCTACGTACATTCGTCGACATGCGGTCACGGTGCGCCGGCATTGGTCGATGACTCGCCTGCTGGTCAGGATTCCCATCTTGCCTAGTTCCTCCATCGCTCCTGGCGGTAGCACCTGCCCAACGATGGGTGGTTGCTGCGGCGTCGCAGAGCCAGATCTCTCAGCCGCTCGGGATGGAATGCACCACGAGTACACCCGATCACGGGTCCGCTGCGCAAGCCGCCAATAGCAGTAGAGGGGCAAAGTCACATTTTGGAGGTAATACAGCGTTTAGCGCTGCGCGGCGATCCGGACGAAGTCGTCCACGGTGAGCTGTTCGCCGCGCAAACCGGGGTCGACACCGGCGGCCACGAGGATCTCTTCGGCCCGGGCCGCCGAGCCCGCCCAGCCGGACAGCGCCGCCCGCAACGTCTTCCGCCGCTGCGCGAAGGCGGCGTCGACGACAGCGAAGACGGTCTTGCGGTCGGCCTCGGGGGTCTCGCGGCGGGTCATGAGGACGAGCGCGGAGTCGACGTTCGGCACCGGCCAGAAGACCGAGCGCGGCACGGTGGCGACCCTTTTCGCCTCGGAGTACCAGGCGACCTTGACGCTCGGGACGCCGTAGACCTTGCTGCCCGGCCCGGCGGCCATCCGGTCGGCCACCTCGGCTTGGACCATGACCAGCACCGTTTTCAGAGACGGCAGCTCGGCGAGGAGGTGCAGGACGACAGGGACCGCGACGTTGTAGGGCAGGTTCGCCACCAGCGCCGTCGGCGCGGCGGGCAGCTGATCAGCTCGGACCCGCATGGCGTCGGCTTCGAGGACGTGCAGCCGGTCTTTGAGCTCCGGGGCGCGGTCGGCGACCGTCGTGGGGAGTTGCTTCGCCAGGACGGGATCGATCTCGACGGCGAGGAGCGCCTTGCAGGCGGGTAGGAGGGCCAGAGTGAGGGAGCCGAGGCCCGGACCCACTTCGAGCACGATGTCGTCATCGGCGAGTTTGGCGACGGTGACGATGCGCCGGACAGTGTTGGGGTCGTGCACGAAGTTCTGGCCAAGCTTCTTGGTCGGGCGGACGTCGAGCTGTTCGGCGAGCTTTCGCACGTCCGCGGGGCCAAGGAGAGTCACCCACTGAGCGTACGCAATGCCGCGATTCGGGTTATCCACAGGCATGATCCACATCGCCCGCGATGCCGCCCCTCGCCGAAAGACTGGCTCAGGGCAGGCCACCAGGGCGAATGGGGTCTACGCGTGCACTTTCCGTGTCAAGTGTGATCACAGTCACAAAACAAGAACGGCCGCCCGGTTTGGGCGGCCGTTCTCGGTGGTACGTGGTTAGCGGGGCAGTCCGAGCTTGCTGGCGCAGTGCGGCCAAGCGCTGTAGCCGCCTCGGGCATCGCGGAGCTTGGTGGCGATGGCGATCTGCTGCTCACGCGTGGCCTGGTGGGGGTACGCGGCGTACTGGCTGCCGCCGTAGGCGTCCCAGGTGCTCTTGTTGAACTGCAGGCCGCCGTAGTAGCCGTTGCCCGTGTTGATCGCCCAGTTGCCGGTGGACTCACAGTGCGCGAGCCGGTCCCAGACCTGACCGTCGGGGATGACGGGGACCGGGGGCTTCTTGGTGCCGACCTTCACGATCTTCGGCTTCGGCGCGATGGTTTCCTTCGCGCCGATTTCCTCGCGCTTGACTTCCTTGCCGTTTTTCTGCGTGATGCGGTAGGTCGCGATGCGCTCGCCGGGGGCGCCCGGGTCGACGATCGTTTCCTTGCCCTTGTCCATCTCCGGGTCGTCGATCTTCTGCACCGGCGGCGCGACGGGCTCGGTCAGGTTGACCACCGTCACGCCGGTGCGGCTGATCCGAACCTCGGCGCCCGAGGTGATCTTCAGGTCGCCACCGGGGGTGATCGCGTCCTCGGGTCCGAGCGTCAGCTTCAGCTCGTCGAGGAGTTCCTGCACGGTGACGGCGTTCGTCGTGATCGGCGCGGGGGCGTTGCCGCCGTCGAAGAGCGTGATCGCCTTCGCGGTCTTGATCTCGACGGCCATGCCTTCCAGCGGCACGTGCGCGTCGTTGCCCGCGGAGATCCACGCACCCGCGACGGGAGCGTTGGCCTGCTTGAGGGCCTCGCCAAGCGTGGTGGCGCGGACCCAGGCGTCGCGCTTCTCACCGTCGACGGTGAGGTGCAGCTGACGGCCGCGCTGCAGGACGATCTTGCCGTCGTCGCCGATCTCGGCGGTCGGGGACGGGCTCAGCGAGTCGTGCTCGCCGATGTTGATGCCTTCCTCTTCCAGCACTTCACCGACGGTGTCGGCGTAGGTGTTGATCTGGCGGGCCTGGCCGTCGACATCGACGGTGACGGAGTTGTTCATCGCGATGGCCGCGGCGCCGCCGCCGACCAGGCTCACGAGTACCGCGGCGATGGTGGCCTTGAGGAACGAGGCCTTCCACCGTCTGACCGCCGTGATGAGCCCGGGAGCGGGCTCGTCCTCGACAGTGAGCGGTCGCGGGCCGGAGGACACCTCGTCGGGAATGACCGGCAGGACGGTGGTTTCGGCGTTGACGAGCCTGATCAGCTCTTCGACGTCGACACCGGCGTGCGCCATGATCTCGTCGGCCTGCGGGCCGAGCGCGTAGCGGACGTCGTGGTCTGTGATGTTCAGAGACGGCGAGTAGCCCGTGTCGTAGTCCTCGGACGGGAACTCCGAACGCCACGCCGTGAAGTCCCCGTCGTGGTTGTCCGTGCCGACGGTGACCGGCGTGAACCAGTCGGTGTCGGCGAAGCCGTCGGTCTGTTTACCGCTCACAGGATCCATTCCTCCAGGAGGCGGGAGCCGCGTTCCCCACGTTGCAAAGCTCCGGATTGATCCGAGACAGGGAGCTGCCTCAGGTCGTTCGGTCACGGGACAGTAACGAGCGCCAGTGGGTTGCGCAAACACATCCAGCAATGTCGTGAGTCCCGTCACATCACAGTCGGCGCAATCGTTCCCCCATTCAGCGCAATTGCTCACCGCCTGGAAGGTCCGACGTCACATCGAGCAACCGAAACACGCGATTTGCGGTAGTAGACACAGAATTTGCGAGATCGACCACATCCATGCCGCGCAGCTCCGCGAGGTCGCGCACGGTGTACGCGACGCAGTACGGCTCGTTCGGGCGACCCCGAAACGGGTGAGGCGTGAGGAAAGGCGCGTCCGTCTCCACCAGGAGTTGTTCCAGCGGCACGAAAGCGGCCGCCTCGCGCAGCGCCTTCGCGTTGCGGAACGTGACCGGTCCCGCGAAGGACAATACGAAACCTTGATCGACGCAGCGACGCGCAAAGCCGAGATCACCCGAAAAACAGTGGAAGACCACCGATTCGGGTGGACCTTCTTCAGCCAGCACACGGAGGATGTCCTCGTGCGCGTCGCGGTCGTGGATCATCAGCGGCTTGCCGACCCGTTTGGCCAGGTCGATGTGCCAGCGGAACGCCTCTTCCTGCGCGTCCCGCGGCGAGTAGTCCCAGTAGTAGTCCAGACCGGTCTCACCGACCGCGACAACCCTGGGCCGCCGCGCCAAGTCCTCGATGACCGCTTTGTCCGAATCACCGAAAGTCGCCGTGCGCGTGGGGTGCACGGCCACGGCGGCGAAGACGCGCGCGTCCCATGTGGACGCCTCGGCCGCCCAGATCGCGGAGTCCAGATCGTCCGCGACGGTGATCACCCGGTCGACACCGACCGAGGAAGCCCGGTCGAGCACCTCGGTCACCGACGCCAAGTCCTTGGCACCACAGGCATCGAGATGCGTATGGGCGTCGACCACCGGCGCCGGAAGAGCCTCCGGCACCGGTGGTCGTTCGCCCTTGCGTGGTGTCACTTGACGATCGGCGCCCAGTCCGGGCCGGTTTCGCCGAGTTCGGCGTCGAGCTTGGCGAACAGCGGCGACGGCTTGTCCAGCGGACGGCCCACCTCGATGTCCACCGATTCCCATTTGGCCTGGTCGTTGGCGTAGTCACCGGTCAGGACCGGGTACTGCAGACTCGGGTCGTCGAGGTCGGCGACCTCACGGATCTCCGGCTGCGAGGACCAGACACCCTGGCCGCCCAGCGCCTCGTGGATCTTCTGCGCGGAGTGCGGCAGAAACGGCGTGAGCAGCGTGTTCGCGTCGGAGACGACCTGCAGCGCCGTGTGCAGGATCGTGTCCCGGCGCTGCGGGTCGTCCTTGCGCTTCCAGGGCTCCTCATCGGACAGATACTTGTTCGCCGCGCCGACCACCCGCATGGCCTCGTTGGCCGCGGCCTTGAAGCGCGAGCGCCGCAGGTTCTCGCCGACAGTGTCGAACGCGTTGCGCGCCAACGCCTTCAGCTCCGCGTCGGCGGCCGTGGGCGCGGTCGGGGTCGGGATGGCGCCGACGTTCTTGTGCGCCATCGAGATCGACCGGTTGACCAGGTTGCCCCACTCGTTGGCCAGTTCGAAGTTGGTCCGGCGGATGAACTCGTCCCAGGTGAAGTCCGTGTCCTGGTTCTCCGGGCCCGCGACCGAGATGAAGTACCGCAGCGTGTCGGGACCGAACTGCTTGAGGAAGTCCCGGACATAGATCACGGTGCCGCGCGAGGTGGAGAACTTCGAGCCGCTCATGGTGAGGAACTCGCTGGAGACGACCTCGGTCGGCAGGCTGAGCTTGCCGAACGCGCCGGGCTGGCCGCCCTTGTCGCCCTCGCCGTTCTGCCCGAGCAGCAGTGACGGCCAGATCAGCGAGTGGAAGACGATGTTGTCCTTGCCCATGAAGTAGTAGGCCTGGGCCGGGTCGGTCCAGAACTCCTTCCAGGCGTCGGCGTCGCCACTGCGGCGAGCCCATTCCACGCTGGCCGACAAGTAGCCGATCACCGCGTCGAACCACACGTAGAACTTCTTCATCGGCTGGTCGCGCCACCCGTCGAGCGGGACCGGAACACCCCAGTCGATGTCGCGGGTGATCGCGCGGGGACGCATGTCGCCGAGCAGGTTCTCGCTGAACCTGAGCACGTTGGGCCGCCACCCGGTGCGGGTGGACAGCCACGAACCCAGCGCGCCGGCGAAGGACGGCAGGTCGAGGAACAGGTGCTCGGTCTCGACGAACTTCGGCACCTCGCCGTTGATCTTCGAGCGGGGGTTCTTCAGGTCGATCGGGTCGAGCTGGTTGCCGCAGTTGTCGCACTGGTCGCCGCGCGCACCGTCGTAGCCGCAGATCGGGCAGGTGCCCTCGATGTAGCGGTCGGGCAGAGTGCGGCCGGTGGACGGGCTGATCGCGCCCATCTGCGTCTTGGCCTGCACGTAGCCGTTGCGGTGCAGCGCCAGGAACAGCTCTTGGACGACCTTGTAGTGGTTGCCCGTGGTGGTGCGGGTGAACAGGTCGTAGGACAGCCCGAGACCCTGGAGGTCCTCGGCGATCACGCGGTTGTACTTGTCGGCGAGTTGGCGGGTGGTCAGGCCTTCTTTGTCGGCCTGCACCGAGATCGGGGTGCCGTGTTCGTCCGTTCCGCTGACCATGAGCACCCGGTGACCGGACATTCGCATGTAGCGGGAGAAGACGTCCGAAGGGACACCGAATCCGGAGACGTGACCGATATGGCGGGGGCCGTTGGCGTAGGGCCAGGCCACCGCGGTCAACACGGGGGCGCTCATGACCGGTTAGCGTACGGACGTCGGTCCGGGACGGTGCACGGAGGCCAGGACAGGGCTAGGTCAGCGTCGTGCGCATCAGGTACACGTTGTACGGCGACCACCGTGACATCGCGTAATAAAGAACCGGCCCCTTGGCCGACTCCGGGTGCAGGAATCCGCCGTAGAGGCCGGGGTACCGCTCGCCGTCCGCGACGACCTGGCCGTCGGTCCACGGGCCGGTCAACTCCTCGGCGGTCCGCAGCACGATGGCCGCCTTCGACTCGTCGAGGTGCAGCGCGAGCCAGCAGCCGAAGTGGTCGCTGTAGAGCACCGACAGCTCGGCGACCGGGCCGGTGAAGACGGGCTTGGCCGCGAACGGGTCCTTCGGGTGCCAGGTCTCGCCGCTCCAGTACTCGTAGGCCGCGGGCTCCAGGATGTCCTTTGTGGACACCCTGGCGAGGTGCGTGTCGCCCCAGCGGCCGTTCGGGGTGCCCAGGAGATAGAGGTGCTCGCCCTGCCGGGCGAAGGCGCCCATCTGAAACGGGTGGTCGTGCTCGGCGCGGTTGATCCAGCGGGAGCGCCAGGGCTTGTCCCACGTGCGGCCGCCGTCGCGGGAGAAGGCGATACCCGCGTAGTTGGTCACCCACTTGCCCTGCGGTCCCCAGTTCCGCACGGACATGTAGTGCAGGTAGTGCACGCCATCGATCTCGATGCCCGCGCACGGGATCACGGTCTCCTCGACGCTCTCGGCGTCGCGGTCGATGATCTGGCGGGCCATGCCGTCGTCCTGGGCGACCACGGACTCGATCTTGAGCCCGTGGTCGAGGTCGCGCTCGGCGACGATGGCGAGCACGTTGCAGCGCCAGTCGGTGTCGTCGTCGGTCCCCGCGCCGTCGCCCCGCCAGCCCGGGCCGTAGGTGTCGCCGAAGACGACGAAGGTCCGGCCCGCGCTGTCGTCCCACATGATGCCCAGGTCGGTGGCGTGGATGCCGTAGCGCTCGGCGGTCAGGTTGGTCGACTCGTGGCCGGTGATCTGGGAGACCAGCGTCGTCTCGCCCACCTCGATCATTTGGCGACCGCCGCGTCGTAGAGGGACTTCTTGCTCACCCCGTGCTCGGCGGCGACCTCGGCGGCCGCGTCCTTGAGCCGGGCCCCCGCGGCGGCCAACTCGCGGACCTGCTCGACGAGGGTCGCCAGTTCGGGGGTCTCGACCGGCTCGGCGCCGGAGAGGACCACGGTGATCTCGCCGCGCACGCCGTCCTCGGCCCACTTCGCGAGTTCGCCGAGCCCGCCGCGGCGGACCTCTTCGTAGGTCTTGGTCAGCTCCCGGCACACGGCGGCGCGCCGGTCGGCGCCGAGCACCTCGGCGGCGTCGGCCAGCAGGCTCGCGATGCGGTGCGGTGATTCGAAGAACACAGCGGTGCGCGGCTCGGTCGCCAGCGCGGAGAGCCACTTGCGCCGCTCCCCCGGCTTGCGCGGGGCGAACCCCTCGAAGCAGAACCGGTCGCAGGGCAGCCCGGAGAGGGCGAGCGCGGTCGTGACCGCGGACGGGCCGGGCAGGCAGGTGATCGGCAGGTCGGCCTCGACGCAGGCCGCGACCAGGCGGTACCCGGGGTCGGACACACTGGGCATCCCGGCGTCGGTGACGAGGAGAACGGACTTGCCCTCCTGGATCGCCTCCACGAGACCGGCGATCCGGCTGGTCTCAACGGCGTCGTAGAAGCTGACCATCCGGCCCGTGGGGGTGACCCCGAGGGCGCTGATCAGGTTCCGGGTGCGGCGGGTGTCCTCGGCGGCGATGACGTCGGCGTTGGTGAACGCCTCGACCAGCCTTGGGGACGCGTCACGGGAGTCACCCAGGGGGGTCGCGGCGAGAACGAGCATCGTCGAAGCCTACTGGCGCAGGCCCGCCACCACGGATCCAAGCTCGCGCGCACGCCAGTCGGCGAAGTACATGGCGGGCTCGAACGATAGGTCGGCCCGTTCCGTGCGAATCCGCTTCTCGGCACTCGTCAAGATCCCGCGGTAGTGATCTTCGGGGATCAGCAGGCCACCGTGAATTCCAGGACATCGAACTTCAGCGGCCCCCACGACCCGCGGGTCACCCGCACGAAGTCCGACCAGGCCAACGTGATCGTCGCCCTGTCCCGACGGATGACGACACCGTCATCACGCACCTCCAGTGCGCGCGCCCGGAGTCGGAAGACCTCGATGGCCCAGAACATGACGCCGAACACCGGCAAGCTGATCCGGACCCCGCTCCTCTCAAGGTCGCCCATCAGGAACGAGGACAAGAGTTAGCCAAGGACGCAGGCGAACGGCACCGCGCTGCCCCGCAGGAGCACATAGGTCCATCTAGGCCGGTAAGTCACCGGCGCACAATAGCCACCCGTCCACCCCGCTCTGCGTGAGTGAGTTCGAGTGATCTCGGCTGTCCCGACGCGGGGATAACACTTCGCGCCCTACCATCTCCCCTCGTGAGCCTCCTCGTAGCCGAAGACGAGGCCGACCGGGTCGGTCCGGACCCGGCGCCTCGGCAAGCCGACGCCACCGAGTCGGTACGCGACCGGCTGCTGGGCAAGCCGATGCCGACCGACCGGCTGCGCGGCTGGATCGTCACCGCCGTCCTCGGGCTGATCGGCGGCTTCGTCCGGTTCCAGAACCTCGGCAACCCCACCGACAACGGCACGCCCGTCTTCGACGAGAAGCACTACGTGCCGCAGGCGTGGCAGATGCTGCGCAACGGGTGGTTCGAGGACAACCCCGGCTACCGGCTGACCGTCCACCCGCCGCTGGGCAAGACGCTCATCGCGTTCGGCGAGTCGCTCTTCGGCTACAACGGGTGGGGCTGGCGGTTCACCGCGGCGCTCGCCGGGGCGCTGATGATCGTGCTGATCATCCGGGTCGCCCGGCGGCTGACCAGGTCGACGCTGCTCGGCGCGATCGCGGGAATCCTGCTGATCTGCGACGGCGTGTCCCACCTGCAGTCGCGGATGGGGATGCTCGACATCTTCCTGGCGTTCTTCATCCTCGCCGCGTTCGCCGCGCTGCTGGTCGACCGCGACCAGGTCCGGTCACGGCTCGCGGTGGCGGTGGCGGAGGGCTGGGTCGGAGACTCGGCGTACGGGCCCCGGCTCGGGGTCCGCTGGTTCCGGCTGCTGAGCGGCGTCCTGCTCGGCCTTGCCTGCGGCGTCAAGTGGTCCGGCCTGTACTTCATCGCCGCGTTCGGGCTGCTCACGGTCCTGTTCGACGTGACGGCCCGGCGCGCCGCGGGGGTTCGCCACCCGTGGATCGGCACCGCGCTGCGTGATCTCCTGCCCGCGCTGTGGGCCTTCATCGGTGTCGCCGCGATCGCCTACCTGTCGACGTGGTGGGGCTGGTTCGGCAGCGAGACCGGGATCGACCGGCACCTCGAGCCGACCGACGACAGCGGGCCGTGGGGCGTCATCAAGAGCGCGTTCGGGTCGCTGTTCCAGTACCACGAGCACGTCCTGAAGTTCCACAGCGAGTTGGTGACGGACCCGGACAAGCAGCATCCGTGGGAGTCGAAGCCGTGGACGTGGCCGATGGGCCTGCGGCCGATGCTCTATTACTACGAGGGCTCCACGCTGGGCTGCGGTGAGGCGAAGTGTGTCGCCGCGACGATGCTGATCGGCACGCCCGCGATGTGGTGGCTCGCGTTGCCGATGCTGTCGTGGGGGTTGTGGCGGATGGTGGCGCGGCTCGACTGGCGCTACGCCGCGGTCATCACCGCCTACCTGGCGGGCCTGTTGCCGTGGTTCATCAACCTCGACCGGCAGATGTACTTCTTCTACGTCACGCCGATGGCGGCGTTCCTGGTGCTCGGGCTGGTGCTGCCGCTCGGCCACATCCTGGGCCGGGCCCGGGATGGGGCCGAGCGACGGGGCACCGGTCTGCTGGTCGTCGCGCTGTACGTGGGAATGGTCGTGGCGAACTTCGTCTGGCTCTGGCCGATCCTCAACGGTGACTCGATCACCGAGGCCCGATGGCAAGCCGAACTCTGGCTGCCGTCCTGGCGGTAGGGCGCTCACGCGGCTCGGGCCGCGCGGTGCGGAGGTCGGCGGCGACCCGGACGAGGTCGCGGTCTTCGATGTCGGACCGTCCGGCCAGGCGCGGGCGGGGTTCGGGCTGGCGGTGGTGGTTGCGGTCCAGTCCGTAGACCAGAAGGGCTGCGAGGGCGATGAGTACGAGTTCCATGGCACTAAGTTTGCGCTGCACTCTTTTCTGCCACCAGTGGCAGAACTGACCTTGTGCGACAAAATCCTGCCAGTTAGTCTTTCGGCATGCTGAAGAGTGTGGCGGCAGTGCTTATCGACGGCTTCGCGCCGTTCGAGTTCGGCGTGATCTGCGAGGTGTTCGGAGTCGACCGAACCGACGACGGCGTGCCGCCCATCGAGTTCCGGGTCTGCGGGGAAGTCGCGGACAAGCCGATCCCGGCGAGCGTCGGCGTGTCGATGGTCCCCACCCTGGACCTGTGCGCCCTTGCGGGCGCCGACCTGATCGCCCTGCCCGCGTGCCAGATCCGCGACACCTACCCGCCCGCAGTGCTCGAGGCCCTCCGGGCGGCCCACGCGGGCGGCTCGATGATCCTGTCGGTCTGCAGCGGCGCCTTCCTGCTCGGCGCCACCGGCCTGCTCGACCAGCGCCGATGCACCACACACTGGCGGCACGCGAACCTGCTCGCCGAGCGCTTTCCGTTGGCGAAGGTCGACCCCGACGTCCTCTTCGTCGACGACGGCGACATCATCACCAGCGCCGGGACAGCCGCGGGAATCGACGCCTGTCTGCACCTGGTCCGCCGCGAGATGGGCTCGGCGGTGGCCACCGCGATCGCCCGCCGCATGGTCGTGGCGCCACAGCGCGACGGCGGTCAGCGGCAGTACGTGGAACTGCCGGTGCCCGAGTGCACCGGCGACAGCCTGACGCCGATCCTGACCTGGATGGTGGAAAACCTGGCCGAGGACCACTCGGTGGCCGCGCTCGCGGACCGCGCACGGATGTCGGAGCGCACCTTCGCCCGCCGCTTCGTCGCCGAGACCGGGACGACGCCGCTGAAGTGGCTGTCGATGCAACGCGTGCTGCACGCTCGGACGCTGTTGGAGGAGACTTCGGCGTCGGTGGACGACGTGGCGCACCGGTGCGGCTTCGCGACGGGGGCGCTGTTGCGGCACCATTTTCAGAAGATCGTCGGGGTGTCACCGAAGGACTATCGGCGAAACTTCGCCACACCCCGCTGAGCATCCTGAGCTGAGCGGGTGGCTCGTTCATCGGCCGGTTTGACCGCGCTGGTGCCTATTTGGGTGATTCGGGGTTGTCCGGGGATGGCAACCAGCACAGCTTGACTTGGCAGGCCGTTCGGTGGCAGGCCGTCCGGTTCCGCTCGTGAATTCCGGGGTCGTCCGGGATGGCCGCCAGCGCAGATCTCGGCAGGGCCATTTGGTTCTACGCCCTGCGATTCGGGCCGAATGGCCCCTGGTCGCTATCCGGGCATGTGGCGGGTTCGGTCCACCTTGTCGATGTCGTCGCGGCGGACTATTTGGGTTACCGGGCCGGTCTCCGTGTGGCCTTCCCGTGCCATCCAGTCGCTGAGTTCGCGGGCGACCGCGCGCAGGGTGGGGCGGCGGGCCGGTTCGTTGTCCAGCGAGGCGAGCAGCAGCCTGCGGTGGGCGCTCTGCTGCGGTGTTTGGGTGACCGGTTCGCCCTTCGCAGCGGCCATCAGTGCCGCCATGGCGTTCTCGCGGGTGCCGCGCGGCGGCTTTCCGGTCAGCGCGAAGCTCACGGTGGCCGCCAGCTGCCAGGCGTCCGAGGCGGGCGTGGCGTTGGCGCCCGCGGCGGTTTCCGAGGCGAGGAAGTCGGGGGTTCCGACCATCATGCCGGTGGCGGTGAGGGTGGAGTCGCCCTGCGAGCGCGCGATGCCGAAGTCGATCAGGTGGGCGTTGCCGTCCGGGTCGATGATCACATTCGACGGCTTGACGTCGCGGTGCAGGACGCCCTTGGCGTGGGCGGCGGACAAGGCGCCCGCCATCGTGATCCACAGTCGGGCTACGGCCAGGTCGTCGAGTGGGCCGCCGGTGGCGACGCGGTCGGCGAGGGGCTGGCCCTCGATGTACTCCATGACCAGGCCGAGGCCCTCGGGCTCGGAGACGATGTCGTAGACCCGCACACAGTTCGGGTGGTGGACCGCCGCGAGCGCCCGCGCTTCGCGCAGCATGCGTTCTTCGGTCTCGGCGTCGGGGGCGTGCGCCATCTTCACCGCGACCGTGCGGTCGAGCTGGGTGTCGACGGCCAGCCACACCGTGCCGAATCCGCCCTGGCCCAGGGCCCGGACCTTGCGGAAGCGGCTGCCGGACGGCTTGACCGGTGGCGGGGGCGGGGCGGCCGAGCGCGGCGCGAACGGCAGCGGGCCGGGGTCGGCGGCCAGCCGGGCCATCGCGCCGAGGCCTTCGGGGTTGGGGTCGTGCAGCGTCGGGTTGAGCGCGGGCGGCACGTACGGCGCGGGCGCCTGCACGGGCTTCACAGGAACCTGCGGCGGATAGCCCGCAACGTTGGCGGGGGGCTGGTACGGAGGCAGCGGCGCGGGCGGCACGTAAGGCGGCAGGGCCTTGCTGGGCTGGTTGTTCTGCGGCTGCGGAGGCGGGGGCTGCGGGTGCGCGCCCATGCCGGAGGGCTGTTGCGGAGGCGGCGGCGCGGACTCCGGCTTCTGGTGACTGCGCTCGATCGTCGACCAGTTCGGCGGGCCGATGACGTAGACCGGGATCAGGCCGAGCACAGAGATCGGCAGGAAGCCCAGCCACAGGTGGGAGGCGGTGTTGGCCTCGACGGGGACGCTCAGCGCGATCATCAGCGCGAACGGGACCCAGACCAGCCTGCTCACCCACCGGGGGCCGCGGCGGGTCGCGGCGCGGGCCTGCAGGATCACGAACAGCAGGCAGATCGCGGGGACCACTACGAGGAAGACCAGCCGCAGCAGGAAGACCGGGGTGCTCTCGAACTTGTGGAAGATGACCTCGTAGACGTTGGCCCCGCCGCCGAGGTACAGGTCCTGCGCGCCGACCCAGCAGAAGGAGTTGTCCATGGTGCCTGATCCGGCGAGTGAGATCGCCGGATCCTTGGTGAACACACCCCGGAAGACACCGCTGACGCCGTTGAACAGCAGCCACGGCATGAGGAACGCGAAGAACGCTCCGATGGCGCCGAACACCCCGTAGGTGACCGCGTTGTAGAGGTTGCCGGTGACCTTGCGGACCAGCGCGACGGTCACCGAGCCGATGACCGGCAGCAGCGCGATCAGTGCTCCGGCCGTGCTCGTCGCCCAGACCCAGTCACCCGGGCACAGCCCCGGCCCGAACAGGCTGTGCGCGAACGACAGCAGGGAAGCCGCGAGGTCCAGCACTTCGAGTACAGCTCCTCTCAAGACGGCGCCGGGGTGCGCCGGAAACAGCGTATGCCGATCGGCGGCCCGGGCGGGCCGTTCATCCACAGGGACGCCGAACAAGCCGTCAAGGTTGTCCACAGCTCACGAAGTGAGGCAGACGCATCAGGTGTTCGGTGGCAAGGTATCGGTGAGGCACCGAGTCCGAATCGTGGGCGGGGATCATGCGCAGACAGGCACTCGCTTCGGCGAGCGTCGCGTCGGTGGGCTACGACGCGAACACGAAGACCCTCGAGGTCGAGTTCCGCAACGGCAACGTCTACCAGTACCTGGGCGTCGCCAAGCGGCTGTACTGGGAGTTGATGTCCGCGTCGAGCGTCGGGGCGTTCCTCAACCGCGAGATCCGCGACAGCCACGAGTTCCTGCGGGTGCGCTAGTGGACCTGCGAGAGACGGCGGGCCGTGATGCAGTGTTGGTCTTCCAGAAGGGTGGACGCAGATGGCTCTCACCGTCGATGTCGCCGTGGTCGGTCTCGGCCCCGGCGGCGAGTCCGTGGCCACACGGCTGGCCGAGGCAGGCCTGTCGGTCGTGGCGATCGAGGCCAGGCTCGTCGGTGGCGAGTGCCCGTACTACGCCTGCGTGCCGACGAAGATGATGATCCGCGCGGCCGACGCCCTCGCCGAGGCGCGCCGGGTCGCGGACCTGGGTGGGTCCGCCGACGTCCGCCCGGACTGGGCGCCGGTCGCCAAGCGCATCCGTGACGAGGCCACGGACGACTGGGACGACACCGTGGCGGTCGAGCGTCTCACCAAGGCGGGAGCGAGGTTCCTGCGCGGCCGCGCGCGGGTCACCGGCCCCGGCGAACTCGTCGTGTCCACCCCGTCGGGCGAGGAGCGGGTCACCGCGCGCAAGGGGATCGTGCTCAACCCGGGCACCGAGCCCGCACTCCCACCCGTGCCGGGTCTGGCCGACACCCCGCACTGGACCAACCGCGAAGCCGTCGCCGTCGAAGAGGTCCCCGAGTCGCTGATCGTGCTGGGCGGCGGCCCGGTGGGTTGCGAGTTCGCCCAGGTCTTCGCCCGATTCGGCGCGAATGTCACGGTGGTCGAGGCGCAGGACCGGCTGCTGGGCCTCGACGAGCCCGAAGCAGGCGCGCTGATCGCCGAGCGGTTCGCCGCCGAGGGGATCACCGTGCGGACCAGCGCGAAGATCACCTCCGCGCGTCACGACGGCGAGCAGTTCACCCTCGACTTCGACGGCGGCGACCCGCTGTCCGCCCGCGGGCTCCTCGTCGCCGCGGGCCGCCGCACCGACCTGGGCGCGCTGGGCGTGGCGGCGGTCGGGCTCGACGACTCGGCCAAGGGCATCAAGGTCGACAAGCACATGCGGGCGGCCGACGGCGTGTGGGCGATCGGCGACGTGGTCGGCGAGGGCGCGTTCACGCACATGTCCATGTACCAGGCGGGCATCGCGGTCGCCGACATCCTCGGCGAGGACTCCCCCGGTGCGGAGTATCGAGCGGTGCCGCGGGTGACGTTCACCGACCCCGAGGTCGGCTCGGTCGGCCTGACCGAGGCCGCCGCCCGCGAGGCGGGCCTCAACGTGCGGACCGGGACGGCCAAGGTCGAGTCGTCGTCGCGCGGCTGGATCCACAAGGTCGGCAACGAAGGCCTGGTCAAGCTGGTCGCCGACGCCGATCGCGGCGTCCTCGTGGGCGCGACCTCGGCGGGCCCGGCAGGCGGCGAGGTCCTCGGGCTGCTGACCCTGGCGGTACACGCGGAGGTCGAAATCGGCGTGCTGCGCCGGATGATCTTCGCCTACCCGACCTTCCACCGGGCCGTCGAAGACGCGTTGAAAGATCTCTAATCGGCAACGGGACGAACACGAACACGCTCAGACGCATACCGGTGTAGTGGCCTCCCCCGTTTGGGTGTAGAAATGCCCAGTCGTCGGGGCAGTGGTCACTCTGGGAGTTCACACATGCGCAGGTTTGTCGCGTCGCTTACGTTTACGGCCGTCACTGCGGCCTCTCTGCTGGCCTTCACTGGCACCGCCGGCGCCCAGGAAGGCCCGCCCCCCGCCGGCGACACCCGCGCCGAGTACTTCGAGAAGAACATCACCTACAAGTCCTGCTCGGACCTGTGGGAAGGCAGCAAGTTCATCATCGGTGAAGAGAACCCGGGCGACAACAAGATGTCCATCGACATCACCGAAGAGGACGTGCCCGAGGGCATCGAGCTCGTCGGCGTGGTCGTCAAGGGCGGCGACGGGTACAACAAGTACTCGGCGGACAAGCTCGGCGAGATGCCGTGGCTGAAGCTGCACTCGCCGTACAACAAGGGCGGGAACATCGCCGCGATCAGCCACTGGTTCGCCTGTGGCGTCGAGACCGACACCGAGCCGACCGAACCCACTGAGCCGACCGAGCCCACTGAGCCCACTGAGCCGACCGAGCCCACGACGGAGCCGACGGACCCGAGCAGCACGACGAACGCTCCGGCCACGACCACCCCGAAGCCCGCAGGCGCCGTGTCGCCGTCCGACGGCAGCGAGCTACCCGACACCGGTGCGAACGTCGGCTGGATGATCTTCCTCGGCGCCGCGCTGCTGCTCAGCGGTGGCCTGTTGCTGGGTGTGCCGCGCATCCGCAACGCGGTCCTGCGTCGTAACTGATCCACTTAGACCGAAGGCCCGGGCGACACTGTCGCCCGGGCCTTCGTCGTAGGGTCCCCCCATGCTCGCCGACGCCGTCCCGTTCCTGGCCTGCCCGCTGTGCGGTGACGCCCTGGCCATCGAGTCCGGGACTTTGCGGTGCGTGCGGTCGCACAGCTTCGACATCGCCCGCCAGGGCTACGTGAGCCTGCTGCGCGGCACCTCCACCTTCACCGGGGACACCCCCGAGATGGTCGACGCGCGCGCGGCCTTCCTCGGCGCGGGCCACTACGCCCCGATCGTCGAGGCGATCACCGACGCGGCCCGGCCCGGCCTAGGCTGCGTCGTGGACGTGGGCGCGGGCACCGGCTACTACCTCGCCGCCGTCCTCGACCGGTTCGGCAGCCGCGTGGGGCTCGCCCTGGACGCTTCCAAACCGGCACTGCGCAGGGCTGCCCGCGCCCACCCCCTGATCGGCGCGGTCGGCTGCGACGCCTGGCAGCCGCTGCCGGTCCAGCCCGCGTCCGCGGGCCTCGTCCTCAATGTCTTCGCCCCGCGCAATCCCGTTGAGCTGCGGCGGATCCTGCGGCCAGAGGGCACCTTGGTGGTAGTCGCCCCGACCTCGCGACACCTCGCCGAATTGGTGTCCACTTTGGACCTTCTGGCAGTCGATGAGGACAAGCAGAGCCGGATCGACGAACGCCTGGCGCCGCACTTCGACCTCGCCGAGCAGACCGACCGTGAGTTCTCGATGACGCTGTCGCACCACGATGTCACCACGCTGGTGGGTATGGGGCCCAACGCTTTCCACACCGTCGCCGCCGAGTTCCGCGAGCGGGTCGCCGCACTGACCGATCCGCTCACGGTGACCGGATCGGTCACCGTGAGCACCTACCGACCCTCAGGCGGCTGAGGCCACCGGCGCCCGCCCGGTCAGGGCGAGCAGCCGATCCTGCGCCGACGCGTCCTCCGCGACGGGCAGTCGCGCGGCGAACGCGCCACCGGGACCCCACAACTCCTCGGGGAACCGGCTGACGACCTTCACCGCCGCCTCGGCGAGGTCCTCGTCGTACCGCAGGTCGATCCCGGCCGCCGACGCGATGTCCCACGCGTGCACGAGGACGTCGGCGAAGTGCACCGACTGCGCCACCGCACCGGTGCGCTCCACGCCGAGTAGTTCGAACGAGGCCTCCTGCGCCTCGTCGCTCGCGAAGGCCGCGAGGAAGGCCTCAGCGGTCTTCCGGAAGTTCGCCCGCGGGTCCGCGGCAGGCGAGACCTCCGCGGGCGGGGCCTGTCCCGTGAGCTTGGCCAGCATGCCGTGGTTGTTGCCCACCATGTGCTCGATGACGCCGCGGACCGTCCACTCCGAGCAGGGCGACGCGAGGTCGAGTTGCTCGTCGGTCAGCCGGTCGATGATCCCGCCGGTGACCTCGACGGCCCGCCGGTCCAGTGCCCTGATGTCCATGACCCCTCCAGAAATAAGTACGAACGATCGGTCAGATAGTTCCACATGATCGTCGGGTCGTCTAGATTGCTCGCATGGACGGTCGGCTGGCTCGGGGCGCGGAGACGCGACGCCTCACGCTGCGCCGGGCCGCGGAGATCGCGTCCGTGGAAGGGCTTGACGGGTTGACGATCGGCAGGCTGGCAGGCGAGTTGGAGCTGAGCAAGAGTGGGATCTTCGCCCATTTCGGCTCGAAGGAGGAGCTGCAGCTGGCGACGCTCGCCTACGCCGAGGAGGTGTTCGTCGAGCGGGTGATCCGCCCGGCGCGGGCCGCCGAGCCTGGGTTGCCGAGGTTGCGGGCGCTGGTCGACAGCTGGATCACGTATTCGCGGACCCGGATCTTCCCTGGTGGTTGCTTTTTCGCCGCGGCTTCGGCTGAGTTCGATGCCCGCGAGGGCCGGGTGCATGACGCGGTTGTGGGTGCTTTCCGCGGTTGGATGGCGCTGCTCGTGGGCATGGTCGAGGAGGCGGTCGAGCGGGGCCAGTTGCCCGCGGGCACCGACGCGGCACAGCTGGCGTTCGAGATCGACGCGCTCGCCCGCGCGTCCAACGCGGTGTCGGTCCTCACTGGCGACGATGAGGCATACCGCAGGGCAGACGCGGGTATTCGCGCGAAGTTGGGGTAGGGAATGTTCCATGGGCGTGGTTCGTTGAACCGCAGACAGCACGCCCTTACCTAGGAGGTCCTGTGGCGACGGTCGAATTGACCACCGAGAACTTCGATGAGGTCGTGGGCGGTGGTGGCACCGTCCTAGTGGACTTCTGGGCGGCTTGGTGTGGCCCGTGCCGCCAGTTCGGCCCGATTTTCGAGAAGGCGTCCGAGCAGCACGCCGATGTGGTCTTCGCCAAGGTCGACACGGAGGCCCAGCAGCAGCTGGCGCAGGCGTTCGGCATTTCGTCCATCCCGACGGTGATGGCCGTCCGCGAGGGCGTCGTCCTGTACTCCCAGCCCGGCGCTCTTCCCGCGCCCGCCCTGGAGGACTTGATCACCCAGCTGAAGGCTGTGGACATGGCCGAGGTCCACGCCGAGGTGGCCAAGCAGAACGCGGGCCAGCCTGCCGAATAACCCACCACGCAGCCGATGCCCCGCGACCCACTCGCGGGGCATCGCTGTGCTCGGGACGCCTCTACTTGATGTTCACAACGATCGAGGAGTTCGAGACTCCGACTCTGACCTGACGGCGCCGTCTCGAGTACATCTCGCATCCACGAGTTCTCGGGGACCACGGTAGGACAGTGAGCATCACCGGAGATGCCTCCTTCCGTAGCGCGGAGAGCGGGATCAACTGGTCGACCAAGTGCAGCACCTCGAAGCCGTCGCCAAGATCGCACCCATCCGGCGAGAGAAAGGCCGCCCGTCGGCCGCACGGCCGAAATCGCCATTCGGCGTTGTCAGACCTGGCAACCCCTGAGTGATCTCGAGAGCGGTGGCGATCAGCGCGGGCGGTGATGGGCGGCAAGCAGGCCATGCGCGTACGAGCCCGTCGTCTTCGCGACCTCGCGCAGCGCGCGCGGGTCTTCGATCGTTACGTTTTCCTCGCGCGCGCTCCGGCGCGCGGCTGAGTGGTGGTTCTTGATCGCGGGAGGTGCTGGACTGGGCTGGTTGGGGGTGGTGCCCGGCTCAGGTGAGCGGCAATGTCACGGTGAAGGTGGAGCCGGTGTCCGGGGTGGACGCCGCGGCGATGGTGCCGTTGTGGGCGGCTACCAGGGCGGCGGCGATGGACAGGCCGAGCCCGGTGCCGCCGTGGTCTCGGGAACGGGAGGCTGAGGCCCGGTAGAAGCGGTCGAAGACTTGGTCGATCTGTTCGGGGCTCATGCCGGGGCCGGCGTCGGTCACGGTGATCACGGCGGTGGTGGCCGTTGCGCTGAGGCCCACGCGGATTGGTCCGGCGGAATGCTGGATGGCGTTGGTCAGCAGGTTCGCCAGCACTTGGCGCAGGCGGGCCTCGTCCCCGGGGACCACCGCGCCGGGTGCGGCCAGGTGCAGGGTCACGTCCCGGTCCGGGGCGGCGGCGCGGGCGTCCTGGACGGCGTCCACGGCAAGGACGGTGAGGTCGACGGCGCCGCGGTTCAGGGGACGTTGCTGGTCGAGGTTGGCCAGCAGGAGCATGTCCTCGACCAACTGGGTCATGCGGGTGGCTTCGGCCTCGATGCGGGCCAGGGATCGCTCCGGGGTGCCGCCGCCCTGGCGGTACAGCTCGGCGTAGCCGCGGATGGAGGTCAGTGGGGAACGCAGTTCGTGGCTGGCGTCGGCCACGAACCGGCGCAGGCGTGCCTCCGATTCCTGGCGGGCGCGGAAGGCGGACTCGATCGTGGTCAGCATGGTGTTGAGGGCTGTCGCGAGGTGGCCGACCTCGCTGTGGGCGTCGACGACCGGGACCCGGCGGGAGAGGTCGCCCGCCGCGATCTGCTCGGCGGTGTGCTCGACCTGCTCCAGCGGGCGGAAGCTGCGTCGCACCAGGAAGTAGCCGAGGCCGATCAGCGCGACCAGGGCGATGCCGCCGGTCACGAGGATGGTCGACCTGGACTGCGCGACCGTGCTTTGGACGTCGGCCATGCTGGTGGCGGCGACCAGGTAGTAGCCGTTGCTGGAGCGGTGCACCAGCACCCGCCATGCCCCCTCGGTGAACGGCTGCCCCTCCACCGCGTCCGCGAGCGGCGGCAGCTCCAATTCCGTACCGGTGGAGGTGCGCAGGGCGGATCCGATCAGGCTGCCGTCCGGGGCGTGGACCTGGATCACGAAGTCGCTGGGCAGCAACTGCTGCGACGGCGGGGCGCCTCGGGGGAACCGGCCGTCGTCGAGGGCGCGCAGGGCGCCGGCCGCCGCACGGGTGATCCGGGTGTCCACCTGGGACACCAGGTAGCTCTCCATGGCGCGCGGGGCGGCGACCGCGGCGACGGCATAGGCAAGGATGAGCAATAGCACCAGCACGGCGAGGAGTTGGAAGCGCAGCGGGAGCCTGGTCATCCCGGCTGCTCACGCAACACGTAGCCGAGGCCGCGCACGGTGTGGATCAGCCGGGGATCGACGTAGTCGACCTTGCGCCGCAGGTAGGAGATGTACGACTCGACCACGCCGTCACTGCCGGTGAACGCGTAGTTCCAGACCTGGTCGAGGATCTGCTGCTTCGACACCACCCGGTTCGCGTTGCGCATCAGGTAGTGCAGCAGCTTGAACTCGGTCGGCGATAGCTGCACTGGTGTGCCCGCGCGGTGCACCAGGTGCGCGTCGGTGTCGAGCTCCAGGTCGGCGTAGCGGAGGATGTCGCGGTCCGAGCCGGGGGCGGAGCCGGCGCGGCGCAGCACGGCGTGCACCCGGGCCACGACCTCCTCCAGGCTGAACGGCTTGGTCACGTAGTCGTCGCCGCCGAGGGTCAGGCCGGTGACCTTGTCGGCGGTCGCGTCGCGCGCGGTCAGGAACAGCACTGGCACGCGCCGAGCACCCCCGCGCAGGCGCCGGACCACCTCGAACCCGTCGATGTCGGGCAGCATCACGTCCAGCAGCACCAACTCCGGGTCGTCTCTCTCCGCCGCGCGCAGCGCGTCACCACCGGAGCCGGCGGTGGTCACGTCGAACCCCGCGTACCGCAGGCTCGCGGCCAGCAGTTCGCGGATCGACTCCTCGTCGTCGACGACGAGCAGGCGGGTCCGGGTCAAGGCTGTTTGGTCACGGTCGTCGCGCTCATGGAGCCATCTTGACCCCGAGTGATCTGGAGCTGCACGGTGGCACCCTCGACCAGGTCCGCCACGGCACCCGGCTGGGCGAGGTTGACCTTCGTCTCGTCAGTCATGGCCACGGTGACCTCCTGCCCATCGGCGCCCTTGAGCACAAGGTTCTGCCCATCGACGCGCACGACCGTGCCGGTCAGGCCGGGCCCGCCACCACGCCCGCCGGGCATTCCCTGGCCGCCCTGGCCTCCCTGCCCGTTCTGCCCGCCCGGGGGGCCGCCCTGACCGCCCCCGCCACCGAAGCCGGGCCTGCCCTGGGCGGCGGGCGCCGGAGTCTCCGCGGTCGCCGAGTGGACCAGGATGCCCCCGGTGAACGCGACCCCGGCCAAGGCGAGCGCGGCCAGGATCAGCGTGACCTTGTTCGGGCCACCACGGCCCTTGAGGTCGTGCTCCAGCTCGGCGCTGGGGACCGGGTCGGCGAGCAGGTCGGGCTTGTCGGACATGTGGTTCTCCTTAGTCATGGCGCAGTGCTTCGATCGGCCGCAAGCGTGCGGCCCGATGGGCCGGGTAACCGCCGAACACCAGGCCGACCAGTGCGGACACCCCGAAGGCGAGCGCGACGGACGGCCAGGACACGACGGGGGTGATGCCGGAGATCTGCAACCCGCTGGCGGCCAGCCCGGCGGCGACGCCGAGGCCGCCGCCGAGCAGACCCAGGAGGGTGGCTTCGGTGAGGAACTGGCCGAGAATCGCCCCGCTCGGCGCGCCGAGCGCTTTGCGCACGCCGATCTCGCGAATCCGCTCGGTGACCGTGACCAGCATGATGTTGGTGATCCCGATCCCGCCGACGAGCAGCGAGATCGCGGCGACCGCGGCCAGCAGGACGGTGAAGGTCTCGGTCGCCTCGGATCGGGCGGCGAGGACCTGCGTCGGGTTGGACACTCGGAAGTCCGCCCGCGCCGGGTTCGCGATGCCATGTCGATTGGACAGGATCGTGGTGATCTCGGCCTGCGCCTGCGCCATGACGTCGGCGCTGCGCGCGGTGACCAGGATCTGACTGAGCCCGCCGTACCCGGTGAGCATGTTCTGCACCGTCGACAACGGCGCGACGGCCATGTCGTCCGGGTCGCCGAACCCGGTGCCACCTTTGGCTTCGAGCACCCCCACCACAGTGAACGGGAGCCCGTTGACCAGCACCTGTCCGCCGACGGCGTCCTGCGTGCTGAACAGGTTCGACGCGGTCGTGGCGCCGAGGACGACGACCTTGCGGGCCTCGGCGAGGTCGGTTGAGGTGAACGAGCTCCCCGACGCGATCGTGCTGTTGGTGGCCTCCAGGTAGGCAGGCTCGGCGCCGATGAACTGCCGGACGCTCGCGGTGGTGTCGGACTGGGTGACGCTCACGTTCCCGGAGGTCACCACCGGCGTCGCTGTGGCGACGTCGGGCGCGCCGAGCGGGTCCACCAGGGCGCGGGCGTCGGCGACGGTCAGCGGCTTGCCCGCGTCGCGACCGCCTTGGGCGGACACCGTGAGCAAGTTGGTGCCCAGCGCCGAGATGCTGTTCGCGACCGCGGCCGACGCGCCGGTGCCCACGGCGACCAGCACGATCACCGCGCCGACGCCGATCATGATGCCCAGGGTGGTGAGCCCGGAGCGGAGCTTGTTCGCGGCGAGCCCGCGCAGCGCGAACCGGAACGTCTCGATCATGCGAGCACCCCGGCGACGATGCGGCCGTCGTGGACGCGGACGGTGCGATGCGCGTGCGCGGCGACGTCGGCCTCGTGGGTGATCATCACGATGGTGCGGCCCGCCGTGTTGAGGCGGTCGAACACGGCCAGGACGTCGGCGGAGTTGCGGCTGTCGAGGTTGCCGGTCGGCTCGTCGGCGAGCACCAGCGTCGGCGCGGTGACCAGCGCCCTGGCGATCGCCACCCGCTGCTGCTCGCCGCCGGAGAGCTGCGTCGGGGTGTGGTCGGCGCGGTGGCCGATGCCGACGAGGTCGAGTGCCGCCCGTGCCCGTTCCCGGCGGTGCTTGCGGGCCATCCCGGCGTAGACCAACGGGAGTTCCACATTGGACAGAGCAGTCGTGCGCGGGATCAGGTTGAACGACTGGAAGACGAAGCCGATCTTGCGGTTGCGCAGCAGCGAGAGCTCGGACTCGGTGAACGTCGACACCTCGATGCCGTCGAGCCGGTAGCTGCCCTCGCTGGGCGCGTCGAGGCACCCGAGGATGTTGAGCAGCGTCGACTTGCCGGAGCCGGACGCGCCCACGATAGCCACGTACTCGCCCTTCTGGACGGTCATGTCGACCCCGCGCAGCGCGTGCACCCTGGTCGAGCCGGTGCCGTACACCTTGTGCAACCCGGTGATCTCGATGGCGGTCACCGGCCACCGCCGCCCTGACCGGTACCCGCGCCACCCGGGACAGCCGCGCCGGGTCCCACCCCACCGCCCGGTCCTCCACCGCCGCCGAACGGCGATGTGCCCCCGGTACCGCCTCGGGTGCCGGTGGAGACCGCGCCGGGGATGACGACCTGGTCGCCCACCGACACGCCCGAGGTGACCTCCACGGTCGAGTCACCCCTCACGCCGATCGTCACGGCGCGGCGAGTCTCGACGCCGTCGACCAGGAGCGTCACCGTGCTGGCGCCCCCGGTGGTCTGCACGGCCACGCTGGACAGGACGACCACGTCGTCCACCTGCGAGACGGTGACCGACACGCTCGCGGTCTGCCCGGCACGGGCCCCGTCCGGCAGCGTCGGCACGGTCAGGGTCGCGCCGAAGGTGACGACGTTGTTGCTGGAACTGGGGACCGGATCGATCGCGGCGACGGTCCCGGCGACAAGGGAGCCGGGGATGGCGTTGACGGTGATCGTCGCCGCCTGGCCGACCTTCACCTTCGCCACGTCCACCTCGGCGAGCGACGTGCGCACCAGCAGCGTGGTGAGGTCGGAGATCTGGATGAACGCCGAGGAACCCGAGGAACTCGACCCGGTCGACGATCCAGCCGCAGACCCGGTCGATGATCCGCCGGAACCCGCGGTACCGCCGACGGACCCGTTGACCGCGACCACGGTCCCGGCCGCCGGTGCGGTCAGCGTGGTCGCGGTGAGCTTCTTCTGCGCCGCGGCCAGCGCCGACTTCTTCTGCTTGAGCGCGGCCTCCTGCTGCTTCACCGAGGCGCGGGCCTGTGTGGCGTCGGCACCCTGCGCGACGGTGTCGCTGAGCTTGGTCTGGGCGCTGGTGAGGTTGTACTGGGCGGCGTCGCGCTCGTCTTCGGCGATGTCGACCGAGGCCGCGACCTCAGCGGCGTCGAGCTTGGCCAACGCCTGACCGGCGGTCACGGTGTCCCCAACCTTGACCAGGATCTCGGCAACCGTGCCCGCGGTCGTGAAGTCGGCCGTCACGCTTGAGGCGCTTTCCAAGGTGCCGGAGGCGGACACGGTCTGGACCACCGAGCCAGTACCCGCCGTGACGGTCCTGAGCGTGGCCGAGGCGGACTCCGTACCGCCGCGCAGCCAGAAGTACGCCGTCACCCCCGCTGCCAGCAACACGACCACGAGCGCGACGTTGATCAGCCGGAACGGCCGCTTTCTCACCATGACGAGCAGTCAACGCGACGGAGCTGGGAACCACCTGCATCCAAGCCGGCAGTTCCCTGGGAGACCGACGGCAGGTCGACACGAACCATTGTTCCGTGACATGCCGGCCGCCGCGCTCAGGATCCCGGGAACATCATGGCCCGATTGTCGACCACTAGCTCGGGCGCAGCGATCGTTCCAACGCACTCTGATGCCGCACAGAGCGTGCGTGACTGCGGATGCACAGCGACGCGGCCTCCACGTGATGGGAGCCGGTTCGGTTGCCGACACGCTAGCGATGACGAACCGCTGGTGCCGTGCGGGACGAACGGTACGCGCTCCGTCCCGCCATCACCCCTGAGGTGAACATCCGCCTGCCGATGTGGGGTGGACGCACTCTTGCCAGCGACAAGCCCGACCGCTGGGGTGCGGTCGGGCTTGTCGTGGTTCGAACGGATTCAGATTCCAATCATGAGCCGCAGGTCAGAGACCTGAGTGGACCTGAGGTCAATTCATCCGAATCAGGAGGTTCTCGTCCGCGGGGCGGAGAACATAGTCCGGCCTGTCCGCCACCGCACGTGACGGGCGTACTCAGATCGGCAGCACCTTTGGTTGATCGGATTGCGGTATGACGACTGTTCGGCGGCGCCATACGACTAGCAGTAGGCCCATCGACAGTGTGACCGCGGGAGCGGTGAGCAGGGCGCCGAAGAATGCTTCGCCCGTCGTGAACGGCGCGTCGTAGGCGAGCCAGAGCAGCAGCATCGCGGGAACGCTTGCAACGAACGCGAGCGTGTGTACGCGCCACTCCTCGGCGGCGACGTCTTTTCCGGCCTTGCGGGCAGCGGCGGCGTTCGTGGCTGCCGCGGCCAGGCCGGCGAGCATCGTGCACATGCCTGCGATGGTGATCCGGTCGGTGCCGTCGAAGGTCTCTGTGTACCGCAGGACAAGCAACGGCAGGGTGGCCAGCGCCGCGATCCCGACCGCGCGGTCGAGGTTTCGCCCCGGCAGCGGGCGGACCGTCGGGCTGCGCCGATCGCGTCCGGCCATGGCACGGGAGGCGAGGATAGCGCCCAGCGGCGCCAGGGTGGCGAGGGTCGCGCCACCTGCCAGGTTGGTCTCCACCTGGGTCGTGCCGGACCAGAGCACGCCGAGCAGCACGTACTCGATCCGCAGCAGGGGCGCGGTGAGCAGAAGTGCGAACGCGTAGGCCATCAGGGACCGGTGCATGGCGATCTGGCGTCGCAGGGCGGTCGCGAAGCCGCCGATCACGCCGATGAGGGTGCCGAGCGCGAGCGCCCAGAGTTGGAGATAGAACGCAGGGCCGTCAAAGGTGTGCTCTGGCCCCACGGCCAGCAGGTAGCCGAATGCTCCGAGCATCCCCACGAGTGCGAGGGTGACGCCGACCCGGCCCAGGACACGATGCCTGCGCAGGTTGCGGCGAAAGCGGGCCGAGAACTGTGCCGCGAAGATGAGGATGGCGATGCCGCCCGCGGTCGTGTGAAACAGCAGCAAGACCCGGTTCTCGGCGTATGCGTCGGCTTGCTCGTGGTGGATCGAGCCCGCACCGAGCGCCTGCTCGTCACCGACCGCGCCGGCGAACACGCGGTCCCACAACCCGGGAGCGCTGGGGTTGAACAAGCGCCAGGTGTACTCGATCGCCATCGGCGCATAGATCACGCAGACCGCCGCGACGGCGGCCCACGCGACCCAACTCCAGCGCTTGTCGCGCACGACACCCTCCTCGGGATAACGTATGTTATGAGCAGTGTGAGGGGAGGTGAAGGCTTTGTCGAGTGACGTGGGTGATCTCACGCGGGACCCGATGCGTAGGCGCCTCACCGCGGCCGCCGCCGGTTT
The DNA here is from genome assembly GCF_014323725.1 of Actinokineospora xionganensis. Taxonomy (GTDB): domain Bacteria; phylum Actinomycetota; class Actinomycetes; order Mycobacteriales; family Pseudonocardiaceae; genus Actinokineospora; species Actinokineospora xionganensis. The sequence continues at coordinate 72,267 of NZ_JABVED010000015.1, read as the reverse complement.
GGTCGCCCGCCACGGGGTGGAGGCGCTGACCGCGCGGCGGGTGGCGACCACGGCCGGGACGTCGACGATGGCGGTCTACACACACTTCGGATCAATGGAGACATTGGTCCGTTCGGTCGTCGAAGAGGGCTTCGATCGCCTCGAGCGCCGGTTCGTGGCCGAGGGTAGGCACCCGGACCCGGTGACTCACGTCGCCGGGCTCACCGCTGGGTATGTGGAGCACGCCCGCGAGAACCCGGAACTCTTCGCCGTCATGTTCGGCACGGTGCCCATGGGCAAGTACCGATCGGTGTCGTCCGAGGAACTCGCGGCCGGACGTCGCGGCACCCTCGACCGGGCGGGCGCGGCTCTTCAGCGTTGCGTCGAGACGAAGCGCATCCGCCCGACTCCCGGCTCCGCGCTCTCCTTTCGCTGGTGGACGCTGGTACACGGGTACGTCATGCTCGAAGGTGCGGGCTATGTCGCCCAAGACCGTGGCGTCGATCGTGTTCTGGTCCCGCTGCTGGTCGACTTCTTCGTCGGTGAGGGTGATGACGAAAGGCGCGCCGAAGCATCCATCTCGGTGATTTTCGGGCACGCTCGCAGCCCCGTCGGAGCAGGCGATCAAGCGAACGCGACGCCGGATGCCCGACTCCCGCAGTAGCGGGCGGTCACACAACGGCCCCGCCTGCAGAGGCATTGGTAGCGGTTCGCACACCGACACAGCGGCGATAATGAATCCACTGGTCAACATGGCTGTGTACCTGACATCAATTCATCCGAACCATGCCGTCACCCCTGAGGTGAACGTCCGCCTGCCGACGTGGGGAGTAATGCGCTTTCACCAAGAACGGACACCAGCAGGGCGCCAGTGAGCAGCGGCGACAACCCGATCGTCAAGCAACCGACCGCGGTGATCGCGTGGGAGATGCACGCTCAGGCGGGGGTGCGCCGACCTTTGGACGAGATGCCGTCACGAATCGCCGACAGCTTGCTGGGCCACTTCGAGGTGCGTCTCAAGCCCGGCGCCGATATCCCTGAATAGCGACGCGCTCTCATGCGTTTGATCGGACCGCATACGGGTGGCTATAGCAACAAGCCCGACCGCTGGAATGGTCACCGATCGCACCGTGGGCGACATGCCTATTGGTTACACACCCGATGCGCGCAGCGCGAGCCACACTGATCCGGCAGAGCTGGAATGGTCACCGATCGCACCGTGGGCGACATGCCTATTGGTTACACACCCGATGCGCGCAGCGCGAGCCACACTGATCCGGCAGAGCTGGAATGGTCACCGATCGCACCGTGGGCGACATGCCTATTGGTTACACACCCGATGCGCGCAGCGCGAGCCACACTGATCCGGCAGAGCTGGAATGGTCACCGATCGCACCGTGGGCGACATGCCTATTGGTTACACACCCGATGCGCGCAGCGCGAGCCACACTGATCCGGCAGAGCTGGAATGGTCACCGATCGCACCGTGGGCGACATGCCTATTGGTTACACACCCGATGCGCGCAGCGCGAGCCACACTGATCCGGCAGAGCTGGAATGGTCACCGATCGCACCGTGGGCGACATGCCTATTGGTTACACACCCGATGCGCGCAGCGCGAGCCACACTGATCCGGCAGAGCTGGAATGGTCACCGATCGCACCGTGGGCGACATGCCTATTGGTTACACACCCGATGCGCGCAGCGCGAGCCACACTGATCCGGCAGAGCTGGAATGGTCACCGATCGCACCGTGGGCGACATGCCTATTGGTTACACACCCGATGCGCGCAGCGCGAGCCACACTGATCCGGCAGAGCTGGAATGGTCACCGATCGCACCGTGGGGGTCTGGGGGGTCGCCCCCCAGATACGATGCGGAACGCAAAACGGCTCATGCTCTCTAAGAGCATGAGCCGCCTATGCGTGGAGCTGCGGGGAATCGAACCCCGGACCTTCTCGATGCGAACGAGACGCGCTACCAACTGCGCTACAGCCCCGAACTTGGTGCGCGGAGAGCGTATCAGGATGTGCGCACCGGGGTTTCTGGGGGGTCTTACTCTCCGACTGCTCGGCGGTAGGGCAGGTGTGCGGGGTCGCCGAGTTCGTCGAACCAGGGGTCTTCGTCGTCGATGTCGACGACGACCGCGCTGGGGTGCGCCATGCGCGTGGGGGCGTAGTCGCGGGTGGGGCGGGCGTCTTCGTCTTCGTAGGTGTCGTATTCGTCCGCGTAGGGCCGGGCGTGGGAGCGGCGGGCGGCGGACATGCGGGCGTAGCGCCGTTGACGGATTTCTTCTTCGATCCGGACTTGGCGGCGCAGGTAGGTGAGGTAGCCGACGAGGGCGAGGTCGGTCGCCCCGTGCACCCACCAGAGGGTCGCGTTGAGGGTGGCGGCGAGGGCGACGGTGATGACGGCGACGGCGATCATCAGCAGGACGACGCGTTGGCGGAACCCGTATTTGGCGCGGGCGGCGCGGGCGGCGGCGTCGGGGTCGTAGCCGCCGCGGCCGGGGCGGTAGCGGCGGACTTCGGGTTCGGGGTCGTCTTCGATTTCGGCGTCGTCGAGCTCGTCGAGCTCGGGGTCCACCTCGTCGACGTCGCTCATCGCGAAGTCCTCCCGGGTGTCCTCGGCCTCCTCGTGGAGGTCGTGCAGGTCGTCTTCTTCGTCGTGGTCGTGGGCGCTGCCGCTGCGCACGACTCGTGCCGCGAGCGCGGAGTCCGCTGTTCTGGCGATTTCCTGGCGCTTGCGCACGACCATCGGGACGAGGACGACGAGCCATGCCACTACGAGTGCGACCACGATCAAAGAGCTCGGCATGTCCCGGCACCTCCCCCGAACTTTGCGACGCACGCGTCCCTGCATTCGCCACGTTAGTCACAACAGTCACACGCTTGGCGGAGGCGCGCCGACCACGTTCACCCATTCGGCTAGTTCGTATGTGGACCTTCCACCGTAACGGTCTTGATCAAACTAATTCGCCGTGAACTTCGCACGTCGTTATGACAAAACCGCACCGCCGTCGTCGATCAGGCGCGCTACCAGGCTTTTTGGTATGTCCTCTGTGGTCAGTGCGAAGCAGAGATGATCACGCCAGTCGCCCGCGACGTCGAGGTAGCGGCGGAAGAGGCCCTCTTCGCGGAAGCCCAGCTTGGTCAGCACGCGCAGGCTCGCGGCGTTCTCCGGGCGCACCGTGGCCTCGATTCGGTGCAGCCCGGCCGAGTTGAAGCAGTGATCGACAACGAGGGCCACGGAAGCGGTCGCCACACCCCCGCCGGTGACCTCGCTGTCGACCCAGTAGCCCACCCAGGCCGAGCACAGCGAACCCCGGATCACGTTGCCCACGGTGATCTGGCCCGCGAACTCGCCGTCGACCGTGATCACGAACGGCAGCGACATCCCGCGCCGCCCGAGGGCGCGCAGCGTGGACCACTGGGCGGGCCACGCGATGCCCGCGTTGCGCTCCGCCCACGTCCCGGGGACCGACGGCTCCCAGTTCTCCAGATGCCGTTGGTCGCGTTTGCGGATCCGGCTCCACGCGGCGGCGTCCCACAGCCTCGGCGGCCGCACCTCCACCACACCCGCGGCCACGGTCAGCGGCCCGAGTCGGGCGGGCCAGCCGGGGTGGCGGCCCACGGGGGCGCTAGCCACGCTGGGCGAGGAAGCTGACCTGCACCTGCTCGCCGACGGGGATCTCGGTCGTCTCTTCGTCCACGAGTACCAGGCAGTTCGCCTCGGCCAGCGACGCCAACAGGTGCGACCCGGACAGCCCGAGCGGCTGGACCAGGTACTCGCCGTTGGACTCGTCGCGCAGCAGCTGCCCGCGCAGGAAGCCGCGGCGGTCCTTTGTCGACGTGATCGGCGAGAGCAGCCGGGCGGTGACCACCCGACGGTGTGGGTTGCGCTTGCCTTGGGCGGCCCGGATAAGCGGGCGGACCATGACCTCGAACACCACGAGCGCGCTCATCGGGTTGCCCGGGAGCAGGAACGTCGGTACGGCGTCGGGTCCGAGCCTGCCGAAGCCCTGCACCGAACCGGGGTGCATCGCGACCCGGGTCATGTCGACCTCGCCGAGGTCCTGGATCGCCGAACGGACCTCCTCGGCCAGTTCGCCACCCACGCCGCCCGCGATGACCACGATCTCCGACAGCAGCAGCCTGCTCTCGACGACCTCACGCAGCCGCTTCGGATCGCTCTCCAGGATCCCGACCCGGTTGACCTCCGCCCCGGCGTCGCGGGCCGCGGCGGAGAGGGCGTAGGAGTTGACGTCGTAGACCTGTCCCTGTCCGGGCGTGCGGTCTATGTCCACCAGTTCGTCGCCGACGGAGATGATCGATACCCGCGGCCTCGGGTAGACGAGCACCTTGGAGCGGCCGACGGCGGCGAGCAAGCCGACCTGGGCCGAGCCGATCACCGCGCCGCGGCGGACCGCGACGTCGCCGGTCTGCACGTCCTCACCGGTGCGCCGGACATAGCCCGCCGACGGCACCGGCTGGTGCACGGTGACCTTGGCGTGGTGACCGTCGGTGAACCCGGTGGGCAGCACGGCGTCGGCCAGCGTCGGCAGCGGCGCGCCGGTGGCGATGCGCACGGCCTGCCCCGGCTGGAGCCTGCGCGGCTGCCGCGAGCCCGCGGCGATCTCGCCGACGACCGGCAGTTGCACCGGCTCCTCGCCCGCGGCCTGGGTGTCGACACTGCGCACGGCGTAGCCGTCCACCGCCGCCTGGTCGAAACCCGGCAGCGCGCGCTCGGCAACGACCTCCTCGGCGCAGAGCAGGCCCTGCGCCTCGGAGATGGCGACCCGCACGGGGGCGGGCCGGACCGCGGCCGCCAGCGCCCTGGCGAGTTGCTCGTCGACTGACCTCATCCGGTTACCTTGTCACCAATCGCGTCCTGGACCCGGCATCTACACGCCGCCAACCCGTTCCCGCAGCCATTCCCGCAGGTCGGGCCCATACTCCGGGTGCTCGAGGGCAAAGTCCACGGCGGCACGCAGGAAACCGCCAGGATTCCCGAGGTCGTGCCTTCCGCCGCGGTGCACGACGACGTGGACCGGGTGGCCCTCGGCGATGAGCAGGGCGATGGCGTCGGTCAGCTGCAGTTCCCCGCCCGCGCCGGGGGTGATCCGCTTGAGCGCGTCGAAGATCGCGCGGTCGAGCAGGTAGCGGCCTGCCGCGGCGAAGGTCGAGGGCGCCTCGGCGGCGGGCGGCTTCTCCACCATCCCGTGCACCTGCTTGACGTCGGCCGGATCGAAGCCGACATCGGTGCTCTGTGAAATCTCAGCCACGTCGAAGACGCCGTAAGCGGAGATCTGCTCGCGCGGGATGTCGAACGCGCACAGCACCGAGCCGCCGAACTTCGCGCGCACGGCGGCCATACGGGTCAGCACGCCGCTCGGCAGGACCAGGTCGTCGGGGAGCAGGACGGCGACGGCCTCGTCGTCGCCGCGCAGGTTGCCTTCGGCGCAGCCGACGGCGTGGCCCAGACCGAGGGCCTGCTCCTGGATCGCGGTCTCGACCTGCAGCAGCCCGGGGGCGCGGCGGACCTTCGCGAGGAGTTCGGTCTTGCCGCGCGCCTCGAGCGTGCGCTCCAACTCGGGCTGTGGGCGGAAGTAGTCGGCCACCGCGTCCTTGCCGGGCGAGGTGACGATGATCAGGCGCGTGGCGCCCGCCTCCGCGGCTTCCGCGGCGACGTATTCGATGCCCGGCGTGTCCACCACCGGGAGCAATTCCTTGGGGACGGCTTTGGTCGTGGGCAGGAAACGGGTGCCAAGGCCTGCTGCGGGGACGATGGCGGTGGTGAATGCGGTCGACGCGCTCATGGACACGCAGCCTAACCTCGTGGTGTGGCTTCGCCTGGGAGTGATCTCGAAGAGGCACGCGAGTGGACCAAGGATCAGTGGCGCTCGACGTTGCTCAGCAGACGCCGACGCCTGCCCGCGAGCGCTCGCTTCGCCGAGGCGGTTTCCCTCACTAGGCTTTTGACCAGCGCAAAGGTTGTGCGCCGCGGTCAGACGCTGTGCGCGTACGTGCCGATCGGCTCGGAGCCCGGCTCCGTGCAGATGCTCGACGAGGTGGCCGCGCACGGGGTACGGGTGCTGCTGCCGATCGTCGCGGGCCAGGGACCGCTGGACTGGGCCTGGTACGCGGGGCAGGAGTCGCTGCGGCCGGGTCCGTGGGGGCTGTTGGAGCCGATCGGCGAACGGCTGGGCGCCGCCGCGCTGCGGATCGCCGACATGGTCCTGGTGCCCGCGCTGGGTGTGGACCGCGCGGGCGTGCGGCTGGGCCGTGGCGCGGGGTACTACGACCGGAGCCTGGTCATCGCCGCGCCGGGCACACCGCTGGTGGCGGTGGTGCGCGACGACGAGACGGTCGACCGGCTGCCGCGGGAGCCGCACGACGTGCTGATGACCGCCGCGCTGACCCCCGGACGGGGCCTCATCCAACTGCCGTGACTGTGAGATCCGGCGGAGATGTTTGCGCTCCGCACGCGTGGTGTCGCAGAATTGGTGTTAGCACTCCGGCTGGCCGAGTGCCAGGTTTCGAGAGGGAGCCATCGTGCCCACGTACCAGTACGCCTGCACGGCGTGCGAGCACCGCTTCGACGCGGTGCAGTCGTTCACCGACGCCGCTCTTTCCGAGTGCCCGGAATGCGCCGGCCGCCTGCGCAAGCTGTACGGCTCGGTCGGCGTGGTGTTCAAGGGCAGCGGCTTCTACCGCACCGACAGCCGCTCGGGGTCGAGCGCGACCGCGCCCGCGGCCACTGCCGCCGCGACCCCGGCGAAGTCCGAGTCGAGCGCGACCACCTCGGCCTCGACCTCCTCGACCTCCTCGACTTCGTCGAGCACTGCGTCCACTACCACGGCGAAGGCTTCCTGAGCCGCTTCACGCCGTAGTCGTCCACAACGCCCGGGCGGGCATCCACAGCCCGGGCGCACCGGGTTCCCGGCGCCGCCCGGACTCCCTAGCGTCGAGATGGTCAGCCATCTCGATCTCCGGGAGCCCGTCGTGCCGCGTTTCGCCACCCGTTCACTCACCCTCCGGCGGTCTGTCGCCGTTCTCCTCGTCCTGCTCGCGGCCGTCCTGTGGCTGCGCCCGGTCACCGACCGCACAGCCCCCATGCTCGTCGCCTCCCGCGCGTTGGCGCCGGGTGTGGACCTGTCGGCATCGGACGTGCGGGTCGTGCGCGCGCCGCCCGAGGTCGTCCCGCTCGCCGCGTTCACCGAGCCAGCGGCCATCGCGGGCCGGGTGTTGGCGGGGGCGGCGGGCGAGGGTGAGCCGATAACGGAGGCACGGCTCGTCGGGCCCTCCGCGGTGGGACCGGGGTTCGCCGCGGTTCCGGTGCGGTTATCGGATCCCTCGGTCGCCGAACTGGTGCGGCCCGGGTCGCGTGTGGACATCGTCTCCACGGACAAGCGGGGCGGCGAAGCGGTGGTCTTGGCACGCGACGCGACCGTGGTGACGGTGCGGCGTGACGATCAGGTGAACGGTGGGCGTCGCGGCAGTCTGCTGCTTATCGCCCTTGCGAGGGATTCCGCGGCCAGGGTGGCGTCCAGCTCACTGGAACGTCCGGTAACCGTTACCCTCCGATAGTTCCTTCCCCCGTACGGCGTATTCGCCGTTCGTCCTGATTGGAGTGCCAAGGTGCTGAAGGGCTTCAAAGACTTCCTGATGCGCGGGAACGTCATCGACTTGGCGGTCGCCGTCATCATCGGTGCGGCGTTCACCACGATCGTGACCGCGTTCACCACCGGACTCGTCAAGCCGCTCATCAACGCCGTCGGCGGTTCCGACGCCGCTCAGGGCCTCGGGTTCAGGATCCTCGGAGAAAACCCGTCGACGTTCATGGACGTCGGCAGTGTCCTCAACGCGGTCATCAACTTCGTCATCGTGGCCGCGGTCGTGTACTTCGCGATCGTGCTGCCGGTGAAGCACCTGCAGGAGCGCCGCAAGCGCGGCGTGGAGCCGGGGCCGTCCGAGCCGACCGATGTCGAACTGCTCACCGAGATCCGCGACCTGCTCCGCCAGCAGCAGATCCGCTAGTTCCCGCGCGTCGGGGATGATGGACGCATGAGCGAGCAGCCGACCGAGGACGAACGCAGGCGCAGGCGCGATCTCGACGCCATCTTCGGGGACGTGCTGCCCGAGACCACCTCGGACGAGCGCGACCCGCCGAGGAGCGACGACGACCGCGAAGAGTGGTACCGAGTCAACCGCCCCCCGCACCACGGGGGCTAGCCCGCGAGTCCCACGTCGCCGACAGCGAGTTCCGGTTTCGCGACAGCGAGTCCCCTGTTCGGGTCTTCCGAATCGGGGACTCGCTGTCGTTCGTGCGGGGGTTGTCAGTTGCCGTCGAGGCCGGAGAGTTCGCCGATCACGTAGGGCACCAGGGACGACAGGGTTGCCATGCCGTCTCGGACCGCGCTGCGTGAGCCGGCGAGGTTGACCACCAGGGTGCTGCCCGAGACGCCCACCAAGCCACGCGAGATGCCGGCGTCGACCGCGCCCGCGGCCAGGCCGGACGAACGCAGTGCCTCGGCGATGCCGGGGATCGGGCGGTCGAGCACGCCCTGCGTGGCGTCCGGGGTGACGTCGCGGGGCGAGACCCCGGTGCCGCCGACGGTCACCACGAGGTCGGCGCCGCCGATCACCGCGGTGTTGAGCGCGTTGCGGATCGCGACTGTCTCGCCTTCGACGGGGACGATGCCGTCGACGATGAAGCCCGCTTCCTCGAGCAACTCGGTCACCAGCGGTCCGACCGTGTCCTCATGTTCCTTGTGCGCCACCCGATCGTCGACGATGACGACGAGGGCCCTGCCGAGCCGTTGCGCGCTGCGTTCCATGTCCACCAACCTAGCCGCCCCGACCGATCCCGGCCCCCGAAGGTGACCGTTTCTTGCCGACCTCTCAGGTGTGCCCGGCCGCGAGCGGCAGCCGGACCTCGAAGCGGCATCCGGGGCCGTGGTTGCGGGCGGCGATGCGGCCGTGGTGCGCCTCCACCAAGCCCTTGGCGATGGCCAGGCCGAGTCCCCCACCCCCGTGCTCGTCCGGGCGCGGTGTGCGGGCGCTGGTGCCGCGGAAGGCGACATCGAAGACGCGGTTGAGTTCGGTCTCCGGGATGCCGCCGCAGGAGTCGTCCACCGACAGGACCGCGTCGCCGCCGTCGACCCCGACCTGGACCGCGACCGTGCCGTCCGGGGGCGTGTGCCGGATGGCGTTGGATACGAGGTTGTAGACGATGCGGGCGAGTTCCGGGTCGCTGCCGAGCACCACCGGCCACACCTGGGCGTTGGTCCGCACCCGGACGCGCTTGCGATCGGCGACGGGTGTCTGCGCGGACAGGGCGTCGCTGATGACTTCCCGCAGCGGGACCGCGGACATGGTGAGCCGCAGGGCGCCCGCGGTGATGCGGGACAGCTCGAACAGGTCGTCGACCATGGTGGAGAGCCGGCGGGTCTCGCTGCCGATGCGGTGGGCGTAGCCCGAGACCTCCTCGGGCGAGGTGACCACGCCGTCGGCGAGGGCCTCGGCCATGGCGCGGATTCCCGCTAGGGGCGTGCGAAGGTCGTGGCTGATCCAGGCGACCAGTTCGCGGCGCGAGGCTTCGGCGGCGCGCTCGCGCTCGCGGGCCTCGTGCTCCCAGACACTGCGCCGGGCGATGCGCCTGCCCAGCAGGACCGCCAGGGGGACGGTGACCAGGGTGACCAGCAGACAGATCAGCAGCATCGTGGTCAAGGTCGTGGTGAACATGAACCCGCTGATGCCGAGCACCCCGACGACGACGGCCGCCACCGGCACCAGCACGAGAACGGTCATCGCCGAGGACAGCGAACCGTTGCGCAGCGCCCGAAGCAGCAGCGCGCCGAGCAGGACGACCGGCAGCACGGTCAGCAGCGCGAAGGGCAGGATGTGCCAGAGGTGCAGGAGCAGTTCCCTGAGGGACTCCCCGGATTCGACCATCAGCGCTCCCCGTCGTAGCGGTAGCCGACGCCCCACACGGTGACGATGCGGGTCGGCTTCGCCGGGGTCCGCTCGATCTTCTCCCGCAGCCGTCGCACATGGACGGTGACGGTGGACTGGTCGCCGAAGTTCCAGCCCCAGACCCGGTCCAGCAGCTGCTCGCGGGTGAAGGCCTCCCCCTGGTGGCTCATCAGGAACTCGAGCAGGTCGAACTCGCGCGTGGTCAGCGCCAGCTCGGCACCGTCCACTGTGGCTTTGCGGGCGGCCGCGTCCAGCTTGAGATCACCGTCGACAAGGTCCTTGGCCCGGGGCGGCGCGGCGGCCCTGGCCCGGCGCAGCACCGAGGTCACCCGTAGCGCGAGTTCCTTGGGGCTGAAGGGTTTCGTCACATAGTCGTCGGCGCCGAGCTGCAACCCGGCGATGCGGTTCTCCTCCTCGCCGAGAGCGGTCAGCATGACCACGGGGACGGCGCTGTGCTCACGCAGCCGCCTGCACACCTCCAAGCCGTCGATGCCGGGCAGCATGAGGTCGAGCACGACAAGATCGGGCTCGTTCTCCGCGATCCAGCGCAGGGCGTCCTCGCCGTTGTCGGCGAGCGCAACGTCGTGCCCGTCGCGCTCGAGGTAGCGCCGCACCACGTCGGACACGGTGAGATCGTCGTCGACGACCAGCACCCGGCCGGTCGGTTCCATCGGGGTTCCGCCTCTCACCAGGGAGTTCACGGTCCATCGTGAACCAGACGGACCATGAGAGCAGGGATCCGCCCCGGATCGTCAGCGGACCGTAAGACTCGGGCGTCGGTCAGCGCTGTTCGGCTCGTCGCGAGCGTGGGGAGTCGAACGTGCGACAGGAGCCGCAGGCGGGCGGGCGAGGGTTGCTATCCGTCCGCGTGCGACTCCTGTGCATTGGCTCCTGTCGGAGCCCCAGTCCGGCCTGGGGGCAATCAGACCGGAGTGTCCTATTCGGTTTCCACTGGCTGTCCCGCAAGCGTCGCCTCGACTGTACGCTCACCGTCGCCGATTACCAGCTTGACTTTGTCCCCCGGCGCATGAGAGCGGACCGCCGCGACGAGTGCGTCCGAGGTGTCGATTCGGCGGTCGTCGAGCCTGGTGATGACGTCACCGGCCTTGATGCCTGCCTTCTCCCCCGCGCCGCCGGGGACGACCTGGGAGACCAGGGCGCCGCCGCCGTTGTTGTCGCGGACGCTGACGCCCAGCACGGTCTGGGTGGCTTTGCCGGTCTTCACGATCTCGTCGGCGGTGCGGCGGGCCTGGTCGATCGGGATGGCGAAGCCGATGCCGACCGAGCCGCCCGCGCCCGAGCCTGAGCGCGGGCTGTAGATGGCCGAGTTGATGCCGACGACCTGGCCGCGCATGTTGACCAGCGGGCCACCGGAGTTGCCCGGGTTGATCGCAGCGTCGGTCTGGATGGCATCCATGACCGTGGCCTGGCTGCCGTCCTCGCCGCCCGCACGGGTGGGCCGGTTCAGCGAGCTGACGATGCCCGAGGTGACCGTGCCGGACAGCTCGAACGGTGAGCCGATCGCGACCACGCTCTGGCCGACCCGCAGGTCGTCGGAACTGCCGAGTTCGACCACCGCCAACCCTGAGATCCGCTCCGCGCGGACGACGGCCAGGTCGGACGACGGGTCGCGGCCGACGATGGACGCCTTGGCGGTGCGCCCGTCCTGGAACACCGCGACGATCTGCCCGTCGTCGGCGGCGGCCTCCACGACGTGGTTGTTGGTGACGATCAGGCCGTCCTGGCTGATGACGAAACCGGACCCCTCCCCCGCGGAGGACCGGCCACGCACCTGCAACTGCACGACGCTGGGCAGCACCTTCTGCGCGACCGCCTCGACCGAGCCGTCGGGCGCGGGCGTCGACGCCTGCTTCGCGGGTTTCGGCGCGTCCAGGGCGCTCGACGAGCTCACCGGCGAGCGCGAGTCGGCGACCAGATACCCGCCGGCGGCACCCGCGGCGCCGCCGACGATGAGCGCGAGCACGGTCATGCCCGCGACCAGTCCCCCGGTCTTGCGGCGCGGGGGCTCGGCCGCGGCGATCCGCTGCGGCGGCGAGGTCGGAGTTTGGGGCGGGGCGTAGGGATTGGCCACCGGCTGCCCCGCATAGCTGTGGTGACCTGTGAACGCGGTGCCGTAGAGGACCTGGTCCCGGCCGGAGCAGCCCGGCTGGTCCGGTCCTGCGGCAGAGTGACCCGGCACGTCCGAGTGCGCGCTCGCCGGACCGGCCGACCACAAGTCCGCCTGCGAAGAGGCGGGCGCCCGGTCATCGGACTGCGCGGCGGCCGCCGAACTATCGGGCTGGGCGCCGGGGTAGGTGGCGGCCGAACCACCGGACTGAGCGGCGGGTGCCGGGCTGTCGGACTGCGCGGCGGCCGCCGAACCGTCGGGCTGGACGCCGGGATAGGCGGCGAGTTGCTCGAAAGTCGGCTCGGCATCGGCGGAGCTCGCGGAGCCACTCGGGGCTGTGTAGCCCTCGGACGGACGGCCCAGGTAGTCCTCGCGGGTGTACCCCACGGTGGTCGAGTGGCCGGGGCCCTGCTCCCCGGCCACTCGGCCACCGGTTTCCGACTCGGCGAGGCCCTGCACCTCGCGTGAGCCGTAGTTGTGCTGGTCGGTCATGCCCTCGGCGTTGTTCGCCCCTGGGTGCGCGGGGCCCTGCACCCCGCGCACCCTGGGGTCGAACGCCTGATGGTCCGGGCCCTGCACCCTTTCCACCGGGTTCCCCGACTCCCGTGCGGCTTGCGCCGACCACGGGCTGACCTGAAGTCCCGGTTCCCCGGGCGTGTCCTCGGGCCTGTCGTCCGTCATGTCACCTACCTTGCGCCAGTCTACTGAGAAGCGCCTGAGACCGTCCTGTGCGAAGGCCGTGAACTCGACAACCTCACAGCGAGGTCTTCCGGGGTCACATCGTTGATCCAGACCGCCATTGCGGACTCCGAACCGGCAAGATACTTCACCCGGTCGGCCGTTCGCAGTATCGAGAACACCTGCAAATGGAGCCATGCCAGGTCGCGGCCGGTGTTGACCGGCGCCTGGTGCCAGGCCGCGATGTAGGGAAGCTCACGTTCGTACAGGCCGTCCAACATGCCGAGCACCCGCCGGTAGACCTCGGCGAAGTCGTCGCGTTCGGCGTCGGTGAGCGCGGGCAGGTCGGGGACCTGGCGGTGCGGGACGAGGTGCACCTCGACCGGCCAGCGCGCCGCGGCGGGCACGAAGGCGGTCCAGTGGGCCGAGTCGACGAGCACCCGGGTGCCCTCGGCGCGCTCGGCGGCGAGGACGTCGCCCATCACCGGGCGGCCGTGTTCGGCCTGGTAGGCGGCGGCGACCTCGAGCATCCGGGCGGTGCGCGGGGTGACGAACGGGTAGCCGTAGACCTGCCCGTGCGGGTGGCTGAGCGTCACACCGATCTCGTCGCCGCGGTTCTCGAACGGGAACACTTGCTCGACGCCGGGGAGGTTGCTCAGCGCGGCGGTGCGGTCGGCCCAGACGTCGACGACGGTGCGGATCCGGCTGACCGGCAGCGCGCCGAAGGACACCGAGTGGTCGTCGGTGAAGCAGACCACCTCGCAGCGGCCCACCCCCGGCGCCGCGGGCACGAGACCCGTCGCGGTGGCGGCCGTCGCGTGCTGCGCGAACGACGGGAAGCGGTTCTCGAAGACCACCACGTCGTAGCCCGGTTCCGGGATCTCGGTCGGCCTGCCGTCAGTGGACGGACACAGTGGACACAGGCCCGCGGGCGGCTTGTACGTGCGGGTCTGGCGGTGCGCGGCGAGGGCGACCCACTCGCCGGTGAGCGGATCGCGGCGGATCTGCGAGGTGTTCTCGGCGGGCGCGAGGTCGCGCGGGTCCACAGCAGTGCGCGCAGGCGCGTCGGTGGAATCGTCGAAATAGAGGATCTGCCTGCCGTCGGCGAGCTTGCCTTCGGTCCGCCTCACTGGTCGGCCTCGGCCACGGCGGTCACGGACGCGATCACCAACTCGCCGACGCGCTCTTCCAGCACTGCACGCGCGTCGTCGGGGATGCCTTCGTCGGTGACCAGGACGTCGGCCTCTTCCAGGTCGGCGATGGTGGAGATGCCCACGACACCCCATTTGGTGTGGTCGGCGAGGACGACCAGCCGCCCGCCTGCCTCGACCAGCGCGCGGTCGGTCTCGCACTCGTCGAGGTTGGGCGTGGTGTAGCCGGCGCTGTCGGACATGCCGTGGACCCCGAGGAAGACCATGTCCAGGTGCAGCGACCGCAGCGACTGCACGGCGACCGGGCCGACCAGCGCGTCCGACGGGGTGCGCACGCCCCCGGTGAGCACGACCGTGCGGTCGGTGCGGCCCGCGTGGCGCAGGACGTCGGCGACCCGGATCGAGTTGGTGACCACCGTCAGGTCCGGGACGTCGGCCAGAAACCGGGCGAATGTCCAGGTGGTGGTGCCCGCTGACAGTCCGATCGCGGTGCCGGGCCGGATGAGGCCCGCGGCGCGGGCCGAGACCGCCTCCTTCTCGGGCAGCGCCCGCACCGACTTCGCCTCGAATCCGGGCTCGTCGGTGCTGCGGCCGATCACCGAGGTGGCGCCGCCGTGCACCTTCTCCAAGAGCCCGCGCTTCGCCAGGACGTCGAGGTCGCGGCGGACCGTCATGTCGGACACACCAAGTCTTGTGACCAGCGCGTGGACCTGGACGGCGCCGGTGCGGCGAATCTCGTCCAGGATCACTTCTTGGCGCTGACGTGCGAGCACAACAGAATTCTACAAGGTCGAACGCGGGAATTTGTTAGGGCTCACCCCGGGCTGCCCGGAAGGCGCATCGCCATCAGCGCGCCGCCGTCGGCCGAGCGACTGGCGTACACCGATCCGCCGTGTCGTTCGGCCGCCTGTTTCACGATCGCCAGGCCCAGACCGGAGCCGGGCAGGGTCCGCGCTTCCTCCGAGCGGTAGAAGCGGTCGAACACGTGCGGCAGGTCGGCGTCGCTGATGCCGGGGCCCGCGTCGGCGACCTGGAGGAAGGCGTAGCCGTCGCCCATGGGCTGCAGCTCGACCCGGACGGTCTCCCCCGGCGGGCTGAACTTCACCGCGTTGTCCAGCAGGTTGAGCACCGCGCGCTCCAGGGAGGCGGCATGCCCGACCAGGTGCCACGGGTGCAGCCGGACGTCGAAGTGGATGTCGCCGCCCGCGCGCCTGCGGGCCCGGTCGAGTGCCTGCTCGATGACCTCGGCCAACTCGACATGTTCCTGCACGGCGGGCGCGGCGTCCTCGCGGGCCAGCTCGACCAGGTCGCCGATGAGCTGGGTCAGTTCGTCGAGCTGGGCGCGCAGGTCGTCGTGGATCTCCCGGCGGTCGCGCTGCGACAGCGAGGGCGCGCCCGGCTGTTCGGAGGCGAGCATGAGTTCGAGGTTGGTGCGCAGCGAGGTCAGCGGGGTGCGCAGCTCGTGGCCCGCGTCCGCGACGAGTCTTCGCTGGCGCTCCTGGGACTCGGCCACGGCGCCGAGCATGGTGTTGAAGCTCTGGGTGAGCCGGGACAGCTCGTCGTCGCCGGTCACCGGAATCGGACGCAGATCACCCGTGTGAGTGACTCTTTCGGCCGCGGCGGTGAGCCGCTGGACTGGTCGGAGGCTGCCTCGGGCCACGGCGGTGCCCGCGATCGCGGCGACGATGATCCCGGAGCCGCCGATCACGATCAGCACGACGGAGAGCTTGGCGAGGGTGCTCTTGGTGGATTCCAGCGGCTGCGCGAGGACGAGCGCGGCACCCCTGGCGAAGAACGGGTACTTCATCGCCAGCACCCGGGTGTCGGTCGCCTCGTCGGTCCGGAAGGACGTCTGCTTCTCTCCCGCCGCCACGAGAAGCTCGTCGGGTCCGATCGGCGGCCGCACGACCGGACGGTTGAACGCGGACCTGCCGGACGCGTCGATCACGTCGAACTTGATATCGGTCAGCTCCAGGAAGAAGCTCGGAATCTCGGTCTTCCCGGCGTCGACCTCCTGGGTGTTGTTCACCAGCGCTTGCGCGCGCTCCGTCAGGTTCTCGTCGATCTGCTGGTAGAGGCCGCGGTAGACGGTGATGTAGGCGCCAAGTGAAACCAGGGCGACCGCGCCGCCGACGCACATGGCGGCGAGAAGGGCGATGCGGGTGCGCAGCGAGACGCGCTGATGGACCTCCCTGGTCTGCGGTGCGCCCACGGGGGCGGACGTCATCAGGGCGGAGTCTCCCGCAGCACGTAGCCGATCCCGCGAACCGTGTGGATCAGCCGGGACTCGCCGTCGGCCTCGGTCTTGCGGCGCAGGTAGCCGACGTAGACCTCCAGCGCGTTGCCGGAAGTCGGGAAGTCGTAGCCCCAGACCTCTTCGAGGATGCGGCCCCGGGTGAGGACCTGCTTGGGGTGCGACAGCAGCAGCTCCAGGAGGGCGAACTCGGTGCGGGTGAGGCTGATCGGCCGCTCGCCCCGGCGCACCTCCCTGGTCATCGGGTCCATCTCCAGGTCGGCGAAGCGCAGCGGGGCTGCCTCCGGGGCGCCTGGCTGCTCGGGCGTGGCCCGCCGCAGCAGGGCGCGCAGCCGGGCCAGCAGTTCCTCCAGCGCGAACGGCTTGGGGAGGTAGTCGTCGGCGCCGGCGTCCAGGCCCGCCACCCGGTCGGACACCAGGTCGCGCGCGGTCAGCACGAGGATCGGCAGGTCGTCGCCGACGCCGCGCAGCCGCCTGCAGACCTCCAGGCCGTCGAGCCTGGGCATCATGACGTCGAGGACCATGGCGTCGGGGCGGGTGCCCGCGCCGTCGGTGCCGAGCACCGTCTCTAGGGCCTGCCTGCCGTCGCTGGCGAGGTCAACCTGGTAGCCGTTGAACTGCAGCGACCGCCGTAGTGACTCGCGCACGGCCCGATCGTCGTCGACTACGAGGATGCGCATGTGGTCAGTGTTCCCTGCCCTGCTGAGATGCGCCTGAGAGCTCGCCGGGGCGTGTCCTAAGTGAGTCCGTGTGCGACTGGGGCGTTCCAGCGCCGCCAGAGGGCGACCAGGCGGATGACGACCACGAGCGTGGCGCCGACCGCCGTGACCAGCACCGACGGCAGGCCGAGCCGGGCGCCTGCGACGACGACCACGGCGCCCGCGAGCGCGGCGACCGCGTAGATCTCCCGGCGCAGGACCAGCGGGATCTCGCGGAGCAGCAGATCGCGCATGGCGCCGCCGCCGATGCCGGAGGTCATCCCGATCAGGCACGCGGTGTACGCCGGGACGCCCGCGGCGAGCGCGGTCGCGGTGCCCGAGACGGTGAACAGGCCGAGGCCGACCGCGTCGAGGAGCAGCACCCCTTTGCGCAGCCGGGCGACCTGCGGGTGGAAGAGGAAGACGCCCAGCGCTGTGGCTACGGGCACGGCCAGGTACGGCCAGTTCCGCAGGGTCGTCGGCGGGGTGATGCCGAGGAGCACGTCACGGATGATGCCGCCGCCCAGGGCGGTGGTGAGGCCCAGGACGACGACCCCGAACAGGTCGAGCCTGGCCCGCACGGCGGCCAGCGCGCCCGAGGCGGCGAACACCGCGAGGCCGACGAGTTCCAATACGACGATCACCACGAAGGTGCAGGTTACGCGCCTGTGCGGACGAATGGCGCAACACGTCGGCGACAGTTCCGGAATTGAATTTCGTGCACCGAAAATCAAACAAGTCAGCGCTTAAAACCAGCCCTTGTCGGGCGCGTCACAGCGCCAATACATTTCGCCGCACAATGACGTTTCGCCGGCTTTCCGCTGAGGGGTGAGCAGTACGCGGAAAGAGATTCATGACCCTGTTGGGGCGGCCGTGATCGCTGTTGCCTGCGTGGGGCTGAGCGCAGGCGTGGCGAGCGCGGAAGTGATGACCGTGACCGCCGAACGCACGTGCGGGCTCACGCCGATGCCGATCGTGCTGCCGATTTCGGTGACTCTGACATCCGATGTCAAGCCGACCGAGTACCTCTATCCGCCGCCGGACCAGACCCGGATCGAGGGGCACGTCGAGTTCCCCACCGCCGAGTTGATCGCGATGGGCGCGACCACGGTCAGCGGCGCCCTCGACGCCGACCTCGTCAACTCAGAAGGTATCGGCGATCCGGAGTTGGCGCGGTGCCGCGGTGACGGCGTCCAGCATCGGTGCGACGCCTTGCAGCAAGCCGGCGCGACGCAGGGTGGCGGTGGTCGCCGTACCCGCGAACCACGGGCCCAGCGCCCGGGCGTGCATCCGGACCTCGCCCGCGCCACCAGGTTCTAGGCGCATGCCCGCCGAGTCGTGGACCAGGCGGCGCCTGCCCGCGTTCCACGGCGCGTGTTCGTCGGTGATCTCCAGGTCGACGGTGAAGTCCGGCAGGTAGTCCGGCCAGCCTCGCGCTTCGACGGCGGCGGCGAGGTCGACCACGCGCAGCATGAACGGCTCGACCAGCCGGGGCAGGTCGCGCCGCATTCCGATCAGCAGGTCGTGCACGACCGGGTCCACCAGCCGCAGCGACACCTGCTCGACCATTCCCACCCAGCTCGACAGCTTGCCGAGCAGGCTCAGTGCGGCCTCGGCGTCCCGGGCGACGAGGTCCCAGACCGTCAGGTCGTTGGCACTCGGGCGACTCGCGGCGACATAGCCGCGCGGTCCGTCATCGCCGGACACGACGTCGACGATGTCGAGTTCGAAGATCCGGGATACCTCGAACGCGGGTTCCGAGCGGTCCAGCATTCCATCCACTGTGGACGCGACGTCGAGATAGAGCCGGTGCAGCGCCGCCAGGACCGAGATCGGGATCTCGACCCGCTCGGCCGACCCGACCTGTTCCCAGTCGCGGCCGCGATAGAGCGGCGGCGTGGCGGCGAACAGGATCGACAGCGGCTGCCCGGTCTCCCGCATCCCGGCGAGCGCGGCGTCGAGCAGGGCCCCGGCCACGCCTCGGCCCGCGCGTGCGGGTCGACGGCGACGGTGGCGATGCCGCCGGTCGGGACCGCGCGCCCGCCGAAGAACTGGCGGTAGGCCCAGATCCGCAGCGTCCCGCAGGTCTCGCCGTCGACGTCGGCGACCAACCCGCGCCAGGCCGCGGACTCCGCGGCCCAGGCGTCGTCGCGCGGGGTGCCGAAAGCCAGCTTGCGCAGCCGGTGCACCGCCTCGGCGTCCTCGGACGCGTACGGCCGGATCGTCACCACGTGAAGAAGCCCTGGCCCGACTTGCGGCCGAGTTCGCCGCGGGCGACCTTGTCCCGCAGCAGTTGCGGCGGGGTGAACCGGTCGCCGAGTTCGCGGGCGAGGTGCTCGGCGATGGACAGCCGGACGTCAAGGCCGACGAGGTCGGTCAGCCGCAGCGGGCCCATGGGCCAGCCGTAGCCCAACCGCATGCCGGTGTCGATGTCCTCCGGCGACGCCACGCCCTCCTCGACCATCCGGATCGCCTCCAGACCGACGCCGACACCGAGGCGTGAGGTGGCGAAACCGGGCGAGTCGCGGACCTCGATCACGGTCTTGCCCAGGGCTTCGGCCCAGCCGCGCACCTTGGCGACGACCTCGGCCGACAGCCCCGCGTGATGGACCAGTTCGACGAGGGTCTGGACCGGGACCGGGTTGAAGAAGTGCATGCCGATGACCCGGTCGCCGGGCAGGCCCGCGGCGAGTTCGGTGATCGACAGCGACGAGGTGTTGGACGCGAGCACCGCGTCCGGGCAGGTGTCGGCGATCTCGCCGAGCACCGAGCGCTTGAGGTCGAGCTTCTCCGGCACCGCCTCGACGGCGAGCGCGGTGTCGGCGGGCAGGTCGCCCAGCTTGTCCACAGTGGACAATCCGGTCAGCAGCGCGTCGGCGGTCGTGGTCAGCTTGCCGCGTTCCTCGGCCTTGCGCAGCGAGGCCTCGACAGCCTTCGCGCCCGCGGCGGCCCGGTCGGCGTCGGCCTCGGCCAGCACCACCCGGCTGCCCGCGGCGAGGAAGACGTGGGCGATGCCCGCGCCCATCGTGCCGCCGCCGATCACCGCGACGGTCGCCGGAATGGTGCTCACTGGTTCTCCTTGATCTCGGCCGCGAACATCGCGACCAGGTCCATGCCGCCGATCTCGGTCAGGTTGGCGCCGCCCGCCTGCCATTCCGGTGATGCGAACGCCGCCTTCATGGCCGCCTCGGACTCGAAGTACAGCTCCGCGATGAGGTAGGGCTCGGCGTCGCCCAGGAACCCCGGCACGAAGGTGCGCGTGACGTGCGCGATCTCCTGTCGCAGCAGGCCAGGGGTCTTGTCCATGAGCGGCAGGTGCGAGCCGAAGTACTTCTCGTCGAAGTCCTCGGCGTCGGCCGGGCGCTTGTACAGAGCGATGTACTTGATCACTGTGACACTCCAGGTCGAGTAGGCCATCCGCACTGTATCGAGTAGGCGTCCGCACTGTGTTGGGTCTCTCCGGGCACCATAGGCACGTGCGGATCATCCTGCTGCGGCACGCCGAGAGTCTCGGCAACATCGACGAACTGGCCTACTGCCGAATCCCCGACCACGCCCTGCCCCTCACCCCACGCGGCGAGGAGCAGGCGCGGGCGGAGGGCGAACGGCTGCGCGGGCTCCTTACCGACGGCCCGGTCGCCGCCTACGTGAGCCCGTACACGCGCACGACCCGGACATTTGAACTACTCGGTCTCGGGCCGATCGTGGAGCGGATGGTGCCCGAGCCGCGGCTGCGCGAGCAGGACTGGGGCAACCTGCAGGACCCGGTCGAGCAGGAGATCCAAAAGCAGAAGCGGCACGAGTTCGGCCACTTCTTCTACCGACTGGCCCATGGCGAGTCCGGCGCCGACGTCGACGACCGGGTCGCGAGCTTCCTCAACGAGCTCGAGCAGCGGGTCGAGGCGGACCCCACCCACCCCGACACCGCCCTCGTCGTCACCCACGGCCTCACGATGCGCCTGCTGTGCCGCCGGATGTTCTCCTGGACCATCGACCTGTTCGAGTCGCTGTCCAACCCGGAGCACTGCGCGCACCGGATTTTGACTTATGACCGCGGCACGTGGTCCCTGGATCGACCGTTCGCCCAGTGGCGTGACTCCCCCGACAAGACCACGCAGGTCTAGAGCAGGCCGCGCTGGTAGGCCTTGACCAGCTTGCGCGGGACCATGAGCTTGCGGCCATCCAACGCGGTCACCGGCACCAGGTCCGCGACGGCGGCCTTCCACTGCGAGCGGCGGGAACGGGTGTTGGACCGCGACATCTTCCGCTTGGGCACAGCCATCAGCGAACCCGCTTCCCGTAGCGGCGGTTGAACTTCTCGACCCGGCCCGCGGTGTCCATGACCCGCTGGTTGCCGGTCCAGAACGGGTGCGAGTCCGACGTCACGTCCACCACGATCAGCGGGTAGGTGTTGCCGTCCTCCCACTGCACCGTGTTGACAGAGGTGGCCGTCGAGCGGGTCAGGAACGCCTTGCCCGTCGACTGGTCCTGGAACACCACGGGGTGGTATTCGGGGTGGATCCCCGGTTTCATGATTCTTCCTTTCGGGTGGTCGGCACGCCGAGATCGACGGCCTCGCTGTCCTCGCACGGGTCCTCGTGCCACTCGCCGAACGGGTCGGCGTAGCCCGGCCAGGCGCCTTCATCGGCGAGTTCGGCGTCGGTGAGCAGCGCTGTCGTCAACGCCGCGGTGATGTCGTGCGGATCGGCCTGGTGGGCGATCACCACGATTTCCTGGAGCCGGTCGCCGAAGCGGGGGTGCCACTGCAGTGCGGCCTTCGCCTGGCGTTCCGGGTCCGCCCTGGACCAGGCGTCGTCGTCGACGGTCGCGAGCCACGCGCCCGCGTGGCCGACCCGGAGGCCGCCGCCCGCCGACTCCAGCCACATCGCGACGTCGGGCTGGCTCGCCACCCACATCCGGCCGCGGGCACGGATGACGCCGTCGAGCAGGACGTCGATCGCCTCGTGCAGCCGCTCCGGATGGAACGGGCGCGGGTCGCGGAAGACGGCGACGCTCACGCCGCAGTCGGACTCCAGCGGCGGCTGCCCGCGCAACAGCGGTCCGTGGGCGTCGTCGGCCACGCCGCGCCGGGCGTTGTCCGGGATCGCCGCGAGCAACTTGGCGGGGTCGACCTGGCCTAGGTCGAACCGGGGCGCCAAGGGCGCGAGGCGCTCGAGCACCGCGCCGACCCGGGCCACGTTCCACGGCTCCCCCGCGGTGCCCGCGGTGACGATGGCGTCGGCGAACTCGACCTGGCCGACGGCGACTTGGGCCAGCGTGCGGTCGTCGTCGATGGCGCCGATGCCGCAGTCGGCGAGCGGCACGTCGCCGGAGCAGTCACCCAGCCAGGAGCGCGGGTCGATGACCCCGACGACGGCCTCGATGTCGACGAGGTCACTGATCGTCTGGTTGCCGACAAGGACGTTCCCCAATGCCCAGCACACCGGTTCGGGCTCGACCATCGGGTCGAGATGCAGCACGACGCGGTCGATTCGCGGGTCGACGGACAGTGCGCGCAGCAGTGGGAGCAAGTCTTCGCGCAGGGTGCAGGACACGCAGCCGTGGGCGAGTTCGAGCACCGTTGTGGTGTCGGCCCGGCCGAACCTCAAGCGCCTGCGCACGGTTCCCTCGGCGATCCGGCGCAGGTCGTGGTGCACGACCGCGGTGCCGGGCAGACCGGTCAGGAAGCGGGCCGACAGCATCGCCGTCGACTCCCGGTGCAGGCCGGAGACGAGGACCAGGCGGGTGCGCCGGTCGTTCGACACATGGACTCCTATCGACAACGATTTCCATCTTGACGATGCCGACGCTACCCTGGCGAGCGTCATAATGAAAACGGATCCCATTTCAAGGAGGCGCTGTGTCCGCTCACTGCCAGGTCACGGGCCGCAAGCCCGGGTTCGGCAAGCAGGTGTCGCACTCCCACCGGCGGACCTCGCGCCGCTGGGACCCGAACATCCAGCAGCGCCGTTTCTGGCTGCCGTCGGAGAACCGGTGGGTGCGCCTGCGGGTGTCGGTCAAGGGCATCAAGACCATCGACAAGCAGGGCGTGGAGGCCGTCGTGGCCCGTCTGCGCAAGGAAGGACAGCGGATCTGATGGCCCGCAACGAGATTCGCCCGATCATCAAGCTCCGCTCCACCGCGGGCACCGGGTTCACCTACGTGACCCGCAAGAATCGGCGCAACGACCCGGACCGCTTGGTGCTGATGAAGTTCGACCCCGTGGTGCGCCGCCACGTCGAGTTCAAAGAGGACCGCTGATGGCCAAGAAGTCGAAGATCGCCAAGAACGAGCAGCGCAAGCTGGTCGTCGCCCGCAACGCCGAGCGTCGCGCCGAGCTCAAGGAAGCGTTCCGCTCCCCGAAGTCGACCGACGCCGAGCGCGAGACCGCCCGAATCGGACTGCAGAAGCTGCCGCGCGACGCCAGCCCGACCCGCGTGCGCAACCGCGACGCCGTCGACGGCAGGCCACGCGGGTTCCTCCGCGCGTTCGGCCTGTCCCGCGTGCGGATGCGCGAGATGGCCCACCGCGGCGAGCTTCCCGGCGTCAACAAGTCGAGTTGGTAGGAGCCATGGCCAAGCCAGAACGCCGGTTGCCCGGCAAGAAGAAGCCCAATCCGCTGAAGACCGCCGGTGTGTCCACAGTAGACTGGAAAGATGTGATGCTGCTGCGCAAGTTCATCTCCGACCGGGGCAAGATCAGGTCCCGGCGGGTGAGCGGATTGACGCCGCAACAGCAGAAGCAGGTCGCCACCGCCATCAAGAACGCGCGCGAGATGGCGCTGCTGCCCTACCCGGGTCCCAGCAAGTCCTGATACTCCGAACGGGTCATGCCCGAGCGGCCTTGTAGCCTGCCCCCTACTGTGTCGCAGACCACGATCGCGTCGCTCGGGCGGCCGTTCGGTGAGGACATCCGGGGACCGCGTGGGGCAGGACGGCGTCGAGGCGGACGCGACCGAGGCGCTGAGCGCCGACCGCGAAGTACGGCTGCTGCTGGACGCGGGCCGCAACGACGAGGCCAACTCCTTGTTCGACCAGATCGTCGCCAAGGTGCCCCCCGGTCTCGCCCCCTGGACCAGGGCCGCCCTGCTGACCCGGCGGGCGGTCGCGGCGTGGCGGCTGCGACGCATCCCGCTGGCGCTGGAGCTGGCCGCGGAGGGCTGGAGCGAGATCGACACCGAGCACCCGACCGGGTCCTCGGCCGCCGACACCCTGGGCAGGCTCGGGTATCTCCTCGAAGGCATCGGGCACCGGCGGGCGTCGCTGGAGATCAGCCGGATCGCCGTCGACGTCGCCCGCGGCGGCGACGACGTGGAGGTCCTGGCGCACTGCCTGCAAGGCCTGGCGGGAACGTTGAACTTCCGCGCCTGCGAGCTGCCGCCGGACGAGGCGGAAGCGGTGTTCCGCGAAGCCATCCCGTTGTTCGAGGAAGGTTTGGCGCTGGTCAGCACGGGCCGGGTCCACCTCGCACTGCTCGCGGCGTACGGCGCGTCCCTGGCGGGCATCGGCGAATTGGAGCGCGCCGAGAGCACGGCGGACTCCGCCCTGCTGCAGGCCGAGATGATCGGCAGCCGGTGGGTGAACTCCGTAGGGCACTGGGTCATCTCCACGGTCCGCCGCAAGCAGGGCAAACTCACCGACGCAACCCACCACGCCCGCATCGCCGTCGACGACGCCGAGTGGATCAACGACGTTTCGTTGGTGCAGCGGTATTCGCAGGATCTCGCCGACATCTGCCGGGCCAACGGCGACCCGGTCGGCGAGGCCGAAGCCCTGCGGCGCAACATCTCCGCCCGGCAGACCGCACTGGAGACAGTGCAGGAGGGGTTGGGCCAGGCGCTGGAGCAGCGCAGGCTGGCCGTGCGCGCGCGACACCAGGCGATGGCGGCGCAGGAGGCCGCGGAGCGCGACCCGCTCACCGGGCTGAGCAACCGGTTCGGCCTGGAACGCACCGCGCCCGAGGTGCTCGAACGCGCCGGGATGAACGGGCGGGTGCCGTGGCTGGTGCTGATCGACGTCGACTGGTTCAAGGGAGTCAACGACGCCGCCGGGCACGCCGCCGGGGACGCGGCGCTGCGCGAGATCGCCCAACTGCTGCGCGCCGAATGCCGCGTCGGCGACGTGGTCGCGCGGTGGGCGGGCGACGAGTTCGTCGTGCTGCTCACCGAGGCGGCCCTCGACCACTCGACCGGACGGACGTCGCCGGTCGGTGTCGCGGTGGCCGAACGGATCCGCATGTCCGTCGACCTGCACGACTGGACCGCGGTGCTCGGCACCACGCGGCGGCCCACGGTGAGCATCGGGGTCGCCTCTGGCGCGGACACCCTGGAAAAGCTGTTCGCCAATGCCGACGTGGCGCTCTACCGGGCGAAGCGGCGGGGCCGCAACCGGGTCGAAGTGCACACCCGCGAGGACTGGCTCTAGCCGATGAGCCCGCCGCGGTAGGCCACAAGCGCGGCCTGCACCCGGTTCGCCGCGCCGATCTTGCCGAGCACGGAGGACACGTAGCCCTTCACCGTGGCCTCGGACAGATGCAGCGTGTTGCCGATCTCGGCGTTCGACATGCCCTGGCCGATGAGGGCGACGACCTCGAGTTCGCGGCCCGACAGCGACGACAGCAGCTTGCGCGCGGGCTCGGCGGCCTTCTGTCCGTCGGCCATCGCCGCGATGACCCGGGCGGCGACGTTCGGGTCGAGCACGGCACCGCCGCGGGCGAGGTCGCGCACGGCGTTGACGAGCTGCGTGGGCTCGGTGTCCTTGAGGAGGAAACCGTTGGCGCCCAGCCGGAGCGCCTTCTGCACGTACTCGTCGACGTCGAAGGTCGTGAGCATGGCCACCGCGGGCGGATCGGCCAGCTCCATCACGCGCTTGAGCGCGACGATGCCGTCGGTGGTCCGCATGCGGATGTCGAGGAGGACGACGTGCGGCCGGTGCAGCCGGACCAGGTCGGCGACGTGGGCGCCGTCGTCGCACTCGGCCACTATCTCGATATCGCCCGCGCTGGTAAGGATCGAGCGCAGGCCGGACCGGACGAGATCCTCGTCATCAGCCAACAGGACCTTGATCACAAACGCCTCCCCGAGTCGGCATTGTGAGACTCTACTGGGTGACGTCGGATGGATCGAGCAAAAATGAATAAGTTTCACATCTTGAGCGCGTCGCGCAGTCGGACTTTACCGCCGCTGCGCATCACCGCGTTGCGGTAGACACGGCCGGACAGCCACACGAGCGCCGGGATCAGGGCAACGACCAGCGTGACCGACAGCGCGGCCTGCCACACCGGCACCCCACCCATGGCCAGGCGCATCGGCATCAGCGTCGGTGCGAACAACGGCACCAGCGACAGCGTCTCCACCAGCTTGTTGCCGGGGTCGCCGGGCAGGATCGAGATGCCGAGGACGTAGCCCAGGATGACGAACATCAGCGGCGGTGTGATCACCCCGCCCACGTCCTCCTGGCGCGACACCAGCGCGCCGAGCGCGGCGAAGACCAGCGAGTAGGCGAAGAAACCGAGCAGGAACCAGACCACCAGCCACACGACGGTGCCGACAGCTGAGCCGACGGAGATCGTCAGCACGCCGAGGCCGAGCCCGGCGACCACCCCGACACCGCCGATCACCAGCATCTGGATCAGGCCCACCAGACCGATGCCGAGGACCTTGCCCGCCATCAGCTGCCACGGCTGGATCGTCGCGAGCAGCAGTTCGACGACCCGGCTGGACTTCTCCTCCACCACACCCTGGGCCACGGACTGGCCGTTGACCAGCAGGGACATGTAGATCAGCACCCCGGCGATCATGCCGAGGACCAGTTGCTGGCCGTTGTAGTCGAACGGCGGCTCCAGTGGTCGCACCTCGGCCTTGGCGTCCGCGACGGCGTCGGCCACCTGGGCCGGGTCGCCGCCGAGGTCGACGATCTGCTGGTTGAGCGCCAACTGCCCGGCCAGCACGTTCAGCGTGGCGCGCAGCTTCTCGTCGATGTCCTTCTTCACGACCACGACGACATTCGACCCGTCGCCGACAAGCAGCGCGTCGAGCGTCCCCTCGTCGACCTGGCGTCGACCGGCGGGCTCATCGTGGATCTCCCGGGTCTCGATGGTCTGGCCGATGCTCTCGGCGGTCGCCTTGAGCGGTGCGGACAGCGACGTGCTGCCCCCGGTGAGCCCGACCGTCGAGTCCGAGCCGCCGCCCGCGAGCTTCATGACCAGCGCGAAACCCACCAGCAGAACGAGGGTCGCCACCGTGGTGATGATGAACGCCTTGGAGCGCAAGCGGGTGCGCACCTCGCGCCCCGCCACCAATCCGACTGCCGACCACGCGTTCACGCCGCCACCCCGTCCGCCGCCACGACGTTGCGGAACAACTCGGTCAGCGACGGCCGCCGCCTGCTGAACTCCGTCACCGCCCCGGTCGCCAGGGCCGCGCGCAGCACCACCTGGTCGTCGGCGCCGTCGCCGAGCGCCAGGATTGTCCGGGACCCCACGTGTTCCTTCACCGCCACTCCGCTGAGGTTGTCCGCCCACCCGGGCGGCGCCGAGGGCGCCTCCACTACCAACTCCATGGCCCCGGTGGAGCGCAACGCGTCCACGGTGTCGCAGGCGACCATCTGTCCACTCCGGACGATGCCGACCCGGTCGCACAAGCGCTCGACGAGGTCGAGCTGGTGGCTGGAGAAGACAACGGGAACCCCGGCCTTGGCCTTGTCGCGCAACACGCCGCTCATGACGTCCACCGCCACCGGGTCCAGCCCGGAGAAGGGCTCGTCCAGCACAAGGATCCCCGGGTCGTGAACCAACGCGGCGGCAAGCTGCACTCGCTGCTGGTTGCCCAGGCTCAACTTCTGCACCTCGTCACCGACCCGCCCGGCCACCCCGAGCCGCTCGGTCCACTCGACGACAGCCCGCTGCGCGGCCGCGGGGGTGAGCCCATGGAGGCGGGCGAGGTAGACGAGTTGCTCACCGACCCTCATCTTCGGATAGAGCCCTCGCTCCTCCGGCATATAACCGATCCGCCGCCGAGTCTCCAGGGTGACGGGCACCCCGTCCCACCGAACCTCCCCGGAATCCGCCGCCAACACCCCCAGGGCAATCCGCATGGCCGTCGTCTTCCCGGCGCCGTTGCTTCCCACGAACCCGAACAACTCCCCGGCCCGCACATCGAACGCCAACTCCCGCAGCGCGACGACGTCGCCGAAACTCTTGGAGATCCGATCGATCTCCAGCCGCCCATCACCCACCGGTCCCCCCTCGGTCCACCCCATCCTGTCGTCCAGGTTAGGGACGCGCACCCTGTTTCGCCCCCAGTGGAGGACCCGGAGGCCTGCGCGGACCCACCCGGTATGGTGTTCGCGCAGGCCCTCGTAGCTCAGGGGATAGAGCATCGGTTTCCTAAACCGTGCGTCGCAGGTTCGAATCCTGCCGGGGGCACCACCTTTCGCCGGGTGAAATCAGGTCCCTGACCAGCAGCAATGCGGTCAGGGGCCTGATCTTTGTCCAGGGTCAGTGCGGGTGCGGCCCTTCGACGGGCAGCAGCGCGCCGGCGGACCAACGCGCCGATCTTGTGGGCCACGGGGTGACGTTGGTCTGGTCCACGATCCAGTCGTCGATGTAGTGGTGGACGGCCGCGCCGGAAGTCCGATTTGGATCGGGCGTTGCCTAACGAACTGGGGCATGAGTGATCCAATGCCTACTGGAACCCGCTCGGCCCATGCGGATCGCGAGGACGCGCTCTTGGTCGGGCTTCGTGGCCCAGCCGCAGCGATACATCATCCGGAGGAACGAAGGCTTGATCCACGTCATGCGCTCGCGCTTGAACGGCGGGACGACCGTGCCCGCCGCGAGTGCCGCGTCCGCGATCGCCGGGGAGTACGCCTGGTAGACGGTGATCGTGTCCGCGACGGACTTCGCGCGGATTTGGCGCATTCCACCTGGTGATCGTCACCTCCCAGGACGGCGGAACAACCGGGCTTGACCGCCCCGGCCCGCTAAACGGCAAAAGGGAAAGTTAATTACTCCCTATGGATGCATCCCGCGACTGGATAACGTGCCGGACACACATCCATGGACCGTGGCGGCGGCGGGCTCCCGGGAGTCGAGTCCCCTGCCGGATCTGGTCTCGGCTCGCCCGGTCCGCTCGCCGCGCGTGGCGGTCCCGAGGCGAGGGACATGTGATGCGCGCGAATTCCAGAATGTTCTCGATGGTCGGGGCGGTCGCGTTGGGAGCGGCCTGTTTAGTGCTCGCGCCCACGGCGTCGGCGGACAAGCCGGGGCGGGAGCTGTTCACGGAGAACACAGCGGCGTCGACGGCCGCCCTGCAGTCGCGGCCGGGAACCGCGGGCGTGTGGACGAAACGCGCGGACGCTGGGGCGGTTGATTCGAAGACCGACGCCATCGAGCTGGATCTGGGGAATCAGCGGGTCACCGCCCGCCGCGACCGGGTTCGGACTACCGCGCTGGGCAGCACGGTGTGGGAGGGCTCGATCCGAGACTGGCAGCGGCCGGCAGGCGGGGTGCGGTCCGACGAACGGGAGTCGGTCGTCCTGGTGCGTCGCGGCGATGGGGTGACCGGGTCGGTCCGGGCCGATGGACGGCTGTACCGAATCCAGCCGATCGCAGGCGGGCAGCACGCGGTGACGGAGATCGACGAGTCGCGCATGCCGCCAGACCATCCCAGGACGCCGGGTGGTCCACCGACAGTGCCGATGGCCGACACCGCGGCCACTGAGGCGAACACGGTGATCCGGGTGCAGGTGGTCGGCACCAGCGACGCCGCGACCGGCTTCGGCGGGGACTTGCGGGCACTGGCCGAGCTGGCGGTAGCGGAGACGAACCGGGGCTATGAGAACTCGGGCGTCGAGATCACGTTGGAGCTGTCCGGCTACGAGACGCTGCAGCACAAGGAACAGGAGATGACCGCCGACTTGGCCCGGTTCCGGGAACCCTCGGACGGCATCCTCGACAGCATCCACGCCAGCCGCGACAAGCAGCAGGCCGATCTGAATGTGTTGCTGGTCAACGACAAGTCGGGTTGTGGCCTCGCATCGAGCATCGGCGCCGACGCCACGACAGCCTTCGCGGCGGTCTACCACGGCTGCGCGACCGGCTATTACACCTTCGCGCACGAGCTGGGGCATCTGCAGTCCGCACGGCACGACCCGGAGACCGATTCGTCCACCACGCCGTTCGCCCACGGCCATGGATTCCGCAACGGGAACGCGTGGCGCACGATCATGGCCTACGACTGTCCCACCAGCTGCTCGCGGCTGAACTACTGGTCGAACCCCGGGAAGAACTATGAGGGCGTGGCCATGGGCACCGCCGACAAGAGCGACAACGCCCGGGTCCTGAACGAAACCAAGGCGACCATCGCCGCGTTCCGCTGAACCACTTCCTGGGTGGGCGCCCCGGCGCCCACCCAGGAGTTGTCCACAGGCGGGTCGGGACCCGGTGCTTTTCGCGGCGGATCGTGATCCACTGGTGGTGCGGCGGAATCGGGGGTGATCGGTGGCGAGTGGGCGCGACATCGGGGAGGCGTTGACCGGATTCCTTGCGGCTGAAGGAAAGTTGCCCGCCGGGCGGATTGTGAGCCATGCGGTGGTGGTGTTTCGGACGGTGGAGATCGACCGGACCGGGCGGGCGCTCGCGCGCCGGGGACGGTGCTATCCGTTGGGAGAACTGGATCCCACGATGGAAAGGGGAATGTTGGACGACGCATTGGCGGACGCCCGGAAGGAACGGGACACCTCACGATAGGCGGCGGCCCGAGTGAGCGGGATCGGCGCTCAATCCTCGGCGCGATCATGGAGCCGCCCACTTGCCTGGCGCCCCCGCGGGCATTCACAGCGGCAGACGGGTATGCCGTGGATGTGCGGGCGAGGGGCGAGACCCCGGGCGACTTCGGCTGAGGCGATCGCAAACGGACCACTGACCGCGCGACGAGCGGATCAGCGACAATAGCGCAGGTAGCTATGTACGTGGCACACCCGAAAGCGTTTGCGCGCCCGGGAGCGAGAGTCGGGTTCGCGCACGCACCACTCGCAGCCGAAGTGGCGCTGTCCGGAGGCTTGCCGGACTGGGAGGGGGTGAGCCGGCCCGGGGTCAGCCGGACGAGGTTGGGGCGACTCGACGGGGAGCGGGTACCGGCTGAGCGGACTCGGCCGGACAACCTCGACCGGACCAGGTACTGGACTGAGCGGACCCAGCCGGACAACCTCGACCGCACCGGTACCGGATTGGGCGGGTTCGACCGCAGCCGGTTCGCCGACGCGCGTTTGACGGGCCCGAGGTCAGGCCGGGCGGATTCGACCACAGCCGGTTCGCCGACGCGGGTTCGACAGGCCCGAGATCGGGCTGGGCAGGCTCAGTCGGAATCAGATTCGGGCCGCGCGGACGGCTCGGCGGATGGGGACTCGACCGGGGCAGTGGCGTCCCACCTGGTCCGCTCGGGGCCGCTCAACGTCGTGTCTTCGCGGAAAGGCTCGGCAGGGGTGTCGTGGACGATGGTGCGGAGGAGGTCGATCACCGCTCGGCGTTGGGGTTCGGTCAGTTGGGCCAGGAGGGCGCGGGCCTCGGCGAACGAGGTGGCGGGGCGGCCTGCCCGGGACGGTTCGAACGCGGACGGGTCCAGGCCCGCCAGTTCCAGTGCCCTGGCCGGGTCCGCGTCGACGGCCATGGCGGCGGCGATGACGGTGGTGGCTTTGGGGCGCACCGGGTTGCCGTCCGCCCGTTGGCCGCTTTCGAGTTGTTGCCAGGCGGTGCGGGACAGGCTCGCGCGGGCGGCGGCGGCTTTCTGGGTGAGCTTCCGGGCGATCCTCGCCTCGTTGAGGAAAGGGCCGAGGGGCCATGAACCGTACTCGTCCCCGCCTGCCATGTGGGCGATGATCTCGCATGTCCGAGCACCCAAGGCGAACAAAACACCGAAGTTGTTTTGTTGCCTATAGTTGCAATAAAGTAGGCCTAGGTCTTAGGGCACTATGACAGACCTCTGGCCCGCCACCACACCGGTCAAGGCATTGCGACGGGCCAGAGTTCCGAACCGGAGGCGGCAGGTTGCTGATATCAGCAGCAACCTGCCGCCTCCCCCTTTACGCGATTCGCGGCACCCGGCCGATCCGAATGGCCTCGCGGCCAAGGATCAGGGCGATCGTCGTGCACACAGCGGGGAACAGCCCCGCCAGCACCAACATGACGGCTGCGGGCACGGTGATCAGGAACGCCGCCCGCAGCGTGGGCCCCCATCCCTCACTCACGATCTGACGGACCCACCCCACCAAGACGCCGTCGGACTGACCGATCGGCTCGGCGGTGGCCGCCAGGGAAAGCAATTCATCCAGGGAGACAAGCTCATCGCCGGAATCCGGCATCACCCGATGCGACTCGGGCCCCCGTGGTTCAGCGCCACAGAATGGTTGTGTCGTCACGCAGTCCGCTCTCCTTGCTGGTCAGACGATTGATGGACAGGACAAATCGAATGTCCTGTCCATCAATCTTCCCGACCGCGCGGAGGCGGGATGTTCGTTATCGGCATTTCGTCGGCGAGCGGTGAATTTCGATCTTCGAACGGCGACCGGTATTCGTGCCCGCCGCTCACCTCGGCGCATTCACCCGGTCGGGACGCAACCGGGCTGTATCCGGCTGATCAGAGTCCTGCGGCGAGCCTGGTGCCCTGGTCGATCGCCCGCTTGGCGTCCAGTTCCGCGGCCACGTCGGCGCCGCCGATGAGGTGCACGGACTGGCCCGCCGCACGAAGAGCCTCGGCCAGGTCGCGGTGGGATTCCTGGCCCGCGCAGATCACAACGTTGTCCACGGCGAGCGTGCGCGGCTTCGAGCGGTCCTTGCCGAAAGTGATGTGCAGGCCCTCGTCGTCGATGCGCTCGTAGTTGACGCCGCGGATCTGTTCGACGCGCTTGGCCTTCAGTGCGGCGCGATGGACCCAGCCGGTGGTCTTGCCGAGCCCGGCGCCGATGCGGCCTTCCTTGCGCTGCAGCAGAAACACCTGACGCGGGGACGGGTCAGGCTTCGGCTTGGCCAACGCGCCCTCGTCGTCGACCCCCCACTCGGCCTGCCAGGCGGGCAGGTCGAGGGTCGGGGACTCGCTGTGCGTGAGGAACTCGCTCACGTCGACGCCGATGCCGCCCGCGCCGATGATCGCGACCTTCTCGCCCACCGGCTTGCCGTGACGGACTACGTCTACATAGGACAAAACTTTCCGGTGGTCGATACCCGGAATGGCGGGCATCCGCGGCGTGACCCCGGTGGCGAGCACGACCTCGTCGTAGCCGCCATCGATCAGCTCCTGGGCGGTCACCATCTTGCCCAGGTGCACCTTGACGCCGGTGACCTCGAGTTGCCTTGTGTAGTACCGAATCGTCTCGGTGAACTCTTCCTTGCCGGGAATGCGGCTGGCGATGTCGAACTGGCCGCCGATCGCCGGGCGCGCCTCGAACAGGTCGACGTCATGGCCCCGCTGCCCCGCCGTGACCGCCGCTGAGAGCCCCGCCGGGCCCGCGCCGACGACAGCGACCCGCTTGGCGCGGCGAGTCGGCAGGAGCACCAGTTCGGTCTCCCTCGCGGCGCGCGGGTTGACCATGCAGGACGCCTTCTGGTTCTTGAAGACATGGTCCAGGCACGCCTGGTTGCACGCGATGCACGTGTTGATCTCGTCGGCGCGATCCTGCTCGGCCTTGCGCACCCAGTCGGGGTCGGCGAGCATCGGCCGCGCCATCGACACCAGGTCGGCGTCGCCGCGGGCCAGGATCTCCTCGGCCACCTGCGGCATGTTGATCCGGTTCGTCGCCACCACGGGGATCGATACGTGCGGCTTGAACCGGGCCGTCACGGAGGTGAAGGCCGCGCGCGGCACGGAGGTCACGATGGTCGGCACCCGGGCCTCGTGCCAGCCGATGCCGGTGTTGATGATCG
Organism: Actinokineospora xionganensis; assembly: GCF_014323725.1. GTDB lineage: Bacteria > Actinomycetota > Actinomycetes > Mycobacteriales > Pseudonocardiaceae > Actinokineospora > Actinokineospora xionganensis. Next base: position 38,485 of record NZ_JABVED010000015.1, on the reverse strand, counting down.
TGGCGCCCGCGGCCTCGACTTCCTTGCCCAGCGCGACGATCTCGTCCCAGGTCTGGCCATCCTCGACGAACTCGGCCATCGACAGCCGGTACACGATGATGAACTCGGCGCCGACGGCCTGCCTGGTGCGGCGGACGATCTCGACCGCGAGCCTGCGCCGGTTCTCCGGCGTCCCGCCCCACTGGTCGGTGCGCTTGTTCGTGCGGGGGGCCAGGAACTGGTTGATGAAGTAGCCCTCGGAGCCCATGATCTCGACACCGTCATAGCCCGCTTCTTTTGCCAGAACGGCACAGTTGACGAAGTCACGGATCTGCGCGCGCACTCCCCGGTCCGACAGGGCGCGCGGCCGGAACGGGTTGATCGGGGCCTTGATGGCCGACGCGGAGGCGCTGAACGGGTGGTAGGCGTAGCGGCCCGCGTGCAGGATCTGGAGCGCGATCTTGCCGCCCTCGTCGTGCACCGCCTTGGTGATCTGCCGATGCCTGCGTACCTCGGCGTCCGTCGTGAGCTTGGAGGCGAACGGCTTGAGCCAGCCCGTACGGTTGGGCGCGTAGCCGCCGGTGATGATGAGGCCGACACCGCCGCGGGCGCGCTCGGCGAGGTACGCGGCCAGCTTCGGGACGTCGGCGGCGCGGTCCTCAAGCCCGGTGTGCATCGAGCCCATGACGACCCGGTTGCGCAGCGTGGTGAACCCGAGGTCCACAGTGGACAGCAGGGTGGGATACTCGGTCATCGCGTCTCGCCTCTTTCCGCGTCACGGCGCAGGGCCGTCAGAACCTCGTCGCACCACGCGACGAATCCCCGCTCGGCGCCGATTCCGCCGCGCAGGACCAAAAACTGGTGCAGGGCGGGCCCGGTCAGCGCGTCCCGGTCGGGGAAATCACGCCGCTCCATGGCCTCGTAGAGGGCGAGCCGCTCGGCGTGCTGGGCGCGGTGGCGCGCGACCTCGGCGGCGACCGCGTCCGGGTCGCCGTGCGCCGCACGGAGTTTGATCGCGAGTTCGTCGCGCAACTCCGTCGGCTGAGCGGGCTCGGCCAGCCAGCGGGAGATCTCGGCCGCGCCCTCGGCGCTGACCGTGTAGACCTTCTTGTCCGGCTTGCCGTCCTGCGCAACGTGCTCGACGTGCACCCAGCCCGCGTCGTCCATGCGCTTGAGGACGCGGTAGATCTGCTGGTGGGTGGCGCGCCAGAAGAACCCGATGGACTTGTCGAACCGCCGGGTGAGCTCATAGCCGGAACCGGGCCGCTCGCTGAGCGAGACCAGGATCGCGTGCTCCAACGCCATGCGTCGGAGAGTACCTATGCAACGAGTTGCATTGCAACGAGACGCATATCTCTAGAAGTCGGTCGCCACCTGGATGAGTGCCTGCTGGAGGCGTTCCAGGTCCTTCGCTCCGAGCAGGTCCAGCAGCCTCGCCTCGACGTCCTCGACCGCGTCGAACGCCGCCCGCAGCGCCTCGTGGCCCTTGTCGGTGAAGACGATGAGCTTGGCCCGCCGGTCGGACGGATCGGGGACGCGCAGCAGGTAGCCCCAGCTTTCGAGGCCGTCGACCAACTCGCCCATGGCCTGCGGGGTCATCCGCGCCTTCTCGGCGAGCCGGGTCAGCCGGATGCCGTCGTGCTCCATGTTGATGAAGACCGCCGCGTGGGCCGGGCGCGCGCGCTCATCGCCGCGGGGGGCGCGGGCGTCGATGCCTTCCGCGAGTCGGAGGTAGGCCTGGTAAAGCAGGGCCGCGGTGTTCCGCTCCGGACCGCGCGGTGGCGGCGACTTCGCCGGACCGTTGCTTTCCACCGACCCTCCTCGTACTGTTCAGGAAGCTTGATATTCAGGTGACCTTAGCTTATCGGAGGCCGGTGTGGAGACCGAACAGGTGTGGTCCGAGATCGAGGCGGCCCGGCTCCGACTCGCCGACTTCCTCGACACACTCTCCCCAGAGGACTGGGAACACCCGTCGCTGTGCTCGGGGTGGCGGGTGCGCGATGTCGCAGCGCACCTCACGCTGGCTCCGCAGACGTCGATCGGCCGGTCGATGGTGGACTTCGCGAAGGCCCGCGGCAACTTCAACCGACTCGTCCTTCAGACGGCGATTCGGCAGGCGGACCTGCCGACCGGCGAGATCGTCGGCCTGCTTCGGTCGCTCGCGGGATCGCGGCGGACGCCGCCGGGGACTGGGCCGCTCACGACGATTCTGGATGTGCTGACCCACACCCAGGACATTTCACAGCCACTCGGCCGGGAGATCGAGGTCCCGGCCGCGGCGGCGCGGGTGGCGGCGGAGCGGGCCTGGTCGATGGGGTGGCCGTTCCACGCCCGGAAGCGACTGGGTGGGTTCCGGTTGGTGGGGACGGACACCGGGTGGACCGCGGGAGCGGGACCGGTGGTGGAGGGACCGACGTCGGCGATGCTGCAGTTGCTGACCGGGCGATCGGAGGCTTTGGAGCGCTTGAGCGGGGACGGGGCGGCGGACCTGGCGCGGAAGGTCTTCGGCCGGACTGAGAACTCGCCGTCGTGAAACGAGATCTCACTGTCGGGAACGTTGGACTCACTGTCGGGAACGTTGGACTCGCGGGGGTGGGGTGGGTTAGAGGTGGGGGGCTAGGTGGGTGGCCAGGGCGGTGGCCAGGGCGACGGGGACAGCGTTGCCTATTTGGCGGGCTATCTCGATTTTGGAGCCGCACCACTCGAAGGTGTCCGGGAAGGTTTGCAGGCGGGCGGCTTCGAGGTGGGTGATGGGGCGGTGCCACTGGGGGTGCAGGTACTGGCCTTTCTCCGGCTTGTAGAACTCCGTCCGGATGGTCAGCGAGGGGGCGTCCCAGCGCATGCGGCCCATGACGTCGGTGGTTCCGGTCTTCTTCTCCCGCCAGCACCGTGGGAGCAGGTGGTCCGGGAGGTCGAAGCGGCCGCCGCCCGGTGGGATCGCGCGGTAGCGCTCCAGGGACAGATCAGTGGGGTTGCGGCCCAAGTGCAGTTCGGTGCTCTTGAAACGCCCGGGAACCCGCTGTCCGAAGAATTCCACCGTCGAACTCGGCAGGGAAGTCGAAGCCGGTGTCTCCGGGAGGCCCGACAACACAGTGCGCACTCCCTGCCACTCCCCCGTCGGAACCGGGAGCGGGATCGGGCCGACGCGCGAGCCGATGACGAAGGCCCGCTTGCGCCGCTGCGGCACCCCGAAATCCGCGGCCAGCAGGACCCCCGGGGTCAACGTGTACTCCGACAGCAGCCCGCCCGGTGCGGCCTCCTCCCGCAGCAGGGCGAACTCCGGGGACGCCAGGAACCGGTCGACGTTCTCGATCACGAACGCCCGCGGCCGGGCGGCGCGCACGAAGCGGAGGTATTCCTTCCACAGCTTGTTGCGCGGGTCCTCCACATCACGCGCACCCAGGTTGGAGAAGCCCTGGCAGGGAGGGCCGCCAATGATCACATCCGCCCGGGGGATGCCGGTGACCGTCGCGATGTCGGCCCAGCGGACGTGGTCCTCGCCGAAGTTGGCCGCGTACGTCGCAGCGGCGTGCAGGTTGTGCTCGACCGCCAGGATCGGGGTGAACCCGGCCGCGACGAAGCCGGAAGTCATGCCGCCACAGCCGGCGAACAGGTCGATCATGGTGTGCGGCACAGTGTCAATTAGATCAGCCCACGCCTGCCCAGCCCCTCGACCACGGCCTCTGACACGCGGAGAGCGGCGACCAGCGGGTCTTCGTGTTCCCACACCCGCACGGGCACCCAGCCCGCCGCCACGAGGAGTTCGTCGGTCGCGCGGTCGCGGGTGCGGTTGGTCTCGATCTTGGTGCGCCAGAAGTCCGCGTTGCGCTGTGGCCACGTCGCATGCGTCGGGCAGCCGTGCCAGAAGCAGCCGTCGACGAACACCGCGACCCGCGCGCGGGTGAACACCACGTCGGCCTCCCGGCGCACGCCGGGGAGCGGACGGCGGTGGACGCGGTAGCGCAGGCCCAGCGCGTGCAGGGCCCGGCGCAGGGCCAGCTCCGTCTGGGTGTCGCGGGCCCGCTGCCTGCTCATCCGCGCGCTGGTCGCGGGCGTGGTGTCCATCAGCAGCAGGTGGCGCTGCGCCGTTCCATCAACACGGTGTCGCGCCACGCGCCGTCGAGGCGGGCGATACGGTCACGCACGCCGACAACCCGGAAGCCCGCCGAGCGGTGCAGCGAGATGCTCCCCTTGTTCTCCGGGAAGATCGCCGCCTGTACCGTCCACAGCCCGTCCTCGTCGGCGGCGCGCACCTGCCGGTCGATCAGCGCCTTGCCGATTCCCCGCCCCCGCGCGGATTCGGCCACATACACGGAATTCTCCGCGACCCCGGCGTACGCGGCCCGGCTCGACACCGGCGCCAGCGCCGCCCAGCCGACCGCCTCGCCGTCGAGTTCAGCCATCCAGCGGTGTTCCTTGAGCCATTTCCGGTCGAGGGACTCGCGGGTGGGGACCTTTGTCTCGAAAGTGGCCATCCCGGTCGCTATCCCCTCGCCGAAGATGCGCCGTACGACCGGCCAATCATCGTCGTGCATCACGCGAACGGTGACATCGTCCGGAATGCCCATCGGCCCATTCGGCGCGGCCAGAGCGCCCATGACGACCTCGGCCGCGTGCGGCAATCCGACACAGCACGCGTCGTTGACGGAGACGAAAGTCTGGGTGCCCTCGCGGCGCAGGAGCACGAAGCCGACATCGGCCAGCTTGCGGATGTGGTGTGAGCACGTCGGCTGACTGATGCCTACGTCGACGGCTAGTGCGCCGACCGTGACGGGCGCCGGACTGGCGGCGACCGCGTGCAGCACCTTCACCCGCGTCGGATCGGCGAGGCATGCGAACCAGTGCGCGAAAGTCTCCGCGCTCGTGTCATCGAGTCCGGCCATGCACACATCATAGACGACCGTCAATGGTTGGCGGGATCATTAAGTTCCGTACCCCTACGGATACCGCCCCTGATTGTTCCTCACCTGGCGTCACTCGAAAGTGGCGAGAAGCGAACCGCCGTCATCCCTGCCCTGAGACGAGCGTTCGCCAGATCCGAAAGGAACAATCGTGAAACCAACAGCACGGTCCTGGGGCGTAATGGCCTTGGCCGCCGCCGCGGTGCTGGTCCCGCTGGGGAGCTCGATCGCGAACGCGGCCGAGTCGAAAGCGGACAAGAAGGCCTGGGCCTCGACGTTCGAAGGCAGTACCGTCGGCAACCCCGCTCCGGGTTCGGACGCGGGCGCGATGTTCATCGGCGGAACGGACGCCACGGTCAGCGAGTACGCGCCGATCATCGCGGGCATCCGAGCCGGCGGTGTGCGGCCGGAGGGCCAGACCTGCACCGGCGAGCTCGTGGCGCCACGCAAGATCCTCATCGCCGCGCACTGCGCGGACGCGTCAGGCGAGAAGAGCTTCGTCTACGGCCTGAACGACCTCAAGGAGTACAAGGGCGGCGCGGGCACCGGCTTCCAGTACGCCAAGGCCGTCACCTACAAGAAGCACCCGAAGTACGTCAACTTCGACCAGGGCTACGACGTCGCGGTGGTCACCCTGGACCGTGACATCAACCCCCTGAACGGAACCTTCGCCAAGTTCGCCACCTCGGCGGACAAGGACGTGAACCTGGTCGGCCGCAAGGGTCTCGGCTTCGGCTACGGCAAGAAGGACGTCAACGACGACCTCAAGGACGTCACGCTCGACAAGGCTGAGCTGCCGATCGTCCAGGGCGGCGTCAACAACGAGTGCAGCGGCAGTGGCAGCGTCGGCAACTTCAACAACGCCACCATGATCTGCGCGGGCACCGCCACCGGCCGTCCCGTGACCGTGCTGCCCGGCGACAGCGGCGGTCCGCTGCTGGTCGACGGCAAGATCTACGGCCTCGCGTCCTGGGGCAAGAGCACCTGGGACTGGTGGAACGTCTACGCCCGTCTCAACAACGAGATGGGTGACTGGGTCGCGACCGAGGTCGGCCCCGTCACGCCCGCCGAGCCCACGGTCTCGGTCACCCCGTCGACCGTGTCGGTCAAGGCGGGCTCCTACGCCTCCGCGACGGTCGGCACGACCGCGGGCAGCGCGGGCGCCGAGAGCCTGACGCTCTCCGCGAGCGGCCTCCCGTCCGGCGTCCAGGCTGTCTTCCAGCCCACTGACGTCACCGCGGGCAACAACGCCAAGGTCACCTTCGACGCCGCGGCGAGCGCGCCCAACGGCACCTACACCGTGACCGTCACCGGCACGAACGGCTCGGGCAAGGGGTACTCGTCGACGGTCTCGCTGACCGTCACCGACGGCGGCACCCCGACCGGCGACTTCAAGGTCACGGTCGACCCGTCCAGCGTCACGATCAAGCCGGGCGAGGGAACCGCGGTCGGACTGTCGACCGTGGTGGGCTCCAACGGCCCCGAAGAGGTCAGCCTGACCGCGAAGGGCGCGCCTTCCGGCGTGACCGTCTCGTTCTCCCCCTCGACCCTGCAGACCGGGGACGGTTCGAAGGTCATCGTCGAGACCACGACGTCGGCCGCTCCGGGCACCTACCCGATCGATCTGAACGCCACCAACGCGGGCGGCAAGACCGCGACGGCCACCCTCTCGGTGACCATCGCCGGCGACACCACCGGTGACCACAAGGTCGCGCTCAGCTCGCCGAGCCTCACCCTCAACGCGGGTGCGGGCGCTTCACTCGGCCTGACCACCACCGCGGGCAGCGGCGGCGCCGAGGAACTCACCTTGTCCGCGTCCGGCCAGCCCGCGGGCACGACCGTGACGTTCCAGCCCGCCAAGATCCCGGCGGGCGACGGCGCCAAGGTTGTCGTCGAGACCTCGACCACGACCCCGGCAGGCACCTACGCCATCGCCATCACCGCGACGAACGCGGCGGGCAAGGGCGCTTCGGCGGAACTGTCGCTGACCGTCAACGGCAACCAGCAGACGGACTTCAAGCTCAGCGCCTCGCCGAGCTCGGTGATCGTCAAGCAGGGTGCGAACACCACCAGCACCATCAGCACGACCGCCGGTTCCAACGGCGCGGAGACGATCAACCTGACCGCCTCCGGCCAGCCCAGTGGCGTGACCGCGTCGTTCTCGCCGTCCTCGGTGCAGACCGGCTCGTCCTCGACGCTGACCCTCTCGGCATCAAGCAGCGCGGCGGTGGGCACCTACACGGTGACCGTCACCGGCACCAACTCGGCGGGCAAGACCGCGACGACCGCGGTGTCGCTCAAGGTCGAGAGCACCACGACCCCGGGTGGCGTGACAGTGACCCTGTCCCCGTCCTCGGGTTCGCAGAACCAGGGTGGCCTCAACGAGTTCTACGCCTCCGCACTCGGCGGCACGGGCAACCTGACGTTCACCGCCTCCGGTGTCCCCGCCGGCACCCAGGTGTACTTCAACCCGGCCACCGTGGCACAGGGTGGGCGCAGCCTGATCTGGGTCTTCACCAGCTTCCAGACCCCGACCGGAACGCACCCGATCACCATCACGGCGCGGTCGGCGGACGGCAAGACCGGCTCGGCGACCTACTCCCTGACGGTCACTTCGTTCAGCTACACCGGGAACAGCGCCGGCAGGCTCTGAACTCGGTAATCTCCACCTGATCGAAAACGGCAGGTCCGGGGCTTCCCGGGCCTGCCGTTTTCCGTTCCCGGAAGGCGAATACACGTTATGCACACCCTGCCAGCACCCCACCGCGATCCGGTGGCCATGTCCGGCGTCCGGGAGTCGTTCCCGGTCGCCCTGACCCGTGCGATAGACCGCAGCGGCATGAGTCTCGAACAGCTGCAGCGGCGGCTGAGCGTGCACGAGGTCAAGGTGAGCCTGTCGACGCTGAGCTACTGGCGCCGCGGCCGAACCCGGCCGGAGCGCCCGGAGTCGCTGCGCGCGGTCACCATCATCGAGGAAGTTCTCGGGCTACCGCCCGGGTACCTGATCTCCCTGCTGGGACCGCGAAAGCCGCGTGGCCGGTGGGCGTCGCGGTCCTCGGCGAAGTCGCACGAGGCCCTGTGGGACGGCGCGAGCGCCCTGAACCCGCTGCTGGCCGAGCTCGACGACCCCGGTCCCGGCGAGCTGACGTTCCTGAGCGTGCGCGAACAGCATTTCCTCGACCGCGAGGGCCGCGACGACCGCACTGTCGTGCACGCGGTCATCCGGTCCGAAGTGGACTGGCGGCGCACCTGCGTGGTCCTGCACCGCGCGGAGCCGACCGATCTCGCCCTGCCGACAGTCACCGCGCTCAGCGGCTGCGCGCTGGGCCAGACCCGCACCCACGAGCCCGGTCGGTTCCTGCTTTCGGAGATCCTGCTCGACCGCGTGCTGCGCATCGGCGACACCGCGGCGTTCTCCTACGAGGTGCGGTGGCACGGTTCGGCCGCCTCGACCAGGTTCGTCCGGGCGATGCGCCAGTGCGCCCGGGAATACCTGCTGGAAGTGGTGTTCCACCCGGAGGCCGTGCCCACGTCGTGCCGCCAGTTCCGGCGCGAGTCGAGCAGGCTGCCGGAGACCGACCACGGGGAGCTGCACTTGGGCGCGTACAACAGCGCGCACCTGCTGACCCATGACGAGAAGTCCGCGATCGTCGGCATCCGCTGGAGTTGGTGACGGCACGCCGACGGGAGGTGTCCGGTGTGGACACCTCCCGCGGGCGGTCTTTCAGTTGTGCGCCAACGACTGGAAGGTCTAGAAGGTCAGCGTCCAGGCGTCGATGTTGCCGGTGTCGTACCGGTAGACGTCGGTGACCCGAAGCTTCCACTCACCGTTCTTGGCGGTCTCGGCGCCGGTGTTGACGGTGAAGGTCTGGTGGACCCCCGTCGAGGAGCTGGCGCCACCGGCCTGCTTGAGGTTGAAGACCTTGCCGGTCGGGCCGACCAGGTCGATCACCAGGTCACCGGTGTAGGTGTGGTTGATGTCCACCTTCACCGAGGTGGCCGCGGTGCCCGCGCCGGAGCAGCCGGTCACGGTCACCGACGAGGTGATCGCGGTGTTGTTGTCCGGGATCGCCACGTCGTTGGTGTTGGTCGCCGCGGAGCACGGCGGGTCGACCGGGCCGTTCATGAAGCCCGTGTAGAGCAGCACATTCGGCGACCCGGTGTTGATGCCGCTGAGCTTGCCGGTGGAGCCGTTGTTGACCAGCGCGTCGCGCACCTGGGCCGGGGTGGCCGAGGTGTTCTGGCCGAGGTAGAGGGCCGCGGCGCCCGCGACGTGCGGGGAGGCCATCGAGGTGCCGGTCATCGTGGCGGTGCCGGTGTTGCTCGAGTGCGACGCCGAGACGATGCTGGTTCCGGGAGCCCAGATGTCCAGGCAGGAGCCGTAGTTGCTCTGGCCGGTCCCGGTGTAGCGGGCGTCCTGCTGGTTGCTGTTGCCGACGGTGACGGCGGCGGGCAGCTTCTGCGGGCTGTAGTAGCAGGCGTCGTCGTTGGAGTTGCCCGCCGCCTGAACCCACTGGATGCCGCTGTCGATGACGGCCTTCGCGCCGTCGTCCCAGCTCTGCTGGGTGCAGCGGGACCGGCAGCCGATGCTGAAGTTCACCACGGCGGGCTTGATGCCGTTGGTCTTGACCCAGTTCATGCCGCCGAGGATCGCGTCGCTGGTGCCGCTGCCCGCGCAGTCGAGGACGCGCACCGCGTGGACGGTCGCCTTCTTCGCCAGGCCGTAGGTGGTGCCCGCCGCGGAGCCCGCGACGTGCGTGCCGTGGCCGTTGCAGTCCTGCGGGGTGGAGTCGTTGTCGACGAGGTCACGGCCCGCGCCGACGCGGCCGGTGAAGTCCTGGTGCGCGGAGTTGAGGCCGGAGTCGACGATGTAGACGTGCACACCCTGACCCGGGTTGGCCGGGTAGTCGAACGTCTGGTTCAGCGGCAGGTCGCGCTGGTCGACCCGGTCGAGTCCCCACGGCGCGTTCGGCTGGGTGTCGGTGACGGTGGCGTACACCGCCTGCTCGACGTACTTGACCATCGGGTTCTTGGCCAGCGCGAGTGCCTGGCTTTCCTTCATGGACACGGAGAAGCCACGTAGGATGGAGTCGTAGGTGTACTTGACCTCGCCGCCGTGCTTGCCCGCCAGGTCGTTCGCCTTGGCCGAGACGGAGGCACGGCTGACACTGTCGTCCTTGAACACCACGATGTAGCGGTCCGGGACGGTGCCGGGCGCGTTGGCGTTCTGGATCGCGGCCGCGGAGGTCGGGGCGGCGAACGCGGGCACCGCGAGCGCCACGAGACCCACGGCGGCGGAACCCACGAGCAGGGCTTTCAGTGGGGTCTTCAGTTTTCTCATTGCTTGGCTGTCCTTACTCTGCAGGGTTCGAGCGCGGTGTGACACCGCGACAGCGACAAGTCGCCGAGCCGGTCCCGTGCTAGGGCGGGACCGACGCGGCCTCGCAACAGGCCCCTTTGTTCACTCCACCGAGTGGAAGTCGCCACTCGGAGGCGTGGCTGCCGGGCAGGGTGAACAACTGACAGCCACTGCCGATCACCTTCAGCCGGACGCGCCCTGCGAACAATCCGGGTATCAGTAGGTATACCTACCCGTCTTTCACCGAGGTCGAGCTCGATCTCCTGCCACGGAACGCCGACTAAGATCGCTTTGCCGGTTGCGCGGCGGCAAGTGAGTTCCGGATCACCCTCGTTCGGCTTAGGCTCCGAAGAACGTCGGGTTGACACCGATCCTGAACACCGGCATGGGAGGGTGTGGATGGTCCCGAAGCGGCAGCCGACGGCGAGCCTTGTGCGCACCACGTCGCCGGTGCTCGTCGGTCGCGGCCACGAGCTCGACGCGCTCCGCGAGACGGTGACGCGCCAGCCCGCCGTGGTCATGATCGAAGGCGAGGCGGGGGTCGGAAAGAGCAGGCTCGTCCATGAGCTGCTCCGCCCGGGCCGCCTCGGCCCGCTGCGCATCCTCATCGGCAACTGCCAGCCGCTGCGCGAGCCCTTTCCCTACGGGGCCGTCCTGGAGGCGCTGGGCGGCTGCGCGGACCGGCTGGCGAGCCGTCCCCCGCTGAGCCGGGTGGCGGGCGTCCTGGCCCCCATGCTGCCTGAGCTGGCCGATTACCTGCCCGAGGCGCCCGCGCCGTCCGGCGACCCGCGGGCCGACCGGCACCGGGTGTTCCGCGCGGTGCGCGAGCTGCTCGCCGCGGTCGGCCCGACCCTGATGATCATCGAGGACCTGCACTGGGCCGACGACGGCTCGCGGCAGCTGCTGCGGTTCCTGATGGCCGACCCGCCGCCGAACCTGACCGTCCTGGTCACCTACCGCCGCGAGGACGTGCCCGGCGGGATGCCGCTGGGCACCGCCTACCGGCCGCCCACCGGCATCACCAGCATGCTGGTCCACCTGGCCCCGCTCGACGCCGAGGGCGTGCGCTCGCTGGCCGCGGCGATCCTCGACGAGGAGACGGTCTCCGCCGACTTCGCCGCGAAGCTGCACGAGCGCACCGCGGGCATCCCGTTCGTGGTCGAGGAGACGCTGCGGGCGCTGCGCACGACGGCGGGCGCGGTGCACGCCGACGGCGCCGCCGCGCGCAGGCTGCTGGACAACGTCGAGGTCCCGGTGCTGCTGCGCGACGCGATCGCCGAGCGGCTCAACGAGCTGCCGACCGCGGCCAACCGGCTGGTCCAGGCCGCCGCGGTGCTCGGCGTGCCCGCCACCGCGGAGCTGCTCGGCTCCGTCGCCGGGATCCCCGAGCAGCGGGTCCGCGCCGCGCTGGGCCACGCGCTGGCCGGACACGTCCTGCACGAGACCGACAACGCGCACTACACGTTCCGCCACGCCCTGGCCCAGCAGGCGGTCTACGACACGCTCAGCGGCCCGGACCGCCAACAGCTGCACCTGCGGGCCATCGACGCGCTCGACCTGGTCAGCCCCCGTCCGCTGGTCCAGCTCGCCGAGCACAGCCAGCGCGCGGGCAGGCTCGCCGACTGGCTGCGCTACGGCGAGGCCGCCGCCGACCGGGCCGCCGACGTCGGCGACGCCGCCACCGCCACAACGCTGCTGCAGCGGGTGCTGGCCGAGCCGTCGCTGTCCTCGGCCGACGTCGACCGGCTGGCGGTGAAGCTGGGGCAGGTCGCGCACACCGGGCTCGACCAGATCAACCCGACGGCCACGATGCGCAGGCTGCTCGGCGACCGCAGGCTCTCGATGTCGGCCCGCGGCGAGGTCCGGCTGTTCCTGGGGCTGCTGCTGATCCGGCAGGCGGGCGGGGTGGCGTCGGCCCGCTCGGAGATCGAACTCGCGCTCGGCGACCTCCGCGAGCGTCCCGCGCTGGCCGCGAAGGCCACCTCCGTGCTCGCGCAGCCGTTCACCGGCGACACCCCGTTCACGGAGATCGAGCCGTGGCTGCGCCGCACCGACGAGCTGATCGATTCCTGTGAGGACGAGGAACAGCGGATCATGCTGCTGGCCAACAACCTCGGGTCCCGGCTGCACACCGGCGACCCGACGGCCTTCGGCAGGCTGTCCCAGCTTCCGCAGACCGCGTACACCGCCGCCACCCAGCGCCAGTTGGCCAGGGCGTACTGCAACTTCGCCGACGCCTGCGTGACGGTCGGTCATTTCCAGCAGGGCGCCGACGCGCTGGACACCGGCACGCGGCTGGCCGACGACTGCGGCGCGCCGTTCGTGGCGAGCACCGCGCGGGCCACCAGGGCCCGCCTCGACTGGTTCCTCGGCACGTGGAGCGGGCTGGCCGAGCGGGCGAGCAAGCTGCTCGAGGAGTACCACGACCTGCTGCCGGTGGCCAGCGAGCTGAGCCTGGTGCTCGGGTCGCTCGCCTGCGCGCGCGGCGAGTGGTCCGAGGCGATGGGCTACTTCACCAACAGCGGGGCCTACGCGCCGCAGGAGGCGATCTCCCAGATCGCGATCGGCGGCTGCGCGGGACTGGCCAGGGCGTGGCTGGCCCAGGACGACATCACCAAGGCCTGCGCGGACATCGACCGCGGTCTGGCGCTGTTGCGCCACAAGCAGGTGTGGACCTGGGCGGGCGAGATCCTGCCGGTGGCGGTCAGCGCGTACGTACGCGCGGGCAGGCTCGACGACGCCCGCGCCATCGTCGACCAGACCGAGGCGGGGATCCTCGACCGGGACGCGCCGATGAGCGCGGCCGCGGTCGACAGCGGCCGCGGCGAACTCGCGGAAGCGGCAGGCGACCTGGAAACCGCGGTGGAATTCCACCGAAGCGCGCGCGGCGCCTACGAGAAGATGAACGCCCCCTACTACGCCGCGATGGCCGCCGAGCACGAGGCGCTGTGCCTGCTGCCTTCCGACGGCGCGGGCGCGGCCGCCGCACTGTCCACTTTGATCGATACGTTCGACGCCCTCGGCGCCACCCGCGACGCGGCGAGATGCCGACACCTGCTGCGCGGCATCGGCGGGGTGAAGCCGTCCAGACGCGGGCGGCGCGGGTACGGCAACGAGCTTTCCCCGCGTGAGCAGGAAGTCGCGCGACTCCTCGCCGGCGGCCACACCAACCGCGAGATCGCCGACGTGCTGTTCCTCTCGCCCCGAACCGTCGAGCAGCACGCGGCGAGGGTGCTGCGCAAGCTCGGCGTCACCTCGCGCAGCGAACTGCACGCCGAGGACTTCGCCTGAGCCGACGGTGGCTCCCCCGCGGACTGCGGGAGAGCCACCGTGGATCACTGCGTCAGCCTTGGAGCGCCGTCGTTATCCGACGAAGTCCAGCTTCCACGAGTTGATGTAACCGGAGTCCCACGAGTAGGCGTCGCGGACGCGCAGCTTGTACTCGCCCGTCATGCCCTCACCGGACAGGTTGACCGTGTAGGTCTCGATCACGTTGTCCGCCGAGTCGCTCGCGCTGGCGGGCTTGAGGGCGTACACGGTGCCGTCCGGCGCGACCAGGTCGATGACCAGGTCACCACGGTAGGTGTGGACGATGTTCACCGAGACCTTCGAGGTGGCCGACGGCGCGTTGGTCGCGTTGGCCGTCACCGAGGAGGTCACGGCGACGTTGTTGTCGGTGATCTGGACGTCGTTGTCGTTGGTCCAACTGGTGCCGCCACCGCCGCCGCCGGAGACGCACTTGGTGGCGTCCGGCAGACCGGCCCCGTAGTACTTGGGGTCGGTGTAGGTGCCGGAGCACTCCTTCATCTTCTTCTCGATGTCCTTGCCCTTGAGTGCGGGGAAGGCGCTCTTGACGAGGGCGGCGATTCCCGCGGCGTGCGGGGACGCCATCGAGGTGCCGGTCATCTGCTGGAAGCCGCCACTGGCCGAGGTCGAGTTGACGTTCACGGCGGCCGCGGTGACATCCAGCGTGCCGTTGGTGTCGTAGTTCGACATGTTGTACCGCGAGCCCTGCTGGTCGATGCCGCCGACGACGGTCGAGCCCTCGGCCTCCTGCGGCATCAGCGGGCACCCGGTGTTGATGTTGCGGCTCTTGGGCTGCGAGTCGTTGGGGCTCACCGAGGTGGATCCCTTGGCCGAGTAGTCCTTGTTCTCGTTGCCCGCGGCGACCAGGTTGACGATGCCCGCGCCGCTGGCGTGGTTCACCGCACGGCGCACGGCGACCTCGATGGCCTTGAGGTCACCGTCGTTCTCGTTGGCGCACAGGCCGTACCACGGGTCGGTCCAGTAGCTGTTGTTCGTGACCTGCACACCGACCTCGACGGCGTACATGAAGGCGCACACCGTGTTCTCCGGGAAGAACAGCTCGCCGGAGGGTTCGGCCACGCGGATCGACGAGATCTTCGCGCCGGGAGCGACACCCACGATGCCGCCGTTGCCCTTGGCCGCCGCGATGGAGCCCGCCACGTGCGTGCCGTGGCCGCTGGAGCCGACGCTGCGCCAGGCGCCCGTGCGGTTGTCGACCTTGCCGTAGGCGCAGGACGCGGACTTGGCCGCGTCGAAGTTCGGGGCCAGGTCCTTGTGCTGGTCGTTGACGCCGGTGTCGAGCACCGCGACGGTCACGCCGGTGCCGTCGGCGGTCGCCCAAGCCTGGTCGGCCTTGAGCTGCTTGATGTCCCAGCCCACGGCCTCGGTGCCCAGGTTCTGCCCCGCGCTGTTGCTCGGGATCGGCGGGTTGTCCGCGTTGGTCGGGACGTCGGAGGTCCGGGTCGCGCCGACGTACTGCACGCCGGTCACCGCGCGCACCTTCGACTTGAAGTCGGCGGCCGTCGTGTGGGCGACGATGACGCCGATGGCGTCCCAGGAGTTCCACACGGTGCCGCCGCTGTTGGTGACGGCGGTCTTGCCCGCGGCGACGTTGGCCGGGTCGGTGATCACGAAGTAGGCGCGCGTGCCGGTGGGGATGGTGCTCGGCGCGGCGGCCGCGGTCGAGCCCGCCGGGGCAGCGGGGGCCGCGAACGCGAGGCCGGGTGTCACCACCAGACCGAAGCTGATGGACGCGGCCATGATGGTGCGCCGCAGCCGGGTATTTGAGCGCAGGAACACGGATTCCTCCGAAGAACTCAGGGGGCGTCCACGCCGGACGGCGCGGTACAGGGAAGCCCCAGACGCACTGACGATGATGCGCATTCCGGTGCACTGAATCCATGCCCCGACGCACATTTCAGAGAAGTTACCCCGACCGGAGTAGAAATGTCGAATACGCCGACCCGGGGGTATTTCCACTATTAAATTCGCCGCTAGCAATAGATGCGAGGCGGGAAGGCCGCCCCCTGCTGGAAACGGCCCTCCCGCCTCGGGTCGCGACGGCGCCAGAACCAAAGACCCTCGCATCCGGGCTGTTCAGCGCGTGTCCGTTGCCGATCGGACACTTTCGCCACGATAAGGATGCCGGACGAGTGAGGGATCATCCGGCGAGGCTTGAGTAAATCCGATTCGAATGCCAGCGGAGAGAGAGACGAGGGCGTGGACGCCTCTCTCTCCGCTCATTGACAGCATCGCCTGACAACTGCGATACCGACATCACATTCGCCATCCGTGCCGCCGGATGGGGATTGCCGCCAGCAGGGTCGGCGGCCATCCGCGACAACGATGCGACCATTCGGCACCTGGAACAACCCAGGGATCACTACGTAGCCCTACCTATCTTTTGCGGGGACGCCTTGACCTCGTGCGCGCTGGAGGTCGCATGGTGGTCACCATGACGACAGCGATCATGTTCTCGGCGTTCGGCGACCCCGAGGTCCTCACCAGGCACCTGCTCGACGATGCGGTCGCGGGCCCGGGCGAGGTACGGGCCCGAGTGCGGGCGGCCGGGGTGAATCCGGTGGACGCGCGGGTGCGCCGCGGGAGTTCACCGCCGTGGTCGAAGCACAGTTCGCGTCACCTCAGGGGACCGTGACGAAAACCGACCACGGCCAAGGCCCAATCGCACCATGACAGGGACGGTGACCAAGCCTTTGAATTCCGGGGAAGCGGGCTAGTGACGCAGCCGGCCACCCAGTGGGGCGCCCGGGTGATCGGCACCGCGAGCGAGCGAAACCACGAGTACCCGCGTTCGCTGGGAGCGGTCCCGGTGCGCTATGGCGACGGGCCGGCCGACCGGATCCGCGCGCTCGCGCCGGACGCGGTGGACGCGGTGCTCGACGCTGTGGGCGGCGAGGCCCCGGATGTCCCTCGAACTGGTCGCCGACCGGACTTGGATCGGGACCATCGCCGACCACGCGCGTGGGCGCGCCCTCGGTGTCCCGGAGATGCGGCGGGAGCGCTCGATTACCACCTTGGCGCTGCTCGCCGATCTGCACGCCACTGGTGCGATCACCTTGCCGGTCAAGACATACCCACTGGTGGAGGTGATCGCCGCGCACCGCGAACTGGACGCGGGCCACGTCCGCGGCGAGCTCGCCCTCGTCGTCGACCCTGGTGCGGAGAATTAGAACCGGTTACGTTTCTTGTCTGGCTCGACGAGGACAAGGAGCCCCATGGCACGCTCGCTGACCGACCAGGTCGTGGTGATCACCGGTGGCGCCCGCGGCATCGGCGCGGCCACCGCGGCCGCGCTGGTCCGCGCGGGCGCGCGCGTCGTCGTCGCCGACCTCGACGCCGACCTGGCCAAGCAGACCGCCGCCACCCTCACCCGCGAGTCGCCCCTCCCGGCAGGTGAGTTCGACATTCGCGCCACCGCCTACGGACTGGACGTGACCGACCGGGCCGCGTTCACCGCGCTGCTCGACCAAGTCGAAGCGGAGATCGGGCCGATCGACGTGCTGGTCAACAACGCCGGGATCATGCCGATCGCGCTGATCGAGGACGAACCCGACCGGACCACCGCCGCACAGCTCGCGGTGAACCTGCACGCGGTCATCCACGGCAGCCGCGAGGCGGTGCGCCGGATGAAGCGGCGCGGGTCGGGTCACGTGGTCAACGTGGCGTCGGCGGCGGGCCGGATCCCGGTTCCCGCGGGCGCGACCTACTGCGCGACCAAGTTCGGTGTCATCGGCTTCTCCGAGGCGCTGCGGCTGGAACTGCGGGACACGGGTGTCGACGTCTCGTGTGTCATGCCCGCGATCGTCCGGACCGAGCTGGCGGCGGGCCTCAAGGACAGCAAGGGCGTGAAGCCGGTGACCGCCGAGCAGGTCGCCGAGGCGATCGTCGGCGCGCTGCGCTCCCCGCGATTCGACGTCTACGTGCCCAAATCGGTCGGCCCGGCGGTGCGCGTGGGCGCGCTGCTGCCCCGGCGGGTCGGCGAATGGCTCAGCCGCGGGCTCGGCGGTGAGCGCCTGTTCCTCGACGCGCTCGACTCCGCCGACCGACGCGACTACGAGGCCCGTGCCGCCGACAGCGCCCCGGGCGCGGAGGAGACCCGAGGATGACCCCACCCGCCACCATCACCGACGACCTGATCACCCGGCTGTCCCGACACGTCGCCGCCTCCGGCCCGGAGACCATCTCCAACGTCGAGGTCTTCACCGGCGCGACCCTCGCCACGCTGCCGTGTTCGAGCGTCCGCGATGTCGCCGACGCCGTGCACGCCGCGCGGGTGCCGCAGGCACACTGGGCGGAGCTCGACGTGCGCGAGCGGATGGGCGTGTTCGAGCGGTTCCACAAGCTGGTCCTCGACGAACGCGAGACCATCGCCGACCTCATCCAGGCCGAGACGGGCAAGGCGCGCCGCTACGCGTTCGAGGACCTGATCGAGCCCGCGATCACCACCAGCCACTACCTGAAGGCCGCGCCGCGCCTGCTGCGGGCCCGCGCGCGCAAGGGCATGATGCCGCTGGCGATCAAGGCCACCGAGCTGCGCCAGCCCAAGGGTGTCGTCGGGATCATCTCGCCGTGGAACTTCCCATTCGCCCTGGGCATGTCCGACTCGATCCCGGCGCTGATGGCGGGCAACGCGGTGGTTCTCAAGCCGGACAGCCAGACCGCGCTGAGCCCGCTCTACGGGGTCGACCTGCTCTACCGGGCGGGCCTGCCGGAGGGACTGATCACCGTCGTGCTCGGAGAGGGGCCGACGGTCGGCGGCGCGCTGGTCGACAACGCCGACTACGTGGGCTTCACCGGCTCGACCCGCACCGGCGCCGAGGTCGGCGCCCGGGCCGCGGCCCGGCTCATCGGCTGCTCGCTGGAACTCGGCGGCAAGAACCCGATGATCGTGCTCCCCGACGCGAACGTCGCCGCCGCTGTCGACGGCGCGGTGACCAGCGCCTTCGCCAACACCGGCCAGCTCTGCATGCACATCGAGCGGATCTACGTGCACGAGTCGGTCCACGACTCCTTCCTCGCGAAGTTCGTCGACGCGACCCGCGCCCTCAAGCTCGGCGCCCGCTACGACTACAAGTGCGACGTCGGCTCGCTGATCTCCACCAGGCAGCGCAAGGCCGTGGCCGAACACGTCGACGACGCCCGGGCCAAGGGCGCGACCGTGCATGTCGGCGGCGTGCCCAGGGAGGACCTCGGACCGGCGTTCTACGAGCCGACCGTGCTCACCGGCGTCACCCCGGACATGGCGTGCTTCGCCGAGGAGACCTTCGGGCCAGTCGTGTCGATCTACCCCTTCCGCGACGAGGAGGACGCGATCGCCCTGGCGAACGACACCAGCTACGGGCTCAACGCCAGCGTCTACGGCCGCGACCTCGACCGCGCCCGCCGGGTCGCGCACCGGCTGCGGGCCGGGACGGTCAACGTGAACGACGGCCACGCGGCGGCTTACTCCAGCATGGACGCGCCGATGGGCGGAATGGGCTCATCCGGGTTGGGCCGAAGGCACGGGGTCGAAGGGCTGCTCAAATACACCGAGGCACAGAATGTCGCGGTTCAGCGGGTCCGGGTCATCCCGCCGCCGAAAGCCATCCCCTACGGCCGCTACACGGGGATCATGGCGCGTTCCCTGCGGCTGATGCGGCGGATCGGCCTGCGCTGACCCACGTGAAGTGAAGGGTCTGTGAATAAACCGGTAACGACGGCAGCCACTCGTAGCCTTGTGATGGGCATGACACCCGGTCAGTATTCGAATGTCATAGCCACGCGGGCATGAGTCATGAGGGCACCCCCAGGGTTTGATCCTGTCCGCGCGGCGAAGTTTCTACCCCTCCAGTGTCGGAAATTCCGGCACTCCTTGCAGGAGGCACGCGTGAATCGCAAACGCCTGTCCGTCATGGTCGGGGCGCTCGCCGCCTTTGCCGTGATCATTTCCATGAGCGGCAACCCTGCCAGCGGCGAGAACGCCGCCGCCGCCCAGGAAGCCCGTGCATCGGCCGAGTACCACGTCATCGGAGTCAAGACTTCCCAGCAGCGCAGCGCGATCGCGGCGACCGGCGCGGCCATCAACGGCACCGAAGACAGCCGCTTGATGATCACCGCCACCCCCGCCGAGGTCCGCAAGATCCGGTCCCAGGGCTTCACCGTCGAGTCCGAAGCCGCACCCGCGCTCACCCAGGGAACCCAGGGCGCGCAGGGAATCAACGACTTCCCGAGCTCGGACGCCAACTACCACAACTACGCCGAGATGACCACGGTCATCAACAACGCCGTCGCCAACTACCCCGGCATCATCACCAAGCAGGTCATCGGCAAGTCCTACGAGAACCGCGACATCTACGCGCTGAAGATCTCGGACAACCCGTCGGTGGACGAGAACGAGCCCGAGGTTCTCTTCACCCACCACCAGCACGCCCGTGAGCACCTGACGGTCGAGATGGCGATCTACCTGATCAAGACCTTCACCGAGACCTACGCGACCGACGCCAAGGTCAAGTCCATGGTCGACACCCGCGAGATCTGGATCCTGCCCGACGTCAACCCCGACGGCGGCGAGTTCGACATCTCCACCGGCTCCTACAAGAGCTGGCGCAAGAACCGGCAGCCGAACTCCGGCTCGTCCTACGTCGGCACCGACATGAACCGCAACTGGAACTACAAGTGGGGCTGCTGCGGCGGTTCCTCGGGCAGCACCAGTTCCGAGACCTACCGCGGCACCGCGCCGGAATCGGCGAAGGAAGTCAAGGTCCTCTCGGACTTCGTGCGCAGCCGGGTCGTCGGTGGCAAGCAGCAGATCAGCACCGCGATCGACTTCCACACCTACAGCGAGCTGGTGCTCTGGCCGTTCGGCTACACCACCGCCGACACCGCCGAGGGCCTGAACGCCGAAGAGCAGAAGGTCTTCTCGACGATGGGCCGCGCCATGGCGCAGACCAACGGCTACACCCCGGAGCAGTCCTCGGACCTCTACATCACCGACGGGTCGATCGACGACTACCTGTGGGGCGTGCACAAGATCTGGGGCTACACCTTCGAGATGTTCCCGGCGTCCGCCTCCGGCGGCGGCTTCTACCCCGGTGACGAGATCATCGCCCGCGAGACCTCGCGCAACAAGGCGGCCGTGCTCTACCTGCTTGAGTACTCGGACTGCCCGAAGCGCTCGATCGGCCTGACCTGCGACGGCACCACGCCGCCGCCCGGCACGGTCTTCGAGAACACCAACAACGTCAACATCCCCGACATGGGCGCGGCTGTCACCAGTGACATTGTCGTGACCGGTCAGACGGGCAACGCCCCGGCGACGCTGAAGGTCGACGTCGACATCAAGCACACCTGGCGCGGTGACCTGGTCATCGACCTGGTGGCTCCGGACGGTTCCCTGTACCGGTTGAAGAACTCCTCGGGCAACGACTCGGCCGACAACGTGATCGCCAGCTACACGGTGAACGCGTCGACCGAGGTCGCGAACGGCACCTGGAAGCTCAAGGTCCAGGACGTCGCCCGCTACGACACCGGCTACATCGACAGCTGGAAGCTCACCTTCTGAGCTGATCGCTGAAACACAGTTCACACCAGGTGCTCCGGGTCGACCCGCAACTCGGCCCGGAGCACCTCCTTATGCGGCCACCAGTCCCAGGTGGTTCGGCAAGTCACACAACCGCGCGACCGTCCACGCCCTGCGTTCCACTGTGGACGGTCACGGAAGGAACACTGTGCGAATCTCGAAAATGAAGAAGGCGGGCCTCCTGGCAGCCGGCCTCACCGCCGTCCTGGCCGCAGTGGGGGGACAGGCGCTCGCCGCGCCGCCGCCCTCGCAGCCCGGTGACGTCAGCCCCATGGTCGTCGGCGGCACCCTGGCCGCCAAGGGCGACTTCCCCTGGCTGGTCCACCTCTCGATGGGCTGCGGCGGCGCGATGTACTCCGAGCAGCTCGTGCTGACCGCGGCGCACTGCGTCGACGACCGCGGCACCAACGGCACCGGTCCCGACACCACCATCGGTGTCACCTACGGCGTCGTCGACCGCCAGGACCCCGCGGCGATCAAGCGCACCTCGAGCTACGTGCACTCCGCGGTGGGCTACACCAACGTGGAGGCGGGCAAGGACTGGGCGCTGGTCAAGCTCAGCAGCCCGATCACCGGCGCGGCGCTGCTGCCGATCGCCACCACCACGGCCAACAACAACGGCACGTTCGACATCATGGGCTGGGGTGGTACCTCCGAGGGTGGCAACTCGATGAACCGCTACGCCAGCAAGGCGAAGGTGCCGTTCGTCGACGACACCACTTGCAGCGGCTCCTCGTCCTACCCGAACCTGGTGAAGTCCGACTCGATCTGCGCGGGCTACCCCGAGGGCGGTATCGACACGTGCCAGGGCGACTCCGGCGGCCCGATGGCCCGCCGCGACGCCAACAACAACTGGGTCCAGGTCGGCATCGTCTCCTGGGGCCACGGCTGCGCCCGGCCCAACAAGTACGGCATCTACACCGAGGTCAGCACCTTCGCCGCGGACATCCAGGCGGCGGCCACCAAGCTCGGCGGCGGCGACACCACGCCCCCGCCCACGGGCGGCGTCTTCGAGAACACCAACAACGTCAACATCCCGGACGCGGGCACCGCGATCACCAGCTCGATCACGGTCTCGGGTGTCAGCGGCAACGCACCGGCCACGCTGAAGGTCGGCGTGGACATCAAGCACACCTGGCGCGGCGACCTGGTCATCGACCTGGTGGCGCCGGATGGCTCGACCTACCGGATGAAGAGCTCTTCGTCGAACGACTCCGCGGACAACGTGATCACCCCCTACACGGTGAACGCGTCCACGGAGGTGGCGAACGGCGTCTGGAAGCTCAAGGTCCAGGACGTCGCCCGCTACGACACCGGCTACATCGACAGCTGGAAGCTCGCCTTTCCGGCCTCCCCGTAATTCGAACATTTGGTCACCTACCGCGTGATGGTGCGGTCGGGTGGGCACCGTGATCGGCTTTCGTCACGGTCCCCTCAGGTCCTGTCGCATGTCGCCAGGTTTGTCTGAAAAACGCCCGGGGCAGGGTTTATCCCCTGCCCCGGGCGCCACGAACGGATCGCGGCAGCCAGCCGCGGTTTGGCACCACAACTCGCACTGTGGTTCGTGAAAGGACGCAAAGATGATCGAGCGCAACTGGTTGAGGAAGTTACGCAGGGCCTCGATGGTGGTCGTGGGAGCCGCCGTCCTCGTGGGCATGTCGACCGGCCAGGCCGTCGGGGCCCAGCCACCGTCGGATGATGTCTCCCCGCAGGTCGTCGGCGGAAGCCCTGCGGCGCAAGGCGAATTTCCCTGGATGGTCCGGCTCTCGATGGGCTGCGGCGGCGCGATGTACTCCGACTCGCTCGTCCTCACAGCCGCCCACTGCGTCAGCGGCACGGGCAACAACACGAGCATCACCGCCACCTACGGCGTGGTCGACCTGCAGAGCACCAGTGCCATCAAGCGCACGTCCTCCTACGTCTACAAGAACCCCGGCTACTCGACCTCCGCTGGCGGCGACTGGGCGCTGATCAAGCTGTCCAGCCCGATCACCGGCGCGGCGAAGCTGCCGATCGCGATGACCAACGCCTACGACAACGGCACGTTCACCGTGATGGGCTGGGGCGCCGCGTCCGAAGGCGGCAGCCAGCAGCGGTACCTGCTCAAGGCCGACGTACCGTTCGTCAACGACACCTCCTGCAAGTCCTCGTACCCGTCGCTCAAGCCCGCCGTCGAGATCTGCGCCGGCTACACCCAGGGCGGCGTCGACACCTGCCAGGGCGACTCCGGTGGCCCGATGGTCCGCCGCGACGCCAACAACGCCTGGATCCAGGTCGGCATCGTCTCCTGGGGCAACGGCTGCGCCCGCCCGAACTACCCGGGCGTGTACGCCGAAGTCAGCGCTCTTTCCGCGGCCATCAAAGCGAAGGCCGACGAACTCGGCGGTGGAACCACGCCCCCGCCCACCGGCAAGGTCTTCGAGAACACCAACAACGTCAACATCCCCGACGCGGGCAGCGCGGTGACCAGCTCGATCACCGTCTCCGGCGTCACGGGCAACGCGCCGTCCACTCTTCAGGTCGGCGTCGACATCAAGCACACCTGGCGCGGCGACCTGGTGATCGACCTGATCGCCCCGGACGGCTCCGCATACCGCATGAAGAACTCCAGCAGCAGCGACTCGGCCGACAACGTGATCACCACCTACACGGTGAACGCGTCCACGGAGGTGGCGAACGGCACCTGGAAGCTCCAGGTCCGCGACGTCTACAGCTACGACACGGGTTACATCGATAGTTGGAAGCTGACCTTCTAGGTCAAGGTGATGCCCGACCAGGCCCCCCGGTCCTGGTCGGGCATCGCCAACTCAGTCGATCTCCACCGAGAGATCCCGCAGCGACCTCAAGAAGTCGCCCGCGTCGAAGGCGGAACCAGCCGAGACAACCCCGGGCGCGAACTGTCCACTAAGGACACGCTCGGCGGCCTCGACCACCAGCGGCGCCGAGATCGCATAGATGTCCTGGCCGCGAGCAACCGCGCGACGCCGCTCATCCCCCTGCCGCACAACCACTTCGACCATGAACGTCTGGTCTGAGCGCCCGCGGTCGTCGACGGCCGACGGAGCCGGGGTCTCAGCGTCGAACAGGTCCGCGAGGGGCGAGACGGTCATGTACGTGTGGATCTCCAAGGCCTTGAGGTGCGTGGGAATGGTGACGCTGTCCGCCATGGTGAACTCGGCTTGGACGGCCCGCGTCCCCACCGGATCGGGAAACGCCCACTCCGTCAAAGGCGCACTGTCAGCACGAAGCTCGAGCCGCTGGTTCTTGTAGACCAGCCGCCCGCCGTCGCGTCGCCCCTTCGACACCCGACCTGAGGCGCGAGTACCCTCGGTCGGCTTCCAGCTGCTCAACGCGTAAGCGAGGTGGATCTCGTCGGCAACGGCCATGTCGCCCATCGCGGCGGTGGCCAGCAGGTCACCCAACCCGCCATAGAAAGCCATCGCAGGCACAACCGTGACCCCGGCCGCGCGAGCCCGATCGTCGTACTTGAACGTGTCCGCGACAGCTTCGACCTCGGCGGCGACATCCAGGTACGGGATGCCCGCGCGAATCGCCGCCTCGATGACCGGCCCAGCTGTGGCGGCGAACGGCCCGGCGGCGTTGATGACCGCCGAGGCCCCCGCCAAGACCGCGTCCAGCGCGGCCGGGTCGTCCACCGACGCGGGCCGCACCTCCTCCCCCGGGAACGCGGCCGCCAGCTTGGCGGCGTCGCGGCCCGAGAGGATCGGCGAAATCCCGCGGTCCCGCAGTTCGGCGACGATGAACCGGCCGGTGTGCCCGTATGCGCCGTAGACGGCGACTGCTCGCTGTGATGTCACCTGTTCAGCATCGCCGGCTGGAAGATCGCCGACGAGTGGCAGGAACGCCACGATGCGTACACTTTCGGACATGACCTCCGTGGCGCTGGCGATACCCGACGGAACGTCCCTGTTCGAGTTCGCCGCACCGCACGAGGTCTTCGGTGTGGACCGGCGCAACCTCGCCGACCCCTGGTACGACTTCCGCGTCTGCGGCACGGACCCCGCACGGCTGCGCGGTTGGTTCCCCGACAACGCCATCCGCGGCCTCGACGGCCTCGCCGACGCCGACACAGTGATCGTCCCAGCCAGCCGTGACATCGATGACGAGCCCACTCGCGACCTGGTCGACGCGGTCCGCGCGGCCCACGACCGGGGCGCCCGAGTGGTGTCCATCTGCACCGGGGCGTTCGTCCTCGCCGCCGCGGGCCTGCTCGACGGGCGGCGGGCCACCACGCACTGGCTGCACGCCGACGTCCTGGCGCGCCGCTATCCGCGCGTTCAGGTCGACCCGAGCGTGCTCTACATCGACGACGGCTCCATCCTCACGTCCGCGGGCAAGGCCGCCGGGATGGACCTGTGCCTGCACCTCGTGCGGACCGACCACGGCGCGGCGGTCGCCAACCGGCTGGCCCGCGTCCTGGTCGTGGCCCCGCACCGCCCTGGCGGGCAGGCCCAGTTCATCACCGCGCCGATGCCGGAGCGGCGTGAGCACGTCCTCGCCGACCTGCTCGCCTGGGTGGTCGGGCGGCTCGAACAGCCGCTCACGGTGGAGGACCTGGCCCGGCAGGCGAATGTGAGCTCACGCACGCTCGCGCGCCAGTTCGCCGCCGTCACCGGCACGACGCCGCTGCGCTGGCTGCACGCCCAGCGGATCCAGCGGGCGCGGGAACTGCTCGAGACGACCGACGACAGCGTCGACCTGATCGCCGCGAACACCGGCATGGGCACGGCGACGACGATGCGCAGGCACTTCCACGCGACGGTCGGCGTCCCGCCGGATATGTACCGGCGGACCTTCCGCACCGGGCTCACCGAGCGTGCGTAGTGGGATCGCTACACACTGTTGGTAAATGGACAGCAGGTACCGATTTGTCATCGTCCTCTAGCCGAGCGAGGGCTATACAGGCAAGATACCGACAAAGTTACCGATAGGTAGCGGGCGAGGTCAGTGCCGGTGACTTCGACCTGCCTGCGGTTCTGTGCCCGGAGGAGTAGCTAATGCGCGAGTTCGCCGTCCCTGCCGTCGCTAAGCGAGATGAGGCCGGCGGCCTCGCCGACTTGGTCTACACCAACGCGAAGGAAGACCCGAACTACGTAGCGTTCCGCCGCCGCTCGGCCGCGGGCGACTGGACCGACGTCACCGCCACCGCGTTCCTCGGCGAGGTCGTCGACGTGGCCAAGGGCCTCATCGCCTCGGGGGTCGGCGCGGGCGACCGCGTCGCCATCCTGGCCGCGACCCGCTACGAGTGGACGCTGCTCGACTTCGCCATCTGGGCCGCGGGCGCGGTCCCGGTGCCGATCTACGTGACGTCGTCGGCCGAGCAGATCCAGTGGATCATGTCCGACTCGGGCGCGGTCGCCGCGATCGTGGAGAACGCCGAGCACCAGTCGAGGGTCGACGCGATCCGTGACGCCCTGCCCGCGCTCAAGAACGTGTGGCAGATCGAGGACGGCGCGATCGACAAGATCGTCGCCGCGGGCTCCGACGTGGACACCGCCGCCGTGGAGGAGCGCCGCTCGGGCGTGAAGTCCGAGGACGTCGCCACGATCATCTACACCTCGGGCACCACCGGCCAGCCCAAGGGCTGCGTGCTGACCCACGACAACTTCTTCGCCGAGTGCGCCGCGGCCACCGACGTGCTGGGCCCGCTGTTCCGCGGCCTGGGCAGCACCGAGGACGCCCAGACACTGCTGTTCCTGCCGATCGCGCACGTGTTCGGCAGGATGGTCCAGGTCGGCTGCGTCTACGCCCGGGCGACCATGGGCCACGGCCCCGACGTCAAGAAGCTGCTCGACGACCTGGCGAGCTTCAACCCGACCTTCATCCTGTCGGTGCCGTACGTGCTGGAGAAGGTCTACAACGGCTCCCGGCAGAAGGCGCACGCGGCGGGCAAGGGCAAGATCTTCGACGCCGCCGCGGCCACCGCGATCGCCTACAGCGAGGCCGAGGGCAAGGCCGGCCTCGGTCTGAAGATCAAGCACGCGGTCTTCGACAAGTTGGTCTACAGCAAGCTGCGGGCGGCCCTGGGCGGCAAGGCCAAGTACGCGATCTCCGGTGGCGCGGCGCTCGGCCTGCGGCTCACCCACTTCTACCGCGGTGTCGGCCTGACCGTCCTGGAGGGCTACGGCCTCACCGAGACGACCGCGGCCTCCACGGTCAACGCGCCGACGAACTTCAAGGCGGGCACCGTCGGGCAGCCGATCCCGGGCGTCGCGGTCAAGATCGCCGAGGACGGCGAGGTCCTGATCAAGGGCGGCGTGGTCTTCAAGGGCTACTGGAACAACGACGCGGCCACCGCCGAGGTCATCGACGCCGACGGCTGGTTCGCCTCCGGCGACCTCGGCTCGCTCGACGACGAGGGCTTCCTGTCGATCACCGGCCGGAAGAAGGAGATCCTGGTGACCAGCGGCGGCAAGAACGTCGCGCCCGCGGTCATCGAGGACCGGATCGCCTCGCACCCGCTGGTCGCGCAGGCCATGGTCGTCGGCGACGGGCAGAAGTACATCGCCGCGCTGATCACCGTCGACCCGGACTACTTCACCTACTGGAAGACCACGGTCGACAAGCCCGCCGGGGCCACACTGGCCGACCTGGTCGACGACGCCGACCTGGTCGCCGAGATCCAGAAGGCCGTGGACGAGGGCAACGCGGCGGTGTCGAAGGCGGAGTCGGTGCGCAAGTTCCGCATCCTGGCCACCGAGTTCAGCCCGGAGACCGGCCACCTCACCCCGTCGCTCAAGCTCAAGCGCCGCGTGATCATGAAGGACTTCGGCGCCGAGGTCGACAGCCTCTATTCATAGGCATTTGCTCGGGTCAGGCTCCGAGGATCCACACGTACCCGAGAGGCTGCAATGGGACGGCATTCGTCGGCCAAGAGGACGAAGGCGACCCGGTCACCAGTGGCGCTGCTGGCCGGGTTGCTCGTCCTCGCCATCGGTGGGTGGTTCGCGTTCGGCTACATCTCCGACCGGCTCGGCGGCCCCGAGTGCGCCGAGACGGTGTCCTTGCAGGTCACGGCCGCCCCGGACGTGTCGGGCATCGTCGACCAAGCGGGCAAACGGGCCGCTGAGGCCGACCCGGAGGCCTGCTTCCGGGTCGTGGTGAGCAGCCGTGACTCGGCGGCCACCGCGCAGTCGCTGGCGCTGTCGGACGGCTCCGAGCTGCCCGACGCGTGGATCCCGGAGTCGACCCTGTGGCTGCAGCGCGCGCAGGACAAGGGCGCGTGGAACACGCCGGTGACCGGCACGTCCGTGGCGTCGTCGCCGGTCGTGCTGGCCCTGACGGACGTCACCGCGTCGACCCTGGGCTGGCCGGGCAAGCAGCCGACCTGGTCGGAGGTGCTCGGGCAGACCGATATCTCGGTGGGCATGCCCGATCCGTCGCGCGACCCGGTCGGCGTGTCCACGCTCCATGGCGTGCGCGCGTTGACCGGCACGGCGGAGGACAAGGGCGCCGCGCTCACCGCGCTGCTGCGCAGGCTCTCGGTGAACACCCTCCCGCAGGCTTCGGACCTGTTCCTGCGGCTGCCCGGCGGGACCAGCGCCGCCGAGCCGCTCGGGGCGTTCCCGACCTCGGAGAACGCGCTGCTGCGGCACAACGTGAAGTCGACGGACAGCCAGCTCGTCGCGTCCTACGCCGACCCGGCCGTGCCGTCGCTGGACTTCCCGTACACGGTGCTGCCGAAGGCGAGCGAGGCAAAGCGCGAGCTGGCGCAGAAGCTCCTCGACAAGCTGCTGGACCCCGCCGCGGTGACGTCGTTCGCCGACGCGGGATTCCGCGCCCCGGACGGCAAGGCGCTGCGGGACCGCTCCCAGGACAAGCGCACGACCGCGGCGCCGATCGACCACGTGCCGCTGCCCGCGTCCGCCGAGATCGACCAGCTGCTCAACCAGTGGGCCGGGGTGAACCTGAACTCCCGGATGCAGGTCCTGCTCGACGTGTCCGGCTCCATGGCCGAACCGGTGCCCGGCACCGGACTCGATCGGATGGCCGTCACCCTGCGCGCGGCGGAACTCGGGATCGGCCTGTTCCGGCCGACGACCAGGTTCGGCATCTGGCTGTTCTCCACCAACCTCGACGGCGACAAGGACTACAAGGAGCTGCTCCCGGTCGAGACGGTGACCGATCACAAGGCGAGCGGCGCGATCGCGAAGCTGCGCGACGTCAAGTCCATCCAGGGCGGCGCGACCGGGCTCTACGACAGCGTCCTCGCCGCGTACCAGTCGGGCCGGGCGAACTGGGAGCCCGGGCGGATCAACGTGGTGGTCGTCCTGACCGACGGCAAGAACGAGGACCCCGACGGCATCACCCGCGACCAGCTGCTCGCCGAACTGGCCAAGCTGCAGGACCCGCGCCGCCCCCTCGTGGTCGTGGGCATCGGCATCGGCCCCGACATCGATGTCGCCGAACTCGACGCGATCTCCAAGGCCACCGGCGGCCAGGCCTTCACCACCCCGGACCCCACCAAGATCGGCGACATCTTCTACGCGGCGCTGAGCAAGCTCCTGTGCCAGCCACCGACCTGCAAGCCCGGCTCCTGACTCGCGAGTCCAACGCTCAGAACAACGAGTCCAACGTTCGGAACGGGCATCGGCGGTCGCGAACGTTGGACTCGTCGTTCCGAACGTTGGACTCGCGGGCTGCAAACCGGGATCGTGACCTCGCGGTGTTTGCTCTGCGAGGTCCGTTCGGGTGAACTAGGCGCGGGTCGGGGGGCTTGAATTGAGGGGGCGCTCGCCTTGACCACGCTCGAACACCGGACCGGCAGGCACAAGAACGTGCGTGCGCGGTCCCTGACCATCCCGTTGCCGTCGCGGCTCGGGCTCGCGGCGATGGTCATCGCGGGGGTGCCGTTCGGGATCCACCTGTGGTTCCTCTCCGGCGGGTTCTTCGTGCACGACGACTTCCTGATGACTTATCTGGCGGCCAAGGGCAGCCCCCTCGACGTCGGTTACCTGTTCCAGAACTACAACGGCCACATCGCCCCCGGCCTGTTCCTCATCGCCTGGGTCGTCACCGCGGTGGCGCCGTTGAACTTCGCCGTCGCGATGGCTCCGCTGGTGCTGATCCATGTGGCCGCGCTCGTGGTGTTCTGGCGACTGCTCGTGCGCTGCTTCGGCCCGCGCTCGGCGCTGCTGCTGCCGTTCGGCGCGGTCGCGGCCTCCCCGGTGATCCTCGCCTCCACCATGTGGTGGGCCTACGCCATGCAGCTGCTTCCGTTGCTGCTGGCCATGTTCTCCGCGCTGTACTGCCACGTCGGCTACCTGCGCGCCGGGCGCCGCCGCGACGCCATCCTCACGCTCGTGTGGACGGTCGTGGGCATGGCGTTCTTCGAGAAGGCCGCGCTGTTCGTCGGCCTGCTCTTCGGCGTCACGGTTCTACTCGGCCCCGGGATCGCCCGGGCCTGGCTCGCGCACCGCAAGCTGTGGCTCGTCCACCTGGGGCTGCTGGCGGTCTACGCCGTCGTCTACTTCGGACTCGCGTCAGCGCCTCTGCACGAGACCGAGATCAGCGGCGCGCAGGTCGTCGAGCTGACCCGGCTGATGGTGGTCGACACCCTGTTCACCCCGACGCTCGGCTTCCCGGTGGCGGGCTCGGTGTTCGAGGGCTCGCCCGCGCTGGCCGAGCCGGTGGCCGCGCTGAAGCTCCTCGGCGGACTGGCCGCGCTCGCCCTCGTGGTCGGCGGACTGGTCGTCGGCCGGGGTCGCGCGGCCTGGGCGTGGACCCTGCTGGCCGGCTACCTCGCGGTCGACGTCGTCCTGGTGGCCCTGGCCCGGATGCCGCTGATCGGCCCACTGATCGGCCTGGACATCCGCTACATCGCCGACGCCGTCCCGGTCCTCGTGCTGTGCGCGGCGTTCGCCTACCTGCCGCCCCTGGGCGCGGACGGCACCCGACCCGCCCGGATCCCCGGCCGCTCCCTGCGCGTCGGGCTGGTCGCGTTGACCGCTGTGCTGCTGGCCGGGGCCACGGTGAGCACCGTGCGGCTCTCCCCCAACCTGCAGTTCCCGGCTTCCCGCGCCTACGTCGAGACCGCGGGGGCGGCGCTTCGGCAGCGGCCGGACATGGTCGTCTACGACGCGTCCGTGCCGAGCAACGTGATGATCTACTGGTTCGGCGACCAGGGCCGGGCGTCGCGGGTGGTCGGTCTGCTCCCCGACGCGCCCAGGTTCGACGAGCCGACCCCGACCATCTTCATGCTCGACGGCGAGGGCAGGCCGCGGGAGGTCAAGGGCGTCGTCAACGCCGTCTACGGTAAGCCGGGCCCGGTGCCCGAGTGCGGCTACCCGGTCACCGACCAGACGACCCTCGTGCCCCTGTCCGGTCCGGTGAAGGGCAAACGGCTGATCCGACTGGAGTACTTCACCTCCGCCGCCGGACCCGTGACGATCAACGCGGGCGCCGCGTCATTCACCCTCCCACTACACGAGGGTGTGCATTTGCTGCAATTGGTCACCGAGACCGAATTCGACCGGATCGATCTCCGCCGGGCACCTGGGGCGACCACCGCCTGCCTGGTCGGAGTGGTCATCGGGGAGCCACTTGTATAGTCCCGTTGTTCTGGCGAACAATGCGCCTTGTTCCCGTCGACAATCAAATTCGACCGCCCGATCACAATTGCGCCAAATGGCACATTCGCTTCATTGCGAATGAAATAGCGGGTATCTTCCGACGAAAGCGTCGGAGGAGGATCGAGGATGGGGCGACACTCGCCGGGCGGTGGCCGTGCGGCGACGCAACGGTCGTCGGTCGTGGCGCTGAGCCTCCTCTTCGTCGCCGCCCTGGTGGGCTGGCTCAGTTTCGACTTCCTCCGGGACACCCTCGGCGCCTCGGACTGCGAGCGGGTCACCTCCCTGACCGTCGCCGCGTCGCCGGACATCGCGCCCGTCATCACCCAGGTCGGCCGCGACATCCTCGAAGCGGGCGAGGACTGCTACGACGTGCGCGTCACCAGCCGGGAGTCCTCGGGGGTCGCCGAGTCGCTCGCGGTGTCCGACGGCTCCGAGCCGCCCGACGTGTGGATCCCCGAGTCCGCGCTCTGGCTGCGCCGCGCGCAGTCCAACGGCGCGTGGCAGACCCCGATCGAAGGCACGCGGATCGCGTCCTCACCGGTGGTCATCGCCCTCACTGACGACCTGGCGGGCCAGTTCGGCTGGCCCGCGACCCGCCCGACCTGGTCCGATGTGATGGCCGACAACAAGGTCCTGGAGTCACTCGGCTTCCCCGACCCGGCCCGCGACCCCATCGGCGCGTCGACCCTGTTCCTGCTCGCGGAGCCCAAAAGCAACGCCGCCACTGAGACAACAGGCGCGACCACGACATCACTGCTGCGCAAGCTCTCCGCCAACACCGTGGCCCAGTCCTCGGACCTGTTCGCCCGGCTGCCCGGCACCACCAGCCCGCATCCGCCGCTCTCGGCGTTCCCGAGTTCGGAGACCGCGGTGCTGCGGCACAACGTCAAGCAGAGCTCGACCAAGCTCGTCGCCGCGTACGCCGACCCCGCCCCGCCGTCGCTGGACTACCCGTATGTCGTGCTGCCCGGCACGACGGGCGAGAAACGCACGGTGGCGGAACGGTTCCTGTCCAGGATGCTCGCCCCATCCGCGCGCGAACTCCTCGGCGCGGCGGGCTTCCGCGGCCCGGCGGGGGACGTCCTGCGCGACCGGTCGCAGGACAAGCGCGTCACCGCCGAAGCGGCCGCGCCGGTCCCGCTGCCCGCCCCCGACGAGGTCGACCGGGTGCTCAACGAGTGGGCCGGGGTGAACCTCAGCGCCCGCATCCAGGTCCTGCTCGACGTGTCCGGGTCGATGGCCGAACAGGTGCCCGGCACCGGGCGGACCCGGATGGCGGTCACCCTGGACGCGGCCGAACTGGGCATCCGGCTGTTCAAGGGCACCACCAAGATCGGCCTCTGGGTCTTCTCCACCAACCTCGACGGCGACAAGGACTACCGGGAGCTGCTTCCGGTCCGCCCGGTCAGCGACCACCTCGCGGCGAACGCCATCCCGACCGTGCGGAGCATCGAGAACCAGACCAAGGGCGCGACTGGGCTCTACGACAGCACGCTCGCCGCCTACAAGGCCGCCCGGCAGAACTGGGAGCCCGGGCGGATCAACCTGGTCGTCGTCATGACCGACGGCAAGAACGAGGACCGCGACGGCATCAGCCGCGAGCAGCTGCTCACCGAACTCGCCGCCCTGGCCGACCCCAAGCGCCCGATCGCGGTCATCGGCATCGGCATCGGCCCCGACATCGACGTCGGCGAGTTGCAGGCCATCAGCGCCGCGACCGACGGCCAGGCCTTCTCCACCCCGGACCCCTCCAAGATCGCGGAGATCTTCTACGCCGCGCTGAGCAAGCTCCTGTGCCAACCGCCCGCGTGCAAGCCCACGCCCGGAAGCTGAGGGACGGACATTTGAGTTTCGAGGAAGTCAGACGCGACTGGACCGAGTTGGGCGCGCGGGACTCGCTGTGGGCGGTGCACGTCGCCAACGACAAGCGCGGCGGCCGCTGGGAGGTCGACGACTTCCTGGAACTGGGCAGACGCGACGTCGCCCGGGCCCGCGACTGGCTGCACCAGTTGGGCCTGCCGACCAAGTGGTCGCGGGTGCTCGACTTCGGCTGCGGCGCGGGCAGGCTCTCGCAGGCGCTGGCCGAGTACGCCGACGAGGTGGTCGGCGTGGATGTGTCGGTGCCGATGCTGGAGACCGCCCGCGCGCTCGACCGCTCCGACGGCAAGTGCCAGTTCGTCCTCAACGAGGTGCCCGACCTGCACGTGTTCACCAGCAACAGCTTCGACCTGGTGTACTCGGAGCTGGTTCTGCAACACCTGCCCGCCAAGGTCATCGCCGACTACCTGGGCGAGTTCGTCCGGGTCCTGCGGCCCGGCGCCGTGGCCGTCCTGCAGTGCACGAGCCGTCCGCTGTGGACACTCAAGGGCACGATCTGGCGGCTGGCGCCGTACCGGATGGTGCGGCTCGGCCAGAAGCTCGTGCTGCGCTACCCCGCGCCGATGCGGATGACCGCGCTGCCGCCCGCCAAGGTCGCGGCCGTGGTGTCCATGCACGGCGCCGAGATCGTCGCGGCGATCACCACCGATGAGCCGGAGACGCACTGGCAGTCAAGCCGCTACGTGATCCGCAAGCTGGGGCGGCACGACTGAGCACTGAGCAGGCGGTTCGGCCTAACATCCCTCCGATGGCAAGCACGCGGGAACCGACCCAGGGTCGGCCGGCGCGGATCCGCGCGTGGCTGGCCGGTCTGCCGCGCAGCCTCACCGCCTGGGTGATGGCGGGTCTGATGCTGCTGTCGTTCCTGCAGCGGCCCGGCCGGACCACGTTCGACACCAAGCTCGACCTCGCCGTCGACCCCATCGCGTTCCTCGGCCGCGCGCTGCACCTGTGGAACCCGGCCGCGACCGGCGGCGAGTTGCAGAACCAGGCCTACGGCTACCTGTTCCCGATGGGCCCGTTCTTCGCGCTGGGTCAAGCCGTCGGGCTGCCACCGTGGGTCGTGCAGCGGCTGTGGTGTGGTCTGCTGTTGTGCCTGGCCTTCGGCGGTGTCCTGGCCGTGGCCCGGTCGCTGCGCATCGGCACCGAGCCCGCGCGGTACCTCGGCGGACTGGCCTACGCGCTGGCGCCGCGGATGCTCACCGAGATCGGTCCGCTGTCGGCGGAGATGCTCGCCGCGGTCATGCTGCCGTGGGTGCTGCTGCCGCTGATCCGCGTGGAGCGCATCGGCTCGCCCCGGCGCGCGGCCGGGCTCTCGGCGCTGGCGATCGTCTGCATGGGCGGGGTCAACGGCGCGGTCGTGGTCCTCGCCCTGGTGCTGCCCGGCCTGTGGCTGCTCACCCGGCAGTGGACGCGCGAGCACGTGCGGCTGGTGCTGTGGTGGTTCGGCTGCGTCCTCCTGGCGGTCCTGTGGTGGTTCCTGCCGCTGGCCCTGCTCGGCGAGTACAGCCTCCCGTTCGTCGACTACGTCGAGTCGGCGACGAACACGACCACGCCGACCTCGCTGTTCCAGGTGCTGCGCGGGACGAACCAGTGGGTGGCCTACGTCGTGCAGGGCACGCCGTGGTGGCCGTCGGGGTTCATGCTGATCGACAACCCGATCCTGATGCTGGCCACGGGTGTGGTCGCGGCGATCGGGCTGCTCGGGCTGGTGCGGTCGCGGCTACCGGAGCGGCTGTTCCTCACCCTCGGCGTCGTCGCCGGTGTCACCTTCCTGACCATCGGCTACGTCGGCACCCTCGACAGCCCGTTCTCCGAGTCGGTCCGGGCCCTGCTCGACGGGCCGCTCGCGCCGCTGCGCAACGTGCACAAGTTCGAGCCGGGCCTTCGGCTGCCGCTGGTGCTCGGCTTCATGCACGCGATCTCCGGGCGGCTGCCCGGCCTGGCCCGCAAGGCCTCCGGGCTGTGGGCGACGCGCGCCCGGCTCGCCGTGGGGTTCCTGCTGGTGCTGATCACCGCGGCCCCCGCGTGGCTGTTCACCCTGCGGCCGGGGCCCGGCTGGGACGAGGTGCCGGATTACTGGCGCACGGCGATGACCTGGCTCGCCGACGAGGACAAGGACGCGCGGACGCTGCTGATCCCCGGCACCGGGTTCGGCGAGTACACGTGGGGCCGGACGATCGACGAGCCCGCGCAGTCGCTGGCGCGCTCGCCGTGGGCGCTGCGCAGCCAGATCCCACTGGGCTCCGAGGGCAACACCCGCCTGATGGACGCCGTGGAGGACGCGCTGGCCGACGGCCGCGGGGCACCCGGCCTGGCCGACTTCCTGGCCCGCTCCGGGCACCGGTTCCTGCTGCTGCGCAACGACATCGACCGGTCCGCCACCGGCGCGCCACCGCTGTCGATGCTGCGTTCGGCGCTGCGCGGGTCACCGGGGATCGAGAAGGTCGCCGGGTTCGGCCCGGAGGTTCGCGCGGGCACGAGCGGCATCGACGAGCACGCGCCCGCGGCGCGGGCGATCGAGGTCTACGAGGTCATGCGGACCGTGCCACTCGCGGTGGCCATGCCCAGCGACCAGGTCGCCACGGTCAGCGGCGGGCCCGAGTCGCTGCTGCCGCTGCTCGACTCCGGACAGCTCGACCCGACCCGGCCGACCGTCATGGCGGGCGACGGCGGCGCGCCGGACGCACGGGACTGGCTGGTCACCGATGGTCTGCGCTACCGCGAGCGCAACGTCGGCCGGGTGCGCGACAACCTGAGCCAGACCATGACCGAGGGCGAGAAGGCCCGCCAGGTGCGGCCGGCGATCGATGTGGTGCCGTTCGAGGGCATCGAGCACCGGACGCTGGCCACCTACCGCGGGATCCGCGGGGTCACGGCGTCCTCGGCGGCCAGCTTCGCCGACGCGGTCCGCGGCTCCGACCCGTCGTCGATGCCGTTCGCCGCGATCGACGGCGACCCGTACACCGCCTGGCAGTCCTCCAGCCTGCGCGGCCCCGCGGGCCAGTGGCTGGAGGTGGAGCTCGACACCCCGCGCATGGTCGACCGGATCGCGCTGCGCGTGGTCGACGACTCCCGCCTGGGCTGGCCGGTCACCAGCGTGCAGATCACCACCGACAAGGGCTCGGTGATCCGCGAGGTCGAACGCGGGCAGGACTCGCAGCTGTTCACCGTGGCCCCGGGCCTCACCAGCACCGTGCGCGTCACCATCCTGGGTGTCGCGGCGGGCCGGACCACCGGCAACGCGGGCATCGCCGAGATCACCATCCCCGGCGTCGAGGCCCAGCGCGCCCTGCGCGTCCCGGCCGACGTGGCGCCGAAGCCCGACCAGCGCACGGCTTTCGCCTTCACCCGGGGCGCGCTGCCCAGCTACTCGTGCGTGCGCGAGGAGGACAAGACCCGCTGCGATCCCGGCCTGACCCGCTTCGGTGAGGAGCCGGACGGCGTGCACCGCCTGTTCCGCACGTCCACCGACGCCACCTACACCGTCTCCGGCCGGGTCCTGCCCGCCGCGGGCGCCCGCGCCCCGATCCGGGTCCCCGGCCTCGAAGTGTCGGCGTCCACCCAACTCGCGGGCGACCCTGCGGCGGGCCCGCTGGCCGCGGTCGACGACGACCCGGCGACGACCTGGATCGCCGACTACACGGATCTGCATCCGGTCCTGCGGCTGAAGTGGGACAGGGAAACCGCCATCAGCGGCCTGAGCCTGGCCACCCTGCCCGAGTCCGGCGCCATCCCACCGTCCGAAGTGGAGATCCAGACCACCGCCGGAACGGTGCGGCTGCCGGTGTTCACCGACGGCACCGTGGACTACCACGGCACGACGGACCGGATGGAAATCAAGATCACCCGACACGACGACGGGCAGGCCAAGCCCGCAGGCATCAGCACCGTCACCCTTGCGGGCGTCGACCTGCCGAGAATCGGCGCCGACACGCCTTTCACCGTCCCCTGCGGTTCTGGCCCCAGCCTGCGGATCGACCAGTTCGATTACGCCACAACGGTTTCCGGCACCCTTGACGACCTGAACAACCACCGGGCCCTGCCCTTGGGCACGTGCGCGGACCTCGCGGGCGGCGTCGAACTGCGCGCGGACGAGCACGAGGTGCGCACCGACCGGTCGGACAGCTTCGTCGTCCAGGACCTGTGGCTGACCCCGGTGGACCTGCCGTCACCGCCGCCCAGCGCGCGGGCGGTGGAGATCAAGTCGTGGGAGGCCGCGTCCCGCTCGCTGACCGTGGCGGCGGGCCCGAAGTCCGTGCTCGCGGTGCCGGAGAACGCGAACGACGGCTGGGAAGCCACAGTGGACGGACAGCCACTCCCCCGGACCAGGGTCGACGGCTGGCAGCAGGCGTGGGTCCTGCCGGAGGGCGGACCCGTGACGGTCGACCTGACCTTCGCCCCCGACACGTCGTACCGCCTGCGGCTGCTGATCGGCCTGGTCGCCGTGCTGGGCTTGATCGCCCTGGTCCTGCTCCCGGCGCGACGTCGCACGGACCTGTCCTCGGCACCCGCGGGCGAACGCTGGGTGCCGGTCGCGTTGATCGCCCTGCTGGCGACCATGGGCGGGATGCTCGCGGTGGTCCTGCTGATCGCCTGCCTGCTCCTGCGAAGCCTGTTCCCCAACTACCGCCGCGCGATCTCGATGGCGCTGGCGGCGGCCGGGATGACGGTCGCCACGGTCACGGCGGTCCTCGGCAGACTCATGGATCACGGCCAGGAATGGGCCTACGGCGCGACAGCCCAGGGCGCCATCCTCGTGGCCATCGCCGCGGTGGTGGCGGCCAGAATCCCCTACTTCGACAAGGATCCAGCCGCCCAGCCCGAACCGGCCTGAATCAAGCCACCGCGACCGAGAGGCGGCGGGAGCGCGACTCCACCACAGCTCCGG
>NZ_JABVED010000014.1 GCF_014323725.1 Actinokineospora xionganensis | reverse complement strand
CGCGGGCTTCATCGGCTCACCCGCCATGAACCTGCACGCCGGAACCGTCGCCGGTGACGCGGTCCGCCTGGGGGGTCTCGACATCACGCTCCCGCGTGACACCGTCGCCGCGATCCGCGAGCAGCAGTTGAGCACGGTCACCGTCGGCGTGCGCCCCGAGTCGCTGACCGTCGTGCCCTCCGGCGCGCCCGACGCCTTCGGCGTCGTCGTCGACCTGGTGGAGGAACTCGGCGCGGATGCCTTGGTGCACGGCCACGTCGCGGGCGAGAACGGCGACCGGCTGGTGATCCGGGTCGACGGGCGCACCCCGCCTTCGCTGGGTCAGGAAGTCACCGTGAGCGTGCGTGACCCTGAGGAACTGCACCTGTTCCATCCCGAAACCGGCGAACGCCTGGTCTGAGGACAGCGACTGGGGGCCCGCGACCGAGTCGCGGGCCCCCAATGCTTTCTCACGCCTTGGGTGGGGCCGCGGCGGTGGAGCCGCGGACGACCAGTTCCGGCATGAACACGTACTCCGCGTGCGGCGCCGGGGTTCCCGTCACTTCCTCCAGCAGCGCGTTGACCGCCGCCTGGCCCATCGCCTCCACCGGCTGCCGTAGCGTGGTGAGCGGCGGGTCGGAGAAGACGATCAGCGGCGAGTCGTCGAAACCGATCACCGAGACGTCGCGCGGCACCTGCAGGCCGCGTTGGCGCGCGGCCCGGATCGCGCCGAAGGCCATCAGGTCGCTGCCGCAGATGATCGCGGTGCAACCCTTCTCTATCAACGCGTTCGCCGCCGCCTGGCCGCCCTCGACGGTGAACAGCGAGTGCTGCACGAGCTGTTCGGCTTCCTCCGCCGACATGGGCAGCGCGGTGCGCATGTGCTCCACGAAGCCCTGGATCTTGCGCACCACCGGCACGAACCGGCGCGGCCCCACGGCCAGTCCGATGCGCGTGTGCCCCTGCGCCACCAGGTGCTGCACCGCGAGCCGCATGGCCGCGCGGTCGTCGGTGGAGACGAACGGGGCCGAGACGTGCTCGGTGTAGCCGTTGATCATCACGAACGGCACGCCCTGCCCGGCGAGCTTGACGTACCGGTCCATGTTGGCCGTGGAGTCCGCGTGCAAACCCGAGACGTAGATGATCCCGTTGACCCCGCGCTCGACCAGCGTGTTGGTCAGTTCGTCCTCTGTGGACCCGCCGGGGCTCTGCGTGCACAGCACCGGCGTGTACCCGTCGCGGGTCAACACCTGCTCGATGACCTGCGCGAACGCGGGGAAAATCGGGTTGCTCAGCTCCGGGGTGATCAGCCCGATCAGGCCCGCGCTGCGCTCCTGTAGCCGCGCGGGACGTTCGTAGCCGAGCAGGTCCAGCGCCGCGAGGACGGTCTGCCGGGTCGTGGTGGACACGCCCGGCTTCCCGTTGAGCACCCGGCTGACGGTCGCCTCGCTCACCCCGGCCTGGGTGGCGATGTCGCTGAGCCGGGCGGTCCCACTCGCGGCCGATGCCTGGGCCATATCAGTCCTCCCACCACACCGCGGTGTCCGGCGGCAGCAGCACGTCGCCGCTGTCCGACCCGAGCCGCCCCGAGGCCAGCAGCACGGTGCCCGCCACCGGAACGCTCGCCGGGGTGGCACCGAAGTTGATTGCGCAGTGTAACCGGCGTTCGGTGACCGAGTCGACGCGGGCGAAGCGCAGCATCGTGTCGTCGCCGTCGTGCCATTCGAGCGCGGGCCGCTCGCCCAGCGCGGGGTGTCCGCGGCGCAGCCGCAGCGCTTCGCGGTAGAGCTCCAGCATCGAGTCGGCCGCCCCGACCTGCGCCTCGACCGACATGTCCGCCCAGTGCGCGGGCTGCGGCAGCCACGGCGTCGAGCCGTCCGGGCCGAAGCCGAGCGAGCTGCCCGTCGTGGTCCACGGGATCGGCACCCGGCAGCCGTCGCGACCACGCTCAGTGCGCAGCGACCGCTCCCACATCGGGTCGCACAGCGCGTCCTCGGGCAGGTCGAGCACCTCGGGCAGCCCCAGTTCCTCGCCCTGGTAGACGTAGACCGATCCCGGCAGCGCCAGGGTCAGCAGGGCCGCCGCCCGGGCCCGGCGCAGGCCTTCCTCGCCGCCGCCGTAGCGGGTGACGTGCCGGTGCACGTCGTGGTTGGACAGCACCCAGGTGGTCGGCGCGTCGACCGGCTCCATCGCCGCCAGCGAGTCGGTGATCACCTCACGCAGCGTGTGGGCTTCCCATTCGGCTGTCAGGTAATGGAAGTTGAACGCCTGGTGCAGCTCGTCGGGCCGCACGTAGCGCGCGGTCCGGCCCGCGCCCGGCGTCCACGCCTCGGCGACGCCGATGCGCGGGGGCTGGTAGGTGTCGAGGACCTTGCGCCACTCGCGGTAGATCTCGTGCACGCCCTCCTGGTCGAAGTACGGCAGCGGGCGGGTGTCGAGGAGCTTGCGCTGCTCGGTGGCGCCAACGTCGGGCAGCCCGTCCTCCTTGACCATCCCGTGCGCCACGTCGATGCGGAACCCGTCGACCCCGAGGTCGAGCCAGAACCGCAGGATGCCGAGGAAGTCCTCGTGCACGTGCGGGTCGTCCCAGTTCAGGTCCGGCTGCGCGGCGTCGAACAGATGCAGGTACCAGTCGCCGTCGGGCACCCGGGTCCAGGCGCCGCCGCCGAAGATCGACTCCCAGTCGTTGGGCGGCAACTCGCCGGACTCGCCGCGGCCGGGGCGGAAGACGTAGCGGTTGCGCTCGGGGGAGCCCGGACCGGCGGCCAGCGCGGCCTGGAACCAGGCGTGCTCGGAAGAGGTGTGGTTGGGCACCAGGTCGACGATCACCTTGATGCCGAGCACGTGTGCGTCGGCGATGAGCCCGGCGGCGTCGTCAAGCGTGCCGAACAGCGGGTCGACGTCGCGGTAGTCGGCGACGTCGTAGCCGCCGTCGGCCATCGGCGACGGGTAGAACGGGGTGATCCACACCGCGTCCACGCCGAGATCGGCGAGGTAGGGCAGGCGGGCGCGGATGCCGGGCAGGTCACCGATCCCGTCGCCGTCGCTGTCGGCGAAGCTGCGGACATACACCTGGTAGATGACGGCGTCGCGCCACCAGTGCCGGTTGTCCGGTCGCTGGCTGTCGTCCCGGGTCATGGCGGCTCTCCCTGTCGTGGCCGGTCGTGTGCCACCGACGCTAGCAGCGCTTGCAGGATTGCCGAAAGAGTTTGCAAGACATCTGGCCGTCATTTGGTTCCCGAAGGCGCCATCACCACGTGAACAGGGCGTTGACTTGTTGGATACCTGGAATTTACTCTGCAAGGACTTGCGCAACCGCTCCCTCCCTGATCCCTGCCGATAGTCAGGAGAACCAGAGTGCGCCCGAAATCTCTCCGAACCGCCCTGTTCGTCGCCGCCGTGGCGGTGTCTTCCACCATCGTGATGACCGGCGTGAGCCCACCGACCGCGGCCGCCGCCGACACCGGGGTACCCAATGGGGACGTGATCGCCAACCTGTGGTCATGGAACTGGCGCTCGGTGGCCGCCGAGTGCACGAACGTGCTGGACCCGGCGGGGTATGGCGCGGTGTGGGTGGCCCCGCCATCCGAGTCGCTCAAGCGGCCCGACGGGGTCTGGTGGGACGTCTACCAGCCCTACAGCTACAAGCTCGCGAGCCGGTTCGGCACCCAGGCCGAGTTCGCCGCGATGATCAATACCTGCCACTCGGCGGGCATCAAGGTCTACACGGACGCGGTGATCAACCACAGCGCCGCTCAGACCGGAGTCGGCTACGACGGGACCACGCTGACGAACAAGTACGACCCGGTGATGTATGACCGGGTCGACTACAACGTCGACGTGTGCCCGCGAGCCATCAGCAACTGGAGCGATCTCTGGGAGGTCCAGAACTGCGAACTACTCGACCTTCCCGACCTCAAGACCAGCAGTTCCTCGGTCCGCTCGAAGATCGCGGGCTACCTCAACTCGCAGATCGCCCTCGGCGTGGACGGGTTCCGGGTCGACGCCGCCAAGCACATCCCGAACACCGACCTCTCGGCCATTGTGGGTCAGCTCGCCAACACGACTTCCGGGGCCCGGCCGTTCATCTTCCATGAGGTGTTCCCTGGCCAACCGCCCGCGCCGAGCGACTACTTCAGCTCCGGCCGGGTCCTGGACTTCACCTACGCCGACAAGATGAAGGGTGCCTTCCAAGGCGACATCGCCACGCTGTCGTCCTTCGGCCCGAGCTGGGGCATCCTGCCCGCGGCCAACTCGGTCTCCTTCGTCACCAACCACGACACCGAACGCGAACGACGCCATCTGTCCTATAAGGATGGCGCGATCACCAAGCTCGCCAACGTCTTCCAGCTCGCCTGGAAGCACACCACGCCTACCGTCTACTCGGGATTCGAATACAGCACCAACGACCAGTCCCCGCCGAGCTCCAACGGTTTCGTCACCGACACGAACTGCGCATCGGGCTGGCACTGTCTCAACCGCGACCCCGCCGTCGTCGGCATGGTCGGCTGGCACAACAAGGTGGGGTCGGCGGACGTCGTCAACTGGCAGTCGCCCGCGTCCAACGTGATCGGCTTCGGGCGGGGGAGCGTTGGTTTCGTCGCGATCAACAACAGCGGCGGCGCGCACACCTGGCAGTACACCACCGGTCTGCCGGACGGCTCCTACTGCGACGTGATCACCAACTGCGCGTCCCGGGTGACGGTCAGCGGCGGGCGGGCCACGCTCACCGTCCCGGCCAAGAGTGCGGTCGCCTTCCATGCCAACGGTTCCACGCCCGCCGCGGTCACCGGCAGCTACACGGTCCAGGCGCAAACGACGTGGGGGCAGAACGTGTACATCGTCGGGAGCGTGCCCGCGCTCGGCAGCTGGAATCCGGCGAACGCGGTGCCGCTGACCACGGACTCGAGCAGCTACCCGCGCTGGCGGGGATCGAGTTCGCTGCCCGCCAACACACGGATCGAGTACAAGTTCATCATCCGGGAAGACGGCAAACCGGTCATCTGGGAGACGGGTGACAACCGCGTCGTCACCACTCCCGGCAGTGGCACGACGCCGATCGACGGCGGCTGGTTCCGCCGCTGACGGTTTGTAGACTCGCGGACGGGGGTGTCGGCTGCCGCTGACGCAGCCGACACCCCCGCTTCGTTCGCGGCGGGGACTAACCTGTGATGTGGAGAGTCTGGTCGTAGGTGCCCGACCCGGCTTGCTTCTCACCGAGCAGCTTGTAGGTGCCGGTGAGGGTGGCCGTGCTGGGGCAGCTGGTGGAGCCACTGGTCAGCCTGAGGCCGACCGCGGCGAACGATGCCTGGGCCTGTGCGACCGAGGACACCGGGCGGTTCGCGTTGTCCGGGTTGTGGACAGAGCCGGTGACGCTGTTGT
Source organism: Actinokineospora xionganensis (assembly GCF_014323725.1). Classification (GTDB taxonomy): domain Bacteria; phylum Actinomycetota; class Actinomycetes; order Mycobacteriales; family Pseudonocardiaceae; genus Actinokineospora; species Actinokineospora xionganensis. The sequence goes on along the minus strand of NZ_JABVED010000014.1, from coordinate 197,352 downwards.
TGGCGCCCGAACCGACGAAGTTGCAGCTGATCCTCAAACCAAGCGAGTTCGACGAGTCGACTTTGGCTGAGACGTTGTTCAGCGTGATGGTGCCGTCACGGCCGCCCGCCTGCGGCGCGTAGGTGACGTTTCCCCCGCTCCACGGCAGGTTGGTGGGGGTGATGGTGGTGCGCCCGCCCTGGTCGTTGGGGCAGGAACCGCTGGTCGAGCTGGTGTCGCTGAACGTGGCGTTCGAGGCGTTCGCGGCGGAGCCGTCGGAGTTCACCGACCCGGTCAGCGACGACCGGTTGCAGGTGGCGTTGCCCGCGGAGCTCTCGAACTTCACCGTCGCCGAGATCAGCGAGCCCTGGACGTTGCCGGAGTAGGCCGCGCCCGTCGCCGTGTCCCGGTGGATGGTGGTCCCCGCCGCCGTGGCGGTCGGGGCGATCAGGGCGAAGCTCGCGAACAGGACGAGCCCCGCGATGCCGAATGTGGCAGACCTCTTCACAGATGTCTCCTCTCGTTTCCCCGGGAAATCCCGGGAAAACAAATAGAAACATGGGTGTTTCTAGAAGTCAAAGGTCCTTTCAGTGATCACCGGCGATGAGGAGCGGGGCTAATCGGGTGAGTCGATCGGCCAGTCGGCGGAGGTCGACCGGGGTGCCTCGCAACTCTTCGTCGACGATCTGGCGGATGAGGCCGAAGACGTACTCGAGGTTGACCTCGTGCGGAGCAGTCAGCGCCGCGGTGGGCAGATGCGCGAGAACGATCGCCGTGAGCCGCTGCCGTGCGCGCAGCGCCTGCAGGCGCAAGCGGGGGTCGACGGTCGCGACCGCGTCGCACCAGTAGAGCCGGGCCTGCTCGGGATGCTCCTCGATCCAGGTGACGAGCGAGTCCACGACGGCGCGGAAACGGTCCCGGCAGCCGCCGGGGTGATCGCCCAATCGCACGCAGCGACCATGTAAGACCTCCGCGGCACGCGAAAAGGTTGCCGCGGGATCGGAATTTCCCTCGTTATGTGTAAGTTCTCGCATCGGCCCGCGCACCACGTTGTCGGTCGATTAGCCTGTAAGCCCTCGCAGCAAAGACTGACAGGTTAACGAGGAACGTGGTCAACAAGTCACGCAAGCCGCACCAGCTCCCCCCGGGCAGGCATGGGCTGTCGGACGACTACGTGGCGACCAACCAGCGCACCCGCATCCTCGCCGCGGTCGCCGAGGCGGTGAGCGTCAACGGATACGCCAACACCACGGTGGAAACGATCATCACCGGGGCGGGGATCTCGCGCAAGACGTTCTATCAGCACTACTCGGGCAAGGAAGGCGCCTTTCTTGCCGCCTTCGACAGCGCCGTCCGGCACATCAGCACCGAGGTCATCGCCGCGTACGCGGCGCACGAAGACTACGTCGAAGGCGCCCGTGCGGGCCTGGAGTGCTGCCTGCGGGTGCTGGCCGCCGATCCGGCGGTGGCCGCGATGGTCATCATCGAGGTCCTGGCCGCGGGCCCGGAGGCGCTGGAGCGGCGCAGGCAGGTGCTCGGCGCGCTGACCGACCGGATCGCGCGGGCGTCCCAGGGTCTGCCGGAGACGCCGATCGGGCCCCAGTTGACGGCCGAAACCATTGTGGGAGCGGTCATCCAGGTCATCTACAACCGCGTCTACCGCGGCGAGGCCGAGCGGCTGCCCGAGCTTCTCCCGGACCTGCTCTACAGCGTCCTCGTCCCGTTCGTCGGTCACCGCCGCGCGGCGCAGGAGCGCGACCGAGCGGTGTCCTGACCGGTTCTACCCCTTGGGCTCTTTCGAGAAGAGCATTCCCGCGACGGCCCGTGCCGCGGATTCCGGGTCTTCGCCGAATCCCGGGGGCAGCGCTCCGGTGAGCCAGAGCGTGGCGAACCCGTGCACGATCGACCACGCCGCCACCTTGGCGACCTCGGCGTCCGGGCCGGTCGGGTCGGTGACGGAGCCGACTCCGCCGACGAGCAGGTCGCCCGACCGGCCACGCGCGGCCACCACGGCCGGGTCGTCGGCGTGGTAGAGGTCCGGGCGGAACATCACCTCGAAATGGGCTCGGTGTTCGACGGCGAACCGCACGTAGGCGACGCCTAGTTCGACGAACTGCCCGGTGGATTGCTGTGCCTCGCGCAAGGTCTCGGCCAGGAGGTCGTAGCCCTCGGCGGCCAGCGCGGTGAGCACGCCCGCCTTGTCGCCGAAGTGGTGACCCGGCGCGGCATGGGAGACCCCGGCTCGGCGGGCCAGATCGCGCAGGCTGATCCCGGCAGGCCCGTGCTCGGTGATCGCGGTGGCCGCGGCGTCCAGGACGGCTCGGCGGAGGTCGCCGTGGTGGTACGAGCGGGGCGTCATGGCGCCAGCGTATCTAGTCATTGACAAGATGACACCCCGGGGGGCAATCTAGTCACTGTCAAGTTTGCCGCGGTCGAAGGAGTTCCAGATGGTTCCGCTTGTCGTTCTGGTCGTTGTCACGCTGATGCTTCTCGGCGTGGGACGGCTGCGGTCCTGGCCGTGGGTGGTCGCCGTGCGCGGTGGCATGGCGGCCATGTTCACCCTCACCGGCCTCGCGCATTTCATCGGGATGCGCGAAGAGTTGATCAGCATGGTTCCGCCCACGCTGCCCGCGCCCGGCCTGCTGGTCACGATCACCGGCGTCCTCGAACTCGCCGCCGTGGTCGGCTTGCTGTGGCGCCCGACCGCGCCGTGGGCCGCCGCCGGTCTCACCGCGCTGCTGCTCGCGATGTTCCCCGCGAACGTGCACAAGGCGGTGGGCGAGAACGTGCCGTGGGACGACCAGTTGGTGCCGCGCGCCCTCATGCAGGTGGTCTTCCTGGCGGCGACTGTGTCGGTTGTCCTGCACTACCGGCGAAGCCGGGGAATGATCGGCAGTCATGACCGTCCGGTTGCTGAGCCCGCGGCGCGCGGCTGAGCTACGCGCTCGACCGTGGACATATCCGGAGGTCGGACAGAGTCGGGGTGATATCCCCGACGGCTACAAGACCTTCCGTCGCGCGGCCGCCTTGCCCGCGGGGATCAGCTTCGACACCGCGGCGGACGACCTGCTGACGTGGCGGGTCCAGCGGTCGGCAGGTCTACGGGTGACCGCGTCCGAAGCGCGCGTCGAGCCGGATACGGTGGTCGAACTCGGCCTCGGCCCGTTCGTGACGGCGCCATGCCGAGTCGTGTATGTCATCGACGAGCCCGCCCGCCGGGGTTTCGCCTACGGCACACTGCCCGGCCACCCCGAGCGCGGCGAGGAGGCGTTCGTCCTCGACCGACGCGAGGACGGGGTCATCACCTTCACCGTCACCGCATTCTCCCGCCCTGCCTCGCTCCTCGCCAAGCTCGCGGGCCCCCTCGGCGGCTTGGCCCAGAACGCCATGACGACGCGCTACCTGCGGACGTTCGACCGGTAGCGCGAACCAGTCGGATATGGGCATTGATCAGCGGTGATGATCGTCCGGCGGGGGAGCCGGTGAAGTACTACGGCGATGCCAGTGGGTACCACTTCGACACCTTGCCCGGGCATTTCGACGGGGAGGGCTCGACGGTGGCTTTCCGGTTCCACACCGACTCCAACGGCTGGTTGCGGCTGGAGGTCAAGGGCTGGGTCACCGACCCCGAACTGCCCGACTGGCTCAACAAGGCGGGCGCGTACACCCGGTGGGTCAAGTTCGCCGCGAAGCTCGGTGACAACCTGCACACGAACCAGAAGTGCGACGCCAACGGCTGCGGCTGACCGGTGGACACGGCCCCGCCTCCCGGTTTCGCGCCGGGAGGCGGGGCCGGTGAACGCTCAGCCTGTGACGTTCTGGACGATCACGTTCCCGAAGCCGATCAGTGCGTTGCTGTCCGTGCGGACCTGGACCTGGCCGAGCAGTTGCCTGCCCGCGGCCGGGGCCGCGTTGGCCGTGACCGTCCCCGGCACCGTCCACATCGCACCCGCCGGGCGCAGCGCGTTGGCGTCGGTGACCGCCACAGACCCGAAGGCCGGGTTGACGAACACGTCGACGTAGTCGTACTGCGTGGTCCCCGCGGGCACCGCGAAGCCGTCGACCAGCACGACCCAGTGTCCCGCCGCCGGATTGGCGATGGTCACCGACTCCTCGGAGTCGCCGTCGGCGTTCTGTCCGGCCAGCACACAGGTTCCCGTCGTGCAGTTGAACACGAACAGGTCGAGGTCCGCCGCCGGGTCCGACGTGTTGCCGATGGTGGCCCGCAGCGAGGTCGTGCCCGCCGTCACCACCACGGACCGCTGCTGCTGGGCGAGGTTGGCGATCGTCGGCCGGTCGATGAACGCGCTGCCCAGCGTGCTGCCGGTCGCCCGGCCGGTGAAGGCGCCGAACAGGTTGGTGATGGTGTACGAGCGACTCACCGGCACACCGACCGTGGCCGACGCGATGACGTCCGGGTTCGGGCTGACCGACGCGCCGAGAACGGACGCGGTCAGGCTGAACGGCGTGAACGGCACGTCGGAGGTCCGCCGGGCCTCGACGGTGATCTCCCAGACGCCGGGCGTCGGGTTGGTGACCGTGCGGCTAAGCGGGTCGCCGGCGCAACTGCCGCCGGGGACCACGATCGGCGAATAGCACGACAGACTGGAGTTGCTGTCGATCGGGACGCCGAACGGGTGGAACCGCAGGAACCGCGCCTGGCCGGTGCCCGGGGTGGCGTTCGGGCCGGTGAAGTCGACCTTGAACGCCGGTGTTCCGGGCGCCACCTCGAAGAAGTAGCTCAGCGCCTGGTTGCGGGCGACGCTGCCGGTGATGGTGTGCGAATAGCCCGGCCCGGTGAAGTCGCGCGCCACCACGACCGTGTTGAGCGTCTGGTACTCGATGCCTGGGCTGCTCGGGTCGTCGAGGTTGAGGATCGCCGAGTGCGCGCCGTATGCGGTCGGGTTGACCGACACGGTCAGCGTCCGGGGTTGGTTCTTCGGCAGGGAGATCGACGTGGTGCCAAGGGAGAAGGTGCCGTCGTTGCCGACCAGGGACAGGTTGTAGGTGGTCGACCCGCCCGCACCCGAGGTGCGGGTGAAGGTGTACTGCCGGGTGTAGGCCTGCCCGAGGGTCACGTTCTCCCGGTCGTGGATGCCGACACCGATGCCTGGCCTGGCCAGGAACTGCTCCAGCGCCGTATCCACGGGGACAGCGGAGCTGATGTCGACGGTCTTGAGATTGCCTGCCAGCAGCGACCACGCGGCGGGCACCTGCACGAGGCCGTTGCCCTGCTCGTAGGCGCCGTACTCGGGGAAGAACCGGGCCGTGGAGTTCAGCGCCTTGCGCAGCTGCGCGGGCTGGTGCTGCACACCGACCTGCTTGGCCGCGCTCACCAGCAGCGCTCCGGCACCCGCCGCCTGCGGCGAGGCCATGGAGGTGCCGTTGAACATCGAGTAGCCGGGCGGCAGCGTGTGCACGCCCGCGACCGGGCCGCCGTCCTGCCACACCGGGGTGGTGGAGATGGCCGCGCCCGGGGCGGTGATGTTCGGCTTGAACCCACCGTCCTCACGCGGTCCGCGGGAGCTGAACGGGTGCTGGTTGTCGGTGCCGGGCGCGGGTGCGGTCGAGCCGTAGTTGGCCGCCCACGTCGCGTCCGTGATGGTCGTGCCGACGCTCATGACCTTGGTCGCCACCGAGGGGTCGCCCACCGTGTTCTCGCCGGGGCCGCTGTTGCCCGCGGAGATGAACATCTGGACGTTCTCCTGCTCGATGAGCCGGTCATAAAGCACGGCGCGGGTGTTGTTCGCGTCGTTGAGCGAGGGCAGGCCGCCGATCGACATGTTGATGACGTCGACGTTCGCCTGCTTCGCGGCGTAGATCATGCCTTCGATCAGGGCGTGCGCGGTGCAGCCCGCGACGAACAGGCAGACGCGGACCGACACCAGCTGCGCGCCGGGTGCGGCGCCGCTCATCGCGCCGCCGAACATGCCGTTCGCCGCGACGATGCCCGCGACGTGGCTGCCGTGGGCGCCGGAGACGACGCCGATGTTGACGGTCTTGGTCGCGCCGTCGGTCTGCACGACGAACGGCATGCGCTCGGCCACGGCGGTGGCCGGGTTGTCGGTGCCGAAGTAGCGGACGTCGCGGTTGACCTTGTAGTCGGTCATGACCGGTTCGTCGGTGAAGTCGCGGTCCTGGTCGACGTCGACCCGGACCCCGGAAGCGCCGTCCCACAGGACGCCGAACAGGCCGCTGGAGCCCGTCGGGTTGCCGTCGCGGTTGACGTCGTTGCCGACCTCACCGCCGAGGTTCGCGTGCCGCTCGTTGAATACGCCGAAGCGGAACGCGCCCGCGGGGGCGGTGTAGGCGACGCCGCCGGCGGTGAAGGCCGGGCCGCTGACGACGGAGGTCGTGACCCACGTGGGGTCGCCGTCGGTCAGCGGATGCGTGTAGGTGACCCAGTCGACGATCTTCGGCGCGCCGGTCGTGGTGGTGGCCAGTGCCGGGTGGTCGAGGGTGATGCCGGTGTCGAGCACGCCGACGGTGACGCCGCGACCGTCCCAGGTGGTGTTGGCGTTCATGAAGGCGTCGGCCCCGGTGTCGGCGATCGGCATATACGGGTTCGCGCGGGGTGTGCTCGCGTCGGGCGCGGGGAAGGGGGTGGGGTTGGTCTGTCCCTCGGGCCTCGGGTCGTTCAGGGGGAGGACCTCGTCGAGGTCGGCGGCTTGCACGCCGCTGACCTTGGCGGCCTGCTCCGCCCGTCCGATCGGGACGGACGCACGCACATAGCCCAAGGCCTGGTCGTGGTAGTCCACCCGGCCACCCATGGCCTGCACGCCACGGCTGACGTCGCCACTCGAGCCGAGCGCGGTGGCGAACAGCATGGTGACCTCGGTTTTGCCGTTGACCTGCGCCTCGGCGAGCAGTTGCCGATCATGGCGGCCCAACCCGGAACCCGGCGGTTCGCCCGCCCTGCCGGGTGCGGCACTGGCCAGGCCAGGCACGAGCGCGGCGACGACGACGGGGACAAGCAGGGAGGTGGCGGCCGACCGAAGCGTGGGTCGACGGCTGCGAGCAGAGTCCATTGTGGCCCCAAAGGGTGTCGTTCGACGGGCGAACGGGGACCGGCGGGTCGTCGGAAGCCGCTCGCAGCTTTCCCATCGCGCTCGCGGTCGCCGTTGTTTCACCTGGTTCGCGGTGGTGAACTTCGACCTTGATCGAGCTGTTCCCGGTGATTCGACGCCGGAGCCCTGGAGGCCCTTCCGCGTGCGGACGATTCGGAGCATTGTGACCTGCGTCATATTCCGTCTGTGAAGGAGGGCGAGCCAAGGTCGGAGTTGCGGTAGCCGGCGATCGAACCGGTCCTGGGCGCACTGGCAATCAGGTGCATGTTCGCCGAGTTGCCCTCGGGGCTGGGGATGTAGGTCCCGGGGTGGTCGGCGTCGCCGACGGCCGGGGTCGTCGTCATCGCGAGTGTGGTCGCCGCGACGGCCGTGATCGTGAGGAGCCAACGGGATAACCGCATCCTGCGCCGGGGTTTGCTCGTCCAGGGCTGGGGTGCACGGGGGTTTGGTCGTTCGGGGTGGGTGGTCCGGTCTCTTGGAGGTCCGGCGGGTTGTGGGCCGGGGGCTGGAGCCGAAGCAGGGGAGCTGGGGTTGGGGCTGGAGGCCTCGCGACATCAGGTGGGGTTCTGATTTGGTTTAGCGCAACAGAGTTGCCGCGTGGTCGCCCAAGGCCAGGCGGTTGGGGAGGCCCGTTTTTGTGATCAAGCTTGATACATGTCGTTCCACGGTTCGCGGCGAGAGGTGCAGGAGATCTGCTATCTCGCGATTCCCCAGTCGCCGGACCAGGAGGGCCAGGACCTCGTACTCGCGGACGGTGATTCCTGCCTGTCGGAGTTCGGTGGGGATTTCCTCCGTCCCGGTGCGCCGCTGGGGGACTTTGGCCCCGGCTCGACGAAGTAAAGCTCTGCAGGCGCCCGCTACCGCCGGAATGTCGCCGCGGTGGAAGTAGTCCTCGGCTGTGCGTAACCAGCAGACCGGGTCTCCCCAGCCGTCATCCAGGGCGGCTTCTCCTACCAGTCTCAAACCGAGGTGTCTGCTCATCGCATAGGGTTCGCCGGTGAGTAAGGCGCCTTCCATGGCTGTGGTGGCTTGGGTGTGCTTTCCTGCTCGGCCAAGGAGAACCGCCTGGGCGAACAGGGTGAACTGGCGGTCCCACCGCAAAGCGTTGGCCGAATTGCCGTTGGGGAGTTGGGCTTCCCCCGACATCGCACGCAGCAGCACCCGGAGGCCGTCGCGGCCCGACAAGGCGAAGACGCTCGCCCCGGTGTCCGCGCTGTCCATCGCCTTGGCCAAGTCCCGCAGGGCGCGGGGGCGGTCCTCTTCCAAGAGGGCGCAGAAGGTGCTTGCCAGGCCGTACACACGGGGAGCGTGCAGCGTCAGATCCCCGTTCCAGCGTTGGAATTCGCCCAGTGCGGTCTCCATGTCGGCGCGGTCGCCGCGGTGGCCGGCGAGGACGGCGCTCAGCAACAGGACGTACTGGGTCGTCTCCAGCAGTTTGAGGCGGGTGGTGGCCTCCAGCACCCGGTCCACGAGCGCGCGTGCGGTGTCGAATTCGCCGCGCAGGATGGAGTGGAGGGCGATGCTGGCCTCGGCCTGGTAGCGGGCCGTGACGGCGCCCGCCTTGGTGGCCTGGTCTCTCGCCCGCTCCAGGCGGTGCAGACCCGCGTGCCGGAGGGCGTCGTCGTTGCCGAGGCGGATGAGGGCGTGGATTTCCCAGATCGGGAGGTTGTGTTGCACGGCAAGGGATCGTGCGCGTTCCAGGCAGCGGGTGGCTTCCTCGGGGTCGCGGTGGCGGGTGACCGCCCCGAGCAACTGCCATGCCTGGCACGCCACCGCAGGCAGCGGAATCCCCTCGGCGACCGTGGCGGCCTTGCGCGCCAAGTTCTCGGCGGTGGCGAGTTGGTCGGGGCCGGGCAGGTCCAAGGCCAGGTGCGCGGCGATGACGTCGATCGACGCCACCGCGTCGGGTTCGGCGTCGGGGCCCAGGAGCGCTCGGGCGGCCTCGACCTGTTCAAGCGCGTCCGCGGTGCGGCCGGCGACTGTTGCCGCCCACGCCAGTTTCGTGTGCAGGTCGGCCCTTCGCCGCGGGGCCAGGCCGCCGACCTGGTCGAGGACCCCGACCGAGGCCAAGGCCCGTTCCATCATCCCGGCCTCGGCCAAGGCGAGCAGCAACTGCTCGAGTGTCGCCGCGCGGGTGGCCGCGTCCGCCCGGGCCAGCAGCTCCCACGCCCGGTCCAGCAGCGCGACCGCCGACGTCGCCGCCCCGAGTTCCAGCGCGCGCCTGCCCACCTCGGCGAACAGGGTGCCCGCCGCGAGGTGGTCGCCCGCCTCCAGCCGCAGCGCCGCCGCCACCTCGCACCACTCGCCCGGCAGATCGGGGTGGATCGCCTCGATCGCGTCGGCGACCGAGCAGGCCAGGCGCACGTGCGTGGCCTGGTCGAGGTGCGCGAGCACGGCGTCGCGGCCGAGCTGGTGGTGGAACGCGTACCAGTCCGGCGCCTGCTCGTCCGGCGCGACCAGCTGCCCGGCGACGTCGTCCTGCAGCAGGCTGAACAGGTCGCGGTCGCCCAGGCCGATGACGCGCTGCACCACCGTGACCGGGAACCGCAGGCCGAACGTGGCCGCGACGGACAGCAGTTCACGGGTGCGCGGTCCGAGCTGCGCCACCCGACGAGACAGCGGCAGGGCGAGTCCCGCGGTCACGGCGGCGCCGGACTCGGTGACGCACCACCCCGTGGCGTCGCGGGTCAGGACGCCTTCGTCGACCATCGTGGTGACGAGTTCCTCGGCGATGAACGGGATTCCGGCGCTGCCCGCCCACAACAGGTCGACCGCGGACTCCGGCACGTCGGCCGGGTCGATCTCCAGGCAGCCCGCCGCCAGCTCACGCAGACCCGTCCCGGTCAGCGGAGCCAGCTCGATCAGCACGCAGCGGCCACGCTGGGCGGCCGCGCGGGCCATACGCAGCGCGGCGCAGTCCGTGTCGCGGATGGCCCCGAGCAGCACCGTCGGCTGCAGGTCGAGGTTGTCCGTCAGGTATTCCAGCACCGCCAACGTCTCCGGGTCGGCTTCGTGCAGGTCGTCGAGCGCGAGCAGGGTTCCCCGGCCCCGCCCCGCTACGCCGGTCAGCCGCAGCAGCGCCTCGGCCAGCACCACGAGCGACTCCCCGTCGCGCGCGGCCGCCGCCTCGCCCCAGCCCGGCACCAGCCTGCCCAGGACCGGACCGTACGGACCCAGCTCCGCCGGATCGACCGTCTCGGCCCGCAGCAGCGAGAAGATCGCCTCGGTGAGCGGCCGGAACGGGGCCATCGGACCGATGGCGCTGGCGCGGCCCCGCATGAGCGCCATTCCCGCCGTGTAGGCCGATTCGATGGCGGCCGCGGCGAGCCGGGACTTGCCGATCCCGGCTTCGCCCACCACGAAGACCGCCGCGCCGCGACCGGACTCGGCCTCGAGCAACGCGTCGATGACCGTTCGCAATTCGGACTCGCGACCCACGAGGACTGACGAACGGTGGCGCACGGCGGTCGATGCTACTCACACGCGACGTGACCGACCAGTGCGCGAGGGTCACCGCACCGGCCGGCCACGCGGAGTCGGGGAAGATCAGGGGGCGACCGGCGGGCAGCACGTCGTGCCCATCACCATGGCCCCGCTGTCGGCGAGGGCCATGGGACCCGCGGCGGCACCGGCCGCCAGCATGGCGATCGGCAGCGCGATGCCGGACAGGGCCGCGGCGCGCACCCCGAAAGTCACCGACGGCAGCAGGCGCAACTTGCCCACGGGCGCGTCGACCTGGTCATCGTGGCTGCTGAACGCGGTCTGGTCGTGCGACACGGTTTCTCCTTCTGGTGGCGGTGGTTGCGTTATCGGTCGGCTGCAAGAGCAGGATCGAGGGGACGTTGTGCGGGGCGGCCAGCCGCAGCAGGCCGTAGCCGATTCCCGCGAGTCCGGTGAGCAGTCCGGGGGTGGCGACCTCGCTAGGGGTGCCGGATAGGGGTCCGTGCCGGTGCAGCACGTCGAGCACGAGACCGCTGCGCTTGCGCAGCACCCGCGCGGCGGGCGAGTCGCGGTCGTCGGCCACGGTGGACAGGGATTCGAGAAGCCCCAGTTCGCCGTGGCACAGCGAAAGATCGCGGCGCAGCGGCCGGTCGGTCGCGGCGAGCAGGTCGGCGCTCGGAACGACGGGTAGACAGGCGTGCGCGGGCAGCATGCCCGCCGCGCCGTCGCACCACGCGGACCCGTCGGGAACGACCCGGGCGGCCACCTCGGCCAGCCGAGGGCCGGCCGCGTGGTCGCGCAGTGCCCAGGCGATTCCCGCCAGCCCGGTGGCGAAGCCCGCGGACAGTGTGTCCGCCTCCACCTCGGCCCGGGCGGCGAGGTGATCGGCCATGTCGTCGTCGGGGAGACCGGCGGCGTCCTGTGCGGCGACCCAGCCCGCGAGACCGTCGGCCCAGCCCAGGTCCGCGCCCGCGACCGCGGCGTGGCCCAGGGTGAACACCCGGCGGGCCGCGTCGGTCAGCGTCTCGTCGCCGAGCAGCGCGCCCAGTCTGCCGAGCCCGTAGCCGATGCCGCCGAGCCCGTTGAGCCCGCCGCACCCGATGGCCGCGGCGACGTCCGGCCGCCCCACCAGCGCCTCGATCAGCGCGGGCACGTCGCACACCGCGCGGCGGGCCTGTTCGGCGTAGCGGGCGATGCCGCTGGTGGCGGCGAGTTGGGCGAGGAAGACGGCGACACCCAGGTAGCCGTGTCCGAGGCCCACCCCCATCGGCAGCACCAGCCACTGCCGCTCGTCGACCGACTCCAGCCCCAGCCAGTTGGTGCGCCGCTCGTCGGGGATGCCGCGGGCGACGATCTGGTCGGCGACGGCGCACGCGGCGGCCAGCAGCCCGTCGGGGTGCGGCGCGGCGCCGGTCGGGGGGACCGACAGGGCTTCGGCGCGCGGGTGCGCGGGCGTGGTGTGCCGGGTGGCCAGGGTCGCGGAGATGATCCACTCCTGGTCGCGGCGGTCCACGGTGTCGAATCGGGAGATCGTGCGCAGCGCGCTTTCCAGGCCGCTGCGCGGCACGCCGACCGCCAGCGCGCGGCCGTCGGCGGTGTGTAGCCGGGTGCCGCCGGCGGTGCCGGTGAACAGCGGGATGTCGCCGTCCCACATGGCCGCGATCTCGATGGCGGGGAACTGCCCGAACAGCGGATCGCCGGCCCGCCCCGAGCACAGGATGGCCAGTGCCTCATCCCGGTCGAGGGCGTCGCCGAGCACGTCGGGGTGCGTGGTCTCGTCCAGCAGCGTGCTGTACACCCACGTCGGCCGGGTGACCACGCGGATCGGCAGGTCGGCGCACGTCTCGACGAGCGTGCCGAACTCGGCCCGGCCCGCCCTGATGGCGGTGTAGGCCTGCCGGAACCCGGCGACCATCGCGGCCTCGTGCTCGCCCGGGTCGACCGAGCGGCCGTCGAGCACCGGGCGGTTTCCCGCCCCGTCATGGGCGACCGGCCGTCGGGTCAGGCGCATTCGGTCGGTGCCGGGGTCGAGCCAGTCCACGGCGGTGCTCGCGGCCGCCTGCTCCCCGCCGCCGAGACCGGACACGTCGGCGATCCCGGCTTCCCCGACCACGATCAGCGGCAGCAGCGCGGTGCGGTGCACCGAGGCGGCGAACGCGTCGGCGGCCGGGTCTCCGGTGCCCGCGCCCAGATCCGGGTGGAACAGCGTCTCGGTGTCGACCAGCACCGGGTGGTCGCCGTGCGCGATCACGTTCTCCAGGTGGACGTCGGTCGCGCGGATCGCGTGCAGCAGCGCCAGCAGCGCGCCCAGCCTGCGGTAGAACCGCTCCACCGCGGCGCGGTCGGCCGCGGGGGTGTCGGCGATGTGTTCGCACCACCCGTATCCGGCGCGGGCGATGGTGCGCACGGCTTTGGGCGCCAGACCCGGCGCGGCGGCCTCGAGCCAGCCCAGGAAGTCGCCGAAGCGCACCTGGGCGGCGAGGTCGCGTGGCTTGTAGACGACCCGGCGCCCGTCGGCGAAGGCGAGGGTCGCGACCGTCCGGCCGCCGTGGTGCGGGTCGCCCTGGCCGACCGCGAGGCCGACGACGGCGCCCGGGTCGTCGCCGTCGAGCAGCCCGGCCACGATGTCGGCCCGGTCGCGGTCGAACCGCTCGACCACCTCGGCCGCCGAGTCCGCCATGGCGGTGCTCGCCTGGGCGAGAACCCTTGCCAGGACCGGGAAGCGGGTGAGCAGGGCGACCAGGCCCGCCGGGGTGGCGAAGAAGCGGACGAAACCCTGGAACCGGGTTCGGCTGTCGTCCCCGCTCAACTCGCCCGCGGCGCGCATCCGGTGCAGCTCGGCCACCAGGGCGCGGGCGGCCAGGTCGACCAGCTTGTCGGTCAGCACCGCGGCCGCGCCGTCGGCGACCGGCTCGATGTCGATCAAGTCGGCGGGCAGCGCTTTCCCCGCGTGGGTGATCTTTGCCTTGGCCTCGTCGACGAAGGGGCGCACGACCAGCCCGAACGCCTCGCGCCAGGTCCCGTCGATCTCGCTCTCCGCCGGGGGCCGCCGGTCGGCCTGCATGGCCCGCTCGGCCGTGCGCGCCCACTCGGGCACGGGGGTCCTGGCCGCGAGCCGGTCCGCGGGCTCGGCCCGCAGCGCCGCCAGCTGCCCGGCGGTGAGACCGAGGTCGGCGAGACGCGCGGCCAACGGCTCGGCCAGCTCCGCCGCGGTGTCCGCACCCTCCGGGGCGCCGCGCTCGTGCAGCGCCAGCGCTGACGCCCACCAGGAGGCGGCGGGCGGCGGTGGCGGCGTCGTCGGGGTCACGGTGCACACCGTGCCAGTCGCACGGCGTCAGGTCATGCGTGGCGACCACGCACATTCCCGCGGGCCCGCGTTCAGGGGTCTGCCAGGCGCGATCCGGTGGACCCGACAGCCGAGGTCCGCCGCTGGTCAGGGGTGTGCGGCAAATGTGGGGGTGCGGGCCCGATGTGGTGCGGCCCGTGCGCGTCGAAGCTTCTCCCCGAGAGATCCGACAGGTCGTCCGAGGGAGAACACCATGGGTGAACCGGTGCGCGTCGATGTCGTCGCAGTGGATCCGATGCTGGAGGCGGGCGCGGTCGCGGCGCTGCACTCCTGCCCGGACGTCGAGGTCGTGACCACGGGCGGACCCGCCCAGGTGACGGTCGTGATCGTCGACGGCGTCGACGCCGAGGCGCTGGATTTGGTGCGGGCCACCAGGGTGGCCGCGCACCGACCGGAGGTGGTCCTGGTGGCCACCGATGTCGCGCCCGCGGAGGTGCTGCACGTGATCGCCGCGGGCGCGCGCGGTCTGCTGCGCCGTAGGGAGGCGGGGCCGAACCGATTAGCCCGCACCGTGCTCGCCGCCGCGGCCGGGGACTGCACGGTGCCACCCGACATGCTCGACCGGCTCCTCGGCACTGAGATCGGCACCGAACTCGGCTCCGGCTTCGGCGCGGCGGTCTCGATCCCGCACGCCCGGTCCGCGGGCCCCGGTCTCTCCGAGCGGGAACGCGCCGTCCTGGCCCTGGTCGCCGAAGGGCGGGAGACCGGCGAGATCGCCAAGGAGCTGTCCTACTCCACCCGGACGGTCGCGGTGGTCGTGCACGACATCACCCGCCGGTTCCGGCTGCGCAACCGCGCCCACGCCGTCGCCTACGCGATCCGGGCGGGCCTCCTGTGACCGCGCCACTGCTGGTTCACGTCAACGGTCCCGAATCCGCCGTGCGGGCGACCGTGCTGTCGGCCCTGCGCGACGCCGGGGTCTCGGTCAGCCCGGCCGCCTCGCCCGACGCCGTCGTGGTCTCCGCGGCGGGCACGGTGGACGAGGCGCTCGCCGGGTGGGCGTCGCGGGAGTACCCGGTGGTCGTGGTCGCGGACACCGTTTCCGCTGACGACGCCCGGCGCGCGGTGCGCTCGGGAGTGAAGACGATGGTGCGGTCGAACGCGGGCCCCAACCAGCTCGTCGCCGCGCTGCACTCGGCCCGCGACGGCGACGGACGGCTGCCGCACGAAGTGCTCGTCCGGCTGCTCGGCGGCACACCCGAGCCGCCGGTCAGCGCGCCCCGGATCCCCACCCGGCTGACTCCCCGCCAGACCGCGGTGCTGACGCTGATGGCCGACGGTCACGGCAACGCCGCGATCGCCGAGGCGCTCGCGTGTTCCGAGCACACCGTGAAGAACGTGATCTACGACCTCATGGCCCGGCTGCACGTGCGCAACCGCGCGCACGCGGTCGCGCTGGCGGTGCGCACCGGCCTGATCTGACCGAAACAAGGAAGAGGGCCGACTCGGTGAGTCGGCCCTCTTCCCGTTGTCCCGCTTAGGCGTTCGTGGTGACCGGCTCCGGGTGGGGGAGGAACCCGGGGAGGTCGAAGCCGAGACCCGCCGCCCTGGCCTCGCGCAGCACCAGGTCCGCCACCGCGAGATCAAGCACGCCCAACCCGAACGGGGAGAACAGCGTCACCTTCTCGGGGTCGCGCGCGTGCTCGGTGTCGGTGAGCAGCAGCTCGCCGATCGACGACGAGACGAAGTCGCGGTTCCCGACGTGCTGCTCGGCCAGGTGCAGCGAGGTGGCCGCCCGGCAGACATGATCGGTGTCGTCGACGATGTTGACCGCCGACAGGACGCCGTCGATGGTGATGTCCCGCAGCGACACGTGCAGCACCAGGGTGCCCGGCGCGAACGCGCCCAGGTCCAGGTGCGGGGTCGACGCCGTCGTCGCGAGGCTCACCAGCCGGTGCGCCGCCACGGCGTCTTCGATCCGCTCCACGACCCGCACCTCGAGATCGGCGTCGCAGCGCAGCGCGAACTCGGCCGCCCGCCGCGGATCCAGGTCGAACACCGTCACCTCGCGCAGCGACGGGCAGACGGCCCGGACGAACCGCAGCACCTCGAAATTGATCAGACCGCACCCGACGACCGCCAACCCTGTGTCCTCAGTGGACGGACGAAGGGTGGCCGCGGCCAGTGCCGCGCTCGCCGCGGTCCGCCGGGCCGAGATCGTCGATCCCTCGAGGAACGCCACCGGCTGACCGGTGGCCATCGAGTTCAGCACGATCGTCGCCGACGCCCGCTGCAGCCCGGCGGCCACGTTGCCGGGGAACGACGCGACCCACTTCATCCCCGCCACCCCGCCGTCGTCGCCGCCCAGGTAGGCGGGCAGCCCGATGATGCGGTTGCGGGCGTCGTCGGGGAACCGGAGGAACACCGAGTGCGGCAGGGCCGAGCGGCCCAGTTCGTGACCGCGGTACGCCGAGCGCACCGCGTCCAGCACGGCGTGCTCGTTGCCGTCGAGCACCTGCCGGACCGCATCATTGCCGACGATCAACAACGGGCCACCTCCATGGCGTCGTCCTTCCAAAGGTCGGCGACGTCGCCGAAGTGGACTTCCACCCAGGCGTCGTCGTAGATCGTGTCGAGGTAGCGCGCGCCGCTGTCCGGAAGGATCACCGCGACGGTCGACCCGGCCGGGATGTCCAGCCTGCTCACCGCCGTCACGACGGCGCCCGAGGAGCCACCCGCGAGGATCGCCTCCCGGTTGACCAGCCGCCTGCAGCCGACCAGCGCGTCGAGGTCGTTGACGTGCACCACCTCGTCGGCGAGGTCGAGCCGCAGCAGCGCGGGCGGCACCGCCGCGCCGTGCCCCGGGATGAGCCTGCGGCCGACGGGTTCGTGGAAGATCGCACTGCTTTCCGCGTCCACCGCCACGATCCGCACGGGCAGGTCGTGCTCGCGCACGTACTCGGAGCATCCGCGCAGGGTCCCGCACGAGCTGACCGTGCACACGAGGTAGTCCGGTGGCTTGCCCAGGGAGTCGACGATCTCCCGCATGGTCGTCTGGTGCGCCCACGCGTTGAGCGGGTTGGCGTACTGGTTGGGGCAGTAGGCGTCGGGCAGGGTCGCCGTCAGCTCCCGCACCCGGCGGATCCGGGTCGGCAGATACTCCCCGGTCGCCGGGTCCCGCTCGGTGACCGTGTGGACCTCCGCGCCATAGGCCCGCATGATCGCGATGTTCTGCGGGTTGGTGCGGGGGTCGACGACGCAGATGAACCGCACGTCGAAGTAGCGGCACGCCTGGGCCAGCCCGATCCCGAGATTGCCGGAACTGGATTCGACCACAGTGGACCGGCCCGGGATCACCGTGCCGGTGTGAATCGCTTCGGACAGCATCACGTAGGCCGATCGGTCCTTGATGCTGCCGCCGGGGTTGGCCGCCTCCAACTTCGCGTAGAGGGTGAACGGGCTGCCCGGAAGCAGCCGTGTCAGTTCCACCAGCGGAGTCGAGCCGACCGCGGACAGCACCCCGGCCTCGGCGCCATAGCCACCCATGACGTCAGTTCTGCGCCGACTGCGCCATCTGGCGACGCAGGCTCAGCGGGCGCATGTCCGTCCACACGACGGCGATGTGGTCCAGGCAGTGCTGCCGGGTTCCCTGGGTGCCTTCGGCGTGCCAGCCGAGCGGCAGTTCGCGATCGGCTCGCCAGATCGAGTACTGCTCCTCATCGTTGAGCACCACCAGGTAGGTGCCATCGTCGGTGTCGTCGGCCATCGCTGATCCTCCGCGCTGTCAGGGGTACTGGCCACCGAGCGTGCCCGCGGGAGCCGCCGCGCCGTAGAGACAAACGCGCAGCGGCACCGGCGGTGCGGGGCTGCGGTTCCTTCTCTGTCGCCGCCCGCCCCGCGGCGAGCACGCTCTCGGTCACCACTGGTGACCGGCGGGAGCGTGGATTGTGGACTGGCACAACGGTTCGGAGCGGGGGATCGGCACCGCGAGGGCGGCGTCGTTCGCCCAGCAGCGGCTGTGGTTCCTCGACCAGCTGCGGCCCGGCTCGGCGGACTACCAGCTGCCGATGGCGCTGCGCATCCGCGGCCGCCTCGACGTCGACGCGCTCACCGGCGCGTTCGCCGCGATCGTCGACCGGCACGAGGTGCTGCGCACCCGCTACCGGGCGATGGACGGCGTTCCCGTGGAGGAGGTCGACGATCACGTCGAGGTCGTCGTCGAGCGGGTGGATCTGGCGGGGGAGTGCGACATCCCGGCGCTGTTCGACCGGGAACTGGCCAGACCGTTCGACCTCGCGGCCGACCCGCCGTTCCGGCTGACCCTCGCCCGGATCGCCGCCGACGACCACCTGCTGCTGTTCGTGGTGCACCACATCGCGTTCGACGGCTGGTCCTGGGGCATCCTCGGCCGTGAGCTGGCCGCGGGCTACGACGAGCGAACCGGCGGCGCGCCCGCGGCTCTCGCGCCATTGCCGCTGCGGTACGGGGAGTACGCCGACCGGCAGCGCGAGCTGCTGGAGGGTCCCCGGCTGACCCGTGCGCTCGACTACTGGCGCGGCAGGCTGGCCGGGCTCAAGCCCCTGCGCCTGCCCACCGACCGACCCCGGCCCGCCGAATGGGACGGCGCCAGCGACGTCCTGCGGTTCGAGCTGCCCGCCGGACTCGTCGCCGACATCGACAAGCTGGCCCGCGGCCACGGCTCGACCCGGTTCATGGTGCTGCTGGCCGCGTTCAAGGCGCAGCTGGCCCGCTACACCGGCCAGACCGACATCGCCGTCGGCACCCCGGTCGCCGGTCGCGGCCGGGTCGACGTCGAAGGTCTCATCGGCCTGTTCGTCAACACGGTCGTCCTGCGCACCGACACCGCGGGCGCGACCACGTTCCGCGACCTGGTGCACCGGGTGCGCGACACCGCGCTCACCGCGTTCACCCACGCCGAGCTGCCGTTCGAGCGTGTGGTCGGCGAACTGGCGCCCGAGCGGGACATGTCCCGCAACCCGCTGTTCCAGGTGACGTTCTCCCTGTTGCCCGCGGGAACCGAGGAGATCACCCTGCCCGGCCTCGCCGTCGAGCTGGTGCCCGCGCCGCTGGGCGCCTCCGCGTTCGACATCGTGCTCGACCTGAGGGTGCGGCCCGACGGCGGCATCGGCGCCCGGCTGCAGTACGCCACCGCGCTGTTCGACGAGGACTCGGTCCGGACGCTGGCCGCAGGCTACGTGCGCATGCTGGAAACCGTCCTGGCCGAGCCGGAAGTCGCGGTGGCGGACCTCGCCCGAGGCGTGGAGCCGCTGCCCGGCAGGGAACGCCGCAGGCTGCTGGCCCTGGGCAACGACACCGCCCGGGAGCTGCCCGACGCGACGCTGCCCGAGCTGATCACCCGGCAGGCACTGTCCACACCGGACGCGCTCGCGGTGCGGTCCGGCGCCGTGGAGCTGACCTACGCGGACCTCGAAGCCGCCACCAACCGGCTCGCCCACCATCTGCGCGCGCTCGGCGTCGGTCCCGGAACGCTCGTCGGGGTGCACCTCGACCGAGGAATCGACCTGCTGGTCGCGTTCCTGGCCGTGCTCAAGACCGGTGGCGCGTACCTGCCGCTGGACCCGATGTTCCCGAGCGCCCGCCTGGAGTTCATGCGCTCCGACGCGGGCGCCGCCGTGGTCATCACCCAGGAGCCGCTGGCAGGCGCGTTCCCTGATGTCACGACGGTCCTCGTCGACCGCGACCGGGCCGCCATCGCCGCCCGGCCCGGCACCACGCTCGGGCATCGAAGCGGACCGGCCGAACTTGCCTACGTCATCTACACCTCGGGGTCCACCGGCACGCCGAAGGGCGTGATGATCCACCACCGGGGGCTTGCCAACTTCGCGCTGTCCATGGCGGACCGGCCGGGCGTGGCGCCCGGAGCGGCGGTCGTCGCCCTGACGACGATGTCGTTCGACCCGTCGGTGCTGGAGCTGTACGTGCCGCTGCTGGTCGGCGGCCAGGTCGTCATCGCCGACACCGAGCAGGCCCGCGACCCGGAGCGGATGGTCCGGCTGATCGCCGACACCCGGCCCGCGCTCGTGCAGGCCACCCCGACGACGCTGCGAATGCTGGTGGAGACCGGGTGGCGGCCCGCGGGCGGCCTCACCGTCCTCAGCGGCGGCGAGAAGCTGCCCACCGAACTGACCCGCGCCCTGAGCGCCGACGGCGCCGAGGTCTGGGACCTCTACGGGCCCACGGAGATCACCGTGTGGGCGACCACCGCCCGCCTCGACGCCGAAGGGAACGTCCTCGACTGGGCGCCCGCGGCGAACACGGTGATCCACCTGCTGGACGGAGACCTGGAACCGGTGGGGGAAGGGGCAGTCGGCGAGGTCTACATCGGCGGCGACGGCCTGGCCCACGGCTACCACGGCCGGGCGGCTCTCACCGCCGCCGCGTTCGTGCCCGACCCGCACGGCTCGGTCCCGGGCGCCCGCCTGTACCGCACCGGCGACCTCGCCCGCCGGACTCCGGCGGGAGCGGTCGAGATCCTCGGCCGCGCCGACCACCAGGTCAAGATCCGCGGCCACCGCATGGAACCCGGCGAGATCGAGGCCGCTTTGCTGGCCCACGACCGGATCCGCTCCGCCGTCGTCCACCCCACGCCGACCGCGACCGGGGAGTACCAGCTCACCGCCTACCTCGTGGGCGAACCCCCCGGCCCGGACGAGCTGCGCGAGTTCGTGACGCGCACGCTCCCTGACTACATGGCGCCCGCGGCCTACGTCGTGCTCGACGCCTTCCCGCTGACCGCGTCCGGGAAGGTCGACCGCAAAGCCCTTCCCGTCCCCTCGGCGCGCGAGGCGGACGAGATCGTCGCGCCGCGCACGCCGAGCGAGGTCGCGGTGGCGAAGGTGTGGGGAGACGTGCTCGGGGTCGCCGACGTCGGCGCCCACGACAACTTCTTCGACCTGGGCGGGCACTCCCTGCTCGCCACCAGGGTCTCGGTACGCCTGCGGTCCGCGCTCGGGATCGACGTGCCGGTGCGCGCCCTGTTCGACCACGGCACCGTCGCGGCGCTCGCCGCGGCGCTGCCGGGCTACCCGCGGGTGTCCGACCTGCCCGCGATGCCCGCTTTGGCGCCACGACGGCGGGCCGCACAGCCCGCCGCGACGATCAGCAGAGAGGACACCCGATGACGATCGCGCCGCACCGGATGGAACCCGTCCGGGCCACCACGACCGCGGTATTCGAGGACCTGGAGTCCGAGGTCCGCAGCTACTGCCGCAAGTTCCCGGTCGTGTTCGACCGGGCGAAGGGCGCCGAGCTGTACTCCGAGGACGGCCGCCGCTACATCGACTTCTTCTGTGGCGCCGGAACTCTCAACTACGGCCACAACAACGACTTCATCAAGCGGCGGCTCGTCGACTACCTCGCCGCCGACGGCGTCGTGCACGGCCTGGACATGTACACCGTGGCCAAGCGCGAGTTCCTGACCGCGTTCAACGAGACTGTGCTGCGCCCGCGCGAACTGGACTACAAGGTCCAGTTCTGCGGCCCGACCGGGACCGACGCGGTGGAGGCGGCCCTCAAGCTGGCCCGCAAGGTGACCGGGCGCACCGGCCTGATGGCGTTCACCGGCGCCTACCACGGCATGTCCCGCGGCTCGCTCGGCGTCACCGGCAGCCGCCGGGCCCGGCGCGCGGGCGGGATCAGCGGCCAGGACGTGACCTTCGTGCCGTACGAGGACGGTCCACAGGGGACGTTCGACTCGATCGGCTTCATCGAGCGGCTGCTGTCGGACCCGTCGTCCGGCGTGGACATCCCCGCCGCGGTGATCGTCGAGCCGATGCAGATGGAAGGCGGGATGTACCCGGCGTCGGCGGAGTGGCTGCGCGCCCTTCGCGCGGTGACCGAGCGCCACGGCGTGCTGCTGATCCTCGACGAGATCCAGGCGGGCTGCGGCCGCACCGGCAAGTTCTTCTGCTTCGAGCACGCCGGGATCGTCCCCGACATCGTCACCGTCTCGAAGTCCATCGGCGGCTACGGGCTTCCGCTCTCGATGACCCTGTTCCGCCGCGAGCTCGACGTGTGGGAGCCCGCCGAGCACACCGGCACCTTCCGCGGCAACCAGCTCGCGTTCGTCGCCGCCACCGCCGCGTGCGACCTGTGGGAGCAGACCAAGTTCCGCACCGACCTCGCCGTCGCGGCGCGTCGGCTCGAGCGGTTCGGCGCCGAGATCGCCGCGACGGAACCCGGCGTGGAAGTCCGGGGCCGCGGCATGGCCTTGGGCATCGACCTGGCGGGCGCCGGTGGACCCGAACGCGCCCATCGCGTCCAGCGCTACGCCTTCGACCACGGCGTGATCGTCGAGCTGTGCGGCCGCCACGACGAGGTCCTCAAGATCCTGCCGCCGCTGATCATCGACATCGCCCGGCTCGAGGTCGGGCTCGGTGTTGTCGGCACGGCGTTGCGCACGACTCTGTACGCGGGCTGAGGAGGACACGATGCGCCGACACCTGATCTCCATCGACGACCTCGGCGACGACGACCTGCGGTGGATCGTCGCCCGAGGCGTCGAGTTCGCCGCCGGGACCGCCGAGGCCGACCGCCCGCTGCGCGACGCCGTCGTCGGCGTGCTGTTCCGCAAGACCTCCACGCGCACCCGCACCGCGTTCTCCGCGGGTGCGCTTCGGTTGGGCGCCAACCTGATCACCTACGGTCCCGGCGACCTGCAGGAGAACACGGGGGAGTCCGCCGAGGACACCGCCGCGGTGCTCTCCCGGATGCTCGACGTGCTCGTCGCGCGAACGGCGGGCCCGGAGGCCGAGCTGCGGGCGTTCGCCGCGCAGAGCCGGATGGCCGTGGTCAACGCGATGAGCGCGGTCGAGCACCCGACCCAGGCGCTGGCCGACCTGACCACGATGGTGCGCCACTTCGGCGACGTCGAGGGGCTGCGCGTGCTCTACGTCGGGGAGGGCAACAACACGGCCACCGCCCTGACCCTCGCCCTGTCGCGCTATCGCGGAGCGGAACTGCATCTGCGCACACCGCCGGGCTACGGCGTCGAGGAGAGCTTCCTGCGCCGGGCCGCGGTGAGCGCCAAGACCAGCGGCGCGGTCGTCACCCACGGCCACGACATGACCGACCTGCCCGCCGTCGACATCGTCTACACGACCCGTTGGCAGACGACCGGGTCGGTCAAGCCCACGCCGGATTGGCGTGACGCCTTCGAACCGTTCCAAGTGGACGAACGGCTCATGGAGTCCTGCCCAGGGGCGGTGTTCATGCACGACCTGCCCGCCCATCGCGGCGAGGAGGTCACCGCCGAGGTGCTCGACGGGCCGTCGAGCATCGCCTTCGAGCAAGCCGAGAACAAGTACCACAGCGCGCGGGCGGTGCTGCAGTGGTGCGCGGGCCGGTGACCGCCGACAGCAGCCGGACGGGCTTGCTCGCGGTGTTCACCGCGGGCGGGATCTCGGCGTTCGGCACCCAGATGACGATGCTCGCGCTGCCGTGGCTCGTGCTGGAGACCACCGGCTCGGCCTGGCGGGCCGGGCTGGTGTTCGCCGTGCAGGTCCTGCCCATCGCGCTGCTCGGGTTCATCGGCGGCGAGGTCATGCAGCGCTACGGCGCCCACCGCACGATGCTGGTCGGCGACGCCCTGCGTGCCCCCACGATCGCCGCGGTGCCGATCCTGCACTCGATGGGGCTGCTCAGCCTGAGCGCGCTGCTCGTCATCGTCGCCATCATCGGGGTGCTCGGCGTGCCCTACTACGCCGCGCAGCGGGTGCTGGCAGCCGAGCTGATCGGCGCCGACCCCCGCGCGCTCACCAAGGCCAACGGCGTGATGGAGGGCAGCGTCAACATCGCCGCACTCGCCGGCCCGGCGACGGCGGGCGCGCTGATCCCGTTCCTCGGGGCCGCGCAGGTGCTCTGGATCGACGCGGTCACGTTCGCCGTGTCCTGCGGGCTGCTGCTCCTCGTGCCGCGCGCCGCCCGATCGGCGCGGGGGAAGGCCGGTGGGCCGCCCGGGATCATGGCCGGGGTGCGCAAGCTGCGCGCGGACCCTTTCCTCGGACAGTCGGTGATCTCCACCGTGGTCTACGGATTCCTGCTGCGGGTGCTCGCGCTGGCGCTGCCCATCCTGGCCTACGCCCGGTTCGACGGCGACGCCCGCGCGGCGGGCCTGCTGGTCGGCGGCTATGGCGCGGGCGCGCTGATCGGCTCGCTGGTCACCTTCGCGGTGGCGAGCCGGGTCACCCCCGAGCGGCTCATGGGTGTCTCGGTGGTGTTGCTGGCCCTGCCGCTGTGGCTGCTGGTGCTGCCCGCGCCGATCTACGTCCTGGTGTTCGGCGCGGCGCTCTCGGCGGCCGCCGTCCCGCTGTCCAACGCGCCGTTCTTCGGGATCCTGACCGCCCGCGTGTCGCCCGAGTACCGGCCCAAGGTGCTGCAGTCGGTGATCACCATCAGCAACATCGCCGGTCCGCTCGGCTTCCTGACCGCCGGTTTCCTGATGGAGCACGCCGGCATCCAGGCGACGCTGTTCGTCGTCGCCGCGCTGGCCACCCTGGCCACGGTCAACCTGCTGCACGCGATGCGGCTGCTGCGTGTCCCCACCGAGTCCCCACGGGAGGTTTTGAGCGATGCCTGAGCACGTGTACTTGCCCGTCGGCGAGTGGCGGCTGTGGAACCAGTTCGCCCTGCGCGGCCCCGGTTTCCCCGCTTCGGGCGTGCTGCGGCTGGCCCCCGCCGGACTGGCCGAGGACGCCGACAAGTTCGACCCCGGCACGCCGCTGTCCGGTGCGGACTGGGCGGCGTTCGAGGAGTCGTTCGGCGAGGCCGCCGTGCGCACGGCGTCGATCCTGCAGGAGATCGCGGCGTCGGCGCGGTTCCAGGCGGCCGTGGCGTGGCAGAACCGGGCCGTGCTGACCACGGGCATCGCGCCGTTCCTGGCGTGGGAGCCGTCGGCCGCGGGCCGGACCAGCATGCCGCGCCAGCGCGAGGAACTCGTCGCCCACTACTGGCAGCGGTTCTGCGTCAAGAACGACACGATCGGCTTCTTCGGGCCGGTCGGCTGGGGCAGCTGGGACCTGTCGCGCCGGGGCGTGGTGGTGGAGCCAGGCACGGGCGTGACCGCCGAGTCCACTGTGTACTTCGCGAGCTGGGGGATCGACGCCCTGGCCAAGGCGATCGGCGCCGACCCGGCCCTGCGCGAGTGGATCGCGCCGCGCCGGGTCTCGTTCGTGCGCGTCGTCGACGGCCGCGTCCCACTTCCTGGCAGGCCGCCGCAGGACGTCCCGCCGCTGATGGCGGACCTGCTGCCGCGGTGCGACGGGGTCCGGCTGCCCGCCGATCTCGCCGCGGAGACCGGCGCGAGCCTGCCGGAGGTGCTGGCCGCGCTGGAGGAGATGACCCGGCGGCGGTGGATCACATGGCGGTTCGAGGTCCCGGCGGACACCCACCCAGAGCGGCACCTGCGGCGGGCACTGGAGCGCATCGGCGACCCGGAGCGCAGGCGGCACGCGCTGGGCATGCTCGACGTCCTCGAACACGGGCGCGACCGGGTGGCCGCGGCGGGCTACGACGCGGCCGAGCTCTCCGCCGCGTTCGCCGCGCTGGAAGCCGACTTCGTCGCTCTGACGGACACGACCGCGCAGCGCGAGAAGGGCGGGAAGACCGCGCCGTGCCGGGCGCTGGTGTACTCCGACACCCGCCGCTCGGCCACCGCGCGCATCGGCACGGCGGTCCTCGACGAGCTGACCCCGCTGGCCCTGTGTCTCACCGCGGCCCGCTGGATGACCAATAGGTTCGCCGAAGTCCTCGGCGGCCGGATCCGCGAAGCGTACGACCGTGTCCGCGCCCGCCAAGGCGAGGTCGACCTCGGCTCGCTGTGGTTCGAGTGCCTGCCCGCGCCGCACGCCGAGTCGATCGCCGACAGCGACCGTGTCCAAGCCGAGCTGCGGCGGCGCTGGGCGAGGATCATCGACGCCGCGCCCGGCGCCCGCCGAGTGCGGCTGCGCAGCGCGGACATCGCCGACCGGGTGCTGGCCGAGTTCGACGAACCCGGCGCGGGCTGGCACCAGTCGCGCTACATCAGCCCGGACGTGCTGATCGTCGCCGACGACGCCGACGCCGTGGAGCGCGGCGAGTTCGACCTGGTCCTGGGTGAGCTGCACGTCGCGATGAACACGGTCGGCGCGTCGCTGTTCGTCTCCCAGCACCCCGCGCGCGAGGAGCTGATGGCCGAGACCGACACCGACTTCCCCGGCGCCCGTGTGATGCCGATGCTGCCCAAGGAACAGCCGCCGAGGTGGTCGGCGCGCAGCAGGCCGGCACTGGTGCGGCCGGAGGACTACTTCGTCGGGATGGTCGACTACACCGCCGACCCGCACCGGCCGCGCACGGTCATGAGCGCCGACGTCCGCGTGTGCGAACGCGGGGAGCGGCTGGTGGCGGTGCTGCCCGACGGCGCCGAGTTCCCGCTGCTCGACGTGTTCGGCAACGCGATGACCAACCGGGTGATGGACCGGTTCACCCTGCGCCTGGACGGCGACCACTCGCCCCGGGTGACCATCGACAACATGGTCGTCTCCCGGGAGACCTGGCGGTTCGCCGCCGCCGACCTTGACTTCGCCGGTGACAAGAGCGAGGCCCGCCGGTTCGTCCGGACCCGGCAGTGGCGCGCGGGCCAGGAGCTGCCGCGCTTCGTGTTCGTGGTGTCGGCCACCGAGCCCCGGCCGTTCTTCGTGGACTTCGACAGCCCGGTCTACGTCGGCATCTTCCTCAAGGCGGTCCGCAGGCTGGCCCGCAAAGACCCCACGGCCCGGTTCACCGTCAGCGAGATGCTGCCCGACCCGGAGCAGGCGTGGCTGACCGACGACGAAGGCCACAAGTACACCTCGGAACTGCGGTTCGTGGCCGTCGACCAGTCGGAGGCCCCGCGGTGATGTTCCTCGACGATATCGCCGCACACGACCCGTCGCGCGTCGCGATCACCACGCCGGACTTCTCCTGGACCTATGGCGAGCTCGTCACCCGGATCGACGCGCTGGCGAGAATTCTCGTCGCCGCGGGAGTGGGCCCGGAGCAGGTGTGCGCCGTCGCGACGCGGTCGCAGGCCGACGCCGCCGTGGCGATGGCCGCGATCCTGCGGGCGGGTGGCGCGTTCCTCACCCTCGACGTCGACCAGCCCCGGGCCCGGCTCGACGCGATGGCGCGGTCGGGCCAGGCTCGGTTCCTGGTCACCGACGCGGATCCGCCGGTGACGGTGCCGGGCCCGACCATCCGGCTCCGCTCGGCGGCGGTGTCGGCGTCGCTGCCCGCGGTCACCTCGCGGATGCTGGCCTACGTCAGCCACACGTCGGGGTCGACCGGCGAGCCGAACGCGGTCCTGATCGAACACCGCGGCCTGCACTCATACCTGAGGTTCATCGCGCGTGACTACGCCTTGGGCCCGCACACGGTGGCGGTGCAACTGGCCCCATTGGGCTACGACGCGTCGGTCCGGGACATCTTCGCGCCGCTCGTCGCCGGCGGCAGGCTGGTGGTGGCGCCACGCTCGACCCTTCTGCGCCCGGTCGAGTTCGCGGACCTGGTGCGGACTCATGGTGTGAACACGATTTTGAGCACCACGCCGTCCTTCCTCGCCGCTCAGGCCGGGCTGGACCTGGACCTGGTGGTGTGCAGCGGGGAGTCACTGCGTCCGTTCTTGGCGGCGGGTGGGCGGGCGCGGGTCGCGGGGCGGTTGGTGAACCAGTACGGGCCGACGGAGTGCACGATGACGTCGACCCGGTTCTCGGTGCCCGCCGATCCGGAGACCGCGGTCGACCTTGTTGGGACTCCGATCGATGGGGTCACCGCGCATCTCCTCGATCCGGACCTTCGTCGCGCCAAGGACATCGGCGAGGTCCACATCGGTGGCGTCGGCGTGGCCCGCGGCTATGCGGGCAGGCCCGCCCTGACCGCGGACCGTTTCCTCCCGGACCCCTTTGGGGCACCGGGTTCACGGATGTACCGCACTGGTGACCTGGCGCGCGCTCGTGCGGACGGCACCATCGAGTTCCTCGGTCGGGACGACCGCCAACTCAAGATCCGGGGTCATCGGGTGGATCCCGCGGAGATCGAGGGTGCGCTGCTCGCCCATCCTCGGGTGTCGGGCGCGGTCGTCACGGTGGATCACGACGCCCAAGGGCGTCCGTTCCTGATCGGGCATGTCGCCGGTGAGCTGGCGGAGATCACGGACGTCGCTCTTCGGGCGCACTTGGCCCAGTCGCTGCCGCCGCACATGATGCCGCGCCGGTTCGAGCGGGTGGAGCGATTGCCCACGACCCGGTCCGGCAAGGTCGACCGGCGCGCACTGTCCAGTGTGGATGGTGGGCGATGACCACGTCCGAGACTCAACTAGGTCTGGCCGATGTGCTCGCCGCCGCCTCGCGGATCCGCGAGCATGTGCGGGAGACGCCCTTGCTCACCGATCCCTGCCTGCCGCACGTCCTGCTCAAGGCGGAGCACCGGCAATCCGGCGGCTCCTTCAAAGCCCGCGGCGCCGCCAACGCGATGCTCGCCGGGCGGGCCGTCGAGGTTGTCGCCGGGTCCTCGGGAAACCACGGGATCGCCGTGGCGGCCCTGGGCAGACGGCTTGGGGTCAGCGTGACCGTCATGATGGCGGCGGGCGCCAGCGCGGCGAAGGCAGGCGTCATCCGCGACCTGGGTGCCCGTGTCGTGTCCGTTCCAGGGGGTGTCGCCCAGCGCGAGTTGGCTGCTCGGGCGTACGCGGAGGCGACCGGCGCGGTGTTCGTGCCGTCCTCCGACCACGAACTGGTGATCGCCGGGCAGGGCACGGTCGGGCTGGAGATCTTCGAGGCCGCGCCCCACGTCGACGTCGTGTTCGTGCCGACCGGCGGTGGCGGGTTGCTCGCCGGGACCTGCCTGGCGGCTTCGGTCCTCGCGCACCCGGTGCGGATCGTCGGCGTGGAGCCGATGGCCTGCAGGCGGTACGCCCGTTCGGTCGCCGCGAACCGGCCCGTCGAGTTGCCGCCGTCCGACACCATCGCCGACGGGCTGCGCGGCCAGCGGCCGGGGGACATCACCTTTCCCATCGTCCGCCGCCGCGTGGACAGCCTCGTCGGCGTCACCGACATCGCGATCAGGGACGCGATGGCCGCGTTGCGCGGCTGCGGGATCGAAGCCGAACCCAGCGGCGCCGCCGCCCTTGCCGGGGCGCTGACCAGCGGGTTCGCCGGCACCGCCGCCGTGATCGTCTCCGGCGGGAACACCGCCGCACACCTCACCCAAACCGAGAAGGAGTTGGCATGACCACGAATATCGCCGACGTGTCCGAGCTGATCGCCGCGATCTACCGGGAGACGCTCAACGACGACGCGCTCGACGCCGCGAGTGACTTCTTCGAGGCGGGGGGCGACTCGCTCACCGCGTTCCAGATCACCGCGCGCCTGCAGGACGCGCTCGGGGTCGAGGTGCCGGTCGCGCTGGTCTTCGCCTACCCGTCGCCCGCGGACCTGGCCACCGTCGTCGACTCGGCGGCGTAGCGATGGTGCGTCTGGGAGACAGGTGGCGGCTGTGGGAGCAGTTCGCCTTGCGCGGGCCCGGTTTCCCGGCCGCGGGCGTGCTGCGCCTGGCGCCCGCGGGGATCGCCGAGGCGGCGGACAAGTTCGCCCACGGCGACCTGGCGGGGGCCGAGTGGACCGCGTTCGAGGACCTCTTCGGCGAGGCGGCGGTGGCAACCGCGCGGGCGCTGCAGGACATCGCCCGCGCGTCCGACTTCCGCGCCGCGGTGGCCTGGCAGAACCGTCCGGTCCTGCGCTCGGGCATCGAGCCGTTCCTGGCGTGGACACCCACCGCGGCGGGCCGCACCAGCATGCCGCGGCAGCGCGAAGAGCTGGTCGCCCACTACTGGCAGCGGTTCTGCGTCAAAAATGACACCATCGGCTTCTTCGGCCCGGTCGGCTGGGGCCGCTGGGACGCCACCGCGCGCGGCATCGAAGTCGACCCCGGGGAGGGTCTGGTCGCTCGCACGAACGTGTACTTCGCCAGCTGGGCCATCGACACTCTGGCGAAGACGATCGGCGCCGACCCGGACCTGAGCGGCTGGATCGCGCCGCGCCGGGTTCCCTTCGTCCGGATCACCGACGAGGGTGTGGTCGTTCCCGGCAGGCCGCCGCAGCCGGTTTCCGCCGAGCTGCTCGCGGTCCTGGCCGCCTGTGACGGGATCACGCCCGCCCGGGACCTCGACGCGGATGAGGAACTCGCCGAGCTGGTCCGCCGCCGCTGGGTCGTGTGGCGGCTGGAGGTGCCCGCCGACGCGCGACCGGAACGACACCTGCGCGGCTGGCTGGACCGGGTCGGCGACGCGTCCGCCCGCGACCGCGGCCTGGCGATGCTGGACGTGCTCGAACGCGGCCGCGACGCCGTGGCGGCGGCCGGGCCGGACGGGCTGGTCGAGGCCCTGTCGGCGGTGGAGGCGGACTTCTCCACGCTGACCGAGGCCGCGGCGGTCCGTGAGAAGGGCTCGGGCACGGCGCCCTGCCGGGCGATCGTGTACTCGGACTGCACCCGCTCGGCCACCGCCCGCCTGGGCGTGGACATGGTCGAGCGGCTCGCGCCGCTCGACCTGCTGCTGACCGCCGCGGCCTGGCTGACATCGACCGTCGCCGAGCGGATCATGGGCCGGGTGCGTGAACTGTTCGACGAACTCGGTCCCGTCGACCTGGCCACGTTCTGGTTCGCGTGCATGCCGGTCCTGCACGGTTCGACCGACGCCGCCGATGTGCAGCACGAATTCTGGAAGCGTTGGGCCGACATCCTTCCGCTGGCGGGCCGCCGGGTACAGGTGTCCAGTGTGGACATCACGGACCGGGTGCGCGAGGCGTTCGGTGGAACCGAGGCCCGCTGGGCCGCCGCGCGGTACTTCTCGCCGGATGTGATGGTCACCGATGACGGCGACCTGGTGCTGGGGGAGCTGCACGTCGCCAGCAACACGCTGGGGTCGTCGCTGTTCGTCAACCAGCACCCGGCGCCCGAGGAGCTGCTGGCGGCCACCTCGGTCGACCACCCGGGTCCCCGGCTGCTTCCCGTGCTGCCCAAGGAACACCGGTCGCGGCTGTCCGCGCGCATCCGACACTCGCTGGTGCGCGACGAGGACTACTACGTCTCGCTGGTGGACCATACGGTCGACCCGGCCCGGCCGCGCACGGTGCTCAGCGCCGACGTCCAGGTCGCCGAACGGTCTCGTGGGCTGGTCGCCGTCCTGCCGGACGAGACCGAGTTCGACCTCGCCGACGTGTTCTCGCACGTGTTGACGACGATGGTGATGGACCTGTTCCGGCTCCTTCCGGAAAGCGACCACTCGCCTCGGGTGACGATCGACCGGATGGTGGTCGCCCGGGAGACCTGGCGGTTCACCGCCGCCGATCTGGCCTTCGCCGGCGACAAGAGCGAGGCCCGCCGGTTCGTGTCGACTCGGCGTTGGCGGGGCGACCTCCCGCGGTTCGTGTTCGTGGTCTCGCCCGCGGAGCCCCGGCCGTTCTTCGTGGACTTCGACAGCCCGGTGTATGTGGCGATCTTCCTCAAGGCGGTCCGCAGGCTGGCCCGCACGGATCCGCTGGGCAAGTTCACCGTCACGGAGATGCTGCCGACCCCGGACCAGACTTGGCTGGTCGACGACCAAGGCCGCGGCTACACCTCGGAGCTCCGGTTCGTGGCCGTGGACGACTGACAGCGCGGCGAATAGGGGCACGTCCAACCCGGACGTGCCCCTATTCCCGTCCCCGAGTCCAACATCCAGAACAANCCTATTCCCGTCCCCGAGTCCAACATCCAGAACAACGAGTCCAACGTTCCCGACAACGAGTTCGACGTTCGGGGGGCCCGAACGTCGAACTCGTTGTCGGGAACGTTGGACTCGCGGGATGGAGGGGGCGGGGAGGGGCGCGCGCCCTCTTCCCGTGCTCACACGGCGCAGGCGACCTCGAGTGGCTCGGCCACCGGAACCTCGAACGCCTCGCACAGCGCGGCCACCGCGTCCCGCGCCCGGTCCCGCGCGCACACCGCGGAGATCCGGGTCGCCTCGGCGGTGACCAGGTCCAGCCGGATCGAGGTGATCAGCAGGGCCTCGCAGAAGGTGGACAGGACCGCGGGATCGGTCCGCAGACCGGCGCCCCGCAGGGTGACGACCGCTATGTCGCGGTCCACCCGGGCGCGGAGTCCGAGCTGCCGCACCGCCCGCTCCAGAGCCGGGCCGGGCGCCGCCAGGAACGTGATGACGCCCGCCTGGCCGCCCGCCACCGTGGCGGTCACACCCAGGGTGTCGAGCAGCCGGAACACGCGGGCGGCGGTGCCGGGGTGATGCCCCACCCCGGTCACCTCCACCCGCGCGGTGGACAGGTCCATGCGCACGTCGCGCACGATCGCGCGTTCCATGGCGTTAGAGGACGCCGCTGATGGCGGCCCCGAGGAGGGATACATTCGGTGGTCGCATGACCCCGAAGTGGTCCCCGGGCACCTGGTGGACATGGACCCCGTCGGTCAGTTCCCGCCAGCGGGTGAGGTAGTCGTCGAAGGTCTGGCCGACGGAGACCTCGTGCTCGCCCTTCGTCAGCTCGTCGCTGGCGATCAGGTGCAGCTCACCGGGGTAGGGGCGGTGGCGGTAGCGCAGGTCCATCTCCATGACCTCCCGCCAGATCCGGACCGCGCGCGGCCAGACGTCGCCGACTCCCTGTTCCGGCAAGGTGATGCCGGTGTCCGGGTCGACGTCGTCGACCAGGTGCTCCAGCAGGGCCAGGATTTCCGCGCGCCGCTCCGGCAGGTCCGGGTCGGGCCCGGTGAGCAAGTCCTCGAGCCGCTTGATCAGGCCGAACTCGCTCCAGCCCTCCGTGCGCGTGTGCACATCGAGCCCGGGGTCCAGCAGGATCAGGGTGACCTCCTCGCCCGCCGAGCGCAGCCGGTGGGCCATCTCGGTGGTCACGCAGCTGCCGCCGCACCAGCTGAACAGCCGGTACGGGCCCGCGGGCTGTGTCCGGCGCAGCTCGGCCACATACCGCTCCGCCATCTCCTCGGCGGTCGGCGTGGCGCCGTCGTGCGGCCCGGGCCACTCGAAGCCGATGATCGGGACGTCCTCCCGCACATGCGGCGCGAGCTTCATGTACCAGTGGGCGCTGCCGCCGCCCGGGTGCACACAGACGAGCGGGGTGCCCGTGCCACCTTCCCGGATCCACAGCAGCGCGTTCGACGTCGCCGCCCGAGGCGCGGTGCTCTCGATGGTCCGCGCCAGCCCGGCGACCGTGCGGTGCTCCACGAAAGACCGGAACCGCAGCTCGACGCCATGGCGCACCCGCAGGGCGGCGATGATCCGCATCATCGCCAGCGAGTGGCCGCCCAGATCGAAGAAATCGTCCTCGACGCCCACCCGCTCGACCCCGAGCGCGTCGGCCCAGGCCGCGGCGATCGTGCGCTCCATATCGGTGCGCGGCTCGACATAGGTGGCGGCCTCCTCCGGCCGGGTGCTCTCCGGCGCGGGCAGCGCGACCCGGTCGATCTTGCCCGCCGGGGTGAGCGGGAAGTCGTCCAGCGCGATGTACTGCGACGGCAGCAGGTGCGCGGGCAGGTGGCCGCGCAGGTGCTCGCGCAGCTCGGCGGCCCCGGGACCCGGCGCGGGCCGGGTGTAGGCGACAAGGGTCTGGTTGTGCACGGTCACCACAGCCGCCGCGACCTCCGGGTGCGCGGTCAGCGCCGCCTCGACCTCGCCGAGCTCGATACGGAAACCCCGCACCTTGACCTGGTTGTCGCGCCTGCCCCGGTACCGCAGCTCCCCGTCGAGCCCGCGGGTGACGATGTCGCCGGTGCGGTAGAGCCGTTCGCCCGGGCCGCCGAACGGGTCCGGGATGAACCGGTCAGCGGTCAGGTCGGGACGGTTGAGGTAGCCGCGGGCCAGCGCCTGCCCGCCCACGCACAGCTCACCGGGCACGCCGAGGGGCACCGGGCGGTGCTTCTCGTCGAGCACGTGGACGCGCACATTGCCGATGGGGCCGCCGATGGACGGCGAACCCGCGATGTCGGCGGGCACGTCGGTGAGCGTCGCGCACACCGAGGTCTCGGTCGGGCCGTAGGCGTTGATGAACCGCGCGTGCGCGGCCCAGCGGACCGCCTGCTCCCGCGGGCACGCCTCGCCCGCGGACACCAGCACACGCAGCGCCGGGAAGTCGGCGGGCTCCAGCTTGTCCAGAATGGACGGTGGCAGCGTCATGTGGGTCACCACGCCCGCCTGTGTCCGCAGGTCGCCGGGATCAGCGTCGGCGGGCGGAAGGACGAGCGCGGCGCCGTTGGTCAGCGCCATCAGCAGCTCCCACACCGAGGCGTCGAAGCTGGGCGAGGCGAACTGCAGCACCGCGTCACCCGGGCGCACGTCGAGGTGTTCACGCTGCGCGTGCCGCAGGTTGAGCGCTCCCCGGTGCGGCACACCGACGCCCTTGGGCCTGCCGGTGGACCCGGACGTGTAGATCACGTAGGCCAGGTTGTCCGGCAAGACAAGCGTTTGCGGTGCGGTAGGGGGCAACTCCGCCGCGTCGATCGGGCTGTCGATCACCAGGGCCGTGCCGGAATCCTCGAGCATGTAGGCGATCCGGTCGGCCGGATAGTCCGGGTCCACCGGCAGGAACGCGCCGCCCGCCTTGAGCACCGCCAGCATCGCGGTGACCAGCTCCGGTCCGCGGGGCAGCCGAAGCGCGACGATGACGTCCGGACCGACCCCTCGGTCGCGCAGCCAGTGCGCGATCCGGTTCGCCTCGTCGTCGAGCTCCCTGAAGGTCACGATGTCGGTCTCAGTGTCCGCACCGCGGCGCAGGGCCACCGCGTCCGGAGTGGACACTGCCTGGGCCGCGATCAGCTCGTGCGCCAGGCGGTCGGTCGGATAGACGCGGCGGGAGTCGTCGCGCAGGGCCAGGTCGAGGTCGACCGGGTGCAGGGTGACCGCGTGCGGGTCGCCGTCCGGGTCGGCGGCCATCGCCTCGAGGACCCGCCGGTACGTGCGGCCGAGCATGTCCAGGTGCGGCCGGGCGATCCGGCTCTCCCGGGCGCCCAGGCGCAGCACACCGGGGAACGTCCACACCTCCAGGCCCAGCTCGCTCGGGCTGAAGTCGTCGACCATGCCGACCGAGTCGGCTTTCCAGTCGAGCACGTGGAAGTCGAGGTAGCCGAACGCGACCTCGATCAGCTCGGCCGACCGGCTCCATTCCTGTTGCATCGCCGGCATCGGGTACCGCCGGTGCGGCCACAGCTCGGCCTCGCCCGCGAACACCTGCCCGACCAGCGCGCGCCAGCTCCGCGCGGACAGGTCCGCGGCGTAGGGGACGGTGTTGAGGTACATGCCGAACACCTCGTCGCCGCGCGCCCGCTCCGGGCGGCCGTTGCAGACCAGGCCGCCGAAGAACCGCTCCCGCCCGGTGACCACGCGCAGCGCGGTGAGGTGCGCCGAGTGCAGCACGCTCTTGAGCGAGGCGTTGGCCGCCGAGGCCAGGGCGCGCAGCCGGGGGAGCAGATCCGCCCAAGGCACGTCGATGATCGTCGCCTTGTCCGAGTGGACATCGCTCGCCCACGCCTCGGGCAGCTCGAACCGGTCCGCCGAGCCGATCTTCGACCGCCAGAACTCGCGGTCCTCCGCCGACTCCAGCGCGGCCCGTTCCATCGCGACGAAGTCGGCGAACCGGACCTCCGGCGGCGGCGCGAGCTCGGGTCGCTCGCCGCGGCGGATCGTCTTGTACAGCGCGATGAACTCGGCGACGACCGACGTGTGGCTCCAGCCGTCGAGGATCGCGTGGCACTCGGTGTGCGTGAGCCACCATTCGCCGTCGCTGATCTGGTGGACGTGGTACCGCAGCAGCGGCGCGCGGTCGAGGTCGAACGGGCGGGAGCGCTCGGCCACCAGAAAGGTGTCCACAATGGACCGCTGGGTGGCGGGATCGGCGTCGCGCAGGTCGTCGAACCCGATGGGCAGGTCGGCGCGCTCGTGCACCAGCTGCAGCGTCTCGCTGAAGTTCGCCAGGTCGAACGAGGTCCGCAGGATCTCGTGCCGGTCGACGAGGATCCGGGCCGCCTCGCGCAGCGCGGCGAAGGAGAACGGCGACTCGTCGTGCACCCGGTAGCAGGAAACGTTCTGGTAGACCGCCCGGTCGTTGGCCGCCAGCATCTCGTAGACCATGCCCGCCTGCGTGCGGGCCAGCGGATAGGCGTCGACCAGTCCCGCGGGCAGCAGGTCCCGGTCCGCCGGGGTGAGCTGGCCGAACCGCTCCACGAGCGGCTCGTCGGCGAGGGCCGCGCCGGGATCGCCGACCAGGGCGGCCAATGCGGCGATGCTCTGGTGGGTGAACAGGTCGTGCACGGCGAGGCTGAACCCGTGCTCCCGCAGGGCGCCCACGACCCGGATCGCGCGCATCGAGTCGCCGCCGAGCTGGAAGAAGCTGTCGTGCACCCCGATCTCGTCTATGCCGAGGGCGTCGGCGAAGGCGTGCGCGATGGCATGCTCGGTCGGGCTGCTCGGCGGCACGTAGGCCACCGTCAGCGCGGACCGGCGGCTCTGGGGCGCGGGCAGCGCCTTGCGGTCGGTCTTCCCGCTGCCGGTCAGCGGCAGCGCCGGGAGCGCCACCCAGCGGGCGGGGACCATGGACTCCGGCAGCCGCTCACGCAGGTGCGCTCGGAGCACCGTCTCGTCGGCGTCACCCACCACGTAGGCCACAAGACCACCGTCGCGGACGGTCACGGCCGCGTCGGTCACGCCGGGATGCGCGGTGAGCGTGGCCTCGATCTCGCCGAGTTCGATGCGGTGCCCGTTGACCTTGACCTGGTGGTCGAGCCTGCCCAGGTACTCGATCTGACCGTCCGCCCGGAAGCGCGCCAGGTCACCGGTCCGGTAGAGCCGCTCGCCGGAGCCGCCGAAGGGGTCGGGGATGAACCGCTCGGCCGTCAGGTCCGGTCGCCCGAGGTAGCCGCGGGCGAGTTGGACGCCCGCGAGCAGCAACTCGCCGGGGACGCCCACGGGGACGGGGTTGAGGTCGCGGTCCACGATGTGCGTCCGCGTGTTCGCGATGGGCTTGCCGATGGTCACCGGCTCGCCCGGGTGGGTCTGGACCGCGGTGACGTCGACCGACGCTTCCGTTGGCCCGTAGAGGTTGTGCAGCTCGCAGCCGATCCGCTCGTGCGCCGCCGTGACGAGGTCGGCGGGCAGCGCCTCGCCGGAGCAGATCATCCGGCGGACCGAGGGCAGCCCGGTGAACGGCTCCGTGAGGAAGGCCCGCAGCATCGACGGGACGAAGTGCAGCGTGGTGATCCGCTCGTCGTCGATCAGCGACGCCAGGTAGGCCGGGTCGCGGTGGCCGCCGGGGCGGGCGACGACGAGCGTGGCGCCGGTGGTCAGCGGCCAGAAGAACTCCCACACCGACACGTCGAAGCTGTACGGCGTCTTCTGCAGGACCCGGTCCGTGGCGTCGAGCCCATAGGCGGACTGCATCCACTGCAGCCGGTTGACGATCCCGCGATGGTCGACGAGCACGCCCTTGGGCCTGCCGGTGGAGCCGGAGGTGTAGATCACGTACGCGGCGGAGCCGGGTGTGGTGCCCGGATCGACGGCGGACAACGGGAAGCCGGAGACATCGATGGCCTCGTCGATGACGAGCGCCGCTCGTGAGTCGCCGACCATGAAGTCGAGCCGGTCGGCCGGGTAGTCCGGGTCGAGCGGCAGGTACGCGCCGCCCGCCTTGAGCACGCCGAGCAGCGCGGCGACGAGGTCGTGGCCACGGTGCAGCCGCACACCGACGACGGACTCCGGGCCGACACCGTGGGAACGCAGGTAGTGCGCGACCTGGTTCGCCCGGGCGTCCAGCTCGGCATAGGTCAGCTCCGTGCCCTCGAACCGCACCGCGGGCGCGTCGGGGGTGTGGGAGACCTGCGCGGCGAACAGTGCGGGCAGGGTCGCCTCCGGGTACGCGGTGGCCGTGTCGTTCCACTCGGCCAGCCGGTCCTTCTCGCCCGCCGTCATCAGGTCCAGCGCGCTGATCGGCGTCGCCGGGTTCGCGGCCACCGCCGCCAGCAGTGCGCCGAAGTGTCCGGCGAGCCGTTCGATCGTGTCCCGGTCGAACAGCGCCGTCGCGTAGTCGAGCGCGACCGCCAGCGTGCCGTCCGCGCGTTCGGCCACGGCGACCGACAGGTCGAACTTCGCCGACGACTCGCCGACGTGGATCGGCTCCGCGAGCAGGCCGCCGATGGCGGTGGCGCTCGCCTCCGCGCCGACCTGGGAGAGGAACATCACCGAGAACAGGGGAGTGCGCGACGGGTCGCGGTCGGGCGACAGAGCGTCCACCACCCGCTCGAACGGCAGGTCCTGGTGGGCGTAGGCGTCCAGGGCGGTGGCGCGCACCCGGCTGAGCACGTCGGTGAACGTCGGGTCGCCGGACAGGTCGGTGCGCAGCACAAGGGTGTTGAGGAACAGCCCGACCAGGTCTTGGACCTCGCGCCGCTCACGTCCGGCGACCGGCGTGCCGACCGCGATGTCGGTGCCGCCGGTGTAGCGGGCCAGCACGATCTTGAACGCGGCGAGCAGCGCCATGTACGGCGTCGCGCCGAGCGACCGGGCGTGCCGGATCACCGCGGCGGAGACGTCGGCGGGCACGGTGAAGGTGACCTCGGCGCCCGCGTGGTCGCGCACCGGCGGGTGCGGCCGGTCGGTCGGCAGCTGCAGCGGGCTGAGCCCGGACAGGGTCGAGCGCCAGAAGTCGAGCGAGCGGTCGACGGGAAGCGATTCGCGTTCCCACACCGCGTAGTCCGCGTATTGCAAGGGAATCTCGGGCAGCGTCTCACCCTGGTAGAGGGCGCCGAACTCGCGGGCCAGGACGTCCTCGGACCAGCCGTCGGTCGCGATGTGATGGGTGGTGACCAGCAGGGCGTGGTGGTCGGGCCCGAGGATCGCCAGGACGGCGCGGAACACCGGCCCGGCGACCAGGTCGACCGGCGTGCGGTCCGACGTCGACAGCTCGCCGAGCCGCTCGTCTTGCTCCGCGGCGCAAAGCCCGGTGATGTCCACTACGGACAGCTCGACCGGCCCGGGCGGGTCGATCACCTGCACCGGTTCGCCGTCGACGACGGTGTAGCGGGTCCGCAGCACCTCGTGCCGGGCGGCCAGCCCGTCGAGCGCCCGGCGCACCGCCTCCTTCGACAGCGCGCCGCGCAGCCGCAGGCCGAAGGTGAGCAGGTACTCGGTCCCGCCGGGCTGGAGCTGGTCGAGGATCCACAGCCTGCGCTGCGCGAACGAGGTCGGCAGGACCCCGCCGCGCGGCGCGGGGGTGATCTCGTCCCGCGCCCGCGTCGCGGTCCCGCTCAGCCGCTTGGCCAGCAGTCTCGCCCGCAGGGCGGCCCG
Source organism: Actinokineospora xionganensis (assembly GCF_014323725.1). Taxonomy (GTDB): domain Bacteria; phylum Actinomycetota; class Actinomycetes; order Mycobacteriales; family Pseudonocardiaceae; genus Actinokineospora; species Actinokineospora xionganensis. Next base: position 158,195 of record NZ_JABVED010000014.1, on the reverse strand, counting down.
CGAGGTGTCGTGGTCGACGGTGTCGGTCATCGCACTCCTTGTCCGGTTCGCGCCGACCACGTCGGCAGGCCTGGGCCGAGTGGCGGCGTCATGACACGCCGTCCCCGGCCAGTAGTTCGGCGATCTCCTCGTCCGACAGGGACGCGATGTCGGCCTCGATCGCCTCGGTGACGGCCTCGGCGACCTCGGCGACGGTGAGGGCCTCGAAGAGGGCACGCAGGGGCAGGTCGATGGCGAAGGCCTCGCGCAGCCGGGACAGCACCCGGGTCGCCATCAGCGAGTGGCCGCCCAGTTCGAAGAAGTTGTCGTCCGCGCCGACGCGTTCCACCCCGAGGACGTCGGCCCAGATCGCGGCGACGGCGGCCTCGGTGGGGTTCCTCGGCGCGACATGGGCGCGGGCCGACTCGGTGACCGTCGGGTCCGGCAGGGCCTTGCGGTCCACCTTCTTGCTCGGGGTGAGCGGCAGCTCCGCCAGGCCGACCCACTGGGTGGGGATCATGTACTCCGGCAAGGCGTCGCGCAGGTGCGCCCGCAGCGCCGGGACGTCCGGCTGCCCGTCCGTCACCAGGTACGCGACCAGCTGCCGGTCGCCGGGGCGGACCTCGCGGGCGACGACCGCGACCGCCCGCACCGACGAGTGTCCGGTCAGCGCGGCCTCGATCTCGCCGAGTTCGATGCGGTACCCGCGCACCTTGACCTGCTGGTCGATCCGCCCGAGGAACTCGATCGCGCCGTCCGGGCGGTACCGCACCAGGTCGCCGGTCCGGTAGAGCCGCGCGCCGGGCTCGGCCGAGAACGGGTCCGGCACGAACTGGGCCGCGGTCAGCTCCGGCCGCGCGTGGTAGCCGCGCGCCAGCCGGATGCCGCCGAGGCACAGCTCGCCGGGGACGCCCAGCGGCACCGGTCGCAGGTCCGCGTCGACGATGTAGCCGCGGGTGCCCGGAACCGGCTTGCCGATCGGCATCGTCGCCTCGGCGCGCTCGCCCGGCAGATCGCCGCTCACCGGGTGCAGCACGCAGGTGACGGTGGCCTCGGTCGGGCCGTAGTTGCACAGGAACCGACCCGGCAGCCCGGTCTCGGCCCAGCGCCGGGCGTCGGCGACGGTGACGACGTCGCTGCCGACGTTCATCAGCTTGAGCCCGGTCAGCCCGGACACGTCGGACTCCATCATCGCCCGGTAGTAGGCGGGGGTGATCTCCACGATGGTCACGCCGTGCTCGGCCAGCCGGGCGGGCAGGTCGGCGGGCGTCCAGAAGACGTGGTCGCTGACCACGATGGTGGCGCCCGCGGCCAGCGTGGCGGCGATCTGGTCCATCGCCACGTCGAACGTCATCGCCGAGAGCAGCACGACCCGGTCGGCCGCGGTGATGCCGTACGCGTCGGCGATCACCTTGCAGTGGTGCGCGTACGACCGGTGCTCGATCATCACGCCCTTGGGGCGCCCGGTGGAGCCGGAGGTGTAGATGATGTACGCCAGGTTGTCCGGCGTGACCAGCGGTTCCAGGTCGGTCTCCGGGCCTTCGGCGGCGGCGATGTCGACCACGGGATGCTCGTCGGAGGCCAGCCGGTCGAGGAACGCGGCGCTGGTGACCACGACCCGCACGCCGGCGTCGGCCAGCATGAACGCGAGCCGATCAGCCGGGTGCGCCGGGTCGAACGGCACGTACACGCCGCCCGCCTTGAGCACGCCGAGCAGGCAGACGACCGCCTCCGGGCTGCGTTCGAGGCACGAGCCGACGACCGTCTCCGGGCCGACACCGAGCTTGCGCAGGTGATGGGCCAGCCGGTTCGAGCGGGCGTTGAGGTCGGCGTAGGTGATCTCGTCGGTGCCCGAGACGACCGCGACGGCGTCCGGGGTCTCGCGTGCCCGGCGCTCGATCAGCTCCGGGACCGTCAGATGGTGCTCGGCGCTCGGGTCCAGTTCGGACACTCGGCCGCCGTCGGGGTCGGGCCAGTCGGCCAAGAGCGCCTGACGCTCCACCGCGGGGATCATGTCCAGCTCGGAGATCGGCCGGTCGGCGTCGATACCGGCCAGCAGACGCAGGTAGTGCCCGCTCAGCCGCTCGATCGTCGCCCGGTCGAACAGACTGGTCGCGTATTCGAAGACGAGCCGCAGCCTGCCGTTGTCGCGCTGCTGCGCGGTGAGGGTGAGGTCGAACTTCGCCACCTCGGTGCCCGACCGGACCGGCTCGATCACCGCCTCGCCCAGCTCACGCGGGAAACCTTCGAGGTTCTGCACCTCGAACATGATCTGGAACAGCGGGTTGCGGGAGAGGTCGCGTTCGGGGCTGAGCGCGTCGACCAGATGCTCGAACTGGACATCCTGGCGGGCGAACGCGTCGAGGCACACCTGCCGCACCCGGCCCAGCAGCTCGCCGAACGCGGGATCGCCGCTCAGGTCGTTGCGCAGCACCAGGTTGTTGACGAAGAAGCCGAGCACGTCCTCCATCTCCTCGTGGGTTCGCCCGGCCACCGGCGTGCCCACCGCGATGTCCGTGCGGCCCGTGTAGCGCGCGAGGACGATCTCGAACGCGGCGAGCAGCGTCATGAACGGGGTCGCGCCCAACCGGTTGCCCAGGTCGATGACGGCCGCGCCCACCTCGGCGGGCACGTCCACGCCGAACGTCTCACCACGCGGGTCGCGCACGGCGGGCCGGGGACGGTCGGCGGGCAGTTCGAGCGGGTCGAGCCCGGCCAGCTGCCCGCGCCAGTAGTCGAGCTGGTCGGTGACGTCCTGATCCCGTTGCCACACCGCGAAGTCGGCGTACTGCACCGACGGCGGCACCAGTGGCGACGGTTCGCCCGCGACGGCCGCGCGGTAGGCGGCGTCGAGGTCGCGCAGGAAGATGCCCATGGACCAGGCGTCGAACACGATGTGGTGCAGGGTGATCGCGACGAAGTGGTCGTCGGGGCCCGCCTCGATCACCGTCACCCGCAGCGGGTGCTCGGTCGCCAGGTCGAACGGCGCACTGGACGCGGCGTGCAGCCGGGTCCGCGCGTCGGCCTCGTCCTCGGCGCGCACCACGGCGAAGGCCGTCGGTCCGGGCGCGTCGATCACCTGGACAGGGTCGTCACCGGCGCTGACGTAGCGGGTGCGCAGGATCTCGTGGCGGCGCGCCACCTCGTCCATCGCGGCGCGCAGCGCGGGCACGTCCAGCTGTCCGCGCAGGCGCAGGGCCAGCGGGATCAGGTATTCGACGCTCGCGGGTTCGAGCTGGTCGAGGAACCACATGCGCTGCTGCCCGAACGACAGCGGCAGGTCGCGGTCGTGGGCAACCGGGGTGATCGCGCTCGCCCGGCCCGCGGTGTCGCGGTCGATCAGCGCGGCCAGGTTGGCCACCGTGCGTTCGGCGAACAGCTCGGCGACGCCGAACTCCACGCCGAACGTCCGCCGCAGCCGCATCACCAGCCGGATCGCGAGCAGCGAATGCCCGCCCAGGGCGAAGAAGTCGGCGTCCGCGCCGATCTCCCCGGTGTCGAGCAGCTCGGCCATCAGCTCGGCGACCGCGCGCTCGGTCTCGGTCCTCGGCTTGATCACCGCTGTCTCCGTCGGCCGTGAGCCGGACGGGTCGGGCAGGGCGGCGCGGTCGAGTTTTCCGTTGGGGGTAAGGGGAAGCGCGTCGAGGGCGATGATGGTGGACGGGACCATCATGGCGGGCAGTCGGTCCGCCAGGTGCTCGCGCAGCAGGTCCGGACGCACGGGGGAGCCGTTCGACGGCACCGCGTAGGCGACCAGCTCCAGCTCGCCTGAGCCGGACCGGTGGGTGGTCACGACCGCCGCGCCGACCGACGGGTGGGTGCGGATCGCCGCCTCGATCTCGGCGGGCTCGATCCGCACGCCGCGGACCTTGACCTGGTCGTCGACGCGGCCGGCGAACTCCAGCACGCCCTCGGCGGTCCACCGGGCGAGGTCGCCCGTGCGGTACCAGCGCTCGCCCGGGGTCTGGGCGAACGGGTTGGGGGTGAAGCGCTCGGCGGTGAGGTCGCCGCGCCCGGCATAGCCGCGGGCGAGCCCGACTCCGCTCACGCACAGCTCGCCGGGCACCCCGATCGGCGCCTGCCGGTCCTGGCCGTCGACCACGAACACCCGCAGGTTCGGCAGCGGGGTGCCGATCGGCACGGTCTCGCCCGTCGCCTCGGGGGCATAGGTCCAGGCGGTGGCGTCGATGGAGCATTCGGTCGGGCCGTAGGTGTTGACCACCTCGACGTCGACGGTCTCGCGCAGCTTCGCGCACAGGGCGGCGGGCAGCGCCTCGCCCGCGGAGCAGACCAGCCGCAGCGACCGGCAGCGGGCCAGGGACGGCTCCTCGACGAGCAGCCGCAGGATCGACGGGACGACCTGGAGCATGGTCACGCCGTGGTCGGCGACGGCCGCCAGCATGGCCGCGGGGTCGCGGTGCGCCTCGGCGGGCGCCATCACCACGGTGCCACCGGACACCAGTGGTGAGAGGAACTCCCACATGGCCGCGTCGAACCCGATGGTGGTCTTCTGCAGCACCCGGTCCGCGGCGGTCATCCCGTAGCGCTCCACCGACCAGAGCACGCGGTTGCGGATGCCCTCGTGCGTGATCACCACGCCCTTGGGCCTGCCGGTGGAGCCGGAGGTGTAGAGGATGTAGGCGGCGTCACGGTCGCGAAGGGACGGTCGGCGGGCGGGTTCGGCGGTCGCGACCGCCGTCCACTCCGAGTCGAGCGCCACGGTGTCGACGTGGGCGGGTATCCGGGTCCGGGCCGCATCCTCGGTGAGGATCAGGTCGATGCCCGCGTCGGCGACCATCAGCGCGAGCCGGTCGGCGGGATAGTCGACGGGCAGGGGGATGTAGACGCCGCCCGCGGACAGCACCGCCAGCAGCGCGACGGCGAGATCGGTCCCGCGGCCCATGGCCACGCCGACCGGGTTCTCCGCGCCCACGCCCCGGGCCTGCAGGTAGTCGGCGAGGGTGGCGACGCGGCCGGCGAGGTCCGCGTAGGTGGTCTCCTCGGCGCCGGAGACGACCGCGACCGCGTCCGGTGTGGACATCGCCTGGGCGCGGAACAGCTCGGGCAGGGAGGAATCCCGCTTGACCAGGTGGGGCCGCGACCAGGCTTCGACCCGTCGCGACTCGTCGTCGGCGACGATGTCGAGCGAGCTGACCGGCGCGTTGGGCGTCTCGGCGACGCGGGTGAGCAGGTGGGTGAGGTTCGCGGCCATCCGCTCGATCCGCGCCCGGTCGAACAGCGCGGTCGGGTAGAGCAGCTGGCCCATGACCGACCCGTCCGGGCGTTCGATGATGTGCAGCGACAAGTCGAAGGCCGAACTGGTCCACGGCTTCTTGAAGATCTCCACGGACAGGCCGGTCAGCCCGAACGGCTTGGTGGCGGCGCTGTGCAGGGCGAAGCCGACCTGGAAGACCGGGTTGCGCGAGAGGTCGCGCTCCGGGGCCAACTCGGCCACGACCCGCTCGAACGGCACGTCCTGGTTGCCGTAGGCGTCGAGTGTGGTGTCGCGGACCCGGGCCAGCAGATCGGTGAAGGACGGGTCGGCGGACAGGTCGGCGCGCAGGACGATCGTGTTGAGGAACAGGCCGATCAGGTTCTCCAGCTCGACCTGGTCGCGGCGGGCGACGGACACGCCCACGGCGATGTCGTCGCGGCGCGCGTAGCGGCTCAGGAGCAGCTGGAAGGCGGCCAGGTACACCATGAACGGGGTCGCTCCGCTCGCGCGGCCGACACTGGTGAGGCTCGCGACGAGGTCGGCGGGCAGGTGGAAGTCGACGCTGTCGCCCGCGGCGTCCCAGGTGGCCGGGCGGGGGCGGTCGGTGGGCAGGTCCAGCGGGGTCAGGCCGGCGAGGCGCCCGGTCCAGAAGTCGAGCTGCCTGCGCAGCGTGTCCGCCGAGGAGTCCCACCACTGCCGCTGCCAGTCGGCGTAGTCGGCGTACTGGACCGGCAGCTCGGGTAGCTCGGGGGTGGTGCCTGCCGTGATCGCCTCGTACTGGGCGGACAGCTCGGAGAGCAGCACTCCCCACGACCAGCCGTCGAAGGCGATGTGGTGCACCGCGAACAGCAGGACTGAGTCGGTGGGGGACAGGCGCACCAGGGTCAGTCGCCAGGGCGGCTGGGTCCGCAGGTCGATCGGCGCCCGCAGGTCGGCCGAGCCGATCTCGTGCACCCGGCGGTCCCAGTCGGCCTCGGATGTGCCCGTTATGTCCACTTCGGACAGTGCGATGGCCGCCTGTTCGTCGATGACCTGCACCGTCATGCCGTCGACCGTGTCGTAGCGGGTGCGCAGCACCTCGTGCCGGGCCACCGTCGCGGTGAGCGCGGCGGTCAGCGCCTCGACGTCGAGCGGCCCCCGGAGCCGGTAGGCCCGGTGCAGCAGGTACTCCGTGGCCGCGCCCGACCGGAGCTGGTCGAGGAACCACAGCTGTTCCTGCGCGAATGACAGCGCGAAGCCGCCATCACCGGTTGCCATCGAACGCCTCCCTGATCTGTCGGTGTGTGCTCACGCGGTGTGCGCCGGTCCGTCTACTGAGGACTCGGCCATGGCGACGGCGATCTTGCGGGGCCCGGTGAACGGCTCCCGCGCGTGCGCGGCCAGCATGTTGTCGACGATCAGAACGTCATCGCGCTCCCAGTCGAACCGCCGCTGCGCCGCCCGGTATGTGTCCCGAAGATGCGCGACCACCTCGTCGGGGATCGGCGCGCCGTCGCCGTAGTAGGTGTTGGTGGGGAGGTCGGTGTCGTCGAACATCTCCCGCAGTCCCGCGCAGACATCCTCGGCGAGGGTGCTCACGTGGAAGAACGTGAGATGGTTGAACCAGACCTGGTCGCCGGTCACCGGGTGGCGGTGCACCGCCTGCCTGCGGGCCCGGGTGCGCAACCCGTCTTTGCCCACCCACTCGACCTCGACCCCGTTGCGCGCGCAATACGCGGCCACCTCGGCCCGGTCGTCGGTGTTGAACGCCTGCTGCCACGGCACACCGAACCCGGGCACGAAGTTCCGCACCACCATCCACCCGCGCGCCGCGAACTCGTCGCGGACCGCCGGATCGATCGTGCGGTACACCTCGCGGATGTCGGCCAGCGGCGTCGATCCCAGCGTGGTCGGTGGCTGGATGCAGTAGAAGAAGAGGGTCAGCGGCCAGGAAGCCTGGTAGGAGTTCTCGTTGTGCAGGAAGATCTCCTCGCTCGGCGGGTAGTCCGTCGAGGTGTAGACCTGGCCTTTGATCGTGCTCCGCGGCGAAGATCGCTCGGCGTAGGTCAGCGGTGTCCCCGACACCGCCCGCACGACACTGTCGAACCCGTCGACCCCGCCCACGTCGAACCCGCGCAACATCACCGCGCCGTGCTCGAGCAGCTTGCCCCGGATATGCGCCCGGGCATCGGGCAGGAAGCCCGCCATCGGCGTGGCCGCTGCCTCGGCCGTGATCACATAGGGCAGTGCCAGTTCCGTCGCCAAGGAGGAGGTCGTCGCGTCCATGGCGTTGAGGGTGTCCCCCAGCGGCGGTCCGCAGGAGAGAAGTTCCCGCAGCACTGAGCGCACCACCCGCGCCCCCACCCTGCGCGTCTTTCCCTACCTGCCCACACAACTCCCCGCGATGCTTCCACCCGAGCCAAGAGACAGGCCGACCAGGGAGGGACGCCCGTGTTCCGCACCATGCTCAAGTCGAAGATCCACCGAGCCACCGTCACCCAGGCGGATCTGCACTACGTCGGGTCGCTGACCATCGACGAGACTTGATGGATGCGGCGGACTTGCTGGCAGGCGAACAGGTCCACATCGTCGACATCACCAACGGCGCGCGGCTGGAGACCTACGTCATCGCGGGCGAACGAGGCACGGGCGTCATCGGCATCAACGGCGCCGCCGCGAGACTGATCCAGCCCGGCGATTTGGTCATCATCATCAGCTACACCATGGTCCCGTCGACCGAAGCGGCGTCGCTGATCCCGAGGGTGGTGATGGTGGACGCCGCCAACCAGAGCATCGGCCACACCACGGACCCCGCCGAACCCATCCCCGGGACCCCCACCGTGCGCGGCGATCTGACGTTTGCCTGACCGACCAACGCACCCACGCCCCACGGGAAGAAACCTCGCCTGGGACCACTCCACACCCAACCTGTCCGACAAGCAAGATCCCCGCTCTCCCGCCCCGAAGTAGCCAATCCCCATACCCCGGCCCGGACGAGAAACCCCCCACGGGGGGGCTTGGGTTCAAGAGGTCGTTGCAACACCCGAGTTGAGGGGTTGCGATGGACTTCGAGATCCGGAGCGATCGGGGGCCGCAGGGCCGCAAGACGCTGGTCCGTGAGCGGGAGCTTTACCTTTCCCTTGTGGATCAGGGGATGAGCAACAGCCAGGCGTGTCGTGTCGTGGGTGTGAACCGGCGCACGGGCAGTGTGTGGCGTCACGGGCGAGCGGAAGGTCGTGTGGTGAAGTCCTGCCCACCAGCGCGGAAACCGCTGGTGGGCGGGACTTCGTCTCGTTTTCTGACCGAGGACGAGCGGATCATGATCGCCGATATGCGGCGGGCGAAGGCCACGATGCGGGCGATCGCCGCCGAGGTCGGCCGGCCTGTGTCGACGATTAGCCGGGAGATCAAGCGGAACTCTCATCAGGGCAGCGGTGACTACCGGCCGCATGCCGCGCAGGCCCGTGCCGATGCCTGGCGGGCCCGGCCCAAGGGCGGGAAGATCGTGGCCTGCCCCGAGCTGCGGGAGGTCGTGCAGGACTGGCTGGGGCTGGAATGGGGCCCGGAGCAGATCAGTCGTAGCCTGCGGCGGGAGTTCCCCGACCGGCCGGAGACGCGGGTGTCGCACGAGACGATCTACCAGGCCCTCTACGTCCAGGGCCGTGGCGCCCTCACACGCGAGCTCGTCGCCTGTCTGCGCACCGGCCGGGCGCTGCGGGTCCCGCGTGCCAGGTCGCGGCAGAAGGCATGGGCGCACGTCACCCCGGAGGTTCTGATCAGCCGGCGGCCTGCCGAAGCCGACGACCGCGCCGTTCCTGGACACTGGGAAGACGATCTCGTCATCGGACTGCAGCGCTCGGCGATCGGCACTCTGGTGGAGCGGACGACTCGGTTCACGATGCTCGTTCACCTGCCCCGCGAGGAAGGCTGGGGTGTCGACCCGCGCACCAAGAACGGTCCCGCGCTCGCCGGCTACGGTGCGGTCACCATGGCCAACGCCCTCGCGAACACTGTCATCGGGCTTCCCGAACAGCTGCGCCGATCGCTGACCTGGGATCGCGGCGAAGAGCTTTCCGCGCATGCCCAGTTCACCGTCCAACCGGACTTCACGTCTACTTCGTCGACCCACATTCCCCCTGGCAACGCGGCACGAACGAGAATACAAACGGGTTGCTGCGCCAGTACTTCCCCAAAGGCACCGACCTTCTGGGCCGGGGCCCGGGGTGTTGAGGTCCGGGGACTGTGTAGATCGGTGGGTGTCGGGTACCCCGTTCTGGCGAACTGATGCCGAATGCGAGGAGCCGACATGTCCCACAACGGAGCCGACCAGGACGTCATCGAGTTGCTGCTGTCCCAGCACCGTCGGATTCGTGAACTGTTCGACGACCTCGACCACGCCAAGGGCGACCGCCGCCGGGACCTCTTCAGGGAGTTGGTCCGCTTGTTGGCTGTCCATGAGACGGCTGAGGAGGAGATCGTGCACCCGGCCGCGCGGGAGACCAAGGGTGGGGACGCGGTCGTGGACGCCCGCGTCGGGGAGGAGCGTCGGGCCAAGGAGCTGCTGTCAACCCTCGACGACATGGGTCCCGAGGCCGAGGGCTTCGACACCCTGCTCCTCCAGCTCCGCGACGACGTCCTGGCGCACGCCGATCATGAGGAGCGCGAGGAGTTCCCCCGACTCAAGGCGACCCTTGACGACGACCGCCTGCACCGCATGGCAGGCGCGGTCCGGGCCGCTGAGGCCATCGCCCCGACCCGGCCGCACCCGGGTATCGAGGGACCGGTGGAGAACCTGGTCCTCGGACCGCCGATGGCGATCATGGACCGGGCCCGCGACCTGATCCGCGGCGCGCTCGGCCGGTGACGCGGCGCACAAGCTGATGGGCCGTGGGCCGTGGCGCGTCCCGTGGGACGCGCCACGGCAAGTCGCCTACGGGAGACTGAACTCCTGGGTCTGCGGGTTCAGGTGGTGCAGCCGCATGGCGCCCGCTGTCTCGTTTCCGCTGAAGCGGTACACGTTGACGCCTTCGGTGATGCTGGACTCGTAGATGAAGTTGTTGTACCAGTAGGACGACCAGGCGCCGCCGAGGTCCGGCGGGGTGATCGCGGGCGGGTCGGACCAGCCGAGCGTCACCGGGTTGGCCGGGTCGGTGAACTCCGTGACCCAGGTGCCCGCCTGGTAGTGCCCGCCGACGGCGATGTGGCGGCCGCTCCGCAGCGGCACGATGTTGTAGTTGTGGACGGTGCAGTTCTCGCCGACGCCGTCCTGGCCTCTCGGCAGCACCCACTGGCCCAGCTTGGCGCCCGTGGCGGCGTCGTAGAAGAACATGCTCTTGTCGATTGGAGGATCGGTGCTCTGGCATTCCGGTTCCGCCCCGCCGCCGGGCTCCCAGCCCAGCACCAGGACCTTGCCGTCCCAGCTGAACGCCGCCGAGTGCCAGCGGCCGTTCGTGCCCACGTGTCCGACGCCGGGCTCGAAGACGGTATAGAGGAGCACCGGGTCCGCGAGGCTGCCGCCCGGAAGGGCGTTGTCGCCGATGTCGAAGACGTTGGTCGTGTCCGCGCTGGCGCACGCGGCCAGGTTCACCGAGCCGAGGATCAAGCCCATGTCGTGGCAGCCGGTGCGGACATCGGTCGTCGGTCCCGCCAGCGGCTCCCGCCGCAGCAGGTTGGCCGTGTTGGGCGCGCCCAGCGGGATCTCGATGACATCGATGAAGTCGCCGGCCGGGTCGTCGTTGGTCCGGGTGCCGTCGACACAGCCCGCGCTGCTGGAGTTGTTGCTGTAGACGATCAGCCGGGCGCCGTCACGCGCGCCGGTCAGCGTGTGCGAGCCACAGGGCAGCGAGACGGCGGTGAGCAGCGTCGGGTTCGCCGTGTTGCTGATGTCGAAGACGTGCACCCCCTCCCAGCCGGGGGGCACGGGCTGGGAGTCGCAGGTTCGGGCGACGGACTTCTTGGAGTTCCACGACCGCACCAGGATGTTCTCCCAGACGAAGATGTCGCCCTGGTCGCCGTTGCAGCGCGTGTGCGAGAGCTCCGTCGGGTTGTCCGGGTCGGCGACGTCGATGATGCGGAAGCCGTCGTAGTTGCCGTTGAACGCGAGGTTGCCCCAGAACGCGAGGTCGGAGTTGACATGTCGGACACCGTCGGGCTCGCCCAGGAATGTCGCGGGATGAGGGCTGTGGCCCTTGGCGTGCGTGTTGGGGGTGTGTGGGTTGGTCGCGTGGTCGGCCACCGCGATGGCCGGGGCCATCAGGGCGCAGGCCGCGACGAGCGTGCCCACGATTCGAATTCGCCGTGACATACGAATCTCCTTGTGTCGTCACGGGCAAGTGGCCGGACCCCGCCCCTCGATCGGGGCCCGGCCAGGTGCCGACTACGGGAACAGGCGCTCTTGCGTCTGCGGGTTGTCCCGAGCGAGCAGGGCGGCGCCCGCCACTGCCGGATGGTCGATGGCGAAGATGTCCACGCCACGGTTGATGTCGTTGCCGTAGATGAATCCGTTGTGCCAGTACGACGACCAGGTGTTGGCCGCGATCGGGTCACCGGGCCGGTAGAAGCCCAGTTCCACCGGGTTGGCCGGGTCGGTCAGGTCGGCCACCGTCGTCCCGCCGGTATAGGCGGAGGACACGAGGATGTCGCGATCGATTCCCGGCACGTAGTTGAAGTTGTGCATCGTGCACACGCCGGTCTCGGCGCGTGGAATCTTGTAGTGGCCCAACACCGCGGCCGTGGCCACGTCGTAGGTCCACACGGCGCCGGTCGTCGGCGGGTCCTCTGCCCGGCAGCGCGCGATCGCTCCGCCGCCTGCCTCGTCGCCGAAGGTGACCTTGGTGCCGTCCCAGGTGAACTGCGCGGAGTGCCATGCCTTTACCTGTGGTGTGGCGATGGTGTGCAGCACCCTGGGATGCGCGCGGTCGCTGATGTCCCAGATCTGCCCGACGCTCAGACACGCCGCGGCAGCCAGGTTCAGCGGCTTGAGGACGGTGATGTCGTGGCAGCCCCGGGTGTCCTGCAGCACCGGGTTCGCGAACTCCAGCCGCGTGTGCTCGAACACCGGCACACCGGTCGTCTCCGGGGTCGAGACGACCTGGGCCTTCGCCGGGTTGTTCAGCGGCACGTGGATCACCGAGATCTTGCCGTGGAACTGCCGGCAGTTCGGGCCGACCGAGGTCGTGGTGACCGCGTAGGACGACACATAGATGAACAGGCTCCCCTGGCCCGCAGGCGCGAGCGTGTGGGTGTGGGAGCCGCAGTCGGTGCGCACCGACGCGATGTGCTTGATGTCGGCGGGGTTGCGCACATCGAAGATCCGCACGCCCTCCCAGGCGGTCGGATGCGCGGTGGTCGCGTTGACGCTGTCGCACTCCGGCTTGCTCTGCGGAGTGTCGACCGAGGAGAACAGCAGGCCGTTGTAGACCGAGACATCGCCCTGTCCGCCGTTGCACGGCTTGAAGGCGACCTGGGTGGCCGTGGCCGGGTTGGAGATGTCGATGACGCGGAAGCCGCTGAAGGTCCCCGCGTAGGCGTAGTCGCCCTCGAAGGCCAGATCGGACTGAGTCGCGTTGTCGACCTTGGGCAGATTCTTGACCAACGTCATGTTGGCGCTGTGCAGATCCGGACCGCCCCCGCCGGTGGGCGGGTGGGTCCCGTGGTCGTTTTCGGGGTCGTGCGCATAGGCCGTCGCGGGCGCCGCGATAAGCGCGGCCGCCGCGAGAAACACCGTGCAGGTCAGCCGCCATCGTCGTGTCACGGCAGCTCCTCCTTCTCGGACGGCTGTCGGGGGTGCTGGCCGCCCTACTGACACCCATCGCAAATAGACCGAAGGTGTGACTCGCGTCACCCTTCCGGCCTAGTTGCGTTCTGTGTCCGTTACTTCACCCCGCCGGCCGTCAGGCCTGCTACCAGGCGTTTCTCGATGAGAGCGAAGAGGATCACCACGGGCAGGATGCCGATGATCGATACCGCGAAGACGTACTGCCAAGCCGAGTCGTACTGCCCGACGAACTTCGTCAGGGCCACTGTGAGTGGCTGGTTGGTGTCGGTGGGCAGCAGGATCAGGCTGGCCGCGAACTCGTTCCAGCAGGCGATGAAGGTGAACACGACCGTGGTCACGATGCCCGGCCAGACCAACGGCAGCATGATCCTTCGCATCGAGTCGAGGCGGGAACAGCCGTCCAGCCAGGCCGCTTCCTCGATCTCCTTGGGGACCGCCGAGAAGAAGCTGTGCATGATCCACACCGCGAAGGACAGGTTGAAAGCCGCGTTGACCAGGATCATCGACAGATAGGTGTCGTTGAGTTCGAGCGTCACGAACTCGCGGAACAGGCCTGAGGCCAGCACCGTGGGCTGCAGCATCTGGGTGATCAGCACCAGCAGCAGGAACGGCATCTTCAGTCGGAAGTTGTGCCGCGCGGTGAAGTACGCCGCGGGTACCGCCGCCAGCAGGGCCAGCAGGGTGCCGCCGATGGAGATCACCACGGTGGACCACAGGTTCGAGGGCAGCGGTGTCTCCGGTGTGCCCCACATCGTCAGGAAGTTCTCGGGGTGCCATTCGGCGGGCAGGTAGGTCGGTGGGACCTTGAGGATCTCCGGGCGCGACTTGAATGCGCCGGACAGCATGATCAGGTAGGGGGCCAGGAAGATCAGCGCGATAACCCCGCCGATCGCGGTGAGGTCCCAGCGCCGTCGTGTGGGCTTGGTCGGGCGTGGTGCGCGGCTGCCCGAGAGGGCGGGGGGAGCTTCGGTGAGGGTGCTCATCTGCTCAGACCTCCCGCATCGGGCGCACGATGCGCAGGTAGAAGGCGATCACGATGAGGACCACCAGGAAGTTGATGACGCTCAGCGCGCTGGCCGTGTCGATCTGCCGGTCGCCCTGGATGATCTTGAAGGTCAGTGTGGTCGTGGTGTCCGCGTCGTACCCGGGGATCGCGCCGGTCATCGTGCGCAGGATGGGCAGCGAGTTGAACACGTTGATGACGTTGATCAGCGCGGCCACCGCGAGCGCGGGACGCAGCATCGGGAACACCACGCGCCAGTACGTCTGGGCCTTGGTCGCGCCGTCGATCTGCGCCGCCTCCAGCACGTCGCCCGGCACGGTCTGCAGGCCTGCGAGGATGACGAAGGTGGTGAACGGGACGGACACGAACACCGCCACCGCCGCCGAGGACAGGAAGCCCGAGACCGGGTTCTTCAGGAAGCCGTAGGGCTGCGCCATCACGCCGGTGTCGACCAGGAACTGGTTGATCACCCCGTAGAACGGGTCGAGGCCGTAGACGAAGATCGTCGAGGTCATCACCACCGAGGCCGCCCACGGCACGATGACCGCCAGCCGCACGACGGTGCGGCCGGGGAACGTCTTGTTCAGGAACTGTGCCAGCACCAGCGAGACCAGCACGCTGATGAGCACCACGCCGACAACCCACACCGCTGTGTTGAGGAAGACCCGCGGCAGGTGCCCGAGCGCGAAGACCTTCCCGTAGTTGTCCCAGCCCGCCCAGCCCAGGTCGGTGCCGAACCGGGAGATGTCGCGGAACGACGTGTAGAACATGTAGCCCGCCGGGTACACCACGACACCGCCGATCAGCAGCAGCGCGGGCGCCAGCCACGGCAGGGCCTGCAAGGTCGACTCCCGGGTGACCTTGCGGCGTCGGGCCTTGGGCGGGGCGGCGGTCGGGTCGATCACTGGCACAAACTCCCTCGGTTCTCTCAGAACCGTGGGTGGCGACCGATGCCCCGGTCGCCACCCACGGACGGGCGGACGGCTCGCAGGGGTCAGCCGCCCGCGTCCACCTTGGCCTGGATCTCCTTCAGCACGTCAGGGGCGGGCTTGGTCTGGATCTGACCCACCAACTGCTTGAACGCGCCGGAGGCGGTGCTCCACGCCGGATTCGTGGCCGGGTAGAACTTCGCGCCGGGAAGCGCGTCGATGAACTCCTTGAGCTCCGGTTTGGCCGCGGCGGCCTCGCCCCCGGACTTGGTGGCCGGGATGAAGCCCTCGTTGTCGTTGAACTTGACGTAGTTGTCCTTCTCGTAGAAGAAGTCCAGGAACTTGCGGATCGCTTCCTGCTTCTTCCCGTCCTTCTTGAACCCGACGAAGTAGTCGGCGACACCGAGGGTGGCGGGCTTGCCGTCCTTGGTCGGGCTCGGCGCGATCGCCCACTGCAGGGCCGGGTTCTTCTCCTTGATCTGGCCGACGACCGGCGGCAGGCCGGTGATCATGCCGATCTTGCCCTGGATGAACACGTTGATCAGCGGCGTGCGGTTGGTCGCGCCGGGGTCGGCCTGGGTGGCCTTCTCGTCGATCATCTTCTTCATGAAGGTGAGCGCCTCGGTCGCCTGCGGGGTGTCCACGGTGATCTTCGAGCCGTCACCCCACGACGCGCCCGCGCCGTAGGCCCAGATGGAGGTCTCGCCCTGGGCTTCCTCGTTGCCCAGCGGCATGCCGTAGCCGCTGACGCCGTCGCCGAGGGCGGAGATCTTCTTGGCGGAGTCGAGCAACTCGTCCCAGGTCTTGGGGGGAGCCGCGATGCCCGCCTTGGCGAACAGTTCCTTGTTGTAGAACAGCGCGCGCGTCGAGGCGACCGTCGGCACGCCGTACGCGGTGCCGTCGATGGCCGCGCTCTGCACGAACGCGGGCACCACGTCGGCCAGCGTCGCGGGGGAGACGATCTCGTCGGCCTTGAACAGCAGGCCTTCCTTGCCGTAGGCCGGGCCCGCCGAGTCGAGTTCGAGGATGTCCGGCGCCTTCTGGCCCTGGATCTTCGTGTCGAGGACCTTGTAGATGTCGTCCCAGCTCTGCACTTCGAGCTTGACCTTGATGGTGGGGTTCTTGGCCTCGAACGCCTTGACCAGGTCTTCCCAGTAGGGCTTGGTCTTGTCGCCGTAGGACGGGACCATCAGCTCGAGCTCGGTGTTCCCACCGGCGCCGCTGTCGGATCCGCCCCCGCACGCGACCAAGCCGAGCGTCGCCGCGGTGGCGATCGCTGCAGCCTTGATGACACGCCTCAACTTTTCCTGCCTTCCTGCTGGACCGATTCGCCGGCGCTGCCGGACGACCGGGCGATGCAAACTTACGATTGAGAAAGGGCACTTCTAATCACTTGTAAGCAGATTTCGAACATGTTCCCCCTTGCTCTCCGGTTCGTCAACGGTCTCGGGCGAGCTTTGACGCCTGTTGCATGAATGCAACACGAAGCAGTGACAGCTCGCCCGTCATGCGCTAGACATGTCGGAACCTGCTCGAAGATGCTCGAAGTGAGGGCTTAATGCGCAGAAGTGTTCAGATATGTCGAAATATGGGGATTCTTGCCGCCACCGCGGCGGTGGCGACCACGTTGCTCTCCGCGCCCGCGGCCACCGCCGCGGAACCCGGGCAACTCGGCGCCGTCACCGGATTCGCGGCCGACAAGGCCACGTTCACCCTCGACGCCGGCCAGGCGAAGGTGCGCGTCGTCTTCCTGCGTGACGACGTCTTCCGGATCTGGCTCGCCCCCGACGGCCAGTTCACCGACCCGGCCAACACTCCGCCGACCGACCCGGCCGCGCCGAAGTCCGACATCGTCGTGAAGAAGGACTACGCCGCGCCCGCCGCCACCTGGTCCGACCGGGGCGACCACTACTCGCTGCGCACCCGCTCCGCCGAGGTGCGCGCCTACAAGAACCCGCTGCGCTTCGCCCTGCACCGGGCCGACGGCAGCCAGGTGTGGTCCGAGCGGGCGCCGCTCGCCTGGACCGCCACCAGCGCCACCCAGTCGTTGGACCGCGGCCCGACCGAGCAGTTCGTCGGCGGCGGCATGCAGAACGGCCGCTTCTCCCACCGCGACAAGACCATCAAGATCTCCCGCGACTTCAACTGGGAGGACGGCGGCAACCCCAACGCCTCCCCGTACTACATGAGCACCGCGGGCTACGGCGTCCTGCGCAACACCTTCGCGCCCGGGACGTACGCCTTCAACGAGCCGGTGGCCACCACCCATCAGGAGCAGCGCTTCGACGCCTACTACTTCGTGGGCGATCTGAAGACCTCGCTCGACCGCTACACCGAGCTGACCGGCAGGCCGTTCCTGCCGCCGATCTACGGCCTGGAGTACGGCGACTCCGACTGCTACAACCGCGGCCACTACCGCCCCGGCGTCGACCCCGACCCACGCAACGACGGCAAGTACCACCCGGACAAGGAGATCACCCCGGACGCCGCCAAGATCGCGCAGAAGTTCGTCGACAACGACATGCCGGGCGGCTGGATGCTCGTCAACGACGACTACGGCTGTGGTTACAGCGACGACCGCGACGCTTACATCCAGAACCCCAACCCGGGCGGCGTCGAGAAGTACATCGGCACCCGTGACATCGACGCCCTGAGCGCCACCGGCGACGAACTGCGCGAACGCGGCATCGAGATGGGCCTGTGGACCGAGTCGTCGCTGGACAAGCAGCCCGAGGAGGTCGGCCAGGCGGGCGTGCGGGTGCGCAAGCTCGACGTCGCCTGGGTCGGACCGGGCTACCGGCACGCGCTCTCGGCGTGCGACACCGCGCACAAGGGTATCGAGGAGCACAGCGACGCCCGCGGTTACAGTTGGATGGTCGAGGGCTGGGCGGGCGCGCAGCGCTGCGCGGTGCAGTGGACCGGCGACCACGCGGGCACCCTGAACAACATCAAGTGGCAGATCCCGGCCATCCACGGCTCGGGCAACTCCGGCATCGCCTACTCCGCGGGTGACGTCGACGGCATCTTCGGCGGCAGTCCCACCAGCTACGTCCGGGACCTGCAGTGGAAGGCGTTCAACCCGGCCCTGATGTCGATGAGCGGCTGGTCCACGCCGAAGTTCAAGCAGCCGTGGGCCTACGGCGACCCGTACACCTCGATCAACCGGCAGTACCTCAAGCTGCGTGAGCGGCTGCTGCCCTACTTCTACAGCTACGCGGCCGAGGCGCACCGCACCGGCGCGCCGATCAACCGCTCGCTGATCCTGGAGTACCCGAACGACCCGAAGACCTGGGACGACACCACCAAGTACGAGTTCCTCGCGGGCAAGGAGTTCCTCGTCGCTCCCATGTGGACCGAGGGTGAGGTCAAGGACGGCATCTACCTGCCCGAGGGCATCTGGATCGACTACTGGTCCGGCCAGGCCCACCAGGGCCCGAAGACGGTCGACGGCTACCATGCGCCGCTGGACCGGCTGCCGCTGTTCGTCAAGGCCGGCGCGGTCGTGCCGATGTGGCGTGAGGGCATCACCGGCCACGCCCAGCAGAAGCCGGGCGACCGCGTGACCGTCGACGTCTACCCGCAGGGCGACTCGTCGTTCTCGATGTACGAGGACGACCGCGTGACCCGGGCGAGCCGCGAAGGCAAGTCGGCCACGCAGAAATTCGACGTGTCCGCGCCGAAGCAGGGCTACGGCACGGTCGCGGTGCGCATCGGTGAGAGCGTCGGCGACTACGCGGGCAAGCCCGCCGCCCGGCCCTACGAGCTGACCGTGCACACTGGCACCAATCCCAACGCGGTCCAGGCGGACGGCGGGGCGCCGCTGGCCCAGCTGCGCACCAAGGCCGAGTACGACGCGGCCCAGACCGGCTGGTTCTACGACCAGAACGACCGTCGCGGCGTCGTGCACGTGAAGACGGCACCGGTGTCCACCGGGGCGTCGTCGACGATCAACCTCTACGGCACCACCTCGGTGGGCGGCGGCCGGGTGAGCGACACCTTCGGCACGTCCACACTGTCCACTCCGGACATGTGGGCCGCGGCGGGCGCGCCGACCGAGGTCGCCGCGGAGTTCCGCAACGGGACCGAGATCCCGGTGCAGGACGTCCGGCTCGCTCTCACCCTGCCCCAGGGCTGGACCGCCACGGCCAAGGGGAACACCACCCATTCGGTGGTGTTCGCGGGCAAGAGTGTTCGGACCGTGTTCGCCGTGACCCCGCCCGCCGCCGCGGTCGGCAGTCACACGATCAAGCTGGACACCAGCTACGTCGCGGCGGGTGTCAAACACACCAGCAGCGCCGTGGGCCGGGCCCAGGTTCCCTTCGGCTCGGTGGCGGCGGCGTACAACACCGTCGGCATCACCGACGCGGCCACCTACGGCGCGGGCAAGTTCGACCCGGACGGCAACAGCTTCCCGGCCGAACTCCTCGCCGCCCAGGGCTACACCCCGGGCGCGACGGTGACCGTGCAGGGAGCCCAGTTCACCTGGCCCGCCGCGGCCGCGGGAACACCCAACATGGTCAAGGGTCAGGGTCAGCCGATCCTGGTCTCCGGAACCGGCACGCACCTGGCGTTCCTCGGCGCGGGCGCGAGTACCAGCGCGCGTGGCACCGTGACGGCGATGTACACCGACGGCACGGAATCGACGCACACGCTGGCCTTCCCGAACTGGTCGTTCCAGGACGCGGCCACCGGCGGGGCGAAACTGGCGGTGGCGGTGAAGGGTCGGTACACCCCCACTGGTCTGGCCAACACCGATGTCGCCTACCGAGTCTTCTACAACACGGTGGAGTTGGCCAAGGGCAAGACGATCCGCGCGGTCAAGCTGCCCGCGGGCGCGGCGTTCGGCGTCTTCGCCGCGGCCGTGCACGACCGGCCGCTGCCGCCCGCGCCGAAGGGTGAGGCGTTCGTCAGCGATCTCGAATGGCTGAGTTCGACGAACGGTTGGGGACCGGTGGAACGGGACCGCAGCAACAACGAGAGCGCCGCGGGCGACGGCAAGCCGATCACCCTCAACGGCACGGTTTACACAAAGGGTCTCGGCGCGCACGCGCCTTCCAACGTTCGGGTGAACCTTGGTGGTGTCTGCTCTTCCTTCAGCGCGAAGGTCGGTGTGGACGACGAGATGGGTGACAGCAGTCCGTCCACTGTGGTCTTCAAGGTCGTGGTGGACGGGGTGGAGAAGTACGCCTCACCGGTGCTGAGGCCCACGTCGGCCACGGTTTCGGTGCGGGTTCCGGTCACCGGGGCGCGCACGCTGGAACTGGTGATCGCCGACGGCGGCGACGGCATCGCCAGCGATCACGGGGACTGGGCGGAGGCAAAACTGTCCTGTAACCCCTAGCCGAAAAGCGGCGGGGCGGGTGACCAGGCGTACTGGTCGCCCGCCCCGTTCTCGTTTCCTGGGCCATTCGGGGGATACCGGCGGGTAGCACAGTCGATCAAGGTTGCGTCGCGAAACTATCGCCTATATATAGAAATACGGTGAGCCGCTGGTCACCGAACTGTCACGCGCGGTCTCATGTCCGCGGCCGGTACTGCGGTAGCATCGCCCGCGTCGCAGAGCCCCCCAGCCATTTGGTCTGGCCACGCTACATAGACTTGATCATGGTCGTCGGTCGCTGTCGGTCGTCTCGTACAGGAAGGACCAGATGTCTGAATCGCCATCGCCGGAGACGCCTCAGCCCAACCGCGCCGCCCGGCTGGAGAACGACTACTCGCGAGTGAGCGAGCGTCTCCAGGCCCGGCTTTTACAGATCGGACTGTCCCTGCTGGCGGTAGTGGTCCTCGGCGGTGGCGCCGGGATCCTGTCCATCGCCATGAATCCCGCGTCGGCCCTGGTCGCGTCGGTGAGCGTGGTGGCGGGCTGTGTGATCACGGTCATGATCGCGCTGCTGTGCGCCGGGTCCGCGGCCCGCAAGATCCGGCTCCCCGCGCACCGCGCGTCCGTCGCGGTCTACGCCCAGCGTCCGCTGTCTCCGGCACCCGCTCCCGCGCCGACACCCGCGCCCGCGCCGTCGCCGTCGCCCACGCCTGCCGAGCAGGCGTACGAGGCGGCGCGCAGGCCGCAGCCCGCGCCGCTCTGGGCGCACCCGGACGAGCTTCCCGCCACGCTTACCGACGACCCCGGCCAGCGCCGCGAGGTGTTCGTCAAGCTGGCGCGCCGACTCCAGTCGCTGATCAACCGGTCCATCCAGCGCATCGACCAGCTGGAGCAGGACAACGAGGACCCGGTGCTGCTCGACGGTCTCTACGAGATCGACCACCTCTTCACCCTCGCGCGCCGACAGGGCGAGAACCTGGCGGTCCTCGGTGGCGAGCCGCCGCAGCGCCGGTCGAACCGGCCGGTCAGCGTGTACGCGGTGCTGCTCGCCGCGGTGTCCGAGGCCGAGCACTACCGGCAGATCGCGATCGTGCCGGTGGAGGACGTCGAGATCCACGGCCACGCGGTCGCCGAGATCATCCACCTGCTCGCCGAACTCCTCGAGAACGCCACCCGCTTCACCTCCCCGGACGGGCCGAAGGTCGAGGTCCGCGCGCACAAGGTCACCGCGGGTCTCGCCATCGAGGTCCAGGACCGCGGCCTCGGGATGAGCCACGACGATCTGGAGCGGATCAACCACCTGCTCGACGGCTCGACCCGCATCGACGTCAGCGAGCTGCTGCAGGATGGCCGCATCGGCCTCGCCGTCGTGCGTGAACTCGCCCGGCGCCACGGCATCCGGGTGCGGCTGCAGTCGAACATCTTCGGCGGCATCGCCGCGGCCGTCGTCATCCCGCCACACCTGCTCAGCGAGTCGCAACCCGCGCCCGACACGCGCCGCCGCGTCCAGCCCTCGCCTGTGCAGCGGGAGCGTCGGGTCGAGCAGCAGGCCATCCCGGCCGCACCCGAGCCCCTGCGGGCCGCGCCGGAACCGAGCCCGCAGCCGAGTCCGCAGCCTGCCGCTCCCGGGCTCACCGCGCCGCCGCTCAGCGCCCCCGCGCTCAGCTCCGTGCACCTGACCCAGCCGACGAGCAGGCGGCAGCCGCCCGCCGAGCCCGAGCAGGCGCCCGCCGACCACGAGCAGGCCGACGAGCAGCACTGGGCCAAGGAAGCCGCGCTGCCGGAACTCCCGGTGCGAGCCCCCGGCCGGTCCTACAACGAGCTGCGGACCGGTGTGCTCGACGACGCCGAGGAGCCCGCCGCCCAGGAGCAGGCAGGCAACCAGCCGCCGCCGCTGCCGCAGCGCCGGGGCACCCACCTGCGGGAGGAACTGTTGGAACCGCCCGCGCCCGCGCCATCCATCACCGGGCACAACACTCGCTTGATGGCCGCGGTCCAGGAGGGCCGCGACCACTGGCTCACCGAGCAGATCCGTGAAGCTTCACCGCATGAGCCGACCCAAGCACCTACCAGAGGAGAATCCGCCGCATGGCCGACGACCTGAACTGGCTCCTTCGCCGCCTGGTCGAGGCAGTTCCCAACACACGCAGCGCCCTGTTGCTGTCGGTCGACGGGATCCCGAAGTACTGGTACGGACTGGACATCGACGGCGCCGACCGTCTCGCGGCCCTGGCCAGCAGCATGCGCTCGCTGGCCAACCAGGTGGGCACGACGTTCAGCAGCGGCGGCGCCGAGGGTGTGCGTCAGGTGATCACCGAGCTCAACGAGATCATCCTGTTCGTCACCGCCGCCGGCGCGGGCAGCGTGCTGGCCGTGATCGCCGACCAAGAGGTCGACGCGGGCATCCTGAGCTATGAGATGCAGCGGTTGTGCACCCAGGTGCCCGCCGTCCTGGAGACTCCTGCCCGATACCAGGTCGCGGCGCCCCCGAGCAACGGGTCCCGGTGACGATGGCTGGTACGGGCGAGGATCCCGACGCGGACGCGGATCTGTTCGGTGTCCGTCCCTACGCCGTGACCGATGGGCGCACCCAGCCCAGCACACCATTGGACCTGATGTCGCTGGTCCGGGCCACGGGCGGCGGCATGGTCGCGCCCGAACGGCTCGGCGTGGAGCACGCCCAGGCGCTGCGCCTGTGCCAGGTGCCGACGTCGGTCGCCGAGATCGCCGCGCACCTGCGCCGCCCGGTCACCGTGGCGAAGGTCCTGTTGTCCGACCTGATCGAACTGGGGGCTGTGATCGCCAGATTCCCGCCAAGCACGTCCTATTCCAACGACCCAGACGTCCTGCGGGCGGTGATCGATGGCCTCCGCCGGATCGTTTGAGCAGTTCCCGATCCAGGTCAAGATCCTCATCGCGGGCGGCTTCGGGGTCGGGAAGACCACCTTCGTCGGCGCGGTGAGCGAGATCGAGCCGCTGACCACCGAGGAGACGCTGACCGCGGCGAGCGTCGGCACGGACAGCGTGGCCGGTGTGGAGAGCAAGACGACCACAACGGTCGCCATGGACTTCGGCCGCATCTCCTTGACCGACAAGAACTTGGTGCTGTATTTGTTCGGCACGCCCGGGCAAGATCGTTTCTGGTTCATGTGGGACGAACTTTCCCGCGGCGCGCTCGGCGCGGTCGTCCTCGCCGACACCCGCAGGCTGCAGGACTGCTTCAGTGCCGTCGAGTTCTTCGAACGGCGTGACATCAAGTTCATCGTCGCGCTCAACGAGTTCGAAGGCGGCTACTTCTACGACGACGCACAGGTGCGGGAGGCGCTCGCGCTGAAGCCACATGTGCCGCTCGTCCGGTGCGACGCCCGCCGGACCCGCTCGGCGAGCGAGGTGCTGATCGCCCTGCTCGAATCCGTCCTCGCGACGTTCGACGTCGCCGGGACGACTGCCCCAGTCCCTAGGATCCGGAGCCATCCATGAACTACGACATGATCGACTCCCGGCTGCTCACCGCGCCCAACGACCCGGAGGTCGGCAGGCGGCTGGTGCGGCTGCAGGAACTCGGGCTCGGCGGCACCCCCGACCCGGAGTTCGACGCTTTCGCCACGGAACTGGCGGAGGCGGCCGACGCCCCCTACGCGATGGTCAACTTCATCGGCGAGAACGAGCAGTACTTCGCCGGGCTGCACGTGCCGTCGAGTGTCCAGGCGGACGCGTTGAAGGCCGCGCAGTCGTCATCGAGCGCCACCCCGAGCCGCACGATGGCCCGAGACCACGGCTACTGCCCGCACGTCGTGGTGCGCCGCAAGGCTTTGGTCCTCGACGACGTGTGCTCCTACCCGCGCTTCGCGGTGAACCCGGTGATCAACTCGATCGGCGTCCGCGCCTACATGGGCGCCCCGCTGATCGACCGGACAGGCACGGCACTGGGCACGATCTGCGTCGTGGCCACCGAGGAGAGCCACTGGGGCCGCCCGGGCCTGGAACTGATCAAGTCGATGGCCGCCAAGGTGGTCGACCTGATCCACCAGCGCGAGCGCTGACTACCAACGGCGTTCGGATGAGGCGATGGTGGGGTGGCGGCGCCGATCGCCACCCCCAATCGCAAGGGGCAGAGCGGACCGGCGTGTTTGTGTGATCAGCCACTACCCACGCACCCGAATCAAGGCGAACCACCCAACCAGGCGCCAGCAACGTTGAACCGGCGGGCGAACCCCCAACAGGCACCACGCACCCAAAGCCGCGCGTGGACCTACCCAGCGTTGCGCAGAAAAGTACTGCCAGACCTGAGTTCAGCCGCGAACCGCTCCGACCACTGGTCCCGATAGGTGCCCAGCGCCACCTCGGCCAGACGCAACCGCTGCACATCCGAAGTGCCCGCCGGAGCATAAATATGGTTGGCGTCGCGGAAGAAGCGTTCGATATGGCGGTCGGGATCGAGCGCGTACGCCGCGTGCACCTCCATCGCCGTGCGTGCGGCGTCCAAAGAGGATTCAACGTTGAGCAGTTTGGCGTTGATCAGGTCCGCGTCACACGGGATGCCCTGGTCGAGTAGGTGCGCGGCGTGGTATGCGGCGAGTCGGCAGATCATCAACTGGGACTGGAGCTGGCCGAGTTTCTGTTTGACGGTCGGGAGTTCACTCAGGGACTCGCCGTAGCGCTGGTGCTCCTTGGTGAACTGGACAGTCCGCTCGACCAGAGCCTGGTGGATTCCCAGGGAGACGGCCGTCAGGTTCGGCCGCCCATAGAGGACGCTCGACGAGTACGCCACCGAAAGTCCGTCGCCCTCGACCCCGAGCAGGTTCTCCGCCGGGACCCGGCAGTCGTCGAAGATCAGCTCGCCGAAGCTGAAGCCGTGCAGTCCCATCGCGGGCCGGTGTGGGCCGAGGGAGAATCCGGGTGTGGTGGACTCGACCAGGAACGCCGACATCCCCTTCGAACCGGGCCCGGTGCGCACGACCACGCCATGCAGGTCGCCGACGTGGCTGTTTCCGACGAACACCTTCCGCCCGTTGAGGACGTAGTCGCCGTTCACTCGTTTGGCGGTGGCGGTCATCCCGGCGACGTGTCCACCGGACTCGGGCTCGGTCACGGCGATCGTCGGCAGGCACCGGCCGTCGCTGATGGCGGGCAGCCAGCGCCACTTCTGGTACTCGTTGCCGAAGTGCACGATCTTCGCGACGCCCAGCTGCGAGGCCTGCACCATCGCGCCCATCGCGCCGCTGACCCGCGACAACTCCTCGATGATGATCGTCTTCGCCAGGTGGCCCAGCCCCATGCCGCCGTAGCGGGGGTTCACCGTCACGCCGATCCAGCCCTGCTGGGCGATCAGTCGGGACAATTCGAAATGGACCGCCCGGGACTCTTCCATCTCGGCTACCCGGGGCGCCACCTTGCTCTCCGCGAACTCCCGGACCTGCTCACGCAACTGTTCGTGGCGGGCTGTCGTGAAGTAGCTGGTCGACTGGGCGGCGAGGTTCACTGCGGTCCCCTAAATATCTCGTCACCGACCAACGCGACTCCGGCTTGGAGTGCCGGGGAGTAACCCTGCCATCGACGCTGCGTGTGCGGTACCACCTACTTGGTGATTCCTGGGGTCCATGATCCTTTGTTACTGGCGAGTTCGATCACGTGCAGTGATCACTCCTGTTAGGAACCACTGTCGGACGTCGTTTACCCGCAGTGGTTTCCGTCACTGCTGAGAACGTTGCGACTGTTCGGTCTATTCGCTGTTTGGACGGTTGTTTGTCATCCGGGTGACAAGTTCCGCCCCCGTCAGACCTCACCTGACGGGGGCGGAGCGTCGTGGGTCGATGGGGGCGGGCGGCGTCGAATTTCCGCCCGCCCCATCAGGGTTGCGCTACGTAGTCGCCATCACCGCCCGACCGCGGTGATCTCGGCCGCGGATGTCCACGGTCCGCCGTTCACTTCGGACAGTGCGCGCAGCCGGAGGTACCGTCCGGTCTTCGCGGTGAAGGACAACGCTTTCTCTGTTGTTCCGCCGCTGAAGGTTCCGGTCGCGACGGGTGTTCCCCAACTCGTGGTGCTGTCGCTGACGTAGACCTCGTACTGGCCGATCGTCCCGTTGACACCGCCGTCTTGTCTTGGCAGGTAACGGAGTCCGTCGATCTGGTAGCTCGCCCCGAGGTTGATCTGCACCTCGTGGGGGAGTGGGTCCGAGCCGCCGGACCACTTGGTGTGCCAGTAGGTCGCGGTGTTGCCGTCGATGGCGTTGCTCGCCGGTTCCCCGGTCTGCTGGCTGCTTGCCGAGACAATGCTCTGTCCCGCCTTGGGGATCGGCGCCGACGCGGCCGCGGGCTTGCCGAGCGTGGTGATCTCCGCGACCGATGTCCACGGTCCACCGTTCACTTCGGACAGTGCGCGCAGTCGGAGGTACCGTCCGGTCTTCGCGGTGAACGACAGGGCCTTCTCAGTTGTTCCGCCGCTGAAGGTTCCGGTCGAAACCGGTGTTCCCCAGGTGGTGCTGCTGTCGCTGACGTAGACCTCGTACTGTCCGATGGTTCCGTTGACGCCGCCGTCTTGCCTTGGCAGGTAACGGAGTCCGTCGACCTGGTAGCTCGCCCCGAGGTCGACCTTGATCTCGTGCGGCGGCGCCGGGTCCGGGTCGACGTTCGACCACGCGGTGTGCCAGATGGTGCCGGTGTTGCCGTCGATGGCGTTGCTGCCGGGCTGTCCGGTTTCCTGGCTGTCCACCGAGAGGACCGTCTGGCCCGCCTTGGGGATGGGCTGGCTGCCGGTCGGGATGGCGTTCGCCGCGGGCAGCGTCGTGCCGGTCGCGGTGACGGTGAACGCGGTCGACGTGCTCTGCGTGCCGGCCTTGACGTGGAGCACGCCCGCCCGGTCGGCCGGGTCGAAGAACCAGCCGGTCGTGGCGCTGTCGTAGGCGGACTTGGTGGTGTGCTTGACAAGCGTGGTCGTGCCTAGCGTCACCGCACTCGGTGCGGAGGCCACGTGAACGGCGAAGTCGTAGCCGCGGTTGGCGAGCTTGCCGGTGTACGTGCCGACGCTGGCGCCGACCTGGATGCGCACGTCGCCCGTGCCCGAGGTGGGGGCGGTGACGTCGACCTTCTGCTTGGCGAAGGCGCCGGTCTGGTAGGACCGGGTCAGACCGTCGTCCTCGTACAGCGAGAACGTCGAGGTGCCGCGCGGGTGGATGTCGTAGGTGATCGGCGTGGTGGGCTTCTCGCCGCTGCGGTTCATCTGCGGCCACATCGGGACGATCCCGCCGCCCTTGACGAACAGCGGCAGCGTGTCCAGTGGCGCGTTGTACCCGTTGAGCCAGCCCGGTCCGGCGTAGGTCTTGCCTGTCCAGTAGTCGGTCCAGGTGCCGGCGGGCAGGTAGATGCCGTCGCGCACGGTGGTGTCGCTGGTGACCGGGGCGACCAGGAACGAGTCGCCCGACATGAACTGCTGGCTGGTCTGGTTGCCCCGGGCGACCGGGTCGTTCGGGTATTCCAGGACCATGGCCCGGGTCGACGGGGTGCCGGTCTCGGTCGCGACCCGGCTCATCGAGTACAGGTATGGGGTCAGCCGCATCTTGAGCTTGAGGTACTTGCGGTTGATCGACAGCGTCGGCTCGGCCCAGCGCCACGGCTGCTTGTCGCTGAACCCGGTCGACGGGTTCGCCGGGCCCCAGCCGGACATGGTCATCAGGGCCGGGGTGAACGCCTTCCACTGCAGGTCGCGCGCGTAGGTCTTGGCGCTGCCGCCGTAGATGCCGTCCACATCACCGGCCGCGTAGTTCAACGCGGACAGGCCCGCGCCGGTGATCGCCGGTACGTGCCAGCGCATGTCGTCCCAGGTGCCGTGGGTGTCGCCGCTCCAGACGACCGCGTTGCGCTGGGTGCCCGCCCAGCCGTCGACGGTCCAGACGAAGCGGCGGGCGTCGCTGTTGTTCTCGATGCCGTTCACGGCCTGCTGCACGCCGTCGAACGCCTTCTCGTAGCCGTAGCCGATCCAGGCGACGTCGGTCTTGACCGCCCGGCTGCCGGACACGCCGACCTCGTTGCCGATGTTCGCCAGCCCGGTCGAGGTCCACAGCCCGGTCTTCATGCCCCGGGCCTGCAGCTGCGAGACCACGTTCGTCAGGTTGGTGTACCCGCAGCCGTAGCCGTCGTTGGGCAGGAACCAGCCGGAGGGCATGTCGGCCGCGACCGCCTGGTCGGCGTACTTGACCACGTCGGGCGTGGTCTGGTGGTCGATCCGGTTGTGATCTCCGGTGTAGTCGGGGTTCGAGGCGTTCCAACAGTCGGCGTTGCCCATCTCGAAGCCCCAGATCGGGGCGAGGAAGGGTTTGCCGGTGACGTCGGTGTACCGGTTGAGCACGTCCTTCGGGCCGTCGCCGACGAAGTAGAACGCGTCGAACCTGGTCTCGTTGTGCCGCAGGCCGACGGTGGACATGAAGTCGTACTGCCCGGTCGCCCAGGTGTTGCGCACGACGCCGTAGCCGTTGGTGGACAGGTAGAACGGCGCGGGCGAGGCGTTCTTGCCCTCCTTCCAGGTGTTGTCGATCGCGACGGGGACCGAGAGGTCGCGCAGCGCCCAGGCGCCGAGGCGGAACCCGGTGCCGTAGAACTGCTCGTCGGCGCCGCGGACCAGACTCTGTGTGGCGGAGCCGGTCTGCCAGGTCAGGCCGGTCGACTCCTTCCAGACCGGCGTGGTGTTGTCGGCCCGGTAGAGCTCGAAGCGCAGCGGGGACTTGTAGGCCCGCAGGGTCACCGCGCTGGTGTTCATCCGGTAGTAGGTGCCCGCGTCCGACCAGGTCGTGTTGACCGCACCGAAGTCGGTCTTTATAGCGATCTTGCCCGCCACCGGGTCGCTGAACGAGCCGGTGGGCGCGAGCCACAGCCGGAACACGCCGGGCTGGGCGAAGCTCACCCGCACCTTGGGCGTTCCCGCCGAGATCTCATAGGTGGACCCGTTCGGGGTGAACGCGGTGATGTTGCCCAGGGTGGCCGCTGACGCGGTTCCGGTGCTGATTAGGGGGAGTACGGCAGCGCCGAGGACGGCGGCGGCGAGTAAGGCGAGTCGACGGGACAGTCGGGCTCTCATGACTAGACCTCTCGGGTGGAGGGCAGGGGGAGTCTCCAGCGAGCGTGCTTGTTTTAGATTGAAGCGGGGTAGTTTTGTGCAGGATTACGCAGAACTGTCTCTCTTGCGCCACCTGCTGTCAATGCCCCGCTTGGCCGCCTGTGGCAGCGTGCTGTTGATTTCTGTTCATTACGACAGATGAATGAACAACTGTTGACATCTTTCGTGCAGGCACGCTTCACTCTTTTGGTCTGGACCACTACTTTGCTCGGTTCCCGTCCCCTGCTTCCGAAGGACACCGATGGCCTCCAAGCGATTGTTGGCGCGCGCCACGCTCGCCGCTCTCTTACTCCTGACCACGGTCGGCGGCGTCGTCGTCGCGGGCCCGGCCGCGGCCGCCGCGGCGAACGAGAAACCGCGGACGATCCCCGCCCTGCGGGAATGGACCGGCGGCACCGGCTCCTACTCGTTCATGCCCACGAGCCGGATCGTGCGGGACTCCGCCGCGCTCGCCTCGACCAGTCAGACCTTCGCCGAGGACCTGAAGTCCTTGACGGGCACCGACATCGCGCAGGTCGCGGGCACCGCCGCCGACCTGCGGGCGGGCGACATCCTGCTCTCCCTCGGCTCGACGGACACCGCTCTCGGTGCCGAGGGTTACGCGCTGTCCATCACGGACCGGATCACTGTGTCCGCGCGCGACGACAGGGGAGCCTTCTATGGCACCCGCACGATTTTGCAGCTGCTCAAGCAGGGCACGTCCATCCCGCAGGGCACCGCGCGCGACTGGGCGCTCAAGCCCGAGCGCGGCCTGATGGTCGACAACGGCCGCAAGTACTTCACCCCGCACTGGCTGCGCGACCACGTCAAGGAACTGGCCTATCTCAAGCTGAACTACTTCCACCTGCACCTGTCGGACAACAAGGGCTTCCGGATCGAGTCGACCAAGCACCCGGAGTACGTCTCCGCCCAGCACCTGACCAAGCAGGAGGTCACCGACCTCATCGCGTTGGCGGCGAAGTACAAGATCACCGTCGTGCCGGAACTCGACGCGCCCGGCCACATGGACCCGATCCTCGCCGCGCACCCGGAGCTCAAGCTCGTCAGCAACACCGGCACGGTCAACCACGGGTTCATCGACCTGAGCAAGGACGCGGCCTACACGCTCATCAAGGACATCTACGACGAGTATTTGCCGCTGTTCCCTGGCCCGTACTTCCACATCGGCGCCGACGAGTACGTCACCGACTACAACGCCTACCCGCAGCTGCAGACCTACGCGCGCGCCAAGTACGGCGCCACCGCGAACGCCAAGGACGCCTACCTCGGCTTCGTCAACTGGGCCAACGGAATCGTGCGCGCGGCGGGCAAGACCACCCGCGCCTGGAACGACGGGCTGTTCGGCGGCAGTGCCGTCACGGTGAACCCGAACATCATCGTCGAGTTCTGGTACAACTACGGCCTTTCCCCGCAGAAGCATCTCGACAACGGCCACCTGATCTCCAACGAGAGCTGGACCCCCACCTACTACGTGCTCTACTCCAATGGCCCTGGCGGCCCGAGCAGCCAGTGGGGATATGACACCTGGAACCCGGACCTGTTCCAGGGCAGCCAGAGCATCGACGCGGCCTCGCGGTCGAAGAATCTGGGCTCCAAGCTGCACGTCTGGTGTGACTACCCGGAGGTGGCGACCGAGGCCCGGATCGCCTCGGACATCAAGGACGGGCTGCGCATGATCGCGCAGCAGACGTGGGGCTCGCCCAAGCTGGTGGCCACCTGGTCGTCGTTCACGTCGGTGATCTCCACGATCGGCCGCAACCCTGCGTGGCCGACAGCCGCGCAGCCGGGAAACCTTGCCTTCGGCAAGCCGGTGACGGTCTCCAGCACCGAGACCCCGGGCTTCCCCGGGGGCCATGCCGTCGACGGTGACTACGCGACCCGCTGGTCGAGCGGGTACGCCGACGGCGAGCGGATCACCGTGGACCTCGGTTCGGTGAAGCCGGTCAGCCGGGTCAAACTGACCTGGGAGGCTGCCTACGGCAGGGGATACCGCGTCGAGACGTCCACCGACGGCACGACCTGGACCGCCATTCACACCACGACGGCGGGAGATGGTGGCGTCGATGACCTCACCGGCCTGTCCGGCTCCGGTCGCTACGTCCGGATGCAGGGCACCCAGCGGGCCACGACCTACGGGTACTCGCTCTACGAGTTCGAGGTGTACTCACCGAGCCCGGTCGACTCCGGCGCCACCTACCAGATCACCGCCTCCGGCAAGGCGATCGACGTGCCCGGCTCGGCCACCGCGACCGGTACCCAGCTGATCGTGTGGGCGCCGCACACCGGCAACAACCAGCGGTTCGTCACGACAGCGAACGGCGACGGCACCTACACGCTCAAGAACGTCCACAGTGGCCTTTGCGTGGACGTCAACGGGGGCTCGGCCACCGCGGGCGCCACGATCATCCAATGGACCTGCACCGGTGGGGCGAACCAACGCTGGTCACTGGTCGCCGCGGCGGCGGGCGGCTACGCCCTGGTGTCCCAGGCGAGCGGCCTTGCGGTCACCGCGGCCGCGGGCACCGACGGCGCGAAGCTCACCCAGCAGCCCGACACCGGCGCGGCTTTGCAGCGCTGGACCTTCACCAAGGTCTGACCGCGCCCCGACCCGGTGGCCCCGACCTGCGTCGGGGCCACCGCGCCGCGCGTTCTGACTGCGATCCCCAGGTCGACGGAGCAATTTCGCCAGTCGACCAGGGCGTCGACCAGTGGAACTCCCGGCGGGAAGTCGACACGCTGGTGGGCATGGCCATCTCACGGCCCGCTACTCCTGCTCGGCGAGGCGTGCCAAGTCGTCGATGGTTTCCTCGCGCACCGACCGCACCCTGAGCCGGGTCCACCGGCGCAGCGGGTACGAGTCGAGCACGGGATGGGCGGGGACTTCGCGCGCGGCCAGGCTCGGGCATGACTCCCGAACGCACAGTCGCTGTTCGAGCAGCGCGATCAGCTGGGCGCGCTCGATCTCGCCCACCAAGTCCTCCAACACGGCCCGGACCTCGGGGTCCTGGTTGAGTCGAAGACTGGTGAAGCGGTTGGTCAGCAGGGTGACCGCTTCGTCGCCGCGGGCCCGGGCGAACAGGTCGAGGACGTCGTCCGCGGACCTGGCCCGGGCCGCCCGGGGCAGCAGGCCGAGGCCGCTCACGGCCCCCTGAACCGCCGCGGCGGCCATGAGGGGAATCCCGAACGCCCACACGAGCAGCGCCGGGGGAGTGGGTCCGTAGAGCTCGGGCATCACGGTGATCATGGCCGCGCCGAGCACAGCGATCACGATGGCGACCAACGTGTAGCCCGCCAATCGGAGGACCACTGACCGCAGTGTCGCGCTCAGGTAATCCAGGATCAGCCTGCGCGGGCTCGTGCCGGCCACCCACACCTGCTCGACGCGCTCGCGGAACCAGCCGGGCAGCCGTGCCGTGCCGATGGTGACCAGTAGCGCGGGGAGAATGAGCCAGAGAGCCGGATGGATGCCGATCCCGCGGCGGGCCACCCAGATCACCGCGGGGGCCCACAGCGCGCCGTAGGCGGAAAGCGCCAGCGCCGGGATACTCGGGCCGCCCATCAGTGCCCCTACGGAGGCGGTACACAACAAGGTGTTCAGGACGAGCATGATCGTGATCACCGCGCCGCGCCACAGCCGGTCTTCCAATGGTGGCGCTGGGTAGGCGCCGAGCCTGCCGCCACGGCGCAGCGCGGCGGTGGAGAACAGCGTCCGCAGAACGGCCGCCGCCGCCACCACGATGAAGACCTGGGCGACGAGCCACGCCACCGAGTCCAGGACGAGGGCCCGCGTGTCCGAGGCCGTCATCACGGCCAGTGTGCCGCCGACCGAGAAGCCGAGCGCGAGCGGCATCGCGAAGGTCAGCAGGGCGAGCAGACGCAGGAACTCCGCAGGGCGCGCGAGCCGCTTGACCTGGGCGACCGTCGAAGCACGCTTGGTGTAGAGGGCCGAGGTGCTCGCGACGCCGAGCAGCGTCCGACGGATCTGTCCCCGCATCGTGTCGGTGAGGTCCGGCAGTGACCCCGCCGCCCGGAAAGCGCCTTCGCGCAGGTAGTCGTTTCGGGAGCGGAATGCCTCGGTCAACAGGTGTTCGGCGGTCGGGGTGCTCGCGATGCTCACGAAGGCCAAGGAACGCCGCTTGTCGAGCCGATGGCCCTGGGACCAGGCGCTGGTCAGGAGATCGTCCACCAGCGTGCGCATCTCGGCCGGAACCCGGCCCGGGTTGATCTCCAGTCCCGTCGCCAGGATTCCCAGCAGGTGCAGGCAGCCGGACGGCCATCGGAACCGGTCCCCGGAGACCTCGCCGGTGTAGCGGCACAGTCTGCGGTGCGCCTCATCGATCAGGGGGATCACCGCGGGGTCTTCCTGCGACTGGAGCAGGGTGACGGCGGTTTCGCGCCACTGGTCATTGTCGATCAGCGCGGTCACCGGCACCCGGGCGAAGTCGCGGATCACCACGCAGGTCGCGAAATACTCCTGGAAGCGACGGTGGACAAACGAGAAGGTCGGCTCGTTCCCGGCGTTGGTGTCGCCGCGGCCGAGCTTCGAGTACTCCAGCACGTCGAGCACGGTGGTGAGCGAGGTGGGTGCCAGCCGCTCCATGGACGAGGCCAGCCCGCGCAGCGTCGATCGCTCCGGGGTGAGGCCCATCCGCGGGGTCGCGGCCATCAGGAACGCGACCTCCTCGGCGCCCGCCCTGACGAACTCGACTCCGACCCCGAACCGCGCCTCTATCCGCTCGGCGTCGCGGCGCAGTCGGTGCGCCAGGTACTCCTCGAACACCGAGTGCGAACTCGCGGGGAACTCGACACCGTTGCGCAGGTGTTCGCACAGCAGGCCAAGGAACATGGGGTTCCCGGCGAAGGTCGTGATGTCCCGCGAAGCGGTCGCCAGTCCCGCGCGCAGCGCCCGGTCGACCGGGCGCTGCAGGTCGGCGCGGGTGATGAGCCGCTGCTGCTGGCGCTGCGACAGCCGCAGGATGCGGAAGCGGGTGAACTGGACGATGTCCGGGCTGCTGAAGTCGCGGGACGCCACGATGCCCCGACACCGGGTGAACGGCCCGAGGAAACCGGCGATCGCCCGCGCGTACCGGGGCGCGATCTCGCGGGCGTCCTCAGCGGAGAGGAGGTCCGGTATCTCGTCGAACGAGTCGAAGAGGAACAGCCAGGTGCCCTCCTCCAGCCCCCGGTCGAACTCCTCGTCGAGCACATCTTGCACGTCGCGGCTGTTGACCTCGTTGAGCGTGGTGAGCACGAAGCGGCGGATCTCGTCGGGTGAGACCTGCTCTGGGCGTACGTCGAGGGACTTCAGGTTGAGGTAGAGCGGGATCACGGAGCGCGGATCCCGACTGTCCGCCGCGCTTCGGGCCAGTTTCCGGGCAAGGTGGCGCAGCGCTACGCTCTTACCCGCGCCCGGCTCGCCTTCGAGCAGGACCAGCGGCTCCGCGCTGCGAGCCAGGGCACTCGACAGGGACTTGACTCGCTGCAGCTGCGCGCGGCGGAACGGCATCAGCTTGCGCAGCCACCGGCCGCGCCAACTCCGCTCCACCTCGACTTCGGCTTCCAGCTCGGCGTACTTCTCGTCGCGCCAGTCCTCCTGCAGCTCCAAGTGCCGCAGTTGGTCATCGACATGCGTGGCGAACATCCGCCGCCTGCGCTGCCTGCGCCGCTCGGCGCTCACCCGGCGCCGGGCGATCCACGTCGTGAAGATCCAGCACTGGCGCACCAGCGGGGCCAGCGGTTTGATGATGGTCAGCACCACGCCGAGCAGGAGCAGTCCTGCCAGGACCGCGATGAACGCAGCAGGCAACCGCCAGCCCAGCACGGCGAGATAGTCGTTGATCAGCTTGAGTGGGCTGTCGCCGCTTGCGGACTCGACGGCGAACCCGGTGTGACGCTGCATGCGAGTCCAAGGTCGACAGAGAGGTGTCAGACCACTACATCGCGTCGAAGATCGGGTCGTTACGAACGCGGGCCCCGGCGCGCGCACCGGGACCCGCCGCTCGGTCAGCTCAGCTTGTCGGGAAGTTGTCCGCGGTCCGCATCCGTTCACGGATCCACACGCCCGCGGGCTTGAGCCGCGAGGTGCCCGCGTACGGGCCGCCAGGGCAGGTCCCCGGCTGGAAGACCGCACCCGAGCGCTGGTCGTCGGAGAAGTTCCAGTTGACCCAGCTGATCTTCTTCGTCGCCATCAAGTCCAGGTACCGCTGCGACATGGTGAAGTTGTTCGCGCCGTCACCGCTGTAGTCCTGGGTGCCGAACTCCGTGACGAACACCGGGATCCGGTCGGCCGCCCGCGAGAGCGTGTTGAGGTACTCGTCGGTGTGGGAGGCGGCGTAGAAGTGGAAGACGTACATGATGTTGGCCGCCGCCACCGGATTGTTGACGACCTCGGCCTCGCTGCCGCCCTCGGACACGCCGAGCGACGACCACGCGCGGGTGCCGACCAGGATAGGCGTCTGCGGGTCGTGCGCGCGGATCACCGGGATCAGCTCCTGGGCGTAGGACTTGATCCGCGACCAGCTCACGCCACTGGGCTCGTTGGCGATCTCGTAGAGCAGGTTCGTCTTGTTGTTGTGCCGCTGGGCGATCTCGGTGAAGAAGGTCTTGGCACGGCTCAGGTTGTGGTACGGGTCGCCCGGGCTGAGCATGTGCCAGTCCACGATCGCGTACATCCCGCGGGCCGTGGCCTGCTCGATGATCGAGTGGACCAGATCGGTGTAGTAGCGCGGGTTGGTCTCATACCCGCCTTCCTGGATGTACATCGAGATCCGCAGGACATCGCCGTTCCAGTCCGTGGCGAGCGCGTCGAGCGAGGCGCCGCTGACGCAGTTGCTGTACCACTGCAGTCCATGCGTGCTGGCGCCGCGCAGCTGGATCGGTTTTCCGTACTGGTTGCACAGTTTCGTGCCGCAGACCTTCAGCTGGCCGTTGATCGCGGCGGGTGTCGAGCCTGCGGTCGGGCCGCCGATCGTGAGGCTGTCGAGGTTCGGCCCGCCGGTGGCGGCGACCGCGGTGGCCCGGATCCGGTTGGTGCCCGCGGCCAGCGTCGCGGTGGTCGACGCGGTCTTCCACGTCGACCAGGCGCCCGTGGGGCCGAAGGCGAGGTCGTCGGCGGCGAGCGCCCCGTTGACCCGGATATCCATCGGCCGGTTGGCCGTGGTGCCGTTGGCGAAGCGGAAGGTCAACGTGGTCGGCCCCGCCGCGGCGGCGGTCACGGTGAACTCGGCGTAGCTGCCGCTCACGTTGTGGTAGTTGACGAACCCGGTCCCGGTGAAGCCGGCGTGGTTGGACTCGACCACCCCCTGGGACACGGTCGCGGCTTCGGCCTGGTGCACCGTCGGAGCGGCGGACACCGGCTGGGTCGGCAGGACGATCGCCACCATCGCGGTGGCGGCCCCCAAGGCGAGAAAGGCACCGGTCGTTCGCGAACGTGGTTTGGCGAAGGGTCGCACGTCGTTCCTCCTTGTTGTCAGAGCTCTCCCGGTTGGTGTGCGGCGATCAGGCGCCGCACTTGCGCGCGCATCGCCTCCTGGGCGGGTCGGTCCGCCCCGAGTGTGTCCATCGCCAGCAGGGCGGCGCCCACGACCGGCGGATCGGTGACCAGCGTGATCTCCGCGCGCGGCGCTTCGGCGTGCAGACCGGCGCTGACCAGTTGGAACAGCAGTGGGTCGAGGGCGCGGAGCACCCCGCCGCCGAGCACCACGGTGGCAGGCGCGGCGAGCAGGTCGAGCCTGCGCAGCGCGGCGGTGGCCAGGGCGACGATCTCGTCGGCCTGCCTGGCCACCACCGAACGCGCCACCTCGTCGCCCGCCGCCGAGACCCGGAACAGCACCGGGCTCAGCTCGCCCAGCCGCCGCGGGGAGATCTCGCCGAGGTGCACGGCGGCGGACACCTCGGCGGCGGTGCTGCGGTCGAAGTGCCCGGCCACGGCGGCGACCAGGGCGGTCGCCTGGCCGCGGCCGTCCTCGGCCCGGGCGGCGTGCCACAGCGCGAGCGCACCGAGGTGCTGGCCACCGCCCCAGTCGCCGGAGACGTGGCCGAGTGCGGGAAACCGGACCATCCGGCCGTCCGCCGCGCGGCCCAGGCAGTTGATCCCCGCCCCGCACACCACCGCGACGGCGTCGGGGGCTTCGGTGCCCGCCCGCAACAGCGCCGCCATGTCGTTGTCCACAATGGACTTGTCGGCCCAGTCCGCCGTCTCGACCGCCGCGGTGAGCGCGGCGACCTCGACCGGCAGGTCCGCTCCCGCCAGGCAGACGACAGCCAGTTCCGGGCGCCTGCCGTCGCCGACGCCGCGCACCAGCTGCGTGAGCTTGCCCATCACCGCGGACAGCCCGCCCGAGGTCTGGTGGTTGGTCCCGCCGCCCCGGGCGAAGCCCACGACCTGCCCGTCGGTGTCGCCGACCAGCACCTCGGTCTTGGAGTTGCCGCCGTCCACGGCGAGGAACACGCTCATCTGGCCCAGGCCAGGTGTGCGGCGTTCTCGGCCAGCAGCCGGTCGGTCAGCTGCTCGGCGAGGTCGAACTGGCCGACCAGCGGATGCGCCAGCAGGGCGCGGAACACCCGGTCGCGTCCGCCATGGACCGCGGCTTGGACCGCGAGTTCCTCGTAGCCGGACACGTGGCCGACCAGACCCGCGAGGTCGGGCCCGAGCGGCGCGGTCGGCAGCGGCGTCGCGCCCAGCGCCCCCACCCGGCAGGACACCTCGACGACCGCGTCGTCGGCCAGGTTCGGCAGCGTCCCGTCGTTGCGCACGTTGACCGCGTGCACCGCCTGGTCGTCCCCGGCGAGTGAGGCGATCAGCCCGACCGCGGCCTCCGAGTAGTACGCGCCACCACGCTCGCCGAGCAGGGCCGGTTTGGTGTCCAGCAGGGGATCGGCGTACATGGCCAGCAGTTCGCGCTCGATGTCGGCGACCCGCTGCCCGCGTGACGGGGTTGCGCGCTGTTCGGTGACAACCTCGTCGTGGCAGTAGAAGTAGCGCAGGTAGTAGGACGGGATCGTGCCGGTCAGCTCCAGGATCCGTGATGGAAGCCGGACCTGCTCGGCCAGCGCGCCAACGTGCTCGGCGAGCAGGTCCGGCAGCCGGTCGGTCCCGCCGACGGTGACCGCGCGCTCCCAACTCAGGTGGTTGAGGCCGACATGGTCGAGCACGACCTCGCCCGCCCGCACGTCCAGCAGCCCCGCGACGTGGCGCTGCAGGCCGATCGCGACGTTGCACAGCCCGACGGCGCGGTGGCCGTCATCGAGCAGCGCCCGGGTGACGATGCCGACCGGGTTGGTGAACGCCACGACCCAGGCCCCGGGCGCGGCCAGTTCGCGGGCGCGCCGGGCGATGTC
The DNA here is from genome assembly GCF_014323725.1 of Actinokineospora xionganensis. GTDB lineage: Bacteria > Actinomycetota > Actinomycetes > Mycobacteriales > Pseudonocardiaceae > Actinokineospora > Actinokineospora xionganensis. The sequence goes on along the minus strand of NZ_JABVED010000014.1, from coordinate 119,543 downwards.
GAGCACGACCGGCACCGTCCGCATGGCCTTCGCCAGCCCGCCGGCCCCCGTGGTCTCCTGACCGACGCAGCCGCAGTCCAGCGGGAACGTCTCGTCGCTGATCCGGGCGGCCTGCCCGCCCACCCGTAGCTGGATGACCACCATGTCCGCGTCGGTGAGCCCCGCGTCGAGATCATCTGTCCAATTGAGACGGCCGGGATGGCCGTGCCGGGCGAGGATGCGCCGGGCGAACGGGCCGATCACGGCCAGCCGGTCGGCCGCCGGGTCGATCAGCACCAGCTCGTCGAACGGGCCGGAGCGGGCGAACCCGTCGACCAGTTCGGGCGTGTACGTCGACCCGCCGCCGACGACGGCCACCTTCATCCCTTCACCCCCGTGAGTGTGACGCCCTGTACGAATGCCTTCTGGGCGAAGAAGAAAACGATGATCACCGGTGCCATCACCAGCACAGTGGCCGCCATGACGAGGTTCCATTCGACGTGGTGCAGATGTTTGAACTGCGACAGCGCCAGCGAGAGCGTCCAGTACTCCTGGCTCTCGCTGGTGTAGAGCAGCGGCCCGTAGTAGTCGTTCCAGGTGAAGAAGAACTGGAAGATCGCGGTGGCGGCGATGCCCGGCCGGGCCATCGGCAGCACGACCCGCAGCAGCACCTGCCACTCGCCGCAGCCGTCGATGCGGGCCGCGTCGAGGTAGTCGGCCGGGATGGTCAGCAGGAACTGGCGCAGCAGGAAGATGCTGAACGCGTCGCCCGCCAGCATCGGCAGGATCAGCGGCCACAGGGTGCCGGTCAGGCCGACGTCGGCCCACATCAGGTAAAGCGGCACCGTGACCACCTGGGGCGGCAGCATCATCATGCAGATGATCACGACGAACGTCGCGTTGCTGCCGCGCCACCGCAGCTTCGCCAGCGCATAGGCGGCGGGCACGCTGGAGAGCAGCATGAACAGTGTCGCCAGCACGCTGTACATCAGCGTGTTCCCCAGATACCGCAGCATCGGGACCTGGGTGAAGATCGTGACGAAGTTCTCCGGGTGCCACGACGACGGCCACCAGTCGCTCGTCAGCGCCTGCTCGCTCGTCATGAACGAGGTCAGGAGCACGAAGCCGAACGGCGCCAGGAACATCACGGCCACGGCGATCAGGATGCTGTGCCGGGCGACGCCCACCAGCCAGGACTGCCTCATCCGCGCTCACCTCCGGTGACGAACACCCGGAACCGGCGCAGCAGGACCAGGGTCACCGCGAAGGCGACCAGGAACAACATGACGGCGAGCGCGTTCGCGTAACCCATGTCGTAGAAGCGGAAACCCGAGACGTACAGGTGCATCGGGTAGGTCAGCAGCGCCTGGTCGGGGTAGCCGAACGTCGACGAGATGCCGCCGCCCGTGGTGGCCTTGCCGCTGGCCACGCTCGCCGCGACCGCGGCCTGGGTGAAGAACTGCAGCGTCTGGATCACGCCGGTGATGCCGGCGAACATCAGCACCGGGGAGATCGACGGCAGGGTGATGAACCGGAACTTCTGCCAGCTGCTCGCGCCGTCGATCGAGGCGGCCTCGTACAGCGGCTTCGGCACGTCGAGCAGCCCGGCCAGGAAGATCACCATCAGGTCGCCGACCGCCCAGGTGCCCAGCAGCACCAGTGATGGTTTGGCCCACTCCGGCGAGTCGAACCACAGTGGACCGTCCACACCGAACACCGCGAGCAGCTCGTTCACCGGCCCCGTGGCCGGGTTGAACAGGAACACGAACGCGATGGTCGCGGCGACCGGGGGAGCGAGGGCGGGCAGGTAGAAGATGATCCGGAAGACCGACCCGCCGCGCTTCACCGTGGTCAGCAGCATGGCCGTCGCCAGCGCCGCCAGCATCCGCGCGGGCACCAGGAAGGCCACCAGCCACAGCGTGTTCGCTGCCGCCTTCCACGCCGTCTGGTCGCTGCCGAAGAGGTGCTCATAGTTGCGCAGACCCACCCAGACCGGGGCGGTGAGCAGGTCGAACCGGGTGAACGAGAAGTAGATGGCCGACAGCAGCGGGTAGATGAGGAAGACCGAGATCCCGATGAGCGCGGGAGCCAGGAAGCTGAGCACGGTCAGCCGGTGCCGCCACCGCCGCCGGTCAGCTCGGCGGCGGTGGGGCACCCCCCGGCTGGGAACCGCGGGCCGCGTGACGCCGGCGATTGTCGCCGCCATCAGCGCCCGAGTTCCAACGCCTGGTCGATCCGGGTGTCCAGGTCGGTCAGACCCTTCTTGAGGTCGGGGTGCTTGCCGCCGAGGTAGGCGTCCACGAACTCCTGGGTCAGCTCCACGTACTTCGGCCCGGCCGCGTTCGGCGGCGTGGTCGCCGTCTTGGGGTGGGCGAAGATGTCCAGGAACGTCTTGAAGTGCGGGTCCGTCTCGAGTTTGTCCGACTTGAGCGCGTCGCGGGTGCTCGGCACGTTCTTGATCGCGTTCGACAGCGTGACGATCGAGTCCGTGTTCGTGGTCAGATACCGGACCAGTTCCCAAGCCGCTTCCGGGTTCTTGGCGTTCGCGGAGATGCCCGCGATGTTGCCGGTGACATACCCGGCGCCGTAGCGGTCCTGCTGGCCGTCGGGGACCGGGAGCGGCGCGGTGCCGAAGTCGATGGTCGGGGCCTGCTCGCGCAGGAACGCCACCCGGTACTCGCCGTCGACCGCGATCGCCACCTTCGACTGGTGGAACGCGTTGTCGGCGCTCCACTCGTCACCCAGGCCCGAGGTGAACTTCACCAGGTTGTCGTGGCCGAACCAGTCGACCAGGTCCTTGTGCCAGCGGAGCATCTCCTGCCACTGGGCGTCGGCGCCGATGGCCGACTTCTCCTCGCCGGTGAGCCACTGCGCGTTCCACACCGGCGCCATGTGCGAGGGAACGTTCTCGTAGAAGTTCAGCAGGGGCACGAAACCCGCGACCTCGATCGTGCCGTCCGGTGCGCGCTTGGTGAGCTTCTTCGCCATGTCGGACAGCTCGGCCATCGACTTCGGGGGAGCGGTGTAGCCCGCGTCGGCGAGGAGCTTCTTGTTGAAGTACAAGCCGTACACGTCTGCGAGGAACGGCATGGCGCAGCGCTTGCCGCGGTACTCGGTGTAGCTGCGAACCGTGTCCGGGAACTGGCCCAGGTCCACTTTGTCCCGCTCGATATAGGGCTTCAGGTCGCGCCAGGCCGCGCTGGAGCAGAACTTGCCGACGATGTCGGTGGAATAGGACAGGCCGACGTCGGGGCCGTTGCCCGCTGAGATCGCCTGCAGCATCTTGGTGTCGTCCTGGCCGGAAGTGATCTTCACGTCGATCTTGGGGTGCGTGGCCTTGAACGCGGCGACGGCGTCCTCGATCGACTTGGCCTCGCGGCCGGTGAAGAAGTGCCAGAACTCGACGGTGCCCGAGACATCCTGTCCGGCCGGAGCCACGGCGGTGTCCGTCGACCCTCCCGGTGTGCAGGCGGTCGTGATCAGCAATGCGGCAGCGGCGGCTAACAGGGAGCGGGTTTTCATGCGATCTCCCGGGATGGGGTGTGGGACTTACTTCCGGCCGAGCAGCGCGGCGCGAACCGCGGACAGGGTGGCGTCGAGCGCGCCCAACAGGACGACGTCGTCGGTGAGACTGGTGGCGGCCACGGTGGTTTCGAGTACGGAGACGGTGCGCAGAGCGGTGCTCACGGCGTCTTGCAGGGCGACGCCGCCCGCCTGCCCGACCTCGCCGCTGAGCACCACCAGGGGCGGGTCGAGCACCGCGACGACCGCGGCGAGCCCGACCGCGACGCGGATCGCCAGTTCGTCGAGGAACGGGGAGTCGTCGGGGCGAATGCAGGCGGCGGCCACGGCGGCGTGGCCGGTGTCGGCGGTGATTCCGTGGCGCAGCGCCAGTTCACGGATCGCCGGGCCGCCGACGAGGTCCTGGAAGTCCTGCACGCCTTGGAGCTGGCCCGGCATCCCGACCGGGATGTACCCGATCTCGCCCGCCCCGCCCCGGGCGCCGCGCAGCAGTTTGCCGCCCAGGTCGATGGCCAGACCGAGCCCGTCGCCGAGCCACAGCAGGGCGAACCCGTCGGACCCGGCCGCGATGCCCCGGCTGCGTTCGGCGACCGCGGCGAGGTTGACGTCGTTGTCGACGCTCACCTCGGTCCGCAGCCGCGAGCGGATCTCGCCGATGAGCCCCGGACGCGACCACCCCGGCACGTCGACGTAGCGGATCACGTCGGCGCGCTCGTCGTAGGAGCCGGGCACCCCGAGTTGGACGTGGTCGAGCTTGCGCAGCGGGACCCGGGCCTGCTTGCAGGCCGCGCGGATGGCGCCCGCCACGGCGTCGACCGGGTCGGTGACCTCGAAGTCGACCGCGGCCTCCTCACGCACCCGGACCTGGCCGGTGAGATCGCAGACCGCCGTGACCAGGGTGTTCGTCGGCGTGCTGAGGGTGACCGCGGCGGCGTAGGCCGCGTCCGGGTTGACCGCGTAGACGTCGGCGTTGCGGCCGGGTCCACCGGTGGTCTGCCCGACAACCTTGGCCAGGCCCGCCTCCTGGAGCCTGCGCATGACCTCGGAGGTGGTGGGCTTGGCGAGCCCGGTCAGCTCGCGCAGGTGCCCACGGGTGAGCGGGCCGTGCTCCAGCAGCAGGCCGAGCGCCGCGGTCTCATTGATCTCGCGGAGCAGGCGTGACGAGCCGGCCAGTTGATCCACGTCAGGTCCCGGTTCTTCGGCGGTGGGCGAACAATTAGTTAGGCAGACTGTCTAACTAATGGCGAAACCTAGAACTGCGGTATAGGCGGCGTCAAGGGTTCTGCCCCTTCTGGTCTAGACCAGAATTTCCCGTTTATCGGTTTGCCGTGGTCGGCTGCGTCAGTAAGATCGTCGCCGTGACTGCCGGGTCGGCCATGGGCCACGAGCGAGTAAGCGGTCCGGCGAACGCTTGACCGTCGGGCGGGCCAGAGGCCCGCCTGCTGTTGTCTCCACACGACTTCCACCTGATGTGAGCCGCGCTTCCCCGCGCCCGAAAACCAACAGTCATGGAGACAACGCACTATGCCCAACCCGTTCAACCAGCGGATCATCGACGAGTTCCGCGCCAATGCAGGCCAGGTCGGCGGCCAGTTCGAAGGTTCCCGCCTGCTCCTGCTCACCACCACGGGCGCCCGCTCCGGCGTCCGGCACACGACCCCGGTCAGCTACCTGCCCGACGGAGGTGACCGTGTGCTCGTCATCGCCTCCGCGAGTGGTTCGTCGAAACCCCCGCACTGGTACACCAACCTGGTGGCGGATCCGCTGGTCCAGGTCGAGGACGGTGTGTTCACCTACGAGGCCAGGGCGACCGTCCTGACCGGCGCCGAACGCGACGAGGCCTACGCCCGCGCGGCCGAGGGCGACCCCGAGTGGGCCGAGTACGAAGCCATGACGGACCGGATCATTCCCGTGGTGGCCTTGGAGCAGGTCTCCGGCGGGCCGCCGAACGGCGCGACGTTCGGCGAGGCCCTCAAGGCCATCCACGGCGCGTTCCGTCGGGAACTCGCACTGATCCGCGGCGAGATCGCCGAGTCCGGACCGCGGCTGGGCGCGCAGCTGCGGGTGAACTGCCTGACGATGTGCCATGGGCTGCACATCCATCACACCCACGAGGATCAGGGGATGTTCTCGGCGCTGGAGGCGGGCCACCCCGAGCTCGCCCCGACCCTGGACCGGCTGCGGGCTGAGCACGTGAAGATCACGGCCCTCCTCGCCGACCTCCAGTCGGTCATCTCCACCGTCGGCGCGGACACCCAGGTGGTGCTCGCCGAGGTCGAGCGGCTCACCGAGGAGCTTGAACGCCACCTCGACTACGAGGAGGAGCAGCTGATCCCGGTCATCGACGGCGTCGCCTGACGAGTGGTCGCCTGCCAGACAGCGTGAGAGAGTTTGGGTGTCACTCTCTCACGGAGGTGCGGATGAACCCGGTCGATCGGTCCCGCGACACTTCAGCTGACGACTTCGTGGGGGACCCGGAGACCCAACCGTGCCCACTCGGGCCGGACTCGGTGGCCTGGCGCGTCGGTGGCGACCGGCGCGCCATCCTCGCCGGTGGGGCGGCTCTGCTGCTGCAGGTCGCCCACCCGGTTGTCGGCGCGGGGGTGAAGGAGCACTCGAACTTCCGCGAGGACCCATGGAAGCGGCTCGACGACACCCTGCAGTCGCTGTTCTCCCTCATCTTCGCAGGCGACCGGGCCCTCGACGAAGCCGCCCGGCTGCGGGAACTGCACAAGTCGATCAAGGGCGTCGACCACCGCGGCGAGCGATATCACGCGTTGAACCCCGAGGCGTACTGGTGGGTGCACGCCACGCTCTTCGAGACCATGCTGCGGTACAAGGACATGCTCGGCGAGGAGATCAGCGCGGCGGACCAGGACCGGATGTACGCGGAGTGGCGGCAACTGGGCCGCATCCTGGGCCTGCGCGACCACCACATGCCCGACACCATCGACGGCTTCCACGACTATTTCGCCGACATGGTCGAGAACCGCTTGGAAGACAACGACTCGGTACGCGACGTCCTGGCGTCACTGCGGCTGTGGGACGTGCCGAAACCCCCGGTGTGGTTCGTCCCCGGTGTCGCCTGGACCATGGCCAAACCCCTCAACCGCGAGGTCCTGCGCTTGGCCACGGCCGGGCTGCTGCCACCGAGGATGCGCGAGATCACCGGTTTGCGGTGGTCCCCAGGCGACGAGAAACGCTTCCGTCGCCTGGGAAAGCTGATCGGCCTGGCCGGAAACCGGGCCCCCGCCCGCCTCCGGCTCTACAAGATCGCCTACGAGGCCAAGCGAACGGCGGGAATCCTGTGATCACCCTCGACGAACGCGAAGACCCCACCCAACCAGAGATCCTCGACGGCGCCTTATCGGCGTTCCTTGAGTTCGGCATCCGCCGCACCAGCATGGGCGAAGTCGCCAAACGCTCAAAGCTGAGCCCGGCAACCCTGTACCGCAGATTCGCCCAGAAAAGCGACATAGTCCGCGCCGTGGCCATCAGAGAAGCCCACCGCTTCATCGCCGACGTCGACGCCCGAATAGACCAGGACGCGTCGGCGGAGGAGCAAGTCGTGGAGGGGTTCGTCGCCTTCACCCAGGGTGTGCGACGAAACCAGCTGCTGACCCGGCTGCTGGTCACCGAGCCGGAGTTCACGCTGCCGCTGTTGACCACCGAGGCGGGCCCATTCCTGGCCCTGGGCCGCGACTACCTGGCGGCCATCACCCGACGGCTGCAGGCGGAGGGAAAGCTGCAGCCGTATGAGCCGGAACCGGTAGCCGAAATCCTCGCCCGACTCGCCCTCTCACTGGTGCTTACCCCGGACGGAGTCATCCCGGTAGATGACGTCGACGCCGCCCGCACCTTCGCCCGCACCCACATAACCCCCTTGGTGCGCTTGACATAGGTGAGAACCCACTGCTGAGTGACCGCCCACCGTTCACCAACCCCGATAACGCATGGGGCCAGCCAAACGCAAAGCCCGCAGGCAGTTCTCTAACGGTCATCCGTCCGCGACCGGGACTTGCTCTCGTCGGAGTCGGACCGGCCGAACAGCACAACGGCGACCAGCGCGTAGAGCAAGTTCCCCGCGAACCTGACAGCCGTGCGAATGGTGACCGGCTCCGAATGCCGCATCGTGGTGATGGTCATGAGTTCTCCTCTCCCCAACACCACTGTGGCCGCCCGTGCTGTCCTCCCGCGTCGTCCTGGCGTCGTCGGCCGCCATCCACCTGCGGTAGGAGTCGACCCTGAGGCCGACCCTGAGTCCAACACACGGCAAAGGGGCGTGATCCGAAGATCACGCCCCTCGTGGTTACGGCGAACGTCAGCCGTTGACCACGTTGTCGTTGCAGGCGACGTAGTCGGCGGTGTGGCCGACGGTCAGGGCCTCGATCGGGCCGTTCCACTGCCACGGCGCGACGCAGGCGTTGTCGAGGATGCTCAGGTGGTGGCCGCCGCCGTCGGTGCCCACGGTGTTGCCGTTGCAGGCGACGTAACCGGCGGTGTGGCCGGCGGTCAGGGCCTCGATCGGGCCGTTCCACTGCCACGGGGCGACGCAGAGGTTGCCCAGGATGGTCATCGAGTGGCCGTGGCCGGGCTCGGTGGCGACGTTCTGGGGGTCCGCCGTGGCGGTCCCGGCGGTTGCGAATCCGGTGATCAGTGCCGCGCCGGTAACGACCGCGGCGGCGAAAGTCCTCTTGAACAAGGGAAACCTGATTTCTGTCGGGAACGATTCACGGGTGGCGGGGCTGCCACCACGGCCACTTTGCCCACTCCACCCCGCGCCGCGCCGCCGCCACACGCACTTGTCACCCGACCCGTGTGCCCCGATCATTCGATCGGGCAAGCAAGGGGCGCACGATTACCCAGGCGGTGACGATCTTCCCGAAAGAGTCGCACGAAATTACGGCCGTCCATTCCGGACACCGCATGGCTGGGGCTGGACCGGAAATTCGCGCTGGTCGGGCCACCGTCCCAGGTGAACAGTCATCAGCAATGGGCACCGATGAGTGAACTTGTTAACCCGATAGTTGGAACCGCGCCTGGCCAAAAGTGCGACGCGGATGTACGCAGCGGAGCAAAACCATCGTCACAACCCGTGTCCCCGAACCCACGCCCAACCCGACGCCGGTCACCGGGGACCGCGGAAGACGGCCGAACTAACCGACAGCATGTCGTCGACCCCCGCGCGATCGGCTGCCGACTCCACCTCTCCGGCGCCCACCGCCGTCGGGGCGAGACCAAGCGGCTGGTGCTGTGTGTGTGGTCCGCCGCCCATGGGCGCGGTTGGCTACGCGACACCGGTCTTCAGCCGCGGCGCCGGCAGGGTCAGGATCACCACGCCGTCGGGCGGCAGGCGCAGCGGATGCATGACCGCCATCGCCCCGGGCGCGCGCACGAGACAGAGCGCCAACCAGGGCAACAGCGCGCCGCCCCAACTGGGGTGGGATCGCCCCCGTCGGGGTGGACTGGCGCCGTCGGGGTGGGCCCCGCCGCCGCCGACGACCTGCGGGCGGCCGTCACAGTGCCGTCGGTGGGTCCCAACGACCTGCTCACCCGGCGCATCACCCGCCCGCGAACGGGCAGGTCAGCGCGCGCTGACCTTTCCCGCGAGGCTCACCGCGGCGCGGAGGTCGTCGACCAGGCCTGCGTAGTCGGCATCCCGGTCGCGTGAGCGCAGGACCGCCGACGGATGGATCGTCGCCAGCACGCGGTGCCCGGCGAAGTCCCCCTCACCCGGGTCGACCAGCACACCCCGCTGCTTGGTCAGCCGGAACGCGGTCCCCAACACCGACTGCGCCGCCGTGGCGCCGAGACAGACGATGAGCCGCGGCTGCACCCGGGCCACCTCCGCCAGCAGCCACGGCCTGCAAGCCACGACCTCCGTGCGACCGGGCTTCTTGTGGATCCGCTGCTTGCCGCGCTCCTCGAACTTGAAGTGCTTGACGGCGTTGGTCAGGTAGACCATCGACCGATCGAACCCCGCCTCCTCAAGCGCCCGGTCGAGCAGCTTGCCCGCCGGACCGACGAAGGGCGCCCCCTGGAGGTCCTCCTTGTCACCCGGCTGCTCCCCGATGAGCAGCACCGTCGCGCGGCTGGGACCGTCGCCGAACACCGCCTGGGTGGCGTCCCGGTAGAGGTCGCAGCCCCGACACCCTTGGATGGCGGAGCGCAGGGTGTCGAGGTCCGCTTGGTCGGGGACGAATTCGGCCGCGCCTGGGGCTTTCATGGGTCAGGTGTTCCCCGTCCGCGCTCACTGAAACAGGGCTCAGGCGGGCTTGAGGGGGTCATGTCCCAGCGACATCAGGCGGTGCCGCCACGCGCCCTGGCCCGCTGTGGGTTCCAAGTCGTCGCGGCGTTGGCTGTGGACCTGGGCCACGACCTTTCGCATGACCTGTTCGTCCTGGTCAGTGAGGTCCCCTCGGCGTTTGCCCAGGATGTGCAGGACGTCCTGGCCGGTGGGGGAGCCCGCCTCGTCGGGCAGGGCTTCCGTGTCCGGGGTCGCCGAGTCGGTCCGCAGCCAGTCGCTGAGTTCGCGTGAAGTCATGTTCACGACGCGGTGGAACTCGTTCCAGAGGTCGTCGTCGGTCATGTCCTGATTCCTTTCCGATCAGCCGGGCATGGTCTCGCCGCCCAGGGCGGCCAGCACTTCGCCGCTGTAGTACGACGACATGCGTTCCGCGGCGAAGAAGACGTAGGACGGGGCCAGCTCATCCGGGTGGGCGGCGCGGCCCATCGGGACGTGTTCGCCGAACTTCGCGACATGGTCCGGCGACATGGTGGACGGGATCAGCGGCGTCCACACCGGCCCCGGGGCCACGCAGTTGACCCGGATCCCGCGCTTCACCAGCGTCTGCGCCATCGCGTACGTCCACGCGATGACCGCGCCCTTCGTGGCCGAGTAGTCGATGAGCTTCTTGTTGCCGCGCAACCCGTTGACCGACGCGGTGTTGATGATCGCCGACCCGTCGCCCAGGTGCGGCAGGGCCGCGTTGGTCACCCGGAAGTAGCTGTGGATGTTCACCTCGAAGGTCCGCAGCCACTGCTCGTCGGTGATGTCCTCCGGGCGCTCGACCTCTGCCTGAGTCGCCACGTTGTTCACCAGGATGTCGAGCCCGCCGAGGTGGTGGACTGCCGACTCGACGACCTCGACGCAGTGCGCGCGGGACCCCAGGTCACCAGGCAGCAGCACACACTTGGACCCCGCGTCGCGGACGAACTGGGCGGTGTCCTCGGCGTCGTCGTGTTCGCTGAGGTACGCGATGGCGATGTCGGCGCCCTCCTTGGCGAAGGCCACGGCGACCGCCCGCCCGATGCCGGAGTCGCCACCGGTGATGAGCGCGGACTTCCCCGCCAGCAACCCTCGGCCCACGTAGTCGGCCATCGTGTCCCGCGGCCGTGGTCGCATCGATTCAGTGTCGCCGGGTCGCGGCTGTTGTTGAGGTGGTTGTTCGCCGGTGCTCGTCATGGCTGCGGCTACCCGCCGCCTCGCGCGCGCAAACTGGTTAACCGTCCCGCGGGTGGGTACTCGGAACGCACCGGGGAAACGGAGGTCGCACTGTGAACAGCACTACGCTGCGTGAGGTGATCCGGCATCCAGGGCCGTTCGCCTCCGTCTATCTGGACTTCTCCCACGACACCGAGGACGCCGCGCGGCAGCTGCGGCTCAAATGGGACTCGGCGCGCGCTGAGCTGGCCGAACTGGGAGCCGACGAGCCCACCACGGCCGCGTTGGAACAGGCGTTCAGCGAGCACACCCCCGCCGAGGGCCGCGGTGGCCTCGCCCTGATCGCCGCTGGCGGCGACGTCCTGGTCGACGAGGAACTGCCCGAGCCGCCCGCGACGCCGGTTGTGCGCTGGAGTCCCCTGCCGTTCGTGCTGCCACTGCTCGACTCCGAGCCGATGCCGTACGTCCTCGCCGTGGCGGACAAGGAAGGCGCGGACCTGCTGGCGGTCGGCGCGCGGCGGATGACGGAGAAAACCGTCGACGGCGAGTCGCACCCGCTGCACAAGGTCCCCGACGGCGGCTGGTCGCACCGGTCGATGCAAAGCCGGGTCGAGGCGACGGTCAAACGCAACGCCGACGCGGTCGCCGCGGAGGTCGAGAAGCTGGTCACCGACGTGTCGGCGCGGCGCGTGCTGATCGCGGGGGAGGTGCGGGCCCGAACCGAACTGCTCGCCGCCCTGACCCCGCACCTGCGTGAGGTCGCCGTCGAACTGACCTCCGGCGGCCGCGCGGCGGGCACCGAGCGTTCCCCGCTGGCCGAGGAGATCGACCAGGTCATGTCCGGTGTCGCCGCCGAGCGCCGGGCTGAACTGCTGGAGCAATACCAGGTCGACGCCGAGCAGGGCCTGCCCGCGGTGACGGCCGCACTGCGTGAAGCCAACGCCGAAACCCTGGTGGTGGCGCCGGAGGAACTGGAAAGCCGCACGGTGTGGTGCTCACCCGCCGCACCGGCGCAAATCGGTGTGGACGACCAGGTCCTGCGCGGCCTGGGCCTACCCGACCTGGCCGAGGTCCCGGCAGCCGAGGCGCTGCCCGCCGCCGCCCTCGCCGTCGGGGCAACAGTTGTCATCGCTCCCGCGGGCATGGAACTCGCCGACGGCGTCGGCGTGCGGCCACGGCACGGGGCAGGCTGAGGAGGACGAGATGCTCAGCATGGGCGACCGCAGGCGACTCGACGAGATCGAATCGCTGACCCGCGCGGCGGACCCCGACTTCGCCGACGGGCTGCGTGACTGGGATCCCGTGCCGCCTCGCGACGACCGGCGCGCCCCAGTCGTCGCGTTGGGGATCGGGACGGCGCTGGTGCTGTTGGTGGCGACGCTTGCCGGGAGTCTGATGGTGATGTTGATGGCGACCATCGGGCTGGTTTGTGCCGTTGTGAAGTATCGGACCTGTGTTCGGCGGTCGCATTTGTGGTCTCGGGACGCTCGGTGGCGGCCTCGGTGGTGAGGTGGTGGTGAGGCCTTGGGACTCTTCTGGGCCTTGGCGGCTCGCCTGCGGCATCGCGGGTTGTGCTGTGGCGGGCTCGGAGTGCTTGAGCGCTGCTGTTCAGTGTCTTCGGTGTCCGGCCACGTGACCGCGATCGACACATCGTCGAGGCGTTGTCTTTGCGCGTCTCCACCGGTTCCCCGCAGATGGTCCACTGTGGACCTTACTGCTGCCGTGCCCGGTCCGGGCTTCGCGTCAGGTTGCCCAGGGTCGACGAGGAAAGATCTCCCCCGACGTCCGTCGTGCGCCCGTCGTCCCTGATCACGACGAGCGTCTGTTGCCGGGCTCGCGGCCCGCGGGCTGGGTCGGTCTGGGCAGCGAAGGGCACTCGGGAATCGGCAGACTCAGCCCCGGCCCGGGTTCGATGACGATCGGCTCGCCATGGTGCGACGTCGACAGCGCACCGCCGGAGATGTGGCGGTAGTGCGCGGTGTCCCGTTTGATCTCGACCTGGACGCGGGTGCGGTGCACACACATGCGGAACGACACCCGGTCGAGCTCCGAAGGCAGTCGCGGCGCGAACGTGGGAGTGCCGCCGTGGTCGCGGAAACCGCCCAGCCCCGCCACGACCCCGGCCCACGCGCCCGCCAGGGAAGCCATGTGCAGCCCGTTGCGGACGTTGTCGTGCAGGTCCGCGAGGTCGGTCATCGCCGCCTCGAAGATGTAGTCGTAGGCGAGGCCCAGATGCCCGACCTCGGCCGCCAGCACTGCCTGCGTTCCCGCCGACAGCGACGAGTCCCGCACCGTCCGCGCCTCGTAGTAGGCGAAGTTCGCGGCCTTCTGCTCGGGCGTGAACGCGTCGCCGCGCAGGTGCATCGCGAGGACCAGGTCGGCCTGCTTGACGACCTGTTTGCGGTAGAGGTCGAAGTACGGATAGTGCAGCAGCAGCGGGTACTTCTCCTTCGGCGTGGCCTCGAAATCCCACTCCGCGTGCTGGGTGAAGCCCTCCGACTGCGGGTGCACCCCGAGGAGATCGTCGAACGGGATGACCATCTCCTCGGCCGCGCGTCGCCACGCCTCGATCTCGTCGGGGAAGACCCCCAGCCGCTCGGCGACCTCCGGGTTGCGCCCGCACGCGGCCGCCGCCTCGACCAGGTTCCGTTGCGCCATCAGGTTTGTGTAGACGTTGTTGTCGACGACCGCGGTGTACTCGTCCGGCCCGGTGACGCCGTCGATGCGGAACCCGCCGTGCTGGTCGTGGTGCCCGAGCGAAACCCACAGCCGCGCGGTCTCCACCAACAGTTCCGTGCCGTACTCCCGGTCGAAGGTGTCGTCGGCGCACGCGGCGGTGTAACGGGCCGCGGCGTCGGCGACCGCGGCGCTGACGTGGAACGCGGCCGTCCCGGCGGGCCAGTACGCCGAGCACTCCGCACCGGTGATCGACCGCCAGGGAAACGCCGCACCGCGTTTGCCCAGCACTCGCGCCCGCTCGCGCGCCTGCGGCAGCGTGCTGTGCCGCCACCGCAGGGCGTCGCGCGCCGCGTCGGGCATCGTGTACGTGAGCACCGGCAGCACGAAGGTCTCCGTGTCCCAGAAGGCATGCCCGTCGTATCCGGGGCCGGTGAGCCCCTTGCCCGCGATGGCCCGGCTTTCCCCGCGCGCTCCCGCCTGCAGGATGTGGAACAGGGCGAACCGGACGGCCTGCTGCAGCCGCTCGTCCCCGTCGATCTCGATGTCGGCGGCGGTCCAGAAGTCGTCGAGGAACGTGCGCTGCTCACGCAGCAGCCCGTCCCAGCCGGTCTGCCGCGCGCCCGCCAGCGCCGCCTCCACCTGCGAGCGCAGCGCGGGCACCGACCGCTGCGCCGACCAGCCGTAGCCGAGGTACTTGACCAGCCGCAGCTTCCCGCCCGCGGGCACGTCGACCGCCGCGGTCAGCCGGGCCAGGTCGCCCTCGGCGCGGATGTCGGTGCGCATGCCGTCGGAGGTATCGATCTCGTGGTCCATCCCGGCCGCCACCCGCAGGCCGGACTCCCGCGTGTGGTGCACCAGTACCGCGCCGTACCCGTCGGCGGTGGCGAAGTCGGCGACCAGCGGCGAGCGCAGCGCGGCGGCGACCCGCGGGTCCTTGCCGCGCGACACGATCGGCTCATTGGCCAGCAAGTCGGACTGCACGACGAGCTGCAGGTCGTCCGCGGGTTCGATCTCGTAGTGGATCGCGGCGACCGCGCGCTGGGTGAACGACACGATGCGCTGCGACCGGATGCGGACCCGGCGGCCGGTCGGCGACTCCCACACGGTGTCCCGGCTCAGGATCCCGGAGCGGAAGTCGATCCACCGCTGGTGGGCGAGGGTGCGGCCGTAGCGCAGGTCCAGCGGCTCGTCCTCGACCAGCAGGCGGATGATCTTGCCGTCGGTGACGTTGACGATCGTCTGGCCGTCCTCGGGGTAGCCGTACCCGATCTCGGCGTACGGCAGCGCGTGCGACTCGTAGAACCCGTTGAGGTAGGTGCCCGGCAACCCGACGGGCTCGCCTTCCTCCAGTGCGCCGCGCATACCGATGTGCCCGTTGGCCAGCGCGAACGTGGACTCGGTCCGGTGTAGCTGGTCGATCGCGAGGCCGCGCCACCGCAGCTCCCACGGCGAGATCTCGTAGCCGTTCACGACTCGTCCAGCAGTTCGGCCAGGTCGAGCACGACGATGTCGGCCCCGTTCGCGCGCAGTTCCTCGGCCTGGTCGGCGCGGTTCACGCCGACGACGAAGCGGAACCCGCCGTCGCGGCCCGCCTTGACCCCGGCCAGCGCGTCCTCGAACACCGCCGTCGTCGCGGGGGTCGCGCCGAGGTCGGCCGCGCCTGCGATGAACGAGTCCGGCGCGGGTTTGCCGCGCAGCTTGCGCTCGCCGATCGTCAGCCCGTCGATCCGCGCCTGCACGAACCGGGTCAGCCCGGCCGCGTCGAGCACCCGCGCGCCGTTCGCCGACGAGGTGACCACGCCGATGGCGAGCCCGGCCTTGTGCGCGGCCTCCAGATACGCCACCGAGCCGGGGAACGGCTGGACACCCTGGTCTTCGATGATCCTCAGCACCAGTCCGTTCTTGCGGTTGCCGACACCGTTGACGGTCGGATCGTTCGGATCGTCGTCGGGCAGGCCTTCCGGCAGCGTGATCCCGCGCGAAGCGAGGAAGGTGCGCACCCCGTCGGCGCGCGGCCTTCCGTCCACATAGGCGGCGTAGTCGCGCTCGCTGAACGGCGGCTCATCCGGCCCCGCGTGGGCGGCCAGGAACTCGTCGAAAGTCTGCTTCCAGGCGATCTCGTGCAGTGCGGCCGTGCTGGTCAGCACACCGTCGAGGTCGAACAGGCAGGCGGTCACATCGTCTGGCAATCCGATCACCAGTCCGACGCTACCGGCGCGCCGCCCAGTCGGCAGGACGCGCGATCACCGGGTCCCGGTGATGATCGGGACGATGTGGGCGTGGGCGAACTCCATCAGGTCGGCCTCAGTGTCCAGGGCGAGGTCGGCCCGGGGCGTGACGATGAAGGAGTGCGCCAGCCGCACCACGATCTCGGCGCGGGCGCGGAAGTCCCCGGCGGGGGCGAGCAGGCCGTCGTCGACCGCCTTGTCGAGCAGTTCGACCAGCCCGGTGATCGCCAGCGACATGGCGCCACCCGCCTCGGTGGTCACCTTCGGCAGCGCGGTGTCCGGCTCCAGCTTCAGCAGCCGGTTGAACAGGGGATGGATCCACAGGACGTGCACGATCCGGGCGAAGACGACCGCGATCCGGCCCGCCGCCGTGTCCGCCTTGTCGGCCACCAGGAACACCTCGTCGAAGGCGCGGCGGGCTTCCCGGTTGGACACCGCCACCACGACATCGCTCTTCGACCCGAGTCGCCGGTAGACGGTCACCCGGTCGACCCTGGCCCGACGCGCGATGTCCTCCAGCGTGGTGCGGCGGATGCCTACATCGGTGAAGAGATCACGCGCGGCATCGAGGATCCGGCTGGTCGACAAGTCGCTCACAGGCTCACCTTACTGCAACATTGCAACATCACATGTTGCATCGTACAGTCGGCGGATGCTGCGAACCGTGCGGTCACCGTGGATGGACGACGAGTTGGCCGCCGTGCGCGACCTGGCTCGCACCTACTTCACCAAGGAGGTCGCCCCGCACGAGGAGCGGTTCATCGAGCAGGGCCATCCCGACCGCGAGCTGTACGCGCGGGCGGGGGAGCTGGGCCTCAACTGCATGTCCATCCCCGAGGACTACGGCGGCGGTGGGGGAACGTTCGCCAGTGAGATCGTGCTGATCGAGGAGCAGGTCCGCGCGGGCGACCACGCGATGGGCTTCGTCGTGCACGCCGGCATCGTCGCGCACTACCTGCTCGCCTACGCCTCCGACGGGCAGAAGAAGCGGTGGCTGCCCAAACTCGCGAGCGGCGAGTGGGTCGGCTCCATCGCGATGACCGAGCCCGGCACCGGCTCGGACCTGCAGGCGATCGCCACCCGTGCCACCAAGGACGGCGACGACTACGTCATCAGCGGCGCCAAGACGTTCATCACCAACGGCGCCCTGTGCGACCTGGTGATCATCGCCTGCAAGACCGGCGACGCCGCCGGGGCGGCGGGCATCAGCCTGGTCGTCGCCGAGGTCGCCGACGACACCCCCGGATTCCAGCGTGGCCGGATTCTGCACAAGATCGGCAACCAGGGTCAGGACACCGCCGAGCTGTTCTTCGACGGACTTCGCGTGCCCCAGGCGAACCTTCTCGGCCCGGCCGAGGGCACCGGCTTCGTCCAGCTGATGCGGCAACTCCCGCAGGAACGCCTGCTGACCGGCGCGTTGGCTGTCGCGTCCATGGAGGTCGCGGTCGACCTGACGGTCGAGGACACCAAGCGGCGGGAGGCGTTCGGCAAACCGCTCTTCGCCATGCAGAACACCAGGTTCGAGCTCGCCGAGTGCGCCACCATCACCCGGGTCGGCCGGACCTTCCTCGACGACTGCATCGGCAAACACCTGCGTGGTGAGCTGGATGTGCCGACCGCGGCGATGGTCAAGTACTGGCTCACCGATCGCCAAGGCGAGGTCGCCGACCGGTGCCTGCAGCTGTTCGGCGGCTACGGGTACATGGCCGAGTACCCGATCTCCCAGATCTACACCGGCGCCCGCGTCATGCGGATTCTGGCCGGAGCCAACGAAGTCATGAAAGACCTGATCGCCCGCTCGCTGTGAGCCCGAGGAGTGCCATGACATTCGAGGCCATCACGTATGCGCTCGAGGACCGGATCGCCACGGTCACGCTCAACCGTCCCGAAGCCCGGAACGGCTACACCAACCAGATGGCCGACGAACTCGCCGCGGCCTTCGCTCTCGCCGACGCCGACGACGAAGTCCGCGTCGTCGTGATCGCCGCCAACGGCAAGGACTTCTGCGTCGGCATGGACATGTCGGGCGGCGACGCCCCGGACTTCACCGCGCCCGACTGGATCGAACCGGCGACCCGCGCGACCCGGCCGCTGTCGCGCCTCGACAAACCGGTCATCGCCGCCATCCAGGGCTCAGCCGTCGGCGTGGGCTCAACCTTGGTCCTGCCCGCGGACTTCCGCATCGCCGCGTCCAACGCCCGCTTCGGCTTCGTCTTCCCGCGGCGGGGTTTGTTCCCGGAGGGCGGTTCGACGTGGTTCCTGCCGCGCATCGTCGGGTTGGGGCGGGCGCAGGACTGGATGCTCACCGGGCGGCTGATTCCGGTTGACGAGGCGCTCGCAGCGGGGTTGGTGACACAGGTGGTCGCGCCGGAGATGTTGCTGGAGAGGGCTTATGGGCTTGCCCGGGACCTGATCGCGAACACCGCGGCGGTGTCGGAGGCGGTGATCCGCCGGACGTTGCTCCACATGCTCGGTGAGCCTTCACCGGAGGCATCGTTCCAGTTGGACTCGAAACTCATCGCGCACGCCTTCGGAACGGCGGACACGATCGAGGGGATCATGTCGTTCCTGCAGAAGCGGGCGCCGGAGTTCACCGGGTTGGTCAGCAAGGACCTGCCGGACTTCGTTCCCTGGCGATGATCGGTCCGCGGTCCGGGAAGTCCCTACCGCTGTGCCCGCTCAGGCAGCCGGACCACCCATCCCGCGATCTGCGCCCGTGTGTTGAACCCGAGCTTCGCCAAGATGTGCGCCACATGCGTCTCCGCTGTCCGGGGCGCGATGAACAGTCTCGCCGCGATGTCCTTGTTGGTCAGCCCCTGCGCGATGAGCCCCGCGATCTCCGCTTCCCGTCGCGTCAGTGGTCCGAAGTCGCCTGCGACCGGGGTGATCGTGGGCACCGTATCGTTCAGCGCGACCCGGACCGCCTCGCGACGGGGCATCGCGCGGCCGGTCGCGCGGGCATCGGTGAACGCCGCTTCCCCAAGGGCCTCGCGGGTGGCGGCGATGGCGTCGCGGCGGCGGCCGCTGAGCCAGCCGACCTCCTCGGGGTCGGTTCCCAGGGCCGTCCACATCGAGTCGGCCGCGCCCAGCAGCAAGGCGCACCGTCGGTGTTCGCCCTTGTCGGCGGCGATCAGGACGAGGTTGGTCACCAGGAACGCCTCGACGATCCGGTTGTCGATCAGGCCCGTGAGCCGCAGCGCGGGCAGAGTCGCCCGGTGGGCCGACGCCGAATCGCCGTAGAGGATCTCGATGGAGCTCAGCGCCCACAGGGCCAGCGAGTGGTACGACACCTCGCCCATCCGCTCGCAGGTCGCGATGGTCTCCCGCAGCCGGATCCGCCCCTTGTCGGGGTCGCCGCACAGCGCTGTGGCCAGCGCGCCCAGGTAGGCGGCGAACAGTTCGCCGTTGAGCACCCCCGACTCGCGGAACACCGCCCGCGCGTCGTCCAGCAGGTCGCGCGCCCGCGCCCCGTCGAAGGCGAACAGGGCCGCCATTCCGCGCACGACAGCGAGGTACGCACCCTCGGTCCGGTCCGCGCACAGTTCCTCCGCCTCGGCCAACAGCCGTTCGGCGGCTTCCCGGTCGCCTTGCAGCAGCGCGAACATCCCGTGGAGACGCAGCGCGCCGACCCGCCCGGGCGCGCGGGCGGGAGTGAGCGCGAGCGTGCGGTCGATCCACATCCGGGCCTCGCTGTAGAGGCTGCGGATGCCCCAGTACGGCCCGATCCGGGTCGCCATCACCAGCCCGGCGGTCGCCTCGCCCGGCTCGGTCACGCAGAAGTCCAGCGCCGCCCGAAGGTTCGCGTGTTCATTGCGCAGCCGCGCGACCCACGCGATCTGGTCCTTGCCGACCCACCCGCTCTCCAACCGCGCGGTCAGCTCGGCGTACCAATCGCGGTGCAGGCGGCGGACCCGGTCCGCGTCGCCGGACGCCACCAGCCGGTCGTGCCCGTACTCGCGCAGTGTCTCCAGCATCCGGTACCGGGCCAGGCCGTCCTGTTCCTCGCGGACCAGGATCGACTTGTCCAGCAGCGCGTCGACCAGGTCGAGCACCAGCCCGGGTTCGACCCCGGCGCCACCGCACACCTGCTCGGCGGCCTCAAGACCGAAGGTCCCCGAGAACACCGACGCGCGCGCCCACACCAGCCGCTCGGGCTCGGAGCACAGCTGGTGGCTCCAGTCGATCATCGCCCGCAGCGTCTGCTGCCGCGGCGGGCCGGTGCGCCTGCCCACCGTCAGCAGCGACATCGGCCTGGTCAGCCGCCCCGCGATCTGGCCCAGCGACAGCGACCGCAGCCGCACCGCGGCCAGCTCGATGGCCAGCGGAAGCCCTTCGAGCGCGCGGCACACCCGGGCGATGTCCCGGCAGTTCCCGTCGGTGACGGTGAACCCGGGCACGACCGCGGCCGCCCGGTCGGCGAAGAGGCGCACCGAGTCGAACCGCTGCGCGTCCGCCGCGCTGACCACCTCGTCGACCCCCGGCGCCGCCAGCGGCAACACCGAGAGCAGCCGCTCACCGGCGATGCCGAGTGACTGCCTGCTCGTGGCCAGCACCGCCAGCCGCGGGCACGCGGAGACCAGGGCGGCGACGAACGCGCCGCACGCGCCGACCAGGTGCTCGCAGTTGTCCAGCACCAGCAGCGTCCGCCGGTCCCGCAGGTGCTCGACCACCGCGTCCACGGCGGGCCGGGCGGACTGGTCGCGCAGCCCCAGCCGGTCGGCGACGGTGCTCGCCAGCAGCTGCGGATCGCCCAGGTCGGCCAGCTCGATGAACGCGACACCGTCGTTGAAGCGCGCCTCGGTCGCGACCCGGGCCGCCAATCTGCTCTTTCCCACCCCACCGGGCCCGACCAGGGTGACGATCGGGCCCGCGGCGAGCAGCTTCCTCGCGACAGCCAGCTCCTCGTCGCGACCGACGTAGCTCGTGCGGTCGACCGGGAGCGGCTCAGGACCCTCGTGCATCAAGCGATCTTAACGATGTATTGAAGATCCGCTTTACATACCGAACCGCCCGCTCCGGGGGCATCGGTCGGCGGGCGGTTCGGTCGTTCAACGAACAACTAATGGCC
Organism: Actinokineospora xionganensis; assembly: GCF_014323725.1. Classification (GTDB taxonomy): domain Bacteria; phylum Actinomycetota; class Actinomycetes; order Mycobacteriales; family Pseudonocardiaceae; genus Actinokineospora; species Actinokineospora xionganensis. The sequence goes on along the minus strand of NZ_JABVED010000014.1, from coordinate 98,623 downwards.
AGGCTACGGCCGCGCGGCGGTTTGTTCGAGCAGTTCGTGCCGCGGCTCGGGAACCGATTCCTCCTGGTCATCGACCAGTGACGCTTCGTCGAACGGTGCCTGCCCGGCGAACACCAGAGCGGCCTGAGCGCGGTCGAATTCCTTGGTCCAAGTGCCGACCAGGACGGTGGCGACGGCGTTGCCGGCGAAGTTGGTCAGCGCCCGGGCCTCGGACATGAACCGGTCGATACCGACGATCAGGCCGACGCCGTCGACCAGTTCCGGCCGGTGCGACTGCAGCCCGCCCGCGAGGGTGGCCAGACCGGCTCCGGTCACGCCCGCCGCGCCCTTGGACGCGATGATCATGAACAGCAGCAGTGAGATCTGCTCGCCCGCCGAGAGTGGGTTGCCCATGGCGTTCGCGACGAACAACGTCGCCATCGTCAGGTAGATCGCGGTGCCGTCGAGGTTGAACGAGTAGCCGGTGGGCACCGTGATGCCGACGACCGGCTTGCTGACGCCCAGGTGCTCCATCTTCGCGATGAGCCGCGGCAGCGCGACCTCGGACGACGACGTCGACAGGATCAGCACGAACTCGCGGCCCAGGTAGCGCAGCAGCGAGAACAGGTTGACCCGCGAGACCAGCCACAGCAGCAGACCCAGGACCACCACGACGAACAGCAGGCAGGTCGCGTAGAAGCCCAGCATGATCACCGCGAGGCTCTTCAGCGCCGCCAGCCCGGTCTCGCCGACCACGGCCGCGATCGCGCCGAACGCGCCGATCGGCGCCGCCCACATGATCATGCCCAGCACCCGGAACACCAGCGTCTGGATATGCCCGATGCCGCGCAGCACCGGCTCTCCGCGCGAACCGAGGGCCAGCAGCCCGAACCCGACGAGCAGCGCGACGAACAGCGTCTGCAGCACCGAGCCCTCGGTGAACGCCGACACCAGCGTCTTCGGGATGATCCCGAGCAGGAAGTCAGTTGTTCCCTCGGCCGACTTGACCTGCGCCTCGCCCTTCGCGGCGACCGCCTCGGTCAGCTGCAGCCCGTCGCCGGGGTGCAGGATGTTGCCCACGACCAGGCCGATGCCCAGCGCGACGGTCGACATGACCATGAAGTAGCCCAGCGCCAGGCCGCCGACCTTGCCGATCTTGCTCGCCCGCGCCACCGAACCGACGCCCAGCACGATCGTGCAGAAGATGATCGGGCTGATCATCATCTTGATCAGGTTGACGAACGCCGTGCCCAGCGGCTTCAACGACTTCGCGAGGTCCGGCGCCGCGAAGCCGACGGTGATCCCGAGGATGACGGCGGCGATGACGGCCAGGTAGAGGTAGTGGGTTCGGTCTCGGCGGCGGGGCTCGGTGCGTGTCGACACGGTGGGGGCCTCTCTGTGGGCTGGTTGCCGAACACCGTCTCCTTTGCTGTGGCCGCGGTCACGATTGAGTTCATAGCGTTCACACTGGCGTCATGAAGCAGTGGAGCTTGGCCCGGCAGCTCTTGGTCGTCCAGGTGGTGATCGTGGGTTTGCTGGTGGCCGCGAGCGCGGCCCTGGCCTGGGCGGATGTCGCCGACCGGGCCGAGGAGTCGAGTGCCGCGGAGGTGACGGCGCTGGCCAAGGCGATCGCGGGCGGGCCGACTGTCGCGACCGCCGTGGCGGGCCTCGACCCGACCGCGGTGCTGCAGCCCTACGCCGAGCGCGTGCGCGCCGACACCGGGGTCGACTTCATCACGATCATGAGCACCGACGGTGTCCGTTACACCCACCCAAACCCGGCGATGATCGGCGGCCGGTTCCTCGGCAACACCGCGGAGGCTCTCGCGGGCCGGGCGTTCACCGAGACCTACACCGGCACCCTCGGGCCGTCGGTGCGCGCGGTCGTGCCGGTGACGGCCATGGCTGACGGCAGGGTGATCGCCCTGGTCAGCGCCGGGATCAGCGTCTCGGCGATCAGCGCGGAAGTCGCCGACCGGGTGCTGTGGCTGGTCGTCATCGCCGCGGTGATCCTCGTCCTCGGCGCGCTCGCCACCTACCTCGTCAGCAGGCGGCTGCGGCGGCAGACCGGAGGACTGGCCCCAGCCGAGCTGCGCCGGATGATCGGCTACCACGAGTCGATCCTGCACGCCGTCCGCGAGGGCCTGGTGCTGGTCGATGACGACCACCGGGTCACGCTGTGCAACGACGGTGTCCGCGCCCTGCTCGACCTGCCCGCCGACGCCGACGGCAAGCGCGTCGACGAACTCGGCCTACCGCAAGCCCTGGTCGAGCGGCTGCTCTCGGACACCGAGATGCACGACGAACTGCACCTGACCGACACCCGCATGCTGGTCGTCAACTCCTCGACCGTGCACCACGACGGCCGCGCGCTGGGCACGGTCGTGACCCTGCGCGACCGCACCGACCTGCAGGCCCTGACCGGCGAACTCGACACCGTGCGCGGCTTCGCCGAAGCTCTCCGCGCGCAGGCGCACGAGGCCGCGAACCGGCTGCACACGGTTGTGTCGCTGGTCGAACTCGGGCGGCCCGCGGAGGCCGTCGAGTTCGCCACGGGGGAGCTGGCCATCGCCCAACGGCTGACCGACCAGGTCGTCGGCGCGGTCGCCGAGCCCATCCTTGCCGCCCTGTTGCTGGGCAAGGCGGCGGACGCGAGCGAGCGCGGGGTCGAGCTGATCGTCGCGGAGGACACCGAGATCGCCGACCAGGGCGGGGTGCCCGCGCGGGACCTGGTCACCATCCTCGGCAACCTGGTCGACAACGCCGTCGACGCCGCCGCGGACAGCGAGGGCCGGTGGGTCCGGATCAGCGCCCACAGCGACGCCGACGAACTGGTCCTACGGGTCGCCGACAGCGGGGCCGGGCTCCCGGAGGAGGTGCGCGACCAGGCCTTCCGGCGTGGTTGGTCGACCAAGCCGGGGGATTCCCGGGGGCTGGGCCTGGCCCTGGTCGGCCAAGCGGTGCGGCGGGCGGGCGGAACGGTCGAGGTGGGACGTGACGTGGGTGCGGTGTTCACTGTGCGCCTGCCGAGAGGAGAGCGGACGTGATCACTGTGGGGCGCTTGCTGGGGCGGTTCGCCGATGTCCGGCGGGAGGAGCGGCCGTGATCACCGTGCTCGTGGTCGAGGACAACACCGTCGCCGCCGAGGCGCACCGGCTCTATGTGGGGCGGGTGCCCGGTTTCACCGTCGCCGGTGTCGTCCACTCAGGACGCGATGCCCTGCGCTTCCTCGACGCGACCCCGGTCGACCTGGTCCTGCTCGACCTGTACCTGCCCGACGCCCACGGCCTCGAAGTCGTCCGCGCCCTGCGCGCCAACGGGCACGCCGCCGACGTGATCACCGTGACCTCCGCCCGAGACCTCAACGTCGTGCGCGCGGCGGTGTCCGCGGGCGTCGTGCAGTACCTGCTCAAGCCCTTCACCTTCGCGGGCCTGCGCGAGAAACTCGACGGCTACGCCCGCTTCCGCGCCCACGTCCGGCACGGCGAGGCCACCGGACAGTCCGATGTGGACGAGGCGTTCGGCGCCCTGCGCGGGTCGGAAAACCTCGTGCTGCCCAAGGGAATGAGCGCCCCGACGCTGGACCTCGTCATCAGCGCCGTCCGGGCCGCCCCGGAGGGACTGCCCGCCACCGCGGCGGCCGACGAGGTCGGGGTCTCCCGGGTCACCGCCCGACGCTATCTCGAGTACCTCGCCGACAACGGCCAGGTCGCCCGCAAACCCCGCTACGGCACCGTCGGCAGACCCGAGGTCTGGTACGTCTGGAGTCGCTGAGCCCGCAGGCCGAGATAGGTGAACGCCGCCAGCCCGATCGCGGCCCCGGCCATCAGGGCGATCGGCATCCAGTTGACGACACCCTCGGTGTACACCGGAGAGGTGGGCCTGGCGTTCCAGATCCAGTCGACCGTGCCCAGGGCCGCGCCGAGCATGACCCCGATGACGCCGCCGGCCACCGCCGACGGCCCGTCGCACACGGCCGCGGCGCCCGCGACCGCCGCGGCGATCACCGCCGCCACCACGAACTGCTGCCACACCGGGTCTCTGGGGCCCGCCGCGTCGGCCAGGTAGAGCGCCACCGCGCCGACGAGCGCGGCCCCGGCCCCGAGGTATCCCCGGATCGACGGAAGTGCGAGCGCGACGCCCACGGCGAGGCCGGCCAGGATCAACAGCCACGACGTCAAGCCCAGCCCCGGGGCCGGTTCGTCGCCGCTGATGCTGAGGAACAGGAGGTAGAACACGACTGTCCCGGCGCTCGCCACCAAGGCGCCGAGCGACAGCGCGCCGAGGGCGAGACGCGGTCCGGCCCACGCCGTGAGCGCGACGACAGCCACCACCGCCACGAGGGCGACGATGCCGGTCTCCCGGAGGCGAGTGGCGAATGCCGCGAAGTCATCGATGGGCGGGGGCCCAGCGAGGACATAGCGGCGAAAGCGACCGGAATGAGCGATGCGGCCGCCGCCGCGATGACAACGCGCCCGGAGATCTGGGCGTGTTCGCTCCTGAACCGGGCGCCGAGGGCCAGCAAGGCCGACGCGCACAGGACGGTCGCCGCGGCCATGGCGAACAGCAGAGTCAAGTCCGCTACCGGACGGCCATATTCGACCACGCCCAGGACATACCGGAGCGTGTGCGTCACGACCGCCAGACCCGCGACCGCCGCGGCGAGCGCCCGCGCGCCGGACCGGGCGAGCCACCCGGCCGCGCCGAGGACACCGAGTAGTGCCGTCGTTCCCACGAGGCTCGCGATGAGGGCGGTCACCGCACGGTCAGCCGTGCCGGACAGCAACCCGACCGATACCGCGCAGAGGGATTCGCCCAGCAGGACCCACCGCCACCCCCCGTCCGGCCACCACCAGATCGCCGCGAGGGCCGCGAGAACGACCACCGGGGCCACGAGCGCGAACAACCATGGAGTGGGTGCGTTGACCATCGTCATCCGCGACGCTTCCAGCGGCAGGGCGATGGCGGGGAGGACGAGCAGGGCGGTCCCGATGAGGACGGCCGTCGTCGGGGCCCGCGGGTCGACTGTGGTCACCGGTGAAAGCTAGACGTCGGCAGGCGTCGGCGTCGCCGCAGTTGCCGAGTCGTGACGACCCTCAGTAAACCGGCCCGGTGAACTTCTCCCCAGGGCCATGTCCCGGCTCGTCGGGAAAGGCCGACGACTCCCGGAACGCCCGCTGCAGCGACTGCAGCCCGTCCCGGATCGGCCCGGCGTGCGGCCCGAGGTACTCGACCGACGCGGTCACCAGCCCCGCGAGCGCCGTGATGAGCCGCCGCGCCTCGTCCAGGTCGCGGTGCGGGCTGCTCTCCGGGTCGGCGTCAGCCAGGCCGAGACGCTCCGCCGAGGCCGACATGAGCATCACCGCGGCCCGGCTGATCACCTCCACGCTGGGAATACTCGCCAGGTCCCGGTCGTTCTCCTCAAGGCTCTCGTTCACCAGGATCTCCCGTGGTTTGTCGGTGGTCGCCGCTAATTTGATCGACATGTCCCGCTTCCGTCTTCAGTCGACGCCCGCTCAGGAGCGAGTGTTGCTGGAGCACTGTGGACATGCCCGGTTTGTGTGGAATCTCGCAGTGGAGCAGCACGCTCACTGGAGGACAGGGCGACGGGCGGCGCCGGGATTCGTTGCGCAGTGCCGTCAGTTGACCGAGGCGCGAGCGGCGAACGCCTGGCTGGCCGCAGGGTCGGTGACCGTGCAGCAGCAGGCACTGAAGGACTTCACCCAGGCGATGGCCAACTTTGTCCGCCGGACCCATCGACGGCCGGCCTGGCGCCGACGCGGGCGCGGCGAAGGCTTCCGGATCGTCGCGGTCAAACCGGGCGATGTGCGCCGGATCTCCCGCAAGGTCGGCGAGGTAAAGGTGCCCAAGGTCGGTTGGGTGCGGTTCCGTTGGTCGCGTGCGGTTGCCGACGGGGTGAAGTCCTACCGCGTCACTCGGGACGGAGCGCGGCGCTGGCATATCGCGTTCAACGTGCTGCCAACCCCGATACCTCCACCTGGCGCTGGTGCGGTTGTGGGCGTGGATCGCGGTGTCGTGGTCTCGGCGGCGCTGTCCACCGGGGAACTGCTGAGCGCGCCCACTCTGCGTGGAACCGAGAAAGCCCGGCTGCTGCGCCTGCAACGCAAGCTTGCGCGGGCTCAGCGCGGCTCCAACCGGCGCGGCAAGGTCAAGACGGCGATCGCGAGGCTCAGGGCCCGCGAAACCGACCGGCGCAAGGACTGGGTGGAGAAGATCAGCACCCGCCTGGCCCGGGAGTTCGATGTGATCGCGTTCGAGGACCTCAAGATCAGCAAGATGACCCGGTCGGCTAGGGGCACGCTCGACGTCCCCGGTCGGGGTGTTCGGCAGAAGGCGGGCCTGAACCGGGGCATCCTGGCCAATGGGTGGGGCCTGCTGGTGACCCGCTTGGAGCACAAGGCCCCGGGTCGGGTGGTGAAGGTCGATCCGCGGTTTACGAGTCAGCGTTGTTCGGCGTGCGGGGTAGTGGATCGGGAGGCGCGCGAGAGCCAAGCCGCCTTCCGGTGCCGGTCCTGCGGTTTCGCTGCCAATGCGGACGTGAACGCGGCACTGAATATTCGATTCGCGGCAGGGCATGCCGTGGCTGCACGGGGAGGCCCGCCGTTGGGTGAGCCAATGAACCGTGAACCTCAACGCGACCTCCTCCTCGTGCGGTAGTCGCTGTTGGTATCCCCGGCCACTGGCGGGGGAGGATGTCAAGGTCTGCTACCATTCCACGTGCGACCAGCCCCCGTTAGCGCGGGGGCGGCAAAGTGGAGCCCCCGCTCCCACCCGAGTCACCGCGAGGCGGCCGGGTCCGGTCACTGAAAACCGCCGTTCATTCGGTGTGTTGTTGGTGTACTCGACGGTGTCCTAACCGACGCCAATGTCGAGGATCGGTCGGAAGCGGGCCCCGCATGCCATCAGGCATCGGGGCTCGATGTAGTTCAGGGGACCTCACTCGCGCGCTGTCATATCACTGGACCGAGGAGGCCCCATCAGCACGGAGACACGCATCAACGACCGCATCCGCGTGCCGGAAGTCCGACTTGTCGGACCCAACGGCGAGCAGGTCGGAATCGTCCGCATCGAGGACGCCCTCCGGCTCGCGCAGGAAGCGGATCTTGATCTCGTGGAGGTCGCACCTCAGGCGCGCCCGCCGGTATGCAAGCTCATGGACTTCGGAAAGTTCAAGTACGAGAGCGCGCAGAAGGCCCGGGAGTCCCGGCGCAACCAGGTGCTCACCGTCATCAAGGAGCAGAAGCTCCGGCCCAAGATCGATTCCCACGACTACGAGACCAAGAAGCGCAACGTTGTTCGCTTCCTCGAGCACGGGAACAAGGTCAAGGTCACCATCATGTTCCGCGGCCGCGAGCAGTCCCGCCCTGAGTTGGGCTTCCGACTGCTGCAGCGGCTCGCCGAGGACGTGGAGGAGCTGGGCTTCGTCGAGTCGTCCGCGAAGCAGGACGGCCGAAACATGATCATGGTGTTGGCGCCGCACAAGAACCTTAAGCCCAAGCCCAAGGCGACCGAGGGCGCGGACTCCGACGAACTGAGCGACAGCTCGACCGAGGAGCCCTAGACCGGTCCGCCGGTCGACGAACACCCCCGATTGGCTGCCGCCCCGAGTGCCACCAAGGCTCGGGACGGCACGAGACGAGGAACCAACATGCCGAAGATGAAGACCCATTCCGGGGCCTCCAAGCGAGTCCGCGTCACCGGTAAGGGCAAGCTCCGCCGCCAGCAGGCAGGCCTTCGCCACAAGCTGGAGAAGAAGCCCACCTCGCTGACCCGCAGGCTCTCCGGCACCGCCGAGGTCGCGAAGGTCGACGAGAAGCGCCTCAACCGGATGCTTGCTCGCTAAGACACCCCCGAATGCCCACCGGGCGGATCACTCCGCCCACTAGATCGACAGGACGGAACCGTGGCACGCGTCAAGCGGGCGGTCAACGCCCAAAAGAAGCGCCGCACGACTCTCGAGCTCGCCAGCGGTTACCGCGGCCAGCGCTCGCGGCTGTACCGCAAGGCCAAGGAGCAGGTGCTCCACTCGCTCAACTACGCCTACCGGGACCGTCGGGCCCGCAAGGGTGACTTCCGCAAGCTCTGGATCCAGCGGATCAACGCCGCCGCGCGCCAGAACGGCATGAGCTACAACCGCTTCATCGAGGGCCTTCGGGTCGGCGGTGTCGAGGTCGACCGCAAGATCCTGGCCGAGCTCGCCGTGAGCGACCCGACCGCGTTCACCGCGCTGGTCGAGATCGCCCGCGTCAACGCCGGTACTCAGGGCAAGGCCGCCGAGGCCGAGGCAGCTTCCTGAGCATGCGCTCGCAGCGACCCGGGGTGGAACCGTTCACTGAACGGACCCCCCGGGTCGCTGCCGCTCGCGCCCTGACTCGCCGCGCGGGTCGGGACAAGGCAGGCCGCTTCCTGGTCGAGGGCGCCCAGGCGGTACGTGAAGCCCTGGCCTACGGACGGGTCCACGAGCTGTTCGTGACCCCAGAGGCGGCTACGCGCAACGCCGAACTGCTCGACTCGGTGAGCGTGCCGGTCTCGTACGTCAACGACAAGGCCGCGTCCGGTCTGTCGGAAACCATTACGCCGCAAGGCATCATCGCGGTCTGTGACGTGCTCGACCAGCCGTTGGGATCGCTCGCGGGTCCACTGGTCGCGGTCATGGTCGGCGTCTCCGACCCGGGCAACGCGGGCACCGTGACCCGAGTGGCGGACGCGGCGGGTGCTTGCGCGGTCGTGTTCGCGGGCGACACCGTCGACCCGCACAACGGCAAGTGCGTGCGAGCGTCGACCGGCAGCGTCTTCCACCTGCCGTTGATCCGTTCCCGCGACACCGCCGCCGTCTTCGACGCCTGCCGCTCAGCAGGTCTGCGCCTGGTCGCGGCGGACGGCCACGCCACCCAGGACCTCTTTGAGGCCACCGGCGAGCTGACGGAACCGACCGCCTGGGTCTTCGGCAGCGAGGCTCACGGCCTGGACGACCACGTGCTGTCCCAGATGGACTCGGTGGTGAAGGTCCCCCTGTACGGCGCCGCCGAGAGCTTGAATCTCGCCACCGCCGCCGCGGTGTGCCTCTACGCCAGCGCCCGCGCCCACCGCGCTTAAAGTCACGGCCCTCCGACCGACGAGTTTCGGCCGCGCCGACAGTCTCATTCGTAGACACTTGGTCGAGCGAAGGAGCAGCCCGTGAACAACGACGTCTGGCCGATGGTGCACGCCGAGCGAGCGGCACTGATCGAAGACCTCACCCGCCTGGGCGACGAACAGTGGGACACGCCGTCACTGTGCGAGGGCTGGACCGTCCACGACGTCGTAGCCCACCTGATCAACACAGCCAAGACGACGCGGGTCAGCTTCGTGACCACCTTCATCCGCGCCCGCTTCGACTTCCACCGCCAGAACGCCTCCGGCGTAGAACGCGAACGCGGCGCCACCCCGGCGGAGACCCTGAACCGCCTGCGTCAGGTGGTGTCACGCACGTCGACCCCACCGGCCCCACTCGACACCAGACTCGTCGAGGAAGTCCTCCACGGCGAGGACATCCGCCGCCCCCTGGGCATCACCCACACGTACGCGCCGGAGGCGGTGATCCGGTCGCTCCAACTGCAGGCCCGCACCCCGGCGTCCTTTGGTGGAGCCAAGGAACTGGTTTCCGGCCTCCGGTTGACGGCCACGGACGCGGACCTGACGATCGGCGAGGGCGCGGAGGCCAGTGGACCCGCACTTGCCTTGCTCCTGGCCATTTCCGGTCGCCGGGTGGCGTTGGACGAGCTTTCCGGGCCGGGAGTAGTCAGGCTGGCGGTCTGACGATCTGCCTACGCTGGCGAGTCAGGGGCTGCGCACGGGGGAGTTGCACGTCGTCGGCGCTGAATCAGTTGGGGCAGATGATGATCACGGTTGGTCCTTTGTCCACGTGTGCGGTGACTCAAGCCCAGATCGCGCAAGAGGGGCCGTCGCTGAGGATTTCGGGGTTGTCCGGCCAGCACCGAGCCTCACCACGTGCGACGCGGTGTGCGGACGAGACGCAGACGGCGGCATCGAGAACCTCGTCCAGGGCGGCGAGCCGCTGTCAGATCTGTTTCGCTCTGATGCGTACCGCGCCGCCTTCCGCCGCCGCACCAACTGATTTCACCCAGAGGCCGCAGCCAACGCGTCCTGGCGAGCCGGCCTCGTCAGCGGCGTGGACCCGGTGTCCAACTCGTGGAAGAGTGCGGCTTCTCGGGCCTGGGCGCCGTAGGCCTCGGGCCGAGGCCGCTCCGCTACTCGGCGATCCAGTGCGACGAGTCGGCGGTCTTGGTCGCTAGTGCCATCTCGTGTACCTTCCCACCGTGGTTACATGCCGCCGCGGTCAGGATTCCTTGTCCCGCAACAGTTGTACGGGACCCGCGCAGCCGAATTACCGCCAGCTCTCGCACTGACGCCCAAGCCCGTCGAGGATCAGGTCGAGTCCGATCTCGAACTCCTTGGTGTAATCCGGTATCCGGGTGTGTTCGGCGATCATCTCGGCGAGGTGCGGGAACTCGTCGCCGGGCAGCTGGTTTAGGACCGACCCCGCCACGTCCTCAAGTTCGGCCGATGACGTGAACGGCAGGCTGAGCTGCTGGAGCGTGAACCCGTAGACGTAGCTGTCCAGCACCGAGAACGCATGGGCCGCACCGGAAATCGAGAAGCCGCCGGACCGAAGGCTGCCGATCACCGCGTTGTGGTGGCGCAGCGTCGCGTGTCCCGGATTCGTCCGCGAGTCCATCAGGCTGATCGCCCAGGGGTGCCGCATCAGCGCGTCGCGCATCGAGGCCGCCCGTTCGCGCATCGCGGGCCGCCAGTCGGCGTCGTCGGACGGGAGTTCGATCTCGGCGAAGACGAGGTCGACCATGCCGTCGAGGATCAGGTCCTTGTTGCGGAAGTGGTGGTACAGCGACATCGCCTCGACACCGAGCCGTTCGGCGAGCTTGCGCATGCTCGGCACGCCCGCGCCCGTCTCGTCCGCCAACGCGACCGCCGTGTGCAGCACCAGTTCCTTGCTGAGCGCGGGGCGGCGGGGCGGGTCGGTGGCCACGAGGTCTCCTGTCTGACGGCTTGACAACCTTACACCGCAAGGTACAGCCTTACGCTGTAAGTCGCAGCGAGTCGAGGAGCTTGGAAATGGGCAAGAAGCTGTGCGTCATCGGCGCGTCCGGGAAGCTCGGGCGCCATCTGGTTCGGCACGCGTTGGACCGCGGATACGAGGTCGTGGGCGTGTGCCGGGAGAAGAGCGTGCCCAAGCTCGCCGAGTTCGAGGGACGGATCACGGTGATCCCCGGCCCGACCGACGACCGCGCGGTCATCGCCAAGGCGGTGAACGGATGCGACGCCGTGCTCACGGTCCTGGTGCCATGGGGGAGAAGCCACCTGGCCACTGGCACGGCCCAGGCCGTCCTCGACCACGCCCGGCCGGGCGCCCGCCTGATCTTCTCCTGCGGCTGGCACATCACCCGCGACGGGAAGGACGTGTACCCCTGGACGTTCAAGGCGTACGCGGCCGTGTTCGGCAGGCTGGCGAAGCTCATCCGGCTCGTCGACGTGGACGACCAGGTGGAGGCGTGCAGGCGGGTTTTCGCCAGTGACACCAGGTGGACGGTCGTGCGGGGCAGCGACCTGGAGGACGGCGAAAGCCAGGGTCTCCCGGTGTGGCGCGGACACGTCGGCGACCCGGCCCTGGCAAGCAACCGGACTCGGCGCGTGGACTACGCCCTGTTCATGGTCGAGGCGGTGGAGGACGACACCCTCGTCCACGAGGCCCCGGCCATCGTCGGCAGGCTGACCCCGTCGGCCCTCGCGCACGCGGGCAGGCAGGCGTGAGCCCGAGAACGCTCGCGAGGATCGCGGGGTCGCTGTATCTGATGGTCGCCGTGCTCACCATCTTCGCCGGACTGGTGAACACGAGCGTCGTGGAGCAGGCGGCCACAGCCGACAGCATCGAGGCCTCGGCGACCTTGTACCGCCTCGGCTTCGTCGGCGAGTTGGTCGGGGCCGCGGCCTTCCTTCTGACCGCCATGGCATTGTTCGCGTTGCTCAAGCACGTCAGCCAGGCGGCGGCCGCGGCGATGGTCGTCTTCGTCGCGGTCAGTGTCGCGATCCAAAGCCTCAACCTGCTCAACCAGAAGACGGCGTTGGCGATCGCCACCAGCCGGACCGGTTCGGATCACCTGGCCACGCTGTTCATCGAAATGCAGCGTGACGGGTACCTCATCGCCCAGGTCTACTTCGGCCTGTGGCTGCTGCCGCTGGCGTACCTGATCGTCAAATCGGGCTACTTCCCGAAGGTGTTGGGTGTGCTGCTGGTGATCGGCTGCGCCGGCCACCTCGTGGATGTCCTCGCCCGCTTCCTCGCCCCCGAGTTCGGCGCGACCATCTCACCGTTCGCCATGACCCCGGCGGCGGTCGCGGAACTCACGTTCATCGCGTGGCTGCTGGTCAAGGCTGTTCCCCGGTCGCGCGTCGCGGCTGATCAGGCACAATCGCCCGCATGGTGACTGAGACGACGGTGGCCGGGGTCATGGCCGAGTTGGCCGCTCTCGAGGACCCGAAGATACGCGCGGTCAACGAGAGACACGGCGACGATCACGGGGTGAACCTCACCAAGCTGCGCGCGCTCGCGAAGCGGTTGAGGACGCAGCAGGACCTCGCACTCGGGCTCTGGGCGACGGGGGACACCGCGGCGAGACTCCTGGCGATTCTGATCTGTCGGCCGAAGTCATTCGAGCGCGCCGGGTTGGACGTCATGCTGCGTGACGCGCGCGTCCCCAAGGTGCACGACTGGCTCGTGAACTACGTGGTGAAGAAGACGCCGCACGCCGAGGAACTGCGCCTGACCTGGTTCGCCGACCCGGACCCGGTGGTCGCGAGCGCGGGCTGGGCGCTGACGTCCGAGCGCGTGGTGAAGAACCCCGAGGGCCTTGATCTCGAAGGGCTGCTCGATGTCATCGAGGCGGAGATGAAGGGGGCGCCAGACCGGCTGCAGTGGGCGATGAACCACTGCCTGGCCCAGATCGGCATCGAGCACCCCGACCACCGGGCGCGTGCGATCGACATCGGCGAACGCCTGCAGGTGCTCAAGGACTACCCGACCCCGCCGAACTGCACGTCCCCGTTCGCGCCGACCTGGATCGCCGAGATAGTGCGCCGACAGCACGCCAAATAGCAGGTTCGCGACACCTGTCCGATCGGGGGCCAGGAAGATGGCCCCGAGCCGCGTGTGGCGACTCGGGGCCCCGATGACCTGACCCTAATCCTCTTCAGGTCCTTCGGCGTCGACCGTGTGGTTCACGTTCAGGGTGATCTCGACGGTCTCGTCTTCGAACTTCTTGTTCACCACAACGTCTGATTCCTCAACTTTCACCTGGAACCCGTCGGGCTTCGCTGTGGTGTCGGCGGGTGTCGGCTCGAGTTCGGCCATGGGACTCTCCTGATCATCGGCTTGCTGCTCGCCAAGATCATGTCAGTCCGGCCTACTGGGACAGGCGGTCGGTGAGTTCGCGGACCAGGGGGTCGGTGTCCACCGTTTTCGCCTGTTCCTCCAACGTCCGCGCCAATGTCCCCAACACCGCCCCGACAGTCGCGTCCCCGGCGTCGTCGGTCAGCAATGCCGCCGCCCGCCGGGCATCGGACTCGGCCGCCGCGAGTTGCCCGAGGTCCAACCGCAGCCGGGCCGCGCGGCCGGCCAGGAAGGCATGCCACTCGCTGTTTCCCAACCGGACCGCGTACTCCTCCGTGCGCTGGTTGACTTCCAGGGCCTCGGCGAAGCGCTGGTGGTGGGCCAGCAGCGCCACCCGGAACCCGATCACATCAGCCTGCTGGTCCAACGCGCCCGGCACCGAGTCGTCGGGCAGCAGGTTCGCGGCTTCGTCCAGCGCCAGCAGGCCCGCCTGCAGGTCGTCCAACCCGGCCGCGTGTGCGAGCTTGACCAGGGATTCCGCCGCCGCCACCGGGTTGTCCGCGATCTGCCACGTCGCCGCCGACTCGCGGAAGGACGCCGCCGCCCCCGGGTAGTCCCCGAGTTCGAGCCGGGCGTCGCCGAGTTGGAACAGCACGTGGGCGCGCAGGCCGTGGTCGCCGTCGTCCGCCGTGGCCAGGACCGCGTCGAAGTGGTTGGCGGCGCCGTCGAACTCGCCGAGGTTTCGGCACGCCAGGGCCAACCGGTAGTGGATGTCGGCCACCGGGCCGACGAACGCCGTGGGCATCAGCCGCAGCGCTTCCTCCAGCGTCTCCGCCGCCTCGATGTCCCGCCCGGCCGCCAGATACCCCGCAGACAGGTGCAGACACGCCTGCCCGACCGCCCCCGGGGTCAGGTAGGTGCGGGCGGCGGCGACCGCGTCGATCAGCACCGGCAGGTGGGATCCGGCGAGGTCGGTCTGGTCGAGCAGGCTCGCCGACTGCATCAGCGCCTCGGCCACCCACGGCCCCGGGTACGTGCGCGCCACCTCGACGAAGTGCGCGAACTGCTCGACGGACTCCTCGATCCGCCCGAGGTTGGCCAGCAGCCGCGCCCGGTGGCCGCTCACCGCGAGCCGGGTCGACTCCGGCCACCGGTCGGCGTCGGCCGCGAGCGCCTCGATGATCTTCAGCGAGCCTTCAAGGTCTCCCTTGCGCTCCAACAGTTCCGCGCGTGCCTTGCGGACGCCGCCGAGCCGGTTCGGCGCCTGCGCGACGGCGATCCGCTCGGCTTCGTCCACTTCGGACGAAGCGCGTTCCGGATCGGTTTCGGCGAGCAGGTCCGCCGTGGCCAGGTGGGCCCGCATGACCCCGATCGGGTCGCCCACGCGGCGGGAGATCTCCAGGGCCAGGCGCGCGTGCTCGGCGGCGTCGTCGGGCCGTTCGACCGAACTCAGCAGGTCGGCGAGGAACGAGTGCAGCCGCGCCGCCGCCGCGTCCTCACCCGCGGCGGTGAGCCGCACGAGGATGCCGTTGAGGCTGTCGATCAGCTCCTCAGGCCTGGCGCGGCGCGCGAGCCAGGTGCGGTGCACGGCGACCCGGGCGGCGAGCCCGTCGGGCAGCAGACCGTCGAGGTCGGCGGGCAGCGCGGCCAGTAGCCGGGCCCCGGTGAACAGGCTGCCGCCGTCCATCGCGACGCACGCGCGCTCGGCGACGTCCACCGGGTCGGCCAGGTCCTCCGGATCGGAATCCCTAAGCGGGACAACGGTTCCCGGCACAGCGAGCACGATCGGCTCGGCGTCGGGCAGCGCCAGGGTCTCCTCGACCCGGCGACTCGCGGCGTCGGTCCCGTTGCGCTCGTCGAACTTCTTCGCCGTGCCGCGCGCTGTCTCGACGCAGTGCGCCCACAGCTCCTCGCCGGTGAGCGCCTGCTCGCCGAGCCGGAACATCCGGTCCGCGCGGTCGGGGACCCGGCTCAGCAGCAGGGCGGCGGCGGCCGCGAAGTCCTGGCGCACCTTCGGGCTGGGCGGGCCGGCGAGCACGTCGAGGTTGCGGCTCAGGATGTCCAGCCCGCGCGCGGCGTTGCCGGTCAGCGCGCAGAACCGCAGGTGCGCGTGCAGCGCCGACCGGGCCTGCGGGGTGTCGCGCACCACCCGGTACGACACCAGGTGCGCGTGGGCGGCCTCATCGAGCCTGCCGGTGGCGAGGTATGCCTCCAGCAGCGACGCCATCACCCCGTGCGGCTGCTCGGCGCAGTCCGACGGCTCGGTGAGCACCGAGCCGGCCGCGTCGATGGCTTCGGTGAACCGCTTGCGGGAGACGAAGTACCCGACCTGGCTGTCCACGACGCACGCCGCGCAGTCGCTCATCTCGTCCGGCTCCGCCGCCCGCCACGCGGCGAAGTGCGCGTCCGCGGCCTCCGTGTCGCCGATGTGGTGGGCGACCGCGCGCAGCTTGTCGTGCACCGGATGCAGCGAATACCCCTGCTGCCGGTAGCGCTCGGCGAGTTCCTCCACCACGGAGCCGATCTGCTCCAGGCTGAACCGTGGATCGCCGAGCAGACCCGTCGGCAGCCACTTGTGCATCCAGTTGAACTGGTGCAGCGCCCACTCGTCGAAGGCCTCCGGGTGCAGCCGCTCGGTGGTGCGCAGCCAGGCGAACGGGGTGAGCATCAGGTCGTAGCGGCGGATCTCCCGGTAGGCGTTGACCAGGACCAGCCGGGCTGCGACGGCGTAGTCGGTGAAGCCCGCCGCGTCGGCCGCGCGCGCCGCTCGCTCCAGCGCCTCGCACTTGGCTTGGCCCGCGGGCATCGATTCGGTCGCGTGCACCATGTGCGCGACACGGTCACGGGACTCGTCGGGCTCTGACGTGGACATACTCTGCTCTCAGTCGCCGATCGCGCGGTCCAGCAGGTCCAGGAAGGACCCGTTGAGCGTCGCGGTGTCCTTGGGGCGCAGCGGGCGGTGCGACTGCAGCAGCGCGTGGACGTACAGCGCGAGCACGGCCGTCTCCAACAGCGTCGGGTCGTCGATCCCGGCGAGGCGGGCCACCAGCGGGTTGCGCGTGTTCAAGACCAGCTGTTGCGCGGCGCCCGAGTCGGCGTCCACCAGCCTGCCCAGGAGGTCCTGCCACAGGGGGTCCGCGGTCTCCCGGGCCTCGGCGGTGTCGCGCCTGCGCGCGCCGCCGGCGTCGGCCACCAGCAGCGCGGGCAGCGACACCGGGTCGAAGTCGCGCAGCATGGGCTCGCAGTCGTGGCCGTCGAGGACCTTCGACGCCACCGACATGGTCCGCTTCATCGTCGCCTCGACCTGGGCGTTGGGCCTGCCCAGGGCGGCCAGCAACTCCGAGGGCTCCACCCGGCGCGCGGTGTTGGCGCCGTCGAGGGCGGCCAGCCGCTTGAGCAGCTCCGTGTCGTAGGCGTAGCCGGCGTTGACCAGGCCGATGCCCTGAGCCCGGGCCACCGGGGCGAGCTGACGGAACTCGTCGACGTCGGGGGTGTAGAGCACGGTGGCGTGGCCGCGGCGGAACTGGCGCAGCGGCATCGTGCCCCGGGTCGTCTCGAACGGCACCCACCGCTCGGCCAGGCGCAGCAGCTCGTCGTCGACCAGGGCGACGGACTTGATGCCTAGCTGGTGCGCGGCCAGCATCGAGGCCGCCCGCTCCGGCTCGGTCGCGTCCAGCCGCAGCAGCCAGTCGCGCAGCCGGGTGCCCAGCGCGTCGCGCACGGCCAGCAGCGTCTCGTCCTCATAGAGGGATTCACGGCTCGCCGTCGGGCGCAGCGCCGACGTGTCGACCACGCAGCGGACGAAGTAGGCCCAGTCGGGCAGCAGGCCCTCGATCGAGGTGCCCACGAGCATCCGCTTGAGGTACACCCGGTGCGCCTGCCGGGTCCCCGGGTTGGCGCCCGCCGGCAGCACGAACGCCGCTCCGGTCAGCCCGACCGCGCCGAACTCCAGCGGCACCACGTCGAACGGCTCGAAGCCCAGGGTCTCGCGGCAGTACTCGGCCAGCCGGTCGTGGTGCTGGGCGACGGACTCGTCCTCGCGGCGGATCCAGGGCAGCTCGTCCTCGGTGACCAGCACCTGCCCGTTCGGCCCGGCGACCCGGACCTCCACCGGCAGCAGCGACCCGAACTCGGCGGCCAGCATCGCCACCGTGTCGTACTCGGCCCAGTGGTCGCAGTCGCGCCGGGGGACCAGCTCCACCGTCGTGCCGACCTCGGCGCGGGCGGAGTCGTCGACCTCGACGTCGTAGGTGCCGTCGCCGTGGGCGACCCAGCGCACCGCTGGGCTGCCGTTGGCCGAACGGCTCACCAACCGCACCTCGTCGGCGACCAGGAAGCAGGAGAGCAGGCCCACCCCGAACTGCCCGAGGAAGTCCTGCCGGGCGAACCCCAACTCGTCGCGCTTGGAGGTGCCGCCCAGGGTGGACAGCAGGGAGTGCACCTCGGACTCGTCGAGGCCGATCCCGGTGTCCGTTATCCGCAGGGTGCCGTTGCCGGTCCGCTCGGTGGACTCGATCAGGATCCGCCCCGGCGTCGACGGGTCGCCCAGCCTGCGCGCGGTGACCGCGTCGACCGCGTTCTGGAGGAGTTCGCGCAGGTAGACGCGGGGGCTGCTGTAGAGATGGTGGCTGAGCAGATCGATGACGCCGCGCAGGTTCACACCGAAGGTCTGGGCCAAGACGGAACCTCAACAGCGGTAGGGACAGCGGGCGCTGTGACAGTACAGGTGTCCTGAGACATAGGTCGGTGACATTCGGCGGTGAAGGTGTCGCGGGGGTAACTCGATGGGGGAGCTCGACCTCCATCGCCTAGGATCAAGGCGCTCACCCGGCCGATCGGGTGTACCGCTCGGCCATCACAGGACCTCGGGAGCTGTCCACCAACCATGTCCGGAGCCAACGACCCGTACGACCCCAAAGAGGTCGCGGCGCTCTCACCGGAGACCCTGCAGGCCGCTGTCGAGAAAGCGCGCGAGGAGTTCTCCGCCGCCGCCGACCTCGACGCGCTCGCCGCGGTGAAGCCCGCCCACCTGGGTGACAAGTCCCCCCTGCTGCAGGCCCGCCGCGAGATCGGGGCGCTGCCTCCCAAGGCGCGGTCCGAGGCGGGCAAGCGGGTCAACGAGGCCCAGGGCCTGATCAACGCCGCCTTCGACGAGCGGCGTGCCGCGCTGCAGGTCGAGCGCGACGAGCGCGTGCTGCGCGAAGAGGGCGTCGACGTCACCCTGCCCTGGGACCGCGTCCCCCGCGGCGCCCGGCACCCGCTGACCACGCTCTCGGAGAGAGTCGCCGACGTGTTCGTCGGCATGGGCTACGAGGTGGCCGAGGGACCCGAGGTCGAGACCGAGTGGTTCAACTTCGACGCGCTGAACTTCAAGAAGGACCACCCCGCGCGCACGATGCAGGACACCTTCTACGTCGAGCCGGAGAACTCGGGTCTGGTGCTGCGCACGCACACCTCGCCGGTGCAGATCCGCTCGCTGC
This sequence comes from Actinokineospora xionganensis, assembly GCF_014323725.1. Classification (GTDB taxonomy): domain Bacteria; phylum Actinomycetota; class Actinomycetes; order Mycobacteriales; family Pseudonocardiaceae; genus Actinokineospora; species Actinokineospora xionganensis. The sequence continues at coordinate 79,738 of NZ_JABVED010000014.1, read as the reverse complement.
TCGACCGTGACCTGCCGGTTTACGTCGTCTGCCCGGGCCGGGTCTACCGCACCGACGCCCTGGACGCGACCCACACGCCGGTGTTCCACCAAGTCGAGGGCCTCGCCGTCGACAAGGGCCTGACAATGGCCCACCTCAAAGGCACCCTCGACGCGTTCGCCCGGGCCATGTTCGGCCCCGACGCCCGGGTCCGGCTGCGCCCGTCGTTCTTCCCCTTCACCGAGCCCTCCGCCGAACTCGACGTGTGGTTCGCCGAGAAGAAGGGCGGCCCCGGCTGGATCGAGTGGGGTGGCTGCGGCATGGTCAACCCCAACGTCCTGCGCGCCTGCGGCGTCGACCCGGAGGTCTACTCCGGTTTCGCGTTCGGCATGGGCCTGGAACGGACGCTCCAGTTCCGCAACGGCATCCCCGACATGCGCGACATGGTCGAGGGCGATGTCCGGTTCACCCTTCCCTTCGGCACGGAGGCGTAGTTGAGGATCCCCGTCAGCTGGCTCATCCAGCAGCTTCAGCTCAACGAGGAACACCGGGACCTCACCGCCGAGCAGATCGCGGACGCTTTCGTCCGGGTCGGCATGGAGGTGGAGGAGATCAGCACGCTCGGGCCGGTCACCGGTCCGCTCGTGGTCGGCCGGGTGGCCGAGATCACCGAGCTCACCGAGTTCAAAAAGCCGATCCGGTTCGTCACCGTCGAGATCGGCGACCCCGAGGACACCGACTCCGACGAGCCCGTCAGCACCCAGGTCATCTGCGGTGCGACCAACTTCGTCGAGGGCGACCTCGTCGTCGTCGCGTTGCCCGGCGCGGTCCTGCCCGGAGACTTCAAGATCACCGCGCGCGAGACCTATGGGCGCACCAGCAAGGGCATGATCTGCTCCGCCCGCGAGCTGGGGCTTGGCGACGACCACGCCGGGATCATGGTCCTGCCGACCGGCGAGATCGCCCCCGGCGACGACGCCATCGACCTGCTCGGCCTGACCGACAAGGTCATCGAGCTGGCCCTGACCCCCGACCGCGGCTATTGCTTCTCGGTGCGCGGCCTGGCCCGTGAGCTGGCGTGCGCGTTCGACCTGCGGATGGTCGACCCGGCCGCCATCGAGGTGCCCGAGGCCGACTCCGAGGCCGTGCCGGTGACCATCGAGGACACCGACGGCTGCGCCCGGTTCGTGGTCCGCCGCGTCACCGGGGTCGACCCGACCGCGCCCACACCGTGGTGGATCCACCGCAGGCTGATGCTCGCGGGCATCCGCTCGATCTCGCTGGCCGTCGACATCACCAACTACGTGATGCTCGAAATGGGCCAGCCCATGCACGCCTTCGACACCACCAAGCTGCGGGGCGGTCTCACGATCCGCCGGGCGAAGGCGGGGGAGAAGCTGGTCACCCTCGACGACGTGACCCGCACCCTCGACCCCGACGACATCGTCGTGTGCGACGAGTCGGGCCCGATCTCACTCGCCGGTGTGATGGGCGGCGCGAGCACCGAGGTCAGCGCCGAGTCCACCGACATCCTGCTCGAGGCGGCCATCTGGGACCCGGCGTCCATCGCCCGGGCCGTGCGCAGGCACAAGCTGCCCAGCGAGGCGTCCAAGCGCTTCGAGCGTGTGGTCGACCCGGCGCTGCCGCCGGTCGCGCTGGAGCGGGCCGCGCGCCTGCTCCGCGAGTTCGGCGAAGGCAGCATCCAGCCCGGCCGCACCGACGTGGGCAACCCGACCGCGCCCGCGCCCATCACCATCGCGATGGACCTGCCCGACCGGGTCGCCGGCGTCCGCTACGACCGCGGCGTCACCGTCTCGCGGCTGCAGCAGATCGGTTGCCTGGTCGACGTCGGCACCGGCGAGGACGGCAAGCCCAACGTCACCGCGCACCCGCCGACCTGGCGTGCCGACCTCAACCAGCCCGCCGACCTGGTGGAGGAGGTGCTGCGCCTGCAGGGTTACGACACGATCCCGTCGGTGCTGCCGCCCGCCCCGGCCGGTCAGGGCCTGAGCCCGAAGCAGCGGCGGCAGCGCGCGGTTTCCCGTGCGCTCGCCGAGTCGGGTTACGTCGAGGTGCTGCCGTTCCCGTTCGTCGCCAAGACGGTGTGGGACCAGTTGGGCCTGGCTGCCGACGACATCCGCAGGCGCACCCTGTCGGTGAGCAACCCGCTGGAGGCCGACCGCGCCGAGCTGGCGTCCACGCTGCTGCCGGGGATGCTCGATGTCTTGTCGCGCAACGTCTCCCGTGGCGCGAAGGATGTCTCGATCTTCCACATCGGACAGGTCGTGCTGCCGCGCACCGAGCGGGTCCCGATGCCCGAGGTGGGCGTCGACGGCAGGCCGAGTGACGAGGAGATCGTCCAGCTCAACGGCACCCTGCCGGTGCAGCCTGCGCATGTCGCCGTGGTCCTCGCGGGCCACCGGCAGCGCGCGGGCTGGTGGGGCAAGGGCGAGCAGGCGAGCTGGGCCGACGCGGTCGAGGCGGCCAAGCTCGTCGCCCGGGCCGCGGGCGTCGAGCTGAGTGTCCACAAGGCCGACCTGGCTCCGTGGCACCCGGGCCGGTGCGCGCAGCTGCGCGTCGGCGGGTTCCCCGTCGGACACGCGGGTGAGCTGCACCCGAAGGTCACCGAGGCGATGGGTCTTCCCGCGCGCACCTGCGCGATGGAGATCGACCTGGACGCGCTGCCGCTGACCGAGCACCGCCCGGTGCCGCATGTCTCGCCGTACCCGCCGGTGCTGCTCGACGTGGCGCTGGTCGTCGACGACGAGGTGCCCGCCGCGGAGCTCTCCGACGCGTTGCGCGCGGGCGGCGGCGAGCTGCTCGAAGACCTGAGCCTGTTCGACGTGTTCACCGGTGAGCAGGTCGGCGAGGGCAAGCGGTCGCTGGCGTACTCGCTGCGCTTCCGCGCGCCGGACCGCACGTTGACGGTGGACGAGGCGACCACGGCGCGCGATGCTGCGGTGGCCTCGGCGGCCGAGCGTTTCGGCGCCGCGCTGCGCGCGTGACACTGATGGCCTACGACGGCTGAGCGGTTTTCTCCAGTCCCCACCGAGAACGCGGCGCGGCGCGGTTCCCCTGTGGAGCCGCACCGGGCAGCATCGGGTGATCCGGTACGTCGACCGGATCTGATCGAAGGGACGCTGTGAGGAAGATCGTGGCCGCCGCCGCGGCTGTGGGTGTCGTGGCGGGAATCGTGGCGTGGGCACCGGTGGTGGCGGCTTATGAGCCGCCGCCGATCGCCTGGGGTCCGTGTGAGCATCCGGTGCTTGTCCTGCGTGGCGCGGAATGCGGGAAGCTCGAAGTCCCGCTCGACCACGACGCGCGCGAGGGCAAGAAGATCAAAATCGCGGTGTCGCGGATCAAGGCCACCGCGCCCGCCGACCAGTACCAGGGCGTCATGCTGACCAACCCGGGCGGACCGGGCGGGTCGGGCATCCACCTGTCGATCCTCGGCGAGCGCGTGCCGAAGGGCGCGGGCAAGACCTACGACTGGATCGGCTTCGACCCGCGCGGCGTCGGGTCCAGCGAGCCCTCGTTGACCTGCGACAGCGGTTACTTCAGCTACAACCGGCCGTACTACGTGCCGGTGTCCGGCGAACTGGAGCAGACCTGGCTCGACCGGACGAAGGGCTACGCGCAGGCCTGCGCGGCCCAGGGCGGCGACCTGTTGGCGCACCTGCGCACCACCGACACGGTCAAGGACATGGAAGCCCTGCGGGTGGCGCTGGGCCAGGAGCGGATCAACTTCCTGGGCTACTCCTACGGCACCTACCTCGGCCAGGTCTACGGCACCCTGTTCCCCGACCGCGTGGGCCGGATGGTCCTCGACGGCGTGGTCGACCCGCGAAACGTCTGGTACAAGTCGAATCTCGAACAGAATGTCGGCTTCGAGCGCAACATCAAGATCTACTTCGACTGGCTCGCCAAGCACGACGCCACCTACCACCTGGGCACTGACGGCAGCCAGATCGAAGCCGACTTCTACGCCACGCAGCAGAAACTCCGCACCGAGCCCGCAGGCGGGGTGTTCGGCCCCGACGAGTTGTCGGACGTGTTCCTGCCCGCCGCGTACTTCGTCTTCGGCTGGCAGGACCTGGCGACCGCGTACGCGAAGTACCGCAACGACGGCGATGTCTCCGGGCTCAAGGCCCTCTACGACGGCATCCACAGCTCGGAACCGGGCTCGGACAACAGTTTCGCGGTGTACCTGGGCGTGCAGTGCACTGATGTGCGGTGGCCCACGAGTTGGGACCGCTGGCGGGCCGACAACTGGAAGACCTACGCCATCGCGCCGTTCGAGACCTGGAGCAACGCCTGGTACAACGCCCCCTGCCGCGAGTGGGGCGCGCCCGCGGGCACCCCGGTCCAGGTGGACGGCTCGAAGGCCCCGCCGGTCCTGCTGATCAGCGAGACCCTGGACGGCGCCACCCCGTTCGAGGGCGCGTTGGAGGTGCGCGACCGGTTCCCGAACTCGGCGCTGATCGAGGGCGTCGGCGGCACCACCCACTCCGCGAGCCTGTTCGGCAACGCCTGCGTCGACGACCAGATCGCCGACTACCTCGCCAGTGGCAAGCTCCCGGAACGCAGACAGGGGCGGGTGTCCGACAGCAAGTGCGACCCGCACCCGCAGCCCACACCGGGCGTGCGGGCTGCGTGGGAGGACGCCGGAGACCGGCCGCGGACGATGTACCGGCCCTAGGTGGGTGCGGGCCGGTCGGAGAGCTTGAGCCAGACGACGCCCGCGATGATCACGGTGAGCCAGAGCGCCTTGACCGGGGTGAGGGTCTCGCTGAAGAAGAGGGGGCCGAGCAGGGCGGCTCCGACGGCGCCGATGCCTGCCCAGACGGCGTAGCCGATGCCCACGTCGATGGTGCGCAGGGCGAGGCTCAGCGCAAAGAGCGTCAGCAGGAAGAAGACCACCGCCACGAGCGACCAGGACAGCACGGTGAAGCCCTGGCTGCCGCCGACGGACAGGGCGTAGCCGACCTCGAAGGCTCCGGCGAGCAGGAGCGCGAGCCAGGCGCGGGTCATCACGCTGCTCCGCTGAGCTGCAGGCCGACGACGCCGACGATGACGGCGGCGATGCCGAGGAGCTTGCGCCACCCGACCCGTTGGCCGAGCACCGCGCCGAGGACGACGATCCCGACGCCTGCCACCGACGTCCAGATCGCGTAGCCGACGCCGACATCGAAGGTGAGCAGGGCCAGGCTGAGGAAGTAGGTGGCGATTCCCCCGCTGACCAGCGTGGCGGCGGTCCAGGCGGGTCGGGTGAAGCCGTGGGCTTTGCCCGCGGAGATGGCGACGGTGATCTCGAAGACCACGGCGATGCCGAGGTACAGCCAGTGCATGGCGGGTGTCCTTCATTGAGGTGGGTCACGCGGGTGCCCTGCCATCGTGGAACCTCACACCGGTGTCAAGTGCAAGACTGGGTCTCATGCGCATCGGTGAGCTGGCGGACGCGAGCGGAGTCAGCACCCGCTCCCTGCGGTACTACGAGGAGCACGGGCTGATCCGCTCCGAGCGCACGCCCGGCGGCTGGCGCGACTTCGACAGCGCCATGGTCGAGCGGGTGGTCATGATCCAGCACCTGTTCGCCGCAGGCCTGTCCAGCTCGACGATCAACGAGCTGCTCCCGTGCCTGGAGGCCCCACCCGAGGAGCGCACCGGCGTCATGGAGCAGTTGCTCGCCCAGGAAGTCGAGCGCCTCGAAGCCAAGCGGCGCGACATTGATCGTGAACTCGACACGCTGCGGGCGCTGCGCAGCGAGACGGCCTTGTCCGTCAAGTGAGGTCAGAGGTGTTTGAGCGCCTCACGCCGGGACAGGGGTGACAGCTCGGGGTGGATGTCGACGAAGTGCCGCACCCAGTCCGGGTCGGTCTTCGCGTACTCGCGCAGCGCCCACCCGATCGCCTTGCGCAGGAAGAAGTCCGGGTCGTCCACTGTGGACTCGATGGTGTCGGTCAGCAGGTCGGTGTCGGTGGCGTCGCGGGCCTTGAGCTGGCAGAGGACCGAGGTGCGGCGCTTCCAGCGGTCCGGGTCGCCTGCCCAGGCGCGCATGGCGGGGGTGAGGACGTCGGGGTGGGCGAGCACGAGCGGGCCGACTCGGCGGGCGGCGATCTCGTCCACGAAGTCCCACCAGGCCCCGGTGACGATCATTTCCTCGTAAAGGGGGAGGAGGTCGAGACCGTCCCAGGGGGCGTAACGCTTGTGGGCGAGCAGGTCGAGGGCGACGTAGCGCTCCTCGCGGTACTCCGCGTCGCGCCAGAGTTCGGTGACGGCGGCGATCCAGACGGCGCGGTCGGTGAAGACGTGCTCGGCGAACAGCGTTCGCACCAGTGCCGTCCGCTCCGGCTTGGGGACGCCGCGGAAAGGCAGGTCGGACTTCATGTAGCGCTGCATCTCGGGCGCCCGCGCCGGGTTTCCGACCTCGACCAGCCCGGCCCGCACGGCGTCGATGAACTCCACGGTCAGCGGAAAGTGGCCAGCGCCGATCGCCAGGCCTGCTCGGAGACGACCAGCGCGCCCGCCTCAGGCTTCTTGGAATCCCGCACACCCACGGTCCCCGGCACGAACGCGACCTCGACACACTCGTCGTTTTCGCCGCCGCTGCCGCTTCGGCTGGACTTGCGCCACCGTGCGTGATCAAGATCCATCTTGTTTCACCTTCGTCGGTATTCGAGTGCCACGCGGCGGAGAAACTTCACCGATTCGGCTGAACTCAGCGCCTCCCTACGCATCGTATCCAGGTTCGTCTGAAACCTCCCGACGTGCTCTGGCGCATCGGTGAAGGCGTCGATGTCGACATGGAGGACCGTTGGCGCGTTCCGGTACTCCATCAAGCCGTAGTTACTGGTGGAACCCTCCCATCGCTCCAAGTCGAAGGGGGCTACGCGCACATCGACGTGGGGTAGCTCTGCCATGTCGGCGATGTGCTGAATCTGCTCGGCCATAACCTCGGCGCCGCCGTGCATCCTGCGTAGGGCGGCCTCTTCCAGCACGGCGAAGTACTTGGGTGCACATGGCTTGCGCAGCACTGCCTGGCGTTCCAACCGGACCTTGATCTGGTGCTCGGACTCCTCGGTCATGCCCACGTTGGCGTAGATCAGCGCACGGATGTACGCGGGGGTTTGGAGCAGGCCAGGCACTCGCACCACGTTGACGTGGGAGATTCGGGTCGCCTCGGCTTCGAATATGGCCAAGATGGGCTGCTTGGTCACCCGGATGGCCGCGAGCAGGCTCCACCAGGTCGGCGACAGCGGACTGCTGATCAGCGTGAGGATGCGTTTGCGTTCGAGTTTGGGGACGGCGTAGGCCGTCAGGAGGGCGGCGGCGGCTTCGGGGCTGGTCGGCCGGATGCCGTTCTCCATCCGATTCAGGCTGGCGTTGGAGAAGCCCGCCTTCTCGGCCGCGACCGACGTGCTCATTTCGGCTGCCGCGCGCAATTCGGCGAACAGGCTGCCGATCGCGCGGTCCCTGGCGGTGTCGTGCTTGGTCATCTGATCATCTCACCAGGGGACACGGTGATCAGCCATTGCCCGATCGGGGACGAGATCTCACCCCCGGAAACTCAGCAGGCCAGCCGGCCCGTCGCCGGTCGGGTGCGCAACAGGGCCAGGGCGGTGTCGAGCATTTCGGCGTGGACCAGGTCGTCGATCTCGTCGAGGTCGAACCAGGCGGCCATGTCCGAGCTGCCGCCGACCTCGAACCGCAGTTCCCCGCCGACGACCCGGCCCTCGTAGATCACGCGCACACCGTGGAAGTCCGGCCGCACGATCGTGTCGATGCCGAGGAGGGTGTCGATTTCGGCGATATGCCCGGTTTCCTCTTCGACTTCGCGGATCGCGCCGTCCATCGGGTGCTCACCGAAGTCGACGCCGCCCCCGGGCAGCATCCACACCGGGCCCTTCGGGCTGACCCAGCGCGAAAGCAGCACCTTGCCGTCGTCGACGCAGATGACGTAGGCGGCGAGCCGGGTCTTGCGCGGGTTTTGGGACATGTCCGCACCTTATCGCCGCGACCGGACCGCTGTGATTGAGTTGGACGGCATGATGAGGCTGACGGCGATCACACTCGACTGCGCCGATCCCGAGGAACTAGCCGAGTTCTACCGGCAGGCCACCGAATTCGAGCCGCACCCCAAATCCGACAGTGACTTCGCCGGCCTGACCCGCGCGGACGGCCTCTTCCTCGGCTTCCAACGCGTCGACGGCTACCGGCCGCCGCGCTGGCCCGCCCAAACAGTGCCGCAGCAGGTCCACCTCGACTTCGCCGTCGACGACCTCGACGCGGCCGAGGCCCGGCTGCTGGAGCTGGGCGCGACCAAGCTCGACCACCAGCCGCTCGACCACCAGCCGGGCCTGGACAACTGGCGGGTGTTCGCCGATCCGGCGGGACATCCCTTCTGCCTGACCCGGGTCCGCGACTGACGCACTGGAACTTCCGCACCACCGGGATGCCGCCCCGTCTCAGGACGCCTTCGCGGGCAGCGGCGAGGTTCTGTTCGACTTCGGTCTGCGGCTGATGATCGAGGGCCTAAAGGTCTACCTCGACCGCTAGCGGAGTATGGCCGGTCGCGGGTCGGTTCCTGGCGAGCGCGAGCCCGGGGCCGACGAGGTCGCTCACGGGCAGCGAGTCCAGCTCGGCCAGATCGAACCACGCCGCCATGTCCGTCGACCCGTTCACCTCGTGGCGCAGTTCGCCGCCGACGATCCGGCCCTCGTAGTACACCCGCACGCCGTGGAACCGGCCCGGCCGGTGGAGGTTGTCGATCCCGAGCAGGGTGTCGGCCTCGAAGTCGTAGCCGGTCTCCTCGGCGACCTCGCGCACCACCGCGTCCCACGGGTCCTCGCCGAAGTCGACCCCGCCACCCGGCAAGCTCCACAGTGGACCATCACCGTGGACCCACCGGGCCAGCAGGATTCTGCCGTCCTGGACACAGATCCCGTACGCCGAGAGCCGGGTGTTGAGCTGCTTTCCGGTCACTTCGCCAGCCGCTCGGTGATCTTGGCGCGGAGGTCCTCGGGCAGGTCGTCGGCGGCGAGCAACTCGGGCAGCAACTCGGGCTCGGTCGTGATCGCCCGGAACGTCATCCCCATCGTCACCCCGTGCCCGGGCCGGTGGACCACGGTGATCTCGTCGCCCGCGCTGACCGTGCCCGGGGTGATCACCTTGAAGTACGCGCCCGGGATCGCCCGCTGGGTGAAGGTCTTGACCCAGCCCTGCCGCTCCATCCACACGGCGAACACCTGGCACGGGATCCGTGGCGAGGTGACCTGCAGTTCGAGGTCCGGCCCGACCCGCCACCGCTCGCCGACCTCGGCCCCGGTCACGTCCACACCGAGGGTGGTCAGGTTCTCGCCGAACCCGCCCGATGCCAGGGACACGCCCAGCTCCGACTCCCAGGCGTCGAGGTCTTCGCGCGCGTAGGCGTAGACCGCCTGGTCCGGTCCGCCGTGGTTCTTCTTGTCGCAGATCCGGTCGCCCGCCAGGCCACCCGCCGCCGGTTCGGGCTCCCGCACGGCCACCGGGTGGTCCACCGGGCGCTTGTCGATCGCGCTGATCCCCGACTTCCCCTCGATGGGTCGCGGGACACCTAGGTTGACTGAGAGCACCTTCGCCATGAGGCGAACGTACCCGGGGTCGCGACCGCGTTTCCGAGAGCTGCCTCACGGCGCGGGTTCCCGGTTCGTGCGCGGCCCCGACCGGCGCTTATGCTCCGGGCCTGTGTCCACCGCACCGATGATCGCCCCCAGCATCCTGTCCGCCGACTTCGCCCGGCTCGCCGACGAGCTCGCCGCGATCCACGGCGCCGACTGGGTCCACGTCGACGTGATGGACGCGCACTTCGTGCCGAACCTGACCCTCGGCCTGCCCATCGTCGAGTCGCTGCTCAAGGTCACCGACATCCCGATGGACTGCCACCTCATGATCGAGGACCCGGACCGCTGGGCCATCGGCTACGCCGAGGCGGGCGCCCACAACGTCACCGTCCACGTCGAGGCGGCCAAGGACCCGATCAAGCTCGCCCGCGATCTGCGCGCGGCCGGGTCGAAGGCCGGTCTGTCGATCAAGCCGGGCACTCCCATCGAGCCGTATCTCGACGTGCTCAAGGAGTACGACACCCTGCTGGTGATGTCGGTCGAGCCCGGGTTCGGCGGCCAGAGCTTCATCGCCCACGTGCTGGACAAGGTCCGCACGGTGCGCGACCTCGTCGACACCGGCCACCTGAACCTGCTGGTCGAGATCGACGGCGGCATCAACAGCGACACGATCGAACAGGCCTCGGAGGCGGGCGTCGACTGCTTCGTCGCGGGCTCCGCCGTCTACAACGCCGCCGACCCCGCGCGCGCGATCGAGGCCCTGCGCACCCAGGCCGTCTCGGCCAACCACCGTTTCGCCTGATCCCGCGCGAGCCGGCTGGCGCGGGCTGCGAAACTGATCGGGTGGACGACAAGCTGACCGCGGCGATGCGGGCCGCCATCGCGGGTTCCGACGCGGTGCGGGGGACGACGAGTCCCAACCCGCCGGTGGGCTGCGTCATCCTCGACGCCGAGGGAAACCAGGTCGGCCTGGGCGCCACCCAGCCGCCCGGCGGCTCGCACGCCGAGGTCATGGCCCTGGTCGACGCGGGGACGAAGGCCCGGGGCGGCACCGCGGTCGTCACCCTCGAACCGTGCGCCCACCACGGCCGCACCCCGCCCTGCACCCGCGCCCTCATCGCCGCGGGCGTCAAGAAGGTCGTCTTCGCCGTCGCCGATCCGAACCCCGCCGCCGCGGGCGGACGCACCGTCCTGACCGACGCGGGCGTCACCGTCGAGAGTGGACTGCTGGCCGACGAGGTCGAACTCGGCCCGCTGCGCGCCTGGCTGCACTACGCGCGGACCGGCCGTCCGCACGTCACCTGGAAGTACGCCGCCACCCTCGACGGCCGGGTCGCCGCCGCCGACGGGACCAGCCGGTGGATCAGCTCCGAGGAGTCCCGCGCCCAGGTCCACGACCTGCGCCGGCGCATCGACGCGATCGTCGCCGGCCGGGGCACGATCCTCGCCGACGACTCCGCGCTGACCGCGAGGTCAGCGGACGGAACAGCTGATGGAACAAGCGTGGACCGGCAGCCGTTGCGAGTGGTTGTGGGAACCGGAGACCTGCCCGAGGGCGCGCGCGTGCTGGACGACGCCGCCGAGACGCTGCACCTGCGTACGCGCGAACCAAGCGAGGTCTTGGCCGCTCTAGGCGAGCGCGGAGTGGTCGACGTGCTGCTCGAAGGCGGCCCGACGCTCGCGGGCGCGTTCGTCCAGGCGGGCGCGGTCGACCGGGTCCTCGCTTACGTAGCGCCTACGCTTCTGGGTGATGGTCCTGTGGCGTTGGGCGCATCGGGCGTGTCGACCATCACCGGAGCTCACCGGTTCAGGGTCGAAGGCGTCACCATGTGTGGACCGGACGTGCGGATCTCCGCCGTGCCGGACCGGAACTGAGGAGGCAGTCGGTGTTCACCGGGATCGTCGAGGAACGCGGCGAGGTCATCGCTGTGGAGGATCTCGCGGACGCCGCGCGGGTCACCATCGCCGGGCCGCTGGTCACCAGCGACGCCAAGCAGGGTGACTCCATCGCGGTCAACGGTGTCTGCCTGACCGTGGTCGACCTCGCCGACGGCAGCTTCACCGCCGACGTCATGCGCGAGACCCTGCTCCGCAGCAGCCTCGACAAAGTCGCCAAGGGCGACCACGTGAACCTGGAGCGCGCCGCCGCCGTGGGGCAGCGCTTCGGCGGCCACATCGTGCAGGGCCACGTCGACGGCACCGGCGAGCTGATCTCGCGTGAGCCCTCCGAGCACTGGGAACTGGTCAAGATCAGCCTCCCGGGCACCCTGGCCCGGTATGTGGTGGAGAAGGGCTCGATCACCGTCGACGGCGTCTCGCTGACCGTCGTGGAGGTCGGCGCCGACTGGTTCTCGGTCAGCCTGATCCCGGAGACGCTGCGCGCGACCACGCTCGGTGTCCGCAAGCCGGGCGAGAAGGTCAACCTGGAAGTGGACGTCATCGCCAAGTACGTGGAAAGACTGGCTATCCCGCACCTCGGATCGACCGGGCGCGGCACCGAGGAGGAGAACACCGGTGAGTGACTTCGCTGCCATCGAGCGGGCGATCGCCGACATCGCCGCGGGCAAGGCCGTGGTGGTCGTCGACGACGAGGACCGCGAGAACGAGGGCGACCTGATCTTCGCCGCGGAAAAGGCCACCCCGGAGCTGATGGCCTTCATGGTCCGCTACACCTCCGGCTACATCTGCGTCCCGCTGACCGAGGCCGACTGCGACCGGCTCGACCTGCCGCCGATGTTCCACACCAACCAGGACGTGCGCGGCACGGCCTACACGGTGACCGTGGACGCCAAGGAGGGCGTCAGCACCGGCATCTCGGCCGCCGACCGCGCCCACACCATCCGGCTGCTCGCCGACGAGAACTCCACGCCGGGAGACTTCAACCGACCCGGCCACGTCGTGCCGCTTCGCGCGAAGGAGGGCGGCGTGCTGCGCAGGCCCGGGCACACCGAGGCCGCCGTCGACCTCGCCCGGATGGCCGGTCTCCGCCCCGCGGGCGTGCTCTGCGAGATCGTGTCGCAGAAGGACGAAGGCGACATGGCCCGCTACGACGAGCTGCGTGTCTTCGCCGAGGAGCACAACCTGGCGATCATCACGATCGCCGACATGATCGCCTACCGCAGGCGCACCGAGAAGCAGATCGTCCGGGTCGCCGAGGCCCGCATCCCCACCGCGCACGGCACGTTCCGCGCGGTCGGGTTCGACTCGCTGCTCGACGGCATCGAGCACGTAGCGCTGGTCTACGGCGACATCGGCGAGGGCGACAACGTCCTGGTCCGGGTCCACTCCGAGTGCCTCACCGGCGACGTGTTCGGCTCGCTGCGCTGCGACTGCGGCCCGCAGCTCGACGCCGCCCTGGAAGCCGTGGCCGCCGAGGGCCGCGGGATCGTGCTCTATATGCGCGGCCACGAGGGCCGGGGCATCGGCCTCATGCACAAGCTGCAGGCCTACCAGCTGCAGGACGACGGCCACGACACCGTCGACGCGAACCTCGCCCTCGGTGTCCCCGCCGACGCCCGCGACTACGGCACGGGCGCGCAGATCCTCGTCGACCTGGGCGTGAAGACCATGCGCCTGCTGACGAACAACCCGGCCAAGCGGGTCGGCCTGGAGGGCTACGGGCTGACCGTTGTCGACCGGGTGCCGCTGTCGGTGTGGCCGAACCCGGAAAACGTGCACTACCTGCGCACCAAGCGCGACCGGATGGGCCACCACCTGGCCGAGCTGGAACACTACGACGGCGGCACGGCGGCGGTTGTGTCCACCACGGGGGAGGAAAAGTCGTGAGTGGCGAAGGCAGGCCCCAGACCGGGGTTCCCCGGTGTGAGGGCGTCCGGCTGGGCATCGCGGCGACGAAGTGGCACGCGGAGATCACCGACCGGCTCTTGGAGCGCGCGCTGGCGGCGGCGGCCGAGGCGGGCATCGAGGAGCCCACGGTCGTGCGCGTCCCGGGCGCCATCGAGCTGCCGGTCGTCTGCCAGGAGCTGGCCAAGCACCACGACGCCGTCGTCGCGCTCGGTGTGGTCATCCGCGGCGGCACCCCGCACTTCGAGTACGTGTGCGACGCGGTGACCTACGGCCTGACAAGGGTGTCGCTCGACGAGAGCACGCCGGTCGGCAACGGGGTGCTCACGGTGAACACCGAGGAGCAGGCGCTCGACCGCAGCGGCCTGCCGGACTCGGCGGAGGACAAGGGCTACGAGGCCTGCGCGGCGGCGCTGGAGACGGCGCTCGCGGTGCGCGGGCTGCGGCACCCGTGGACGGAACAGGGATTCCATTGACCGCTCGACCGCACAAAGTCCGCTTCGTCGCGGGGACGTTCGCGCTGGTGTTCATCGTCGTGTTCACCACCGTGGCGATCCTGCTGCGCAACACCCCGACCGGGGTCTTCTTCCAGCCCTCCGACCAGGTCGCGATGGCCGGGATCGGCGTGCTGCTGGCCTGCGGCGCGCTGTGGTTCACCCGGCCGAAGGTGACCGCCGACGCCGAGGCGGTCTACGTCCGCAATCTGCTGGGCACGGTGCGCTTCGACTGGTCGGTCATCGTGTCGGTGAGCTTCCCGGAGGGCGCCTCGTGGGCCCGCCTGGAGTTGCCCGACGACGAATATGTGCCGGTCATGGCCCTGCAGTCGGTGGACGGCGTCCGCGCGGTGGAGGGCATCCGCGAGCTGCGGCGCCTGCACCGGGAGGCGCACGCCCGGCAGTAGCACGGCCGGTGCTACCCCAGGTAGCATGGGTGGTGTGAAGCTCAGTGTCAGCCTGCCGGAGGACGACGTCCGGTTCATCGACGAGTACTCGGCGCGGGCCGGTGAGCCCTCCCGGTCCTCGGTGATCCAGCTCGCCATAGCCCGGTTGCGTGAGTCGCAGTTGCAGGACGAGTACGCCGCCGCCTTCGCCGAGTGGGAAGAGGCCGAGGAAGCGGGCCTGTGGGACGCCGCCACCGCCGACGGCCTGGCCGATGCGGCGCGGTGACATCCACCTGGTCGACCTGGACCCCGCGCGCGGCTCCGAAGCCGACAAGGTCCGCCCGGCCGTGATCGTCAGCAACAACGCCGCCAACGCCGTCGCCGCCCGCACGGGCCGGGGAGTGGTCACGGTCGTGCCGATCACCTCGAACATCGAACGGGTCTTCGGATTCCAGGTCCTGCTGCCCTCGAAGGCGTGTGGGCTGGTGGTCGACTCGAAAGCGCAGGCGGAGCAGGTCCGGTCCGTCGCGACCAACCGGGTGCGCAAGCGCGTCGGCAAGCTGCCCCCGCAACTGCTCGCCCGCCTCGACGACGCACTGCGCACGCATCTCGCCCTAGGGTGAACCGGGCGCCTGCCCGTCGCGTAGGGCAAGGTGTAGATCCTTCCCGGACCTGGAGGCTCGCTTGACCGCCGTAGAACCCACCACGAAACCCGAAGCCCGGTCCCGCCGCGAGGTGCTGTGCGGCCTGATGGTGGCCCTGGTCGCCCCCGGCGCCCTCGTCGCGGCTTGTTCGGACACCACCGCCCCCACGCCTTCCGGCGGCACCACCACCACGGGCGGCGGCGCCACCCCGTCGGGCCCGCTGGCCGCGCTCGCCGACATCCCCGGCGACAGCGGCCTGGTGCTGGAGAGCACCCCGAAGGGCCCGCTCGTCCTGGTCAGGCCCACCGCCGACACGGTCAAGGCATTCACCGCCGCGTGCCCGCACCAGGGCACCGTCGTCTCGGCCCCGGCAGGCGGGACGATCACCTGCCCCAACCACGGCAGCACCTTCGACGCCGCCACCGGAGCCCTCAAGCGCGGCCCCGCCACGACCGGTCTCAAGGAGGTCCCGGTCAAGGTCGAGGGCGACAAGGTCGTCTTCGCCTGACCCCGAGGCTCCCCCTTGATCGCTGGAGCCGTGCTCCCGGCTGATCAAGGGGGAATCGGGATGTCTACTTCGCGTGGCCGACCACCAGCAGGTGCGGGGACAGGTCGGACTCACTGACCCGCCGGTGCGCGGTCAGGACAAGGCCCGCCCGCTCCAGCGTCTCCACCACCTCGGCCACCGGTCGCACGAGGAAGCCGTGCTGGGTGACGGGCATCTTCGCCATCGCCACCGGGTCGCCGATGCCGATCACGGCGCGGCCGTCCGGGCGGAGGATCCGGCCGATCTCGCCGAACGCCGTGGACAGTTCCTCGATGAAGTAGATCGTGTTCAAGGTGATCAGCCCGTCGACCGAGTCGTCGGGAAGGGGTAGCGCGGTGATCGATCCGGTGTGCAGCCGGAGTCGGTCGTCGGTGAATTCGCGGCGGGCGCGCTCCACCATGGTGGGGGAGTAGTCCACGCCGTGGACTTCGACGGCCTGGGTGTCGAGCAGCAGCCGCAGTCCCACGCCGCCGCCGAACCCCAGGTCGGCGACGACCTCGTCGTCCACGACCGCGAGCGCCTCGACGGCGCCGCTGGTGGCCGCGTGGTTGAACTTGTTCAGCCGCTTCGCCAGCATCTTGCCCATCGGGCCCCGGGGATTGCCCAATTGGCTCGCGAGCAACTTCCGCATCGCGGTCCGCACACCCATGTTCAACCCCATGTCATCGTCCTGATCAAGCCTGCCCCACCGTACTCGCGTGAGCCCGGCCGCGACCGTTGTCGGTGCTCGGCCGTAGGGTTGTCGATGTGGCCGACCCGTCCGCCTACCGACCTTCTCCCGGCACCATCCCGGACGCGCCTGGCGTGTACAAATTCCGTGATCCTGGTGGCCGGGTCGTCTACGTGGGCAAGGCCAAGAGCCTGCGCTCGCGGCTGAGTTCGTACTTCGCCGACATCACCTCCCTGCACCCGCGCACCCGCCAGATGGTCACCACCGCGGGCGCCGTCGAGTGGACCGTGGTGTCCACAGAGGTCGAGGCGCTGCAGCTGGAGTACAACTGGATCAAGGAGTTCGACCCGCGGTTCAACGTCCGCTACCGCGACGACAAGTCCTACCCGGTCCTCGCCGTCACCCTCAACGAGGAATATCCGCGCCTGCACGTCTACCGCGGCGCGCGCAAGAAGGGGGTGCGGTACTTCGGGCCGTACGCCCACGCCTGGGCCATCCGCGAGACCCTCGACCTGCTGCTGCGGGTCTTCCCCGCGCGCACCTGCTCCACCGGCGTGTTCCGCCGCCACGGCCAGATCGGGCGGCCCTGCCTGCTCGGCTACATCGACAAGTGCTCCGCGCCCTGCGTGGGCAAGGTCAGCGCCGACGAGCACCGGGCCATCGTGGGAGACTTCTGCGACTTCCTCTCCGGCAAGACCGACGCCATGGTCCGCCGCCTGGAGAAGGAGATGGCGCAGGCGTCGAACGAGCTGGAGTTCGAGCGCGCGGCCCGGCTGCGCGACGACATCGCCGCCCTGCGCCGGGCTATGGAGAAGCAGGCCGTCGTTCTGGGCGACGGCACCGACGCCGACGTGGTGTCCTTCGCCTACGACGAGCTCGAAGCCGCCGTCCAGGTCTTCCATGTGCGCGGCGGCCGGGTCCGCGGCCAGCGCGGCTGGGTCGTCGACCGGCTGGAGGACGCGGGGGAGGAGTCGCCGGTCACCGGGCTCGTCGACCAGTTCGTCAGCCAGTTCTACGGCGACCAGGCCGACCTCGCCGACGACGTGGACGACACAGTGAACTCGGTTCCGCGTGAGGTCCTGGTCCCCGAGCTGCCCGCCGACGCCGACGCGATCGGCGAGTGGCTGACCGGGCTGCGCGGCTCGCGCGTGCAGATCCGGGTGCCGCAGCGCGGCGACAAGCGGGCGCTGATGGAGACCGTCGAGCGCAACGCCAAAGAGGCGTTCACCCAGCACAAACTGCGCCGCGCGGGCGACCTGACGGCCCGCTCGGCCGCCCTGCAGGAGTTGCAGGACAACCTCGGGCTCGACAGCGCGCCGCTGCGCATCGAGTGCGTCGACATCAGCCACATCCAGGGCAGCGACGTCGTCGCCTCGCTGGTGGTGTTCGAGGACGGCCTGGCCCGCAAGAACGAGTACCGGCGCTTCGCCATCCGCGAGGCCGCCACCGAGGGCGACGTCGCGTCCATCGCCGAGGTCGTGCGCCGCCGGTTCGCCAAGTACGCGGGGGAGTCCGGCGGCCAGGACCGCACCCCGGGCATCGACCCGGACACGGGCAAACCCCGCCGCTTCGCCTATCCGCCGAACCTGCTGGTCGTCGACGGCGCGGGCCCGCAGGCCAACGCCGCCGCCGACGTGCTGGCCGACCTCGGCGTCACCGACGTCGCGGTGATCGGGCTGGCCAAGCGGCTCGAAGAGGTGTGGCTGCCCGCCGAACCGGAGCCGTGCATCCTGCCGCGCACCAGCGAGGCGCTCTACCTGCTGCAACGCGTCCGTGACGAGGCCCACCGCTTCGCGATCGCCTATCACCGGCAGAAGCGCGCCAAGCGGATGACAATGTCGGCATTGGACGATGTGCCCGGTCTGGGGCAGAGTCGCCGGGCGGTGCTGATCAAGCACTTCGGCTCGGTGAAGCGGCTCAAGGCGGCCACCGTCGAGGAGATCATCGAGGTGCCGGGCATCGGCCTGGCCACAGCGAAAGCCGTTCACACCGCATTGAACAGGGGCGAGGACACACGTTGAACGAGCTTGCGAGTTCACCATTGACCACAGTGGGCACGACGACGAGCGTCAGCGAGGATGGCAAGTGAGCACGGAACATGTTGGACCCGGCGTCGAGGTCGCCGTGGTCACCGGACTTTCCGGAGCGGGCAGAAGCACGGCCGCCAAGTGCCTGGAGGACCTCGGCTGGTTCGTCGTCGACAACCTGCCGCCCGAGCTGATCTCCACGATGGTCGAGCTGGGCTCGCAGGCTCGCGGCGCGATCTCCAAGGTCGCCGTCGTGATGGACGTGCGCAGCCGCGCCTTCACCGAAGACCTCTCGGCGATCATCAAGGACCTCGACGCCCGCGGGTACAAGCCACGCGTGCTGTTCCTGGAGGCCACCGACGACGTCCTGGTGCGCCGCTTCGAGCACGTCCGCCGCGGCCACCCCATGCAGGGCGAGGGCAGGCTCGTCGACGGCATCAAGTCCGAGCGCTCCCTGCTCATGCCGCTGCGCGAGGAGGCCGACCTCATCCTCGACACCTCGACCCTCTCGGTGCACCAGTTGCGCGCGAAGATCGAGGACGCCTTCGGCTCCGACGCGGGCACCAGCACCCGGGTCACCGTGCTGTCCTTCGGCTACAAGTACGGCCTGCCGATGGACGCCGACCTCGTCATGGACGTGCGGTTCCTGCCGAACCCGTTCTGGATCCCCGAGTTGAAGGACCAGACCGGCCGCGACGAGGACGTCCGCAACTACGTGCTCAGCCAGGAAGGCGCCGACGAGTTCCTCGACCGCTACCACGAACTGCTGCGCCTCATCGGCGCCGGATACCGCCGCGAGGGCAAGCGCTACCTGACGCTCGCGGTCGGCTGCACGGGCGGAAAGCACCGCAGCGTCGCGATTTCCGAGGAACTGTCCAGGCGACTGTCCGATGAGGACGGTATGGCGGTGAAGGTCGTGCACCGCGACCTGGGGCGCGAGTGAGCGCACCGGAACCGGCCATCCGGGCCGTCGCCCTGGGCGGCGGCCACGGTCTGCACGCCACGCTGACCGCGCTGCGCCTGCTCACCGACGACGTCACCGCCGTGGTGACCGTCGCCGACGACGGGGGCTCGTCGGGCAGGCTGCGCCGCGAACTCGGCCTGCTCCCTCCGGGTGATCTCCGCAAGGCGCTGACCGCGCTCGCCGGTCCCCAGGCGTGGGCCGCGGTGTTCGAACACCGCTTCGGCGGCACCGGGGCACTCGCGGGCCACGCGATCGGCAACCTCGTCCTCGCCGGTCTGCTGGAGGTGCTCGGCGACCCGGTCGTGGCACTCGCCGAAGCCGCGCGGCTGCTCGGCGTGACCGGCCGGGTGCTGCCGATGTCCTTGGAGCCACTGGACATCGAGGCCGACGTGACCGGGTTGGAGGAAGACCCGAGCACGGTCCGCCGCATCCGCGGGCAGGTCGCCGTGGCGACCACGCCCGGCAGGGTCCGCCGCATCCGCCTGCACAACGCGGCCCACCGCGACCAGCCGCCGAGGGCGTGCCCGGAAGCGGTCGCCGCGGTCCGCGACGCCGACGTCGTGCTGCTCGGTCCGGGCTCGTGGTTCACCAGCGTCCTGCCGCACCTGCTCGTCCCGGAACTGCACGACGCGCTCGTGCGGACCGCCGCGACCCGGGTCGTCGTGCTCAATCTCGTCCCCCAACCGGGGGAAACCGCCGGGTTCTCCCCGGAGCGCCATCTCGACGTCCTGAGCGAACACGCGCCCCGCCTGCGGATCGACGCGGTCGTCGCCGACGCGGACGCCGTGTCCACCCCGGACCGTCTCCGACGTGCGGCGAAGGCGCTCGGGGCGGACCTGCTGCTCGATACCATCGCCTTGGGCCCGGCGGGTGACCGCCACGACCCCGACGCCCTCGCCGAATGCCTGCGACGCGCCGTCGGTTCGGTGAGGGGACGCTGAGCCCTTCGGCGTGTCGTGGTGGGATAGACGGCGGGGCGGCCCGTATCCCGGGCCAGGGAGAGGAGTACCAGTGGCGATGACAGCCGCGGTCAAGGACGAGCTGAGCAGGTTGGCGGTGTCCAAGACATGTTGCAGGCGTGCCGAGGTGTCGTCGCTGCTGCGGTTCGCCGGCGGCCTGCACATCGTGGCCGGGCGGGTGGTGGTCGAGGCCGAACTCGACACCGGCTCGGCGGCCCGTCGCCTGCGCAAGGACATCCATGACCTGTACGGGCACCACGCGGATGTGCACGTGATCACCTCCGGTGGTCTGCGCAAGGGCACGAGATATGTGGTGCGCGTGGTGAAGGACGGCGACGGCCTGGCCCGCCAGACGGGTCTGCTGGACCCGCGCGGCCGCCCGGTCCGAGGGCTGCCCGCCCCGGTCGTCTCCGGCGGCGTCTGCGACGCCGAAGCGGCGTGGCGCGGCGCGTTCCTGGCCCACGGCAGCCTGACGGAGCCGGGCCGCTCGTCGGCGATGGAGATCACCTGCCCCGGCCCGGAAGCCGCCCTCGCCATCGTCGGCGCGGCCCGTCGGATGGGCATCCAGGCCAAGTCCCGTGAGGTCCGCGGCGCGGACAGGGTCGTGGTCCGCGACGGCGACGCCATCGGCGCCATGCTCACGAGGCTCGGCGCCCACTCCAGCGTCCTGGCGTGGGAAGAACGCCGCATGCGCCGCGAAGTGCGCGCCACCGCCAACCGTCTGGCCAACTTCGACGACGCCAACCTCCGCCGCAGCGCCCGCGCGGCTGTGGCCGCCGCTGCGCGGGTAGAGCGCGCCATGGAGATCTTGGGCCCGGAGGCCCCGGAACACCTGACGGCGGCGGGTGAGCTGCGGTTGAAGAACAAGCAGGCGTCGTTGGAGGAGTTGGGTCAGCTCTCCGAGCCCCCGATGACCAAGGACGCGGTCGCGGGCCGCATCCGAAGGTTGCTGGCAATGGCCGACAAGCGCGCGAAGGAGTTGGGCCTGCCGGACACGGAGAGCGCCGTGACACCGGACATGCTTGAGGCCGACGCCTGAACCGCGGGGCCGTTGTCGTGGCCCTGGATCAACGAGTTGCCCAACGGTTGCCACCCGCTCGGGAGTAGCGCGAACCCGAATCGTGACCCCCGTCACATCTATGTATCCCCACCCCGAAACCTCGCACTTGAACTCATGGGAGCGCGGGTGCTGCTTGGGGGAGGAGCATCCGCGGAGGGGGGAATCGGACTGGAGTCCGCCCGACGTGGGGGCGGGCGGACTCCACTCCGACCCGACGTGAGACCCGCCGAGACCCGCACCCAGTCATCAAAGCCGTGTTTCCGTCACCGGCCCTCAATCGCACCGGCCACGCCTCTGGTGTTCATGACGTCTCTCTGATTCGATAAAGAGAGTCTGATGACCTCTTGACCTGCGGCACCACGCCCGGGCGCTAGGGTTCATCGGAGTACCAGTCAGTCCAGCCCAAGGGATGAGGGAGACGCACGGTGACGGTTCGCGTAGGTGTCAACGGTTTCGGTCGAATCGGCCGCAATTTCTGGCGGGCGCTCGAGGCCAGTGACCACGACATCGAGATCGTGGCCTTCAACGACCTCGGTGACATCAACACCATGGCGCACCTGCTCAAGTACGACAGCGTGCTGGGCCGCCTGCCCCACGACGTGAAGGTGACCGACGAGGGCATCCAGGTCGGCGACCACCACCTCAAGGCACTGGCCGAGCGCGACCCGGGCAAGCTGCCCTGGAAGGACCTCGGCGTCGACGTGGTGATCGAGTCCACCGGGTTCTTCACCAACGCCGCCGACGCGCGCAAGCATGTCGACGAGGGTGGCGCCAAGAAGGTCATCATCTCCGCGCCCGCCAAGGGCGAGGACCTGACCGTCGTCCTCGGCGCCAACGACGACCAGTACGACGGCTCGCAGACCGTCATCTCCAACGCCTCCTGCACCACCAACTGCCTGGCTCCGCTGGCGAAGGTGCTGCACGACTCGTTCGTCGTCGAGCGCGGTCTGATGACCACGATCCACGCCTACACCCAGGACCAGAACCTGCAGGACGCCCCGCACAGCGACCTCCGTCGCGCCCGTGCGGCCGCCCTGAACATCGTGCCGACCTCGACCGGCGCCGCGAAGGCCATCGGCCTGGTGCTGCCCGAGCTCAAGGGCAAGCTCGACGGCTACGCGCTGCGCGTGCCCGTGCCGACCGGCTCGGCCACCGACCTCACCGTGACCCTGGGCCGCGAGGTGAGCCTCGACGAGGTCAACGCCGCGTACAAGGCCGCCGCTGAGGGCGCCCTCGCCGGCATCCTGCGCTACAACGAGGACCCGATCGTCTCCACCGACATCGTCGGCGACCCGGCCTCCTGCATCTACGACGCGCCGCTGACCAAGGTCAACGGCAACCAGGTCAAGGTCGTCGGCTGGTACGACAACGAGTGGGGCTACTCCAACCGCCTCGCCGACCTGACCGCGCTCGTCGCCTCCAAGCTCTGAGCCGGCTGTCTCGGAGAGATGAAGGCTGGTCAATGAAAACACTCGACGATTTGATCGCCGAGGGCGTGGCGGGCCGGCGCGTGTTCGTGCGCTCCGACCTCAACGTCCCGCTGGACGGCGACAAGATCACCGACGACGGCCGCGTCCAGGCGTCGCTGCCGACGATCTCCAAGCTGGCGCAGGCAGGCGCGAAGGTCGTCGTGGCGGCGCACCTGGGCCGACCCAAGGGCAGCCCGGACCCCAAGTTCTCCCTCGCCCCCGTCGCCACCCGGCTCGGCGAACTACTCGGCAAGCCCGTCGCGCTCGCGACGGACGTCGTGGGGGAGTCCGCCAAGTCCACTGTGGACGGCCTGGCCGACGGCGGCGTCGCGCTGCTGGAGAACGTCCGCTTCGACGCGCGTGAGTCGAGCAAGGACGCCGCCGAGCGCGGTGCCCTCGCCGACGAGTTCGCCGCGCTGGTCGGCGAAGACGGCGCGTTCGTCTCCGACGGATTCGGTGTGGTGCACCGCGAGCAGGCCTCGGTCTACGACATCGCCACCAAGCTCCCGGCCTACGCCGGTGGCCTGGTGCTCGCCGAGGTCGAGGTGCTCCGGCAGCTCGCGGGCGAGCCCAAGCGGCCGTACGTGGTCGCGCTGGGCGGCTCCAAGGTGTCGGACAAGCTCGCGGTGATCGAGTCGCTGCTGCCCAAGGTCGACACGCTCCTCGTCGGCGGCGGCATGTGCTTCACCTTCCTCGCGGCCCAGGGCCACGGGATCGGCGACTCGCTGCTCGAAGCCGAGATGGTCGACACCTGCAAGCAGCTGCTGGCCGACGCGGACGGCAAGATCGTGCTGCCGACCGACATCGTCATCGCCGACGACTTCTCCGCGGAGGCCAACGTCGAGACGGTGCCCGCCACGGAGATCCGCGACGGCTGGAAGGGCCTCGACATCGGCCCGGACAGCGTCGCCGCCTACGGCAAGGTCCTGCGCGACGCGGGAACGGTCTTCTGGAACGGCCCCATGGGCGTGTTCGAGCTGGCTCCGTTCGCGGCGGGCACCCGCGGTGTCGCGCAGGCGATCGTCGACGGCGACTCGTTCTCCGTCGTCGGCGGCGGCGACTCGGCGGCGGCCGTGCGGCTGCTCGGCCTGCCCGAGGACGGGTTCTCCCACATCTCCACCGGCGGCGGCGCGTCGCTGGAATACCTGGAGGGCAAAGAGCTCCCCGGCGTAGCGGTCCTGGAGGCCTGAACGTGGCTAGGCAAGTCCTGATCGCGGGCAACTGGAAGATGAACCTCAACCACCTCGAGGCCATCGCCCTGGTGCAGAAGATCGCCTTCTCGCTGCCCGAGAAGTACTACGCGAAGGTGGAGGTGGCCGTGCTGCCGCCGTTCACCGACATCCGGTCGATCCAAACCATGACCGACGGCGACAAGCTGCTGCTCAAGTACGGCGCGCAGGACATCTCCCCGCACGACTCCGGCGCCTACACCGGCGACGTGTCGGGCCTGATGCTCGCCAAGCTCGGCTGCAGCTACGTCACCGTTGGCCACTCGGAGCGCCGCGAGTACCACGCGGAGACCGACGAGTTGGTCAACAAGAAGGTCAAGGCCGCGCTCAAGCACGGGATCACGCCGATCCTGTGCCTGGGCGAGCGCATCGAGGTCCGCGAGGCCGGAAACCACGTCGAGCACTGCACCACGCAGCTCGTCGAGGGCCTCAAGGGTCTCAAGGCCGAGCAGGTCGCCAAGGTCGTCATCGCCTACGAGCCCGTGTGGGCGATCGGCACCGGCCGGGTGGCCACCCCGCAGGACGCGCAGGAAGTCTGCTTCGCTCTGCGCAAGCAGCTGGCGGAGAAGTACGGCGACGACGTCGCCAACACCGTGCGCGTGCTCTACGGCGGCTCGGTGAAGTCCGGCAGCATTGGCGAACTGGTCGCCCAGGACGACATCGACGGCGCTCTTGTCGGCGGTGCGAGCCTGCAGGCCGACGAGTTCACCAAGCTCTGCGCACTGGCCGCAGGCGGACCGTTGCCGTAGGTGAGGACGCTTTTCCCGGGCCGGGTAGCATTGCGCTGCCCGGCCCGCGGCGTTCTTGCGGATGCGGGCGCCTGGGATATCTGGTAACAGTTCGAGGCTTTCAGGCCGGGGCGGTGCTCGAAGACGTGTGCCGCACCAGGTAGCCTGTTGCTTCCATCGTTCGACAGCGAGGATGACATGGTTCTGACCCTGCAGATCGCACTTATTGTGACCAGCCTTCTGCTGATCCTGTTGGTGCTGCTGCACCGCGGTCGCGGCGGTGGCCTTTCCTCGCTTTTCGGCGGTGGCATGCAGTCCAGCCTCTCCGGCTCCAGCGTCGTCGAGAAGAACCTCGACCGTGTGACGCTGTTCGTCGGGTCGGTTTGGATCATCTGCGTCATCGGCTTGGGCCTGCTCGTCAAGGTCATCTGAGTCGGCATTCACCCGCTGCCGGGCTGGGGCCAGGCGGCGGGGCTCGCAGGACAAACTGACGAACCACGTGGTGGGGGTGTGAACATCAATGGCCGGTGGCAATGCGATCCGGGGTACCCGGGTCGGGGCTGGTCCCATGGGTGAATCCGAGCGAGGCGAGTCCGCCCCTCGGCAACGAGTTTCCTACTGGTGCGCGAACGGACACGAGTCGCGTCCGTCGTTCGCCCTCGACGCGGAGCGCCCCGAGTCCTGGGACTGCCCGCGCTGCGGCCTCCCGGCCGGGCTCGACGAGAAAGAGCCGCCGAAGGCGCCGCGCAACGAGCCGTACAAGACGCACCTCGCTTATGTGAAGGAGCGCCGCTCGGACGCCGATGGCGAAGCCATCCTCGCCGAGGCATTGGCCAAGCTCCGCGCCCGCCGCGAAGGCTGACCTTTAGCTGAGAAAGCCACCCCAGGGATTCCCTGGGGTGGCTTTCTCGTTCTCGAAGGCCCGCCGAATCTATTTGAAATCTAAACTGAAAGCGGATAAGTGGCGCGCACCCGGAATCCGCCATCCGCTGTCGGACCGGCGGTGAAACTGCCGCCAAGCAGACCGGCCCGCTCACGCAGTCCCAATAGCCCGTGCCCACCCGAAGGCAGCCCGGACGGACGGCATTTCGGCCGGTCGTTGCGGATCTCCACCACCAGCGTGGACCCGGTGGCCCGCACCCGCACCGTCGTGGGCGAGCCCGCCGCGTGCTTGTGCACGTTGGTGAGGGACTCCTGGACCGTGCGGTATGCCGCCCGCGACACCGGGGCGGGCAGCAGCTCCGGCGACGCGTCCATCGCCAGCGTCACCGACACGTCGCACCCGTGGACAAGCGTGCCGATGTTCTCCAGGCCGGGCTGGTATTCGTCCTCGTCCCCGCCCGAGCGCAGCACGCCGACAAGCTCGCGCAGCTCCTCCAGCGTGCGGGTGCTCAGCGCGCGGATCGTCTCCGCGGCCTCGACCGAGTCGGCGTCCTTGGCCGACACCTTCAGCGCCCCGGCCTGCATCGCGATCAGGGTCACCTGGTGGGAGACCACATCGTGCATCTCCCGCGCGAGTTTGGCCCGTTCGGCCGAGCGGACCGTCTGCGCGTGCAGCCGCTGTTCGCGGGCGCGGCTGCGGGCGAGCTGGTTGATCCGGGCCGACAGCTCCTGCCGGACTGTGATCAACATCCCGATGGCCACGGGCATCCCGGCGACCAGCACCGCATAGATGGCGTCCAGGAAGTGTTCGCGCCAGGTCAGTTCGAGGAAGTCGGCCCACGGCCACAGCACGAATCTGCACAGCCCGACCAGGAACGCCGCGATGAGCGTTCGCCAGGTCAGCAGGTAGCGCTTGGCCAGCGTCCCGAGGGCGATCATGGCGGCGAGCTGAGCCCATCCGGTGAAGAACCCGGGGATGGTCAGCACCAGCGCCACACACGGCACGTGCCTGCGCAGCGGCATCGCCAGCACGGCCAGCCACGACAGCCAGCTGGAGTAGCCGGGCGCGCCGTCCGGCTCGACCAGCCATACGTCGAGCGCGGCGATCGCCGTGGCGGCGATGTCGGAGACGATTCCCCGGACCCGGGGGTCGGCCCACAGCTCGGTGAGTCTTGGCGGCAGGGGGATTCGGCGACGCGCCCGCCCGGGTGTTCGGGCGGGCGTCACGAGCGCGGTGTCGTCCGGTACGACCATCTGGGCGACCAGGGTGCCACCTCCATCGACGAGCGCTGTGTCCAAGACCGTTTCTCGCTGCTCAGGCTGGTCATGCAAAGCCGCGCGCTGCTCGGGAACGGTCTTCGAGGTTGTAGCATTCTTGCGGTTCGAGCCCGGGCGGCGCGGTAGGTGTGGCATGGATCGCCTTTCTGGCCCACGAGCACTCTCGGGGCTCGCTACCCACAACGACGGATAATCGCCCAAATCGGGACGACGTATTGCCCGATTCTGTGCGAGAGCAAATCGCCGGCCACAAGCTTGGCGGGGAGGGAGGAGGAGATTTGCGCACGCTGATCATCGACAACTACGACTCCTTCACCTACAACCTTTACCAGGCTTTGGCCGCCATCGATGGCGCTCGCCCGACAGTTGTCCGAAATGATGAGGACTGGGATCTCGGCGGACTGGTCGATTTCGACAACGTGGTCATCTCGCCCGGCCCGGGCCATCCCGGCGTGCACCGCGACATCGGCCTGAGCCGCGCCGTCCTCGCCGCCGCGCGCCAGCCGCTGCTGGGCGTCTGCCTGGGCCACCAGGGGCTGTGCCTGCTCGCGGGCGCGGAGGTCACCCGGGCGCCCGAGGTGCGCCACGGCAGGCTGTCGGAGGTCCGCCACGACGGCCGTGAGCTGTTCGCGGGCATCCCGTCGCCGATGCGGGTCGTGCGCTACCACTCGCTGGCCGTCGAAGACCTGCCCGAGGAGCTGGAAGCGACCGCGTGGGCCGAGGACGGCGTCCTCATGGGCGTGCGCCACCGCGAGCGGCCCGCGTGGGGCGTGCAGTTCCACCCGGAGTCGGTGTGCACCGAACACGGCGACGCCCTGCTGGCGAACTTCGCCGACCTGACCCGTCGCTGGTGGGACGAACACCCGCGCGAGACCGTGATCGCCGCCGCGGTGCCGGAGGCGCATCACCCTGAGCCGCCGCCCGCCGCGCGGGTCCACGTCCGCAAGCTGACGGTGCCGGTCACCGCGGAGGAGACGTTCGACGCCCTCTATCGCGACTCCGCGCACGCCTTCTGGCTCGACAGTGCCACGGGCGGCCGGTTCTCGTTCCTCGGCGACGCCTCGGGCCCGCTGGCCCGTGTCGCCACCGCCGACGTGTGGACCGGCCAGGTCGCCATCACCTCGCGCACGGGCGTCGAGGTCGTCCGGGAGGAGTTCCTGGCCTGGCTCGACGCCGACCTGGCTCGGTGGCGGGTCGAGGTCCCGGACCTGCCGTTCGGCTTCGCCCTGGGCTGGGTGGGCTACCTGGGCTACGAGCTCAAGGCGGAGTGCGGCGCCGACCGGGTCCACCACTCGCCCGACCCGGACGCCCAACTGGTCTTCGTCGACCGCGCGGTGGTGTTCGACCACGCGACCGGCGAGGTGTACCTGCTGGCCCTCGACGTGGAGTGGGCGGAGCAGACCGCGGCCCGGCTGGTCGACCTCGCCACCGCCCCCGCGCCCGCGCCGCCCGTCGAGCGCGGGGTGGTGGCCGGAGCGCTCACCCCGCGCCACGACCGGGCCGCGTACCTGGCGATGATCGACGAGTGTCAGGCCGCGATCGCCGACGGCGAGACCTACGAGGTCTGCCTGACCAACGTGCTCACCGCGGGCGCCACGATCGACCCGTGGCAGGCCTACCGGTACTTGCGCCGCACGAGCCCGGCCCCGTTCGGCGCGCTGCTGCGCTTCGGTGAGCTGTCGGTGCTGAGCACCTCCCCGGAGCGGTTCTTGTCCGTCACGGCGTCCGGCGAGGTGGAGTCCCGCCCGATCAAGGGCACCCGCCCGCGCGGCCGCACGGAGGCCGAGGACGAGGCGCTGCGCCACGACCTCGCCACCGACGAGAAGGACCGCGCCGAGAATCTGATGATCGTCGACCTCGTCCGCAACGACCTGGGCGTCTACGCCGAGATCGGGTCGGTGCACGTGCCCGGGCTGTTCGAAGTCGAGACCTACGCGACCGTGCACCACCTGGTCAGCACGGTTCGCGCGCAACTGTCCGAAGGGGTCTCCGCCGTGCGCTGCGTCCGCGCCGCGTTCCCCGGCGGCTCGATGACCGGTGCGCCCAAGGTGCGGACCATGGAGATCATCGACCGGCTTGAGCGCGGTCCGCGCGGCGTCTACTCAGGAGCGATCGGCTACTTCTCGCTGAGCGGCGCGGCCGATCTGAGCATGGTGATCCGCACCCTGGTGGCCCGGCCCGGCGAGGTCGGCTTCGGTGTCGGCGGCGCGATCATCGCCCTGTCGGACCCGGCGGGGGAGTACGAGGAGACGGCGGTCAAGGCGACCACGATGCTCGGTCTGCTGGGCGCGGAGTTCCCGGATCGCGTACGCGCGTCCTGAGTTCGCCCGCAGGCCACCGGTAGGCCATCTCGGCTTGCCACGATCCGCGCATGACCCGATCCCGGTTAGCCCGGGCAGGTGCCGTTGCGCTTGCCGCGGCCTGCCTTTCAGCCGTCCCCGCCGCTGTTCCCGTCTCAGCTGAGCCCCCTCGCGCTTTTGACCTGCAAGCCCACCGCGGCGGTCTCGGGCTGCGCGTGGAAAGCACGCTCAGCGCCTTCGGCAACGCCTTCCGGCTTGGCGTGTCCACTGTGGAACTCGACGTCCAGATCACCGAGGACGACCAGGTGATGGTCACCCACGACCGCCGGGTCGACGCCCGCAAGTGCCGCGACACCGCGCCGGTCGTCGCCGGTGACCCGGAGTTCCCCTACGTCGGGAAGTTCGTCCACACGCTGTCGTTCGCCCAGGTCCGGTCCCTCGACTGCGGCTCCGTCCGGCTCGCCGACCGGCCAGGACAGGAGTTGGCACCGGGCTCGAAGATGCCGCTGCTGCGCGAGGTGTTCGCGCTGGCCGGGCGCTACGGCGCCAAGGAGGTCCGGTTCAACGTCGAGACCAAGGTCGAGGCGGGCGCCCCGCACGAGACCGCCCCGCGCGAGAAGTTCGTCCAGCTCACCGCCCGGGAGATCGCGGCGGCGGGTGTGGAGCGCCGGGTCAGCGTCCAGAGCTTCGACTGGGGCGCCCTGATGCGGATGCGCGAGGTCGCGCCGCGACTGCCGCTGGTCGCGCTGACCAACTACGACTTCCTGCAGACCGGCAAGCCCGGTGCCTCGCCTTGGCTGGGCGGCTTGGACATCGACGACTTCGGCGGCGACCCCATCGCGGCGGTGAAGTCGTTCGGGGCCACGGCGTTCTCCCCGGTGCACGGGTTTCCGCAGGGCGGTTCGGTGACCGACCCCGGCTACCGCCCGTACGTGACCCGGGAGATGGTGGACCACGCGCACCGCAACGGGATCAAGGTGATCCCGTGGACAGTCAACGACGTGCCCACCATGGCCAAGCTCCTTGACGACGGCGTCGACGGCCTGATCACCGACTACCCCGACCGCCTGCGGGGGTTGCTCGCCTCCCGGGGCTACCGCCTCCCGCGTGCCTACGGCTCACCGTTCGACGTCCAGGGCCACCGCGGTGCCCGGTCGGTCCGGCCGGAGAACACCCTGGCCGCCTTCGCCCATGCGCTGCGCAATCCCGGTGTGTCCACCTTGGAGCTGGACACCGGGGTCACCGCGGACGGTCAGGTCGTGGTGATCCATGACCGGACGGTGAACGGGTCGCATTGTGTCGACACCGCCCCTGTTTCGGCGGGTGACCCTTCGTTTCCCTATGTGGGGAAGCGGATCCACGACCTGACGCTGGCCCAGGTCAAGACGATCGACTGCGGGTCGAAGACGCTGCCGGAGTTCCCGGACCAGCAGGCCGCGCCGGGCGAGCGCATCCCGACGCTGTCGGAGGTCTTCGCCCTGGTGCGGTCGAGTGGGCGTGGTGACATCGGGTTCAACATCGAGACGAAGCTCAGCCCGACGGTGGACGACACGGCACCCTATGACGTGTTCACCCGCAAGGTTGTTGGCGAGATTGGCCGGTCTGGGTTCGCTTCTCGGACTACGTTGCAGTCGTTTGACTGGCGCACGATCATGCTGGCTCGGGAGCTGGACCCACGGGTGCGGACCGTGGCTCTGGTGTGGCAGTACGGCCCGGCCGAGTGTGCCGCGCTCGCGGATGAATGCTCGCTCCAGGCGGCCTACGGCGATCCTTCGGTGAAGAGCCCGTGGACCGGGGGACTGGACTGGTGGAAGCACCAAGACCTCGCGAAGCTGGTCCGCCAAGCGGGTGCTTCGACGGTGTCGGCCAACTGGCAGGTCCACGACCCGGCCCAGGGCAAGGTCACTTCGCCGGATTGGTACCTGCGACAGGATCCGGCGTATTTCCACGGGCCGGAGGTCGCCGGGTTGCAGCGGCGGGGGCTCAAGGTGGTGCCGTACACGGTGAACGATGAGGCGACGATGCAGCGGGTGATCGACCTTGGGGTCGATGGCCTGATCAGCGACGACCCGGATCTCCTGGTGCGGGTCGCCACCCGCAACGGCCTGCGCTGACGCGAGGTCGCGGTGACGTTTCGGGGGGTCCGAACGAACACGCCATCGAAGTCGGCAGTGTTCGTTCGAACCCCCGAAACGTCACCATCAAGGCGACCTCGCCGCGCCCCCGGAGCGGCGCCATGTCACAGTCAGGCCAAAGGCGGAGTGAAGACGTTCGGTACCTTCGCCGCAGCGGGCTTGTCCAGCAGCCACAAGGTCCGGTGGGTGCCACGAGCACCCGCGGCCGGCAGTTGAACCTCTCCCGCGCCGGACAGTGCCATCGCCACAGCGGGAGCCTTGTTCTCGCCCGTCGTCATCAGCCACACCTCGGTCGACCTGCGGGCCGCTGCCAGGGTGAGGCTGATCCGGGTCGGCGGTGGCTTCGGGCAGTTGCGCACGGCCACCACCGTCCGCTCCTTCTCATACACCGCGGGGGAACCCGGGAACACCGAGAGCGTGTGCCCTTCCTCGCCGACCCCGAGCAGGCAGATGTCGAACTTCGGGACCGGTCCGTGGTCCTCCGGCTCCGCCGCGTTCGCCAACAACTCGGCGTAGGCCGCCGCGGCGGCTTCCGGGTCGTCGCCGAACTCGCCGTCCGAAGGGGCCATCGCGTGGACCCGGTCCGGGGAGACCGGCACGTGGTCGAGCAACGCCGCTCGGGCCTGGGTCTCGTTGCGGTCGGGGTGACCCGCGGGCAGGAACCGCTCGTCACCCCAGTACAAGTCGACCTTCGACCAGTCCACCGCGTCGCGGGCGGGAGTGGCGCGCAACTGTTCCAGCACCGAGATGCCGGTGCCGCCGCCGGTCAGCACCAGCGACGCCGAGCCGGTGGCGGCCTGCACATCGACGAGCCGGGTGATCAGGCGGGCCGCCGTGGCCGCCGCCAGCAGGGCGGGGTTCGGGTAGACGACGACCTGGGGGCTGCTCATGAGGCGGACTTCCGTTTGGGCGCGGTCTTCTTCGCCACGGTGCCCGCGGCCGACGATCGGGGCTTCGAGGGCGAGCCGTTTGGCGAGGCCTTCGCGCGGCCCCCCGCCCCGGTTTTCGAGGGCGACTGTGTAGCGGAGGTTCCCGTGGGCGTTGTGGCTTTGCCGTCGGCCGCCGCGGTTTTCGAGGAGGACTTTGTCGCGGGGGTTCCCGTGGATGCCTTGGCATTGGCGTTCGCGGCGGCGGTTTTCGCCGCCACCTTCGCCGAAGGCCTCGGTGTGTTCGCCGACTGCGCCGCTACGGGCTTGCGAGCCGCCGTCGCCCGGCCGCGGGTGACCTTCGTCAGCCCGTTGAGCGTGGCCTCGTAGATCTCGTCCGCGTCGAGCCTGCGCAGCTCCTCCGACAGGCAGTCGCGCACCTCCCGACGCTGCAGCGCCACCCGGCGCGCGGGCTGGCCGGGCTGGGTCAGGGTGCCGACCTTGCCGTCCGGCCGCTGCAACTCCACCGTGCCCGACCGCCGCTCCATCGCCACCGACACGATCCCGTGCCCGTCACCGGCGTTGATCCGCTTGACCGGCACCTTCAGGAACGTCGCCAGCCACGCCGCGAGCAGGTCGGTCGACGGCGAGTCGCCGCCGCCGCTGACCGACGCCGCGGTGACCTTCTCGTACGGCGGCAGGTTCAGCGACGCCGCCAGCACCGCCCGCCACAGGGTCAGCCGGGTCCACGCCAGGTCGGTGTCGCCGTCGGCGTACTGCTTCTGCCGGGTCTGCAGGGCCTTGATCGGGTGCCGCTCGGCCGCCGAGTCGGTGATCCGTCGCTGCGCGAGCCTGCCGATCGGGTCGTCCGAGGGCCTCGCGGGCGCCTCGAACGGCCACCACGCCACCACGGGCGCGTCCGGGAGCAGCAGCGGGATCACACAGCTCGCGCCCTCGTCGGCCAACGGGCCGTAGAGGCGCAGCACGATCACCTCGCTCGCACCGGCGTCGCCGCCGATCCGGATCTGCGCGTCCAGCCGCGCCGCGGCCTTCTTCGCGCCCCGGGCCACGACGATCACCCGGCACGGGTGCTCCCGGCTGGCGTCGTTCGCCGCGTCGACCGCGTCCTCGACGCGCTCGCCGTCGTCGGTGACGATCACCAGGGTCAGCACCCGGCCCAGGGTGTTCGCGCCACCCTGCTCACGCAGGTGCACCAGCTTGGCGTTGACCTGCGAAGTCGTCGTAGAGGGCAGGTCGATGATCAAGGTCGCCTCCAGTGCCTGCCGGTCCGGGACATCATCTTGTCCGCGGATTCCGGCCCCCACGTGCCCGCGGCGTAGCCCTCAGGCTTGCCCGCGGTCTTCCAGTACTTCAGCACCGGCTCCAGGATCTCCCAGGACAGCTCGACCTCCTGGTTCACCGGGAACAGCGACGGCTCGCCGAGGAGCACGTCGAGGATCAGCCGTTCGTAGGCCTCCGGTGACGACTCGGTGAAGGCGTGCCCGTAGCTGAAGTCCATCGACACATCCCGGACCTCCATGGCGTTGCCCGGCACCTTCGAGCCGAACCGCATCGTCATGCCCTCGTCCGGCTGCACCCGCACCACCAGCGCGTTCTGCCCGAGCTCCTCAGTGGACGTCTCGTCGAAGGGCAGGTGCGGGGCGCGCTTGAACACGACCGCGATCTCCGTGACGCGACGCCCCAGCCGCTTGCCGGTGCGCAGGTAGAACGGCACCCCGGCCCACCGCCGCGTGTTCACCTCCAGGGTGATCGCGGCGAACGTCTCCGTGGTGGACGTCTTCGCGAAGCCCTCCTCCTGCAGCAGCCCGAGCACCTTCTGCCCGCCCTGCCAGCCACCCAGGTACTGCCCGCGTGCGGTGGTCTCGGCGAACGGACCGACCGGCTTGGTCGCCTCCAGCACCTTGATCTTCTCGGTGCGCAGAGCGTGCGGGTTGAAGGAGACCGGCTCCTCCATGGCGGTCAGCGCCAGCAGCTGCAACAGGTGGTTCTGGATGACGTCGCGGGCCGCGCCGATGCCGTCGTAGTACCCTGCGCGCCCGCCCAGGCCGATGTCCTCGGCCATGGTGATCTGCACGTGGTCGACGTAGTGGGAGTTCCAGATCGGCTCGAAGAGCTGGTTGGCGAAGCGCAGCGCCAACAGGTTCTGCACGGTCTCCTTGCCGAGGTAGTGGTCGATGCGGAACACCGACTCCTCGGGGAACACCTTGTTGACGACCTTGTTCAGTGCCACCGCGGAGGACAGGTCGTGGCCGAACGGTTTCTCGATGACCACCCGCCGCCACTCGTCCGGCCCGGCCGGAGTGGCCAGCCCGGCGCGGGCGAGTTGCTTGGTCACCACCGGGAACGCGCCCGGCGGGATCGACAGGTAGAACGCGTGGTTGCCGCTGGTGCCGCGCTCGCGGTCCAGGTCGGCGATGGTCGTGGCGAGGGTGTCGAACGCGGTGTCGTCGTCGAAAGTGCCCGGCACGAACCGGAAACCCTCGGCCAGCCGGTCCCACACGGCCTCACGGAACGGCGTGCGCGCGTGCTGCTTGACCGCTTCGTAGACGATCTGCCCGAAGTCCTGGTCCGCCCAGTCCCGGCGGGCGAACCCGACGAGTGAGAAGCCCGGCGGCAGCAGGCCGCGGTTGGACAGGTCGTAGATCGCGGGCATGAGCTTCTTGCGCGACAGGTCGCCGGTCACGCCGAAGATCACCAGACCGCACGGCCCCGCGATCCGCGGCAGCCGCTTGTCCCGTTCGTCCCGCAGCGGGTTCGCCCACTGCTTGGCTGTTGTCACCTGTTGACCTCCGCTAGAGCCTTGACCAGATGCGCGAGCCCCGCGGCGCGATCGGTGAAGTGCAGTCGCAGGACGGGCCTGCCGTGGTCGGCGAGGACCTGTCCGTCGCCGAGAGCTTGGGCGTGCTGCAGCACGCCGAGGGTGTAGGGGCGGTCGGGCACGGGCAGATCTTCCTCCACCGCGCCGGTGATCTGCAGGAACACGCCGTTCTGGTGTCCGCCCTTGTGGTACTGCCCGGTGGAGTGCAGGAACCGCGGCCCCCAGCCGAACGTGGTCTGCAAACCGCTGCGCCGCGCCATTTCCGAGCGCAGCAGCACGGTCGAGGCGTCGTCGAGCCGGTCGAGATAGGCCTGAATGGACACATAGCCGAACTCGGGCGCGGCGTCGAGCAGCGCGTTCAGCGCGCCCGCGAGCGAGTCGACGCCCTCGGGCAGCCAGTCGCCGGACGGGTACGCCTCGACCTGGCCGTCCACGAAGGACGGGCCGATCTCGGCTGACGCGTCGGGGGAGTCGAGCAGCGAGCGCGCCGCCTTCTTCGCCGCCTCGACGTCGGGCTGGTCGAACGGGTTGATGCCGAGCAGCCTGCCCACGATCGCGGTGGCGTACTCCCACAGCAGAATCTGCCCGCCGAGCGGCCCTGAGGTGGCGATGGCGCTCACCGGCGGGCCGATCGCGATGGGCGTCGCGTCCTCGCCCGCGTCGGCGAAGCCGGGGGAGTCGGCGTCGTCGACGACCACAGGCAGCAGACCTGTGCCGTCCTTGCCGGTGGACTCGGCGACGAGCTGTTCGGCCCAGTCGCCGAAGCCCTTGATGCCGGAGCCGGTGTCGGCGATGACGATCTTCTCCGCACCCCGCGAGTGGGCGGCGCCGAGCGCGGCGGCCAGCACCAGGGCCGGGTTGTCGAGCGTGTCGCTGGCCAGGATCCGGGCCGCCGCGGCGGCGTCGTCGAGCAGCTCGGCGATGTCCGCGCCCGCGAGCCCGGCGGGCACCAGGCCGAACGCGGTCAGCGCCGAGTAGCGTCCGCCGACGTTCGGGTTGGCCAGGAAGACCTTGCGGTAGCCCGCTTCCACCGAAGCGGCTTCCATCGGCGAGCCCGGGTCGGTGACCACGACGATGCGCGAGGCCGCGTCGATGCCCTCGTCGGCGAACGCCTGGGCGAAGATCCGCCGGTGGCTGTCGGTCTCCACAGTGGACCCCGACTTCGACGACACCACCAGCACGGTGCGGGACAGATCGCCCGCGAGCGCGTCGGCCACCTGGCCGGGGTCGGTGGTGTCGAGCACGACGAGCGGGACACCCGCCGTGCCGGTGATGACCTCGGGGGCCAGCGACGAGCCGCCCATGCCCGCGAGGACCACCCGGTCGACGCCCTCCGCGTGCAGTTCCGCGCGGAGGGCATCGATCTCGGCGAGCAGTGGGCGCGAGCTCTCGTGCAGCGTGGTCCAGGCCAGTCGGACCGCCGACTCGGCCTCGGCCTCAGGACCCCACAGCGTGGGGTCCTGAGCCGCGAGCTTCGACGCCACGGACTCGTCCACGAGTTGTTGGACGAGCGAAGCGGCTTCCTCGGTGAGCCGCTGGTCGACGATGGTTACTGCGACGGTCTCTCCGGGGTGTGCCACGTGGCGTCAGCCTTTCCTAGTGCGCCTTGTCGAGCTGTCCCTGCACTGTTTCCAGCAATTCGGTCCACGACTTCTCGAACTTGTCGACGCCCTCGGTCTCCAGGACCAGGAAGACGTCGTCGAGGTCGATCCCGACCTCGACGAGCTTGTCGAAGACCTCCTGCGCCTGCTCGGCGGTGCCGGTCACCGTGTCACCGCTGATCTTGCCGTGATCGGCGACCGCGCGCAGCGTCTTCTCGGGCATGGTGTTGACCGTGTCGGCGACGACGAGGTCGTCGACGTACATCGTGTCGCGGTATTCCGGGTTCTTGACCCCGGTCGAGGCCCACAGTGGACGCTGCGGCCGGGCGCCATCGGCGGCCAGCGCTTCCCAGCGCTCACCGCTGAAGACCTCCTGGAACGCCGCGTACGCCAGCCGCGCGTTGGCGACCGCGGCCTTGCCGCGCAGCGCACCCGCGGCTTCGCCGCGCGATGATCCAGCCTCGTCGTCGATGATCTTTTCCAGGCGCTTGTCGATCTCACTGTCCACACGGGACACGAAGAAGGACGCGACCGACTCGATCGTCTTGAGCTCGTGGCCGTTCTCCTTGGCCTGCTCCAGACCGCTCAGGTACGCCTCCATCACCGCGCGGTAGCGCTCCACGGAGAAGATCAGCGTGACGTTGACGCTGATGCCCTCGGCGAGCGTGCGCGTGATGGCGGGGATGCCCTCGATCGTGGCCGGGATCTTGACCAGCAGGTTCGGCCGGTCGACGGTCTTCCACAGGTCGGCAGCCTCGGCCACGGTGGCCTCGGTGTCGGCCGCGAGCCGCGGGTCGACCTCGATCGAGACCCTGCCGTCGACACCGTCGGAGGCCGAGTAGTGGCTGCGGAACAGGTCGCACGCGTTGCGCACGTCCGTGGTGGTCAGCTCGCGGACGGCAGCGTCGAGTGAGGCGTCGCGCGCGGCCAGCTCACGGACCTGCGAGTCGTACGCCTCGCCGTCCGAGAGTGCCCCGGCGAAAATCGTCGGGTTGGTCGTCACGCCGACGACGTGCTGGTCCCGGATCATCTCGGCGAGGTTGCCCGAGGTCAGACGCTCGCGGGACAGGTCGTCGAGCCAGATGGACACACCCGCGTCGGACAGTGCCTTCAAGTTCTCAGTCACTTCTGGCCTCCATTCGCGGTGAGGGATCGACGGGCCGCTGCCACGACCGCCTCGGTCGTGAAGCCGAACTCGCGGAACAGCGTCTGGTAGTCGGCCGACGCGCCGAAGTGCTCGATCGAGATGACCTCGCCGGTGTCGCCGACGTAGCGGTGCCACGGCTGGGCGATGCCTGCCTCGACGGCCACGCGGGCCTTGACGGTCGGCGGGATGACGGTGTCGCGGTAGGCCTGGTCCTGATCCTGGAACCACTCCATGGACGGCATGGAAACAACGCGGGTCGGGACGCCGTCGGCTTCGAGGACCTTGCGGGCCTCGACCGCGAGCTGCAGTTCCGAGCCGGTGCC
The DNA here is from genome assembly GCF_014323725.1 of Actinokineospora xionganensis. Lineage (GTDB taxonomy): Bacteria > Actinomycetota > Actinomycetes > Mycobacteriales > Pseudonocardiaceae > Actinokineospora > Actinokineospora xionganensis. The sequence goes on along the minus strand of NZ_JABVED010000014.1, from coordinate 41,808 downwards.
GATCAGCACGACCTGCGCGGGGCCACCGGTCTCCTCGGCCAGCACGTAGCCGCCCTTGGCGACGTTGTCGCCCGCGAGTTCCTTGGTGCCTTCGAGCACCGGCAGGTTCTGCCGGGTCAGCGCGAGGCCGACCGGGGCGTCGGACTGCGACAGGATCGCCTTCCACGCCGCGGCGGTCTCGTTGGCGTCACCCGGGCGCAGCACGACCAGACCCGGGATCGCGCGCAGCGCGGCCAGGTGCTCGATCGGCTGGTGCGTCGGGCCGTCCTCGCCGAGGCCGATGGAGTCGTGCGTCCAGACGTAGGTGACCGGCAGCTTCATCAGCGCGGCGAGCCGCACTGCCGGGCGCATGTAGTCGGAGAACACCAGGAATGTGCCGCCGTAGGGGCGGGTCGGGCCGTGCAGCACGATGCCGTTGAGGATCGAGCCCATGGCGTGCTCGCGGACACCGAAGTGCAGCGTTCGGCCGTAGGGCTGCGCGTTCCAGTGCTTCGTGGCCGACTCGACCGGGCCGAACGAGTCGGCGCCGGAGATCGTGGTGTTGTTGCTCTCGGCCAGGTCGGCTGAACCGCCCCACAGCTCGGGCAGCAGGTCGCCGATCGCGTTGAGCACCTCGCCGGAGGCCTTGCGGGTGGCGACGCCCTTGGGGTCCGGGTCCCAGCTCGGCAGCGCCTCGGCGAAGCCCTCGGGCAGCTTGTAGGCGGTTGCCCGGTCCAGCAGCGCCTTGCGCTCCGGGTTGGCCCGCGCCCACTTCTCGAACTCGGTCTCCCAGTCGGCGCGGGCGGCCTTGCCGCGCTCCGCGACCTCGCGGGCGTGGGCCAGCACGGTCGGGTCGACCTCAAAAGTCTTCTCCGGGTCGAAGCCCAGGATCTTCTTGACCGCGGCGACCTCTTCCTCGCCCAGCGCGGCGCCGTGCGCCTTGCCGGTGTTCATCAGCTTCGGCGCCGGGTAGCCGATCACCGTGCGCAGCAGGATGAACGACGGCTTGCCGGTCTCCGCCTTGGCGTTCTCGATCGCCTCGAGGATGCCGGTGACGTTCTCGCCGCCGATGACCCGCTGCACGTGCCAGCCGTAGGACTCGTAGCGCATGGCCGTGTCCTCGGCCATGGCGATCTTGGTGTCGTCCTCGATCGAGATCTCGTTGTCGTCGTAGAAGACGATCAGGTTGCCCAGCTGCTGGCGGCCCGCGATCGCCGACGCCTCGGAGGTGACGCCCTCGGCGATGTCGCCGTCGGAGGCGATCACGTAGACGTGGTGATCGAAGACACTCTCGCCCGGCTTGGCCTCCGGGTCGAACAGGCCGCGCTCGCGGCGGGCGGCCATCGCCATGCCGACCGCGGAGGCCAGGCCCTGGCCCAGCGGGCCGGTGGTGATCTCCACGCCCTTGGTGTGGCCGTGCTCGGGGTGGCCCGGGGTCTTGGAGCCCCAGGTGCGCAGCGCGGCGATGTCCTCGATCTCCAGGCCGTAGCCGGAGAGGAACAGCTGCAGGTACTGGGTGAGGCTGGAGTGCCCGCAGGACAGCACGAACCGGTCGCGGCCGATCCAGTCGGGGTCGCTCGGGTCGTGGCGCATCGCGCGCTGGTAGAGCGAGTAGGCCAGCGGCGCCAGGCTCATGGCCGTGCCGGGGTGGCCGTTGCCCACGTTCTGCACGGCGTCCGCGGCGAGCACGCGGATCGTGTCGACGGCCCGCTTGTCGAGGTCGGTCCAGTCCTCGGGCAGCACCGCGGTGGTGAGTTCGGTCAATTCACTGGGTACTTCACTGACGGACACGGACTTGAGCTCCCATTTCCACGTCTGGCGGGTTCGCGGCCCATGATCACCCTTTGCCCCCGGATTCTAGATCGATACCGTAGGGGGCGACCTGGCCGGACCCGCATCCCATCCCTGGTCCGTGGTCAGCGTAGTCGTCAGGGGCCGCCGATGTGATTCGCGACCGACTTCGGCGTCCACGCCGCCACCCGATACGGGTACCCGTAGGACTCGCGGTTAACATTTCCCTCGGTGTCGCGGGCGTCCCCGTGGCGCGGACGCAACCGCCGTGACCGGCGTCTCAGCCGAGTCGCGAGCAGATCTGAGGAGCGAGATGTCGTCGGTGATACCAGTGCCCGTCGACGCCGTTCCCACGTCAGCGCCGACCCGCGGCGAGGTCTTCAAGGCCTACGTCGCCCTCACCAAGCCACGCATCATCGAGTTGCTGCTGGTCACGACCGTCCCGGCGATGCTGCTCGCAGAGCGCGGCATCCCGTCGCCGTGGCTGGTCCTGACCACGCTGTTCGGCGGCACGATGGCCGCGGGCAGCGCCAACGCGCTCAACTGCGTGGTCGACGCCGACATCGACGCGCTGATGAAGCGCACCAAGCAGCGTCCGCTGGCCCAGCACGTCGTGCCCGCCCGCAACGCGCTGATCTTCGGCCTGGTCCTGGGCGTGCTGTCGTTCGCCTGGCTGTGGGCCACCACGAACTTCCTCGCCGCGGCGATGGCCGTCGGCGCGATCCTGTTCTACGTCCTCGTCTACACGATGATCCTCAAGCGCCGCACGGCGCAGAACATCGTGTGGGGTGGCGCGGCGGGCTGCATGCCGGTGGTCATCGGCTGGTCCGCGGTCACCGGCGACATCGGCTGGCCCGCGCTGGTCATGTTCGGGGTGATCTTCTTCTGGACCCCGCCGCACTTCTGGGCGCTGGCGATGAAGTTCCGCGACGACTACGCGGCGGCCGGTGTGCCGATGCTGCCCGTGGTCGCCACCCCGCAGCAGGTGGCCAAGCAGATCGTCATCTACTCGTGGGTGATGGTCGGGTGGACGCTGCTGCTGGTGCCCGCCACCGGCTGGGTCTACACGGCGTTCGCGCTGCTGGCCGGGATGTGGTTCCTGATCTTCGCCCACCGCCTCAACGGCGCCATCCGGCGCGGCGAGCCGGGCAACCCGATGAAGCTGTTCCACCTCTCGAACAGCTACCTGACGCTGGTGTTCGTGGCCCTCGCGGTCGACTCCGCGCTATCGCTGCCCGTGACCGGGTGGCCCTTCTAAGTTCGTTTGCGCAGGTAGGCCCCGGGGTAGCCGTGGGCGGTGAGCCCGCGGACGAACGACAAGGAACTGCGCTTCGTCGTGCAGCGCCACCGCGCCCGCAGGCTGCACTACGACATGCGGCTCGAGGTCGACGGCAAGCTGGTCAGCTGGGCGGTCCCCAAGGGACCGACGCTCGACCCCAAGGCCAAGCAACTCGCGGTCCACGTCGAGGACCACTCCATCGACTACTTCGACTTCGAGTGCGTCATCCCCAGCGGCCAGTACGGCGGCGGCGACGTCATCGTCTGGGACTGGGGCACCTGGCGGCCCGCCAAGACCACCGACGCGGCTAAGGCGATCGAGTCCGGTGAGCTGCACTTCGACGTGAGCGGGGAGAAGCTGGCGGGCCGGTTCGTGCTCACCCGCTGGGACAAGGGCAAAGCGGGCAAAGAGCAGTGGCTGCTGATCCACAAGAACGACGACCACGCCTCGCCTGGCTGGGACCCTGAGGATCTGCCGCGCTCGGTGAAGACCGGCCGGACCAACGACGAGGTCGCGTCCGGCGCCGCCGACGACCTCGCGGCGCTCGACGACCTCGGGAAAGAGGGCCGGTGGTGCGTCGACGGCCGCGAGCTGCGGCTGACGAACCTGGACAAGGTCCTGTTCCCCGGTCGCGACGGTGAACCCGCGCTCACCAAGCGCGACCTCATCCGCCACCACTACCAACTCGCGCCGTACATGCTCCCGTATCTGACCGGGCGCCCGGTGAACGCGCACCGGTACCCGGATGGGGTCGACAAGCCGGGGTTCTGGCACAAAGAGGTGCCCGACCACGCGCCCGAGTGGCTCACCCAGTGGCACAACACGGCCGCCGACGCCGACGAGACACAGTGCTACGCGGTGATCGACAGCGTCGCCTCGCTGGTGTGGATGGCGAACTTCGGCGCGGTGGAGCTGCACCCCTGGACCTCCGCCCTGCCCGACGTGAACCAGCCCACCTGGGCACTGATCGACATCGACCCGGGCACCGAGACCGGATTCGACGACGTCCTTACGCTCGCCCGGCTCTACCGCACGGCGATGGAGCACCTGGGCGTGACGGCTATGCCGAAGGTCACCGGCAGGCGTGGGATCCAGATCTGGGTGCCCATCCGCGCCGGCTACACCTTCGCCGACACCCGCGAGTGGGTGCGCAAAGTATCGCGGGTGGTGGGCCGGATCGTGCCGGAGCTGGTCAGCTGGGAGTGGTACAAGGACCGCAGGCGTGGGCTGGCGCGGCTGGACTACACGCAGAACGCGATCAACAAGACGCTGGTCGCGCCGTTCAGCGCCCGGCCCCGGCCGGGGGCGCCGGTGTCGGTCCCGATCACCTGGGACGAACTCGACGACCCGGACCTGCGGCCGGACCGCTGGACCATCCGCGGCGTGGTGGAACGGGTTCGGACCGCCGGTGACCCACTGGCCGCGCTCGTCGGACAGGAGCAGGATCTGCCTGAGCTGTAGACCAAGGGGGAGCGGGTGCCGGTTGTCGTCGTGATGGGTGTGGCGGGTTCGGGGAAGAGCACCGTCGCCGCGCTGCTCGCCGAGCGGCTCAGACTGCCGTGGATCGACGCCGACGTCTTCCACTCACCGACGAACGTCGCCCGGATGGCGGCCGGGATGCCGCTGCGCGACGCCGACCGGGAGCCGTGGCTGGCGGCGGTCGCGGAGTGGATCGCCGCCCACGCGGACACGGGGTGCGTGGTGGCGTGTTCGGCGCTCACCCGCGGCTATCGCGACCGACTGCGCGAGGCCGGGACGCCGCTGTGGTTCCTGCACCTGTGCGGCGATCGCGCGGTGCTCGCGGAGCGCCTGCGGCGGCGCCAAGGCCACTTCGCGACGGTGGCCCTCCTCGACTCGCAACTCGCGACGCTGGAGCACCTCGGCGTCGACGAGCAGGGCACGGAGATCGATGTGCGGCTGGATCCGGCGTCGATCGTGCGCGCCGCGACCGAGCGGCTCGCTGTCAGCTGACCCGCTGCCGCGGGAGTTCCGGCACGACGGCCTTTGCCGTGTCGTGGTTGCGGGCCCACCGGCGCAGCCGCGGTTCGAGTGCGGTGTAGACCTCCGGGTCGAAGGCCATCCCGGTGTGGGAGCTGCGGACCTCGACGCACCGGGCGTAGGGGTCGCGGCACAGCTTCCACGGCGCGATCCGGTCCAGTCGCGAGTACACCGCCACCGCCGGGATGCTCGACGGGAGCGGGATGGTGAGCGCTTCGGCGCTCTCGCGATAGCAGTCGCCCTCGAAACAGTCCTGGTCGAGCAGGCCCGGCACCCCGTAGGTGGAGAGCCGGGCCAGTGAGCGGGCGAGCTTGACGACGCTCGGGTTCGCGCCCAGGGGGTCGAGCACGGGACTTCCCAGCATCACCAAGCCACGCACCAGTTCCGGGCGGCGGACCGTGGCGAGCCGGGCCAGCCAGCCGCCACGGCTCTGTCCGATGAGGACGATCGGTCCGCCGGTGGCGTCCGCGTGCTCGGTCATGCGTTGGACGATCCGGTCGACGAGGGTGGTGGTGCAGCCGACGTTGAAGCCGATCCGAGCGCCGATGGGCTTGTAGCCGCGGGCGCGCAACCAGGACGCGGTCAGCGCGAGACTGTATTCGCCGACGCCGAAACCGGGTACCAGCACGACACCCTGCCCGTTGCCCTGATCCGGGTCGGTCGCGGGCCACACGGGGTGGCGCAGCAGACTCGGAACGCCCGTGATGATCGCGTGCAGCGTGTGCTCGCTCAATGCCGTGTCGACCGCCGCCATCAGCGGCTGCAACCGGCCTCCGAGGATCCGCATGGCCACTCCCCGTGCCGACCAACCGTGTCGGACCAGGGATTTCCCATTCAGCGGCGGTTGAAACCAGTCGGATCAACCAACCGCGCTCAGCAACCGTTCGACAGTCGGGTCGTTCAGCGACTCCTTGATGCAGGACCACAGTTCGAGGTTGGCCGTGGCCCAGCGCGAATAGCTCGCGGCGGCGGCGGGGGAGTAGAAGTAGAAACCCTCGTCGTGCACGTCTCGCTGTTCGCCGACGATCTTGTCGGCGAGTTCGCGCAGGCTCACGCCGTTCTCCGCCAAGTACTTGTGCGCCAACACGACCGGGGTCACCGGCAGCGCCTTGAAAAGCGTGTCGGCGTCGCTGAGCGCCTGCGCCTCCAGGGAGATGTCGCGGTGCCGGGTGCGCATCTCGGCTTCGTCGACGAGCGCGTCGATCCAGTCCACCGTCGCCGCGCCGATGCCCGCGTCGACCAGGATGCGCCTGCGCAGCGCGCTTCCCGCCGCGGCGATGGAGTTGCGCCGGACGAGGTAGTTGACATCGTGGACCAGCGCGGCCGTCTCCACGACGGCGACGTCGGAGCCGTTGAGCATGGCGAACTCGACGGCCTTGTCGCGCACGAAGCTGACGTGGTGCCAGCCGTGGAACGGCAGCCGGTCGGCGTAGCGCCCGCAGAGCACTTGGACCCGGCGGCTGACCTGCGCGATCGCGGCGACGCCGACGGTTTCGGTGGGCAGAACTGGCGTGGACATGGAACCCCTCCCGAGCGGTGTGGAATCGGGTGGGGCTGATGGTAGGTGGTTTTAGATCCTGCTGGTCAGCTCCTCAAGTCGGGATTCGACGGGGACGTGGCGGTGGCCGATCTTGGTGGCCGGGTCGAACGACAGGCTGGCGGGGCTCACGGGGCGGGATTTCACCAGGAACGTCATCGTGTGGTCGGCCGCGGCCGGGATGCGGTGGAACTCGTCGGCGAGCAGGAACCCGGACTCGCCCTCATGGCATTCGGTGCGGCGCAGCAGGGTGGCCGCGGTGATCAGGCCGGTGCCGGGGTCGATCGTGGTGGCGTAGCGCTCGTGGAGGTAGCCGCCGCGCAGGATGACCGTGCAGAAGTGGTAGCGGTGGTTGTGCACGGAGTCGGCGTAGCCGGGCCGCCAGTCGCTCTGCGGTTTGTACTCGTGCAGCCAGAAGGTGAACTGCTCGGCCTCGCGGTCGCGCAGGCACCAGGCGAAGTGGGTCGTCGTCTCCCGGGAGCGGCCGATCAAGGCCGCTGCCTTGTCCGGTCCCAGGCTCAGAAGGTGTTGTCGCAGAACGGATCTCAGCGTCGAACCGTCCACCCAGGACCCGAAGCAGTCGTGCATGGCCGACCACCGACGCGCGGGTGTGGTGCGCATCCTGTCGGCGAGCTCGGACAGCGGGGTCGACAACGAAATCAGCCCTCCAGTCCGGCTTTGGCGGAGAAGTCGTGGCGGAAGGCGTGGAACTTCGCTTCCAGCTCCTGGAACCGCTTCTGGGAGAGCGCGGTGCCGGTGACCCGCTCGAAGTGCGCCAGGAACTCCGCCCGGGTGGTGTCCGGGGTGATCTGGAACCGCCCCGCGTCCCGCGCGCCGCGCAGCCGCGCGAAATCGGCGCGTTCCATCGAGTAGATGAACGACCCCTCGGAGAAGCGCAGGGTCCGCGGGTAGAGCGAGGCGACCCCGGCGACGTCGCTGTAGAGGGTGATCCACACGCTGTCGTCGAACATCTCCAGGCGGTCCAGCGGGGGATCGGCGATGACGGTCACGTCGATCACCGAACACCGGGCACGGGCCAGATAGAGGCCGACGAGCCCGATGCGGATCTCCTCGTGCAGCGTCGCCTGGATGCCCTCGTAGTCCGCGTCGACCCCGGCGTTGCGCACCAGGTGCCGGGCGCGTCCGCTGATCGCCGTGCGCTCCCGAGGATCGGCCACGACGGCCCGCACTTCCCACTCCGCGTGGGAGTGCAGCAGCCGCACCGCGGCGTGGCGGCCGGAGAAGCCGCGGAAGCAGAACTGCCTGGTGTCCTTGAGGTCGCGCATCATCAGCGCGTTGAACGCCGGGTCGGGGTCGGTCGTGGCCTCGAAGACGTGGGTGGGGAAGAACTCCTGGTTGAGGGCCCGGTACTCCGCCGACAACTCGCGGAGCGCGCGCCTGCTCTCCTCGATCACCGGCGTCACCATCGCCCGCTGGGCGGCCGTGGCGGTGATCAGCGTCTGGCCGAACCCGACGACGGCGGACACCATGGTCCCGGTGCCGAGCGCGGCGAGTAGATTCTTGGCCGTGCCCGGGTCGAGACCGCTCGAAGTCCACATCGACGTTCCCGACACCACGAGCAGGATCAGGAGCAACAGGCCCGTTCGGGTCCAGAAGAGCTCCTGGATCGGGTGGGTGCGGAGGCCTTCGGCATCCGCGGGCACGGTGGTCACCTCCTTGGGGCGCACCCGAACGGACGAACGCGGTCAGTATCCGATCAGGCGCGCGCAGTCACTTTACGCGTGATCACCTGCCGGTGGATTGCGAAATTCGGGTGAGGATTCACGTTGGGCCGGACCGGGTGCGGCCGGTCCGGCGGCCTTTTCTAGACTCGCTGACCATGCAGAACGTCGGCAAGATCATGATCGCGGCGGCCGTGGCGGTGGGCCTGACGGCTTGCGCCCCGTCGGAGCAGGCCTCCACCCAGCCGCAGAGTGGCCCGAGCGCCCCGGGCGCGACCCAGCCCACCAAGACCAGCGAGTCCTCCGCACCGACCAGCGAGGCCGCCTCCACCGGCGCCGAGTGCACCGCCGACGACATCAAGGTCACCGGCGCGGCCAACTCCAAGCCCGAGATCACCATCCCCACCACCTGCGCGCCGCCCAAGAAGCTCATCGTCAAGGACTTGACGCCGGGCACGGGCAAGGAGGTCGTGAAGGGCAGCGACATGCTGACCCACTACCTGCTCGTCACCTGGTCGAACAAGACCGAGAAGGACTCCTCCTGGAAGCGCAACCAGCCCTTCCCGCTCCAGGGCGTCGGCGAGGCCTCGGTCATCGACGGCTGGAACGAGGGCCTGGTCGGCATCAAGCAGGGTGGCCGCAGGCTCCTGGTGGTTCCCCCGGACAAGGGCTACGGCCAGGGCGGCAACGGCATCGCCGCGAACGAGACCCTCGTCTTCGTGATCGACGCGGTCCAGGTCACCTGACCCACCTGGAACAGTCGAAACGCCCCGGAGGCCGCCACGCGGCTCCGGGGCGTTTTGGTTGTTCCCACAAAATGGGCATTATTGGGAATATCTCGTCGATCGAAAATCGCGGCGACACTTGCTTTTCAGTGCCGAATGGACAGTGGGCGGGGGCGCTGAGCCGTTTGAGTGACGAGTGATGATCTGGGCCAATTGGGTGCTTATGGTGGGGGCGTCAACGAATACGCCCCGCCGGGCCGGACCCCTGACACCGTCCCGGCGTGGCACAGAAAGGGCCAAGATGCGTAAGACCTACGGCACGGCTCTCATCGCACTCGCACTCGCGGCGGTCTCGACGACCGTCGCGACCGCGGAAACCTCCTCCCAGCAAGCGATCGACAACTACATCGTGGTGCTGGCCGACACGGCGAACGCCCGCGACGTCGCCCGCGAGCACGCGGAGTCCCACGGCGCGGCCGTGGGACACGTGTATTCCCATGCGTTACGCGGATATTCCGCTCAATTGAGCGAGAGGGCCGTCGAAGCACTGACTCGCGATGGTCGGGTGAGTTTCGTTCAGCGTGACGGAATGGTCCACACCACGGCGCAGACAATGCCCACCGGAATCGACCGAGCCGACGCCGAGAAAAGCGCGACAGCCGCGATCGACGGCGCGGACACAAGGGTGAACGTCGATGTGGCGATCATCGACACCGGTATCGATCTCGATCACCCGGACCTCAACGTGCACACCGCGGGCGCCAAGAACTGCTCCACGGGAAAGAGCGCCGACGACGGCAACGGGCACGGCACGCACGTCGCGGGCACGGTCGGCGCGCTCGACAACTCCTCGGGAGTGGTCGGCATGGCTCCCGGCGCGCGGGTCTGGCCGGTGCGGGTGCTCGACAACCGCGGCTCGGGAAGCTGGTCGGCGGTCGTCTGCGGGATCGACTACGTGACCGCGAACGCCGACAAGATCGAGATCGCCAACATGAGCCTCGGCGGTAGCGGCTCCGACGACGGCAACTGCGGCAACAGCAACAACGACGCGATGCACAAGGCGATCTGCGCCTCCGTCGCGGCCGGCGTCACCTACGTGGTGGCCGCGGGCAACAGCTACGTCGACGCGAAGGGCTTCGTGCCCGCCGCCTACGACGAAGTGATCACCGTCAGCGCGCTCGCCGACTTCGACGGCAAGTCCGGCGGCCTCGCCGGGTCGACGTGCCGCTCCGACGAGGACGACACGCTGGCCAACTTCTCCAACTTCGGCGCCGACGTCGACCTGATCGCGCCGGGCGTGTGCATCAACTCCACCTGGAAGGACGGTGGCTACAGCACGATCTCGGGCACGTCGATGGCGAGCCCGCACGTGGCAGGCGGCGCGGCCCTGTACAAGGCGACGAACCCCTCGGCCTCACCCGGTTCGGTGAAGTCCGCCCTCCAGTCGGCGGGCATGACGGACTGGATCTGGCCTGCCCAGGACCCGGATGGCATCAAGGAGAAGCTGCTGAACGTGGCGACCTTCTGACCGGACAACGCGATGTGGCCCACGCCGTCGGCGTGGGCCACATCCCATTCATCCAGTGTCGGGACGGCGACTTCAGGCACGGACACTCAGGGGATCAGCAGGAGCTTTCCGGTGGTGCGCCTGCCCTGGAGGTCCTCATGGGCCCGCCGGGCCTCCGAAAGCGGGTATCGCCCACCGACGCTCACCTTCAGGCTGCCGTCGGCGACCGCGCCGAACAGCTCGTCGGCCCGCCACCGCAGCTCCTCTTCCGTCGCGACGTGATCGGCCAGCTTCGGGCGGGTCAGGAACAGGGATCCGCCCTTGTTGAGCCGCTGTGGATCCACTGGGTCCACCGGCCCACTCGCCGCGCCGAACAGGGCCAGCGTTCCCCTGCGCTTCAAGACCGACAGGCTGCCGTCGAACGTCGTGCGCCCGACACCGTCGTAGACCGCCGCGACGCCCTCGTCGTCGGTGAGCTCCAGCGTCCGGGCCACGAAGTCCTCCTCGGTGTACCGGATCACCTCGTCGGCGCCCGCTTCCCGGGCGAGGGCCTCCTTGTCCGAAGTGGACACGGTGCCGATGACCCTGGCGCCGCGCGCCTTCGCCAGCTGCACGAGCAGCAGTCCGACACCACCGGCCGCCGCGTGGACCAGCACCGTGTCCACCGGCCGGGCCGGGTAGGTCGAGGTCACCAGGTAGTGGGCGGTGAGTCCCTGCAGCATCGTGGCCGCGGCGGTCTCGTCGTCGACGCCGTCGGGAACGCGGACCGCGACCGTGGACTTCACCAGGACGTGTTCGGCGTAGCTGCCCATCGCGTCGGCCCAGGCGACCCGGTCGCCCACGGCGCGGTCGCCGACGTCGTCGCCGACCGCGGTGATCGTCCCGGCGCCCTCAAGGCCGAGGCCGAAGGGCAGCGGCAGGGGGTAGATGCCGTCGCGGTGGTAGGTGTCGATGTAGTTGACGCCCGCCGCTTTCACCCGGACGAGTACCTCGCCGGGGCCTGGTGCGGGGATCTCCCGGTCGGTGTAGGTCAGTACTTCGGGGCCACCGGTGCGCGTCACCACCACTGCCTTTGTCATGTTCCAAGCATGCCCGAGTGGAACCGCTCACGGTGGACGGGTCCCACCGCGCGGTTGGTCCTAAGCTCGGTCCGTGGCTGACGAGAACACCGAACCCCAGGTCCCCGCCCAGGCCGTCAAGGCCGCCACCGCGTTCGTCGCGGACCATGGCAAGCCGAGTCGGGCCGTTGTGCAGAACATCGGGCGCACCGGCGCGCGCGTCGTGCTCGTCGGCGACGACGGTGCGATGGGCGACATCATCGTGCCCGACCCCGCCGCGGGGGAGGCCCTCGTCGCGAAGATCGAGGGTCTCGAACTGTCGGAGTGGGACCGCGAGACCGTGGAGGCCACCAAGATCGGCGCCGGTCACCGGCGCAAGATGGCCGCCAGGGCCCGGGGTTAGCTAGACCGCGATTACCTGCGCGTCTTCCGTTTCGACGGACGCGCGCGGGTAGTCGCGCGTCGCGCACCACAGGCTCGCGGTGGCGACGATGACCGCCATCGCGCCGAGCACGTGCAGCGACACCAGCATCTCCGGCACCCCGGTCCAGAACTGGACGAACCCCAGCGAGCCCTGCGCGAGCACGACGGCGACCAGGGCGTAGAACCGGCGCCACAGCGAGCGGTCCGAGCGCGAGTGCAGCAGGAACCCGACCGCGAGCACCATGCCGAGGTAGACGAACAGGAACGCGGCGTGCACGTGCGCCAGCGTCTCCACCGGCAGCCCCAGCCGCGGCGTCTCCGGGTCGCCCGCGTGCGGACCCGCTCCGGTGACCATGGTGCCGACGACGAGCAGCCCGGCGAGCACCACGATCATGGCGGTGAGCAGCCCGCGCAGCCCCGCGGGGCCGCGGACGACCCGCGGGCCGTCACCCTCGTCGACCGCGTGGACGAGCAGCACGGCCAGCCACACCATCACGGCCGAGACCATGAAGTGCACCGCCACCGTCCACCACAGCAGGTCCAGCCGCACGGTCGCGCCGCCGATGGCCGCCTGCAGCAGCACCCCGAGCGGCATGATCAGCGCCAGCCGCAGGTAGCGGCGGCGGTGCGGGCGGTCGAGGTAGGCCAGGAAGAACGCGGCGATCGCGATGAACCCGACGACGCCGGTCAGCATCCGGTTGCCGAACTCGATCCACTGGTGCAGGGCGGCGAACTCCGGGTGGTCGACCGGCACCATGCTGCCCGGATGGCACTGCGGCCACGTGGTGCAGCCCAGGCCCGACCCGGTCACCCGGACCACCGACCCGGTGACCGCGATCAGCGCCTGCGTGACGACGACAGCGACCGCGACGGCCCGCTGGGTGCGGACACTGGGCGCGGGCAGGCGGTCGATCCGGTCCTTCAACGATTGCGGCAGCACGCGACGATGGTAGGCGGGCCCTCCTGAGAGCGCGTCCGCGGCCGGTCGGCGATGTGGCAGGCCTCCCATCGTGCGCCGAACGGGGCGTTCCTCGGCGATCTTCGCCGTTCATTCCCACGCAGTGATCATGAGCTACTACACTGAGTCGTCAGAGGGCGAACTCCCCCATCGCCTCTCTTAGCTGTCGCCGGCCCGGTCGCGTCCCCCCTCGACCAGGGCCGGCGGCAGCGTCCAGTGGTCGATCCCCCGGCACGGGTCTACCGTCGGTTCGGACGACGATCACTGGAGGCCGCGTGAACGTGTTCTTGTGGATCGTGCAGGGTGTGCTCGCCGCGGTCTTCCTGGCCGCGGGCTCCATGAAGCTGGCCAAGTCGCATGAAGCGCTCAAGGCCGATCCGAACATGGCGTGGACTCAGGATTTCTCCGGCGGCGTCGTGAAGGCGATCGGCGCGCTGGAGATTCTCGCCGCGGTCGGGCTGATCCTCCCGTGGCTCACCGGTATCGCGCCGGTGCTGACTCCGCTGGCGGCACTCGGGCTCGTCGTGCTGCAACTCGGCGCCTTCGCGACCCATCTGCGGCGCGGCGAGATGAAGATGCTCCCGGTCAACGCCGTGCTGTTCGTGATGGCGGCCCTCGTCGCCTGGCAGCGCTACCGCGACCTCTGAGCGGGCCCGTCAGACGAGTTTGGTCGTGCGCGTGGCCAGCAGCGCCGCGCCGCCGCCCCAGCCCGCGAGGATCGCGAACACCGACCAGTCCGGCACCCTGCCGTCGACCAAGGCCGTTGTCAGACCTTCCGTCAGTGCCGCGCTCGGCAGCAGCCGAACCACTGTCGCCATCCCCTCCGGCAGCGAGTCGGCGGCGACGATGATGCCGCCTGCCAGGAGGAGCACGAACCACACGATGTTGGCCAGCGCCAGCACGACCTCGGCCTTCAGCGCGCCGCCGAGCAGGACGCCGAGGGCCCCGAACGCCACGGTGCCCAGCACCACCAGCAACACCGTCCACACCAGACCGGACGGCGACGGGGACCAGCCCAGCAGCGCCGCCGTCAGTGCCAGCAGCACCAACTGCAGGACAACCACGCCCAACGCCGCGAGCACCCGGCCCGCGACCAGCAGCCAGCGCGGCAGGGCAGTGGCGGCCAGCCGCTTGAGGACGCCGTAGCGGCGGTCGAAGCCCAGGGCGATCGCCTGGCCGGTGAACGCCGACGACATCACCGCCAGGGCGAAGATCCGGGGGGTCACCGAGTCCACCCGCGGCTCGGGCATGTCGATGATCTTCAGCACACTGAGCCCGACCAGCAGCGCCAGCGGGATCAGGACGGTCAGCAGGACCTGTTCGCCGTTGCGCAGGGTCAGCATCGCCTCGGTGCGCGCGTGCGTGAGCAGCATCCGCAGGGGCTTGCCCGCCCCCGGCGCCGGGGTGAAGGTGCCGGCCTCGAATCGTGCGGTCACGAGCGCAGCTCCCGTCCGGTCAGGTCGAGGAAGACGTCCTCAAGGCTGCGCCTGCCCACCTGCAGCTCCTGGGCGAGCACACCCTGCTGCGCGCACCACGACGTCACCGCCGAGACGACCTGGGGATCGACCGTGCCGGTCACCAGGTAGTGGCCCGCCATCGGCTCGCTCACCCGACACCCCTGGGGGAGCGCGGTCAGCAGGAGCGTGGTGTCCAACCCCGACTTGGCGCGGAACTTCAGGTGCTGTTCGTCCTCGCCCTGCTCGGTGAGCTCGCGCGGGCTGCCCTGGGCCACCACCCGGCCGTGGTCGATGATCACCACCTGGTCGGCGAGCGCCTCGGCTTCCTCCATCAGGTGGGTGGTGAGCAGCACGCTCACGCCGTCGGCGCGCAGCGCGGCCACCAGCTCCCAGACCAGCCTGCGGGCCTGGGGGTCCATCCCGGCGGTCGGTTCGTCGAGGAACACCAGCTCGGGCCTGCCGATGAGAGCGCAGGCGAGCGAGAGCCGCTGCTGCTGCCCACCGGAGAGGCGCTTGTACGGGGTGCGGGTCGCGCCCGCGAGCCCGAGGATGTCGAGCAGCCAGGCCGGGTCGAGGGGGTTGGCCGCGCACGCCGCCACCAGGGTGAGCATCTCGTCGACCCGCACGCCGGGGTAGGCGCCGCCGCCCTGCGGCATCACGCCGATCCGGGGGCGCAGCTTCTCGCCGTCGGTGGCCGGGTCCAGGCCGAGGACACGGACCGAACCGCCGTCGCGGCGCAGGAAGCCCTCGCAGATCTCGATGCTGGTGGTCTTGCCCGCGCCGTTGGGCCCGAGCAGGGCCAGCACGGAACCACGTTCCACGGTGAACCCGATGCCGTCGACGGCAAGGGTGGACCCATAACTCTTGGCCAGGTCGGACACCTCGACGGCGGGCACACTCACGACTCGAAAGCCTAAGGCGTGCCGGTGGTCACTCGGCGGGCGGGCGGCCACGGCAGGTGCCGCCACACCACGGCGACCGCCGCGAGGGTCGTGATCGCCGCGGCGAGGTAGGCGTAGGGGAGCACGAAGATGTGTCCGTCGAAGGTCCCCCCGGTCGGCGCCACCACCACGGCGAGACCCGCGCTGATCACCATCGCCGCCGTGCGGAACCGGGTGTTGCCCGCCGCGGCGGCCAGCGGGAGCGCCGCCCACAGCAGGTACCAGGCGTGCACGGCCGCGCCGAACACCAGCACCGCGCCCAGCGCGACACCCAGCCCGGTCAGCGGGCGCAGCTTCCACCGGAAGCTGTCGAGCAGCAGCTTCGCCGCGATCAGCGGGCCGATGATGGCGCCGAACAGCCGCGCCACGGTGATGGCGGCGTCGGTGTGGTTGCCCAGGCCCATGATGATGCCCAGGCCGCCGGCGCCGAAGCCGAGCGCGGTCATCGGCGCGAGCCAGCTCTTGATGGTCGACGCGGTGTTGAGCGTGCTGACCCAGCCGTAGCCCAGGCCGCTGCCGAACGAGCAGGCGGTGAGCACGACCAGGAACACCACGCCCAGCCCGCCCGCGACCTGGAACAGGTGTTTCCACTTCCCGCCCATCCGCCGGGCGATCATCACTCCCAGGAAGCCCAGCGCCAGCGCCGCCGGGATCTTCACCGCCGCGCCGAGGGTGATGACCGCGCCGCCGATCGCGTACCAGGCCAGTTCGCCGCGCTGCCATGGCGGGAACGGCCCGTCCGGAGTCACCTTCGCCATCCGGGTCAGCGCCAGTTCGAACCCGACCAGCATCAGGCCGATCGCCAGGGCCTCGTTGTGCACGCCCACGACCAGGTGGAACAGCACCAGCGGGTTGGCCGCGCCCAGCCACAGGGCGCTCACCGGGCTCACCCCGAAGCGCTTCGCCAGCCGGGGGAGCGACCACACGATCATCGCCAGGCCGATCAGCGCCAGCAGCCGGTGCAGTGCCACCCCGTGGACGACGTGGTCGCCGGTGAGCCAGTTGATGGCCTTGCCCAGGGTGAGGAACAGCGGGCCGTACGGCGACGGCGTCTCCCGCCAGATCGTCGGCACACCCTGGGTGAGCGGGTGGTCGACCCCGAGTGCCTGCGCCGGGCCGAGCGTGTACGGGTCCATGCCGCGGGCGACGATCTCGCTCTGGGCCAGGTAGCTGTAGACGTCGCGGCTGAAGCTGGGGACGGTGAACACCAGCGGCGTGATCCACATCACCAGCGTCCGGGCCATCTGTGGCACCGAGACGACCCGCTCGCGGCCGGGGCGCGACAGTCTGCCCAGCGCCAGCCAGGCCACCACGATCATGAACACGCCGGTGAAGCCGATCGCGAGCGACACGGTGGTCATCCGGATGAACAGGTTGAACACCGGGAGCCGGATGACCGGGTTGAACACCGGAGCGGCCCCGGCGCCCAGCGAGCCCACGGTGAGTAGCAGCGCGCCCACCGTGCCGAACCGCCGCACGATGTCGAGCTGCTTGCGCTCCACCGCGTTGAGTGCGCCCGCCTCGTCATCGGATACCCGCACGCGCCGCCCCGCCTCTGCCGTCACCACGACGGAAAGACTAGCCACCCCCAACCACCCGTCAGCACGGACGCGAGTCCCACGTTCCCGACAGTGAGTTCATCGTCGTGAACGTTGAACTCACTGTCGGGAACGTGGGACTCGCGGGTTGGTGCGGGTGAGGCCGGTCACCGGAAGGCACCCCACCTTTGCCCCTCGGACGGAAATAAGACACACTTGTGTTGTGAAAAAGACCGCCCCCGCTCCGCGGACCCCAGAGGAGACCCATGGTCTCGCTGGTGTCGGGCAGCAGGACGGCCGCACCCGCGTTGGTGTGGCCCGCCTGCTGCTGGAGCAGGGACCGATCTCGGCCGTCGCTGTCGCCGAGGCGCTGGGGCTCAGCCCCGCCGCCGTCCGCAGGCACCTCGACGCCCTGGTGGCCGACGGGGAGGCCTACACCCGTGAGGCCCCGCGCCTGGGCCACCGCGGCCGCGGTCGTCCGGCGAAGCTCTTCCTGCTCACCGAGGCGGGCCGGTCCCGCTTCGGCCACGCCTACGACGACCTGGCCATCTCCGCCCTGCGCTTCCTGGCCGAGACCGGTGGGGAGCAGGCGGTCCGCGCGTTCGCGGAGCGCCGGATGGGCACCCTGGTCGACCGGCACCGCGCCGCCATCACCTCGGTGGAGGACCCGGCGGGTCGGGCACAGGCCCTGGCCGTCGCGCTGACCCGCGAGGGTTACGCTGCGTCGACACGCAGTGTCGGCGCCGGGGAGCAGCTCTGCCAGCACCACTGCCCCGTCGCGCACGTCGCGGCGGAGTTCCCCCAGCTGTGCGAGGTCGAGACGGCGGCGTTCGCCGCGCTTCTCGGCACCCACGTGCAGCGCCTGGCGACGATCGCGAACGGCGACGCCGCGTGCACCACGCACGTGCCGCTCCAGTCACCAGGCAGTGCGGGTCACACGACTACCGCGCCACCAGTACCAAATGGAGGGAAGTCCCTATGACTGCCGCTGCCGAGCAGCGCACCACCACGCAGCTCACCCAGGAAGAGACCATCGACTCCCTGGGTCGCTACGAATTCGGCTGGGCCGACACCGACGTCGCGGGCGCAGCCGCCCAGCGCGGGTTGTCGGAGGCCGTGGTCCGGGACATCTCGGCCAAGAAGAGCGAGCCCGAGTGGATGCTCGAGTCCCGGCTGAAGGGTCTGCGGCTTTTCGACCGCAAGCCCATGCCGAGCTGGGGCGCCGACCTGTCGGGGATCGACTTCGACAACATCAAGTACTTCGTGCGGTCCACGGAGAAGCAGGCCCAGTCCTGGGAGGACCTGCCCGAGGACATCAAGAACACCTACGACAAGCTGGGCATCCCGGAGGCCGAGAAGGCCCGCCTGGTGTCCGGTGTCGCCGCGCAGTACGAGTCCGAAGTGGTCTATCACAAGATCAACGAGGAGCTCGAGAAGCAGGGTGTCATCTTCCTCGACACCGACACCGCGCTCAAGGAGCACCCGGAGCTGTTCGCCGAGTACTACGGCTCGGTGATCCCGCACGGGGACAACAAGTTCTCCGCGCTCAACGGCGCCGTGTGGTCGGGTGGCTCGTTCATCTACGTGCCCAAGGGCGTCCACGTCGAGATCCCGCTGCAGGCCTACTTCCGGATCAACACCGAGAACATGGGCCAGTTCGAGCGCACGCTGATCATCGTCGACGAGGGTGCCTATGTGCACTACGTCGAGGGCTGCACCGCCCCGATCTACTCCTCCGACTCGCTGCACTCCGCGGTCGTGGAGATCATCGTGAAGAAGGGCGGCCGCTGCCGCTACACGACCATCCAGAACTGGTCGAACAACGTCTACAACCTGGTCACCAAGCGCGCCAAGGCCGAAGAGGGCGCGACCATGGAGTGGATCGACGGCAACATCGGCTCCAAGGTCACCATGAAGTACCCGGCCGTCTACCTGATGGGCGAGCACGCCCACGGTGAGGTCCTGTCCATCGCCTTCGCGGGCGAGGGCCAGCACCAGGACGCGGGCGCCAAGATGGTCCACCTCGCGCCGCACACGACCTCGAAGATCGAGTCGAAGTCGGTGGCGCGCGGCGGCGGCCGCACGTCCTACCGCGGCCTGGTCCAGGTCAACAAGCGGGCGCACCACTCGAAGTCCACGGTCAAGTGCGACGCGCTGCTGGTCGACACGATCAGCCGCTCCGACACCTACCCGTACGTCGACATCCGCGAGGACGACGTTCAGATGGGCCACGAGGCCACGGTGTCGAAGGTCAGCGACGACCAGCTGTTCTACCTGATGTCGCGCGGCCTGTCCGAGGACGAGGCCATGGCGATGATCGTGCGCGGGTTCGTCGAGCCCATCGCGCGTGAGCTGCCCATGGAGTACGCGCTTGAACTGAACCGCCTGATCGAACTGCAGATGGAAGGGGCCGTCGGCTAGTGGGAACGTCACTGTCTGCCGCACCAATTAGTCAGTCGCGTTCTGAGGGCGGAGCGCGGGTTCCCGAGGCATCGCGTGCCGACTGGTTCTCCTCTTACGACGTCAACGCGTTCGAGGTGCCGACGGGCCGCGAGGAGATTTGGCGCTTCACGCCGATGAAGCGGCTGGCCGGCCTGCACGAGGGTGCCGAGGCCACCGGTGCGGCGACCGTCGAGGTCGACGCGCCCGGCGAGTTCACCGTCGAGACGGTCGCCCGCGGCGACAAGCGGCTCGGAGAAGCGGGCAAGCCCGCCGACCGGGTCGCCGCCCAGGCGTTCAGCTCGTTCGCCGAGGCCACGATCCTCACCGCGGCCAAGGAGCAGCGCGCGTCCGCTCCGACGACCGTCAAGGTCACCGGACCGGGCGAGGGCAAGCTCGCCTACGGCCACCTGCAGATCCGCGCCGAGCTGTACGCCGAAGCCGTCGTGGTCATCGACCACCGCGGTTCCGGTGTCTACGCCGACAACGTGGAGTTCGTGCTCGCCGAGGGCTCCAAGCTCACTGTGGTGTCCATCCAGGACTGGGCCGACGACGCCGTGCACGTGTCCGCGCAGCACGCCAGGATCGGCAAGGACGCGGTGCTCAAGCACACCGTCGTCACCCTTGGCGGCGACCTGGTCCGCGTGTCCCCGACGGCGTACTTCGCCGAGCGGGGCGGGGAAGTCGACCTCACCGGTCTGTACTTCGCCGACGCCGGACAGCACTTCGAGCACCGGACCTTTGTGGACCACGCGCAGCCGAACTGCACGTCGAACGTGACGTACAAGGGCGCGCTGCAGGGCGAGGGCGCGCACACCGTGTGGATCGGCGACGTGCTGATCCGCGTGGCGGCCGAGGGCACGCAGACCTACGAGCTCAACCGGAACCTCCTGCTGACCGACGGCGCGCGCGCCGACTCGGTGCCGAACCTGGAGATCGAGACCGGCGAGATCGCCGGAGCGGGCCACGCCAGCGCGACCGGCCGCTTCGACGACGAGCAGTTGTTCTACTTGCAGGCGCGGGGAATCCCGGAGGACCAGGCTCGACGCCTGGTCGTGCGCGGCTTCTTCCACGAGTTGCTGATGAAGATCACCGTTCCCGAGGTGCGCGAGCGCCTTGAGGCGGCGATCGAGGCCGAACTGGAAGCAGTCGGGGTATGAGTCGCGCCTGTGCACTGTCCGATCTGGACGACGGCAAACCGCACGCCGTCGAGATCGATGATGTCTCCGTGGTGCTTGTGCGCCAGGGCGACGAGGTGCACGCACTGCGCGACGAGTGCTCGCACGCCGAACTGGCACTGTCCGAAGGGGAGCTGACCCGCAAGGGTCTGGAGTGCTGGCTGCACGGGTCGTGTTTCGACCTGCGCACCGGCGCCCCTTCGGCTCCGCCCGCGACCGAACCCGTCGATGTGTACGCCGTGACGATCATCGATGGGGATGTTCACGTGGACGTCCAGCGCGTGACAAATACAGGCGTCACTACCACCACGAACTGAAGGAAACCGCACGACATGGCCACGCTGGAGATCAAGGACCTGCACGTCTCGGTCAACACCGACGAAGGTCCCAAGGAGATCCTCAAGGGCGTCGACCTGACCATCAAGGCAGGCGAGACCCACGCGATCATGGGCCCCAACGGGTCCGGCAAGTCCACCCTGTCCTACGCGATCGCCGGTCATCCCAAGTACCAGGTGACCTCGGGCACGATCACGCTCGACGGCGAGGACGTCCTGGCCATGAGCGTGGACGAGCGCGCCCGCGCGGGCCTGTTCCTGGCCATGCAGTACCCGGTCGAGGTTCCCGGCGTGTCGATGTCGAACTTCCTGCGCACCGCGGCCACCGCCGTGCGGGGCGAGGCGCCGAAGCTGCGGACCTGGGTCAAGGAGGTCAAGGCCGCCATGGGCGAGTTGGACATCGACCCGGCCTTCGCCGAGCGCAGCGTCAACGAGGGTTTCTCCGGCGGCGAGAAGAAGCGCCACGAGATCCTGCAGCTCGCGCTGCTGCAGCCGAAGATCGCCATCCTCGACGAGACCGACTCCGGCCTCGACGTCGACGCCCTGCGCGTCGTGTCCGAGGGCGTCAACCGGTTCCAGGCCTCCGGCGAGCACGGTGTCCTGCTGATCACGCACTACACCCGCATCCTGCGCCACATCACGCCCGACTTCGTGCACGTCTTCGCGGCGGGCAAGATCGTCGAGTCCGGCGGCAAGGAGCTGGCCGACCAGCTCGAGGCCGAGGGCTACGTGAAATACGCGGGCATCCAGGAAGCCGCGACCACTTCCTGACGTTGCACAGGACAGAATCCACGGAGAGGGGTGTCAGGTGACCGGCCACGGGTTTGACGTCGAGCAGGTCCGCAAGGACTTCCCGATCCTGCAGCGCAGGCTCGCCGAGGACCGGCCGCTGGTCTACCTCGACAGCGCGAACACGTCGCAGAAGCCGCAGTCGGTGATCGACACGCTCACCGAGCACTACGAGCGCCACAACGCCAACGTGGCCCGCGCCGTGCACCAACTCGGCGAGGAGTCCACGGCGGCGTTCGAGGGCGCCCGCGACAAGATCGCGGCGTTCATCGGCGCGCCCAGCCGCGACGAGATCATCTTCACCCGGGGCATCACCGAGGCGATCAACCTGGTCTCCAACGTGCTGGCCTGGGCCGATGAGCCGTACCGGGTAGGCCCCGGCGACGAGGTCGTCGTCACCGAGATGGAGCACCACTCCAACATCGTGCCGTGGCAGCTGCTCACGCAGCGGACCGGCGCGACGCTGAAGTGGTTCGGCATCACCGACGACGGCAGGCTCGACCTGTCGAACATCGACGAGCTGATCACCGAGCGCACCAAGGTCGTCTCCCTCGTGCATGTGTCGAACATGCTGGGCACGATCAACCCGGTCGCCGAGATCGCCCGCCGCGCCAAGGCTGTCGGCGCGCTCGTCGTGCTCGACGCCGCGCAGGCGGGTCCGCAGCTGCCGTACGACGTCATGGAGACCGGAGCCGACCTGATCGGCTTCACCGGGCACAAGCTGCTGGGTCCCACCGGCATCGGTGTCCTGTGGGGACGGTCGGAGGTGCTCGCGGCGCTGCCCCCGTTCCACGGTGGCGGCGAGATGATCGAGGACGTCCGGATGGAGCGCTCCACGTACGCTCCGGCTCCGCACAAGTTCGAGGCGGGCACCCCCCCGATCGCGCAGGCGATCGGGCTGGGCGCGGCGATCGACTACCTCAGCGCGCTGGGCATGGAGAACGTGGCCGCGCACGAGCAGGCGATCACCGGCTACGCGCTGGAGCGGATGCTTGAGGTGCCGGGCGTGCGGATTCTCGGCCCGACCGACATGGTCGACCGCGGCGGGGCGATCAGCTTCACCATGGAAGGCCTGCACCCGCACGACATCAGCCAGGTGCTCGACTCGTACGGCATCGCCGTGCGCGGAGGGCACCACTGCGCCAAGCCCGCGCACCGCAGGCTCGGCGCGCAGTCCTCGACCCGGGTGTCCGGTTACCTGTACACCACCGAGGCCGAGATCGACGCGATGATCGAGGGGCTGCACCAGGTCCGCAAGTTCTTCGGGGTGGCGTGATGCAGCTGCAGCAGATGTACCAGGAGATCATCCTGGACCACTACAAGAACCCACACGGACGGGGTCTGCGCGACCCGTTCGACGCGGAGTCCTTCCAGGTCAACCCGACCTGCGGCGACGAGGTCACCCTGCGGGTGAAGCTCGACGGCGACAAGGTCGCGGACGTGTCGTACGAGGGGCAGGGCTGTTCGATCAGCCAGGCGTCCACGTCGGTGCTGACGGACCTGGTGGTCGGCCGGGACGTCGCGGCCGCACTGTCCACTATGGACGCGTTC
This sequence comes from Actinokineospora xionganensis, assembly GCF_014323725.1. Classification (GTDB taxonomy): domain Bacteria; phylum Actinomycetota; class Actinomycetes; order Mycobacteriales; family Pseudonocardiaceae; genus Actinokineospora; species Actinokineospora xionganensis. The sequence continues at coordinate 18,643 of NZ_JABVED010000014.1, read as the reverse complement.
GTGGAGCTGATGCAGGGCCGGGGTCAGGTCGAACCGGATGAGGACGTGCTGGAGGACGGCATCGCCTTCGCGGGTGTGGCCAAGTACCCGGCGCGGGTGAAGTGTGCTCTGCTTGGCTGGATGGCTTTCAAGGACGCGGTTGCCCGTTCGGGCGAAGGAGTGACAGCGCGATGAGCACCGAGAACGACGCAGAAGAAGTCCAGCGCGGCGCCGCGGGGATGCCCGACCAGGCCCCCCGAGCCGACCTGGCCACCTTGGACGACCTCGAAGAGGCCATGCGCGACGTGGTCGACCCCGAGTTGGGGATCAACGTCGTCGACCTCGGCCTGGTGTACGACATCCGGGTCGAGGACGACAACACCGCGACGATCGACATGACCCTGACGTCGGCGGCCTGCCCACTGACCGACGTGATCGAAGACCAGACCCGCGCGGCGCTGACCGGCGGCGGCTTGGTCGACGACTTCCGGATCAACTGGGTCTGGATGCCCCCGTGGGGCCCGGAGAAGATCACCGACGACGGCCGCGAGCAGCTGCGCGCTCTAGGCTTCACTGTGTAGATGGCGCTGTGACATGGCGCCGCCTTCGGCGATCCTTCCCGCTCGGTCACCACAAAGCGACCGAGCCGCGCTGGCGAGCCGGCGCCATGTCACAGTCTTCGTTTTGTTTTCACCCTTTCAGGGACTACTCCGTCACCTTATTGCTGTGCGACGCTGGAATCTCCTTGGGGGAGGAAATCAACTTCCCCCATGTGGCAAGGGGGAAATGAAATGCGTTCACTGGTAAGTCTGCGTCCATTGGCCTCGCTGGCCATCGCCCTGTCCTTCGCCGGCCTCGCCGCCGCGCCGGCCGCCGCTGCCGTCGAGCAGAACAGCCCTCGGATCGCGGAAAGCCCGCTGGCCTGCGGTTGGGACCCGGACGGCCCGTCCGGCCGGGCCTACTACAACCACTGCGGCGGGGGCTCGTGGGTGTGGATCCGGGTGGAGCGACACCACGGCCTCAGTGGGTACGACGAATGCGTCGGACCGGGCCGCACCTATCTGGGGGATGCGGGAATCATCAAGTTCGCCTGGTACAAGGGTGAGACCTGCTGATTCGAATGAATGGCGGGCCGAATAGTGTTGGGGGCTATTCGGCCCGCCCCTTCGACATTTCCGATCAGCGCGCCTCATCCAGAATCGCGCGCTGCTCGGGCGACAGTTCCAAGTCCACCGCGGCGATACTCTCGTCCAACTGCGCCACCGAGGACGCACCGACCAGCGGGATCGCCGGGATGTCGTTGCCGATCATCCACGCCAGCACGACCTGGTTCACGGTCGCTCCCGTCTCCACGGCCACCTTGCGTGCCGCCGCGAGCCGGGAGTGCGTGCCGGGGTGGTCGAAGTCGACGCCGAGTGGCTTGTCGGCGCGGGTGTAGGCGCCGCCGAGCAACGGTGAGTACGCCACCAACGCCAGGTCCGGCTCGGTCCGCAGATATGCCCGCAGGTCCGCGCTGAGGTAGCCCTGGTTGCCGTCGACCGACCGCCTGCCCGGCAGGTCAGTGCGTGGACGAAGGTAACTGTGCTGGTACTGCAGGACTTCGTACCAGGCAAGCCCCGCCGCCGCGCTCGTCGCCCTGGCCCGTTCCACCCGCCAAGCCCAGTGGTTGCTCACCCCGAGCAGACCCACCGCGCCCTCGGTGACGAGTTCCCCGAAGGCCGCCACGGTCTCCTCCATCGGCGTCACATAGTCCTCCACGTGGGCATACAGCAAGTCCAGCGTGGACATCCCCAGCGCCTCAGCGCTTCGCGCGGCGGACTCGCGGATCGCCTTGGGGGACAAGCCCTCGATGTTGTGCGGCAGCGCGGTTTCGGCGAAGCTGAGGCCCGGGGCGATCGGGCGGCCGCCGAGCTTGGTGGCGACGGTGATCTCGTCGCCGACGCCGCGGCTGCGCCGCCAGCGGCCGAGGAGCGCCTCGCTCTGGCCGCCCTGCGACGAATCGGCCCAGAAGGCGTAGTTGTTCGACGTGTCGATGAACGTCCCGCCCGCCTCGACATACCTGTCCAGGATCGCGAACGACGTCCCTTCGTCGGTGGTCGTGCCGAACAGCATGGCGCCCAGGCTCAGCACGCTGACGGTGCGGCGGGTTCGCGGGTCCGTGCCGATCGTGCGGTACTTCACGCGGAGATCCTCTCAACCGGCCCGTGTGGTTCCGGGCGTCGAGAGCAGTCAATCTCCTGGAGCGCGCTCCAGGTCAAGTCAGCAGCGGTCGAGCATCTTCTCGAGTTCGGTCTTCTCAGCGGGGTTCACCGACAGCTTGTAGTGGTGCTTGACCGCGATCCAGTTGACCGAGTAGCCGCACCAGGTGCTGGTCAGCGGCGGCTTCCAGGTGTCGGGTCCCTGATCTCCCTTGGCCTGGTTGACGTTGTCGGTCACCGCGATCAGCTGTGGGCGCACCATGTCGTTGGCGAACTCGCGGCGCCGCTCCCTCGACCACTCGCCCGCGCCGCTGCGCCAGGCGTTGGCCAGCGGCACCAAGTGGTCGATGTCCACATCGGTCGGTTCGGTCCAGGTCGCGCCGTCGAAGGGGCTGACCCAGCGGCCGGACACCACGCGGCAGCGGCCGTCGACCACGACATCGTGACCGTCACGCTTGAGCACCGCCTCGCGGGCGTTGCACTGTCCTTCGACGGTTGCCCAGTGCGGGAACGATTCGCGCGAGTACCCCGCCATCGGTCGGCCGGGGCGGACTTCCAACTCCGCCAACTGTGTTCGGGCGGTGCCCGGATCGTTGGCGGGCGCGATGTCCGCCGGTGTCGCGCCCGCGGACTTCGACTCCAGCCACCCGACCGCCATCGCGGTCAGGCCAAGCACCACCAGCGCGGCGAGCACGAACAACAGCCGGTTCCGCAGCGGGATCGCTTTCGACCGGGCTTTCCGTCGGCCGGCACTTGCCATCCCCCGAGACTCCCTCCGCGCGTCTGAGCGGATCTTGGCACGGAGGGAGCCCGCTGATCGTTTCGGGGTGCTTTCGTTATCTGATCGAGGTTTCAGCCGTGCGAACGGCCGACCCGGACATCGTGGATCACAACCGGGTGCCGGGGCGCTCCGTCGACCGCGCCATCCGGATCGATGCCCGCGGCGACAATGCGGTCCATGACCTCGATGCCGCGGGTGACGTGTCCCATCACCGTGTAGACGGGCCGGATCTTGGCGACCGAGTGCACGATGAACCACTCGCTGCCGTTCGTTCCCGGCCCCTGGTTGCCCATCGCGATGGTGCCGCGCGGGTACGTCTCCTGGCCGGTGACCTCGTCCGGGAACTTGTAGCCCGGACCGCCTTCCTCCGCGCGGTAGATGTCACCGCACTGCAGGACACCCAGCCGCGGGCTGTCGGTGAGCCGGAAACACCGGGTGTCGTCGTAGAAGTCGGCGCGGGCCAGGTGGACGAGGTTGTGCACCGCGCAGGGCGCGTTGTCGCGGTCGAGCCGCAAGTCGAGCGTCCCGTAGTTGGTGGAGATGCTGACATCCACGGTCCCGTGCGACTTCGCTTTCGCGCGGGGAACGCGCACCGGCCGGGCGGCGGGGTTGTCCGGGGTCGGTGTGAACTCGCACCGCGCGGGCTTCCCGGTTTCCGCGGTGGCGGGCGACGAGACGATCACACCAGCGACAAGTGCCGTGATGACGGCGATCATGGTTCGCTTCATCGGGCCAGGCTAGCGACGGCCCCCGGGTGTGGCGATCGGCTGTTCGGCCGGTCGTCGCCGGCGATCCCGCCGCCCCAGGCGGGACCACCGGCGTCAGCCGGTCACTCTTCGGTCTTCGCGGCCGGGCGGTAGGTCTGCAGGAGCACGTTGGGGCCGACGTTGCGCGTCTCGACCAGCTCCAGGTCCGACGCGCCCGCGCCGTCGTTGAACAGCCGCTTGCCCGAGCCCAGGACCACCGGGTGCACAATCAGCCGGTACTCGTCGATCAGACCGTGCGCGCGCAGGGTGTCGATGAGCTGCGAGCTGCCCGGGACGAGGATGTCGCCCTCGTGCTTGGTCTTGAGGTTGGCGACCTCCTCGGCGACGTTGTCGGAGATGACGGTGGTGTTGTTCCACTTCGCCTCGCCGAGGGTCGTGGACACGACGTACTTGGGCATCGAGTTCATCTTGTCGGCGAACCCGGCCTCGTCGGTCATCTCCGGCCACGCGGCGGCGAAGGCGTCATAGGTGAGCCTGCCGAACAGCTGCGCGTCACTGTTCATGAGCTCCTCGAACTTGAACTGGTCGCCGTCCGGAGCAGGGGACTTGAAGCTCCAACCGCCGTGCTCGAAGCCCTCGGCGCCGCCCGGGTCCTCGATGACGCCGTCGAGGGAGATGAATTCGGTGACAACGAGCTTGCCCATGGTGTTCCTCCAGTCTCGGCCCGCGGGTTCGCGGGGCTACCTCTTCCTGGTCGGCTGTCTTCGCCGTGTACTTGACCGACGGACGGGAGGTCGTGCAATCGACACGTCTTCCAAATTTTTTCCGCGCGAGTTTCGCGGGAACTGTGCCGCCTCCCCGGAACTTCAAGAGTTGGTCACCAGTGCGGGACAGTGCGGGACAGTGCGCACCGTGGTCGGCAGCCGTCACAGACCGGTGAGGACGCCGGTTCTCCCAGGCGATGCCCGCGACCCCGCCGCCGCCCAGCAGCAGCGCTCGTCGAGTCACTCTTGTCATTCTGGTGCGTAAGGCAAGTCACCCGCTTGGCCTGCTTTGGTCAGGGGGCTGAGACGGCCCCGGATCTCCTCTGCGTGACCAACCGCCACCCACATGGACCGGACCGATCCGCCATTCGCGGGTAACGATCATGTGGATGTCGAGAGCGAGCCCGGCGATGTCCCGCTGACCCGCCGATCGGAGTCGCCCCGGTGGCGGATTGCCCGCGGGTCGACGAGAAACCAGGCTCGCGGGGGAATCACCCACCGACGTCAAACAGCGTCGCGGCGTCACGCGGCGGCGGCAAGGAGCCGACATCACCATGGGGCGAACCAATTTCGGCGCCCGGCTGGTCGCAGGGGTGGCGAGTGCCTCGCTGCTGGCGGGCGCCCTCCTCGTGAGCACCGCGCCCACCGCGGCTGCGGCCGTGCGGGAAGCTCTCGGATACAAGACCTCGCCTTCGCAGCCGTACAAAGGCAACCCGGACCAGACGGACTGGTCCGGGTCGTACCTGGTCAACGGCCAGCAGGTCTGGTGCGTGCAGTACGCGTACCTAGCGCCCGACACCGACGAGCAGTACCAGCCGGGCGAGGCGCTCAAGACCAAGTGGGGGACGGAGCTGAGCCCGGACGTCGCGGCCCAGATCTCCTACCTGCTGCTGCGCTACTCGACCACCAAGAGCGCCGACGAGGCCGCGGCCCTGGCGCACCTGCTGCACTCGTGGACCGCGGCGCCGCAGGACCCCGGCCAACTCCTCCCGACCAATACATTCCGCACGATCGCCTACGACGCCCCCTTCCACCTGGGGAAGCTGCCCGCGAGCGCCAAGGCAGCCGTCGATCGGCTCAAAGCCGACGCCACCGCCAACCGGGGCCCGTGGACGACCGGCATCACCAAGCCGACCGCGCCGCAGGTCATCGGCACACCCGACACCTGGACCGTCAAGGTCGTCAACGCCGCGGGCAAGGGCGTGGGCACCGTCCCGGTCACGATCACCCTCACCGACGCTCTTGTCGACGGCCGCAAGACGCTGATCCTCCCGACTCCGGAGGCGGGCGGACCGCTGACGCTCAGCGTCACGCCGACCGGGCCCAACCCGAAGGTCGCGATCTCGCTGGCGGCTCCCGCCGACAAACCGGTGGTGCGCCAGGCGGTCCAGGTCGACACCCAGCGCGTGGTGAGCACCGGCGGCGAGAAGCGGCTGACCGGGGCCGAGGCCGTCACGGCCGTGACCGCGCCGGGCAAGGTCGCGGTGGCGAAGGTCGACGAGAAGACCGGCAAGGGCATCGCGGGCGTGTCACTGCGGATCACCGCCGCGGACAAGACCAAGCCCGCGGTGGACCAGGACGGCAAGCCGCTGACCGGCGCGGATGGGACCCCTTCGGTCGTGGTGACCGGCGCGGACGGCACGGCGGGCGTGCCGAATCTGCGCACGCCGCAACAGATCTGCGTCATCGAGGTCGCCGCACCGCCCGGGTACGAGCAGGCGTTCGACCCGGCGGCGCCGCCCGCGGCGTGCGGCGAGGTCACCCCGGGGGCGACGCTCACGCTCAAGGTCGCGAACAAACCCAACGTGCCCACGGTGCCCAAGACGATCCCCGCGGGCGGCGGCCAGCCCGCCGCGGCGGCCGCGATGACCGACGGCGGCCCGTCGACCGGCCTGCTCGTCGGACTCGGTGTCCTGATGCTCATCGGCGGCGCCTTGGTGACCCTGCTCCTGCTCCACGGACCGTCGCGAAGGCGCGTCGTGGTCGGCCGGGGCATGCGCCGGGACTGGGGGCGCTGACCCCGGATGGCCCGACAGAGTTGGTGGCTCGCCCTGCCCGCGGTCGCGGGCGGGGCGGGTCTGTTCGTCGCGGTGGCCTTCGGCGGCGCGGTGACCGTGTCCGGGCAGGCCGTCGCCGGACCCCATGAGCCGCCGCGACCGCAGGCGGTCGCCCTTGGCGGGATCGGCGGGGTGCTGCCCACCGAAGCACCGCAGGCGACCACGCCTGCCGCGCCGCCCGCCGCGAGTGCCCCACCCGTCGAACCGACCGCGGCGCCGGTCGGGCAGCGGCCGGGCACGGTCCGGCTGGCCAAGGGCGGCACGGCGACACTGGTGCGCCAGGAACTGGGCCCGGACGCGACCCTGCCGGTGCCGAACGGCGTGCGCGAGGCGACGTGGTGGGGCGCGGGTCTGGACGCCGCCACGGGCGCGACGGTGTTCGCCGGGCATGTGGACTGGAAGGGGCAGACGGGTCCCTTCGCCGAACTGTGGAACGCGCGGACCGGTGACCCCGTGTCCGTGGTGGACGCGGCCGGCCGCACCTGGAGCTACCGGGTGTCGCGGGTGGAGACGGTCTCGAAGGGCGACCTGCCCCCGCGCGCCGAGGAGTTCTTCGGCCAGGGCGGCACGCACCGGTTGGTCCTCGTCACCTGCGGCGGCCGCTGGGTCGGCGGCTCGGACGGCTACGAGTCGAACCGGGTGGTGATCGCGACCCGGGCGTGACCACCGGCTTCCAGGAATGTGCGCGTCGAGCCTGCCGTGGTTCATCATGTGCAGCCGACTTCCGCGGCGGCGACCTGATCTCCTCGCCGGCTGCCGAAGGGCTCGCACCGTCCGATGTGGACACCGTGTTCTTCACGCACCTGCACCACGACCACGTGGGCTGGGTCAGCGACGTCGCACCCGCGCCGAGCCCGCGGACCCGTTCGGGCTGACCTTCGGCCAGGCCCGACACCTGGTGGCGGAAGCGGAGTGGCGGCACTGGGCGGGCACCGACGGGGTGGTCGGGCGCACCCGGTCGCGGTGATGGCGCCCTGTCCGGCCGGGTCGAGTTCACCGCGGACGGCGCCGAGATCGCCCCAGGCGTGCGGGTGCTGGCGACTTCCGGCCACACGCCTGGCCATCAGAGCCTGGTCATCACCGACCCGTCAGGCGTGGACGCGCGTCGGCCCGTGGTCCTTGGCGACGTCATGCACTGCCAGGTCCAGGTGCTGGAAGGCCACTGGGCTTTCGTGTTCGAACGTCACCGCCACCTGAGCGTGACGCCCGCAGAGAAGAAACACAGCGCCAACAGGCCGCCACCCAAGGGGACCCGTGACGGCTGCCGACCACGGCCACCACCACTCCGCACGCAAGACGGCAGGTGACCAAATATCAAGAATTCCGGGGTGACGGAACAGTGAACCGGCAGTTGCCCAGATGGTCGACCTCGGCCTGGGAGTCGTTGAACCACACGCCGTCGTCGCCCAGGTAGCGGAACGTCAGCGTCGTCCCCTCTTCCACCTCCACGGTGGTCGACAGGGTGCCGTTGCTGCGCCTGCGCAGCTCGTGGCGACCGGGTTCCCACTCGTTGAAGTTCCCGACGACCGACGCCTTGGCGATCCCAGGCAGGTCGTCCTGCGCCAGCGCGAACGTCACGCGCTGGTGGCCGTCGGCCGCGCGCTTAACTCGGATCATCGAACACCTCTCGGTTCTCCGACACCTGTCGCTGACAGTTTCGAGGCAGGCACGGATGGTCGCAACCGGGGGCGGTTGGCGGATTCCGGCCCGCGGAACTTCTACCGGGACCATATTTATAGGTGCCGGGATAGCCTGATCGGACTAGGGCTGACGCGACTGGGAGTGGGTGCGTGAATGAGCAACCTGGAGCAGGCGCCTGCCGAGCTCGTCTGCTCGGCCGACACAGCGCCCGCGGGCAAACTGCTCGACGGGCGCGAGGTCCCGCTGGGCGGTCCCCGGTCGATGATGGTGCGCCGGACGCTGCCGCAGCGTGAGCAGTCGCTGATCGGCGCCTGGTGCTTCGTCGACCACTACGGCCCGGACGACGTCTCCGCCACCGGCGGCATGGCCGTGCCGGGCCACCCGCACACCGGGCTGCAGACCGTGTCCTGGCTGTTCAGCGGCGAGGTCGAGCACCGCGACACCACCGGGGCGCACGCGGTCGTCCGCCCGGGCGAGATCAACCTGATGACGGCGGGCTCGGGGATCGCGCACTCCGAGCACTCGCTGCCGGGGACCTCGGTGCTGCATGGCGCGCAGCTGTGGATCGCGCTGCCGGATCGCGACCGGTTCGTCGACCCGGCCTTCGAGCACTACGCGCCGCCCGTGCACGCCCACGACGGCGCGCGCGTCGTGGTGTTCCTCGGGACCCTGCTCGGACACACGTCGCCGGTGGCGACCCACACGCCGCTGCTGGGCGCCGAGATCACCCTGCGCCCGGGCCAGGTCCTGCGCCTGGACGTGGAAGCCGGTTTCGAGCACGGCGTGCTCGTCGACACCGGCGAGGTCCATGCCGCGGGCGTCACCGCGAGCGCCGGGAAGCTGGTCTACCAGCCGACGGGGTCGACGTCACTCACCCTCGAAGCGGGCGACGAACCGGCGCGGGTGCTCGTCCTCGGCGGCGAACCGCTGGGGGAGCGGATCGTCATGTGGTGGAACTTCATCGCCCGCTCGCACGACGAGATCGTCACTTTCCGCGAGCAGTGGCAGCGGGCCCGCTCCGGCGTGGAGTCCGGCCGCTACGGCGAGTTCCCCGAGCAGTGGGCCGAGACGCTGCCCGCGCCGGTCCTGCCCAACATCCGGCTGAGGTCGCGCGGCTGACCCTCACCGCCGGGTGATGAGGACGGCGATGACCACCGCACCGATGGTGCCGATGAGCCGGTTGACATCGATCGCCGGCCGCCAACGAACCGACGACCCGCGGATGACGAAGGCCCCCGCGGGCCGGGCGCAGACGCCGAAGCCCGCCCCCTCGGTGATCAGTTCGGTGCCGCTCCCGCCGCCACCGCCGCCGTGGATGGTGGCCGCGGCGATGACGGTGACCCCGTCGCGTTCGCAGGGATCGGTGTAGACGGTCCGCGCGCTGAGCGTGTCCTTGGCCAGCCGGAACACGTCGAGATAGGTCATCGCGAGTCCTCCCAGGTCAACGGTAGGCAACGCGGGGGTAGCCGGGCGACCTCACCAGTGCGGATGTGTAGCGAGCGAAGATGTGGGTAACTCCTCGGCCAGCGGCCGCGAACCGTCGCGGACCCCTGCTGGAAGGGAGAACGCCATGGACTTCGGCCAAGGCCTATCCGATGCGTGGGCGTCGATCATCACCTTCGTGCCGAAGCTGCTGATGTTCCTGGTCATTCTGTTCATCGGTTGGCTTCTCGCCAAGGCGCTCGCCAAAGCCGTCGACTTCGGCCTGGAAAAGGTCGGATTCGATCGTGCGGTCGAGCGCGGCGGCATCAAACGCATGCTGGACCGCGGCAAGTACGACGCTTCCGACATCATCGCGAAGATCGTCTACTATGCGATCCTGCTGATCGCCCTGCAGATGGCGTTCGGCGTGTTCGGGCCGAACCCGGTCTCCGACCTGCTGACCGCCGTTGTCGCGTGGCTGCCGAGGGCCATCGTGGCGATCATCATCGTGGTCGTGGCCAGCGCGATCGCCACCGGTGTCAAGGACCTGATCAACAACACGCTGGGCGGGCTGTCCTACGGGCGGCTGCTCGGCACGATCGCCTCGGTCTTCATCCTGGCCCTGGGAATCATCGCCGCGCTGAACCAGATCGGTGTGGCCACCACGGTCACCACCCCGGTTCTCGTGGCAGTCCTCGCGACCGTCGCGGGCATCCTGATCGTCGGCGTCGGCGGTGGTCTCATCAAGCCGATGCAGAACCGCTGGGACGGCTGGCTGAACCGCGCGGAGCAGGAGATCCCGAAGATGCGCGACGAGGCCGCGGCCACCGCGCCGCGACAGGGCGCCCCGGAAACGGCGCGACACGGCGCCACCACGGAAACGAGCCAGATGGGGTCCAGGCCCGCGAGCCATGTCCCCGCGGGCGCCGTGGATCCGAGTGCGCCGACCACACCGATTCCGCCCGCCGGTGCGCCGATGCCGCCGTCGAGCGGTTACCGACGCACCTGACGGGTTTCCCCTCCGGTCACCGGGGTAGCCACCATGCGAGACGGCGTAACCGATTCGACCGGAGGGGCCAAGACCATGGCCGAGCACACCCCTCGCGTAGCGGACGCGATCAACACACTGGTGGCCGCGGTCCGAGACCGTGACATCGACGTCGTGTCCGATCTGCTCGCCCAGTGGTGCCGACCCGCCTCGGACTCCGACCTTCTCGCCATCGTGACCGCGCTGATCAGTGCGGGTGGCAGGAAGATCCTGGAGTCCGAGGCGGTTCAGCTGCCCGACGCGGCGTTCGCCGTGGAGGTGCAAGACGCCGACGGGCTGCCCGTCGACATCGATTCGATCGCCCCGCCGGTCCGCGCCGTGCTGCGCGCGCAACTGGCGTGGCTCAACGACCGGCCGGAGGACGTCACCGACCAGCTCCGGCTGGTGATCGACTCCGGCGACAGCCACGACCGGATGTCGATGCTCGTGCACGCCTTGGTCTGGGCCGTCCAGGTCGGCGTCGATGAGTCCACAGAGGACTCTGGAGAGGCCGGGCGACGATGATGACGGACATGGCCGCACGCGGACCCGCCATCGTGTGGCGGGGACCGATCGACGCGGACCTCGCGGTGGTGCTCGATCCGGCCGGGGAGGCCAGCCACGGCGAACTGCCCGCGACTTGGCGCCCGCTGACCGACCGGCTGCGGATCGGCTGGGTCCGGCTGCCCGCGGACGGCCCGGGCTTGGCGGCGCTGGCCTCGATCCTGAGCGAGACCCCGGGCAGGCGCGTGCACATCGTCACCAGCGGGGCGGCCACCGAGCCGGTCCTGTGGGTGGCGGGTGCGCAGGCGCGGAAGGTGAAGTCCTTCGTCGCCGTCGACCCGCGGTCCTGCGCCCCCGACTCGCCGTGGGGTGAGTGGGCGAGAGGGCTGGAGGATGAGGGGGCGGTGGTCCGGTGCTTCCGGACCGCCCAGGAGGACGTGGACCTGCGCAGGCCGCCGCCCGCGCCGCTCGGTCTGCCCGAAGTGGTGGCGTGGGTGGCGGAGACGATTGCCGCCACGGAACCGCCGTCGAGCACCCTGCGCGACACGATCGCCCGCGGCCTGCGCGCTATGCGCCGTCACCGCCGCGCCGGTGGCGCGCGGGCACCGCGAACCACAGGGTCGCGAACCCGACCGCGGTGATCGCGGCCAGGATGGCCGCCGCGGGCTGACCGATGATCACATCGGTGAGCAGTAGGACCGTCCCCGAGACCGCGAGGGCGAGCGTCGCCAACCCGACGATGGCGAAGGTGTTGGCGCTGTCGACAATCAGGTCGCGCCTGCCCTGCCGGAACAGCACCCGATGCCAGGCCGCCGGGGCGGTGAACAACGCGATCGCCAACACGGCGAGCAACACCGTGATCAGGTGAACCATCTGCTGAAACCCGGTCGCACGCTCGTAGGACTCGGTGAACGTCACGGCGAGCAGGAAACCGAAGAGGATCTGCACCCCCGCCTGAGCCACCCGCAGCTCCTGCAGGAGCTCGTTGACGTTGCGCCGCAGCCGGTCGCCTTCGCTCTCGTCGTCGGTCATCGGTGGAGCAGTCCGATGAGGATGAAGTAACCACAGCCGCCGATCACGATGACCAGGGTCAGGTTGAACATCAGTCGCGCGATCATGGCCCACCCACCGCACAGTCGTAGGGAACCTCACCGCGGTCGACACACCCGGCGGCGGTCACCAGCCAGCCCCGGTTGAACTCGCTGAGAAAAAGCGTCCCCGACCCGGCGCGGACGATGGCGCCATCGCCCCACACCTCGGTTTCCACGATGGTGGCGGGCGTCAACTTCTCCAGGGCGGCGGCGCAGTCCTCGTCCGCGAGCACCCTCGGCCCGAACAGGGCACACGCCTCTTCAGTGCGGTTGTCGGCCAACGCCCCGAGAAACGCCCGCGCCACATTCTCCGCCTCCCGAACCCGCTCGCCCCCACAAGCTGAGAGACCCACCAGGGCAGCGAGCACCACAGCGACCCGCCTCATCGACATGGATCGACGGTACTAGCGATCAGCACGTTCTGCCCGACGCCCGGATCGTGCCCGATCAGCCAATCCGCCCACGGCCAGACGATAGACCCACCCAGGCCGTGCAGAATCGCCCACGAATTAGGCATGCCACAAACCACCTCACCCAGCCGAGCAACACAGCCCGACCACGCCCCCCATGCAGGGGCGAAGAGCCGTCCCTGGAGGTGACCCTGTTCGGAGCTCAAGGGCAACGGGGAGTGCAGGGCGAAGAGCCGTCCCTGAAGGTGCCCCGTCCGGGGTGCAGGGCAGAGGAACTGCAGGGCGAAAGGCCGTCCCTGGAGGTCTGCGCGTACGGGGTGCAGGGAAAGGGCGCACGGGTCCGGCGGTTGTTCGCGATGTCTAATCGATGTCCGGCGGTGTGCGGATGGTCTCGGCCATCGAGCCGCCCGCCTCATCTGCCGACTGGCCCCTGCGGGCCGCGTCGTCCGGAACCTGTCGTTGTGGTTCGGGCATGTCGTAGCCCTCGGGCTCGTTCGCGGCGTCCACGGATTCGTCGAGGTCGTCGATGGGGGCCGCGGCGACGGGGGTGTCCGGGACGTCGTCCGGGGTCACGTCCGCCTGTTCGGCTGTTAGTTTCCGCTCCATGCCCTCGCCCTCGAGTGCCTCCGAGGGAGTGGTGCCGTACTTGTCGGCCGCCGACCAGTGTTCGGGGGGTTCGACGCCCTCTTCCAGCGGGTCCACGTGCAATGCGTCCTCGTCCAAGTCCTCCGCGCCGGTGTCGGCGGGGTCGCGGTCGCTCATGATGGCCTCCCTGGGGTACGGGTGAGGTCTACCCCCGTCCCCGTTCGGCAAAACGACCGCTACCCGGACGTGGACTCCTCCGCCGCCTTGCGGGCCCTCGCCCGGCGCTTGCCCTCGTGCATCGCCTGGACGCGGGCGACCGGGATGGTGTGGCCTTCGGCGACCAGGTCGGCGGCCAAGGGCTGCGGGTCGGGCATTCGGGTGGCCCACGGGTCGGTGTCGCCGAGTAGCGCCGGGGCTGTTCGCACGGTGAAGTCCGCGGGTTTGACCGAGGTCAGGTCCTCCCACGCGACCGGGAACGAGACGGGGGTGCCGGGGCGGATGCGGGGACTGTAGGCCGCGACCACGGTGGCACCGCCCGAGCGCGTGGAGTCGAGGAAGACCTTGCCCGCCCGGTCCTCCACGATGTAGGCCGTCGTGGCCAGGGCCGGGTCGATACGCTCCGCCCGGGCGGCAATGGCGCGGGTGGCTGCGGCGACGTCCTCCATGGACGCGTCCGGGTCGACGGGGGCGAAGACGTGGACGCCCTTCGCGCCGCTGGTCTTGGCGACGCCGGTGAGGCCGGAGTCGGCCAGGGCCTGCCGCACCAGCAGGGCGGCCTGGACGGCGGCGCCGAAGCTGTCGTCGCCCGCGGGCGGGTCGAGGTCGAGGATCAGGTGGGTGACATGGTCCGGGCGGGACAGGACCGTCAAGGTGGGGTGGTACTCGATGGACCGCTGGTTCGCGAACCACAGCAGGGTCCGACGGTCGTCGCAGAGCGCGTAGGAGATCTCGCGTTTGGACGCCTCCGCCCACACCGTGGCCCGCCGGACCCATTCCGGTGTGTATTTCGGCAGATTCTTCTGCATGAACGGCTGCTGGCCTGGCCGCACCCGCATCACCGACAGCGGGCGATCGCGCAACACCGGGATCATCCGGTCGCGGACCGCGTCCAGGTAGTCGACGAGGTCGCGTTTCGTGGCCTCGGCCCCGTCGAACAGCGGCTGGTCGAGATTGGTCAGCGACACCCCGTCGCGCACTTCGTCCTCGCTCACCCGATCACCTTCCCACGCGTGGCGGTCCCGTCAACTCCGATCTTGCGCGAGCGAAATCCGCTCCGTTCGACTATCACTGAGGGATGAGGACGGGGTCGCGTCGGCCACAGCTGTACCGGTCGAGCCGAATAGGGTGAGAATGACAGGTATGACGGGTGCCACGACCAGCGCGGGGACCGCGCACCAGGACCGGGTGCAGCGCCTGCGCGAACGGTTCGCCGCCCTGCCGCCGGACTCGCCGATCCGGCTGGCCAAGCGCACCTCCAACCTGTTCCGCGACCGCGGCGGAGCCGGGACCATCGACGTCGCCGACTTCACCCATGTCCTGTCCGTCGACCCGGAGGCGCGCACCGCCGACGTCGAGGGCATGGTCACCTACGAGCAGCTGGTCGACGCCACCCTGCCGCACGGGCTGATGCCGCTGGTCGTGCCGCAGCTCAAGACCATCACCCTGGGCGGCGCGGTCACCGGGCTCGGTATCGAGTCGTCGTCCTTCCGCAACGGCATGCCGCACGAGTCGGTGCTGGAACTCGAAGTCCTCACCGGCGACGGCCAGGTCGTCGTCGCGCGGCCGGACAACGAGCACCGCGACCTGTTCCACGGCTTCCCCAACTCCTACGGGACCCTCGGCTACGCGCTGCGGCTCACCATCGAACTCGAACCGGTGCGCCCTTACGTCCACGTGCGCCACCTCCGCCACCGCGACGCCACCGCCTACTTCGCCGAACTGGCCGAGGTCTGCGAGACCCGCGAGCACGGCGGGGTCCAGGTCGACTTCGTCGACGGCACTGTGTTCGGACCCGACGAGCTGTACCTGACGCTGGGCACGTTCACCGACGAGGCGCCCTACACCAGCGACTACACCTGGCTCGACATCTACTACCGCTCCATCCAGGGCCGCGCCGACGACTACCTCACCGTCCGCGACTACCTGTGGCGCTGGGACACCGACTGGTTCTGGTGCTCGGCCGCCCTCGGCGTGCAGAACCGTCTCGTCCGGCGGGTGCTGGGCCGCAAGCGGCTCCGCTCGGACGTCTACTGGAAGGTCGTCGCACTCGAACGCAAGCTCGGCGTGTCCGCCCGGATCGACAAGTGGCGCGGGCTGCCCGAGCGGGAGACCGTGGTGCAGGACATCGAGGTCCCCATCGACCAAGCCGCCGCGTTCCTCGAGTTCTTCCACCGCGAGATCCCGATCAACCCGGTCTGGGTGTGCCCGGTGCGGCTGCGGGACAAGACCCAGTGGCCGCTCTACGTCATGGACCCGGACTCGCTCTACGTCAACTTCGGGTTCTGGTCGTCGGTCCCGCTCGACCCGGGGGAGTCCGCGGGCACCCACAACCGGCTCATCGAGAAGACCGTCACCGAGATGCGCGGCCGCAAATCGCTGTACTCCGCCAGTTTCCACGAAGAGGATGAGTTCTGGTCCCTCTACAACGGACCCGCCTACCGGGATCTCAAGACTCGCTACGACCCGGGGGCAAGGCTGCTCGATCTGTACGACAAATGCGTCCGGGGGCGCTGACCAGGGGAGAGCGAATGACCACACCGCGAATCGCGTCGGCTTTCGAGGGCATCATCCCGCCCGACGGCGGGCTGGCCGTGACCGCCTACGACGGCAGCGTCGCGGGCAACCCGGACGCGCCGGTCCGACTGGAACTGTCCACACCGGAAGCGGTGACCTATCTGCTTTCCGCGCCGGGCGAACTGGGCCTGGCCCGCGCGTACGTCACCGGACACCTGAAGATCACCGGCGGCCTCTACAACCTCCTCGACGTGCTGGTGCCCATCATCGACGACCTGCACCTGCGCGACGGCATCAAACTGCTGCGCGAGTTGGCGCCCACCCACCTGCGGCCGGTCCAGGCCCCACCGGAGGAACTCCCGGGCCGCGCCAGGCGGGCGGCACTCGGCCTGCGACACTCCAGAAACCGTGATTCCGTAGCCATCTCCCGGCACTACGACGTGTCGAACCGGTTCTACGAACTGGTCCTCGGCCCGTCGATGGCCTACACCTGCGCCTGCTACCCGACCGCGGACGCCACTCTCGAAGAGGCGCAGTGGCAGAAGTTCGACCTGGTGTGCCGCAAACTCGCGCTGGAACCGGGAATGCGCCTCCTCGACGTCGGCTGCGGCTGGGGCGGCATGGCCATGCACGCCGCCGAGCACTACGGCGTGGACGTGCTGGGCGTGACCCTGTCGCGTGAGCAGGCTCTGTGGGCGCAGAAGGAGATCGCCGCCCGCGGCCTGTCCGACAAGGCGGAGGTGCGCCACCTGGATTACCGCGACGTCACCGAAACCGACTTCGACGCGGTGTCCTCGATCGGCCTCACGGAGCACGTCGGCGCCCGCAACCTCCCGGCGTACTTCACCTTCCTCTACGGGAAGCTGCGTCCCCAGGGCAGGCTGCTCAACCACTGCATCACGCGGACGAACACCACGGCGCCACACAAGGTCGGCCCGTTCTTCGACCGCTATGTCTTCCCGGACGGCGAACTGGAAGGCATCGGCGAGATCGCGTCGGCCATGCAGGACAACGGTTTCGAAATCCGCCACGACGAGAACCTACGCGAGCACTACGCGAAGACCCTTGCGGCTTGGTGCGCCAATTTGGATGAGAACTGGGAGGAAGCGGTCCAGGACGCCGGGATCGCTCGGGCTCGGGTGTGGGCGTTGTACATGGCGGCTTCGCAGTTGGCGTTCGACCGGCATCAGCTTGAGCTGCACCAGTTGTTGGGTGTGAAGGTGGGGGAGAAGGGCGCTTCGGGCATGCCTTTGCGTCCTACTTGGTGACCTCCCTCCGGGGCCGCGATTTTGGTTGGCTGGTGCCTGGATGCAAGGCAGGCTCGGTGGGACGGTGCCTGTTTGGGTTCAGCCCCTGGCGATGGGGGGCGCAGCCACCCCATCGCCAAACCGGTTAATCGCGAGTCGCCCGCTCTGGCAAGTGAGTCGCCCCTTCCGGCGGATGATTTCGACATTCAGAACGTGAGGCGTCCTTCGGTCGGTGTGGGGCCTTGGGCGGTTCATCCGGCCCCGGCCCCCTTGCGCTCGTCGGGACTCCTGGTGGGGACAGCCCTAGAACTGGGTGCGTTCCAGCCAGGTCGTGAACACTTCGGGGTCGCCGATGAGGGTGAGGTCGGGGTGGTCGGCGGGCAGTCTGCGCAGCATGGCCAGAGCCAGGTCCGCCGCCTTCCCGCGCACCGCGGCCGTGCCCTTGGTGTGTTCGTGTTCCACTGTGATCCGTGAGCCGTCCGAGCGGAGGATCCATTCGCCGGGGACGGTGAGGTCCTCGTCGGTGGCGTGTAGGTGTAGCGACGTTCCCTCGACGAGCGGGGCGTCGGCGGCGGCGGGGCGTGCGGTTACCAGGCCGAGCCACTCCGAGAGGCAGTCGGCGGCGACGTCTGGGGCCACCTCGAACGGCACGCCCGCCGCGATGGCTGCGTCGGCGCGGTGCACGACCGTCTCGTGCAGTCTGCGGCGGATCCACCAAGCGGCCGGTTTGGGGCCGGTGAAGGTCCAGACCGATGTGTCCGGCCCGGCCGACTCGACGCCGTCGAGGATGAGTTGGGCGCCGTTGGCCATCCAGTCGACCGCACCCGCCCAGTCGGCGGGTGGTTTGCCGTCGGCGACCGTCTTGGGGTCGATCACGGCCTGGGATCGCTCACCGGCGATGGCGGCTGCCCACCGGTGGCCGCGGCCCATGTGGGTGACCAGTTGCCGCAGCGTCCAGCCGGGGCAGGTGGGCACCTCGGCGTCCGGGTCGGCGGTGCGGGCCAGTTCGGCGATAAGGCGGTTCTGTTCGATTAACTCGGCGGCGAAATCCATGCCGACACCCTAACCAGACCAACCGACAGTCCTCGCTCGCTCACCACGGCCCAGGCTCAGTCCAGGCGCTCGCCGGTGGTCGAGTCGAACAGGTGGATCTCCTCGGGGTGGCGCAGCGTGGCGGTGATGGTCTGGGCCAGGACCGGGGGCGTCCGGCCGTCGACCCGCATGACGACGCGCGGGGTGTTGGGGTCGTCCTGGATGGCGGCGTGGACCAGGGCATCGGCGCCCAGTTCCTCGACCAGTTCGACGATGAGCGACACCCCGTTCTCCGTGCCCGTCGGCGCCAGCTCCAGCGACTCCGGGCGGATACCGGCGGTGACCGTCTCGACGCCGCTTCCGACGGCGCGCGGCAGGGGGATGTCGGCGCCGCCCAGGCGCATCGAGCCGTCGTGGACCGGCAGGGTCAGCAGGTTCATGGCGGGTGAGCCGATGAAGCCCGCG
>NZ_JABVED010000013.1 GCF_014323725.1 Actinokineospora xionganensis | reverse complement strand
AACTACGAGACCACCGCAGGATGAAAAGGGCTCAGCGGATCGACAGGGCGAGATATTCGCCGCAAATGGTCTCCGTCGATTGTTGTGTCGAAACATCACCGATCGTCCGGTCCATCATTCCTCATGGAGAGTGTCGCGGCTTATCAAGTCGAGGCCAATCGCGTACTGCGAGGTGAGTGGGACTCCGTGGCAATTGGCGGCATTGATCGCCGAGGTTGTCGAGAAGATCGAAAATGGACACAAAGCGCCGGGGCAACACGTCGTAGTGGACACTCAGGCCTCGCCGCCTGGGGCTGTGACGAACGGCGCGTCGGCCCAAGGGAGGTTACGTTCCAGTAGCCCGATAGCCTCCCCACCGGACGTGTTCGCGGGCCTGGATGGGGAGCGGAATGGGACGGTCGGTACTGGTCACCGGCGGGAACCGAGGCATCGGTCTCGCGATCGCGCAGGCGTTTCTGGCGCAGGGCGACAAGGTGGCGATCACGCACCGGGGGGCCGGGGCTCCTGAGGGGATGCTCGGCGTCCAGTGCGACGTCACCGACGCCGAGGCCGTCGACCGGGCGTTCGCCGAGGTCGAGGCCGCCAACGGGCCGGTGGAGATCCTCATCGCCAACGCGGGCATCACCGACGACACCCTCCTCATGCGCATGGACGAGGAGCAGTTCACCCGGGTCATCGACGCCAACCTCACCGGCGCGTTCCGGGTGACCAAGCGGGCCACCCGCAACATGCTCAAGGCGCGGTTCGGGCGGGTCGTCTTCATCTCCTCCGTCGTCGGCATGCTCGGCGCGCCGGGGCAGGTCAACTACGCGGCCAGCAAGGCCGGGCTCATCGGCATGGCGCGGTCGATCGCCCGTGAGCTGGGCTCCCGCAACATCACCGCCAACGTCGTGGCCCCTGGGTTCATCGAGACGGACATGACCGCGGGGCTCACCGAGGACCGCAAGAAGCAGATCCTCGGCAACGTCCCCGCAGGCCGCTACGGGCAGGTCGAGGAGATCGCCGCCGCGGTCACTTTCCTCGCGTCCGACCAGGCGGGCTACATCAACGGCGCCGTGCTCCCGGTCGACGGTGGCGTCGGCATGGGCCACTGACCAAACATTCCCAGGAGGACACCCAGCGATGACCGGACTGCTCGAAGGCAAGCGACTGCTGATCACCGGCGTGATCACCGACTCGTCGATCGCGTTCCACGTGGCCAAGGCCGCCCAGGAGCAGGGCGCGACCGTGGTCCTCACCGGGTTCGGCCGGATGAGCCTGGTCGAGCGGATCGCCAAGCGGCTGCCGCAGCCCGCGCCGGTGATCGAGTTGGACGTGCAGAACCCCGAGCAGCTCGCGACGCTGGCCGACCGGGTGCGTGAGCACGTCGACGGGCTCGACGGCATCGTGCACGCCATCGGGTTCGCCCCGCAGAGCTGCCTCGGCGCGCCCTTCATGGACGCGCCGTGGGAGGACGTGAGTGTCGCCCTTCAGGTCTCCGCGTACTCGCTCAAGTCGCTGACCCAGGCCGCGCTGCCGCTGCTGGGCCGCGGCTCCTCGGTCGTCGGCTTGGACTTCGACGCGCGCGTCGCGTGGCCCGCCTACAACTGGATGGGCGTGGCGAAGGCCGCGTTCGAGTCGGTCAACCGGTACATGGCCCGTGAGCTGGGCCCCGAGGGCATCCGGGTCAACCTGGTCGCCGCCGGTCCGGTCCGCACGATGGCCGCCAAGTCCATCCCCGGCTTCGCCGAGCTCGAGGCGGGCTGGGCCGACCGCGCCCCGCTGGGCTGGGACGTCGACGACGCCACCCCGGTCGCCAAGTCCGTGTGCGCGCTGCTGTCGGACTGGCTGCCCGCGACCACCGGCTCCATGGTGTGGGTGGACGGCGGCGTCCACGCCCTTGGCATGTGATGGCCGACGCACTGCTCTGGCTGTCCTTCGGCGGCCCCGAGTCCCCGGCTGATGTCCGTCCCTTCCTGGAGAACGTCACCCGGGGCCGGGGCGTGCCACCGGAGCGCCTCGACGAGGTCGAGGCGCACTACCAGCACTTCGGCGGCGTCTCGCCGATCAACCGGCTCAACCGCGAGGCGATCGACGCCGTCCGCGAGGAGCTGGAACGCCAGGGTGTCGACCTGCCGATCTACTTCGGCAACCGCAACTGGCACCCCATGGTCGAGGACACCGTCGCCCAGATGAAGGCCGACGGCGTGCGGTCCGCGTTGGTGTTCCCGACCAGCGCGTACGGCGGCTACTCCGCGTGCCGCCAGTACGACGAGGACATCGCCCGGGCACGGGCCGCGGTCCCCGACGCGCCGGACCTCACCAAGCTGCGGCACTACTTCGACCACCCGCTGTTCGTCGCCGCCGCCGCCGACGCGGTGCGCGAGGCGACCATTCCCGGCGGCAGACTGGTCTTCACGGCGCACTCCGTGCCTGACTCGGCCGATGTCGCCGCCGGACCGCCGGGGGAGGGCGGACGCCGCTACTCCCGCCAGGTCGCCGAGGCCGCCCGCCTCGTTGCCGCCGAAGTGGGTGCCGCCGAGTACGACGTGGTCTGGCAGTCCCGGTCCGGCCCGCCGCACATCCCGTGGCTCGAACCGGACATTGTGGACCATCTCGAAGCATTGCACGGCAAGGGAGTCCGCGCGGTCGTCGTCTGTCCTATCGGGTTCGTCAGCGACCACCTGGAAGTCGTCTGGGATCTCGACACCGAGGCGGCGGACAAGGCCAGGGAACTCGGCATGGACTTCGCCCGCGCCGCCACGCCGGGCACCGACCCGCGTTTCGCGGAGCTCGTCGTGGAGCTGGTCCGCGAAAACCTCGCCGGCGCGCCCGCGCGCAAGATGTCGGACTTCACCCTGGCGGGCGCGACCCGCAACGGCGACCCGTGCGCGATCGGGTGCTGCGAGCCGCGCCGACGACCTGCCACACCGAACGTCACTCGGACGCCCTGACGTCGTTGGGAAGACCAGCTTGATCTCGTTCGGGCCGCCCGGTGCGCCGAGTCGCTCGCAGACAAGGAGGTCTTATGCCGTTGCGTTCCCTTCGACCGGTGGTCGCCGTCGTGGTCGCCGTAGCCGCGTCCGCCATCAACCTGGTTGCGCCCGCGGGCGCCGCGATCACCCGTGATCCCATAGTTTTTGTGCACGGCTACAACGGTGACGCGTCCAACTGGAACACGATGATCAACCGGTTCAAGGCCGACGGCTACACCGCGGCCGAGCTGTTCGCCTGGGACTATGACTCAACACAGTCCAATGTGGTCATCGCGAGGCAGCTTGCGACCTATGTCGACCAGGTGCGGGCGCAGACCGGTGCGGCGAAGGTCGACATCGTCGGGCACTCCATGGGCGGCTTGAACTCCCGGCAGTTCCTGAAGTTCGAGGGTGGCGCTGCCGAGGTGGACGACTGGTCAAGCCTTGGCAGCCCGCACCACGGCACGACGGTCGCCTACGGCTGCCTGACCACGCCGTGCCGGGAGATGTATCCGAACTCGACGTTCTTGAACAACCTGAACGCGGGCGACGAGACACCCGGGGCGGTCCGGTACGGCAGCTGGTGGTCGCCGTGCGACGAGGCGCTGGAGCCAAAGGACACGGCGGTCCTCAGCGGCGCGGTCAACACGAAGACCGCGTGTCTGAGCCACACAGCGCTGCTCACCGACGCGACGGTTTACGTGCAGGTAAGGGATTTCGTCCGGTAAGACCGACGCGGGCCGGGTCGCCTGTGCGGCGACCCGGCCCGTGGCTCACGGCACGAGCGCCAAAGCCCCGTGTGTCGTGGCCGCGATCGCCGTCACGCCCACGGGGTCACGCAGCCGCAGGGCGATCTTCGAGTATGACCCGGGGTTGGCCACGTCGGTCGTGCCCAACTGGCCGCGGCTGTTGTCACCCCACGCCCAGACCCTGCCGTCGCCGTCGAGCGCGTACCCACCGTTCTCGGCGGCCGCGACTGACTTGGCGTTGATGAGCCCGCTGATCTTGGCGGGCGTGCCGGTCCCGCACTCACAGTCGCTGCCGGTGCCGAGGCCGCCTTGGTAGTTGCTGCCCCACGCCCAGCCGGTGCCGTCACTGAGCACCGCGAAGCCATGGGCACTGTCGGCCGCGATCGCCGTGACTCCCGTGAGGCCCACCACCGGGGCGGGTACGGCGGAGAAACAGTGTTCGGCGGTCGGGGGATAGGTGTAGCAGCCGTCGCCACCCACGGTCCCATGGCCGAGCTGGCCCTGGCGGTTGTCGCCCCACGACCACAGCGTGCCGTCCTGCTTGATCGCATACCCGGCGTACAGGCCGCCCGCGATCGCCTTGACCCCGGTCAGGCCGGACACCTGCACCGGCGTCGCGGAGTTCTCGGTCGAGCCGTTGCCCAACGAGCCGAAGGAGTTGAGACCCCACGACCACACGGTGCCGTCGGAGCGCAGTGCGAACCCGGTGCCAGACGCGGCCGCGACGTCGATGATGTCGGTGAGGCCCGCCTTCGGCGTCGGAACACTACTGCCCAGGCCGTTGTAGCCCCACGTCCAGACGGTGCCGTCGGACCGCAGGGCGATTCCCTTGTCGATGTCGGTCACATTGGTCAAACCGACCACCGGCACCGGCACCACCGACTTGCCGCCTGCCCAGCCGTTTCCGAGCTCAGCCCCGAAATTGGGGCCCCAAGCCCAGACCGTGCCGTCCTCACGCAGGGCGTAGCCCGCGCTTGCGCCCGCGACGGCCTTGACGCCCGACAGCCCGTAGACCGGGTTCGGAGCGGCGGACGCCGGGCTGTAGGCGCCGGTTCCGAGCTGGCCGTACTGGTTGCTGCCCCAGGCGTACACACACTTGCTGCCACAGGACACCGGGGGGAGCGAGAAGAAACCGGCCATGTCCGCGATCAGGTGCACGGTCCCCGCGTTGTTGTACAGCGACACCGAGGCCAGCGTGCCGACGGCGACGACGGCGAGGCTCGGCGACGTCTGACCGGGGGTCAGGTTCAGGTTCGATGTCTCCGGCCTGGGGTCGAGCCGGGGCCACGCGGTGATGTAGGTGTTCTGGGTCGGCTCGGTCCCCGTGAGGTTGAGGACCACACCCGTGGTGGACCACGGCAGGGTCGCGCCCAGGACCAACTCCTGCTGCCCGCCCGCGTTCATCGGGCCGGCGATACCGCCAGTGCCGTTGCGGGTGTCGAGCACCCGCTTCGGTGTGATCGCGGTGAACAGGGCGCCGTAGTCGGCGGTGTAGAACCCGGCCAGGTCGACGATGAGGTGGGTGTTCCCGGTGTTGTTGAACAGGTCGACCTTGCGGTCCGCGCCGAGTTCGACCGTCACCAGGTTCGGCGCTGTCGCCCCGGGCGTCAGGTTGAGGTTCGACACGACCGGGCGGGTCTTCCCGGTCGGCCAAGCGGTGACGTAGGTGTTCTGGGTCGCCG
Source organism: Actinokineospora xionganensis (assembly GCF_014323725.1). GTDB lineage: Bacteria > Actinomycetota > Actinomycetes > Mycobacteriales > Pseudonocardiaceae > Actinokineospora > Actinokineospora xionganensis. The sequence continues at coordinate 209,372 of NZ_JABVED010000013.1, read as the reverse complement.
CGGTGCCGGTCAGGGTGAGGACCACCGCGGTGGCCGACGTGGGGACCGAGTAGGACAGGTCGATGGTCCTGGACTCACCAGCGGCGAACGGCGACCCGTGGCGGCTGTCCATCAGCCGCCTTGGCGACAGGGCGGTGAACTTGCCCGTCGCGTCCGGCGCGTAGTAGCCGGCGAGGTCGGCGAGCAGGTGCACGGTGCCCGCGTTGTTGAACAGGCTCAGTTGCCGTCCCGTGCCAAGGGCGACGGTGACCAGGTTCGGCCGCGTCTCGCCCGCCACCAGGTTCAGGTTGGACGCGACCGGCCGCGTCGCCCCGGCCGGGTACACGGTGACGAAGGTGTTCGCGTTCGGCTGCGTGCCGGTCACGTTCAACACCACCGCGGTGGCCGTGGCGGGCACCTTCGCCGAGAGGTCGAGCGTGATCGACTGTTGTGGGCCGACTGGCGCGCCGGACCGCGTGTCGAGCACGCGGACGGGCGCCAAGGCGTGGAAACCCGCCGCCGCGTCGGCCTGCGGTTCGGCGGGCGCCGCGGGTGCGGCGATGGAAGTGGGTGTGGCGGCGGCTAACAGGCCGGCGCCGAGCAACACGGATAACGCCACATGGGCGAGACGTCTCATGAATTTCCCCAGGTCTCAGACGGCGGTTTCGCCGAACCGGCGACAAGTATCGCCGACCGATCTGAGGTTTGGGGAGAAAAAATAGGGTGGCGGGACGGTGCAGGGATCCGTCCCGCCACCCTCTGGCGGCTAGGCGCGCAGTCGGACCCTGTGCCGAAGGTCTGACGCTGCAGCCTGTGCGGGGAAAACAGCCGCGACGTACGCGATCGCGCACTCCGGGCACATCAGTGGTTCGCCTGGACGATCGCGAAAGCGGTCGTCCACCGGCATGCCGCACAGGCCCACCGTGCGGCTTACCGGAACCAGATGTGCCCGTCCACGATACGTCGCGCTGGTTCCCCAGCACACATCGCCGCGCGGGTCGGGGATGCGATTCATGATCATCACCCGTTCGCTTGGGACATGTCGAGCTTCGTGTGGAGCAACCGGCCGGTCTCGCTGAGCGTGACCAATCGGCAGTCTCGGAGGCGGGCGGAGCCGATCACCACGTGACCCGCGTTGATCAACTCCCGAAGCCGCGCGGTGAGTCGCCCGCCAATGGGCTCACCGCGGTCGGTGATCTCGTTGTGTTCGGTCATGCCGAGTTCCCCGCGCTGCGCGCACCGCAGCAGGACGTACCAGTCGCGGGAGCGGGCGGCGTCGGCGGGGGAGCGGCGGCCGCGGCGCAGCCAGATGTCGAGCAGGCGTTCGCCCGCCGAGGTCAACTCGGCTAAGACCCAGCCGTCGCGGGGGTCGGCCGCTTCGGCGAAACCGATGAAACCGTCGCGGCGCAACGTGAACAGCGCGCTGACCATGAGGGCGCTCAAGTCGTCGCAGCGGTGGCGCAGGGCCGACGCCGTGCCGTACGCGCCCACTTCGCCGCGCGCGACCATCTGCAGCGCGTGGAGGTGGGTGGTATCGAGCGCGAGCGGTCGAGTCCCCGGCTTCCGATCGACGAGATGTGCGGTCATGGTGTGACTCCGGTAACAGCGGTTGGTTCAATGTGCCCATATTGGGCGAGTCGACCCACGATCGCTCATCTCAACATCCCATAGCACCGGGTTATGGAGTGCCTGTTCTGCACGCCGCGACAGCATTACGCGAGGTCGGAGGCACTATGGGGGTTCAGAACTGTTAATTCGAACGGGAATCTCCCGCTTCGGATCATGGATTTCGCCGCGCACGAGCAGGCGGAACATGCCATCACATGACCGACCGTAGGTGCGTGATCGACGGTGCGTGTGCGCTCAGGTGGACTTCAACGCGTGGTCGACCGCGCTCTCCGCGTTCTCCAGGTTCCGCTTGAGCAGCCCCAGTTCCTCGACCAGCCCCGAGATCCGGGAGGGCGCGGTTCCGTCGACCCGCTTGGCGAGCACGGCCATCCGGGCCGCGCAGTCGGTCAGCGTCGCCAGGGCGACCGACGATCTCGTCGGAGCGAGCCGCAGGTCGTTGCGCGCCACGAGCGCCGCGAGCCGGTATGCGGCGTCGACGACTCGGGCGGTCGGGGCCATGACCGGGTCGGCGTCGTGCACGGTCGTGGCCCGCAGTCGAACGTCGACGGCCGTCAGGCAGATGCGCCGCAGCAGTTCGCGCGCCCGCGCGGGGACGGCGGCGCTGTCCTTCGTCAGCGCCGCCTTGACGAGAAGCACCAGCCCGGCGACACCGACGCCCACCGGCAGGGCCAGCCACCCCGAGTCCGTGCGTGCGGCGGTCACGGCCGCGGCGAGCGCGCCGAGGAGGACGGCCGCGGCGAGGCCGGCGGGTTCGCGCAGGTTCTGTTGTAAGCCCATTCGGCGGCAGCCTCTCAGAAGTTGTGAAAGACGCTGACGAACACCTCGTCGATGTTCTTCGGGTCCTTGACGGCGTCGTAGGACAGTGCCTTGCTCGTCGCCGCGATCATCCGCATGGTCTCCGGGTCCGATTGCTGCCCGTAGGAGATCGTGAAGATCGGCATCTTGGTCTCGGTCAGCTCTGGGTCGATCTTCGCCAGGAGCGCGTCCCGGGCGCCCTGGACCTTCGTGCTGTCCGCGCCGTCGGAGAGCACGACGATCGCGTTGATCCGCTCCGGGTCGGGCTGCGCGGCCATCTTGGCGTAGGCCTCGCCGACCGTGTTGTAGAGATCGGTGGCGCCCGTCGCCACGAGTCCGTCGATCGCCGCACCCAGCGCGGCCTTGTTGTCGCCGACCCGCCCGACCGGGACGTGCTCGGTGTGGCCGGGTGAGGAGAACGTCCACAACCCGACTTCGTCATCGGCGGACAACAGGTCGAGCGCCCGCTTCGCGGCCGGTTTGACCAGGTCGAGCTTGCTGCCCCGCACCTCCGGGTCGTTTTCGGCGGCGGGTTCGTTCATCGAGCCGGAGACGTCGAGCACCAGCAGCACCCTGGCCTTGCGCCGGGTTCCGTTCCACGCCTTGACGATCGCCTCGACCAGGTCCGGCGCGGGCGCGGGAATCGCCGAGACCAGCTGACCGTTCGGGATGGACAGTGTGGTGCGGAGCTGCTCGGTGGGCGCGTTGGGATTGGCCCAGTCGCGGAAACCCGCCTCGCGGAACCCCAGTTGCCGCTCGCCTTCGCTGAGGTAGGCGTAGAAGTCGTCCGCCGCCGCCCGCTGGTCCGCAGTGGCCGAGGCCAACACGACGAACGGGTGGTCGAACTGCAGGGTGCCGTCCGTGGGTGTGATCGTCTTGAATTTGCGGTTCGGTCCACCCCGGTTGTAGGTGTACGCGAGTTGCTCCTGCATGACGATCGCGCTGACGAAGGGGACCGGCAGCTTCTTCTTGTCCTCGGCCAACAGCGTGTCGACGAACTCGGCGGCGTCCTTGCTGTAGCGCTCGACCGACGACTCGACGCCGTGCACGAACCGCGTCACCTCGCCGTCGACGATGCTCTCGTTGGTGATCCCGGGGTACTTGTCCGCGATCGAGCCCGCGTGGAACGTCGCGATCGACGCACCGAGCCCTGACGACGACAGCTCCGGGTGATCGCGGCCCAGGGAGAACTTGCCCCACTCCGGCTTGCCCAGTGACGCCCAGCCGCCCGGCGCGGTCGCCAGGGCGAGCAGGTCGTCCCAGCCCGGATCGGGGTGCTTGGCCAGCAACACCGCGGCCATCTCCTCGGGCATGGCGACCACGAGCGGACTGGACATGATCGACCGGTGGGCCTCGGTGGCCACCACCTCGAGCCTGCGCGTCGCCGGCATCCGGCTGAGCCACAAGGATGTGCTCGGAGCCCACACCTGCGGCTCCGGCAGCCCGGTCTCGGCACCCGCCCAGCCGGTGCGCAGCGCCGACATGGCCGTGCCCGACGTCAGACCGTGCACCGTGACCCTGGCGCATTTTCCGCCGCCGAACTCGCGACCCGCCGCGTTGTAGCGCTCCGCCATCCGGCCGATCAGCTCGTCCTTCTCGGTGGAGGTGCTCATCTCCAGCGGCACGCAGTCGGTGCGCGTCGCCGCGGGCTTGTCCTCCCCGGTGAGCAGGTAGATCCCGCCGATGGCCAGCAACCCGGCGACGACCGCGATGATCAGCGGTGTGTTGGCGCGTGCTGCCGTGCGCGGGTTCGACACGTGCGGTCCTCCCAGAGATCGGTGGGGCGGCGGAGCTGACAGTGTGACAGAGAGGTCACTCTCCGGTGATGTGATCGTCGGAGTCGACCATGTCGTAAGTCTCGAAGCTGAACCGGGTCACGGTCCCCGCCCACGCGCGATAGGTTCCCGCGTCGCCGTGGACCGGGACACTCGCCCGGATGGCGTCGAGAACGGCATTGGTCTGCCGCCAGCTCGCGTCCTTGGCTTCCAGATCCGCCAGCACCTCCCACACGTCCGGCCCCTGTGTCGTGCGCAGCGCGGTCACCAGGTCGCGGGCCTGGTCCGGTGTGGTCAGGACGATCGCCAGCAGGATCAGCACCGCCTGGTACGGACCGCCGTCATGGCCGACGAATCGGTCGAGGTTCGTCCCGGGCACGCCGATGCGCACCAGCCGGTACAGGTTGATCAGCTTCTTGACCGTGCGCGGGGTGTCGAGCAGCGGGCGGAGCCGCTTGATGAAGTCGCGTTCGGTCTCCCGCAGCAGCAGGCGGTCCGGGCGCAGCGTCGGGTCGGCGACCGGGGACCGCCGCGGCGTGGGCGTCGCCTTCTCGCGGGACACCGTCGGCGGGGAGGTGATGGTGGTGGGCTGGGCGGGCCGCGGCGTGGTCTCCGGGCGTCGGGGCGATTCGGGTTCGGCCTGGGGGAGCAGTTCATCGATCAGCCGGTCCGCGCTCGATCCCATGGGGCGCAACGCGAAAGTGATCTGGAAGATCTTGTCCAGGTAGTCCAACGGGCGGGCCGCGACACCGTTGTCCGGGCCGAACAGCTCGCTCTGGTGCTGCTCCAGCGACCGGCGCAGCCACCTCGGGTCCACGGCCACCACGACCACGAACAGCGGCAGCGCCAGCAGCAGGTGCACCGCGGCGAGCACGTCGACGACCTTGCGTGGCGGGCAGCGGTCGAGATCGTCCACGTAGAGCACGATCCGCTCCAGCGGCGGTGGCCCTTGCGGGACGGCGCGCCACTTCTCGAGGGCCGCGTCGACGTTGTGGCTGAGGGTCCGCAGGTGTTCGTGCGCGCGGCCGAGGACCCCGCGGTACTGCTCGTAGTGCCCCGACCGCACCTCGGCGATCAACGCGGACAGGCCCGCGGTCGGGTCGGTGCGGGCCAACGCCGCGTCCTTGGTGGCGATTTGGCTGTCGAGGAGTTTCTTGCGCGCACGCACTTTCTCCCGCAGCGACCCGGGGAGTCCGGCGAACTTGTTCCAGCCGGTGACCAAGCCCTCGACAACCGGGATCACCGCCGCGCCGATCGCGATCACGGAGGCGCCCACCACCGCCAGTGTCGAGCCCCACAGGGCCCAGCTGACGCCCGCGGCGGCGAGGGCGACGGGGATCAGGGCGAGCGCCCATCGCGAGCGCAGCACTGTCCGCTCGCGCCACAGCAACCGCAGCAGCGCGGGCGCACGCAGGTCCGCGGCGGCGCCACCGGTCCGCTCCGCCCGCTCGAGTTCGACGCCGAGGTCACGGCTGCGTGCCCGGAGTTCGTCCAGTTCGGTCACGGTGGACTGGCTTGCGCTCACCTGTTGTTCGCGCGGGGTGAGGCTGTCGAAGAGGTGCTCGACCAATCCCACCCAAAGGTGGTCGTCGCTGTACTGCCAGGCGTTGAACCGGATTTGGCGCACGTTCGCGGCGAACGCGCTCTGCTCCGGGTTGCCATGCGATCGCTCGGCGAGCGCCTTGACCTGCTGCTCCAGCTGACGCAGGAAGCTCGACTTGCCCGCGCCCCAAGCCCCGAGCAGCGCCACCGACAGCGGGGGCACGGTGTGCCGGTCGGCGATGAGGGCGGCGAGGGTGGAGACATCGCGGGAGAAGCCGAGCAGGTCGCGCTTGCTTTCCGCGTCGTTGCTGACGTCGGCGCGCTGCTGTCCGGGCTGCCCCGGGGTCAGGTCGGTGCCTGCGAGCTGGAAGCCGGTGATCGGGTCCCACACCCGGATCGTGCCGTCCTCGCCGCCGCTGATCAGCCTGCCGTCGTCGTCGATGACCAGGGACTGCACCCGGCCGAGGTGCCCGTCGAGCACCGTCGGGTGATCGGGTCGGCTGAGCTGCCAGACGAGGATCGTGCCGTCATCGGCGCTCGCGACGAGCCTGCCCCGGGCGAAGGCCAGGCAGCGCACGGCGGAGGTGTGACCGGTGTAGGCGGTCTGCTGGTCGGACCCGTGCAGCCGGACGGAGCCACTGGCCGTGCCGACGGCGATCGACCCGTCCGGGAGGAAGGCGAGCGCGTGCACGGCGGTGCCCGCGGGCGCCTGCACGTCCCGGACTTCGTCGCCCCAGATGAGGACGGCGCCGTCATCGCTCCCGGAGGCCATGCCCGCGTCGGGGGAGAAGGCGACGGCTCGCACCCAGTCCTGGTGGATGCCGATGACCTCGGGGGCGTGGTCGGGGGTCCAGAGTCGGACGGTGCCGTCGAGGCAGCCGGTGAGGACCTTGTCATCGAGGTAGGCCGCGGCGTGCACGGTGGAGTCGTGCGTGGCGATCCCCAGTTTGGTGCCCTCGTCGGAGTCGAGGTCCCACAGCCAGGCGTCGCCGTTCTCGCAGAAGGCCCGCACCTGGGTCGGGGAGGCCCGCACCGCACGGATTCCGGCGGTCGGGCCGGTGAGTGTGGTGCGGTGGTCGCCGGTGTCGCGGTCCCAGACCCGCACGGCGAGGTCGTCGCCCGCGGTGACCAGCGCTCCGCCCGCGAGGTCCATCGCCCGGATGCCTCCGCCGTGCCCGGTGAGGGTGACCGGGGACGACCCGGTGATCCGCACGGTCCGGTCTCCGCAGGCGGCGGCGACGCGGCCGCGGTGAGTGGCGAGGGCGTGGATCGCGTGTCCGTGGTCGGCGTGTTCGGTGACGGCGTCGGTGCGCCGGTCCCACTGCCAGACCCGGCCGCCCGCTCCGCCGAAGGTGACCACCTGACCGTCGGCGGAGATGGCCACCGCGTGCAGCGGCTTGCCGTCCCCGGTGAAGGTGTGGGTGACCCGGTCCTCGTCGGTCCGCCACACCCGGACGAGCCCGTCGAGGCCGGTGGAGACGACCGTGCCGGTGCCCCGGGCCGTGGCGATCGCAGTGACACCGCGCTGGTGTGAGGTGATCGTCCTGGCCGAGGTGTCGATCGGGGAGACCGCCTGCACGAGGCCGGCAGGGCCACCGTAGAAAAGCTGACCACCCATTGTGGCGGCCGCGTGCACTGGACCGTCGTAGGCGATGGTGAACCGCGTCCCGCCATAAACGGAGATCAGTCCGTCGAGCCCACACGACCAGGGGTGGTTGTCGTCAACGGCGACCGCGCCGATGGGGTCGCTGGTCATCACCTCCAGCATGGTGCTGTTGTCGAAGGTGAAGATCCTGGAACCCTTCGGCCCCCCGCAATACACCGACGCGTCCCTTACGGCCAGCGAGCGCACGCCGCCGGGTAGGGCCTGGACCGCGGCCTGTTCCTCCCCGTCGGTCGCGTCCCACCAGCGGACGGTGCCGTCATCGCCGCCGGTGACGACCTGTGAGCCATCGGAGGTGAACGCGAGAGCGCGGACCAGTCCTGGATGACCGGCGAAGGGAGCGGTGATCACCCGTGGCAGTCTGCCCGGTCACGGGCACCGACGGCTACGAAACGGGCGCGTTGGGTCAGTGCTTCTCGGCGTGGTCCGAGAACACCCGGACCGCTTCCTCGACCGCCGCGAGTCGGGCCACCCGGACCGCGTCGAACAGCGGGCGCAGGGCCTCGGCGCGCCTGCGGGCAGCAGAGGACGACACGGCGTTGCCGGGGGCGTCCTCGGAGGCCAGCTCCAGGATCGCGGAGACCTCGTTGGCCCGCTGCAGCACGCGCAGCGCGCGCGGGGGAGTGCCCTCCGGCCACGGCGCGGCCGAGCGGTGGGCGACGCGGGCGGTGATCTCCTCGCGGACACCGGCGCGGTGCTTGGCGACCCCGAGCTCGGTCAGCACGCCCGCCGCGACGCGCATGGCGCCGGTCAGCTCGTGCTCGGCCTCGCCGAGGGGCAGGTGCTCGGCGGGCGGGGCGTCGCCGATGTCGAAGACTGTCCACCGCAGGACACCGTCGGCGACGGGTTCGGGGACCAGGCCCAGCGGAGCGCCATGCAGGACGACGGCCTCACCGGCGTGCAAAGCGGTGCCCGCGAACTCGCTTCGGCCACCCAGTCCGCGCACATCGCCCGCGACCGGAAGGGCGAGCCTCCCGCCGGTGACGTCGGCGCGGCGCAGGGCCGCGAGCAGAGCGGCGACCTGGCCGCCCGCCTGACCCCGGACCGGGACGTCGAGCGCGGTCGCCGTGCTCTCGTCCCCGGCCACCACGTCGTGCAGTTCGGCCCAGTGGAGCAGGGCGTCCAGGACGTCGTCAGCGGCGGCGGATCCGTTGAGCCAGGCGGAAACCCACACCGCGAAGGTCGCACTCGGAGTTGACACGAGAGGCAAGGTTACGCCACGTGTCGGGCGGCTGGCGCGTCAGCTCCCCGGCTCAGCTCCCGCTCGCGGGCCCCACCGTCCGTACCAGCAGGTCACGGAACTGGTCGAGATCCTCGACACTGTCGAACGCGCGCCCCGGCAGCGGGTGGAAACCGCCGGATCCGGTGTGCAGGACGAAGTTCCGCTCGGTCTCGGCCCAGCCCGCCAGGTCGGCGAGGACGATGTCGCTGTAGGCGGTGCCGTCGAGGGTCATCATGCGGATCGCGTGACCGTCCACATCGGCGGTGACGGTGCGCCCCGCGATCGGGTTGCGGCGGAACGCGAGCCGGGTTCCGATCGACGGGATCGCGGCGATGAGCAGGGCGCAGACCAGCCCGAACACCCCCGGGATCGGCCGGCCGACCACCAGCAGCACGACCGAGAACACACCCAGGCCCGCGGCGAACCAGACACTCCGGCGGACGAACGGCACCGTCGCCTTGATCCCGTCGGACCAATCCCCGGGCGAGGGATCCCAACGCAGTCGTATCAACACGCAAGACAACATAAGTCCTGTCCTGTGAGTCCGGTGCGCGGGATTCGTGATCCGGGGGGTTCCTGGGCGCGCCGGCGTGCAGCCGCTCGTGCCGGACTCACAGGACAGGACCTAGTGTCACCTCCGTGAGCCAGAGCAAGCCCGCGGGCGCCAGGATGCGCCGGATGGCCGAGAGTTCGACGGCCACCACCCTCGAACTGTTCTTCGACCTGGTCTTCGTCTTCGCGTTGACCCAGGTCACCGCCCTGATGGCGGACGCGCCGACCTGGCACGGACTGGGCCGAGGCGCGCTGATCCTGGCCGTCGTGTGGTGGTGCTGGGTCGGCTACTCGTGGCTGTCCAATCTGGTCCAGGCCGACGAGGGACTGGCCCGCACGGCGATGCTGATCGCGATGGCGGCCATGTTCGGCGTCGCCATCGCCATCCCGGAGTCGTTCGACGACCTGCCGGGCGGTGTGCACGGCCCGACCGTGTTCGCCCTGGGCTACCTGTTGGTGCGGTCCGTCCACCTGTGGCTGTTCTGGATCGTCGCGCGCGGGGACGCGGCGCTGCGCACCCAACTCGTCCGGTTCGGTCTGACCATGGCGGGCGGCACGACCCTGCTGCTCGCCGCCGCCCAGACCTCGGGCACGGCGCAGACGCTGCTGTGGGTCGCCGCGGTCGTCGCCGACTACGGCGGCACGGCGGTGATCGGCGTGCGCGGCTGGCGGCTCACCTCGGCGAAGCACTTCGCCGAGCGGCACGGGCTGATCCTGATCATCGCGCTCGGCGAGTCCATCGTCGCTATCGGCGTGGGTGTCAACGAGCTGCCGATATCGCTGCCGATCCTGATCGCCGCCGCGCTCGGGCTGGCCATCGCCGCGTGCCTGTGGTGGGGCTACTTCGACACTCATGCGCTGATGGCCGAACACGCGCTGGCGAAGGTCCGCGGAGCCGAGCGCACCAGCATGGCGCGCACCGCATTCACCTACCTGCACCTGCCGATGGTCATCGGGATCGTGATGCTCGCCCTGGGCCTGAAGAAGGTCCTCAACTACGTCGCGGGCGTGGACGGGCACACGTTGTCCGACTCGCTCTACGGTCCGCCGCTGTGGGCGATGTTCGGCGGCACCGCGCTGTACCTGCTGGCCCAGGCGGCGATCTCCTGGCGGTGCAACCGGGCGTTCAAGGTGCATCGGGTGACCCTCGGCGTGCTGCTGATCGCGGTTGTGCCCGGGATGGCGCTGCTGCCCGCGCTGGCCTCGCTCGGTGTGCTGACCGCGAGCGTGGTCGGCCTGATCGTCTACGAGTGGGTGCGCTACCACGACTACCGCGAGGGCATCCGCCACGCCGCCGAGCACTAGCTGGAGTGCGCTCCACGTCGACCTACGCGCCGAACGTGCGTAGCGTCGAACGCGTGACCGCCAAGAACACCGCACCAGACTCGCTGCCGCGCACCGCCGGGGACCTCCGCGCCCAGGGGCACCTGCCCAAGGGCGTCAAGACCGAGATCCGCGACAACCTGCTCGCCGCGCTGCGGGCGGGCCGGGACCCGTGGCCCGGGATCGTCGGGTTCGAGCAGACCGTGCTGCCGCACCTGGAGCGGGCGCTGCTGGCCGGGCACGACATCGTCCTGCTCGGCGAGCGCGGACAGGGCAAGACACGGCTGCTGCGCACCCTGGCGGGCCTGCTCGACGAGTGGACCCCGGTGATCGAGGGCGCCGAGCTCGGCGAGCACCCGCTGGAGCCGATCACCCCGGCCTCGATCCGCCGCGCCGCCGAACTCGGCGACGACCTTCCCGTCGTGTGGCGCCACCGCGACGAGCGCTACACCGAGAAGCTGGCCACCCCGGACACCTCCGTGGGCGACCTGATCGGCGACGTCGACCCGGTGAAGGTCGCCCAGGGCCGCACCCTCGGCGACCCGGAGACCATCCACTTCGGACTCATCCCGCGTGCCCACCGCGGCATCGTCGCCGTCAACGAACTGCCCGACCTGGCCGAGCGGATCCAGGTCGCGCTGCTCAACGTCATGGAGGAGCGCGACATCCAGGTCCGCGGCTACACCCTGCGGCTGCCGCTCGACGTGCTGGTCGTGGCCACCGCGAACCCCGAGGACTACACCAACCGCGGCCGAATCATCACCCCGCTCAAAGACCGGTTCGGCGCGGAGATCCGCACCCACTACCCGACCACCGTCGCCGCCGAGGTCGCGATGGTGCGCCAGGAGGCCCACCTGGTCGCCGAGGTCGGCGACCCACTGCTGGAGGTGTTGGCCCGCTTCGTGCGAAACCTGCGCGAGTCCAGCGCGATCGACCAGCGCTCCGGCGTCTCCGCCCGCTTCGCCGTGGCCGCGGCTGAGACGGTGGCCGCCGCCGCGCTGCGCCGGTCCGCGCTGACCGGTGAGGAGCCCGCGGTGGCCCGGCCGATCGACCTCGACTCGGTGCCGGAGGTGTTGCGCGGCAAGCTCGAATTCGAGTCCGGTGAGGACGGCCGGGAGACCGAGCACCTGACCCACCTGCTGCGTCGGGCGGTGGCCGAGACCGCGCGCGACCGGTTCGCCGGGCTCGACCTGCGGCCGCTCATCGACGTGATCGCCGACGGGAACCTGGTGGCCACCGGGGAACGCGTCCCCGGCCGCGAGGTCCTCGCCGCGCTGCCGGAGCTGCCGGTGCTGCACGAGGTCGCCGCCCGCGTCGGGGTGAACGCCGACGCCGCCCCGGGCCGGATCGCCGCCGCGGTGGAACTGGCCCTGGAGTACCTGTTCCTCACCCGCAAGGTCGCCAAGGACGCCACCACCGGCGCGGCGGTGTACGGGCCATGACCGGCCAGTTCGCCTATGGGCCGTTCCATGAGGGGCCGGACCCGCTGGCCCCGCCGGTGGACCTGCGGGCGGCGCTGGAGCAACTCGGCCGCGACATCATGGACGGCTCCTCGCCGCGCTCGGCGCTGGAGGAACTCCTTCGGCGTGGCACGACGGGGACCACGGGTCTCGACGAGCTGACCCGGCGGCTGTGGGAACGCCGGGCCCGCATTCAGCGCAGGCACAACCTCGAGGGCACCCTCAACGAAGTCCGTGCCCTGCTTGACGAAGCGCTCGACGCCGAGCGGTCCGCCCTGTTCCCCGACCCGTCCGACGACGCCCGCTTCCGCGAGGCCCAACTCGACGCGCTGCCGCCGAGCACCGCCGCCGCGGTCCGCGAACTCGCCGACTATGACTGGCGGTCCGAGCAGGCCCGCCAGGCTTACCAGCGCATCCGCGACAAGCTCGGCCAGGAGCTGATGGAGTCCCGGTTCCAGGGCATGAAACAGGCCTTGAGCGAAGTCAGCCCCGAGGACGCCGAACGCATCCGCGCGATGATGGCCGACCTGAACGCCCTGCTGCTGGCGCACCTGCGTGGCGGCGACACCACCGAACAGTTCCAGCGCTTCATGGCCCAGCACGGCGACTTCTTCCCGGAGAACCCGCGCACCGTCGAGGAGCTGATCGACGCGCTCGCGGCCCGCTCCGCCGCCGCCCAGCGCATGATGAACTCGATGAGCGAGCAGCAGCGCCAGGAGCTGTCGAACCTCATGGCCGCCGCCTTCGGCGATCCCCGCCTGGCCGAACAGATCTCCACCTTGGACGCTAACCTGCGCGCGCTGCGACCGGGGGAGGACTGGACGTCGGCCACCAGGTTCCGCGGTCAGGACCCGCTGGGCATGGGCGAGGGCGCCCAGGCGATGGCGGACCTGGCCGAACTCGACGCGCTCGCCGAGCAGTTGGCCCAGTCCTACCCCGGAGCCCGGCTGGAGGACATCGACCTCGAAGCCCTGTCGCGCCAACTGGGCGACGACGCGGGTGTGGATGCCCGCCGACTGTCCGAACTGGAGCGTGAACTGCGAGCGCAAGGCCTGCTGGAACGCTCGTCGGACGGAACCCTGCACCTCTCGCCGAAAGCCTTGCGCCGCTTGGGCGAGACAGCGCTCTCGGACGTGGCGGGAACAATGCGGCGCGGCGAGCGAGACACCGCCCGAGCCGGAGCGGCGGGCGAGCCCACCGGCGCGTCCCGACCCTGGCGCTTTGGGGACTCCGAACCCTGGGAGGTCTCCCGCACAGTCCGGAACGCGGTGCTGCGGACGGCATCGACGAACCGGGGCGAAGTCCTTATCGACGTTGCGGACGTGGAGGTTATCGAGACCGAACAACGCGCCCGCGCCGCCATCGCGCTGTGCGTGGACACGTCATGGTCGATGGTGCAGGACGGCCGCTGGGTCCCGATGAAGCGAACGGCGCTGGCTCTGCACCACCTGGTGAGCACCAGATACCGCTCGGACGAACTGCAGCTCATCACCTTCGGCAGGCACGCGTCCACAGTGGACATAGGCCAGCTGACCGCACTGGAAGGTGTGTGGGAACAGGGAACCAACCTGCACCACGCCCTGCTGCTGGCGGGCAGGCACCTACGCCGCAACCCGGACGCCCACCCGGTGGTCCTTGTCGTCACCGACGGCGAACCCACGGCACACCTGGAGCCGGACGGAAACGCCGAATTCAACTACCCCACAACACCTCGGACGATTTCGAAGACGCTGGCGGAGGTCGACGCCTTGGCCAAACTCGGCGCGTCGGTGTCGGTGTTCATGCTCGGCGAGGACGAACGCCTGGCCACTTTCGTCGACACCATCGCGAAACGCAGCGGCGGACGCGTGGTCAACCCCGACCTCGACGGCCTGGGCGCGGCGGTAGTGAGCAACTACCTCCACACCCGCCGCGCTTAGCCATAGGGAACGATAAGCCAGCCCACACTGGGGAATGACACGCCACCACGAGCCCCGCCCACCTTGTCAACGATGTTCTCTCGCGTCGATGGCAGAGCGACCACTCTCAGCGTCCGGGCAGATCGTCAGGGCTCGGAAAACTCGGTCATCCATCTGCATTCGGTCGGCGAGAGCGAGCATGTCGGCACGCTCGTCGGGCGTTATGGGCCGCTCGTGCTCGCTGAGCGCATCAGCGATCTGTTCCAGGGCGAGGCCCAGTTCGTTCGCATCAAGGAACTCTGCTGTCCAGGCGAGGTCCTTCTCCGCGAGCCGGTCGCTCAGCCAGATCGTGAGTCCGTGCGGGATACCGGTGATCTCCTCGTAGTACGAAGCGTCCACCTTGCGCCTCCGTCAGAGTCAGGCCCGACTCGCACGCGCTTTCATGCCGCGCGGTGCGCGTTCAACGTCCGCCAGATCAACCAAAGATCCGCCCCGCCCGGCCCCGCAAGTACCGCTGCTCAGCCACATTGAGCGTCCGCGCGGCAGCAACCTCGTACTCGCCCCGAGCAGCCTCAAGCTCACCAGCCATCTCCAACAGATGAGCCCGCACGGCACCAACCCGATAGTGCCCGCCAAGCGCCGACTCGGCTGTCGCCAGTGCGGCCAGCCCTTCGGAAGCCCCATGCGCCATCGCCAAAGCCACGATCCGATTCAACGTCACCATCGGCCCAGGCGCGCAAGCGTTCAACAACTCATACAGCCCAAGGATCTGCGTCCAATCCGTCTCCTCAGCCGACCCGGCCTCGTCGTGCACCGCCGCGATCGCCGCCTGCAGCTGATACGGCCCGATCGCCGCCGTCGCCAATGTCGAGCTGATCAGCGCGGTCCCCTCAGCGATCGCAGCCGCATCCCACAGTGACCGGTCCTGCTCCGCCAACGGAACCAGCTCACCATCCTGAGTCCGAGCCGCCCGCCGCGCATCCGTCAGCAGCATCAAGGCAAGCAGCCCGGCGACCTCCCCATCGTCCGGCAGCCGCGACCGCACCTGCCGGGTCAGCCGGATCGCCTCCGAACTGAGGTCCGCCCGCTGCAACGACGTGCCCGAACTGGCCGTGTAACCCTCGTTGAAGACCAGGTAGAGCACCTCCAGCACCGGTTCCATCCGCTCCGCCAGCTCGGACTCGGGTGGCAGCCGGAATTCCGCGCCCGCCGCCTTGATCCGCGCTTTGGCTCGGCTGATCCGCTGCCCGACGGTCGACTCCGGCACCAGCAGCGCCCGCGCGATCTCCGCCGTCGTGAGTCCGGCGACCGCGCGCAGTGTCAGCGCCACCTGTGAGACCCGGGTCAGCGCCGGGTGGCAGCACAGCAGCAGTAACGTCAGCGTGTCGTCCACACCGGACGCCTCGGTCGGCACCTCCAGCGCGGCAACGGTGTCCTCGCGCCGCCGCCGCGCCGTGTCCGCCCGCAGCGACTCGATCCGCCGCCGGGCCGCCGCGGTGATCAGCCACGCCTTCGGGTTGTCCGGCACCCCCTCGCGCGACCACTGCATGGCGGCGGCCAACAGCGCCTCCTGGACCGCGTCCTCACTGGAGTCGAACCCGCCGTAGCGCCGCACCACGGCGCCGAGCACCTGCGGCGCGAGGTCGCGCAGCAGGCCCTCGATCCTGGCGGTCAATGCTCGAGCCAGCTCAGGTCCAGCACCGGCCGCACCTCGACCTCGGTCAGCCCGGCGTCGGGCACCCGCGCGGCGATCTCGGTGGCCTTCTCCATCGAGTCGCACTCGATGAGCAGGAAGCCCGCCAGGTGTTCCTTCACCTCGGCGAACGGGCCGTCGGTGACCAGGGTCCGCCCGTCGCGGACCGAGACCCGCTTGCCCATGGCGGGATCCCCGAGTCCCTCGGAGACGATCAGCTCACCGGACTCGGCGAGCTCGTCGGACAGCCTCATGTGTCCGCGGCCGAACTCCATGCGCTGCTCGTCGGTGAGCGTCTCCCACACGGCGAGGGAGCGCGGGTTGCTGTGGATCAGGATCAGGTACTTCACGACAAGCCCTCCAAAAGTTTTCTCGAACCAGTCTCACCCGGATGTCGAAGCCGCCGCCACGGCTTCGACGTCCCAGACGAAAACACCCCCGACGAATTTCGAGGAGCACACCATGAACGAGCAGATCCGGCACCTGATGGCCGAGCAGGAAACCGCCATGCGCAAGGGAGACTTCGACGCGATCGCCGCCGCCTACGCCCCCGACGCGGTCCGGTACGACCTCGCGCCGCCGCTGCGGAGCACCGGCTTCGACCCCGAGGGGCTGCGCGCCTGGTTCGCAGGCTTCGACGGTCCCGTCGACTACGAGATCCGCGACCTCGTGGTGACCGCCAACGCCGACATCGCCTTCTGCCACAGCCTCAACCGGCTCTCGGCCGTCCCGCGCGGCACCGACCACAAGTTCGACATGTGGTACCGCGCGACCGTCTGCCTGCGCGAGATCGACGGGAAGTGGCTGGTGGTCCACGAGCACACGTCCACGCCATTCCACATGGACGGCTCGTTCAGGGCCGCGGTCGAGCTGCGGCCCTGAACGCTCACAGGGCGCAGACGCGCCATTCGCCGGACTCCTTGACCAGCGGGTACGTGCGGCGGTCCACGCCGCCGGAGCCCAGGTCGGTGGCCAGCACGGTGAAGTTCGGCGGGTCGGCGTCCGGGTCGACGCTCTCCAGCGTCAGCCGGAAGCCGCCCGCCAGGAACAGTTGGTCGGTCCGGTCGTGGTCGCGTTCGCAGGTGACTCCGGCGAGCGCGTTGTTGTCCTGGACGTTGATCGCGTCGACGAACACCCGGGCGGTGGTGATCGGCGGGTTCGTCGGCTCCGGGTCGACCAGGAAGTACGCGCCCGCGGCGATGCCCGCCACGGCCACACCGCCCGCGGCGACCAGCCGCAGGCGCCGGTCGCGGCGCGGCGCCGCGACCGGGGCGGTCGCTGTCCGGTCCGACCACGTCGCCTCCGGCGGCGGCACCCGGCGCTCGTTGAACTCCCGGCCGTCGTGGCGCACCAACGTCGTCCAGGCCTGTCCGTCCCAGTAGCGCCGTTCGACCCGGCCCTCCGGGTCCGGCCGCCAGCCCGGCGCGAGCAGCTTCTCCAGTTCCTCCGCGACCCCGGGGGCCACGTCGGGGCGCGCCCGCAGCCGCACCAGCAGGCTCCACACCGCGGTGCGGTCGCCTTCCTCGCGCAGGCGTCTGCGCAGTTCGCCGAGCATCTCGTGCTGCGCGGTGCGGTCGAGCTTGGGCTGTTGCAGCTGGGCCCGGTAGCCGTCGAAGTAGGGGATCAGGGGGCGCGGCGCCAGCGTCACCGGCAGTGGCGGCGCGGCGGGCAGGGTGAGGATCGCGGCGCGCAGCAGGCGCACCCGGTCGGCGCCCGCGATGGCCGGGTCGTAGAGGCCGGTGCCCGCGAGCTCGGCGGGCACCGGCATCGACTGCGTCCGCACGGTGAGGATCGGCCTGCGCAGTTGTTGCGCGTAGCGCAGCTCCGCCAGGCAACCCGGCGAGCGCAGCGACGCGGGGGAGAGGACGAAAAGGAACGCCTCGCACCGCTCGATCCGCGCGAGCACGCCGTCCCACCAGCGTGGGCCGCTGGGTTCGCCACCGTCGAGGGTGACCTGCCTGCCCATGGCGGCCAGATCGGCGCGCAACCTGGCGGCGACGTCCCGATCCGGGCCCGCATGGCTGATGAACACCTGCATGTCCACTCCGCCCGAAGCGCCGTCAGCGCCCAGAGAGCGCCTTGTCGATGTCACATACCCGCCATTCACCGTTCTGGTCGGCCAGCGGGATGCTCAATGTTACCGACGAGTTGCCTATGGTACGAGCAGCGAGAATAGTGAATCTGGGCTCATCTCCGTGGGCGTCGACACTCTCCAGGGTGACATTGGCGGTGTCGAAGAACGCGCCATACAGGTGACGGTTCTTCTCCAGGTCTGCCGTACACACATACTGCTGCATGGCTTGATCATCGCGTGTGTTGACCGCGTCGACGAACTTCCGGGCCACGTGCACGGCCGATCCGGGGTCCGGCCCGGTGCCGCCCAGCAGCAGCAACCCACCCGCGATCCCGCCCGCCACCAGGATCACACCGGTGGCGACCAGCCATGGGAACGTCTTCTTGCGCCTCGGCACCGGGGCTTCCGGCGCCCGCGCGACGACAGCGCGGGGCAGCAGTTCGGTGGCGTCGGTGAGCCTGCGCGGCTCGACATCGACCCGCGGCGGCCTGCCGCGGTCGTCGAACTCCTGGCCGTGCTGCACGACCAGCGTCGTCCACGCCTGTCCGTCCCAGTAGCGCGCCTCGAACCGACCCTGCGGGTCTGGTTGCCAACCCGGCGAGAGCAGGTCCTCGATCGCGTCGGCGACCGGGCCGGTCAGACCGGGCCTGCCGCGCAGCCGGACCAGCAGGTTCCACACCTCCGGGCGCTCGTGCTCGTCGGTGAGCCGCGTCCGCAACTGGTCGAGCAACTCGACCTGGTCCTCCTCGGCCAGCTCATCGGCGTCGATGCGGTCGAGGTAGGCGTGCAGGTAGGTCGCGGGGATCTCGGGCTCCTGGGGCAGTCGGGAGGTCAGGGGTTTGGCCATGGGAAGCGCGTTGAACGCTTTGAGCAGGGAGATCGCGGTCTCCGCGGACCGCTCGGTGTAGTCGACGGCGCCCGTGCCGAGGCCCTCGGGGATATCGGCGCGGGGCACCCGGCTCACCACCACCGGCAGGATCGGTCTGCGCAGCGCCGCGGCGTAGCGCAGTTCGGCGAGACACGCCGAGGAGCGGATGGAGTCGGGGGAGACAGCGAAGACGAAGACGACACAGCCGCGGACGTGGTGCAGCACCTCGTCCCACCACTGCTGTCCGCCGTGGCTCTGCCGGTCGAACCACACCTGGTGGCCTAGTCGTTCGAAGTCCGCGCGCAGTTGGGTGATCGAAGCCTGGTCTCGTCTTGAGTAGCTGATGAATACGTGCATCTCGGGCGTCTCACGTTCACTGGCTGTGATGCGGAAGTGTCCGCACGGTATGTGCCAGGTGAACTCCAGGACAGGGACCTATGGCCCTACTGCAAACGCCTATGTGTCGCTCTGTGATGGGCGGGTAGCAGGTTGGAGGCGGTTGTGGCAACTGTGCGTGAGTTGCTGTAGGTAGGTGACATATGGGCGGCTCGGAACTGGTAGGTAGCTCTAAGTGACGTTCGGAGCGGTGCCACCGCCAGCGACAGGTGATGACTTAACGTGGAGCCGGATGAATGGGAGGTTTCGCGTGACGCGACAGGGTGACGAGGTGGTGGCGGAGCTGCGCGCGCAGTTCCGGTCGGAGCTGCCCGCCAGGGTCGAGGCACTCGACGCGGAGGCGTTGGGCGATCTCACCGCCGCCCTGCGCGACGCGCGCAGGCGTCAGCGCGAAAGCCTGGCGAAGGCGGCCGACGACTCGCTCAAGCAGGTGCCCCGGCTGGTCCGGCCGCTGGTCCGCAAGGTGATCGGCCTGTGAGCGCCAAGATCCGGGCGGAGCTGGTGAAGCTGGCCAGGCTCCTCGGTGACGAACCCGAGCGGTTCTCCTACCTCGCGGACCTCCCGCTCGAAGACCTGCGGGTCATCCGCGAACGCGCCACCGACGTCCTGTTCAGCGCCAACCGCGGCATGTTCGAACGCATCGCCGCGGCTAGCAGACTCGTCCCGGTGGCGGTCACCACGACCGTCGCGCAGAAGTCGTTCGGCCCGCTGCTGTGCGCCCGGATAGCCGGTGTCCTGGAGCCGGAGCGGGCTGTCGAGATGGCGGGCAGGCTCCCGGTCGGATTCCTCGCCGACGTCGCCGCCGAACTGGACCCGCGCCGGGCCGCCGGGGTGCTCGCGGCACTGCCCGCGGCGAAGGTGGTCGAGGTCGGCATGGAACTGACCGACCGCGGCGACTACGTCAGCATGGGTCGGTTCATCGGCGAACTGCCCGAGGCGACTCTCCGCGTCGTGGTCCAGGAACTCGACGCCGACGCGATCCTGCGCACCGCGGTGTACGGCGAGGACGACGACCGGTTCGCGGCGATCTTCGCGATGGTCCCGGACTCACGCATCCCGGACGTGCTGGACGTGGTGATCAGCGCGGACGCCACGACCCAGGAAGAACTCGGCGACGACGTCCTGCCGGTGCTGGCGGCGTTGGACGAAGCGGGCCTGAACCGACTCGCGACGGCGGTGAACGCGCTGACACCGACCCAGCGCAAGCGGCTGGTGGAGCTGGCGGCGAAGGCGGGCGTGAGCGACCAACTGGGCCCGCTTGGCCTCGCGCTGAGCGCTTAGGCGGCCGGTGATCTGGAGGCCGCTGTCCAGCTTGGCTTCCAGATCACCGGCCGTGTCAGGGGAAAGCGCCTGGGCCCACCGACGCGCCGCGCTGAGGAAGCCGAGCCGGTTCAGGTGCGCTTGGTCGAGCGCGGCGCTGAAGGCATCGAGCGGTACGGCGATCTGCTCACGGGGCCAAGGAGCTTCGTCCTCGCCCAACCCGCCGTCGGACCAGATCCGCACACCGCCGTCGACGTGCTCGACCCAAGGTGCGGGCGAGTGCCCGAGCCATGGCTGCCCCACCGTCCAGCACGGAACTCCATTCGCGCCAGGTCTCCAGCCCACAGCGGCAACTCGGCGCGATGCTCACCCCGGTCTCGGCATCGCGCGCCCGCAGGCCGCCGGAGACGATCAGGGCTTGCGCGCCGATGACGCCGCGGAGCAGCTTGACGGGTTCCTGATCCTGGGCGACCTCACGCGGCACCATCGCGGCCACCGCGACACCGATTTCCGCGGCGGTCATCTCCGCCGAGAGACAGACCAGGCCGTCGGTTGGATGCGCCACCGGCCAGCAGGCGAAGTCGCGCGTGTCGAACGTTTCAATGACCGGTTCCAGGATGAGCACGGCTCAGTGTCTTCGGTGGACACCGCACACCACAACGCGATTGTTCGCCTGAGCACGCAGGTCAGTGCGGTCGAAGGCTGGACACGCGGTGCGGCAGACTGCCGCGCCATGGACGAGATCGTGCTCAAAGTGCCCGGCTGGTGTCTGGCGCTTTCCGACGAGAACGCCTCAAGCGGGGCGCACGTTCCCCTCGACCCCGGAGTCGAGATGCTCACCCACGGCTCGGCCGCGTTGCTGATCGGCCGCAGGACGCGCTAAGCCGAGGCGGAGGCCGCGTCCGGTTCCCGCACTACGCGGGCGCGGACCTTGCGCAGGATCCGCTGGTCCACCAAAGCGCAGTCGACGGAGAGCCAGTCGCCGATGTCCTGGACGAACTGGTCCGGGACCATGGCCGAGACGCCCAGGCCCGGTGCGTCGTCGGCGGTCAGGGGGCCGCGGCGGTTGGGGTACAGCAGCAGCACCCCGCGGACGTCGACGTCCGGCAGGTGGTCCTGGAAGGCCGCCACCGCGTCGAACAAGTTGGTGGTGCCGCCGCGGAAGGCGTGGCCGTTGCGCCACAGGGAACCGTCGTCGTCGATCTCGTAGTGGCCGGGCAGCCACAGTTTCGACTCCACCAGCACCAGCCGGTGTCCACAGAGGACGGCGTGCTCGATGTCGGCGAACACCGATCCCGGCCGCGACAGCCCATGGAACACGCGGGCTCCGGGCAGCCTGGCCAGGTAGTTGACCAGCATCTCGCTGGTCAGCCGCTCACCGACCGGCTCGTCGTCGGCCACTCCGAACACCGTGCGCTCGCCGAACTCCGCCAGCGCCGACCGGTTGGCCCTGGCCGCCGACAGGTACGACCGCAGCAACCGGATCATCGCGCCCAGCGCGGTCACGACCAGCGCGAGCCAGCACACCAGCACGGCGGTCGGCAGCTCGCCCGGCAGCAGCAGCGGAATCGTCAGCAGCGCCGTGCCGATCAGCGCGGCGGCGGCGGGGGCGTGCCCCGGCGTGCGCACGTAGCCGATGCGCGGCTGGTGCTTGGTCAGGTGCCACCAGGACAGCGACGCGGGCGGGAGGTCGCAGCCCCGCGGGGTGTACACCGGCTCGTCCCGGTACATCCGCCTGCGCGCCCGCGGCTTGGGCACCTCGGGTGCGGGCCGCTCCCGGTCACCCCGGTCGTACTCGGCCCGCTTGCGGGAGTCGGCCAGCGTCTCGTAGGCGGTCTTCAGCAGACGAAACGTCCCAGCCGTCCCGCCCGCGTCGGGATGCATGACTTTCGCCAGCGCCCGATACGCCGACTTGATCTCGACCGCCGACGCATCCCTGCGCACGCCGAGTAGCTCGTAGTAGTCGACTTCCGCCACAGCGCGATCATTTCAGACTCTCCCCGCCCCGTCGCCCGCACACCCCACCCGACTCGCGGGTCAGCTGGTGATGTCCTTGGTGCGGAAGCGGCGGGAGGCCAGGAAGAAGAACACCGCCGCGTACGTGACCGCGGAGAACGCGCCCTTCGTCATGTTCGACCAGTCGATGTCGGTGGCGATCAGGTCGGACCAGGCGAAGGACCAGTGGGTCGGCAGGTAATCCCGCAGGTCCCCGAGCGCGGTGATCTGGTCGAGGATCTGCGACAGGATCGACACCAGCACCGTGCCGCCGACCGCGCCCAGCGGCGCGTCCGTGGTGACCGACAGGAACAGCGCCAGCGCCGCCACCCACAGCAGGTTGACCGAGATGTACGCGATCGAGAACACCAGCGCCAGCATCGAGTCCTCGAACGACACCGCGTCGCCCGTCGGGCTGACCGCCTCACCGGTGCCGTAGAAGACGATCCCCACCGCCAGCGCCACCGCGGGCAGCAGCACCAGGCACAGCAGCGACAGCAGACCCGACGAGATCGCCTTCTGCCGCAGCAGCCGCTGCCGGGGCACCGGCATCGACAGCAGGTACTTCAGGCTCGACCACGACGCCTCCGAGGCGATGGTGTCGCCGAAGAACAGGGCGACGATCATCGGCAGCAGGAAGCTGCCCGTGGCGAACAGGATGAACACCACGAAGTTCGGCGCGCTGGCCGTGGCCAGGTCGACGAACCCGCCCGAGCGTCGGGCGTTGTCCGACGAGCCGAACTCGAACGCGGCCCACAGCAGGAACGGCAGCACCACCAGGAACGCCAGCAGGAACTGCGTGCGCCGACGCCGCAGCTGCCGGACCAGCTCGACCCGCAACGGCAGCGTGCGGCCCTGCCGGAAGCCCTCGACCGACCCGTCCGGGCCGAACCCGGTGGACTCCTTGCCCGCCGCCACCGCCATCTCGTCGATCGCCGCCGGGTCGGTGTGGACAGTCGACACGTTCGTGTGAATTACCACGGGAACGTCTTTGTGGCCGTTCTCGTTCATGATCCCTCTCCGACCAGTTCGAGGAAGACGTCCTCAAGGCGCCTGCGCGGGCCCGCCTGCTCGACCGCCACCCCCGCCTTGACCAGCACGCTGAGCGCAGCCGAGCGCGGCAGTCCGTCGAGGTCCGCGTGCACCAGGGACCCCTCGACGGTCACCGCGTTGATCCCGGTGACCCCGCGCAGCGCCTCGGCCGCGGACTCCGGGTCGTCGACCCGGAACGTCGCCTCGCCGCCGCCCGCCACGATCTCGTCGACCGAGCCGGCCGCGACCAGCTTGCCGCGGTGCATCACCACGACGTGATCGCAGGTCTGCTCCACCTCGGCGAGCAGGTGGCTCGACACCAGCACGGTGCGGCCGGTGGCCGCGTAGCGCCGCAGCACGTCGCGCATCTGGTGGATCTGCGGCGGGTCGAGCCCGTTGGTCGGCTCGTCCAACACCATCAGGTCCGGGAACCCGAGCATCGCCTGGGCGATCGCCAGCCGCTGCCGCATGCCCTGGCTGTACGTGCGGACCTTGCGCTCGACCGCGTTGCCCAGCCCCGCGATCTCCAGCGCCTCGGCGAAGTGCGCCCGCTCGACCGGACGACCGGTCGCCGCCCAGTACAGCTCCAGGTTCGCCCGCCCGGACAGGTGCGGCAGGAAGCCCGCGCCCTCGACGAACGACCCGATCCGCGACAGCACCGGCGCACCGGAGTGGATCTTGTGGCCGAACACCCGGATCTGCCCGTCGCTGGGCGAGATCAGGCCCGTGAGCATCCGCAGCGTCGTCGTCTTGCCCGCGCCGTTGGGCCCCAGCAGACCCAGGACCTGGCCGCGCTCGACCCGGAACGACAGCGAGTCGACCGCCCGCAACCCGCCCGGGTAGGACTTGGACAGGTTCTCGATCACCAGCGGCACCTCGGTCAGCTCCGCGTCGACGTCGTCCTCGCGGCGCCTGCGGATCATCCCGACGATCCCGGCGATCAGCCCGATGCCGAGCACGATCCCGATGCCGATCAGCGGACCCGCCGGGGGAGCCGAACTCGACCGCGCGCCCGCGACCACGGGCACCTGCACCGAAGTATCCGACGCCAGCTCGACCTTGTACGCGGCGGCCTGCGATGGCGTCGCGTACGCCTGGTCGGTCGTGGTCACGACCAGCTCGATGCGGTGGTCGGTCTCGATCGGCCGCACGATCCCCGGCAGCGCCACCGTCACCTCCACCGGCGTGCCATCCGTGGGCAGCCCGGGAACGCGGAACGCGGACACAGCGGAGCCGGGCAGGGTCCGCACACCGTCCGGACCCACGTCGTAGAGCTTGGCGAACAGCACCGCGCCGTCGGGCGCGGGCAGGTTCGGCACCGTCGAGACCCGCAGCCGGACCGTCGACGCCCCCGCGATCAGCAGCTGCTGGTCGAGCGGCGGGCTGGCGAACCGCGCCGACTGGCCGGGCAGGTCGATCGCCACCCGGCCTGCTAGCCGGGCCGAGCCGCTGATGACCGAGCCGAGCCCGGGCATGCTGCTGATCGACGCCGGATTGCCGCCCGGCGGGTTCACGATCGTCTGCGCCACCCCGTCGACCCGCACGGCCCTGCGCTCGGTGGCGGGGCCCCCGGTCAGGCCGGGATACCCGCTCGCGGTGACGGTGCGCACCGACGGCGCGCCCTGGGCCCGCAGCGCGCCCTGGACCGCGTACTCGAACGGGGTGCCGGGGTCGTCGCCGAGGCCGCGCAGGTGGAAGTCGAACCAGTCCGCGATCTCGCCGCGCAGACCCGGTCCGGGCTTGCCGCCGTCGTGGCCGCCGGTGTACCAGACGACCTTGACCTCGCCGCCCGCCGCGCTGATCTGCCGGGCGGTGGCGTCGGCCTGGTCGAGGCCGAACAGGGTGTCCTGCTCGCCCTGCACCAGCATCGTCGGCTGGGTGATGTTCTTGGTGACCGAGCTCGGCGAGACCGACCGCATCAGGTCGATCGTGGCCTGGTCGGCCCGCCCGGTCGTCGCGACCTGCGCGTACGCGCGGCACACCGACTCCACGAACCGTCCACACGGGTTGCCGTCGTCGGGCGTGGGCAGCCGGTCCGGCCTGCCCACGTCGACCGGCGCCGCCGCCCCGCCCGAGTCCCTGGGCTCCTCGTCGCCCGCCTCGGTGGCCTCCGCCGAGGGGTTCGCCAGGCCCGCGGCGCCCATGCCGGAGGCGAAGAAGATCCCTGCCCACGACCGCTTGAACACGCCGTCGTCGGCGAAGGCGTTGGCCGAGGGCGACCCAGCGACCTCGCCGAGGGTCGCCGAGTTGGGCACCAGCGCCTGGCTCAGGTCGTTGTAGGTGATCACCGGGGCGAGCGCGTCGACCCGCTTGTCGGTCCCCGCGAGCAGCAGCGACAGCGCCCCGCCGTACGACCCGCCGGTGACTCCCACTTTCGGGTCATTTTCGCCGTCGAGGATCACCTCGGGCCGCTTCGCCAGCCAGTCGACGAGCCCGCGGGCGTCGGCGACCTCGTGGTCGGTGGAGTTCAGCGCGATCCGGCCGCCGCTGCGGCCGAAGCCGCGGGCCGACCAGGTCAGCACGACGAAGCCGCGCTGGGCGAGTTCGCGCGCGTCGGCGTCGACGCTCAGCTTGCTGCCGCCGAACCCGTGCGCGACGAGCACAGCAGGCGCCGGGGTACGTTCGGGCAGGTAGAGGGTGGTGTCGAGGGACACCGGGGCGGTCTCGCCAGGCCCGCCGGGCAGGGCCAGGAGGGCTTCGTGGGTCTGCACCGGGGGCGGCTCGTCACCTCGGTTCAGCCAGACGATGCCTGCGGCGGCGACGGCGGCCACGAGCAGGGCGGTGGCCACCTGTCTCGGGCGGATTCGGGGAAAGCTGGGCACGCTGACGAAGGTATTCGAGACTTGCTGAGAGCGTTCCCAGCAGGGCGGCTGTGACCAATCACAAGCCCCCGACCCGGGCCCCCCGCTGGTGTCTTGGCACCTGACAAGGAACAATCGGCAGAAGTATGTGCTCGGAGGGGAGTATTCCTTCGCGCCGGTGTCGTCAACACGGACCCTTCGGGGACCCGGGGCCGGCGGTCGGACGAGTTGTCCGGCGGAAGAGACCTCCGGTGCTCGGCGCTTGCCCGTACACCGGAGGTTAAATCAATGGCAGTTCCTGCCTGGGCCTGGTTCGCCACGATCGGCGGCCTGCTCGTCCTGTTCGCGATCGACCTGCTGATCGTCGACCGCAAACCCCACGAGGTCACCATCGGCGAAGCAGGTCGGTGGGTCGCCTTCTACATCGGCTGCGCTCTCGCCTTCGGCGGTGCCGTCTGGGCTTTCTCCGGACCGGTGTACGCGGGTGAGTTCTTCGCCGGCTACATCACCGAGTACTCGCTCTCGGTGGACAACCTGTTCATCTTCCTGATCATCATGTCGGCGTTCGCCGTGCCGAAGATCCACCAGCACCGGGTGCTGCTCGTCGGCATCGTGATCGCCCTGGTGATGCGCGGCATCTTCATCGCCGTCGGCGCGGTGGCGATCGCCAAGTTCAGCTGGGTGTTCTACCTGTTCGGCCTGTTCCTCATCTACACCGCCTGGAAGCTGTCGCGGCAGGGGCTCGGCGAGGACGAGGAATACGAAGAGAACGCGATGACGCGATTCGTCCGCAGGCTGTTCCCGGTCACGGACAACTATCACGGTGCCAAGTCGATCGTGAAGCTCGACGGCAAGCGGTTCGTGACCCCGATGTTCATCGTCATGATCGCCATCGGCACCGCCGACCTGCTGTTCGCGGTCGACTCGATCCCGGCCATCTTCGGTCTCACCAAGGAACCGTTCCTGGTCTTCACCGCCAACGCCTTCGCCCTGATGGGGCTGCGCCAGCTGTACTTCCTGCTGGGCGGCCTGCTGCGCAAGCTGGTCTACCTGTCGGTGGGCCTGGCGATCATTCTCGGCTTCATCGGCGTCAAGCTGGTACTCGAGGCGCTGCACACCAACACGCTGCCGTTCATCAACGGCGGCGAGCCGCTGGGCGTCCCGACCATCGGCATCCAGGTCTCGCTGTCGGTCATCGTGGGTGTCCTGGTCGTCACGACCGTCGCGAGCCTCATCAAATCGCGCAAGACGGAAGCCAATGACGCCGAGGACGAATCGGACCTGACTGAGCCCGCCGCACAGAAGCACTGAGAACGGGCTGAATAGCTGCTCCCATATTTCTGTGGCGGGTATGGGAATAATCAATCGTCCATCGGCCAGGTGACTGTCCGGTACGGTCGGCTGGTGCGTCCAGAAGACATCGAACTGCTGGCGGCGCCAGGTGCGCCCGCGATGCGTGGCGAGTTGCTGCTGGTGGGAGTGTCGACCCCGGATCTCGAGGCGAACTCCTACCGTGGCGGCCTGCGCCGAATTCCGATCGACGGCGGGGAATCCCGGGAATTCACCCAGGGCTTCCGCGACGTCGCCCCGGCGATCTCGCCGGACGGCAGTCAGGTCGCGTTTCTGCGCACCACGGGGCCCGGTGTCAAGCCACAGGTCTATGTGATTCCGGTCGACGGTGGCGAGGCACGCCAGGTCACCGACCTGCCGCTGGGCGCGGGCACCCCGGTGTGGGCACCCGACTCCCGGCGGATCGCCTTCACCGCGCGCATCCCCGACGCCGGCCGCTACGGGGCCGACGGGCCGGACGGCACGCCCGACCCGCCGTCCGAGGCGCCGCGGTGGATCGACCGGCTGGACTACCGGTTCGACGACAGCGGCTACCTTGCCGACCGTCCGATCCAGCTGTTCGTCGTGGACAGTGCCGACCCGGACGCCAAGCCGGTCGTGCTGACCGAGGGTGCCGCCGAGGTGGCGGAGCCCGCGTGGACGCCGTCCGGTGAGCACGTCGTCGTCCGCGCCAGGCGCGACTGGGGCATCGAGGACACCCTCAACGTCGACCTGTGGGCGGTGCCCGCCGAGGGGGGCAGCCCTATCCTGCTCGCCCGCAGCGCCGGTTCCGCGAACCATCCGGTGGTCACCGACGACGGCATGGTGGTCTACCTCGGCGAGGCGTTCGCCGGGACGGCCGCGGTCGCCAACAACACGGGACTGTGGGCGGTCCCGCTGCGCCTGGACGGCGTGCCGGGGGAGCCGCGCAGGCTCACCGACTCCGAGACCGTCGACTGCGACGTCGCCGCGGGCAAGCCGCTGGTGACCGCCGCCGGCGTGCTGGTCGGCGTGCGGAACCAGGGCGCGATCGAGCTGCGCCGGGTCGCCACGGGAGCGGCCGGGGCCACACTTTCGGAACTGACCCTGGTGGCCGGACACCAAGGCATGGTCAAGGGATTCACCGCGGACGGCGAGCGGATCGTCGTCTCACTGTCTACTTGGGATTCCGCGGGCGAGGTCGTGCTCGTGACCGGCGACGAGACCTGCGCCCTTACCGACTTCTCCGGTCCGCTGCGCGCCGCCGGGGTGCGCCCACTCATCGAGGTCAAGGCCTCCGCGCCCGACGGCTACGCCACCCACGGGTGGTTGGTGCTGCCGGAAGGCGAGGGCCCGCACCCCGTTCTCCTGGCGGTCCACGGCGGCCCGTTCATGTACCACGGCTGGGGCCTGTACGACGAAGCCCAGGTCTACGCCGCCGCGGGGTATGCGGTGGTGCTGCCGAACCCGCGCGGCTCAGCCGGGTACGGCCAGTCCCACGGCCGAGCCGTCATCGGCGCCATGGGAACAGTCGACGTCGACGACGTGCTGTCGGTATTGGACGCGGTCCTCGAACGCGCCGACCTGGACCCCAACCGTGTCGGCGTGATGGGCGGCTCCTACGGCGGCTGGATGACCAGCTGGCTGGCGGCTCACCACGGCTCACGGTTCAAGGCCGCGTGGAGCGAGCGCGCGCTGAACTCGTGGGAGTCGTTCGAGGGCACGTCGGACATCGGCTGGTGGTTCGCCGAGGCCTACTGCGGCACGGACCCGGACGCCCTCAAGGCGATGAGCCCGCTGACGCACGCGGCCAAGATCGACATGCCGATCGCACTCGTCCACTCCGAACACGACTACCGGTGCCCACTGGAACAGGCACAGCGGATGTTCGTCCGGCTGCGCCGCAACGGCGTTCCCGCGGAGATGCTCATCTTCCCGGGCGAGGGCCACGAACTGACCCGGTCGGGCCAACCCCGCCACCGCAAGCAACGCTTCGAGGCGGTACTGGAGTGGTTCGGCCGCCACTTGTGAGTGGGCGACCCGGAAACCCTGTGGACGATACGTGAGTCACACCCGGCCCGGAGCCCCGTAGAGACCGGGCCCGGAAACCGTCAGCCCGTGCAGAAACGCACTACTGACCACATAGGACTCACCAATCAGCTCCGGCGTATGCGTGAAGTCCAACGGCGTCACCCGAATCAACGGCGGCCCCGGCAAATACACCACCGGCACCTCAGCGGCCACCAACGGCGCCTCCAACACCGCCTGCTGCCGCATCGACACCATCGCCATGTACAGCACGATCTCCGCCATCCCGCGCGGCACCTCAGGCAGCCGACCGGGAAACGCGCAATCCAGCACCACCAACGACCGAGCCCCCATCGCGATCGCCTGCCGCATCGGCACGTTGGCCACGACGCCCCCGTCGTAGAGCACGCGACCTTCGTGTTCCACCGGCGAGAAGATGCCAGGAATCGCCGCACTGGCAAGCACAGCAGGGGCGACCGGGCCCGAGCGGATCAGCACTGGCCGCGCGGTCGCCACGTCCATCGCCACCACCCCGAGCGGAAGCCGCAGGTCCTCGAACGCCACCCCACCGCCGAGATGTTCGGAGACCACCGCCGCCAACCCGTCACTGGGAAACAGGTGCGTCTTGGTTCGCTGGAACGTTCGCACCTGTCCGAGCAACGTCCCCGGAAACACCGCCTGCCGAGTCATCCGCGACCAGATATCGGTGAGCCGCTCAATAGGTGGCGAGCCCGCCTGAGCGATCAGGGCTCCGTTGAGCGAGCCGACCGACGTCCCCGTGACCAGGTCCGGCATGATGTCGCGTTCGGCGAGCGCGCGCAGCATGCCCACCTGGATCGCGCCGAGGCTGCCCCCGCCACCGAGGACGAAGCCGATGGGGCGCGGCAGATCCATGGCGATCCCAACCTTTCAGAGGAGCGTGTAGTTGAGCTCCTCGCAGATGCGAGCCAGCGGCAGGTCCAAGCCTGGGTAGTCCAGCGGCAGCAGCAGGTCCGGTGACGTCGGCAGGGTGCCGCGCGCGGGCGGGTCCCACAGGCAGATCGCCGGCTCACCGCTGTCCATGGACGATCTGTACCAGACCCCGTCCAGTTCCGGGTGCGCCGAGCGGATCGCCCGGGCCCACGCCTGGGTGACGGTCTTGTTGCCGCTGCTGATCTCCTGCGACGCGCCCGCCCGGGTCGGCCACAGCCCGCACAGGTCCAGCAGGCGCAGGGTGCGCTGCGGCCGGAACACCACCAGGTGCGGGCGGCGGGTCGAGCGGTCGACGACCGAGGTCTGCTGGAACACCTCCGCGACGCTGGTGCGCACTGTCAGTCCGAAGTAGAGCGCGCCGTGGCCGGACTCGGTTGTCGGGCCTCCGTCGCGGTTGACCGGGTGGGGGTCGAACCGGGCGTGTGGCAGGGGGCCGGTGTAGCGGAAGGAGTTCCAGCGCTGCCGGTGCGCGCCGCCCGCCGCGAAGACGCGGACCAAGTGCGTTCCACTGTGGACGGCGACGACGTCCTCATCGACACGCAGCAACGTTTTGAGGGCAGCGGGAACCGGCGGCTGGGGGAGCCGTGACATCGTGCGTTGGTCCAGTCTTCGCAGGGTCAGGCCGGTGTGCCGAGCATCGAGGCCAGGGCCGCGACCCGGGTGGGGTCGCCACCGGCGAGCAGCCACTGCCGCGGCGTCGCGGGCTCGTCGTTGATCCGCAGGTCGGGCTGGGGGGTGGTCATGAACGCGGCCACCACGAGCGGCGGCTGGTCCGAGGGGACTGAGCGCAGCACGACGTCGAGGCCGGGCAGGACGCCGGAGGCGGCGAACTGCCAGGCGGGCAGCCGCCAGCCGCCGCGGTCCTTCCAGCCCGCGAGCCTGCCCGCGGAGAGCCGGTGGCGGATGCGACTGGTGTCGACGCCCACGGCTTGGGCCGCGTCGCCGACGGTCAGCGCGGAATCGCGCAGGACTGTCTGGGCGGCCACCGCGCGCGCCCGCGAGTCGACCTCGTCGGGACGGCGTGGGGTCAGGTCGAGTCCGACCTCGGTGAGGGTGTCCCGCTGCTCGGCGGAGAAGTAGTCGGCTGGGTCCGGCGTGGCCGGGGAGAGCCGACGGGTGGCTTCCTCGATCATCTCGGCGAACTCCGCCGGGCCGATGCGCAGGCCTGCCTTGGCGAGTACGGTCTCCAACGCGACAGTCATGCGCCTAGAGTATCCCGAATGTGCGGGTTCGTGCGCATTTGTGGGGGAGTTCACCGGATTCCGGGAGAAAGTAACGTAGATCGCCACTTTCCGCTCAAGGTCAAACACTGACAGTTGTCCGGCTTCCATGCAACCTCGTTGCCCCACCGCTTCGTCCTTGGCACATGAGCAGCGACTTACGGAGACTTCCCCGGATCGGCGTCGCCACGGTGGCCATCGCCGTGGCGGGAGCGGGCGTCATTGGCGCCGCGTACTGGGTGGGCGGGCAGAAGACCGCCGACAAGGCCCACCGACCGGGGGTCGTCGAGGCCTCGGCCGTGCGTCTGGTGGCGTTCGACTCGTGCGACAAGGCACTGGCCGAGCTGAAGGCCGCCGGGGTGAAGAAGGTCGGGCCGTACGGCTTCGAGTCGCCGATGCTGATGGAGCGGGGCGCCGCACCGGCGGAAGGCTCGGCGCAGCAGAAGGACGCGGCGGCGCCGGGGGAGTACTCCGGGACCAACAACCACGAGTCCGCCGCCGACGAGCCGGACCTGGTCAAGACCGACGGCAAGCGGATCGTCAGCATCGTCGACGGCACGCTGCGCGTGGTGGACGCGGCCACCAAGACGGTCACCGCCACGCTGAAGATCCCCGACGGCCAGCCATCGGCGATGCTGCTCGACGGCGACCGCGCGCTGGTCACGGCCTACCCCAACGACGCCATCGCCTACGACAGCCCGCATCCGACCATGCATGGCGGGCGGCTCACCCTCGTGCAGGTCGACCTCGCGGGCGGCGCCCGGATCACGGGTTCGCTGACCGTCGACGGCTCGTACATCGACGCGCGCCAGGTCGGCTCCGTGGCCCGGGTTGTCGTGCGCTCGCAGCCCCGGCTGCCGTTCGTCATGCCCACGCAGGGAATCGACGAGGCCGAGGCGACCCGGCGCAACAAGGAGGTCATCGAGAAGTCCAAGATCGATGACTGGATCCCGCGGCACAGCCCCGGCACCCCCGCCGAAGGGCCGCTCTACGACTGCACCGCGCTGAGCAGGCCCGGGGACTACACCGGCACCTCCACACTGTCGGTGCTCAGTTTCGACATGCTCGGAAGTCTCGGCATCGGTGACGGTGTGGGCCTCGCCGCCGACGGCGACACCGTCTACGGCACCGCGAACAGCCTCTACGTCGCCGACGACCGCCAGTCGCACGCGGGTATCCTGCCCGCCGACGGCCGCGGCAAGCCCATGCCCGGCCTCCCGCAGGCGTCGACGACCACCGTGCACCAGTTCGACATCGCCAAGCCCGGCAAGCCCGTCTACCAGGCCTCCGGGATGGTTCGCGGCACCCTGCTCAACCAGTACTCGCTGTCCGAACACCGCGGGAACCTGCGGATCGCCACGACCATGGACGACCCCGGCTGCTGCGACCAGAGCAAGGAATCCTCCAGTTCCGTCGTCGTGCTGACCAGGCGCGGCGCCGAACTCGCCGAGATCGGCAGGCTCGACGGGCTGGGCAAGACCGAGCGCATCCACTCGGTGCGGTTCATCGGCGACACCGGCTATGTGGTGACCTTCCGCCGCACCGACCCGCTCTACACCGTCGACCTGTCCGACCCGACGAAGCCGAGGACCACCGGCGAGCTGAAGATCACCGGGTACTCGGCATACCTCCATCCGGTCGGCGACGGACGGCTGCTCGGTGTAGGCCAAGAGGCGACCGAACAGGGCCGTGCCACCGGAACGCAGGTGTCATTGTTCGACACGAAGTCCGCCCAGGCGCGCAAAGTCACCGGTTTCCACGTGGCCGGGGCGACGTCCGAGGTCGAGTTCGAGCCGCACGCCTTCCTCTATTGGGCGGCTAAAGGACTCGTCGTGCTTCCGTTGAACGAAGCCGGACCCACCCATCGGTCGGCGGCCGTCGTCCTGCGCCTGCAGGGTGATTCGCTGACCGAGGCGGGGCGGCTCACCCACCCGCTCGGAACCCAGTACGGCGACGTGCAGATCCGCCGGTCGCTGGTGGTCGGCGGCATGCTGTGGACCGTGTCCGGCAGCGGGATGCTCGCCAGCGACCTCGACACCTTGACTCAGAGCGCCTGGGTGCCGTTCACCTGATGCTCGCGCCGCGGGAGCGGGGTGTGCAGGTAGGACCACGGGATCGGCCCATCGGTCGACTCGGGGAACCGCGGCGGCACCCCGCTCAACGCGGTCCGTGTGGCCGACTCGTCGGCCACGAACTCCGGGCGCAGGGACTCCGTGTCGTAGTACCGATGGAAGACCGGGGTGATCCCGCCGGACATCGGCGGCACGATCCAGCTCCAGTCGGCCGGGCAGGTGCGCCCCGCCTTCTCCTCGCGCTCCACGTGGGTGAGGAACCGCGCGGACTCCGTGTGGTGGTCGGTGATCGCCACGCCGGCCTCGGCGAACGAGTGCAGCACCGCGACGTTGACCTCGACGAGGGAGCGGTCACGCCACAGCGACGCCTCCCGGCTGGTGTCGAGCCCGAGCCGCTCCGCGACGGTGGGCAGCAAGTCGAACCGGTCGTGGTCGGCGAGGTTGCGCGCGCCGATCTCGGTGCCCATGTACCAGCCGTTGAACGGCGCGGCCGGGTAGTCCACGCCCCCGATCGACAGACGCATCGAGCTGATCGCGGGCACCGCGTGCCACCGCAGGCCCAGCTCGGCGAACCACGGGTGATCCGGGTGCCGCAGCTCGACCTCCTGGACCGCGTCGCGCGGCAGCGGGTGCACGACCGTGCCCTCGTCGCGTCCGGAGACGACAAGCGGCAGCACGTCGAACGCGCCGGGCGCGCCCTCGGGCGCCCAGCCCAGGTCTCGCACGGCGGCGGTGAAACCGACGTAGCGTGGGTCGCCCAGGACGGTGCCGTCGGGCCGCCGGTGACCGGCGTAGCGGATCAGCTGCTCGTTCCAGATCCTCGGCGCGGGCGCGTCCGGCGCGTCCGGCGCGAAGATCGTGATCAGCGGCCGGACCTTGCCGCCGTTGGTGGCCATCCGCAGGTGCTCGACGCACTGCTCGGCGACCTCCGCGGGCGCGCGCACCGCCCGGAGATCGCGGACCCGCATGCTTCGCCAGTAGAGCCTGCCGATGCAGCGGGCGCTGTTGCGCCAGGCGACCCGAGCGCCGAACTCCAGCTCCGCGCTGGTGTGCCGGTACGTGCCGGTCAGTTCGAACTCCGCGCGGACCCAGCGGACCCGCTCGGACAGCGGACCGGCGGCGGGGTTCTCCGCGTGGAAGAGCTCGAGGAACTCCTCGGCCTGGTCGAGATCGGCGAGGCCACGGCTTGGCTCCGGTGGCTTCGTCGTGTCGTTCCCGCTAGGTAACGCCCAGATCTCACCAGTCACTCGCGAGAAACTACCTCGTACTCGACGCCCTGACTCCACCTCTCACTCGTTTGGACGTCACCCGGAGGACGCACGGCCGGTCGAGTGAAATCTGCGCCGTTTGTTCGGTTGAACAACGTTCGTCTTCCCTCGCATGCGGATATATGCACCCGGATTCACTGTTGGCGTCACCCAGACGCAAGTTGACTCGTCAACCAGTCGCCGAAATATGGACGTGGACGTGGCGTTGATCACGTCCTTTTGATGCCACAATCAGTAACGCGATTCTCCGCATTCGTTCGATCCGGTGGTATCAATGCGGTGAATGGGTGACTATGCGTCAACGGAGTAACGATGTGGTCGTCCCCGAACGCAAACAGACCGGCGGGCGTGGCCCACCGGTCTGTCACCATCCGATCGGGCACGGCACAGCCCGATCGGAACGATCTCCGCGAGTCAGACGGCGAACACCGGTCCGGTCGTCACCGCGAACTGGCACGGGTTGCCGTAGCTCGTGGCGAAGTCGACCTTCTTGCCCTTCCAATGCCCGGTGGCCGTGACGTGGACGGGGTCGTACTGCAGCGTGCAGGCCCGGTCCGGGTCGACGTTGAGCTTGTCGAAGTCGCCGTCGACCAGCGACAACTCGCGGCAGGCCGCCGCGGGTTTGCGGTGCTTGCCGCCTGCGGGGCCGCACTGCAGCGTGCCGGTCACGGCAGGCGAATCCGCCCCCGTCACGGTGAGGACGAGGGCGGCGGATTGGGGAAGCACGTGGTGCGCGCTCGCCGCGGGGGCACAGACCACCGCGACGGAGATGCCGAATGCACCGATGAGCATCTTGCGGAACATGAATGAACACTCCTTCTCCGACGGAGCGGTTTCCGCTCGAATGGGTGCGCCGGAAACCGTGTCCGCGCCGCGCTCGACGGCCGGACGAATCTTCAGCTTAGGCCGATCCGAATTTGCTTTTCCAGCCGGGGGGTATCGCGCCGACGGGTCGATCAGTGCTATTCATGGCGCCGCAATCTCCGACACATCGGGTCGGATAGGGTACTTCCTTAGACGTACATCGGGTGAAAGGTCCTATAAGTGGGTGGGATAACACGCGCGTCCAAAGCCTCGCGCGACCGTTTGTCCGACCGCATCGCCATCGGGATGCTGATCAAGGCGTTTCCCCCGGACGAGGTCGACGCCGCCATCGATGCGGCCGGGGTGCGCGAGCAGCGCTCCAGAGCGCTGCCCGCGCGCACCATGGTCTATTTCAGTCTCGCCATGTGGCTCTTCGGCGGCTCCGGGTACGACGCCGTCCTCACCCGGCTCACCACGGGCATGCGGTGGGCCGGGATCACCACGGGCAAGCGCGCGGAGCCGAGCACCGGGTCGATCACCAAGGCGCGCAAGCGATTAGGGTCGGAAGTGATGCGCAGGCTGTTCCTGCGCCGGGCGGTCGCCGACCTCGACACCCCGGCCGTGTGGCGCGGTCTGCGGGTCTGCACGCTCGACGGCGGCACGATCGACGTGCCGGACACGGCGGCCAACCTCGCCGCGTTCGACACCGCCGAGGTGCGGATGGCGGCGCTCGCCGCGCACGGCGACGGCGCGCTGCTCGACGTCGCCGTCGGCGGCTCGGACGCCGACCTCGACGCCCGGCTCATCAGCACGATCGCGCCGGACACGCTTGTCGTCGCGCACCGCGCGGAGGCCGCATACGACGTGTGGCGGTCGGCGGGGGAGCAGGGCGCGCACCTGCTGTGGCGGGTGGGCGAGACGGTCGACCTGCCCCGGTTACGGGTGCTGTCGGACCAGTCGTACCTCTCGCGGCTGCTGCCGGAGCGCGACCCCATGGCGCGCTCCATCGCGGTGCGGGTGATCCAGTCGAGCGACACGGCACTGGTCACCACACTGGTCGACCCGGAGCGGGCGCCCGCGGCGGAGTTGACGGCGCTGCACCGGGAGCGCTGGCGGTTCGCGGCGGTGTTCGACGCGCTGCAGACCGAGTCGGTGGCACTGCGGTCGCAGGACCCGCACGGCGTCGCGCAGGAGCTCTGGGCGATGTTGTGCGTCTACCAGGCGGTCCAGTCGTGGCGGTGGGACGGTAAGGACGCGATGGCTGAAAGAATGTGAGGGTGGACGACCTCCGAGTAGCGATCATCGGTTACGGCCTTGCTGGCCGCGCCTTCCATGCCCCCTTCGTCGAGGCGGCCGACGGACTGAGCGTCGGCGCGGTGGTGACCGGTTCGGCCGAGCGGGCCGCGGAAGTCGGGAGGCGGTATCCGGACGCGACTGTGTTGTCCACTGTGGACGAGCTGTGGCGGCGGTCGGATATCGACGTCGTGGTGGTGGCCTCGCCCAACCGGTTCCACGTCGAGCAGGCGCGCGCCGCGCTGGACGCGGGGATGGCGGTGGTCGTCGACAAGCCGGTGGCCGCGACCGGCGCGGAGATCCGCGACCTGGTGGAGCGTTCCGAGCGGGCGGGCCGGATGCTCACGGTGTACCAGAACCGGCGCTGGGACGGCGACTTCCGCACCGTCCGTCGGTTGGTCGCCGACGGAGACCTCGGCGAGATCGGCCGCTTCGAGTCGCGGTTCGAGCGCGCGTCTCGCAAGGCGCGCACATCGTGGAAGGTCAGCGCCGACCCGGCCGACCTCGCCGACATTCTCTACGACCTGGGTAGCCACCTGGTCGACCAGGCGGTCGTGCTGTTCGGCAAGCCGGTGTCGGTCCATGCCGAGACCCGGTCGCCGAACCCGGCGGCCCCCGTCGCGCAGGACGCCACGGTCCTGCTGACCCACGCGAACGGCGTGCGCTCCTACCTGCGGATGAGCAGCGTGACCATGCCGGTCGCGCCCCGGTTCATCGTGGTGGGTGCGGACGCGGGATACCGCGGCTGGGGACTTGACCCGCAGGAGAAGGCGTCCGTGGAGGGCACGCTGCCCACGGACGCGGGCTTCGGCGAGTACCCGGAGTCGCAGTGGGGCGAAGTCCTTACCGACGACGGCGTGCGGAAGGTGCCCACGGAGAAGGGCGACTACCTGGCGTTCTACCAGGCCGTCTCCGCGTGCGTCCGCGGGGACGGCCCGCCGCCGGTGCCGCCCGCGGAGTCGGTGGTGGTCGTGGACACGCTTGAGGCGGCGCTGCGGTCCGCGGCCACCGGGGTGCCCGTTGAGCTCTGACGGCCTGGTCGACGACGCGACGCTCGCGCGGTCGTCGGTGGTCGCCAACAACGCGATGAACCGCGGGCGTGGCCTGGACTCCTACCGCCGTGAGCTCGGCGTGGACCCGGTCGCGTCGGCGGGCGCGGGAGGGTGGCTGGATCTGTGCTGCGGCAGCGGTCGCGCGCTGATCGAGGCCGCCGGGCTGGTGGGCGACGTGCCGCTGGTCGGGGTCGACCTGGTGGACTGCTTCGCACCCTCGGCCGGGCGGGTGGACCTGCTGGTGGCCTCGCTTTCCGACTGGGAGACCGACGGCCGGTTCGACCTGATCACCTGCGTCCACGGGCTGCATTACGTCGGCGACCGTCTCGGTCTGCTGGCCAGGGCCGCGACCTGGCTCGCCGAAGACGGACTGCTCGTCGCCGATTTCGACGCGGCGGCGGTGCGTGACCCTTCCGGGCAACCGTGGGGGAGGCGGCTCACCGGCGCCCTGCGCGCGGCCGGTTTCGACTACGACAGCAGGCGGCGACGCGTCTCGTTGCGGGGTGGTCGCGACGTGCGACTGCCGTACGCCTACCTCGGCGCCGATGCGGCGGCGGGCCCGAACTACACCGGCCAGGAAGCGGTCCACGCCCACTACGCGTTCGTCGCGACCCCCTGACTTGTGACGAACGCTCGGGAAACTTCCAGTCGTCGCAGCTGTGGATGGATGTCTGCCGGTTACGCTCGTTCTTGCTAGCCGCGCCACCGGACGTTCCCCTGTCGTCCCCACCGCGTCCGTTGGGGCACAAGCGTTCCCGCCGCTGCCGCACACCCTCCGACACCCGGAGCGCCCCGGGTCGGTGAGGGCTGCCCACCGAAAGGACACTCCATGCGCACCACCCCGATCAAGGCCGCGATCGTCGCCGCGGTCGCCATCCTCGGCTCCTTATTCGCCACCGGGCAGGCCTCCGCCGCCGTGGAGGAGCGGGACCGGGTGTTCACCCCGTCGGCGGCGACGCCGATGAGCGTGCTGGTCACCAAGCTCTCCCACAGCGAGGCCGCCGCCCGGTTCCGCGCCGCAGGCATCACCTGGTCCTCCAGCGGCAACTGCAGCAACCGCTACAACTCGACCTGCACGTCCTTCGAGCAGATCAACCTGACCACGGTCCAGGGCGCGGAGACGCTCAAGCGGGCGTCCGGCTGCGCGCTCAACATCACCGGGGGCACCGAGACCGGCCACGCCAGCGGCACCTACAGCCACTGGAACGGCTACAAGCTCGACTACTCGCTCTACACCTGCGTGGGCAACTACATCCGCAACAACTTCAGCTACATCGGCGGCAACAAGTGGCGCTCCGGCTCGGGCAACATCTACTACCTCGAGAGCAACCACTGGGATGTCACGTACTACAACTGCGGCGGCTGCTGACCTGACCCGGTGACCACGGCCGTCACCACGCGGCCGTGGTCAGCGGCAGGCTCTTGATCCCATTCTGGAAGTTCGACCGCAGCCGTACCGGCTCGCCCGCGTGAGTCAACCGGTACGGCAGGTCCAGCACCGCCCGGAACATCGCCCGCATCTGCACCCGCGCGAGATGTGCGCCGAGGCAGAAGTGCGGGCCGTGGCCGAAGCTGAGGTGTTCTGCGCCCTTGCGGGTGATGTCGAACCGGTCGGGGTCGGGGAAGACTCGTTCGTCGCGGTTCGCCGAGGAGAACCACACGACCACCTTCGTGCCCGCGGCGATCGGTGTCCCGGCGAGTTCGGTGTCCACTGTGGCCGTCCGGCGGAAATGCATCACCGGTGTCCACCACCGCAGCATTTCCTCGACGGCGCTCGGCAGAAGCTCGGGTTGGGCTTTGAGTCGGCGATAAGAGTCCACATGGGACAACAAAGCGATCATTCCACCCGGAATGCCGTTGCGGAGCGTCTCATTGCCCGCCACCGAGAATAGCCAGAAGAGATTCTCGAATTCCTCGATCGAGACCCTGCCGCCCTCCTCGTCCACATGCGACATCAGGGTGCTCATGACGTCCTCGCCGGGATGCAAGCGCTTGATCTCGCCGAGCCCGTTGGCGTAGGCGTAGAGGTCGGGCATCCCGTCCCGAGTCCGCGGGTCGGGCATCCGCCCGTCGGCCCCCGGTTTCGGTCGCAGCCGCAGCGCCTGCCGGGCCAGGTCGGTCGACCCCGCGCCCTCGGTGTCGCTGACGGCGTACTCGGGGTCCTGGAAGCCGATCACCCGGTTGCTCCAGTCGAACATCAGCCACCGGTCCTCGGCGGGCACGCCGAAGACCTCCGCCAGGGTCAGCAGCGGCAGGTCGGCGGCGACGTCCTTGGCGAAGTCGAACTCGCCGCGCTGCACCGCCCGGGCGACGAGGTCACGCGCCCAACCGTCGATCCGGTCGGCCAGCCGGGCCAGCGCGCGCGGGGTGAACGCCTTGGTCAGGAGGCCGCGCAGGCGTGAGTGGTCCGGCGGGTCCTGGTTGAGCATCATCCGGCGCACGTAGGCCAGGGCCTCGGGCTCGGGATCGCGGATCTGCGTCGCCCCGAGGCGCGACGAGTAGACCTCCGGCGTGCGCAGGACGTGGCGCACCTCGGCGTGCCGCAGGACCGCCCAGAACCCGGGGCCGTCGGGCTCCTCGACCCACCGGACGGCGCTTTCCCCGCGAAGGCCTGCCAGCAGGGTGTGCGGCACGGCGGTCACGTAGGTGTCCGGGTCGAGAATCGGCGCGGCGTCCATGCCCGCATTCTGTACCGCCGGGCGGCGCGTGCGGCAAGATCGGCACGTGGACAACTTGTACGTCTCGCGGGGCGGCGTCGACGGGCCGACCTTGCTGCTGCTGCACGGCCTGGGCGCGACCGCCGAGGTGTGGAAGGGCGTGACGCCGCTGTGGCCCGGCCGCTGGGTCGCCCCCGACCTGCCCGGCCACGGCCACTCGCCCGCCCTGACCCGATACTCCTTCGGCGGACTCGCCGCCGAGGTCGCGGGCTCGGTCGACGGGCTGGTCGTCGTGCTCGGCCACTCACTCGGCGGTGTCGTCGGGTTGGCTCTGGCGGGCGGCTGGTTCGGGGTGCCGGTGGCCGCGGTGTGCGGTATCGGCATCAAGGTGAGCTGGACCCCTGAGGACCTGGCGAAGTCCGCGCAGCTCGCGGCCAAGCCGTCCCGGCTGTTCGCCTCACCCGAGGAAGCCCTCGACCGCGCGGCCAAGGTGGCCGGGCTGCCGTCGGCGGCGATCGACAGCAGGCTGGTGGTCGAAGCGGAGGACGGGTGGCGGCTGAGCCTCGACCCCGGCGCCTTCGCCGTCGGCCGCCCGGACCTGCCGGGCCTGCTCGGCGCCGCGCGGGCGCGGGTGCGGCTGGCGGCGGGGGAGACCGACCCGATGAGCCCGGCGGACCACCTGCGCACGCTGGTGCCCGACCCGGTGATCCTTCCCGGCGTCGGCCACAGCCCTCACGTGCAGAACCCGGAAGCACTGCGTCCGCTGCTGGAGGAACTCTTCAGCGCGGCCACCTGAC
Organism: Actinokineospora xionganensis; assembly: GCF_014323725.1. Lineage (GTDB taxonomy): Bacteria > Actinomycetota > Actinomycetes > Mycobacteriales > Pseudonocardiaceae > Actinokineospora > Actinokineospora xionganensis. The sequence goes on along the minus strand of NZ_JABVED010000013.1, from coordinate 167,944 downwards.
ATTCCCGGCCCGGCCCGGCCAGGCCTGCCCCGCCTCGACACACCCGCGAGTCCCCAGTTCCCGACAGTGAGTTTCCGTTTGGACTGATAACTCACTGTCGGGAACTGGGGACTCGCGGGTGCGTTTCCCTGGGCTCCCGGCGGACCGGGAGCCCAGGGGGCGTGCGAACTAGTTCACGCCGACCAGGTCGACCACGAAGATCAGGGTCTCGCCCGGCTTGATGGCGCCGCCCGCGCCCCGGTCGCCGTAGCCCAGGTGCGGCGGGATGACCAGCTTGCGCCTGCCGCCGACCTTCATGCCCGCCACGCCGCGGTCCCAGCCCGCGATGACGCGGCCGCCGCCCAGCGGGAAGCTGAACGTGTCGTTGCGGTTCCAGGAGGCGTCGAACTCCTCACCGGTCGAGTGGGCGACGCCGACGTAGTGCACCGTGACGAGCTGGCCGGGCTTGGCCTCCTCGCCATCGCCGACGGTGATGTCCTCCACCACCAGGTCCGCGGGCGGGGCGCCCTCGATCTTGTCGACCTCGGGCTTCTGCAAAGCCATGCTCACTCCTTGCGATTATCGGATCAGTCCCGGCCATCTTGCCTCGACTGTGACCGTCCACGCTCGACGACCCCATCCGGGCGTAACACCTCGGGCCCCGCCGGCGACTTCACCATCGCGGCCCTGTCACCCCCCGACGGCAGGGTCGCGCCCCTCTTTTCGGCCGCCGCCGGTCCTTATCGGACCCGTGCGCGCCGCCTTGCTCCTTGGCGCAGACCGCCTTCGATCTCATCCCGGCTGACGGCTTGACATTCCGGCGTCGGCGTGAATACTTAAGTATGTGCTTAACCAACGCGGCGATCTCGACAAGGTCTTCCACGCCCTGGCCGACCCGAGCAGGCGGACCATGGTCGAGCGGTTGGGCAGGGGACCGGCCTCGGTGAGCGAACTGGCCAAACCGCTGGCGATGTCCCTGCCCGCGGTGGTGCAGCACTTGGCGGTCCTCGAAGCGAGCGGGCTGGTGAAGTCCGAAAAGGTCGGACGGGTCCGCACCTGCCGCATAGAGCCGAAAGTGCTCAACATGGCCGAACAGTGGATCACCCAACGCAAGGCGACCTGGGAGAGCAGGCTCGACCGGCTTGGGGACTTCCTCGCCGAAACCGCGCCTGAAACCGAATCCGAAGAGAAAAGGACAGACACATGAGCGTCACCCACACGACCTTCGTCGTCGAGCGCGTCTACCCGGCCACCCCCGAGCGTGTCTTCAGCGCCTGGGCCGACCCGGAGTTCAAGGCCCGCTGGTTCGCGGGCCCGGAGGACTGGGACAGCAGCCCGCTGAGCCTCGACTTCCGCGTCGGCGGCGAGGAGTCCAGCAGCGGCGGCCCCAAGGGTGGGCCGGTCCACACCATGCGCGGCCGGTACCAGGACATCGTGACCAACGAGCGAATCGTGTCGTCGTACGAGATGTACATGGACGAGCAGCGCATCTCGGTGTCGCTGGCGACGGTCGAGCTCACCCCCAAGGGCGACGGCACCCTGCTCACCTACACCGAACAGGGCGCCTTCCTCGACGGCCTCGACCAGCCCAAGTATCGCGAAGAGGGCATGGCCGACCTCCTCGACGCCCTCGGCGCCGAACTCAGCCGCGAGAACGCCACCGCGTGATCGGGAAGGCTGGGCCGCTTCCGCGGCCCAGCCCGGTCAGCCGGTGTCGTCAGACAAGGGCGGTCAGCCCCGGATGGCGCTGCGACAGGAAGGCGCCCTTGACGATCGCCTCCTTGTACAGCGCGGCGATCCGTCCCGTGAGGACGGACTCGGTCGGGCTGTCGTCGGCCCCGACGAACTGGATCAGCCCGTCGCGGCGGCCGAGGCTCACGCACTGGTTGACGTAGCGGAACTTCAGTGGCCGGGCTTCCTTGCCCGCCATCCGGTCGCCGATCGCCCGCACCGCGTACACCGCGCAGGGAATGGCGGTGGCACAAGCCATCCGCAGCTCCTGACCGGTCGACATGCGGGCGGCCGCGGCGTCGCCGATGCCGTAGACATCCGGGTGCGACACCGAGCGCAGGGTGTCGTCCACGACCATCCGGCCGTGCTCGTCCACCTCGAAACCCGCCTCGCGGGCCAGCGGTGACACCCGGAACCCGGTCGTCCACACGACAGTGTCGGCGCTGAGGTGCTCCCCGTCGGCCAACACCACCCCGTCTGCCCGCACCTCCGCGACCCGCACCTCATCCCGGATATCGATGCGCAGCCGTTCGAACACCCGCCGCACGTGCTTGCGCCCACGCTCCGAGAACGCGCCGCCGAGGACGCCGCCGGTAACGAGCCGGACCTTGAGGTCCGGGCAGGTCTCGGCCAGCTCGGTGGCGGCCTCGATCCCGGTCAACCCGCCGCCGACCACCGCCACCGTGCCGTGCGCGCGCACGGCGGACGCCTGCTCGATCCCGGCCACGGTCACGGCATGCTCGCGGACCCCGGGGACGGTGTCCACGTCGGCCTGGCTGCCCAGGGCGTAGATCAGCGTGTCGTAGGGCAGCTGCTCGGCGCGGTTCGCGAGCCGGACCGTCCTGGCGTCGGCGTCGATCCCGGTCACCCGGTCGACGATGAGGGTGACGCCGGTCTCGTCGAGCAGGTCGGCCAGCCGCCGGTCCCGCAGCTCCTGCCCGGCGGCGAGCTGGTGCATTCGCACCCGCTCGACGAACCGGTCACGGGCGTTGACCAGGGTGACCGCCACGTCGGCGTGCCGGGCCGCCAGCTTGGCGGCGATGAGGCCGGAGTACCCGGCACCGAGGACCACGATGTGCTTCGTCATGTGCATCTCCGTTCGTCACCACATGGACACCGTGGCGCGCCGAGATGTGACAGCGGAGTGTGGGATCCGGGTCACATCAGCCCGGATAGCTTGTAGAGCGCCAAAGACCCGGCGACCGCGACGTTGAGGCTGCCCCCAATGCCGATCATCGGGATCTCCACGCAGGTGTCGAGCAGGTCCAACGCCTCCGGCGGGATGCCGCGCTGTTCATGTCCCAGCACCAGCACGGTCTTGGTCTGGGCCGCGCCGACATCGGCCAACCGCACGGCTTCGTCGGCGAGCTCGACCCCGACGATCCGCACGCCGCGCTCGCGTTGGCGGGCGAGCCAGCCGAGCGGGTCGCCGGTCCAGTGAACACACAGCGGTTTGCGCAGCGTGTTGCCGCGGGCGAGCGCCTCAGGAACCCAGGGAAAGCGCGGCAATGCGAGACACGCGCCGACCGCGTCGCAGGTGCGGGCGAGCGTGCCCAGGTTGGCGCCGTGCAGCGGCCAAAGCGGGGCTGCGTAGAGGTGGTCCCAGCAGGAATGCCTGCGGGAACGGCGGGATCGCCGGATTTCGGACGGGGTGCGGACCCGGATGGCGAGCCCGCTCATCGCCTGGCGGAGGAACGCCTCCCGTGCGGTGTTTTCACCATGTCACGGCGATTCGCGGCTCGCCGGGGGCCATCGTCGACTCCACCGCGATCAGCGGCGATCGGATCTTACCTGCACCGAGCATTCGAAGCACGAGCCGAGAATTAGGCGGTGATCGAGAGCGGCTGGGTCCGCATCCGTTCGGTGAGAGCACTTCTCGCCGTGATCACCTTAACCTGCCGCCCCACTGGCTGAATCCCGAGTGGCAGGACGGCATGCCGCTGTCGGACTGGATCTGGGCCTTCGCCGTCCGGTGCACGGCGTCGATTCCAGTAGGGGAGCCGAGTTGGATGGCCGTCGCCGGGCGCGAACGCGCCGACGGCTGACCTGGCCCGCGTCGTTCACCAGCCGCGTTCGCGCCATTCGCCGAGGCGGGGACGCTGCTCTCCCAGCGTCGAGTCGTCGCCGTGGCCTGGGTAGAACCAGGTGTCATCGGGGAGGACGTCGAGAATGCGGGACGACACGTCGTCAATCAAGGACGTGCAGTCCTCTGGCTTGGTCGTCTTGCCGACCCCGCCGGGGAAGTCAGCGTTGGCGGTGAACATACCCCGGCTGATTCAGCGCTGCCACTTACGGCCAACGGCCGCGAGCAAGAAAGGATCTAGACGCTTATCGTATGGATCGGGGAAAGTCCCGCCCATGCGAATGGCTAATCGTCGAGCGGATATACCGGAATGAATGCCGCTAGTTCGCGAGGGTCGCGATGAGAGTCATACTCACGCAACAGAGTGATGTACTGGGCCTTGTCGAGGTTCCAGTCGTACTGATTGAGCTTCTCGTTGGCCTGTGTTGCAACGAATATGAGATCGGCAAACAGGCGGGTTGTGCGCCCGTTTCCGTCCGTAAACGGGAGAATTCTCACTGTCTCCGCGTGGATTGCGATTCCGAATTCCCGTGGCGTCCAGTCGTTGGTGAAGTCCCAGCGATAGCGGAGGTTGTCCAGGGAGCTGCGTAGTTCGACCGCGATCTGTTCAGGGGTCACGCCGATGTTCAGTTCACGCTTGCGATAGATGCCCCGCCCAACTCCAGATATCTCCGTAAAGTTGACGATGTAGGTCGCGTAGGAAATGGTCAGTCAGTAGTTCGCCGAGAGAACGATTGCCATTGAGCACCTCGGTCAGCAAGGTTTCGGCGACTTCTTGCTGCACTTCTTGCTCAAGGTCGTATATGGCGGTCTTGCTCGCAGGTGAGCCGAGTGCTTCTAGTACGTCTGGGAGCAGTGACTCGGCTTCGTCCGCAGAAAGGGGCGTCTCGCCGTAACCTGGCGGGAATGATGTCACGCTCGCTGACTGCGCTTCGCCAAGAACTGCTTGACGCGCTCTGAGCGGACATATCCAGCGGGAATTGTACGGCGTTCGAGGTGCGCTGAAGCCGCTGTCGAGCGGATGGCGAACCGCTTTACGGCCGCCTTGCTCACCATGCGATCCGTCACGACCAGCATCTCCCATCGAACGGCGAAGACTCGACCTCTCCTCATGTCATGATACCGCCAGCGGACTGGGGCATGCCAGGCTCCCAAGTCCGCTGGAGTCGTCCAAATCGGCCTTGGTGGGGAGCCTCCCTCGACTCGCCAGCCGCGCTCGCGCCACTCGCTCAGCTTGGGGCGTTCCGTGCTCAAGGTGGAGTCATCGCCGTGGCCCGGGTAGAACCACGTGTCGTCCGGTAGCTCGCCGAACACGCGGGACCCCGAGTCGTCCATCAGGCTGGTGAACTCTGTCGGGTCTGTTGTCCGTCCAGGACCGCCGGGGAACAGCAATTCAGCGGTGAACGGGGCAGGCTGGACGACACCGGATCACGGCACTTCGTGAGGCACTCGTGGGCGGGTGACCGGCACGACAGTCAGCAGGTCCTGAAGCCCTTTGAAGTCATCTGGATTGGTGGTGAACAAGGGAAGATCCTCGGCGATCGCAGTAGCGGCGATCATGAGGTCGACCATCCTGCGCCGCGGTTTACGTCCTCCGGCAATCACCGCCGCAGAGACTCGTCCGTAGATCCTGGCTGCTTCGACGTCGAAGGGGACAGGGTCGAATTCGCTCTCGGCACGCTGCAGGACATCGAGCCGACGGGCACGTTCCACGTGCTCGTCATAGGCGCCCTGCTCCTCGTTCCGGCGGACTTCGTGTGGCCCTGCCGAGAGTTCGGCCAGCGTGATCGCGCTGATGGCCATCTCATCCGGCAGTTCGGCAGGGTCGATCCAGCGACGCAAGATCAAGATGTTGGTGTCGAGCAGACCTTGCGCGTGAGAGTCACTGCTCATAAGGGTTTCGCGGCTCCTGGTCGAGCGCGGCTTCTTGATCGGCGCGGAACGCGTCGATGTCGACCTGCGCCGCGTTGCGTGACGTGGCGACGAACTCGGCTCGTGCGACGAAACGTCGACGCCGGCGCAGCGGGATCAATTCACCGATCTCATGGCCGTCACGGGTGACGGTGAACGACCGCCCACTCTCGACGGCGTCCATGATCTCTTTCGACCTGTTGCGGAGGTCTCGTTGTGTGACCTCGGGCTGCGCTGTCATGACCTTTACCCTACCGGGCGGTGGCACGCTGTGCTACGTGGTGCTGCGGTATGGCTGCCACCAGGCGGCCATACCGCAGCACTCGTGCTCAGCAGCCTTGGGTGTGCTGGCCGTACTGCCTACCAGCCGCGCTCTCGCCACTCGTCCAGCTTCGGGCGTTCGTCGCCCAAGGTCGAGTCGTCGCCGTGGCCGGGGTAGAACCACGTGTCATCCGGCAGTTCGCCGAAGACACGGGACTCCAGGTCGTTCATGAGGCTGGTGAAGTCCTTGGGATCTGTTGTCCGTCCAGGACCGCCCGGGAACAGAGAGTCGCCCGTGAACAGGTGCGGGTGGCCGTCCGGGTCACGGTAGAGCAGCGCGATGGAGCCCGGGGTGTGGCCGCGCAGGTGGATCACTTCCAGCTCCACCTGCCCCACCGCCACCGTGTCGCCCTGGGTCACGAACCGGTCCGGGGGGACCGGTAGTGGGCCCGCGTCCAGTTCGTGGGCGATCGTGTTGGCGCCGTTGGCTCCGGCGACCGCGCCCAGCGCCTGCCAGTGGTCACCGTGCTGGTGCGTGGTGACGATGGTCTTCAGGCTGGGTCGGTCCTTGTCGTAGCCGATGACGTCCGACAGGCGTGTCGGGTCGGCTGCGGCGTCGATCAGCAGCGCCTCATGGGTGGCGCGGCAGGTCAGCAGGTACGCGTTGTTATCGAACGGGCCGACGGACACCTTGGTGATCGTCAGCGCGTTCAGGGTGCGGCGGGCAGCGGGGCCACCGGGCTCGACATGGCCGGTGTAGTCGTCGACGAGGTCCACGGTCGCCGACGGTAGTCTGTCTGCCACCGTTGGTTCCACCCGCGAAGGCACCGCGGCAGGTTGGGCAGTACCCTGTTACCTGAGCGTGACCTGAAACCTGACCACTGTCGCCGATCACCTGCGAGCCCGTGAACTCAGAGACAGAGATCCGAACTCGGTCCCCACGCAAGCTGAGCTGGGACGTCATCCGGGTGCTGGCCGTCTTCTCGGTCGTCGTCCAGCACGTCACCCACCAGTCGCCGATCAACCACGCCGAGTTGGGGCCGTACCCGTTCGTGCTGCCCCTGCAGTTCGGCGCCAGCACGCTGCTGGTGATCTCCGCGTTCTTCGTCTGTGTGACCGTCCGACGCGGGGAAACGGGCACGTGGCTGCGCAACCGGCTCGCCCGGCTGCTGCCCGCGTACCTGCTCGCGGTGGTGATCACCTATGGCGTCTCGCGCGCTGTCGCGCCCGCTTTCGGGTGGTATGTGCCCAACGTCACGGACCTGGCCGCGAACCTGCTCATGGTGCAGGCGTGGTCGCCGACCTTCCACTGGATCGACCCCTCCTACTGGACGTTGCCCGTGCAGGTGATGGCCTTCTTCGCCGCCGCGCTGCTGTGGCCGCGCCGCTGGTCGCGGGGCGCCGCATTGGCCTGGCTGCTGTGGTCGCTCGTGGTGGTGCCGCTGGTGATCCGGTTCGTCTGGCGTGACGACGTCGATTCGGCGCAGTGGGTGCGGTCGGTCTTCGACGGTCTGGCGCTGCACCGGGTGGCGCTGTTCGGCGTGGGCATCGCGATCTGGCTGTGGACCCGCGACCGGTTCTCCGGCAAGCACCTCGCCGTCTACGTGGCCGCGGTCCTGGTCGCGCAGGACGCCCACTCCTACTTCGCCGACACCTGGTCGACCGTGGCCTTCGGGGTCATCCTCGCGGGCATCGTCGCGGCCGCGGGCGGCCCCGACTGGGACATCCCGGGCCTGCGGCAGCTGGCCACCCCGATCCGCTGGCTCGGCGGCATCTCGTTCGGCGTCTACCTGGTCCACCAGGAACTCGGCTTCGTGCTCGCGCGATTCCTGCTCGACCTGGGCGTCGGACCGTGGGGCCGCCTGGTCGCCTGTGTGGCGATGGCGGTGCTGCTGGGCTGGGCGATGACCCGGCTCGTCGAGCAACCGTGCCACCGCTGGCTCACCGGCGACGTGTGGCTGCGCGCCCGTGTGGCGGGCAGCGCCGTGGTGGAGGCGATCCGCGACCTGCCGCAGGTGCCCCAGCCTCAGGCGGCCGGTCCGCCCAGGTCCGCGGACCTGGGCCCGTCCGGCCCCGTCCCCCGACCCGCCGCGGACGCACCCACGTCGCTGCCACCGTCCTGGGCGATGGCAGCCTCCCAACTCCGCTAACCCCCACGCGAGTCGCCCCGCCCGGCAACTGAGTCGCCCCGTCCACAAAACGAGTTCGGCGCTCAGACCGAGCGAATCGTGAACTCAGTTGCGGGAAGGGGCGTTTCAGGACCGGGCGACTCACTTGCCGGAGGGGTTAGCCCCAGGGGCCGAGGTCGGGGATGGGGCCGACGAGGTCGGCGGGTTTGCCGCGGCCGGTCAGCCAGGTCAGCGCGGCCGCCGCGGGCCCGCTCACCTCGCTGCCGCCGTCCGGGGCGATGGCGAGTTCCCAGCTGCGCTCACTGCCGTCGGGCAGTGAGACGGTCAGCCGCAGCGGGTGGCCGTCGGTGCGGTTCAGGTGGGGGAGCAGCGCCCGGTCGAGCACCAGGTCCAGGTGGCCGTTCGGGACCGCGTCGAAGCCCACGTCGGCGTCGAGGTCGACCAGGTGGGTCCACACCTCGAACAGGCGCATCTGCGGAATCCGCGCGGCGACGATCGGGTCGCCCGAGGGGTGCTGCACCCGCGCCGCCCAGTCCTCGTGGCCGAGTCGCGTAGCCTCGACCATGAAGCGGTCGCAGGCCGCGATCAGATCCTCGCGCTGGATCTGGCCTAGCCTGCTCGCGCCGTCGGCGATGTCGGCGTCGCGGTCGGCCCGACTCGGGTAGGCCGCGTGCTCGATGCCGGTGCGCGCCCAGGTCAGCAGGTTGACCAGGGCGTCGGCGTTGCGGGCGAGGTGGGTGACCACATGCCCGCGGGTCCAGCCCGGCAACAGGCTGGGCCGGGTGAAGTCGGTCTCCGCGAATCTCTCGACCACACCGGTCAGGACAGCCGTGGCCTCGCGCACGGCGGCCAGCGTGGCCGCGGTGGTCGTGCCGTTCATGGTGTTCGCGGACGTGTTCGACCCAGTCATGAGGACCCCGACATGCTTGGCGTGAACGGAGCGAAAGCTGCTCCCGTGGACCAGCGTAGGCGAGTGAGGTTACCCGTGGGTACCGCTCCGCGGGTGCATCGCCGCGACCGGTCCGCGAGAATTGTCGGTGCCCGGCTTTAGCATGGGTGCCGGCCACCAGTGGCCACTCAACCTGCTGCGTGCTCCCTCCCCGGATGCCGCGTTGCCCGAGTTCAGAGCACTACCGAAGGGATCTCAGTGGCCGACCGCCTCGTCGTTCGCGGCGCCCGGGAGCACAACCTGCGCGGCGTCGACATCGACCTGCCCAGGGACAGCCTGATCGTGTTCACCGGACTGTCGGGCTCCGGCAAGTCCAGCCTCGCGTTCGACACGATCTTCGCCGAGGGGCAGCGCCGGTACGTCGAGTCGCTCTCGGCCTACGCGCGGCAGTTCCTCGGGCAGATGGACAAGCCGGACGTCGACTTCATCGAGGGGCTCTCGCCCGCGGTCTCGATCGACCAGAAGTCGACCAGCCGCAACCCGCGGTCCACGGTCGGCACGATCACCGAGGTCTACGACTATCTCCGCCTGCTCTACGCGCGCGCAGGCAAGCCGCACTGCCCCACCTGTGGTGAGGCGATCAGCAGGCAGACCCCGCAGCAGATCGTCGACCAGGTCCTGGCGATGGAGTCCGGCCTGAAGTTCCAGGTGCTCGCGCCGGTGATCCGCGGCCGCAAGGGCGAGTACATCGACCTGTTCTCCCAGCTGCAGACGCAGGGCTACTCGCGCGCGCTGGTCGACGGCAAGGTCTACCCGCTGACCGAGCCGCCGAAGCTCAAGAAGCAGGAGAAGCACGACATCGCCGTGGTCGTCGACCGGCTCTCGGTGAAGGCCTCCTCCAAGCAGCGCCTCACCGACTCGGTGGAGACGGCGCTGCGGCTGGCCGACGGCCTCGTCGAACTCGAGTTCGTCGACGTCCCCGAGCACGATCCCGGCCGCATCCGCGGTTTCTCCGAGCACTTGGCCTGCCCGAACGGCCACCCGCTCGGCGTCGAGGACTTGGAACCGCGTTCGTTCTCCTTCAACTCGCCGTACGGCGCGTGCCCGGTCTGCACGGGCATCGGCATCAAGAAGGAGGTCGACCCGGAACTCGTCGTCCCCGACGACGAGCTCTCCCTCGAAGACGGCGCCATCGCGCCGTGGGCGGGCGGGCAGACCGCGGAGTACTTCGTCCGGTTGCTCGCCGCGCTCGGCGAGACCGTCGGGTTCCGGATGGACACGCCGTGGCGGCGGCTGCCCGCGAAGGCGCAGAAGGCGGTCCTGCACGGCGTCGACGACCAGGTGCACGTCCGCTACAAGAACCGGTACGGGCGCGAGCGGTCCTACTACGCGGCGTTCGAGGGCGTGATCCCGTTCCTCGAGCGGCGGCAGGAGCAGACCGACTCCGAGTACATGCGGGAGAAGTACGAGGGCTACATGCGCGAGGTGCCGTGCCCCTCGTGCCAGGGTTCTCGACTCAAGCCGGAGATCCTCGCGGTGACCCTGCACCACGGCGAGTACGGCGACCGCTCGATCGCCGACATCTCGGCGATGTCGATCAGCGAGTGCTCGGCGTTCCTCGACGGGCTCAAGCTCGGCAAGCGCGAGACGATGATCGCCGGCGCGGTCCTCAAGGAGATCCAGGCGCGCCTGCGGTTCCTGCTCGACGTCGGCCTCGACTACCTGTCGCTCGACCGCGCGTCCGGCACCCTGTCCGGCGGCGAGGCGCAGCGCATCCGGCTGGCCACGCAGATCGGCTCGGGCCTTGTCGGCGTGCTCTACGTGCTCGACGAGCCGTCGATCGGCCTGCACCAGCGCGACAACCACCGCCTGATCGAGACCCTGACCAGGCTGCGCGACCTGGGCAACACGCTGATCGTCGTCGAGCACGACGAGGACACCATCCGCCAGTCCGACTGGATCGTCGACATCGGTCCGGGCGCGGGCGAGCACGGCGGCCGGGTCGTGCACAGCGGCACGTTCAAGGACCTGCTCAAGAACAAGGAATCGCTGACCGGCGCCTACCTCGCAGGCCGCAGCGTCATCCCGATGCCGCTGGTGCGCCGCACCATCGACAAGAAGCGCCAGCTCACCGTCGTCGGCGCGCGCGAGCACAACCTGCGCGGCATCGACGTGTCGTTCCCGTTGGGCTGCCTGGTCTCCGTCACCGGTGTGTCCGGCTCGGGCAAGTCCACTTTGGTCAACGACATCCTCGCGACCGTGCTGGCCAACAAGCTCAACGGCGCTCGCCAGGTCCCCGGGCGGCACACCCGGGTGCGCGGGCTCGACCAGGTCGACAAGCTCGTGCAGGTCGACCAGTCGCCGATCGGCCGCACCCCGCGGTCCAACGCGGCCACGTACACCGGCGTGTTCGACCACGTCCGCAAGCTGTTCGCCTCCACCACGGAGGCGAAGGTCCGCGGCTACCAGCCCGGCCGCTTCTCGTTCAACGTCAAGGGCGGCCGCTGCGAGGCGTGCGCGGGCGACGGCACGATCAAGATCGAGATGAACTTCCTGCCGGACGTGTACGTGCCCTGCGAGGTCTGCAAGGGCGCGCGCTACAACCGCGAAACCCTTGAGGTCCACTACAAGGGCAAGACGATCGCCGAAGTCCTCGACATGCCGATCGAGGAGGCCGCGGCGTTCTTCGAGCCGATCAAGGCGATCCATCGGCACCTGCAGACCCTGGTCGACGTCGGCCTCGGCTACGTCCGGCTCGGCCAGCCCGCGCCGACCCTGTCCGGCGGCGAGGCACAGCGCGTCAAGCTCGCCAGTGAGCTGCAGAAGCGCTCCACCGGCAAGACGGTCTACATCCTCGACGAGCCGACCACCGGCCTGCACTTCGAGGACATCCGCAAGCTGCTCGGTGTGATCAACGGCTTGGTGGACAAGGGAAACACCGTGATCGTCATCGAGCACAACCTCGACGTGATCAAAACTTCGGACTGGATCGTCGACATGGGTCCGGAGGGCGGCTCGGGCGGCGGCATGATCGTCGCCGAGGGGACGCCGGAGGACGTGGTCAAGGTCGAGGGCAGTTACACCGGGGAGTTCCTCGCGCACGTGATGTGACCTGCAAAGATCCCGGGTGGATGATGTATCCCTCGACCGGTTGCCGACTCCTACCTCATGACCGAGGTACGCAACCAGGAGGCCGCCATGCAAGACACCCGGGAACTCGTCGCGAAAGTGGCCACACCTTCGCGGGCCACCGCCGCGCCCCAGGCGCTGCGCGGGGGCGGCGACGAGGAACTGCGGTTCTGGGAGGTCCTCAAGGGGATCACCGCGCCCGCGGACTTCACCCTGGTGAGCCATGGCCGCCCTCGACACGCCTTGGACTTGGGGGCGGTGCGTGCGGGCTGACCAGGCCACCAGCCGCGAGACCACCACGCTGACCCGAGTGCGACAAGCACTCGGGGACGCCGTCGTGGTCTACGGCGGTCCCGGCTGTGTGCCGCCGCCGACGGCGCGACTCGCGATCCACGTCGCCGTGGACGAGGAAGACCTGACTCCGTTCGGCCGGTGGGCCCGTACCGCCCGACTTCCCGCTGTCGCGCTCACGTTCGACGGTGACCGGGTCCTCGTGGGTCCGCTGTCCGTCCCCGGCCGCCCAGGCTGCGCGGAGTGCGCGCGCCGGCGCATCCTCGCCGCCAAAGCGGCCTCGTTCGGCGCGGTCGCCCCGCAGGTCGCGCACATCGCCGTCGCCCATTCGGCGATGGGCATCGCACTGCGCCGCCCCGCCGCGAAAGCGGTGTCGGCCGCGACCGCCGACGATCCGGACCGCACTTGCGCCGTGCCGCGCTCGGTGGCCATCGCAACCGATGACGTCGTGGAGCGCACCATGGCGGTGGCGGGGTCGACCATGACCGCGGCCGATGACGATGTGGAGCGGACCACGGCGGTCCCGCGATCCGTCATCACCGGGGCCGACGATGTCGAGCGCACGACGGCGGTGGCCGGACCGGTCGTTGTCGGCGTGGATGATGACGTGGAGCGCACGACGGCGGTCGCGCGGTCGGTTATCGCCAGTGCGGATGACGTTGTCGAGCGCACTGCGGCGGTGTCGATCGTTGTCGGCGTGGATGACGACGTGGAGCGCACCGCCGCTGTCTCGGGCCTGCTGTACGGCCGGATCACCCCGCCGGAAGGCCCGGACAAGACCACTGTCGTCCGCGACGAGCTGGTCGAGGACCGCACCGAGCGGTCTGGCAGCCACGGCTGCTACGCGGGCAGCCTCGACCTCCCCGACCCCGACGCCGACCGGGTCGTCGCGCTCCTGCGGAATGGCGCGCGCGAACTCGTCGACCACCTCGCCGAGGTGGTCGACGGCGAAGTCGTCTGGCACCGCGTGATTCCCCTGCCGTCGTGCGAGGTCTGCGGCGGCGCCGAGGGCATCGGCACCGTGGGGCTCCCCGCGGGCGACGACCCGGCCGCCTTGCTGGAGGCGCTGGCGGGTTGGGTGGACCCGCTGACCGGCGTCATTCCGTGGATCTCCCTCAAACAGCCACTCGGCACCGGACCCGACCTGCCCTTCGTCGCCACCGCCGCGCCCCCACACCACCTCGACGCCGAAGGGCGGGCGAAGGCCCTGCCGATCGGCTGGGGCAAGGGCGCCACCCAGGCCGAGGCGATCCTGTCGGCGGTGGGGGAGGCGGTCGAGCGGTACGCGCCGTCGCTGCCCGAAGCCGAGAAACTGGTGTGGGCGCGGCCCGCCGACCTGGCTGGGGACATCCTCGACCCACGCGAATTCCCTTTGTACCAAGCGGAAAGCTACGCCCGCCCCGGGTTCGAGTTCGCCCCGTTCGACCGCCGCACCGACCACCCGTGGGTCCGCGGCACCTGGCTGGGCACCGACCGACCCGTCTGGGTCCCCGCCGTCTTCACCTACCTGGCGATGACGTTGCTGCCTGAGCACCTGATCTGCCAGGGCACCTCCAACGGGCTCGCCGCGGGCGCCGACGCCGAGTCGGCCACCGTCCGCGCGGTCCTCGAACTCATCGAGCGCGACGCGATGATGGCCGCGTGGCTGACCGGCGCCAAGGGCCGGTTCGTCGAACTCGACGACACGCTCGACCCGGACCTGGCCGCCATCGTCGAGGCGCTGCGCACGCAGGGCGTCACCGTCGAGGTGTACCTGCTGCCCACCAGCATGTACGGCGTCACCGCAGCCGCGCTGGCCCTCGGCGACGGCAAGCGCAGGCCCGGTGCGACCTTGGGTCTCGGGGCCGACCGGTCACCCCGCGCGGCGATCCGGGCCGCGGTGCTCGAACTCGCGCAGACCGCGTCGCACCTGGCGGGTCTCATGCGGGAGCGCCCGGTGCCCAAGTCCCCAGAAGACGTGCGCGAGATGCTCGACCACGCCGCCTACTACTTCCCACTCGACCGGGTCGCCGCCTTCGACCGGCTCCGCTGCGGTGGCACGTCCCGGCTGCGCGACCTGCGTGAACCGGTCGCCGAGTCGTCGGTCACCGACCTGGCCCACGTCCTGGGGTCGGCGAAGGTCCGGGTGGCCGTGGTCGACGTGACGAGCGCCGACGTCGCGACGGGACCGTTCCGGGTGGTCCGCGCGGTGAGCCCCGACCTGCAGCCGATCAGCTACGGCCACGGCAACGACCGTTCGGTCGTGCCCCGGCTGCGCGGCCGCACGTTGACGGCGAGCCGCACGCACATCCACCCCGTCTGGTAGCCGGGCAGGCAGAAAAGCGACGGCACCGTCGGTGTCGACCTCGGTGTCGTTTTCCCGCCAGCCGGTGTCGGTGGCCTGGGGAAGACTGGTCGCATGTACACCGAGGTGGAGCGTTGCGTGCGAGCCGTGCAGTCGAAGGACGCACGGTTCGACGGCTGGTTCTTCACCGCCGTCCTCACCACCCGGATCTACTGCCGACCCAGCTGTCCCGTCGTCCCGCCCAAGGTCCGCAACATGCGCTTCTACCCGAGCGCGGCGGCAGCCCAGCAGGCCGGTTTCCGCGCCTGCAAGCGGTGCAGGCCCGACGCCAGCCCTGGCTCTCCACAGTGGAATGAGCGGGCCGACCTGGTGGCCCGGGCGATGCGGCTGATCGCCGACGGTGTCGTCGACACCGAGGGCGTGCCCGGGCTCGCCCGCAGGCTCGGCTACAGCGTCCGGCAGATCGAGCGGCAGCTGCAGGCCGAACTCGGCGCGGGCCCGCTGGCCATCGCCCGGGCCCAGCGCGCCCAGACGGCGCGGCTGCTGATCGAGACAACCGCCCTGCCGATGGCCGTGGTGGCGCCCGCCGCCGGGTTCGCCAGCGTGCGCACGTTCAACGACACGGTCCGCGAGGTGTTCGCCCAGTCGCCCACCGAGCTGCGACAGCGAGTGCGCCCGGCGGGCAGGCCGGACGCGACGCCGTCGACCACCATGACCGTGCGGCTGCCGTTCCGCGCGCCGCTGTGTCCGGACAACCTGTTCGGCCACCTCGCGGCCACCGCTGTGCCGGGGGTGGAGGAGTGGCGCGACGGCGCCTACCGGCGCACGATCCGGCTGCCGCACGGTCCGGCGATCGTCGAGCTGCGCCCCTTCCCGGAGCACGTCGGCTGCAAGCTGATGCTCTCCGACCTGCGCGATCTCTCCCTCGCGATCAGCCGCTGCCGGTGGATGCTCGACCTTGACGCCGACCCGGTGGCAGTAGACGAACTGCTCTCCGGCGACCCGCACCTGGCGCCGCTGGTCGCGAAGGACCCGGGCAGGCGGGTGCCGCGCACGGTCTGCTCGGCCGAGTTCGCCGTCCGCGCCGTCCTCGGCCAGCAGGTGTCGACCGCGGCCGCCCGGACCCACGCGGCCCGGCTCGTCACCGCCCACGGCGACCCGGTCGACGACCCCGGCGGCGGCCTCACCCACCTGTTCCCCACGCCGGAGGCGCTCGCCGGGATCGACCCGGAGACGCTGGCCATGCCGCGGTCCCGCAGGCGCACACTGACGACCCTGGTCAGCGCCCTCGCGGCGGGCGAACTGGACCTCGGGGTCGGCTCCGACTGGCACGCCGCCCGCCAGGCCCTGCGGGAACTGCCCGGTTTCGGTCCGTGGACCGTCGAGATGATCGCCATGCGCGCCCTCGGCGACCCGGACGCCTTCGTCCCCGGCGACCTCGGCGTCAAGGTGGCCGCCGCCGCCCTCGACCTGCCCACCGACCCGAAAGCGCTCACCGCGCACGCCCAGGCCTGGCGGCCCTGGCGCGCCTACGCCACGCAGTACCTGTGGGGCACGAGCGAACACGCCATCAACCGAATGCCCACGACCCAGGAGAACCCATGACCGCCACGATCACCCGCTCCCACACGGTCGTCGACAGCCCTGTCGGCGCGCTGACCCTGGTCGCCACCGACGGTGTCCTCTGCGGCCTGTACATGGAACAGCAGCGGCACCGCCCACCCGAGGAGACCTTCGGCGAGCGCGACGACGAGGCGTTCGGCGAGGTGATCACCCAGCTCGGCGAGTACTTCGCGGGCGACCGCGAGCGGTTCGACCTGCCCATGACGTTCGCGGGCACCGACTTCCAGCGCAGCGTGTGGACGCAGCTGCGCGAGATCCCGTACGGCGAGACCATCTCCTACGGCGAGCTGGCGGCCCGGCTGGGCAAGCCCGCCGCGTCGCGCGCGGTGGGTCTGGCCAACGGGAAAAACCCGATCGGCCTGATCGTGCCGTGCCACCGGGTGGTCGGATCGTCCGGCGACCTCACCGGCTACGGCGGCGGCTTGCCCCGCAAGCGCTACCTGCTCGACTTCGAGCGGGGTCTGACGGCCCAGGTCTGAGCACAGGTGGAGTGATCCACTCGCGATTTCTTGTGCTCTTGTGACAAAGAATCGAAGCAGGCCAAAACGTGACTTCCCTTATCGGCCGAACGGAGTAATTTCCTCGGCGGCGTCGGGTCCATCGGCCGGACGCCGCCGAGGGGTCAAGGCCAACGTTCGTCCAGTCACCTCAAGGAAGTCACCATGAGATCGCGTTCCACCCGTGTGTCCCTGATCGCCGCCGCTGTCGCACTCGTCGCGGGCGCTGGGATCGCCACGATCGGGCCCGCTTCGGCCGCCGACGCTCCCACGAACTTCCAGAGCGCGTACGAGTACTCGGTGGCGAACCCGAACGCGACCCCGCCGGGTGCGAACAACTTCGGGTGTCCACTGAGCTTCCTGCACCCGCGGCCCGTGGTGCTCGTGCACGGCACATTCGAGAACATGTACGACAACTGGGGCACGATGTCGCCCGCGCTGCAGGCCGCGGGCTTCTGCGTGTTCGCCCTGAACTACGGCAGCGTCGACCCGACCCGGACGATCAACGGCACCGGTGACATCGCGACCTCGGCGAAGGAACTGTCCGCCTTCATCGACCAGGTGCTGGCCAAGACCGGCGCGTCCAAGGTGGACATCGTCGGGCACTCGCAGGGCGGCATGATGCCGCGCTACTACATCAAGAACCTCGGCGGCGCGAGCAAGGTCAACAAGCTGGTCGGGCTGGCGCCGTCCAACCACGGCACGACGGTCGCGGGACTGTCGAACCTGCTCACCTCCATCCCGCTGGCGAAGTCCTTCATCGACACCCAGTGTCCGGCGTGCAGCCAGCAGTTCGCCGGTTCGGAGTTCCTCACGCAGCTCAACGCGGGCGGCGAGACGGACCCGGCGGTGAAGTACACCGTGATCCAGACCCGCTACGACGAGGTCGTCACCCCGTACACCTCGGCGTGGCTGGCCCCGGCGTCGAACGTGAAGAACAAGTTGGTGCAGGACATGTGCCCGGTCGACCCGGTCGAGCACATCGGGATCGCGTGGGACCCGCTGGTGATCCAGCAGACGATGCACGAGCTCGACTCGCGCCTTCCCGCCGTCGTCGCCTGCCTCTGAGTACTCGTCATCGGGAACGCCGCACCTGATCTCAGGTGCGGCGTTCCCGTGCACTGGCAACGGTGGACGGGATGTGACGACCGGGTGGCCCGGTGGCGAGCTTGATCGAGTTCTGGTCCCATGGAGGGCGTGTCCCCGCCAACCCGCGCCCAGCTCGCCGCCGCCCGTGACCGCACCATTCCCGACGTCCTCGCGCCGGGCCTCGCCGTGATGTTCTGCGGCATCAACCCGAGCCTCTACTCCGCGGCCACCGGGCACCACTTCGCCCGGCCGGGCAACCGTTTCTGGCCCGCCCTGCACCTGTCCGGGTTCACGCCGCGGCTGCTGCGCCCCGACGAGCAGGACCTGCTGCCCCAGTTCGGCCTGGGCGTGACCAACCTGGTCGCCCGGGCGACGGCCCGGGCCGACGAGCTGTCCGCCGAGGAACTGGCCGCGGGCGGCGAACGCCTGGTCGCGGTGGTCGACGAGTACCGTCCGCACACCGTCGCCATCGTCGGCGTCACCGCCTACCGGGTCGCCTTCGGCGTGCCGCACGCGGTGATCGGCCCGCAGGACGAGCGGATCGGCGAAGCCAAGCTGTGGGTGCTGCCGAACCCGAGCGGTCTCAACGCGCACTTCCAGCTCAACGATGTCGCCGCGGAGTTCCGGGCACTGCGCGAGCAGGGCTGAACACGGTGAAGAGCAGGCGCAGCCCGATGAGCGCGCTGATCAGCAGCAGGTTGTAGCCGATGCCTTGATACAGCGTGGTTTCCCCAACCAGCCGCGGCCCGCCCGCACTGCCGAGCAGCAGCACGGCCATGATGCCCGCGGTGGCCCCGATGAACGCCAGGATGACCTGGTTGAGCAGTCCGGTCACGAGCGCGCGGTCGCGTTCGTCGGCGAAGAGCCGCACGTTGGCCGAGAGGCGTCCCTCCTCCAGCGCGCCGCTGATCCGATCGATCCGCCGGGGCAGCCGCCTCAGGACCGGAAGCATGGCCATCAGCTCGCCGGTGACCAGTTCGCGGGCGCCCGCCACCGCTGTGGGACCCGCGACCCGCGCGGCCATGTACGAACGGGACTCCAGGACGATGTCGAACCCGGGGGACAGCCGCGCCAGCGTGCCCTCCATCGTGGTCAGTGCCCGGAACACCGCGGCGATCGCGGGCGGCACGGCCAGGCCGAACGACGTCACCAGCCGGAACAGGTCGGTGAACATGGTGATGTCCGGTTCGGACCCGTGCTGCAGGTGCGTGGCCATGAAGCCGCCGAGCGCCCGCTCCAGCTTGCGTTCGTCGATCTCGGCGGGACGCTCGACCACGGCCAGGAGACCATCGCGCAGGGCCGCCGCGTCACCGCGGTCGATGGCGAGCAGCAGGTCTTGAAGTCCGGTCCGCAGCGAGGTGTCGAGCCTGCCGACAGAGCCGAAGTCGAGCATCCCGAGTCGACCGTCCGACAGCAGCAGGATGTTGCCCGGGTGCGGGTCCGCGTGGAACACGCCGTCCTGGACCACCTGGCGCAGCAGGCAGTGCAGCAGTTCGCGAGCCGCGCCCGCGGGGTCCGGCACGGCCGCGGCCTTGCGCAGCGGGACGCCGTCGAGCCGCTCCATGACCAGCACCCGCTCGGTGCTCTCGTGCACCAGCGGCAGCCGCACCGCCGCGTCGGGCAGGTGCCCGCCGGACGCCGCGGCGACGGTGGTCAGGTTGCGGGCCTCGACCCGGAAGTCCAGTTCCTCCAACAAGGCCTGGGCGAAGCCCGCGGCCAGGTCGACCACGCCCAGCGAGCGCGCCCAGGACGTGCGGGATTCCAGGGTCCGGGCGAGCCGGTGCACGATGTCGAGATCGAGTTCGACCTGTGCGCGCACCCCTGGCCGCTGGACCTTGACCACCGCGTCCGCGCCGCAGCGCAGCCGTGCCCGGTGAACCTGGGCGATCGAGGCCGACGCCAGCGGTGTGGTGTCGAACTCGGCGAACACGTCCTCGGGCGCCGCGCCGAACTCGGCCCGCAGCACCGTGTCGATCGCGTCGGCCGACACCGGGGCGACCCGGTCCTGCAGCAGGCTCAGCTCGTCGATGAACTCCGGCGGCAGCAGGTCGGCGCGGGTGGACAGCACCTGGCCGAGCTTGACGAACGTGACCCCGCCTTCCTCCAGCGCGGTGCGCAGCGAGCGGGCGAGTCGGGCCTGGCCGCTGTCCTCGCGCTTGCCCGCCAGGTACGGGCCGAGGCCGTGGCGCACGGCGATCGCGGTGATCCGGGTGTAGCGGCGGGTGCGCGCCCAGCGGCCGCGGATCGCGCGCAGTGAGCCGATCGGGCCCAGGCCCGTGCCCGCGGGCCACACGACCTCCCAGACGAAGAGGACCGCGACGGCGATGAGCAGCGTCCCGCCGAAGAGCGGGATGATGAACAGCAGCACCGCCGCTTCGTCGCCCGGCCGCACCTCCTGCATCCCTTGGCCGACAACCCCCGCGAGGCTCCAGGCGACCAGGCTGGAGATCGCCGCCCGCAGCGTTCCGACGTGCACCCCGAGCGTGCGTCGGGCACCGACGATCATGATCTTGACGCTGACCGCGAACCCCACGAAACCGACGACACTGAGCAGGACGTAGTTCATTGCTTCCTTCCCCCTTTGACGCGCCGAATCGTCGCGCGGCGCCCGCCGCGTGAGCCTCCCACGGGCGGGTGACCGTCCTCCCTCGCACGGGGGACAGCCGCGGACCGGGCGGGGGAGGGGCGGCCAGGGCGCGGTCTGCCAGGATCGGTGGTGTGGGAGTGCGGGCGGTGCTGGGTCCGGTGGGTCGGGAGACGACCTACCGGCGCTGGGTGTACCTGATCATCGGCGGGGCGCTGCTGGTCCCGTACGTGTTCCTGGCCTCCACCCTGGTCTCGGTGGCGGGCGACCGGATGCCGATCGGGCTGATCGTGGCGCTGATCCTGTTGGTGATGGTCGCCGCGATCGTGGTGATGTCGTTCATCCCGGCCGTGCGGGTGATCGAGGGGACCGCGGCGCGTGAACTGCTCGGCGACGCGGTGCCCGAGCACGCCACGCGCCGGGTGACGTCCTGGCCCGCGCGGTGGCGCACGGCGGCGTGGGCGGTGCTGCACCTGCTGGTCGGCGGGGTCGTCAGCGGGATCACGCTGGCGCTGCCGCCCGCGGTCGTGTCGTCGTTGGCGGTGCCGTTCACCGGGTCGTTCTACCTCGGTCAGGCTTCGGCGCCGATGCCGAAGGGCTGGGCGGGCGCGTGGATCCCGGCGCTCGGCGTGCTGGGCCTGCTGCTGCTGGTGCACATCGTGTCCTGGTGCGGGGCGCTGTTCATCCGACTGGCCCCCGTATTGCTGGGCCCGACCCCGGACGACGAACTCGCCGCCCTGCGTAAACGGGCCGAACACCTCGCCGAACGCAACCGGCTGGCCCGCGAACTGCACGACTCGGTCGGCCACGCGCTGAGCATCGTCACCGTCCAGGCCGCCGCCGCGCGCCGCGTGCTCGCCGCCGACCCGGCGTTCGTCGACAAGGCGCTCGGCGCGATCGAGGAGTCGGCTCGCTCGGCGCTGGAGGACCTCGACCATGTCCTCGGCCTGCTGCGGGAAGACCGCGCGCCGACCGTGCCGCAGTGGACCCTCGACGACCTGCCGGGGCTGCTCGACCGCACCCGGATCGCCGGGGTGGCCGTGGAGTCCACTGTGGATGGTGAGGTGGCGCGGCTGCCCGCGGCGGTGTCGCGCGAGGCGTACCGGATCGTCCAGGAATGCCTGACCAACGTCCTGCGGCACGCGGGGAAGGTCCCGGTCACCGTGCGGCTGGCGGTGCGCGAAGCCGAGTTGGCGCTGGATATGGAAAACCCGCTGGAGGGCGCGGATGGTTCGCGTCCGGGCGGCGGACGGGGGCTGGCGGGCATGCGCGAGCGGGTGACCGTCCTTCGTGGACAGATGTCGGCGGGCGCCCAAGGCGGCCGCTGGGTGGTGGCCGTGCGCATTCCCTTGCGCTCGGGCATGCGCGACGAGGAACTGGTGGCGGAATGATCACGGTACTGCTGGTCGACGACGAGGAACTGATCCGCGCGGGGCTGCGCGCGATCATCGACTCGGAACCGGACCTCTCGGTGGTCGGCGAGGCGGGCGACGGCGCCGAGGTCGGCCCTATGGTGGCCAGGCTGCGACCCGACGTGGTGCTGATGGACGTCCGGATGCCCGCGGTGGACGGCATCGCGGCCACCCGCCACCTGCTGGAGACGTTCGCGGAGCCGCCGAAGGTCCTGGTCGTCACGACCTTCGAGAACGACGACTACGTCTACGACGCCCTGCGGGTCGGCGCTAGCGGCTTCCTGCTCAAGCGGACCCGGCCCGACGACATCATCAAGGCGATACGCCTGGTCGCCACCGGGGACTCCCTGCTGTTCCCGGCCGCGATCCGCGCGCTGGTGGCCGCGCATGGCTCGAACAAGGGCAACCGGGGCCTGGCCGCCGCGGGGCTGACCGAACGGGAAGCTGAGGTTCTGCGCCTGATGGCCACCGGCCTGTCCAACGGCGAGATCGGCGAGAAGCTGTTCGTCAGCCTGCAGACGGTCAAGACCCACGTGGGCAACGTCCTGGCCAAGCTGGGCGCCCGCGATCGCACCCAGGCGGTCATCACCGCCTACGAATCCGGTTTCATCACTCCGGCCTGAAATTCTGCCCGAAATCGGGCAGGAAAGTTGCCTAACGGGGGCGGTGGTGCCACTGTCGGACGTCGTGACCGAGTCACCGCCGCCGGACCTCGTCCGGCACGTCGCCGAGAGCACCGGGCTCGCGCCCGGGATCGCGGCGCGGGTCGTCGCCGATGTCATCGCGTATTTCGGCGAGACGACCGAGCAGTACGTCCGCCGCAGGCACGCCGAGCTGCGGGGAAGGCAGTACCGCAACGCGCAGATCTGGACGGCACTGGCGGCCGAACTGGCCGCCCGGCCGGTCG
Source organism: Actinokineospora xionganensis (assembly GCF_014323725.1). Classification (GTDB taxonomy): domain Bacteria; phylum Actinomycetota; class Actinomycetes; order Mycobacteriales; family Pseudonocardiaceae; genus Actinokineospora; species Actinokineospora xionganensis. The sequence goes on along the minus strand of NZ_JABVED010000013.1, from coordinate 145,145 downwards.
CGCCGCCGGAGTTGACCGAGCGCCAGTTGCGCCGCATCGTCTACGGATAGGGAGCATGTATGTGCGGAATCGTCGGATACGTCGGGGACCGCGACGCCACCCCGGTGCTGGTCGAGGGCCTGCACCGGCTGGAGTACCGCGGCTACGACTCCGCCGGCGTGGCCGTGCTGCGCAAGGGCAAGCTGGTGGTCACCAAGGCCGCCGGGCGCGTGCAGGAGCTGCGTGACCGCCTGGCCGAGTCCGCCCCGGTCGCCTCGTCGATCGGCATCGCGCACACCCGCTGGGCCACCCATGGCGAGCCGTCGGACCGCAACGCCCACCCGCACCTCGACTCGGCGGGCCGGATCGCCGTGGTGCACAACGGCATCATCGAGAACGCCGAGCCGCTGCGGGCCCGCCTGACCGCCGAGGGCGTCCAGCTCAACTCCGAGACCGACACCGAGGTCTTCGCCCACCTCATCGCCGCCGCGCTCGGCGAAGGGTCGCTCGAGGACGCCGTCCGCGCGGCCGTGCGGCAGGTCGAGGGAACCTACGGCCTGGTCGTGCTCGACCGGACCCGCCCCGACGAGCTCGTCGTCGCCCGCAACGGCAGCCCGATCGTGCTCGGCATCGGCGACGGCGAGATGTACGTCGCCTCCGACGTCGCCGCGCTGGTGCACCACACCCAGCGCGTGGTGTTCCTCGACGACGGCGAGCTGGCCACGGTCAAGGCGGACGAGTACCGCACCAGCACGCTGGAGGCCCGGCGCACCAGCAAGGAGCCGACGACCGTCGACGTCCTCGCCGACGACTACGAGCTCGGCGGCTTCCCCGACTTCATGCGCAAGGAGATGGCCGAGCAGCCCGAGGCAGTCGAGCGCGCGCTGCGCGGCAGGCTCGATGAGCGCTTCGCCACCGCGCACCTCGGCGGTCTCGGCCTCGACGCGATGGCGCTGCGCGCGGTCCGCCGGGTCAAGTTCCTCGGCTGCGGCTCCGCGTACTACGCGGGCCAGATGGGCGCGTCCCTGGTCGAGGAACTCGCCCGCATCCCGGCCGACGCCGAACCGGCGTCGGAGTTCCGCTACCGCAACCCCGTGGTCGACCCGGACACCCTCTACGTCGCGATCAGCCAGTCCGGCGAGACCCTGGACACCCTGGCCGCCGTGCAGGAGCTGCGGCGCAAGGGCGGTCGGGTGATCGGCGCGGTCAACGTCGTCGGCAGCGCGGTCGCCCGCGAGTGCGGCAGCGGCGTGTTCCTGCACGCCGGACCCGAGGTGTCGGTCGCGTCCACCAAGGCGATGACGAACATGTCCGTCTCGTTCGCGATGCTCGCGCTGCTGCTGGGCCGGGTACGCGACCTGTCGGCCTCGTCCGGCGCCCGCATCGTCAACGGGCTGCGGGCGCTGCCCGAGCACATCGAGCAGGTGCTCACCACCGACGACGAGGTGCGGGAGATCGCCAAGCGCTACTCGAAGGCCACGCACATGTTCTTCCTCGGCCGGGTGCGCGGCTGGCCCGTCGCCCGCGAGGGCGCGCAGAAGCTCAAGGAGATCTCCTACGTCCACGCCGAGGCGTACCAGTCCGCGGAGCTCAAGCACGGGCCGCTCGCGCTGATCGACGCGGACATGCCCAGCGTCGTGATCGTGCCGGACGACGAACTGCTGTCGAAGAACCTCAGCACCATGGAGCAGATCAAGGCGCGCGGCGGCCCGGTCATCGCGGTGACGAACGCTGAGCTGCCCGACGGCCTGGCCGACGACATCATTCGCGTGCCGCGCGGCGAGCCCGAGCTCGACCCGATCGTTTTCACGATCGCCCTGCAGATGCTCGCCTACCACCTGGCCGTGGAGCTGGGCCGCGACGTCGACAAGCCGCGCAACCTCGCCAAGAGCGTCACGGTCGAGTAAGGCGTGTCCTGATCAGACCGCCTGGTGGGCGGCGAGGTAGCGGGTGTCGGCCTGCGGGTCGACCCGCATCGCGTGCTGGCCTCGCCGCTCACCGGGACGACCGCGCAGCACCTCGACGCGGTCCGCGCCCGGCCGGGTCAGCACCCAGCTCGATCCGGCGACCGCCTTGGCCTGCTTCTTCAGCGGGGCGAGCAGCCGTGAGGCCTCGCGGTAGGACGCGACCGTGCGCACGCCGCAGACCAGCGAGGCCAGCGACACGGTCACCGCCATGCCCTCCGTCACCCAGGTCTGGTCGACCACGCGGGTGGCGAGGGTGGCGATCTCGTCGAGCTCGGTGACGATCAGGAAGTCGTCGCCGCCGACGTGGCTGACCCGGGTGCCCGGCAGGTCCGCCTCGGCGTCGGCCAGGACCCGGCCGATCGAGCGGATGAGGTCGTCGCCGGCGGCGAACCCGACGGTGTCGTTGACCGCCTTGAACGAGTCGACGTCGAGCCAGGCCACGACGAACATCTCGTTGTTGTGGATGCGGCGGTCGATCTCGCGGTCGACGATCTCCGCGCCGGGCAGCCGCGTCACCGGGTTCAGCGCGGCGGCCTGCTCGATCTTGGACTCGGCGACCCCGCGCACGACCTCGGTCAGCCGGACCACGCCCAGGCACACCCGGTGGTTGTCCACCACCACGATGTCGTCGCCCGCGCGCTCCCAGTCGGCGTCGCCGACCATCTCCAGCAACTGCAGCCCGGTCGCGTCGGCCCGGATCACCCGCGGCGCGTCGGCGTGCCTGCTGGCGGGCTTCTTCGCGTTGAGGGCGTGGCCGTAGGGGCCGGTCACCGCGATCAGGAATCGGCTGCGCTCCACCGAGTACGTGGGCCTGCCGTAGGTGTCGACCAGGATGACGCCGTTGATCGTCGGCGCCTCGGCGAGGGCGTCGCGGACCTCCTCGGCGGTCACCGTCTCCGGCAGGGTCGTCGCGGGGCGCAGGAAGTCGACGACCATCGGCACGCCGGGGGCCTCGTTGGCGGTCCGGCTGGTCGCGTTGAGCTCGATGATGTCGGCCACCTGGCGCGGCAGGGGCACCAGCGTCGTCGCGTCCGCCGTCTCCCCTGCCAGCAGGGCGCCCTGGGCGAGGCGCACGCCGAGCCGGTTGAGGCAGAGCAGCTGGTCCTCGCTGTCGACGCCGACCGCGGCGAGCCGGATGCCGGTGCGCGAGCAGAAGTGGGCGAGGCTCTCCACGATCGCCAGGCTGGTCGCCTCGTCGGGCAGGCCGCCGATCAGGTGCGCGTCGAGTTTGACCAGGTCGGGCGCGACGTCGGCGAGCAGGGACAGCGGCAGGTCGCCGTCGCCGACCGAGTCGAACGCGATGCGGTAGCCGACCTCGCGCAGTTGGTCGAGTCCGCGCAGCAGCTCGGCGCGGTGCACCTGGCTGAACGGCGGGCTGATCTCCAGGACCACCTCGGTCTGGTGCCTGCCGGTCTCCTTGAGCGCCGGACGCAGCGCGGCGATCAGCTCCTCGGCTTGCGTCGCGGTCACGGCGAGGATGTTCACGTGCAGCGGCACGGCGACGTCGTGGCGCGCGGCGGCCAGCACGGCGCGGCTCGCGAGGGTGATGTCGGTTTCGACCAGGCGGCCGGATTTCCCGGCTTTTCGGAGCAGGTCGTAGATTCCGCCGGATTTCGGCCGCGCGAGTGCCTCCACCGCGACGGGCTCACCGGTACGGGTGCTGAGCAACGGCTGGAACGCGAAACTGACGTCCTGAACCATGGTCACGGGCGTCATAATGCCTGTTCCAGGCCTTGTTGTGGTCGGAGGTCACCAGTTGTTCACTTGCCTGTGGTCCACGTCACGACCATTGGGGGAGCGGTGGACACACACGCGACCCGAAAGCCCCAATCATGCGAATTCGGCGTTGGGAATGATTACCGCAGTATTGCCATGGTTCTGCGAATTCTCCACGGAACGTCTCGAAACATGGCCGCCATCGCCGCGGTCGTCCCGCGCATGTCGTCGCGGCCGGTGAGGTAGGCGTCGCGAAGGTCGGCGGGCAGCGCGAAGAAGGTGTCGAAGAACGCCGGGAACCGCTCGGCGGGAAGCGCGGTCAGGGTGCACAGGCCGCGCGCCCGCAGCCCGTGGACGACTCGGGCGGCGGGCGGCCAGACGGTGGCGCGGGCGGCGGCCCTCGCCTTGGCCGGTCCTTCGGGCAGGGCTCCGGCGATCGCAGCGGCGACCTGGGGTGCGACGGTGAGGGCGTCGCCGAGGCTGTACCCGGTTGCCGGGTGGATCATCCCGCCCGCGGCCCCGAACGCGACCGCGTCGCCGCCGCGCGGCGGCCCGAGGTCGAGGGCGAACCGCACCCACTCGGTCTCGTCGGTCAGCGTGACGCCCCGCGACCGGAGTCGGGAGGCCAGCACGTCGCGGGCGACCCCCGGCCGGGCGGCGAGGCTCGTCTCCTCCAGCAGGACCCGGCCACCGGGCAGCGGCACGGCGTAGAGGAAGGTGGCGAGGCCGCCGTCGGTGATCCAGTCGTCCATGAACACCGCTTCCCCGGGCGCCACGAAGGCGGCGGCGGCCTTGGCGGGGACGACCACGCCGAACGCCGTCTGCTCGGTCCGGGGCCCTCGCTGGAGGCCTCCGGTCAGGACCCGTCGACCGCCTGAGGCGTCGACGACGACCGCGCAGGCGACGCGCCGGTGGTCGTCCAGGGTGACCGTGGAGCCCTGCGGGCCGTGTTCGGCCCCCAGCGCCCGCCCGGCGAAGATCGTGACGTCGGACTTGGCGAACCCGGCGAGCACGGTTTCGTTGTGCAGCACGCAATACCCGCGGTCGAGCCGGCGACCGGCGGCGCGCACGGCGGTCGCCCGGGTGACCTGCGCGCCGGGTGGGAGGAACGCGCACTGGTCGTCCCAAACCCCGTAGGTCGCCGCCCAGGGCGCATACGGATCCGGGTCCACCAGCGCCGTCCGCAACCCCAGCCCCGCACAGTGATGGGCGACCGCCCACCCCGCAGGCCCCGCCCCCACAACCACGACGTCCATCCCCCGATCCCACCACGTTCCCCACAACCCGCGAGTCCAACGTTCAGAACAACGAGTCCAACATTCAGAACATCCGACTGCCATCTCACGTCATGTCGAACTGGAACTGGGGATGTTCTGAATGTTGGACTCGTTATTCTGAACGTTGGACTCGCGGGTGGGGGTGGGTTAGGCGGGGAGGTGGGCGTAGTGGACGGTTTTGGCGGTGAGGAGGAAGAGGTCGGGGCGGAGGGCCACGCCTTCCGGGTCGGTGGGGTCGAGCAGGCGGTCGAGGGTGGCGAGGTCTTCGGCGTCCAGGGTGCCGTCGAGCATGGTGCGGCGCTGCCCCAGGTACCGGGCGACCGAAGCCCGCGGGCCCTCGGCCAGCGGCGCCGGGTGATCCACGAGGAAGCTCTTGGAGCGCACCGAGATGAGGCCGGCCGCACGCAGCATCGAAGGCCAGTCCTCCACCACCCGCACCGACCCGGGCAGCTCCGACCGCATCTGGCTGAACCGCTCCTCCCGGGTCGCGTCCATCCGAGCCTGTAGGCCCGGCCTGCCGAAACCCAGGTCACGCGGCAGCGAACGCGCGGGCAACTCGCCCTCGACGACGGCCAGGACACCGCCCGGTTCGAGCAGCCCGGCCAGCCGGTTCAGGGCGTCCTGCTGATCACCGACGTGGTGCACGACCTGTCCGGACCACACAAGATCCGCCCGCCCGAGGTCGGCCAGCCCTTCCGGGAAGGACGCCACCCGCGTCCGCAGGGACACACCGAGTCGAGCGGCGCGCTTCTCCGCGCGCTGCAGCAGTTCCGGTGATCCGTCCACCGCTGTCACTTCCGCGTCCGGAAAGACCTCCGCCATGCGGCACGCCGCGACGCCCGGGCCGCTGCCGATGTCGAGGATCCGCCGGGGGCGCGAATCGCGGAGCTCGTCGAGTGCCTGGCGCACATAGGGGCTGTGGGTTTCGCCTTCCAGTTCCAGCATGTCGGCCATCGCGGCCCAGTCCATGTGCGTCATCGCGCGCCCTCCAGCAGTTCTTCCTCGATCAGGTCCATGTTCACCGCGGCCGCCGCCGTCGCTCCGGCCGCGGCGGCCGTCACCACCTGCGCCCTCGGGTCCACCACGTTGCCCACCGCCCACACGCCGGGGACGCTGGTCCGACCACTCGGGTCCACCGCGACCCAGCCGTCCACTCGGGCGCAGCCCAGCCCGGTCAGCAGCGCGTCGTTGGGGACGAATGCCGGCGCGACGAACAGAGCGGACCGCTCCACCACCGACCCGTCCGCCAGCCGCACCCCGCGCAGCCGGTCACCGGCGACCACCACCCCCTCGACCCGGCCATCGACGATCCGGACTCCGCGCGCGGTCAACCGCGCTCGACCCGGCTCGTCAAGCGTGTCGGCGAAGAACACGACGTCGTCGGACCACTGGCGCACCAGGACGGCCTGGTGCACCGACTCCGGCCGCGTGCCGAGCACCCCGACCGGCTCACCGCGCACCTCCCACCCGTGGCAGTACGGGCAGTGCAGCACGTCCTTGCCCCACCGCTCCCGCAGTCCTGGCAACTCGGGCAGCTCGTCGCGCAGGCCGGTCGCCACGATCACCCGCTGCGTGCGGACCGTCCAGTCGGCCAGTTCGACCTCGAAGCCGTCGCCCGCGGCCCGCAGCGCGCGGACCTCGCTCGACACCATCCGTCCGCCGTACCGTTCGACCTCCGCCCGGCCCGCCGCCACCAGCTCCGCGGGTGGCATGCCGTCGCGGGTGAGGAAGCCGTGGACTCCCTGAGCGGGCGCGTTCCGCGGCGCGCCAGAGTCGACGACCATGACCTGGCGTCGGGCCCTGGCCAGCACCAGCGCGGCGTTGAGCCCGCCCGCGCCACCTCCGATGACCACTACTTCTTCCATGAGCACCTCCTTGTCACCAAGAGTGCGCCGTCCCGGGCGGACTTGACAAACCTTGTTGCTGTTTCTGCAATAGAGAGATGGAAGAAGTACTGGCCGAGGTCGGACCCCGGCTCAAGCGCATCCGCAACCAGCGCGACTGCACCCTGGCCGCGCTCTCGGAGAAGACCGGGATCTCGGTCAGCACGCTGTCGCGGCTGGAGTCCGGGCAGCGCAAACCGAGCCTGGAACTGCTGCTGCCCATCGCCCACGCCCACCAGGTGCCGCTCGACGAACTGGTCGGCGCGCCCCCGGTCGGCGACCCGCGGGTGCGGCTCAAGCCGGTTCGGCACGGCGACTCGACGGTGGTTGCGCTCACCCAGCAGCCCGGCGGCCTGCAGGCGTACAAGATGGTCATCTCGCCCAGCCGCAAAGAGCCCGACCCGCGGACCCACGAGGGCTACGAGTGGCTCTACGTGCTCAACGGCAGGTTGCGCCTCGTCCTCGCCGAGCACGACATCGTGCTCAAGGTGGGTGAGGCCGCCGAGTTCGACACCCGGCTGCCGCACTGGTTCGGCAGCACCGGCGACGCGCCCGTCGAGATCCTCAGCCTGTTCGGCCCGCAAGGCGAACGCATGCACGTCCGGGCGAGTCCCCGTGGCAAGTAGCCCGCCGACCGCGGGGCAAGCCATTAGCCTCGGTCCATGCCAGATCACCTCCGCCACCGTGAGTCCCGCCGCGACGCCGGGCCCGGTCCGGTCGACCTAGCCGCGACGCCGTTCCGCGGAGACCGCGACCGGATCGTCGCCTCACCGTTCTTCGCCCGGCTGGGCGGGGTCACGCAGGTGGTCAGCGCCAGCGGGTCCGCGTTGCTGCACAACCGGCTCACGCACAGCCTCAAGGTCGCCCAGATCGCACGGGCCATCGCGGAGCGGCTGATCTCCGACCCCGAACTCGCGCCGCTGCTCGAGGACCTCGGCGGCTGCGACCCCGACGTCGTCGAGGCGGCGTCCCTTGCCCACGACCTCGGACACCCGCCGTTCGGCCACCTCGGCGAGCAGGTCCTCGACCGGCTGGCCCGGCACCGGTTCGGCCTGCCCGACGGGTTTGAGGGCAACGCGCAGAGCTTCCGGATCATCACCACCACAGACACCCGAGGCCCTCGTGCGGCCGGTCTCGACCTCACCGCGGCCGTGCGTGCCGCGACGCTCAAGTACCCGTGGACGCGCCTGACCCACCCCTCGCCGCACCCGCGCGAGATGTCCGACCCGCCGCGCGGCGCGGCCGAGCCGAAGGACGCGCCCGGCACCGGGTCGAGCAAGTTCTCCGCCTATGTCACCGAACTCGACGACCTCACCCAGTGCCGCACGTCGTTCGACAAGCGGGTCGAGACCTGGCAGCAGACCGTCGAGTCCTCGGTCATGGACAACGCCGACGACATCGCCTACGCGATCCACGACCTTGAGGACTTCCACCGCATCGGCGTCCTGCAGCACGCGCCGGTGTCGGCGGAACTGGGGCAGTGGGAGTCCGACCGCGCCGAGTTCGCCGCCTTCGACGACGAAGAACTGGCCGAGCACCACCGCAGGCCCGGCCAGTCCCTGGAGGCGCTGCGTCGCCGCCTGCACGCGCGCGACTCGTGGATGGTCGACGACGAGGTCTTCGCCGCCGCCGTGTCGCGGGTGCGCGACGAACTGGTCGACGATCTGCTGTCGGTCCCGTTCGACGGCTCGGTCGCCGCCGAACAGGCCTTCGGCCGCTTCGCGTCGGGCTGGACCGCCCGGCTCGTCGGCGGTGTGCACGTGCTGGCCGACCCACCGACCCGGTCGGGGCACGTGTTGCTGGGCCGCGAGCAGTGGCATGAGGTGCAGGTCCTCAAGTTCGTCCACCGCCGGTTCGTCCTGCTGCGCCCCGATCTGGCCCTCTACCAGCGTGGACAGGCGCGGCTGCTGACGTCGCTGGTCGAGGCGCTGGAGCAGTGGATGGGCGACCGGTACGAGGCTGACCGGCTCCCGCGCAGGCTCCACGACCTGGTCGAACTCGCCCACGGCGAGTACACGATGCTGGCCGCCGACCACCCGAGGACCCTCGTCGGCGCGGCGGGCGAGCAGCCGTCAGGCCCGGCGGCCATCCTGTCGCTGGCCCGCGGCCGCGCGGTCATCGACTTCGTCGCGTCCCTCACCGACGGTCAGGCCTCGGACCTGTTGGAGGCGCTGTCGGGGCGCACCGGCCAGTTCTGGTCCGACTCCTTCGTACTCTGAGCCCATGAGCAAAGCGCGAACTGTCGCCGGCGGTGGTCGGGCGGTGGAGGTCACCGCCGACCGGATCGCGGGCTGGTACGACCGGTTCGCCTGCCGCCACGGCGGGGTCAGCCGCACGGTGGCCACCGTCGAGTCCATCGTCGTCGAGGCGGTGGACGGCGCCACCGCGACCGTCGAGGTACCGTTCGCGCCGCTCGACACCGAACCGGGGGAGTGGGCTGGGCTGCGGATCGATCTGTTGATCACGCACCTCGAACGCCCACGCAAGGTCGGGTTGCTGCTGGTCCGGCTGGGTGGTCACAGCCTTGGGGTCGCGGAGGCGGGGAAGGTGACCGTGTCGCGCACTGGCCGCCGCCAAGTCCACGGCCGCAACGCGGCGGGCGGCTGGTCACAGCACCGCTTCGCCCGACGACGGGAAGGCCAAGTCAGACAGGCGATGGAGGCCGCTGCCCGGGATGTGGCGGAGGTGCTCGGCAGCCGAGTGTCCGAATTGGACGCGGTGGTTCTGGGCGGCGACAAGAGCGCTTTGGACATCTTGCGCGCACAGCGTTCGCTGGCCCCGGTGTTCGCGTTGGCCGAACCCAGGATCCTCGACGTCCCCGACCCCCGCCGCACAGTCCTGGACGACGCCGCGGAACGCGCCTTCTCCGTGGAGATAGTCGTGCGCGACAGCTGACTCCCAGCTGACGCACAGCCAGGACACAGACTCGGTGCGCACAGTGGACGTATGACCGACACACCCAGGCCGAACCCGGACGACCGCGCCGCGGGCAAAGCAGCCGACGTCGCGAACACCCCGCCGGACCCCGGCACCCAACCGACCGCGGCCCTGCCCGACCCGAACCAGTCTGACGTGGCCCAGACTGCGGCCACCCAGCCCGACCAGGCCGCCGCTCAACCCGAAGCTGCGGCCCAGCCAACGGTTGCCGCCCAACCCGCGGCCGCATCGCCCGCTGAGCCTGTCGCAGCGCGGCCGGGCGCCCCGGTCGCCGCCGCGGCGCCCGCGAAACCGAAGCGAACGGTGAGTCTCCTGATCGCGGGTCTTGTCGGGGCGGGCTTGCTCGTCGCAGGAGGGGTGGGCGGCTACTTCATCGGCGAAGCAGGCGACGACCACCGCCGAGGCGGCCCGGGCTTCGCCCGCGAAGACCGCATGGGTCCAGGCCCAGGCAGAGGCCCACGCGGAGACCACGCCCCATGGGGTGACAGAGGCGACCGCCGCGGCGGCACGCACACCCCCGGCGACTTCCGACCCCCGGGCGACCCGGCAACCCCACCCACCCCGCCCAGCGCCCCCACCCCAGCCGCACCCGCCCCCACAACCTCAAGCTGATCGGAGGACGAATAGCCCGACGCGCCACCACCCGCCCGAACCGCCCGGGTGCGCGGTCGCCACGGCGGGCGCCCGCCGGACGGCCTTACTGGGCCGGGCCACGCTCGCCACCGGCGGGCGCGCCGCCGGGGCTCGGTCCGTCCGGGCCGGGACGCCGGTCGCCCGGACGCTGGTTGCCTTGGCGGCTTTGGCTTTATCCCTGCTCTTCCCCTGCTCCCTCGTCTTGGCCACTTTAATTCTCGATCATCGCTGTCAAGGGCGGCGCAAGCGCCGTCGCTTCGCGATCAGCAAGCTGATCGCGAAGCCCTGAACGCGACCCAAGTCCTGAGTCAGGGAGCAGACGCATCCCTACAGGTGACCCCGTCCGGAGCAAGGAAGTCGGCGCATCCCTGAAGGTGACCCGCGTTCGGAGCTGGGGGAAGCGGTCGGTGAAAGTGATCGCGTTCGGAGCTGGAGAAGCGTTGTCGGGAGATGCACCGGGAGCGCTGTCCCTCAAGTGATCAGTAGTAGCCCTTGGTGCCGTCCGCCAACTCGCGGATCGTGTCCATGTGGCCCGCGTGGCGGGCGGTTTCCTCGATCATGTGAAGCAGGATCCATCGCAGTGACGCCGAACCCGACTTGAAATCGCGGTTCCTGCCGATGTCGTCAAGCGCGTATGCGGCGATGGTCTTGTTGGATGATTCGCACTCGCGTTCGTACTCTTCCAGCAGTTGTGCCAACGGGATTGCGTCGACCAGCATCTCGGCGTCGTCCGGGAGGGCTTGGTCGAACTGCGGGTTCCCCTGCGCGGACTCGCCGTTCAGCATGACCTGGAACCAACAGTGCTCGACCCATCGCAGATGTGACACGACGCCCGCGAGGGTCATCAGGGGTGAGGTGGGAAGCACCGACCGGTGAGCGTCCTCCTCGGACACTCCCTGGCACTTCCATCGAATGATCTCGCGCTGCATGTCGAGCCAGCCGACGAGTTGGGTGCGTTCGTCGGCGTCGTATGCGGGGCGGGCGGGGGTGATCGGCGTGGGGGCGGACGATACTTCAGGCCCGCCGAAACCCGCATCGGAGTTTCGGCGGGGCCGAAGACCGTCTATCCGAGTGTCCCCGTCGCCAGCAGGCCGCCGTCGACGCGGATGGTTTCACCGGTGATCCAGGCCGACCGGTCCGACGCGAGGAACGTCACCAGGCCCGCCACGTCCTCGGGCACCCCGAGTCGCTTCATCGGGTACGCCTCGGCCGCCTTCTCCTCGCCCTCGGCGTACAGGGCCTCCGCGAAGCGGGTCTTCACCACACCCGGTGCGACCGCGTTCACCCGGATCTTCGGGCCCAGCTGCCACGCCAGTTCCTCCGTGAGCCGGATGAGCGCCGCCTTGCTGGCCCCGTAGGCCGCGATCACCCCGGTCGAACGCAACCCGGCCACCGACGCGATGTTGATCACCGAGCCGCCGTGCTCGCCCATCCACGACTTCACCGCGAGCTGGATGAACCCCAGCGCGCCGACCACGTTGGTGTCGAAGATCTTCCGCACGGCGTCGAGATCGGCGTCGACGAGCGCGCCGTACACCGGGTTGATGCCCGTGTTGTTGACCAGGATGTCCAGCCCGCCCAGCTCCGAGATCGTCCGCGCGACCACCGCCGCGCGGTCGTCCGCCGAGCTCGTGTTGGCGGCCACGGCCAGCACCGAGGCCCCGGGCGCCGCGGCGCGGATCTCCTCTGCCGCCGCGTCGAGCGCCTCCTGCTTGCGGGCCGAGATGGCCACGGCGGCGCCGCCGCGCGCGAGTTCGATGGCGATGGCCAGTCCGATGCCTCGGCTGGCCCCGGTCACCAGGGCGGTCTTTCCCGCGAATTCACCGTCAGTCATGGCTGCACGATAGCTAAGCGAGCGCTTAGGTTCGAGTGCGGACGGGACCCGGTCGACGCCGTCTCGTAGACTGGGCCCGTGCTCTTCATCGACTGATGTGCGGGAGGGCTCGTCCGCCGCGGCGGGTGAGCGGATGACCCCTGCCATGCCAACAACCTGATCGATGGAGCTTTCACGTGATCACCGCTACTGACTTGGAACTGCGCGCGGGCTCGCGCATCCTGCTCTCCGACGCCACCCTGCGCATCCAGCCGGGCGACCGGATCGGCCTTGTCGGCCGCAACGGAGCGGGCAAGACGACCACGCTGCGTGTCCTCGCCGGCGAAGGCGAGCCCTATGGCGGCGACGTCCGGCGCACCGGTGAGATCGGCTACCTCCCGCAGGACCCACGCGAAGGCGACCTGTCCGTCATCGCCCGCGACCGTGTCCTCTCCGCGCGCGGACTCGACGAGTTGCTTCGCGAGATGGAGAAGGCGCAGACCTCGATGGCCGAGCTGGTCGACGAGGCCAAGCGCGACTCCGCGGTCCGCAAGTACGGCAGGCTCGAGGAGCGCTTCTCCAGCCTCGGCGGGTACGCCGCCGAGAGCGAGGCGGCCCGCATCTGCTCCAACCTGGGCCTGGCCGACCGCGTGCTCGCCCAGCCCCTCGCCACGCTCTCCGGCGGTCAGCGCCGTCGGGTGGAGTTGGCGCGCATCCTGTTCGCCGCGTCCGAGTCCGGCGCGGGCGGCGGCTCCGGCACGATCCTGCTGATCGACGAGCCCACCAACCACCTCGACGCCGACTCCATCGCCTGGCTGCGCGGGTTCCTCAAGGGCCACAGCGGCGGCCTGGTGGTCATCAGCCACGATGTCGATCTCCTCGCCGACGTGGTCAACAAGGTCTGGTTCCTCGACGCCGTGCGCGGCGAGGTCGACCTCTACAACATGGGCTGGCAGCGCTACCTCGACGCGCGCGCCGCCGACGAGAAGCGCCGCAGGCGCGAGCGTGCCAACGCGGAGAAGAAGGCAGGCGCCCTCATGGCGCAGGCCGACAAGATGCGCGCGAAGGCCACCAAGGCCGTCGCCGCGCAGAACATGATGAAGCGCGCCGAGAAGCTCGTCGCAGGCCTCGACGAGGTCCGCCAGAGCGACAAGGTCGCCAAGATCCGCTTCCCGGAACCCGCCCCCTGCGGCAAGACGCCGCTGATGGCCGAGGGGCTGAGCAAGTCCTACGGATCGCTGGAGATCTTCACCGGCGTCGACCTGGCGATCGACAAGGGATCACGGGTCGTCGTGCTCGGCCTCAACGGCGCGGGCAAGACCACCCTGCTGCGCCTGCTCGGCGGCATGGAGAAGGCCGACTCGGGTGGCGTCATCGCTGGTCATGGCCTGCGCCTGGGCTACTACGCCCAGGAACACGAGACCCTCGACCACGACGCCAGCGTGTGGTCCAACATCCGCCACGCCGCGCCCGACACCCAGGAACAGCAGCTGCGCTCGCTGCTCGGCACGTTCCTGTTCAGCGGCGAGCAGCTCGACCAGCCCGCCGGAACGCTCTCCGGCGGTGAGAAGACGCGCCTCGCGCTCGCAGGCCTGGTCTCCAGCCGGGCGAACGTGCTGCTGCTCGACGAGCCGACAAACAACCTCGACCCAGCGAGCCGCGAACAGGTCCTCGACGCCCTGCGCCGCTACTCCGGCGCCGTCGTCCTGGTCACCCACGACCCCGGAGCGGTCGAGGCACTGGAACCCGAGAGGGTGATCCTTCTCCCTGACGGGACTGAGGATCACTGGTCTCCGGACTATCTCGAACTCGTTCAGCTCGCCTGAAATATGGCATTACGCAGGGATCTTGTATTCGAAGATCACCCTGTGTCCCGAAGCGGGTATCTGCGGTGATCAGCGTTGTCGCACACCTTTTTGTCATCTCGTCTGGCAATCCGCGCTTCCGTGTTCGATCATTGCGGCGGTAGGGGTCTTCAAGGCCCCGACCACTCGCGACGGAAGGCGGACAACGTGGCTGACCTCAAGAAAGGCGCGCGGATCACTGGTGCCACGCGCGACAAACTTGCCGGCGACTTGAAGAAGAAGTACGAGAAGGGCGCCAGCATCCGAGCGCTCGCGGAAAGCACCGGACGTTCCTACGGATTCGTTCACCGAGTCCTGTCGGAGTCCGGCGTGACCCTCCGCGGGCGCGGCGGAGCGACGCGAACGAAGAAGAAGTAGCGAGCGCCGCGCGTCCGTCCGGCTGAGACTGTTTATCCGAGGCCGGATGGTTGCGGTGTTGTGCCGACACCGGGACCGGTCGACAGACCGGCCTCGACGTCGGGTCCGGTGTCCGCGGTGGACTCCTGGCCCGGGTCGGCCGGACGGGCGAAGGCGAGCGCGGCACCCAGCAAGGCCACGGGGTACACCAGATAACCCCACCTCGTGGCGGGTGCCAACACGATCGCCGCACCGAGCCCCACCGCGACGCGCGTCATCGCGTCCGCCATCGACAGCGGCGGACGCACCACCAGCCAACCCGTGATCACCGCGGCGGCCAGTCCCAACAGGACGAGGGCCACCGTGTGACCCACCGGGCCGAGCCCGGCGATCAGGTGGCCGGGCAGCGGGCTGGACGCCGGCGACGACGCCTGCCCGAGGCCGATCGGGAACTTGACCACGTGCTCGACGAAGGACGCCGGGTCGGCGGCCAGGACGGGCACGGTGATCAACGCGCCCACGCCCACCAGTGAGCCGAGGAACCGGGCCAGCGCCCGACCGCCGCACACGGCGAGCACCCCGATGCCGATCACCGCGGTGGCGGGCAGGGCGGTCAACTTCATGGCGACCATCACCGCGCACACGGCGCCGCTCCACACCGGGCGCACGCGGTAGGCGAGCGCGCCCGCGAGCACGATCAGCGCGATCACCGCCACGTCATCACCCGCGACGCACAGCGTCAGCGCGGTGAGCGGGTTCGCCACCAGGTGCATGGCCCGCACGGGGACCGGCGGTCGGTGCAGCACGTGCCACGCCGCCCAGAGCGCCGCGGCGCTGCCCAGCAGGAACATCACCCGCGCGTCGGTCAGCGGGTGGTCGCCGAACAGTGCCCGCGGCATGCCGAACACCGACATCGCGGGCCCATAGGGCGTGTAGTCGTCGGGATGCGCGACCCGGCCCAGCGTGGCCAGGTCTGTGTACGGCGTGCCGTGCGTGAACAGGTTCCGCGCGGCGCGTTCGACCACCCACACCTCGGGCTGCGCGGGGAACGACCACGGCCACGGCCCCCAGGTGAACGACGGCGCGCGCTTGAACACGAGGAACAGCAGCGGCACCAGGATCGCGCCCACGGCCGCGACGACCACCGGGATCTTGCGCCGTGTCGGCGCCGCCAGGGTGAGCGCCGCGGCGGCCAGGTAGCCGACTGTCGCGAAATTGCCCCAGACGCGATACCCATAGAACTCCGACGCGACCGAGGTGACTCCTGCGGCGACGGCACCGCCTGCGTAGATCAGCAGATCGAGCCGCAGCGCAGCACGCACCGAGCCCCCCATCGCCCACGTTTCTGTCACCGTCGCAGGGCAGGCTACCGGCGTGATCGCGACCACCACCCACGTGGGCGGGAAGTTCCAGCCCGTTCCGCGTGTTGTACGAGAGCTGTATCAAGAGAGGGGGTGCGCGTGGACAACTCGATGATGAGAGGCATGGCGCGCTCGATGCGTTCGACCGACCTGCCCAAGGGGCTGCGCAAGGGCACCATCCGGCGCGTCTTCACCTTCAGCCGCAGGCACCGGCCGCGGCTGATCGTCTTCTTGCTCCTGACCGTCGTCTCGGCGGTGCTGGGGGTGACCTCCCCGCTGCTCGCGGGCAAGGTCGTCGACGCGATCGTCGGCCGCGACGACGTGTCCGTGGTGGTGTGGCTGGCCGTCGGCATCGCCGCGCTGGCCATCATGGGCGCGGTCCTGGGGGTCGCCGAGCGGTGGCAGTCCGCCCGCATCGGTGAGGGCCTGATCTACGACCTGCGGCGCGCGGTGTTCGAACATGTGCAGCGCATGCCGGTCGCGTTCTTCACCCGGACCCGCACGGGCGCGTTGGTGAGCAGGCTCAACAACGATGTGATGGGCGCCCAGCGCGCGTTCACCTCCACACTTTCCGGCCTGGTCAGCAACGTGATCGGCCTGGTGCTCTCGCTCGGCGTGATGATGACCCTGTCCTGGCAGGTCACGCTGCTGGCGCTGATCCTGCTGCCGGTGTTCGTCCTGCCCGCCCGCCGCGTCGGCAGGCACATGGCCGACCTGCAGCGCGAGTCGTCCACGTTGAACGCGTCGATGACCACCCAGATGACCGAGCGGTTCTCCGCGCCCGGCGCCACCCTGGTCAAGCTGTTCGGCCGCCCCGACGTCGAAGCCGTCGAGTTCGGCGAGCGCGCGGGCCGCGTCCGCGACATCGGGGTCCGCACCGCCATGGCGGCGCGCTGGTTCATGACCAGCCTGCAGCTGGTGTCGGCGCTCGCCCAGGCCCTCGTCTACGGCCTCGGCGGCTACCTGGCGCTCAAGGGCGACCTCGCGCCCGGCACGGTCGTCGCCCTGGCCCTGCTGCTGACCCGCCTCTACGGCCCGCTGACCGCCCTGGCGAACGTGCGCGTGGACGTGATGACAGCGCTTGTCTCGTTCGAGCGCGTCTTCGAGGTCCTCGACCTGCCGCCGATGATCTCCGAGAAGCCCAACCCGCGCCCGGTGCCCACGGGCGCGGTCTCGGTCGAATTCGACTCGGTGCGGTTCGCGTACCCGGCCGCGGACAAGGTGTCGCTGGCTTCCCTGGAGGAGGTCGCGGTATTGGATCAGCGCGGTGGGGAGGAAGTGCTGCACGGTGTTTCGTTCGTGGCCGAGCCCGGGAAGATGATCGCCTTGGTCGGGTCCTCCGGCGCGGGCAAGTCGACCATCGCCTCGCTGGTGCCGAGACTCTATGACGTCGACTCGGGCGCGGTCCGGCTCTCGGGTGTGGATGTCCGCGACCTGTCCTTCGACGCACTGCGCGACACCGTCGGCGTGGTCACCCAGGACGGCCACCTGTTCCACGACACGATCCGCGCCAACCTGGCGTACGCGGCCCCCGACGCGACCGACGCGGACATCATGTCGGCACTGCGGCAGGCGCGGTTGGGCAAGCTGATCGACGCACTGCCTGATGGGCTGGAGACGGTCGTGGGGGAGCGCGGGTACCGCCTCTCCGGTGGCGAACGGCAACGACTGACGATCGCCAGGCTGCTGCTGGCACAACCTCGCGTGGTCATCCTCGACGAGGCGACAGCGCACCTGGACTCGGAGTCGGAAGTCGCGGTCCAGGAGGCGTTGGCCACCGCGTTGGAGGGTCGCACAGCCATCGTGATCGCCCACCGGTTGTCGACGATCCGCGCCGCTGATCAGATCCTGGTGGTCGAGGCGGGCCAGATCGTCGAACGTGGTTCGCATGATGAGCTGCTCACTCGGGATGGGCGGTATGCGGACCTGTACCGAACCCAGTTCGCCGAACAGGACGCCGTGGCGTAGCTATCGTGATCGAGTGACCACCCAGGTGATCGTCCTCAACGGCGGCTCCAGCTCAGGAAAGTCCGGCATCGCCCGCTGTCTCCAGGCGATCCTCCCCACCCCCTGGCTGTCCATCAGCGTCGACACTCTCGTCGACGCCATGCCACACAACACCCCCGGCGGCATCGAGTTCAGCCCCGACGGTGAGGTGAACGTCGGCCCCGAGTTCCGCAGACTCGAGGCGGCATGGATCGAGGGCATCGCCGCCATGGCCCGTGCCGGCGCCAGGATCATCGTCGACGACGTCTTCCTCAGCGGTCCGCGATCGCAGCGGCCGTGGAAGAACGCCCTCGACGGACTCGATGTGCTCTGGGTGGGTGTCCGGTGCGACAAGGCGGTCGCCGAGGGCCGCGAGATCGCCAGAGGCGACCGGGCGGTCGGGATGGCCGCGTCCCAGGCCGAAGTCGTCCACCAGGGTGTCGACTACGACCTGGAGGTCGACACGAGCCACACCGAGGCTCTGGACTGCGCTCGCCGCATCGCCGCTCAGGCGAGCGTGGGAATCCGCGGCGAGTAGCGCTGCATCAGGGCCTCGTTCGCCTCGTCCCCGCCCGCCATGTTGGAGCTCTGCCACAGCGGCAGCTCCATTCCCTCACGCGCGGCCCGGTCGTTGAGGCGGATCAAGATCTGGTTCCACAGGTATGTGACCGTCACCGACGACAGCGGCGCGGTGACCGGCTTCGATTCCGGGTAGGCCACGTCGCCGGGGGCGGTCAGCGTGTCGAGGACGATCGTCGCGTTCTGCGCCAGCGTCGTTCCCGCCCGGCGGGGCGCCGCGGACGTCGCGGCCAGGGAGGTCACGGCCACGACCGGGCAGCCCGCGTCGAGGGCGCACAACGCCAACTCGACCGGGTAGTGGTTGACGCCGGAGTTGGAGAAGACGAACAGGACCTCGTGACCCGACAGGTGCAGGTTTCGGAACACCGACCGCGCCAGACCCGGGGTGCGCTCGGCCTGCAGGGCGCGCCGCACTCCGCTGAACACCTGCAGGTCCTCATGGAACAGCGGCCGCACGCACGCCAGGCCACCCGCCCGGAAGAACGTCTCGGCGACGGCCGCCAAGGAGTGGCCCGCGCCGCCCGTCAGCACCAGGCCGTCGGCGCGGATGCAGGCCAGGACGAGGTCGGCGACGTCGTCGAGGGCGTCGGCGTTGTGCGTTGCGACCTCGGCGAGGTGCTCGAGCATCAGGTCACTGGTCATGGGGCCTCCCTGGCAGATCTCCCGGCCGGTCGGCGTCGGCGCCGTCGGCGATGTCAGCGCACGGCACGTCGGTGACGCGGTTGCGGGCGAGGTAGGGGCGGGCGCCGGTGTCGCCGTCGGCGGCCTCGGCGACACCGCTCCAGTGGTCGCGGCCGATCAGGACCGGGTGGCCGGGCACGCCGTCGTAGCTGGCTCGGGCCAGCGCGCCGGGGGCGGCCATGGCGATGAACCTGCGGATCGCCTCCGCCGTAATCCCCGGCGTGTCCACGGTCAGCACGACCACCGCGTCGCAATCGCCGAGGGCGGTCAGGCCGACCCGCAGCGACGAGCCCATGCCATCGGCCCAGTCGGGGTTGTCGACCACCACGCCGGGCAGCTTCGACCGGGCGCGGACCTCGTCGGCGGCGGCGCCGAGGACGGTGATCACCGGGTCGCAGCCCGCGTCGACCAGGGTGGCGGCGGCGTGTTCGACCAGCAGGCCGGGTCCCCAGGGGACGAGCGCCTTGGGCATCCCGAACCGCCTGCCCCCGCCCGCGGCCAGGAGCAGTCCCGCCACCGAGCAGGCCGCCATGCGGCGAGCTTAGGGGTATCCGGGAAGATCGAGAAGACCCCGCCCCACCACGTCAGAGGGATGTCGCACAGCGTCCAGGTGGCTAGCGCAAGTGGTCTAGGAGCAACGCCGTCAGTGCGTCCGGTGCCTCCTCTGGAATCCAGTGGGAGGCGTCCTCCAACATCTCGAACCGGTAGGCGCCCGTGACCCACTTGCCGCAGGACAGGGCCGCTGTGGAGCCGAACGCGACGTCTTCGGTGCCCCACACGTACATCGTGGGCACCGACACCGCGTCGGGGGTGACGTTCCACCGCGTCGCGCGATACCAATTCAGAGCCGCCGTCATCGCGCCCGGTTCGGACAGCCGGGTCACGTAGTCCTCGATGTGCGACGGCGGCACTCGATACTCGAACATCTGGCGCAGCGCGGCGGCGTTGTCGGCGAGCAGCCGCTTCTCCGCCGAGCGCTCCTTGAACACCGAGATGTACTGCGACCGCAGATGCTGGTCTTCGTCCTCGCGGTAGGCGGCCGCGATCGCCGCCGGGTGCGGCGCGGACACCGCGGTCAGCGTGCGGATCCGGTCGGGGTGCTCGGCGGCGGTGTGCCAGCCGACGGCGGCGCCCCAGTCGTGCCCGACCAGGTCGAACCGGGACCAGCCCAACTCGTCGGCGATCGCCAGCACGTCGGCGACCAGGTCGTCCATCCGGTAGTCGCCGACCTCCTCGGGCCTGACCCCGGGGGAGTAGCCACGCTGGTCCGGCGCCACGGCGTGGAAGCCCGCGCGCCCGAGCTCGCCCACCACGTGCCCCCACTCGGTGGAGGACTGCGGGAAGCCGTGCAACAGCAGGACGGGCCGGTCGCCCGCGGAACCTCCGCTCAGCGCGTCGAAGGCGCCTGCGGCGGTGGTGATCTGGAGGTGGTCGCTCACCCGCCGGAATGTACTCACTCACACTGACCGAACCGGACTGGCTCCGGTTGCGAAGATTGTCGTGTGAACGACAGTGCGCGGCCCAGCATCCGGGTCTACGGTCCGACCGAGAACGTCCGCGGTGTGGCGCTCCTGCTCCACGGCGGCCGCGAGCGCAGCCATGGGCGGGTGCACCGCTACCGCTCGGCCTACCTGCGCATGCTCCCGTTCGCCCGCGATATCCGGCACGAGGGCGCCGCCGACGGTGTGGCCGCCTGGGCCCTGCGCTACCGCTACCGCGGCTGGAACGCCCCCGAACTCGATCCCGTCCTCGACGCCGCGTGGGCGCTCGACGAGATCCGCCGCGCCCACGGCGACGTGCCGGTGGCACTTGTCGGCCACTCGATGGGCGGCCGCACGGCGCTGCGGGTCGCGGGAGCGGACTCCGTGGTCGCGGTCTGCGCCCTGGCGCCGTGGACGAAGCCGAACGAACCGGTCGAGCAGTTGGCAGGCCGCACCGTCCTCATCGCGCACGGGCTGCTGGACAAGATGACCGACCCCGAGCTGTCCTTCCGCTACGCGGCGCGCGCCAAGGCCGTCACCGAGCGGGTCGCGCACTTCGACGTGCACGACGAGGGCCACGCCATGCTGCGGAAATCCGCCGCGTGGACCCGGCTCGTCACCGGTTTCACACTCGGCGCCCTCGGGACCCAACCTTTCGACCCCGTCATAACGAATGCCCTGGGACAGCCCTCACCGGAAGGGTTGCGCATTCCTCTCTGACGGAGGCCCCAGTGGCGGAGCGGCGTCGGGTCGCGGTCATCGGCGGCGGAGTGTCCGGACTGACGGCGGCTTATCTGCTGCGGCGTCGGTACGACGTGACGCTGTTCGAGGCGGACGACCGGATCGGTGGCCATGCCCACACCCATGACCTGCCGACCTCGGCGGGTTCGATGGCCCAGGTGGACAGCGGTTTCATCGTCCACAACGAGCGGACCTATCCGAACCTGATCCGGCTCTTCGGCGAACTGGGTGTGGCGACCCGCGAGTCCGAGATGTCGATGAGCGTGCGCTGCGAGGGCTGCGGCCTGGAATACGCGGGCGCCCGCGGCGCCCGGGGACTGTTCGCGCAGCCCGCGAACGTGCGTTCGCCGAAGTTCCTGCGGATGCTCGGCGAGGTCAACCGCTTCCACCGGCACGCCCGCCGCGTCCTTCGCGACGACCCCGGCGACATCACTCTGCGCGGGTTCGTCGTGGTCGGTGGCTATTCGCGGTACTTCGTCGACCACTTCCTGATCCCCCTGGTGTCGGCGGTCTGGTCCGCGGGCGCGGAGCTGAGCATGCGGTACCCGGCCCGGTACCTGTTCGAGTTCCTGCACCACCACGGGATGCTCTCGGTCACCGGCTCGCCGACCTGGCGGACCGTCGTGGGCGGCTCCCGGACCTATGTCGAGCGCGCGGCGAAAGGCCTGACCGCCGTGGAGGTCTCCACGCCGGTGCGCGCGCTGGTCCGCCACGCCGACCACCTGGAAGTCCGCGACGACGCCGACGTGGTCCGCCGGTTCGACCACGCCGTCGTGGCCACCCACCCGGACCAGGCGTTGCGGCTGCTGGCCGAGCCGACGCCCGCCGAGCGAGCTGTTCTCGGCGCGTTCAGCTACTCGGTCAACGAGACCGTCCTGCACAGCGACACCTCGATCCTGCCGCGCGCGGAAGGTGCCCGGGCGTCGTGGAACTACCTCAAGCCCGCGTGCGACTCGGCGAACGGTCCGGTTCGGGTGAGCTACCACATGAACCGGCTGATGGGACTGTCCGGAGAGGACCAGTACGTGGTCAGCCTCAACGCCCGCGACCGGGTCGACGAGTCGCGTGTGCTGCGCTCGATGGTCTACGAGCACCCGGTCTACACCCCGGAAAGTGTTGCCGCCCAACGGGAACTGCCCACGCTCAACGACGGCGCGGTGGCCTACGCGGGTGCCTATCACGGCTGGGGGTTCCACGAAGACGGCTGCGCCTCCGGTGTCCGCGCCGCCGCCGCGTTCGGTGCAGGCTGGTCCTCGTGACCGCGGCCCTCTACGACGCGGTCGTCACCCACACCCGAACCGAACGGCTGCACAGGTCCTTCCAGCACCGGATCTACCTGTGGCTGGTCGACCTCGACGACCTGCCGCGGCTGCCCGCGCCGCTGCGGCCGTTCGCCCGGTTCGACGCGAGCGATCACCTCGGTGACCCGGCGGCGTCCATCAAGGACAACCTCGCTGCCTGGCTGGTCCCGCAGGGGATCCAGGTGACGGGCCGGGTGCTGATGCTGGCTAGCGCGCGGGTGCTCGGCTACGTGTTCAACCCGATCACCGTCTACTGGGTGCACGACGAGGCTGACCGCGTGGTCTGCGTGGTCGCCGAAGTCCACAACACCTACGGCGGGCGGCACCGCTACCTGCTGCGCACCGACGACCGCGGCCGGGCGCGCGCCGACAAGGAGTTCTACGTCTCGCCCTTCCTCGAGATGGGCGGCACGTACCGGATGCGGCTGCCCCGGCCCGGCGCGGTGCTTTCCCTGACCGTGGCCCTGAGCCAGGGCGGGAAGACGCCGTTCACCGCGACCCTCGTCGGTGAGCGACGCCGGGCGACCACGGCCGAGGTCCTCCGAACTGTCGCGCGCCGACCGCTCATGCCACACCGGGTCTCGGCCCTGATCCGCCGCCACGGCGTCGCCCTGTGGCTGCGTCGCGTCCCCATCGTCCCCCGTACACACCCCCAGGAACGAGTCCGATGACCGA
The DNA here is from genome assembly GCF_014323725.1 of Actinokineospora xionganensis. Lineage (GTDB taxonomy): Bacteria > Actinomycetota > Actinomycetes > Mycobacteriales > Pseudonocardiaceae > Actinokineospora > Actinokineospora xionganensis. The sequence continues at coordinate 121,934 of NZ_JABVED010000013.1, read as the reverse complement.
CACCACTCTCCGATCCGCGCAGCCCTGGGGAACCCTGTACTCCCCGCCGCGCGGCCCCGCGCGGGCCCGGATCGCGCGGATCGTCTTCGCCAACGCCGTCCGCACCCTGCCGGTCCGGGTGCTGTTCCCCGACGGCACCCGGATGGGCGCGGGCGGCCCGGACGCCCCCGTCTTGCGCGTGCACCGGCCGAACGCGTTCTTCCACCGCCTCGGTGTCGACGCCAAGATCGGCTTCGGCGAGGCCTACATGGTCGGCGACTGGAGCAGCCCGGACCTGGTGGAGCTGCTGACCGAGTTCGCCGCCCGGATCAGCACGCTCATCCCGCCCGCGCTGCAGACGCTGCGTCGCTGGGTCGACCGGCGCCAGCCCGCGGGCGCGGACAACACGGTCGCCGCCGCGCGAGCCAACATCCAGCGGCACTACGACCTGTCCAACGACCTGTTCGCCGCGTTCCTCGACGAGACGATGACCTACTCGTCGGCGCTGTTCACCCCCGGCGACACCGACCTCCACAGAGGACAGATCCGCAAGATCGACGGCATGCTCGACTACGCGGGGGTGCGCGCGGGCTCGCACGTGCTGGAGATCGGCACCGGGTGGGGCGCCCTGGCGATCCAGGCCGCCCGACGCGGCGCGCGGGTCACCACCCTGACCATCTCGGCCGAGCAGAAGGTCCTGGCCGAACGGCGCGTCGCCGAAGCCGGGATGTCCGAGCGGGTCCAGGTCCTGTTGCGGGACTACCGCGAGGCGCAGGGCAGCTATGACGCGATCGTCAGCGTGGAGATGATCGAGGCGGTCGGGCAGCGCTACTGGCCGACCTACTTCGCCGCGGTCGACCGGTTGCTCAAGCCGGGCGGCAAGTTCGGCCTGCAGTCGATCACCATGCCGAACGACCGGATGCTCGCCTCGCGCGACTCCTACACGTGGATCCAGAAGTACATCTTCCCCGGCGGGCTCATCCCGTCGACCGAGGCGATCGACGAGAGCGTGGCCAGGCACACCAGCCTGCGCGTGCTCGCCCACCGTGACTTCGGCCTCGACTACGCCGAGACGCTGCGGCAGTGGCGGGAGCGGTTCACGCAGCGCTGGTCCGGCGTCGCCGACCTGGGCTTCGATGACACTTTCCGCCGGATGTGGGAGTTCTACCTGGCGTACTGTGAGGCCGGTTTCCGGTCGGGCTACCTCGGGGTGCGCCAACTGTCCATCGGTCACTGAACGCAACCCCAGGTGGGTCTCCGGCGTCTTGGCTAAGGGGAGTGGGAGACTCCCCGCACTGCCGTGGACAGATAAGGGGAACGGTCTCAGTGAAGCGTCTGGCTGGAGAACTCTCGTGAGCTACGGGCATGGGCAGGATCAGCACGGCCGACCGAGATACGCCCCGACCAGAGCCATGCCGCAGGGCGGGCAGGGCTACGACCGAGGACACCAGCCGCCGCCTCCGCCGCGGGGACCCCGTGGTCAGCACCAGCCGTACGGGTCGCCGCCGCCGCGCCGCAAGCGCCGAGGGCGGCGGATCGCGCTGACCGCGCTGTTGGTCATCGTCGGGCTCATCGCCGGGCTGTGGATCTACCTGGAGTCCTCCCTGACGCGCATCGACGCGCTGGAGGACTACGAGGGCAGGCCCGCGGCGGGCGCGGGCACCAACTGGCTGATCGTGGGGTCCGACAGCCGCGAGGGCCTCAGCGCCGAGGACGAGGAACGCCTCGCCACCGGCGACGCCAAGGGCCAGCGGACCGACACGATCATGCTGCTGCACGTGCCGGACAACGACACCCGCCCGACGCTGGTGTCGCTGCTGCGAGACTCTCTTGTGGACATCCCGGGCAAGGGCAAGAACAAGCTGAACGCGGCGTACGCGTTCGGCGGCCCGAAGCTGCTCGCGAAGACCGTGGAGACCGAGACCGGCCTGCGGCTCGACCACTACATGGAGATCGGCTTCGCCGGATTCGCCGACGTCGTCGACGCGGTGGGCGGGGTCGAGATGTGCCTCGAAGCCCCGATCAACGACCCGCTGGCCGGGATCGACCTGCCCGCGGGCTGCCAGGAACTCGACGGCGCCAACGCGCTCGGGTACGTCCGCACCCGCAAGGGGCCGCGGGCCGACCTCGACCGGGTCATCCGCCAGCGGGCCTTCATCGGCGCGCTGACGAAGAAGGCGACGAGCGCGGGCACGCTGGCCAACCCGTTCAAGGTGTTCCCGCTGCTGGGAAGCGCGCCCGACGCCATCTCGGTCGACGACGACACGCACCTGCACAACCTGCCGTCGGTCGCGTTCGCGATGGGTGGGGCAAGTGACGGCGGGCTGATCACCACGACCGTCCCGATGGGCGGCAGCAAGAACGTCAAGGGTGTCGGGTCGGCGATCCTGTGGGACGCGGTGAAGGCGCCCAAGCTGTTCGAGGCGCTGCGCACGGACGCCGTGGTGGCCGATGAGCTGATCGTCGGTGCGCCCGGAGGCTGACCCCTACCGCCGCGCGCCCCTGGTGGGCGCGCGGCGGTCGCTACCCCTGATCGGCCCTGTCGGGTTCTCGCGCGTGCGCCCTACACTCGCTCGCTGCTACGACCCCGACCGAAGGAGCAGCTGTGCAGCTCACAAGGCTGTTGTGTGCCACCGTGTTCGCCGCCTGCGCGGTGATGGTCCCGACCGGTGTCGCCGCCGCCGAGGACCAGCCGAGCGTGACCAAAGGCCCGTGTCAGTACACGGAGACCCCGGATGATCCGGCGGCCCGGCCGGTCCGGCTGCCGCGCGATCCCGCGCACACGCCTTCGCATGGCTTGGTCAAGGTCAAGCTGCGGACCTCGCAGGGGCCGATCGGGCTGACGCTGGACCGGGCGAAGGCGCCGTGCACCGTCCAGAGCTTCCTGCACCTGGCCCGGCACGGGTTCTACGACGTGACCACGTGCCACCGGCTCACGGCGTACCCGACGCTCAAGGTGCTGCAGTGCGGCGACCCGAGCGGGACGGGGGAGAAGGGCCCGGGCTACCGGTACAAGGACGAACTGCCCACGGACCTGCCCGACTGGCCCGGCGACACGACCGGCACCCGCAAGGTCTACGCCCGCGGGGTGCTGGCCATGGCGAACGCCGGCCCGGACACCAATGGCAGCCAGTTCTTCCTGGTGTACGGCGATTCCCGCCTGCGCCCGAACTACACCGTCTTCGGCACGGTCGACCTCCCCGGCCTGTCCACACTGGACACCGTCGCGGCCGCGGGCATCGCCCCCACCCCCGACAACCCAACCCCCGTCGACGGCACCCCCACCCTCACCACCACGATCCACTGGGCCCGCTAACCCCCAATACGGTCGCGAGTCCAACGTTCAAAACAACGAGTCCAACGTTCAGAACATCCCAGTTCCAACTCACGGTGACGTGAAAGCGGAAGTCGATGTTCTGAACGTTGGACTCGTTGTTTTGACCGTTGGACTCGCGACCGTATTGGGGGATGGGGGGGTTAGGGGTGGCGGGCGCGGAGGGCGTCCAGGGCCTTGTCGGCGTGGACGGCCATCCGCAACTCGCTCTTGATCGCCTCTAGGACCTTGCTGTCGGTGTCGATCACGAAGGTCATCCGCTTGGTCAGCAGGGGGCCGAACTTGCGGCGCACGCCGAACAGCTTGGCAACCTCGCCGTCAGGGTCGGACAGCAGCGGGTAGTCGAACGAGTGGATCGAGGAGAACTTGGCCTGCCGCTCGACCGAGTCGGGGCTGATGCCGACGCGGTGGGCGCCGACCTCGGCGAACTCGGCGGCGAGGTCGCGGAAGTGGCAGCTCTCCGCGGTGCAGCCCGAGGTCATCGCGGCCGGGTAGAAGAACAGGACGACCGGTCCTGTCGCGAGGAACTCCGAAAGCGAGCGCTCGACGCCCGTCTCGTCGGCGAGTTTGAAGTCGGGAACGAGATCTCCGGGCCGCATCAGATGGAACTCCTCGGTGTCGTTTTCGGTTTGGGTGGCAGCGGCAGGAAACCGCTGGTGCGTGCGACGTAGTCGGCGTAGCCGGGCCGGGTGCTTGCCAGGTGTTTCTCGGTCAGGGGTTTGCCGGTGCCTTTGGCGAGCAGGAACGTCATGAGCAGCGGCGCGGGGAGGGTGGCCGCGCCGACCCACGAGTGGCAGGCGATCAGGTACAGACCCCACCATACGCAGGCGTCGCCGAAGTAGTTGGGGTGTCGGGTGTAGCGCCACAGGCCCGTGTCGAGGACCCGGCCCTTGTTCGCCGGGTCGGCGGTGAACCGGCTCAGCTGCCGGTCGCCGACGGCCTCGAAGGTGAACCCGACCAGCCAGAGCGCGACGCCCAGGTAGGCGAGCGGACCGAAGGTGTGCTGGCCGTACTGGGCGACCTGCACCGGCAGCGACACGATCCACATGACCGCGCCCTGGGTGAGGAACACCACCCGGAACATGTGCGCCTTCGGGTTGCCCTTGGCTTTGGCGAGGATCTCCGCGTAGCGGCGGTCCTCGGGTTTGCCGTGGTTGCGCAGGTGCAGGTGGACCGCCAGACGCAGGCCCCAGACCGCGGTCAGCGTCGTCGCCGTGAGCCGGAACGCGAGGGAACCGTCCCCACTGGACAGTGCGAAGGTGACGAGCGCGATGACGACGAAACCGAGCCCCCACACGGTGTCGATCGTGTCGTAGCGGCCTCGCCGGAGGCTGATCCCGAACGCGGCCACGATCACCAGGGCCGTCACGGCCGCGGTCACCGCCAGGTTGAGGATCACAGGAAGACCTCACGGGTCGCGGGGAAGCCGCTGGCGCCGTCCGCGGTCGGCCGCACGGCCAGGATCTGGTCGACGCCCATCCGGTTCTCCTCGAACGCGAGCGCGCCGCCCGCCAGGTACAGCCGCCAGACCCGGGCCTGCTGCTCACCGACGAGGTCGACCAGCTCGTCCCACTTCTCCTCGAGGGTCCGCGCCCACGCACGCACGGTCCACACGTAGTGCTCGCGCAGCGCGTGGACGTCGCGGACCTCCAGGCCTGCCTGTTCGAGCAGGTCGACGGTCTGCCCGACCGGGCGCATGTTCATGTCGGGGGCCACATAGGACTCGATGAACGCGCCACCGCCCTGCGCCGTGGCCCCGCGCGACATCTGCTGCAGCAACAGCCTTCCCCGCGGCTTGAGCATGCGGAACAGGGTAGCGGCGTAGACGGGGTAGTTCGCGGCGCCGACGTGCTCGCCCATCTCCAGGGTGCCGATGGCGTCGAACGGCTCGTCGTCGAGGTCGCGGTAGTCCTGCAGCCGCACCTCGACCTGGTCGGCCAGGCCGTACTCGTCGAGCCTGGCCAGGATGAACGCGCGTTGCTCGGCGGACAGCGTGATCCCGGTGACCCGCGCCCCGTAGTGCCGCGCGGCGTGGATGGCCAGCGACCCCCACCCGCAGCCGACATCGAGCAGCCGGTCGCCCGGGCGCAGGTCGAGCTTGGTGCACACCAGGTCCAGCTTGGCCCGCTGCGCGTCCTCGATCGGGTCGTCCGGCTTGGTGAAGTAGGCACAGGAGTACGCCATCTGGGGGTCCAGCACGCGGCTGTAGAACTCGTTGGACAGGTCGTAGTGGTGCGCGATGGCGGCCCGGTCGCGGTCCTTGCTGTGCTCGTCGCCGGACAGCCTGGCCTCGGCGGCGGGCGCGGGCGGCCGTTTGCCGAACACGCCCAGCTTGAGGCCGGTTCGCACGATCGCGGCCTTGTCCTTGAGGGTCAGCTTCGGCTTGGCGGTGCGGGCGAGCGCCCAGAAGCGGGACAGGGCTTCGGCCAGGTCGCCCTCGACGTCGAGCTCCCCACTCACGTACGCGCGGGCGAGGCCGAGCTCGTTCGGGTCCCAGAGGAGCCTGCGCAGGGCCCGCCGGGACCGGACGATGGCGACCGGGCCGTCGGCGGCCCCTGCCTCGCTGTCGTCCCAGGCGCGCAGCCTGACGGGGAGGGGTGCGCCGATGGCTCGTTCGGCGGTCTGCGCCAGCGTGGAGGCGATGGCCACGACTCTCCGTTCGTCGGTGATGACGAGTATTCGGAGGCGGGCCCGGTGGGGATTGCCCTTGTTCGGCTCAGCCCGGAAGAGCCGCGCGACCTGTGCTGCTATTCCGGTCGGGGAAGGCGGGTGTACGCCTCGTGAGGATGATCGGGCAGAAGGTGGCGAGTGAGGGTGAGAAACACCTCGCCGTACGTCGTGTCGACGATGCACAGATCCCACTGGTCGAGTTCGGACTCGCAGTAGCGGTGCAGCAGCTTGTTGAACAGGTCGAACTCGTCCTGGGATAGCCGCCCACCCGCATCTTTCATGTGATCAGCGTAGCCACCGTTCCCTTAAGCGGCGGCATATTCGGGAAGGAGCGCGAGGAGTTGAGCCGTGTGGCCCGGTAGCTCGGACTCTGCGAGGCCGTTGACGATGTCGCCCAGCGTGAGGGGCTGGTCGACCAGGATCAGGTCTTTGGATACCAATCGGGCCGGTATCAGGGTGGCTGATTCGGTCTCGCTCAGTACCGGGCCTGCGAGCGAGCAGAGGGCTTCGCCCTGGGTGCGGATTCGTTCGCTGAGGCCTTCGCTCCCGCCGGCTGCCTCGGTGACGTAAGCGAGAGTCCAGACGTCCTGGGAGACGCGGTTGTCGTAGGTCGTCGGGATGCCCGAGGCGACCGCGGAAAGGGTGGAAATGGTGGCGGCGCCGACAATGGCGACGTGCGCCAGGATCTGGTCGGCGTCCCATTCGCCCGCGGGCGGGGTGGGGGCCGGGTCGGCCTTCGCGACGGTGGCTGCCGCCTCCAACAGGGTGCGGTAGGCGTCGCGGAGCGGGGTGGTGTCCATGTCTCGTTTTCCTTATGTGCGCTGGGGTCGGTCAGGCGTCCACTTTGGACATGTCCCACGGGGCCTGGGGGAGCACCTCGCCGGTCTCCATCAGCGACTTGAGGTTCGCCAGCACGGCGGGCCACCCGTGGGAGATGCCGCCGAGCATTTCGCGGTTGGGCAGGTTTTCGTGGGTCACCGTGAGGCGGACGATCTCTTGGTGCGGCTCGATGAGGAACGTGACGACCGACGGTTCCCTTTCGGCGTCGGGGGTGTCTTCGAAGGTGATGACCAGACGGGTGGGCGGCTCGGACTCGATCACCTTGCCGACGACGTCGACGCCCGACCCGTCGACGCGTCGGTGTTCCCAGGTCGAGCCTGGCTGCCAGTCCGAGACGTTGGCGTGGTTCCAGTACTTCGCGGTCAGATCGGCGTCGGTCAGCGCCTGCCAGACCTGTTCCGCGGACGCGCGGATGTAGGTGGCGTAGACGTAGGTCGGAATCGACGTGGCGGTCACGGCTATCTCCTCGGCTTGGTTTCTGATGGCGTTCAGGGTTCGCAGGCGGGGCTTGTCGAATCCGGAGATCCAGCGTTCCTCGATGTCGTGGATCGGCGCCGGGTTCAGGTAGTGCAGGCGCTCGCGCCCCCGTCGCACGACGATCACCAGGTCGGCCCGGCGCAGGACGTCCAGGTGCTGGGTCGCGGACTGGCGGGCCATGTCCAGGTGTTCGCACAGTTCGCGCAGCGTCTGGCCGTTGTGTTCGCGGAGCCGGTCGAGCAGCAGCCGTCGGGTGGGGTCGGCGAGCGCCTTGAACACCGAGTCCACCGCGTTCACTTCGAGGGTCACTCGACCATTATGCAGGTAAATGCCTGCCTATTGTCAACCGGTGGTCTTCATCCCGAGTGCCAGGAGGTGCGCACTGGCGTTGATCAGCAGCGGATCCCGCTCGACAAGGCGCGCGCAGCGCAGGGCAGCGTCCGCCCGGGCCGCGAACTCGCTTGCGCCCGCGACATCCAGGGCGGGCCAGGCAGGTCCTTCGACGCCGTAGACCTCGACATCGTCGAGGCCGCAGCTTTGGACTTCGGCCCGAAGCTCGTCAGCGGTGTGCCAGTGCGTCGAGACGAACCCGACGTGGCCGTCGTAGCGGCCCGTCGCGATGACCGCCTCGATCGAGGGCGTCAGGTCCGCGTCGAGAGTCCCGTCGGTGCCCGTCTCCAGGATCGAGAGGTAGCGGCTGATCCCTGCCGCGGCGAGCACACCGCCGGGCCGCAGCACCCGCACTCCTTCAGCCAACGCCTTCGCGCGGTCGGCGGCGTCAATGAGGTGGTAGAGCGGGCCGAGCATCAGCACGACATCCATGCTGTTGTCGACAACGGGAAGTTCGCGGGCGTCACCGACGACCGCGGTAACGCCTGGCAGGTTCACGGCGGCGGTCGCGTGTGCGGCGACCACGTCGATCAGGTGCACCGTGTGCCCATCGCGGGCCAGCCACTCGGCGTGCACGCCGGTCCCGCCGCCCACATCGAGCACCTTCGCTCGCGGCGGGAGAACTCGACGGAGCAGTTCCTGGGTGCGCAGAAACTCAAGCCCGCCGTGCGGTGTCCTCGCCAGTCGGGAGGTCTCGACCCCGTAGGAGTAGTGCCGGACTACGTCGGTTTCCATATGGCATGCTCGCCGCCGCCTTGATGGGCGGGCAACGACGTTTCGCCTGAGGACCACAGGGACCGTGTACCTCGTGGGCCGTTGAGGTGCCAGGGTCGGATATCCGCTTGGATGGGGGCGTCGATCGGGGCGAGCCGTTTCGGGGATGGGTGGATGGGCGTGGGTTTCTTGGCCGCGGGTGGTTGTCGGTGAAGCGGTTGGCGAAGGTGGCGACCGAGGTGTTGTCGCCCGCGGTGGTGGTTCTCCTGCTGCCCTTGGCCGTCGCCTGGCAGGCGACGGGGTATCGGGTGGGGCCGACGCTCATGTGGGGGATCGTGGTGGCGCTCTTCTCGAGCATCCTGCCGATGGTCTTCATCATCCGCGGGGCCCGCCAGGGCCGGTGGGACGGCCACCATGTCCGGGACCGGGAGCACCGGGTCGTCCCGTTGCTGGTCGGGCTCGCGTCCACCGGCGTCGGGTTGGCGATCCTGCTGGTCGGTGACGCGCCGAGGGCGGTGGTGGCGTTGACGGTGGCCATGGCGGTCACCCTGGCCGCCTGTATCGCGGTGACGGCGTGGTGGAAGGTCTCGCTGCACGCCGCGGTGGCCGGGGGAGCGGTGGTGATGGTGGCGCTGCTCTACGGACCGTGGTCTTTCCTCTTGCTGGTGCCGCTCGTCATCGTGTGCTGGTCTCGGGTGGTCCTGCGCGACCACACCGTCGCCCAGGTGGTGGTGGGCGCCCTGTTGGGCCCGGCGGTCGGCGGCGCCGTGTTCCTCGCGATCACATGACCGAGTCCCGCGCCACGCGGTTCGCGCGGAACGTGCGGGACGCGTTGTATCCGAACTTTTTGCCGGTCATCGCGGCGGCCATGGTGGCCACGCGGGCCATGGGTGGCTTCTGGCTGCCGGTGTTATGGGGTGTGCTGGCGGGAATCTGCGCGGTACATCTGCCGCAGAACCTTGTCGTGCGTGAACCCGCTCCCGGTTTCCCGAGGGCGCTGGTCGGGTACGCCGCGCCGCTGGTGGGGGTGGCGGTCATGCTGGCCGCGGGCGTGCCTCGCGAGGTGGTGGCGCTGACCCTCGCCATGGCGGCGACATTGGCCATGACCTCGCTGGTGAACGGCTCGGCCCAGGTGGCGGCTTGGGGCGGCTTGGTCGCTATGGCCGCCGTCTTCAACCTCCAGGCCCAGCTCCCGATCGCGGTGGCGGTGCTGGTCGTGGTCGGCTGGGCACTTGTCAAGATCGGTGAGCACAGCCTGCCGCGGGTGGCGATGAGCACGGTCGTGGGGCCGGCGGCGGGCCTGGTCGTGTTCCTGGTGGCCAGGTGAAGGTGCCGCTCGCCGGTTCGCGGGAGCGGGTCAGGCAGGCCGACTTGGCCGAGACGTTCATCTGATGGGCCTGTTCTAGTTCGACCATGCGCGGCACGGGTTCAGCGCTCTCCTGGTGGCGATCACCGAGACCTTCTCGGTGCTGGCGCCCTATGTCCTGGTCGTGCGCGGGGTGGGCGATCGAGCCCTCACCCGGTTGCTCGGGTATGTCGCGCCACTGGTGGGTGTGGCGATCCTGGTGGCCGTGGGGGCGCCACGTGTCATGGTGGCGTTGGCCGCGGCGATGGCGGCGACACTGCTCGCGACGTTCGCTGTGAAGGGGTCGCTGCAGGTGGTCGCCCTGGCGGCGACCACGGTGGCGGCGTTCGCCGGTCACTGGATCGTGGGCGTGTTGGCCGCCGTCGTGGCTTGGGCGCCGGTTCGGGTTGGCCACCACCCCCTGAAACGCGTCGCGGTGGGCGCGGTCCTGGGGCCCGCGGAAGGGGCTGGCCGTGTTATTGCTCGCCCGCTAGTAGTCCACCCGATCGGGTCGGGCCTCCCACGCGGCGAACGGGGTGTGTTCGGTGCCGGTGCGGATGTTGTCCACCGCGATCGGCCACGTCCGCCGGGGCTGGGTGAACACGTCGTAGAAGCGGCGGTCGTCGAAGCCCGCCTGGGCCGCGTCATCGCGGTCCGCGGCGTAGACGACCCGGTCGACGCGGGCCCACAGCGCCGCCGCCAGGCACAGCGGGCACGGCTCACAAGACGAGACCAGGACGCAGCCGGTCAGCCGGAAATCGCCGAGCACCTGGCAGGCCCGCCGGATCGCGACGACCTCGGCGTGCGCCGTGGGGTCAAGGTCCGTCGTCACCTGATTGGTCCCGCGCGAGAGAACCTTCCCCTCGCGGACCACCAAGGCGCCGAACGGGCCGCCGCCCGCGGCGACGTTGTCCTTCGCCAGCTGGACCACCTCGGTCAGCCAGGGCAGCATGACGCCTCCCTATCTCAGGGTTCGGCTCCGGCCGCGGAACTCGGCCACGACCTCGTCGCCCCTGGTCACTGTGACGTCGTAGATGCCGCTGCGGCCGTAACGGGTGCGCTCCTGCGCCGTGGCGACCAGCTCGTCGCCCAGCTTGACCGACGCCACGAAGGTGATGTCCGCACCCGCGGCCACCGTGACCGGTCCGTGGCTGTTGCACGCGCAGGCGAAAGCGGTGTCGGCCAGCAGGAACACGTACCCGCCGTGGCCGATGGCGTGGCCGTTCACCATGGTCTCGGTGACCGTCATCCGCATGGTGGCGTGCCCGGGCCCGGCCTCCAGCAACTCGATGCCCAGCGAAGCCGAGGCGAGGTCGTCGGAGAGCATGCGGGCGACGGACTCAGGTGTCGGTACGGTCGTCACGCAGTCATCGTAGGCGGAGACGTGCACAACAGCGTGGTTGCGCTTCCGATAGTAGGAAGACAAACTATTTAGGTACGGCGACCCACGGAGGCTCGAGCATGTCCGCACCGCAGTTGTACCGACCCGCGCACCCCGTCCGCTTCGTGACGGCGGCGAGCCTGTTCGACGGGCATGACGCGGCGATCAACATCATGCGGCGCATCCTGCAGTCGCAGGGCGCCGAGGTCATCCACCTCGGCCACAACCGCTCGGTCCGCGAGGTCGTCGCCGCGGCCATCCAGGAAGACGTCCAGGGTGTGGCCATCAGCGCCTACCAGGGCGGACACGTCGAGTACTTCACCTACCTCGTCGAACTCCTCGCCGAGCAGGGCGCGGGCCACATCAAGGTCTTCGGCGGCGGTGGCGGCGTCATCGTCCCCGACGAGATCAAGCTGCTGCACGCGCGCGGCGTGGAGCGCATCTTCTCCCCGGAGGACGGGCAGACGCTCGGCCTGGCCAAGATGATCAACTCGATGATCGAGGCCTGCGACCACGACCCGTCCGAGGTCGCCGCCGCCGACGCGCACGCGCTGCTCGCGGGCGACCAGCGGGCGCTGGCCAGGACCATCACCCAGATCGAGGCGGGCAACCTCGCCGACGACGCCCGCGCCGCCATCGCCGAGGCCTCCGCGTCCCGGCGCGTCCCGGTCCTGGGCATCACCGGCACCGGCGGCTCCGGCAAGTCCTCGCTCACCGACGAACTGGTCCGCCGCCTGCGCCTCGACCAGCAGGACAAGCTGCGCGTCGCGGTCATCGCCGTCGACCCGACCCGCCGTCGCGGCGGCGGCGCGCTGCTCGGTGACCGCATCCGGATGAACTCCCTCGACGGCGAGCAGACGTTCTTCCGCAGCCTGGCCACCCGCGGCGCGGCCTCGGAGGTCCCCGACGGGCTCGCCGACGTCATCGCCGCCTGCAAGGCCGCGGGCAACGACCTGGTCATCGTCGAGACCCCCGGCATCGGCCAGGGCGACGCCGCGATCGTCCCGTTCGTCGACACCTCGCTGTACGTGATGACGCCGGAGTTCGGCGCCGCGTCGCAGCTGGAGAAGATCGACATGCTCGACTTCGCCGACGTCGTGGCGATCAACAAGTTCGAGCGCCGCGGCGCCGAGGACGCCCGCCGCGACGTGGCGCGCCAGATCGTGCGCAACCGCGAGGCGTTCGGCAAGTCCTGGGAGGACATGCCGGTCTTCGGCACCAGCGCCGCCACCTTCAACGACGACGGCGTCACCGCGCTCTACCAGGAGCTGCGCGGCCTGCTCGCCGAGAAGGGCGTCCCGTTCGCCGAGGGCGTCCTGCCGCACGTCGACACCTTGGTCTCCACGTCGGCCGCGACCATCGTGCCGCCCGCGCGCGCCCGGTACCTCTCCGACATCGCCGAGACCGTGCGCGGCTACCACCGGGCCACCGACGCCCAGGTCGAGGCCGTCCGCAGGCACGCCGCGCTCAAGGAGGCGCTGACCGCGCTCGCCGAGGCCGACGCGCCGAGCACCGACCTCGACCGGATCGCCGCCGAGGCCGCGCGCCGGGTCGACCGCGACACCGAGGACCTGCTGGCCCAGTGGAAGATCACGGCCGAGCAGTACCGGGCCGAGGAACTCGTCGTGAAGGTCCGCGACAAGGAGCTGCACACCCAGCTGTGGCGGGAAACCCTGTCCGGCAACAAGGTCCCGCGCGTCGCGCTGCCCCGCTACGACGACGAGCCGACGCTGCTTCGCTTCCTGCGCAAGGAGAACCTGCCCGGCAGCTACCCGTTCACCGCGGGTGTCTTCCCGTTCAAGCGTGAGGGCGAGGACCCGGCGCGCATGTTCGCCGGTGAGGGCGACGCGAACCGCACCAACCGCCGGTTCAAGATGCTCTCGCACGGCAACCCGGCCACCCGCCTGTCGACCGCGTTCGACTCGGTGACGCTGTACGGGCGCGACCCCGACACCCCGCCGGACGTCTACGGCAAGATCGGCACCTCCGGGGTGTCCATCGCCTCGCTCGACGACATGAAGGCGCTCTACGACGGCTTCGACCTGACCGCGCCGACCACGTCGGTGTCGATGACGATCAACGGCCCGGCGCCGACGATCCTGGCGTACTTCCTCAACACCGCGATCGACCAGCGCGTCGACGCGTTCGTGATGGAGCACAACCGCCAGCCCAATCCTGAGGAATACCAGGAGCTTTCGGCCTGGGCGCTGGCCAACGTGCGCGGCACGGTGCAGGCCGACATCCTCAAGGAGGACCAGGGGCAGAACACCTGCATCTTCTCCACCGAGTTCTCGCTGCGGATGATGGCCGACATCCAGGAATGGTTCATCCAGCACAAGGTGCGGAACTTCTACTCGGTGTCGATCTCCGGCTACCACATCGCGGAGGCCGGGGCGAACCCCATCAGCCAGCTCGCCTTCACGTTGGCCAACGGCTTCACCTATGTCGAGTCGTACCTCGCGCGCGGCATGGACATCGATGACTTCGCGCCGAACCTGTCGTTCTTCTTCTCCAACGGCATGGACGCCGAGTACTCGGTCATCGGCCGGGTCGCGCGGCGGATCTGGGCGGTGGCGATGAAGGAGCGCTACGGCGCGGGGGAGCGGTCGCAGAAGCTCAAGTACCACGTGCAGACCTCGGGCCGGTCCCTGCACGCGCAGGAGATGAACTTCAACGACATCCGCACCACGCTGCAGGCCCTGTGCGCGCTCTACGACAACGCCAACTCGTTGCACACCAACGCCTATGACGAGGCGATCACCACGCCCACCGAGTCGTCGGTGCGCCGGGCGATGGCGATCCAGTTGATCATCAACAAGGAGTGGGGCCTGTCGATGAACGAGAACCCGCTGCAGGGTTCCTTCGTCATCGACGAGCTGACCGACCTGGTGGAAGAGGCGGTGCTGACGGAGTTCGACCGCATCTCCGACCGCGGCGGCGTCCTCGGCGCCATGGAGACCGGCTACCAGCGCGGCCGCATCCAGGACGAGTCGATGCTCTACGAGCACCGCAAGCACGACGGCACGCTGCCGCTGGTCGGCGTCAACACGTTCCTGCCGGAGAAGGGCAGCGAGGACGAGGTCTTCGAGATCGAACTCGCCCGCGCCACCGAGGAGGAGAAGCGCTCCCAGGTCGACCGCACCCGCGCCTACCAGGAAGCCCACCGCGCCGAAGCGCAGGAGGCCCTGGCCAGGCTGCGCGAGGTCGCCGCGTCGGACGGCAACGTCTTCGCGGTCCTGATGGACGCGGCCCGGGTGTGCACCCTCGGCCAGATCACCGAGGCGTTCTTCGAGGTCGGCGGCCAGTACCGCCGCAATGTGTAGCGCTTGCGGTAAACAGTGTTGGTAAGCAGTGTGACGGCAGTGTTGTCGACAATGGCGTCGAATTCAGGGAGTGAAGCAGTGAGCGAGACCAGTCGCGTCGGCGTGATCGGATCGGGCCTGATGGGATCGGGCATCGCGGAGGTCTGCGCCCGCGCGGGCTTGGACGTCATCGTCGCCGAGGTGAACGCCACGGCCCTCGACTCGGGCCGCGCCCGCATCGAGAAGTCGCTGGCCCGGGGCGTGAAGAGCGGCAAGCTCGCCGAGGAAGACCGCGACGCGGCGCTGTCGCGCATCCGGTTCACCACGGACCTGGCCGACTTCGCCGACCGCGAGGTCACCATCGAGGCGGTGGCCGAGGACGAGGCGATCAAGACCGAGATCTTCGCGACCCTCGACAAGGTCGTCGAGGCCGACGACGCCATCTTCGCCTCCAACACCTCGTCCATCCCGATCATGAAGCTGGGCATGGCCACCGCCCGCCCGGAACACGTCATCGGCGTCCACTTCTTCAACCCGGTGCCGGTGCTGAAGCTGGTCGAGCTTGTCCCGTCACTGCTGACGGCGGAGGAGACCAAGACCCGCGCGCAGGCGTTCGTCGAGACCGCGCTGGGCAAGCAGGTGATCCTGTCGCAGGACCGCGCGGGCTTCGTCGTCAACGCGCTCCTGGTCCCGTACCTGCTCTCGGCGATCCGGATGATGGAGTCCGGCTTCGCCTCCGCCGAGGACATCGACAACGGCATGGTCCTGGGCTGCGCCCACCCGATGGGCCCGCTGCGGCTCACGGACCTGATCGGCCTCGACACCACCAAGGCCATCGCCGACTCCCTGTACTCGGAGTTCAAGGAGCAGCTGTACTCCGCGCCCCCGCTGCTGCTGCGCATGGTCGACGCGGGTCTGTTGGGCAAGAAGTCGGGACGCGGCTTCTACCAGTACTGACGGGTCCTTTGGTCCTAGCCGGGTACACCCGAACGGCGCAGTATTCACGGTTGGCGGGCTGGGGGCCGCCGCGCCTCAGCAGTCGGACGGGTGGCGCCCGGCTGGCAACCGTGGGAGTCGCCATGGCAGACCTCAAAATCAGTGGAGTGGAGCGGACCGGCGAGGTTCGCAGGTTCCGTGACCACGGCAAGATGGTGTTGGGCACCGCGGGCGCGATGACTCTCGGCAAGGGGATGTTCGAGCCGGGCTGGCGCTGGTCCGAAGACGTCAAACCGCTCGCGGGCACGGACTCCTGTCAGGTCCACCACCTCGGCTACGTCCAGGCGGGCGCCATGGGCATCCGGCTCGACGACGGCCGCGAGTTCGAGATCCACGCCGACGACCTGGTCGACATCCCGCCGGGGCACGATGCCTGGGTGATCGGCGACGAGACCTGCGTGATGCTCGACGCCTCACCGGAGGCCACCGGGTACGCGACCGGTCCGGCCCAGCGGGTCGCACCCTACGCGGACGACAACGTGGCCGCCGTGCGCGCGGGCTACGCCGCGTTCAACAGCGGCGACATCGACACCTTGATGGCGATCCTCGCCAAGGACTGCGTGCAGCACGTGCCGGGCAAGGGCCAACTCGCCGGTGAGTACAAGGGAGTCGAAGCGGTGCTGGGGTACTACGGCAAGCTCGGCGAGCTGACCGACGGCACCTTCCGGGTCGACCTGTCCGAGGTGCACAGCGACGGCAAGAGCCATGTCTGCGCCATCCACCAGGTCTCCGCGACCCGCAACGGCGTCACCAGGGTCAGCCGTGGATCGCTCCTGTTCACCTTCTACGGCGGCCACGCCACCGACCTGCTGGAGCTGCACCTCGATCAGGCGGGCGACGACGCGTTCTTCGCCTGATCAGCCGACACAGGTCGGGCAGCTTCCGGCAGGCCAGGTGCGGGTGTGGACCTCGGTCAGCCACACCTGGGGGAGCCCTAGGCGCGGCCCGACAGCCGGGCCGGTGGGTGCGCACACGAACACGCTCGCGAGGGCGACAGGGTGCGCGCCCGCCTCGGCCAGCGCGCGCACGGTCGCCTCGGTGGCCGACCCGAGGTTGATCGCGTCGTCGACCACCACCACCCGCGCGCCTCTCAGGTCGATCGAGGTGGGCAGGGCGTATCTCGGTGTGCCGTCGACCAGTTCTCGGGTCGTGTAGCCGAATCGAAGGCCCAACGCGGCCGCGACCCATTGTGCGAGGAAAGCCCCGCCGTCGAGCGGGCCGACCACCGCGTCGGCTGGGTGATAACGCAGGATCGCCGCGAGCCGGTCGGCTTCGGCGCGTGCCTGCCGGGGATCGGTGATGAGCACGTCCAGGTCCAGCCAGGTGTCGCCGTGGTGCCCGGACTCGAAGATGAAGTGGCCGCGCCGCAGCAGGTCAGTGCTCACCTGGCCATCCTGCCGTAGTGGTCGAGGAAATGAGGATTACATTACCGACGGGTGTTACTCGTGGGTCACTTTTGGAACGCGAAGATAATGCCGGTATGGAATGCGAGATCACCGTTTAGTGTGAGAATTCGGTCACAACTCAAGTGTTACTCTTCGGTAGTTGTACAAAGTGACGAAGTGGCAGTCATCGCCTTGCGCGACCAGGATCGAACGACCGGAGCCCGCCTCATCGGCGTTGGCTCATATCGCCCCACCGCGGCGGTTCCCAGCGACGTCATCGCGGCCCGCTTCGGCCGCACCGGCGAGTGGATCCGTGAGCGCACCGGGATCGTCTCCCGCCGCTTCGCGGGCGACGAGGAGACCGTCGAGGGCATGGCCGTCGCGGCCGGACTCGAGGCGCTGACCGCGTCGGGGTTAACCGCCGCCGACGTCGACCTGGTGATCGTGGCGACGTGCAGCCATCCCGCACCCATCCCGAGCATCGCCTCCGGTGTCGCCGTCCGCCTCGGCGCGCTCACCGCGGCCGCGTTCGACCTCAACGCCGCCTGCTCCGGGTTCTGCTACTCCCTCGCCGTGGCCGCCGACGCGGTGCGCTCCGGCTCGGCCCGGCACGTCCTGGTCATCGGGACGGAGAAGATGACCTCCCTGGTCGACCAGACCGACCTGGGCACCTCCATCATCTTCGGCGACGGCGCGGGCGCCGTCGTGGTCGGCGCGTCGGCCGACCCCGGGATCGGCCCGATCGTGTGGGGCAGCGACGGCTCCGCCGCCGACCTGATCCACATCCCCGAGGGTGGCCTGATGCACATGGAGGGCCAGGCCGTCTTCCGCTGGGCCACCACCGAGATCCACCCGATCGCGGTGCAGGCCTGCGACCGCGCGGGCGTGCGGCCCGAGGACCTGGCCGCGATCGTTCCGCACCAGGCGAACCTGCGCATCGTCGAGGCGCTCGCCCGCAAGATCGGCGCCCCGGACGCCGTGGTGGCGCGCGACGTCGTCGACCACGGCAACACCTCCGCCGCGTCCATCCCGATGGCGATGGAGCGGATGATCCGCGAGGGCCAGGTCGACCCCGACGGGCTGGCGCTGCTCGTCGGATTCGGCGCGGGACTCACCTACGCGGCCCAGGTCGTGCGTTTTCCGAAGATTTCCGAAAAAGTGCCGGTGAATGCCTGAGCGGAATTATCCGGCCTGCTTGCCGATCAGCTCCTGGAACCAGTGGTAGGAATCTTTCGGCGTCCGCTTCAGCGTGGCGTAGTCGATGTGGACGAGGCCGAACCGTTCCGCGTATCCGGCCGCCCATTCGAAGTTGTCGGTGATCGACCAGGCGAAATAGCCGCGGACGTCGATTCCGTCGGCGATCGCTTCGGCCAGGGCGCGCAGATGCGCGTCGTGGTAGTCGATGCGGGCCTGGTCCGGAACGCGGCCGTCGACGGGGTCGGGGTCGTGGTAGGAGCAGCCGCTTTCGGTGATGTAGAGCGGCGGCAGATCCTCGCGGTACCGGTCGGCGAACATCGACACCGTCTCGCGCAGGCCTTCGGGCACGACGGGCCAGCCGAAGTCGGTCGTCTGGTAGCCGACGACCGGGCGCGGCTCGAACGGCAGACCTGGTGGCAGCAGAGCACCTTCGACCACCGGGGACGGCCCGTCGGTCGCTGACGCGGCGCCCACCACGGTTGGCTGGTAGTAGTTGACGCCGAAGAAGTCCAGCGGCGTGGAGATCACCTTGAGGTCCTCGGCGACCGGCCCGGGCATCGCCTCGGCCAGCTCGTCGACCGGGTAACGTCCGCGCAGCAACGGATCCGAGAACAGCCAGTTCACCAGGGTCGTGTAGGTCTCCGCGGCGGTCACGTCCGCGTCGGCGTCCGACGCGGGCCACACCGGGCCGTGGTTGCTCGCGATGCCGATGTTGGAACACCCGGCCGCGCGCAGTGCCTGGGTGGCCAGACCGTGCCCGAGAAGTTGGTGGTGCACGGCGGGTAGCGCCTCGAAACCCAGCGCCCGGCCGGGCGCGTGGTTGCCCAGCGCGTAGCCGAACATGGTGACGACCACGGGTTCGTTGAGCGGCATCCACATCCGCACCCGGTCGCCGAGCCGCTCGCCGACCGCGGTGGCGTAGTCGGCGAAGTGGTGGACGATGTCGCGGCCGATCCAGCCGCCGTCGTCCTCCAGGGCCTGCGGGGTGTCCCAGTGGAACAGGGTGGCCGCGGGGGCGATCCCGGCCGCGCACAGCTCGTCGACCAGCCGGTCGTAGAAGTCGAGCCCCTTGACGTTGACCGCGCCCTTGCCGTCCGGGACGATCCGCGGCCACGCGATGGAGAAGCGGTACGCGCCGACACCGAGGTCGCGCAGCAGGGCCACGTCCTCGCGGTAGCGGTGGTAGTGGTCCGTCGCGACGGCCCCGGTGTCACCGCCTGCCACCCGGCCCGGTTCGGCGGTGAACGTGTCCCAGACGGAACGGCCGCGGCCGTCCTCGTCGACCGCCCCCTCCACCTGGTAGGCGGCCGACGCCGCGCCCCAGAGGAAGTCTGCGGGGAAGTCCGGGAAGGGCTGCGGCATGCGGGTTCCTCTCAGCGAACTGTTTTGATCCGGTAGACCAGTGCGGCGCCGAGCAGGCCGACGCCCGCGGACACCGTGTACAGCGCGGGATAGCCGCCCAGCCTGCCCACGATCGGCGCGGCGACGACGGGGGCGAGCACCTGGGGGAGCGTGTTGGCGATGTTGATGACGCCGAGGTCCTTGCCCCGGTCGGCGGCGGCGGGCAGCACCTGGGTGATCAGCGCGAAGTCCACCGAGGTGTAGATCCCGAACGAGACACCCAGCACGGTCGCGGCGACCATGGCGCCAGGCCAGGTCGGCCAAACGGCGAGCAGCATCGCGGCGACCGACATCACGATTCCCGACCCTGCCACGAAGACCCGCCGCCTGCCGACCCGGTCCGACCAGTACCCGCCGACCAGCACCGTGCCCAGCAGCGCCAACGCGTAGACGCCGGTGAGGACGACGACCCCGCCCTCGGGGTCGCTGACCCGGACCTGGTCTTTGAGGTAGAACAGGAGATACAGGAGCGCGATGGCGTTGCCGAGGTTGATCAGGAACCTGGTGAGCCACGCCCAGGCGAAGTCCGGGTGCAGGCGGGGGCTGATCCAGAAGCCGCGCAGGAACGCTTTGGTGTCCCACGCGGGCGCTTCGGTGATTGTCCGATCGCGACGGAGCAGCACGAACGGCAGCGACCCGAGGACGACGAACGTCGCGCAGGCCACGTATCCACTCATGACGGTCCCGCCCGCGTAGGCAAGCCCCGTGCCGCCAAGGACGCCCACCGTCTGGGCCACGCCGAAGTACCCGCCTGCGACACCGCGTCTGTCGACTGGCACCTGGTCGGGGATCGCGGCGCTGAGGGCGGCGAAGGGGGCGTTGAGCGCTATCTGGGTCAGTGACCAGCCGGCGATCATGCCCGCGGTCGAGTCCGCCGTGGCCAGCACCATCAGGCCGCCCGCGCCTGCTATCGCACCGCCCGCGACCCAGGGGACCCGTTGGCCGAACCTTGAGGTGGTGCGGTCGGAGAGGGCGCCCCAGAGGGGGTTGGCGATCATCGAGAAGACGGCGCCGATGCCTGCTACCAGGGCGAGGATGCTCTCTTTGGCTGTTGGGTCGATGAGGTTGGCTTGGGTGCCCAGGAGGATTTGGAGGGGTCCGTACCAGCCTACGAAGGTGGCTACTGTGGCCAGGCAGAAGGCGAGGATCCAGCGGGTGGTTGCCTGTGGGGTCGCCGTCTTGGTGACCATGGGCGAGCCTCCCCGCTAACGTGAGACAGAATCACGTAAGAATTGTGGGTGGGGGCTGTTCCGTCAAGGGGCGCTGCGTTGCGGGCCTGATGTGGGGTGGCCGTGCCGGCCTGGTGTGCGGGTGCCTGTTCGGGCCCTTGCGTTTGGTGGATGGGGACGGGGATGGGCAGGAGTGGAGATCATGGGGATCACCGCGACCGAGCCGCGCCGGCGTGCCGGAGGCCGAATTACAGCTCGGGGGCGAATTCTCTGGGGCGGGATCGTAGGCCCAGCAGCCATTCCACCGCTTGTTCGCAGCGCACTGCGGCGAAGCCGTCGCCGAAAGGGTTGTGCGCCGGGGGGACCGCGAGCCGTTCCACTTGGCTTAGGACCAGCTTCTCCGCGATTCGGGCGACCAGTCCGCGTTCGGGGGAGGCTGTCCATGGGTAGCCGGGTCGCTCCGGTTCTGCCCACGCGCCGACGCCGCCGACCAGGACAAGTACGGGCACACCGAAGCTGGGAGCCTGTTCGGCGAGCACGTTCGAGTCGGTGACCACCGCCGCCGCGATCGAGAGCAGGCAGACCTGGTCGGTGTGGTCCACCGGGTCGATGATCGTCACCCGCACCAGCCTGCCCAGGACGTCGTCGGCCACCAGGCGTAGTTCGCTGTCGTATGCGGCGGGGAGCACCACTTCCAGGTCCGGGGTGGCCAGCACGAGATCGGCGACGCCATGCAGCACGGCCGCCAGGTCGTCCTGGCTCCAGCGTGTGGAGTCGAGGCAGACGAGCACCATTCGGCTGCCGCCGTGCAGGACTGCCTCCTCCAGCGCCCGCACCCGGTCGTCGGCGTGTTCGTGGTGGCGTTCGATGGCGCCGAAGCCCGCGTCGACGGCTGTGCTGCCGACTGTGACGACCTTGGGGCCGCCGTGGGCCTCGCAGGCCAGGTTCGCGGCGGCGTCGGCCGTGGCGGCCAGGTGCAGGGAGCTGATCTGGGCGATCAGCCTCCGGTGGCCTTCCTGGGGGAACGGCGCCGTCAGGTCATGCGAGCGCACACCTGCGTCGAGGTGGACCACCGGGATCCGCCGCCAGAACGCCGCCATGGCCGCGCTGAACGCGATGGCGTTGTCGCCCTGGACGAAGACCGCGTCCGGCGCCAGATCCGCGTAGACGCGGTCAAGGGTGTTGAGCAGCCAGGCGGCTCCTTGCGTCGTCTGGCCGTCCAGAGTGGACTCGACGACCAGGCTGGGCAGGATGCCGAAGGCCGAGAGCGCCTCGACTACTTCCTCGGTCTGGTCGCCGCAGGCGATGACGAGGGGGCGGACCCGGGCGCTTCGGCGCATCGCCGCGACTATCGGGGCGATCTTCACCGCGGCGGGCGCGTCGCCCGCGACCAGGCAGACGTGGGGCATGCGGCCCGGTTCGGGTGCGGGGAGCGGGACAAGCGTGTTCGGCATGACCGTCACCCTTCCGCCTGCAATCCCGTGTGACCGGAATTCGTTGCGCGGTAAGACTTGGACGGCTCCGACGCTACCGCCGGCGGTAACCGGACACGGATTCGACACGCCGACCTCGGCGTTTACCACCCAGCCTGGTGACAATGGGCGAACGTCACTCGCGGGGCGCCGGGGTCCGCGTGTTCTGCAGCCGGGTCGCGTAGACGGCGGCCTCGGTGCGGCGGTCGAACCCGAGCTTGTGCAGCAAGGTCGAGACGTAGTTCTTCACGGTCTTCTCGGCGAGGTAGAGCTGCGCCGCGATCTGCCGGTTGGTCATGCCCAGGGCGATCAGGTCGAGGATCTTGCGCTCCTGTGGGCTCAGCGTGCTGTAGCGCGGGTCCTCGCCGCGGCCGCTGCGCAGCCGGTCGAGGACGGTAGCGGTGACCCCGGCGTCGAGCAGCGACCCGCCGCCCGCCAGGGTGCGCACCGCGGCGACCAGGTCGTTGCCGCTGACCTGCTTGAGCATGTACCCGGCCGCACCCGCCATGATCGCGCCGAACAGGGCCTCGTCGTCGGAGAACGAGGTCAGCATCAGGCACGCGGGCGGCGGCACGACCGAGGACCGCAGGTCCCGGCACACGCTGACGCCCTCGCCGTCGGGCAGCCGGACGTCGAGGATCGCTACCTGCGGTCGCAGCGCGGGCACCCGGGCCAGGGCCTGGGCGGCGCTGGCGGCCTCACCCACCACGGTGATGTCCGGTTCGGCGTCGAGGAGTTGCCGCAGGCCCCGACGAACGACTTCGTGGTCGTCGAGCACGAACACCGAGATGCTCATGGATCGGTCTCCTCGTCCGGTTCGGCGTCGGCATGTCTGGGCAGTGGCACGGTCCAGCACACCCGGGTGCCGCCGCGCGCGGGGATCTCGAAGTCACACTGGCCGCCCCAGCGGTGTGCGCGTTGGACCATGTTGGCCAGACCGCTGCGGTAGGGAAGGTCCCCGGGCAGCCCGACGCCGTCGTCCTGGACGAGCAGCTCCAGCCGGGTGGCCCGGCGGTCGACGGCCACCGTGACCTGCACACCGAAGGCGTGCGCGTGGCGCACGACGTTGGACAGGGCCTCGCGCAGGGTCGCGATCAGGTCGCCGTGGGCGTCGGGCGGGACGACGGAGTCGAGCGGCCCCTCAAGCCGCACGGTGGGTTCGTAGCCCAATGAGACTGTCGCGTCGGATATGGTCCGGAGGATCTCCCCACGCAGGCTGTACGGGCCGTTCGCGGGCTCCTGCAGCGAGAAGATGCTGCGGCGGATCTCCCGGATCGTCTGGTCGACATCGGCGACGTAGGTGCTGAGCCGGTCGACGGTCGGCTGGTCGTCGAGCCCACGGCACAGGCCCTGGATGCCGATGCCCACCGCGAACAGCCGCTGGATCACCAGGTCGTGCAGGTCGCGCGCGATGCGGTCGCGCTCCTCGAACAGTGCCAGCCGCTGCCGGTCCTGCTGCGCCTCGGCGAAGTCCATGGCCTGCGCGGCGTGCCCGGCGTAGTTCTCGATCATGCCCAGGTCGTCCTGGTCGAATGGCGCGGCGCCCAGGTACTTCGCGACGATCAGGACCCCCATCGGGTGCGGGCCGGTGCGCAGCGGGACGAACATCGCGGGCCCCAGGTCGGCGATCGGCCCGGGCAGCCGCTGGAAGGTGTGCGCGGACCGGGTGAACGCGGCCTTCCCGAGTTGCTCGATCATCCGGCCGCGCCCGGTGCTGAACACGTCGCCGGTGATGCTGTCGACGATGGGGATGCGCAGACCGTGGAACGCCGGGGCCGGCGCGCCGTCGCCCGCGCGGACCGCCAGGTACTCGGGTCCGTCGGGCACACAGACGGCGGCGATGGCGGCGTCGGGCACGGCCCTGGCCCGGGCCGCGACCAGGCGCAGCCCCTCGTCGGTGTCCGGTCCGGTGCGTAGCACCGAGGTGACCTCGTTGGTGGCCCGCAGCCACTGCTCGCGCCGGTGGCTGGCCTGGTACATCCGGGCGTTCTCGATCGCGAGGCCTGCCGCCGCGGCCAGTGCGCCGAGGACCTCGTCGTCCTCCTCGTCGAATCCCTCGTCGCCGACCTTGTCGGCCAGGTACAGCGCGCCCAGGGTCACACCCCTGGCCCGGATGGGGACGCCGATGAAGGAGCCCATCACGGGATGGTGCTCCGGGAAGCCCGCGGCGGCCGCGTGGCCCGTGACCTTGTCGATGCGGACCGGGCCGACCGCGTCGATCACCAGGCCGAGAACGCCCTCGCCCGAGGGGAGCGTGCCGATGGCGGCCTCGGTCGCGGCATCGACGCCCGTATGGGTGAATTCGACCACCTCGCCGTTCTCGCCGAGGGCAGCCAGCGCGCCGTAGCGGGCGCCGACCAACTCGCAGCCCGCGGCGACGATGCGCCGCATGACATTGCGCAGGGACAGGTCGCTCCCGACCGAGAGCACAGCGTCGAGGAGGTGGCGGACCCGGTCCTGCGACACCTTCGCGGCGGCGGCCAGGTCGATGAGGTCGTGCAGGATCGGATCGGGGGATCTGGCGTGCGGCCCGGCTCCGGCGGGCGGCGCGTCCGTGCGGCTGCCCTCTTTGCCGCGCCCCTTGTCCGCCCCTGTCCTCAACACCGCCCACCGCTTTCGCCCGGGTGCCGCTTGGCGCCTGCACCCGCGGAGGGATCGTGTCCGCTCACGCGGGTGATACATCGATTCGTCGAATTGCGCGCGATCGAGTCTTTCGTTGGTACTACCGTGGCCCCATTCGGCGCTCCGCGCAAGAGCGGATGTGACGCGGTGCTATCGGTTAGTCGCCGCCATGAAGATCGTTTGGCTGGTGATCTCCTCACGGATTGCGACCGTCCGCGCCTGATTGACCACGATTGGCTACAACAGGTAGGCCGAGTGGGTCAGTCCCTTGGTCTCTCGACAGGGTCCGACCGGTATTCGGAAATGTTCGCGTGTCATTCCGTCAATTCGCTTGCGGAAATCCAGCGCAAATTCCAGCGGTGCGGGCCGCCACGGAAAACCGTGCGCGACAATGGTGCCACGTCGATTCGCCAGAACGCCGGCGGATCGGCGCCAAGGGTGGTCACGATCATCGCCTTCACCACGGCCGGATGTGTGACGGCGACGATCCGCCTGCCCGGCTGAAGATCGTCGAGCCAGTCCGCGACCCGGGTCAGCAAGTCCACAATGGACTCTCCGCCGTGCGGGGCGGCCTTCGGGTCGGTGAGCCAGCGGGCGACCTCCTCGGGTTCGGCGCCCGCGACCTCGTCGAGCGTCCGGCCCCGCCACCGCCCGTAGTCGCAGTCGCGCAGCCGGTCGTCGATCTCCGCGGTGATCCCGAGCGCCGCGGCGGTCTGCGCGCATCGCGTCTCCGGCCCGCGCGAGGCACTGTCCACCCGACCCGGCCCGGCTACGTCGAGCGACCGCTCGACCGGTTCGTCGCGGGGAAACGCCGCCATTCGGGTGGCCGCGGTCGCGCCATGGCTGACCACGGTCAACGTCGCGCTCATGAGATATCCCACCGTCCGAACGGCCGCGTTGACAGTGCCATCCCGGCTCCAATACTTTTCAGAGTCGACCCTGATGGTAGAAGGAAGCCGGTGAGAATCCGGCACGGCCGCGCCACTGTGATCGGTCCCGGAGCACCCGGAGCCGAAGTCAGACCCTCCACCATCGTCCCGCTCCACTGACTGGGCCGCGTGAAGCCCCGAGGAGGATCTCATGACGCATGCCGTCGCGAACCCCACTCCGATCCCGCTGAGCATCCCGATTCGGCAGACCCTGCCGTACGCGATCTTCGTGGGTGTTCTGTCCCTGCTCGCCATGTACTTCGTCGGAGCCGAGCAGGGTGCGCTGGCGATCTTCGAGGGCACCTCTGTCCACGAACTCGTTCACGACGCGCGTCACCTGCTGGGCTTCCCGTGCCACTGACCGACTCCGTGACCTCTGAGACCCGGCCGGAGAGCGCGTCCGCCGCGCTCACCGTCCGATCGGTGTTGATCTGGGGTCTGCTGGCCGGTCTGGTCGGCGGGCTCTTGGCCTTCGGGTTCGCCGCCGCTTTCGGCGAGCCCTCGGTCGACCGCGCAATCGAACTCGAAGAGGCGGCGGGGGCGCCCGCGGGCGAGTCCCATGGCCACGCCGAAGGGGCCGCCGAGGAGGAAGAGGGCTTCACCAGGGCCTTCCAGTCCACGGTCGGCCTGGGCATCGGCTCCGTCGTCTTCGGACTCGGCCTGGGTGGGCTGTTCGGCCTCGCCTTCGCGTTCGCCTACGGCCGGATCGGCACCCGCACCCCGGGTTCCACCGCGCTGGCGGTGGCGGGCATCGGCTACGTCGCGGTGGTGCTGGTGCCATTCCTGACGTACCCGGCGAACCCGCCCGCCGTCGGCAGCGCCGACACCATCGGCGACCGCACCGCCCTGTTCTTCGCGATGATCGGCATCTCGGTGGTGCTGGTGATCGCCGGGACGGTGCTCGCCCGATCGCTGACCCCGAGGCTCGGCGGCTTCACCGCCACCGCGGTGTCCGTGCTCGGGTACGTGGTCGTGGTGACGGCGGTGGCGAAGCTGCTGCCGTCGTTCCAGGAGATCCCAAAGGATTTCCCCGGTGACTTGATCTGGGACTTCCGGATCGCTTCCCTGGGCACCTCCGCGGTGCTGTGGGCGGCTATCGGCGTCACCTTCGCGGTTCTGATGACTCGGAGCCTGCGCCGCACGGCCTGATTTCGTCGTACCCGAACCGCCGAGCCCCTCTTGTGAGGAGCTCGGCGGTTCGGTCTTTCAGGTCGCGGTGACGAACGCGGTGATCGCGTCCGGGTCGCCCGCCGGGTGCGTGTGCAGGTAGGAGGCGTGGACGTTGCCCTGGATGAAGCCCTCGCGGCGGGTCACACCCTCGTGGTCACGCCAAGCCCACGCCGGTGTGGCGCCGTGGACGGGGGTGGTGACCGTGCGGTGGAACTCGTGGCCGGTCACCCTCCTGCCCTCGGGCCGCAGTGGCGACGCCGCCATCGAGACGGCGTCGCGGTAGCCCAGGGTCAGCCGGGGGTTCATGGCGGCAGTCGCGGGCAGGACGCCGCACATGGGCTTGCCGTCCAGTTCGGACACCAGGTAGAGCAGGCCGCCGCACTCGGCGTGGATCGGCGCGCCCGACTCGGCCAGCGCGCGGACGTCCGCACGGAGCTTCTCGTTGGCCGACAGCGCTTCGGCGTGCTGTTCGGGGAATCCGCCGGGCAGCACCAGCCCGGCCGTGCCCGGAGGAAGGCTCTCATCCCGCAGCGGGTCGACCACCGCGATCTCCGCGCCGGCCGCCCGGAGCAGCTCCACATGCTCGGCGTAGCCGAAGGTGAAGGCCGGGCCCCCGGCGACCGCGATCACCGGGCGGCCCGGCACGGCCGCGACCTCCTCGGCGGGATCCCAGACGGGGCCGGGGAAATCCGGTGCTGAGCGGGCCAGCCCCACGACCGCGTCGAGGTCCACCGAGGCGTCGATCAGGTCGGCCATAGCCTCGACCGCGCGCATCGCCGCGGCGCCGTGCTCGACCGCGGGGATCAGCCCGAGGTGCCGCGACGGGACATCGACCTCGACCGCGCGCCGCACCGAGCCCAGCACGGGCAGCCCGACATCGGCGCAGGCCTCGCGCAGCACCTGGTCGTGCCGGTCGGAGCCGACCTGGTTGAGCACCACGCCAGTCATCCGCACGCCTGCCCGGTACGACCGGAAACCGTGCAGCAGGGCGGCCAGGCTCGTACTCTGCCCGCGGGTGTCGACCACCAGCACAACGGGCGCGTCGATCAGCTCGGCCACGTGCGCGGTCGAGCCATACCCGCCCGCCTCGACCTGATGGCCGATGCGCCCGTCGAACAGGCCCATCACGCCCTCGACGACCGCGATGTCCGCGCCCAGCGCGCCATGGCGGAACATCGGTCCGACGCGGTGTTCACCGACGAGCACGGGGTCGAGGTTGCGCCCCGGCCTGCCACCGGCCAGCGTGTGATAGCCGGGATCAATGTAGTCCGGGCCGACCTTGAACGGCGCCACGGCGTGCCCGCGTCTGCGCAGCGCGGCCATGAGGCCGGTGGCGATCGTGGTCTTGCCACTGCCCGACCCGGGCGCGGCGATGACCAGTCTGGCTACCACTCGATGCCCTTCTGGCCCTTCTGTCCCGCGTCCATCGGGTGCTTGACCTTGGTCATGTGCGTCACCAGGTCGGCGGCGTCCACAAGGGACTGCGGCGCGTCGCGGCCGGTGATCACCACGTGCTGGTGGCCGGGCCGGTTCGCCAGGGTGTGCACGACATCCTCGACGTCGATCCAGCCCCACTTGAGCGGGTAGGTGAACTCGTCGAGCACGTAGAGCCCGTGGGTCTCCTCGCCGAGCCTGCGCTTGATCTCCGCCCAGCCCTCACGCGCGGCCTCGGCATGGTCGTCGTCGGTGCCCGCCTTGCGCGACCAGGACCACCCCGAACCCATCTTGTGCCACTCGACCGGTCCGCCCTCGCCGGTCTCCTCGTGCACCTTGCCCAGCGCGAGGAACGCGGTCTCCTCGCCGACGCGCCACTTCGCGGACTTCACGAACTGGAACACGCCGATCGACCAGCCCTGGTTCCAACCGCGCAGCGCGAGCCCGAAAGCGGCGGTCGACTTGCCTTTCATCTCACCGGTGTGGACCACCACCAGCGGCCGGTTGCGGCGCTGCCGGGTGGTTCGGCCGTCGTCGGGGACGACTTCGGGTTTGCCTTGTGGCATCGGTGTTTCTCTCCCTCTACGCGGCGCGGGCGGCGCGAACCACGCCCGCCACCGAGTCCGCCGACAGTTCTTCCAGACGCAGGCCGGTGCCGCCGAGCGCGGCGGTGAGCTTGCCCGCCAGGCCGAGCCGGACCGGGCCGCTCTCGCAGTCCACGACGACGCTCGCCGTGCCTTCGGCCGCGATCATCGCCGCGGCCCGCATCGCGTCGCCGACAGCGTCGCGCGAGACCGCCACCGTGGCCCGGCCGTCGGTCACGACGACGAGGAGCGCGCGCCTGCGCGGGTCACGGAGACGTTCCACGGCAAGGGTTTTGCGGGCGCGGAGCAGGCCGTCGGCCAGCGGGGTGCGCCCGCCCGTGCGCAGGTCACGCAGCCTCGCCACCGCCGCTTCCACCGACGAGGTCGGCGGCAGCGCGAGTTCGGCGGACGACCCGCGGAAGGTGACCAGGCCGACCTTGTCGCGGCGCTGGTAGGCGTCGCGCAGCAGGGAGACGACGGCGCCGGTCACCGCGGACATCCGCTTGCGCGCGGCCATGGACCCGGACGCGTCGACCAGGAACAGGACCAGGTTGCTCTCGCGGCCTTCGCGCACGGCTTTGCGCACGTCGGCGGAGCGCACGATCAGCCCGGCGCCGGTGCGCCCCCGGTCGCGCTGGTAGGGCGCGGCGGCGGTCAGCGTGCCGACCAGGTGGATGCCGGAGCCCTGCGAGGTCGAGGCCCTCAGCGCCCGACCGGAGCCCGCGCGCGAGCGGGATCGGCGGCCTGGGGCGCCTTCGCCGACACCGGCGATCTCCAGCTGCCGGGCCCGGAACGCCGGGTCCGGTGTCGCCGGGCCTTGACCACCGGACGGTGACGGCGGCGCTTCGGCGTTCTGTGGTCCTTGTGAAGGTCCGCTCGGTCCCTCGCCGGGCTCGGGTGCGCCACCACCAGGGCCGTCGGGTCCGGGATCAGGATCGGGCTCAGCGTCCTCAGCCGCGTCCTTGAGCGCCTGGTCGAGCTGGTCCTGCTCGATGCCGGGCTCGTCGAACGGGTCGCGCCTGCGCCGGTGCGGCAGCGCCAGCCGGGCGGCGACCTCCACATCGGACTCCTCGACCCGCTCCGCGCCGCGCCACGCGGCGTGCGCGACCGCGGTGCGCGCGAGCACGAGGTCGGCGCGCATGCCGTCGACGTCGAACGCTGCGCAGACAGCGGCGATGCGACGCAGCTCGGAGTCGGGCAGCGACACCTCGGGCAGCGCCTTGCGGGCCGCCACGATCCGGGTCGCCAGCTCGGAGTCCGAAGAGGACCAGCGCTCGGCGAACCCGGCGGGGTCGGCTTCGAAGGCGAGCCTGCGGCGGATGACCTCGGTGCGGGTGGGCACGTCCCGTGAGGCACGCACCTCGACGGTGAGCCCGAACCGGTCGAGCAGCTGCGGGCGCAGCTCGCCTTCCTCCGGGTTCATGGTGCCGACCAGCAGGAACGACGCGGCGTGCGAGACCGACACGCCTTCGCGCTCGACGTGCGCGCGGCCCATGGCGGCGGCGTCGAGCAGCAGATCGACCAGGTGGTCGTGCAGCAGGTTGACTTCGTCGACGTAGAGGACACCGCGGTGCGCTGCGGCGAGCAGACCCGGCTGGTAGGCCCGGACGCCCTCGGTCAACGCGCGCTCCAGGTCGAGGGAGCCGATGAGCCGGTCCTCGGTCGCGCCGACCGGCAGCTCGACGAGCCGCGCGGGCCGGGTGTCGTCGTCGAAGTCGGTGTGCGGGCCGTCGGGACAATGCGGGTCGGGTCGCTCGGGGTCGCAGCTGAACCGGCAGCCCGCGACAACCGAGGCCTCCGGCAACAGGGCGGCCAGCGCGCGCACGATGGTCGACTTCGCGGTGCCCTTCTCCCCTCGGACCAGCACGCCGCCGATTCCGGGGTGCACCGAGTTGAGCAGCAGGGCGAGGCGGAGATCGTCGTGGCCGACGACGGCGGAGAACGGGTAGCCGCTCATCGGCGCACGACGGAGACAGACGGCACAACAGGGATGGCTGGCAGCACGCCATGATCCTCACTCCGGGTCCGCGCCCGGGTCGGTCTTGGCAGGGGTGGAGTGTCCTGGCTCCCGGATCGCCGCGCCGCTCCGGCCTTCCCAGGGCGGGTGCCCCGGTGGCGCGCGGGGGAGTGGCGCTCCCCGGTGACAGTGGCGGGACCGCACCGGATTCGCACCGGTTTCCTCGCTCACCCTGCTTGGTCGGTCACATCGTCGCAGATGGGGATGCGGTGGCCAAGCCACGTGGCGTGGATCTCGACTACCCGTCGGTTAACGTCTTCATTTGTGGTGACAGTGGTGGGCATCGGAGCGGACGGCTGGGCGGGACTGACCGACCCGGCCCGCGACGCGTTGGCCAGGGCCGACGTTGTCGTCGGCGGCGCGCGCCAGCTGGGGCTGCTGCCCGACGATGTCAAGGCAGAACAGGTCGAGTGGCCCTCGCCGCTGCTGCCCGCGATCCCGGGCTTGCTCGACACGCACCGCGGTCGGGAGGTGTGCGTGCTGGCCAGCGGCGACCCGACCTTCTACGGCATCGGGACCACGCTGAGCCGCTTCACCGAGGTCCGTGTGCTGCCGCACCCGTCGTCGGCGTCGCTGGCGTGCGCGCGGCTGGGCTGGGCGCTGGAGGACGTGGAGATCATCAGCGCGGTGGCCCGGCCGGTCGCCCGGCTGCACGCGGTGGTCCACCCCGGTGCCCGGGTGCTGGTGCTCAGCGAGGACGCCTCGACTCCGGCCGCCGTGGCCTCCCTGCTGACCGCCCGTGGGTTCGGGGAGAGCGTCATGACCGTGCTGACCGACGTGGGCGGCCCGGGTGAGCGGGTCGACACCGGCATCGCCGACGGCTGGTCGGCCGAGGTCGGCGCGCTGAACGTGGTGGCCGTGGAGTGCGTGGCCAGCGTCGGCGCCCGCCGATTGGCGACGGCGCCCGGGTTACCGGACGACACGTATGAGCACGATGGCCAGATCACCAAGCGGGAGATCCGCGCGGTCACCATCGCCGCGTTGGCCCCCGAACCAGGGCAGCTCCTGTGGGACGTCGGCGGCGGGTCGGGGAGCATCGGCATCGAATGGATGCGCAGCCACCCGTCCTGCCGGGCCATCGCGATCGAGCCGAACGAGGACCGCGCGGCCCGCATCGCCCGCAACGCGAGCAGGCTCGGTGTCCCCGCGCTGCGCGTCGTGCCGGGGTTCGCGCCGGACGCGCTCGCGGACCTGCCCGAGCCGGACGCGGTGTTCATCGGCGGCGGGGTCACGGTCGAAGGCGTGATCGCGGCGGGCTGGGCGGCGCTGAAACCTGGCGGCAGGCTGGTGGTCAACGCCGTGACGTTGGAGTCCGAGGCGCTCGTCACCCGGTGGCGAGCCGACCTCGGCGGCGAGCTGATCCGCTTGGCGATCAGCCGGGCCGCGCCGCTGGGTGGGTTCACCGCCTGGCGGCCGATGTTGCCGGTCACGCAGTGGACCGTGCAGAAGGAGGACACATGACCGTGCACTTCATCGGGGCCGGCCCGGGAGCGGCGGACCTGATCACCGTGCGCGGACAGCGGATCATCTCGGCGTCGCCGGTGTGCTTGTACGCAGGCGCCCTGGTGCCCGACGAGCTGCTCGACCTGTGTCCGCCCGGGGCCCGAAAGGTCGATACGGCGAACCTGACCCTCGACGAGATCATCGACGAGATCATCGCCGCGCACGCGCAGGGCCACGACATCGCCCGCCTGCACTCCGGCGACCCGTCGGTGTTCAGCGCGGTGGCGGAGCAGGCCCGCCGACTCGACGCGGCGGGAATCCCGTACGACATCACCCCCGGCGTGCCCGCCTTCGCCGCCGCGGCGGCGTCTTTGCGCACCGAGCTGACCGTCCCGGGTGTCGGTCAGACGGTGGTGCTGACCAGGACCTCGGCGCGCGCCACCCCGATGCCTGCGGGCGAGGACCTCGACACCCTCGGCCGCAGCCGCGCGACGATGGTGCTGCACCTGGCCGTGCAGCGGATCGACGAGGTCGTCGCCGAGCTGGTGCCGAACTACGGTCCACTGTGTCCGGTCGCGGTGGTGGCCTACGCGTCGCGTGCGGACGAGGTGATCCTGCGCGGCACGCTGTCCGACATCGCCGCCCGCGTGCGGGAAGCGGGCATCAAGCGGACCGCGGTGATCATCGTCGGCCGGGTGCTCGCGGCGGAGGGATTCTGCGACAGCCACCTGTACTCGGCCGCGCGCGAGCGTCAGTGAGCGCGGCCGACGATCGCGCCCGCGCGGTCGATCGCGACCACGTCCACCGCCACCTCGGCGCCGCGCAGGACTTCCACGGCGGTGCGCCTGGCGCCCTCGGCGACGGCGTCGCCCAGTGGGATTCCGTTGGCCTGCGACAAGGTGAGGGCTTCGAGCGCGGTGTTGGCGCCGAGGATTCGTTCTGCCAACTCGGTGTCGCCGCCTGCTTCCGTGGCGGTCCGCGCGAGGGCGGCCAGATTGACCTGGGAGCGGGCGGAATGCAGGTCGAGGTGGCCGTCGGCGAGTTTGGAGAGCTTCGCGAATCCGCCGGCGATGGTCAGCTTGGGCACCGGGTGGCGGCGCAGGTACTTGAGCACCGCTCCCGCGAAGTCGCCCATGTCGAGCAGGGCGTCCTCGGGCAGCCCGTACAGGTCCATCACCGTGCGCTCCGACGTCGAGCCGGTGCAGCCCGCCACATGCTGGTAGCCTGCCGCCCGGGCGACGTCGATGCCGCGGCGGATGCTGTCGATCCACGCCGAGCAGGAGTACGGGACCACGACTCCCGTCGTGCCCAGGATGGACAGCCCGCCAAGGATTCCCAGCCGCGGGTTCCACGTCTTGCGGGCCAGTTCCTCGCCGCGGTCCACCGAGATCTCGACCACGACGTCACCGGTCCCGCCATGCAGTGCGGCGACCACGGCGACGTGGTCGCGCATGAGCGTGCGGGGCACCGGATTGATCGCGGGCTCGCCGACGGCGAGCGGCAGCCCGGCTTTGGTGACCGTGCCGACGCCCGGCCCCGCGACGAACGTGACCCCGCTGCCCGGCTCGCCGTGCCGCACCGTCGAGCGGATCAGCGCGCCATGGGTGACGTCCGGGTCGTCGCCCGCGTCCTTGACCACGCCCGCCATGGCGCTGCCGGGATCGAGGTCCTCCACGGCCAGGGCGAAGGCCGGTGTCTGTCCTTTGGGGAGCGTGATGGTGACCGGGTCGGGGAACTCGCCGGTGAGCAGCGCGGTGTAGGCGGCCGTCGTCGCCGCCGTGGCGCACGCGCCCGTCGTCCAGCCGTAGCGCAGCCCTTCCGGCGTGCGCCGTTCCTCGGTCATACCACCAGGGTGCCTGGTCGGCTCGGCCCGATGTCACCGGGGGTGGCGTGGTGAAGGTCTTGATCCTGGGCGGCACGGGGGAGGCCCGGTCCCTGGCCGCCGCGCTGGTGGAGCGCCCGGACACCGAGGTCGTGTCGTCACTGGCCGGGCGGGTCCGGAACCCGAAGCTTCCGGTCGGCGACGTGCGGGTCGGCGGTTTCGGCGGGCCGGAAGGGCTCGCGGACTGGCTGACGGCCGAGCAAGTCGACGCCGTGGTCGATGCCACCCACCCGTTCGCCCAACGCATCAGCGCCTCCGCCGCCGAAGCGGCCAGGCGCTCGGGCGTCCCACTGCTCATGCTGCGCCGCCCCGGTTGGTCGGCCCGCCCCGGCGACGACTGGCACTGGGTCGACGATCTCCCGGCCGCCGCCCGCCTGCTCCCGACCCTGGGGGAGCGGGTGTTCCTCACCACCGGCCGCCAGGGCCTCGCCGAGTTCGCCGACTGCCCGGGCTGGTTCCTGGTCCGCTGTGTGGACGCGCCCGAACCGCCTATGCCCACCGAGACGCACCTGCTGCTCGACCGCGGCCCCTACACCGTCGACGGCGAACGCGCCTTGCTGACCGAACACCGGATCGACGTGCTCGTCACCAAGGACAGCGGCGGCGCCCTCACCGTCGCCAAGCTCGACGCCGCCCGCGACCTGGACCTGCCTGTCGTGATCGTCCGCCGACCCCCGACCCCGGACGTCGAGCAAGTCCCCACCGTCGCCGAAGCCACCACCTGGCTCACGCGAGTCCCACGTTCCCGACACTGAGTCCCACGTTCCCGACACTGAGTTCCACGTTCCCGACAGTGAGTTCGCGGTTCAGGGACGGGACTGGATCAGTAGTTCGATCCCGTCGAGGGTCCGCGCGAGCCCGAACTCGAACCCGTCGGTGTCGAACGCGCCCGCCGCGGCGACCTTCGTCATCGCCGGGAACTTCGCCGCGGTGACGTAGGCGTTGAGCACCGGCTCCCGCTCGGCCCACCACTCCACCTCGGTCAGCCCGCTGCGCGCCGACGCCTTCTGCGCGTCGACCGAGACGAACGCCAGGCCGCGCACGTAGCTGTCCAGCAGCAGGTACACGCCGAGCATGTCGTCGGGTCCGAGCCCCGCCGACTCGGCCACCGCGAGCAGCGCGTCCATCCGCGCCGTCTCGTTGGGCCCCGGCAACTCGTGCGCGAGCGGCGCCATCAGCAGCCAGGGGTGCCGGTGATACGCCGCCCACAGCTCCCGCGCGTATCCCTCCAGGGCGGGCCGCCACCCTGCGGCCGGGTCCGGCACGGGCAACTCGCCCGACACCTGGTCCCGCATCGCGGCGACGAGGTCGGCTTTGCCGGGGACATAGGTGTAGAGCGACATGGTCCCGACGCCGAGCTTCTCCGCGACCCGGCGCATCGACAGGTCGGCCAGCCCGTCGCGGTCGGCCAGCTCGATTCCCGCGGCGACCACCGCGTCCACGGTCAGGTCCGGCCTGCGCCCCCGGCCGGTGTCCCCGGGCGAGCGCCAGAGCAGCGCCATCGTCCTCGCGGGTTCTCTGCGCTCAACTTTTTCGGCCACGCTCGCAACACCTTCCGTATGCTGTACGATACGGTGTACGAAAGCAGATCGTACGCTGTACCGCCAGTCTAGGAGAGCGCATGCGAATCACCCGTTTCACCGTGGCCGTCACCGTCGATGACGTGGTCGCGGGAGCGGAGTTCTACGTCAAGCACTTCGGGTTCCGGACGGTCGTGGCCGAGGACTTCCTCGCCAAGCTCCTGCACGACGACCCGGCGTACGAGCTGTGCCTGATCAAGACCGGCACCTTCGGCGAAGGCCCGCACGCGGCGGGTGTCGTCCTCGCGCTGGAAGTCGAGGACATCGAGGCCGAGGTCGCCAGGCTTGAGGCCGTAGGCGTGTCGATCACCGTCCCGATCCAGGACGAGGAGTGGGGCGAGCGGCTCTGTCAGGTCACCGACCCCAACGGGCTCACGGTGCAGCTCGTGCAGTGGGTGGGCGAACGCCCGGCGTAGTGCGCGACCCATCGCCGACGAAGGGACAATCACGACTTATGGGGATGATCGCGGCCGCCGCCGCAACCCGCCTCGCCAAGTGTGCGGCGGTTTTCGAACCGGGCGAGCCCGCGCGGACCGGGTCCGTGGCCTTCCACGGCGACCTGCCCGACGGGGTCGGCGCGCCCGGTGAGCTGGAGATCGCCGAGCCGAACGGCGAGGCGGTGACGGTGCCCGTCGTGCGGCTCTCCGTCGCCGACGCCGTGCCCGTGCTCACCCGCGCCCGGCGCGGCTCCGACGCCCACCCGGCGGCCGCGTTCTGGGGCGCGGCCGCCCTGGTGGGCCTGCAACTGGTGGCTCGCGGGCGGATCATGCCCGGGGTCACCGAGAACGGCTTCGACGCCTGGCGGGCGGGCCCACTCGACCCGGCCGACGCCGAACGCATCCGCGAACTGGCCGCCGCCATGCCCGCGGCGGCCCGGGCGGTCCCGGTCCCCGGCCGCACGCCACTGGAGTTGTCTGACGCGCACACGCTGGTGCGCGGATTCGTCGACGCGGTGGCCGACGGCATGCCCCGCACCGCCGCGGCGCCGCTCGTCGCGGGTGGCCCGCTGTTCGCGGCCCGGACACCGACGAAGGCACCCAAGCTGCGGGCGTGGTCCGACGAGCTGTCGGCGGGCATCGACGCGGGCGTGCGGGTCTCGTTGCGGCTGGAGGTGCCCGGCGGCGACTACAACTCGGGCGCGTTCCACGCCGTCGTCCAAGCACACTCGCTCGCCGACTCGGCCGTGGTGGTCGACGTGGAGAAGCTGTGGGCCGATGGCGGGCTTGGCCCCTCGGCCCGCATCGAGGTCACCCTCGCCCTGCGCCGCGCCGCCCGGGTGTGGCCGCCGCTGGAACCGCTGCTGTCTCGCGGGGTGCCCGACCGGCTGATCCTCGACGACGCCGACATCACCGACCTGTTCCTCCAGGCCCCGCGCCTGGCCGCGGCCGGGATCGACGTCCACTGGCCCAAGGAGCTACTGACGTCCATCTCGGCGAAGGTCGTGATCGGCCAGTCCGGCGCCGTGTCACAGCCACCGTCGAATCTGCGCTCGCTGCTCGGCGGCGACGGCGTGCTGTCGTTCGACTGGCAGCTCGCCCTCGGCGACCAGCCGCTGACCAAGGCCGAACTCGACCGACTCGCCGAGGCGCACCGACCGGTCGTGCGGCTTCGCGACCAGTGGGTTCTCGTCGACCCGGAGATCGCCCGCAAGGCGCGTGATCGCGAGTTGAAGCCGGTCAGCGCCGTGGAGGCGCTCGGGGTCGCGCTCGCGGGCACCACCGAGATCGACGGTGAGCGGGTCGCGGTCATCAGCACCAAGTGGCTCGACGACCTGCGGGCGCGCATCGCAGACCCCGACAGCGGCGCCGACGCGGTGCCCCAGCCCGCCGCGCTCGCCGCGACGCTGCGCGACTACCAGTTGCGCGGCCTGCGGTGGCTGGCCCGGATGACGTCTCTCGGCCTCGGCGGCTGCCTCGCCGACGACATGGGCTTGGGCAAGACGATCACGCTGATCGCCCTACACCTGCACCGGCAGTCCGAAAAGGACACTCAGGGTCCGACGCTGGTCGTGTGCCCGGCTTCGCTGCTGGGAAACTGGGAGCGCGAGATCACCCGGTTCGCGCCGGGGACGCCGGTCCGCCGCTACCACGGCAACGCCCGCACCCTGGCCGACGACGGCTTCGTCCTCACCACCTACGGCACCATGCGGATGGACGCCGAACAACTGGGCGCGCACCGCTGGGGCCTGCTCGTCGCCGACGAGGCCCAGCACGTGAAGAACCCGTCGTCCAGCACGGCCAAGGCGCTGCGCACGATTCCCGCCGACGCCCGGGTCGCGCTCACCGGCACGCCCGTGGAGAACAACCTGTCGGAGCTGTGGGCGGTTCTCGACTGGACCACGCCCGGCCTGCTCGGCACGCTTGGTGCTTTCCGCACCCAGTGGGCCAAGCCGATCGAGGCCGACCGTGACGAGGAACTCGCCCGGCGGCTGTCCAAGCTGGTTCGGCCGTTCCTGTTGCGGCGGCGCAAGTCCGACCCGGGCATCGCGCCGGAGTTGCCGCCCAAGACCGAGACCGACCAGCCGGTGTCGCTGAGCCACGAGCAGGCCGCGCTGTACACGGCCGTCGTGCGCGAGACGATGGAAAGCATTCGCCAGGCCGACGGGATGGCCCGGCGCGGGCTGGTGATGAAGCTGATCACCGGGCTCAAGCAGGTCTGCAACCACCCCGCGCAGTACCTCAAGGAGCCGTCGGCGAAGTTGGCCTGCCGGTCCGGAAAGCTCGAACTCCTCGACGAACTGCTCGACACGATCCTCGCCGAGGACGGCTCGGTCCTGGTCTTCACCCAGTACGTGACCATGGCCCGGCTGATCGAGCGACACCTGCGCGAGCGCGGGATCGGCGCGGCCCTGCTGCACGGCGGCACGCCCATTCCGCGCCGGGAGCAACTGGTCGCCGAGTTCACCGAGGGGACGTTCCCGGTGTTCCTGCTGTCGCTGAAGGCGGCGGGCACCGGGCTCAACCTGACCCGCGCCGACCACGTCGTGCACTACGACCGCTGGTGGAACCCGGCGGTCGAGGACCAGGCGACGGACCGGGCCTACCGGATCGGCCAGACCCGGCCGGTCCAGGTGCACCGGCTCATCGCCGAGGGAACACTGGAGGACCGCATCGCCGAAATGCTCGGCACCAAGCGAGACCTGGCCGACTCGATCCTCGCCTCCGGCGAGTCCGCGCTGACCGAGCTGTCCGATGTGGACCTGGCGGCGTTGGTGGAACTGCGGGGTGGCCGATGACAGCCCGCGGATTCCCCGCCTTCCCACCCGCCAAGCGGCGTCCGGGCCACTTCGCGCGCACCTGGTGGGGGCGGGCGTGGATCAAGGCCATGGAGGACTCGGCGCTCGACGAGCAGCAACTGCGGCAGGGGCGCAAGTACGCGTACACCGGGTACGTCGGGTCGATCACGGTCAGCCCTGGTCGGCTCGCGGCGACCGTGCGCGACTACGAGGACGACACGTCGTATCAGACGGTGATGCGGCTGGAACCGTTGTCGGAAGCCGAATGGCGGCGGTTTCTCGATCAGGTCGCGGTGCAGGCCGGTCACATCGCCGCTCTGCTCGACCGGGACGTGCCTGCCGAACTGGTGGACGCGGCGGCGGACGCGGGCGTGCGGCTGCTGCCGGACATCGGTGACCTCGACCCGGACTGCTCGTGTCCGGGCTGGGAGATGCCGTGCCGTCACGCGGCGGCCCTGGCGTATCAGGTGTCCTGGCTGTTGGACGCTGATCCGTTCGTGCTGCTCCTGCTGCGCGGCAAGGATGAGGCGGAGTTGTTGGGCGATCTGCATGGTCGTTCCGTTCCAGCTGTGACGGAGCAGGCGACTGAGGTCTTCGCTCGGTTGCCGGTGGGGCTGCCGGAGCCGCCGCCGATTCCTGACGGTCAGCCGACTGTGTTGTCGGTTCCGATTGCCGAGGGCATCGATCCGGAAGCCTTGGAGCTGCTCGCGACCGACGCGGCTGCTCGTGCCCGCGAGATGCTGACCGGCGACGTCCTCGACCTCGCGCGCCGACCTGACGCGATTCGCTACGCGGCGACCTATCCGGCCGCGGAAGCTCGGCTGCGGTCGGTTGAGGGGCTTGATCGGGCGGTCGCTGCTTGGCGCAATGGTGGGGAGCAGGGGTTGCGGGTGTTGGAGACTTCCTGGCAGCCGCCTGCTGCATCCCGTGCTCGCGCGGATGATGCTTTGGCTTCTGTCGCGGAACGTTCCGTTGCGGTGTATCGCAATCGGTGGACTGTGGGGGAGGTGCAGCTTCGGTTGGGGCGGGATGAGCGTTGGTATCCGTATCGGGACCGAGGTGGGGAGTGGTGGCCTGCCGCTCCGCCTCAGGCTGATGTCGCTGCTGCCTTGATCGCTGTGCTCGCCTGAGGTCGGGGTGCCTGTTTGGGTGGAGTGGTTTCTTTGTGGCCCCTACGAAGAAAGACCCCTGTCGTGGAGAGCGAGTGGGGAGCCTTCGGCCCACGAACACCGTAAGTTCAGGGGTCTTTCTTCACCCCCAAAGATGCCACGCCACCCAAACAGGCCGTTGCGTGGGCCCGTTGCGTTTCGTGGGGCTTGGGATAGGTGTCGGCTAGCCGGGGTAGGTGCGGGGGGTGAAGACCACTCGCGAGCCGTTGCCCCGGTCGACTACTCGTGTTTGTGATGAGCCGATCAGGAGGAGACAGCG
This sequence comes from Actinokineospora xionganensis, assembly GCF_014323725.1. Taxonomy (GTDB): domain Bacteria; phylum Actinomycetota; class Actinomycetes; order Mycobacteriales; family Pseudonocardiaceae; genus Actinokineospora; species Actinokineospora xionganensis. The sequence continues at coordinate 81,558 of NZ_JABVED010000013.1, read as the reverse complement.
CATGTCGACCGTGGTTGGGTCCAGGTCTTCCAGACCAATGATACGGATTGTCTCCTCTGGGCCGCCGACGTCACGGCCGATGACGACCGGGGTGTCAGGCTTGCGGTGCTTGAGTAGTAGATCCCTTGCTTCGCCGAGTTGCCAGGTGCGGGATTTCGATGCCGGGTTGTAAATGGCGATCACCAAGTCGGCTGCCGCCACCGCGTCGAGGCGATTGGTGATGACGTCCCATGGCTTCAGTCGATCCGACAGCGAGATAGTGCAGAAGTCGTGGCCCAAGGGCGCGCCGACCCGGCTGGCCACCGCCTGCGCGGCGGTGAGGCCGGGAAGGATTCGCACCGGCACATCCATCCACTGTGGATCGCCGGCCACCTCCAGCACGGCGGCGGCCATGGCGAACACGCCTGGGTCGCCCGAGGACACGACCGCCACGCGCCTGCCGCGCTTGGCCAGGTCCAAGGCGAACGCGGCGCGCTCTGCCTCGACCTGGTTGTCCGAGGCGTGCCTTCGCTGACGCGGGTTCGGGGGCACGCGGTCGAGGTAGGTGACGTAGCCGACCAGGTCGTCGGCCGTGGCCAAAGCGTCCTGTGCTTCGGGGGTGAGCCACGGTCGGCCCGCCGGCCCGGTGCCGACCACGACGACCTCGCCGACCGACTCCGTCGGCACCGGTGCGGCGGCCCGCCCTGCGACCCCGTCGTTGATCGGGCTGGGCAGCAGCGCCAGCGAGAAGTATGGAACCGTGGTCGGGTCCACTTCGGACAGCGGCATGCTGCGGCCCTGGTCCCAGGTCGCGCGTTCCACATACAGCGCCCGGTCAAGCTTGCCCGCCGCCTCGAAGGCCGCGCGGACCTTGCCGAAGGTGCGGCCCAGCTTCATCACCGCTGCCGAGTCCGTGGCCGCGAGGTGTCGGGCGAGGTCCTCCTCGGGCAGGGTTCCGGGCAGCACGGTCAGGACTTCCTCGCCCTCGACCAGCGGCCTGCCCAGGACCGCCGCCGCCGCGCTCACCGACGTGACGCCGGGGACGACCTCGGTCTTGTACCGGTCGCACAGCCGCTTGTGCATGTGCATGTACGAGCCGTAGAACAGCGGGTCGCCCTCGGCCAGGACCACGACATCGCGGCCCGCGTCCAGGTGCACGGCCAACCGGGCAGCGCTCTGCTCGTAGAACTCCGCCATGGCGCCCGCGTAGCCGCCCGGGTGGTCGGTGGTCTCGACGGTCAGCGGGTAGACCAACTGTTCCTCGATCTGTCCTTCCCGCAAGTACTTCGCGGCCACACCACGCGCGATCGACTTGCCGTGGCGGGCGCTGTGGTAGGCGATCACGTCGGCTTCGCCGATCAGCCGCGCGGCCTTGACCGTCATCAGTTCCGGGTCGCCGGGGCCGAGCCCGACTCCGTACAGGGTGCCCGTCATTCCAGCTCACTCGCGATCGCGTTGATCGCGGCCACGGCCATGGCGCTGCCGCCCCGCCGCCCGCGAACCACCAGGTACGGCACGCTTCCGTGTGCCGCCAAAGCTTCCTTCGACTCTGCCGCCCCGATGAAGCCCACCGGCAGGCCGAGAACGGCCGCCGGCTTGCCCGCGCCTTCGTCGATCATCTCCAGCAGGCGGAACAGCGCGGTCGGGGCATTGCCGATCGCCACCACGGAGCCTTCGAGCCTGTCGCGCCACAGCTCCATGGCCGCCGCGCTGCGCGTGTTGTCCAAAGTAGACGCCAGGTCGGGGACGCTCGGGTCCGACAGGGTGCAGAGGATCTCGTTGTCCGCGGGCAACCGCTTGCGCGTGACCCCGGAGGCGACCATGTGCGCGTCGCACAGGACCGGAGCGCCGTCGAGCAGGGCCGTGCGGGCGGCCCGGACGACGTCGGGGGAGTAAGCGAGGTCGCGCACCAAGTCGACCATGCCGCAGGCGTGGATCATGCGGACCGCGACGCGGGCCACGTCCTCGGGCAGCCCGGCGAGATCCGCCTCGGCCCGGATCGTGGCGAACGAGCGGCGGTAGATCTCCGCGCCGTCCCGGATGTAGTCGATCAAGGTTCCTGCCTTCCAGACACCTGGTAGCCGCTCTCGGTGGCCACCACGTCGATCACCTCGCCCGCGGGTCGTCCGCAGCGCCGAGCGCAGCCGGACCAGTGCGCGGGTCGGTCAAGGGGCCGGGCGTCCGCGCGGACGTCGGCCAGGGATTTCGCGCAGCCGGGCCGCCCGGTGCACGCGGTGACCCCGACCCACGGCGAAGCGGGGTCGGTGATCAAATCGGGCACGTCGGGCTCCGGCCCGGTGACCACCAGACCGCGCCACGGAGTCACCACGACGTCACGGCCCAGCCTCAGCGCCTGCTCGGAGGTCAACCGGCCCAAGGGGACCGCGACACCGAACCCGGCCGTGCCATCGGCGAACTCGACGGGACCCACCGGGCCGACCACGGCGGGCGCACCCGGCTCGACGCGGTCGGTCGTGGTGGGGAACCGTGCGGCGATGGCGCTCGCGTCCAACTCGGAGACCCGCCACTGCTCGGCGCGCAGTTCGAGGAACGTGCGGGCACACGCCAGCATCGTCGAGACCACGTCCGGCCGCGGCACCCGGACGCCGTGGTCCGCTCCGCCGAGCAAGATCGCGACCTCCGCGCCCACCGGCAGGGCGGCGACGTCCGCGCCCAGCCACGCCACGTCGCCGCGGCCGTCGTCGAAGACGAACAGGAACCGGCCGGACAGTGCCGCCAACTCCGGCGTCGCACACAGCTCGGCGTCCAGTTCGGCGGCCAAGCCGGGATCGCCCAGCGGCGAAGACATGATGTTGCGCACTTTCTCGTGCGTCAGCGACGGCAGCAGGCCCGCTTCGGCCAGCCGTGCGCCCAACTCGACCTCGGCGCCCTCGGCCAAACCGCGCACCTGAAGGTTCGCCCGGGAGGTCAACTCCAATACCCCGTCGCCCAGGTCAGCAGACGCTTCTGCGACGGCCCTGAGCTGCGCGAACGTCAGTCGACCGCCCGGGATCCGCACCCGCGCCAGGCCACCGTCAGCAGCCCGGTGGACGTCGAGCGCGCCCGGGCAGGCGTCGGCACCCGAGCGGCGGTGGGAGATAGGCACCGACCGAATATAGGGTGAGCCCGACACTGCGATGGCAGGTGGAGGAAGCCGGTGCGAATCCGGCGCGGTCCCGCCACTGTCACCGGGGAATCGCTTCCCCGGAAAGCCAGGAACTCCCGTCATCGCGACCACGACCCGGGGCGCGGACCCCAGGAAGGGCCTCATGATCCTGCTCTTGTCGACCTCCGACACCGACCTGCTCTCCGCGCGTGCCAGCGGCGCCGACTACCGGCTCGGCAACCCCGCCCGGCTGGGTGTGGACGACCTGCCCGCCCTGCTCGACGGCGTCGACGTGGTCATCGTCCGCCTCCTCGGCGGCCGCCGGGCCTGGGAGGAAGGCCTCGACGCCCTCCTCGCGGACAACCGCCCAGTCGTCGTCCTCGGTGGCGAGGCGGCGCCGGACGCGGAGCTGATGGAGTGCTCGACCGCTCCCGTCGGCGTGGTCGCGCAGGCGCACAGCTACCTCGCGCACGGCGGCGGCGACAACCTGCGCGAGCTTTTCCACTTCCTGTCCGACACGCTGCTGCTCACCGGCAACGGCTTCGCCAAGCCGGTCGAGCTGGCCACCTGGGGACCGCTGGAGCGCGAGCCGCGACGCACCGAGGGGCCGAAGATCGGCATCCTCTACTACCGCGCCCACCACATCGCCGGGAACACCGCGTTCGTCGAAGCCCTGTCCTGTGCCGTCGAGGACGCGGGCGGCCAGGCCGTCCCGGTCTACTGCGCCTCGCTGCGCACCGCCTCCGAAGAGCTCCTCGAAGTGCTGGGCACGGTCGACGCGCTGGTCGTCACCGTGCTCGCGGCGGGCGGCACCCGCCCCGCCGACGCGGGTGCGGGCGGCGACGACGGCGCCTGGGACGTCGGCGCGCTGGCCGCGCTCGACATCCCGATCCTGCAAGGCCTGTGCCTGACGTCGAGCCGGTCCACGTGGGAGGAGAGCGACGACGGCCTGTCCCCGCTCGACACCGCCACCCAGGTCGCCGTGCCCGAGTTCGACGGCCGGATCATCACCGTCCCGTTCTCCTTCAAGGAGCAGGACAAGGACGGCCTGTCGGTCTACGTCGCCGACCCCGAGCGGGCCGCCCGCGTCGCCGGAATCGCCGTCAAGCACGCGACCCTGCGCCACGTCCCGGCCGCCGAGCGCAAGATCGCGCTGATGCTGTCGGCCTACCCGACCAAGCACGCCCGCATCGGCAACGCCGTCGGCCTCGACACCCCGGCCAGCGCGATCGCCCTGCTCAACGCCATGAAGGACGCGGGCTACGACGTCGGCGACCTGCCCGGCGTCTCGGCGGGCGACGGCGACGCACTGATCCACGCGCTCATCGAGGCGGGCGGCCAGGACCCGAACTGGCTCACCGAGAAGCAGCTCTCCGGCAACCCGGTCCGCATCTCCGCAGCCGAGTACCGCACCTGGTACGAGACGCTGCCCGAGGACCTGCGCGCGTCGATGGAGGAGCACTGGGGCCCGGCCCCGGGCACACTGTTCGTCGACCACTCGAACGACCCCGAGGGTGAGATCGTCCTCGCCGCGCTGCAGGCGAACAACGTCGTGCTCATCGTCCAGCCGCCGCGCGGCTTCGGCGAGAACCCAGTCGCGATCTACCACGACCCGGACCTGCCGCCGAGCCACCACTACCTGGCCGCGTACCGCTGGGTCGCGGGCAGCTTCGGCGCGCACGCGATGATCCACCTCGGCAAGCACGGCAACCTGGAATGGCTGCCCGGCAAGAACCTCGGCATGTCCGCCTCCTGCGGGACCGACGCCGCGCTCGGCGACATGCCGCTGATCTACCCGTTCCTGGTCAACGACCCTGGCGAGGGCACCCAGGCCAAGCGCCGCGCCCACGCCACCCTGGTCGACCACCTGGTCCCGCCGATGGCCCGGGCCGAGAGCTACGGCGACACCGCCCGCCTGGAGCAGCTGCTCGACGAGCACTCCAACATCGCCGCGATGGACCCGGCGAAGCTGCCCGCGATCCGCGCCCAGATCTGGACGCTGATCCAGGCCGCCAAGCTCGACCACGACCTCGGCCTGGAAGACCGCCCGCACGACGCCGAGTTCGATGACTTCCTGCTGCACGTCGACGGCTGGCTGTGCGAGATCAAGGACGTCCAGATCCGCGACGGCCTGCACACCCTCGGCCTCGCGCCGACCGGGGCGGCCCGGGTCAACCTGGTCAACTCGATGCTGCGCGCCCGCCAGATGTGGGGCGGCAAGGCGTCCGCGCTCCCCGGCCTGCGCGAGGCGCTCGGGCTGTCGGAGGACGGTTCGGAGACCCGCACCAAGACCGACGAGATCGACGCCCGGGCACTTGCCCTCGTCGAGGCCATGGAGACCCACGACTGGTCGATCGACGCGGCCACCCAGGTCACCCGCGAGGTGCTCGGGACTGCCAACGAGGCCGTCACCGAGGTCCTGACCTTCGCCGCCTTGGAGGTCGTCCCGCGGCTGGCGAAGACGACCGACGAGATCGACCACATCCTGCACGCCCTCGACGGCGGCTACGTCCCCGCGGGCCCGAGCGGCTCGCCGCTGCGCGGCCTGATCAACGTGCTGCCCACCGGCCGAAACTTCTACTCGGTGGACCCGAAGGCGATCCCGAGCAGGCTCGCCTGGGAGACCGGCGCGGCCATGGCGGAGTCTCTTGTGGACCGCTACAAGACCGACACCGGCGAGTTTCCCCGCTCGGTCGGCCTGTCGGTGTGGGGCACCTCCGCCATGCGCACGGCGGGCGACGACATCGCCGAGGTGTTGGCACTCATGGGTGTCCGCCCGGTGTGGGACGAGGCGTCGCGCCGGGTCAGCGGCCTGGAAGTGATCTCCCTGGAGGAACTGGGCCGTCCGCGCATCGACGTCACCGTACGCATCTCCGGGTTCTTCCGCGACGCTTTCCCCCACGTCGTCTACCTCTTGGACGACGCCGTGCGACTGGTGGCGGCCCTGGAAGAGTCCGAAGAGGACAACTATGTGCGCGCTCATGTCCTGGCGGACAACGCCAAGGACGAACGCCGCGCGACGACTCGAATCTTCGGCTCCAAGCCCGGCGCCTACGGCGCGGGCCTGCTGCCCCTGATCGACAGCCACAACTGGCGCGACGACTCGGACCTGGCCGAGGTCTACGCGGTCTGGGGCGGCTTCGCCTACGGCCGCGACCTCGACGGAGCCCCCGCCCGCGAGGACATGGAATCGGCCTACAAGCGGATCGCGGTGGCCGCCAAGAACGTCGACAGCCGCGAACACGACATCGCCGACTCCGACGACTACTACCAGTACCACGGCGGCATGATCGCCACCGTCCGCGCGCTCACCGGAAAGGCCCCGGCCGCCTACATCGGCGACAGCACCAGGCCGGAGTCGGTCCGCACCCGCTCGCTGGAAGAGGAGACCAACAGGGTCTTCCGCTCCAGGGTGGTCAACCCCCGCTGGATCGAAGCCATGCGCCGCCACGGCTACAAGGGCGCTTTCGAACTGGCGGCGACTGTGGACTACCTGTTCGGCTACGACGCCACGACAGGCGTAGTCGCCGACTGGATGTACGACAAACTGGCGCAGACCTACGCCCTGGACCCGGAGAACCGCAAGTTCCTCACCGAGTCCAACCCCTGGGCCCTGCACGGCATCGCGGAACGACTGCTGGAAGCGGCGGAACGCAAGATGTGGGCCGACCCCGACCCGGCGACCCTGCAGCAGCTCCAGGAGCTATACCTGCAGGTAGAGGGTGACATCGAAGCAGGCTCGGAGTAGTGCAGTAGCGATGGCTGTGGATTCGGCCCGAGACGCGGAAGCAGACGGGCCGATCCCACCAGCGAGCAGGCGGCGGCCCGACCTGACCACCAATAGAACGCAACAGCCAAACAGGCACCCCCCGCTAACGACCCTGTGAAGCAACGCGAACTGGTGCAGGGACACAAAAGCCACCAGTGTCGAAGACATGAACCTCACAGGCATCTTCGTCCCACTGATCACCCCCTTCACCGCAGATGATCAGGTCGACCGCCGCTCCCTGGCAGCGCTCGCCCACGAAGTCCTGACGGACGGCGCCACCGGCCTGGTCGCCCTCGGAACCACAGCCGAGGTAGCAACTCTCGACCCCCAAGAACGCGCCACAGTCATCGAAATCTGCGCGGAAGTGGCCCGAGAACGCCACGTCCCCCTGATCATCGGCGCCGGAGGCAACGCAACCGCGGCCGCCGTGCGAGCCCTCAACGAACTCCCGGAGGCAGCGGCCGCCCTCACCCTCGTCCCACCCTTCACCCGCCCCAGCGAGGAAGGCGTGGTCGAGCACTTCCGCGTCCTCGCGAAGAACAGCCCAGTCCCCCTGATCGTCTACAACGTCCCCTACCGAACAGCCCTCACCCTCTCCGCCGAAACAGTCCTCCGCATAGCCGAGATCCCCGGAATCATCGGCACCAAGCACAGCGTCGGCGCGCTCGACGCCGCCACGATCGCGATTCTGGCCCATCGCCCAGCAGGCTTCGCCGTGCTCGCGGGTGACGACGTCCTCGCCGGACCGCTGCTCGCCCTCGGCGCCGAAGGCGGCATCCTCGCCTCCGCTCATGTGCGCACCGCGGCCCACGTCGAACTGGTCGACGCCTGGGCCAAGGGCGACGTCGAGCGGGCCCGCGTCCTGGGCCACCGATTGGCTGATCTCTCCGCCGCTCTGTTCGCCGAGCCCAACCCCGCGGTGATCAAGGCGGTCCTGCACGACCAGGGCCGAATCGCCACCCCCGCGGTGCGGCTTCCGCTCTTGCCCGCGTCGGCGTCGGCACTAGCGTCGGCGAGCGCGCGCCTCGCGTTCGACCTACCGTGACTGACGGTTGACCCGCGCCGCGCGCGGGTACCCCGGTCTTCAGACGGCGAAGGGATTGAGATGACCGACGACGTGATCGAACTGATCCTCGCTGACCACCGGCTCTTCGAGGACCTGTTCCGAGACCTGCGGGACGACACGAACGACCGGGCGAAGGTGCTGGCCGAGTTGTCCACCCGCCTGGTCGCGCACGCCGAGGCCGAGGAGGCCGAGGTCTACCCGGCGCTGCGGAAGTTCCGCAAGATCGACGCCGAAGAGGTCGAGCACGGCGCGGAGGAGCACGCGGAGGGGCACCAGGCGCTGCTGGCCCTCCTCGAGATCGAGGACACCTCCTCCGAGGAGTGGGAAGACCACCTGCAGAAGCTGGTCGAGGCAATCAACCACCACCTCGACGAGGAGGAGCGGACGATCCTCAACGACGCCCGCGACACGGTGCCCGACGAGCGGCGCGCCGAACTGGGGACGAAGTTCGCCGAGGCGCGTGAGGACCGGATCGCCGCGGGGTGCGGGGACCTGGAGTACGTCCGCGAACTGGCGGCGCGCACCGAGGACCGGATCGACGAGTGAGAGGACGAGAACGATGATCCTGCGCAGGCTGGCCCGACCGATGCTCGCCGCGATCTTCATCTCCGGCGGGATCGAGGCGTTGCGCAACCCGGCGGCACACGCGGAGGCGGCGAAGCCGTTGCTGGACACCATGATCGGCACGGCGGGCGACCGGCTGCCCGCCCAGGTGCCGACCGACCCGCAGACCCTGGTGAAGATCGACGGCGCGGTCAAGGTCGGCGCGGGGGTGGCGCTCGCCCTGAACAAGTTCCCGCGGGCCGCGTCGCTACTGCTCGCGGGGAGCCTGGTGCCGACCACGTTGGCCACGCACCGCTTCTGGGACGAGAAGGACAGCGCGGTCGCGACCAACCAGCGGATCCACTTCATGAAGAACGTCGGGCTGCTCGGCGGCCTGCTGCTGGCCGTGGGCGACACCGAGGGCAAGCCGTCGCTGGGCTGGCGGGCTCGGCGGGCCACCCGCCAGGTCAACAAGCGGGCTCATGAGCTGGGCGAATGGGCCCATGACGCGGGTGAGTCGGTGACCGAGACGGTGGCCGAGGCGCCGCGCAAGGCCCGCAAGGCGCTGGCGGGCGTGCTGCCCGGCTGAGCCCACTGAGGCGCGGGTCACGTCCGACTGCTCCGCGGGACGCGGGTTTTGTCCTGACCTCCTATTAGGTTGGGACAAAGTCCCGTGGAGGTGTCCGTGATCCGTGTGCCCGCCGAGTCCGCGCTGCGTCGAGCCCTGCGCCGAGCGCGCGACGGTGTCACGCTTGACCAGGTCGAAGCCGAGGTGCTGCTGCACGCTCGCGGCGAGCACCTCGACGACCTGTACGACACCGCCTCCCGCATCCGCGACGCGGGTCTGGAGGCGGCCGGGCGGCCCGGGGTCATCACGTACTCGCGCAAGGTCTTCATCCCGCTGACCCGGCTGTGCCGCGACCGCTGCCACTACTGCACGTTCGCCACGGTCCCGCACCGCCTTCCCGCGCCGTTCCTGAGCCCCGACGAGGTCCTGGAGATCGCGCGCGCAGGCGCGGCGATGGGCTGCAAGGAAGCGCTGTTCACCCTAGGCGACCGGCCGGAGGACCGCTGGGACGCCGCCGCGGACTGGCTGGAAGCCGCCGGCTACCCCGACACGCTGTCCTATGTCCGCGCGATGGCCATCCGGGTGTTGGAGGAGACCGGCCTGCTGCCGCACCTCAACCCGGGCGTGCTCAGCTGGACCGACCTGCAGCGGCTCAAGCCGGTCGCGCCGTCGATGGGCATGATGCTGGAGACGACCTCGGAGAAGCTGTGGGCCGAGCCCGGTGGGCCCCACTACGGCTCCCCGGACAAGGAGCCCTCGGTCCGGCTGCGGGTGCTGGAGGACGCGGGCCGCTCGGCTGTGCCGTTCACCACGGGTGTGCTGATCGGCATCGGCGAGACTCTGGCCGACCGGATCGAGTCGCTGTTCGCGATCCGCGGTGTGTCCCGGCGCTACGGCGGCATCCAGGAAGTCATCATCCAGAACTTTCGCGCGAAGCCCGACACGGCGATGCGCGGCATGCCGGACGCGGAGGCCGAGGAGTTGGCCGCGACTGTCGCCGTCGCCCGGGTCATCCTCGGGCCGAAGGCCCGCATCCAGGCCCCGCCGAATCTCATCGGCGGCGAGTTCGAGCTCCTCGTGCGCGCGGGCATCGACGACTGGGGCGGCGTCTCACCGCTCACCCCGGACCATGTCAACCCCGAACGCCCCTGGCCGCACATCGACGAGCTGGCGGAGCGGACGGCGGCGGCCGGATTCCGGCTGGCCGAGCGGCTGACGATCTACCCCGAGTACCTGCGCCGCGGCGAGCCGTGGCTCGACCCCCGGCTGTCCGCGCACGTGGCCGCGCTGGCCGACCCGGACACCGGGCTGGCCGTCGAGTCGGCGCCGCTGGTCGGCAGGCCGTGGCAGGAGCCGGAGGTCTCGCTCGCCCAGTCCGGCCGAACCGACCTGAACACGTCGATCGACACCGAGGGCCGCACGAGCGACCGCCGCGACGACTTCGACTCCGTCTACGGCGACTGGGACGAGTTGCGCGGACAGGTCACGCAGCGTCCCGCCGCGGCCTTATCCGACGGTGTCGTGCGCCCGGAGTTCCTGGAGGCGTTGCGGCACGCGGAGAAGGACCCGAGCGGACTGTCCGATGCGGACTCGTTGACTCTGCTGTCGGCCGGTGCGGGCGCGGAGATCGAAGCCCTGGCGGAGCTGGCCGACGGCCTGCGCCGCGACGCGGTGGGCGACGTGGTCACCTACGTGGTCACGCGCAACATCAACTTCACCAACGTCTGCTACACCGGCTGCCGGTTCTGCGCGTTCGCCCAGCGCCGCACCGACGCCGACGCGTACACGCTGTCGCTGGACCAGGTCGGGCAGCGCGCCGAGGAGGCCTGGTCGGTGGGCGCCACCGAGGTCTGCATGCAGGGCGGCATCCACCCCGACCTGCCCGGCACCGCGTACTTCGACATCGCCGCCGAGGTCAAGCGCCGCGCGCCCGGCCTGCATGTGCACGCGTTCTCGCCGATGGAGGTCGTCAACGGCGCCAGCCGCACCGACCTGTCCATCCGCGACTGGCTGACCGCGGCCCGGGAGGCGGGTGTCGACTCGCTGCCCGGCACGGCCGCGGAAATCCTCGACGACGAGGTGCGGTGGGTGCTCACCAAGGGCAAGCTGCCCACCGCCACCTGGCTCGAAGTGGTGACGACCGCGCACGACCTGGGCATTCCCACGACGTCGACGATGATGTACGGCCACGTCGACCGGCCCGAGCACTGGGTCGCGCACCTCAAGCTGCTCGCCCGCACCCAGGAGCGCACGGGCGGGTTCAGCGAGTTCGTCCTGCTGCCGTTCGTCCACACCAACGCGCCGCTGTACCTGGCGGGCATCGCCCGGCCGGGCCCCACGCACCTGGAGAACCGCGCGGTGCACGCGCTGGCCCGGATCCTGTTGCACGGGCGGATCGCCAACATCCAGACCAGCTGGGTCAAGCTCGGCGACGGCGGCGTGGTCGACGTGCTTCGCGGCGGGGCGAACGACCTCGGCGGCACCCTGATGGAGGAGACCATCAGCCGCATGGCGGGCAGCGACAACGGCAGCTACAAGACGATCGCCGACCTGGAGGCCCTCGCCACCGCGGCGGGCAGGCCGTCGAGGCAGCGGACCACCACCTACGGTGTCGTGCCGGAGGAACGCCTCGCGACGGCCCGAGCGCACGACGGGGTGTGGAAACCCACGCTGCTGCCGCTGCTGGGGCCCTGACCAGCGACGTTCGGAGTTGTCGGTAAATGACAGAATCCCTGCGTGTTCCCGCACGCGCAGTGAGGTGTTTTGGTCGTTGAATACCGCTCCACAAGGCGATACCTTGCGACACCGCGCATGATCGAAGGGGCGCGACGCATCGTGGAGGTTTGTGGTGGATCGATACGAACGCTTGAGCGCTCTGCTCGACATGCTCGGCCAGAGCGGCAAGGTGGACGTCGAAGACTTGGCCCGGGACCTCGACGTCTCCGCGGCCACCATCCGTCGCGACCTCGACCACCTGGCTGAGCAGCAGCTGCTGACCCGCACTCGCGGGGGAGCGGTCGCGAACAACGTGGCCTACGACCTGCCGCTGCGCTACAAGACGGCCCGCCACGCCTCGGAGAAGGAGCGCATCGGCAAGGCCGCCGCGGCGCTGGTGTCCCGCGGTGCGGTCATCGGCCTCAATGGAGGCACCACCACCACCGAGATCGGCCGTGCCCTGGCCATCCGCCCGGACTTCGCCCAATCGGATGAACCGGGCGTCACCGTGGTGACCAACGCGCTGAACATCGCCAACGAACTCGCGGTCCGCCCACACGTGAAGATCGTGGTCACCGGGGGAGTGGCCCGCCCCCAGTCCTTCGAACTGAGCGGCCCCCTGGCGACGCGAATCCTTGACGAGATCACCCTGGACATCATCTTCCTGGGCGTCGACGCGGTGGACCCCCTTCGAGGTGCTTATGCCCACCATGAGGGCGAGGCCAGCATCAACCGCCTGATGACCCAGCGGGCACGGCAGGTGGTGTGCATTGCCGACAGCTCGAAACTGGGCAAGCACGCGTTCGCCCAGATCTGCCCGACCGCGGCGATCAACATCCTGATCACCGACTCGGAAGCGTCCGCGGAGACCGTCGCGGCCTTCGAGGCTGAGGGCGTCGACGTCCGCATCGTGTGATGAGGATCGACTGGACCCTCAGCGGCCACGGCTGGGCCCGATGCCTCGTCAGCGACGACAACACCACCGCGGAAATCGAAGCGTCCTACATCAGCGCGGCACCGGAAGACCTGCTGACGGCTGTGACGCGGCTTGTGCTGGGCGAGCCGGAGACGACGGTCCAGTTCGAGGCCGAGCCTGAGGCGTTTCGGTGGGTCTTCCGCCGGGACGGGCGTTCGGTGGGAGTGCGGGTGCTCCATATGCCTCGGGGGACCGAGGTCTGGGTTGGCAGTCAAGGCATTGATGCCTTGGGGCGGGCGTTCGTCCGCTGCTTCGATGAGGTGGCACACGTGCACGGGGTGGACGGATATCAGGCCATGTGGGGACGCCCGTTTCCGACCTTCGAACTCGAAGCGCTTCGCGCAGCTTGGCGACCCACCGGTAGGTCGGCGATTGGCTGATGTTCCGGCACTTGAACATCCATGCAGGCACCTCACGCCACTGGCCGCGGTGGGCCGCGAGCAGGGGCTGGCTGTTTTAGCTGGGCCTGGCGGTCTTAGCGGTGGCCCGCACCCAACATCGCCAGCACAAGTGTTGCGTAGCGCTTGCCGAGTTCGGTCGGTCCCGGGGTGCTCGCGGCCGTGTACCAGCGTGCGATGTCCACGCACAGGGACAGTGTCGCCCTTGCCGCCGAACGGATGTCGCAGTCGAAGACGCCGGTGCTGAGACCGTCCTCGATCAGTGCCCGCACTACCCGTTCCGTGCGCCTGCGCAGATCGGCGACGGTGGCGTAATCCGCCTTCGGCAACGCGGTGATCTCGTACTGGACGATCCGGGCGATCCGGTGGTGCGTGGCGTGCCAGGAGGCCATTTCCGCCACCAACACGCGCATTCGGTCGATAGGGGTTCCGGGGCCCGCGGCGGCTGCCTCGACGATCGCCAAAGCTCGTTCGTGGCCGCTCAAACTGATCGCCGACAGCACCGCCGCCTTCGACGGGAAGTGGACGTACAGCGCCGCCGGGCTCATGCCCGCCGCCGTGGAGATGTCGCGGGTGGTGGTGGCGTGGTAACCGTTGTCGGCGAACGACTCCACCGCGGCGGCCATGAGTCGGCGGGCCGCCGCGGCGGTGACGTCGGGGAAGGCCCCGGCAACCAGCTCGCTCATCCTGGCAGGTTAACCAATGACGCCAGGGTCGCTCGATGTTTCCCAGGGGTGCCGAGCGCCAGCTCGTCGGCCTTGGCGCGCTTCAGGTACAGGTGGGCTGGGTGTTCCCAAGTCATCCCGATGCCGCCGTGCAGCTGCACGCACTCCTCCGCCGCGCGGACGGCGACGGTCGAGCAGAGGGACTGTGCGACGGCCACCGCCACCCGTGTGTCCGCACTCGACGTCGCGAGGGCGTCGGCCGCGTTGAGGGCGGCCGCGCGCGCCAGGACGATGGACTGCCACAGGTCCGCCAGCCGGTGCTTGAGCGCCTGGAAGGACCCCACCGGCCTGCCGAACTGGTAGCGCTGCTTGAGGTACGCCACCGTCGTCGTCAGGCACCACTCGGCGATGCCCACCTGCTCGGCCGCCAGCATCGCCGACCCGGCCAGCAGCGCACTGTCCACAGCGGACTCACCGGAACCGGTCAGCCGCACACCGGAATCGGCGAACGTCACATCCCACACCGGCCGGGTCAGGTCGAGCGACACCACCGGCTCCACGGAAGCCGCCTCGACCAGGTGCAACCCACCATCTGCGGGCACCAGGAACCGAGTCGCAACCCCGGCGTCCGCGACCGAGCGCACGGTGCGCGCGAGCGGACCGTCCACCGGACCGGACAACGGGATCGCCAGCACCACCACTGATTCGCCCGACGCCATCGACTTCAGCGCTTCCTGCGCGTCGGTGTCATCGGACAGGTGTAGCAGCGCGGCCGTGGCCAGCGTGCTGCCCAGGAACGGGACCGGCGCCACCGCGCGGCCCACCTCCTCCGCGACAACGGCTGCCTCACGCCAACCCGCGCCCTGACCGCCCAGGGACTCGGGGATCGGCAGCGACGTCGCGCCCAGGTCCACCAAGGTTCGCCACAGGTCCATGTCCAGCGGGGAGGACGACTCGACGCGGCCCAGCACGGCGTCCGCGTCCGCCTTGTCCGCCAACAAGTCCCGCACGCCCGCGCGCAGCGCTTCCTCGACGTCGGAGGTCAGCAGGTTGGGGTCGCTCATTTCGGCAGGTCCTTCCACGCGACGTCCTTGTCGACCCGGGGTTCGCTCGGCAGGCCCAGCACCCGCTCGGCGATGATGTTGCGCAGGATCTCCGACGTGCCGCCCTCGATCGAGTTCCCCTTGGCGCGCAGGTAGCGGTATCCCGCGTCCCGCCCGGTGAAGTCGACCATGTCGGGGCGGCGCAGCGTCCAGTCGTCGTAGCGCAGGCCGTCCTCGGTGATCTCCAGTTCCAACCCGGACAGCTCCTGGGCGAGCCGGGCGAACGCCAGCTTCATCGCCGACCCCTCCGGTCCCGGCGCGCCGTTCGCCAGCTGCTGGCGCAGCCGGATCCCGGCCAGCCGCAACGCCTCGGCCTCGACCCACAGCTTCAGCAGCCGGTCGTGTGCCTCCGGGGTGCGCCGGTCCGGGTTGGCCCGCCAGGTGTCGGAGACGACCCCGATCATCCCGCCCTCGCGCGGGGTCGACCGGCCGCCGATGGCGACGCGCTCGTTCATCAGCGTGGTCTGCGCGACCCGCCAGCCGTCGCCGACCTCGCCGAGGCGGTGCGCGTCCGGGATGCGCACGTCGGTCAGGAAGACCTCGTTGAACTCGGCCTCGCCGGTGATCTGGCGCAGCGGCCGCACCTCGACACCCGGGTCGGTCATGTCGCACACGAAGTACGTCATGCCCGCGTGCTTGGGCACGTCCGGGTCGGTGCGGGTCACCAGGATCGCCCAGCGCGCGGTGTGCGCGCTCGACGTCCACACCTTCTGCCCGGTGACCAGCCAGTCGTCACCGTCGCGGCGGGCCCTGGTGCCCAGGGCGGCCAGGTCCGATCCGGCGCCCGGCTCGGAGAACAGCTGGCACCACACCTCTTCGCCCGTCCACAGTGGACGCAGCAGCCGCTTCTTCAGCTCCTCGGACCCGAAGGCGAGGATCGTCGGCGCGGCCATGCCCAGCCCGATGCCGATGCGCCGCGGGTCGTTGTCGGGCGCGCCCGCGGCGGCCAACTCGGCCTCCACGATCTCCTGCTGCGCCCGGGGCAGCCCCAGACCGCCCAAACCTTCGGGAAAGTGCACCCACGCGAGCCCGGCGTCGAACCGGGCGCGCAGGAAGTCGAGCCGGTCGGTCGTCGCCGGGTCGTGCTCGGCGAGGAGCGCGGCGACCCGCTCGCGGACGTCGGTCATGTCGTGTCCTTTCCCGCGACGAGCAGCACGACGGCCTCGGCGACGCAGCCCGGCTTCGCTTCGCCCTCGATCTCGATGGTGTAGGCGAAGACCGCCTGGACGCCCATCGCGACCGGGGTGACCGACTTGAGCTCGGCGCCGGCGCGCACCCGCTTGCCGACCCGCACCGCGCTGGGGAACCGGACCTTGTTGAGCCCGTAGTTGACGCCCATCGAGAAGCCGCGGAAGTCGTAGATCTCCCGGCCCAGCATGGGAAGCAGCGACAGCGTGAGGTAGCCGTGCGCCACCGTGCCGCCGAAGGGACCCTTCGCCGCGCGCTCGGTGTCGAGGTGGATCCACTGGTGGTCGCCGGTGGCGTCGGCGAACTGTTGGACCTGCTCCTGGGTGATCTCGTGCCACTCGCCGTAGCCCAAGTGTTTGCCCTGGGCCCGCGTCAGTGAGTCGAGTCCGTCGAAGGTGTGCGGGAGAGTCCGTCCAGGGAGCGAGGCGCGCGAGAACCGCGCCGAATCGGCCCCTGACGGCCCGGACGGGTCGCCCGAATACTCCCGGTATGAGGACGATCCGTCCGGACCGTCAGGAACCGTTTCGATCACGACTCTCACGCACCTCTCTCCCTGGACGGACTCTCAGTCCTTCGGTCCGCCGGCGACGTAGATGACCTGGCCGGAGACGAACCCGGCTTCCTCGCTGCACAGGAACGACGCGGTGGCCGCGATGTCGTCCGGGTGGCCGATGCGCCCGACCGGGATCATCGAGGCCGCGCCCTTCTTGAAGTCCTCGAAGGAGACCCCCATCCGCTCGGCGGTGGCCGCGGTCATCTCGGTCTCGATGAACCCGGGGGCGATCGCGTTGGCGGTGACGCCGAACTTGCCCAGCTCGATGGCCAGCGTCTTGGTGAAGCCCTGCAGACCGGCTTTCGCGGTGGCGTAGTTGGCCTGGCCGCGGTTGCCCAGTGCCGACGTGCTCGACAGGTTCACGATCCGGCCGTACTTCTGCTCGGTCTGGTGCTTCTGGACCGCGCGGGTCATCAGGAACGACCCCCGCAGGTGCACGTTCATGACCAGGTCCCAGTCGTCGTCGGTCATCTTGAACAGCAGGTTGTCGCGCAGGATGCCCGCGTTGTTGACCAGCACGGTCGGCGTGCCCAGCTCCTCGGCGACCTTCGTGACGGCGGCCTCGACCTGCGCGGAGTCGCTGACGTCGGCGCCGACGGCCAGGGCCTTGCCGCCCTCGGCCTCGATCGCCGCGACGGTGTCCGCGCAGCTCGCCTCGTTCAGGTCGATCACGGCGACGGCGAACCCGTCACGGGCGAGGCGTTTGGCGACAGCGGCGCCGATGCCTCGGGCTGCGCCGGTGACGATGGCGGTGCGGGGCTGGGACACGGACTCCTCCGGATGGTCGAGTTGCTAAGCGATCGCTTAGCGAACCTACTCCCGGGTGTTCGACGGTGTCCAGCCTCAGAATTCGAACCCGGCGGGCTTGCCGTTGCGGTCGGCGATGAGGCCGGCCAGCGTCGCGATGGCGATCTCGGCGGGAGTGCGCGAGCCGATGTTGAGCCCGATCGGCCGGTGCACCGCGGCGATCCGCTCCTCATCGATGCCGAGGGCGCGCAGTGCGGGGACGTGCGGCGCGGGGTGCCGCGGATTGCCCATCACGCCGACCCAGCGCGGGTTCGCCGCGAGGACGTCACGCAGGACGTCGCCGAGTTCTTCGCGGTGGTGGTCGGTGACGATGACGTCGGCGTCCGGTCCGAGGTCGGCGGGCACGGCGGAGAGCCCCCCGGACGCGGGTTCGGGATCGACCAGGATGACGTGGTAGCCGAGGTCGGCGCCGTAGCGCAGCAGGTGCTCGGCCACCTGGGTGGCGAACACGGCCACGAGCGTGCGGGTGTCGGTGTCGGGCACGACGGCCCCGTGGGCGACGTCGCAGGAGTCCGGTGGAGTCATCCCCGCAGTGTCGCCGACCGCGCGCAGTCCAGCCACGTATGTATTTGATTCGGCAAGATCCCGTTATGGCAGGATGGCGTCAACCAAACAATGGGGTTTGCATGGATGAGATTGACCGGACTCTCTTAGCCCGGCTGCAGCAGGACGCGACCACACCTTATGCGGCGCTGGGGCAGGAGGTGGGACTTTCCGGAGCGGCGGCGCACGAGCGGGTGCGCAAGCTGCGCGAGCGCGGCGTCATCCGCCGCACGACCATCGACGTCGACCCGGCCGCCGTCGGCAAAGGGGTCCTCGCCTACGTGATGATCGAGGCGGCCGCCTGGATGGGCGGGCCCGAGACCGGCGAGGCCCTGCGCGCGCTCCCGTGGGTCGAAGAGGCCCACATCGTCGCGGGCAGCCCGTCGCTGCTGGCGAAGGTGCGCGCCAAGACCACCAGCGAGTTGCAGCAGGCGCTCAAGGGGATCTTCGACATCGACGGCGTCACCGGGACGCAGACGATCGTGGTCCTCGAGACGTTCTTCCAACGGCCCGTCGATGTCTGAGCTCGCCTACACCGGACTGACACTCGACCGCGCGGGCGGCAGGCGCTCGGACGACCAGTGGCTGGCAGGGCTGCGCAAGGACGCCAAGGCCGTCGCCCTGTGGCGCGACCACTGCCTGGTCCGCGCCGAGCAGCCGGTCTGGATGGACGTGCCGGAGGGCCGGGAGGACACAGTCTTCCTCGGCCTCGACGGCGACACGGGCGTG
Source organism: Actinokineospora xionganensis (assembly GCF_014323725.1). Classification (GTDB taxonomy): domain Bacteria; phylum Actinomycetota; class Actinomycetes; order Mycobacteriales; family Pseudonocardiaceae; genus Actinokineospora; species Actinokineospora xionganensis. The sequence continues at coordinate 62,850 of NZ_JABVED010000013.1, read as the reverse complement.
TTCGCCGTCGACCTGTCGGACCTGGAGGAGGCAGACGCGACCGAATCCGTCGGGGCCGACGCGGCCGTCGACATCCGGCGGCTGGTGAGCGGCCTGGACCCGCAGGGCGCGACCCGGCTCGCCTACGCGCGGGGCCTGCTGCACTGGAACCGCAACCAGCGGTTCTGCGGCGCCTGCGGTTCACCCGCCCGCGCCGCCCACGGTGGCCACCTGCGGATCTGCACCGGCTGCGGCAAGCTGCTGTTCCCGCGCATCGAGCCCGCTGTGATCACCCTCGTCGAGTACGGCGACCGCTGTCTGCTGGGCAGGCACCGGGGGGCCGCGGCGAACGCCTTCTCCACACTGGCCGGGTTCGTCGAGATCGGCGAGAGCCTGGAGGACGCCGTCCGACGCGAGGTCGCCGAGGAGGCAGGCGTGGCGGTGAGCGCGGTCGAGTACCGGGCGTCGCAGGCATGGCCGTTCCCGTCGGGGCTGATGCTTGGCTTCCGGGCCGTCGCCGAGGGCCCGGAGATCGCCGTCGACCGCGACGAACTTCTTGCGGCCCGGTGGTTCAGTCGCGACGAAGTGCTTGCGCTGCAGGAGGAACACCGAATCGCGGGGACGGGTCGGACCGACTCGATCGAGCACTTCCTGGTGACCTCGTGGCTGACCGGAGCATGATCCCCTAGGGATTTTCCGGGGCGACCTCGGCGGTGGTGACCAGCACGGTTCAGCCCCGAAGCACCGCCGCCGTGGCCGCGTCGGCGGGGAAGAACGATTCGATCGCGAGTTCCGCCACCGTGACATCCATGGGCGTCCCGAACGTCGTCACCGTGCTGATCAGCGCCAACTCCGCGCCGTCGTGCCGCAACCGCAGCGGCACAACGACATCCGCCGAGTCCACCACCGGTTCCGCTTCGGCGCACGGATACGCCGCCAACTCGTCATGCAGTTCGGCGAGCGACTCGTCCGCGGTGATGACGATCTGCCTGCGCAGCCTGCTCAACAGGTGTGCCCGCCACTCACCGAGGTTCACGATGCGCGACGCCAAGCCCAGCGGATGCAGGCTGACCCGCAGCACGTTCACCGGTGAGGCCAACAGGTCCGCGGCGACACCGTCGAGCTGCGCGAGGAGGCTTTCGTTGGCCTCCACCAGGTTCCAGCCCCGGTCGACCGCCACCGCGGGGAACGGGTTGTGCCCGGTGAGGACTTGCCGCACCGCCGTGCGCACCGCGGCCAGCCGCGGCGAGTCCAGGGCGTCCTGGGAATACACCGGGGCGTAGCCGGCGGCAAGGAGCAACTGGTTGCGGTCCCGTAGCGGCAGCTCCAGAGTGTCGGCGAGGAGCAGCACCATGTCCCGGCTGGGCACCGAGCGCCCGGTCTCGATGAAACTGAGGTGCCGGGTGGAGATGTCGGCCCGCAGCGACAGTTCCATCTGGCTGAGTCGGCGGTGCTCGCGCCACTGGCGCAGCAGCGCTCCAGCGGACCGGTCGAGTGCGGCGGCGGTGGTCATGAGACCACCGTACGACGGCTGTCGATTACCTCCGAGGTCAACTCTGGCGCACACTGGGTCCATGCGCTTCGCCGACCGGGCGGACGCCGGCCGCGTGCTCGCGGGTCGGCTCACTCACCTGCGCGCGGAGAACCCACTGGTCCTGGGCCTGCCGCGCGGCGGTGTGCCGGTCGCCGCCGAGGTCGCCACCCGGCTCGGCGCCGAGGTCGACGTCGTCCTGGTGCGCAAGGTCGGCGCCCCCGGACACCCCGAACTCGCCGTCGGCGCCGTGGGGGAGGGCGACGTCACCGTTCGCGCGGAGGACGTCTTGCGCGACCTCGACCTGTCCTGGTCCGACGTGGCCGCCACCGTGGCGGGCGAGCGCGCCGAGATCCACCGCCGGGCCGACCTGCTGCGCGCAGGCGCCGCGCCGCGAGACCTCGCCGGCCGCACGGTGATCCTCGTCGACGACGGCGTGGCGACCGGGTCGACGATGGCCGCCGCCGTGCGGGTGGTGCGGGGGATGGGCGCGGCCCGCGTTGTCGTCGCGGTGCCCGTCGCGCCGCCGGATGTGTTGGTGCGCTTGCGAAAAGTCGCCGACGAAGTGGTGTGCCCGCTGACCCCGCAGCGCTTCGTGGCTGTCGGGTACTGGTACGAGGACTTCAACCAGGTGCAGGATTCCGAGGTCCGCGCGATCTTGGGCCGCTAGGACACTTCTTCGTCGATCCGCACACTCCGCGCGACCGCCGCCGGGCCCAGCAGCTCGAGAATTCGGCGCATGGACGGGGGCGGGTTGTGCAGCACCAGGAACCGGCCTTCGCCCAGTGAGCCCGCGGCCCGGACCACCGTGATCACGCCGGAGATGTCGATGAAGTCCAACTCGGCGAAGTCCAGGTGCACGTCGCCATCGGCCTGCCTGCACAGGGCGAGCAGCAATTGCTCGAAATCGGGGCGGGTACTGAGATCGGCGTGCCCGGACACACGCGCGCCATGCGGGTGATCGGCGTCGCTGTCGTGACCGTCGGGGCTCGGCTCGGGCAGCGAGAAGAGGTCAGTGATCGCCGCCACCGCCTCGCGGAGGAGCCTTGGGCCCGCCAGCCGTGCTCATGCCTTCACCCCTCCCGGGCGCAGCGGATCCAGTGACCGCCGAGCCTACGCGTGAGTACGGCACGTGTCCCAGGTCCAAAGTCCTCAGCCGGGTCCGGCGGGCAACAAGACCGTCAAGCACGTCCTCCCGGGTTCGCTGTCCACCGAAACCGACCCACCATGAGCGTGCAGGACAGCCGCCACGATCGCCAGCCCGAGGCCGGTGCCGCCCGCCGCGCGCGAACGGGAGCCGTCGCCGCGCACGAAGCGTTCGAAGACGTCGCCGCGCAGGTCGGCGGGGATGCCCGGACCGTCGTCGGCGACGGTCAGGACGACTTGGTGCTCGGTGCGCGACAGCCCGATCGTGACCGTGGTGCCCGGCGGCGTGTGGGTGCGGCCGTTGGCCAGCAGGTTCGCCACGACCTGGTGCAGCCGCGCCTCGTCGCCGGTCACCACCACGGGGTCGGCGGGCAGGTCGAGCCGCCAGTGATGCGCCGGCCCGGCCACCTGGGCGTCGCTGACCGCGTCGACCACCAGCCGCGACAGGTCGACCGGCTCGGCGAACAGCGGGCGGCCCGAGTCGAGCCGGGCCAGCAGCAGCAGGTCCTCGACCAGCGTCGTCATCCGGGCCGCCTCGGACTCGACCCGCGACAGCGCGTGCGCGATCGGCGCGGGCACCTCGTCGCCCTGCCTGCGGGCCAGTTCGGCGTAGCCGCTGATCGCGGCCAGGGGAGTGCGCAACTCGTGGCTGGCGTCGGCGACGAACTGGCGGACCCGAGTCTCGCTGGCATGCCGGGCGGCGAGCGCGTTCGCGACGTGACCCAGCATCTTGTTGAGCGCCGAGCCGACCTGGCCGACCTCGGTGCGCGGATCGGTGTCGGCCGCCTCGACCCGGTCCGGCAGCGCCACCTCGCCTTTGTCGAGCGGCAGTTCGGCCACCCGGCGCGCGGTCGCGGCCATCCGGTCGAGCGGCCGCAGCGTGCGACGGACGATGACCACGCCCGCGACAGCGGCGACGGTGAGACCGGCCAGGGAGACCGCGCCCAGGACGAGGCCGACCGCCCACAGGGTCTCGTCGACGGAGTCCATCGGCAGGCCGGTGACCACGGTGGCGGGCCCGGCCTGGCTCGCGATGAGCCGGTAGGACCCGAGGCCGCGCAGGTCGCGCTCGCGGACGGTGCCGTCGGCCGGGAGGGCCGCCAGGGTCGGCAGCAGGGCGGCGGGGATGTCGTCGCGGCTGCCGGTGGTGCGCTGCAGCTTGGCGTCGAGCACGCGGCCGTCGTAGACCAGCACGTTGAGGGTGCCGGGGCCCTGGCCGGGGGCGTCGATCGGCGGCCTGCCGCGGTGGGGGCCCTGGTCGCGGCCGACGTAGTCGCTGGCCCGCACCCCCGCGTCGGCGAGTTGCCGGTCGAGCTGGGCGACCAGGAACGCGCGCAGCACCACGAGGGTGACCACGCCGATGACCAGGCAGACCATCGCCAGCAGGACCACCTGCTCGGTGATCAGCCGCGCCCGCAGCGTCCTAGCGCGCCGGTTTGAGGACATATCCGGCGCCGCGCATCGTGTGGATCATCGGCTCGCGGCCCGCGTCGACCTTCTTGCGCAGGTAGGAGATGTAGAGCTCGACGATGTTGGCCTGCCCGCCGAAGTCGTAGTTCCAGACCCGGTCGAGGATCTGGGTCTTGCTCAGGACCCGGCGCGGGTTGCGCATGAGGAAGCGCAGGAGTTCGAACTCGGTCGCGGTCAGGGTGATCTCGGTGCCGCCGCGAAACACCTCGCGGGTGTCCTCGTCGAGCGTGAGGTCCCCGACGACCAGGTTCGCCCCGGCGGAGGCCTCGGTGATGCCGGTGCGGCGCAGCAGGGCGCGCAGCCGCAGCACGACCTCCTCGATGCTGAAGGGCTTGGTCACGTAGTCGTCGCCGCCCGCGGTCAGCCCGGCGATGCGGTCCTCCACGGAGTCCTTCGCGGTGAGGAACAGGACGGGCAGCGACCCGGCCTCGGCACGCAGGCGGCGGAGGACTTCCAGCCCGTCGAAGTCGGGCAGCATGATGTCGAGCACCACCACGTCGGCCGAAACTCCCGCGCGACCCGCACCGCGCTCCCACCGTCGAGCGCGCCGCGCACGTCCCACCCCTCGTACCGCAGCGCGAGCGTCACCAACTCGGCGAGCGTCGGCTCGTCATCGACGACGAGTACCCGAACGGGCGACCCATCGGATCGACGCAACTCCGGCCGGTGTGCGGACATGGCTGGAATCATCCGGCACGCGGATGCGGCAGGCCTGTGCTGAACCTGTGAGCCTGCTGTGTAACCGCATTCCGGCGCACTCGGTTCAGGTTCGATACTCCCGCGTCGGGGGCACTGGTGTCAGGCCGCGTGGTGGCAGGTCGGGCAGGTGCAGTCGGCGCAGGTGCAGTTGTTGCAGCTGTCGGCGCAGCCCTCGCACTCGCAGGTGGCGTGGTTGCAGGTGGGGCAGGTGCAGTCGGTGCAGCCGCAGATGGCGCAGGAGTCGTCGCAGCTGTCGCACTGGCAGCGGTCGCACTCGTCGTAGTGGACCGTGCCGTTCTCGCGGTGCTCGCGGTGCAGGTGGCCGTCGTGGACGTAGTCGACGTGGTCGCCGTGCACGATGGCCGCGTGCCCGCACTCGGGGCCGTGGGTGTGCCGGTGCTGTTCCGCGGGCTGGTGCTCGATCGTCGTCATACCATCATGCTTATGCGCATGGGTGCATCCGGCGAGTCGATCACTTGTCCACCGGATCAACCACCTTCGACGCCGCCACGATGATCGACCACAGTGGACTGCGCGTGCGTTCGTAGTAGACGCGGCGGTTCGCGGGTTCCCGGTGCTCCACCAGCATCCCAAGATCGACCAACCGAGTCAGCTCGATCCCGCAGGCACTCTGCGCGATCACCGTCTTGGGCGGCTCGGACTGGTAGAACCGGGCCCCCGCATGCTGATGAATCCACAGCGCCAGCCGCAGCCTGCTCGGCCTGCCGAACATGAGCCGACCGACATCGCCTGCGTCCATTGGGCGCTCCTGGGTAAGCGGTAGCAGTTATCCGATATCAAGATAGCGGTGGGGAGGGGTGGTGTCGAGGGGGCGCGGTGGTGATCGGCTTAACGCGGCCCGATCCGACCCGACCCAGCCCAGCCCTCCGACCCGGCCTGGCCTGACCCGGCCTGGGCGATCGCCCTGTTCAGTCCACGGCGCCTGAATCAGCCAACTGGCGCGGCCTCATTCGCCCACCGATCAGCGCGGTCGGTTCATTGCCGACCACGACGCTGCTCCCTGACCAACCGGACCATGGCACGCAGGCGCGTCAGTCCACGCCAGTTGTCGGAGGTTCCCACCTCGTCGCTGGGTTCGTCCATGCGCTGCGACAATCCGACGCACAGGAACCGGTGGTCAGAGCACCCCGCGCGGGCGGAACTGGATGCTGATGCGGGGGCCGACCGGTTTGCTGGTCTTGGGGACGGCGTGTTCCCACGTTCGCTGGCACGATCCGCCCATCACCAGCAGGTCCCCGTGTCCCACCTCATGGCGCAGCGTGTGGCCGCCACCCCTGGGCCGCAGCATCAGGGCTCTGGGTGCGCCCACGGACACGATCGCGACCATCGTGTCCTCCGTGGCGCCCCGGCCGATTCGGTCGCCATGCCAGGCGACGGAATCGTGGCCGTCGCGGTAGAAGCACAGGCCCGCGGTGGCGAAGTGTTCTGGGTGGTAGTGCTCGTTGAGCGCGTCCCTTGCCTGCGTGAGCGCCGCGTCGGGCAGTGTGGCCCCCTCCCGGTAGTGGCACAGCAACCTGGGCACGTCGACCACCGAGTCGTACATTTTTCGGCGTTCGGCTTTCCACGGCACGGTGTCGACCAGGCGGTCGAACAGGTCGTCGGCTCCGGGCAGCCATCCGGGGAACAGGTCAAGCCACGCGCCGTCGGACAGGGGGACTCGGCGCACCCCGGACAGCGGCGGGAACCCGGCCGTCTCCGGGGTGTCCCACAGCGATCCCTGCAGTGCCACGCTCACCCCGAAATCATACACAAATCATCGAACAGGTGTTCAGTGCGCGTGTCGCTCTTCCACAGTGGATACTGGAAGCACACCGATGTGCCATCCCGAGAGGAACCATCATGCTTGCCGTTGCGAGTCGGACGACTCCGGTGGTCGAGGTGGGCGCGCGGCTGCGGGCCGCCGTCGAGAAGGTGGTTCGCGACGTGTCCCGTCCCGGGGCGGTCGACGACCTGATCGCGGGGCTGGCCTGGACCGCCGCGTGCGGGCAGACCTGCCAGCTGACGGGCCCGGTCGCCGGTGTCCGCCAGGCGATCGCGGCGCTGCGGGCCGGCGACGCGCCCGCCGCGGAATCGGCGCTGCGGTCCGTGCTCGCCGCCATGCGGTGACCAGGGCCACCCAGGGCTGGGAACGATGCCGCGGCTATTCGCGTTATTGGGGTGTCGCTTCCTGAATCAGGGCTGACGGACGTTTCCCGGCGGTGTCCCCCATGCCGTCGGACGCACGCCGCCAGCGCGCGGGCGACGCCGCCGCCGACCGGACAACCCCCCAAGAGTCCGGTCGGCGGCACACAAATCCACTCCGAACGTGCGCTTATTCGCGCCGTGAATTCGTCACGCCCGTTCCGTGCGGAAATCAGCGCGAGGTTTGTGTGTGATGCCCCGATGGTCGGTGTCGAGCACACTGGTCGTGTATTCGCGCATTCTTCAGACTAATGGGGCGTGACTTATGCGCCTACCGCCTGCGGAGGGAGCGAAATATGGCTTCGGTGACGAATGCGCTGCGTTCCGGTGTCTTCGGGGAGGACTACGTGGAACTGGCCGACCAGGTCGCCGTGGCGCTGGGCGGACTCCCGCGCGACGGCAGACGCGCGGCGATGCGCAGGCTGACCGAGATGCTCGCCGAGCAGGAAGGCGGCCGCGACCGGTCCCAGGTCGACCACTTCGTGCAGAGCCTGCTGATGACCGCCCGGATGTCGCGCGTGCGGGACTACCGGATCGCGATGGCGAAGGCGGAGAAGCCCGCGGAGCCACGCGACATCGATGACGTGATCGCCATGCTGGAGGTCGGGACCGATGAGTCGGGAACGTATGCGGCTTAAGCTCAACCTGGGGCTGGCCCGGCTCGAGAAGTGGGCGGGCTCCGCGGGCCAGGCCGAGAAGAACGCGCTCTACAAGGCGCTGTTCGCGGTGGCCGACGGCACGGTCTACAACACGTACAAGGTGCTTGACGACGTCTCCCGCGACGGCGAGTTCTTCGTCGTGGTCCGGGACAACCTGATCGTGAAGATCTGCTTCCGCGAGCCGGACGTCTTCGGTGTGCTCTATATCGGCGCGCCCGAGGAGTCAACCGAGACCCAGGCTGAAATCACCTGAAATCCACGTCAAGCCCCCGGCGGAACGCGCTGTGAGGGCCGATCGGCCCAATGGCGAATCGCGTCGTTGATCTGGTCTCGATCTTGTGCCAGCCTGGTTCGGAGATCTCAGTCCGCGTTGTCCCGCAAGCTCGATTCTCGTCGAAAGCTTCAAGGAGGCATGGTGTCGGAATTGGACATTCCCGGGCTTGACGTATCCAGTCGGGTGCGAGCCCGCGATATCCAGATGGCCGCGGTCGCCGATGTGCGCAGGCGGGTCCTGATGATCTCGGGAGCGGTGGACGCGCTCGACCACGACGTCGCGATGAGCCTCTACCTGCCGGAGCCCGGACGCTGGCAGGTGATCAAGTCCGAGACCAACCTGACCGACCAGACCTGGGTCGCGATGCAGGTCACCACCGATGACGACACCCACTTCATCGACGGCGACGACGGCATGATCATGTCGCGCCAGTTCGCCCGCACGTTTCTCACCCCCGACCAGCGTCGGCTCACCTTCCATGACGGGGAGGTGCGCCCTGGCGAGTCGATGCTCAAGGTCTTCGACCTGGAGTGCACGACCCGACGACCCACCTACGCGCACGCCCGCTACAGCGCCTCGCCGACCGACAGCCCCGAGCAGACCGCGGAGGCGGTGCGCAAACTCGTGGCCGACGGGATCCCGCAGCGGCCGGTCATCGAGATGATCGTCCCGGTCACCGTCATCGGCTGACCTCGCCCCCGTTCGACACCGGCGGAACCGGGTCACCCGGCTTCGCCATCGCGTCCATCCCAGGCGAGGCCGGATGATCAAGTTCATGCCCGAACCGCACCTGCTGGAGTCGCCGAGAGGCCGGGACTGGCCGCACCCGTCGGTATCGCGGCGGGTGGCGCTCTCCCCGCTGCCCGCCCGCGCCGACGTGGTCATCGTGGGCGCGGGTCCGGCGGGGCTGGCGGTCGCGTCCGCGCTGTGGCACCTCGGGGTGTCCGATGTGGTCCTGCTCGACCGCGATGGCAGGCCGTGTCACCGGTTCTTCGACCGGATCGACACCCTCGGCCAGCGCGTCCTGCGTTCGCCCTACGAGCACCACCCCGGTGTCGAGGGCTACCGAGACTGCGAACTGCTCGACTTCGCCCGGCTGCACTGGTCGCGGCTGACCCCGGTGGAGCGCCGGGAGATCCGCATGGCGCAGGCGGGACACCGGTCGGTCGTGCCGGTGGACGTCTTCGAGGCGTACTGCCGCCACATCGCCTCCGTGCACGGCGTGACGTCGCGGACCTGGGGCGCCGACGTGCACGAAGTACGGCCCGGTCGGACGGGTCTCGCCGTGCACACCGACCGGGGCCGCGTCGACGCCCGGTTCACCGTGCTGTGCCTCGGTGAGGAACGGCGCGCCGCGCCCGCGGACTGGTCGGCTGAGGTCGGCTACTGGGATGAGCCCGTGCCTGCCGACGCTCGGTCGGTGGTCGTCGTGGGCGCCGGCCTGAGCGCGGCCCACGTCATCGCGAACGCCCTGATCGACGGCCGGACCGTGCGCTGGGTGCTCCGCGAGAACGAGGAGCGATACCAGTGCGCTGATGTGAACGCCTCCTTCTTCCGCCCCGAAGGCCGCGCCCGCTTCGACCACACATCCTGGTCGGACCGGCTCGCCCTGATGGACCGCCACCGCCGCGCCTCGATCATGTTCGAGTTCCAGCCCCTCCTGCGCGCCGCCGAAGCCGACGGCAGGCTGACCGCGCACCGGGGCCACGCCGTGGTCGGCACCCGCCCGGGGGCTGTGCGACTGGCCGACGGGAACACCGTGTGCGGCGACCATGTCGTCCTCGCCATCGGCACCACACCGTCCACCGGCGAGAACCTGCTGCCTGCCGATGTTGTGTGCGCGCGCGACGGTTGGCCTGACCTGGACGAACGCACCCTCGCCTACCGTGCGGACCCACGCGTGTTCGCCGTCGGCGCCGCCGCCTGCATGGTGCTCGGCCCCGCCGCCCGCAACATCGACGGCCACCGGGTCGCCACCGCCCGAGTCGCCGCCACCATCGCCGCGCGAATCGGCGTGACCGCGCCAACCGTGATGGAGGTCGAAGCCCTTGTCTGACACCACATTCGATCTGCCCGCCGTCGACGACTCCGCGTCCACCGAGACCGGGATCATGCTGCTCGGACTCGACCCGGACCGGCTGCTGGCCTGCTTGGCCGTGGTCGCACTCGCCGACGACGCCGGGCAGGTCGCCATGCTCGTCGACCACGTCCGCCACGGCGGTGCCCAACTGACCATGCCCGACCTGGTTGCCGCGGGTGCCCGCCGGTGGCGCTCGATCCGCCCGGAACTGGCCGAGGCCGACCCCAGCCCGTCGACCTCGGCGTCGCTTCGACAGGCGTGGGATCGCAGCCACCGGACTCTCACCGCTGTGTTCGGCACGGTCGGCCCGGCCGGTCTGGTGTACCTCACCGCCTGCTGGCTCCGCCGCGCCGACCTCGACGACCTGGTCGCCACCCTCGGAGGACAGTCGTGACCTACTTGCCATCACTGCCCGAGAACGCCGTGCTGTTCGACGTGTTCAAGGCCTACCCCGACACCGCCCGCCCGATCATCGAGTACCACGAGACGGTGATGCGCGGCCCGTCCCCGTTCAGTCTCGCCGAACGTGAGCTGATCGCCGCCTACGTCTCGGGTGTCAACAACTGCGCGTACTGCCACGGCGTGCACACCGCGACCGCCGAGGCGCATGGCGTCGAACCGGGACTGTTGGAAGCCGCGCTCACCGACCTCGACACCGCGGAGGTGGCTCCCCGGCTGCGGCCGGTGCTGCGGTACGTCGGCAAGCTCACCCGGACCCCGTCAGCGCTGACCCCCGCCGACGCCGAGGCTGTGTACGCCGCTGGATGGGACGAGTCCGCGCTGCACAGCGCCGTCCTCGTGTGCGCGTTGTTCAACTTCATGAACCGCATGGTCGAGGGCCTGGGCGTCAGCGCGGACGCGAGCTACTTCGCCGTGTCGGCGAAGCGCCTGCATGACATCGGGTATGTGGGGCTGGCCAAATTGATCCCACCGGCGGCAGCGTGATGGCCCATTCGGACCGCGACACTCAACACGTTCAACGAAACGTCCTGCCGACTTGTTCATTGATGTGCGAGTCGTCTGGCAAATCCCACTGCGCGGGAATTGACCGACGGTAGCCAAGGGATCACGCGATTCGAAGGCGGTGGAAATGGCGCCGCCGCGAACCGGAGCGCCCTGCGTGCCGCCCACGATCGCAGGTCGCTGACGACGAGCCGTCCGACCTGTGAATTCGGCTATCTAGGGGCAGGCTGGGCTTCTTCGGTGACCTCGGGCTCGGCGGGCGACTCCTTGTCGAGGTCGACGCCGAACTCGCGTACCAGCATGGTGTAGATGGGGTTCGGATCGGTCTGCAGCATCGTTTCTTCCTGTCTTTCGCGGGGGCGTCCGGATCGGAGTTACCCGCTCTGTTCGTATTCACACCCCATCTCGTTCCGAGCGGACGTTACGTAATGGCCTAGGGGTAGTCGATTGCTTTGAGGAGATCGAGATATCCCTCACTCGCGCGCCAGAGGGCGTCGGCGACCGGTTCGAGCTTGCCGGGCTTCCAGCGCCGGTCGGCGTAGTGGACGGTGCGCGAGCCCAGGGCGCGGAGACTGACGGCGAGGTCGTCGGCCAGCCGCCGGCCCATGAGGTCGGCGGACGGCTCGTCGAGGCGGACGGCCGCGGTGTGCCCGTCGCCGATCGCGTCGAGCGTTGCTTCGGCGATCCCGTTGTCCACATCCCAGACGAGCGCAGGCCGCCGAAGCACGTGGTTCCACACAGGAGCCCGCGCCGAACGCCACCGAACGGTGACCGGAGCCGTCTGCAACTTCGCCGCGTTGGCCCAGTGTTGAGCCCCGGACGGCTCGGTGAGCCACGCGACGTCATCGACGGGAAGATCGACCACCAGCGCGATCGTCACCGCGTCGAGCTCGTCGACCGGCTCCAGGATCTCCCCGGCCGCCCATAGTTCGCGCACGCGGAGCGGGAAGATCGACTGCGGCCGGGTGGCCATGTCGGCACACGTCTCGGCCACCGTCCTCAGATGGTGCAGCGCGCGGACTCGCTTCACTTTGCTCCCCTCGTGAAGTGCTGTGGGGAAGACGTTACGGGACGGCTTGGGGGTGTCACATCGGACTTCGGTCTGATGTGGACTAGTCCAATAGTCCTAGGACCCCGGAGTCCGAAATGGACCCGGAGCGATCTTCGCGATGATCTCATATCGACTATTCACTATCAAGATATCGGGTAGGCTTGGATGGGGCCTGAGGGGCCGCGGGCAGGGGATTGACCGGTGGGTGATTTGTGTGGTGAAGCGCGGTTATGTGGGGCTGGGGCAGGGCGCAGTGATGGGAGAAGCGGTTTGAAAGGAGGTGACAGCGAGGGCCGGGGGAGGCAGCGGTCGCAGCGGTGCGGGGGTGGCTGGGGTGCGCGGGTGGAACGGGTTGAAATCGCCCGGGTAGTGATGCGGCCGCTACAGCTGAAGGAATCGGCGTAGGTGTTCGTTGGCGATGGCTGCCCTTAGTTTCGTCGACGGGAGTGTGGTGGTGCGGTCGCCGAGGAGGGTGTGCAGGATCAGGGACGCGAGTTCGGGGCCGTAGCGGTCACAGTCGACCTCTACGGGGAGGTCGCCGAGTAGTTCGGTGATCAGATGGCGGACTGAGCCGACGGTGGCGGGTTCCGTTGCCGGGCTTCTCGTGTCGAGGGGTTTGCTCAGGAGGGCGTGGGCGTCGATGATGCCTGCTCCCATGTCGCCCGTGTTCCAGTTTTGGGGGCGTCGGGCGGTTTCTCGGATGAGTCGTCGGAACAGGGCTTGCACTGTCTCGCCCCGGCTTCTCGCGACGGCGATTACCCTGTCACGGCCGTGGTGGGCCAGCCATAGGGCCGCGACGGCCGCGGTAAGGGCCACGGCGAGGCTGGTTCCCTGCCCTTGCCCCGAATCCCCGTCCCCCGGGAACTGGGGGATGCGCGCCCGGTAGACGTTCTCGCCGGGGGCGGAGATGTCGACCGCGCCGCCCTTGCACGTCCCGCGCCACGGGGTGTCGTGCGGCGTCGTGCCCGCGACGGCCACGCAGTTGTCGTAGCGGGCGGGCCACACCACTGTGCCGACGCAGTTTCCCGCCGCCGCCATGACGATCACGTTCGCCGCCACCGCTCGGTTGATCGCCCGGTCCAACGCGAACGACGGCAGTCCACCGAGGCTCATCGTGATCACGTGGGCACCGTGGTCCGTCGCCCACACAACGGCTTTCGCGACCGACACCTGCGTCACCCGTACGACGCTCTCGATCGCCCGGACCGGCATGTGCCGCACCCTCGGGGCCGCGCCCGTCACCACGTGGGTGTCGGGGGAGACGATCACGCTGGCCGTGGCGGTCCCGTGACCTGGGTTTCCGTCCGCCAGCGGGTCCGTGGGGTCGTTGTCGTTGTCGACGAAGTCGTAGCCCGGGACGAACTGGACGCCGTCCATCTCCCGGTGGCGGATGACTCCCGTGTCGGGTTGGCCGACGACGATTCCCTCGCCGCGCTCGGGCCTTCCCTGTTTGCGCGAGTACTCCCACGCCTGCGGCGCCCGGATCGTCCACAGCGCCCACTCCTCGGCCAGATTGGGATGTTCCGGAGACCAGCAACCCGGCGGAAAGTCCGCGCCACGCACCGGGTCGGGTTCGGGGAACAAGGCGGTCGGCAGGTCCGGTTCGACCGCGAGGGCGTCGTAGTCGTCGGCCAGCGCGTAGGCGGCGCTGAACGCGTCGGCGTCGGTGGCGAAGGAGCGGTCGGGGAGATCGATGATCAGGGCGTCCGGGTCATCCGTGGAGAGAGGCTCGACCTGGGCGCCGAGTTCGGCGGTGAGCCGGGCCGTGGTGACGGCTGGGTCCTGGTCGGGTCGCAGGAGCATCGCGAAACGAGCCATGGGTGCCTCCCGAAAGGTCCGCGGTGGGCTCATGGTAGTCGATCAGTCACGCCAGGTGGCTGACAAGAAACGCTGTGGTGAAGCCGAAAGTGGCCACGACGCCGGTCGCGTTGCCGCCGTTCTCGAACGCCTCCGGCATCATCGTGTCGGCCAGCATCGTCAGGATCGCGCCCGCTGCGAACGCCTGAACGGCCGCCACCGTCTCGCGGGAGGCGCCGCCGAGGGTGGCGTAGCCGAGTCCGGCGGCAAGCGCGGAAACGGCCGCCACCCCCGCCCAGAGACCCAGGATCCACCGGGTGGAGTGCCCCGCCTTGCGCAGCCCCGACGCGGCGGACATCGACTCGGGGACGTTGGACAGGAACACCGCCGCCACCACCGCGGCGCCGACCGTGCCGCCGTCGAGGAGGGACACGCCGATCGCGGCGGACTCGGGGATGCCGTCGAGCAGCGAGCCGAGCACGATCGCGAGGGCGGCACCGGAGCGCTGGCGGCCGTCCGACCGTTTGCGATGTTCCCCGCCGCGCCGGTCAATGACCAGGTCGCCGAGGTAGAACGCCGCCGAGCCCGCGGCCAGGCCCGCGGCGAGGGCGAGCGCCCCGCCGCCGGTGAACGCCTGGGCCGCCAGTTCGAAGGCCAAGGCGCTGATCAGCACGCCGGAGCCGAAGGCCATGACCAGGGCGATCACCTTCGGCCGGGGGTTGCCGACCAGGCCGACCACCGCGCCGACCACCAGCGCCAACCCGCCGACCAGCCCCCACCACATGGCTTCCCACATGCGGCCAAGCCTGGCGGCATTCGACCTTGTTCGCACGCGCGGGGGATCGTCGCGGGGTACCCCTGACCCGTATTCTGACTCTTCAACGAGGACAGCGGGGAGCGCACGTGGCCGTCGACAGCAGCAACCGCGAGGCCTATCTGAAACGACTGCGCCGGGTGGAGGGACAGATCCGGGGCCTGCAGCGGATGGTCGAGGAAGACAAGTACTGCATCGACATCCTCACCCAGGTGTCCGCGGCGACGAAGGCCTTACAGGCGTTCTCCCTCGAACTGCTCGACGAGCACCTCGCCACCTGCGTGGTCGCGGCCGCGGCCGCCGGTGGCGACGAGGCCGCGGTGAAGGTGAAAGAGGCGTCCGACGCCATCGCCAGGCTGGTCCGATCCTAGGGGTACCCCCGTAGGGTATAGTTGTCGGTGTCCACGAAGGAGACACCGATGCACGGCTACAGCGGCGACAAAGACGATTACCTGAAGCGACTGCGGCGGATCGAAGGGCAGATCCGCGGCTTGCAGCGGATGGTCGAGGAAGACAAGTACTGCATCGACATCCTGACCCAGGTGTCGGCTGCCACCAAGGCGCTGCAGGCGGTCTCGCTCGGGCTCGTCGACCAGCACCTGCACCACTGCGTCGCCGAGGCGGTCGCGGAGGGCGGGCAGGCTGCCGACGACAAGGTTCGCGAGGCCAGCGCGGCGATCGCCCGTCTCGTCCGGTCGTAGGGCGCCCGGGGTGAAGACAGCGCGCGCTCTCGCCGCCTACGCCGCCGCGCTGGTCCTGGTCGGTGGCGCCGCCTACGGGCTCGGCGCGGCGGTCGGGCCGATGGACGTCGAGCAGCCCGCGCCGCATGGCGACTCGGGCGGCCACGGGACCGCTGGTGAGCCTGCTGTCGCCTCAGCTCCGGTCGGCTTGTCCGCGTGGAGCGGCGGCTACGCCCTCGTGCCGAGCGCGACGGCGCTCACGGCGGGCGCCGCGCAACCCTTCACCTTCCGCGTCACCGGCCCGGGTGGCAAGACGGTCACCGACTTCGAGGTCGCGCACGAGAAGGAACTGCACCTCATCGTCGTGCGCCGCGACACCGCCTGCTACCAGCACGTCCACCCCGAACGCGCCGCCGACGGCACCTGGTCGGTCCCGCTCGCGCTGCGCAGGCCCGGCAGCTACCGGGTCTTCGCCGACTTCGTCCCGCGTGGCGGCCCCGCGTTGACCCTGGGCGTCGACGTGATGGTGCCGGGCGACTTCCAGCCGGTCACACAGCCGGAGTCGTGGCTGGCGAAAGTCGACGGCTACGAGGTGCGAGTCGGCCGCGAACTGATCGCCGGACACGCCTCGAAGCTCACCGCCACGGTCACCAAGGACGGCAGGCCGGTCGCGGATCTGCAGCCCTACCTGGGTGCCTACGGCCACCTGGTGGCGCTGCGCGGCGGCGACCTCGCCTACCTGCACGTGCACGCGGAAGCGGGCTCACCCGGTCCGGACGTGCCGTTCGTCGCCGAAGTCCCGTCCGATGGCACCTACCGGGTGTTCTTGGACTTCAAGCACGGTGGTGTCGTGCGCACCGCCGAGTTCACGCTGACCACGTCGCCGGAGCACGGCGCCGACGGACACACACACGGCTGAGAGGCCCCGACGTGACCACGAACCTGACCAGGACAGCCGAGATCGAACTCTCGATCGGCGGCATGACCTGCGCGTCGTGCGCGAACCGGATCGAGCGCAAGCTCAACAAGCTCGACGGTGTGACCGCGACGGTCAACTACGCGACCGAGAAGGCGAACGTCATCTTCGCCGAGGACATCGACCCGCAGACCCTGGTGGCCCAGGTCGAGGCCGCCGGGTACACCGCGCAACTGCCCACCAAGCAGGCGCCCGAGCCCGAGGAACGCGACACCCTGCGGGACAGGCTGCTCGGCTCGGCCGTGCTCTCCGTCCCGGTGGTCGCGATGGCCATGGCGCCCGCGCTGCAGTTCACCTACTGGCAGTGGGTTTCGCTGGCGCTGGCGTCCCCGGTGATCGTGTGGGGCGCGTGGCCGTTCCACCGCGCGGCGTGGATGAACCTGCGCCACGGCGCCGCGACCATGGACACGCTGGTCTCCATCGGCACACTCGCCGCCTACCTGTGGTCGCTCTACGCGCTGCTGCTCGGCTCGGCCGGTGTGCCGGGCATGACGCACCCGTTCGAGCTGACCATCGCGCGCGGGGCCGGTGAGGCCATCTACCTGGAGGTTGCCGCGGGCGTCACCACGTTCATCCTGGCGGGCCGGTACTTCGAGTCCCGCGCCAAGCGGCGGGCCGGGGCCGCGCTGCGGGCGCTGCTCGACCTGGGCGCGAAAGACGTCGCGGTGCTGCGCGATGGTGTCGAGACCCGCGTGCCGGTGGGCCAACTCGCCGTCGGCGACCGGTTCGTCGTGCGGCCGGGGGAGAAGGTCGCGACCGACGGTGTGGTCGCGGAGGGCACGTCGGCGATCGACGCGAGCATGATGACCGGCGAGTCGGTGCCGGTGGAGGTCGGGCCGGACGCGGCCGTCGTGGGCGGCACGGTGAACGTCGGCGGCAGGCTGGTCGTCGTCGCCAAGAACGTCGGTGAGCGGACGCAGTTGGCCCGGATCGCCCGCATGGTCGAGCAAGCGCAGACCGGGAAAGCCGCGGTCCAGCGGCTGGCCGACCGGGTCTCGGCGGTGTTCGTCCCGGTCGTGATCGCACTGGCCGTCGCGACGCTGATGTTCTGGCTTGGCGCCGGCGCGTCCACGTCGGCGGCTTTCACCGCGGCGGTGGCGGTGCTCATCATCGCCTGCCCGTGCGCTCTGGGGCTGGCCACTCCGACGGCGTTGCTCGTCGGCACCGGCCGAGGCGCGCAACTGGGAATCCTGATCAAGGGCCCGGAGGTGCTTGAGTCGACCCGGCGGGTGGACACGGTGGTCCTCGACAAGACCGGCACGGTGACGACGGGTCAGATGTCCCTTGTGGGCGTTCAGGTCGCCGAGGGCGAGGATGTCGAGACGGTGCTGCGGCTGGCGGGGGCGGTGGAGGACGGGTCGGAGCATCCGATCGCTCGGGCGATCGTGAAGGCCGCGCGCGACAAGGTCGGCGTTTTGCCTCCCGTCAAGGACTTCTCGGCCATCGAGGGCCGGGGCGTGCGTGCCAAGGTGTCCGGCGAGTTGGTGACTGTTGGCCGCATGCTCGACGCCGGCCTGCCTGCCGAGTTGGTGACGGCCAAGGCGGAGGCAGAGGGTCGTGGCCACACGGCCGTTGTCGTGGCTTGGGACGGCCGGGGGCGCGCCGTGCTGGTCGTGGCCGACACGGTGAAGCCGACTTCGGCCGAAGCGGTGAAGCTGTTGCGGGCGTTGGGATTGTCGCCGGTGCTGCTGACCGGGGACAACGAAGCCGTGGCTAGGAGCGTGGCCGCGGAGGTTGGGATCACTGAGGTGATCGCTGGGGTGTTGCCGGAGGAGAAGGTTGAGGTCATCGCCCGGCTGCAGCGGTCTGGCAAGGTCGTGGCGATGGTGGGTGACGGGGTCAACGATGCAGCCGCGCTTGCTACCGCCGACCTTGGGCTGGCGATGGGGACCGGGACGGATGTGGCGATCGAGGCTGGGGATCTGACGCTGGTGCGTGGTGATCTACGGGCGGCTGCGGACGCGATTCGGTTGTCTCGGCGGACTTTGCGGACGATCAAGGGGAATTTGTTCTGGGCGTTCGCTTACAACGTGGCTGCGTTGCCGTTGGCTGCTGCCGGGTTGTTGAATCCGATGTTGGCTGGGGCGGCGATGGCGGCTAGTTCTGTGTTCGTTGTGACGAACAGCTTGCGGTTGCGGGCTTTCCACTGAGCTTGGCGCGGTGGGTGGTGGTTTGGGTGGAGTGGTTGCTTTGGGGCCCTACGAAGGAGGACCCCTGTTGTGGAAGAGCGGGTGGGGACCTTCGGCCCACGACCACGGCAAGTTTAGGGGTCTCTCCTCACGCCCAAAGAGACCGCTCCACCCAAACGGGCCGTTGGGATCGGCCCCTTGCGTTTCGGTCGTTGGAGATGCTTGAGAGTTCAGCTTCGTCTTACTGTGGGCTTTCCGGAACGATCAGGACTGGGCGGTGGGCGGTGCGGCTCAGGCCTGCGCCCACCGAGCCTCGGGTGACGCGCACGGGGGTCCAGTGTTTGTGGTGGCCCACCACGATCATCATCGCGTCGTGTTCGTCCGCTGCGGTCTTGAGGGTGGGGACCGGTTCGCCGACCTGGACCGCGTACGTCCAGTGGCCTTCATGGGTGGACAGGGCACGCTCTACGTTTCCGCGTAGTTCGGTGAGGGCGGCTTCGGCGTGTTGTTCCCAGTCCGCCGAGTCCGGGTCGACCGGGTAGTCGCGCAGGTCGATCGCATGCACCACCCGCAGGTCCGCGCCCAGTTTCACCGCGAGGTCGGCGGCGACCGCCAGGACTTTGAAGCTCAGGTCCCGGTGGTCGACGCCGACCACGAGTGTGGTCATGGTTTGCGGGCGATCACTATGTCGCGGACGATGGCCTGGTCGACTCGGTGTTCGAAGGCTCGGTACGGTCCGTCGTCGAGGGGGGCGAGGCCGGCGCGGGTGAGGATTTCGAGGGTGTCCGCGCGGGGGGCGACGTTGGTGTTCACCGCGATCCCGATCGACCCGCCGGGCCTGAGCAGCTTGGCCCAGGCGGGGGCGGCCTCGCGGAGCAGTTCCAGTGGGGTGCGCTGGAGGGCCTGGCCCGCGCGGCTGCCGTGTTGCACGCCATAAGGGGCGTCGGTGACGATCAGGTCGACGCTCTCGGGGCGGTGGAAGTCGCGGGCCCTGGTGGTGTCGGCGTTGACGTAGGTCAGCGACAGGGCGTCGCCCGCCTTGTAGCTTTCCTTGCTCAGGCCGATGGACGCCTGCAGCCTGCGGCCCAGGTGCTGCTTGTCCCGGCGCACCTTGACGACCTCTGCGTGGTGCTTGATCCGCTTGCGCTTGAGCCAGGTCTGCAGGAACGCGGCGTACGCCTCGAAGTCCTTCTGGTCGAGGTCGATGCCCGCGGCGTCGTAGCCGTACATGATCGCCTGGTTGAGGGTGGTGCCGCGCCCGCACATCGGGTCGAGCACGGTCAGGCGGTGGTCGAGCATGTCGCGGGCCCGGGCCGACGACATGAGGGTGATGTTGAGCAGCAGCTTGGTGAACAGCTCGTTCGTCTTGCCCTGGTACTTCAGGATGGTGATCAGGTCGCTGTCGAACGCGTCGAGGCGGTGGAGGGGGACGGGCTCGAGCAGCTTGCCGTCGAGCCGGAACAGCGCGTACATCGACGACAGGTTCGCGAGGTAGGCGATGTCCGACTCGTCGAGCGTGTCGGCGGTGAAGGTGACGTAGGGGACGCCGGCGAGTTCGGTGCGGGCGATGTCGCCGATGCGACCGTCCACGACGGACTGGTTGAACACCTCGAGTTCGGCCACGGTGAGCGCGACCGACGAATCGGCGTACACACGGTTCGTCGAGGGCAGGATGAGAAGTGCGTAGTCGGCCATGTCTCCCGCACGGTCACTAGGATTGTCAACTCACTGATCCTAGAGCTTCCCGCCTAGGTCAGCCGACCGATGTCTCGCGTTCATGATCGGGAGACCGTTGAGGGGCAGTTTTCCCTTCGACGTTGGAGCCCGCCATGACCCTGCACCCGCTGCCCACCTCGCACGACGAGACCCACGACGAGTGGAACCTGCGGGCGCGGGGCGAGACGCCGGCGCAGCGGCTCGACCGAAACTACGGTGAGCTGCTTCAGGAAGTCCGGGTCGCGCAGACCGGTGTGCAGTTCCTGCTGGCGTTCCTGCTCGCGCTGGCGTTCACGCCGAGGTTCGCCGACATCACCGAGTTCCAGCGGTGGACTTATGTGGCCAGTCTGATCATGGGTGCGGCCGCGACCGCGCTGCTGATCGCGCCCGCGCCATTCCACCGACTGGTGTTCCAGCGCAGGCTCAAGCGCAAGCTGGTTCGAGCGACGAGCTGGTTCACCCTGTCCGGACTGTGTTTCCTGATGTTGGCGCTCGGCTCGTCGATGATGCTGATCCTCGACGTGGTGCTCGGCACCGGGCAGGCGCTGTGGATCTCCGGCGGCATCATGGCCTGGTTCATGACCTGGTGGATCGCGGTGCCGCTGTGGAACCGGCACCGCTTCGGACACCGGCTGGTGCGGTCGCGTCAGCCCGACTCGCGGTAGCGGCCCGCGGCCTCGCGGGCGATGTCGATCCGGGAGGCCACACCCAGCTTGGCCAGGATGTGGGAGACGTGGGTGCCGACCGTCCGCTTCGAGAGCACGAGGCGGGCGGCGATACTCGGGTTGCTGAGTCCTTCCGCGACCAGCGCGGCGATGCGGGACTCGGTGGGGGTGAGGCTCTCCCAGCCGGTCGTGGCCTGGCGGTGCTTGACCCGCGGGCCCCGGCGGATGCCGTGGGCGTGCAGCTCCGCACGCAGCCGCCCGGCATCCCATCGGGCGCCCAGGGTGTCGTAGAGATCGTCGGCGCGGGTGAACGCGGCCCGAGCGGAGGCGACGTCGCCGCGTTCGGCGAACTCGACCGCCGCGGCGTGCATCGCGTGCGCGCGGGGGAGCGGTCGACCCGCCTCCGCGAAGTGGTCGGCGGCGAGCAGCAGCGTCGCCGGGTCGTGGGCGAGCAGGCCGCGGCAGAGCAGGGCACCGCCCACCCGGTGTGGGATGTCGCTGTGCTCGGCGAGTTTCTCCGCGAGCCCGGTGACGTAGCCCGCGGCGCCGAGATCGCTGGCCCGCACGGCGAGGTGGACGGCTTCGGGGAGCAGCTCCTCCATCTCCTCGAGCTCTTCGGCACCCTCGCCCAGGCAGGCGAGGAGCCCGGCGAGGGCCTCGTCCGGGGCGCCGCGGTGTTGGGCGTCGAGCGCGCGGGCCAGCGCGAGTGAGCCGACGACCCGGTTGCCGATGCGCGCGGCGTTGGGTTCGGCGGCGCGCAAATGGTCGCGGGCGGCGTCCGGGTCGCCCCGGTGCAGGGCGATGACGGCGGCGATGCCGTGGTCGCAGCAGGCGACGCCGGGGTCCTTGGCCTCCTCGGCGACCGCGGCGACCTCGGCGAGCGCGTCGCCCCAGCGGCCGACGTCGAAGAGCAGCTCGCTCAGGGCGCTCTGTGCCTGGGCGAGGCGGACCAGGCTGCCGGTGTCGTCGGCGAGGCGGCGGACCTGGTCGGCGGCGGCAAGGGCCTCGTCGTAGCGGTCCAGGTCGCCGAGCGCCACGACACGGTTGATCTGCAGCAGCAGCCGCAGGTCGATCAGCGAGGGGTCGGGGCCGGTCACCGCGAGAGCTCGGTCGAACAGCGGCAACGCGGCGGTGACGTCGCCGCGCATCATCGTCACGATGATCAGCACGTGCAGCGCCCAGCCGGTGGACCAGCGGTCGTCGGCTTCGGTCGCGGCGGCGAGCGCGTCGGCCGCGACCGCGCCCGCGACGTCGACTTCGCCCAGGTCGCGATGGGCGCGCGCGGTCAACACGAGCAGCCGTGCACGGTGCCGGGCGGGCAGGTCCGGGCGGGTGAGCGCGGCCGCGAGCGCGGCGAGGGACTCGGCTGACCGGCCTGCCATGGCCCGACACTGCGCGAGCGTCCAATGCAGGTCGGAGACCAGGTCCGGGTCGGTGGTGGCGTCGAGCGCGCGGGTGGCGACCTGTTCGGCGCGGGCCGTGTCGCCGGTGCGGCAGAGGGCTTCGGCCAGTCGGCAGGCCAACGCGCCGGTGTGGATCTCGGCGCGGTCGAGGAGGTCGATCGCGACGGCCGGAGCCTGGGCGATGAGAGCGGGCGCGGCGTCGGCGAGCCAGGTGGTGGCCCACTCGTCGAGTCGGGCGCCGCCCGCGCGGAGAAGCTGCTTCGCGACGCGGTGCACCGGCGCGCGGGCGGCGGCCAGGGCCCGCGCGGCGTCGTGGTGCCACGCGGCGCGGACCGGGCCGGGCAGATCGTCGTAGAGGGCACCGCGGATCAGCGGATGGCGGAAGGCCAGGTTGGTGCCGGACTCCCGGAGCACCCCGGCCGCGCGGGCCTCCTCGAGGTCGTCGACCAGCGCGGTGAAGCGCTCACCGAGCACGGTCGCGACGTCGGCGAGGTCGAACTCGACGCCGAGCAGCGCCGCCGCGCGCAGCACGGTCCGGACCCGCTCGGGCAGGAAGTCGAGCCGGTGGGCGATGGCGGCGGTGAGGGTCGCCGGGGTGCGGTCGGTGGTCACGTCGGCGTGCCCGTCGACCCGGGTCAGCGCATCGCCGCGGCTGAGGGCGTCGATGAGTTCGGTGACATACAAGGGATTCCCGGCCGCGCCATCGGCCAAGGCGCGGAGAGTGGCACCGGGGGCTGCGCCCGCGAGCGAGCGCACGAGGTCGGTCACCGCGATGTCGGACAGCTTTCCCACCCGCAGCACGCCGCTCGTGCCGACCGCGCGGCGCAGGGCGAGCAGTTCGGCTCGGCGCGGGACCTGGCGGGTGATCCCGATCAGCAGCAGTGGCAGTTCGTGGGTCGAGCGGGCGAGCCTGCACCAGAGGGCGACGGTGGACCGGTCGGCCCACTGCAGGTCGTCGACGACGAGGACGACCGGTTCGGCCGCGCAGGCGTCGTCCACGAGGGCGAGGATCTGTTCGGTGGCGGCGGTGACCGGGTCGCCCGCTCCGGTCTCACCGCGCAGCAGCCGGGCGACGGCGGCGCGGCGTGGGCTGTCGCCTTCGCGGACCCGCAGCGCGTCGAGCAGGGGCAGCAGTGGGAGGGCCTGGCCCAGTTCGTCGCCCGCGCCCCAGAACACCTGGCACCCCGCGCGCGCCGCCCGCGCCGTGGCGACGCGCAGCAGGGTGGTCTTGCCGATGCCGGGTTCGCCCTCGATGAGCACGGCCTGGCCGTCGCCTCGGCGCACACGGTCGACCCAGCCGTCGAGACGGCTGAGTTCGGCGTCGCGACCGACGAACGGGTCCATCCGACAACGATAGAGACGTGAACTGTCGGTGAACAACCGTGTACGCACCGGTTAAGCCGGATGGACCAGGGGATCGTCCATCCGACGCCCGCTCGGCATTGGCCGTCGATTCACGCGGCGTTGTCCGGGCCGTAGATCACCGCTGTCAGGCTCCTCGTCGATCAACCTTTCGCGCACAGCGTTCACGTCCGACGAAATGCCCGGAATCCTGGCTTCTGTACGGAGGAATCATGCGGATCAGGCGATCGGTCGCCGCGTTCATGCTGCTGGCGGCGAGCGCCCTGGGGGCGCTTGTCATCGCGGGCACGGCCAACGCGGACGACCCGGAGATGACCCACAACCAGGTCGAGATGACGCACAACGGCACAGACATGACGCATAACTGAGTCCGGCTAGAGGAAAGGCGCTCCCGTGCCCGGGGGCGCCTTTCCTCTGCCTCAGTCCTCTTGGTCCGCGACGAGCTTCCCGCCCTCCAGGAACGTCTTCATGGCGGACAGGATCATGATCCAGCCGCCGCTGGTGCCCTCCAGCATCTTGCTGTCCGGGCTGTCGAAGCCGTCGTGGGTGATGGTGAGCTTCATGCCCATCATCGGGATCTCCGCGGGCTCGATGTCGAAGCTGACCTTCGAGCGCTCCTTGACCGCCTCGGCGAACTCCTCGTCGGAGTCGAACAGTTCGCGGTGCGTCGGCTGCAGCGTGTGCCAGGTGTAGGCGAGCCGCTTGCCGGGCACGGCTTCGAGGACCTGCTGGTCCATGTCCTCGAACTCGCCGTCCGGCATGGACTTCCACAGGACCGGCGAGCCGACCTTCCAGTCCGACTTCGGCCCGGTGCCGCCCATGTAGATCTTGATGAACTCGGGGTCGGTGAGCGCGCGGTACAGCTTCTCCGCGGTGGTCTGGATATAGGTGACGTAGACGAACTCGGGCTTGCTCATCGGTGGTCCTTCCAGGACGTGCTTGAGGTGGGACAGCGCGGCCATTCGGTCGCGTTCGTACTTCCCGATCCACCGGTCGGCGATCTCGTGGATGGGCACGGGATTGAGGTAGTGCAGCTTCTCGCGGCCATGCTTCACGGTGCTGACGAGTGAGGCGGCTTCCAGCACCGCGAGGTGCTTGCTCACCGCCTGTCTGCTCATCTCCAGTCCCTCGCTGAGCTCGCGCAGGCTCAGCCCGTTGTCGGCGTTGAGCCGGTCGAGCAGCTGCCTGCGGTTCGCGTCGGCGAGCGCCTTGAACACCGCGTCCATGACCGCCCCCTTCCCGGCCATGATAAGCAACCAAATGGTTGCATGTCTACCCGGTGACGACTGTCAGTAGCCTGCCGGTCGTGGTGGGGAGGGGAAGACGGGTCCAACTCGCCCAGCGCGGCGGTGACGAAGCGTGCCGTCCCCGCCGCCACGGACTCGGCGTTGCGGGTGGTCGCGGTCGTGATCGCCGTGGCGGAGCGGTCGACGCCGACGTAACGGCCGGTGTCGAGCCGCTCGCACACCATCGCCGCGGCGACACCGCGGCCGCAGCCGATCTCCAGGATCCGGTCCGCGGGCCGCACGTCGATGGCGGCCACGGCGGAGCGCAGGCGCTGCGGCGGTCTGGTGCTCACGGAGACTCCCTCGGCACGGGAACTGGTGGGTCCTCCTGAACGACCACTCGGGTATAGCAGGCCCGCGTGACCCCGGCAGGCCGCGCCTTGACGATCACCCGCGCTTCTCGGAAGGCTCCCCCCATGGCACACCGCACCAGCCGCGTCGTCGGCGTCCTGTTCAGCGTCATCGCCGCGACGCTGGTCGCCACCGCGACTCCCGCGCTGGCGCACAACTCGCTCAAGTCCAGTGACCCGAAAGCCGACTCGGTGCTCGACGCGGCGCCTGCGGCGGTCACGCTGACCTTCACCGAGGAACTCACGCCGGGGGAGACGACCCTTACCGTCACCGGGCCGGACGGGGCGGTCGCCTCTGGTGACGCGGGGGTCGCCGGCGCGACGGTCAGTGTGCCGTTCAGGCCGACCGTGCCCGGCGCCTACAAGGTCGCCTACCGGGTCACCGGGCACGACGGCGACGCGACGTCGAACAGCCTCACCTTCACCCTCAGCGCCGCCGCCGTCCCCACCACGACCACCGCGGCACCGAATACGACCACCAGCGCTGTGGCGCCGACGACCACCGCTCCCCGGGGCGAATCCGACGTGGTCGACTCCGACACGCAGTGGTGGCCCGTCGCCGCCGGGGTGCTGGCTCTGGTCGCACTCGGTGTGCTCCTGGCCGTCCGGCGCAAGCGCGCCGACTAGCGCACGATGCGCGATGCGCCGGGCCGGGGCGAGCGGGCAGTGTTGACCGTGTGGAGCCCTCCATCTCGCGCAGTACGCCCGTCGCCGCCGCCGCGGACGCCGTGTGGTCCCTGGTCAGCGACCTCCCGCGGATGGGGGAGTTCAGCCCGGAGAACATCGGCGGCTACTGGGTCGACTGCCCTGGCCCGGCGGTGGGGGCCAAGTTCCGCGGCACCAACCGCAACGGCGCCAAGCAGTGGTCGACCCAGGCCACCGTGGTCGAGTGCGTGCCCGGCAGGCTGCTGACCTTCGACGTGCGCACCTCGTTCGGCGTGCGGGTCTCGCGGTGGTCCTACGTGATCGAGCCGACCGAGACCGGCTGTGTGCTGACCGAGAACTGGTACCGGGTGGGCAGCTGGTTCATCCGGCGCTTCCTCGGCCCCAAGGTCACCGGGCGGCAGGACCGGCCGGGCTTCAATGTCGAGTCGATCGAGCACACCCTGGCGGCCGTGAAGGCGCACGCGGAGCGCTGATCAGGCCTGTGGCAGGTAGTCGGGGCTGCGGCCGCCGCCGAGGCGGTACCCACAGTGGACGAGCACGAGCTCGCAGAACATGGAGTTGGCCCAGGAGAACCATTCGCGGGTGAACTTCGTCGGATCGTCGACGTGGAAGCTCTCGTGCATCATCCCGGTGCCGCCCGTGGTGTCGAGCAGCAGCGCGATGATCTCGGCCTGCTCCTGCGCGGTCGTGGCCGTCAAACCCTGCACGCTCAACGCGATCGGCCACACGTGGTCGCGCGGCGTGTGCGGGCTGCCGATGCCTTTCGCCGCGCTGCCCTGGAAGTAGTACTGGTTGCGCGGGCTGAGCAGGAACTTGCGCGTCGCCTGGTAGACCGGGTCGTCCACGCCGACGCAGCCCAGGTAGGGCAGTGACAGCAGGCTCGGCACGTTGGCGTCGTCGAGCAGCGCGCTGCCGCCGAACCCGTCGACCTCGTAGGCGAAGATCTCCGTTCCGCCCGGGCCCTCCACTGTGCCGTGGTCGGCCAGGCCGTCGCTCATCTCCCGCTGGAGCCGGTCGGCGTCGGCGGCGAGGTTGTCGTCGTGGAGCAACTCGCGGGCGATCTCGGCGAGCTGACGCATCGCCTGCGCCGCGTAGAAGTTGCCGGGCACGTTGAACCCGGCCTCGCAGGCGTCGTCGCTGGGTCGGAACGCGCTCCACACCATGCCGGTGGGCCGGGTCAGTCTCCCCTTCCCGTGCCGGTTCAGCGTGTTGCGGCCGCTCGCGAACCGGCCGCCGCGGCGGAACGTGTAGCTCGACCGGTGTTCGTGGTCCTGCTCGGTGGTGAACGTCTGCACGATCCGCGCCGCGGCGACCCGGAACGTCGTCTCGCACCAGTCGGTGCTGCCCGCGGACTTCCACAGCGTGTAGGCGAAGTCGATACCGTAGGTGAGCGAGTCGATCTCCCACTTGCGCTCCCACACGATGGGATCCATCGGGGTGCGGTCGGAGTGGTGGCCATGGCCGTTGGGTTCGAGGTTGAACGCGTTGGCGTACGGGTCGATCGAGATGTAGCGCCAGTGCCGCAGCAGCAGTCCGTTGAGCAGGCTGAGCAGCTCAGGGGCGTCGTCGAGCAGGTAAAGCAGCGGTTTGAGCTGGGCGGCGGAGTCGCGCAACCACATGGCGGGGATGTCGCCGGTGATGACGAACGTGGTCCCGTCCGGCTGCTCGGACACCGTGGTCTCGGCGGTGTTGCGAAGGAACCTCGTGACGGCGTCGGCGATCTCCGCCCGGCCCGTGACCTCGGTGATCCGGGCGGAGACCTTGCCCAGCAGGTCAGCCCTCAGCTGCGCCACGGTGGCCTCCCGATGATCGGCTCCATCACCCGATCTTGCCACCGAACCGGCCGCGGGCACCCGACGATCAAGACTTGGCGGTCTCCCACAGGCCGACGACGTTGCCTTCGGTGTCGGTGAAGTACGCCGCGAAACCCATCTCGCCGACCGGCATCTTCTCGACCGCGGTCTTGCCGCCCAGCTCACCGATCTTCGTCAGGGCGTCGTCGATGTTCTCGACGTCGATGACGATGACCGGCGAGGTGAAGGACTTCTCGGCGTCGCGCTGGGCCATGCCCCCGTTGATGTATCCCGATTCGGTCGGGCCCTGCTCGGAGGTCGGGCCCGAGGAGACGATCGTGTAGTCCATCCCCGGGAACGCCTCGACCTTCCAGCCGAACGCTTCCTGGTAGAACGTCCTGGCCCGGTCGCCGTCGTCGAACGGGACCTCGAAGTGCACCACTCGGCCGGTCATGTCCGTCCCTCCTCGCGAAGTACGTACCGTCCGACGTTAGTAGGACACGCGAGAGGGGGCGAGCCGAGCAGCCCGCCCCCTCTCGTCGGTCATCGGGTCAGGAAGTGGCCCACTTGCTCTGGCACGCCTTCAGATCGGCCTTGACCTGCTGGCCGCGGTCCACGATCACCGGCACGGTCTCCAGGACCTTGCCGTTCTTCTCGCAGGTCAGCGTCCAGTTCTCGATCAGGCCGCCCGCCGTGTGCTCCTGACCGTCGAACAGCGACGCGGTGAGCGTCCAACTCGGCGCGATCGACGACGCGTTGACCACGCGCAGGACATAGGTGCCCTGTACCGGGTTCGTCAGCAGCACGCGGTCCTTCACACCGACGAACGCCACCGACTTGCCGACCTCGGTGAGCGAGCCGTCCGCGTTGCGCAGGTAGACGTAGAGGTCGAGGTCGTCCGGGGTGGGCCAGTCGAGCTTCACCTCGAAGGCGTCGGCCGCTCGGTCGACCACGAACGTCTTGTCGGTCTCCATGAGCGGCAGGGTCGTCCCGGTGAAGACCTCCTGCTTGAGCGGCGTCGTGTCGAGCAGCCGGTACTGCTTGGCCTGCACGACCGGGCGGGTCGACGGGTTGACGTGCCAGGTGTAGCGGCCGTCGGGGCCCACCACCATCGACGTGTTCAGCCGGTCGGTGATGTGGCCCGACCACGTCGGCGACGCGAACTCCTTGCGCAGACGCAGCAAGGCCCCCGCGGGCGCCTTGCCCGCGATGACGGAGTGGGTCGCGGTGTCGACGGCGTTGCCGAGCGCGACCAGGTAGGCCTCACGGTTGCCCTTGCCCGCGTAGGCGCCCGCGCCCAGGTACTCGTCGATGACCTTGGGGAACGGCGGGTGGAACTCGTCCGGGCCGATCTCGAAGGTGTAGCCGAAGCCGCCGGTGGCGTTGTAGGACCAGTCCTCGGTGGTGCCGGTGGTGTCGTAGAGCTCCCAGCCGTGCTGGTTCTTGTACCCGTTCTGCGCGGTCATGTTCGCGCCGAGCGCCTTGAGCGCCGCCTCGTCGGGCGCGTCGCCGACCGGCAGGCCGCCGGGTCCGATGGTGTCGGGGTGCACGCCGTTGGGCCGCAGGACCAGGTTGGAGAACGTGTGGTTGGTGATCAGGGTCGTCACGTGGCGGCCGCTGACCAGCTCCCGGATGTTCTGCGTCTCCGGCTCGCTGAACGGGCCCGCGCCGCGGTAGGTCGGGTCGGCGAACAGGTCGGACGCGCCGGGGCCGCCCCAGAAGCCGCCGTAGTTGCGGTTCGGGTCGACGCCGATGCCGAAGCCGCCGGGGCTGGTGGCGCCCGCGAGGGCACAGGTGCCGTCCGGGGTGTCGACGCCGTCGATCACCCGGCAGTTCTTGCGCTTGTACGCGTTGCCCGGGGTGCCGAGGATGGTGGCGGTGCCGCCGTCGTCGGTCTCGCGCAGGTCGATGAGGGCGCCATCGGTGCGGGAGCGGTCGAACCCGTCGACGTTGACGACCGGCACGACGAGCACCCGCGCCTTGTCCAACAGGGCGGTGATGCGTGCGTCCCGGCCGTAGTTCTTCACCAGGTCGTAGGCGAACTCGATCGTGTGCTCGCCGGAGGGCCACTCGCGGGCGTGGTGCACGCCCATGATCGCGAACACCGGCCTGCCATCCTCGGGGGCCCGCACGTCGCGGCCGATCTCGACACCGCGCACGGTGTTGCCGTCGAGCGACTTGTGCGGCAGGTCGAACGGCTTGACCAGGTCGGGTCGCATCGTGACCAGGGTCGTCATGTCGCTGTTGTAGTCGGCGAGCGTGCGGTAGTTGTCGCGGCCGCTGGGCAGCGGGGACACGGCGGTGACGTCGGCGTACGCCTTGTTCGCCGCGTTGACCTGGGCCTCCCGGGCGACCATGTCCGGGATGCGCACCTGCCAGGTCAACCCGGCCCGCCGCAGCGCGTCGGCGTCGGCGGCGGTGTGCAGCACGACCTCGACGTAGTTGTGGCCCGCGTGCTCGGTGAGGTCGAGACCAAGTCGGGTGAGGAGCGTCTTGTGGGCGCGCGTCGGGGTGTCGACGGTGACCAACTGGACGGGGAACGCGGTGTTGTCGGCACCAGCGGGCGCGACCGTGAAGGCGACGGCGGCCGCGGCGACCGCGAGCACCGACATCCGTTGGAACCTGGACGAGCGACGGATCACAGGGAGCTCCTCCGCAAGGCGGGTCGGATGACGCCGCGGACCCTCGAGCGCGGCACGGACCTGCGTGTTTCGCCGCCCGTGCGCCATTCAACGACGCCGGGGGTGTCGCGTTACGGTCATCCGGCCCAGGACAGTCGGCCGCCCGACATTCGGATCACCCGTCTCACGAAAAGACGAACCCGGAGACACACCCGTCATGAACACGGACAAGATCGTTCTATGGGACGGTGAGCGGGAACCCTGGTCGGGCGGGCCCAGCCCGAAAGCTCCGATCGACTCGTGGCCGCGCTGATGCTGGCCCATGTCGTCGGCTTCAGCGTGCTCTGGCAGTGGCTCGCGGCGGCGGCCCCTGCGTGGTTCCGTCTCGCCGGGCTGTTTCCAACCGGGATCCTGGTTGTGGTGATCTTGCTGGTCGTCTGCCGCCGACGGTCCACGGCCGCGCGCTACGTGGTCACCGACCAGCGGATCCTGCTGCGCGGGAGGAAAAGTGTGGACGCCATTGCCCTTCGTGCGCTTGCCCCGCCGATGGTGTTCGCCCGGCGCCCGGACGGCACCGGAACGATCAGCTTCGGGCCACCGAGTCGCCTGCCGCACTTGTTCGCGACGGTGCTGCGGGGGCCGGCCGAGCGCGGCCCACCACCGCACGCAACTCGTCCAGATCCCGGACGCGACAGGAGTTCAGCAGGTCATCCAGGCGGCTCAGCGGGGTTGAGGCCCGAGGAGATCAGCGCCATCACCGACGAGTCGGCCAGAGTGGTCGTGTCGCCGACCGCCCGGTTCTCCGCGATGTCGCGCAGGAGCCTGCGCATGATCTTGCCGGATCGAGTCTTGGGTAGTTCCGGGACGACCAGGACCTGGCGGGGCTTGGCGATCGGGCCGATCTCCTTCGCGACGTGGTCGCGCAGTTGGCTCGCGACTTCGGCGTCCTGGCCGCCGCGCAGGATGACAAAGGCGACGATGCCCTGGCCCGTGGTCGCGTCGGTGGCGCCGACGACCGCGGCCTCGGCGACGCTGGGATGCGAGACCAGGGCCGACTCCACCTCCGTGGTCGAGATCCGGTGCCCCGACACGTTCATCACGTCGTCAACCCGCCCGAGCAGCCAGATATCACCGTCAGCGTCGTACTTGGCGCCGTCGCCGGCGAAGTAGAACCCGTCGAAGCGCGACCAGTACGTCGAGCGGAACCGCTCCTCGTCGCCCCAGATTCCGCGCAGCATCGACGGCCATGGCTTGTCGAGGACCAGATAACCGCCCCCACCGGGCCCGACCTCGACCCCGGCGTCGTCCACCACGCGTGCCCCGACGCCGGGGAGTGGCCGCTGCGCCGAGCCGGGTTTTGTGCTGGTGACGCCCGGCAGGGGGCTGATCATGATCGCGCCGGTCTCGGTCTGCCACCACGTGTCGACGATCGGGCAGCGTTGGCCGCCGAGGTGTTCGCGGTACCACATCCAGGCTTCCGGGTTGATCGGCTCGCCGACCGAGCCCAGCAGCCGCAGCGACGACAGGTCGTAGCCCGCCGGGATCTCGTCGCCCCACTTCATGAACGTGCGGATCAGGGTGGGCGCCGTGTAGTAAATGGACACCCCGTACTTCTGGATGATCTCGAAGTGCCTGCCCTGGTGCGGGCTGTCCGGCGTGCCCTCGTAGACGACCTGCGTCGCGCCGTTGGCCAGCGGGCCGTAGACGATGTAGGAGTGGCCGGTGACCCAGCCGATGTCCGCCGTGCACCAGTACACGTCGGTTTCCGGTTTGAGGTCGAAGACCGCGTGGTGGGTGTAGGCCACCTGGGTCAGGTATCCGCCGCTGGTGTGCAGGATGCCCTTGGGGTTTCCGGTGGTGCCCGAGGTGTAGAGGATGAACAGCGGGTGCTCGGCGTCGAACGCTTCCGGGGTGTGGGTGTCGGACTGACCGTCGACCAGGTCGTGCCACCACACGTCGCGGCCCTCTGTCCACTCCACAGTGGACCCCGTGCGCCGAACCACGAGGACGTGCTCGATCGACGCGCATCCGGCGATCGCCTCGTCGGTGTTGGCCTTCATCGGGGCGGCGTTGCCCCGGCGGAACTGCCCGTCGGAAGTGATCAGCAGCCGGGCTTGGGCGTCGTCGACGCGGGAGCGCAGCGCGGTGGGGGAGAACCCGCCGAAGACCACACTGTGCACCAGGCCGAGCCGGGCGCAGGCGAGCATCGCGTAGATCGCCTCGGGGATCATCGGCAGCTGGATCGCGACCCGGTCGCCCGCGCGCAAACCCAGTGACACCAGCGCGTTCGCCGTCTTCGACACCTCACGCAGCAGGTCGGCGTAGGTGATCGTGCGCCCGTCGCCCGACTCGCCCTCCCAGTGGATCGCCACGCGGTCGCCAAGGCCCGCCTCGACGTGCCGGTCGACGCAGTTGTAGGCGACGTTGAGCCTCCCGCCGACGAACCACTTGGCGACCGGTGCGTCCGACCAGTCCAGCACGCTCGACCATTCGGACTCCCACGACAGCCTGCGCGCCTGGGCCGCCCAGAAGCCCTCCCGGTCGGCGTCGGCCGCGGTGTACCAGCCCGCGTCCACGTTCGCGGCGGCCGCGAAGCCGCTGTCCGGCGCGAACGTGCGCCGCTCGTCCATCAGGTTCGACAAACTGTCCGTGGTCATCGCGTTCTCCCGCCGTCCCGGTGCGCAGGCCGCCACGCTAGGACGGCGCGGACCCGGCCGGAGATGATCAGCGACGGACGGTGTCGGCTCGGGGACGAACGGTCGACGAGTGGACGAGAACGGACCGCCGTCGCCTAACATCAACCCATGTCAGTGCCCGCGCAGCCACAGGTGCGTCCGCCCCGGCGGCCGTGGCCACCCTGGGCGCGCACCGACGCGGCTTCGGTGCTCGGCACCGCGCGGCAGATCGCCGACGACCTGGCCGATGGGCTCTCTGGGCCGCGGGTGCGGGCGGTGGCCCGCGGCGTGCGACTGCTGCTCGATGTGGACGG
This sequence comes from Actinokineospora xionganensis, assembly GCF_014323725.1. GTDB lineage: Bacteria > Actinomycetota > Actinomycetes > Mycobacteriales > Pseudonocardiaceae > Actinokineospora > Actinokineospora xionganensis. The sequence continues at coordinate 29,549 of NZ_JABVED010000013.1, read as the reverse complement.
TGTCGCCCTGGCCGACCTGTCGGGCCGCCCGGTGTGGGCGGGCACCGCCGCCCCGCAAGACCGGGTGACCGTGCTCGTCCAAGAGGTCCTGCACACCGACACCCGCGCGGGCCGTGCGCCGCTCCTGGCAGTTCCCCTGCACGTGCACGACGAACTCGCGGGCGTGCTGGTCGTGTCCGGCCAGATCCGCGCCGGGGCCGTGCGCGAGGTGGCCGACTGGATCGTCGCCGCGCTCGAACGGGCCCGCCTGGAGGTGTCCGCCGAGTACGCCGCGCAGGCGGAGCTGCGGGCACTGCGCGCGGAGATGTCGCCGCACTTCGTCTACAACGCGCTGACCGTCATCGCCTCGCTCGTGCACTCCGACCCGGAGCGGTCCCGCGAGCTGATGCTCGACTTCGCCGACTACAACCGGTACAGCCTGGCCAGCCATGGCGAGTTCACAACCGTCGCCGACGAGTTCCACGCCATCGAGACCTACCTCGCGCTGCAGCGGGCCGTGCTCGGCGACCGTCTGCGCGTTCAGATCCGGGTGGCCCCCGAAGTTCTCGCGGTCACCATCCCGTACCTGGTGTTGCAGCCATTGGTGGAGAACGCGGTCCGGCACGGGATCGAGCCCCGCGCGGGCGACGGGGTCGTACAGGTCCGCGGCGAGTCGGAGGGCAACGACTGCGTGATCAGCGTGGAGGACGACGGGGTCGGCATGGACCCGTCGGTCGCCGAGGCGATCCTGGCCGGGCACGGGACCACGGGCAGCATCGGACTGGCCAATGTGGACAGACGGCTGCGCAACGTCTACGGCGCCTGGTACGGACTCGTCGTGGAGACCGCGCCCGAGGCCGGGACCAGGGTTGTCGTGCGGGTGCCGGTGTTCCAGCCCGGGGTGGCCACATGAGCGGCATGCGGGTGCTCGCCGTCGACGACGTCAAGGCGGCGCTGGACGAGCTGTGCAGGCTGCTGCGCGACGCGCCCGAGGTGGCCGGGGTGGCCGCCGCGGGCGACGCGCTGACCGCGCTGCGGATGATCGAGGGCGGCGAGTTCCATGCGGTGTTCCTCGACATCTCCATGCCAGGCATGAACGGCCTCGAACTGGCGTCGCTGCTGTCCAAGCTCAGCAAGCCGCCGGTGATCGTGTTCGTCACCGCCTACGACGGGCACGCGGTGTCCGCCTACGGCATCGGCGCGGTCGACTACCTGCTCAAACCCGTGCGGGCGGAACGGCTGGCCACCACCCTGAGCCGCGTCGCGCGAATGGTCACGCCGGTCGAGATCCCGGAGCCCGTCTCCGCGCCGGACGACACCAGCCCGGCCAAGCCCGACGCCATGCCCGTGCTGCCGGTGGAGAGCGAGGGCCGCATCCGCTACGTGCGCCGCGGCGACGTCGAGTTCGTCGAGGCGCAGGGCGACTACGTGCGGCTGCACACCCGCGGCGGGGTGCACCTGGTGCGGATGCCGATCTCACGGCTGCTGGAGTACTGGGAGGGCGCCGGGTTCGCCCGGGTCCACAGAGGATTCCTGGTGGCCATCGACGCGGTCCGGGAGCTGCGCAGCGACGCCGTCGGCGGCATGCTGGCGCACACCGACCTCGGCGACGTCCCGGTCAGCCGTCGCCATGCCCGTGAGCTGCGGGAACGGCTTCTGCACGCGGCCCAGCGCGGCGAGTTGGGCGGGCGGGGCTGATGCCCTCGCGGCGGGTCGCGGTGACCAGTCCGCAGACGCGGATCGCGCACGCCCGCCGCCGGGTTCACACCGCGTGGCGCCCGCCCGCGCTCGACCCGGACGACGTCCAACGGGCGATGCGGGTCTACGCCGTTCAGCGCAGGCGCGCTCTGCTTCCCTTGGTGCTGCTGGTGTCCCTGCTGCTGGGCATCCCGGCGGTCCTCGCCGCGTGGCCCGCGCTCGACGACGTCCGGCTGCTCGGCATCCCCGTGTCGTGGCTGGCGATGGGCGCGCTGCCGTACCCGCTGATGGTGGGGATCGCGGCCTGGCAGCTGCGCCGGGCCGAGCGGGCCGAGTCCGCCGACGAAACCGCATGATCGCCTTCCTCTCCGTCGCCCCGGTCGTGCTGGTCACGCTGCTGATCGGGTTGCGCGGCATCGCGGCCATGCGCACCACCTCGGACTTCCTGGTCGCGTCCCGACGGGTGTCGCCGTTGCTGAACTCGGCGGCGGTGTCGGGGGAGTACCTCTCGGCGGCGTCGTTCCTCGGGATCGCCGGTCTCGTGGTCAAGGACGGCATGGGCGCGCTGTGGTACCCCGTCGGGTTCACCGCGGGCTACGTCGCGATGCTGGTCCTGGTGGCCGCGCCCATGCGCCGCTCGGGCGCGCTGACGGTGCCTGACTTCGCGGTCGCGCGGCTCGCCTCCCATACGCTGCGCAAGCTGTCGGCGGTCGTCGTCCTGGTGATCGGTGGGCTCTACCTGGTGCCGCAGTTCCGCACGGCCGGGCTGGTGCTGTCGGCGGTGAGCGGCAGCCAGTACTGGGTGGGTGTGGTGATCGCGGCCGCCGCTGTGAGCATCACTCTCGCGCTGGGTGGGATGCGCGCGGCGACCTACGTGCAGGCGTTCCAGTTCTACCTCAAGATGCTGCTGTTCATCGTGCCCGCGGCCTGGCTGCTCATCCAGGTCGGTCCCGAGGTGCGGCACGAGGCGGTGCACCCCGTGGAGTTCACCCATTTCGCCAAGGACACCCCGGTCGACTTCCAGCTCGACGTCACCCTGGAACTGCGTGAGCCCACCACGGTCATCGGCCGCGACGGCAGCCGCGAGACCCTGCCGCCGGGGGAGCTGCGGGCGACGTCCGGGAGCACCCTGGTCTTCGCCGAGGGGACGGCGGTGCCCCAGGCCCGCGGGGGCGCCGCGCCTGGCGGGCCGGGCTGGCAGCGGCCGCTGCTCGACCTGCGCCACGCCGGATACCCGCTGTTGGGGACTTGGGCGATCCTGATCGCCACCATGCTGGGCACGATGGGGCTGCCGCACGTGCTCGTCCGGTTCCACACCAGCCCGGACGGCCGCGCGGCCAGGCGTACCGCCGCGATCACCGTCGGGCTGCTCAGCATCTTCTACCTGTTCCCCGGCATCTACGGCACGCTGGCGAAAGTCCTGGTGCCGCAGCTCTACCTGGCGGGAACCACCGACACCGCCGTGGTCGCCCTGCCGTCCCAAGTGGAATCCGGTGGCTGGGGTGATGTGTTCACCGGCCTGCTCACCGCGGGCGCGTTCGCCGCGTTCCTGGCGACGTCGCTGGGCCTGCTGCTGGTGGTGTCCGGCGCGATCGCCCACGACCTGCTGCCCGGCGGGCTGAACCGGTTGCGGGGCACGGTGTTCGCCGCCGCGGCGGTCGTGGTGATGCTGGCGCTGCCGTCGGCGCGGATCGACGCGGGCGTGCTGGTCACGTGGGGGTTCACCGTCGCCGCGTCGACCTTCTGTCCGCTGCTGGTGTTGGGCATCTGGTGGTCCAAGCTGACCAAGGCGGGCGCGCTCGCGGGGGTCACCGTCGGTTTGCTGGCCTCGGCGGGAGCAATCGCCGTTACTCTGTTCGGCGGAGAACTGACTGGCTGGCAAGCGATTCTGGTCGCCCAGCCCGCACCGTGGTCGGTGCCGCTGGCGTTCGCCACCATGATCGGGGTGTCACTGTTCGGCCGTCCGCCGTCGTGGGCGGCGGCCGCGATGCTGCGCCTGCACCTGGGCGAGGAGCAGCACGCCCGACCGGGGCCAGGACGTGACCTGGGCCACTTGTCTTGGCAGGCGCGCCGTTCGTCCGCCGTTCGTCGCATCACTCGACGTCTGGGCCGCTGAGCGGATCTCGCGGGTCCTGATCTTCCTACGGTCACGGGTAACCCGAATCCCCGTTGACGGAGGCCCGCAATGACCATCACAGACCCCGCGGTCGGTCCACCGCAGCATCCGGCCTGGACGGAGATCCAGCAAAGTCCTGAGTTCGGGTCGCTGCGCAAGCGGTTGCGCGGGTTCGTCTTCCCGATGACCGCGCTGTTCTTCCTCTGGTACATGGCGTACGTGCTGCTCGCCGACTACGCGCACGGCTTCATGTCCATCAAGCTGTGGGGCAACATCAACGTCGGGCTGGTGTTGGGACTGCTGCAGTTCGTCTCGACGTTCGCCATCACGATGCTGTATGTCCGGCACGCCACCAAGAACCTCGACCCGGCCGCGGAGAAGATTCGCAAGGAGATCGAGGGTGAAGACGCATGAGCACTCAACTCGCCGCCGAGGTCTCCGGCAACCCGGTCCTGAACATCGGCATCTTCGGCGTCTTCGTCGCGATCACCATGGTCATCGTCTTCCGCGCCAGCCGCACCACCAAGACCGCGGCTGACTACTACGCGGGCGGGCGTTCGTTCACCGGCCCGCAGAACGGTGTCGCCATCGCGGGCGACTACCTGTCGGCGGCGTCGTTCCTCGGCATCGCGGGCGCTATCGCGCTCAACGGCTACGACGGCTTCCTGTACTCCATCGGCTTCCTGGTGGCCTGGCTGGTCGCGTTGCTGCTGGTGGCGGAACTGCTGCGCAACACCGGCAAGTACACGATGGGCGACGTGCTCGCCTTCCGGATGAAGCAGCGCCCCGTGCGCGCCGCGGCAGCGACGTCCACTTTGGTTGTCTCGTTCTTCTACCTGCTGGCGCAGATGGCGGGCGCGGGCGGACTTGTCGCGCTGCTGCTGGGAATCAGCGGCAAGACCGGGCAGTCGGTGGTCATCACCCTGGTCGGCGTCATCATGATCATCTATGTGCTGGTCGGCGGGATGAAGGGCACCACCTGGGTGCAGATCATCAAGGCCGCGCTGCTGATCACCGGTGGGCTCGCGATGACGATCTGGGTCCTGGCGAAGTTCGGCTTCAACCTGTCCACCTTGCTTGGCGCCGCTGTCGACGCGGGTGGCGCGAACGGTGAGGCGCTGCTCAACCCGGGCAACCAGTACGGCAAGTCGGAGACCAGCAAGCTCGACTTCATCTCGCTGGGTCTGGCGCTGGTGCTGGGAACCGCGGGTCTGCCGCACATCCTTATGCGCTTCTACACCGTGCCCACGGCGAAGGAAGCGCGCCGCTCGGTCGTGTGGGCCATCTGGCTCATCGGCATCTTCTACCTGTTCACCCTGGTGCTGGGCTACGGCGCGGGCGCCCTGGTCGGTCCGGAGGCCATCAAGAACGCGCCCGGCAAGGCCAACTCGGCCGCACCGCTGCTGGCGCAGGCACTTGGTGGACCGGTGCTGCTCGGCCTGATCGCCGCGGTCGCGTTCGCCACGATCCTGGCCGTGGTGGCGGGTCTGACCATCACCGCGTCGGCGTCGTTCGCACACGACATCTACGCCAACATCATCAAGAAGGGCAAGGTCGACGACAAGGCCCAGGAGGTGCGCGTCGCCCGGATCACGGCGGTGGTGATCGGCCTGGTCGCGATCGGCGGCGGAATCGTCGCGAATGGACAGAACATCGCGTTCCTGGTGGCCCTGGCCTTCGCCGTGGCGGCGTCGGCGAACCTGCCGACCATCGTGTACTCGCTATTCTGGAAGCGCTTCAACACCAGCGGCGCACTATGGAGCATCTACGGCGGTCTGGTGTCGAGCATCGTTTTGATCATCTTCTCGCCCGCGGTGTCCGGCAAGCCCGCGACGGCCTCGACCCCGTCGATGATCAAGGGTGTCGACTTCCACTGGTTCCCCCTGGAAAACCCGGGCCTGGTGTCGATCCCGCTGGCCTTCTTCCTCGGCTGGCTCGGCACGGTGCTGTCGAAGGGCGGCACTGACGCGGAGAAGTACGCGGAGATGGAGGTCCGAGCCCTGACCGGTGCGCACGCCGAAAAGGCGACCGCGCACTAGCGAGACCCGGGGGTGCGCCATCCGCGGAGGACGGCGCGCCCCCGACCCATGCCTGGCTTCTTTGTGGTGCGATGGCGAAGGTTCGGTGTGGTCAGACGCGGTCGATGAACGCTGTCGATCGCCGACCAGCCCGGATCGCAACGGGCCGAACCACCCAAAACAGGCACTCACCCGCCGGCCCGCCAAGCCGCCAAACCCAAGTCGCAAGTCGGTGAAGCCATAAGCCCCACCCACCTGCTGGTCAGGATGGCTGATACCACCCGAGCGCTGTCACTATTGCGCCGTGCATATCCCAGCGCTGCTCGAAGCCATCCACACCGAGGTCTCCGAGGCCGTCCCACATGGAGCCCCGGCGGACTACATTCCCGCGCTCGCCGGGGTCGACACGACGAAGTTCGGGATCGCGGTGGCCGACATCGACGGCACGGTCACCGGGGTGGGGGACTGGGAGACGCCGTTCTCCCTGCAGAGCATCTCCAAGGTCTTCACCCTGGCCATGGTCCTGGCCCGCGACGAGGAATCGCTCTGGGACCGGGTCGGCAAGGAGCCCTCCGGCAACCCGTTCAACTCGCTGGTGCAGTTGGAGAACGAAGCCGGCATCCCGCGCAACCCGTTCATCAACGCAGGCGCCATGGTCACCACCGACCACCTCGCCTCCATCGTCGGTGACGCCGCCGCTGAGCTGCTCACCTTCCTGCGGGCCGAGAGTGGCAACCTCGCCGTTCGCGTGGACACCGAGGTCCGCGACTCCGAGATCACCCAGAGCGACCGGAACCTGGCCCTGGCGCACTTCATGGCGTCCTACGGCAACATGCGCAACCCCGTCGTGACGGTCGCCGACCAGTACGTGCGACAGTGCGCGATCATGATGAGCTGCCGCGACGTCGCCCTGTCGGGACTGTTCCTGGCCCGCCATGGCATGCGCGCCGACGGCAGTCGGCTGCTGACCCGCAGCCAGGCCAAGCGGCTCAACGCGATCATGCTCACCTGCGGTACCTACGACGCCGCGGGCGAGTTCGCCTACCGCGTCGGTGTGCCTGCCAAGAGCGGCGTCGGCGGCGGCATCCTGGCGGTGATCCCAGGCCGGTGCACCATCTGTGTCTGGAGCCCCGGCCTGGACACCCACGGCAACTCGGTCCGGGGCGTCGCCGCCCTGGACCGGTTCACCACGCTGACCGGCTGGTCCGTGTTCTAGGCATGTCGTCCACAGGACACGACCTAGCCGAGGTATCCGCCCATGTTGCGAAAGTAGTCGGTGGCGGCGAGTTCGCGGTCGTCGTCAGTGCGGACTCGTTCGATGACCAGGCCCGGGCTCTGTCCACGCCGGGCCTCGGGGCCCGCGACGATGACCACGCCGTCGCCCTCGCGGATGAAGACCCGGCCCGGGGTGCCGCCGTAGCGGGCCCGTGAGACCGACGCCTCGACGATGCGCAGCCGCTTTCCGTTGTGGAAGGTGAAAGCGTTCGGGTACGGGTCGGACTGGGCGCGGACCAGTCGGTCGAGTTCCTCGGCCGACCAGGTCCAGTCGATGCGGCTGTCCTCGATCGCGCGCTTGTGGAAGAACGTGGCCTTCGACCGGTCCTGCGGGGTCAGCATCGCGGTGCCGGAGGCGATGAGGTCGATCGCCTCGGTGACGACCGGCGCGATCAGGTCGACCGTCTTGTGGAACAGGTCGGTCGTGGTGTCGCGGGGACCGACCGGGATGGACCGCTGCAGGACGATCGCGCCCGCGTCGAGGTCGTCGTCCATCATGTGCGCGGTCAGGCCCACTTCCTTCTCACCGTTGATGAGGGCCCAGATCAGCGGGGAGAAACCCGCGTACGCGGGCAGCAGCGAGTCGTGCACGTTCAGGGTGCCGTGCCGGGGGAGGGTGAAGATCTTCGGCGGGATCCAGGTGCGCCAGTTGTTCGCCACGATCAGGTCCGGCTCGAGTTGCTGCAGCCGCGACATCACGTCTTCGTCCGGCCGCGTCTTGAGCATGACCTCGACGCCGTGCGACGTGGCCAGGTCGGCGACCGAATCGGACCAGATCTTCTCGTAGGCGTGGTCGGACCGCGGGTGGGTCACCACCAGCACGACCTCGTGCTCCGACTGGAGCAACGCCTGCAGAGTCCGGTGACCCCACGTCTGGTACCCGAACATGACCACCCGCATGGGCGTTTCCTCCTCGTGGTGCACGTCACCCGGTCGGGCGAAGCTGAGCCTAACTTAACTTAGGTTAGGGTGACCTTTGTTCGGGTACCGCCACTAGGGGATGGGTAGGTCACAGATGCGGGTCGATACACCGGTCTACGACGTCGTGGGCGTGGGCTTCGGCCCGTCGAACCTGAGTCTCGCGATCGCTCTCACCGAGCACAACGCGACGGCGGCCACGCCCCTCACCGCGCGGTTTCTCGAGCGCCAGCCGAAATTCGGCTGGCATCGGGGGATGCTCCTCGACGACGCGACGATGCAGGTGTCGTTCCTGAAAGACCTGGTCACCCTGCGGAACCCGACCAGCGAGTTCAGCTTCGTGTCGTACCTGCACAGCCGCGGCAGGCTCATCGACTTCGTCAACCACAAGAGCCTGTTCCCGCTGCGCGTCGAGTTCCACGACTACTTCGAGTGGTGCGCGGCGAAAATGGCCGACCAGGTGCTCTACGGTCAGGAGGTCGCCGCGGTGAACCCGGTCGTGGTCGACGGGACGGTGGCGTACTTCGACGTCGTGTCCCGGCCCACCGTCGGCGGGGAGCCGAAGACCGTCCGGGCCCGCAACCTGGTCCTGGCCACCGGTTTACGGCCCAACCTGCCCGACGGCGTCAGCCCGGGCGAGCGGATCTGGCACAACAGCACACTTCTGCGCGACATTGACCACGTCCCCGATGCCGCGAAACGCTTCGTCGTGGTCGGCGCGGGTCAGAGCGCCGCCGAGGCGACCGCCTTCCTGCACACCAAGTTCGGCGAGGCCGAGGTGTGCTCGGTGTTCTCCCGCTTCGGCTACAGCCCGGCCGACGACAGCGCGTTCGCCAACCGGGTGTTCGACCCGGCCGCGGTCGACGAGTACTACCTCGCGCCGGAAGAGGCCAAGCGCAAGATCATGGACTATCACGCGAACACCAACTACTCCGTCGTCGACATCGACCTCATCGACGACCTTTACAAGCGGATGTACCAGGAGAAAGTCCTCGGCAAGCCGCGGCTGCGCATGTTCAACGTGTCCCGCCCGGTCGACGTCGCCGACCTCGGCGACCGCGTGCGGGTCACCGTCGAGTCGATGACCTCCGGTGAGCGCACCGTGCTCGACGCCGACGTCGTCGTCTACGCCACCGGCTACCGCGGCGACGATTCCCTTGCCCTGCTTGGCGATCTGGCGGGCGAGTGCGCGCGTGACGACCAGGGCAGGCTCCAGGTGTCCCGCGACTACCGCGTGCGCACCTGCGCTGACGTCGCCGCCGGGATCTACGTGCAGGGCGGGGCCACCGAGCACTCGCACGGCATCACCTCGTCGCTGCTGTCGAACAACGCCGTGCGGTCCGGGGAGATCCTCGACGCGATCCTGCGCGGAGACCGGGCTCTGGTTCCCGCCGCGGAACTCGCCCTGAGCACGCTCGGCTGATCCGTTCGGCCGACCGGGCGGGCGCGCTTTTGGTTGTATGGGCGCATGCCCGACGATGTGCTGATCCTCCCGCTCGACGATCCGGCCGCTGACCTCGCCACAGTCGGCGGCAAGGGCGCTTCCTTGGCGCGTCTGGCCCGCGCGGGCCAGCCGGTGCCACCCGGCTTCCACGTCACGACCAGCGCTTACCGGGCATTCGTGGCGGCGGGCGGCGAGATGCCGCCAGGGGTCGCCTCGGCGATTCTGGCCGCGTATGGCGAAGGGCCGGTCGCGGTGCGGTCGTCGGCGACCGCGGAGGACCTGCCCGACCTGTCGTTCGCCGGCCAGCACGACACGTTCCTCAACGTCACCGGGCCCGACGCGCTGCTCGACGCGGTCGCCCGCTGCTGGGCGTCGCTGTGGACCGAGCGGGCCGTCGCCTACCGGGCGCACAACGGCGTCGAGACCGACGGCGTCGCCCTGGCGGTGGTGGTGCAGGAACTCGTGCCCGCGGACGCCGCGGGCGTGTTGTTCACCGCCAACCCGCTGACCGGCGCGCGCGGCGAACAGGTGATCAACTCCGCCTGGGGTCTGGGCGAGGCCGTGGTGGGCGGCGTGGTCACCCCGGACACGCACGTCGTCAGCGACGGAAGGGTGCTCGGGCGTGAGATCGCCGAGAAGACCGTGATGACCGTGCGCACCGCCGACGGCACCGGCGACGAGGCGGTGCCCGAGGACCGCCGCCGCGCCCCCGTCCTCACCGACGCGCAGGCCATCGAACTCGCGGCGCTGGGGACTCGGATCGAGAACCTCTACGGCACACCGATGGACGTCGAGTGGGCGCTCCACAATGGACGGTTCAGCGTTCTGCAGGCGCGCCCGATCACCACGCTGCGGGTCGAGCCCGAGGTGTGGAACGACAGCCTCGGCGGCGACTACCTGTGGACCTGCGTGAATCTCGGCGAGGCCGTGCCGAGCGTGATGACCCCGGCCACCTGGTCGGTGGTGAAGATCCTCTCCTCGGCGAAGGTCGGGGAGTACCGGATCACGGGCAACCTCGGCGGCCGGTTCTACCTCAATCTCAGCGTCTCCACGGCCGCCGCGAGCGCTGTCGGGCTGGGCAAGATCGCCCGCCGGGCCGGTGAGCAGACCCTCGGCCGCCTCCCCGACGGCGTCGAGATCCCTCCGCTGCCGATGTCACGCCTCGCGGTGCTGCGCGCGGCCGTGCCCTTCGTCCGCGAAGCCATCGCCTACCGCAAGCGGCTGCCCCAGCTCCTCGCCGAGACACCCGCCCGGTGCGCGTCCCTGCACGAGCGGATCCGCGCGGCGCGGCGGCTCGACGAGTTGGCCGCGCTGTGGCGCTCCGACCTCGACACACTGCTCCGCGAGACCTGCCGAATACTCGACGCGGGCGCCCGCGGCGCCGGACCCGACAAGGTCCAACGGCGGCTGACCAAGCTGGTCGGCCCCGATGACACGACCGCGCTGCTCACGGGCCTGCAAGGGGCGGGTGGCGAGCTGGCCAGCCTCGGTCCGCTGCTCGGATTGGCCCAGCTGCGGCGCGGCGAGATCGACCACGACACCTACGCCGCTACCTGGGGCCACCGCGGCCCCGACGAGTTCGAGCTGTCCGAACCGCGCCCCGCCGAGGATCCGGCCTGGATCGACCGGCTCCTCGACCGCGTCGGCGACCTCGACCCGGACACCCTGCTCAAGCGCCAGGCGGCGACCCGCGACGAGGCGTGGGCCCGGCTCGTCGAGCGGCACCCGGGGAAGGCGGCGGCGATCCGCAAGGCGGTCGGCAAGGCGGCCGACGTGGCCAGGGCACGCGAGCGGGCCCGCTCGGAGATGGTGCGCGCCTTCTGGGTGCTCCGCGCGTTCGTGCTGCGTGCCGGGGAGCTGACCGGCCGTGGCGACGACCTGTTCTTCCTCCCGGTCGACGACATCGTCGCGGTCCTCGACGGCGACGAGTCCCGGTTGGCGAGGGTCCCGGCCGCCCGCGCGGCCTACGACCGCTACGGCGCGCTGCCCGCGTACCCGACGCTGATCCGCGGCCGGTTCGACCCGGTCGCCTGGGCTGCCGATCCGAACCGTCGCACGGACCTCTACGACGAGACCGCCGAGCACGCACCGATGGGCGAGGAGATCACCGGCTTCCCGGGCGCGGCGGGCATCGTCACCGGCACCGCCCGCGTCGTGTCCACTGTGGAGGAAGCGGAAGCGCTGCGGGAAGGCGAGATCCTGGTGACCGCGGTGACCAACGTCGGGTGGACGCCACTGTTCCCCCGGGCCGCGGCGATCGTCACCGATGTCGGCGCCCCCCTCTCGCACGCCGCGATCGTCGCCCGCGAACTCGGCATCCCGGCGGTGGTCGGCTGCGGCAACGCGACCGCCCGGCTGTCCACGGGCGACCACGTCCGTATCGACGGCGGAAAGGGGACAGTCACACTGGTGGGCGAACCCGACCGCTAGGAGAGCAGTGGCCGACCCCGCCCGATTGCGTGCCGACTGCGCGAACTGCTTCGCGCTGTGCTGTGTCGCGCCCGCGTTCGCCAAGTCGGCGGACTTCGCGGTCGACAAGCCCGCGGGCACGCCGTGCCGCAACCTGCTCGACGACTTCCGCTGCGGGATCCACACCAGGCTGCGGACGTCCGGCTTCACCGGGTGCACGGTGTTCGACTGCTTCGGCGCGGGCCAGCAGGTCTCCCAGGTGACCTTCGGCGGCCAGGACTGGCGGTCCGCGCCGAAGCGGGCGAAGCCGATGTTCGAGGTGTTCGCCGCCATGCGGCACCTGCACGAGCTGCTCTACTACCTGACCGAGGCCGAGTCCCTGGCCCCGAGCATGCGCGACGAGCTCAAACGTGCCCGCGAGGGCATCGAGACCCTCACCCAGGGCGACCCGGACAGCCTGCGTGGACTGGACGTGTCGGTCCACCAAGGCGCGGTCAACACACTGCTGCTGCTGGCAAGCGAGCTGGTCCGGTCCGGAGTCCCCAGGAAGAAGGAGCGCCGGGGAGCCGACCTGATCGGGGCGAGGCTGAGCGGCGCCGATCTGCGGGGCGCGAACCTGCGCGGGGCCTACCTGATCGGCGCGGACCTGCGCGCCGCCGACCTGCGGCTGGCCGACGTCATCGGCGCCGACTTCCGCGACGCGGACCTGCGAGGCGCCGACCTGCGTGAGAGCCTCTTCCTCATCCAATCGCAGGTGGACGCCGCCAAGGGGAACGCCGAGACGAAGCTGCCGGTGACGCTCACAGCGCCGTCGCACTGGTGATTCGGTCTCGACTGTCGATCCGGCCGTGTTCCGTTCGTATAGGGGACAGGAACCGACGGAAGGACTCGAACATGTGCAGGATCGTGGCCGTGAACAGCGTGACCGTCGACGGCGTCACCCAGGCCCCCGGACACCCGGACGAGGACCGCCGCGGCGGGTTCACCCAAGGTGGCTGGGCGGCGCCCTACGGCGACTCGGTGTTCGCCGACGCGATGGCCAAGAGCATGAGCACCACCGGTGCGCTGCTGTTCGGCCGCCGGACCTATGAGCACTTCTTCGCGGTCTGGCCGAACCAGCCGGAGCCGAACCCGTTCACCGACGTGCTCAACCGCACCCGCAAGTACGTCGCCTCCCGGACCCTGACCGAACCGCTCCCGTGGCAGAACTCCACGCTGCTCGCAGGCGAGGCCGCGGCCGCGGTGCGCGAACTCAAGAAGCAGCCGGGCAAGGATGTGGTGATACTCGGAAGCGGAGCACTGGTCCGGTCGCTGATGGCCCACGGGCTCGTCGACGAGTTCCTGCTCGCGATCCACCCGGTGGTGCTCGGGTCGGGGCAGCGGCTCTTCGACGGGGCCACGGCGTCGCTGCGGCTGACCGAGAGCGTCACGACGACCACCGGCGTGGTCGTGGCGACCTACCGGGCCGAGGAGGGCACTCGATGAAGCAGTACCTGCTCAGCGTCTACCAGCCCGACGGGGACCTGCCGCCCGCGGAGATCCTCGAGCCGATCATGCGTGAGCTGCTGGCCTGGAACCAGGAACTGCGCGACGCGGGCGCCTGGGTGTTCGGCGCCGGCCTGCACCCGCCGAGCACGGCCACCGTGGTCCGGGTGAGGGATTCGGAGCTGCTCATGACCGACGGGCCGTTCGTCGAGGGCAAGGAGCACCTGGGCGGGTTCACCGTGATCACGGCGCCCGACCTGGACGCGGCGGTGGCGTGGGGCCGCAGGCTTGCCGAGATCACCACCCTGCCGATCGAGGTCCGGCCGCTGCAGGGAACCTGATGGACATCGCCCGCGTCTTCCGCGAGGAGTACGGGCGCGCGGTGTCCGTGCTGGTCCGGGCCTTCGGCGATATCGACCTCGCGGAGGAGGCCGTGCAGGACGCCTTCGCCGAGGCGGTCAAGCGGTGGCCGTCGAGCGGACCGCCGCCGAGCCCGGCCGGGTGGATCATCACCACGGCCCGCAACCGCGCCATCGACCGGCTGCGCCGTGAGTCCACCCGAGCGGAGCGGCAGGCCGCGGCCATCCTCGCGGTCGACGAACCGGGGGAGGAGGGCGTGGTGGGCGACGACCGGCTGCGGCTGATCTTCACCTGCTGCCACCCGGCGTTGGCCCCGGCCGCGCAGGTGGCGTTGACGCTGCGGCTGCTCGGCGGGCTGACCACCGCGGAGATCGCCCGCGCGTTCCTTGTCCCGGAACCGACGATGGCGCAGCGGCTGGTGCGCGCCAAGGGCAAGATCCGCGACGCGGGGATTCCCTACCGGGTGCCGGACGACCTGGCGGCCCGGCTGCGGCCGGTGCTCGCGGTGGTCTACCTGGTGTTCAACGAGGGCTATCTGGCCAGTTCCGGCGGGGAACTGGTGCGCGACGACTTGTGCGCGGAGGCGATCCGGCTCGGCAGGCTGCTCGTCGAGCTGATGCCGGAGGAGCCGGAGGTGGTCGGGCTGCTCGCCCTCATGCTGCTCACCGCCTCCCGATCGGCCGCGCGCACGGACACCGATGGCGCCGTGGTCCTGCTGCGCGACCAGGACCGCACCCGCTGGAACCGCCACCTGATCGCCGAGGGCCAGGCCCTCGTCCGCTGGTGCCTGCGGCGGGGAGCGCCGGGGCCGTACCAGCTCCAGGCGGCGATCAACGCCGTCCACAGCGACTCCGCGTCAGCCGTCGACACGGACTGGCCGCAGATCGTCGCCCTCTACGACCAGTTGCTCGCCATGGCCCCGACCCCGATCGTGGCGCTCAACCGCGCGGTCGCCGTCGCCGAGGTCGCCGGGCCCAGGGCGGCACTGGCCATCGTCGACGACCTGAACCTCGATGCGTACCACCTGTTCCACGCCATCCGGGCCGACCTGCTCCGCCGCCTCGGCTGGGTCGAACAGGCGGCGGACGCCTACGACGCCGCGATCGCCCGCGCGGACAACGCCGCTGAGCGTGAACTGCTGTGTCGGCGGCGGGAGACGTTGACCGCTTGAGGGTGTCCACCGGGTCGGTCGCGCGGTGCCACGGCATGATGCGGGGGTGACCATTCCGAACCCGCGCACCGTGGTCGCCACCCGGTACGTCACCCCGCTACGTGAAGGCGGGTCGCTGCCCGGGCTGGTCGAGGCCGACGACCTGGGCATGTACGTCCTGAAGTTCCGGGGCGCGGGACAGGGCATCAAGGTGCTCGTCGCGGAGCTGGTCGTCGGGGAACTGGCGCGGGCGCTGGGTTTCCGGGTGCCGGAGATCGTGCTGGCCGACCTTGACCCCGAACTCGCCCGTGCCGAGCCGGACCAGGAGGTCCAGGACCTGCTGCGGGCCAGCGGTGGCCTGAACCTGGGATTCGACTACCTGCCCGGGGTGTTCGACTTCAACCCGCTGGTGCGCGATCCCGGCCCCGACCTGGCGGCGCACCTGCTGTGGTTCGACGCGCTGGTGCTCAACGTCGACCGGAGCTGGCGCAACCCGAACTTGCTGCTGTGGCACCGCGATGTCTGGCTGATCGACCACGGCGCCGCCCTGTATTTCCACCATGGCTGGTCGGCGGGCTGGAAGCCTTCGGCGGACTACCGCTACGACGGCGCCGACCACGTGATGATGCCGGTCGCCGGTTCGGTCGCCGATGCGGACGCCGAACTCAAGCCCCTGATCACCCGCGACGTGCTCCGCGACGTGCTCGCCATCGTCCCCGACGCGTGGCTCGTGCAGGACGGCATGACGCCGACGGAGCTCCGAGCCGCCTACACCGCCTTTTTCGAATCACGGCTGGCGTCCTCGCCGCGCTGGGTCGAGACCCTGGAGGCCGCTCGTGCCGCACGTGTTTGAGTACGCCTTGTTGCGCGCGGTTCCCCGCCAGGACCGGGGCGAGTCGATCAACATCGGCATCCTGCTTTACTGCGCGCCGCTGGACTACCTGCGGTGCCGGACCCACGTGGACCCGGACCGGCTGCGCGCGCTGGACCCCGGGATCGACCTGGAAGTGTTGGCCGACAGCCTCGACCATCTCTGCGGCAGCTGCGAGTCCGACGAGGCAGGCCCGGTCACCGAGATCACCCCAGGGCGGCGGTTCCGGTGGCTGACCGCGCCACGCAGCACTCTGGTTCAGACTTCGCCCACCCACACGGGGTTGACTAGCGATCCGGATGCCGATCTTGATCGGCTCTTTCGGCGGCTGGTGCTGCCGCCGGAGGCCTGACCGGCGCCGTCCGCGCCGCCGGCCTGCCCGCTGTCCGGATTCGGGCGACCGCCGCCGCCATCGACACGATCGCGATGGCCAGGCACAGGAACAGGCCCGGCCCGGCGTTGGAGACGACGTCTTCCGGGTTCAGGTTGAGCAGGGCGAGCCGGGCCGGGTCGAGTTCCGGCAGCGTCACCCACCGGATGATCACCAGCACCACCGCCGTGACCGCGAGCAGCAGCCACACCACCGACACACCGGGCAGTCGAACGCCGAACGCCCGTGCCAGCAGCAAAGCCGCGGCGAGCAACAGCGCGAGAACGGCGAGCCAGGCGACCGGGCCGCTGCTCCACGCCGTCGACGTCGTGCGGAATCCGATCTGCTCCACCATGTCGGCGAACTGGCCGGTGACCCGTTGCCAGGGGAAGAAACTGACGACGAGGGCGCCGAGCCCGGCGAGGATGCCGACCCATTCCAGTGGGCTGAACCGCCCGGTCCGGTCTGCCGAAGTCACCCGCGGCCACCTTTCGTATGTCCGTTTGGAACAGCCAGTATGCGCCCGGACCGGTGGCCTCGGCAGCGCGAAGCCCTCGGCTGGAGTCGCCCTTCAGGTTCGGCTCCGAGTCAGCGCAGCGAGTCCGGGCGGTTCGGGTCCTGGCCCGGCGGCAGCGGCGGCACGCTGGTCTCCGGCGGCGCACCCGGCCCGGCGAGGGTCGGTCCGTCACCCTGCTGCGGCGGGCGCCGCACGTCGCCACGCCACGCGCCGGTCTCGTGGCCCTGGCCCTCGATGAATTCCTTGAACCGGTGCAGGTCGCCGTCGATGCGGTGCCCGATCACCCCGAGCGCGGCGCCCGCCTTCTCCGTGAGCGTGTCCGGCTCGTACTCCATCTGCAGGTTGACCCGCGTGGTCTTGTCGTCGAGGCGGTGGAACGTCACCACACCGGCCTGCTCCTGGCCCGCCACCGACTTCCACGCGATGCGCTCATCCGGGTGCTGTTCGGTGATCTCGGTGTCGAACTCGCGGTGCACCCCGCCGATCGTGGTCTCCCAGTGGTTGCGCGTGGGGGTGACCTGGATGACCCGGTCCACGCCGTCCATGAACGCCGGGAACGACTCGAACTGGGTCCACTGGTTGTAGACCGTGGACACCGGCGCGGTCACGTCGACAGACTTCTCGATCGTGGTCATTCGCACTCCTTAGGTCGTGGGCTACACCCGTGACCTACCCCTGTCGGCTGAGACCTACACGTGCCGTGGTTGAACCGACTCGCTCTGGGTAGCCCGAGGAAGGGAAAGGAGCGACATGATCACTGCCAGGGAACTGATGACAGCGGACGTCACCTGCGTGCGCGCGTCCGACACCGTGATGGACGCGGCTCGCGCCATGGCTCGGCTGGGCGTCGGGTCGCTGCCGATCCGGGGTGAGGACGACACGCTCAAGGGGATGCTGACCGACCGCGACATCGTGGTGAAGGTGCTGGCCGAGGGCAAGGACCCGATGGCCATGCACGCCGGTGAGCTGGCCCAGGGCGACGCCGTGACGGTCCGCGTCGACGACGACGTGGAGGCCGTGCTGAGCGCCATGGCCGACCACAGCGTGCGCCGGGTGCCGGTCCTGGACGGGGACGATCTCGTGGGCATCATCGCGCAGGCCGACGTGGCCCGGGCGCTGCCCGACCGACCGGTCGGGGACCTGCTCAAGGCCATCTCGACCGACTGAGCCGGAGAACGAAGAACCCCACCGCGCGTCGGGCGCGGTGGGGTTCTTCGTTCTCCGGCTCGGGTTACCGCCCGCGTCGATTCGGCGGTTCGTCCACGTCGATCGGATGCGGGACCTCGCGCGGCGGCGCGGTGCGCGGTGGCACCTCACGCTGGGCCACGTTGGGCTGCAGCACGTCACGCTGCGGAACGTCGCGCGGCTGCGGGACTTCGTTGGTGCGCGGGTCGATCGGGCTCGCGGGTTCGACCGTCTGGGGTTCGGCACGCCGGGTCTCATCGATCCGTGCCCGGGCCGAGTCCTCGTCCACCTGGGCCTCGTCGGCCACGGTGTACGTGTCAAAGGTCCGCTCACGGATGGTGAAGCGGCCAAGGGCCACCGCCGCGAGGAACACGATGAGCGCGCCGAGCCCGGTGTGGAACGCCATCTCGGTCAACACCTGGGCGGCCGTCGACGAGCCAACCGGCTCACCGGTGGCCGGGGTGCCGTTGTTCCACAGCCTGCTGACGGCGGGGCCGAGAATGAACCAGGCGCCGCCGACCGCGGCGAGCCAGCCCCAGAACACGCCGCCACCGCGCCGGTTGGTGGCCATCAGGCCAAGACCGCCGAGCAGCACGGCCAGACCGGGCAGGATGTTGAGCACCAGCCGGTTGCCGGTGAACGTCCAAGCCGTGTCCGGGGTGTACGCGAGCGAGAAGTACGGCCCGATCAGGGGGATCAAGGCACCCCACGCCCCGAGCAGCACCAGCAGCAGGCCGTTGATGGCGCCACGCCGCCGGGGTACGTCCGAGCTCGTGGTGAGCTCTCTGGATGCGCTGACATCCGGGTCATAGCTGGTCATCAGGTACTCCTTCCGACACCAGGCAAGTACCCCGGGTGGCGTCGGTTCATACCTGAACGGCGCTCACGGCTGGGTGATTCCCTTGCGGAGCGTCTGCAGGGTCTTGCTGAGCAGGCGCGACACGTGCATCTGGGACAGCCCGACGCGCGCGGCGATCTCGGTCTGGGTGAGGTTGCCGTAGAAGCGCAACAGCAGGATCCGGCGTTCCCGCGCGGGCAGCCTGCCCAGCAGCGGGCGCAGCGTCTCGTTGTTCTCCACGTCGTGGAACGCCTCGTCCTCGACGCCGATCCGGTCGGCCACGGGCGCGGCGTCCTCGTCGGGGCCGATCATCTCGTCGAGCGAGCGGGAGCGGTACACCGCGCCCGCTTCGAGGCCCTCGTACACCTCCTCGGCGGAGATCCCCAGGTGGGCGGCGATCTCGCGGGGGGTGGGCGCGCGGCCGAGGGTCTGCGACAGCTTCGAGCCCGCCGCGGTCACCGCGAGGTGGCGTTCCTGCAGCCTGCGCGGCACCCGGATGGCCCACCCGGAGTCGCGGAAGTGCCTGCGCACCTCGCCCATCACGGTGGGGATGGCGAAGGACAGGAAGTCCGTGCCGCGGTCGGGGTCGAATCGGTCGATCGCGTTGAGCAGCCCCACGGTCGCCACCTGCAGCAGGTCGTCGTGCGACTCGCCGCGGTGGCTGAACCGCTGGGCGATGTGCTCGGCGATGGGCAGGTGCCCGGTCACGAGCCGCTCCCGGAGGTCGGTGCGCTCCGGGGAGTCGGCGGGCAGTTCCGCCATCGCCTCGAACAGTGGCCGCAGGTGTCCGTAGCCCTCCGACGAGTCTCGGTAGGCGGCGTTGGTCAGCTGCGGTTGGGTCATGCCAGCTCCCGTTCCAGGCTGGGGTCTGCGATGGGGTCGTTGATTGGTGGACTACCACCGATCGGCGAACCTCATTCGCCCACGACCGGGTACGGCCGCATCACGCCTGGTCAGAGCCTTTTCAGTAGGGGTGAAGCTCGGTGGCGACCACACGCGCGATATCGGCGACGACGCGGTTCTGTCCGGGAATGGTCGGGTCAAGGCGGGTCGTGTAGACGGCGATGACCAGCGGCGCCGCGCCCGGCGGCCAGGTGACCGCGATGTCGTTGAGGGCGCCGTAGTCGCCCCCGCCGGTCTTGTCCCCGGTCGTCCAGCCCTTCGGCAGGCCCGCCCGGATTCGCTCGTCGCCGGTCTTGTTGTCGATCAGCCAGCCGGTGAGCTCGGCCCGGTCACCGGGGTGCATGGCGTCGCCGAGGACGAGTTTCCGCAGGTCCCGGGCGATGGCGTCGGGCGTGCTGGTGTCGCGCGGGTCGCCGGGGAGGTTGGTGTTGAGGTCGGTCTCGTAGCGGTCGAGCCGGGTCCACCGGTCGCCGAGGGTGCGGGTGAACTCGCCGATGCCCGAGGGACCGCCGAGTAGGCGCAGCAGGAGATTGCCCGCGGTGTTGTCGCTGGTGGTCATGGTGGCCGCGCACAGCGCGCGCACGGTCATGCCGGTGTCGACGTGCAGTTCGGTGACCGGGGAATGCTTGACGAGGTCGGCGTGGGTGTAGTGGATCACCCGGTCCATCAGGCCTGGGTCTGTGGTGCGGGCTTTGTGCAGGATCGCGGCTGACGCGAGGCATTTGAACGTCGAGCAGAGCGCGAACCGCTCGTGGGCGCGGTAGCGGATGGTCTTGCCGGTCCCGGTGTTGATGGCCGTGACGCCGATGCGGCCGGGGTATCCGGCTTCGAGTTCTCTCAGGGTCCGCTGCGCGCTGGTCGCACTCGCCCGGCCTGCCGCCGCCACGAGGAGCGGGGCGGCGACGGCGGCGGTGAGCAGGGTGCGGCGTGTGTGATCAAGTCCCATGGTTGGAAAGGTACAGACCATGGGTGGAGAAGGTGTGGAGATCAGGTGAGGGGGAGGTGGCCCGCGTCCGGTGTGTCCCACCAGCGCGGCGGGTCGAGATCCTGCTTCTCCGGGGCCGGGAAGAAGAACGGAACCCCCAGCCGTTCGGCCACCGCCTGGCCTTTCTGCACCGCTTCCTCCACCGGATCGAGGCCGCGGAACACCGCGAGACACGTTTCGTCGAAGGAGTCGTGATGGCGACTCGGCCGCCGCACGATCACGCAGACGCAGACCATCGAGCCCCAGGAGTCGCCGTCCCAGTACGCCTCGACCGCGACTGCCTCCTCGCCGAGCGTCGCGGCCTCGGCGAGCATGTCCTCGACGGTGGTCTCCGGTGGCGCGGTGATCCGGCCCTGCTCGATCAGGATGCCGTGCCGGTGATCCACGAGTTCCTTACCCAGCGGGATACCTGGCTTGGGCTCGATACCGGCCCTGTCCCGGAAGGCGACGATCGCGAAGATCATCCGCCGCTGGCAGATGAGGTCATCGATCTCCTCGCGGACGTCCACGGGCACCATCGACCAAGCGGTCCGCGCCTCGCCGTGACGGCAGAGTCGTTCGGGGGCATCGGGGCCGCATCGGTCGCAGTAGTCGTCCACCGCACCAGTCTGACGTCAGTCCGCAGGCCTCGTCAGCTCGCCCCGGCCCAGGAGTTGTTCGAACGGGATCGGGTCGTCGAATCCGTTTGGCCTCGGCCTGGATGGCTTGCCGTTGACCAGGTCGGCGAGTTCCCTCCCCGCACTGGCTACCCGGTCCGCCAAGCCTTGGTCGTCGCCGCCCCAGTCCTCTGTGGCCGCGAACACCGCGGTCGGCGCCACGGTCGCGCGGAGGTAGGCGAACATCGGGCGCAGGGCGTGTTCCAACGCGAGTGAGTGTCGGGCCGTTCCTCCGGTCGCTCCAAGGAGGACTGGCTTGCCCGCGAGGGAATCCGGCTCCAGCACATCGAAGAAGGATTTGAACAGGCCGCTATATGAGGCGTTGAAGATGGGGGAGACGGCGATCAGGGCGTCGGCTTCGACGACCGTGTCGATCGCCGTTCGCAGGGCCGGTGGTGGGAAGCCGGTCAGGAGGTTGTCGGCGATGTCGTGGGCGTGTTCGCGCAGGTTGATCACGCGCACCTCTGCCTGCGCCTCCCGCTGGACCGCCGCCGCGAGGCGGTCGGCCAGCAGGCGGGTGGACGACGGCTCGCTGAGGCCCGCGGACACCACGGCGATGGTGGTCATCGGGCGGCCTGCACGGTCGACGCGGCGAGCAGGCTCTGGTGGGTCGGGGCCTCGGGTACGTTGGCAGGCCGCAGCGCGGCGAATTCCTTGCGCAGCACCGGGATCACTTCCTCGCCGAGCAGGTCGAGCTGCTCCAGCACCGTCTTGAGTGGCAGGCCCGCGTGGTCCACGAGGAACAGTTGCCGCTGGTAGTCGCCGAAGGAGTCGCGGAACGTCAGTGTCTTGTCGATGACCTCCTGCGGGCTGCCCACGGTCAGCGGGGTCTGGTCGGTGAAGTCCTCAAGGGACGGTCCGTGGCCGTAGACCGGCGCGTTGTCGAAGTACGGCCGGAATTCGCGCACCGCGTCCTGGGAGTTCTTGCGCATGAACACTTGCCCGCCGAGGCCGACGATCGCCTGCTCCGCCTTGCCGTGCCCGTAGTGCTCGAAGCGGGCCCGGTAGAGGTTGACGAGCCGGATGAAGTGCTCCCTGGGCCAGAAGATGTTGTTCGCGAAGAACCCGTCCCCGTAGTACGCCGCCTGCTCGGCGATCTCCGGGCTGCGGATCGAGCCGTGCCAGACGAACGGGGGCACGCCGTCGAGTGGGCGCGGGGTCGAGGTGAACGAGCGCAGCGGCGTGCGGAAGCGGCCTTCCCAGTCGACGACGTCCTCGCGCCACAGTCCGCGCAGCAGTGCGTAGTTCTCGATCGCCAGATCGATGCCGTCACGGATGTCCTTGCCGAACCAGGGATAGACCGGGCCGGTGTTCCCGCGGCCCATCATCAGGTCGACCCGCCCGCCCGCGAGGTGTTGCAGCATCGCGAAGTCCTCGGCGATCTTCACCGGGTCGTTCGTCGTGATCAGCGTGGTCGAGGTGGACAGGATCAGCCGCTCGGTGCGCGCGGCGACGTAGCCCAGCATCGTGGTGGGGGACGACGGCACGAACGGCGGGTTGTGGTGCTCGCCGGTGGCGAACACGTCCAGCCCGACCTCCTCGGCCTTGAGCGCGATCGTGACCATCCCCTGGATGCGCTCGGCCTCCGTGGGCGTCGTCCCGGTGGTCGGGTCGGTGGTCACGTCGCCGACGGTGAAGATCCCGAACTGCATGTCCACGCCTCTTCCCAATAGGTAGTTCAGCTCTCAACTATGCCGAACAAAGGCTGATCACCCGGTATTCCCACCCGGCGCGCCGGTATGCGCGCTCTTACGATCCGACCGTGAGCGAATCGGAGGATGAGAGCACGCTGACGGTCGTCCTCGCCGGGGTGATGAACCTGGCCATCGCCATCATGAAGCTCATCGCGGGCGTGATCACCGGCTCGGCGGCGATGCTTGCCGAGGCCGCGCACTCCGTGGCCGACACCTTCACCGAACTGCTGCTCCTCACCGCGCTCAAGGTCTCCGACCGTCCCGCAGACCGGCGCCACCCGTTCGGCTACGGCAAGGCGCGGTACTTCTGGTCGCTGCTGGCGGCGGTGTCGATCTTCGTCTCGGGTGCGGTGTTCGCCCTCTACGAAGGCTTCTCCACGATCTTCGGCGAGCCCGAGGAGTCGACCTCGGCGCACGTGGCGTACCTCGTCCTGATCATCGCCTTCGCGCTGGAGTCGATCTCCTGGACGCAGGCGCGGCGCCAGGTGCGCCGCGAGGCCGCCGAGCAGGGCCGCACCCTCCTCGAACACCTGCGGCACGGCGACGACCCGACGTCGAAGACCGTGCTGTACGAGGACACCGCCGCGCTGCTCGGCCTGCTGATCGCCTTCACCGGTGTCGGCCTGCGCCAGTTCACCGGGTCCTCGGTGTGGGACGGCGTCGCGTCGGTGGCCATCGGGTTGCTGCTCGCGTTCGTCGCGTTCCTCCTCGGGCGGACCAACGCGGGCCTGCTCATCGGCCGCCAGGCCTCGGCGGACCTCGTCTACGCCATCCGTGACACCCTCGCCGCGGCGCGTGAGATCGAAGCCGTGGTCGATCTGCAGACCATGCTCATCGGCACCGACCGTGTCCTGGTGTGCGCACGCGTGGACTTCGATGACGCGCTCACCGCCGCCGATCTCGAACGCGCCTGCGTGCGGCTGGCCACCGACCTGGGCGCGGCCTACCCGGTGATCGCCGAGGTGTTCATCGAACCCGTTCCGCGGTCCGACATGGTCCTCCGGTCGGCTGTCCTGGCCCGCTACGGCAAGCGGTAAAGCCTGCCCCCTGCCTGCCCTGTGATCGTGTGAACGAGTGGTTAACGTAGGTTTGCGTCGTTCCGGTCGTCGGGGGAGGAGTTCTCGGTGGATGTGTCTGTGCTGGTCACCATCGTGGTGGTGACCGCGCTGATCTTCGACTTCACGAACGGCTTCCACGACACGGCCAACGCGATGGCCACGTCGATCGCCACGGGCGCGCTGCGTCCGAAGACGGCGGTGGCGCTGTCGGCGGTGCTGAACCTGGTGGGCGCGTTCCTGTCGGTCGAGGTGGCCAAAACGATCTCCGGCGGGCTGGTCGACGACGCCGCGATCACCCCGGCGGTGGTGTTCGGCGGATTGGTCGGAGCCATCGTCTGGAATCTGCTGACCTGGTACGTCGGCCTGCCGTCGAGTTCGTCGCACGCGCTGTTCGGCGGCCTCATCGGCGCGACCTGGGTCGCCGCGGGCAGCGACGCCGTCCGCTTCGCCAAGCTCGCCGAGAAGGTCCTGGTCCCGGCCCTGGCCGCGCCCCTCATCGCCATGTTCGCGGGCATGGTCGCCACCTATCTGGCTTTCCGCATCACCCGCCGGGCCACCGCGAGCCGCACGCCGCGCGGCTTCCGCATCGGCCAGATCGCCTCCGCGTCGATGCTCTCGCTGGCGCACGGCACGAACGACGCGCAGAAGACGATGGGCATCATCACCCTCACCATGATCAGCGCGGGCAGCCTGCCTCAAGGCTCCGGCCCGCCGGTGTGGGTCATCGTGAGCGCCGGTGCCGCCATCGCCCTTGGCACCTACCTCGGTGGCTGGCGGATCATCCGCACCCTCGGCAAGGGCATCACCGACATCGGGGCGCCGCAGGGCTTCGCCGCCCAGGCCAGCGCCACCGCCGTCATCCTGACCTCGTCGCACCTGGGCATCGCGCTCTCGACCACCCACGTCTGCTCCGGTGGCATCCTCGGCGCGGGCCTCGGCACGCCGCAGGCCAAGGTGCAGTGGGGGACCGCCGGCCGAATGGTGCTCGCCTGGATCATCACCCTGCCCGCCGCGGGCCTGGCAGGCGCTCTCGCGGGCGTCGTCGCCGAGTCCGGGACGTTCGGCACCGTCGTGGTCGCCGTGGTCGGGCTGGCGTTCGGCCTGGGCATCTACCTCCGCTCGCGCCGCGACGTCGTCGGCGCGCACAACGTCAACGACATCCCGGTCGAACCCATCCCCGGTGAGACTGTCGAGACCACTGGTGGGGCAGCCCGATGAACATCAACTGGGCGCTGCTGGTCGAGGTCCTCATCGTGGCCTTCAGCACCGCGGTCGGCACCGTGATCCTGTTCTCGCTCGGGGTGCGCGGCTGGTCCGACCACGCCGACGCCCGCGCGAAGGGCGGATCGAACGTCTTCGGCGTCGCCACGGCCGCGGTGAGTTTCGCGCTGTGCGCGGCGGTCGTGGCCTTCGGTCTCTGGATCATCGTCGCGGGCTGACCCGCCCGCGGGCCGCCTGAGGTGCTCAGGCGGCCCGCGCGGGTGCGACGGTCAGCTCTCGGTCTTGGCGGCGGCGCGGTAGGTCAGCAGCAGCACGTTCGGACCGACCTTGCGGGAGTCGACCAGTTCCAGGTCGCTCATGCCGCCGACCTGGTGGAACAGACGCTTGCCGGAGCCGAGGACGACCGGGTGCACCATCAGGCGGTACTCGTCGACGAGGTCATGGGCGCGCAGGGTGTCGACCAGGGTCGCGCTGCCCGCGACCAGGATGTCGCCCTGGTACTTGGTCTTGAGGTTCGCGACCTCCTCGGCGACGTTGTCGGAGATGACGGTGGTGTTGTTCCACTTCGCCTCGCCGAGGGTCGTGGACACGACGTACTTGGGCATCGAGTTCATCTTGTCGGCGAACCCGGCCTCGTCGGTCATCTCCGGCCACGCCGCGGCGAACGCCTCGTAGGTGTGGCGGCCGAAGAGCTGCGCGTCGCTCGCCATCAGCTCGTCGAACTTGAACTGCTCGCCGTCCGGCGCCGGGGACTTGAAGCTCCAGCCACCGTGCTCGAAGCCCTCGGCGCCGCCCGGGTCCTCGATGACGCCGTCGAGGGAGATGAACTCGGTGACGACCAGCTTGCCCATGATGTGCTCCTTCGGTGTGGCCCCGGGTGGGGCTCTCCTTGCCGTTCACTCACCCGACGAACGCTCCACCGCGGAATCGACAGCCCTCGACAAAGTATTTTCGAGAAACTTCCACCCGAGACCGGAGGACTGCCATGCGCGCCGTCGTGATCACTGAATTCGGCGTGAAACCGCTGGTCGAAGACGTCGACGAGCCCAAGTCGAGTCGCGACGGGGTCGTCGTGCGAGTCGAGGCGACCGGCGTCTGCCGCAGCGACTGGCACGCCTGGCAGGGCCACGACCCGAGTGTCGCGCTGCCGCACGTGGCCGGGCATGAGCTCGCCGGGCGCATCGTCGAAGTCGGGTCGGAGGTGCGCGGTTGGCGGCTGGACGAGCGGGTCACGGTGCCGTTCGTCTGCGCCTGTGGGGCGTGTCCCCAATGCGCGAGCGGCAACCAGCAAGTGTGCGACCGCCAGTTCCAACCCGGCTCCACGCACTGGGGTTCCTTCGCCGAGTTTGTGGCCCTCGACCATGCTGAGGTGAACCTGGTCCGGTTGCCCGGGTCGATCGACTCGGTCGCCGCCGCGGCGCTGGGCTGTCGGTTCGGCACGGCCTTCCGTGCGGTCCTGCGCCAGGGCGAGGTGCGGCCCGGTCAGTGGGTCGCCGTGCATGGGTGCGGCGGCGCGGGGATCTCCGCCGTGTTGATCGCTGTCGCGGCGGGCGCCAGGGTCGTGGCCGTCGACCTGTCGCGGGCGGCTCTGGAGTTGGTGTTGTCGCTGGGCGCGGAGGTGGTGATCGACGCGGGCGAGGTCGATGACGTGGCCGCCGCGGTCCGCGAGGTCACCGGCGGCGGCGCCCACGTGTCGCTCGACTGCGTCGGCCACCCGGCGACCTGCGCGGCTTCGGTGGCGTGCCTGCGCAAACGCGGCAGGCACGTGCAGGTCGGGCTGATGCCGCCGTCGCTCGGCGTCGCGCCGATCCCGATGCACCAGGTGATCGCCGACGAACTGGTTCTGCTCGGCAGCCACGGCGTCCAGGCGCATGAGTACCCGGCGATGCTGAGCATGGTCGAGCGGGCAGGCATGGATCTCTCCCGCCTGGTGGGGCCGCGGATCAGCCTCGACGGTGTCCCAGGCGCGCTGGTCGCGATGAACGACGCCGCGCCCGGCCGCCCCGGTGTCACAGTTGTCGACCTGACCCACGAGTCCCCACCTCCCGACAGTGAGTTCCCGATTCGGGGTGCTCGAACTGAGAACTCGCGGTCGGGAGGTGGGGACTCGCGGGGTTAGATGGCGTCGTCCAGCAGGGCTTCCTCAGGTTCCTCGGCGTCCTCGGTCGGGTTGCCCTCGGCGATGATCCGCCGGTAGCGCAGGGCGATCTCCAGGGACAGCCGCTCCTCCGGATCGGCGAGGCGCTCGCCGAGCAACTGCTCCAGTTGGTGCATGCGGTAGCGCACGGTCTGGGGGTGCACGTCGAGCCGGGTGGCGATCTCGTTGATGCCGCCGCGGGTCTCCAACCAGGCCAGCAGGGTGCTCTCCAGGCGTTCGCGCTGCTTGGCGGTCAGGTTCTCGAACGGGACGAGGACGCGGCCGGTCAGGTGCGAGACCAGGAACTCGTCCGACATCAGGGCCAGCGTCGAGAGGTGCTCGGCGCACAGCGTGATGTTCTTGTCCGGCAGCACACCGCGGTGCACGAGCGTCATCGCCTTGCGCGCGCAGCGCAGCGAAAGGATGGCGTCGCCAAGTTCCACCGTCGGGCCGACCGCGGCCCGCCTGCCGCGCAGTTCCTTCTCCAGCCGGGCGAGGTGGCGGTCCGGGTCGGCCACGACCAGGCACGGCTCGGTGCTCTCCAGGTCGACGAGGACCTCGGGGCCCAGGGCGGTGGCTGGCAGCCGGTGCTGGTCCTCGCGGTATTCGAGGGAGATCACCGCGACCCGCTGCGGGAGTTCCCAGTCGGTCACGCCCGCCAGGTCGGCCAGCGACTGCCGGGCCACCGGCGGGTCGGACAGGATCATCTTGAGTAGCTGCCTGCGGCGTCGCTCCAGTGCGCCGGTGGAGCGGGCCTGGGCGGCGGTGTACCCGGCGATGGCCGCGGTGCACAGCTCGTCTACCCACGCGAAGATCGCGTCGGCCAGGGCGAACAGCACGTCGTGGGGGATGCCGACGGACCGACCGGCGGCGCTGAGCTGCCGCCAGACGACGCGGGCACCGACCCGGACCGCCGTCTGCAGCGAGTCCATCGTGCGGCCCTCGAGGAACTCGACCCGACCCGCGTAGCGGAACGCGGCTTCCCAGTCCGCCTGCTGGGCGTTGGAGTCGAGGATGTTGTCGAAGCACTTGACCACGGCCATGTCGACCGCGCCGACGAGGACCTCGCGGAACTTGCCGTCGAGCGGCTGGGCGTAAGCGGGAACCGCGCGCTGGATCTCCAGGACCGCGGCCTTCACCAGGTGCGGCGCCATGGGCCGGAGCTTGTGCGCCAGCTCCGGCGGGATCATCCGCCACATCTTCAGCGCGGCGTCGGTCCGGTGCCGGGAACGCAATCGGGCCGGGTCATCACCATTGACCGGTTCGACTTTCCGCAGCGCCGTCGCCGTCAGATCGGCACGCGGGCTTCGCCCGTTCAGTTCGGTCATTAACCCACCTCGTAGGGGAGAATGTGGTGGAACCACCGGGGCGCGGCGGCGGCGTTTGCTCGAATGACGATAAATTCAGCGGATTCAAGTGTCAAATAGCGACCCGTGGCCCGCGTGTCCATGCCAACGATCGGGCGGTTACCGCCGCAGAGTTTGTGTGAGACGGATAGCGCGGAGGTCGAGGCCTGTCCGAACGTGACAAAGCTACTCACGGTGCCGTTATCCCGGGGTTTGCCCAGGGTTTCGGCTACGCTTCGTGACTGTTCGTCTCGCCCTGCAACCCCTGGACGGTCCTTGTCACCACCGGGCAAAACGTATGACTGGAATTGCTTTAGCTTGATAATTGTGCCGGTTTACCTGCGAGATCCGGTATTGCGGGCCGATCTACTGGCCGGTACGTTGCCTGCATATACCGGAGCCGTTTCGAGGTGATTTTCGGCGCGGCTTTGTTCAGGCCCTTCCAGTAATAGCCGGTCCCCCGTTTTTGTGCGGTTGGAGAACAAATGACTCACCGGAAGTTAAAACCGAGGCGTCTCGCCGCCGTGCTGGCGGGCCTCACCGTCACCGGTCTGGTGACGACCAGCCTGTTCGTCTCGGCGGGCGGCGCCACCGCGGCCGAGCTCGACCTCAACTACTCGTGCACGTTCNTGAAGTTGGTCAAGGTCGCGACGATCGAGGGCACGGCTGTCTCGACCGCGCACATCACGGCGCCCGGTTTCGACACCGACCTCGAAGTCCCGGTCACCGTGGAGAAGACCGCGGTCCCCGCGACCGGCGGCTTCACCGTGCGGGCGACTGGCAAGACGCCCTCGCTGAAGTTCCCGCAGGCGGGCCCGATCAAGATCACCGTGCACGACCTGCTGCTCAACATCACCGCGCGCAAGGCCGACGGTTCGCTCGCGAGCATCCCGCCGTCGAACCCGTTCGACGCGCC
>NZ_JABVED010000012.1 GCF_014323725.1 Actinokineospora xionganensis | reverse complement strand
TCAACGAGTGGCTATGACTTCGAAACACGGCCTAGCCGCCGGAAGGCAGCCCGGCGGCGGTGAGCGCCTGCCACAGCGAAGGCTTGGCCTGCCGCCGGATGTCGAGGCCGTTGACGTAGCGGCAACTGAACGCCTCGGCCCGGATCTCCGTGGGCTTCCCCGTGTTGTCGGTGAAACGCAACACGAATGTCGGGCCGAGGTCGGCGGTGCACTGGGCGTCCGTGGGCGGTTCAGGCAACTCGCAGAGTGCCCGGGTCACCTGCTCGATCGCCGAGGCGTCGGTGGTCGTCTTGGTCGGCTCTTCCTGCGTGAACCCCTCGGGGTCGTCCCGCGTGACCGTCAGTTCACCGGGCTGGTAGTCCGGTGAGCACAGCGGCGACTTCTCCGCGGACGTGCCCTGGCCGCACGCCACGACAAAGACGGCGGCGGCCAGCGTGCCGATCAGCTTGAGCACCATGGGAAACAGAGTGGCACGCGGGGCGGCCTGGCACCCCCCAAATGGCCAGGCCGCCCCCAGCCCTCACTCCACCGCGAGAGCGAACTCCGGTGCCACCGCCTTCTCCTCCCGGCGCCCCAAGACCCCCGACAGCGCGACCAGCAGTCCCAGCACGGAGATCCCGGTGACCACGAACAACGCCGGTGTGAGCCCGGTGAGCAGCGCCGCGCGGGATGCGTCGGCGCCGCCGTTCGCCGTGAGGACCGCGGTGATCACCGCGAGCCCGATGGCGCCGCCGACCTGGACCGACGTGTTCAGCAGACCGCCCGCGAGCCCCTGCTCGCTGTCGGCCACACCGGCCGTGGCCTGGATGTTCATCGACGAGAACGCCAGCATGAAGCCGACACCGAGCAGGACCATGCTCGGCAGCACCGCGCCGAGGTAGCCGGAGTGCTCGTCGACGCCAAGGAACAGCGCGTATCCGACGACGTGCGCGGTGACGCCTGCCAGGATCGTGCGCGAGGTCCCGAAGCGGTTGATCAATGGCTCGATCCGCGGCGAGCCGAACGCCACGATCGCGGCCGCGGGAAGGAACCCGAGGGCGGTCTGCAGCGGCGACCAGCCCAGCACCGACTGCAGGTAGAGCATCACCACGAACTGGAAGCCGATGTACCCGCCGAAGAACAGCGCGCCGCCGACGTTGGCGCGGGCCAGCGGACCGGACTTGAGGATGCCCAGCCGCAGCAGCGGGTGCGTGCTGCGCTTCTCGATGGTCACGAATGTGGTGAGCAACGCGAGCGCGAGGGCGAAGGAGATCAGCGTGCGGGGCGCGGCCCAGCCGACCTCGGGGGCTTCGACCACGGCGAACACCAGCAGCAGCGAGCCCGCGGCCCCGGTGATGGCGCCGGGCAGGTCGTAGCCCGCGCCGGTGCGCTCCGGCCGGTAGTCGGGGATCAGCTTGATCGCGGCGACCAGTGCGGCGATCGCGATCGGCACCGGCAGCAGGAACGTCCACCGCCAGCCGACCTGGGTCAACAGGCCGGAGAAGACCAGGCCTGCGGAGTACCCGCTGGCGCCGAACACCGCGAAGATGCCGATCGCCTTGTTGCGCGCCGGGCCCTCACGGAATGTCGTGGTGATGATGGAGAGTGCGGCGGGCGCGGTGAAGGCGGCCGCGACACCCTTGATGAACCGGCTCGCGATCAGCAGGGCGCCGTCGTCGACCAGCCCGCCGAACAGTGAGGCGAGCGCGAAGACGCCGACCGCGATGAGGAACACCCGGCGCCTGCCGAGCAGGTCGGCGGTGCGGCCGCCGAGCAGGAGCAGACCGCCGTAGCCGAGGACGTACCCGCTGACGATCCACTGCAGCGCGCTGGTCGAGAGGCCGAGTTCGGCCCGGATGGACGGAAGGGCGACGCCGACCATGGAGACGTCGAGCGCGTCGAGGCCGATGACGGTGGACACGGTCAGGAGGACGCCCCAGAGGCGTGCGTCCCACCGTGTGGAGGTGGTGGACAGCTGGGTGGAAGAGCTCATGATCCGCACGCTACATGCATGCACATCTAATGCCAACGAATTAAATGTGTTTGCATCAAATTCGTCTGCATGATACTTTGGCGCCGTGAGCGAACTCGCGGATGAGGGTCTGGTGCGGCAGTGGCGCGGCCTCCTCGCCCGCCACGCTGCGGTGTTCGGCGCGCTTGAATGCGAGCTGCAGTCCAAGCATGGCCTCGGTGTCAGCGAGTTCGAGGCCCTGGAGCGCCTGGCCACCGGCGAGGCGAAGTGCCGCGGCGCCGAACTCACCGACGCCGTTCACCTGAGCCAGAGCGCCACCTCCCGCCTCGTCGCTCGCATGGAGCGCGAAGGCCTGGTCGAGCGCGCGATGTGCGAGCTGGACCGCCGCGGCATCTTCGTGTCCCTGACCGAAGAGGGCCTGCGGCGCTACGAGCAGGCCAAGCCGACCCACCGGGCGATCCTCAAGGAAACGCTGACCTTCGACGACTGATTCCCTCGCGGTTGGGTAACCGGTCCTCGGCAGGAAACGTCAGGAGGAGGTCGCCATGCCGCAGCGGGCGTGGAACGCGAAGCGAGAGCGTCAGTACGAGCACATAAAGGAAGGCCTGCTCGAGCGCGGGGAGACCGAGGACACCGCGGAGGAGATCGCCGCGCGCACGGTCAACAAGGAGCGGGCTCGGGCCGGGGAGGCTGAGGAGTCGAGCCGGACCTCGACCGAGGACATCTCTTCGGGCAGGCGCGGCGGGCTGCGGTCGCACAAGGGGCCGGGTGGGCGGACCCGCGACCAGCTCTACAACGAGGCTCGGGAGAAGGGGATCAAGGGTCGGTCGAAGATGAACAAGGCTCAGCTGGAGCGAGCCGTGGGTCGCTGATCAATCCGGCTGCGAGGTCCAGTGCTGTTGGTGGAGCCGTTCGAAGCCGTCTAGGAGCACGTCCAGCGCGAACTCGAACTCGAACTGGTCGTCGCACCCGCCGCCGACGGACGATTCCGCGTCGTGGGCGGTCGCGGTGGCGAGTTCGGTGATGTGCGGGTACTTCTCGGCGAACTGGGTGAGCATCGCCGCGCGCGGGTCCGGGTCCTCCGGGGGCGGCGGGGTCGGGAACACCTCCTGGGTGAACCCCCACATCCGACTGCCGAGCGCGTGCATCACGTGGTGGGTGAGATCGAGGGAGAATCCGCCCGCCCGGAACATGCCGATCAGCGAGTCCATGTACGCGAGCACCACCGGGGTGGCGTGGCTGCGCGATTCGATCACCTGTGACGCCCAGCGGTGGCGCAGCAGCGCCTCCCGCGCGGAGAGGACGCGTTGGCGGATCGCGGATTTCCAGTCGGAGTCGGACACTGGGGCGGCTATCTCGCCGACGATGACCTCGACCATGCCGTCGAGCAGTTCTTCCTTGTTGGCCACGTGCTTGTAAAGCGCCATCGGCACCACGCCCAACTCTTGGGCGAGGTTGCGCATACTCAACGACTCGATGCCCACGTCGTCGGCGAGCGCCACGGCGGCACGCAGGACGCGGTCGCGGTTCAGCGGCACGCGACGTGGATCGCTTGACATGTGTACACCGTACACTTCCGGTGCGCATCGGGGTCGGAGCCGGAGCGGACCAGCGCCTCGTCGTCCACGACCACAACCCGAATCATCTGTGCTCCCCCCCGGTGGTCGGCTCCACGGCCGCTGGGCAGGGAATTGGCTTTCCGTAGCCCAACCGGAGCCGGACTTCGAAGCCGCCCGCCGCGGTCGGGCCCGCGGTCACGGTCCCGTCGAGCAGTTCGGCCCGCTCCCGCAAGCCGACCAGGCCATGCTTGTCACTGGGCAGCGCGAGGGCGGGCCGGGTCGGTGCGGTGTTGGTGATCGTCGCGCCGAGGTGGGTGTCGTCGTGCCAGACCTGCACGGTGGCGGTCGCGCCGGGCGCGTGTTTGCGTGCGTTGGTGAGCGCTTCCTGCACGGTCCGGTAGACCGCGCGCTGCAGCGACGGGGCCAGGTCGGCGGGCAGGGAGCCGTCGAGCCGGGTGACGATGCCGCTGTTGGCCACCAGCGGGCGCAGGTCGGCCAGGGTCGGTTGCGGCGCGAGTTCGGTGATCGAGGTCCCCGACGCGCGCAGCACCGCGACCATGTGGCGCAGCTCGTCGAGGGTGCTGACGCTGAGCAGGCGGATCGTCTCGGCGGCGTCGCCCACGACGGGGTCGGGCACGCTCATCCGCAGCGCACCGGCCTGCACGGCGATCAGGCTGACCTGGTGGGAGACGACGTCGTGCATTTCCCGCGCCAACTGTGCGCGCTCCCGGGCGAGCACGGTCTGCGCCACCAGTTCGCGTTCGTGCTCGCGCGCCTCGCCGATCTCGACCAGCCGCGCGGACAGGTCCCGCCGGGTCTGCACGAACTGGCCCAGGAACACGATCGCGCCCGCCCAGCTCACGGCGTAGCCGAGACCCGCCAGCGTCGTGCCGTCGAACACCTCGCCCGCGACCCACGGCCACGGCAGCACCAGGCACACCGCCACCACGGCCGTGCAGCAGGCGAGCACCGGCCGGTTGCGGCTGCGCACGGCGACGGCGTAGAGGGTGATCGCGGTGGTCGCCTGCGCGCCCGCCATGAGCGTGGCGGGCACCGCGATGAGGAACGCGACAAACGGCCATCGCCTGCGCAGCGGCACCCCGAGCACCGCGATGATCGCCACGGCGAGCACGGCGACGTCGATCGGCTCCCCGTCGGCGAAGTGGAACATGAACCACACGTCCAGGGCGCAGACACCCAGCAGGACGCCGTCGACGAGAGCGGGCGGCGTCCGGCTCAGCAGGGACGTTCGCGCCCGGCCGGTAGGCGGCATGTCCCCGGACCCACCGCGCACTCTGCCCCGTCTCCGATGATCTGTCGTCTGCGGACACCGATCTTAAACCGACCCACTGCGCCGTTCGGGCGTATTTTGACGCCTGTGACCCGCCAAGACCAGCCGCGCCTGCCCGTCGACGTGACCAGCTTCGTGGGACGCGGGCCAGAGGTCGCGGAAATCCGCCTGCTGCTCGGCGAGTCGCGGCTGGTCACGCTGACCGGGCCCGGTGGCGTGGGCAAGACCAGGCTGGCGCTGCGGGTGGCCGAGCAGCTGCGCCGGACGTTCGGCGGGCGGGTCCGGCTGGTCGAGCTGGCGGAGCTTCGGGACCCGGCACTGCTCGCCCACACCGTCGCCGCCCAGCTCGACGTGGCCGACCCCACCCACGGCAACGTCGCGGACGCGCTGCTGGAGCACCTGGCCGACGCCCACGTCCTGCTGGTGCTGGACAACTGCGAGCACCTGGTGGACGCGGTGGCCAAGCTGGTCGACCGGATCACGCGGGCCGCGCCGCGGGTGCACGTCCTGGCGACGAGCCGGGAATCCCTGGGCGTGGTCGGTGAGGCCGGGTTCGTCGTGCCGCCGCTGGCGGTGCCGGACCCGGAGGCGGCGACCTCCGCCGCCGAGGTGCTGCGCTACGACGGGACCACGCTGTTGATCGACCGGGCGCGGGCGGTCCGGTCCGACTTCCACGTCGACGAACACAACTACGCCGCCGTCGCCGCCCTGTGCCGGTGGCTCGACGGCATCCCGCTGGCGATCGAGCTCGCGGCGGTGCGGCTGCGGTCGCTGACGGCCGAGGAGATCGTCGACCGGCTCGGGGACCGGTTCCGGCTGCTGACCCTGGGCCGCCGCCTCGGCCCCGCCCGGCACCAGACGCTGCAGGCGACCGTCGAGTGGAGCCACGCGCTGTGCAATCCGGCCGAGCGGGCGATGTGGGCGAGGGCGGCGCTGTTCTCCGGCGGGTTCGAACTCGACGCGGTCGAGGCCGTCGTGGTCGGCGACGATCTTCCCGCGGCCGTGGTCATCGATGTGCTGGACTCGTTGGTGGACAAGTCGATCCTGAGCGCCGAGGGCGGCGAGCAGACGCGGTACGTCATGTTGGAGACCCTGCGGGACTTCGGCATGCGGCAACTGGGCGACGACGAGATGGCGGCCCTGCGGCGTCGGCACCGGGACTTCTACGCGGGGCTACTCGCGACCCTGCGGCTGCAGTACCTCGCGGGCGCGGGCGAGGCCGCGGCGGCGCGGGGTCTGCGCGAACGCGGGAATCTGCGTGCGGCACTGGAGTTCTGCGCCACCGAGCCCGGCGAAGCCAGGGCGGGCATGCGCATGGCCGCGGCCATGCTCACCTACTGGTCGGCGAAGGCGTCCGCCGAGGGCGCCCGGTGGCTCGACCGGCTCCTCGCCGCCGACCCCACGCCCAGCCGTGAGCGGGCCCAGGCACTGTGCGACCGCGCGTGGCTGCCGATCCTGCGGGCCGGGCAGTCCGCGACCGGGTTCCTGGACGAGGCCGAACAGGTCATCGACGAGCTCGGGCTGCACTCGGCGCTTGAGTCGATCCTCATCCAGCGCTCGCGGGCCGCGTTGCACCTCTTCGCGGGCAGGCCCGTGGCGGCGACCGCGATCCTGGCTCGGGTGCTGGACTGGTTCGAGAACTGGGAGCCCACCTCGGAGTGGGAACGGGCGTACCGCCCGTACTCGATGTTGAGCTGCCGGATCGTCCTCGCCCACACCTACAGCGCCGCAGGCGAGCCGCGGCGCGCTGAGGCCCTGCTGCGCGAGGCCCTGCCGATAGCGGCCGAACACGGGCACACGGCGCAGCGCGCCGTCGGGCTGTGGAACCTCGGGATGTTGCGCCTGGAGGACGGCGAGACGGCCGAAGCCGCCGAACTGGCCCGGGAGAGCCTGCGGCTCGCCAGGGACCTCGACGACCAGACGTGCGTCGCCGACGGGCTGCGGTTGCTGAGTTCGATCGCCGCCGCCCAGGGCGACGCCATCCACGCCGCCCTGCTCGACGGCGCCACGGACGAGATCGGCCACGCCAACGCCGCCATGATCACCAGCGGGTGGGAGTCCGACGTCCACGCCCGCCACCGCGCCGTGGCGCTCGGCGCGCTCGGCCAGGAGTCGTTCGACGCCGCATACGGGCTTGGCGCCCGGTTCACCGCCGCCGAAGCCATCGCGGTCGCCCTCGATGAGCGGCCCGCGCGCGCCCAGCGCCTGGCGAAGCTGGAGCGGCCCCTCACCCGACGGCAGAACCAGGTCGCCGACCTCATCGCCGAGGGCAAGAGCAACCGTGAGATCGCCGACGCGCTGACCATCTCCGTCCGCACGGCGGAATCGCACGTCGACCACATCCTGAGCACCCTCGGCTTCAGCACGCGCACCCAGATCGCGACCTGGGTCGCGAGCGGACGCGGCGAGCACCCGGCGACCTGAGCACCTCTCGTCGCGGCGG
This sequence comes from Actinokineospora xionganensis, assembly GCF_014323725.1. Classification (GTDB taxonomy): domain Bacteria; phylum Actinomycetota; class Actinomycetes; order Mycobacteriales; family Pseudonocardiaceae; genus Actinokineospora; species Actinokineospora xionganensis. Next base: position 233,658 of record NZ_JABVED010000012.1, on the reverse strand, counting down.
TGCCGCAGGTCACCGCGCTGCAGGCGGGTTCGGCGGTAGCGTGGTCGTGGGGGTGATCATGAAGATCGTGTTGCCCGGTGGGACCGGGAATGTCGGGGGATTTCTCAGCCGGTCGCTCGCGGCGGCCGGGCACGAGGTCGTCGTGCTCACCAGGCGGGCCGGGGTCGACCTCGGGGGCGGGGTCCGGTCCGTTGCCTGGGACGGCCGCACCGTCGGCGCCTGGGCGGCCGAGATCGACGGCTGCGACGCGGTGGTCAACCTGGCCGGGCGCAGCGTCAGCTGCCGTTACACCGAGTCGAACCTGCGGGAGATGATGGACTCGCGGGTGGACTCCGCGCGGGCGGTCGGGGACGCGATCGCCGGGGCCGCCGCGCCGCCGCGGGTGTGGCTGCAGATGAGCACCGCGACGATCTACGCCCACCGCTTCGACGCCGCCAACGACGAAGCCTCTGGAGTCATCGGCGGTACAGAGCCTGGAGTTCCGGACTACTGGGCGTTCAGCGCCGAGATCGCCAAGCGGTGGGAACTCGCGCAGGAACAGGCGCCGACCCCGGACACCCGCAAGGTCGCGCTGCGGACCGCCATGGTGATGAGCCCGGACCGAGCGAGCGTCTTCGACGTCATGTCCTGGATGGTCCGGCTGGGTCTCGGCGGGCCGGTCGCGGGCGGGCGGCAGTACGTCTCCTGGATCCACGACCACGACTTCCTCCGCGCCGTCGACCTCCTCCTCACCCGCGACGACCTCGCGGGCCCGGTCAACCTGGCCGCGCCCGGACCGGTTCCGCAGCGTGACTTCATGCGGACCCTCCGCCGGGCTTGGCGGATGCCGGTCGGGCTGCCCGCGACGAAGTGGATGGCCGAGGTCGGCGCGTTCGTCCTGCGGTCCGACACCGAGCTGCTGCTCAAAAGCCGCCGCGTCGTCCCGCGACGCCTGCTCGACGCCGGGTTCGCCTTCGACTTCGCACGGTGGGACGACGCCGCCGCCGACCTGGTGCGGCGCACCCGCGCACGGAGCTGACGCCCAGTCACCGCTTCCGGGAGACGTACAGGCAGTCCATCGGGTCGTCGGGCACGTCCTCGACCGAGACGAGGTCGAAGTCCGCGTCGTCGAGCATCCGGGTCGCCAGCTGCCTGCCCACGCGGTGCCGGGTCCGCCTCGACGAGCGGGTCGGTCATGGCCAACGTCCAGCGATCAGTCTCCTGACCGGAGTATCGCGCCGAAGCCCCGCTCGCGACAGGGTCGTTGCCGCGTCCTTGGTGAAACACCGGAGGTCATCACCCGACCAGCGCAGCGCGCGGCTCGATCAACTCGTCAGCGTGGCGCCGAGCGCCGTGCGTTCGTAGAGGACGACGCGCCCGACGCGGCGGCTGGTGATCAAGCCGGTGTCGCGCAGCGCGGCCAGGTGCCCGGACACGGTGGCCGGGCTGACCCCATGCGCGCGCGCGAGCGTGCCGGTCGAGGCCGCGGCTTCAAGGTTGACCAGGATCTGCGCCCGGGTGCGCCCGATGAGACGGGCCAATGCCTGAGTGGACCGCTGGGGCCTGGCCTGCCACAGCTCCGCGACGCCGCGGACCGGGTAGATCAGCGTGGGTTGCCACGGCGGTTCGACCACGACGATGACCGCCGGCCACACGAACACACTGGGCATGAGCAGCAGGCCTTGCCCGCCCAACAGCCTGCGCATCGGATACGTGGTGTCGACGCGCACCGCGTTGTCACTCCACCGCACTCGCGGGTTCAGGTCCGCGAGCACCTTGTGCAGACCGCCGTCTGCCAGCTGCCGGGCTCGCACCGCGATGTCCGCTTCGAGCCGGTCGCGAACCAGCGGCCACTGCGGGTCGATCAGCTGCTCCCAGCAGGTCCGCACGATCGTTGCGATCTCCGCCAGGGTCCTGGTGGGATCGCCGAGCAGCCGCGCCGCGAGCTCAGCCGACACCCTTTCGGTTCGGGGTCCGCGCAGGCACCGGTGGAGTTCGACGGCCACCTGGTTTGGGTCCGTGGCCACCACCCGGGACAGCTCCGCGTCGAACTCGGCCAGCGGTCCTGGTGGCGGCGGGGTGAGGAAATCCGGGGTGTATCCCTTGTGGGGGAGCAACGCGAGCAGCGGTTCGAGATAGTCGGCGTCGAGCAGGCCGTCGACCCTCCGCAACCACGGCAGGTGGTACGGCTGACGGCGAACGTCGGTGAGCGTGCGGATCGCGGCGATCGTCTCCCACAGTGGAGATAACGCGAAGCGACAGCGCAGGAGGTCGTCGGCGCCCGCCACCAGTTCCGTCGCCATGGCTCTCCTGCCGTCGATTCGACTATGCCCGAATCCATTGAGCCGCGACAGGGTGCTCCGGATCCTCATCGGGTGACCTCACCCGCTCCCCGGATGACTTACCTCCGCGTCCTGGCCATCCCAGAGTTCCGCATGATCTTCGCCGCCCAGGTGATCGCGACGCTGGGCAACGTGGTCGCGCAGCTCACCCTGTCGGTCGTCGTGTACCAGCGGACGGGGTCCCCGCTGCTCTCGGCGCTGACCTTCGCGCTCGGCTTCGCCCCGTACCTGCTCGGCGCGACCCTGCTGTCGGCGGTCGCGGACCGGTGGCCACCGCGGGATGTGCTCGTCGGGTGCCAGGCGATCAGCTGCGGCGTGGTCGCCGCGATGGCGGTCCCCGGCATGCCGATCGCGCCGCTGTTCCTGCTCCTGCTTGTTCTCGGCACGGTGGCGCCGGTGTTTCAGGGCGCCCGGGCGGCCACGCTGCCAGACGTCGTCACCGGCGATGGCTACGCGCTGGCGCGGTCGCTGTTGCGGCTGGTTTCCCAGAGCACGCAGCTGATCGGGTTCGCCGTCGGCGGCGTGCTGCTGCTCGTGCTCTCGCCGAGTGTGTCACTGCTGTCGGCAGCGGCGGGCTGCGCGGTCGCCGCGGTGCTGCTGCGCTTCGGAACCGAACGCAGGCCAGCGCGCACAACTGACGCCGGGGACTCGATCGCCAAGGCGTCGCTGGCGGGAGTCAGGCAGGTCATGGCGTTGCCCGGGCTGCGCCCTCTGCTGCTGTTGACCTGGCTCCCGCCCGCGTTCGCCGTCGCCCCCGAGGCGTTGGCGGTGTCCTACGCCGACAAACTGGGCAGTGGTCCCGCGTTTGTCGGGCTCCTGTTGTCCGCCGCCCCCGCCGGCGCGGTCCTCGGCGAACTCCTCGCGGGCGCCTTCCTGGCCCCCGCGACCAGGGTCCGGCTGGTGGCGCCGATCGCCACGCTGATGTTCCTCCCATTGCTGGCGTTCGCGGTCCGCCCAGGGGCCGCCTTGGCGACACTCCTGTTGTTCCTCTGCGGATTCGGCTTCACCTACGCGATGGGCTTGGACCAGCGGGTCATCGACGCCACCCCGGAGAACCTGCGCGGGCGGACGCTGACGATCGCCCTGGCCGGACTGATGATCACTCAAGGACTGGGTTTCGCCGCGGCGGGCGCCGCCGCCGAATTCGTGGCGCCGCACGTGGTGGTCGTCGCCGCGGGTGTCCTCGGCTTGACCACCGTGCTGCTGTGCGTGATCCGAAGCGACGCCCACCGCCTTGCGTTCACCGAGACGGCTCGTTCGCTATGAACGGGCCTGAGCGTTCCGCTCGAAGCGGGACCAGACCCGGGAAGCGCAGTACCCGCAGTTCGTGCCGGAGAACTCGGCGCGAGCCCGTTCGTCGCCGAGCAACTGCGCCCGGAACCACGCGGTGACGGGTCCGCGGAAACCACCGCCGTCGCGGGCCGCGGTGAAGTGGCCCGCGCCCGCCAACTCGCCGTAGACCGCCGGGATGTGGGTGGCCTTCTGGTAGCGCGGGTAGACGAGCAGCCGTGGGGAGACGATCCAGTCGAACTGGCCCGCGAGGAAGAAGGTGGGTCCGTGCAACGCGGCGACGTCGCCCTGGGGTCCGGGTTCGATCGGCACGGTGGTGTCCACCCGGGGATCGCCGCCCGCCGCGATGGCACCGCCGCCGCCCTGGGAGTGCCCGGTCGCGGCGACCCTGGTCAGGTCGACCTTGCCCGCGTAGGCGTCGCCGGCGGTGTTGTTCCGCGTCGCCAGGTGGTCCAGGCCCGCCAGCATCTCGCGGCCCGATCCGGACTGTTTCGTGTTCGCCGCGGCGACGATGAACCCGTGTGAGGCGAAGTGCCGCAGCAGCGCGTCGTAGGACGTCGGCGTCGCACCGGTCCCGTTGCCCCAGATGATCACCGCGTGGGTGCCGCAGCCGCCGAGTTCGGCGGGCCGGTAGAGGGTGTGCGCGGCGCCGCCCGCCTCGACGGTGACGGGAAAGGGACCAGGGGCCGCCCAGTTCGATGGCGCGGGCGGGCAGTCGGCCGCCATGGCGTCGCCCACCACGGGGACGGTGGCGGCGACGGCCGCGGCGAACCCGAGGGCGATCAGTCGTTTCCTCATGGCGGGCACTCCCTTTGCAGACGGCCGCATCGCCGAACGGCGTGGCGCTTGGGCCCAAAGTCTGGCCACGTCGCACCGCGTTCGGATATAGGCGGAATCGCGTATTGTTCTGCGTACTCGGCCGTTGTCCGGTGGGTGGAAAGCAGCGCGAGCGTGCGAGGTGTGAGTCCGGCGATGGACAGCGAGTCAGCCGATCCGTCACCCGCCGAACTGACCAGCTACGTCGGGCGGCGGCAGGAGAGCGCCGACCTGCTCCGCAGGCTGTCGACCTGCCGGATGGTGACCGTGACCGGTCCCGGCGGGGTCGGCAAAACCAGGCTCGCCACGCGGATCATGCGGGAAAAGGCCGGCCACCAGGTGTTTGTCGGATTGGCCGAACTGGACGATCCGGGCCTGCTGCCCAACCTGGTCGCGGCCCGCCTCGGCCTAGGCGACGCCGGTGGCCGCCCGGTGATGGACACCGTGCTGGACAACCTGCGCGACAGCGAGACCCTGCTGGTGCTGGACAACTGCGAGCACCTGGTGGACCGGTGCGCGGAGTTCGTCACCAGGGTCCTGGTGGAGTGCCCTGGGGTGACCGTGCTGGCGACCAGCAGGCAGAACCTCGGCGTGCCCGGCGAGCAGGCGTTCCCGCTGGCCCCGCTGCCCCTGCCACCCGACGCCGCCGACCTGTCCGACGACGCCCTGACCTCCTACGACGGGGTTCGGCTGTTCGTGGAGCGGGCCACGAGCGCGTGGCCCGACTTCGCCCTGACCCCCGCCAACAGCGCCGACGTCGTGCGGCTGTGCAAGCAGTTGGACGGCCTGCCGCTGGCGATCGAACTGGCGGCGGCCAGGGTCCGTTCGCTCTCGCCCGGACAGATCGCCGACCGGCTCATCGGCGGCCTCGCCCTGCTCGACACCGGTTCGCGCGGCGCGCCGAAGCGCCAGTCCACGCTGCGGGCGGCGATCGACTGGAGTTACGACCTGTGCTCCCCGGCGGAGCGGGCGCTGTGGGCACGCGCGTCGGTGTTCGTCGGGTCGTTCGACCTCGAGGCCGCCGAGCACGTCTGCGTCGGCGGCGCGGACCCGGCGATCGAGCCGGACACGGTGCTGGGTCTTGTCGACGGCCTGGTGGACAAGTCGGTGCTGGTCCGCGCGGATCGGGACGGGGGCGGCCGGTACCGCCTGCTGGAGACGCTGCGCCAGTACGGCCAGGAGCGGCTGGACGCGGTGGGCGACCGGCACCGGACCCAGCGGCGACACCGGGACTGGTTCGCCCGGCGCATCGAGTCGGCGGGCCAGGCGTGGACCAGCCCCGCCCAGGTCGACTGGACCAAGCGGCTGCGCGGAGACCAGGCGAACCTGCGCGCGGCGCTGGAGTGGTCGGTGCGCGAGCCCGGCGAGGCCGCCGCCGCCGTGTGGATGGTGGTCGACGCGACCGAGTACTGGACCGTGTGCGGGTACAACATCGAGGCCCGCACCTGGCTGGACCGGGCCATGGCCGCGATGCCCGCGGACCACCCCGACCGGCCGCGCGCCCTGACCGGCAGCGCCCTGTTCGCCCTGCTGCACTCCGACCCCGCCCGTGCGCTGGACCGGCTCGCCGAGGCCGACCGACTGGCCGCCGCGCTGCCCACGGGCCCGGCGCGCGAGACGGCGACCGCGCACGTCGCGCACGTCCGCAGCCTGGCCGGGTTGATGACGTTCGACCCGGCGACACCGGAGTTAGCCGCGACCGCCGCCGCCGCGTTCCGCGCGCAGGTCGACGTCCGCCGCGAACTGCACCCGCTGTTCGTCCTGGCCATCGCCACGGCCTACTCGACTCCCGACGTGGCCGACGCCCGCGCCGTGCTGGACCGGATGACCAAACTGACCGAGGCGTGCGAGGAGTTCTACTACCGGTCGATGTGCAACCACGCCATCGCGTTCGTCGAGGTCGAGTTCGGCGACGTCGACCTCGCGGCCAAGGCCGCGCACGAGGCGCTGGTCTGCACCGAGCCGCTGCACAACCAGGTGGGCGCGGCCTACGTGACCGAGAACCTGGCATGGATCGCGGACCGGCAAGGCGACCATGTGCGCGCCGCGACCCTGTTCGGAGTCGCCGCGCGGCTCTGGCACGCCAACGGGGCGACCGCGGAGGTGGCCGTGCCCCTGCCGCACCGCAGGCATCTCCGCAGCACTGTCGCCGCACTCGGCCAGGCCCGGTTCGACCGGGCGTTCGCCGCCGGCCGGGCCAAGAGCGAGGCGCAGGGGCGGGCGTACGCGCTCAACGTCGACACCGTGCCCGCCGCCGACGAGGACAACCCGCTGAGCCCACGTGAAGTGGAGATCGCCGGGCTGGTCGCGAACGGCATGACGAACCGCGCGATCAGCCTGAAACTGTTCATCGCGCCGCGCACCGTCGACACCCACGTCCGCAACATCCTCACCAAGCTGGACTTCAACAACCGCGCCCAGATCGCCTCCTGGTTCACTGCCCGCCGCCCGTGACCGCCACTCGACGGCTCCCAGGTGCTCACTCCGACTCGCCGAGATCGCCGAACGCGGTCTCGTCATCGACCGGCGCACCGGCATCACCAGCACCGACCTGTGGCCACCGGAGAGCGGGCCCGCTGTCGAACACACCCAGGACGTCGACGACCGGCTCGCCGTGATCGCCACCGGTCGCCGCGTCGGCGTCACCGCCGAGAGCGCCGTCGACCAGTACCCACGATCCGGCCTCGTCTTCCGTCTCCTCCGCGCCCCGCCCATCGCCGTCCGCCTGCCCTGGTGGCACAACGATCAGCATCCGGCGACGCGAACGGCCGTGTCCCTGCTCACCGAGTTCCTTCCGCATCAGACGACCACCGCGCGGAACGCGTGGATGCACCAAGGGCCGTTGTAGCTCGTCGCCCAGAGGTTGGTGGCGTAGCCGTCGAGGCGTTGCCCCTTCACGGTGCCGGTCAGGTAGAGCTGGACGGATTCCTTGCCGCTGCTGTTGCCGTCCATCCCCGGGTCGATCTTCAGGTTCGGCTGGTAGCCCACCAGTTCGTCGACCTTCTGTGGCGTGGCGATGGCATCGGAGCAGAGCAGTTGCTTCGCCGCGGCCGCGTCACCGGAGTTGACGCTGTCGAGAAATCTCCGCATAGCGGCCAATGCCTCAGGTTCGACCGGCTTTCCGTCCGCCGTAGGGGAATCCGGAGTGGCTGTCGTCGTGGGCGACGGGCGGCGGCTGGTGGTCGGCCGGGTGCCCTCGGCGAGTCGGGCGTCGCTCCAGCACCAGGTGCCGTCCTTGCGGGTGATCGTCAGCTCGACCTTCGTCCGCCGTGCCTCGGTGGTGATCGAGACGATCCCGGCGGCCCGGTCGCGGGAGATCGTCTTGGTGTCCACAAGGGACGCCGCACTGATCGCCGCCGCGTTGTCGATGATGCCGTGCACCCCGGGCCGCTTGAGTTCGCACGTCAGGTCCGTGAGCGCGCCCGTGTCGCCGGAGTCCAGCCCGCTCACCAAGGTCTCGAGGAAGTCCTTCGGGTCGCTGTCGCCGGACTTGGTGGAGGTCGTGCTCGGCGGCGGCGCCGGGGCCGGACTTTGTTCGCTGACCAGGAAGCCAGGCGCGACGAACCCGGTGATCCCGAGACCGATCACGGTCACTCCGGCCACGAGCGCGGCGATCACGGGTCCGGACTTCTTCTGCGGGGGCGCGGCGAAGCCATCGGCGTACTGGACGGCCGGTACGGGCCCGCCATAGGGGTACTGCCCGCCCGGCGGCTGCTCTGGGTAGGTCACGTCGCCTCCTCGCTCGTCGTTGCCGCTACGACGGACGTGGGGGACCCGCAGTTCCTTACCGAGGTATTACGGCGGGATCGGACAACACGGTCCTACTCGGCGTTGAAGCCCGGGCACAACAGGTCCAGTGACTCGATCAATTCGCTGGTGTCGGCGTAGCCCTGTTCTTCGATCACATGCCGGCCGTCGCCGATGCCGAATGGCGCGGGACGCAATCGAATGCGCCACGACAGGTGGACCCTGCCGCTGACTTCGCCGACGGTGGCGTCGAGCAACTGGAATTCGGCGGTTCCGCCGACGATCGCGCTGGGAGCGAGCGGCTCGCCGAGGTTGGTGCCGCAGGTTCCCAGATGACGCCGACGGCATGACACTCTATCGACTCTGATCGATGGTTGCATCCATTGATTGGGGTCGATATTGTTCGGAGCAACCATCGACTTGCATCGATGAAAGAGGTTGGGAACGCGGGGCTGTCGATGACTGTCGTCGGCGTTCGGCTGCTTGCCCCTGCTTTCCCGTGCCTGTACGCCGAAACCACTGAAAAGGATCGACAGCTGTGAACGACATCGACGCCATTGTCATCGGTGGGGGACAAGCGGGTCTCGCTGCCGCTCACGCGCTGCGTCAGGCAGGCAACGCCCCGGTCATCTTGGAAGCCGGTGATGAACCGGTGGGTTCGTGGCCGTCCTATTACGACAGTCTCACCCTGTTCTCGCCCGCCCGTTACTCGGCCTTGCCAGGCATGGCATTCCCCGCTGACTCCGAGCACTATCCACACCGCGACGAGGTGATCGACTACCTGCGCCGCTACGCGAAGAACCTCGACGCCGACATCCGCACCGGGCACCGTGTCGAGACTGTGCATGCTGACGACGCGGGGTTCCGGGTGCGCCTGACGGACGGCGCCGAGCTGAGCTCGTCGATCGTTGTCGCGGCCACCGGCGCGTTCGGTCGTCCGTACCGGCCGGTGCTACCCGGTTTGGATTCGTTTACGGGCACTGTGTTGCACGCCTCTGACTACCGCGAGCCGGCACCGTTCGCAGGGCAGCGGGTGGTCGTGGTCGGCGCGGCGAACTCGGCGGTGCAGATCGGCGCGGAACTCGCCGGTCATGCCACGGTCACTCTCGCCACCCGCAAGCCGGTGAAGTTCGCGCCGCAGCGCCCGCTGGGGCGCGATGTTCACTTCTGGTCGACGGTGACGGGCTTCGACGCCCTGCCGGTCGGCCACCTGCTGCGAACCCCGCCGCACATGCCGGTCAACGACGACGGCCGGTACCGCCGCGCCCTCGCGGCCGGGCGCCCGGACCAGCGGCGGATGTTCACCGGTGCCGATGGCTCGCGGCTCACGTGGCCGGACGGCGCCCGCGAGCACGTGGACACGATCATCCTGGCCACCGGCTACCGTCCGGACCTGTCGTACCTCGTCGACCTGGGCGCGTTGACCGTCGACGGCGCACCGAGGCACCGGCGCGGGCTGTCTGTCAGCCATCCCGGTCTTGGATTCGTCGGTCTGGAGTGGCAGCGCAGCTTCTCCTCGGCGACGTTGCGCGGTGTGGGGCGAGACGCCCGTCATGTGGTGCGGCACCTGCTCACCCGGCGTCGGTAGGGGCCCTGTGTGGGGCCTCGCCGCAGAGGCGCCGGCATGTGGTGCCCTCGGCAGGAGTCGACTCTGCATCAGCGGTACCCCATGCGCATGCTCTGAGCTGAGGTTCCTGCATCCAGGGCTCGAACCTGCGCGGTCGTCGGGTGCGCTGTCGGTAGATGAGTCTTTGGACTCCGTGTGTCCGCTACGTGCTTGCGTGCCAGGTCGACTTGGTGAACCAACGTCGGTAGTCGATGTGCGGGCGCTACGTGGCGGGCGTGCGGCCAGTGTTTTGACCTACGCCCAGCGCTCTCACGCGTTCGCCGATGCTCTCTGAGTGGATGTTGTCCGCTAGACAAGTGCGGTGGGAAATGATTGTGCTGCTCCCAGGACCATCGTTGCTGCGGATGTCGAGGACCAGGCCGTCTCCTGGTGCGCTGAGCGTCGTGAGTTGGCCGCAGAAGTCGCAGGGCCACTCAAAGCTCTCCAAGTCGGCTGGCCTGATGCTGAGTCGAACCCATGCGGGTGAATTCCAGCGGCGAACGTGTTGCACCACGGCGTCGATCTCGGTGCCGACCTTCGGGAACAGCGCCAGAAGGTCCTGGTCGACCCCGATCATCTCCCCGAACTGGGCGATCATGTCGATCGACGCGCCCACATCCTCGTGGCCGACAATCTGGACGATCACGCCCCAAGGATGATGGCTGGTGACCTTGGCGAGGACTCGTTGACCAGGGATGAGCGCCAAGGACGCTGTCTCGAATCGACGCATGTCGACCGAATCCTCTCGGGTCGGCCGAGGTCTGGCAAGAGGTGACGATACCCAACCCCGAACACCCAGCGGACGAACATCCACTTCTGGCGCTATACGTGGCGAGACTGCCTCGCAAACGGCACCACTCTGTATCAAGCCGTGGCCAGAGAGGAACCTGAGATAGACCCACGGGCGCGCTCGACCGGTAACTGTGCTGACGGGTAGGCGGCCCGCCTGCGGCCGAGGCAGAATCCGGAATGAACGGCAGCCCGTGCCCCGGCAGGACTCGGGCCTGTGGCCCAGTGTTCGGTGAAGACTCCTGCTGCGGAGCCGGTCCCGTCGTTGTAGTGCCCCCGGCAGGACTCGAACCTGCGGCCAAGAGCTTAGAAGGCTCCTGCTCTATCCGCTGAGCTACAGGGGCGTAGACGGTGACCCCGCCGGAGCAGGGTAACCGTCTCGATTGATCTGATCGTTCGGAACGGCTCGACTGTTTCCGGATCTCACCAGTCGAGTGACGAAGAAAACGCTGACGGGTCACATGGGGGCTGTCGACGCCCGTTCGACCAGGGTCACCGGCAGGGTCGTCGGCGGTCCGGGTCTCGTGCCGTCGAGCAGGCTTAGTGCCAGCTCAGCGGCCATGCGGCCCTTCTCGCCGAGGTCTTGCCGGACTGTTGTCAGCGGCGGGTCGGCCCACTGTGCGGCCGGGGTGTCGTCGAAGCCGACGATGGAAACATCTTCCGGCACCCGCAGCCCCAGATCGTGTGCCGCCCGGATCGCGCCGAGTGCCAGTTCGTCGGACAGGCAGAGCAGCGCGGTCGGTCTGGGGTCGAGCCCGAGCAGCCACAGGGCGCCTTCGCGGCCGTGGTCGCGTCTACAGCCCGGGGCCTCCCAGATGGGCACGTCCGTCTCTTCGAGACCGATCAGCGCGCCCTTCACCCGGTCGCGGGTCACCCGGAATCGCGCGTCGCGCAGTCGTTCGGGTGCCGCGGGTCCCTGTGCGCCGTCGGGGCCCAGCGCGAAGCTCAGGATCGCGACGCGGCGGTGTCCCAGGGCGCGCACGTGTCGGGCGGCCAGGGTCGCCCCCGTCTCGTCGGCGGTGTCGACCCGGGCGGAACCGGCCACCACGGGCTGGTCGATCACCACCAGCGGCAGCCCGCGCGCGGCGACCTGGGCCAGCGCGGGGGAGTCGTCGGGCAGGGAGTAGGCCACGGCGATATCGGCGTGCGCGCGGGCGACGCTGTCGGGTGTGGGGCCCGCGCCGGTGCCGGGCATCAGCAGCAGGCTGCGCTCGCTGTCCAGGGTGGACGCCATGCTGTCGAGCACGATCGACAGCGCCGGGTCCGAGAACGCCGCCGACAGCCCGCCGCCGAGCAGTACGGCCACGGCGCCGCCGCGCCGGGTCGCGAGGCTGCGGGCGACCGGGTCCGGGCCGGAGTACCCGAGCAGGTTCGCGGTCACGATGATGCGCTCGCGCAGCGCGGCGGAAAGCTGGTCAGGACGGTTGTAGGCGTTCGACACCGTCGCCCTGGACACGCCGACCTCCTGGGCCACGGTGTCCAGGGTCGGTCGCCTGACCCGGTCCTGTTTCACACGACCAGAGTAATCCGCGTCTCCCCGAGCCCAAATTCGATGGCGATCACTGAAGCGCTTCAGTTAGCGTTGTGGGTATCCGGGAGGGGAGTGGGCATGCTGGTGGGAGACCGGGCGGACATCAACGCCGTGCTTGTCGTGTTCGCCCTCAACGGGGTGATTTTCGGGTCGTGGGCGTCCCGGGTCCCGGCCCTGGCGACCCAGGTGGGCGCGGCCGAGGGCACGCTCGGCCTGGCCCTGGTCGGGGCCAGTGTCGGCATGATCTTCGCCGCGTCCCTGACCGGTCGCCTCGCCGCCCGCCACGGCGCCCGCGTGCTGGTGGCCTCCTCCGGCGTGGCGGCCTGCGTGGTAGTGCCGCTGCTGGGCCTGAGCCCGAACATCGCCGTGCTCGGCCTGACCCTGGCCCTGCTCGGCGCCAGTGTCGGCACGCTCGACGTGGCCATGAACATCGCCGCCGTCACCGTCGTCCGCCGCACCGACCGCCCCCTGATGCCGATCTTCCACGCCGCCTTCAGCTTCGGCGGCCTCTTCGGCGCGGCGGGCGCCGCCCTCGCCGCCTTCGCGGCCTGGCCACCCCTGCCGCATCTGGCCGTCGTCGCCGTGATCGTCACGCTGAGCCTGCTCGCGGTCATGCGCGCGGTGCCCGTGGAGGTCATCCCCGAAGACGCCCCCGCGGCCGCCGCGCGAACTCCGATCCGCCGCCCGGTCCTGTGGCTGCTCGCCGCCATCGCCCTGTGCTCCGCGGTCGCCGAGGGGGCCAGCGCCGACTGGTCAGCCCTGTTCGCCGTGGAGTACCGGGGGATGCACGAAGCGTCCGCGGCGTTCGTCTACGGCACGTTCTCGGTCGCCATGGCCCTCACGCGCCTGCTGGGCGAGAGCGCCGAGCGCCGCTTCGGCCCTGAGCGCCTCCTGATCGGCGGCGCCCTGGTCGCGGGCGGCGGTCTGCTGTTGGCCACGACGGTCCACACGACGTTCGCGGTCTTCGCGGGCTTCGCGCTCGCCGGCGTCGGCCTCGCCTACGCCTTTCCCATCGCCCTGAGCCTTGCGGGCGACGCGGGTCGCCGGGCCGACGGGACGGGTGGGGAGCGCGAGATCGGCTTCGTCACCACGATCGCCTACAGCGGCTTCCTCGCGGGTCCGCCGCTGATCGGCGGTATCGCCCACCTCACGGACCTGTCGGTGGCGCTGTCGCTGGCCGGTGTGGTCGCTGCCCTGATCGCCCCCGCGGCACTCGCGGCGGCAGCGGCGGGCAGGCGGGAACGCCGACTGGTTCCCGTGCGCGCCACTGGGCCAGGGTCACACTGAGATCAACACTGTTGCTCGGGATTACTGGTAATTCCGCCGCAACCAGACCCCGCGGGACGCCTACTAGGCTGTTGCTGTGTCCCAGGCCAGCCCCCCGGAAACCAACGCCCCCCGCCGCGCCGCGGGCATCGCGCCCCTGCTCATCGTCGGCGGCCTCCTGGCCGCGGTCGTGGCGGCCGCGCTTGTCGTCATAGCCGGGGGCGACCGATACGTCATCCTCGGCCTGCCCTCGCCGGACGCGTTCACCCAGCACGGCCTGACCGTCGTGCGCGTCCTGTCCGAGATCGGCGCCGTCGTCACCGTCGGCTCGCTGCTCTTCGCGGCCTTCCTGGTCCCGCCCCGCGACACCGGCGTCCTCGACGTCGGCGGGTACGCGGCGCTGCGCACGGCCGGGTGGGGCGCCGCCGCGTGGTTCGTCGGCGCGCTCCTGTCCGCCCCCTTCACCGCCGCCGACGCCGTCGGCAGGCCGATCGGCGACGTCCTCCCCGCCGACATTCTGATCACCCTCGTCGGGACGCTCTCGCAGGCGAAGGCCTGGCTGCTGACCGCCGCCATCGCGCTGCTCGTCCTCGTCGGCACCCGCATAGTCCTGACCTGGGGCTGGACCACGGTCCTGTTCGCCCTCGCGCTCGCGGGCATCGTGCCGGTCGCCGTCACCGGACACTCGTCGAGCGGCGGACAGCACGACCTGGCCACCAACAGCCTGCTGCTGCACCTGCTCGCCGCCGCACTCTGGGTCGGCGGCCTGGTCGCGCTGCTCGCGCACGGCCGCCGCCGCCACGACCACCTCGGTCTCGCCGCCTCCCGGTTCTCCCGGATCGCGCTGGTCTGCTGGATCGTCATGGCTGGATCCGGCGTGGTGAACGCCCTGGTCCGGCTGCCGCTGAGCGACCTGTTCAGCACGTCCTACGGCCTGCTCGTCGTGGCCAAGATCGTCGCGCTGCTCGTCCTCGGCGTCTTGGGCTACCTGCAGCGCGAACGCGGTGTGAAGGGGATCGTCGAACGCGGCACGGGCGCCCCGCTGCTTCGGCTGGCCGCGAGCGAAGTGTTGATCATGCTGGTCACCTTCGGCATCGCCGCGGGCCTGGCCCGCACACCCCCGCCGCAGACCGCCTACGTCGAGCCCGGCCGGGTCGAGCTGCAACTGGGCTACCCGATCGACGCCGCCCCCACGGCCATGCGGCTGCTCTTCGACGTCCGCTTCGACCTGATCTTCGGCACCCTCGCCCTGGTCATGGCGGCGCTCTACCTGAGGGGCGTTTTCCGCCTGCGCCGCCAGGGCGTCGCGTGGCCGGTCGGCCGGACGATCGCCTGGCTCGCGGGCTGCTTCGTCATCCTCTTCGCGACCTCGTCCGGCTTCGGCAAGTACTCGCCCGCCATGTTCAGCATCCACATGCAGACCCACATGATGCTGAGCATGCTGGCACCGGTCCTGCTGGTCCTCGGGGGTCCGATGACGCTGGCCCTCCGCGCGATCAAACCCGCGGGCAAAGACGCTCCTCCCGGTATGCGCGAATGGATCCTGGCGTTCGTGCACTCACCGATCTCCCGCGCGCTGACGAACCCCGTGGTCGCCCTTGTGCTGTTCGTCGGGTCGTTCTACGGCCTCTATCTTTCCGGCCTGTTCGACTCCGCAGTGCCCGAGCACTGGGCGCATCTGCTGATGAACGCCCATTTCCTGTTGGTCGGCTACATCTTCTACTGGCCGGTCCTCGGGGTCGACCCGTCGCCGCGCAAGCTGCCGTACCTGGCCCGACTCGGGCTGGTGTTCGCCTCGATGCCCTTCCACGCCTTCTTCGGCGTGATCCTGATGAGCATGCAAACGGTGGTGGGCCAACAGTTCTACCGGTCCCTCGCACTGCCGTGGAACACCGACCTGCTCGCCGACCAGCGCCTTGGCGGCGGCATCGCCTGGGCGTCCGGGGAGATCCCGCTGCTGCTCGTGCTGATCGCCCTGCTCGTGCAGTGGGCCCGCGCCGACGACCGCGAGGCCCGCCGCACCGACCGCCGCGTCGACAGCGGCGACAGCGACGACCTAGACGCCTACAACGCGATGCTCAAGCAACTGGCCGACCCGAAGCCCTAGGCGCTGGGCCGACATCGCCGGTGTTTGCCCCAACCGGGCTCCGGGCACTCCTTGGACTGCTCATGGAAGGAGTGCGGAACATGCCGAACCCGAGCATCAAGAACGAAAAGCTGTACCGCGAGCTGCGCGACGACGGCGAATCGAAGGAGAAGGCCGCCCGCATCGCCAACGCCTCCGCCAAGGAAGGCAAGTCCAAGGTCTCCTCCCGCGGCGGCAAGTCGAAGTCTTACGACGATTGGTCTGTCGACGACCTGCGCAAGCGCGCGAGCGAGGTCGGAATCGACGGGCGCTCGTCGATGTCGAAGGATGAGCTGGTCAAGGCCCTGCGGAACCACTGACTGGCGCTCCGGCGTCTCGGCCGAACGGCCCGGCTGACGGGTAACGGGGCGACCGCGCTCAGGCGCCGGAGGCGACCGCTCTACGATCGCGAGCATGGCCGAGTTCATCTACACCATGAAGAAGGTGCGCAAGGCGCACGGGGACAAGGTCATCCTTGATGACGTCACCCTCAACTTCCTGCCCGGCGCCAAAATCGGCGTCGTCGGTCCGAACGGCGCTGGTAAATCCAGTGTTTTGAAGATCATGGCGGGCCTCGATCAGCCGAACAACGGCGAGGCTTTCCTCTCGCCCGGCTACTCGGTGGGCATCCTGCAGCAGGAGCCGCCGCTGAACGAGGAGAAGACGGTCCTGGGCAACGTCCAGGAGGCCGTGGGCGAGATCAAGGGCAAGCTCGACCGGTTCAACGAGATCGCCGAACTCATGGCGACCGAGTACTCCGACGAGCTGATGGAGGAGATGGGCAAGCTCCAGGAGGAGCTCGACCACGCCGACGCGTGGGATCTCGACTCCCAGCTCGAACAGGCCATGGACGCGCTGCGGTGCCCGCCGCCGGACGCCGACGTCACGGTGCTCTCCGGTGGCGAGCGCCGCCGGGTCGCCCTGTGCAAGCTGCTGCTGTCCAAGCCCGATCTGCTGCTCCTCGACGAGCCCACCAACCACCTCGACGCCGAGAGTGTGCTGTGGCTCGAACAGCACCTCGCGCAGTACCCGGGCGCCGTCCTCGCCGTCACACACGACCGGTACTTCCTCGACAACCTCGCCGAGTGGATCCTCGAGATCGACCGCGGCCGCACCTACCCGTACGAAGGCAACTACTCCACCTACCTGGAGAAGAAGGCCGAGCGGCTCGCGGTGCAGGGCAAGAAGGACCAGAAGCTGCAGAAGCGGCTCAAGGACGAACTGGCGTGGGTGCGGTCCAACGCCAAGGCCCGGCAGACGAAGTCGCGTTCCCGACTCGACCGCTACGAGGAGATGGCGGCCGAAGCGGAGAAGACGCGCAAGCTCGACTTCGAGGAGATCCAGATCCCGCCCGGCCCGCGCCTGGGCAACATCGTCGTCGAGGTGAACAACCTCAAGAAGGGCTTCGACGACCGGGTCCTGATCGACGGCCTGTCCTTCGACCTGCCGCGCAACGGCATCATCGGCGTGATCGGGCCCAACGGCGTCGGCAAGACCACGCTGTTCAAGACCATCGTCGGCCTGGAGAAGCCGGACGCGGGCGAGGTCAAGGTCGGCGAGACCGTGCTGTTGTCCTACGTCGACCAGAACCGCGCGAACATCGACCCGAAGAAGACGGTGTTCGAGACCGTCTCCGGCGGGCTCGACTACCTCAAGGTCGGCCAGGTCGAGATGCCGTCGCGCGCGTACGTCAGCGCCTTCGGCTTCAAGGGGCCGGACCAGCAGAAGCCCGCGGGTGTGCTGTCCGGCGGTGAGCGCAACCGGCTCAACCTGGCGCTCACCCTCAAGCAGGGCGGAAACCTGATCCTGCTCGACGAACCGACAAACGACCTCGACGTCGAGACCCTCGGTTCGCTGGAGAACGCGCTCGAACAGTTCCCCGGCTGCGCCGTGGTCATCTCCCACGACCGGTGGTTCCTCGACCGGACGTGCACGCACATCCTGGCGTGGGAGGGAACCGACGAAGATCCTTCCAAGTGGTTCTGGTTCGAGGGTAACTTCGAAGGCTACGAGAAGAACAAAATCGAACGGATGGGTGCTGACGCCGCTCGACCGCACCGGGTGACTTACCGCAAACTGACCCGGGACTAGACGGAGGACCGGCGACGTGGCGGCTTGGAACGAGTTACCCGTGGACGGCGGCTCAGTCGAGTGCGACGCACTCGTCGAGGTGGCCGACCGGCTGCGGTGGAGCGCGCCTGAGCTGACTGTCCAGTTCGCGATGCGTGCCCTCAAGGCCGACGCGGAGCAGGCGGTCAGGACGCGGGCGCACTCGTTGCTCGCACCGTCACTCGTCACCCTCGGACGGCACGCCGAGGCCGTGGAACCGGCCTTGGTGGCACTGCGCGCCGCGACGGCGGGCGGCCAGATCGAACGGTCCGCCCGCCTTCGGGTCGCCATCGCGGCGTGCGCGCGCGCCCTTGGCGAGCCGTTGACCGGCTGCGAGATCCTGCGGCCGGTGCTGCAGACCAAGACGGCCAAGCCCGCCACGCGCGCGGTCGCCCTGGGCCAGTTCGTCACCTGTGCCGCGCACGTCGGTGGCCGCGACGATCTGGAGGACGCGCTCGCCGAGGCCGAGCGGCTGCTCGCCTCCGATGACGGGCTCTCCCAGGACGCCCGCCGCGTCGAGGGCGCCCTGCTCGCGGTGCGATCGGCGTCCTACCACCGCCGCCACGGCGATACGGAAGCCGCCGCGGACACGGCCCGCGCCGGGCTGGCCATGCTCACCAAGCTGCACGACCCGATCTCCGAGGGCGGGCGGGTGCGGGCCCGGCTCACCTTGGAACTGGTGTGCGCGCTGCTCGACGAAGGTCACCTGGACGAGGCCGTCCAGGCCGCTGAACCTGTTCTGTCCGAAGCGGTCCGCGCCGCCGCCGCGCCCGCCATCGGGCGGCTCCGGCTGGCGCTGGCCACTCGGGTCCACATCCCCGCGGGCCGCACCGACGTCGGCCGGACCTTGCTCTGCGACGTCGTCTACACCGCGGACCGGCACGGTCTCGACTCCCTGCTCGCCGACGCGTGGACGTTCCTCGCGCACGCCGACGAACAGGCCGACCACCCGACCGAGGCGCTGCACGCCCTGCGCTCCGCGCGCGCCGCCGAATACCGGCATATGCGGGCGGTCGACCTGGCCCGGCACCGGCTCAGCACCGAGTTCGGGCTGGAACAGCGGCCCGAGCGCATCGTCTCGCAGCTGCGCTCCATCGTCCGGTCCGGTGCGCCCACCCGCCCGCAGCCGGTGCACCTGCCCGAACAGGCCGCCCGCCGCCAGTCCGCCGAGGACAAGCAGCCGCGGACCACCCGGGGCGGCACGTTCGCGCTGACCCTGGTGAGCGTGGCGCCGGTCGGGACGGCGCCCGCCATCGAGCCGCCCGAGCCGCCGGTTCCCGTCGGCGGCGACGTCGCCCTCAACGCGCTGGCCTCCCACGTTCGCGATCTCGCGCCGGACAAGGCCGAACTGCTCCGCACCGACCTGGGGGAGTTCGCCGTCCTGCTGCCCCAGACCACCCACGCGGAGGCCGAACACCTCGCCGCGACCATCCGCGACCGGGCCATCGAATCCGCCTGGCTCGTCGACGACCAAGGGCGCGACCTCGCCATCCGAACCGGTGTGGCCACGCAGCCAGCGGCGGGCGACAGCCCACGAGACGGGGTGGACGCGCTCCTGGACGCGGCCAGGGACGCGCTGTCGCGCCCCTTCGCCCCGCGCACGGAGCCGTCGAACCCGGACGTGGCGGAGCCTGCCGACTCCGAGCATCCCGACTTCGAACGCCCGGGATCACCCCGGCTGGCTTCCGCCCGCGCTGACCTCGACCACCCGAACCCGCCGCCCGGCAGACCCGAGACCGAGTTCCCGGACTTCGGACTGCCCGATCTCGGGCTCCCCGACTTCGCCTTGGTCGACTTCCCGTTCGGCGAGTTCGGCAGCCGACCGTTCGCGGATACCCCGGCGTCGAGCCAGGACCAGACGCCTGAGCAGGTCAAGCCCGCCGCAACGCCCTCGGCGGCCGAGCCTGCGGTGTCCTCGGCTGCCACTTCCGAGCCTGCCGCACCCACGCCACCGGACCCCGCGGTTCCCGCGACGGCGGAGGAGCCGCAGGGTGTGAGCGCTCTCCTGGAGGCTGCCCGGTCGGGGATGCAGGAGCAGCTCAGCGAGGCCATCGCCCCCGACGCGCCGCTGCCTCGGCGCAGGCGCCGCGCCCCGGACCCGGAGCAGGAGGGAACCGACACCGCCCCGAACCGTTCCGCCCAAGCCACGTCCGGTCCCGCGACCGGGCTTCCCGAGAACCCCGCACCCTGGCCCGTGTCGGCTGACCTGGTCGCCGACGCGAAGGCCAAGCCCGAGTCGGCGGCGGAGAGCCCGGCCCCCAGTCGCCGCGACCGCGGCGCGGCGCGGTCCGAAAAGCCGGTCACCGCGCCGGTTTCCGACGCCCAGGCGCTGCTCAGCCGGTTCGGCATCGAGCCCCGCGGCGGTGGCGGCCGCCGCCGGGCCCCGGACGAAGACCCGTACGAGTCGATGTTCGACACCGACACGGCGACGACTCCGCCGATGCCCGAGCCGGACAACGTGCCGACCCCGCCCGAGGGCCCGAACATCCCGACCCCGCCCGAGCGCCCGCCGCTTCCGGTCGAGCCCAAACCCGCTCCGTCCCAGACCCCGACGCCCGACGAGGTGCCTTCGCCGGAGCCCGATCCGGACGTCGAACCGCCGCCGTCGACCGCCGACATGCTCGCCCGGCTCAGCGCACTGGTCGCGCCTGCCGCCGAGCCGTCGCGGGTGGACGCCGAGACGGCACAGTCGGGCGCCCTGCCACGCAGACGTGCGGCGCCCACCGAGCCCGCCGCGTCCCCGGCCGCCGACGGTCTTGCGGAGGAGGGTCTTGGCAGGCGCGGCCGTGCTCGGGCGGAAGCCGAGTCCGCCGCGTCCGCGACAGCCGGCAGTCCCGTGGAGGACCGTCCCGGCAGGCGCAGCCGTGCCCGTGCGGAAGCCGAGGCCGCCGCCGCGACCGGCCACGATGGCTCGGCCGTGGACACCGGCACCGCGCCGCCCGCGCCCACCCTGGCCACGCGGAGCGCCGAGGGGGAGCGGGAGCCCGCGACGCCCGACGTGTCCCGGCGTTCGAGACAGCAGACTCCCGAGCGGTCCACCGCGGGCGAAGCGGTCGCGGATGTCGTGCGCCCGCCTGCCGAAGTCCGCTTCCCCACCGCGGGCGAAGCGGCCGCCGGTGCCGAGCGTCCGCCCGCCGCACCCGACTTCCCCAGCGCGGACACCGGCCTCGCCGACGTTGAATCCGATGAGGAACGTGCCATCGCGGTCTCCAGCGAATGGCTCGGGTTCTCCGCGCTTCGCGGTGTCGGCCTCTCGGGCGGTGCGCAGCCAGGCGAGCGTGCCGGGACCGACCTGACGCCGGCGGAGTCGGTGGTCGCCCCCTTTCCGCCCGCCGACGCCACCGCGTCGGTTATCGCGCCCCCAAGCGGTGACCGTGCCGCCGAGACAGGTCCGCGCGGCGCAACCACCGGACCGGGCGCCGCGCCCAAGACGGAGCCTGCGGCTGCGGATCACCCAGCAGGCCCGGCCGTGGCCGACGCTTCGCCGACCACGCCGCTTACCCGACGTCCTGACACGTCTCCCGCTGCCCTTCCCGACACCGCCCCTCCCGCCGCTGCGCCCACTGCGCCTGCCGGAGTAGCCCCCGAGCCCGTGACACCGACCGGGCCGCCTAACACGACCGAGGACGCGGGCCGGTACACCGAGGCCTCCCGTTCGAGCGGGGTCTTCGACGTCCACGACTCGGGCGCCCCCCAGTCCACCGCGCCGGCAGGCAGGTCGGAGAGCGCCGCCTCAGCCGTCGTCGCGTCGTCGCGCGCGGCCCGCAGGGCGGCGGCCGACAGCGCAACCCCGTCCGAGGACCACTCCGCGATCGCCCACAACACGGGCGCCCTCGAACCGACCGCCTCCACCGCGAAACCGTCCCGCGCGCAGCGTCGGGCATCCGCCGAATCCGCTGGGCTGGACCCCACGTCCGATCAGGGGGACTCCAGCGGCTCGCGGGCGGAACCGTCCGTGCGATTGGCCCGCGAGGCGTCAGCGGAGCCGCTGGACCCCGCGCCGGAGGTGTCCAGGCGCTCGGACTCGCCCGACTCCACCGAACCCGCGGAGGCAGGCTCGACGGAGCCCGTCGGTCGGAGGTCGAGCGAAGAGACTTCCACCCGACCGGACCCCGCAGGCAGTCCTGCGGAGCAGGCTCCCGCACCGTCGGAAATGGTCGCGACCGCGCAGTCGCCTTCCCGGGCGTCCCGCCGCGCCGCCGACCCGCCCGTGGTCGACGCGCCGTCCGCCCCCGAACCCGCACGGGAGACGACGGCGGCGAACGCGCCAGCCGCCGTCACTCAGGATCCGCCCGCGGCCCAAGAGCCCGCCGCTGCCAGCGAACCCGCTGCCCGAGAATCCGCTGCACGGGAATCCGCTCGCGTGACCCAGGAGCTCGATGCCCCCCGGGAATCCGCTGCCCGGGAACCCGCTCGCGTGGCCCAAGAGCCCGCCGCGCCCGCCAAGGAACCCGCGGTAGCCAAGGAACCCGCACCCGTCGACGTGATCCCCGGAGCGGCTCGCTCCGCGGCCGCCGCCGCCTGGGCCCGGCGCACCGCGGGCAAGACCGACGAGGAACGCGCCCGCCGCCTCTCCGCCGTCGATGGCGGCAGCCAGGCCTCCGCGGTCCGCCGCACGGCCCGCCGCGAGCGGTCCTCCAGCGGTCTGGCCGAACTGCTCGCCGAAGCGATGGTGGCCTACCAGGAGACCACCCAGCCACCGCCGACCCCGTCGGGAACCTGGGCCGCCGACGCCCGCGCCGTCGACGACATCCCCGCCACGCCGCAAGAGCAGCCCGCGGGTGGCCGCCGCCGAGCTCCGGAGGACGCCCCGCCACCCGCGGCGGGCAACACCCGCTCCAACTTCCGCGGCAGGCACCGCTCGTCCGAATGGGCGCCTGCCGACATCGACAGCGGCTGAGCCTTACCGGGCACCCAGCCACACGCCGCTCTCCGCGAGTCGACAGCCCTCGGCGGAGCCGTCACGCTGTACTCACCGGTAAGCCCCCGGGCCTGCGACCGAACGGCCCACCCGTCCAAACCGGACACACCGACCCCGTGAAACCCACTATCGGCAACAACTTCCGACAGCATCCAACGACCGCCCCCGGTGCTGCCCGGCCCGCCCCACGGCGGCACTAGTGTGTGGGTTGCATGTGGCACACCGGCGTGCCACCTAGCGTGGAGTCGCCTGAAAATGACCTCGACTGGAATTTCGTCCCGCACCGACGGAGCCGTCAGCGTCGACGGTTCGGCGTCCGACGGACGGCCGGTCAGCCCCGAACAAATCCGAGACGACCTCATCGAGCGGGCGGCGGAGCAAGCGCCCGACATCGCTGACCTGATTCGCCTCTATTACCGGTACATCCCACCGGAAGAGGTGCTCGACGACGATCCCGTGGACCTCGTCGGCGCCGTGCGGTCGCACGCGCAGCTGGCTGAGAAGCGGGTCAAGGGCCGCCCTGCCGTGCGCATGGTGAACCCCGACTCCGGCCAGGACGGCTGGAGCACCCCCGGCTCCGTCGTGCAGCTCGTCACCGACGACATGCCCTACCTCGTGGAGTCCGTCTCCGCCGAGCTCGTGCGCAGCGGCGTGCAGGTTCAGCGGGTCGTGCACCCGATCGTCGTGGTCCGCCGCGATGTCGCGGGCGGGCTGCGGGAAGTCCTGCCCACCTGCGACCCGGACGACCCGCCGGAGGGCACTTTCGCCGAGTCGTGGATGTACATCGAGGTCGACCTCGTCTCCGACGCCGACCGCGCCCGCGACATCGAGAACAGCCTGCTGTCGGTGCTCAACGACGTCCGCGAGGTCGTCGAGGACACCGACCGGATGATCAGCACCGCCCGCGCGCTCGCCGACCAGCTGGAGGCCGACCCGCCGTCCCTGGAGGCCGAGCAGATCGCCGACGGCGCCGCGCTGCTGCGCTGGCTCGCCGACGGTCACTTCACCTTCCTCGGCTACCGGCACTACGAGCTGGTCGAAGCCGAGGGCGACCCGGCCCTGCGCGCCGTGCTGGCCACCGGGCTCGGTGTCCTGCGCCAGGACAGCCTCGCCTCCCGCAGCCTCACCGCCGGTCCCGACCGCGCGGAGCGGGCGCTGGCGCCGAGCCTGCTCGTCCTGACCGAGGCCAGCGCGCCGTCCACGGTGCACCGCTCCACGTACCCGTATTTCGTGGGCGTCAAGACCTTCGACGCCGACGGCAACGCCACCGGCGAGCACCGCTTCCTGGGTGTGTTCACCACGAACGCCCTGCACGAGGACGTCCTCGACATCCCCGTGGTCGAGCGCCGCGTCCGCGAGGTCATCCACCGCGCCGGCTTCCCGATGGAGTCGTACTCCGGCCAGCGCATGCTGGAGCTCATCCAGAACTGGCCGCGCGCCGAGCTGTTCTCCACCACAGCGGACTCGTTGTACTCGACCGCGACCGGTGTCATCGCGCTGGCCGACAGACGCAGGCTGCGCCTGTTCCTCCGCAAGGACCCGTACGGCCGCTTCTTCTCGTGCCTCGTCTTCCTCCCGCGTGACCGCTACACGACCACCACCCGGGTGGCGATGCAGGAAGTGCTCCTCGACGAGCTCAACGGCACCAACCTGGAGTTCAGCACCCGCGTCGGCGAGACCCCGCTCGCGCAGGTCTACTTCATCGTCCACACCGACCCGGGCAGCCAGGTCGACCCGGACGTCGCGCGCATCCAGGACCGGCTCACCGAGGCCGTCCGCAGCTGGGACGACCGGATGGTCGAGGCCGTCTTCAGCGAGGGCCGTGACAGCACCGACAGCGAGTCGCCCACCGAGCTGGGCCAGCGGTTCGCGAGCGTGTTCCCCGAGGCGTACAAGGAAGACTTCGACGCCACCGACGCCCTTGCCGACCTGCGCAAACTGCAGGGCCTGCGGGACGATCAAGACCTCGACATGTCGTTCTACGTCCCCGGGGACGCCGAGCCGGGGGAGCGCCGCTTCAAGCTCTACCTCGCCGGCGAGGGCGTGACCCTGTCGAAGGTGCTGCCGATGCTGCAGCAGATGGGCGTCGAGGTCATCGACGAGCGCCCGTACGAGTTGCACCGCGAGGACGGCGAGCGCTGGTGGATCTACGACTTCGGCCTGCGCATCGAGCCGAGCGTGCTGGCGAGCCGCACGGCCGAACAGATCGACGCGCTCAAGGTCGACTTCCAGGAGGCGTTCGCCGCCACCTGGCGTGGGGACGCCGAGTCCGACAACTTCAACGCCCTCGTCCTGCGCGGCGGTCTGACGTGGCGGCAGGCCTCGGTCCTGCGCGCCTACTCGCGCTACCTGCGCCAGGCGGGCACGCCCTACAGCCAGGAGTACATCGAGGACGCCGTCCTGGCCCACACGCAGGTCGCGACCGCGCTGGTCGGCCTGTTCGAGGCCAGCTTCGACCCGGCATCCCCGGAGGAGGAGCGGCGCACCCAGATCGAGCACCGGATCGCCGAGATCACCACCATGATCGACAGCGTGACCAGCCTCGACGAGGACCGGATCCTGCGCAGCCTGCTCACGCTGATCCGGGCCACCCTGCGCACGAACTACTTCGTCCGCGACGCCGAGGGCAGGCTCCGGTCGTACCTGGCGATCAAGCTGGAGCCCCGCGCGGTCCCCGAACTGCCCGAGCCGCGCCCGCGGTTTGAGATCTTCGTCTGCTCCCCGCGCGTCGAAGGTGTCCACCTGCGCTTCGGTTCCGTGGCTCGCGGTGGTCTGCGCTGGTCCGACCGGCGCGAGGACTTCCGCACCGAGGTGCTGGGCCTGGTCAAGGCGCAGGCGGTCAAGAACGCCGTGATCGTCCCGGTCGGCGCCAAGGGCGGCTTCTTCGTGAAGAAGCCCGCCGTGCCCACCGGCGACCCGGCGGCCGACCGCGAGGCCTTTATGGCCGAGGGCATCGCCTGCTACCGCATGTTCATCTCCGGCCTGCTCGACCTGACCGACAACCTGGAGACCGGCAAGGTCGTCCCCGCCAAGGACGTCGTCCGTTACGACGCCGACGACACGTACCTGGTCGTCGCCGCCGACAAGGGCACCGCGACGTTCTCCGACATCGCCAACGAGGTCGCCAAGAGCTACGGCTTCTGGCTCGGCGACGCGTTCGCCAGCGGCGGCTCGGTCGGCTACGACCACAAGGCCATGGGCATCACCGCCCGCGGCGCGTGGGAGAGCGTGAAGCGGCACTTCCGGGAGCTGGGCCTCGACACCCAGACCCAGCCGTTCACCGTGGTCGGCGTCGGCGACATGTCCGGCGACGTCTTCGGCAACGGCATGCTGCTCTCCGAGCACATCCGCCTGGTCGCCGCGTTCGACCACCGGCACATCTTCATCGACCCGGAACCCACCACGGCGGCGGCTTTCGCCGAGCGCAAGCGCCTGTTCGAGCTGCCGCGCTCGTCGTGGGACGACTACGACCGCACGCTGATCAGCGAGGGTGGCGGCGTGTGGCCGCGCAGCCTCAAGTCGATCCCGATCAGCCCGCAGGCGGCGCGCGCGCTGAGCCTGCCGGTGGGGGTCGAGAAGCTCTCGCCCCAAGAGCTGATGAACGCGATCCTGCTCGCCGAGGTCGATCTGCTGTGGAACGGTGGCATCGGCACCTACGTCAAGGCGTCCACGGAGTCGCACGCCGACGTGGGCGACAAGGCCAACGACGCCATCCGGGTCGACGGCTCCGCGCTGCGGGTCAAGGTTGTCGGTGAGGGCGGCAACCTGGGCCTGACCCAGCGCGGCCGCATCGAGTTCGCCCGGTCCGGCGGCAAGGTGAACACCGACGCCCTGGACAACTCGGCCGGAGTCGACTGCTCCGACCACGAGGTCAACATCAAGATCCTGCTCGACGAGCTGTGCCGCGACGACGATCTGGACGGCCGGCAGCGCAACGCCCTGCTGGCTGAGATGACCGACGAGGTCGCCGACCTGGTGCTGGCCGACAACTACCGGCAGAACGCGGTGCTCGGCGTCAGCCGCGCGCACGCCGCGCCGATGCTGTCGGTGCACGCGCGCCTGGTCGAGTCGCTGGAGCGCGATAGCGGCCTCGACCGCCGCCTGGAGGCGCTGCCCACGCGTGAGCAGTTCAAGGCGATGGACAAGGCGGGCGACGCGCTGAGCTCACCCGAACTGGCCACGCTGTTGGCGCATGTGAAGCTGTCGCTCAAGGAGAAGGTGCTCGCTTCCGAGCTGCCCGACCAGGACGTGTTCGCCCGCAGGCTGCCGGAGTACTTCCCGACCCAGCTGCGCGACCGGTTCGGCAAGGCGATCGGCAGCCACCCGCTGAGCAGGCAGATCACCACGACCCTGCTGGTGAACGAGGTCGTCGACGGCGCGGGCATCTCGTACGCCTACCGGCTCGCCGAGGAGATCAGCGCGAGTCCGACCGACGCGGTCCGGGCGTTCGCCGCCGCGACGCGGATCTATGACCTGCCCGCGGTGTGGGAGGAGATCGCGGCGCTCGACAACGTGGTCCCGACCGACATCGCCGACCAGATGGTCCTCGCCACCCGCCGCCTCCTCGACCGCGCGTCGCGCTGGCTGCTGACCAACCGGCCGCAGCCGCTCGCCGTGGGCGCGGAGATCATCCGCTTCCACGACGCTGTCGGCAGTTTGAGCCAGCATGTCAGCGGTTTGCTTCGCGGGAGCGCGCGCGAAGAGGCGGAGGCCGAAGCCGAGCAGATGATCGCCGGGGGAGCGCCCGCGGACCTCGCCAAGAGGATCTCGGCGATGCTCGACTGGTACTGCCTGCTCGACATCATCGAGGTGGCGGAGCTGGCGGAGCGCGACGAGGGCTACGACGAGCGAAGCGCGTTGGAGACGGCTGATCTCTACTTCGCCCTGTCGGACCACCTCAACATCGACGCGATGCTGACCGCCGTCAGCGCGTTGGAGCGGGGCAACCGCTGGCACGCGCTGGCACGGCTCGCGTTGCGGGACGACTTCTACGGTTCGCTGCGCGCGATCACGTTGGACGTCCTGCGCCAGAGCGACCCGGGCGACTCGGCCGACGCCAAGATCGCCGCCTGGGAACACGGGAACGCCTCGCGCCTGTCGCGGGCCCGCGCCTCCCTCGCGGAGATCTACAACTCGGGCACGTTCGACCTGGCCACCCTCTCGGTGGCCGCCCGCCAAATCCGCAGCATGGTCCGCTAACCCCCGCGCGAGTCCAACGTTCAGAACACTGAGTCCAACGTTCAAAACATCGAGATCAACGTTCCGGCAATCGTGAACGTCACCCATNCCGCAGCATGGTCCGCTAACCCCCGCGCGAGTCCAACGTTCAGAACACTGAGTCCAACGTTCAAAACATCGAGATCAACGTTCCGGCAATCGTGAACGTCACCCATGATGTTTTGAACGTTGGACTCAGTGTTCTGAACGTTGGACTCGCGACCGGGTTGGGTAGGGTTTGGGAGTTGGTGGCTGAGAGGGTGGCGCTGTGGGTGTGTTCGTCTCGGAGATCCGGCCGCGCTGGTCGGACATGGATGCCTTCGGGCACGTGAACCACGCGAGCACGGTGACGCTGCTCGAAGAGGCCCGAGTCGACTTGCTGTTCCACGAAGCGGGCCTGCGCGGCGCCAACGACATGGCCGCCGGGGTGGTCATCGCGAAGCTGTCGGTGGAGTACCACGCCCCGTTGTTCGCCACGGGTGGCTCGGTGCGGATCGAGTTGTCGGTCCGGGAGATCCGCGGCGCCTACTTCATCCTCGATTACGTGGTCCGCAGCGGCCCGAAGGAAACCGATCCCGTGGCGGTCACCGCGACCACCACACTCGCGCCTTATGACCTGGTGAACGGCAAGCCCCGCCGCATCACCGACGCGGAACGCGATTTCCTCGCCGCGTGGCACAACGGCGGCAACGGTGGAGTCCTGCATGTCTGAGCTTTCGTTCGCAGACCCGTCGGAACGCGCCGACCTCGGCGCCTTCGTGGCCCGCGCGGTCCGGTTGGACCCGCAGGCCGTGGTCCGGTTGAAGGGCCGCGAAGGCGGCCTGATCGACGCCTGGGTCGCCACCCCGTTCGACGTCCTGGCGACTCGCACCGCGCGTGGCTCCATCGAGCCCAACGACATGACGGTGTTCGGCAACGAACTCCTGGCGGGCCTGGCGGTTGTCCAGGGCGACCAGATCGACCCGGGCCCGTCCCGCGACATGCAGTGGCGCTCGGCGCTGCCGCCCACGCAGCACTGGCAGATCGTCGACCGGATCCCGGCCCGGCAGGTCTCGGAGTTGGCGGACAAGGGCTTGGCGGTCGCGCGCGACAACGTGGGCCCGCAAGGGACCCCACCGGCGTCGCTGCTGGACCAGCCGGTGCTCACGGTGAAGGGCGACGGCCTTGAGGTCAAGGTGCCGCTACGGTGCCTGTTCGCGCTGTCGGGAATGGGTTTCCTGGCGGAAGGCGATGAGGACAGCATCCGGGTGACGGCGACGGACGCCTGGATGCGTCTGGACGCTCGGTATGGGGCCGTGGTGCGCCGAAGGCACGCGTTGTTGCCGCTGTTGGTCTGACGGGCGTTTCAGGGGCCGGAACGGTGCGGCTGATCATGCGGTGGCCGGTGACGGTGTCCGCTGGTGAGATCGCAGGATGACGAAGCACGGCACAGCTCGTAATCGGGGTCTAGCGGCGGAACTCAAGGCCCTACGCGCCAGGGCGGAACTGACCACCCGCCAAGCAGCGAAACGCGTCGGCATGTCCATCGCGACCTTGAACCGCATCGAGAACGCGATACGGGAGATCACTCCCGAAGATGTCGCCGCGTTGTTGGCGGTCTATGGGGTCACGGGACCGGAACGGGCCAGAATCCTTGTGCTGGCAAGGAATGCGAACATCTCCGGCTGGCGCGAGACCGACGAAGGCCCGTTGCCTGTGCACCTGCGTGCACAGAGCGGCTTGGAATCGGAAGCCGTGCGGGTCATCGACGTGGCGATGTTCGCGGTCCCCGGCCTGCTGCAGACCGCCGACTACACCCGTTCTGTCCTGATCGCCATCAAGTTCCCCTCCACAACCCACAAGGCGATGGTCGAACAGCGCGCGCAGCGGCAGGCGATCCTGAGCCGTCCG
Organism: Actinokineospora xionganensis; assembly: GCF_014323725.1. Taxonomy (GTDB): domain Bacteria; phylum Actinomycetota; class Actinomycetes; order Mycobacteriales; family Pseudonocardiaceae; genus Actinokineospora; species Actinokineospora xionganensis. The sequence continues at coordinate 204,030 of NZ_JABVED010000012.1, read as the reverse complement.
GTTCCGCCGAACTATTTGGCGCTCATTGATGAATCGGTCTTCCGCCGGCCGACCGGCAGTCGTGAACTGATGGCACAGCAGTACCGGCATCTGGCCGCGATGGCTGAACGCCCCAACATCGACATCAGGATCATCCCGTTCGGGATGCATCTCGGCGTGCAGGGCAGCTATCAGCAGTTGGAATTCGCCAAGACCGGATCCATCGTCCACGTCGAGCTACCGCAGTCCTCGATGTTCCTCGATGCCGAACACGAGACCCGAGCGTTCCGCGATACGACGAACGGCCTCTTGGAGATCGCGATGAGCTCAGCCGATTCAGTGAAATATCTGTGCCGCCTTGTTTCAGAATCGGCGCTTTGTGAAACAAGATAGATCTTGGTCACGCACAGTGGGGTAATCATCTCCCCGCAATGGCTTGCGGGCGGTTACGGCGTCAAGCTCCTGATCACCATCGCGGCGGTTCGGTCCGCCCGCGAGCAGTCGGGAGCCGACGCACTGCGCGTCCGCACATCGTTGATCATGATCACGGCCTGGTCGGAGATCCCGAGGAACTCCTTGCACGCCCCGTGCTTCGCCTCCAGCTCCCCGTTGGCCCTGATCACCGGATACCCCTCCACCGAGTCGACCATCCACCCCTCGCACCGGGCAGCCTCGGAGGTGCCGCACTGGGCGGTCAAACCTTTCAACCCCGGCGTGGCCATGATCTGCACCCGCAGGAACTCCAGCGGCTTCTGTCCAGCCGTCCCCGCATGCAGGTCGCAGGCGGCCCGGCCGAGTTCGTCGTTCTTCTCGGCGGTGGGCAGCCCGAGTTCGGCGCGGTCCGCCTCGGTCAGCATGGCGCAGGGGTCGCCGGTGAATCCCTTGGTGTCCAAGGGTTTGGTCACCGAAGGAACATCCACTGTGGTGGGTGACGCGGGTGTCGCCGCAGGTGGGCTGGAGCAGCCGGCCACGAGCGCCAAGGCAGCGAAGAAGAGCGTTCCTTGCCGAATCCCCGCCATGCCCCGTCCTGATTCCTCGCAAGCGTGATCAACCAGGCTGACGCTATCCCAGCCCAAGTCCCCGCGCGCGGGGAGCGATCACACCAGCCAGACCGACGTCTCCGGCGGCAGCTGGTTCCCATCCATCGGCCCGCTGGACAGCAGGATCTCCCCAGGCGGCAACGGCACCGAAGCCGCCGACGTGTTCAGCGCGCAGATCAACCCGCCACCCTTGCGGCGGAACGCGAAGCACCCGGGCGGCGCGCCGTACCACTCAAGTTCGTCGCCGCCGAAGCCCTGGGCCGTCTTCCGGATCTCCAAAGCGTGCCGGTACAGCGACAGCATCGACTCAGGGTCCTCCAACTGCTTCTCCACCGTCAGCGCCCCCCACTGCGGCGGCATGGGCAGCCAGGCCGCCCCGGCGCGGGAGAAGCCGTACGACGGGATCTCGCCCTCCCACGGCAGCGGCACCCGGCACCCGTCCCGGCCGCGCTGGGTGTGGCCCGAGCGCTCCCAGGTCGGGTCCTGCAGCGCCCAGTCCGGCAAGTCGACGTTGGGCAGGCCCAACTCCTCGCCGTTGTAGATGTAGGTGGTCCCCGGCAGCGCCAGCTCCACCAGAGCCATCGCACGTGCCCGGCGCGTCCCCAGCTCGCCCCCGCCGTAGCGGGTCACATGACGCACCACGTCGTGGTTGGACAGCGTCCAGGTGGCCGGTGAACCGGTCGACTCCACAGCGGCCAGCGAACGGTCGATCGCCCGACGCACCGAGTCGGCGTCGAACTCCGCTTCCACCAGCTTGAAGTTGAAGCCCAGGTGCAGCTCGTCCGGGCGCACGTACGCGGCGAACCGCTCCTCCTGGTCGACCCAGATCTCGCCGACGGCCATGGTCCCCGGGTAGTCGTCGAGGACCTTGCGGATCAGCCGGTGGATGTCGTGCACCTCGTCGTTGTCGAAGCGCAGGTCGACGAAGTCGGGGGCGTTCGACCCCGCCATGATCGTGACCGCCCGCGGATCCATGTCGGGCAGCCCCGGGGGCTTGGCCATGCCGTGCGCGACGTCGATGCGGAATCCGTCGACACCCCGGTCGAGCCAGAACCGCAGGGTTTGCACGAGGTCGGCGCGCACATCGGGGTGTTCCCAGTGCAGGTCCGGCTGCTGCGGCGCGAACAGGTGCAGGTACCACTGGCCGTCGCGCACCCGCGTCCACGCGGGCCCGCCGAACACGCTGGTCCAGTTGTTCGGCGGCGTCGAGCCGTCCGGGCCGAGGCCGTCGCGGAAGTGGTAGCGCTCGCGCTCCCGGCTTCCCGGCCCGGCGCGCAGCGCCTCCTGGAACCACGGGTGCTGATCGCTGGTGTGGTTGGGCACCAGGTCGATCGTGATCTTCATCCCGTGGTTGTGGGTGTCGGCCACCAGCCGGTCGAACGCGGCGAGGTCGCCGAAGAGCGGGTCGACATCGCGCGGGTCGGCGACGTCGTAGCCGTGGTCGGCCATCGGGGAGCGGAAGAACGGGGTCAGCCAGAGAGCGTCCACGCCGAGCAGTTCGAGGTAGCCGAGTCTGGACCTGATGCCCTCCAGGTCGCCCACGCCGTCACCGTCGGAATCAGCGAAGGAACGGACGTAGACCTGGTAGAAGACCGCGTCCTGCCACCACGGGGACACCGGGGGACCAGCTTCGGGGGAGTCCGCGGTACGTCGCACGATCGTTCATCCTGCCATTCGCCAGTGTCGGACTCCGCCGTAATCGATCAGTCCGAGCCGTTGTCTTTCCGGGACCGGTCAGACCCAGCTGTTGAGCATGCTGTTCGCGGCCATCTCCAGGTACTGCCAGAGCTGGTCGCGGTGCTCGGGACGCAGCCCCGCCTCGTCCACGGCTACCCGCATGCACCGCAGCCAAGCGTCCCGTTCGATCGGGCCGATGGTGAAGGGCTGGTGACGCATCCGCAGCCGAGGGTGCCCGCGCTGTTCGGAATACGTGTGCGGGCCGCCCCAGTACTGCATGAGGAACAGCCGCAGCCGCTCCTCCGCGGGGCCGAGGTCCTTCTCCGGGTAGAGCGGGAGCAGCACCTCGTCCTTGGCGACCTCGGCGTAGAACCGGCCGACGATTTTGCGGAAGGTCTCCTCGCCACCGACGGCGTCGAAGAAGTTCTCGGGTGTGGCCACGGCTCCATCCTCGCTTACGGTCGGCTAGGCGGGGGACGGGGGGAACAGTCTGCCCAGCGGTGGCTGGATCCCGGCCTCCTCGACGGCGGCCATCGCGCGTGCGCGAAGCGCCCGCTGCACGGCGTACTGCCTGCCCGGACGCACTTTCACGGTCATCCGCATGGTGATGCTCTCCGGCGTGACCTTCTCCACACCGAGGACCTCTGGTGGCTCGATGACGTCCTTGGCGAACGTCTCGTCGGCTGCCACCTCGGCCGCGACCCGGCTCAGGATGGTCGTGACCTGGTCCACATCGGCGCTGTAGCCGACCGGCAGGTCGAGCACGGCGACCGCGAAGCCCTGGCTGGAGTTGCCGACGCGCAGGATCTCGCCGTTGCGCACGTACCAGACAGTGCCGTTGACGTCGCGCAGCGTGGTGACACGCAGGCCGACCGCCTCGATCGTGCCGATGGCCTCACCGAGGTTGACGTTGTCGCCGACCCCGTACTGGTCCTCCAACATCATGAAGATGCCGGACAGGAAGTCCTTGACCAGGTGCTGGGCACCGAAACCGAGCGCGACCCCGACGATGCCCGCCGAGGCGATGATCGGCGCCAGGTTCACCCCGAGTTCGCCGAGGATCAGGATGAACGCCAGGCCGTAGATGGCGAACGAGAGGATCGAGTTCAGCACCGATCCGATCGTCTTGGCGCGCTGCGCCCGCCGCTCGCTGAGCATGGTGAGCGCCTGGGGCGCCCGTTCGCGCAGCGGCCGCAGCAGCTTGGGCATGTTGCCGTTGCCCGAGGTCAGTCGCTCGATCAGGCGCCTGGCGATCAGCCGGATGACGAACGCGATGAGCAGGATCATCGCGATCTTGACCGGCTTGGCGATCAGCCAGTTCGCGGACGCGGCCAGCCACTGGTTCTCGGTCAGCTTGTACACCTGCGTGCACCAGGAGTCGTTCTCGAAGCACTTGGGCGGTTCGAGGGTGAAAGGCATCGGATTCATCGGCGCCGACGATAGCCACGATCGTGTGGTCCGTCGAAGGCGGTCCGGGTGGATCGTTCATCGCCTTTTCGCGTCGTGATGAGAGACACGTCATGTAACACACGTGCGTTCCAGGGTCGTTCTGTGGTCGACTTAGGGGGCACCGGTGGAGGTGGTCGAGTGCACGACCGACAACCGACTCCTATCGGCGCGTCACTGCACGCGCCGCGGACAACGCTGTGCCCGTCCAATACGGGCCCCGCGCTGGCTCCCGCGCGCGCGCCCACAGCGTCATTACCGTCGTGGGGCAGACGCCGAGTTCTCCTGCTCAACACCACTTTCGAGCCCCTCACCGCGCTCCCGCTGCGGCGCGCGGTGGTCCTCGTGGTGTGTGGCAAGGCGGAGGTCGTCCACGGCGACCCGGCGGGTCTGGTGGTGCACTCGGCGACGTCGAGCGTGATGGTTCCGTCGGTGATCCGGCTGAGCAACTACGTGCGCGTGCCCTACCGGGGGCGCGTTCCGCTCACCCGGGCCGGGCTGATGCACCGCGACCGCTACCGCTGCGCGTACTGCGGGGGACGGGCGGAGACGATCGACCACGTGATCCCACGGAGCCGGGGCGGCCCCCACACCTGGCAGAACTGCGTGGCCTCCTGCGCGAAGTGCAACCACAAGAAGGCTGACCGGCTGCTCAGCGAACTCGGCTGGCGCCTGCGGGTGGTGCCCAACGCGCCGCGAGGGACGCACTGGCGGCTGTTGGCCGGTGTCACCGACGCCGACCCGCTGTGGCTGCCCTACCTGGGCGAGCCCGCTGCCTAGAACTGCAGCGTAGAACGTTGGTGCGCGGAACCGCTGCGGAGAACTTGAGAAGACCGATCAGGCGCAGGTGACCCGGGTGCCACCGGTGACGCGAGTCCCGGAGGTGACCCGGGTCCCGCGCGTCACGCGGGTGCCACGGGTGACGCGGGTGCCACGTTCCTGAAGCGTCACGCGGGTGCCCCTGGTGACGCGGGTGCCACGGTGCTCGGCGGTGACGCGGGTGCCACGCGTCACGCGCGTTGCGCGGGTCACGCGAGTGCCGCGCTCCTGGCTGGTGACGCGGGTGCCCCTGGTGACTCGGGTTCCGCGGGTGACCCGGGTGCCCTGCTGCGCGGCTGTAACGCGGGTGACACGGGTTCCGCGCTCCTGGGCGGTGACTCGGGTGCCACGGGTGACACGGGTTCCGTGCTCCTGGGCGGTGACTCGGGTTCCGCGGGTGACGCGAGTGCCGCGCTCCTGGCTGGTGACCCGGGTGCCACGGGTGACGCGGGTTCCGTGCTCCTGGGCGGTGACTCGGGTTCCGCGGGTGACGCGAGTGCCGCGCTCCTGGCTGGTGACCCGGGTGCCACGAGTGACACGGGTTCCGTGCTCCTGGGCGGTGACTCGGGTTCCGCGGGTGACGCGAGTGCCGCGCTCCTGGCTGGTGACCCGGGTGCCACGAGTGACACGGGTTCCGTGCTCCTGGGCGGTGACTCGGGTTCCGCGGGTGACGCGAGTGCCGCGCTCCTGGCTGGTGACCCGGGTGCCACGAGTGACACGGGTTCCGTGCTCCTGGGCGGTGACTCGGGTTCCGCGGGTGACGCGAGTGCCGCGCTCCTGGCTGGTGACCCGGGTGCCACGAGTGACACGGGTTCCGTGCTCCTGGGCGGTGACTCGGGTTCCGCGGGTGACGCGAGTGCCGCGCTCCTGGCTGGTGACCCGGGTGCCACGAGTGACACGGGTTCCGTGCTCCTGGGCGGTGACTCGGGTTCCGCGGGTGACGCGAGTGCCGCGCTCCTGGCTGGTGACCCGGGTGCCACGAGTGACACGGGTTCCGTGCTCCTGGGCGGTGACTCGGGTTCCGCGGGTGACGCGAGTGCCGCGCTCCTGGCTGGTGACCCGGGTGCCACGAGTAACGCGGGTTCCGTGCTCCTGGGCGGTGACTCGGGTTCCGCGGGTGACGCGAGTGCCACGCTCTTCGGCCGTGACGCGGGTTCCACGCGTCACGCGGGTGCCCCTGGTGACTCGGGTTCCGCGGGTGACGCGAGTGCCACGCTCTTCGGCCGTGACGCGGGTTCCACGCGTCACGCGGGTGCCCCTGGTGACTCGGGTTCCGCGGGTGACCCGGGTGCCCCGCTCTTCGCTCGTCACTCGAGTGCCTCGGGTGACCCTCGTGCCCCTGGTCACGCGCGTTCCGCAATTGATCTCGTGCACAGGCTCATCCATTAGGGTGACCATGGTTGCGTGGACGAACGAAGAATTTGTGTACATGGAGTGTCCTCCCGGAGGCGGTCGCACTACAGAACGATGGTCGATCGACTGCGCAAGAGCCGTATAGGTGAAAGCTATGACCCTGCTGCGTAACCGACAAGACGTCAACCCGCTGGAAGCCGTCACATATCCCCAGTTGGGGCTGTTCGCTCCACTTCAATAGGCTCAACGAGCTAAGTGCTGGGACGTCACTCGGGGGATTGGCGTTACCAGGAGAGCACCAACCGCTCACACGGAGCAACATTCGCTATAGCGGACGCTCCATTGTGGGACACCTGACCGGGTATGGGAGTGGGCGGCGGAGCCACCCGGTCGTCGGATACCGTATCGCCCGTGACGCTTGTCGAGACACTTCTCGTCTTCGCGGGGATTCCGCTGGTCATCTACGGCGTGATCGCCCTGATGACGCTGCGCGAAAACTTCGCCAAGACGCCTCGTTACCGCCCCGGCCAGGAGTGGGAGCACCCCCCGGTCTGGTGGACGGCCAACCCGGCGGGCCTGCACGCGGGCCACACTTCCGCGGCCCCCGCCCACGACGACGACACCGCGCTCCGGCGCACGGCCAAGGGAGGTGCCCGTGGCAGCTGGTGAGCTCGTCCGGCAGGACAGCACTCAGATCGTCGAGGACGTCGACCACGGCTACGGCGCGGTCGTCACGAACTCCGGTCGGGTGTCCGTCGCCCGGGCCAAGGAACCCGCCGCCCCGGGCCTGCCGTTCACCCCGGTGCAGCTGACCCGCCTCGATGAGGCGCTCACGCTGTCCGCGCGCGCCACGGGCCTTGGCTTCAGCGTGTACCTCGGCGACCTTGGCGCGGACCCGCGCGCCCGCGCGGAGGAACTGCACACAGCCATCGGCGCCGCGTCCACCGACTCGGTCCTGATCGCCGCGTCGCCCGGGCAGCGCAAGGTCGAGATCGTCACCGGCGAGGAAGCCTCCCGGCGGGTCTCCGACCGCGGCTGCAACCTCGCGGTGATGAGCATGGTGGCGTCGTTCAAGGAGGGCGACCTCATCGGCGGCCTCGTCAGCGCCCTGCGCATGCTGAGCGACCAGGCAGGTCGCAAGCACTGAGCCAACACCGAAGAAGGCCCGGGCCAAGTGGTCCGGGCCTTTCTCATCTTGGCGGCAGCTTCGGCCACAGCAGCCCAGCGACCGCCTGCGCCGACGCACACGAGTCTCCGGATGACCAGACATCGACTCGCGCCTGCTCATGGCCGTTGGGGATCACCGCTGTGCCCAGCGACACATGCTCGGTGAGAACCGAGCACCCACCGTCCTGGATTTCCACCAGGGAGGTCCGGCCCGCGATGGTCGGCTGGCTCGGGTGGCCCGGTCGTAGAACCACGGACCTGTCCGCGGTGAACGAGACCATCAACCGCGAGTCTTCCGACCTACCGACCTGGCAGTGGTGACGAGACGGTTGGGATTGCGGTGTGCCGGTGACAGGCACAGCGGCGATCATGTCCGGCGTGATCAGCGTGCAGGGATCGATCGCGCGCACGGAGCCCTCCCCCTGATGGGCACGCGCCACCGGATTTCCGTGGCTGATCCGTTCCGCGATCGTTCGGGCGGTCGCCGCCCCCACCGTGCACGCCTTGCCGTCGAGCTGGTCAGGAAGTGTCACCGCGATCTGGATCGTCTCCCCGCCGACGAACCTCAGTAGGACGCCGCATTCCCGCTCGCCGGGCCGATACACCGCCATGTCCAGGCGCTTGGGAAGCTGGGTGGGCTTCCACTCGGCGAGCTGTTCCTGGGTGACCATGGTCAAGTAGCCGAACTCGACCAGCCCCTCGTCGAGCGTGTACGTGCAGCCGTCGAGCGCGTTGGGCGTGGTCCTGACCGGCGTCCCAAATGGCAGCAGGTCGGGTACGGACACCAGGTCGCAGGCGTCGAAGGTCGCAAGATTCCCGAGTGCCTGGGTCGCGGTGATCGGCTCGGACATAGCCGGGTCCGGCACGGGCGAACCCGCTTCGTGAACCGTGCAGCCCGCGAGGACCAAGGCGGCGGCCAGCGCTCGGACGGCGTTGGTGAGCATTCATCCCCCAGGATGCGGCGGCCGGAGCCGCGTGACGGCGGTCAGTCTCGCATTCACCGGACGGCGGTGGTCGGCCGGTGCCGGGCGAGTTTCACCGCCGAGAGCAGCAAGATCGCCGAAGTGCGCACCGCCCACGCCGTGCCCGATGAGGGCGGTGCCCAGGAAGACAGGCGGGCGCTGGGGCACCGGACAAAGAAGCGGCGGCGGCCATGAAGCCGCCGCCGCTCTCAAACCGAGACTACGAGCCGTCGAACTCCCGGGCGGCCAGGGCGCGGAGGATGCCCGCCCGACCTTCCGAGACCAGCCTGCGCAGCGCGGGCGGGTGCTCATCGGCCAGCCACGCGTCCGAGGCGTCCACTGTGGACTTGGTGACCGCCCACGCCGGGTACAGCCCCAGCGCGACCGACTGCGCGCGCTCGCTCGACCGCCGCGCCCACACGCCCGCCACGTCCGCGAAGTACCGCGCCGCGTATGGGGCGAGTAGCTCGCGCTGGGCCGGGTGGGAGAAGCCCCCGATGATGGCCTCGTTCACCGCGTTGGGCAGTTCGTCGTCGTGGACCGCGCGCCGCCAGGCCTCGTCCTTGGCCTCCGTGGTGGGCCGCAGCGCCATCGCGCGCTCGGCCTGCCGGTGACCGGTCGCGGTGGAGTCGGTCTTGAGCTCCGCTTCGATCTCCGAGTCGTCCGCCGCGCCGTGCGCGACGAGCGCGTGCAGCAGCCGCCAGCGCAGGTCGGTGTCGACGAGCAGACCCTCCAGCGGCGCCGACCCGTCGAACCAGCCGCGCAGGATCGCGACCTTGGCGTCGTCGAGGACCGACCCGGCCAGCGAGTTGACGAACGCCAGCTGGTGGTCCGAACCCGCCTCGGCGGACGTCGCCAGCTCCAGGATGCGGTCGGTGAACATGGCCCAGCCCTGCGGCACCCACGCGGTGTCGGCGTAGGACGCGATCGCGGTCTGCGCCTGCAGCAGCAGCCGCTGCACGACGCCGACTTCGCTCTCCGCGGCCAGGCCGTGGCACACCAGGCTGACGAAGTCGCGGGCCTTCAGCTCGGCCTCGCGGGTCATCTCCCAGGCCGCCGACCAGCACAGGGTGCGCGGCAGCGGCTCGGTGATGTCGCCGATCCGGTCGATCAGCGTGGTCAGCGACCCGGTGTCGAGCCGCATCGTGCAGTAGGTCAGGTCGTCGTCGTTGACGAGGACGAGCTTGCCCCGCGGCACACCGACCAGCTCGGGCACGACCGTGCGGTCGCCCTGGACGTCGATCTCCACCCGGTGCGTGCGCACGAGCTTGCCGTCGACGTCGTCGTACACCCCGATCGCGACCCGGTGGGTGCGCAGCTCGCCCTTGCCGGGCTTGGCGCCGCCCTGCATGACCGCGAACTCGGTGAACCTGCCGTCGGCGTCGACGTCGAAGCGGGGACGCAGCGAGTTGAGGCCGGTGGTCTCCAGCCACTGCGCGCTCCACCACGACAGGTCGCGCCCGGACGCCTGCTCCAGCGCTCCCAGCAGGTCGGCCAGCGTCGCGTTGCCCCACGCGTGCTTGTCGAAGTACACGCGCAGCCCGGACAGGAAATTATCCAGCCCGACGTAGGCCACGAGCTGCTTCAGGACGCTCGCGCCCTTGGCGTAGGTGATGCCGTCGAAGTTGACCTCGACCGCCTGCACGTCCGGGATGTCCGCAGCGACCGGGTGCGTCGACGGGAGCTGGTCCTGCCGGTACGCCCACGACTTCTCGATGTTGGCGAAGCTGGTCCACGCGTACTTGTACTCGGTGGCCTCGGCCTGCGCGAGCACCGACGCCCAGGTCGCGAACGACTCGTTGAGCCACAGGTCGTCCCACCAGCGCATGGTCACCAGGTCGCCGAACCACATGTGCGCCATCTCGTGCAGCACGGTCTCGCAGCGGCGTTCGTAGGCGTAGCGGGTGACGCGGCTGCGGAAGACGTAGTCCTCCAGGAACGTCACGCAGCCCGCGTTCTCCATGGCGCCCGCGTTGAACTCCGGCACGAAGCACTGGTCGTACTTGCCGAAGGGGTACGCCACACCGAAGTTGCGGTGGAAGAAGTCGAAGCCCTGCTTGGTCTCGACGAACAGCTTGTCGGCGTCCATGTGCTCGGCGAGCGAGGCGCGGCAGTAGATGCCGAGCGGGATGGTGCCCGACTCGTCGGTGAACTCGTCACGCCATTCCGCGTACGGCCCCGCGACCAGCGCGACCAGGTACGTCGACATCCGCTCGGTGGTGGTGAACACGTGCCGGACGGCGCCACCGGCGTCCTCGGTGGACTCGGCGGCGGCGTTGGAGATGACCTTCCAGTCGCGCGGCGCGGTCACGTCCATCGTGTAGACGGCCTTGAGGTCGGGCTGGTCGAAGCAGGCGAACATGCGCTTCGCGTCGGCCGTCTCGAACTGGGTGTAAACGTAGACGCCCTTGTCGACGGGGTCGACGAAGCGGTGCAGGCCCTCACCGGTGTTGGTGTAGGCGCACTTGGCGACGACGGTCAGCTCGTTGGACTCGGCGAGGTCGGTGAGCGCCAAGCCCTGCTCCTCGTCGAAGCCGGACACGTCCAGCGCGACACCATTCAGCTCGGCGGACTCGACGGAGCCGACGAGGTCGACGAACGTCGACGCGCCCACCTCCCGGCTGGTGAAGCGGACCGTCGAGCGTGACGCGAAGGTCGACTCGCCAGGCTGGCCGGTGCCGTCGGTGAGGTCCAGCTCGATGGAGTACGACTCCACCTCCAGCAGCGCTGCGCGCTGTTGGGCTTGGTCTCGGGTCAGGTTGGGCGCGGCCACTAAACACCTCGGTCGACTCGTTGGCGGGAACTGCGGAACTCGGCACTGACAATCGCATCCAATCACGCGGGACCGCGTCAAGGTGGCGAGGAGTGCACGGGAAGCTTTCCGGGTAGTGCTGTGTTGGAGCCGACGGGGGGCACCGTCCTCCGCCGAACAGGCGCTGACATCCGATGGGGAGATCCCGAATGAGTTCGACGAAGGTCGACTTCTACTTCGATCCCGCCTGCCCGTTCGCCTGGATCACCTCGCGGTGGATCCTCGAGGTCGAGCGGCAGCGCGAGATCGAGCTGAACTTCCGAGTGATGAGCCTCTCGGTCCTCAACGAGGGACGCGATCTCGAAGACTGGTACCGGGAACTGATGGGAAAGGCGTGGGGTCCCGTGCGCGTGCTCATCGCCGCCGCGCAGGCCCACGGGGACGGCGTCCTGCGCGACCTCTACACCGCGATGGGCAACCGCATCCACAACGAGGGCGAGTCCGACTACACCCTCGTCATCGCCGAGGCACTGGCCGAGGTCGGTCTCCCCGCCGAACTGGCGGCGGCGGCCACGAGCACCGATTACGACGAGGCGCTGCGGGCCAGCCACCACGAGGGCATGGACCCGGTCGGCGACGATGTCGGCACTCCCACGATCCACATCGACGGCGTCGCGTTCTTCGGCCCGGTGCTCAACTCGATCCCGCGCGGACAGGACGCCCTCGACGTGTTCGACGGCGCCCGCCTCCTCGCGGGCTACGCGGACTTCTTCGAGCTCAAGCGCACCCGTACGGGCAAGCTGAACTTTGACTGAGTCGCTGTTGTCGACCGGACCCGGCCACTAGTTTCACAGTGATACGAAAGGATCAACCGTGAAGCGAGTGGCCGGTTCTTTGTTCGGGTTGGCGTACGGTGACGCGCTCGGAAAGCCGACGGAGTTCATGACCGTCGAGGAGATAGACCGCGAGTACGGCCCCACCGGTCCTCGCGACCTGGTGGGCGACCCGGCGCTGGTCACCGACGACACCCAGATGGCTCTCGCCGTCGCCTGGGCGCTCCACGGTGTCGATCACCTCACGGCCGACGTGCTCGAGCCGCGGATCCGGGAGCGGTTCGTCGCGTGGTCGATGAGCCCGGAGAACAACCGGGCGCCGGGGATGACGTGCCTGCGGGCCGTCGCCGGGCTCGCCGACGACCGGCCGTGGGTCGAGGCGACGATGACCGGCTCGAAGGGGTGCGGCGCGAACATGCGCGTCACCCCGGTCGGCGTGCTGCCGGGCCTCGACCTGGACACCCTGGCCGCGGTCTCCCAGTTGCAGGCCGCGATGACCCACGGACACCCCACCGCGCTCGCCGCCTCAGAACTGACCGCTTACGCGACCCGCCTGCTTGTCAACGGAGAGCCGCCCGCGGCCCTGGTGGCTTCGCTGCGCGAGCGCTGCGACAGTCAGCGGACGGTCTATCGCACCGACTGGCTCGGCTCGCTCTGGCAGCAACCGGGCGCGACCGACGAGCGCGACTACCTCGCCCGCGGCTGGGACGAGTGCGCAGCGGTCCTCGACCGACTGGCCGCCGCGCTGACCGCGCCCGACGACGGCGGCGACGCGTGCCTGGCGACCGGCGCGGGCTGGATCGCGGAGGAAGCACTGGTCACCGCGCTGTACTGCTTTCTGCGGCACGTGGACGACCCGGTCGAGGCCATCGTCCGCGGCGCCCGCACGTCCGGCGACTCGGACTCCATCGCCGCGCTGGCGGGCGCCTTCGCGGGCGCGGCGCACGGGATGGACGCGTGGCCCGCGCACTGGGCCGACCGGATCGAGTACGGAGATCAGCTGTCCGAGTTGTCACAGCACTGGTCCGCGGCGGATGTGGAACAGTTGCGTTAAACGTGCCACGGCTTGGAGGACTCATGGCTGCACCTGTCACGACCCGCACTGGCCACGTCATCGGCGGCAGGCTCACCGAGGGCGCGGGCGAGCGGATCGACGTGGTCAACCCAGCCACCGAGGAGGTCATCGCCTCGGTGCCCGCGGGCACTGCCGCTGACGTCGACGCGGCGGTCGAGGCCGCGACCGCCGCGTTCGCCGCCTGGTCGGCGACCAGCCCGACCGACCGCGCCGCCGCCATCCGCCGGGTCTCCGAGGGCATCGCCGCCCGCCGCGACGAGCTTGCCGCGACGATCACCTCCGAGATGGGCTCGCCGCTGTCGTTCTCGACCAAGGTTCAGGCGAGCCTGCCCGCGGCCACGTCGGCGGGCATCGCGAGCCTGATCGAGGACGGCTACTCCTTCGCCGAGGAGATCGGCAACTCGCTGGTCCTGCGCGAGCCGGTCGGCGTCGTCGGCGCGATCACGCCGTGGAACTACCCGCTCCACCAGATCGTCGCCAAGGTCGCCCCCGCGCTCGCCGCTGGCAACACCGTGGTGCTCAAGCCGAGCGAGGTCGCCCCGCTCAACGCCAACCTGTTCTTGGAGATCCTCGCCGAGGCGGGCATCCCCGCGGGCGTCGTCAACCTCGTGCATGGGACGGGCCCCATCGTCGGCGAGGCGATCTCCCGGCACCCCGGCATCGACATGGTCTCGTTCACCGGATCGACGAACGCGGGCAAGCTGGTCACCCAGGCCGCGTCCGAGACGGTCAAGCGGGTCGCGCTGGAGCTGGGCGGCAAGTCCGCCAACGTGGTGCTCGACGACGCCGACCTGGCGCGCGCGGTCAAGATCGGTGTGGCCAACACCTACATCAACGGCGGCCAGACCTGTACCGCGTGGACCCGGATGCTCGTCCCGGCCGCCCTGCACGACCAGGCCGTCGAACTGGCCGCGGCCGCCGCCGCGAAGTACACCGTCGGCGACCCGCTGGACGCGGCGACCCGGGTCGGCCCGATGTCCTCCGCGGCCCAGCGTGACCGGGTCCTCGACTACATCAAGGTGGGTCAGGAGGAGGGCGCGACTCTCGCGTACTCGGCCGCGGACCTGCCCGAACGCGGCGCGTACGCCCCGCCGACGGTGTTCGCGGGAGTGCGGCAGGACATGCGGATCGCGCAGGAGGAGATCTTCGGCCCGGTGCTGTCGATCCTCCCGTACGCCGACGAGGACGAAGCCGTGTCCATCGCCAACTCCACCATCTACGGGCTGGCGGGCGCGGTGTTCTCCGGCGACCAGGACCGGGCCATCTCGGTGGCGAAGCGGCTGCGCACCGGCCAGGTCGACGTCAACGGCGGCGCGTTCAACGCACTGGCGCCCTTCGGCGGCTACAAGCAGTCCGGCAACGGGCGCGAGCTGGGCAAGTACGGCCTGGAGGAGTTCACCGAGGTGAAGTCGATCCAGCGATAACGGCGCGCTGGGCCACGACGAACCCGGCGTCCACCGGTTCGCCGTGGCCCGGCACCACCACGCGCGGGTTCAGGGCGAGCAGGACGTCGAGCGCGGCGGGCCAGTGCTCGGGATGGCTGTCGCTGCCCATCGACGGCGGCGCGCCTTCCTCGACCGTGTCGCCCGCGAAGACGACGGCGGCGTCGGGGATGTGGACGATAACGTCGTTGTCGGTGTGGCCGAGCCCCGGATGGATCAGCTCCGCGACCCGGCCGCCGAGGTCGACCGTGGTGTGGTCGCCGGTGTCGTGGTCGGGTAGGACCAGTCGCGCGCTCTCCAGCCGTTCGGCGAGTTCCGGCTTCCCCTGTTCGCGGTACTTCGCCGCCCACGACTCGACCTGCGCTCCCGTCGAGACGGCCATCTCGGTGCGGCAGCGGGCGTGCGCCCAGATCGGCGCGGGCAGGAACGGGCTGGTGCCGAGGAAGTGGTCCCAGTGCGCGTGGGTGATCACGATCGTCCACGGCAGGGGAGTGATCCGCCGGATCGCGGCGGACCACTCGAGGCCGTGCGTCTCGTCCGGGCCGGTGTCGATCACCAGGCAGCGCTCCTGGCCCACGACGAGACCCAGGGTCTGATCGAGTTCGGGGTAGCGCCGGGCGAAGACCCCGTCAGCGGTCTCGATCCACCTCATGACTCGAACACTCCCTCGACGAGCCGCGGGACGGTGGTGCTCACACCGTGTCGCGACGCCAGGTCCACATCGCCCGCGTGTCCGCCCGCGATCAGCTCACGGCCCGACGAGCACTCCCGCAGGATCGCGGGAAGGTCGTCGGCGAAGGCGAGGAACGCCGCCTCCGCCAGCCGCGCCTCCGGCGAGAGCGCCCCGCCCAGGGCGTGCGCGATGGCTCCGGCGCCGAGTTGGTCCTCCACGCACGGCCGAAGGGCGCCCACGTGCCCCCAGCGTTCGGCGGCGGCGATGATCCCGACCGGGCCGTTCGTCGCGGCCTTCGCGACTGCCGGGGCGTTGCGCAGGCAGCCCGCCAGCACGGGCACGCCGGTCTGCGCGGCGGCCGCGCTCAGGGTCGCGCCGTTAGGGGAGGGGAGGGCGAGGAATGTGCCGTCGGGCAGGTCGACCAGCGACGAGGGCCGCAGCGTCCACGGGCCGTCCCCGGGCAACGCCGCGCCCGCCGCCCGGGCCTGCGCCTCGGCGCGTTCGTCCCGGAACCGGACAGGGAGCACGCGGCCCCCGCGCGAGACCGCGATGTCCACGGAGGTGGAGAAGGACAGGACGTCGACGACCACCAGGACCGCGCATGTGCGGGCCAGCACGGCGACGCCGTCGAGTCCCCACTCCACGCGCACGTCGAAGCCGGCCTGGTCGAATGAGGGATCCGTCACCCGGTCAGCTTTCCAGACCGCCTCGACAGGGCCGAACGAGTGACGGGATGGCACACTTCCGCCCGTGCGTGTCTACCTGGGTTCAGACCATGCGGGCTTCGAGCTGAAGGCCCACCTCATCGACCACCTCACCGCCGCCGGGCACGACGTCACCGACGTCGGTCCGCATGAGTACGACGCGCAGGACGACTATCCGCCGTTCTGCATTGAGACCGCCCGACGCGTTGTCGCCGACGAGGGCAGCCTCGGCGTGGTGATCGGCGGGTCCGGCAACGGCGAGCAGATCGCGGCGAACAAGGTCAAGGGCTGCCGCGCGGCCCTGGCCTGGAGCGTCGACATCGCGAAGCTGTGCCGCGAGCACAACAACGCCCAGGTCATCGGCCTCGGCGCGCGTCAGCACAGCACCGAGGAGGCCACGGCGATCGTCGAGGCGTTCCTCGCGACGCCGTTCTCGACCGACGAGCGCCACGCCCGTCGCATCGGCCTGCTCGACGACTACGAGCGGACCGGCGAGCCGCCCGTCCTGCCGTAGTGCCCGAGGGCCACACGCTGCACCGCCTCGCACGGGCGCACCAGAAGCAGTTCGCCGGTGCGCCGGTCGAGGTGTCGAGTCCACAGGGGCGCTTCGCCGCCGGAGCGTCCCTTGTGGACGGACACGTCCTTGTCCGGGCCGAAGCCCACGGCAAGCACCTGTTCCACGTCTACGGACCCGAGACGATCGTGCACGTCCACCTCGGGCTGTACGGAACGTTCGACGGCGCGATGGTTCCGGCGCCGCCCCCGGTGGGTCAAGTGCGCCTGCGCCTTGTCGGCGCCACGCACTGGGCTGATCTTCGTGGCCCCAACACCTGCGAGATCCTGACCCGCGCCGAGGTGAGGGCCCTCCGCGACCGCCTGGGCCCAGACCCCCTGCGCCGCGACGCGAACCCGGACAAGGCTTGGGACCGGATCTCCCGCTCACGCACCCCGGTCGCGGTGGCGCTGATGGACCAGTCGGTGATCGCCGGCATCGGCAACGTCTACCGAGCGGAACTCCTCTTCCGCCACGGCCTCCACCCGATGACCCCGGGCCGGTCCCTGGACCGTGCACTGTGGACAGACATGTGGTCGGACCTGGTCACCCTGATGCGCCAAGGCGTCCGCCGCAACCGAATCGACACGGTCCGCGACGAGGACCTCCCCAAGGCCACCGGCCGGGCCCCGCGCAAGGACCGCCATGGCGGCGAGGTCTACGTCTACCGCCGCGCAGGCCAACCGTGCCTGGTGTGTGGGACAGAAGTTGCAGCCAAGGTCCTGGCCGCCCGGAACCTCTTCTGGTGCCCCACCTGCCAACCCACCTAACCCGCGAGTCGCCCGTTCCCGACACTGAGTTCACCGTTCAGGACGATGAGTTCGCAGTTCGCGACGTCCGACTGCCCTGAGGCAGATGCGATCACAGACAGTTGGCTGCCGCGAAACGAGAACTCGGTGTCCTGAACGGTGAACTCAGTGTCGGGAACGGGCGACTCGCGGGCTAGAAGTCGAAGCCGCCGCCCATGTCGCCGAAGCCGCCCATGTCGCCGCCACCGAAGTCGCCGCCCATGTCCCCACCGGCATCGCCGCCCATGTCACCCTCGCCGCCTCCACCCATGGCGTCCTCCTGCCCAGCGTCATACCCCGACTCCCACGCCTGAGCCCCCGCGATCCCAGCCATGCCGGAGAACATCGCGCTGAACAGCAACACCGAGCCCATGCCCCAAGCTCCCGCCACCAACGCGGGCTTCCACCAGGGCTCGCTGTACCAGCCCTGAGGCACCGGCCGCCCGACCACACGCCCACCCGGAAAGTAGTGCGGTGTGTTCCGCCCAGGCGCCGGAGAGGCCTCGTAGTCGTGCCCCTCCACACTCACCCGCCGGTCCTCGGTGACCTGCCCAGCGCGCTGAGCCTCCGGGTCCACCGGCAGCTCCGGCCCCGGGTCGAGCCCCATGGCCCCGCGAGCGGCGCGGACGTAGTACAAGCCTTCCAAAGCCGTCTTCGTGACCAGCCGACACTGCTCGACCGTCTTCGCCTGCTCCATCTGCGACCCGGCCGCCGTGTACCGCTCGGAGGCGTCCGCCATCGCCTGCTTCGACGGCTCGTTGGTGCCGGTCAGGTTCATCACCTGCCCGCCGAGGCGCTCCACCCAGCGCCGGGCGTCGGCCTGGGCGTCTTCCAGCTGGGTGCGGCGCGCGCCCGCGCGGCCACGCATGGAGAACAGCGCGACCGCCACGACCACGACGATGAGCAGCAGCAACACGGTCGATTCGGTCATCGCGACCCTCCAGGTGGCCTTGAACGCGTCTCACAAGGCTCAACGCCGGACGGTACCGCCGGGGTTCCCGCGGTGCCGCTCAGAACACCTCAAGGCACGCGGGCGGCCGCTCGGCCAGGAACGCCGTCGACAGCGCCGCCACCGTGCCCGGCGTGTGCTCCCGGACCCGGCCGGCCGCCGCCAGGGTGGCGATCCGCGTGCCGCCCAGGAAGGCCGCCGCGAGATCGGCGGAGCTCGTGGACACATCGGGCGAACCGGTGTCGCGCGTGACCTCCGCCGTGCCGTCGGTGTCCACAGTGAACCGCCAGCGGCCCGCGTTCCACGGGCAGAACTCGTCGGCCACGTCCAGGACGACATCCACCGCGCTCGCATACCCACGTGCGCACAACGCCCGGTCTAAGTCCACGAGCCGCATGTACAGACCGTCGAACCGGTGGCACAGCGCGGCCCGGGGTGTCTGCAGGAGCAGCGCCAGCGGCTCGTCGACGCCGCCGTTGATCTCCACCTGTCCGACGAGGTCGATGTCCAGCAGGTGCCGGATGATCGACGCGTAGGCCTGCGGCGTGGTCGCCACGAAGTCACGCACGACCACGCGGCCATCAGGCCCACGGTCCGACCATCCACCGCGCACCCGGTAGGCGACGTAACCGTCCGGGTGCACCGCGAACCGTAGCGACGACATGCCTCGACGCGCGTACGGAAGGTCGAGGTAGTGGTAATCCCAGTTCCCGTCCCCGCGACCCATCGCCCCGACCCGGCCCGCCGCGTACCGGTCGTAAATCGGCCGGATCAGCGGCATCGCCTCATCCCGCGCCACCTCGCGCACCCGGTCGTCGCCAAGATCCACGCCTGGCCGGAAGGGGGTCTTCGCGGTGATCTCATGCCGGATGTAGTCGGTGGCCAGGCCGTAGCCGAACCGTCCGTAGATCGCGGCCTCGCTGGCCCACAGCGCCGCGATCGGCTCCGCGCCCGACTCGTGCATGCCGTGCAGTTGCTCGCGCATGAGCCTGGTCAACACACCGCGCCTGCGATGATCTACCGCCACGCCGACAGAGGTGACCCCACCGACCGGTGTCTGCCCCCGACCCGGCACACAGACCGATCGCGTGAGGATCTGCCCGACACCGGCGAGTCGCCCGTCGGCGACCACCCCGGTCGCCCGCTCCGGCTCGAACACCGTGCGCTCGGCTTCCACCACGCTGTCGAAATCGTCGTCGGAGAGGAAGGCCTTGACGATCACCCGGGAGAACTCCGGGAGATCGTCTGCGGTCAGCTTGCGAACGGAGTAGTCGTCGTTGGCCACACCTTGGTGTCTACGCCGAACGCGCCCACCGCGCCACAGGATTTCCCTGCTGTCAGGCGAAGAACGGCTCGCTCACGTCGAGCCCGTGCTCGACCCGACGGCGAACGGACACTGGCACATCCAACTCGTCGAGCCGCTCCGGCTCGACCCACACCGCGTCCGCGCCGAGCCTGCCGCCCACCGGCCTGCCCCGGAAACAAAGCGCGAGTTGCTCGGCCGACGACGGATCGTCGTAGATCCCGACCAACCCGGTGATCTCGATATCCACCCCGGTCGCCTCCGCGACAACCCGGCTCGCGGCGTACACGACCGACTCGCCCGAGAACGCCGGGCCCTGCGGAAGGTGATATCTGACGGAGCCGGAGGAATCCCGGCGACTGAGCATCAGCAGCAGCCCGGCGTCGTCGAACACGACGGTGCTCGTCGCGACGACAGTGCGCTGAGCCGATGGCACGTCCTGAATGAAGTGGTAGCCGGATTGCGACATAGCTACTGGATACCGAGTCGATCATGGGAACGCCATGACCTGGCACCGAATGAGGGCCTATATCACCCAACTGGATGTGGTGCATGACACTCGCGAAAAATATTGCCACGAAGTATCGGGAAATGGTGCCCCATAAGGAAGTGGCGGCAAGATCCACGAGGACCTCACCGCCACCGAAACGAGCGGGCGACGGGAATCGAACCCGCGTAGCTAGTTTGGAAGACTAGGGCTCTACCATTGAGCTACGCCCGCACGTGCCGGGCGACCCGGCAACGATGACCAGCTTAGCGGTACGGCTAAGCTGATCGCGCACGACCCCGGGATGTGGCGCAGCTTGGTAGCGCATCCGCTTTGGGAGCGGAGGGTCGCAGGTTCAAATCCTGTCATCCCGACGAAGGCCCCGTCTCCACTGGTGACGGGGCCTTTTGCCGCCGAAGCGGTGGTCATCCCCGATCCACCGCTTCCCTCGGCTCCCTCGTCCCGCTGGACGAGGGAGCCTCCCGAGGTCTAGCAGTCCCGGAGTTCCGGGGACTGGTTCAGCAGTTGGCCGCGCGGCGAGATGAAGGCCCGGTAGCGCTCGCTGTCCACCGCCGACGGGGCGAAGCCGCCGACCCGGTGGCAGTTCTGGAAGGCCAGCTTCATCCCGAAGTGGCGCTCCAGCCCACCCCGGATCGAGTCGGACGCCAGAGCCCGCAGCAGCTGTCCGCGCTCGGCCTCACTCGGCGGCGGGACCTCGTGGTCGGCGAACCCGTCCACACTCTTCGACAACCCGTCCGCGACCGACGAGATCACCTCCCAGGCGTACGGAAGTGAGGTGCGCACGCACTCCACGAACTCGGCGTCGGCGACAGGGCCACGTTCGGCGGCGGCCAGCAGGTCGGCGGGCACATCGAGAGACATCGAACCTCCAAGTAGTGCGGTCCCTCCCTCCCTACCGGCGACTTGAACGCTGAACAAGAGAACCTGATCAACATCACCGATTCGGGTCAAATCGGGTCACCCGGACGCCGGTATCCACCGGCACACGCGCCAGGTAGAGCCATGAGGGGTGATCTTCGGACTGTTCATCCTCGCCCCCCGCTTCCCCCACCAGAGCGACCACGAATCACTCGACTGTGCCCATCGCGCGATCCTGGCCGCCGAACACGTCGGGTTCGACAGCGCGTGGATCGCCGAGCACCACTTCATGCCCTACGGCACGTGCCCGGACGCGCTGACCTTCGCCGCGCACGCGCTGGGCGCGACGACTCGGATCGCCGTGGGCACCGCCGTGAGCGTGCTCAGCACCGCCCACCCGGTCGCGCTGGGGGAGCGGACCCTGCTGCTCGACGCCCTGTCCGCGGGCCGCTTTCGTCTGGGCGTCGGCCGCGGCAGCCCGCTTGTCGACCTGGAGGTCTTCCAGGCGGGCCTGCCCCGCTACGAAGAGGGCTTCGCAGACGGCCTCGATCTGCTGCTCCGGACAATGACCGGCCCCGCGGTCTCCGGGGATCGCTGGTTGCCCTTCCGGGAGGTCCCGGTCGTCCCGGCGCCGACGACCAGACCGCACCCGCCGCTCACCGTCGCCGCCACGTCTCCCGCGACCGTCGACCTCGCCGCCGCCCGCGGCCTGCCGATGCTCCTCGGGATGCACATCGGCGACGACGACAAGCGGGCCATGGTCGAGCGCTACCGGCAGTCCGGCGGCCCCCGGGACGCCCCGCACGTGTCCGCCGTCGTCGCCCACATCGCCGAGAGCCGCGAGCAGGCCGTGGCCGAGGTCATGGCCGCCATGCCCGGCTGGCTCCGCGCGGGCCTCGCCGCGCACGTGCCGGTCGACGACCGGCCCCGCACGGGCCGCGATCCCGAGACCTACGCGCGGCTGCTGTGCGACCTGCACCCGGTGGGAGACCCGTTGTACTGCGCGGAAGTTTTAGACCGCAGTGCGCGCCGAACCGGGATCGGGCACGTCATCGCGATGGTGGAGGCGACCGGTGATCCGGAGCGCACCCTGAAGACCGTCGAACGCCTCGGCGTCGAGGTGCTGCCCGCACTGCGCACCCCGGCCGTCTCCGACCTGGGCAAGCTCGCCTAGACTCGGGGATCGACCCCGGCCGCCGTTTCGTGCCCGGGACGCATCAGCTGTCACAGTCGTCAAGGAGATCACGTTGAAGAGCACCGTCGAGCACCTGAGCCCGACGCGGGTACGGATCAACGTCGAGGTGCCGTTCGACGAGCTCAAGCCGAACTTCGACCGCGCATACCGCAAGCTCGCCAGCCAGGTCCGCATCCCGGGCTTCCGTCCGGGCAAGGCTCCCGCCAGGGTTATCGAGTCGCGCATCGGGCGCGCGCCGATCCTCGACGAGGTCGTCAACGAGGCCATCCCGGCCAAGTACATGGAAGCCCTCACCGCCGGTGAGGTGAAGGCGCTCGGTCAGCCGGACATCGAGGTCACCAAGCTCGAGGACGGCGACCACCTCGCCTTCACCGCCGAGGTCGACGTCCGCCCCGACCTCACCATCCCCGCCTTCGGCGAGTTCGCGGTCACCGTGGACGACCTGGAGCTCGCGGACAGCGAGGTCGACGAGCAGCTCGACGAGCTGCGCGCCCGCTTCGGCACCCTGACCGGCGCCGACCGTCCCGTCGAGACCGGCGACTTCGTCTCCATCGACCTGTCGGCCACCGTCGACGGCAAGGACGTCGACGAGGCCAAGACGAGCGGCCTGTCCTATGAGGTCGGCTCCGGCGAGCTGATCGAAGGCATCGACGAGGCCCTGCTCGGCGCGGCCGTCGGAGAGACCAAGCACTTCACCACCACCCTGGTCGCGGGCGAGTTCGCGGGCAAGGAAGCCGACGTCGCGGTCACCGTGCAGTCGGTCAAGGTGCGGGAGCTGCCCGCGGCCGACGACGACTTCGCCCAGCTGGCCAGCGAGTTCGACACCATCGAGGAGCTCCGCGCCGACCTGCGCGAGCGCCTCACCCGGGTCAAGAAGATGCAGCAGGGCGTGCAGGCCCGCGACAAGGTCCTTGAGGCTCTGCTCGAGACCGTCGATGTGCCGCTGCCGGAGAAGGTCGTCGAGGCCGAGGTCGACTCCCGCCAGCACGACGCGGTGCACTCGTTCGACCACGACCAGGACAAGCTCAACGAGTTCCTGGCCACCCAGGACCAGACCCGCGAGGACTTCGACACCGAGGTCCGCGCCGACGCCGAGAAGGCGGTCCGGACCCAGCTCATCCTGGACTCGATCGCCGAGTCCGAGCAGGTCCAGGTCAACGACGGCGAGCTGACCGAGCGGATCATCTACCAGGCGCAGCGCTTCGGCGTGAGCCCGGACGAGTACGTCCAGCGCGCGCAGCAGTCCGGCCAGCTCGGCGCCATCTTCGCCGACGTGCGCCGAGGAAAGGCGCTTGCCTCGGTCGTGCGCCAGGCCACGGTGACCGACGCCTCGGGCAACAAGGTCGATCTGGAAGAGCTCTTCGGCAAGGTCGAGGATGCGCCCGCCCCCGAGGTGGCCGCGGCCGAGTAGCCGAGGAAATAGCTTTGACGCTCTGAGCGAAAGTGGGCGGTGTCGGGAAGTCGGCGCCGCCCGCCTTCGTTAGTGTCGGTTACGAGATCACTGGTTCGTATGAATTTGGGAGAAGGCAGGCAGACGTGACGCAGCACCTCTCGCCCCACATGCGGTCCGCCACCGCGGGGCTCAACCTGAACGACTCGGTGTACGAGCGGCTGCTCCGTGAGCGCATCGTCTTCCTCGGCTCCGAGGTCGATGACGACATCGCCAACCGGATCACCGCGCAGCTGCTGCTGCTCGCGGCCGAGGACCCCGAGAAGGACATCACCTTCTACATCAACTCGCCGGGTGGATCGGTCACCGCGGGCATGGCGATCTACGACACGATGGAACTCATCGAGCCCGACGTGGCGACCTGGGGTATGGGCCTGGCGGCGTCCATGGGCCAGTTCCTGCTCGCCTCGGGCACCCCGGGCAAGCGCTACGCCCTGAAGCACGCGCGGATCATGATGCACCAGCCGTCCGCGGGTGTCGGCGGCACCGCGTCCGACATCGCGATCCGTGCGCAGGTCTACGCGAAGTGGAAGCACGAGATGGCGCTCATCACCGCGGAGCAGACGGGTCAGACCGTCGAGAAGATCACCGCCGACGCCGACCGTGACCGTTGGTTCACGGCCGAGGAGGCCAAGGAGTACGGCTTCATCGACCACGTGGTGTCCCGCGCGACGCAGGCCCCCAACACCAACTGACGGCCTCGCCGCGTGCCACGGCTGATGAGCCAAGACAGGAGCTACTTGTGAGTGGAATGCAGCTTCCCCAGTCCCGCTACGTGCTGCCGTCGTTCGTCGAGCGCACGAGCTACGGGGTCAAGGAGTCCAACCCGTACAACAAGCTGTTCGAAGAGCGGGTCATCTTCCTCGGCGTGCAGATCGACGACGCGTCGGCCAACGACGTCATGGCGCAGCTGATCTACCTGGAGTCGGCCGACCCCGACCGGGACATCACGATGTACATCAACTCCCCGGGTGGCTCGTTCACCTCGCTGATGGCCATCTACGACACCATGCAGTACGTCCGTCCCGACATCCAGACGTTCTGCCTGGGCCAGGCGGCCTCGGCGGCGGCGGTCCTGCTGGCGGCGGGCACCCCGGGCAAGCGGTTCGCGCTGCCCAACGCCCGCGTGATGATCCACCAGCCCTCGACCGAGGGTGTCTACGGTCAGGTCTCCGACCTGGAGATCCAGGCCGCCGAGATCCAGCGCGTGCGCCAGCTGCTGGAGATCACCCTGGCCCGCCACACCGGCAAGGACGAGGCCCAGGTCCGCTCCGACATCGAGCGCGACAAGATCCTCACCGCGGCCGAGGCGAAGGACTACGGCATCATCGATGAGGTCCTGCCGTACCGCAAGCTGTCGGCCAAGAGCTAGACCTTTCGACCCGGCGCGGACGAATTCAGCACGAAAGTGACCGACACGCGGGGCCTTCTGGGCTTACCGTAGATAGCTAGGACTTTCGATCGGAATCGGCCGCGCCGGGTGCGGGATCTCCCGCTCCGCGGGGGTTGGCAGGTACCGTCGAGGGCAACGGACGGGCATGGGCCCGCATATCGGGTGAACGAACCCGAGGTGCGGGGGGTTCCCAGGCGCGGACGCCACACAGCAGGCGCACTCACCTGAGTGGGCCGGAGGGGACAAAGGTCAGCGGTCATGGCACGTATCGGTGACGGCGGAGACCTGCTCAAGTGTTCTTTCTGCGGAAAGAGCCAGAAGCAGGTGAAGAAGCTCATCGCCGGCCCCGGCGTCTACATCTGTGACGAGTGCATAGACCTGTGCAACGAGATCATCGAAGAGGAGCTGGCCGAGGCCGGCGACGTCAAACTCGATGAGCTCCCCAAGCCTGCCGAGATCCACGACTTCCTCGACAGCTACGTCATCGGCCAGGACGACGCCAAGCGCTCGCTGGCCGTGGCGGTCTACAACCACTACAAGCGCATCCAGGCGGGCGACCGTGCCCGTCCCGAGGGCCGTGAGGGCCGGGAGTCGCGCGAGGACACCGTCGAGCTGGCGAAGTCCAACATCCTCATGCTCGGCCCCACCGGCTGCGGCAAGACCTACCTGGCCCAGACGCTGGCGAAGCTGCTGAACGTCCCGTTCGCCATCGCCGACGCCACGGCGCTGACCGAGGCGGGCTACGTGGGCGAGGATGTCGAGAACATCCTGCTCAAGCTGATCCAGGCCGCGGACTACGACGTCAAGCGCGCCGAGACCGGCATCATCTACATCGACGAGGTCGACAAGATCGCCCGCAAGAGCGAGAACCCGTCGATCACCCGCGATGTGTCCGGCGAGGGCGTGCAGCAGGCGCTGCTGAAGATCCTCGAGGGCACCACCGCCAGCGTCCCGCCGCAGGGCGGCCGCAAGCACCCGCACCAGGAGTTCATCCAGATCGACACGACGAACGTGCTGTTCATCGTGGCGGGCGCCTTCGCGGGCCTGGAGCGGATCATCCAGGACCGGGTGGGCAAGCGCGGCCTGGGCTTCGGCGCGGAGATCCGCTCGAAGGCCGACATCGACAACGCGGACTTCTTCTCCGACACGATGCCGGAAGACCTGATCAAGTTCGGCCTGATCCCCGAGTTCATCGGGCGTCTGCCGGTCCTGGCCAGCGTCACCAACCTCGACAAGGAGTCGCTGGTCCAGATCCTGACCGCGCCGCGAAACGCGCTGGTCAAGCAGTACCAGAAGCTCTTCGAGATGGACGGCGTCGAACTCGAGTTCACCCCCACCGCGCTTGAGGCGGTCGCCGACCAGGCGATCCTGCGCGGCACGGGCGCCCGAGGCCTGCGCGCGATCATGGAGGAGGTCCTGCAGTCGGTGATGTATGACATCCCGAGCCGCACGGACGTCGCCAAGGTCGTCATCACCGAGCAGACGGTCCGCGAGAACGTCAACCCGACCATCGTCTCCCGCCAACCTTCCCGACGGGAGCGCCGCGAGAAGTCCGCCTGACATGGGCGGCGACTGGCCCTATGTCCTGCTGCTGCACGGCCTCACCGGGTCGGGCCGCGGCCACTGGCAGGGCTGGCTCGCACACGAACTGGCCGACGCGGGCGCGTCGGTCGAGGTCCCGGTGTTCAGCGAACCCGACCACCCGTGTCTCGACACGTGGCTGGGCGAACTGAAACACCACCTCGAAGCCGCGCCCGCTGACACCAAGGTCGTCGTCATAGCGCAGGGCGTCGGCGCCGCGCTTTGGCTTCATCACGCCGCCCGGACGCCGCTGGACGACCACTCGCTGAGGGTGGACAACGTCCTGCTGGTAGCCCCACCCGGCGACTCCTGGCACGCCCCGGACGTCCGAGGCTTCACCCCGGTCCCGCTGGACCCAGCAGGCATCCGCCGCGCGGCCAGTTGGACCCAGTTGGCCACCGGCGAGAACGACGAGTGCCTACCGGTGGACGAAGCCGTGAAGATGGCGGCGGAACTCAAGATCGACCTGGACGTAATCCCAGCGGGCGGCGCTTTGGACACGAGGACCGGGTACGGCCCGTGGCCGTCGGTGTTGGAATGGGTCCGCAACCGCCACACCCGCCTCACCGCCGTAGAACCCGCCTCTTGACGAGCCCCTACGAACCACCCAAACCGGCGCCCGTCAACGAAACCAGCCAGGCGAACAGCAGCCAGGTGAACCAGCAGGTCAGGCCTTGCGACTCACAGCAGGCACATGCCGCCCCAAGAACCCCAAAACATCCGGCACAATGCGCCGATAAAACCCATCCCCATGCCCACCCGGCCCCGTGTACCCCACCTCGGGCGAAGCAAGCCGAATAAACTTCCGAGTCCCCTCGATAAAATGGTCCTCGGTCCCGCACCACACCCCAACAGGAACGCGACCCAGCTTCTCCACGTTCCGCAGCGGATCCAGCGAAGCCCATTCCTGGGTGTTCTTGAACGCCCGTCGAGTACTCATCTCACGCCAGGACATCAGCAACCCAGGCGAGATCGCCGCGACCGCCGACAACGGGGCCCGCATCTCCTCACGACGGCGGGCATAAAGCAAAGCCCCGAATCCACCCATCGACACTCCCGCACACGCGAACGGAGTGCCCGTGGCGTCCCCAAGCCCGCGGGCTCGCAGCCACCGGGGAACTTCCTCCAGCAGCATCGCCATCGCGTTGTCGCCGACCCGGTTCTCGTGCCAGTAGTTGTTGCCGCCGTCCACGGCGATGAAACCGAACGGCGGCAGCGTCCCGCGGGCGACCCCGCGGGACAGTGCGGCGGGTAGGCCGGTGGGAGCGGCGTGCCGAGCGCGTCCGTGCAGGCCATGCAGCAGCAAGCACATGGGCAGGTTTTTCGTCGGCAGTTGCGCGGGCAGGATGGTGACGACGTCGACGTCCTGGCCGCGGGCGGCGGAGTACACGCGGTCGGTGCGCACCAGGGGCTCCGGCGCGGCTCCGCTGGTCACCAGGTCCAGCCACGGCAGCGACCCCGAGACCACCCCGGTCGCCGCCAGTCCGGCGGCGCCCGCGATCAGCAGCGACCGGCGGCTGAGCCCTGGTCTTCCCCCGTCCCCCATGCGTCCCCCTCCGACGGAACAGCCTCTCCCCTAAGACGTACCAAGTCAGGCATTTGGTGGCCTGTCAGACGCCCTCGATCACCCCATCGTGAGGGTGAACTCGAACGTTTCTCGGTTCGTTGCGCCGAGCGTGTCCCAAGATCGCTACTGAGCGCGTCCAAACCAGGAACAAGATCGTTAACTGATCACCGACCGCGACCGCAGCGCGTCGACCTTCGAAGTCGGGTAGCCGAGCCAGTCGAGGACCGCGTCGGTGTGTTCTCCCAGCGTCGGAACGGGTGCCGGGTCCCAGGCCCAGGTGTCGGCGTCGACCGGTGGGCGCAGCATCGGCACCGAGCCGCCCGGCACCGGCACGCTGGACCAGCGTTCGCGGGCGACCAGCTGCGGGTGCGAAGTCAGTTCCGTCACACCCCGTGTCCGGGCGGCGGGGACGTCGGCGGCGTCGAGCGCGGCCAGCAGGGTGTCGGCGTCGAGGGCGTCGAAGGACGGCTGCAGCTCGGCGTGCAGGTCGGCTCGGTGCGCGACCCGGTCGGCCACGGTCCGGTACCGCGGGTGGTCGGCCAGTTCGGGCCGCCCGATGACCGACGCGCACAGCCGCCGCCACTGTCCGTCGTTCTGCACGGCCAGGTGGACCGCGCCGCCGTCCCCGCAGGCGAACGGCCCGTATGGCGCGATAGTGGGGTGGTGCGCGCCGTGCCTGCCCGGCGACGAGCCGGTGCCGTGCGCGTACAGCGCCGGCTGGTGCATCCATTCGGCGAGCGCCTCCATCAGCGTCAGCCGCAGCGTCGCCCCCTCGCCCGTCCGTCCCCGCCGGACCAGCGCCGCCAGCACCGCGGCGTGCAACTGAACGCCCGCGGCGATGTCGGCCACGGAGATGCCCGCCCGCGCCATCGACGGCCCGTCGCCGGTCGTCGCGACCAGGCCGGTCTCGGACTGGATGAGCGCGTCGAACGCCTTGCGCTCCCCGTACGGCCCGCCCTCGCCGTAGGACGACAGCTCGGCGGCGACCAGCCGCGGGTACCGCGACCGAACCGCGTCGGCGTCGAGCCCGAGGCGGCGGGCCGCGCCGGGGGAGAGGTTGCACATCACCACGTCGGCGCGCGAGATCAGCTCCTCGACGATCGCCAGCCCGTCGGCCTGCTTGAGATCGACCGCCACCGACTCCTTGCCGACGTTGGTCCACGCGAAGTAGCTGGACACGTCGCCGCACGAGCTGTCGTAGTCGCGCGCGAAGTCGCCGGATCCTGGCCGCTCGATCTTGATCACCCGCGCGCCCAGGTCGGCCAGCAACCGAGTCGCGTAGGGCACGGCCACCGCCTGCTCCAGGCTGACCACGACCATCCCGTCGAGCGGCTTCACCCGATCCGCCCGATTCCGGTGTAGACGTTTATGGCCGAGTCGCGCAGGAACCCGATCAGCGTCATCCCCTGCTCCTCGGCCAGGTCGGCCGCCAGCGACGACGGCGCCGACACCGCCGCGAGCACCGGCACCCCGGCCATCGCCGCCTTCTGCACCAGCTCGAACGACGTCCGCCCGGACACCATCAGCACCATCGCGCGCAGCGGCACCCGGTCGGCCAGCAGCGCCCACCCGAGCACCTTGTCGACGGCGTTGTGCCTGCCCACGTCCTCGCGGACCACCAGCGCCTCACCGGACGCGGTGAACAGCCCTGCCGCGTGCAGCCCGCCGGTGCTCTCGAAGACCTTCTGCTTCTCCCGCAGCAGCCCCGGCAGCGAGTGCAGCACTTCGGCGCTCACCGTCACGTCGTCCTCGGCGGGCGAGAAGCGCGTCCGCAGCCGCACCGCGTCCAGCGCCGCCTTCCCGCAGACCCCGCAGGACGACGTCGTGTAGAAGTTCCGCTCCACCCCGACCTCGGGCGCGGGCACCCCGTCGGCCAGGGCGATGTCCAGGACGTTGTAGGTGTTGCGCCCGTCCTCGTCGGCTCCGTCGCAGTACCGCGCGATGGACACGTCCTCCCGGTCGCCGAGCACGCCCTCGGTGAGCAGGAAGCCGTGCGCCAGCTCCACATCGTGCCCCGGCGTGCGCATCGTGACCGCCAGCGCGCGCCCCCCGACCCGAAGCTCCAGCGGCTCCTCCGCGGCCAGCGCGTCCGGCCGCGTGCGCCGCCCGTCGGCGCTCAGCCGCACCACAGACCGGCGCACCGTCACTCGTCCCATGCCCCCAGCCTAAGGAAGGCCATCTCCGACGCCTGCGCCCGTCGGGGATGGCCTTCCGGTGAGGACCCGCTCAGCTCACAGCCGCTGCCAGAGCGCCGGGACGTTGGGCGGTTCCCACCCGGGCTGGGACGTGTGTCCCTGCCAGCACTTGTAGCTCGCCCCGCCGTAGGTGACCTGGGCGCCCGCCGCGTACGCCACGTATGGGGCCCAGGTGCCGCCCGGGGGGACCGTGGTGGTGGTAGGCGAGGTCGTGCTGGTCGGCGGTGTGGTAGTGCTGGTCGGCGGGGTGCCGCCGGAGACCGTCAGCCGCAGGCCGTAGACGCTGAGGATCTCGTTGACCGGCTGGAAGTAGATCGTCCCGCCGGAGGTGCAGTTGCCCGAGCCGCCGGAGGTGACGCCCTGGGCCTGGTCGCCGGTGAGCCAGGAACCGCCGGAGTCGCCGGGTTCGGCGCAGGCGTTGGTCCTGGTGAGGCCGGTGATCGTGCCCTCGGGGTAGGTGACGGAGGCGTTCTTCTGCTGGATCGTGCCGCAGCGCCAGCCGGTGGTGGAGCCCGAGCGGCACACCGACGCGCCGACCGGAGCCTCGGTGGAGCCCGCGACCGGGACCGTGCCGGGGTAGCGGTTGACCAGCGGCCGCGGGGTGTTGCCCGCCGCCGCGCGCACCCAGGCGTAATCATTGCCTGGGAAGCTCGATCCGGCGACCGTGCCGGACGGGTTCGACGTGACGGTGCCCGTGCGCCCGCAGTGGCCCGCGGTGACGAAACCGCCCTCCACGGCGAAGCCGATCGAGCAGCGGCCGCTGCCGAAGGTGTAGGCGTTGCCGCCGATGATGTCGATCAACGGCTTGGGCGACTCCGTGGACGCCTCGACCCGGACCGCGTCGACGCCGTTCGCGCCCGCCCATTCCTTCGCCGCCTCTTGGCTGCCGTGCTTGGCCAGGACGACGACGGAGTTGGTGGCGACGTCGACGTACCAGCCGGGCACGCCCGCGGGCGCGGACTTCGCCGCCGTGTCGAGCCGGTCCTTGAGCGCGCCGAGTTGGGCCTCGCTGCGCGCGACCGTCTGCGGGATCGCGCCGAGCGCGCGGACCTGGTCGGCCTTGGCCTGGTCGGTCACCGCGACGGTGAAGCGGGTCGCGTCGCCGTTGAGCCACGCGCCGCCGAAGGACGCGCCGAGTCGGGCCCGCAGGGCGGCCTCGGTCTGGCTCGCGACCTTCTCCCGGCCGAGCCGCTGCCGCGCTTGCTCCGGGGTGATGTGCAGGTCTCGGGCGAGCGCGGCCTCCATCGACGTGTCCGCCGCGGCGGACGGTGTGCTGAGCGTGACGGCGGTGGTGAAGCCGGCCACGCTGAGTGCCGCCAACGCGGCGGCGGTGATCTTTCGGTTCATCCGATCTCCAAGGCAGGGTGAGGTGGGACCCTCCGAGCTAAGCCCGCCAACCCCCAAATTGGTACATACCAATCGGGTCATACCGTTAAAGTCCGAAGGGTGAACAGGGACAGCTACGACGTCGTCGTTGTCGGCGGTGGGCACAACGCGCTGGTCGCGGCCGCCTACCTGGCCAAAGCCGGGCGATCGGTGGTGGTGCTCGAACGCCTGGGCCACACCGGGGGCGCCGCGGTGAGCGCGAACCCGTTCCCAGGGGTGCGGCTCTCGCGCTACTCGTACCTGGTGAGCCTGCTGCCGGACCGGATCGTCGAGGACTTGGGTCTGCGGCTGGAGTTGCGTTCTCGCGCGGTGTCCTCGTACACCCCGACCGTCCGCGACGGCCGCGCCATGGGCCTGCTGGTGGAGCGAGACCCGGGGACGGCGACGGCCGAGTCGTTCCGCGCGCTGACCGGCTCCGACGTCGAATTCGGGCGCTGGCGGGAGTTCTACGGCGAACTCGTCCGGCTGGCAGACGTGCTGGCCCCGACCATGCTCGAACCGCTCCGGTCAAGGGCGGCCATGCGGGAACTGGTTGTCGGCGCGGCGGGTGAGCGGGTGTGGCGGCAGGTGTTCGAACGGCCGCTGGGTGAGGCGATCGAGGACACCTTCACCGACGACCTGGTGCGCGGCATCGTCGCCACCGACGCCCTCATCGGCACGCACACGTCGCTCGGTTCACCCGATCTGTTGGCCAACAGGTGTTTCCTCTACCACCTGATCGGCAACTCGACGGGGGAGTGGCGGGTGCCGGTCGGCGGCATGGGCGCGGTCACCGGGGAGTTGCTGCGGGCCGCCCGCGAGGCGGGCGCGGAGATCGTCACGAACGCGGAGGTGACCATGGTCGACGCGGACGGCGAGTCGGCGGAGGTCACGGTCGGGGACCGCGTGGTCGGCGCGGATTATGTCCTGTCCGGGGTGGCGCCCGCTGTGCTCGACCGGCTGCGGGGTCGCCCGGCGTCATCGCCTGTGGGTGCCCAGTTGAAGATCAACCTGCTGTTGGACCGGCTGCCCCGGCTGCGCTCCGGAGTCGACCCGAGGCAGGCGTTCGCGGGCACGTTCCACCTTGATGAGTCCTATGTGGAACTGGAGAGTGCCTACCAGCTCAGCCTTTCCGGGAAGGTCCCGGAGTTCCCGCCGGGCGAGATGTACTGCCACACACTCACCGACCCGTCCATCCTGGCGCCGGAACTCGCCGAGAGCGGGGCCCACACCCTGACGTTGTTCGGCCTGCACCTGCCAACCGCCCTGTTCACCGACGGCGCCTGGTGCGGCGAACTCGTCGACCGCTACGCGGCCGGACTCGACCGGCACCTCGTCGACCCCATCGCCGACTGCGTGGCCCGCGACGCCGACGGCAATCCCCGCCTTGAGGCGCGCACGCCGCTCGATCTCGAGGAGGAACTGCGGATGCCGGGCGGGAACATCTTCCACGGCGACCTGTCGTGGCCGTTCGCCGACGAGGGCGGCTGGGGCGTGGAGACGGACGTGCCGAACCTGTTCGTGTGCGGCAGCGGCGCCCGGCGCGGTGGCGGAGTGAGCGGAATCGGCGGCCACAACGCGGCTATGGCTGTACTTGGGCGTTGAGGCCCGCCAGTAGACGGCATGGGGTGCCGGACGGCCGTGGTCGTCGGCTGGAGCGATGGGTGTCTGTTCGGGTGATTCCGGGCAGGCGTCGTGCGTTGGCGGCCGGGACGCGGTGATGGCAGTGTTGTTCCGATGAGCAAGGCGACGGTTGCGGCACTGGCCTATCTGGCCTTCGTGGCGGCGGTGTGCGCCGTCACCGTGGTGGTCGCGGCGGTGGGGGACTCCGAATCCATGGTCGGTGTCTGGTGCGTCTTCGTGACGGCGCCGGTGTCGTTGTTGGTGGTGCAGGCCGCCAGTGCGATCGGCTACTGGCCGGTGGTGATCATCTCCGCGCTTGCCCAAGCCGTCCTGATCTGGGTTGTGGTGCGCGTCGTGACGAGTCGGTCGGCAGGCGCGTCGAGGTGAGCAGGCACAGTCCGGCCGCGATCAGTGAGCCGAGCAGGGCCAGCGCGGTGTCCGCGTGCGCGTCCCACATGTCGCCCTGTTGGCCGTTGTAGGCCTCGGCCGCCTCCGGGGACAGGGTGATCGCGATGCCCCACTCGAACAGTTCGTACAGCGCGCTTGTCGCCAGTACCGCCGTCACCGCGACCAGGGCGCGGTGCCGGGGGCGCCAGTCGCGCAAGTGCGCGAACACCACCGGTGCCGCGCAGAGGCCGTATGCCAGGTGCACGAGCCGGTCGAAGTGGTTGCGGCTCCAGCCGAACGACTCCGATGGCCGCACCCCCAGCGCCGCGTCCGCCCAGTCGTCGTAGGGGACGAACGAGTAGATCCACCGCGCGGCGATCGTGTGCAGCGTCAGGAAGGCGATGACCAGCACGAACGAGCTGGTCGGGAGCCTGCGGCCGCGCCACAGCAGCAGGGCGAGGCCGACGACCGTCAACGATCCGTGCAGCGCCTGTTCCAGCGGCCACCGCGGTGACCACCACGTCGCGGCGGTGACCAGCGCGAAGATCCCCAAGGCAGCCCACCGTGTTCTCCCCACGCGCGGAGGCTAGCGGTTCTCCGGCATTGCGGTGTGACCGGCGGCGCACCGGGAGCGGGCATTTTCGGGGCTGTGCCGTGGTTGACTCCAACGTCGCAAGGACCACGGGGAGAGGAACCCAACGATGTCGGCACCCAGCAAGCTCACCATGTACTCGACGACCTGGTGCGGGTACTGCCGCAGGCTCAAGACGCTGCTCGCCGCCGACGGCATCGAGTACGTCGAGGTCGACATCGAGGAGACCCCCGGCGCGGCCGACTTCGTGATGCGGGTCAACGGCGGCAACCAGACCGTCCCCACCCTGCACTTCCCGAACGGCGCCGCGCTGACCAACCCGAGCCTGGCGGAGGTCAAGGCGCAGCTGGCGGCGTAGCCCCCTCCAGCCGGATCACGACGGACTTCGACGTCGGCGTATTGGACACCTCGGCGGTGGAGTCCAGCGGCACCAGCGAGTTCGCCTCCGGGAAGTACGCCGCGGCACACCCTCGGGCCGTCGGGTAGGACACCACCCGGAACCGCTCCGCCCGGCGCTCCCGGTCGGGCCACTCGCCCACCAGATCGACCAGCTGACCGTCCTCGAATCCGAGGGCGGTCAGGTCGTCCGGGTTGACCAGGACCACGCGTCGGGCGTCCTTGATGCCGCGGTAGCGGTCGTCGAGACCGTAGATCGTGGTGTTGTACTGGTCGTGGCTGCGCAGCGTCTGCAGCAGCAGCCTGCCTTCGGGCACGAACGGCACGGTCAGCTCGTTCGCGGTGAACGCGGCCTTGCCCGTCTTCGTCCCGCTGAACTCGCGGCTGTCGCGCGGCGAGTGGGGCAGGACGAAGCCGTCGGGCTCGCGCACCTTGGCGTTGTAGGCGTCACAGCCGGGCACGACCCGGGAGATCCGGTCGCGGATCAGGTCGTAGTCGCGCGGGAAGTCCTTCCAGGGCACCGGATGCCCCGGGCCGAACAGCGCGTCGGCGATGCCGCATACGATGTCCACTTCGGACCGCAGCTGCTCGCTCGCGGGCTCCAGCCTGCCCTCGGACCGGTGCACGACCGACATTGAGTCCTCGACGGTGACGAACTGGTCGCCGGATTCCTGGGTGTCGCGCTCGGTGCGACCGCGCGTGGGCAGGATCAGGGCGGTCCGCCCGTGCACGACGTGCGACCGGTTCAGCTTGGTCGACACCTGCACGGTCAGGTCACACGAGCGCAGCGCGGCCTCGGTGACTTCGGTGTCCGGTGTGGCGGCGGCGAAGTTGCCCCCGACGGCGACGAACACCTTCGCCTTGCCATCGCGCATCGCGCGAATCGCGGCGACCGTGTCGTGGCCGTGCGCGCGCGGGACCTCGATGCCGAACTCGGTCTCCAGCGCCGACAGGAACTTCTCCGGCATCTTCTCCCAGATGCCCATCGTCCGGTCACCCTGCACGTTCGAGTGTCCGCGCACCGGGCACAGCCCCGCGCCCGGCTTGCCGATCATCCCGCGCAACAGCACCACGTTCGCGATCTCGCGGATCGTCGGCACCGAATGCTTGTGCTGGGTCAGCCCCATCGCCCAGCACACGATCGTGCGCTTCGAGTCGGCCATCATCCGGGCGACCTTCTCGATCTGCTCGCGCGCCATCCCGGTCGCCGCGGTGACGACGTCCCAGTCGAGTTCGCGGACGCTCTCGGCGTACTCGGCGAATCCAGTCGCGCGGTTGTCGATGAAGTCCTGGTCCACGACCGTGCCCGGGTTCGCGGCCTCCCAGGTGAGCAGCAGGTGTCCGACGGCCTGGAACAGCGCCTGGTCGCCGCCGATGCGGATCTGGCAGAACTCGTCGGCCAGTTCGGTGCCCTTGCCCAGCACCCCGCGCACGTTCTGCGGGTTCTTGAACCGCATCAGCCCGGCCTCGGGCAGCGGATTCACCGCGACGACCTTGGCCCCGGCGCGCTTGGCCTTCTCCAGGGCGGTCAGCATCCGGGGGTGGTTCGTGCCCGGGTTCTGGCCGACGACGATGATCAGGTCAGCCAGTTCGAAGTCGGCCAGCGACACCGAGCCCTTACCGATGCCGGTCGTCTGCGACAGCGCGGCGCCGGACGACTCGTGGCACATGTTCGAGCAGTCCGGCAGGTTGTTCGTGCCGAACGAGCGCACCAGCAGCTGGTAGAGGAACGCGGCCTCGTTGCTGGTGCGGCCGGAGGTGTAGAACACCGCCTCGTCTGGAGTGGACAGCGCGCGGAGGCGCTCGGCGATCAGGGCGAACGCGTCGTCCCAGGAGATCGGCTCGTAGTGTGTGCCGCCCTCCCGCAACACCATCGGGTGAGTCAGTCGGCCCTGCCCGCCGAGCCAGTAGTCGGTGCGCTCGGCCAGGTCCGCCACCGGGTGCTCAGCGAAGAACTCCGGCGCGGCCCGCCGCTTCGTGGCCTCCTCGGCGACCGCCTTCGCGCCGTTCTCGCAGAACTCGGCGGCATGCCGGTGACTGGGCTCCGGCCACGCGCACCCCGGGCAGTCGAACCCTTCGCGCTGGTTGAGCAGGCGCAGCGTCTTGGCCGTGCGGACCACACCCATCTGCTCGACGCTCCGCTTGAGCGACACGGCGACACCGGGGATCCCGGCGGCCCACCGCTTCGGGGTGGTCACGGACAGGTCGGACTCGTCGACGTCTTTGTCGGGGGACTGGCGCACCATGCGCCCATCCTCTGCCCCCTGGGGTACGGATGCCATACGGTCGGTGCGTAAGTCACGCGAGGAGGCGACGGATGCCCACTGCCGACGACCTGGCCGCCGCCCTGCGGCAGGCCCGCGAGGCGTTCGAGGCCGCCACCCGCGGTGGTGGCGCCGCTTGCGGGTCCGCGCCCGCCGCCGACGCCTACGCCGGGTTGCGGTCCGCGTTGCTCGCCGAGCTCGACGCCTGCCTCGCGGTCTTGGACGGTGCCCAGTGAGCGGACCGGTGCAGCTCACGTCGCTGGTGCGCAACCTCAACGACCTGGGCGCGATGCTCAACCCGGTCAAGCTGGTGAGCGTCGTGGCGGGCGTGGTCAACGAGATCAAGGAGCCCCCACCCGGCGACCCGGACGCCCTGGAGGCCCTCGCCGCCGCCTACCGGGCGGCAGGCGCATCGCTGACCCCGCTGGGGTCCCAGGTGGCCGCTCTGGGGACTGAACCGCTCCCCGCGACCGGCCGTGTCCTCGACCGGGTGGCGGCAACGCTGACCGCCACCGGCGACACCCTCGCCGACCTCGCCACCTCCGTGCGCGAACACCAGCGCAGGCACACCGAACTCCACCAGGCCCTCGCCGCGGCCGCGCACGACGCCACCCATGTCGGCTCCGTGCCGATGCCGGACCCGGTCGGGATCGCGCAGCTGGTCGGAGTCGTCGGCGACCTGATCAGCGGCTGCGTTGCCGTTTACACCGACGCCCTGACCGCCGCCGACCGCGCCGCGGGCAGGCTCAACGACCTGCGTGGCGCCGCCCGTGCCGCCGCCGCGGTCGAGGGCGGGCTGTCCCCGAGGGACGCGGTCGCACTGGCCGACATCGGGCTGGAGTCGGCCCGGTTCGACCCTGGCCTGTTCGGGCTGAGCCAGCTCGCCCGGTTGGGCGCGGCGAAGTCGGCGGAGGTGGCCGAGCTGCTGGCGTCGGCGTCCGCCGAGGCGGAGCGCGCGTGGCTGTTCAAGGCGGTCGGGGCGGGCCACGGCGTCGAGGTGCTGCGCGGGTTCGCCGAGGCCATCCGCGGCCGGGACGAGACCTGGCTGCGGTCGCACCTGTCGCTGGTCGACCGGGGCGACGAGGCCGCGCAGAGCCGGATGGGCGTCGCCGTGCGCCAGTACGAGGCCACGACCTGCGGCACCACGGTCCTCATCGTGGCCCGCGCGGAACATGACCCGGTGTACGCGCTGGCCCTCACCCGCGACGACTTCCAGCCCGCGTTCGCCGCCGAGCGCGCGGTGGTCCACAAGCAGACGAACGTCGTCTACCCGCGGGCGGTCGGCACCTCACCCAAGGGCGTCGCCGCCTACCTGACCCGACACCTCGGCACCCGGTACGACTGGCGGCTGGTCGACGACACCGACCGCCGCGAGATCTCCCGCACGCTGCGCGAGGTGTTGGCCGCGGTCGACCAGGGCCTGCCGGTGCCGCTGCTGGTCGGCGGGATCGTCCCGCGCCACTACGTCCTGGTCGTCGCGCACGAGCGCGGTGTGCTGCTGGTCTTCGAACCCACCGCGGGCCGCACGGTCGCCGTCCCGGAGCAGGCGTTCCTCGACGGCGATCTCAAGTCCGCCCTCGGTTTCGACCACGTCCAGTCCGCGATCCTCCCGCGAGTCCCCACCTCCCGACCGTGAGTTCCCAGTTCAGGCGGGAGCGAAATGGGAACTCACTGTCGGGAGGTGGGGACTCGCGGGTCAGGTGGGGCAGCCGCTCTCGGCGGGCAGGGGAGCGGTGGGGTCGAAGTAGGTGTCGCGGTCGCGGCGGGGGACCCGGTGGATCTTGTCGCCGTCGCGGAACGCCGGGGCGAGGAAGCCCTTCTTGTACTCCACGCACGAGATGGAATAGCCGTAGCCGCCGACGCCGCCGTACCAGAGGCCCTGGCTGCCCGCGGTCCACCGGCCACCGGTGCGCAGCACGTAGTCGACCTCCGCGCGGACCACGACGACCCGGTCCATCGGGTCGCTCGACTTGGGCCCGTCGAAGGCGTACGCGAAGACATAGTTGGTGTGCACCACCAGCTCACCCGGCCCACCGGCCTCGGCCCACATCCGGCCGTTGACCTTCGGCTCGACCGGCAGCA
Organism: Actinokineospora xionganensis; assembly: GCF_014323725.1. Taxonomy (GTDB): domain Bacteria; phylum Actinomycetota; class Actinomycetes; order Mycobacteriales; family Pseudonocardiaceae; genus Actinokineospora; species Actinokineospora xionganensis. Next base: position 165,059 of record NZ_JABVED010000012.1, on the reverse strand, counting down.
GCGGGCTGCCCTTCGACACCAGGCTCACCAGGGCCTGGGCCTGCGGCTCGTTGCCGGAGCCGAACAGCGGCGCCAGCTGCTTGCGCGCGTCCGGCGCGAGCAGGGACAGGTAGCGGGACGGGTCGTGCTCGACGAGCAGCCGGGGTTCGAGCCTGCTGGCCACCAGGGCGTCACGGACCAATGCGGTCGCCGAGGCGACCTGCTCCTTGGTGAACTCGCCGATCTGCATCGCGGGCGGCACCAGGATTCCCGCGCCGCCGTCGGCCCAGCCCGAGGCCGGGGTGTGGTCGAACGGTCGGTCGGAGTCGGCGATGAGACGGTCGGAGATGACCGGCGCGGCGGCTGCCGCGGTCGGGTCCTCGGTCTTGGCGAGCACCTTGTCGAACATGCCGACGCGCACCATCAGCATCAGCACGGCGACGATCGCCACGAGCACCATGGAGGTGACGAGCCAGCGCTCCAGCTTGCGCCTGCGGGTTGCCCGCACCATCGCCCGAACGTCGGCCCGAGCCGACGCCCGCACACGGTCGCGCCACTCGGCGTCTCTCAATGCCGCGTGATCGCCGAACTCCCGTTGATCCACCGGCCCCCCAAGGGCGCTCCAGCACCGTTCCCGGTCTGGGTCGACTGACGACTGTCTGTGCTCACCACATCGATGTGTCAACGGGTGGTGTTAGCAACGCGCCCACCAGCCGAACGTGCCTTGCGGTGAACGGCGGTCGAAGCCAGACCAGCGGTCATCGAGGGCAGGACGACTCGGATCCAATAGGCCGATCGGGGTCGAAGAGCGCGTCCGGAAGGCCCACTCCGCCCGTCATGGCGCTGACGCCGCTTGGGTGGCCGCATTCGGCCGGGTAGCCCTGGGTCTCGTTGAGCCAGACACCCCGGTCGGCCATGGGCCTGCCCTCGCCCACGACGGTGAGGTCCATGTCCAGGCGGGCGACCTGGACCTGCGGGCCGTCGTCGGTGTGCAGCGGGTAGACCACCACGAATCGGGTCTTGACCAGCAGCTTCCCGGTTCCGCCCGACTCCGCCCACATCCGGCCCCGAACCTTCGGCGGCACCGGCAGCAGGGTTGTGTCCGGGCCGAGCCGCACCACGAAGCGATCGACCCGCTCGGGGTCGGCCAGGACCGCGCGCAGGCTCTCCTGGTCGCCCGCGGCGAACAGCCGCAGGTAGGGCTCGTAGTCCACGCCCATGATCACCGCGGGTTCCAGCATCGCCGCCGCCACCACATCGCGGGCACGGGCGTAGGCGTCGGCGATCGCCTCGGTCGAGTGGGTGCCGACCGCCTCGACCGGGGGGATCACGATCCCGGCCTCGCCGTCGGCCCAGTCCTGGGCGGGGGTGCCGACGAAGGGTCGCGCGGGGTCGGCGGCCACGGTCTCGCGTGGGGCGCCGTCGCCGAACCAGCCCGCCAGGTTCGTCAGGATGAACATGAAGACCATGGCGCCGGCTAGCACCACCGCGCCGACCGGGACCCTCCGCATGGCGCGGACGCTAGACCGGCCGAAAGGCGTGGCGGTGACGTCGCAGTGCCGTCGAGATGACGTCCGGATGTAGGTACCGCTGATCGGCTCAATGCCCGCTTCGACCGGCCGTTACCGACATTCGTAGACTCTTGAACGTGACTCAGACCCCAGCCATGCAGACCACCGACCTCCCGCAGGCCTGGGAGCCTGCCGCGGTAGAGGCGGAGCTGTACCAGGGCTGGGTAGACGCCGGTTACTTCACCGCCGACGCCTCGAGCGACAAGCCGCCGTTCACGATCGTGCTGCCCCCGCCGAACGTCACCGGCAGCCTGCACATGGGCCACGCGCTCAACCACACGGTCATGGACGCGCTGACCCGCCGCAAGCGGATGCAGGGCTTCGAGGTGCTGTGGCTGCCCGGCATGGACCACGCGGGCATCGCGACGCAGAACGTCGTCGAGCGCCAGCTCGCGGGCGAGGGCCTCTCGCGGCACGACCTGGGCCGGGAGAAGTTCGTCGAGCGCGTGTGGGAGTGGAAGGCCGAGTACGGCGGCAAGATCCTCGACCAGATGCGCCGCCTCGGCGACGGCATCGACTGGACCCGTGAGCGGTTCACCATGGACGAGGGCCTGTCCCGCGCGGTGCAGACGATCTTCAAGAAGCTGTTCGAGGACGGCCTGATCTACCGGGCCGAGCGCATCATCAACTGGTGCCCGCGCTGCCGCACCGCACTGTCGGACATCGAGGTCGACCACTCCGACGACGAGGGCGAGCTGGTCTCGATCCGCTATGGCGAGGGCGACAACGCCATCGTCGTCGCGACCACCCGCGCGGAGACGATGCTCGGCGACACCGCCGTGGCCGTGCACCCCGAGGACGAGCGCTACAAGCACCTCATCGGCACCTACGTCGTGCTGCCGCTGACCGGGCGCGAGATCCCGATCGTCGGCGACGAGCACGTCGACCCGGAGTTCGGGACCGGCGCGGTCAAGGTCACCCCCGCGCACGACCCCAACGACTTCGAGATCGGGCAGCGGCACAGCCTGCCGTCCGTCACGATCATGGACGAGGCCGCGGTCATCACCGCGCACGGCCCGTTCCTGGGCCTCGATCGCTTCGAGGCGCGGCCCGCTGTCGTCGCCGCGCTGCGCGCCGAGGGACGGATCGTCGCTGAGAAGAGGCCGTACCTGCACTCGGTCGGCCACTGCTCGCGCTGCGACACGGTCGTCGAGCCGCGGCTGTCGATGCAGTGGTGGGTCAACGTCCAGCCGCTCGCGCAGGCCGCGGGCGACGCCGTGCGCGACGGCCGCACCGAGGTGCACCCGCCGGAGCTGGCCAAGCGCTACTTCGACTGGGTCGACAACATGCACGACTGGACGATCTCGCGCCAGCTGTGGTGGGGTCACCGCATCCCGGTTTGGTACGGCCCCAACGACAAGGTGGTCTGCGTCGGCCCCGACGAGGAGCCGCCCACCGGTGAGGGCTGGACGCAGGATCCCGACGTCCTCGACACCTGGTTCTCCTCGGCCCTGTGGCCGATCTCCACGCTCGGCTGGCCGGTGCAAACCTCGGATCTGGCGAAGTTCTATCCGACCAGCGTCCTGTCGACCGGCTACGACATCCTCTTCTTCTGGGTCGCCCGGATGATGATGTTCGGTCTGTACGCGATGGACGGCGTGCAGCCGTTCGACCACATCTACCTGCACGGATTGATCCGTGACGCGCAGGGCAAGAAGATGTCCAAGTCGCGCGGCAACGTCATCGACCCGCTCGACTGGCTCGACCGCTTCGGCGCCGACGCCACCCGCTTCACCCTGGCCCGCGGCGCGAACCCCGGCAGCGATATGGCGCTCGCCGAGGAGTGGGCGGGCGGTTCCCGCAACTTCTGCACGAAGCTGTGGAACGCCAGCCGCTTCGCCCTGATGAACGGCGCCACCACGGCGGTCGACGTGCCGGACCGGGCGGAGCTGACCGACGCCGACCGCTGGATCCTCGACGAGGTCGACGCCCTGGTGTCCGAAGTGGACACCCTGTTCGACGACTTCCAGTTCGCCAAGCTCTGCGACGCCCTCTACCACTTCACGTGGGACCTGTACTGCGACTGGTACCTGGAGCTGGCGAAGGTCCAGATCGCCGAGGGCGGCGCCCGCGCGGACGCGACCCGGGCGGTCCTCGGGCACGTGCTCGACAAGGTCCTGCGGCTGCTGCACCCGGTCATCCCGTTCGTCACCGAGGTCCTCTGGAAGTCGTTGACGGGCAAGGAATCCATCGTCATCACCGACTGGCCCACGACCTCCGGCGCCGCTCCGGACCCGGACGCCACCCGCCGGGTCGAGGGCGTGCAGAAGCTGATCACCGAGATCCGCCGCTTCCGCGCCGACCAGGGTCTCAAGCCCGGCCAGAAGGTCCCGGCCCGACTGTCCGGTGTGGACGGTGCGGGTCTGTCGGCGCACGCTGCCGCCGTGACGGCCCTGGCCCGCCTCGAAGCCCCGGGCGAGGCGTTCGAACCGAGCGCGTCCCTCGAGGTCCCGCTGCCGGGCGGCACGGTGACGGTGGAACTGGACCTGTCCGGCACGGTCGACCTGGCCGCGGAACGCAAGCGCCTCACCAAGGACCTGACGGCGGCGGAGAAGGAACTCGCCCAGTGCGAGGCCAAGCTCGGCAACCCCAAGTTCACGGACAAGGCGCCCGCGGACGTGGTGGCGAAGATCCAGGGGCGCCGGGATGTGGCGGCAGCGGAGATCGAGCGCATCACCGCCCGGATCGCCGCCCTGCCCGCGAGCTGACCCCACTGCTACGAACCACCCCACGATCGCCGCCGCGATCGTGGGGTGGTCCTGCGATGCCTCGTCAGCCAGATGCTCGACTTCTTCGGATGACCGGGGAGATCCGTTGATGGATGACCGACGTGCGGCCATGCTCCGCTCCGCCGGTCTTGAGCTCGTCGGCACCGCGGAGTCCGCGGGCGGCCTGCTGCCGGAGCAGGCCTGGCGCCGCGTCATCAACCTGGACGTGGTTCCCGCGGCCGAGATCGACGACGATGACCTGGACCGCGTCGACGCCGAGTGGCGCAGGCTCGCCGATGAGCATGGGCTGGTCTCCGACGACGGGTCGTTCCTCATCAGTCCTCCCGGTCCCGGCGCCCTGCGCTTGCCGTGGGTGCTGGTCCGGTTGACCGCCGCGACCAAGCTGGCCGAGCAGCTCCACGCCAGTCCCGGTCGGCCCGAGTTCGTCACGGCGGCGCTGGACGGGCACGTGGTGCTCGGGGTCACCAGCGAAGAGCATGGCGTGTGGGTGGTCCGGGGCTAGCGGCCCAGCGGGATCTCGAAGTGCACGGTCTGGAACCCGATCGGGTCGCCGTCCCTGTTGTCGTACACCTCCGTCGCCATCGACCGCCAGAACGCCTCCGCTCCGGGCACTCGTGTGTCCGTGTGCAGGTACAGCACCGAATACGTCGGCTCGTTCGCCACGAACTCCGTAGCCACCCGCACCAACTCCCGAGCCAGTCCGCACCGCCGGTGTTCCGGCCGCACGTAGACCCGGAACAGCTGCGCCGTCGCCCCGCCCGCGTAGCGCGCGGCCAGCCACCCCGGGTGCGGCGGGCTGGCGGGCGCGACCGCGCGGACCCCGGTGGTGGCAACGATCTCGTCGTCCTTCGCCGCGACGAAAAGGGCGTGCCGCACCGGTTGCAGGTACGCCGCCTTGAGGTCGACGGCGTCGGCGTGCCATTCGGGGCGGTAGCCGTAGCCGAACTCGCGGTAGAAGGTGTCGAACATGACGCCGCGGGCGCCGTCGAGGTCGGCTTCGCGGGCCTGGCGGATGTCGTAGGGGCTCACTTCTGCGCTTCCTTGATGGTGTGGCCGAGCAGGCCGATGGTCACGGGGTGCCGCGGGTCGCTCAGGACATCGTGGGCGTCGCCGTGTTCGACGACTTTCCCCTTGTCCAGCACGACGATCCGGTCGGCCAGTCGGGACACGACGCCGAGGTCGTGGCTGATCAGGACGACCGTGCAGGGTAAGCCCGCCAGCAGGTCGAGCAGGCCTGCTTGGGTGATGGTGTCCAGCCCGGAGGTGATCTCGTCGCACACCAGCACCTCCGGCCGGGCCAGCAGCGCCCGGACGAGCGCGGCCCGCTGCAGTTCGCCGCCGGACAGGCTCGCCGGTCGCCGTCGGGCGGTCTCCGAGCTGATCCCGACTTTCGCCAACTCCTCCAGCGCGAGAGCGGACGCCTCGGTCGTCGAAGCGCCCCGCAGCCGCACCGAAGTGCGGGCGATCTGGTCCAGCACCGTCCGGTGTTCGTCGAACGAAGCTCGCGCGTCCTGGAAGACGTACTGCACTCGCGTCAGCTGCGTGTGTCTCGGCGACAGGGGAGTGCCATCCAGGAGGATCGATCCGTCCCAAGTGGAATGCAGACCCGCCACGCACCGGGCGAGGGTGGTCTTCCCGCTGCCGGAACGCCCGACCACGCCGAGGCACTGGCCTGCCCCGGCGGCCACGCTCACCTCGTGCAGCACCTCGGCCGACCGGTGCCGGGCACTCAACTCCCGCACGTCGAGCCGAGGCTCCCGGTCCACGGCCGCCGGTGGCACCTGGATCTGGGGCTGGGCCTCGATCAGCGCCCGCGTGTAGTCGTCTCGCGGGGAGTTCAGCACCTCGTCGGTCGGACCCGCGGCGACCACCCGGCCCGCCCGCAGGACCACGATCTCGTCCGCCAGCGCCCGCACCACGTCGAGGTCGTGGGTCAGGATCACCACCGCCACACCCTGCCGCGCGACCTCCGCCAACTCGGCGACGATCTCCCCGCGGGTGATGGCGTCCTGGCCGGTCGTCGGCTCGTCGGCGATGATCACCGCTGGTTCACCCACCAGGACCTGCGCCAACACGACCCGCTGCTGCTGCCCGCCGGAAAGCTGGTGCGGGTACCGGTCGAGCAACTCCTCGGGCACCCGGGCCCGGCGCAACGCGGTGGCGATCGCCGCTTCGTCACCGATCTCGCGGAACACGGCGCCGATGCGCCGGACCGGGTTGAGCGCGGCCGACGGGTGCTGCGGCACGAACCCCGCGTTCCCGCGCACGGTCACGCTTCCACTGACCCGCACCCCGGCCGCGTGCTCGCCCAGCAGCGCCAGCCCGGTCGTCGTCTTCCCGCTGCCCGACTCGCCGACCAGCGCCAGCACCCGGCCGGCCGCCAGCGCGAAACTCACTTCGTCGACCAGAGTCCGGGTGTCCGTCTCGGCGCGCAGACCCTCCACATGCACGACGGTCACGTCCGCGCCTCCTTCCGCAAAGCCTTGTCGAACACCAGGTTCAGCCCGATCGACAGCGCCACGATCAGCAGTGCGGGCACCACGACAGCCAACGGCTGCAGGAACAGGCCCGTTCGGTTCCGGTCGACCATGACCGCCCAGTCCGCCGCGTCCGGCGCCACCCCGATCCCGAGGAAGCTCGCCGACGCCACCAGATAGAGCGCTCCGGTCAGCCGGACCCCGACATCGGCCGCCAGCGTCCGAACCATGGAGCGTCCGATGTAGACGATGGACTTCCGCCACCACGACTCGCCCTGCAGTCGCATGGCCTCCAGGGCGGACCTGCCTGCGATCTCCAGCGCCGCGGCCCGCGAGATCCGTGCGACGTCGGGAAAGTTGATCAGCGTCACGATCCCGACGATCACCGCGATACCTTGCCCGGCGATGGTGGCCAGCAGGATCAGGACCAGCAGCGACGGGATCGCCAGCAGCAGATCCAGCGGCCGCATCAGCAGTTCGTCCACGACCCGCACCCGCGATGTCGCCGCCAGCACGCCCCACGGCACGCCCACGACATACGCGCCCGCCGTGGCCAGCAGCGCCACCAGCACCACCGACTGGCCACCGGACAGCACCTGGTGCCACACGTCGCGCCCGACGAAGTCGGTGCCCAGGAAGTGGTCCGGCATGAACGGCGCGCCCCGGGTCTGCGCCCGCGGCACGAACAGCGGCCCGAGCAGCGCCAACAGGAGCGGGACCGCGATCAGCAGCCCGCCCACCCCGAACCGCCTCATCGGACCCCCACCGCCCGCGGCGAGAGCCGGAACGCGACAAGGTCGGCGATCAGGTTCACCGCGACCGTGGTCACCGCGAACACCACCGCGAGCCCTTGCACCACCGGCAGATCGCGGCTCGCCACCGCGTCCACCAGGGTCGTGCCGAGCCCTGGGATGACGAATACCGCCTCGACCACGATCACCCCGCCGAGCAGCCAGTCCGTGGTCCGCGCGACTTGCTGCACCGCGGGCGCGAGCGCGTTCGGCAGGGCGTGCGCGAAGCGGACCCGGCCGACGCTGAGCCCGAGCCTGCGCGCGTGCCGCACGTAGTCCGACGACAGCGCCTCGATCATGCCCGCGCGTACCAGCCTGCTGATCGAGCAGATCGGCCGGGCAAGCAGCACGACCAGTGGCAGCACCAGCACCTCAGGGTGTCCCAGGAGGTCTCCACCGACTCCCACAGCGGTCGGCGGCAGCCAGGCGAGCTGCACGCCGAACAGCGCGATCAACACGACCGCCAGGGCGAACTCCGGAATCGAGTGCAGCCCGACGCTGATCGAGGTGAGCGCCCGGTCCAGCCTGCTGCCTTCCCGCAGCGCCGCCAGCACCCCGACCATCACCGACAGCGGGACCAGCAGCACCAGGGTCAGCACCGCGAGCACCGCCGTCGGCGCGAGCCCGTCGGCGAGGAACGCCGAGACCGGCCTTCCGGACACGATCGACGTCCCGAAGTCGAGGTGCGCCAACCCCCACAGCCATGCGCCGAACCGTTCCAGCGGCGGCCGGTCGAGCCCCATCGACGTCCGGATCTGCTCGATCCGCTCCGGGTTCGGGTCGTCCCCGGCGAGCGCCACCGCCGCGTCCCCCGGCAGGGCCTGCACCAGGAGGAACACGACGGTGGCGACGGCGACGACCTGGACGACCCCGAAGGCCAGCCGGTTCAGCGCGTAGCGGCCAAGACTCACCCGAGCCACACCTTGTCGAACCGCGCCCAGTCCAGCGTGTTCGCCGGAGCCGTCGCCACGCCGTTCACGTTGCGGGCGGTGCCGACGATCCAGTCCGCGAAGCCCCACATCAGGTAGCCGCCCTCGGCGTGCAGCGAGCGCTGCATCTCCGCGTACACCTCGCCGCGGGCCTTGTCATCCACTGTGGACACGGCCTTCTGGTACAGCGCGTCGAACTCGGGCCGGGTCCACTTGGTGACGTTGGTGCCCGACGTGCTCAGCAGCCGCTGCGCGATGTGCGTCTCGATCGGCATCGCGCCGGACCGGTAGCTCGACATCGAGCCGTTCTTGAGCGTGTCGGCCCAGTAGGTGTCCTTGTTGCCGGTGACGACCTCGATCGTCAGCCCGGAACCCTTGACCTGGTCGGCGAAGATCGTGGCCGCCTCCACCATCCCGGCCGCGGCGGTGGAGGTGTCGAGCTTGATGGTCATACCCTCCGCGCCCGCCTTGCGGATCAGGTGCTTGGCCTTGTCCAGGTCGCGGGTGCGCTGCGGGATGTCACCGGCGTAGTACTGCGAGCCCTTGCCGAACAGGTCGTTGCCGATTTGCCCGCTGCCCGCCAAGGTCGACTCGACCAGCTGCGGGCGGTCGGCCAGCAGGAACATGGCTTCCCGCAGGTCGCGGTTGTCGAACGGGGCCCGGTCGAGCTTCATCGCAAACGCTTGCACCGCGCTGTTGGGGGAGCGGACGATCACCATCCGGTCGCTCGCGCCGTGCGCCCGCGCGGTGGTCGGGGTGAGGTCGTGGGCGTACTCGACCTGGCCGCCGAGCAGCGCGTTCGTCCGCGCCGACTCCTCGTTGGCGATCACGAAATGCAGCTCGTCGAGGTGCGGAGCGCCCTCCCAGTAGTTCGGGTTCTTCTTCAGCACCAGCGACTTGCCCGGCTCGAACGAGACGAAGCTGAACGCCCCCGAGCCGACCGGCTTGGTGAAGTCCTCGGTGCCCTCGGGAACGATGTAGGTGCCGAACGCGGCCAGCGCGTTGGGGAACTCGATGAAGGTCCGCTTGAGCGCGAACTCGACTGTGCGGTCGTCGATCGCTTTGCTGTTGGGCAGGTCGATCAGCGACAGGCTCGACTTCGCCCGGAACGCGCGCTTGGGGTCGAGGATGCGCGCGTAGCTGGCCAGCACGTCCTGCGCGCGCACCGGCTTGCCGTCGTGGAAGACGGCCGGGCGCAGGGTGATTCGCCAGCGGGTCAGGTCGGCGTTGGGTTCCCACCTCTCGGCCAGCCGGGGCTGTGCGGAGACGTCGGCGCCGAGGTCGGCGAGCTTGTCGAACATCGCCTTCGACCGGGCCGCCTCGACGAACAGGTTCGCCAGGTGCGGGTCGAGGACCTCCTTGGCGCCGCCGCCCGCGAACGCGGCGCGCAGCCGTCCGCCCGCTTTCGGCGCGGTCGGCGTCGCCGCCGGTGTCGAACAGCCCACGAGGGTGGCGGCGGAGAGCCCGGCGGTGATTGCGAGGAAGCCGCGGCGGCTGAGTTCGGGGAAGTGGGTCATGGGGGAGATCCCTTTCAGTGGTGCGGGCGCAGGCGCGCCACGACGTGCAGTCGGTCGCCGGACAGCGAGCCCCCGAGCTCGGCGTCCGGCGTCCAGGGTGTTTCCGTGCGGGGGCCGGGTTCGTCGAACAGGGCGAGCACGTCGAATCCGGCGAGGTCGAGCAGGAGGCGGATCTCCTGCGGGAACAGCAGCCGCCACGCGGAGCGCTGGACCAGCGGCTCGGCGCGGCCGGTCCAGGTCCAGTCGCGGCGGCGGCGCAGGAGTTGGGCGGCATGGTCGATCCAGAGGGTGGTGCGCGAGGTGTAGTCGACGCCTTGCCACGTCACGGTTCGGGTGCGGACGCCGTCGAGGAGTTCGGTGTTGCCCAGGAAGAAGGCGCCGTTGCGCATCTCGGCGATCAGCAGGCCGCCTGGGGTCAGGTGTTCGCGGCAGCGGGTGAGGAACGCGCTGAGGTCGGCGTTGGTGTGGCAGTAGAGGAACGCGCTGTCCAGGCAGGTGATGACGTCGAAGGCGCGGCCCAGCGCGAAGGAGCGCATGTCGCCGACGGCGAAGGCGACTTGCTCGTGGTGGTGGCGCGCGTGCTCGATCATCGCCGTGGAGCTGTCGAGTCCTGCTGTCTGGTAGCCGTTTCGGGCCAGGTAGCCTGCGTCGCGGCCGGTCCCGCAGCCGATGTCGAGGAGCTTGTCTTTACCGCCGAAGCGGGTGACGAGGTCGTGGACGAATCGGGCGGCGACGTGGTCGGGGTCGGGGAACTGCTGTTCGTAGAGTTCCGGGTTGTCGGTGAGCAGGTTCATCCGACGGGCTCTTTTGTGAGGGCGCCCCGGCGGTGCAGCACCAGGACGGCGCCCGCGCAGACCAGACCGATCGCGACACACACCAGCGACGCGAGGGTGTCGCTCACCTCGCTGGCCCAGCCGATGGCCGCGTTGCCCGCGGCCGCGACGATGCCCGAGGCGAGGTAGAACATGCCGAAGTAGGTGCCCGCCAGGTTTTCCCGGCCGAACGTGGGGATGAGTTCGTAGACGAACGGGTGCGTGATCATCACCCCGAACGCCAACGAGAGCGTCGCGACCAACACCCCGACGACTCCGAGATCGAGCGCCGTGGCCACGAACCCGCTACCCATCAGCGCGAGCCCCAACGCGATCGCCCGCCCCCGGGCCATCTTCGCGCCGAACAGTCGGGTGATTCGGACTTGGAACAGCAGACTGGCCACAGTGGACACCAGGAAGACCGCGGCGACACTGCTCGCACTGCCGGTCGCGCGCTTGGCTTCCATCGGCAGCACCAGGTAGAGCTGGTTCTGCAGCGCGAACATCCCCGTCAACGCGAGGGTGAAGGCGATGAACCGCCGGTTCGCCAGGCACTCCCGCCAGTCGCCGATGACCGTGCCCTCGTGCGCCTCCACCGCCCGCGCGGGCAACACCATCGCCTGGGCGACGGTCAACACGGCGAAGATCGCGGCGGCGACCAGCGCGGAAACCCGGAAGTCACCCCACAGCAGCAGGACGCTGCCCAACACCGGCCCGAGCAGCGCCCCCGCCTGCGCGAACACGTTGAACAGCGCGAACGCGCCGGCCTTGTCCTCAGCCTCGACCGCGATATAGGCACGAACCGCGGGGTTGAACAGCGCCCCGGCAAGTCCACTGAGGATGGATGCTGCGAGCAGGACAGCCAGCGACTCCCCGGCCGCGAACATCCCGAACCCGACCGTCCGAAGGGCACACCCCGCGATGATCACCCGCCGCGGCCCCAACCGATCAGACGCCGAGCCGCCGACGAGGAACATGCCTTGCTGACTCAGCGTGCGAACCCCGAGCACGATGCCGACCATGGCGACGGACATGCCGAGATCGTCGGTGAGGTGGGTGGCCAGGTAGGGGATGAGCAGGTAGAACCCGGTGTTGACGCCGAACTGGTTGACCAGCAACAACCGAACCGACAGCGGAAACTTCCTCACCGCGCGACCACCCCGAGGCCGGGCGCGTCCGTCAGGCGGAGAGTGCCGTCTTCGCCGCCGATGCCCTGCCACGGATCGCTCGCCAGCAACAAATGCCCGTCGAGGTCGATCCAGCGGGCCTGACCGCTGAGGTGCACCGCCGGGGCGATACCAAGCGAACTCGCCACCAGGCAGCCGAGCATGACGTCCATTCCGCCCGCACGCGCAGCGGTGATGATCTCCCGGGCGGCGGCGATGCCGCCGCACTTGGCGAGCTTGATGTTGATCCCCGCCACCGCCCCGGCGAGCGCGCGCACGTCGGCGACCGTCGCGGCGTCCTCGTCGGCGATCACCGGAACGGAGACCCGTGAGCTGATCCACGCCAATGACTCGATCTGCCCCGGCGCGATCGGCTGCTCCACGGCGTCGATTCGGTAGTCGGCCAACCGGTCCATGACCCGCACGGTGTGCTCGGCGCTCCACCCGCCATTCGGGTCGAGAAGCAACCGCGCGTCAGGAGCGACCGCCCGGATCGCGGACAGTACGGCCGAGTCGTGCTCCGAGCCCAGCTTCACCTTGAGCACCTGGAACCCCCGGGCCACCAGTGCCGCCGCTTGCCGCGCGGCTTCCGCCGGTGCCGAGATTCCGATCGTGTAGGCCGTGGGCGTGTCGACCCACTCCGGACCGACCAACCCCCACACCGGTACGCCGAGCCGTTGCCCGATCAGGTCGTGCAAGGCCGCGTCCACCGCCGCCGTCACCCCGGGGGCATCGACCGCGGGCAGCGCCGCCAGGAACTCCGCTGGGTCGGAGAAGTCAGCCGCCTGGAACTCCTTGAGCAGTGCGACGATCCGCGAAGCGTCGAGCCCGTAGTACACGCTGGTCACGACCTCGCCATGCCCCACGAGCCCATCGCACGTGACGGCCACCCGCACCGCGTCGCGGCGGGCCATGGTCGAGCGCGAGATGCGCAGGGGAGTGGTCAGCTCCAAGCCGTAGACGGTCCAGTCGAGCTTCACGCGGGCACCGCCAACCGGGCACTGGGCACGGTCACCGATTGGCACCGCGCCCAGCCCGTCACCTCGACCGACTCCGCGTGCCCGATCTCGACCGGACGGTCCGCCGCCTGGCCGAACAGGCCGCGGTCGCGGCAGAAGCCGTCGTCGAAGATCGTGCCCAGGTACCGGTGCGGCCCGTCCGGGAACACCGTGGCCACCACCGCACCGGCCTCGACCCGGGCCACCCACGCCGACACCAGCGCGACCGCGCCCGTGCTCCACCCACCGGTCACAAAGCAGTCCCGCGCGAGCCTGCGGCAGGCGTCGACCACTTCCACCGGCCCCACCCAGTGCACCTCGTCGAACTGGTCGTAGGCGACGTTGCGCGGGTAGATGCTGCTGCCCAGGCCGCGCATGACCCGGGCGCGCGCGGGCTGGCCGAAGATCGTCGAGCCGATCGTGTCCACTCCGACCAGCCGCACGTGCGGCCAATGCGTGCGCAGGGTCTCGATGATCCCGGCGCTGTGCCCGCCCGTGCCGACGCTGCACACCAGCACGTCGACCCGGTCGAGTTGCTCGACCAGCTCCCGCGCGAGCGTCGCGTACCCGGCCGGGTTGTCCGGGTTGTTGTACTGGTCCGGCCAGAACGCCCCCGGCAGCTCCCGGCGCACCGCGCGCAGCCGGTCGAGCCGGGCCCGCTGCCACCCGCCGGTCTCATGTGGATGGTCGACGACCTCCAGCCGCGCGCCGTGGGCGTGCAGCAGCGCCCGCATCGACGGCTCCAGCTCCGCGTCGACCACCAGCACGACAGGGTGGCCTAAAGCCTGGCAGGCGAACGCCAGCCCGACCCCCAGCGTCCCGCTGGTCGACTCGACCACCGCCGCTCCCGGCCGCAGCTCGCCGCGGGCCCGCGCGGCCAGCAGCATCGCCACCGCCGACCGGGCCTTCATCCCGCCCGCGCTCAGACATTCCAGCTTCGCCCAGAAGCCGCCGTGCCCGTGCGGCAGCGGTGTGTCGATATACGCGACCGGCGTCTTGCCTAAGAGGTCCAGCAGGTGCGCGTTCGCGCGGATCACTTCGGCTCCCCGCGGTAGAGGTGGATGGTGCTCGGCCCGCCGTCGAGCCAGAAGAACGGATACGGCTCGGCCGACACCGCCGACACCCCGCCGCCGATGAACCACGGCAGCACCGCGCTGCCGGTCTGCGCGAACAGCACGACCTGCTCCGCGCGCAGCAGTGGTTCGAGGCTGCCGTTGCCGAGCGTCATGCCAGAGGCCAGCACGATGTCGCAGCCGTCCAACGCGCGTTCGGCGTCGGTCACGACCTGCTCGTCCCACTCCGTCCGACCGCCCTTGAGATCGCACGGCACATACGGCAAACCGCGTGCGCGCAAGTGGTGAAGAAGCGAGTTGACGACACCGACGACCAGCACCCGCGAACCGGGACGCGCGTCGATCAGCTCGACGACGGCCGCCGCCCGGGCCATCGACTTGTCCAGCGAACTGCCCGCCGGGATCGCGACCTGCCGGGCACCGGAGGTTTCATGCGGGTGGGCGTGCATCAGATAGGCGTCGAGCGCGGCGATCCGGATCGCCGAATCGGGATGGTCGAGCAACTCGGCCACGCTCGCGCCGACGCAGTCGTAGATGTCGTCATCGGCGAGTGTGCCCGGCTCGACCGCGCACGACCCGACGGCCTGCCCGATCCGGAGGCTGACCACGCTGTTGCGGTACGACTGGTCTCGCGAGGCGTGCCGCACGCCCTGCTGGGTGCTGAACCCGACGCTGATCCGCTCACCGGCCGGGTCGGGGCCGAGTTTGCCCGCGCGGACGTGCTCGACCAGGTCGGCGAGGGTGGAGAACGCGGTCACGCGACGTCCTCCGCGTAGCGCACGTCCAACCCGTCCACGATCTTGTCGGCGGTGGCGCGCGCGCCCGGGCCGTCGTGGTCGACGACCATCACGTGCCCGAGGTATGTGTTGTTGCTGGTCGGCTCGCCTGCGCGGTGGCCGGGGCCCTTGAGCTTGCACTCGACGACCCCGGGCGCGTCCACCTCGCCGACGATCTCCGCGACGACACCGGTCCGCGGTGGCAGCAGGAACGAGATCGCCGCGCTGCGCACCCCGGTCTCCGCGCGCGTCAGGTCCGGCCGCTGTCCTACCGCGAGCTGCGCGTACACGGCGGGCAGGTCGATGCCGGTGACCCGGCGCACCAACTCGGTGATCTGGTTGCCCGCCGGACGCGGGTTGACCTCGATGAGCTTGGGCCCGGCCGAGGTCAGCTTGATCTCGGTGTGCGCGACGGTGTCGTCCAGCCCGAGCGCCTCGATCGCCGCGACAGCGACCGCCACCGCCCCGGCGCCGTCGAGGTCGGCGGGGAACATGTGCCCGCTCTCGACGAACCACGGCTCCCCGGCGACGCTCTTGTCCGTCACGCCGACGACGTGGGTGACGCCGCCCACGGTCACCGTCTCCACGCTCACCTCGGGCCCGTCGAGCAGCTCTTCGAGCAGCACGGTCGGCAGCCGGGGCTGGTCGCGCGCGTTGACCGGGAACGCCTCCAGCGCGGCGAACGCCTCACGCAGCTCGGCCTCACCCGCGACCTTGCGCACGAACATCCCGCCGCACAGGTCCACCGGCTTCACCACGAGCGGGTAGCCGACCGACCGCGCCGCGTCAGCGGTCCGCGGCCAGCCCGTGGCCAGGGCGAACCTCGGGCCGGGCACGCCCGCCGCGCCCAGCGTGGTCCGCGTCTGGTCCTTGCGGTTGGCGCGCTCGATGGCCGCCGGCGTCGGCCCGGGCAGCCCGAGGTGGGCGGCGACCTTGGCGACCGTCGCGAGGTAGTAGTCGCACGACGAGATGACGCCGTCGAACCGGAGCACGGCGTGCATTTGCTCCACATAGGACAGCAGAGCCGGGAGGTCGTTGGTCTCGGCGGTCAGCACGTTCTCCGCCGCCAGCAAGGGATGTGTGCCCTCGGTGGGCGCGGAGCGCAGGTAGTGGTGCAGGTCCCGGGTGAGGAAGGTGAAGCGGTGACCGGACTCGCGGATGGCCCGGGGGAGCAGCGTGCTCATCGCCCCGACCCAGCTCTCGATCATCAACAGATGCCCCACGCCACACTCCCTCGCCCCGCCGTCCGCAAACAAGGGAATGGTAATCATTTTCAGTAACTTGTCACTCCGGCAGGTAGGTGACGTGGGACACGTGGACGGTGACCGGGAGTGGCCGTTACGGGCGCGCGTAGACTCGCCAGGTCAAATGTCGGCAACCTCCGAGGAGAACGCGCGTGCCCAAGCTGGACCCCGGGGCGCTGGAGGAACTGCGGCAGGTCGAGTCCGAACTGGACACCCGCTGGCCCGAGACGAAGATCGAGCCCTCGCTCGACCGCATCTCCGCGCTCCTCGACGTGATCGCCCAGCCGCAGTTGGCCTACCCCGTGCTGCACATCGCCGGGACCAACGGCAAGAGCTCCACGACCCGCATGGTCGACGCGCTGCTCACCCGCATCGGCCTGCGCACCGGCCGGTTCACCAGCCCGCACCTGCAGTCGGTCACCGAGCGGATCAGCCTCGACAACGAGCCGATCACCCCGGAGCGCTACGTCGAGGTCTACCGCGACCTTGAGCCATACATCGCGATGGTCGACGCCAAGAACGACATCAAGCTGAGCAAGTTCGAGATCCTCACCGCGATGGCCTTCGCCGCCTTCGCCGACGCCCCCGTCGACGCGGCGGTGGTCGAGGTCGGCCTCGGCGGCAGCTGGGACGCGACGAACGTCGCCGACGCCCGCATCGCCGTGGTGTGTCCCATCGGCATCGACCACGTCGACTACCTCGGCCCGGACATCCTCGGCATCGCGCGCGAGAAGGCGGGCATCATCAAGCCCAACTCGATCGCCCTGCTCGCGGAGCAGACGAACGAGGTCGCCCGGGTCCTGATCGAGCGCGCCACGGAGGTCGACGCGGTCGTCGCCCGGCAGGGACTGGAGTTCGGCGTCCTGGAGCGCAGCGTCGCCATCGGCGGCCAGATGCTCAAGCTGCAGGGTCTCGGCGGCGTGTACGACGAGATCTTCCTGCCGCTGCACGGCGCCCACCAGGCCGCCAACGCGGCGCTCGCGCTGGCCGCCGTCGAAGCGTTCTTCGGCGCGGGCGTCGACCGGCAACTCGACGTCGACGCCATCCGCGAGGGCTTCGCGTCGGTCGTGATCCCAGGCCGCCTGGAGCGCCTGCGGTCCTCCCCGACCGTCTTCGTCGACGCCGCCCACAACCCGCACGGCGCCGCCGCGCTGGCGTCGGCGTTGGAGGACGAGTTCGGCTTCCGCAAGCTGGTGGGCGTCCTCGGCGTCATGGGCGACAAGGACGTCGCGGGCATCCTGACCGCGCTGGAACCGGTGCTCAGCGAGGTCGTCATCACCGCGAACTCGTCGCCCCGCGCCATGGACCCCGAACAGCTCGGCGCCGCGGCCATCGAGATCTTCGGCGAGGACCGGGTGACCGTCCACCACCGCCTCCTCGACGCGATCGACGCGGCCGTGACCCTCGCCGAGACGACCTCGGACCCCCGCGACTCGATGTCCGGCGGCGGTGTCGTGGCCACCGGCTCGGTCGTCACCGCGGGCGAGGTCCGCGCGATGTTCGGCAAGGAGCCCGCATGACCGCCCCAGACCCGATGAAGGGCTTCCGCGGCGTCATGTCCGCGATGCTCATCCTCGAAGCCATCGTCGTGATGCTCGCCCTGCTGGTCATCGCGAAGATGGACGGCGGCCTCGCCACCTGGCAGGGCTGGCTGGTCGGCTCACTCGGCGTCGCCCTGATCCTCGCCTGCGGCTTCGTCGGCAAACCGTGGGGCGTGTGGGTCGCGGTCGGCCTGCAGGGCGTGATGATCCTGTGCTTCTTCGCGCTGCCCACCCTGGGGGTCATCGGCCTGATCTTCGGCCTGGCCTGGGCCTGGATGCTGTGGCTGCGCAAGGACGTCGAGAAGCGGATGGCCGAGGGCAGGCTCACCAGCCAGCAGGAGTGACCTCCCAACCTGCACAATAGTTGGGGTACCTCTACTACAGTTGGGGTAGCCGCATAATAGTGCAGGTAGCGGTGGGGGGCGCTGGTGGACCTGAATAGGCCGTTGTCGTCGATAACGCCCACGCTCGACGGTGACGTCCTCACCGTGCTGGCCAATGCGGATGACATTTTCACCACTGGTCGATTGCACAGGCTTCTGCCACGTGCCTCGGAGCAGGGAATCCGCAAGGTCTTACAGCGACCGGTGGCGCATGGTCTCGTGCTGTCGAACCGCGTGGGCAACGCCTACATGTACCGATTCAACCGCGATCATCTTGCCGCGCAGCACATAATCGGGCTCGCCCAGATCAAGCAGAACTTGCTCGACCGCCTGGCCGATCGCTTGGAGTCCTGGGACGTTCCACCCATCTATGCCGCAGTGTTCGGGTCCACCGCGCGCGGATCGATGACGGTGGAGAGCGATTTGGATCTGTTACTTGTGCGCCCCGACAACGTTGATGACGACCAATGGGCTGCGCAAGTCGACAGCCTGGTCGCTGAGGTAACGCTATGGATAGGCAACGATGTCCGTGCCTTGGAGTTCGCGGCCAAGGAGATTGCCACCAGCGGCCATCGCGAACCAGTGTTGCGCGATGTGCTGGACGAAGGGCTCACCGTGGCAGGCAACCGTGCATGGCTGATCAAGCAACTGCGGAAAGGGAAGAACTGAAGTGCGGACACAGCCGTGTAACGCGAGTATTCAGCGAGGACGGCTCCGTAAAGCAGGCCAGTTCTTGGACGCGGCGGTCCTCATCCGGGAGATGGCGAACGAGAACGACGAAGTCGCCGACGCCTACGTGACCTTGTGCGTGCACGCCGGCATCGCTGTAGCGGACGTCATCTGCCGCATCTGGTTGAGCGAGCATGCTCAAGGTGAAAGCCATGGAGATGCCGTTGGCCTGCTGTCGAAGGCGAATAAGGACGCTGCTAAGCACCTCAATACATTGCTCAAGCTGAAGACGAATCCGGTTACAGCCACGTGACTGCGACGGCGGAAGATTTCAAGCGCGCGGGCAGGGCCGCCGAAACGCTGGTCGAGCAGGCCCACGCCGACTACGGCGCGTCGGAGCTAGCTGGACCGTAGATTCGCGAGACGCTCGGGTGACCAGGCGGCCGGCGGCAGGGTCAGCGTGCCGCCGGCGGGGTTCTTGGAATCACGGACGCGGACTGTGGCGGAGTAGGCCACCTCGACGCAGTCACCCGCGTGGTCGCTGAAGCTGGATTTCCGCCACGCTCCGTGCATCCTGTTTCATCCCCGCTCGTGATCGGCCGCCATCCTGGCCAGGAACTCCACCGAATCGAAGGAATCCAAGGCCACTCTCATCAGCCTACCGACCGTTTCCACGTAGCGGTCCGTGTCGACGGGCGCGTCCGGGAAGCCCGACGCATTGCCGTTCTCGACGTAGACAAGGCTCGGCAGTGTCGGGAACTCGAGAATCGAGAAGCTGGATGACAGTTCGTAGTAGCCGTGGCGGAACGGGATGACGTGGATAGTGATGTTGGGCTGGTTCGCCATGTCGATCAGCCAACGGATCTGCGTCGCCATGGCCGCCGACCCACCGATCGGCCTGCGAAGCACAGCTTCGTCCAGGATCAGCCGATAGCGCGGCCGGACGGGCTTGAACAGCACCTTTTGCCGCTCAAGTCGATGCGCGACCCTGCGTTCCACCTCCTCGGCATCGAATGGGCCTGCTCCGATGACCGCCCGGGCATAGTCGGCGGTCTGCAGGAAGCCTGGAACCAGGATCGATGAGTAGTGGATGAAGGACTCGGCCTGGGACTCGAAGTGGATCAGGGCTTCGAGGAGGTGTGCCCGCACCCCCAGGCCCCACCAGCCCGATTGCTCGTCGTTCTCCGTCAGGCTCATGATCCGCTTGCGTTCTGGCCCAGTCACTCCATAGATGGCCAGCAAAGCCGACACATCCGCCACCGACGCCATCCGTCTGCCGGTCTCCGACCGGTTCAGGCTCGCGATCGACGTCCCCAACCGCTTCGCCGCCGCCCGGGTCGTCAGCCCCGACCGCTCCCGCAACACCTTCAACTCCGCCGCCAACGCACGCGCCCGGGCCGGAACTCGATCGTTCATGACTCCATGAGATCAGGTGTTCCGACTGCCCATCATCACTCGAATAGCTGAGCCGTTTCACCTTGCGAAACCTCCCATCCCACCCACGTTGACCTCCGCCGCCTACAAACCAACCCATGACCATCAACCGCCGCACCCTCCTCCGCGCCGGAGGCATCACCGCCGCCGCCGGACTCGCCCTCCCCGGCATCGCCATCGCGGCTCCGCAAACCAGGCCCGTCCTGACCCACGGCATCCAAACCGGCGACGTCACCGCCGACGGCGCCATCGTCTGGACCCGCGCGGACCGCCCGTCCCGCATGCTCGTCGACGTCTCCACACACCCCGACTTCCGCAACGCCCGCCAGTTACGCGGCCCGATGCTCACCCCCGACACCGACGGCACCGGCAAACTCCGCCTCACCGGCCTCCCGCCCGGCCGTGAAATCCACTACCGCGTCCGCGCCGAAGACGACCGTTCCGCCAGCGAGCCGCTGACCGGCTCCTTCCGCACCGCCCCCATGGGCCGCGAGGACGTCCGCTTCACCTGGTCCGGCGACGTCGCGGGCCAGGGCTGGGGCATCAACCCCGACATCGGCGGCATGACCGCGTTCTCCGCCATGGCCGCGTGCCGCCCCGACTTCTTCATCAACAGCGGCGACACCGTCTACGCCGACGGCCCCCTCAAGGAATCCGTGACCCTCCCGGACGGTCGGATCTGGCGCAACCTCGTCACCCCCGAGAAGCTCAAAGTCGCCGAGACCCTCACCGAGTACCGCGGCCAGTTCGCCTACAACCTCCTCGACGACAACGTCCGCGCCTTCGCCGCACGCACTCCCTCGGTCGTCCAATGGGATGACCATGAGGTGGTCAACAACTGGTACCCCGGCGAGATCCTGACCTCCCCGCAGTACACCGAGAAGCGCGTCGACGTCCTCGCCGCCCGCGCCTTCCAGGCCTTCCACGAGTGGATGCCCGTCGACCCGCGCCGGGCCGTGGACGGGCGGATCTACCGCAGCTTCCGCTACGGCAAGCACCTTGAGGTCTTCGTCCTCGACATGCGCTCCTACAAGGACGCCAACACCTCACCCAAGGACGGCGTCGGCCGTGTCCTCGGCGAAGCGCAGGCGAAGTGGCTGGTCGACGGCCTGTCCACCAGCCGGGCAACGTGGAAGATCATCGCCGCGGATCTGCCCGTCGGCCTGATCGTCCCCGACGGCACCGACATCGAGGGCGTCGCCAACGGCCTGCCCGGCGCGCCCGGCGGCCGGGAGCACGAGATCGCCTGGGTCCTGCGTTCCCTCGCGCGCAACCGGGTGCGCAACGTCGTCTGGCTGACCGCCGACGTCCACTACACCGCCGCCCACCACTACTCCCCGGACCGCGCCGCCGTCGGCGACTTCGACCCGTTCTGGGAGTTCGTCTCCGGCCCCCTCAACGCGGGCGCGTTCGGCCCGAACACTCTCGACCCGACGTTCGGCCCCGAAGCCGTCTTCGTCCACGCTCCACCGGCCGCGAACACCTCGCCCATGGACGGCTTCCAGCACTTCGGCGAGGTCGAGATCGACGGCCCCACGGGCGACCTGACCGTCCACCTCCGCGACGGCGAGGGCACCGCACTTTGGACTAAGACCCTCACCCCGCAGCGCTGACACGAGCGGCAAGTACCCTCCGCGCGAAACATCTCTGGGGGGGAGCACCGAATGCACCACGACGCGTTATCCGACCACCCTGACCTCAACGACCAGGAGTGGCTGAAGAAGGCCACCAAGTCGGCGGAGAGAGACATCCGCCGACTGAGACGCAAGGGCAAGCGGCGCCGCCGCATGGTCTCCGCGCTGCTGGTGGTCGCGATCGCGGCAGCGGGTTACCTGATGTACCAGCGCGGGCTGTTCGCTCCTGGGCAGCCCGCGCCTGCCGCGTCCGCGCCTTCCACGACGGTCACGACGAAGGTGCCGGACGTGGTGGTGGACTTAAACCAGCCCTTCGTCGGCACTGCGGCGGCGGGCTGGGCGGACGGTGAGGCGGGGATCGTCGCGCCCGCCGCGCAGCCGATCGGCAAGCACACCGCCGAGCAGGTCGCCGACGCCTACGTCAAGGCCCGCCAAGTGGTGATCGCCGCCCGGCTCGACCGCAAGGTGGTCGAGGGACACGACATCGAGCGGATCCTCGACCTGCTCGCCCCGGGGGCCCGGGCCGAGACCCGCCCGATCTTGGCCGATCCGAGCAAATCCGATGCCTGGGCGACGCGTGTGGCCAACGGGTATCCACTGCTTCCCGTGGCGCCCAAAGTCAATGGGCACATGTCGGCCACGGTGGACGGGGACGGTGATTTGGTCGTGCATACCGACTACGTCTTCGCCTACGCGTTCCATACCGACCGCCCCAGGGATCTCCACGGCGCCATGGACATCGTCGCGATGACCCGCTGGAAGGCGGACTACCGGATGCTCGGGGCGACGTGGCCCAAGTCCCAGCGCGGTATCTGGCTCGGCCCCCACGATGGTTTCACCTATTCGATGGCCTGTGGCGCCGCGGCAAAGGGCATGCTTGCGCCCTGGTACTCCGAGTATCGCGTGTCCGCTCCGCCCGCGTCGCACGAGCCGGAGTTCTACTTCGACGTAACCAAGCCGATCACCGACGAGGACGGCTGCGTCACCTGAGTCAGGCCATGCTGAACTTCTCGGCGTGCACCTGCGTGTTCGGCACTCTGATCGCCCGGAGGCCTGCCAGCACCGACGAGGTCATGGCCGGTGGGCCGCAGACGTAGATGTCGCGTTCGGTGATGTCGGGGACCAGGGAACGGAGATTGTCCGGCTCGAACGGGCGCGCTCCGTCCCTGGTCCGCCCGGTGAGCAGGTGCAGCCTGCCGCCGCGGACCAGTTGGCGCACCTCGTTGAGCAGCACCGCGTCGCGTTCGTCGCGCACTCGGTAGAGGACGACGACGTCCTCGGTCGACCGTTCCTCCAGCAATGCGCGGATGGGCGTGATTCCGACACCGCCCGCGATCAGCAGCGTGCCGGGCCGAGTCCGCTGCAGGGAGGTGAACGCGCCATACGGTCCCTCCATGAACACGCGGGTCCCGGCCGGAACGTGCCGCAGGCCCGCGCTGGCGGTGCCGACCGCTTTGGCGGTCAGCCGCAGGAAACGGCCGTCAGGCGCCGCGGACAGCGAGAACGGGTTGGCCAGCCACCAGTGGTTGTGCCCGGGGAACCGCCAGATGAAGAACTGCCCGGCCTTGGCGGGCAGCCGGTCGAGGTGGCGGCCGGTGACGTAAACGGACACCGCGTTGTCGGACTCAGGCACCACGGCCTGAACCCGGAACTGGTGATAGGCGTTGCGCCACAGCGGCATGGCGATCCGCCCGACGAGCAGCGAGCCGAACGCGACGATCCACAGCGTCCACCAGTAGACGACGGCGAACGTGGAGGACTTGAACGTCGTCGTCTCAAGGAGTTGGTGGACGAACGCCAGCGCGATCGCCAGGTACACCATCAGGTGCAGACCGTGCCAGGTCTCGTATTGCAACCGACGTCGGAAGTGGCGGAGAGAGGTGACCGCGACCGCGATGATGGCGGCGGCGGCGAGCATGCCCAGCAGCGACGCGGGCACCCCGGCCAGGGCGAGGAAGGTGCGCGCCATCGACGCGCTGTCCAGCGTCGCGTAGCCGAGCACGACCAGCGTGGCGTGCGTGAGCACGGTCCAGAGGAGGGTGAAGCCGGTCCACCGGTGCCACACCGTCAGCCGGTCCATACCGATGCGGCGGTCCAGCCAGGGAAGCCGGGCGACCAACAGCAACTGGAACATCATCAGCAGGGCGGCGTGCAGGCCGACGAACTTGGCGACGGTGAGGATCGAGTTCTTGCCGGTGCCGCTGGTGAAGAACAGGATCTCGACAATCCCCACGTTGACCAGCACAAACGCCCAGAGCGCCCACCGCGCCTGAACAACCGGCGGCATAGAGCGCCTGCCTTGGACACCCGTCGCCATGGTCGCTGCCTCTCGTAGTCGTCGCGGTCAGTGTCACCGCCACGTCAATCCCTGCCTGCTTTACGCACGAACACAGCCCGGGGTTCACTCGCTTGGCAGCGCGGAGTTCGTCGACCGTCGCTTTGCGGGGCGCTGTCGCCCGACAAGCAGGACGAGCAGCTCACGCGCTCGGCTCCGCTTGTCAGCGCGCTTCGAGTAGAGCGCGGAGAGTCCAGCGAGCAGCAGCAGCACAGCGGTGACAGCAAGCACCCCGGCTCTCGCGACAAAGTAGATCTCGACTGACTCGGTGATCGCGTGCAACTCCATCGCGGTCTGCTCCCTCGCACCTGCTTGAGATTGCTTCGTGGGACCAGCTTGATGGCGCCCGATGGCGGGAAATCGCAAGTTGACCCGACAAACACGGACATTGACGAACGTGGTCCACACCGCCCCGTAAGATCAAGGCGAATTTGACGCTTCTTGACACCAGGGGTGGTCACCACGGCGGTGTCGATGCCGGACGATTTGCCGCGTGGGCCGCTCCGGGAACTGACCGAGGCGCTTCACGAGCTTTACCGTGCCGCGGGCACACCCGGACTTCGCATGATCGCGGACACGGTGACTGAGGACGACCGGTTTCGGGACACGGTCAGCCATCAGAAGGTGTCCGCGATGCTGCACGGTTCCGGGATGCCGAAGTGGTCGAAACTGGAACCGGTGGTGCGTGTGCTGGCTGAGTGGAGCACGCCTCAGCGCAGCTCGAGCGACGAGGCACGACGATTCAAGCAACTATGGGACGCGGTCAACGGTGGTGACGTGCCCGCCGCCCACCCGACCGATGAGCAGGATGGCAGAGTCCGTTCGGTCTTCGTCCTCGGTGGGGTCACTGGTGAGACGAACTATCCCGACTTCGAGAAGGCGGAGTTGGAACGGTTCAGCCAGCGGCTCGGCGCGACCGTCGCCCAATCCGGAGCGGATCTCATCGTCTGCAGTCCGTTTCCGGATTCGGTGGACTTTCACGCACTGCGCGGGTTCGTGGAAGCCAGGGCGGGTGGAACGGTGCACATGCACCGGCCGCGCCACCCGCACATTGAGAACAAATACACGCAGCTGCTCGCGATCTTGGACGCGGATGCCGGGGACCAGATCAAGAGTTGGTTCTATCCAGGCCCGGAGATAGATGATCCGGATTCGCTGGGCCAGGCTTGGCTGCTGTGTCAGCTGATGGCGATGGAACAGGCTGACGCGCTGATCACGGTTGGCGGGAAGCTTGGTAAGAGCGCCAACACGATTCTGCATCTCGCCGAGGCGCGTCAACAGCCGGTCGTCCCGTTCGCGTTCCTGGGTGGAGCGGCGGAGCGCGTGTTTCTGCGCCGAGACTGGGGGCGGTCACATCCATGGCTGGACCCGCGAAAGCTGATGGACAAGAACGCTGTGGGCGAGGCGATGGTCATCGCGAACCAGATGGTCACGGCCAGAGTCCGCGCGCTCGGTCTCCCACAACGCCCTGACACCGTGTTCGTGAGTCGAGCACGGTTGGACGTGGAGTACGCACGAGCGCTGGACGACTACTTGTCCTCAGCGGGACTGCGCGTGCTCTTCGGAGAGCGGGAGTTGCCTGCCGATCGCACGGTGGAATCAGCCATCGAAGACGCGGTGTTGCGTTCGGATCTGTTCATTGTCCTGTGGAGTCGCTCGTATGCGGCGAGTCGGTATTGCTACGACGAGATTCAACTCGCGTTGAAGCGCTATCGAGCGGGGGAGCTTCGGCTGTGGATCATCAACATTGATGGATCGGACATCGTGCCGCCGGGTGCTCGCGGCTTGCCGCAGTTGGCTGCGCGATCGCCTACGGCCGTCGTCAACGTGGTGCGTGACCTCCTCGCCGACGCTCGCTGACTGCGGATTATCGCGTCTGCCCGGCCATGTCGACCCCTAACTGTCTGCCAGCTCGCCTCGACCTGACGCATATCCGGTGAATAGTTCGCGCGAAGCCTTGGGCTGCTCGCGCGCGCGTCCTATGAACGATCTATGACCCGACTGCAACGACGGACCTTCCTCATCGGCGGTCTCGCAAGCGCCGGTGCCACCATCCTCTCCGCCAGTTCGGCGAGTGCCGCGCTGTATCCCTTCACCCTCGGCGTCGCCTCCGGTGAGCCCAGCGCCGACGGTTTCGTCTTATGGACCCGCCTGGCCCCCAGCCCGCTCAACGCCGACGGGCTCGGCGGCATGTCCAGTGCCAACGTCGCCGTGGAGTGGCAGGTCTCCACCGACCGGTACTTCACCACCCTCGCCGCGAGCGGCACCTTCACCGCGACCCAGAGCTGGGGCCACAGCGTCCACGTCGAGCTGACCGGCCTGCTGCCGGGACGCGAGTACTGGTACCGGTTCCGCGCCATGGGCCACATCTCCCCGGTCGGCCGCGCCCGCACCGCGCCCGCCGTGGGAACCAGCCCGTCGCTGACGATGCTCTTCGCCTCCTGCTCGCACTACGAAGCGGGTTACTTCACCGCGTACCGCAGGATGGCCGAGGAGAACCCCGACCTGATCCTGCATCTCGGCGACTACATCTACGAGGGCGGCGCGGGCTCCACGGGCGTGCGGACCCACCAGCCGTCGACCGAGATCAGCAACCTGGCGAGCTACCGCGTGCGCCACGCGCTCTACAAGCGCGACCCCGACCTGCAGGCCGCGCACGCCGCCGCGCCGTGGCTGGTCGTATGGGACGACCACGAGGTCGAGAACAACTACGCCGGCCTGATCCGCAACGACACCTCACCCGCCGGTGACTTCACCGCGCGTCGAGCCGCCGCCTACAAGGCCTACTACGAGCACATGCCGCTGCGGGCCGCGCAGGCTCCCTCCGGTGCGAATCTGCAGCTCTACCGCCGGTTGCGCTGGGGGAGCCTGGCCACCTTCCACATGCTCGACACCCGCCAGTACCGCGACGACCAGGCCTGCGGCGACGGCACCAAGCTCTGCCCGGCGGCCGACGACCCGGCGCGCACGCTCACCGGCGCGACCCAGGAATCGTGGCTGCTCAACGGGATGAGCCAGAAGCTGGGCACCTGGGACATCCTCGGCCAGCAGGTCTTCTTCGCCCAGCGTCTCGCCGCGGCGGACGGGTCGAAGAGCATGGACTCGTGGGACGGGTACACCGCGAACCGCGGTCGTATCCAGAACGGCTGGGACGCGCAGGGCAACAGGAGCACCGTCGTCCTCACCGGCGACGTCCACCGCTCGTGGGCCAGCAACCTCATGCAGAACTACGGCACCCAGAACCGGATCATCGGCACCGAGCTGGTCACCACGTCGATCACGTCGGGCGGCGACGGCAACGCCACCGACAACGGGCTTTCGAACCTCAACCCGCACGTGAAGTTCTACAAGAACCTGCGCGGCTACGTCCGAACCGTCACCACGCCCACGCAGATGACCGTGGACTTCCGCGCGCTCGACCGGGTCACCGTGCGCGACTACCCGGTCAAGACCATCAAGAGCTACGTGATCCAGGCGGGCAACCCCGGCCTGCAGACACCGTGAAGGGCCCAACCATGCGCACCTCTCTGACGATCACCGGGCTGGCACTGGCCGCGACCCTCGTGGGCACGGGCATCGCGCACGCCGACGGCACGCTCACCTGGACCGTCGCGAACAGCGTCGCCACCGGCGACCAGGACAACGCCGCCGTCGCGTCGGTCCGCACCGGTTACACCGCCGTCGTCTGGGAAGACGACCGCGACTCCACGAACCCGACCGACAACCTGCACAGTGAGATCTTCCTTCGCCTTTACCGCGATGGTGTCTCTCTCTACGAGAAGAAGTTGTCCGCGGTGGGCACCGGGAACTGGCGGCACATCCAGCCCGATGTCGCGCTGCACGAGGACGGCAGCGCCGTCGTCGTCTGGGCCGACGACAAGGACGGCAACGGGTACTTCCAGATCGCGGTCCGCGCGGTGAACACGGCGGGCACCGTCACCGGGTCCGCGACCGCCAATGGGACCTCGGCCGGTCAGCAGACCCACCCGGCCGTGGCCGCCGACCCGGACGGCCCGGGGTTCGCGGTCGCCTTCGAGGACAAGCAGACCACGACCGCGCCGACCGTGCGGGTCTCCGGATTCGCGTCCGTCACCGCCAAGACCTATGAGGTGCAGGCGCACGCCACCGGCGGCACCCACCAGCGTCCCGATATAGCTATGGGCGCCGCGCAGAACGCGATCGTGGTCTGGGACGAGGACGGCGACGGGAACGGGTGGTTCAACATCGCCCGCAAGAGCTTCACCTCATCGGGTGCGGTCAAGCTCGCCCAGGCGGTGGTCAACGTGAACGCGGGCGGCCAGCAAAGGCACCCGGCCGTGGCGGCGAACTTCAACGGCGACTTCGTCGTCGGCTGGGAGACCGACCACACGGGCGTCGCGCAGATCGGCGTCCGGTCGTTCTCGGCCACCGGCGCCGCCTCGGCAGGCGACACGCTGGTCCCCGGTGCCGACCCCCAGGTCGGCATCGACGACCAGCGCGCCGCGGTCGTCAACTGGGCCGAGGCCTCGGACGTGTACGCCCAGGGCCTCAACCCCGACGGCACCACCGCCGGGCGGCTGCCCCGGCAGCGGCTGAACACGACCGTCGCCGGGCGGCAGGACGAGCCCGCGGTGGCGGTCGACCCGTGGGGGCTGATCACCCTGGCCTACACCGACGACAACGACGGCAACGGTTTCGACCAGGTCTACCTCGGCACCGGACTGGTCAACAGCACCTGGTGAGGCGGGTGGCCCGGCCTCCCCGGCCGGGCCACTCCACTACAGGAACCGCGAGATGTTGTCCGCGAACCGCTGCCACACCGCGCGCGCCGCGCCGCCGGACACCGTGAGCGAGGCCGAGAGTGTCCACGGCCCCCAGGCCTCGACGTCGAGTTCGTAGCCGAAGCGGCCGTACAGGAAGCGGAAGGTGATGTACCGGTCGGCGCCCTCGGTGTGCCCCGGCAGCGAACGGAACGTCCAGCTCGTTGGGGTCCGGTCGACCACCATCACCGGGTTCGTCGTCCCGAACAGGGGGAAGCCCGGCACCGAGTACAGCTCGCAGCGCTGCCCGACCTGCGGCAGGTACGTGCAGTTGCTGTCGAACGGGAAGTACGCGGTCAGCCTGCCCGCGACGGTCGAGGCCAGGTGCTCGGGGTTGTAGGCGGTCTCGACCCACAGGTCGTATCTGTAGTGGTACGACAGGTCCGAGGGGTCGGCTTGCTCGGCGGACGCGGGGGCGGCGGTCACCCCGGCGAACAGGGCCACGATGAGGGCGACGATCGAGACGACACGTCGGGTAATCACGTTTGCACTCTCCGTTCGGTCCATGCGCTCACCGTGGCCTGGCGAACGGGAGCGCGGCAAGTGCTGCCAGCCGACCGGGTTACCCGGCTCACACGCTCGTGCGTTCGCGCCGCGGCCACCGCCATGAAGGAGTACGGAATGCTGTGACGTGCTCCGGGGGCGCACAGTCGAAAACGGCTACGCCAGGGATCTCCCGGAGGTTGCGGGGCGGCCGGCGCTCCCGTGTGTGTTCTCCGCGGCGCCGGTGGCTACGCTGACCGCGTCCTCGACAATCCGGGGAAACAAATCTGATCTGTATGAGGAGCTAGCGTGAGCGAGCGCAGCCTGGTCCTGGTTAAGCCGGACGGTGTGAGCCGTGGTCTGGTCGGCGAGGTGATTTCGCGGATCGAGCGGAAGGGCCTCAAGCTCGTCGCGCTTGAACTGCGCAACGTCGACCGCTCGCTGGCGGAGCAGCACTACGCCGAGCACGCCGAGCGTCCGTTCTTCGGCGACCTCCTGGAGTTCATCACCTCCGGTCCCGTCGTGGCGCTCGTCGTCGAGGGCCCGCGCGCGGCTGCGGCCTTCCGTCAGCTCGCAGGCGGCACCGACCCCGTCGAGAAGGCGGCCCCCGGAAGCATCCGCGCCGATTTCGGCCTCGAGGTCCAGTTCAACCTGGTGCACGGATCGGACTCCCCGGAGTCCGCCGAGCGTGAGGTCAAGCTCTGGTTCCCCGACCTCTGATCGCGGCAAGCAACGCTTGACCCGTCGAAGACGTGGTCAAGCACGGTGTGGTTGCCACCCCGTGACAGCGGGGTGGCAACCACACCGGCGGCGGCACGGCATGATGACGGCGTGCAACTCAGAGAACTGGACACGCTGTTGGTGTCCCTGCTCAGCCAGGAACACCCTGAGATCTTGAGCGCCGTGGCTCTGAACAAGGAACACTCTCGGCACAGTCGCGTCCGCGTGGAGTTCGCTTCGGGGGCACGCGCGACCATTCAGGTCCGCTCGGTCGAGGGCCCGAAGGTGCCCGCGCACAAGCCGTATGAGATCCCGGCCGAGGCGGTCTGATGTGGCGTGAACGATTCGTCGAACATGTCCGCACGCTGCTCACCGAGTGCGGTCACCCCGGCATCGCGGGCGTCGACACCTACCGGGTCGACGACTCCGTGACCGATCTCCAGATCACCTGCACCGACGGCCGCGTGATCAAGCTGAACATCGTGCGCAGCTCCCCGCCCGCGGGTGACAACTACGCGCAGCCCGAGCCGATCGTCACGAAGGCGCCGAGCGACGCCTGAGGTCGAGGGAGACGTCCGCCCGGACTTAAATCCCTCGAAACTGTCTGACCCCACGTCTAGGGTTCGGCGCGTGGGTGGGAATGGCGCGCTGGTGCGCGCGGACGGGCTGACCAAGCGCTTCGGGGAGTTCGAGGCGGTCCGCGGGATCGACCTCGATGTGCGGCCGGGGGAGGCCTTCGGCTTCCTCGGGCCCAACGGCGCGGGCAAATCCTCGACGATGCGGATGATCTCCTGCGTGTCCCCGCGCAGCGGCGGTGAGCTGACCGTTCTCGGCATGGACCCGGACCGTCAGGGCCCGCGGATCCGCGCCCGCCTCGGGGTGGTGCCGCAGCTCGACAATCTCGACAACGACCTCTCGGTCCGGCAGAACCTGCACATCTACGGTCGCTACTTCGGCCTCGGCAAAGCCCACCTGCGGGACAAGGCCGCCGAGCTTCTCGACTTCGCCCAGCTCACCGAGCGCGCAGACGACCCGGTCGAGCCGCTCTCCGGCGGCATGAAGCGGCGGCTGACCATCGCGCGCTCGCTGATCAACGACCCGGAGCTGCTGCTGCTCGACGAGCCCACCACCGGGCTCGACCCGCAGGCTCGGCATCTGTTGTGGGACAAGCTGTTCCGGCTCAAGCAGGACGGCGTGACGCTGATCGTCACCACGCACTACATGGATGAGGCTGAGCAGTTGTGCGACCGCCTCGTGGTCATGGACAACGGCCGGATCGCCGCCGAGGGCAGCCCCGGTGAGCTGATCGCCAAGTACTCCACCCGCGAAGTCCTCGAACTGCGCTTCGCCCCGGGAACACAGCAGGACATCGAGCCGCTCGTCGCCGACCTGGCCGACCGGGTCGAGGTCCTGCCCGACCGTCTGCTTCTCTACACCGCCGACGGCGAGGCGGCCCTGGCCGCGGCGCACTCGCGCGGGG
Source organism: Actinokineospora xionganensis (assembly GCF_014323725.1). Lineage (GTDB taxonomy): Bacteria > Actinomycetota > Actinomycetes > Mycobacteriales > Pseudonocardiaceae > Actinokineospora > Actinokineospora xionganensis. The sequence goes on along the minus strand of NZ_JABVED010000012.1, from coordinate 133,519 downwards.
TCCAGCCGCTGTCGAGCCTGGTTCGCCGCAGCACCCTGGAGGACGTCTTCCTCCGCCTCACCGGCCGGACGCTGGTCGACTGATGACCACCGTCCTCGCCCGGCAGGCCACCGGCCGTGTCCTGAGCCCGACGAGAGCGTCGTTGCTCGTCGTCGGCGGCCTGTGGACCTGGTACCGCCGCAACTGGCGCGCCTCGGTCACGTCCGGGTTCCTGCAGCCCGTGCTCTACTTGGTCGCCCTCGGGTTCGGCTTCGGCTCGCAGGTGACGGCGAGTCCGGCCACCCTGGGCCTGCCGTACGTGCAGTACCTGGCGCCCGCGCTGCTCGCCGCGTCCCTCATGCAGGTCGCCGCGTTCGAGTCGACCTACCCGATCCTGGCCGCTTTCCGCTGGCAGCGCACCTACCTGGCGATCGCGTCCACGCCGATCACCCCGAGCCAGGTTTTGGCGGGGCAACTCGGCTGGATCGCGATCCGCCTGAGCTTCACCGCCGTCGCGTTCACGCTGGTCGCGGCCGTGTTGGGTGCGGTCACCGGGCCGGGGATCATCCTGGCGGTCCTGATCAGCGTGCTGACCGGCATGGCCGTGAGCGCCCCGATCGTGGCGTACGCCGCGACCCTCGAGAACGAGGGTCAGGGGTTCAACGTGATCTTCCGGTTCATCATCCTCCCGATGACGCTGTTCGCCGGCACGTTCTTCCCGGTCGACCAGTTGCCCGGCTGGGCGCACCCGCTGGTGTGGATCACCCCGCTCTGGCACGGCACCGAACTCTCCCGCGACGCGGCCTTCGGCACCCTGGAGCTGTGGCCCACGCTCGGCCACCTCACCTACCTCGCAGCGGTGGTCGGCGTCGGCGTTTACCTCGGCAGGCGCGTGTTCAACCGAAGGTTGGCGGTCTAGATGACCCAGACCATGATGCGTTCGGAGCTTGAGCCCGCGGGCCTGATGTTCCGCGTGTTGCCCACGGGGATGTACGCGGGCCGCTCGTCGGTGCTCGTCGAACGGTCCTACCTGGTCAACAAGCGGGCCTGGCTGATCATCTTCTCGGGGTTCTTCGAGACCCTGTTCTTCCTCTTCGGCCTGGGTTTCGGCTTCGGCAGGATGGTGGGGGAGGTCGCGGGCCCCGGCGGCACCCCGATCAGCTACGTCGCCTTCATCGCCCCGGCCCTGCTCGCCGCGTCCGCCATGAACGGCTCGGTCTACGACGCCACGTTCAACATCTTCTTCAAGTTCAAATACAGCCGCCTCTACGACGCCATGCTCGCCACCCCGCTCGGCCCGCTCGACATCGCCATCGGCGAGATCACCTGGGCCCTGATCCGCGGGGCGCTCTACGCGGGCGGCTTCCTCGCGGTGATGCTGGGGATGGGCCTGCTGACGTCCCACTGGGCACTGCTGGCCCTGCCCGCCGCGATCCTGATCTCGTTCGGCTTCGCCGCGGTGGGGATGGCGTGCACGACGTTCATGCGGTCGTGGCAGGACTTCGACTACGTGCAACTCGCGCTGATGCCGATGTTCCTGTTCTCATCGACGTTCTTCCCCCTGAGCGTCTACCCGGAACCCCTGCAGTTCGCCATCAAGTGCTTCCCGCTCTACCACGCGATCGAAATCATGCGCGGCTTGTGCACGGGTTTCGTGGATCTGTCGATGCTCGGCCACCTCGGCTACTTCGCCGCCATGGTCGCCATCGGCGTCACCGTCGCCGCCAAACGTCTGGGCAAACTCCTGCTCTCGTAGAAGAGACTTGATCGTGCGGAGCAGTCGCCCCTTGGTCCAATTGGATGTCGAACGGCGAAGGTGACACGCGACGACCGAGAACCGCCGATCCGACCTATCCTGGCTCGGTGAGTCACCGAGCGCTCCACCGCGCCTTGACCGCGTCCGACACCCTCAGGCCGCTCCCACGAGAGGTTGAGGAATTTTTGACCGACCTGGCCTCCCCGCCACGGCTGGGCGCCCACCTGCGCGCGGTGCACGACGTGGCAGCGCAGCTCGTCGACTGGGTCGCGCGGCACCACCCCACCATCGAGTTCGACCGCGAAGCCGTCCTCTTCGGCGCCGCCACCCACGACATCGGCAAGACCCTCCACCCCGAAGAGCTCTCCGGCCCCGGCTCCGCCCACGAGCAGGCGGGCTACGACCTGCTCCGTGCCCGCGGCGTCGACGAGCGGCTCGCCAGGTTCGCCCGCGATCACGCCTCCTGGGCCGGACCCGGCATCGGCTTCGAAGACCTGCTGGTCAGCCTGGCCGACAAGGTCTGGAAGGCCAAACGTGTCCCCGACCTGGAGCAACGCGTGGTCGAGCATCTCGCGGCCGCCGCCGGGCAGGAGCCGTGGGAGGCGTTCATGGCGCTCGACGACTTCCTCGACGCCCTCGCCGCGGACGCCGACAGCAGGCTGGCGTTCCAGGCGAGCCACCCCGTCGCCGTCTGACCCGATTCCGAACGGGTTACCCTGGTGCGTTGTGAGCGTCGAGTCAGTCTTCCCCCAGCTTGAGCCCCTGCTGCCCAGGGTCTCCAAGCCCGTCCAGTACGTCGGCGGGGAGCTCAACGCCACCGTCAAGCCCTGGGACAGCGCCAACGTCCGCTGGGCGCTGATGTACCCCGACGCCTATGAGGTCGGGCTGCCCAACCAGGGCGTCATGATCCTCTACGAGGTGCTCAACGAGCAGCCCGACATCCTGGCCGAGCGCACCTACGCGGTCTGGCCGGACCTCGAGAAGCTGATGCGGGAGCACAACGTCCCCCAGTTCACCGTCGACGGCCACCGTCCACTCGGCGCGTTCGACATCCTCGGCGTGAGCTTCTCCACCGAGCTCGGCTACACGAACATGCTCACCGCGCTCGACCTCGCGGGCATCCCGCTGCACGCCATGGACCGGACCGAGGACCACCCCGTCGTGCTCGCGGGCGGGCACGCGTCGTTCAACCCGGAGCCGATCGCGGACTTCATCGACGCGGCCGTGCTGGGTGACGGCGAAGAGGCCGTCCTCGAGATCTCCAACATCATCCGGCAGTGGAAGGCCGAGGGTCGCCCCGGAGGCCGCGACGAGCTGCTGACCCGCATGGCCGAGACCGGCGGCGTCTACATCCCGCGCTTCTACGACGTCACCTACGCCGCCGACGGTTCGCTCGGCGCGGCCAAGCCCAACCGCGACCGCATCCCCGAGACCATCGCCAAGCGCACCACGATGGACCTCGACGCGTGGCCGTACCCGAAGCAGCCGCTGGTGCCGCTCGCCGAGAGCGTGCACGAGCGGATGAGCGTCGAGATCTTCCGCGGCTGCACCCGCGGCTGCCGCTTCTGCCAGGCGGGCATGATCACCCGCCCGGTGCGCGAGCGCTCCATCGAGGGCATCGGCGCGATGATCCAGAAGGGGCTGGAGGCCAGCGGGTTCGAGGAAGTCGGCCTGCTCTCGCTCTCCAGCGCCGACCACTCCGAGATCGGCGAGATCACCAAGCAGCTCGCCGACCGCTACGAAGGCACCAACACCGGCCTGTCGCTGCCCAGCACCCGGGTCGACGCGTTCAACATCGACCTGGCGAACGAGCTGTCCCGCAACGGAAGGCGCTCGGGTCTGACCTTCGCGCCCGAGGGCGGCAGCGAGCGCATCCGGCGCGTCATCAACAAGATGGTCTCCGAAGAGGACCTCATCAAGACCGTCAGCGCCGCCTATGCCAACGGCTGGCGCCAGGTGAAGCTGTACTTCATGTGCGGGCTTCCCACCGAGACCGACGACGACGTCCTGCAGATCGCCGAGATGGCCAAGAATGTCATCCGCGCGGGCCGGGAAGCCAGTGGCCGCAAGGACATCCGCTGCACCATCTCCATCGGCGGGTTCGTCCCCAAGCCGCACACCCCGTTCCAGTGGGCCGCCCAGTGCGATCCGGACACTGTGGACAGTCGACTGCGGAAACTGCGTGAGGCGGTCAACTCCGACCGCGACCGCAGCCTGGGCCGCAACATCGGCATGCGCTACCACGACGGCAAGCCCAGCCTCATCGAAGGCCTGCTCTCGCGTGGAGACCGCCGAGTCGGCCGAGTCATCGAACGAGTCTGGCGCGACGGCGGTCGCTTCGACGGCTGGAGCGAACACTTCTCCTACGAACGCTGGGTTTCCTCGGCGGCGGCGGAACTGGAGCCACTGGGCGTCGACCTGGCGTGGTTCACCACCCGCGAACGTACCGAGGCGGAAGTCCTGCCCTGGGACCACCTCGACTCGGGCCTCGACAAGGAATGGCTCTGGGACGACTGGCAGGACGCCCTGGATTCCCGCGAGCAGGACGACTGCCGCTGGACCCCCTGCTTCGACTGCGGCGTCTGCCCGGCGATGGGCACGGACATCGAGATCGGACCGACCGGCCGCAAGCTGCTGCCGATCAGCCCGGTCGGCATCGGATCCCCGGTCCAGAACCCGGCCCTGACCTCCCCCTAACCGTCCGCCGCGCCACCGACGCCGACCTGGCGTCGGTGGCGCGACTGCGCGGGCTGTGGACGGACGAGGACAACTGCCCCCGACGATCAGAACTTCGCCCGCGTGGTCCTGGCCCCTCAAAGCGATCGTTCCCGTTCTGCCGCCGTGCAGGCTTCACCGACGCCGGAGCCACACTCCCTCACGAATTGCCCACCTGCTGACCTGCGACCCTCAGCAAGGTCCCGGTCGTGCGGTTCAGCCCTGCCCACTCCCCATCCGACTGGCACGACACGCAAACGCGCGCTACCCCTTGACAGCAGCCAAAGCGTCGACCAGCCCGTGTCCGTGGAAGCTGTTGTAAGGCGCGTACCCAGAGCAGTAGGCGTCTTGTCCGCCTGCCCCATCAAGGTCATAGTCCGCCGGACAAGGAACCGCCCGTGCCTGCCCGGTCAGCAGCCTGCTCAACGCCTGTGGACTCGCCCCCCGATGCGTGCCGGCCAACAGCGCCGCGACCCCCGACACATGCGGGGTGGCCATCGAGGTCCCACAAGACTCCGCGTACCCGCCAGGCACTGTCGACAACACGCAGTCGTCGCGATCCCCACCAGGCGCGGTCACGTCGACCACCCCAAGCCCGTACGCGCTGTACCCGGCCTTGAGCTCGGAAGGACCCACCGCCGACACCGCCACCACGCCACGCAACCCGGCAGGCAGCACCTTGCAGCTGTCATCCAAAGTCCGCCGCGAGCCCTTCGCGTCCACCGTCTGTCCGTGCGGCCGGGCCAAGTCGATGTTCTCGTTCGAAGCCGCCGCCACCACGAGCACGCCCCGCCGGGTCACATAGTCCACCGCGCGGCGCACCGCTTCGGAGACCACGCGTTCGCCGTCGCGGTCGCAGGTCTGCAACCAGGGGTCGACGAAGTAGCTGTTGTTCGCCACCGCCATGCCCTGCGCGGCCGACCACATCAGGCCGCACACCACCGCCTCCGGGAACACGAACCCGGCGTCGTCGACCACCTTCACCGAGGCCAGCCGCACGCCGGGAGCGACCCCGGTGATGCCGCGGCCGTCGTCCGCGGCGGCGATGATCCCGGCGACGTGCGTGCCGTGCGTGGACTCCGTCGGATGCCAGGCGTCAGGCGTCGAGTCGGGTTTGCCGCTCAGGCAGCCCGCGGACCGGTCGGGGTCGACAGCGGGTGCGAGGTCAGGGTGGGTCGAGTCGACTCCGGAGTCGAGCACCCCGACGACCACGTCGGAGCTTCCCGGGTTGATCGCGCGGGCCCGGTCTGCCCCGATCATGGCCATGTCCCACTGCTCGGCGGTCCGGTCGGCCTTGGGCACGTCGTACGCCGTCCGGGTGACATCGACCTGCTTGGACCGGCCGACCGCGTTCTGCGCGCTGAACACGCGGTCACGGCCCATCATCGCGGGGAATCGCCGGTCACTCGAGGTGACGACGCCCACACCGATCTGTGGGTAGTAGGCGACCGTGGACCCGCACTTCGACGACGCTTCATCGGCGGCGTCGTCGGCGCTGGTCCAGGGCTCGTAGAGCACGATGAACCGCACGTCGACGTGGTGGTCTCCGCAGGTGACGACACCTGGCTCCATGGGCACGGCGAACGCGGGCTCGGTGCTCACGAGCATCGTCGCGACCGCCGCGACACTGACCACTGCCGCCTGTGTTCGGCGCAGCAGAGGCACGGGCGACCTCCAGTACTGGCCTGCCGGATTCCTCGGGTCGTGCTGACCACTCGCTGCGGACGGTAGCCACGACCCGCCCGGGAAACAACCTGGACGGCTGAATTGGCCGCGGGCCGGTCGCGAGTGCTGCCAACCGGAGTAATTCAGTGGGCGGATCGCGTCACGGTACGGTTCCCCCTGCAGGCAGATCGACCGTCGGACACATCCCCTAGGAGTAATCCTGAGTCGCCAGGATCAGCCCAACCCGTCGGCCGCGCCGGTGCAGAAGCTGCGCCTGCGCTACGCCAAGCGGGGAAGGCTCCGCTTCACCTCGCACCGCGACGTGGCCCGCACGTTCGAGCGCGCGCTGCGCCGGGCGGGTGTGCCGATGGCCTACTCCCAGGGATTCAGCCCGCACCCGAAGATCTCGTGGATCGGCGCGGCCCCGACGGGCGTGGCCAGCGAGGCCGAGTACGTCGAGATCTCAGTCGTCGAGGCGGTCGACCCCGCCAGGCTGGCCGCGGCGCTCGACGAGGCGCTGCCGCCGGGCATCGACGTCCTGGAGTCGGTCGTGGCCGGTCCGGGCGGGCTCGCGGAGCGGATGGAGGCCAGCCGCTGGCGCATCGAGCTGCCGGGCGTGCCGGTCGGCGAGCTGCGCGCCGCGGTGGTGAAGCTGCTGGCCGAGGAACACGTCGAAGTGGAGCGGCTCACCAAGGACGGCAGGCGGCTGATCGACGCCCGACCTGCGGTTATCCGCGCCGAAGTGCTCGACTCCGCCGACGCGCTGTCCGGTGTGGGCATCGACATGCCAGTGGATTCGCCACCGTATGGGATACTGATGACGGTCGTTCGGCAGACAACACCAGCCGTTCGGCCCGACGACGTACTGAGCGCGTTGCGCGTCGTCGCCGCTCTGGAACCGCCCGTGCCCGCGAAGGCGACGCGGATGGCCCAGGGACGGCTTGACGACGATGGCGTTCTGTCCGACCCGCTGGCCCTCGATCGGGCGGCGACAGCCGGATAGTCCGCCTGGGAGACGCAAAGCCTCACCGTGGTCGAACGACCTGCCGTCAGCCGGTGTCGGTCCCATGACCGGCATCGAGACGGCGAGAGGCGAGGATTCCCGCCGCCTTGCGCGGTGGAAACACAACTAGGCCCCTGAGCGGCCGCGTCTGCAGGGACGCGCCCGGGGGCGGAGGAGTTACATGTCGGATATGTCGAACCCTGCCGGAAGCACCGGCGGGGCTACCACCACAGCTACCCAAGCGGCGCTGGCGGAACTTCCCGCCAAGGTTCGGGTGCACGCCCTCGCGAAGCTGCTGGAAGTCAGCAGCAAGGACGTCATCAGCGCCCTCACCGACCTCGGTGAAGAGGTGCGCGGCGCGCAGTCCAGCGTCAGCCGCGATCTGGCCATCAAGGTCGCCGAGGCCCTGACCAGTGACAACAGTGTCGAGGAGTCGGTCGAGACCGTCGTGGCGCCGGTCGAGCCGGAGCCCGTGGCTCCGCGCAAGGCCCGGATACCGCCGACGCCGGTGTTCGCGTCCGCGTCGCCGCTGTTCCTCCCGCCCGAGCCGGTCGCTGCCCCCGCGCCGGTCAAGCGGCGCGAGGAGCGCGACGAGGAGCCGGTCGAGGAGATCGCCCCCAAGTCCGCGCCGAAGGCCGCCGCTCCCAAGGCCGCCGAGCCCGCCGACGACTCGCACGACGATGACGACGAGGACGGTGGCGCCAGCCGTCGCCGCCGCCGTGGCCGCCGTGGCCGCGGTCGCGGCAAGGGCGCGAACGACGAGCCCGAGTCGACCGACACCCGGTCCGACGTCCGCACCGATTCGGACGACACCGCCGAGGCCGAAGAGCCCGCGCAGGACGAGCCGTCCACGCAGGACGACGAGGCCGGAGACGCCGCCAGCCGCCGTCGCCGCCGTCGCCGCCGTCGCAAGGGCGGGGACGACGGCGACTACTCGGCCACCGAGACCACCCCGGACGACCCGCCCAACACCGTGGTCCACGTCCGCGAGGTGCGCGACGAGAAGACCGAGGCCGCCGACGCCCGCAACGAGGTGCGCAGCGTGCGCGGCTCTACGCGGCTCGAGGCCAAGCGCCAGCGTCGCCGCGACGGCCGCGAGGCCGGTCGCAGGCGCGCTCCGATCCTGTCCGAGGCCGAGTTCCTCGCCCGCCGCGAGGCCGTCGACCGCGCGATGATCGTGCGGGAGAACCCCGACCGCACGCAGATCGCGGTCCTGGAGGACGGTGTGCTCGTCGAGCACTTCGTCACCTCGACCGGTACCGGCTCCCTGGTCGGCAACGTCTACCTGGGCCGGGTCCAGAACGTGCTGCCCAGCATGGAAGCCGCCTTCGTCGACATCGGCCGCGGCCGCAACGCGGTGCTCTACGCCGGTGAGGTCGACTGGGACGCAGCCGGCCTGGAAGGCAAGGCCCGCAAGATCGAGCAGGCCCTGTCCACCGGCGACAGCGTGCTCGTCCAGGTCACCAAGGACCCGATCGGTCACAAGGGCGCCCGGCTCACCACCCAGATCTCGCTGCCCGGCCGCTTCCTGGTCTATGTGCCCGGCGGCGGTGCCACCGGCATCTCACGCAAGCTGCCGGAGAACGAGCGGCGCAGGCTCAAGGACGTCCTCAAGCGGATCGTCCCCGAGGACGCGGGCGTCATCATCCGCACCGCCTCGGAGGGCATCAGCGAGGAAGAGCTGGGCCGCGATGTCCGCCGTCTGCAGGCGCAGTGGCAGGTCATCAAGGACAAGTCCGAAGGCACCAACGGTGTCAAGAAGGCCGGATCCCCCTCGCTGCTCTACGAGGAGCCCGATCTGCTGGTGAAGGTCGTCCGCGACCTGTTCACCGAGGACTTCTCCACGCTCGCGGTCCAGGGTGAGACGGCGTGGGAGACGATCGACTCCTACGTCCGGCACGTGGCCCCCGAGCTGCTCGACCGGGTTCGCCGCCACGTCGGGCCGAAAGATGTCTTCGCGGAGACGCGGGTCGACGAGCAGCTGCTCAAGGCGCTCGACCGCAAGGTCTGGCTGCCCTCGGGCGGCTACCTGATCATCGACCGCACCGAGGCGATGACGGTCATCGACGTCAACACGGGCAAGTTCACCGGATCCGGTGGCAACCTCGAGGAGACGGTGACCCGCAACAATCTCGAGTCGGCCGAGGAGATCGTGCGCCAGCTCCGGCTGCGCGACATCGGCGGCATCATCGTCATCGACTTCATCGACATGGTGCTCGAGTCCAACCGGGACCTGGTCCTGCGCAGGCTCACCGAGTGCCTTGGCCGTGACCGCACGCGCCACCAGGTCGCCGAGGTCACCTCCCTTGGTCTCGTGCAGATGACCCGCAAGCGGGTCGGCACGGGCTTGCTGGAGGCCTTCAGCAACACCTGCGAGCACTGCAAGGGCCGTGGCGTGGTGGTCAGCACCGAGACCGCCAAGGCCGCTCCCGCGCCGCAACCGCAGCAGCAGCCCGCTCCGCAGAAGGAGAAGGAACCGGAGCAGACCGGCGGCGGCAGGCGCCGCGGCCGGGACCGCGACCGGGACAAGGGCAAGGACCAGCAGCAGCCGGTCGTCAAGGACGAGCCGGTGCGCGACGACGTGAAGAACGCCGTCGCCACCATCGCCAAGGCGACGGTCAAGCACGGCGACGACGGCCACGACACCGAGCCGGTGCCCGCCAAGGCCGCCGCGCCCGCCGCTGAGCCTGTCGCCAAGGCCCCTGAGCCCGCCGCCGAGGCGCCCGAGGCCCCGGCCAAGGGTGACTTCTCCGGCGACGGTCACGCGGAGCACGACAACGTCAGCAACGGCCGCGCGCCGGAGCCCGTCGTCGAAGCGCCCGCGGCACCCGTCGCACCCGTGGCGGCGCCCGCCGCCTCAGCCCCCCGCAGGCGCAGCCGACGGACCGCTTCGCGGCCTGCAGGCCCGCCGGTCAACGCAGGTCAGGAGGGCTGATGGCGAGCATCACCATCACCATTGGCCACCCCGGTTTGACCTCGATTCCCGCAGGCACGTAACCTGTGACACGGCCCGCCGTTCGGTGGGCCGTGTCATGCGAAGCCCAGCTCGGTGTGGTTCTTCCGGAGCCAGGGCACCCATGACCCCCATTGTCTAGTAAGCAGGAGCCTTCCCGATGTACGCGATCGTCAAGACCGGCGGCAAGCAGTACAAGGTGGCTGTCGGCGACGTCGTCGAGGTCGAGAAGCTTGTCGGCACGCCCGGCACCGAGCTGAGCCTCGCCGCGGTGCTCGTTGTCGACGGCACCGACGTCACCACCGACGCGGACGCCCTGGCGAAGGTTTCGGTGACCGGCAAGGTCGTCGAGCAGACCAAGGGCCCCAAGATTCGTATCCACAAGTTCAAGAACAAGACCGGCTACCACAAGCGTCAGGGTCACCGTCAGAAGTTGACCCGCGTCGAGGTCACCGGCATCACGGTTAAGTGAGGACCTGAGCAGCCATGGCACACAAAAAGGGTGCATCCAGCTCGCGTAACGGGCGTGACTCCAACGCCCAGTACCTCGGCGTGAAGCGCTACGGCGGCCAGGTCGTCAAGTCCGGCGAAATCCTGCTCCGTCAGCGCGGCACCAAGTTCCACCCCGGTGTGAACGTCGGCCGCGGTAAGGACGACACGCTGTTCGCCCTGGCCGCGGGCGCGGTCCAGTTCGGCGAGAAGCGCGGTCGCAAGACCGTCAACATCGTCCCCGTCGAAGCGGCTGCGTAAGCCGGTTCGATAGCAAGACTCCGACGAGGGGTGGGCTGGATCGCATCCGGCTCACCCCTCGTCTTTTGTTCGTTCTCGAGAGGAAATTCCAGTGTCCCGATTCGTCGACCGAGTGGTCATCCATGTTGCCGCGGGCAGCGGCGGCAACGGCTGTTCGTCGGTGCACCGGGAGAAGTTCAAGCCTCTCGGCGGACCGGACGGCGGCAACGGCGGCAACGGCGGTGACGTCGTCCTCGTCGTGGACAGCAACGTCCACACCCTGCTCGACTTCCACTTCCGCCCGCACGCCGACGCGGGCAGCGGCAAGCAGGGCGGCGGCGCCAACCGCGACGGCGCCACCGGTGAGACCGTGGAGTGGAAGGTGCCCGACGGCACCGTCGTGCTCACGCCGGAAGGCGAGATCGTCGTCGACCTGGTCGGTCACGGCACCCGCTTCGTCGCCGCGCAAGGCGGCCGGGGTGGTCTCGGCAACGCGGCGCTGGCCTCCAGGGCCCGCCGCGCGCCCGGGTTCGCCCTGCTTGGCGAGCCGGGGGAGACCCGTGACCTGGTCCTGGAGCTGCGCTCGGTCGCCGACGCGGGCCTGCTCGGCTTCCCGTCCGCGGGCAAGTCGTCGCTCATCGCGGTGATGTCCTCGGCCAAGCCGAAGATCGCCGACTACCCGTTCACCACCCTGGTCCCGAACCTCGGCGTGGTCACGGCGGGGGAGTCGGTCTACACGATCGCCGACGTCCCGGGCCTGATCCCGGGGGCGAGCCAGGGCAAGGGCCTCGGCCTGGACTTCCTGCGCCACATCGAGCGCTGCTCGGTGCTGGTCCACGTCGTCGACTGCGCCACGTTCGAAGCCGACCGCGACCCGATCTCCGACATCGACGCCCTCGAGCAGGAGCTGTCGCTCTACACCCCGTCGCTGGGCGGCGACCTCGCCGACCGGCCGCGGATCGTGGTGCTCAACAAGATCGACGTGCCCGAGGCGCGCGAGCTGGCCGAGCTGGTCCGGCCCGAGATCGAAGCCCGTGGGCTGCCCGTGTTCGAGGTCTCGACCGCCACCCGCGAAGGGCTGCGTGAGCTGAGCTTCGCGCTGGCGAAGATCATCGAAGAGGACCGGGCGAGCAAGCCCACGCCCGAGGCCACCCGGACGGTCCTGCGGCCCACCGCGGTCGACGACGCCGGTTTCCGTATCGAGCCGGACCCGGACGAAGAGGGCGGCTTCATCGTCCACGGCGAGCGCCCGCAGCGGTGGGTGCGCCAGACCGACTTCACCAACACCGAGGCCGTCGGGTACCTCGGCGACCGTCTGGCCCGACTGGGTGTCGAGGAGGCGCTGGCCAAGGCCGGTGCCCGCCCCGGCTGCCCGGTCACCATCGGCACGCACACCTTCGACTGGGAGCCGTCGACCCCGGCGGGCGTCGCGATGATGATGCACGGACGCGGTAGCGACCCCCGTCTCGACCAGCCGGAGCGCATCGGCGCGGCGGAGCGCAAGGTCGCCAAGCAGGCCCGCCGCGCCCGCAAGGACGAGGACGACGACGAGTGACCCTGCGCTCGGCCACCCGCGAGGCGGTGACCTCGGCGCGGCTCATCGTGGTGAAGGTCGGCTCGTCGTCGCTGACGACGGCCGAGGGCGGCCTGGACCCGGCCCGGCTCGACGCCCTGGTCGACGCTGTCGCCGCCCGGCGGGCGGCGGGCAGCCAGGTCGTCCTGGTGTCCTCGGGTGCCATCGCCGCGGGTCTCGCCCCGATGGGCATCCCGCGGCGCCCGCGTGACCTGGCGACCCAGCAGGCCGCCGCGAGCGTCGGGCAACTGGTGCTCGGGCACGCCTACGTGGCCTCTTTCGCGCGCTACTCGCTGACCGTCGGCCAAGTCCTCCTCACCGCTGACGACGTCGTCCGGCGTTCCCACTACCGCAATGCCCAGCGGACCCTGTCCCGCCTGCTGGCGTTGGGGATCGTCCCCGTGGTGAACGAGAACGACACCGTGGCGACCGAGGAAATCCGCTTCGGCGACAACGACCGCCTGGCGGCCCTGGTGGCCCACCTGATCGGCGCTGACGCGCTGGTGCTGCTGTCCGATGTGGATGCTTTGTACGACGGCGACCCCCGGCGGGGTGCCGCACGTCGCATCGATGAGGTGGTCGACGCGTCCGATGTGGACGGTGTGGTGGCGGGTGCGACCGGCGCGTCCGGCCTCGGAACCGGTGGTATGGCGTCGAAACTCGCCGCCGCCCGCCTCGCCGCGGCGGCAGGCATTCCCGTGCTGTTGGCCTCCTCGGCACAAGCGCCCGAAGCGATGAGCTCGGCGAGCGTCGGCACAGCGTTCGCCTCCGGGGGGCGCAGGCTCACCGCCCGCCGCTTCTGGCTGGCCTACGCCGCCGAGTCCGCGGGCAGGTTGGTGCTCGACGACGGCGCCGTCGCCGCTGTCGTCGTGCGCAGGCGATCGCTGCTGGCTGCGGGCATCACTTCGGCGTCCGGCGATTTCGGTCCGGGTGACGTCGTGGAACTCGCCGACTCGGCGGGCAAGGTCGTCGCGCGTGGTGTGGTGAACTTCGACTCGACGGAACTACCCGCTCTGATCGGGATGTCCACGCACCACCTCCCCAACGACCAACGCCGCGAGGTAGTCCACGCCGACGACCTGGTCCCCTTAAGGCACTAGTGGCCCGCCCGCGAAGCCGGCCACGCTTCCGGCCGCCGCCCCAGCCCTCGCATTCCGAGGGGGCGGACTGATTCAGGTTGTTGTGGCGAGGGTGAAGGGGAGTACGCCGTCCGCGCCGGCGTCGCGGAGGGCCGCGGCGGCCACGGTCATGGTCCAGCCGGAGTCGATCTTGTCGTCCACCACCAGCACTGGTCCGTCCACTTCGGACACTGCCGCCGCCAGATCCTCTGGCACGCGAACCGAGCCCCACAAATGCGCCAATCTGTGCGCGCTGTTCGCCCGCGCGCTCGGACCGCCGGTGCGCACCTCACCGAGCAGCGGCAGCCGCCCGATGGTCGCGATCCGAGCGCCGAAACTTGAGATCAGCTGCGGCCTGCTGCCGGACGCGATGGTCACCACGCCCACCGGCCGCTGCTCCCAGTCCCACGCCGACAACACCTTCACACACGCGTCGAACACGTCGTCGGGGATCGGGCCGTCCACGCCCGCGAAGACATCCCGCAAACGATTGCCCCAGCCGATGTCGGTGAGCCTGCCGAGCGCGCGTCCGGCTGCCGCTTTGTGACCCGCCTTGATGTTCCCCGACAGCGATACGCCCAGCGTCGCCATGCCTGTCGGCCACTGCTTCTTCGGGGTGATCTCCACACCCGGCCTGCGCAGCCGTTCCCGCGCGGCGTCGACATTGGCGCCTGAGACCTCGTCGCTCCAGCGCTCACCCGTGCAGTTGTCACACCGGCCGCACGGCGCCGCGTGCGGGTCGTCCAGCTCGCGCAGGAGGAACTCCATCCGGCAGCCGTCGGTGTCCTGGTAGTCCAAGATCGCGCGCTGCTCGGACTCCCGCGCGGTCGCGATCCGCGAGTAGCGCTCCTCGTCGTACTCCCATGGCTGCCCGGTCGACTCCCAACCGCCGCGCACCCGCCGGACCGCGCCATCGACATCAAGCACCTTCAGGACCATTTCCAGCCTGCCCCTGGCCAGGTCGACCCTCGGTTCGAGCGCCTGTGTGGACAGCGCCTTGCCCGCGTCGTCCAACGCGGCCAGCACCTCCCGCACTACTCGCTCCGGGGGGAACGCGAGCGACGCGAAATAGGACCAGATGTCCTTGTCCTCGCGCCCGGGCAGGAGCACCACGTCCGCGCGCTTCACACCACGGCCCGCGCGGCCGATCTGCTGGTAGTACGAGATGGGCGACTGCGGCGCGCCCACGTGCACGACGAAACCCAGGTCCGGCTTGTCGAACCCCATGCCCAGCGCCGACGTCGCCACCAGCGCCTTCACCCGGTTGGCGAGCAGGTCTTCCTCGGCCTGCTGCCGTTCGGCGGTGTCCGTGCGGCCCGTGTACGCCGCCACCTCGAATCCGCGGTCGCGCAGGAACGACGCCAGTTCGTCGGCCGCGGCCACGGTGAGCGTGTAGATGATGCCGGACCCGGTGAACCGCTCCAGGTTCTCCGCCAGCCACGCCAACCGGGCCTGCGCGGTCGGCAGCCGCAGCACGCCCAGCCGCAGGCTTTCCCGGTCGAGCGCGCCGCGCAGGACCATGGAGTCGTCGGTCAACCCGAGTTGTTGCGCGACGTCCTGGACCACTCGGTTGTTCGCCGTGGCGGTCGTCGCGAGCACCGGCACGCCCTGTGGCAGCTCGGCGATAAGCGTCCGCAGCCTGCGGTAGTCGGGCCGGAAGTCGTGCCCCCAGTCGGAGATGCAGTGGGCTTCGTCGACGACCAGCAGCCCCGCCGACGCGGTCAGCTTCGGCAGCACGGCGTCGCGGAAGTCCGGGTTGTTGAGCCGCTCCGGGCTCACCAGCAGCACGTCGACACTGCCATCGGCGACGGCCTCGTGCACCGTCTCCCAGTCCTGCATGTTGGCCGAGTTGATCGTCGCGGCGTGCACCCCGGCGCGCGCGGCCGCGTCGACCTGGTTGCGCATGAGGGCGAGCAGCGGCGACACGATCACCGTCGGCCCCTCGCCCAGCTCACGCAGCAGCGCGGTCGCCACGAAGTACACCGCTGACTTGCCCCACCCGGTCCGCTGCACCACCAGCGCGCGCCCGCGGTCGGCGACCAGACCGCGGATCGCGGTCCACTGGTCCTCCCGCAGTCGGGCGTCCGGACCCGCGAGGGCCCGGAGCCGCTCCTCGGCTGATGCGCGCAATGCCTGCTCGTCCACGTCCCCTGCATACCCCATTCGGCCGACAGAACCGAACTCAGCTCCCCAGCCTGTCCTGGAGCTGTGGATAGCCCACGGCTGTCGTCGCCGGAGTCTCGCCCGTCCGAGCGCAGTCGGCGACCGCCAGCGCCGCGGCCAAGGCGTGCCGGTAGAGCGCCGACCCGGTGCTGATTCGCGCGACACCCGGTGTTGTCTCCAGGCCGGGCTGCCACAGGACGTTCAGCGGAAGCCCGACCCGCTCGGCCACCGTCGCGATCTCGCCCGAATCGGACAGGCCGGGCACGAACACGCCGGAGGCGCCCGCGTCCCGGTACGCGAGCAAGCGGGGGATCGTCTCGTCCCGCCGCCCGATGTCAAGCCAGTATGTGTCGGTCCGCGCGTTGATGAACAGGTCCGGTGCGGCGTCCGCGACCGCGCGGACGATCGAGGCGTGCACTTCCACGGGTCGCGTGCCGTCTTCGAGGTTGATCCCGGCCACGCCGAGGTCGGCCAGCTCCGCCGCCAGTGCCGCGACCGCGTCCGGGTCCTCGGAGTAGCCGCCTTCGAGGTCGACGGTCAGCGGGACGGTCAACCTGCCGACCAGGGCCCGGGCCAACCCCATCGTCAGGTCGGGGCTGGTGTTCGTGCCGTCCGGCAGGCCCGCCGCCGCGGTCACTCCGAGGCTCGTCGTGCCGATCGCGGCGAAGCCCGCGTCGGCCAGCAGCAGCCCGGAGGCGACATCCCAGGCGTTCGGGAGGATGAGCGGCCGAGGGCCGCGGTGCAGGTCGGCGAAGGTCATCGGGTCCTCACGATCAGTCGGGCGGGCAGGCGCAGGTTCGGCCGAGGTTCGTATTCGACATCCACGACGCCGACCTCGCCGAGCGCGTCCAGCACTCCCTGAGCCAGTGTGGTGGCCAACGCGGAACCAGGGCAGGCGTGGCGGCCCGCACCGAACGTGCCGGTCTCCGCGAGCGACACCCACAGCGCGCTACCGGGGGGCAGGACTACACCGCCGATAGCCGTGTTCGCGACCGTACGGCGCTGCGTGCGGTGCACGGGCGCGCTGCGCACGGCCTGCTCGACGCCGCCCTCCAGCACCGCCGCGGCGATGAGCGCCGCTGTCGCGTCGTGGGCTTGAAACAGCACGCTGACAGCGGCCGGGTCGGGGAGCAGCGCCGCCAACGGGAGGTACGCCTCGTCGGACCGCGACTCGCACAGTTCGCGGGTCAGCCGCACGGCCGCGGCGACCTCTTCGACGCCCAGCGCGGCGGCCAGCACCGCGACCGGCACGTCGAGGGCGATCGGCATGAGATCGAACTCCCCACGCGGGGTCCCTGTCCGTGCCGCGGCGGCCGATCTCAGACCCGACACCTCAGGCAGCACGGCTTCGACCTGGGCGCGCCCCCGCGCGTGGCGGGCGCCGTCGGAAAACCGTGGCATCCGGCCGACCAGCCCGCTCGGCCCCGCGACGCTCAGCGCGTCGAGCGCGACCGCCGCATCAGCGGGCCGGTCGACCAGCCAGGTCCCGTCCGTGGATTTCCGCATGCCGCCACGCTAGGGCGACATCCGTTCGGCGCACGCCGAACAGTCAGACGCGGACCATCACCTGGTCGAGGTCCTTGCGCACCAGGTCGGGGACGACCGCGTCCGCGGCCGGGTAGCCGACCGGGATCACCGCGAACGCCTTCTCGTTGCGCGGCCTGTTCAACACCTCGGAGAGGAACTTCATCGGGCTCGGTGTGTGTGTCAGCGCCGCGAGGCCGGACAGGTGCAGGGCCGTCAGCAGCATGCCCACGGCGATGCCCACCGACTCGTCGACGTAGTAGTGCTTGTGCTGCTTGTCGCCGTCGAGGTAGTACCGCTGCTCGAACACCACGATCAGGTAGGGCGCGTCGGTCAGGTGCGGCTTGTGCTCGTCGGTGCCCAGCGGACGCAGGGCCGAGAGCCACTCGTCGCCGAGCCTGCCGTCATACGAGATCCGTTCCTCCTCCTCGGCCGCCTCGCGGATCCGCGCGCGGACCTCAGGGTCGGTGACCACGACGAACGTCCACGGCTGCTGGTGGGCGCCCGACGGCGCGGTCGCGGCGACCGCGATCGCGTCGATGATCACCTGCTCCGGGACGGGGTCGGAGGAGAACGCCCGCACAGTCCGCCGCGTCTGCATCTTCTCGCGCATGGACGCGGCCGTGCGCAGCGCTTCATCGGCACTGGTCCGCTCCGGCCGGTAGGGGACGGGGGTGTACGGGAAATCGTGAATCGGAGCCCAAGCCATGGCCCTGAGTCTGCCTGCCCGGCCGTGTCGGCGGTCATACCGGAAAGGTCATCTAAACCGCGTCATGGCTCGGCCCGGTGCGCGTTTCACCAGTGCGCGGCCGCCGCAGGGGAGCGGGCCGCGTCGGTGGGAGACCCCCAGCCCCGCCGGTCCCCACAGTTGTGCGGCGGCGTCTCACGACCCCCCCCTCGCGAGACGCCGCCCACACATCTCAGGACTTTCCCGATACCTGTCCGTACGCTGATCAGCTATGTCGCGGCGAATCGGGATCATGGGCGGGACGTTCGATCCCATCCACCACGGCCACTTGGTCGCGGCCAGCGAAGTCCAGTCCCGGTTCGACCTGGACGAAGTGATTTTCGTGCCGACCGGCCACCCGTGGCAGAAGAGCGACCGCGAGGTCAGCGCCGCCGAAGACCGCTATCTGATGACGGTCGTCGCCACCGCGTCCAATCCCCGGTTCTCGGTCAGCCGCGTGGACATAGACCGCGCGGGCGTGACCTACACCGTCGACACCCTGCGCGACCTGCGCGCGAAATACCCCGACGACGAGCTGTTCTTCATCACCGGCGCCGACGCCATGCAGCAGATCCTGTCGTGGCGTGACGCGGACGAGCTGTTCCGGCTCGCGCACTTCGTGGGGGTCACGCGACCCGGCTACCACCTTGAGGACACCCACCTGCCGTCCGGCTCGGTCAGCCTCATCGAAGTCCCGGCCATGGCGATCTCGTCGACCGACTGCCGCACGCGTGTGGCCGACGGCGAGCCGGTCTGGTACCTCGTGCCCGACGGGGTAGTGCAGTACATCTCGAAACGCCACCTCTACGTCGCGGGGGCCTGAGCGGCTCCAGGTACCCTCGACGGGTTGTAGTACCCGTTATCACTTGAGGGAGAAACGTGACAGCCACGCACGCCGCACGCGAGTTGGCACTGGTCGCGGCCACCGCGGCCGCGGACAAGAAGGCCAGCGACGTGATCGTGCTGGACGTGTCCGACCAGCTCGTCATCACCGACTGCTTCGTGATCGCCTCCGCGGCGAACGAACGCCAGGTCGGCGCGATCGTCGAGAACATCGAGGAGAAGATGCGCGAGGCGGGCACCAAGCCCGTCCGCCGCGAGGGCGCCCGCGAGGGCCGCTGGGTGCTGCTCGACTTCGTCGACGTCGTCGTGCACGTCCAGCACACCGAGGAGCGGGTCTTCTACGGTCTCGAGGGGCTGTGGAAAGACTGCCCGCGGATCGAATTCGACGCGGCCCCACCCGCCGACGAGGACGGGGACACGTGAGTCTGCGGACTCTCGTGCTCTGGCGGCACGGAGAGACCGATTACAACGCCTCCGGCCGGATGCAAGGCCATCTCGACTCATATCTGACCGAGGTCGGGTGGAACCAGGCCCGATTCGCGGTGCCCGCGCTGGCCCGGTTCTCCCCGGACATCATCGTTGCCTCCGACCTGCGTCGCGCCACCGACACCGCCACGGTGTTCAGCGAGGCCATGGGCATCCCGCTGCGGATCGACAAGCGGCTCCGGGAGACCAACCTCGGCCTCTGGCAGGGCAAGACCAGCGTCGAGGTCGACGACGGCTGGCCGGGCGTGCGCGGGCGCTGGCAGACCGACGCGACGGTCACCCCGCCCGGTGGTGAGACCCGGGTCGAGGTGGCCGCCCGCGCGGCCGAGGTCGTCGCCGAACTCGACACCGGCACCGAGGAGACGGCCGTCCTGTGCGCCCACGGTGGCCTGATCACGGCGCTGACCGGCAGGTTGCTCGACCTCCCGGTGGCCAACTGGTCTCAACTCGGCGGCATCAGCAACTGCCACTGGACCGTCCTCGCGCGCCGCGAGACCAGCGGCCTGTCCTGGCGCCTGATCGCGTACAACGCGGGCATCACCGGATAGCGCCATGCCCACCGTGCTGATGTTCGGCGACTCGCTGAGCTTCCACGGCCCGGATGGTCCCCATCCGGCCGACGACCCGCGCATCTGGCCCAATGTGGCCGCCGCGGCCATGGGTGGCCACACCGAACTCTTCGCAGGCTTCGGCTGGACCGCGCGTGACGCCTACTGGTCTCTTACCGGCGACCCGAGGGTATGGGCGCAACTGCCCAAGGCCGACGTACTGGTCCTCGCCGTCGGCGGGATGGACACCCTGCCCTCGCCGCTGCCGACCTACTTGCGTCAGGGGATCCGCTACCTGCGCCCCGACGGTCTCCGCCGGGGTGTGCGCAAGGGGTACAGCGCCGCCCAGCCCATTCTCGCGCGGCTCACCAGGGGACGACCGGTAGCGCTTCCGCCCGCCCTGACAGTTCGCTACCTCGACCTGATCGTCGTGGCGATCCGGGCCCTGCGGCCGGACATCCCGGTGATCGCGCTACTCCCGGGTTTTCACCGCGCGCCGTCCTACGGTTTCGTCCATACCGGTCGCGAGGCCGCGGTTCGCGCGATGCGGCAGTGGGCCGAGGATGCCGGGGTGAGCGTGCTGGACTCCGCTGAGCTCGTCGGCGCCCACGTGCTAGACGGCCACGGCAACCCCGACGGCATGCATTGGGGCTGGTCCGGGCACGCGGACGTGGGCAAGGCCCTGGGTGCGCTCGTCGCGTCGCTGGTCGAGCCGGACTCGCACTGAGCCTTTCGCCCAGTCGGCCTAGCGCCGCGCAGCGGTTGTCGTAGGTTCGAGCGGTCCGTCCGATTAGGCTCCCGTGTCGTGCCGTTCGCCGTTGTCACCGACTCGACCGCCTACCTGCCTGAGGGTTTCGCGGACCGGCACGCGGTCCACGTGGTGCCGTTGTTCGTCCACATCGACGACAGCGAAGGCCGCGACGGCATCGACATCGGGCCCGCCGAACTCGCCGCCGCGCTCAAGGAACACCGCGTCGTCACTACCTCCAGACCGAGCCCAGCCGAGTTCGCCGCCGAATACCGCAGGCTGCTCGACGAAGGGGCGGACGGCGTGCTGTCGGTCCACTTGTCCAGCGAACTCTCCGGGACGTGGGAATCCGCGCGCCTCGCCGCCGAGGAGGTCGCCCCGGACCGCATCCGCGTCGTCGACTCCCGCACCACGGCGATGGGCCTGGGCTTCGCCGCCCTGCGCGCCGCCGCCGTCGCCGCGGAAGGCGGGGACGGAGCCGCGGTCGAGGCCGCCGCCGTCGAAGCCGCCGCGCACACGAAGAGCTTCATGTTCGTCGAGACCCTCGACTACCTCCGCCGGGGCGGCCGGATCGGCGCCGCGGCGGCCCTGCTGGGGACCGCGCTGTCGGTCAAGCCGATCCTGCACGTCCACGACGGTCAGATCGTCCCCCTGGAGAAGGTCAGGACGACCAGCCGAGCCCTTGCCCGGCTTGTCGACCTCGCCGCCGAGGCCGCCGGGGACCAGCCGGTGCAGCTCGCCGTCCACCATCTCGCCACACCCGACCGCGCCGCCGAACTGGCCACCCGCCTCGACGAGCGAATCGGCTCGTCCTCCGGGTGCGTGGTCTCCGAACTCGGCGCGGTCATCGGCGCCCACACCGGTCCCGGCGTGCTCGGTGTCGTGATCTGCCCCGGTCGGCTGTAAACCACCCAACATCGCACACGAGCCCGACGATTCGGTCCGCGGCGACCGGTTCATCCACAGCCTCCGGTGCGGTGCCCACAGCTCAGCCGCGGGGGCTGCCGAAGCCGAGGCCGCCTCCCTAGCGTCGAATCCATGTTCGACACCAAGCAATCCCGGCCATCCCGCACCGACCACATCGACGACGTCCTGCACCGCCTCACCGCGGCCGCGGACCGGCCATGGGACACACCCGCGGGCCCAGAGCCCGCCGCGGCCGACTACCGCGTCGTCTCCGACGAACCGGAACCCGCCGAGAACCCCACTCCCCGGCATCGCCGCGCGGACCCATCGTGGTGGCGCTCGGGCAGACTCGGCCGCCTGATCACCCACTGGACCAGTGCGGCCGGATCCCCTTGGTGGCGCAGGCCCGCCATCCGCGACTTCAGTCCCGGCGAACGCCCACCCCGGCGCGTCCCGATCGCCATGATGATCGCCGCCGTGCTCGTCGGCGGGGTGATCAGTGCGTTCGTCGCGTTCTCGGGCAGCCCCAAGGCCGAGGTGCCCCCGGACCTTCCGGTCGCCGCCGCCGTCGACCGCGTGAGCAGTCCGGCCAAGCCGGGAGTGGTGGTCGACGTCGTCGGCAAAGTCGTCGCGCCCGGGCTGTTGAACCTGCCGGAGGGGTCGCGTGTCGCCGACGCCCTGCGGGCCAGCGGCGGCACGCTGCCGGGCACCGATGTGACCGCGCTCAATCTCGCCCGCCGGCTGGTCGACGGCGAACAGATCCATGTCGGAGTCCCGATCCCGCCCGCCGCCGCGGCCCAGCAGAACCAACCTGGACCGGTCGACCTGAACACGGCCTCACCCATCCAACTCGACACCCTGCCCGGCGTCGGGTCGGTCACCGCCCAGCGCATCGTCGAGTGGCGCGCGAAACACGGCCGGTTCGCCAAGATCGACCAGCTTCGGGAGGTGGAAGGAATCGGTCCGGCCAAATACGAGTCCCTCCGCGAACTCGTCACCGTCAGGTAGCGGGAAGCGATCAGATGCTGCCGCCGACGCCCGTCCGTCCACCCGCGACACACGACTGGAGGCTGATCCTCGCCGCGCTGGCACTGTGGCTGAGTGCCGCGCTCGGCTTGTTGGTCCACTGGGTCTGCGCGGTGGTCGTCGGCTGCGTGATGCTCTTGGCGGCCATCGTGGTCCTTCGGGCGGTCCCGAAAGCAAGGCCGCAGGTCTCGCCCGATGGCGGGGCGCCGGTGCGAGCGTCGGTGGCGTACGGGTGGCCTGTTCGCCTGGCGGCGTGGCCATTGTTGTTCTGCGCGGTGCTCGCCCTGTGGCCGGTCGCGGGACAGATCCACGACGCCGCAACGGATCCCTTGCGCGAACTGGCCGCGCGGGGTCAGGCCGTCGTGCTCCAGGTCGAGGTGCGGGAGCGCCCCAAGCCGGTGCGGACCGCGGGATTCGGCGGCATGCAGCCGGGAATCGGGTCGGTGGTCATCCCCGCGACGGTCGTCGCCGTGGAGGGCATCGACAGTCACGCGCAGGTGCTGCTCCTGGCCCCGGTCGAACCGTGGTCACACCTGCTGCCGGGCCAGACCCTCACCGCCCGGGGAACACTCGCCCCCGCCGCGTCCGGTCAGCTGACGGTGGCGGTCCTGCGGGTGCGTGGTCCGCCGACGTCGGCGGGCGCCGCACCCGGGTGGCAGCAGACCGCCGATTCGCTGCGGGCCGGGCTGCGGCAGGCCGCGGGTGTGCTCGACGCGGAAGCCGCCGGTTTGCTGCCCGCGCTCATCGTCGGGGACACCGACGGGCTCTCACCGACCGTGGTCGACGAGTTCCGGGTGGCCGGGCTGTCCCACCTGCTCGCTGTCAGCGGGGCGAACCTGGCGATCGTGTGCCTGACGATTCTGTTCCTCCTGCGGGCGGTGCGGGCGGGCCCGTACGGGTCGGCGGCAGGCGCGCTGCTCGGGCTGGTCGGGTTCGTGGTCCTGGCCGGACCGGAACCGAGCGTCCTGCGCGCGGGTGTCATGGGCGCGGTCGGCCTGCTGGCCCTCGCGCTGGGCCGGGACCGGTCGGCGCTGCCCGCGCTCGGGACCGCCGTGATCGTCCTGGTCGCGGTCGACCCGGGCATGGCCACGGCGTTCGGCTTCGTGCTGTCGGTGCTGGCCACGGGCGCCTTGGTGCTGCTGGCGCCACGCTGGGCGGACGCGCTGGCTCGGCGGCGGATCCCGCGCGGGCTGGCCGAAGCCCTTGCCGTGCCCGCGGCCGCGCATGTGGTGACGGCGCCGGTGGTGGTGGGGATGAGCGGTCAGCTCAGCCTGATCGCGGTCGCGGCGAACCTGCTGGTCGCGCCGGTGATCGCCCCCGCCACGGTGCTCGGTGTGCTGGCCGCGGTGGTGATGCCCGTGTGGCCGTGGGCGGCGCAATGGTGTGTCCGGCTGGCGGGCCCGGAAGTGGACTGGGTGATCACGGTCGCCAGGCACGCGGCGGACTTCCCCGGCGCGGCGGTGGCGTGGCCTGCCGGCTGGTGGGGTGGCGCCCTGCTGGTGGTCGTCGTGATCGCGATCGCCGTGGCCTGGCGTTCCCGGCGCGGCCGGACGGTGCTGGCCCTGGCACTAGTGGGGGTCCTGGTCGTGGTGGTCCCGGTCCGCGTCCTCGTGCCCGCCTGGCCGCCTGCGGACTGGGCGGCCGTCGCCTGCGATGTGGGCCAGGGAGACGCCCTCGCGCTGGCGGTGGGGGAGTCCGACCGCGCGGTCGTGGTCGACACCGGTCCGGAGGCGGGCCCGGTGGACGACTGCCTCGACCGGCTCGGGGTCACTCGGGTGCCGCTCGTGATCCTGAGTCACCTCCACGCCGACCATGTCGGCGGCCTGGCGGGCGTTCTCTCGGGAAGATCGGTCGGCGCCATTGCCGTCGGACCGGGTCGAACCCCGGACTGGGCATGGCGACAAGTCCGCCGCGAAGCCGAACGGGCGGGGGTGCCGCTGGTCGACTTGGCCGGGGGTCAGCGCCTGAGTTGGCCTTCGCTGACGATCGAAGTGTTGTCCCACAACAGAATCGGGAAAGCTGACAACGAGACCACCGGTACGGCCATCAACAACCGCTCACTGGTGTTTCGCGCGTCCACGACCGCCGGGCGAGTCCTGCTGACGGGCGATATTGAACTGGCCGCCCAAGTCGACCTGATTTCGTCCCAAGTGGACATCGCGGCTGACGTGGTGAAGGTACCGCATCATGGTTCCCGCACGACTTCGCCGGAATTCCTGGCGGCGGTGGGGGCTCGGGTCGCGTTGGTGAGTGTCGGGGTGCGCAACCGGTACGGGCACCCGAGCCCGCGGACCATGGATGCGTTGCGGGACCTGGGGACTGTGGTCGCACGGACTGACAGTGATGGTGACAGTGCGGTTGTGCCGGGGCCGGGAATTCGGCGGCGGGGTGCCCGTGGGCCGCCGGCTTGCTGACGCCTTCACGGGCTTCGCATGGGCCGCTGACTCTGGCTTCCGGTGCCTGGTGTGGCTCGTTCGCCCACTGGTGGCGGACGCGTGTTTGGGGTGGTTGGCCGAATCTGGTGGCGGGTGCCTGTTTGGGTGCCTTGCGATTCGGGATGAGGAAATCGCCCACGCGGCCTCTGGGGATCGACGAGTGCCGCCGATCCCCAGGGCTCAGCTTCACCTACGGGAAAGGGCCTCGCGCACGGCGGCGGCTGAGGGTGGGACTGTGGCGAGTGGGCCGATCTTGTCCTCGACGGCGTCGAGGGTCTTGAGGCCGTCGCCGGTGATGAGGAGGACGGTTTCCGCGTCGGGGTCGAGTTTGCCGTTCTCGACGAGCTTCTTGGCGGTCGCGACGGTCACGCCGCCCGCGGTCTCGGCGAAGATGCCCTCGGTGCGGGCCAGCAGGCGGATGCCCTCGACGACCTCTTCGTCGGTCACGTCCTCCACGGCGCCGTTCGTGCGGCGGACGGAGTCGAGGACGTAGGGGCCGTCGGCGGGGGCGCCGATGGCGAGGGAGCGGGCGATGGTGTCCGGCTTGACCGGGCGGATCACGTCGCTTCCCGCCTTGTAGGCCGTCGACACCGGCGAGCAGCCGGTGGCCTGGGCGCCGAAGATGCGGTACGGGGTGGCCTCGACCAGGCCGAGTTCGCCGAACTCGCGGAACGCCTTGTCGACCTTGGTGAGCTGCGAGCCGGAGGCGACCGGGATCACGACCTGCCCGGGGAGCCGCCAGCCGAGCTGCTCGGCGACCTCGTAGCCGAGGGTCTTGGAACCCTCGGCGTAGTACGGGCGGACGTTGACGTTGACGAACGCCCAGTCCTCGTGTTCGGCGGCCAGTTCGGTGGCCAGGCGGTTGACGTCGTCGTAGTTGCCGTCGACGGCGATCAGGGCGCCGTCGTACACGGCGGTGGTGAGGATCTTGGCGCGCTCGAGAGAGGAGGGGATCAGCACGACCGAGTCCCAGCCCGCGCGGGCCGCGGCGGCGGCCACGGCGTTGGCCAGGTTGCCGGTCGACGGGCACGCGAGCACGGAGAAGCCGAGCTGGCGGGCGGCGGCGAGGGCGACGGCGACCACGCGGTCCTTGAAGGAGTGCGTGGGGTTGCCGGTGTCGTCCTTGACCCAGAGGTTCTTGATGCCGAGCGCGGCGCCGAGGCGGTCGGCCTTGACCAGGCGGGTCATGCCGGGCTCGGTGTTGGGGTGGGTGTCGACATCGGCGGGCACGGGGAGCAGTCCGCGGTAGCGCCAGATGGACTTGGGGCCCGCTTCGATGTCCGCCCGAGTGATCTTGCCGAACTCGTAGGACACCTCAAGCGGGCCGAAACACTCGGCACAGGCGAATTCCGCGGCGAGCGGGATCTGGTGGCCGCACTCGCGACACGACAGAGCGCGCGCGGAACCGAGGTCGAGGGTGGTGGGACGCTGGGCGTCGAGTGCCGATGTCATCGCGAGGTATCTCCTCATCTATCCCGCAAGCGGGTCGGAATTGGCACCGTGATCGCGCACACGTCTCCCATGGGAAGACATGGCTCACGCCGGTTGCCGGGGCTTCTTCGGGCCGATCCCTCTGCCCCTCTGGATGAGCGGTATTCAGTTATGCCGGCGACGCTACGGCACCGTGTCCGGCAGGTGCCAGCAAGCGTCCAGTATCCGAGAGTGGTTGCGCGCCCGCGGTTGTCACCCACACATGGCAGGATTCCCAGCGTGAACTCGCCCGCGGTCACCCCGGCACCTCTGCAACTCGCGCTGGGGGAGGAGGAATTGCTGGTCGAGCGCGCGATCCGCGCCGCACTCGACTCGGCTCGCCTCGCCGACCCCTCGGCCGACCTCACCCGGGTGCGCGTGGCTGAACTCACATCCCCCGAGCTGGCCGAGCTGGTCTCGCCGTCCCTGTTCGCCGAAGGCCGGGTGATCGTCGTCGAGGCCGCGCACGAAGCCACCCAGGACATCGCGGCCGTGATCATCTCGTACGTGAAGAACCCGGCCGACGGCATCGTGTTCGTCGTCGTCCACAACGGCGGCGGGCGCAAGGCGGGCAAGGACATCGTCGCCGCGATGCGCAAGGCGGGAGCGGTCGTCACCGAGTGCGCCAAGATCACCAAGCCCGCCGAGCGGGAGGCGTTCGTCCGCAACGAGATCCGCCGGGCGGGAGGGAAGACCGACCCGGCCGCCGTCGCGGCGCTGGTGGACTCGGTGGGCTCGGACCTGCGGGAACTGGCCGCCGCCTCCGCGCAGCTGGTGGCCGACACCGCGGGGGCCGTGACGGAGGAAGCGGTTCGGCGGTACCACCGCGGACGTGCGGACGTGACCGGTTTCGCGGTGGCCGAGAAAGCCGTGACCGGCGATGTTCCCGGCGCCCTCGAGGCCCTGCGGTGGGCGATGCACCTCGGAGTCCCACACGTCCTGGTGGCCGACGCCCTCGCCGACGCCGTCCGGACAGTCGCGCGGGTGGCGGGCGCGGGCCGGGCGGATCCGTTCCGGTTGGCCGGTGAGTTGGGCATGCCCGCGTGGAAGGTCAAAAAGGCGCTGGCCCAGAGCCGCGGGTGGAAACCCACGGGCCTGGTAGAGGCGATGCGCGTGGTGGCCGAGGTCAACGCCGACGTGAAGGGCATTGCCGCCGACGCGGACTACGCCCTGGAGCGGGCGGTCCTCCGCCTCGCGAAGGCACACCGCCGCGAGTGAGCGGCTGAACTCCCGCTCCTTTGACTTGGCGAGCGGGGAGCAACGACGCTCCCGGCGCGGATTACGCCCTGGAGCGGGCGGTCCTTCGGCTGGCGAAGGCTCATCGGCACGAGTGGGCCGCTGAACTTCCCACGGACGGCGGAGGGGAGAGCGTCGTTGCCGATACGGATTATGTGCGGGCCATCCGGCTGGCTGGCGCCTGCTTGCTACTCAGTCACCGGCGCCTTTGGGGTTCGGCTGGCGAGGATTTCGTCGCGGCGGGCCAACCGGTTATTGCGGCGGATCTCGGCCTCCACCCCGCGGCGTTCGTCTTCCGGGGTTTCCGGCTTCACCGGGGGCACCGCCCGGGGGTTGCCCTCGCCGTCCACCGCGACGAAGACCAGGTAGGCGGTGGCCACCCTGGTGGGTGCGACGCCCGCGCGGTCCCACGGCTCGGCCAGGACGCGCACTCCCACCTCCATGGAGGACCGTCCCGCCCAGTTGACCTGCGCGTGGGCGTGGACCAGGTCGCCGACGCGGACCGGGTGCAGGAACGTCATGCCGTCCATCGCGGCGGTGACCGCCGGGCCGCCGGAGTGGCGTTGGGCGACCGCGCCCGCGACGTCGTCGACGAGCTTCATGATCACGCCGCCGTGCACCGTGCCCAGGAGGTTCGTGTCCAGCGCCGTCATGATGTGCGACAGCGACGTGCGGGCCGCGGAGGTGGGCTTCGGGTCCAGATCCATGGGGCGAAGTGTGCCCCAGACGCCCGCGCCGCTCATCAGCGAGGCAAGCCCCGGAACGCCGACAGCGCCGCCCACCAGTGCGGTGGACGGCGCCGTCGAGAAAGGCTTGGGTCAGCCGAGCTTGTTGACCGCCAGGGCCATCGCCGACTTCTTGTTGGCGGCCTGGTTGGCGTGGATGACGCCCTTGCCCGCGGCCTTGTCGAGCTTGCGGCTGGCGTCCTGCAGCAGCTCCAGGGCCTTGGCCTTGTCGCCGGCTTCGGTCGCCTCGCGGAACTTGCGGACCGCGGTCTTGACCGAGGACTTGACGGACTTGTTGCGCTGGCGCGCCTTCTCGTTCGTCTTGATGCGCTTCATCTGGGACTTGATGTTGGCCATGCGTAACTCCTCGATTCAAAAACGCGGATTGCGCGCCGCTGTCTTCATGTGGCCCTGCTTACGCAGGTCTCCTCCAGGGCGGAGTGCCGTACGGCGCGTCGAGCAAGGTTAACAGGCCTGGTCCTGGCCTCACCCATCGGCTCTTCCGGTTGCGGAATGACGATCAGCCCCCCGAAATGTCAGACCAACACCAGGCATTCGAGAGGAGACGGATCGTGAAGGCCCTGTGGAGTGAATTCAAGGCGTTCGCGCTCGGCGGGAACATGTTCGACCTGGCGCTCGGCTTCATCATCGGCACCGCGTTCGCGGCCCTGGTGGAGAGCCTCGCGGGCAACGTGCTGATGCAGCTGGTCGCGGCGATCTTCGGCAAGCCCGACTTCAGCAGCCTCATGTTCACCGTCAACGGCGCCGAGCTCAAATACGGCGCGTTCCTCACCGAGCTGTTGAACTTCCTGCTGCTCGGCCTCGTGCTGTTCGGCCTGGTCAAGCTCATGAAGAAGGCGGGCCTGGGCAACTTCCGGGCGCAGGGCAGCCGTGAGTGCCCCTACTGCAAGGAGTTCGTCCCGATCGACGCGCTCAAGTGCAAGTGGTGCACCGCCGACATCGAACCCGCGCTGCTCGACGAGGAGGATACGGAGCTCATCGCCTCGCGGACGAAGGTCGCCGAGTAGTCAGTCCGCGTCCTTGGGCGGGCGGCCGCGCCGGGGGAGGCCGCCCGCCCCGTCAGGCAGCCGCCCCGCCTCGGCGAGGGCCCGGCGGAGCATGAACTCGATCTGCGCGTTGGTGCTGCGCAACTCGTCGTTCGCCCACCGGGCCACCGCGTCGTGCACGGCCGGGTCCAACCGCAGAAGGACCTTCTTGCGCTCGGCCATCAGTGGTAGAGCGACCCGGCGTTCACCACGGGCTGGGCCTCGCGGTCACTGCACAGCACGACCATCAGATTGCTCACCATCGCCGCCTTGCGCTCCTCGTCGAGGTCGACCACGTCGTTCTCGGCGAGCCGGGCCAACGCCATCTCCACCATGCCGACCGCTCCCTCGACGATCCGGGTGCGGGCCGCGACCACCGCGCCCGCCTGCTGCCTGCGCAGCATCGCCTGCGCGATCTCCGGCGCGTACGCCAGGTGCGTGATGCGCGACTCGATGACCAGCACCCCGGCCGCCTCGACCCGGGCGGCGATCTCCGCGGAGAGCCGCCGGGTGATCTCGTCGGCGTTGTCCCGCAGCGACATCGCGTCTTCGCCGTGGACGTCATACGGGAACGTGTTGGCGATGTGCCGGACCGCGGTCTCGGTCTGGATGGCGACGAAGGCGATGAAGTCGTCGACCTCGAACACCGCGCGGGCGGTGTCCTCGACCTTCCAGACCACCACCGCGGCGATCTCGATCGGGTTGCCGTCGGCGTCGTTGACCTTCATGACCGCGGTCTCGTGGTTGCGGATCCGCGTCGACACCTTGCGTCGGGTGGTGAACGGGTTCACCCAGCGCAGGCCGTCGAGCCGCACCGTGCCCGTGTAGCGGCCGAGGAACTGCAGGACCCGGGCCTCGTTGGGCGCCACCATCGTGAGCCCGCCCCCCGCGAGCCCGGCCGCGATGACCGCGACGACGCCCAGGACGATCGCCCCCGCCGCCACCGGCGTGCTGATGTTCACGCTGTCGGCGAGCCCCCCGATGCCGACGCCGATCAGTCCCAGCCCGGCGACCGCCAGCACGAACGCCGCGCCCGCCAGCGGCAGCCCCGCCGCGCCGAACGCCTCCTTCTCGCGCACTCGCGGCGACGGCAGCACTGGGCGTTCGAAGTCCTGTGGTGTGGTCATAGCGTCCTCCCCTGGATATCTATTGCCAAGCAAAGTGATATCACTTTTCCGGGGAAGCTGTCCAGTCACCGCCAGCCGTAGCGGTCCCGCAAAGCGGCGGCGACCAGGGTGAAGCGGTCCGCTTCGAGGATCGAGCCCTCGCGGCGGATGTCGTCCTCGCCCAGCTCGAAGAGCCGGTCCAGCCGCAGATACGACACCCGGGCCTCGCGGTCCCAGGTGCCGGAGCCGACCTCAAGCCAGTCGTCGCGCTCGCGATCGTGCGGAGTTTTGCTCGACAGCATCAGCGCGCGCAGGCCCGATCCCTGCCTGCCGACGACCAGCAGCGGCCGGTCCTTGCCGCGTTCCGGATCGTCCTCATAGGGCACCCAAGCCCAGACGATCTCGCCCGGATCAGCGTTTCCGTCGAGATCCGGGGCGTAGTCGATGGTGGCGGGACGGTCGGTGGACGCCTCCCGGACCGCGCCGCGGGCGGGTCGGGGGTCATCAGAGGTAGCTCGCACGGGGCGGGAGCGTAGTCGCGCGCGAGCCGGATCCCCGGTAGGACTTGTGGTGTGGAGTTCCTGACGAGCCGCGTGATCATCCATCCGCGTGACCCCGAGCGGTCCATGGTCTTCTATCGGGACGTCCTCGGCCTGGCGATCTTCCGCGAGTTCCCCGGCGGCACGGTGTTCTTCCTCGGCGGCGGCCAGTTGGAGCTCTCGTCGACGGGGTCCGAGCCCGCGTCCCCCGACCTCGCGCTGTGGCTGCAGGTGCGCGACCTCGCCGCCGCCGTCGCCGAACTGCGTGAGCGTGGCGTCGAGTTCACCCGCGAGCCCCGGCTGGAGCCGTGGGGTCTGCATGAGGCCTGGCTCGCCGACCCTGACGGGGTCCGGATCGTGCTGGTGCAGGTCCCGCCCGAACACCCCATGCGGCGCGACTCCCGCACCCCGTGACCGTCATCAACCCGTAAGGACTTCCACGGGCCGTCGTGCGCGATGATTCGGTTCCGACGACGTGGAGGTTTCAATGCGCCGCCCTGCCCTGGTGCTCGCCGCCCTTCTCCTGCTGGCGGGGTGCGGCGGCACGCCTGCCCCGGCCGGTCAGCCCGAGCCCGGCACGACCGCCGCGACGACCGCTTCCACGAGCCCGGCCGCGGGTTCGTCGGCCCCGGCCGCAACGGCGGCCGTCCCGGAGAAGCTCCAGTTCACCGCCATGACCGTCGACGGCAAGGATTTCCGCGGCGACTCGCTCGCGGGCAAGCCCGCCGTGCTGTGGTTCTGGGCCCCGTGGTGCCCCAACTGCCAGCGTGAGGCGGCGGGACTCGCCGAGATCGCCAAGGCGAACGACGGCAAGGTCACCTTTGTCGGCGTCGCCGCGCAGGACCGGCTCGAGGCCATGCGCGACTTCGTCCAGAAGCGCGGAGTCGGCGGCTTCACCCACCTCGCCGACACCGAGGCCGCACTGTGGAAGCGCTTCGGCGTGACCTACCAGCCCTCGTATGCCTTCATCTCCGCCGACGGGACCATCGAGACGCAGACCAAGCAGCTCAGCAAGGACGCCCTCGCCGCCAAGGTCGCGGGTCTCGCGGGCTGATGGGGGACCTGGGGCTCGCGCTCGTCGCGGGCATGTTGGCCACGGTCAACCCGTGCGGGTTCGCGATGCTGCCGGGCTACCTGGCGCTCGTCGGCGGGGCCAAGGTCGGTCGGGCGCTGGCCGCCGCCGCCCTGATGACTGTCGGGTTCATCGCGGTCTTCGGCATCTTCGGCCTGCTCAGCGCGCCCTTCGCGGCGACGCTGCAGCAGTATCTGCCGGTTGTCACCGTGGTGATCGGCGCCGCGCTGGTCGTCGCGGGCATCGTGCTGCTGTCCGGGCGTGACCTGCCGCTGCCGATCCCCAAACCCAGCCGCGGCGCGCCGAGCACACGGATCATCTCGATGATCGGCTACGGCGTGGCGTACGCGGTCGCGTCGCTGTCGTGCGCGGTCGGTCCGTTCCTCGCCGTCGCCGGTATCGCCCTTCGCGGTGGCAGCGTCGTCCCGTTCGTCGCCTACGGCCTGGGGATGGGCCTGGTCGTCGCGGTGCTCGCCGTGGCGGCCTCGATGACCTCGCTGGTGCGCCGGATGCTGCCGTACGTCAACCGGGTCGGCGGCGTGCTGCTCGTCGTCACCGGCCTCTACGTCGGCTACTACGGGATCTACGAGTTGCGGCTGTTCCACGGCGACGGCGACCCGGCCGATCCCGTGGTCGAGGGGGCCTCGGAAGTGCAGGGTTGGCTGGTCGGAGTCCTCGACGACCTCGGTCCGGTGCCGCTCGTGGCGGCGTTGGCCGTGCTCACCGTGGGTGCCGCCCTCGTCGCACAGCGCCGCCGGAAAGCGCCGGATCAGTCGTGACCTTGGGGCATGGGACGATGTACGCATCCATTGACCATGCGAGGACCTGAGTGGCTACGTTCGCTGACAAGACCTTCACGACACCGGAACTGATCCGGAACTTCTGCATCATCGCGCACATCGACCACGGCAAGTCCACGCTGGCCGACCGCATGCTGCAGATCACCGGCGTCGTCGAGGCCCGGGACATGCGCGCGCAGTACCTCGACCGGATGGACATCGAGCGCGAACGCGGCATCACCATCAAGGCGCAGAACGTGCGCCTGCCGTGGGTCGTCGACGGCACCGAGCATGTCCTGCACATGATCGACACGCCCGGCCACGTCGACTTCACCTACGAGGTCTCCCGCGCGCTCGACGCCTGCGAGGGCGCGGTCCTGCTGGTCGACGCGGCGCAGGGGATCGAGGCGCAGACGCTGGCCAACCTCTACATGGCCCTCGACCGCGACCTGACGATCATCCCGGTGCTCAACAAGATCGACCTGCCCGCCGCGGACCCGGACAAGTACGCGGCCGAGATCGCGCACATCATCGGGTGCGAGCCCGACGACGTGCTGCGGGTCTCCGCGAAGACCGGCTTCGGCGTGAAGGAGCTGCTCGACGAGGTCGTCAAGATGGTGCCCGCGCCGGTCGGCGACGCCGACGCGCCCGCCCGGGCGATGATCTTCGACTCGGTCTACGACACCTACCGCGGCGTGGTCACCTACATCCGCGTGGTCGACGGCAAGATCACCCCGCGCGAGCGGATCAAGATGATGTCCACCGGCGCCACGCACGAGCTGCTGGAAGTCGGGATCATCTCCCCGGAGCCCAAGCCCAGCGTGGGCCTCGGCGTCGGCGAGGTCGGCTACCTCATCACCGGTGTGAAGGACGTCCGCCAGTCGCGAGTCGGCGACACGGTGACGTCGGAGCGCAAGGGCGCCACCGAGGCACTCGCCGGCTACCGCGAACCGCGGCCGATGGTCTACTCGGGGCTCTATCCGGTCGACGGCTCGGACTACCCGGACCTGCGTGAGGCCCTCGACAAGCTGCAGCTCAACGACGCCGCGCTCACCTACGAGCCGGAGACCTCCGCCGCGCTCGGGTTCGGCTTCCGCTGCGGCTTCCTCGGCCTGCTGCACCTGGAGATCACCCGCGACCGGCTTGAGCGCGAGTTCGGCCTCGACCTGATCTCGACCGCGCCCAACGTGGTCTACCGGGTCGTGCAGGACGACGGCACCGAGCTGACCGTGACGAACCCGTCGGACTGGCCCTCGGGCAAGATCGCCGAGGTCTTCGAGCCGATCACCAAGTGCACGATCATCGCGCCCAGCGACTACATCGGCGCGATCATGGAGCTGTGCCAGGGCAAGCGCGGCCAGCTCGGCGGCATGGACTACCTGTCCGAGGACCGCGTCGAGCTGCGCTACACGATGCCGCTCGGCGAGATCATCTTCGACTTCTTCGACAACCTGAAGTCGCGCACGCGTGGCTACGCCTCGCTGGACTACGAGGAGTCCGGCGAGCAGGCCTCCGAGCTGGTCAAGGTCGACATCCTGCTGCAGGGCGAGGGTGTCGACGCGTTCAGCGCGATCGTGCACAAGGACTCGGCCTACGGCTACGGCACCCGGATGGTCACCAAGCTGCGCGAGCTGATCCCACGCCAGCAGTTCGAGGTGCCCATCCAGGCCGCCATCGGCTCCCGGGTGATCGCCCGCGAGACCATCCGCGCCATCCGCAAGGACGTTCTCGCCAAATGCTACGGCGGTGACATCAGCCGTAAGCGCAAGCTGCTCGAGAAGCAGAAGGAAGGCAAGAAGCGGATGAAGATGGTGGGCCGGGTCGAGGTCCCCCAGGAAGCCTTCGTCGCCGCCTTGTCAACCGACGACTCGGCAACCAAGAAGAAGTAGCACTCAGACCTCGTAGTCGAACGTGTAGGTGTGGCTGCCGTCCTCGTGGCGGGTGATCACGAACTCTCCGGTCAGCCCGGCGAGTTCGTTGGTCCCCGTCCCAGGGACGACAGTCACCTTCGCCGACTGCTCGTCGGGGGACGCCGTGGCGGTGTGCTGCAGCACGAAGCTGCCCGCCCGGCCGTTCAGGTCGCCGTGGACGCGCTCGATCGCCACGTACGCCCCGGTGCCCGCCTCCGGGTTCTGCGCGCCGATCATGTGCACCTCGCTGGTGCCCACCAGCGCGCCCGAGAAGGTCTTGGTCAGCGTGACGTGGCCCAGGTGCGTCCCGCCGTCGTCGTCGTACGGGTCCTCGGCCTTCCACTCGTCGATCACGAACTCGCCGCTGACATGCTCGGCCATGCTTCTCCCCTTGGACTGTCGTGCCTCAAGGGCATCATGGCATCCATGACCGACACGCGTGATCCGCTTCCGACGCTGCGCGAGCTGTGTCTGGCCATGCCGGAGTCCACCGAGCGGGTCAGCCACGGTGAGCCGACGTGGTTCGTCCGGGACAAGAAGGTCTTCGTGTCCTACGCCGCCCACCATCACGACGACCGCGTCGCCTTCTGGTGCGCCGCGCCGCCGGGTGTGCAGGAGGAGATGGTCGCCGAAGACCCGGAGCGGTACTTCCGGCCGCCGTACGTGGGCCACCGTGGCTGGCTTGGCGTGTATGTCGACGTCGAGGTGCACTGGGACGAGATCGCCGAGATCGTCGAGGAGGCGTACCGGATGGTCGCGCCGAAGCGGCTGGTCGCCGAACTCGACGCCCGCGGCTAGGGGGCGCCGAGGAAGGCCAGGGCGGCGGTGTACTTGGCGCGCAGCCTGCGCTGGGTGTGCTCGTCGAGCTTCGCGAGCCGGTCGGGGGAGGTGTTGTCGGCGATGTCCGCGAACTTGACCGCCAGGGCGATCGGGTTGGCCGCGACCCGGGCCAGGTACGTCTCCTGGTCCTCCCCGGCCACCTTGCTGATCGCGACGACAGCGGCCACGACCTCGGGTGGGCATCCCTGCGCCGCGAGGTCCTCGGCCGTCACCGCGGTGTCCTCGATGACGTCGTGCAGCACGGCGGTCATCTGCTCGTACTCGCCGCTGACGTTTTTCATGACCCGCAGGGGATGCCCGATGTAGGGTCGGCCGGACTTGTCGACCTGGCCCTCGTGCGCGTCGCGGGCGATCCGGATGGCGTCATCGACGGTGAACATGTCGAGAATCTAACCGCCTCCGCTGGAACCGCACGTCGATCACGGACGTCCTGGAGACAACACCGCTTGAGGAGGCCGACGTGGATGACCCCTGGGGACTGACCGGTCCGGAGTTCATGCAGCTTTACTGGATCGCCGTCGCGTTCGCTGTCGTCGTGGTCATCGTGGCCAAGGTCCGTTCCCGGTCGGTGGCGCAGCCGCAGCCAGGTGACCGTGGTGACCTGAGCCCGTACGACCTGGCTCTGCTCGCCGCGGGCCCGACGCGGGTCGAGCACACCGCGCTGGCGGGTCTGCTCGCAGGCGGCGCGGTCCGGGTCAGCCGCGGCGGCAAGATCAGCCGGACTGTGGGTGGTCCGGGCCCGGCCGATCCAGTGCAGGACTTCGTCTACGCCCGGTTCCGCAAGGCGGGCAAACTGGGTCCGCTCGGCTTCGCGAACAGCCCGCTGGGCAGGCAGATGATCGACACCCTCGACCAGCGCGGCTTCATCACCTCCATGCACCGCGCGGCGCGGCTGCGGCGGGTGCACTGGCTGTTCCTGGTCATCATCGGCGTCGGTCTCGCCAGGCTGGTCAACGGCCTGCAGCTTGAGCGCCCGATCGAGAACCTCACGGTCGCGTTGTTCATCACGCTCGGGATCTGGATCGTCTGCCGGATAATCCTGGGCCGGGCCAGGAGCAAGATCACTGCGCGCGGCCGCGAAGCGCTGGACTACCACCGGACGCAATCGCCTCGGATGGCCGCCACCGGCGCGATGGTCGGCTTCGCCGTCCTCGGTCCGATCGCGCTCTACGGCCTGACCGCGTTCCCGGACGAGGAACTCAACGAGATCCTCGCCATGAACACGGCCTCCGCCTCCGCCTCCACCTCCAGCTCGAGCGACGGCGGCGGGTGCGGCAGCGGCTGTGGGAGCAGTTGCGGCAGCTCCAGCAGTTCGGACAGTTCCAGTGGCGGCGGTGGCAGCAGCTGTTCGAGCGGCAGCAGCTGCGGCGGAGGTAGCAGCTGCGGCGGTTGATTCGGCGGCTACTGTCGGAGGGGTGTTCGCTGACCTCGAAGTGCCGGTGATCATCGCCCCCATGGCCGGTGGGCCCAGCACGCCCGCGCTCGTCGCGGGCGCGGTGGAGGTGGGGGCGTTCGCCTTCCTCGCCGCCGGCTACCTCAGCCCCGAAACCCTGCGCGAGCAGATCGAGGCCACCCGCGCGCTGACGCCGAAACCGTTCGGTGTCAACGTGTTCGTGCCCGGCGCGGAGTCGGCAGCCGATCTGGGCCTCTACCGGGATCTCGTGTCGCGGGAGGCGAACCGGCTCGGCGTCGAACCGGGCGAGCCGACCTGGGATGACGACCACTACCCGGCGAAGATCGACTTGTTGGTCGAGCTGGCGGTCCCGTGCGTGTCCTTCACCTTCGGCCTGCCCATTGCCGACGACATCGCGCGGCTGCGAGCTGTCGGCGCCACCGTCGTGGCGACGGTCACCACACCCGCCGAAGCACGGGCGGCAGTCGGCGTGGATGCCTTGTGCGTGCAGGGATCGGCCGCGGGTGCCCACCGCGGCTCGTTCACCGCGGACGCCCCGGCCTACGACCTGCTGCCGCTGCTGCGGCTCATCGCGGCCGAGATGGACCTGCCGCTGATCGCCACCGGCGGGCTCATGCGCGGCGCCGACATCGCCGCGGTGCTCGCCTCCGGCGCCGTCGCGGCCCAACTCGGCACGGCGTTCCTGCGTTGCCCGGAAGCCGGAACCCAGCCCGCGCACCGGGAAGCGCTCGCGGCGGGGGAGCGGGAGACCGTCGTCACCCGCGCGTTCAGCGGGCGGTCCGCGCGCGGCATGGCCAACCGGTTCATCGCCGAGTACGGCCCGCACGTGCCTGCCGCGTACCCGGAGATCCATCACGTGACTCGCCCGATCCGCGCCGCCGCCGCGAAGGCGCGAGACCCGGAGGCGATGGCGCTGTGGGCGGGCCAGGGCTACCCGCTGGCGCGGGAAGCGCCGGTCGCCGAGGTGATCGGCACGCTTGTGCGTGAACTCACCGACGCGGCCACTCGATTGGCGCAGCGGCACGCGAAATAACCGGGCGACCGTGCTGAATCTGCTGTGGACTGTTGTGCGGTTGGCCACAGAGAGGTCTACGGCGGACACAGTCGGTGTCTAACCTCGGCGGTAATCCACTTCTTCGAGGGAGTTCCCCATGGTTGGACTTCCCACTCTGGGCACGGTCCGGGCCGCCGCCGAGAACGTCGCGCACAAGGCGCTGTTCGGCGGCTTCGCCGACTTCCGACCGCTGCCGCGCACCGCCGTCGACTCCGGTCGGACGCGGTCGGTGTTCGAATACCACCTGCCCGATGGCGTCGAGGCCGCTGGCCTGCCGACGCTGCTGGTGCCGCCGCTGGCCGTCCCCGACTACTGCTTCGACCTGCGCCGCGGCTGCAGTGTCGTCGAGCACCTGATTTCACAGGGACGGCCGACGTACGTAGTCGAGTACGGCGGCATCGGCTTCGGCGACCGCGGTCTCGGGCTGGAGCACTGGGTCGAGGAGGTTCTGCCTGCTGCTGTGCGGGCGGTGCACGAGCGGACAGGGAAGCCGGTCCACGTCGTCGGTTGGTGCCTCGGCGGCATCATGTCGGTGTTGGCCGCGGCCCGCATGGGTGCCTTCCCGATCGCGTCGCTGACGGTGATCGCCAGCCCGTTCGACTTCAAGGCGATCCCGTTGGTGGCCCCACTGCGCCCCCTGATCGAGGCGACCGGCGGTCATGCGCTGACACCGCTCTATCAGGCGTTCGGCTCGATTCCGGCGCCGCTGGTGCGGAAGGCGTTTCAGCTCAGTGGGCTGGACAAGCAGATCATGAAACCGATCTCCATCGCGCGGAACCTCGCTGATCGCGATTACCTGGCGCAGATCGAGGCGGTGGATAGGTTCACGGACAACATGGTCGCCTATCCGGGGCGGACCGTGGCGCAGATCTACCACCGGTTCTTCCGGGCGAACGACTTGGCTGACGGCGAGATCGTGCTCGGCGGCACTCGGGTCGAGATCGGGCGGGTCAAGCAGCCGACGCTCGTGATCGCCGGTCGCGGTGACGCGATCGCACCGGTGAAAGCGGTGCGGAAGCTGACGGAGTTGTTGCCGGAAGCGGCTGAGGTGCGGTTCGAGACCGCGCCAGGTGGACATCTTGGAGTGCTGACGGGTCGTGGTGCTCGGCTGGGGACGTGGCCTTTGATCGACGAATTCCAGGTGCGGCACGACGGTTGAGTTCGATCGGCGGTCTTGGTCTGGTGGAGCCTGTTTGGTCCTGCCCCTTGCGATTTGTGGTGCTTGGGGCCGCCACCACCTGATCATGGTCGTGGATCGACCCGCTGCGTTTGTGGGTGGGAGGTGGGCGAGTCAACCAGGCAGGCCGTTGGGTTCCGCCCCCTCGCGTTCGGGTGGTGAGTTCCCTAGTCCCAGTAGTTGAAGAGGGCTTCACCGAGGGTGTTGGGCTTCCAGTACCTGATGTCGCGTGGGTCGAGGTTCGGCCACAGTGTGGGGTCGCACGGCTGGTTCAGCTCCGCTGTCGTGAGCACTCGGTACCGGCCTGCCATAACCGCCAGCAGATCAGGATCGTCCAGGAATGTCAGCGGGCCTGATTCCGCGCCGTCGGTGATCTCGATGGTTCGCGGCTCGGCGAGGGTGACCAGTGCCAAGTCGCGACTGCACACCGCCGCGATCAGGCGATCGCGATACGCGATCACGCCTTGGTGAAAGTTCGGTGCCGCACGGTCGGAGAACCGGAACTCGATCACCTTGCCGCCCGTCTTGCGCGCGGCGTCGTGGCAGGTCATGCGGAATTCGCGGCGGTCAATCACCGACATCAGGTCGCGACCAGGGCCTGTCGGCCGGTGTGGGCGGTGAAGTTCGCGATCAGGTCGGCTGTCAGTGCGGGGTCGTCGAGCTGTGGGCAGTGGCCGCACTCGTCGAGGATTCGCAGAGTGCTGTGCTCCACGTCCCCGTGCAGGCGCCTGCCTGCTTCGACGGCGACCAAGCGGTCGCGCCTGCCGGCCACCACCAGCAGGGGGATACGGATGTCATGGGGCCGGTAGGCGTCGTGGAGTTCGCTCAGGAGGGTTTGGCCGCGGCCGAGCAACTCCTTCGTCGACCGGTGGTCGCGGACGAGCGAGGCGAATCGGGCTACGGCGTCGGGGCACGCCGAGCCGGGTCGCGCGAACAAAATGCGGGGGATCACCGTCGACGCGATCGCGCGGACCGCGAGGCCGGGGACCGGCACCGGCAGCCACGAGTACAGGCGCACCGGCAGCGCGTTGTCGCTCAGG
This sequence comes from Actinokineospora xionganensis, assembly GCF_014323725.1. Classification (GTDB taxonomy): domain Bacteria; phylum Actinomycetota; class Actinomycetes; order Mycobacteriales; family Pseudonocardiaceae; genus Actinokineospora; species Actinokineospora xionganensis. The sequence continues at coordinate 93,214 of NZ_JABVED010000012.1, read as the reverse complement.
GCGCGCAGCAGCCAGGAGTCGCTGAAGCCGGGGGCGGCGATGGAGATGACGCCCGCCAGCGGCAGCGCCTGGTTCTGTGCGGCCCGCACCGCCGCCGTGCCGCCCATCGAGTTCCCGACGAGCACCACCTGACCCGACCGGGCCTCCGACGCGACCAGTGCGGCGAGGAAGGCGTCGAGTTGGGGGAGGATCGGGCCCTCCGCCAGGTCGTCGGCCTCGCCGAAGCCGGGTTGGTCGACGGCGACCGCCGACAACCCGCGTGCGGCGAACTCGGCCAGCACGCCACGCCAGGTGTCGGCGGAGTCGCCGAAGCCATGGAGGAGCACGACGCGGGGGCCACGGCGGCGGGAGCCGACCGACAGCGCCCGCGTGCGCACTCCGCCATACGTGTGGCGCGTCACCCGAATGGCGTCCGACATAGCGTCCGAATGTAGGCGACGAACGCGAGAAATCCTCGATACGCGCCGGTAACGAAGTGGTGCCGGTTTTAGCTGGTGAAGACGATCTTCCCCGCCGTCTCGCCGTCGAGCATCTGCTGGAAACCGTCCCTGGCCTGCTTGAACGGCATCTCCGCGCCGATCCGCGGCTTGATTCCCGCGGTATCGCAGAAGGCCAGCAGGTCGGCCAGTTCCTCGCGGGTGCCCATGGTCGAGCCGACCACGCGCAGTTGCAGGAAGAACAGCCGCTGCAGGTCGGCGCTCGGGTCCGGGCCGCTGGTGGAGCCGGAGACGACGATGATGCCGCCGGGCTTGAGCGCGCGCATCGAGTGCGACCAGGTGGCCTTGCCGACGGTCTCGAACACGCCGTCGACCTTCTCGGGCAGCCGGGCGCCCGACTCGAACACCGCGTGCGCGCCCAGCTCGGTGGCCAGCGCGCGCTTCTCCTCGGTGCGCCCGGTGACCCACACCCGCAGGCCCGCGGCCTTGCCGAGTTCGATCAGGGCCGTCGACACCCCGCCGGAGGCGCCCTGCACCAGCATGGTCTGCCCGGGACGCAGCCCGGACTTCACGAACAGCATCCGGTAGGCGGTCAGCCACGCGGTCCCCATGCAGGCGGCCTCGGCGAAGCTGAGCCCGGCGGGCTTGGGCAGCGCGTTGCGGGCGGGCACGATCACCGTGTCGGCGAAGCTGCCCTGGTGCTTCTCGGTGAGCAGCGTCCGCGTCGGGTCCAGGGTCTCGTCGCCGGTCCACGCCGGGTCGCCGATGACCGAGTGCAGCACGACCTCGGTGCCGTCGGCCAGCACCCCGGCTCCGTCGCAGCCCAGGATCATGGGGAACCGCTCCGCCTTGATCCCGACACCGCGCAGGGTCCAGAGGTCGTGCATGTTGAGGCTGGCGGCCTTGACCGAGACGGCGACCCAGCCGTCGGGCACCTCGGGCTCGGGCCGTTCCCCGATCTCGAGGGCGGCTAGCGGGTCATCCGGGCTGGGCGCGGTGGCGTAGACGGCGAACATGGTCGTCAACTTATCCACCGGCGGCGGCCGGTGCCGCGCGGAAGTGGCCAAGGTCTACTGTCGAGCCGTGTTTGACGGGTTGTCCGACTGGTGGAACGACGTGGAGCTGTGGGTCATCCAGCTCCCGTTCGCGGCGCAGTTCGCCCTGGTGATGGCTGTGCTGCTGCCGCTGTGTGTGGTGGCGGCCTGGGCTATCGACCGGGTCGTGGACTACGCGTCGGCCCGTTTCGGCACCTCCCGCGACGAACGCCCGCTGGGGTCGCGCGCGGGTCCCGGTACGGATTCGTAGGCTGACCGGGTGGGTTCGAGAAAACGCATCACCGCCGCCCTTGTCGGCCTCGTCGTGCTGGTCCTCGCCGGGTGGCTGATCCGGGAGGTCGGCTCCGGCGACGCCGCCGCGCCGCCGCCGGGCGCGGCGGCCGTTCCTGGTGTGGAATCAGGTCTGGACGTGCGGCCGCTGTCGCAACTGCCCAAGGAGGCCGCCGACACCTGGCGGCTCATCCAGCGAGACGGGCCGTTCCCCTACCCCCGCAACGACGGCACCACGTTCCAGAACCGCGAGAAACTGTTGCCCGCCAAAAAATCCGGCTATTACCGGGAGTACACCGTGCCCACCCCTGGCAGTCCAGACCGCGGCGCCCGCCGCATGATCTACGGCAACGGGAAAGAGCTGTTCTACACCGGCGACCACTACGCGTCCTTCGTGCTCGTGGACCCGACCCGATGATCGAACACGTGTTGGACGGGTCCGCGGTGCGCAGCAAGCGCGCGATGTACACCGCGATCGCCAAGACCCTGTCGTTCCCCGACTGGTTCGGCCACAACCTCGACGGGCTCTACGACTGCCTGACGGACCTGTCGTGGCTGCCCAAGGGCGAGCACGTGCTGATCTGGACGCACTCGGAGGTCCTGGCCAAGGCCGACCCGTCCGGTTACCGCGCCATCCGCGAGGTCCTCGACGACGCCGTCGAGGGTGCGACCGATCCCGGCCGCACCCTCTCCGTCGTGCTGGCCAAGCCTCAGTCCTGAGGCACCCAGTTCGGCTTGCGCTTCTGCGCGAACGCGGTGATCCCCTCCTGGCCTTCCGGGCTCGCGAAGAACCCTGCGGACAGCTTGAGCATCTCCTCGAAGTCCGTGGACAGGTCCGCGGCCGGGGTGCGGCGCAGCATCTCCTTGGTGGCCGCCAGCGCGAGCGGGCCACCGAGGGCGAGCATCCCGGTGTAGCGGTCGACCTCGGCGTCGAGCCGCTCGGCGGGGACCGCGGAGTTGATCAGCCCGATCTGCACGGCGCGCTCGGCGTCGAAGCTCTCACCGGTGAGGAACAGCTCGTGCGCGGCCCGGGGGAGCAGGCGCGGCAGGACGGTCACCGAGATGATCGCGGGCACGACGCCGATGCGGACCTCGGTGAACGCGAAGGTGGCGTCCGAGACCGCGATGGCGATGTCGGCGGCCGCAACGATGCCCACGCCACCCGCGCGGGCCGGTCCGGCCAGCTTGGCGACGACCGGCTTCGGGCTGGTCCAGATCTGCTCCAGGATCGCGGGGAACTCGTTGACCCCCTGGTCGCCGGACGACGCGCCGCCCGCCTCCTTGAGGTCCATGCCCGCGCAGAACACGGGCCCGGTGTGGTCGAGGACGATCACCCGCACGGCGTCGTCGGCGAGCGCCGCGGACAGGTGCTCACGCAACTCGCCGCGCAACTGCCGCGACAGCGCGTTGCGGTTGTGCGGAGAGTCCAAAGTGATCCGCGCGACGCCTCGGGAAACCTCGTAGTGCACCAACTCGTCAGCCATGCCGCCCAGACTATCCACGCCTCGCCGACGCCAGGATCTCGCCAAGGCTAGTCGTCAGGCGGGGATAGTCGGCGGGAGACATCGTCGTCCAGTCACTGCTGCCGGGGCCCGCTTGACACTCAGCAGGCAACGGCCCTGGGCCGTTGTCGAGCCAGGTGAGGCCGGGCAGCCGCCTCGGCTTGCCTGAGCACCTCGATCTGCTTGTTGAACTTGCTCAGTACCTGGTCTGCGGAGTGTGGACCGCCAGTCGCGAGCTGTTCGTTGAACGCACTGATCTGCCCCCAAGCGGGCCGTCTGGGCGGGCGTCTGGTCCTGCGCCTCCATCCACTGGCGCGTCTTCTCCTGGGCCCTTTGTTGCGCAGGCGTCAGCGGTGGCCGACGGACGCGTGACGTCGAATGGTACTGCCTGACACAGCGGTGCCGAGCCGTCGCAGGGGCGGCTCGGCATCGCTGGTTGGGGTTGCTATCCGATCGTTGTGGTGGTGATGACCGGGTTGGGGTTCGGGTAGCACTTCGTCGGGACATTCATGTCGCCGAAGAAGGAGCCGACCACGGCGGTGAACGTGAGACCCGGGTTGGTGTAGCTCGTGCCGTAGAGCTTGGTCTGGATCGTGCCGGACGACCCCGCGGTGAGGTTCGCCGTCACCGTGGGCAGTTCGAACGTGGAGCCGCCCGCGATCGGGCCGGACGCGGTGATCGTCGCGATTCCGTTGGAAACACTGATGTTCGTCGTGCCCACGTTCGACCCGCCGGACAGGGTGGCGGAGACATAGGTGGAGTTCGCCGGAATCGGCACCTTGAGCGCCATGGTGTGCACCCGCTTGACGGTGTAACCGTTGACCTTGGCCGGAACCGTGTTCGGCGCCGGGTCGATCACGATGGTCAACGCGCCGCCGGGGGCGACGGTGGCGGGGGCGGTCACCTCCGCGCCTTGCTGCAGGGTGAAGTACTGCGCACCCGCCGGGCTGTCGCCTCGGCAGTCGAAGTTGACTGTCGTCGGCACGGCGGCCGCGACCGGTGCGAACGCCAGGATCGGAACCACCGCGAGAACTGCGATGGAAAGGGCTCGACGTAAGGTCGAATTCATATCTGGTCACCTCGAATGTGCTGGGGGGACAACGGTTCGGGGTGGATCAGCCGCGGCAACGAGATAGTTACTTTCGAGTAGCCTCGCGGTCAAGTTTTCACGTTTAACACAAAGTCATGGTCGGCAACTATCCGACGACAGCGCGTTTTGATCACTGCCGGACAGTTGCGCCACTCGGGTGGCGGTCGCCGACGAACAACGTGGGCCACCACTCGACTGGCCCACGACAGGTGGCGCACGGCTATCGGCCTAAGGCCAGGCGGGTGGATATGTGTTACGCCCGATTACCCGAACCTGTTTCAGGCCGTGCGGAGGCTCGCAAGCCGCGATTCGTCGTAGCGGTCCAACACCAGATCGGCCACCTCGACGGCGGATCCGAGGGGCGCGGCGATGACGACGCCCGGGTCGATGCCCCGAGCCCGGGCCGCGACGCGGTCCGGCAGCAGACCGGGCGCCAGAAACCACGACGCCACAGCGATTCGCTGAGCTCCCAGCGCGCGCAGGGCTGACATGGCCGCGGGCACGCCGGGTTCGGTGCCGGAAGCGAAAGCGGTGCGGACACCCGACCAGCCCATGACGCGCGACCAGCGGTCGGCCACCTCGTGCACCCGGGCGTTGGCGGGCGCGTGCGACGACCCGGTCGCCGCGAGCACGACGCCCACGGTCGGATCGTCAGGCGCCACACCGGTTTCCGCGAGCCGGCGCAACGCGGCGACCTCCAAGCGGGCATCAGGCCCGAGTACATCGGTCACCGTCACCGACAGCCTGGGCAGCCGCGCGCACGTCTCATCGATCAGCGCGGGCAGGTCCACCCGGGCATGGAAAGCCCGGCCCAGCAACAGCGGGGACACCACGACCTCGCGGTGTCCCTCGCCGTGCAGCCGCGTCAACACGTCGGTCAACAGCGGCCGAGACAGGTCCAGGAACGCCCCGTGGACGTCCAGTTCCGGCCGCCGTGAGCGCACGACGTCCAGCAGTTCGGCCACCGTGGCGGCCGAACGCGGGTCACGACTGCCGTGGGCGACGGCGATCAGGGGAGTCATCTAGTGCGTGCCCGCCAGCCCGCGCGACTTCAGCACCGACTTCTCCAGCGGTCGGAACAGCAGCAGCTCGATGCCGACACCGACGAAGAAGATCAGCGCGATGCCTGCCATCACCATCGACATGTCGGACAACGACATCCCGTTGTGGAGATACTGACCGAGGCCGAATCCGAGCTGGGGCGACTGGGCGATCAGCTCGGCGGCCATGAGCGAGCGCCACGAGAACGCCCAGCCCTGCTTCATCCCCGCCAGGTAACCGGGGAGGGCCGCGGGCAACAGGATGAAGCGCGCGTTGTCGATCCGGCCCGCGCCGAGGACCTTGCCGACCCGAGGCAGGATCGGTGGTATCTGGTCGATACCCGCGACCAACCCGTTGGCGATCGACGGCACCGCGCCGAGCAGCACGACGGCGTAGATCGTGGCGTCGGTGAGTCCGAACCACAGCACCGCCGCGGGCACCCACGCCACCGACGGCAGGCTCTGCAGACCCGAGATCAGCGGCCCGAAAGCGGCCCGGAAGAGCCGCACCTTGGCCAGCAGCAGACCCAGCGGGGTCGCCACCGCCAGCGCGATCAGGAAGCCGATCACCGCCCGGTGCACCGAGACCCAGAGGAACTCCCAGACCTGGCCGCTGTCGATCAGGGTCTGGATCTGGTCCCACACCGCGAGAGGAGCGGGCAGCTGGAACTCCGGCCAGATCGCCCGAGACCAGAGGAACTGCCACAACCCGACTATGGCGACGAGCGCCACGATCGGCGCCAGCACTTGGCGCAGCAGGTCGCGGCGGGCGGCACCGCGTGTGGTTCCGGTCGGGGTGTCGAGCGCGTCGAGTCCGGCCTCGACGGCGGCTTCGTCCTCACGCAGTTTCGTCTCATGCTGCGGCATGACTACTGATCACCTCGCGCAGGCGGGCGTTGATCTCGTCGATTCGGGCGGACTCGGCGGTCTGGGACAGCCCGTCGACGTCCCACTCCTGCACCACCCGGCCGGGCTTGGACGACAGCAGCACCACGCGCTGGCCGAGGCGCACGGCCTCACGCACGTCGTGGGTGACGAACACGACCGCCGTGCCCGTCGCCTTCCACACGCGCAGCAACTCGCCCTGCAGGACGTCGCGGGTGATGGCGTCGAGCGCGGAGAACGGCTCGTCCATCAGCAGCAGCGAGGAGGCCTTGCCGCCGTTGCCGGAGATCGCCGACGCCAGCGCCCGGGCCAGGGCGACGCGCTGGCGCATGCCGCCGGACAGCTCGTGCGGGCGCTTGTCGCCCACACCGCCCAGCCGCACCAGTTCCAGCAGTTCCAGCGTCTTGGCCTGCCGCTCGGCGCGCTTGACGCCCGCCAGCCGAAGCGGCAGTTCGATGTTGCGCGCGGCCGTCAGCCACGGCATGAGCGCCGCTTCCTGGAACATCACGGCCGGGCGGGTGGTGGTCAGCTCGATCGAGCCGGCGCTCGGCTTGTCCAGCTTCGCGATCAGGTTGAGCACAGTCGTCTTGCCGCAGCCGGACGCCCCGAGGAGGCAGACGAACTCGCCGGGCGCGACGGTCAGGTCGATCCCGTCGAGCGCGGTCACGGCACGAGTGCCGTGACCGAACGACTTGCGGACGCCGGTCAGCCGTACGGCGGCGTCGATAGCGGTGGGCACGGGTGCCTCAAGCGTCGCGGTCATCGTCCTCGCCTGCCTTCCTCGGTTGTCCACTACTTCTTGTCCAGGCCTGCTGCGTCGGCCGCGGGCTTGCCCGCCGCCTTGAGCACCTCGTTGAGCGCGGTCAGGTCGACGAACCCGGAGAGCTCGGTTTCCTTCGCCGCCACACCCGCGGTGACCGCGTCCTTCGCCAACTGCGGGAAGGTGCCCGCCAGCGGGTCCGGGTCCAGCGCGATCGTCGTGAACGCGCGGTCGATGACCGGGGGGGCCAATCCCTTGCCTGTCAACGCTTCGAGCTGCTTGTTGATCGCGGCCTTCGCGCCCGCCCCATCGGCCTTGGCGAAGTCGTTGGCCGCGAGCAGGCCACGCAGCAGAGCCTTCACGGTCTGGGGGTGGTCCCTGAGGAACTGGGTGCGGACCAACAGGACGGTGGTCGGGAACTTGCCGTCCGTCCACAGGTCCTTCTCGTCGAGCAGGACCTTGCCGCCCGCGTCGAGCACCAGCCGCGACGCCCACGGCTCGGGCAGCCACGCCGCCTGCACCTCGCCCTTCTTGAAGGCGTCGAATGTCTGTGGGTTCTCCCGGTTGGTCACCTCGACCTTGTCGGTGAGTCCCTTCTCGACCAGCCACTTCTTCAGCGCCACGTCCTGGGTGCTGCCCAGCCCGGGGGTGACCACCGTCTTGCCCGCCAGATCTTCCGCCGTGGTGATGTCGGCCGAGACGACGAACTGCGCGCCGCCGGACGTGCCGCCCGCCACGAGCCGCACGGCCTTGCCGTCGGACTTGCCGAAGCCGTTGATGGCCGGGCCGGAGCCGATGAAGCCCGCGTCGAGCGAACCACCGAGGAACGCGCTCATCTCCGTCGAACCGTCGTTGAACTTCGTCGGCACGAGCCTGGTGGCGCCCAGTTCCTTGGCGAACAGGCCCTCCTCCAGGCCGATCAGCGCCGACGCGTGCGTGACGTTCGGGAAGAACCCCAGCCGCAGCTCCGTCGCCGGGCCCTTGTCGGGACCCGTCGTGGGCTCCTGGGCCGACTCGACACGCGTGCAGCCTGCCACGAGAAGGGAGAGGGCGGCGGTCGCGGCGGTCAGTCTGGTCAAGCGGGTCACGGCTGGAGCCCTTTCGATGGGGAGTGGGTTTACGGACCGGGCGAGACGACGGCATCGCCGTCGGTGGTGCTCCGGTCCGTCTCCAGCGCGGACAGGCCCGCTCCGACGAGGCCCGCGGCGAGCGTGGACCCGTCGGCCGCGTCGATCACCAGGAAGGCCCCGGTGCGCCGGTTGACGGAGTAGTCGTCGACCGGCAGCGGCTCGGCGGTGCGGATGGTGACCTGCCCGATCTCGTTGAGCTGCAACGCGCCGGGAGTGGCCACAGTGGACAGTTTCTGCTCGTCGAACCGGGCGTGCAGGTCGGCGACGATGGCCTGGACCGTACTCGCGCCGTGCTTGACCAGCACCCGCGCGCCCGGCTTCAGCGCCTTCTCCGACAGCCACGCCAGGGTCGCGTCGAACTCGTCGGTGACCGCCGGCGCGTCGACCGCCGCGGCGATCAGGTCGCCCCGGGTGATGTCGATCTCGTCGGCGAGGATCAGCGTGACCGAGCGGCCCGCCTCCGCTTCGTCCAGCTCACCGTCGTGCGTGTCGATGCGCGCGACAGTCGTGCGGAGGCCGGCCGGAAGAACGACGATCTCGTCGCCCTTGGTGACCGTGCCCGCCGCCACCAGACCCGCGTAGCCGCGGTAATCGGTGTGCTCCGCGGTGTTCGTGCGGATCACGTACTGCACGGGGAAGCGGAACGGGACGTGGTGCGGGTCGGGCTCGACCGGCACGTTCTCCAAGTGTTCCAACAGAGTCGGGCCGGTGTACCAGGGCGTGTGCGCGGAGCGGTCCACCACGTTGTCGCCGACCAGTGCCGACACGGGGATCGAGAGCACCGAGCCGATCGGGTAGCCCAGGGCGGTGGCGTGGTCGGTGAACTCCTTGGCGATGACCTCGAAGATGCCCTCGTCGTAGTCCACCAGGTCGATCTTGTTGACCGCCAGCACCAGCTGCGGCACACCCAGCAGCGCCAGCACGGCCGCGTGCCTGCGGGTCTGCTCCAGCACACCCTTGCGCGCGTCGACCAGCAGCACGGCGAGCTGCGCGGTCGACGCGCCGGTCACGGTGTTGCGGGTGTACTGCACGTGTCCGGGGGTGTCGGCGAGCACGAAGGACCGCTTGGGCGTGGCGAAGTAGCGGTACGCCACGTCGATGGTGATGCCCTGCTCGCGCTCGCTGCGCAGGCCGTCGACCAGCAGCGACAGGTCCGGAGTGGACAGTCCCTTGTCGACGCTCGCACGGTGCACGGCGTCGAGCGTGTCGGCCAGGACCGACTTGGTGTCGTACAGCAAACGTCCCACCAGCGTGGATTTACCGTCGTCCACGCTTCCAGCGGTGGCAAGCCGCAGCAAATCAGGAGGGAGATCGCGCAGCGTTGTCATTAGAAGTAGCCCTCTCGCTTGCGGTCTTCCATGGCTGCCTCGGAAAGGCGGTCGTCAGCACGGGTCGCGCCGCGCTCGGTGAGCCGGGACGCGGACACCTCGGCGATGACCGCCTCGATGTCGGCGGCGTCGGACTGGATCGCGCCGGTGCACGAACCGTCACCGACGGTCCGGTAGCGGATGGTCAGCTCCTGCACGGTCTCGTCCGCGTTCGGCCCGAACCACGGACCCGCCGTCAGCCACATGCCGTCGCGCTGGAACACCTCGCGCCGGTGGGCGTAGTAGATGGACGGAAGGTCGATGTTCTCGCGCTGGATGTAGCGCCACACATCGAGTTCGGTCCAGTTCGACAGCGGGAACACCCGGACATGTTCGCCCGCGCGGTGCCTGCCGTTGTACAGGTTCCACAGTTCGGGACGCTGCCTGCGCGGCTCCCACTGGCCGAACGAGTTGCGCAGGCTGAAGATCCGCTCCTTGGCCCGCGCGCGCTCCTCGTCGCGCCGCCCGCCGCCGAAGACCGCGTCGAACTTGTTGCTGGTGATGGAATCGAGCAGCGGCACGGTCTGCAGCGGGTTGCGGGTGCCGTCGGGGCGCTCCTCCAGCCGGCCGTCGTCGATGAAGTCCTGCACGCTGGCCACGACCAGGCGCAGCCCGTAGCGCTCGACGGTGCGGTCGCGGAACTCGATGACCTCGTCGAGGTTGTGCCCGGTGTCCACGTGCAGTAGCGGGAACGGCACCGGCGCTGGCCAGAACGCCTTGACCGCGAGGTGCAGCAGGACGGTCGAGTCCTTGCCGCCGGAGAAGAGGATCACCGGTCGGTCGAACTCGCCCGCGACCTCACGGAAGATGTGGATCGCCTCGGATTCAAGGCGATCGAGTGCGTCTAGCTTGTTCACAGCCTGGGTTGACTCTGTTGTTTTCATATCCCTTACCCGTGCAATCCGCACTCGGTCTTCGACTGCCCGGCCCAGCGGCCACTGCGCGCGTCCTCGCCCGGCTTCGGCAACGAGGTGCACGGCGCGCACCCGATCGACAGGTAGCCGATGCTGACGAGGGGGTTCTCCAGGATCCCGTGGTCGGCGATGTAGGCGTTGAACTTCTCGTCCGACCACGCCGCGATCGGGTTGATCTTCACCAGGTTGTTCCGGTCGTCCCACTGCACGATCGGCGTGTTCGCCCGCGTCGGTGCGTCCACCCGGCGCACACCGGTGACCCAGGCGTCATATCCCGCAAGGGTTTTCTGCAGCGGCACGACCTTGCGCAGGAAGCAGCACTGGGTCGGGTCGGTCTTGTTCAGCGGACCGAACTCGGCCTCCTGGTCGGCCACCGACTGCTCGGCCTCGGCGTTGACGATCCGCACCTCCGGGTAGACCGCGGCCACCGCGTCGCGGGTGCCGATGGTCTCGGGGAAGTGGTAGCCGGTCTCGAGGAACAGGATGTCGATCTCGCGCTTCGCCTGGTACGCCAGGTCGATCAGCACCGCGTCCTGCATGTTGGACGCGACGATGAAGCGGTCGCCGAAGGTGTCACGGGTCCAGGCAAGCGCTTCCTCAGCGGAGACCTCGGCGAGCTCCTTTTCCGCCCATTGAGCGAGTTTCTTCAACTCGGTCACTTCGCAACCCCCTGTGGCAGGTTCAACCCGACGAACTTCACCGTGAACACGCGCCTGCAGCTCGCGCACAGCCACGCGGACTGCGGCTCCTCCTGCGGGCGCAGGTCCTCATCGCCGCAGTAGGGGCAGTGGAACGGCGTGGCGCGCTCGGTCATCGCAGATCACCCTCGTCAGCCCGGGTGACCCACTGGGCGAAACGCTCGTCCGGCTCGCGCTTCGCGACGAAGTTGCGGACCACGCGCTCGACGTAGTCCGGCAGCTCGGTGGCGGTGACCTTGTGGCCGCGCAGCTTGCGGCCGAAGCCCGCGTCGAGGCCGAGGCCGCCGCCGAGGTGCACCTGGAAACCCTCGACCTGGGCGCCGTCGTCGTCGGTCACGATCTGGCCCTTGAGGCCGATGTCCGCGGTCTGGATGCGGGCGCAGGAGTTCGGGCAGCCGTTGATGTGCACCGAGATCGGCGCAAAGGAATTTTCGCCGGCGATGACGTCGGTTATGTCCTTGAGCCGGGCCTCGAGCTTCGCGACCAGGTCCATCGCCCGGTCCTTGGTGTTGACGATCGCGAGCTTGCAGAACTCGATGCCGGTGCAGGCCATCACGCCGCGCCGCCACACCGACGGCTCGGTCTGCAGGCCCAGCTTGGCCAGCTCCGTCTGCAGTGACGCAACCTCGGCCTCGGGAACGTCGAGGACGACCAGCTTCTGCTGCGGGGTGAAGGTGACCCGGGTGGACCCGGCGCGCTCGGCGGCCTTGGCCACCTGCACGAGGACCGAACCCGACACGCGGCCGACGATCGGGGCGGCGCCGACGTAGAACTTGCCGTCCTTCTGCTTGTGCACGCCCACGTGGTCGTAGGGGACCGCTGGGACCTCGGGCGCGGGGCCGTCGATCAGCTTGCGGTTGAGGTACTTCTCCTCCATGACCTCACGGAACTTCGCCGCGCCCCAGTCCTTGACCAGGAACTTGATGCGCGCGCGGTGGCGCAGGCGGCGGTAGCCGTAGTCGCGGAAGACGCTGATCACCGCGCCGTAGACGTCGGCCACCTCGTCGAGCGGCACCCACGCGCCCAGGCGCTGGCCGATCATCGGGTTGGTGGACAGGCCGCCGCCGACCCAGACGTCGAAGCCGGGGCCGTGCTCGGGGTGGTTGACGCCGACGAACGCGACGTCGTGGATCTCGTGCGCTACGTCCGGCAGCCCGGAGACGGCCGACTTGAACTTGCGCGGCAGGTTCGAGAACGCCTTGTCGCCGATGAAGCGGCGCTTGATCTCCTCGATGGCCGGGGTGCCGTCGATGATCTCGTCCTCGGCGATCCCGGCGACCGGCGAGCCCAGGACGACCCGCGGGCTGTCGCCGCAGGCCTCCATGGTGGTCAGGCCCGCGCCTTCGAGCTTGTTCCAGATCGCGGGCATGTCCTCGACCCGGATCCAGTGGTACTGGATGTTCTGCCGGTCGGTGATGTCGGCGGTGTCGCGGGCGTAGGTCTGTGACACCTCGCCGATCACCGCGAGCTGGCGCGTGGTGACCAGGCCGCCGTCGATGCGGATGCGGAGCATGAAGTACTCGTCGTCGAGCTCCTCGGGCTCCAGCGTCGCCGTGCGGCCGCCGTCGATCCCGGGCTTGCGCTGGGTGTAGAGGCCGTACCAGCGGAAACGTCCCCGCAGGTCGCCCGGGTCGATGCTGTCGAAGCCACCGTGCGCGTAGATGTTGACGATGCGGTCCCGCACGTGCAGCGGGTTGTCGTCCTTCTTGGCGCGCTCGTTCGGATTCAGCGGCTCGCGGTAGCCGAGCGCCCATTGCCCCTCACCCCGGCGGGCCTTGGGGCGGGCCGGGGCTGAGGGGGTCGACTGCGGGGTGGTCGACTCCGTGGTGGTGGGAGACACCGGCTGTCCTCTAGGGTCGGGGCGCTCGGGCGCACCGTCAGGGACCCCGGGAAATCAGGGATGCTCAGCCGGCGCGTCCGACGCCTGCTGAATTCGAGATAGGCGACGACGGATCAGGTGTACTGACGGCACATCGCGCTGGAGACACGACGGAAGTCGACGTGGCGGCGGGCCACCAGGAAGACTTCGGTCGCTGACATGGGTCCAGACTCCCATGCGTCCACGGTGTGGTCCACCTCCATCCGCATGCTGGGACGGACGTCACGCGGTTCGCCCTGCCGGAATAAATCCCTGCTAGGGGGCCTGGGAGGATGGTGGCGTGCCCTCCGTACTGCCTGACGGCGAACCCGCCCCCGTCGACGGCTCCCTTCCGTCCTCGGCGCTCGCGGGCCTGGGCGCGCGCCCGTTCGGCGTCTACGTGCACGTCCCGTTCTGCGCCACGCGCTGCGGGTACTGCGACTTCAACACCTACACACCGGGGGAACTCGGTTCGTCCGCGTCGCCGGATTCCTGGCTCGAAGGGCTGCGCCGGGAACTGGATCTCGCCGCCCGGGTGCTGGGATCGCCGCCCAAGGTCGACACGGTCTTCGTCGGCGGTGGGACGCCGTCGCTACTGGGCGCCGACGGGCTGGGGGAGGTGCTCGGCGCCGTCCGGTCGACTTTCGGTCTCGCCTCCGGCGCCGAGGTGACGACGGAGTCCAACCCGGAGTCGACCTCGCCGGAGTTCTTCGCCGGCCTGCGCGAGGCCGGGTACAACCGGATCTCGCTGGGGATGCAGTCCGCGGCGCGGCACGTGCTGAAGGTCCTCGACCGCACTCACACCCCGGGACGGGCCGTCGCCGCCGCTCTCGAGGCGCGGGCCGCGGGCATCGAGCACGTCAACCTCGACCTGATCTACGGCACGCCGGGCGAGCGGCACGAGGACTTGGCGGCCTCCCTGGACTCGGTCCTCGCCGCGGGTGTCGACCACGTGTCGGCGTACGCGCTGATCGTCGAGGAGGGCACCGCCCTGGCCCGCCGCATCCGCCGCGGCGACCTGCCCGCCCCGGACGACGACGTGCTGGCCGACCGGTACGAACAGGTCGACGAGACGCTGTCGGCGGCGGGCCTGACCTGGTACGAGGTGTCGAACTGGGCGTCGTCGGACGACGCGAGGTGCAGGCACAACCTGGGCTACTGGCTCGGCGGCGACTGGTGGGGCGCCGGTCCCGGCGCGCACAGCCACGTGGGCGGCGTGCGGTGGTGGAACGTCAAACACCCGGCCCGCTACGCCGACCTGCTCGCCGAGGGCAACTCGCCGGCGGCGGGCCGCGAACGCCTGTCGGCCGACGACCAGCGGGTCGAACGGGTCCTGCTGGAGCTGCGCCTCTCCGACGGCCTGGCTCTGTCCGCCCTGGATGAGGCCGGGCAGGTGGAGGCGGTCGAAGCGGCGAAGGACGGCCTGCTCGACGGTCCGTCGCTGGCCGCGGGCCGGTGTGTGCTCACCTCCCGCGGCAGGCTGCTGGCCGACGCCGTGGTCCGCCGCCTGACCTGACCTCGCCGCCTTGGCAGGGACGGGTCCTGCTATTCCGGGGAGGCGGACAGCCCGCGCATCATCCGGCGGACCATGTCCGCGTACTCGTCGCGCAGCCGCTGCTGGTCGCTCGCCGGGCTTTCGGCCAGCGTGGTTCCCGCCGATCCCAGCATCGAGAAGGTGATCCGAGTGGCCGTGTCGAGCGGCACCGGCTCGATCTGCCCGCTCGCGACCAATGCGGTCAGCAGCTTGTGGATGATCCCGTATGCGTAGGTCTCCTCCGCCCGGTGCCACTCCTGCCACCCCAAGGCCACCGGTGCCTCACGCCACACGATTCGGCTGTAGACCGGGTCCAGGCACTGGTCGAGGAACGCGTCGAGCGCGTCCAGCGCTCCGGTCCACGGGTCCGCCGCGGCTGCCGCGATCTCCGTGACCCGGGCGACGGCGGCGGACTCAAGCTCCTCATGGACGGCTTTGAACAGCGCCCGTTTGTTGCTGAAGTGGTGGTAGACCGCGCCGCGGGTCGCGTCGATGTCGGTGGCGATGTCCTCCAGCGCCGTCGCGGCGAACCCAAAAGTCGCGAAGCGCCTGGTGGCGGCGTCGATGAGGGCGGCCCGAGTCGCTTCGGAGTACTGCTCGCGCCGGCTTTTGGTGGCGGACATGCTGTACAACTTAATGACATACACGATGTATGTGACCAACGCAGGGAAGGTGAACCATGACGGAGACGATGTTCAACCCCTTCGCGCCGGGATTCAACGAGAACCCGTACCCCCACTACGCGGAGCTCCGCGAGGAGACCGCGGTCCACGAGCACCCCCTGGGCTTCTGGTACGTGTCCCGATACGACCTCGTCACCGCCCTGCTCCGCTCGGGCCAGTCGGTCGAGACCCGACACCTCGCCCCGCACCCGGTCCGCGACGAGATGCGCAAGGCCGCTGGCGGGGACGACTGGCGGCTGGGCGGTCTGTCCATGCTCGACCGCGACCCGCCCGACCACACGCGGCTCCGGTCGCTGGTCGCGAAAGTCTTCACGCCGCGCGCGATCAACGCGCTGGCTCCGCGGATCACCGAGTTGGTGGACGCCTCCCTGGACCGCATGGCCGACGCGGGCCGGTGCGACCTCGTCGACGAACTGGCGTTCCCGCTGCCTTTCACCGTCATCGCCGACATGCTCGGCATGCCGCCGACCGACGAGGACCGCCTGCGCGAACTCACCGGAACCCTGGTCCGGTCCCTGGAACCGGTCGGCGACCCCGACCTGGCCCGCCGCATCGGCGAGGCGGACGCCGAGTTCACCCGGCTCACCGCCGAGATGATCGAGTGGAAGCGCGCCAACCCGGCCGACGACCTGCTCACGGCCCTCATCGAGGCCGAACACGAAGGCGACGTCCTCAGCGACGACGAGCTGATCGCCCAGGTGGGGCTGCTCTATGTGGCGGGTCACGAGACCACGGTCAACCTGATCTCCAACGGCGTCGTCGCCCTGCTGTCCAACCCCGACCAGCTCAAGGCGCTGCGCGAGGACCCACCCCTGATCGACAACGCCGTCGAAGAACTCCTGCGCTACGACAGCCCGGTCCAGATGAGCCGACGCATCACCACGGCCGCGGTGGAGATCGGTGGCCGCGAGATCCCGCCGGGCAGCTTCGTCATCGCCAGCCTCGCTTCCGCGAATCACGACCCGGCTTTCTGGGGCGAGGACGCCGCCGACCTGGTCCTGAGCCGCCCCAACGCCCGCCACCACGTCTCCTTCGGCGCGGGCCCCCATCATTGCCTGGGCGCGGCCCTGGCCCGCCTCGAAGGCCGGATCGCCCTCGGCAGGCTGGTCGAACGCTTCTCGAACCTGGCGCTCGACGGACCGGTCGAATGGAACGGCCGCATCAACCTCCGCGGCGCGGCGAAGGTCCCGGTGACAGTCTGACGTCGGCGGAGACGGCTTTCAGGCGCGACCTCCTGCTGGACCGGCCAGGCGGCATCCGGCAGGGGCACGCGCTCTATCTCTTGGGAGCCGGCCTCGGACGCACCGGCATACCGAATGGCGAACCCGCCGATCGGTGGCGTGGTTCATTTCGCCTAGTGACCCGGCGAGCACGGGTTTCGGGCCGTCAGGCGGTGACCGGCGCCGCTCGCCGGGTGATCCACCAGGCGAGCAGGCCCGCCGGGAAGAACATGAGCACGCCGTACACCGCCGCGGGCACTGCCATCTGGGCGTTGTTCAGCAGGGCCGGGCTCAACGCGATCGTGATGGCCAGCGTGCTGTTGTGGATGCCGACCTCGAACGACGACGCGATCGCCTGCCGCTCGCCCACCTTGGCCAGGCGGGGGATGAAGTACCCGAGCGCCAGGCTGATCACGCACAGCAGGACAGCCGCGATGCCGACGTCTCGCAGGTACCCCGCGAGGTTCGCCCGCTCGGCCAGCAGCGCGCCCAGGATCACCAGCACCAGCACCACGATCGACGCGATCTTCACCGGCTTGCGCATCCGCGCGGTGAACTCCGGGAAGCGCCGGTTCACCGCCATACCGATGGCCACCGGGATCAGCACGATCGCGAACACCTGCAGCATCTTCGCCGGCTGAAGCCCGAGCGACGCGTCGCCGTCCAGGAAGCCTGCGATGGCCAGGTTGACCACGATCGGCAGCGTGACCACCGCGAGGACCGAGTTGATCGCCGTCAGCGTGATGTTCAGCGCGACGTCCCCGCCCGCGAGGTGGCTGAAGATGTTCGCCGTCGTCCCGCCCGGGGACGCGGCCAGCAGCATCATGCCGACCGCGAGCACCGGCGACAGGTCGAAAGCCAGCACCAGACCGAGCGCCACGCCCGGCAGCACCAGCACCTGCACCGCGAGCGCCAACAGCGCCGCCTTGGGGAACTTCGCCACCCGGGTGAAGTCGTCGATCGTCAGCGACAGCCCCAGCCCGAACATGATGATCGCGAGCGCGATCGGCAAGAACACCGTGGTCAACACTGACGACGCCATGAGGGCTCCCAGTTACCGTCGGGTAGTGCGAGCATGATTCAGACGAACCGCGCAAACCCGCAAGACCCATGCTCAAAACGTGATAGCCGTACCGATTGACTCCACAGGGTCCAGCGCTCCGTAAACTCTGACCAGAGGGAGGTGCCACGTGGTCAGTTCGGACGAACGCAGGCTCGACGTCCTGCGCGCCATCGTCGCCGACTACGTGCACAACCAGGAGCCCGTCGCGTCCAAGGCGATCGTCGACCGGCACAACCTGGGTGTGTCGAGTGCGACCGTGCGCAACGACATGGCCTCGCTGGAAGAGGACGGTTACATCACCCAGCCGCACACCAGCGCGGGCCGCATCCCCACCGACAAGGGCTACCGCCTCTTCGTCGACCGCCTCAGCGACGTCAAGCCGCTGAGCGCCGCCGAGCGCCGGGCCATCCAGAGCTTCCTCGAGGGCGCGATCGACCTCGACGACGTCATGCGCCGCAGTGTCCGGCTGCTCGCCCAGTTGACCCGCCAGGTCGCGGTCATCCAGTACCCGACGCTCACCACTTCGACCGTGCGCCATGTCGAGTTGGTCAGCATCACCCCCGCGCGAGTGATGGTGGTCCTCATCACCGACACCGGCCGCGTCGACCAGCGCATGGTCGACCTGGGCGATCTCGTCTCCGACGAGTCCGTCGGCCGGCTGCGCACCATCCTCAACTCCACGCTCGCGGGCAAGCGCCTCACCGACGCCGCCGCGAAGGTCGCCGAGCTGCCGGAGTCCGCGCCCAACGACCTTCGCGACCCGCTGACCAGGCTTTCCACCGTGCTGGTCGAGTCCCTGGTGGAGCACCCCGAGGAGCGTCTCGTCCTCGGCGGCACCCCCAACCTGACCCGCAACGCCGCAGACTTCCCGCACTCCCTGCGTCAGGTGCTCGAGGCGCTTGAGGAGCAGGTGGTGGTGCTCAAACTGCTCGCCGCGACCACCGACTCGGGCAAGGTCGTGGTCCGCATCGGCGAGGAGAACGAGGCCGAGGAGATGCGCAGCACCTCCGTGGTTTCCATCGGGTACGGCACTCGTGCGACCCTGCTCGGGGGCATGGGCGTGGTCGGGCCGACCCGCATGGACTACCCCACCAACATCGCCGCCGTTCGCGCGGTGGCGAATTACGTCGGGGACATCCTCGGCCGGTAACGCAAAGCAACGAAGTGATCCCCCGACGTGCTCGGGGCAGGAGGACTGGACAAGGTGGCGAGGGACTACTACGGCGCTCTCGGGGTGCGGCAGGACGCGACCTCGGACGAGATCAAGCGCGCCTACCGCAAGCTGGCGCGCGAGCTGCACCCGGACGTCAACCCGGAGGAGGCCGCGCAGCAGCGCTTCCGTGACGTCACCGCCGCCTATGAGGTCCTGTCGGACCCGCAGAAGCGAAAGATCGTCGACATGGGCGGCGACCCGCTGTCCAACGGCGGCGGTGGCGGCGGCGGCCACGACCCCTTCGGTGGCGGTTTCGGGCTCGGCGACATCATGGACGCCTTCTTCGGCGCCGCGGGCGCCGGTGGCGGACGCGGTCCGCGCAGCCGGGTGCAGCCCGGCTCCGACGCCCTGCTCCGCATCCAGATGACACTCGAGGAGTGCGCCACCGGCGTCAGCCGGGAGATCGCCGTCGAGACGGCCATCCTCTGCGACCTGTGCCGCGGCTCGGGCTGCGCGGCGGGCACCTCGCCCACCACCTGCGACACCTGCGGCGGCCGTGGCGAGGTCCAGTCCGTGCAGCGCTCGTTCCTCGGCCAGGTCGTCACCGCCCGGGCCTGCCCGGTGTGCCGCGGCCTCGGCGAGGTCATCCCCGACCCGTGCCGCCAGTGCGCGGGGGAGGGCCGCGTCCGGGCCCGCCGCAACATCACCGCGAAGATCCCTCCCGGTGTCGCCGACGGCATGCGCGTGCGGCTCTCCGGCCAGGGCGAGGTCGGTCCTGGCGGCGGTCCCGCAGGCGACCTCTATGTCGAGGTCGAGGAGCTTCCCCACGCGACGTTCGAGCGCGCCGGAGCCGACCTGCACTGCACCCTGCGGGTCCCGATGACCACCGCCGCGCTCGGCGCCGTCGTCCCGCTGGAGACCCTTGACGGCCCGCTCGACATCGAGCTGGAACCGGGTACCCAGCCCGACACCGAACTGGTCATGACCGGCCGCGGCCTGCCGCGCCTGCGGTCCACCGGTCGCGTCGACGGCCGCGGCGACCTGCACGTGCACATCGAGGTCGAGGTCCCGACGAAGCTCGACGCCCGCCAGACCGAGCTGCTGCGCGAGCTGGCCGAGCTGCGCGGCGAAGAGGAGCACACGCTCGCCATCGCGAGCGCGCGCCAGGGCGGACTGTTCTCCCGCCTGCGCCAGCGCCACGCGCGATGACACTGGCGCTGTTCCTAGCCGAGGCACTGCCCTCCGGCCCGTCGTTCACCCTCGACGGGCCGGAGGGTCGCCACGCGGCCGCGGTCCGGCGGCTGCGCGCGGGCGAGGCAGTTCTCATCTCCGACGGCAAAGGATCAGTCGCCCACTGCGTCGTCGACGCGGCGGGCAAGGACTCGCTCGACTTGACGATCACCCGGCGCTGGACCGAGCCGCAGCCCGCCCCGCGCGTGATCATCGCCCAGGCGCTCGCGAAGCTCGACCGCGGCGAACTCGCCGTCGAACTCGCGACCGAGGCGGGCGCCGACGCGATCGTCCCCTGGCGCGCTTCCCGCTCCATCACCAAATGGGATGACGGACCGCGCGGCGAGAAAGCGCTCAATCGCTGGCGCTCCACTGCCCGAGAGGCCGCGAAACAAGCGCGACGCGCCTGGATTCCCGAAGTCACCGAGCCTATGTCGGTGCGCGAACTCAGTGCCGTGGCAAAGGAGTCCGCGCTCACTCTCGTATTGGAAGCCGGACGCGCCACCCGAATGGCGGATATCGATCTCCCTTCATCGGGTGATCTTTTGCTGATCGTCGGGCCGGAAGGCGGGATCACCGATGAGGAGATCAACGCCTTTGAGCAGGCAGGTTCCCGAACCGTCCGACTCGGCCCGTCCGTGCTGCGCACTTCCACGGCCGCCGCGGTCGCGCTCGGCGCTATCGGCGTGCTCACGACACGGTGGCGTTGACCCGCGCGAAGGGGCTACCCTTTCTCGTGCAACGCGATCCGAACTTTCGGACGCCCGCATGACTACCGCCGGACACCTCCCCCCTCGGTCCGGCGGAGCCGCGCGAGGCGGTGAGGCGACCCCCAGGCTTCACCGCCCGCGCGGCATCCTCCACCCGCGGCATCCTCCACCCGCGGCCGTCCCATTAATCTGAGCGCATGAATGCGGACTGCCTCTTCTGCAAGATCATCGCCGGTGACATCCCGTCGAAGCTCGTCCACGAATCCGAAACCACCTACGCGTTTCGCGACATCAATCCGCAATCCCGGGTCCACGTGATCGTCGTGCCGCGAACCCACCACGAGGATGCCGCCGCACTCGCCGAGGACGCGCGATTGCTGGCCGACGTGCTGAAAGCGGGCGTCGAGGTGGCCCGGATCGAGGGAATCGACCAGTCCGGATACCGGTTTGTCTTCAACACCGGCGACGATGCCTGCCGCACGGTTTTCCATGCCCACCTGCACGTTCTCGGTGGCGAACAGCTGGCGGGCTTCGGTCGCTGAGCGTGTTTTTCCGGTGCGCCGTGTCGGTGGCTGGGTCTAGCATCGGAGCAGACACCGACCCACAGCGCGTGGCGCAGAAGGCAGGACCGAAAGCAACGTGACCGGCACCGATCCCCGACCTTCCGACGCGCCAACGCCACAGCACGACGCCCAGTCGCGGTTCTCCATCCCCGATGGTGCCGTCCTCGCCCTGCTCGGGTCGCGAGACGAGAACCTCCGCCTCGCGGAGGAACTGCTCGATGCCGACGTCCACGTCCGCGGCAACGAGATCACGCTGACCGGCGCCCCCGCCGATGTGGCCTTCGCCGAGCGGGTGTTCACCGAACTCGCCACGCTCGCGACCCGCGGGCAGCAGGTCGGTCCGGACACGGTCCGCCGCACCGTCGCCATGCTGTCCGGCGACTCGGGCGAGTCGCCCGCCGACGTGTTGAGCCTCGACATCCTGTCCCGGCGAGGCCGCACCATCCGCCCCAAAACGCTCAACCAGAAGCGCTACGTCGACTCGATCGACGCCAACACCGTCGTGTTCGGCATCGGCCCGGCGGGCACCGGCAAGACGTACCTGGCGATGGCCAAGGCCGTGCAGGCGCTGCAGGCCAAGCAGGTCAGCCGGATCATCCTCACTCGCCCGGCGGTCGAGGCGGGGGAGCGGCTCGGGTTCCTGCCCGGCACGCTGTTCGACAAGATCGACCCATACCTGCGCCCGCTCTACGACGCGCTGCACGACATGATCGAGCCGGAGTCGATCCCGCGCCTGATGCAGGCGGGCACCATCGAGGTGGCCCCCCTCGCCTACATGCGTGGCCGCACGTTGAATGACGCGTTCATCATCCTCGACGAGGCGCAGAACACCACGCCCGAGCAGATGAAGATGTTCCTGACCCGGCTGGGCTTCGGCTCCAAGATCGTGGTCACCGGCGACATCACCCAGATCGACCTCCCCGGCGGGCAGCGCAGCGGCCTCAAGGTCGTCAAGGAGATCCTCGACGACGTCGAGGACGTCCACTTCGCCCTGCTCACCAGTTCCGACGTGGTCCGCCACAAGCTCGTCGGCGACATCGTCGACGCCTACGAGCGCTGGCAGGTCGTGCAGGACGAAGCCGAGGAAACCCACCGCGGACCGGTCCGTGCGGGTGGCCGCAGGCAGGGCCGCTGAGCCGACCAGGGACAATGAGCCCGTGAGTATCGAGATCGCCAATGAGTCAGGGGTGGCGGTCGACGAGGCGTCCATCGTCGCGGCGGCCCGCTTCGCCCTGGACCGGATGAACGTCAGCAAGCTGGCGGAGCTGTCCGTGCTGCTCGTGGAGCTGGACGTGATGTCCGACCTGCACGAGCGCTGGATGGATCTGCCCGGCCCGACCGACGTCATGGCGTTCCCAATGGACGAGTTGGAGAACGCCCGGCGGCCCGACGCGCCCGAGGCGGGTCCGGCGCTGCTCGGGGACATCGTGCTGTGCCCGGCCTTCGCCAAGGAGCAGGCGCGCAAGGCAGGCCACAGCCTGATCGACGAGCTACACCTGCTGACCGTGCACGGCGTGCTCCACCTGCTGGGCTACGACCATGCGGAGCCCGCGGAGGAGCGTGAGATGTTCACGCTGCAGAAGCGCATCCTCGCTGACTTCCGCACGGCCGCCGCCGAGGCCAAGCGCCGCGCGGCGCAGCGGGTCGAGGACGACAAGCTGCTCGGCGCGGTCGGACTCAGCGAGTCGGACAAGACCGGGGAACACTGAACAGCGTGTCAGCCGACTCGGCCGGTCTCCTGGTCATCGCCGTCCTGCTGATCTTGGCAGCGGGTTGTTTCGCCGCCGCGGACGCGGCGCTGTCGGCCGCCTCCAAAGCCCGGGTCGAGGGCCTTCTCCGGATGGGCAGGCGGGGTGCGAGGCAGCTCCTCGCCGTGGTCAACGACCGGCCGCGGCACATCAACCTGTTGCTCCTGCTCCGGCTGAGCTGTGAACTGGCGGCGACCGTACTGGTGGCCGTGATCTGCCTCCGGTCGATCAGCCCGGGCTGGCTCGCCGGGTTCGTCGCCGCGGTCGGGATGATCGTCGCGTCCTACGTCCTTGTCGGTGTCGGACCGCGCACCATCGGCCGTCAGCACCCGTACGGAGTGGGTCTGGTCGCCGCGGGGCCGGTAAGGGCTCTAGGGACTGTCCTCGGGCCGTTATCCCGGCTGTTGATCCTTATCGGTAACGCGATCACCCCCGGTAAGGGTTTCCGCGAGGGCCCGTTCTCCTCCGAGGTCGAACTGCGCGAGCTGGTCGACCTGGCCGAGGAGCGCGGCGTCGTCGACGCCGACGAGCGCGAGATGATCCACTCGGTGTTCGAGCTACGCGGCACGATCGCCCGCGAGGTCATGGTGCCCCGCACCGAGATGGTGTGGATCGAGCAGACCAAGTCCGTCCGGCAGGCCCTCGCGCTGTCCCTGCGCACCGGCTACACCCGGCTGCCGGTGATCGGCGAGACCGTCGACGACATCGTCGGCGTGGTCAACCTCAAAGACCTCGTCCGCGCGTCGATGGAGTCCGCGGCCGAACTGCAGAAGACCGCCGACGTGATGAGCGTGGCCGCGTTCGTGCCCGACACCAAGCCCGTCGACGACCTGCTTCGCGAAATGCAGAAATCCAAGAACCACCTGGCGATCGCGGTCGACGAATACGGCGGCACCGCTGGGCTGCTGACTATCGAGGACATCCTGGAGGAGATCGTCGGCGAGATCACCGACGAGTCCGACACCGACGACCGCCCGCCGGTAGAGCACCTCGACGACGGCGCCTTCCGGGTCAGCTCAAGGCTCGCCGTCGAGGATCTCGGCGACCTGTTCGGACTCGAACTCGACGGTCAGGACGTGGAGACCGTCGGCGGGTTGCTCGCCCAGCGACTGGGACGTGTGCCACTGCCCGGTGCCGAGGCGGAGATCGCCGGGCTACGGTTCCGGGCCGAGGGCGGTAAGGACGCGCGTGGCCGAATGCGGATCACCTCGGTGGTCGTGCGGCGCGCGGAGTCCGACGCCGAAGCGGAAGAGGAGAGGAGCCCCGAGCGTGGCTGAGCTGGACCCTGAGGACGCCAAGATCGTGACCCTGGCACGGTCGAGCAGGGCCCGGACCGGCGCCGCCGAGGGCGCCGCCGTCCGCGACACCGACGGCCGGACCTACGCCGCCGCGACCGTCGCCCTGCCGTCACTCAAGCTGACCGCGTTGCAGGCCGCCGTGGCCGCCGCCGTGTCCAGTGGCGCCGAGGGCCTCGAAGCCGCCGCCGTCGTCACCGAATCGGGTGACATCGACCCCGATTCGCTCGCCGCCGTGCGCGACCTCAACGCCGAGGCTCCCGTCTTCCGCGCGGACCCGTCCGGCGCCGTCGCGCAGTGAGCAAGCTGCGCATCACGGTCTGCCGCGACTGCTGCTGCGGGACGGTCAAGAAGCACCCCACGGTCGACCACGGCTACCAGTTGGCCCGGCTGCGCGTCGTCGCCGCCGAGGTCGGCGCCACGGTCCGGGTCGCCGAGTGCCTCGACACCTGCGAGACGTCCAATGTGGTCGTCGTGCAGGCGAAGGGCGGCAAACCGGTGTGGCTGGGCTTCGTGCTCAGCGACGAGGCCGTCGACGACATCGAGGAGTGGCTGAAGGCGGGCGGACCTGGGGTGGCGCCGCTGTCGGACACCCTTGAGCTGCACCGAATCACACCGCCCGGGCAGCGGAAGGCACAATAACTCGGTGACCAGCAGCACCGAAGGGCATCGATCCGGTTTCGCCTGTTTCGTCGGCAGACCCAACGCGGGCAAGTCCACGCTCACCAACGCCCTCGTCGGCAGCAAGGTCGCGATCACCTCCAGCAAGCCGCAGACGACCCGGCACGCCATCCGCGGCATCGTCCACCGTGACGACGCCCAGCTCGTCCTCGTCGACACCCCGGGCCTGCACCGGCCGCGCACGCTGCTCGGCCAGCGGCTCAACGACATCGTCCGCGAGACGTGGTCCGAAGTGGACGTCGTGGGGTTCTGTGTGCCCGCCGACCAGAAGGTCGGACCGGGCGACAAGTTCATCGCGGCGGAGCTGGCCAAGGTCGCCAAGCGGACCCCCATCATCGGCGTGATCACCAAGACCGACCTCGTGTCCCCGGACCAGGTCGTCGAGCAGCTGATCGCGCTGCAGGACGTGATGGAGTTCGCCGAGCTGATCCCCGTCTCGGCGGTCGACGGCTTCCAGGTGCAGACGCTCACCGACCTCCTGGTCGCGCGGCTGCCGGAGGGCCCGCAGCTCTACCCGGGCGGCGAGCTGACCGACGAGCCGGAGGCGACCCTTGTCGCCGAACTGATTCGCGAAGCGGCGCTTGAGGGCGTGCGCGACGAGCTGCCGCACTCCATCGCGGTGACGGTCGACGAGATGATTCCGCGCGAAGGCCGCGACGACATGCTCGACATCCACGCGCTGCTCTACGTGGAACGGCCCAGCCAGAAGGGCATCATCCTGGGCCACCGGGGTGAGCGGCTCAAGGCGGTCGGCTCGACCGCGCGCAAGCACATCGAGGCCCTGCTCGGCATGCGGGTGTACCTCGACCTCCACGTCAAGGTCGCCAAGGACTGGCAGCGCGACCCGAAGCAGCTTCGCCGCCTGGGGTTCTGAGTTGGCCGCAGCACACCGCGCGGACCTCGAACGGGTCGAGATCGGCGAGCTGGGCGAGGTCACGCTGGCGACGGTCGCCGGGCGGTTTGCCGCCCGGCTGATCGACACCGTCGCCGTCGCGGCTCCCGCGGCCATCGCGGCGGCGCTGATCTGGCCGGGGAACGGACTGCTCGCCGTGCTCCTGATCGCCGCTGTCGGGATCGTCTACGACACCGCGCTGGTGGCGGCGCGCGGATCGACCCCGGGCAAGGCGCTGCTGCGGCTCAGCGTCGTCGACGCCGAGACCGGCGGCGATCCCGGTGCGGTGGCGGCGGGAGTGCGGGCGTTGTGTCACTGGACGCTGCCGGGCGCCGGCGCGACCGTGGCCTACGGGCTGGTGGCGTTCGTCCTCCCCGACGCCATCGCGGGCGCGGCCGCGCTCGTCGCTGGGCTGCTGGCGGTGCTGAGTCCGCTGTTCGACGAGGGGCGCAGGCGCGGCCTGGCAGACCGGGCGGCGGGCACCGTGGTCATGCTGCACCCACGGATCTGACCCGTGTTCGTCCGGTGGGCGGCACTCGGCGCGGGGGTGGCCGCGGGGTGCGCGTACGTGCTCGCCACCGACCCGACCACGCCTGGTGGGTTGGTCTGCCCGTCGAAGTGGCTCGGTCTGTGCTGCCCCGGCTGCGGTGGTCTGCGGATGGCTTACAGCCTGCTCCACGGCAGGGTTCTCGACGCCGTCCACTACAACGCGGTGACGCTGCTGGTGTTGCCGCTGTTCGCCTGGGCGGCGGTCCAGTGGGCCCGGGGAAGGCCGGTGACCTGGCCGCGCTGGGGCCTCCCGGTGCTGATGAGCGTGCTCGCGGCCTGGTTCGTGGCGCGGAACCTGCCGTTCGAACCGTTCAGTCGGTGGTACGTTTGACATCCTCCCCCGGCTCAAGCAGGGGGATTTCAACAGCGACTACCGTACGAGAGGTGGTCGTCGTGTTGAGGTTCACGGTTCGCAGGCCCGCCCAGCGGCGGGCCTCCCCGAGCAGCCACGGCATGCCCTGCCGCGAATCGAATATTGCGTGCCGCGTTCACGTCGGCGTTGCAGGCGAATCCGCAGGCCCGGCAGCGGAAGGCGGCTTGGCTCTCGCGCGCCTCCCGATCCACGATCCCGCACACCGAGCAACGCTGACTGGTGAACCGCGGGTCGACCTTCACTACCCGGCCAGGAGCCTTCTGTTCCAACCGGGTCACCAACTGCCCCCACCCGTTGGCCAGGTTGCCCCGGTTCAGGCCCGCCTTCTGCCGCACACCCCGACCCGGCGCCTCCCGCGTGCCCTTCGCCGACCGGGTCATGTTGGCGATCTTGAGGTCTTCGACCGCGATTACGTCGAAGTCGCGGGCCAGGAGGGTGCTTGTCTTCTCCACCCAGTTCATCCGCCGGTCGCTTTCGCGGGCCTTGAGCCTCGCGATCGCGATCTTGACTTTGCCACGCCGGGTGGAACCGCGTTGTGCCCGGGCGAGCTTGCGTTGCAACCGCAGCAACCGGGCCTTTTCGGTTCCCAGCAACGTGGGCACCGACAGCAGTTCCCCGGTGGACAGCGCCGCCGAGACCGCGACACCGCGATCCACACCCACAGCCGCACCCGTGCCCGGTCCGGCGATGGGCTCGGGCACGACCGCGAACGCCACATGCCAGCGGCCGGCCCGGTCACGGGTGATGCGGTAGGACTTCACACCGTTGGTAACCGCACGGGACCATCGGAAGCGCACCCACCCGATTTTGGGCACCTTCACTTCGCCCACGTTGCGAGACACTCGGCGCACATCGTCGGGGCTGATCGCGACGATCCGGAAGCCCTCGCTCTGTCCGCGTTTTCGCCACGTGGGCCGTCGGTGGGTCCGACGGAAGAAGTTGGCCCTCGCCTGGGCGAAGTCCTTCAATGCCTGCTGCTGCACGATCACCGAACCGGCCGCCAGCCACGGGTTCGCCGCCCGCGCCTGGGTCAATTGGCGGCATTGCTCGTTGTACCCCGGCGCGGCCTTCCTGCCCGGCCGCCAGTGGGCGTGCTGCTCCACCGCGAGGTTCCACACGAACCGGGCATGCCCGCAATGGTCCACCAACAGCCGCTCCTGCGCGGGGGTCGGCTGAAGACGGTACCGGGACATGCCGATCAAGCTAGCGATCATCACCGACAGAACCAGGAGACTCTGTTGAAGCCGGAAAGGCCACGACGCGCACGGGCCTTGGCGGCCGTCCCGCTCCCGATTCATTACCGGCGTGAACGCCGTGGAATCCTCGGGAGATCCCGGTGAGCCTGTATCGCGACACCGGCGTGGTGCTGCGCGTGCAGAAACTCGGTGAAGCCGACCGGATCATCACGCTCATCACGCAGAAGCACGGCAAGGTCCGCGCCGTGGCCAAGGGCGTGCGTCGCACGACCTCGCGGCTCGGCGCCCGGGTCGAGCCGTTCGCGCACGTCGACGTCCAGTTCTACACGGGACGGACCCTCGACGTGATCACCCAGGTCCAGACCCTCGACGCGTTCGGCGCGGGCATCGTCGACGATTACCAGCGCTACACCGCGGCGTGTGTCGTCCTGGAGACCGCCGACCGGATGTCGGCGGAGGAAGGCGAACCCGTCTTCCGGCTCTACCTGCTGGTCGCCGGGGCGCTGCGCGCGCTGGCCGACGGCCAACGCGACGCCTCGCTCGTCCTGGACGCATTCCTGTTGCGTGCCATGGCTTTCGCCGGCTGGTCTCCGGCGATCACAGAGTGCGCCCGCTGCGGCGACCCCGGTCCGCACCGGGCGTTCAGCGTGCACGCGGGCGGGTCGGTGTGCCCGAAGTGCAAGCCCCCCGGGTCGGCGAGTCCGCCGTTCGAGGTGCTGTCTCTCATGGACGCGTTGGCCACAGGCGTCTGGGACATCGCCGAACGGTCCACGGAGTCGTCGCGACGCGAGGCCAGCGGCCTGGTCGCGGCTTTGCTGCAGTGGCACCTCGAACGGCAGCTCCGGTCGCTTCCCCTGGTCGAACGCCGCCGCGTCGAGGAACGCACGCCGGTTCGCGAATCGCCGTAGCGGTACGGAAGTTCCGCCGGTTCTCCACCCTGCGACCGAGGCCATGCGCCGTCGGTCAGTACTGTCATTGCGGTCAAACCGGCGAGTGAAGGAGTTGCGGTGCTGCGACGGCGGCAGGTCAGCAGGCGCGAATCGGGACGCCCGGTGGCGCCCCCGGATCCGCACCCCTCCGGCGCCCGCCCACCCGCCATCCCGGCTGAGTTCGTCCCCAAGCACGTCGCGATCGTCATGGACGGCAACGGCCGCTGGGCCAACCAGCGCGGCCTCACCCGCGTCGAGGGGCACAAGCGCGGCGAGGCGCAGGTCGTGGAGGCGGCGCGCGGCTGCATCGAGATGGGAGTCAAGTGGCTCTCCCTCTACGCCTTCTCCACGGAGAACTGGCGGCGCAGTCCCGAAGAGGTCCGCTTCCTCATGGGCTTCTCCCGCGACGTCATCGGCCGCCGCACCGACGAACTGGACGAGATGGGTGTCCGGGTCCGGTGGGCGGGGCGCAGGCCGCGGCTGTGGCGCAGCGTCATCAACACGCTGGAGTCCGCGCAGGAGCGCACCAAGGACAACGACGTGCTCAACCTCGCCATGTGCATCAACTACGGCGGCCGCGCCGAACTCGGTGACGCGGCCCGCGAGATCGCTCGGCTGGCCGCCGCCGGGAAGCTCAACCCCGAGAAGGTCGACGAACGCACGATCGGCAAGTACCTATACCAGCCGGAGATGCCCGACGTCGACCTGTTCATCCGGCCGTCGGGGGAGGAACGGACGTCGAACTTCCTGCTGTGGCAGTCGGCGTACGCGGAGATGGTGTTCCAGGACGTCCTGTGGCCCGACTTCGACCGCCTCCACCTCTGGCAGGCGATCGAGACCTACGCCCGCCGCGACCGCCGGTTCGGCGCCGCGGCCGACTCGGCCGAGGTGGCCGCCCAGCTCAACCCAGGAGGAGGCGCATGACCAGCGAGGCCGTCACCACCGCTGACCTGCTCACCAAGGCCCGTGAGGCCCTGGAGAGCTACCACGACGTCAACGTCGACGACGACGGCGCGCTGACCTTCCGGCACGGCGACGTGCCCTCGGCCGTGCAGGCGATGCAACTCGCCGAGGGCCTCACGGTCCTGAGCCTGACCTGCGTGGTCGCCTGGGACCTGCCCGACGAGCCCGCGCTGGCCATCTCCGCGGCCGAACGGGCGGGGCAGGGGCTGTTCGGGACACTCGGCGTGGTCCACACGGACCGGGGGATGGATGTGACCCTGCGTTACGCGTTCCCGGCCGACGGCCTGGGTGTCAGCGCCCTCGGCACCCTGCTCATGCTGGTCGTTTCCACTGCTTCACAGTTGAGGACCGAGTTGCTGGGAACAGCCAGTGAACAAAGTGCTACAGGGGACTCCCCAACTTGATGCGCATAATGGCATCATTCGCCGCGTGACCACCCTGCATCGCCGGAGCCAGCGCTGATGAGCAAAGAACCGGCTGACAAAGCCGACCCTGTCGAGGACGTTTCGCCTGCTCAGGAAGGCGCCACCGCGCAATCCGAGTCCAGCGTCGCCGTGGCTGAGCGAGCCGAGCCGAAGGCTTCGCCCGAGGAGCCCAAGCGCCGCATCACCTCCCTGGAGGTGCTGTGCGGCCTGTTGGTCGTCGCGCTAATAGGGCAGCAGTGGCTGGCCTCCTGGCTCGACGTCCCGGCCATCCAGACCGGCTCGACGATCTTCGTCGCCGTCTGCGTGCAGGCGCTGCCGTTCCTGGTCCTCGGTGTGATGATCAGCGGCGCCATCGCGGCCTTCGTGCCCGCGCGGGTGCTCGAGAAGATGCTGCCGAAGAAGCAGGCCTTCGCCGTCCCGGTGGCGGGTATGGCGGGCGTGGCGCTGCCGACGTGTGAGTGCGCGGCCGTGCCGGTGGCCCGCAGGCTGATGCAGCAGGGCGTCCCGACCTCGGTCGCGCTGGCGTTCCTGCTGGCCGCGCCCGCGGTCAACCCGATCGTCCTGGTCGCCACCAGCGTCGCGTTCCCGAACAGTCCGGGCATGGTCGCGGCCCGCCTGGCGGGTTCGCTCGCCACGGCGATCATCATGGGCTGGCTGTGGGCCCGCTTCGGCAAGGCCGAGTGGATCATCGAGCGCGCTCTGCGCAGGCTGCCCGAGCAGGACGGCCGCTCCCGCTGGCGGATGTTCTTCGAGACCTCCCGCGCCGACCTAGTGGACGCAGGCGGCTTCCTGGTCATCGGTGGTTTCACCGCCGCGGTCCTGAACGTCGCCATCCCGCGCGAATGGATCAACACACTCGGCGAGCAGATCATCCTCGGTGTCATCGTGATGGCCGTCCTCGCGGTGCTGCTGGCCCTGTGCAGTGAGGCCGACGCCTTTGTCGCCGCCTCCATCGCGGGCATGCCGCTGCTGCCCAAGCTGGTCTTCCTGGTGGTCGGCCCGGCCATCGACGTGAAGCTGTTCGCCCTGCAGGCGGGCACCTTCGGCAAGTCCTTCGCGATGCGCTTCGCACCCGCCACGTTCATCGTGGCCGTGGCCTGCGCGGTCATCTCAGGCGTGATCTTCCTTGGGGGTGTCGGATGAGGCGCGAAACGCAGAACATCCTGCTGGTCCTGGTCGGCGGCGCGCTGCTGAAGATCTCGTTCACCGGCACCTACCTGCTCTACGTCAAGCCCGCCCACCAGTACTGGCTGATCGCGGGCGGCGTGATCATGGTCGCCTTGGCGGCGGTTTCCATCGGGCGCGACCTGGTGTCGGCCCGCGAGCCTGCGCCCGCGGCGGTGCAACTCAACTTCGGCGCCGACAGCGACGGCGCCGCTCCCACCGCGAAGCCCGCCGCCCACGACGACCACGATGACCACGGCGACGACGACTGCGAACACCACCACTCGGCGAAGAGTGCCTGGCTGTTGCTGCTGCCGGTGCTGGCGATCTTCCTGGTGGCCCCGCCCGCCCTGGGCGCCGACTCCGTCATGCGCGGGGACAACCGCGCCGCCGCCACCCGCTCGTCGGGCACCGACGGCTCCACCACGTTCCCACCCATCCCCCAGGGCGACGTCGTCTCCCTGGCGATGAGCGACTTCGCCGCCCGCGCGGCCTGGGACTCGGGCAAGTCACTCGACAACCGGACCGTGCGCCTCACCGGCTTCGTGGTGACCCAGGACGGCGCCACCTACCTGGCCCGCCTGTCCATCGCCTGCTGCGCCGCCGACGCCTTCCCGGTGAAGGTCAAACTCGACGGCCCCGGCACCGCTGGACTGGCGAACGACACGTGGCTGGAGGTGACGGGCCAGTTCCAGCCGGGCACCGCGACCAAGGAGACGGACTACGTGCCGTCCCTGACGGTGGCGTCCATGGTCCAGATCCCACAACCCGAAAACCCGTACGAGGCCTGACACAACTCAATTCGGAGCCCGGCACACCACTGGTGTGCCGGGCTCCGGCTACTTCGGCTGAGCTATAGAGAAGCGGGCCGCCGAGAGGCTTAGAACGTGACGGGCCGCATCGGTCCCATCCGTACCCCCGGCGGACACCCGCCGGGGTCGCGCACTTCGGTCCGCGGACACTCGGACCGGAGCCGACACCTATTCTCGGCTGAGATTCAAAACTTCTCGACATTTCGTCGCGCTGACGCTACGCTTGGGTTCGTCGAGGTGATTACGGCCCGGCGGATAGGATGACATGCTCCCTCGTGAGGCCAAGTTGAGTAATATAGAGATTTTTGAAGCGGATTTTGAGCGAATTAAGCTCCTCCAGCGGGCGTGGAACGGGTCAGCCGCGACTGTGGTCAACAGGCTCCTCGATTCGTTCATGCGCGAGCAGCCTCACGTCCCCGAAGGCGAACCTGCTGATCCGGGTGAGATCCGCGTACATGCCACATACGAGGGCGTCTGGATTGATGGATTGTTCGAGCCCGTCACGGAACGTCTGCTGATCACCAACGGCGACCTCGCGGGCCAACGGTTCAAGTCTCCCAGCGGAGCTGCCGCGGCTGTCGTGCGTCTGCTGAACCCGGATGTGCATCCAAATCGAAATGGTTGGACCTTCTGGACGGTGACCGACACGGGGCACCTCCTGGGGTCGCTCCGACGACACGATTCAGCCGGGCGTGCGGGATGACCTGGATATTCGTCCTGTCATCAATCGGGTTCGTTCTCCGCACTTCCGCATGGCTCGTCGTGCGGTGTCAGCGGGGAGCCATCGTCAAGCACGCTTCGAGACAAGCTTTGACCGACTGTCCGCCGGAACAGCGAGCTGAGGTGATCGCAGCTCTCGGCTCGCTCGCCGTCGGCCTACGCGCGGAATCTGGCTCAACAAATCCGGTTGGGCCGTCCCGCGGGGAAGTCGTGACAGGGGGGCGGCCGGCCGAGTAGTCGGGTCGGTCGCGGGGTCTCGCTGTGCGATGTCAGACGCAGTTGGCGCAGGTGCCGAAGATCTCGACGGTGTGGCTGACCTGGGAGAAACCGTTCTCCTCAGCCACCCGGTCGGCCCACCGCTCCACGGCTGGGCCCTCCACCTCGACGGTGTGTCCGCACTCGCGGCACACCAGGTGATGGTGGTGGTGGCTGGAGCAGCGGCGGTATATGGCTTCGCCGGTGTCGGTGCGCAGCACGTCGATCTCGCCGGCGTCCGCGAGCGACTGCAGGGTGCGGTAGACGGTGGTCAGGCCGATGCCCTCGCCGCGTTTGCGCAGCTCCTCATGGAGTTCCTGCGCGGAGCGGAAGTCGTCGAGTTGGTCGAGCAACTGGGTCACGGCGGTGCGCTGCTTCGTGGAACGCTTGCCTGGAACAGTGGCTGAGGCGCGGTCGGTCGCGGTCACTGCGGGTTGCCTTCCTCCACGTGCGCTACGGCGTCGACGACGATGTGTGAGAGATGCTCGTCCACCAGTCGGTAGACGACCTCACGGCCATGGCGTTCGCCGTAGACGACGCCGGCGGACTTCAGTACGCGCAGATGCTGGCTGATGAGCGGCTGGGCCACGTTCAGCGCGTCCACCAGTTCGTGCACGCAGCGATCGGCCTCCCGCAACTCCAACACGATGGCGATCCGCACCGGCGCGGCCAGCGCGCGCAGGAGGTCCCCCGCGGCGGTCAGCGTGGTGGCGGGCCGCCGGTGCGCGGGCGGAACGGCGGGACGGTCAGGGGAATGCTCGTGCTGCTCGGCGGCTACCCGCAGCTCGTGCGACGCGGCTTCCGAGGTCACGATGGACGTCCTCATCTCCTGCTGCACCGACAGTGGACTCCGCCGGATTTGGTTACCGTGTTCAACATCCTAGGCGGTCACCCTATTTCCTGGTCATGGCGACGTGCGGGCATTGCTCACAACACAGAGAAGGCCACCGCGACGAGCACCACAAGGACGAGTACGCGCCCAAACCGATGCCCCGGCGAAAGCGCCTGCCAAGTGGCGGCCAGCAACACGGCGACCCCCGCCGCCAGCAACCCGAGCAACGCCGCCCCGAGGACCCCGCGGACCAGCACCCCCGCGGTGAACAGCCCGATGACCACGAGGAACGCCAACAACGGCGGCACCTTCGCCAGCGGCCCCTGCCCGGCGATGAGTGGTGCCCGTGTCGACCGACCCTGGCGCAACGGTGCCTCCCGTGTGATCTCGCTCCGAGCCGAACATGCCCCAGCAGCACTCCAACCTGCGGCCAAGAGCTTAGAAGGCGGGCGGCGATACCGCTCTTCTGCACCCTTCATGGCTCGCCGACCACAACCCGACCGGCAACCCTGCTGATACCGCGGCCATCAACCGCAGCCAAAGCAGTAGAACCACCGACAGGAGCGGCCCCCGACCAACGCAGCTCGCATCGCCATCGTGCCCGCTGCTATCGCCACCGCAGTCACCGTCATCCCCACCGACCGCAACTGCTGCCGCTCGCTCCGCCACCGCGAGCCGCTGCTCGCTGCGCCACCGCAGTCACCGTCATCCCCACCGACCGCAACTGCTGCCGCTCGCTCCGCCACCGCGAGCCGCTGCTCGCTGCGCCACCGCAGTCACCGTCATCCCCACCGACCGCAACTGCTGCCGCTCGCTCCGCCACCGCGAGCCGCTGCTCGCTGCGCCACCGCAGTCACCGTCATCCCCACCGACCGCAACTGCTGCCGCTCGCTCCGCCACCGCGAGCCGCTGCTCGCTGCGCCACCGCAGTCACCGTCATCCCCACCGACCGCAACTGCTGCCGCTCGCTCCGCCACCGCGAGCCGCTGCTCGCTGCGCCACCGCAGTCACCGTCATCCCCACCGACCGCAACTGCTGCCGCTCGCTCCGCCACCGCGAGCCGCTGCTCGCTGCGCCACCGCAGTCACCGTCATCCCCACCGACCGCAACTGCTGCCGCTCGCTCCGCCACCGCGAGCCGCTGCTCGCTGCGCCACCGCAGTCACCGTCATCCCCACCGACCGCAACTGCTGCCGCTCGCTCCGCCACCGCGAGCCGCTGCTCGCTGCGCCACCGCGACTGCTGCTGCCGCCGCCGATGCCCACGGTTTACGCGCTGACGCCGCCGCAAGTGCTGCCCGCCACTGACGTAGCAGCTGCCGCCGCCATCACCAGCACCACACCTGCCGGCGCCGCCACTGCTGCCGCGACAGAAACAGAGGGGCTTCTGCTCTTCGGCGAGCACCTTCACCGCCACCCCGCCGTCTATCGCCTGGTCTGGTTGCAAGACCGAATCCCCGCCGCCTTTGCGTGGGGCGCCGAGGTCGTTGAGGTGGTCGGTGGTGGCCGAGGTCGGTCCCGCCGGGTGGGTTACCGTGCGGCGTCCTCGCACCACCGCTCGGAAGGTCGCCTGTCGTGCTGTTGATCGCCCGGTTCACCGTCGCCGAATCCGAGCCGTTCACCGCTCGTGCGCACCGGGCGCTGGAACTGCTGCTCGCCCAGCGTGGCTGCCTTCGTGGGCTGCTCGTGCGGTCCACCGAGTCCGCCGAAACGTGGGTATTGACGGTCGAGTTCGCCTCCGTCTCCGCCTATCGCAAGTCGATGTCTCCTTTCGAGGTCCGGGAACACGTGATCCCGTTCCTCGCCGGGGCGGATGCCGCCGAGACCGCTGCGTACGAGGTTGTCCTTGAAGCCGACCCGACGGCCGTCCGCGAACACACCAGCCTGCTCGCCGCCGACGCCGCGACCGTGCGCCTCGGTGAAGCTGGCGGCCCCGCCGAACCTCGGTGACGAGTTCCTAAGCGGTGCGGTGATTAGGCCACCTTGCTCTGGAACCATTTGCTAATCGCTCAGTCTGGTGAGTGAATATCCGCCATATCCGTAACTCTTGATCTTATCTGTTCACCCCTTTGAACACGCTCATTCCCCCGATCGAGGAAACGATTCGCCGGGATACTCTCCACGCCTGCGACTTTGAGTTCCCCGTGGAGGATCAGTGTCAGCCGATCGGATCGATACCGTGGTCAGTCTCTGCAAGCGCCGAGGCTTTGTTTACCCGTGTGGCGAGATCTACGGCGGCACCAGGTCGGCTTGGGATTACGGTCCGCTCGGCGTGGAACTCAAGGACAACATCAAGCGCGCGTGGTGGAAGACGATGGTGCAGGGCCGCGACGACGTCGTGGGTCTCGATTCGTCGGTGATCCTGCCGCGCTCGGTATGGATCGCATCCGGGCACGTCAACGCCTTCCACGACCCGCTGGTCGAGTGCACCTCCTGTCACAAGCGTTTCCGCGCGGACCAACTCGCCGAGGAGTACGCGGCGCGGACCGGCAAGGACATGGCTGTCGACGCGGGGGAGGCCGCCCCGGTCTTCGACCTGTCCGACGTGCCGTGTCCGAACTGCGGCAACCGCGGGCAGTACACGGAGCCGCGCGAGTTCAACATGATGCTCAAGACCCACCTCGGCCCGGTGGAGACCGAAGAGGGAATGCACTACCTGCGCCCCGAAACGGCGCAGGGCATTTTCGTCAACTTCCTGAACGTGCAGACCACCTCCCGTCGCAAGCCGCCTTTCGGCATCGGTCAGATCGGCAAGTCGTTCCGCAACGAGATCACTCCCGGGAACTTCATCTTCCGCACCCGCGAGTTCGAGCAGATGGAGATGGAGTTCTTCGTCGAGCCCGGCACGGACGATGAATGGCACCAGTACTGGATCGACGAGCGGACGCGCTGGTACACCGATCTCGGTATCGCCAAGGACAACCTCCGGGTCTATGAGCACCCGCGGGAGAAGCTGTCGCATTACTCCAAGCGGACTGTGGACATCGAGTACCGCTTCCAGTTCGGCGGCCAGGAATGGGGTGAGTTGGAGGGCATCGCCAACCGCGGCGACTTCGACTTGACGACGCACTCCAACCACTCCGGGGTCGACTTGTCGTACTTCGACCAGGCCACCGGAACCCGCTACCGGCCCTATGTCATCGAGCCCGCCGCCGGCGTCGGCCGCCCGATGATGGCCTTCCTCCTCGACGCCTACACCGAGGACGAGGCACCCAACGCCAAGGGCGGCGTCGACACCCGGATCGTCCTGCGGCTCGACCGCAGGCTGGCACCGGTCAAGGTCGCCGTCCTCCCGCTTTCACGAAACGCGGACCTCTCGCCGAAGGCCCGCGATGTCGCGGCGAGCCTGCGCAAGCACTGGAACGTCGACTTCGACGACGCCGGGGCGATCGGCCGCCGGTACCGCAGACAGGATGAGATCGGCACCCCGTTCTGCGTCACCGTCGACTTCGACACCCTCAACGATCACGCGGTCACCGTTCGGGAGCGCGACACCATGTCGCAGGACCGGGTTTCGATGGACCAGTTGGAGTCGTATCTGGCCGGGCAGCTCATCGGCTGCTGAGGTTCGCTCAGGAAGCCACCACCTTTGGCCTCGGTCGGGCCGACGCCAGCCGGTAGGCGCCGCGCAGCTCGGCCACGACGGCCTCGGTGTCGTCGCGGATCCGACTTGGGGTGGTGTGGACCGAAACCACACCGTGCGCGGTGAGGCGCGCCGCCCTGGTCGACACCATGTGCTCCGTGCGCGGTGCCCATGGACGGTGGATGTCGGCGTCCCAGGCCATCGCGATGTCGTCCCACCAGGCGTCGACCAAGCCGAGGTGAACATCGTCGGCCGTGCTCAGGCGCGCGCCCCACTGGGGCGGTGGCAGCCCGGCACGCTCGACCAGTTCACGCGCGATCCGGCCACCCGCCAACCGGATGCCCCGATCGATCTCGCCCAAGACCTGCCGCAGCAGCGTCGTTCCGCGGGTGGAGCCGCGAGCGAGTTCGTCGTGCACGGCATCGAGGCTCACGCCTCCCCGGTGCACGGCTTCGAGCACCAGAATGCGGACTTCCCCGAATGACGGCGTCCGCCGACAGGCATCAACGGTGGCCCGGGCGAGGGGGGCCGTCGCGAAACCCTTGCGCCACAGAGGGTCTGGTGGGCGGTGGGTGCGCTCCACGGTTACGGAGCCGTCGGTTCGCTGTGGCCCGCGATCGGGGACAAGCAGGTGGATGGCCCCCATCGGCGGCAGTGGCAGACCATGCAGCCACATCGCTTCGCGGCCGGTCACCACACCCTCCGGACCCACCATGCGCAGCGCCGCCTGCAGACGCTGCGTGCGTACCGGCGGCGCGTCGCTGAGCAGCACGACCCCGGGCTGAAGTCGTTGCCACGGCCCGTCTTGCCTGCATCGGTGCTGGATGCTTCGCCCCGAAAGCCCGAGCGCGACGAGTTCCGACGCGCGGGCGACACGGTGTGGGAAGAGGCTGGGGAGATGGTCGAGGTCGAGCACGGCTCGGTTGGATTCCATGTGTCGAGCGAACCGTGATCTTGGCGGTCTCACCAGGGTTGGCGATTCCGCTGTGGATGAGTCGGCGAGTCTGTGGATAACTCAGTTCCGGACGCGGGGATTCGTCATGACCATCGCGTACAGTCCCCGGGCCACCCCGATTCGCCCTTGGTGAAAGGATGCGGACTGTGTCTCCCCAACCCCGTCCCGTCCTGCGCTTCTTTCGCCGGTTGTTCATCGGAACATTGCTGATGGGCGTGCTGGTGGTCGGCGGCACGGCGTTTCGGGTGTGGCAGGTCGGTCGGGTCGACGATCGCGATCGCGCCGACGTCGTCGTCGTTCTGGGCGCCGCCCAGTACGCGGGCAAGCCGTCGAAGGTCCTGGAAGCCCGCCTGCGCAAGGCGAAGGCGCTGTATGACGAAGGTGTCGCCGAGTACGTCGTCACCGGTGGCGGCAGGCGCACCGGCGACCGGTTCACCGAAGCGGAGGCGGGCCGAAACTGGCTCGTCGACCGGGGTGTGCCCAAGGACAAGGTCATCGGTGTCGGCGAAGGCAACGACACTCTCGGCACCATGCGGGCTGTCGCGACCGAGGTCAGGCAGCGTGGCTGGGATTCCGCGGTGATCGTCAGCGACCCGTGGCACTCCCTACGCGCCCGGACCATGGCGCATGACGCGGGGATCGACGCCTGGACGTCGCCGACGCATTCCGGGCCGATCGTGCAGACCCGCGAGACCCAGGCCCGCTACATCCTCCGCGAGACCGCCGCGCTGCTTTACTACCGCGCGACCAAAGCTCCAGCCGACGGGATCGTGCTCGACAGCGAAGTCGGCTGACCGGCACGTACCCTCAGCCCGTGAGCCCCGGCTACTCAGATCATGACAGCGAACGGCTGTTCGCCGAGCCGCCCAAGTCGGCCGCCCTTCCCGGCTCCTGGCCTGCGGTGCGCACCCCGTTCAGCCGCGACCGCGCCCGAGTCCTGCACTCGGCGGCGTTACGTCGGCTGGCGGGAAAAACCCAGGTCGTCGGCCCCAATGAGGGCTCTGAGGTGCACGGCATCCCGCGCACCAGGCTGACCCACTCGCTTGAGGTCGCCCAGATCGGCCGGGGAATCGCCGAGGAACTCGGCTGCGATCCGGACATCGTGGACACGGCCGGACTCGCCCACGACATCGGCCACCCTCCTTTCGGTCACAACGGCGAACGCGCGTTGGATGAGTCGTCGCAGGCTTGCGGGGGCTTCGAGGGCAACGCCCAGACACTGCGAATCCTGACCCGCCTCGAACCGAAGATCCTCGGCCACGGCCTCAACCTGACCAGGGCTTCGCTCGACGCCGCCACGAAGTACCCGTGGCCGCGCCGCGCGGGCATCCGCAAGTTCGGTGTCTACGAGGACGACCTCGCGGTGTTCGGGTGGATGCGTGACGGCGCTCCGGGAGACCGCCGGTGCATCGAGGCGCAGGTCATGGACTGGTCCGACGACGTCGCGTACTCCGTGCACGATGTCGAGGACGGGGTTCGGGCAGGCCGTATCTCGCTCAGCGCCTTGGCGGATTCGACAGAGCGCGCGGTGATCGCCGAGCTGGCCGCCAAGCACTTCTCCAGCGAGCCGATCTCGGCGCTGGAAGAGGCCGCCACAGTGCTGCTGGGTCTTCCCGTCGTCGGCGACCTCGCGGAAAGGGAGTACGACGGGTCGCTCGACGCCCAGGTCGCACTGAAGCGGCTGACCAGCGAGTTGGTGGGCAGGTTCGCCGCCGCCGCGGTCACCGGCACGCGCGAAGCGCACGGCCCAGGACCACTGATCAGGTACACAGCTGACCTGGTCGTGCCCGAGCGGGTTGCCTCGGAGGTCGCGCTGCTCAAGGCGATGGCCGTGCACTTCGTGTTAAGCGACCCCGTTCGGCTGGCCATGCAACGAGAGCAGCGTGCTTTGATCGCCGGCCTGGTGGAGACGTTGACCGAGCGCGCACCGGATGTGTTGGAGCCGGCGTTCCTGCCCGCGTGGCATGCGGCGGCGGACGACGGGGAGCGGCTTCGGGTGGTCGTCGACCAGGTCGCGTCGCTGACTGACGCCCAGGCGATCGTCTGGCACGCGGAGCTTGTGGACAACTTCCGAGCCTGATCGCTGTGAAGTGGCACACTCGACTGACGGACATCACAAGTCGGGGAGTCAAGCCGTGTCGCATCTCGATTTCGCTCTCGCCCTGCACCGTGCTGTGGCGGGCAAGCCCACTGAACAAGTCTGTTGGTCGCCCTATTCGGTGGCCAGCGCGCTCGGCTTGCTGGCTCTAGGCGCCCGTGGGGGCAGTCGCCAGGAACTGGTCGACCTCCTCGGCCCGCTGGACGAGCTGACCGCCACAATCGCCGGCGCGGCCACCCTGGACGAGGCGGGGCGGGGCGAGGAAGAACCGGCGATCGCCATCGCGAACACGCTTTGGGCGGACGCGAAGATCACGGTCGAGGACGCCTTTGTCGACGAACTGTCCCGGTGGTCCGACGGATCGGTACGCAACGCGCCGTTCGAGCACGAACCGGAAAAGGCACGCGCCGAGATCAACGCCGACGTCGCCGAGACGACTCGGGGCCTCATCCCTGAGTTGCTGCCTGAGGGCTCGATCGACACCGACACGGTGTCGGCCTTGGTCAACGCGCTGTATCTGAAATGTGCGTGGCGCAAGAAGTTCCGGGAGCACGCCACCGAGCCGAAGCCGTTCCAGACTCCGACGGGCTCGGTGGACGTGCCCACGATGGTGTTGAACGAACAGGTCGGTTACGCCGCGACTGACGGCTGGCGGATTGTCGCGCTGCCCGCGGTCGGGGGCGTGGAGGCGGTGGTCCTGCTTCCGGACGGCGACCTCGTCGACGCCGAACCGACGCTGACAGCCGAATCCCTCGGCGCGTTGCTCACGGCGCCTGAGTCGACGCAGGTCGCGTTGAGTTTGCCGAAGCTGAAACTGACCACCCAGGCCGAGCTGTCTATCGCACTGCGAGGGCTCGGCGTGAACACGGTGTTCGGCGACAAGGCGGACCTGTCGGGAATCAGCCCCGACCCGCTCGCCGTGCAGTCGATCCTGCACGAGTCGGTGCTGAAGATCGACGAGGACGGATTCGAGGGCGCGGCGGCGACGGCGGTGATGATGCGGCTGATGTCGATGCCCGCCGAACCGGTGGAGGTGGTTGTGGACAAGCCGTTCCTGCTGCTCGTCCGCCATGTCGACACCGGCGCGGTGTACTTCATGGCGCGGGTCACAAACCCGTCCTGAGCTGAGCTGTCACACCTTCCCGAGGTGTGTCGTCCTCATCGTGAACGGCCCGGATCGGGGGCCGACATGAGGAGGTTGACATGTCGCGGATCGCTGGTGTCACGAAGAAGGACGCGTCGCTGATGGTGCGGACCATGTACTGGTTCGCCAAGCGCCGCTTCGGAGCCGTGCCGGAGCCGTTCGCGGTGTCGGCACACCACCGCAAGCTGCTCATGGCCAGCGCCCGGCATGAGATGGCGGTGGAGAAGGCGTCGAAGGAGCTGCCCGCCAGCGTCCGGGAGCTGGCGGTGTACCGGGTGGCGCAGCAGTTGGGCTGCTCGTGGTGCGTGGACTTCGGCACCATGCTGCAGCGGCACGAGGGGCTGGACATCGAACGACTGAAGGAGATCGACAACTACGCCGAATCGGACGCCTACAGCGCGCAAGAGCGACTCGCCATCGCCTACGCGGACGCGATGACCTCCAGCCCGGGCACCGTGACCGACGAGCAGGTCGCTGAGCTGAAGGAGGTGTTCGGGGAGAAAGGAGTGATCGAACTCAGCTACCAGATCGGCCTGGAGAACATGCGGGCCCGCGTCAACAGCGCCTTGGGCATCGTCGACCAGGGCTTCACCAGCGGCGATGCCTGCCGGGTGCCGGGCAACTGACCGGCAGGCCGCCGGCGCGGCCGTGGGCGACGAGCAATGTGGTCTGGGTGGCCGTGCGGTCAGGCGGTTGAGAGAAGCCTGCGTGCAGGTGACCGGCACCTCGCTCACGATCGGCGTGCAGTTCGCGTCGTGCAGGAGCCGAAAGTGCCGGATGCCGCCGGTCTCCTTGGGCTGCCCGTCCGTGGTTGGCGGCCGGGCAGGGTGGGGCCGGGCCAAGCCAAGCCGGGCCGAGCCGGGCTGGGCTTGGCTGGGCCGGACCGAGCCGGACTGGGCGGAGCCGGACTGGGCAGGGCTGGACTGGGCTGGGCTGGACTGGGCCGGGCCGGGCAGGGCTGGGCCGGGCTGTGCCGGTCACCTGGGGCGGAACTGTGTGAGGTTGGCGGGCGAGTCTGGCCGGGTCACCTGGGGCGGAGCTATTCGGGCTTGGCGAGCGAGTCGGGCCGGGGCGTTGGCTGAGCCGGGTCGGGCGTGGGCGGGCTGGCGCGGGTCTCGGTGGGCTTGTGGGCGGTGAGGTTGGCTCGGTCAGCTCATGTAGTGGGTGAGTTTGTCCGGGTTCGCGATGTCGTAGATCGTGGCGATCTTGCCGTCGCGGATGGTGAAGGTGGTTACCCGTCGGGTCAGTTCTCGGTGGGTTCCGTCGCTGGGGACGTCGGGTAGGGCCATGCCGATGTCGCCGTTGACCAGGACGACTTGGCCTGCTCCCATGCTTTCCAGGCCGTACATCTGGATGAGGCCCAGGAGGAAGCGGCTGATCTTGTCCGGCCCCACGACGTGCTGGCGGGCGGTGCGGGCCTTGCCGTCGCTGTCGCCGATGAGGACGGCCTGCGGGTGCAGCAGGCCGACCACCCGCCCCAGGTCGCCGGAGGCGAGGGCGGTGAGGAAGTCCTGGATGAGTGCGCCCTGCTCGGCCAGGGCGGCGCGCGGCGGTGGGTCGGCATCGGCGGCGGCTCGGCGGCCGCGGGAGGCGTGTTGGCGCGCGGTGGCCTCCGTGCAGCCCAGGGTGGCCGCGATTTCGCCGAACGGCACACCGAAGGCGTCGTGCAGGACGAAAGCCACGCGCTGTTCCGGCGTCAACTTGTCGAGCACGACCAGCGCCGCCATGCGGACGCCGTCGTCGCGGACCACGGCGTCGAGCGGGTCCTCGCTGGTGGGGGTGCCGAAGGGGGTGACCACCGGCTCGGGCAGCCAGGGCCCGACGTAGCGCTCCCGGCGCGCCGTCGCCGAGCGCAGGCGGTCGAGGCATATGCGGCCGACGACAGTGGTGAGCCAGCCCCGCAGGTCGCGGATGTCCTCGCGCGCTCGTCCGTCCAAACCGGACAGTCGCAGCCACGCTTCCTGGACGGCGTCCTCGGCGTCGGTCAGGGTGCTGGTCAGGCGGTACGCGACGCCCAGCAGGTGGGAGCGGTGCTCGGTGAAGCGCTCGGCCAGCGCGACGTCGCCTACGGTCACGGCTCCATCCTAATGACCGGCCGCTCGTCGGTCAGGGCGCCGCGCATAGACTCATCTGTTGTGGCTGGGCG
This sequence comes from Actinokineospora xionganensis, assembly GCF_014323725.1. Taxonomy (GTDB): domain Bacteria; phylum Actinomycetota; class Actinomycetes; order Mycobacteriales; family Pseudonocardiaceae; genus Actinokineospora; species Actinokineospora xionganensis. The sequence goes on along the minus strand of NZ_JABVED010000012.1, from coordinate 49,294 downwards.
AATCCGGGAAAGTGACATAGCGCAGGTACGCGAGCGCAGCCGGATCGACGAGATCGTCGGCGAATACGTGGCTCTCCGCAACGCGGGTGGTGGCGCGCTCAAGGGGCTGTGCCCGTTCCACGACGAGAAGACGCCGTCGTTCAATGTGCGGCCGACGCATGGGACGTTCCACTGCTTCGGCTGCGGCGCGGGCGGCGACGTGATCGCCTTCGTGATGAAGATCGACCACCTCTCGTTCGTCGAGTCCGTCGAGCGGCTGGCCGAGCGGGTCGGGCTGCAGCTCACCTACGAGGGCGGCGGGACCAGCGTCCAGCGCGACCGCAGCACCCGCTCACGGCTCGTCGACGCGCACCGCGCCGCCGCCGAGTTCTACGCCGAGCAACTGCGCGGCCCGGACGCGATCGTCGCCCGTGAGTTCCTCGCCGAGCGCGGGTTCGACCAGGCCGCCGCGGCCACCTTCGGTTGCGGGTACGCGCCCGCGGGCTGGGACAAGCTGACCAAACACCTCCTGGGCCGCGGCTTCGAGGTGCAGGAGCTGATCAAGGCCGGGCTGGCCAAGGAGGGCAGGCAGGGGCCGATCGACCGGTTCCACCGCAGGCTCCTCTGGCCGATCAAGGACATCGGCGGCGACGTCGTCGGCTTCGGCGCGCGCAGGCTCTTCGACGACGACCAGATCCAGGCGAAGTACCTCAACACCAGCGAGAGCCCGATCTACAAGAAGTCCCAGGTGCTCTTCGGGCTCGACATGGCCAAGCGGGAGATCGCCAAGCGGCATCAGGTCGTCGTCGTGGAGGGCTACACCGACGTCATGGCCATGCACGCGGCAGGCGTGCTGACCGCCGTCGCGTCCTGCGGCACGGCGTTCGGCTCCGAGCACATCCTCGTCCTGCGCCGCCTCCTGATGGACGACGACGCCTTCCGCGGTGAGGTGATCTTCACCTTCGACGGCGACGAGGCGGGCCAGAAGGCCGCGTTGAAGGCGTTCGACGACGACCAGCAGTTCTCCGCGCAGACCTTCATCGCCGTCGCTCCCGACGGCATGGACCCGTGCGAGCTGCGCCAGGCCAAGGGCGAGGTGGCCGTGCGCGACCTCGTCGCCCGCAGGCAGCCGCTGTTCGCCTTCGCGATCCGCGCCGAGCTGGCATCACACGACCTGGACACCGCCGAGGGCCGGGTCGAGGCGCTGCGCCGGACGGTGCCGATGGTGGCCCGGATCAAGGACCACTCCCTGCGTGACGAGTACGCGCGCCAACTCGCGGGCTGGGTCGGCTACGAGGACGTCGCCACCGTCGTGCGCAGGGTCCGCGAGAACGCGGGCGGACCCGCGCCGGTGCGCCGCGGCAGGCCCGTGGACCCGAACCAGGGCGCCTTGGCCGTCGACGTCGAGGGACCCCCCAAGCCCGATCCGCGCGACCCGAGGCTCAACGCCCAACGCGAGGTGCTGAAGCTGGCGCTGCAGGAGCCCGCGCTCGCCGGGCCGATGTACGACTCGCTGCCCATGGAGGTCTTCACCGGCCCCGCGTACGCCGCGCTGCACCGCGCCTACCTCGACGCGGGCGGCACCGCGTCCGGGCTCGCCGGTATCGAGTTGCTGGAAGCGGTGACCAAGAACTGCACCGCGCAGTCGGTGAAGGCGCTCGTCAGCGAGTTGGCCGTCGAGCCGATGCCGCTGCCGAACAAGAACGCCGCCGCCGAGCGCTACGCCTCGGCCATCCTCGCCGCCCTGCAGCGGGAGCTTGTCGCCCGCCAGATCGCCGACATCAAGTCGCGGCTGCAGCGGGTCTCGCCGATCGAGCAGCCGGACGAAGCACGCGCGCTCTGGGGCGACTTGGTCGCGATGGAAGAGTGGTACAAGGCGTTGGGCAAGCAGGCCGCCGGAGGGATGGCATGAGTTTCCTCGACCGCCTGCTTGGCGGTGTTCCCAAGGGTTTCCGGGGCAAACTGGACGCCGAAGAGGCGGTCGCGGCCGCCGCGCCGGTGCGCGGTGGAGGCTACCTGGTCGCCACGTCCCACGGTCTGTGGGTGCCCGACGGCGAAGGCGCCCGGCGCATCGGCTGGCACCACATCGCCAAGGCGACCTGGGCGAGCGGCGTCTTCGTGATCATCGAGGCCGAGGAGTCGGAGACCGTCGGCGACGCCGTCCTGTTGGCCGATCTTCCGCCGCTCAAGATTGTTGTCGAGGCCCCCGGCAAGCTGCCGCAAGCGGTGCACAAGCGGGTGACCGGGTCGATCCGGTCGCGGCACCACCGCGAGCTCCCGGGTGGGGGAGCGTGGTTCGTGCAACGCAAAGTGTCTGGTCAGGATGGCGTCGTGCTGCAGGTGCGGCCCGATCCCGGCACCGATCTCGACGCGGTGCGCGTGGTGGCCGCCGAGGTGTCGGCCAAGATCGCCGAAGCGAAAGACCTCGCGGACCACGACCTCGACAGCTAGGCTAACAGTACGATCGTACTGTTAGCGGGAGGCTGCATGTGGGACCCCGAGAAGTACCTGGCTTTCGGCGACGACCGCGCACGCCCGTTCTTCGACCTGGTCGCCCGCGTCGGCGCTGAGTCGCCCAGGGCGGTGGTCGACCTCGGGTGCGGCCCCGGACACCTCACCGAGACCCTCGCGTCGCGCTGGCCGCGAGCCGCGCTGACCGGCTTCGACTCCTCGCCGGAGATGGTCGAGGCCGCGCGGGCCCGCGGGGTGACCGCGCGCGTGCGCGCGATCGAGAGCTGGCAGCCCGACGACGACACCGATGTGGTGATCAGCAACGCCGCCCTGCAGTGGGTCCCCGGCCATGTCGAGTTGCTGCGCGAGTGGGTGCGGCGCCTTCCGTCCGGCGCGTGGATCGCCGTCCAGGTGCCGGGCAATTTCGCCGCGCCGTCGCACCGGATCATCCGCGACCTGGCCCGCGAGCCGCACTGGCGGGAACGTCTGGAGTCGATCGTCCTGCGCGAGGACGGCACCGTGCTCGACCCGGCGGGGTACGCCGACGTCATGGCGGACGCGGGGTGCGAGGTCGACGCCTGGGAGACGACGTACCAACAGCGCCTCAAGGGAAGGAATCCCGCGCTGGAGTGGGTCACGGGGACCGCGCTGCGACCCATCCGAGGGGTGCTGTCTGACGGTGAGTGGGCGGACTTCCGCTCCGCCATCGCCCCGCGCATGTTCGAGGCCTATCCATCTCGCTCGGACGGCACGACCTGGTTCCCGTTCCGTAGGATCTTCTTCGTGGCGAGGACCCCGTGACTGGCGCGTTGAAGGTCGAGTTGGTCGCCCGATACCCGGTCAAGGGCCTTCGCGGGGAGTCGATCGAGGTGATCGAACTCGACGAGCGCGGTGTCGTCGGCGACCGGCGGTGGGCGCTGCGCGCCGAGAACGGAAAGTTCGGCTCGGGCAAGAGCACCCGCCGGTTCCTCTACCTGCCGCGCTTGCTGGAGATGTCGTCGCGGGTGCTGTGGGGCATCCACACGGTCGTGGAACTGCCCGACGGTCGCGAGTACGCCACGGTCGACCCGAAGGTGCACGAGGCCGTCTCGGAGATCGTCGGCACGCCGGTGACGCTGGTCGAGGAAGCCGAGATCTCCCACCTCGACGACTCGCCCGTGCACCTGCTGACCGGCGCCTCGCTGCGCTGGATGGCCGACCAGGTCGGCGAAGCCGAGGTCGACTGGCGGCGGTTCCGGCCCAACATTCTCGTCGACTGCGCAGGCGACGACCGGGTCGAAGACGACTGGGTCGGCCGCAGGCTGGAGATCGGCACCGCCGAAGTCGAGATCACCGGCCTGGCCGTCCGCTGCGCCGTGATCGGCCACGCGCTCGACCGAGAGCCGAACCGGCCCGACCTCCTCGCCGCGCTGACCGACCACGACCTGATGCTCGGCGCCTACGCGAAGGTCATCCGTCCAGGCGTCGTCGGAACCGGCGACCCGCTGCGCTTCCGCTAGCGGCGGCGGACCTTCTCGCCGACCTTCTCCCCGATCTTCGCCCGCGCGATCCCGGCCGCGCCCTGCACCGCGGGGTGGTCGGCGATCCGCCGGTAGGTGCGCATGATCTGGTCGTAGCGGGCACGGCCGGCCTTGGAGCCGAGCACGTATCCAACGCCGGCCCCCAACAGGAACCCCATCACGATGCTTCGCCTCCCGGATGCGCGGACTTTGCCCGGCCCATCCTTCCCTACCTGGGCGGCGCCTGCCGAGGCCGCATATGGGTACCCCCTTGCGAAAGGTCGTTGCCGGGGTGCGATAGAGTTGCTCCAACGTTGAGCCACGGTTCAACGGAGCAATCCTCCATAGCTCAATTGGCAGAGCATGCGACTGTTAATCGCAGGGTTGTTGGTTCGAGTCCAACTGGAGGAGCTTCCGCCCCAGGTCAGCGCACCTGGGGCGTTTACTTTCCCTCGATTTCGGCAAGATCGCCCTTGGCTGCGGCCTGGGTAGGATCGGTCGGGTGGGGGCGGTAGCTCAGTTGGTCAGAGCAGGGGACTCATAATCCCTTGGCCGTGGGTTCGAGCCCCACCCGCCCCACAAAGCTCGGCACCGTCAAGCCCGGCGCCCCGGTGCTGGTCACGTCCATACCGTCCGACGACATCGTCCCCGACAAGATGGCCCAGCAGTTGGTGGCCGACCGGTTCGCGGGCGAGCCCGCTCCGTCGAGTTGCTGACCAGGTGGCTCGGTAAAGCAGGCTGGTCCCCGCATCATCGCGGCGGGACGGGGTACGACTGTCCCGCCGCGCCGTGTCCGTCGGCAGGAAACGCGCGGGCGATGGTGTAGCGGACGGTCTGGGTCATCCGCAGGCATCCATCCGGGTCGCGCAGCGGCGTCAGGCGGCTGAGGACTTCGGCTCGGACCGCGGCCTGGTCGGCGGGCGGGACGAGTTCCCAGAAGAGCCGCTGGCCGTGCGACCACGACCATTCGACCCAGTGCTCCGGGCAGGCGAAGGTGATCTCGTGTTCCCGGATCACCGACGAGGGCGACGTGAATCCGGCCGAGCCGAGGGCGCTCTCGAAGTTCTCCGTGGAGGCCATTGGATTCGCCGGGTTCACCATCGACCAGATCAGCTCGGGCGGTAGGTAGGGCCCGAAGACCTCGCGGACCGGGGACCAGCGGGGGTCGTCGCCGCTGAAGGTGGTCAGGCCGATGCGGCCGCCGGGGCGCAGCAGGCCGTGCCACGCGCGCAGGGCGGCGACGGGGTCGGGTAGGAAGAAAACCACACAGGACGCCACGATGGTGTCGAAGACCTGCCCTGGCAGTGTCGGCGCCTGGGCGTCCATCACCGCGACGGTGGCGTTGACGCCGCGTTCGGCGATGTCCCGCTCGGTGCGGGCGATCATGGCGGGGGACAGGTCGATGCCCAGCACCGAACCGGTCGGGCCGACGCGGTCCGCCGCCGGGAACAGGACCGCTCCCCGGCCGCAGCCGATGTCCAGGACGCGGTCACCGGTGAGCGGGCCGACGTCGTCGAGGAGCAGGCGGGCGAAGACGCCGAAGAAGTCGACGCCGACCGCGTCGTAGGTGTCCGCCGTGCGGTCGAAGACGTCGGCGATGCCACTCGCCACATCCGGTTGGTTCGCCATTTCGGTCTCCGCCGTCGAGTCGGTGCTGTGACGGGACCATAGATTTCGACGAGCTTGAGAAACACCCTCACGTTTGTGGACGGACTTTGTCAGCCGTTTCTTTGTCATCTTCCGTGGGTGTTGCCCGCTCCCGTGCTCCATGGACGTGGAAGAACCGGAGAACCGCTGTCGTCCCAACGTGCGACAGGTTCAGCGTGACCAACTGTGACTACCCGCCGGTAACCCTTGACCCCACTGAAACAAAGACGTACAAAGATGAAACAACAGTGAAATGAAGGGAATCCCACTTCATGTATGCCGCCGAACGCCAGCAGCTCATCGCCGAACGTGCTCGTGCGGCGGGGCGGGTGGAGGTCGCCGGGTTGGCCGAGGACCTCGGTGTCACCACCGAGACCGTTCGGCGCGACCTCGACGCCCTGGAGAAGCACGGCGTTCTCCGGCGGGTTCACGGCGGTGCGATTCCCGTGGAGCGGCTGCGGTTCGAGCCGGAGCTGGCCGCTCGGGACGCCGAGTCGACCGCCGAGAAGCAGCGCATCGCCAAGGTGGCGCTCGCCGAGCTGCCCGCCGAAGGCGTGATCCTGTTGGACGCGGGCAGCACGACCGCCCGGCTCGCCGAGTTGGTGCCCGCCGACCGCGACCTCACCGTGGTGACCAACGCGCTGCCTATCGCGCTGGCGTTGGCGAACCGCGGGGTCAACGTGCTCTGCCTGGGCGGTCGGGTGCGGCCCAAGACGCTGGCCGGGGTCGACACCTGGGCGCTCAACGCGTTGCGGGACCTCTACGTCGACGTCGCATTCGTCGGCACCAACGGGCTGAGCGTCGCCCGTGGGCTGAGCACCCCTGACCAAGCCGAGGCCGCCGTGAAATCCGCGATGGTCGCCGCCGCCCGACGGGTCGTGGTGCTGACCGACTCCTCCAAGGTTGGAACGGATTGCTTCGCACGATTCGCGACGCTGGACCAGGTCGACACGGTCGTCACCGACGACCGGCTCAGCGACGCCGAGGCCGCCGAGTTCGAGGCGGCCGGGCCGACGGTGGTGCGCGCATGATCGTCACCGTCACCGCCAACCCGAGTGTCGACCGCACCATCGAGATCGACAGTCTCCAGCGCGGCGCCGTCCTGCGAACCAGGTCCGCGCTGCTCGACGCGGGCGGCAAGGGCGTCAACGTGGCCCGCGCGCTCGCCGCGAACGGGCTCGCCGCCACCGCCGTCCTCCCCACCGGGGGAGCCGAGGGCGTCCAGCTGACCGCTCTGCTCGCCACCGCGGGAATCAACGTCGTCGAGGTCCCCATCGCGGGAGCGGTGCGGTCCAACATCACGATCGCCGAGGCCGACGGCACCACGACCAAGCTCAACGAGCCTGGTCCCAGGTTCGACGCCGCCGAGCGGGCCCGGCTGGTGGCCGCCACGCTGGACGCCGCCGAGGGCGCGGACTGGGTCGTGCTCTGCGGCAGCCTCCCGCCCGGCGTCCCCGCCGACTTCTACGCCGACCTCACCCGGCGCCTGCGTGAGCGGGGCGCCCGGGTCGCGGTCGACACCAGCGGCGACGCGTTGCGCGCGGCCGTCGCCGGACGTCCCGACCTGGTCAAGCCCAACCGGGAAGAACTCGCCGACCTCGTCGGGCACGAGGTGCGCACCCTCGGCGACGCGTTGCGCGCCGCCCGGCAGGTGCTCGGCCAGGGCGTTCCGACCGTGGTCGCCAGCGTCGGCGCCGAAGGGGCGCTACTGGTCACCGCCGACGGTGCCTGGCACGCGCGGAGCACCTTCGTCGAACCGCGCAGCACCGTCGGCGCGGGCGACGCCCTGCTCGCGGGATTCCTTGCCGCGGGCCACATCGGGCCCGACGCCCTGGCCGACGCCGTCGCGTGGGGCGCCGCGGCCGCCGCCCTGCCCGGCAGCCGGATGCCCACGCCCGCCGAACTCGACCGGGCCGCCGTGCAGTGCTCGCCCGCCTTCGATCCCGCCGCCACCCTCACCGAGAGCTGAGACGCCGATGCCCCTCATCACCGAAGACCTCGTCCTGCTCGACCTCGGCACCACCGACCGCGCCTCGACCACCCGTGCGCTCGCCGAACGGCTCCACGCCGCGGGCAGGGTCACCGACGTCGAGGCGTTCCTCTCCGACGTCGCCGCCCGCGAAGCCCAGATGCCGACCGGTCTCGAAGGCGGGATCGGCATCCCGCACGCCCGCTCCGCCGCGGTCGCCGAACCGTCGCTCGCCTTCGCGCGAAGCGACGACGGCGTCGACTGGGGCGCTCCCGACGGTCCCGCGCGACTCATCTTCCTGATCGCCGCGCCGGACGGGGCGGGCGGCGAGCACATGAAGATCCTCGCCGCGCTCGCCCGCAGGCTCGTGCACCAGTCCTTCAAGGACTCCCTCGCCACCGCCGCCGACCCCGCCGCGGTCGTCAAGCTCATCACCGAGGAAGTGATCGACCGATGAAACTCGTAGCTGTCACCTCATGTCCCACCGGCATCGCGCACACCTACATGGCCGCCGAGGCCCTGGAGCAGGCCGCGACGGACGCGGGGCACGAACTGCTGGTGGAGACCCAGGGCTCGGCGGGCATGGACCCGCTGTCCGCGCAGGACATCGCCGACGCGCGGGCGGTCATCTTCGCCGCCGACGTCGAGGTCCGCGAGCGCGAACGGTTCGCGGGCAAGCCGCTCGTGCAGGCGGGTGTGAAGCAGGCCATCAACAACCCGGGCGCGTTGATCGCGCAGGCCGTCGAACGTGCCGCCGATGGTCCGTCGGCCGTCCTGGTGTCCAAAGTGGACGAGTCGGGCGGCGTCGGGACCCGGCTGCGGCAGTGGCTGATGACCGGGGTCAGCTACATGATCCCCTTCGTCGCCGCGGGTGGTCTGCTGATCGCGCTGGCGTTCCTGTTCGGCGGCGCCGAAGTGGCCAACAAGGTCAACGGCGGCACCTTCGGCGGCGTCGAGTACGCGGGCGTCACCGATCTCTCGCAGCTGTTCGCGACGGCCGGTGTGCCGGGTGTGCTGTTCAAGATCGGCGCGGTCGCCTTCTCCATGCTGGTCCCGATCCTGGCCGGGTTCATCGCCTTCGCCATCGCCGACCGGCCGGGTCTTGTGCCCGGTGTCGTCGGGGGCCTGCTCGCGACCGCGACCGGCGCCGGGTTCCTCGGCGGCCTGCTCGCGGGTCTGCTGGCCGGTGGTGTCGCCTACGCGCTGACGAGGATCTCGCTGCCGCGAGCACTGCAGGCGGTCATGCCGGTCGTGATCGTGCCGCTGATCTCCACGGCCGTCGTCGGAACGGTGATGCTGCTGGTCATCGGTTCCCCGGTCGCGGCCGTGCAGACCGGTCTGACCGGCTGGCTTGCCGGGATGACCGGCACCGGCGCGATCGCCTTGGGGTTGCTTCTGGGCGCGATGATGGCCTTCGACATGGGCGGGCCGGTCAACAAGGTCGCCTACACCTTCGCCGTCGGCACCCTCGCCTCCGGCACTCCCTCGGCCGCGATGGCCGCGGTGATGGCGGCGGGCATGGTGCCGCCGCTGGGTCTCGCGCTGGCGACGGTCATCCGGCGCAAGCTGTTCACCGACGCCGAGCGCAAAGCCGGTGAGGCGGGCTGGCTGCTGGGCGCGTCGTTCATCACCGAGGGCGCGATCCCGTTCGCCGCGGCCGACCCGCTGCGGGTGATCCCGTCGATCGTGCTCGGGTCCGCGGCGACCGGCGGGCTGACGATGCTCGTCGGCGCGACCTCGCTGGCCCCGCACGGCGGGATCTGGGTGGTCGGGCTCATCGGTAAGCCGCTGTTCGTCGTGCTCGCGATCGCCGTGGGCACCGTCATCACCGCGGTGTGCGTCCTGGCCGCGAAGTCGTTGCGCGGCAGTGAGAAGTCCGCTGTCGCCGCTGTGCCCGCCACTGTCTGAGAGAGGACCGTCATGACCGAGTGCCGAGTGACCATCGCTTCAGCCGTGGGCCTGCACGCCCGCCCGGCGAGCCTGTTCGTGCAGGCCGCCGCGGCGCAGCCGGTGCCGGTGACCATCGCCAAGGACGGCGGCAACCCCGTGGACGCCCGCAGCATCCTGTCCGTGCTCGGACTCGACGTCCGCGGCGGCGACGAGGTCATCCTGTCCGCCGACGGCGACGAGGCGTTTCAGGCGCTGGCCGCGCTCGCGGCCGTCCTGGAAGTCGACCACGACGCATGACCGGTTTCAGCGGCATCGGTGTGAGCCCCGGTGTGGCGACCGGCCCGGTCGCCCGCCTCGGGGAGCCGCCCCGGCTGCCCGCCGCGCAGCCCGTGGTCGGCGCCGATGACCAAGACCGTGCCGTCACGGCGTTGGAGGAGACGGCGGGTGAGCTGGAGCGGCGGGCGAAACTGGCGAGCCCGGAGGCCGCCGAGGTGCTCACGGCCGCGGCGATGATGGCGCGCGACCCGGCGCTGGCCTCGAACGTCCGAGACCTTGTCGGGCAAGGGATTCCGGCCGCGTGGGCGGTCGACCGGGCCATCGGCGGGTACCGGGAGCTTCTTGCCGCGGCCGGACCCTACATGGCCGAGCGGGTGGCCGACCTCGACGACATCCGCGACCGGGCCGTCGCGCACCTGCTCGGACTGCCGATGCCCGGTCTGCCCGCGCCCGGATACCCGTATGTGCTGGTGGCGAAGGATCTCGCGCCCGCGGACACCGCGCTGCTGGACCCGGCGGTGGTGCTGGCCGTGGTCACCGAACGCGGTGGGCCGACGAGTCACACGGCGATCCTGGCCAAATCGCTGGGCATCCCGGCGGTTGTGGCATGTGCGGACGCTTTGTCCTTTGTGGATGGCACGCCCGTGGTCGTGGACGGCGGAGCGGGTCGCGTCGTGGTCGATCCGACGGAGGCTGAGGTCGCCGAGGTCGCCACCATGCGCGCGGCGCGGGTCGCACGGGCGGCTGTGCGTGGTCCTGGTCGCACGGCCGACGGTCACCCGGTCGCGTTGTTGGCCAACGTCGGTGGTCCGGCGGACGCGGTGGCGGCCGCCGCCCTCGACCTCGAGGGTGTTGGGCTGTTCCGCACGGAATTCCTGTTCCTCGACCGGGCCGAGGCGCCGTCGATGGAGGAGCAGCGTCGGGTGTACCGGCGCGTCCTGGAACCGTTGGCGGGCCGCAAGGTCGTCGTTCGGACCCTCGACGCGGGCGCGGATAAGCCCGTTCCCTACGCCTGTCCCGATCCTGAGGACAATCCGGCGCTGGGTGTGCGTGGCCTGCGGACGTCGTGGCGGCGGCCTGAGTTGCTCCACGACCAACTGGAGGCGTTGGCGCTGGCCGCGGGCGACACCGGAACGTCCCCGTGGGTGATGGCGCCGATGGTCGCCACGGCGGCGGAAGCCAGGGACTTCGCCGAAGTGGCGCGCTCGCACGGGATCGCGAAGGTCGGCGTGATGATCGAGGTGCCCGCCGCCGCGTTGCGCGCGGCGTCGGTGTTGGCGTCGGTGGACTTCGTCAGCCTCGGCACCAACGACCTGGCGCAGTACACATTCGCCGCCGACCGCCAACTCGGCGCGCTGGCCGGGCTGCTGGACCCGTGGCAGCCCGCGCTGCTCGACCTGATCGCCGCGACCGCGCGGGCCGGTCGGGAAGCGGGGAAGCCGGTCGGTGTGTGCGGTGAGGCGGCGAGCGATCCGCTGCTCGCTGTGGTGCTGGCCGGTTTGGGCATCGAGTCGCTGTCGATGGCGGCGGTCAGCGTGCCGGATGTGCGGGCGGCGCTGGCCGAACACACGATCGAGCAGTGCCGGGAGATGGCCGTGGCGGCGCTGGCGGCGGAGTCGGCGGTCGGGGCGCGCGAGGCGGCGGCCCGGTTCTGACCCGGTTACGGTGGACCTCATGCGGGTAGCGACGTGGAACGTCAACTCCGTCAAGCAGCGCGAGCCCCGGCTGTTGCCCTGGCTCGACCAGCGTGCGCCCGATGTGGTGTGCCTGCAGGAAACCAAGCTCACCGACGAGGCCTTCACCGACCTGCTCGGTGCCAAGCTCGCCGACCGCGGGTACGAGGTGGCGCTCAGCGGTGAGGGCCGGTGGAACGGGGTGGCGATCCTGTCCCGGGTCGGGCTCGACGAGGTCGCCGTGGGGCTGGCGAACGCGCCGGGCTTTCCGCACCAGGAGGCTCGTGCGGTGGCGGCCACCTGCGGCGGGGTGCGGGTGCACTCGCTGTACGTGCCGAACGGGCGGGTGCCCGGGTCCGACCACTACGCGTACAAACTCGAATGGCTGGCCGCGCTGCGGGCCGTCGTCGCCGCCGGTCCACCAGAGGTGATCGTCTGCGGTGACATGAACGTCGCGCCCAAAGACGCCGACGTGTTCGACCCCGCGGCCTACGTCGGGCAGACCCACGTCACGGCCCCGGAGCGGGCCGCGCTCGCCGAGTTGCAGGCCTTGGGGCTCAGCGATGTCGTGCGTGACCGGTGGCCCACCGAGACTATCTTCACCTATTGGGACTATCGGGCCGGGATGTTCCATCAGAATCTGGGCATGCGCATCGACTTGGTGCTCGCCGGGGCGCCGGTCGCTTCGCGCGTCCAGGCGGCCTGGGTCGACCGGCACGCGCGCAAGGGAACCGGACCCAGCGACCACGCTCCGGTGATCGTGGACCTGGACGAGGCCCCGGACGGCGACATCGGGCCGGTCGTGCCGCCGCCGTCCGCGGGCCGTCCGCGCCGAGCCGTGCGGTTGCCGCAGGCTCGCTGACTAGAAGATGTGGAATGTGCGGACCGAGCCCCACGTGCCGCCGTCGCCAGGGGAGGGGCCGGTGAAGGTGCCGCCGAGGACCTGGCCGCCCAGCACCGAGTCCGGGACGCCCACGACGGCGCCGTAGCCGACCATGTGCATCAGGACGAGGTGGCCGTCGGTGTCGCCGATGACGGTATGGATGCCGCCGGTGGACAGGAAGTTGCCGCCGACGTACGTGCCGATCTGGTTGATGTGGAAGTCGCCGATCGGGAGCGCGCCCTTGTGCGGGCCGGTGCGGACGGCGGCGAGGAACGGGTACTCCGCTGCGGTGGTCTGCGCGGGTTCGGCCATCTTCGCGTCGGTGAGCGCGGCGATGGGGCCGCTGTGGCCGTCGGTGGTGGTGAAGGTGCCGGAGAAGCCCTTCGCGCCCGCGTGCCACGACGTGCCGGTGAGCCAGCCGTCGAACGCCGAATAGCGGACCTCGGGGGCCATGAACGGGCGCTGCACCACGGTAAGGCGGACGGAGCCGGTGCGTTCGGTCTCGGGCATGTTGACCCGGGCGGCGCGGGCCTGGCCGGACAGGACCGTCGTGGTGGTCTTCCACCAGAGTGGGCCGGAGGTGGTCTGGGAGACCACCGTCGTCGGGGACAGCTCACCGCGCCAGAACGGGTTGGTGTCGTGGGCGTCGTCGCCGAAGACGAAGCCGATCGTGAGGTGTTCGGCGTACCTGGCCGCGGTGGGGGCGGCCGAGGCGCTGGGCGCGGTGACGCTCACGGCCAGGACGACGGAGATGACTGCCGCGCGGAGGAATGCCCGCATCTGGTGACTCCTCGGGGACGGGGCTCAAGGAGGTCCAGTGTCGTGGGCGGCGTGTATCGGAGGCTATGCGCTGGGGGACAAAAGCTCTTGTCGCTCAGGACAAGGCGGGAACTCTCGTGGGCTTGGCGGAGTTCTTCGGGTGTGTGGCTTGGGATGCTCTTCGCGCTGTCGCTGCCGGGATTGGTGGTGCTGCTGATCGTGCTCGCGGCTGTCGAGCGCTGGTCGCCGTGGCGGCGCAAGGATCTGCCCGCGACGACCGTCGGCTTCGAGGAACTCGACGCCTTCTTCTCGGGCGGCAAACGGCTGGAACTGGAGGACCGCAAGTCCCAGTCCCTGATGCGCGAGGACGAGGAGTCGGGTGCGCCCCCGCACCTGCGTATCGATCTGGATGGGAGCGCGGTGCGTGTGGTCAGGCGGGATCAGCCCTGCCAGGTCTCGCGGTAGCGCGCGGCCTTGGCGGCCTCCTCGTCGGCGTGCCGTCGGCGTCGAATCGCGGTCGCGTGCCCAGCCGGGAACCCGTGCTGCGCGACGCGCGCGTCGACGTTGTCCTGGGCGAACGCCAGAATGATCCGCAAAGCGACCAGGAACCCGAGCAGCGTGGACCCGAGAGCCAACGGCCACGATCCACCGAAGACCACCAGTCCCGCGAGCAGCGCGCCGAGCACCGGCGCGAGCTGCATGAGCCCCCGCCCGAACGCGCGAACCAACCACGTCGGACAGGTGGCGACGTGCAGCACCCAGTCCCGGTACCGGTCGGGAAGCCGGCCACCGTAGACGAAGTAGAGCCACCGAAATGGACCCGGGCGCTTGGCGGCCATAGGGGGCATCGTAGTTGTCCACAGCCACCCCGCGCCCCTCGCGTCGATAGGCGGGCCAAGGGCGGCCTCCAGGGCGACCGGCGCCTATGCCGACGTCCGCGACCTGGTGATCGCCACGCCTGAGCGCTGGCGCGACCAGAGGGTGGATGTCAGAGCGGTGGACGGGATGGTGCGGCACGTGCGGCGTTCCGCCCACCGCGAAACCCAGATCTGCACCGTCGACTTCGACGCGCCGGTCGCTGTGGTCGGCCCATCTCGAAGACCGGAGGAAGAGATCACAGATGCATGGGCCCAGTAGGTGTCGTCGTCGTAGTGGTAGTCGACGATGTCGGTTTCACCCGTTTCGTGAACGGCAGTCAGTCTCGGACGTATCGGGTGACCGAAAGCAGGTCGAGCGGGTCGAGTGACGCCGGGTCCGGTTCGACGGCGTCGGTGAGGGTCTTGGTGATGACGTCCGCGTCGAGGGCGGCGCCGATCATGACCAGTCGGGTGCCGTGCGGTTCGGGTTCGCGCCGGAGGTCGAGGTAGCCGCCGACGGTCTGCAGCGCGTACTGCTGACTGTCGCCGAAGTGGGCGTAGCCCTTCATCCGGTACAGGCCCGGCGGGCGGTCGGTGAGGAACCGGGCGAAGCGGATCGGGTTCATCGGCTGGTCCGACTCGAAGGTGACGCTCTCGTAGCCCGCGTGGACATGCGGTTCATGCTCGATCAGGTCGTCGAAGGACAGTTGGCGTCCGGCCGGGTCCGGGCGGTCGACGGGGTCGAACAACAGGTGCGGGTCGACGCGGCCGTGGTCGGTCGGCACGACCGGGACACCGGCCGCCAGGTCGCGCACCAGCGCCAGCACACGCTCGCCCGCGGCGGGGTCGACCCGGTCCATCTTGTTGAGCAGCAACAGGTCCGCGTACCGCAGGTGTTTGTCGATTTGGGGGTGTCGCTCGCGGGTGGAGTCGAACTCGGCGGCGTCGACGACCTCGACGAGGCCGCCGTATGCGACGTGCGGGTTGGTGCTGCCGAGGACGAGCTTGACCATCGCGGGCGGTTCGGCCAGGCCGCTGGCCTCGATGACGATCACGTCGACCGGCGCGTCCGGCTTGGCCAGGCGGGCGAGCATGTCGTCGAGGTCGGATACGTCGATGGCGCAGCACAGGCAGCCGTTGCCGAGAGTGACCATGGAGTCGACCTGGGCGGCCACGGTCAGCGCGTCGATGTTGACGCTGCCGAAGTCGTTGACGACCACACCGATGCGCAGGCCGGTTCGAGCCCGCAGCAGGTGGTTGAGCAGGGTGGTCTTTCCCGATCCGAGAAAGCCCGCGACGACCAGGACCGGGATCATCTGCACCCGCCCAGAATACCGGCCCGCGCGACTGGTGTTTCGGCGACACACGGTAAGCGTTCGATCGCGCACGGACAACGGGAATCCGGCCTCGGCAAACGGATTTATACGCCCAAGTGGACTAACGGCGAAGGAAGCTCGGAGATTGTCTTGTCCGCAAGCCGTTTTCTCTGTAAGACGACGGCGGAAGTGCGCACAATTGCGCCACAAGGCCGTTGACATAGGCACGATCCACAGTCCACAGTCGTGCCGTCCCCCTGCTGACACGAGAGGTACCCATGAAACGCCGTGCCCTGCTGCTGATCGCCGCGCTCGTCACCGCCGCCGGCCTTGCCATCGCCGCCCCGACCGCTTTCGCGGGCTCGTTTGAGAACACCGTCGATGAGAAGTGCTGCGCCACGCCTAAAGCGGGTTAGCCCATTCTGGGGAACGACGGTGCTTTCGCGAACGATTCTCCCGGACTGACGATCTAGACAGTCGGTTCCGACCAAGTAAGGCTCCCAGCCCGGATACGATCCCGGACGGGCCAGGGAGAGTGCTATGACTGTGGGATCGAGCGCGGCGAGATTCGTTCGCCGTCTTTTCACCAAGCGTGGACGCGGCCGTGAATCGGCCAGCTTCGGCGCCGCCGCCTTGGGCGTGCTCCTGCTCGCCGGGGCGGCACTGGGCAACGGGATCTCCCGCACCGCGGTCGAGGTCTCCGACGGACTGACCTGGCTCGGCGACGAACAGCGCGGCGAGGTTGTCCAGGTCAACCCCGCCTCCGGCAGGCCGGAGACCCGACTGCGGGTTTCGGGCGCCGACGCGCTGCTCGACATCACGCAGAAAGACGGGATGCTCGTCGTCCTCGACCGGCGGAACGGGCAGATCACCGTGATCGACCTGTCGACGTTGCTCGCGAGCGGCCGCAGGCAGGCCCCGGCGGGCGGGTCGAGCAAAGTGCTCCTTGCCGTGGGCAGGCTCTACATCGTCGATCGGGCGGGCGGGTCGGTGGTCAACGCCGACCCGATCACCCTCGCCGACATCGGGGCTCCGTGGCTGGCGGGCCGGCCGCTCGCCGACGCCGTCACCGACGATGAAGGCGTGCTCTGGGTCGTCGACCACGGCGGCAACCTGCGCGCGCTGGACTGGTCCGACGAGGACAACCGGTTCGTCGAGAAGTCCAACCGCCCGGTCGCGGGCGCGGGCCCACGCGCCGCACTGGTCCCGCACCGTCAGGGCGTCACCGTGCTCGGTCTCGAAGGCGGAGTCGTCCTGCAGGACGGCACCGGCGCCGACGTGCGGGCCACGACCGCCCGCCAGCCCGGCGACGTCCTCGCCGCGCAGACCAGCCCGAGCGGGCTGGTTCCCGCGTCGATCCCGGAGAACGGCACGGTCGTGCTGGTCTCCGGCGACGAGGTGCTGCGCGTGGACGTCGCGGGCCTGGGCTGCGCGCGCCCCGGCAGGCCTGCCGTCTTCCAGGACAAGATCTACGTTCCCTGCCGGGGCACCGGCCGGGTCGTCGTGCTGAACCGCTCAGGCGGGCGCGCGGGCGACGATGTGCGCACCGGCGGCTCCGGCGACCCGCAGTTGGTCTTCGACGACGGCAGGCTGTTCATCAACACCCCGGGCGCTGAGACGGGCGTGATCGTCGACGCCGACGGAAAGACCCGCTCCGTGGTGATCCGCAGCCCCGAACTGCAGGTCACCAACCCCGACCGGACACCGCCGCCGTCGCCGCCGAGCCCGCCGAAGCCCAACCCGCACGAGCCGACGCGGACCCGGCCCAACCAGCCGACCACCGCGCCGGTCGAGGTCAGCCCGGTGCCTACCGAAAGCGGGTCACCCGCGCCGCCGACGTCGGTCGACCCGCGGGCCGGTGTGCCGGGCGTGCCGCCGGGTGTGGCGGTCTCCCTGGTCTCCCGCACGGCCGCCGAGATCACCGTCGCCGTCGGCTGGGGGGTCGCGACCGCGGGCGCGTCCCCGGTCTCCGGGTACGCCGTGGAGGCGTCCGGTGCCTTCACTGGCGGGTCGAAGTCGGTTCAGGTCACCGGCACGTCGACCCAGCTGACGCTGCCCTGCGAGGGCACGCGGTTCTGCCAGAACGGCAGGCTCGACGTGGCCGTGACCGCGGTCAATCAAGCCGGTCGGGGCGCCGCTGGGTCGACGGTCTGGGCGGTGCCGCCGCCTGCCACGACCAACCCGCCGCCGGCCACCACCGTGCCGAACACCCCGCCGCCGACCACGGTCGCGCCGCCTGTGACCACGACGACTACCCCTCCTCCCCCTCCTCCCCCTCCTCCCCCGCCGCCTTCGCTACCGACCGCGGGCGCGGTGGTGATCACCGGCGTCTCGGGCAGCGGTTACACCAGGCGGCTGACGATGGCGCCGCCCGCGGACTGGGCAGGCCACAACGGCACCTGCGAGGTCGTGAACCGGACTTGGGACTACGCGGAGCCAGTCGCGTGTTCGGCCACGAGCGCGACGATCACGATCGAGGAGGGGATCAACAGCGTCGTCATCCGCGCGCACGCCGCCGCTGGTGGCACGTCGGTCGACTCGGCGAGCCGGTCGATTCGGATGCTCTCGACCGAGCCCTGCCCGGGCGGACGGGTCTGCCAGCAGCCCAAGGTGGCCAGTGATCAGGGCGCCACCGAGCTCTCCTCCGAGTCGCTGACCGGCGCGGGCCTGGGCTTGATCGCGACCGCCGTGCTGCTTCGCGTCGGTGTGCGGCGGCGGGAAGACGAGGACGAACAGCGGTGACGACGATGACCGGGACGGCGATCGGTGAGCACGAGATCGCCGCGTTCCAGGCGCTGCACAAACGCGTCGGCGACGCCGTCGAGACCGCGCTGCGCGGCAAGCGCGAGGTAGTCGACCTGGTGCTGGTGGCCATGTTCGCGGGCGGGCACGTGCTGCTCGAGGACGTTCCCGGCACCGGCAAGACGACACTGGCGCGGGCGGTCGCGGGCGCGTTGGGCGGGCTGTCGCGGCGCGTGCAGTTCACCCCGGACCTGTTGCCCTCCGATGTCACCGGCACTTCGGTCTACGACCCGAAGAGCGGACAGGTCGGCTTCCGGCCGGGCCCGGTGTTCGCGAACGTGGTCCTCGCCGACGAGATCAACCGGGCGGCGGCCAAGACGCAGTCGGCGCTGCTGGAGGTCATGGAGGAGCGCACGGTCACCGTCGACGGTGTCGCGCACGCCGTGCCGGACCCGTTCCTCGTGGTGGCCACGCAGAACCCGATCGACCTCGACGGCACGTACCGCCTGCCGGAGGCGCAACTCGACCGGTTCATGCTGCGCACCTCCATCGGCTACCCGGATCTCGACCACGAGTTGGACGTGCTGCGCCCGGGCAGCGGCGCGGGTCGGATCGGCACGGTGCCCACGGTGACCAACCCGCACCAGGTGGCGGAGTGCGCGCGCAGGCTCGCCACACTGCACGTCGCCGACCGGATCCTGCGCTATATCACCGAGTTGGGCACCGCCACCCGGTCCGATGACCGGTTGCGGCTCGGCGCGAGCACGCGTGGTCTGCGCGCGCTGGTGCGGTGCGTGCAGGTGTACGCGGCCTCGCACGGCAGGCACTTCGCCGTGCCCAGCGACGTGCAGCGGCTGTGCGCGCCGGTGCTCGCGCACCGGCTGGTGCTCACCCGCGAGGCCCAGCTCGCGGGCGTGACGACCGCCGAGGTGCTGGCCGACGCCACGGCCCGGGTCGAGGTCCCGCGCCCGACGCCGCAATGACCGCGCGAGGTGTGACCGCGCTCGTCATCGGCGTGCTTCTCGGCGGACTTGGACTGTGGTGGCGCTATCCCGGACTCGCCGCGTTGGGCATCGCGCTGACGGTGACCGCGTTGGCTGGTCTGGGATCGGTGTTGTTCGCGGCTCCGGTGACCTCGACGCGCACGGTCCGGCCGAGCACGGTGCAGCGGCTCGGCGTGTGTACCGGAACGCTGGAGATCACCAGTGTGCGCAAACGCTTTCCCGTGGTGCTCGACGGGACCGACGAGGTCGCGGGTGAGCCGGTCCAGGTCGACATCCCCGTCCTGGCACCAGGGGAGCGGACCGTTGTGGAGTACCGCATCCCGACTGACCGTCGCGGTGTCTGGCTGGTCGGCCCGCTGACCTTGCGCAGGCGCGGGCTGGCTGGTCTCGCCGAGTCGCGCACGACCGTCGGCGAGGTCGTGGAGGTCCGGGTGGTGCCGCGGGTGCTCCCGGTCCGGGGTCTGCCCTCGGGTGCGCGACGCGGTCAGGTCGGCGCCGACGAGCGGGTCGAGCGCGGCGGCACGGACCTGGTGGGACTGCGCGAATATGTCCCCGGCGACGACCTCCGCAGGCTGCACTGGGCGACGAGCGCGCGCACCGGGACGCTGATGATCCGGGAGGACGCCGACCCGGCCCGGCCGCATCTCGCTGTCCTGCTTGACGACCGCGCGTCGGGCTACCCGAGGGAACGCCAGTTCGAGGACGCGGTCGAGGTGGCCGCATCGCTGCTGACCTCCGCGATCGCCGACGCGCACCCGGTGCGGCTGCTGACCGTGTCGGGGTCGCTGGACATCGAGGCGGCCGACGGGGACTCGGGTCTGGTGCTCGTGGCCCTGGCCGATGTGGCGATGGTGGATGACGCTGGGGACACCTCGGTGCCCGCGCGTGATCTCGATGTGGTGGCCGTGATTTGCGGTGAGTCGGCGGACCTGTCGGCGATGCT
The DNA here is from genome assembly GCF_014323725.1 of Actinokineospora xionganensis. GTDB lineage: Bacteria > Actinomycetota > Actinomycetes > Mycobacteriales > Pseudonocardiaceae > Actinokineospora > Actinokineospora xionganensis. The sequence goes on along the minus strand of NZ_JABVED010000012.1, from coordinate 29,406 downwards.
GCTGGAGGCGGGCCGCGCGTCCTGTGGCGTGGTGTTGACGGTGGCGGACGAGGGTGCGGGTCTGTCCGCGATGGGAAGTGTGTTGGTCGTTCGGGCCGCGGATGCTGAGGGGCTGTTGCGGGCTTGGGATACCGGGGTGGCCCGGTGACCTGGCTGCGGGCCGGGTGGGCGGTCGTCCTCCTTGCGGTGGCGGCGTTCCCCCTTTCCGCGGGGTGGTCGGGTTCGGGGCCTTGGTCGCTGTTCGCGGGTGCGGTCGTGGTCGCGTTCGGTGTGGTGGTGCAGGCCCGGCGGTTCCGTCTGACTACCGGGATGACGCTCGTCGGCGCGGGGGCGGCCGCGCTGATCGGCGGGTACTTCGTCGCCCGGGGTGCCATTGCGGGTGGGCCGGTGGAGGTGTTGCGCGACAGCGTTCCCCGGCTGCTGACCTCCGCGCGCCCAGCGCCGCCGACGCCGGACCTGCTGATGCCGGGGGTGCTGCTGGTGTTCCTGGTCGCGCTGGTGGTGGCGGTTTCCGTCGCGGGGGAAGGGCGGTCGCTGATCGGGCCGCCGGTGGGGGCCGTCGTGCTCTACGCGGCGGGCGCTCTGGTCACCGCTGGCCGCGCGGACGGGCGGGGGCTGGTGGCGGTCGGGGTCGTCGCGCTGGCTGCGTTCGGGTGGGTGGTGGTCGACCGGGCCGAGTCGACCCGTCGGGTCTCCCTGGGACCGCCCGGCGCGGTGCTCGCCGTGCTGGCGGCCGCCGCGCTGCTCGCGGGCGTGCTGCCGAACCGGAACGCGTTCGAGCCGCGAGAGCTGGTACGGCCGCCGGTGACCGACATCGCGGTGTCGAATCCGTTGCCGCAGCTGGCTTCCTGGGCCGCGATGGCCGACACGGAGCTGCTGCGGATGCGTGGCCCGGAGTTGCCGGTGCGGCTCGTGGTGCTGGCCGACTACACGGGCGCGGCCTGGCAGGCGTCCTCGCTGTACGGGCCGATCGGGGCGGTGGCGCCGCCGGACCTGCCCGCGGGCCGCCGGGCGCACCAAGCCGACGTGGAACTGGTTGTCGGCGCGCTCGACGGGAACTGGCTGCCCACCGTGGGCAGGCCCGTTTCGACGAGCCTCGGCGACGTGATGGTGGACCCCGACTCCGGCTCGCTGATGCTGCCACGCGGGATGGGCCCTGGTCTGTCCTACGACGTGCGCGGCGTGGTCGACCGGCCCAACGACGACGACCTGGCCACCGCCAAGGTGCCCACCGGCGACGCCATCCGCCGCTACCTCGACCTTCCCGGACTACCCGCCACCCTGGCGGACTACGCGCGACAGGCGGTCCTCAACACGAGCACGCCCTACGAGCAGGCGGTGGCGCTCGAACAAGTCGTCCGGCTCGACCGTCACCCCGACGCGGAGGCGCCGGTCGGTTCGTCGTACGCGCGAATCGAGCAGTTCCTGTACGGCCCATTGGGCGACGCGGGCGCGGCCAAGGGGACAGCGGAACAGTTCGCCACGGCGTTCGCGGTGCTCGGCAGGGCGGTCGGTCTGCCGACCCGGGTGGTCGTGGGTTTCCAGCCGGTGCCCGAGGGGCCGGACGGCTACCGGGTGATTCGGGGCGTCGACGCGACCGCGTGGCCCGAGGTGTACTTCGCGGACTGGGGCTGGGTCCCGTTCGACCCCGTGTCGGGCACCGACAGCGGGCCGAGCGCCGCGTCGAAGCGTGAGGTGCTCAACCGGCTCGCGTCGACCACGGCCCAGCCCACGGTCCCGGCGAAGGACGGGCCGCCGCTGGTGCTCCCGCCGGAGCAGGCCAAGTCCGATGCGGCGCAGGCGAAGCCCCAGGCGCGACACTGGCTGCTGCTGTTCCCCGCGCTCCCGCTGTCGGTGCTGCTGGTGCTGGCCTGCCTGCGTGGCGCGCGGCATTCTCGGCTGCGTCGTGCGGGAGCCCTTGGGGCGTGGGCGTCAGTGCTCGACCTGCTGCTGCTGGCGCGACGACAGCCCGCCCGGCACCTCACCGCGCCCGATATCGCCGCGCTGGCACCGGATTCGGAGCAGGCGCTGCGCCTGGCGGCCTTGGCCGACCGGGCCGCGTTCGCCCCCGACCAGGCGGGCCCGGACGACTCGTGGCGGCTCGCCGGACAGGTTCGCGCGGGCATCCGCCGGCTGGTTCCTTGGTACCGGCGGCTTTTCTGGGCCGTCGACCCCCGGCCGTTGCGGCGCCGCTGGTGACGGGCCACCAGGACATGCCCTAGTTGCGAATCGCGCAGACCCTGGCGGATGAACCCTTCTGCGTGGTGGGGTCGTCCAGGCCGATGGCGACGAGTTGGAAGCAGTACTGCTTGGTTCTGGGGTCGAGGTCCGGAACCACGAAGCTGGTCTCGCCGGGGTCCACTCCGGACACGACCTTGGGCTTGCCCGCGAGATCGGTGACGTCGTAGAGCACGAAGTGGGCTCGGCCGCCGGTGGGGTCGGTCCAGTGCACCTCGACGGTGCTCCCGTTGTCCACCAGGCGGTTCAGGGCGGGAGCCGTATTCGGGTCGCCGCCCTGGGCGATGGGCGCGGCCGACGTGGTGGTGGCTGGGGCCGTGGTTGTGGGCACGCTCGTGGTGGTGCCGGCGGTGGTCGACGTCGCCGGCGGTGCGGCGGCCGGGGCGGCGCCGCGGTTGGCGAGGATCCCGATCCCGACTCCCGCGACGACGGCGACCAGTCCCGCGACGGCGAACGCCCAGCCGCGGCGGCGGGCCGGTGGGCCGTCGGGCCCGGGCGTGCGGTCGGTGGTGTCGACATCGACGAGGTCCCAGTCGCGCGGCGGCACAGTCATCGACAGGGGAGCAGCCATGGGAGAGGCCGCAGCCGTGGGCGAGGAACTAGCCGAGGGCTGGGGGGCAGCCACGGGCAGGGCCGTGACCGGGTGCGGAGGCGCAGCCACGGGCGAGGGAGTGGGCGTCACCGGTTCCGGGGTGGCCTCCGGCGCGGCCGGACCGAAGTCCGGGACCAGTGGCTCCGGGGCGTGGCGGACGGTCAGATCGGCGAGTCTGCCGGTCATCGTCCCGCGCGCCTCGTCCACCGCGGGCGCGGGGAGCGGCTCCGGTTCCGGCTCGGGCATCTGCGTCGGGGTCGGTCCGAAGTCGGCGGAATGGGTCAGCGGCACACTTTGCGTGCGCTCCACCGGCGACACCGCGGTCGCATCGGCGTCCACACCGGGAATACTGTCCACAATGGACGATACGGAGGATGGGCTCCACTTGCGCACCTCGGCCCCGACCTCGGCGAGCGCGTCGCGCAGTTCCGCGGCGTCGGCGAACCGATCCGCGCGGTCCTTGCTCAGACAGCGTCGGATGATCGCGACCAGTTCCGCGGGCACATCCGGGCGGGTCAGCGCCCGTGGCTCAGCCGACCGGACCCGGCCGAGGTAGGTCAGCACCGTGTCCTCGTCGGGATTGTCCGACGCGAACGGCGGCACCCCTTCCAACAACGTGAACAGGGTCGACCCGAGCGACCACAGGTCGTCGGCCGCGGCCGGGGCGACGCCCTCGATCATCTGCGGCGCCGCGTGCCGGTAGCTCACCAGCTCCAGCGACGCCGAGTGCCCCGCGTCCGCGCCGCGGGCGATCCCGAAGTCCGCCAGCACATACGAGGTCGGCAGCACCAGCACGTTCTGCGGCTTGACGTCGCGGTGCAGGAACCCTTGCCCGTGGGCGAAGGCGAGCGCGTCGGCGACCGCCGTGCCCGCGGCGATGACCTCGCTGACCGGCAGCGGCCCGCGTTCCCGGAGCCGGTCGTGCAGCGAGCCCAGGTCGTAGAACTCCATGACGATGCAGGGCTGCCCGCCCGCGACCGTGCCGGTGTCGAGCACGGTCACGATGTGCGGGTGCTGCCGCCCGAGGCGGACGGTGATCTCCAGTTCCCGCCGGAAGCGGGCGAGCGTCGTCGGGTCGTCCACCTGCAGGACCTTGACCGCGACATCGCGGCCCAGTCCGTCCTGGCGGGCCCGGTAGACGGTGCCCTCGCCGCCTTGGGCGACCAGCCGGAAGTCGCTGTAGCCGGGCAACCCGATCTCCGGCCGCGGGGGCGGTTTCGGCGCCCAAGCCAGCAGTTCGTCGTCCACCTGGCCGCCTTCGTGCTCCGTGCCGCCGGTCGCGGCACACCACGCCGCATCGTATCGGCGATAGTCCGGCACGGAGGGTGCCGAGGCCGGACAAGACCGACCTCGGCACCACCGTCGCTAGCTGACCGCCTTGAGCGCGTCGACCTCACCGGCTCCGTAGAAGCTGTTGTGCGCCGGACCGCCTTGGCAGGTCTGCGGGGCGCCACCGAGCTGCGGGAACGGCGCGTAGATGGACGTGTCGGGGCACGACAGCGGGTTGGTCGCCTGCTGCAGCCTGGCGGCCACCTGGCCGGGCGTGCCGGACTGGACCGACATCAGCAGCGCGGCGACACCGACGGCGTGCGGACCCGCCATCGACGTGCCCTGGGCGTAGCAGTACTTCGCGCCCGTACCCGGGTCGAACACCGTGCGCACGGGGTTGCAGGACGCCGTGGCCGGCCAGGTCGAGAGCACCAGTCCGTTGGGCGCGGCGTCAGTGCGCTGCAGGATCGAGTCGCCACCGGGGGCGGTGACCTCCGCGGTGGAGATGCCATAGGAGGAGTAGAACGACTTGAGCCGCAGATTGCCCGTGGCGGTCACGCCGACGACGCCGGGGACCTCGAGCGGGACGACCGAGCAGGCGTTGGTGATCCTGCGCTCCTCTTCGTTGCCCGGCGGGTAGTCCGGGCTGGAGTCGTCGAACGCCGGGTGTGTGCGGTCCGACCTGTCGTTGCCCTGTGAGGCGATCACGAGCACGCCCTTGGACTGCGCGTAGCGGATGGCCCGCCTTTCGGCTTCCCAGATCGCGCGCTGTTCCGCGTCGTTCTTGCAGTTGAACAGCCACGGGTCGGCGTAGTAGCTGTTGTTGGTGACGTTGATGCCCGCCTTAGCGGCCCACATGAACGAGCAGACGACCATCTCGGGGAAGAAGTAGCCGTCGTCGTTGCTCGACTTGATGCCCGCGAGCTTCACGTTGGGCGCCACGCCGACGATGCCGGAGCCGTTGGCCGCCGCGGCGATCGTGCCGCCGGTGTGCGTGCCGTGCCCGTGGGCGTCGTTGCCGACGGCCAGCGGAGTCGCCGCACCGCTGGAGCAGTCGGCGCTGCGGGTGGCGTCGTAGTTCGGCGCGATGTCTGGGTGGGTGAAGTCCAGCCCGGTGTCGAGATTGCCGACGACGACGGAGTCGGAGCCACCGGTCACCGCGTGCGCCTGCGGCACGTTGATCTGGACCATGTCCCACTGCCTGCCGGACAGGGTGTCGCCCCACGTGGCCTGGACGGCCTCGGCCTCGGCGGACCCGCCTTCGGCGGCGGGGGCAACCCGGGTGCCGAGCCCGGAGGTGGCGCTGACGCCGTCGACCTCGCTCGACTTCTTGACCGTGTTCGCGAATCCGCTGTTCGCCGAACGGGCGACGATCACGCCGATCTCGGCGTAGTTCGCCACGACGGTTCCGCCCGCCGCGGCGATGGCCTGGCCCGCGTCCGCGGTCGACGCGCCCTGCCGGTACAGCACGACATAGGTCGAATCCGTGGCGCCGGTCGCCGCCATGCTCGTGGTGGCCGTCGGTGCGACGACCAGTGCCGCTGTCAGGCCGAGTACGGCGGACAGCCTGCGTCTCGAATGCTTCATATCCGGACCTTCCGGTAGGACGGTCCCCGACCTTGCTTTTCCTGCGAAGAACCCCAGAGGGGTCTACCAGGTGGGATGGCCGGTGTCCATGGTCTGCCCTCAGTTGCCCACCAGGGCCGACAGCTCCAGGTGCATCGGATCCCTCGACGGCTGCGGTCCCCAGTCACCGCCCCAGGAGAAGCCCCATTTCTTGAACACCGACACGACTCGTCGGTCGATCTGGCCCGCCGTGCCGGGCAGGTTGCCAGGGACGTTGAGGTCCACGGCGATGCCCCAGGTGTGCAGCGACAGCCCCCGGCGTGGGTCGCGGCCGATGAATCTGGGCACGTAGCAGCCGCCGTACTCGCCCGGATGCACCAAGGCGCCCAGTCCGGCGCGCTCGATCTCGGTCAGGGCGCCGCGCAGCTGGCTCAGCATCCGCCGGTGGCAGGTGACTCGGCCCAGCAGGGGAACGGTCTCGGTCCGGATGTTCGCCGACACCCAACGCGCGTCGGGTTGGACGCTTCCGTCGGGGAAATAGCGGTAGCTGAACGAGCCGACCGCCTTGGCCACCGAACCGCCGGTCAGGTAGGCCGCCTGCCGCTCTCCGCCGCCACCGCGGGCGGGCTCGACGAGCGGCTGGACCGAAGCCGTGTCGCCCGCGATCCGCTCAAGGGCCATGCGCACGTCCGTCGAGTCCACGGAGAGCAGGATGGCGTTCCCCGGCGCCATGCCGAGCTGTTCGGCGCGGCGCACGTTCACCAGGGCGTCGATGGTCGGCACGGTCGAGGCGTAGGCGCCGATGCGCAGCCGGAAGTCCTGGCTCTGGTCCCGCAAGGCCAGTTCGCCGCCGAGATCCTGGCTCAGGTCGCGGCCGATCTCATGGGTGATGACCGCCTCGCCCGCGGCCAGTGCGCGCCACACCGGTTCGGACTCGGCGGTGACCTTCGCGGCGAACCGCCGGTAAGGCGCGAGGTCCGCGCCCGCGACTGTGATGGTCTGGTGCGCGACAGCGACAGACGCGACGGAAAGCCTCAGCGATCCCTGGACACCGCGTACCGCCAGCAACTCCTCGACCAGCGGCTCGGGCAGAGTGTCCGTGCCAAGGACGAGCAGGTCCGGCCGCAGCGGCTCGGTGGGCGGCGGACCCGGGTCCTGCACCGACCAGTCGACCGCGATCGCCGGTGGTGCGGGGGCCGCCGCGGGCTCGCCCGCATAGCCGCCGCACCCGGTGACGAGCGCGCACAGGACCAAGGCGACGAGCTGTCTCACAGCTGCAGCGTCGCCTGTCCCAGCTGCGGCGGGCTGCACACCCGGCACGGGGTCAGGCCGCGCACGATCACGTCGTCGATCTTCACCAGCTCGGCCTCGTCCCGCGCCTGCGGCAGGTGGCAGTCGACCCGGTGGTACGACGACTCGCCTGCCACGACGAACCCGGTGAAGCCGAATCCGTTGGCGGCGGCCGGGCTGGTCCCGTGGTCGGCGACCGCGGCGGCGACGCGGTCGAGCGCGTCCTCCAGCCGGACCCGGTCCGCCCGGTGGTTCTGCACGATGATCATCGCTGATCCCATCACCACGATCGCCAGCCCGACCATGCCGCCCGAGATCAGGTACGGGAACTGCGCGGGGGTGAAGTTGCTGCTGGCCGCGCCGTTCCAGCCGAGGAACATCACGAGGAAGCCGGTGACGCAGAGCAGCACCCCCAGCTGTCCGCCCAGTCGACCCAGGTTGATCCGCACTGTGTACTCCTTCGTCGTGGGCGCCTCAGGCGCCCAGGTAGGCCTCACGCAGGTTGACTTGGCGGAGTTCGTCGCCGACGCCGGTGTAGACCAGCGTTCCCTTCTCCATGATCAGCGCGCGGTCGGCGAACGGGAGGGCCCCCGCGTTCTGCTCGACCATCAGCACCGTGGTGCCGTCGGCCTTGATCCGCGACGTCACCTCCCACACCGTCTTCGCCACGGTGGGGGACAATCCGAGGGACGCCTCGTCGATCAGCAGCAGCCGGGGCCGCGACATGAGCGCGCGGCCGACCGCGAGCATCTGCTGTTCACCGCCGGACAGTGTTCCGGCGAGCTGCTCCTCGCGCTCGGCGAGCCGGGGGAAGTAGTCGTAGGCGAGATCGAGCTGCCGCTTCACCGTCTTGCTGTCGCGCCGCCGCGTCCAGGCGCCCAGCCGCAGGTTCTGCCGCACGGTCAGCCGGGGGAAGACCCGCCTGCCCTCCGGGCACAGCGAGATGCCCGCGCTGACCCGCGCCGACGGCGACTTGCGGCCGAGATCCTTGCCGTCGAACAGGACCCGCCCCGACCGCGGGCGCAGCAGACCGGCGATCGTGCTGACCGTCGTCGTCTTGCCCGCGCCGTTGAGGCCGAGCAGGACGCAGACCTCGCCCTCCTGGACCTCGAAGTCGATGCCGTGCAGCACGGGGAAGGCGTCGTAACCGACGACCAGCCCCTCGATCTTGAGCAGCGTCACGACGCGGCCTCCTCTTCGCCCAGGTACGCGCGGACCACCTCGGGGTGGCGGCGCACCACGTCGGGTCTGCCCTCGGCGAGCACCTCCCCGAAGTTGAGGCAGTACACGTAGTCGGAGATCCGCGTGACCAGCGGAACGTGGTGGTCGATCATCACGATGGTGAGGCCGAACTCCTTGCGCAGCCCCAGAAGCGTGTCGCCGAGCGAGTGCGCCTCCTCCGGTCCGAGCCCGGACCCCGGCTCGTCGAGGAGCAGCAGATCGGGGTCGGTGGCCAGCACCGTGGCGATCTCGATGCGCTTCAACAACCCGTAGGGCAGATCGGCGACCCGCGCGTGCGCGTGACCCGCGAGCCCGGACAGCTCGAGCAACTGGTGGGCTCGGTCGGTCAGCCCGCGCTCCTCGGCGAAGGTCGCCGGGCCGCCCACCATGCCGGTCACCGGGTCGTAGCCGATGCGCAGGTGCTGGGCGGTGAGCAGGTTCTCCAGGACCGTGGCGTTCTTGACCAGGCCGACGTTCTGGAAGGTGCGCCCGATCCCGAGCGCGGCCCGCGCGTGCACCGGCATGGTCGTGATGTCACGGCCGCGGTGGCGGACCCGCCCGGAGGTGGGGCTGTAGAAGCCGGTGATGCAGTTGAACAGCGTGGTCTTGCCCGCGCCGTTGGGACCGATGATGCCGACGATCTCCCATTCGCCCGCGCGCAGCGTGACCTCGCGCAGCGCCTGGACACCGCCGAAGTTGATGCTGACCGCGTCGACCTCAAGCACGGACATCGTTCACCTCGATCTCCTTGACCGCGCCCGCGTGCCGGTCGAACCGGCCGCCGAGCATCCAGCCCCGGACCGGCGCGACCTGCTGGCCGATGCCGCCGGGGAAGCGGGTGATCGTGAGCAGCAGCAGGATCGGGCCGATCACCAGGGCGACGAACTCCTTGGGCAGCCCGATGACACCCTCGACGAAGCCGGTCAGGTGCAGTGCCTCCACCAGGAAGCCCGAGCCCAGCAGCGCGAAGAACACCGAGCCGAGGACCACCCCGAGCCGGTTGCGCAGCCCGCCGACGACCGTCATCAGCACGAACAGCAGGGCGAGTTCGAAGTCGAAGCTGCTCGGCACGATCACCTCGTCGTGGTGGGCGAGCAGCGACCCGCCGATCGCGGCGAAGACACCGGAGACGACGAACGCGAGCATCGTGTAGGCCTTGACGTTGATGCCGTAGGAGGACGCCACCCGCGGGTTCTCCCGCAGCGCCTGCAATGCGCGGCCGCCCTTGGTCCGGGTGAGTCGCAGGTCCAGCCACCACACCAGGGCCAGGAACGCCAGGCACACGTAGTAGTACTGGTAGTCGGTCTCGAAGCCGATCGGCCGCGGCGCCGCCTTGCCGCCCTCGCCGCCGGTCAGCGCGGCGATGCCGAACAGGCTCTCCTCGGCGAACATCCCGTACGCCAGGGTGACCAGCGCGAAGTACAGCCCGGACAGGCGCAGCGAGATCGCGCCGAGCAACGCCGCCTGGACCCCGCCCATGATCGCGGCGATCGGCACCGCCAGCCAGAACTCCATGCCCAGATCGGTCACGACGAACGCGGAGGTGAACGCGCCGATACCGACGAAAGCCTGGTGGCCCAACGAGATCGTGCCCGCATAGCCGATCAGCACGTTCAGCGACAGGCCGATGATGGCGAAGATCGCCGCCGTCGAGAGCACGCCGACATCGGACACCCCGAGGTCGAACGGCGAAAGGTGGTTGCCGGGGACGGCGAGCACCAGCCACGCCACCGCGGCCCAGGCCAGACCACGGCCCAGAACGCCGGACATACCAGGCCGGAACGGCTTCTCCTCGACGCTGACGGTCGGTAGCACCGCGGTCTTCTCGGCCGGGGTCTCCGGTGGGGTCTCGATCGCCGCACTCATGTCGCTGCCCTCCGGACGAACAGGCCCTGCGGCCGCAGCAGCAGGACGGCGAGCAGGAAGACGAACAGCACCAGGGCTTTCGCGCCGTGGACCTGTTCGAGCGCGGAGAGCGTGCCGAGTTGCTCGACCACGCCCACGACCAGTCCGCCGATGACCGCGCCCGGCATGCTGCGCATCCCGGCGAGCACGGCGGCCATGAGTCCGGGCAGCAGCGCCCGACCGGCGCCGAAGGTCAGGAAGCCCGCGGTGAACGTGGTGTTGGGGCCTGCCAGCACACCCGCGAGGCCGCCGAGCAGCGCCGCGATGCCCCAGGTCATCATCGACACCCGGCGCACGCTGATGCCGACGAGTTCCGCCGCCGTCGACTCCTGCTGTGCCGCCTGGATCGCCAGACCCGACGGGGACCGGAAGAACACCGCCAGCGCGACCGCGACCGCGCACAGCACGCCGAAGGTGATCAGCTGCTGGTAGGTGACCGCGGCCCCGAACGGAGTCGCCGCGACACCCTCGACGATCTTGGGCATCTGCCGGATCGGGACCTCGTTGTTCTGCCAGAACTGGATTCCGACCGCCGTCAGCGCCACGCCCGCCGTGCCGACGAGCAGCGTGACCTTCGAGGCGTCGCGCAGCGGGTGGATCACCAGCCGCTCGGTCAGCAAGCCCATCGCGACCGCGGCGAGCAGTCCGAAGAGGACACCCCAGCCGTAGGACCAGCCCCAGATCTCCACCGCCACGAACGCGGCGAACAAGCCGGTGGTGCCGAACTCGGCCTGGGCGAAGTTGAACACCCCGGAAGCGCGGTAGACCAGCACGATTCCCAACGCCACCAAGGCGTACACGCTGCCCTGGAGGACACCTGTGACCAGGACGATGCCCAGTTCGTCGATGGTCATGGCGCCACGTTCAACCGCTGGGTCCGGTACTGCCGGGCGCCGCAGTCGGCCCGCAGCAGGTGCATGGCGGTGCCGCCGAAGTGGTCGCTGCCGCTCCACTGCACCCCCGGGTAGACCCCGGTGTCGAACCGCTTGCCACTGGCCAGCGTGGCCAGGAACTTCTCCCGGCTGAGGTCCTTTCCGGCCGCTTGGAGCATCGAGCCGATCAGCTTCTCCGCGCCCCACAGCGCGATGCCGATGTCGTCGGGCGCGGCCCCGGTCTTGCGGCGGTAGGCCGGGTCGAACTCCGGGTCCATTTGGCCGATCTTGTCCAGCCCCGGGAACGATGAGAAGAACAGCGCGTTGCCCACGTTGGGGCAGCCGCCGGTGGCCACGATGTTGAGGCCGTTGGTGTTGCCCGGCCCGAAGAACTGCACACTGCACGTCATCGACTTGCTGACGTTGATCAGCCCGCTCGGGCTGGCGTTCCACAGCACGGCCTGCGCGCCGCTGTTGCAGATCTGGGTCGCGATGGCCGGGGCGTCGACGTCGGTCTTCTTCGGGATTCGCCGCGACAGCACCACATTCGCGCCGATCGCCTGCTTGATGGCGCCGTCGACCTTGGCGTAGAAGTTGTTGAGGCTGTCGTTGTCGGCGACGATCACCGCGACCTTCTTGCCCGCCAGGTCCGTCTTCGCGACGTTGACCAGCAGCGGAACCTGCTCCTCGTAGGTCAGCGACATCGCGTAGAAGGTGCGCAAGGCGTTGAGGGAGCCCAGATTCGGCCGGGTCTCGTGCACACCCGCCGACAGGTACGGCGTGTTCACCGAGGTGGCGTAGCGGGCGCACGCGTCGATCTGGTCGGAGCCGCCCGCGCCGATGAGCAGGAAGACCTTCTGCTGCTGCGCGAGTTCCTTGCACACCCCGCGCGCGCTGTTCGGGTCGAAGCGGTCGTCCCGGAAGACGATCTCGATCTTGCGGCCGTGGATGCCGCCCTTGCTGTTGATGTGGTTGGCCCACACCCCGACACCGCTCTGGAACGACTGCTGCGGGAACGCGGCCGCACCGGTGACCGGGGCGTGCACGCCGATCTTGATGGTGGTGTCGGTGACGCCGGTCCGGTCACCAGGTCCGCCGCCACCGGGCGTCGCGCCGCCCCCGCCGCCGGGCCTGGTTCCACCGCCCCCGCCACCGGTCGACCCTCCACCCGCTGAGCCCCCGCCGGCCGTCCCGCCCGCGCCGGGCACGTTCGCCGCGGGCTGGCCCGCGACCCCGTCCGGCCCCGCGGCCGCCGGGTCGAGCGGGACCCCGTCCGCGCCGACGCCCGCGCTGTTGTCGCCGTAGTACTGGCCGCCGGGGCCGATCCCGAGTTCGGCCACGCCAGGTTTCTGGCCGCAGGCCGTCGTCACGAGTGCGGCGACGGTGAGGAAGACTGCGGGGACCAAGGTGTTCCGAACGCGCATCACCATGACCTCCAGAGGATGCTCCGGCGTTCACTCCGGGAGGGAATCGGGAGCGGCAGCCCTGCTGAGGCCGGAGCGTGCCGTGGCTTGCCGGTTCTCATTGGTGTCTCCGGGTTTTGTCGGTGGTAGTCGCATGACGCGGTCGGCGAAGGGGACAGTGGACGCCCCTGGCCGGGGTGTGCGGCAGATGGCAGGGCTCAACCGCGGGATCCTCGCCAACGGGTGGGGCATGCTTGTGACCCGCGTGGAGCGGAAGGCGCCGGGGCGGGTGGTGAGGGTCGATCCGCGGTTCACCAGTCAGCGTTGGTCGGCGTGTGGGGTCGTGGATCGGGGGGCGCGCGAGAGCCAAGCCGTCTTCCGGTGCCGATCCTGTGGCTTTGCCTGCAACGCGGATGTGAACGCGGCCTTGAATATTCGATTCGCGGCAGGGCATGCCGTGACCGCACGGGGAGGCCCGCCGTTGGGTGAGCCTGGGAACCGTGAACCTCAACGCGACCTCCTCCTTGTGCGGTAGTCGCTGTTGGAATCCCCGACTTCAGGTGGGGAGGATGTCAAAGCTGACCTCCCGCGGCACGCCGCGTTTCCAGGGCGCGGCTCACGCCGCGGCGGACCGTCGTCAGGGTCGGTTCGCCCGCCGGGCCGAGCGCGAGCATCATCAGGTACGCGGCGACGAGGACCACCGGGATCAGGAACAGCGCCGCCGTCGGGATGTTGTCGAAAATCGGCAGCTTGCCCGCGCTTCGCACGGCTTGTGCCTGACCGGCTGTCGTCGGCGTCTCCGCGCCCGCCGCGACGGGCGCGCCCGCGTCCCCGGGCACCGCGCCCGCGTCGGGCACGGCGCCTGCGTCGGCGGGCACCGCGCCACCGCCACCGCCCGCGTCGCCGAGGTCACCCGTGCCGGTTCCACCGGAGCCGCCGGCGGATCCATCCGATCCGCCCACCGAACTGTCCGGAGTGGAGGGATCGGTGGTCGCGGGAGCGGCTGTGGACACCAGTTTCGCGCCCACGCCGTTGGCGGCCGGACCGTCGAACGCGACCTGGAACGTCGCGGGCGCCTCGACTTGCTCGACCAGCACGACGGAGGTCGGCGCCGAACTGCCCGGTGCGAGCCAGGTGCTCGCCATCGAGGTCAGGTCGAACGTCCACACGCCGTTCGGTCCGGCGGTGCCCGCCGCGGACGCGCCGCAGTCGAACAGCGGCTGGGTCTTCCACGGCGCGGCCTGGCCGTCGGCCCAGAACTCGGTCACCGGACACGCGATGATCTTCGCGCTCTCCTGGTTGGCGTTGGCCGCGGTCGCGCCGCTTTGCTTGAGTGCCAAGACGAACGACGTCACGGTCGCCCCGGGCTCCGCGTCCAGAGCGAACTCGATGGCGAAGATCTTCTCCGGGTCGCCGACCGCCGCGGCCACCGGGAGGGTCCCGCTGGGGGCGTTGGGCGGCGCCACGGCCGGTGGTGCGGCGGCGGGCTGGTCGGGGGTCTCGTTGACCCGCCACCACCACCCCGTCTTCACCACCGAGACGCCGGACAAGGTGCCCGGGGTGACGTCGGGAGCGGCCGCCTGGGAGACCCCCGGAACGGTCAGGAGCGCGAGCCCGCCGATCAGTGCGATGGCGGCGCGGCGCCGGCGCGTGGACATGGTTCTCCCGGGGTCGGCGACAGTCGATACAGGACTCAACGGCCGGCTCGACCGGAGGATATTGGGACATCGAGGCAGATTTCGGGCACTGGAGTTGTGACCAGTCACAACGACCTCCTGACGCCGCGACGGCGAGCCGGACAGCGGGGGTGTCTGTCGAGCGGGTCAACGAGGCAGGCGCGCCAAAGATGCGCACAAGTGCATGTCAGGTGGCCGGGCCAAGATCGCGAAAACCCGCCCTCACCGGCGTTTCAGCAGGTGGGGCGGGTTCTCGTCACGAACTTTTCGCAGTGCCTCAGGCTATGGTCAGCCGCACTTCGTTGGACTGTTTCAGCGTCCGAGTGACCGTGCACAGCGCCTCGACCGCGCGGGTGACAATAGCCCGCACCTCCGCCTGCGCCTCGGCATCCAGCCCGGACAGGTCGAGGTCGAGCGAGACGTCGACTCCGTCGAGCTGGTGGGCTCCCGCGGGCCGGACATCGGCGGCCGCCGCCCGGATCGGGATCTCACCCGTGCGACGCAAGATCAGCTCCTCGCCGGTGATCGCGACGCAGCCCGCGGCGGCGGCCAGGAGCAGCTCGACCGGACTGAACGAGCCCTCCTGGCCGACGCGGCCGATCCTGACCTCGGCACCCCGACCGTTGCGCCCCACGAACTCGTGCGACCCGGTGCGTTCGACGTCGATGGTCATGCTGGGGCAGCCATGTTCTTGCTGTGCTGCTCCTTTTCGACGGCCGAACGCTCCACACAGAACTCATTGCCTTCGGGGTCGGCCAGCAGGACCCACCCGGTGCCGTCCGGCCTGCGGTGGTCGGTGACCAGCGAGGCGCCGTGGCCGAGCAGGCGCTCGACCTCGGCGTCGCGGGTGTCGTCCGGGCACAGGTCGAGATGGACCCGGTTCTTGACCGACTTGCCCTCGGGGACGCGGATGAACAGCAGCGTCGGGCCGTTGTCGAAGTGGATCATCGCTTCCGGGTCGCCCGGCTCGTCCTCCTTCTGGATGGGCCGGTTCACGACCTCGCTCCACCAGAGGGCCAGGGTGTACGGGTCGGCGCAGTCGAAGGTGATGTTGTGGATCGTTGAAGCCACGCGGTGTGTCCTTACGTCGTCAGGCGGAGGATGCCGACGCGGCCGGTCGCTCCCGCGGCCCAGCACGCGCCGTCGCCGGCGCAGTCAACAGTGTCGAATGTGCCCGCGTCGAACTGTTTCCAGCTGCGGCCACTGTCGAAGGTGACGTCGCTGCCGGTCGGTCCGACCGCAATCGCACCACTGCGGACGAACGGGTGCCAGGTGACGCCGGAACGGTAGCCCTGCGGGGCGTTCGACGGCTTGGTCCAGGTCTGCCCCGCGTCCCGGGTCAGGCCCAGCGCGTCGACGCCGTTGGTGGGCGCGGCGAAGTCGCCGCCGACGGCGATCCCGCGCTTGGTGTCACGCCACGCCGTGGCGAAAACGCCGCCGCTCGCGTTGCTCGCCAGCACGGTGTCGGCCGCTTCCCAGGTCCGGCCGCGGTCGTTCGAGTGCAGCACGCGCGCCTTGGCGCCGCCGCCGGTCGCGATCCACGCGTCGCGGCCGCCCGCGACGCTGATGCACTGCCCACTCGCGGCGAACGCGAACTCGCCTTCCAGTGCGGCCGGCATACCGTCGGACGGCAGAACCGACCAGGTCGCGCCGCCGTCACCGGTGGACAGGACCCGGAACTTGCCGTCGACCGGGTCGCTGAGCGCGAGGCCGTGCCTGCGGTCGAAGAACGCCATGCAGTCGTAGAACGCGGTCGGCTCGGTGTTGCGGAACGTCTCGGTCCACGTGGCGCCGCCGTCGGTGGTGCGGTAGATCCGGGAGTCCTCGCCGGGGCCGATGGACATCGCCACCGCGTTGTCGGCGTCGAACGCCTCGATGTCGCGTAACTGCAGTGTCTCCGCTCCTGGCGGGGTCGACCGCTGCCAGGACTGTCCGGCGTCGGTGGTGCGCAGGACGGTGCCGCCGCTGCCGCTCGCCCAGGCCACGTGGTGGCTCACGGCCGCCAGACCGCGTAGCCGGGCCTCGGAGCCGGTGGGGGAGAGCTGCCAGGTGAGTCCGGGCTCCGGGGTGGCCGACGCGGGGACCTGCGGCAAGCCGAAGGCCGCCGCGACAGCCGCGGCGATGATCAAGGGTCGCTTCATGTGCCGGACCCTAGCGCCCGAATCAAGTTACTCAAGAGTTTAAACTCGACCACAAGATGAACGCATACACCAGTTTCGTGGC
This sequence comes from Actinokineospora xionganensis, assembly GCF_014323725.1. Taxonomy (GTDB): domain Bacteria; phylum Actinomycetota; class Actinomycetes; order Mycobacteriales; family Pseudonocardiaceae; genus Actinokineospora; species Actinokineospora xionganensis. The sequence goes on along the minus strand of NZ_JABVED010000012.1, from coordinate 13,151 downwards.
CCTGGGGGACTCCTTCACCGAAGGCATGTCCGACGACCTTCCTGACGGCACCTGCCGTGGCTGGGCCGACCTCGTCGCCGACCGGCTCGCCGCGTCGACACCCGGGTTCCGCTACGCGAACCTCGCGATCCGCGGGAAGCTCGTCGGGCAGATCGTCGACGAGCAGGTCGCGCCCGCCGCGGCCATGGCGCCCGACCTGGTCAGCTTCGCCGGCGGCATGAACGACGTCCTGCGGCCCGGCTGCGACGTCGGCGCGGTGGCGGCGAAGATCACCCACGCGGCCGAGGAACTGGCAGGCGCGGCCAGGCAGCTGGTGCTGTTCCGCGTGGTCGACCCGACCGGCCGGATGCGCGGCAGCGCTCGGCTGATGCCGCGGATCAACCGGCTGCTCGCGGTGGTCGACGAACTGGCCGACAAGCACTCGGCGATCGTGGTGGACCTGTTCTCCGCCAAGGTGTTCGACTCACCCGCGCTGTGGGCCGATGACCGCATCCACCTCAATACCGAAGGACACCGCCGGGTCGCCGAGGCCACCCTGCAGGCGCTGGGACACGACCCCGAGTTCGACTGGACCGCGCCGGTGCCCGCCGTGGCTCCGGCGTCGGTGGCGAGCCGCGTCCGGTCGGACCTGCGGTGGGCGCGGCAGCACTTGGGCCCATGGATCGGTCGGCGACTCACCGGACGTTCCTCGGGCGACGGACGGGTGCCCAAGCGACCAGAGCTGTCGCCGTTCGTCTAAGCGGCGGTTGTTGTCCGCTGTCCGAGCAGGGCGCGGATCTCACGGACCGCCGCCCGTCCCGCTCGGTTGGCGCCGATGGTGCTGGCGGACGGGCCGTAGCCGACGAGGTGCAGCCGCGGGTCCGCCGCGACCCGGGTGCCGTCCATGACGATCCCGCCGCCAGGGCCGCGCAGGCCCAGTGGGGCGAGGTGGTCCAGGGCAGCGCGGAAGCCGGTCGCCCACAGGATGACGTCCGCCTCGACGAACCGGCCGTCCGCCCAAGCGACGCCGGTCGGCAGCACCCGTTCGAACATCGGCTGCCGGTCAAGCACCCCGCTCTCCCGTGCGGCGGTGACCTCCGGCGTCACGGACAGGCCGGTGACGCTCACGACGCTGGCCGGGCTGCGACCCGCCCGCACCGCTTCCTCCACCCGAGCGACCGCCGCCCGGCCGACTTCCTGGGTGAACGGCTCCGTGCGGAACACCGGGGGACGCCGGGTGACCCACGTCGTGGCGGCCGCGACCGGGGCGATCTCCATCAGCGCCTGGACGGCGGACGATCCGCCGCCCACAACCACCACGCGCTTGCCCTCCAACGCCGTCGGGCCCGGGTAGTCGGCCGTGTGGAGCTGCGTGCCGAGGAAGCCGGACTGACCGGGGTAACGCGGCCAGAACGGGCGGTCCCACGTGCCGGTCGCGTTGATCAAAGCGCGAGCCATCCAGACACCGTGGTCGGTCTCGACGCGCAAGCGGGGGCCGTCGGTCACCGACTGGACCTTCACCGGGCGGCGGATCGGGAGGGCGAACTTCCGTTCGTACGCACCGAAGTACTCGGCCACGACCTCCGACGCCGGGCGGTCGAGGTCCTCGGACTCGAACGGGAAGTACGGCAGTTCGTGGATACCGTGCACCCCGCCGAGCCGCAGCGTCGGCCACCGGTGCTGCCAGGCGCCACCCGGTCCCGCATTGGCGTCGAGCACCACGAAGTCGAGCTCCGCGCGGCGCAGGAAGTAGGCGCTCGACAGGCCCGCCTGCCCGGCGCCGATGACGGCGACGTCCACCTCGGTGGTCATATCTCCAACAACGCGCGGTCGCCGTAAGGCTTCCCTCGGCAGGCGTCTGATCGGTCACACCCGGTCGCGGTCCGCCTTCATCAGCACCCACCCGAGGGCGGCGAACAGCAGCATCCACCCGGTGATGGACAGGCGGGCGGGGAGGAAGCCCGCCATGATCGCCGGAGTCATCGGCACGAAGACCCAGACGCCCAGGGCCAGCGGAAGCCACCGACGAACGCCCTGCCAAGCACCTGCGCGGACCACGGCCACGCCGACGATGACGAGCCCGAGACCGGTGGCCAGGCTGGAGCCGCCATAGAGGATGTCGAGGAGGTCGGTGCGCTCGCTCGGATGCGGGTCCTCGGCGGCCGTCGTCGCGATCACCTCGGTCACGGCGAGCAGCGCCATTCCCGCGAGACCGGCCGCGTGGCCGCCCCAGACCGTGCGCGAGCGCCCCGCGACGCCCGTCCGCCACAGCGCGATCTGCCCGAGGAGCAGCCCCACGTGCTGGACGAAGAACCAGAGTTGGATCGCGACGAACGCGCCCGCGTCAGCGGGTAGCTGAAACGCTCCTCGGGCACCGGGCTCATCTCAACTGAGAGCCCGTCCCCGGCCGTTCCAAGTAGGTCATGGTCGGCTCGGCGAACCCGAAGAGGCGGTACAGGTCGTGAGCGTCCTTGGTGTGCAGCGCCCAGCGGAACTTGGCGCCCGGACCCTCGTCGATCATCGTGCGGACCAGTGCCTTGCCCAAGCCGGTGCCGCGTGCCGATTGCAGCACGTAGACGTCGGCGAGGTAGGCGTAACCCACCCCGTCGGAGACCGCGCGGGCGAAGCCGACCTGCGCGCCGGTCTCCCGGTGATAGGCGCCCACCACCCGCCAAGCGGAATCGATCTGCGCGGCAACCTGCTCCCGAGTGCGCCAGTGGCCCCAGTACGCCTCGGTCGACATGAACGCCCACACGGCGTCAAGGTCGACCCGCTTGGGGTCATCGTCGATCTCGTACTCGCTCATGCCCGCAATCTAGCGGCGTAGCGGCTGGGGGAGACACCGATATTCGCAGTGAACTCCCTGGTGAAATGTGCTTGATCGGCATAGCCGAGGTCGTTCGCCAGCGCCGCCCAGTCGACGTCCGTCCCGGCGTCGACCCGGGCCGCCGCCTCATGCACGCGGAACCGCCGGATCACCCACTTCGGCCCCACACCGACGTATTCGCTGAACAACCGCTGCACCGAGCGCGCCGTCAACCCGAACTCCCCGGCCAGGGTGTCCACTCTGGACACACCACCGTCGATCGCCGCCACCATCGCCCGGACGTCCTCGACAACCGGGTCGACTTCGGGCAGCCGGGGCAGCAGCACGGACTCCGCGGCCGCGACCATCGCCTCGGCGTCTCCAGCCGCCAGGACGCCTCCCGGCTCCACGAAGCCCGGCAGGACCTTGTCGGTCACCGACGAGACCCGCTTGCCCAGCCATGGCCGGAACCCACCCGCGTGGAACCGGACGCCGAGGACGTGGCCCGTTCCCTCGAGCCTGCGGATGAACTTCCCGCGCATCACGCCGTAGAGCAGCGGTCCGTCGTCCTCGAAGACCAGGTGCACGTTGGGATGGGGGAGCACCTGCTGGTCGAACGGCTCGCTGACGTCCCACGACACCAGCCAGTAGTACTCGACGAACGGCGCCAGCCCAGCCGAGGGCGACAGCGTGCGCAGCACGAACTCCGGGCCCGCCGCCCGTGCCCTGAGCACGCCTTTGCGCCTCTCCTCGACCACCGTCATGCCGGCAACATAACCCCGGGCACCGACATGTCGCGTTTCTTCAAGACCTCCCCTGTGGACAACTCGTAGCGTCGGCGGCATGGACAAGCAGACCTGCATGGAACGGGCCGCCAAGGCGGCCGCGGCCGTCGTCGCGAACGTCAAGCCCGACCAGTACGACCTCCCCACCCCGTGCGCCGACTGGGACGTGCGCGCGCTGGTCAACCACCTCACGCACTGGTCCGCCGTCGTCTCCGAGCGCACCGCGCGCAAGCTGCCGGTTCCGGAGGACGGGTCGGAGAAGGAAGGCCTCACCGATTACGCCGCCAAACCCGACTTCCAGGATTTCTTCGTCACCCGACTCGACCGCGCGGTCCGCGCGTGGGGAGAACCAGGAGCGTGGGACGGCGAGTCGGTGATGGCGTCGAGCCCGCTGGCCGCGTCCTTCATCGGCCAGATGGTCTACGGCGAACTCGTCATCCACGGCTGGGATCTCGCCAAGGCGACCGGCCAGGACTTCGAGGTGGACGACGACCTCGCCCGCGCCGCACTGGCCGATGCCGAGGGCATGGCCGACATGGCCCGCGAGTGGGGCGCGTTCGGCGCCGAGGTCAAGGTGCCCGACACCGCGCCGGTGCTCGACCGGCTGGCCGGACTGACCGGCCGCGACCCGGCCTGGCGGACGTAGTCTGCGGGCATGACGACGGTGGTGATCGGCGGCGGTATCGCTGGGGTGTCGGTGGCGGCGGAGTTGGCGGGCAGCCGCGACGTCCTTCTCGTGGAGACCGAGCCGATGCTCGCCCGCCACACCACCGGCCGCTCCGCCGCCGTTTACCTGCCCAGCTACGGCGGCGGCGTCATCCGCGCCCTCACCGCCGCCGGTCGCACCCGGTTCGCGCCGGGCCTGCTCAGACCACGCCCGATGCTGTGGGTCTCGACCGACGACGACGGTGACCAGCACGTTCAGGACACCGTGGCCGCGGGCACCGCCGGGCCCATCACCATCGCCGAGGCCCGAGACCTGTGCCCCGCCCTTCGACCCGACGCCTTCCGCTCCATCGCCCTCGACGCCGGAACCATGGACATCGACGCGATGGGCCTGCACCAGCACTACGTCCGTGAGCTGAAAGCCCGCGGTGGCGAGATCCGGATGGCCGCCCGGGTCACGGCGTTGACCCGCGACGGCGGCGGCTGGCGGGTCACCCTCGGCCACGACGAGATCCACGCGGACGAGGTGGTGAACGCGGCAGGCGCCTGGGCCGACCAGGTCGCCGCGCTCGCCGGAGTCCCCTCGATCGGCCTGACCCCGCTCAAGCGCACCATCGCGATCGCCGTCGGCGGACCGGTCGACCCGGCCTGGCCGCTGGTCGCCGACGCCGCCGAGCGGTTCTACTTCCGTCCCGAAGGCGAAGGTGTCCTGCTCTCGCCCGCCGACGAGACCCCCACCGAACCGTGCGACGCCAAGCCCGACGAGCTCGACATCGCCCTCGCGATCGACCGGGTCAACGAAGTCACCACCCTTGGCCTGCGGTCCGTGCGGACGGCGTGGGCCGGGCTGCGTTCGTTCACCCCCGGCCGCAGCCCGGTTGTCGGGCAGGCCCCCGGGCACCCCGGGTTCCATTTCTTCGCGGGCCAAGGCGGCTACGGCATCCAGATAGCCCCAGCCCTGGCCGCCGCGGGCGCGGCCGTCATCCGCGGTGAGGCGATTCCGGCCGACATCGGGGTGACCGCCGAAGACCTACGCAGTCCGCTCTGGACGGCGTAGCGTCCACCCATGGCCTCTCTCGGAGAACGGTTCGCCAACGCCATGATGCTGCGCGACCGTGACGGGCTGGCGGCGCTACTCGACCCCGAGGTCGACTTCAGGGCCCTCACCCCGAACACCTTCTGGACGGCGGCCACCCCCACCGAGGTGGTCGACATCGTGTTCGACAGCTGGTTCGAGGAACACGACCACATCGACGCCGTGGCCGCCCTGGAGACCGGCGACGCGGTGGGGGACACCCAGCGAACCGGCTACCGCTTCGACATCACCACCCCCGACGGCCCGCACGTCGTCGAGCAGCAGGCGTACTACCGTGAGCGCGACGGCAGGCTGCGTTACCTGCGGATCGTCTGCTCCGGCTTCCGACCCGCGTAGCTTTCACAGGGTGCGAATCGCCACCTGGAACGTCAACTCACTGCGCTCCCGCATCGACCGGGTCGAGAGATTCCTGGAGCGCCACGACATCGACGTGCTCACGCTGCAGGAGACCAAGGCCCGCGAGGACCAACTCCCGCTGATGGGTCTGCAGGCCCTCGGCTACGACATCGCCGCCGCGGGCACCGACCAGTGGAACGGCGTCGCCGTCATCAGCCGGGTCGGCATCGAGGACGTCCAAGTCGGCTTCGAGGGCATGCCCGGGTGGGGTGACCCGATCGCCGCCGAGTCCCGGGCCATCGGCGCCACCTGCGGCGGGGTCCGCGTCTGGTCGCTCTACGTCCCGAACGGCCGCAAGGTCGGCGATCCGCACTACGTCTACAAGCTCGACTGGCTGGCCAAGCTCCGTGCGGCCGCCCGTTCCTGGCTGGGCGGCGACACCGCGCTGACCGGCGACTGGAACATCGCGCCCATGGACGAGGACGTCTTCGACATGGCCGCCTTCGCCAAGTCCACCCACGTCACCCCGCCCGAGCGTGAGGCGTTCACCGCGTTCCTCGACGACGGCTACGTCGATCTCGTCCGCCCGCACGCGCCCGGTCCCGAGGTCTTCACCTACTGGGACTACTTCCGCCAGCGGTACGAGCGCAATCGCGGGATGCGCCTGGACTTCCTTCTCGGCTCACCCTCCCTGGCCGCGCGCGTGCGGTCGGCGTTCATCGACCGCGCCGAGCGTGCGGGAGTAGGGGCGTCGGACCACGCGCCCGTCGTCGTGGAGATCGCCTGAATGATCTGGGCGGAGTGCTGATCAGCGCACTATCGTGAAGCGATGGACCTCGCCGCGAAGCTGGCTGACGTCGTCGGAGCCGGGAATGTGCTCACGGGTGCCGACGCCTCGGAGGACTACTCGCACGACGAGACGCTGTCGGCCGATCCTGTCCGCCCCGCCTATGTCGTCCGACCGGCCTCCGCCGCCGAAGTCGCCGACATCCTGCGTGCCGCCACGGAGGCCGCGACGCCGGTCACGGCACGGGGGTCGGGCAGCGGCCTGTCCGGCGCCGCCGTGCCGCGGGAGAACGGCATCCTGGTGTCCTTCGACCGGATGAACAAGGTCATCGAGATCGACACGGACAACCACGTCGCCGTCGTCCAGCCCGGCGTCACGCTCCAGGAGTTGGAGGACCGCACCGCCGAGGTCGGGCTGGTCTATCCCGTCTACCCGGGCGAGCTGAGCGCGAGCCTCGGCGGCACCGCCGCCACCAACGCGGGCGGCATGCGGGCGGTGAAGTACGGGGTCACCCGCCACCACGTCCTGGGCCTGGAAGCCGTCCTGCCGACCGGCGAGGTCCTGCGCACCGGCGGCAAGTACGTCAAGGCCAGCACCGGTTACGACCTCACCCAGCTCATCGTCGGCTCCGAAGGCACGCTCGCGCTGATCACCGAGGCGACCCTCAGACTCCAGCCCCGCGTCGCCCACCAGGCCACCGTGCTCGCGCCGTTCGCCGACCTGGACGCGGTGGTGCGGGCGGTGCCGAAGGTGGTCGGTAGCGGCCTGGCACCGCTCATCCTCGAATACATCGACGCCATGACCATGGGCGCCATCACCTACACCGCCGACCTGCAGCTGGGCATTCCCGACCAGGTCCGCGACACGTCCCAGGCCTATCTGGTCGTGATGTTGGAGAACCGCGACGGCGACCGGCTCGACGCCGACGTGGAAGCCGTGGGCACGCTGCTCAGCGAACTCGGCGCCGTCGACGCCTACGTGCTGCCCGGCCCCTCGGCCCGCAAGCTCATCGAGGCCCGGGAGAAAGCCTTCTTCACCGCCAAGGGCGCGGGCGCCGACGAGATCATCGACACCGTGCTCCCCCGCGCGTCGCTGCCCGAGTTCATGGCCAAGGTGACCGCGGTCGCCCAGGCCAACGAGAGCTTCGTCGTCGGCTGCGGACACGCGGGCGACGGCAACGTGCACCTCGCGGTGTTCCAAAAGGACGCCGAGAAGCGGAGCGCCACCCTGCGTGGCCTGTTCGAGGCGGGAATGGCCCTGGGCGGCGCGATCTCGGGCGAACACGGGATCGGCCACGCCAAGAAGCAGTACTTCCTCGACCTGGAGGACCCGGCGAAGATCGACCTCATGCGCCGGATCAAGCAGGCGTTCGACCCGGCGGGGATCCTCAACCCCGGCGTCCTGTTCGACTGAACCTCGTCCCCGGCAAGAGAAGGACCTCATGAACGGCGCACAGTCACTGATCCGCACGCTGGTCTACGGGGGCGTCGACGTGTGTTTCGCCAACCCCGGCACCTCCGAGATGCACTTCGTCGCCGCGCTCGACACCGTGCCAGAGATGCGGGGTGTGCTGGCGCTGTTCGAAGGCGTGGTGACCGGCGCCGCCGATGGGTACGGCCGGATGGCCGACAAACCCGCCGCGACCCTGCTGCACCTGGGCCCGGGCATGGTCAACGGCATGGCGAACCTGCACAACGCCCGTCGCGCGCACACCCCGATCGTCAACGTCATCGGCGACCACGCCTTGTCCCACAAGGGTTTCGACGCGCCGCTGGAGTCCGACATCGACGCCCTGTCGGAGTGGACGCACGGGTGGAACCGCACCTCGACCGACAGTGCCGTGATCGGCCGTGACGCCGCCGAGGCCGTCGCCGCCGCGCGCACCGCGCCGGGCCGCATCGCCAACCTCGTGTTGCCCGCCGACGTCTCGTGGGGGCCGGACGGCGTCGTCGCGTCACCGATCGAGCCGCCCCCTCCGTCCACAGTGGACGAGTCGCGGATCGCGGCCGTCGCGGAGGTGCTGCGGTCCGGTGAATCGACCGTGATCCTGCTCGGCGCCGGGGCCACCCGGGAACGCGGGCTCCTCGCGGCGAGCCGGATCTCGGTCGCGACGGGGGCCAAGCCGCTGATCGAGACGTTCCCCGCACGGCTGGAGCGTGGCGCGGGCCTGCCCACCATCGACCGGATGGGCTATTTGTCCGAGCAGGTCCAGTGGCAGCTCACCGACGTCAAACACCTGGTCCTGGTGGGCGCCAAGGCGCCGGTGTCGTTCTTCGCGTACCCGGGCAAGGCCAGTGAGCTGACGCCGGAAGGCTGCAAGGTGCACACCCTGGCCGACCTCGGCGAGGACGTCGCCGCCGCGCTGGAAAGCCTCGCCGACAGCGTCGCCGCCGACGCGAAGCCCCTGTTGCAGGAGCCTTCCCGCCCGGCGCTGCCCTCCGGTGTGCTCACGCCGCAGAACTGGGCGGAGGTCATCGGCGCGCTGCTGCCCGATGGCGCGATCATCTCCGACGAGGCCAACACCTCCGGCCTGATGATCCCCATGGTCACCGCGGGCGCACCGCGCCACGACGTGCTCACCCTGACCGGTGGCGCGATCGGCCAGGGACTCCCGGTCGCTGTCGGCGCCGCGGTCGCGTGTCCGGACCGGCCGGTGGTGTGCCTGCAGTCCGACGGCAGCGCGATGTACACGATCTCGGCGCTCTGGACAATGGCCCGCGAGAACCTCAACGTCACCACGGTGATCCTCAACAACCGCGCCTATGCCATCCTGCGGATGGAGCTCATGCGGGTCGGCGCCGAAGGTGCCGGGCCGAACGCGAACTCGCTGCTCGACCTGTCCACACCGGACATGGACTTTGTGAAGATGGCCGAGGGTATGGGAGTTCCCGCGACCAGGGCCACGACGGCGGAGGAGTTGGCCGAGCAGTTCAGCCGCGCGCTGGCCGAGCCAGGCCCGCACCTGATCGATGCGATGGTGCCGTCACTCATCTGACGAGGCACGGGCCTGCGGCCGCCTGCGTCAGTTCACCGGCCAGGGGCACCAGCCGTGCCCGTGGTGCCACCAGTAGTGATGGCCGCCGAACAGGAGACCGTCGACCAGGCCGAACAAACCACCGTGGTAGTGGTGGTCGTACCAGCACGGGTAATCGCCGCCTGCGGGTGCCGCGGGTTCCGCGGTGGCCGCGGGTGCGGCGAGTGCGAGGCTCAGTGCGGTGGCGCTGAGCAGGATGCCGAATCGTCTTGCCGTGGTGCGCATGTGTCACTCCTAGCTGGACAGTACGGACAAATTAAGCGTCGCAGACAAGGAAAGCCGCGACGAGACCTCGGACGGGTGGACCCGGAAGAGGTCGTTGGCCCAGCACAGAGTTACTTCAGCGCACAAAGAGAACACCTTTGAGGAAGCCAAATCCTCAAAGGTGTTCTCTTCGGATCACGAAGCGCGGATCAGCGGTCTTCGTCGATGACAAGCGGCGCGTGGTCCGCCTTCGCGCGCTCGGCCGCGTCGCGCATCTCGATCACGTCCGTCGCCCACGAGCCGATCTCCCGGGCTACGTCGCGCACCGCGCCGGTGATGATCGTCGCGATCTGCCCGATGTGGGTGGCGGCGGACTCCGTCAGCTCCTGCACGGTGTCCTTCGCGGTCTCGAATTCGCTGACCATGTCGGCCCCCGTTCCTGTCATGCCGCACGCATCGCGCGGCCCTTGCCGACCGTACCCGCAGGCGGGCCGGAAGGCCTGCCCCAAAAGCTGTCCGGCAGGGCAAGACGCACTATTTTGGTGAAAACCGACGCAAGCTGCTTGCTGAAGCCGCCGGTGTTGTACGGCAGCCCGTACTTCTCGCAGATGGCCCGGACCTCGGGGGCGATCTGTGGGTAGCGCCGGGCCGGGATGTCCGGGAACAGGTGGTGCTCGATCTGGTGCGACAGGTTGCCGGACATGATGTGGAACAGCGGGCCGCCGGTGATGTTGGCCGAGCCGAGCATCTGCCGGTAGTACCACTCGCCGCGTGACTCGTTCGCCGTCTCCTCCTCGGTGAAGGTCTGCACCCCGCTCGGGAAGTGCCCGCAGAAGATGATCGAGAACGCCCAGACGTTGCGGACCAGGTTCGCCGTCGCGTTGCCCGCCAGCGTGGTGAGGAACATCGGCCCGGTGAGTGCGGGGAACAGCACGTAGTCCTTGAGGGTCTGCTTGACCCCCTTCTGCCACATGCGCTGCCGGACAGCCTTGGTCTCAGACCACTTCTTCTCACCGCTGATGAGCCGCTCGGTCTCCATGTCGTGCAGCATCACGCCCCACTGGAAGAACGCCATCAGCAGGAACGCGTACACCGGGTTGCCCAGGTAGTACGGGTTCCATTTCTGGCCCTCGTCCATGCGCAGGATGCCGTAACCGATGTCGCGGTCCTTGCCCAGGATGTTGGTGTAGGTGTGGTGGATGTAATTGTGCGAGTGCTTCCAGTTCTCCGCGGGTGCCACGGTGTCCCAGTCGAACATCTTCGAGTTCAGCGCCGGGTCACGCATCCAGTCGTACTGGCCGTGCATGACGTTGTGGCCGATCTCCATGTTGTCGAGGATCTTCGACACCGACAGCGCGGTCACGCCGAGCACCCAGGCGGGCGGGAAGAACCCGGCGAACAGCAGGCCGCGGCCCATGACTTCCAGGGTCCGCTGGACCTTGACCACGTCGTAGATGTACTTGCGGTCAGCTTCGCCGAGGTCGTCGATGACCCGCTGGCGCAGGTCGTCGAGTTCGCGGCCGAGGGAGTCGAACTGGGCCTTGCTGAGCTTCGGGAGCTTGGTGACAGTCATGGTGGGTCTCCTTAGAGATCGATGGCGACGTCGCCGACGGGGACGGAGACACAGAGCTGGATCTCGTCGTCCGGGTCGGTGGACAGCGCGCCGTTGCGCACGTCGCGGACGCACCCCTCGGTCTTCACGCGGGTGCAGGAAAAGCAGATGCCCATGCGGCAGCCGTGCTCGGGCTTGAGTCCCGCGGCCTCGGCCTGCTCCAGCAGCGTCGCCCCGGAGTTCGGCGCGGTGCGGTGGCTGCGGGCGAAGGTGACGTCGCCGGTCGCGTCGGCCGCGTCGACGGTGATCGGGGTCGGCGCGAAGTCCTCGGTGTGCAGCCGGTCGCTGACGCCGAGGTCGGCGAAGACGTCGCGGACGCCCTTCATGAGTCCGGGCGGCCCGCACAGATAGGTCTGCGCCTCGGCGAACCACGGGGCGGCCTTGCGCAGGTGGGTCTCGTCGAAGAAGCCTTCGAGGTCGCCGCCCGCGGCGTCTGTGTAAGCCAGGACGAGCTTGTCAGCCGCGAGGTCGCGCAGCTGCTCCAGGCACGGCACGTCGGCCTCGGTGTAGGCGTAGTGCAGGAACGTGACGGTGCCCTGGTAGTCCTCGTCGCTCAGGGTGCGCAGCATCGACAGCACCGGGGTGATGCCGCTGCCGCCGCTGATGAGCAGGATCTTGTCCGGCCGGTCGGCGGGCAGCGTGAACTCGCCTTCGGCCTGCGAGAGCCCGAGGACCAGGCCCGGGCGGGCGTTGGCGTGCAGCCAGCGGGAGACGAGGCCGCTCTCGTGCGCCTTGACGGTCAGCTCGAAGTGGCCGTCGCGGTGCTGGGAGGTGGCGGGGGAGTAGCAGCGGGTCCGGCGTACTCCGTCGATGTCGACGGACACGCGGACGAACTGCCCGGCGGTGAAACCCTGCCACCGTCGCGTCGGCCGGATGGTCAGCGTGACCGTGTCGCGGGTGGTTCGGTGAACACTTGTCACCTCACCGCGCAGCTCTCGGACGGTCAGCATCGGGTGGATCAGTTCCAGGTACCGGTCGACGCCATGTGGCGTGGCCAGGGCCTCCAGGAACCTCAGCCCAGTGGTGAGCACCACGACCTCCTTTTTGGGTGTACATGCGTACACTCAAAAGTTCAGCGCGGCGGAACGATGTTGTCAACGTGAAACGGACGTGACGGTGAACACCCGTACTCTCAAACTCGTGGCAGTGGACGCGGGCGGAACCCGCCAGGAACGCAAGCAGCGCACGAGACAGGCACTGCTCGACGCGGCGCTCGGGGCGCAGCAGAGCCTGGCGAGCCTGAGTCTGCGCGAGGTCACCCGTGAGGTCGGAATCGTCCCCACGGCGTTCTACCGGCATTTCGCGTCCATGGACGAACTGGGCGTCGAGTTGGTCGAGGAGGCCATGCGCCCCCTACGGGCGATGCTGCGCGACGCCCGCAAGCGGCCCGCGGGCGACGCGATCCGCGGGTCGGTCGACATCCTGGTCAACCAGGTCGGCAAACACGCCCCCCACTTCCGCTTCCTGCTCCGGGAGCGCCACGGCGACGTGCCGTCGGTGCGGCGGGCGATCGCGGCGGAACTTCGGCTGCTGGGCAGCGAACTGGCGGTCGACCTCGGGCGGTTCCCCGGGCTGGCCGACTGGTCGGCGGAGGACCTGCGGATGGGTGCGGACCTCATGGTCGGCGCCATGATGTCGATCGTGACGGCGTTGTTGGAGGTTGGGGAGCACCCGGACGACCGCGCCCAGGTCGTGTCGGTCGCCGAGGGTCAGCTGCGCCTGATCGTCCTGGGCATGGCCGCCTGGCGGAGCCTGCCCGCTTGACGCCGGGCGTGATTCACGATCGGGTGATCGTGGCTTCACCTGCGGGGATCGGCCGGTTTGAGCGGTAAGATCGAACATGTGT
>NZ_JABVED010000011.1 GCF_014323725.1 Actinokineospora xionganensis | reverse complement strand
ATCGAGGTGTTGCGACGACCAGTTGAATCCGCCCAATACAGCTCCGCCGAGTACCGCCGCACCCTCACGACGGTGGGTGCCCGACCGTCGATGGGCAGAGTCGGCTCCTGCTACGACAACGCCGTCGCCGAGTCGTTCTTCGCCACCCTCAAAACTGAGATCGGCACCCGGGTCTGGGCCACCCGCGACCAGGCCCGACAGGCCGTGTTCGCCTACCTCGCCTACTACAACCACGACCGTCTACATTCGACACTCAACTACCGAACACCACACGAAACCCGCATCAGCTATCGTCAAGGCCTCGCCCTCGCGGCATGAAACCCGGTGTCCGACTCCCGGGGGGAACCTCAGGCAGGCGGGCTGATCGTGCTGTGCGGACTGGGGCACTCGATCGGCGCCTTGGTGCAGACGGCCCCGCACTACGCCGGAAGCTGGTTCGGCTGGGCGCTGTGGAAAGAGCAGAACAACGACCCGCTCGCGATGAGCCACACCACGGCCGCGTTCTGGTATTCGGTGTACAGCTTCGGTTTGCCGCTGCTCCTGATCGGTGTGATCGTGCTGTGGCTTGATCGCCGGGGCATCACGCCGCCACCGTTCATCGCCTGGAGTGTCGCGGCGTGGACTGTGATCGGCACGGTGCTCTCAGGGTTCTCCCCCTTGCTGTTCCTCCTGGTCGCGGCGGCCCTGTTGCTCGTCGGGGGACGTCGCTCCACCCAGCACCAGCACAACATGGGATAGGATTTGGGCATCGCCTGCGTGCGATGCGGCAGACCGGCGGCAGCCTGGCCCCCGCAGCGCGCAGCTCTTGCGACTCAAAGCCGACAACCGCGCAGTCAGCGCGCGGCTCACCGAGGCCCTTCCGCGCAGAAACCTTCATGCGCCCGAACCTTCCGAAACAGGAGGGCGTCGAACCAAACCGCGAGTGCGACAGGCAGACCCGCCCATGCCACGAACAGAATCGAGCCGACAATGACCTGGTCGATACCACGCACCATCACCGGCGCTGAACGCCATTTGCTCGAGAGCATGTTGGACCGCAACCGAACCGAATTGATCAACACGGTGCGCGGTCTGTCCGAAGCAGAGGCCCGCCGCCGCCTCGTCGCGTCGCCGACCACCCCGATCGGTTTGCTCAAGCACGCCGCGGTCGCCGAGCGGATCTGGTTCCAGCACGTCCTGGGGAAACGTCCCAAGAGCGAATGCGATGGCGGCACGACGGCGGCCGACACCAGCTTCATCGTTGACGACAACGAGACCCTGGCCGACGTGATCGCCGAATTCGAGCGCGCCAGCGAACGCTCACGCGCGATCGCCGCCGATTTCGACTTCGACCACACCACAACACACCACGACCTCGGCGAGGTGAACCTGCGGTTCATCTACCTGCTCATCATCGAGGACTTCGCCCGCCACGCCGGCCACGGCGACATCCTCCGCGAGCAGATCAAGCACCCAGCCGAATCCACCAACGACGTTCGCTGAACTATTGCGGGTCCTCGCGGTGGCAGACGAACTCCACCATGAAACCTTCCGGGTCCTGGACGAAAGCCGCGTAATAGCCCTAGTGGTATTCGGGGAATTCCGTCGGCTCGTGCACAGCCACCGCACCCAGCCGCAGGGCCGCGTCGAACACCTCCTGCACCACCGCCCTGGTGCGCACAATGAACGCGAGGTGCTGCAGGCCCGGCTTGTGCCGCGAGTACGCGCCTTCCTCAAGTGCGCCGTAGAAGAACAGCCAGGTGCCGACCTTCCCGTCGACCGGCCGGTAGGAGAACTCGGTCTCCGTGCTGAAGAACGGCTCGAAGTCCACCATCGGCATGACGACGTCGTAAAAGGCCTTCGCCCTGGCGAGGGACGCGACATTCAGGCCCAGGTGACCGAGTGGCATAACCACACAGTAGCCACATGACACCATGGCCGCGTGCCTGTCGACGATCCGCTAGAGCTCCTGGTCGACCGCGAGATCAGCGCCGTGTGCTTCGTGCGCGACCACGTCGAACCGCATTTCGACGGCCCGGTTCTCCGCGCGCTCGCCAACCCGTGGGGCCTGTACGGCTGCCGGGCGTGGCGTTTCCCCGAAGGGCAGTCCCCGGTCGTCATGCGCTACTACATCGGCTTGACGATCGACAGCTACGAACTCGTCCCGGACCGGTACCTGGCCGTGGACTCCCGTGAGCACCGCTTCGCGATCCCGTTGGACGACGACTCCTCCTACCCCGGTCCCGAAGCGGCCCACCTCATCGTTCCCGACGGGGGCGGGTTCTGGATCTGGTGAGATCAGGACAGAGCGGCGTCCAGGGTCATCGCCCACTGGCGCAGCACCCGTGACCGGCGCTTGGCGTCGTCGGTGAGGAGGTTTGCCAGGCCCAGGCCGCGGGCCAGGTCCAGGGTCGCCTGCACCGCTTCCCGAACCCCGGGGCGGGACTCGTCCGCCCCAAGCGCCTCGACCGTCATCCGGTGCGCCTCCCGACCCACCCGCGCTTCCAGCGGCACGACCTTCTCCCGCAACTGCGCATCCGAAGAAGCCGCCACCCACAGTTGCAGGGCCGCCGAGAACAGCTTGCTCGCGTACATCTCGCCGATCGTGTCGACGACGAACTCGGTCCGGTCGCGCCCCGGCGGCAGGTCCGGCAAGCCCTGCCGCAGGTGCGCCAACCGCTCTTCGGCGACGTACTCGATGGCCGCGGTGACCAGGTCCTCCCGGGTCGGGAAGTGGTGCTGCGCCGCCCCGCGCGACACCCCGGCCCGTTCGGCGACGACCGACACCGTGCTGCCGGTCCACCCGAGTTCGGCGAGGCAGTCGATGGCCGCCGCCAGCAGCCGCTGCCGGGTGGCCCGGCTGCGGTCCTGCTGCGGCTGCCTGACTGCCTCGGTGCTCACGTCACATCCTTAGTACGACTTCGGCAGCCCAAGGGAGAACTGCGCCACGAAGTTCAGGATCATCTCACGGCTCACCGGCGCGATCCGGGTCAGCCGGGACGCGCCGATGAGTGCGCCGAGACCGTACTCGCTGGCCAAACCGTTGCCGCCATGGGTCTGCACAGCCGCGTCCACCGCCTTGATCACGGCCTCCCCGGCGGCGTACTTCGCCATGTTCGCCGCCTCGCCCGCGGCCATGTCGTCGCCGCCGTCGTACAGCGCGGCGGCTTTCTGCATCATCAGCTTGGCCAGTTCCAGCTCGATCTTGGCCTGCGCCAGCGGATGCGCGACGGCCTGGTGCGCGCCGATCGGCTCCTTCCACACCGTGCGGGTCTTCGCGTACTCGACGGCCTTCTCCAGCGCGAAGCGGCCCATACCCACGGCGAACGCCGAAGCCATGATCCGCTCCGGGTTCAGCCCGGCGAACAGCTGCATCAGCGCCGCGTCCTCGGAGCCGATCAGCGCGTCGCCGGGGAGCCGGACGTCGTCGAGGAACAGGGCGAACTGGTAGTCCGGCGACACGATGTCCATCGGGATCTTCGTGAACTCGAACCCGGCGGCGTCGGTCGGGACGACGAACAGCGCGGGCTTGAGCTTGCCGGTCTTCGCGTCCTCCGTGCGACCCACGACCAGCACCGACTGCGACTCGTCGACGCAGGAGATGAACACCTTGCGCCCGCTGAGAATCCAGCCGTCGCCGTCACGCCGGGCGGTGGTGGTCAGCTTGTGCGCGTTGGACCCCGCGTCAGGCTCGGTGATCGCGAACGCCATGCGCAGCGACCCGTCGGCGAAGCCCGGCAGGTAGCGCTGCTTCTGCTCGTCCGTCCCGAACCGCGCGATGATCGTCGCGCAGATCGCCGGGGACACGACCATCTGCAGCAGTCCGGTGCCGGTCGCGCCCAACTCCTCGCACACCGCGGCCAGGTCGCCGATGCCGCCACCGCCGCCGCCGAACTCCTCCGGCACGTTGACGCCGAGGTAGCCGAGCTTGCCCGCCTCGTTCCACAACTCGGTGGTGTGCCCGCCGGACCTGGCCTGCTTGACCAGGTAATCGTGGCCGTACTTGCGGCCCAGTTCGCCGACGGCCGCCCGCAGCGCCTGGCGTTCCTCGGACTCGGTGAAGCTCATGATTCCTCCACGACTACGGCGAGGACCCGGCCGACGTCGACCTGGTCTCCTGGGGACACGGTGAGTTCGCTGACCACACCGGTGACGGGTGCGTCGATCCGGTGTTCCATCTTCATCGCCTCAAGCCACAGCAGCGGCTGCCCGGCGTCGACCCGCTGGCCCGCCTCGGCGGCCACCCGGATCACGGTCCCGGGCATCGGCGCGAGCAACGAGCCCGGCGCGACATGGTCGGCCGGGTCGGCGAACCGCGGCGGCACGGTCAGCGTGACCGACCCGAAAGTCGAGTCCACACAAGCGATACCGGGATAGCGGGCGACTTCGAACACCCGCCGCACGCCCGCGACGTCCAACTCGACCCGCGTCGGCGAGGAAGCGAGCAGCCGAACCCCCTCGACGCCGGAAAGCCCGTCCCGGGTGATCCGGTAGCGCACCTCGTGCTCGCCCGAAGCCGACTCGAACCGCTTGATCTGCGGCTGCGACACGACGTTGCGCCACCCGGCCGGAATCCGCCCCTGCACCTTCGCCGCCGCCCGGTTGGCCTCGGTGTCGGCGATCGCGGCGGCCAGCGCGGACAGCGACTCGGCGTCCTTGTCGGCGATGGGCGCGGCGAGCGTGTCCAGGCCGTGCCGGTCGAAGAACGCGGTGTCGGTGTCGCCCGCCAGGAACGCCGGGTGCCGCAGCACCCGCACCAGCAGGTCCCGATTGGTCCGAACCCCGTGGACCCGCGCCCGGAGCAGTGCTCCGGCAAGTGAGCGGGCGGCGCTGGTGCGATCAGGCGCCCACGAGATGACCTTGGCCAGCATGGGGTCGTAATGCACCCCGACCAGCGAACCGCTGACCACACCGGAGTCGACGCGGATGCCCGCGCCGGCCGGGTTGGCGAACGAAGCGAGAGCATTGATCTCGAATCGGTGCAGTGCTCCGCTTTGCGGCAGCCAGTTCGCCGCCGGGTCCTCGGCGTAGAGCCGGACCTCGATGGCGTGCCCCCGGCTGACCGGCGGCTCGGCGGCCAGCGGAGCACCTTCGGCGATGGACAGCTGCAGCGCGACGAGGTCGAGCCCGGTGACGCACTCGGTGACCGGGTGCTCGACCTGCAGCCGGGTGTTCATCTCCAGGAAGAAGAACCGGCCGGACTCGTCGGCCAGGAACTCGACCGTGCCCGCGCCCTCGTAGCCGATCGCGGCGGCGGCCTTGCGCGCGGCGTCGAACAGCCGCTCCCGCATGCCCTCCGTGCGCTCGACCAGCGGCGACGGCGCTTCCTCGATGACCTTCTGGTGGCGGCGCTGGATGGAGCACTCGCGCTCCCCCACCGCCCACACCGTCCCGTGCCGGTCGGCCATCACCTGGACCTCGATGTGCCTGCCGGTCTCCAGGTACGGCTCGATGAACACCGTCGAGTCGCCGAACGCCGACCCGGCCTCCGACCGCGCCCCCTCGACCGCCCCGGCCAGCTCGGCCTGGGACCGCACGATCCGCATCCCGCGACCGCCACCACCAGCCGAGGCCTTGACCAGCACCGGAAAATCGGTCACCGCGTCCGGGTCCATATTGGACAGCACGGGCACACCCGCGGCAGCCATCAGCTCCTTGGATTCGATCTTGGAGCCCATCCGCTCGATCGCCTCGACCGGCGGGCCGACCCAGACCAGCCCGGCGTCGATGACCGCGCGGGCGAACTCGGCGTTCTCCGACAGGAAACCGTATCCGGGGTGGATGGCGTCCGCCCCGGCGTCCCGCGCGGCCTGGATGACCAGGTCGCCGCGCAGGTAGGTCTCGGCGGGCGTGTTGCCCGGCAGCCGGACCGCGGTGTCGGCGTCGGCGACATGCGGGGAGTCGGCGTCCGCGTCGGAGTACACCGCGACAGTCGCGATGCCGAGGTCGCCGGCGGTGCGGAAGACCCGCCGCGCGATCTCCCCACGGTTGGCCACGAGAACTGAGGTGATCATGTGGGCGCTCACATCCGGAAGACGCCGAAACCGTCGGCGCCCTTCACTGGTCCATTGTGGATCGCGGACAGGGAGATACCGAGCACCGTGCGGGTGTCCCGGGGGTCGATGATGCCGTCGTCGTAGACCATGCCGGACAGGAACGTCGGCAGCGACTGCGCCTCGATCTGGCCTTCGACCATGGCACGCATGGCCGCGTCGTGCTCTTCGTTGTAGATCTGCCCCTTGGCTTCGGCGCCTTGGCGCATGACGATCGAGAGCACGCCCGCGAGCTGCGCGGCGCCCATGACCGCGGATTTGGCGCTGGGCCAGGCGAAGAGGAACCGGGGGTCGTAGGCGCGGCCGCACATGCCGTAGTGCCCGGCGCCGTAGGACGCGCCGATGAGCAGCGAGATGTGCGGGACCTTCGAGTTCGACACGGCGTTGACCATCATCGCGCCGTGCTTGATCATGCCGCCCTGCTCGTACTCCTTGCCGACCATGTAACCGGTGGTGTTGTGCAGGAAAAGCAGCGGAGTGTTCGTCTGGTTGGCCAGCTGGATGAACTGGGTCGCCTTCTGCGCTTCCTCGCTGAACAGCACACCACGCGCGTTGGCCAGGATGCCCACGGGATAGCCGTGGACCTGCGCCCAGCCGGTGACCAGGCTGGAGCCGTAGAGCGGCTTGAACTCGTCGAAGTCGGAGCCGTCGACCACCCGGGCGATGACCTCGCGCGGGTCGAACGGGATCTTGAGGTCCGTGGGCACGATGCCCAGCAGGTCCTCGGCGTCGTGCTCGGGTTCGGCGTAGTCTGCGGCCGGGGCCGGGCCGAGCTTGCGCCAGTTGAGTCGCTTGACGATCCGCCTGCCGAGCCGGATCGCGTCCTGCTCGTCGGCGGCGAGGTAGTCGGCGAGGCCGGACACGCGGGCGTGCATCTCCGCGCCGCCAAGGGATTCGTCGTCGGAGTCCTCACCGGTGGCCATCTTCACCAGCGGCGGACCGCCGAGGAACACCTTCGCGCGCTCCTTGACCATGACGACGTAATCGGACATGCCCGGCAGGTACGCGCCGCCCGCGGTCGAGTTGCCGAACACCAGGGCGACGGTCGGGATGCCCGCGGCCGAGGCCCGGGTCAGGTCGCGGAACGTGCGCCCGCCGGGGATGAAGATGTCCTTCTGCGTCGGGAGATCGGCGCCACCGGACTCGACGAGGTTGATCGTGGGCAGCCGGTTCTGCGCTGCGATGTCGGCGGCGCGGAAGCCCTTCTTCATGCCCCACGGGTTGATCGCGCCGCCTTTGACCGTCGGGTCGTTGGCGTTGATCATGCACTCGACGCCCTCGACGACGCCGATGCCGGTGACCAGGCTCGCGCCGACCGGGAAGTCCGAGCCCCAGGCCGCCAGCGGCGACAGTTCGAGGAACGGGGAGTCCGGGTCGAGCAGCATCTCGACCCGCTCGCGGGCCAGCATCTTGCCGCGCTTGTGGTGCCGGGCGGTGTACTTCTCCCCGCCCCCCGCCACCGCCTTGGCGTGCTCGGTGTCGAGTTCGGCGAGCTTGGCCAGCATCGCCTCGCGGTTGGCCTGGAAGTCGGCGCCCGTGCTGTCCACCGAGGAGCGCAGTGTGGTCATGAGGTGTATCCCAATCGCTTCGCGGCCAGGCCGGTCATGATCTCGTTGGTGCCGCCGCCGATACCGAGGATCCGCATGTCGCGGTAGTGGCGTTCCACTTCGGACTCCCGCATGTAGCCAAGGCCGCCGAAGAGTTGCACCGCCTGGTGCGCGACCCACTCGCCGGTCTCGACGGCGGTGTTCTTCGCGAAGCAGACCTGGGCGATGACGTCCTCGCCCGCGAGGTGCCGGGCGGCGACGTCACGGGTGTAGACCCGGGCCACGTCGATCTTGCGGGCCATCTCGGTGACGGTCGTCTGCACCGACTGCCGGGAGATCAGCGGGCGACCGAAGGTCTCCCGCATCCGGCACCACTCCAGCGTCAGGTCCAGCGCCCGCTGCGCCGCCGCGTACGCCTGCACCGCGAGGGTGAGCCGCTCGGCGACGAAGTTCTGGGCGATCTGGATGAACCCGGTGTTCTCCTTGCCCACCAGGTTCGCCGCGGGCACCCGGCAGTCCACGAAGGCCAACTCGGCGGTGTCCGAGCACAGCCAGCCCATCTTCTCCAGCCGCTTGCTCACGGTGAAGCCGGGTGTGTCCTTCTCGATGACCAGCAGCGAGATCCCGTGCGCGCCCGCGTCGCCGGTCCGCACCGCGGTGGTGACGAAGTCGGCGCGAACGCCAGAGGTGATGAACGTCTTGGCGCCGTTGACGATGAAGTCGTCGCCGTCGCGCTTGGCCGTGGTGCGCAGGCCCGCGACATCCGAGCCGCCGTCGGGTTCGGTGATAGCCAGGGAGCCGATCAACGAGCCGGCCAGCGTCGGCTTGACCCACTTCTCGATGTGCTGCGGGTCCCCCGCGAAAGCGATGTGCGGCACGGCGATTCCGCAGGTCAGCAGCGCGGCGATGAGTCCGCCGGACGCGCCCGCGTAGTGCATCTCCTCGACGACGACCATGGCGTCGATGACGTCGCCGCCACCGCCGCCGACGGCCTCAGGGAAGGCGACGCCGAGCAGCCCGAGTTCGGCCGCCGCGCAGTGCAGCGACCGGGGAACCTCGCCCGCGCGCTCCCAGGACTCCAGGTGCGGCAGCACTTCGGTGTCCATGAACCGGCGCACGGTCGCGCGCAGCTCACGGCGTTGCGGGGTGTCGAACGGGTTCACAGGAAGACCTCCGGGACGTCGATGTGCCGTGATCGCAGCCATTCGCCGAACGCCTTGGCCTGCGGGTCGAAGCGGGTGGCCGCGGCGACGCCCTGGCCGAGTAGGCCGTGCACGACGAAGTTGACCGCGGCGAGGTTCGGGTAGAGGTGCCGCTCGATGTCCAGCCCCAAGGTCTCGGGCAGCAGCGAGCGCAGGCGTTCCACGGTCAGCGTGCGCACCAGCCAGTCGAACGCCTCCGGCCGCCGCACCCACAGCCCCAGGTTGGCATCGCCACCCTTGTCACCCGACCGCGCGCCGACAACGGACCCGAGCGGAACCCGTCGCGTAGGACCGAAATCGGTGCCCGGGTCGGTCCAGTCGACGGAGCGGGGCTCGACCGCCGCGCCCTCGGTCCACTTCAGCACGTGATTCTCGCCGTTGGGCAGGACCGCGGTGTGCTCCACCTCGGCGGGCGAGACGTATTCCGGCCGGTACACCCCGATCGGCGTGCCGTCGGCGGGCGGAGCAGTCAGGGTGAAGCCAGGATAGGAGGCCAGCGCGAGTTCGACGGTCGCCCGAGAGAACGCCTTGGCCCGCGCCGGGTCCGGCGTCTTGACCATGACGTGCAGCAGCGCGCTGGCCGCCTCCTCGGTGTCCGCGTCGGGGTGGTCGGTGCGGGCCAGCGTCCACGTGAGGCCGTCCTCGCCGATCAGCGATTCCAGCTGCCGCCGCACCAGCGCGGCCTTCGCCTCGATGTCGAGTCCACAGAGGACGAAGGTGGCGCTGTTGCGGAACCCGTCGAGGGTGTTGACGCACACCTTCACCGTCTCCGGCGGCGGCCCGCCGCGCACACCGCTGATCCGCACCCGGTCGGGACCGTCCGATGCCAGCGAGATGGTGTCGAAGCGGGTGGTGACGTCCGGGCCCAGGTAGTCGACGCCCTGGATCTCGTAGAGCAGTTGCGCTGTCACGGTTTCCACCGTCACCGCGCCACCGGTCCCGGTGTGCTTGGTGATGACCGAGGACCCGTCCTCCGAGATCTCGGCGATCGGGAATCCGGCGTGGCCGAGGTCGGCGATCTCGGTGAAGAAGGAGAAGTTGCCGCCCGTGGCCTGCGCGCCGCACTCGATGACGTGCCCGGCGACGGTGGCTCCGGCGAGCGCGTCGAAGTTGTCGCGGGCCCAGCCGAAGTGCGCGGCGGCAGGCCCGACCACCAAGGACGCGTCGGTGACCCGTCCGGTCACCACGATGTCAGCCCCCGCGCGCAGGCATTCCGCGATCCCCCACGCGCCAAGGTAGGCGTTTGCGGTCAGCGCCCCTTCGCGCGGAAGCAAGTCGTCGCCTTCGACGTGGGCGACGGAAACCTCGATGCCGAGCTTGTCCGACAGCGCCCGAACCGCCTGGGCGAGGCCCGCCGGGTTCAACCCGCCCGCGTTGGTGACGATCTTGACCCCGCGCTCGACCGCCAGTCCGAGGCAGTCCTCAAGCTGGCGGACGAACGTCTTCGCGTATCCGCCCGTCGGGTCCTTCATCCGCTGCCTGCCAAGAATCAGCATGGTCAGCTCGGCGAGGTAGTCACCGGTCAGGACGTCGAGCTCGCCGCCGGTCAGCATCTCGCGCATCGCCGAGAGGCGGTCGCCGTAGAAGCCGGACGCGTTGCCGATGCGGATCACGCCTTCGCCCTCCCGGTCCCCGGCGCCCCCGCGAACGCTTGCGCGATGTCGAGCCATTCGTCGGCCTGCGCGCCGAACGCGACCAGCGCGGTGTCGTCGCGGTGCACGCGCTGGGTGACGAGCAGGCAGAAGTCGATGGCGGGCCCGGTGACCCGCTGGGCGGCGTCGGTCGGCCCCCACGTCCACAGGGACATATCCGGCGCGAGCAGCTCCACGCGGAACGGCTCCGCGGGCGGGGTGCGGCCGTTGAGCTGGAAGGCGAAGTCGCGGGTGCGCACCCCGAGGTGGGCGACGTGCTTGATCCGCGGACTCGGCGACCGCTTGATCCCGAGCGCGTCGGCCACGTCGCAGGAGTGCGCCCAGGTCTCCATGATCCGCGCGGTCGCCATGGACGCGGCGCTCATCGGCGGCCCGTACCAGGGCAGTTTCGTCCCGGCGGGCACCTGCGCGAGGGCGTCGTTGAGGTCGTCGCGCAGCGAGCGCCACCGGGCCAGGAGCTGCGCGGGCGGCAAGGCGGCACCCTCGGCGGCCCCGTCGTCGACGAAGTGCGCCACGTTGCCCCCGCTCAGCGCGGCGGCGAACTCGGCCTGAAAGGCCTCCGGGTCGGTCACGGCGAGCAAGGACCGCTCGTCGGTCCAGGCCAGGTGGGCGACCTGGTGGGCGACCGTCCACCCCTCCGCGGGCGTCGGCGTGGCCCACTCGTCGTCGGACAGCGGCTCGACCCAGGAGTCGAGTTCGGCGCCTTCGGCCCGCAGGTCGGCGAGCAGCGCGGTCAGATCGATCACATGCTTACCGTCGCACGACTACCCGGCCAAATCAAGCATGCGTGCTTGATTTTATTCTCCAAAGAGTCGATGGACAACGCGAATGACCCCCTGACCAGTGCCTTTGGTCAGAGGGCCATTCCAGCTCGACGTCGTGTCTCGATCGGGTGATCCCTGCTCGACCACCCGAGCGAGGTCCGGCCGAGCCGTGGTTTCTCACCCCACAGCGTCGGTGTTCGTGGTGGACCTCCTCTCAGCCGGTCGCTTTGCCGCCGTCGGGTTTGGCGGCGAACCAGGTCCCGCCGACGCCCTGCCCCTTGATGTCGCACGGGACCTTGTCGTCGGCGAAGAGATAAAGCGGCCACCCCCCGGCCGTGAGCTGCCGGGACCCGTCGCCGCGCTCGACAATGCCCAGCGCGGCCGGGTCGGCGCCGTCGAGCTTCGGCGCGGCACCTTCGGGGACAAGCACGGGCGGCCACTTCGCGGCGCAGTCGCCGTCGCAGTTGGACTTCGGCGGGTTCGCGGTGTCCTTGTCGAACCGGTACAGCGTCATCCCGGCCGCGTCGGTGAGGATCTGGCCGAGCGGCGCCACCGACATCACCTTCACCTCAAGGGAACCGGCTTCAGGAGCGATGGCCTTCTTGCCCGCCGCGGTGAAGCCGAACCAGGTCCCGCCGACACCCTGCCCCTTGACGTCGCCGGGTCCGGTGTCCTGGGCGTAGGTGTAGGCGGGCCACCCGCTGATGCTCAGCTGCCGGGTGCCGTCCGCGCGCTTGAGGCTCGACACCAACGCCTTGTCCACACCGTCGACCGCGAACTCGGCACCCTCCGGAACCAGCACCGGCGGCCACTTCGCCGCACACTCACCGTCGCAAGTGGACGTCGGAGGTTTGGCGGTGTCCTTGTCGAACCGGTACAGCGTCTTCCCGTCGCCGGTGGTGATGATCGCCCCGAGGTCCGGCACGGTGGCGACGGCGAGTTTCGCCTGCGCGGCGCCGGTGTCCGGATATGCGTCGGATTTGACCACCGCGACCTCGCTCGGAATCGTGCCGGTGGATTCGCCGCCGCACGCCGTCGAGGCGATGCCGATGGGCACCAGCGCCACGGCCAGGGCGAAGTTCCGAATTCGCGTCATTGGCTCTCCCATTTCCGTATCGGCTTTCCCAAGGAAATACGTGACGGCGGCCGATCCGGTTCTATTTTTCTGGCGCCTTGAGCGTCGTTATGATTTTTCCGGAGGAAACGCGGCGGACTTCGACCCGGTCGATCTGGGCCACTGGATACGGAGTCGTTCCCGACACCACCACCCGTTCGCCCTTTTTCGGCGGGTCGAACAAGGCGATTTCCGTGGTCTCCCCCGCGCGGGACACGACAACGGCCGAACACGGCGTCGAGCCGGTGATCCCACCAAGGTCGAGCGCGATCCGGCTGCCCTCCGGCGTGGTCTCCACCCAGGCGTGCGACGTCGACGATTCGAGGGACCCCCTGACACCGCCCGGTTCCTCGGCCACGGGATCGAGCCGGGTCAGCGCCGTCGGCGGCTCCGAAGCGGCGGGCGGGTCGGCGCCGTCCCAGCCGAGGAACCCGATCGCCGTCACCGCCCCCGAGAGGAACACGAGCACCGCCGCCGCGGTCGCCGCGCCCAAGTGCTGGAACCGCCGCCGCTTCGTGGGCAGGCCGTAGATCACGGCTCCCCGCACGGGGGCATCCGGCCAGGTCTCGGCGACCGTGTCCAGCAGCCCGGGCAGTTCCTGCAGTTCGAACAGCTCCACCTGGCAGTTCGCGCAACTCGCGAGGTGGCCCTCGAAGGCCTCCGTGCCGCGGGCGTCGAGCGTCCCGAGGGCGTAGGCCGCGACGTCGAAGTGCGAAGCCATGCCGCTCACCCCCGCGCCCGAAGCGCGCGCCGCAGGGCTCGCATCGCGTGGTAGGTCCGGGATTTGACCGTGCCCGGCGGGATGCCCAGCAGGACCGCGGCCTCGTCGACGGTGTGACCCTTCAGGTACGTCTCGATGATCGCCTCGCGCTGGTCGGCCGAGATCCGGCGCAGCGCGTCGTGCACGACGATCGCGTCGACCGTGCTGTCGGCCTTGTCGGAGACGCCGACCCGGTCCTCGGCGATGTCGGTGCCGCGGATCTCGATGGGCCGGACCTGCCGCCCGCGGTGGGTGTCGATCACGATCCGGCGGGCGACGACGAACAGCCAGCCGCGCAGCATCTCCGGCCGCTGATCAAGTTTGTCGGCGTGTTTCCACGCCCGGATGAAAGTCTCCTGGACGACGTCCTCGGTCCATTGCCGGTCGTATTTCGTCAAACCGAGAACATGGGCGCTGAGCTGGTTCGCGAATTGACGATAAAGCTGCCGCACCCACTCGTCCTTCGGGTCGTCAGGCACGACCGCGACCGGTCTGACTGCCCGCGTATGGCGACCCACTCGGGGGAGCATGGCCGACTGCCGTGATTCTGTCCATTCAGCGCGCTCGGTCACGGAAACCCTCATTGTCCGGTCATTATTCCGTTTGGTCCATCGAATGAGTGCCGACTGGCGTAGTGCCGTTCGATGAGGACGCGGGCGGGGATGCCGTCGCGGGGCGGGCGCGCGCGCGGCCTGCGACCGGCGGTGGGGACGGGGAGCAACCGGTCCAGGGTCGCGGTCCAGTCGAGCATCGCGTGCGGGCGGTCCCACGTGGCGACGGCGACCAGGTTCCCGGCCCGGACGAACCCGGTGACTCCCGCGTCGAGCGGGACGGTGTCGGTGGCCAGCGCGGGCATCCCGACGTGCTGCACCCGCACGTCGAACTGGCTGGTCCAGGCCCTGGGCAGCGGAGTGAACGGCTTGGCCGCCCACTTGCCGGCGAGCAGGTTCTCCGCCGCCGCCCGGCCGCCCTCGACGGCGGTGATCCAGTGCTCCACCCGCCTGGGAACGGGGTCGAACCGCAGGTTGGGCCAGCGGGCGATGTCCCCGGCGACGGCGACGTCGTCGACCCCGGCGGCGAACAGGGTCGGCTCGCAGAACACCCCGTCGTCCACCCGGAGGCCGGACCCGCGCAGCCACTCCACCGACGGCGTGCTGCCGACGGCCAGCACCACGCACGCGGCGAACACGACGTCGCCGTTGTCCAGGTGCAGGCCGACGCCGTCCCGCCCGGTGTCCCACTTCCTGATCCGGGCGTTGCTCCGGGTGTCGACCCGGTGCCCGGCGTGCAGGTCGCCTGCCGCGTCGGCGATCGCGTCGCCGAAGCGATGCAGCAGCTTGGCCGAGTTGTTGACGACGATGACCTCGCGGCCCATCGCCCGCATGCTCGCGGCGAACTCGCAGCCGATGAACCCGCCACCGACGACCACCGCGGGCAGCCTGCTCGTCCGCAGCGCCGCCTGGACCCCCTCGGCGTCCTCGACCGTGCGCAGCACCCGCACTCGCGGGTCGTGTCGCGGCGCGCCCGGCAACGACCGGGGATACCCGCCGGTGGCGAGGATCAGGCCGTCATAGCCGACTTCCTCGCCACCGGGCAGGAGAACGGCGTGCCGAGCGGTGTCGAGCCCGATCGCCCGGGTGCCCAGCCGCCAGCCGACGTCCAGTTCGACGGCGGCCTCCAGCGTCACGTCCCGGGCTTTGCGGCTGCCGCACAGCAGCGCCTTGCACACCGCGGGCCGGTGGTACGGCTTGCGCGGCTCGTCGCCGATCATCACCACTTCACCGTCGAAACCCAGCTGCCGCAGTCGTTCGGCGGCGCGGAAGCCCGCGGCGCCCGCGCCGACGACGACGATCCGCTCCACGGTCACCGGGCACTCTCCCGCAGCCGGATCGCCTGCATCGGGCAGTTCCGGGCGGCGGCGGCGACCGCGATCTCGTCGGCCGGGTCGATCCGCCTGCCATGGCGGAGCCGGTTGTCGCTGAGCCGGAACACCTCGGGCGCCTCGGCGACGCAGATCCCGTACAACTCGCACCGGTCGTTGTCGACGCGCACCACCGTGGCACGTCCGCGTCCGCGTCTCATACCTTCTCCGTCTCCACTCCGAGTCGTTCGAGCGTGTGCGCGGGCAGGGCGCGCAGCACCGCCAAGGTGACGGCCGGGACGAGCAGGGTGATCCCACCCAGCCACAGCACCGAGAGATGGCCGTTGGCCAGGGCGCCCAGCAGGGAATGCAGCGCGCCCAAGGGAATCGCGAGATACGCCGTGCGATGCAGCCACGCCCAGCGGCGGTAGGCGGTCCACCCGTGCAGGCATGCGCTGAGCGCGACGGCGACCATCAGGTACAGCGACACCACGCCAAGCCCGTGCCGGACGTTGGGAACGAAGGGCGTCAGCAGGTGCTCCAACGGCATCGGCCCGCTTGGCAGGAACCGGAAGCACACCGCGTGCACCACGGCGAACACGATCGTGAGCGTCCCCAGGGACAGGTGCGCGGCCCGCATCGCCTTGCGGCTGACCGCGTGCCTGCCCCACCCGGTGACCGTCATGACGCCCAGGCACAGGGTCAGACACATGAGTCCGTAGGCGAAGCGCGCGCTGAGCGCCGCGACCGCCCGCACGCCGGGTTCCTCCGCCGCCTGGGCGAGCAGGTCAGCAGGTGCGGCCACTGTTGACACACCTCACCACGTCACCCATCTGCGTGCGGTTCATCAACAGGTGGACGAAGCCGTGGTCGGAGTCGGGCCGGTGGTTCTCCTGCGGGAACCCGTCGAGCGCGAAACCCTGGGCCACATTGGCTTTCGCCGGGACCGCGTACTCGACGGTCATGTCCAGCTGCGGGATCGCGACGGTGTTGCGCGGGCAGCGGCCGGAGCTGTCGGGGAACCGGACGTGGTCGCGGTGGTTGGCGCTGTCGAGGCTGCGGCCGTCCCAGCAGCTCGGGTACTCCAGCAGCCGCACGACACTTCGGCCACGAGGGCATACCGGGTACTTGGCGGTGGTGCGGTCCTCGAAGCCCCTGCAGGTCCAGCTGACCCGGACGTTGCCCGGACCGTTCTCCCCCGGCTTCGCGTCGCCGGTGGTCATCCTCAGCCCCTGCGGCGCCGCGACGACCTTCTGGAACCGGTTGCCGCGGAACAACAATGTGACCTTGCCGTCGAGGATCGCGCCGAGGTTGCCGTCCTTGCCGCCGCCGGGCTGACCGGCGTCGTCGCCGTTGCGGGTCAGGTCGCGCAACACCGGCCACAGGTACGACGACTTGTCGCCGGTCGCGCAGGTGGTCCCGCCGCGCAGCAGGGACCGGTCGCTGGAGCGGCCGTTGGTGGTGAGGTTCCCGACGTGGTCGTGCTGGTGCTGGGCGGCGTTCACCACGCCCGGCGCGGCGATGTGGTTGTCGGAGTTGCGGTGTTTCTCCTCGTTGTTCCCGCACTTGTTGACGAACGAACCAGGCGACGCCCGCCGCTGGATCTGGACCTTGTTCGGCCGGACCTTCGTTATGTCGACGTAGAACGCCTTCAGCGGGGCCGTGCCGGTGCCGGGACCGCCGCCGTGGGCGCGCGCGATGCCGATGCCCGCCGCCGAACCGCCGACGACGAGCGCGGCGACCGCGAGTGCCGTCCAGTGCTTGACCTTCATGTCCTGGTTCCTTCCATCTCGTTGACTGCGAACGACCCGACAGAGGGCGGCGCCGCCTTGCCGCGCGAGCGGCGCAGCCAGGCGATGAGCAGCACCACCAGCGCGGACTCGGCGAACACGAGCAGCCCGACCAGCGCGAACGCCCGGGCGTCGGCCCGCAGTTCGGTGTCGAAGGAGGTGCCCGCGAGCGGCTCGGCGATCGTGGTGAAATCCACCAGCCCGGTCTTCTCCAGCAGGTTCTGGTGCCGCAGCACGGCCTGGTTCGCGATGGACGCGAGGTCGCGCACCTCGGCGTTGCGGCTGCCGCCGCGCACCTCGGCGATGGTCACCAGAACCGAGCCGTGGGCCTGCCGCAGGCGGTTGGCGAAGATCTGGTCGAACTCCTCGGGGCTGCCCGCCGCCCGCATCTCGGCCAGCCAGCCCTGCTGCGATTCGTTGGGCTCGTCCGGCAGCGGGACCCGCAGCTTCGCCGCGGACTGGCGGACCGCGACGTCGAGCTGCCCGTGGTCGACCATGAGTGTCATCCCGAGCGCCTGGATCTTCGCGTTGCGCGAGACCTCGCGGGCGATCTCGCCCGCGGGTCCCTCCCAGAGGCCCGCCCGGCGCGCGGCACGCAGCAGCTCCACGTCGGCGGCGCCGAGCGGACCCCATTCGGTCGGTCGCGGCTCGGGGTTCCGCGACTCGACGAGGATTGTGGGCACCAGCCCCACCGCGACCACCGCGAGGAGCAGCACGGCGGCCACCGCGGCGAGGACGCGGCGGGGCCCGAGCACGTCACGGATTGACCGCACTGGACCCCTCCAGCACCGTGGTGAGCTCGGCCTTGCCGCCGGTGGCGCCGACGACGAACCAGTCGGCGTTTCGGCCGGTCATCTCGCCGGGCATGGAGTCGCCGGCGAAGGTGTAGAGCGGCCTGCCCGCCAGCGTGGCCTGCTTCGCGCCGCCCGGGCGGTCGACGGAGCCGACCATGGCCTGGTCGAGGTCGGTGATCTTGAGGTCCTCGGTGAACGGCACCGGCCGCCAGGTCTCCGCGCACTTGCCCGCGCACGCTGACCTGGCCGGATTTGTCTTGTCCTTCACGAATCCGTAGACCGTGCGCCCGTTGCCGTCCACGACGATGGGGCCGCTGTTGAAACCGCGCACCAGTTGCAACCCGGCGGGGCGTGGCTGTGCGGCAACGAGTTCGACGTGGTGTCCCCGGCGTTCCTTGGGCTTGGCTTCGTCGCCGCCGTGGCATCCCGCCACAGCCAACGCCAGGCCCACCAGCATGACCGCTTTCATTCCGACCTCCGCGCTGCCGTCTTGGGTCTGTGCAAGAACGTACGAGCGGGGAGTCATTACGGTTTAAAGAAAATGAGCGCCCCCGCGGAGTTCGCGGGGGCGCTCACTGACCGGGTTGGTCAGCCGGTGAACAACAGCCGGTTGGGGGTGCCGGTACTGGCATTCTGGACGCGGTTCCTGGTCGCGGAGCGCACCAGTTCGCGTTGGACCCGCGCGGGTGAGGCTTGCGGGTCGGCGGCCAGGATCAGCGCCGCCGCGCCCGTGACGTGCGGTGTCGCCATCGAGGTGCCGCTCAGTGTCGCGATTTCGCCATCGAGGAACGACGACGTGATGTCGACACCGGGCGCGTAAAGGTCCACGGCAGGGCCGAAGTTCGAGAACACCGCCTGGTTGTCGGCGGCGTCGGACGCGGCGACGGTGATCGCCTCGGCCACCCGGGCGGGCGAGGTCTCCCCCGCGTCCTCGGCTTCGTTGCCCGCGGCGACGGCGAAGCTGACCCCGGCGCGGATGGCTCCGCGAACGGCTTCATCGAGGGCGTCGTCGCTGGGGCCGCCCAGGCTCAGGTTCGCCACGGACGGGCCGTCGAGGTTGTTCACGACCCACTCGATCCCGGCGATCACCCCGGCCGTGCTGCCGTCGCCGTCCTCATCGAGCACCCGCACCGGCACTATCTTGATTCCCTTGGCGACACCGAATTCCCGGCCGCCGATCGTGCCCGCGACATGGGTTCCGTGGCCGTTCAGGTCGTCCGGGGCGGTGTCGCCGTCGATGGCGTCGAACCCGCCGACGACGCGTCCCTCGAAAGTCTCGTGGTCGGCGTCGACTCCGGTGTCGATCACGAACGCGGTGACGTTCTCGGCCAGGGCGTCGACGCTGAAGTCGTCGTCGAGGGGGAGATCGCGCTGGTCGACCCGGTCGAGCCCGTAGGACGGCGGCGCTTCGCTGATCCTGATCCGCTGGTTGGCCTGCACGTACGCGACCGACTTGTCCGCGGCGAGCCGACGGGCTTCGCGGTCGGACATCGTTGCCACGTAACCGTTCACGGCCGTGTCGAAGGTTTGCTCGGTCCGACCGCCGTACCGCGAGGTGAGGGCGCCCGCGGTCAGGGTCTTCTTCTTGTCCTTGAGGACGACGATGTAGCTGTCCTTGATCGAGTCTGGGCTGTCGGCGAGCCGCACGACTCCTTCTTGGGCCTGCGCGGGCATGGACACCGCGACGATGGTGGCGACGGCGGCGGCGGTCAGCCCGATGCCGCTGAGAACGCGCGTGGATCTGCGGCGCTTCCTGTTCATCAAACGTGGTCCTCCGGTCCGAGTGACTCGGGCGCAGGTGTCCACACAGGACAGAGCCGAGAGAGATCAGCCGAAGGCACATCGGCTGGATGCCGACGATAAGGGCTCCAGTCGAGCCGCGTCAATGCTTACGCGCGGAGATCCCCGCGGTCTCGTTGCCAGTCGGAGACCGCGTCCAGACCGGCGTTCAGCTCCTCGCCGAGCAGCGCCGCCCGGTGGTCGACCGCCGCGTCGCCCAGCAGCGAGCGCATCAGTTTCGACTCGGTCAGCCGAGTCAGCGCGTCCCAGGGCGTGCGGGCGAGGTCGCCGACGACCCGGCCCTGGGCGGGCAGCGGAAGCCGCTCGGCCACCCCGGACATCCCGGCGGCGATCAGGGCGGCGAGCACCAGGTGGACCTGCGCGTCGGCGCCCGCGAACCGGGCCTCCATCCGCAGCGCCGGGCCCTGTCCGACCAGCCGCACGGCCGCGGTCCGGTCGTCGGTCCCCCACCGCAGCGTGCGCGGCGAGAAGGGAGCGGTGCGCAGGCGGACGTAGGAGTTCCAGGTGGGAGCCCAGAAGGCGGTCAGGTCGGGGGCGGCGCGCAGGACGCCTGCGAGGAAGTGACCGAAGACGGTCGACGGCTCGGTGGGCTGCGCGCCCCCCATCAGAGACGTGCCGCCCGCGTCGGTGAGTGAGAGGTGGACGTGGCAGGAGCTGCCGGTTCCGGTGGACTCGGCGGCCAGGTAGCCCGCCCGGACCCCGCGCTCGGCGGCTACACGACGCAGGACGAGTTGGTGCAGCATGGCGTCGTCGCAGGCGGCGAGAGCGTCGCGGTGACGCAGGACGATCTCGTACTGGCCGGGGTGCGCCTCGCCGCGGGCGGACTCGGCGCCGAGAGCGAGCCGGTCGACGGCGGCGTGCAGGTCCGGCAGCGGGGACAGGCCGTCGACGGCGTAGTTGTGCACCCGGTCGGCCAATGGTGCGCCGTCTGGTGCGGTGAAAGTGACCTCGTGCTCGATTCCCACGGCCGGAACGAAACCGAACTTCTCGGCGGCGGCGACCTGTTCGCGCAGCAGCGTGCGGGGCGCCTCCGGGACCGGGCGGCCGTCGGGCCACTCGACATCGCAGACGACGAACCACGTGCCGGGTTCGTCCGGGGCGAGGGTGGCCAGATCGGGCCGCAGCCGCAGGTCGCCGTAGCCGCCGAGGAACTGGTCGACGGCGGGGGCGTTGACCGCGGCCCGCTCGGGGTTCCAGCCGAACACCGCCGCGCCGAGGCCGTGGCCGTTGGGCAGGACGGTGTCGACGAAGTACTCGGCGCCCACCTCGACCGCGGCGAATCGAGCGTGCGGGTCGGGCACCAGGCAGACGACGCGGCGCACGTCACCGGACGCGACCGCCGCCCGCAACGCCCCCGACAGCGAGGACGCGGCGAGCGCGCGGTCGGCCAGGGTTCTCGGCCCGACCGGCCGGTGGTGCTGGATCGTCATCTCTGGGCCATCACGGCCGCGGGGCGAGCGCCCGGACGGTCTCGATGGGGTCGGCCCCGGTCGGCAGGACGGCGATGGCGGGCGTGGTCAACCCCGCGTCCACATAGGACTGGACGCGCTCGCGGCAGTGGTCGACGCTGCCGTGCACGATCAGGTCGTCGACCACGGAGTCCGGGATCGCCGCGTTGGCTCCGGCGCGATCGCCCGCGGCCCAGGCGTCGTGCATGGGCTTGAGTTCGTCGCCGCGGCCGAGCCAGTCGTGGAATGCGGCGTAGGCGGGGACGGTCAGGTAGCTGCTGATGAGAAGGCGACCCAGGGCGCGCGCGGCGGCGGCGTCCTCGGTGGGGCAGACGAAGATGCGGGCGACGAGTTCGAGGTCGGGGCCCACCTCGGCGCGCACCTTGGGCACGTCGCCGGCGCCGAGCCAGTTGGTGATGGCGCCGTCGGCCTCACGCGCGGCCAGTTTGAGCATCCCGGGCCGCAGGGCGGCGAGCATGATCTCGGGCGGCTGGGCGGGCGGGCGTTCGAGGCGGAACTTGGTGATCTCGAAGGTGGCGTACTTCTCGGTGATCTTGTCCCCGGCCAGCGCCGACCGCAGGAAGCGCAGGGTGTCGCGCATCCGGTGGAACGGCTGGTCGAACTCGATGCCGTTCCACCCTTCGACGATGGTGGGTGACGAGGTCCCGATGCCAAGGGCGAAACGGCCGGGCGCGAGTTCGGCCATCGTGGCGGCGCTCATCGCGAGCAGGCCCGGCCCACGGGTGTAGATCGGCACGATCGCCGTGCCGAGCCGGAGTTCGGGGGCCCATTCGGCGGCCAGGGCGAGCGGGGTGAAGGCGTCGGTGCCCGCGGTCTCGGCGGACCAGACGTCGGTGTAGCCGAGGTCGGGTAGTTCCTTGACCAGGTCCCGGTGTGCCGCCAGGGGAACCCCGGTCAACGGCAACGTGATGCCCCACCTCGACATAAGCGCCTCCTGGATCGTCTCGTCCCGACAGCGTTTCATATCCCGATAACCCTCAGCCATCAGTGTCATTTCCGACACTCGAAACAGCTGATCTGATGAACAGATGAGCGAACGACTGCCCGCCCGGCTGCGCGCCCTGGCCAGTGAGCTGACGAGACTGCGGGAACAGGCGGACCTGACCACCCGCCAGGTCGCGGCCCGGATGGGCGCCTCCATCGCGACCATCAACCGCACAGAGAACGCCAAGCGGACTCCGTCGGTGGCCGACGTGGCCACCATGCTGGCGATCTACGGCGTGACCGGAGCGGAGCGCACCCGAATCTTGACCATGGTCGAGGAGGTGAACGCGTCCGGCTGGATGGAGGTGAGCCCCCGGTTCACCCACCTGTTGAAGGCGCTGATCGACTTCGAGTCGGAAGCCATCTCCATCGTGAACTTCGGACCTTCGATCGTGCCGGGACTGCTCCAAACGCCTGGCTACGCCAGGGCGATCACTGCGACAGGACGCTTGGACGAGCCCCAGCGGGAATCGTTGATCTCCGCGCGAATGGACCGCCAGACAGTGTTGATCAAACTGGTGGCGCCGAAGTACACCGCCTTCCTCGATGAGGCGGTGCTACGGCGGCCCTACGGCGGTCGGGAGGTGATGGCGAGCCAAATCCGGTGGCTCATGGACCGAGCCAAGCTGCCCAACGTCGAGATCCGCGTGATCCCCTTCCGGCACGGCGGCTACCGCAACCCAGGCCACTTCTCGATGTTTGGGTTCGACCGTGTGTCGAGCATCGTCCACGTCGATAGCGATGGCGCAATGGGCTTCCTGGACCAGGAGGATGACATCGACCTCTTCGAGCACATCACCTCTGGTTTGATGAAGGTGGCGCTGGGATCCGCCGATTCGGTGAACTTCCTGGCGAGAATTCTGGCCGATTACGAACGGAGCTGAAACAGCATGCACGCTGAGTGGCGGAAGTCGAGCTTCAGCAACGCCGAAAGCGTCGACTGCGTAGAGGTCTCCTACTCGGCAGAGGTGTGGCTGCGTGACTCCAAGAAGCCCGACGCAGGCACCCTGCGCCTGCCCGCGTCGTCATGGCTGCCCGCCCACCTGACGTCGTTGACGGTTCGCACCGGCTGACAGGTCGGTCGAGCGCCTCGCGGCGTGAGTCGATGAGACACTCCATCCTGGCGATGAGGCCGGACGCCTTCTCTCTCACGCGTCCGACCTCATCGACGATGCCCAAACACCGCCTTGGCGGGCAGCGCCGACCCCAAGGTCGCCGCTGCCGCGCTCCCTGGCGGATGCCAGTGCGGCCATCACCCAACAATCCTCACCATCAGCAAGGCGGAACAGCTCTTCCGGGGCTACCTGCGGGCGCTCGGCCAGCGTTCGGTTCCGCCCGAACCTTTCATCTTTGCCGCTACCTCTTCGCGCGTTTGGCCGTCGGCGTCGGTCCAGTCCAATCCCGTCCGCCGAGTGCCGCGGGCGGCCGGTCACGCTGGATCGGACAAGCCGGCCTCAGTCGACAAGGGCGCCGGCAGACAGGTTGGCGATCGTTCCGGTCATGGCTCCAGCTCGATCCGAAGCCAGGAACGCGGCCGTCTCCGCGATCTCCGAGAGTGTCGGCAACCGCTTCAGCAGCGTCCCCTGCGCCATTCCCCCGCCTTCGAGCAATTCCTGGACCGACTGCCCGGCCGCTGCCGCGGTCTGCCGGAAGAGATCCTTCGTATAAGACCCCGCCGCGGGCGCGTCGACGACCGCGTGTGGCCGGATGCAGACCACCCGGATGTTGGCGGGCGCCAACTCGGCGGCCAGAACTCGGGAGAAGGCCTCCTTGCCCGCCGCGCTCACGCTGTGCCCCAAGATGCCGCCGACAGCCAGCTTGGAACCCGGCTCGGACAAGGTCAGGATGACGCCCGGCCGGGTGCGGCCCATGTGCGGTGCCACCGCCTTGCTGGTGATGAACAGCGACCGCAGGAAGCCATCGATCGGCCGCATGAACTCCTCCTGCGACAGGTCGGCCAGCAACGTCCCTTGGTCGTGCATGACGCTCACGGCGTTGAGGGCGATGTCGATGCCGCCCGCCGTCGCCGCGACCGTGTCGGCGTGCTTCTCGACCGCCTCTTGATCGAAAACGTCGACCTGCGCCGTCTCGACCTTTCCGCCCATGGCGTCGATGCCACGCGCCACGGCGTCGAGCTTCGCCTGAGTCCGCCCGGCGATGAAGACCCGCGCGCCTTCCCGAGCGAACACCTGGGCGATCGCGCCGCCGATAGCGCCGCCGCCGCCGTAGATCACAGCGCTCTTCTCCCCGAGCAGCAAGTCACCCATGCGTGTCCCCCAAAGCTGATTGCTGACGCTGGATCTGTTCCGCGATGCGCTTGACGCGGTTCAGTCGCGCGTCCCACGTCCTGCCGACTTCATTCAGTTGCCGGACGGCGCGGGCGAGTTGCGCCTCGTCGACTTCGTAGCGCCGCTCGCGGCCCATCGGTGTCGCGTGCACGAGGCCCGCGCGGTCGAGCACGCCCAGGTGCTTGGCGACCGCTTGGCGTGAGATCGGGAGACGGTCGCTCAGGCTGGTCGGCGTGCCGACTCCTTCCGCGAGCAGCTGGTCGAGCAGGCGTCGCCTGATCGGGTCGCCGATCGCCGACCAGAGTTCGTCGTCGACGGCGACAGTCATCGCGCCACCACGGAAGCGGCGTAGCTCTGGAGCTTGGGCAGGAACAGGTCCCAGCCGCGCTCGTGGTCGCGGAAGGCCTCCTCTAGCACCGCGGCTTCCCAGCCCTTCTCCCGCCAGCCGGTTTCGGTCAGGCGCAGGATCGTGCCGTCGCCGGAGGGCTCAAGCTCGAAGGTGATCAGAAGCGAGTTGTCCGCGTCGGGCACCTGGCCATCAGCGGCGACCCAGCGGATCGCGAACCTGCGCGGCGGATCCACGTCGACCACCGTGATCGCCTCGACGCCGGCGCGGTCACCCCACACCAGTTCGCCGACCGAGCCCGGCGTGGGCTCGAACGACGCGTCATCGGACCACCACGACTTCAGGTGCTCGGGACGACTCACCACGTCGAACACGATCTCCGGGGCCGCGTCGATGCGGATCTCGCGTTCCAGCTTTCCGTACTCCATTTGGACCTCCAATAAAGCAACCATCGGTTGCGTATGACGTTAGCGGAGGGCTTGCCGATCCGCAACCTTCGGTTGCCTAAAGGGGTAGGTGGCCCTTCGGCCCTGGTCGGGCGGTGCGTGCTGAGGTGGAATTGATCGGGCAGGGGCCGAGTGAAATCAGGTCAGCCATGCGCGCGATCGTGCTGGACGAGTACTGCGGCCCGGATGTGCTACCTCAAGGACCTGTCCACGCCCGAGGCCGGGCCCGGTCAGGCACGGGTCCGGGTGCGGGCGGCGGGGATCAACCCGTACGACACCAAGCTTCGCGCGGGTCTTCTGCGGGAGTATGTGCCGACGACGCTGCCCACTATCCCTGGCCTGGAGGTGGCGGGGACTGCCGACCAGGTCGGCGCGGGCGTCGACTGGGCCGAGGTGGGCGACGAGGTGTTCGGCTTCGCCGACAGCGGCGGCTACGCCGAATACGCGCTGGTCACCAAGGTGGTGCCCAAGCCGCGCGAACTGGACTGGACGACAGCGGCGGCCCTGCCCATCGCGGCCGAAGCGGCCTGCGGGGTGCTCGACCAACTGGCCCTGACCGACGGCGAACCATCCTGATCAACGGCGCGGCGGGCGCTGTCGGAACCGTCGCCGTGCAACTGGCCATCGAACGCGGCGCGACCGTGATCGGGACGGCCAGCGAAGGCAACCACAACCACCTGCACGACCCGGGTGCCACGGCCGTGACCTACGGCCCCGGCTTGGCCGACCGCGTGCGTGCCGAGGCCCCGAACGGCGTCGACGCCGTCTTCGACCTGGGCCAGGGCGGCCTCCCGGACGCGATCGACCTGCGCGGCGGCACGTCGCGGATCATCACCATCTCCGACATGAGCGCCTACCAATTGGGTATCCCGCTCTTCGGCTCCAATGAGCGCGACCCCTCCGCCCTGGCGGCAGTCGCCCAGCGAGTGGCCGAGGGCCGCCTCACGCTGCCCGTCCGCGCATTCCCCCTGGCCGACGCCGCCGCGATCCACAAACTCGTCGAGACCGGCCACAACCGCGGCAAGCGGGTCTTCACCGCGCGGTGACCGTTGAGCCGCGCACGTGCTCGCGCGCGGCTCGCAGCGGTGTCGGCTCAGACCTTGGCACCGGCGATGTTCACCATCCACGGAACGCCGAACCGGTCGGTGCACATGCCGAACTCGTCACCCCACATCTGCTTCTCCAGCGGCACCTGCACCTGTCCGCCGCCGGACAGCTTGTCCCAGTAGCCGCGCAACTCGCCGGAGTCGTCGCCGCTGAGGCTGACCGCGAACGCGGTGCCCGGGTTGTATTCCTGTCCGGGCGGTGTGTCGGCGCCCATCAGGGCGAAGCCGTTGTCCGCTTCGAGCATGGCGTGCATGATCTTGTCGGCTTCCGGTGCGTCCGACATGCCGAACTCACCGAAGGTGCTCAGCGTCAGGTTGCCGCCGAAGACGTCCTTGTAGAACTCCATCGCCTGCCGCGCGTCGCCGTTGAAGCTGAGGTAGGGGTTGAGACGGGAAGCCACCGGATTCTCCTTGTCACCAGACTTGGATCGAACCCGTCGGAGCCTAGCCACGACCACCGACAACCACCGGCTGGAACGGGGCCTGACCTGTTGAAATAGGTCAGGCCCCGGTCACTCACAGACCAAGCGCGGACTTCAGCCAGCGCACCTGCATCAGCATGAAGTTCTCCGCCACGTCGTCCTCCTGCGGCGTCATGTGCGTGACCCCCGGCAGCGGCAGCAGCGAGTGCGGGCGGCCTGCCGCGACCAGTGCGCTGGACAGGCGGATCGAGTGCGCCACCACGACGTTGTCGTCCGCGAGCCCGTGGATGATCAGCAGCGGCCGGTCGAGCTTCGGCGCGTCGTCGATCAGGGAGTTGCGGTCGTAGACCTCCGGGCGCTCGTCGGGGTGGCCGAGGTAGCGCTCGGTGTAGTGGGTGTCGTAGAGCCGCCAGTCGGTGACCGGTGCGCCCGCGATGGCCGCGTGGAAGACCTCGGGCGCGCGCAGGACCGCCAGCGCCGACAGGTATCCGCCGTACGACCAGCCGCGGATGGCCACCTTGGTCAGGTCCAGGTCGGGGTGGTCGGCGGCGACCGCGTGCAGGGCGTCGACCTGGTCGGCCAGAGTGACCTCGGCGGGTTCGAACGCGATGGCGCGCTCCCACTCCGGGCCCCGCCCCGGCGTGCCGCGTCCGTCGGCGATGATCACGGCGAAACCCTGGTCCGCCAACCACTGCGGGACGAGGTAGGCGTTGCGGGTGGACAGCACGCGCTGCGCGTGCGGGCCGCCGTAGGGGTCCATCAGAACCGGGACCTTGGTGCCGG
This sequence comes from Actinokineospora xionganensis, assembly GCF_014323725.1. Classification (GTDB taxonomy): domain Bacteria; phylum Actinomycetota; class Actinomycetes; order Mycobacteriales; family Pseudonocardiaceae; genus Actinokineospora; species Actinokineospora xionganensis. The sequence goes on along the minus strand of NZ_JABVED010000011.1, from coordinate 224,252 downwards.
GCACGTGCCCGGTCGGGTACAGGACCGCGACCCGCAGCGCGCGCTCGCCGACCGTCAGCAGCTGGACGTTCGGGGTCAGCGGCGGCTGAACGGCGAGGCTCTCGACCTCACCGACGACCTCACCGCCACGCAGCACACTGATCTTCGGGCCGGACCAGTCGAGCGACCACGACGTCAGGACCGTCACGTCCCCGCCGCGGGCAGCGGAGTGCACACCGTCCATAGTGGACACCCGCTCGACCTTCTCGCCCGCGCGGTACACGTGGGCCTGGGTCGGGTCGTCGGCCGAGGCGGTGAACAGGATGTCGTCGCCGATGTCGAGCACCGAGCGGACCTGTAGGTCGCCGGAGACGGCCTCGTCGCCGACGAACAGGCGGTTCGCGCCATCGGACGCGGCCACCCGCACGAGCTTGCCGTCGGGGGTCCACGCCGGGACGCCGGTGACGATCTCGATCCAGGTGTCGTCGGTCTCGGTGTGCACGACCTCGGTGGCGCCGGTGTCCGGGTCGACCGCGCGGATCTCCACGGTGCGCTGGTCACGGGACTGCACGGCGATCAGCGGCTTGCCCGCGGCCGACCAGTGCGCGGTGGTCAGGTACTCCAGCGCGCCGTCCCAGTCGACGTCGACGCGGGTGCCGTCGAGGCTGACGATGGCGAGGGTGACCTTGACGTTCGGGGTGCCCGCGGCCGGGTAGGACACGGTGACGGGGTCCGCGCCGGGGTTCGCCGGGTCGGCGATGTGCCAGCGCTGGACCTCGCGCTTGTCGGTGAACGCGACGAGCAGCTTCGTGCCGTCCGGCGACCACCAGTAGCCGCGCGAGCGGCTCATCTCCTCGGCCGCGACGAACTCCGCGAGCCCGCACGCCCGGTCCTCGCCCTCCGGCGTCGCGATGGCCCGGTCGCCCGCGCCGTCCACACCGACCACGCGCAGGGCGTTGTCGGCGACGTAGGCGACGTGGGTGCCGGTCGGGTCGGGGCGCGGGTCGATGATCGGGGTCGCGGTGGCCAGCTCACGCGTCTCCCCGGTGTGGGCGTCGGCGACGAAGAGGCGCCCGGACAGCGCGAAGGCAACGACTCGGGACTGCGCGTCGGTGGCGCAGCCGATGACGCCCGCGCCCTGTTCGCGGCTGCGCTCACGGCGCGCGCGCTCCTCGGGGGACAGCTCCTCGGAGCCGCCGAGCAGCACGGCCGGGTCGCCGAGCCGGGTCTCGGCCCCGCTCGCCAGGTCCTGCTTCCAGAGGATGTGGGTGCGGTCCTCGCCGCTCGCCGACCTCAGGAACAGCGCGTAAGAGCCGTCCGGGGCGACGCGGAACTCGCGGGGGGAGCCGAGGGTGAAGCGCTGGGTGCGCGCCTGCAGGCGGAGAAAGGTCGTCTCACTGGTCACCCTCACAACCTAAACGAACGGCGGCCGGGACCCTGTCCCGAACCAGCCGGCGGCCGATTGCGGCAGCAGGCGAAGGAGAGGCGGCGGGGACCCCCAGTCCCCGCCGACCCGCAGGCAACGTACCATACGGTATGGCATGTTTCAGAGAGGTTGCTGATGGCTAAGCGGGACTGGTTACGCGAGGGCATCGCGGTCTTGTCCACCGAGGGGTCGCAAGCGCTGACGATCGACCGGCTCTGCGGGCGACTCGGCCTGACGAAGGGGTCGTTCTACCACCACTTCGGCGGTATGGCGGGGTACCAGGCCGCCCTGCTGGAGCATGTCGAGAAGGTCGGCACGCAGCGCTTCATCGAGGTCGTCGAAGCCGAGACCGACGAGCCCGCGGCCATGCTCGACCGCCTGCTCGAGCTGGTGCTGGCCGCGCACGAGGACGGCCTGGAAACGGCGATGCGGGCGTGGGCACAACAGGACCCGCAGGTCGGGGCCATGATGACCAGGGTCGACCAAGGTCGCATCGCCTACATGGAGTCCCTGTGGCTGCGCGACCGCGGCGACCCGGACGAGGCCCGACGGGTGGGCCAACTGCTGTACGCGATCCACATCGGCGCCCGGCACATGCTGCCCCCACTCCCCCAAGAGGAGCTGCGCGCGGCCTACCGGCTGCTCCTGGACCGGCTTCGAGGAGGGACCGACCCATGATCGGCAAACTCCAGTGCGTGGTGCTGGACTGCCCAGACGTCCTGGAACTGGCGGACTTCTACCGCGAACTCCTCGGCGGCACGGTCAACCATCCCGACCGCCGCTGGTCGATCGACGACGACTTCGCCACCCTGCACACGGAATCCGGACTGGTGCTCGCATTCCAACGGGTCGACGACTTCCGCCGCCCGCGATGGCCGGACCCGGCACACCCACAGCATTTCCACCTGGACATCGAGGTCGAAGACCTCGACCAAGCCCAGGCGCGGGTCGTCCACCTCGGCGGCACCCTCCTGCACGCAGACCCCCGAGGCTGGCACGTTCTGGCGGACCCGGCGGGCCACCCCTTCTGCCTGCTCGGCTGATCCCCCACGAGTGAACGCCAACGCGATGCGGTTCCGGGACATCCATAGTGGGAACCATGCCGAGCAACACCGAAAGCCTCCGTGCCGCCGAGCGGCGTCTCCAGAGTGCCCAACTCGCCTCCGATGTGACCGCGTTGGACGAGCTGATCGACGACGCCGCATGGTTCACCGGCCCGGACGGAAAGCTCTACACCAAGCAGGACGACTTGACCGCGCACGAAACCGGCCATCAGGTGCTGAGCCGACTCGACGAGGAGGACCTGCGGGTGATGGCCACCGCGCACACTGGTGTCACCTGGTTCCTCGGGACCCTGGAAGGCGCTGTCGGCGGGCAACCGGTGGCCGCCCGACTGCGCTACACCCGGACCTGGACCCGGGACGAGCAGACGGACTGGAAGATCATCGCGGCCCACGCCACCTTCCTCCCCGAGGCTTGAGCCTGGCTGGTCGCGCGCGAGCGGCAAGATCGCCAATCCCTGGATGTCCGGGCGGCGCATGGTCTTAGATCGCAGGGTGACCTTCGCCGTCGGCATCTTCGACCTGTTCACCTACGCCATCCCCGGATCGCTGTACCTGGCATTCTTCGCTCACGTGATCACCCGCCTGCACCTGCTCGGCGGCGGCACGATGGCGGGCACCCCGGCCTGGCTCGTGGTGGTCCTGGTCGTGCTGCTGAGCTACCTGCTCGGCTACCTGGCCTACCCGGCGGGCGAGGCGGCGAACCGGATCGTCCCGCGGCGGCGCAAGCGGAATCCGACCCGGGAGTTCGTGGAGCGGGTTCCCGCCGCCGAGGGCCGCGACTTCGTCGACACGGACAGAGCCCTGCTGCTGTCCGCTATTGAGCTGCACGACAAGGACGTCGCCATCGAGGTGAAACGCCTGCGGGCGACGGGCCTGATGCTGCGCAACTCCGCACCCCCAGCCGCCCTGGGCTTCGGCGCGGCGGTGGTCGAGTTGTTCGTCGGACGCAACCACGCACTGGCCGCGGGCTGCGCCGTCCTGTTCCTCGGCGGCTTCGTCGCTTTCATCGTCCAAGCCCGGCGACTCGGGCACTGGGCAACCATGAAGACACTCGAACTCTGCTACTGGATCCCCGACATCGACGACCGGTGCCGCCCTACCCCGAAACCCTGAATCCCTGACCAGTCACCGATTCGCCCGCGCGTGACAACGCACTCTTCTGCCGATGAGCGCACGGTTGTCAGGCCAATCGGGGCGATGGTCCGGTCCGGCAGAGCCTCGCTCAGTCGGTCGCCTTCGGGTGCGCCCCCGCGTACTCGACCCACACCGAGCGGGTGTCAGTGTCGAGCAGGTACCACACCCGGTCTCCCTCGGTGACCTCGATCTGCCACCGGGGCAAAGTCTGGCCGCCGTGAGTGCCGGTGGCGAGGCTGCCCTTCAACTGGTGATGGCGGCTGGTCGGCCTGCCCGGACCAGGCCCAGGGTTGTGACGCATGGTCTCCCATGCGTCACGAAGGTTGCTCGCCGCCCGGTTCTCCAGTTCTCTCCACCCGTCGACCGCCTCAGTGCTGCCGTACCTGATGCGCCACTCCCCGTCGAGCGTCGGCGCGGCGACAGGGTCGTTCCTCTTCGGGCTCACGAGTCGGCGACCACCGGTGCACTGACCTCACCCAGGTCCCCGCCATCCCGACGCAGAATGTCGAGCAGCCCCGGGTCGGCGTAGACCTCGGCGGTGTGCCGCCACTCCGCGATCAGTTGCACGACCGGTGCCGGGGTGCCCAGGGAACCCGCAGCCTCGAGTGTCTCGACCAACTCGACAACGAAAGCCTGCATGTCCTCACGAGGCAGGAAACGCACCCATGGGAACGCCTTCGGCATCACATCGGCAACCAGACCACGGACCTCGGCGTGGTTCTGCATCAACGCGACGAAGAGAGCAGTGGTGGTGGAGACGACCTCCCGCACCTCCTCCGCCCGACTGACCGTCGTGAGCACCAGGTCCTCCTCGCCCCCGCGACGATGGACAAGAAGGGTCTGGTTCGGCGACTCCTGCAGCTTGCGCACAGAGTCAGCGGGCTTGTTGGACAACTCGCTGAAGTTGATCTCGGACACTACCCTGGTCATAGTTGCAAGGTACTTTAAAAGTCGCTGGCTGTCCATACGCGGGCAAGGCCCCGCTTTATCACTCGTCGGCGCAGGTCCCGTTGTCAGTGAGCTCAGGCTCGGTGGGGGAGCACTGGCTGATCGCTACGCGGCCCAGGGACTTGCCGAGGATATAGTTGCTGGTGCCGCCGATCCCTGCGCCGATTCCGAAGGGCAACGCAGAGCCCAAACGGATGGCGCCGGTTCGGGAGGCCCACTTGAAGAGGACTTGCTTGCCCATCGCCTTGTTGAAAGCGTGAATGGCTGTCATCGGGATGGCTTCGGTGGCCTTCTTGCCCAGACCTGCGCCAAGGGTGCCCGCGAGTCCGGCCGCGCCTTGCGAGGCTCCGACCCACGCGCCGAGGACTTGGAGAACGGCGTAGCGGCGGACTTCGATCTCGTCGAGGCCGAGCCCGTAGGCCTCGGCAACACCCATGATCATGTAGGTGGCGCGTTCCAGGAGCGCGCCGGTCTCCACGACGGTGCCGCCGATGAGTTTGACCACGGTGCCGGGACCGGGGATTGCAGCCAATGCGCCACCGGCGGCACCGATGACGGAAACGTCGCGGACGAACTCGTCCACGATTCGTTGAGCGAGCATGTCAGGGGTGGCGTTTGGCGAGCGGCGGCGGTGCCCATCGACGCTGACAAAGGCGCGCTTCCACTGCGTCTCAAGGGACCGGTCAAGCGCATTCTCCAGGACGCGGACCGGCGACCTCCTGGTCTTGCTGTCCTCACTCACGGATACTCCCGAAGCATGCTCCGACATGTGATCGAGCGGAAGCCTAGACGCTGCCGGCGGCACCAGGCCGGCGCGACGGCCACCAAGATAAGGTCTGCGGAACTCAAGAGCAGGCTCGAATGCTGGGCACCGATAACCGGGCCGTGTTCACCGGCAAATCACCGACGTCGCGCCCGCACTCTGTGCGATGGATGCTCTGGCATCCCCTGCGACGGACGAGACTTTCGGGCTTGCGATCATCGAGGCGGTCGCGACTGGGCTGCCGATGCTATACACCACTTGTCCAGCGCTCGAGGATGTCTCGCCGATTGTTGCTCCTCGCGCCGCCCGCAAGCTGCCGTGTGACGCGATCCGCTATCGCGATGAGTTGGCGGCCCTGCGTGCCGCCCGGCCCATGGCGCATCCCGCCACCAGCGATAGTGGATCGGTACGACATCGTGCGCCTCGCCGTACAGCTCGAACGGCTGTACACGAGACTGTGGCGCGTGAAATGACCACGTCCCGGGCGACTCCGCGTTCACGGAAACCCGGATCTGCCGACCACCGGCGAGCCCGCAAGCCACAGCACCACGGCGATGAGCGCCCAGCCGCGCGATGAGTTCAGGACTTGGCGCGGGCCGGGTCGGCCATCGGGACGATGTGCTTTTCGCCGAGTCGGGTGACCAGTGCCAGTGGCTTGCTCAGGACCGCGACCAAGCGCGCGACAGCCGGCCTGCCCTGTTTGCACAGCAGGAGTGGGCCGATCTTCCCCATGATCTCCGTCGCCGCGGGCAGGGGCCTGCCGAAACGTGAGTTCCGTGATCAGCCCGTTCTCGTCGAACCGCAGCAACTGCGCCTCTTCCAGCGCCTCCCGGCCGCAACGCCCGTGATAGAACAGAGCCCGGGTCTTGTCGTCGCCGACCTCGGTGTGGAACCTGATGTCGCTGATCACTGTGAAAGCGGCGGCCATCATCGCGGACACCTGGTCGGGGCCGGTGAAGCGGAAGCGGGCGGTCAGCGGCGAGATGACCGTTACGGTCGGGGCGAGCAGCGGCCGAACCGCTGTCACGTCAGCGTTTTCGCCCGCTGCCCGCCATGCCGCTGCGGCCTGGCCGGGTACCGAGTCAGCCCACCACGGCGTCGGCGTAGTGGGTGAGGATCAGTGGCCAGCCGCGTTCGGAGTCGACGGAGGTCTGGATGCCTTCGGCTGCTTCACCGTGGCGTTCGAGGTGGCGGTGTTCGAGTTCCACCCGGGTCGTGTCCGGGCCCTCTGGGATGAACCGCACCTCGACCTCGCTGGCCCGGGCGGTGTCCGGGTCGTACTTCCAGTCGCCCTGCAGGTTCCAGGTCAGGACGAACCGGTCGTGCGGGTCGTAGGCGAGCACGGAGCCCCACTCGCATTCGGCGCCGTCCTGGCTGCGCTCGAACCAGCGGCCGCCGGGCTTGGGTTCGATGACGATGTCGGCGAAAACTCCGTCCCCGATGTGGTGGTCGGCGGGCCACCACGTGCCCATCTTGGTGGTGAACACGGTGAACGCGCGCTCCTGAGTGGCCTTCACGGTGATCGATTTCCGGACGCGCAGCTCGGTCCCCTGAGTCATGTCTCCTCCTCCTCGACAGCGACCACGAAAGCCGCCAATGCCTTATCCCACAACTGGTCTAGATAGCCGCGCAGCGCCGCGACGCCCGCCGGGTCGACCCGGTAGCGCCTGCGGGTGCCCTCGGCGTGGTCGACGACCAGGCCCGCGTCCTTGAGCACCTTGAGGTGCTGCGACACCGCGGGCCTGCTCACCGGCAGCTCGGCCGCCAGTTCGCCCACCGCCCGCGGCCGCTCGACGAGCAGTTCGAACACCGCCCGACGGGTCGGGTCGGTGAGGGCCGCGAACGCCGCTTGGTAAGTCACCACGAACGGTAAGTTACGCCTTACCAAGTCGCGGGTCAACGGTTTCTTGGCCAATCCCTCGCCATTCCACAGCTTTCTCATACCCGGGGAGCCGACCGTGGAGTCATGCACCAGTACCCGCCGCTCTACACCCACCCCCAGCCGCCGCGTGGCCGCGCCAAGCGCGGCGCCGTCGCCCTGGTCGCCGCGTCCGTGCTGGGCGCGGGCGCCCTCGGCGGCGTGGCCGGCGCACTGATCGGGGCCGACCAACCGTCCACGCCGCACCAGACCATCGCCCAGAACGCGTCAGCCAACACACCCACCGACATCACCGCGACGGTCGCCAAGGTGATGCCGAGCGTCGTGCAAGTGGGGGTGCGGTCCGCGAACGCCGAGGGCGTCGGGTCCGGCGTCATCCTCAGCGCCGAGGGCCGCATCCTGACCAACGACCACGTCGTCGCGGGCGCCCGCGAGATCACGGTGACCTTTGCCGACGGCAAGACCGCCCAGGCGGAGGTGCTCGGGACCGACCCGGGCGCCGATCTCGCTCTGCTGCAAGCCGAAGGCGTCTCCGGTCTCACTCCGGCAACCCTTGGCGACTCCGGCGACCTGAAGGTCGGCGACGAGGTCATCGCGATCGGCTCGCCCGCCGGTCTGCAGGGGACGGTCACAACCGGCATCGTGAGTGCCCTGGACCGAGACGTCTCCATCCCCAACCGAGGCTCGCAAGGCGCCTCGTACAAGGCGATTCAGACCGACGCGTCCATCAACCAGGGCAACTCCGGGGGCCCACTGTTCGATACCGCGGGCCGCGTCATCGGGATCAACTCGGCGATCTACTCTCCCGTCTCCGGCGCGAACGGCGCGGCCGGGAGCGTCGGCATCGGCTTCAGCATCCCGATCGACACGGTGAAGTCGGTGCTGGCGAAGCTCGAGTGACACCACACACCGGGCGGGCCACGTGGGCCGTGGCCCGCACGGTGCGTGTCCTACACGTTGCGCGGGAATCCGAGGTTGACGCCGCCGTGTGAGGGATCGAGCCACCGGCTGGTGACCACCTTCGTCCTGGTGAAGAAGTGGATGCCGTCCGGGCCGTAGGCGTGGGTGTCGCCGAAGAGGGAGTCCTTCCAGCCGCCGAAGGAGTAGTAGCCGACCGGCACCGGGATCGGCACGTTCACCCCGACCATGCCGATCTCCACCTCGTGCTGGAACCGCCGGGCCGCGCCGCCGTCGTTGGTGAAGATCGCCGTCCCGTTGCCATAGGGGTTGGCGTTGACCATCTCGACAGCGTCCTCATAGGTCGCAACGCGGACCACAGACAGCACCGGGCCGAAGATCTCGTCTCGGTAGAGCGCCATTCCCGGTTCGACATGGTCGAACAGTGTCGGCCCGAGCCAGAATCCCTCGGGTTCGCCGTCGATCTCGTGCTCGCGTCCGTCGACGACCAACTCGGCGCCTTCGCCGGTTCCCTTATCCACATAGGACGTCACCTTGTCCCGGTGGGCGGCGGTGACAAGTGGACCCATCTCGCAGCCCGGCCGCCTGCCGTCGCCGACCTTCAACTTCGCGATCCGGTCGCGGATGCGGCTCACCAGCTCGTCGCCGACCGGGTCGACGGCGACGACGACCGAGACGGCCATGCACCGCTCCCCCGCCGAGCCGAAGCCCGCCGACACCGCCGCGTCCGCCGCGAGGTCCAGGTCCGAGTCGGGCAGCACGACCATGTGGTTCTTCGCCCCGCCCAACGCCTGCACGCGCTTCCCGTGTCGTGTTCCGGTTTCATAGACGTAGCGGGCGATCGGGGTCGAGCCGACGAACGAGATCGCCCGCACGTCGCGGTGTTCGAGCAGGCCGTCGACCGCGACCTTGTCGCCGTGCAGCACGTTCAGCGCGCCGTCGGGCAGACCGGCCTCGGCGAACAGCTCGGCGATGAAGTTGGCCGCCGACGGGTCCTTCTCACTCGGCTTGAGGACCACGGTGTTGCCGCACGCCAACGCGTTCGGCACGAACCACAGCGGCACCATCGCCGGGAAGTTGAACGGCGAGATCACCCCGACCACGCCCAGCGGCTGGCGCAGCGAGTACACGTCGACTCGGGTTGACACGTTCTCGCTGTACCCGCCCTTGAGGAGGGTGGGCACCCCGCAGGCGAACTCGACCGCCTCCATCGCGCGCTGCACTTCGCCCGCCGCGTCGTCAGTCACCTTGCCGTGTTCGGCCGTGACCAGATCGACCAGCTCCCGCTTCCGGGCGTTGAGCAGTTCGCGAAATCCGAAAAGGACAGACGTTCGAGCCGCCAGCGAGGCGTCCCGCCACTCCACGGAGGCCGTGCGCGCCGCCGAGACGGCCGCCTCGATCTCCGTGGCCCCCGCGAAGTCGACGTGGGCGGCGACCTGTCCGGTCGCCGGATCGAAGACCTCGCCGAAGCGGTCGGTGTCGCCCGACCACGGCTTGCCGTCGATCCAGTGGCTGATCCTGCGCATCAGCTCGCACCGCCCGGCACCGCGGCGATGGACTCGCCGAGCACGTCGAGGGCTTCGTCGACTTCGTCCTCCGTCAGCGTCATGGGTGGCGCCAGCCGGATGACGTTGTTGTGCAGCCCGCCTTTCCCGACGAGCAGCCCGCGCGCGCGGGTCTCCTCCAGCACCCGCGCCGCGGCCTTCGGGTTGGGTTCCTTGCCGCCCGGCACCACGAACTCGATGCCGACCATCAGCCCCTTGCCCCGGACGTCGCCGATGACCGGGTTGTGCGCGGCGATGTCGCGGAGCCCCTCGGACAGGCGCAATCCGAGCTTGGCAGCGTTCGCTTGCAGGTCGTTGTCCAGGATGTAGTCGAGCACGGCGTTCGCGCCCGCGGTGGAGATCGGGTTGCCGCCGAAGGTGGAGATCGAGTTCGCCGTCAGGCAGTCCATGACGTCCGGGCGCGCGACCAGTCCGCCGATGGCCAGGCCGTTGCCCAAGCCCTTCGCGAAGGTCATCATGTCCGGCGTGACGCCGTGGGCCTGCATGCCCCAGAAATGCTCGCCCGTGCGACCCCAGCCGGTCTGCACCTCGTCGGAGATCAGCAGGATGCCGTACTCGTCGAGGATCTCCTTGTACGCCTTGAACAAGCCGTCCGGCGGGACACAGAACCCTCCCACGCCTTGGATCGGCTCGGCGATCATGCACGCGACATCACCGGAGGTGGTGGTCTGCAACACTTCCCGCAGGTCGTCCGCGCAGGCCCGGATGTAGTCCACATCGGACAGATGGCCGAACGGGCTGCGGTAGCGGTAGCCGCCCTGGACGTGGCTGACCTTGACCGGTGACAGCGCGCTGGCCGACCAGCCGCGGTTGCCGGTGATGCCCACGGTGGCGAACGCGCGGCCGTGGTAGGAGTTGCGCAGCGTCAGGACCTGGTTGCTGCGGCGGAACTGGGTGGCCAGCATGAGCGCGGTCTCGTTGGCCTCGGTGCCGGAGTTGGCGAAGAACACCTTGGCGTCGGGGATGCCGGACAGCTTGGCGATCTTCTCGGCCAGCTCGATCTGCCCGCGGATCAAGTAGAGGGTCGAGGTGTGCAGCACGCCCGTGTCGAGCTGGCGCCGGATCGCGTCGCTGATCTCGGCGACGTCGTAGCCGATGGCGTTGGTCAGGATGCCCGCGAAGAAGTCCAGGTAGGTGACGCCGTTGGAGTCGGTGACGCGCCTGCCCTCGGCGCGCACGATCTCGATGGGCTCGTCGTAGTAGAGCGCCAGCCACGACGGCAGGACGGCGCGGTGGCGGTCGATCAGCTGGTTCTGCTCGATGTCGGCCATGTCCGCGAGTCTGGTCGGCGACCGGCGGCGACACCATGGACACTCTGTATCGGCGATGGGCATCGCCGATACACATTGACATCCTCCCCCGCCTGAAGGCCGGGGATTCCAACAGGACTACTCCACGAAGCGAAGGTCGCGTCGAGGTCCAGGGTTCGCCGGCTCGCCCAACGGTGGGCCTCCCCGTGCGGTCACGGCATGCCCTGCCGCGAGCCGAATATTCAGTGCCGCGTCCACGTCGGCGGTGCAGGCGAAACCGCGGGACCGGCACCGGAAGACGGCTTGGCTCTCGCGCGCCTCCCGATCCACGACCCCACACGCCGAACAACGCTGACTGGTGAAACGCGGATCGACCTTCACCACCCGACCGGGGGTGTCGATCGTGTCGCGCGCCAGTAGCAGACCTCGAACAGCTGCAGAACACCATCGACAACCGGCTGGAAGAGTTCGTGAAGCTCATCGACCGCCTGTGGCAAGCCGCGAACCGGGGCGACGGCTAGAAGCGGCCGCCTCCGCCGATCCGGCGGGAGCTGCTGGAGCCGCCGAACGACCCCGGGCTGTAGCCGCCGCCACCACCACCGCCTCGAAGCACGCTGTTCAGAAGGATCCCGCCCAGGATCGCCCCCGACGTGCCGCCGAAAGGTGATTGCGGGGTGTTGCGGCGCTCCCATTCGCGGACGTCCGCCTCCGCTGCTCGGGCGGCGCGTGCGCCCAAGTCGGCCGCCGTCTGCGCGTGTTGCAGGGCCGTCGACGGGTCGGACTCGCGCAGGCGGGTGGCCTCGTCGAGGTGGCGCTGGGCCTCCGATAGCCGGGTGCGCGCTTCGGCTTCGACGGCACCGCGGCGAGTCGAGATGAAGTCGCCCGCGGCGGAGACCTGGGCGGACGCGGCGGTCATTGCCTGGTCGAGTTGTTGGCGCAGCCGTTCCACGCGCTGCTTTTCCGAAGCGGCGGCGGCGATGGCCTTGTCCAGTTCGACGTCGGCCGCCGCGATCTCGGTGAAGCTGCCCAGTGGGTTGTCGCCTCGCGCGGCCTCGGCGCGGGCCAGTGCCTCGGACGCGGCGGCGCGTGCGGACGCCAAGTCGTTGCCGCCGTGGGCGGTCAGCGCGTCCGCGGCGGCGATGTCGGCTCGGGCCTCCTCCAGCGCGGCGGGCAGCGTGGCGATGGCGTGGCGGATGTTGTCGGACGCGCTGTCGACCGCGTCGAGGAGGGTGCGGGCTTGGGAGATGGCGCCCTCGGCGGCGCGGATCGTGGCGACGGCCGGGCCCTGTTCGCCCGCCGGGCGCGCGACGAATGAGCGGCCCTCGGTGATGTTGCGGTCGGCGAACTCGAGCCGCTCCTTCGCATGCGTGACGTTGTCGCGCACCGGGGCCAGGGTCGGCGCCGGGAACTCGCCGACGAGCCGTTCCAACGTGGCCGACGACGCGGGGAGGCGGCTGCTCAGGGTGACCATCTCCTGGGTCAGCGCGTCGAGCCGCTGCGGGGCGTTGATCAGCAGGTCGCGCATGCCGTCGAACTCGGCGACCTGGGCGTCGAGTTCCTGGTCGGCCTTGCCGCAGCCGCTGATCAGGTCGAGGAGCAGGTCCCGCTGCTGCTGCGGGGTCTCCGGGACGTTGTCGTCGAGCCGCTGCCGGATGGTGAACGCCTTGGCCAGCGCGGCCTTCGCGGTGTCGAACGCCTCGGCGAACGGGCGGGTCTGGTCCGCGCCGAACTCGCCGCGGGCCAGCTCCAACTCCTCCGCGCTGGCGCGCAGGGCGTTGTCCAACTCGACCAGGAGGTCCTTGGAGCGCTGGTCGAGCGCCTCCACCGGCAGCGCGCTCAGCGCCGCGGTGTCGACCGGGTCGATGTCGCGGGCGGCCTCGATGCCCGCCTTGACCCGCGAGCGCTTTCGGTGGCGCGTGTAGACGTACACCCCGCCGAGACCCGCGGCGATCGCCGCGCCGCCGATCAGCAGGTCGCGGCCGCCCGTGGACCCCCCGGCGGCGGAATCGAGCCCGGATGCGGCGGCGACGGCCGCACCGGCCCAGTCCTGCTTGCGCAGAGCGGGTTCGATGTCGTTGACCAGCAGGTTCTCGAACTCGGTGTCGCTGATCTCCTGCGGCAGGCCGGCGGAGAACAGGTTGTACTCGCGGTCCACCGTGGCGACGGCGAGGATCACGTCGCGGTCGCCGAGCGCGCTGAGCGTGGCGGTGCGCTGGGCCCAGGAAGCGGCGGCCTGGCCGTCGAAGTCGGGCACGTAGACCACCCACAGACGCAGCTTGCGCGAGTCGTAGAGCTTGTCGATCGCCGCCTGCACCTCGGACCGGTCACCGCCGTCGAGCGCCCGCGCGGTGTCGGTGATCTGGTTCGGCAGCCGCGACGGCGGGTCGGCCGACGCCGTCCCGGGCAGGCAGATCAGGGTTAGGAGGGCCACGACGGTCAACACCCGGGCGAACGGCATGGCGTGAATCTATCGGGTGGCGGACGGGTGTACCGGCTGGTCAAGATGTACCGGCGGGCCGCGCCTCGCCTTACAGTGTGTTGATGTACCCGACCGTGTCGGAGATCTTGGCGCTGCCGGTCATGCGCCAGGGCGCGCCGACCGTGGTCGCGGGCGCGTCCGGGCTCTCCCACCGGGTCCGCTGGGTGCACGCCGCCGAGGTCGCCGACATCGCCCACCTGCTGCGCGGCGGCGAACTGGTCCTCACCACCGGCATCGCCCTGCCCGACGACCCGGACGCGTTGACCCGCTATGTCGACGAGCTGGCCGGGATCGGCGCCGCCGGGATCGTGGTGGAGCTGGTCCGGCACTGGAGCCACGCCCTACCCCCGGCGCTGTCGGCCGCCGCCGAGCGGCACCGGCTGCCGCTGATCACCCTGTCGCGGGAGACCAGGTTCGTCGCGGTCACCGAGGCCGTGGTCGGCCTGATCGTCGACGCCCAGGTCGCCGAGCTGCGCACCGCCGAACAGGTCCACGAGACGTTCACCGCGCTCACCGTCGCGGGCGCCGAACCCGCCGAGGTCCTGCGCGAGGTCACCAGGGCGTCGGGTCTGCCGGTCGTGCTGGAGACCCTGGCGCACGACGTCCTCGCCTACGACGCGGGCGGCGAGTCCCCCGGCGAACTCCTGGCCGACTGGGCCCGGCGGTCCCGAGCGGTCACGGTCTCCGAACGCACCGCCTACCACGACGCGGCGGGCTGGCTGGTCACCGTCGTCGGCGCGCGGGGCAACGACTGGGGCAGGCTCGTGCTGCTCTGCCCGGAACCGCCCGCCCACCACCACATCGTGATCGTCGAGCGAGCCGCATCGGCGCTGGCGGTGCACCGGCTGGCGGCCCGCGACCGTGAAGGCCTCGAACGCCACGCCCACAGAACCCTGCTCACCGAGCTGCTGGCCGCCCCCACGCCGCCCCCGGACCTCGTCGCGCGGGCCACGGGACTTGGCGTGCCCCTGGAGAACCGCCAGCTCATCGGCGTCTCCGTGCGACCCGGCACGGAGGTGACACCGGCGCCCGCGATGGCCACCCAGGAGGTCCTGCGCGACCTGGCGGAGGCCACGTCGCTGGCCACCCGGCGGGCCCGAGTGGCGGCGCTGGTCGGCATCGTCGATGACACCAGTGTGCGAGCACTGCTCTCACTGACCCCGCAAGCCGACACCCAATCGGTCCTGCGCAGGCTGGCGAAGGAAATCCACCAGTCGCCCCGCGCCATAATCCTGGCGGTGGGCACGACGGTCGACGCCATCAGCCAGGCCCGCCGCAGCCTGGTCGAAGCCGCCCACGTGGCCCAAGCCGCCCTCCGCGCCCCAGGCACAAAACCCTTCCACCGCCTCGACGACGTGCGGCTCAGGGGCCTGCTGCACCTGCTCGCCGACGACGACCGGGTCACCGCGTTCGCCGACCGTGAGCTGGCCGCCCTGATGGCGCGGGACACGGCCCACGGCAGCAGGCTGCTGGACACCCTGCGGCACTACTGCGAACTCGGCGGCAACAAGTCGGCGGCGGCATCGGCCGCCCACATGTCCAGAACCGCCTACTACCAACAACTTGCCAGGATCGAACAAATCCTGGGCGTCTCCCTCGACGACCCGGAGTCGGTGCTCTCGCTGCATGTGGCGCTTCTGGCCCTGGACGTGCGAAACAGCGGATAGCCCCCACGCAAGCAAGCCTGCCGATAGTCTCAGTGAACGTGACAGACGTGATCGCGAGTCTCCCGAAGACCGACCTCCACCTCCACCTCATAGGTTCAGCGTCCGTCGACACGGTCCTCGAACTGGCCAAACGACATCCGGACCGCGGCGTCCCAACTGACCGGGAGGCACTCGCCGACTTCTATGCCTTCCGCGACTTTCCCCACTTCATCGAGGTCTACACCGCCGTGGACGCCCTCGTCACCACCGCCGACGACATCGCGGCCCTCGTCATCGGCGCGGCCAGAGACGCGGCCGCGAGCAACGTCCGGTGGGCGGAGATCACCGTCACCGCCAACACCCACTTCATGGCCGGAATCGCCCCAGCAGACCTGCACGCCGCGCTCACCCAAGGCAGGGAAGCAGCCCGCGCCGACCATGGCGTCGAACTCGGCTGGATCTTCGACATCCCCGGCGAACGCGGACTCCCCGCCGCCGACGCGACTCTCGACTTCCTCCGCACCCACGCTCCCGAGGGAACAGTCGCCTTGGGACTCGCCGGAATGGAGGACGGTGTGCCGCGAGCGAGGTTCGCCGACCACTTCGCCCAAGCGCGAGCCCTCGGCCTCAAATCCGTCGTGCACGCGGGCGAGACCACCGGGCCGGACACCGTGTGGTCGGCGCTGCGAGACCTCGAAGCCGACCGCATCGGCCACGGCACCAGTGCCACCCGCGACCCCGAACTCGTGACCCACCTCGTCGAGCACGCCGTCCCAGTGGAGGTGTGCGTGTCGTCGAACCTGCGCACCAACTCCGTGTCCGACCTCGCGAGCCACCCGGTCGCCGCGCTGCTCGCCGCCGGGGTGACGGTCTGCGTCGCCACCGACGACCCCGGCATGTTCGACACCGACCTCGACCGCGAGTACCGCCTCATCGCCGACTTGGCGGGGCTCGACGTCGCGGGCGTGTGCGACCTCGCCCGCGCGGGCGTGGCCGCGAGCTATGCACCGGACTCGCTAAAGAAGGACTTGACCGACCGGATAGCGGACATTCAAGTCCGCGCTCAGGCACCCCTACTCCTTGACCCGACAAATTAGGGGGCCGGAATGGGGACGACCATTTCCGCCGCGGGCACTCGGCCGATCCCGTCTTCCAATGCGCCGACCCGCCAGACCAGCACCACGGCCAACGCGACCATCACGGCGATCGCCGCCGCGGGCACGAGCCGAGTGCCGAGATCGGACGGTCTCTCCGGCCAAGCAACAGGATTGTCGTCATCAACACTGTCCGATGTCGACCATCGCGAATCGATCGCGGCCATGTAACCCCCCGGTCACCGTCGCCCAGGGAAATGCGGAGAAATAGCGCCGATTTCCCTCCGAGCCTCGAACGTAACGTTTTCCCCAAGATCGGGCAATAGCCCAAGTCGACGCACAGGGGTCACCGCATAGGGGCTCGCTCGCGTGGCCATGACAACACCACACCGCGCCGACCTCAGGTTCCGGTGAGCGTATGCGACACGGCGGGAAGACGGCCGGCATTAAGCAACTGGCACTGTGTGCACTGTGTGCGGCAAGCCCGAACACAGTGACACTGCCGGGTGACAGCGGCTGCCTCCACGATGCCGGGATGGAACTCTGATCCACGAGCATCGGAGTAGGCGATGGCGATTGCGGAACAGTCCACCCAGATCACCCAGCCCGACGGCCGAGTCGACCTGCCCGATCACGCCGGGATAGCGAACAGCCGCTACTACAACCCCGAACTCGCGCCCGTCCCGGTCGAGAAACGCACCTGGACGACCTACAACTACTTCGCCCTCTGGATGGGGATGGCGCACAACATCCCCAGCTACACACTCGCGGCGTCGCTGATCGCGTTCGGGATGGACTGGTTCCAGGCGTTCATGACGATCACCCTGGGCAACCTGATCGTGCTCATACCGATGCTGCTCAACAGCCACGCGGGCACCAAGTACGGCATCCCCTTCCCGGTGTTCGCCCGCGCGTTCTACGGGATCCGCGGCGCCAACCTGGCCGCCCTGCTGCGCGGGTTCATCGCGTGCGGCTGGTTCGGCATCCAGACCTGGGTCGGCGGGCAGGCGCTCTACGTCATCGTCGGCACCCTGGCTGGCGACGGGTGGACGAACTCGGCGATGGTGTGGGGACAGCACTGGACGCTGTGGCTGTGCTTCGGGCTGTTCTGGATCATCCAGATGCTGATCATCTGGCGCGGGATGGACGCGATCCGCCGGTTCGAGAACTGGACCGCCCCGCTGGTGTCGGTTGGCTTCCTGATCCTGCTGGGCTACGTGCTCATCAAGGCGGGCGGGCTCGGCCCGATCCTGTCGGCGCCGTCGAAGCTGGGCTGGGGCGCGGACTTCTGGAAGGTCTTCGCGCCGTCACTCATGGCGATGATCGCGTTCTGGGCGACGCTGTCGCTGAACATGCCGGACTTCACCCGGTTCGGCGGCAGCCAGCGCAAGCAGGTCCGCGGCCAGATCCTCGGGCTGCCGACCACCATGTCGTTCATCGCCATCGTCGCCATCCTGACCACCTCGGGCGGGCAGGTGCTCTACGGCGAGGCGATCTGGGACCCGGCGCTGCTCGCGGCCAAGTTCGACAACCCCGCGGTCATCATCGTCGCGCTGGTCGCCCTGGTGCTGGCGACCGTGTCGTGCAACCTGGCGGCCAATGTGGTCAGCCCGTCCTACGACTTCTCCAACGCCTTCCCCAAGCGCATCACGTTCGCGATGGGCGGGCTCATCACCGGGGTCATCGGCATCGCGGTGATGCCGTGGCGGCTGATCTCCGACCCGTCGATCTACATCTTCGCCTGGCTCGGCTTCTACGGCGGCGTGCTCGCAGCGGTGGCGGGGGTGCTGGTGTCCGGGTATTGGTTGGTGGTGCGCACGCACCTCGACGTCAAGGACCTCTACCGCGACGGCGGCGGCCGCTACTGGTTCAACGGCGGCTGGAACTCCCGCGCGGTCATCGCCACGCTGGTGGGCGCGGTGCTCGCGGTCGGCGGCGCCTACGGCGGGCCGTTCCCCGCCGACGGACTGATCCCGCTGCTCAAGCCGCTCTACGACTACAACTGGCTCGTCGGCGTCGTCGCCGCCTTCGCCACGTACCTCGCGCTGTCGTTGCCTTCGCGCGACAGCGTTCCCGCTCAGCTACTGGAAGGAGAGGCCCGTGGCTAACATCGTCAGGGCAGGGCTGGTCCAGCAGAAGTGGACCGGCGACAAGGACTCCATGATCGCCAACGCGGTGGAGGCCATCGCGTCGGCCGCGTCGCAGGGCGCGCAGGTGGTGTGCCTGCAGGAGTTGTTCTACGGCCCCTATTTCTGCCAGGTGCAGGACACCGACTACTACTCCTACACCGAGGGAATCCCGGACGGCCCGACGACCGAGCTGATGTGCGAGGTCGCCGAGCGGCACGGGGTGGTGCTGATCGTGCCGATGTACGAGCAGGAGCAACCCGGGGTGTACTTCAACACCGCCGCGGTGATCGACGCCGACGGCACCTACCTGGGCAAACACCGCAAGAACCACATCCCGCAGGTGAAGGGGTTCTGGGAGAAGTTCTACTTCCGGCCCGGCAACCTGGGCTACCCGGTGTTCGACACCGCGGTCGGCCGCATCGGCGTCTACATCTGCTACGAGCGGCACTTCCCCGAGGGCTGGCGGGCGCTGGGCCTGGCCGGGGCGAAGATCGTGTTCAACCCGTCGGCGACCAGCCGGAGCCTGTCGCAGCACCTGTGGCGACTGGAGCAGCCCGCGGCGGCCGTCGCCAACGAGTACTTCATCGGCGCGATCAACCGGGTCGGCGTGGAACCGCTGGGCGACAACGACTTCTACGGGCAGACCTACTTCGTCGACCCGCGCGGTCAGCTCATCGGGGACGCGGCGTCGGACACCGAGGAGGAAGTCCTCGTCCGCGATCTCGACATGGACATGCTCGCCGAGGTCCGCGACCTGTGGGCCTTCTACCGCGACCGCAGGCCCGACACCTACGAGTCGCTCACCCGGCCCTGAGAGGACGCGATGACCACACTCATCCGCAACGGCACGGTCGTCAACGCGACCGGCCGGATGGCGGCCGACGTCCTGGTCGACGGCGAGACGATCGCCGCCGTGGCCGCTCCTGGCGTGTTCACCGAGGCCGACACAATCATTGATGCCGCGGGCAAATACGTGATCCCAGGCGGGATCGATGCCCACACGCACATGGAGATGCCGTTCGGCGGCACGTTCTCCAACGACACCTTCGCCACCGGCACCACGGCGGCGGCATGGGGCGGCACGACGACGATCATCGACTTCGCCGTGCAGGCCAAGGGAACATCCCTGCTGTCCACTATGGACAAGTGGCACGAGAAGGCGGACAACCACTGCGCCATCGACTACGGCTTCCACATGATCATCTCCGACGTGACCGACTCGTCGCTCAAGGAGATGGAGTCGTGCATCGACGCCGGGGTGAACAGCTTCAAGATGTTCATGGCCTACCCCGGTGTCTTCTACTCCACCGACGGCGAGATCCTGCGCGCGATGCAGCGCGCGTCGGAGACCGGGTCGATGATCATGATGCACGCGGAGAACGGCATCGCGATCGACCAGCTCGTCGCCCAGGCGATCGCGGCGGGCCGCACCGAACCGGTGCACCACAGCCTGACCCGGCCGCCGGAGCTGGAGGGCGAAGCGACTTCCCGGGCGATCCAGCTCGCGAAGGTCACCAACGCGCCGCTCTACATCGTGCACCTGTCGGCCCGGCACGCGCTCGAAGCCGTGGCGGCGGCCAGGAACACCGGGCAGAACGTGTTCGCCGAGACCTGTCCGCAGTATCTCTACCTGTCCATCGAGGACATGAGGAAGCCGGACTTCGAGGGCTCGAAGTACGTCGCCTCTCCCCCACTGCGGCCCAAGGACCACCAGACCGACCTGTGGCGCGGACTGCGGACGAACGACCTGTCGGTGGTGTCGACCGACCACTGCCCCTTCTGCTTCAAGGACCAGAAGGAGCTGGGCCGCGACGACTTCTCCAAGATCCCCAACGGGATGCCGGGCGTAGAGCATCGGATGGACCTGCTGCACCAAGGGGTCGTGGCCGGTGAGATCACGCTGGAGCGGTGGGTCGAGATCAGCTCGACCACGCCCGCCCGGATGTTCGGCCTGCACGGTCGCAAAGGGACGATCGCGCCGGGCGCGGACGCCGACATCGTGGTGTACGACCCGACCGCCAAACAGACCATCTCGGCGGCCACGCACCACATGAACGTCGACTACTCAGCCTACGAGGGCATGGACATCACCGGCAAGGTCGACACGGTCCTCTCCCGCGGCGCGGTGGTCATCGCCGACGGCGCGTTCCACGGCCGCGAGGGGCACGGCAAGTTCCTCAAGCGCGACCTGTCTCAGTACCTCATCTAAGGAGCGGGACATGGATTTCGGAGTGGTGCTGCAGACCGACCCGCCCGCCCGGGAAGTCGTGCGGCTGATGGCCGAGGCCGAGCAGCGGGGGTTCACCCACGGCTGGACGTTCGACTCGTGCGTGCTCTGGCAGGAGCCGTTCGTCATCTACTCGCAGGTGCTCGCGGCGACGAACTCGCTGGTCGTCGGCCCGATGGTGACCAACCCGAGCACCCGTGACTGGTCGGTGACCGCGTCGCTGTTCGCCACCCTCAACGACATGTTCGGCAACCGCACGGTCTGCGGCATCGGGCGCGGCGACTCGGCGCGCCGGGTCATCGGCCAGAAGCCCGCGACACTCGACGTCCTGCGCGAGGCCATGCACGTGATCCGCGAACTGGCGGAGGGCCGCGAGGTCGAGCACCACGGCGCGCCCGTGCGCATCCCGTGGGTGCGCGACGGCAGGTTGGAGATGTGGATGGCCGCCTACGGGCCGAAGGCGCTGAGGATGGTCGGCGAGCACGCCGACGGCTTCATCCTGCAGACCGCCGACCCGGCCATCGCCAAGTGGACCATCGACGCCGTGCGGGACGCGGCGAAGAACGCCGGCCGCGACCCCGGCGGCATCACCGTCTGCGTCGCCGCCCCGGCCTACGTCGGCGACGACCTGGCCCACCAGCGCGACCAGCTGCGGTGGTTCGGCGGCATGGTCGGCAACCACGTCGCCGACCTGGTCGCCCGCTACGGCGAGTCCGGCCCGGTGCCGCACGAGCTGACCGACTACATCCGGGGCAGGCAGGGCTACGACTACTCCCACCACGGCAAGGCGGGAAACCCGTCGACGGACTTCGTCCCAGACGAGATCGTCGACCGCTTCTGCCTGCTCGGACCGGCGTCGGCCCATGTGGACCGCATCGCCGAGCTGACCGAGCTGGGGGTGGACCAGTTCGCACTCTATTTGATGCACGACCAGCGGGAGAAGACGTTGGCCGCCTACGGGGACGACGTGATCCCGCACGCCCGGTGAGTCCCGTGCCTGGGACGCCTGTGCGCCGAAATCCTCCAACGCGCCCGCCATGACCGTCGTCTGGTGTCGCCCGCCGGCACCAACGTTCGACGCGGTGCTGACGGCATCCCGATATGCGCCCACCACCGACCCAGTCGTAGGACAGGATGGGAACCATGGTGGAGATCAGCTTCCTTGCCGAACCCGATCGCGCCTGCTGGGAAGTGTTGACCCGCGGTAAAGACGCACACTTCGAGGTCGAACGCGGCGACGACGCCTACGAACAGTGTTGGAGTCGTCTGCTCGAAGGGGAGCAGACGCGCGGGATCGCCGCTCGGCTGGACGGCAGGATGGTCGGGATCTTATCCCCTACACCTACCGGCGTGACGCGAACCAGAACTCCACCCGGCGCTGAGGGTCGACCAGATAGCGGATATCAATCGGACCAACGACAGTAATTAGTGGAAGGGTCCCGACGACCCGCACGAGTCGAACTGCGACTGGGGCGGCCCCCAACCCGGAGTTCCTCGACACCGTGTGCGCCTACATCCTCGACGCGTCGGCCGACGCGCGCACCAGCCTGGTCTCCGACCAGACCGCATGGGAGTGGAAGTCGGCTTCCCTGGCGAGGGTCGCTGAGTCGACCGGAGCGAGGGCATCGTCGAGCTGCCGTGCACGGTCGACATCATCCGCACGCACTCGATGATCTACGACAAGCACTGGTACAAGCAGGTCTTCCGCGGCTGAGCGCGCTGCGACGGCTCAGCCCGCCTCGCCGGCCAGTAGGGGGTCGTTCTCCTTGAGCCGCTTGAGTTCCGCGGCGACGTCGTAGTCCGGTGCCGGCAGCTGGGGGTCGAGATCGCGCAGGGTCTCCAGGAGAATCCGCGCGATCGACCAGTTGCGGTACCACTTGCGGTCGGCCGGAATGGCGTACCAGGGGGCGTCCTCGGTGGAGCAGCGGTCGAGGACGTCGGCGTAGGCCTGCTCGTAGTCGGTCCACTTGGCCCGGACGTCGAGATCGCCCGGGTTGTGCTTCCACTGCTTCTCCGGGGTCTCCAGCCGGGCAAGCAAACGTTCGCGCTGCTCGTCTGCGGAGATGTTCAGGAAGCACTTCACCACCGTGGTGCCCGCCTCGGCGAGTTCGGCCTCGAACTCGTTGATCTGGTCGAAGCGCGGTTCCCACTGCGCGGGCGGGACCAACTCGTCGACCCGCACGACCAGGACGTCCTCGTAGTGCGACCGGTCGAACACGCCGATCAGGCCCGCCGTCGGGACCTGCTTGCGGATACGCCAGAGGAAGTCGTGGCGCTTCTCCGCGGGCGTGGGCTTCTTGAAGGACGCGATCCGGACGCCCTGCGGGTTCAACAGGCCGAAGACGTGCTCGATCGTGCCGCCCTTGCCCGAGGTGTCCATGCCCTGCAGGACCAACAGGACACTGCGGTCGCCGCCGCCGAAGGTGCCCTCCACCCACAGCGCCTCCTGCAGCCTGCCCAGCTCCGCACCGGTCTCGGCCAGGCCTTCCGCGGCCTGCGCCTTGGACTTCGGGCCGACCGGGGTGTCGCGTGGCTCGTGCGGGATCCCGCCGCCCGGGCGTACCCTCAGCGCGTCGCGGACGGACGTGGACGTGCCCTGTTTCTTACCCATCCAGGAAGACTAAACCGCCGAGCCGACTTCCGCTCGTGCAACAAACGACTGCTCAACCCGGGAATGGCGCAACGAATCAGCGTAATAAGCAACACTCGCCGGATGAAACCATCATGCCGCCCCCTTAGCCTGGGGACATGACCGTGACCGTCCCTCCCACCACCGCAGCCACGCCGGAGTCGGCGGCCGACTTCATCGCTCTCGACGAGCAGTGGAGCACGCACAACTACCACCCGCTCCCGGTGGTGATCACCGAGGCCGAGGGAGCCTGGGTGACCGACGTGCACGGCAACCGCTACCTCGACTTCCTCGCCGGGTACTCCGCGCTCAACTTCGGCCACCGCCACCCCGCGCTCGTCGCCGCGGCGGTCGAGCAGCTGCACAAGGTGACGCTGACCAGCCGCGCCTTCCACCACGACCAGCTCGGGCTGTTCTGCCGCGAGCTGGCCGAGCTGACCGGCACCGACCTCGTGCTGCCGATGAACTCCGGCGCCGAGGCCGTCGAGTCCGCGGTGAAGGTGGCCCGCAAGTGGGCCTACCGGGTCAAGGGCGTCCCGGAGAACACCGCCGAGATCATCGTCGCGGGCTCGAACTTCCACGGCCGGACCACCACGATCATCTCGTTCTCCACCGACGAGGTCGCCCGCGCCGACTTCGGCCCGTTCACCCCGGGCTTCAAGGTCGTCAAGTACGGCGACGCGCAGGCGCTGGAAGCCGCCATCACCGACCGCACGGCCGCGATCCTGGTCGAGCCGATCCAGGGTGAGGCGGGCGTGCTCGCGCCGCCGTCGGGCTACCTGCGCGAGGTCCGCGCGCTGTGCGACCGCAACAACGTGCTGTTCATCGCCGACGAGATCCAGTCCGGCCTGGCCCGCACCGGCACCCTGTTCGCCCTCGACGCGGAAGGCGTCCGCGCCGACCTGTACACCCTGGGCAAGGCGCTCGGCGGCGGCATCCTGCCGGTCTCCGCGGTCGTCGGCCGCGGCGACGTCCTGGGCGTGCTCAAGCCCGGTGAGCACGGCTCGACCTTCGGCGGCAACCCGCTGGCCTGCGCCGTGGGCCGGGCGGTGATCAAGCTGCTCGCGACCGGCGAGTTCCAGGAACGTTCGGCGACCCTGGGCGCGTACCTGCACGGGCGCCTCGGCGAGTTGGTCGGGAACGGCGTCGCGGAGGTGCGCGGCCGCGGCCTCTGGGCAGGCGTCGAGATCGCCCCCGGCGGCCCGTCCGGACGGGTCGCCTCGGAGGCCCTCATGCAGCGCGGCGTGCTGTGCAAGGAAACCCACGACACGACGCTGCGGGTCGCGCCGCCGCTGGTGATCACCGAGGCGGAGATCGACCTCGGGGTCGACGCCATCGCCTCGATCGTCACCCACTGAACTCCGGGCGGCCGGGAGCTGTGAGCCCCGGCCGCCCGGCCTCCACTCACCGAAACGCCGCCACCACGGCAGCCCGTTCCCGCAGGACGCGGGCGTTGTCGCTCGTCTCGGCGTTGCCCAAGACCTGGCCCTTGTACTTCACCAGCGGGCTCGACCAGTAGTTGATCCGCGGGCACGGAGCCGGGCAGGCGTACGACATGATCGTCCGGAATCGCCCCGGCACCACATGCCCGTGTCCATGGCGGAAGCCACCCACCTCGTTGGCCGCGTCGTGGTCCGCCCCGAAGTTGTGCCCGATCTCGTGCGCCAGGCTGAAGTTCGCCCGCGCGCAGTCGGTGTTGACCACCGAGAACGCCGTGTTGGCCGTCGCCTTGATGAAGCCGACGCCGCAGTTCCCGTTGTGCCGCACCAGCATGCTCACCACATCGGCCTTGACCTCGTCCCGCTTGGCGGCCACCCCGCCGACCCGGCCGGTCCTGAGCGCGCTGAGGTCCTTGTCGAAACCCCGCTCGGCGTAGTCGGTCGGCAGGACGCCCGCGAGTTCGAACCTGATCGGCAGGCGGTTGTTGGCGAAACCCCGGTTGGCCGTGGCGATGGCCAGTTCGGCGAGGCCCCGCAGATCCGGCACCGTCGAGGCCTGCTCGCTCGCCGCGACCAGCACCCGCACGACGGTCACTCCCACCGAGACGCTCACTCCGAGGGTATCCGGCTCACCCGTCGGTGTGGCGTGTCGCGATGGCGGCATGGTGGCGTAGTCGACCTCGTCGAAGAGGTGCCCGCCGCCCGCGGCGGGCCGCAGCGTGTACGCCGTGCCGCCGTGGGCGACCGTGCCGGTCACCTGGTCGCCGTGGCGGATCAGGGTGACCGCTTCGAGCGAGTCGCTCAGCGGCGCGCCGTCGACACCGCCGAACCAGGCGATCCCACCGGACCCGGTGACCTCCGTGTGGTCGCGCACCGCCCGCACCACCTGGTCGCCGAGCGGAATCTCGATCGCCTCCGTGTCCGGCGACACCACCGCCGCGTCGACCCGCACCAGCGCGCTGTTCGCCACGCCGGCGGCCACCACGTCGGACCGTGACTCGACCAGGAAGAGGGCGGCGGGCCGCGCGGCGCCCGCCATCGTCGGTGACGCGAGCAGAGCGGCGGCGGCAAGGGCGCAGGCGCCGAGGCGAGTCCTCATATGACCGTCCCGAGTAGTCGGATGGGCCTCCAGACTCACCCAGCCGCTCCGCGTGCGGAAAGCCACGCGCCGAACCGACCGGGTGGAAGCCCGGCCTTTCGGGGGAACGCGTTATCGCGCCCTGCGCACGCGGGTCTCGTCCCACACCGGCTCGTCCGATTCGGACACCACGCCGTCCGATTGGAAAACCAGGAACCGGTTGAACGACCGGGCGAACCAGCGATCGTGGGTCACCGCGACCACCGTGCCCTCGTAGGCCTCCAACGCGTCCTGCAGCGCCTCGGCCGAATGCAGGTCGAGGTTGTCGGTGGGCTCGTCGAGCAGCAGCAGGGTCGAGCCGCCCAGTTCGAGCAGCAGGATCTGGAACCGGGCCTGCTGTCCGCCCGAGAGGGTCTCGAACCGCTGCTCGGCCGACCCGCCGAGGCCGTAGCGGCTCAGCACCGAGGCCGCCGCGCCGCGGTCGAGACCGGTGCGCGCGCCTTCGCCGTGCCAGAGGATGTCGACCAGCGTGCGGCCGACCCACTCCGGGTGGTGGTGGGTCTGGGCGAACAGACCCGGCACCACGCGCGCGCCGAGCTTGCGGACGCCGGTGTGCGCGACGCTGTCGCCGTCGGCCAGCAGGCGCAGGAAGTGGCTTTTGCCCGAACCGTTGGAGCCGAGCACCGCGACCCGGTCGCCGAAGAAGACCTCGACGTCGAACGGCTTCATCAGACCCGTGAGTTCCAGGTTCTCGCACGTGATCGCCCGGATTCCCGTGCGACCGCCGAGCAGCCGCGGCTTGACCTTCTGCGGCCGCGGCGGGACCGGCGGCGGGCCGATCTCCTCGAACTTGCGCAGCCGCGTCTGCGCGGCCTTGTACCGGCTGGCCATCTCGTGCGACGACGCCGCCGCGCGCTGCATCAGCTTGACCAGGTCCTGCAGCTTGGCGTGCTCCTCGTCCCAGCGCCGCTGCTGCTCGGCGATGCGCTCCCAGCGCGCCTCGCGGGCGTCGTGCCAGCTGACGAATCCGCCGGAGTGCGTCCACGCCGTGCCCGCCTCGACCGTGACGACCTGGGTAGCCACCCCGGCGAGCAGCTCACGGTCGTGGCTGATCAGCAGGATCGCCTTCGCGCTCTCCGCCAGCTGCCGCTCCAGCCAGCGCTTGCCCGGCACGTCGAGGTAGTTGTCCGGCTCGTCGAGCAGCAGGACTTGCTCGCGCCCGCGCAGGAGCGCCTCCAACACCAACCGCTTCTGCTCGCCACCGGACAAGGTCCGGACCTCGCGATAGCGCGCCTTGTCGTAGCCGACGCCGAGCGCGGCGACGGTCACGGTGTCCCACAGGACTTCCGCGATGTACCCACCAGCCTCGTCGTAATCGGCGATCGCCTGGGCGTAGCGCATCTGCGTCGGCTCGTCGTCGGTCTCCATCAGGGCCAACTCGACCCGGTCCAGCTCCGCCGACGCCGCCCGCAGCGAGGCCGGGGCCACGGCAAGAAGCAAGTCGTGCACCGTGCGGTCGTCGCGGACCGAGCCGACGAACTGCGGCATCACCGCCAACCCACCCTGCACCGAGACACCGCCGTCCGGCGAGGTCAGCTCCCCGCTGATGATCCGCAGCAGCGTGCTCTTGCCCGCCCCGTTCTCCCCGACCACCGCGACGACCTGGCCCGCGCCGATGCGCAGTCCGGCGTCGCGGAACAGCGTCCGGCCGTCGGGCAGCGTGTAAGAAAGCCCGGAGGCGTCGAGGTGTCCCATGCCCGAGATGGTGTCTTATGAGGGCCGCCGGAGGCGAACCAGTTGTCGGGCATAGTGGCGGCGTGGAACGTCCGCTGCTCACCGCGCCCCGATTCGCCTTGACCCTGGCGGTCCTCTTCGTGCTCGCCATGGCCGTGATCGGGGTGGACGTCGCGGGCAACACCGCGGAGGGCCCGTTCGACAAGGCCGTGTTCGACGTGATGACCCGCAGGCCCGACCTGGCGATCCCGCTGACCCTGTGCACGCACCCCGCCGCGATGGTCGCCGTCATCGCGATCATGGCGGCCATCGCCGTGCGGGCGGGCAGGCCCAAGGTGGCCGTGTTGGCTGTCCTCGGGCCGGTGCTCGCGGCCGGGATCAACACCGTCGCGCTCAAGCCGCTCTTCAACCGCACGCACCAGGACACCCTCGCCTACCCGAGCGGCCACACGACGACCCTGGTGGCGATCCTCACGGTGATCGTCCTCGTCGCCGCGGCGAACTCGACCCGCGCCCAGACGGTCCGCACCGCGGTGATCGCCTTCGGGTTGTACGTCGTAGGCGCGGGAGCCATCGTCGGCCGCGAGTTCCACTACCTCACCGACACGATCGGCGCGCTGTTCTGGGGCGTCGCCGCGGTGATCGTCTTGGCCGCTTTGATCGACTTGGCGGCCAAGCGTGTGGGCGATACACCTTCCGTCAGATGACTCGCTGAAAGCACCTCACCGTAACGAGTTCACCCGGTCGGATCACCCGAAGTAGCGAACAGACCACCCTGTGGCGTCAGAGCGTCGCGGGCGTACTGTGCGTGTACGGGGAAGCCGGACGAGAGGATGTACGTGACTGACACGCCCATCTACGACCAGGTGCGCCAGGAGTTGCGGGATCATCCGCGACCCGCCAAGGCCCGATCACGGGCCGCCGACTCGGACGCCGGTGTGTCCGTGTGGGCCTTGATCGACCGCTCGCAGCGCGCCGCCGACTCCCCGCGGCGCTGACTCAGCGAGCGGCCGCCGCGTCCCGGGACAGCGCGACCAGCCTGCTGACCGCGCGCAGGTACTTCTTGCGGTAGCCGCCGCGCAG
This sequence comes from Actinokineospora xionganensis, assembly GCF_014323725.1. Lineage (GTDB taxonomy): Bacteria > Actinomycetota > Actinomycetes > Mycobacteriales > Pseudonocardiaceae > Actinokineospora > Actinokineospora xionganensis. The sequence continues at coordinate 195,788 of NZ_JABVED010000011.1, read as the reverse complement.
CATGTCCTCGGTGAACAGGGCCGACACCGGCTCCCCCGACACGACAACCGGGATGGCGCGGTCATAGAGCCGGTCGGCGAACGACACCACGCGCAGTGCGACGTCCTGGTACTTCAGCGCGTGCACGCCGCGCAGGTGCACCGCCGTCACGCCGTCGACGAGCTTGCCGTAGCGCGAGGGGTGCAGCGAGGCGAGGTGCCCGCAGAGCGCGTCGAAATCGTCCACAGTGGACCCTTCGACCGCCTCCGCGCTGGCCGCCAGGTCCAGCTCCGACAGCGGGGCTGGCGCGTCGGGCAGGCCGCGGTGGCGGTAGTCCGGCCCGTCGACCCGCACCACGGAGAACCGCGACGACAGGGCCTGGATCTCGCGCAGGAAGTCGTCCGCGGCGAAGCGGCCCTCGCCGAGCTTGTCCGGCAACGTGTTCGACGTGGCCGCGACGTGCACGCCCGCGTCGGTGAGCTGGGACAACAGCCGGGTGACGAGCATGGTGTCGCCGGGGTCGTCGAGTTCGAACTCGTCGATCGCGAGCAGCCGATGCTGCTTGAGCCGCTCCACGGCCTGGGTGAAGCCGAGCGCGCCGACGAGGTGGGTCAGCTCGACGAACGTCCCGTAGGCCTTCGGCCCGGGCACGGCGTGCCAGATCGAGGCGAGCAGGTGGGTCTTGCCGACGCCGAAGCCGCCATCGAGGTAGAGCCCGGGCCGACCCGTCTGCGCCTTGCCGCCGAACATGCGGGAGAACAGCGACTTGTCCGGCCGCGCGTCCACCTTCGCGGCGAACGCGGCGCAGTCGCGCACCGCGGCGGCCTGGCTCGGCTCGTCCGGGTTCGGGACGTAGGTGTCGAACCGGACCGCGCCGAACCGGGGCGGCGGGGCCATCGTGGCGATCAGCTCCTCCGCGCCGATCTCGGGCGCGCGGGCGAGCAGGCTGGCGGGCATGCACGGGAGCGTAGCGGCGTGATGGGATGTCCTGGTGCACATGTTGTGGCCCGAGAACCGGGTTTCCCCAGGTCAGGCTTCACCGGCTGTGGTGGACGACACCGCACTCGAAGTGCTCTACGCCTATCCGGCCGACCTTGACCGGGCTTGGGTACAGGTCAACTTCGTCAGCAGCACCGACGGCGCGGTCGCCGTGGCGGGGCAGTCGGCGGGCCTGTCCAGCCCCGGCGACAAGCGGATCTTCGCCCTGGGCCGCGACCTCGCCGACGTGGTGCTCGTGGGTTGGGGCACCGCGCGCGACGAGCGCTACCGCGGGATCAAGAGCACGGAGCTGCGACGTGAGCGGCGTTCCCGGCTCGGTCTGGCGCCGGTGCCGCCAATCGCCGTGGTCACCGGGCGGTGCTCGGTGGAACCGGACTCACCGCTGGTGACCGACACCCGGGTGCCGACCATCGTCGTGACCGCCGAGTCCGCCCCGGCGGCCCGGCGCGCGGCGCTGACGGCGGCGGGCGCGGAGGTGGTCGTGGCCGGGGACGAGCGGGTCGATCCGCGGGCCGCGCTGGTCGAACTGGCCGCGCGCGGGTTGCGGCGGGTGTGCTGTGAGGGCGGCCCGCAGCTGTTCGGCTCGCTGATCGAGGCGGACCTGGTGGACCAGCTGTGCCTGACGGTCTCGCCGCTGCTCGCGGGCGGGCGCGCGGGGCGGATCGCCATGGGGGCGCCGCCGGAGGTGCCGCGCAGGCTCGCGCTGGCGTCGGTGCTGACCGAGGACGGCTTCCTGATGCTGCGCTACCGCCGCGAGGAGTGACACACTCGTCGAGCGGGCGGCAACTATCCACATGAGACGCCGGATGTCATCTGATGGTGTCCTTTTGGGTTAACTCTTTCCGGTCAACCTGCCGCTTCACCCGGGCAAGTCCCCCGGCCCCTTTGAGAATGGATGCGACGTCGATCCGTTGCAATCCAGCCGAAGGAGCCTGCCCAGCATGGTGACGACCAACAGTCAGAACGACCTGCGCGACGCGGTCCCGGCCGCCCGCCAGTCCCCGGCGCCCGCCCGTCTGGCCGATGAGAACGGCCAGGGCAAGACCACCATCGCGTCCAACGTCGTGCAGAAGATCGCGGGCATGGCCGCCCGAGAGGTCTCCGGCGTGCACGCGATGGGCGGCGGAATGTCCCGCGCGTTCGGCGCGATCAAGGAACGCATCCCCGGCGCGGGCACGTCGTCCACCGCGGGCGTGTCGGTGGAGGTGGGCGAGAAGCAGGCCGCGATCGACCTCGACATGATCGTCGAGTACGGCGCGAGCATCGCCGACCTCGCGCGTGCGGTCCGCCGCAACGTGATCACCGCGGTCGAGCGGATGACGGGCCTGGAGGTCATCGAGGTCAACATCTCCGTCGAGGATGTCCACCTGCCCGACGACAACGGGGGCGACGAGGCCCCCGAGAAGTCCCGGGTCGAATGACCGCGATCCACACCGGAGAGTTGGTCGACCGGATCGGCGAGGCTGTCCTCGCCGATCCGGCCGTGGTCCGGCTCGACGGCGGGCCTTTCCAGACCATCGCGACCTACCTGCCTGGACGGCGCGTGGTCGGTGTGACCGCGGCCGACCGGATCACCGTCTCGGTGGTCCTGCGGCTCGATCAGCCGATCCCCGCGGTCGCCGCGGCCCTGCGCGAGCGGGTCCGGCGCGTCGCGGGCGACCTCCCGATCGATGTGCACGTCAACGACCTCGAGAGCAAGGAAGAACCGGTATGAACACGACCCAGCTCGGCCTGGTCTCGGGCCTGCTGCTCGGACTGGCCGCCACCCAGGGGTTCGGCGCGTTCATGATCACCCTGGTGCTCGGCTTCGTCGGCCTGGTCGTCGGGCGGGTGCTCGACGGCGAGCTCGACCTGTCCCAGGTGCTCAGCGGCGCCAAGGGCAAGGACCGGTGACCCAGGTCAGCGAGCGGCCGCTAGACGACCGCGGCACCCTGCGCGTCGACCGGTCGGTGGTCCGCAAGATCGCCGAACACGCCGCCGACGAGTCACCCGGCACCACGGCCATGGCCCGCAAGCTGGTGGGCGTCGAGGTCGGCACCCACGGCGCGAAGGTCGACGTCACCGGCGACGGCGACCAGGTCCGGCTCAAGGTCGACGTGGCACTGCACTACCCGGCTCCCGTGCGGACCGTCGTCGAGGACGTGCGCGAGCGCGTCATCGCCGAGGTCGAGCGACTGACCGGCTACCACGTGCGCGGTGTCGACGTGATCGTCTCCGCGCTGCGACCCAAGATCCGTCCCCGAGTGGAGTGAGCCCGTGCGTGTCCTGGTGAGAGTCCTGAGCCTGCTGCTCGGCCTGGCGTTGGCCGCGGCGGGGGCTTTGCTGGCCGTCGAAGTCGCGTGGGCGTGGTGGCGGCCGGAGAGCCCGTCGCTGCTCGTCCCCTGGCGGCAGTGGCGCGAGACGCTGGCCGACCTGAGCTGGCAGAGCACCCCGGTGCTGATCACGGCGGTGGCCGTCGCCGTGGTGGGCCTGCTGCTGGCGCTGTTCGCCTCCCTGGCCCGCCGGACGAACGTCGGCCTGCGGGAGCCGTCACCGGGGGTCACGGTGGAAACGTCGCCGCGTTCGCTGGCCAGGATCGTGGGCACCCGTGTCCGCGGCGAGGACAACGTGACCGGCGCCTCGGTGAGCGCCACGGCGAAGCGGGTCCGGGTGCGCGCCACCAGCGCCCTGGAGTCGGAGGCCCAACTGCGTCCTCGCCTGTCCGATGCCGTCCGGTCCACCCTGGCCGACTTGCCGCTGCAGCGTCAGCCGCAGGTATCCGTGGTCGTCGATTCTCGGAGGGACCGCTCATGACCTCCCCCGCCACCCGCGCCGCCGCCCGCTCCTACGGCGGCGAACGCGCGTTGACCATGACCACCGGCCTGCTCCTGCTGCTGCTCGGAGTGGGCGCGGCCCTGCTGGGCTACGGCGTCTTCGGACAGGACAGGGCAACCCGACCAGTCCTCGACCCAGAAGTCCTGCGAACCCTGGTCGACTGGCAACTGGCGGCCCGCGTCGGCGCGATCGTGCTCGGCCTGCTGCTGCTGGTCCTCGGGCTGCGGATCGTCTTCGCCACCCTGCGCCCGGAACACCACCCGGACCTGGCCCTCAACCCGACCAGGGGCCACGGCGTCCTGGTCACGGCCACCGCCATCACCGAAGCCATCGCGACCGACGCGGAGCAGGTGCCCGGCGTGAGCAAGGCCCGCGCCACCATGGTCGGCGACGAAGACGAGCCCGCCCTGCGGCTGAGCCTGTGGCTGGAGGACGGCACCGACGTCAAACAGGTGTGGCGGGAAGTGGACGACACCGTCCTGCGCCAGGCCCGGGAATCCCTCGGCGTCGACCACCTGCCCACAGCGGTACGCCTGGAACTGAACACAGCAGAACGCCAACGGGTGCGCTGAACTCAGCCCTTCTTGAGCTTGCGCCAGCCACCGGCCCGGTTGTTCGCGATGATCTGCTTGAACATCGCCAGCAGAGCGGGCGCGTTGATCTCCTCGCCCGGACGGACGGCGACGGTGCGCGCCGTCTTGTTGTCGTGGCCGCCGGTGATGATCCCGTCCGGGTCGGGGACGATCGCGCCGTCGTAGAGGAAAATGTTGACGTGGTCCTTCGCGGGCAGCAGCGCGCAGATGTTGCCCTGAAGCACGAAGTACGGCCGGTCGGTGAACTTGATGGTCTCCTCGACCTCGGGGTCGGCGGCGTGCACCAGCTCCCTCACCTGCCGGTAGATCACCTGCTGCCAAGGCAGCAGGCTCTCGATGCGGGCGTCGACGCGTGGATCAGTCATGGCTTTCACGATAATCGCGTTCGGCTGCCGGAAGTCCGCTGAGCGGGCAGTATGGGCGGCGTGGCGCTTCCTCTGACTCCGCCGGTGCAACCGATGCTGGCCAAGGCTGTCAAGTCCATCCCGGACGACACGAACCTCGTGTTCGAGCCGAAGTGGGACGGCTTCCGCTGCCTGGTGTTCCGGGACGGCGACGAGGTGGTCCTGCAGTCGCGTTCGGGCAAGCCGCTCAACCGCTACTTCCCCGACGCCGAAGCGGCCCTGCGGGAGGCGCTGCCGGAGCGGGTCGTGATCGACGGTGAGCTGGTCGTCGACATCGACGGCAGGCTCGACTTCGACAAGCTCGCCGAGCGCATCCACCCGGCGGCGAGCCGGGTGAAGATGCTGTCGGAGACCACGCCCGCGCGCTTCATCGCCTTCGACGTCCTCGCCCTGGGCGACGAACTCCTGCTGGAGACCCCCGGCGTCGAGCGCAGGCGCAGGCTCGAAGACCTGCTGCAGGTCACCGATTCCGTGCACCTGACGCCGGCCACGACCAGCTCCGACCTGGCCCGCCAGTGGTTCGAGATCTTCGAGGGCGCGGGCCTCGACGGGGTGATGGGCAAGCCCGCGGACGGGCCGTACACGCCGAACAAGCGCACGATGCTCAAGTTCAAGCACTCGCGCACAGCGGACTGCGTGGTGGCTGGCTTGCGCTGGTACAAGGACACCGAGCCGGGCGAGGCCGTCGGATCGTTGATGTTGGGGCTCTACGACAACACGGGCGGCCTCAACCATGTCGGTGTCGTCGGGTCGTTCTCGGCGGCCCGCAGGCGGGAACTGGCGGTGGAGCTGGCCGAGCTGATCCCCGGCGGCGCCGAGGGACACCCCTGGGCGAGTTGGCATGAGGCGCAGACGACCCGGATGCCGGGGGCGGTGAGCCGCTGGCGCACCACGGAGCAGCCGTGGGTGCCGCTGCGGCTGGAGCGGGTGGTCGAGGTCGCCTATGAGCACACCGAGGGCGGCTACCCGAGCCGTTTCCGGCACACCGCGCAGTTCCAGCGGTGGCGCCCGGACCGCGAGCCCGCTTCGTGCACGTACGAGCAGTTGGAGGAGCCCGCGCGGTACGACTTGGCGTCGGTGCTGCGCGGTGAGGTGCGGGCGCGCTAGACGTCTGGGCGCGCGGTGCGGGTGGCGCCCGCCGAGGCCGCGACGACGCAGCAGATCGCGACCCACTGGGCGGGGCTGAGGGCCTCCCGAAGCACCACCAGCCCCGCGATAGCGGCGACGGCGGGTTCCAGGCTCATCAGGACACCGAACACCCGCGGCGGGATGCTGCGCAGCGCTTCGAGTTCGAGCGAGTACGGGATCACCGACGACATCAGCGCCACCCCAAGGCCGACGAGCAAGACCATCGGGGAGAGCAGGGCGGTCCCGGCCTCGACGATGCCGATGGGGGCGGCGATCAGTCCGGCGCACGCCATGGCCAGGGCGAGGCCTTTGCCGTCGCTGGACTGGCGGCCGAGTTTGGCGCTGAGCAGGATGTACCCCGCCCAACAGACCCCGGCGCCTAGCGCGAACAGCAGCCCGAGGACGTCCGCCCCACCCAGGGTCTGGGCGAGCAGCACGACCCCGGCCCCGGCGAGCACCGCCCACAGCGCGTCAAGCCAGCGCCGCGAGCCCAGAAGGGCGACGCTGAGGGGGCCGAGGAACTCCACGGTCACCGCGATGCCGAGCGGGATGCGGGCGAGGGAGAGATAGAACAGGACGTTCATCGTGGCCAGCACGAACCCGTAGCCCACGACGACCGGCAAATCAGCCCGCGCGACCCGCGGCGAGGGCCGCCAGATGAGCAGCAGGACGGCGGCGGCGAACACCAGCCGCAGGGTCACCACTCCGGAGGACCCCGTCACCGCGAACAACTGCTTCGCCAGCGCGGCGCCAACCTGCACGCTGACGATCCCCACCAACACCTGCGCCGTCGGCGGAATGGCCCCCACCAACCGAGGCGTCCCGGAGACGATGGCCCCAAACCACGAGGAGGGCGATCGCCCCACCCCGTCGACGTGCGCGACAACCACGAGCCCAAGCCTCCCTTTCCCGCCACCCCGATGCCCCGCCGCAGCAGGCACTCAAGCCCTCGGACGGCCCACCAAGCAAACCCCGCAGCGCTGGACCACACCCCGCGCACGGCAGTGGCTTTGTTGATCTTGCTGTGGACAACTGGCAGACACTGTGGACAATCCCGGCGAATTCATCCTAAGTCGGAGCACGAGGGATTTACCGTGGTCTCACCCACAAGCCGGCACGCTGTGGGCCGGTGATCGGGCATAGGAGGGACGCGCGGGCGTGAGGGTCGGACGGGTGTCCTGGCTGCTGCCGGTCGCGTTGCTTGTCGCGTGTACCGCGGGGCCTTCCGAGCGGCCGGCGATCGTGGTCAACGACGGCGACCCCGGTCCGCCCGCGACCACCGAAGCAGGCCCGCAGCCGCTGCCGCCGCTGGGCGAGCCCAAGAACCAGGCCGTGCGGTGGGCGCAGTGTGGCCCGGAGATCACCGACCGGCTCGCCAAACTGGCTCCGCCCCCCGCACTGAAGATCGACTGCGGCCGCGTCAACGGCGTCCTGGACTCCCCTTACGCGCCTGGCCGGGGCACCATGCGGATGCAGGTGCTGCGCGTGGGCTCCGGGCCCGTGCCGCTCGTCGTGGTGAATGACGTGGATGGGCTGCCCAGCACCCTTTACGCCGTGAAGCTGGCCATGACCCTGTCCCCCGACTTCCTCACCAAGTTCTCCCTCGTCGGCCTCGACCGCCGCGGCACCGGCAACTCCGACGCCGTGCGGTGCGTCCCGGAGGAGGTCCGCGCCGAGTTGGTCGCGCTGGACCCGCGGGCGGGCGACGTCAACGCCTGGGTCGACTTGGCGCGCACCGCCGGGCAGCAGTGCACGCTGGCGCTGGAGTCGCGGCTGCCCGCGATCGACACCTGGCGGACGGCGGCCGACCTCGAGTCGGCCCGGGTGGCACTCGGCATGGAGCGGTTGCACGCCATCGGCCACGGCGAGGGTTCCCGGGTGCTGTCCGTGTTCGCTGAGCGATACCCCAACCGGGTCGGCCGGATGGTCCTCGACGGCGTCCCCGACCCCAACGAGGATGCCGCGGTCACCCTCGCGGGCGTCGCCGAAGGCGCCGACGCCCTGTTCAGCGCGTTCGCCGAGGACTGCGCCCGCCGCGGCTGCGAACTCGGCGCGGACGCCCGCCAAGCGCTGAGCGAGGTGCTCGCCGCGGAGCCACTGGCCACCGACGACTTCGACCTCACCCCCGGGATCGTCCTGCGCGGAGTCCTCGCCGCACTCCCCGACCGGCAGGCGTGGCCCGCCCTGTCGAAAGCCATCGCCGACGCCCGAAGCGGCGTCCCGGACGCTCTGGCCGCCTTCGCCGCCCCCGTGGTCCAGGAAACCGACGAACTTCCCGCGATGTTCGACGGAACCCTCGTGACCAGGTGCAACGACACCCGAGGCCGCCTCTCGACAGCGCAGTTGGAGGCGACGGCGAAGGACTGGAACACCCGATACCCGGTCTTCGGCGGCCTGACCGCGCAGTGGCTGGCGCTGTGCAGCCCGTGGCCGGTGGCGAGCCACCCGGTCACCCAGCCGCACGCGATGTCCGCACCCCCGATCGTCGTCCTGTCGACGGCCACGGACGCGGTCACCCCGCACGCGGGCACCCAACACGCGGCCCAACAGCTGGCGTCGGCGGTGCTGGTGTCCTGGCAGGGAACTGGTCATGGCGCGCTGGGTGTCTCACCGTGCGCGACCGACACGGTTTACACGTTCTTCAGCGACGGCAAGATTCCTCGTGATGGGACTGTCTGCCCGCCCTGATCGCCATCAGCCGCGTGTGGGTTCCTCTCTGACGGGCCATCCGGAAGCTGCCCGTCGGGTTGCCGCTGATTGGCCTGCTTGTTGCCAGTGGGCGATTGCGATCCGCTTGAAGCTTCCTTCTAGCCCAAGTCCCGCAAGGCCCGTTGCGCCGCGTCCAGCTCTGCCTTCAATTGCTCCACCCGGGCCAACTGCCTGCGCTTCGCCGACTCCAAGGCCGTCCCGATCGCCTCGCCCACTCCCGAGGGCAGTGACTTGGCTGCCCGCGCGACGTCGCCTGCGGGTACCGGTTCCCAGCGGACCACCCGCTTCTTTCCCACCACCACGTCCACGGTCCACTCGCCCTCGAGGGTCGAGTGCAGGGTGACAGTCACCTCCGCGGGCTTGTGCGGCGGCGGCTTGCGGACCACGGGGGCGGGCTCGATGCCGACCACCACCTCCGGCATAGCAGCGGCGACCGGTTTGGCCGCGACCGGTGGGGGCGGGGCCTGCTTCGGCTTCGGTGGGGGCTTGACCAGGGTCAACTCCGCCGGCGAGAAGGTGAGTTCGTCGCGTGAGCCGGTGGGGCGGACCTGGATGAAATCGCCTTCCGCGGGCTCGGTGAAACCGATGACCTTGCCCGACTGGCCAGCCGTCACTCCCACGGCCGCCGCCGTGAACCACACGCCCGCGGGTTTGCCCGCCGCCACGTCATTCCTGAGTCGCTCGACCTCTTCGGTCGACAGCGACGCCACCCTCGCCATTCATTTCCTCCCGGTGCACTGGTCCGCGCGTAGTGTGCCCGGTGGGTCCGACAGTTCGGCAGGCCCGCGGCCACCCGTTCGGACGGCACCGGATGCCGTGGACGGACGGCAGGCTTACATTGCCGAAGATGACGGCGCGGTATCTCTGGTGGCGCAGCTGCTACGACGGCGAACTGCACGCGTTCCCGATGGCGCCCGGCACCCCGTTGGGCCACCAGCACTACCGGGCGTCATGCACGCACGCCGCGCCGCCCGACCTGCAGCCTGAAGGCAGTGACGGGCCGCGGTGCGAGCTCTGCGTGATGATCCTGGAAACCCGGCAGTCCACTTAGGACTCAGTGTTCGCGAAGCCGGTATTCGCAACCGTATTCGACCGCGTAATGCAGGTCGTAATGATGCACGATCTTGGGCCCGCCGTGCAGATGGACATGGGTCACCGTCGACCGCGGACTCTCCGGCGACGCCGCCAGCGTGTCGACCCGGCCGTCCAATGGACCGCCGACGTAACGCACAAGGTACGAATCCGTCATGGCGGTCTCCTTCCCTTCCTTGCAGTGTAAAGGAAGGGAACGACAAATTCGCGTCTCTACCGGTGCAGACCCATGTGGAACCGCAGAAGTGAGACGTGGTGTTCGCCGAGTGTCGTCGACACGCGGAGCAGTGCGTCCACCCGGGTGATGCGCTCGACGGTGGGCGTCAGGTAGGAAGTCGCGGAGCTGTTCCTGAGCCAGGAGAGGACATCCGACCGTGCCTGGCCGCCCAGGAAAGCATCCTCGAGGAGCGCGAGATCCGTCTCGATCCGGGTCCACGTGTCGCGCGCCACGAGCAGCAGGTATGCGGCGAAGCGGATGTGACGCGGATGGTCGACACCCAAGTGGCGCAACAGGAACGACATGTCGAGTTCACGCCCGCGCAGGGACAGCACCACCTGTCGCGTCACCGGGGGCGACGGGTCGGCGAGCATGGGTGCGAGCCGGTCGACCGGTGTGTCACCCAATCGCCGCAACGCGCGGACGGTCTCGACACGGACCCGGGCGGTGGGATGGCTGAGGTAGGGATACAACGACTTGGCATCAGCACCGGTCTCACCCAGGCCCGCGATGCCCTCGGCCGTCGGCGGAACAGCGAGCAGCGCCCGATAAGCCGCCGCGGGGTCGCGTCCCGCGCGCCGCAGCACAGCCTGGGCCGTAGCGCGGACCAGGCCGCTGCGGTCGGTCAGCGCGGCTTCGGCCGGGTCGACCTCACCGGCCAGCCCCAACGCGTGCACGGCCTCCGCGCGAACCCCAGCCGTTCTGTTCGATAACAGCAGGCGCGTGACGTCCGGATCGCGCATGCGGATCACCGCCTCCGCACAGCGCACCCTGATGGCGATGTCATCGTCGAAGCGCACCGCGTGCAGGAGTCGATCGAGAGGCAGCCGCGCCAAGGCGATCCGCAACGCGGCACGGCGGACCACCCGATGCCGCGAGTCGAGTGCCGACTCCAGGACCTCGGCGGGCCCATCCCGCAGGTGCTCGTCGAGCACACCGGCCAGCCAACCCCCTTCGACCTTCCTGGACAGGACGAACGCGAGCGGTGCGAACGCCTCGAACGCGGCCCTCGGCGACTCGGCCAGGCACCGCAGAACCACCTCCCGGGCGCGGGAACGGACCTGCGGCACCCAATCGGCGCAGCGCAGGGCGAGCGCGGGCCACACGGCGGGGTCGCCGAGTTCGGCGATCTCGGTCAAGGCGGTCTCACGCACCCACCCGGACCGGTCACAGGCCGCGATGGCGACGGCGAGCGCGCGGGTGGCCGAGCGATCACGGGGGCGCTGCCAGTAACGCCGGGTGTCGGTGTCGAAGGCGATCCACAGCCAGGGGTCGTCACCGGCCAGCGTGCGGCGGGCGGCGGCGGTCGCCCAGCTCTCCGTGGGGTCAGGTGTCGTCACGGGCTTTCGAGGGTTGGACCCGTTTGGGCTCCCCCGGCATCTTGGGATAGTCGGGCGGATAGGGCAGGTCACCCAGCCCGTGGTCGCGCTCGTCACGGTCGGCCAGCTCGATCAGCGGCTCCAGCGAGAACGCCTTCTCGGCCACCGGCGCGTGCAGGTCGCCCACCTGTGCGAACCGGGCGGGCATCGTGAGCACCGAGAAGTCCTCCGGGTGCACGTCGCCCAGTTCGTCCCAGGTGACCGGTGCGGACACCAGCGCGCGCTGGGTCGGGCGGATCGAGTACGCGGAGGCGATGGTGCGGTCACGCGCCATCTGGTTGTAGTCGATGAAGATGCGCGAGCCGCGCTCCTCCTTCCACCAGTTGATCGTCACCTCGTCGGGCATCCGCCGCTCCACCGAGCGCCCGAAGGCGATCAGCGCGCGGCGGACCTCCACGAAGGTCCAGCGCGGCTCGATGGGCACGTAAAGGTGCACGCCCCGACCGCCCGAAGTCTTGGGGAACGCCTCGATGCCGTGCTCGGCGAGCAGCTCACGCACGGTGAACGCGACCTTGACCGCGTCGGTGAAGTCGGTGCCCGGCTGCGGGTCGAGGTCGATCCGCAGCTGGTCGGGGTGGTCGACGTCGGTCCGGCTGACCGGCCACGGGTGGAACGTCAGCGTGCCCAGGTTCACCGCCCACGCCACCACCGCCAGCTCCGTCGGGCAGACCTCGTCGGCGGAACGGCCGCTGGGGAAGGCGATGCGCGCGGTCTCGACGTAATCGGGCGCGCCCTTCGGGATGCGCTTCTGATAGAACGCGTCACCCCGGTTGTCCGCCCTGGTGGACAGCTTCGCGCCCTCGAAGACGCCGCCAGGCCAGCGTTCCAGCGTCGTCGGCCGCTCACGCAGAGCGCCGAGGATGCCGTCGCCCACGGACAGGAAGTACTCGACGATCTGGCGCTTGGTCAGCCCCAGTTCGGGAAAGTACGGCTTGTCCGGATTGGACACTCGCACGGCGCGGTCGCCGACGGTGATCTCCACAGCCTCTGTTGCCACCGCCCCAGACTACGGCGACGAGGCAATGCATGCGCGGAAGTATCCACACCCCCGGTACCGTACTGCTCGTCATAGCTACCGCGATCTGCGAGGAACCCGTACCGGTGAAGATGGACAACAGCCCCGCCAGGGGCACCCGTGACCTGCTGCCCGCGACCGTCGCCGTGCGCGACCATGTCCTGGCCCAGATCACCGAGGTCTACCACCGCTTCGGCTACCAGCGCATCGAGACGCCCGCCCTGGAGAACATCGAGCGCCTCACCGGCGGCCAGGGCGGCGAGAACGAGAAGCTGATCTACCGGGTCCTGCGCCGGGGCCTCGATGAGACGGTCGCCGCCGACACCACCCTCAACGAGCTTGTGGACCTCGGCCTGCGCTACGACCTGACGGTCCCGCTGACCCGCTTCTACGGCAACAACCAGGCGAGCCTGCCGCAGCCGTTCCGCTCGTTCCAGGTCGGGCCCGTGTGGCGCGCCGAGCGCCCGCAGAAGGGCCGCTACCGGCAGTTCTACCAGTGCGACATCGACATGCTGGGCGAGGAGTCCGTGCTCGCCGAGGTCGAACTGATCGAGGCGACCACCGAGGCGCTGGCCGCGGTCGGCCTCGACGGGACCACGGTCCGCGTATCGGACCGTCGGTTCTTGTCCGCGCTGGCCGAGGGCATCGGGCTGCCGGAGGCGGAGTGGACCGGCCTGTTCATCACCCTCGACAAACTCGACAAGGTCGGCTGGGACGGTGTGCGCGCCGAACTGGCGGGCCGCGGCCTCGAAGCCGAGCGGATCGACCAACTACAGGCGAGCATCACCGGCCTGCAGGGCATCGACCCGGCCAAACTCGCCGACCAGCTCACCGCGTCGGTCCCCGGCCTGTCCGACGAGGTTGTCGCCGACCTGTCCGCCACCGCCGACGCGCTGCGCTCGCTGGCCGAGACCAGGCCGCTGACCTGGGAATTCGACCCGACGCTGGTCCGCGGCATGGGCTACTACACCGGTCAGATCTTCGAGATCGTGCACCCCGGCTCGTCCGGCTCGGTCGCGGGCGGCGGGCGATACGACCGGCTGATCGGCCGCTCCCTGGGCCGCGACGTCCCCGCCTGCGGGTTCTCCATCGGCTTCGAGCGCATCGTCGACCTGCTCGAAGGCCAGGCGCGCGGCGAGTCCGTCGCGGTGCTCTACGAGGCCGACGTCCCGCTCGCGCGGGTCACCGGCGCCGCACGCGAGCTGCGCGCGGACGGCCGGTCGGTCTCCCCGATCCGCAGGCGCGGGAAGTTCGGCGCGCAGCTGGGCAGGCTGGAGGAGTGGGGTTTCACCTCGTTCGTCCACCTCAAGAGCGACACCGCGGGTGAAATCGAGGAACGCAAGCTGGGCGACAGGTAACCACGTTCGGGTTACCGTTGAAGCATGGTCGCGACAGGTTCCTCGGGGACAGCCGACGATGAGCCGCGCCCGGGCCCACCGGGCCGGTTCGCCGACGACCTGATCGGTCTGGACCCTGACGACCCCGAGGCCAAGGCGTTCGCCGAGCACCTCGACCGGGTCGAGCGGGTCCGGCCCGGCTACACCGTCGAGGGCTACCTCGGCGGCGTCGGCGACTTCGCCGACGCGGCCAACCGCCTGGGTGGCCACTACCGGGTCACCGCGGGCATCGTGGTGACATTGATCCTGCTCGGCGTCATCGTCGCCGCGTGGGACACACTGGCGTTCGTCTTCAGCATGCTGCTGGGCTGAACCCGTGCGCGCTTGGAGGAGAGATCTCGTGAAACCCGTTGTCGGCGCCACCCCCAAGGTCGTGAAGTCCGAGCAGGAATGGCGGGCGCAGCTCAACCCGGAGGAGTTCGCGGTGCTGCGCCAGGCCGGGACCGAGCGCCCGTTCACCGGTGAGTACACCGACACCAAGACCGTCGGGGTCTACCAGTGCCGCGCGTGCGGGGCGGAGCTGTTCCGCAGCGACACCAAGTTCGAGTCGCACTGCGGCTGGCCGTCGTTCTTCTCCCCGCTCGCGGGCGACACCATCATGCTGCGGGAGGACCGCCAGTTCGGCACCGTGCGCACCGAGGTCCTGTGCGCGACCTGCCACAGCCACCTTGGGCACGTCTTCGAGGGCGAGGGATACCCGACGCCGACCGACCAGCGGTACTGCATCAATTCGATTTCCCTGCGCCTGGTGCCCGATACCTCAAATCCGGCTCAAGAAGCCTAAATCTGGCCCACGGGTTCCCTAAATCTAAATCAAGGTCCCTTGTGCTCGCGGTCACACCGCGAACAGCATGGGTCACGTCAGGGCAACTTGGCGTGAGGGGGGGACCGAGATGAATGAACCGTGGGGAATCGCGGGACCGGATTTTCTGAGAATCTACGTGGTCGCTTTCGCTTTCGCTCTGCTGTTCGCTTTGGCGGTGCGGATCATGGTCCGCGCGGGGTCCGCCGATTCGCGGGCGGCGAGCGGGGCGATCGGGCCGGGTCAGCTCTCGCTCGACGAGCTGGCGTACCTGGCAGGCGGGCCCCGGCGTGTCGTCGAGACCGCTGTCGCCAGGTTGATCGACCGCGAGAAGGTGCGGCCGAGCCGTAAGGGAACCGTGCGGGTGGTCGAGGGGTCCACCGCGACGGACCCGATCGACCAGGCGGTGCTGGCGGACATCCAGCGGAACCGGGAACGCAGTATCGGTCTGCTCGTCGACAAGGTCGGTCGGGGTGACGTCGTGCGCAAGCTCGGCGAATCCCTGGCCCGCAAGGGGTTGCTCGTCGGCGAGGACGCGGCTCGGGCACGTTGGGGGGTCCTGCCGCTGACCGTGCTGTTCGTGGTGGGCGGCGCGCGGTGGACGAACGGGCTGGCGGAGGGGCGGCCGATCGGCTGGCTCACGCTCGCCCTGGTCGTCACCGCGGTGGTGACGGTCCTGCTGTACCGCAAGTCGGTGCCAGACCGGACGTACGCGGCGGAACGGCTGCTCACCGAGGCCCGGGGAACCCGGTCGGCGAGGCAGGTGAACGACGCGGCGGTGCTGTACGGGGGTGCGGCGGGGGTGGTCGGCGTGGTCGCGCTCAGCGGCCTCGCCGCCCACCCCGACACCGAACTCGCCTCGGCTCTGGAATCACAGAAGCAGGCGATCGCCGCGAACAACTCCGGTTCGTCGGGGTGTGGTTCCGGGTCCTCATCCGGGGGAGGATCGTCGTGCGGCAGCAGCGGCGGGGGTGGCTGCGGCGGCGGCGGTGGCTGTGGCGGATGAGATCGAGGGTGACTGGCGTGGGTGAGCTCGGGGTGGGCATCGGCTGGCGGTCGGAGATCGACCTGACCGTGGAGCGGATGCCGGGAATCGACTTCGTGGAGGTCGTGGCGGAGAACATCCACCACGACAGCCTCCCGGAGTCACTGCGGGTCCTGTTGGACCGGGGCGTCCCCGTGCTCCCCCACGCCGTTTCCCTCTCGCTCGGCGGGGCCGATCCGGTCGACGGAGCCCGGCTCGACCACCTCGCCGCGGTGACCGACGCGCTCGGCGCGCCGATGGCCAGCGACCATGTCTGTTTCGTCCGGGCGGGCGGGCTCGACTCGGGGCACCTGATGCCGGTGCCGCGCACCCGCGACGCCCTCGATGTGTTGACCGCGAACGTGAAGACCGCACAAGCGGCGCTGGGGGTGCCGCTCGCGCTGGAGAACATCGCGGCCCTGCTGCGGTGGCCCGACGAGGAGCTGACCGAGGCGCAGTTCCTCAGCGAGCTGGTCGAGCGGACCGGGTGCATGCTGCTGGTCGACGTGGCCAACATGTGGGCCAACGGCCGGAATCTGGGACAGGACCCGGCCGACCTCCTCGACGGGCTGCCACTCGACCGGATCGCCTACGTGCACGTGGCGGGCGGGGTCGAGCGCGACGGCGTCTACCACGACACGCACGCCCACCCGGTGCCGCCCGGTGTGCTGGATGTGTTGCGGGAGCTGTGTTCCCGGGTCCGCCCGCCTGGTGTCCTGTTGGAACGCGACGACCTGTACCCGACGGATGCCGCGCTGCTGGCCGAACTCGACGCCATCCGCGGCGTTCTCGCGGCGACGGCGTGAGCGGCGCGCGGGAACGACTGGCCGCGGAGCAGGCCGCGTTGCTGCGGGCCCTGCTGGCAGGCGGCCAGCCCCCCGCGGGGTTCGACGAGATCGCCCTCCAGGTGGAGGCCGATGCCTTGCTCGCCAAACGCAGGCGGGTTGTCGCGCAACTAGCGCCCGAGGTCGCGGACAAGTTGGAGGAGCGCTACCGTCCCCTCTTCGACGAGTACGCGCGCGCCCATCCGCGCACGGTGGGCTCGCGTGCCCGGGAGGACGCGGCGGCGTTCCGCGAGTGGCTCATCGCCGGTGGTCATGTGGCGGAACCCCAACGCCGCTGGTGGCGTCGTACCTGAGTTCCCGGCCGGGGCAACGGCTCTCGCGAGCCGGTGGCCGGGTTCACCGGGTGGTGTCGACCCTGTCGACACCACCCGGCCCACCCAATCGGGCGATGCGCGAGCCACCGAAACTCATTAACTTGAAATTACTGGGGCTTGATTTCTGGGGGAATTGCACGTCACCTGTCGTCGGCCCCTTGTGCGTTGTCATTTTCCTGACCGGTGGGGGCTGGTAACAGATGAAACGGACAATTTCTCTCGCTATCGCGATCGGATTGGTGGCCGCGGGCTCGACCGCGGCCACGGCGGAGCCACCGAAGCCGCCGACGAACGACGCCAGGGCGGTCACCCTGATCACCGGCGACCGGGTGCTGCTCTCAGCGGGCAGACCCGCTGTGCTGCCCGGAAAAGGCCGCGAACGAATTACGTTCCGCACGTACACCGCGGGCGGGCGGCTCAATGTCATCCCGGCCGACGCGCTGCCCCTGATCTCCTCGGGCAAGCTCGACCCGCGACTGTTCGACGTGACCGGCCTGCTCGACGCGGGCTACGGCGACGGCCGCGGCGACCTGCCGCTGATCCTCACCGGCCCGACACCGCGCTCGGCGGGAGTGCGGACCGTGCGTGAACTGCCTTCGGCGGGGGCCCGCGCGGTCGCCGCCGAGAAGTCGTCGCTGGGCGAGTCCTGGCGGGCGCTGGCGGCGGGGCCGGGCAAGGTGTGGCTCGACGCCCGGCACAAGGCCAACCTCGACCGCAGCACAGCGCAGATCGGCGCGCCCGCGGCCTGGCAGGCGGGGCTGACCGGCGACGGTGTCACCGTGGCGGTCCTGGACACCGGGGTCGACCAGACCCACCCCGACCTCGCGGGCCGTGAGATCGGGGAACGCAACTTCACCGACTCCGCCGACGCGGTGGACCGCATGGGGCACGGCACGCATGTCGGATCGACCATCGCGGGCGGCGGAGCGAAGTACCAAGGTGTGGCGCACGGCGCCAAGCTGCTCGATGGGAAGGTGCTCTCCGACCAGGGCTGGGGCCAGGAGTCGTGGATCATCGCGGGCATGGAGTGGGCCGCCGAGCAGGGTGCCGACATCGTGAACCTGAGCCTCGGCGGGGAGGACACAGCCGAGGTCGACCCGCTGGAAGCGGCGGTCAACCGGCTCACGGCCGACCACGGCACCCTGTTCGTCATCGCCGCGGGCAACTCCGGTCCGTCGGCGGGCACGGTGGGCTCGCCAGGCAGCGCGGACGCGGCGCTGACGGTCGGCTCGGTCGAGCGCGACGACGCACTCTCGTTCTTCTCCAGCCGCGGTCCGCGCGTGGGCGATGGGGCCATCAAGCCCGACGTCACCGCCCCGGGCTCGGACATCGTTGCCGCGCAGGCGAAGGAGGGCGTCATCGGCAGTCCCGTGGAGCCCGGCTACGTGTCGATGTCGGGTACCTCGATGGCCACCCCGCACGTCGCGGGCGCGGCCGCGCTGCTGGCCCAGAAGAATCCACAGTGGACGGCCGCGCAGCTCAAGGCGGCGCTGACCGCGTCGGCCAGGCCGACGCCCCAGGAGCCCGCGTACGCGCAGGGCTCCGGCCGGATCGACGTGCCGAGGGCGTTGGCGCAGAACGTGACCAGTGAACCGACGTCGGTCGGCTTCGGGGTGCCGAGGTGGCCGCATGGCGACGACGAGCCGGTGACGAAGGAGATCACCTACCGCAACGGCGGCACCGCACCGGTGACCCTGGACCTGAAGGTGGACTTCGTCGGTCCCGACGGAAAGCCCGCACCGGCCGGGATGATCGCCTTGTCGCGTGACCGGGTCGAGGTTCCCGCGGGCGGCACCGCGACGGTCGGCGTCACCTCGGACACGCGCCTGGGCTCGGTCGACGGCACCTACTCCGGCACGGTCGTGGCGACGTCCGGCGAGTCGGCGACGCGCACCCCGGTCGGGGTTGACCGCGAGGTCGAGAGCTACGACGTCAAGACGACCTTCCTCGGTCTGGACGGTAAACCGTCGCCGAACGCGTACACGCTGGTCTTCGCGCTCGACACGGGTCAGCTGTCCTTTATCCACAGTCCGGGCGGGGTGGTCACGCGGCGGATGCCGAAGGGCCGATACCTGGTCGACACGTTCTTCGCCATGGAGACGGGTTCGCACGTGGTCACCGAGCCGGCGTTCACGCTCACCAAGGACACGGAAACCGTGGTCGACGCCCGGGTCACCAAGCAGCTCAAGGTCGTCGCGCCGGATCCGGCGGCGGTGTCGGTCCTGGCCTCCGCGGGTTATGAGTTCGCCACGGAGACGGGGTGGATCAGTGTGTCGGCGCTCGGGGACTCGGCCGAGCAGATCCACACCGCGCACGTGGGGCCGGAACTGCCCGCGGACAAGTTCCTCTGGACGCTGAGCACGTCGTGGATGGCGGGCAAGGACTTCTACGGCTTGGTCCATTTCCAGCCGAAGTCCGTCCCGACCGGGTTGGAGAAGACCTACCGGCCAGCCGACGTGGCGACCGTGCGCACCGCGCTCGGACAGCCGACCGCCAAGGCGACCAACGGCATTCGGCTGACGTTCCCCCGCCATCCGGACGGGCGGGGAAGCAGTTGGGCGATCGGGCGCGAGGTCTCGCTGCCGGGTGGCCTCACCGAGCACTTCTCCACCGAGAACACAGAGTGGGAATCGGAGGTGATGCTCGGCGAGCCGCCCGCGATCCAAGGCTCGTTCCGTTCGGTGCCGAAGTCGTTGCGCGCAGGCCGGACGTACCAGGAGCGGATGGCTGGGGCGATCTTCAGCCCGGCGCTGCCACGATCGCCGTACCCCTGGGCGGAGCGGGTCGGCGACGACATCACGTTCGGCATCGGCCTGTTCGGCGACGGCGCGGGCAACGCCGGATCCACCGTGGTCACCTCCGGCAAGACGACCCTCCACCGCGACGGTGTCCAGATCGGCGAGGGCCCGGGGGCGGGCTATGGAATGTTCCCGGTACCGGCCGAGCAAGGTGCGTATCGGCTTGCCACGGAAGGCGTGCGGGGCGAGCTGTTCGACGTGAGCACCAAGGTGTCCGCGGCGTGGACGTTCACCTCCGCGGCCGGGGACAAGATCATCCCGCTGTCGGTGCTGCGGTTCCACGGCGTGTTGGACGAGAGCAACAGCGCCCGCGCGGGCAGGCCTTTCCTGCTGCCGGTGGGCATGCGGCTCGAAGACGGATCGACTGTCACGCCACGCAAACTCGGCGTCGAGGTGTCCTACGACGAGGGGAAGACATGGCGACGGGCGACTGTCGCCAACAACACCGCGCTGCTCCTGCACCCCGCTGACGCGAAGTCCGTGTCACTGCGCGCCAAGGCGGAGGACGGTCGAGGTGCGACGGTCGAGCAGACGATCATCCGGGCGTACAAGTTGAAGTAGGTCTACCACCAGGATGCGGGGTCGCCGCCGGGTGTATGGGGTCCGTGACCGTACGCCGGGGGCGACCCCGGCATCGTGCCGGGAAAGCAGACGTGCCGGACGATCCCGAAGTCACTGTCTATTTCAGACAGATACGGGTCGGCGAAGCCGGGTTCTTCGGCGGAGTCCACTCGGCCGAGCTCGTCGAGCCACAACGCCGTGCGGGCCAGGGAAACCCGGACGTGCCAAGTGCCGCCTTCGACCGACCTCCTGCGGAGGGCGTCGAGGACGCCGTAGGCCGCGAACCAGCCCGTGCCATGGTCAAGCGCTTGCGCGGGCAGGGAGACCAGCTTGCCGTCGGATTCGGTCGCGATGCCCGTGGCGAGCTGGACGAGGCTGTCGAAGCCGCGGCGCTTTCGCCATGGTCCACTGTGGCCATACGCGGACAGACTGACCATGACCACGCCCGGCGGCAGGTCATTCGCGCCGAACCCCTTGGCGGCGAAGGTGTCCGGGCGGAACGACTGCACCATCACGTCGGCGTCAGCGAGGAGTCCACGCAGGGTCGCGCGGTTCTCGTCGGCGCGAAGGTCGAGGTGGCACGTGCGTTTGCCGAAGCCGGTGTCGATCACCAGCGGAAGCACGGTCGGCAGATGCGCGGCGCCGACATGCAGGACGTCGGCGCCGTGGGCGGCGAGGACGCGGCCGCAGACGGGGCCGGCGATGACGTGGGTCAGGTCCAAGACCCGGATGCCTGCGAGGGGCCGGTCGGCGGGTGGCAGCGGCCGGGCGGGCGCGTCGGCGATCCGCTCGACGGAGACCAGCGGCTCAGCCGCGACGGCCTTGCCTTGCGGGTGTTCCCGCCACTCGTCGCGCCCGCGCAGCATCGCGGCCGCCCCACCCGCGGCGAGCACCGCCTCCGCGACGTCGTGGGCCCGCCCGCGCGCCACCTCGGCCGCGATGTCGTCACCGAGGACCGAGCGGACGGCGGCTTCGTGGTGGGGGTAGTTGCAGTGCAACTTCACCCAGCCGTCGGCGGCCCGGTAGTCACCGGACAGCGGGGCCCAGGTGTCACCGGGCGACCGACCGTCGACGAGGACATGCCGTTCGCTTCCAAACGCGGCCGCGGCATGTCTGACGTCGACCGAGACGGGGCCGGGGTCGGTTCCGCGCTCCCGCAACAGTTCGGCTGCGGCTTCCGTCACCCGCTCCACACAGCGGGCGGCGGCGTGCGCGACCCGGAACGGACCAGGCAACAGGCACTCGGTCATGACTTACCTCGCTCCCGCAACACTTCCACCCGCTCAGCAAGCGACCAAACCCGGCCCAGACAGAACACGCTCAAACCGCTCACGCCGAGCGCCGGCGTGACGAGCCGAACCGGCCGGGCTCAAGCGCGCCCGGATCAGCACGGCCACGCAGGACGCCCGGTCAAGCAGGGCTTGGCGAGCCGTCTGCCACAGATTCCGCCACGCGCTCATGCATCGGTCGCGTGAGCGACTCGGAATGGGCCGGGCACGACGCGACCGGTCAAGTCCCGACGGTCAGGGCACGTTCGCGACGAGTTCGGCCGGGGGCACGCGGGTGCCGGTGTAGAACGGGATTTCCTCACGCACGTGCAGGCGGGCCTCGGTGCCGCGCAGGTGGCGCATGAGGTCGACGATGCGGTGCAGTTCGTCGGCCTCGAACGCGAGCATCCACTCGTAGTCGCCGAGGGCGAACGAAGAGACGGTGTTGGCGCGCACGTCCGGGTAGTCGCGGGCTTCCTTGCCGTGGTCGGCAAGCATCTTGCGGCGGTCTTCCTCGGGCAGCAGGTACCACTCGTAGGAGCGGACGAACGGGTACACGCAGATGTACTTGCGTGCTTCCTCACCGGCCAGGAACGCGGGGATGTGGCTGCGGTTGAACTCCGCGGGGCGGTGCAGGGCGACCTGGCTCCACACCGGGGTGGAGGCCTTGCCGAGGGCGGTGCGGCGGAAACCGGTGTAGGCGGCCTGCACCTGCTCGACCTCTTCGGCGTGCCACCAGATCATGTAGTCGGCGTCGGCCCGCAACCCGGCGACGTCGTAGACGCCGCGCACGACGACGCCCTTGCTTTCCAGGCCGTCGAGGTAGTCGGTCACCTCCGAGCCTGCGAGTCCGCGGTCGTCGGGCAGGCGACCGGGTTCGATGCGGAACACCGACCACATGGTGTAGCGGATGGTGTCGTTGAGCTCGGCGTAGTTCAGGCGGGCCATACGTTCATCGTCTCATTCGCGGGTGAGCGTGCGCAGGTGGGCAGCGACACGTCGGGCCGCGGCCTCCCCGGTCCCGATGCACGCGGGGATCCCGACACCATGCAGCGCGGCGCCTGCCACGGCCAGGCCGGGGTGGGCGGCCACCGCCTCTTCGAGGCGGGCGACCAGAGCGGTGTGGCCGACCCCGTACTGCGGAAGGCCACCACCCCAGCGGGTGACCAAGGCGTCGAGGGGCGGGGCGGTGACGCCGGTGAGGTCGAACAGGTCGGCGCGCACCAGCCGCACCAACTCCTCGTCATCGGCGCGCAGCGCACCCGGGTCGCCGAAGCGGCCCACGGAGCCGCGGACGACGACGGCGTCGAGGTGGGACCACTTGGTGGCGGAGTAGGTGAAGGCCTTGACGGCGAACGGAGCCCCATCGGACCGCCGCTCCCCCGCGCCGACGAGGATGCCGGACGTGCCGGGCAACTCGGTGCCGGTGGGAAGAGCCAACGCGACCACGCCGACCGAGGCCACCTCGATGCGGGAGTACGCCACCGACGCCACCGGCACCACCCGCTCGAACAACTTGCGCGCGGCGGGCGGGGGCACGGCGACCACGACCGCGTCCACCTCGATCACCGACTCCCGCGGCTCATGCCCGGGAGCGGCGGCGCCGAGGACCAGCCGCCACCCGTGCGGCCGCTTCGTCAGTTCACGGACCGGCACCCCAAGCCGAACTTCGACATCGCGCGTGAGCCGGTCGACCAAGGTGCCGAGGCCGGTGGTCAAGGTGCCGAAGACCGCAGCGCCGCGACCCGATGTGGACACCGCTCCGGAACCGTCCGAAGTGCTCACCGAAACAGAGCGCCGCTCCGAATCGAGAGCACTGCTCTCCGAGCGAGGCGCCCGCTCCTCACCGAGGGCACCGCTCACCGAACCGGAGCGGTGCTCCGAACCGAGAGCACTGCTCTCTGACGAGAGCGCCGCACCCGAACTCGGAGCACTGCTCGCCGGGGTGAGCACTGTCCTGGCGGCGGCCGTCAGTGAGGTCGCGCCCGCGTCCAGGGCCGCGGCGATCTGCGGCATCGTCGCCCGCAGGCCGAGGTTGTCGATGCTTCCCGCGTACACCCCGCCGAGTAGAGGGTCGATCAGCCGGTCGGGCAGTTCGTCGCCATACCGGGAGCGCAGTAGGGCGCCCAGGCCGACGTCCGAGCCCTCCAGCCGGATCGGGGCGAGTGTCCGCTCCGCGGCCACCCGGTCGCGGCCCTCGTCCGAGAGCAGTTCCGTGACCGCGGCGGGGTCGGCCGGAATGCCCAGCATGGTCCCGCTCGGGATCATCCGGGTCACCCCACCCGCCCGCACCGTCGAGCGTGCTCCACTGGGGTGGGTTACCTCCAGCCCAAGCTCACGGATCAGCGCGGTCGCCTCGGGGCGGCGGGCCAGGTAGGCCTCGGCGCCCACGTCGTAGCGGATGCCCGCGAAGTCGACGGTGCGCAGCTTGCCGCCGAGGCGGTCGGACTGCTCGATGACCGTGATCACCGCGTCCGGTCCCAGCAGGGCCCGCAGCCGGTGCGCGGCGGTCAGTCCGGCGATGCCGCCGCCGATCACCGCCACCCGCACGGCACTCACCGGGTGGAGCCGTGCACCAGGTCGACAACCTTGGTCAGCACATCCGGGTCTGTCTCCGGCAGCACCCCGTGGCCCAGGTTGAACACATGCCCCTGCGCCGCCCGGCCTTCGGAGATGATCCGGGCGACCTCGCGCCGGACGACCTCGTCGCCCGCGAACAGAGCGGCCGGGTCGAGGTTGCCCTGCACGACCGGGCCGGACTCGAAGCCCGGCACGGCCGCGAGCCGCGTGACCGCGGTGTCCAGTGGCGTGCGCCAGTCGACGCCGACCACGTCGGCGCCCGCCTCGCGCATGGCTCCCAGGAGGTGGCCGGTCCCGACCCCGAAATGGATGCGGGGCACGCCCGCGTCGGCGAGGCCCGCCAGCACCTTCGACGAGTGCGGCAGGACGAACTCGCGGTAGTCCTTGAGCGACAGCGCGCCCGCCCACGAGTCGAACAGCTGGACCGCGTCGACGCCTGCGGCGAGTTGCGCGCGCAGGAACGTCAGGGCGATGTCGGCGAGCTTGTCGAGCAGGGCGTGCCAGGTCGTCGGGTCGGCGTACATCAGCGCTTTGGTGCGCTCGTGGTTGCGGCTTGGGCCACCCTCCACCAGGTAGGACGCCAGGGTGAACGGCGCCCCGGCGAACCCGATCAGCGCGGTGTCGCCCAGCGCGGACGTCAGCAGCCGCACGGCCTCGGCGACCGGCTCCACCTGCGACGCGTCGAGCGTCGGCAGCGCGGCGACATCCTCGGCGGAGCGGATGGGCGAGGCCACGACCGGGCCGGTGCCCGCGACGATGTCCAGGTCGACCCCGGCGGCGACCAGGGGCACCACAATGTCGCTGAACAGGATCGCCGCGTCGACGCCGTGCCTGCGCACGGGCTGCATGGTGATCTCGCAGACCAGGTCCGGGTCGAAGCAGGCGGCCAGCATCTTGGTGCCCGCCCGCAGCGCGCGGTACTCGGGCAGCGAGCGGCCCGCCTGGCGCATGAACCAGACCGGGACCCGTGCGGGCCTCCCACCTCGGGCGGCCACCAGGAACGGCGACCCGGGCAAGCTTCGACGGGCGGACTTCGCCGGGGACTTCACGGCGGTGTTGATGTCAGTCATCGCCCCGCCATGGTCCCACGACGCGGACTCGCGGCGGTCGAGCGGGAGTCGAATCGGCCAATGTCACACTCACGGTGGCGCAATCAGGCGTCAAATACTCGGCGCGCCGTTCCAACTCACTGACTCGGGTGGTCTTACAGTTACCAGTCGTGACCGGAACGTCGACAGCGCCTGAACTCTTCAGGCAGGCCGTCGAGGCGCTGAAGTCGCTGCGACCTCGACCGGAGCTGCAGCTCGCCGAGGTCCGCCCGCCGCAACGGCTGGCGCCCTGGGCGTTCGCGATCAGCGCCGAGGCGGTGGGGCCCGCGGAAGTGCAGGCGACCGGCCGACTGATCCTCCTGCACGACCCGGAGGGCCAGGAGGCGTGGGAGGGCGTGCTGCGCGTGGTCGCCTACGTCCGTGCCGAACTCGACGCCGAACTGGCTGACGACCCGCTGCTGCCGAGTGTCGGCTGGTCCTGGCTGACCGACGCGCTGGCCGCCTCGGGCGCGGAGTTCACCGCGCTGGGCGGCACGGTCACCGACACTTCCTCCGCCCGCTTCGGCGACATCGCGGGCCCGGCCCGGGTCGACGACCTCGAACTTCGCGCTTCCTGGACCCCACGAACAGGCGCGTTGCGCGCGCACGGCGAGGCGTTCTGCGACCTGATGGCCAGTGTGGTCGGTCTGCCGCCGGTCGGGATCGCGCTGTTCGGGCAACGCCGCGGCGAGTGACCTTTCGATGGCCTAATAGGGTCACCGAACATGCGAATCGCCTGCTCGGCTGTCATGGCCTTGTCCTTCATCGGTGCCGTCATCTGCATGCTGCTCGCCATGGAATCGCTCACCGCGAGCAACCAGAACGAAGTGTGGGTGGCGATGATCAGCGCCTTCACCTTCGGCGTGCTGAGCATCGGCTCAGGGATCTGCGCCACCGCGTTCCGCACCAGCGGCCCTGCCCAGCCCAAGCCCGCGCCCCAGTACCCGCCGTTCGGCGCACCCCAGGCGGGCCCGCACACCGGCCAGCAGCCCGCCGTCCAGCAGCACGGTCAGCAGTGGCCCGGCCAATCCTGACTTTGCCGAACATGACAGCGGGCCGGTGCACCAGCACCGGCCCGCTGTCGTTGAAGCGCTACTACTTCTTGCGTGCCTTGGTCTCCAGTGCCGAGCGGGTGCAGACGTCGCCGACATCCACGGTCTGGCCGCGGTCGGCGTAGACCTCCGCCAGGCCCACGAGCCTGCCGCGCTGGTCGCTGCACGTCAGGGTGTAGGGCTCCTTCGGGCCGTAGGTGGTGGGCAGCGGCGAGAAGAAGTTGACGTTCAGGTTCGACCAGTCGTCCGGCGTTCCCGGGTCGCCCTGCTCGTAGTTGACCATCACCGCGGTGTAGTCGCCCGCGGGCGGGTCGAAGAGCACCGCCTTCTCACTGCGGGTGCCACCACTGGCCGACGAGCTGACGATGTTGCCCGCCGAGTCGAAGATGTAGAGGTCCCAGTCGGTGGCGGCGCTGCCCCACTCGACGGTGACCTCCATCTTCCCGTTGTCCACCGCCGGCATGCCGTCGATGTGGAACGGGATGCTCTCGGCGGTCATGTCGGACGGGAAGTTGGTGTTCTCCGCCGGGATGCCCGCCGGGTTCGCCAGCGCGATCGGAGCCTGGGCAGGCCCCTGGGGGTCACGGCCGTAGCGGCCCGCGACGTACGGCCGGGTCGACGGGTTGACCGCCCAGGTGAACCGCCCGCCCGTGCTGAGCAGGTCGGACTTGATCACGTCGGCGACCTGGATGGGCTCCTTGGTCGAACCGTCCGGCTGCACGACCGGCGAGGTCGGCGTCTGGAACGCCTTGCGCACCTGCAGCTGGTAGCCCTTCGGCGCCGAGCCGGTCAGCGTCGCGTGGGTGGTGGAGTCCGCGGCGTTGGCCAGCATGTCGATGAACGCCTGGCGGTTGCCGCCCTTGCCCGCGCCCGCGGCCGGTGCCAGGCCCGCGTACTCGGCGACGACGCCGTCGGCGAACGGCCCGTGGAACTCGTTCGGGCCGACCTCGAAGGTGAAGCCCCAACCACCGGTGGCGAAGTACGACCAGTCCTCGGTGGAACCGGTGGTGTCGTACAGCGCCCACGAGGGCTGGCTGGTGTAGCCGTTGCGTGAGGCCATCTTGTCGCCGAGCGCCTTGTAGGCGGGCTCGTCGAGCGGCGGCCGGACGTCGGCCACGCCGGGCACGCGCAGCACCAGGTTGGAATAGGTGTGCAGGGTGATCAGGTTGGTCACCTGGCGGTTGGAGACGATCGAGCGGACGTTGCGGGTCTCCGGCTCCGAGAACGGGCCCGAGCCGCGGAAGGTGTCGCTGCTCCACGCCGTCGACGCGCCCGCGCCGCCCCAGAAGCCCGCGTAGTTGCGGTTGGGGTCGGTGCCACGCAGGCGGCCCGCCGGGTTGGCCTTGCAGACACCCGTGCGGAATGCCTCCGGGGAGTCGCTGACGTTGCAGTTCTTGCGCTTCATCTCGTAGTCGAAGCGGGTGAAGTCGCCCTTGGGCTCGGCCTCGCGGGAGATGTTGAAGCCGTCCGGGTTGACGATCGGCACCACGATGTTGCGGGTCTTGCCGACCAGCGTGCGCAGCTCACCGCCCGCCTTGTAGCCCTTCGCCAGCTCGATCGCCCACTCCATGGCGTGCTCGCCCGCGGGCCACTCACGCGCGTGGTGGATGCCCATCGTGAAGTTGACGGCCTTGCCGTCGCGGATGTTCTCCACGTTGGTGGCGATCTCGACGCCGACGACGTCGCGGCCCTCCCAGGTGGGCTCGGGCAGCGTGAAGGCCTTGACCAGCCCCGGGTTGTTGCGGGCCAGCTCCTTCATGTCGAAGTCGTACTCGTAGTGGCGCCGGTAGGACGTCCGCCCCGAGGGCAGCACCGAGCCCGCGGACTTGGCCGCGTACTCCTTGTCGGCCTTGGTGTTGGCGATCGAGCGCGCGGTCAGGTCGGCCTGCACGACGGTCGACTTCATGCCGCTGGAGCGCAGGGTCTCGCGGTCGGCGTCGCTGGCGAGGACGACCTCGACGCCGGTGGCGTCGGCCTTCTCGGTGACGTCGAGGCCGAGAGCGAAGAGCCGGTCCTTCTGCTGCTTGTTCGGGGTCTCGACCCGCACGATCTCGGCGCGCTGCGCGGCCTGGGTGGCCCCGCCCTGCGCGTTGAGCGCGAGGAAGTCGACACCGAGGGCGACGTTGCGCGAGGTGCCCGCGTAGCGGCAGGCCTGCACGATCAGCTCCTGGCCCTTGGCCACGAAGCTCTCGGCGAGCTCGTTGCTGCGCAGGGCCGCCGACGCGGACACGACCGCTCCGGTGGCCTTGTCGAACACGGCGACGTCCCAGTCGCCGGAGCCCAGGCCGTGCGGCTTGAGCCGCGCCTGGACGAGGCCGTCGACCGTCGAGGTGACCTCGCGGCGGTCGGCGCCCCGGGTCCCCGCGGGCAGGGGCTTCTCGAAGCAGGACCGCGCGACCGCGTGGTCGCTGCGCAGGACGTTGTCCTCCGCGCTGGCGGTCGACGACGTCAGGCCGATGACCACCGCCCCGCTGAGTCCTACCGCGGCTGCCACCCGCCACGCCGGTACACATCTGACTGAAGAGTTCACGCCCGTTTCCTCCCAAGATCCGCCGCCACCCGCAAACGTGGCGGCAGCGTGACGCTAACCACGTCATCAACAGAATTGACGGTTTACCAGTTGCCAGATCATGTGGAGCGGACGTCTGGTGGAGTCGGTGCGTCCAGTGGGTCCACGACGGGGCCCATACCGCCACGAAGACGAAGAAGTTTTTACCTTTTGCCAGTTATTCGCGTCCGGCCGCCACCCGTTCGGCCCAACGCAAGGCGCGCAGGACGTTACGCCCAGCAACCTTCGCGCAGTCGTCCTCACTCCACCCGGCGTCCAGCAAAGCGGCGAACAGCGCCGGATACGTGCCGACGTTCTCCAGGTCCGCCGGGAACTCCGGGCAGCCGTCGTAGTCGCCGCCGACCCCGATGTGATCGACGCCGACGACGTCCCTGGCGTGCTCGAAATGGGCCACGACCTCGGCCAACGTGGCTTGAGGCTGATCGTGGCGGCCTTCCCAGGTCTCACAGAACCGCTCCCGGGCGGCCAGGTCGGCGTGCTTCTCCCCGGCCTGCTCCATGGCCGCGGCGAGCCGGTCGTCCCACTCGGCGATGGCGGGCGAGATGAACCGCGGAACGAACGTCACCATCAGCACGCCCCCGTTGTCGGGGAGCCGTTTCAGCACGTCATCCGGCACATTGCGGGGATGGTCGGTGATCGTGCGGCAGGAGGAGTGACTGAAGATGACCGGCGCCGTGCTCACGTCCAGGGCGTCGCGCATCGTCGTCGCGGCGACGTGGGAGAGGTCGACGAGCATCCCGAGCCGGTTCATCTCGGCGACGACCTCGCGACCGAAGTCGGAAAGGCCTCCGACCTGCGGTTCGTCGGTGGCGGAGTCAGCCCACGGGGTGTTGTCGTTGTGGGTAAGGGTCATATAGCGAACCCCTAGACGGTGCAGCGCGCGCAGGACGCCGAGGGATTCCGCGATGCAGTGACCGCCCTCAGCACCCAGCAGCGAGGCGACGCGGCCGTCCGCGAAGGCGGATTCCGCCTGGTCAGCGGTGTAGGCAAGGCGCAAGTCGTCGGGGTAGCGCGCGGCCAGGCCGTGCACGATCTCGATCTGTTCGAGGACGGCCGTGACAGCGGAGTGGCCGGTCAGCTGACAGGGGACGTAGACCGACCAGAACTGCGCGCCGACGCCGCCGCGACGGAGTTTGACCAGGTCGGTGTGCAGGTCAGGCTGCTCGACGGAGAGGTCGGTGCCCGCTACCGCGGCCCGGGGGTCGGGCCCCCATTTCTCCCGGAGCGCCCACGGGAGATCATTGTGTCCATCGACCAACGGCGTGCAGGCGAGAAGCCGTCGAGCGCGGTCAAATCCAGGGTTGTTCACTACCCCTGACCTCATTCCATCGTGTGACCGTGTACATCCGTTACGTCACCATTCAGTGAGTCACCCAATCGTGGGACATTCACGTCCCTCAGTCACAACCCGATCGGATACTTACCCGATTGATCGTCCCGCTAACCCGCTTGGGCGGCTAGGCTGCCTTCGTCGACACCACTTTCGGTCCAACGGCGGCGCGGCTGTTTGGTCGAAAGTCCCAGTGCCGGTCGGGGGGCAACGACCGACTCCAGGGAGGTAGTGACGTGGCTGCCGTCGGCTTAGGTCAGGCCGTTCGAACCACGCCAGCCGGCTCATTGCCGGCGAACATGGTCCCGCACCCGCGGGAAGAGTTGTTCTCAGTGCTGGTGGTTGACGACCACCCACTGTTGAGGGAGGCGATAGCCGCCCGGCTCACGCAGATGGGCGCGGGCACAGTGCACGAGGCCGCCACGGTGGCCGAGGCAAGAGCGCGAGCACAGGCCACTGGTCCGTGCGATCTCGCGATTCTGGACCTCGGGTTGCCTGACGGTAGCGGGATCGAGCTCGTCACGGAGCTCCGCAGCCACGGTTGGCCGCGGATCGTCGTGCTGGCTTCTTCCGACGACCCGTACGCAGTGCGGTCGGCCTTCCAAGCAGGCGCTCAGGCGTACCTGCTGAAGTCCGCATCGCCGGTCGTGGTGACCGACGGGGTTCGACGGGTGCTCGAAGGCGGCGTCTACGCCGACCCGAGTGTCGCGCCGGTCCTCGCCACGGGAACCAGGGTCCCGGGCACCGACAACACCCCGCGTGAGCTGTCGGCTCGCGAGGTGGAGGTGCTCCAGCTCGTCGCTGACGGGCAGTCCAACAAGGAGATCGGCGAGGCGCTGAACCTTTCGGCGCTCACGGTGAAGTCTCACCTCTCGCGGATCGGCCGGAAGTTGGGCACGGGCGACCGCGCCCAGATGGTGGCTCTCGCCATGCGGGCGGGCGTCATCCGCTAGACAACAGCGGTCGTGTGGCTGGGCTGGGCATGGCCCAGCCACACGACTGCTGCTGATCTAGCGCGATCTTGCTCCGTCGTGCCGTAGGGTCATTCGCCGTGACTACCCCCGGACCAGGACCCAGCTCAGGCTCGGCAGCCATCGACCCCGCTGCTCCGGCTCCGGTGCTGCTCACCGAACCCCGAGAAGGCACCCCCGACGTCGTGGCCGACGCCGACGCCCTGCGTCGCGCGGCTGAGCGCATAGCCGCCGGATCCGGCCCCATCGCCGTCGACACCGAGCGAGCGTCGGGCTACCGCTACTCCCAGCGCGCCTATCTCGTGCAGATCCGTCGTGAGGGCTCCGGCACGTGCCTGGTCGACCCGGTCGCGATCAACGACGAGATCGATCCCCTGATCGACGCGCTCGACGCGGACGAGTGGGTGCTGCACGCCGCCTCCCAGGACCTGCCGTGCCTGGCTGAGCTGGGACTGCGGCCACGCAAGCTGTTCGACACCGAGCTGGCGGGCAGGCTCGCCGGGTTCGACCGGGTCGCCCTGGGCACCCTGGTCGAGCTGCTGCTGGGCTACCACCTGGAGAAGGGCCACGGCGCCGCCGACTGGTCGCGCAGGCCGCTGCCGCTGGACTGGCTGAACTACGCCGCCCTCGACGTCGAGCTCCTCGTGCCGCTGCGCGACGCGCTCGAGGAGGAGCTGCGCAACCAGGGCAAGCTGGAGTGGGCCCTGGAGGAGTTCGAGGCGCTGCGCACCGCAGGGCCACCGGCGCCCCGTAAGGAGCCCTGGCGGCGCACGTCGGGTATCCACAGCGTCCGGACGGCCCGCGGGCTCGCGGGCATCCGCGCGCTGTGGGAGGCGCGGGACACGATGGCCCGCGACCGCGACATCGCGCCGGGCCGGGTCCTCCCCGACAGCGCCATCATCCAGGCGGCGTCGGTCAACCCGGCCGACGAGCAGGCGCTGCTGCAGCTGCCCGTGTTCAAGGGCCGCGCCCAGCGGCGTCTGGCGGGCGTCTGGATGCGGGCGCTGCGGGCGGCGGCCGAGCTGCCCAAGTCCGAACTGCCGGACCCGTCACCGCCCAACGACGGACCGCCGCCGGCGAACCGGTGGGCGGACAAGTTCCCGGAGGCCGCGGCCCGGCTGTCGGCCGCGCGGACGGCGTTGACGGCCATCGCCGAGGCCAACCGACTGCCGGTGGAGAACCTGCTGCAACCGGACCTGGTGCGGCGCACGTGCTGGCAGCCGCCTGCGGAGACGGACCTGGACACGGTCTCGGAGACGCTGCGCGCGGGCGGCGCCCGCGAGTGGCAGATCGGCCTGACCGCCGACGCGCTCGCCACCGCCCTGCGGGCCAAGCCCGCCACGCCGAGCACCGACTGAGGTCGATTGCGGCCGGTTGAGCTGTGCACCCGTGGCGACGGACTCGGTGATGGTGCGCGGTCAGCTAGTGGCGAAGCTGTGCGGCCTTTGGCGCCAGAGTCAGTGATGGTGCACGCGTCAGCCTGCGGCGAAGCTGCGCGCCCCGGTCAGTGATGGTGCACGCGTCAGCCTGCGGCGAAGCTGCGCGCCCCGGTCAGTGATGGTGCACGCGGCAGCCTGCGGCGAAGCTGCGCGCCCCGGTCAGTGAGGGTGCACGCGTCAGCTTGCGGCGAAGCTGCGCGCCCTTGGCGGCGGAGCCGGTGTGATGGTGCGCCCGCGTCGGCTGGTGGCGAAGCCGCGGGACCCGGTCGGTGAACGCTGTGCTGTCAGCTCAGGACGACCTTGAAGGCCGGGTGGTCCGGGGCGATGCGGCGGAGGTCGGCTTCCGGGGACTTGTCGTCGACGCCGTCGAAGAACGTGCCGACCTCGAACTTCCAGCGCTTGAGGTAGGCGCGCAGGAGGTCGGGTTTGGCGTCGTCGGGGACCTCGGTGGCGGTGAACGGCTGGACGCGGCGGCCGAGGCGTAGTTCGCCCTCGCCCGCGGCCCGCAGGTTGCGGACCCACTGGGTGTGGCCCCGGGGCGCCACCAGGTAGTGCGTTCCGTCGACGACGAGCAGGTTGACCGGGGTCGAGCGCATCTCCCCCGACTTTCGGCCGCGCACCGACAGCACCCGCGACCCCCAGACATTGACGCCACGCCGCACGAGGAACGCGACGACGCGGTTGAAGACGCTCTTGGTGAACACGCCCGGACGCTGGTAGCGAGCCGACATGATCTTCCTCCCCTATCCGCGAGAGCAGTGCTCTCGTTTGTGAGCAGTGCTCTCTGTTGCGCGCACAGTAAATCCGAGAGCACTGCTCCAAGTCAAGAGCACCGCTCACATCAGAGAGCACTGCTCACAAACGAGAGCAGTGATACATTCTGGCGATGAACGCAGGCAGAACCGCACGTGACCGCGCCCGGGCCGAGGTCGCACAGGAGATCAAGGACGAGGCGCGCAGGCACCTCGTCACCGAAGGCGCCCACGGCCTGTCCCTGCGCGCGGTCTCACGCAGCCTGGGAGTGGCCTCCTCAGCGCTCTACCGCTACTTCCCCAGCCGCGACGACCTGCTCACCGCCCTGATCATCGACGCCTACGACGCGATGGGCGCGGCGGCGGAACACGCTGACAGCGAAATCCGGAAGGGTCGGGGCAAGAGCGCGGACAGCACCGGCGAGGCCGAGCCCCGCGACCGCTGGCTCGCCGTCTGCCGCGCCGTCCGAACCTGGGCCGTGAACCACCGGCACGAGTACGAGCTGATCTACGGCTCCCCCGTGCCCGGTTACGAGGCGCCCAAGGACACCGTCGCCCCAGCCACCCGAGTCCCGCTCCTGCTCACCGCCATCGCGACAGCCGGGAAGGTCGAAGACAGCAGCATCGGCCACGGCCTGCGCAGCCAGCTGAGTTCCGTCATCGGCATGAACTCGATCGACTTGCCGCCCGGCGCGCTGGCACGGGTAATGGTGGCGTGGACACAGCTGTTCGGCGTGATCAGCTTCGAGTTGTTCGGCCAACTCGTCGGCTCGGCGGACCCGGCGGACGACTTCTTCGACTTCTCCGCGGCGGCGATGGCGGACTTCGTCGGCCTGTGACCCACTCCATAGCCGTGTCAACATGTTACCCACTGGTAACCAGCGCTAGAGTAGCCCTTGTTACCAGTCGGTAGCCCATATTCGACTAAGGAGCACCCCCGTGGCCGCACCCGCTGCATCCGCAGCCGCGCGCGCCGTTCGGAACGTGGTCTTCGTCGACGGTGTACGCACGCCGTTCGGCAAGGCCGGCCCGAAGGGCATCTACGCGGAGACCCGCGCCGACGATCTCGTCGTGAAGGTCATCCGTGAACTGCTGCGCAGGCACCCAGAACTGCCCCCGGAGCGGGTGGACGAGGTCGCGATCGCGGCGACCACGCAGATCGGCGACCAGGGCCTGACCATCGGCCGCACCGCCGCGCTGCTCGCGGGCCTGCCCAAGTCGG
The DNA here is from genome assembly GCF_014323725.1 of Actinokineospora xionganensis. Taxonomy (GTDB): domain Bacteria; phylum Actinomycetota; class Actinomycetes; order Mycobacteriales; family Pseudonocardiaceae; genus Actinokineospora; species Actinokineospora xionganensis. Next base: position 161,447 of record NZ_JABVED010000011.1, on the reverse strand, counting down.
TTCCGGGCTACGCCATCGACCGCATGTGCGCCGGTGCGATGACGGCCGTGACCACCAGCGCCAGCGGCATCGCCTTCGGCGCCTACGACGTGGTGATCGCGGGCGGTGTCGAGCACATGGGCCGCCACCCGATGGGCGAGGGCGTCGACCCGAACCCGCGCATCGTCGCCGACAAGATCGTCGACCCGACCGCGCTGGTCATGGGTCAGACCGCGGAGAACGTGCACGACCGCTACCCGGCGATCACCAAACAGCGCTGCGACGAGTTCGCCGCGCGCAGCCAGGAGAAGTACGCCGACGCGGTGAAGGCGGGCAAGATCGGCCCCGAGCTCGTGCCGGTGGCCACCAAGAGCGCCACCCTGGGCTGGGGTCTGGCCACCGAGGACGAGCCGCCGCGCCCGGGCACCACGCTCGAGCAGCTCGCCGCCCTCAAGACGCCGTTCCGGCCGCACGGCCGCGTCACCGCGGGCAACGCGGCGGGCCTCAACGACGGCGCCACCGGCTGCATCCTGGCCGAGGAGGAGACCGCCAAGGAACTGGGTCTTCCCGTCGGCATGCGTCTGGTGGGCTACTCCTTCGTCGGCGTCGAGCCCGAGGTCATGGGCGTCGGGCCGGTTCCGGCCACGGAGAAGGCTCTGCAGCGCGCCGGTCTGTCCATTGAGGACATCGGTCTGTTCGAGCTGAACGAGGCGTTCGCGGTGCAGGTGCTCGCGTTCCTCGACCACTTCGGCATCGACCAGGACGACCCGCGGGTCAACAAGTGGGGCGGCGCCATCGCGTGCGGCCACCCACTCGCGTCCTCCGGCGTCCGGCTGATGACCCAGCTCTCGCGCCAGTTCGCCGAGCACCCCGAGGTCCGCTACGGCATCAACTCGATGTGCATCGGTATCGGCATGGGCGGCACCGTGATCTGGGAGAACCCGCACTGGAACGGTGGTGGCAACTGATGCTGACCCAGGAACAGGCCCTCGCGGCCTTCCCCGACGAGGTCGTCACCCACGCGGTGACCCGCCTGATCAAGGTCCCCGGTCTCGACAAGCCGGTCGCCTTCATCACCATCGACAACGGCCACGACCACACCCGGCCCTCGACCTTCGGGCCGCAGAGCCTGGTGTCGCTCAACGCCGCGTTCGACGTCGCGGTGGCCGCTGAGCCCGCCGCGATCGCCGTCACCGGCAAGCCGTTCATCTTCGCCGTCGGCGCGGACCTCTCCGGCGTCGAGCAGGTCGCCGAGCGCGAGCGCGCGCTGGAGATCGCCCAGGCGGGCCACGACGTGTTCCGGCGCTTCACCGAGTCGGAGATCCCCACCTTCGCGTTCATCAACGGCGCGGTCATGGGTGGCGGCCTCGAACTCGGCCTGTCGTGCCACTACCGCACGCTGTCCTCGGGCGCGGCGGCCATCGCGCTGCCCGAGGTCTTCCTCGGGCTGTTCCCGGGCTGGGGCGGCACGCAGCTGCTGCCGAACCTGATCGGCCCGGACGCGGCCGTGACGGTGATCTTTGAGAACGCGCTGTCGCAGAACCGCATGCTCAAGCCGAAGCAGGCGCTCGAACTGGGTATCACCGACGCCCTGCTCGACTCGGCCGACTTCCTCGAGCAGTCGCTGCTGTGGCTGTCGAAGGTCGTCAACGGCGAGATCACCCCGAGCCGCCGCGAGATCGACCGCGGCGCCGAGTGGGACGCGGCCGTGGAGCGCGCGAAGGCGATCGTCCACGGCAAGACCAAGGGCGCGTCCCCGGGCGCGAACAAGGCGATCGAGCTGCTGGAGCTGGCTCGTGAGAACGACCTCGACCGCGGTTACGCGGCCGAGACCGAGGCGCTGGCCGACGTGCTCATGACGGACACGCTGCGCGCGGGTCTGTACTCGTTCAACCTCGTCCAGAAGCGCGCGAAGAAGCCCGCGGGCGCCCCGGACAAGTCGCTGGCGCGGCCGGTCACCAAGGTCGGCATCGTCGGTGCGGGCCTGATGGCCAGCCAGATGGCGCTGCTGTTCGCCCGCCAGCTCAAGGTGCCGGTCGTGCTGACCGACATCGACCAGGCGCGGGTCGACAAGGGCGTGGGCTACGTCCACACCGAGATCGACAAGCTGGCCGCCAAGGGCCGGGTCTCCCCGGACGGCGCGAACCGGCTCAAGGCACTCGTGTCCGGCTCGCTGGACAAGGCCGCGTTCTCCGACGCCGACTTCGTCATCGAGGCCGTGTTCGAGGAACTGGGCGTCAAGCAGACGGTGTTCGCCGAGGTCGAGGAGCACGTCAGCGCGGAGTGCGTGCTGGCGACCAACACCTCGTCGCTGTCGATCACCGACATGGCCTCGAAGCTGAAGCACCCGGAGCGGGTCGTCGGCTTCCACTTCTTCAACCCGGTCGCGGTCATGCCGCTGCTGGAGATCGTCCGCGCCGACCGCACCGACGACGCCACGCTGGCGACGGCGTTCGCGGTGGGCAAGGCGCTGCGGAAGTCCTCGGTGCTGGTCAAGGACGCCCCGGCGTTCGTGGTCAACCGGCTGCTGACCCGCTTCATGGGCGAGGTCGTCCAGTCGATCGACGAGGGCACCCCGTTCGAGGTGGCGGACAACGCGCTGGAGCCGCTGGGCCTGCCGATGAGCCCGCTGGTGCTGCTGCAACTCGTCGGCGCCCCGGTGGCGCTGCACGTGGCCGAGACGATGAACCGCGCGTTCCCGGACCGCTTCGGCGTCTCGGACAACATGAAGAAGTTCGTCGCGGCGGGCAAGAACGCGGTGTGGACCTGGGACGCCTCCGGCAAGCCCAGTGTCGACCCCGAGGTCCAGGCCCTGTGGGAGTTCGGCGACGCGCCGCTCACCACCGACCAGGTCCGCGCGCGGGCCCTGGAGGGTCTGGCCGAGGAGATCCGCATCATGCTCGACGAGGGTGTGGTCGCGGAGGCGCAGGACATCGACCTGTGCATGATCCTCGGCGGCGGCTGGCCGTTCTGGCTGGGCGGCATCACGCCGTTCCTGGACCGTGAGGGCATCTCGGAGAAGGTCAACGGCAAGCCGTTCCTCGCCCCCGGCGTCGCATCGGTCCCGACTGCCTGACGCAGATAGTCCACAAAGCGCCCCTGGTGTCTCCTACTAGACACCAGGGGCGCTTTGGTTATCTCAAGCGCGCTAGCAAGTAACAGAGACCTTCGCGCCGGCCCTGAAGGACACGTGGACGTGGTCGTAGTGGTTGGCCGTGGCGCCGCCGCGGTCCTCCATCGTCGTCCAGCCGCTGCCGTCGTTGTAGCGCTGGCGCCAGATCACGTAGGTGACGGCGAAGGCCCGGCGGTTGGCCAGGATGTAGTCGGCGATGGCATTGCCTTTCGCCGTGTCGACCATGAAGTCCAGGGCGAGGCCCTCGGGGTGGTCGCTGGTGCCGCTGCGGCCCGCCGCGCCGCCGATGTCGTCGACGCCGAACTTGGCGGCGACGTGGTTGCCGACCTGCGCCACGTGCGGCTGCGCGCCGTCCAGCTTCGTCGAGCATGACGTGGCCGGGGGTGGCGGCGGGGTGGTCGTCTTCACCGTGGTGGTGGCGACCGGGGGCGGAGTAGTCGTGACCGGGGCCGGTGGAGGGGTGGTGGTCGTCGTCGTGGGGGCGACGGTGGTCGTGGTCGTGGTGGTCGACGTGGTCGTCACCGGCGCGGCCATGACCATGGCGGCGCTGGCGTTCTGCACATCCGGGTCGCTGCCCGCGACCCAGGCTGTGGCCGCGAGCACCGCGCCGGTGGTGACGGCGAGCGCGACCGGCAGGTGCCAGTTCGCGGCCTTGTTGCTATGTCGACCTGCCATATCGTGGATCACCGCAATGCGTCGGGGACGGGGCAGGCTCTTTCGAGCCCGAGGCAACGTAACGAAACGGCCACGGAAATGTCTCGCCAGGGTGTCGGCTGCCACATTTCCGCAGGTAGGCTTGACGCTGTGGCCAGCAGGTATCGCGGTTCGTGGTTGGCTGATCACCCATGAGCGAGGTGCGAATCGGAACGTCCGGGTGGCTTTACCCGCCCTGGCGGGGGACGTTCTACCCCAAGGGCCTCACCCAGAAGCGCGAGTTGGAATACCTGTCGCGGCAGGTATCGTCGATCGAGATCAACGGGTCGTTCTACTCGTTGCAGCGTCCCGAGAGCTACCAGCGGTGGCGGGACGAGACACCGTCGGGCTTCGTGTTCTCGGTCAAGGGCCCCCGGTTCATCACCCACATGAAGCGCCTCAAGGACTCGGACACGACGCTGGCGAACTTCTTCGCCTCCGGGGTGTTGGCGCTGGAGGAGAAACTAGGCCCGATCCTGTGGCAGCTGCCGGAGAACTTCCGCTGGGACCGCGACCTGTTCGCGGGCTTCTTCGATGAGCTGCCAAGGACAACCAAGGCTGCCGCGAAGCTCGCCAAGTCCCATGACTCCCGTTTGGACGGTCGCGCGTGGACGGAGACCGACACGGACCGCCCGCTGCGGTACGCGCTGGAGGTCCGCAACCCGGACTACCCGCGGTCGGAGTTCGTGGAGTTGTTGCGGGACAAGCAGATCGCCCTCGTGGTCGCGGACACGGCGGGACGCTGGCCACTGTTCGACGAGGTGACGACGGAGTTCATGTACGTGCGGCTGCACGGGGATGAGGAGCTGTACACCAGTGGCTACACGGACAGGGCGCTGGACGAGTGGGCGAAGAAGGTCAAGCGGTGGCGGAAGAAGGGGGACGTGTTCGTGTATTTCGACAACGACGTGAAAGTCCGTGCCCCCTACGACGCGAAGGGACTCATCGAACGGCTGTGACCAGCCCTGATCCGTTGAGCCAAGCGGCTATTCGTCCAGGTAGCGATGCCGCTCGTCGCCCGCCGTGATGTGGACTTCGCCTCCGCGGACCTGCCACTCGCTCATCCCCTCGATTTCATGGGAGAGGAAGAACAGGCCACGCACCAGATCGTTGTCGTCGTTGGAAGGCGGGATCCGTGCGATCTCGCGGACCTGGCCGAGAAACCAGCCAACCGCTTGCCAGCGAATGTCGGCGCAGTAGAAGACATACTTCGCCCAGCCCACCGGCCTGCCCGGCCTGCCCCAACCTCCGGAATAGTGGCCGTCCTCATGAGCGGCGATGATCGCCCGGATCGCCTCGAACTGCTTGTCGTCGCACTCCAGCCACCCTCTGACCGAGACGTAGACACCCACGGCGCAGCCCCCCGCTCAGATCGAGATCACGTCGAGAACCCGCTCCAGGCCATGGGAGTCGGTCGCATTCCTGGTGAGCAGCGGCAACCCGTTCGCCGCCGCGGTCGCGGCGATCCGAAGGTCCATCCGTCGCAGTCGTAGGTTCCGCCCGGAGCGTTTGACCAGGGCCGCCATCGTTCCATAAAGCTTCGCCGCCGGGATGTCGAACGGCAGCACGTCGAATTGCTCGAGGGTGGCGTAGTAGCGCTCCGTTCGGGCGTTGCGTTCGACCGGGTCATCGACATCGAGGCCATAGGCCAGTTCGGCGATCGTGACAGCGCTGACGAACGCGGTGGCCGAGGCGTTGTCGCCCAAGTCCACTCGGTCGAGGTCGATGATCACGCAGGTGTCCAGCAGGACACTGATCATCGAGACCACGCGTCGTCGGCGGGATCATCGGAACCGAAGACTTGGTCATCGGCTTCGCGTTCACGACGCCAGCGCTGCGCGTCCATCGGAGGGAGCCCACGGAACGCCGCCTGCGCCTCACCCAAGGTGCGCCGCTTCGCCGCTCGCTCAGATTGGTGCGGGACGAGGTCGGCCACCGGCTTGCCGTTGCGGGTGACGGTGAAACGCTCGCCGGACTCGACCCGCCGCATGATCTCCGCGTTGTCGTTGCGGAGTTCGCGCTGGCCGATGACCTGACTCATACCACTACCGTAGCAACTATCTGCGCAATGCGCTACAGGTGTGCTACTCCGCTGAAGCGGCGCGTGCTCGACTTCATCGGGCGGCACTGACGGGTCGGCGGACCTGGCGGGTGATCAGCCACGCCGTGAGCACCACGAGCGACAACGCGGGCAGCGGCCGACCCGTCCAGACGCTCAGGGCGATGTCGAACAACGGGACGATCACGATCGCCGCGAAGACCCATGTCGGCGCGGTGGGGAGTTTCGGCGGGCGTTCCGGGGTCCACGGTGTGCGGTTCCACGGCTTGGCCACCGAAAGCCAGGCCTGGAAGGCGATCGCGCCCGCCATCAGGGCCGTTCCCGCCGCCAGGGCCACCGGGGTCGGGGTGGGGTCGCCCGCCTTGGCCGCGGTCGCCGCGTCGCCCAAGGCGCCGGACAAGATGAAGATTCCCAAATAGAGCTGCGCCAACGTGATCACCAGTTTGCCCAGCACCCACCAGTGCCGGTAGAAGCCCCAAGCGGTCGAGGCCGAGAGCATGAGCCCGGTGAATGCCGAGGCGTTGGCCATGGGCGCGAGCAGGGCGTTGTCGAGTGTGTGGGCCATGGTCGTGGCGCTGAGCCGGATGGCCGCGTCACTGGTCGTGAGACTCACGGTCAGCAGGGTGAACAGGGTCAACGCCTGGCTCATCCAGCCGACGGACGTGATCACGTGCAGCCACAAGGCGCCCTGGCGCCATCGTTTCGGATTCCCCATGGCCCCAAGCGTGGCCGGACACCGACCGGGGCACATCCAGGATGTCCCGGGGTTCGTCCCTGATTCAGGGCGGGGACGGCAGGTGCACGGTGACGCTCAAACCGCCGCCCGGCACGGGTTCCGCGGTGACATGGCCGCCGTGGGCGCGGGCGACGGCACGCACGATCGACAGCCCCAGACCCGTGCCCGTGTGCGCTGTCCGGTCGACCCCGCCGCGGCGGAACGGTTCGAACAGTTCGGCCACCCGCTCCGATTCCACGACCTGACCGGAGGACGACACGGTCAGCATTGTCCACTGTGGACCGCAGGCGGTGCGGACGTCGATCCAGCCGCCGTCGACGTTGTGCCGTACGGCGTTCTCCAGCAGGTTCCCCGCGACCCGTTCGAGCAGGGCGGCGTCGCCCGCGACCCGGGCGCCGGACTCGTGGAAAGTGGCCCGCACCCCACGGCTTTCCGCCTCCACGCGGGCGGACCGCCACGCGGCCGCGATGACCGTCGAGAGGTCGACAGGGCCGGTCACGTTGACGCCGAGACCGTCGGTGCGGGCCAGGACGAGCAGGGCCTCGACCAACTCGCCCGCGCGCAGGGTCGCGGAGCGGACCACCTCGGCCATGCGGCGCAGTTCGGCCTCGTCGGCGTCGGGGTCGGCCAGGGTGACGTCGAGTTCGGTGCGGATCACCGCGAGCGGGGTCCGCAGCTCGTGGCTGGCGTTGGCGACGAACTGGCGCTGCGACGAGAACGCGGCCTGCAGCCGGTCGAGCATCGCGTCGAAGGTGTCGGCGAGCTCGGCGACCTCGTCGCGGGCGCCGCGGTGACCGATGCGCGCGCCGAGGGACTCCACCGAAAGGCGCTGCGCGGTCGCGGTGACCTCCCGCAGGGGCCGCAGGACGCGCCCGGTGATCACCCAGGCGAGCAGGGCGGTCGCGACGACCACACAGACGAAAGCGACGGAGCCCGCGAGCAGCACCCGCTCGCGGGCGTTCTCAGCGAGGGCCTCCGCGAGCTGGTCGGCGCGGACCCGGACACCGCCGACGACAACCGTCGAACCCTCAGGCAGCGACGGCACCGAGGCCACCACACCGCCGGCGAGCAGCCAACCCAGCCACAGGAGCAACCCGCTGACCGCCGCCACGAGCCCGGTGGTGAGCAGCGTGATCCTCGCGCGCAGCCCCAGGCCGCGGCGGCGTCCGGTCATTGATTGCCCGCGGAGGAGGGCACGCGGTAGCCCGACCCGACGACGGTGTCGATCACACCGGGCTCACCGAGCTTCTTCCGCAGCGTCATGACGGTGACGCGGACGGTCGTGGTGAACGGGTCGGCGTTCTCGTCCCAGACCCGCTCCAGGAGTTCCTCGCTGCTGACCACGGACCCACGGGCGGCGAGCAGGACCTCCAGGACGCCGAACTCCTTGCGGGTCAGCTCGATCGGCTGCCCGGCTCGCGACACGGTCCGCCGCGCCGGGTCCAGTTCGACGTCACCGGCGACGAGCACCGGCGGCGTCACCGGGGTCGCCCGCCGGGCCAGGGCGCGCACGCGGGCCACGAGCTCAGGGAAGGCGAAGGGCTTGGCGAGGTAGTCGTCGGCGCCCAGGGAAAGGCCCTCGACCCGGTCTTCCACGGCGTCGCTGGCGGTCAGCATGAGCACCCGCGTGAGTGCGCCGGACGCCACGATCTCCCGGCACAGCTCGTCGCCGTGCATGCCGGGGAGGTCACGGTCGAGCACCACCACGTCGTAGCGGGTGAAGCTGGATTTCTCGTGGCCGTCGTCCCCGTTCAGGGCGACATCGACCGCCATGCCTTCACGTCGCAGGCCACGGGCGATCGCCTCGGCCAGCGCTGGTTCATCTTCAACGATCAGGATCCGCACGGGTACAACGGTGCCACACCACTGTGGACCCGGTGCTGTGGGTGCTTCGTGGCTTCTCGTTTTGTGGGGGTGCTTCTCTGTGGTCTGGCGGGTTAGGGCAATGCCCTGTCGACCTGTTCGGCGCTCTCCTGGTCATTGCCGCCGATCAGGTCCGAGGCCCAACCCGTGACCCGTCGGGCCACGTCCTGGGCGGTCAGACCCAGCCTGACCAGGACCTCGTCGCGGGAGCCGTGGGCGTGGAATTCGTTCGGGATGCCCAGGTCGCGCAGGGGAACGTCCACGTCGCTGTCGCGCAGCAGGGCCGCGAGGGACCAGCCGAAGCCGCCGTGCCTGCCGCTGTCCTCGACCGTCACCACCAGGCGGTGCTTGGCGGCCAGGTCGACCAGTTCGCGGGGGACGGGGGCGACCCAGCGCGGGTCGACCACCGTCACGCCGATGCCCTGGTCGGCCAAGCGGTCGGCGGCGGCCAAGCCCAGTTCCGCGAACGAACCGACCGTCACCAGCAGCACGTCCGACGTCTCGCCTCGGCGGAGGATGTCGACCGGGCCGACGCGTTCGACGGCCAGGATGTCTTCGCCGACGGTGGCCTTCGGGAAACGCAGGACCGACGGGCCGTCGTCGATCGCCACGGCCTCGCGCAGTTCCTCGCGCAAGGTGAGGGCGTCGCGGGGGGCGGCGATGTGGATGCCGGGGATCACCCCGAGGATCGACAGGTCCCACATGCCGTGGTGGCTCGCGCCGTCCGGGCCGGTGATGCCCGCGCGGTCCAGGACCACGGTGACCGGCTGCTTGTGCAGCGCGACGTCCATCAGGAGCTGGTCGAACGCGCGGTTGAGGAACGTCGAGTAGATGGCGACGACCGGGTGCAGGCCAGCCATGGCCATCCCTGCCGCCGAGGTGATCGCGTGCTGCTCGGCGATGCCCACGTCGAAGCAGCGCTCCGGGAACCGCTCGGCGAACGGCGCCAGGCCGGTGGACCGCAGCATGGCCGCGGTGATGGCGACGACGTCCTCGCGCTCGGCGCCGATTTTGGCCAGTTCGTCGGCGAACACCGACGTCCACACGGTGCCCTTGGACTTTCGGGGCTTGCCGGTGACCGGGTCGATCGGGTCGGTCTGGTGCATCTGGTCGAGTTCGTCGTTCTCGGCCAGCGGGTAGCCGTTGCCCTTGCGGGTCACGGCGTGCACGATGACCGGCCCGCCGAAGTCCTTCGCGCGGCGCAGGGACGACTCCAGCGACTCGAAGTCGTGGCCGTCGACCGGGCCGATGTACTTCATGCCGAGGTCTTCGAACATGGCCTGCGGGCTCAGCGCGTCCTTGATGCCGCGCTTGGCCGCGTGCAGCGCCGCGTAGAGCGGCTTTCCGACGACCGGCGTGCCCTGCAGGACCCGCTTGCCCTCCTCCAGCGCCCGCTCGTAGCCGGGGCGCAGCCGCAGCGCGGCGAGGTGGTCGGCGACACCGCCGATGGTGGGCGAGTAGGAGCGGCCGTTGTCGTTGACCACGATGACGACCGAGCGGTCGGTGCCGGCGGCGATGTTGTTGAGCGCCTCCCAGCACATACCGCCGGTCAGCGCGCCGTCGCCGACGACGACCACGGCGCTGCGGCGCTCGCCGCGCAGCTCGTAGGCCTTCGCTAGACCGTCGGCATAGGACAGCGCCGCCGAGGCGTGGCTGTTCTCGACGTGGTCGTGCTCGCTCTCGCCGCGGCACGGGTAGCCGGAGATGCCGCCCTGCTGGCGCAGGTCGTCGAAGCCGTCGCGGCGGCCGGTGAGGATCTTGTGGACGTACGCCTGGTGGCCGACGTCGAAGATCAGCGTGTCCCGCGGGGAGTCGAACACCCGGTGCAACGCGATCGTCAGCTCGACAACGCCCAGGTTGGGGCCCAGGTGGCCGCCGGTCTTGGTGACCTTGTCGACGAGGAAGGCGCGGATCTCGATGGAGAGGCGATCGAGCTCCTCCGGCGTCAATCCGGTCAGATCAGCCGGTTCGTGCACGGACTCCAGCAGCGTCACCGCGTGGTCACCTCGTCGTCCTAGTCGGCTGTTCCTGCGGCATCCAGTCTACGAGGGGCGTCCGTGTGCTCGCCGGAGGCGTCGCACACATCCACGCGATCATCACCGAACGTGCACACCGACCCCACACGCCCGGTATGGTTCCGCACGCACGTATGGGGGATCTGTGGTGGGGGAACGATGACGGAACCGCAGCCGGTGATGGATCCGGCCGAACAGAATCGGCTGACGAAGGACGTCGGCCGGGCGATGGTGCGCGTCGCGGGCCAGCACTGGCAGAAAATCCGCGCCGAGTACCGCTCGGCGGGCCGCCACGTCGAGGTCGACCTGACGATCACCGCCCATGACGGGCAGGAACACGCGATCCGCCCGCCGACCGAGGTGGTCTCCGGCTTCGCCCGGCTGCGCGGCGGGATGTACCGGCCGGGTCGGGGGACCTGGTTGGTCGCGGTCTACGAGATCGAGCCGCCGGGCGGTTTCGCGGTCGAATTCGAGCCGGACATCGAACCCACGTGGCGCCGCGTGCCGCCGCCGATCGGGTTCATGGACGAGCTGCGATTCTTCCCCCGATCGGACGAACACATTCCGGACTGGCTGCGGACACGGGCGGGCATGCCGCCCGCCGTGTCGGCGGAGACCCAGGCCGCGCACACGCCCGCGGGCGGGATCCCGGTCCCGGGTGCGCCTGTTCCCGCTGGTCAGACACCTGGCGCGGGCACGCCTGCCGGACCCAGCCGTCCCGCGATTCCCGGGCCCGCAGTCCCCGGCGGCCCTGCGACCCCCGCACCTGGTGGCCCTGGCGGCCCGGCAGGCCCCGGCCCTGGCGGCCCTGCGCCCGGTGGTCCCGCGCGTCCCGGACCGGTTCCGCCCGCGCCGGGCCGACCGCCGATGCCTCCCGGACCCGGCGGCCCCAGCGGGCCCGGCCCCGTCCCGCCCGGACCACCCCCTGCCGGTCCCGGCGGCCCGTTCCCCGGCGGCGGCATGCCCGGACCTGGCCACCCGCCCATGGGCAACCGCCCACCCCAGCCAGGCTTCCCGCCGCCCAACGGCCCCGGCTTCCCCGGACGCCCCCCAGGACCGCCCCGCCCCTGATCAGCCCGCTCACAGCGACGCCTATCCGAGCCCGCTAGGTCGTAATGGACGACATGATGTAGCCGACGAGTTCGCCGTAGAACTCGGGGCGGACGGCGCCGGGCACGATCCAGTGGTCTATTCCCAGGCCGATGCTCAGCGCGTGCAAGCCGATCGCCAGTTCCATCGGGTCGACGTCGGGCCGGATGTGGCCCGCCCGCTGCTCGGCCGCGATGATCTCGGCGACGGCCCGGGGGATCGACTCGATCCGGTCGGCGAATTTGGCGCGCAGCGCGGGGTCGCGGGCGGCCACGATCGAGAACTCCAGGTTCAGCAGGAACCGGTCTGGGTCCAGGTGGACTTGGCGGGTGCTCTCGTCGGCGAGCATCTTGACCCGCTCGGCGAACGTGCCGCCCGCGGCGGCGAAGAAGGCCTTGATCACCGCGACCCGGTCTTCGGTGCTCTCCGCGAAGAGGGCGAAGAACAGGTCCTGCTTGCTCTCGAAGTTCGAGTACACCGCGCCGTGGCTGTAGCCGGCTTCCTCCGCGATGTCGGCGATCGAGGCGCCCGCGTACCCGCGCCGGGCGAAGACCCGCTTGGCGGCGGCCAGCAGTTCCTCACGGGTCTGCGCGGCCCGCTCGGCCCGTGGCAGTCGGCGTGATGTCACTGCTGTGTCCCTACTGGGTCGATCTACGAGTGTCGAGAGGCTACCCGGCGCATTCGAGACATTTCGCGCCAAGGGACGACCACGAGCGGTAACGTTGCGACTGTAATCCGGATGATGAGCATAATCTGGGGGTAGTGGTGCGGGGACCGAACGACCCGGCCTTCGCCGATTCGGCAGGCGCGTTGGCCGAGCTGATCGGGCGACAGAGTCAGATCGAGACGCTGCTGGACAAGGACCGGTTCAGCGTCGATCCCGACGGCGCCCGGCGCGCCGCCAAGGCCTGCCGGGACCAGGTGCACCGCATCGACGGTGCCTTGGAGACGGCCCGGGCGCTGGTGCGCACGGACAACTTCGGCCAGTGCGCGGTCGGCGAGTCGCTGTCGCACAAGTTCACGGCGAAGGCAGGTGACGGCCCCGACTCGCTGATCAGCCTGCTCACCCAGGCCCGCGACCTGCTCACCCGACTCGGCGCGAGCTACGACAACGCGGCCGCGGGCTACGACCACACCGACTCCTCGGCCGCGACCGAGTTCCGGACCCTGGCGGAGAGGACTGGCGCGTGAACCCCGTCGAACAGCTGCTGGCCCCCGTCCTGGAAGTGCAGTCCGCGTTGGTCGGCACAGACGGCCCGAGCGCACGTGACGCGAAGGCGCAGGGGCAGGCCGCGGCCACCGCGGACAGCGGCGCCCGGCACGACGCGCTCGCGGCCCAAGGCGACAAGCAGGCCGACGTGGCGGGCGCGGGCTACGACTCCCCGACGATCGCCGAACTCGACAACTGGCAGGCGTGGCAGCTCGAGGAGATGCGCGCGCTGCTCGACGCCATCAGCCCGGACGCCATGGCCGAGACCGGGGCGACCTGGCAGGCGCTCGGCAGTCAGATCGCCGACAGCTTCGAGACGTTCCGCCGCGAGGTGACCGAGGCCGTCGCCGAGACCTGGACCGGTCCGGCCGCCGCGGCCGCCGACGGGTACTGCAGCGCCTTCGCCCAGTGGGGTTCGGCGTTCGGCGCGGCGGTTGACGGCACGGGGATCCGGATCCACCAGGCGGCGGCCGCGGTGGATCTGGCGAAGATCAACCTGCCGGAGCCGCAGGACTTCAACTGGCAGCGACTGCTCGTCGTGGCGGCCGAGGGGGCCATCATCGGCGGCGTGGTCGGTGCGATCGCGGGCGCCGCCGCGGGACCGGCCGGAATCGCCGCGGGCGCGGCTCTGGGCGCCGCGGCGGGCGCGACGGTCGGCGGCGGTGGCGACGTCTTCAAGCAGTTCGTCGAGCAGCAGCAGGCCCAGCAGCGCGGCGCCGAGGTGATGGAACGCTTCTACTCCAAGGGTTACGTCGACGTGGATGCGACCACACCGGCGTTCGCGACGGCGGTGTCGTCGACGAGTCCGGGCACCGCAGGCACGTCGGCCAGTTCGTTCGGGCAAGTCCCTGGCGGCGGCGGGTCGGCGGCGGGGATCGCCTCCGGGCTCTCCGGAGGCGGGTCCGGCAGCGGCGTGGACAGCAGGCTGGGTGGCGGTTTCGGCGCGGGGGCGGGCATGCGGCCCGCCGGTCGAGGTGGCATCGGCGCGGGCCGTGGGGCGGCGGGGCGCGCGGGCGGGCTCGGCGGCCCGTTCGGCGGCGGCGGCGCGCGGGGGCAAGGCGACGAGGACGAGGAGCGCTTGAGCAAGTTCGTGCAGAAGGACGACGGGCTGTTCGCCTCCGATGAGCCGTGCGCAAGGCCGATCATCGGTGTCTGAGCAGCCGTGGTCGTTGACCACCACCGAGTTCGACTACGTTTGGCAGACGCTCAACCTGGGCGACTATCCGTTCCCGCTGCAGGTCCCCAGCTTCGGCCGGACCGACCGCGACCGCGTGTCCATCGCGCTGCGGGTGCGCGACAGCCTGCGGGACCGTGGGCTGTTCCACGTCAGCGCCCCCGATCCGGAGCTGGAACGGGCACTTCGCGTGGTGGCCGCGGCCGAGCAGTGGCTCGACTCAGTGTGGCTGTCGGGCGAGAACCTGGCGTCCCCGGTGCGGGTGATCACCGCCCGCACCGAGGGGCTCACGGTCCTGTTGCGACAGGAACCCGGCCCGGACCCGCACGCGGGCGGCACGTTGACGCTGAAGGTGATTCCGCCGCAGCGGCTCGTCGACGCCGCCCTCGATGAGCTGCCCGAAGGCAAACCCGGCGCGTGGCGACCGGAGCCGATGGCGGCGGACGCCCTGGGCGCGGTTCCCGAGGAGACGAGCCCATGGGAGCCCAAGGACCGGGCTCCGCTGCTGCGGGAGCTGATGAGCGGAACACACCCGGCGGGCGGCCAGATCGGAATCAACCTGCGGGAGTCCGGCAGGCGACGGCGCGCGCTCGCGGCCCGGTGGTTCGACCGCGCAGACGACGGGCGCTATCTGGCGATCAACACCGCCGGGGCCGACGGGCGACCATGGATCACCGTGGCGCCCGCGGACCGGGCCGCCATGCGGAGCCGGATCACCGAGACCATGGGCGAGCTGACCGCCCTGTGACACGTGTTGGCCCGCCCTGATCCAGGGCGGGCCAACACGTCAGCGCTCCAAGAGGGCCACGCACTCCACGTGCTGTGTCATCGGGAACGTGTCGAACGCGCGGAGTCGGGTCATCCGGTACCCGTGTCCAGCGAAGGACGCCACGTCCCGAGCCAGTGAGGCCGGGTCGCACGCCACATAGATCACGCGCTCGGGAGACCGCGCCGCGATGGCGTCCACAACCTCCCGGCCCGCGCCCTTGCGGGGCGGGTCGAGCACGACCACGTCCGGGGTGGGCAGGTCGCCGTCGACCAGGACCTGCTCGACCATGCCCGCGAACACCCGGACCTGGGGCAGGTCGCTGAGGTTGTCGGCGCCGTCCTCGGCCGCGCGGCGCGAGGACTCGACCGCGATGACCGACCCCTCCGAACCGACCTGCTCGGCCAGCACGGCCGCGAACAGCCCCACGCCCGCGTACAGGTCCCACGCGCACGCTGAGGGCTTGGCGCCCGACCACTGGGCCACGACCTCGGCCAGCATGTCGGCCGCGTCTGGGTGGACCTGCCAGAAGCCGTGGGCGTCGAGCCGCCAGTCGCGGCGGGCGGCGCGTTCGACGGCGACCTTGGAGCCGGAGACCCGGCGGGTCACCGTTTCCCGGCGCACCTCGGAGATCTCGCTGATGTGGGTGCGGCCGTTCGCGTCGACCGAGACGTCGACCTCGGCGCGCGGCTTCCACTTCTTGCCGACGATCTGGTCGACGGTGCCCGGCGCGGCGATGTAGCAGTGCTCGACCGGGATGATCTTGTGGCTGCGGTGCGCGCGGAAGCCCGGGCGGCCCTGGCGGTCGACGGCGAGCCTGGTGCGGGTGCGCCAGTGCAGCAGCCCGCCCGCCAGTTCCTCGACTTCGACGTCCCAGTCGAGGCCGGCGAGCCGCTTCAGCTGTTCCATGACGACAGCCGCCTTCAGCTTGCGCTGCTCCTCACCCGTGGCGTGCTGCCAGTCGCAGCCGCCGCAGCCCGCGGGCCGGGCCAGCGGACACGGCGGCTCGACGCGTGCGGGGGACGCGGTCAGGATCTCCACCGCGTCGCCGCGGCAGAACGAGCCACCCTTGTCGTCGGTGATCGCGACGATGACGCGCTCCCCCGGCAGCGCGTGCCGGACGAACACGACCCGTCCCTCGGCCCGCGCGACGCAGTGGCCGCCGTGCGCGACCGCGCCGACCTCCACTTCGACCCGTCGTCCCGTCCAGTCGGTCACCGGCGTTCTTCCTCCTCGTCGACGGCCAGGCCGCGGCGCACCAGGCCGGGCGCGACCACGTCGTCGACGTGCACACCCGCCGAGGACGCCAACTGCCACGGCACACTGGTCACCATCACGCCAGGCTGGAACAACAGCCTGCCCTTGAGCCGCAGGGCGCTCTGGTTGTGCAAGAACTGTTCCCACCAGTGCCCGACCACGTACTCGGGGATGAACACGGTGACCACATCGCGTGGGTTGTCGGTTCGGACCCGCTTGACGTAGTCCAGCACCGGTTTGGTGATTTCACGGTAGGGCGACTCGATCACCTTGAGCGGGACCGTGAAGTTCTGCTTGTCCCACTCTACGACCAGCCGTTTGGTGTCGAGGTCGTCGACGTTGACGGTGATCGCCTCGAGCACGTCCGGCCGGGTCGCCCTGGCGTAGGCGAGCGCGCGCTTCGTCGGCAGGTGCAGCTTCGAGACCAGCACGATCGAGTGGATGCGCGACGGAAGCAGGATCGGCGCGCCGCCCTCGGCCTTGGCGAGCTCCTGGTTGACCCGGTCGTAGTGCTTGCGGATGCCGGTCATCAGGGCGTAGAACGCGGCCATCGCCGCGATCGCGATCCAGGCGCCCGCGAGGAACTTGGTGATCAGCACGATGACCAGCACCACGCTGGTCATCACGAAGCCGAACCCGTTGATCATCTGGGAGCGCCGCATCCGCCTGCGCGCGGCCGGGTCCTTCTCGGTGGCGAGCTTGCGGTTCCAGTGTCGCACCATGCCGCTCTGGCTGAGCACGAACGAGACGAACACACCCACGATGTAGAGCTGGATGAGCCGGGTGACCTCGGCGTCGAAGGCGATCACGAGGACCACCGCGAAGGCCGACAGGAAGATGATCCCGTTGGAGAAGGCCAGCCGGTCGCCGCGGGTGTGCAGTTGCCGGGGCAGGTAGCGGTCCTGCGCGAGGATCGAACCCAGCACCGGGAAGCCGTTGAACGCGGTGTTCGCGGCGAGCACCAGGATCAGGCCGGTGAAGAAGATGACGTAGATGATCGCCGGGGTGAAATCGCCGAAGACCGCGTTCGCCAGCTGCGCGACGAGCGTCTTCTGCTCGTAGCCCGCGGGGGCGTTGACCAGTTGGTGCGCCGGGTTCTCGGCGAGCTTCGCGCGGGTGACGATGGCGAGCATGATCAGCCCGAGGAACATGGTGATCGCGAGGACACCCATGAGCAGCAGGGTCGTGGCGGCATTGCGCGATTTCGGCTTGCGGAAGGCGGGGACGCCGTTGCTGATCGCCTCGACGCCGGTCAGCGCGGCGCTGCCGGAGGAGAACGCGCGCAGGATGAGGAACACCAGGGCGAAGCCGGTCAGGTGGTCGCCCTCCTCCAGGAGTTGGAGGTCCGCGCTCTCGGCCCGCACGTCGTCGCCCATGAGGAAGACGCGGACCGCGCCCCAGACGACCATCGCGAGGATGCCCGCGACGAAGGCGTAGGTCGGGATGGCGAACAGCGCGCCGGACTCGCGCACGCCGCGCAGGTTCATGGCGGTGAGCACGATGATGGCGCCGACGGCGAACTCGACCTTGTGGGTGGCGACGAACGGCACGACGGAACCGATGTTCGCCGCTGCCGAGGCGATCGAGACCGCGACCGTGAGGATGTAGTCGACCAGCAGGGCACTCGCCACGACCAGGCCCCAGCGGTCGCCGTGGTTGACGGTGGCCACCTCGTAGTCGCCGCCGCCGGAGGGGTAGGCATGCACGTTCTGCCGGTAGGACGCGACCACGGCGATCATGACGAGGGCGACCATCACCGCGATCCACGGCGTGAACATGTACGCCGAGACGCCCGCGACCGAGAGCATCAGCAGGATCTCTTCGGGCGCGTACGCCACGCTGGACATGGGGTCGGAGGCGAACACCGGCAGCGCGATGCGCTTCGGAAGCAGGGTGTGCGCCAGGCGGTCACTACGGAACGGCCGTCCGACGAGCAGTCGCTTGACCGCCGTTGAGAACTTGGACACGGGTGCACAGCGTAGGCGGTCCCATCACACATTCGGACCAGGCACCGGTAGGTTCAACCGTGGCGTCCGCCGACTGCTCGACGGACGTCCGTTTCGGGCGTTTTATCCGCGAGGAGGCTGGTCGTGCACGTGGTGATCATGGGCTGCGGCCGTGTGGGGGCCTCGATGGCCCACGCGCTGGAGCGCCTGGACCACACCGTCGCCGTGATCGACAAGGACGCGCAGGCCTTCCGCAGGCTCGGCGCCGACTTCCACGGCCAGCAGGTGGTGGGCCCCGGCTTCGACCGCCAGGTGATGATCGAGGCGGGCATCGAGCGCGCGGGCGCCTTCGCGGCGGTGTCCAGCGGCGACAACTCCAACATCATCTCCGCCCGGGTGGCCCGGGAGACCTTCGGCGTCGACCACGTGGTCGCCCGGATCTACGACCCCAAGCGCGCCGAGGTCTACGAGCGCCTCGGCATCCCGACCGTGGCCACCGTGCCGTGGACGACCGACCGGCTGCTGCGCACGCTGCTGCCCGACGGCGTCGCCTCGGCCTGGCGGGACCCGTCGGGCAAGGTCGCGCTGCTGCAGGTGCCGGTACACGAGGACTGGGTCGGCCGCACGGTGCGCGACTTCCAGAGCGCCACGGGCTGCCGGGTCGCGTTCATCATGCGGTTCGGGACCGGTGTGCTGGCCGAGTCGAAGACGGTCATCCAGGCCGACGACCAGGTCTATGTCGCCGCGCTCTCCGGCACGGTCACCGACGTCACGACGGCCGCCGCCCAGGCGCCGGAGGAGGGTCACTGATGCGTGTCGCGATCGCCGGAGCAGGCGCTGTCGGCCGCTCCATCGCCGCCGAACTGGTCGGCGGCGACCACCAGGTGATGCTCATCGAGCGGGAGGCCAAGCAGTTCGAGCCGCACACGGTCGAGCAGGCCGAGTGGGTCCTCGCCGACGCCTGCGAGCTGGCCTCGCTGGAGGACGCGGGCATCCAGCTGTGCGACTGCGTCATCGCCGCCACCGGCGACGACAAGGTCAACCTGGTCGTCTCGCTGCTGGCCAAGACGGTCTTCGCGGTCAAGCGGGTGGTCGCTCGGGTGAACGACCCGTCCAACGAGTGGCTGTTCACCTCCGCCTGGGGTGTCGACGTCGCCGTGTCGACCCCGCGGGTGCTCGCGGCCATGGTCGAGGAGGCGGTGAGCGTCGGCGGGCTGGTGCAGTTGCTGACCCTGCGCCAGGGCCAGGCCAATCTGGTCGAGATGACCCTGCCGCACGACACGCCGTGGGCCGGGCGGGCGGTGCGAGAGATCAAGCTGCCGCGCGACGCCGCCCTGGTCACGATCCTGCGCGGCGGACGGGTCATCGTGCCGCAGCCGGACGACTCCCTCGAAGGCGGCGACGAACTGCTGTTCGTGGCGTCCGCGGACGTGGAGAACGAGATCCGCAAAGCCCTGGGGCACTAGCGCGCAACGAAAGGCCCGCACTCGGTGCGGGCCTTTCGCTTGTCCTGGCTTTACTTGGCTACTCGGAGCTTTTCGATGCGCTGGGGGGTGGGCCAGCGGACGTTGGAGGCCCAGCCCAGCTTCTCGAAGATCCAGATCGTGCGGGCCGAGATGTCGAGCTGGCCGCGCAGCACGCCATGGCGGGCGCTTGTCGGGTCGGCGTGGTGCAGGTTGTGCCAGGACTCGCCGAAGCTCAGGATCGCCAGCGGCCAGAAGTTGGACGCCTTGTCGCGGGACTTGAACGGGCGCTCGCCGATCATGTGGCAGATCGAGTTCACCGACCAAGTCACGTGGTGCAGCAGCGAGATGCGGACCAGGCCCGCCCAGAAGAACGCGGTCAGCGCTCCCCACCAGGACCAGGTGATCAGGCCGCCGAGCACCGCCGGGAGGACCAGCGACAGGGTCGTGAGCAGGATGAACAGCCGGTCGACGGCCTTGAGGTCGGCGTCGGCGACCAGGTCGGGGGCGAAGCGGTCGACGGTCGTGCAGTCACGGTCGAAGAGCCAGCCGATGTGCGAGTGCCAGAAGCCGCGGGCGATGGCGACCGGCCCGGTGCCGAAGAGCCACGGGGAGTGCGGGTCGCCCTCCTTGTCGGAGAACGCGTGGTGGCGGCGGTGGTCGGCGACCCACTCGATGACCGAGCCCTGCGCCGAGAGCTGACCGGCGACGGCGAGCGCGATCTTGAGGCCCCGGTTGGCCCGGAACGAGCCGTGGGTGAACAGGCGGTGGTAGCCGATGGTCACGCCGAGGCCGCTGATCACGTAGAACGCGGCCGCGAGGGCGATGTCGACCCAGCCAAGACCCCAGCCCCAGGCGAACGGCACCGCGGCGGCGAGGGCGAGGAAGGGGATCACGACGAACGCGTAGACGGCGGCCTGCTCGGCGAAGCCTCTGCGGCGGTCGGTGAGGGGTTTCGATCCGGGGGCGGCGGGTGGCGGTGTGGCTTCGAGAGTGGTCGTCACT
The DNA here is from genome assembly GCF_014323725.1 of Actinokineospora xionganensis. GTDB lineage: Bacteria > Actinomycetota > Actinomycetes > Mycobacteriales > Pseudonocardiaceae > Actinokineospora > Actinokineospora xionganensis. The sequence goes on along the minus strand of NZ_JABVED010000011.1, from coordinate 141,059 downwards.
GGCTGGCTACCTCGGATTTCCCGGCGTCTCCCCCAAGACGTCCCTACGGTTACGTAACCGTAAGTCTACGCGACGGCGGCCTTCCGCAGAATGGCCGGAAGAGAAACTTCTCCGGATACGGGAACAGGCCACCACCCCGCGGGTGGTGGCCTGTTCAGCGTCGGTGTCAGGAGGTCTCGCCGTATTTGGCGCGCAACCGGGCCTCGACCTGCTCGTCGGATTCCTCGGTCGCCTCGCGCAGTTCCTGGCGGTGCTTGGCGCGGCGCACGGCCCACACCGTCACGGCCAGCGCGACGGCGAAGAGCGGGTAGCCCATCGCGAGGCGGGCGACGGCGAGCCAGCCGGTGAGGTCCTCGTCGTAGAGCCACTTCTGCACCACGTAGCGGGCGGCGAACACGGCGACGAAAGTGAGTGTCGCGATGTCGTAGGCCTGCCGGGACGGCTTGTCCTGGCGCCAGGACTGGCCCAGCCCGTTGAGCAGGGACCAGATCACGCCGACAAGCGGCCTGCGGACCAGCACGGACAGTAGGAAGATCCCGCCGTAGACCAGGCTGGTCCAGATGCCGAGGAGGAAGAAGCCCTTGGCGGAACCGGTCTGGTTGGCGATGAACGCGGCGATCGCGACCCCGAAGAAGCCGGAGATGGCGGGCTGCAGCGCCTCCTTGCGCACGACGCGCAGGACGGTGATCAGCACGGCCACGCCGATGGCGCTCCAGATGCCGACCGTGAGGCCGAACAGGGCGTTCGCCAGTACGAACACCAGCACCGGCACGGACGAATAGATCAGCCCGCTGACTCCACCCATCTGCTCCAGCAGGGTGGGCATCGGCTGGTCGTCGTCGGCGGGCTTGTTGACCTCAGGGGCCGGTTGCGTCATGTGGTGGTCTGCAGCTCGTAGTAGGGGTTGTACAGGACCTTGCGGCCGTCGCGGACCGCGATCCGGCCCTTCGCCTTGACCGTGCGGCCCGGCTCGATCCCCGGGATCCGGCGACGACCGAGCCAGACTAGTGTCACGCCCTCGGTCCCGTCGAACAGTTCGGCCTCCAACGTGGCCACCGCGTCCCGCGGACACAGCTCGACGCTGCGCAGCCTGCCCAGGACGGTGACCTCGTCGCCGGAGCAACACTCGCTCGCCCGTCGCGCGCCATGCGCCTGAGCCTGCTCGGACAGGTCGTCAGCGTCGAGCACGTCCACGTCGGTGGTCAGTCGTTTGACCAGACGGTGCCAATAACCGTCCCCCTTGGTACCCATGTGAATCCGCTTCCGTGGTGGGGTCGGCCCCGACGAACGACCCATGCACAATCAGGTTAACCGCGTGGGGTACCGACAGGACAAGGAACGAGGCGTCAGTGTGACCCAGCCGCCGACTGGCGCCCGCACCGCCGTACTGCTGCCCGGAACCGGCTCGGACGACGTGTTCGTGCGGTCGGTGTTCGACGTGCCGCTGGCGGCGGTCGGCCTCAAGGCGGTCCTGCCCGCGCCGATTCCCGGAGCGGACCTGGTCAGCGCCCATCTGGCCGCCTTGGACGAGGCCGCTCGGGACGAGCCGATCATCGCCGGAGGCATCTCCCTGGGCGCCCACCTGGCAGCCGAATGGGCCCTGCGCAACCCCGACCGCTGCGCGGGCCTGCTGCTGGCCCTGCCCGGCTGGCACGGCAAGCCCGAAGCGGCGCCCGCGGCCGTCGCCGCCCGCTACAGCGCCGCCTCCGTTCGGTCACTTGGCCCAACGGCGGCCATCGCCGCCGCGGTCGCCGACGTGCCCGCCTGGCTGGCCACCGAACTCACTAGAGCCTGGACCGGCTACGGCGACGCCCTGGCCGACTCTCTGGACACCGCCGCCGACCGCCTCGCCCCGACCCTCGACGAACTGGCCGGGCTGAGCGTCCCGTGCGGCGTGGCGGGCTGCACGGACGACGCCATTCACCCGATCGAGGTCGCGACCGCCTGGACCCGCGTCCTCCCTCAAGCCGTCCTGTGCACGACCCGCCTGGAGATCATCGGAGTCGACCCGGAAGCCCTGGGGCGGGCAACCGTGCTGGCATGGCTGAAGGCGAGCCAGGGATGACCGAGTACGTGGCCGTGGCCCGCATCCCCGAGGGCGGCCTCGAAGCGTTCCTCGCCTATGAGTCGACCGTGCTTCCCCTCCTCTCCGACCACGGCGGCCGGATCGACCGCAGACTCCGCTCATTCGATGGGCGCACCGAGGTGCACCTGCTGTCCTTCACCGACGAGTCCGGCTTGACCACCTACCGCGCCGACCCCCGCCGCGCCGCGGCGGCACACCTGCTGGCCGCCTCGGGCGCCACGGTGGAACTGTTGCCAGTCACCGACATCCCGCCCGACTAACGGCACGACACCGAACGTCGACCAAGTCTCCATAGGCACTCGGTCGATACCAGGCCGACGTTCTGTGTCGTCCTCATGCCGCCGCCGTCTCCTCCCGGCTCACCGTCACAGCGCACCGGGACAGGTCCGGTCCCACCGATCTGGCGTCCAGTTCGACGCTGAGGCGCTGCTTGCCCTCAGCCAGGTGTTCGCGGTGGTACAGCCTGCCCGTGACGACCACCGGATCACCACGCTTCAGTGACGCCGCCACGTTCTGGCCCAGCGTGCGCCAGCAGTGGACGGACAGGAACATCCGCTCACCGTCGGACCACTCGCCGGTGTCGGCGTCGTAGCGCCGCTCCTGGGCTCTCATTCGGAAGCTGACCACCTGGACATCGTCCCCAGTGCGCCTGCGCATGAGTTCGCCGCAGATCCAGCCCACGATCGTCACAACCGTCTCGTACACGTTCCCGCTCCTTCCGCAGCTGCTGTCCCGACCACATTCCCGTGGAAGCGGGCGGGGCGGCAGAGTGCGTGCGGGAGCTGTGGACCCGGCCTCGGCAGCTGTGGACCGCCGAGGCCCGGGCGGGCGAAAGTGTCAGACCGGTGTGCTACTGGCCGGCTTGGGCGATGTGCTCGGCGATGGCCTGCGGCAGGTCGATCTGCAGCGGCGTGCGGACCGGCATCGGCTGGGTGCCGCGCACGACGACCGTGCTGCGGACCATGGCCCGCAGGGCTTCGGCGCTGGTGTCGGCCAGTTCCGGGGGACCCGCGACGACTCCGCGGAGCATCCAGCGGGGGCCGTCGACGCCGACGAAGCGCAGGGCGACCTCGCCGAGGGACGCGCTCAGCTCCTGGCCCCAGTCGCCAACCTGGCTGCGGACGGTGGCGCCGTCGGAGCGCAGCTGTTCGGCCAGTTCGCCGCAGACCTCACGCCAGAGGCCGCCGGACTTGGGCGCAGCGTAGGCGTTCAGCGTGAGCTGCCCGACCGGGGTGAGCACGTGCACCGCCCGGACGGGGCCGCTCGGGTCCATCTCGACCTGCAGCTGGGCGCCGTCGGGCACCGGGATGCGGACCGATCCCAGGTCGAGCCTGGGGAAGTCGTCCTCGGGGGCTTCGGACTCGTCGAACGGCCCGTCGTCGCGGGCGACGAGCTCGTCGTCAGAGGCATCAGAGTCATCTGAATAGTCGTCGAAGTCCTCTTCGACAACGGCCGGTTCCTCGGCAGTGCGCTTGCGGCGCCCGAACAGTCCCACCTAGTCCTCCGTCCCCGCCGAGCCGCTGAGCACCTGGTGCCCCCCGGTCGACCCGTATCCCGCGGTGCCGCGCCGGGACTCCCCCAGCTCGTCCACCTCGCGGAACACCGCGTGCTCCACCCGCTGCACCACCAGCTGCGCGACCCGGTCTCCGCGTCGCAGGCTGATCGGTGTGGTCAGGTCGTGGTTGATCAAACAGACTTTGATCTCCCCGCGGTATCCCGAGTCGATCGTGCCAGGCGTGTTCACCACGCTCAGCCCCGCCTTGGCGGCCAACCCGGATCGCGGATGGACGAAGCCGGCGAACCCCTCGGGCAGGGCGATGGCGATGCCCGTTCCGACAGTCACCCGCTGTCCCGGGGCGATGATGACATCCACGGTCGTCACCAGGTCGGCCCCCGCGTCGCCCGGACGGGCATACGACGGCAGGGGGACGTCCGGATCGATCCGGGTGAGCAGGACCTCCACGCTGGGCACGAGCGGCGAGACTACCCTGGCTTCGTGACAGATACCTCAGGCACGGGTGCGCACGCACCCGAAACCACCGACGCGCGCTACCGCGAACGGATGTATGTGACCTGGTACTGGTGGCCGCTGCCGCTCATCGCCGCGGTCCTGCTGTCCGCCGAGATTCACATGGGCTACCCGGGTGTCCGGGCGTGGCTGCCCTACGTGGTGATCGTGCCGCTGGCGCTGTTGCTCATCGTGCGCTCGGGCCGCACGAAGGTGGCCGTCGAGGACGGCGAGTTGCTCGTCGGCGACGCGCACCTGCCCCTGGAGTTCGTCGGCGAGGTCGAGGTCTTCGAGGCGAAGGACAAACGACGGGTCCTGGGTCCGCACTTGGACCCGGCCGCGTTCATGCTCCACCGGGGTTGGGTAGGGCCGTTGCTGCGGGTTCAGGTGACCGATCCCGCCGACCCCACGCCGTACTGGGTGTTCAGCACGCGAAAGCCCGCGGAGCTGGCGGCGATCCTTCGCGCGGCATGAGGACAGCCGGGCTCCCCGAAGGGAGACCCGGCTGTTCCAGGTCGTGCTCGTCCGACGCGCTGCGTGGTGGGCTTTACGCGCAGTCGCGGCAGACGTACGTGCCGCCGTTGTCCTCGGCCAATCGGCTGCGGTGGTGCACGAGGAAGCACTTCGAGCAGGTGAACTCGTCGGCTTGCTTGGGCACCACGCGAACGGTGAGGTCTTCACCCGAGAGCGCGGACAGATCAGCACCAGGCAGCTCGAAGCTCTCCGCCGTGTCCGTCTCGTCCACATCGACGACACCGGATTGGTTCTCGTTCCGCCGCGCCTTGAGCTCTTCAAGAGAGTCCTCAGCGAGATCGTCCGCCTCGCTGCGGCGCGGTGCGTCGTAGTCGGTAGCCATCTTCTTTCACCCCTGCGGTCCATCAGGATGTGGGTCGTGCCGCTGGTCAACGTTCCAGCACCCCGGTTTGTGCCCGCCACTAGAGTGACGGTGGTCTCGCCGGTCGCGTCGGCTTGGCACAGCCGTCCGAATCGATTCGGCAGGCTTCTTCGGCGACCGGAGCGGGCAGAGGGTAGCTCATAAGCGGCCGCTCATGCACAGCATCACCCGAGTGGGGGTGTTTCGGGCGCGTCGGCGGCCCGGATGAGATCATCTACAGCGTGTTGCGGTCCGGACACGTTCCTTGCCCACCAGCGAGTAGCGTGGTGCGATCCCCCAAAATGGATCACGTTTGCGGCGGCTCCCGGTGGACAATCCTGGAACCACGGGTCGCGACACAGCCCGGGCTGCGAAATCCGCGGAATCAAATAGGCTGATCAGCAGCGAGAGTCGAGTCGGAACAACCGGCTCCCAATGCCTACGGGGGTAGGGCATGGTGTTCGTAGGAAGGGCGCGACCGTGGCGGCCGGCAACGTGATGCGGAACGCGCCTGGAGGCCGTTACCGCAAGCGTCGTCCGCTCCCGGCGCTGATCCTCATCGTGGTCCTCGGCGTCGCCGCGGGCATCGTCTGGCTCCAGGTGATCAAGGCCGACCGGTCGAGCGCGCGCCAGATGACCTGTTCGCCGCCCGCGGTCCCCGCCGAGGGCACCGCACCCCCACCGCTGGGCGAGACCCTCGACCGCGCAGGCCTCGACCGGACCAACCCCGCTCCCGCAGGCACCGCGCTCGTGCGCGTGGTCAACGCCAGCGGACAGAATCGCCAGGCGGGTGCCGTCACCGAGACCCTGCGCGAACTCGGCTTCACGCAGATCGCCGACCCGGCGAACGACCTGATCTACCCGCGGGGCTCGCTTGACTGCCGCTCACAGATCCGGTTCGGGCCGCAGGGCGCGTCGGTCGCGCGGACGCTGAACATCCTGGAGCCGTGCGCGGAACTGGTCCGCGACGAACGCCAGGACGCCACCGTCGACTTCGCCATCGGCCAGAGGTTCGACCACCTCAAGCCGAGCCCGGAGGCCCGCAAGGTCGTCGAGACGCTCGCCGAGTGGGCCGCGTCCCACCCGGACGCCCAGGGTGGACTGCTCTCCGACGGCACGGCCGCCGCCCCCATCCCCCAAGACCTCATCGACGGCGCCCTAGACCAACGCTGTTAGACAAGGGACTCGACCGACCGCAGCCCAAGGGGCCGCGGTTGGGCGGGGCAGGCAGTTCCTGCTAGTAATCGCCGCCTGCGCCGATGTCGATGAGGGTGGCGCGGAGCGGGTTGGCGATGGTTGGCGCGGCGGCGTAGACGGCGTCGTGGCCTAGTTCCGGGTCGTCTCCGGGCAGGGACACCATCGCGCCCGCCTCAGCGGCGATGAGGGCGCCCGCGGCCCAGTCCCACGGTGAGAGTCCACGCTCGTAGTAGGCGTCCACCCAGCCCGCGGCGACGGCGCACAGGTCCATCGCGGACGACCCGCCACGGCGGATGTCGCGGACACGCGCCAGTAATCGGGCCGCGACGGCTGCTTGGTCCGTGCGCCGCTGCCGCGAGTACGCGAAGCCGGTGGAGACCAGCGACAACTCGACCGACTCCGGCGTGGACACCCGCAGCGGCCTGCCGTCGAGCCAGGCGCCCGCACCCTTCGCCGCCGTCCACACCCGGCCGCTGACCGGCTCGACGATGGCACCCGCGACGGAGTGCCCGTCGACCCGCGCGGCGACCGACACGCAGTACCAGGGGTAGCCGTAGAGGTAGTTGACCGTGCCGTCGATCGGGTCGACGACCCAGGTGACGCCCTCGCCGACGGCGCCGCCGTCCTCCTCGCCCAGCACGGCGTCCTCCGGGCGCAGTTCGGCGATGCGCTCACGGATCAGGCGTTCGGCCGCACGGTCCGCGGCGGTGACCACATCGGTCGCGGTGGACTTGGTGTCGACGTCCTGGATGGCGCTCTCGCGGGCGGTCCGGGCGAGGTCGGCCGCCTCGGTGGCGACATCGACCGCGATCTTGAGCAAGTCGTTTGGGGTGAGAGTCACGTGGCCTATCCGACCACACGCTCCCGACGGCGGCTAATGTCTGCGGACATTGGTTCTGAATCGAGCAGGAAGGTCGAGCGATGGGTGCGGCAGCAGGCCAGGGCTTCGGCGTCGACATCGGCGGATCCGGCATCAAGGGCGGCGTCGTGGACCTCGCTACCGGCAGGCTGATCGGCGAGCGCGTGCGCATCCCGACGCCGAACCCGTCCACGCCGGACGCGGTCGCCGACGTGGTCGCAGAGATCGTGACCAGGTTCGACTGGGACGGCCCGGTGGGCGTGACCCTCCCCGCGGTGATCAAGAAGGGCGTCGCGCACACGGCGGCCAACATCGACAAGTCGTGGCTCGACGCCGACGCCGCGGCCGTGTTCGGAAAGCGGCTGGAACGTGATGTCGTCGTGCTCAACGACGCCGACGCCGCCGGGATGGCCGAGATCCGCTACGGCTGGCCGGGCGACCAGGAGGGCGTCGTCGTCCTGCTCACCTTCGGCACCGGCATCGGGAGCGCGCTGTTCCTCGACGGCAAACTCGTCCCGAACACCGAGTTCGGCCACCTCGAGATCGACGGCCACGACGCGGAGACGCGCGCGGCGGCGTCGGTCAAGGACGAGGAAGACCTGTCATGGACGGAGTGGGCGCAGCGGGTCACCCGCTACATCTCGTCCCTGGAGAACCTGATCTGGCCGGACCTGATCATCGTGGGCGGCGGAGTCAGCAAAAAGGCCGATAAGTGGCTTCCGCTGCTCGATGTGCGGACCAAGATCGTCGCCGCGGAATTGCGCAATGACGCGGGCATTGTCGGCGCGGCGGTGGCCGCTGCCGGGGCCTGAAAGCACGACTCGGGCGACTTTCGGTCTTGGCGTGTCCCGGCGACACGCCGCGCGTCGCTACAATGGAACACGCCCATGGCTCAGGCAGCCGCAGGGCACTCCCCCGAACTCCGGCAGCGACCAGGTGTTTTTCCAGTTTGGCGCCGCTGTGATGGACAGTTGTGAAAGGGCGTACGTGGCAGCCGCACGAACCGCAACCCGACGCTCCACCGCGTCGGCAAGCGCCGCCAAGACGACCAAGAGCGAGCCGTCGGAAGAAGACCTGACCGCCGCCAAGACGCCGGCCAAGAAGGCCGCGGGCGCCAAGACGCCCCGCGCGCCGAAGAAGGCCGCCGCGGGCAAGGCCGCGCCGAAGAAGGGCGACGGTCCCGAGGGCGAAGAGCCCGACGACGCCGACAACCCCGACTTGGCCGACCTGGAAGAGGTCGAGGTCGAGCCGGTGGAAGAGGTCGCCGAGGAGCCCGAGGAGAAGGACCCCAAGGAGCCCGGCAAGGACGGCGACTTCGTCTGGGACGAAGAAGAGTCCGAGGCGCTCCGCCAGGCCCGCAAGGACGCCGAGCTGACGGCTTCGGCCGACTCGGTGCGCGCCTACCTCAAGCAGATCGGCAAGGTCGCGCTGCTCAACGCCGAGGAGGAGGTCGAACTCGCCAAGCGGATCGAGGCGGGCCTCTACGCGGCGGAGCGCGTGCGCAAGTCCGAGGACGAGAGCGAGAAGCTCCAGCCGCAGATGCGGCGCGACCTGCGCTGGATCGTGCGTGACGGTGAGCGGGCCAAGAACCACCTGCTCGAGGCGAACCTGCGGCTCGTGGTGTCACTGGCCAAGCGCTACACCGGCCGCGGCATGGCCTTCCTGGACCTGATCCAGGAAGGCAACCTGGGCCTGATCCGCGCGGTCGAGAAGTTCGACTACACCAAGGGCTACAAGTTCTCGACCTACGCGACGTGGTGGATCCGCCAGGCCATCACCCGCGCGATGGCCGACCAGGCGCGCACCATCCGTATCCCGGTGCACATGGTCGAGGTCATCAACAAGCTCGGCCGCATACAGCGTGAGCTGCTCCAGGACCTGGGCCGCGAGCCCACGCCAGAAGAGCTCGCCAAGGAAATGGACATCACCCCGGAGAAGGTGCTGGAGATCCAGCAGTACGCCCGGGAGCCCATTTCGCTCGACCAGACGATCGGCGACGAGGGCGACAGCCAGCTCGGCGACTTCATCGAGGACTCCGAGGCCGTCGTGGCCGTGGACGCGGTGTCGTTCACCCTGCTGCAGGACCAGCTCCAGTCGGTCCTCGCCACCCTGTCGGAGCGCGAGGCGGGCGTCGTCCGGCTGCGCTTCGGCCTCACCGACGGCCAGCCACGCACGCTGGACGAGATCGGGCAGGTCTACGGCGTGACCCGTGAGCGCATCCGCCAGATCGAGTCGAAGACGATGTCGAAGCTGCGCCACCCGTCGCGCTCGCAGGTGCTGCGCGACTACCTCGAATAAGCCGAGGACCGCTTACGGACGCCGTCCGCTCCCCTTCGGAGCGGGCGGCGTTTTGTATTCGCGCGGGATTAGTCGAGCAGGGCCTTCGCCCAGCTCTCGGCGTGCCGATCGATGTGCTCGGCGGTCAACCGCCACGCCGTGCCGTGGCCCTCCAGCCACAGGCGAGCCCAGGGCTGGGTCCCGGCGGCGGCCTGGGCGGCCAGGAAGTCGCGCATCGACCACGCGCGCGGGCCGAGCAGGCGCAGCAGTGCGTGCCGTTGCGGTTCGTCCAGGACGTAGGCGTCGACCAGCAGCCGCAGTCTGCGAGCAGCCACGTCTGTGGGCACGCCCGCGGTGAGAGCGGCGAAGCTCTGCGCGGCGTAGGCGAGGTCCCACAGCCGGGTTCCGGGTGCGGCGGTGTCCCAGTCGATGAATGCCCAGCGCGCCTCGCTCACCACGAGGTTCCACGGTGCGAGGTCGTGGTGGGCGATCGTCTCGGCCCCGTCAGCCGGGATGAGCACCTGCCACGTCGCGCCCGCGGGTGGAACGAAGTCCGCGACCGCGTCGTGGAAGTCTCGGATCAGCCTGCCGACGACCACCAGGGCCCGGTCGGGCTCCAACTGGGTGCCCGCGACCGGCCAGGGCACCTCGCCGGGCACGAATTCCAGGACCTCCCGGCCCCGCTCGTCAATGCCCAGCGGTCGGGGCGCGCCGGGGAAGCCGACCGAGCGCAGGTGCGTCAACAGCGCGTGCACCGAAGGCGTCCATGGGCCTGCCGGGCGGCGCACGGTGTCTCCGACTCGGACGACGCCGGTGCTCGCGTTACCCCCGGTGAGCGGGACCTCCTCCACGACGGGCCTAACCCCCTGAACTCTCCTCTACCTGCTGCATCTTGCGCCAGGCGAGTCCCGCGGCCCGCTCCGCCTCTTTCGCCTCCCGGCGGGCCAGCTGGAGGGCACGGCGGGCCTCCAGTTCGGCCAGTTCCGCGGCGTCGAGTTCGGCGTTGAGGTCGCGGACGCGTTTTTCGGCGGCGGTGACCGCGTCCTCGGCCTTGCGGATGGCCTTGTCCGCCGCGGCGCGTTCGGCTTCGGCGGCTTTCACCTGGGCTTTGGCGTCGGCCAGCGCTTGGCGGGCGGCGGCCTTGCGGGCGCGTTCGTCGTCGGCTTTGGCGCGAGGTTTGGGTTTCTCCGCGGGCTTCTTGGCAGCAGGCTTCGACGGCGGCGACAAGGTCAGGCCCGGCCAGGTGGGGGCGATGGCCAGGTCGCGGGCGGTGGTGATCCGGCCCGCGCGCAGGACCTCGGCGGCTTCGGGGGTGGCCACGGCGGCGGTGAACATGTCCTCGAGTTCGCGGGTGATCGCGTCGGTCAGCTTGGCTCCACCCGCCAGGCCGACGAGTTTGCCGATCAACTCCGTGCGCTGCCGGGTCAGGGCCCGCAGTTCCGAACCCGACGCGTTGCCCGTGGCTTCGCGCAGTTCGTCGCCGAGGGAGACCAGGGACTCGATCTCGTCCGGGTGTTCGCGGGCCAGCCGGTTGACCAGCCAGGCGGCCGTGGTGGGCTTCGCCAGCTTCTCGATGGCCGCGGCGCCCTCTTTGTCACCCGCCTCCCGGGCCTGGCGGGCGAGTTCGCGGCGGGCGGGGATGAACTCCTCCCGCGGCAGCCCGTACAAGTCGTCGACGCTCACACCGACCATCATGTCCGAACGGGGCGGGTGACACGATGTGGACGTGGTCTACCAGCAGCTGATTCGAAGCACCCTGTTCAAACTCGGCGGCGGCGATCCCGAGATCGCCCACACCCGCACGATGGCGGGCCTGGCGCGCCTGGCGAAAGTCCGCCCGGCCGTGTCCGCCCTTCGCCACTATTTCGGCACGTCGAAGACGGTGCGGGCGTTCGGCGTGGACTTCCCGGGCGTCGTGGGGCTCGCGGCGGGAATGGACAAGGACGGACACGCGCTGCGGGCGTGGCCCGCGCTCGGGTTCGGGTTCGTCGAGGTCGGGACGGTCACCCAGCACCCGCAGCCGGGCAACCCGAAGCCGCGACTGTTCCGGCTCACCGACAGCGACGCCGTGATCAACCGGATGGGCTTCAACAACGCGGGCGCCGACGCGCTGGCCTCACGCCTGCGCGCGACCGGACCGGTCGGGGTGCCGCTGGGCATCAGCATCGGCAAGTCCAAGGTGACGCCGGTCGACGAGGCCGTCGAGGACTACCGCCACTCACTGCGCGCGCTGCACGAGTTCGGCGACTACTTCGCGATCAACGTCAGCTCCCCCAACACCCCCGGCCTGCGCGGGCTGCAGGACCGGGAAGCGCTGGACGTGCTGGTCAGCGAGCTGCGCCGAGAGTCGACGAAGCCGCTGCTGGTCAAGATCGCCCCCGACCTCACCGACGACGCCATCGCCGAGGTGCTCCAGGTCTGCGCCGACCACCGGGTCGACGGGATCATCGCCACCAACACCACGCTCAGCCGGGATGGCCTCGCGCCGTCCGATGTGGCGACGGGCGCGGAGGCGGGCGGCCTGAGCGGGCGGCCGCTGGCGGAGCGGGCGCGTGAAGTCGTGGCTTTCGTCCACAAGGAGAGCGGGCTGCCGGTGATCGGCGTGGGCGGGATCTTCGACGCCGACGGCGCGCTGCGGATGCTCGACGCGGGCGCCACCCTGGTGCAGCTCTACACCGGGTTCATCTACGAGGGACCGCCACTGGTGCGCCGGATCAACCGCGCGGTCGCCGCACGGTGACCTCGTCGCCGCGGCCGCGCCACCAGCGCAGCAGCGGGTAGGCCAGCACGATGAACATCGAGCCCCAGGCGATGCCCTCGATCGTGAGCTCGCCGATGGTGATGGTCAGGTTGCCGACCCCCGCGACCACGGCCGCGGCGGCGACGAGTTGGTTGACCGGGTCGGTGAAGTCGACCTTGTTGGCCATCCAGATGCGGACGCCGACCAGGCCGATCATCCCGTAGAGCAACAGCGTGGCGCCGCCGAGGACACCATCGGGCATGGTGTTGACCACCGCGCCGAACTTCGGGACGAGGGACAGCAGGATGGCGGTCAGCGCGGCGACCGCGTAGGTGGCGGTCGAGTACACCTTGGTCAGCGCCATGACACCGATGTTCTCGGCGTAGGTCGTCGTGCCGGAGCCGCCGCCCGCGCCCGCGAGCGTGGTGGCGAGGCCGTCGGCGATGAGCGCGTCGCCGACGCTGCCGTCGAGGTTGCGGCCGGTGACCGTGCCGACGGCTTTGACGTGGCCCGCGTTCTCCGCGACGAGGACGATCACCACGGGGATGACGAGTAAGACCACGGACGGTCGCAGCTGTGGGCCGCTCAGCTCGGGCAGCCCGAACCAGGGCGCGGTGGCGATCGCGGCAAGCCGCTCGTCGCTCAACGCGCCGGTGAAGGCGGCGAACGCCCAGCCGACCAGCATGCCGACCAGGATCGACACCCGGGAGAGCAGGCCGCGCGCGACCCCGCAGATCAGGATCGTGGCGAGGGTGACCACCGCGACCACGGGCTGCTTGGCGAATGACTGGGTGGCGGTCGGCGCGAGGTTGAGGCCGACCAGGACGACGACGGCGCCGGTGACGACGGGCGGCATGACCGAGTCCAGCAGCCGCACCCCGAGGGCCTTGACCGCGACGCCGACGCCCATGAGCAGCAGACCGGCTGTGAGCACTCCTCCGAGCTGCGCGGCCATCCCCTCGTCGCGGGTGGCCATCAGCGGCGCGATGAACGCGAACGACGAGCCCAGGTAGCTGGGGACGCGGTTGCGGGTGATGATGAGGAACAGCAGGGTGCCGATGCCGGAGAACAGGAGCGTGGTCGTCACCGGGAAACCGGTGAGGGCGGGCACGAGCACGGTGGCGCCGAACATCGCGGCCACGTGCTGCAGGCCGAGCCCGATGGTCAGCGGCCAGCTGAGCCGCTCGTTCGGCGCGACTTGATCACCATCACGGACGCGGCGGCCGTCACCGTGCACGGACCACACCGTCAACGCCGCCTCCACCCACGCCCGGGATTTGTCGGTGCATGGTGCCACAGCAAGTAGTCGCGAAGTCGATACGACACCGTGATGTTCACACAGATGCCCTAGTGGCAGGTAGTGAGATCGTCGCGCTCAGGCATCCAGGACAGGGCGAGGGCGTACGGGTCCACGATCGTGCCGCGACCGGTGCCGATCCACTCGACGGCGACGTCGAGCATGCGGGAGGCGCGGGTGCGGTCCACACCGCTGTTGTCGACGATGTCCCAAAAGCGGTCCTCATAGGCCGCCGCCTCGGCCACGCGCTCGGCCACGGTCTCACGCAGTGCTGCCAGGTCGATCGTGTCCACGTCGGGCTCCCCTCGGGTCGGTTCGAGGCGGAGACGGTGGTTTCCGGAGGCTATGACGTGGCCTGGAAGTGATCATGGGCACACGGCCGGTTACGCACCATCTGCGCCATGCTCGCGCTCGGCCGACAGGGCATCGCCCAGGGTTTTGAGGTGGGCCCAGCAGGCCACCACGGGCAGTCCCAGGACGAAAGCGGCCGAGAGGGACCGATCGAGGACCGCGGTGCCCGGGTGCGGGAGGAAACCAAGCCACACGGACACCACGGGCAGCAAGAAGTAACCCGCCGAAATGAGCAGCAGGGCCGACAAGATCCGCGTGCGCAGCTGTCGGCGCAGCAGTTGGCTTCGATCGGTCATCTCGCCCCCTCGTGTCGACAGTGGGACGCGCGGCGGGTCCGGTTCGCTCCCTCGATTGCGAACCTGGTTTATGCCAGCTCACGCAGGGCGTAGGCAAGGGCCTTGAGGTGGTCGGTCGCCTCGATGAGCTGGTCGGGGCCGGTCGGCGTCGACGTCTCGGCGAGCAGTTGACCCGCGGCGGCGATCAGGGCGCCGTACCCGGCGAGCCCTTTCTCGATCCGTTCGGTCAGCCGTTCAAGGGCGGACGCCATCCGCGGGTCGTCCATCGCGTAGGGCAGCGCCCGTTCAACGAGAGCGAGTTCGTCGATGACCAAACGGATGGTCGTCGCGGCATCGGTTGCCGCGGCCCTGGCGGTCGGCACAGTTCCCGACGGCAGATCTCTGGCGGCCAAGAGATTGAGCAGGTCGTCCAGCGCCGTCTCGGCGTCGGCCAGGCGGCGAAGCGACTCCTGCGTGTGGGACCACTGGGCGGGCGTCACCTGGCCGGGGGCGGCGGGTGGGTGCCGCAGAGCGCGCAGGTCAGCGTTGACATGGCGGAGTTGGACGCCGCAGAAGACCGCCACCGGGCCGGTCATGAGCGCGAGGAAGACCCCGCCCAGGGCGGCTTCCGTGTCCGGATTCGGATCAAGGCCGGTCCACTGTGCCATCGCCATGAACAGGAAGGCCAAAGTCGGGATGAGGAACAACGCCAGAGCGAACTGAAAGAGGGCCCGTCGACGCCGCAGCTGTCTTCGATATTTCATGAAAGGTCGCGCAGGGCGTGGGCGAGGCCCGCGAGGTGGTCGGTGGCGTCGACGAGTTCGGCGCGGCCACCGGTCTGGGTGCTGGCGGCCAGGGCGTGGCCCGCGGCGGCGACCAGGCGGCAGTAGCCGTCGATGCCTTCGTCGAGGTGGGTCCGTAATCGCCGGACGCCGTTGGACAGGGCCGCGCGGTCGGACGGCGGGGCGTGGTCGCGGGCGCGTTCCACGGCGTGGAGTTGGGCGGCGGTGGCGCGCAGTGCGGCTGCCGCCTCAGCTCCGGTGCGCCGGGCCTGCTCGACCGAGTCGGCCGGGACCAAGGCTCCGCGCGCAAGCTGCGACAGCAGTTCGTGGAGGGTGTCCTCGGCTTCCTCGAGGCGGCGCATCGGTTCGCGGGCCTGGGAGCCGCGGGCGGGCAGCGGCGCGGGGACGCGGATCGGCTCCGGCAGCGGCTCCTTGTGCAGCCGTCGCGACTTGAGGCCCGCGGTGACCGCCATGAAGCCCGCGATGGCGGTGGCGCCGATGAGGACCCCAGGGGCCGCGCCAGGGGACTCGACGGCGGTCTGCAGGACGGCGGCGCCGCCACCGGTGGTGACACCGGTGGCGGCCCACAGCCTGGTCCGTCTCTGCGCCTGGCGGCGCAGCCGCAGGGCCTTGGCCCGCGGATCACGCCATCTGGCGATCGTGCCGCGGATCTGGTCCGCGTAGGGGCCGCGCACGTGTTGGCCTACGAACTCTCCGAGCTTGATCAGCTCACGCCTGCGCGACCCCGTCATCGCTCGGTCAGGAACCGGCCTGCGGGTTGGCCTTCTGCTCCTGGGCCACCCGCTGCTGGATCTCCGCCTGGATGTTGGCCGTCGGCGCGGCCGCCGCCGGTCCGCTGGTGACCTCGCCCGCGACCTTGCCGCCCGCCATGGACGCGCGGATCTGCTCGAGCCGCGAGTGGCCCGCCATCTCCGTGGTGGAGGCCTGGACCTCCATCATCCGGCCCTGCACCGAGTTCTGGGCGAGCTCGGCGGACCCGAGGGCGGTGGTGTACCGCTTCTCGATCTTGTCGCGGACCTCCTCGAGCGACGGGGTGTTGCCCGGCGCGGCGAGTTCGCTCATCTGGTTGAGCGACTTGGAGACCTGCTCCTGCATCTTGGCCTGCTCGAGCTGGCTGAGCAGCTTCGTGCGCTCGGCGAGCTTGTTCTGCAGGACCATCGCGTTGCGCTCGACCGCGGTCTTGGCCGCGCCCGCGGCCTGCAGGGCCTGGTCGTGCAGCGTCTTGAGGTCTTCGATGCCCTGCTCGGCGGTGACGAGCTGGGTGGCGAAGGACTGCGCGGCGTTCTCGAACTGCGTCGCCTTCTGCTCGTCGCCCTTGGACCGGGCCTCGTCGGCCAGCACGAGGGCCTGGCGAGCCGAGGACTGCAGCTTCTCGACCTCACCGAGCTGGCGGTTGAGCTTCATCTCCAACTGGCGCTGGTTGCCGATCACCGCCGCGGCCTGCTGTGAGAGGGCCTGGTGCGCGCGCTGCGCCTCCTCGATGGCCTGCTGGATCTGCACCTTCGGGTCGGCGTGCTCGTCGATCTTCGACGAGAACGACGCCATGAGGTACTTCCAGAACTTCACGAACGGGTTGGCCATCTCCTCCGCCTGCCTTCTTCGTACCTGCCGGATCACTGGACCCCGCTGCCGCGTCGCGACCCCTCGCGGGCCCCGCTGGGGTCCGCGCCGCCAACGAAGAGGCAACGCTCCGGCACCGTTGTGGGTTCCATCGTGTCAGGTGCGTGGAAGCCGTACCACCAGACCCAGCAGATTTCAGGGTTCCCTCGGAGATCGACCCTGATGTCCGGACCCGGTCTGCGGGTGATCCCCGACCAGGGCGGCGGTCAGCGCGGCCGAACGGGCGACCAAAGCCACGGGGTCGGGGTGTGGCGCGCGGACGTCGTCGCGCACCTCGCGCAGCCCGTCCACGGCTGTGGCCTGCGCGGATTCGTCGGTGGCGCGCTCGATCGCGGAGACGAGTGCCGCCGCCGCACGACGGACCGGGCCCAGTGTTGTGGATCTCAGGGCGACGGCGTCGATGTCGGCGAGCAGCCGTCGGGACCGCGCGATCGCGGAATCAGCCCGTACCCGGACGGGGGCGCCCATGGGACGCCGGTGCGCGCCGGTCAGCACGGGAACGGCCGCTGCCACGACGACGGCGGCCGCGATCGCGACCATGACCCACACAGGTCAGGCCGCGAACACCGCGCCCGCCCTGGTGCCGCCCAGGGAGGTCTCGATCCGGTGCGACAGCGCGGGCTGAATGCGCAGATCGGCCAGGTTCTCCCCGACGATCGCGGGGACCAGCCTGCCGCCCTCGGCCGAGGCACGTGGGCCGGTCGGCCTGGTGGACTCCTCGACGGCCTGCTCCGGCATGGAGTGCTCCACCGCGGTCAGCGCGCCGATGTCGGCGGCCACCTTGTGGAGCAGTTCCGACAGCGGCAGGGCGAGGGCGTCGCAGATGGCGGCCAGGAGTTCACTGGAGGCCTCTTTGCGCCCGCGTTCTACCTCGGAGAGGTAGCCCAGGCTGACCCGCGCGGAGCGGGAGACCTCCCGCAGCGTGCGCTGCTGGTTGGTGCGGGCGTGTCGGAGCCGATCACCGATCGCCTCTCGCAACAGCACGGTCATCGCGCACCTCCCTTCCTCCTGCGGAACCAGTCCGAACGTCGTTCCCGTCCCGGTCGGTGACCGGCTCGGGGACAACGCGTGGCCGTCTCCTCCACAACGTTACCGACTGACGCCGACGAACCGCAGCGTCTTTGCGGGTAGTCCGCCAAGAGCGAACGATCGAAGAGGATCGAATGTTCCCTGGTGGACGCCGGTTCGCCGGTTTCGGACGTGATCATGTCAGGCACTCTTGGTGACGACAACCTCACTCGATGAGCGTATCGAGATCGGCCGTGAGCAGGTCCAGCGCACCTCGGACAGCGCCCGCGCGGACCTCCTCGCGATCTCCGGAGAGCGTCAGCAACGCCACACTCGGGCCGCGCGCGCTGATCAACGCCACCCAGACCGTGCCCGGCGTCACACCGTCCTGCGGGTCCGGTCCGGCGACGCCCGTGAGCCCGATTCCGATGCTCGCCCGGCACCGTTCGCGGGCGCCCGCGGCGAGTTGCACGGCCACGTCGGGATCGACCGCGCCGTTCGTGGCGAGCAACGCGGCGTCGACCCCGGCGAGGGACGACTTGAGGTCGGTGCCGTAGACGACCAGCCCGCCGCGCACCACCGCGCTGGAGCCGGAAACGCTGGTCAGGACGGCTGTGAGGAGCCCGGCGGTGAGCGACTCGGCGGTGGCGACGGTCTCGCCGCGCTCGCGGAGACGGTCGATCAGCGCGGCGACGGGCTCCGCCGTCAGACCGGGGACCAGCGCCAGCGGGGTCATGATCCGACGGCCCGCTTGCCCATCGCGCGCAGGCGCACCGCGCGGATCACGTAGTCGACGCCCGTGACGACGGTCAGGGCGATCGCCATGCCCATGATCGTCCAGGCGACGACCAGCCAGCCCGCGGGCAGCGGAAGGAGGAAGAGCGTGATCGCGAGGATCTGCGTCAGCGTCTTGAGCTTGCCCCCGGGGCTCGCCGGGATCACGCCTTGGCGGATGACCCAGAAGCGGAGCAGGGTCACGCCGATCTCGCGGGCGGCTATGACCAGCGTCACCCACCACGGCAGGTCGCCGAGCACACTGAGCCCGATGAGCGCGGCCCCGGTGAGGGCCTTGTCGGCGATCGGGTCGGCGATCTTGCCGAAGTCGGTGATGAGGCCGTGCTTGCGGGCCAGCCAGCCGTCGACATGGTCGGTGACGGAGGCGACGCCGAACACGGCGGTGGCGATGAGCCGCCAGGTGGTGTCGTGGCCGTCGCCGACGAAAAGGGCGACCAGAAACACCGGGACAAGAGCGAGCCGCGACAGCGTGAGCAGGTTGGCGATGTTGAGCACCGGGACCTGGGTCGGCTCCGGTAACACCGGCCGCGTCGGTTCGGCGGCGGGGGCGTCGTCGCCGGTCGCGGCCGGACTCATGGGGACGCCACCACCGCGCGCGGGATGATCTCGACGGGCTCGACGACGAGGTCGACACCCTCGCTGTCGATCACCCGGCAGCGAACGAGGTCGCCAACGACCAGGTCGCTGACAAGGACGGGCCCGCTGTCGATTTCGTTGCTGCCGTCGACCACGACGCACTCGCCATCGACCTCAGGAGCCTGATGGGCGGCGCGGCCGCTGCAGTCCTCGTCCTCGGACTCCTCGCGCTCGATGAGCACGACGACCTCGGAGCCGATGCGGTCCTCGGCGCGCTGCGTGGTCAGCTCCTCGACCAGCGCGGAGATCCGGGCGACGCGCGCGCCGATGGTGTCGGCGTCGAGCTTGTCGCCCAGGTTCTCGGCCTCCGTGCCGTCCTCGTCGGAGTAGCCGAACACGCCGACCGCGTCGAGCTTGGCCTCGGTGAGGAATCGGGCGAGTTCGTCGACGTCGTCCTCGGTCTCGCCGGGGAATCCGACGATCACGTTGCTGCGGATGCCTGCGGCGGGCGACAGCTCGCGGATCTGCTTGACCAGCCCGAGGAACGACTCGGTGTTGCCGAAGCGGCGCATTCGGCGCAGCACGGTCTCGCTGGAGTGCTGGAAGGACATGTCGAAGTAGTCCGCGACACCGGAGGTGGTGGCGATGGCGCGCACCAGGTTCGGGCGGGTCTCGGCGGGCTGCAGGTAGGACACGCGGACGCGGTCGATGCCGGGGATCGCGGCCAGGCGGGTCAGGACGGCTTCGAGGGCGCCCTGGCCCGCGTGCTCGCGGCCGAGGTCCTTGCCGTAGGAGGTGGAGTTCTCGCTGACCAGGACCAGCTCGCGCACACCCTGCTCGGCCAGCCACGCGCCCTCGGCGACGATCTCGTCGGGGATGCGGGAGACGAAGGAGCCGCGGAAGGACGGGATCGCGCAGAACGAGCAGCGGCGGTCGCAGCCCGAGGCGATCTTCAGCGAGGCCACCGGGGCGTCGTCGAGGCGCTTGCGCATGACCCGCGGGCCCCAGCCGTGACCGGGGACGGTGACGTCGGTGGCCGCCTCCTGGCGCTGCACGGGGGTGATCGGCAGCAGCGTGCGGCGGTCGACCGGGGTGTGCGACGGGATGGCGTGGCCCTGGACGATGTCGCCGAGGCGCTCGGCGAGGTCCGGGTAGTGGTCGAAGCCGAGGACCGCGCTGGCCTCGGGCAGGCTCTCGGCCAGCTCGGCGCCGTAGCGCTCGGCCATGCACCCGACGGCGACGACCTTCGCGCCGGTGTCGGCGGCGGCGAGCAAGGTGTCCACGGAGTCCTTCTTGGCGGACTCGACGAAGCCGCAGGTGTTGACCACGATGACGTCGGGGGCCGCTTCATCGCCTTCGAGGTCGACCAGGTCCCAGCCGCCGCCGGAGAGGCGACCTGCGAGTTCTTCGGAGTCGACTTCATTGCGGGCACACCCGAGGGTGAGCATGGCGACACGGCGTGACGTGGTCGGAGAGGGCACGGACACAGGGTAACCGCCTTGGACAGCCACTATGACCAGTGGCGGCCACGGGTCCTTCGAGGGCGGCCGGGGCACTGGGGTTGGTCAGCGCCACCGGCCGCCATCGTCAAGGGTGCCATCCCGTTTCCGGCGGAGCCCGCCAGGCCTTCGGTAGGGTGCCCCACCATGGGTTTGGAATGGGAACAGGTCATGGTCGACTCCGCGGATCCGGAGGCGCTGGGGCGGTGGTGGGCCGACGCGCTCGGCTGGGTGGTGGTCTGCGACAAGCCGGACGAGTTCGAGATCCGGCCGAGCGAGGATCAACTGCCTGGACTGCTGTTCACGACCGTCCCTGAGGCGAAGATCGTCAAGAACCGGCTGCATCTCGATTTTCGGCCCGAAGACCAGGCGGCTGAGGTTTCACGATTCATCGCGCTCGGGGCTACGCGGGTGGACATCGGGCAGGGGAACGTGCCCTGGGTGACGTTGGCGGACCCTGAGGGCAACGAGTTCTGCGTGCTCACGGCGCGGGCGGGCTGATCAGACTCGCTCGAAGATCGCGGCCAGGCCCTGGCCGCCGCCGATGCACATCGTCTCCAAGGCGTAGCGCGAATCCCGGCGGTGCATCTCGCGCAGCAGGGTCGAGAGGACGCGGACGCCGGTGGCGCCCAGCGGGTGGCCCAGGGAGATGCCGGAGCCGTTGACGTTGGTGCGGTCCCAGTCCGACTCGGTGAACTTCCACTCGCGGGTGCACGCGAGGACCTGCGCGGCGAAGGCCTCGTTGAGTTCGATCAGGTCCATGTCCGCCAGCGTCAGGCCTGCCCGGTCCAGCGCCTTCGCGGTGGCGGGCACCGGGCCGATGCCCATGGTCCGGGGCGGGACGCCCGCGCTCGCCCACGTCACCAGCTTGGCCAGCGGGCGCAGGCCCAGTTCGGCGGCCTTCTCCGGCGTGGTGACGATGCACACGGCGGCGCCGTCGTTCTGGCCACTGGCGTTGCCCGCGGTCACCGTCGAGTCCGGGTCCTGCCGGGCCATGATCGGCTTGAGCTTGCCCAGGCTCTCCATCGTGGTCTCGGGGCGCGGGTGTTCGTCGCGGTCGATGACCGTGTCGCCGCGGCGGCCGGGGACGGTGACGGGGACGATTTCCTCGGTGAAGCGGCCCGCCTCGATGGCGGCCACGGCGAGGGTGTGCGAGCGCAGCGACAGTTCGTCCTGCTCTTCGCGCGGGATCGAGTAGTCGCGGCGGAGGTTCTCCGCGGTCTCCAGCATGCCGCCGTCCACGGGGTGGTGGACGCCGCCCGCGGTGACTCGGGCGCGGGCGAGCCGATCGTGCAGTTCGACGCCGGTTCCCTTGACGCCCCAACGCATCGCCGAGGAGTAGAACTCGACCTGGCTCATGCTTTCCGCGCCGCCCGCGAGCACCACGTCGTTGACGCCGGTCTGCACCCGCATGGCCGCGTCGATCACCGCCTGCAGGCCCGAGCCGCAGCGCCGGTCCAGTTGGACGCCGGGCACCTCCACGGGCAGGCCGGCATCGAGGGCGGCGACCCGGCCGAGGGCGGGGGCGTCGCCGTTGGGGTAGCACTGGCCGAAGACCGCGTCCTCGATGACGGCCGGGTCGATGCCGGTGCGCCGCAGCAGTTCGCGGATCACCGTCGCGGCGAGGGTGGTGACGGGGACGTCCTTGAACACCCCGCCGAACCTTCCGACGGGAGTACGGACGGGCTCACAGATCACTGCCTCGCGCATGGTTCTCCTAGGTTCGTGCCGCCACCCACGATTCTGCCCGTCCACCCGAACCACCGAACTACATACCCTGATCAGGGCAAACCCTGATGCGCGACGGACTGCGCGGGGTGATGGTGGAAAGGTGACGTTTGCCGGAGTTCCGCTGTGGATCCCGGGGCTGGCCGCGCTGGTGCCCGCGATCGTGTTCCTGTTCGTCTCCACCCGCGGGTGGAGACGAGCGGCTTTCGCGCGTGGCTGCTGCGGTGGGGGCATCCGCTGGCCTGGGTGCTGATCTCCGCCGCCGCCTTCGTCGGCTACCGGTTCTCCGGTGAGCTGGCGTACTACACGGCCTTGGCCGCGCTGACGGCCTTCCTCGGATTCTTCGGTGCGTGGAGCACGGCCACCCAGGCGGAGGGCTAGATTTTCCCGTGTGAAGCCGTCTCCGCTGGTGCGTCGCGCCAGGACCACCGATGTCCGTGCGATCAAAACCGTCGTCGACACCTATGTCGGGCGAGTGCTGCTCGCGAAGGAACTGGTCACTCTCTACGAGGACGTCCAGGAGTTCTGGGTCGCGGAGGTCGACGGCGAACTGGTCGGGTGCGGCGCCCTGCACGTGCTGTGGGAGGACATCGCCGAGATCCGGACGATCGCCGTGCTGCCCTCGGCCGTAGGCCTCGGCGTCGGACACGCACTGGTGGAGCGGCTGGTGGCGACCGCCCGGGAGCTGGAGCTGTCGCGGATCTTCGTGCTCACCTTCGAGACGGAGTTCTTCGCCCGGCACGGGTTCGTCGAGATCGACGGGACGCCGGTCAGCCCGGAGGTCTACGAGGAGATGCGGCGCTCGATGGACGAGGGTGTCGCGGAGTTCCTCGACCTGCCTTATGTGAAGCCGAACACCCTCGGCAACACCAGGATGCTACTCAAGCTGTAGCGGCCTCCCCGAAATTTTCTACGTTTGGTCACGATGGTTCGCCAAGGGCGGCTTGTGCGCGCACCGTGGTTCATTAGCGTCGCGGTCCCCTTAGGTGCGGATCGGCGGGGCAACTATTCGAACGTTTACTCGAAGAGTCTTGACTATAGTAGTTCTGGTCCGACAGGATAATGTCTGTGGGACGAGACGACGCGTTGACCGTCGAGCAGTTGGCCGCCAAGGCCGGGCTGCCGACGAGCACGATCCGGATGTACCAGACGAGGGGACTGCTGCATCCGCCTCGGCGCGAGGGCCGCACGGCCCGCTACGACTCGTCCCATGTCGAGCGGCTCGGGCTGGTGAACAGGTTGCAGCAGCGGGGTTTCTCGCTGCCCGCGATCGCCGAGCTGATCGCCGCGCGGGACCTGGGGGCTCGCGTCGGCGACGTGCTCGGCCTGACCGGCAAGGGGGGCCCGGACGACTGGGTGCCGGTCGGTTTCCGGGAGCTGCGGGCGTTGGTGTCCGTGCGAGACCTGCGCCCGCAGCTCTTCCGCCGCGCCAGTCGGATGGGCCTGATCCGGTGGGAGCGCGGCAAACCCTTCGTCCGGCGCTGGGCGATGGACTCGGGCACCGCGATGACCGAGATGGCCATGCCGCCGCGTGAGATCCTCGACGCGTTCGAGCGGCTGCGCGCCCAGACCGACCAGATCGCGGCCGACTTCGTCGACGTGTTCGAGCGCGTCGTCTGGCCGCGACTGGCCGACCAGGCAGGCAGCGACGACCAGCTCGACCGGGTCCGCGCCCTCCTCGTCGAACTCACCGAAACCGCGCAGGGCGTGGTGGCGGGCGCGCTGCGGGACTCCATTCGGGACTCCGCGGAAACCTTCGCCCGCAAGCACAATCTGTTGCCTGAGGACCGGCCGCCCGCCTGGGCCGGGCACACCGTCCCGGTCCTGGCCGAGCGACTCGAAGGCGCCGCCGCCCACGCGGACGAGCCCGCCGACGCCGACATCGAGGCCTTCCTCGCCGCAGTCGACGCGGCCCCGGACGGCGATCCTGAGGAGACACCGTGACCACGAAGCTCACCGCGGACTCGCCGGATACCTGCTCGGTGGCGCGGCCGACCGCGACCTCCTGGCACTGCTGGGTTTGGCGCCGGAACAGGCGCGACTCGCCGTGACGTTCGCGTGCGGCCGAACTTCACCCGATGTTGGTGGCGACTGACCCGAACGGCGGTCGCCAAGCACCGCGGGGGCCATGCGTAATAGGCGCAGCGTCGACGTCACCGAGGAGTTGTCATGCTCGCCGTCCGAGCCATGCTCGCCACCGTGATCATGCTTGTCATCGGCGCGGGGACCGCCGCCGCGGAACTGCCGCAGACCGAGTTGCGCGCCACCACCGACACCTTCCTCTTCACCCTGGCGCTGCCGCGGTTCGCCGAGACGCGGGTGGCCCAGCCGTTCGCTGACCAGATCGACTGGTCGTCCGACGGCTGCTCCAGTTCGCCGGACGCACCGCTGGGCTTCAACTTCCTGTCCGCCTGCCACCGGCACGACTTCGGCTACCGCAACTACAAGTCACAGGCCCGCTTCGACGAGGAGGCCCGGTTGAGCATCGACAACGTGTTCCGGGCCGACCTGTACTCGGTGTGCGGGCGGAACTGGCTGTGCAAGCGCACGGCCGACATCTACTACGCGGCCGTCCGCGAGTTCGGCGGCGGCTACCGCAGCACAGCCGAAGCCCTGCGCCACGCTCGAAGTCAGGAAGCCTCTTTGCTCACCAGCAGGGTCGCCACTTCCCCCGCGGTGTCGAGCCGCACAAGCCTGACCCGGTAACCCTCGGACACGACCGACGTGGGGAAATCCCGGTGGGTGTGCAGTTCGATCGCCTCGGGCCCACCGCCCTTGTTGACCGTGACCCGGATGGTCGCGTCCCCCTCCCAGACGCACACCTGGCCGGGCTTGCACCGGCTGTCGTCCACGAGCGTCTGGTACCCGACGGTGAGCCCCTCGGCGGACAGGGTCAGCGACTCGCCTTGGCGCAGCGGGAAGTCGGCGTCGAGCGCCGGACCCGGCGGCTGTGTCGTCGGTGTCGTCCCCCGAGGCTCGGTGGTCGGCGAGCCCGGCTGGGCGGCCCCACCCGGCGTGCACGCCGTGAGCATGAGCAGCGCGGCCAGCGCGACGACGCGGGTCAACCCGTTCACCATGGTCATTCCTCCAGTCTTCACCGCTCAGACGGAATTCGCGGCCCGTGCGGTTGCCTGAGATGCACGACGGGCGCCCCGGCGATGCCGGGACGCCCGTGTGGTGAGCCGTGACTTACTGGCCGTACGGCTGCTGCGGGTAGCCGCCCTGCTGCGGGTAGCCAGGCTGCTGCGGGTAACCGCCCTGGGCCGGGTAGCCGGGCTGCGCCGGGTAGCCGGGCTGCGCCGGGTAGCCGGGCTGCGCGGGGTAGCCGGGCTGGGCGGACGCCTGCTGCGGGTAGCCGCCCTGGGCCGGGTAACCGGGCTGCGCGGGGTAGCCAGGCTGCGCGTAGGCCTGCTGCTGCGGGTAACCGCCCTGCTGGGGGTAACCGCCCTGGGGGTAGCCACCGTGGGGCGGGTAGCCGCCGCCTGCCGCGAACGCCGGGTCGGCGACGGGGCCGACGTAGCGCGCGCCGCCGAAGGCGAGGATGCACATGCCGATGTAGCCGAAGAGGATCAGCACCACGGCGAAGCCGCCGCTCTTGCCGAACGCCTTCGCCAGGTCGATCATCACCAGGATGATGATCACGAGGTTGACCAGCGGGATGAGCAGCAGAAGCAGCCACCAGCCGGGCCTGCCGACGATCTTGAGAAGGATGTAGGTGTTGTAGAACGGAACGATGGATGCCCAGCCGGGCTGACCAGCCTTGGTGAAGAGTTTCCACATCGCGATGATCATCACCGCCATGGCCGCGAAGCCCACGATCATGAGCGGCACGAGGGCCGCCATGTCCGGTCCCGAGCTGTAGCTGTAGTCGTACTGCACGCGTGTCCTTCCGTCGATCATGCCGCTACGACGGCACGCCACATTCGTCCGCCGGTACCTTCGCCGCCAATACGCTTCCCTGGGGCGAATATCCACCGGTCGTTAGCGATTCGAGACCTAACAGGACGCTGCACCCCGTCAGTCGTCGGGGTCTCCCGCCGCGGGCCCGCCTCCCCGCATTTCCCACAGGACGTTCTCCAGCTCGTCCGGCTTGATCAACACCTCGCGCGCCTTCGACCCCTCCGACGGGCCCACGACGCCGCGGGTCTCCAACAGGTCCATCAGCCTGCCAGCCTTGGCGAAGCCGACGCGCAGCTTGCGCTGCAGCATCGACGTCGAGCCGAACTGGGAGGTGACGATCAGCTCGGTCGCCTGCAGCAGCACGTCGAGGTCGTCGCCGATGTCGTCGTCGATCTCCTTCTTCTCGCCCGCCTTGGCCGCGGTCACGCCGTCCTGGTACTCCGGCTGCGCCTGCTCCTTGGTGAACGAGACGATCGCCGAGATCTCCTCGTCGCTGACGTACGCGCCCTGGATGCGGACCGGCTTGGAGGAGCCCATCGGCAGGTACAGGGCGTCGCCCATGCCGATCAGCTTCTCCGCGCCCGGCTGGTCGAGGATGACCCGCGAGTCGGTGAGCGAGGACGTGGCGAACGCCAGCCGCGACGGCACGTTGGTTTTGATCAGGCCGGTGACGACGTCGACCGAGGGCCGCTGGGTCGCCAGCACCAGGTGGATGCCCGCGGCCCGGGCCTTCTGGGTGATCCGGACGATCGCGTCCTCGACGTCACGCGGGGCGGTCATCATCAGGTCGGCCAGCTCGTCGACGATGGCCAGGATGTACGGGTACGGCCGGTAGACGCGCTCGCTGCCGGGCGGGGCGGCGATCTCGCCGGACTTCACCTTCTTGTTGAAGTCGTCGATGTGCCGGACCCGGTTGACCTGCATGTCCTGGTAGCGCTGCTCCATCTCCTCGACCAGCCAGGTCAGCGCCGCGGCCGCCTTCTTCGGCTGGGTGATGATGGGCGTGATCAGGTGCGGGATGCCCTCGTACGGCGTCAGCTCGACCATCTTCGGGTCGATGAGGATCATCCGGACCTCGTCCGGGGTGGCCCGGGCCAGCAGTGAGACCAGCATCGAGTTCACGAAGCTGGACTTGCCGGAACCGGTCGAGCCCGCGCACAGTAGGTGCGGCATCTTGGCCAGGTTCGCGGTGATCATGTGGCCTTCGATGTCCTTGCCGAGGCCGACCACCATCGGGTGGGTGTCCTTGATCGCGGTGGCGCTGCGCAGGACGTCGCCGAGTCGGACCATCTCGCGGTCGCTGTTGGGGACCTCGATGCCGACCGCGGACTTGCCCGGGATGGGCGCGAGCAGGCGGACGTTGTCGGTGGCCACGGCGTAGGCGATGTTCTTGGTCAGCGCCGTGATCTTCTCGACCTTCACGCCGGGACCGAGCTCGACCTCGTAGCGGGTGACTGTCGGGCCGCGGGTGAAGCCGGTGACCTGGGCGTCGATGGAGAACTGGTCGAGGACGCCGCTGATCGCCTCGATCATCAGGTCGTTGGCCTTGCTGCGGGTCTTGGGGACGTCGCCGTCGGCCAGGATCGACGGGTCGGGCAGCCGGTAGTCGCCGTCGACGACCCGGGTGACGGTGATCGCGTCCTTCGGCTTCTTCGGCTCGGCGGGCGGCTTGTTCTCCCTGACCTGCTCCGGGCGCACCCGCGGGGTCGGCTCGTCGATCGGCAGCTCGGGCTGCACGGCGCCGTCTTCGGCGGCCGTGCCCACGCGGCGCCGCGAGGGCCTGCGCAGCTTGACCGGCTCGGGCTCGGGTTCTTCGAGGTCGTCGAGACCCTCATCGTCGGGTTCCATGCCCGCCAGCTCGCGCAGCCGGGTCGGGATCTCACGGATGCGGGTGCCGGTGAAGACCAGGACACCGAAGCCGAGCATCAGGACGAGGACCGGGATCGCCACCCACGCGGTGACGCCCTTCGCGAGCAGGCCGCCGGAGACGTAGCCCAGCGCGCCGCCCGCGAACATCCGGCCGGCGTTGTCGGTGGGCAGGTCACTGATCACGTGCAGGACACCGAGCAGCGAAAGGATGATCAGCAGCGAGCCGACGACGAGCCGGGGACGTTTCTCGGGCTGCGGGTCCGAGCGCATCAAGACGATGCCGGTGACCAGCAGCATCAGCGGCAGCGCCACGGCCAGCGCGCCGAACACGCTGCGCACGCCGATCTCCATGCCCCGCCCGACCGGGCCCGCCGCCCGCCACCACACGGCGGCGCCGAGGACGACACCCAGCGCGATCAGGCCGAAGCCGACACCGTCGCGGCGGTGGGCCGGGTCGAGTTCCTTGGTACGACCGACGGCCCGGGCGATCGAGCCCGCGCCTTTGGCCAGCAGCCCCCAGCCGCCTGCGAACATCGCGACAAGGACGTTCTGCCGGGCGGCCGACTTGCGGACTCCAGCTTTGCCGGCTACAGCCTTGCGGGCGGCCGGTTTGCGCGCCGGGGCACGCTTGGCCGCGGGTTTGCGCGCGACAGGACGCTTGCCCGCGTTGTTGGAGGAGGTCGTCCGGCTCGCCATAGCCCACACGGTAACCCGCCCTGCCCTCCCGCCCCACGGGTCACACGGACAACATGAATCCGTGTCGACCTGGCGGCCGACACCGACCTGGGGCATGTCATGCTCTGGCCATGGTTGCGCTGCGGACCGACGGAGAACAGTCGACACGCCGTGGGAAGACGTTCGGCAAGTCCCCGCTGGTCTGGCGGGCGATGGTCTGGATCGATCGAGCACTGGTGCGGTCCGTCGGACGCATCGAGATCACCGGCGAGTTCCCCGAGGAACTGCGTGGACGCCCGGTTCTGGTCGCGGCCAACCACATCGGCATGTTCGACCCGTTCGTCCTGATCGCCGCGTGCGCGAAGGCCGGATTTCCGCCCCGGTTCATGCTCACCGCGGGCCTGCTCGACGCTCCCGTGCTGGGCTACTTCCTGCGCAAGGCGGGGCATCTGCGAGTCGACCGTGGCAAAGCCCATGTGGCGGAGGCCTTCCACCGGGCGGTCGACGCGCTTGGTGAGGCTCGGGTGCCGCTGCTGGTGTATCCGGAGGGACGGGTGAGCCGGGAGCCTGGGCTGTGGCCCGAGCGGGGCAAGACCGGGGTGGCGCGGATGGCGCTTGGCGGGAATGTGCCGGTGGTGACGATCAGCCAGTGGGGGGCGCATGAGGCCGTCTACTGGGGGACTGAGGTTGTCACGGGGTGGCGTGATGTGAAGCCGCTGCTGCTGTCGTTCTTCCGTGCGGTGCGGGATCGGCCGGTGTTTCGTGTCCACTTCGGACAGCAGGTTGATCTTTCCGATCTGACTGACGGCAAGCCTGGGGATGCCGTGCGGGCGCACGCTCGGATCATGCAGGCGATCACGGCTGATCTGGTTCCGCTTCGTTCAGGTGAGCCTGATGTGCCTGCGTTTGTCGATCCGACTCGGCCTTGTGATGCCAAGAGTCCTTGGCGTCCCGTTCGCTGAGCTCGCGAGTCCCCACCTCAAGACAGCGAGTTCTCATTTCGCGCCACATCGCGATCCCGCCTTCTTGATCCCGGCAGGTCCGCAGGGTGCGTGGGTGGTTCGGCCCGTCAAATTCCCCGGATTGGGCCTTGTCGCTAGCTTGCGCTGTCGGGCAGGCCGAAGGCGTGTTCCGGTGGCGTGGGGGTGGCCATAGGGGACGCGTCGGTGATGGGTTCCGCGTTTGCCGATAACGCCAGGAGTTGTGCGGTGGGGACACACCTGGCCGGGAAGGCCGCTGATGCCACCCGTGACGCCAGATCCCTTACCGGAAGCGGCTCGCGGGATGCGGCTACCACCAGATTTCCATAACGCCTGCCGCGGAGGACATTCGGTTCCGCCAGCATCACCACGTGGGGGAACACCGCCGTCATGGTGGCGATGAACCTTCTCGCGAAGCGTAGGCCGGGGCCGTCGGAGATGTTTACGACTGCCGTTCCTGTGGGGCGTAGAACGCGGGCTGTCTCGGTGATGAATTCCAGAGTGGCCAGCCCCCCGGGCATGGCCGCGCGGACATAGGCGTCGAGGATGACCAAGTCGTACCTGCTGTCCGGGAGTTGCGCGACAGCCGGTCGACCTTCGTCTACGCGGACTTCCAGGCCTGGGACCGAGTCCAGGTCCAACTCGGACCGCACCAGGTCGATCAGGGGGCCGTCGGCGTCGATCACCAACTGGTCGCAGCCGGGGCGGGTGGCGTGCAGGTACCTGGGCAGGGTGCCCGCTCCCCCGCCCACGTGCAGGACATCCAGTGGGCCCTGGGCAAGCACGTCGATCACATCGCCGATGCGTCTGACGTAGTCGAACTCGAGGTGCCACGGGTCATCGAGGTCCACATAGGACTGGGCAACGCCCTCGACGGTCAGCAGCCAGGCGTTGTCGCGGTCGGCGTCGGCGAGTAGTTCGGCGGTGCCGAATCGGACTTTGTGGAGTCCGGGCACGGGCCCACGTCGTTCGCCTTGCATGACACCTCCGCCGCCTGTGCGCGCGCAAGCATAGAGGCAGCCCAGCGGTTACCGATCAGTGGATACGTCCTACCATCCAACCACCGCTTTCGTTGACTTAAGGCAGACTGGACTTCGTGACGACTGAACTTAAGACACCGGTTATTCACCGAGGCCGAGGCGTTGTTTACATCCTTGGCGCCTCGATGGCGTTCGGCAGTTCGGGGCCGTTGGCCAAGGCCGCGATGAACGCGGGCCTGTCCCCCCAGCATGTGGCGAGCGCCCGGGTGGGCATCGCGGCCGTCGTGCTGCTGATCGGTGTCGCCCTGGTCAAGCCGTCAATCCTGCGGGTGCGCCGCGACCAGTGGCGACTACTGGT
This sequence comes from Actinokineospora xionganensis, assembly GCF_014323725.1. Lineage (GTDB taxonomy): Bacteria > Actinomycetota > Actinomycetes > Mycobacteriales > Pseudonocardiaceae > Actinokineospora > Actinokineospora xionganensis. The sequence continues at coordinate 110,304 of NZ_JABVED010000011.1, read as the reverse complement.
GGCCTACGGGCTTGCCGGAGTCGGCCTGGTCCAGCTGCTTTTCTTCATCGCCGTGTCCCGCCTGCCCGTCGGCATCGCGATGCTGCTGGAGTACACCTCGCCGGTCCTGGTGGCGTTCTGGGTGCGGTTCGTCCGCAAGGTGCGGCTGCCGATGCTGTCCTGGGCGGGGATCGCGCTGGCCCTCTTCGGGCTGGCGCTCGTGGCGCAGGTATGGAAGTCACTCGAACTCGACGGGGTCGGACTGCTCGCCGGGATCGGCGCGGCACTGTGTTCGGCGGCGTATTACCTGCTCGGCGAGCGCGGGGCGAGCGAGCATCACCCGATCGGGATGGTGACTTGGGGAATGGTGGTGGGCGCGCTCGCCCTGTTCGCCGTCGCGCCACCGTGGACGATGCCCTACGCGGCGATCCGAACGACCTCGGCCTTCGGCGGAGCGCAGGTGCCGGTAGTGGCGCTGCTGGTCATCGTCGCGCTGGTCAGCACCGCGCTCGCCTACACGCTGAGCATCAGTTCGCTTCGGCATCTGCCCTCCACGGTGGCCAGCGTCCTCGCGCTGTCGGAGCCGATCGTGGCCACCCTGATCGCCTGGCTGATGCTCGGCGAGACACTGTCACCCGACCAGATCATCGGGATGGTGGTGCTCCTGAGCGGGGCCGCGCTGGTCCAGGTCGCGTCGCACGGGCCGGTCACGCCCGCCGACCCGCTACCCACCGATTGAGACCCACACCACACGCTGTCGAGTGAAGTTGATCTATCCGGGGGTCACTGGACGCGCTGAAAGTAAAGCGATGTTTACTTGTCGCAGGCGACACATCGTGGCCAATCGGTCACCATGTGCTCATCTCGGTACCGAAACATGGTGCACCCGAGAGCGTCCGTTCCGACCGACCTCAAGGAGGTACCCGATGGGTGCACCACGCTCCAGTGGCCCGGCCCACGCCCCGCCCCACCGCCTGCTCGACGCCCGCCATGACGTGCAGGCCTCACTAGTCGTCTTCCTCATCGCCGTCCCCCTCTCCCTCGGCATCGCCGCCGCGTCCGGCGCGCCCGTCATCGCCGGACTCATCGCCGCCGTCGTCGGCGGCCTGGTCGCGGGCCCGCTCGGCGGCTCCCGGTTGCAGGTCAGCGGGCCCGCCGCGGGTCTCACAGTGGTCGTCGCCGAACTCATCGGCCAGTTCGGCTGGGCGGTGACCTGCGCGATCACGGTCTGCGCCGGGGTGCTCCAAGTCGTCCTCGGCGCGTGCAAGATCGGTCGCGCCGCGCTCGCGATCTCCCCGACGGTGGTGCACGCCATGCTCGCAGGCATCGGCGTGGTCATCGTGATCAGCCAGGTGCACGTGCTGCTCGGCGGTTCGGCGAGCGCCAACACGTGGCACAACCTGCGTGACCTGCCCGCGCAGATCACCGACCTGCACCAACCCGCCACCTTCATCGGCCTGGCGGTCGTCGCGCTGCTACTCGTCTGGCCCAAGCTGCCCGCGCGGATCAGGGCGGTCCCCGGCCCGCTGGTGGCGATCGTGCTCGCCACCGTGGTCACCCTGGGAATCGACGTGCAGCGGGTGTCGCTGCCCGACTCGCCGCTCTCGGCGATCGCCCTGCCCGCGCTCCCCGACGGCCACTGGGTCGCGTTCGCGCTCGGCGTGTTCACCATGACGATCATCGCCAGCGTCGAGAGCCTGCTCTCCGCTGTCGCGGTCGACAAACTGCGCGACGGCCACCGCACCGACCTCAACCGCGAACTGGTCGGCCAGGGCAGCGCGAACATCGTCTCCGGCATGCTCGGCGGCCTGCCCATCACCGGCGTGATCGTGCGCAGCGCGACCAACGTCCGCGCGGGCGCCCGCACCCGGGCCTCGGCGACCCTGCACGGCGTCTGGGTGCTGCTGTTCACAGTGCTGCTGGTCGACCTCGTCGAGCAGATCCCGATGGCCGCGCTGGCCGGGCTGCTCGTGGTCGTCGGCATGAACCTGGTCAAGCTCGCCGACATGCGGACCGCGCGCAGACACGGCGAGCTGATGGTCTACGTGGTCACGATCGCGGGCGTGGTCATGCTCAACCTCCTCGAAGGCGTCGTGCTCGGCTTCGCCGTCGCGCTCCTCGCCACGCTGCGCCGGATCGTCTGGGCGCGCGTGCGAGTCGAGCGGGGAGCCGACGACGTCTACGCCGTCGTCGTCGAGGGAACTTTAAGCTTTCTTTCCGTACCAAGGCTTTCCCGGGTGCTCGCCCAGGTGCCCGACGGCACCTCCGTCCACTTGGAACTCGTCGTCGACTACCTCGACCACGCCGCCTTCGAACACCTCTCGGCGTGGCGGCGCCAACACGAGTCGACCGGCGGCACGATCGTCATCGACGAGATCGGCGGACCTGGCCCCAACACCCGGCGCAAGCGGAGCGGGCCCGGCCCGCGTTGGTTCCTGCCGTGGTCGCACTGGCAGGACGGCGAGTCGCTGAACTCCCACAAGAAACACGATCACACGCACGTGCCGATCCCGCAGCAGTCGCGCGACCACGTGCTGCGGCCGCTGCTGACCGGCGCCCGCGAGTACCACCGGCGGACCGCGCCGATCATGCGTCCGCACCTGCGCAGGCTGGCCGCGAACCAGCATCCGCACGCCCTGTTCCTCACCTGCGCGGACTCGCGGATCGTGCCGAACGTGATCACCACCTCCGGCCCGGGCGACCTGTTCACCCTGCGCAACGTGGGCAACCTGGTGCCGGGTGACCTGTCGATGCGGGCGGGCGTGCTCTACGCGCTCGACCACCTCAAGGTGCCGACGATGATCGTCTGCGGGCACTCCCGCTGCGGCGCGATGACGGCGCTGCTCTCGGGGCCGGAGAACGATCCGATCGGGCGGTGGCTGCGGTGGGCCGCTCCCAGCCTGCAGGCGTGGAAGGACGGGCATCCGCTGGCGAGGCGCGCCGCGGAGGCGGGCTGGTCGGACATCGATCAACTGGCGATGGTGAACGTGGCGGTGCAGCTTGAGTCGCTGGGCAAGATGCCTGATGTGGCGGAGGCCGTCACCGCCGGGCGGGTCCGGCTGATCGGGCTGTTCTTCGACATCCCGAGCGGAACATTGTTGATGTTGGACGACGCCGGGGAACGGTTCGAACCCCTGCGCGCGCCGTCGGGGCCCGTTACGCCGCCGACGGATGGAGCGACACCGCATGAGACGCGAGCGGAAACGGAGCTGCGATGAACCAGACCAGGCGTGAACGCCGTCGTGAACGCAACCTCCTGCTGCGGCAGTTGTTCAGCGCTGCCGTGGCCGTCCTCGTGGCTTCGGCGGCTCGTCGCGCGTAACCCCGGGCTTGCCCCGCCGCCACGTGCCGCTGGCGGCGGGGTGCCGGGCTGTGACTGGGGGTGTTATCCCCGCAGTTCGCCGCCGACGCCCCAGCTCTCCGCGGGAACCTCGTTGATCACTACCCACACGCCTTCGCGCTTGCCGCCGCAGGTCTCGACGAAGGCGTCGGTCAGTTTGGCGACGAGTTCGCGCTTCTGTTCCTGGGTGCGGCCGGGGTACATGGAAACCGAGATGTAAGGCATGTCCCTCTTCTACACCGCAATGACGGTCGGCACGATCATCGGGCGTCGACGGTAGGTGTCGGCGACCCAGCGGCCCACGACCCGGCGGATGTGTTGGGCGATCCGGTGGGTGTCGGTGATGCCTTCGGACTCCGTGTGCGACAGCTCCATCTCCACCAGGGACACGACATCGTCGAGTGCCTTGGGGTCGTCGGAGAAACCGCGGCCGGAAATGGTCGGCGGCGCCATCGCGCGACCCGTGGCGGAGTCGACGGCGATCGTGATGGAGATGAAGCCGCCCTCGCCGAGGACCAGCCGGTCGGAGAGAGTCGACTCGCCGACGTCGCCGACGGACAGGCCGTCGACGTACACGTGGCCCACCTCGACCCGGCCGGTGATCTTGGCGCGGCCGTCGACGAGGTCCACCACCACACCGTCCTCCGCGATGACCACACGGTCTTCGGGGACGCCGGTCTGCACGGCCAGGGCGGCGTTGGCGCGCAGGTGGCGCCATTCGCCGTGGACGGGCATGACGTTGCTGGGGCGCACGGCGTTGTAGAGGAACAGCAGTTCACCCGCGGGGGCGTGGCCGGACACGTGCACCTTGGCGTTGCCCTGGTGGACCACGTGGGCGCCGAGCCGCACCAGGCCGTTGACGACGCCGAACACCGCGGTCTCGTTGCCGGGGATCATGGAGCTGGCCAGGATCACCGTGTCGCCGGGGCGGATCGAGATGTGCCGGTGTTCGCCGCGCGCCATGCGCGAGAGCGCGGAGAGGGGTTCACCCTGGGAGCCGGTGGAGACGAACAGGACCTGGTCCTCGGGCATGGTCATCGCCTCGTCGAGGCTGACGAGCAGGCCCGGTGGGACGGTGAGCAGCTTCAGGTCGGCGGCGATGCCCATGTTGCGGACCATCGACCGGCCGACGAGCGCGACCCGACGGCCGTGCGCGACGGCGACGTCGAGGACCTGCTGGACGCGGTGCACGTGGCTGGCGAAGCAGGCGACGATGACCCGCTGGTTGGCCCGCTGGATGACGCCGTCGAGGACCGGGCCGATCTCGCGCTCGGAGATGACGAAGCCTGGGACCTCGGCGTTGGTCGAGTCGACCAGGAAAAGGTCGACGCCCTCGTCGCCGAGACGGGAGAAGCCCGCGAGGTCGGTGAGGCGACCGTCGAGCGGGAGCTGGTCGAGCTTGATGTCGCCGGTGTGCAGCACCAGGCCCGCGGGTGTGCGGATGGCCACGGCGAGCGCGTCGGGGATGGAGTGGTTGACGGCGAAGAACTCGCAGTCGAACACGCCCCACGCGCGGCGCTCGCCTTCCTTGACCTCGTGCAGGCTCGGGCTGAGGCGGTGTTCCTTGCACTTGGCCGCGACCAGGGCGAGAGTGAACCGCGAGCCGATGATCGGCAGGTCGGGCCGCAGGCGCAGGAGGAACGGCACGGCGCCGATGTGGTCCTCGTGGCCGTGGGTCAGGACCAGCGCGTCGATCTCGTTGATCCGGTCTTCGATCGCGCGGAAGTCCGGGAGGATCAGGTCGACGCCGGGTTGCTGATCTTCGGGGAAGAGCACACCGCAGTCGACGATCAGCAGCCTGCCGCCGTACTCGAAGACGGTCATGTTGCGGCCGATCTCACCGATCCCGCCGAGCGCGACGATGCGCAGGCCGCCCTCAGCCAGCGGGGCGGGCAGATTGTGCGGCCACTTCCCCGACGTGCGGTTTTCACTCACTTATGAACCGTCCCGGCGCTTGTGTGGGTCGTGGTGTTGACGTAGGCGGCGTTGGCGTCGGTGTGCGCCACGCGCGCGGTGGCGGGGTCGATGCCCTGGCCGTCGGCGTTGGTCAGTCCGGCCTCGCCGAGGTCGCCCGCGATGGCGGCGATCTGCTCATCGGTGGCGGGCAGCAGCGGCAGCCGCGGGTCGCCCGCGTCGATGCCGCGCAGCCGCAGCGCGGCCTTGGAGAACACGACTCCGCCGACCCGGCTGAACGCGCGCAGCACCGGAAGCAGTCCATTGTGGACTTCGCGGGCCGCGGCGACGTCGCCGCTCTCGTAGCTGTCGACCATGGTGCGCAGGCGGTCGGCGACGACGTGGCCGATGACGCTGACGAAGCCGACGCCGCCGATGGACAGCCACGGCAGGTTCAGGGCGTCGTCGCCCGAATAGTAGGCGAGGTCGGTGGTCGCGATGACCTGGCTGCCCGCGAGGAGGTCGCCCTTGGCGTCCTTGACCGCGAGGATGCGCGGGTGCTCGGCGAGCTTGCGCAGGGTGTCGACCTCGATGGGGACGACCGAGCGCGGCGGGATGTCGTAGAGCATGACGCCCAGGCCGGTGGCGTCGGCGATCGCGGTGAAGTGCGCGAGCAGGCCGGACTGCGGCGGGCGGGAGTAGTACGGGGTGACCACGAGCAGGCCGTGCGCGCCCGCCTTCTCGGCCTCACCGGCGAGGTGCACCGAGTGCGCGGTGTTGTACGTGCCGACCGAGGCGACGACGGTCGCCCGGTCCCCCACGGCCTCGATGACGGCACGGACCAGGTCCGACTTCTCCTTGTCGGTCGTGGTCGGCGATTCGCCGGTGGTGCCGTTGACGATCAGACCGTCATTGCCCAGGTCGACCAGGTGCGCGGCGAGTTCCTGCGCCCGGTCGAGATCGACCGCCCCCTCGGCGTCGAAGGGGCTGACCATGGCGGTGAGCACCCGGCCGAACGGTCTGCCGGGCGTGGCTGTGGGACTTGCGGTCATGGGGTTAGACGCTACCTCGTGGTCATCGACCCGACGCCCGCAACCTGCGGTCACCGGCGCAGGTCTGGCTGCTAGAGACCTCTGTTGAGGCCGGAGACGACACTGATCGACGACTGCTCGCCCTCGAACTCGATGCGGCACTCGTCGCGGCCGAACGCGAACAGGAGCAGCTCACCCGGTTCACCCACGAGGGTGACGGTGTTGGGGCCGCTCTTGAGGTCGACGTGCCTGCCGGACGGGGTCCGGGCGTTGACGCCGACGGGGCTGTTGCGGAAGAACATCCGGCCGGAGCGTTTCAGCGCGACCCAGAGGGCGCGGTCGCGCTCGTTGTCGGCGGGGCGCGGCTCCCAGCCGGGGACGGCGCGGCGGACGTCCTCGTGGTGCACGTAGTACTCGGTGGTGTTGATCAGCTCGTCGAGGAGGGCCGGGCGGTAGATCGACAGCAGCGGCGGACCGCTGCGCACCAAGTCGACGAGCTCGGGCCACGGCTTGGCGGCGTAACCGTCCTGGACTTTCCGCAGGTAGCCGGCGAGGGCCTTGACCAGGATGCCGCCCGCCGCGTCTGGCCTGCGCTCGCGGACCACGAGGTGGGCGGCGAGGTCGCGGGTCTTCCAGTCGCCGCACAGCGTCGGCGCGTCCGGCCCGACGGCGGTGAACAGGTCGCTGAGCTGCGCGCGTTCGTCCCTGGCTACACCCATGGACCTACATTACCGGGGGTAAGTTAGTTCTTCTCGGTGATCTGCGACTCTCTGAGGTCGGCGCCGGTCCGGTCGCTGAGCACGCAGGACACTGTCCGGTCGCCACCATCGGAGGATTCGGCTTCCCAGGTTTTCTGGGAGGGGACGAGCACCGAATAGGCCAAATTGGACTTGCCCTGATCCTTGACCCGATCGGTCGCGAACAACCAACCGCAGTAGCTCTCGCCCAGCGCCTTCAACTCCGTGCCGGCGTAGTCCAGCTCCGCGTTGGTCGGCTCCACCTGTCCGTAAACCTGGAATTGGAACGGCTTCTTGCAGTCCGTGCCGGACTCGAACGAGGACCTTGCCTGCAACGCCCCGGTGTTGCAGTAACCGTTGGAGATCTTGAACTCGACGATGTCGCCGCCAGTGCCATAGGTGAAGGTCTGCGCCAGCGGCGTGGTGGCCTCGTCGGGTGTGTTGATCGCGTTGCTCAGGAAGAAGCCGCCGACCGCGCCCGCGATCAGCAGGATGCCCGCGAGGATCAGGGCGAGCTTCTTGTTCACCCCACCCTTCGGCGGCGCGGCGACCACTCGGGTGGCCTGGCCGTGCGGGAAGTACGCCGTGCCGCCGGTCATCATCGTCGGGCCGGTCACCGGGCCTGTCTGCACGTGCGTGAGCAGACCGCGGGCCTGCCCGGAGGTGAGCCGGGCCTGCGGGGTGTTGATCATCAGGCCGGTGATCACCGAGGCCAGCGCACCCTGGCCGCGGGTCAGGTATGGGACCTCGTTGAGGATCGAGTGCATGGTGGCGGCCGTGGTGGCGCGCTCATAGGGCGAGTAGCCCTCCATCGCGAAGAACAGGACCGCGCCGAGCGCCCACAGGTCCGAGCTCGCGCTGGCCTCTTCGCCGCGGATGCGTTCGGGGGCCATGTAGGACGGCGAGCCGATGAGGATGCCGCTGCTGGTCAGGCGCGGGTCGTCGAGGGACTGGGCGATGCCGAAGTCGGTGAGCTTCACCCGGCCGTTCGCGGCCAGCATGATGTTGCTGGGCTTGACGTCGCGGTGCACGATGCCCGCCTGGTGCGCGGCGTCGAGGGCGGAGAGCAACTGGTCGGCGAGCTTGGCGACCTGGTCGGCGGGCAGCGGCCCGCGCTCCTTGACCACGTCGGACAGCGTCGGGGCCTGGATCAGCTCCATGACGATGTAGGTGGCGCCCGACTCCTGCACGACGTCGTACACGGTGACGACGGCGGGGTCGTTGAGCCGCCCGGCGGTGCGGGCCTCGCGCAGCACGCGCTCCTCGAAGATCTGCCGCTCACTCTGCGGCACCCCGTCGGGCAGGTGCAGTTCCTTGATCGCGACGTGCCGCCCGATCATGGTGTCCTCGGCGAGCCACACCACGCCCATGCCACCGCGGCCCAACTCGTTGAGCACGGCGTACCGGCCCGCCACCATGCGCGGCCCGTGCGCCACGGTCGGTCCTTGCTCCTGCGACACCCTGCTACCTCCTCAGCCGCCGCGAATCCTAGTCAGACCGCGATCGGCCGTTCGGCGGTTCCGCGTAGACGATCGCCGGAGGCGGGGTTTTCGTGTCGTCAGGCCGACTCGAACACCTCGTGGCCTGCCTCGCGGAGGGCGGCGAGGGCGCGGGTGAGGTCGGTGGCGTGCACGAGGATGTGGTCGGTGTCGAAAGTGGACAGGGCGAACAGCGACACCCCGGCCGCGGCGAGCGAACCGGCCAGCGAGGCCATGATCCCTGTGAGGGTGAACTCCAGCGGGCCGCGCACGGTCAGCAGCCGCCAGCCCGGCTCGGTCTGGCCGCCCTCGGGCGCGGTGGCGCTCGGCGAGACGATCGAGACCTCGGTCGGCGTGCGGCTGACCGAGACCAGGCCGTCGCCGTCGAACAGGTTCGCGGGGACCTTCGTTCCCGCGTCGAGCCTGGTGACCGTGTAATCGCCGTCGATGACGTCGATGGCGAGCCGCTTCACCCGGCTCAGCCTTCGGCGACGAGCGGGCTGGAGGCGACCTCGGTGCCGTCGGGCAGCGCGGTGATCGTGAAGTCGGCGAACACGCTCGACGCCGCCTTCTGCAGCTGCCGCAGGCACTCGATGGCCAGCGCGCGGATCTCGACGTCGGCGTGCTCGGTGGCGCGCATGGCGATGAAGTGGCGCCAGGCGCGGTAGTTGCCGGTGACGACGATGCGGGTCTCAGTGGCGTTGGGCAGGATCGCCCGGGCCGCCTGGCGCGCCTGCTTCTTGCGCAGGGTGGCGCTCTTGACGTCGGCGAACTTCTTCTCCAGGCCTGCGAGCAGCTCGTTGTACGCGTCCTGCGCGGCCTGGGCGGCCTCGAGGAACTTGGCGTGCAGCTCCGGGTCCTCGGCGATGACGTCGGGCTCGACCATCGCGGCCGACTTCTCCGGCACGTACCGCTGCGAGAGCTGCGAGTAGGAGAAGTGGCGGTGGCGGATCAGCTCGTGGGTGAGCGAGCGGGACAGGCCCGTCATGTAGAAGCTCACGCTGCCGTGTTCAAGGACCGACAGGTGGCCGACCTCGATGATGTGGTTGATGTAGCCGGCGTTGGTCGCGGTCGCCGGGTTCGGCTTCTTCCACGACTGGTAGCAGGCGCGGCCTGCGAACTCGGCCAGCGCCTCACCGCCGTCGGCGTCGGTGGACCACGGCACGTCCGCCGGCGCGAAGAACTCGGTCTTGGCGATGAGCTGCACCTTCGGCGACACCGTCTCGGTCACGTGGCCCGTCCTCTACTCGATTGCGACTACGGCGGCCAGCCTAACCGCACCCGCCTGCTTTCCTTGACCGATGTCACCGGTGGTGTCATGGTGGTGTCATGGACCTGAACCCGTACCTCGCAGCTTTGCGTGACGACCTGGCCACCACAGCGTCGGCCGGTGACGAGACGATGCGGCGCGCGGCGGCGGTGTTGTCCGCCGCCATCGAGCCCGCCGCCCGGTTGGCCATGATGAACGCCCTGTCCGACCTTGCCGCCGAGGTGACCGCGGCGCTGCCCGAGCATGTGGTCGATATCCGCTTGGACGGGCGCGATGTGCGTGTCGTCGTCACCGAGACGTCAGGTGGTGCCAAAGAGACACCACCCCCGCCGCTCCAAGACGGCGGCGATATGAGCCGGATGACCCTGCGCCTGTTCGAGGAGCTCAAGGCGAAGGCCGAGCAGGCCGCCAACGCCCAGGGCGTGTCGCTCAACACGTTCGTCCAGCAGGCCCTGCAGGGCGCGCTGCACGGCAAGGCAAGGGGTGGCGACAAGGGCTGGAACAAGGCCGACGGGTCGCGCGTGCGGGGCTGGTACAGCGGATGACCGACACCCAGCCGGTCGCCGCGCGCACCTTCGACGCGGACGGACCCATAGAGATGACGGTGACCATCGGCGCGGGCGTCATCGAGGTGCGCTTGGTCGACGAACCCAACGTCGCGGTGAGCGTGCGCCACGCGCCCGACAGCGGAAGCCCGTGGGTGGAGGGCCTGTCGAACCTCGTCACGTGGTTCAGCGGCCAACTCGGTGAGCAGGTGCCCGCCGATGTGCCCGGCGAGGCGGTGCGCCAGACGAAGATCGAGTTCGGCGGCGGCAGGCTGACCGTACGCACGCCACACCAGGCGAGCCTGCGCGGCGTGCCGGTGGCCGTGTCGATCCGCGCTCCCCTCGGCTCACACCTGACGTCGCGCTCGGGCGCCGCGTCGATCACCGTCACCGGGCAGGCCGGGCGGGTCGAGGCGGGCACGGCGGGCGGCGCGATCGACGTCGAGGCGGCCTCCGGCGCTCACCTGACCACCGGCTCCGGCTCGATCCGGATCGGCCGGTCCGGCTCGGGTCTGCGGGCCCGCACCAGTTCCGGCGCCGTCGAGGCGACCGAGATCGCGGGCCCCTCGTCGGTCTCGACCGGCGGCGGCGACGTCTGGCTGGGCGCGGTGACCGACGACGTCCTCGTGCGCACCGGCACCGGCGACATCACGGTCGCCGACGCGGCGTCCGGTCAGCTCGAACTCACGACCGGCTCGGGCGACCTGCGGGTCGCGGTGCGTGCCGGGTCGGCGGCCGAAGTCGACCTGTCCTCCGGATCCGGCGAGGCCCGAAGCGAACTGCCGCTGTCGGACGAACGGCCGGACGGACCGTCCCCGTTGCGCGTGAACGGTCGGACAGGGTCCGGCTCCGCACTCATCACCCTCGCAACTCTATGAACACAGATGACTCCGCTGTGCTCAAAATCCGAGGCCGCGACCTGCGACGTTCGGATTCGATGATCATGCTTTTGCTCGAAACCCGATAGTTAGGGCCCGTAGACGGTGGATATAGGTACGTAGGTACGTAGTTCTGACGATGTAGTACGTGTCGCCCGGAAGGCATCGTGATCACGCGGGCAACGATGCAGGCTGGAGAGGCACATGGGACTTCAACACGGGTTGGTCAGCGACACCCCGGCGCAAGCGTCGACAGTCCGACGGGATGTGCAGGCGCGGTGGTCGCCTTCGGTGCAACGGGAGGCGGTCGCCGGGTTCCGGGCACACGCGGGCCGTGTGGCCATGGCGATCATCGCCGAGGTCCGCCGGGCCGTGCCCGATCTGGCGACGCCGCTGGCGGGGCCGATCGGCGGGCTGCTGCCGTCGGCGATCCAGGCGGTGATCCTGCGCGGCATCGACACAGTGCTCGCGCCGCGGTCCACCTCGGACGACTGGACGGAGATGTTCCGCGGCATCGGCGCCATGATCTACGGCGCGGGCTGCCCGGCCGACGCACTGCCCAAGGCGTACGAGGCGGGCGAGCGGGTCATGTCGGAGCAGATGCGCACCTATGGCCTGGCGAACTCGGTGTCCGCGCAGGCGATCACCGTGTTGACCGGCGCGGTGTCCCGGCAGGTCGACCGGCTGCGCGCGGTGTCCCTTGAGGGCTACGAGACCGCCCGTGCCACCTCCACCGACACCCTGGCCGACCGCCGCGCCCGGCTGCTGCGGCTGCTCCTCGACGAACGCACCACCGACACCCACGTGATCACCGATGAGGCGCACGCGGCGCGGTGGCGGGTGCCCGAGGCGATCGTGGCCGTGGCGCTGCGCTGCCCGCAGGGACCCAGTGTCCCCGGGCAGGGCCCGCTGGGCACCGAGATCCTCGCCGACCTCGACGGCGCCCGGCCGTGCCTGGTGATCGCGGCCGACGACGTCGACCAGGCGGCTCTCGCCAAGTCGTTCCCCGGCTGGCGGATCGCCGTCGGGCCGCCGGTTCCGATCACGGCCATCCGGTCGTCGCTTCGGGTGGCGCGCAAGGCGATCGAGCTGTCCGAGCGCGGGCTGATCACCGACTCGCCGGTCGTCGACTGCGCCGAGAACGGTCTGGCGCTGGCCCTGTTCTCCGACGACTTCCTGATCGAGCAACTGGTCAACCGGCGGCTGGCCCCGCTCAACGACCTGACGCCGCGGCAGCGGGAGCGGATGCTGCTGACCCTGCACGAGTGGCTCGCGTTGCGTGGCCGCGCCGGTGAGGTGGCCGACCGCCTGGGCGTGCACCCCCAGACCGTGCGCTACCGCTTGCACAAGATCGAGGAGCTGTTCAGCGACCAGCTCAGCGACCCGCGGGCCCGCTTCGAACTCGAACTGGCCGTCCGCGCCGAACTCCTCCGCACCGCCTCCAAGCAGGTAGAGGAAGACACCGTCGACGAAGCCTGCTGACCCCGTACTCGCGAGTCCAACGTTCAGGACAATGAGTTCAACATTCAGAACATCCAGTTTCAGCACGACAGTGACGCTGGGGCGAAGTCGATGTTCTGAATGTTGAACTCATTGGCCTGAACGTTGGACTCGCGAGATCCAGGCGGCGATTTGGGCGCGGTTGCTGAAGCCGAGTTTGGTGCGGATGTGGTCGATGTGGGTCTCGGCGGTGCGCAGGGAGATGACCAGGGCCTTGGCGATCTCCTTGTTGGTCATGCCTTTCGCGACCAGTTCGGCGACTTCGCGTTCGCGTTTGGTCAGCCGCGACTCGTCCGACTCCGGGACGGCGCGGGTGATGTCCTCGCCCAGGGCGTAGGAGACGGCGGTGTCGGTGGGGAGTTTCGCGCCCACCATGAACTCCGCGCCAGCCGCCTCGATGCCCAGTACGCCGGTCACCAGTTCCATGTCCCGGCGCATCGGTTCGCCGAAGGCGGCGTAGTTGGTCGGCGACGCGCCGACCATCTGGAACACCGTGACCGACGCGCCGAGCAGTCGCGCCGCGCGGCGGTGCTCGCCGCGGTGGGCGGCGCACCCGGCCAACACGTTGAGACTGAACCCGAGGATCACCCGGTGGACCACCTCACGCTGCAGCCGCAGCACCTCCAGACCCGCCTCAAGCGACCGCTCGTACTCCCCGTGCAGGTACTCCGCGGCGCTGAGCGACCACAGGGCCCAGCAGCGGAACACCGCCTCCCCAAGGGAAGCGCACCGGTCTGCGCAGGCCCGCATGACCGTGCGGCCGGTCTCCAAATCGCCCGCCAGGCTCATCGCGAGCCCGTAGTTGAAGGTCGACCACAGCTCGCCGCTGAGGTCACCGTGCGCGATGAAGGCGTTCGACGCCTTCCGGAAAAGCTCGGCCGACTGCTCACCCTCGTTCGCCATCAGTGCGGCGTAGCCCCGCACATGATCGACGTACGCGCGGGCACTGGCGTCGTCGATCCGCTCGGCGACCTCGGAGGCCTCGGCCAGCCGTGCCGCATAGGCGTCCATGTCGCCTTGGACAAGGGCGAGAAACGCTTCGACCCACGCCGCGCCCGCCCACTCGGAGGTGTCAGGCACGGCGACGGCGAGCAGCCTGCCCGCCCAGATCCGGCCCTCGGTGAGACCGCGGATGAGCCAGTAATCCCTGATCTCGGTGACCATCCGCAGCCCGGTCACCGCTTCGTCGGGATCGCTGAGGCAGAAGTCGAATGCCTGGCGCAGGTTGGCGTGTTCCCGGTCGATCATCTGGACCAGGGCGAGTTGCCCCGGACCGATCCACTTCGCCCCGAAGTCCCGGGTGACCTCTCGGCACCAGTCGCGGTGCCTGCGGCGCAGCCCGGTGAGGTCGCCGTCGGCGCGGAGCCGGTCTTCGCCGTACTGCCGCACCGTCTCCAGCATCCGGAATCGGACCTGCCCGTCGTGTTCCTCGCGCAGCAGGATCGACTTGTCGATCAGGCTGTCGAGCATGTCGAGCAGGTCGTCGCAGGTCAGGTCGTCGCCGCAGCACACGGCTTCAGCGGCCTCCAGGTCGAAGCCGCCAGGGAACACCGCCGCGCGCGCCCAGAGCAGGCGCTCCTGCTCGGTGCACAGCTGGTGGCTCCAGTCGATCAGCGCCTCCAGCGTCTCGTGCCTGCTCGGCGCGGACCGGTTCGTCCGGGTCAGCAGGGTGAACCGCTTGCTGAGCCGGTCGGCGAGCTGTCGCACCGACAGCGACCGCAGCCGGACCGCGGCGAGTTCGAAGGCCAGGGGCAGGCCGTCGAGCGAGCGGCACAGCTGGATCACGGCGTCGACGTCGTCGTCGGTGATGGTGAACGACGGCACGACCGCTGTCGCCCGGTCGAGGAACAGGCGCACCGCGTCGTACTGGTGCACCGCGGCGGCGGACTCACCGAGGTCCGGCACGGCCAGCGGCGGCACCGGCATCACGTGTTCGCCAGCCACGCCGAGCGACTGACGGCTGGTGGCGAGGATGACCACGTCCGGGCACGAGGTCAGGATGGCCTGGGCGAAGTGCGCGCTCGCCTCGATCAGGTGCTCGCAGTTGTCCAGCACGAGCAGCAGCCTGCGGGCGCGCAGGTAGTCGACGACCAGGTCGATCGGCGCCCTGGTGGAGCGGTCGCCGAGACCGAGCCGGTCGGCGACCGTGTTGACCAGCAGTTTCGGGTCATGCAGATCGGCGAGGCCGACGAAGACCACGTCGTCGAAGGAAGCGCGGGTGGAGGTGGCCACGCGCATGGCGAGCCGGGTCTTTCCGACCCCACCCGGCCCGGTGAGGGTCACCAGCGGCGCGATTCCCAGCAGCCGTTTGACTTCGCGGATCTCGTTACCGCGTCCTACATAGGTCGTGACCTCAACCGGAAGTCGATCTCCGCTGAAACGTGCGGCGACTGCGATCGACACGCTCACTCATCACCTGCCCAGCACTCGGTGCACCAACGTCCCGTTCGTCCGTTCGCCCCGACGGAGGTCCGATCCTGCCGCACGACTGTCGCAAGACAGCAGCAACACCTCGTCATCTACCCCAAATGTGACATTAGCCGGACTCGGAGTAATAGGCTACTAGCCGGTACTCAGCGTGGTGGCGAGATCGCCCTTCACACCCACGCGGACCTCGTCGAGCTCAAGCCAGACCGCCATTGTGCGCAGCTCGGCCATGAGTTCCCCGGCCACCCGAGCGGTGTCGACACCCGGTTCGGCGAACGCGCCCCGCACGAGTAACGCGCCGTTGGCACGGTCGGCCTTGAGGTCGACGCGGGCGACGAGTTCGCCGTCGAGCAGGAACGGGAAGACGTAGTACCCGTGGACGCGCTTGGGCTCGGGCACGTAGATCTCGATGCGGTAGCGGAAGCCGAACATCCGCTCGGTGCGGTCGCGCTCCCAAATCAACGGGTCGAACGGGCACAGCAGCGCCCGCCCGGTGACCCTGCGCGGGGTGCGGGCGTCGACGTGCCGGTAGGCCTGGTGGCGCCAGCCCTGGACCGTCACAGCCTCAAGCAGGCCCTCTTCGACCAGTTCGGCGACAGCCTGCTGGGAGCGGGCGGGCTGCAGGCGGTAGTAGTCGCGCAGGTCCTTCTCGGTGCCGATGCCGTGGGCGACGGCGGCGCGCAGCATCAGCTGCCGGGCCGCCTCCTCATCGGAAACCAGTGTGGCGCCTAGGACTTCGGGCGGGAGGACGCGCTCGGGCAGGTCGTAGAGCCGTTGGAAACCGCGGCGGGTGCCGGTGGTCAGCTCGCCGACAGCGAAGAGCCACTCGCAGGCGTGTTTGACGTCGGAGCGGTTCCACCAGCCGCCCTTGACCTTCGGGACCGCCGTTGCACCCAAAGCGGTTTCCAGAGTGCCCGCGCCGACCGGGCCGAGTTCCTTGACGGCGGCGAGGACGTCGTCGATGAGACCCGGCGCCTTGGCCGTCATGCGTTCGAGGTGGTGGATGTAGCGGTGTTCGTAGCGGCGCATGCGCCACCGCAGCAGCGGCCAGTCAGCGACCGGGATCAGGCTCGCCTCGTGCGCCCAGTACTCGACCAGGAGGCGGGGCTTGCGCGGGCTGTGCGTCCAGGCGGCGTCGTCGACCAGCGCCGAGTCGTAAGCGCCGAGGCGGGAGAAGACCGGCATGTAGTGCGCGCGAACCGCGACGTTGACCGAGTCGAGCTGCAGAAGTTGGACGCGCGAGAGCACCTTGGCCAGATGACGTCGCGTGGGTGGGCCCGATGGGCGCGCGTCGGCGAACCCCTGCGCGGCCAGGGCTGTTCGCCGCGCGGCCGAAGCCGTGATCGTCTCGCTCACCGTTTCACCTCGCACGACTCCGGGATACTGCCGGCAGGCACCGACACTTTCGGCCCGGGCCGCTCGGCGCGGACCACCAGGACGACCGCGACCAGCACGATCAGGCCGCCGCCGAGCTGCGCGAGCCCGAAGCGCTCGCCTGCGAAGAGGTAGCCGAGCAGGACGGCGATCACTGGGTTGACGTAGGCGTACGTGGCCACGGTGGACACCGGCAGGCGGCCCAGGACGTAGACGTAGGAGCTGAACGCGAGGAGCGAGCCGGCGAGCACCAGATAGCCCCACGCGACCCAGGAGCCCGTGGTGATCTCGGCGAGGTCGAGCCGCTCCCCCATCGCCATGCCTGCGACCGCCAGGGCCACGCCCCCCGCGACCAGTTCGACCGCGGCGAGCGCGAACGGATTGGGTGGCAGCGCGAGTTTGGTACTCAGCAACGTGCCGAACGACCAACCAAGGGCGCCCAGCAAGACCAGCCACGGCCCGAACCAGGCGGTGCCGTGCGCACCCTCGGAGGGCCCGCCGAACACCAGGACGGCCAGCCCCACCAGCCCGATCGCGACGCCGACAAAAGTGATCTTGGAAGGGCGATCGCCCCAGACCCGGCGCAGGACGACGACGTAAAGGGGCACCGACGCGGCCAAGAGCGCGGCCAGCCCGGAGGCCACGTGCTGCTGGGCGAGAACCACCATGCCGTTGCCCCAGGCGGGCAGCAGCAGGCCGAGGAGGACAGCGGAGCCGAACTGCGCGCGGGTCAGGCGGAGCGCTTTGGTCCCGGATATCAGGGCGACCAGCGCGGCGAGGATCGCGCCCGCGACGAGGAAGCGGGCGCCCGCGGAGAGAAGGGCGGGCATGGACTCGATGGTGAAGCGGATGGCGAGGTACGTGGACCCCCACATCACGTACACGACCCCGAGAGCGGTCCACGCGAACCAGGACTTGGACGACATGCCCCCACCCTCGCACGAACCACCGACATTTGTATGCCGGTTATTTGTGATAGGCCCGGGTCTCTACGGCTACACGCTCGCGTCGTCGGGCATTCCACCTGGACAAGGGCAGTGTGCCGGGCTGCGGGCTCCGGTTCTCGCGGGTTCCGGCCGTGGCGCTGCGGGTCCGCCATTCGCGGCGAGTGGGGCAACCACTAGGTTGCCGCCATGGCTGATGCCACGGTTCGTCCCGCCGTACCCGCCGATGTCGACGAGATCGCCCGGATCCAGGTGCTCACCTGGCAGGCCGGGTATTCAGGCATCCTGCCCGCCGCCGTCCTGGCCGCGCTTGATCCGGCCGACGCGGCCGTCCAGTGGCGGCAGACGATCGAGCAGGGTCCCGCGATGGTGTTCGCGGCCGTCGAGGGGGACTGGATCGTCGGGTTCTGCAGCGCGGGAAGTTCGCCGGAGTCGGAGTCGGCCATGGCCAACGACCTCCCGCCGGAGGACGCGGCCACCGTGGCGCTGATCGGCACGCTGTTGGTCGAGCCCCGCTGGGGTCGGCGCGGGCATGGCGGGCGGCTGCTGGCCGCCGCGGCGAAGGCGGTGCGGGCCGCGGGGTTGACGCGCGGGATCTGTTGGGTTCCGGAGGCGAACCAGTCGCAGGTCAGTTTCTTCACCCGGGCCGGATGGGCGCCGGACGGGGTCGTGCGCACGCTTGACGCGGGTGGGCAGCCCCTACGGGAGCTGCGGATGTCCGGGTCGCTCGATCTGAAGCTGGCCTAGCGGCCACTCGGTTGGGGTACCGTCGACGACGGCCTCGTTATCGAGTGGGGGACATTCCTTGGTGCTGCCTTGGCTCTGCGTGACGTTCGGCGTCGCGTTCGGGTCGGCGCTTGTCCCTTTTGTGAGCGTTGAGGTGTTTGTCCTGGCGTTGATGATGCAGCGGCCGGGGATCTCGTGGGTGGCGCTGGGCGCTGTCGTGGCCGTCGCGCAGGTCGCGGGGAAGCTTGTCTACTACTACGCCGGGCGTGGGTCGATCCACCTGCCCGCGTTCCTGCACCGCAAGCCCAAGCCGATGACGCCGACCCGTTTGCGCTGGCAGCTGCGCACGAAACGGGTGCGCGGCTGGGTGGAGGGCGTCAAGGAACGGTGTGAGCGGCACCCGCACTGGATGTTCGGCACCTACGGGGTGAGTTCGGTCGTGGGGCTGCCGCCGTACATGGCGATGACCGTGCTGGCCGGGCTGGTGCGGATGCCGTTGCACACGTTCGTGTCGGTGGGCCTGGTCGGCCGGTTCGTGCGGTTCAGCGCGCTGGCGGCGTCACCGGCGATGTTCGCCGGCTGGTTCCTGTAGCAGCAACGCCCACGCGGACGGGGTGAAGGCGAGCCTGCCCGCGTCGGGGTTCTTGGAATCCCTGACGGCCACGGACTTCCTGAAATCGACCTCGACGCAAGCCCCGTTGTCGCCGCTGTAGGAACTCTTGCGCCAGCGGACCTCCACGCAGTCGCCGTTAGTGCCACTAAAGGTGCTCTTGCGCCAAGCCGTCCCCATGGCTGCCTGCTCCCGGTCGGTCGTAGTCGCTTGCGAGTGCCGCAAGCACCGACCGCGATTGTTCCCTAGACAGAGCAACATCCGCGAGCCTGCCAAGAATCAGCTGGTAGGTAGCGATATCCCGAGGGCTTCCATGAACAAGCTGCGGTTTTGGGTCTCCACACAGACGACTGGCGAGTGGTCCTCGTACCGCATCATGCGGAACGGCCCATCCAGGCCGGCATGCGCGCCGGCTGCTGTCGGAATGATTTGGATCGCGCAATGGCGGAGTTCCCCCAGGAACAACAGCTGCAGCATCTGTTCATGCATCACGGCCGTGCCACCAATCGGCAGTCGTAGGGCATCCTCGTGGATGTAGAAGGTGAAACCCGGTGGGTTCCATCGGTGGATGACCGTCTGTCGATCCATTCGCGCACGCACCCGGGGCTCGATCGCGGGTGAGGGAAGAAGTCCCGGACCGCCGATGATCTCGCGGGCATAGTCCTCGGTCTGGAGCAGACCAGGCACTCGGTTCAGCTCCAACTGTTCGACCAGGTCTGCGGTGGTTTCGTGCAGGACAAGGGTTCGCAGTTGGTCGGGTAGGCGTTCGCCGTGGTGGCGGAGGAAGGAGCCGTGTTCGTCCTCCCCGCCGCACAGCGCGATGATCCGATCGAGTTCCCTTGGCGTCACCCGGCAGTACGCGAGGTAGATCGCCGCTTCCACCTCACTGCACGAAGTCTTCCCCGACTCCACCCGCGAGATCTTCGTCTCCGACCAGCCGATCGCGTGCGCCAGTTCGGCGGCTTTGAGCCCCCGGACCATGCGCACGCGCCTCAACTCGTCGCCCAGTTCGCGGCTCCGCACCGTCGCATCCATACGGGCACGCTAGCGGCGCAACCCGGCGAAACGGCCCTGAAACCGCTGGTACCACCGGAAAGAATCACTGAAGCGCCGTGCTTGCAACGCGCGCAAGACATACTTCGACCGTGACGACCTACGACACCATCGGCGCCGGCTACGCCACCACGCGCAAGCCCGACCCACGTATCGGTGCCCAGATCGACCAAGCCCTGGGGGACGCTGCCACCGTGATCAACGTGGGCGCGGGCACCGGGTCGTACGAGCCGCCGCAGACGGTTCTCGCCGTCGAGCCGAGTTCGGTGATGATCTCGCAGCGGCCGACGGGGTCGGCTCCGGTGCTGCGGGCATGCGCGGAGTCCATCCCGCTCGCCGACAACTCGGCGGACGCGGCGATGGCGTTGCTGACGGTGCACCACTGGACCGACCTGGCCGCAGGAATCGCGGAACTGCGCCGGATTGCCCGCGAGCGCGTCGTCATCCTCACCTGGGACCAGACCGTCACCCGGGCGTTCTGGCTGCTCGACGAATACCTGCCCGAGGCGATTCCACTGGACGACGCACGCGCGGTACCGATCAACCAGCTGGCCACCATGCTCGGCGGCGCCCGCATCGAAACGGTGCCGGTGCCTCACGACTGCACTGATGGGTTTGGCGCCGCTTATTGGCGCAGGCCGGAGGCATACCTCGACCCGGTGGTGCGGGCCGGAATGTCCATGTTGGCGCAGACTGGGGAACCTGCGCTGCAGCCGGGCTTGGCTCGGCTGGCTGAGGACCTCGCTACCGGCCGTTGGCACGACAAGCACGCCGATCTGCTCGCCCTGGACACCCTCGACGCGGGCTACCGGCTCCTCATCGCCGATCTCTAGATCGTGAATCGCACACTGCCCAAGCCCATCACCGGCCACTAGCGTGATCACCATGGCGCACATCGATCTCGGGGTCGACGAGACCCAGTTCCCTGGCATCACAGGACCCATGCGGTTCCGCCCAGAGACAGCAAGGCCGCTCAACGAGTTGGCTGAAGTCCTGTTGCGTGGACCGCACTCGCTGACAGCGGGCGAGCGTGAGCTGATCGCGGCCTACGTCTCGGGACTCAACGAGTGCGACTTCTGCCGCAACTCGCACTCCGCGTTCGCCGCCGCCCAACTCGACGAGGGCATGGCGCTCGTCGACCAGGTTCGGGCGAACCTAGATGAGGCACCGGTCTCGGCGAAGCTGCGCGCCCTGCTGCGGATCGCCGGTGCTGTGCAGGAGACGGGCCGCAAGGTCACGGCTGACCATGTCGAGTCGGCGAGGACCGAGGGCGCGACCGACATCGAGATCCACGACACGGTGCTGATCGCGGCGGCCTTCTGCATGTACAACCGCTACGTCGACGGCCTCGCCACACTGGCCCCCACGGACCCCGAGAGGTACGCCCAGTCGGCGCGACGGATCATCGAGCACGGCTACACGAACTGACCTGCTCAGGGAGCCAGTTCGAGGGCCTTGCGCATCGTTTCCCGGGCCCGGGCGCGGTCTCCGGCGACGTCGTAGGCGACCGCCAGGCGGTACCAGCAGCGCCAGTCGTCCGGGGAGGCCTCCACCTCTGCGCGACGCTCATCGAACCAGGCGTCCGCGGCGGCGCGGTCGACGCGGCCGGAGGGCATGCGGGGGAGGTCTGAGGTGTCCGGGAGGCCGTCTTCGGCCTGCAAACGCTTGCCCAGTTCCGAGGTGCGCATGCCGAACCGGATCGTCGACCATGCCACCCACGCACCGACGATGGGCAGGAGTAGGACGCCTACGCCGAAGGCCACGGCCAGGGGTGAGCCGTCGCGGAAGAGGGCCACCGCCCGGCCGCCGAGCAGGACGAAGTACAGGACCAGGACGGCGGTCAGGATCAGGGAAACCGTGCGCGCGGACACGGCTAAAGGTCGAGCAGGTTCTCGAGGCCCACGATGAGACCCGAGTGGTCGAGGATGGCCCTTACGCCGTGCAGGACGCCCGGCATGAAGGACTTGCGGTCGAGCGAGTCGTGCCTGATGGTCAGCGTCTCGCCTTCGCCGCCGAAGAGGACTTCCTGGTGGGCGACAAGGCCGCCGAGGCGCACGGAGTGCACGCGGATGTCGTCGACCAGGGCGCCGCGGGCGCCGTCCGGGTCGTGCGTGGTGGCGTCCGGGATGGACTTCATACCCGCCGCCTCGCGCGCCTGCGCGACCAGGCGGGCGGTGTGCGCGGCCGTGCCGGAAGGGGCGTCGGCCTTGCGGTTGTGGTGCAGTTCGATGATCTCGACGGTGTCGTAGTACTTCGCGGCGAGCTGGGCGAAGCGCATCGACAGCACGGCGCCGAGGGCGAAGTTGGGGGCGATGAGCACGCCGAGTTCGGGCTTGGGCTCCAGCCACTGCTTGATCGTGGCGATCTTGTCGTCGCCGAAGCCGCTGGTGCCGACGACGGCGCGGATGTCCTGGTCGATGCAGAACCGCAGGTTGTCCATCACCACGTCGGGGTGGGTGAAGTCGACGACGACCTCGGCCCCCGCGTCGGCGATGTCGAACATCCAGTCGCCGGTGTCGACCATGGCGACCACTTCCATGTCACCGGCCGCTTCCACGGCCCGGCACACTTCAGCGCCCATCCGGCCGCGCGCACCGAGAACACCCACGCGAATGGGGTTGTCTTCGGACCTGACGGACTTCGTCACCTGTTCACCTCGTGCAACTCGAGCGGAACGTCGTCGGCGTGATCGTAAGGGCCGACGACAGCCGCGGCGAGCGGCCGGGTCAGCAGTTCGCGGGCGAGCTTCGCCACGTCCTCGGCGGTGACCGCCGCGATGCGGTCCAGCGTCTGCTCGACCGATAGGTAATCGGCGTACGCCAACTCACCCTTGCCGATGCGCGACATGCGCGAGCTGGTGTCTTCCAGCCCAAGGACCATCCCGCCGCGGAGCTGCCCCTTGCCGCGGGCGACTTCCTCGTCGGTGAACCCGTCCTTGGCGACTTGGCCCAGCACGTCGCGGATGACGTTGGCGACCTCGCCGAGCCGCTCGGGCTGGCATCCCGTGTAGACGGACAGGTGGCCGGTGTCGGCATAGGACGCCACCGACGAGTACACCTGGTACGCCAGCCCGCGCCGCTCCCGGACTTCCTGGAACAGCCGCGAACTCATGCCACCACCCAGCGCCGCGTTGAGCACGCTGAGGGTGAAGCGACGGTCGTCGTGGCGGTCGATCGCGCGCACGCCGAGCATCATGTGGACCTGCTCGGTGTCGTCGGTGTGCAGCACCAGCCGCGACGAGTTGCCGATACGCGCGCGGCCGGAGCGCGGGGCGACCGGCGACTTGTCGCCGGTCAGCCGTTCGCGCAAAGCCTTGCGCACCAAGGAAAGCACCTGGGCGTGGGTGACGTTGCCCGCGACCGCGAGCACCATCTTCGGCATCGTGTAGCGACGCCGGTAGAAGCCGTTGAGCGCCGTGCGGGTCATCCCCGTGATCGACTGCTCGGAGCCCAGCACCGGCCGCCCCAGCGGGTGGTCGGCGAGCAGGGCGCTGCAGAACGCGTCGTGCAGCAGGTCTTCCGGGTCGTCGTCGCGCATGGCGATCTCTTCGAGGACGACGCCCCGTTCGGTCTCCACGTCCGCCTCGGTGCACAACGCGTCGAAGACGACGTCGGACACCAGGTCCATGGCCAGCGGCAGGTCCTCGTCGAGGACGTGCGCGTAGTAGCAGGTGTGCTCTTTCGCGGTGAACGCGTTGAGCTCGCCGCCGACGGCGTCGATCTCCTCGGCGATCTGCGGGGCCGTGCGCTTCGCGGTTCCCTTGAACAGCAGGTGTTCCAGGTAGTGCGCGGCACCCGCGACAGCGTTCGGCTCGTCGCGCGAGCCGACCTGCACCCAGATGCCGACCGACGCGCTGCGCAGACCGGGCACCCGCTCGGTGATCACCCGCAGGCCGCCGGGCAGCAGCGTGCGCTTGACCTCGGCGTCGGGGGTGTTCTCCAGGGTGACCGTGCTGCCGGGCTTCTGCAGGTGGCCTTGGACCTTTGCGGAACGGCCGCGAGCGCTCAGAAGAGCACTCGCGGCCGCCGTGGAACCTTTGATCACTGGGCGGGAGCCGCCTCGACCGGAGCGTCGGTGGCGGGAGCGGCCTCAGCCGCGTCGTCACCCACGACGATCAGGCTGATCTTGCCGCGCTGGTCGATGTCCGCGATCTCGACGCGGAGCTTGTCGCCCACCGAGACGACATCCTCCACCTTGTTGATGCGCTTGCCGTTGCCCAGCTTGGAGATGTGGACCAAACCGTCCTTGCCCGGGAGCAGGGACACGAAGGCGCCGAACGCGGCGGTCTTGACCACCGTGCCCAGGAACCGCTCGCCCACCTTCGGCATCTGCGGGTTCGCGATGGCGTTGATCATGCCGATCGCCGCCTCGGCGGACGGGCCGTCCGCGGCACCGACGTAGATCGTGCCGTCATCCTCGATGGAGATGTCGGCGCCGGTCTGCTCGGTGATCGAGTTGATCATCTTGCCCTTCGGGCCGATGACCTCGCCGATCTTGTCGACCGGGATCTTCACGCTGGTGACCCGCGGGCTGTACGGCGACATCTCGTCCGGGCCGTCGATGGCCTCGGCCATGACCTCCAGGATCGTGTACCGGGCGTCCTTGGCCTGGTCGAGCGCCTTGGCCAGCACGTCCGACGGGATGCCGTCGAGCTTGGTGTCGAGCTGCAGCGCGGTCACGAACTCCTTGGTGCCCGCGACCTTGAAGTCCATGTCGCCGAAGGCGTCCTCGGCGCCGAGGATGTCGGTCAGCGCGACGTAGCGCGTCTCACCGTCGACCTCGTCGGACACCAGGCCCATGGCGATACCCGAGACCGGGGCCTTCAGCGGCACACCGGCGTTGAGCAGCGACAGGGTGGACGCGCAGACCGAGCCCATCGAGGTCGAGCCGTTGGAGCTCAGGGCCTCGGAGACCTGGCGGATCGCGTAGGGGAACTCGTCGCGCTTGGGGAGAACGGGCATGAGCGCCCGCTCGGCCAGCGCGCCGTGGCCGATCTCGCGGCGCTTCGGCGAACCGACGCGACCGGTCTCACCGGTGGAGAACGGCGGGAAGTTGTAGTGGTGCATGTAGCGCTTGTGCGTCTCGGGGGACAGCGAGTCGATCTGCTGCTCCAAGCGCAGCATGTTCAGCGTGGTGACACCCAGGATCTGGGTCTCGCCGCGCTCGAACAGCGCCGAGCCGTGGGCGCGCGGGATGAGCGCGACCTCGGCGGACAGGCCGCGGATGTCGGTCAGGCCGCGGCCGTCGATGCGGACGTTGTCGCGCAGGATGCGCTGGCGGACCAGCTTCTTGTTCAGCGAGCGGAACGCCGCGCCGATCTCCTTCTCGCGACCCTCGAAGGCACCGCCGGTGACGGCGCCGACCTTCTCCAGGCACAGGGCCTTGACCTCGTCGATGCGGGACTCGCGGTCCTGCTTGCCGACGATGGTCAGCGCCTGCGCGAGCTCGTCGCTGACGGCCGCCGCGACGGCGTCGTACGCGTCGGGCTGGTAGGCCGGGTAGGTCGGGAACTCACCGGTCGGCTTGGCGGCGTTGGCGGCGAGTTCGGCCTGCGCGTCGCACAGGACCTTGATGAACGGCTTGGAGGCCTCGAGGCCTGCCGCGACGACCTCTTCGGTCGGGGCGGTGCCGCCCTCGGCGATCAGGTCGATCACGTTGTCGGTGGCCTCGGCCTCGACCATCATGATCGCAATGTCATCAGCAGAGCCGTTGTTGCCGTCCTTATTCACACTGCGACCCGCGACGACCATGTCGAACACGGCGGTCTTGAGCTGCTCGTGGGTCGGGAACGCGATCCACTGGTCTCCGACGAGCGCGACCCGGACGGCGCCGATGGGGCCCGAGAAGGGCAGCCCGGCGAGCTGGGTGGACGCGGACGCGGCGTTGATCGCCACGACGTCGTAGAGGTCCTGCGGGTTGAGCGACTGGACGGTGATGACGACCTGGATCTCGTTGCGGAGACCGTCGACGAACGACGGGCGCAGCGGGCGGTCGATGAGCCGGCAGGTGAGGACGGCGTCGGTGGACGGACGGCCCTCACGGCGGAAGAACGCGCCGGGGATGCGACCCACGGCGTACATGCGCTCTTCGACGTCCACGGTCAGCGGGAAGAAGTCGAAGTGCTCCTTCGGGTGCTTCGACGCGGTCGTCGCCGACAGCAGCATGGTCTCCTCGTCGAGGTAGGCCACGACACTGCCCGCGGCCTGTCGGGCCAGGCGGCCCGTCTCGAAGCGGATGGTGCGCGTGCCGTACTTGCCGTTATCGATGACGGCAGTCGACTCGTGCACGGTGTTTTCAGTCATGTATTCGGTACTCCTCGTATGCGAGCCAGCGCGCAACCCGAGCACGGGGTCGCGGTTCGGACGAGGCCGGTCTTCGATCGAAGTCCTCGGGGCCACACGACACTCCCTGTGTCGGTCGGCTGTACCCGGGAACCACTACCGAGGACCGGCGAACTTGGTCCCGTGGTGCGCGGCGTGCTGGCTCTGTTGTGTTCTGCGTCTTTGTTGAGTTTTGGGTGGGGGGAGTGACCGAATGGCCACTCCCCCCAGGGTCAAGCTATCGGCGCAGGCCGAGTCGCTGGATCAGCGACCGGTAGCGCTCGATGTCCACCTTCGTCAGGTAGTTGAGCAGCCGACGGCGACGGCCGACGAGCAGCAGCAGACCACGACGCGAGTGGTGGTCGTGCTTGTGCATCTTGAGGTGTTCGGTGAGGTCCTTGATGCGCTTGGTGAGCAGCGCGATCTGGGCCTCGGGTGATCCGGTGTCCGAGTCGTGCACGCCGTACTCGGTGAGGATCGTCTTCTTCTGGTCGGTGGACAGAGCCACTCGTCAACTCCTTGTTCTTTTGTCCCGTGTGGCCCGAGCTGGGAATTCTCACTCGGGTGAGTCGGTACCGGCCGCCACGGACTGCAGCCGGACCCAATCACCAAGGTTAGCAGGTAGGCCTCGGTTGCTCCGCGTGGAGCAGCCTGGCCTGGCCGATCGGCGTGTAGACCGGCCCACGCTCGCTCGTGAAGAGGACGAGCTCACTCGGGGTCCACTCGGGGCCCGTGTAGTCGTCGAGGCCCAACTGGACCTGCTGGTCCTTGGGCCATCGGGCGATGGTCACGTGCGGGATGTACTCCTCGGGGCCGCGACCGGCCGCCGCGACGAGCGCGGGGAGGGCGCCGTCGGCCTGGACTCCGATCCAGCCGACTCCGGGGAACGTTCCCGACCCGCGCAGCCTAAGGCGCGGGGCGGGCAGTGTCATGTCGATTTCCGCGAGGGCGGCGAGACGGGCGTCCGGATCGTCTTCGCCGTGGAAGACGACGGTGATGTGCCAGGTGTCGCGGCCGGGAAATCTCACGCCCGCCGGGAGTTTTGGCAGGTGGTCGGCCAGATGGTCGGCGACCGGGTCGGGCAGGGGGAACGCGGTGAAAAGCCTGGTCATATTCGCTTTCCGGCGTGCCGGAGCAGCTCGGCGAGTTCGGGGAACCGGCCGTCGAGCGCCGCGGCGGCCTCGGTGAGGTGGTCGGACGGGATGAGCCTGCGCAACGCCATGATCGCGCTGCGGCCGACGTCGACGGGCAGGTTGTCCCTGGTCACGGCGGGCTTGGAGGAGCGGACGTCGTCGAGCGCGCGCTGCAGTGCCTCGCGGCGGCCGGAGGCGACGTCGGGCGTGAGGATCTTGCGTTCGAGCATGATCAGCCGCGCGAGGACCGCGGGGTTGCCGATCTTGGCGCGGCGGCCGCTCATGACCTGGCTCAGCATCGGCGCGCTGATGCCCAGCACGTCGGCGAGGCCTGCCTGGGAGACGTCGAAGGCGACCACAAGTCTGCGGACACGGTCACCCAGGGGTTCGCCGTACCACTCCCGCTGCAGCGCGATGTTGCGCTGGACGATCTTGTGGTCCTCCACGTTCGCCTCTCTCTTGACGTCTGCCTGCGGTTATCTTGCCAGGCTCGCGCGACGCTCGTGGGCGAATCGGTTACTCGTTGTCAAGGAGCTCGCGGGTGCGGGCGACGTCGAGGTGCATCTGCTCGACCAGGGCCTCCGACGACGGGTACTTCTCCATGGCGCGCAGCCGCTCGACGAAGTCGATCGCCACCCGCTGCCCGTAGAAGTCCTCGTCGACGTCGAGCACGAACGCCTCGACCCGCCGCTCGCGGCCGGAGAAGGTCGGGTTGGTGCCGACGGACACGGCGGCCGTGAGCGGGCCGCGGTTGGCGCTGTTGAGCAAGGTGAACTGGCAGGCGTAGACCCCGTCGGCGGGCACGGCGGCGAAGCGTGGGGTGGACAGGTTGGCCGTGGGGAAGCCCAGTTCGTGGCCGCGGCCGTCGCCCCGGACCACGATGCCCTCAAGCCGGTGCGGACGCCCCAGCGCGGCCTGCGCCGCCCGGACGTCGCCTGCGTCGATGCAGGCGCGGATGTAAGTGGAGGAGAAGGTGATCTCGCCGCTGGAGTCGGCGGTGACCAGCTTGGCGCCCTCGGTGGAGAAGCCGAAGCGGTGGCCCAGCTTGGTCAGCAACTCGACGTTGCCGAGCGCGCGGTTACCGAAGGTGAAGTTCTCCCCCACCACGACGGCGGCGATGTGGAGGCGCTCGACGAGCACCTCGTGCACGAACTCCTCGGCGGTGACCTTGGACAGCTCTGAGGTGAAGGGCAGGACGCACAGGGCGTCGACGCCGAGGCCCTCGACCAACTCGGCCTTGCGGCGCAGGGTGGTGAGCTGGGCGGGGTGGCTGCCGGGGCGGACCACTTCGGACGGATGAGGGTCGAACGTCACCAGGACGCACGGCAGACCCCGGTCGTGGGCGATCTCGACCGCCCGGCTGATCAGCTCCTGGTGTCCGCGGTGCACACCGTCGAACACACCGATGGTCGCCACGCAGCGACCCCACCCGCTCGGAAGATCCTCAAGTCCGCGCCATCGCTGCACAGTTCCACCCTAGTGGCTCTTGATAACCGCGCCACCGTGTCCCACCCCACCGCCGCCCACTCGCGAGTCGCACGTTCCCGACAGTGAGTCCAACATTCACGCCGCAGGACTTGACCTGCCTACTTGGGCCGCCCACTCCCGATCTCTTCGCGCGCAGTCCACGCGCGCAGACCCCCACCCACCCTGGGGGGCTGCCCTTGTCCAGTTTATCGGGGATGGGGCTGCGGCGGGGTGTTGTCGATCTTCCTGTGGATAACCCGCTCGGTCTGTGGACCGGAGATCAGGGGACGTTAAGGACGACCAGGGCGCGGGATGTGGTGCCTTCGTCTACACCCAGTGCCACGGCTTTGCCTGCCGGGTCGAAGATGCCGTAGGTGCCCTCGATGCCCGCCGCGGGGAGCTTGCGGCCGTGGGCCAGGGCGGTCGTCTCGGCCTTGCCGAGGTCGCGGCGGGGGAAGGCCGCGCCGACGGCGCCCTCCATGTCCAAAGACAGGGCCGGGTCGGTCTCCAACTGCTCCAGCGTGCGGGCCAGGCGCAGGTCGAACGGGCCGACCCGGGTGCGGCGCAGCGCCGCGAGGTGACCGCCGACGCCGAGGGCGGCGCCCAGGTCTCGGGCCAGCGCCCGCACATAGGTGCCCGACGAGCAGTCGACCATCACGTCCAGGTCGATCCCCGTCTCGCTCCGCTGGGTGCCGAGCAGGTCGAAGCGGAACACCGTCACCGGGCGGGCCGGGATCTGGACGTCCTCCCCCGCGCGGACCCGGGCGTAGGCGCGCTTGCCGTCGATCTTGACCGCGCTCACCGAGCTGGGCACCTGCTCGATGGCGCCGGTCAGCGCGGCGATGCCCGCCGTGATGGCCTCGTCGGTGACCGCCGCCAAAGCCGCCGGGTCGGGTTCGCCGAGGAATTCGCCCTCGGCGTCGTCGGTCGTGGTGCTCGCGCCGAGGCGGATGGTGGCGAGGTACGTCTTGCGGTCGAGCGCGAGGTGGCCGAGCAGCTTGGTGGCCCGCTCGACCCCCAGCACCAGCACACCGGTCGCCATCGGGTCGAGGGTGCCGGCGTGGCCGACCTTGCGGGTGCCGATGATCCGGCGGACTCGGGCGACGACGTCGTGCGAGGTCATCCCGGGTGCTTTGTCGACGACGAGGAGACCGGGGGCGACGGGCTGGCGCTGACTTGGGCGAGACACGAGCGGGAATCCTATGACGACGCTGATTCCGTGTGCGCCCGGATGTCCCAGGAGCGACGCCGAATCACCACTGGCACCAATTCGCCACGGGCGTCCGCGGCCAGGACGGCGGCCCGGGCGCGCCGCCACCAGACGCCGGTGCGCCACGCGCCGAAGAGCAACATCACCGCTATGGCAAGGAAAGCGACCCGGAACGCGGCCGCGTCGGCCTGGTTGGAATCGCCGCCGAGGAGCAGTCCGATCGCGAGGGTGGTGACGGTGATCGCGAAGAAGCCGCCGACGTTGACCACCCCGCTGGCCGTGCCGACCCGCACGATCGGGTTGTAGTCGCGGGCGAGGGCGAACCCGACGCCCGACAGCGGGCCGCCGATGGCGATGAAGCCGAAAGCGACGGTCACCAGCGGCGCCGGGACGACCCCGCCGGGCCACCCGAGCAGCACCGCCCACACACCCACCGAGATGGCGATGTACGCCGCGACGATCGGCACGCGCAGCGCGGGCCTGCGGCCGGTGACCTCCCCGATGACCGGGCCGGTCACGCCCGCCATCACCACGAGCAGGCTGAGCACCGCGCCCGCGGCGGCCTCGGACATGCCCTGCGCCTTGACCAGGTACGGGAAGCCCCAGAGCAGACCGAGCACGGAGGGCGCGAACATCGTCGAGAAGTGGACCCAGAACCCCAGCCGGGTGCCGGGCGTCTGCCAGGCGTGCCGAACCTGGTCGACCACCTCGGACAGGGTCGTCGCGGTGGACCGGTGGACCGGGGCGCCTTCGGGGGTGTCGCGCACCCGCCAGGCCACGATTGCGGCATAGGCCATGGTGACTCCGCCGGTGACGGCGAAAGTCCAGACCCAGCCCGCGTGTGCGAGGGCGAAGGTGAGCGGGACGGTGGAGGCGAGGTTGCCGACGGTGCCCAGGGCGGCGGTGATGGCGGTGACCGTGGCGTAGCGGCGCGGCGGGTAGTAGGCGGCGACGAGGCGCAGGACGCTGACGAAGGTCATCGCGTCGCCGAGGCCGAGCACGCCGCGCGCGAACAGGGCGAGGCCGTAGGACGGGGCGAGGGCGAAGAGGAGTTGGCCGAGTCCGATGAGGACGGCCGCCGCGGTCAGGGTGCGGCGCGGGCCGAAGCGGTCGACGAGCAGGCCGGTGGGGATCTGCATGGCGGCGTAGACGCCGATCTGCAGGACGGTGAACACGCCGAGGGCGGCCGGTCCGATGTCGAAGCGCTCGGCGGCTTGCAGGCCCGCCACACCGAGGGAGGTGCGGTTGAACACCGCCAGGAGGTAGACCGTCGCCGCGGTCGCCCAGATCACCAGCGCGGTGCGCGTGGTGCCCGACACGGCGGCTCTCCCGTCTTCGCTAAATGGTCTCTACCAGTGTGTCTTTCTGAACAGAAAGATTGTTAGCCTAGCTAACCGTGTTCTCTGTCACAGTCCTAAGTGGACGCTCCGACGACGGCCCAGCGGCCGGCCCGGATTCGCACCAGGATCGTGGCCAGGCGGATCAGCATGAACAGACTCAGACCGGTCCAGATGCCGACCAGACCCCAACCCAGCGCGTGGGAAATCCAGACGAGCGGGAGGAATCCCAGGATCGCGGAAGCCAGCGTGGCCGTGCGCAGGAAGCGCGCGTCACCCGCGCCGAGGAGGACACCGTCGAGCGCGAACACGACCCCGGCCACCGGCTGCAGCGCCACGAAGAACCACCAGGCGCGCGGGATCTCCTGCAGGACAACGAGATCTGTCGTGAACGCGCGGGGCAGCACGCCGGCCAGGGCGGCGAAGACGACGCCGAGCGCGCAGCCGAAGGCGAGCCCGTAGCCGGTGAGCTTGCGGGCGAGCACCTTCGCGCGGCTGTCGTCCCCGGCCCCCAGCGCCGCGCCGACGAGCGACTGCGCGGCGATGGCGAGTGAGTCCAGGACCAGCGCGAGGAAAGTCCAGAGCTGGAGCACGACCTGGTGGGCGCCGACGGCCCCGACGGAGGTCCGGGCCGCGACCGCGGCGGCGGAGACGAAGCAGGCCTGGAAGGCGAGGCTGCGCAGGATCAGGTCGCGGCCGAGAACCAGTTGGGCGCGCATGACCGTGAGGTGCGGTCGGCGTTCCACTCGTTCGGACAGGAGCGCGCGCAGGAACAGCGCGCCTGCCAGGAACTGCCCGGCGACATTGGCGACGGCCGAGCCGTCAAGGCCCCAGTCGAGGCCGTGGACGAGGAACGGGCAGAGGAAGGCGGAGGTGGCGTTGCCCGCGAGGACGTAGCGCAGAGGTCGGCCGGTGTCCTGGACGCCGCGCATCCAGCCGTTGCCCGCGAGGGTCACCAGGATCATCGGGACGCCGAGGAGGGCGATGCGCAGCCAGCCGGTGGCCGCGTCGGCGAGGTCGCCCGGACCGGCCAGCGCCCGGGCGATGGGACCGGCGAGGAGCTGGCCGACCCCGACGATCAGGACGCCGAGGGCGAGCGCCAGCCAGGTCGCCTGGATCCCCTCGGCCACCGCGTCGGCGCGTCGGCCCGCACCGTGGAGCCGGGCGGCGCGGGCGGTGGTGCCGTAAGACAGGAAGGTCAACTGGGTGGACAGGATGGCGAGGACGATCGCCCCGATCCCGAGCGCGCCGAGTTCCCTGGCCCCGAGATGGCCGACGACGGCCGTGTCGACCAGCAGGTAGAGCGGCTCGGCGGCGAGCACCGGCAGCGCGGGGACAGCGAGACGCAGCACTTGACGCAGGTCACGCATGGTCCACCGTCCGGTAAGGTGCGATAACGTGTTTCGCACCTGACAGTAGCCGTAAGGACCGTCCGTGGACAACGCTGATTACCTAGACGTCGCCCTTCGGCTCGCCAACGCCGACCTCAGCGACCTGTCCGGACTGCGCGCGGCACTGCACGACGAGCCTTGGTGGTCCTCCCGGGCCGACTCGACGGACGTCACCGCCCTACGCGTGGTCGCCTCGACCATCCGCGCGACCCTGGACGCGGCGGTGCGCGGGGACGGGGAGGCGGTGCTGACGTCGGTGAACGGCCTGCTGGCCGAACACCCGCCGCGCCCTCGGGTCTCCGGCCACGGGTCGGGCGGGTGGCACATCCACGTGGCCGACCAGGACGCCTCCCCCGCCACCGAGGTCGCCGCCGCTTCGGCTTGGGGACTCGCGCAGGCGATCGTGCGCCACCCGCTGAGCCGGTGGGGGCACTGCGCGGCTGAGGGCTGCGGCAACTACTACCTGGACAGCTCCACCAACCAGGCAAAGCGCTTCTGCTCGCCTCGGTGCGCGAATCGGGTGCACGTGGCGGCGTTCCGCTCACGGCATCGCGGATAGCCCGCCTGTTACAAAACCGGGTCGGCCGGCGACTCCTAGTGACACGACGTCATGAGGAGCCTTGATGATGGATGAGCACCCTCCAGCCTGGCCGGTCTCCGAAATGGATCGCGCGGTGACCGCCGCCCCGACCTGGCCCGTCGCCGAAGTGGACGGTGCCGTGATCGACGCGACCATCGCACCGGCTCCGCCCATCGCGCCTGCCGCCCCCATGCCGCGCCAGCCGATCAAGAGGTCGGCGCCGAAGTGGGAAAGCACGGCGCGGGAGCGGGTTCGCCTGGCGATCCGGCGGTTCAACAAGCCCCTGCAGGACTTGGTGGAGCGGGACGCCAACGAAGGCGACACTCGGCTGCTGATCACCGACTTCCTCTGCGACGCCCTGGGCTTCGACAAGTACGAGGACCTGACCACCGAGTACCAGGTGAAGGGCGAGTTCGCCGACTACGGCATCCGCATCGACAAGCAACTCGTGGCGTTCATCGAGGTCAAGCGCTGCACGCAGAAGCTCGGCGCCCGGCATTTGCGGCAAGTCCAGATGTACGCCGTGAACGAGGGTGTCGAGTGGATGATCCTCACCAACGGACAGGTCTGGCAGGTCTGGCATCTCACCGGCGGCCTTCCGGTCGTGCTCGACCTCGCCATGGAGGTCGACCTGCTGGGCCCCGACACCGTGGCCGTCAAGTCCGACCACCTCTTTGCCATCTCCAAAGAGGCCATCAAGCGCCGCTACCTGGATGAGTTGTGGCGGGCCAAAGCCGCCACCTCACCCCGGTCGCTGTCGGCCGTCGTCCTTTCCGAACCCGTGGTGGAGGCGGTGCGCAAGGAGCTTCGGCGGCAGACCGGGCACAACTGTGACCCGGCGGAGCTCACGAAGATCCTTGCCGGTGAGGTGCTACGGGCGGACATCTCCTAGCGGAAGCCGAACCACGAAAGTCGAGCCGCTGTCGACCGTGGCCTTCCGCCGTGGGCGGCCACGACCGAGGCCACAATGGACAACCCCAGGCCCGCTCCGCCGCAAGCCCGCAACCGTTCTTCGCCTCCGCGTCGATGGCGGCGGGAGGCGGACTCGACGTCGCGATCTTGTCGACCGGGATCGCGCTGGGCATCATCCTGGACGCGGTCGGTGCTGCTGCCCGCGACCGTGGCCACGGTAGGCGAGTGGAACTGGTGGTTGCCGCCCAAGGTGTCCCAGCTTCTCCGGGTGCGTCGTCGAAACGCGCGAGTCCCCGGTTCCGGGGCACCGGAACCGGGGACTCGGCACGCGACTAGTCCGGCAGACGCTCGCCGGTCACCGCGTCGAACAGGTGGACCGCGCCCGGGTGCGGGGCGAGGGCCAGCTTCTCCCCCGGCCGCCACGGGGACATGCCGGGCGTGCGCACCGTGATGGCGTGCGGGGCGTCCGGCGAGTCCGTCGGGTCGATCTGCGGGGTGGTCGCCGAGCAGTACAGGTACTGGTCGCTTCCCAGTTCCTCCACCACGTCCACCGTGGCGTCGATGCCTTCGGCGACGATGGTCCAGCCCTCCGGGCGAACGCCGACGACGACCTTGTCCGACGTCAGCTCCGCGCGCTGGGCCCGGGTCAGCGGGATCGGCCTGCCGCCGACGGTGGCGCTCTCACCGATGACCGTGGATGGGATCAGGTTCATCGCGGGCGAGCCGATGAAGCCGGCGACGAACAGGTTGGCGGGCCTGCCGAAGAGGCCGACCGGCGTGTCGCACTGCTGCAGCACGCCGTCCTTGAGCACCGCGACCCGGTCGCCCATCGTCATGGCCTCGACCTGGTCGTGGGTGACGTAGATCGTCGTCACGCCCAGCCTGCGCTGCAGGGAGGCGATCTGGGTGCGGGTCTGCACGCGCAGCTTCGCGTCCAAGTTGGACAGTGGCTCGTCCATGCAGAAGACCTGCGGGCGCCGCACGATCGCCCGGCCCATGGCCACCCGCTGGCGCTGGCCGCCCGAGAGCTTGGCGGGCTTGCGGTCCAGGTACGGCGTCAGGTCGAGCAGTTCGGCCGCCTCCTTGATGCGCTCCTCCCGCTCCGACTTGGCCATCTTGGAGATCTTCAGGTGGAAGCCGATGTTCTCCGCCACCGTCATGTGTGGGTACAGCGCGTAGTTCTGGAACACCATCGCGATGTCCCGGTCCTTCGGCGGCAGGTTCGTGACGTCGCGCGACCCGATGCGGATCGCTCCCCCGTCCACGCCTTCGAGGCCCGCGAGCATCCGCAGGGTGGTCGACTTGCCGCAGCCCGAGGGGCCGACCAGGACGAGGAACTCGCCGTCGGCGACCTCCAGGTCGAGGTTGTCCACCGCGGGTTGCGGATTGCCCGCGTAGTACCGCGTGGTGGAGTCGTAGGTGACCGTTGCCATTTCTCTCCCTAGTGGACGCTATTTACCGGCGCCGAGGGTCAGGCCGGTGATGATCCGGCGGGCCAGCAACACATACAGCACAAGCATCGGCAGCACGACGATCGCGACACCGGCGATCAGGCCGCCGTACTCCGACTGGTAGCTCGCGGCGCCGTAGAACGAGAACAGCGCGCGGGCGAGGGTGAAGTTGGCGTTCTCGTTGAGAAACACCAACGCGAGCAGGGTCTCGTTCCACAGTCCGATGGCGTTGAGGATCAGCGCGGTGATCAGGCCGCCGCGGGCGAGCGGCAGCATGATCGAGAAGAACGTGCGCAGCGGCGACGCGCCGTCGATGGACGCCGCCTCCTCCAGTTCGTCGGGCAGGGAACGGAAGAACCCGGTCAGCAGGAACACCGTGAACGGGATCGACAGCGCCACATAGACCAGGAACATGCCGAACAGGCTGTTCGTCAGGTTCAGCTTGGCCATCCCGATGAACAGCGGGATCACCACGGTCTGGAACGGGATGCCCATCCCGATCGCGATGAAGTTGGTCAGCCCGTTGGATCCCCGCACGCCCAGGCGGGTCAGCGCGTAGGCGGCGGGGGCCGAGACCAGAACGATCGCCACCGACGACACCGCGACCAGCACCACCGTCACCAGGAACGCACGGCCAAAACCGGCGTTGCTCCAGGCGTAGATGATGTTGCGGAACGGGTCGCCGCGCTCGAACCACTGGTACGGCAGGGCGAACGGCTTGGTGAAGATCTCGATCGGTGTCTTGAACGTGGCCGTCAGCAGCCAGTAGAGAACCAGGATGTTGAACGCCGTGAACAGCCAGACGAACGCCATTCCCAGCAGCCGCAACGGACTCAGGCCGCGGGAGCCCGGCGCCGGACGCGGCCTGCGGGGAGCGACCCGCGGCGGCACGGTCGGCTTCGGGACCCGTGGAGCGGTGACGGTCACAGTGGATTGCCTCTCAGAACTGGACACTGTCGCGCCTCATCATCCTGCGCAGCATGACCACGAGCACGGACACGAGCGCGATCATCACGACCGCGGCCGCGCACGCCATGCCGTACTCGGGCGAGCCCGCCGTGCCGAAGGAGCGGTCGAAGACGTAGACACCGAGCGTCCACGACTGGATCGGCGGCGAGTAGGTGCCCGGCCCGGCGAGCACGAACACCAACTCGAAGATCTTGATCGCGCCGATCGTCCACAGCACACCGGCCACCCCGATCACGTCCCACGTCAGCGGAAGCGTGATGTTGCGGAACTTCTGCCACGGCGACGCGCCCGCGATGTCCGCGTCCTCATAGAGATACGGCGGAATCCGGTCAACCGCTGCCATCAGGATCGTGATGTAGAACCCCGCGCTCGCCCAGATCAGGCAGCCCGTCACGACCCAGGTCACGTTCTCCGGGGCCAGGAACTTCACCGCGTCGATCCCGAAGGACTCCAGCACGAAGTTGACGAGCCCCTGCCGGTTCGGGCGGAAGATCAGCACGATCCCGAAGAACATCCCCAGCGCCACCGGGGCGACGATGTTGGGGAAGAACAGGATCGCCCGGACCGTCTTGCCGCCGCGCATGTCGCGCAGCACCATCGTGAACAGGAACGCCAGCAGGAACGTCCCGACACCGCCGACCACGATGTAGAGCAGCGTGTTCAGGAACGAGAAACGGAACGAGTCCGACGCCAGCAACTCGCCGAAGTTGGCCAACCCGGTGAACCGGGGCGTGTCGCCCGCCCCGGCCCACGAGGTGAAGCCCAGCACGACCGTCGCGACGGTCGGAACCAGCAGGAAGAGCACGTACAGCGACACGGCGGGCAGGAAGAACGGCAGGAACAGCCGCCGTCGACCGGCCTTGTGCGCACCTAGAGCAGCGGTCATGAATTCGTGCTCTTCCAGAACTCAGCCTGCTTCGCCGCGAGGCCGTCGATGAACTGCTTCGCGGTGATCTTGCCCTTGAGCAGGTCGTTGTTGAGCGGGTAGAAGACGTTGTCGACCCACTTGCCCGCGGCCAGGCCGTCGAGCGCGTCCATGAAGATCGCGTGCTCCACGCCCGGGGCCTCAAGGGCGGCCTTGACGTCCTTGAGTGAGTCCGGCACGGGGAGGTCGGCGCGCGGGGTCAGGTTGTCGGCGACCGCGGGGATGCCCGAGAGGATGTCCTTGTTGAGCATGTAGGCGATGAACGCCTTGGCCGCCTCCGGGTGCTTCGCCTTGGCCGTCACGGCGAAGCCGATCGGCAGCTGCTCGACGACCTTGTGCGTGGCGCCCTCGGGCTGCGGGAACTGGAACGAGGCGTACTCGATTCCCTTGTCGCCACCCTGCTTGCTCAGGTACTCGCGGGTCTCGCTCGGGCCCCAGCTGCCGACGAACAGGTACGCCGCGTCGCCGTCGGCCCAGCGCTGCTGGATCTGCGGGAACTTCGCCGCGTCCCAGCCGTCGATGAAGTAGCCGCCCTTGGCCAGCTTCTCCACCAGTTCGGCGGACTTGAGCAGGCCCGGGTCGGAAGTCCACGCGGCGCCGG
The DNA here is from genome assembly GCF_014323725.1 of Actinokineospora xionganensis. Lineage (GTDB taxonomy): Bacteria > Actinomycetota > Actinomycetes > Mycobacteriales > Pseudonocardiaceae > Actinokineospora > Actinokineospora xionganensis. The sequence goes on along the minus strand of NZ_JABVED010000011.1, from coordinate 72,223 downwards.
ACTTGTCGAGCGCGGCCTTCTCCAGCCCGCCCGCGCCGAGGTAGCGCACGGCGATCTGGGTGAAGAAGTAGGCGTTGTAGAAGTTGATGTCGCCGTCCTGGCTGACCGCGGCCATGCCGTCGGACTTCGCCTTGTCGAACAGGGCGAACAGGTCGGCCATGGTGGCGGGGGCCTTGAAGTCCTTGATCTTCGCCTTGTCGTACCACCAGGCGTTGCCCAGCAGCTCGTACGGGATCTCGAAGATCTTGCCGTTCGCGTCCTTGTTCTGGGGGATGTCGTAGGACGACTTGGGGAGCACGTCCCGGACGGTCTTGTCGCCCTCACCGATCTTGTAGTCGAGCACGTCGTCGACCGGCTGCGTGCCGCCCGGCGCCACGATGGCGGCCTTGACCTGGCTGATGTCCTGGTCGAACAGGTCGGGCACGGTGTCGGTGTTCAGGGCGGGCGCGACGTTCTGGGTGAGCAGCTTGCGGCCCAGCCACTGCACGTTGACCTTGACGCCGGTCTTCTCGGTGAAGCACTTGATGGCCTTGCCGAGCACCTTGCCCTGCGGCTCGTCGGCGGTCCACATCGACCAGTAGGTGAACTCCTTGTCGGTGGCGGGTTTCGTCCCCACCTCGGGACACGGCGCGTTCAGGTACTCATCGACACCGGGCAACGTCAGCGGCGCGGCGCCGCCCCCGCCCGCGTCGGTCCCGCCGCCACAGCCCGTCAACGCGAGGGAAAGCGCGGCGGCGAGAACCAGCCCATTGGTCGAACGCATGGTCACCATCCAGATCTTCAGTCGGCACGAGCAGGCCCCAAGATGCGAGCAGGGCGCCTGGCACCAGATTGGTATATACCATTCAGGTGCGCCATGTCACCCCCCGGCGGACACGATTCGACCGGATCTTGGCCGGTCACACCCCCAACACGGTCGCGAGTCCAACCTTCAAAACAACGAGTCCAACGTTCAGAACATCGAACTTCCGCCTCACGTCACGTGAGGTTGGAAGCGGGATGTTCTGAACGTTGGACTCGTTGTTTTGAAGGTTGGACTCGCGACCGTGTTGGGTCAGCAGCCGTCGACGGAGGAGGGGCCGCGGTAGGCGTCGATGAGCCAGCCCTTGTCGGACTTGAGGGCCTTCATGCCGCCGACGTCGCAGGCACTCAGTTCCACGACCGTGTCGCTGTCCTTGAGCACTGACTTCGGCGTGGTCTTGGCGCCGAAGGCGGACAGGTCCTTGATCCGGCCCGCGGCCTTCGTGACGACGAGGTCGCAGGGCGTCTCCTGCCACTCGTCCTCGAAGGCGATCACGCCGCCCTCGGTGAACAGCGCGCACGTGCCCGGGCCGTCCACCTTGCTCAGCCGGGTCACGTACTCGGCGAAGAGCTTCTCCGGGGACTCCTGCGGGGCGGTGCCCACGACGCTCGCCTTCGTGGGTGGAGCGGTGGGCGCGGGTGCTGGGTCGTCAGTGCCGCACGCGGTCAGCGCGCAGGCCACGAAGAGGACCGATGCCAGTCGGTGAAGTGTCGACACGCAGCGCACGGTACCCGGTCCGGTCAGCCGAGGGCCTTCTTGATCGAAGCCAAAACCTCGTCAGCCGCACCGTGCGCGGTGAACCCGGCCGCGCGCCGGTGTCCGCCGCCGCCCAGGGACACGGCGACCGCGCGGACGTCGAAGTCGCCGACCGCGCGCAGCGACACCGTCCAGACGCCCGGCTCCAGTTCCTTGGCGACGGCGGCGACCTCGGCTTCGGAACTGGACCTGATCAGGTCGACCACGCCCTCGACGTCGTCCATCGTCACCCCGACCATGTCCGACAGGTGCACCGCCGTGTGCACCAGGCCGCGCCCACCGGCCGCCTCCGGGACCAGCTCCGCGCGGCCCAGCACGGTCGAGAGCATCCGGAGCCAGGCGAACGGGTGCTCGTCGAACCGCCTGCTCAGCCCCTCGGCATCGACACCGGCGTCGAGGAGGCGGGCGGCGATGCGGTGGGTGGCACCGGTCGCGCGGCGGAAGAAGCCGGTGTCGGTCAGGACGCCCGCGTAGAGGCACGTCGCGATGGCGGGATCCAGCGGCACTTCGAGCTCGTCGAGCAGGGCGAGCACCAGCACGGCGGTGGCCACGGCGGTGTCGTCGAGAATGTGGTCGGTGCCGAAGCGCGGGGTGCCGACGTGGTGGTCGATCACCAGCACCCGGCCGCCCGCCGCCTGGGTCGTCGTGACGCGGTCGATCAGCGGGCCAAGCCTGCGGTCGCTGCCGCAGTCGAGGACGACCAGGGTCGCGGGCGCGGCGGGCACCTCACTGGCGGGTACGAGCAAACCGTCCGAGTCGAGCCCCCGCAGCGCCTCGGGAACGGTGTCCGGCGAGCCGAAGGAGACGCGGGTGCGCTTGCCGAGCTTCTTCAACGCCAGTGCGAGGCCAAGCGCGCTGCCCAGCGCGTCGGCGTCCGGGTTCACATGCCCGAGGAGCGTGACGTCGGTGGCGGCGCGCAGCAGGTCGGCGGCGGCGGCGTAGTCGGAACCCATGGCGCCACAGTCGCGCACCGAGGCAGGCGCGTCCACTCCGACATGGTCGTCAGACCCGAGATCCCACGAACCGCAGCACCTCGGGCAGCACGCCCATCCAGTACGCCTCGTCGTGCGCGCCCGGTCCCATCATGCCTTCGGCGGGTTTGACCTTCGCGATCAGCTCCCGCGCGACCGCGGCGAACGGGTCGGCGGTGCCGCACCAGACGCCGACCCTGGCCGGGGTGAGGTCGGCGGTGTGGCGCAGGGGTTCGGTCGCCTCCCACTGGGCGCGGTCGGCGAAGACCTTCCGGGCCCGCGCCTCGGACCACGAGCCGAACAGTGCGGGGCTGATCGCGGCGACCGCGCACGGGTGGGCACGCGCGTAGTTGAGGGCGCCGTACGCGCCCATCGAGATACCCATCGCTGCCACGGGAACGGGCCGCAGCCCTTGGCCCTCCAGCCAGGCGGGGACTTCGTCGTTCAGCATCCGCCGCGGATCGTCGGCGGGATCGGCGGGCACCCAGTAGTTGTCGCCGTCGACCGCGGCGACGGCGAAGGCAGGCACTCCCGCCGCGACGGCTCTGGTCAGCATGGCGGGGATTCCGAGATCGACGAACATCCGAGCCGAGCTGCCGCGGCCATGCAGGGCCAGGCACACGGGCAGGGGGCCGGGGACACTTTCGGGCCGCATGACGATCAGTTCGACGTCACGGCCCCGGGCCGCCGAGGCGAGCACCTGGGACGTGACCGACTGAACGAGAGCAGTGCTGCTGGGAGTGGGGAGCGGGCTGCGCGGCGTGGCCGGAGCGGGCTCAGACCGCAGCAGGTGACTTCCGAGGACGGCGAGACCGGCGGCGGAGCACAGCCCCGCCGCCGACGCGGCCAGCACCCTGCGCCGGCTCAGCGGCGCACGGTCCTGCCCATCACTCGTCTTCGTCATCCTCGTCTTCGCGCGGGGCGCGGTACGGGTCCGGCTCACCGGCGTGTGAAGCGCCGGAGGCGATAGCGGCGACCTCGGCGTCGGCCGCGCGGGCGCGGGCGAGCAGGTCGTCGATGTGCTTGGCGTCCTCGGGCACCGTGTCGGCCACGAACGTCAGCGTCGGGGTGAACCGGACGCCTGTGCCCTGACCGACCATCGTGCGCAGCACGCCCTTGGCGCTTTCGAGTGCCTGAGCCGCGCCCTGGCGGTCCGGCTCGACGTCGAGCTTGTCGCCGAGCACGGTGTAGTAGACCGTCGCGTCGTGCAGGTCGGCGGTCACTTTGGTGTCGGTGATCGTGACCCGGGCCAGACGCGGGTCTTTGACCTCGTGTTCCAACGCGGAGGCCACGATCTGGGAGATGCGCTTCGCTAGCTTGCGGGCGCGGGGTGCGTCGGCCACGACGCTCCCCCTTTCGGCTTGAACTTCATTCGGCTGTGCTGATAACTGCTGGGCTATCTCTGCTATTCGTCGTCCGGTCCCAGCAAACGGTGCCGGGCGGACAGCAGTTCCAACTCCGGACGCCCGGCGACCAAACGCTCGCAGGCGTCGAGAAGATCGCGGACGTGCGACGCTTCGGCGGCGACCGCGGCCACCCCGATCCAGCGCCCTGCGGTGCAGGTCCTGGTGGCCCGCCTCGGCGGCGGACACCTCGAACCGGCGCCGCAACTCGGCGACCACGGGTTTGACCACGGAACGCTTCTGCTTGAGCGAGTGGACGTCTCCGAGGAGCACGTCCAATTCGAGCGCACCTACGTACAACAGGCATCACCAAGGGGAGTCAAGCCGGGGCGCCCGCGAACGGGCGCCCCGGCGGCTGACATCAGGTGCGCGGCTTCTCGCGCATCTCGTAGGTCTCGATCAGGTCGCCGACCCGCAGGTCGTTGTACGACCCGAGCGTCAGACCACACTCGAAGCCCTCGCGGACCTCGGTCGCGTCGTCCTTGAAACGACGAAGCGAGCTGATCGGCAGACCCTCGTTGATCACGACACTGTCGCGGATCAGGCGGGCCTTGGCGTTGCGCCGGATCTCGCCGGACATGACCATGCAACCGGCGATGGTGCCGACCTTGGACGACTTGAACACGTCGCGAACCTCCGCGCGGCCCAGCTCGACCTCTTCGTAGATCGGCTTGAGGAGACCCTTGAGGGCCGCCTCGATCTCGTCGATCGCCTGGTAGATCACCGTGTAGTAGCGCACGTCGATGCCCTCGCGGTTCGCGAGTTCGGTCGACTTGCCCTCGGAGCGGACGTTGAACCCGATCACGATCGCGTCGGACGCGGTCGCCAGGTTGATGTCGCCCTCGGTGATGCCACCGACGCCGCGGTGGATGACCCGCAGCTCGACCTCGTCGCCGATATCGATCTTCGTGAGCGCGTCCTCGAGTGCCTCGACGGTACCCGAGTTGTCGCCCTTGATGATCAAGTTGAGCGAGCTGGTCTCCTTCAGCGCCGCGTCGAGGTCTTCCAGGCTGACGCGCTTGCGCCTGGTGGCGTTGAGCGCCGCCCGGTTCCTCGCCGCGCGCCGCTCGGCGATCTGCCGTGCGGTGCGGTCTTCCTCGACCACGAGGAACGTGTCGCCCGCGCCGGGAACCGACGTCAGACCGATCACCTGGACCGGCCGCGACGGCAGGGCCACGGTGACGTCCTCGTTGAACTCGTCGACCATCCGACGCACACGACCGTAGGCGTCACCGGCGACGATGGAGTCACCCACGCGGAGCGATCCGCGCTGGACGAGCACCGTGGCGACCGGACCGCGACCGCGGTCGAGGTGCGCCTCGATGGCAACGCCCTGGGCTTCCATGTCGGGGTTGGCCCGAAGGTCGAGCGCCGCGTCCGCCGTCAGCAGGATCGCCTCGAGCAGCCCGTCGATGTTCACGGCCTGCTTGGCCGAGATGTCGACGAACATGGTGTCGCCGCCGTACTCCTCGGCGACCAGCCCGTATTCGGTGAGCTGCTGGCGGATCTTCTGCGGGTTCGCGCCTTCCTTGTCGATCTTGTTGACCGCGACCACGACCGGCACGCTGGCGGCCTGGGCGTGGTTGATCGCCTCGACCGTCTGCGGCATGACGCCGTCGTCCGCGGCCACCACGATCACGGCGATGTCGGTCGCCTGGGCACCACGCGCACGCATGGCGGTGAACGCCTCGTGACCCGGGGTGTCGATGAAGGTGATGAGGCGCTCGACGCCCTCGAGGGAGGTCGCGACCTGGTAGGCACCGATGTGCTGGGTGATGCCACCGGCCTCGCCCTCGTGCACGGTCGTCTTACGGATCGTGTCGAGGAGTCGGGTCTTACCGTGGTCGACGTGACCCATGACGGTGACGACCGGCGGGCGTGCCTGCAGGTCTTCCTCGCCACCGGCGTCGTCGCCGTAGCTGATCTTGAACGAGTCGAGCAGCTCGCGGTCTTCCTCCTCCGGAGAAACGACCTGAACCGTGTAGTTCATCTCGGAGCCGAGCAGCTCCAGGATCTCGTCGGACACCGACTGCGTCGCGGTGACCATCTCGCCGAGGTGGAACAGCACCTGCACCAGCGAAGCCGGGTTGGCGTTGATCTTGTCGGCGAAGTCGGTCAGCGAGGCGCCACGAGCGAGCCGGATCGCCTCGCCGTTGCCCTTGGGCAGGCGGACGCCACCGACGCTGGGCGCCTGCATGTTGTCCATGTACTCCTGGCGCTTCTGCCGCTTCGACTTGCGGCCACGCCGAGAGGGACCACCGGGGCGACCGAAGGCACCCGCGGCACCGCCGCGACCGCCGCCGCCACCGGGACGACCACCGCCGCCACGGAAACCGCCGCCGCCACCGGCCGGAGCACCGGCACCAGGGCCGCCGCCACCGGGACCGCCGCGGTAGCCACCGCCGCCGCCACCACCGGGACCGCCACCAGGGCCGCCACGGAAACCGCCGCCACCGCCGCCGCCACCACCGGGACCGCCGCGGAAACCTCCGCCGCCGCCACCGGGACCGCCGCCGGGACCGCCACGAGGACCGCCGGGACCGCCACCAGGGCCGCCACGAGGTCCACCGGGACCGCCACCAGGACCGCCGCGACCGCCACCCGCGGGGCGGGCAGGGCGAGGCGGCATCATGCCCGGGTTGGGCCGAGGCGGCATGTTGCCGGGCGTCGGGCCACCGGCCGGACGCGGGCCGCCGGGTGCGCGGTCGCCACGAGGGGCGCCCGCCGGACGGCCTTCACCGGGCCGGGCCGGGCCACGCTCGCCACCGGCGGGCGCGCCACCGGGAGTCGGGCCTGCCGGGCCGGGACGCCGGTCGCCCGGACGCTGGGCGGGAGTGCCGCCACCGACGCCGAACGGGTTGTTGCCGGGACGCGGCGCGCGCGGACCGGGCTTGGGGGACTGCGTTTTGGGTGGAACGACCGCGCCAGGCTTCTCCGCAGCGGCGGGCCGCTCGGCAGGCTTGGTGGCGGGCTTGGGCTGCTGCTGAGCCGGAGCCGGGGCCTCGGCGGCGGCCGCCGGGGCCTGCACCTCGCGCACGGGCTCGGGCTTCGGCGCGGGCTTGGGAGCCGGCTTCGGTCCGGGCATCGCGGGCTTGGGGCCGCTCGGCGCAGCTGCTGCTGGGGTGCTCGCGACCGGAGCCGGGGCCGGAGCGGACTGCTCGGGCTTCGGCGCGGGCGCGGGCGGGCGTGGGGCCGGCTTGGGGCCGGGTCGCGGCGCGGGCTTCGCGTCGCCTCCGCCCTTGCCGGGGTATGCATCCCGCAACCTGCGGGCTACCGGCGCCTCCACGGTGGAGGACGCAGACTTCACGAACTCGCCCAGATCCTTCAACTTGGCGAGTACATCCTTACTGGTGACTCCGAGCTCTTTTGCCAGCTCGTGCACACGGGCCTTACCTGCCACTGCTCTCCTAGTCCGGGAGGTCGGCGGCAGACCCGTCGACCTCGTCCTATCGTCGCGCGTTCATGTCTTCAGCTTCACGGCTGACTCATGACGGGTCGACCTGCTTCCTGTCTTCTTCCACGGTGTGGGGTCGTCCCACACCACTTCCCGCGAGGCGCTCTATCTCCGCTCGCACCACGTCCACGCCGAGGACCCCCGGGACCTTGAAGGCCCTGGTGAACGCCCGTCGCTTCTCGGCCAAGGCCAGACATCCCAGGTCGGGGTGAATCCATGCGCCCCGACCGGGCATCCGGCGCCGCGGATCGGGGAACGCGTCCCCGTCCACGAGCACTACCCGCAGCAACTTCCTGTCCGCCGCCCGGGCGCGGCAACCGACACAGGTCCGTACCGGGCTTGCGCCATCGGGACGTGCGGAGACCGGTTCCTGACGATGAACCACGATCAGTCTATCCCGTCAAGCTCAGTCAGCCGAACCGGATACCGGAGCGGGGGCCGCCGCGTCGCTGCGGATGTCGATGCGCCACCCGGTCAGGCGGGCCGCGAGCCGGGCGTTCTGCCCTTCCTTGCCGATGGCCAGGGAGAGCTGGAAGTCCGGGACCACGACGCGGGCCGTCTTGGCCCGCTCGTCCACCACCGTGACCGAGACCACTTTGGCGGGCGAGAGCGCGTTGCCCACGAACGTCGCCGGGTCGTCCGACCAGTCGATGATGTCGATCTTCTCGCCTGCCAGCTCGCTCATCACGTTGCGTACACGCGCGCCCATCGGGCCGATGCACGCGCCCTTGGCGTTGACGCCGGAGACGGACGTACGGACCGCGATCTTGGACCGGTGTCCCGCTTCGCGCGCCACCGCCGGGATCTCGACAGTGCCGTCGGCGATCTCGGGGACCTCCAGAGCGAACAGCCTGCGGACCAGGTTGGGGTGCGTGCGCGAGAGCGTGATCTGCGGGCCGCGGTTACCGCGGGCGACGCCGACGACGTAGCACTTGATGCGCGTGCCGTGCTCGTAGCTCTCGCCCGGGACCTGCTCGACCGCGGGCAGCACGCCCTCGGTGTCGCCGACCTGCACGATCACCATGCCGCGCGAGTTCGCCCGGGTGTCGCGCTGGACGACGCCCGCGACGATCTCGCCCTCCTTGGCGGAGAACTCGCCGAAGGTGCGCTCGTGCTCGGCGTCGCGCAGCCGCTGCAGGATGACCTGCCGGGCGGTGGTCGCGGCGATCCGGCCGAAGCCCTCGGGGGTGTCGTCCCACTCCTCTTCGACCTGGCCGTCGGCACCGGTCGTGTACGCCAGGACCCGGACCAGCCCGCTGCGCTTGTCGATGTCGATGCGCGCGTGCGGCTGGTGGCCCTCAGTGTGCTTGTACGCGGTCAACAGCGCGGTCTCGATGGCGTCGATCACCGTCTCGAACGGGATGTCCTTGTCGCGCTCGATCGCCCGCAGCGCGGCGATGTCAACGTTCATCGCGCGTCCTCCTCACCATCGGACGCTCGACCTTCGAGCATCGCCAATTCCGCCACCGGCGGTTGCTTGAATTCCACTTCGACCACGGCGTGCGCGATGTCGGCGTACCCGACCCGCCGCAGCTTGCCGTCGATCAGCATCTCCACGCCGCCGTCAGGCTCCTCGTCGGCCGAGCCGACCCGGCCGGTGAACTCGGCGCCCTCGACCGGCCGGACCTTGACCAGCCGCAGCTTGGCCCGGCGCCAGTGGCGGGGCCGGGTCAGCGGGCGGTCGAGGCCGGGAGAGGTGACTTCCAGGGTGTACGGGCCGCCGAGGACCTCGTCGTGCTCGTCGAGCACCGCGGAGACGGCTCGGCTGACCGCGGCGACCTCGTCGAGTTCGACCCCGTCGTCGCCGTCGACCACGACCTTGACCTGGCGCCTGCGCCCGGCCTGCGCGACGTCGAGCTGCTCCAGTTCGAAACCGGTCGACGCGACGGCCTCGGCCACGATCGGCTCCAGCGCCGCCGCGGCCGGGTTGGTGGGCGCGGCGTTCGTTCCGCTGTCGCGATGTCGCTGGTTGGCCACGTCGGTGCCGCTCCCCTGTTCAGGTAGGTGGTGCGATTGTCTGCCGGTCGGCGATGAGACACACCGACCGTGGTCACCTAGCGTATCTCGCCCACCGGGACGGGGCTGCCGCAGGCGATCATCCGGCAGCGTGGCAGGCCCGAACGGGTGGCCTGGCAGGATGACTTACTGTGATCCCTTCGGCGAGACAGTCAACGGTGAGCCGCCGCGCGTTGTTCCGTGCCGCCGGCGCCACAGCCGCCACGGTCGCGGTCGGTGCCTGCACGGCTGAGCCGGAGAAGCCACGGCCACCGGACCCGCTGGTCGAGTTGGCCGCGCAGGCCCGCGCCGACGCCGAGGCCGCCACCGCGATGGCTTCGCTGGTCGCCCAGGCGGCCGAGATCGCGGCGATTCGCACGGAGCACGCCAAGGTGCTGCAGGCCGAGGTCGACCGCGAGCGGCCGCCGGTGAGCAGCTCAGGCGCGCCCGCCCCGACGTCGGCTTCGCCACAGGCGCCACCGTCGGACGCCGCCACCGCGCGGCAGCAGCTGTTGGACGCCCTGGTCGCGGCCGAGCAGAAGGCCGCGGCGGTGGTCCTGGCCGTCCCCCGCTACCGCGCGGGCATGGTCGGCTCGGTCGCCGCGGCGTGCGCGGGCCTGCGGGAGGTCCTGACATGAACCAGCAACCCACGCTTCCCGACGACACAGTGGCCGCCGTTCAGGCCGCGCTGGGCACCGAGCACGCCGCGATCTGGGTGTACGGCCTGGTCAGCGCCTTCCTCAAGGCCTCATTCGACGCCCCGATCCGCGATGGCGCCACGGCTCACCGCGCCCGTCGCGACGCAATCGCGCGACTGCTGGGGCGGTTCGGGAAGACACCGGAGCCCGCGAAGGCCGCGTATCTGACCCCGCAGCCGGTGACCGACGAGGCCTCGGCGCTGGCGGTGCTGGTGACGGCCGAACAGGACGCGACCGTGGCGTGGCGGGCGGCGCTGGAACGGTGTGACGATGCCGACGTGCGCAAGACTGCGTTGGAGGGTCTGACGGCGGCGGCGGTGCGGGCGGCCAGGTGGCGCAAACTGGCCGGGATCGCCCCGCTCAGCCCCGCTCAGCCGGGACTGCCCTAGTTCAGGCACCCGGGTCGATCGTCTTACCCAGCCTGAGCGCGTCCTCGCAGACTGCGTCGAGCGTCTTCTCGTCCTTCTCGCCGCGATTGGTGAAGTCGCCTTCGACGATGGTGATGACCGAGCCTTCGACGCGCGATTGGTAACCACCGCCCTTGGCCAGCGAGTCGAGTCCATCGACCTTGATGACCTTCTGCAGGACGAGGTCGCTGACGTTGCCCGTGTTGTTCTCCATGGTCAACGCCTGAAGTTCGAGCGCCTTGTCCTGGCTCGACAGGTGCAACACCGACACGGTGATCAGGACATCCCGGCCTTCGGCTTTCGTCGTGTAGGCCGCCTGGACGAGTTTGGTGCAGACACCCGGCCCGGCAAGGAAGGTCTTCGTCTTGCCGTAGGCGTGGCCTGGGCAGTCGGTGTCCAGCCTCGGTGTCTTCACCTGCGGGTGCACCGCGAAGTCGTAGACGCCTTCGCGTGGGGCGGCCGTGGTCTGCTGACCGGCACCGCCACCGGCGGGCTTGTCGTTGATCGTGATGTACCAGTACACAACGCCCGACAGCACCGCCACCGCGACCAGGCCCAGGATCCGCATCGCCCAGGTCATGGCCGGGGCGGGCTCCGGTTCGGGCTGCTCCTCGGTGAAGTGGAACGGCTCGTCGCGGCGGGGCGTGTCCGTGACGCGCGGAATCCACTCCGTCTCACCTGGGCGGTGCTGCGGAGGCTGTTCTGGACGCTGGGGTGCCGACACGACTGGTCACCGTAAACGGTCTGGGCGCCCCACGTCAGGCCTCCCGTCGAATTAGTTGCGAATGTCCAGTTCAGCGCAGTGCGGCCAGCGCGAGGTCGACGTCCTCCTCGGTCGAGTAGAGGTGGAAAGCCAGCCGCGTGCGACCCGCGCGGGACGCGCAGCGGATGCCTGCCGCGGTGAGGCTTTCGGCCGACCGGTCGATGGAGACGATCGCCGAGCCCTCGGGCGGCAGGTCCAGTCCTGCCAGGAACTTGTCGGCCAGGCCGACGCAGTGGGCGTGGATCTCGTTCATGTCCTGGCCCGCGAGCCATGGCAGCGCGCTCGCGGCGCCGACCTGCGCGAACCAGTCCGGGGACAGGTCGAACGCCCGCGCGTTGGACGCGAGGCGCAGCGGGAGGCCGTAGACGGTGTCCCACGGGTTCTCCCCCGCGTACCAGTTGGCGCCGACCGGCTTGGTCAGTTCCTCGACGTCCGCGCGGATCGCCAGCCAGGCCGACCCGCGCGGGGACAGCAGCCACTTGTAGCTGCCACCGACCACCCAGTCCGCCCAGCCGAGGTCGAGCGGCAGCCAGCCCGCCGCCTGGGTGACGTCGAGCAGGACGCGGGTGCCCGCGGCGCGCAGGCCCTCCAGGTCGACGATCGCGCCGTCGGCCGACTGCACGACACTGACCGCGACAAGGTCGAAATCGGACGCGCGCTCGGCGATCTGAGCGAGCGGCACTTCCGTGACGGTGATTCCGCGACCCTGCGCGGCGAACGGGAACGTCGCGCTGGTGAACTCACCGGCCGCGACGAGCACCCGGGTCCCGTCCGGCACGCCCGCGGCGACCTGCCCGACCAGTTGGGACACGCCCGACGCGATCGCCACCCGGTCGGCGTCGACGCCGACGATCCGCGCCCAGGCGGCCCGCGCGGTCGCGACCGGCTCGTCGAACTCGGGGGCGTTGGTGTCCCCGCGCCGCCAGCGGTCGATCACCTCCGCCATGGCGTCGGCCGCGAAGGCCGGTGGGACACCGATGCTGGCGGTGTTGAGATACCCGGCGGGGACGTCGAACCGCTCTCCGTAAGCCATGCGCACGCTTTCGACCTTACGGTGGTCTCGTGCACAGCGAGGAAATAGAGATCAACACCGGGGACACCGAGGTCGTCGTGGACCTCACCGACCGGTGCGCCCGCTTCCTGACCGACGCCGACGCCACCGACGGCCTGCTCCACGTATGGGTCCCGCACGCCACCGCGGGTCTGGCCGTGATCGAGACCGGCGCGGGCAGCGACACCGACCTCCTGCGGGCCCTGGGCGACCTGCTGCCCGCCGACGACCGCTGGCGGCACCGCCACGGCAGCCCGGGTCATGGCCGCGACCACGTCCTCCCGGCGTTCCTGCCGCCGTACGCGAGCATCCCCGTCATGGCGGGGACGCTGGCCCTGGGCACCTGGCAGTCGATCTGCCTGGTCGACACCAACACCGACAACCACGTGCGCAAGATCCGCCTCAGCTACCTCCCCGCCTGACCAGCGAGTCGCCCTCCCGGCAAGCGAGTTCACCGGAGAAACCGCGAGTCCCACGTTCCCGACACCGAGTCCCACGTTCCCGACACCGAGTTCCACGTTCCCGACACCTACTCGACCGGTCAGACGTGCTCCGGCACCCGTCGCGCCTCCGGCGCGGGCGCCGGAGCGGACTTACCGGGCAGCACCAGCAACACGAGTCCGACCACCGCCATCGATCCGAGCACGATCACGCCCAGCCGCACGTCCGGCGCCGAGCCCGTGCCCTGCAGCAGACTCCGCAGCCCCTCGGCGGCGAAGCGGAACGGCGTCCACGACCACAGCAGCGCCCGGTACGCCGGGTTCAGCAGCTCCGGCAACTGCCCGGCCACCGCGGGCGCGATCAGGTACAGCGGACCCAGGATCGCCGCCGCCCGGATGCCCAGAAGCCGCAGCAGACCGCCCTGGACCGACACGAACGCCACGGCGGCGAGGAGCAGGAAGCCGAGCACGTCCCAGGTCAGCGGCAGCGCCGAGTCCCACAGCGCCAGCAGCCCGACCACCGCGGCCGCGGTCGTGAGGCTCGCCGCGGCGACCAAGGCGAGGCGGTGACGCCGTCCGACTCGGAGACCTAACCGCGCCGACGCCACCACGAGTCCGATTCCCGCGACCAGCCCGCCGACCCACAGCAGCGCCGTGGCCGCCAGCGGGGCCGTGCGGCCCGCGACGCTGACCGGGTTGAGCGTGACGGTGGTGACCTGGGCGCCCATCGCCTGGGCGGCTCCGGTCAGCACCTGCTGGGCGATCTGGGTGCCCTGCGGGTTGACCGCGCCCGACACCACGATGGTCGCGCCCACGCCGTTGGCCGCGGGCGCCAGTTCGAGGACTCCGTAGACGTCCTTGTCCGCGAGCCGCTGCCGCGCGCCCTCCGGGGTGTCGACCCGCCAGGACACCGCCTCGCCCCCGCGCGAAGCGACCCGGTCGGCAATGGGCCGCAGCGGGCCTGGCGCCGAAATGGCCAGCGGGACGGCCTCGGGTCGCGAGGTGGCCTGGGCGCCGAAGGTCAAAAGGCCCAGCAGGGCCGCGACGAGCGCTCCCGCGATCGACAGCGCCACGACGAGAGCACCGGTTCGCTTGGGTCCGGACATGTCCGCCTCCTGAGTTCATTGCGCGTTGAATTCGAACGGTACGCCTGCCCTTCGATCAGATCAACACGCGTTGAATAACGGCACCCGCTACGGTCTGCGGTGTGCGAATCCAGCGTGCGGCCATCGGCGCGATCTCGCTCGCGGTCCTCGCAGGCGCGATAGTCACGGTGTCCACCCTCGACGCGGCGGACCAGCACCGGACCGAGGTCAGCGAACCACCCCGCCCCACCGCCACCCGCGAGGCCGCCCCGGTCGTGCCGACCGTGCCCGGCTGGCAGGTCGTCACCGACAAGACCGCCGCGCTCACCTACGAGGTCCCGCCCGGCTGGACCCTCGCCGAGGGCACCGAGACCCTGGAGTCCTCCAGCGGGGTCGAACTCGGGCACCTCGCCGACTTCGGCCCCTACCTGTGCCAGGGCGCCGAGTACGGCCGCGCCTTCAGCGGCAGCGGCCTGACCCATGGCGATCCCGCGGACGCCGCCGCCGAACTCGCCGCCGCCGTCGCCGCCGACCAGTACAGCGACGGCAGCCAGACCGCCCAGGTCACCCTTTCCGCGCCGATGCCGATCACCCGCACAGGCGCCCGGGGCACGATCGTCCGGGCCGACGCCGAGGTCACCGCCGAGAGCGCGGACCACTGCGCGAGCACCAAGGGAACGATCGTGGTCGTCGCTCTGAGCACCGCGGCGGGCACGTCGGTCGTCGTCCTCGCCGCCGACGCGGACACGGGGTCGACGCCGAGCGCCCCGCTCGTCAGCCCCGACGAAGTGCGGACGATCACCGACAGCGTGCGTCCTTCCGGTTGAACCGTCCCAACGGGCGGAAAGCTGTCGGCGACCCGTGCCACCATGGCTGGGTGACCGCACCCTCCACCCTCGTGCTCTGGGACATCGACCTCACCCTCGTCGACTTCAGCGGCATCGGCCGCCGCTGGTACGGCGAGGCGCTGACCACGGTCCTCGGCGTGGAGATCAGCCATGTCCCGGTGTTCCCGGGCCGCACGGAGCGCTCGATCGCCACCGAGATGCTGCTGGCGCACGACGCCGAGCCCACCGAGGACAACATCGCCCGGATGTACGCCGAACTGGTCCGCCTCGCCACCGAGGGCGACCTGGCCGCCGTCGGCCGCGCGCTGCCCGGCGCCACGGAGATCCTCGCCGCCCTCGCCGACCGCGACGACGTCGTGCAGTCCCTGGTCACCGGCAACCTGCCGGAGGTGGCCGCGCACAAGCTCATCCCGTTCGGCCTCGACGGGTTCATCGACCTCGAGATCGGCGGCTACGGCACGCTGTCCGAAGACCGCCACGAACTCGTCCTCGCCGCCATCCGCGCGGCGAGCGACAAACACGCGACGACCTTCACCCCCGATTCGGTGATCGTCATCGGCGACACCCCGCACGACATCGCCGCCGCCCTGCACCACGACGCCGTCGCCATCGGCGTGGCCACCGGGCGGCACAGCGCCGAGCAACTGGCCGCCGCGGGCGCCCGCGCGGTCCTCGACGACCTGGCCGACACCCCCGCCGTGCTGGCCTGCCTGCTCGGATGCGTGGGTTCCGGCACGCGGGCAACTGGGGGCCGGATACCGTTCCGGGCATGAGCACCCCAGGGGGTCCGTACTGGCAGGAACCGCAGCCGCAGTACCAAGTGGACCCGATGACCGGTCAGCCCGCGCCCTTCCAGGGCCAGCCCCAGCAACAGCAGCCCTACGGCGGCTACCAGGGTTTCGGCATGTACCAGCCGCCCGAGCCGCCGAAGAGCAACAACGCGCCGTGGATCATCGCGCTGGTCGCGCTCCTGGTCCTCGGCGGCGGCGGTGTCGGCGCCTACTTCCTGCTGAGCGAGGATGACACGCCCGAGCAGGCCCCCATCGCCGGGCCCGCGTCGTCGTCCAGCGCGCCGACAACGACCAAGGGCAAGCCGTCGCCGACGAAGACCACGGCCAAGAAGCCCACCACGAACAAGACCCCGACCGAGGTCGAGGAGATCAAGGTCGACGCGGTCACCCCGGGATTCCAGGGTGTGCTGTCGTACAAGGAGAACGTCGCCTACGACGTGCCCACCGACTGGAAGATCGAGACGCCCGGCATGGTCGTCGGCTTCGAGGACAACGCGGGCAAGCCCAAGGCGATCATGCACGGTGTGTCGACGTACCGGGAGAACGCCTGCACCAACGTGCGCGGCTCCTACCGGGGCCACGTCGGCCTGGTGTCGGTGGAAAACCTCGACCTCACCCTGGGCGCGAAGAACGGCGTGAAGGTCTTCGCCGAGGCCGCCGCGCTGAACAAGGACGATTCGAAGGCGCCGGTGACCTACACCGAACCGGTGGCCACCAAAGTGGGCCAGGGCAAGATCGATGCGATGACCGCGAAGGGCACGCTGACGGTCAACCAGCCGGGCGAATGCGCGTCCCCGACGGTCGAGTTCACCTCGGTGGCCTTCAAGATCGAGGG
Organism: Actinokineospora xionganensis; assembly: GCF_014323725.1. GTDB lineage: Bacteria > Actinomycetota > Actinomycetes > Mycobacteriales > Pseudonocardiaceae > Actinokineospora > Actinokineospora xionganensis. Next base: position 55,924 of record NZ_JABVED010000011.1, on the reverse strand, counting down.
CGGCAAGACAGCGATCTTCATCAGCTACATGGACCAGGGCGTCCCCGACGCGCTGCCCGCCGAGACGCTCCAGAAGATCATCGCCAGCCTGCGAATCTACAAGGAATGAAAAACGGAGCCACCGCAAACCCCCGCCCTCCCTGGGGGGCACTGCCCTTGGCCAGTCTATCGGCGGGCACCGACAGGACCGGGTTGTCTCGGGGCGCCTGTGGATAGGCAAGCGGGTTGTGGACAACTTCCGTGGTGGCGGGCGTGGCGATCGCGTTCACGAGGACTATGAGCAAACGAATGGGGTGCGGGGCCATCGGCCCCGCACCCCATTTCGCATGCCCGTCGGTCAGCCCCGAACAAGCCCAGTCAGGTGTGCGACAACCTCGTCCACACCGACCTCGGCCTTCTCCCCGGTCGCCCGGTCCTTGACCTCGACCACACCATTCGCCAGTCCACGCCCGACGACCACGATCGTCGGCACACCGATCAGCTCGGCGTCCTTGAACTTGACCCCGGGCGAAGCCGGACGGTCGTCCAGCAGCACCGACAGCCCGGCCGCGTCCAACTCGGCGGCCAGTGCCTCGCCGCCCGCGCGCAGGGTGTCGTCCTTGCCCGCGATCACCAGGTGGATGTCGGCGGGGGCGATGCCGCGCGGCCACACGATGCCCAGCTCGTCGTGGCTCTGTTCCACGAGCACCGCGACCAGCCGGGAGACGCCGACGCCGTAGGAGCCCATGGTGATCCGCACGGGCTTGGAGTCCGGGCCGAGCGCGTCGAGGGCGAAGGCGTCGGCGTATTTGCGGCCCAGTTGGAAGATGTGGCCGATCTCGATGCCGCGCGCCGCGACCAGGGTGCCGCCGCCGTCGGGGGCGGGGTCGCCCTCGCGGACCTCGGCGGCCTCGATGGTGCCGTCGGGAGTGAAGTCGCGGCCCGCGACCAGGTCGACCACGTGGTGGTCGGACTTGTCGGCGCCGGTCACCCAGGCGGTGCCGGTGACCACGCGCGGGTCGACGAGGTAGCGGACCCCGTTGTCCAGCAACGCCTTCGGGCCGATGTAGCCCTTCACCAGGAACGGGTTCTTGGCGAAGTCCGCCTCTTCGAGGATGGCGACCTCGGCGGGCTCCAGCGACGCCTCGAGACGCTTCATGTCGACCTCGCGGTCGCCGGGCAGTCCGACGGCCACCAGCTCCCAGTCGGTCTCCCCCGGCTTGCGGGTCTTCAGGAGCACGTTCTTGAGCGTGTCCGCCGCGGTGAAGGTGCGGCCCAGGTTCGCGCCATTGAGGAAGTTGACCAGGGTCTCGATGGTCGGGGTGTCCGGCGTGTGGTGAACCTGGGCGTCGGGCAGTCCCTCAAGCGGGATCGCGGGGGGCGCCTGGGTGACGACAGCCTCGACATTGGCCGCGTAGTCCGACTCGGTGGCGCGGACGAACGTGTCCTCACCGGTCTCCGCGACGGCCAGGAACTCCTCGGACGCCGACCCGCCCATCGCCCCGGAGGTGGCCGAGCAGATCACGTACTCGATGCCGAGGCGGTCGAAGATCTTGATGTAGGCCGCGCGGTGCTTCTGGTAGCTCTCGGACAAGCCGTCGTCGGTGAGGTCGAACGAGTACGAGTCCTTCATCAGGAACTCGCGGCCACGCAGGATGCCCGCGCGGGGACGCGCTTCGTCGCGGTACTTGGTCTGGATCTGGTACAGCGTGACGGGGTAGTCCTTGTACGAGGTGTACTCACCCTTCACGGTGAGCGTGAACAGCTCCTCGTGGGTGGGGCCGAGCAGGTAGTCGGCGCCCTTGCGGTCCTTGAGGCGGAACAGGTTCGGGCCGTACTCGGTCCACCGGTTCGTCGCCTCGTAGGGCTCCTTGGGCAGCAGCGCGGGGAACTGGATCTCCTGGGCGCCCATGGCGTCCATCTCCTCGCGCACGACGCGCTCGATGTTGCGCAGCACGCGCAGGCCCAGCGGCAGCCAGGAGTAACCACCCGGTGCGACGCGGCGGACGTACCCGGCGCGGACCAGCAGCTTGTGGCTGGGCACCTCGGCGTCCGCCGGGTCCTCGCGCAGCGTGCGCAGGAACAGCGACGACATCCTGGTGATCACAATGGACTCCTCTAGGCCTCGTAGAAAGCAGGTCAAAGCGTAGTGACCCGGCCCTGGCCTGCGCATTCGGGTTACACGTCGCGGAATTGTCGGTGGTCGGGTGCAGCATGCCCGCCATGACCATCCACCTGGGCGGGACCACGATCGACTGCGAGAATCCGCGAGCACTGGCGGAGTTCTGGGCGGCCGCGATGGACTACAAGATCAGCGAGGACTACGGCGGCGAGTTCGTCATGCTGCTGCCCGAGGGCAGCGCGCTCGGCGAGGTCCCGTACCTCGGCCTGCAGCGCGTGCCGGAGAAGCGCGACGGCAAGAACCGCGCGCACCTCGACTTCCACACCGAGGACCGGCTCGCCGAGGTCGAGCGGCTGGTCGGCCTCGGCGCGTCGGTGCTGGGCGAGGAGAAGATCCCCGGCCTGACGTGGTCGGTCCTCGCCGACCCTGAGGGCAACGAGTTCTGCGTCGCGTCGTCTACCGAATGAGCGCATAGGTCGTCCACCGCTCGACGACGCTGAACCCACACCGCTCGTACACGCCGAGGGCGCCGGTCGCGTTGCCTGCGTCCACGGCGAGCGTCACCGTGTCGTACCCGGCCGCGCGCGACTCCCGCAGCACCTGGGCGAGCAGCGCGGTCGCCACGCCGCGTCCGCGCCAGGCCTTGCGGGTGCCGACCTGGCCGAGCCACAGATCCCGCAGCCCGGTGGCGGCGGTGTGGGCCGGGGAGTCGTAGCCCATGACGTAGGCGGCGATCTCGCCGGTCGCGTCGTCGCGCAGGACGACGGTCCGGTCGGGCGCGAACGCGGGGTTGCCGGTGTAATGCGCGGTCCAGTAGGCCGGGTTCGAAGGCGTATTGCCCCAGTGCTCGACGAAGCAGTCGTCATGCGTGCGGCGCAGCTCGTCGTCGATGGCCGCGGTGTACTTCTCGACGGTGAGGCCGGATGGGAACGGCAGGTCCGGGGTCTGCCCGTCGAGTTCGGCGCGCATGTCGAAGAACCAGCGGACGGGCACGTACCCGGCGTTCACGAGCAGCGCCGTGTGCCCGGGGTTGCCTTCATGGGTCGACGACCGCGGCTCCAGCCGCAGGTGCGGGCAGTGCGCGGCATGCAGGTCCTCGGCCACCACCACGAGTCGATCGAGCAACTCCCGCCCGATGCCCCGCCTGCGGTGCGACGGACGCACGTGCCCATCGAGGGGCACCCCGTTGACCTCGGTCTTGCCCGCCTTGAACCAGACGACACCCTCGGCCACCAGCCGGTCACCGTCGAACCCGCCGACCGTGCCGGTGGTCGGGTCGGCCATCAGCTCGGCGAACTGGTCCGGCCCGGTGTGTTCGCCGGTCTTGTCGACCGCCTCGGCCGCGGCCCGCAGGTCGACCCACTGATCGGCGTCGTCGGCGACCAGGTTCCGCCAGGTGATGGTCATCCACCGACGGTACGACCGGCGCGAGCCGCGATCGACCGAATTACCGACCGCGCCGCCACCCGCTTAAGCTCACCGCGTGCTCGTGCTGCTGCCCCCATCGGAGACCAAGGCCGAGGGCGGCGCAGGCGCGCCCCTCGACCTCACCGCCCTGTCGTTCCCCGAGCTCACGCCCGTGCGCGAGCGGCTGGTGACCGCGCTGAGCGAGCTGGCCGCGGACGTCCCGGCGAGCCTGGCCGCGCTCGGCCTCTCGCAACGCCAGGCCGACGAGGTCACCCGCAACGCGGTCCTGCGCGAGTCGCCGACGATGCCCGCGCTGGAGCGCTACACCGGCGTCCTCTACGACGCCTTGGACGCGAAGTCGTTCACCAAGCCGCAACGCAACCGGGCCAACCGCAGACTGGCGGTGGCGTCCGCCCTGTTCGGGGTGGTGCGCACGGGCGACCCGATCCCGGCCTACCGCCTCTCCGGCGACACAGTCCTGCCCGGCGTCGGCGGCCTGCGGACGCTGTGGCGGTCCGACCTGGAGAAGACGCTGTCCACTGTGGACGAGCTGGTGGTCGACCTGCGCTCGGGCGCCTACGCCAACCTGGCCGCGATCCCGCACGCCGTCACCGTCCGCGTGGTCACCGACGACGGCGCGGGCAGGCGCAAGACGGTCAGCCACTTCAACAAGGCGTACAAGGGCAGACTCGCCGCCGCGCTGGCGCTGGCCCCGCGCGAACCGGGCTCCGTCCGCACCCTGATCTCGGTGGCCGCGGCCAACGGGATGCGGCTCGAACCGACCGGCAAGAAGTCGCTCGACCTGATCGTCGTTTAATTCGATTGACGGCCCTGACCTGGGCCGGGCAAGCTGTGCGCGACAGAGGCGAAGAAGGACCTGAGGAGGTGCGCTGTGGTGATGACTGTCCCGGTGGCCGCACCAGCCCGGTCACCCGCCCCACGTCGCTGACTCTCGCGGTGGGGCTTCCTTCCCAGGTCTAGGAGACCCACCAGTGCGAAAGCACGAGTTCACCGACGAGTTCGACAGTTTCGACAGCACCCCGCGCGGCCGCATGCGCCGTGTCCGGTTCGACGACGATCCCCAGCCGCAGCGCACGGGCAGGCTCACCGAGGCCGAGAAGGCCCGACTGGCCCGCGTCCGCGACGACGCCTACACCGCCGCCGAGGAACTCCCCGACGGCGCCGACCGCTGGTCCACGTGGGGTGACAGCGACCAGGGTCCGCACCCGCGGCCCGACTGGCTGATCACCGACCTCGCCGCGGCCGACACCGAACTGGGCGTGCTCAAGACGGGCAAAGAGGCCGACGTGTTCGTCATCGAACGCGCCGTCCCCGACGGTCTGCGCTGCCTGCTGGCCGCCAAGCGGTACCGCAGCGGCGAGCACCGGATGTTCCACCGCGACGCGGGCTATCTCGAGGGCAGGCGGATGCGCCGTTCCCGCGAGATGCGCGCGATGGCCAACCGCAGCGCGTTCGGCCGCAACCTGATCGCCGAGCAGTGGGCGGTCGCCGAGTTCGCCGCGCTGTCGCGGCTGTGGTCCATCGGCGCCCCGGTGCCGTACCCGGTCCAGCGCGACGGCACGGAGATCCTCCTGGAGTTCCTGCGCGACGAGGAAGACCAAGCCGCGCCCCGGCTCGCCCAGCTTCGCCCGGAGCGGGACGAGTTGCGCGAGCTGTGGGAGCAACTCGTCGCGGGCCTGGAGCTGTTCGCGGTCGTGGGCCTGACCCACGGGGACCTGTCGGCGTACAACACGCTGGTCCACGATGGACACCTGATGCTGATCGACCTCCCCCAAGTCGTCGATCTCATCGCGAATCCCCGCGGACCGGAGTTCCTCGCGCGTGACGTTGCCAACATTTCGGGGTGGTTCCGTTCTCGCGGATTGCCCGAAGACGTGGCCGATCCGGCCACTTTGACCGCTCGTCTGCTGGTCACGGCCGGTATCGACTGATCGACTCGGGGAGCGGCGTACGTGATCCTGGTCCCTTGGTGCGCACTCGCTACTGGGTGTGCGCTAACCTAGACACGCATCGTGAGCGACACATGTACGTCGCTCCCCGCCCGGCAACCGAATGACCGCCGGATGGCCAGCGGTGCCACCCGCAACTAACGGCGTGACATACGCGCCGGGCCCGTCCGTGTGAATGCCTGCCGGTCTCCTTTGAAGAGAGCGGAGCCTCCCGAGACGTGCCACGTCCGGAGAGGACCCCGTGCAGAATACTGCCCTGCCCACGAACGACCTGATTTCGAACGACATCACTGAAGAGGACCGCAAGCCCCGTCACCGCCAGAGCGGCAAGGGCAAGCACGACCTCCACGAAGAGGGCGTCATCTCGTTCGCCGACCTCGGTCTGCCGCAGCCGCTGCTCAAGGCGCTGGCTGACGCAGGCATCTCCTCCCCCTTCCCGATCCAGGCCGCGACGCTGCCCGACGCCCTCAAGGGCAAGGACGTGCTCGGCCGCGCGCAGACCGGATCGGGCAAGACCCTCGCCTTCGGCCTCGCGCTGCTCGCCCGCCTCCAGGGCGGCAACCCCCGCGCCCTGCGCCCCCGTGCGCTGATCCTGGTCCCCACCCGTGAACTCGCGCTGCAGGTGAGCGACGCGCTCACCCCGCTGGGCAAGTCGCTGGGCCTGTGGGTCCGCACCGCCGTCGGCGGCATGTCGTTCCCGCGGCAGTCCGACGCCCTCAAGCGCGGTGTCGACCTGCTGATCGCCACGCCGGGCCGCTTGTCGGACCACGTCCGCCAGGGCACCTGCATCCTGCACGACGTGCAGTACATGGCGATCGACGAAGCCGACCAGATGGCCGACATGGGCTTCCTGCCGCAGGTCCGCGAGATCATGGACCAGGCCGACCCCGACGCCCAGGTGCTGCTGTTCTCGGCGACGCTCGACGGTGACGTCGACCAGCTGATCAAGCGGTACATGAAGAACCCGGTCACCCACTCGGTCGCCCCCGCGACCGCCAGCGTGTCCACAATGGACCACCACATGCTGCTGGTGTCCAAGCAGGACAAGGCCGACGTCATCGCCGAGATGGCCGCCCGCGAGGGTCGCACGATCATGTTCGTGCGCACCAAGCACCACGTGGACCGTCTCGCCGACAAGCTGCGCTCGGTCGGCGTCCACGCAGGCGCGCTGCACGGCGGAAAGACCCAGGGTGCGCGCAACCGCGTCCTGAGCCAGTTCCGTGACGGCAACATGCCCGTCCTGGTCGCCACGGACGTCGCGGCCCGCGGCATCCACGTCGACAACGTCAGCCTGGTCGTGCACGTGGACCCGCCCGCCGACTCGAAGGACTACCTGCACCGCGCCGGCCGTACGGCGCGCGCCGGCGAGTCCGGCACGGTCGTCACGGTGGTCACCCACGACCAGCGCCGCACGGTTGTGCGGATGACGGACAAGGCGGGCGTCAAGCCGGAGAGCACCAAGGTGCGCCCCGGCGACCCGGACCTCGCGCGCATCACCGGTGCCCGCACCCCGTCCGGCGAGCCGGTCATCGAGCGGGTCGCACCGGCCCGTCCGCCGCGCTCGGGTGGCCACACCCCGCGTCGGGGTGGCGGTGACTTCCGCCGCCGCACCGGCCGCGAGAGCCACGGCCACGAGGGCCGCGCCCGCGAGGCGCACCACCCCCGTGACGACCGTCGCGACGCCCCCCGCGAGGGTGGCCCGCGCCGCGAGTTCCGTGACGGCCCCCGCCGCGACTTCCGCGACGGCCCGCGCACGGACGCCCCGCGCGGCGACGGCCCGCGCCGCGACTTCCGCGACGCTCCCCGCTCGGACGACCGCCGCTCGGCACCTGCCGGTGCCGCCCGTGGGTCGCGTGACGGAGACCGCCGCTACTGATCTCGGCATAGATAGACACTGAGAGCCGCCCCTGGGGAAACCTGGGGGCGGCTTTCGTTTGCGTTGGGTCTAATCGAACGCTGAGCAGGCTGCGCGCGTGCTGTTCGACTGCGCGGTGCAGGGTTGGTGGTTCGGCGATTCGCGGTGCGGGCCGGAGGTTCAGCGATACGCCGCGCGGGGAGGCAGCACGGGCGACCTGCGGTACAGGGCAGACGGCTCGGCGGTTGGTGGTGGGTGCCTGTTTGGGTGTGCGTCGACACGCAGTTGCCACTCTCACCGCTACGCCTCGCGCTTGACCGCCCGACGGCCTGTTTGGGTGGAGCGGTTTCTTTGGGGGACGAGAAAGGCCCCTAAACTTGCTGTGGTCGTGGGGGCCGAAGGCTTCCCACCCGCTCTTCCACGACAGGGGCCTTTCTTCGTAGGGGCCCCAAAGAAACCACTCCACCCAAACAGCCACCAACAACCAGGGCACGCCGCGCAACCCCGGATGGCCGGGCTTAGCTTTCGGGCTGTTCCAACTCACCCGCCAGGCCTGCCACCGGCCCGATGATCGTCACCGCCGGGGGTCGGATTCCCTCCGACACCACATCAGCCGCCACCGTGTCCAAAGTGGACCGCAGGATGCGCTGGTTGCGTGTGGTTCCCTCTTGCACCACCGCGACCGGCGTTGATGACGGGCGGCCGCCTTCGATCAGGGTTTTGGCGAACTGGTCCAGTTTGTCCACGCCCATCATCAGGACGATGGTGCCGCGCAGTTTTGCCAGGGCGGACCAGTCGGTGAGGGACGTGGGGTCGTCGGGGCCGACGTGGCCCGAGACGACCACGACCTCGTGGGCGATGCCCCGGTGGGTGACCGGGACGTCCGCCACGGCAGGCACCGCGAAGGCCGAGGTGATTCCGGGGACCACGGTGACCGGCACGCCTGCCTGGGCGCAGGCGATCAGTTCCTCGAAGCCCCGGCCGAACAGATACGGGTCTCCGCCCTTGAGACGGACCACGAACTTGCCCGCGCGCGCGTGGGTGATCAAGGCGTCGTTGATGGCTTCCTGCGTGGCGGCGCGGCCGTAGGGGATCTTGGCCGCGTCGATCACCGTCACCGAGGGCGGCAGTTCGTCGAGAAGGTCGCGGGGGCCGAGGCGGTCGGCGACGACCACGTCGGCCCGGGACAGTAGGCGCCTGCCTCGGACGGTGATCAGTTCCGGGTCGCCGGGGCCGCCGCCGACAAGGGCGACGCCGGGCAGTTCCGGGGTGCGGGCCTGGTCCGAGACCCGACCCTCACGCAGGGCGTCGAGCAGGGCGTCGCGGACCGCGGCGGAGCGCTGATGGGCCCCGCCCGCCAGGACACCGATGAGCAGGCCGTCGTAGGAGCCGCTGGCCGGGGTGACCGCGCTGCCCTCGCTGCCCGCGTCGGCACGGACGCAGAACACGCGGACAAGCTCGGCCTCAGCGGCCACCGAGGCGTTGACGTCGGTGTCGGACGTGCAGCACAGCACATACCAGGCGTCGGCCAGGTCGCCGCCGGCGTAGCGGCGCTCGTGCCAGGTCAGTTCGCCCGCGTCGGCCATGGCCTGCACGGACGGGGTGACTTCCGGCGCGATGACCTCGACCTTGGCGCCCGTGGCGACCAGTCGGGGAAGCCTGCGCTGAGCGACGGTGCCGCCGCCGACCACGACGACGCGGCGGCCCGCGAGATCGAGTCCGACCAGATAATGCTGCTCTGCCATTGCGCAAGCATGCCTGGTCCGCCGCCGGACGCCACTCACCCACGCCCGTCAGTGTGACGGAACTGGCACCTCCGCCACCCGGACCCGGTATCCGACACCGCGCACCGACTCGACGACAACCCCTGGCGCACCCGTGCGCAACGACCGGCGCAATCGTTTGACAGCGGACACCACGGCCTGCGTGTCGCCCACGTAGGGCCTGCCCCACACGAGCGTGGTCAACTCCGCGAACGCCCACACCCGCCCGGGGTCGCCGGCCAACGCGAACAGCAGGTCGAACTCCCGCGAGGACAGCGTGATCCGGGTGCCGTGCCAGGTCGCCTCCCGCAGATCGGCGTCGAGGCGCAGCTTGCCCTGTTCGACCACCCGGTGCGCGGGCAGCACCGACTCCCCGTCGAGGACAGCCCGCAACGCCGACGAGTCGGGCAGATAGAGCACCGCGACTTGGCCGCCGGTGGCCGCCGCGACGGCGGCAAGCTGATCGGCGGTGGTCCCCACGCAGAACACGAGCGGTGTATCCAGGCCATTGAGCACGCCAACCCCCAGGCACGTCATCCACTGACAAGGCCTTTCGCCACAGGGTTCGCTTTGTTACAGCTTTTTGGACCAGCCCACCCCCTGACCTGAGATCAGGGGGTGGCGGCCCGGACCGCGAGGCCGACGACGGCAAGACCGAGCACGACGCACACCGGCTGCAGCCAGGAGAACGTGCGGATGAACGCGAGTTGGACCAAGATCCAGCCAACCAGCATCACGCCGGCGATCACCGCCGTCCTGGTGGCGTACGGAGCCTGACGCCAGAGCGCGACGGCCGCTGCGGTCATCGGCCCGGCCACCCCGAGCAGCAGGGCCACCCCGGCCAGAGTGGTGCTCTGCCAGGGCAGTCTGCCCTCGATGGTCGGTCCGAAGTCGATCCCGCCGCCGATGATGCCGACCGCGCCGGCATACGCCCACACCGCCACGGTGGCGGTGAGTGTGGTCAACGCGCCCCGATGGCGGACTCTCTCGGGGGCGGACGTCACGTGTCGTGTCATCTCTGCTCCTACGCCGACTCGGTCAGTGGTCAGCTCCAACCTCGCCGGGGCGACCGGGAAGCGACGCGGCCGAACTGCCCTTCCGTGCAGGGTCCGAGGTCCGGGCACGCCGGCCGCGAATCGACCCGATACCGCCCGCCTGGAGTCCTTCACGGCGGATCACGGGTAGGGAAACGTCGAATGGAACCGGTGGTTATCAGCCAACTACCGGCGGTCACACGCGCGGGCACCCCTGACCGCACAAGATGGGAGCGACCTTGTTACCCCACCGTCATCCCGGCCGGGCCTGGCTGGTCCTGCTCACCGCTCTACTCGCCATGCTCAGCACCCTGACCGTCCCCGCCTTGGCGGAGCCGGACCCGGCCGACAAGATCGAGCGCGCCGTCGCCGAAGCCTTGGAAGTCAAGGACAGCAGCGACTTCTGGGTGGTGTTCACCGAGCAGGCCGACCTCTCCGGACCGTCCCAGGTCGCCGACTGGGACGCGCGTGGCCAGGCGGTGCTCGACGCGCTGCGTGAGACCGCCGACCGGAGCCAGGCCCCCGTCCGGGCCGACCTGGACGGCGCGCGGGTCGACTACCAGTCGTTCTTCATCACCAACGCCCTGCTCGTGCGCGGCGGAACCGCCGCCCTGGCCGACACACTGGCCAAGCGCGCCGAGGTCGCGTCGATCCTCGCGACGCACACCTACGCTCTGCCCACACCGCGGCCGGGCGCCGACGCCACCGCGGTGAACGCGGTCGAGTGGGGTCTCGCCGCCATCAACGCCGACGACGTCTGGTCCGGGTTCGGTGTGCGCGGCGAAGGAGTCGTGGTCGGCAACATCGACTCCGGCGTGCAGTTCGACCACCCGGCGCTGGTCGGGAAGTACCGCGGCAACACCGGGTCCGGCACGTTCGACCACAACCACAACTGGTTCGACCCGTCCCGGGTCTGCCCGGGCGGCACCCCGTGTGACAACAACGGCCACGGCACCCACACGATGGGCACCATGGTCGGTGGCGACGGCGCCAACCAGGTCGGCGTCGCCCCCGGCGCCCGCTGGATCGCGGCGAAGGGCTGCGAGTCCAACGGGTGCTCCGAGGCCGCGCTGCTCGCCTCGGGCCAGTGGATGCTCGCCCCGACCGACTCGAGCGGCGCGAACCCGCGTCCCGACCTGCGCCCGCACGTGGTCAACAACTCGTGGGGCGCGTCGAACGGCGGGACGATCGACCCCTGGTACCGGGCGACCGTGCAGGCCTGGCGCGCGGCGGGCATCTTCCCGTCGTTCTCCAACGGCAACTCGGGCCCCGGCTGCAACACCGCCGGCTCCCCCGGCGACAACCGCGAGTCGTACTCGTCGGGCGCGTTCGACGTCAACGGCGCGATTGCCTCGTTCTCCAGCCGCGGCCCCGGTGAGAACGGTGACGTGAAGCCGAACCTGGCCGCGCCAGGTGTCAATGTGCGCTCGTCAGTCCCCGGCAACGGTTACGCGGCCAACAGCGGGACCTCGATGGCCTCGCCGCACACCTCCGGCACGGTCGCCCTGATGTGGTCGTCGGCGCCGAGCCTGGTCGGCGACATCGCCCGCACCGAAGCCCTGCTCGACGACACCGCCGTCGATGTCGACGCCCTCACCTGCGGCGGCACGGCTGATGACAACAACGTGTTCGGCGAAGGCAAACTCGACGCCTACGCCGCCGTCGACCGTTCCCCGCGCGGCCCGGTCGGCACGCTCTCCGGCACCATCACCGACGCGTCCACCGCCGCGCCGATTTCTGGGGCCAGGGTCGAGCTGACCGGCCCGAGCAACCGCTCGCTACTGACTGGGGCACCTGGTTCGTATAGCTCCTCCCTTCCCATCGGTGACTACACGATCTCGGTCTCAGCGTTCGGGTACGGCACACTCGCGGGCACGGTGTCCGTCACCGAGGGCCAGACGACGACGCGCGACGTCGCTCTGGTTCCCCAGCCCAGCAGCGACATCACCGGCGTCGTCCGCTCGTCGGCGGGACAGCCGGTGGCCAACGCGACTGTCCGGATCACTCCTGGGCCCATTCAGTCTGTCACTTCCGGGGCCGACGGCGCTTTTGTTGTCCACAGGGTCCCGCACGGCGACTACCAGCTGACCGCGTCCGCGGGCGGCTGTTCCGATCCGCGCACCCAGGCGCTGACCGTCGACGGCCCAGAGACCATCGACTTCACCCTGCCGAACCGCTCGGATTCCTTCGGCCACCACTGCACCCTGGAGACAGCGTCCTATGTGGAGGGTGACACGCCGCTGGCGCTGACCGGCGACGATCAGGCCACCGTGGTGTCGCTGCCGTTCGAGTTCTTCTTCTACGGCAAGACCTACCGCGAAGCGCACGTCGCGACCAACGGCCACGTCAACTTCCTGGCCCGCAGCACGGCGTACGCGAACGCGGCGCTCCCGGGCACCGCCGCGCCCAACGCGGCGATCTACCCCTTCTGGGACGACCTGCTCATCGACGCCTCCAGCCGGATGATGACGAAGACGTCGGGCACCGCGCCGAACCGCGAGTTCGTCATCGAGTGGCGCAACGCCACCTTCTTCCAGGCCACCACCACGCGCATCGACGTGGAGGCGGTCCTGTCGGAGAACGGCGAGGTGTCCCTGCGCTATCGCAATCTCGATTCCGCGACCCCGAGGGAAACCGGCAGCTCCGCGACCGTCGGCATCGAGAACGGCACCGGAACCGTGGCGCTGCAGTACTCGCTGAACTCACCGGTCCTGAGCAACGCCCAGTCGATCCGCTTCACCCCGCCCGCGAGCGGCGTGCTGAGCGGAACCGTCACCGACGCCAACGACGCCCTGCCGGTCGCGGGCGCGGTGGTGCGCGCGCTGAACGGCGCCACCGAGGTCGCCCAGACCACGACGGCCGCCGACGGCGCCTACCGGCTGCGGCTGCTCGCCGCGGACTACACGGTCGAGGTCACCAAGCAGCACTACGTTGCCAGTTCCTCGCCGCTGACCCTCAACGGCGACCACACCCAGAACGTGGCCCTGAACACGCCACGCGCGGAACTGGACACCACCCCGCTCGCGTTCCTCGCGCAGGCCGGACAGCTGCGCGCCGCCACGCTGTCGCTGCGCAGCACCAGCGCTCTGTCGCTGGACTACAGCCTGAGCAGCGGCGCGGCGTGGCTGTGGGCGGTGCCGGGGACCTCGAGCGTGAAACCCGAGTCGGCGCAGGCGGTCACCGTGCGCGTCGACCCGGTCGGCCTCACGCCCGGGGTGCACGACTCGGTCATCACGTTCACCACCAACGCGGGCCGCACGCCCACGCTGACGGTCCCCGTCCGGCTCGTGGTTCCCGAATACCGAAAGGGAATCAACGTCGGCGGCGCCGGTATGACCGACCGCGACACCGACGTCTGGGTCGATGACCAGCGCTGGGCTCCGGGCGGCTCCGGCTACCTCAGCGCGGGCCCGGTCACGACCACCCGCAAGGCGATCGCGGGGACCGAGGACGACGCGCTGTTCCAGTCGCAGCGGGAAAGCGCGGGTGGCTACCGGTTCGACACGCTGCCCGCGGGCACATACCAGGTCCAGTTGAACTTCGCCGAGCTCAACGCCTTCCAGCCGGTGGGCAGGCGGGTGTTCGACGTGTCCGTCAACGGGACGAAGGTGTTGGCGAACTACGACATCGCCGCCCGCGTCGGCGCGCTTACCGCGGACGTGCACGAATTCTGGGTGACCGTCCCAGATGGAGGGTCGATTGCCATCGAACTCGCCGCTCAGGCGGGCAAGAAACCACCGGTCCTGAACGCGGTGCGGATCACGCATCGTCCGGACCGGACGGAATAGCCCCGAGTAGTCCGATCACCCCCGGAGGCAGCCTTCAGCTCGACGGAGGTTGCCTCCGGGCATTTCGGGGTATCCTGTAGTCAGTCGAGAGAATTCTCGGACCGGACCAGGAACCGTCCGTCTCGACAGACCGGGTGGCGTCAAGCCCCCGGATTGGGCCGCGGATGCCCCGGCGGACACTGAGCGTGTCGTGGGACCAGGGTCGCGGACCTGACAATCCAGCATGTTCGTCCCGATCGCCGGGAACAGGCGCCCACGACACCCGAGACGAGTTTTCACCATGTCAGCGAGTTCTTCCGTTCTTGAACGACCCCCCAAAGCGCCCAAACCGATCTTCGGTGAGCCCGCTTCGCGGACCGAGATCATCACGATCCGCGCGTTTCTGATCATCCCGTTCATCGCCTTGCTGGCGGCTGTCCCGCTGATGTGGGGCTGGGGTGTGAGCTGGGTCGACCTGACGGTGGCCGCGGTGTTCTACACGGTGTCCACGCTCGGTGTGACCATCGGCTTCCACCGCTACTTCACGCACGGCGCCTTCAAGGCCGCCCGACCGCTGCGGATCGCCCTGGCCATCGCCGGGATGCTGGCCGCGCAGGGCAGTGTCCTGGGCTGGGTCGCCGACCACCGCAGGCACCACGCGTTCTCCGACCGCGAGGGCGACCCGCACTCCCCCTGGCTGTTCGGCACGTCGCCGAAGGCGATCCTGCGCGGCTTCTGGCACGCGCACATGGGTTGGCTGTTCGGCCGCGACCGCACCAACATCGACCGCTTCGCGCCTGACCTCGCCGAGGACCGCGACATCCAGGTGCTCGACAAGCTGTTCCCGCTCTGGGTGACGCTCAGCGTCGGCCTGCCCGCCGTCATCGGCGGCCTGGTCACCATGTCGTGGTGGGGCGCGCTGACCGGCTTCCTGTGGGCCGGACTGGCCCGTGTCGCCTTCCAGCACCACGTGACCTGGTCGACGAACTCGATCTGCCACATGATCGGCAGCCGCCCGTTCACCAGCCGCGACCGCTCGGCCAACTTCTGGCCGCTGGCGATCCTGTCGATGGGCGAGTCCTGGCACAACTCCCACCACGCCGACCCGACCTCGGCCCGCCACGGCGTGCTGCGCGGTCAGATCGATATCTCGGCCCGGCTCATCTGGGTGTTCGAGAAGCTCGGCTGGGTGTGGCAGGTCCGCTGGCCCACTCAGGAACGACTCGAGAAACTGGCGGTATCCAAGTGAGCGAAGCTCTCACCGGTCCGATGTCCACTTTCGCCCGCTCCCGCTCCGACGCCCTGGACGACATGGTGCTGCAGCGCGGCCGGGCCGCGGTGGTCGTCGCGGGCCAGTCCGTCGGCGTCGAGGACTGCCGGGAACTGCTGCTCATGCTCGGCCTCGACGCGGGCACCGAGCGGCCGCACGACCCGCTGCTGGCCTATGTGGGCCCGGCGATGTAGCCGCTGAGCCGCTCGGCCAACGCCGCCCTGTCGCTCGCCGTCGCGGGCCGGTCCGTGCTCGTGGACCGGCCCGCGACGGCGTTCTCCACGAACGCGGCGACGTCGTCGGGCGCCGGGACGACGTCGGTGCCAAGCCTGGCCACGGTCTCGGCCTTGCCGGGCGGGTTGTGCTCGATCGCCAGCGACCACCCGGCGCGCTCGTCCCACAGGAGCATGAGGTCCTTGCCCGGCCGCCCGGGAAGGGCGACGTAGGCGGTCGCGGTGTCGCTGATCTCGCAGGAGGTTCCCTCAGCGGGCAGGTCGATGGCCTCGGCCACGGCACGCAGGTAGGCCTCCAGGCCGCGCCGGAGGGCGTAGGTGCTGTCCGCGTTGTTCACGTCGTGCACGTTACTTCAGCGAAAACAATCGCGGATCTCGGTGAGCATGTCCTGCAGCGCGTGAAGCCCGACGCCTTGGTAGTCGATGACGAGCCGCGCGCCGGGGATGGTGAAAACGGTCGAGATTCCGTCGTGGATCTCCCGGAGTTCGAGCGTCCGTTTCCCGTGGCGCGGGTGCAGGCCACTGACGGTTCGGGATCGCAGGTCTTCACAGGCTTCGACCAGCGCCGGGATGGTGTCGGGAAGCAGTTGGAGCGAGAACGTGTCGATCGCGCCTGGGTGCACGAGGATCGAGCGGTGGTCCGGGGCGAGGTCGAAGATCGTCGTGATGGACTGCCGGTCGGCGTTGCGGCCCTTGACGCACCAGCGGCAGGCGAAGTGCGAGTAGACGGCCGCGTGCCGGACGACGGCGGTCACAGCCACACCGGCAGCAGGGCTCGGCTCAGGCGGTTGAGGAGTTCACAGTCCGGCCCGCAGACGGCGCAGTGGCCGCTGGAATCGAGCCGGTGTGGGGACAGTGCGGTGCACACGGCCGAGACGAGGCGGCAGATCTCGGAGCGGGCGGCCAGGCAGACCTCGTCGTCGGTGCCCTGTTGGACGATGACCACGAGGGCGGCGAGGTGCCCGCGAACGGCGTGATCGGCCCGCTCGGCTTGCGTCGGCCTGCGTGGCTCGACGAGTGCGTGTCGGCTCATAGTGGTAACACTTACATGGCTCTGACCTGCGCGAACATGCGCGGACGAGTGATTTCCACGGGCACGGAGAGCGATCTTGGTCGGTCTTCATGGCAGGCATGACATCGAGGGAGCGGGCGTGAGTGGGGTCAGCGAGCGGGGGCTGGGGATGGAGCTGAGGAAGTTCCGGGAGAGAGCCGGGATGACATGCGCACAAGTCGGTGAGGTGCTCGGCTGGTCAGCCAACACCGTGAGCCGGATGGAACGCGGCCTGCGTCGCGACACGCGGCCGGATGAGGTTTCGGCCCTGCTCGCGGGCATGGGGGTGACCGGTAACGAGCGTGCCATGGTGATGCGGATGGCCACTGGCCATCGCGAGCAAGGTTGGTGGGAGGGAACCGACACCAACCTCAGCGATCAAGCCCGGACCTACATGGCCTTTGAGGCCAAAGCGACCAACATTGTTGACGTGGAACCCCTGCTGGTTCCGGGCTTGCTGCAAACCCCCGACTATTACCGTGCGCTTCTTGCGGCCTGCGCAATCGATCCCCTGGACATGAACCATCGAATCGCACGGCGACTGGGGCGGCAGGTCATCTTGGACCGGCCCTACGCCTCCTTTGCGTTTGTTGTCAGTGAGTTGATGTTGCGGCAGCCCCTTGGCGGCCATGAGGTGATGGCTCGCCAGACTCGCAGGCTGCTGAAGGAAGCCCTACGGCCAAACGTGTCGGTTCTCGTGCTGCCCACATCTGTGGCGGCGCACCCAGGACTCTTGGGTGCGTTCGTGGTCCTGGAGTTCGCCGACGAACCGCCGGTGGTGTTCGTAGAGGGTCGACAGTCGGCCATGTTTCCCGAGAACCCATCGGAGATCGAAACCTATAGAATGGCGGCCGAAAGCCTGGTCGCGTTGGCACTGGATCAAGAGCGATCCGCTCGGGTGCTGGACGACATCGCCGAGGAGCACGAACGAGCGAGGTAGCCGTGATGGCGGAGTGGCACACGAGCAGCTTCAGTGGAGACGCCAACTGCGTTGAGGTGGCGTGGCGCAAGAGCAGCTTCAGTGGCCAAGAGATCAACTGCGTCGAGGTCGCGTTCAGGGAACCCATCGCCAACATTCGCGACTCCAAGCAGCCCGAGGCGGGCCACCTCACCCTCCCTGCCCCCGCCTACCGAACCTTCCTCGCCACCCTCACCGGCCGCTGACTTCTCTTCGCACCACCTCGGGCAACCACGCCCGCACCGGCGAGAACTCGTGCTCGACCAACATGCCGAAGTCCGCCTGGTAGGAGAACGGCGACAGATCCGGGTCACCTTCCGGGTCGTCGAGTTCCTCGACGACCGCCGCGCGCCCGGTCACGTCCTCGATCACCGCGCACAGCTCCCGCGCGCTCAGCCCATCGGGTGAACTCGCGTTGACCGGCCCGGTCACCGACGACCCGCTCAGCCACGCCAGGTACCCGGCGATCTCCTCCGCGTGCGCGAACGACGACCGCCCAGGCACCCGGTGCGTGACGATCCTGGCGCCTGCCAGCACGCGGTCGACGTGGAAGGCGAGCCTGCCGGTGAACTCCCCCTCGGCGAGCACATGGCCTGCCCGCGCGAACGCCACCGGGAACTCGGCCGCGTCGGTCAGCGCGCTCTCGGCCTGGCGCTTGCCTTCGCCGTAGTGGGCATCCGCGAAGTCCGGGTCCAACCACGGCAGGGACACGTCGTACCCGTGGTCGGCCGGGTCAAGGTCGGCCGCGGCGGCGAACGGGCGGATGCCGGGCACGGTCGTGTAGACCTCGATCGTCGAGGTCATGACCAGCCTGCGGGTGCGGCCCTGGAACGCCTTGGCGGCGGCGAGCGCGGTGACCGGCGAGTAGCACATCTGGTGGACGACGGCGTCGAACTCGTGGCCCGCCACCGCTTCGCTGAGCGCGGCGACGTCGTTGGCGTCGGCGGACAGCCGCGACACCGTCTGGCCGAAGTCGTCGCCCGAGCGGCCGCGGGTCAGCACCGTCACCTTGTGGCCCGCCCCCAGCAGGCGCCTGACCAATGCCTTACCGAAGAACCTTGTGCCGCCGATGACACAGATGTGCCCCATGTCTCCCCTCCGCTGTCGACTACTCCAACGCGGGGAGGATCGGGCTATTCCCGGCTAGGCGGCTTCGCGCCAGAGCCCTTCGATGCCTTCCGACCGGCAGCGGTGGTCGATATAGAGCAAGGTCGTGAGCACCGTCATGGCGGGGGCGAACACCGCGCTGGTGAGGATCGTGGCCAGCGAGATGCCCAGCGCCGACCCGCCGCTCACGGTCTCGAAGACGGCTCCGACGATCGCGGACACGATGCCGGTCGCGAGCCCGGCGAGCAGCAGGATCCCGAACACGCGCCACCAGCCCACCGCGTGCACCAGCGTGCGGGAGCGGCGCAGCGACTCGATGACACCCTTGTCCTCGACGACGGCGACCGACGCGGCGAACGTGAACGCCATCGACAGATACACGATGGCAACCACACCCGGCAGGGCCAGCAGCATGCCCGCCTCACCACCGACCGCGATCGCACCGACCGCGATGGCGGCGATCCCGAGCATCATCACGCCTATGGCGGCGAGGATCCCGAACAGCCTGGGCAGCTTGGGCAGCATCGCCGACAGCGCCGTCCGCAGGCCCGTGACGTGCCCGAACACCGCCCGCGGAACCACGACGTTGACCACGCCGACCAAGACCAGCGCCATGACCTCGACGACCAGCAGCGCGATCAAGGTGGCGATCAGGTACGGGCGCAGCTCGGCGAAGGTCGGCATCGCCGTGGTCGGCACCTCGGGAAGCCCACCCACCACGAGAACCGTGACCGCGACCGTCACCAGTTCGGCGAGGACCGCGACGATCAGGCCACCGCCGAAGAGCGCGCGCGGATTGCGGCGCAAAGCCTGCACGGTGCCGCTGACCAGGTCGGACAGGGTCAGTGGCCGAAGCGGGACGATGCCCAGGCGCAGGGCTTCGTTGTCAGTGCTCATCAGTTGATTCCCCAGGGGTCGGTGTGTGGACGATAGCCGCACACCGGGGCGTCAGAGAACGCTGCCCACGAACTTGAGCGCCTGGGGAAGCACCGACTTCCAGTAGGCCTCATCGTGGCCGCCCGGGGTGAACGCCGCCTCCACGGCCTTGGTGTTCTCGGCCAGCCGCCGCGCCGGGCCGATGAACGCCCTGTCCTCGGTGCCGCACCAGACACCCAGCTTCTGGGTCGCGAACTCCGCCATGTGGCGCAGCGGCTCACGCTGCTCCCACTGCTTCTGCCCGTCGTCGAACATGTCGGAGGCCTGCGCGTCGGTCCAGTTGTCGAACAGTTTCGGGCTGATCACCGCGACAGCCGACAGCCCTGGCGTGCGCGCCATGTTCAGCGCGCCCGCGCCGCCCTCGGAGATGCCGAGCACGGAGAACGGGGTGCTGGCGAGGTCGTGGTAATCCAGCCAGCCGGGAAGGTCCTGGAAGAGCATGCGCTGTGGGTCGTCGTCCTTGTAGCCGACCCAGTTGCCACCGTCGACGGCGACGACCGCGAACGGCGCGGAGCCGTCCTGGACGACCTTGGTCAACATGTCGGGGAGGCCATACTCCAGGAAACTCTTCGCCAAGGTCAGCCGGTCGGAGTGCAGGGCAACGCAGACGGGGAGCGGTCCGGTGACGCCCGCGGGGCGCATGATCACGATGTCCACTTCGCGGTACCGGCCGGACGACAGGTTGCGTCCCGTCGTCACCGGCTGGGTGGCCGAGGTGGGGGCCTTGCTCTGGATGATGTTGTCGGCCTGGCCCCCGGGCGCCATTTCCCGCTGACATCCCGCCAGCAGCCCGGCACCGAGACCCAGCCCACCGACCAACACCGCCCGACGAGAAAGCCGAACAGTTCGCGCAGTATTCACAAGTTCTCCGCTCGTCACGGACCCCTGGCGAGATCCTATGGGTCTAGCGGGGCCTGTGGGGCAGTCCGCGCAAACCTGCCACGTTGACCTTGTCACGTGAACATTTGGTGAGCGGCGATCGAGCCACCAGTCGGTTGCCCTCCGGTAACTGGTCCGCACCACTACACCGTTCGGCGCAATGGAACCACAAGAAGGTCCGGATCGGTCACGCGCTGAGCAGAGCAGGCACCCGCACAAGGTCACTCGGTCCAGCCGCCGGTCACATCGGGATCAGCTCGAACGAAGCGGCCAGCGGGGTGCCGAAGCGATCCCCGGTCTCTTCGGCGATCGTGCGGAGGAATCCCTCCGGCTGGGCCATGGGTCCCTCCAGCGCGGCCAGGTACACCGCGTGCTCCTTGAGGGAGGCGATGCCGCGGTCGAGTGTCTCGGTCACGTCGACCGCGTGGGTCGCCAGCGGCGAGCCCGCGACCGCCACCCATCGCACGCCGGACCAGGGCTCGCCCGCGTCGGTGAAGACCCAGCGGTTGGCGGCGTCGCGGACGGCGTCGAGGGTGGCGTTGCCGACGTTGCGGTGGTCGGCCATGTTGAGGAAGCCGCCGGGGAAGGTGGGGTGGTGGTTGATCGTCACGACCAGTTCCGGCTGGTGCCTGCGGATCGCCGTGGCCAGGTCCCGCCGCAGGGGGACGCCGTATTCGATGACGCCGTCGGGGTGGTCGAGGAACTCCACGACGTCGACGCCGACAATCGCCGCCGCGGCGATCTGCTCGGCGGCGCGCAGGGGGCCGGACTCGTGCGGCGGCATCGTGTCGATCCCCGCCTCGCCGCGGGAGGCGAGCAGGTATGTCACAGTCTTGCCCGCGTCGGTCCACCCGGCGATCGCCGCGGACGCGCCGTACTCCAGGTCGTCCGGGTGCGCGACGATGGCGAGGGCGCGCTGCCAGTCGGTGGGCATGGGTTCCAGGTCGGGCATTATCGCTTCCCCCACAACAGGAATGTCGAATCCGCCTGCGCGATACCGACGCCGGTCGGGAGTTCGGTCAGGGCGGCTGAGGACAGTTGGCACCCGTCGACGCAGTAGCCGGCGTCGACGAGGGTCTTGCGGACGTCGCCGAGGCGGTCCAGTTCCGGGACCAGCACGACGATCCGGTCCGCGCCGGTGCCCGCGCAGGCACGCACGACCTCGGGCCGGGACGTGCCGACGAACACCGAGTCGGGGCGCGGCAGCCCGGTGAGGGCCGCGGGCGGGTCGCCGTCGACCAAGCGCAGGTCGACACCGTGGGAACCGGCGTTGGCGACGATTCGTATGCACAGCGCGGGATCGCGCTCGATCGAGACCACGGCCGCGCCGAGCTTCCCGGCCTCGATGCCCAGCGCGCCGGAACCGGCGCAGACGTCCCAGACGAGCGCGCCGGGACGCGGGGCGAGCCGGGCCAAAGCCAGCGCCCGGACCTCCGGGGCGATCCCGACGCCTGCCCTCGTCTGGTACGCGCTCTCGCCAAGCGCCCAGCCGTCGGCCGCCGGGGCCGGTTCGCCGCCCGCGATCCAGGTGTCCGACCCGAGCGAGTCGATCGACACCAGGCACAGCACCAGGTTCGGCTCCCGCCAGGTGCGGCGGACCGCCTCTGTCGCGTCCACGATGGACAGCTTCTCGCGGGGGCCGTCGAGATCTTCGAGCACCGCGAGGTTGCGCTGCCAGCCGTCGAGTTCGCGGGCCAGCTCGGCGGGACCCGCGCCGGGCGCGGTGAGCACCGCGACGGACTTGCGGGCCCGGCACACGTTGACGGCATGGCGGAAGTCGCGGCCGCGGGCGCTGACCACAGTCAGGTCGTCCCACGGCCGCTTGATCATCGCGGCCAGCCGCTGCAGGGCCGACACCGACGGCCAGGTGACCACCGGCAGTCCCTTGGCCCGCAACGCCCGCAGCACGCCGAAGAAGCCCGCGTCGCCGGAGACCAGGACGGTGGCCGATTCCTCGGCGCGGACCGTGTCGGCCAAGGCGTCGAGGATGGAGTCCTCCACGGTGTGGCCGCCCAGGATCAGGGTGCGCTCGGCATGGCGGCCGTGGGCGTCCAGATGGCACCTGGCGCCCACGACCAACTGGGACTTGCCCAGCGCCACCTCGGCGCCCGCGGGCAGGACCGCCCCGTCGACACCGACCACCGTCACCGTCGTCATGGACTCATGAGATCACGAACCTGACCTGTTCGGCAGCCTCAGCCCGCCTTCTTGAACTCGTAGTTCTTCGCCGCGTCAGAGGTGAAGTTGTACTTGACCGTCTTGAGTCCGAACGGCTTCGCCGGGTCGATCGCGAACAGCGTGCTCGTGCGTGGCGGGTTGCGGTCGTCGACCGAGCCGTACTTGTAGTCGCCGGTCAAGCCGTCGAACGTGACGGTGCCCAGTTCCTTGGAGGCGGCGAGGATGCCGTCGCGGCTCAGATTGCCCTTCGCCACCGCCTTCTCCAGCACCGCCGTCATCGCGCGGGCCTGGTTGTAGCCGAAGGCGAAGTAGTAGTCCGGCTGCTGCGCGGGCGCGAACTTCGTCGCCCGCTCCACCATGTCCTTCATGCCGGGGACGTTGGTGTCGCCCCACTCCGTGCCCTCGGACACGATCAGCACGTTGGCCTGCATGTACGGCGCGACCGCGGACTTCGAGAGCGCGCCGGCGTAGCTCGGCGACTGCGCGTACCACTTCGGGGCGAACCGACCCTGCGCCGCGGTGCCGAAGATCTTGCCCGCGTCGCTCGGCGTGGCGGTCAGGAACACCATCTGGCAGCCCGCGCCCGCGAGCGCCTGGATCTGGCCCGCGTAGTTCTCCGTGCCCGCCTTGAACTTCTGCTGGTTGGCGACGGTGAACCCGTGGACCTTGGCCGCCTCGGCGACGCCCGCGAGTCCGGCCTCGCCGTAGACGTCGTCCTGGCTCATCGTGCAGATCTTGCTGTCCTTGGAGCCGCCGCCCTCGGTCAGGTAGTAGTCGATCGCGTTGATCGCCTGCACCTGGTAGGGGCCGCCGACGGGCAACAGGTTCTCCTCACGGACCCACAGCGCGTCGAGCGAGGCGGGGGCGGCGAGCACCTTGTCGGTCTTGAGCTGCGGGAGGACGGCCAGGGTCGAGGGGGTGCCGAGGACCTGGGTGAACGCGACGACGTTTCCCTTGACCTTGTTGTACTGCTGGACGGTGACGTCCGGCTTGTACTGGGTGTCCTCTTGCACCAGCTCCACTTTGTACTTCCCGGCGACGCCGCCGGTGGAGTTGAGGTGATCGAACCAGACCTTGTTGCCCGCGGTGAGGGGCAGGCCGATGACGGCGACGGGGCCGGACAGCGGTGAGAGCACACCGAGCTTGATGGTGGTGCCGTCGAAGCCCGCGGTGGTGCCTGGCGTGCCCGCGTCGCCGCCGCCGGACCCACCCCCGCTGTCGCCCGCGCCGCCGCACGCGGACACGGCGAGCACGAGTGCCGCGAAGCCCGCGGCGAGAGCCAATCGGTTGTGCGGCATGTGACGCCCTCCTTGAGTCAATACGAGAATGGCCACGCTTTGAAGTAAGTCTTGACGCGCAGCCAGATTCCTGCGAGTCCGCGCGGTTCGAGCACCAGGAACAACACGATCAGGACACCGAAAATCGCCTGATTGAGCGCGAAGACGCTGATGAACCCCTCCCCGCCGACCGAGGTCCGCACGCCGGGGATGTCGGCGCTGTAGCGGTCGATGAGGGCGGGCAGTGCCCCGACGAACACCGCGCCGAGGATCGAGCCGAAGATCGTCCCGAGTCCGCCGACGATGACGATCGCGATGTACTGGATGGACAGCAGCAGGTTCCACTCGTCGGGGCTGACGAACTGCTGGTAGGACCCGAAGAGCGCGCCCGCGACCGCGGCGATCGCGCTGGACACCATGAAAGCGCCGATCTTGTAGTGCCCGGCGCGCACGCCGATGACCTCCGCGGCCTGGTCCCGGTCGCGCACCGCCTGTAGGGCCCGGCCGGGCCGGGTCCGCACGAGGTTCTTGGCCAGCAGCGCGATGAGCGCGACCAGGCCCCACACGAGCCAGAAGTAGCCCTGGTTGCGGGAGTACACCTCACCGGCGATCTCCAGGCGGCTGAAGTCGATCGGGCCGACGGCCGGGGGCGCGGCGACCGACGTGCCGGAGTTGCCGCCGGTGACGTCCTTGAGATTGCGCCACAGGTGCTCGCCCACGAAGATCAGCCCGAGGGTGACGATGGCGAGGTAGTTTCCGCGCAGCCGCAACGCGAACGGCCCGATCACCCCACCCAGGAGCGCGCCCACGGCGGCCGCGGCGAGCAGCCACAGGGGCAGCGGCAGGCCGAGGTCGCCGCCGACGATCGCCGTGCAGTAGGCGCCCGCCCCGATGAAGAAGGCGTGGCCGAGCGAGATCTGCCCGCAGTAGCCGGTCAGCAGGTTCAGGCCGATCGCGCCGACCGCGGTGATGCCGACGTAGACCAGGATCGAGAGCCAGAAGTCGTCGTGCACCACCATGGGCAGCATGACGACCACGAGGATCATCATGGCCAGACCGGCTTTCGCCCACGGCGTGCCGAACAACCGCAGGTCCTGAGCGTAGGCACGGGTCAGATTGCGGTGCGGCTTGGCCATCAGATCCGCCTCACGTCTTTGGTGCCGAGCAGGCCGTACGGTCTGATGAGCAGAATGACGATCATGAGCAGATACGGGACGATGATCGAGACGTTGTCACCCGCCCAGGAGAACAGTTGGTCCTGGTAGCCGCGGGTCAGCGCCTCGGCCAGGCCGATGACGATGCCGCCGAGCACGGCCCCGGCCGGGGAGTCCATGCCGCCGAGGATCATCGCTGGGAACGCGGCCAGCGCGATGAAGCCGATCGACGGCGACAGCCCGCCCGGTCCGGCCGCCAGCGTGATGCCCGCGAGCGCGGCCAGCGCGGCGGCGATCGCCCACGACACGGCGTACACCTTCTTCGCGCTGATCCCCTGCGCCAGCGCGGCTTCCGGGTCGAACGCGGTCGCGCGCATGGCGAGGCCGAAGCCGGAGAAGCGGAAGAACAGGAAGAACGCCGTGACCACCGCGATCGTGATGCCGATGGTCCACAGGTCGCGCACGCCGAAGACGAGGCCGCCCGCCTCCACGGTCTGGATGTTCCACGGGTTGGGGACCTGGAGGTTGTCGAATCCCCAGACGGCCGTGAGGACCGGCTCGATGATGAACAGCAGCCCGATGGTGATCATGATTACGGCGAACGGGGGCTGTCCGACCATCCGGCGCAGCACGATCCGCTCGAACCCGGCGCCGACGAACGCGGCGGCGAGGCAGGCGAACAGGATCGACAGTCCGAAGGCGAGCGCCAGGTTCTCGGAGAACGTGTAGCCGAGGTACGCGCCCAGGGCGAGCAGGCCGCCCTGGGCGAAGTTGATGACGCCGGTCGACTTGTAGATGACCACGAATCCGAGCGCCACCAACGCATACGTCGAGCCGAGGGCGAGGCCGGCGAAACAGTTGGTCAGGAAGGCGGTCAGTTCCGGGCTCATGTGTACATCGCCTCGATCTCCTCGGCGAACCGCTGCTCGACCGCGCGGCGCTTGACCTTCTGGGTGGCGGTCAGCTCGCCGTCCTCGTGGTCGAGTTCCTTGGTGATCACCTTGAAGCGCTTGATCTTCTCGACGTTGGCGAGCGAGTCGTTCGCCTCCGCGACGACCTTCGCGATCAGCGCCTCCACCTCGGGTTTGGCCGACAGGTCGGCGTAGGTCGTGTAGGTGATTCCGCGCCGGGTGGCCCAGTTGCCGACCGTGTCGCGCTCGACGCCGATGAGCGCGCTGAGGAACTTGCGGCGGTCGCCGATGACGATGGCCTCGCGGACGAACGGCGAGACCTTGAGCAGGTTCTCGATCTCCGACGGGGAGATGTTCTTTCCGCCCGCGGTGATGATGATGTCCTTCTTGCGGTCGGTGATCCTCAGGAAGCCGTCCGTGTCGACCTCGCCGACATCGCCGGTGTGCAGCCAGCCCTCGGCGTCGACGGTCTCCGCCGTCGCCTCCGGGTTGTCCAGGTAGCCCTGGAAGACCCCCGCCGAGCGGGTGAGGATCTCGCCGTCGTCGGCGATGCGGATCTCGACGCCCGGCAGCGTGGTCCCGACCGCGCCGAGCCGCACGTCGCCGACCGGGGTCAGGGTGCAGATCGCCGTGTTCTCCGTCTGGCCGTAGCCCTCACGGACCGGGATGCCGATGGCCCACAGGAACTCCAGGACCTGTGGGGCGATCGGCGCGGCGCCGCTGATGGCCGTGCGGACGCGCGACATGCCCAACTTCTCCCGCAGGGCACGCAAGACCAGCACCTCGCACACGGCCAGCACGATCTTGTCGCCGAGAGTCGTGGAGTCGGTCATCCGGCGCGGAGCGATGCGTCGGCCCTGCCGAAGGCACAGCTTGTAGAGGCCGCGCTTGAGCCGGGACGCGTCGGCCATCCGGATCTCCACGCCCGCCAGCATCTTCTCCCAGACGCGGGGGACGCCGAGGAAGACCGTCGGCTGCACGTCCCGCAGGTCGTGCTGGAAGGCCGGGCCGCCTTCGCCGAAGTTGACCACCAGGCCCGCCCAGACGGCGTCGATCACCGAGATCAGCCGCTCGGCGATGTGGCACAGCGGAAGGTAGCTCAGCACTTCGTCGTCGCGGGTCGCGCCCAGCGCGTTGATGAAGCACTCGCCGGACGCGACGAGGTTGGCGTGGGAGATCATCGCGCCCTTGGGTGGTCCGGTGGTTCCCGACGTGTAGACCAGAATCGCGGTGGCGTCCGGGTCCACCGAGGACACCTCGCGGGCGAACTCGACGCGGGCGTCGCCGTGGCTTTCCAGGTCGGTGAACGTGTGGACGTCCCGGTGGTCCTCGACGCGGACACCCTGCGGGTCGATGAGGACGATGTGGCGCAGCGCGGGCAGCCGGTCGCGAACCTGGGCGACCTTGTCGAACTGCTCCTCGTCCTCGGCGATCAGGACGGTGGCGCCGGAGTGCGACAGCAGGTACTCCACCTCCGCGGCCGGGGACGTCGGGTACACGCCGATGCACTGCGCGCCGATGCCCTGGATCGCGAGGTCCGCGACCACCCACTCCGGACGGTTCTCGGCGTGGATGGCCACCCGGTCTCCGGGTTCGACACCGAGGGCTTTGAGTCCTATCGCGACGGAGGCGACCCGGTCGGCGTAGGTCGCCCAGGTCCACTCCCGCCAGATGCCGCGGTGCTTCTCACGCATCGCCGGGTCGTTGGGGCGTTCCTCGGCCAGTTGTAGCAGGCGTGCGGGCAGAGTCGCCACGTCGCTGAGTGTCGCGGTCATTCGCCACCACCAAGGTAGGCCTCGATGACCTTGGGGTCGTTCTGCACTTGCGCGGGCAGTCCCGCGGCGATCCCGACCCCGAAGTCCAGGGCCAGGACCCGGTCGGCCAGGTCCATCACGAGTCGCATGTCGTGCTCCACCAGGATCATCGCGAGGTCGAGCTCACGGCGGACCTGAACCAGGTAGCGGGCCATGTCCTCGGTCTCCTCGACGTTCATGCCCGCCACGGGCTCGTCGAGCAGCAGCAGTGTCGGCTCCATCGCCAGCGCCCGCCCGAGTTCGGCCCGCTTGGCCACCCCGTAGGGCAGCAGGCCCGCGGGCATCCGCCGGTAGGGCTCCAGTTCAAGCAGTTCCACGACCTCCTCGACGGCGGCGCGGTGCTCGATCTCCTCGCGTTTGGCCCGGCCCCACCAGGCCATGCCTGCCAGGAAACCGGTGCGCATCAAGTGGTGTCGGCCCAACATGAGGTTGTCGATGAGGGTGAGGTGTTCGAACAGGCCGAGGTTCTGGAACGTCCGCGCCACACCGAGTCCGGCGATCGCGGCGGGCGACTTGCCGACGATGCTCTGCCCGTCGAGCGTGATCGTGCCGTGCTGCGGGCGGTAGACACCGTTGAGACAGTTGAAGATGGACGTCTTCCCGGCGCCGTTGGGACCGATCACCGCGAACAGCTCGCCGCGCGCCACCTCGAAGCTGACACCGTTGAGCGCCGTCACACCGCCGAACTTCAGAGTGAGCTCGGAGACCGAGACCAGGGGCGCCGCCACGGGCGTCGGCGCGGCGGCCGACTCCATCTCGGCGGTCAGGCGCTCCATCGCTTCTTCCTCCGGTAGCTCTTGACCTCGGCGAACGACCGCTGCGCACCGTCTGCGGGGGCACCCAGGTAGAACTCGCGGATGTCCTCGTCGGCGAGCAGGTCGCCCGCCGGGTCGTCGCGCACCACGGTGCCCACTTCGAGCACGTAGCCGAAGTCCGCGATGGACAGTGCCATCATCGCGTTCTGCTCGACCAGCAGCACACTCGTGCCCTGCTCGTTGATGTGCCTGATGATGTCGCGGACCTGCTCGACCAACTTCGGGGCGAGGCCGAGGGAGGGCTCGTCGAGCAGCAGCAGGCGCGGGGCGGCCATCAGGGCGCGGCCGATCGCGAGCATCTGCTGCTCGCCGCCGGACAGGTAGCCCGCGGTGGAGCGCCGCCTGCTCGCCAGCACTGGGAACAAGTCGAGCACCCGGGCGTAGGACTCTCGGACCTCGGCGCGGGACCGGCGGGTGTGCGCGCCCGCGCGGAGGTTCTCGTCGATGGTCATCTCGGCGAAGATCCGGCGGCCCTCCATCACCTGGGCGATGCCGAGCCGCACCACGCGGGCGGGATCGGCGCCGGTGATGTCCCGGCCGTCGAACTGGACGGTGCCCTTGGTGATGCGGCCGCGGTGGGAGTGGAGCAGGCCGGTGACCGCGCGCAGCAGGGTTGTCTTGCCCGCGCCGTTGGCGCCGAGCAGGGCGACCACGCCTGCGGTCGGGACGGTCAGGCTCAGTCCGCGGAGGACCAGGACGACATCGTCGTAGACGACCTCCAGGTTGGACACCGAAAGGATCGACTCGCCCGCCGCCACCATCGCCCTCCTGCGTGACCTAGATCACAAGTAGGCAGGACGGTAGACGGTGGCCCGATCAGGAGCAAGGGTCGAGCACAAGATGTTACCGGCGGGTCAGGACTTCTTCGTGGTCCGACGGTTCGCCGTGCGGGTGGCGCTGGTGCTCTTCCTGGTGGTGGCCTTGGCGGCGGGCTTGGCCGTGGTCGACTTGGCCTTGACCTCGGCCTGCTTGGCGCCGTTGGCCGCGGTCTCCTTGGCGTCCTTGGCGTCCTTGGCCTCTGCGGACCGGGTGGAGCCGTTGGTCTCGGGCTTGGCCTTGGTCACCGCGGACCCGTTGCGGAGGGGTGCGGCCGAGCCGTTGGTGGCGGGCCGCGGAGCGCTCTCGGCGGGGATCTCGACCTGCGGCGCAGGCGCGGGAGGCGGTGTGGCCTGCCCACCGTTGTCGCCCGCGGGAATGTCGACGGTCGCCACCTCGACTGGCGCGCCGTTGCGGGCGGCGCCGTTGACCGCGCCGTTGCGCGCGGCGACCGGGGCGGGCTCGATCTCGGTGTGCTCGGGCTGCTCGGTTTGCTCGGTTTGCTCGACGCAGGTGCGCGTCTTGGTGCTGCCGTTGCGCGCCCAGGACGTCCCGACCTCGGCCTGCATCCGGGAGCGCCAGCCACCGTTTCGCGAGGCCCAGCGGGGAGCGGGGACGTCGGTGTCGGCGGGTCGCACGTATCCGGCTCGGGGCTTGTCCTCGCGCAGGGCGTCGCCGATGAGGAACAGGGTGTGGCGCCACAGGTTGCGGCGTTTCACGGCCGCGGCGAGTTCGCCGACGGTGGTGCGCAGCAGGACCTCGTCGGGCCAGGTGGTCTTGTATGCCACGGCGACCGGCATCTCGGGGTCCACGCCGCCGCCGAGCAGGGCGTCGGCGAGGTCCGCGGCGCGGGCGGCCGGGGCGTGCACGGCGACCGTGGCGCACCGGGTGACCATCGCGCGGACGCGGGAGAAGTCGGCCTCGGTGAACACGACCGTCTCGGCCACACCGGACTCCACCAGCGCGTTGCCGGTCGCGGCGGCGGCGGCGGAGGCGGGCGAGACCCCGGGGATGATCTCGACGTCGAGGCCCAGCTTCTCGCAGAGTTCGCGCTGCTCGCGCATCTCGGGCGACTGCGCGGCGTCGCCTGCGAACAGGCGGACCGCGCTGGAGCGCCTGCTGGCGGCCATCCGGTAGTGCTCGACGATCTCCTCTGGCGTGGCACGCGAACTGTCGACGAGTTCAGCGCCTGCCTTGGTGTGCTCACGCAGCCAGACGGGGTCGATCACCGCCGGGCTGTAGACGACCAGATCGGCCTCACCGATCCGGCTCGCCCCCCGCAGGGTGATGAGGTCAGCCGCTCCCGGTCCCGCTCCGATGAAATACACGGCGCCACGCATGGGGACGACCGTATCGGTGTCGCGTTCGCCACCCGGACCTGGGCCTGTGTCTCCGCGATGTAACACTCCGATGCGTGACCGAAGAAACCCATCCGGCCGAAGCGGCGTTCGCCTGGCTCGACGCCCACGCCGACGACCGCAGGCGCGCGGGACTGAGCAGGCAGCTCCGTCCGCGCCGCGCGGATTCCGACCTGCTCGACCTGGCGAGCAACGACTACCTCGGCCTCGCCCGGGACAAGCGAGTCAGCGGCGCGGCCGCGGCTGCCACCCTGCGCTGGGGTGCCGGATCCACCGGGTCGCGGTTGGTCACGGGCAGCACGGAGCTGCACAGCGAGCTGGAGTTCGAACTGGCCCGGTTCTGCGGCGCGCAGGCGGCATTGGTCTTCTCGTCGGGTTTCGCGGCGAACCTGGGCGCGGTGACGGCGCTGTCGGGCAAGAACTGCGCGATCGTCACCGACGCCTATATCCACGCCTCCCTGATCGACGGGTGCAGGCTGTCGCGCGCGGACGTGGCGGTGGTCGCCCACAGCGATCCGGCCGCCGCGGGGCGCGCGTTGGCGACCCGGCGGGCCGAGCGCGGGCTGATGGTCACCGACTCGGTGTTCTCGGTGGACGGGGACCTGGCGCCACTGACGGAACTGGCGGAGGTCTGCCGGGCCAACAAGGCAGCCCTGATCGCCGACGACGCCCACGGCTTCGGCGTCCTGGGTGACGGAGGACGCGGCGCGGTTCACGCTGCCGGGTTGTCCAGTGCACCCGATGTGGTGACAACCCTGACTCTGTCGAAGTCGCTCGGCGCGCAGGGCGGGGCCGTGGTCGGCCCCCGGAAGGTCATCCGGCACCTGGTGGAGAACGCGCGGTCGTTCATCTTCGACACCGGCCTGGCCCCCGGCAGCGCCGCGGCGGCACTGACCGCGCTCACTGTGCTGAAGGAAGAGCCCGAGCGGGCGGGCCGGGCGCTGGCGGTCGCGGTGACCCTGGCGGAGCGGTTGCGGGAGGCCGGGCTGCAGGTGTCGGAACCGACGGCGGCCGTGGTGTCGGTGCGTGCGCCGTCGCCGGAGGCCGCGGTGAAGTGGGCGGACGACTGCCGGGCGGCAGGCGTTTGGGTCGGATGCTTCCGGCCCCCGTCAGTGCCGGACCAGATCTCTCGCCTGCGGTTGACGGCGCGAGCGGACCTCACCCCGGCGGACATCGACCGGGCGGTAGCGGTCATCACCGAACACGCCCCGCCGCGGGCCTGACCGGCTCGGCGACCACGAGCCCTTCGGCAAGAGCGAGGCTCGGCTCACCAAGCGCAGCCTGCCGCCACTTTCGCATTTCGCCCCACGCGCAGCCCACGTGGGCCTCGCACCGGGGGTGCGGATAGCGCGTGCCGGGATTTACCGGACCGAACCTAAGCCCTTGAGGGCGCGGGGCGACGCATGGCGATGTGGGGGATGCCGTCCTCGTCGAAGGGGTCGCCGACGGGGACGTACCCGAAGCGGGCGTACATGCCTTGGGCCTGCACTTGGGCGTCGAGGACGCTTTCGACGTCGCCGATGTGGGCAAGGGCGGCGGCCATGAGCTTGCCGCCGAGGCCGGTGCCGCGGGCGTCCTTCGCGGTGCAGACTCGGCCGATGCGCACCGGGCGGCTTGCGTCGGCGGGGAGGATGCGCAGGCAGGCGAGGGGTTCGGGGGCGTCGGCAGGCTGCCACCACAGGTGCACGGTGTCGGGGGCGAGGTCGCGGCCGTCGAGTTCCGGGTAGGGGCATTCCTGCTCGACGACGAAGACGTCGACCCGGAGCTTGAGCAGGGCGTAGATCTGGGCTGCTGTCAGGTCCGGCCCGGCGGCGGTGTGCAGTGCGGTCACGCCACCTTGGATATCACAGCTGCTCGGCGATGTCGGAGGCGTAGACGGTCATGCGGGTGTAGACGCCGGGCTTGTTCGCCTCGGCGCAGCCTTCGCCCCAGGAGGCGATGCCGACGAGCCTGCCGGCGATGACCAGCGGGCCACCCGAGTCGCCCTGGCAGGTGTCCACGCCACCCTCGGGGAAGCCGGCGCAGACCATCGACTCTTCGGCGAAGGCCTTGTAGGACTTCTGGCACGCGCTGTCGGAGATGGTCGGTACCTCGGCCTTGAGCAGGTAGCGCGACGCTGGGCCGCCGTCGGAGGTGCGGCCCCAGCCGAGGATCGTGCCGCGGGTGCCGGGCTTGTAGAGGGCGTCGTCGCGGGAGTCGGCGACGGGGAGGGTCTGGTACTCCAGCGGCGCCTTCAGCGTGAGCACCGCGATGTCGGCGCCGCTCGCGACGTCGGTGTACTTGGGGTGGATCCAGACGTCCGAGACGCGGACCTCGACCCCTTCGGTGCCGCGCTTGTCCTCGCGGCCCGCGACGACACGGATGTCCTTGGCCGCGTACGCCTGGGCGCAGTGCGCGGCGGTGACGACCTTGTTCTCGGAGACAAGCGTGCCACCGCAGAACTGATAGCCGTCTCTGGTGGCTATGTAGACCATGTACGGATGTTCGGCGATCTTCGCGCGGGTCCCGCCGACGATCTGCTCACGCGCGTCCGCGGCGAACTGGCCGAGGATGACGGCGACGATGGCGATGGCGGCGGCGACACCGATGATGCGGCGCGCGGCGGTTCCCCCCATGGGAGAGTCTCCTGTCGGTGAGTTTTGGGCAACGATCCGTGCTCCGCAAGACACGCTAGGTCAAACGGACCCCAAATAGTGACTCCGTGTGGTCCCACGAATGGGTGGAAGTTCGTGCGGGCATGCTGGAGACGTGCCCCATCGCATCCGGGTCGTCCTCGCGCTCACGCTGGTCCTCATCGTGGGTGCGTGCGTGACACCGCCCGAACAGGACGCGGCACGGCGGTCCACCGAACCCGTGCCGACGACCGGTTCTCCCACGCCGGGTACGTCGACGTCCGCCGCCCCCACGGAGTCGAGCGCGGCTCCCCCGCCGAGCACGGCGGCGAAGCCCGCGTGGATCGTGGGGGCGACGCCGCTTCCGTTGCGGCCCGACGGTTTCGGCAAGGTGCTCCCGACACCGGCGGTCCTGGAGAACCGGTCACTCCCGACCGCCGACCGGCTGCCGCCACCCTCGAAGGGCTACACGGCCACGGTGTCGACGATCCCGGACGACGTGCTGAGGAGGAGCACATGGCGACCGGACTGCCCAGTGAGCCGCAACGACCTGCGGTACCTGACCATGTCGTTCTGGGGGTTCGACGGACGAGCCCACACCGGCGAGATGATCGTCAACGCCTCGGTGACACAGAACGTGACCAAGGTGTTCGAGACGCTGTTCGCGAACCGGTTCCCGTTGGAGGAGATGCGGGTGACGGCCCTGGCCGAACTCGACCTGCACCCGACCGGGGACGGGAACAACACGTCGGCGTTCGTCTGCAGGCACGCGGTGAGCTCGACGTCGTGGTCGGCGCACGCCTACGGGCTCGCGGTGGACATCAACCCGTTCTGCAACCCCTACATTCGGGGCGACCTGGTTCTGCCGGAGCTCGCCTCGTCCTATGTGGACCGCAAGAACGTGCGGCCCGGCATGATCTTCGCCGGCGACGCGGTGGTCCGGGCCTTCGCATCGATCGGGTGGACGTGGGGTGGGACCTGGCGGTCACCGGTCGACATCCAGCACTTCAGCGCGACGGGAAGGTGAACCGGTGAGTGTCGTCAAGTCGGTGCTGCTGTTCGGGATCGCCGCGGTCGCGGAGATCGGTGGGGCCTGGCTGGTGTGGCAAGGCATCCGCGAGCAGCGGGGATGGTTGTGGGTGCTGGGCGGGGTGCTCGCGTTGGGAGCCTATGGTTTCGTCGCGACGTTGCAGCCGGACGCGCACTTCGGACGGATCTTGGCGGCCTATGGAGGGGTGTTCGTCGTCGGGTCGCTGTTGTGGGGGATGGTGGCCGACGGGTTTCGGCCGGACCGGTTCGATGTGATCGGGGCGGCTGTGTGCCTGGTCGGCGTTGTCGTGATCATGTACGCCCCACGTGGGTGATGCCGTGGACTGGGGCCAGGTTCGGCCGGATTCCTGTTGCGTGCTGGAGCGCCTTGGCACGTAGGTGCCTGTTTGGTGGTCCGCCTGGATCTGGGGACGCCGGACATCGGTCTGCGTGGGTAGAGCGCGGATGGTGAAGACAGCGCCCCGTGCCGTGCGCATTAGGCCGATTGCACCCCCAAATAAGGGTGAACCACCCAAACAGGCCGTTGGCGGCGCGCCCGTCACCTTCTAGTGGTGAGTGGGATGGTGGCCGTCAACCAGGCAGTTGGTCCTCCGCCGATTCGGAGGCGACCGCCCAGCACCCCTGCGGCCGCACCGGCTCGAACACGACCGCCGACCAGGCGGTGCCGTTGTGTTGCTTCTCGTCCGTTCGGAGACGGGTGCCGACAACCAACCCAGGACGTCGGTGCTACCCCGGGGTGTTCGGGCGCTCGCCACCGAGCGGGTGGCGCGGTGTGGTGGTTCGGGTTCAAAGGTGCGTTCGGCCGTGTCAGGAGTCCGTGCTGGTGGCGCTTCCCTCTGGCCGGGTGCCGAACTTGCTGAAGACCTTGTTGGCCGCGTCCGACATGGCGTCGCCTACGCCGTTGAAGATTTTGAAGAGGGGGTCTGAGGATTCGTTGAAGGAATCCTTGTAGGACTTCGCCGCGGAGCGGAGGTCGTCGGTGAAGGCCGAGGAGGGGTTGTCGTCGTCTCGGCGGGCGTAAGTACCCGCGAGGATGGCGCGGTATTCCTCGGAGGCGGCCCACTTCTGCAGTTGGGCGGCGCGGACCACGGCGAAGGGGTGGCTCATCCCCTCGACGCTGCGGAGCTTGTGGATGCTGTCGCGGATGTCGTCGACCTCCTCGTACTCCTTGGCCTGCTGGAGGAAGGACGGGATGTCGATCTGCGTCAGGTCGGTGCCGCCCGCCAGGTAGACGTGGGTGCGCAGGGCGGCCGCCGGGTCTTGGGCGCACAGCAGCCCCGCCCGGTCACAGGTCAGTTCGGCCTTGCGGAACCACTCGCGCAGGGCCGCGATGGCGGCGCGCAGGGCCAGGGCTCCCGCGGGGATGAAGGCGATCGTCATCTGCAGGTGGAGCAGGCGAAGCAGGAGGGTGCGCAGGACGGCGTGGCCGGACAGCACGTGGCCCATCTCGTGGCCGATGACGAACCGCAGGCTCTCGGTGTCGAGGGCCTCGACCAATCCCGTCGTCAGGACGATGAACGGCTCGTCGATGCCGACGGTCATCGCGTTGGCGACCGGGTTGCGCTCGACGAAGACCTTGGGGACGACGTCGAGATCGAGGGTCTCGGCGCACTCGACCACCAGCTGGTGGATCTTCGGGTACTGCTTCTCCCCCACCCGGATCGCCGAGGCGAGGGCCAGCAGCCGCTCGCCGCGCTCGCTGAACAGGCCGGAGACAGCCTTGAGCACCTCGGACACACCCGGGATGGCGCGCAGACCGGCCATCGCGCCGCGGTCGGCCGGGTGTTCGTAGGCGCGTGGGCTGATCCGCGGGAACCGCACGCGCGTGGTCGAGCGCGAGACCTCGTTGTCCGTCACTTTCGTTCCTCCCCTGGGTGTGTTCCGGACCCACAGTAGGCCGATTCGGCTGAGAGCGTCGTCGTTTGTCCACAGGCACTAACCTGCGAGGCACAAGCACCGGCAAGCCCGCGGAGGATTGAAGACGATGAGCCTGGACCGCCCTGTCGCACCCGACCCGTACGCGCTGCTGCCGCGCACGGAATCGTTCACCGTGACGTCCGACGACGTGCGCGACGGCGAGAAGGTCGACCTCAAGCACGTCCACGGCGGGGCGGGCGGCGACAACCTCTCCCCGCACCTGGCGTGGAGTGGCGCGCCCGAAGGCACCAAGAGCTACGTCGTGACCTGCTTCGACCCCGACGCCCCGGTTCCCGGTGGCTTCTGGCACTGGATCGCGGTCAACATCCCGGCATCGATCCGCGAGCTCGCAGCGGGCGCGGGCGCGCGCGACGAGACGCTGCCCGAGGGCGCTTTCCACGTCCGCAACGACTTCAGCACGCGCGACTACGCGGGCTCGGCCCCGCCCGAGGGCGACCAGAACCACCGCTACTACTTCGTCGTGCACGCCGTGGATGTCGAGAAGCTCGATGTCGACGAGAACGCCAGCGCGGCGGTGGTGAGCTTCAACCTGGCCTTCCACACCCTGGGCCGGGCCATCATCACCCCCACCTACCAGCACTAGTGCTGGACGTCGACCACCAGGCGGGTCGGCGAGGTCAGGGAGAAGACGTTCACCGAGGCGGCCCGGCGCAGGCCCAGCCCGACACTGACGATGCCCTCGAAGTCGCCGTTGAGCGAGACGGCCATGACGTTGGCCAGTTCGCGGGTGCGGAACTTGCGCGGGCCGGTGTAGGTCGGGGCGCCGGCGTCGTTGTGGGCGGCGGCGGGCTGCGCTCGGAGTTGGACGAACGTGGCGCCGGTCAGCCAGTCGATCTCGCCGCTCGCGTCGGCGAACAGCTCGTCGGCGGCCTCATAGGTCGCGGTGGGCGCGGGGCCGGTGAAGTCGAGGACCACCCGGTCGAACGTGTCGTGTCTGCCGACGCGGATCCCGGTGAGCGAAGTCGTCATATGAGCAAGAGCGCCGGGCGCGTCCGCCGATACGGTTTGATGGGAACGTGCGCCACTTCGATCTGATCATCATCGGGACCGGTTCCGGCAACTCCCTGCTCGACCCCAGGTTCGCGGACTTGGACGTCGCCCTGGTCGAACGCGGGGTGTTCGGCGGCACGTGCGTCAACGTCGGGTGCATCCCCACCAAGATGTTCGTCCACGCCGCCGACCTTGCCGCGACGCCGGGGGCCGCCGCGCGGCTCGGCGTCGACGAGACGCTCGACGGCGTGCGCTGGCCCGAGATCCGCGACCGGATCTTCGGACGGATCGACCCGATCGCCGAGGGCGGCAAGGCGTACCGCGAAGAGCACCCCGACAACGCGAACGTGACGCTCTACACGGGCAACGCGCGGTTTGTGGGCGAGCGGCGGTTGGAGATCGACGGCAAGGAGACCATCACCGCCGACCGGATCGTGCTCGCCGCGGGCGGGCGGCCGGTGGTCCCCGCCATCGAGGGCATCGACGACATCGCGTTCCACACCAGCGACACGGTCATGCGACTCGACGAGTTGCCCGCGCGGATGGTGATCCTGGGTGGCGGGTTCATCGCCGCCGAGTTCGCCCACGTGTTCTCGTCGTTCGGTGTCGAGGTGACCGTGGTGGTCCGCTCCGGGGCCTTGCTGCGCCAGGAGGACCGCGACATCAGCGCCCGGTTCACCGAGCTGGCCCAGGCCCGCTGGGACGTCCGGCTCGACCGCAAGATCGAACGGGTGGAGCGCGCGGGCGACGGTGTGCGGGTCCGGCTGGTCGGCGACGAGGTGATCGACGCCGACGTGCTGCTGGTCGCCGCCGGTCGCACCCCGAACTCCGACCAGCTCGACGTGGCCGTGGGCGGCATCAAGGTCGACGACCACGGCTACGTCGTGGTCGACGAGTTCCAGCGGGCGAGCGCTGAGGGCGTGTGGGCCCTGGGCGACATCAGCTCGCCATGGGAGCTCAAGCACGTCGCCAACCACGAGGCGCGGGTCGTGCAGCACAACCTGCTCAACCCGGACAAGCTGCTGGCCGCCGACCACCGCTTCGTCCCGCACGCGGTGTTCACGTCGCCGCAGATCGCCTCGGTCGGGCTCACCGAGCAGGAAGCGCAGCGCCAAGGCGTCGACTATGTGACGGCGACCCACGAGTACGCCGGTATCGCCTACGGCTGGGCGATGGAGGACACCACCGGTTTCGCGAAGCTGCTCGCCGACCCGAAGACCGGGCAGCTGATAGGCGCCCACATCATCGGCCCGCAGGCCTCCACGGTCATCCAGCCGGTCATCCAGGCCATGAGCTTCGGGCTCGACGCGCGGGCCATGGCGCACGGCCAGTACTGGATTCACCCGGCCATGCCGGAACTGATCGAGAACGCGCTGCTCAAGCTTCCCCTGGAGATGGGACACTGGGTCCGACGGATGTCGGATGTCAGGACGAGAGGATGAGCGCGGTGCCGTTGGCGACGACTCGGCGAGCCGGTCTGGTGGACCAGGTGATCGAGCAGATGCGCACGGCGATCGCGGACGCCGAATGGAAGGTGGGCGAGCGCATCCCCACCGAGCCCGAGCTGGTCACGGCCCTGGGCGTAGGCCGGAACACGGTCCGGGAGGCCGTTCGGGCGCTGTCCCACGCGGGTCTGCTGGAAGTCCGGCAGGGCGACGGCACGTTCGTGCGGGCGACCAGCGAGTTCTCGGGCGCCGTCCGCCGGTTGGCGGGCACTGAGCTGCGTGATGTCCTGCAGGTCAGGCGCACCTTGGAGGTCGAGGGCGCCCGCCTGGCGGCGAGCAGCCGCACGGACGCGGAGCTGGCTGAGCTGACCACGCTGCTCGACGCGCGGGAGCGGGCGATGGAGGCGAAGGACTACGAGGTGGGCGTCGACAAGGACGCGGCTTTCCACCTCGCCGTGGTCCGGTGCTCGCACAACCAGCTGCTCGCGGAGCTGTACCAGGGGCTGACGGAGGTTGTGCGCGCTTCGGTGGCGAGCACGGTCCGCACCACGCCGAGCAAGGCCAACGTCGACCACCGGCAGCTGCTCAACGCCATCCGAGACCAGGACGCGAACCGCGCGGCGGCCGAGGCAGCAGGCTTCCTCGACGAACTCCTTGCCGACCTCGACACCCCCTGACCCCGGCAAAGTCGCGAGTCCCACGTTCAAAACAATGAGTTCCACGTTCAGGACAGTGAGTTCCACGTTCGCGACGGCATAACCCAACCAAACCTTGGGTCTGAACCAACACACGGCGTCGCGAACGTGGAACTCACTGTCCTGAACGTGGAACTCATTGTTTTGAACGTGGGACTCGCGGTTAGGGGGCGCCTGGGGGGATGAAGGGGAGGGGGGTTGGGGGGCCGTTGTCGATGAGACGGCGGATCGCGGTGGTGTCGAGGTGGTTTTCGACCAGGTCGCCGAGGATGTCGAGTTGGGTGGCTCGGGCGGTGGCGAACGAGGTGTCCGAGGCGGGTTTGAAGCCGTCGCGGCCGGACCACTCGGCCGCCCAGCGCAGGATCGCGCGGCGGGCGTCGTCGTTCTCCAGGAGGCCGTGCCAGTGGGTGCCGAGGATCGCGCCGTCGACCACGCCCTCGGTCGAGCCGTCGGGCAGGGCCACAAGACCCTCGTGTTCGCACCGGGTGACCCGGCCGTGGTGAATCTCGTAGCCGACCGCCGGTTCGCCGAACACCGTCCCCTGTGGACGCGTCAGGACCTTCTCCGCGGCGAATTCCACGTCCACGTCCAGCAGCCCCAACGCCTCCACGGCGCCCGCGCCGGATTCGACGCGGTCGTCGATGCCGGTGCCGAGCATCTGGAAGCCACCACAGATACCGACCACCGGCAGGCCGCGTCGGGCATGGGCCATGACCGCGTCGGCCAGGCCGGTGCGCCGGAGCCAGCCGAGGTCGTCCACTGTGGACTTGGAGCCGGGCAGGACGATCAGGTCGGCGTCCGCGAGCCGGGACGGCTCGGTGACGAACCGGACCGACACGCCGGGCTCGCAGGCCAGCGCCTCGACATCCGTGGCGTTCGAGATGCGCGGAAGGCGGACCACGGCCACCCGGAGCCACTGGGTGCCGACCGGGGGCGCGGGGCGGCCGACGACACCGTCGGCGGCGTACGACAGGGAGTCCTCGGCGTCGAGCCAGAGGTCTTCGGACCACGGGACCA
Organism: Actinokineospora xionganensis; assembly: GCF_014323725.1. GTDB lineage: Bacteria > Actinomycetota > Actinomycetes > Mycobacteriales > Pseudonocardiaceae > Actinokineospora > Actinokineospora xionganensis. Next base: position 15,523 of record NZ_JABVED010000011.1, on the reverse strand, counting down.
CACCGAGGACATCGCGGCCGGTCAACGAGTGCAGCTGACGCAGACCGGGCTCCAGCAGGGCCGGGTCGCCGCGGAACTTGTTGATGACGAAGCCCGAGATCAACGCCTGGTCGGCCGGGTCGAGCAGGGCCAGGGTGCCGAAGAGGTGAGCGAAGACACCACCGCGGTCGATGTCGCCGACGACCAGGACCGGCAGGTTCGCCGCCCGGGCCAGGCCCATGTTGGCGATGTCACTGGCCCGCAGGTTGATCTCCGTGGGTGAACCCGCGCCTTCGCAGACCACGACCTCGTAGTCCGAGCGCAGGTCGGCCAGGGTCGCCAGGACGGTCTCCATCAGCTCGCTCTTGCGCGCGCGATACGACAGCGCCGTGGTGACGCCGACCGGTCTGCCCAGGACCACGACCTGCGAACTGCGGTCGGACCCGGGCTTGAGCAGCACCGGGTTGAACCGGACGCTCGGCTCGATCCCGCACGCCGCCGCCTGCAGCGCCTGAGCCCGGCCGATCTCGCCGCCGTCGGGGGTGACCATCGAGTTGTTGGACATGTTCTGCGCCTTGAACGGCGCCACCCGCACCCCGGAGCGGGCCAGCCACCGGCACAGACCCGCCACGAGGACGCTTTTGCCCGCGTCCGAGGTCGTCCCCGCGACCAACAACGCTCCGGACATTCGACCGTCCCCTCACCTTTCGTCGGGCCAGGCTGCCATCATCCCCGTTATGCCCGCCGCACCCGTCACCGCCGTCCTGGTGCACAGCCCGTTCCTCGGGCCCGCCAGCCTGCGGCCGCTCGCCGACGCACTCGCCGCTCTCGGGCATCCCGCGGTCCTGCTGGACCTGCGCCTCAGCGTCGTCGCCTCACCCGTCCACCAGCGTCTCATCGGCGCGTTCGCCGACGCCCTGTCCGACGTGGCGCTCACCGGGCCGGTGGTGCTCGTCGGCCACAGCGCCGCCGGGCCGCTGCTGCCCGCGTTCGCCGAGGACCTGGAAGACGCGGTCGCGGGTCTGGTCTACCTCGACGCCGGTCTGCCGACGCCGGGTCGGAGCTGGCGCGAGACGGTGTCCCCCGAGGTCTACGACGGGCTGTACAAGATCAGCCGCAACGGCAGGCTCCCCCGCTGGCCGGACTGGTTCGACGCGGACCCGCTGCCCGACCTGGTCCACGACGAGGCCTTGCGCGCGGAGATCGCCGACGAGGCACCGGAGGTCCCGATCGCGTTCCTCAAGGAGGCGCGGCCGAGCGTGGAGTGGTCCGGGCCCTCGAGCTACGTCTGCCTCTCCGAGGCCTACACCGACGAGCTGACCCAGGCCCGTGAGCTGGGCTGGCCGACCCGCGTCCTCGACTCGCACCACCTCGCCCCGGCGACCGATCCGGGGCCGGTCGCCGCGGCCGTCCTGGAAGTGCTTTAGGTCGTGTCCTGTGAGTTCGGCACGCAGGACACGACCTAAGGCAGGGTGAGGATCTCGGAGCCGGTGTCGGTGACGACGATGGTGTGCTCGAACTGGGCGGTCCAGCTCTTGTCCTTGGTCGTGACCGTCCAGTCGTCGTCCCAGATGTCGTAGTCGATGCCGCCGAGGGTGATCATCGGCTCGATCGTGAACGTCATGCCGGGCTCGATCATCGTGGTGACCGTGGGCTCGTCGTAGTGCAGGATCACCAGTCCACTGTGGAACGACGTGCCGATGCCGTGGCCGGTGAAGTCGCGCACCACGCCGTAGCCGAAGCGCTTCGCGTAAGCCTCGATGACGCGGCCGATCACGTTGATCGCGCGACCCGGCCGCACGGCCTTGATCGCGCGCATCGTCGCCTCGTGGGTGCGCTCGACGAGCAGCCGGGCCTCCTCGGCGACCTCGCCCGCGAGGAACGTCGCGTTGGTGTCGCCGTGCACGCCGCCGATGAACGCGGTGACGTCGATGTTGACGATGTCGCCGTCCTCGATCACCGTCGAGTCGGGGATGCCGTGGCAGATGACCTCGTTGAGCGAGACGCAGCAGGACTTCGGAAAGCCGCGGTAGCCCAGCGTCGACGGGTAGGCGTGGTGGTCGAGCAGGTACTCGTGCACGACCGCGTCGACGTCGTCGGTGGTCGCGCCCGGCTTGACGGCCTTGCCGCCCTCCTGCAGCGCCTGCGCGGCGATCCGCCCGGCCACCCGCATCGCCTCGACGACCTCCGGCGGCTGCACCCACGGGTCGGTGTTCTTCCGGGGCGCGGGCCGGTCGACGTACTCGGGACGGGCGATGGTGGAGGGCACGACGCGGCGAGGCGACTGCTCTCCCGGCTTCAGTGGAGCACGCACAGACATGCCTACCAGCCTACGACCCGCTCAGCCGACCGCGCCGAGGAACCTCGCCGTGGCCTGCACGGCCGTGCCCGACTGGCCGACATCGGTCAGCAACACCGCGAAGGCGAGGTCGCCGCGGTAGCCCACGAACCAGCCGTGCGAGTGCGTGCCGTCGCCGAACTGCGCGGTGCCGGTCTTGCCACGGACGTCCCCATACGGGCCGAGCGCGCCCGCTGTTCCGCCGGTGACGACCTCGCGCATCATCTCCCGCACGGCGCCGAGCACCGCCGCGGGCACCGCGTCCGGCACCGTGTCGGACTTGGTCTCCGCGCCGCGCACCAGGACCGGCTTGGGCACCGACCCGGACGCCACGGTGGCGGCCACGACCGCCATGCCGAACGGGCTGGCGACGACCCTGCCCTGGCCGAACCCGTCCTCGGCGCGCTCGACCTTGCCCGTGGCGGGCGGGACCGAACCGGTGATGGTGGTGAAGCCCGGCACCACGTAGTCGACACCGAGGCCGAGCTGCTTGGCCATGGTCGTCAGCTCGTCGGGCGCCATGGCCACCGCCAACTCGGCGAACGTGGTGTTGCACGAGAAGGCGAACGCCGAGTGCAGGGGGATGACACCCTTGTCGAACTTGCCGCTGTTGGGGATCTCCCGGCCATCGATGACCTTCGTTCCCGGGCAGCCCAGCGGGGTGTCCGCGGCGGCCTTGCCGGACTTCAGGGCGGCGGCGGCGGTGACGATCTTGAACGTGGAGCCCGGCGGATAACGGCCGGTGAGCGCGAGCTGGCCCTGGGCGTCGGCGGGCGCGTTCTGCGCGACGGCGAGGATATCGCCGGTCGATGGCTGAATCGCCACGATCATCGACGGCGTCGCCTCGCCCGCGATCGCCGCCTGGGCGGCGCTCTGCACTTGCTTGCTCATCGCGACCCGCACCGCGGTGGCGGTCTCGGCAGGCTTGCTGAACAGCTCCTCGACGTCTGCGCCCGCGCCGTCCACGGTGTGCACGCTCCACCCGGCCGCGCCCTCGACCTCCTGCTCGACGAGCTTGCGGATGCCCGGCAGGAGCGTGGGCGCCAGCGCCTTGTCCACCGGCAGCAGCCGCGACTCGGCGGTGAAGCGGACGCCCTGCAACTCGTAGATCTGCGCCCGGACCTTCTGGTAGTCGCCGTCGCGCAGCGCCACGACCTGGTAAGCCTTTGCGCCCGCCTTGGTCGCGCCTTCGAGGATGGACGCCTGGGTGATCGTCGGGTCGATCCCGGAAAGGGCGCCTGCCAGCTGCCCGGCGATGGCGTTGGCGTCGCCCGCCTTACCCTGGTCGAACAGCACCGAGATCACCCGTTCGGGTTGCAGCACGGGGGTGCCGTCGCGGTCGAGCACCGGGGCGAGCGACGCCTCGATGTCGCGCACGGCGATCGTCTGCTGCGCGGCGAGCTTGGGGTGCAGGACGCTGGGCTCCCAGTGCACCTTCCACGCGTCGTTCTCGGTGCGCAGGTCGAAGGTGCTCGTGTAGGTCCAGAGCCTGCCGCGGCCGAGGTCCCAGGTGATCTCGTAGGTCGCCTTCGCCGTCGGCTCACCTTCGACCTTCGCGACGTCCTTGACGTGCGCGATCACCGTCGAGGGCTTGATCCCGCCGCGCACCTTGTCCATCAGCGCCTTGGCCGACTCGGCGGAATCCGTGTGCTGGGAGGCGGTCACGGTGTCGCCGCCCGCGAACGCGGCGACGAACTGGTCGGCCGCGTCCTTGGGACCGGAGTCGGATCCGAAGGCGCAAGCGGTCAGCGGGAGGACGGCCACCAGCGCGGCGAGGAGAGCGGCGGGGCGGCTGAAGGAGACGCGCACGCCCCGCAGTATGCCCGGCGCCGTGTGAGGCTCGTGCGGGATCTCCTCAGAACAACACAGTCGCGTACTGGCCGACCTGCGCGAACCCGATGCGCGTGTACGCGGCCCGCGCGGCGGAGTTGTAGGAGTTCACGTAGAGGCTCGCGGTGCGGCCCATTCCGTCGACCAACCGGTGCACCACCGCGGCGGTGCCCGCGCTGCCGAGCCCCTCACCGCGGCGGTCGGGATGCACCCACACCCCTTGGATCTGGCCCACCGCGCTCGACAGCGCGCCGATCTCCGCCTTGAACACGACGTCGCCGCCCTCGAACCGGGCGAACGCGCGCCCGCCCGCGATCAGTTCGGCGACCCGCGCGCGATAACCGGACCCGCCATCTCCGATGCGGGGGTCGACGCCGACCTCCTCGATGAACATCGCGATGGCGGCGGGCAGGTAGCGGTCGAGCTCATCGGGCCGGACCGGGCGGACCAGAGGGTCGGGCGCGGTGACGGGCGGGGTGGAGATCGCCATCAGCGGCTGGTCGGCACGGACCTCACGGGCCGGGCCCCAGTCGGACTCCAGTTCCGACCACAGGCCGAGCACCTGCTCGGCGGGGCCGACCATCGACGAGCACATCCGGCGTCTGCGCAGCGCCCGCTCGGCGAAGGCCTGCAAGGCGGAGCGCTTGCCGCGTAAGGGAATCAGATTGGGGCCGGCGAAGCAGAGGGCTTCGAGCCTGCTCACCGGGCGCAGCCCGCGGGCCTCGCAGCCCCAGACCTCGCCACCCAGGCGCCACGGGTCCAGACCGACCGATTCGACTCGGGAGGCGACCATGCAGGACGCCACGGGGTCGGCGGTGAGCACCGCGCGCACCGCCTGACCGTCCCGTTCGTCGAGCAGCCGCGCTCCTGCAAGCCGCAACACCCCTCAAGCCTGCCAGATGGAGGGCCGCACGGGAAACGGAGTCACCTGGCCAAACACGCGCGGAGCCGGGGATCGCGCAGCGTGGGCAGGACGTCGCGGTCGCGGCCGAAGACGATCTCGGCGCGCGGCACGTCGGCCTGGCGCAGCATCGCGTGGCACACGTCGGCGAAGGGCTGCTCGCGGATGGTGAGGACGCACTCCTCCATGTCCGGCTCGTCATCGCGGGCCCGCGCCCGCTCCCAGCCGCGCAGGCTCGCCACGACGACCCGCCTGGCCTGCTCGCGGCCGCGCACGAGCAGCGCGCGGTTGAGCCCGAACACCTCGATCGTCGCGGTCCCCTTCGGGGTCAGCGCCCGGTATTCGCCGACCGACAGCGACAGCAGGAGGTGGTCGAACGGGTCTTCGCTGGTCGGGTCGACGAGCAGCGGCCTGCCGTCCTCGTCGACGGGGAACCGGTCGCGCTTCTGATGGCTGTTGCACACCGAACAGGCGAGGAGATGGTTGAGCCAGTCGAAGGTCCGCAGCGGGGAACGGGAGAGCGGGTCGAAGTGGTCGATGTCGGCGCCGAGGCTGTCGCCGCAGTACATGCACCGCTGGACACCGGGCGCCATGTAGGCCAGCGCCTCACGCAAGGAGCCTTTCACCGCGGAATTCGTCCGCCAGAAGGCGCGGGCCGACGCCACACGTTCCGCGCGGCGGACGGCGGAGATTTTGTTGGTCAGGTCCGATAGTCGGTCCGTTGTTGTCGAGTGCAAAGTGACGCGAGCGATGCGAATCACGCGCCGGCAGCTCCCGCTTCGTGCAGCCGGGCAGTCACCTCTCCCACCCTGGCCACGGGTGAACTCTCAAGCAATTCCCGCAACTGTAGATAGCGCCGTTCCTGCTCTTCGTCGGCCACATCACTGACAACCGCGACCTCGAGATCGACGAGTTCGCGGCGCAATGACTGCGCCTTCTCCGAGTATGGCGTATCCAGCCCGAAAAGGTCAGAGAGCACCGCGTCGTCCCCGCTGCCGAAAACGATGCGCTCATACAGGTCCTGACCGACCACGGAAGGAGGTTCTTCCTGGTCAGGACCGGCGAGGCGGATCAGACCACCGGGGTCGGCGGCCTGGCAAATGTAGGGGCTATGGGTGGTGACGATGAATTGAATGTTGGGAAAATGAGACTTGAGCCAGCCGCCGATACGCTTCTGCCAGGAGACGTGCAGGTGGGCGTCCACCTCATCGATGATGACCACTCCGGGTGCGGTGACCGCGGTGATCCCGGAGTCATTATTCACCGGAATGGTCCCATACGCGTCGTTGATCTGCTTCAACAAGTCGACAACGAGTGCCGCTACCGTTCGGTAACCGTCACTCATTTCGCGCAACGGGAATCGTTTGTCGCCATTGGCCACCCACAGGCCGTCGGAATCGACCTTCTCGATCCGATAACCGTCCGGTAGCAGTCCGTTGGCCAGAATTTCCAGTGCCGCTTCCTTGAGCTCCTCGGCGCCGGGCCGCTGTTCGAGGGTTCGCAGGTGCTGCTCGATGAGCCACCCGACACCCTCGGCGAGCGAGGCGTCCTCATGGAAGAGGCTGACGAGCCGGGCGACCGGGCCGGGGCTGAGCATCAGCCGCTGCGCGTCACCGGCCCCGCCGACCAGCCTGCGGAACGGCCCGTAGGCCGCGCAGAACCACCCGCCGGGGTTGTCCTGCCACGGACCACGGGCGACGAACTGGCTGCGGCTGCTGGGGCTGCCCGCGGCCGCCATCGACGGCTGGTTGGTGCGCCTGCCGTCGTCAGCGCCATCATCACGGTCGTCCGGGTAGGTCCACTGCAGGCCCGCGCCGAAGTCGCGGGCAGGCAGCCTGCCCTTTCCGTAGAACCGGTCATAGACCGGGTCGTAGGCGATGCGGACCTGGGCGGAGGCCTCGCGGCACCCCACCGTCACCCAGTTCTCGAAGTCGGGCACGAGACTGCGGGCCACGGCCGGTCCGCTGACCGCGAGGGCGATGCCCCGCAGCAGGGACGTCTTGCCGGATCCGTTGCGGCCCGCGATCACCGTCCAGCCCGCGTGCGAGCCGTCCGGTCGGGTGAGTGGCAGGTCGACGTCGCGCGCGCCGGAGAAGCCGCGGATGTTCCGCAGTGTCACGCGGGCGAGGTACATGACGAAGGTCCCCTCTCCTGTCGACGCGGGGAACTCTACGGAAGTTGATCCGTGTTCGTCAGCCCACGGTGACCGATGGCGTCCCTTCGGACTCGCCCATCTGCTCCGCGAGCCGCATCGCTTCCTCGATCAGGGTCTCGACGATCTGGTGCTCAGGCACGGTCTTGATGACCTGGCCCTTGACGAAGATCTGTCCCTTGCCGTTGCCGGAGGCCACCCCGAGGTCGGCTTCCCGCGCCTCGCCTGGCCCGTTCACGACACAGCCCATGACCGCGACGCGCAGCGGGACCTCCATGCCCTCCAGGCCCGCGGTCACCTCATCGGCCAACTTGTAGACGTCGACCTGCGCGCGCCCGCACGACGGGCACGACACGATCTCCAGCTTGCGCTGTTTGAGGTTGAGCGACTGCAGGATTTGGATGCCGACCTTGACCTCCTCCACCGGAGGGGCCGAGAGCGAGACGCGGATCGTGTCGCCGATGCCCTGACGCAGTAGGGCGCCGAACGCCACCGCGGACTTGATCGTGCCCTGGAACGCCGGGCCCGCCTCGGTGACGCCGAGGTGCAGCGGGTAGTCGCACTGCTCGGCCAGCAGCTCGTAGGCGCGGATCATCACCACCGGGTCGTTGTGCTTGACCGAGATCTTGATGTCGTGGAAGTCGTGCTCGGCGAACAGCGACGCCTCCCACATGGCCGACTCCGCCAGCGCCTCCGGGGTGGCCTTGCCGTACTTCTTCAGCAGCCGCGGGTCCAGCGAACCGGCGTTGACGCCGATGCGGATCGGGGTCCCGTGATCGCGCGCGGCCGCGGCGATCTCCTTGACCTGGTCGTCGAACTTGCGGATGTTGCCCGGGTTCACCCGCACCGCCGCGCACCCGGCCTCGATCGCCGCGAACACGTACTTCGGCTGGAAGTGGATGTCGGCGATCACCGGGATCTGCGACTTGCGCGCGATCGCCGCCAGCGCCTCCGCGTCGTCCTGCGACGGGCACGCCACCCGCACGATGTCGCAGCCCGACGCCGTGAGCTCGGCGATCTGCTGCAGGGTGGCGTTCACGTCCGCGGTGACCGTCGTCGTCATCGACTGCACCGAGATCGGCGACTCGCTGCCGACACCGACGGAGCCGACCTGCAACTGCCTCGTCTTGCGGCGCTCGGAGAGCACCGGGGGCGGCAGCGCGGGCATCCCGAGCATCACGTCGGACATGTTCCTCAGACCTCTCGTGGTTACTGCAATCGAATCGGGTTGACGATGTCGGCGGTCACGGTGAGCAGCACGATCGCGCCACCCACGATCACCAGTACCATCGTGATCCCGGTGAGCTTGGTGTAGTCGACCGGACCCGCCGGGGTCAGGCCGCGCAGCTTGCGGATCAGATCGCGCGCCCGCTCATAGAGCGTGATCGCGATATGCCCGCCGTCGAGCGGCAACAGCGGCAGCAGGTTGAACACGCCGACGAAGAAGTTCAGCGCGGCCAGCATCAGGATGAAGATCTCCCAGATGCCCTGCTCGGCCGCGTCCGCGCCGATGACACTCGCGCCGACGACGCTGACCGGTCGCTCGGGGTCATTCTCCGCCCCGCCGATCGCGCGCACGACAGCGGGGATCTTCTCCGGGAAGCGCATGAGGCCTTCCCATGTCTTCACGAACATCTCGCCGGTGAACGACACGGTGCCGCCGACCGCCGAGAGGGCCGTGAAGTCGACGAATCCGGCCTTGCCGATGCCGATCGCGCCGACTTCGGTGAGCTTCGTGTCGTCCTTGCCGGGCTGGGCGTCGACCGGAACTCGCTGGACCGTGGCGACGGCGACCTTCATGGACAGCTCCTGGCCGTCGCGCAGGACGACGAAGGTGCTCTCCCCACGCAGGCCGCGCACCACCGTGAGCACCTCGGGCCAGTTCGCGACGCGCTTCCCGTCGACGCTGACGATCTCGTCGCCTTCGCGGATCCCGGCCGCGATGGCGGGCGACGGGTCGCTCGGGCCGCAGTCGGCCTGCTTGAACGTCTTCGGATCCATCGTGGGCGCCGCGCACGACGTGGAGCCGACGACCGCGCGGTTCTCGTAGTTCGGCAGGCCCATCGACACGGCCATCAGGTACAGGATGATGAAGCCGAGGATGAAGTGGGTGATCGACCCGGCGGACAGCACGACGATGCGCTTCCAGGCCGGGTAGCGCCACATGGCGCGCGGCGCCTCCTCGGGGGTGACCTCGTCGAGCGCGGTCATGCCCGCGATGTCGCAGAAGCCGCCCGCGGGGATCGCCTTGAGGCCGTACTCGGTCTCGCCGCGGCGGAACGAGAAGATCTTCGGTCCGAAACCGACGAAGTACCGGCGGACCTTCATGCCGAACGCCTTCGCGGTCAGCATGTGCCCCGCTTCGTGCAGTGCGACGGACACGCAGATGCCCAGCGCGAAGAGCACGAGACCCAGGAGCCAAACGAGCACGGTCAGTTCCTTCCCGGCCCGACGACGTCACGCGGACCAGCTGTCACCGCGAGGCGTTCTCGCGCGCGGGCGCGTGCCCAGTGCTCGGCGGCGAGCACCTCATCGACGTCGCGTGGCGCACCCTGCCAGTCGCCCGCGTCATCGAGCACCCGAGCAATAGTGTCCACAATGGCTGTGAAGGTGGCGTCGCCTCGCAGGAACGCGGCGACCGCCTCCTCGTTGGCCGCGTTGTAGACCGCGGGCAGGCAGCCCCCGGTCTCCCCCGCCGCCTGGGCCAGCCGCACGGCCGGGAATGTCTCGTGGTCGAGCGGCTCGAACGTCCACTGGCTCGCCGTGGTCCAGTCGCACGCCTTCGCGGCGCCGGGGATGCGGTCGGGCCAGCCCAGGGCCAGCGCGATCGGCAGCCGCATGTCCGGCGGACTGGCCTGGGCCAGCGTCGACCCGTCGGTGAAGGTGACCATGGAGTGCACGATCGACTGCGGGTGCACCACCACGTCGATGCGGTCATAGGGCACGTCGAAGAGCAGGTGCGCCTCGATCAGCTCCAGCGCCTTGTTCACCAGGGTCGCGGAGTTGATGGTGATGACCGGACCCATCGCCCACGTCGGGTGCGCGAGAGCGTCGATGGCGGTGACGTCCGTCAGCTCGGCGCGGGCCTTCCCCCGAAAGGGACCACCCGATGCGGTGAGGACGAGACGGTCGACCTCCTCGCTGCGACCGCCCCGCAACGCCTGGGCCATCGCGGAGTGCTCGGAGTCGACGGGGACGAGCTGCCCGGGCTTGGCCGCGTCCAGGACCAGCGAGCCGCCCGCGATGAGCGACTCCTTGTTGGCCAGGGCGAGGGTGGCGCCCGACTCGAGGGCCTTGAGGGTCGCGGGCAGGCCTCGGGAGCCGGTGATGGCGTTGAGGACGATGTCGGCGGGCACGGCCTCGATGAGGTCGGTGACCGCGTCCGGCCCCGCGAAGATGCGCGGCATCTGGAAGTCGCCCGAGGTGTAGCCCCGCTTCTGGGCCTCGGCGAACAAGGCGAGTTGGACGTCCTGGGCGGCCGTGGCCTTGGTGACCGCGATGGCGCCCGCCTGGAACCGCAGCGCCTGCTCGGCGAGCAGGGCCGGGTCGGACCCGCCCGCGGCCAGGCCCGCCACGGTGAACCGGTCGGGGTTGGCGGCCACGACGTCGAGGGCCTGCGTCCCGACCGATCCGGTCGAGCCGAGTACCAGCAGTGAGCGCTCGCGCGCGGGAGAGGGGTTCATCAGGGTCCATTGTTCCCGAAGTCCAGCGGTCGGACGCACAGGCGGGGCGTGATGTAGCTGTCCGTGACGCTGGTCTCGCCGATACCCCCGGCCCGCAGGAGTCAAATTAGCCCGTTCAGCGCAATCTGATCTCCGGGGCGAATACCCGGAGATGGATCCGGGCATCCACCTGGCAGGACCCCGCGGCACGCGGGAACCGAGCGAAGGAGTACCCCGATGGGCATTCTCGGCTGGATCGTTCTCGGACTGGTCGCCGGTCTCATCGCCAAGGCCATCATGCCTGGTAACGACCCTGGTGGCGCCATCGTCACCATCCTGATCGGCATCGTCGGCGCCATTCTCGGCGGCTTCATCGGCAACGCCATCTTCGGCGGCGGCCTGGGCACGTTCTTCAACCTGCGGACGTGGCTGCTGGCCATCCTGGGTTCGCTGATCCTGCTCGGCGTGTACCGACTCGTGACAGGACGTGGTCGAGCGAGGGTGTAGCGCGACTCCGATCACAGTGCGGGCGCCGTGGTGACCACGGCGCCCGCATCATGTCCGGGGTATGGAAATATGACCCGCGCACGAACCGATCAGCTGGAGGAACACGTGGCGCGCACGGAGCTGGAGAAGCGGAAGGCGACCCCTGCCCCCGCCCACAGGGTCAGCCCGCAGGAGGAGCCCTCTGCCGAGTGGGGCTGGCACGGCTCGTTCCCGCACGGCACGACCATCGCGGGTGTGTTCGTCGGCCTGGCGATGTTCGCGATGCTCATCGGCAACCACAGCGGCTGGACCGAGAACCTGTGGCTCATCGGCACCGGGCTGTTCCTGCTGGGTGGCGTGGGCTGGCTCGCCCACAAGCGCCGCACTTCCTGGCGCGCCTAGGTCGCGTCTCACCGACGCCGCGCGCACGCGGCGTCGGTTTATTCGACCGTCGCTACGCGACGGTCCTCTCCGGCCGCGGCAGCTTCGCGATCAGGTGTTTGATCGCGCGCTGCAGATCGGCCTCGTCGTGGCCGAAGTCGGTCAGGTACGAACGCAGCGCGGCCAGGATCAGCTTGAGCTCGTCGTCCTCGACTTCGATGACCTTCGTCGCCATGCCTCCACGGTAGACCCGCAGGTCACAGCCGCGCGACCACCGCTTCAGTCGTTCGGGTAACGAGTCGCCCAGCGGTCGTCGGCCGGTGGGCGCGGACCGAACTCGGCGAGCAGGTCCGCCGCCATCGCCTCGACGACCTCGCGCATCTCCAACTGGGCCAGCCAGGTCGGCTCGATGGCGTCCTCGCCGTAGAGGGCGCCGACGAGGTTGCCGCACACCGCCCCCGTGGAGTCGCTGTCGCCGTCGTGGTTGACCGAGACCAGCAGGGCGGCGTTGAGGTCGTTCGTCGCCAGCGCCGAGTACACCGCGATGGACAGGGCGGTCTCCCCCACGTTGCCGCCGCCGAGCGTGCCGACCTTCTCCGGGGTCGGCGCGCCCCGGCCGGACAGGTCCACAGCCGCGTCGAGGGCCGCGGTGGTCTCCTCGTGGCCGTTCCACCGGTACAGCTGGGCCCGGCAGGCCGCCAGCGCGTCCGCCAGGGAGCCGCCGCGGACCAGGGTGTGCACCATGACCGCGAGGGCGCCCGCGGGCAGGTAGCCGCTGGGGTGGCTGTGGGTGAGGGCGGCGGTCATCGCGCCGATCTCGAAGACGGCCGCCGGATCGTCGGACCACAGCGCGGCCGGGGCGGCCCGCATGACGCCGCCGCAGCCCTTCGAGTTGTTGAGAGTGTGGGTGAACGTGCCCATCTCACCGGTCTGCCCATACCCCTTGAGCGCGAAGAAACACGTTGCCCCGGGCGCGCGGCGCTTGAACAGGCCGGGAACCCCCATCAGCCAGCCGTCGGGCACCGCGGTCGGGTTCCGCGGCCCGCGGGCCTTCTCCCACGGCACGCCCTGGGTGTGCAGCCAGCGCTGGTAGGCGAGCTGGGTGCTGTAGCGGACATCGCTGGAGCCCGCGCGGCGCTGCCGCGCGTGCGCGCGAATCAGGGCTTCGCCGGTGAACAGGGTCATCTGGGTGTCGTCGGTGATCCCGCCGATGCCGTCACGCTCGGGGACCAGGCCGGTGATGCCGTGCGGCCCGAAGACCTCCCGGATCTGGTCCATCGGCTTCGACTCGATGGGCGCACCCAACGCGTCGGCCACGGCGCCGGCCAGCAGACTCCCCCGCCACCGGCGCGGATCAACCTGGTCGGTCGACTGGACCGAGGCAGACTGCCGGGCTTGCAACGGGGATGCGGCAGGCTGCCGAGCCTCTGGCTGAGCGGAGGGCCGCAGGACATCAGGGTCCGCGGCCCCCGAGTTGCTCCAACGGTTGGTCGATGGTGCGTCGGACAACGTCGGTGAGGACTCGAAAGTATTCATGGGACAGGAAGTTGCGCATGTCCACTACATCACGCCACGGAACCTCCGGCTCCGCCGTGGTGATCTCGGCGGGCAGCGCGTTGACCGCCTCGCCGATGACGACGAGGTTGTACAAGATCGCGTCGAGTGCGACCCGAGTCTCATCAGCGTCACCGATGGCCTCGGCGCGAACGAGGCTCGCCTCCGCGCGCTTGGTTCGGTCGATCGCATCGAGGATGTCCTTTAGTCGCTCCCGAACAGCTCTTCCTGCCCTGGGGCTCACAAGGGCACCGCCTCAGCCAATGCGCGCTCGGCTACCTCCGGCCTCAGCAGATCGACTGTGGCTATGTCGATCCGTTCGTCGAGCAGATCCGACAACTCGCGGCGCAACCGGATCAGCGCCAGGGCACCGTTGGCGTGCACATCGAAGTCGACGAGCAGGTCAATATCGCTGGCAGGCTGATCTTCGCCACGGGCGACCGACCCGAACACGCGCACGTTGCTGGCCCCAACTTTGCGTGCCGCTCTCATGATGAGCGGCCGGGCAGCGCGCAGGGACCGCATCCGGTCTCCGTCCAGGTCCGCCACCGCACCCGCGGACGCGGTGGATATCCGCAGTCGACGGCCCGCAGCATGGACCAGCCGCTCGAGAGTCCGCACCGACGGCGAGGACACGCCGGATTCGTAACGAGCTACCGCAGGCTGCGAGGTACCGGCCCGGCGAGCAAGCTCAGCCTGCGTCAGACCCGCCGCTTCGCGAGTCTGACGCACCAATGTCGCAGTATCCATACGAGGCACTATACCGGTACCGGTATGTGGTGCCAACACGCTCCAACAGACGCCTGGATTCCGCGACCGCATTTGAGTGTTTTGACCGCTTCGGCACAACAGGACTTCCGCGCACCCTCGGCGAGCCTCTAACCTTCGGCGGCGAGTTGCCCGCACGCGGCGGCGATCTCCTGACCACGAGTGTCCCGCACAGTGCACGCAACGCCCTGTTCGTTGACTCGACGGACGAATTCGCGTTCCACCGGCTTGGGACTGGCGTCCCACTTGCTACCCGGCGTCGGGTTCAGCGGGATCACATTGACGTGCACGAGCTGCCCGAGATGTTTACGCAAGATCTTGCCCAGGAGGTCAGCGCGCCAGGGCTGGTCGTTGATGTCTCGGATCAGGGCGTACTCGATGGAGACTCGGCGGCCGGTGCGATCGGCGTAGCCCTTGGCCGCATCGAGGACCTCGGCCACCTTCCAGCGCTCGTCGACCGGGACCAGAGTGTCACGCAGTTCGTCGTCCGGCGTGTGCAGCGACACAGCGAGTCTGACCTGCAGGTTCTCCTCAGTGAGCTTTCGGATCGCGGGCACCAGCCCGACCGTCGACACCGTGACGTGCCTCTGAGAGATGCCCAGGCCATCAGGCGCCGGATCGCAAATGCGATGCACCGCATCCACCATGCGACGAGAATTCGCCAGAGGTTCGCCCATGCCTACCGTTTTACAACGATCAAGTGGACAGAGACTCGGTGTCGTCCCAGGGATTCAGCACGCGGACTCCGGTGTCGATGAAGTCCTTGGTGTTTCGGGTGGCCAGGTGTGCGTTGTGATGCAGGCAGACTGCGGCGATCTGCGCGTCAACCATGGTGATCGGCCGGCCACCGCGCTCGCGCGCCGCGGAGATCTGCGCATAGTGCGCCGCAGCCGCGATGCCGAAGGGCAGGACCTGACCTTGGAAGTCCTCGGCCAGGAGTTCGGCAACCTTGACCATGAGCGAACTCTTACGACGGCCATCGGGCAGCCGCTCGACCCCGTACAGCAATTCAGCCGCCGTCACCGCTGTGACGAAAACATCGTCGGCCGGGTAGTGATCAACCCACTCGACCACTCGTTCATCCGGCTCGTTCCGCATCAACTCGGAGACGACATTGGTATCGAGAACTATCACTCGGGAAGCTCCGCTGCTCGCGCGAGCTCAGTCCGCGGCGGAAGCTCAACCGACACATCGCCGGTGTCGGCGAACCGCTGCCGAATCCGTGTTGCCATACCCGATCCAGATGATCGCCTGGTCAGCACCTCGCTGAGAATCGCGCGAACTTCGGCTTCCATCGAGCGACCATGCTCGGCGGCCCGAATCCGCAGTTCAGCCTTCAGATCATCATCGAAATCCCGGATCGTCAACGTCGCCACAGCTCACCTCCAGTGCCAGCATTGCTGTCAATGCTATCACTTTCTGGCTCGCTCGCCCCTGGGTCAGCCTTCGGCGGCGAGTTGGCCGCAGGCGGC
>NZ_JABVED010000010.1 GCF_014323725.1 Actinokineospora xionganensis | reverse complement strand
GTGTCGCCCCGCACCCAACCTCCGTGGTCAGTACAACTAGTGCGCGCTCGCTTTCTCGGAGTCGATTCCGGTCAGGGCCCGGACCTCCATCTGGGCGAACTTGGCGTCGTCGCGCTCGCCCGACAGCACCGTGCCCAGCCAGCCGAGGAAGAACGACACGGGGATCGACACCAGGCCGGGGTTGGCCAGCGGGAAGTAGTCGAAGTCGGCGTTCGGGAACATCGAGGTCGCCTTGCCCGAGACCGCGGGCGAGAACACGATCAGCGTCACGCAGACACCAAGCCCGCCATAGATGCTCCACAGCGCGCCCGAGGTGTTGAACTGTTTCCAGAACAGCGAGTACAGGATGGTCGGCAGGTTCGCCGACGCGGCCACGGCGAAGGCGAGCGCGACGAGGAACGCGATGTTCTGCCCGTTGGCCACGATGCCGCCGACGATGGCGACCGCGCCGATCACCACGGCGGTGATCCGGGCGACCCGCACCTCCTGGTCCTTGTCGTCGGCCGCGCCGCGTTTGATGACGTTGGCGTAGATGTCGTGCGCGAACGACGCGGACGCGGTGATCGTCAGCCCGGCGACGACGGCCAGGATCGTGGCGAACGCGACCGCGGCGATGAACCCGAGCAGAATCGGCCCGCCGAGGGCCTCGGCCAGCAGCGGCGCGGCGGAGTTGACCTTCCCTGGCGCGTTCTTGATCGCCTCCGGCCCGACGAGCGCGGCGGCACCGTAGCCGAGGACCAGGGTGAACAGGTAGAAGACGCCGATCAGGACGATCGCCCAGACCACCGAGCGGCGGGCTTCCTTCGCCGAGGGCACGGTGTAGAAGCGCATCAGGATGTGCGGTAGGCCCGCGGTGCCGAGGACGAGCGCGATCGCCAGCGACAGGAAGTCGAGCCTGCTGATCTCGGTCGCGCCGTACTGAAGGCCGGGGCTGAGCACCTTCTCCCCCGCGGCGGGGCTGTTGTCCACAGCGGCGCCGAGCAGGGTTGACAGGTTCATCCCGTACTTGGCGAGCACCCACACCGTCATCACGGCCGCGCCCGAGATCAGCAGCACGGCTTTGATGATCTGCACCCAGGTGGTGCCTTTCATGCCGCCGATGAGCACGTAGAGGATCATCAGCGCGCCCACGATAGCGATGACGACGGCCTGGCCGACCTTGCTCTCGATGCCGAGCAGCAGGGCTACCAGACCGCCCGCGCCTGCCATCTGCGCGAGCAGGTAGAAGAACGAGACCGCCAGCGTCGAGGTCGCCGCCGCCGCGCGCACCGGGCGCTGGCGCATCCGGTAGCTCAGGACGTCGCCCATCGTGTACTTGCCGGTGTTGCGCAGCAGTTCCGCGACCAGCAGCAGCGCCACCAGCCAGGCGACGAGGAACCCGATCGAGTAGAGGAAGCCGTCGTAGCCGTAGAGCGCGATCGCGCCCGCGATGCCGAGGAAGGACGCGGCGGAGAGGTAGTCGCCGGAGATGGCGATGCCGTTCTGCGGGCCGGTGAAGGCGCGGCCCGCGGCGTAGTAGTCCGACGCGGTGCGGGTGTTCTTGCTCGCGCGGAACACCACCACGAGCGTGACGGCGACGAACGCGGCGAAGATCCCGCCGTTGAGCAGCGCGTTGGAGTTCATCGGCGGTCACCTTCCAGCCGCTCGCGGAGTTCGTCGGCGAGCGGGTCGAGCTTTCGGTCGGCGTGGCGCACGTAGAGGAACGTGATCAGGAACGTCGAGGCGAACTGGAGCAGGCCGAAGACCAGGCCGATGTTGATGTTGCCGACGACCTTCGTCGCCATGAAGCCGTGCGCGTAGTCCGCGAGGACCACGTAGAGCAGGTACCAGCCGAGGAACGCGAGGGTCATCGGGAAGACGAATCGGCGGAGCCTGCGCTTGAGTTCGACGAACTCCGGGCTGTCCTGAATGTGTATCCAGTCGGTGTCTTCTGAACTGGTCACCGGTGACCCTCCGCACGTGATCGACTCCGTAGCGGGCACACAGTCCCACGGCAGCACGCGCGCGACTACCCGCATGACCAGGGTATGACTCGAAAGGGTGAACTTCCCACCACCCAAACGGGTTTACAGTGATTTAGGAGCGAGTCAGCGCCGGTGCCTGCCGTTGGCCAGCCGGGCGCGGTCCTCGGCTGCCCCGAAGCGCGCGATGTCGCGGTCGCGGATGAATCCGAGACGGTCCGGGGCGTGCATGCGCATCCGGATGCGGTTGGCGTCGAGCGGCAGCTGGCTCTGCGTCGCCTTGCTCATGATCAGCACCGCGAGGAACGCCGCGGGCACCGTCACCAATGCGGGTTGCTGGAAGAACGCGGGCGCCCAGCCGCCGGTGTACCCGCTGACGATGTTGGCGACGAGCGCGGCGAGCACCAATCCGCCCCCGAGGAGCATCCCGGCCGCCGCGCCTACCCACGTGATCTTGCGCCACCAGATGCCCAGCAACAGCAGCGGACAGAATGTCGACGCGGCGAGCGCGAACGACAAGCCGACTGACAGTGTGATATCGGTCGGGCGAAGCGACCACGCGATCACGAACGGCACGGCCACAGCGATGAAAGTCGCGAACCGGAAGTCACGGACCTTGCCCTTGAACACGTCGGTCGACAGCACTCCGGCGACGCTCACCACGAGGCCGGACGACGTCGACAGGAACGCCGCGAACGCGCCCGCGGCCGTGACCGCGCCCAGGATCTCGCCGAGCAGGCCCGGCGCGATCTTCATCGGCAGGGCGAGCACCGCCGCGTCCGTCTTGCCCGTGACCAGCAGCTCCGGCACATACAGCCGCGACAGCGCGCCCAGCATGATCGGGAACAGGTAGAACAGCCCGAGCAGCATGAGCACGTGCAGCGTCGTGCGACGCGCGGCGCGACCGTCGGGGTTCGTGTAGAAGCGCACCAGGACGTGCGGCAGCCCCATCGTTCCGAGGAACAGGGCCACGATCAGCGAGTACGTGGTGAACAGGTCGCCCGCCCCGGACACCGGCCGCAGCCAGGACAGGTTGTCCGGCGGCGCGCCCTGCACCACCGGAACCGGTGACCCGGCGGTGAAACGCAGCTCGGTGCCCTCGCCGACGGTGTGCTGCCCGGCGCCCCAGTAGACCCGCCCGCCGAGGGCGCCGTCGACCCGGCCGCCGGTCGCGGTGAGCGTGACCGGCTCGGTGACCGTGAGGACCACGGGCGTCTCGACGGTGATCACCACGTCGGCCGGGAACCGCGGCGGCATCGGGTCGGTCAGCCCGGTCACCCCGGCGCCGCGCACGCCGCCGTCGCCGAAGAACAGCGCCACCATCACGAAGGTGGGGGCGGCGATCGCGAAGAGCTTGAGCCAGTACTGGAACGCCTGCACGACGGTGATCGCGCGCATGCCGCCGCCGAAGACGTTCACGAAGACGACGCCCGACACCACCGCCGCGCCGACCCACACCGGGGCGCCGGGCAGGACCTGGTGGATCGTCAGACCCGCGCCCTGCAGCTGCGGGACCAGGTACAGGATGCCGATGAAGATCACGAAGACGGCGGCCAGCTTGCGCATCCCGGCCGACCCGAGCCGGGCCTCGCAGAAGTCCGGCAGCGTGTACGCCCCCGACCGGCGCAGCGGCGCGGCGACGAACAGCATCAGCAGCAGGTAGCCCGCGGTGAAGCCGATCGGATACCAGAGCGCGTCGGCGCCGTCCTTGAGCACCAGACCCGCGATGCCGAGGAACGACGCCGCCGACAGGTACTCACCGGAGATCGCCGCCGCGTTGCGCCGGGAGCGCACGGTGCGGCGGGCGACGAGGAAGTCCTGGGTGGTGTTGGCCAGGCGGGAACTGCGGAAGCCGATGGAGAACGTGGCGAGACCGACGAGCAGGATCCCGGCCATCGCCCAGGCGTTCAGTTCCAAGTCGACCGGTCTCTGTCGTGTCCGGGAGCGCTACTTCTCGACCATGTCGACGAAGTCGCGCTCATGCCGTTCGGCTAGCACGTTGTACCAATACCCGATGCCGAACAGCAGTGGGAAGGGCGCGATTCCGAGCAGCACCCACGGCAGGGCGACGCCCGCGACGCTCACCTGCGACATCGTGGGGATGAGGAAGAAGAGCAGCGGCAGGCTTCCGAACAGCAGCATCACGAGCAGCGCGAGCGCGACGGCGGTGCGGAACTGGGTGCGGATGAAGCCGCGGACGACTTCCTCGGCCCAGCTCGTCTGCTCTTCGAGTTCGGTGACCGTGCGCAGAACCGTAACCGGGGCGCGCGAGTCCGCGAGGACGACCCGCTTGCGGCGGGGCCGGGGAGTCGGGAGGTCGCCGTCGGAGGGACCGGTGGCCGCGTGCTTGCTCACGGCCCGGCGCCCCGCACGAGGCGGTCTTTGAGTTCACGGGTGTGGCGGCGGCTGACCGGGAGGATCTTCTCCTCGTGGCCGATCACGACGGAGTAGCCGGAGCCGCCCATGCGCAGCTCGGTGATCAGCGCCAGCGGCACCAAATAGGAGCGGTGGATGCGGACGAAGCCCGCCTTCTCCCAGCGTTCCTCCAGCTGCGCCAGCGGGATGCGCACCAGGTGGGAGCCGTCGGAGGTGTAGAGCCGCGCGTAGTCGCCCTGCGCCTCGACCCAGCGCACGGTGGCCCGGGAGACGAGCTTCGTGGTGCCCGCGAGTTCCACGGGGATCACCTCGTCGTCGCGGGTCTCGGGGACCGCGGCCGAGGAGCCGTTCGCGCTGTTCTGGTGGATCTTGGCCAGCACCCGCTCCATGGCCTTGTTCATCCGTGGCTGCTCGGCGGGCTTGAGCAGGTAGTCGACCGCGCCGAGTTCGAACGCGGCGACGGCCTCGTGGCTGTGCGCGGTGACGAAGACGAGGACGGGCGCGGGTTTGAAGCCTGCGAGCAGCTTCGCCAGCTCCATGCCGGTGAGGCCGGGCATGTCGAGGTCGGCGAACACGGCGTCGACCACCGGCATCCCGGCTTCCTTGCGCGCGGCCAACTCCGTGTCGTCGCCCGCGAGCACCTGCAGCGCCTCGGTGGCGTCGAACGCCTTGAGGATGCGCCGCACATGCCGGTTGCCCTCGAGGCGCTCCTCGAGCATGGCCATGCCGTCCTGCTCGTCGTCGACGGCCAGGACGACGAGCCCTGAGGTGTTGTTTGTAGTACTCACTGTGAGCAGCATCTTGCCCACCGCGTCGGGCACCTGTCCATGGTCAATCCACAGGCCAGTCCACCGGGTGAATTTCGGTGACCGAGCGTCGATTCAGTGGGCATTTACAACCCGAAGCGTGACCAAATCGCCCGCGTTTCCATCGCTTCCATCGCGGCGAGTACCCGATCGGACGTTGACATCGTCGAGCCGGCCATACCCAGCCGAGCGAGCAGCGGACGCTTCGGCTCGGCGACGGAGATCTCCGCGTCCGGGTACCGCTCGGTGATGACCGCCCGCAGCGAGCCCACACCGTCGACCAGCCCGAGCTCCAGCGCCTTGCCGCCGGTCCACACCTCACCGGAGAACAGGTCTTCCTCAGCGCCGGTCAGCTTGTCGCCGCGCCGCTCTTTGACCCAGCCGACGAACTGGTCGTGCAGCTGCGACTGCAGGCTCTTGAGCCACACCACGTCTTCGGGGTTCTCCGGCTGGAACGGGTCGAGCCGCACCTTGCGCGTCCCCGCCGTGTGCACCCGCCGCTCCACCCCGAACCGCTCCAGCAGCCCGGCCAGGCCGAAACCCGCCGACACGACGCCGATCGACCCGACCAGCGACGACCGGTGGGCGAAGATCTCGTCGCCCGCGCAGGCCAGCCAGTAGCCGCCGGACGCGGCCACGTCCTCGCAGAAGGCGAGCACGGGAACGCTCTTCTTGTCCGCGAGCTCCCGGATCCGCTCGGCCACCAGGGCGGACTGGGTGGGCGCGCCACCCGGCGAGTTGATCGCCAGTGCCACAGCGGAGAGCCGGTCGTGGTCGAAGGCCCTGGTCAGCGCCGACTCGACGGTGTTGATGTTGATGGTGCCGCGGGCCAGCGGAGACGGCGTGGGGGTGATGACCCCGTGGAGCTTGATCACGGAGACGACCGGCGAACGGTCACCTCGGTCGCCGATGCGCGGAAGTTTCGCTGCCAGCCTGTCGGTCACACTCATAGGCCCAAGATACGTTCGGAAAGCTGAGGCCGTCCTAACGGCGTCGACGCCGCCTCGACCGACGCGGCTGACCGCGCTCGTCCAGGGCCGCCATCCGCAGGGTGAGCCGTCCGCGGTCTGGGGGCTCAGGCAGCCTGTGAGCGATTTTCAGGCCCACGAAAACGCCTGCCACGCCCGCGCCCAGGACGAACAGCAGGAGGACGAAGATCAGGCCGTCGTTGTTGTTGACCGGGTGGTCCAGGGGCACGACGGTCCAGTCGGCGGACCTTCCGGTCCGCTCGATCCGCTCGATGACCGGCACCTGGCCCTCAAGATCACGTGTGGAGGTCACCCGCGTCCGGACGGCTTCGGCAGTTTCGTCCGCCGGCACCTTGCGTTCCCAGCGGATTTCGGCCTCGCAGTGGTGGATGAGCCACAGGCGAAGCGGAGTCCGTTCACAGGAGATGATCTGTGCCACGCCGACATCGCGGGTCCTGTCACTCGGCGAGAAGCCGAGCACGTGCGACACCGACACCATCAACCAGGCGCTGAGAAGGAGAAAGACCACCGGGACCACGCCGATCGGCCAGGCGACGACCCGCCGCTCACCCATCGCGCCGCACGCACCGTCGGTCAGGCACCGGGATGAAGGGTCGGGACAGGCGGGACCGCGGCCACCGGAAGCGGCTGGGGCGGACCGCCCGGGCCGTCCATCTCCTCGGAGTCCTCGCTGAAGTCCGGCAGATCCGGCCGCACCCCCGGGAAGTACTTCGGCACCCGCAGGGTGATCTTCATCCCCGCGTTCGGCGCCGTCTCCACCATCAGCGCGTACTCGTCGCCGAATACCTGGCGCATCCGCTGGTTGATGTTGCCGACGCCGACGTGTGAGCCGGTCTTGTGCGCGTCCCTGAGGTCCTCGAAGAGCCGGTCGGCGTCCATGCCCACGCCGTCGTCCTCGATGACGATCAGCGCCTCCGAGCCGTTGTCGTGGGCGAACACGCTGACCGTTCCACCGCCGGGCTTCTTCGCGATGCCGTGCCGCACCGCGTTCTCCACGAGCGGTTGCAGCACCAGGAACGGCACCACCACCGACTGCACCTCCGGCGCGATCCGCAGGCGGACGTTGAGCCGTTCCTTGTAGCGGGCGCACTCGATGGTCAGGTACCGGTCGATGTTGCTCAGCTCGTCGGCCAGGGTCGCGAACAGGCCGGACGAGCGGAACGAGTACCGGGTGAAGTCCGCGAAGTCCTGCAGCAGCTCACGCGCGTGCTCCGGGTCGGTGCGGATCAGCGACGAGATGGTGTTGAGCGTGTTGTAGATGAAGTGCGGCGAGATCTGCGCGCGCAGCGCCCGGATCTCGGCTCGGGCCAGCTGCTGCTTCGACTCGTCGAGCTTGGCCAGTTCCAGCTGGATGCAGAGGAACGTGGCGACCTCGTCGGCGGCGCGGATCAACCGCTTGCTGTCGACGCCCCCGACGACGATCAGGGCGCCCTCGACCTGGCCGTCGATGATCAGCGGCACGATCACCGCGGTGCGCATCGGGCAGCTGCCGCGGTGGCGGCACTGCAGGTTCTCGTGCTGGATGTGGGCGCGCTGGCTGCGCCGGACGGCCTCGACCGTCGGCTCGGCCAGGTCCACGTAGTGCTCGTTGGCGGCGCCGTCCCAGGACAGCAGCCTGCCCTCGGCGTCGGAGATGCCGATGGCGACGCACTTGAGCATCTCGAGCAGGTGTTTGGTCGCCTCGTCGGCGGCCTGTTCGGTGAGGCCGTTGCGCAGCTCGGGCGCCGCCTTCGACAGCCGCTGGACCGCGTCCAGGACGGCGTCGTGCACGGAGCCGGACTTGCGGGGTCGGCACAAGACCACGAACAGGCCGAGCACGAGAAGCGTCGCGAGCACACCGACGAACGCGCGCTCGGTCAGCAGCTGGGCCACCGGTCAATGCTCCCTGTTCCACCGAAGGTGTGGCAAGGCTACTTGAGCAGTCGAGACATCCTGCGATCAGCGAGCGGCTTGCCGCCGGTCTGGCAGGTCGCGCAGTACTGGAACGACTTGTCGGCGAACGACACTTCTCGGACCGTATCCCCACAGACCGGGCACGGCAGGCCGGTCCTGGCGTGAACCCGCAGGCCAGAGCGCTTCTCACCCTTGAGCCGGGCGGCGTCCTGGCCGACCGAGCGGTCGACGGCGTCGGTCAGCACCGAGCGCATCGCCGCGTACAGCGTGTCGACCGCGTCGTCGTCGAGCCGGGCGGGCGTGGCGAACGGCGACAGCTTGGCCACGTGCATGATCTCGTCGGAGTAGGCGTTGCCGATGCCCGCGATCACCCGCTGGCTGGTCAGGACCGTCTTCAGCCGCTCACCGCGGTCCGACAGCAACTCGGCGAACTCGTCGCGGGTCAGCGCCATGGCGTCCGGGCCGAGCGTCGAGATCTGCTCGATCGACGCCGGGTCCTCGACAATCCACACCGCGAGGCCCTTCTTCGTGCCCGCCTCGGTGAGGTCGAACCCGGGCCCCTGCCCTGGCGGTCCGAGGTGCACGCGCAGCGCCAGCGGGCCCTTGCCGGGACGCGGCGGCGCGGCCGACATGGTGTCCGCCCAGCGCATCCACCCCGCGCGGGCGAGGTGGGTGACCAGGTGCAGCCCGTCGCAGTCGAGATCGAGGTACTTGCCATGGCGCCCCGCCGCGGTGACCTCTCGGCCGTGCAGCGCGGTCCATGGCGGGCTCACGGTCTTGAGCACGCTCAGGGACGCCACGTCGACGCGGGCGACCGTGCGGCCGACCGCGTGCTCGCGCAGATGGTGGGCTAGGGCCTCGACCTCGGGCAGTTCCGGCACGGCACCAGTCTTGCCGGTAACCGCGGTCCTGTCATGCCTGAGGCTTGAGGACGCCCTCGTAGCTGGGCTGGGTGTCCTGGGTGATGCTCTTGGCCACCTTGGCGATCTCGCCGCGGGCGGTGAAGTAGCCGCGGACCGTCCCGATCCACTTCTCCACTGGCTCACCGTCGCCGTCGTCGCCGGTCTCGGCGACGAGCTTCCACGGCCTGCGCAGCGCCCAGCGGACCGGGAAGAACAGCGCGATCATGAGCAGCAGCAGGATCACCCAGCCGGGCACGACGACATCGCCCGGCATCCAGGAGACCAGCACGATCCCGAGCACGGCGATTAAGATGATCATCACGATCCCCGGCACGTACCCCGCGGCGACATCGTGCTCGAAGTCGTCCTCAGTTGCCGGGGTACGCCATTCCAGCGTGCCGTGCACCGTCCACAGCCTGCCGTTCACGTCGCGAACCTGGCGCGTCATGTCCTGCCTCTCGGCGTTGGTAACCGGGCCACCACATTCAGTCACTACACCGAGAGACACGTTACCGCGTCATCAGTGGACTCAACGGGTGAATCGATCCCGCGAGGAATCACCTGACCGAATTGTCCCACCGGGCCAGGCGATGATCAACTGGCGGTGATCATCGACGGCTTGGGATCGGCCGTCGTCGACGTCGGCTCGGGCTTGGTCGAGACCGGCTCCTGCGGAGGCTTGGTCTCCGCGGGCTGGGTCTCCGCGGGCTGGGTCTCCTCCGGCGTGGTCTGCTCCGGCGCGGTCCCGTCGCCCGGGGGCGGCGAGGTCATGATCGCCGCGCGCGGGTCGCCCGTGGCCGTCGGTGTCCGGTAGACGGTGTACTCCGTCGTCTTGGTCACCACGGTCGTCTGCTCGGCGGCGTTGACCCTCGTCGTGGTTGTGCGCTCGTTGACGATGTCGTACTGGTCGTAGACCGCCCACTTGCGCTCGAAGGTCGACCGCTCGTAGACGACCGGCTGGCTCTCGTCATAGGGCTCCGAGGCCATCTTCGGCTCGATGCCTTCTTCCGCGGCCGGTTGCGGCTCGTCGGTCCGCAGCACGGCGGGCGCGTCCGGGTTCTGCGTGGCGGCCGCCCCCGCGTTGACGGGCTGCCGCTCCTGGATCGCGGCCTGCCTGGGCGTGCCCGGCTCGTGCGTCGCGGCCTTGGTCGAGTCCTTGGCGGGCTGCTGCGGGGGCTTCGGCGCCGCCGTGGCGTCGCGCGTATCGGTGATGACGACGTCGGGCAGTGGGCGCCCGTCGAGGTCGTCGAAGGCGGAGTTTGTGGTGCTCGAACCGCCCATGGCGACCATGACGAAGCCGAAGGCCCCGACCGCGGCTGCCGACGACGCGGCCAGTGCGACCTGCACCTTGGCGTTGGCCAGCAGGCCCTTGACCGTCCAGCCCGCGGCGGAGGAGGCCGCGGTGCCCATCTGCTGCCAGAGCGCCACCCCGGCGACCGGGGCGGCGAGGACGGCGGCGTGCGCGCGCAGGCCGGAGCAGACGTCCTGCAACTCGGCGAACATCGCCGTGCAGGACGGGCAGGTGGCCAGGTGGGCGCGGACCTTGCGGCGCTCGACGCCCTTGATCGTGCCCGCGGTGTACGCGCCGAGCTTCTCCAGGACCGACCGGCACCCGGTCGAGCCGCGGTCGATCGCGAGGTGGGCCTGCAGGTAGGCGGCGCGCAGACCCTGGCGGGCCCGGCGGGCGAGGGCGGCGGTGGCGTTGGGGCTCAGGCCGAAGTTGACGGCGACGACCGCCGGGCGGGCGCCCTCGACCTCGACCTCCCACAGCACGCTGCGCCAGCGCTCCGGAAGGCTGGTGAACGCGCGGGTGATCAGGTTGCGCTCGGTGGACTGGTTGGTCCGGTCCGGGTCGGCGCCGACGCGGTGGTTGAGCTCCTCGTCGGAGATCGGCACGTCGCGCCTGCGGCCGTTCCACTCCCAGGCGACTCGGCGGGCGACGATCAGCAGGTAGCCGCGCACGTTCTCGGTGGGGCCGGACCCGCGGCGGATCGCCTGCAGCACCCGGAAGAAGGCCTCGGCGGTGAGGTCCTCGGCTTCGGCGCGGTCGGCGGCGAGGCCGAGCGCGAGCCTGCGGACGGCGTCGCAGTGGCGGGAGAACAGCTCCCCGAACGCGGCGTCCTCACCGGCACGCAGGCGCTGCAAGAGGGCTTGGTCCTCGGCATGGGCGTGGTCTTGGGACAAGTCCAGGTCCTCGACTTGGTCGCGACGCCCGCCGATCGCAGGCCGGTGAATCCCGGTCATCCGGCCCGGTACCTCCTCCTGGCCGCCGTGACAATGTGTCCAAAGATGCCACATGACGCTGTCTTACGGTCGATAAACGTGAATAACGTTAATGGGAACCCTTCAGTCGGCGTCGGCCAAATGGGTCAATCGTGACCACCGAATGCGGGGACGCGTCTGCGGCTCATCCCGGGGTTCATCCGGGTCCCATCCGGGACTCGGATGGGACCGACCCACCCGTCCACAGCCACCCAGCGATCCGATATAGTGGTCCAGCACCACGCGGACGTGGCGCAGCTGGTAGCGCATCACCTTGCCAAGGTGAGGGTCGCGAGTTCGAATCTCGTCGTCCGCTCGTAGCCGAAGAGGCCCGTATCCCCAGGATGCGGGCCTCTTCGCTGTCTCCGCGACTACAGGGCGTTGGGTGCGAACGGGTCGTGCTCGGACAGCAGCTTCTCCACCCGCGCGCGCTCGACCCTACGGGCGACGGTGGTGTCCTCCTGGCGGTCGCGGACGACCTTGGCCAGGGTGAAAGCCGAGGTCACGGTGTAGAGGGCGCCCACGGCGAGGAACGCGCGCACCCACGGGTCCACCGGGAGCACGGCGATCCCGATGGTCAGGGCGACCAGGGCGATGGCGAACGAGACGGCGGCCTGGGCGAAGAACGCGGCTGTCGTCGGGGAGCTCGGGGTCTTGGCGTCGGCGGTCATGTCCACAAGATCGCGTGTGAGTGACCCCCGGCACATCGGTAGTACTACTCGACTTCGCCAAAGGCGGCCCGCACCGCGGCTTCGAGCCGGGGCAGCAGCGCGCGGTCCAGGTCCGCCGTCAGCAGCCGGGCGAGGGCGATGACCTCGCGGGCGGCGGGCGTCGCCGGGTCCGGAAGCGGCAGCCGCGCGACGTACTGGGTGATCCAGCGACGCCTGCCCGCGTAGAGCCGATTGCCGCAGACCTCGTCGTAGAACCGGGTGCCGAACCCGGAGTTGGCGACGCCGACCACCAGGTGCGCCACGTCCTCACCGAGTTCCGGCACGGCGATCCAGTAGCAGTCACCGTTGACCACCGAGCCGGAACGGTCGATGGCGAACCGGGGCTCGGGGCTGATGTCCGGGAACACGATCTTGGGCTCGCGCCAGAGCGCGGGCCGCTGCGGCACCCAGATCTCGAACCACTCCCGGCCCGCGTCGATCAGGTACCGGCGGGCCTGCAGCCGCTCGCGGTGGCCGCGCAGGTACGCGGCGGCGCGCGGATAGTCCTCCAGCCGGATGACCTGGCGCCTGGGCTGGTCGAGGTAGGGATAGAGGACGCGCCGCCGGGCCGCGCGCGGCGGTGTCCACGCGCTGAGGTCCTCGTGGGTCAGCAGCGGGCGCAGCAGGTCGGGCTCGACGTCGGCCCAGTCCTCACGGATGAAGACCGGGTCGGCCGTGGTCTTGATGCCCACCCGGACCCGGGCGAGGTCGCCGAGGGTGTGCCAGGTGCGGTCGGCGACGCGGGTCAGCCGCCGCTCACGCTCCGGCGTGCTCAGCCGCCAGGGATGGCCGCCACCGTGCGCGAGGGTGCCGACGTCCACTTGGAACGAACGGGCGCCGACGCTGAGCCGGGACGCGGTGTCCTTGGTCAGCGCGGTGAACAGGTCGCCGTCGGGGGACGCCACGTCGGACTCGTAGACGCTGGCGAACCAGGCCGCCCCGGCGGGCGGGCCCTTGACCGCCACGACGACGGCGGGCAGCACGGCCGCCTCGAACAGCCGGGTGTCGCCCAGGTCGAACACCTCCCGGACGTCGAGTTCGCCGGTCAGCAACTCGCGGACGTTGGCGCCCGCCTTGGTGGTGAGGAAGCGGTTCGAGCAGAGCAGGCCGAGCACGCCGCCATCGGCGAGCAGCCGGGGAACCGACGCGACGAACGGGTGCGTGAGGTCGATGCGGCCGCGCAGCCCGAACCGCGCCGACAGCTCGGCCGCCGCCGCGCCGAGGACCTGGGTGCGGACGTAGGGCGGGTTGGTGATCACCACGTCGAACGACCCGGCGGGCAGCGCGGCGCCCTCGACGGTGAAGTCCCCCGGCTCGATCACCGCGTCGGGCAGCCGGGCCCGGGCGGCGTCGACCGCGTCCGGGTCGAGGTCGAAGCCGACGAGTTCGGCGTCGGGGACGAGCTTGGCGAACGCGGCCAACAGCTCACCGTCGCCGCAGGCCGGGTCGAGCACCCGGAGCGCCCGCTCACCGGTCTGCCGGGCGACCCGTTCGGCGAGGAAGGAGGCGAGCGCGACCGGCGTGTAGTGGACGCCGTGCCGTTTGCGCAGGTCAGCCATCCTCGGCCGCCGCCGTGAGAACGCCGGCGCGCACGGCCTTCACCAGGTCGGCGTGGTCGGCCTCGGTCTGGTCGGCGTAGTCCACGGCGTAGGCGGCGAACGCCTTGTCCAGGTCGCCGCCGAGGTAGCCGGCGAGCAGCCGGGGATCGATCGAGCGGGTGTGCGCCCGGGCGAGCAGGGCGCCTGCGAAGCGGCCGTAGTCGTCGAGGTGGTCGCCGTCGAGGGTGGTGGCGTCGATCTCGCCCTTGCGGTTGCGGAACTGGCGGACGATGTAGTCGCGGCCGTGCACGGACGTCCAGCCCAGCAGCATGTCCGACTCGGCCTGCACCATCCGCGCGCCGTGCACGATCCGCTCGCCCTCGTGCTTGGCCGGGCCGATGCCCAGGTGCGCGCCCAAGGCTGAGGGGCGGGCCTCTTTCACTTGCAGGACAAGGGCTTCGTCACCGTTGCCGTGCAGCAGGACGAGATAGTTGCGCAGCCCGACACTGCCGGTCCCGACCACCCGGAAGGCCACATCGGACACCGCGTAGCGCGAGATCAAGTTCCGCCGCGACTCCCGCAGCGTGTCCACATAGGACTCCAACGCGTCGGTCACGGCCGCCGCGGTCTCGTCATCCACGTTGGTCATCACCGGCGGCTCGGTGACGAACCGCCACCGCTCGTCGGCGCCCCGCTGAGTCCACCGCGCGGCCACCTTGGCACTGGTGTTCTTCCGCGCCTTCTTGGCGGCCTTGGCGAAGTCGTCGAGCAGTTCCTCGGCCTTGACGTGGTTCAGCACGGACTCGTCACCCAGCGCCGTCCAGGATTCGAGGAACGGCTGCTTGGCCAGGTGATCGATGGTCAGCCGGTAGGACCTCACCACGTCCTCGGCAGCGTCCAGACATCCCTTCTCGGACACCCCGCCCTCCCGCCCGGCGAGGACCAGACTGGTGGCCAGGCGCTTGAGGTCCCACTCCCACGGCCCGGGCAGGGTCTCGTCGAAGTCGTTGATGTCCATGACGATCTGCCCGTCGGACGTCCCATAGAGCCCAAAGTTCGCCGCATGAGCGTCCCCACACAGCTGCGCCACCAACCCACTGCGCGCGCCGGCGGCGAGGTCGCCCGCCATCAGCCCGGCACTGCCCCGAAAGAAGGCGAAGGGCGACGCCATCATCCGCCCGACCCGCAGCGGCACGAGGTCGGCCAACCGCCCGTCGTTGCTCGCCTCGACAAACCCGGCGACGCTCGGTCGCGTGTCCGCGAGCACGACCTCACGGTGCGCCCGAGGTGGACAGCCGTCCCGCAGCGCCCGCCCTTGGGCGAACACCACCTCAGGCTCCACCCAACGGCCGAACGATCTCTCATCCATGCCGCCATCATGCGCCCTGAGAGGGGCTCTGGGGCGGGTCCGCGATGGAGTCCCGGTGTCACGTGCCGAACTCGGCCTCAGATCGCCCTTGATTCCAGCGGGAATGAACCCATCGGTGCCCACCCGCAGCCGACCGCGCCCGAGCCGCGTCACCCGGTCGGGCGAAGGCGTGCCGGGCGAACCGAGCGTAGGCAGGGGCTGCCGCGAGCGGCCGGGGATCTAGCTCTCGGTGGTTTCCACGCCGGTGCCGATCGGGCAGCTCACGCCCGTGCCGCCGATGCCGCAGTAGCCGTTCGGGACCTTGTGGAGGTACTGCTGGTGGTAGTCCTCCGCGTAGTAGAAGTCGGTGAGTTCGGCGATCTCCGTGGTGACCGGGCCGTAACCGCTCGCGCGGAGGGCCTGGTCGTACTCGTGGGCCGTCGCCTCCGCCGTGGATTTCTGCTGGTCGTCGGTGTAGTAGATCGCCGAGCGGTACTGCGTCCCCACGTCGTTGCCCTGGCGCATGCCCTGGGTGGGGTCGTGGCCTTCCCAGAAGGTGCGCAGCAGGGTCGCGTAGGTGATCTGGGTGGGGTCGAAGACGACGAGGACCACCTCGGCGTGGCCGGTCCGGCCGGAGCACACCTCCTCGTACGTCGGGTTGGGCGTGCTGCCGCCCGCGTATCCGACCGCCGTGGAGTAGACCTGTGGGAGCTGCCAGAACAGTCGTTCCGCCCCCCAGAAGCAGCCCATGCCGAAGACCGCGCGCTGCGCTCCGGCCGGGAACGGCGGCACGATCCGCCGGTCGGGCAGGGCCGCGTGGGCCGGGCTGACCACGATGGGCGCGTCTCGGCCGGGAAGCGCGGTTTCCGAGTGTTCCCGTCTGAAGAGTGGCATTCCTCCACTGTACGTAGCCCCGTCCTCCAGCACAGCCTCGTCACACGTTGGGCGAAAACCAGGCGAACCCGCCACACGATCCCGCAGGATGTGCGAGTGGCCGCGTCGACTGGCAGGGAGCGTCCCGATGGACTGGCACGAAGAAATCCGAAGACTCGACACGGCGCTGAGCCGTGGCGAGATCTCCGCCGCGGAACACCGCAAACGACGTGACGAGGTCCTCGCCGAGGCTTCCGGCGGCATGAACGGCCCGAGGTTGCTCCACCAGCCCGGGCAGGCGCCCGCGCCCCCGGTTCCCCAGCCCACCGCGCCCGAGCGCACCTCCACCGAGCACACCGTGGTCATCGACGCCGCGCGGGCCGCGGGCAACCCCCAGCCCCCGCCGCGTTCGGACCGTTCGTGGTCGGGCCCCATCGATGGCGCCGACGTCTTCTCCGTGCAGCCGAAGTCCGGCGCCGGACGCGGGGTGCGGACCTCGGCGCTGGTCCTGGTCGTCCTCGCGGTCGTGGGCGCGGGACTCTGGTGGTTCCTCCTCGGTAACGACCGCGCCTCCTCCGCTCCTCCCGCCGCCCCGCCCGCGCCGACCGCCGCGGCGCCGTGGAGCACCGACCGACTGCCCAACCCGACCGACGTCCTTTTCTCCACGACCGCGGTTCTCACCGCTCAGCAGGCCCTGGATAACGGGTTCGTCCGCGCGGACGACGTCGAGGCGATGAAGGCCGCGGGTGTCGAGAAGGTGTATTTCCGGGCCGTCACCGAGAACGGTCTCGTTTACCACTTGTTCGCTTTCCAGACCGCGGGCAAGGCAAGCGGCGGTGACCTCGCGGCGAAACTTCTCCAGGGCGCCGAGACCGATGTCGACGGACTCCCGGACCGGGTGAACGCGGCCAGGGCCGAGGCCCCGGGGGCGTTGGTTCTGGAGGCGACGTACGGCACCGAGGGGGGTGCCGTGCGGATCGTCGTGGCGCGGCAGGGCGAGATCGACGAGCCGCTGATGACCACGGAACTGCGCGACGCGGTCCGGGTCACCGTGGGTTCCATAGGAGTGCGGTGACAAAGACAGGCTTATTCGCGGGGAAAGGGCACGCGCCAACGGGCGCGACACCCTCGCGGTGCACAATGTGGCCATTCGTGGCTGACCGCCGACCAGCACTCCGGCGCGGGGTTTGGTTTGTCGAGGAAGGGGACAAGATTGTCCTGGCAGGATGAACTCCGCACGCTCGACGAGGAGCTCGCCGCAGGGCGGATCTCAGCGGACGACTATCGAGTTCGGCGGGATCAAGCGCTCGCCGCGGCCGTGTCTCCCGGGACCCCGGGTCAAGATCAGCGACCGGCCGAAGCCACCCAGTTCGTGACCCCGGTGAGCCCGCCCGCTGAGCACGCCGACCGCACCCAGGCGGTGAGCCACCAGCAGCCCGCCCAGGACCGCACGCAGGTCGTGGGCAACCAGGCGCCCAACCCGGAGGACACGCAGATCGTGTCGTCGCAGGACCGGACGCAGGCCGTGCAGTGGCACGCAACCCGCCCCGGCGACGCCGAGCGCACACAGGTCGTGCCAGGAGTGCCGCCGCAGCAGCACGGCGGCGGCTACGCCCCTCCGATGGGTCACCAGCAGCAGCACCAGCACGGTGGCTTCGGGCAGTACGACGACTCGATCTCCCCGCCGTGGGCAGGTTCCGACTTCCCGCCGCTGGCGGCGACCGGCAACCCGGACTGGATCCGGCAGGGCCCGGAGGTCTTCGAGACCGAGGGCAAGTCCACCGGCGGCAAGATCGCGCTCATCGCGCTCGCCGTCGTGCTGGTCCTCGGGCTGGGTGTGGGCGCGTACTTCCTGTTCTTCAACAAGAAGAATGAAGCCCCGGGGCCGGGCCCCTCGACGTCGACGGCGGCGCCGACGACCACGCAGCGGCCCAAGGACGACCTGGAGATCGCCGATCTCCCCGGTTCGCCCGAGGTCGCGCCGGAGATCACCTCGTTCAGCGACGTCGAGACGGCGAAGCTGCTGACCGAGGGCGAGCTGAAGGCGTACCAGACCGCGACGGGCACGAAGGCGCGGCTCGCGGTGTCGAAGCTGTCGGAGGGCTCGCAGGCGCTCGTCCTCACGGTCCTGACCGGTTCGCCGGATCTGGGTGCGACCGCGGTGGAAGCCTTGGTGCAGTTGCAGACCACGTACGGCATGCAGCCCTACACCGGCACCGCGCCGACTGGGGTCAAGGTGACCCAGATCGACGCCTCCGGCACCTCCCCGGCGACCATCCGCGGGCACTACATGCACAAGAAGACGCTGGTTCGGGTGCAGGTGTACGCGCCGACCATGGCCGAGGCGGCGAAGAAGTTCGACGACATCATGACGACCCAGCTCGAGGAGCTGCCCGCTGATGGGTGATCCTCGCCCGCGGCGGGTCGTCGGCTGCACGGTGGTCGCGAAGTTCGCGCTGCCCGCGGCCGAGGTACTGGCTCAGTCCTACCTTGAGCACCACCGCGACCACGGGTTCGTCATCGTCGTCACCGACGATGACGAACCCGTGCTCCGGGTGGGTCCGGCGGGCTGCCGGGCCCTCGGTGCTCGTGGCCTCCTCGCCGACGAGGCCGAGTATTTCCGGATGGCGACGGCGTACCCGGCGGACGAACTCGTCGACGCGGTCAAGCCGTTCGCGTTGCGCGCGCTGCTCGCCGACCACGACGCCGTGGTCTGTCTGGACGCGATGACCAAGGTGTTCGCGCCGTTCGCGGAAGCCGCGGATCTCGCGCTCGACCACGGAATCGTGCTCACACCGCACTTCCTGGCGCCGTTCCCCGCCGACGGCCGCGAGCCGGGCCACGAGGTGGCCGAGCCGCTCGGGGCGTTCGACACGCGGTTCGTCGCGGTCGGCAGGGAAGCGCGGCCATTCCTGGACTTCTGGGCGGATCGGGCCCGATTGGGCTCGGCCCCGGCCAAGCCGGGCCGGGTCAGCCGCAATCAGGCGTCCCTCGATCTCGTGCCCGCGCTGTTCCGCCACGCGGTCATCCGCGATCCCGGTTTCGCCGTGGCGTACTGGAATCTGCACGACCGCAAGGTGGCCGCCGACGGAAACGTCCTCACCGCCGACGGCAAACCGGTGCGGTTCCTGCATTTCGACGGCTACCGCACCCAGTCGCCATGGCTGCTCACCACCCGCTGCCCAAATCGGCCGCGCACCCTGCTCTCGGAACACCCGGTCCTGCGCGGGGTGTGCGACGACTACCGCGACGCCCTGATCGCCGCGGGCCACGCCGAGGGCCTCCAGGACGAATACCGCTTCGACACGTTCGGTTTCGGCACCGAGATCACCCCGGCCATGCGGAGCCTCTTCCGCCATGAGTGGACCCGGTTCGCCCGACGCGAACTGGCGCCCACTCCGTTCGCCACGACGAAACCCGAGCTGCCGCCGCACCCGTTCGGCGACGACGCGGGCGACGGGTACCGCCGCTGGCTGAGTTCGCCCGCCACCCCGGCGGAGCGCGCTGCGGGCTTCAACCGGCTGACGACCTGGGTCTGGGGCAAGCGCAAAGACCTCCAGGTGGCCTTCCCGCAGCCCTTCTCCGCGAGTGCCGAAGGGTTCCGCGGCTGGTGCCGCGACCACGGCACGCGGGAGGCGCGGCTGCCGGAGTGGGCGCTGCCCGGTGAGCCCGCGCCGCGGGTCGCGCCGGTGGACGAATTCGGCGTGAACATCGCGGGCTACCTCACCGCCGAACTCGGCTTGGGCGAGATGGGGCGCATCGTGCTCAAGGCCGTGGAGGCGGCGGAGATCCCGGTGGTATCGGTCGTCGAGGAGGAATCGCTCAACGGCAACGTCCGGACCGGTCTCGACCACCCGGAGACGGCGGGCGAGCCGCGGTTCCCGGTGAGCATCCTGGCCGTGAACGCCGACTACACCCAGCTGATCCTGGACAACCATCCCGACGCGGGCCGCGACCGGTACGTGATCGGCCTGTGGGCCTGGGAACTCGAAGACTTCCCGGCGACCCTGCACGGGGCCTTCGGTCTGGTCGACGAGATCTGGACGGTCAGCGACTTCTGCCGGACCTCGATCTCGCGGCACACCTCGGTGCCGGTGCGGACGATTCCGGTTCCGGTCATCGCCCCGGCCACGACCCACCGGCCGCGGCGCGATCCCGGCGACCCGGTCCAGTTCCTGTTCGTGTTCGACTTCAACAGCACCGGGCAGCGCAAGAACCCGTGGGGCGCTGTGACCGCGTTCCGGCGGGCGTTCCCGTCGCGCTCCGATGTGCGCCTGGTCATCAAGGCGACCAACGGGCATCTGCACGCGGGCGCCGTGGAGCGGCTGCGCGACGTGATCGGGGCCGACGACCGCGTCGAGCTGATGGAGCGCTACCTCAGCGTCGCCGAACTCGACGCGCTCTACGCCGAGAGCGACGCCTATGTGTCCCTGCACCGCAGCGAAGGGTTCGGGCTCACCGTCGCCGAAGCCATGGCGCGCGGCATGGCGGTGATCGCCACGGATTACTCCAGCACCACCGAGTTCCTCGACGAGAACGTCGCCTGGCCCGTCCCGTACCGGATGACCGACGTCGGACCCGGTTGGCTGCCCTATCACGCGGACGGCCGCTGGGCCGATCCCGATCTGGACGCCGCGGCGGCGGCGATGCGGCACATCGCCGAAGACCCCGCTGAGGCCCGGCGTCGCGGGGAGGCCGCGCGCGAGCACATCCTGCGCACCCGGTCCATGGACACCGCGGCCCAGTGGATGCGTGAGCGGATCACCGCGGCGCACGAGGCGTGGCGGCGCGGCGAGCGCGAAACCGTCGCCCCCACCAGGTCCGACGCGGGCGGTCCGCTGGCGCGTGCCCACCGAATCCTGCACTCGTCCCCGGACGCGGGCGCGCCGTCGCGGCTGCCGCTCGCCCCCGCGATGCGCAAAGTCGTCCTGCGGGCGATGACGCACTACGACGCCCACCAGCGCAAGGTCGTCGGCGCGGTCCTGGACGCCGTGGGTGAGGCGGTCAGAGATCTGAACGCCCGATTCACCCGGACGACGACCGCGCACGCCAAACGGATGGAGACCATCGAGTCCGAGTCCGCGAAACGGATCGACGCGCTCGCCGCCCGGCTCGACCGGATCGAGCGCTCGGTCAGGCGAAGCGAGGACTCGTGACCGGCGAGCCACGCGACTGGAGCCTGCCCGCGCTGCACGAGGCCTGGCTGCCCCGCGAGCATCCGCTGCACCGGCCGCGCC
Organism: Actinokineospora xionganensis; assembly: GCF_014323725.1. Classification (GTDB taxonomy): domain Bacteria; phylum Actinomycetota; class Actinomycetes; order Mycobacteriales; family Pseudonocardiaceae; genus Actinokineospora; species Actinokineospora xionganensis. The sequence goes on along the minus strand of NZ_JABVED010000010.1, from coordinate 249,763 downwards.
ACGGCGGAAAACAGGTGGGCGCGCTGATCTGCGCCGCCATCTTCTTCGCGACGCCGCTGCTCTCGCTCGGCGTCGGGGCCCGCCCGGCGGAGATCGAGAACCGCCCGCTGGCGCAGTTCCCGAGCCCGCTCGCCGGGTGGAGCTTCTTCACCAGCATGCCCGCGTGGGCCACCGACCACCTGGTGTTCCGCGACGACGCCATCGCCATCTCCGACGGCGTCAGCCGGGGTGTGTTCGGCGAACCGCCGGTCCTGGGCAAGCGCGGCGGCTCGGACAACCCGCTCGACACCGGGCAGGTGCCGCGCAACGACTTCGACACCAGCACCATCCCGCGGGTGGTCGAGGGCAAAGAGGGCTGGCTCTACCTCGGCGAAGAGGTCGTCGCACGGTGCAAGCAAAGCCTTCCCATGCACGAGACCCTCGCGCAGGTGCGCAAACTGAAGGACGGGATCGAGGCGAGCGGACGCGAGTTCGTGCTGGCCATCGCCCCCGACAAACTCACCATTTCGCCCGAGTACCTGCCCGAGCGCTACCCGGGCAAGGACTGCGTCCAGCGGACCACCGACGAGTTCTGGAACCTCTACCGCAACGAGGACTACGTCCTGGACCTGCGGGAACCGTTGCGGAGAAAGGAAACCGAACTCGGCTCGCCCGTGTACCCGTCGATCGACGCGCACTGGGGTGACGAAGGCGGCCTGCTGATGACGCAGGCGATCGCCGAACACCTGCGGCCGGGCATCAGCAAGAACTGGCTGGTCACACCCGGTCAGCCCTGGCGCGCACCCGCCGACCTTCCGCCGCTCATCGGCCGGTCCGGCGATATCGATGGCCGCTACTACCTGGTGAAGCCCGACGGAATCCGCGACCGGGCGCGTGACATCCCGCAGGACTTCAACACCCCGCTGCATCTGGCGACGACTTCCGGTCCCGGAACTTTCGGACGCAAGGTCGGCATGCTCGGCGACTCGTTCACAATTCGGTCGAAGCGCTATCTGGGTGCCGTTTTCGGCGATATCACCCTTTTGCACTACGGCACGCTGCACAATAAGGGCAGGCAGCAGGCGGTGGAGATGTTGGCCGATTCCGACGTCGTCGTGTTCGAGATCGCCGAACGCGTCCTGACAACCGGCAACGTCGTGGTGTTCACCCCCGAGGTGGCCGACCAGATCGTGAGCGAACTCTCGGCCCGGCCGAAGCGCTGACCGGCTGCGGGCGGCGCGCCGACAACCTTCTAGACTCCTGACGACTGGCGGGAAGACACCGCCCGGACCCTCTGGACGACACGATGTCGGAAGCACGCTTCGCCGAGGCACTGTCCCGGCTTGACGAGAACAAGCAGCTGCGGCTGCCGCTTAAGCGTGGCGACATTCTCGGCAGGCTCGCGTTGCGTTTCCTGTGGCGGCGCGGCATCAAATGGCAGGTCGAATCCAACCTCGCCATTCGCGACGCGTTGGGAACTGTCCGGGAAATCGCGCACGAGCAGCGGTCGGCACTCGCCGGGGTATCCGCGGCGGTCACGGAGATCGGCGACGCGGGCGCGGCGAGCCGGGACGGGCTGCGGGCCGAGATCGAGGACCTGCGCCGCAACGACCAGAACATGATGGCCGGCCTGAACCAGCGGCTCTACGCCGCGATCGGCAGCGTCCGTTCGGAGATCGGTGATCTTCGGCTCCAGGTGGCCGACAAGCAGGAGCACGCGGGCCAGGTCGAGGCCCGGCTCGGCGCCATCGAGAGCGACCTCGCCGCGCTGGTCGCGACCGCGCGCGAGTCGGCGCTGCGGCACGCGCGGCTCGACTCGTTCCTGGACGCGGCCCGCACGGACCCGGCGAAGGCCGAGTCGCTGCCCGGCAGGCCCGATTTCCTCGAACTCTCGGTGGCGGCGCTGCTCGACGGCCCGGCCGACCTGGCGAGGGCGCGGCGTGCGGAGTACCTCCCGGTGGTCCGTGACGCCCGCGGCCAGGACGCCGGGGCGGCGGTGTTCGACGTGGCTCCGGGTCGCGGCGAGTGGCTCGAAGTGCTGCGGGGCGAGGGAATTCCCTTCGTCGCGGCGTCGACTAACCCGGTCGTGGTCGACCACTGCGCCGAACTGGGCCTCACGGTCCGCCCGGAACCCGCGCTCGACGCGCTCGCCGCGAGCCCGCGGCGCTCCCTCGCCGCGGTCACCGCTTTCCGCTACGCGGAACGGCAGGCACCGGAGGACCTCGCCAGGTTCGTCGAGGCGGCGGCCCTGGCGCTGCGGCCCGGTGGTGTCCTCCTGGTCGAGACACCGTTGGTGGGAGCCGACTTCCACGTCGACCCCTTCGCGATCCGGCCGGTGCATCCCACTTTCGCCCGCTATCTGGCCGAGTCCGCGGGATTCGCGAAGGTCGAGATCCGCGAGGTCCCGGCCACCGCGCGCGCCGGGGCCGAGCACTTCTGCCTCATCGCATGGACGTGACGTCGACCGGGCGGCACGTCATGTGGTCGCCCCTGCCGCCGGCGCGCAGCGGCATCGCGGACTACACCTACGAGTTGCTCACCGCTCTCGCGAACGAGATCGATGTCGACGCGGTCGCGGACAGCGCGGCGGCGCGGGTCCCATCTGGTGTCCGGCTGCTCAGCCCGCACGACGCCCGGTCAGTTGACGCGCTTCCCTTGTACCACATGGGAAATCATGCGCCCGCCCACGAATGGATCTACGAAGAGGCCCTGGCGCGGCCGGGTGTCGTGATCCTGCACGACACCTCCCTGATGGACTTCCACGCGCAGTTGTTCGGCGGGGTCCACACCGAGCGGTTCCGCGACGAGGTCCGCCACGCCCATGGTCCGATCTGGGGCACACCGGACGATCCCGCGCTGATCGACGGGTGGCCCGCGATCGACGTCGACGGGGTCCGCACCCTCGACCGCGCGACGCTGACCATGGAGCGCCGACTGATCGAGCGCAGCCGCGGCGTCATCGTGCACGACGACTTCGCGGCGCGGTGGCTCGGCGAGCGCTGCCCGGACGTCCCGGTGGCCGTGGTGCCGTCCGGCGCTCCGGTACTGACCGACGACACCCGGCGGTCGGCGACCCGCGCGAAGCTCGGCTGGCGCGACGACGACGTGGTCTTCGGCGTGTTCGGCGGCTTCAACCGGATCAAGCGCGCGCTCGTCGCGGTCCTGGCGTTCGCCCAGATCCGTCGGCGCTGGCCGCAGGCGCGGCTGCTCATCTGCGGGCACGCCGACGACCGGGCCGTGCTCGCCGACGTCGAGGCCACGATCGCCCAACTCGGTGTCCACAACTCCGTCCACATCGCGAAGAGCCCGGCTATGGACGAGTTCGAGGACTTCCTCGTCTGCACGGACACGGTCATCAACCTCAGGTGGCCGACCGCGGGTGAGACGAGCGCGGTGATGATGCGGGCGTTCGGCGCGGGCAGGCCCGTGATCACCAGCGACCTGCCGCAGCACCGGCACCTCGACGAGACGTTCTGCACCCGTGTGCCCACCGAGCCCGCCGCCGAAGCCGCGGCGCTGCTGACGGTCATGGAACGCGCGATGCTCGACCCCGAGGGCACCCGGGCCGCGGGCGTCGCCGCCCAGCGGTACGTCGAGTCGTCGGCGTCCTGGCCCGTCGTGGCCAGCCGCTACCGCGAAGCTCTCGACACGATGCGCGCCCACCGTCGCGACACCGCGCCCGCCCGCGTCGGCGTGAACGTGTTCGCCGACGCCCGCGCGACCACCGGCCTTGCCGAGTCGGCGCGCAGGCATTCGCTGGCGCTGGTCGAGGCGGGCGTCCCGATGACCTTCACCGAGTTCAACACCCGGGCGCCCAACAGGTCACTGCAGATCTCGCGGACACTCGCAGACCTGCGCAGCGGCAAGGACTACCCAATCGATCTGTGGTTTGTGAACCTCAACGAGTTCGCGCTGATCCCGCCCAGCGCGCTCGACCGGTACACGATCGGCCTGTGGGCCTGGGAACTGCCGGAGGTGGTGCCCCAGACGCTCACCCAGCTCCCCCGGCTCGACGAGCTCTGGGTGCTGTCGTCCTTTGTCGGCGAGGCTTTCCGCACGGTGACCGATATCCCGATCACCGTCGTCCCGTGCGTCGTCCCCGAGATCACGGGCGTCACCGCCGACCGGGCGAGGTTCGGCCTTCCCGACGACGGCATCACCGTCCTGTTCACCTTCAGCGCGTCGTCGAGTGACGCGCGGAAGAACCCGTGGGCGGTCGTCGAGGCCTACCGGCAGGCTTTCGCGCCGGAGGAACGCGGCACGAAGGCGCACCTGGTCGTCAAAGTCGTGGACCTGGAGGTGTTCCCCGAACTCGGCGCCGCGTTGACCGAGGCGGTGCACAGTGTCGGTGGCACGATCATCAGCGAGCACCTGACCCGCCACGAGATGGACACCCTCCTGGCCACCTGCGACGTATACGTCTCGCTGCACCGCTCAGAAGGCTTCGGCCTCGGCATGGCGGAGGCGATGTCGCTGGGCAAGGCGGTCGTGGCGACCGGATTCGGCGGCAACACCGACTTCATGCCGCCCGGCTCCGCCGCGGTCGTCGGGTACCGGCCGAGGATCATCAGCGAGCGTGACCACCGGTTCGGCGCGGCGTTCGGCGACTGGTACCAGGCCGGGCAGCTGTGGGCGGACCCCGATGTCGGCCAGGCCGCGCGCTGGCTGCGCAGGCTGGCCACGAACGAGCCGCTGCGCCAGGAGATGGGTGCCCGGGCGGCGCGTGCCATCCAGGAGATCTGCGGCATGGAGGCCGTGGGCGCGCTGATGGCCCGCCGGCTGGCGGAGATCAGCCCTCAGACGTAGGCCGACATCACCACATGCGGCACCGAGTAGTCGACCCGGTCGTCCTCGGTCTTCAGGGTGAAGTGGTCGATGTCCTCGACCCGGGAGAATCCGGCGGCGAACAGCATCTGCCGCAGCGCGACCGCGCTGACGGTCCAGTAGGCCCAGTAGTCGCCGTCGTCGGCGTGCGTCCCGACGAAGTGGCAGACCGGCTCCGCGGCTTCGGCGCTGTCCGGGGTGGCCGCGGTCGAGATGACCAGCCGGGTGCCCGTGACCGCGCGCAGCGCGCGGAGCGCTCCGACCGGGTCCGGCAGGTGCAGCAGCAGCGACCCGCAGATGACCAGGTCGAAGGTGCCGAACGTCGGGTCCAGGTCGTAGATGTTCTTGGAGACGTACGTCAGATCCAGGGCCATCGTCTGGCTGATCTCCGCGAGCAGACAGTCATCGGCCCAGATGTCGATCGCCGTCACCTCGGCCCCGCGCCGGTGGGCCTCCAGGGCGAAGTACCCGCTGGAGGTGCCCACGTCGAGCACCGTCATGCCGTCGAGCCGGTCGGCGATCCGGTAGTGCGACACGTACTTGCGCATGTCGTAGTCACCGTTGATCACCAGCTCCGGCGTCAACTCCAGTCGGTGGTAGGAACCGCCCGCGGCGTTGACCCGGTCGACCGTCTGCTTGGCACGCTGGAGGTTTTGTGCGTCGGTAGTCGTCGTCACGCACCGGATCGTAACGGTTTCAGCGCGTGGTCGTCGGGTGAGCGGGGGTGGTCCCGGCCAGCAGGTTCTCCAGCTCGGAGATCCGGCTTTCCAACGCGGCCGAGTAGCGGTGGGACTTCACCAGGTCGGCCCGCAGCGCGCTGATCGCCGCCTCCAGCGACTCGCGGTGCTCCGCGTCGCGCGCCGCCGTCTCGTCGCTTTCGCGCAGCGACTCCTCAAGCCTGCGGATGTACCCCGACTCCGCCGCCCGCACGGCACCGATGCTTTCGAGGGCTGTCGCCTGCCGGTGGGCCGCGTAGGTCTGGTACTTGTCGAAGACGTTCGCGGGCACCGACAGCTTGTCGAGAGCTTCAGCGTCGTCGGCCTGCGCGTAGAACCGGTTGAGGCCGTCGAACAGCGTGCAGCGGTAGCCTGCGGCGAGCAGCGTCGGTTCCCAGGCCTGGTGCGCGGGGGTGGGCGACCCGGGCGCCGTGGCCTCCACGACCAGCACCCGCGGGCGGTGCCGAGTCCAGTCACCGCCGTCGATCACGTCCTGCTCCGCGCCTTCGACGTCGACTTTGAGGAAGTCGACCGGCCCCGGGTACTCATCGAGGATGTCGGCCAGCGTGCGCACGTCGACCTGGATCTCGTCGACCCGCCACGAGCGGTCGTCGCGGTAGTGCCCGGCGAGGTCCTGGTCGAGGGTGGACCAGCCCCACTCCTCGTCCACGACGTGGAGAGTGGCCGTCCCCTTGCACGCGCCGACCGCGACGCCCAGTGTCACGTCCTGCGGCCGGGCGGCGCGCAGGGCCGCGCCCATCGCCGGGATGGGCTCGATGTTGATCCCACGCCAGCCCAGGTCGTAGAAGACCTTGGTGACCGAGGCCTCGACGGGGTCGCCCGCCCCGATGTCCACGTAGCGCCCGGACGCCTGGCCCCCGAAGAGTCGGGCGAGGACCACATCCTCGGCGTTCTGCGCGTAGGAGATCACGGGACCTTCAGACCTGCCTTAGCCGCCTCGATCTGCAGGTCGTTCTCGACCATCATCGCCACGAGCTGTTCGAAGTCGACCTCGGGCTTCCAGCCGAGCTTCTCGTGCGCCTTGGTCGCGTCGCCGACCAGCAGGTCGACCTCGGCGGGGCGGAAGAAGCGCGGGTCCTGGGTGACGAAGCCCTCCCAGTCGTCCAGACCGACGTGGCAGAAGGCGGCGTTGACGAAGTCGCGGACGCTGTGGGTGTGGCCGGTGGCGACGACGTAGTCGTCCGGCTCGTCCTGCTGCAGCATCAGCCACATCGCCTTGACGTAGTCGCCGGCGAATCCCCAGTCACGGCGCGGGTCCATGTCGCCGAGGACCAAGGTCTCCTGCAGACCGAGCTTGATCCGCGCGACGGCGTTGGTGACCTTCCTGGTCACGAACTCGATGCCGCGGCGGGGGCTCTCGTGGTTGAAGAGGATGCCGGAGCAGGCGTAGAGGCCGTAGCTGTCGCGGTAGTTGACCGTGATGTCGTGCCCGAACACCTTGGCGCAGCCGTAGGGCGAGCGCGGGTAGAACGGCGTGGTCTCCACCTGCGGCGATTCGCGGACCTTGCCGAACATCTCGGAGCTTGAGGCCTGGTAGAAGCGAATCGGGTTGTTGACGCTGCCGCCGACCATCCGGATGGCTTCGAGGAGCCGGAGCACGCCGAGACCGGTGACGTTGGCGGTCAGCTCGGCCTGCTTGAAGCTGAGCGCGACGAAGGAGATGGCGCCCAGGTTGTAGACCTCGTCGGGCTGCACCTGCTCCAGGGCGGCCACCAGGCTGGAAAGGTCCTGCAGGTCCGCCGCGACGAACTCGACGAACGGCAGTTCGGCCTGAACCATGTCGCTGCGCGGGTTGTTCTGCCCCTTGAGCAGGCCGAACACCTCGTAGCCCTGGCTGTGGAGGAGCTCGGCAAGGTATCTGCCGTCCTGACCGGTGATACCGGTGATCAACGCACGTCGCATTGCCCAAGAATAGTGAACGCCCCCAGCTCACATACCCCGGATGGCGCATGTCGGGGCCTGGGACCCCCACCGGGATGTAACCCGGATGGGTGGCAGGTGGGCGTGTCGAGCCGGGCCTCGTCGCACGGGCGGGTGCGGGGAGGAACATCGGTCGAATCACAAGCCCTTGGAGGCGATGATGTGGTTTCAGATCCTCGCGTTGGTGACCGTCGCGATCGTGTTCGTGGTGAGACTGGTCGTGGCGCTGACCGATAGGCCGACCCGGCGCTGATCAGCGGAGTTCTCGTACAGATCCAGGCGAATCGCCTCACAGCTCGGCTGCCATCCGGTCGACCAGCCGGACTGACTCGTCGTGGTTCAGCGCCAACGAAGCCACCTGGTCGAAGACTTGCAAAGCCGTGCGCACCTCGCGCTCCTTCTCGATTTCGACGAATCCGGCGATGTGCTCGACATAGGCGAGATCGGGATCAGGGCCCGAAAAGCTGAGCACCGTGAACGAGCCGCCGAGGCCGGAATGGGCACCGGCGTTGGGCGGGATGACCTGAAACGTCACATTGTCGAGCTCCGAGATCATCACGATGTGTGCCAATTGCTCTTTCATGCAGGGCAACTGACGGCGTAGAGCGGTGTGATCGATGATCGCGTGCAGTCGGAGGGGGTCGTCGGCGATGAGCCGCCGCTGGCGGCGCTTGCGGATCTCCACGCCACGGCCAATGGAGCCTTCGGTATGACGGGCGGGATCAGCGGCACCGGTGAATAGCGCCCGCACATACTCCTCCGTCTGGAGGAGACCATGCACCAACCCTAGTTGGAACGAACGGATCTCCGAAGCCTGAGCTTCGAGGGGCACGTAGCTGCGGTCGGGAATTCCATAGCAGTGCCACCAGCCCTTCTCCCGGGCGCGCTCCCACATCGCCACGTAGGGCGCCCAGTCCGTCGACACCAGCCCATACACATCCAGCATCGCCTGTAGTTCGTGGAAGCTCGGCACCTGCCCGGTCTCGATCCTGCTCATCTTCCGGTTCGTGAACCGCAGCCGGTCCCCCGCCTCCTGCTGCGTCATCCGCGCCCGCTCGCGCAACTCCCGCAGGGCGCGTGCCAGGACTCTGACCCGCAGGTTGGGCTCCGCCATCCATCACTCCTGTCGCACGCACCATCACCCAGTGTGCCGACGGAGTCCGACATTCCGGAATCCGGCGCGCGGTCTCCTGTGGACCACCGTCCGCCATGCCTACCTGGAACTACCTGCACCACCTTGAGTACCGGCGCGAACTTTCCAAGTACGAACGTGTGCTCCTGTACATCGAGACCGCCGAGGACCACGGTTTCTGCTTCCACAAGAAGGGCATGAGCCGCACCCAATGGCACGAGCACTACACCCGCCTGTGCGCCGCCGACTTTCTTGATCGAAAAGCCGCCGACCCTGGTATTTGGCTGGTCACGACCGTGCGCGTGCTTCCCGACAAGCGGACGCCCTTGTGCACCGTGCGCTTTCGCTGGACCCCCGAACGGATCATTGACAAAAACTGATCCCGGCTATTGCGCAAAGGTGAGCATCCCGACGTCCGGGAGGTTTCGCATTGCCTCTAGCCCCGCTATCTACTTGTCAGTAGCATCGCTTCGCATGGATGCATCGGAGCAGCTCGCGGCCCGCAAGGTCCGCTTCGTCGATGTCCTGCGCGCCTTGCCGAAACTCGCGCCGGATGGACTCAGGATGGCGCGTGGAGCGGTCGGACTGGTCACGCTCAAGCCGACCACTAAAGACTCGATCGGCCACATCTTCCAGCGCGCCGCCGCCGAGCACCCCGAGCGCCCGTTCCTCCGCTTCGAGGACACCGAGATCACCTACGACCAGGCGAACCTGCTGGTCAACCAGTACGCGTCGGTGTACGCCGCGCACGGGGTGGGCCCAGGTTCGACGGTCGCGGTGATGGCCGGGAACCGGCCGGAGACGCTGCTCGCCGCGCTCGCGGGCGTGAAGCTCGGGGCCGCCGTCGGCATGATCAACACCAACCAGCGTGGCGACGTGCTCGACCACAGTGTGCGTCTGCTCAACGCCACGGTCCTGGTCGCGGGGCGCGATTACCGCGAGGCGCTCGACGAGGTCACCACGCCGAAGATCCTTGATCTGGAAACGCTCGCGAACGGCGCGACCTCCACCGCGAATCCCGCGGTCACCGCGACGCTCACCGCGTCCATCACGGCCTTCTACATCTTCACCTCGGGCACCACCGGTATGCCCAAGGCGAGCTCGATGTCACATTTCCGGTGGCTCAAGAGCATGGCCGGAATCGGCGGACTCGGCGTGCGCCTGCGAGCCGACGACACGCTTTACTGTTGTCTCCCGCTCTATCACAACAATGCGTTGACGGTTTCCCTCTCCTCCGTCCTCTCCGCGGGCGCGACGCTCGCCCTTGGGCGCTCGTTCTCCGCGTCCCGCTTCTGGGACGACGTCGTGCGCACCCGTTCGACGGCGTTCTGCTACATCGGCGAGTTGTGCCGCTACCTGCTCAACCAGCCGCCGCGCGCGATCGAGCGCGAGCACAAGGTCCGCGTCGTCGTCGGCAACGGTCTTCGACCCGAGATCTGGCACGAGTTCACCGAGCGCTTCGGCATCAAGCGGGTCGCCGAGTTCTACGGCGCCAGCGAGTGCAACCTGGCCTTCATCAACGCGCTGAACATCGACCAGACCGCGGGGACGTGCCCGCTGCCGTTCGCGGTCGTCGAGTACGACCCCGACACCGGCAAGCCGAAGCGGGTCGGCAAGGGGCTGCGCAAGGTCAAGTCCGGCGAGGTGGGCCTGCTCCTCACCAAGGTCACCAACCGCGCGCCGTTCGACGGCTACACCGACGCCGACGCCTCCGAGCGCAAGCTCGTGCGCAACGCCTTCAAGAAGGACGACTGCTGGTTCGACACCGGCGACCTGGTCCGGATGCAGGGCTTCAAGCACGTCGCGTTCGTCGACCGGCTCGGTGACACCTTCCGGTGGAAGGGCGAGAACGTCGCCACGACCGAGGTCGAGGGCGCCATCGGCGAGCGGCCGGACGTCGAGCAGGCCGTGGTCTACGGCGTGGCCGTGCCGGGGACCGACGGCAAGGCCGGGATGGCCGCGGTGAAGCTGCGCGACGGCGCGCGGTTCGACGGCCAGGTGCTGGGCAAGCACCTCGCCGAGCGGCTCCCGACCTACGCGATCCCACTGTTCGTGCGGGTGATCAACGAGGTCGAGCAGACCTCGACGTTCAAGTCGCGAAAGGTGGACCTGCGCGACGAGGGCTACGCGTCCTCGGTGACCGATCCCCTGTTCGTCTTCACCGGCGACCAGTACGTGCCCTGGTATCCGTCCTATCCGGACGAGGTGGCGGCGGGCAGAATTCGGGTATGACCCGAATTGCCGCTCTGCTGCGCGGAGTGAACGTCGGCGGCAACAAGAAGATCGCCATGGCCGACTTTCGCACCGTGCTGTCCGATCTGGGCTATGAAGAGGTCCGGACGCTGCTGCAGAGCGGCAATGCCGTCTTCACCGCCAAGGACAACGCAGCCAAGGCCGAGAAGCGGATCGAGAAAGCGCTTGCCGACCTGGGTCTCACCACGCGCTGTCTGGCGCGCACCGCCGCCGAGATCCAGGCCGTGATCGACGCGCACCCGCTGGTCGACGTGGCCGACAACGGGTCGCGGATGCTCGTGGTGTTCCTCTCGCAAGACTTGGATCCGGCGCTCGCCGGCGAGCTTGTCGCGCTGGCGCCGGACCACATCCGAATCGGCTCGCGGGTCGTCTACCAGTGGTGCCCGGACGGCATTCTGCAGGCGCCGGAGCTCGTCCCGCTCGTCGCGAAACGGTCGAAAATCGCCGCCACCGCTCGCAACTGGAACACCGTCGTAAAGATCGGCGCGGCCCTCTGAGCCCCGCGCGAAACGCCCGAATGTCGAACTCAGTGTCCTGAACGTGGAACTCACTTGCCGGAACGGGGAACTCGCTGTTCTGAACGGGGGACTCACGTTCGAACACTTGTGCACATTGTGGACAAGTGCTGTGGATAACTTAGCGGCGGGTGGGTGGGCAGATCTTGTCGACGGCTTCGAGGTCTTCCGGGGTGGGTTGCCAGTGCAGGGCGTTCGAGTTCGCCGTGATCTGGTTGGGGGTGGTCGCGCCCGCGATGACCGAGCCGACGGCGGGTTGGGCGGCCAGCCAGCCGATGGCGAGGGTGGCCATGGTGATGCCGCGCGAAGAGGCCAAGGCGCGGAGTTTCTCGATCTTGTGCCAGGGGGCGTCGTCGATGAGGCGTTGGCGGTTGGCGAGGCGGGAACCGGCCGGTGGGGGCTGGTCGCGGGTGTATTTGCCGGTCAGCAGGCCGTTGGCCAGCGGGAAGTACGGCAGCAGGCTCAGGCCGAAGCGTTCGCACGCGGGTAAGAGCTCGCGCTCGGCGTCGCGTTCGAGCAGCGAGTAGTGGTTCTGGGCGGTCACCGGGCTGACGACGTTGTTGGTCTTCGCGATCCAGGCGGCGTCGGCGAGCTGCCACGCGGCGAGGTTGCACACCCCGGCGTAGCGCACGTGCCCGTCGCGGACGAGGTCGTCCAAGGCGGACAGGGTCTCGGCGATCGGTGTGCCGGTATCGGGCCGGTGCAGCTGGTACAGGTCGATCCAGTCGGTGTTGAGCCGCCGCAGCGACGCCTCCACGGCCCGCCGGATGTACCCGCGCGAACCGCGGGCGCCGAAGTCCGGCCCGCTTCCGCCCTGCATGTCCATACCGAACTTCGTCGCGATCACCGCGTGGTCGCGTCGACCCGCGAGAGCCTGGCCGAGCAGCTCCTCGCTGCGACCGCGCGGGGCGCCGTAGACGTCGGCGATGTCGAACAGCGAGACCCCCGCGTCGAGCGCCGCGTGGACCAGGGCGCGCGCGCCCGCGATCGACTCGGTCGGGGTGCCCGGCCTGCCCAGGTTGTTGCACCCAAGTCCGACCGCTCCCACCACCAACCCGGACTCGCCCAGGTGCCGCAGCTCCACCCTGCAGACAGTAGGGCGGCGGAGGCCATGTGATCTAGATGTCAAGCCGTATCCGATATCGCTGTCCTGCCAGGCGGTAAGGCAGGCTATGACCATGAGCACTGCACCCGAGGACGATCCGGGGGCGGTGTCCGCCCCCGGGTGGACCGCCGCCGATATCCCCGACCTGGTCGGCCGCACCGCCATCGTGACCGGTGGCAACAGCGGCCTGGGCTTCCAGACCAGCCGTGAGCTGGCCCGACATGGCGCCCACGTCATCCTGACGGCCCGCGACGCCGACAAGGGCGCCGAGGCTGTCGACACCATCCGCACCGAGTTGCCCGAGGCGAGCATCGAGACCCGCCTCCTCGACCTTGCCGACCTCGACACGGTGACCGCTTTCGCCGACACCGTCGACCAGGTCGACATCCTCATCAACAACGCGGGCGTGATGATGCCGCCGCGTTCCGAGAGCGCCCAGGGTTACGAGCTGCAGTTCGCCGTCAACCACCTGGGCCACTTCGCACTCACCGGTCGGCTGCTCGACAAGCTGAAGTCGGGGCGCGACCCGCGGGTCGTGACTGTCAGCTCGTACCTGCATAAGCGCGGCCGAATCCACTTCGACGACCTGCACGGTGAACACAAGTACTCGCGCACCGGCTATTACTCGCAGTCGAAGCTCGCCAACGTGGTGTTCGGCCTGGAGTTCCACCGCAGGCTGCGGGCCAACGGGTTCACCGTGGCCAGCGTGCTGGCGCATCCCGGCTATTCGGCGACGAACCTGCAGACCTCCGGTCCGACCGGCATCGCGAAGCTTGCCCTGAAGGTGTCCAACAAGTTCATCGCCCAGGAAGCCGAGATGGGCGCGTTGCCGCAGCTGTACGCGGCGACCCACCCGGACATCGAGAGCGGGCAGTTCGTCGGGCCCAACGGGCGCCGGGAGCAGAAGGGCTACCCCACTCTGGTGGAGCCGCTCGAGGCCGCCCGCGACCGCGAACTGGCCAAGCGGCTCTGGGACGTCAGTGAAGAGCTCACCGGGACCGATTTCGGTCTCGCCCGATAACCCGCAGGACACGTCCTGGCCCCGGTTCCACTGGGATGTCGCGCACATCCAAGTGGGGCCGGGGCTGAACGGGCGTTAACCTTCCCGGCGGTAGCCGTGCGGGGTGCACGGTCGGGCGTGAAGGGATATCGGGATGCAGATCGACGGCACCGCGGCCATCGTCACCGGAGGAGCGTCCGGCCTCGGTGGGGCCACCGCGCACGCGCTCGCCGCACAGGGCGCGAGTGTCTTCGCACTCGATCTGCCCGCCGCCATCGAGACCGCGCCGCAGGTCGACGGCATCACCTACGTCCCCACCGACGTGACCGACCCCGAGCAGGTCCAGGCCGCCGTCGACGCCGCCGTCGCGTCCGGCAAGCCGCTGCGCGTCGTGGTCAACTGCGCCGGGATCGGGCCGTCGGCCCGCATCCTGTCCAAAAAGGGCCCGCACGACCTCAACCTGTTCCGCAAGGTCATCGAGGTCAACCTGATCGGCACCTTCAACGTGGTCACCCTCGCCGCCGCCGCCATCGCGCAGACCGACGCCCTCGACCACAACCAGCGGGGCGTCATTATCAACACCGCCTCGATCGCCGCGTTCGACGGCCAGATCGGGCAGGCCGCCTACTCCGCGTCCAAGGGCGGTGTCGTCGGGCTGAACCTGCCCGCCGCGCGCGACCTGGCGACGTCGGGCATCCGGGTTCTGACCATCGCCCCCGGCATCATCGACACCCCGATGCTCGCGACCGTCTCCGACGAGTTCCGCGCGGCGCTCGCCGAGGGCGTGCCCTTCCCGAAGCGCCTCGGCAAGCCCGAGGAGTACGCGAAGCTGGCCCTGTCGATCATCGACCAGGACTACCTCAACGGCGAGGTGATCCGTCTCGACGGCTCGCTGCGCATGGCGCCGAGGTAGGACTCCACTTCGTCGAGGTGGCTCCGCACGGTCGGCATGAACGTGCGGAGCGCCTTGTTGAAGTCGTCGGCCTCATCGGCGGAGGCGGTGGTGAACATCAGCATCTCGGTGAGTTCAAGCCTGCGGTTGACCGAGCTGACCTGGCCGCGCCACTGGTGCAGCAGCGAGATCAGCTCCGTGTCGCGGCGCAGGCTCAGCGCGCCTGAGGTGAAGGCCGAGTCGACCGCGGAGTGCAGCAGCCGGGAGTAGAGCTTGCGGCCGCCCGGAGCGCCCTCGCTGAACTCGTCGCCTGCCAGGACTTCCCGGTTGCGGGCCAGTTCCGACACGATGGACTCGATCGCCTGCTGCCGCCGTTCGCGTTGCGCCGCCCATCGTTCGGCGAAGATGCCGGTGATGCCCGCGAGCAGCGCCAACGTGTTGACCGCGGGCTCGAACCGTTGCCCCGGCTCGGAAATCGCGAACCAGGTCACGCCGAGCACCAGCGCCACCGCGAGCGCGCCGAAGGTGACGATCGTGATCGCGATGCGGGTCATTTAGTTGGCCCAGATCTCGTCCGCCCGGGTCCGGCGCTGCGTGGGCACCGGTTCGCCGCCCTGGGCGCGGCCGAGCAGGACCAGCTCCATGCCGAACCCGGGTGAGGCCCGCTGGGTCCGGAAGTCGGAGTGGGTGGCCGCGACCCGGCGCAGACCGCACCGGGTCAGGATCTCGTCGAGGGCCTTGCGGGCGTACTTCCTGGTGACCTGCAACAGGATGGTGTCGTTGTCGGGGAACAGCACCCGGGTGCGGTCCGGCAGGGTCATCTGGATGTCGCCGCCGGTGCGGTTCTGGTAGATGACCTTCACCTTGAGCGCGCGACCCGCTTCGACGGAACCGCGGAACAGCACGGACTCCATGTCGATCGTCAGGTCGGAGTTGTGCAGCAGCGCGCTGGTGACGAACTCCTTGTACGCCCGGCTCCGCGCGTACTCCTCCACCACCTGCCGGGCGAGGTCATCCGTCAGGTCGTCGGTGGTCGCGACCTCCAACAGGAAGCGGTCCTGCGGGCGCAGCAGCGAGGTGAGGCTGGACAGGATCTCGGCGTCGTCGTCGAAGTTGGCCATGGTGTTGCCGAGCAGCGAGTACAGGATCGGCTCGTCGCCCACGATCGTCCGCAGCAGCTTGCCGAGTTCGCGCAGGTTCTCGATGATCGCGAAGTCGAGGTGGACCGGGATGATCTGGTGGCCCGCCATGCCCAGGCCGCGGGTGGACTCGTTGGTGCCCAGCCGCAGCATCTCCGAGCTGATGTCGACCGGGAAATAGAACATGTCCGGGTTCTCGACGAGCAGCGACTCCAGGACCTGGCGATCCTTGTGGCCGGTGCCCGCGCCGAGGCACACGTAGTGGAACGGCGAGCCGCCGACCTTGCCGCTGATCCGGCGCCAGCGCCGGGTGAACGACTCCAAGCTCTGCTTCATGACCTGGTAGAACGGGTCGGAACAGGCGTGCGCCCAGGCGATCGTGGGCCCGATCCCCCAGTACTGGTAGCCCGAGGTGATCTGCTTGCCCTCGCCGTTGGGCGACGGCTTGCCGCGCAGGTCCGAGGTCAGCGAGGCGAGTTTGCTCGACTGGTCCTCACCGACGAGCACAAGCGACCACGCGAAGTCCGACTCCTCGATTGCCTTGGCCAAGTCGCCCGGCAGCGGCCTCTCACCAGCGGTCACGTTCGGCCCCTCCCCGCAGTCTTCACTAGCGCGCTGTATAGCTTTGGGTAGCCTACTGACTACTAGTGACCGCGTTGGAGCCATTCGTCAAGATCAGGGGACTCCTGGCCGATCGACGTCGAGTCGCCGTGGCCGGTGTGCACGATCGTCTGCGGCGGGAGTTCGAAGAGTCGCTCGGTGATCGAGTCGATGATCGTCGGGAAGTCGCTGAGCGAGCGGCCGGTCGCGCCCGGTCCGCCGCGGAACAGGGTGTCGCCGGTGAAGACGGCGTCGAGCTCGGGCGCGTAGACGGAGATGCCGCCCGGCGTGTGGCCCGGGGTGTGCAGGATGTGCAGCTCGATGCCCGCGACCTCGATGACCTCGCCGTCGAACAGCGACTCGAAGTCGTCGTCGGGGTAGAGGTGGCGCCACAGCTCCTCGTCGGCGGGGTGCAGCATGACCAGCGCGTCGGTCACCTTGGCCAGGTCCTCGGCGACGTTGATGTGGTCGTCGTGGGCGTGCGTGCAGATGATGGCCTTGACCCGGCGGTCATCGACCGCGGCGAGGATCTCGTCGGCGTCGTGGGCGGCGTCGATGATCACCACCTCGTTCTCGTCGCCGACGATCCAGACGTTGTTGTCGACCTCGTGGGTCTCGCCGTCGTGGTTGAACGTGCCGGAGGTGACGACGTAGTCGATGCGGGCGCTCATCAGAACACCACCACCGAGCGAAGCACGTCGCCGTGGTGCATGCGGTCGAACGCGTCCTCGACGCCGTCGAGCGCGATGGTCTCGGAGACGAACGCGTCGAGGTCCAGCCTGCCCTGGCGGTAGAGGTCGACCAGGTACGGGAAGTCGCGCGAGGGCAGGCAGTCGCCGTACCAGCTCGACTTGAGCGAGCCACCGCGGGAGAAGAAGTCGATCAGCGGCATCTCGATCTTCATGTCCGGGGTCGGCACGCCGACCAGCACGACCGTGCCCGCGAGGTCGCGCGCGTAGAACGCCTGCTTCCACGTCTCCGGGCGACCGACCGCGTCGATGACGACGTCCGCGCCGAAGCCGCCGGTGAGCTCCTTGATCGCCTCGACCGGATCGCCGGACTTGGCGTTGACCGTGTGCGTGGCGCCGATTCCCTTGGCCCACTCCAGTTTCCGGTCGTCGACGTCGACCGCGATGATCGTCGTCGCGCCCGCGAGCTTCGAGCCCGCGATGGCCGCGTCGCCGACACCGCCGCAGCCGATGACCGCGACCGTGTCGCCGCGCGAGACGCCGCCGGTGTTGAGCGCGGCGCCCAACCCGGCCATCACACCGCAGCCGAGCAGGCCGACGGCGGTCGGACTCGCGGAAGGGTCAACCTTGGTGCACTGTCCACTGTGGACGAGCGTCTTCTCCGCGAAGGCGCCGATGCCCAACGCCGGGGACAGCGCCGTGCCGTCCTCCAGGGTCATCGGCTGGGCGGCGTTGTGCGTGTCGAAGCAGTACCAGGGCTTGCCCTTGAGGCAGGCGCGGCACCGGCCGCAGACCGCGCGCCAGTTCAGGATGACGAAGTCGCCGGGCTCGATGTCTGTGACGCCATCACCGACGGTCTCCACGATGCCCGCGGCCTCATGGCCGAGCAGGAATGGGAACTCGTCGTTGATGCCGCCCTCGCGGTAGTGCAGGTCCGTGTGGCAGACGCCGCAGGACAGCACTTTCACCACCGCTTCGCCCGGGCCCGGGTCGGGGATCACGATCGTCTCGACGGAGACCGGCCGGCCCTTCGCTCTTGCGACGACACCGCGAACCTGCTGGGCCATTGGAACTCCTAGAGGTCTCCGACGAACGGGATCTTGTTGACTTCCGGTGATGACATCCAGCCGCGCAGCACCGCCGTGGCGCGCACGTCGTCCTCGTTGTATTCCAGGAGCCGGGTGCGCTGCACGGTATCCGGTTCGTCGCCGTCCATCCCGACCGCCGCCCGGTACCAGCGCATCGAGTTCTCGCCGCTGGCCTCGGCGTCGCGCCAGGTGAAGCCCGCCGCGGGCGCGATCGTCTTGAGTCCCTTGCCGTGCGAGCACAGGAAGTGCTCGCGGACGCTGCCGAAGAGGTCGACCCACTCGTCGGACTCGATGAACGTCAGGACCTCGCGCCGGGTGGGGATGCCGGGCTTGCCCGCGAAACGCTTCGCCGACGCCAGCAGCCACCGGTTCTCGGCCAACTCGTTGTAGCAGTAGGCGCGGAACGTGAGGCCGCGCGCGACCGTCGCCTCGCGCACCGACGCGAACCACTGCCAGAACTCGGCGAACGACCGGGCCTCGTCGTCGGTGGGCAGCGGGTCCCAGGTGACGAAGGCGCGGTAGCCGTGCTCGATGCCGATATCGGCACCCGAGAGGAGCGCGCCCCACAGGTAGGCGCCCGCGTCGCCGAAGCTCTCCATGTCGACGTCGACCTCGACGTCGGCGCGGGGCACGTGCACGGACTCGTTGCGGCGCACGACGGTGAGGTCGGCCAGCCAGGCGCGGGCCAGCCCGACCGCGTCCGGCAGCGGCATCCCGACCAGCGGCGCCACGTCGGCGTCGTCGATATCCAGCGCGGCGAGTGCGTCGACCGTGGTGACACCGGCGGCGCGGAGGAAGCCTGCGTCCTCGCCGCGCACCACGAGACTCACATCGCGGGTGTCGAGCAGGTTCTGGCCGCACGTCGGCCACCACGGACAGCTACGGCACTCGACGATGCGCGACGGCTGGGCGAGCGGTTCGCCGCCAGTCGCGGCCGCGGTCGCCACGGCGACGCGGTCGGCGAAGCGGACCTCGTACTCGGCGAGCGCGGTGCGCCCGCCAGGCCAGGTCGGGGCGGTCAGGTCGTGCCAGACGACGACGTCGCCGTCGAGGCCGATGACACCCGCGAGCGCGTGCCGGTCGTCGGCGTACCCGGCGGCGCTGAGCAGCCGCAGCGTGTGCGCGAGCCGCAGCTGGTCGCGCGGCTGGGGACGGACCTTGCGGGTCTGGTCGGGTTCGCCGCCGATGTTCGTGATCTCGCTGATGGGCGACGTGCGGGCGCCGGTGCCGGGGTCGCTCACCTTGTGCCGGACCACGAGGACCGGGACGTACCCGTGTTCGGTGCGCACGAGCAGGTCGATCGCGCCGCGCCTGCCGCCATCGGGGTCACGTGGGAGCTGGGCCGACCAGATGAACCGCGCTCCGGCTTCGAGTGCGACG
Source organism: Actinokineospora xionganensis (assembly GCF_014323725.1). Classification (GTDB taxonomy): domain Bacteria; phylum Actinomycetota; class Actinomycetes; order Mycobacteriales; family Pseudonocardiaceae; genus Actinokineospora; species Actinokineospora xionganensis. Next base: position 230,510 of record NZ_JABVED010000010.1, on the reverse strand, counting down.
GCCGTGGCGGCCTCACGTTCGACGCCGCGGCCCGCGGGGATCTCGACCCAGTCGTCGCCGAACTTCGCCGCGAGCTGGTCGGCGATCTCCCGGCGGTGCGCCGCCGCGTCGGCTTTGCGCAGCTCAGCGGTGGGGTCGGGGGCGCCGCGGGGCGAGTCCCGGGCGGCCGGATCGTGTTCCAGGTGAACACGGCGCCTGCAGCGGCTCACCACGCCGGCGTCGAGTAGCACCGTTGTAGTCACGCAACGAAGCTTAGTTGTCGCAGCGCGCCTCCCCGGAATTCTGGGTCCCGGTCGCCTTCCAGGTGATGGTGCGGACGGGTGGGCGACCGTGGTCGAGATTCGTCACGGTCCCCTTAGGTGCGGTCCGGCGGGCGGTCGCCGGACCGCCCGCCGGACCTGGTGGTGCGTTAGATGGGGAGGAGGGGGCCGCGGAAGGCGACGGTGCCCAGTTCGAGCTTCAGGCCGGCGATACCGCCGTACTGCTGTGCGTAGGCGAGTTCGTGCGACAGGTCGCCGACGCCGTTGCTGCCCGCGATCGGGGCGATCGCCAGGGTCGACAGGGTGCCGAGCGCCTTGCCGGTCGAGTCGAGGAACGCGCTGCCCGAGTCACCCGGGATGCCGGGCGAGACGGTGTAGACGCTGTGGCTCCAGCCGTTGCCCTCGGTGCCCAGGCTCTTGCCCTGCTTCGGGCTGAGCTGGGTGATACCGCCACGCAGCGACGAGTTTCCGTAGGACAGGACGGTCTCGAACGAGGTGGTGCCGTTGGTGTCCAGCGCGGTGGGCCCGCCCCAGAACGGCACGCTCGGGTTGGTCTTGGAGACGGCGCCGGCCGGGATCTTGACCAGCGCGAGGTCGTTGTAGGCGCAGGCGTCCTCGTTGGTCTCTCCGCGGCCCTGCATCGTGTTCCACGAGCTGTAGGCGATCTCGCCGGTGACACCCGAGCCGACCAGGGTCACCTTGGTGCCCAGCGGGAGCGTGCCCGCGTCGCAGCCGTTGGTGTCGGTGGCGGCGCCGGTTCCGGAGCAGTGGGCCGCCTGTCCGATGTAGACGTTTCCGGCGCTGTCGCTGAAGACGAAGTTCGCCGTGCACTGGCCGGAACCGTCGGTCTCGGTCTGGATGCCCGGGTGGATGGTCGCCGTGGCGGCGGGCGCCCAGACCGGCGCGGCCGCGGCCGTTCCGGGTGCCGCCAGCATCAGCCCGCCGAGCAGTGCGGTGCCCGCGGCCAAGGCGGCACTGCGGCGCAGGGTGGTTCGGATCGCCATCTTTAGCTCCAATGAGTGAACGAAAGAGCTCTTTCTTGTCCCAACAAACGAAACATCTTCAGATCGGTGACGGGTAAATGTTCTATCCGTCACACCCATACTCCGTTTGGACTAACCCATTCGAGTGGCGCCAGCGGCGGCCGGGCGACAAATCGGGGTGTGCGGCAAGCTGTGGGGCATGACGCGCAAGAAGGACGGGTTCACGCCCGCCCGGGCGAAGAACGCGATCGCCGTGGCGAAGGTGCTTGGTCCGGTCGTGCTGCCCGTGGTCACGCCCTACGTGGTCCAGGGAGCAGCCGCGGTCCGGGACCGCTGGGACCGCAGGCGCGCGCGCAAGCTCGGGGTCTCCGTCGACGACCTCGGCCAGTACTCGGGCCGCGGCGGCACGCTGCACGCCCGCATCGCGGGCGCGGCCACCGGGCTCAACGAGCTGCGGGTGAAGGACAGCGCGACGGCCGACGAACTCGCCTTCGCCGACTCCGCCGAGAGCACCCTGCACCAGCTGGCCGCGGCGGTTCGCGCCGCCGAGCGGATGCCGACCCCGCGCCGCAAGGCCGCCCACCGCGCTGTCGCGGCGGAACTCGACCGCATCGAAGACCGCCTACTCGCCGCCCTGGGGATCTAAACACGCCACCGGTGACCGGGCTGAATCCGGGAGGCGCCCAGTGGCGTCCGTCCCACCTGATCGGCGTGGCCGAACCCTCTGGACAGCACCCAATACCCTTGTCCTTGTGGCCCCCCGTCGAGTGACTCGTCCGCGGGCGTTCCGCGCGGCGCGGGGCGCTCTGCTGGCGACCACTTCGACCGCGCTGACGATCGCCGCGCACGGCATGGCAGGCGGCGGCGTCCCGGAGACAGCGGTCACCGTCGTCATCGCCGCGCTCATCGCCTGGGCGGGGACAGCCGTCGCGAGCCGCGCCCGGTCCCTGTCGGCGATGGTCGCGCTGCTCGGAACCAGTCAGCTCACGCTGCACGTGCTGTTCGCCTACGTCTCCCACGGCCACGACGCGGTCGCGCTGACGCCGACCATGCTGGCCACGCACGTGGTCGCCATCGGGGCCACGGCCGTCCTGCTCACCCAGGCCGACGCCGCGCTCGACCTGGTCGCCGCGGCGATCACCGGACTGGTGCGAGCGCTGGTCTGGACCCCGAGCCCACCTGCCCTGGTTGTCCACAAATTCCAGGTCAGCACGGTCGGCCATCTGCTCGAAGTCGTGTTCCGCCAGGTCTGCGCCCGGCGCGGACCACCCCGGTTCTCCTGAATCCGACCCCACACGGGCCCCATGGGCCCGCCCTTTGTCATCTCAGGAGAACTCAATGTCGACCCATCGCTTCTTCGCGCGCGCGGGCGTCCTGCTCGCCGTCGCGGGCTCCGCCGCACTATTCGGCACCGGGGTGGCGTCCGCGCACGTCACCGCCAAGGTCATCGGTGAGACCGCCACCCAGGGCGGTTATACCAAGATCACCTTCCGAGTCCCGAACGAGGACAACACCGCGGGCACGACCAAGCTCGAGATCAAGCTCCCAGCCGAGTACCCGCTGACCTCCGTGCGCACCAAGCCCATCGCGGGCTGGACCGCCGTGATCACCAAGGCCAAGCTCGACAAGCCGGTCGACTCACACGGCACCCAGATCACGGAGGCGGTCAGCTCGGTGACCTGGACCGCGGCGCCGGGCACCCGGATCGGCCCGGGCGAGTTCGGCGAGTTCGAGGTGTCGGCGGGCAAGCTCCCGGAGAACACCGACACCCTGGTCATCCCCGCGATCCAGACCTACGACAGCGGGAAGGTCGTGGCCTGGGACCAGCAGCCCGCCGACGGGACCGAGCCGGAGAAGCCCGCGCCGGTCGTGAAGCTGGCCAAGAAGGGCGCGGGCGACGACCACCACGCGGAGCCCGCTGCGAACGAGACCAAGGGTGACGCCCACGCGGGCGAAACCAAGGTGGCGGGCACCGACGACACCGCCCGCTGGCTCGGCGGCGCCGGTCTCGCTGTCGGCGCCCTTGGCCTCGGGCTCGGCGCGGGTGCGACCATCCGGGCTCGTCGCACCATCGCCAAGGCGGGAGAGTAAGCACCATGCGGACCATCAGCAGGCTGTTCACGGCGTTCGCCGTCGCGTTATTCGCCATCATCGGGCTCGCCCCAGCCGCCTTCGCCCACAACCAGCTGGTGAGCAGCACCCCCGCCGACAAGGCGTCGCTGGAAAGCGGTCCGTCGACCATCGAGCTGACCTTCGACCAGCCCGTCCAGAGCGGCAAGGGGCTCAACTCGGTCGTCGTCGTCGGTCCCAACGGCACCGACCAGTGGCAGTCGGGCGAGGCGTCGGTCCGCGGCAACGTGGTCACCGCGCAGGTTCGGGCACTCGGGCCCGCGGGCGACTACCGGATCGGCTACCGGATCCTGTCCGCCGACGGCCACCCGGTCGCCGGCGAGCTCAAGTTCAGCCTGACCAGGGCGGGCAACGGCACGCCCGCGCCGGTCGAGGCCACACAGAACACGGGCTCGGCCAAGGCGGGCGAGGCGCAGGAGAGCGGCGGCGTGCCGGTGTGGGTGTGGATCGCGGGCGCGGTCGTGCTTCTCGGCGCGGGTGTGTTCTTCGCGATGCGCGTCGGCGGAGGTGCACAGCAGTGACCGAGACCCGGACCACCGCACGGCACCGGTATCACCTCGCGACTGTTCTCGTCGCGTCATCGCTGGTCGGAGTGCTCATCGGCCTGGCGATCATCGCGACCGAACCGATCCCGGGGCTGCCCACGCCGGACGCGGTGGTCCGGGTCGGTTTGCCGATCGTGCGCGTGCTGCTCGACATGGCCGCCGTGGTGACGGTCGGCCTGTGTCTGCTGCCGCTGCTCATCGGCTTCGAGCGACCGGTGTTGTCCGAGCCGGTGCTGGCCGTCGCCCGGCGGGTGGCGATGGCCAGTTCGCTGGTCTGGGTGGCGACGGCGCTGGTGGCCATCGTCCTGCAGACCGCCGAGTTGCGGCCCGAGCAGGACGTGTCGCTCGGCGCGGTCGGCGAGTACATCGGGACCGTCGGCGCGGGCCGGGCGCTGATGTTCGTCGCGGCCTTCGCGTTCCTGACCTTCGTGTTGTCGCTGGTCGCGGTCCGGGTGGGCGAGAACATGCCCGCCGAGTTGCGAGCCGCGGTGGCGCTGTTCGCCCTGCTCCCGCTGCCGGTCACCGGCCACGCGACGAACTGGCGCTGGCACGACTTCACGATGATCTCCATGGAGTTGCACGTGATGAGCGCGGCGGCGTGGACCGGCGGGCTGGGTGCGGTGGTCGCCCTGCTCGCGGCCAACCGCACGCTACTGGGCTACGCGCTTCCCCGGTTCTCGAAGCTCGCGACGATCTGTCTCGTGGTGGTCACCGCGACCGGGCTGTTCAACGGTCTGATCGAGCTGGCGGTGAACCCCACCCGCACGCTGTGGGCGGGACTGTTCGAGACCAGCTACGGCATCCTGGTGATCCTCAAGATCGTCTGCCTGGTGGCCCTCGCCGCGCTCGGCGCCCATGTCCGGTGGCGGCTGATGCCCGCCGTAATCGCACACAAGCGCACGGCCATGCTGAGTTGGGTGGCGGTGGAGCTCGCCGTCATGGGACTCGCGTTCGGCTTCGCGGTGATTTTGACCAGGGCCCCGGTCAGCTGAGTTGTCCACACCTGTGGATCGTTGTCCACAAGTGCCTGTGGATAACCCGCGCTCACCGACGTGGACGCCCGTTCGGCGGACAGCCGCTCTACTCTGACAACCTCTTCGGCGAGGACCGCCACCCGAACAGGGCAACGGCGAGCGGTCAGTCCTGTTCGGTGAGATGCGCCGTCGCGGGCCGCGTCAGTCGCATTCCGGCCAGGCGATCCGTTGTCGCCCGGCCCCGCAGCGCCAACTCGTTCCGGCTGATCCAGCCCTGGGCATAGTGGCGGTATGCCTGCGCCAGCATCACCAGCTCGGCGAGGTAGTCGGCGGCCCGGGCCCGAAGGTCCTCCGGCAGCGCCGCCACCACGGGGAGCTGGTCGGACACGACGTCATCGAGCGCCCGCGCGGCGGCGAGTGCGCGCTGGGCGCCCCTGCCCAGCCGCACCGCCCCGCGCAGCGATCTGATCACCCGTACCGCCCTGCCCCACCGAACACCGAGAGTTGACCGACGACCCGGACGAGAGCATCCGATCCGCCGTTGACCGTGCATTCGTTTACCGAGCGCCAACCGTTACCGGACTTGAGCGGCCATCCGGGGGTAATTCGCGGGTCAGGTGTAGCGCGACCACGGCGTCGCAGTTTCGCCCGAGCGAAAATCTCGGAGACGTCTGAGCAGCTCAGGGCGCACTTCCGGACTGCTTTTCATGATCGGCAAAACGCTCGTGATCAGCTTCAGTTCACGCACTTCGCAGAGAACCGGATATCCCACCCATCGGGTGACATCGAAGCCATATGCCTCGGCGAGTTCGGCGTAGGTCGCGGCGTCTTCACCGAACCGGCGGACACCGACGGCGAGCGGCGTCAGATCCCACTCGGGCGGGCCCACACAGCTGGAATCGAAATCGCACAAGACCGGCCCGAGCGGGCTCGGGATGAGGTTGCCCAGGTGCGCGTCACCGTGGACGAACCCGGCGGGCAGGGCGAAATCGAGTTCGGCCAGCCGGGATTCGACCAGGTCACAGCGCTCCCGCAGGAACACCAACTCGTCGACGTCGAGCCCGTCGGCTTCACCGAGTCGGCGCCGCACGTCGTCGAGCGGGTCCCAGGCAGGCAGGGCCATGGGCGGAGCCAGGCCGTGCACCCGGCGCAGCAGGCGCGCCAAGTCGGCGGGCCGGGGCGTGTAGGTGTGGGGCGGAACCGAATGCCAGACCGTTGCCGTGTATTCGCCGACCATGACGGGTTGGCACAACCCCGGCAGCAGTCGCACCGCGGGCACGTCGTGCTCGGCGAACCACTTCGCGACCCGCACGACTTTCTCGACCCGGTGCCGCAACGCCACGGAACCGACGATCCGGACCACCACTGGCGCGGTGGACAGTTCAAAAACGGCGTTGTTGGTGAACCGCAGCAGCCGTGCGCCGCGGTCGTCGAACCCGATCTCGGCGCAGACAGCGGCGAGGGCGACCCTCAGGTTCTCCCTGGTGAACAGCCCGCCGGTGACCATCAGCTGATGTCCGCGACCACCGGGTCGCGTCAGGCCACGCTGAGATTGGTGATTTGGTCGGCGAGGTCCCGGGCGTCGGGGTTGTTCCGACGCTTGGTCGCCTCCTGGAGCAACGGCTTCAGGCGGTCCTTCACCCGGCTGGACTTCAGGCTCTCCGCCAGGTCCACCGCGGTCCGGCCGATCCTCGCGCCGTGGTCGATGTCGCCTTCCAGCAAGTGGTTCGTCGCCAGGGCGCCCAGGTTGAACGCCTTGGACCTGGTCATCTCATCGCCGTAGGAATCGATCGCCCTGGACAGGGCCGGGATCGCGAACTTCGTGTGCATGGGATCGACGGTCTGCGCCAGCACCGTGTGCACGGTGCCGATCATCGCGTAGACATCGGTCTCGTTGAAGAACTTGACCCAGTCCTCGGCGTCATCCAGGTTGGCCCGCGCGAACTCGTCGCGGGTCCGGCCGATGAGCTGCATCGTCTGTTCCTTCTTGCCCATCAACGCGTAGGCCCACGCCTGGTTGGCGCAGATCACCGCGACGGCGAGCTCGGAACCCGACTCCTGGGCCGCGATCTGGCCGAGCTGGAACATCTTCAGCGCGTCGTTGGGGGACTCCTTGTGCAGGTAGACCCGGCCCATCCGATAGAGGATGTTTGCGACGAGTGGCTCGCTGCCGCCCGCCTTGGCCAGTTCCAACGCCTTGCCGAAGTGGGTTCGGGCGGAATCTGTCAGTCCGATGTCGAAGGACGTCCAGCCCGCAAGGTTGTACAAGTCGGCCAGTGCGACCTGAAGTCGCGTTTTCACGTGTTCCGGACCGGAAGCGCCAAGCATCTGCTGTCCCCAGGACAGCTGCGCCACGACTGCGTCGCGGCAGAAGCCCCCGCCATATTGGTAGTCAAGTGACCGAAGCGCCCTGGTGGCGGCTTCCACCTGACGCACATCGGTCATCCCGATCCGGCCGGGTGCTGGGGTCTGGACGGGGTTGGCGACCCACGACCCGGAGTTGGTGCCCAGCACATTCGCGCCCACCGTGACGGCGGCCGCGTGTGCCAGGAACTCCCGACGCTTCACCTCTTCGCTCTCCTCAGGCTGTGAGGGCTCGCGGGTCACGGCGACACGTATCGCTGTGACCTCGTCATAAGCGAGCCCCATGTATCCCCTTGGGACACCCAACCCGTCGGCGATCCGTGCGAGCACGTCGTAGGCCATGACCTGACGGCCTTTGAGGATCTCCGACACTTCGGACTGCGATTGACCGGTCATCGCGGCGATCTGGCGCTGTGAGACACCAGTGCGACGAAGCAACCGATACACGGAACTGACCTCCCGCGCGGCAAGCGCGGTTCGCATCTCGGGCTCCTCCCAACTGTCCGGAGTTATGGGAGATCCCGAAGATCCGATCGAGTTCATTCCGCCCCCTCACAGTTCGCTGGGCGTCCAACGCAGAGTAAGCGCACTTCACGAGCCGCGAGAAGTGCTGATCGGCGAACCTGATCGGTCCGACCGAACTCCGGTGACCGCTTAACGTGGGACGGCCGCCGATCGGCGCTATGACGCTCCGTTTTCGATTGAGACGCCTCAATGTTGTTCGTTGTAAGCGTACGACCACGGAGGGACACGGCAGCGTGGACTTGCTCAGGACGGCACCGCACCCGGGACAGAGTCTGCCCGGCGGACGGCCGGCGGGGCACCCCCGAGCCGATGTTCTTCACGGATCTGTCGCAGGCCGGCGAGTTTGGCGGATCAGCTGCGGTGATGTGATCAACCGAGATCGGTCCATCACCGTTCTCGTCGAGAAGAACAAGGTGGTCCTCGTCGGACCGCCCGGAGAGACCGCGGTGTTGACATCGGGCCAGCTCGGCCAGTTGCGCACCGCACTCAAAGAAGCCGCCGAGCAGGCGGAAAGGTCACGGTGACGTTGAGGTGGACGAGATACTCGGCCAGGTCCTGCGCAGTGCCGTCTGGGAGCGACTGGACATGCTCTCCGAACTGGCCACGCGGGCCGATGCTCCGTCTCTGCTGTCCGTCGCGCGGTCTGAGCTGCCGCGCCTGACGGAGGGCTGGCGTTCGATGCTCAGCGCCCACGAGCCCGACGACCGGGGCAACTGCCCGGTCTGCTCGACTCGCTGGCGCCAGCAGAAGGCCCCGTGCTCGGTGTGGCGCGCGGCGTACGAGCACTTGGTCGCGGGCGGCCTCGCCCCGCAGCCCGCCGCTCGCCACGCGCTCGACCCGGCCTCGCTGCGCCCGCCGCGGAAACTTCCCGCGGGCGTTCGCTAGTAGGCCACGGCCCAGCGCGTCTCCAGGCGCGCTGGGCCCACAGACCCGCGGACCGGTGCTGCTGTACTCCCTCCCCCGACCAGCACCGGTCCGCGGTTCCACTTGTCACTGTCCACAAGCTACCCAGGGGTAGATTTGTGAAATTTGTTCCCGATAGTGGGAGGCCGGCGCTCCGAGCCGCTTTATCGGTCGTTGAACGGGCAAGATGTACCCCAGCGACCAGGAGGAGATTCAGTGGCAAGCCCTACCCCACTCCGCCGGCAGCCGGTTCAGCAGCGCAGCGCCAAGCGTGTGGAGAAAATGCTTGAGTCGTGCGCCCAGCTGATCGACGAGCTCGGCTACGACGGGGTCACCACGACCCTGATCGCCGAGCGGGCGGGCGTCGCGGTCGGCTCGCTCTACCAGTTCTTCCCGGACAAGCGGGCGGTGGTGCAGGCGCTGACCCAGCGCAACCTCGACCACTTCATGGCCGAGATCGGCCGCAGGCTCGACGAGTCCCCGCTGGAACGCTGGGGCCAGGCCGCGGACCTCATCTTCGACATCTACGTGCAGATGTACCGCGAGGTGCCCGGGTTCAGCCGCATCCGCTTCGGCGACGTGGTCGACCTGCGGCTCATCGATGACCAGCGCGACAACAACACGGTGATCGCGGACAGCATCGCCACGTTCCTCGCCGAGCGGTTCGACGTCTCGTTCGACGAGTTGCGGTTGCCGGTGGCGGTCGCCAACGAGATCGCCGACTCGATCCTCAACCTGGCGTTCCGGCGCAAGCTGTTCCCCGAGGACGTCGTCATCGCCGAGGCCAAGCAGGTCGTGCGCGACTACGTCTCCAGCAAGAACTTCGGGGCTTGACCGCCTCCCCGCAATTTTGAGTTTTGGTTCCGACTGCGACGCGCGCCGGTTCGGCGGTCACCGTGGCCAACTGCCGTCACGGTCCCCTAAGGCTGCGGTCGGCGGCGGCGCCAGGTTTGCTCTTAGCCGAAAGACTGGCTCTCGCCGCGGTAGGTCGGGACGGTTGTCGTCAGCTTGTCGCCGTCGAGCACGTGGTACTCGCTGAACCGTTCGGCCAGCTCACCGGCCTTGGCGTGGCGCATCCACACCCGGTCGCCGACCTGCAGCGAGTCCGCCGCCGGTCCGGTGACCGGGGTCTGCACCTCGCCCGCGCCTTCCATCGACAGCAGCTTGAGGCCCTCGGGCAGGTATGGGCTCGGCAGCCGGGCGCTGTTGGCAGGCCCCGACGCGAGGTAGCCGCCACCCAGGAGGGTGGCGAACCCCGGGCCGGGCCTGCGGACGACCGGGACGGCGAACACGACCGCGGGCTGCGGGGAGAAGCGGCTGTAGTGGTCGAACAGCGTGGGGCCGATGAGACCCGACCCGGCGGCGATCTCGGTGACCGACGAGTCGCCCCTGGTCACCTCGATGCTGCCGGTGCCGCCGCCGTTGACGAATTCCAGCTCCTGCACGGCGGTGACGGCGCGGACCGCCTTGCCGCGACGGCGAACGAGTTCTTGCGCCGAACGGCCCTGCATCCAGCGCCGAATGACACCGAGGAGCGGGTTTCCGGCGGGGGTATCGCCCAATCCGGCGATCTGCCCCTCGTAACCCATCACGCCGACGAGCCGGAAACCCGGCCGTTTGCTCACGTCGGCGGCGAGGTCCGCGGCCTGTTTCGGGGTGAAAACCGGGGACCGGTAGGGCCCGACGTGGACGACTCGGCTGCCCAGCGGGCGCCAGGAGACGTCGAGTTCGAGGCAGACACGGATCTCCGGGTGGTCCTCGCCGAGGGTGGCGTCGAGGAAATCCAGGTGGCTGACCGAGTCGACCATGACCGAGATCCGGCGGCGGGCGTTGTCGTCGGCGGCGAGTTCGCGCAGCGCGGCGCGGTCCGCGGTCGGGTACGCGACCAGGATGTCCGTGTCGGCCAGGTCGGTGCCCACCCATTCGTGGTTCAGCCAGAGCGCTTCGCGCAGCGCGTAGCTCATGACGCCCTCGAAGCCGGGCGTCCGCAGCGCGCGTTCCAGCAGGAACCGGCAGCGCACCGACTTGCTGGCGACCCGGACCGGCCTGCCGTCGGCTCGGCGCGCGAGGTCCGCGGCGTTGCGGTCGAACGCGTCGAGGTCGACCACCGCGACCGGTGGGTCGAGGTGTTCGGTGGCAGCATCAAGCCGCGTTCGTTGACTCTTCAAGGGCACAGGACAACCGTACGGCCAAAGTCTTGAAAGGTGAAGCCGATTCACTTAACGTTTTCCTCGCTGACTCGACGGCCTGGAGGTCACGTATGACCGGTTCGACCGCTTCGCAGGCCGCTTGGCGCAACTGGGCGGGCACCGCGTCCGCCGTGGCGAGCGAGGTGCGCAGCCCGCGCGACGTCGCCGAGGTCACCGCCGCTGTCAAGTCGGCAGGTGAGTCCGGCATGAGCGTGCGCGCCCGTGGGAGCGGCCACTCGTTCACCGCGGTCGGCGCTGCCCACGGCATGGCCATCGACCTGTCGCGGTGGACCGGCGTCGAATCGGCGGACCTGGACACCGGTGAAGTGGTCGTGCGCTCGGGCACGACGCTGAAGACCCTCAACGCCGAACTCGACCGTCTCGGTCTGGCGATGGCCAATCTCGGTGACATCGACGCGCAGACGGTTTCGGGCGCGATCTCCACCGGCACGCACGGCACCGGCGCCCGGCTCGGCGGCCTGGCCACCCAGGTGGCGGCGCTCGAACTCGTCCTGGCCGACGGTTCGGTCGTGTCGTGTTCGGAGTCGGAGCGGCCGGAGCTCTTCGCCGCGGCCAGGATCGGTCTCGGCGCGCTCGGGGTGATCACCACGGTGACGCTGCGGACCGAGCCCGCGTTCGTGTTGGCCGCGCAGGAGCGCCCGGAGCCGTTGGACGCGGTGTTGGCGACGCTCGATGAGCGGTGCGCGGCCAACGATCACTTCGAGTTCTATTGGTTTCCCTACGGCAGGCAGGCTTTGACCAAGCGGAACAACCGGCTGCCCGCGGGGTCCGTGCCGGAGCCGATGGGCAGGGTACGGCAGTTCATCGAGTACGAGGTGATGGAGAACGCGCTGTTCGGCGCGTTGTGCCGGTTGGGCAGGCGGGTGCCGGGTTTGGTGCGTCCCCTCAACAAGCTGTCGGCATCGGCGGTGTCCGCTCGCGAGTACAGCGACCGCTCGCATCGGGTTTTCGTGACCAGCCGCAGGGTCCGGTTCGTCGAGTCGGAGTACGCCGTCCCGCGCGAAGCCCTGGCCGGGGTCCTCGCGGAGTTGCGTAAGCGGGTGCCGCTGTTGAAGGACCCCGTCATGTTTCCGGTCGAGGTGCGGGTGGCGGCGGCGGATGACATCTGGTTGTCGACCGCGTATGGCCGGGATTCGGCGTACTTGGCGATCCATCAGTACCTCGGGATGCCGTATCGCGAGTACTTCGACTTGTTCGAGTCGATCGTCGGCGAGGTCGGCGGGCGCCCGCATTGGGGGAAGATGCATTCGCTCGACGCCGACTCGCTGCGTGCCCGGTATCCGCGCTTCGACGACTTCCTGGGTGTGCGGGCCGCAGTGGATCCCGAGCGTCGTTTCCAGAACCCTTATACCGAAAGGGTTCTGGGCGGCTGACGGGCTAGACGGTGACGCTTTCGAGGATGGAGTCGTAGGCCAGTTCGCTGATCCACCGGTAGAGGCCGTCGGTCTCTGGGTAGGCGCGGTCGCAGCGGCCGGGCAGGTCGAGGTCGACTTCACCGTTGGGTTCGGCGCTGACGATGCCGACGCCGTACGCGCGGGCGCGGGGCAGGCACTTGGCCAGGTAGTCGTGGGTGAGCACGGCTGAGGTGGGCAGGACGACCGCCGCGTCGCCGTAGCGCAGGAACGGCACGGCGTTGGCCAGGCCGGTGCGCCAGTGCCGGGCGACGGCGATCACGCCGACGATCCGGGCGGCGGGTTCGGGGACCCGGCCCGCCAGTTCGGGGAACGCCCAGGTGGCCACGCTCGCGCGGTCGGTGACCGGCTCCTGGCCGAGGCAGATCCGTTCGGCGTGCACGTCGGGCCGCAGTTCGGCCACGAGGCACACGCGGCGCCCGAGGAGGGTCATCTCGGGGAGCACGGTGCCCGCCCAGCCGAGCGCCGGTAGTGCCGCCGCGGCGAGGTCGTCGACGGGAGCGGGCAGCTCGACCGGCGGGGCCAGCTGTGCGGGCATCGCCTTGAGGTTCTCGGTAACGGCGATGCGCCCTGGTATGCCGGTCACGAAACTTCCGCCCTTCTCCTCCACCGTCGCCGCTCGCCGCACAGTGGTCAGCGAATCAACGCGATGTCGATTGGTACATGTCTGGAGTACCAGGCCGGGACAGGCGATTAAGAGAGTGTGAATGCCCTTGTGCGACCGACGGCGCTAGGCGGGCGTTAACCGGTCGACCAACGGTAATCGGACTTCGCCCCGACTGTGCCGCCGACCGGGTGACGCCCAAGGTAGACGGCTCAACGGTGCCACAACCCGTGCTCAACCAAACGCCCACAGTGAACAAACCCGCAGCTAGAGGCCCCACATTCGGTTTTAGGCACCAACCCACCAAACGGCCGCTCCCCCATCCCCCAAACGCCCCGTTTTTGTTTTGCCCACCCACCGCCGCCGGGAGACGAATGGAGAGTGAGTGTCGGCGAAGCCGGACCGGTCGGGGCAAGACTGATTCGCACCCCGGACGCCCCCCCATCGGTTACGAATCGGCGATGAGCCGCGCAAGCCGTATCAACTTCGATGCGCGCAGCGCGAGCCCCGCTGGGTCAGGCCTGCCGATCGCACCGCGGGCGACATGCCTACCGATTACACACCCGATACGCGCAGCGCGAGCCCCGCTGATCCGACAGGGCTGGAATGGCCACCGATCGCACCGTGGGCGACCCAGCGATTGGTTACATACTCCGAAGCGCGCAGCGCGAGCCCACGCTGGTGGTCCGGCAGGGCTGGAATGGCCACCGATCGCACCGTGGGCGACCCAGCGATTGGTTACATACTCCGAAGCGCGCAGCGCGAGCCCACGCTGGTGGTCCGGCAGGGCTGGAATGGCCACCGATCGCACCGTGGGCGACCACGCAATTGGTTACACACCTCGAAGGCGCGTAGCGCCGAGCCACGCCGGGTCAGGCGTGCTGATCGCACCGTGGGCGACATGCCTATTGGTTACACACCCGATGCGCGCAGCGCGAGCCACACTGATCCGGCAGAGCTGGAATGGTCACCGATCGCACCGTGGGGGTCCGGGGGGTCGCCCCCCGGAATGGCACTGACACGCAAAAACGGCGAGCGCTCTCCGCGAGCACTCGCCGTCCATTTGCGTGGGCGAGGGGGGAGTTGAACCCCCACGTCCTTTCGGACACACGGACCTGAACCGTGCGCGTCTGCCATTCCGCCACTCGCCCGAGTGGATCCCCAGGGACTTCGTCTCTGGGAACGTGCGGAAGCCTAGCACGCACTCAGAACCGGGTTGGCACATACCCGTGTCCTGGCGGGCGCACCCGGATACGATCGCAGCAGGAGCACGCACGGGAAGGAGGGTCATGGGCATCGGACAGCGTCTTAACCGCAAGCTCGAGGATGTCGTTGGCAACACCTTCGCGCGTGTCTTCGGTGGCAACGTGGTGCCCCAGGAAGTGGCACAGGCGCTGCAGCGTGAAGGCGAGGACAACGTCCGCGAGTTGGCGGGTGGCAGGCTTCTGGCGCCGAACCACTATGTGGTGCAGCTGGGGCCGGCCGACCACCAGAATTTCGCGGGCGATGAAGACCGCATGAAGTCGCTGTTGGCGGACTGTGTGGCGGAACATCTCGCCGAGCACGGTTGGGACACCTATGGTGACGTCGTAGTCTCCCTGGAGCGCTCCGAAGCACTGCACACCGGACAGTTCCGAACCCGCTCAGCCGTCGACCCTGATGTGAAGCCTCATGTCAGTGGTGCAGGCCATCAGGCAGGCAGACAGCAGGCACAACCCCGCAACGCAGGAGACCCATCCATGAGCCAGCCTCCCGGCTACGGCCAGCCGCCCGAGGGCGACCCGTACGGACAGCAGCAGTACGGGTACGGCCAGGGCCAATACGGCAATGATCCCAACTACGCCCAGGGTTATGGCCAGCAGCCGCAAGGCNAGGGCCAATACGGCAATGATCCCAACTACGCCCAGGGTTATGGCCAGCAGCCGCAAGGCGGCGCGGGCTACGACCAGGGCTATGGCCAGCAGCAGGGCGCGGGCTACGACCAGGGCTATGGCCAGCAGCAAGGTGCGGGCTACGACCAGGGTTACGGGCAGCAGGCCGGCTATGGCCAGCAGGCAGGTTACGACCAGGGCTATGGCCAGCAGCAGGGCGCGGGCTACGACCAGGGTTACGGGCAGCAGGCGGGCTACGGCCAGCAGGCGGGCTACGACCAGGGTTACGGCCAGGCGCAGCCCCAGGGCTATGGGCAGGACCCGTACGCGCAGCAGGGGTACGCCCCGCCCGCGGTGCAGACCGGCCCGCGCACGCTGTCCGCGAGCCTTCAGCTCGATGACGGCTCCAACCGCAATTACGCCCTCAAGCAGGGCGGCAATGTGGTGGGTCGCGGTCAGGACGCGGATTTCCGGCTGCCGGACACGGGCGTGTCCCGCCGTCATCTGGAGATCACCTGGGATGGTCAGAGCGCCACGCTCGCCGACCTCGGTTCCACGAATGGCACCACGGTCAACGGCACGCCCGTGCAGACCTGGCAGTTGGCGGATGGCGACGTGGTCCGAATCGGCCATTCGTCGCTGGTGTTCCGCACGCAGGGCTGAGCGGTCGACTCGCCGGTCGGATAAGAGTCGGGTCGGGGCAAGCAACGTTCGAGGTCGACCGGACGTCCTGAGGGCTGTCCAGGGTTTAATCCCCCGGGCAGTCCTCATTGCGATCCACAGCGGTCCCATCCGGGGGCTGTGAGGTTTGCGGGATTCGCGGACGAGGTCGGACGCGGCAGAAGCGGGAGCGGTCACAACAAGTGCCAGAGTTGGTTATGCAGCTGACCAGGGCAGGGTTCCTCGCCCTGCTCTGGCTGTTCGTGCTGGCCGCGCTTCGGGTGGTCCGCTCCGATCTTTACGCGGCCTCCGGGCTGCGGGTCGCGGTCCCCGGTTTCCGCCGGTCCGCGGCGGGCAAGGTGCGCGGTAAGGCGCCTCGGCAGCTCGTGGTGACCCACGGCGCGCTGTCCGGCACCCGGATCTCGCTGGACGGCAGGCCGATCATGATCGGCCGGGCCGATGATTCGACGTTGGTTCTTGACGATGACTACGCCTCGACCCGGCATGCCAGGCTGTCGATGCGCGGAACGGACTGGTACGTGGAAGACCTGGGCTCGACGAATGGGACGTACCTCGACCGGGCTAAGGTCACCGCACCCCTCCGGGTGCCACTTGGTGTCCCGATCCGTATCGGCAAAACGGTGATCGAGCTGCGCTCATGACCCTTGTTCTTCGTTACGCGGCCCGAAGCGACCGAGGCCTGGTTCGTTCCAACAACCAGGACTCCGTGTACGCGGGTCCCCGCTTGCTTTCCCTGGCCGATGGAATGGGTGGCCATGTGGCGGGCGAGGTGGCCAGCAAGGTCGTCATCGCCGCGCTCGCGCCCCTCGACGACGACGAGCCGGGGGACGACCTTCTCGGCCAGCTGCGTGAGGCGACGCTGGCGGGCAATGGCGCCATCGCCGAGTTGGTCGCGGGCGACCCGGATCTCGACGGCATGGGCACCACCCTGTCGGCGATCCTCTTCGCGGGTAACCGCATCGGCTTGGTCCATGTCGGCGATTCGCGGGTCTACCTGCGGCGCAACGGCCAGTTCACGCAGATCACGCATGACGACACGTTCGTCCAGTCGCTGATCGATGAGGGCCGGATCACCGAGGACGAGGCCGCCACCCACCCCCAGCGTTCGCTGCTGCTCAAGGCGCTGACCGGCCATGAGGTCGAGCCGAGCCTGACGGTGCGCGAGGCGCGGGCGGGCGACCGCTACCTGCTGTGTTCCGACGGTCTGTCGGGCCCGGTGAGCCACGAGACCATGAGCGAGGCCATCGAGATCCCGGATCCGCAGATGTGCGCGGACCGGATGATCGAGCTCGCGCTCAAGGGCGGTGGCCCGGACAACGTGACAGTGATCATCGCCGACGTCATCGACGTCGACTACGGCGACAACAACCCGATCGTGGGTGGCGCAGCGGGCAACGGCATGGACGAGATGCCGCCTGGCGACTCCCCCGCGTCGCGCGCGGCCACGATCACCGCGCCGAGGCTGCCCCGGGTGGAGGCTCCGCCGGAGCCCCCGGACCCGAGGATCAAGCGCCGCAAGCGCGTGCGGCTGATCCTGGCCAGCCTGCTGGTGCTGCTGCTGCTCGCCGCGGGCGCCATCGCGGCCCGGCTGTGGGTCAACAACCAGTACTTCGTCGGTGAGGGCGAGAACGGCGAGATCGCGATCTTCCAGGGTGTGCGCGGCAGCGTCCTGGGGTTGTCGCTCAACAGCCAGCGCGAGGGCTCGTGCGACCCGGCCACGGCGGCGACGTGCGACAAGTTCTACGTCGACGACCTGGAGCAGTTCGGCAAGGACGAGGTCCGCTCGGGCAGCATCACGTTCGACAACATCGTCGGGGCGCGCGAGTTCGTCCGCGAGCTGCGCAGCAAGTTCGGCCTGCCCGACTGCGCCGACCTGGCGAAGACCACGACCACCCCGGCTCCGCCGACGGCCACGCAGCCCGGCCAGCCGACGGACGCGACGTCCGTGCCGAATGTGGCCACCTCGAACATCGCTCCGCCCACCACGACGACCGCTGGTCCCAGCGCTGGTCAAGTCACCCCGGAACCGGGTGTGAACTGCCGCAAGCCGCGCGACGAGGACAAGGGCGGCGGCTGATGGGATCACCGGTCCAGGGCGCGGTTGGTCCGGCGGCCGGGCTGAGCACCGTCGGGCCCGACGGTGCGGCGCCGACGCGCCGGGGAACCGAGCTGCTGTTGCTCGGGTTCGCCGCGTTCGTCGTCTCCGCGGCGCTCATGCTCGTCGAGGCCAACCAGGAGGAGCAGCTCACGCTGCGCATCGTCTGGTACGGGCTGGCGTTCCTGGCCCTGTTCGGTGCCGCGCACTGGGCGGTGCGCAAGTACGCCCCCTATGCCGACCCCTTGATCCTGCCGTGTGTGGCGCTGCTCAACGGCCTGGGTCTGGTCATGATCTACCGGATCGACCTCGCGCTGGCCGAGAGGGCGCTGCGGACGGGCGGGGAGATCAACAACGACGTCCCGAAGCAGATCCTGTGGACCGCGCTCGCGCTGGTGCTCTTCCTCGCGGTGCTTATCGTGATCAAGGACCACCGGACGCTGACGAAGTACAACTACACGTTCGGCCTCGCAGGCCTGTTCCTGCTGGCGCTGCCCGCGTTCCTGCCGAACGTGATCGCGCCGACGATCAACGGCGCGAAGATCTGGCTGCGGTTCGGTCCGTTCTCCATCCAACCGGGTGAGTTCGCCAAGATCCTCTTATTGATCTTCTTCGCCGCGTTCCTGGTGTCCAAACGCGACCTGTTCATGGTCGCCGGACGCCGGTTTCTCGGTGTCGACCTGCCGCGGGCGCGCGACCTCGGGCCGATCCTGTTCGCCTGGGGCGTCTCGCTCGCGGTCTTGGTGTTCCAGAAGGACCTCGGCACGTCCCTGCTGTTCTTCGGCACGATCCTGGTGATGCTCTACGTCGCCACCGAGCGCGGCATCTGGGTCGTGGTCGGGCTGACGCTGTTCGTCGGCGGCTGCTTCGTCGCCTACCAGCTCTTCACCCACGTCCAGCAGCGAGTCGCCAACTGGTTCGACCCGCTGAGCACCTACGCCGACGCGGGCGGCGGCTACCAGATCGCGCAGGCGCTGTTCGGTCTCGGCACCGGCGGCGTCGGCGGCACGGGGCTCGGCGCGGGCCGCCCGGAGCTGGTGCCGCTGGCGAACACCGACTTCATCGCCGCCGCGATCGGCGAGGAGCTGGGCTTCATCGGCCTGGCCGCGCTGCTGATGGTCTACACGCTGCTCGCGATGCGCGGCATGCGCAGCGCGCTGGCCGTGCGCGACACCTTCGGCAAGCTGCTCGGCGGCGGACTGTCGTTCCTGCTCGTCATGCAGGTTTTCGTGGTCGTCGGCGGAGTCACCAAGCTGATCCCGATGACCGGCATCACCGCGCCCTTCCTCTCCTACGGCGGGTCGTCGCTGCTGGCCAACTACGTTCTGGTCGCGCTGCTGCTGCGGATCTCCGACGCCGCGCGCCGCCCGCAGACCGGTGTGCGGCCCCGTCCGGTGGCGCAGGTGCCGATCGCCGAGGACCGCACCGTGATGGTGCAACGACCCCCGACGGAGCAGGCGACATGAACACACCGCTGCGCCGAGTCGGCCTGGCAATGCTCTGCATGATCGTGCTGCTGCTGGCCAACGCCACCTACATCCAGATCATCAAGGCCGACGACTACCGCAAGGACTCGCGCAACCAGCGGGTCCTGCTGGAGGAGTACTCGCGCGAGCGCGGCAAGATCCTCGCCCGCTCGTCCAACAACCAGATCCAGGTGATCGCCAAGGTCCAGCCGACGAACAACCGGCTGCGGTACCTGCGGGTGTACGAGAACGGCCCGCTGTACGCGCCGGTCACCGGGTTCTACTCGACGCGCTACGGCGCGGGCGGGCTGGAGCGGGCCGAGGACGAGATCCTCAACGGCTCCGACGACCGGCTGTTCGTGCGCAGGCTCTCGGACCTGATCACCGGCCGCGACCCGCGCGGCGGCAACATCGAGCTGACGATCAACCCGGCCACCCAGCTCGCCGCGTACCAGGCGATGGAGAAGCAGGGCTTCGCGGGCTCCGTGGTCGCGCTGAACCCGAAGACCGGCGAGATCCTCGCGATGGTCAGCACCCCGTCCTATGACCCGAACCCGCTCTCGGCGCACAACGGCGCCGCGCAGGAGAAGGCGTGGCGGGAGTACAACGCGGACAAGCGCAAGCCCATGCTCAACCGGGCGATCGCCGAGACCTACGCGCCCGGCTCGACGTTCAAGCTGGTTGTCGCCGCAGCCGCGCTCGAGGACGGCAAGACCAAGGACGACCAGGTCACCGCGACCGACCGGATCGGCGTGGGCGGCTCCGAGCTGCGCAACTACAACCGCGGCTTCTGCAACGGCAGCCAGACGACGGTCACCATGGAGACCGCCCTGTCGCTGTCGTGCAACACCGCGTTCGCCCAACTCGCCCACGACCTGGACGACAAGCTGTCCGAGCAGGCCGCGAAGTTCGGCATCGGCGAGAACGACCTGCGCGTCCCGATGAAGGTGACGCAGTCGTGCATCGGTCCCGGCACCGAGCAGTGCATGACGATCAGCGACTCCAACGCGCTCTACCAGAGCGGCATCGGCCAGCGCGACGTCCGGCTCACCCCGCTGCAGAACGCGCAGATCGTGGCCGCCATCGCCAACGGCGGCGAGCGGATGAAGCCGCAGCTGGTGAAGTCGGTGCTGGCCCCGGACCTCTCGGAGATCGCCAAGCTCGACGAGGACAGCCTCGGCCGCGCGATGTCGCGCTCCAGCGCCGACCAGTTGCGCGACATGATGGTCGCCTCCGAGGCGAAGACCGGCGGCGACGGCAAGACCAACGGGCTGACCATCGCGTCGAAGACCGGCACCGCCGAGACCGGCAACGACCCGAAGAACACCCCGCCGTTCGCCTGGTACGTGGCGTTCGCCCCGGCCGACGACCCGAAGATCGCCGTGGCGGTGCTCGTCGAGAGCCGCGACGTCGCGGCGACCGGCGGCAAGCTCTCGGCGGCCGTGGGCCGCGCGACGATCAACGCGTTCCTCGCCGGGGGGAGCTGACGTGCTGACCTCCGGCCTACTCCTCGCCGACCGCTATCGGCTCAGCAGCCGCATCGCGGTCGGCGGCATGGGCGAGGTCTGGGAGGCCGCCGACACCCGGCTCGACCGCAAGGTCGCGGTCAAGGTGCTCAAGCCGGAGCTCTCCGGCGACGCCGAGTTCCTGCACCGCTTCCGCACCGAGGCCCGGACCACCGCGTCGATCAACCACCCGGGTATCGCCGCGGTGCACGACTACGGCGAGACGGCGGCGATAGTCGACGGCCCGCAGGACACCGCGTACCTGGTGATGGAACTCGTCGAGGGCGACCCGCTGGCCGCGATCCTCGCCAAGGAGGGCCGGATCGGCGCCGAGCGGACGCTCGACATCCTCGAACAGGCTGGTCAGGCGCTGCAGGCGGCCCACGAGCGCGGGTACGTCCACCGCGATGTGAAGCCGGGCAACATCCTGATCACGCCGACCGGCACCGTGAAGCTGACCGACTTCGGCATCGCCAAGGCCGCCGACGCGGCTCCGGTCACCCGGTCGGGGATGGTCATGGGCACCGCCCACTACATCGCCCCCGAGCAGGCTTTAGGACACGAGGCCGAGCCCGCCAGCGACGTGTACTCGCTGGCCGTGGTCGGCTACGAGTGCCTCACCGGGCGCAGGCCGTTCCTGTCGGAGAACGCGGTGACGGTCGCGATGATGCACATCCGCGACATGCCGCCGCCGCTGCCGCCGGACGTCCCCCCGGGCACCCGCGCCGTCATCGAGGCGACGCTGGTGAAAGACCCGAGGCAGCGCTACAGCAACGGCGGCGAGTTCGCCAACGCCGTCGCCGCCGTGCGCGCTGGTCACCCACTGCCCGCGCCGTCCGGTCTGGCGATGGCCGCGCACCGGATGGGTCCGCCGAGCGGTCCCGGAACGCATCCCGGCATGGCGCCCGTCCGACCGCCGGGGCCTCCGTCGGGGGCGTTTCCGATGCGCATCCCGCCGCGCCAGCCGATGCGGGAGAGCCGGACCGGCCTGTGGATCACCATCGTGGTCCTCGCCGTCGCGCTCATCGCCGCCCTCGCGTTCCTGCTGCCCGCGCTCTTCGCATCGGACGGTTCGAACGAACGCCGGAACGAGACCGGCGGCGGCAAAACCAAGACCGCCGAGACCACCGGCGAGCAATCCGGTGGCCGGCCAGGTAGCAGTCCTACGTCGATCTCACCGAAACCGTCCGAGGCGGGTACCGAAAGTGAGATCGTGACGGTCATTCCGACTCGGTACCTCCGCAGGCCTGCCTCGGACGTCGCCGCTGAACTGGAGCGCGACGGCCTTCGGTCGACCGTGGTCACCGAGTCGGATGTCCCGCCGGAAGACCCAGCGGCCTGCGCGGTGACGGAGATCACGCCGATCGGAAAACTTCAACGCGGCGACCACATCACAATCGTGTGCCGGCCGCAGGAGACTCCACCGGGGTGAGCAGGATGAACGAGCCAGACCGCGAACAGCCGGCTCGGAGGCAGACAGCAGGCATGATGGGACAGGAATTGACTAGGAGCGGGACGACGCACCGATGACCACACCGCGACTGCTCTCCAACCGCTACGAGATCGGCGAGACTCTCGGGTACGGCGGCATGTCCGAGGTCCACCGCGGCCGGGACGTCCGACTGGGACGCGAGGTCGCCGTGAAGGTGCTGCGCGCGGACCTGGCCAGGGACCCGCAGTTCCAGGAGCGGTTCCGCCGCGAGGCGCAGAACGCCGCCGCGCTGAACCACCCCGCGATCGTCGCCGTGTATGACACCGGCGAGACCAGGATCGAAACCGGTCCTCTCCCCTACATCGTCATGGAGTACGTCGACGGACGCACCCTGCGCGACATCGTCAAGACCGAGGGCCCGCTGTCGGGCCAGCGGGCGATGGAGATCATGGCCGACGTCTGCGCGGCGCTCGACTTCAGCCACCGCCACGGCATCGTGCACCGCGACGTCAAGCCGGCCAACGCGATGATCACCAAGTCGGGCGCGGTCAAGGTGATGGACTTCGGCATCGCCCGCGCGGTCGCCGACGGCCAGGTCGCGGTCACCCAGACCGCCGCGGTGATCGGCACCGCCCAGTACCTGTCCCCGGAACAGGCGCGCGGTGAGTCGGTCGACGCCCGCAGCGATGTCTACGCCGCGGGCTGTGTGCTGTTCGAGCTGCTCACCGGTGAGCCGCCCTTCACCGGCGACTCACCGGTCGCGGTGGCCTACCAGCACGTGCGCGAAGACCCGCGGTCGCCGTCGCAGGTCAACCCGAGGGTCAGCCCGCAGCTCGACGCGATCGTCCTCAAGGCGATGTCCAAGGGCCCGGCCAACCGCTACCAGTCGGCTGCCGAGATGCGCACGGACATCGTCCGGGTGCTGTCCGGCCAGCGGCCGTCGGCGCCGATGGTGATGACCGAAGAGGACCGCACCGCCGTCCTCGGCGCGACCCGCCAGTCCGACACCCGCGGCCGCCACCGCCCGGAGGCCCTCTCCGACGACTACGACGACTACGACCGGTTCGCCGACGACGAGGAAGACCGCAGACGCAAGCAGCGCAAGACCTGGATGATCATCCTGGTCGGCCTGCTCGTCGCCGGACTCGCCGGGCTGATCTTCTGGCTGATGTCGGAGAAGAACGGACCACCCGCCGGGGCGGAGACGTTCACCATGCCCGACGTCACCAACCAGATCGAGTCACAGGCGGTCCAGACCCTCACCGAGAAGGGTCTGAAGACCAACCGCACGGTCGTGCCCTGCCAGCCCGCGCCGGACGGCACGCCCGCCTGCGGCCCGGACAGCATCGGCAAGGTGATCGGGACCGATCCCACCGCCGGTGCCACGGTCCGCAAGGGCGACATGGTGATGCTCCGGGTGGGCGGCAGCCCCGGCAAGGTCACGGTGCCCGACCTGAGCGGCAAGACCAAGGACGAGGCCACAGCCGAACTGCAGAAGCTCCAACTGCAGGTCTCCGGCGTCGAAGAGGCTTCGACGGACGACCCGGCCCTGGTCGGCAAGGTCACCGACCAGACCCCGAGCGGTGGCCAGAGCGTCAACGTCGGCACCCAGGTCAAGCTGACGATCGGCAAGGCGCCGGAGGCCGTCGAGGTGCCGAACCTGATCGGCCAGGACTACGACAACGCGGCGGCGAACCTGACGAAGCTGGGCTTCAAGCCGCAGCGCAAGGACGTCTCGTCCGACAAGCCCGCGGGCACGGTCGTCGACCAGTCGCCGAAGACCGGCAAGTTGAAGCCCGGGTCGACCGTCACCCTTGAGGTGTCCAACGGCGACCAGGTCTCGATCGAGATGCCGGACCTGGAGGGCAAGACGCCGACCGAGGCCGACCAGATCCTCAAGGCCTTGGGCTGGACCGGCACGCTCAACGTCAACGAGACGCTGACCAACGACGAGGACAAGGTCGGCAAGATCATCGACCAGCGCCCGAACGTCGGTCAGAAGCTCGACAAGGACGCGACCGTGAACCTGCTGGTCGGGCGCAAGCCCGGGGTGGGCATCCCGACGTCGCGGTAGGTCAAGAGAAACGGCCCTCCCGATTCGGCCAGTTCTAGCGGTCCCCGCAACACCCTGGATTTCAGGGTGTTGCGGGGATCGTGGTTTCTGAGGAGTTGTGGGCGAGGTTTTTCGAGGCCCTGGGCCGGGGGAATGGCAGCCTCTCGGGCGCTGCCCGGGTGGTCGGGGTGAACTGTGCAACCGCGTTCGGGGGGCGCGGAAGGCCGGTGTCCGTGGCCGTGGGAAGACGGGCACGAGCGGGCATCCGGGTCGTGCGGAGTACGACAGGCTTCGCGCGGCCGGGGTGCGGCGGCGGGATGCCGCGGCGCAGGTCGAGGTCCACGAACGCACGGCCAAGGACTGGGACCGCGGCATCCGCCATCAGGTGTGCGAGGGCCCCGAGAATCCGCCATTCGCGGAGGGGCCGTTTCCTATGCCAGGGCTTGGGTGAGCGCGCGCATGTCGCGCTCCAACTCGGCGACCCGGGCTTGCGGCACCTCGAACCCGGCGGTCGCCAGCCAGTTGGCGAGCATCCGGTGCCCGCCGTCGGTCAGCACCGACTCCGGATGGAACTGCACACCCTCGATCGGCAACTCCCGGTGCCGCATCGCCATGACGATGCCGGTCTCGGTGCGCCCGGTGACCTCGAACTCGTCGGAGATCGTCTCGGGGACCACCGTCAGCGAGTGGTAGCGGGTCGCGGTGAACGGATGGGGCAGCCCGGCCAGGACACCGCCGCCGTTGTGGACGACCTGGCTGGTCTTCCCATGCAGCAGTTCGGGCGCCCGGTCGACGGTCGAGCCGTAGGCGATGGCGATGGCCTGATGACCGAGGCAGACCCCAAGCAACGGCTTGCGCGCCTCGACGCACCGCTTGACCACGTCGACACTGAGCCCCGCCCGCTCCGGCGTGCTCGGCCCGGGACTGATCAGGACCGCGTCGAACCCAGTGAGCGCATCCGGATCGGCCAGCTCGACGGCGTCGTTGCGCCACACCTCGCACTCCGCGCCCAACTGGGCGAGGTACTGCACGAGGTTGTAGACAAAGCTGTCGTAGTTGTCGACGACCAGTACACGCATGCCCACAACCTACCGTCCGCCACGACCGGATTTTGGTCTGAGCCCGCAGCGCCAGTGGCCTCAGGCTTCAACGTTCCGTCCGCGCGCATCCGGCGATACGCCCACTTCGGCCTGTTGAGCCGTGTCCGCAGGCTATGGGTGACATTTTCAGTCAATGTCGATCTTGGTTGGGGATAACTCGACCATGACAGCATGGCCTTCGTGACTCAGTTGACGCGCAGGCTCGGGACTGTCGACGCGACCGCCATCGGGCTTGGGTCGATGTTGGGGGCGGGCGTCTTCGCGGTGTTCGCGCCCGCGGCGGCCAGTGCGGGTGGGGCGGTCCTGTTCGCCCTGGTCATCGCCGGGTTCGTCGCCTACTGCAACGCCACCGCCTCCGCGCAGCTCGCCGCGGCCTACCCGGCTTCCGGGGGCACCTACCTGTTCGGCCGTGAGGTCCTCGGGCCGTGGTGGGGGTTCCTCGCCGGGTGGGGGTTCGTCATCGGCAAGACCGCCAGTTGCGCGGCGATGGCGCTCACCTTCGCCGCCTACGCGGCGCCGGGATGGGAGCGGCCGATCGCCGCCGCGGCGGTCGTGGTGCTGACGGTGGTCAACTGCTTCGGCATCACCCGGACCGCGCTGCTCACCAAGCTGCTGCTGAGCGTCGTCTTCGTCGTGCTGATCGGCGCCGTCGCCCTCTCGCTCCCCGCGGCCGAACCCGCGGGCGACTGGTTCACCCACGGACCCCTCGGCGTGCTCCAAGCCGCTGGCCTGCTGTTCTTCGCCTTCGCCGGATACGCGCGGATCGCGACGTTGAGCGAAGAGGTGCGGGAACCTGCCCGGACCATTCCCCGGGCCATACTGGGTGCCCTCGGCGGCGCGATGGTGGTCTACCTCGCGGTCGGCGTCACGTTGCTGCTCGTCCTCGGCCCCGACCGGCTCGCGGGGTCCCGTGCGCCGCTGGCCGACATGCTGACCGTGGCCGGGCACCCCGGGCTGGCCATCGCCGTCCGGATCGGCGCCGCCGCCGCCAGCCTCGGCGCGCTGCTGGCGTTGATCACCGGGATCGGCCGGACCGCCATGGCGATGGCGCGCAACCGGGACCTGCCGCCGTTCCTGGCCGCCGTGGACTCCCGCTTCGGAGTGCCCCGCCGCGCCGAGGTGGCTGTCGGCGCCACCGTGTGCGTGCTGGTGCTGCTCGCGGACCTGCGGGGAGTCGTCGGGTTCTCGTCGTTCGGCGTGCTCGTCTACTACGCGGTCGCCAACACGAGCGCCTACCGCCAGCCCGCGGCCGAACGACGGTGGCCGCGGTGGCTCAACGTCGCCGGATTCGTCGGCTGTGTCGTGCTCGCCCTGACCCTGCCGTTCGGCTCGGTCCTCCTCGGCGCGGGCGTGCTCGCCGCCGGGCTGCTGGCCAGGCTCGCTATTCGGTCGTGACCTGGTTGAACGGCAGCTTCGGCTCGATCCACGGGAACACCACGAACATCAGCAGCGCCACCACTGCGGCGATGAGCAGGCACGCGGTGATCGCGCGGACCGCCATCGGGCCCGGCAGGTGCCGCCAAATCCACCCGTACATCAGGAGGTCTCCTTCAACTCTGGCGGCCTGAACTCAGGATGCGCCGGGTCCTTCGCCCAGTGCTGGACGAACACAGCATGGACGATGAGGCGCTCGCGGTCGGAGAACCGCGGATGACAAGTCGTCAGCGTCATCAGCGTGACCTGCTCGCCGACGCTGCCCTCGGCGCCCGGGCGGTGCGGGACCGGCGCGATGACCGAGCTGTCCCTCGGGCTGACGATCTCCTGCCCGACCACCTCGTCATACGGCGCGCCGAGCGGGGCCACGCCCTTGCACCGCGGGTCGGCCGCCTTCTCCGCCCACCGGCCCACCTCGTCCTTTTTCGGCATCACCCGGTAGACGAACCAGCTGAACCGGGTCTCGACCACGATCGCGTCGCACGAGTTGAGCAGGTCGATGTCGTTGAACGGGGCGCCCTTGCCGACTCGATGGCCCGCCACGGCGAAGTTGCCGGGCTGCCCCGGGTACGCCGTGCCCGGGTAGTGGCCGGGGCCGACCTCCAGGGTCTTCTCGGTGGTGCCCTCGAGGATGGTGAACGCGTAGTCGCTGCCCAGGGCGGGGACGAACATCTTCGCGAAGCCCGCGCCCTCGCCCAGGCCCTCGAAGTGGTCGACCCGCTCTTCCTCGGGCGGCCCCGCCTTCCAGGTGTCCTCGAGCGCCGAGGTGGCCTCCCGCTGCTTGCCCGCGGAGACCAGGTCGGTGACGTAAACCTCGTATACGACGAAAAGAAGCACCACGAGACCCGCCGTGATGAGTAATTCGCCGAGCCCGCGAACAACTGAGCGAACCCGCTCGGAATCTCCCGAATCTGGGCCCTGACCAGGGCCGACCGGGGATTCTGCCGGGCTGTCGCCGCTGTCGAGCGTGCTCACGCGGGCTCCTCTCGCGGGTGTTGCCCGACCACCCTCGCGCTAACGAAGTCAGAACGTTGGCGACTGGTGATTCGGCTACGTCCTCAGCTACGTTAACGTGTTGCATCGGCGGGAGTTGCGCCCATGCCTTAGAACAACCGCACCCAACGCTCCACGTCAGGCGAGGACAGCATGCCTAAGTCCAAGGTCCGCAAGAAGGACGTCTACACCGCGCCGAGCGATCGCCGCACGCCGGTGAAGGTCAAGTCAGCGGGACCGTCCCACCCGATTTACGTCGCGGTGATGCTCGGAGTGATGCTGATCGGCCTCTCGTGGCTGGTCGTGAACTACATCGCGGGTCAGAAGATCGGGTTCATGGCGGACCTGGGCAACTGGAACTTCGCCATCGGATTCGCGCTGATGATCGCCGGCCTGCTGATGACGATGCGCTGGCGCTGACCCGCGCCCACGGAGAGTCCTGCCGTTTCACTCCATCGTGTCGGCGGGATACATCCATTCAGCCCACACGACTGAACCACATGGATGTAAGTCATCCCCAGTGTGGATAACTACTGTGGATAACCGTGCGAAACCTTGAACCCGTGAGTTGGGCGCCCCAGCCCGCCGTCGTCGGCGTGGGTTGGGTCATGACCGTGCTCGCGCTGCTGGGCTTTCACCACGGGCTTGCTGTCGTTGTTCGGCACCGTCGCGCGCCCTCGCCTGGCCGCGGACCAGTCGGGCGTGACCGTTCGCGGGTTGTTCGGCGCACGGCACTGGTCGTGGGGCGAAGTCAACATCCGGGTCACCCGAACGCGCAGGCTGGGCCGCGAGAGCGAAGTCGTCGAGATCGACGCCGACAACGCCGAGGAGCCCGCCCTGGTGATCCTGGGCAGGCTGGACCTCGGCGCGGAGCCCTACGACGTCACCGACGCCCTGCTGCGCCTACGGACCTAGAGCCGCGTCGCGTAGTAGCACTCGAGAGTGGTCGGGTTCGTGCAGAACACCTGGTCATTCACCTGCGGTGTGCGGACCACGAACAGCGCCGCAACCACCACGATCACAGCCGCAACCGTCCCGATCTGCACCGGCTTCCGCTTCGCGGGTGGCGCATAGACCATGCCCGCGGTGACGACCGCGCCGACGAACAGACCGCCGAGGTGCCCGAGCAGCGAGATGCCGGGCACGGTGATGCTGAAGGCGATGTTCAGCGCGATGATCCCCAGCACGGACATCAGAACGTGCTTGTCCCGCTTTAGCCGGATCACGGCGACCAACAAACCACCGAGCATTCCGTACACCGCGCCGGACGCGCCGGCAGTTCTTGTCCCCAGGGCGGCGAACAGGTAGACCGCGAGGCTGCCGCCCAGCATCGACAGGAAGTAGACCAGCGCGAACCTGAGCCGGCCCAAGAGCAACTCCAGGTCACGCAGAAACCACAACGCGACGCAGTTGACCAGCACATGGACAGGACCGAAGTGCAGGAATCCGCTGGTGACGATGCGCCACCATTCGCCTTCGGCGATCGATGGGGCGTAGTGCAGCAGCGCCGCGAACAGCTCTGACTGTTGGTTGTTGAAGAGGTCGCGCGCCAACGCCACCGTGATGACGAACATCGCCACGTTGACGCCGATGAACACGGGCACGAGAACCGGCTTGTCCGCCAACTCGGCGCCCGCGACCGTGGTGGCCCGCCGGACCTCGCTGCGCGCCTGCCGGACGCAGTCGACGCACTGGAAGCCGACCGATGCCTCCACGAGGCACTCCGGGCACGCCGGCCGGTCGCAGCGCGTGCAGCGCAACCCGGTCTGTCTGCCGGGGTGACGAACGCAGGCGGGCAGGCCCGCCTGCGTCCCTGTCGGTTCGGGCGGAGTGGTCACTCAGCCCTCGGAGCGCTCGATGGTGACCTTGGTGATCACCACGTCCTCGAGAGGCTTGTCGTTCGGGCCCGTCGCCATCCGGCCGATCGCGTCGACCACGGTGCGGGACTCCTGATCGGCGACCTCACCGAAAATGGTGTGCTTGAAGTTCAACCAAGTGGTCGGGCCCACCGTGACGAAGAACTGCGAGCCGTTCGTGTTCGCCCCGGAGTTGGCCATGGCCAGCAGGTAGGGCTTGTTGAACTGCAGTTCCGGGTGGAACTCGTCGGCGAACTGGTAGCCGGGACCACCGCGGCCGGTACCGGTCGGGTCACCGCCCTGGAGCATGAAGCCGTCGATCACCCGATGGAAAATCGAGCCGTCGTAGAACGGTCCGGACTTGGTGCCCGACGCGTTCTTCTGCGAGTAGTCCTTGGTGCCCTCCGCCAATCCGACGAAGTTTGCCACGGTCTTGGGTGCGTGGTCGGGGAAAAGGTTGATCCGGATGTCACCCTGCGAGGTGTGCAGGGTGGCCTTCACCTTCGTCCCAACGAGGGATGCGTTGCTGTCTGCCACCGCCCCAT
Organism: Actinokineospora xionganensis; assembly: GCF_014323725.1. GTDB lineage: Bacteria > Actinomycetota > Actinomycetes > Mycobacteriales > Pseudonocardiaceae > Actinokineospora > Actinokineospora xionganensis. The sequence continues at coordinate 200,569 of NZ_JABVED010000010.1, read as the reverse complement.
CGTGCCATCTTCGGCAGGATCTGTCGGGAAGGGGCAGGATTGATGGTCTGAATCAGTCCCACAATGAACGAGGTGAAGCCATGACCCGGGCCGGAGAGACGGTGGGCAAGGCCGTCGGTACCGGCTGGCGCGCGGCGCGCCAAGGTGCCGCTCGCGCCGGTGAGGCGGCTCAAACCGCCGAGCAGAAGCTGGCCGCGAAAGGTGTCGCGCCGAAGCAGATGGCCGAAGTGATCGCCGAGACCGCACACGTCGCTCGGGACGAGATGGCCGCACAGACCCGGCGTGCCCGCAAGCAGTTGGCGAAGGCCGCCAAGCGGGCGAGCCAGTCGCTCGAGATTCCCGAGCAGGTGTCCGTGCCGGTCAAGCAGTTGAAGAAGGACCTGAAGCCGCAGGTCAAGGCCTACAAGAGCGAGCTTCGCGACCAGATCAAGGCAGCCAAGTCGGCGGCCAAACAAGCCGCGAAGGACCCAAGCAACAAGCGCCGCAAGTGGCCGCTGTTCCTGCTGCTCGCCGCGGCGGGCGGTGCGGCCGCGGTCGTCATGCGGGGTCGCTCGGAGCAGGCCCCGGCGGCGCACACGCCCAAGCCGGAGCCCGTACCCGCGCCGAAGGCGAAGCCTGTCCCCAGGCCGGAATCAGCCGAGCGCAACGGCCAGGCCAACCCGGCCGAGCCGATGACGTCCGACAAGAACTAGGCGCGCACATGGAAGGTGGCCCCACGCGGGGCCACCTTCCTTCGCGTCAGAGCCCGAGCTCGGCGACGACGGCCTCGACGATCCGTCGGGCCTTGATGGTCTGTGCCTGGTTGGAAGTCACCACGACGGCGGCCTTGTCCTTGGCCACGGCGTACACGGCACCCTTCTCACCCGAAAGGGAGCCACCTTCCCATCCTTGGGGTGAACGGGCCGGATCCGAGGTCGCTCGCGGTGCGGCTTCGTCGACGATCGCCGTGGCGATCGCGGGCTCGCCGAGGTAGATCCGCACGGTGAGCTGGACGGTCCCGTCGGGCCGGTAGAAGAAGCACGCCGGGTGCGGCTTGTCGGCGGAGATCCGCACCTTGGTCACCCGCTGCCCGTTGGCATCGGCCACCGCGGTGGATTCAAGGTACGGGCACGGCCCATCGGCCACCGGCTCCGGCGCGGGCGGGGCCTGCGCGGACGGGGGCTCGGTGACGGTGCTCGCGGGCGCGCCGACCGACGAAACCGGCGCAGGCACCGGTTCCGCGGTACACGCGCTGAGAGCGAACAGGGACGCGGCGAAGATCACGACTCGTCTCATGGCCCCGCAAGTCAACCAGACGGCCGGATGGCGCAGTGATCCGCCATGTTCCACGTGGAACATGGCAATGGCGCGAGCCTTGGTGGTTCGCGCGATGTTGCCGTGCCGACATGCAGTCCAGTAAGAGGTTCGGGGCCAGCGTGCCCCCAACTCGAGAGACCGAGGGCACGCGCGGTGATCTTGAGAGCTGACGCCGCGACCCTTCGGCCGCTCCGGTGCTTCCTTCTGATGGTGCCCCGGCCGCCACCTTCACTGGCGGCGCGTCGGCACCCCCGCCGGCCAGCACGAGCGGCGCGCTGATGGCGATGGCCGGTGGAATCCACGCACCCCAAGCACCGCGATCGCCCGGCCGTTCACCGGCCGCCGGGGAACCTTTCGGCGGTGGGTAGCGTCACACCGGCTCCACTGTCACCCGAAGGTGGGACTCGAGGGAGTGCAGGTATGTCAGGACTCGGTTACATCCAGGGCACCGGTCACGCCGCCAATCTGTCCACGGCGATGAACGACTTCCACGAGGCTCTGACGTACCGGTGGCGCGAAGAAATCACCCAGAAGATCATGGCCGCCGAGCACGACTATCCGACCCGTGTCGCGCGGTCCGGCTCTCCCATGGCGGCGCCGCTGTGGAACTACTCGTCGGCCAGTGCCGCCTGCCACCTGCGTGGCGTCAACGCCGGTTGCTCCTACGTCGACTGGGTGGAGGGCGGCCAGGAGGGCGACCTCAGGTCGGTGACCTGCGAGGGAAAGACCGGCGCCGACGAGGGTGGCGTCGACCTCGTCGGGCCGGACGGGCAGCCGGAAACCGTGCCGCCGAACATCCAGTGCGGCATGGGCAGCATTCTGGAGGCTGTCGAGAACTGGGCCTGGGGGGAGCGCGAGCACACCTACTACGAGCTGCCGCTGTTCGACATGCACGACGTGGGTGCTCTCGAGATCGCGCACGACCACTTCCTGACCATCGGCGCCCAGCTCGGGCTGGAGGCCGGAGCAGGCTCATCGGCGGATACCGGCTCGTTCAGGTCCATGAGCGAGCGGGAACTGGTCGGCAAGGTGCAGGACGTGTCCGGCGAGCGGGGGCAGGGCCAGGACTGGTGGACCGGCTGGACCGGGCTTGCCGCGTCCCGCGCGAAGGCAGGGTTCTTCGACTCGTGCGCCCCGACCATCAACAACCAGTCGGGGATCGCCGGCTCGCTGGCGAACCTGTACGCCGCCCGCGGGGCGATCATCGAGAAGGGCCGCAACGACGCGCTCTACTGGATCCAGTGGGCGACCAAGTCGCTCAAGGAGAAGCAGACGATCTCCACCAACCTCGTGTACGGCTGGAAGACCGTGCAGGGCATCGGCACCGCCATCACGATCTCCGGCGGCTGGTCGGGGGTGGGTGCCGCGGTCGGCGCGGCCGTGATCCTCACCGGCTTCATCGGAGAGAACCTCATCCCCAACGTCACGTCCGAGGGGCACAAGCACGGTCTGGTCGAGGTGGTGGAGACACTCAACACCAAGATCAACGAGCTGAACTCGGCGGTGAACGGCCTGGAGTTGGAGTACTCGAACGAGGTGGCCGAACTGCAGGACACGATCTTCGGCATCCACAGCTTCAACCTGGAGCTGTACGACCTCACGCAGAACAGCGCGGACGGCGACCACGAGGGCTCGGGCGACGGCTACACGGCCAACGTCGAGGACATCCTGAAGATCGGCCAGGCCTGCTACGAGGCGGGCGACCTGTACGCGGGCCTGCTGTCGACCATCGCGGCGACGTCCTCGGCGGACAACCACCTGGCGGACAAGGACGGCGCGGCCACCAGTGGTGACACGGCGCTGCTCGCCGTGCGGACGATGTTCGAGGGCTTCCTGCGGACTGCGGCCGCCCGATACGAGGTGGCCGGCGACCAGACGAAGGCGGCCGCCGAGGCCTACGCGAAGGTAGAGACCGACCAGCAGGCGGCCTACGACCGGATCACGGATGACTGGACGGCAGCGGGTGTCGGCGTCGACGACCCGGACTTCGACGAGAACGCCGAGGCGGGGGCGACCGACCGCGGGCCGGACAAGCCGTTCGGCGGCCACCCGTCACAGGGCGGCGGCAACGCCCCGGGCACGGGCGACGGCGAGGACTACGAGACCAACTGAGCCCGCTGCCGGTCAGGGCAGCTTCCTCCACAGAGTTGGGATCTCGGCGGCCCAGAGCCCATCTTCGCCCGGACGGGGCGTACAAGTCGCACCCACTGTGGTGCCCGATGAACATCGGACGGTGTGGTCCTGACCGCATAACTGCTGGTCAGATAGGTGGAGACGAGGGGAATCGAACCCCTAACCCCTGCCTTGCAAAGGCAGTGCTCTGCCAATTGAGCTACGTCCCCGTTCAGCGCGGCCGGTGGGCCGCGCCGTGCTGGGTCAGGCCTTCTTGACGCCGTTGTTGGCCGCGGGCGTGGTCGCCTCGCGCCACAGGTCGGCTTCTGCCTTCGCCGAGCTCTTGCGGCGCACCACCAGGAGGACGCCACCAGCAATTGCGGCGAGCGCGAGAAGCTTCTTCACTTCGAATGCCTCCTTTGGCACTTCAAGTCCGTCCACGTCACACCCGACGTGACCCGCCCAGTCTGCCACAACCCCATCCCCCACCGCCGTGGCACCCAACGACGTGTGGATCACCACAACGGACACCATCGCGCAGGGACCTGCCCTGCCCTGGCGCCGTGAATATTGGCGTGGTTGGACGGTAGAGGTCTGACAGGCTTGCGGCATGCGGTCGGTATCCGTGTTTCCGCGCCTGGACCAGGCTGACATCGTCGCCATGCTCGATGCGCTCTCGCCACACCAGAACGACCCGTGGCTCGTCGATGATGTCCTGTATGTCGACCTGGACTTCGAGTACGACGGCTTCCTCTACCGGGATTGGGAGCCTGAGGCAATCGAGCACCTGGCTGCGGCGATCGGTCACCGACCGGCCTGGGCTGTGGACATCCAGGTGTCCGGCCGTGTCGACGGCACCGAGCAGCTAGGCCGTCTGGTCCTGACCTTGCTCGACGCAGGCGGTGCCGCAATGGATGACTACAGCGACCATGCGTGGAGGGCGAGCGACATCCGGTCCGACGCGCGATTCGAAGGCTTGTCCTTCTTCGACTTCCGTGGTTTCCACCGTGCATCAGGTCAGCACACCCGACTGCTGCAGCCGGAGAGGTCCGGACACTCAGTTAGACACTCAGGCCCGGCACGCGATGCGTACCGGGCCTGAGTCTGTCTGGTGGGCCTAGGAGGACTTGAACCTCCGACCCCTTCGTTATCAGCGAAGTGCTCTAACCGCCTGAGCTATAGGCCCCTGGGAACGCGAGAAGGTTACCGCAGAGGGGTTCGCGGTCCCAAATCGGTATCCCCTTTGGCTCACTCCCGTTCGGCGAGGGTCACTTCGAGGCCGCCTGCCAGGTCGGCGGACACGTTGTAGATGAAGGCTCCGACGGTGGCCAGGGCGCTGAACAACACGATGTTGATCGCGCCGATGATCGCCGCGACGCCGAACACACGGCCCGCGCTGATGAGGTCTCCGGTGCTGCCGCTTTCGGCTCCCGCGTTGAGGAGTTCGCTGGAGATGCCGTTGAGCTTGTCCCAGACGCCCATGCCGTCGAGGACGGCGTAGAGAGCGCCCACCGCGACCAGCCAGACAAAGAACAGCGCCACACCAAGGACCAGCGACAGCTTCAGCACCGACCACGGGTCGAAGCGCTTGATCTGCAGGTTGGCCCGCCGCGGGCCCCGCCCCGGCCTGCGCAGGGCGCTGGGGGGCGGGGTGGTGCGGACACCGGGGTCCAAGTGGACCGCCGTGCGGTGCGGGGCTTCCTGCTCCGGGTTGCCGAACAGCCGTGACGCGGCCGAGCCGGTCACGACCGGGCGTTCGGTCGCGGGGGCGGCGATGTGCGGCTGGTAGGCGGCCTCGGCGATCCCGTTGACCGGCAGCGCCTGAGTCGTCTCGCCGTCGGTCGACAGGGTCTCCGTGGTGCCACCGGTGTCGCCGTACGCCTCGTCGGCGGTGACGCGCTGCCACGGCGGCGGGTTGACCGAGGTGGTCTCCGCCGCCGGGGCTTCGGGTTCCGCCGTGGCGGGCTCGGCCACCGGCTCAACCTTGCTGGTCGCCACGGAGGCCCGCTCCTCGGCGGACTGCTCCGGTGCGTTGGTGTCCGGCTTGTCGGGTGGTGTCACGAGCGGAATCCCCTAGGTCTGCGCGTTCGCATTACTCGGTCGGCGCCTCGGGCGCTTCTTCGTCGCCGTCGATCTCGGCGACGCTTTCGGCGCTGCGTGCGATGGCTACCAGGGTGGTCCCTTCACCCAGGTTCATCAAACGGACGCCCTTTGTCTGCCTGCCTGCCTTGCGGACCTCGGCGGCCGTGGTCCGGATGACCCCGCCCGACGAGGTGATCGCGAACAGCTCGTCGTCGATGTCGACGATCACCGCTCCGACCAGCCTGCCACGCCGCGAGTCGTACTGGACGGTGAGCACGCCCTTGCCGCCGCGGCCCTGAACCGAGTAGTCCTCGATGGGTGTGCGCTTGGCATACCCACCATCGGTGGCGACCAAAACAAAGGTGCCCTCCTTCACCACACCGAGGGTCAACAGCTCGTCCCCGGCGTTGAACCGCATCCCGAGCACGCCCGAGGTGGCGCGGCCCATCGGGCGCAGGGCGTCGTCGCTGGCGTGGAAGCGGATGGACTGGCCACCCGCGGACACCAGGAGCAGGTCGTCCTCGGCGGAGCACAGCACCGCGCCGACCAGTTCGTCGTCGTCACGGAGGTTGATACCGATCAGACCCCCCGCTCGGTTGCTGTCGAAGTCGGAAAGCTTCGACTTCTTGACCAAACCGTCACGGGTGGCGAGCACCAGATACGGCGAGACCTCGTAATCCTTGATCTCGATGACCTGGGCGATCTTCTCGTCGGGCTGGAACGCGAGCAGGTTCGCGACGTGCTGGCCGCGGGCGGCGCGGTTGGCCTCCGGCAGCTCGTATGCCTTCGTGCGGTACACCCGGCCCTTGTTCGTGAAGAACAAGATCCAGTCGTGCGTGGAGCACACGAAGAAGTGCTCGACGATGTCGTCCTGTTTGAGCGCCGCGCCCTGCACGCCCTTGCCGCCGCGTTTCTGCGCGCGGTAGAGGTCGGTCTTGGTGCGCTTCGCGTAACCGGTGCGGGTGATCGTGACGACGACGTCCTCGACGGCGATCAGGTCTTCGATCGACACGTCGCCGTCGAACGGCAGGATCCGGGTGCGCCGCTCGTCGCCGTGCTTGTCGACGATCTCCTTGAGCTCGTCGCGGATGATCTCGCGCTGCTTGACCGGGCTCGCCAGGATGGCCTGCAGTTCGGCGATGTAGCGCTCGATCTCGCCGAGCTCGTCGATGATCCGCTGCCGCTCCAGGGCGGCGAGGCGGCGCAGCTGCAGTTCGAGGATCGCGCTCGCCTGGATCTCGTCGACGTCGAGCAGCGACATCAGGCCGGTCTTCGCCTCGTCGGCCGACGGGGACCGCCGGATGAGGGCGATGACCTCGTCGAGCATGTCGAGCGCCTTGCCGTACCCGCGCAGGATGTGGGCGCGCTCCTCGGCCTTGCGCAGCCGGTACCGCGTGCGCCGGACGATGACCTCGACCTGGTGCTTCACGTAGTGCCGGATGATCTGGTCGAGGCGCAGCGTGCGGGGCACGCCGTCGACCAGGGCCAGCATGTTGACACCGAAGTTGTGCTGCAGCTGGGTGTGCTTGTAGAGGTTGTTCAGCACGACCTTCGCCACGGCGTCGCGCTTGAGGCCGATGACGATGCGCATGCCGCCGCGGTTGTTCGACTCGTCGGCGATCTCGGAGATGCCGGTGAGCTTCCCGTCGCGCACGAGCTGCGCCATGTTCTCGATCAGGTTGTCCGGGTTGACCTGGTAGGGCAGCTCGGTGACGACCAGGATCGTGCGGCCCTTGGCGTCTTCCTCGACCTCGACGACCGAGCGCATCCGCACCGAGCCGCGGCCGGTCCGGTAGGCATCCTGGATCCCTTGTGTGCCAAGGATAAGTGCCTTGGTCGGGAAGTCCGGGCCCTTGATTCGGGTGAGCAGCGCGGCGAGCAGTTCGTCGTCGTCGGCGTCGGGGTTCTCCAGTGCCCAGAACACACCGTCGGCCACTTCGCGCAGGTTGTGCGGCGGGATGTTCGTGGCCATGCCGACGGCGATTCCGCTGCCGCCGTTGACAAGCAGGTTCGGGATGCGCGACGGGACGACGACCGGTTCCTCGGTCTTGCCGTCGTAGTTCGGCACGAAGTCGACGGTGTCCTCGCCGATGTCGCGCAGCATCTCCATGGCCAGCGGCATGAGCCGGGCCTCGGTGTTGTGGCTGACGAACCCGTCGCTGACGAACGCGTGGTCGTCGGTGTCGACGCGGAGGCTGTACACCGGACGCGCGCCCGCATCAACGACGGACTTCACCTCGGCGTAGTAGAAACGCCCGTCCACCAACGGTTCGACAACATCGAGAACCTCGGTGTTGGTGATCCGCTCCGCGATCTCTTCGCGCCTGGTCTCCCATCGCGCGACGCGGTCGACGTTGTTCCGGCGCAGCCAGTCGCGCTCGGTCCAGCGCGTCGCCCCGTTCGCGCGGATGTAGTCGCCGACGAACGGGACGTGGTCGCTCGACATGGCCCGGCTGTCGGTCGGGATGGCGTCGAGGATGGCAACGAGCTTGTCCTGCTTCGCCTGCAGGAAGCCGATATTCGTCGCGAACAGTCGAGCGTCGCGGCGATTGGTGATGACAAGCTTGATCTCGCCGTCGTCGTAGGGCACCTGCTTACTCACGACACCGAACTCCAGCAGCAGCTGCTGGACCTCCCCGGCCAGATGGACGCTGCGGGTCGAATACGAGATCTGCACAGTGTTCCGCGGAAGCACCGAACACGAGCCGTCACCGGTGAACAGCGAGCTGAGGAACGCCCGCTTCATGGTCGTACCGCTCTGCCAAATGAAGTCCGGCACACGCTTCTCAGCACTACGGACGCCAACCATGTCTCCGAGAACGGATTCACGGAGATGAGCAAGGTTGTGCACATCGAGCTCGTGCAGCAAAGATCCCGAGGCGATCACTCTCGACGACAGATAGCGCGCACCGCCGACGACGGTGTCGTATGCGTCCACGACATAGCGGAAGTAGCACTCGTCGAGGTTGTTGAATCCGGCCCGGCGCTCCGAGACAAATCCCTCGCTGACGAAAGCGCCTGCCAGGATCGCGGCGGCGTAATCCTTCACCGGCGGCAGGTCGATCTCGTCGTGCGGCGTGCGCTGCATGACCACACGGTCACCCGGCGCGATCTCCTCCAGGAGCTTCCACAGCAGGGTCGGCACGCCCAGCACGTTCACCAGGCAGAGCACCGGGTGGTTGTGCGTGCCGGTGAGCTCATAGCCCTCGCGGGTCGTGAGCTTGAGAGTGTCGTGATCGCCCGAGTGGAACAGCATCGAGGCGTGGACCGGATTGCCATGCTGGTCCAGCACCTTGAGGTCGATCGGGTTGTCACTGTTCGGCACGGCATCCGGCACGATGTCGCCGATCCGGCGGGTCGACCCATCCGCCAGCCGAATATTGCTTTCAGCAACCAAGCAATATCGCATGGCGGCGGCCGGATCGTTGCCCGGGGAACCGAAGTTGCCCTGGCCGTCGACCAGCGGGTACCGCATCGACCACGGCTGCGCGAGCCGCACGAGAGTGTCGTAGATCGACGAGTCGCCGTGCGGGTGGTAGTTACCCATCACGTCACCGACGACGCGGGAACACTTGACGTAGCTGCGTTCCGGGCGCAGGCCGGTGTCGAACATCGAGTACAGCACCCGGCGGTGGACGGGCTTGAGACCGTCGCGCACATCGGGCAGCGCGCGGCTCACGATCACGCTCATCGCGTAGTCGATGTAGGAGCTCTGCATCTCCTGCTGGATGTCGACCGGCTCGATCCGGTCCCCCGGCGGCGGCAGGGTTTCAGTCACGACGCAAAGTTCCTTTCATGGCTTGCTTCCGAGTGATCATGTGGGGACCGATCACACGTCGAGGAATCGAACGTCCTTGGCGTTGCGGGTGATGAAGGACCTGCGTGCCTCGACGTCCTCGCCCATCAGCACGCTGAACAACTCGTCCGCGGTGGCGGCGTCGTCCAGGGTCACCTGGAGCAGCAGCCGGTGCGCCGGGTCCATCGTGGTTTCCCACAGTTCGTTGGCGTTCATCTCGCCAAGACCCTTGTAGCGCTGGATGCCGTCTTCTTTGTTGATCTTCTTGCCTGCCGCGAGACCGGCTTCGAGAACGCCGTCGCGCTCGCGGTCGGAGTAGGCGTACTCCGGGTCGGCGCGCTGCCACTTGATCTTGTACAGCGGCGGCTGCGACAGATAGACGTGCCCGTGCTCGATCAGCCCGCGCATGAAGCGGAACAGCAGGGTGAGCAGCAGAGTGGTGATGTGTTTGCCGTCGACGTCGGCGTCGGCCATCAGCACGACCTTGTGATAGCGCAGCTTGGTGACGTCGAAGTCTTCCTGGATGCCGGTGCCCAGGGCGGTGATCAGGCTCTGGACCTCGGTGTTCTTGAGGACCCGGTCGATCCGGGCCTTCTCCACGTTGATGATCTTTCCGCGGATCGGCAGGATCGCCTGGAAGCGCGACTCGCGGCCTTCCTTGGCCGAGCCGCCCGCCGAGTCACCCTCGACGATGTAGAGCTCGCACTCCTCCGGGTTGGTGGAGCGGCAGTCCTTGAGCTTGCCGGGCAGTCCGCCGATGTCGAGGGCGCCCTTGCGGCGGACCAGCTCGCGCGCCTTACGGGCCGCCATCCGGGCCTGCGCGGAGCCGACCGACTTGGTGACGATCGTCTTCGCCTCGACCGGGTTGCGCTCGAACCAGTCGGCCAGCCACTCGTTGCAGGTCTGCTGGACGAACGTCTTGGCCTCGGTGTTGCCGAGCTTCTGCTTGGTCTGGCCCTCGAACTGCGGCTCGGCCAGCTTGATCGACACGATCGCGGCGAGGCCCTCGCGGACGTCCTCACCGCTGAGGTTGGCGTCCTTCTCCTTGAGCAGCTTCTTCTCGCGCGCGTAGACGTTGACCACTCGGGTCAGCGCGGCGCGGAAGCCCTCCTCGTGCGTGCCGCCCTCGGGCGTGTTGATCGTGTTGGCGAAGGTGTAGACCGACTCGCTGTAGCCGGTGTTCCACTGCATCGCGACCTCGACCTCGATGCCCTTGCCCTTGGCCTCGAACGCGACGACCTTCTTGTGCAGGGCTTCGCGCGCGTGGTTGATGTGCTTGACGAAGTCCTCAAGGCCACCCGGGTAGCAGTAGGTGCGCTCCTTGACGCGGGCCGCGAGGCCGCTCGCATCGGCCTCGGACTCCTCGTCGGACACGCGCTCGTCGCGCAGGACGATGGTGAGGCCCTTGTTGAGGAACGCCATCTCCTGCAGCCTGCGGGCGACCGTCTCGGCGTTGTACTCGGTGGTCTCGAAGATCGTCGGGTCGGCCCAGAAGGTGATCGTCGTCCCGGTCTCGCGGGTCGGCTCGCCCTGCTGCACCGGCGTGACCGGCTTGGTGTCCTCGTAGCGCTGGCGCCAGACGTGGCCGTCGGTCTTGATCTCGGCCTCGAGCACCCGGGACAGGGCGTTGACCACGGAGATGCCGACGCCGTGCAGGCCGCCGGAGACCGCGTAGCTCTCGCTGTCGAACTTGCCGCCCGCGTGCAGCATGGTCATCACGACCTCGAGCGTGGAGCGCTTCTCCTCCGGGTGCTCGCCGACCGGGATGCCACGGCCGTCGTCGACGACACGGACGCCGCCATCAGCCAGCAGGGTGACCTCGACCTTGGTCGCGTGGCCCGCCATCGCCTCGTCGACCGAGTTGTCGACGACCTCCCAGATCAGGTGGTGCAGGCCGCGCTCGCCCGTGGAACCGATGTACATACCTGGGCGAAGCCGAACCGCCTCCAACCCCTTGAGGACGGAGATCGAGCCAGCGCCGTACGAGTTTTCCTGCTTGTTGGCTGCCACGTGCTCGGTGTCTCCTCGTGCGTCGGATCGACTGCGACGGCGGTGCGCGGACCTCGCCCTGCACACCCCTCGTCACATACTACTGGTGCGGTCGTCCAGAACCGGGTCAAGGACACCCCTGGTTGGTTCACAGGGCGGCGGATGCGATCGGGCACGAGTCCCGACGCCATCGGAGAGATCTCGACCCGCGACACTCAGCCGTAGGTGTCTCGCGGACCTCGGCCGGAAACGTGCCTCGGTCCATAGCGCCAACTCGGCGCCGTGGGCCCCTGGACTTTGAGTTTTTTGACCACTCCCTTGCCCACTCCCGCGGCGATCTGCCCGAGAAGCTGGCGTTGGAGCAGGCGGAGTTGAGTGGCCCAAGCCGTGGATTCGGCCGCCACCGTGAGTTCGCCGTCCTTGAGGGAGACCGGCTTGGCGTGTTCGGCCACTTCGGCGCCGACCAGGGCGGCCCATTTCCCGAAGACCTGGCCGCCCGCCAGGTGTTCGTTCCAGCCGCGGTCGACCGCGAGTCGGGATGCCAGCCTGCCGAGCGGCTGCGGGTCGCGGTCGTCCGCGCCCGGCCCCGACCAGCGGCGACGGCGGCGGGAGCCGGTGGATGTTCCACGTGGAACATTGCGTCCGCGCTGCCCTGCACGCCTGGTGTCGGCGGCCTTGCGGGCGGCGTCGAGAGCGGCCCGCGCAAGATCGGATCCACGCAGCGGAGAGTTCTCACTCTCCGTGGCACCTGTGGATGAATTGTTTTCGCGACCACTCTGAAGTGTGAATTCATCCCCGGATGTGGCGGGCTTTACTACGCCGGACGGACGCTTAGTCACGGTGTTATCCACACTATCCACAGGTTTATCCCCAGATGTGGTGCCACCCACCTTGCGCGGGGTAAGCGATCGTGGAGGGTCGTTAGGCCGAATGGTGCCGCCGAAGAGATCGTCAGACACGTCGTACCTCCCCGTCCGCCACGGAATACCGCGCCCCGGCCAGCTCGCTGGGCACATCTTCCTCCACCGCCGCGGTCACGAGGACCTGTTCGGCCCCCACGGCCACTTCGGCGAGTCGCTGCCTTCGCCGACGGTCCAGCTCGGCGAAGACATCGTCGAGCACCAGAACCGGCTCACTGCCTTCCGACCTGAGCAGGTCGTAGGACCCCAGCCGCAACGCCAGCGCGAACGACCACGACTCGCCGTGACTCGCGTACCCCTTCGCAGGCGCCTCGCCGAGAATGAGGTCCAGCTCATCGCGGTGCGGACCGACCAGGCTGACCCCGCGGTCCAGCTCCGCCTCACGGCGGACGACCAGCTCCGCGAGCAGTGCGTCGGCGACCACCTCGACATCCGCGCGCTCACCCTCGGCCTTGCCATACCCCTCGGGGAGGCTGTTCGCGATACCCGCGCGGTACGCGATCTGCGCGGGCCGCGACTCGGGAGCGACCCCCGCGTACGCCGCCGAGACCAGCGGCCCGATGTCGGCCACCAGGTCGAGCCGGGCGGCGAGCAGTTGGGCACCGTGCGTGGCGAGGTGACCGTCCCAGACGTCGAGCGTCGACAGCGCGTCCGGGTCGGCGCGGCGCGCGCGCCTGCTGGTCGCCGCGCTCTTGAGCAGCGCGTTCCGCTGCCGCAGCACCTTGTCGTAGTCCGCGCGGACACCGGCGTAGCGCGGCGCGCGCAGTACTAAGAGGTCGTCGAGAAACCGGCGGCGCTCACCCGGGTCTCCGCGCACGAGCGAAAGATCCTCGGGCGCGAACAACACCGTGCGCAGGATGCCCAGGACATCGCGGGTCCGCGGGACCGGCCCGCGGTTGACCCGGGCGCGGTTCGCCTTGCCGGGCGTGACCTCGAGTTCCACCGTCAGCTCACGGCCGTCGTTGACCACGGCCGTGCGGATGATGGCGCGCTGAGCACCGTGCCGGACCAGCGGCGCGTCGGACGCGACCCGGTGTGAGGACAGGGTCGCCACGTAGCCGATCGCCTCGACCAGGTTCGTCTTGCCCTGGCCGTTGGCGCCGACCAACACCGCTGGTCCCGGCTCCAGTTCCAGGTCGGCGAGCTCCCACGAGCGGAAGTCGACGACCTGTAAGTGCCGGACGTGCACTACTTCACTTCGCCTGCCCCGGACGTCGGTCCGGCCTTGTGCACCGCGTGCCCGCCAAACTGGTTCCGCAGCGCCGAGACAGCCTTCATCGCGGGCGAGTCGGCCTGCCGGGACGCGAACCGGGCGAACAGCGCGGCGGAGATCACCGGCGCGGGAACCGCGTGGTTGATCGCCTCCTCGACGGTCCACCGGCCCTCGCCGGAGTCCTCGACGTAGCCAGTCAGCTCGGACAGGCCCGGGTCTTCATCCAGGGCCTTGACCAGCAGGTCGAGCAGCCAGGACCGCACGACGGTGCCCCGGGTCCACGCCTTGAGCACCGCGGGGACGTCGGTGACGGCTTCCGCGGCGGTCAGCAGCTCGTAGCCCTCGGCATAGGCCTGCATCAGGCCGTACTCGATGCCGTTGTGGACCATCTTCGCGAAGTGGCCCGCGCCGACGGCGCCCGCGTGCGCGAAGCCTTCCTCACGCGGACCCTCCGGACGCAGCGCGTCGAAGATCGGCATCGCCCGCTCGACATCGGCTTCGGCGCCGCCGACCATCAGGCCGTAGCCGTTGTCCTTGCCCCAGACGCCACCGGACACCCCGCAGTCGAGGTAGCCGATCCCGTTCTTGGCGAGGAGATCGGCGTTGACCGTGTCGTCGGTGAAACGCGAGTTGCCGCCGTCGATCACCAGGTCGCCGTCGCTGAGCAGTTCACCCAGTTCGGCGACCGTCTGCCGGGTCGGCTCGCCCGCCGGGACCATGACCCACACGACTCGCGGCGCGTCGAGCTTCGCCGCGAGGTCGGCGAGCGACTCGGTGTCGCTGATCTCGGGGTTGCGGTCGTACCCGATGACATCGTGGCCCGCTGCGCGAAGACGCTCGCGCATGTTGAAGCCCATCTTGCCCAGGCCGACCAGTCCGAGCTGCATGTGTGGAATCTCCTCCGGTCGCGGGTCAGCCCGGGAGGCGGACCGGCATGAGCAGGTAGAGGTAGCCGGGGGTGACCTCGCCGTCCTCGCCGACCGGCTTGATCAGCGCGGGGCGGTTGGGCGTGGTGAACGACAGCTCGGCGCGGTCGCAGTGCAGCGCGGCCAGGCCGTCCTGCAGGTAGCCCGGGTTGAACGCGATGGTGACCGGGTCGCCGGTGAAGTCCACGGGCAGCTCTTCCTCGGCGCTGCCCTCGTCGTCGCCACCGGCTGACAGGCGCAGGCCGCCGTCGGAGAACTCGAGCCGCACCTGCGTCCCGCGCTCGGCGACGAGCGACACGCGCTTGATCGCCTCGACGAGCGGAGCGACCGAGATGATCGCCGCGGACGTCTGCTCGGACGGAAGGAGCTGGCGGTACCGCGGGAACTCGGCGTCGAGCAGCCGGGTCGTCGCGCGGCGGCCGGAACCGGACAGGCCGAGCAGGCCGTCACCGGGCGAGAGCGCGAGCTCGACCGTGCGTCCTGAACTGCCGAGCGCCTTTGCCGCCTCGGCCAGGGTGCGCGCGGGCACGAGCACCGCGGCGTCCTCGACGTCGCCGGACGGCTTCCACTCGAACTCACGCATCGCGAGCCGGAAGCGGTCGGTCGCCACGAGGGTTAGCTTGTCGCCGGCGATCTCCACCCGGACGCCGGTCAGCATCGGGAGGGTGTCGTCCTTGCCCGCCGCGACCGCGACCTGGCTGACCGCCTGGCCGAAGACCTCACCCGCGAGTTCACCCGCGTGCTGTGGCATCGCGGGCAACTGCGGGTAGTCCTCCACCGGCATGGTCGGCAGGCTGAACTTCGCGTTGCCGCACGCGATGGCGACCCGCGAGCCGTCGACCGAGATCTCGACGGGCTGGGCGGGGAGGGATTTGGTGATGTCGGCGAGCAGCCTGCCGGACACGAGAGTCCGTCCACCGTCGGCGACCGTCGCGGGGATGCCGACCGTGGCCGACACCTCGTAGTCGAAACCGGAGACGGTGAGTCCTTCGGAGCCGTCGGCTGAACCGGCATCGAGAAGAACCCCGCCAAGGACGGGAACGGGAGGCCGGGACGGGAGGCTGCGCGCGACCCAGGCGACGGCGTCGGCCAGGCCGTCGCGCTCGACGCGGATCTTCATGGGAGTCCTTTCCAGGCCCGACCGGTCCCCCTCACCGATCCTGCGAGGCGGGTCCGTCGAGCTGTCCACGCTGTAGGGCCCAACCGTAGAGCGTGATCCGCGTCCGCGTCATCCGGGGCGGTGTGGCGGCGGGAGGCCGTGGAGCGAGCTGTCCCCAGATTTCGCCGCCCCCTGTTTCTAGCTTTTTCTTTTCCTCTAGGGAGAACAAAGACAGCAGTAGTAATAGGTGCTGTGGATTGTGTGGACAACCCCCGTTGACGCAGGTCCGGGGCCGTGCCGGCCTGTGGGCAAGCCTGGGGTTGGACCGGTGGACAGATCGGGCCATCGGTGGATGGTTTCGGCGACCCCCAGTTTCGTCCACAGGGGGCCCAAGTTGTCCACAGATCCGTCCCCAGATGTTGGTCGAGTTGTGCCCAGGCAGGCGTTCCGCCACCCACAGGGTTGTACACAGGCAAATCCCCCGTTTCGGTGACGCAGACCACGTCATTTTCGACCCGCGCGGGGTTTCTGGGGGTGGGGATGGACGCTCCACCGCCCCAGAAAAGATGCGAACGGGCGGATTCGGAGGTCTGAACGGGTGGCGACGCCTGCGCCGAGCGACTCGGCCGGTGCGGGTGATGGGGTCGCGGGCGAGCGGATCGGGCGAAGTTTTCTGGGGATGTGGGCGGGCGTCCACGGCGGCAATAAAGTTGTGAATGGGTGCGCGCGGGGAGGGTGGAAGTACCGGCGCCGCCGCGGCTCGCTCGGCGGGGTCGAGGGATGCCGACCTCTCGGCGCATGTCCACCTCCCTCCTCACTGGAGTGCCATCTCGTTTGCCGACGATCCGGCTGCCACCGCGGGCGCCCCCGTTCGGCCTCGCCCACTGCTGCTTCGACCCGTACCTCCGCCGGCGGGCGCGGCGTGACACCGCGGCCGCCGACCGAACCACGCACGACGCGGACACGTTGCCGACGGCCGCGGACAGCAGTGGCACGCGAGTCGCCGCCCGCTGCGGGCATCGGCTCGACAGCACGTGTCGCGAACCCACGAACGTGCGCCGAACCAACTCGCTGCACGGCGGCCGCGGTCCGACTCGGTTCAAGCCCGCCGACTACCGGTTGTCGTAGGCCGCCGATCGGAACAGGCCGTCTCGATCAGGCAGCTGCGGCCAACCCATCTCCGCGCTCGACTGTCGAATCTCGACGACCGCGCTCGTTCGCGATGCCGAACTGCCGACCCGACTGCCGAACTTGGTCGCCGAACCCGAGCCGGCCAGCGAACCTTGTCGCCGAACCTGATCGCCGAACCTGATCGCCGCCGATTCGCTCGCTGGTCCCGATCCGGATTGCCCGTGGTGACCCGTGCGCGCTGCGCGTGCCGAACTGCTCGTGTTCGCCGGGGTCCGTTGCCGGACTTCGGCATGCCGAACGTGTCGACGTGAACTCGGGCAGCACGAATCGGGTCTCCGAAGCCGGGCGTGCCGAGAACGGGCGTGCTCAAACCCCGTGTCCCGATCGCTCGGGCATGCGGAACTCAGGCTTGCTGGTTGCTCGCTTGTGCCGGCTGGTCGCGCGGTCTTGCCGGGTGTGCGCCGTCGGTTGTGGTCTGGGCAAAGCACTTAAGCCCTTCGCGATCAGTGATCGTCGAAGGGCCGGGTGTTGCCAGCCTTGTGTTTAGGTGCGTTCTATCGCCTCGACCGCCCATCTCCGGTGAACAGGGACAGGTATCGGTGCCCGCAGGGGCGGGCGCGGCCGTCAGCCACGCCGCGGGTTTGCAGGCGGGCGTTCAGCGGCTTCAGGCGCGAGCGCGCTGTTTGATGCGGGAGGTCAGTTCCTGGACCTGGTCGTAGATGCGCCGTCGCTCGGCCATCTCCTTGCGGATCTTCTTGTCCGCGTGCATGACCGTGGTGTGGTCGCGGCCGCCGAAAGTCTGTCCGATCTTCGGCAGCGACAGGTCCGTGAGCTCCCGGCACAGGTACATGGAGATCTGGCGGGCTTGCGCAAGCGCTTTCGTCTTGCCTGGGCCGCAGAGGTCGTCGATGGAGACACCGAAGTACTCCGCGGTCACGGCCATGATCGTGGGCGCGGTGATCTCCGGGGCCTGCGAGTCCGGGATGAGGTCGCGTAGGACGATTTCGGCCAGGGTGACGTCGACCGGCTGGCGGTTGAGCGAGGCGAACGCCGTCACCCGGATGAGTGCGCCTTCTAGTTCGCGGATGTTCGCCTCGACGCGCGCGGCGATGAATTCCAGGACCTCGGCGGGTGCGGCTAAGCGGTCCTGCGCGGCTTTCTTCCTCAGGATGGCGATGCGGGTCTCGAGCTCGGGGGGCTGGATGTCGGTGATCAGGCCCCACTCGAACCTCGTCCGAAGCCGGTCCTCCAGCGTCTCGAGGCGCTTGGGGGGACGGTCGGAGGAGACGACGATCTGCTTGTTCGCGTTATGCAGGGTGTTGAAGGTGTGGAAGAACTCTTCCTGAGTACCTTCCTTGCCCTCGAGGAACTGGATGTCGTCGACCAGCAGCACGTCGATGTCGCGGTAGCGGCGCTGAAAAGCCACCTTGCGGTCGTCGCGCAGCGAGTTGATGAAGTCGTTGGTGAATTCCTCGGTCGACACGTAGCGCACGCGCATCCCGGGGAACAGGCGTTGCGCGTAGTGGCCGACCGCGTGGAGCAGGTGGGTCTTGCCAAGACCGGACTCGCCCCAGATGAACAGCGGGTTGTACGCGCGGGCGGGCGCCTCGGCGACGGCGACCGAGGCCGCGTGCGCGAAGCGGTTGGACGCGCCGATGACGAAGGTGTCGAACGTGTACTTCTCGTTCAGTCTGGTCTTCGAAGTCTGTGGTTGCGCGGGGGCGGTGAAGGGCTGGCCGCTGGTCGTGGGCTGGCCGGTGAAGGTGGGCCAGATCTCGTGGACCGTGGCGAGCGCGTCGCCTTCCTCGTCGACCTCCTCACCGTCGTCCTCGGCCTCGCCCGCGTACTGCGAGGCGGGCGGCGCTTCGACGGCCACGGCCATCGGGGCGTCCTGGCCGTCGACGGTCTGGTCGAGAGCGGGGTTGTGCGGCACCGGCGGGGCGGGCTTCGGCGGCGCCAGCGCGACGTCGACCTTGACGGCCAGCGACACGGCACGGCCAAGTCGGCGGGACAGGGCCTCGGTGATCGGCTCGCGCAGGGCGCGCTCGATGGCTTCCTTGGCGAAGTCGCTGGGCGCCGACAGCAGAGCGGTCCCGTCGAGAAGTCCGATCGGCCGGGTCATGCGCATCCAGGCGCGCTGCGACGGGGACAGTGTGCCCGCGGACAGCTCTCGAACTACTTGTTCCCAGACCACAGCCAGATTCAGCTGATTGTCGGACATCGGTGCCGCTCCCCTCCCCTCGTCGGCTTGTGGTCCAAGGCTGGTCCCGTCCGCGGGTGCCGTCAAACGTGCATCCACAGGGTTGTCCACAACTGTGCACGAAGGTACGGCGAACCGCAGAGGAAACCCCGGTGGGGGGTTCACGGTACTCAGTGGCTCGGCGACGACGGCTCAGCAGGGCTCCCATTCCCCGTCCGTCCAGCCAAGGGAACGCACGCTAACAAGGCGGGCCCGATGCCACAAGACGAGGTCGCAGGCAACAATGTGGACGACATCGGCGTGTCGCCGAGCGGTCGCCCCGCGTCGACGACAGGCCCCGGGTTTGGCCCGGCGGGAACCAATGCGTACCCTCATAAGGTCTCCCGCTTGCGGCGGGCGAGTTCTGCGTGCCCGTCACTGGTTGTCGCGCGAGTTCGTCCAGCCGTGCCCGGCAGGGGGCGCGAGACAAGAACTCAGCCGGAACCAC
Source organism: Actinokineospora xionganensis (assembly GCF_014323725.1). GTDB lineage: Bacteria > Actinomycetota > Actinomycetes > Mycobacteriales > Pseudonocardiaceae > Actinokineospora > Actinokineospora xionganensis. Next base: position 181,318 of record NZ_JABVED010000010.1, on the reverse strand, counting down.
CTGGCCAGCAAGTATCGGGAGAACGAGCCGTGAGCAAGCGCACCTTCCAGCCGAACAACCGTCGTCGGGCCAAGACCCACGGCTTCCGTCTGCGTATGCGGACCCGCGCGGGCCGCGCGATCATCGCGTCCCGTCGTCGGCAGGGCCGCAAAGAGCTGTCGGCCTGATTCCAGGCCGCCGTGCTCCCTGCGGCCGCTCGGCTGACCAGCAGCGCGGACTTCCAACGGGTGACCCGGAAAGGTCGCCGTGCTGGACGTCCCCGCCTCGTGGTGCATGCCATGACGGAGCGGATGCAAGCGACTACCGAAGCCGACCCTTGTGCGGAGCGGAACACCGTGCCGCCGAGGGTCGGTTTTGTCGTGAGCAAGGCGGTCGGAAACGCGGTGGTCCGCCACCGCGTCGCACGCAGGCTTCGGCACCTCGTGGGCGCCCGGCTCGGAACTCTCCCGCTCGGTACCGCGTTGGTTGTTAGAGCTCTTCCTCCGGCAGCAGGCGCGACGAGCGCCGAACTCGGCCAGGACTTCGACGCCGCGATCCGCAAGCTGCGACTGGTCGCGGATGACAGTGGTGGTGACCGGTGAAACAGGCAACGGCGGTACGCGGCGACGTCGCGACCGATCGTCCGGGCCCGGTCGCGCGCGTGCTGCTGGTTCCCGTGCACGTCTACCGGCGGTGGATCTCGCCGGTGCTCCCGCCCGCATGCCGCTTCTATCCGAGCTGCAGCGCGTACGCCGTCGAGGCGCTGACCGTCCATGGTGCTGTGCGCGGCTTGTGGCTCGCGTTACGCAGACTGTTGCGGTGTGGTCCGTGGCACCCAGGTGGCCTCGACCCCGTGCCGCCCCGAAAGCCGAAGAACGAGTCCGGGTCCACCAACCCGGCCGAACCGAATGTTGCCGAGGAGTAGTCCGTGCTCGATTTCATCTACTACCCGGTGTCCTTCATCCTCTGGTGTTGGCACTGGGTCTTCGGCCACGTGTTCGGCGAGGCGAGCGCCGTCTCCTGGGCGCTGGGCATCGTGTTCCTGGTCTTCACGCTGCGGGCGATCATGTACAAGCCCACGGTCAAGCAAGTGCGCTCCATGCGGAAGATGCAGGAGTTCGCGCCGGAGATCAAGAAGCTCCAGACGAAGTACAAGAACGACAAGCCGAAGATGCAGCAGGAGATGCAGAAGCTGCAGCAGCAGCACGGCGTCAACCCGCTGGGCGGCTGTCTGCCGATGCTGCTGCAGATCCCCGTCTTCCTCGGCCTGTTCCACGTGCTCCGCTCGTTCGGCAACAGCCCGACGGAGAACTACTTCTTCGACGAGCGCGGCGTCAGCTCCTACCTTGCCGCCGACCTCTTCGGCGCGCGGCTGGGCAACTGGATCACTGAGCCCGCCGCGGAGCTCGCGAGGTTCGAGGTCTCCCGGGGTTCGGTCATCCTCGTCGCTGTCCCGCTGATGATCGCGGCGAGCATCCTTACCCACCTCACCGCGCGGCACTCGGTGGCCCGGCAGAACCCGGAGTCGGCCACCCCGCAAACCGCGATGATGAACAAGCTGACGCTGTACATGTTCCCGCTGGGCGTGCTCGTCGGTGGCTTCTTCTTCCCGATCGGTCTGCTCATGTACTGGCTGAGCAACAACGGTTGGACGCTGGCGCAGCAGCACTTCGTGTACCGCAAGATCGACGCGGAGGAAGAGGAGAAGAAGGCCGCGGTCATCGAGAAGCGCAACGCTCTCGCGCCGAAGCCCGGCCAGAAGCCCGCGGCCAAGAAGCGTCCGGCCGCGTCGTCCCCGACCGCTTCGAGCGCTTCGACTGCTTCGAGCGCGTCGACCGCGAAGCCTGCCGCCGACAAGCCGGCCGCCACGCCGGAACCGCCCGCCGACAACGGCACCGAGATTCCCGGTCTGATCTCAGACCGATCCCGTAGCAAGAAGTCAGGTCGCAAGAACCGCTGAGGCGTTGCTGGACCTGGAGAGGAGAAACCGTGCCGGAGACGGTGCAGGAGTCCGAGAAGACCGTTGTCGAGGTTGAGGGCGGGGAGGCCCCGGCCGAGGGTACGACCGAGAACAGCGGGCGTGGGTCGACAGAGGAGCTGTTGGTCCAGGAAGGCGACATCGCCGGGGACTACCTGGAGCGGCTGCTCGACATCCTCGACTACGACGGCGACATCGATCTCGACGTTGAGGCCAGTCGTGCGGTCGTGAGCATCGACGGCGGTGAGGACCTGGAGAAGCTGGTGGGTCCCCGCGGCACTGTGCTCGAGTCACTGCAGGAACTGACGCGGCTGGCGGTGCAGCAGGAGACCGGCACCCGCAGCAGGCTGATGCTCGACGTCGCCGGCTGGCGCTCCGACCGCCGCGAGGAACTCCGCGACCTCGGCCGGGCGACCGCTCAGAAGGTGCTGGAGAGCGGCGAGCGGGTCCGGCTGCAGCCGATGACCCCGTTCGAACGCAAGGTCGTCCACGACGCGGTGGCGTCGGTGAAGGGCGTCCACAGCGAAAGCGAGGGCGAAGATCCCCGTCGGCGTGTGGTGGTCTTCCCGCAGTAGTTCGTTTGGCTTGAAAGGCGCGGCCCGTCGATGACGGGCCGCGCCTTTGTGTTTCACGTGAAACATTGCCGGTGGTGGGCCGGGCGGGGGCTTTCTGGGGTTGTGCGCTTGGGCGCGTGCGGGCGTTGTCGAGCAGCGTGGGCTGGGATGTCAGTGGGAGCGAGCCGGGGCGCGGCCAGGCGATGACATGGTCGAGCGGTTGCGCGGGATCCGGCCGGGGGCCACACGGGGTGGCGGCTTGGGTGAGGGCACCGGTGCGGGAGGTGTGTTGTCGCGACCCAAGGGAGACGGGGAGGCGACGGAGTTGGGGCGGGGGCGGAAGTCGAGAGCGGAGAGCGGGCCCCAGCAGCCAGGGGCCGAGGCTGCCTCTTAGCCCCCCGGTGCTACTCCCGGGCGGCGGCCCCAGATGCATGCTCTCGGCGTTGGGCCTCGCGTGCTAAGTGTCGCGTGCTGTGGTCGGGAGTTGTGGTCGGGACTTGGACGCAGACAGCCAGCGCGGTGATCGGTGCTAGGCCGTGGCACCCGGGGGCGCCGGATGCTGGGTGTCGGACACCGGACACCCGGACACCGAACACCCGCATGCTGGGCGCCGGATGCTGGGCGCGGGCGCGGACGCGGACGCGGGGCGCTGAGCCCTGGGCCCTGGTGTCGGGCACCGGGCACCGGGTGCCCGGTGCCCGGTGCTGGGTGCTGGGTGCGGGGCGTCGGGTACTGGGTCGTTGGGTGCCGGGTGCGGGGCGCGCATCGCAGGGCGTTCGGTGCGGGGCCGGGCGTTGGCTGCTGCGACCACTGGGTGCTGGGTGGGGTGATTGGTGCTGCGCGTTGGAAGTCAGAAGGCGGGTGCGGACAGCCGGATGCCGGCAGCCGGGTGCTGGGCGTGGAGCTGGGGCGTTGGCGGCTGAGCGCCGATAGCTGGCGGCCGGGTGCGGGCTCGGATACTAGGTGCGGGCAGGCGTCGGGCGCTGTGGCCGGGTGGCGGGCGCAGGGAGCCGGTACAGCGGGCCGGGTGCCGGTGCTGGGAGCTGCGATCGGCGGCGATCTCACGTAGCCACCATGGAGTGGGCGACTGCTGGCCGCGAGATCTCGGACAGTCCAGCGCTGGGCCGAGAGTCGCACCGGGCTGGGCACCGGGTGCCTGAACGCGGAGAGTGGGGCGCGGCGCCGAGCGCCGAGAGTCGGACGCTGGGCGCTGGGGCGGGATGAGAGCTGGGGGTTGGGGCTGAGCGTCGGGCGCGGGAGTCGGAGGGCGTGGACTGACAGTCGACCCTTGACGGCCGCACGTCGGACATGGCAGCCGGGCGCCGAGTGCTGGGATGTGGTCGCTGGGTCGCCGGCCCCGTGCCCGGCCCCGTGCCAGCCCCGTGCCGGTGCCGGCAGCGGTAGCGGGCGTGGCGGGGTGGAGCGGGCGTGCGGGGTGGGTAGTCGAGCCAAGGGAATTTCTCACCGACGACGGGCAGTCGGAGTTGCCTGCCAGCCATCCCCTTCGTGTTCGTCCCGCCGGGCCTGCCCGGCGAGTCAGTGTGCGAGTGGGGTTGTGGTCGGGCGCGACGAGCCCGCAGGTCGGGTTGGCCGTTGTTGACTGTCGGGCTGTCGAGGTATGTCTGGTGGTGGAGTTGGACCCGGGTTGTCGGCGGGCTTGGTGGCGTTGGGCCCACTCCCCTGCCGAATCTCGATGTTTCACGTGAAACGTGCGGAGCGCCTGCGGAGTCGTCCGGAGGCATCAGCGACAATCGGAGTGCACGGTTTCACGTGAAACATCGGGATGGGACTTATTCGGTATGACCAACGTTGACCGGACCGTCGCGGCCACTGCTGCCGCTGTGTTCGGAGATCGGCTGGAGCTCGCGGAGCGGTTCGTCGGGTTGCTGACCGAGCATGGGGTGGAGCGGGGACTTATCGGGCCGCGTGAGGTCGAGCGGCTCTGGGATCGGCATGTCCTCAACTCCGCCGTGGTCGCCGAGCAGATGCCTGTCGAGTCCCGGGTGGTCGACGTCGGCTCCGGGGCCGGGCTGCCGGGGATCCCGCTCGCCATCGCCCGGCCGGATCTTCAGATAGTTCTGGTGGAACCTATGGCCCGACGGGTGGCGTGGCTGGACGAGGTCGTGGAGACTCTCGGACTGACGTCGGTCATCGTTCTCCGCGGCCGAGCCGAGGAACCGAGCATCAAGGACGACGTCGCCGGTGCCGATGTGGTCACCGCCCGGGCCGTCGCCCCACTTGCCAAGTTGTGTGGGTGGTGTCTGCCGTTGCTCCGAGTCGGTGGCCGACTGGTGGCACTCAAGGGCACCAGCGCCGTCGAGGAGATCGCACGGGACCGGCAGGCCGTGGCCAGACTGGGTGGCGCCGATCCGCGGGTCGAGACCTGCGGGGCTGATGTCCTCGAGGTGCCGACGACGGTCGTGGTCGTCGACCGGGTGGCGATGACGCGCAGGCGGACAAGGAAGGATCAGGGTGCATACCGTGCCTGAGAACGGAGCGAGGATGTTCCACGTGAAACAACGGCTTTCGAGGGGGAAAAACCAGTGACTCAGCCGTCTCCCGCATCCGTCGCAGGTTGGACGCCCATAGCTGAAGAGGCCGCCAGGGCCACCCGGATGAAGCACCCGGAAGCACCGTTCCCGCGCCCCACTCACCGGCGCGTGATGACCGTGGCGAACCAGAAGGGTGGGGTCGGCAAGACGACCAGCACCGTCAACCTGGCCGCCGCGCTCGCCATGCACGGGCTACGTGTCCTGGTCATCGACCTCGACCCGCAGGGCAACGCCAGCACCGCGCTCGGGGTCGACCACCGGTCCGGCACGCCGTCGGTCTACGAGGTGCTTCTCGGCGAGGTGACCCTCGCCGACGCCGCGCAGACCAGCGACCAGTCCGATCTCCTCTTCTGCGTGCCCGCCACGATCGACCTGGCGGGAGCCGAGATCGAGTTGGTCTCGATGGCCGGCCGTGAGTCCCGGCTCAAGGAGGCGCTCTCCGACGAGGCGCTCGACCAGCTCAACCCGGACTATGTCTTCATCGACTGCCCGCCGTCACTCGGTCTGCTGACCGTCAACGCGATGGTCGCCGCCCAGGAAGTCCTGATCCCCATCCAGTGCGAGTATTACGCGCTCGAAGGACTCAGCCAGCTGCTGCGCAACATCGAGCTTGTGCAGAGTCACCTGAACCGCGCGCTGACCGTCTCGACGATCCTGCTGACGATGTACGACGGCCGCACCAAGCTCGCCGACCAGGTGACCTCGGAGGTCCGCCACCACTTCGGCGACACGGTCCTCAAGACCGTCATCCCGCGCAGCGTGAAGGTCTCCGAAGCCCCCGGCTACGGCCAGACCGTGCTCGCCTACGACCCAGGTTCCCGCGGCGCCATGTCGTACCTGGACGCCGCGCGTGAAGTCGCCTTCCGAGGAGCAGAGGTACAGCAATGACCGGACCAGCCGGACGCAAGGGCGGCCTGGGCCGTGGCCTCGCCGCACTCATCCCCCAGGGCCCGCCGCCGCCTCCCGTCGACGTGACGACGCCGCGAACGGAGGTGCGGATCGAGGGGCTGACCAATAACCACCACAACAACCACCGGGCGCCCGGCCACACCGGCAGCGTCGCGGGCGCGGTCTACCGGGAGATCGACACGGCGTCGATCATGGCGAACCCGAAGCAGCCGCGGCAGGTGTTCGACGAGGACGCGCTCGCCGAGTTGGAGCACTCGATCCGCGAGTTCGGGCTCATGCAGCCGATCGTGGTTCGTGAGCTGGGTGACGACAAGTTTGAGCTCGTCATGGGCGAGCGCAGGCTGCGCGCGTCGCAGCGAGCCGGGCTCAAGCGCATCCCCGCGATCGTCCGGCAGACGGCCGACGACGCCATGCTGCGCGACGCGCTGCTGGAGAACATCCACCGGGTCCAGCTCAACCCGCTCGAAGAGGCGGCCGCGTACCAGCAGCTGCTCGAAGAGTTCGAGGTGACGCACGAGGACCTGGCGGTCCGCATCGGGCGCAGCAGGCCGGTCATCACCAACACCATCCGACTGCTCAAACTCCCCCTCCCCGTGCAGCGCCGAGTCGCCGCGGGCGTGCTGTCCGCCGGGCACGCGCGTGCTCTGCTGGGACTTGAGGAGCCGGGCGAGCAGGAGGAGCTGGCGACCCGCATCGTCGCCGAGGGGTTGTCGGTCCGCGCGACCGAGGAAGCGGTCACGCTCGCGAAGAGCGCTCCCGCCGCCAAGCCGAAGGCCGCGCCGCGCAAGCCGATGGTCGCCCCTGGCCTCCAAGACGTCGCCGAGCGGCTGTCGGACAAGTTCGACACCCGCGTCCGAGTCGAACTCGGGAAGCGAAAAGGCCGGATTGTCGTCGAATTCGGGTCGGTTGACGACCTCGAACGCATCGTCGGCATGATGGCGGAAAATAGGACAATTCAGACATAGAAATCCCGCAAGGGATCACACCAGGTACTTACGTCACGGTGACGATGGCGCTGAGTGGGTGAATTTCACTCAGCGTGAGCGGGCGATGGCTCGGTCGATCAGCCCGGCATAGATCGCGCCGAGCGACCGACCGGCCGCCTCGACCGCCATCGGCACCAGCGAGGTCTCGGTCAGTCCCGGCGACAGGTTCACTTCGAGGAAGTGGACGGCGCCCGACGGATCGATGACGGCGTCGGTCCGCGAGATGTCGCGGAGCCCGAGGAGCTTGTGCGCTGTCACCGCGAGTTCGGCGACAGCGTCGGCGGTCTTCGGGTCGAGCCGGGCCGGGGTGTGGAAAGTCGTGAGTCCGGCGGTGTACCGGGCGGTGTAGTCGTAGACGCCGCTCTCCGGGACGATCTCGACCGCGGGAAGCGCCTCGGGGCCATCCGGCCCGTCGATCACCGTGACCGCGACCTCGACTCCGTCGACGAACTTCTCGGCGAGGACGGCGTCGCTGTAGGCGAGGCAGCCGACCATCGCGGTCGGCAGGTTCGCCGCGTCGCGCACCACCTGGGCGCCGAGCGCCGAGCCGCCCTTGTCGGGCTTGAGCATCAGCGGCAGACCCAGCCGCTGCACCATCGACTCCAGGACGGGCGCCGCGCCCAGTTCGCGGAACGTGCTGTGCGGCAGCACGACCCAGTCCGGCGTCAGCACTCCCGCGCGCGCCAGCTCCGCCTTGGCGGTCGGCTTGTCCCACGACCGCCTGCACGCGTCCGGATCGGTGCCCACGTACGGGATCGACAGGAGGTCCAAGATCGTCTGGATCGAGCCGTTCTCACCCTCGCCGCCGTGCAGCGCGACGACGACCGCGTCGGGCCGGTGTTCGCGCAGCCGGTGCAGCAGGTTCGCGTCGGCGTCCCACTCCTGCACCGTGACCCCGACCGTCCGCAGGGCGGCGGAGATCCGCCTGCCGGACCGCAACGACACATCGCGCTCGTGGGACAGGCCTCCGGCGAGTACGGCCACGAAGCGATCGGTCACTGCGAACTCCTTGACTATCCGATTGATCACGCGGTGTCGGGCGTGGGGGTCTGCGGTCCCGAGAGCGAACGACTCGTCGACGGACCGAAGGTGTTGAGCAGTTCGATCTCCTCGGTGAGCACGCTCGCGAGCCTGCGCACGCCCTCGGAGATCCGCTCGGGCGGTGGGTAGCAGAACGACAGCCGCATCTGCCTGCTGCCGAAACCGTCGGCGTAGAAGCCGGTTCCGGGAACGTAGGCGACCCGGGCGGTGACCGCGCGCGGCTGCATCGCTTTGGTGTCCACACCTTCCGGCACGGTCATCCAGACGAAGAAGCCGCCGTCGGGCCGCGTCCACGTGCAGCCGGGCGGCATGTGCTGTTCCAGGCCGGACAGCAGCGCGTCGCGCCGTTCGCGGTACATCGATTGGAAGGACTTGATCTGGCCCTTCCAGTCGTGCGTGGCGAGGTAGCGCGAGACGATCAGCTGGTTGAGCGTCGGCGGGCACAGCGACGCGGATTCGGCCGCCAGCACCAGCTTCTCGCGCACGGCGTGCGGCGCCAGCGCCCAGCCGACGCGCAGGCCGGAGGCGAAGGTCTTGGAGAACGAGCCGAGGTAGATCACGTTGTCGGCGTCCATCGAGCGCAGCGCCGGGTAGATCTGTCCGTCGAAGCCGAGCAGGCCGTACGGGTTGTCCTCGATGACGAGCACGTCGTGGCGCGCGCAGATGTCGAGCACCTCGGCCCGGCGGTTGACCGCCATCGTCACGCCTGCGGGGTTCTGAAAGTTCGGGATCGTGTAGAGGAACTTGACCCGCCGACCGGCCTGCTGGGCGGCGCCCAGGGCGGCCCGCAGCGCTTCGGGGACCAGCCCGTGCTCGTCCATGGCGACATGCCGGACGTCGGCCTGGTACGACGCGAAGGTGCCCAGGGCGCCCACGTACGACGGCCCCTCGGCCAGGACGATGTCGCCTGGATCGCAGAAGATGCGGGTCACCAGGTCCAGTGCCATCTGCGAGCCGACGGTGACGACCAAGTCGTCGGGGTGGCCGGTGACGCCCTCCAGAGCCATCACCTCGCAGATCTGCTCACGCAGCAGTGGGACACCGTGCGCCGAGCCGTACTGCAGCGCGGTCAGACCCTCGTCGGTGATGATCGAAGCGACCTGCTCGGACAGGAAGTCCAGCGGCAGCGCGGCCAGGTTCGGCATCCCGCCCGCGAGCGAGACGACCTCCGGACGGCTCGCCACCGCGAACAGCGCACGGACCTCGGATGCCGTCATCCCCGCAGCTCGCGCGGCGTAGCGCTGCAGGTGCGGGTCGAGGCTGCGCGCGCCGAGTCTCTCCGGCGGCTGTCCAGGCGTCATCGGGCGCTCCGTCGGTGCAGGTAGATCAATCGAGTGTAACCGGACAGGTGACTTAGCCCTGATTATCGCTTCAACGGTTCCCGCGCAGGGCACATGGTCCTATTCTGGGTTGGGTATCACGCCGTCCTCCTGCGGACGGTCGTTCCGCGAGGCATCGCATGTGTGCGGGAGGTTGGGTGTCGCGACGCGTTGTAGGCGTCACGTTGGACAACCTGGAGCACCTTCCGAAGCACTGTCGCGGATGCGTGTACTGGGAACTAGCGCCACACCTCAAAGAGCAGGCTGAGGAGTTCGGCACCTGCGAACTCGAGAAAGAGGCCTGGGTTTCGAGCGTCCTTTTGGAGTGGGGTTCCTGCGGGCGCGTCGTCTACAGCGACAAACTGCCCGTCGGGTTCGTCCTCTACGCGCCGCCGAACGCGGTCCCGCGGGCTTCGGCCTTCCCGACGTCGCCGGTGAGCGCCGACTCGGTCGTCCTGACCGGCTTCCACGTCGTGCCGGAGTTCCGTGGTGGCGGACTCGGCCGAATGTTGGTCCAGGCCGTCGCGAAAGACCTGACCAGGCGCGGTGTGAAGGCGATCGAGGCCTTCGGCGACGCCCAGCCCGACGAGGAGCGGTCCTGCGTCGTGCCCGCCGACTTCCTGACGAGCGTCGGCTTCAAGACCGTGCGCCCGCACCCCCGGTGGCCCCGCCTGCGCCTTGAACTGCGCTCGGCCATCACCTGGAAGGAAGACGTCGAGGCGGCGCTCGAGCGGCTGCTGGGGACGGTCTCGGTGAGCACCGCGAGCCCGGTGCTCCAGCGTTAGGTCCTGCGGACAGGACCTAACTACTCGGCTTTGGCCAGGAGTTCGTGGGCCAGCACGTCGGCGAAGGTGAAGCTGCCGGTCGGCTGGTCGTTCTCCCCGAGCAGGTAGAGCCGCTTCACCGCGACGAGGATTCCCTCGGCGACGACATCGCGGAACGCCGGGTCGGACAGCCGGGCCCGGTCGTCGACGTTGGTGAGGTAGCCGATCTCGATGCGGACCGCCGGGCAGCGGGTGAGCCGCAGGATGTCCCATGTCTTCGGGTGTGTCCCGCAGTCCCGCAGGCCCGTGCGCATGGCCAACTCGCGCTGGATCAGCCCGGCCATGGCCTCGCCGAGGGTCGACGTCGTGCCGTTGCCACTGCCGAAGTGGAAGCTCGCGACGCCCTGGGCGCGCGGCGAGGCGTTCGAGTCGGTGTGCAGCGAGAGGAACAGGTCGGCGCCCGCCTCGTTGGCGAACGCGGCGCGGGCCTCGTCCGGCGGGCACTGCTCGCGGCCGCGGGAAAGCAGGGCCTCCATGCCGGTGGCGACCATCCGGCCTTCGAGCCTGCTGGCCAGATCCCACATCAGGTCGGATTCGTTGACCCCGCCGACCGACAGCCCGGTGTCGGCGCCGCCGTGGCCCGGGTCGATGACGATCCGCTTGCCGCGCAGGCGCGGACCGGCCTTGCGGACCCGCTCCTGCTCGCGCAGCAGGACCGGGCGGCCGCCGCGGGCGCGCGGGGACAGCTGGCGCAGGGCGCGGACCGTCTCCGGGCCGCAGATGCCGTCGACGGTCAGGCCGTAGTCGCGCTGGAAGTTGCGCAGGGCCGACTCGGTCTGGGCGCCGAAGACGCCGTTGGGCCTACCCGCGTCGTAGCCGAGCTCGAGCAGGCGTTCCTGCAGGGTGAGCACGTCGTCGCCGGTGATCGGGGCGGAGACCATGAACGCGAGCGGACGGCCACCGAGCTGGTGGGTCGCGTCGCGCAGGGCGCGGTAGGTGGCCGGGCCGACGAGCCCGTCGGTGATCAGTCCACGCTGCTGCTGGAAGGCGCGAACGGCGTGTTCCATGGCCTGGTCGAACAACCCAGGTTCAGTCATGCCGGTGACCGAAGGCAGCAGGCCCAGCGCAAGAAGCGTGGACCGGACCTCGGTTACAGCAGGACCCCCATCGCCGCGGCGGAGTACCCGCATGCACCCTCGCTCTCCGGTTGGGCTCCGGCGGAGCCGGAGCGGTTCCTGACAGCTCATCATTGTGCCCTGTCAGCCTGGCCACTTCGCGGAAGGGGCGTGGGTGGGTCAGAGAAACGCCGAACCCGGGGCCCCGCGTCCTTAACGAGACGCGCGTACCCCGGGTTCGGGTTGCTTCGCCGACCGCTTTTATCAGGCGAGATAGTCCTCGAGGTCCTTGAGGATGGCCGCCTTGGGCTTGGCGCCGACGATGGTCTTCACCGGCTGGCCCTTCTCGAACAGGATCATGGTCGGCACGGACATGATCTTGTAGTCACGGGCGATGCCGGGGTTCTGGTCGATGTCGAGCTTCGCGACGGTGATCTTCTCGGGGTTGTCGCGGGCGATCTCCTCCAACACCGGGGCGACCATCTTGCACGGGCCGCACCAGGTGGCCCAGAAGTCCACGAGAACGGGCTTGTCGCTCATCAGCACCTCGTCCGCGAACGAGTTGTCGGTCACGAGGACGGTGTTGCCTGCCATCTTCTCTCCCTGTGGTGTGTGTGAATGGTCAGTTGGCGGAGGCGTAGCCGCCACCGACGAACTCGGAGGCGATCTCGGCCTTGGCCTCGCCGTGCTCGGCGAGCCAGCGCTCCGCGTCGATCGCGGCCGCGCAGCCGGAGCCCGCGGCGGTGATGGCCTGGCGGTACTCGTGGTCCACGAGGTCACCGGCGGCGAACACGCCGTCGAGGTTGGTGTAGGTGCTCTGGCCCTTGACCAGCACGTAGCCCGCGTCGTCGAGGTCGACCTGGCCCTTGACCAGCGCGCTGCGCGGGTCGTGGCCGATCGCGACGAAGAAGCCGGTGACCGGCAGTTCGGAGACCTCGCCGGTGATCGTGTCGGCGATCTTGAGGCCGGTCACGCTGGTGTCGCCGAGGACCTCGGTGACCGCGGTGTTGAGCTGCCAGCGGATCTTCTCGTTGGCCTTGGCGCGCTCCAGCATGATCTTCGACGCCCGGAACTCCTCGCGCCGGTGGATGATCGTGACCGACTTGGCGAAGCGGGTGAGGAAGGTGGCCTCCTCCATCGCCGAGTCGCCGCCGCCGAGGACGGCGATGTCCTGGTCGCGGAAGAAGAACCCGTCGCAGGTGGCGCACGCGGAGACGCCGCGGCCGAGCAGTTCCTGCTCACCGGGCACGTTGAGGTAGCGGGCGGCCGCGCCCATGGCGAGCACGACGGCCTTCGCCGCGTAGCGCGTCCCGTTGGCGGTCACGTACTTGATCTCGCCGGTGAGGTCGACTTCCTCGACGTCCTCGGGACGGAGTTCGGCGCCGAACCGCTCGGCCTGCGCGCGCATCTGCTCCATCAGGTCCGGGCCCATGATGCCGTCGCGGAAGCCGGGAAAGTTCTCGACCTCGGTGGTGGTCATCAGGGCGCCGCCGAACTGGGACCCCTCGAAGACCAGCGGTTCGAGCTGGGCGCGCGCCGCGTACACGGCCGCTGTGTACCCGGCTGGCCCGGAACCGATGATGATCAGGTTCCGGATCTGGTCCACGTCCGCAGGCATTTGCCCTCCATCGACTCCGCCGGACGTCTTGCCCGGTCGCATTGGATGTCAACGCGATCGTAGGGGCCGGTTGTTCCGCCGCCGTCGGTGACAGGGCACACGAGTGCGGGGGACCTCGGCAGAGATCCCCCGCAAACGTTTGCGATCAGGTGGTTCAGCGGCCGATCGTGCCGTTGAACAGCTCGGTGCAGTCAGCCTGGACGACGAGGATGCGGAACTTGGTGGCCTCGCCGGTGGTGAGCATCGCCATCACGCCCGGCTTTCCGTCGAGTGTGACCGGCCGGACGCCGATGGTCTGCGCCTTCGCCGGGTCGAGCCCACTGCGCTCAAGGCACTTGTCGAGACCGGCCTGGTCCTTGAGCGGGCCGTAGTCCTTCTTGCCGCCCAACTGCCCCGCGACGGTGCCGATGTCCTCGGTCTTCACCGCGAGTGGCGGCTCCACGCCCGTGCCCTCCGCCGCGGACGGCACCGGGGCGGCGACGCCATCGGTGGTCTGCTTCGCGCCGGGCAGCACCGCGACCGTCACCGCGACGGCGGCCGCGGCCGCGGTCAGAGCGCCGACACCCCACGCCATCCGGCGGGAGCGCTTGCGCCGAGCCTCAGCCAGGTCGATGACCGGGGCGCCCGCCTGCTGACCACTGAACGCACGCCGGGCCTCAGCGTCGAGTGCCGCGTCGAGCCGGGCGGCGAAGTGCGCGGGCATCGGCGGTGCCGGGGCGTCGCGCAGTTGCTCCAGGTCGTCCTTGACCGAGTCGAGCGCGTCGATGATCGCTCGGGCCTGCGGGTCGGTGTTGACCTGGGCCCACAGCTGGGCGCTCTCGCGCGGATCCAGCACGCCCGCGTGCAGGTCGGCGAGCAAGTCGACAGACCACGGCGACCTGTCGGGGATGCCAGTGCCCCGAGTCCCGTCCGTCATCGTCCCTCCAAGTGGCGCCGAGTCGGCGCGTCTCGCCGTTCGATAGCGTCACCTGGGACGTTCGCATCTGCACTCGGGTTCCGCAGATGGCCGAGAACTTTCGCCAACTTGGCACGGCCACGGGCGCAGCGGCTCTTCACCGTGCCCTCGGCGATACCCAGCATCTTCGCCGTCTCGGCTACGGAATAGCCCTCGACGTCGACGAGCACGATCGGCACCCGCTGCTCCTCGGACAGCTCGGCCAGCGCGGTACGCACGACCAGGCTGGTCTCCCGGTCGGACATGGCGTCGCGCGGGCTGACCGGCTCACCCGGCCCGGTCTCGGGCAGTGGCACCGTGGGCCGGGCCTGGCGTCTGCGGACGCGGTCCAGGCAGGCGTTGACGACGATCCGGTGCAGCCAGGTGGTGACCTGGGACTCGGCCCGGAATGAGCCGGCGGCGCGGAACGCGGAGATGAACGCCTCTTGCAGGGCGTCGGCCGCTTCCTCGGGGTCGCGCAGCGTGCGCAGGGCGACGGCCCAAAGTCTGTCGCGGTGCCGGTGGACTAGCTCGGAGAAGGCGCGCGGATCCCCGGCGGCATGGGCCGCGATGAGGTCGGCGTCCGAACTGGCGGCGGCGGTCACGCGGCTAGCGTATCGGGAGGTGACTGTGGCATGGCGCCGGCTCTGCCGAGCGTGGTGGACAGCCGTGTTCTGCGGGTCCTCGAAACGTCACCGCGACCGAGAGAGTGAACCGTTGAGCAGGGCGGGTGTCTGATCAGCCACGTCGGCGCTAATTGTCACTGGCGCGGAGGAAGCGGATTTCGGTTAGTTCCGAGACGTTGCCCTCGGCGAGGGTGGTGATCCAGATGAGCACGTGCTGGGTGGGTTCGGCGCTGTCGAGTTGCAGTTTTGTCTGCCCGGCCTGCAGCGTCGCGCGGCCGATGACCTTTGTCTCGTCGAGCTTCGGGCGCTCGGTGGGCGCGGTGCGGATCTCGATGACCGTGCCGTCGCTCGGCGAGTCGATGATGACCTCGGCGAACGGGACCGGCTCGGCGAACGACGCCATGATCCCGATTCCGGGCTTGAGCGCGGGGAACGGCTGCGCGTAGGCGTCGGTCTTCCACGCGGTCTTCAGGTCGCCGTCGACCGCGAACGTGGCTCGCCGCGGATTGTCGGCGGTGCCCTTGACGTTGTAGACCCGCACGCCCGCGGCCTGGATCGGCTCGCCCGGCTGAGGTGGTGGCGGGCCGTTCTGCGGGTTGCCGCCGGGGGCGGTCGCCACGATCGTCGGGCCCCCCGCGCCGGGCTCCGTGTCGCCGAAGAAGCTGATGAGCTGCATGCCCAGCCAGGCCAGCACGCCGACCGTCGCCACGGCCAGAGCGGTCACACCGACCGCGAGCTTGCGCCGGGTGGCGCGGTCGTTGCTGGGCCGTCGCGTCGTCCAGACCGTGCCGTCGTCCTCGTAGTCATCGTCGTCGGAGATGGCCTGGAGCTGGTGGGTCTCGTCGTCGATGTACTTCGCCCGCTCCAGAACCCGGATCAGTCCGGCGCTGGTGCGGATCCCGCCGATGGAGTCGCCGGACAGGCAGCGCAGCGCGACCTCGGACAGCTCCTGCGGGATGTACGAGTACAGCGCGCGGGGCGCGACGACGTGGCCGTCCGGGCCCAACGGCGCGGCCGGGACGCCTTCCGGCCCACCCGGCAGCGGCCACCGGCCGGTGAGCAGCAGGTAGAGGATCGCGCCGAGGCCGCTCACGTCGTCGTGCAGGCTCGCCTCGGCGGGCGCGCCGAGGAACGCGAGGAAGAGGGTGCCCTGCGGGGTGACCCGGATGCGCTGCGGGTGGTCGAGGCCGAGGACCAGGCCGGTGTGGTGGGCGGCCTCGGCCGCGGCGGCGAGCGGTTCGAGCAGGCTGGCCGCGATGGCCGACGGCACCGGGTACTCGGCGACCAGGTCGATCAGGTCGGTGCCGCGGACCCAGTCGGCCACGATGATGCCGATGAGTCCCTCACCGGCGCCGATCCCGCTGCCCTGGCTGAGCACGTCGAGCACCCGGGCCTTGCCGGGGTGGTTCAGCGTGGTGGCGTGCGCGGCCCGCTCCAGCGTTCGCCGGGCGGCGGCCACCGCGGCGGCGTCGCCCGGGTCGCCCGCTAGCAGGGTCAGCGCGACATCGCGGCGCAGGTAGCTGTCCTGGGCTCGCCAGAAGTGGGCGTTCATCCGCTGGTCGACGCCGAACTGGGCGACCAGCCGGTATCGGCCGTCGCCGATCACGCCGCCGGGGACGAGGAAGCCCGGGCCGGCACCGCGGCCTGCCGCATCCTCGCCCGTCGGGTACTCGGTTCGCCTCGTGGTCACCTATGTCTCCAGCACGCCGGTCGTGCCGAGGGTACGTGAAACCGCGCCGAGACCGGCGTTCATCTCGTTACCCACGGCGCACGAGTCGGGTGATCCTGCTCGTAGCGGGCTTGAGTTCGGGCACCTTCAACGCCATCAGAACACCCACCATGACGACACCGCCAATCAGGGATTGCACGATCAGAACGATCCAGGCACGCAGCATCGAGTCGATCTGGCCGGGCATCAGGAGCCGGGTGGCCAGCCACGCGGCACCGATACCCGCGAGACCCGCCAGCACACTCTTCGCGATCACAGTGATGATCTTCTTGCTGTGCAGGTTGCCCAAGCGCACCCAAAGCCACATCTGACCGAGCACGGCGCCCACGACGAACGTCAGCGAGTTGACCAGCAGCACGCCGATCACGACCTGGCCGGGCTCGACCACCGCGTCGCACATGTAGAGCAGCGGGATCTTGACCACCGTCATCACGAGCATGATCAGGGTTGGGGTGCGCGCGTCCTTCATGGCGTAGAACACCCGCAGCTGCAACATCACCAACGCGTACGGCAGCAGCCCGAACGCGGAGAACGCGAGCGCCGTGCCGAGCCGTGTGGCTTGGCTGAGATCAGTGGCCCCGGCTCGGAACAAGGCGATTCCGACGGCGACACCGGACACGGTGAGGATCGCGCTGATCGGGACCAGCATGACCGCGGACAGCCTGCTGCCGGTGGAGAGATCGTCGACCACCTTCTGCGTGTCGCCGTCGGCGGCGGCGCGACTCATTCTCGGCAGAATCGCGGTCAGCAGTGACACGCCGATGACGCCATAGGGCAACTGGAACAGCAGCCATGCCTGGGCGTAGATGCTGACTCCGCCCGCGTCTCCCCTGGAGAGCACCCGCTGGGTGACCACCATGCCGACCTGGCTGATCAGGACGTACCCGAGGATCCAGAGGGCGAGCCCGCCGAACTCCTTGAGCCGGGCGTCGAATCCCCATGTCCACTTGTACTTGAAGCCGATCCGCTTGAGCGCGGGCAGCAGGATGACGGCCTGCACGACAATGCCGAGCGTGACGCCGATGCCCAGGACCAGCAGCTTCGCGTCGCCCATCCGCACCGGGTTCAGCGAGAGCTCGCCGGGCACGATCGTGTATGCCAACAGAGTGGCCATCACGACCAGGTTGTTGACCACCGGCGCCCACGCGGTCGGACCGAACACATGCTTGGCCTGAAGGATGGCCGACAACAGCGCGAACAGTCCGTAGAAGAGGATTTCGGGCAGCAACAGGTAGGCGAATGCCGTGGCGAGTTCGGGGTTCGCCTTGCCGGTCGAGCCGTCCATGTAGATCCGGGTGAACACCGGGGCCAGCGCCACGGCGATCACCGTGGCGATCGCCAGACCGGTCATGCCGACGGTCAACAGGCGGTTGATGTAGGTCTGGCCACCGTCGGGGTCGTCGTGGGAACGCACCAGCAGCGGCACCACGATGCTCGCGAGCACACCGCCGAGCAGCAGCTCGAAGATGATGTTGGGGAGTGTGTTGGCGATGGTGAAGGAGTCTTGGATCACCCCGAATCCGACGATCCAGCCGAGCATCAGCTTCCAGAAGAAGCCCGTGAGTCGGCTGACCATCGTGGCGATGGCCATCGACCCGGTCGCGCGGGCCAGTGAGGGCACCGCCTTCTTCTGTGCGCCCTGCTCCACCGTCGTTTTCCTCGCTCTTTCGCGCCTATAGATCGTTCTCGGCGGCCGCGGCCATCCGCTTCGCGCGAATCCGGCGGAACAGCCGCAGGCTGACCAGCAGCACCAGCGCGCCCGCCGCCGTGCCGGTGACCGCCAGGGTGATGCTGCCGTAGGAGGTGGAGTTCAGCTTCACCTGGGAGGTGGCTCCGAGGGTGGTGCCGCTCTCCGTGGTCAGCCAGACGTCCACAGTGAAGCGGCCCGCGCGGGTCACCTCGACGGGCAGAAACTGTGTCGTCGAGTGCCCAGCGGGGATGCGGACATAGACCGCCTGGTCGGAACGCAGACCGGGGGTGTCCCCCACGTTGACCCTGGCGCGCACGGCGACCGGCAGGCCGTTGGTGATGTACGCCGGGATCGGGCTGTCCGACGACGCCAGGGACAGCGGCACACCGGAGTCGTTGAGCGTCACCCGGGACAACAACGCCTTGAGTTGTCGGCCCGCGTGTCTCGTGGCGTTCGACGCCTCGGCGGGCCGCGAGCGCCACGCCGTCGAGGACGCGCGGATCAGGTCGTCGCGGATGGGGGCGAGCAGATCGCTCGGGTCGAGCAGGACGGTGGCGTCCTTGGTGAAGACGTTCTTGATCAGCTCACGCTGGACGGTGTTGATCCGGGCGATCTCGGCCGCGACCGGCGCGGTGACCTCGGCGCCGCTGTCCTGCGCCGAGTAGTCCAGGCCTGCCGCCTTGCCCTGGTCGGGGAGGTCGATGAGCGAGGGCAGGGGCAGCGGCAGGGTGTAGCCCTGGGATTGCAGCGACTGCAGGGTCTGCAGGAACACCCGCAACTCGCCGACGGACGCCGACCACCGGCGTGGGGGCGCTACCAGCACGTTCTGTCCGGCGGTGAACGCGCCGCGGAAGACCAGCGTCGCGAGCCCGTTCTGCACCGAGGACGTCTTTACCGTCGACTCGCCGCCGCGCGGGGCCAGGGAGGAGGCCACCAGGGTGTCGTATGGGATGGCCCGCACCGAGTCGCCGTTCAGACTCAGCGGCGCCTTGCCGACGACCTGCTGCAGCTTGGCGGAGTCGGCCAGCACGGTCGTGCGCCGGGCGCTCGACAGGTCGGCGAGGGTGCGCTGGTCGAGCGTGCCGCCGTCGGGCCACACGACACCGGGCTGCGGTTTCACCTGCAGCGTCGTCTCGATGATGTCCGACGCCGAGATCGCGACGGTCTGCAGGTCGACGGTGTCGGACCGGGAGAGCGCGACCAGGTCGGCGTCGGCGAACGGAAGCGACACCACACACTGGCCCTTGGTGAGGTCGCGGAGCACCGACAGCCACAGGGCGGCCGTCTCCGTGCCCCTGCCTTCGCTGACCATGCCGTCGCGCCCGACGAGGTAGCCCTTCGACATGAGGTCGACCTGGTGGACCAGGTCGGGATCGATCGCGAAGCACAGCGAGCGCAGCAGCGTGTTGTCCGCCACGGCCGCCTGCTGCACGGCGTTGAGGAGGCTGAAGAGCCTGCCGCCGCTCAGCGAGTCGGCCAGCCCCTCGTCGGCGAAGACCGGCTTCCCGCCGCCGATCGGAATCTCCACCGGCCGCGGCTGCTCGTCGACCAGCGGCCACAACATCCCGACCCTGGATGGGTCCGCGGGCCGGGCGATCGCGTCGCCGCCGGGCACCGACAGGACCGGCAGTAGCGCGGTCATGGCGCCGATCCGCTCGGCCGTGCCGAAGTCGGGAACGCCGTTGAAGTTCAGCAGCAACTGGTAGATGCCGGGTTTGTCGATCTTGAGGGAGCCACGCTCCGGCCCGAGGCCCACGGTCAGCTCGAAGCGCGTCGACTGCCCCCGCTCCAGCTTGCGGACGACGTCTTTGAAGACGCTGGCCGTCGGCTTGGTCAGCGCGGTCGACTTCTGTGGCTCGTCGAGGGCCCGGCGCAGCGCCGACTCGTCGCCGAGCAGGTCGCCCCGCTCCAGGCGCACCTGGATGTCGTCGATTCGGCGATCACCCGTATTGGTGATCGTTCCGGTGACGGTGACCGTCTGGGTGGTCGCGTCGGCGACTCTCGGGGTGAGCTGGTCCAAGTCGACTCGGATGCGTTCGGTGGTCTGGGCGGTCGCCTCGCCGAGTGGCGCACCGAGCACGACCAGCACCGCGGCCAGCGTCGCCAGCCCGGCGCGACGCAGTCGAGTGATCACGAAGTCTCTCCAGCCATGGGGTCAGCCTCGGCCGACTTCGTCGCGTTCGACCGGACCGGGTGAGAGTGGATGCTCGGAGAGTAGTTGCCTCGCTTTGCGGACCAGACGGCGCTCGTCCGCATAGGCGAGTCTCGCCTCCAGCTCGTCGAAGTCCACCCACGCGACCTCGGTCACTTCCAGGTCTTCGTCGGAGAGCTCATAGGTGTGGGCGACCAGCAGGAAATGGTGCACCGTCTTGTGGATGCGCTTGGCTCCGTCGGCGATGAACCAGTAGTCGATGGTGCCCAGCGGCCGGACGACCTCGCCGTCGATCCCCGTCTCCTCGGCGACCTCGCGGACCGCCGTCTGCTCCGGGGTCTCCCCCGGCTCGATGTGGCCCTTGGGCAGCGACCACAGCAGCCTGCCCCGCCGGTCGAGGCGGCCGATCAGGGCCACCCGGTCGGTGGCCGCGTCGAGCACCAGCCCGCCCGCCGAGGTCTCGTCGACCGTCGCCAGCTTCGGCCCGCGCTTGCGGAAGCGACGCCCGCTCCGGGCGCCTCGGGACCTTCCGGACGACGGGGGCATATTCGCGATGGTAATGCGATCGGCGACCTCGGGGACGGGCGTCGCTCGACCCTGTGGATAACCGGTTACGCTCGTTCATTGTGTCTGCCCCAGTGTCGCGGCCTGTCTCCTCAGCGCAGGCCGCCCAGAACGCGGTTGTGGAACTCATGCGGGTTTCGCCGATCGCGGATGATCTCGCCACCCGGTTCACCCAGGCGGGCCACCGCCTCTATCTCGTCGGCGGCCCCGTCCGCGACGCGATGTTGGGCCGGATGGGCAACGACCTCGACTTCACCACCGACGCCCGGCCCGAGCAGATCATGAAGATCGTGAGCGGCTGGGCGGACGCGATCTGGGACACGGGCATCGCCTTCGGCACCGTCGGCGCGACCAGGCAGGGCACCACCTGCGAGATCACCACCTTCCGGGCCGACGCCTACGACCGGGTGAGCCGCAATCCCGAGGTCCAGTTCGGCGACTCGATCGAGGCCGACCTGGTCCGCCGCGACTTCACGGTCAACGCGATGGCCATCGACTTGTCGACAAAGCGCTTCATCGACCCGCACGACGGCATGGCCGCGCTGGCCGAGCGCAGGCTGGACACCCCCGCGACCCCGCAGGAGTCCTTCGCCGACGACCCGCTGCGGATGATGCGCGCCGCCCGGTTCGTCAGCCAGCTCGGCTTCACCCCCGCGCCGCGGGTGGTCGAGGCGCTGTCGTCGATGAGCGGCGAGATCGCACGGATCACCCCCGAGCGGATTCAGACCGAGCTGTCCAAGCTGCTCTGCGGCACGCACCCGCGCGAAGGCATCGCGCTGCTCGTGGACAGCGGCCTGGCCGACCACGTCCTGCCGGAACTGCCCGCGATGCGGCTTGAGATCGACGAGCACCATCAGCACAAGGACGTCTACGAGCACTCGCTGGTCGTGCTCGACCAGGCGATCGACCTCGAGGACAAGGACGCAGAACCGGACCTGGTGCTGCGGCTGGCCGCGCTGCTGCACGACATCGGCAAGCCCGACACCCGGCGGCTCATCCCCGGCGGCGGTGTCAGCTTCCATCACCACGAGGTCGTCGGCGCCAAGATGGTGCGCAAGCGTTTGAAGGCGCTGCGGTACTCCAAGGACATCACCGAGTCGGTCGCGAAGCTGGTGTTCCTGCACCTGCGGTTCCACGGCTACGGCAACGGTGAGTGGACCGACTCGGCCGTCCGCCGCTACGTCACCGACGCGGGCGAGATGCTCCCCCGCCTCCACAAGCTCGTGCGTGCCGACTGCACCACCCGCAACCGGCGCAAGGCGAACATGCTCCAGCGCACGTACGACGGCCTTGAGGAGCGCATCGCGCGAATCGCCGCCGAGGAGGATCTGGCCAAGGTGCGGCCGGACCTCGACGGCAACGAGATCATGCGGGTGCTCGGGCTGCCGCCGGGCCCGATGGTCGGCAAGGCGTGGACGTTCCTCAAGGAGCTGCGCCTCGACCGCGGCCCGCTGGAGTACGACGACGCCGTCGCCGCTCTGCGCGAGTGGGCGGCCGAGCAGGGCCTAGGGATGCCTTCGGGAGACGCTGACGAAGCCGGCGATGCCGATCAGGTAGCAGATGCCGGCGGCGGCGAACAGGCCCGGTGAGGTTCCGTCCGGCGCGACGACCAGGGCCGCGAGCGACACCGAGACGACCTGGGCGACGTTGAAAAGCGTGTCGTAGAGGGCGAACACCCGACCGCGGACCTCGTCGCCGATGTCGCGCTGCACGGCGGCGTCGACGCAGAGCTTCACGATCTGGCCCGCGTAGGACACGACCAGGGCGGCGGCCAGGGTCGTGATCATCAGCATCGGCAGGCCGAGCGCGACGACCGACACGCCGCCGACGACCAGCGCCGCGACCACCGTGCGGCGCCGGTAGAACTTGGCGACGATCCGGGCGGTCGTGAGCCCGGCGAGCAGGATGCCGAGCCCGACCATCCCCGCGACCTCGCCGAGTCCGGTCATGCCGGTCTCGAGCTTGAACCGGACCAGCAGCACGGTGAGCAGCAGCAGGATCCCGAACGCGGCCCGGTGCGCGAGCAGCGCCACGAACCCGGCGAGCACGGTCGGTGTGCGCACCGCGGCCCGGGCGCCGTCGAACAGCCCCCGTGCGATGGCGACGAGCGTCTGCGGCGGCTCGTCGACCTCGTCAGGCCCCAGCGCGCCCTTCGTGAACCGGGCGGCGAACAGCGCGGCGGCGACCGAGCCGAGCGTCGCGGCGGCCGTGGTGATCCCGGAGCCGAGGTCGTCGGAGCCGACCAGCGCCCGTAGTCCGACCGCGCAGCCCGCGCCGGTCACGGCGACGACCGCGCCGAGGGTCGTGGCCAGCGCGTTCGCCTCGATCAGGTTGCGCACCGGCACCACGTGCGGCAGCGACGCCGAGAGCCCCGACCCGACGAACCGGCTGATCCCGACCACGATCAGCGCCAGCGTGAAGAGCACCGGCTCGTCGGCGCCCATCGCCACCGTCGCCGCGGCCAGCAGGATCAGCAGCCCCCGAAGCGCGTTGGCCACGACCAGCACGTTGCGCCGGTCCCAGCGGTCGAGCAGGGCTCCCGCGAACGGTCCGATGAGCGAGTACGGCAGCAGCAGCGCGGTGAATCCGGCGGCGATGGCGAGGGGGTCGGCTTCGCGTTCGGGGTTGAACAGGACCGCGCCCGCGAGGCCCGCCTGGAGCATGCCGTCGCCCCACTGGGCGGCGAAGCGGCTGTAGAGCAGGCGACGGAAGCCGGAGATGGCCAGCAGCCTCCGCACGCCGATCCGGAGGTGGTGTGCCTCGTGATCGGTGGGGTGGCTGGTCTCGGCTCGCGTACTCACGACGGCTCAGCCTACGTCTCCGCGGAAGCCCCCGAACGCCGGAATGGGCGGCCCCGAAAGGGACCGCCCACCCGACACCGGCACCGGGTCGCCTCACGGCGAGTTGCACGACGTGGCTCCAGCCGAGCGGTATTCCACGAAGGCGGTTCTAGTTGAGCCCGGGGGACACACAGTGCCGACCTCATCATCAACGACGGACCCCCCGCTTTCGTTCCCGTCGACCGCGAAGGAGGGTCGGGCCGTTCACACTCGCCGCCCGGATGGGATCATGGCGTGGTGTCGTCCGACGCCTCCGTCGAGCCAGGGACGCTGCTGGTAGCCGCGCCCAGCCTGCTCGACGACAACTTCCGTCGCACGGTGGTCTACATCATCGACCACCGGAGTGAAGGCACGCTCGGAGTCGTCCTCAATCGGCCCAGCGACGTCCCGGTCGACGACGTGCTGCCCACCTGGGGCAGGCACGTGTCGGAGCCCAACTCGGTGTTCGTCGGCGGCCCGGTCGAGCAGAAGACCGCGCTGTGTCTGGCCGCGATGCACACCGGCGAACTGGTCGACGGGGTGACGGGCCTGATCGGCGTGCGCGGGCCGGTGGCGCTGGTCGACCTCGACGCCGACCCGGACATGCTTGTCCCCAAGTTCCGCGGGATGCGCGTGTTCGCGGGCTACGCGGGTTGGGACGTCGGCCAGTTGGCGGGCGAGATCGACCGCGGCGACTGGATCGTCGTCCCCGCCCTGCCCAACGACGTGTTCGCCCCGGCTGAGGAAGACCTCTGGGGTCGCGTCCTCCGCCGCCAAGGCATGCCGCTGGCGTTGCTGGCCACGCACCCGGGTGACGTCAAGGCGAACTAGTGGCTCGTCCTGGACGGGCCACTAGCGTGAACTCGGTTCGCCGCTTTCGCTGATAACGGGTGACACGTTCACCCAAGCCGAAAGGCACCTATGAGCACGGATGCCGAGATCATCCGGCGATCATGGCGCGAACCCGACGGGTTAGCCGAGATCTTCGACCGGCACGGCCCGCACATCCACCGCTATCTCGCCGATGGTGGTGTTCGACGAGAAGACCTATGCGCACCTCGGCACAGGCGATGCCTCCGTGGAGCGGACCGCGGTAGTCGACGAAGTCGGAATGTGACACGCCACCGCGACCGGGCGGATGGCTACGCCTTGCCGAGGACTCCGCAGCCACCGCACTGGCAGCCCGCGCAGCCCGCGGGGACCTCGGGAGCGGGTTCCGGCATGGCGGCGGCGGCGCGATGGCCCAGGACGCCCGCGGCGACGGTGATCGCCAGCAGGCCGACAGTGGCGATGATCGCCACGGTGAGCGCGCCCGCCGGGCTTGGCATGAGCAGGCCGACCGTGCCGCCGACCACGCCGATGAGCCCGGCGACGATGGTGGGCAGGCCCGCGACCTTGTTGGCGAGGCGGAAGGTCTCGTCGTCGCGCAGCGAGGCCGGGGTGCGGACACCGCCGAAGCGGTTGCGCGGCAGCCGCTCGGTCAGGCCGAGGAAGCCGACGGCGAGCAGCGGCAGACCGGCGATGAGCGGCACGAGCGGCACGAGGTTCACCACTCGATGGTAGGAGATTGCCCGCGGCGCCCTCGCCGGGCACCTGACCTGTGTGTTCCCGGTCATCTCCGAAAGCCGTTCGAGCCCGTGCGCTATTCTCTGGGCATGAGTACGGCCCGCCTGCTCCTTAGTTGGCCGCGCTGACCGACCGGTCACGCGCGGCGACCCCTCATGCCCAAGCGGGCTGGGGGGTTTTCGTTTTTCCTCAGGAGCACGCACCCCCGGAAGGAAACTGATGAGCCCCGATCCCCAGACACCCAGCGCCGCCGATGCCGTGCCGAGCCACCGGTACACGGCCGAGCTGGCCGGTCGGATCGAGAAGCGCTGGCAGGACCACTGGGAGGAACGCGGGACCTACCACGCGCCGAACCCGGTCGGACCGCTCAAGGGCGAGGTCCCCGCCGACAAGCTGTTCGTCCAGGACATGTTCCCGTACCCCTCGGGCGCGGGCCTGCACGTGGGCCACCCGCTGGGCTTCATCGGCACCGACGTCTTCGCCCGGTACCACCGGATGAACGGCCGAAACGTCCTGCACACCATGGGCTTCGACGCCTTCGGCCTGCCCGCCGAGCAGTACGCCGTGCAGACCGGGCAGCACCCGCGCAAGACCACCGAGGACAACATCCAGACCTACCTGCGGCAGATCCGCCGCCTGGGCCTGGGCCACGACGAGCGGCGCCGGATCTCCACGATCGACCCGAACTACTACCGCTGGACGCAGTGGATCTTCCTGCAGATCTTCAACTCCTGGTACGACGCCGACGCGGGCAGGGCGCGGCCGATCGCCGAGCTGGAAGCCGAGTTCGCCCTGGGCAAGCGGAACACCCCGGACGGGCGCGGCTGGTGCGAGCTGACCCGCGCCGAGCAGTACGCCGTGCTGAACGAGTACCGCCTGGTCTATCTGTCCGACGCCCCGGTCAACTGGGTCCCGGGCCTGGGCACGGTCGTGGCCAACGAAGAGGTCACCGCCGACGGTCGCAGTGAGCGCGGCAACTTCCCCGTGTTCCGCAAGAACCTGCGCCAGTGGATGATGCGGATCACCGCCTACGCCGACCGCCTGATCGACGACCTGGACCGGCTGGACTGGCCGGACAAGGTCAAGGCGATGCAGCGCAACTGGATCGGCCGGTCCCACGGCGCCCGGGTGAGCTTCCCGGTCGGCGAGCACGTGATCGAGGTGTTCACCACCCGCCCGGACACGCTGTTCGGCGCGACCTACATGGTCCTGGCGCCGGAGCACCCGCTGGTCGACGTGATCACCACCGCCGAGCACGTCGACGCGGTCGCCGAATACCGCCGGGTCGCGGCGAACAAGTCCGACCTGGACCGCCAGGAGAACAAGCAGAAGACCGGCGTCTTCACCGGCGCGCACGCGGTGAACCCGGTCGACGGCAAGGAAATCCCGGTTTACGTCGCCGACTACGTGCTGATGGGCTACGGCACCGGCGCGATCATGGCCGTCCCCGGCCAGGACCAGCGCGACTGGGACTTCGCCACCAAGTTCGACCTGCCGATCATCCGCACCGTCCAGCCGACCGAGGGCTTCGACGGCGAGGCGTTCACCGGTGAGGGTCCCGCGATCAACAGCGGTTTCCTGGACGGGCTGGAGATCGACGAGGCCAAGTCGACGATCATCGCCTGGCTGGAGGAGCACGGCCACGGCCGCGGCACCATCCAGTACAAGCTGCGCGACTGGCTGTTCTCGCGGCAGCGCTACTGGGGCGAGCCGTTCCCGATCGTCTACGACGAGGACAGCCAGCCGATCGCCCTGCCCGAGTCGATGCTGCCGGTCGAGCTGCCCGAGGTCGAGGACTACTCGCCGAGGACGTTCGACCCGATGGACGCCGACACCGAGCCGTCGCCGCCGCTGTCGCGGGCCGCCGAGTGGGTCGAGGTCGAGCTGGACCTGGGCGAGGGGAAGAAGAAGTACCGCCGCGACGCCAACACCATGCCCAACTGGGCGGGTTCGTGCTGGTACCAGCTGCGCTACGTCGACCCGACCGACACCGAGCGGTTCTGCGAGCCGGAGAACGAGCAGTACTGGCTGGGCCCGCGGAGCGACGGGGACCCGGGCGGTGTCGATCTGTACATCGGCGGCGTCGAGCACGCGGTGCTGCACCTGCTGTACTCGCGCTTCTGGCAGAAGGTCCTGTTCGACCTGGGCCACGTCAGCGCCGAGGAGCCGTACCGGCGCCTGTTCAACCAGGGCATGATCCAGGCCTACGCCTATGTCGACGAGCGCGGTGTGTACGTCGACGCTTCCAAGGTCGTCGAGCGCGACGGCAAGTACTTCTTCGGTGACCAGGAGGTCAAGCAGGAGTACGGGAAGATGGGCAAGAGCCTGCGCAACGTGGTCACGCCGGACGAGATGTGCGAGACCTACGGCGCGGACACCTTCCGCATGTACGAGATGTCGATGGGCCCGATGGACGTCTCCCGCCCGTGGGCGACCAAGGACGTCGTCGGCGCGCAGCGGTTCCTGCAGCGGCTGTGGCGCAACATCGTCGACGAGGAGACGGGCGAGGTCCGGGTCACCGACGCCGAGCCCGACGAGGCCACCCTGCGCGCGCTGCACAAGGCGATCGCGGGTGTGCACGAGGACTACTCGAACCTGCGCTACAACACCGCGGGCGCGAAGCTGATCGAGCTGAACAACCACCTCACCAAGAAC
Source organism: Actinokineospora xionganensis (assembly GCF_014323725.1). Lineage (GTDB taxonomy): Bacteria > Actinomycetota > Actinomycetes > Mycobacteriales > Pseudonocardiaceae > Actinokineospora > Actinokineospora xionganensis. Next base: position 153,768 of record NZ_JABVED010000010.1, on the reverse strand, counting down.
TTCACCGAAGGCTGCCCGCGTGTGGTGGCCGAGGCGATGGTCCAGATGCTGGCGCCGCTGTGCCCGCACGTGGCCGAGGAGCTGTGGTCGAAGCTGGGCGCCACCGAGTCGCTGGCGCACGGGCCGTTCCCGACCGCCGACGAGCGCTACCTGGTCGAGGACACCGTCGAATACCCGATCCAGGTCAACGGCAAGGTGCGCGGCCGGATCACGGTGGCCGCGGGCGCGAGCCAGGACGAGGTGAAGGCGGCGGCGCTGGCCGAGGAGAAGGTCGCGGCCCTGGTCGCGGGCGGAACCCCGCGCAAGGTCATCGTCGTGCCGGGGCGTCTGGTCAACATCGTTCTGTAGTGAGGATCTCGGGGCTGGCCGGCGAATCAGTCGGACAGCCCCACCTCGCGAACCAGGTCGGCGAGCATCGACTCGAAGATGGGTTCGGCGTCGGTGACCGGGAACGGGAACTGCCCGAACACTTCCAGCGCGACCTGCCCGTAGAGCCGCACCCAGAACCGCAGCATCACGTACGCCGTGGCGAGCCCGAGCCGACTGTCCGCAATGGACACGCCTGCGGCGGCCATGGTGTCCAGCAGGTCCGACCGGAACACCGTCAGGTCCTTGACCAGTGTCGCCGGGATGTCCTGTTCCGGTGGGGTGACCAGTCCCCCGGCTGCGAGGATCCGGCCCGCCACGCCGAGGAAGATCCGGCCGAACGAGTCCCGCGCCGGGTCCTTCCTGGGGTCGTGCGGCGGCGTTGCGAACACGAGGGTGAACTCCTGCGGGTGTGCCAGGGCCCACCGCCGGAAGCCGCGGCACACCGCGAGCACCTGGGCGAGGTGGTCCGACTCGGCGACGTCCGCCAGGTCTTGGTCCAAGTCGCCGCCGAGGTCCGCGCAGACGTCGGCGCGGAGGTGTTCGATCAGGTCTTCGCGGGAGGCGTAGTACCGGTAGAGGGCGGGCGCGGTGATCCCCAGCTCCCGGGCGATCGCCCGCAGAGTCACCGCCTGAGGACCGTCGCTGATCAGCAGCGCGCGGGCCTGCCTGCGGATGTCGCGGTCCGTGTCGGCGCGGGCCCGGTCCCGACGAGTCCCCTGCGTCATGTGGTCTCCGCGATGTTGTGAACAGCGTTTACGGACTGTAGCGTCCTGCTCCGTTGAGGGGACAGGATTTGCTCGCATCGTGGGGTTCGTTCACGCACCGCAGACGGTGGGCGGTCCTCGTCGTCACCCTGCTGGTGACGATCGGCGCGGGCGCGTGGGGCCTTGGTGTCTTCGACAAGCTGACCCAGGGCGGCTATGAGGACCCGGCCAGCGAGTCCATGCGGGTCAAGGAGATCGTCACCGGGACCTTCGGGCAGCGCCCGCCGGACGTCGTGGTGGTCTACACGGCACCGGACGGCAAGACCGTCGACGACCCCGCCCTCGCCGCGCAGGTCACCGCCGCTCTGCGGGGCCTGCCCGGGGACAAGGTCGTCCAGGTCGCCGACTACTGGAGCACCGGTCTGCCCGCGCTCGCGGGTGCCGACAAGACCATGGCGATGGCGACAATCACCCTCGCGGGCGCCGACAAGGAAGACCGGCGCACCGCCTACCAGTCCGTCCGCGACCTGCTCGCGGTCCCGGGGGTGCGCACCCAGGTCGGCGGCACGGTGCCGACCGAGCAGGCGATGAACGAGCGGTCCGCGGACGACCTGACCGTCGCCGAGGCGGTGTCACTGCCGGTCACGTTGATCCTGCTCGTGGTGATCTTCGGCAGCGTCCTCGCCGCGTCCATGCCGGTGCTGGTCGGCTGCCTGTCGATCTTCGGATCGCTGGGCGTGTTGCGGGCGCTGAGCTACGGGCTGGAGGTCAACTCGTTCGCGCTCAACGTGGCGATCCTGCTGGGCCTGGGCATGGCGATCGACTACGGCCTGTTCATGGTCGGCCGGTTCCGCGAAGAGCTGGGCGCGGGCGCCACAATCGCCGACGCGGTGAGCCGGACCGTGGCCACCGCGGGCCGCACTGTCGCGTTCTCGGCGACCCTGCTGGTCATCGCGCTCTCGGGGCTGGTCGTGTTCCCGATGGACTACCTGCGGTCGATGGCCTACGGCGGCATGTCGGCGGTGGCGATCGCGGCGGTCATCTCGCTGACCCTGCTGCCCGCGCTGCTCGCCGTCGCCGGGCACCGGCTGCGCACCCCGCTCGGCGGCAGGCACCGGCGGATCGAGCGTGAGTTCCTCGCCCGGGTCGCCGACGCGGTCATGCGCCGCCCGGTGCTCTTCGCCCTGCCGATCACCGCTGTCCTGGTCGCGCTCGCCCTGCCGCTGGGCGGCCTGACCTTCGGCGGCGCGGACGAGAAGCAACTCCCGCCGGACGACCCGAGCCGGATCACCGTGGAGACCATCGCGGCGAACTTCCCGGCGGCGAGCACCAACCAGGCCACCCTTGTCGTGCGCGCCGCCAATCCGGGGTCCGTCGCGCTGCTCGTGGACGACTTGAAGCGCGTGCCCGGCGTGCTCGACGCCGTGCCGACCGCGGCCAAGGACGGCATCGCCCTGCTCACCGTGCCGCTGGCGGGCGAAGCCAACTCCGGCGCGACCGCCTCGGTCATCGACGCGCTGCGCGAGGTGCCCACCGACGCCGAGGTCCTGGTCGGCGGCTATCCCGCCGAGGTCGCCGACACCATCGAGGCGATCTCCGACCGGATCCCCTGGATGATCGCCATTCTCGTCGCGGCCACCCTGGTCCTGATGTTCCTCGCGTTCGGCTCGGTGCTGCTGCCGGTCAAGGCGGTGCTGATGAGCGCGCTGAGCCTGTCGGCGACGTTCGGGATCCTGGTGTTCGTCTTCCAGGACGGCCACGGCGCCGAACTGTTCGGGGTGACCCCGCAGCCGGTGCAGGCCGGGCTGATGGTGCTGATCGTCGCGATGGTGTTCGGTTTGTCGACCGACTACGAGACGTTCTTGCTGTCGCGCATGGTGGAAGCCAGGCACACCGGGCTCTCGACCCACGCCGCCGTGCACGCGGGTCTGCTGCGCACCGGGCGCATGATCACCGCCGCCGCCCTGCTGCTCGTGGTCGTGACCGGCGCGTTCGGCCTGTCCGCGCTGGCCAGCATGCGGTTCCTCGGCGTCGGCATGATCATTGCCCTGGTGCTCGACGCGACCGTCGTGCGGATGCTCCTGGTGCCCGCGGTCATGCGGCTGCTGGGCGACGCCGCCTGGTGGGCGCCCGCGCCGCTGCGCAGGCTGCAGGAGAAGGCCGGGCTGTCCGAGGTGGAGCTGGACGCGCCGACGCTGCAGATGGATCGGGTCTGGTAGACGCGTCACCGGTGACGATCGCTCGGGGGGCCACACGACCGGCACCGGTGACGCTGAGCCGGCCTTGGCCCCCTGGCCCTGACCGGCACCCGGGGCGAGCCCCGGGATTCACCGCCACGCACCCGCCGGATCGCCCGAGGAGTACGCAAATCAGCTGACACATTGTGGCACCGGAGATCGATTCCACTACGGAATCGTTCACACATGCGCATGGTCGGTACCGACTACCCTTGATCCGGTGGACGTCGTCGTGGTGGGTTCGGCCAACGCGGACCTCGTGGTGTCGGTATCCCGCCGACCGTCGGCGGGCGAGACGGTCCTGGGGTCCGACACCCGGGTTCTGCCTGGTGGCAAGGGTGCGAACACGGCCGTCGCGGCCGCGCGCAACGGCGCGGAGGTGTCGCTGATTGGGGCTGTCGGCGACGACCCCTATGGCGAGTTCCTGCTGGAATCACTGAGTTCGGCGGGCGTGGACACCACACGGGTCGGAAAGGTGACAACACCCACTGGACTCGCGTTCATCACGGTCACTCCCGACGGTGAGAACTCGATCATCGTGTCGCCGGGCGCCAATTCCGCCGTCACCGAGGCCGAGGTCGACCTGCTCGATGCCCGGGTTCTCGTGGCTTCGCTGGAAGTGCCGATCACCGTGGTGGAGCACGCCGTCGCGCTCGCGGTCCGATCCGGGGTGCGAGCCGTGGTCAACCTGTCGCCGGTGGCGGAGCTGTCCGCGGACACCCTCGCCGTGCTCGACCCGCTGATCGTCAACGAGCACGAGGCCAGCGCACTGCCCGGCCTCGACTGCTCCCGCTCCGTCGTGGTGACCCTCGGCGCGCGGGGAGCCGACGTGATCACCCCCCGGGGCACACGTCGGATCCCCGCGCCCAAGGTCGACGCCGTGGACACGACCGGCGCGGGCGACGCCTTCACCGGCGCACTCGCCGCCCACCTCGCCCGCGGCGCCGACCTGGTCGCCGCGACCGAACACGCCATCGCCTACGCCGCGCGCTCGGTCATCCAGCCCGGTGCCCAGGGAACGACTGACTGAGCCGACCCCCCGGACGGCTCAGCCACCCGCCTGGGTCCGGACTTCATTGGCGCGGCCGACGTAGGCCATCAGCTCTGGCGACAGACCCGTGTCGAACTGCTGGTTGAGCTTGTCCCCCTGCTCCTCCCAAACCTTCCCCAGCGACTCGTGGACCCCGCTGTCGCCGCCGGTGAAGGCCTCGACCAGCTCGAACCAGCGCGCCGTCAACGCCTGCACGTCCGGGTCGTCCACGGGTGTGCCCGCGGCCTGGTGCTCCTTCATCGCCGAGATGAGCTGCGGCCAGGCCTGCTCGACCTCCTTGATGGCGTCCTCCCCCAGCTCTTCCCGGCGCTTGGCCAGGTACTCGAGCTGCTCAGGGGTGTAGTAGCTCTCGATCATCTGCATCGTCTCCAGAATCGTCAGCACCTCGCCGGGATCGGCGACGGTGTTCATCCGCTCGAGCAAGTGCTGGACCTGGGCCCGCAGGTCGTTCATCCGCCGGGCCTGGGCGTCGAGGTGCGCGAGTTGGTCGACGAGCACCGACCGCAGCGCCTCCCGGTCGCCCTCGGCCAGGGTCGCCGCGATCGTGTACAGGCTCAGCCCAATCGATCGCAGCGCCCGCACCCGGTAGAGCCTGCGGATATCCGCCTCGGTGTAGCGGCGGTGCCCGGCGTGCGTGCGCTCGCTCGGCGACACCAGTCCGATCTCGTCGTAGTGGTGCAGCGTGCGAACCGTCAGTCCGGTCGCCGCGGCCAACTCCCCGACTCCCCAGCGCTTCTCGCTCATGGGAACGACGCTAAGACCTCACGTCGCGTCAGGTGCAAGTCCCGATTGCGATAGCGTCCAGATCATCCGGCCGAGTGGCCGTCTGGGGTCTACACGAAGGTTCGTATCGTGATCGTCTTCTGGATTTTCGTCATGGTGGTCGCCCTCTTCGGCGGGCTGAACATCTTCACGCTGCTGCTGCCGCGGCAGTTTCTGGTGCAGCGGCAGAAGTTCAAGAACGGTGAGCGCGGTCAACTGGCGATGAGCCAGGGCTGGCAGTTCGCGCCGTACGCGCCGGAACTGCTCAACCAGTGGGGCAACATCTCGCCGTTCAACCAGCGCGGCGACCGCCGGGTGGCGTTCGGCGTCATCCGCGGCTCGCTCAACGGGCTGGAGTTCACCGCGTTCGACTACCAGCGCCGGACGCTGACCAGAAGCCACAACGCGATCATCTTCTCCGAGGACAACACCGTCGTGACCATCTGGGCGGTGCGGCTACCCGTTTCGCTGCCCTATGTCGAGGTGGCCAAGCGCGGGTTCTTCAACAACACCGACCAGGGGCAGATCCCCATCCCCCACCGCGACTTCAACCGGCAGTACCTCGTGCAGGGGCAGAACCCGCAGTTGGTGACCGAGCTGCTGACGCCGCAGGCGGTCGACCTGATCATCGACGCGAAGCTCGAGGGCTGGACGATCATCGGCGCCGACCTCGTCTACTACGAGGACAACAAGCTCACCCGCAACACCCCGCAGGAGATCATGCAGAAGCTGGAGGCGTTGAAGTACCTCGTCAGCGTCGTCCCGCAGCACGTGTGGGAGAAGTACGGAACGCAGGCGCCGCCGATGCCGCCGCTGCTGTCGGCGCAGCAGCAGGCGATGCCGCAATTCCCGCAGCAGCCCCAATTCCCGCAGCAGCAGTTCGCGCCGCAGCCCCAGGTCGCCCAGCAGCAGTTCGCGCCCCAGCCGCCGTATGCCGGGCAGCCCTCCGGCGGGTACGCCCAGCCCCAGCAGGGATATCCGATGGGGCAGCAGCAGTACCCGCCGCAGGCTTACCCGCAGCAGCAGCAGTTCCCGCCGCGCTACTGAGCGGCGGCGCGGGTCGCGCGGTCGAACAGGTCGGCCAGTTCCCGGCCGTACCCGTCGAGGGGAAGGCCGGACCGGGCCACCCCCTCGATCGCCGACGAGATGGTGTTCGCCATGACCGCCGGGTCGAACTCGGCGAACACGCCTTCCCGCTGTCCTTGGCGCAGCTGGCGTTCCATCCGGCCGACGCGGAAGTCGGTCAGCAGCGGGGCGAACATCGGCGAGCCGTCGGCGGCGCGGTGGTTGTCGGCGACCTCGGTGATCGCCCGCAACTGCTTCGGGTGCGTGCGCAGCAGTTCGACTCGGACCTCGATGTAGGCCCGCAGCATCTCCGCGCGGCCGGTGAGCCCCTCAAGGCGGGCATTGAGGAGCTCGTCCAGAGTGCCGACCGAGCTGATCAGGACGGCCATCATCAGGTCGTTCTTGTCGGCGAAGTGGTACGAGATCAGCCGCGTGCTGCTCAGCTCAGCCCGCTCCACGATTCGTGCGAAGGACGTTTTCGCGTAGCCGAGGTCGGCGATGACCTCGACCGCCGCGTCGATGATCTGCTTGCGACGTGCGGCTTCCGTGATCGTTACCTGCATGAGTAAATATTAACATGATTGAGTAACCGCTTTTCGCAGGGCCGACTGCACCGCCAGGATCAGCGGGTGGTCCTCCCGTCCGCGGCGCACCGCGGCGAAGACCCGCCGAGTCGGCGGGTCCACGGCGATCGGCCGGACCCGCGCGGGCTCCACCCCCGTCAACGCCGTGCGAGGGATCAGCGCGACCCCGCCGCCGGCGGCGACCAAGGCGGCTTCGGCGCGGAAGTCGTCCGAGGTGTGGGTGATCCGCGGGGTGAAGCCGACGCCCTCGCAGGCCACGACCAGCACGTCACGGCAGGGATTGCCCGGCAGCGGCGCGACCCAGTCGTCGGAGGCCAGATCGGACAGGTTGACCTCGTTCTGGTCGGTCAGCCGGTGTCCCGGCGGCAGCACCGCGTCGAACGGCTCCGCGTAGAGCGGGGTGCGGACGACCCGCTGGTCGTCGTCGCCCGCGCTGGCCCAGTACTCGACGGTGACCGCGATGTCGATCTCGCCGTCGAGCAGCATCGGCAGGCTGCGTTCGGCGTCGTGCACGACCACACTCACCCCCGGCGCCGAGGCCCGCAGCGCGACGATCGCCGGGGCGACGACCTGGGTGATCGCGGAGGCGAACGCCGCCACCCGGACCCGCCCGGTCTCCCCGGCCGCGTACGCGGCCAAGCGCGCCTCGGCCCGGTCCAACTCGGCGATCACCGCGGTGGCGTGCTCGACCAGCAGTTCCCCGGCGGCGGTCAGCCAGACCCGCCGCCCCTTGCGGTGCAGCAGGTCCTGGCCGACCTCGGACTCCAGCGCGACGAGTTGCTGCGAGACCGCCGACGGCGTCAGGTGCAGCGCCTGGCCCGCGGCGGTGACGGTGCCGTGGTCGGCCAGTGCGCGCAGCACCCGCAGCCGCCGGGGATCGATCACGCGTCCATCAGCCCGTTCTCTTGCGCCCAACTCTCGAATCCACCGAGCACAAAAGGGAGGCGGTAGTTGCTGATGATGAGGTCGTCGGCAAGAGCTGACACCAATGGCACGGTGAGCAGGCCCGAGCGGATGGCCTCGCACAGCAGCCGCAGCGTTGGCTTGTTTTCGATGCCATGCTTCTTTGCTGCCCGGCGGCCTGCGCCGTCGTCGATCACGGTGATTCCGCCAGCTGTGCTCGCGAGAGCCAGCGCGCCCGCTTCACCTCGATTTCGATTGCGATATACCAGAAGTTCTTCAAACTGCTGATATGCGGCGACTTCCTCGGCAGTGCGCAGTTCTCGATGCTCGATCCAATCGGCGTCCAAGACCGCCTGGATGCGGCTGTCTCGACGAGCGCCTTCCTTCAATTCTTCGACCACAACGTCTGGAATCAGCACAGGATGGCCCTCGACCACAGCTTTGAGTGGCCCGAGCCAATGCGCCCGTGCGAAATGGGTCAACGGTCCAGTGTCAAAGACGATCGGTTCCGATGTGGTCAAACGAAGTCCCAGATCGCGTTTTCCGGAAGCGTCGGAAGCGTTGGAAGCTCGCTTTCATCCCAACTTTCGAACAAAAGATCCACTGCTCGTGCTGGAGAAATTATCTCGCTTCGAAACAAGCGGAGTATCGCTGCTTCATAACTCTTGGCCAGACAGATCGGTCGAAGTTCGTCACGTGGGACGAGATTAAAGTCGACAATGTCCGCTCTCGTTGTCCGCACCGACCGAATAAAACGATCATCTTCACCGCTGATCGCACCCAGTTCGGTCAACCGTCGCGACAAAGTTGACATGTCCACCTGGAATTCGCTCGCGATCTTCACCGCCGCTGTGCGCACATCGTCGCGTTCGACGAGTTGCAGCCACCTCCGTGTCAGTCCATCGGATGGCAGGAGTAACGCCCGAGCGAACCGGTCGATGCGGGCCTCCCATGCTTCGTTGTCGCGATCATCGATGCGCCAGTCAATCGAGTACTCGTCTGCGAAGACGTAATGCCCCAATTCGTGGGCTAGCGCAAGTCGCCTGCGGCCAACCTGTAGATGACCGTTGATGACAGCAACCCCGCCCTGAGCCAAGAGCAGGGACGCCGCATCCGCGGCATCTGGGCCAAGGTCAAAGACAAACGCAAGCAGTCCAACCTCGCTTACCCGACGTGACATGTCAGCGAATGGCTCTGCCCGATTCAAACCCAGAAGAGCGCGGACAGCGTCGGCGTGGCTCTCCACCTCGTCGTTCGACCGGGGGCGGCTACGTGGCTCGACGCTCGACAGAGACAACCCTGAGTCTTGCCTGGCCACGAACTCGACGTTCCACGCTGCTCGTTCAAGCTTGCGGTCGATGATCGCACTTGGCGTGCCCGGGGCTTGCGTGTTCCGGTGGGAGACAACGGCCTTGGGGGGTTCGCGCACGAACCACTCGACGCGCTCGCCTAGGACGATCGCGATTGCGGAGAGTTCCAAGGCAGAGACCCGACGCGTCCCGCTCTCCATCTTCGCCAGAGCGGAACGGTCGATTTCGATCGCTGTGGCAAGCTGCTCCTGGGTCAACCCCTCACGCTTGCGGGCCTCCGCGATTCGGTTGCCAATGGCCGCACTGTCCAGTAGGCGCATGTGTGCGATTTTAGAACAACCAGGGGTCGTCCGCCATCAGGCTTCACGCGTCCATCTTCTCCCGGGCGGCTATGAAGGCGTCGACCGCGCGGTTGACGTCGTCGGTCGAGTGCGCCGCCGACATCTGGGTGCGGATGCGGGCCTTGCCGTGCGGCACGACCGGGTAGGAGAACCCGATCACGTAGACGCCCTGGTCGAGCAGCAGGTCGGCCATCCGGCTCGCCTTAGCCGCGTCGCCGATCATCACCGGGATGATCGGGTGCTCGCCGGGCAGCAGGTCGAATCCCGCCTCGGTCATGCGCGCCCGGAACAGCGTGCTGTTCTCGCGGAGCCGGACCGGCAACTCGGCGGAGGACTCGAGCAGGTCGAGCGTGGCCACCGCGGCCGCGGTGATCGACGGGGCCAGCGAGTTGGAGAACAGGTACGGGCGCGAACGCTGCCGCAGCATCTCCACGATCTCCGCGTGCCCGGAGACGTAGCCGCCGCTGGCGCCGCCGAGGGCCTTGCCGAGCGTGCCGGTGTAGATGTCGACGCGGTCGCCGACCCCGAAGTGCTCCGGGGTGCCGCGTCCGGTCTCGCCCATGAAGCCCACGGCGTGCGAGTCGTCGACCATGACCAGCGCGTCGTACTTCTCGGCGAGGGCGACGATCTCGTCGAGCGGCGCGAGGTAGCCGTCCATGGAGAACACGCCGTCGGTGGCGATCAGCCGGTAGCGCGCGCCCGCGGCTTCCTTGAGCTTCGCCTCGAGGTCGGCCATGTCGCGGTTGCGGTAGCGCGCGCGCCCGGCCTTGCACAGGCGGATGCCGTCGATGATCGACGCGTGGTTCAGCTCATCGGAGATGACCACGTCCTGGTCGGTCAGCAGGGTCTCGAACAGACCGCCGTTGGCGTCGAAACAGGAGCTGTAGAGGATCGTGTCCTCGGTGCCCAGGAACTGCGACAGCCGGGCTTCCAGGGCCTTGTGCGGGGCCTGCGTCCCGCAGATGAACCGCACCGACGCCATCCCGAAGCCCCACTCGTCCAGGGCGTCCTGGGCGGACTTGATCAGCGTCGGGTGGTCGGCCAGACCGAGGTAGTTGTTGGCGCAGAAGTTCAGCACCGGCTCGGAGGAGTCGACCCGGACCGACGCCTGCTGCGGGGTGGTGATCACCCGCTCCGCCTTGTATAGCCCGGCGGCCCGGATCTCGTCGAGTCCCGCCCGCAGGTCTTCGCGCATAGCGCCGAACATCAGCTCTCCCAATCCATGATGACCTTGCCGCACTTGCCGCCGCGGGCGGTGTCGAACGCGGCCTTGTGTTCGGTGTGGTGGAACCGGTGGGTGATCACCGGGCTCAGGTCGAGACCGGCCTGCAGCAGAACCGACATCGCGTACCAGGTCTCGAACATCTCCCGGCCGTAGATGCCCTTGATCGTCAGCATCTTGAGCACGACCGCGCTCCAGTCGATCGCGATCTCCTTCGCGGGCAGACCCAGCATCGCGATCCGACCGCCGTGGGTCATGTTCCCGATCATCTCGCGCAGCGCCGAGGGCTGGCCGGACATCTCCATGCCCACGTCGAAGCCCTCGGTCATCTTCAGCTCGCCGTAGACCGCCGACACCGGGGTCGAGCTGACGTCGAGCGCGACGTTGACGCCGAGCTTGCGGGCCAACTCCAGCCGGGCCTCGCTGATGTCGGTGATCACCACGTGCCGGGCGCCCGCGTGCTTGGCGACCGCGGCGGCCATCAGCCCGATCGGGCCCGCGCCGGTGATCAGCACGTCCTCGTTCAGGACCGGGAACGACAGCGCGGTGTGCACGGCGTTGCCGAACGGGTCGAAGATCGCGGCGACGTCGAGGTCGATCTGGTGGTTGTGCACCCAGGCGTTCGACTCGGGCAGCACCGCGTACTCGGCGAACGCGCCGTTGGTGTGCACGCCGAGGCCGATGGTGTTGGCGCACAGGTGGCGGCGGCCCGCCCGGCAGTTGCGGCAGGTGCCGCAGACCAGGTGTCCCTCGCCGCTGACCAGGTCGCCGACCTTGACCTTGGTGACCGCGGCGCCGATCTCGACGACCTCGCCGACGAACTCGTGGCCGAGCGTCAGCGGCGCCTTGATCGTCTTGGCTGCCCAGTCGTCCCAGGCGTCGATGTGCAGGTCCGTGCCGCAGATGCCGGTGCGCAGCACACGCAGCAGGATGTCGCCCGGGCCGGGTTTGGGATCCGGGACGTCGACGAGCTCCAGACCGGGGCCCGGGGCGACTTTGACCAGAGCCTTCAAGATTCCTCCGATAGTGCGGGTTGTGCTCCCCGCGCGGAGTCTGCTGCCGTGCCGCTGTGAAGTCCATCGGGACTTTCTGAACTGCTTTGTCAGCAGAGCTTCACAGCAGAGCCTACGCGTCCCAGCTGATCCTCCACGGTCGCCGGAGGGTCAGCGACCCGATCCGCACGTAGGTGGGCCGCCGGATGGTCAGCGATCCCGCGCGTACGGACCCGGTCACCACGAAGTGTGGCCCGCCCGTGCGCGAGCCACTGGCCTTGTCGGTCTTGCTGCCCAGCTCCACGGTGACCGCCGAGGCGTCGACCGACGAGCGCTCGGGCATCAGCAGCTCCACCGACCCCGCGGCCACATCGACCTCGATGCGGATCTCGGGGAAGGAGATGACCGCGTCGGAGAAGTCCAGCACGGTCGAGCCCATCTGGCTGCGGATGACGATGTCGCGCGGCACGACCCACTCGCCCTCGCGCTTGAGCGACGACATCGTCGCCCGGAACTCCACCGGCTTGACCGGCGCGACACCGGACTCCGGGTGGACCAGGCCGGGCAGGTCGACCAGGACGGTGTTGAGCTCCGCACGGGTGCGCGCGGCCAGCGCGACATCGGTTCGGGCGGTGAACTCGTCGAGGCTGAGCAGGCCGCGTCCGATGGCCTTCTGCAGCACGCCGACCACGTGGGAGCGCTCGGCGTCGGAGACTCGAAGTTCGCGGGGACTGATCGGGGTGGTCACACCACCCAAGATAGGCGCGAAACGCCCTACCGGGATGTGATTGCCAGGAACCCGGCCCAGGAGGTCGGGGGCAACGCCAGCGCCGGTCCTTCAACGTTCTTGGAGTCCCTGACTCCGATGCTGGTGTCTGTCAACCGCACCTCGACGCACGCCTCACCATTCGGGGAGCTGCGGGAGCTCTTGAACCATCCGGTGTCCCGAGTCGGGGAGGCCATGCTGACTTACTCCTTAAGGATGCTTTCCATCAACCGCCGTGACTCCTGCCTGCTCAGCGCGAGTTCCCAGATCCGGTAGAAGGTCCGACGCATCGCAGCGGTGACAGCGTCTTCATCGTAGTAGGTGGACGGGCCGGGCGGGGACTCCGTGAATCCGACCGGAGTTGCCCGGTCACCGAAGCCGAAGATCCAGAAGCCTCGCCCCCGCGAAGGATTGCCCGCGACGTCGTTGCGCAGCACCCGAATCGTGAGATCGCGATGGCTGCGGAGAAGTGCGAGCAGGTGACGAACTGGCTGGACTCCCCCGACGGCGACCACCGCTGGCCCCTGCCGCTGGTGTGATCTAGTCCGGCTCTCCGTCAAGCCCGTGCTCGATCGCGTACCGGGCCAGCTCGACCCGGTTGTGCAACTGCAGTTTCCGCAGCGTCGACTGCACGTGGTTCTCCACCGTCCGGTGCGACAGGACCAGCCGGTCGGCGATCTGCCGGGCGGTCAATCCCTTGGCGACCAGCCGCAGCACCTCGGTCTCCCGATCGGTCAGCTTCGGCGCCCCGCTCTCCTCCGGGCCCGACGCCATCCGCCGGTACTCGCCGAGCACCAGGCCCGCGAGTCCCGCGTTGAAGACCGCGTCACCGGCCCACGTCCGCCGGACCGCCGCCACCAGTTCCTCAGCCGAAGCCGATTTCACCAGGTAGCCCGACGCGCCCGCCTTGACCGCCTCCAGCACGTCGTTGTGCTCGCCGCTGGCCGACAGGACCAGCACCCGGGTGTCGGTCAGCTCCCCGGTGATCTTGCGGGTCGCCTCCACCCCGGACTCCTCGCCGAGGTTGAGGTCCATCAGCACCACGTCCGGGCGCACGGTTCGCGCGATCCGGACAGCTGAGGCGGCGTCACCCGCGGTCGCGCGGACTTCGAACCCGCGTTCGGCCAGGTCGCGCGCCACACCGTCCCGCCAGATGGGGTGGTCGTCGACCACCATGATCGAGATCGGCTGTTCCGTCACCGTGCCGCCCTTCTCGCCGGGACCCGGATCTCCCACTCCGTGCCCAGGTCGGGCGCGGTCTCCAGGGTGATGGTGCCACCGAGGTCGCTGACCCGACCGCGAATCGACCGGGCGATACCCATTCGCCCCTCGTGTTCGGCCGCCGAGATCCGCCCCGCCGGGATGCCCACCCCATCGTCGCGGATGCTCAGGACCACCTCGTCGCCGAGGTCTTCGAGCAGCACCCAGGCCCGCGCACCCAGGCCCGCGTGCCGGTCGACGTTCTCCAGCGCCTCGCGGACCAGGTAGGCGAGTTCGCCCGCGGCCGACGCGGGCATGGTCACCGCGGTCGGCGGGACCGACACCTGGAACCGGTCCGTGGCCAACACCTGCAGGCGGGGCCGCAGATCCGCGGTGCCGTCCTCGGCGGACTCCAGCGGCGCGGCCGAGACCAGGGCCCGCAGCGCCACTTCCTGCCTGCCGGCCTCCTCCGCCAACTCGGCCGCCTCGCCGCCTACCTCGCGCCCACGCTTGCGGACCCGGGCCAGCACCTGCAGCACACTGTCGTGGATCGTGCGGGCCAGCCGCTCGCGCTCGGCGGTCGCGGCTTCGACCCGCAGCGCCTTCGCCAGCCGCTCGGCCGACTGCCGCGACGTGGTCGCCGCCAGGCCGAGCACGGCGCCGATCGCCACCAGCAAGACCATGTCGCGGGTCAGATCCGTGTCGACGTAGCCGCGCACCGCGTAGTTCGCCACCGCCACGACCATCCCGAACAGCGTCCCGCCGGAGAGGCCCGCGCGGACCGCGCCGACCGCGACGACCGCCGTGACCCACACCGTCGGCACCAACGGCACGGCCAAAACGGTCAGCTGCTCGTGGGTCAGCACGAGCCGCGACATCGCCATCGCGATCACACAGACCAGGAGGTCGACAAAGATGAACCAGACGGCCTTGCCGGTGTCGCGCAGGTAATAGACCGAGGTGACGACCGTCCAGACCGCCATCCCGCCGACCGTGGCATAGGCCAGCCCGGTATGCGCGTACTCACCTTGGTGATTGACCACGACACCGATCGCGAAGATCAGCGTGATGATCCGCAGCAACACCGCGGAGAGCCACAGTGGCGCCGCGGGGTCCTTCGTGACGGGTCCGCGGTACCGGTCGCCGGGCAGCCGCACCCTGCGCGTCATGGCTGGCTGGGCTCCGGTTCGTCGTCCTTGAGGTTCGGCACCGAACCGGTGTCGTCGAACACGTCGACCGCATCCGGTTCCGGGTCCTGCTCGCTCACCAGGGACCGGATGCCCGCGTTGAGCACCGCCAGCAGCGGCACCGCCAGCAGCGCGCCCGCGATGCCCGCCGCGATCAAGCCGACGGCGATCGCCAGGACCACGGCCAGCGGGTGCAGCTTGACCGCGCGGCCCAGCAGCCACGGCTGCAAGATGTGGCTCTCGATCTGCATGACGGCCACCACCACGGCCAGCACGATCAGCGCCGCGACGAACCCGTTCGCCACCAGGGCGACCAGGACGGCCACCGTCCCCGCGATCAGGGCACCGATGATCGGGATGAACGCGGTGAGGAAGACCAGCGCGGCCAGCGGCACCGCGAGCGGCACACCGATGATCGCCAGGCCCACGCCGATGCCGACGGCGTCGAAGATCGCCACCGCGGCGGTGGCCCGCACGTAGCTGACCAGCGAGGAGAAACCGCGCCGCCCGGCGACGTCGACCCGCGCGCGCACCCGGGCGGGTGCCGCCCGGGTGACGAAGCGCCACATGCCTTCGCCGTCGTACAAGAAGAAGATGAGGATGAACAGGGTCAGCAGCAGCCCGGTGAGGACCTCGCCGATCGTGGCGGCGGTGGTGATCGCACCCGACGTGATCGCCGACTGGTTGTCCTTGATCGCGGTGATCGCGTTGTCGAGGAACGTCTGGATCTGGTCCTGACGCAGGTGCAACGGGCCGTTGGCCAGCCAGTCGCGGATCGTGTCGAGGCTGTCGGCGACCTGCGCCTGCAGCTGGGGCAGGCCGTTGCTGAACTGGATGATCACGAACGTCAGCACACCGCCGACGACCGCGATCCCGCCGACCATGGCGATGGCGGCGGCCAGCCCGCGGGGCACCCGCCACTGCACGAGCTTGCCCACGCCCGGCGCCATCAGCGCCGCGAGCAGCAGGGCGATCGCGGTCGGGATGACCACGTGGGCGAAGTAGCCCAGCAGCCAGATGATCACGTAGAGCGCACCGATGATCATGAGGAAGCGCCAAGCCAGCGCGGCGCTGACCCGGAGGCCCTTCGGTACCAGCGTGGTGACGTCCTGTGGCGCGGCGGCGCGGGTTCTGGTCATCACGATCACCGTATCCGTCGAATCGCTCCTCGGCGACCACTCTGTCTGATGTGATGACGCCGTGACGGAAGCCGGGCCCCAGTACGTGTCGCTGTCGTCGCTGACCGAAACCGAGCGCGAGGTCCGCTCGGCGTTCACCACCGGCAGCAGGCTCGACCTCGGCGGCAGGCCGGTCCGCGGCCCGGTGCTCGCGGCTCTGCTGACCGGGGCCTACCCGCTCGAAGCGGGCGCGATGCCCGCCCTGCGCCTGGACAACGCCACCGTGACCGGCTCCTTCGACATCGAGGGCCGGACCATCGACCACGTCATCGCACTGCGCCGCTGCACGTTCGAACTGCCGCCGATCCTGCGGATGGCCCGGCTGGTCGGCCTGACCATGCCCGGCTGCCGGGTCCCCGGGGTCAAGGCCCGCAACCTGCGCGTGGGCAGCGACCTGGTCCTCGAACCGGGTTTCACCTGCACCGGTGTGCTCGACCTCACCGACGCGACGATCGAAGGCACGCTGCGGCTCGCGGGCGCGGTCCTGCGCAACCCGAACGGCGCCGCCCTGCTCGGTGCCCGCCTGCGCGTGTCCGGCTCCATCCAGGGCGTGGCCGCCCGCGCGTTCGGCGAGGTCCGGCTGCGCGGCGCGAACATCGGCGGCAGCGTTCACCTGACCGGCGCCCGCATGGCCAACCCGGCGGGGCCCGTGCTCGAGGCCACCGGCATGGCGGTCGAAGGCAACCTGATGTGCGACACCGGCGGCGGCCGATTCGACGCCACCGGCACCGTCCTGCTCTCCGGCGCCCGCATCGGCGGCGACGCCGTGTTCTCCGGCGCGCACCTGCACAACGGCACCGCCACCGAGAACCATGTCCTGGTCCTGCCGCACGGCACCGCCGAGGACCACACCGTCCTCGACGCCGACCGGCTGCGGGTCGACGGCGACGTCAAGCTCGACGCCGGGTTCACCGCCGCGGGCGCGGTCGGGCTGCGCGGCGCCCGCATCGGCGGGCACCTCCTCTTATCGGGCGCGACCATCGGCCGCCGCGATGTCGTCGCCCGGCTGGCCGCCGCGTTCGCCTCGGGCACCGCCGTGGACCGGGTGCCGGTCGCCCTGGTCGGCGACGGCGTCGAGGTGTTCGGCGACGTCGAATGCCGCGGCGCGGTCAACGGCAAGATCGACTCCGACGGCGACCGGCGAACCGCCCTGCGCACCTACGGCCAGGTCCGGCTGGTCGACGCCCATGTGCACGGCAGCGCCAGCCTGTCCCGCGCGCGCCTGTGCGGGCCCGCGATCGACGTGCTGTTCGCGGACCGGCTCCGCGTCGGCGGCACCTTGTTCCTGCGCAAAGTCCGGATCAGCGGATCGGTGCGGCTGCAGAACGCGCACATCGGGTCGAGCCTCGACTGCTCCGGTGCCCGGCTCATCAAGCCGCGCTTGCGCCCCAACGGAACGGTCAAGCCCTCACTGGACGCCCGGGTCGCCACCATCGGCAAGGACCTGCTCTGCAGCTACGGCTTCCTGGCGATCGGCGGCGTCCGGGTCCGGCTGGTGGAGGTCGGCAAGATGGCGACCTTCGGCGGCGCCCGGCTCGGTGGCCGCACGCACCCGAAGCACCCGGTCACCGACAAGTCGCTGTCGGCCTACGGGCTGACCGCGCAGGAACTCGTCCTCGCCTTCTCACCGCGCCGACCCCCGCGCGGGCAAGTGGTGCTCACGCGCGCGTCCGTCGTGTCGGTCATAGACGGGCCAGGACTCTGGGCCGCCCGCGGCGGGATCGATCTCGAGGACTTCAGCTTCACCGCCATCACCTCGCATCCCGAGGTGTCGGTCCGCACCCGCCTCGCCTGGCTTCGCGCGGTCCAGCCGGACTTCGCTCCGGGGCCATATGAGCAGCTGGCCGCCGTGTACGCGGGCGGGGGCGACGAGGAGCGGGCCCAGCTGGTCCAGCTCGAACGCCAGCGCAGGCGCTACGCCGAGCTCAACGTCGCCGGGCGGATGTGGGGCAGGCTCCAGGAGTGGACGGTCGGCTACGGCTACCGGCCGTGGCTGGCGATGGTGTGGCTGCTGCTGTTCTGGCTGCTGGGCCTGCTCTGGTTCAACACCCATGTGATGGAGAAGCTCGACGCCGACGTCAACCCGGTCTGGAATCCGCCGTTGCTGGCCACCGACCTGCTGCTGCCCATCGTCGACCTCGGTCAGGACAACAAGTGGCGGATGGTCGGGGCGTCGCAGTGGATCGCGGGGGCGCTGATCGCCGTGGGCTGGATCCTGGCCACCACGGCGGCGGCTGGGGCGACCCGCGTGCTCAAACGCGGTTAACCCACAGGTGTGGACAGTTCGGCGGGCTGAGCCCCTGACCTGCGTCACTACTGATCGTGATCTGTGGAGACACTCTGTGTTCGTCACACGATCAGGTGGGCCTCCTGTGTCACACGTGCATAACGAGCCCCAAGGGTGCCAATGTCTGCGGTGCACGGTGATCGCCGTGCGGCCCAAGATCGGAAAGTGACAGGTACCCGCACGTGGACCGAGCGAAGACGGAGAAGGCGACCGCAGCACTGCGGCGTGCCCTTTCCCGTTCGCTCATGGTCCTCGGCGGCGCTGTCGCCACAACCGCGGCGGCCTGGGCCATCTCGTCGGCCTCCGCAACGGCGGACACGTCGTTCGACTTCCAGATGTTCCCGTCCGAAGGCACTCAGACCGCTCCCGCGCCCATGGATCTCCCGGTGGTCTCTGGACTCACCGGCAGCATCGGCCGGATCATCGGCGAGTCTGACCCGAACTTCGGCGAACACGCGAAGGAAGCTTTCGACGCGTTCGGCCACAAGATCACCGAGCACTTCGAGAACGCGGCAACGCTCCCGGTCGACGCGATCGACGACGTGGACGAGGTCGAGTTCCCCGGAGTGACCGATCCCGGCGTCGACGCGCCTGACGGCTCCGCCGTCACCGCGCCCGTCGCCGGTGCGTCGATCGCCAAGGCCACCACTCTTGTCGGGGTGCGGCCTGGCGCGATCGACCAGAACGCCGTCGCGAGCGCGGTTGACCGCGCTCTCAGCGACGGTATGAACCGGCGAGGTTCGCCGGAGACCTCAGACGAGGCTCCGGTCATGCCCCGCGGCACCAGTCCGCTGGCGCCGCTGAGCATCCCCGCCCCCGTTGGCACCGGACACTCCGGAGCCAACTCCGTGGACGCGCCGAGTTTCGGCTTGCTCTCCTCGGTTCCGTCGGGCACTGACCTGAACACCGCCGATGCTTCGCGCTCGGCCCAGGTTCACGTCCCCGTCACCGTCGGCCAGCAGCCCGGCGTCACTCCCGACTGAATTCCCGCGCGACCGCGAAGCCACTAGCCGCTTCGCTGGGTTCATGCGCGTAGATCGGCATGCCCAGGTCGTGCCTTCACCCCCCGCGGGTTAGTTCCCGCACCCCTTAACGCAGGTGGCCGCTGCCCCGACGCGGTTTCGCGTCCGGTCACCCGCATGTAGCCCCAGCAATGGGAAACCGAGAAGGAGAACACCAGATGCATATCTGGGCGAAGCGCGGATTCCAGACCGCGCTGGTCACAGGCGGAATGCTGATGCTCGGTACCGGCATCGCGTCCGCTGACGAGAGCTTCAACCCCGACCTCCCGCCGTCCGCCCTGGACGGTTCGGTCAGCGTGCCGATCAAGATCGACAACAACGCGCTGGGCACCCCGTTCGGTCAGCACAACCTCGGTGGTGTCAACCACGACATCACGATCACGCCCCGTGACCTGGCAGGCGCCACCGGCGGTGCCGCCCCGGCGCTGCCCGCCACGGATGGCCTGACCT
Source organism: Actinokineospora xionganensis (assembly GCF_014323725.1). GTDB lineage: Bacteria > Actinomycetota > Actinomycetes > Mycobacteriales > Pseudonocardiaceae > Actinokineospora > Actinokineospora xionganensis. Next base: position 134,138 of record NZ_JABVED010000010.1, on the reverse strand, counting down.
CCGGGCTGCCCACCGCGGGCGGCATGCCCTCGGCGCTGACCAGCACCAACGGTGTTGCCCCGCTGTCCACCGAGGCGCTGCCCGCGACGGACAAGCTGACCGGCGCACTGCCCACCACTGGCGGACTGCCGAGCACCCAGGGCGTGACGGAGGCTCTGCCCACCACGGGCCTGCCCACCACGGGCCTGCCCACCACCGGGCTGCCCGCCGAGCTCCCCACCGGCCTGCCCGCCACGGGCGGCCTCGCGCCGGTCAACGGTGTCCTCGACCCGACCGCCGGTGTCTCGCCGAAGTCCATCGGGACCGAAGACGACCTCTTCCGCGGCAACAAGATCGTCGGCGACCTGGTCGTCCCGATCGACATCTCCGGCAACGCGATCGCCATCCTCGGCGACGCCTCGGTCGAGAACTCCTCGGACCAGACGGACCACCACGGCACCCCGGTCGTCACCGACGGGTCGGACAGCACCCTCGCGGGCAACGTCGTCGCCCTGGCGTGGGCTGCGCCCATCCAGATCACCGGCAACGCGATCGCCGCGGGCGGCACCGCCGACTCGTACAACACGTCGTCGCAGTCCGCGGCCGCCAACGGTGACATTGTCACCGACGGCGAAGGAGGCGTGCTGTCGGGCAACGTCCTCGCGGGCCACGGCGCCACCCCGGTGCAGCTCAACGGGAACGCCGTTTCCGGCGGGGGCATCGCGACCACCGACTCGGCCAGCTACTCCGAGGCCACCTCCGGCGGCACCATCGTCACCGACGGCGAAGAGAGCGTGCTCTCGGGCAACGCGGGCGCGGTTCCCGTGGCCGTCCCGGTGCAGGGCAACGGCAACGCCGTCACCGTCATCGGCATCGCCGACGCACTCACCGCCAGCGACGCCTACGCCCAGGCCGGTGACGCCCAGTCGAGCGACACCTACGACGAGCCCGCCTACATCAAGACGGACGGCGACGAGGCTGTCGGCTCCGGCAACATCCTGCAGCCCGCCCTCGCGGGCCCGGTCGCCGTGGACTGCAACGCCGCCGCGGTCGTCGGCATCGCCACCACGATGTGCGCCACCAGCGGTGACGCCGTCGCGGGCGGCTCGAACCTCACCAACGGTGAAGAGTCCGTGATCGGTGGCGCTATCGGCCACGCGCCGGTCGCCATCCCGACCCAGGCCACGGCCAACGCCGGATCGCTGGTCGGCACCGCCGTCACCGAAACCACCACCGACGTCACCTCCGAAGCGGGTGGCAGCTCCTACACCGGTGGCGACAACAGCGTCGGCGGCGGCCTCGCGGCCGTCCCGGCGGTCACCGCCCCGATCGACGCCTGCGGCAACACGGGTGCGGGCGGCGGCCAGGCCGACGCGACCTGCATCGCGACCAGCACGTCCGAGTCGGGCGGCTTCACCGGCACCACCGGCAACGACAGCGTCGTCGGCGGCGACGCCGCGACCGTTCCGGTCGCCGTTCCGGTCGAGGGCCTGGCGAACACCGCGGCTGTCATCGGTGGCACCAACTCCACCGTGACCGAGACCAAGACGGCCAGCGCGGGCGGCGACAGCAGCACCAACGACGACGCGGGCGTCCTGGCCTCGAACCTGGCGAACGTTCCCGTCGCGGGTCCGGTCCAGGTCGCGGGCAACGGCGGCGGCCTCGTCGCCGACACGTTCGCCTACAGCGACACCGACAGCACTGTCGACGCGGGCGGCTACTCGAAGGCCAAGGGCAACGGCGGCACCCTGGCGGGCAACATCGCCCAGGCTCCCGTCGCGATCCCGACGCAGGTCCTGTCCAGCGGCGCGACCGTCGTCGGCGACGGCGACCAGGCAGGCCGCAACACCGTCGACTCCGAGGCGGGCGACTACGCGCAGACCTCGGGCGAGGACGGCACGGGCACGGGCAACGTCGTCTCCGTTCCGGTCGCCTCGGCCGTCCAGGCCTTCGGCGACTCGGCCGCGGTGCTCGGCCACAACGACGCCGCTTCCCACAACGTCACCATGTCGGACGCGGGCGGCACCGTCGACACCAACGGCGACAACGGTTCGCTCGCGGGCAACGTCGTCGCCGCGCAGGCGCTGCCGATCGTGCAGGCCTTCGGCGACGCCGCTTCGGCCGCCGGTGGCATGGCCACCGGTGCCGCGACCAACGACACCAACGCGACGTCCGGTGGCGACATCACCACCAGCGGCGACAACGCCAACCTCTCGGGCAACCTGCTCGACGTTCCCGCCGCCGCCGTCGTGCAGCCGCACGGCGACGCCGTGGCCGCGCTGTTCAGCGACTCGATCGCCGCCTCGGACAGCGTCACCAACGGTTCCGTGGGTGGCGCCTCCACCACCTCCGGTGACATGGGCAGCCTGTCGGGCATCGACGGCGACCTGCCGATCGGCGTCAACGCGCCGATCTACGACGTGCCGGTCGAGGTTCTGGCCGAGGCGATGACCTTCGCCACCAACGAAAGCAACATCACCGTGGGCGAGGACACCCCGCAGCTGGACCTGCCGCAGGCCGGTGGCCTCGAGGCCACCACGCTGCCCTCGATGCCGCGTCTGGGCTCGCTGCCCATGGCCGGCAACGCCCGCACCGGTGCGGCCGACCCGCTCTCCGGCCTGCTCGGTGGCCTGCTCGGCGGAGCCGGTGGCGGATCGCTCTCGGGTCTGCCCGGTGGTTTCGGCCCCGACTCGCTTTCGGGCATGACCGGTGGACTCGGCGGCGCGCCGTCGATCCAGGAGCCGGTGACCGGCGACCCGCTGTCCGGCCTGACCGGTGTGACCGGCCAGCTGAACGGCAAGAAGGTCAACCTGCCCGCGCCGACCGCCCCCAAGCCCGCCCCGCGTTTCGCTGCTCCGGCCATGCCCGGCCTGGACAACCTGCGCGGCGTGTTCTCGGGTGACCTGTTCCAGGCTCCGAAGCTGGACAAGCTGCCGGTTCAGACCCCCGCCCTCGCGGGTCTGAAGGCTCCGGTGGCCCTGCCCGCGACCCCGGCCCCCCGCACGGGTGCGCCGGCTCTGCCCTCGCTGGACGACACCAAGGCGAAGCTCGCCGGCGTGTTCGGGCACTTCCCGATCGGCTGACCACTGATCGGTGCGATGGGCCCGGGGTTTGCTACCTCCCGCCCCGGGCCCATCCCCCGCTAGGAAAGTGAGAATGGCCCCGCCACCAGGCGGGGCCATTCTTTTGCGTGCTCAGTACTCGAGCAACCGCGTCTCGGCTTGGGACACCAGGCGCAGGACCGTTCCGTCTCCGCCGCTGGTCGACCAGCCGGTCCGAAGATCCGGGTGGAGCTCCCGGTCGCCGACCCGCGCGACACCCGAGGCGACCTCACGGATCCGCGTGGCGAGGTGTTCGCCGGTGCCCGACGAATGGTCGGTCACGACGGCGAACGTTCCGCCGGTGTACCGGGCCACTGTCTGATCGGCGCGCAAGCCCGAACGCAGCCGATCGGCGAGCAGGGCCAACAACTCGTCGCCCTGGTCGAAGCCGAGTTCGCGATTGATCTTCCCCAGGCCACACAGATCCGCGAGCACCAGCGTGGTTCGCGTGCCGTGGACCCTGGCTCGCACCAGGCTCTGCTCGATCCGGTCGAACAGCAGCGCCCGGTGGGGCAACCCGGTGGTCGGGTCGAGCAGGCATCGCGCGGGCTCGGACTCCACCGGGCGGATGACCATCAGCGTCATGCCGCGTCCCCGGTGTGTGACCGGGTGGATATCGGCCCACAGCCTGCGGTACGGCTTGTCCGCCCTGGTGACTACGAACGGCACTGTTGTCGACGAGCCCGCGCGCCCGATCTGGCGGGCCAGCTCCGGCATGCTCGGAACCGGGGAACCGGAGTCGTCGCACAGCCGCCAGTCGGGCGGGTTCGTGCCCGCGCGCAGCTGGTGCGGCGGCAGGTCGAGCAACTCCGCGGCGCTGGCGTTCGCCACGACCACGGACCCATCCTCGTCGTGCAAAACCAGCCCATACGGGAGTTCCGCGACGAGGTCGTCCCAACCGGAATCCGGCACGAGAGGTGCCGCTAGGTGAACCGCGCTCATCGGCCCGCGCCTTCCGTCGCCGAGACTTGCGCAGAACCCTTCCTTGTACCCCTATGCCAATTCAAGCACCGGATACCACCCGTACCGGTGATCTTTGGTCAATCGAATTGCCATGAGCGCTTCGCCAAACCGAACCAGAAGCCGTCGATAACCGAACGCCGAGCACGAAGAGTGTCCACAGCGGCGCCGAGCGCGACGAACAGCGGCGCGAAATGCTCGGTACGCGGATGCGCGAGCCGCGCCGCGGGCGCCTTGCGCTCGAAGTCGATCAGCGAGTCGAAGTCGCCGGACTCGATCGCCCGGTCGCCCCAGTCGTCGAACTCACTCGACCACGACGGCGGCGCGTGGTCCGGGCCGAGGTGCGGGGTCATCGCGTGCAGGTTGTGGGTGAAGAACCCGCTGCCGACGATCAGCACACCCTCGTCGCGCAGTGGGGCCAGCCTGCGACCGATGTCGACGAGCGCGGCGGGCTCGAGCGTGGGCATGGAGATCTGCAGGACCGGTACGTCGGCGCCGGGGTACATCTCGACCAGCGGCACGTACGCGCCGTGGTCGAGTCCGCGCCGCGGATCGTCCGCGATCGGCGTCTCCGGAGTACGCAGCAGACGTCGAACCTTCGCGGCCAGTTCCGCAGCGCCGGGCGCGGGGTATTTCACCTGGTAGTACCGCTCGGGAAAACCGCCGAAGTCGTAGACCAGCGGTACGGTCTCGGTCGCGCCCAAGGTCAACGGCGCCGCCTCCCAGTGCGCGGACACGATCAGGATCGCCGTCGGCTTGTCGATCGCCGAAGCCCAGTCGGCGAGCTGGCGAGTCCACAGCTGGTCATCGGCCAGCGGCGGCGCGCCATGGCTGAGGTAGAGAACCGGCTGCCTGCTCGACGTGGTCATGTCGCCATCCCCATGGAGGTTGAATGTTCAACATACCACGACGCCGACGAGGGCTGAAGTATTCCGCGCAGGTCAGGACTGGGTTCCCCAGCTCACCTGCCGCGTGATCACCGTCGTAAAGTTGCCAGAGTGCGACGCGTCCTGATCGCCGGTGTGTCCGGTTCCGGCAAGACCACCCTCGCCCGACGCGTCGCGACCGGGCTCGGGCTACCCCGTTACGAACTCGACGAACTGCACCACGGTCCGGGCTGGGTCAAGCGGCCCGAGTTCGAGACCGAGGTCGCCGCCTTCGCCACCACCGACCGCTGGGTCTGTGAAGCTCAGTACCAGCGGTTCCTCGGCAACCTGCTGTGGGAACGCGCCGACACCCTGCTCTGGCTCGACCTGCCGCGCCGGACCGTCATGCACCGGGTGATCCGCCGCAGCGTCGCCCGAGCGGTCACCGGCCGCGAACTCTTCAACGGCAACACCGAGAACTGGCGCGAATGGACCGACCCCGAGCACCCGATCCGCTGGGCCTGGTCACAGCACGCCGCGACCAGCGCCCAAACCCGAGCGCTGGCCGAAGCACACCCACACGTCGACGTCGTCCGCTTCACCAGCGCAGACGACGTCCGGCGCTGGGTCGGCGCTCAGCCCTGGGCGAGGTCGGCGAACCGGCTGTAGTGCAGCTGGTGCGCGACAACCACGGTCGCCGTCGGGCCGGCACGATGCTTGGCGATGATCAGGTCGGCCTCACCCGCACGCGGGTCGTCGCGCTCCCAGGCGTCCGGTCGGTTGATCAGCAGCACGATGTCCGCGTCCTGCTCCAGCGAGCCGGATTCACGCAGGTCGGACAGCATCGGGCGCTTGTCGGTTCGCTGCTCGGGACCACGGTTGAGCTGACTGATCGCGATCACCGGAACCTCGATCTCCTTGGCCAGCAGCTTGAGCTGCCGGGAGAACTCCGAGACCTCCTGCTGCCGCGACTCGACGCGCTTGCCGGAGGTCATCAGCTGCAGGTAGTCGACCACGACCAGCTTCAGGTCGTGCCGCTGCTTGAGCCGCCGAGCCTTCGCCCGGATCTCCATCATCGTCATGTTGGGCGAGTCGTCGACAAAGACCGGTGCCTCACTGATCTCACTCATCCGCCGCGCGAGCCGCGTCCAGTCGTCATCGCTCATCTTGCCACCGCGCATATCGCCGAGCCGGATGCGCGCCTCGGCGGAGAGCATGCGCATGACGATCTCGGTCTTGCTCATTTCCAGGGAGAAGATGACGCTGCTCATGCCGTGCTTGATCGAGCAGGACCGCACGAAGTCCAACCCCAAGGTCGAATTGTGCGTCGGAATCATCGATCGGCCCGCGAGGTACAGGTGATCCGCGTTGTCCACCTCGACGCACCGCACCGGCACGCTCGTGATCGGCCGGACGTCCACGATGTGTCGAAAGCCGGGACGGGTGAGACGGCCCATCATGCGTTCCTTGTGCAGGATGTGCTTCCGCTCGAGCTGGAACACACGGTCCTGTGAAGTGAACGTCATGATGTAGGCGGTGGAACGATCTTCGTTTCGGCCCGCGACTCGTTTGGTCCGGATCCGGCAGCGGTAGCCGAGGCCGATGATCAGCTCGTGGATGTCGTATGCCAGCCGCCGGTCAGTGACGGAGATCTGTGCGGAACCCGTGGCCGTGACGGTGCCGTCGGTGTCGAGCAGACCCGCGAGGAGCGCGCGCCGCTGTGATTCAGAAGCCCTTAGGTAGGGCATCGGGATGTGCTTGTCGCCCAGCACACCGATCGTTCGCAGGATGACCTGGAGTGAACCGTGTTCCCAGGTGCACGGCTGGCAAAGGCGAACGCCGGTCGATGGCTTGCCGCAGTCTTGGCACCGCGGAGCTGGGACGGGTGCGGACACGAAGCGCGACTTGCCACCGCAGCTTCGGCCACATGTCTTCACCTCGCTCGTTCGGGGCACGAACGACTCGCCGCAGACGACACACAGTTTCGCCGCCACCGGTTCCGCCGCCGGAAGCCGTAGGTGGTAGCGCATGTCGCCGTATTCGTGGGCCTCGATCCCCGTTGCCTCGATGTGGCAGATGATCTCGGGATCATTCGTGGTGAACCGAGCCCCGGCCGAATCGCCATCGCCCAGCCAGGCGCCGAGCACGTAGGGCGGAACCGGAAGATCGACTTCGTCGAAGGACAGCGGCGCTGTCAGCGCGACGGCGTGGTTCGCTCGCCGGTCGCTGGTCTCGCACCGGACGGATGCGGCGAGTTCGGCCGTCGTGCGGATCGCGGCGGACGGGCCTGCCGCGGCGCGGCGGGAGGCGCGGGTGCTGGTCAGCCACTGGTGTTCGGCGTCCGCGACGATCACGGTGCCGTCGCTGAACTCGACCTCGAAACACGGGCGCCCGATCATCACGTCGGTCGCGCCGATGACCCGGGTGGCCTTGCCGTCGGCGTCGATCAGCTCGTCACCGACCTTGACCTCGCCCATCGTGGTCCAGCCGGTAGGCGTGGGCAGCGGTGTGTCCAGTGCCAGAGCCTTACCGACACCAGGTCGTGCCGCGACGATGATCATCTGGCCGGGGTGCAGGCCGTTGGTGACCTCGTCCAGGTCCGCGAAGCCGGTGGGGATGCCCAGGGAGTTGCCGCCGCGGGAGGCGATGGCGTCGATCTCGTCCATGGTGGGCTGCAGCAGTTCCTCGAGCGAGACGTAGTCCTCGCTCATGCTGCGTTCGGTGACCTCGTAGATGGAGGCCTGCGCGCGGTCGACGATCTCGGTGACGTCGGCGCCCTCGGCGCCCTGGTAGCCGAGTTGGACGATGCGGGTTCCCGCTTCGACGAGCCTGCGCAGGATCGCCTTCTCCGCGACGATCTCCGCGTAGTAGCCGGCGTTGGCGGCGGTCGGGACCGTGGCGATCAAGGTGTGCAGGTACGGCGCGCCGCCGACTCGGCGGAGTTCGCCGCGGCGTTCGAGTTCGGCGGAGACCATGATCGGGTCGGCCGGTTCGCCGCGGCCGTAGAGGTCGAGGACGCAGTCGTAGATCATCTGGTGCGCGGGGCGGTAGAAGTCGCCGGGGCGCAGGGCTTCGATCACGTCGGCGATGGCGTCCTTGGACAGCATCATGCCGCCGAGCACGCTCTGTTCGGCCGCGAGGTCCTGCGGCGGCTGCCGGTCGAGACCGTGCTCGGGGCCGCTCGGCATCGGCGGCAAAGAGCGGTCATCGGTCAGCGCCACGCGGCCCTCCTTCGTACATCTGTTCGGTCCGACGGTACGTCGGCACGGCGACATTTCGGTGCCGCCGGGCCGACGCTAGAACCCCCGATCGGCCGCTTGCAAACGACCTTGGGGACACACCTGTGGATAACTTGTGGATGGTTTGGGACACCTGCGTACAGCTGCCCGCGTACCTGTGTACAACTTGGGGACAACTACCGCAGTCTTACAAGAACGCCCAGTTCAGAGGCTGTGTACAAGGTGTGGAGAAAACTCTCCCACGATCCCCCGGCGTGTCGCGATTAATCGCCGCTTCGGCGTGTCGCCGCCGGCGTCACCCCGGCGGGTGAACACGACCTGTGGACAACTTGGGGACAGTGGACACGGACACGAAACCGCCCCTCCCGCTCGCGGCGGAAGGGGCGGTTTCGGTTGGACGGGGTCAGCCCGCCGCGTTCACCTCGACGGTGAAGGCGGCGGTGACGTCCGGGTGGAGCCGCACGTTGACCGAGTGCTTGCCGACCGTCTTGATGTGGCCGGCGAGGTCGATCGCACGCTTGTCGAGCACCGGGCCACCGGCCGCCTTGACGGCGGCGACGATGTCGGCCGTGGTGATCGAGCCGAACAGCTTGCCCGAGTTCGACGCGGCCTTGGCGGCCAGCGGCACGCTGCCCAGTGCGGTCAGCGCTCCCTTGACCTCCTTGGCGTGGTCGAGGTCGCGGATCCGGCTGGCCTCCTGGGCCCGGCGGATGACCTGGACCTGCTTCTCGGCACCCTTGGTGGCGAGGATCGCGTAGCCCTTGGGCAGCAGGTAGTTGCGGCCGTAGCCGTCCTTGACCTCGACGGCGTCGCCGGGGCCACCAAGTCCACTCACGTCAGTGGTGAGGATGAGCTTCATGATGCGTCTCCTCCTGATCAGCGAGCGGTCGAGGTGTAGGGAAGCAGGGCGACCTCGCGAGCGTTCTTCACCGCGATGGCGACGTCGCGCTGGTGCTGGCTGCAGTTGCCCGTAACGCGACGCGCGCGGATCTTGCCGCGGTCGGAGATGTACTTGCGCAGCAGCGTGGTGTCCTTGTAGTCGATGTTCACCGGACGGTCCTTCTTCACGTCCTTGCAGAACACGCAGACCTTCTTCTTGGGCTTGCGAATCGGTGGCTTGGCCACGTCTTACTCCTGGGTTCTATCTAGTGAAAGAGTCTGGGGTGAGCGCGGTGCAGTGCGCTTTAGAAAGGAGGCTCGTCGTTGAAGCCGCCGCCGCCACCGCCGCCTGACGGAGGTGCGGAGCCCCACGGGTCGTCAGCGGGCGGAGCGGACTGGCCGGAGCCACCGCCGCCGTAACCGCCGCCGCCACCACCGGTGCCTCGGCTGACCTTGTTGACCTTGGCGGTCGCGTACTTGAGCGAGGGGCCGACCTCGTCGACCTCAAGCTCGATGACCGTGCGCTTCTCGCCCTCGCGGGTCTCGTAAGACCGCTGCTTGAGCCGTCCGCTCACGATCACCCGCGAACCGCGGGTCAGCGACTCGGCCACGTTCTCGGCCGCCTGTCGCCAGATGTTGCACCGCAGGAAGAGCGCTTCGCCGTCTTTCCACTCGCCGCTCGCTTTATCGAACGTGCGGGGCGTGGACGCGACCGTGAAGCTGGCCACGGCAGCACCCGACGGGGTGAAGCGCAATTCTGGATCGGCGGTCAGATTTCCGACCACCGTGATCGTCGTGTCACCAGCCATCGTTTGCCTCCTGGTCCCGTCAGGCGTTCTCGCGCCGCATGACCTTGGTCCGCAGCACGGATTCCTGCAGGGACAGCTGGCGGTCCAGCTCCTTCACAGCCGCCGGCTCCGAGATGATGTCGAGCACGGCGTAGATGCCTTCGGCGTGCTTCTTGATCTCGAAGGACAGGCGACGCTTGCCCCAGATTTCGACCTTCTCGACGTTTCCGCCCGACGTGCGGATCACGTTGAGGAACGTGTCGAGCGACGGAGCGACAGTGCGCTCGTCGAGTGTGGGGTCGAGGATGACCATAACCTCGTAATGACGCATGAAGACCACTCACCTCCTGTGGACTCGCGGCCACGGACGTTCCGTGGCAGGAGGGTCTGCGGACAGAGCGTAACAGCGGCCGGTCAGGCCCTGCGCAGCACCCACGTGCGGACCAGTGCACCAGTGACCACCGACAACGCGAGGACGGCCAGCAGGATCGGCAGGCCGACGGTGTTGCCCGTGCCCACCGGCAGCGCCTGGGCGTCACCGGCCGTGCGGAAGCCCTGGCTGTCGCTGAGCACTCCGAATTCGGGGCTGTAGCCGGGGACGCTGCCGTAGCGGGCGCCGGGCGAGGGCACGAACAGACCCGCCTTGGCGAACGGGATCGACCCGTAGTCGCGCTTGGCCGCCCCGGCGAGCGCGACGCCGTCGTAGAGCCGCAGTTGGTCCGGGACCGTGTAGCCGCCGACGGGCTGCGCGTTCGGCGTGAGTGGGTTGGATCCCGGAGCGCCGGGCTTGGTGCCGGGCGCGGTCTTGGACGGGTTGAGGGCGCGCACTGTCATGCCGCACTTCTCGGTGACCAATTGGTGGACGCGCGCGACCGCGGCGTCGGTATGCGGGACCAGCTCCCGCATAGGCCGTACGACGGTCGCCACGGCGTCCGCGATCGCGGACCCCGGGATCTCGCCGGTGCCATCCGGGACCTCGCCGACGGGGATCGATGCGCCGAGCGGGAAGGCGACGCCGACCGTGGTGCCGCGCAGCGTGCCCAGGCCCTCGGTCTCTCGGACGGCCTGGCTGACCAGCCCGGCGACCGCGAGCCGCGCGAGCGTGACCGGCTGGCCCTTGAAGGCGATGACGGACTGGGAGCAGTCCACGGCGACGAACGGTATGGGGGCCGCACTGGCCTGCGCCGGTCCGAGGGAGACCGCGGCGCCCGCGGCGAGCAATGCGAGAGCAGAGCCGATCAGTCGCCGCACCCGGTGCACCCTTCCGTGTCGTACGCCACTACCGGGTGAACGATAGACCGGCGATCAAGTCAGGCGGTCATGCGGCGAAGCACCCAGGTGCGGACCAGTGCCGCGGTCACACCGGACAGGGCCAGCACGGCGAGCAGGATCGGGAACGCGATGCGGTTGCCCCCGATCGGGGTGAGCGCGTCGGCGTGGCCCGCGGCCTGGACGCCGTCGGTGTCGTTGTTGGTGCCGAGGATGCCGAACTGCGGCGAGTAGCCCGGGACGCCACCGCCGTACCGGACGCCGGGCGACGGGGCGAACAGCCCGGCCTTGGCGAACGGCAGGTTGGAGTAGTCGGCCATCGGCGAGCGGCCGAAACTGTAGTTGGGGCTGAAGAACAGGCCGCCCGCGCTGGGGACGCCGCCCGAAACCGGCTGGTTCGAGCCAGGCAGGGCGTTGGAGTTTCCGCCGTCGGTGTTGCCCTGGCCGCCGTCGGGGGCGCCTGGGTTGGTGGTGCCGGGGGGTTGTGTCGGGTTGGTCGGGTTGCCGGGCAGCGGCAGTGCCGCCGCACCCTTCTCCACGGCGCCCGCGACGGCCTTGGAGCCCTCCTGCACGGGGGCGACGACCGTGTTGACGCCCTTGACCAGGACGGTGCAGCCCGACGCCATGGCCGAGCCGACGGCGTTGGCGATGGGCGCGAGCGCGGTTCCGGCCAGCGCGTTGGTGACCGCGCCGCCGATGCTGGAGCCGCCGATGGTGCCGCTGCCGTTGGGCAGCGCGCCGATCGGGATCGGTCCCATCGAGGCGAGCACGCCGTTGACCAGCGGTGCGAGGGTGACCTTGACCAGCGGAAGGCTGTTGAGGACGTTGGTGATCGGGCTCAGCAGCGCCGAGGGGCTCAGTGCCACGGGCTGGCCGGGCGTGCCCTGGATGCTCGCCCCGCAGCTGCCTACGACGATCGGGTCCGCCGCCGCGGCGGTGCCCGACGACATGACCAGGCTTCCCGTCGCCGCGCTGATGGCGAGAACGAGGCCGGTGGCGAACGTCTTGTAGCGGCGTCGCATGGTCACCCCTTCGGATACCGACAAGTAGCTTCTATGGAAAGAAACGACGGTAACCGCTCATCGTGACGGCGACCAGGCCTGATTGAGTGCAAATCACCCGCGAAGGGCATCGGCTTGCCACCGAGAGTCCTGTCTGTGTGTGCTGACGACTACGCTCGCGATCCATGAGCATCGGTGCCCATGTCCGCGACGACGACCCCGTCGGTGCCGCGCGCGAGCGCGAGGCCGAGGTCGTCCAGTTCTTCCTGTCCGACCCGCAGAGCTTCAAGGCACCGCAGCCCCACCCGCAGACCGCGGAGTTGCTCGCGTCCGATCTGACGGTGTTCGTCCATTCGCCCTATCGGGTGAACATCGCCTCGACGAACAATCGGATCCGCATCCCGTCGCGAAAGCTCGTCGTGCAGCACGCGGAGGGCGCCGCCCAGGTCGGAGCCAAGGGCCTGGTCGTCCACGGCGGTCATCTGGGCGCCGATGAGGACCCCGCGATCGGGATCGACAACTGGCGGAAGTTCTTCGAACGGCAGCAGGCCGACGGCGGCTTCGCGGTGCCGATCCTGATCGAGAACACCGCGGGTGGCGACAACGCGATGGCCCGCCGCTTCGACATGCTCGCCCGGCTGTGGGACGCGGTCGGCGAGTTCGGCGCGGGCTTCTGTCTCGACACCTGCCACGCGTTCGCGGCGGGCGAGGATCTAGTCGACATCACCGATCGAGTGATGCGAATCACAGGGCGGATCGACCTGGTGCACCTGAACAGCTCCCGCGACGAGTTCGGCTCGACCCGCGACCGGCACGCCAACATCAAGACTGGCACGATCGACGCCAAGCAACTCGTCGACGTGGTCGCGGCGGCAGGCGCCCCGGTGGTGGTCGAGACCCCGTCCGACGGCCAGGCGGAGGACATCGCGTTCCTGCGCGAGGCGCTCGGCCGGTGAGCGCCGTGCCCGCGGGGGTGGCGGTGTCAGGGAAGGCGGAAAGCGCAGTGCCCGAGGCACCGCAGGACCGTTCGTCGACGGTGCTCCGGCTCGGTCGCGCGTCACTCGCCCTGCTCGTGCTGCTCTGCGGGTTCACCCTGCTGCTCGGCTTCGCGAACAAAGACCGCTGCGCGGGCCCCGAGTTCGACGAGTGGGGACGCAGCGGGCCCGACTTCCACGAACGCAAGTACGCCGACGTCTGCTACTCCGACATCCAGTTCCTCTGGATCGGCCGCGACGTCGACCGCCATGTGTTCCCGTACGTGCACGGGTCGATCAACGAGAACGGCGACCTGGTCGGCGGCACGGTCGAGTACCCCGTGCTCACCGGGCTGATGATCTGGGCGGGTGCGCTGTTCGTCGACACCGACGCGGGCTTCTTGCTGGCGTCCGCGCTGCTCATGGCGCCCTTCGGCCTGGCGACGGCGTGGCTGCTCGGCAGGCTCTCGCGCTGGCGGGCGCTGATCTGGGCGCTGTCGCCGCCGCTGGTGCTCTACGCGTTCCACAACTGGGAACTGCCGGTCGTGCTGTGCGCGGTCGCGGCGGTCTACGTGGTGCACCGCGGCTGGGGCAAGCGCGGTGTCGACCGGCCGCTGATCCAGCGCGCGTCGGTCAGCGCGGTGCTGCTCGGCCTCGGGTTCGCGTTCAAGCTGTATCCGGCGATCTTCGTGCTGCCGCTGATGCTCTATGTCCTGACCGGCGGTCGCGGCGGCAAGGAACTGGCCGAGGGCAAGACCCGCGATGTGGCGGGCATGGTCCGGGTGGCGCTGATCGCCATGGGGACGGCGATCGCGGTCAACATCCCGTTCGCGGTCGCGGGCTTCGAGGGCTGGCTCGCGTCGTTCGTCTTCCAGGGCCAGCGAAAGGCCGACATCACGGCCAACTCGATCTGGTTCTGGGGCTTCCGCCCGGACTCCGACCCGGGCAACGACTCGGTGCAGGAGTTCATCAGCTTCGCCTCGCCGGTGCTGGTGATCGCCTCGTTCGTCGCGGCGTGCGTCGCGGGCTGGGTCCGCTACCAGAGGGAACGCACCTATCCGTGGGTGGCGGTGTCCGCGGCGATGCTGTGCGGCTTCCTGTTGCTGCACAAGGTCCACTCGCCGCAGTACACGCTGTGGCTGGTCCCGATGTTCGTCCTGCTGAAGATCCGCTGGGGCTGGATCGCGGCGTACTTCGTGGCCGACTTCGCCATGGGCGTCGGCATCTTCCTGTGGTTCGCGCAGATCGCCGCCCGACTGCCGTCGGGCGTCTACGACAGCTTCAGCGCGCAGCTGGTCATGATCGGTGTGTGGGGGCGCGCGGGCCTGTTGGTGGGCTTGTTCATCGCGTTCCTGACAGCGGACTCGGCGGTCGACGAGGTCGAAGTCGAGGCGCCCGCCCGGGCCTGATCGCTAGACCAGCTCCGCCTGGCGCTCGATCGGGCGCAGCGCGGTCCGGCGCCTGCTCACCAGCGATTCCACGGTGATCACGGCCAGTGCCAGCCACACCAGGCCGAAGCCGACCCAGCGCGCGGTCGTCATGGCCTCGTGGAAGACCAGCAGGCCGACGGCGAACTGGACGATCGGCGCGGTGTACTGCAGCAGGCCGAGCGTCGTCATGGACACCTTCGTCGCCGCGGTGCCGAACATCAGCAGGGGAATCGCGGTGATCACGCCCGTGCCCACGAGCAGGGCCGCCTGCAGCCAGCCCGCGTGGCCGAACGTGCCGCCGCCGCCCGCGAGCAGGAACGTCAGCGCGATGGGCGCGAGCACCATCGTCTCGATCGTGAGGCCCTCGGTCGACCCGACGTCGGCCTTCTTCTTCATCAGGCCGTAGGTGGCGAAGGAGAACGCCAGGATCACCGCGATCCAGGGCACCCGGCCGTAGTCGAAGGTCAGCTCCACCACCGCGGCGAACGCGATGGCGAGACCGACCCACTGGCCGGGCCGCAACCGCTCGCCGAGGACCATCACCCCGAGCAGGATCGTGACCAGCGGGTTGATGAAATACCCGAGGGATGTCTCCACGACCTGCCCGCTGTTGACGCCGTAGATGTAGACGCCCCAGTTGACCGCGATCACCACCGCGCCGACACCGATGAACGCCAGCCTGCGACGGTCGGCGAAAACGGCTTTGAGCCGAGTCCAGCGCCGGGCGACGATGGTCAGGCCCGCGACGGCGACCAGTGACCAGACGATGCGGTGGGCGAGGATCTCGACCGGACCGGCCGGGGCCAGCAGCGGCCAGTAGAGCGGGAAGAAACCCCAGGTCAGGTACGCGCCGAAACCGAGAAGGAAGCCGCGTCGCTGTCCGGACACCAGGTTCCTCCGATCATCCCACCATTTGCCGCGAGTCTCGCATGGGACAGCGCGAAACCACGCATCCTTATTCCACGGGGGCGGGTGTGCGGCGGTGGAGGACGAACCGGTCCGGGGCGCCGTCGAGCACGCCGCCCGCCGGGTCGTCCTCGCCGTACTGGCGGACCAGGTCGCGGGCCGGGTGGTAGATCTCGTAGATCACCAGGGCGCACAGGGCCAGGACGGCGACGTCGCGGGCGACGACAAACCCGAGGAACCAGTCCTCGGGCAGGCCCTTCTGGCCCTCGCCCAGGTAGTAGGCCATGCGCGGGGCCCAGACCAGGGCGTCGATCGTCATCCAGGCGAGCAGCGGTTTCCACCGCGGGACCGCCAGGACCGCGATGGGGACCAGCCACAGCGAGTACTGCGGACTCCAGACCTTGTTCGTCAGCAGGAACGCCGCCACCACCAGGAACGCCAACTGGGCCACGCGCGGCCGCATGGGGGCGTGCCAGGCGATGAACGCCACCCCCGCGCAGCACAGCAGGAACAGGGCGGCGGTCACCAGGTTGAGGATCATCGGCGACTCACCGAAGGCGAGCGGGCCGTCGAAGCCGGACCAGCCGGTGAAGTGCATGATCACGTTGTAGATCGAGTCGGGGTCGGCGCCCCGGTCGGAGTTGCGCCGGAAGAACTCCCCCCAGCCGCGTCTGGTCGCCTCGGGCAGGAAGATCGTCGCGTTGACCGCGGCCCACGTCGCCACCGCCGCGACCGCCGTCCGGAGCCACACCTTCGTGTGGCCGGACCGGATGCACAGCACGAGCAGCGGCCCGAGCAGGAACAGCGGGTAGAGCTTCGCCGCGCCGCCGAGCCCGAGCAGGATGCCCGCGAGGACCGGCTGCTTCCGTGCCCACGCCAGCAGGCCGACGGCGGCGAACGCGGTGGCGAGGGTGTCGAAGTTGGTGAACGCGTGCACGATGACCAGTGGCGACAAGGCGATGAACGCGGCGTCCCACGGTCTGCGGCGGGCTGTGCGCGCGACCGCCCAGATGGTCACCAGCCAGGCCAGGGCCAGCCAGAACGCGCTGATGTCGAAGTAGACGACCACCGGCAGCCCGCTCGGCAGCCACCCGGCGGCGGCCAACGACACCCAGCCCTGTGCGAGCTTCGCGTTGAACCACTGGAACATCCCGGTGATCACCGGGTACTCCATGAACCGCTCGTGCTGGGTCGGCTTGCCCTCGTCGTCGAACCAGCTGGTCGCGTACGGGAAGCCGCCTTGGTCGAGCCGCTCGGCGGAGTACAGCGGCACGATGTCGGAGTAGCACATGGCGACGAACTGCCTGCCCGAGCGCCAGTCGAGCTCAAGCTGGCCGTTGCCGGCGTCGTACTGCTGGATGCAGGGCGCCTTCGCGAACCACCCCAGGGTCAGCGCCACCACGCCGATGAGCAGCGCGGCCCGCAGCGGGGTCCAGAACCAGTGCCTTCCGACGGCCGCGTGCCTGCCCGTGATCCCGCCGAACGGCGCGCTCGCGTGCCTGGCGAGGGACTCCCCCCACGTCGGCCGCACCCGCTCCCGCGGCCCCAGCGACGCGGTGTCGTCCGTCCCCACCTGCCCTGACCCGGGCGACTCACCCTCTTCGACTGACACGCGCGCGATGCTACGGGCAAAGCCCGTCGGACGGATGTGGCAACGGCGATCTACTCATCAACAAACAACGGACGGGTGGGCGCCTGAGGCGCCCACCCGTCCGTCGCGCTGATCGGCTACCAGTTGCTCCCAGGCAGTGGCAGCCCGGGTTCCGACGTCGGCCGCGTGATCCGGGTGCGAGTCGTCGTAGTCGTCGGCTCGGTCGGCTCGGTCGGCTCCGTCGTCTTCGGCGGCTTGGTCTCGTCCGTCGGCTTGGACTCCGTCGTCGTCGGCGGGTTGCTGGTGCTCGGCGGCTCCTTGTACTCGGGCTTGCCGATCGGCACGAACTTGCCGAAGTTCTCCTTGGGCAGCTTCAACTGCTGGTGGTAGCTGTCCATGAACTTCTTCCAGATCTTGCCCGGCAGCCCGCTGCCGTAAATGATGTTGCCCTTCGCGTCCTTGAGTTTGAAGCCGTTGTCCTTGTCGCCGCTGAGCGACACCGCGGTCGAGAGCTGCGGGGTGTACCCGACCATCCAGGCCTTCGAGTTGTCCGGCGTGTCCTGGTACTGGTGGGTTCCGGTCTTGCCCGCGCACAGCCGGTCGCCCGCGCACGGGATGCCCGAGGACTTCGGGATCGGCAGCAACGCCTCAGTGACGTTGCGGGCGATCTTCTGGCTCTTCTCCGGGTCCTCGTCGAACGCGGGCTTCTCCAGGTACGGCTGCCAGTTCTTGTCCTCGAACACGAGCGTGCCGTCCGGCTTCTCGACCTTCGCGATCAGGTGCGGCGCCCGGTAGACGCCGCCCGCGGCGAACGTCGCGTAGGCCGAGGCCATATCTACCGTGGTCACCTGGGTGTCGCCACCGCCGATCGCGATGTTGATGTCGCCGAGCGCCTTGTCCAGCGGTGAGCGCACGCCTGCCTGAGCCGCCGCTTCGGCGACTCCCTTCGGCTTGACGTCGTTGTAGACCATGTCGCTGAACACGACGTTGAGTGATTCCTTCATCGCCTGCGCGACGGTGCACTCACCACAACCCGGCCTCGACGCGTTCTTGATGATCTTGCTTCCGCCGAATGCCTTGGGCGCGCTGTCGTAGGTCTCGTAGAGGCCCTTGTCCTTCTTGAGGAGCCCGACCAGGTCGAACGGCTTGAAGGCGGAGCCCGGCTCCTGGATCGCGGCCGCCCAGTCCGTGCCCGAGCCATCGGAGTTCGGGTAGTACGCCCTGATGTGCCCGGTTTTCGGGTCGACGGCGACCAAGCCGGGGTGCAGCGCGGGTGGCTGGCCCTGCATCACGTCGGCGACCGCCTGCTCGGCGAGCGACTGCGCGGTCTTGTCGAGCGTGAGCTGGATCTTGTAGCCGTGGCGGCGGACCGTGTCCTCGTCGATGCCGAGGTTCTTGAGTTCCGCGAACACCAACGCGGGCAGTCGCGCCTTGAGTGGCGCGGACAGGCCGTCGCCCTTGGTCTCCGCGAGCGGCACCGGAGGCTGGAACGGCAGCTCCTGGCGCTCCGCCTCGGTCATCCAGTTGTTGGCGATCATCCGGCCGGTCACGTATGTCCAGCGGTCGAGCTGGTACTGGGCGTCCTTGTGCCGCGACGGCGTCTGGATCATGCCCGCGAGCAAGGCGGCCTGTGACTTGTTGATCGTCATCAGGTCGTCGATGTTGTAGTACGCCTTCGCCGCCGCGGCCACGCCGTAGGCGCCACGCCCGAAGTAGATCGTGTTCAGGTACGCGGTGATGATGTCCGGCTTGGAGTACGTCTCGTTCATCTTGTAGGACTTGACGAGTTCGGTCCATTTACGGGTCAGCGTCTTGTCCTCGTCGCCGCTGGCCTTCTTGACGTACTGCTGCGAGATCGTCGAGCCACCGCCCTGGCCACCGCTGACCTGGTTCCAGACCGCGCGCAGGATGCCCGTCATGTCGAAGCCGGCGTTGGTCTCGAACGACGCGTCCTCGGCCGCATAGACGGCCTTGCGCATGATGTCCGGCATCTGGTCGTAGGTGAGCATCTGCCGGTTGGCGCCCGACTCGGCGAGCTTGGTGATCTCGGTGTTGTCGGCCCAGAGCAGCGTGACGGCCTGGTCCTGCTTGGCGGCCAGTTCCTGCGGGCTCTCCACCTCCACCATCTGGTAGGTGATGAAGAAGGCCAGGACCGGGATGATGATCCCGAGGGCCGTGCCGACGTAGGCCGTGCGCCGAACCCGTCGCCAGATCTTCTTGCGGCGCATGGCGCGAGCCTCCGCGTCGGTCAGCGGGTCCTCGTCGTCGGGACCGTAGTCGTCTACGTAGTCGTCCTCGTAGTCCGGCTCGCGGTGGGTGAGCAGTGCGGGCTCGCCGCGGGAGTGGCCGGGGTTCTGGTGCAGGTAGATGGTCGGGTCCTCGCCTGGATCATGTGGAGGAACCGGGCGGCTGCCGGGAGGCAGGCGGCGGTCGCCGGAGATGGGAACGGCCATCGTCGGCTGCTCACCTGGTGTGTTCAGGGCCCGGGTCGCGCCGGGGCCGCCGGAGAACCCGCCACCGGGACCGTCGGGACCGGGGAAGTTGCCGGGGCCGTTGGGTCCAACGGGCATGCCGGGACCATTAGGCACACCGGGCCCACCCGGGCCGCCGGGGACACGCTGACCGCCACGTCCCGCCGCGCCTGCGATACCACCGGCGCCGGGGCCTGCCGCGCCCGCCGCCAGACCACCCGCGGCGGCGGCGCCTGCCGCGCCGAACCCACCGGGCACGCCGGGGCCTTGACCGCCCGGCCACACCGGGCCTGCAGGCCTGCCCTGGCCGAATTCGTCGGGCCCGCCCGGCCCGCGGCCGCGCTCACCGGCGAACTCGTTCGGGCCGCCGGGGCCACGCCCGGGCGCGCCGAAGTCGTCGCGGGGACGTGCCGGCGCGTTGAAGTCGTCAGGTCCGCCCGGGTACGAGCCCGGACGGTCGGGAGCGCCACCCGGCGGGGCCGGTGGCCTGCCGGGGGCGTCGGGACCGCCACGGGGACGGCCCGCTTCGTCCTCTTCCTCCCACAGCGGGCTCCAGAAGCCCGTGCGCTCGACGGACTGCTCGGCGCCGGTGCCCCGGTCCGGTTCGTCCCCGGAGGGCCATTCGGGCTCGCGGCGGCGGTGGTCACTGTGGTCGTTCACTAAAAAGCCTCCCAAACCGGCGCCCCGATCTGGGGCGTCGTTCGGTGGTCATCCGCAGCGGGATTCCAGGGAAGCCTCGGTCGAGACTCACCGGTTCGCAACCCGTTCACTCCGCTGCCGTCCTCCTACGGGGTTTGGGCGCGCGCACGCCCCCCTTACCCAGGACGTATGACTGCACCAGGTGGTTCCAAGAACAGGTGCGGCAAACTTCGACCGTGTAGACGCTGAACTCCTCGAACATGGTCGACATCCTGACCAGTTCCTCCGGGGCCCGCGCCGAGCCGGACGCGTGTTTCAGTTCCTCGCCATAGACCCAGTTGACGTGGGTCAGCTGTTCTTTGCGGCAGACCGGGCAGGTCACCTCGGTCGGTACGCCGTGGAACTTGGCGGCACGCAGCAGGTACGGGTTCGCGTCGCACACCTCGAAGGTGCCGACCCGACCCGAGTGGACTCCCGCCAGCAGCGCGCGGCGCTGCAATGCGTAGTCGACTACCTGCCGTTGCGTTCGCACGGGGACAGCGTACGCGGGCCCGTTATCACGGGGATGCGCCGTTCAGCGCAGCGGACATGCGTCACGCGTCGGATTCGTGATCTCCGGGCCCGCTGACCACCTGATATCGACAGACCGCCCGCCACCTGCGGCGTTGACGTGTCGATAGACACAGGCCGCTGAGTTGTCCGGCGCCGGATGTATCGGCACGATATAGTCGTTCAGTAGGACACGCTCAGTTTCCGGAAGGGGGCTCCGCATGCTCGAGTTCGCGATTCTCGGGCTTCTCCATGAGGCCCCGATGCACGGATATGAGCTACGCAAGCGGCTGTACGACCTGCTCGGCACGTTGCGCACGTTCTCTTACGGCTCGCTCTACCCGACTCTGCGGCGGCTGCTGCGGGCCGGGCTGATCGCCGAGGAGACACCGGACGACGAAGCCGCGAGGACGTGGAACAGGCGCGCCAAGCGGGTCTACAAGCTGACCGCCGAAGGCAAGGAGCGGTTCGCCACGCTGCTCGCCGACGCGGGACCGCAGACCTGGGACGACGAGGGATTCGGCGTCCACATGGCGTTCTTCTCGCGGACTCCGGCCGAGGTCAGGATGCGAATCCTGGAGGGCAGGCGCCGCCGGGTCGAGGAGCGCAGGGAAGGTCTGCGCTCGTCGATGGCCCGCGCGGGCGAGCAGATCGACAGGTACACCAGGGAGCTGCACCGGCTCGGTCTGGAATCGAGCGAGCGCGAGGTGCGTTGGCTCAATGAGTTGATCGCGCACGAGCAGCAGGAACAGCGCGGCTCCGACTGAACTTCCAGACAGGCATCGGCCTGTCCCGAGATCCGCGCCGGACAGGGTGCGGCGTGAAACGAGAAGGAGAACCGGCATGGGCGAGAACCGCCAGAGCGTGCGGGTGGCCATCGTCGGCGTCGGCAACTGTGCGGCGTCGCTGGTCCAAGGCGTGCATTACTACCGTGACGCCGACCCTGCCGCCCGCGTACCAGGTCTTATGCACGTGCAGTTCGGGGACTACCACGTGCGCGACATCGAGTTCGTCGCCGCGTTCGACGTCGACGCCAAGAAGGTCGGACGCGACCTGTCCGAGGCCATCGTGGCCAGCGAGAACAACACGATCAAGATCTGTGATGTGCCGCCGACCGGGGTCACGGTCCAGCGCGGCCACACTCTCGACGGGCTGGGCGAGTTCTACCGCGAGATCATCACCGAGTCCGACGAGGACCCGGCCGACGTGGTCGCGACGCTGCGCGAGGCCAAGGTCGACGTGCTCGTGTCGTACCTGCCGGTGGGCTCCGAGGACGCCGACCGCTTCTACGCGCAGTGCGCGATCGACGCGGGTGTCGCGTTCGTCAACGCCCTGCCGGTGTTCATCGCGTCGGACCCGGAGTGGGCGGCGAAGTTCACCGAGGCGGGCGTCCCGATCGTCGGCGACGACATCAAGTCCCAGGTCGGCGCGACGATCACGCACCGGGTCATGGCGAAGCTGTTCGAGGACCGCGGCGTCGAGCTGCAGCGGACCTACCAGCTGAACTTCGGCGGCAACATGGACTTCATGAACATGCTGGAGCGCAAGCGCCTGCAGTCCAAGAAGATCTCCAAGACGCAGTCGGTCACCTCGCAGATCCCGCACGAGATGGCCAAGGCCGACGTGCACATCGGCCCGTCGGACCACGTGCCGTGGCTCGACGACCGCAAGTGGGCGTACGTGCGCCTCGAGGGCCGCTCCTTCGGTGACACCCCCCTGAACCTCGAGTACAAGCTCGAGGTGTGGGACTCGCCCAACTCCGCGGGCGTCATCATCGACGCGGTCCGCGCCGCGAAGATCGCGCTCGACCGCGGCATCGGCGGCCCGATCCTGTCGGCGTCCTCGTACTTCATGAAGTCGCCGCCGGAGCAGTACTCCGACGACGACGCGTTCGAGGCGGTCGAGGCCTTCATCAGGGGCGACGTCGAACGCTGAGGCAGTTATGGTGGAAGCCACCATCGGGTGAAGTGATCTCCCGGTGGTGGCTTTTCGCTCATGTGTTCGAGTTGATGGAGCGGTGGTAGCCGAGATGATCACACGCGACTTCGACCCGCTGTCCGAGCTGTATGGGCAGTGGACGACTGAGCTCGCCGAGGCATACCTGCCCATTCCTGGCATGGCCCCGGGAACGTCGTTCGAGTGCGTGGACGGTTACCTGATCATGAGTCCGTATGAGGGCGGCGCCAACGGATACGCGATGCTCGAGGTCGCGACGTTGATCAAGGAGTCAGCTCGTGCGGCCGGGCATCGTGTGTATCCCACGGTGAATGTCAGGTTTCCCTCCAGACGTGGATTCAGCCGGATCTCACCATCGTGCGCGAGCCGATCAAGGATCTTGTCTGGGTGCCGGTCGACAAGGTGCTGGTTGTCGGGGAGTTCGTGTCGCCGTCGAGCAAGCGGCGGGACCGGATCGACAAGCCGAAGATGTGCGCTGAGGCCGGAATCCCGTTCTACCTGCGGGTCGAGATCAACCAGTTCGACGCGCACGTCGAACTTCTCAAGCTCGACGGCGGCCGGTACGTGTCACACGCGAATGCACTGGGCGGAATGACTTTCGAGAGCGAGATCCCGTTCCCGATGAAGTTCGATCCCGCGACCTTGCTGGAGTCGTAGATCGCTGATCCATTCGGCGCGGCGGCCATCACCGGGCTTCCGGTGGTGGCCGTTGTCGTTGTCGGGCACGGTCCCAGCGAAACCGGCGCCAGGGTTTAGGGGTTGATCTGTTCGCTTCGCGTTCATTTGGATGACCTCTGTGGCTGGTTTCGAACTCTTACCGTCACGCCGTTCCCACCAACCGTTTTTGGCTGTCCACTTCGGGCAGACCGTAGGAGGCTCCCGTGCCTGACGGCCGGATCGATCTGCCGCTATTAACCCCGAACCACCCGCTCGGCCGACAGTCGGTGACCTGCGAGTACCGCTGCGGCAACGCCTGTTCGCACGACGCGCCCAACACCTCGGGCAACACCTACTTCGGTGACGTCGTCCGCTCGATCGTCAGCCGCCGCGGCATGCTCAAGGCGGGCGCGGTGCTCGCCGTCGCGGGCGCGGGTGCCGCGGTCGTGGGCGGCGCGGCCGCCGCGGACGACTCCAAGCATCAGTCCGAGAACAGCGACCGCCACCGCCGTCCCCGCGGCATGGACTTCAAGCCGGTCGCGCCGAACACCGCCGACCAGGTCACCGTGCCCGAGGGCTACGTGCAGTCGGTCGTCATCGGCTGGGGCGACGCGGTGCTGCCCGGTGCGCCAGCGTTCGACTTCGACAACCAGTCCGCCGCGGCGCAGGCCAAGCAGTTCGGGTTCAACAACGACTTCTGCGGGCTCGTCCCGCTGTGGCGCGACCAGTACCTGATGGTTTCGAACCACGAGTACAGCAGCGAGTCGTTCATGTTCAAGGGCTACTCGTCGGCCAACCCGACCGAGGAGCAGGTCAAGATCGGCTGGGCGGCGCACGGCATGTCCGTCGTCGTGGTCGAGCGCGACCGGCGCACCGGCAAGATCACACCGAAGGTGGACCGCCGCTACAACCGCCGGATCACCGCGACCTCCACGTTCGACGTCGACGGTCCCGCCGCGGGCAGCGCCTTCCTCAAGACCAAGGCCGACCCGACCGGCCGCAAGGTGCTCGGCACGCTGAACAACTGCGCGGGCGGCGTCACGCCGTGGGGCACGGTCCTGTCCGGCGAGGAGAACTTCAACCAGTACTTCGCCAACGGCAAGGAGATCACCGACCCGGTCACCAAGGCCCGGTTGGCTCGCTACGGCCTCGCGGGCGGCGCGAGCGGCCGCAAGTGGGAGCGCTTCGACGACCGGTTCGACATCGTCAAGGAGCCCAACGAGGTCAACCGGTTCGGCTGGGTCGTCGAGATCGACCCCCTGGAGCCCAACGAGAACCCCGTCAAGCACACCGCGCTCGGCCGGTTCAAGCACGAGGGCGCCAACGTCCACGTCGCGCGCGATGGCCGCGTGGTCGCGTACATGGGTGACGACGAGCGCTTCGACTACATCTACAAGTTCGTCTCCAAGGAGCGGATGCGCCCGGGCAACAGCCGGTACGCGCGCGCCCACAACAAGAAGCTCCTCAGCGAGGGCACGCTCTACGTCGCGCAGTTCACCGGCGACAGCCCCGACTTCACCCCGGGCGTCCTGCCCGCGGACGGCGAGTACGACGGCGTCGGCAAGTGGATCCCCTTGGCATCAGGCGATCAGTCCTTTGTGGATGGTTTCACGGCCGAGGAGGTTTACGTCTTCACCCGCCTCGCCGCCGACAAGGTGGGCCCGACGAAGATGGACCGCCCCGAGGACGTCGAGGCGAACCCGCGCACCGGCCTGGTCTACGCGGCACTGACCAACAACACCGACCGCGGCAAGCCCGGCAAGGAAGGCCCCACGGAGATCAACCCGCGCGGCCTCAACCGGCACGGCCACGTGCTGGAGTGGGAAGAGGCGGGCGGGGACAACACCGCGCTCACCTTCTCCTGGCGACTGCTGCTGGTCTGCGGCGACCCGAACTCGGCGGACACCTACTTCGGCGGGTACGACAAGACCCAGGTCAGCCCGATCTCCTGCCCGGACAACCTGGCGTTCGACCGGCACGGCAACCTGTGGGTCTCCACCGACGGCAACAACCTCGGTTCCAACGACGGCCTGTTCGCCACCGCGACCAGCGGCCCGGAGCGCGGTCACCTCAAGCAGTTCCTCACCGTCTCGACGGGCGCGGAGACCTGCGGCCCGGTGATCGAGGACAAGTTCGTCCTGGTGTCGGTGCAGCACCCGGGTGAACTCGACGACGCCAGCGCGGACAACCCGCTCGCGCACTGGCCCGACGGCGGCACCAGCCAGCCGCGGTCGGCTGTCGTGGCGGTCTGGAAGCCCGGCCACCGCATCGGTTCCTGACCCCGCACAACGCACCCGCCGCCCAGCTCGCGGCGGGTGCGTTGTCGTAGGTTTGCACCATGACCGAGCGACCTCTGGCACTGATCACCGGCGCGTCCCGCGGCATCGGCGCCACCATCGCCCTCGCCTTGGGCAACACGCATTCCCTGCTGCTGGGCGGCCGTGACACCGAGGCGCTGGACGCAGTGGCCGAGCACCTGCCCGACGCCCGCCCGTGGCCGGTCGAGCTGACCGACGACGCGGCGGTGGCGAAGGCCGCGGCGGACATCGACCGCCTCGACGTCCTGGTCCACTCCGCCGGAGTCGCCCGCGTCGCCCCGCTGACGGAATCCCCCGCGGACCTCTGGCGATCGATGTACGAGATCAACGTCGTCGCCGTCGCCGAACTCACCCGCCTCCTGCTCCCCGCCTTGCGCGCCGCCAAGGGCCACGTCGTCCTGATCAACTCCGGCGCGGGTCAGAACGCCAACCCGAACTGGGGCCCGTACGCCGCGAGCAAGTTCGCGCTGCGCGCCTACGCCGACGTGCTGCGCGCCGAGGAGGAATCGGCGGGCCTGCGGGTCACCTCGGTCTACCCGGGCCGCACCGCCACGGACATGCAACGGATAGTCCGCGCCGACGAGGGCGCCGACTTCGAACCGGAGCGCTACCTGACCCCGGAGTCGGTGGCCGAACTGGTCCGCACGGCCATCGCCGCGACCCCGGACGCCCATCCGACCGACTTGGTGATCCGCAGCCGCCCGGTTCGCTAGTGGCCCGTCCAGGAACGTTGACCGGGTCTCGACATGCCCACGACGCCGCTGCCCGCGTTGCGGGAACAGCCAAGTACAACCCGGTACGAGCGCTGTCCCCGCGCCTTGGCAGCGACGCCGTGACCACGCCGATACCCGGCCAACGTTCCTGGACGAGCCACTAGTAGCGTGTCGCTGCTTAGTTGTGGTGCATGTTGCTGGGAGGCTGTTGTCCGGCAGGTCCTTCTCCTGCCGGACGAGGATGGTTGTCGTGCGTTCGGAGATGAAGCGGCCGGTCACATTGACCGCGCGGGATCGTGAAGAGCTGCGTCGGCTGACCGTCACGGGTGTGCATCCGGCGTCGGCGATCAGGCGGGCTCGGGTGCTGCTCGCGTTGGACACCTCCGTGGGTGAGCCCGATCCGAAGGAAGTGATCGCGGCTCGGCTCGGGGTTTCCGGCGAGATGTTGCGGCTGGTCGCCAAGCGGTTCGCCGAGACCGGCGGGGACATTCACGCCACGATCTCGCGCAAGAAGCGTGACCTTCCGCCGGTGCCGTCCCCGGTGACCGGTGAGATCGAGGCCCGGCTGATCGCCCTGGCGTGTTCGCAGCCGCCGGCGGGGCACGCCCGGTGGTCGTTGCGGTTGCTGGAAAAGCACGTCGAACTCACCGAGGACATCCCGAATCTGGATCACTCGACCATCGGCCGGGTCTTAAAAAAACGGAACTGCGTCCTCATCTGAGGAAGTGCTGGAACATCCCGCCGCGGGCGAACGCGGAGTTCGCCGCCCGCATGGAAGACGTGCTGGCGGTCTACGCCCGGCCGCACGACCCCGCCCGCCCGGTCGTGTGCATGGACGAGAAACCCTTCCAACTGCTCGGCCACGTCCGCGACCCGCTGCCGGCCCGCCCGGGGCGAGACGCCTGCGAGGACAGCGAATACGTTCGGTGCGGCACCTGCTCGATCTTCGTGTGGACCGAGCCCCTACGCGGGTGGCGCCGTGTCCACGCCCTGACCCGGCGAACCAAGATCGACTGGGCCGGGCAGGTCAAACAACTGCTGACCGTGGACTATCCCGACGCCCAGACCGTGGTGCTGGTCATGGACAACCTCAACACCCACGGCATCTCCTCGCTCTACGAGGCCTTCGCACCCGACGAGGCCTTCTCCCTCGCCCAGCGCCTGGAGATCCACCACACCCCCAAACACGGATCCTGGCTCAACATCGCCGAGATCGAACTCTCCGCACTGTCACGACAATGCCTCGACCGCCGCATCAACGACCTCGACACCCTCAACACCGAACTCACCGCCTGGCAACACACCATCAACACCGAGCAACGCCAAGTCCGCTGGCAGTTCACCACCGACAACGCACGCGTCAAACTCCGCCACCTATACCCCAAGAGTTAGCCGCGACAATCTACTAGTGGCTCAGCCCAGTAGGCGTTTGGTGACCTTTCCGGCCGTCGCCTGGGCCTCGCGGCGGTCGACGCGGGTGGTTTCGCCGTCGGCGACCACCTGCTCGCCCGCCACCCACACCTCACGCACCGTCCGGGAGCCCGCGGCCCAGATGAGGTTGGCCAGCAGGTGGGTGTCCGGGACGTCCAGGCCCGCCGCGAAGGCCGGGTCGTCCAGGCCGACGTGCACCAGGTCCGCCCAGCGGCCCGGCTCCAGGGCGCCGATGTCGTCGCGGCGCAGGGCTTCCGCGCCGCAGCGGGTGGCCAGGAGCAGGGCGTCGGCGGCGCCCATGGCGGTGGAGTCCATTGTGGACACGCGGGACAGCATCGCGGCCAGGCGGACGTCTTCCCAGAGGTCCAGGTCGTCGTTGCTCGCGGGGCCGTCCGTGCCGACCCCCACCGGCACCTCGGCCGCGCGCAGGTCTCGCAGGCGGGCGATGCCCGAGGCCAGCTTCATGTTCGAGCCCGGGCAGTGGGCGACGCCCACGCGGTTCGCCGCGAACAGGGCGATGTCCTCGTCGGACAGGTGCACCGAGTGCGCCGCGAGCACCCGGCCGCCAAGGAGCCCGGACGAGGCGAGCAGCGCGGGGACCGACCCGTGGTTCGCCCGCTGGACCTCGTCCTCCTGCGTGGATTCCGCGACGTGGATCTGGATCAGGGCGTCGCGCTCGCGGGCGGCGGCGCCGACCTCGGTGAGCGCCGACGGGGGCAGCGTGTACGCCGAGTGCGGCCCATAGCCGAGTTCGACCCGCTCGCCCGGGCCGAAGCGGACACCGTCGGCGTCGATCCAGGCGGAGATGTCGGCGAGCATCTTGCGCCAGTCCATCCCCAGCCCGTCGAGGATCGCGGGCGCCAGGACGACCCGGGCGCCCGTGTCGAGCGCCGCCTGGGCGACCTCTTCGCCGTGGAAGTACATCTCGGCGCTGGTCGTCACGCCTGCGCGGAGCATCTCGACCGAGCCCAGGACCATGCCGTCGTGCACGTCCTGGCGGGTCATCTTGCCCTCGGCGGGCCAGATGGCCTCGGTGAGCCAGCGGATCAGCGGCAGGTTGTCGCCCATGCCGCGCAGGACGGTCATCGGGCTGTGCGCGTGGGTGTTGACCAACCCGGGCAGCAGGATGCCGGTCAGTTCCCGCACCAGGGCGTCGGTCGCGGGCGCGTCGGTGAAGGGTCCACAGTGGACAATCCGACCGCTGTCGTCGATGTCGACCACGGCATCGCGCAGCACCGAGCACGCGGCATCGCAGGGCAGGACGATCGGGGCGCGCAGACGCAGGCTCATAGCCGACAATCCTGCCATTAGACGCGCTCTCAGTGGCCGCGAAGGAACGCCGGGTGTCCGGGGTAGTCGGTGGCGGGCGTGTAGACGTCGGCCGAGTGCTCGATCGTCACCCCCGCCTGGTCGAACGAGTGCAGCACGGCCCGGTTGCACTCGACGGCGACCCGGTCGCGCCACAGCGTCCGCTCGCTCGACGTGTCGAGCCCGAGCCGGGCCGCGACGATCCGGGCCAGCCCGTACGCGGCCTCGTCGGCGATCACGTCCTCGCCGATGGCCCGGCAGATGTAGACGCCGTTGTAGGGCGCGGCCGGGTAGTCGATGCCGCCGATGTGCAGCCGCTGGTTGCTGATCACCGGCACCGCGTGCCAGCGCAGCCCGAGTTCGGCGAACCACGGCAGCGTCGGGTGGGTCAGCGGCACCTCGCGGATGACCTCGCGCGGGAGCATGTGCAGCCGGACGCCCTCGCCCTCGGTCTCGACCACCAGCGGCAGCCGGTCGAACGCGCCGCGCTGCAGCGGCGGGCGCCAGCCCAGCCTGCAGACGCCGGTGGTGAAGTCGACGTAGCGCCGGTCGCCCAGCACCCCGCCCGTCGGGTCGCCGCGGTATCCGGCGTAGCGGACGAGTTGGTCGTTGCGGATTCGCGGGCCGCGCCGCCACGGGGTGTCCGGGGCGAACACGCTCACCACCGGGCGGATCGCGCCGTCGCCCAGGGCCATCCGCAGGTGGTGACCGCACTCGGCGGCCACCTGGGCGGAGTCGCGGACGTCGCGCAGGTCGCGCACCAGCAGTCCCCGCCACGGCACGCCGTCGGGGCACCAGCCGCTTTCCTTGAGCGCGACCCGCGCGCCGAAGGCCAGCTCGGCGGGGGTGTGCCGGTAGGTTCCGGTGGCGGCGATCTCCGCTCGGACCTTCGCCAGCCTTGGCTCGACCGGCCCCGCCTTGGGCCGTGCGGCGTGGAACTGTCGGAGGAACGCTTCGGCGGCGTGGCGCAGTTCGGCACGGGCCGGCAGCGGGGTGATGTCGTCGCGCAGTGCGGTCACATCACTGATATCGGTACTTCAGCTCCCCGACTCGACTACTCGGACGTGTGGTTTCTGCCGCAACACTGTCACGTTCCGTCAGATGTTCACCCGTTCGAAGATCAGGTCGCGGCTGATTCGTTCCTCTTGCCGAGCCCGGGATTCGAACTTCGTCACCGGCCGCCACTCCGGTCGCGGCGCCCAGCCGCCCGGTTCATCCGGGTAGCGGTTGCGCAGGGCGGGCTCCGCGGAGAGGACCTCCATCATCTGCTCCGCGTAGTTCTCCCAGTCGGTCGCCAGGTGCACGGTGGCGCCCGGCGCGAGGCGGGAGGCGACCAGCGCGATGAAGTCCGGCTGCACCAGCCTGCGCTTGTGGTGCTTCTTCTTCGGCCACGGGTCCGGGAAGAAGATCCGCACGCCCGCCAGGGAGCCCGGCGGGACGTGGTCGGTCAGCAGCACGACGGCGTCGCCGCGCAGCAGCCGCAGGTTCGTCAG
Organism: Actinokineospora xionganensis; assembly: GCF_014323725.1. Classification (GTDB taxonomy): domain Bacteria; phylum Actinomycetota; class Actinomycetes; order Mycobacteriales; family Pseudonocardiaceae; genus Actinokineospora; species Actinokineospora xionganensis. The sequence goes on along the minus strand of NZ_JABVED010000010.1, from coordinate 103,620 downwards.
CTCCAGGGCCTCGGCGCGCAGCATGAGCTGGGCGAGCCCGGGCTGGTAGACCTCCACCGCCAGGTAGTTCAGCTCCGGGCTGGCCTTGGCCAGCTGGGAGGTGGTCTCACCCATCCCCGAGCCGATCTCCAGCAGCACGGGCGCGTGCCTGCCGAACCAGGAGTCGAGCTCGATCGGACCCGGTGGCAGCTCGGGGACCTGCTTGCCCAACTCGTCCCAGCGCCGCTCCCAGGCCTTAGCCTGACCGACCGTCATCCGGCCGCCGCGGTGCACGAAGCTGACGATGCTGCGCTTGCGCGGCTCCTGCTCTGTCGGTGTCACGCCGGACAGCCTGCCAGGTCAGGGCGTCAGCGATTCCATCCGGGCGAGGTTCGAGCGCAGGTCGGCCGGGCCCGCGACGGCGATCGGGAGCGGCGCCGGGCCCGCGTGCACGGCGACGACGTCGATCCACCCGGGATGGCGGTCGGTGTGCGCGAGGGTGGTCGGGATGCCCGGCGTGCTCAGCGCGCGCTCCGACGGCATGTACTCCCAGTATCCCGGCTCGCCTTCCTCGCCCCACGGCACGAACACCCAGCCTGGGCGGGCGTCGAGGAGCTTGGCCACGCGGTCCTCCAGGCGGAAGCCCTCGAGTCTCGTGCCCAGCAGGCCCGCGGCCATCGCCCGCAGCCACCACGGCGCGGACACTCCGGGGCCGGCCGCTCGTGCGGCGCGGTAGAGGGCGAGTACCTGCCGTTCGGGGGCGCGGTGCACCCATGACAGCCGCGCGTCGGCGGGGGCGGTCGCATGCCCGTGGTTGGGCTGCTCCAGCGCCTCGGCCCACTCCAGGCTGATCATGGGCTCGACATGGAGACCGCGGCTCACAGCGCGGTCGACGGACTGGGTGCGCTGCGGTGCGCTCGAATCAACCACCGTCAAGGTCCACCTCCAAGGGCTCGCCCGAGACGGGAAGGGACTTTGATCAGACCCCGAACAGGGGACCCCTGTCCGCCCGCTGTGCTCAAGATCACATCTACTTAACGTGGTCTTAATCCGCGTGGTTGTTGTAAGCAACCGGGCCGAATGGACGGTAGGGGGACAAAGCCCCTTGTCGTGTCGATCCAGTCACGGCAGAGGACCCGGGCCACCCCCCGAAAGGTGACCCGGGCCCGCTTTCCCCGAATGGTCGCCGCCATCCCCCGACGACGGGCGACCACGCCCTTATGCGTCCCGCTTGTTCGCCGTCACCAGCGCGGCGGCCAGCAGCACCACGCAGACGCCCGCGAAGTAGGCCAGCGACCCCCACGGGCTCAGCGGCGGGTTGCCGGTCGGCCCGGCGAGGAACTGGTCGACCGCGGTGAACGGCAGCCACTTCGCGATGTCGTCGCCGACCCGCGGGATCACCGGCACCAGCGTCTCGACCAGCAGCGGCCAGATCATCAGCACCGAGATCGCGCCCGCCGACTGCCGCAGCAGCACGCCCACGGCCACGGCGAGGACCGCCGAGAGCCCGTAGACCAGGCCGGTGCCCGCCACCAACCGCCAGTCGGCGGCCGAACTGATCGCCAGGTTCGCCTCAGGCTGGATGAGGGTGGCGATACCGAAGGATCCGAAGGCCGCCAGCTCGCCGATGACCATGGCGAGCAGGGCGACGACCAGGGTCTTCGCCAGCAGCGCGGCCGTGCGGTTCGGGATCGCCTGGAAGGTGGACCGGATGGTGGAGAAGCGGTACTCGGTGGTGATCGCCAGTGCGGCCATCACCATGACCACCATCAGCCCGAACATCCGGCCGAACTGGGTCACCTCCACCGTCAGCGGGAAGTCCGCTTCCGCGGTCGCCGTGATCAGCGCGGCCAACCCGACGGTCACCGTCAGGGCGGTCAGCAGGCACCACCACGGCGAGCGGGTGGTGAACAGCTTGATGCGTTCGACTGCGAGCAGCGTCATCAGGCGTCCCTCCGGTTCGCCACGACCAGCGAGATCAGGAGCATGAGCAGGCCGAACCCGGCGAAGATCGCCACCGCGGGCCACGGCCCGACAGTCGCGTCGGACAGGCCGGGGCCGAACTGGTCGGGCCTGCCGGTCGGGTCCGGGTTCCCGGTCAGGAAGTGGTGCGCCAGGTTGAACGGCAGCCACTGGTGGATCTTCGGGCCGACCGTCGGGATGAGCGTGACCAGGTTCTCGACCAGGTTCGTGTAGATCAGCAGCAGCGAGATCGCGCCCGCCGAGTGCCGGACGAGGATGCCGACGGCCACCGCGACGACCGCGGCGATCGCGTAGACCAGGCCGACACCCGCCACCGCGCGCCACTCGAAGGCCGTGTTGATCGCCAGGTCGACGTCCGGCGTCATCATGGTGGCGACGCCCCAGGACCCGAAGGCCGCCAGCAGGCCGATCACCCCGGCGAGTAGGGCCACCACGACGGTCTTGGCCAGCAGCGCGGCCGAGCGGTTCGGGATCGCCTGGAAGGTGGCCCGAATCGTGGAGAAGCGGTACTCGGTGGTGACCGCGAGCGCCGCCATGACCATGACGACGACCAGGCCGAAGCCGTAGCCGAACTGGGAGGCGCTGACCGTCATCGGGACGTCGGCCTCGGCGGTGCCCGCCATCAGCGCGGCGAACCCGACCGTGACGCCGAGGGCGATCAGCGTGCACCACCACGGCGAGCGGGTGGTGAACAGTTTGATGCGTTCGACAGCGAGGAGTGTCATGGAAGTCACTTCCCCGCAGCGACGAGGTCGATGGTCTCGGCCAGACCCGCGTGGTATTCGACGGAGTCGCCGGTGAGCTGCATGAACGCCTCTTCCAGCGAACCGCGCTGCGGGCTGAGCTCGTGCAGCACCGCACCGGTCGACGCGGCCAACTCGCCGATCTCGGCGCAGTCCATCCCGGTCACGACCAGGCTGTCGCCCTCGTCGCGCAGCGAGACGCCGGTGCGGCCCAGCGCGGTGCGCAGGGCGGACAGGTGCGGGCTGCGCACCCGGACGGTGTTCTCGGTGGCCTGGGCCACGAAGTCCTCGGTGGAGGTCTGCGAGATCAGCTTGCCGCGGCCGATGACGACGAGTTCCTGGGCGGTGAGCGCCATCTCGGAAAGCAGGTGGCTGGAGACGAAGACCGTGCGGCCTTCTTCGGCCAGGCGGTGCATGAACTTGCGGATCCACAGGATGCCCTCGGGGTCGAGGCCGTTGACCGGCTCGTCGAAGAGGAGCACCTGCGGGTCGCCGAGCAGCGCGGCGGCGATGCCGAGGCGCTGCGACATGCCGAGCGAGAAGCCGCCCGCGCGCTTGTTGGCCACCGAGGTCAGGCCGACGATGTCGAGCACCTCGTCGACGCGCTTCGGGTTGATCTTGTTCGACTTCGCCATCCACTGCAGGTGCGCGCGAGCCGAGCGGTTCGGGTGAACCCACTTGGCGTCGAGCAGCGCCCCGACGGTGCGCAGCGGCTGGTGCAGGTCGCGGTAGTGCTTGCCGTCGATCAGCGCCGAACCCCCGGTCGGCGCGTCGAGGCCGAGAATCATCCGCATCGTCGTCGACTTGCCCGCGCCGTTCGGCCCGAGGAAGCCGGTGACCCGGCCGGTCGGGACGGTGAACGACAGGTTGTCCACGGCGAGCGTCTTCCCGTACCGCTTGGTGAGGCCCACTGCCTCGATCATGATTTCTCCCTTTGCCTTCGGTGCCGGTGCGCTCGTCCGCGACGGCTCCCCCACGTCAACCATCCTGGGCCGCGCCGCGCGATTCCGCGTCGTGCTGAGGTCTCGCGTACGGGTCACCTTGTGGGACTACGGTCCATCAGCCTCAGGTCTGATCCAATCCGTGACGACCCTGAGCCGACCCTGATTCGTTCGAGGGACCCCGTCGGGGTGACAGGGTTAATGAATAGTGGTTCAATAATCCCGTGGCGAGACCTCAGACCATCACTGACCAGCGGTTGCTCGTCGCCGCGGGCGACGTGATCGGCCGCCATGGGCCTGGGTTCACCCTGGCTCAGGTGGCCGCGGAGGCCGGGGTGTCGGTGGGCACCGTGGCGCAGCGGTTCGGGTCGAAGAGCGGGTTGCTGCGAGCGCTGACTGTCCACTTCACCGGCGAGGCGGCTGTCACCATGCGGGCGGCGGCGGAGTCCGCGGCGTCCCCAGTGGACGGTCTGCGGGCGGCGGCGATCGTGACGCACGTCGGCCTCGGCGACGCGAAGACGGCGGCGAACCACCTGGGGCAGTTGGGCATGGACCTCGTCGATCCCGTGCTGCGGCAGCTGTTGGGCGAGCACTACGCGGCGATGGAGGACGAACTCCGCCGCGCTTTTCGGGCGGCCGCGGCCGATCTGCCGCGCGCTCCGAGTGCGGCGCGGGCCGCTCAGGTGCTTCTGGCGGTGGTGAACGGAGTGTCGATGGACTGGTCGATCCGGCCGAACGGGCGGCTGGAGGACCGACTGGCGGCGGACGTGGACGCTGTTCTCGATGGATGGAGGGGATGATCATGAGTCTTGCGGGCAAGGTGGCCGTGGTGACCGGGGCGACCCGGGGATGCGGACGTGGGATCGCGGTGGAGCTTGGCGCGGCCGGGGCGACCGTCTACGTGACCGGGCGGACGACTCGTGATCACCAGTCGCCGATGGGGCGCAAGGAGACGATCGAGGAGACCGCCGAACTGGTTTGCGCGGCGGGCGGTGTCGGGATCCCGGTCCAGTGCGACTTCTACCTGCTGTCCGATGTGGACGCCCTGCGGGATCGTGTCCTCGCCGATCACGGGCGGATCGATGTGCTCGTGGACGACGTGTGGGGTGGGGACAAGTTCGTCGAGTTCGGGACGCCGTTCTGGGAGTCGGACCTGGAGAAGGCGCTCGGGGTCGTGCACAACGGGCTCGACACCCACCTGATCGCGCTGCACCGGTTGCTGCCGCTGGTGGTGGCACAGCCCGGTGGGCTGGTCATCGAGGTGACCGATGGGGATGTGGACGAATATCCAGGGCCGGTCGGGATTCCGTACCACCTGGTGAAGTCCGGGATTCGGTCGATCGGGCGGGCGCTTGGCGCTGACCTGGCTCCGCTCGGGTGCACCGGGATGGCGGTGACTCCGGGGTTCCTGCGGTCGGAGATGATGTTGGAGCACTTCGGGGTCACCGAGCAGAACTGGCGCGAGGCCAAGGAGCCCGACTACGTGCTGTCGGAGACGCCGAGGTATCTCGGGCGTGCGGTCGCCGCGCTCGCCGCGGATCCCCAGGTGTCACGGTTCGCGGGGAAGACTCTCGCGAGCTGGACTCTGATGCGGGAGTACGGGTTCACCGACGTCGACGGCAGCCAGCCGGATTGGGGACGCTGGTTCGAAGACGTCCACGGCGGCGGCCTTGATCCATCCACAGTGGACGCTTCCGCCTACCGCTAGACGTCGCCCGGCCGGACCAGGCCGGTCTCGTAGGCGAGGACCACGGCCTGGACCCGGTCGCGCAGCTCCAGTTTCGCGAGCACGCGGCCGACGTGGGTCTTCACCGTCGCCTCCGAGAGGAACAGTTTCCTCGCGATCTCGGTGTTCGACAGGCCTTGGGCGATCAGGACCAGGACCTCGCGCTCGCGTTCGGTCAGGGCGTCCAGTACCGCCGCGTCGCGGGGTTCGCCACCACCTGGGCCGAGGAAGCGGTCTAACAGCCGCCGGGTGACGCTGGGCGAGACGACGGCGTCCCCGCTGGCGACCGAGCGCAGCGCGGACACCAACTGCGCGGGCGGGGTGTCCTTCAGCAGGAACCCGCTGGCGCCGTTGCGCAGCGCCGACAAGGCGTACTCGTCGAGGTCGAAGGTGGTCATCACCAGGACCTTCGAGGTGCCCTTCTCGGTGATCACCCGGGTCGCCTCGACACCGTCGAGGATGGGCATGCGGACATCCATCAGCACCACGTCGGGACGCAGTTGTTCGGCCAGTTCGATGGCCGCCCGGCCGTCGCCCGCCTCGCCGACGATCTCCATGTCCTCCTGAGCGCCGAGGACCATGCGGAAGCCCACACGCATGAGTTCCTGGTCGTCGACGAGCACCACTCTGATCACCCGACCCAAAGTAGCCCCCTCACGCGGTCGACACCGGCAGAACCGCGTGGACCCGCCAGCCGCCGGTCGGCGCCGGGCCCGCCTGGAGGGTGCCGCCGAAGACGTTGGCGCGTTCCCGCATCCCGATGAGGCCGTTGCCGCCGACGACGTTCGCCAGCGCCTTGCCGGAGCCGCGGTCGGAGATGTCCAACTCGACCCGGTCGCCGATGCGGGCGACCCGCACCTCCGCCGAGGCGCCGGTGCCCGCGTGCTTGATCGTGTTGGTCAGCGCTTCCTGCACGATCCGGTAGATGCCGAGGCCGACGCCCGCGGGCAGGTCGTCCAGGTCGCCCGACAGGTCCAGCCGCACCGGGACGCCGATCGTGCGGACGCGCTCGGCCAGTTCGGCGAGGGACTGTGTGCTCGGCTGCGGCACGAGCTCGGACTCGTCGCCGTCGCTGCGGAGCACGCCAAGGAGCCTGCGGAGTTCGGTGAGGGCTTCGCGGCCGGTGGCGGAGATCGTGTTGATCGCCCGCTCCGCGAGCTCCGGCTGGGTGCGCACCGCGTAGGCGGCGCCGTCGGCATGTACGACGATCACGCTCACCGCGTGCGCCACCACGTCGTGCAGTTCGCGGGCGATGCGGGCGCGTTCCTCGCCGACCGCCAACCGGGCCTGCTGGTCGCGTTCGGTCTCCAGCAAGGCCAGTCTCCGCTCGACCTCCACGTGGTAGGCCTTGCGGGCCCCGGTGAACTCACCGAGCACCCAGCACAGCGCGAAGATCACCACGATGACCAGGGTCGGCAGGATCGCCTCGGGGAAGCCGATGCGCCAGACCGACCACCCCGCGGTGCCGAGCGCGAGCCACAGCGCGTAGAGCGCCGCCTGCTTGCGGCCGACGTAGGTGACGAGGGTGTAGAGCGCGATGCCGAGCGCGAAGTCGGCCAACCGCACCCGCGCGTCGGTGCCGCCCCCGCCCGGGACCCCGTGGGTCAGCAGTTGGGCGAACCCGGCGAACAAGATGAGGTACGCCGAGAGCAGCGGGTCGCGCCTGCGGATGACCAGCGGGCCCAGCATCGCGGCGCCGACCAGCCAGTACACCCACGCCTCGACGCCCCCGGGCATCTCGAACAGCGACAGCAGCTCCAACAGGACGAGGAAGGTCGCGATGACGATGTCGCCCGCCATCGGGTGCTTCTTCATCCACAAGCTCAGCCGTCGCACTGGATGAGCGTAGGCAGGTTCACGCCGCGCGCGCGTCAGCCTGGCGTCGCACGCGGTCTCGTCCTGCGGACGGATCCGACGGTCCGGGCACGCGGCTCCCGCGCACATGGCACGATTCCTCACGACCGAGGGAGGATCGGGCTTTGACAACCGCGACCGAGCAGCAGCATCTCGCCGGGCCGCTGTCGGCGGCGGTCGCCAACCTGTGCCAGCGCCTGCAGCCGCAGGTGTCCGCGCGGACGGCGGCAGGCTTCCGCGAGGTGCTGCGCAGACTCTCGGCCCCGCTGCAGGTCGCCGTCGCGGGCCGGATCAAATCCGGCAAGTCGACGCTGGTAAACGCGCTGATCGGGCGGCGGATCGCGCCCACCGACGTGGGCGAGTGCACCCGGCTGGTCACCCGGTTCCAGTACGGCACGGTCGACCGGGTCGAGCTGATCTTCTTCGACGGCACCAAGCAGGTGCTGCCCTTCGACGTCGGCGGCATGATCCCCAACGACCTCGAAGTCGACTTCGACAAGGTCTCGCACCTCGAGGCGTACCTGACCAACGCCGTCCTGCGCGACCTCACCGTCATCGACACCCCGGGTCTGGGATCGCTCGACCTCGCGTCGGTCAAGCGCACCGAGCAGCTCCTCGGCGCCGCGCAGCAGGAGGAAGACGAGGAGTCCGGCGACGGCGAACTCGACGACACCTCCCGCAACGCGGTCGCGGGCGCCGAAGCCGTCCTCTACGTGGTCACCCAGGGCGTGCGCGCCGACGACCAGCAGGCCCTCGCCGCGTTCACCGCGGCCACCGCCAGCCGCGAGGCGGGCCCGGTCAACGCCATCGCCGTCCTCAACAAGGCCGACACCATCACCCCGGAGTCGGTCACCGGCAGCGACGGCGACGTGTGGAAGGCCGCCACCCTGCTCGCCGAGAAGCAGGCCGCCACCCTCAAGCCCCGGGTCGCCGACGTCATCCCGGTCATCGGCCTGCTCGCCGAGTCCGCCGAGTCCGGCGGCTTCACCTCCGCCGACGCCGACGCGCTGCGCTCGCTGTCCAAGCTCGACGACGCCACCTGGGAAACCATGCTGATGTCGGCGGACATCTTCACCACCTGGGACTGCGACGTCGCCGCGGGCACCCGGGTCAAGCTGCTGGAGAAGCTCGACCTCTACGGCATCCGCACCGCCGTCGACGCCCTGCGCGCCGAGCCCGACCTCACGGCGGGCGCCCTGCGCCGCAAGCTCCTCGACGCCTCCGGCCTCGCCGGGCTGCGCAGCAGACTCGACGCCGTCTTCCGGGCCCGGGCCGACGGCATCAAGGCCGCCGCCGCGCTCGCCTCCGTCACCGCCCTGGCCCACGCCTCGGGCGACCCGGGCGAGCGCCAGCGCGTGCACGACGCGATCGAGGTCCTGCTCGCCAAGCCCGAGGCCCACCAGCTGCGCCTGCTCGAAGCCCTCACCCTGGTCACCTCGGGCGCGGTGTCGATGCCCGATGACCTGGCCGAAGAGGTGCTCCGGGTCGGCAGCAGCCCGGACGTCCCCGAGCAGCTCGGCATGAAGGGCAGGCCGCACAAGGAGCTCTCCGCCTACGCGCTCGAGCGCGCGGGCTGGTGGCGTTCGTTCGCGTCCTTCGGCGCCACCCCCGCGCAGAGCCGGGTCGCCCACGTCGTGCACCGCGCGTACTTCCTTATCTGGCAGCAGCTCAAAGCACAGGACACCGGCGCCGGTCCCCAGGGATAAGGCACCACCGAGAAGACTTGGATGACGATGGCTTCCTGGTTCAAGGGCAAGAGCAAAGACGGCGGCAACGAGGACTCGACCATCCAGGTCGAAGCGCAGGTGATCGAGAACGCCGACACCGCCGCACCGGTGGAGCTGGTGGACGACTTCCGGGTCGAGCCCGCGCTGGTGAGCATCGCGCCGGAGCTCTACGACCAGGCGATCGACGAACGCCGCGCGCTGGTGACGCTGTGCCTCTACGCGCACGACCGCGCCCGCAGCTCCGGTGTCGCCGAACGCATCGAGGAGGGGCTCGCCGCTGTCGGCGTCGACGCGGTCCGCCCCGACGGCGCGAAGTTCGACCCGTCGGTGCACGAGGCGGGCGGCACGATGGGCACCGAGGACGATGCCCTCGACGGCACGGTCGCCGAGACCGAGGTCGTCGGCTTCAGTGACCGCGGGCAGGTGCTGCGCCCGCCGATCGTCACCGTCTACACGAGCAAGGCGACCACCGCATGACCCAGCCCCAGCCGCTGTCGCTGCCCAAGCAGGTCGCGCTGGCCAGGGAGAAGCTGCTCGCCCTGCTCCGCGAAGCCGAGCCGGAGTCCGCGCAGTGGGTCGAGGAGATCCGGTCGCGGCGCAAGAAGAAGCCGTCGGTCGTGGTCGTCGGTGAGACCAACCGCGGCAAGAGCTCACTGGTCAACGCCCTGATCGAGACGCCCGGTCTGTCCCCGGTGGACGCCGACGTGGCCACGGCGACCTACCTGATCTTCGGTCATGCCGAGGAATGGGAGGCCCGGGCCTGCTACCCCGGCCAGCTCGCGCCGGTCCCGGTCGACCTCGGCAAGCTGATCAACTGGGTGTCCGCAGCGCACGACCTGCCCGACGGCGAACTGCCGCCGCGCTACGTCGAGGTCGACGGACCCGTGCCGCTGCTGGAGAAGCTCGTCCTCGTCGACACTCCCGGGGTCGGCGGGCTCGACTCCGTGCACGGCGAGTTGGCCATCGAGGCCGCCGCGTCGGCGACCGCGCTGCTCTTCGTCGTCGACGCCTCCGCGCCGTTCACGCTGGGCGAGCTGAACTTCCTCGCCAACATCGGCGACCGGGTGGAGACGGTCGTCTTCGCGCTGTCCAAAGTGGATCAGTACCGGGGCTGGCGGCAGGTGCTCGAGGCCAACCAGGCGCTGCTGACCGAGCACGCGCCCCGGTTCGCGGGCGCCACCTTCCACCCGGTGTCCTCGCGCATGTTCGAGATGGCCGGGAAGGCACCCAGCCCCGAGGCCGCGACCATGCTCAAGGAGAAGTCCGGTGTCGTGCAGCTGCAGCAGGCGTTGCAGAGCCTGCTGGTCGGCCGCTCCGCGATGCTGTCGGAGGCGAACACGCTGCGCGCGCTGTCGTCGGCGCTCGGCGAGCTGAAAGTGAAGCTGGACAACGAACGCCGCGCCCTCACCACCGGTGAGGCCGAGGCCGAGGCGCTGCGCGCCCGCAAGGAGGAGCTGACCTCCGAACGCCGGTCCTCGACCAAGGGCTGGCAGGTCAAGCTGCGCAGTGAGATCCAGCGCGCCCGGCTGGAGAACGCGCACGAGGTCAGTCGCCAGATGCGCGACCTGCAGTCGTGGTTCCGCCAGGCCATCGACACCGCCGACCGGGAGAAGCTCGCGGCGCTGCCCGGGCAGGTCGACGCCGCCATGCAGATGGTGTCCGGCAAGATCAGCCAGTCGGTCAGCGCCCGGCTCAACCAGGTCGCCGACACCGTGCTCAGCGAGCTGTTCAGCCCCGACGAGCTCGAGGTCATCCGATCGCAGTTCGCCCGCTCCGGTCAGTCCCAAGTGGTCCTGCGCGCCGCCGAGAAGCGGATGCCGACCGCGGAGGACAAGCTTCTGGTCTTCATGGGCATCTCCGGCGGCTTCGGCGCGGGCAAGATGGCGGTGCTGCCGATCGCGGGCGCAGTGGCCGCGCCGATCTTGTTGGTGCCCACCATCATCATCGGGCTTGGCGCGGGCTGGTGGATCGCGCGCACGCGTAAGCACTCCGCCGACAAGCAGCACATGAAGCTGTGGCTCAACGAGTCCATCGCCGATTCACGCTCCACGTTGGACCAGTTGGTTTCCGAGCAGCTGATCGACGCGGAGTCGCAGCTCTCCCTCGCACTCGACGAGGCGTTGGGCAAGCGCATCGCCGGAATCGAAGAACAACTCCGTGAGGTCGACAAGGCATTACGACTTGACGTGAGCGAGCGCCAAAAGCTGGTCACCGTGGTAAACAAGCGCCTGACCGACGTAGTCGCCGGACGCGACCGTGCGGAGAAGCTCCTCGCGAGCATCCGTTCCGTGCGCGACAAGGGTTGACCCGATCAGCGGTACCGAAGTTCTTTGGTAACGCCGGGAACCGGACCGACGGGTAGTCAGTCATACCCACAACAAAGACGGACAATCCCGAAAGGGATTCAGTAAGGGGGTTCCACGTGTACGTGGACGAGACCGGCGCCGACACTGACACCACCGCCGACGACACGTCGAGCCAGGACGAGCTGACCGTCGAGGTCGGGGGCGAAGAGTACGAGGTCGAAGAGAACTACGACTACGACAAGGACGGCTCGAACGACACCGCCGTCGTGCAGACCGAGGACGGTTACATGGCGTTCACGGACACCGACGGCGACGGCACCGCGGACACGATGGTCCAGCTCGACGAGGAAGGCAACGTCACCGGCGCCGCCGAGTACGACGAGGCCTCCGGCGAGTGGACCGAAGCCGACCCCGACTCCGTCGAAGCGCCCTCGGGGGACGGCGCCGACGAGGGTGGCGCTTCCTCGAAGGACGACAAGGACGACGACAAGGGCACCGACGCGACGTCGACCTCGTCGAAGGACGACAACGCCGAGGACGACTCCACGGACTCGAAGGGTTCCGGCGGCGAGGAGATCACCGTCGACACCAAGGACGGCGACCAGTCCGCGGGCAAGGCGGAGTACGACGCCGACGGCGACGGCACCAACGACACCGCGGTCGTCACCGACGAGGACGGCAACACCTACGCGTTCACCGACTCCGACGGCGACGGCGAAGCCGACCAGGCGATCGTGGTCGAGGCCGACGGCGACGTCACCATCGCCGAGCACACCGGCGAGGACGAATGGACCACCGTCGAGACCGGTCACATCAACTCGGACGGCACCTACGAGTCCGACAGCGGCTCGAGCAAGACCAGCGCCTCCGACTCCGCCTGGCAGGGTTAATTCGTAGCTCGGCTCCACCAGAAGAGATCCCGGCACGCGGTTGCGTGTCGGGATCTTTTCTTGATCTACCCATCTGACGTGGGAAGACTCACGTTTCGGCGCCCAGGTTCGCGGAACGGACAGGTGGATGTCCGATTTGTGACTACGCATCCGTGTACTGAATCGATTCCCTTATCGTTCCTGTGAGAGAACCGACAGGACAGGCCTCGGTTACCTGGCAGTCACTTCGCTAGCCTCAATGCATTCCTTCATGGCACGGACCCGCTCGATCCCGAGCGGGCGCGCAGCCATTCGATGAGGACGCCGTCGGTCCCTCCAGGACAGATGGCGTCCTGATCGGCATTTCGGCGTTCAGTCAGGAGACGAGGCGAGATGACGGCAGTGACAATCCCTGGCGTTGACCAGGCACCGACGACGCACCAGCGACTCCTGGCGTGGGTGCGCGAGGTGGCAGAGCTGACCGTTCCGGACCAGGTGGTCTGGGTCGATGGCTCCGAAGAGGAGTGGACCCGGCTGACGGACAAGCTGGTGGAGGCAGGCACCTTCACCCGCCTGGCGAAAAAACCGAACTCGTTCTACGCGGCCTCCGACCCCAACGACGTCGCGCGCGTCGAGGAGCGGACCTACATCTGCTCGCAGGATGAGGCCGACTGCGGTCCCACGAACAACTGGATGGACCCGGCCGAGATGAAGGCCGTGATGACCGAGCTCTACCGGGGCTCGATGCGCGGCCGCACGATGTACGTCATCCCGTTCTGCATGGGTCCGCTCGACGCGGAGAACCCGATGCTCGGCGTCGAGATCACCGACTCGGAGTACGTCGTGGTCTCGATGAAGATCATGACCCGGATGGGCGCGAAGGCGCTGGAGCGGTTCGTCGACGCCGACGGCACCGAGCGCGACTTCGTCCCCGCCCTGCACTCGATCGGCGCACCGCTCGAAGACGGCCAGGCCGACGTCGCGTGGCCGTGCAGCGACACCAAGTACATCGTGCACTTCCCCGAGGAGCGGCTGATCTGGAGCTTCGGCTCCGGCTACGGCGGCAACGCCCTGCTGGGCAAGAAGTGCTACTCGCTGCGCATCGCCTCGGTGATGGGCCGCGACGAGGGCTGGCTGGCCGAGCACATGCTCATCCTCAAGCTGACCTCGCCCGAGAACAAGGTCTACTTCATCGCCGCGGCCTTCCCCAGCGCCTGCGGCAAGACCAACCTCGCGATGCTCGACCCGACCATCCCCGGGTGGAAGGTCGAGACGATCGGCGACGACATCGCCTGGATGCGCTTCGGCAAGGACGGCCGCCTCTACGCCGTCAACCCGGAGAACGGCTTCTTCGGCGTCGCGCCGGGCACCGACTTCCACACCAACCCGAACGCCATGCGGACGATCGCCAAGGGCAACTCGCTGTTCACCAACGTCGCGCTGACCGATGACGGCGACATCTGGTGGGAGGGCATGGGCGAGGCGCCCGCGCACCTCACCTCTTGGAAGAAGAACGACTGGACGCCGGACTCGGACGAGAAGGCGGCGCACCCGAACTCGCGCTACTGCACCCCGATCGAGCAGTGCGACACCAAGGCACCCGAGTGGGACGACCCCAACGGCGTGCCGATCTCGGCGATCTTCTTCGGTGGCCGCCGCGCCACCACGATCCCGCTGGTCACCGAGTCGCGCAGCTGGCAGCACGGCACCTTCATGGGCGCCACGCTGTCCAGCGAGACCACCGCGGCCGCGGTCGGCCAGGTCGGTGTCGTGCGCCGCGACCCGATGGCGATGCTGCCGTTCATCGGCTACCACGCCGGTGACTACTTCAAGCACTGGATCGAGACCGGCAAGAGCGCCGACGCGACCAAGCTGCCGAAGATCTTCTACGTCAACTGGTTCCGCCGTGGCGACGAGGGCCAGTTCCTGTGGCCCGGATTCGGTGAGAACTCCCGTGTGCTGAAGTGGGCCATCGAGCGCATCGAGGGCAAGGCCGCGGCCGTCGAGACCCCGATCGGCTACGTGCCGACGATCGACGACCTCGACCTGGACGGTGTGACCGACCCGCGCGAGGACATCGAGGCCGCGCTGAAGGTCGACGTCGAGGAGTGGAAGGCCGAGCTGCCCCTCATCGAGGAGTGGTTCGACAAGATCGGCGACAAGCTGCCGACCCCGCTGCGCGACGAGTTCGAGGCGCTCAAGCAGCGTCTGGGCTAGCAACTGGCAAAACCGGGAAGGCCACCACGAGATTCGTGGTGGCCTTCCGGCGTTTTCAGCGTCACCATCAGCGTGTTGTCCTGTCCCATGAATAGGACGATCACGATTCGGGGAGGCTGAGGACAATGGGCGAGGCGGATAGATGGCGGTGGCGGCGATCGGGATACGACGAACGGGTGCACGCCTTCCCCAGTGACGAGCGGCCCGCGAGCTTCGTCGAGGCCGCGTGCACGCACAGCGTGCCGTTCGGCAAGATCGGTTCCTCGCACGAGGGGCCCCGCTGTCTGCCCTGCCTGTTGATCATCGGTGATCGGCTCGCCGAACAACACAGCGTTTCGGCCTTCGACCTCTGAAGTTGCTGTCCACAGCCTGTGGACAAAGTTGTGCACAGCCTGTGGACACTTGTCCGTCCGTGGGTGAATCGCGGCATGAATTCGTTACCAGTTAACTGGTGACGGGACCGTCCTCGCGCTCTACTGTTTCCCGGCAACGTCCCCGCGAACCGAGCGAGGTATGCCGATGGCCCTGCCTGGGAAAACGGGCTCCACACTGCGGTGGAGCCCATGGAATCTGCTGCTGGCGGTTCCGCTGCTGTGGTTGATCACCCCCCTTTACAACCGAATCGGCCCTGAGCTGTTCGGAATGCCCTTCTACTACTGGTTCCAGTTCGTCGGGATTCCCGTCGGCGTCCTGTGCACGACGCTCGTCTTCCTCAAGACGGCCGACGAGCCGACGACGCCCGCGCCGGGTGCCGGCCTCGACGTGGACGACCTGGATGAAGGGACCGGCCGGTGAACGACCTGCACTGGACAGAGCTGATCGTCTTCGCCCTCCTGTTCGGGGTGGTCACAGTCATGGGCTTCGTGGCGGCCAAGTGGAAGGCCGGGGAGACGCTCGAACACCTCGACGAGTGGGGACTGGGCGGCCGCAAGTTCGGCTCGTGGATCACGTGGTTCCTGATCGGCGGCGACCTCTACACCGCGTACACCTTCGTCGCGGTCCCGGCGCTGATGTTCAGCGCGGGCGCGGCGGGCTTCTTCGCCCTGCCGTACACGGTGATCGTCTACCCGATCGTCTTCATGCCGCTGCTGCGCATGTGGTCGGTCTCCAGGGTCCACGGCTACGTCACGCCCGCCGACTTCGTCCGCGGCCGCTACGGCTCGCCGCTGCTCGCGCTGCTGATCGCGATCACCGGCATCGTCGCCACCATGCCGTACATCGCGCTGCAGCTGGTCGGCCTGGAGGCGGTGCTGCGCACGCTCGGCTTCAACGGCTCCGGCGTCGTCGGGCACCTGCCGCTGCTGATCGCGTTCATCGTCCTCGCGGTCTACACCTACCAGTCAGGCCTGCGGGCGCCCGCGCTGATCGCGTTCGTCAAGGACATCCTGATCTACGTCGTGATCGTCGTCGCGGTGATCTACCTGCCGATCAAGCTCGGCGGCTGGAGCGAGATCTTCAGTTCGGCCGACGAGAAGTTCAAGGCGACGCCCGCGGCGGGCGATGGCTTGCTGCTCAACGGGAACAACCAACTGCAGTACGCGACGCTGGCCCTGGGTTCGGCGCTCGCCCTGTTCCTTTACCCGCACTCGATCACCGGCGTGCTCGCCTCCCGAGGTCGCAAGGTGATCAAGCGGAACATGTCGGCGCTGCCCGCGTACTCGCTGGTCCTAGGCCTGCTCGCGCTGCTCGGCTACATGGCGATCTCGGCGGGCACGAAGCCGATCATGAACCAGGCGACCGGCAAGGCCGACACGAACACGATCGTGCCGGTCCTGTTCCAGGACCAGTTCCCGTCGTGGTTCGCGGGAATCGCGTTCGCCGCGATCGGCATCGGCGCGCTGGTGCCCGCGGCGATCATGTCGATCGCCGCGGCGAACCTGTGGACGCGCAACGTCTACAAGGAGTTCATGCACAAGGACGCCACACCCGCCCAGGAGGCCAAGCAGGCCAAGCTGGCGTCGCTGGTGGTCAAGTTCGGCGCGGTCGCGTTCATCCTGTTCATCGACCCGCAGTTCTCGATCGACCTGCAGCTCATCGGCGGTGTGATGATCCTGCAGACCCTGCCCGCGGTGGCCATCGCGCTCTACACGCGCTGGTTCCACATGCGAGGCCTGATCGCGGGCTGGACGGTCGGCATGGCCTGGGGAATGTGGCTGCTCTACAACATCCCCAGCGCGGACGGGAAGCGACAGCACTTCGGGTCGTCGGCGCTCAAGCTCAACGACCTGGGCTTCTTCGGCTGGCACCCGTTCGCGGGCAACAGCCTGCTGATCTATGCGGGCATCCTGGCGCTCGCGGCGAACCTGATCGTCGCGGTCGTGGTCACGGTGATCGCCCGGCGGTTGCGCGCGTTCAACGGCACGGACGAAACCAACCCCGGCGACTACCACGTCGACGAGGGTGACAAGAAACTGAAGAAGATCGGCGCGCACTAGGGGCGAGGTGCGCGCGGGCGGTCGGCCCGCGCGCACCTACCTCTGCGAGTGCGCCACACCGGCCAATACGACGGCGACCACCCCAGCGATCGCGATGCCCGCGGTGAGCGCGACAACGACGAGCCCGCAAATGGCGATGCCCAACATCATCAGCGCTCGACGCAGCGTCGGTGCCCACCCGCCCAGCACGCGCTCGGCGGCGAGCATGAACTTCTCCCCCGCGGAAAGACGCGCGGGCGCGGGTTCCGACCTCGGCGACGGGATCATGGGGTCAGCCGGGGGCGGCACGTAAGTCAGGTGCACGGCGCGGCGGTGTTCCGCGCTGGTGGACTCTGGTCCTTTAACGGCCAAAGCTGTCGAACTCCTTAGGTCTGCCCGAGTCGCCGTTAAGTCTGCCGCCATTCGGCCGAAGAACCCGCGTCTACTTCGAAGTAGACGGTGAGCGGAGCGTGTCCAGCGACGAACGGAAGGCGAGCGACAAGGCACGCCGATCGAGTGATTCGCTGACCGGAAGCGATCACCGGAGCCGACTGTTGGCCTATTCGGGTGGACTCGGCATCGTCGCAGGTCGCGCGACAAGCGACGCGGCGCCGACGATGCCCGCGTCTTTGCCCAGTTCGGCGGAAACGACCCGCAAATCGCTCACATACGTCAACTTGGCGTGCCGGGCGACCGCCGAACGAATGGGCGCGAACAGCAACTCACCCGCCTGGGCGACACCGCCGCCGACCACCGCCAGCTCCAGATCGAACATCACGGCGGTCGCGGCGATCGCCATGCCGACCGCCTGCCCGCTGCGCTCGAACGCGGCCATCGCGATCTTGTCGCCCGCCGTCGCCGCGTCCGCCAGCGCCTTGGCGTCGGCACCGTCCGGGGCGTTCCAGCCCTGGGAACGAGCCCAGGTCACCAGGTTCGGTCCGCTGGCGCGCACCTCGACACAGCCGACGCCGCCGCAGGGGCAGTCCGGCTCCTCGTCGACGGCGGTGTGCCCGATGTGCCCGGCGTTGCCAGTGCGGCCCGGGTACGCCCGGCCGCCGAGAACGAGCCCGCCACCGACGCCGGTGGAGACGACCAGGCCGATCAGGTCGTCGGTCCCACGGCCCGCGCCGACCCAGTGCTCACCCAGCGCCATGCACAGGCCGTCGTTGGCGAGCACGACGTCGGTGTCGGGAAAGAGCTGCCGCACCCGGTCGCGCAGTGGAAAGCCGCGCCACTCGGGGATGTTGACCGGCGAGGCGGTCCCGGCCCGCAGGTCCAATGGTCCCGCGCTGGCGACACCGACGGCGTCGACGTCGGTGTCGAGCTGACGAACGCACTCCTCGATGGCCGCGAAGACGAGGTCCGCGTCGCCATCCGGCGTCGGGACCTGCACGCGGTCCAGCACTTCGCCCTCGCCGCTGACGATCCCGGCCGCGATCTTCGTCCCGCCGACGTCAATACCCAGGTAAGCCACCCGAGAAGTATGCCGCCGTCTCGTTTCTGCGCTCATCTAAGCCGATCTAGAGATTCTTCTAGATGACTTCATACTCAGGTATCCGCGCATCGCGGGACCCCCATCCGGCGTTAGCCGGGTGTCCGCCGGGTCACACTCCTGACAGGACAGCCGCCGGAAGTCATCAGGAGTTGACCGGCGATTCATCGGGATGTGCGCCAGTTCACCGGACAAACGGGTGCATTTGGCTGGCGGAAGGTGCATACTTGACTCATAGCCGGTCAGCCAGAACGGCAAACAGCTTCCGAAGGGGATGCGACCAGAATGAACATCGCTGCGAAGATCCGAGCCCGCCGCGTCGAGGCCCGTACTCGCAAGGCGGTGACTCGCGCCATCGAGCAGGCGGCCACGCCGTCGATGCGCCACGAGCTGATCACCCTTGCGCAGACGCAGCACGTGACCTGGCGCTAAGCCCCTGCTTCAAGCCCTCAATTACACAGATCCAAAATGTGATGCAGGGCACAGTTTGGTTCTGTGTAACACCACCGGGACGTAGCACGATGTTCCGGTTGACCCCGTAGTGCTGGCGGACCCCCGACCTGGCAGCACTGCGGGGTTTCTATTTGCCTGCTCAACGCTGTCGCGTTTTCGCGGCGTGCCCCTTCGTCGTTGTCTTGGGGGTCGAGCCCCCAAACCCCCACGGTGGAGCAGCACGCCTGACCCGGCACTACCGGATCCCGTGACCTCGCTTGACCTCCGACGTCCCACGGTGAGATCTACGGTTGTGGTGTTCAAAACCGATGAAGCGAGCTGACGTCGTCTGGGCGCTCCTCGATCATGGCTGTAGGTCGATTCGCAACACTGGCGGCCATGAGGTGTTCGGGTGTCCGTGCGGGGCGCACCGCGCGCCAGTGCCCAGGCATGGCGTGGTCTCAGCTGGAGTGGTCAAGTCCATCGGTTCACAGATGGCTTGCCTTTCGAAGGGTTTGCTGCAATGACGTTCAAGGCGACCGCGTCTCGCGAAGGTAAGTACTGGGTGGTGGACGTCAAAGGTGTTGGCGTCACGCAAGGTCGCAATGCTGCGGAGGCGACGGCCATGGCGCGCGACCTGATCGCTGTCATGGAGGACATTCCGCTCGATCAAGTACGGGTGTCTGTCGAATTCAAGGTCACTGGAGTCGACCAGGCCGAGGTGTCCCATGTACGGCAAGCCGTCACCGATGCCGCTGTGGCGCAGGAGCGTGCGGCGACTGAATCGCGCAAACTTGCGGCGAAACTGATCGATGCCGGCCTGTCGGGCCGCGATGTGGCGGAGGTTATGGGGGTGTCACCACAGCGTGTGTCCCAGTTGATCAGCCGCGGCCGGTCCGAGGCGTCCTGACCGCGCTCATTCGTCCATGCCCAAGAGGTAGCGGCCGAAGTGCGGGACAGTGAAGGCGATGCGCCCACGTTCCGCGGAGTAGATCAGCCCCTTCTTGATCAGGCTGTCTCGTGCCGGTGAGAGCGAAGACGGCTTGCGGCCCAAGTACACCGCCACGTCCGAGGTGCCCGCGCCCTCGTCCTTCCCCTCGGTCAGTTCCGCCATCGCGCGCAGGTACTCGCGTTCCGCGGGCGTCGCGCGTTCATACCGCGAGCCGAAGAAGCCCACCGCCAACTCCGCCTCCGCCTCCGGTGCCGCGACGGCCACATCCTCGACGGTGATCGGATCGTCCGGCGCAGCGTCCCAAGCCGCCTTGCCGTACGCCTGGATGAAATACGGATAGCCGCCCGAACGCTCGAACAGTGCGTCCAAGGCCTCCGGTGTGATCCCGGCTTCCTCGCGGTCCACCGGTGCGAGCACGGCTTGATCAGCGTCCCGGCGATCCAAGCGATCAATGCGCACGTATCGGAAAAGTCGCTCGGAGTAGGACTTGCTGGCCGACAACACGGCGGGCAGGTGCGGCAGGCCCGCGCCGACGACCACCAGTGGCGCTCCTGACTGGGAAAGCTCGTGGCAGGCGGCGCAGAGGGCGGAGATGTCGTCGGGGTTGATGTCCTGCATCTCGTCGATCAACACCGCCACGCCCGTGCCCACGTCCTGGGCCAGCTCGGCCACCTCGGTGAACAGCTCCACCAAGTCGATCTCGATGTCGCCGGAGTCCGCGCGGCCCTGGGTGGCGGGGACGTCGATGCCGGGCTGCCAGCGTTCTCGCAGCTTCGCGTTGTCGGGGTTCGCTTTCAATGCAAAGGCCTTCAATACGCCCAGCACGGACTCGACCCGGTCCGGCGCGCGGTGGCGGACGGCGAGGTCGCGCACGGCTCGGTGCAGGGCGGCGGAGAGCGGTCTGCGCAGGTCGGCGTCCGGGCGGGCTTCGATCTTGCCCGCGCCCCAGCCGCGGCGGACCGCCATGGACCGCAACTCGCCGAGCAGGACCGTCTTCCCCACGCCGCGCAGGCCGGTGAGGACCAGGCTGCGTTCCGGGCGGCCGCGGGCGACTCGTTCGAGCACGACCTCGAACGCCTTGAGTTCCTTCTCGCGACCAGCCAGCTCCGGCGGGCGTTGGCCTGCGCCAGGAGCGAACGGGTTGCGCACCGGGTCCATCATCCGACGGTATCGACGTTTCTAGCGTGGACCCGATATTGAGCGAGAATCCCCGACGGCGTGTCGACCGTTGGGGCCTCTACGGGTCTCTAGCCAGCTCGCTAGAGACCCGTAGAGGAGCTGCTACTTCTCGATGATCGCCGTGACGCCCTGGCCACCGGCCGCGCAGATCGAGATGAGGCCCTTGCCGGACCCCTTCTCGTTCAGCAGCTTGGCCAGCGTCGCCACGATCCGGCCGCCGGTCGCGGCGAACGGGTGGCCCGCGGCGAGCGAGGAGCCGTTGACGTTGAGCTTCGCCCGGTCGATCGAGCCCAGCGGCTCGGTCAGGCCCAGCTTCTCCTTGGCGAACGCCACGTCCTCCCACGCCGCCAGCGTGGCCAGGACCTGCGACGCGAACGCCTCGTGGATCTCGTAGAAGTCGAAGTCCTGCAGCGTCATGCCCGCGCGGGCGAGCATTCGCGGCACGGCGTACGCGGGCGCCATGAGCAGTCCCTCGTCACCGTTGACGTAGTCGACCGCGGCGGTCTCGTAGAAGGTGAGGTAGGCGAGCACGGGGATCTTGTGCTCCTTGGCCCACTGCTCCGAGGCCAGCAGCACCGCGGACGCGCCGTCGGTGAGCGGGGTCGAGTTGCCCGCGGTCATGGTGCCGTCGGGGCCGCCGAACGCCGGCTTGAGCTTCGCCAGCTTCTCCGCCGACGACTCCGGCCGCAGGTTCTGGTCGCGCGAGAGGCCCTGGAACGGGGTGACCAGGTCGTCGAAGAAGCCCCGGTCGTAGGCCGCGGCGAGCTTCTGGTGGCTGGCGGCGGCCAGCTCGTCCTGCGCCTCGCGGGTGATGCCCCACACCTTGGCGGTGATCGCCGCGTGGTCGCCCATCGCCAGACCGGTGCGCGGCTCCGCGTTGCGCGGGACGTCGGGCATCAGGTGGCTGGGGCGCAGCTTCGCGGCCAGGGCGAGCTTCTGCTGAACGGTCTTGGCGTTGTTCAGCGCGATGAGGATGTGGCGCAGGTCCTCGTTGACCGCCAGCGGGGCGTCGCTGGTGGTGTCGACGCCGCCTGCGATGGCCGAGTCGATCTGGCCGAGGGCGATCTTGTTGGCGACCTGCATGATCGCCTGGAGACCGGTGCCGCACGCCTGCTGGAGGTCGTAGGCGGGGGTCTCCGGGGAGAGCTTGCTGCCGAGCACGGACTCCCGCGCGAGGTTGAAGTCCTTGCTGTGCTTGAGGACAGCACCGGCCGCGACCTCGCCGATCCGCTCACCCTGCAGGCTGAAGCGGGCCACCAGCCCGTCCAGCGCGGCGGTGAACATGTCCTGGTTGGAAGCCTTGGCGTAGGGCCCGTTTGACCGCGCGAACGGAATCCGGTTCCCGCCGAGAATCGCTACGCGGCGGACGCGAGTGGGGGCCATCTCTCCTCCTGAGCACAGGTTTACATCTGCGGGTAGCATCATAACCTACTCTAGAGTAGGTTTACTAGCGAGTAGGGAGGCGTAAAACGGATGACTGACCGCTACCAACAGTTCAGCACTTCCGGCGTCGGACGGCTTCTCGTGAAGCGTCTCGGACTGCCGAACCCCGAGCCGCTGCGTCGGTACAAGAGCGGCGAGCCCGCTCTGACCGGCCCGGCGCTGGTAGGGGGCACCGGACGACTGGTCGACGCCATCGGCGCGGTGCTCAAATCGGCGGGTATAGAGGTGCTGACGACACCGGCCGGGGGCGACACCCAAAAGTACGGCGGTCTCGTCTTCGACGCGACCGGAATCACCGACCCCACCCAGCTGCGCGCGCTCTATGACTTCTTCCACCCGGTCATGCGCTCCATCGCGCCGTCCGGTCGGGTAGTCGTCCTGGGCACGCCGCCGGAGAGCGCGACCGCCCCGGGCGAGATCATCGCCCAGCGCTCGCTCGAGGGCTTCACGCGCTCGGTCGGCAAGGAGCTCAAGCGCGGTGCCACCGCCCAGCTGGTCTATGTCCAGCCCGGTGCGGAGGACAAGGTCGAGTCGACCCTGCGCTTCCTGCTCTCGGCCAAGTCGGCCTACGTCGACGGCCAGGTCATCCGGATCGGCACGCACGGCGGCGCCGTCACCGAGCCGGAGAACTGGAACGCCCCGCTCGCGGGCAAGGTCGCGCTCGTCACCGGCGCCTCCCGCGGCATCGGCGCGGCCATCGCCGAGGTGCTCGCCCGCGACGGCGCGCACGTCATCGCCCTCGACATCCCGGCTCAGGGCGCCGACCTCGCCAAGGTCGCCAACAAGGTCGGCGGCTCGACGTTCCAGCTCGACGTCACCGCGGCCGACGCGCCCGCCAAGCTCATCGAGTACCTCAAGACCCGCCACGACGGCGTGGACATCGTGGTGCACAACGCGGGCATCACCCGGGACAAGACGCTGGCGAACATGAAGGAAGGCGCCTGGGACTCGGTCCTGGCCGTCAACCTGACCAGCCAGCTCAAGGTCAACGACGCGCTGCTCGCCGAAGGCGTCCTGCGCGAAGGCGGCCGGATCATCGGCGTCTCATCCATCGCGGGCATCGCGGGCAACCTGGGGCAGACCAACTACGGCACCAGCAAGGCCGCGGTGATCGGCATGGTCAACGCCTACGCCGACGAGTACGCCGCCAAGGGCATCACGATCAACGCCGTCGCGCCCGGCTTCATCGAGACCCAGATGACCGCCGCCGTGCCGCTGTTCATCCGTGAGGCAGGCCGCCGGATGAACTCGATGGCCCAGGGCGGTCTGCCGGTGGACGTCGCCGAGACGATCGCCTGGTACGCCAGCCCGGCGTCCGGCGCGGTCAACGGCAACGTCGTGCGCGTCTGCGGCCAGAGCCTCCTGGGGGCGTGATGGTGGAGCTGAAGGAGTCGCCGAACCTGGGTCTGCTGTTCCCCAAGGCGGTGCTCGCGGGCTTCACGAAGAAGGGTGGCGGCCCGCTGCCGGAGCGCGACTACGTGCGCACCGGTGTCTCGGTCGACCCGGCCCATCTCGCGGACTACAACCGGGTCTGCGAGTTCCGGCTGACCGACGAGTTGCCCGCGACCTACCCGCACATGCTGACCTTCCCGATGCAGGTCAAGCTGATGACGGACAGCGATTTCCCGTTCCCGCTGGTCGGATCGGTGCACATCGCCAACCGCATCACCCAGACCCGCTCGCTTCGTGTCGACGAGAAGTTCGACCTGCGGGTGCACGTGGAGAACCTCCGCGAGCACCCCAAGGGTCGGCAGTTCGACATGATCAGCGAGGCGTCGATCGGCGGCGAGGTCATCTGGCACGACGTCAGCACCTACCTCAACCGCGGTGGCGGCTCGGGCAAGTCCGAGCCGAACGGCGATCGCTCGGAGCTGCCGGAGCCGACCTCGGTCTGGAAGGTCCCGGAGGACATCGGACGCCGGTACGCGGAGGTCTCGGGTGACCGCAACCCGATCCACCTGCACCCGCTCTCGGCCAAGCTGTTCGGCTTTCCGCGCGCCATCGCCCACGGTATGTGGACGAAGGCGCGCTGCCTGGCGGCGTTCGAGGGCAGGCTGCCCGACGCGTACACGGTGGACGTCCGGTTCAAGCTGCCGGTGCTGCTGCCCGCGAAGGTGGGCTTCGCGGCCACGCCGGTTGGCGCCGGGTGGAAGTTCGACCTGGTGAACGCGCGCAAGCCGCAACCGCACCTCGAGGGCACCATTACCGCCTCCCCGAAATTTTGACGGTGGGTCACCTGCCATCTGATGGTGCGGGTTTGCGATGACCGTGGTCAGCCTTCGTCACGGTCCCCTTGGGTGACGGTTGGATAGCGCGGCCGGTTTGTCAGACACGGCTGCGTGAGGAACGGCCCACCGCTTGCGAGCGGTGGGCCGTTCCTCAGTTCTGGAGGGTGATCCCGGCCGGGTCGTGCCGCAGCCGGTGTCCCTTGCGCGGACCGCCCGCGCCCTCGAACGGGGTCAGCTCGTGGTTGCTGGTGACCCACACGTCGCCGCCGATCGCGACCTGGGTGAACCTCGGCGGACGACGCAGGACCCTGGAGATCAGGTCCGTCCTCGGGGTCGACACCCAGACCGCCGTGCCCGCGAGCTTCGGGAAGGCGGTCACGGAGTACGCGGGACCCGAGAACAACTCGACACCGTCGACCTGGACCCGCAGGTCCACCGGGTCGTCGGAGTGCGGGTAGAGGGTCAGCTGGAAGCACGACGCGGTGCCGTCGTCGCTGCGCACCGCGGGGACCGGTCGCTGCGGGCCGGGCTCGTCCCACTGGATGAAGGGGTCGGTGTCCTCCAGGTGGAAGGACGTCTCCGGGCACTCCAGCAGCGTGATCGGGGTCGACGCCATCTCGCCGTCGAGCAGGCCGACGAAGTGGTCGAAGGACTCCTCGTCCTCGACCAGCACGCCGATCGGCCGGTCCGCGGCCCGGGCGAACGCGGCTTCGAGGTCGGCGCGCTCGGGCCTGCTGCCCAGCCGGACCGTGTCGACGCCGTCGTCGAGCACCGTCTCCGGGCACTCGCACAGGATGATCGCGAGCATGTTCGTCACTCCGGGGTCGGGGTCCACACGGTGCCGGTGACCAGGTCGCCGAAGCCCATCCAGACCAGGTTCATCAGCCAGGACGCCACAGTCTTGTCCGAGACCTCCGGGTGGTCCAGCCACCAGTCGGCGAGCGACTCGCTGGCGCCGACGAGGGCGGCCGCGAGGGCTTCCGTGGACTTCGCGGGCGCCTCACCGCGGGTAGTGGCCGATCGCACAAGCAACGCGTCGACGAGGTTGATCGCCCGGCTGCGCATGGCGAGCAGCTCCTCGCTGAACGGGCCGCCCTGTGACGTCGCCTGCCGGTGCAGCACCCGCCAGCTCTGCTTCTGCTCGCCGACGAACTGGAAGAACGCCCGCAGTCCGTGCCAGAGCTGCATGTCGGGGGCCTGTTCGGTGGTCACGCCCGCGGCGATGGCCTCCATCAGCATGGTCGCCTCGCGGCGGATGCAGGCGGCGAACAGGTCTTCCTTGTGGCCGAGGTAGGCGTAGATCATCGGCTTGGAGACGCCCGCGACTTCGGAGATCTCGTCCATCGAGGCGTTGTGGTAGCCGTACTGCGAGAACACCCGGACCGCGGCGTCGAGAATCTGACGCTCGCGGACCTCGCGGGGCAGTCGCTTCACCCGCGTTGATCTGCGCTCTTCGTCGACGCTCACCCTGGTCCTCCCGATTCCTACTTGCACGTGAATCTACCCGTCCGTAGCCTACTGAAGAGTAGGTAAGGAGGGCTGATGTCTGAGTCACCCAAGGGCGCGATGAAGCCGCGGGATCTGGTCGCGTTGCTCGATCGGATGACCGTCGCCGAAGCGACCGCCATGGACATCGACGTCGATGCTATCGGGCGCGCGATCGATCCGAGGAAAGTCGGACGATCCGACCTTTCGACAATGCTCCGCGCCTTCCACCGACTCGCCTCCGAGGGCGCCGACATCCAGCTGTCCGGCATGGGTGCGGACACCTTCGCCAAGCTGATCTCGTCGGCCTCCACCGAACAGGTCCAGTCGATCATGGTCGATCCGGACCTGCGGGCCAGGATCCTCGACGAGGTGTTCAGACGGATGAGCACCCACCTGCGCCAGGACCGCGTCCGAGACCAGCACGCCGTCATCCACTGGCGCCTGACCGGCGGCGCGGGCGAAGGCGGCTACGACCGCTACGAGACTGTCATCAAGGACGGCTCCTGCACGGTCAATCGGGAGATGACCGAGCAGGCGAAGATCACCATCACCCTGTCCCCGGTCGACTTCCTCAAGCTCATCTCGAACAACGCCTCGGCTCCGGTCCTGTTCATGACCGGAAAGCTGAAAGTGCGTGGCGACCTGGCTTTCGCCGCCGGACTGGCAGGCCTGTTCGATCTGCCACGCGCTTGACCAGGCACACTGCCAGAATGGGCAGGAGACGACTGGGCCGAAGCCGCAAGCAGAAGTGGCACCGCATCGAGCCCCGCACGGTCCACGACCTCGACAGCTTCGCCGACGCGATCGACCCGGGGAAGCTGGACCCTGAGCAGTTCGTCCAGCTCATCTCCACCCTGGACATGCTCGGCACCGCGGGCACCGGCCTCGAACTCGCCGGGATGCGCACGGACACCTTCATCAGCTTCCTGTCCCGCGCCTCGCGCGACCAGCTTGACGCCCTCATGGCCCACCCCCGGCTGCGGCAGGTCGTGTTCGAGGAAGTCTTCAGCCGAATGGCGTCGCACCTGAACAGGGAGCGATCGGCAGGCCTGTACGCGGTCATCCACTGGCGCTTCACCGGAGGTTCGGGCCCCGGCGATTTCGACAGGTTCGAGACCGTCATCGAAAAGGGCCGCTGCGAATCCGGCGATGAGCCCACCGACGACGCGCGGGTCACCGTCACCATCTCCCCCACGGACTTCCTCCGCGCGGTGACCGGCGTGGTGAACCTGCCCATGCTTTTCTTGTCGGGCAAGGTGAAGGTCAAGGGCGACATCGCCTTCGCCGCAACGCTGATCTCGTACTTCGACCTCCCGAAACCCTGAACGGGGGACTCCCGCGAGTCCCCCGTTCAGAACAACGAGTTCAACACTCAGAACACTGAGATCGACATTCAGTACGTGATCGCCAGTGCCGGGTCGGCCAATAGTGCGCCGACGTCCGCCAAGAATTCCGAGCCCTGCTGGCCATCGACCAAGCGGTGGTCGAAGCTCAGCGCGAGCTGGCAGACCTTGCGGACCTTGATGTCGCCGTCGACAACCCAAGGGGTGTCCCGAATCGCGCCGAACGCGAGGATCGCGGATTCGCCTGGGTTGATGATCGGGGTACCTGTGTCGACGCCGAAGACGCCGACGTTGGTGATCGTGATGGTGCCGTTGACCATGTCCGACGGGGGCGTCTTGCCCTCGCGGGCCGTGGTGGTCAGCAGTTCCAGTGCCTCCGCCAATTCCCGCAGCGACAACGTGTCGGCGTCGCGGATCTTCGGCACGATCAGGCCGCGGGGGGTTGCCGCCGCGATGCCCAGGTGGACGTAGTCCTTGTAGACGATCTCCTGTGCGGCCTCGTCCCAGGACGAGTTGACCTCCGGGGTCCGCTTGATCGCCATGGCGATCGCCTTCGCGCAGAACGCCAGGGGCGTCAGCTTGACGTTGCGGAATTCCGGGTGGTTCTTCAGCTTCGCGCGCAGTTCCATCATCGGGGTGACGTCGACGGTCAGGAACTCCGTGACGTGCGGTGCGGTGAAGGCGCTGGCGACCATGGCCTGGGCGGTGACCTTGCGGACGCCCTTGATCGGCACCCGCCGCTCACCCCGGACCGGGGCCTTGACCTGGCCCTCCTCCGCGGGGCTGGACGCGGCCCGCTCGACGTCGGCGCGGGTGATCACGCCGCTGTCGCCGGTGCCGGTGAGCGACCGCAGGTCGACGCCGAGGTCCTTGGCGAGCTTGCGGACCGGCGGCTTGGCCAGCGGGACGTACCCGCCGGGCAGGTCGATCAGCCCGGCCGGGCTGTCCGGCACGATCGGCGTCGGGTCGATCGGGGGCGCCTCTTCGGGAACCGGCCCCTGGTGCCGCTCGAACGCCGCGCCGACGGTGCTCTGCGCCGCCGCCGCGTCGGCCGTGGCCGGGACGGCCGGGCCGTTGCGCGAGCGGCGCTTGGCGGTGACCGTCTTGGAGCCGTAGCCGACCAGCGGCTTCATCTCCTCCTCGGCCTCGGCGGGCGCGGACCCGTTGGTGTTGGCGGCGGCCGGTTTCGCGGCGCCGCCCGGGTCGACGTCGATGGTCAGGATCGGTGTGCCGACGTCCACGGTCTGACCCGGTTGGACGTGCAGTTCGGTGACCACACCCGCCCACGGGCAGGGCAGCTCGACGGCCGCCTTCGCGGTCTCGATCTCGCAGATGATCTGGTTGACGGTGACCGTGTCGCCCGGCTGGACGTGCCAGGACAGGATCTCGGCCTCGGTCAGCCCTTCCGCGGTGTCGGGCAGCGGAAAGCTCTTGTATTCAGGCATCTCTCACCACGCCAGGGAGCGGTCGACGGCGTCGAGCACTCGGTCGAGGTCGGGCAGGAAATGCTCTTCGAGCTTGGCGGGCGGGTACGGGACGTCGAACCCGTTGACCCGCAGCACCGGCGCCTCCAGCGAGTAGAAGCACTCCTGCTGGACCTTCGCCGCGATCTCCGAGTTCAGCGACGCCTCCGAGGGCGACTCCGACACGACGATGAGCCGACCGGTGCGCCGCACCGAGTCGTACACCGGCGCCAGGTCGAGCGGGGACAGTGTGCGCAGGTCGATGACCTCCAGCGACTTGCCCTCTTCCTGGGCGGCGGTCGCCGCGTCCATGGCCACCTTCACCGACGGGCCGTACGCGACGACCGTGGCCGTCGTGCCCTGCCGCAGCACCCGCGACTGGAACAGCGGGATCGGCGTCGCGTTGGTGTCGACCTCGGCCTTCATGTTGCCCGAGTGGTAGTACCGCTTGGGCTCGAAGAACAGCACCGGGTCGTCGCACTGGATGGCCTGCTGGATCATCCAGTAGGCGTCCACGGCGTTGGAGCACGAGACGACCTTGAGGCCGGCGGTGTGCGCGAAGTACGACTCCGGGGACTCCGAGTGGTGCTCGACCGCGCCGATGCCGCCGCCAAACGGAACGCGGATGACCAGCGGCATCTTGACCCGGCCCCGCGTGCGCGCGTGCAGCTTCGCGACCTGCGAGACGATCTGGTCGAAGCCCGGGAAGATGAACCCGTCGAACTGGATCTCGCACACCGGGCGGAAGCCGCGCACGGCCAGACCGACCGCGGTGCCGATGATGCCGGACTCCGAGAGCGGCGTGTCCAGCACGCGGTGCTCGCCGAAGTCCTTCTGCAGGCCGTCGGTGATGCGGAAGACGCCGCCGAGCTTGCCGACGTCCTCGCCCATCATGAGGACCTTCGGGTCGGCCTCCATCGCGGCCCGCAGGCCGAGGTTGAGCGCCTTGCCGAGGGTGAGCGACTGGACCGCGTTGTCGGCAGAGCCGGGTCCACCGGTTTGACCAGCCTTGTTGATAGCGGGTGCGGCCATCAGTGCTCACCTCCGAAGCTCGCGTGGTAGGCGAGGAAGTCGTCGCGCTGCGCGTCGAGCACCGGGTTCGGCTCGGCGTAGACGTTGTTGAACATCTGCTCGATGGGCGGTTCGCCCATGTTGAAGCAGTAGTCGCGCAGTTCGGCCGCGAGCGCGTCGGCGTCGGCCTGCACGGAGTCGAAGAAGGCCTGGTCGGCGTTCTCGTGCCGGACCAGGTTCACCCGCAGCCGCTCGATCGGGTCCTTGAGCTTCCAGGCCTCGAGTTCATCGGAGAGTCGGTAGCGCGTCGGGTCGTCGGTGGTGGTGTGGGCGTCCATCCGGTAGGTGAACGCCTCGATCAGCACCGGGCCGTTGCCGTGGCGGCACTCGTCGAGCGCCCAGCGGGTGACGGCGAGCGTCGCGAGGACGTCGTTGCCGTCGACGCGGATGCCGGGGAAGCCGTAGCCGCGGGCCCGCTGGTAGAGCGGGAGGCGGGTCTGGCGTTCGGTGGGCTCGGAGATGGCCCACTGGTTGTTCTGGCAGAAGAAGACGAGGGGCGCGTCGTAGACCGCGGCCCACACGAAGCCCTCGTGCACGTCGCCCTGCGAGGTGGCGCCGTCACCGAAGAAGACCATCGTGGCTTCGTTGGTGTCATCTGCGTCGCCGCTGTTACCGACACGGCCCTCGAACCGTTGTCCCATCGCGTAACCGGCGGCGTTGAGCACCTGGTTGCCGATGACGATGCAGTACGGGTGGAAGCGCGTGGCGTTCGAGTCCCAGCTCCCGTTGTCGGTGCCGCGGAAGATGCCCAGCAGCTCCTTGGGGTGGATGCCCCGGGTCCACGCGATGCCGTGCTCGCGGTAGCTGGGGAACGCCATATCGGTGGGCCGCATCGCGCGACCCGCGCCGATCTGCGCGGCTTCCTGGCCGAGCAGCGGCACCCAGATGCCGAGCTGCCCCTGGCGCTGCAGTGCGTTGGCCTCACGGTCGGCGCGGCGGACAAGGACCATGTCGCGGTACAGATTCCGCAGGTCTTCGGCGGTGACGTCGGCGACATAGCGGTCGAACTCGGGGTTGGGGACCCGTTCGCCTTCCGGGGTCAGGAGCTGGACCAGCTCCGGACCGCCTTCGCTTGTCGCTCGCAATCCCGCGATCACCTGCTCTGCTGTGGGTGCGGCAGCGGTGGCGGCTGGACCTTCCCGGGGCTCCGGGTGCGTCCACGTTTCTGGGGACGACATGCGCGTTCTCCTCGTGTCTGGGCCGCACAGTCGCTTGTGGCGACGGCATGCAGCCGCGCCGCCGGTACCCCGCCACCCGGTTTGGGTGGGTGGTCACCGTCGGCGCTGACGGTTCTCTCCCACATCCTGACACGAAGCTACCCGGATTGGTGAAGGGCAGGTGCCGCACCGAAGTCGATCACGGGCCGCTGAGCTGGGAAAACACTTGGATTCCCGACGTTAGGGGATCAAAGCGGAGCGCGGTCGGAGCAGTTCAGCGGGCTCGTGTGGACACTCCGCGCACGCCGGGCGCACTCATAGTGACCTGCGTCACTCGAACAGCGGGAGCCGCTCGATGTCACCCTTCGCGAAGGCCGCGATGACGGTGCCCGCGGGGGCGGTGGTGGACACGATCCGAACCGTGTCACCGACGACGTCCACACTCGGCTTCGGGACGACTCGCGACCAAGGGGTGCCGGAGGAGGTCTTCGCGCCTTTGAGCGTGGCCTCGATCTGGATCTTCATCTCGGCTGCGTCCTCGGGCGAGTGCGCCTTGAGACAGATGATGTCGGTGGTGTGGTCCTTGCCGTCGATCCGCACCCCGGCGGAGGCGATCGGCCCGATGGCCGCCGCCGCGACGTCGCCCAGGCAGCCCGCGTGCGCGGCCATGGCCTTGTCCTCGGCCAGACTGCCCGCCCCCTCGGCGAACCAGTCGAGCTGAGGCGCGGACGACGAGTAGAGCAATTCGGAACCGGCCACCCGCACAGCGGAGAAGGCCGCGGGCTTGGCGGCCTTGTTCGCGATGGCGGAGTTGACCGCGGCACTATCGAAAGCGCCCCGTAAACGCCCGGCGGCGGCCGGCGCCTTGCCCGCGGTGACGGCTTCCTCGAACGCGGCGAGGTCGAGCGACAGGACGTCCTTCAGCTTCTTGGGGGACTCGGTGATCTGCGAACTGCCGACCATGCCGAAGTTCTTGGTGTCCTTGAGGAGCTTGATCTTGGTGAGGTCGGCGTACTCGAACCGCTCACGGGTGCTGTCGTTCGCCCGGACAGCCGCGAGCGCGCCAAGCAGACCAGACGGCTTGGGCGCGTCGGCGGAACTCGGGGAAGCGTTGGGAGAAGCGGGTTTCTCACCACAGGCGGTGAGAGCGAGACAGGCGATGGCAAGGACACCCACGGAGCGCTTCATGGGCGGCAGGTTAGCGGGTGAGGCCGTGACCGTGTGCGGGAACTTTCACGGCCACGGCCTCACTGACGAGAGTGCCCGACCAGACCTGACAAAGACCTCAGCGCGCAGTGCCAGGAGGCTTCGCTGAGGGAGAGGTGCCCGCGTTCAACGCAGTCCCCTTAGGATCCACTGAAACTCGACCGCGCCCGGTCATGATCGGTGGCCATTCGAGCCAGGAAATCCACCGACTCGTCAGCACTCAACGCGATCTTCAGCATCGTGTCGGTGGAGCTCTGGTATCTACTGGTGTCATCGGGTTTGTGCAGGAACGCGCCAGCCGAGCCCTGGTCGAGAAACACGATCGGGGTCGCTTTGCTGAAGTTCAGCAGCGAGAACCCGCCGACTGGGAGGTATCCACCCCGGCGAAACGGGATTGCCCTGATCGTCACGTTGGGCAACTCGGACATCTCGATCAGCTTGCGGATCTGGTCGGCCATCACCAGGGAACCGCCGATTGGCCTACGGAGAGCGGCCTCATCGACGATCGCCAGATATGACGGCCCGCGGCCCTTGGTCAGCACGGTCTGCCGCCGCACCCTGGTCGCGATACGCGCCTCCGCGTCTGCCTCCGGAATGCGGGCATAGTCCATGACCGCGCGTATGTAGTTGTGTGCTTGCAGCAGTCCGGGGATGAGCAGCGGGCCGAAATTGACGATCCGGGTGGCTTGCGACTCGAAGGTGATCAGCGCGGGCAGCTGCAGTTGGAGTGGGCGCTTCTCCCCGGACTCCCACCAGCCCGGCGTGTTCGCCGCGCGGGTGAGTTCGAGGATCCGCGCCCGTTTCTTGCCCACCACCGAATAGACAGCGAGCAGTGCCCCCACCTCTTCGAGGCTGGGTAGCCGCTTGCCCAACTCGGATCGGTTCAGGCCGGCGCTCGAGAAGCCCACCCGGGCGGCGGCCGCCCGGGTCGTCAGTCCCGCCTGTTCACGCAGGTCCTTCAGCTCGGCGGCCAAGGCGCGCGTCCGAGCTGTCCCCTCAATCCGGCTCACCTGATCACTTCACCAGGTCTGATGTCGTGGGGAAATGACACGATGAGATGAGCCGTTTCACCTACCGGGACACGGTCGACGGCAGTACGGCCCGCTCGGGCTGAGCCGACTTGATCAGGACCAGCGCCGCCGATCCGATGATCAGCAAGCACCCGCCGACGACCGGCAGTGTCAAGGTCTCCTTGAGGAAGACCGCTCCCCACAGCACACCGAACAACGGGGTCAGCAACGCCACCATCATCGCCCGCGACGGGCCGACATCGGCGATCAGGCGGAAGTACAACAGGAAGCCGATCGTCGTGCAGAGCACGGCCAGCGCAAGGACGTTGAGCACGATCGGCACAGTGATCTCGATCGTCGGGAGGTTCGCCACCCAGAACGGGAGCAGGAACACTCCAGCCAGCAATTGGGAGCAGCCCGCCATGCCGATCGGGTCGACAGCCGGTGCGAACCGCTTCACGTAAACGCCGGACATCGCATAGCAAACCGCCGCCACCAGACACGCGGCGATTCCCGCCCAGAACTGGGTTGAGGCATGCGCGGCCGAACCCCCGCCCGCGACGAGCGCGACGCCTGCCACGCCCATGATGAGCCCGGCGAGGCCGCGCAGGGTTAGCCGGTCCCGCAAGAAGATCGCCGCCAGGATCGTGCCGAACAGCGGCGTGCTGGAATTGATGATCACCGAGTAGGACGCGGGAATGTGCACTGCCGCATAGGAAAACAGCAGCATGGGCGTCGCCACGTTGAACAGGCCGACCACCACATAGTGCGCCCAGTGGGCACGCCACTTGGGGTGGAAGCGAATCGCGGCGAAGTACGGCAGGAACGCCAGACCGCCTATCCCTACCCGAAGTCCAGCGGTCGTCGTCGCCCCCAGCACCGGCGCCAGGACACGCAGAAAGATGAACGAAGCGCCCCAGAGGGCACCCAACACGAGCAAGCGCACCCAGTCGGATCTCCGCATGGCGGCGAGTGCCTCATTTCAGGTTCGAGTTCGCGATGGCGCTACCGCGTCGGACAGGCCCGACTTGATCGAACAAGATCAACTAGACCTTAGCCCCGCACTGAGCGGACGAAGTCGTCGATCTTCGCGCGCGCGACTGCCAGGTCGGCCAAGTTCTCCTCGACCAGGAGACTGAAGTGACTGCCGACGATGACCCCGTTCGCGCCCGCGTCCCAGAAGTCGGTCACCTGATCCCTCCGGCCGATTCCGAAGCCCACCACAAGCGGCTTCTCGGACAGATCGCGGAGGCGGCCGACCCGACTTACGGCATCGTCGCCGAAGGTCGCGCTCGGCCCGGTCGTGCCGAACCGGCTGATCACGTAGGTGAAGGCGCTCGACCCGTCGATCAGCCGGGCCGCTCTCTCCATCGGGGTGTTCGGCGCGATCATCTGGATGCACCCGATCTGGTGTTCGCCGAGCAGATCGACGTGCTCGCCGGACTCCTCGATCGGCAGGTCCGAGCACACAACGGCGTCGACACCGGCGTCGGCGAGTTCGGCGTAGGCCTTGCCGCCTCGCTTGAACAGCAGGTTGTAATAAAGCAGAAGCCCGATCGGCAGCGTCGGGTAGACGTCTCGAATCTCACGGACCATCTCGACGCAGGCGTCGTACGACATCCCCGACGCGAGTGCCCGTCGCATCGATCGCTGGTTGATCGGGCCGTCGGTGACTGGATCGGAGAAGGGGAACCCGAGTTCAAGCGCGTCGGCTCCCGCGTCCACTGCCGCCCGGATCAGCCGCATGCTCTCATCGCGAGTCGGATCGCCGAGGGTGAAGAAAGGAATGAACGACTTGCGGTTCGGCTGGGCGAAGACGGCGTCGAATCGGTTCATGCGGACAGACTCCCCAGGTAGTGCCAGTACTCGTCCAGGTCCTTGTCGCCCCGGCCCGAGACGCAGACGAGCAGTGCCGCGTCCGGATCGAGATCGCCCGCGGTTCGCGTCGCGAGGGCCAGCGCGTGCGCGGATTCGAACGCCGGGATGATTCCCTCCAGTGCGGACAGTTCGGCGAACGCCCGCAGGGTCTCCTCATCCGTGACGGCGCCGAACGTGGCGCGGCCGGAATCACGCATGGCCGCGAGTTCTGGTCCGACGCCGGGATAGTCGAGCCCGGCCGCGATCGAGTGGGTGTTCGCGATCTGTCCCTCGGTGTTCTGCAGGAACAGCGAATGCATCCCGTGGAATACTCCGGGAGATCCCTTGGTGAGAGTCGCGGCATGCCTGTCGGAATCGTTCCCGACGCCCGCGGGCTCGGCCCCGAAGAGCCGAACATCTCCGTCGTCTTCGAATGCGGAGAAGATTCCCACAGCGTTGCTTCCGCCGCCGATGCAGGCGAAGACCGCTGTCGGCAGTTTCCCGGTCATCTCGATGATCTGCGCTCTGGCTTCGTGCCCGATGACCGACTGGAAGTATTTGACCATCGACGGATACGGGTATGGCCCCGCGGCGGTGCCGAAGCAGTGGTAGGTGTCGCCGACGTTCGTGATCCAGTCGCGCATCGCTTCATTGATCGCGTCCTTGAGGATTCCCCCACCGGAGGCGACTGAGTGGACTTGGGCTCCGAACAATTCCATCCGCTTGACGTTGGTTCGCTGGCGTTCGATATCCACCGCACCCATGTACACCTCGACCGGCAGACCGAGTTTGGCGCCCGTCATGGCGGTGGCCACGCCGTGCTGCCCCGCCCCGGTCTCGGCGATGACCCGCGTCTTGCCCATGTACTTGGCCAGGAGGAGCTGGCCGATCGTGCTGTTGGTCTTGTGTGCCCCTCCATGCAGCAGATCCTCGCGTTTGAGAAAGATCGTCCTGCCGTACTTGTCGGACAGCCGTTCCGCGAACATGACGGGTGTCGCTCTGCCCGCGAAGGTGCGGAGCAGTTCCTCGAACTGGTCCACGAATTTTCGGTCGGCCATGGCCTCCCGAAAGGAGGTCTCGACCTCGGCAAGCACCGCGATCAGGCTCTCCGACGAATAAATTCCGCCATACCCTTGGTCGCCGAATCGGACCTGAAGCTCCAACTCTTTCAGCATTTACCAGCCTTGCTGCATCGATGTGAGATCGGCGAACCATGATAATCGGGGTGCGCTCGTTTCGGGCATTGTGGCGGCTTGTTGGCACCAAAGAATCCAGCGCGTCTCGGCGTCTGGATCACATGGTCGAAGAACCGTTAAATAGTGGTTCGCATGCGTTACGTCACTCCCCAGTGAGTCGTCAGTCCCGTGTACCGCGACGACCTAACTACACCGTGTTTAGGCAATGCGGTCAAGCGAAGTCTCGATCACCGGGCGTGACGCACGCCATATGGGTGCAATTTGTGTTCGGATCGCATGTCGTCATGAAAGCTGCTACCGGGGTGCCGATCATATTCGGGTAATCCGGTTTTGGTGAGCAAAAGGCGACGGATTAAATTTTCTCGACCATCGTGAACTGTGCGAATATGCCTATTCCGGCCGGCTTCGCCTTGGTCGTCGCTCCGCGCTACGCGCACTGGCGTCCAGATGGCAGGATCGGCGGTGTGGACACGACAGCAGCGGCGCAGACCGTCCGGACCCTGTGGGACGCAGAGATCCTGCCCAGCCTCCAGGACTTCATCGCCATCCCCGCCCTCTCCCCTTCCTTCGACGACGCCTGGGCAGCAAACGGCAACCTCGACGCGGCCGTCGAACACCTGCGGGCCTGGATCGCGAAACGCAACATTCCCGGTGCGACCATCGAGGTCGTGCGGCTGCCGGAGCGCACGCCGCTGCTGTTCGTCGACATCCCGGCGACTGACGGCGTCGACAACGGCACCGTCCTGCTCTACGGCCACCTCGACAAGCAGCCACCCGTCGGCGGTTGGTCCGAAGGCTTGGGCCCCTGGACGCCCGTCCTGCGCGACGGCAAGCTCTACGGCCGCGGCGCCTCCGACGACGGTTACGCGGGCTATGCCGCGACCGCCGCCATCGAGGCCGTCCGCTCCTCCGGCGGTGCGCACGGTCGCTGCGTCCTGCTGCTGGAGACCTGCGAGGAGTCCGGCAGCTACGACCTGCCCGCGTACCTCGAACACCTCGACGACCGTCTCGGCGCGGTGTCGCTTGTCGTCTGCCTCGACTCGGGCGGCCTGGACTACGACCGCCTGTGGCTGACCACCTCCCTGCGCGGGCTCGCGTCGGTGACCGCGACCGCGCGGGTGCTGACCGTCGGCCAGCACTCGGGAACCGTCAGCGGGGTCGTGACCAGCTCGTTCCGCGTGCTGCGGCAACTGCTCGACCGGATCGAGGACTCGGCGACCGGCGAGATCAAGCTGTCGGAGATGAACGTCGAGATCCCCGAGGACCGGCTCGCCGAACTGCGCGCGACCGTCGAATCCGCGCCCGGCTCGGTCCTCTCCGCGATCCCGTTCGCGCCCGGTGTCCGCCCGGTCACCGACGACGAGGTCGAGCTGTTCCTCAACAGCAGCTGGCGCCCCACCCTGTCGATCATCGGCGCGTCGGGGATGCCCGAACCGGCGGACGCGGGCAACGTGCTGCGGCCGTTCACCACCCTCACCCTGAGCTTCCGCCTGCCACCGACGGCCGACGCCGACGCGGCTCTCGAAGCGGTCCGCAAGATCCTGACCACCGACGTCCCGGACGGCGCGCGGGTCGAACTCACCCGGCTGGAGGCGGCGGGCGGCTGGAACGCGCCCGCGCTGGCGCCGTGGCTGCGCTCCTCTTTGGACACCGTGAGCGACACCGTCTTCGGAAACCCGTGGCGCACCATGGGGATGGGTGGGTCCATCCCGTTCATGGGACTGCTGGCCGAGCGTTACCCCGACGCGCAGTTCGTCATCACCGGCGCGGTCGGCCCGGACAGCAACATCCATGTGCCGGACGAATCGCTGGAAGTCGCGCACGCGGTCCGCGTCACCGAGGCCATCGTCCACATCCTCGACGCCCACGCCAGAGGCTGACTTGCACGGCCACTTCGTCCCTGCTGCCGCGAGCCGGGTGGGGACAAGCCTGGCCACGCCACGCAGTCGAGCACGGCGTAGGTGCCCGACCGGAAGCCCCTCACACCCGGCGCAACCTGCCCGCCACAAGCTCGCTGTAGGCGAGCTTGCCCAAAAGCAGCTCGCACGCGGCGTCCTCACTCGGCAGCCGCACCAGGTGGTTCTTCTGGCCACGCTCGAGCCAGTACACCTCCCAGACCCCGTCCGCGTCGGGAAGGACGCACCAGCACTGTTCGTCGCGCGCGCCAAGGGCGACGACCCTGGGTTCGATTCCCAGCGCGTCCAGCGCGGTGCCGAGGGCTTGCAGGTTCACAGCGGGATCTCCCTGAGGTATCCGGCGTTGATCAAATCGACCACGGAGTGCGGCAACACATACTGGGTGCCGCCTCCCGGCTGACCCATCGCGGGGGCGATCGGACCTTCCCACACGGGCAACGGGCGCACCACTTCGTACTGGTGATAGCCGTTGTTGAGATTGTCCGGCGGCAGGCCGCGCTGCGGGTACGGCGTGTCGGCGGGCGAGACGAAGTCGCCGCGCGCGCTGCCGAACCGGTCGATCGTCTGGCCTGGCTGCAGGACACCCGGCGTGCGGGACTCCGGAGTGTTGAAGCCCTGCGGGTGCGCATCAGGGTCGGGCCACTCCAGCATCCGGTTGCCGTAGCGGCCGGTGTCGCCGCTGGGCCAGTACTGCTGATTCCAGCCCGCCTCACCGAGCCCGGCGTGCGGGTCGTAGTCCGGGGGCATGAGGTCGCGGACTGCCGGGTGGTCCGCCGGTACGCCGTTGGTGTTGATGATCGCGTCTCGATTCGGGTTCGCCCTGGCCTGGCTGATCAAGTCGTCGTCGATCAGGTTCGCGTGCGGGTGCCGCAACTGGCTGGTCGGGATCGTCTTGCCCGCCGCGTCGTAGTCGCGGGTGCTCGCGGGCCGTGTCGGATCGACGTCGGGCGGTGGAGTGTGCGGGGTGGTGGACGGGTCCGCGGATCCGCTGGGTGTGGTGGATCCCGACGGCGTGGTGGGGGTGGCGCTCGAGGTCGTCGGGGCATCCGCCGAACCGGAGGGTGTCGTCGTGGTGCTCGGTGTGCCGGGCGTCGCGCTCGACGGCATGGTCGGGGTGGCCGAGCCGGACGGCGTGGTCGTGGGTGTCGCGGAGCGGACGGTGTCGGGCGCGTTCGGGCTCTCGGCGCCGCCGACCGTGCGCAGCTTCCGCAGGCCGCGCTTGATGGCCTCCCAGATCTCGCCGAGCTTGGCCATGATCGGGCGCAGCTTCTCCACCGAGCGGGTCAGCTTGGTGATGATGTCGGTGATCCGGCCGACCCACTTCGACACCAGCGCCGCCACCGAGGCGGCCACGTGCGGGGTGGCCAGACCCAGCGTGAGGCCGAGTTCGGCGAGCCACTGCGGCAGCCGGATGAGCAGCGTCGAGATGCACTCGGCGACCAGGTCGCGGACGATGCCGCGGACCACGCCGACCAGCACGCCGACGACCTCGACGACTGTGCCGATGGTCTCCGCGCCGGTGCCCGCGGCGGTGATGTGCTCACCCTGCTGGCCCGCGTTGTTCCGGTAGGCGTCGGCCGCCGGGCCCGCCCAGCCCGCGGTGCCGTTGGTGACCTCGGTTTGGTAGTCCGCCGCGACCCCCGCGACGGCCTGCGAGACGTTCTTCCACGTCTGGGCGTACGCGGCGATCTGGTCGGCGTCCCCGGCCAGCCAGTTCAGCGCGTCGCGCAGCGGGGCGACGTGCTCGATCACCCAGGAGACCGCGTACTGCCCGAGCGTGCCGATCGGGTCGAGCACCAGCGAAAGGATCTCCAGGCCGCCGCCCAGCGCACCGATGCCACCCTCGACCCACGAGCCGCTCTGCACGCCGTTGTAGATGTCGACCGCCGACTCGGCGATGCCGATGCCGGTGACGGCGGTGGTCGAGTCCTTGCGTTCGGCGATCAGCGGATTGGTCATCGCACACCGCCCGCGAAGGGCCGCGTGTTGGCCTGCTCGACGTTGTCGTAGGACGTCGTGTTGTCGCGGATGCCCTGGGCGGTGTCGCTCATCGAGTCCGCCGCCTGCCGGATCGCCTCGACGCCCGGGCCGCTGACCGCGTGCACGATCGGCACGAAGAACTGACAGATCACGCCGTACGCCTCGGTGCCCATGTGCACCTGGCTCGCCGCCTGCAGCGCCTGGTCGAGGCGGTCCCGCAGCGCGTCGAGTCTGCCCGCGTGGCCGGATAACTCACCGGTCAGGACGTCGTATCCGTTCGGCACCGCGACTCCTTCAACTCAGGATGGGCGGTCCGCCCCAGTCGTCGTCATCGTCCTGCGGCGGGCGCGGACGTGACCGGCGGGTCGGGGGCCCGTCGTCTTCCGGGACGTCGCCGAGTTGCATCTCCTCGACCACGCTTCCGGTCGGACGTTCGGGTTCGGGCTCCGGTTCCGGGAATCTCTGCCGATACGAGTCGACCACCGTGGCCACCGTCTGCTCATCGTCGCCGACGGTGCGGGTCATGACTTCGGCGACGTGGTCGGTGATCCTCGACTGGGCCCGACGCATCGTCGTCAGCACCATGGTCGACAGCTCCGCACCCGCCAGGTCGCGGTGCTTGTCGCTGATCACCAGATCGGTCACCGCCCCGGTCGCGTCGACCGTCACCCGCACGACGTCGTCCCGCGCGGACTCGGTCACCGAGACGCGCGCGACCTCGGCCTGCATCGCCTGGTAGCGCTGGGCTTTCTCCTCGACCGCCGCCGCCCAGCGGCGCATCTCCTGCTCGGTCTGGTAGCCGTCCCCACCGAAGTTCGGCTGGTTCACCCGTTCCCCTCTCGGACTGCCGGGAACCTACCGTCACCAGGCCGGATACCGCACCTGCCACTCGGGGTCCTCGAGCGAGTTGTGCCTGCTGAACTCGATCAGCGCGTCCCTACCCAGACGCTCGATGACGTCCCGAAGTTCCAACTCCGCCAACCAGTCCGCCGCAATCGCGCCGACGCCGTGCACCGAGCCCAGCAGGTTGCCGCAGATGGACCCGGTCGAGTCGCTGTCGCCGGAGTGGTTGACCGCCAGCAGCAGCCCGTCGGCGAGATCGTCCGCGGCCAGCGCGGCGCACACGCCGATCGCCAGCGCCTCCTCGCCGACCCAGCCGCCGCCGAGGCCCGCGAGCGCCTCCGGCGAGGGCCTGCCGCGCTCGGCCAGTGCGACCGCGCCGTCGAGCGCCGCCACCGTCTCGGCGGAGTCCTCCCAGGTGACCAGCTCCGCGCGGACGTCGGCGATCGCGTCGGGCAGCTCAGCGCCGTCCAGGAGGCGGTGAACCAGGAACGCGAGCGCCCCGGCCGCCAGGTAGCCGCTGGGGTGGCCGTGGGTGAGGGCGCCCGCCTGCGCGGCGATCACGAACCCGTCGAGCGGGTCCTCCGACCACAGCGCGCAGGGCGCCGCGCGCATCACCGCGCCGCAGCCCTTGGAGTCGTTGAGCCGGTGCGACATCGTCCCGCGCTCCGCGCCCGCCGCGTACCCCTCCAGGGCGTGCAACACCGTCGAACCGGGGGCGCGGCGGTGGAAGAGGTCACGCTCGCCGATGAGCCAGCCGTCCGGCTCGGCCTGCATCGCGTAAGACCCGGCCGCCTTGTGCCACGGCACGCCTTGGGTGTGCAGCCACCGCTGGTAGGCGTGCTGCAACACCGACGACGGGTGCTGCTCGAAGTACAGCAGCCGCTTGGCGATGTGGCCGCGGATCATCGCTTCCAGGGTGAACAGGGTCAGCTGCGTGTCGTCGGTGATCTTCCCCCGCCCGCCGTACGCGTCGGCGTACCCGGTCGTCCCGTCCGGCCCGAACCGCGCCCGGATGTCGGCGATCGAGAGGAACTCGACCGGACCGCCCAGCGCGTCGCCCACCGCGCCCGCGAGCAGGCAGCCGAGCCACTGATCGACCGGTATCACCCGGTCGTAGGGGAAATCACCGTCCACGGCGTCAAAGGTTAGTTGAGCGGACCGCGGCCGCCCTGGCCGATCCGGCCTCCCGCGGCGGTCGGTTCGCTATGGTCGGCCAGGCGACAGTGGCCTGACCGCGGACGGGAGTGCCGAACTGAACTCGCTCACCATCCCGGGACCGCTCGATCCGGTCCTGCGCGACCGTGTCCGGCGCGCGCGGACGCGCCTTTTCCTCGCCTTCACCGCTCTTCCTGGAGCGGTCGTGTTGGCCTGTGCGGGCATGGTGATCGCCGCCGCGGTTGGTGCGGGCGGATTCCAGTGGTGGCTGCTCATCCCGGTGGTCGGCTCGCTGATTCCGTTCGTGGTCCTGCAGGTCGGCCGGTTCCAGCCGCCCGCCTGGCCGGTCGCCGCGTTCTTCGCCGCCGCGGGCCAGGTGGTCTTCGGTGCAATCCCCGGGTACGGATTCGCCGCCGAGACCGCCGAGCGCCTCGCACTCCCGCTGTTCGCGTTGGCGTGGGTGAACGTGTTCGTGTCCGTCCCGCTCAGCGCGAGCGCCTACAAGATCCTGTTGCTGCCGCTGATCCCCGAACTCGGCTCACTGCCGGTGGAGTTGCGCCTCGGCGCACGCGTCGCCATGGGCCACGCCGATTCCATCACCACCGGCGTCACGATCACCACCGCCGACGTGATCGCCCACGCCCGCAGGCACGTGCCCAACTCGACCGGCAGCCCCAACCAGATCACGGTGCCACTGCGCGAGATCTCCGCCGTGGAACTGGTGCTCCTCGACGATTTCCAACCGTGGCTGGCGTTGGCCGACGGCACGATGCTGGCCACCACAGCCGGGCCCGCCGTCGCGCTCCGCACGCGGTCGGGGACCTTCGTCATCCCCAGCGACGACGCCCACAAAATCGCCGAGATCGTGCACCGTCGCATCCAAGTCACCCGTATGCAGCAGTGAACTCTGGTACGAAGGCGACCACCGCACCCACAAAGCTGAGGAGAAGCGACGCATGCTCCCGAACGACCCCACCCAGGCCGCGCGCGAGTTGGAGAAGCTGGCCGGTGATCTTGAGCAGCGGGGACGCCGCTTCATTGACCTGCATCAGAAGATGAACGCGCTGAGCGTGACCGAGACCTCCGCCGACGGCTCCGTCCGGGTGACCGTGGACGGCAACGGCGTGCCCACGGAGTTGACGATCACCGAGCGGGGACGAGGAACCGATCCGGCGCGGCTTTCGTCCGAGCTGATGTCCTGCATGCAGCGGGCTCAGGTCAAGCTGCGCGCGCGGGTCGAGGAAACCAC
Organism: Actinokineospora xionganensis; assembly: GCF_014323725.1. Lineage (GTDB taxonomy): Bacteria > Actinomycetota > Actinomycetes > Mycobacteriales > Pseudonocardiaceae > Actinokineospora > Actinokineospora xionganensis. The sequence goes on along the minus strand of NZ_JABVED010000010.1, from coordinate 60,201 downwards.
CCGCGAGACGGTGGGCGAGGACGAGGCCGCGACGCCGATCCTCAACCAGTACGCCGCACGGTTCCCCGACGAGCAGCAGGCAGGTGCGGCCCCGCTGCGGCAGCACCGACTGGGCGACATCGAAGACGACTGAGCGAGGGGAACAGCTGTGGGAAACGAGTTGACCGTCAACAGCGCCGAGGTCCGGGCGCACGCGGCGGCTACCGACGCCTTCGCCGGTCGGGCGGACACCGCCACCGCGGCGGGCGCGCACCTGACCACGCTGAACGACGCCTACGGGCTGCTGTGTCAGCCGTTCGGCGCCATGGTGGTCTCGCCCCAGGCGCGAGGCACCGAGGCGCTGGGCGGTGCGGCGAAGAGCCTGCACGAGATGTCGAGCAAGCTCACCGAGGCGGCGCAGGCCTACGAGGACACCGAGCAGCGGATCACCGACCTCATGAAGCAACTGGTCGAGCAGCTCGACGCCGCGGCCGCGTGCATCCCGACCGTGAGGGGCAACTGACATGACCATGGGAATCGACGCCAAGTCCGACAACCCGCTGGTCACCGACGGCACCGACCTGCGCAACAACTACCTGCAGGACGCGAACCCGCTGGAGAACATGGGCGCCCCCAGCCAAGAGGGCGGACCCGGGTTCATGACCGGCGTCACCGCTTTCGAAGCGGGCTGGGCCATCGCCGAGGGCATCGACAAGGGCGACTGGGCTATCGCGGTCTCCGGCATGGTGGCGCTCGGGCTCGATGTCGCGGCGGCCGTCGTCGACCCCATCGCCTACGTCGCGGGCCAGCTGGTCTCCTGGATGCTCGAGCACATCGAGCCCGCCCGGGCGATGCTGCACGCCCTGGCGGGTAACCCGGACATGGTGAAGGCCTACTCCGCGTCGTGGACGAACATCGAGAACGAGATGCTCGCCCTGAGCCAGGAGTACGGCGAGGCCGCCAAGAACGAGGCCCCCAGCTGGACCGGCGACGCCGCCACGGCGTACCGGGACAAGGCGGCTGGACTCGCCGGTGTCTGCGGCGGCGTCGCCGGTGCCGCGCACGGCATCGCCTCGCTCACGATGGGCATGGCCGAGGTCGTCAACGGCGTCCGCACCGCGGTGCGCGACATCCTCTCCGCGATCGCCGGTTCCCTGGTGAGCTGGGCGATCGAGCTCCTCGCCACGGTCGGCGTCGCGGCGCCGCTGGTGGTCGGCCAGGCCATGGTCGCCATCGCGAAGGTGCTGTCCAAGTGCGCCCTGCTCTCGGGCAAGCTCGGCGTGGCTGTCGGCGCGGCCATCACCCTGCTGGTCGCCCTGCGTGACGTGTTCGACGGCCTGATCCGCGCCCAGAACGCGCTCGAGGCGAGCTAAGACTCGGAGTCCCCTTCCGCTTGGCGCGGAAGGGGACTCACTTGATCGTGTCCTGCAGTTCGCGCATCCGGGTCGCGATGAGCTGCGGCGTTCCGGGGACCGCGGTGACCGAGCTTTCGCCGCGGCTGGTCTTGTAGACAGCCCAACGGCCTTGCTGAACGTCGATCGCGGTGATCCAGTCGGCGGCCCGCAATCGCTTTCCGCGCTGGTCACGCTTGGCTGTGTAGAGCTTCGCGCCGCCGAGCCGGGGCTGCTTCATCAGTTCCTGGAGCCTGCGCGCCTGCGGTGGACCCGCTGACCGGGCGAACCCGTCGGACTTGGGGGCGTCGAGGTCCGAGAGCCGCACCGAGATCGACTCACCCCGCGCGGCGGGCACGTTCGGCAGCCGGAACAGGAACGCGTCGAGCAGCCTGGTGGGCTCGACCCGCTCGAAGGTGACGGTGTTCTCCACCCGCTCGGCCAGCACCGCCTGCCTGCCCACCGCGGCGGTGACCACCGAGTACGGCCCTTCGGCGTCGTGGAAGTAGCCGAAGTACTCCACGGCCGCGCGCTGGATCACCGAGAGCAGATCCAGGAAGTCCGGGGCGACCCCCCGCGGCCCGTTGACCCCGGCAGCGTCAAGCTCCCGCCGCAACCGCGCGTCGGTCTCCTGCTGAAACCGGGGCGAGTAGTACCGCGCCCCACCGGCGAAGATCACGTGCGGCTCGCCGAGGTTTGCCTTGTCCAGCAACCGGAACAGGGTGGTGACGGAAAGCTCCACCTTCATCGCTAACCCCCGATGACCGGGGGTGCGGTGATCTGGTCGGTGCCGAAGATCGCCTCGGGGTCGTCTTCCTGCAGGAAGGACGCGCGGGTGTGCTCCTCGTCCTCGCCACCCTGCCCGCGGCCGCCGCCACCCATGCCGCCGCCCATGCCCGCGCCACCGCCGCGGCCACCCGCACCGGCAGCGCCACCACGCCCACCCGGCCCGTGGTCGCCACCGGCACCGAGCGCACCTGAGCGGCCACCCGGCCCGTGCTCACCGGTGCCGCTACCGAAGCCGCCGCCGCGCATGCCCGAACCACCGGCACCACCCGCGCCGCCGCCACCGCCGCGGAGACCGCCAGGTCCACCGCTGCCGCGACCACCACCGGTGCCGTCACCGCCACGGCCGGTCCCCGTGCCGCCGGGACCGTAGATGTTGTTGTTCTGGTTCGACGGCCCTGGGTGGTCGGTGGGCAGGGGGCGCACCTGAACCGGGTCGGGCTTGGTCTGGATGTGCTGGTTGGGCTTGGTCTCGTCCACCTGCTGCGGCTTGGTCGGGTCGACCGGCTCGACCGGCCGCGGGTCCACGGGGTCGATGGGCTTCACCGGCGGCGGCGTCCACTTGTCGCGACCTTCGTCGACGCGCCCCGGCGGCGTGTACGGATCCTTGTCACCGCCACCCCCCGGATCATCCGGCGGATTCTTCACCGGCGGCTCGATGCCGATGGAGCCGCCGGGATCCTGGATGTAGGAGTAGTCCATCGGCAGCGCCTCATCGTGCGCCATCGACTGGTGGTCGTACGCCTCATAGACGCGCAGGTTGTTGAGCGAGTCGGCTTCGTACTTTTCCGTCTCGGTCGGGGTGTCGGTAAACCACGGCTCGACGTCGCCCATGAACCCAGTCTCAGGCGGGTTCTCGGCGACCGGCCGCACAGCCGACGACGCGGCGTGGAATCCGTCCGACTGCGATTCGAGGATCTTGGTGGTTCGCTCGAGGTTCTCCGCGCCGATCTTGGACACGTCGATCAGCGGCTTCGCAGATCCGAGCGCGGCGTCTCCCGCAGCCCCCTCCCAGCCCGCCGCGATCTTGGCCGAAAGCTGAAGAACCCGTTCCGCCCGCACCTCTTCGAGTTTGGCCTCTTCAGCGGCGAGGCTGGAGGCGTCGTGCATACTGCCGGTCCCGCGAGCGCGGACCCTCAATGCCTGGTAGATCTCGTATGCGGACATTCCGTCAACGCCACCGCGCGGATCGGTCATGTCAGGCCCCCGCCTTCATGCTCGTGACGGCATCAGCTGCCACCCTGGCAGCCACTTCACATGGGTGCGCAGTGCCTTGCTTCGACGTCGACTGCGCGAGTGTCACCATCAACGACACTTGGTCGGAGACCCCGATGGACACCGAGCAGATACCCATCGGCCGATTATCCCTCGCGCCGTAAGAGACGGCGGGAAATCCCTCTATGTCTGGCAAGACGTCGAAAAACGCATACTTCCCGTTTTCTTGTCCCTGGTAGATTCTGCTGATCCCGCGCCCGAACAAATTATCCCATGCCAGAAGGATGGTGCCGGAGTCCTCGGTCTTCCACGTGCAGGATTTACCGAGCTTGTCGGAGTCGGCTGTTCCTGTGCCGACACCGTACTTACCCAACTGCTCGTCGGTGAACACGGCGCAAGGATCGGCCTCGAACTTGTCCGTCTTGAGCGGAGACTTGACCTTGGGTGCCCCGTGAGACGGTAGATCCGGTGCCGGATCGGTTGATTTCGTAGGTTTCGCGGTGGCCGAGGACGTCTCGGATGGCGGGTTGGACGCGATGGGCGTGCCCGGCTCAGGGCTGGCGCATCCGGAGATCCCGATGAAGATCGTCGCGATAGCCAGCAGGCAGCGGGTACGCACAGCTAGATCCCTTCGTCCGAGGCGCGCCCGGCGGGCCGATCATTGATCCGTGGCATGACGTCTTCTTTGAGTCGCAACTTAATCTTGCTTGCCTCATCGGTTCCCAGGTAGCGATCCAATGATTCTTGGAATTTCGCCGCCTGCTCCAGGCAATAGGTGTATTTCAGCTGGACAGAGTCGAAATAGGCGTTGAACGACGCGCTGGCGGTCATCGCGTGTCGCTCGCTCGCGACCTCGTCCCCAGGGCCATCGAGTTCACTGGTTCGGTCGGATCTCACAATCGACGCCTTATAGTCGTCGGCCAGTGCCAGCCAGTCCTTGACGATGGTGCGGATCTCGTTCGGCGCGAAGTTGAACTTCCCGCCGCTTCCCGGCGGTGGCGGCAACGCCCCACGCAAGCCGGTGCCCACGCTCCCACCCGCGCCGCTGCCTAGCGCCGATGCGCGGTCCAGTGATCCCGCGATGCTGTCGAACGCGTCCATGCCGTCTCAGTCCCCCGCCCACTCCGCTGCGTGACGACCATACCGGGCCTGGCGGACGCCACGGGGGCGTTTCACCGGTTTCGACGGGCTGCCGCACACTGTGGGGTGATGAGTGAGCACGAGAGGTTGGCCCAGTCCCCGACAGCCGACGCACCCTGGCGGCAGTGGGGCCCCTACCTCGCGGGCCGCCAGTGGGGCACGGTCCGTGAGGACTACTCCGCGAACGGTGACGCCTGGGGGTATTTCCCCTTCGAGCAGGCCAGGTCGCGTGCTTACCGGTGGGGTGAGGACGGGATCGCGGGGATCTGTGACCGGTTCGGGTTCCTCAATCTGGGCCTCGCCCTGTGGAACGGCCAGGACGAGATCCTCAAGGAACGCTACTTCGGCCTCACCAACGAAGAGGGCAATCATGGTGAGGACGTCAAGGAGTACTGGTGGATCACCGACGGCACCCCCACCCACTCCTGGATGAGGTCCGTCTACCGGTACCCGCAGGCCGCCTACCCGTACGAGCGCCTGCGTGAGCTGGCCCGGGCCGCGGGCCGCGACGGGCGGGAGCCGGAGCTGGCCGACACCGGTGTCCTCGACGGCAACCGGTTCTTCGACGTCGAGGTGACCTACGCGAAGGCCGCGCCCGACGACGTCTGTGTCGAGATCACCGCCACCAACCACGGGCCGGACCCGGCGCCGCTGCATCTGGTGCCGCAGGTGTGGTTCCGCAACACGTGGTCGTGGGGCCGGGACGCGCGCAGGCCCGCGTTGATCGCCTCGACCGTCGACGGCTGGTCGCGGGTGGTGGCCGAGCACTCCGGTCTCGGCCGGTACACCCTGCACTTCGACGGCGAGCCGCAGCTTCTGGTGACCGACAACGAGACCGACGAGGCCCTCCTCTTCGGCCGCCACGCCAACCCAAGCCGGTACACGAAGTCCGGCATCGGCGACCACATCGTCAACGGCGACCTTGACTCCTGCCAGGTCGTCCAGGCCGCCTCCCAGCCGGGCACGAAGGCCGCCGCCTGGTACCGGTTCGACGAGGTCGCGCCCGGCGATTCCGTGACCGTGCGACTGCGCCTGATCGCGGGCGAAGGGCACGGCCGCGCGTTCGGCCGCAACTTCCAGGCGACCATCGACGAGCGCAAGGCCGAGGCCGACGAGTTCTACGACCGCATCCCCCTCGGTGACACGCCGGAAGAGAAGAAGGTCGCCCGCCGTGCCTACGCCGGGTTGCTGTGGACCAAGCAGCACTACCGCTTCCGGGTTCGCGAATGGCTCGAAGGCGACCCCGCGCACCCGCCCGCGCCCGACGAGCGGAAGGGGCCGTGGGCGCGCAACCGGCACTGGACGCAGATGGACGTCGCCGACATCGTCTCGATGCCCGACGAGTGGGAGTACCCGTGGTTCGCCGCGTGGGACCTGGCCTTTCACATGGTGGCGTTCGCCCAGGTCGACCCCGCCTTCGCCAAGGACCAGTTGATCCTGCTGTGCCGCGAGTGGCTCATGCATCCCGACGGCAGGCTGCCCGCCTACGAGTGGGAGTTCGGCGACGTCAACCCGCCCGTGCACGCCTGGGCGACGCTGCAGGTCTACCGGGCCGAGCAGCGCGCGACCGGGCACGGGGACCGGCTGTTCCTGGCCCGGGTGTTCCACAAGCTGCTGCTGAACTTCTCCTGGTGGGTCAACCGCAAGGACCCGGAAGGCAACAACCTGTTCGAGGGCGGCTTCCTCGGCATGGACAACATCGGCCCGGTCAACCGCTCCGAGCAGCTGCCCGATGGCTGGCGCTTCGAGCAGTCCGACGCCACCTCCTGGATGGCCACCTACGCGCTGCACCTCATGCAGATGGCGTTGGAGCTGGCCCGCCACGACGAGGCCTATGAGGACGTCGCCACGAAGTTCGTCGAGCACTTCCTGGCCATCGCCCAGGCGTCGACGCACTTCGGGTCCGCGGGCACGCCGATCTGGGACGAGGAGGACGGATTCTGCTACGACCTGCTCTCCCGCGGCGGCGGCGAGTCCCGGCCGGTGCGGGTGCGGTCGATGGTCGGCCTGATCCCACTGCTCGCCTCGGCGTCGCTGGAGCCGTGGGTGTTCACCGAGCTGCCCGCGTTCGCCGACCGGCTCAACTACGTGCTGCACCGCCAGCCCGAGTTCGGCCAGTTCCTCACCTGGCGTGAGGAGGACGGCAAGCGCAGCGCGCTGCTGTCCCTGCTCGACGAGACGAAGCTGCGCCGGGTCCTGACCAGGATGTTCGACGAGGGCGAGTTCCTTTCCCCGCACGGCATCAGGTCGCTCTCGGCCGCCCACCGCGGCGGCATCGACGTCGACATCGCCGGCTACGGCCACCGCGTCGCCTATGAGCCGGGCGAGTCGAGCAGCCCGATGTTCGGTGGCAACTCCAACTGGCGCGGCCCAGTCTGGTTCCCGACCAACGCCCTGCTGGTCGAGGCGCTCACCGTGCTCGACGAGTTCCACCGCGGCGGCATCACCGTCGAGCTGCCCACCGGCTCGGCGAACCACGTCACCGCGGGTGTGGCCGCGCGCGAGCTCTCCCACAGGCTGGCCGCCCTGTTCCTACCGGGACCGGATGGTCACCGACCAGCCGACGGCAAGCGGATCGAGGCGACGGACTCGCCGCTGTGGGCCGAACACGTCACTTTCAGTGAGTACTTCGACGGCGACACCGGCGAAGGCCTGGGCGCTTCGCACCAGACGGGATGGACCGCCCTGGTGGCGGTGCTCATCGCGGGATGGCCGCTTTCGCGCTGACTCGGACTCCGACGGCGCACGCCACGCTGGGTAAGCGATGGTGATCGAGGAAACCCATGAAAGGTGCCCGGTGAGCGAACATCTTTCGGTCTTGACCTTGATAGGGCGCAAATGATGCGTGCCGGGTCAACGTCGCGCAACAACTTGGCTGCGGTGACGTGACAAACAAACTAGTACTGCACATCACGCTGTGACGGTGGCAGTATGCGGGCACTGATCTGAACAAAGTTACGAGGAGTGACACCGTGGCGCACCGTTCCAAGCTTGCAGCGCTGGCGCTGCTGCCTGCGTTGACTCTCGTGGTCACCGTCGGCGCATGTGCCAAGTCCGACACCTCCGGTGGCGGTTCCACCAGCGCGGCGCCCGGCGCGCCCGCCGTCAAGCTGGTCAAGGCCGGTCAGCTCACGACCTGCACGAGCCTTCCCTACCCGCCGTTCCAGACCGAGGAAGGCGGCAAGATCGTCGGCTTCGACGTCGACCTGGTCGACCTCGCGGCGAAGAAGCTCAACACCAAGCAGGAGTTCTCGGACGTCAAGTTCGACGTCATCAAGAGCGGCGCGGTCCTGAACGCCAACCAGTGCGACGTCGCCGCCGCCGGTATGACGATCACCGAGGAGCGCAAGGCGAACCTCGACTTCTCCAACCCGTACTTCGACGAGGTCCTCTCGATCCTGACGAAGAAGGGCGGGGCGAAGACCCTCGACGAGGTCAAGTCGCAGAAGCTGCGCCTCGGCGTGCAGACCGGCACCACGAGCCTCGACCTGGCCAAGGACAAGGGCATCGAGGCGACCGAGTTCGACGACGCGGGCAAGCAGCTGCTCGCGCTGCAGTCGGGTCAGATCGACGTCATCCTGCAGGACCTGCCGGTCGTCAACGACTGGCTGAAGAAGCCCGAGGTCACCGAGAAGTTCGAGCTCGGCGAGACCATCGAGAGCGGCAACCAGTACGGCTTCGCGGTCAAGAAGGGCAACGCCGAGCTGCTCAAGGTCATCAACGAGTCGCTCGACGCCGCCATCAAGGACGGCACCTGGGCCAAGACCTACAAGCAGTGGATCGGCTCGGAGCCCAAGTCCACGCCCAAGACCAAGTAGTCATGGCTGATTCCTCGACCACACTTGCGGGCCCTGCCTCCGGCGGGGCCCGCAAGTTGTCCCCACGTAAACGCCGCCAGCTGAGCCTCGCAGCTCAGTCGCTCGTGCTGGTGGCGCTGCTCGCGATTCTCATCCTCACGGTCGACGGCTCGAAGATCCAGAAATCGTTCTTCGACTTCAAGGCCGCGCAGAACATGTTCCCGGCGCTGTTCACCGTGGCGCTGAAGAACACGATCATCTACGCCGTCTCGGCGTACGTGCTCGGCTTCGTGCTCGGACTGATCCTCGCGCTCATGCGGCTTTCGTCGTTCGCGCCGTACCGGTGGATCTCGCTGGCCTACATCGAGATCTTCCGCGGCCTGCCCGCCCTGCTGGTGCTGATGATCATCGGGTTCGGCCTGCCGATCGCCTTCGATGGACTGCAGTTCCCGCTCGACCCGTACGACAAGGTGGCGATCGGCCTCGGGCTGGTCGCGGCCGCGTACATGGCGGAGACCTTCCGCGCGGGTGTGCAGGCGGTGCCGCCCGGGCAGTTGGAGGCGGCCAGGTCGCTGGGCATGTCCCACAGCCGCGCCATGTTCTCCATCGTCCTGCCGCAGGCGGTTCGGCTGGTCATCCCGCCGCTGACCAACGAGCTCATCGTCCTGTTCAAGGACTCGTCGCTGGTCTCCGTCATCGGCATCACCCTGGCAGGGCGCGAACTGACCAAGCTCGGGTCGGACGAAGCCATCAAGGTGGCCAATTCCACCCCGTTCGTGGTGGCGGGCGCGACCTACCTGTTGATCACGATCCCGTTGGGGATCCTGGTCCGCCGGTTGGAAGCCAAGCAGCGGAAGAGCAGGTGACCCCGGTGAGCAACGCCGTCGAGATCGTCGACCTGCACAAGTCGTTCGGCGAACTCCAAGTCCTCAAGGGAATCAACGCGTCGGTCAAGACCGGTGAGGTCATCTGCATCATCGGCCCGTCCGGTTCCGGCAAGTCGACCCTCCTGCGCTGCGTGAACCTGCTCGAGCAGCCCAACGCGGGCCAGGTGATCGTCCACGGGGTCGACCTGACCCACCGCGACGTCGACATCGACGCGGCGCGGCGCAGGCTGGGCATGGTGTTCCAGTCGTTCAACCTGTTCCCGCACCTGTCCGTGCTCGACAACGTCACGATCTCCCAGCGCAAGGTCCTCGGCCGCGGCCGGGCCGAGGCGGAGAAGATCGCCAGGAACAACCTGGAGAAAGTCGGCGTCGGGGAGAAGGCCAGGGCGTTCCCGGCCCAGCTTTCCGGCGGCCAGCAGCAGCGCGTGGCCATCGCCCGCGCGCTGTCGATGGACCCGCAGGTGATGCTCTTCGACGAGCCGACCTCGGCGCTGGACCCGGAACTCGTGGGCGAGGTGCTCACGGTGATGCGCCAACTCGCCGACGAGGGCATGACGATGCTCGTGGTCACTCACGAGATGCAGTTCGCAAAGGAGGTCGCGGACAAGGTGCTGTTCATGGACGGCGGCTACGTCATCGAACAGGGCCCCGCCGCGCAGGTCATCGGCGCTCCGCAGCACGAGCGCACAAAGACATTCCTCAGGCGCGTGCTCGACCCGACCCACCTCGACGTGACCGAGTGATCCCGTCGCCCTGTTCGCCCCACAGACGGGGAGAACAGGGCGACCTGGGGTGGGTGTGGCCGGAAACCGCTGGTCCATCCGGATGTCTCGCACACTCAATGCAACCAATACGGAACCAAGCGTGACCGGGATGCGTTTTACTTCTTGGGGTTGATCAACCGAGGAGAAGCGCATGGCGATCGCGGACTGGGCCGGGGAACCGGCAGGCGCGGTGTTGGATCCGCACCGGCCGAACCCGCCCGAGTGGTCGCACATGCTCGCCGCGGACGTGCTCCGCGCGGTCGAGCCGGACAGCGGGGGCGTGCTGCGCAGGCGCAAGCCCGCGACCGCGCCGGTGCTGACGGTCGCCGACAAGTTCCTGATCGGCGAACTCGATCTGCGCGGGGTCGAGTTCCCCTATCTCCTGGAATTCGTCCGCTGCCGGTTCGAGTTCGCGCCCGACCTCCGGCAGGGCAAGCTCGCGGGCGTCGAGTTCCGCGACTGCGCGCTTCCCGGGCTCTTCGGGCGGAACCTGCGCACCGACAACGATGTCCTGCTGGTCGCCGGGACCGTCGTGCAGGGCACGGTCGACCTGGTCGACGCCGAGATCCACGGATCCCTTGTGCTGCGCGGCAGCAAGCTGTTCGGCGCGGGCGGCCCGGCGCTGCACGCCAACCGGCTGCAACTCGCCGGGGCGCTGCTCGCGGCCAACCTCCAGGCCGAGGGCGAGATTCGCATCCCGGGCATGCGCACCGGCGGCAACGTCAACTTCGCCGGCGCGCTTCTCAACAACCCCAAGGGTTTCGCGCTCAACGGCAACGGCATGCAAGTCGGCGGCAACCTGCACCTCACCCCCGACGGCGCGACCGGAGCGCCCTTCCGTAGCGTCGGCCAAGTGCTGCTGGCCAGCGCCCGCATCGACAGCGACTTCTCGTTGCGCGGAGCCAAACTCGCGCCTCGCACCGAGCACTCGCGGCCGGTGCCGCCGGACGATCCGTTCTACGACCCCAACGCCACCCTGGTCGCCGACCGGTCCAAAGTGGACGGAAATGTCAACCTCGACCGAGGTTTCGCCAGCAGCGGCACGGTCCGCATCGTCAACGCGCACATCGGCGGCTCGCTGCGGCTGGCGCACGCCAGGGTCGACCTGTCCGGCGGCCGCGAGACGTTCCGCGACGACGCGGACGGGCCGCGGCCCGGCCCGTACACCGACCGGTCCCTGCACTTCGACGGAACCGAGGTCCGCGGCGGCATCGACGCCCGCGACGCCCGCATCGCCGGGCAGGCGCGGTTCGTCGACGTCAAGGTCCAGGGCAGTGTCCTGCTCGATCGGGCCGTGTTCAGCAACCGCTCGGGCGACGCCCTGGAGGGCAGGCGCTTCACCGTCGGCGGCAACCTCGACGCCCGCTCCGCCACCGTTTTCGGCTCGCTGCTGCTGCCCGGCATCACGATCGGCGCCAACGTCGACCTGCGCGGCAGCAAGCTGTTGGCGCCCGGCAACTACCACCGCGACCGGTCTCCGAAGCCGTCGCTGGACCTGCGGGTGGCCCACATCGGCCGAGACCTGATCCTCGCCGACAGCCACGCCGAAGGCGAGATCCGCATCCGCCGCGCCGAAGTGGGCCGGGAAACCAACTTCCACGGCGCCCGGCTGGCCAGTGGCACCAACGGCGTCGCGCTGAACGCCTACGGCGTGCAGACCCAGGAACTCCGCATCGACGTCGGCACGCCGCCCGGCGGCCGCGTCGACCTGCGGCACCTGCACTGTGCGGCGCTCGCCGACAACGAAGCCGTGTGGCACGCCGCGGGCGGCATCGAACTGCAGGATTTTCGCTACGACGCCTTCACCATCCCGGTCGGCCTCGACGACGACGCCCGGGTCGCCGAGCGGCTCGCCTGGCTGCTGCACGGCATGCGCGACGTCTACCGACCCGGCGCCTACGACCAACTCGCCGCGATGCTGCGTGCCTCCGGCAACGAGGAACACGCCGCCATGGTGCTCGTGGAGAAGCAACGCCGCCGCTACATCGCCCTCGCCGACGGTGCGCGCGTGACCCGGCCGGGCATCCACGCGTGGAGTTGGTTCCAGCGGTCCATGGTCGGCTACGGCTATCGGCCCACCCGCGCGCTGGCCTGGCTGATCGCCTGCCTGGTGGCGGGATCGGTCTGGTTCGCCACCATCGACGCCCCGCGGGAGTCCAACGAGGACGATCACCTGGTGTGGAACCCGGTGCTGTACACCCTCGACCTCATCGTGCCCATCGTCGACTTCGGACACAAGAACAAGTGGACGGTCGGCGGTGCCTCCCAGTGGATCGCCGCCACCTTGGTCGCCGCGGGCTGGATTCTCGCCACCACGGTCGCCGCCGGTGTCACGCGAATGTTGCGGCGCAACAACTAACCCTTCCACTGCGCCCCCGCGCGGGGCAGGATGCAGGCACCGTGCACCTTTGGCCATTGGAGATCCGATGCGACGCCGCACCGTCCTTGCCCTGACATTAGGGCTCGCCGTCACCGCCGTACCCGCCGCGGAGGCAGCGCCGACCACCGGCGTGGGCCAGGTCTTCATGGTCAACCCCGTGCAGTCCAGCGGAAACCAGGCTCTCACCGACGCCAAGGACGCCGACTCCGCCGTGCCCGCCTCGGCGTACGCGACCGTCCCGCTGCGCAATCTCGACGGCTCCGGCACCCTCACCGGGCGCTGGGTCAACGTTCGCGCGGAAACGGGAAACCCGGCCAAGTCGTCCGACGGCCGATTCGTCTACACCCGCAACCAGGACGAATTCGAACAGGTCATGGCGTACTTCTGGGGCAACGAGGCCCAGGAATACCTGCAGTCCCTCGGATTCGGCTCGCAACTGCGGCCGGTCAACGCCGAATCGCAGGACATCCGCACCAACCAGTGGGGCCAGGACAACTCGTACTCCTGGGACAAGCACGACATCATCCGCATGGGCAAGGGCGGCGTGGATGACGCCGAGGACGGCGAGGTCATCGTCCACGAGTACGGCCACGCGGTGCACGACGCCCAGGTCTCGGGCTTCGGCACGTCGCACGAGGCGGGCTCCATCGGTGAGGCGTTCGGCGACTACCTCGCCGTCACCGTCGGTCTGGCCGCCGCCCAGAGCTACAACTGGCCGGTCAACGCCCCCGCCGCCTGCGTCGCCGACTGGGACGCGGTCAGCTACACCAGCACGGAGCCGCACTGCCTGCGTCGGATCGACACCGACCGCAAGTACGCGGACATGACCAACACGAGCGTCCACCGCGACGGCATGATCTGGTCGCGCGCCCTCTGGGACATCCGCAACGCCCTCGGCGCCAAGGTCGCCGACCGGATCATCATCAACGCCCAGTTCGGCTTCGCCCCGGACACCTCGTTCACCGCCGCGGCCCTGACCACCATCGACACGGCCAACTCGATGTACGGCGCGAACGCGGCCGCCACGGTTCGCGCGGCCTTCGCCGCTCGTGGCATACCGTCGGTATGACAAATCGTTTAAGGTGAGGTTATGAACTCACCGGACGCCCGCGCCCAGGTCGATGTCGAAGCCCCTGCGGACCAGGTGTTCGCCCTGGTCAGCGACCTTCCAGGCCTGGCGCGGGTGTCCGAGGAGTTCGCCCGCGGCACCTGGCTCGACGGCGCCGCGGGCCCGAAAGTCGGTGCCCGCTTCCGCGGCATCAACCGCCGCGGCCCCCGCGCCTGGTCGACGGTGTCCACCGTGACCGACGCCGACCCCACCCGCTTCGCCTTCGACGTGAAGTTCCTCGGCCTGCCGGTCTCGCGCTGGCAGTACGACATCGAGCCGACCGAGACCGGCTGCCGGGTCATCGAGAGCACCTGGGACCAGCGCCCGGGGTGGCTGCGCCCGCTCACTGTGATCGGGACCGGTGTCAGCGACCGCCGGACCCACAACCAGCGCAACATCGAGCGCACCCTGGCCCAGCTCAAGCAGGCCGCGGAGTCCTGATCAAGTCCGGCTGAGCGATCCGGCCGTCGTCATGACCAGCAGGATCAGCACGGCGGGCACCGTGAGCAGGTAGTACTGCCACGATGGCCACAACTTGCGGCTGTTCTTGGCGATCAGGCCCACGACGCCACCGGCCATCCCCACCAGGACGGACATCCGCCCGACCAAGCGGCCCACGCTCTCGCCCGCGCTCCCTCCCGAATCCGGGAAGCCGAACGCGGCCATGAGCAAGCCGAACAGCACGAGCACCGAGATTCCCGCGGCGGCGAACGCCTTGCCGAACGCGGCGGTGTTCGGCTTGGGGTCCGGTGGCAGGGCCTGCTGTGGATACGCCTGGTGCTCGGAGTACGGCGGGGCCTGCGGGTAGGGCTGCTGGGTATAGGGGTGTTGGGGATAGGGCTGCGGCGCGGGCGAGCCCTGCCATCCCTGTTGTTCGGGAGTGTCCCAGTTGTCCTGCCCATAGCCCTGACCAGGCGGGTAGCTCGGTGGTTGGCTCATTGTCGGGTCCTCCCAGGTAGTTGGACGGGAACGTAACAGCCGCAGGAACAGCCGGGCCGCCCTCGGTGTTCACTTCGCATGTGACTTCTCGAACCCGCGGCCGGGTGCGTGCCGCCGAACTCGTCGGGCGTGGCTGGCTCAACACCGGCGGCAAGTCCCTGCACCTGGGCGACTTCCGCGGCAAGGTCCTCCTGCTCGACTTCTGGACCTTCTGCTGTGTCAACTGCCTCCACGTCCTCGACGAACTGCGTCCCCTCGAAGCCGAGTTCGCCGACGTCCTGGTCACCGTGGGCGTCCACTCGCCGAAATTCGCGCACGAGGCCGACGCCGACGCCCTCGCCGCGGCCGTCGAGCGCTACGGGGTGCACCACCCGGTGCTCGACGACCCGGAACTGGCCACCTGGCAGGCCTTCGCCGTCAAGGCGTGGCCGACGCTCGTCGTCATCGACCCCGAGGGCTACGTCGTGCACGTCGCCGCGGGTGAGGGGCATGTGGAGGCGCTGCGCCGGGTCATCACCGAGGTCGTCGCCGAGCACGAGGCCAAGGGCACGCTGCACCGGGGCGACGGTCCCTACGTGCCCCCCGTGCCCGCCGACACCGACCTGCGTTTCCCGGCGAAGGCCATCGAGACCGGGACCGGGACGCTGCTCGTCGCCGACACCACCCACCACCGGGTCGTCGAGCTCGACGGTGACGACATCGTCCGGGTGTTCGGCACTGGTGAGCGTGGCCGCCAGGACGGTGTCGAAGCCACCTTCTCCGAGCCCTCCGGCCTGACGTTGCTGCCCGCGCCGGTCGCCGAGGCGGTCGGCTACCACGTCGTCGTCGCTGACACCGTCAACCACCTACTGCGCGGAATCAACCTCCACACCAACGAGGTCACCACGGTCGCGGGGACCGGCGACCAATGGCTTGCGGGCGAGACCGACGGCCCGGCGACCAAGATCGACCTCACCAGCCCGTGGGACGTGGCCTGGTGGGAGCCCGCGGGCGGCGTCGTCATCGCGATGGCCGGCAACCACACGCTCAGCCGGTTCGACCCGGTCGCGGGCGAGGTCTCCCGCTTCGCGGGCACGACCGTCGAGGGCCTGGCGGACGGCGCGCCGAGCGAGGCCTTCTTCGCCCAGACCTCCGGCTTCGCTTCCGCCGCCGACCGCCTGTGGCTCGCCGACGCCGAGACCTCGGCCCTGCGCTGGATCGACGCGGAGGACTTCGCCGTGCACACCGCGGTCGGCAAGGGCCTGTTCGCCTTCGGTCACCGCGACGGCGACGCGGGTGAAGCACTGCTGCAGCACCCCCTGGGGGTCGCGGTCCTCGATGACGGCACCGTCGCCATCGCCGACACCTACAACGGCGCGATCCGCCGTTACGACCCGGCCACCGGGCAGGTCAGCACATTGGTCACCGGCATCGCCGAGCCGTCGGGCATCGTCGTGCGGGGCAGCGAGCTGATCGTGGTCGCCTCCGCCGCGCACCGACTCGAACGGCACACGGCGGCCGCCCTGCACGTCGACGGCGAGGCGCACGAGGTGCGCAGGCAGCCGTCGGACCTCGCGCCCGGCGAGGTGGAGTTGGTCGTCGTGTTCACCCCGCAGAACGGGCAGAAGCTCGATGACCGCTACGGCCCGTCGACCCGGCTGGAAGTGACCTCCTCACCGCCGGAACTGCTGGTCGAGGGCGCGGGTGTCGGCACCGACCTGACCCGCGGGCTGGTCGTCGCCGAGGGCATCGAAGAGGGTGTGCTGCACGTCGTGGCCCAGGCGGCCAGCTGTGACGACGACGGCTCCGAGCACGCCGCGTGCCACCTGACCAGGCAGGACTGGGGCGTCCCGGTCCGGGTGACCGCCGCGGGCGCGGGCAGGCTACCCCTGATGCTTGGCGGGCTGGACGCCAGTCCATAGCACGCGTGCGGGTCGAGCGCGAGTAGACGGTTACCATTCGTCGGTGCCGGAACAGAAACTCGAGATCCAGATGCTGCACGACCGGCTGCTGGTCGAGCTCACCCCGGAGGAGGGTGAGCGGCGCAGCTCCGGAGGCATCGTCATCCCCGCGACCGCGCAGGTGGCCAAGCGGCTCGCGTGGGGAGACGTTCTCGGGATCGGCACCAACGTGCGGAACATCAAGGTCGGCGACCGGGTGCTGTTCAACCCCGACGACCAGCTGGAAGTAGAGATCCACGGTCGGGGGCGACTGGTGATGCGCGAACGGGACGTGCACGCCATCGCGAGTGAGCGCATTGAGCACGGAACCGGTTTGTATCTGTAGGGCGGGGATCGTCAAGGGGAAGGTGTAGGCGTGCCGGACGACCACAAGTGGCCGCAGGAGCACAGCTGGCCGGAATCGAAGGGGGAGCTCACCGAGTTCATCCCCAGGGTCCCGGGCGGCCAATGGGACGCGGGGACCGATCAGTTCCGGCCCGCCGACCCCGAGGAGCCTGAGGCGCCCGGGGGCCGCTCCTGGCGCAAGCCCGCGATCATCGCGGGCGCGGTCTTCGGCGCGCTCGGCCTGCTCTACGGCGTCGACCTGCTGATGAGCAGCGGCGAAGTCCCGCGCGGGGTCACGGTCGCGGGCGTCGAGGTCGGCGGGATGTCGCAGTCCGAGGCCGAGCGCACCCTGCGCGAGCAGATCGAGCCGCGCCTGTCGAAGCCGGTCCAGGTCCGCGCGGGCAGCGTCGAGGACCAGCTCGACCCGGCCAAGTCCGGGCTCACCCTGGACTGGCCGGCCACCCTCCACCAGGCGGGCGACCAGCCGCTCAACCCGATCGTCCGCCTCACCTCGCTGTTCAGCACCCGTGAGGTCGGCGTCGTCACCGGCACGAACGACACCGCCCTGGACGCGGCCGTCGAGCAGCTCAAGGCCAAGGTCACCCGCGCGCCGGTCGAGGGCGGCATCAAGTTCGACGGCGCGACCCCGGCCATGGTCGACCCGGTGCCCGGCCAGGAACTCGACGCGGACAAGGCCCGGGCGGCGCTCATCGCCGACTGGGCGGGGGGCAAGGCGGTCGCGCTCCCGGTCACGGAGACGCCGGTCAAAACCACCGCCGAGGGTGTGAAGGCCGCCTTCGAGGAGGTCGCCAAGCCCGCTGTCGCCGCGCCGGTCGTGGTGAAGGGCGACGGCAAGGACGCCAAGATAGAGCCCGCTGTCATCGCTTCCGCGCTGACCTTCGAGGTCGCCGAGGGCGGCGGTCTGACGCCCAAGCTGGACACCGCGAAGATCACCGAGGCGGTCAAGCCCCAGCTCGCGTCCACCGAGAAGGAAGGCAAGGACGCGCAGGTCGTGTTCGAAGGCGGCGCCCCGTCGGTGACGCCGTCGGTCGACGGCATGGGCATCAAGTACGACACCGCGTTCGCAAACCTGCTCGACGTGCTCAAGAAGCCGGACCCCCGCGAGATCAAGGTCGAGTACGCCAAGACCCCCGCCAAGGTGACCACCGAGCAGGCGAACGGGCTCGGCATCAAGGAGGTCATCGGCGAGTTCACCACCCAGGGCTTCGCGGCGGACTCCGGCGTCAACATCCGGGTCACCGCGCAGAAGGTCAACGGCGCGATCGTCAAGCCCGGCGAGACCTTCAGCCTCAACGGCCACACCGGCCCGCGCACCGCGGCCCAGGGCTACGTCGAGGCGGGCGTGATCAAGGACGGCGCCCCGGGGCGCGAGGTCGGCGGTGGCATCTCCCAGTTCGCCACGACCCTCTACAACGCGAGCTACTTCGCCGCGCTCAAGGACGCCGGGCACAAGGAGCACAGCTACTACATCAGCCGATACCCGGCCGCCCGTGAGGCGACGGTGTTCCAGGATCACGCGGGCAACAGCGTGATCGACCTGAAGTTCACCAACGACTCGGCCACCGGCATCGCCATCCAGACGATCTGGACGCCGTCGTCGATCACGGTGAAGATCTGGGGCACCAAGAAGTACACGGTCGAATCGGTGCCCGGCGGCCGCACGGCCGAGACCCCGCCGTTCGAGAAGCAGGGCCCGGCCACCAACTGCAAGCCCAGCAACGGCGCCCCGGGCTTCACCACCTCCGACACCCGGATCATCCGCGACGCGGCCAACGGCGCGGAGGTCCGGCGCAACACCCGGACGGTGAAGTACAACCCGCAGCCGAAGATCATCTGCCCGCCGCCGCAACCCGCGGGCTGATCAGCGCGACGAAAGGGGCCCGGTGATTGAATGAACCGCTCCCCGCAAGTCGGAACTGGATTACCAGTCCAACTTCCGGGGAGCGGTTCAATCACCGGGCCCCTTCGCTGTTCTCAGTGGGTCAATGCCGTGCGGTTGTGCCGCCGCGCATCTTCGCCCAGATGCCTGCCACCAGTGTGACCGCGATGACCGCGACGATCACCTGGAGGATGATCTCCAGGAAGTCGATCCCGTCCGTCTTGTCCCAGCCGAACGGCTTGGCCAGCAGCGTGCCGATGAACGCGGCCGCGATACCGGTCAGAATGGTCAGCCACCACGGGATCTTCTGCTCGCCGGGCGCGATCGCCCGGCCCACGACGCCGAGAATGGCCCCGACGATGATCGCGCTGATAATGCCGCCTACACCCATGTCAGCTCCTCGCTTCGAGGCGTGATCGAACGCTTCACGAAAAGCCTGGCACCGACTAGTTGACCTCGCCTGTCGTGGCACAGTGATCGCCGACGAAATATCACTCAAGTGGGTGAAGTTCTTTCGGCTGTAACCCGTTTGACGGACACCCGTGTTGTGCCGGACGAAAAACGGCGGCGGCCACCCGGAGGTGACCGCCGCCGTCCGCGCCGCGGGAAGCGCTCGAATCAGAAAGCGGACTCGTCGATGTCCATCAGGTCGTTGTCGGCCGACTCGACGATCTTGCGGCCGGCGGTGAGCTCGGGCAGGACGTTCTTCGCGAAGAAGGACGCCACGGCGACCTTGCCCTCGTAGAACGGCTTGTCCTTCTCCGAGGCGCCCGCGTCCAGCTTGGCCAGCGCGATCTCGGCCTGCCGCTGCAGCAGCCAGCCGACGACCAGGTCGCCGGTCGCCATCAGCAGTCGGACGCTGTGCTGGCCGACCTTGTAGATGTTGCGGGAGTCCTCCTGCGAGGCGGTCAGGTATTGGATGAGGGCGCCGAGCATGCCCTGCACGTCCTCCAGCGCCTGCTTGAGGAGCTCACGCTCCTGCTTCAGGCGGCCGTTCCCGCTCTCGCTCTCGATGAACTTGGTGATCTCACCGGCGACGAACGCGAGGCCCTGGCCCTTGTCGCGGACGATCTTGCGGAAGAAGAAGTCCAGCGACTGGATCGCGGTGGTGCCCTCGTACAGCGAGTCGATCTTCGAGTCGCGGATGTACTGCTCGATCGGGTAGTCCTGCAGGAAGCCCGATCCGCCCAGGGTCTGCAGCGACTGCACGAGCTGCTCGGTGGCCCGCTCGGAGCCGACGCCCTTGACGATCGGCAGCAGCAGGTCGTTGACCCGCTCGGCCAGCTTGATCGAGGCCTCGTCGCCCTCCTGGGTCCAGACCTGGTCCTGGAAGGTGGCGTTGTACAGGTACACCGCGCGCAGGCCCTCGGCGTAGGCCTTCTGCAGCATCAGGCTGCGGCGCACGTCGGGGTGGTGGGTGATGGTGACGCGCGGGGCGGTCTTGTCGACCATGTTCGGCAGGTCGGCGCCCTGCACGCGCTCCTTGGCGTACTCCAGCGCGTTCAGGTAGCCGGTGGACAGGGTGGCGATCGCCTTGGTGCCGACCATCATCCGGGCGTACTCGATGACCTGGAACATCTGCGCGATGCCGTCGTGCACCTCGCCGAGCAGCCAGCCCACGGCGGGCTTGTCGTGCTGGCCGAAGGTGACCTCACACGTGGTGGAGACCTTCAGGCCCATCTTGTGCTCGACGTTGGTGACGTAGGCGCCGTTGCGCTCACCCAGCTCGCCGGTCTTGGAGTCGAAGTGGAACTTCGGCACCAGGAACAGGCTCAGGCCCTTGGTGCCCGGGCCGTGTCCCTCGGGACGGGCCAGCACCAGGTGCATGATGTTCTCGGTGATGTCCTGGTCACCGGAGGTGATGAAGCGCTTGACGCCGTCGATGTGCCACGTGCCGTCGTCCTGCTTGATCGCCTTGGTGCGGCCCGCGCCGACGTCCGAACCGGCGTCCGGCTCGGTGAGCACCATCGTCGCACCCCAGGCACGCTCGATCATGATCTTGGCCCAGTGCTTCTGCTCTTCGGTGCCGTTGTTGTGCACGACGGCGGCGAAGCCGGGGCCCGCCATGTACATGAACAGGGCGGGGTTCGAGCCGAGGATGAGTTCGGCGGCGGCCCACGACACTGACGGGGGCAGGCCGAAGCCGCCCAGCTCGTTGGTCAGGCCCAGCCGCCACCACTCGCCGTCCCAGAGCGCCTTGTACGACTTCTTGAAGGCCTCGGGCAGCGTCGCGCTGAAAGTCTTGGGGTCGTAGACCGGCGGGTTGCGGTCGGCCTCGGCGAAGGAGTCCGCCAGCGGGCCGACGGCCAGCTTGTTCAGCTCGGCCAGCACACCGCGGGCGGTGTCCTCGTCGGATTCGGCCAGAACGCCCTTGCCCAGTCGGTCCTGGACGTTGAACACCTCGAAGAGGTTGAACTCGAGGTCTCGGACGTTGCTCTTGTAGTGACCCATCTGGATGCTCCGTGTCTTCACGCGAGAGAGTGCTACTCACCGGTAACAACAGGATATTACTTGTCAGTAACCTCGGCAAGTGAATTCGCGAACGCGGACGGGTGGTGAGCCGGTGGTTCCGGTCACGTGCCCGTTCGTGAAGGGGTGTTCGGTGCGGGCTGACGTGGTGGTTCCTGAGTGAGTAGTACACCGGACCGGAAGCCCACGGCGACCGCGTGTGTGCGGTCACGGGCGCCGAGTTTTCGAAGAATGCTCTTCACGTGGGTCCGAACGGTTTCCACGGAGACATAGAGGATCTTCGCGATCGCCTGGTTCTCCAGCCCGTCGGCGATGAGCTGCAGCACCTGGAACTCGCGCCGGGACAGCGGCAGCGTCGCGTCCGGCACCCTGGTCAGTCGCCCCCTCGGAGCCGCGACCGTCTGGGCGAGCGCGGGATCCACGTAGCGTCGGTCCGCGCGGACGGCCCGGATCGCGTCGATGATCTGTGGCGGCTCCGCGGAGCGCAAGATCACACCGTGCACCCCCGAGGCGATCGCGGTCGCCACGTACTGGGTGGTCCGGTGCGCCTCGCGGATCATGACCAGCGTGGTCAGGCTCGGGTTTGCCGCCGCGAGCATGTTGCTCAGGTGGCTGCGGGGATCGAGTCCGGAGTCGATAAGCACGACATTCGGGTGGTACCGCTCGGCGAACTGGACGGCTCCCTGCGGTGTGTCCGTGGCGCCGAGCCAGGTGAAGCCCGCTGTGCGCATGATCAGCGCGGATAGGCCCTCGCGGAACAGTGGCACGCCGTCGACAAGCGCGACCCCTAAGCCGCCCTCCGGCGGCCTGGCGACCCTGGCCATTCCCGGCTGGGTGAAACTGCGTGGCATTCGACGTCCTCCAGACTTTCCCCGTCCGGGACTGGACGCGCGGGTGCGTACGTCGTGACGTGCTGCTCGATGTTCGTTTCTATGGCCGTTGACAAAGTCACCCGTCAGGGTGATAACTCTGTGATCTAGATTACACTCCAGTACGGTACTCGCGTCGACCGCTGAGTGAGACAAACTCCCTTACCCGTCAGTAGTGCAAGGAATGTTTAGGGATCGGTCGGGGGTCCGGGATAAGGTCACCATGGGTCAGATCAGTAATCGGTCGGACGCGGTGCGTGATTCCAACCCAGGGGCTAAGGGGGCGGCGGTGGAACCAGGCGCGGTGCGCAACGCGGACGAGTGGTTCCGGCTCATGGTCGAAACCGGGCTCGCGCCTGGTCTCCGGGCGTTGGGGCTGGCGGGCAAGGGCCGCCGCTACCGGATGGTCCGCGACTCCCACGTCGGCCAGGTGTCGATCTTGCAGTCCAACCTCGGCCCACGCGCCACCCGGTTCACCCTCGCCCTGAGTGTCTCCGCCACCGACGAGTGGACCAGCCAGCTCCGCATCCGCCCATACCTGCGCGGCGCGGGCCACGCGGGCACCGGCTGGCAGGAGCGCATCGGCAACCTGATCCTCGTCGGCGCCGGTGTCCCCATCGGCGACCTGTGGTGGCAGGTGGACGTGGGCAAGCCCTTCGGTTCGCTGTCCCGCGAGGTCCTCACCACCGTCCGCGAGTTCGGCCTGCCCGCGATGTACGACGAGATCCGCAGCCGGGTGAATTAGAGGCGCAGTGGTGCCGGCGCAGTGTGGGCATGTTGCGGACCGGGGCCCGCTATACGACCGTCACCTAAGGGGACCGTGACGCTAATCGACCGCGGTTACCACCAATCCGCACCGTCACAGCGCGGGTGACCCAAACTTTGAATTCCGGGGAGGCGGACTAGTGGCCACTCACCGCAGCGGCGATCGGCCGGTGAGTCCGAGCAGCCGATCCTCCAGCGGGGCGTCGAGCTCCACCTCCACCACCGGGCCGAACACCCCGATCTCCCGCAGATCCTGCGCCCGCGGGGCGATCACCTCGTAAAGAGCCGTGACGGTCTCCTCCGGCACCTCCGGCTCGATGCCGACGAACTCGGCGATGTCGTAGAGACCCATCCCGCGGAACACCGTCACGTGCAGCAGGTACTCGCTCGCGGGGAAGTCGCCGTAGCTCAGGTGCACAGTCCGGTCGAAGTCGTGGAACCGCTCGACCGCGTCGACCGCGATCTCCACCCACCGGGCGAACCCGGCCCGCGGATCGGCGCCCAGCAGGTCGCCCTCGTACTGGTCGCCCACCTCTTCGATCGTCTGGCCCGCCAGCACGTCGGGCACCCACGCGTCGTCGCGGGCGTGGTGATTGACCAGGTCTTTGAGAGTGACCAGGTGCGACGCCCAGCGCATCGTGTCCGGCAGTTCGCGGTCCCACTGGTCGTCCTGGACCCGGGCGACGACGGCAGCGAGCGCCCGGTCGGCCTGGACGAAGACTTCGGGCTTGCGCATGTCGGTCCCCCCGGGAGAGTCCGCCACGGTCGGCTCTGGCCGCGGTCTACCCCAGCTTCTCCTGTTCGGTCCATTTCCGCAGCCGGTCCACGATGGCCCGCAGGGCGCCGTTCTCGATGGCCTGCTCGATCGCGCCGTCGCTGAACCGCTCGCCGCGCAGGTAGGCGGTGGCGAGCCGCACCGCGTCGGCGACCGGGCGCTCGTCGAGGCCCGCCCCTTCGGGGAACACCGGGTTGTCCCGCATCCACTTGGGCCAGTCGAAGACCGCGATCGGGAGCATATGCCTGATGTCCTGGATCGCGTCGCTGTAGATCGGGTACGGCAGCTGCGTGACGCCGGGGCTGACCTCCTTGCCGCCGCCCCACTTCACTTCCCGGTCGGCGTCGGTCAGCCCGTCCATCCGCGCGAACAGCCGCTGCCAGTGGGCATCCGGCAGGGCGGCCAGGTCCGCGGTGATCGCCGCGTCGGTCGGTCCCGCTTTCCGGACCGCCTCCTGGAAGGCCTGGTGGACGGTCTCGTCGAACAGCACGAACCGTGCTTCGGCGACCTTGGTGTCCGCGGCCCAGACCGTCTCGACCGCGACGCGGGCGGCCTCCCCGGCGGGCCACCCGAACGACCCGGCCGACACCGCGGGAAACGCCACGCTCGTGGCGCCCAACTCGTCGGCGACCCGCAGCGACTCCCGGTAGCACGACGCGAGCAGCTCGGCTCGGTCGTCGGCGCCGTAGCCGGGACCGACGGTGTGGATCACCCACCGCGCGGGAAGTTCGCCTGCTGTCGTGGCGACCGCCTGGCCGATGGGCAGACCGCGGCCGTACCGCGAATCCCGCAGCGCGCGACACTCGTCCAGGATCGCCTTCCCGCCTCGGCGGTGGATGGCGCCGTCCACCCCGCCCCCGCCGAGCAGCGAGGAGTTGGCCGCGTTGACCACGGCGTCGACGTGCTGCTCGGTGATGTCCCCGCGAACTGCTGTGATCTTCATGCCCGCCTCAGTTGTCAGACCTCGAAGATAAGGCAGGTGGACGTCGCGTGGGCCAGCAGCCTGCCCGCTTCGTCGGTGAGCTGCGCCTGCGCCAGGGCGGTCCGGCGGCCTCGCGAGATCACGGTGCCCTCGCAGCGCAGCAGGCCCGACGCCACGGAGGCGGGGCGCAGGAACTTCGTCGTCAGGTCCAGCGAGGTGTACCCGGTCCGCGCTGGCAGCGTCGTGTGCACAGCGCAGGCGGCGGCGGTGTCGAGCAGCGTGGCGATGACGCCGCCGTGCACGCCGCCCAGCGGGTTGTAGTGGAACTCCTGCGCGCGCATCTCGACGACCACGCGCCCTTCTTCGGCTTCCATCCGCTCCATGTCCAGCAGCCGCATGACCGGCGGCGGGGGAAACTCGCCGGAGATCATCGCCCGTATCAATTCGAGGCCGCTGAGCTGCCCGAGCGCGGCGGCGTTGATCTGCGGGTCGTCCCAGCTGAAGGTGCGGGTACGCGCCTGAGTCTGCGTCATGGACTCAGCCTCGCACCGGCTTGCTGAGTCTGTCAACGAGACTTAGACTGAGGTGATGGAGACCTCCGCGACCCGCCCGTCCGCACTGGACTGGTCCGTCGACAACTGCACCATCGCCCGCGCGATGGGCGTGCTCGGCGAACGCTGGACGTTCGTGGTCCTGCGCGAGGTCTTCAACGGCATCCGCCGCTTCGACCAGATGCGCGAACACAGCGGCATCCCGCGCCAGGTCCTGACCAACCGCCTCGCCATGCTCGTCGACGAGGGTGTCCTGCGCCGCAGCCCCTACCGCGACCCGGGCGAACGGGAACGCCACGAGTACCGGCTGACGGAGAAGGGCTTCGACCTCTACCCGGTCCTGGTCGCCATCTGGTCCTGGGGCGACAAATACTTGGCGGATCCCCAGGGCTCCCCACTCGAGCTTGCCCACCGCGACTGCGGGGCCACGGTCACCACCCACCTCCGGTGCGCCGAAGGCCACGAGATCGACTCCCCACGCGACGTCGTCGCCCGCCCCGGCCCCAGCGCCCGCCGCCGGTAGCCGAGGGTGCCACCCTGGACGGGCGGCACCCTGGTAGTCAGTGATCCGGCTGTTCCAACCGGGCATCGAGGTTTGGGTGTGGGAAAGATGGCGGATGTGCCCCCTAACGGGCCGCCTGCCAACCGCACTACATCGTGTGCGCTGAAAGCGCGCTTCGTCACGGCTGCCGAATACACAGAAGGGGTGTCACCGATGATCCGGTGACACCCCTTCTGTGGTGGAGCGGATGACGGGAATCGAACCCGCATATTCAGCTTGGGAAGCTGATGTTCTACCACTGAACTACATCCGCAGTGATCGACAGAATACACGCCAACCGGTCTGAGGCTCCATCAGGGCGCTGCGGCCTAAGGGCAAGATCAGGGCCGCTACCAGGGTTCGTGCCGGATCTCGGGTGGCCGCGTCCGGCCTAACACTGTGCGCATGCGCTTATCCCGGTTCGGCTGGGTCGATGACCGTCCTCTCCTTGCTCGCCGTCGCGGTCTCTGCTCGCTACCTCGGTTTGACCCGGACACCTACGACGAGCGGCAGCGGGACGTCTTCGTGCGGCGGGAGTCCTGGCTCGGCGTCCGAGTTGGGCCGCTACGGCGCGCTGGAGATCGACATCCCGTTCGAAGTCGCCTACGCGGCGCGCGCCTGGTTGTGCTGGGTGCCCAATCTCCTTGTGGCCTGGCTGCTCACCCGGACGGACCAACTAGGGTGGGTGCGTGCTGCTGAGCGACCGTGACCTGTGCAAAGAACTCGATTCCGGACGACTGGGGATCGAGCCATTCGAGCCGCTGATGGTTCAGCCGTCGAGCGTGGACGTGAGGTTGGACCGGTTCTTCCGGGTATTCAACAACACCAAGTACACCCACATCGACCCGCGCCAGCAGCAGGACGAGCTGACGTCGCTGGTCGAGGCCGACGGTGACGAGCCGTTCGTGCTGCACCCTGGTGAGTTCGTCCTCGGCTCCACCTATGAGCGCGTCACGCTGCCCGACGACCTGGCGGGCAGGCTCGAAGGCAAGTCGTCACTTGGGCGGCTCGGTCTGCTGACCCACTCGACCGCCGGGTTCATCGACCCGGGCTTCACCGGGCACATCACCCTCGAGCTGTCCAACGTCGCCAACCTGCCGATCACCCTGTGGCCGGGCATGAAGATCGGGCAGCTCTGCCTGTTCCGCCTGACCTCGCCGTCGGAGCACCCGTACGGCTCGGAGAAGGCAGGTTCGCGTTACCAGGGGCAACGCGGCCCGACGCCGTCGCGCGCGTACCTGAACTTCCACCGGGTGGACACCAACCGCTGATTCGCCCGGAGTTCACCGGGCCTTCGTCCACGTGGGTTACAAACCGCAAGCCCACGTCGATCCTGGAGGCCCTGTGCCCGTTCCGTCCCGAAGAGTGGTGGCGGCGATTGCCGTCTGCGGACTCGTTATCGCCCCGACCGCCTCCGCTGATCCCGTCCCCGAGCGGTTCCAGCGCGCCGACACACTGCCGGTGCACCTCAACACCTCCGCCGACGAGCGCACCGCCGCGGAGATCGCGGCGGCCACCGCGGACGGTCGGACCGTCGTCTACACCGACTCGCCGGGTGAGCGGATCGGGTTCGCGGGTGTCGGCAAGCGCGGCGAGCTTTCGGCCACCGGCGTGTTGGACATGCCGGGTGAGCCGACATCGGTGGACATCGTCGGCGGGCTGGCGCTGGTCGCGGTCAACACCAGTGCGTCCTTCGTCGATCCGTCCGGTGTGCTCGTCGTGGTGGACCTGGCGACACGCGAGATCGTTGCCGAGCATGACCTGGGTGGGCAGCCGGACTCGATCGACATCGCCCCGGACGGCCGGTTCGCCGCCATCGCGATCGAGAACGAGCGCGACGAGAACGTCGACGGCGGTGCGATGCCGCAGGCCCCCGCCGGCTACCTGTCCATTGTGGACGTCGAGGGCGCGCCCGCCGACTGGGGTGTGCGCCGGGTCGAGCTGACCGGCATCGCCGAGTTCGCCGCCGACGACCCCGAACCCGAGTTCGTGAGCGTCAACGCGCACAACCAGGTCGCGGTCACGCTGCAGGAGAACAACCACATCGCCGTCGTGGACTTGCCGACCGGTGCGCTCATCAGGCATTTCTCCGCGGGCACGGCCACCGTCACCGGCGTCGACACCAAGACCGACAAGAACATCGCCCCCACCGCAACCGTGACCGCTCCGCGCGAGCCCGACTCGGTGCGGTGGATCGGCGACGACCACCTCGGCACCGCCGATGAGGGCGACCTTCGTGGCGGCACCCGAACCTGGACGGTCTTCGACGCGATGACCGGCGAAGTCGTCCACTCCTCGGGCGCCGAGTTGGAGAACCTCGCCATCAACTCCGGGCAGTACCCGGAGAAGCGCGCGGGCAAGAAGGGGGTCGAGCCGGAGGGTCTGGCCGTCGCGACGTTCGGCAAGCACCGCTACGCCTTCGTCGGCCTGGAGCGGGCGAACATGGTCGCGGTCTACGACGTCGACGACCCGCGCGAACCGAAGCTTCTGCAAGGACTCCCGACCGGTGTCGGCCCTGAAGGACTGCTGCCGATCCCGGCCACCGGCACGCTGATCGTCGCCGCCGAGGAGGATTCCGCCGAGGACGGCATCCGCTCCTCGCTCACCTCCTACCAGCTCACCCGCTTCCCCAAGGCGTTGGCGCTGCGGAACAACCAGGCCGCACCGTCGATCGTGTCCGACGGGATCGGCTTCGGCGCACTGTCCGGCCTGTCCGCCATCCCCGGCGACCCGCGGCACGTCGTGTCCGTGACCGACTCGGCGTACGCGCCCACGCGGATCCTGACCGTGGACGCCCGCGCGCTGCCCGCGAGGGTCGAGCACGCGCTCACGATCACCAAGGCGGGCGTGCCCGCGTCCTACGACGGTGAGGGCATCGCGGTCCGCCCCGGCGGCGGCTACTGGGTCGCGAGCGAGGGCGACGCCAAGAAGACGGTCAACCTGCTCGTCGAGGTCGATCCGTCCGGCGCGGTGCTCCGCGAGGTCAACCTGCCCGCGGGCGTGGCGGCCACCGCCACGAGCAACGGCTTCGAGGGCGTGACCGTGACCGGCTCCGGCGCGGCCGAACAGGTCTGGCTCGCCGTGCAGCGCGAGTGGGCGGCCGATGTGCGCGGGCAGGCGACGCTGGCCCGCTTCACCCCGGCGACCGGTCAGTGGGCGTTCGTCGCCTACCCGCTCGACACCGTGTCCCTCGGCTGGGCGGGCTTGTCCGAGCTGACCGCGGTCGACGACAACACCCTGCTGGTACTCGAACGCGACAACCAGCGCGGTGCGGCGGCGAAGCTGAAGAAGGTCTTCGCCGTGGACGTCTCGACGGTCACCCCGGCCGCCGAGGGACAGGCCAAGCCGGTCCTCGCCAAGCGCCTGGTGCGCGATCTGCTGCCGGTTCTGGCCGCAGGCGGCGGGGTCGTGCACGACAAGCCGGAAGGTCTCGCGGTGATCGACGGCGAACTGTTCGGCGTCGTCGACAACGACGGTCTCGACGACGCCCCCGGTGAGTCGGTCTTCCTGCGGCTGGGCTATCTCAGGTGAGCGCGCGTTCCGGCAGGGCCCGCGCGGCCCTGCCGGAACGCTCACCGCGAACCGGTGTCAGGCCGACCGCTGCCAGTGGGAACACCGCCGCTGCGGTCAGCGCGAGGGGCCACCCGATCGCCGTGACGAGCGCGGCGAACGCGGGCGCGACCGCCATCGCCATCGAGTTCTGTCCGGTGTTCTGCACGCCCATCGCGCGACCCGCCCACGCGGGACCGGCGAGTTCGGCGGTCGCGGTGAACGACAGGCCGTTCGGGCACGCGGCGATGATCGTCACCGCCACCAGTCCGAACAGCGCCACCGCGGGCGCGAACACGTCGCCCAACGCCCACACGACCATCGACACCGTGCCCGCGGCGGCGATGATCCGCATCGGCCGCATCCGGCTGTCCACTCGGTCCGACCAGACCCCCGCGCCGATCCGCCCTCCGGCCCCAAGCAGTTGGACGACGGCGAGCAGCGCGCCTGCCGACACCGGGTCCCAGCCCTGCTCGGTCACCAGGTAGGTCAGCGCGAACACGGCGCCGATGAACTGCGGCCACACCAGCAGCGCGCTGGCCATGTGGACCCGCCAAAGCCGCATGTCCCGGTACGGCGACGGCGCCCGGACCTGTGACCGTTCCCCGCGCGGATGGCTGGGCACGACCACGGCGACCACCAGGCCCATCACCAGACAGATCGCCGCGGGCACGAGCAGCGCCTCGCGGTAGCCCCAGGCGAGTCCGAGCGGCGGCAGGATCACGGCGGCCAAGCTCAGCCCGAGCGGCTGGGCGCTCTGCCGGATCCCCATGGCCAACCCGCGCTGGGTGACGTCGAACGCGGCGAGAATGGCCCGACCGCTGGTCACGTTGATCGACGAGCCGAACCCACCTGCCGCGACCAGCGCCAAGCCGAGCGCGACGGGCCCGTCGATCAAGGCCGCCCCGACGCCGCAGACGCCGGTGCCGAGTGTGCCGACGGTCATGATCAGCCGTTCGCCGAACCGGTCGGCCAGGGCGCCCCAGATGATCAGCATCGCCAGCACGCCCAGCAACGGCGCGGCGGCGATCGTCCCCGCCTGGGTCAGCGTGATGCCCTCGGTCCCGCGCATGAGCGGGATCAGGAAGGGCACGCCGTAGAGGAGCGAGATGGACCCGGTCTGCGCGACGACGATCACCGCGAGGATCGACCACCGGGACCGGAACATATAGTTAACATAGCTAAACGTTCCTGGATCGCGGAACAGGGTGTTCGTATGATGGACACAACAAAGGGGCGCGACCGGTGAACTGAACCGTTCCCCGCAAGTCAGAACTGGTTTACCAGTCCGACTTCCGGGGAGCGGTTCAATCCAGTCGCGCCCCTTCGTCAGCTCGGTCAGACGGTCGAGTTGTCCTCATCCGGCAGCGGTGTGCCGGTCGGGGTCACGTCGGTCGGGATGTCCTGGACGGGCTCCGGAACACGCTTCACCGACGAGAGCAGCAGCTGTGCGACGTCGATGACCTCGACATGCTCGCCCGCCAGGCCGTCGGCCTTGCGCGCGGTCACGCCGTCGGTGAGCATCACGCGGCAGAACGGGCAGCCGGTCGCGATCTTCGACGGAGCCGTGCCGAGCGCCTCGTCCACGCGCTCGACGTTGATCCGCTTGCCGACCCGCTCCTCCATCCACATCCG
Organism: Actinokineospora xionganensis; assembly: GCF_014323725.1. Taxonomy (GTDB): domain Bacteria; phylum Actinomycetota; class Actinomycetes; order Mycobacteriales; family Pseudonocardiaceae; genus Actinokineospora; species Actinokineospora xionganensis. Next base: position 29,575 of record NZ_JABVED010000010.1, on the reverse strand, counting down.
CGCGCCACCCGCGCCACAGCACATCGCGCGGTCGGAGTTGCGCGGCATCTCCCGCAGGTTCGCGCCCGCGGCGCCGACCAGCTCACGCGGCGCCTCGTAGATCTTGTTGTGGCGGCCGATGTAGCAGGGGTCGTGGTAGGTGACGTCCTCGGCGACCGGGGCGATCGGCACCAGGCGACGCTCCCGCACGAGGCGGTTGAGCAGCTGCGTGTGGTGCACGACCTCGTACTGCCCGCCGAGCTCCGGGTACTCGTTCGCCAGGGTGTTGAAGCAGTGCGCGCAGGTCACGACAACCTTGCGCTTGCCCTTCTCGCGTCCCTCGAACACCGAGTTGATGACCTCGACGTTCTGCTGCGCGAGCATCTGGAAGAGGAACTCGTTGCCCGCGCGACGGGCCGGGTCGCCCGTGCAGGTCTCCTCGGAGCCGAGCACGACGTACTTGACCTCGGCCATGTGCAGCAGCTCGGCGACGGCCTGGGTGGTCTTCTTCGCGCGGTCTTCGAACGCGCCCGCGCAGCCGACCCAGAACAGGTACTCGGTCTCCGGGGCGAGTTCGCCATCAAAGACCGGCACCTCGAAGTCCAGGGCCTCGGTCCAGGCGAGCCGGTCCTTGGCGTTCTGGCCCCACGGGTTGCCCTTGTTCTCCAGGTTCTTGAACATGCCGCCCAGCTCGGACGGGAAGTTCGACTCGATGAGCACCTGGTAGCGGCGCATGTCGACGATGTGGTCGACGTGCTCGATGTCCACCGGGCACTGCTCGACGCACGCGCCGCAGGTGGTGCACGACCACAGCACCTCGGGGTCGATGACGCCGAGCTCGTCGACGCCGCCGATCAGCGGGCGTTCGGCCTCGGCCAGCGCCAGGACGTCGACGCCGGAGTGGTCGGTCAGGCCGATCTCGTCGCCCGCCATGTCCTTCTTGCCGCCCGCGAGCAGGTAGGGCGCCTTGGCGTAGGCGTGGTCGCGCAGCTGGGTGATCAGCAGCTTCGGCGAGAGCGGCTTGCCGGTGTTCCACGCGGGGCACTGCGACTGGCAGCGACCGCACTCGGTGCAGGTGGTGAAGTCGAGCCAGCCCTTCCAGGAGAAGTCCTCGACCTTGCCCGCGCCGAACGCGTCGACCTCGGGGTCGGCTTCCTCCAGGTCGAGCACCTTGCCGCCGGACATCATCGGCTTCATCGCGCCGAGTGCGACGCCGCCGTCGGCCTCACGCTTGAAGTAGATGTTGAAGAACGCGCTGAAGCGGTGCCAGGCCACACCCATGGTCATGTACTTCGCGACCACGTAGACCCAGACCATCGCGCCCATGAGCTTGACGAACGCCAGGACGGAGATCAGGTTCGGGCTGGCGGGCAGCAGGTCGCCGATCGGGTTGGTGACGAACGCGGCCCACAGCGGCACCTCGTGCGCGCCCAGTGCCGCCTTCGCCGCGCGGACCCCGAGGATGCCGATGCCCTCGAAGATCACCACGAACTCGACGAAGTACGCCTGGCGGAAGTTCGAGCCCTGGAAGCGGGACTGCCGGTCGGCCCGGCGCGGGTGGTTGAGCTGGCGGATGATCACCAGCGCGACGCCGCCGACGATGGTGCCGATGCCGAGCAGCTCCATCAGGAGGTGCCACAGGCTGATGTTGTCGAGGATCGGCCAGCCCCAGGTCGGCACGAACACCTCGCCGTAGGCCTCGAACAGGGCCGCGGAGCCGATGAGGAAGCCCCACATGACCAGCCAGTGCGCCAGCCCGACATGCCGGAACTTGTTCATCCGGGTGTGAGCGGCGAACTCGATGAACATGTTCTTCATACGCGGCACGAACGGGCCGTTGCGCGTGGCGTCCGGCTGTCCGAGTCGGACGATTTTCACCATCCGCCCGACAGTGCGAACGAACATGCTCCAGGCCACGAGGCTGACCGCGACTGCGACCAGACCCAGTGTCAACTGCACGGCACCCATGTGGCGGTGACCTTCCCTCGATTCCCGATCGAACTCGGGACCTTAGCTGTTCTTACTCGTCGGTAACCGACTTAGCGAAGCCTAAGTCGGACAAGTGTGGTGCACACCTCGGCAGTTATTGGGACGTTTGTTCAGGTACTTTGGCGGTATGCATCCGCTCATCTTGCTCGCCGTGGCGATCGTCGGCGAGGTGACGGCGACCATCTCGCTCAAGATCTCGGATGGTTTTACAAAACTGTTCCCCTCTGTTGTCGTGATCGTCGGATACGGCGTGGCGTTCACCGCGCTCGCGCGGCTGCTCAAGCAAGGGTTCCCCGTCGGCGTCGCCTACGCGATCTGGGCGGCGGTCGGCGTCGCGGCGGTCGCGGTCATCGGCGCGCTGTTCCTCCACGAGCCCTTCAACCTGACGATGGGACTCGGGTTGACGATGGTCATCGGCGGGGTACTGCTGCTCGAACTCGGGCGGACCCACTGACCCGCTCCTACCGCCGGGTCGACGGCCGCAAAGCGCGCGGGAACCGGCGGCGCACGGAGATCGTCGAGGCGACCCTGCGGGTAATCGAGGCCGAAGGCGTCGTCGGCGTGAGCCACCGCTCGGTCGCGCGCGAGGCCGGGGTGCCCCCGACGTCGATCACGTACCACTTCGCCGGTCTCGACGACCTGCTCGTCGGCACCCTGACCTGGTCTGCCGAGAGCATGGCGGTGGAGGCGCGCGACCTCATCGAGTCGAGCCGGATCAAAGGCGGCAACCCGGCCGCCGCGGTCGCCGAGATGCTGGCCTTCGCCGTCGGGCCCCGGCGCGGGCGCACGATGGCCGAGTACGAGTTGTACCTGCTCGCCGCCCGCCGCCCCGAGCTGCGCCCGGCCGCCCGGATGTGGCTCGACGTGCTCACCAGCCTGGCCCGCCACCCCGACGAGGTCGGCTTCCGCGCCTTCCTCGCAGGCGTCGACGGGATGCTCATGCAGGGCCTGATCGACGACGAGCCACCCACCGCGGCCGAACTGCTGCCGGTAGTGGAGCACCTGCTCGCCCCGCTGCGCTGAGTGGTCCTAAGACCAAAGTCCGATGTCCTCTCCATCGAAGGACTGATGTGGGCGCGACGTCCACCACCTAACGTCGATCAAGGGACTGGCTGACCCTGAGATCGGGACTCGGAGGTAGGGATATCCCCCGGGTCGATTCGGGGGCATTCCTGATACCCGCGTCCGCCGCTGATCACTAGCGTTCTGGGCAGTCGAGGCACGGGATTGAGGGGGACGGGATGGCGCGGAAAGCGTTGTTACAGGGGGTGTTCGCCGTGGGGGTGGCGGGCGCGGTGCTGCTGTCGGGGGCCTGCGGAATGGTCACCGAGCAGTTCGCGGACAACGAAGCCGTGGGGCAGACCATCCGCTCGGTCCTCGTGGCCAACGACTCGGGGGCCGTCAAGATCCGGACGGGCGGGACCACCAGGGTTCACCGCCAGGTGCACCACAACGCCGACCGGCCGGGCGCCACGCACCGGGTCGACGGCGACGTGCTGATCCTGCAGTCCTGCCCGGTCCGGAACTGCTGGGTCGACTACGACGTGGTCGTCCCGGAGGGGGTGACGGTCAGCGGCAAGATCGACTCCGGGGACGTGGAGGTCGAGGGCGCCGGTTCGGTCAACCTGTCCGCCGGGTCGGGGGACGTGACGGTGCGCAAGGTGGCCGGGAAGGTGACGGTGGCGGCCGACTCGGGTCGGGTCGACCTGGTCGACATCGGGGACAACGTGTCGGTCGAGGTCTCATCGGGCAGCGTCAAGGCGGTCGGGCTGGGGGGCTCGGCCGACATCGCGGCGTCGTCGGGGAGCGTCGAGGTGGCGCTGGTCGAGGTGGGGGACGTCCGGGCTCGGGCGAACAGCGGCAGCGTGCAGGTCGTCGTCCCGCGGGGGAGGTACCGCGTCAACGCGGTGGTGGACAGCGGCGACCTGGACAACGCCATCGGCAGCGACGTCGCGGCCGCCAACGCGGTGGACGTGGCGGCCGACAGCGGCGACGTGTCGATCCGATTCGGCTGAGCGGGACCAGGGCGAACCCGCACCACCGTCACCTGTGCGTGGCGGTGGTGCTCCTGTGTGGGCGCGGCCTGGCGCTCCGAGTCCGCAGAGGTTCGTAGCGGGCGTCACACCGGGAACAAGGTGGCCGAGTCGCTCGTTGGGCCTGCAGGAAGGTTGAGCGAGGACGGCTCAAGTCTGCAAACTGAGTCAGGTACGCTCAACTCTAGAGAACGCACCACAGCTACTGCAGGAGGAAACACCATGGCGCGAGCGGTCGGCATCGACCTGGGGACGACCAACTCCGTCGTCGCCGTCCTTGAGGGCGGTGAACCGACGGTTATCGCCAACTCGGAGGGATCCCGGACGACCCCTTCCATCGTCGCGTTCGCCAAGAACGGTGAGGTGCTGGTCGGCCAGCCCGCCAAGAACCAGGCTGTGACGAACGTCGACCGGACGGTCCGTTCGATCAAGCGGCACATGGGCGAGGACTGGAAGACCGCCGAGATCGACGGCAAGGCGTACACCGCGCAGGAGATCTCCGCGCGCGTGTTGATGAAGCTCAAGCGTGACGCCGAGGCGTACCTGGGCGAGACCATCACCGACGCCGTCATCACCGTCCCCGCGTACTTCGAGGACGCGCAGCGGCAGGCCACCAAGGAAGCCGGTCAAATCGCCGGCCTCAACGTGCTCCGCATCGTCAACGAGCCCACCGCTGCCGCCCTGGCCTACGGCCTGGACAAGGGCGCCAAGGAGCAGACCATCCTGGTCTTCGACCTCGGTGGCGGCACGTTCGACGTCTCGCTGCTCGAGATCGGCGACGGCGTCGTCGAGGTCCGCGCGACCTCCGGCGACAACCACCTCGGTGGCGACGACTGGGACCAGCGCATCGTCGACTGGCTGGTCGAGAAGTTCAAGGCGAGCAACGGCATCGACCTGACCAAGGACAAGATGGCGCTGCAGCGCATCCGCGAGGCCGCCGAGAAGGCGAAGATCGAGCTGTCCAGCTCGAACAGCGCCAACATCAACCTGCCCTACATCACGGTCGACTCCGAGAAGAACCCGATGTTCCTGGACGAGACCCTGACCAGGGCCGAGTTCCAGCGCATCACCGCCGACCTGCTCGACCGCACCCGGGCGCCGTTCAACAACGTCGTCAAGGACGCGGGCGTCTCCGTCGGCGAGATCGACCACGTGGTGCTCGTGGGTGGCTCCACCCGCATGCCCGCCGTGGCCGAGCTGGTCAAGGAGCTGACCGGCGGCCGCGAGGCCAACAAGGGCGTCAACCCGGACGAGGTCGTCGCCGTCGGCGCCGCGCTGCAGGCCGGTGTGCTCAAGGGCGAGGTCAAGGACGTCCTGCTGCTCGACGTCACGCCGCTCTCGCTCGGCATCGAGACCAAGGGCGGGGTGTTCACCAAGCTCATCGAGCGCAACACCACCATCCCGACCAAGCGTTCGGAGATCTTCTCCACCGCCGACGACAACCAGACCACCGTGGGCATCCAGGTGTTCCAGGGTGAGCGCGACTTCGCCGCGGACAACAAGAAGCTCGGCACCTTCGACCTGACCGGCCTGCCGCCCGCCCCCCGTGGCGTGCCGCAGATCGAGGTCACCTTCGACATCGACGCGAACGGCATCGTGCACGTCGGCGCGAAGGACCTCGGCACCGGCAAGGAGCAGTCGATGACCATCACCGGCGGCTCCGCGCTGCCGAAGGAAGACATCGACCGCATGGTCAAGGACGCCGAGGCGCACGCGGAGGAGGACAAGAAGCGCCGCGAGGAGGCCGAGGTCCGCAACCAGGCCGAGACGCTCGTCTACCAGACGGAGAAGTTCGTCAAGGACAACGACGAGAAGATCCCGGCCGAGGCCAAGGAGAAGGTCAACGCCGCCATCGCGGAGGCCAACACCGCGCTCGCGGGCACCGACATCCCGGCCATCAAGGCCGCGATGGAGAAGCTCGCGACCGAGTCCCAGGCCATGGGTTCGGCCCTCTACGCCAACACCGGCGCGGACGCGGCCGCGGGCGAAGGCTCCACCGAGGCGCCCAAGCCCGACGCGGCCGACGACGTCGTCGACGCCGAGATCGTGGACGAGGACAAGGAGAAGAAGTGACCGATCAGCACAGCTCTGACGGCGAGGAGCCGCAGGTCGTGGTGCGTGATCGGCGACGGATCGACCCGGAGACCGGGGAGATCCGCACAGCCTCGGACGACGCCGCGGCACCCGCCCACGCAGCGCCCGAGCCCGAAACCGTCCAGGTCGACGAGCTCGATCCGGCCGCGGAGTTCAAGGCGCAGCTCGACGAGCGCACCGCGGACCTGCAGCGCCTGCAGGCCGAGTACGCCAACTACCGCAAGCGCGTGGACCGCGACCGCGAGGTCGTCGCCACCGCGGCCAAGGCGCAGGTGGTCAACGAGATGCTGTCGGTCCTCGACGACATCGAGCGGGCAGGCGCCCACGGCGACCTGACCGGCGCCTTCAAGGCGGTGGCCGAGAAGCTGGCGGCCGCGCTGCAGAAGGCGGGCCTCGAACCGTTCGGCCACGAGGGCGAGCCGTTCGACCCGTCGGTGCACGAAGCCGTCCAGCACAACACGTCCCCGGACGTGGCGGGCCCGACGGTCACCGGCGTCCTGCGCCGCGGTTACCGCTTCGGCGACCGGACCCTGCGCGCGGCGCTGGTGGCGGTCACCGACGCCGAAGCGGGTCCGGTCATCGTCGACCAAGCGGCCGACGAACAGAACTGAGCGAAAGGAGGAGACGTCCGGTGAGCGCTAGGGACTGGATCGACAAGGACTTCTATCGCGAGCTTGGCGTCTCCTCCGACGCCGGTGAGGCGGAAATCAAGAAGGCGTACCGCAAGCTCGCCCGCGAGCTGCACCCGGACGCCAACCCGGGCAACACCGACGCCGAGGCCAAGTTCAAGTCGGTGTCGGAGGCCTACGGCGTCCTGGGCGACCCGGACAAGCGCAAGCAGTACGACGAGGCCCGGTCGATGTTCGGCTCCAGCGGCTTCCGCCCCGGCGGTTTCGGCGGCGGTGGCGGCGGGTTCGACTTCGACTTCGGCGGCCAGTCCGGCCAGCCCGGCTTCGGCGGCGGCGGTTTCAGCGACCTGCTCGGCAACCTGTTCGGCCGCACCCGCGCGGGCGCGACCACCGCGGGCAACCGACCGCGGCGCGGGGCGGACGTGGAGACCGAGGTCCGCATCGACTTCGTCGAAGCGGTCAAGGGCGCCACTGTCCCCTTGCGACTGTCCAGCCCGTCCACCTGCGACACCTGTCACGGTTCGGGCGCCCGTCCCGGCAGCTCCCCCAAGATCTGCGTCACCTGCGGTGGCGTGGGCCTGGTCAGCCGCAGCCAGGGCGCCTTCGCGTTCAGCGAGCCCTGTCGCGACTGCCGCGGCACCGGCCGCACCATCGACGACCCGTGCCCCGACTGCGGTGGCGAGGGCGTCAGCACCAAGACCCGGACGCTCACCGTCCGGATCCCCGCGGGCGTCGAGGACGACCAGCGCATCCGCCTGGCGGGCCAGGGTGAACCCGGCCGCCAGGGCGCCGCCGCGGGCGACTTGTATGTCCGCGTGCACGTCACGCCGCACGCCGTCTTCGGCCGCAACGGCAACGATCTCACCCTGAAGGTCCCGGTCACCTACCCGGAACTGGCCCTCGGCACGACTTTGACGGTCCCCACCCTCGACGCGCCGGTCTCGCTGCGAGTCACCCCGGGCACCACCCCGGGCCGAGTCCTCCGCGTGCGCGGCAAGGGTGTGGTCAAGCGGGACGGACAGGCAGGAGACCTGCTGGTCACCCTCGCCGTAACCGTCCCCCCGACGCTCGACGACGCAGCCAAGTCCGCCCTCGAGGCGTACGCGGCGGCAACCAACGCGCACGACCCGCGCCCGGAGCTGACGGCGATGGTGCAGAAGGCGAGGGAGTCATGAACCCCTTCCCGCCCGGGGCCGACGAGGACACCCCGGTCTTCGTGATCTCGGTGGCGGCACAGCTGTCCGGCCTGCACGCCCAAACCCTGCGCAGCTACGACCGCCAGGGCCTGGTCTCCCCAGGCCGAACCTCCGGCGGCGGCCGCCGCTACTCGATGCGCGACATCGCACTGCTCCGCGAGGTACAGCGACTGTCCCAAGAGGACGGCGTGAACCTGGCGGGCATCAAACGCATCATCGAACTGGAAAACGAAGTAGACGCCCTGCGCGACCGAATCTCGGAACTGACCCAGGAACTCGCCTCGGCCTACGCGGCCGCCGAACAAGCCGCCGCCGCCATCCACAAGTCCTACCGAAACGACTTGGTTCCGGTACGCCAGCAGACGGCCCTCGTAGTCTGGCGCCCCCAGCCCCGCCGCTGACTCCCGCCGCGAACAGGGACAGCCCAGGCGCGGACAGTCGACCTTCACGTTTCACCAGCGCGTGGGGCAGTGGGGATCGGGACAGTGCGGATCGTTTGTATGGCTGGTTGGCCCGCGCCGAACACGGCAAGGCGCAAGGGGTGCGACAGAACGGCCTGTTTGGCTGGTTGCCCCACCCACGCCCTGATTCGCAAGGGCCAAGACCCGGGGTCGGCTAACCCACCCGCCAAGACCCCGGCGAACCCAAACAGGCACCAGTACGGCGAACCACCCAATCAGGCGAGCCGACGGGATTCGAACCCGCGTTGCCCCGTTGGAAGAGGGACGTAACCGTTACCCGCGCACCGAGCCCACAGCTGACGTTGTCGCTCCCGAGATCCAACCGGCCCGCGGTGCTGGTCTGTGCGAAGGAAGCAACCGTGGGCCACGCACCGGGAGTGCGGTGGAACCGTAGCGATGCGGGCGTTCCGTCGGCGCCTGGTTTCGGCTCGCCTAGTCGACGGTGAACGGGTCGTACGTGATCCGGTCCAGCGGGGTGCCTGCCACGAGCATCCGGGAAACGGTCGCCCGGATCATCCCCGGGGAGCCGGACACCAGCACGTCCCGATCTCCCCAAGCCCCATACCTGGTCACGACGTCGGCCAGAGTCCCTTGCTCAGTCCCGGGAATGCCGGCTTCCTCCACCACCGGCACCACCGTCAGCCAGGGGTTCACCGCGGCGATGCTCTGCAGCGCGGGCACGTCGTAGAGGTCCTCTTCGATCCGCCCACCGATGAACAGGTGGACGTGCGGGTTCTGCCCCCACTGCGACAGGTGGTCGATGATCGCCCGCATCGGCGAGACCCCGGTTCCGCCCGCGACCATCAGCACGTCGCGTGAGGCCTCGCGGGAGACGCTGATCCGGCCCATCGGCGGGCCCATCTTCCACGTGTCGCCCACGTTCGCGTGCGCCACGATCGACCGGCTGACCCAACCGCCCTCGACGCCGCGGATGTGGAAGTCGATGGTCCCGTCGGCTCGCGGAGCGTTGGCCGGCGTCAGATACCGCCATAACCTGGGGCGTTGCGGGACTTCGACGCTCACGTACTGCCCCGGCAGGTACGGCACCGGGTAGTGCGGCCGGACCCGCACGATGGCGATCTCCCAGCCGATCCGCTCGTGCGAGATGACCTCGGCGGGCCAGTACGCAGGCCCCTCGTCGGCCGCGGCCGCGTCGAGCATGGAGCGGGCCATGATCGTGTACGCCTCGGCCCAGGCGCGTTCGACCTCGTCGGTCCACGCGGGGCCGGCGAACTTCTTGACCGACGAGATCAGCGCCATCCCGACGGCCTCATAGTGCGTGCTGACGACGCCGAACTTGCGGTGGTCACGCCCGAGTTGCTGCAGGAACGGCACCAGGTCGTCCGGCCGGTCGACCATCTGCACGACGTGCACGAGGGCACGCAGCAGGCGGGACCGCTGGACCTGCATGTTGGCGGGGAACATCTCGCGGGCCGACGGCTCGATCGTGAAAAGCATCCCGTAGAAGAACTGTGCGACCTCTTCGGCATGGGGCTCCACCACCGCGAAGCTCTCCCGGACCAGGCGCACCATCGTCGACACGGCGGTGGGCGAGTCGGTCCGAGGATGTGAGCTTGGGATGGGGCTCACCAGGGCGTTGGCTGTCATGATCGGGGGGTGACTCCACCTCTCGGCGCCGGTTAAGCCTGGCAACACGGTACTAGAGCGACATCCCCCGACGGAGTGTTCAGCGTAGTCCGATTCCATGAAAGAGCCGCGAAGATCACCCTAAGGTGTGCCGTATCCTCACGCCACGTCACCAAAGATCCGCCTAATGGCTGACTTACGCAGGGCAGATGACGCATTCGGATGATCCTTGTGAAACGGTGGAGCCGTGTTGCACGACCTCGCCTTCATGGCTGCCGACCTCTGCGCGTCGCACGGTCCGCTCGACGACCGGGCCGCTGAATTCATCGGCGGGGTCGGCATGGCCTACATCGCCACCGCCGACGCCGACGGCGGCTGTGCCGAGGTGGTGCGGCAGGGCCCGCCCGGTTTCATCCGGGTGATCGATGACCGCCGCATCGCCTACCCGGAAACCGAGCCACTGCCCGACGGCGCCCGGGTCGGGATCCTGTTGATCGACCTCGGGCCCGCCGTCCGCGGGCTGCACATCAACGGCCGCGCACACTCCGTCGCGCGAGATGATCTGCCTGCCGAGGTCACGGGCCCGGAGCGGTGGGTGCTGGTCGATGTGGACGAGACCTATTTGACATCCTCCCTCGCCTGAAGGCAGGGATTCCAACAGCGACCGCAACACGTGGTCGTCGCGTTGAGGGTTCACGGTTCGCAGGCTCACCCAACGGTGGGGCTCCCGTGCGGTCACGGCATGCCCTGCCGCGAGTCGAATATCGGGTGCCGCGTTCACGTCGGCGTTGGCGGCGAGGCCACAGGACCGCACCGGAGGACGGCTTGGCGCTCGCGCGCCTCCCGATCCAACACCTGCTCCTGAGCAGGGGTCGGCTGACGGCGGAACCGGGACTTGCCGCTCAACCTGGCGTCCACCACTGACAGAATCCTGGGACGCAGTGAGCCTGTCCGGGTCAGGGCAGGCCCGGGTCGTGGCGGCCTAATTCCTTTCCGGCGCGATGCCGGAGCATCCATGGGAGATCTCGGTGACCGAGAACATGCGCGAACAGGCGGCACAGGCGCTCGAATCCGAACTGTCGAAGCTGTTCGGCCGCGCGCGCAGCGTCTCGCTGACCCTCGCGGCCAAGGTGCATCCCGGCCTCGACGGCGCCTCCTATGCCCTTCTCCTGCATCTCAACGACATCGGCGCGGTGCGGGCGGCGGATGTGGTCGAGCGGACGGGTCTCGACAAGTCCACTGTCAGCAGGCAGATCGCCCGGCTCACCGAGTTGTCCCTGATCGAGCGGGTGCCCGACCCCTCCGACGGTCGCGCCCGGCTTGTGCAGCTCACCGAGACCGGCTCGGAGCGGCTGGCCAAGGTGCGCAACGACCGGTGGCAGAAGCTGCGCGCCATGTTCGGCAAGTGGTCCACCGACGATCTGAGCGAGTTCTCGCGCCTGCTCGGCAAGCTGAACGCCGACCTGTGATCAGATCCACTTCTCGGCGACCTCGTCGACACCCGGCGTTTCCGCTGCGTACAGCCGGTTTGATCGCCACAGTGTGATCGCTCGCCGCCGAGATACCACCCACTTGGCGGCTTCCCTTATCCGCCTGCGTCCGTTCGTGGACGAAACCCACAGCCGCCTGTGGATAGCCTCCTGGGCTTTGTGGATAACTTGGCATCGGGTGTGGACAGCGTCGTTGCGACGGGTGGGTGACCTGCTGCTCACCGTTTCGGCGCCGAAGCCGGTTGCCGTTTCGGCATGACCGGAAGTGGTCCACGTCCTAAGGTTGAGTGGAACTGACTCAAGTTTTCGCGCGTTGGACCCGGTGACTGGCGAAAGTACGACCCGAGGTGGCAGATGGACGCGTTCAACCCGACGACCAAGACCCAACAGGCGATCTCCGCCGCGGCCCAGGGCGCCTCGACAGCGGGCAACCCCGACATCCGCCCGGTGCACCTACTCAGCGCGCTGCTAGCGCAGAGCGACGGGCTCACCGCCCCGCTGCTCACCGCCGTCGGAGCTGATCCGCAGACCGTCCGCAAGGAGCTGGAGCCGCTGCACCGGGCCCTTCCTTCGGCGACGGGCGCGACCGTGTCCTCCCCGCAGCTCGCGCAGCAGGCGCTGCGGGCGATCACCCACGCGCAGAAGCTCGCCACCGAGATGGGCGACGAGTACGTCTCCACCGAGCACCTGCTGGTCGGGCTCGCGGCCCAGGGCGGCGACGTCGCCGAGGTCCTCAAGCGCCACGGTGCCACCGCCGACGCGCTGCGCGAGGCCTTCGCCAAGGTGCGCGGCTCCGCGCGAGTGTCGAGCCCCGACCCGGAGGGCACCTACCAGGCGCTGGAGAAGTACGGCCTCGACCTGACCGAGCGCGCCCGCAAGGGTGAGCTCGACCCGGTGATCGGCCGCGACGCCGAGATCCGCCGGGTCGTGCAGGTGCTTTCCCGGCGCACCAAGAACAACCCGGTGCTCATCGGCGAGCCCGGCGTCGGCAAGACCGCGATCGTCGAGGGCCTGGCCCAGCGGATCATCGCGGGCGACGTGCCGGAGTCGCTGCGCGGCAAGCGGGTGGTCGGCCTAGACCTCGGCTCGATGGTCGCGGGCGCGAAGTTCCGCGGCGAGTTCGAGGAGCGGCTCAAGGCTGTCCTCAAGGAGATCACCGACTCCGCGGGCCAGGTGATCACCTTCATCGACGAGCTGCACACCATCGTCGGTGCGGGCGCGACCGGCGAGGGCGCGATGGACGCGGGCAACATGATCAAGCCGATGCTCGCCCGCGGCGAGCTGCGCATGGTCGGCGCGACCACGCTCGACGAGTACCGCCAGCACATCGAGAAGGACCCGGCGCTGGAGCGCAGGTTCCAGCAGGTCCTCGTCGGTGAGCCGTCGGTCGAGGACACGATCGGCATCCTGCGCGGCCTCAAGGAGCGCTACGAGGTCCACCACGGTGTCCGCATCACCGACACGGCCCTGGTCGCCGCCGCCACCCTGTCCGATCGCTACATCACGGCCCGGTTCCTGCCGGACAAGGCGATCGACCTCGTCGACGAGGCCGCGTCGCGGCTGCGCATGGAGATCGACTCGCGCCCGGTGGAGATCGACGGCGTCGAGCGCGCGGTCCGCCGGTTGGAGATCGAGGAGATGGCACTGTCCAAAGAGGACGATGCTGCCTCCCGTGAGCGGCTCGCCGCGCTGCGGGCCGAGCTGGCCGAGAAGCGCGAGGACCTGGCTGGCCTGACCGCCCGCTGGCAGAACGAGAAGGGCTCGCTGGACCGTGTCCGCGAGCTGAAGGAGCAGTTGGAGTCGCTGCGCGGCGAGTCCGAGCGCGCCGAGCGCGACGGCGATCTCGGCCGGGCCGCCGAGCTGCGCTACGGCCGGATTCCCACGCTGGAGAAGGAACTCGACGCCGCCATGGAGAACTCAGCGGCCACGGGGACTCCCGGCGAGCAGGTCATGCTCAAGGAGGAGGTCGGCCCCGACGACGTCGCCGAGGTCGTCTCCGCCTGGACCGGCATCCCGGCGGGCCGGATGCTCGAAGGCGAGACGCACAAGCTGCTGCGCATGGAGGACGCGCTCGCCTCGCGGGTCGTCGGCCAGGCCGAGGCCGTGCGCGCTGTCTCCGACTCGGTCCGCCGCGCCCGCGCGGGCGTGTCCGACCCGGACCGCCCGACCGGCTCGTTCCTGTTCCTCGGGCCCACCGGCGTCGGCAAGACGGAGCTGGCGAAGGCGCTCGCGGAGTTCCTGTTCGACGACGAGCGGGCGATGATCCGCATCGACATGAGCGAGTACTCCGAGAAGCACTCGGTGGCCCGCCTGGTCGGCGCGCCCCCCGGCTACGTCGGCTACGACCAGGGCGGCCAGCTCACCGAGTCGGTCCGCCGCAGGCCGTACAGCGTCGTGCTGCTCGACGAGGTGGAGAAGGCCCACCCGGACGTCTTCGACGTGCTCCTACAGGTCCTCGACGACGGCAGGCTCACCGACGGCCAGGGCCGCACGGTCGACTTCCGCAACACGATCCTGGTGCTGACGTCGAACCTCGGCTCGCAGATCATCGCCGACGCCAACCTCGACGAGTTGCACCGCAAGGACGCGGTGATGACCGTGGTGCAGCGGCACTTCAAGCCGGAGTTCCTCAACCGGCTCGACGACGTGGTCGTGTTCCACTCGCTGGCCACCGAGGAGCTGACGTCGATCGTCGACATCCAGGTCGCGAAACTGGGCCGCCGCCTCGCGCAGCGCAGGCTGAGCCTGGACGTCACGCCCATGGCCCGGGAGTGGTTGGCCCTCAACGGTTTCGACCCCGTCTACGGCGCCCGCCCGCTGCGCAGGCTGGTGTCCTCGGCTATCGGCGACCAGTTGGCGAAGGCGCTGCTGTCCGGCGACATCCGCGACGGCGACACGGTCAAGGTCGACATCGCCGAGGACAACACCGCGCTCACGGTCGGCCGCGCCGACTGACGACACGATGAAGGGCCGCCCCTCAGGCGGCCCTTCATCGTCAGCCGATCACCTCGCGCAGCAGGTATGCCAAGCCGTTGGCGTGGCCGCTGCGGGTCGGGTGGTACATGTCGGCCACGCTCCAGCTCTTCCCGTTGAGGTACGGGTCGGCCGCGCAGACGTCGTGTCCGGTGAACCGGGCGATGGAGCTCTTGTACGTGAAGCCCGCCGCCGCGACCCGGCCCGCGATGGCCGCGTCGAGGTTGTCCGCGACTCCGTTGAGCAGCACCGCTTCGTCGGCGGTGATCCCGTTCGCCGCCGCGCACGAGAGGTTCGACCCGGCGAAGCGGCCGTAGCCGAGGACGACGACCCGGGCGTTCGGCGCGCCCACGCGGATGGTGGCGTAGGTCCGGTCGAGCTTGGCGGGCAGTTCCTCCCGGATCTTGCGGTTGGCCTCGTCGACCGTGCCCTGGCAGTTGGTGCTGTTGTTGCCCGCGCAGCCGAAGATCAGGTCGCCGAATCCGATGTCGTTTCCGCCGATCGTGATCGACACGAGGTCCGTGCTCGCTGTCAGCGCCCGGTTCTGACCGTTGATGATGTTGTCGGTCTTCGCGCCCTGGCACGCCTGGAAGTTCAGCCGCGTGTCGGGGCGCGCCTTGGACACCAGATACGGGTACGCGTAGGTGCTCTTGTAGCAGAACGGGTCGAGATTCGCGGCGTACGTGCCGTTGCCCGACGAGTACGAATCACCCAGGGCGACGTACTCGTCCACCTCGGCCGCCGACGCGTTCGGCGCCAGTGCCACCGCCGCGGTCGCCGCGACGACGATTGCCGACACTCTTCCGAACATCCGATACCTCCTACTGGATTGCAGGGTTCTTGACGGCGCTGGCGATGGCGGCGCCGAAGGCGGCCATGCCCTGGGCGTTCGGGTGCAGCGGCGCGGCGGCCGTGGTCGGGATCAGGCCTTCGAGGTAGCGCTTCGACGGCGCCGCGCAGGTGTCGTGGCCCGAGGAGACGGCCGCGAGGTCGACGAAGGTCGCGCCGCGCGAACGGGCCTGGTCGCGAAGGGCGGCGCTGAGCTTGTCGACCGACGCCTGGATGTAGTTGGCGTCGCGAGCCCAGATCGGCTGGACCGGGTAGCAGCCGTCACGCTTGATGTAGGTCCCGTAGCCGGCGACGACGATCTTCGCCTTCGGCGCCTTGGCCTTGATCGCGTCGAGCGCCTGCCCGAACCGCGGCGCCCACGCGGCGATGGCCGTGCCCAGCGAGTCCTTGCCTCCGGCGTTCAGCCGGTCGGCGCACGAGAAGCCGAACGGCTCCGGGAACAGGTTGACGCAGCCGAGCGCGGCCTGGACCAGGCCGATGTCGTTGCCGCCGATGGTGAGCGTGACCAGGTCGGTGCCCGCGTTCAGGGCGTCGTACTGCGGCGGGAGGAAGCCGAACTGGCGGCCGGTGAAGTCGGTGATCTTCGCCCCGGAGCACGACACGTCGGTCAGCCGGGCGCCCAAGGCCTTGGCGGCCACTGCCGGGTAGTTGTTGTTCGAACGCAGGCAGGCGAGGTTGAGGTCCTGGTTCGGGATGAGCGGTCCAGCGGCCGCCGAGTCGCCGAGGGCGACGTAGTCGATCGTGTCGTCAGCCATCGCGGGCATGCCCACGGTGAGGGTGGCGGCGGTGACCGCCAGCGCCAGGCTGAGCCGTCGCACCAACATTGGGTGCTCCATTCTGTGTTACTAGCGAGTAATCTGCTGGTCACATGGTGGAGGACACAATCCCTGGTGGGCGCTGGGAGATTGGCCCAAAGTTTCGGAGGAAACTTGTGACCGATCACAACCGAATCGTCTTCGGTGGCATGCCCCTGCACTTGCGGCTGAGTTCGCAGCTGCCCGAACTGACCGCCTTTGTGATCAAGCGGCTGGTCGACGGGCTCGACGTTTACAACCAACTGCCCGCGGAGGAGCTGTCCGGTGACATCGCCCGGATCATCGAGCAGGCGGTCCGCACGTTCCTTGAAGTCCTGCGCACCGGGACCCTGCCCGAGCCCGTGGACCTGGCGATCGTGCGCGAGTCGGCGGCTCGCCGCGCCGAGGAAGGCCTCCCGATCGACGCCGTGATCGGCGCGTACCACGTCGGCGCCCAGGCCTGCTTCGACTTCGTCGAGCCGGAGGTCCAGCCGGACGACCTGCGGTCGGTGTTAGAGGCGCACCGGCTGCTGTCCGACTTCCTGCGCCTGACCACCGGCGCGGTCGCCGCCGGCTACCTCAGCGAGCGCCAGTCGATGTTCGGCGACGAGCACGGCGCGCGGCAGACGCTGCTGGCGACTCTGCTCGCGGGCGGGCAGTCGGCCGACATCCCGGGCGCCCGGCTGGCCGAGAGCTACTTCGTGATCAGCCTGTCGATCGGCAAGCATCCCGACGAGACCGTCGCGGGTGTCGACCCCGGCATCGCGGGCCGCCGCAAGCTGCGCAGACTCCGCACGGAACTCGACCGGCGGTCCCGCGAGCCCGTGCTGTCGATGCTGTCGACCGACGGCGGGCTGGTCCTCATCCCGCACCACCTTCCGTCCGCCTCGGTCTCCAAGGAGGACTGGGCGTCGCTCGACGTGCTCGCCACCGCGCTGAGCAAGGTCGCGGGCGCGCCCGTCGTGGCGGGAGCGGTCGCCGCGGAGCCCGCCGGCGTGCCCGCCGCGGCCCGGCTCGCGGGTGAGCTCCGCGACGTCGCCCTCATCTACGCGAAGCCCGTGGGGGTCTACCGACTCGCCGATCTGCTCCTCGAATACCAGCTCACCCGGCCCAGCCCGGCTCGCGACCACCTCGCGTCGCTGCTCGCGCCCGTCGCGGACAGGCCGGACCTCCTGCCGACCCTGCGGGTCTTCCTCGACTCCGGCCTCAACCGCCGCCAGACCGCCACCACGCTGCGGGTTCACCCCAACACCGTCGACTACCGGCTGCGCAAGATCGCCACCCTGACCGGTCTGCAGGTCGCCCGGCACGAGGACCTGCTGTCCATCCGCGCGGCCCTCTCGGCCCTCGACGCCACCACTGTTCGCGGATAATCGGAAGCCACGCCACCCGTGATCTTGAACCGCGGCGCATGACGACTACGCTGCGAGTCGTGGGCATACCCGCGTGGGTCTGGTTCGTCATCGCCGCGGTCGCGTTCGTCGCGGGCGGCCTTTTCTTGCTGCGCGATCGCGCTCGTCTCACATCGAGAAACCGTGAGCGACGCCGTTGGGCGGCCTTGCGCGGCTGGCAGTTCGCCGAGACCGACCACGTCCTGCCGAGCAAGTGGAGTGGCGGCGCCATCGCCTACTACGGCGACGGCGTGGCCCGCGACGTCGTCACCGGCTCGACGTTCACCGCCGACGGCAGGCGCCGGGTCTACGTCTTCGACCTGGAGATGGGCGGCCGGGTCAACACGGTCATCGCCGCCGTCCAGTGCCGTCGGGTGCACCCGGTCGTGGTCGAGCTGTGGATCCCGAGCACCCCGTTCCAGCGTGAGCACATGCCGGAACTGCTCGGCCCGGTCGGCCAGCGCTACGCCTTCGTCTCCGACATCGCGGGCGCCCGCGCGCTGATCACCCCGGACCTGGTCGACGCCACCGAGGAGATCGGGCCGGACATCGCCGTCGCCTGGATCGAGAACGGCTGGGTCCTGGCCGCCGCCGCGCCCAACTCCAGTCCGTCGCGGCTGGAGCGGCTGCTGCGCGGCATCGGCGAGATCGCCGACGTCGTCGACCCGTTCGACGCCGAGGCCGAGTCGGCGCCCGGACTGCACAGCGTCCGCCAGATCGACGACAACAGCTGAAAACGGACCTCCCACATCACCATTACCACCCAGTAGGTTGATCGCATGCCTACCGCGCTCATCACCGGTGCCACCGCGGGCATCGGCGCCGCATTCGCCCGAAACCTCGCCAAGGCCGGCTACGACCTGGTGCTCGTGGCCCGCAACACCGAGCGCCTCAAGGCGACGGCGGCCGAGCTGACCGCCGCGCACGGCATCCAAGCCCAGGTCATGACCGCGGACCTGGCCACCACACGCGCGCGCAAGCGGGTCGAAGAGCGGCTCGCCGACGAGTCCCGGCCGATCGACCTGCTGGTCAACAACGCAGGCTTCGGTACCGCCACCCCGTTCGCCGAGGCCGAGACCGACGCCCTGCAGTCGCAACTCGACGTCAACGTCACCACGGTCATGCGGCTCACCCACGCGGCGGTGCCCGGCATGATCACGCGCGGGCGCGGCGGCGTGATCAACGTGTCCAGCGTCGCCGGGTTCTTCCCGTTCACCGGCCCGGCCTACGCGGCGACGAAGGCATACGTGACCGCGCTGTCCGAGGGGCTGTCCTCGTCGCTGGCGGGCACCGGCGTCCGGGTCGTCGCGCTGTGCCCTGGCTTCACCCACACCGAGTTCCACCAGCGGGTCGGCGAGGACGTCTCGGCCATCCCGGAGTTCCTCTGGCTCGACGCCGACCGGGTCGCCGCCGAATGCCTCGACGACTTGGCGTCCGGACGGTCGAGGTCCATCCCCGGACTGCAGTACAAGGCGCTGATCGGCGTCGCCAAGATCATGCCACGTGGCTTGCTGCGCGTCCTGCAGAAGCGCGCCGCCAAGGGACGCCGCCGCGGCTAGTTCCTGTCCGGCCAGTCCGGCACGCGCTATCCGCGCCCGGGCGGCCCCTGGCCGCACCGGCGCGAAGCCCAAGTACAACCCGGCACGAGCGGCTGCACGCCGGCGCGCCCAGGAACCACCCGGATCACGAATCCCGCGCACCGGACTCGCCGGACAGGACCTAGGCTCAGGCCATGACGAACCCGCAGCCCGGTTGGTACCCGGACAACCCTGGGTCGAACGTCCTGCGCTGGTGGGACGGCACCCAGTGGACCGCCCAGACCCAGCCCGCCCAGCAGCAGGCGCGCAGCGACGCTAGCGCGTGGGAGCTGTCGCTCGAAGGCGCCCACGACCCGAACCGGATCAAGGAGCAGCAGCGCAAGGCCGGGGTCGGCCAGACCGGGCAGGGCGGCGGGACGCTGTTCACCGAGCCGGTGCTGGTGGTGAACCAGAAGGTCAAGCTGATCGAGATGGCGTCCGAGTACTCGGTCTTCGACCAGCACGGGCGCCCGGTCGGGTTCGTCGCGCAGGTCGGGCAGAGCGCGCTGAAGAAGGTCGTCCGGTTCCTCGGCGAGTACGACCAGTTCTTCACCCACCGCTTCGAGGTCCGCGACGCCAACCACCAGCCGGTGCTGGCGCTGACCCGGCCGCGCAAGGTGTTCAAGTCGCGGATGATCGTCGAACGGCCCAACGGGCAGCCGGTCGGCGAGATCGTCCAGGACAACGTCTTCGGCAAGATCCGGTTCTCGTTCATGGTCAACGGCCAGTCGATCGGCGGCATCCAGGCCGAGAACTGGCGGGCGTGGAACTTCGCCGTGCTCGACCACTCCGGCGCCGAGGTCGCGCGAATCACCAAGACGTTCGAAGGTTTCGCCAAGACCCTGTTCACCAACGCCGACAACTACGTCCTGCAGATCCACCGCCCGCTCCAAGACCCCCTGATCAGCATGGTCGTGGCGTCCGCGCTCACCGTCGACACGGCGTTGAAGCAGGACAGCCGGGGCCTGGGCTGAGCCACGTGAGAGACTGACGACCTGTGCGAACCGCTCCGAGTGTCGACCTGACCGCCAAGCGCGAATTGGCCCGTCTCGTCACCGAACTGGCTGTTGTCCATGGGCGCGTGACCCTGGCGTCCGGCAAGGAAGCCGACTACTACGTCGACCTGCGCCGGGCCACCCTCCACCACGCCGCCGCCCCCCTGATCGGCCGACTGCTCCGGCAGGCCACCGCCGACTGGGACTACGTCGCCGCGGGCGGCCTCACCCTGGGCGCCGACCCGGTGGCCATCGCGATGATGCACGCCGCCGCCAACGCCGGTGAGGTCCTCGACGCCTTCGTCGTGCGCAAGGCGCTGAAGGAACACGGCATGCAGCGCCGCATCGAGGGCATCGAGGTCGCGGGCCAGCGGGTCCTGGCGGTCGAGGACACCTCCACCACCGGGGGCAGCGTGCTGACCGCCGTCGACGCCCTGGAGGAGGCGGGCGCGATCGTCATCGGCGTCGCCACCGTCGTCGATCGGGGCACCGAGGCCCGCGAAGCGATCGAGGCCAGGGGTCTCCCGTACCGGTCGCTGCTCGATCTTGCCGATCTAGGCCTCTGACCAGGCGCGTCCTCCTGATCCGCAGGTACCGTGGGGGTACTGGGGTCGGGAGGATGCGCATGGCCGGTGTTCTCGCCGCGGCGACGATGGTTGTGCATTTCCTCGCGCTTCTCTACATCGGCCTCGGCGGCTTCCTGGCTTGGCACTGGCCCAACTCCATCCGCGTCCACGTCTTCTTCGCCGCCTGGGGCGTGATCGTCAACATCCTGCCGGTCACCTGCCCGCTGACGGCGGTCGAGAACTACTTCCGAAGACAGCAGGGCCTCGGTGATCTGCCGGGGGGATTCAACGAGCACTACATCATCGGGGTCCTTTTCCCGGAGGACTATGTTCAGGCCGTGGCAATCGGAGCGTTGATCGTGTTGGTGGTGTCCTACGTCGGTGCGTACGCCCGCAGGCCCCGGCCCCTGGTCGAGACGCGGTGAGCGGTCCGCCCGAAGACCCGGAAAGCGGCCCCACGGAGTGGGTGTTCGGCGAACCCGTAGGCGTCGGCCCCTGGGAGGGCCCCAGGCCAACAGACTTCCGCTACGACCCGGAACTCCTCACCGAAGGCGACCGCCGCAACGTCGTGGACGCCTACCGGTACTGGCGTCGGGACGCGATCATCGCCGACCTCGACACCCGACGGCACGACTTCCACGTCGCCATCGAGAACTTCCAACACGACCACAACATCGGCACCGTCGTCCGCACCGCGAACGCGTTCGCCGCCAAGGCCGTCCACATCATCGGCAGGCGTCGCTGGAACCGCCGAGGTGCGATGGTGACCGACCGATACCAGCACGTAGACCACCACGCGACGGTGGATTCCCTGCTGGCATATTCGAAAGAAGCGGGCCTGACCGTCGTGGGCGTCGACAACACCACCGGCTCCGTCCCCATCGAAACGACTGAGCTGCCACGCAAATGCGTGCTCATCTTCGGCCAGGAAGGCCCCGGCCTCACCCCCGAAGCCCGAGCGGGCGCGGACTTGCTGGTGTCGATCGCCCAGTTCGGCTCCACCCGCTCAATCAACGCGGGAGTGGCGGCCGGGGTGGTCATGCATTCATGGATTCGAACGCATGCGGACCTGTCAAAGGCCTGGTAACCCCGGACTACCGCCATTGCCGCACTGCGATCCCCGCCGGCCGAATGGCACAGCCGAACTCCACCACCCGAAGTTCGCTCCGGAGGGGCAGACCCTCAGGAATGGTCCTGTGCACCGGAACGGGCGGACCATGAGCATGCTTTGACCCCGCTCGTCCATGAAGGCTCGCTCGTCCCGAGCTGCAAGGACAAAGGTCGTCCCTGAAAGGCGGTCGCTCTTAGCCGGGGCTTACCTCTACCGGGATTCCATTCAGGACCGCGTTCCCGGACAAAGCGTCAACGAGCAGTTCGTCTGCCAGCAGGTTTGAGTTGACGCCCGCATGGGCTGTTGCCACATTCATCCGAATGCCGTTCTGGTCGTGGCCCCAGCCGTGGGGGATGCTGATCACGCCGGGGCGGATGGTGTCGGTGACTTCCACCGGGACCTCGATCTTCCCCGTCCGCGACCGGACCGTCGCGAGGCTGCCGTCGGTCAGGCCGAGTCGTTCGGCGTCCAGGGGGTTCACTTGGGCTGTGCAGCGGTTCTTTCCGCGCACCAACGGTTCCAGGTTGTGCATCCACGAGTTGTTCGAGCCAAGTTGCCGTCTGCCGATCAGCACCATCTGTCCATTGGGGACGTTCGTCAGCTCGGCGACCAGCCTGGGGATGTCCTCGGTCAGGGGTGGCGGTGCTAGCTCGATCCGGCCGCTTGGGGTCGCCAGTACGTCAGGGATCCTCGGCTTCAGCGGGCCCAGGTCGATGCCGTGTGGGGCGTCGAGGAGGTCCGCCAGAGTCAGGTCATACGGGCCGCCGCGCAGGAGGATGTCGATCAGGCGTTCCGGACCGGTCAGGTCCGCTGCCGGTTCCACGCCTGTCCTGGCCGCGAACTGGGTCGCCACGAAGTCGTCCATGGCGGCGATGTCGCTGCCCGCGCCGGTGATGATTCCGGTGAGCCGCAACAGGGTCTGCCACTCCTGGGGCTGGTCCGTCGGCAGTGCGGCCTTGGTCCAGTTGGCGACGTTCCGCACGGCGAACTGGTACAGGGCGATGTCGTAGTGGGGGCGTTCCAACGCGGTCGGGCCGGGCAGGATGACGTCCGCGTGTCGGGTGGTCTCGTTCAGGTAGACGTCCAGCGAGACCATGAAGTCCAGCTGTCCCAACGCATCCGCGAGTCTGCCGGAGTTCGGGGTGCTCAGGCACGGGTTGCCGCAGACGGTGACCAGCGCCCGCACCTGGCCTTCGCCCGGTGTCAGGATCTCGTCGGCGAGGGTGGCCACGGGGAGTTCGCCCATGACCTCCGCCAAGTCGCGGACGCGGCTGCGCCAGCGGCCGTGGGCGAAGCCGCGGCGGCGCCCAGGCTCGACGTTCGCCTGCCCCGCCGCCGCCAGGGGGAACATGGCGCCGCCCGGGCGGTCGAGGTTGCCGGTCAGCACATTGAGCACGTCGACCAACCAGCTCGCGAGGGTGCCGAACGACTGGACACAGGTGCCGATCCGGCCGTACGCAGCCGCGCTGGGTGCGGCGGCGAGGTCGTGGGCCAACCGACGGATGGTGGCCGCAGCGATGCCGGTGATCGGCTCGACCGCCTCCGGTGTGAACGGCTGGGCCAGCGCCCGCACTTCCTCGACGCCGGTCACGTGGTCGGCCAGGTGCTCAAAGCTGACCAACTCGTCCGCGAACAGGGTGTTGACCAGCGCGAACAAGAACAGTGCGTCGGTTCCCGGCCTGATGGCGTGGTGTTCGTCGGCCAGCTCCGCCGTCCGCGACCGGCGCGGGTCGAGCACGATGATCTTGCCGCCGCGGGCCTGGATCGCCTTGAGCCTGCCGCGCATGTCCGGTGCGGTCATCAGGCTGCCGTTGGACACCAACGGGTTCGCGCCGAGGAGCAGCAGGTAGTCGGTCCGGTCGACGTCGGGCACCGGGATGCTCATCGGGTCGCCGAACAGGTAGCCGGAGCTCAGGTGCTTGGGGATCTGGTCGACCGTGCTCGCCGAGTAGAAGTTCCGCGTCCCGAGCGCCTTGAAGAACACGCGCCCGTACAACGCCGTCGACGTGTTGTGGACAGACGGGTTCCCCGCGTACACGGCGACGGCGTCCTTGCCGTGTTCGGCGATGATCGGGAGCAGCCGCGCCGAGATCTCGGCGAAGGCCTCATCCCACGTCGCCGACTCCCACACGCCGTCGCGTTTGATCATCGGGGTGCGCAGGCGGTCGGGATCATGGTGCAGCGCCCCAAGGGAGGCGCCCTTGGGGCAGATGAACCCCGCGGAGAAGACATCGGCCGCGTCGCCACGGACGGAGGTCACCCGATCACCTTCGATGGTGACGTCCAAGCCGCAGGTGGCCTCACATAACGGGCACGTGACCTGCTCGGTTCGCATCACCCCACCTTTCCACGACTCGGTGACATCTCCCCTCTCGCGGGACTTCGGAAACGATTCAGCCGTCACGATTGGTGTGTGACCCGGGGTACGGAGTACGCGGAGGGGGCTGCAGAGCAGTCACCTCAACTGTGGGCGGCTCGCGCCGCCTTCGCCGAGCAGGGTGTTCTGGCCCGTCACCTGCGGAGACTCTGGGCAATCCCCGGGACCCGGCTGGGCGTGGCCACGTGGCCCGCGTCCGTCCGGCACCGCCTCCTGGTGAACTGGAACTACTGGTGGCAGGCCAATGTGCTCGACTGCCTCATCGACGCCCAGGTCCGCGCGCCGTCGGCCAACCGGCTCAGCACCATCCACAAACACGTCCGCGGCATCCGCCTGCGCAACTTCCGCCAGTGGACCAACGAGTACTACGACGACATCGCCTGGCTCGGACTCGCCCTGCTGCGCGCGTCCGACGAGGTCGGCCTCGACGCCGAGGACGCCCTCGACGCGATCACCGTCCGCCTCCGCGAAGGCTGGACCGACCACGGCGGCGGCGGCATCTGGTGGCGGCGCGGCGACAACCTCAAGAACGTCCCGGCCAATGGCCCCGCCGCGATCCTGCTCGCCCGCTTCGCCCAGGACCGCGCCGACCGCCAGCGCGCCCGGTCGATGACCGACTGGATGGACGGCTACCTGCGCGACCGCGAGACCGGCCTGCTCTTCGACGGCCTGCGGACCTCCCCGGACGGAGGCGTCGCCGGGCTCGTCGACATCGTCTACACCTACAACCAGGGCACCTTCCTCGGTGCCTGCGTCGAACTCGCCGCCGACGACCGTTCCGGCGTCTGGGCCGAACGCGCCGAGCGCACCATCCACGCCGTTGCCCATCACCTCGCCGTGGACGGCGTCCTGCCCGGCAGACGCGGCGGCGACGGCGGCCTGTTCGCGGGCATCCTCGCCCGCTACCTCGCGCTGTCGGCCATCCGCCTGCCGGAGGCATCCGGCGACCTCGCGTCCTGGCTGGTGTTCACCACCGCCGACGAGGCGTGGCGCAACCGCGCGGTCGCCCCCAGCGGCCCGCTGTTCGGCGACGAGGCGGGCATCCCGGCCATCACCCCGCGTGGTCCTCGCGACGGCCGGGCCGAGCGCGACCTGTCCGTGCAGGTGTCCGGCTGGATGATCATGGAGGCCGCCGCCGCGCTGGAAGGTCATGCCAGCATGAGGGCATGAGCGTTCTTTTGGTCACCGGAGCAAGCAGGGGAATCGGCGCGGCGGTGTGCCGACGCGCCGCCCGCGACGGCTTCGACATCGTGGTCAACTACTCCGGTGACGCCTCCTCGGCCGAAGAGGTCGCGGACGAGGTTCGGGCGCTGGGGCGCAAAGCACTCGCCGTCCAGGCAGACGTCTCCGACGAAGCCCAAGTCCGCGCCCTGTTCGAGCAGGCCGACACCTTGGGCCCGTTGTCCGCCCTCGTGGCCAACGCCGGGATCACCGGCAACACGCCGGGCAGGCTCGATGAGCAGAGCGCCGACACCTTCCGCCGCGTGTTCGACGTCAACGTCACCGGAGTCTTCCTGTGCGCCCGGGAAGCCGTCCGCCGACTGTCCACACGCGACGCCGGCCCCGGCGGCTCGATCGTGACGATCTCCAGCACCGCCGCCCGCCGCGGTTCGCCCGGCGAGTGGGTGCACTATGCGGCAAGCAAAGCGGCGGTCGAAACCTTGTCCTACGGCCTGGCCCAGGAAGTCGCGGCGGAGGGCATCAGGGTCAACGTCGTCGCCCCCGGCCTGGTCAACTCCGACCTGCACGCCGCCGCCGGCATGCCCGACCGCCCACAGCGGCTCGCGTCGAAGATCCCCCTCGGCCGCGCGGGCGAACCGGAGGAGGTCGCCGAGGGTGTGGTGTGGCTGCTCAGCCCCGCGGCGTCCTTCGTGACCGGCGCGGTGCTGCCGGTCTCAGGCGGATTCTGAGCGGGGTAAGGGAAAACTCGCGATCACGGTCGTCCGGTCGCCCTCGCGGAGCAACTCGAACCGGTCGACCGAGGCGCGCAGCATCGGCAGCGCGCCCGGCGCGATCGGGCCGTGCCCGACGATCCGCAGCACCACATCGGTGTCCGACGCCTGGGCGACGATCGAGACCGGACCGGCCAACCCGAGCGCCTCCTCGGCCGCCATCACCACGTCGCACGTGAGCAACTCGGGCACGTCGCGGCGCAAAAGCCACTTGCTCAACGACCGGCGAGCCACCGGCCACTCGTCCGCGGAACTGATCGTCAGTTCGGCCAACACCCGTCTCCTTCGGACCGGAGTCGACGTGGTTGCCGGACCCTTCCGAGACGTCGCGCCGTCCACTGTGGCCGTTACGCCGTTTACGACGCGCAGCCGCACGACCCCCGGTGCATCAGCTCGGGCGGCAGGAGCACGGTCTGCGGCGGCCGGTCGCGGTCGTCGAGCCGGGCGAGCAGCAGCCGGACCGCGGTGCGACCGATCTCGTCGACCGGGTGCGCCATCGTGGTGATCGGCGGGTGCACCAACTCGGCCCACTCGACCTCGTCGTGGCCAACGATCGCCAGGTCGCGGCCGACCTCCAGGCCATGCGCCCGCGCCTCCCGGAACGCGCCCGCGGTCATCGCGCCATTGCCGGTGATCACCGCCGTCGGCCGTTCCGGCACGGTCAGCAGCCTGCGCAACGCGAGCACGCCGTCCTCCGGGGTGGCACCACCGCCCGCGACCAGGTTCGAATCCCAGCGCAACCCCGCCCGGCCCAGGCCGAGCCGATAGCCGAGCGTGCGTTCCTCGCTCGCCGTCATCCACTCGACCCCGCTGATGAACCCGATCCGGCGGTGCCCGGCGGCGGCCAGGTGGGAGACCAGGGTGGATGTGGACTGGATGTTCTCCGGCCCCACCTGGTCGAGCTTGATCTTGTGCGACACCCGGTCGACCAGCACGGCGGGCACGTCCGTGCGGGCCAGCTGTTCGAGCGTCGCGGTGTCGCCGGGCGCCGGGGTCAGCAGCATGCCGTCGACCCGCCGGGCCTGCAGCCTGCGCACCGCCGAGCGCTCGCCGTCAGGTGAGTCGAGGGTGTCGCCGAGCAGGACGGTGTAGCCGGCGGCGCTGGCCTCGGCCTCGATGGCGTGGATGAGCTTGGCGAGGTGGGGGTTGGCCAGCAG
The DNA here is from genome assembly GCF_014323725.1 of Actinokineospora xionganensis. GTDB lineage: Bacteria > Actinomycetota > Actinomycetes > Mycobacteriales > Pseudonocardiaceae > Actinokineospora > Actinokineospora xionganensis. The sequence goes on along the minus strand of NZ_JABVED010000010.1, from coordinate 2,375 downwards.
CGACATGGCGACGCCGATGGACTTCGTCCCACCCGTGACCAGCGAGCGAGCGATGGCGTTGCCGGTGTACCCGGTCGACTCGATCGCTTCTAAGACCCGCGAGCGCGTCGTGACGGCGACCGCGCGGGTCTCGTTCACGACATGTGAGACGGTGCTGATCGAGACACCCGCCAACTTGGCGACGTCCTCCATTGTGGCCACAGCGTTGTCCTGTCCGACTCCATCTGCAAACGCTTGCGCGCGGACCCTATCGGCAGTTAAGGAGTCATTATGCGGGGAGAGCCGATCTTTGCCGACCTGGTCAGGCGGGCGCAAGCGCTGGCGCTGCCAGGGCACCGGCGTGTCCTTGGCATCTGCGGACCACCGGGCTCCGGCAAGTCGACTCTGGCAGCCCGGATCGTCGCCGCGCTGGATGGGCAGGCGGCCCTCGTCGGTATGGATGGATTCCACCTCGCCCAGTCCGAACTCGACCGGCTCGGGCGAGCCGACCGCAAGGGTGCCCCGGACACCTTCGACGCCGACGGGTACGTCGACCTGCTGCGAAGACTAAGGACGAACACCGACAAGATCGTTTACGCGCCCGAGTTCCGCCGCGAGATCGAGGACTCGATCGCCTGCGCGGTCCCGATCACCTGTGACGTTCCCCTCGTCGTCACCGAGGGCAACTACCTGCTGCTCTGGTCGCGGGTGCGGCCGCTGCTCGACGAGGTCTGGTACCTCGATCCCGATCCCGAACTGCGTCGGAAACGCCTGTTCGAACGCCATATGGCCCATGGCCGCTCGGCCGAACAGGCGGCGGCGAGAACGGACGGATCGGACGAGCGCAACGCCCGTCTGGTCGCGACCACCGCGCGAACAGCCGATCTCGTCCTGCGAAAGATCGAATAACGACGGCACGGACCGTGACCTGACTGGGGCAGTATGGCGGAAGGCAGCCGCCCGAACGGCGCCGAAAGGAAGGTCGTCCGATGCCCGGCGTTCGCCAGGTCGCTCTCACGGTGACCGACGTGGACCGCAGCGTCCCCTGGTACGAACGCGTGCTCGGGTTCGCCACCGCGGTGCACGAAGACCAACCCGGCCTGCGCAAGGCGTTCCTCGACGGCTTCGGCATCACCCTGACCCTGGTCCAGCACATCGGCGCCGAACGCGCGTCGTTCGACGAGAGCCGACCAGGTCTCGACCACCTGACGTTCCACGTCGACGAACTGCCCTCGTGGGAGTCCCGGCTGGCCGAGTACGGCGTCCCGTTCACCGTGGAGACCGACGAGATCGCCGTCCGCGACCCGGACGGCATCCTGCTGGCGCTGCGCTCTACTCCGTGATCAGCACGGTGTCGACCGGCTTGTGCATCTCCTGCCGGTATCGCCAGACGCCCCACGCGGTGCCGACCACCATGAACGCGATGCTGCCCCACAGGGCCGCGGTCTGCAGCCACGGCAACTCGTCGAGCAGGCCCGCGGCGTAGTACCCGGCCAGGACCAGCGTCGGCACCCAGGCCAGCCCGCCGATGGTCGTGGCCAGCGCGAACCGTCGGGGGTCCATCTTGGCCGCGCCCGCGATGAGCGGCGCCAGGGTGCGGATCCACGGGATCCACCGGGCGAACACGATCGCCCAGAACCCGCGCCGGTCCAGGAAGTCCCTGGCCCGGGACAGGTTGTGCTCGTTCATGACCTTGCCGCCGCGCCGGGTGATGATCGCGTGGCCGGTCTTGTGACCGATGTAGTAGCCGAGTTGGTTGCCCGCGACCGCGGTGATGGTCGCGGCCAGCGACAGCCACCACGCCTGGTGCTCATGGGCCCCCTGTGCCAGCACGACGCCCGCGGCGAACAGCAGGGAGTCGCCGGGCAGGAACAAGCCCACGATGAAGGCGCACTCGGCGAAGACGAAGCCGAGCACGATCGCCCAGACCAGCAGCGGGCCGGCGGAATCAAGCAGACCTGTAGCCAGGGTCACGCCGTCACCCTACGTGTGACGGCGGGGGTGTCGCAGGGGAATGAGGACCTATTCACGTGGCCTTGTCGCATCCGCAATCGCCGGGTCAGACGCCCCACCCACCCCGTTCGAGAACGTTGCGCGCCTCCCTGACCTCGGCATCCGCGTCGGCGGCCAGCGTGGAGTCGAAGGTGGACGTGTCGACGTCGGCGACCCAGCCCTCAGGCGGGACCCGGTCGGGCAGCTTCTCCCACTTGCTCATCCTTCGATGATGCCTGAGCGAGCGGGCTGGTGTGGCCGGCGTTGGCGGTGCCTTGGTCAGAACGGTACGGGCTCCTCGTGTGCACCGGCCGCAAGCGGGCTCGGCTCTGGTGCCCTGGGTGCGGGCACGTCGTACTCGATGAGTGGTCTTGGTCGACGGCATGGTGTTCTCCGGTGGGTGT
>NZ_JABVED010000001.1 GCF_014323725.1 Actinokineospora xionganensis | reverse complement strand
GGTTACCCGGGTTGGTGACCGTCACGCCGGTGGTGGTGCCCCCGGAGTAGAGGGTCAGGTTCCACTTCGCGAGGGCTTCGTTGAGGGGCTGGAACACGGCGTTGTCGCCGGTGGGGCAGCTGTTGCCGTTGATGGCGCCCTCATGCAGGCCGATCGCCTTGTCCCCGGCCAGCCACACGCCGCCGGAGTCACCGCCCTGGGAGCAGGCGGTGGTGACCGTCAGGCCTTCGACGACCACGCTGCCGTAGTCCATGGTGTGGTTGAGCTTGGTGACCCGGCCGCACTCCCAGTTGGGGGCGGTGTTGCCCGAGTGGCACACGGTCTCGCCGACGATGGCGTCCTTCGAGCCGGTCACGCTGATCGCGGACTGACCCCACGTGTTGACCGCCGTGGACAGCGTCCATCCGGACTCCGTGACCGCGACGACCCCCATGTCGCCCTCACGCCCATTGACGCCGCGGGACCCGCCGACGTTGCCGGTGCCGATCCGGTTCTGCTGTCCACTCTGGCCATACGCGGCCTGGTTGGCGTCGTTGGTGCAGTGCCCGGCGGTGAGGAAGTGCTTGCCGCCGTTGGCATCGGTGACGGCGACGCCGACCGAGCACGCCGTCTCCGAGCCCGGCCACCAGCCGTCGCCCGGGTTGACTTCACCGGCCTGCTGCACCGGCGAGGTGTCGGTCTCCTCGACCCGGACACCGTCGGTGCCCCGCAACTCGCGCAGGAACTCCTCGGTCGCCGCGGTCTTCTTCGTCGCGTTGATCCGCACGAGGACGTCGTTGCGGACCTCGTCCACCCCGTAGCCGTTGAGGCCGGGGACGTCGTTCGCCGCCAGGGCCGCCACCTTGGCCACCAGCGCGGCGAGCCGGGACTTGCTCCGCCCGACGAAAGCGGGCCGGGCGCCCGCGGCCCGCACGGCGTCGGCCGTGGCCTGGTCGGTGACCGCGACGGTCAACGCGCCGGTCTGGTCGTCGAACCACTTGCCGGGAGCCTGCCGCACGATCGCCTCGGGCAGCCGGTCGAGCACCACCCGCGCCGCGGCCTGCTCGCCGAGCGTCTTGCGGGCCTGCTCCTGGCTGATGCCCAGGTCGTGGGCGACACCGTTGACCATGGCGGGCGGGAAGTCCCGCGGGGATGGGGGATCAGCGGCATTGGCCGCGCCTTGGCTGAGCACGACCGCGCCGGCCACGACGGCTGCCACGCTGACCGAACTCAGGACTCTCAAGCGCATGCGCATAACGGATGCGGCCTCCTGACAAGACAAGGTGCAGGGAGGCCGAAGGTAAGCCGCGCAAGGGAAGAAGAGAACGAGATCGGGTTTTTAACAATTCAGTTCGAGCTCACAGCGGCGCCCGCGCCGAGGTCCGAAAGGCCCCCGGCGTGCGGCCGACGCGGTGGTGGAAGAACTTCGAGAAGTTGGTTGAATCAGGGAAACCCAGCTGGTGGGCGATCAGCGCGACGGGGTGGTCACCGTGCGCCAGCAGGCGCTTGGCCTCCAAGATCACCCGCAGGTCGATGAACTCCTTCGCGCCGACCCCGGCGGCGGCGAGTGTCGCTCGCGACAGTGTCCGCGGCGAATAGCCGAGCATCCGCGCGTAGTGCCCGACCTGGCGGGCCGCGGCGAAGTCGTGTTCCACGGCGTCGCGGAAGCGGCGGAAGGTCTCGCCGGGCTCGACCGCGGGCGTGCCCGGCCTCAGGTGGGCGATCCGCAACAGCAGCGCGGCGAGGAGGTGCCCGAGCAATTCGGTGCGCACCGCGTCCGGCAGCGCCGGGTCGGCGTACTCCCGCGCCAGGTGGTCGAGGGCGCCGCGGGCGGCGGCGCCTGCCGAGCCGGTGGCGTGCCAGTGCACGTGGCCGAACCGGTCGTCGACGCGCGCGGTCGCGGGGGACAGGAAGCTCGACTGGAAGAACACGACCGCGCCCTCCGCCGCCGCCAGGTCGCCGAACCGCTGGACCTGCCCCGGCCGCACCCACAGCCAGGAACCCGCGGTCACCGTGTACGGGGTGAAGTCCACCGCGTGCCACAGCGCGCCCGCGTCAACCGCGAACAGCAGGTGGAACTCAGGGCGCTGCGGACTGCTCAGATCCTGCCCGCGCGCCCGCTCCCGCAGGTCGGCCAGCGTCAGCACCTCGACCCCCGCCGCGGCGGCCGACGGGGGCGAGTAGGCGATCTCAGGTATCGGCGGTTGTCCGTTTTTCACCATGACGAGTCCCGATCATACCTCGCTGAACAGCGGTGACCTGCCTACTGTGTATTTCATAAGGCAGCAAACGACAAGGGAGTGACCACGATGGCGAAGATCGCCGTGTTCGGTGCCACCGGCACGATCGGCAGCACCATCACCCGCGAGGCCCTCGACCGCGGCCACCAGGTGACCGCCGTCCGGCGCGACAGCGCCAAGCCCACCGACCCGCGCGCCGAGCCGACCGTGGGCGACGTCCTCGACCCCCAGTCCGTCGCGGCGATCGCCAAGGGCCACGACGTGGTGGTCAGCGCGGTCGGCGGCGGTGACGGCCCTGGACACCTGGCGACGATCAAGCCCGCCGCCGAGTCGCTCGTGGCGGGCCTGCGTGCACTCGGCCCGGACGCGCCGCGCCTGGTGGCCGTCGGCGGCGCCGGTTCGCTGCGCACCCCGGGCGGCGGCGAGGTTCGGGACAAGGAAGGCCTGCCCGAGTTCCTCCTGCAGATCATGAACGCGCACGCCGACGCCTTGGACTACTACCGCGGAGTCGACGACGTCCACTGGACCAACCTCAGCCCGGCGGCCACCATCGAGCCCGGCACCCGCACCGGCCGGTACCGCACCGAACTCGACGACCTGGTCGTCGACGACGGCGGCGTCAGCCGGATCTCCACAGAGGACTACGCCGTGGCCCTCGTCGACGAGATCGAGAACCCGCGCCACACCGGAAAGCGCTTCACCGTCGGTTATTGACCAATCGTCGGTGATGATCGACCGGAACCTTAGGGGACCGTGACGGCAGCCGACCACGGTCGCCGCGAATCCGCACAATCACGTGATAGGTGACTGATCCCAAAATTTCGGGGAGGCGGAACAGAACAACTCGTCGAAGACCCGGGTCCGGTCGAAGGCCATGGCGTGCGTGCGGGCCCGGGCCTCCATGATCCGACGTTCCTCCGGTCCCATGTCCAGCACCACCCGGTCGAGCGCGGCGGCGATGCCCGCGACGTCGCCCGCCTCGACGATGATCGCCGTGTCGCCCACGGCCTCGCCCGTCCCGCCGGTGACGGTGGTGATCACCGGTCCGCCGCCCGCCAGCATCTTCTCGGTCAGCGCGATGCCGAAGGTCTCGACGAAGTCCGGCTCCGGCCGGGTCGGCAGCGCGTACGCCGCGCAGCCGCGCATCAGCAGCGGTTTCTCCTCGTCGTCCACGTCGTCGAGGAAGACGATCCGGTCGTCGGCGCGGGCGAGCGCCCGGACTTCGGGAAGCGCCGGGCCGGTCCCGGCCACGACGAGCCGCACCCGCGACCGCGCCTTCGACCCGAAGAACGCGTTCACCAGGTCGAAGATGCCCTTGGCCCGCGTCACCCGCGACAGGAACAACACGTAGCCGTCACGTTCCAGCCCTCGGCGTTTGAGCGCGGTGTCCACCAGCACCGGGTCGAGGTCGAGGTAGGCCGATGTGTCGATCGGTGGGTAGCTGACTGAGACCCGTTCGCGGCACTGTTCGGCGAGCCGGGTGCCGCAGCGGAAGTCGACCTCCTCGGCGGCGGCGGCGATCTCCTGGCGGGTGTACTCCGACACCGCGAGCACCTCGTCGTTGGCCAGGAACGTGGTGAACAGGACGACGGCCGCGCCGAACCGCCCTTCCCGCAGGCAGGAGCGGATCACGTTGGTGACGTCCGATCCCACCGCCTTCGCCATGGTGCGCACCTCGGGGGCGTACCCGGCCGCGCGGGCCGCCGAGACCGCGTCCTGGACGACCGCGGTGTGTGGGGCGAGGTACATCGACAGGCAGGTGGTCGGCACCGGCTCGGCCAGCAACTCGACCAGCCTGCCGGTCAGGCCGGCCATGAACCGGCCGTCGGGCACCCGGTAGTCGCCGACCGGCTCCGGCCGCTCCACGGTGACCCCGGCGCTGTAGGGCATGATCCGGTCGAGCGGCTTGAGCGGCAGCCCCGCCGCCCGCAGCGCCGCGATCGGCCAGGTCAGCACGCGCACGTCGGTGAAACCGCGGGTGAGCGCGACCTCAGCCAGGTTGCGCGCCTCGCCCGAGTGCCCGCAGATCACCGGGTCGGCCCGGACCACGATCACCAGTCGGCGGCTCACGGGCGCGCTCCGGTGGACAGCGACGGCGGCCGGGTCGCCCGTCCCCACCGCGACGGTTCCGGGCCCAGTTCCAGGTGCAGCGTCCCGCCCGCGTGGACGTCGGACGCGCTCAGGTGCGTCACGTCGACCTGCTTTCCGTTGAGCCGCGCGGATTGGACGTACTGCGGCGGCGGCACCCGGTCGAGCCCGTCGGAGCTGATCGGCGTCTCGCGGTGCCCGCTGGTCTCGATGACGAAGTCCTTGTCTCCCAGGTGGATCGTGGCGCGCGCGAAAGCGGGGGCGTTGACCAGGAACAGGCTCTGCCCGGCCACCGGGAAGAGCCCGAGCGAGGCCCACACGTACCAGCTGCTCAGCCCGCCCGAGTCGTCGTTGCCCGGCAGCCCGCCGGGACCGGTGCCGAACTGCCAGGTCAGCGCCGCGTGCACGACCTCGGCGGTCCGGTCGGGCCTGCCCGCGTAGTGGTAGGACCACGGGGCTTCCATGTCGGGCTCGTTGTTGAGGCCCTCGAACCGGTTCAGCGCGTACCCGACCGCCATCTGCGCCGCGTCGGGCCGGTGGCCGGGCTGCACCACCCGGGCCGCGCCGAAGCCGAAGAACGCGTCGAGCATGGCGACGAACTTCTCGTCACCGCCCGCCAACGCGATCCTCCCGGCCATGTCGTGCAGGAGCCGGAACGAGTAGTTCCACTTGCCTCCCTCGTAGAACGACGAGTCGTGCAGCAGGCCGGTCGCCGGGTCGAAGGCGTTGGGCCACAGGCGAGCCCGCTCGTCGAGTTGCTCGGCGAGCGGCGCGTCGTTCAGCGCCCGGGCGACACCGGAGGTGCAGTGGTAGGCGTAGGCGAGGTCGAGGGTGTGCGAGATCGGGTGCACGACGCCGTGCTCGTAGAAGTCCTCGCCGTACATCCGGCGCAGGTCGTCGACCATGTGCACCAGCGCCCAGTTCCAGTCCAGGTCGCCGAGCCCGATGGCGTGCGCGTCGGCCAGCGCGGTGTGCGTCAACGCGCTCGCCTGCCGGAAGAACCGGTCCGCACCTCGGGCCATCCGGTAGCCGATCGGAAAGTTGCCTTCCTCCTCGCAGACCCGGATCAATGACTCCAGCAGGTCGACGGCTCGGTCCGGGCAGATCGCCATCAGCAACGGCAGTTGGGTCTTGTAGATGTCCCACATGGTGCAGACGTCGAAAGCGAACGGGCCGGATGTCGGCCAGAACGGGCTCTCGTCGTCGCCGAAGCACGGCTTGACCAGCGAGTGGTACAGGGCCGTCGCGAACACTTGGCGCCGCGCGGGCGACCCGCCCTCGATCTCGATCCGGCCGATGTGGTCGCGCCACTTGGCCTGGGTGTGCGCCTTGATGGCGTCGAAGGCCTGCGGCGCGTCACCGCACTCGCGGCGCAGGTTCTCCCGCGCCTGCTCGCAGCCGCGCAGCGAGAAACCGATTCGCACCTCGACGCTCTGCCCGGCCGAGGCCGGGCCGATGAAGAGCAAACCGAAGGGGCGCAGCGTGGTCTGCCGGATGCGGTCGAAGTCGAGCCGGGTGCCGCCCTCGATCAGCCTGCGGTCGTGCCAGACCATCTGCCGCCAGTGCGGGCTGTCGACCTCGATGTACACCGACAGCGGCACACCCTCGACGACCACCGTGCCCTGAGCGCGGCCATGGCCGAGGCTCTCCACGTGCGCGCGCAGCGGCACCGTGCGGCCGTGGTCGATCGCGAGGCCGCCGCAGGACAGGTCGACGACCACCCGGGCACTTCGGTGTTCCGGGAACGTGTACCGGTGGACGGCGACCTTGGCGCCGACGGTGATCTCGCACCGGATGCCGGGGTCGAGGGTGGCCGCGTAGTACCCGGCCTCCGCCGTCTCGTCGTGCAGCGGCCAGGACTGGCCGAGGGTGTCGAGCGGCTGCACCATCGGTGTCACCCGCACGTAGTTGTAGTACTTGCGGATCGCGCCGGTGCCGGACTGCTGGAAGTGGGTGAACCCGGAGGCCTGAGGGTGGTCGAACATCTGCTCCGGCAGGCCCTCGGTGTTCTTCGTGTAGAGGCCGTACCCAGTGGGGTAGGCGCCTGAGTACGCGCAGGCGGACACCATGCCCAGCGGGGACACCGCGCCCGGGTGGGTGTTGCCGATCTGCGCTTTCGGCCACCACCAGGTGGCCGCCAGACCCTGCGCCGGGGGCAGCGCGGTCGGGGCCGTTCCGATGAGGGGATCGATGTCGTCCACGATGGCGGAACTGTAGGACCGCGTGGCCGCCCCGGTGGTTTCGCTGACGTGAACTTCGTGCTGGGGTCAGGAATTCCAGCGCGCGCGCTCCTCGTCGAAGGCGGCCCGCCTGCGCGCGCGGACGGCCTTGATCTCGCCGGCCGCCTCCTGTTCGATCCGGTGGACTTCGGCGACCGAGAACGTCGTGGGGCGGACGTCGAGGTCCGCGCGGGCCGCGGCGATGTCGGCGCGGTGCTCGGCCAGCTCCTCAGCGGTCACCGGCCGGAACCGGAGCCGGTCGAAGTGCCGCAGCAGCCACGGCCGCTCGTCGCCGAGTCGCCACACGGGCACCGTGCGGCCGACGAGTTGGTACCCGCCGGGGCCTTCCATGCCATAGACGCACAGGTAGACCCCGCCGATCCCGACGGCGTTCTGCGGGGTCCAGGTGCGCGCCGGGTTGTACTTGGTGGTGACCAGCCGGTGCCGGGGGTCCATCGGCACCGCCACCGGGGCGCCCAGGTAGACGTCGCCGAGGCCCACGACGAGGTAGGTCGCCGCGGCGACGATGTCGAAGACGTCGTCGCGGTGGGGCAGCGCGTTGACCCGGCGGATGAACTCCACGTTGTCCGGGCACCAGGGCGCGTCGGGGCGCACGGACGCGGCGTAGCGGCGCATCGCCTCGTGCGCCTCGGGGTGGTCGAACGCGATCGGCAGGACGACCTCCCGCGCCGGGACGACAGCCGTCGACGGGTCGGCCAGATCGTCGGCGAGCGCTCCCAGGTGCTTGGCCAGGGGTGCGAGGTCGCGGGCGGCCGAGTCGACCGCCACCAGCAGCGAGCGGACACCTTCGACGATCTCGGTGACCCCGTCGGGCCGGTCCGCCCGCAGCGCCTCGGCGAGCAGGTGCACCCACATCCGCACGGTCAGGTCGAGTTCGGTGTGACCTGCCTCCACCAGCAGGTGCCGGTCGCCCGAGCGCCTGATGGTGAACGCGGGCCCGGTCCGCGTGGCGTCGCCGCCGTGCAGCGGCTCGGGCCTCGCGGTGTCGGGGCCCAGGGGTGCGAGCCGGACCGTGTCGCCGGGTCGCAACTGGCCGAGTTTCCACCGGTCCGCCTCGACCACCACCGCCGCGACGACGAACCCGCCGAGCGACGGGCCGTCCACGCCGACGATCACCGGGGTGTCGCCCGCGAGCATGATCCCGCCGACCGGGTACGCCGAGTCGTGCAGGTTCGACGGGTGCAGCCCGGCTTCGCCGCCGTCCGCGCGCGCCCAGCCCGGGGCCGGTCCCGTGAGCCGGATGCCGGTGCGGTCGGCGCGGTGGTCGACAGTCCAGGTGGCCGCGAAGAACTCATCGATCCCTTCCGCGGTGAGGTATTCCGGCGCGCCGTGCGGGCCGGGGACCACCCGCAGGGTCCAGGTGTGGGTCAGTTCCGGCAGTGTCACCGGGGCCGGGGCGACGAGGTTCTCCCGGCGGCCGAGGGGCACCGTGTCCCCGGCCCGCAGCGCCCGCCCGTCCAGCCCGCCGAACTCGCCGAGCACGAACGTCGACCGGCTGCCCAGCACCCGCGGCACGTCCAGCCCGCCTTCGACGGCGACGTACCCGCGCATGCCTGGCCCCGTCAGCGGTCCCACGTCCAACGTGGCCCCCGCGGGCAGCCGAACCACCGTGCCCGGCCGCAGGGGGCGCCCGTCGGCCGTGGCCCGGGTCGCCGCGCCGCCGACGCACACCAGGCGCGGCTCGTCGACCCGCAGCACCGGGCCGCGCACGACGCATTCCAGGCCCGCCAGGTGATCCGGGTTGCCCACGGCGGCGTTGACAAGGCCGAACGTCACGTCGTCGAACGCCCCGGACGGCGGCACGCCGACGTCCCACCGGCCGGTGCGGCCCGCGAGGTCCTGCACGGTGGTCTGCGTCCCCGGGTCGAGAACGTCGAGCACCGCCATCACGCCCACCACCCGATCAGCTGGACCGCCGTCGGATTCCAGCCGTTGCACGGGTTGTTGAGCTGCGGGCAGTTGCTGATCAGCACCAGGATGTCGCGGCTGGCGGTGAGCTCGACGTGCTTGCCCGGCGCGGACAGGCCGTCGTCGAACCGCAGGGTGCCCGCGGCGTCGACGGGCACGTTCATGAAGAAGTTGATGTTGTGCCCGAGCTGCCGCTGGCCGATGCCTTTCGCCGCGCCGTAGCGCAGGAAGGTCTGCCTGCACGCGTGCTGGTGGCGGGTGTGCTCGCCGTACCGGATGACGTTGGACTCCTGCGAGCACGCGCCGCCGACGGTGTCGTGCCTGCCGCAGGTGTCGTCGGTGATCACCGCAAGCTCGTCGAGCGCGGTCGACAGCAGCCGCGACCCGGTCGTGAGGTACACCGCGCCCTGCTCGCGCACGGTGTCGAACGCCGAGTACCGGTTGTCGATGTCGGCCGCGTCGTAGAGCAGGGTGTCGACGGCCTGGTTGCCGTGCAGGTCCACGATCCGCAGCCTGCCGCCCTCAGGGACGGTGATCAACGCGCCGTCGCCGGGCGCGACGACCAGATCCAGTGCCGCGGTCATGCCTGAGCCCTTCTCGTCATCTCGAGTGCGCGGGCTGACTCCGCGCGGAACACCGCACTCGCGTCGTCGGCGTCCGCGGGTGGCGCGGGGGAGACGTCCACCCGCACCCCGGCGGGCGCGTAATCGGCCGTGGACAACGGATGCGGCGCTGTCGACAGCACGACCAGCACGTCCTGCTCGGTGCGCAAGGTGACCGTGTCACCCGCGGCGGCGTGCCCGGTGACCAGCGTCAACGAGGCCCGCGGGTCGTCGGCGATCGCCACCTTGCTGAAGAAGTTCACGCAGCCGTGCAGATCCGCCGGGCCGAGCCCGTGCTTGGTCAGCTCGGAGACCAGCCCGGTCCGCGCGGACCGGCGCCACTCGTTTCGGTGCTGTGCGTAGGAACTGGGGCCGAACCGCCGCAGGTGCCGGTCGTGGCCGAAGCCGGTCAGGCAGTCGTGCCAGTCGAGCGTCGAGTCGACCACGCGGGCCAGCGCGAGCCCCCGGTCGGACATCAGCACCATCGGCGGCCGCACACACGCCGACATCTGCGACTTCACGGTGTCGGGGATGTTCAACCGGTCCAGCCGGTCCGCGCCGAACAACAGCAGCGCGGCGTTCGCGTCGGCGCCCTGGGCGGTCAGCGTGACCAGTCTGCCCGCGCGCACCGGCGCGGACCAGGCGGCGCCGCCGGGGACTTCGTGGTGATAGCTCGATGGCATGGCCGGAGCCTCCGAGACTGTCAGCCCGGACGCACGGCACCCGGGGCCACTGAGGCCTCCCGGGCTTTTATCCCGCCGTGGAGCGAGGGCTCGGGAGCCTTCGCCTCCCCTCTCGGTCGCGGACCTCCCGCAAGGAGCGGAACCCTAGGGGCGCCCCGTCGCCGTCGACGGGTCGCGGGTGATCTTAGGGCACTCGGGTAGCCCGCCGGGATCGTCCAGGTGAACGACCGGGGCGTCGGGCCCTGCCACGGCCGCGCGGACGGTCGCGTGCAGCGGCATGTCCCGCCGGACACCGCCGATCTCCTGGTGGCTCCGCATCAGGCCCTCCCGCTGGTAGCCCGCGTTCTCCGCGACCCGGACCGAGCCCAGGTTCCATGGCTCGATGTGGAGTTCGACCCGGTGCAGCGCGGGGATCGCCCACACGAACCCCGTCAACGCCTTCAACGCGCTGCTAGCGACACCACGTCCCCGGTGCGTGGCGGCCACGGAGTACCCGGCCGTAGCCCGGCCCGCGGCCAGGTTTCGCAGCCACAGACCGATGGCCCCGACCGCCTGGTCGGTGCGCGCGTCGGCGATGGCGAAGGACATCCCGGCGCCATCGGCGAGCTTGCTCTGCTGGCGGTGAATCCAGTCCATCGCCTCCTGCTCGGACGGTTTCGCCGCAAGACTGCCGATCAGCGGCACATACGGGTCGTCACCGAGTTCGAACGCGAGGTGCACGTCGCGTTCGGCGAACGCGCGCAGCACGACCGGACCGCACCGTGGAGCTGTCGACGGCCACTGCGGGAGCATCTCGTCCATTCGTCGATACTCGGTCGTTCTCGGCTCTCCGCAAAGCGGTTTACGGGTGCCGCGCGCTCACCACCACGCGCCGACGGTCTTGGCGTCGTGCGTGGCGCCTTCGGTGTTGGTGCGTTTGTCATGTTGGGCGCCGGTCAGGATCACGTTGGTGAACGTCACGTGGCGCAGGTCCGCACCACGCAGGTCGGCATTGCCCAGGTTGACGTCGGTCAGGCTGGTGGGACCGACTTTCGCGTAGTCCAGCCGCGCGCCGGACAAGTCCGTCCGGTCCAGGAAGACGAAACTCGACAGGTCGGCGTAGCTCAGGTCCGTGCCGGTGAGTGTCGCGCCGTTGAACGAGATCAGCCCGCCATGCGCCCGGCTCAGCTCGGAGCGGCTGAGATCCGCGCCGACCAGCGACATCGAACTCAGGTCAGCGTTGAACGCGCGCATCTCGGCAAGGCAGGTGTGGCGCAGGTTGACCGCACTCGGGACGTTGAGCCCGCCCACGGGACGTCTCGGATCGTTGGCCACCACTCGGCGGGTGATGACGACGAACGCGGCTTCGACATCGGCGGCCGTGGCCGGACAGGGCTTGGTCGGGTCGGTTCGCGGGCTGTTGGCGCGGATGAAGGCACTGAGCACCTCGACCACGGTTTGCTGATCGCGCGGCGAGTCCGCCGCCAGCCGTTCCAGGGCGTAGATGCCGCCCAGGCGGGTCTGGATATTCTCAGTGCCGGGCGTGCCCAGCAACTCGACGGCTTTGGCGTAGCGCTCAGTGATCTGGCCCTGTTCGGAGACCTGGATTTGCTCACGGGTCGCCTGCAGCGACAGCGCGGTGAACAGCAGCGCGCCGAGCGCGGTGACGGCGGTGATCGTCTGCGTCCAGTCGCGGCGACTGGCCGAGGGGTTTCCCGGTGCGCGTCCCCGGCGCCACACCGCGGCGGCCCCGACCAGCAGCAGAGCGCCGACCACCGCGGGCCACCAGTGGGTGAGCCACGCCAGGGACGGCAGCAGGTCATTGCGGGCGAGTGCCCAGCCCAGGATGGCGAGCCCCGCCACCACAAGGACGGCGATCACCCACCGACTGGGTCCGGGGGCCGCCGGGGCCTGATCGTCTTCCACGTGATCCTTGTCGCCGAAAGCGGTCGCAGTGCTACGCCTCGGAACGGAAACGATCTCCGGCGGTCCAATCGGCGTCCTATGCCACGCTGTGGCTGATCACGCTGCCTGCAGGCGTGCTGGAACGTGACCCGCAGGCTCCGGGTCGACGCCGACTACCTCGTCATCCGCTGCGCCGGATCGGATCTGGTGTCCGGCACCAGGTTCGTGTTCCTCCCGGACGAGGACACCCGCTACGACAGGCTGTAGAAGGACGGCAGCGCCTGGGACCGACCCCGACGAGACGAATCATTTGCGCCTTCTATCCACCGCAAATGCCCTATTAAGTATCAGCTATCAAGATATCCAGTAGATCTGGTCGAAACAGTGGCCGACTTCCGAGGTCGGTCAAAAGCCGCCAGGACGGCGGCGGGGCGTCGCCACACCGCTGGGTGGCGAGGCGGCGGGCGGGGAATTCGCGGGTGGTCTTGGGGGTGTTTGGGGTTCGCGGGGAAGCGGGTAGGCCACTTACTCACCCACAAGGAAGGAGAAGTGATGACTACCGCGAACGTGCGGGAACTGGCGAATTCGCTCACCGGCAAGACGGTGTACGACCAGAAGGGCGAAAAGATCGGCAAGGTCGGCCAGCTGTGGACCGACGAGCGCGACGGCACGCCCAGTTGGGTCACGGTGAACACGGGCCTGTTCGGCACACACGAGACTTTCCTGCCGATGCGTGGCCTGAAGGCCTCGGGGGACAAGGTGCAGACGCCGTTCGAGAAGGCGAAGGTCAAGGACGCGCCGCAGGTCGACCCCGACGCGGGGCGCATCGATCCCGGTGAGGAGGAGCGGCTGCACCGGTACTACGGAATCGCCGACGGGCAGCCGAACCGCGCGGATGGGAAGCCGAAGAACGCGGTCGGCCGTGACACCTCTGGTCCGACGACCGACGACGCCATGACCCGGTCGGAGGAGCACCTGCGGGTGGGCACCCAGACCGAGGAGACCGGTCACGCGCGCCTGCGCAAGTACGTGGTGACTGAGACCGAGCAGGTCGACGTCCCCGTGACCCGCGAGGAAGTCCGGGTGGAGCGTGAGCCCATCACCGAGGCCAACCGCGAGGCCGCGCTGTCCGGCCCGGACATCTCGGAAGAGGAGCACGAGGTGACGCTGCACGCCGAGCGGCCCGTGGTCGACACCGAGACGACTCCGGTGGAACGGGTGCGGCTGAGCAAGGAAGAAGTCACCGGCACCGAGCGCGTGAGCGGCGAGGTCCGCAAGGAGCGCATCGACACCGACACCGACACCGACACCGACACCGACGGCCGGGGCCGCCCGAAGCGCTGACCCCAGTCCCATCGCGCTCCGGCCACCGGCACCGCCGGGCGGCCGGGGCGTGCCGGATTCGGCTGTCCACTTCAGACATCCGGTAACAAGGCATTGATCAATGTCGACGTAGCTTCCACAGAGGAGGCACCGGTGATCAGCGATGACGACGTTCTCGCGTTGTTCGACCACTGGCGTGTCGACATCGACAGTGAGCCCGCGCCCGCCATGGTGATGCTGGAAGTCGCGTGCGTGCTCTTCCTGGCCGGGTGGGTGCCGAACTAGTGGCTCGTCCAGGACGTTGGCCGGGTATCGGCGTGGTCACGGCGTCGCTGCCAAGGCGCGGGGACAGCGCTCGTACCGGGTTGTACTTGGCTGTTCCGGCAACGCGGGCAGCGGCGTCGTGGGCATGTCGAGACCCGGCCAACGTCCCTGGACGGGCCACTAGGTCTTCGGCTGACGCCACCTGAGGAGATCCAGCGCGGCCGCGACGGCCACGAGGTTCTCCGCCAGCGGCCGCGGCAGCAGCTCGTCGGCCCGGGCCAGCCTGCGGATGACGGTGTTGCGGTGGCTGTAGAGGCGTTCGGCCGTGCGGGAGGTGTTGCACTGCTCCCGCACATAGGCGCGCACGACGTCGAGGATCTCCGGGTCGGCGTACTCCAGGTCCCCGAGGGTGTCGGCGACGAACTCGTCCGCCTGGGCGGGATCGGTGCTCAGCAGGGCGACCAACTGGACATCCTCGTACCGCGCGTACTGCTGTGGTGAGGTCAGGCGGGCGAGCATGCGCTGGGTGGTGAGCGCGTCGAGGTGGCCGCGACGGAAGCCGTCGATATCGCGACCTGGCCTGCCGACGGCCACCCGGACCTCCGGATAGGCCGCGAGATACGCGGCCGACCGCGGTGCGGCGGCCACCGGCAGCCACACCCAGAGTGTGCCCGCGCCCGCCACGACGGTGAGCCTGCGTGGCGCGTCGCTCGCCCGCGCCAGTTGCTCCGCCGCGCCCTCGAGCTGGTCCATGCTCGCGTGTTCGCTGGTCCACACGACTGCCGCCGTGTGACTGCCGGTGAGCGCGTAGCCCAACTGCGCCTCTGCCCGGGCGCGGGTGATGGGGGCGCCTTCGAGTAGCAGCGCCACGGCGGCGCGGCGCTCGGCGTGGGTGCCCCGGACGAGCTCGTGGCGTTCGGCGTCCATCCGCTCGGAGATGGCGGCGACGGTGTCGTCGAGGAAAGCCGAGATCGAGCGCGACGACACGTCGAGCAGCTCGTGGAGCTGCGCGGGGTCGCTGGTAAGGCCGAAGCAGATCTCCATCCACCGCCGCCACGCCGCGTTCTGGCCCGTCCGGTACGAGTCGAGGGCGCCGACGTCCAATCCGCGCCGCACCAGGTCGCGGGAGTTCTCCAGCGCCTCCGGCCCGATGTACGGGGGCACCCGGCGGCCGGGGTGCCGCGCGTTGGCCGACGCCCAGTGCAGGAGGTTGGCGAGGTTCGTCCGCCGCACCCCTTCGCGCAGGACCGGGTCCTCGGCGACCGCCCGCATCCGCGTCCCGCTCAGGGCGGCCGCGTGCAGGTCTTCGATCCACTCCGCGCGGGGGTTCAGGGCGATCTCCGCGCCCTGTCGGAGCAGGTCACGCACTCGGTGCGACGGCGTCGGCCACGGCTGGCTCATGAACACATTGCACCACAAGCGGGTAAATCTGAGGCAGATCGTTCTGGTCCGAACGGGTGATGGACCGGGATTCTTGAGTCAGCCGCACAAGGGAGCCGTTCATGACCACCGCACTTGAGCACGTCGACGTCCTGATCGTCGGCGCGGGCATCTCCGGCATCGGCGCCGGCCGCTACCTGCGCACCGAGCACCCGTCGAAGAGCTTGGTGATCCTGGAGGCCCGCGCCGCGTCAGGTGGCACCTGGGACCTGTTTCGGTACCCGGGCATCCGGTCGGACTCCGACCTGCACACCTTCGGCTACGAGTTCAAGCCATGGCGCGACAAGGAGTCGATCGCGTCGGCCGACCGCATCCTGGCCTACCTGCGGGAGACCGCGACCGAGAACGGCCTCGACGGCCACATCCGTTACCACCACAAGGTTCTCGCCGCCGCTTGGTCCACAGAGGACGCTCGCTGGCTCGTCGATGTCGAACGCACCGACACGGGGGAGCGCTCGCGGCTCTCGGCGGGCTGGATCTTCTCCGCCGGCGGCTACTACCGCTACGACGAGGGCTTCACGCCGCACTTCGAGGGCCGGGACCGGTTCGCGGGCCGGATCGTGCACCCGCAGCACTGGCCCGAGGATCTCGACTACGCGGGCAAGCGGGTCGTGGTGATCGGCAGCGGCGCCACCGCGGTCACCCTGGTGCCCGCGATGGCGGACACGGCGGGCCACGTCACCATGCTGCAGCGGACACCGAGCTACATCGTGCCGGTGCCCAAGGAGGACAAGGTGGCGTCCCTGCTGACCCGGGTGTTCGGCGCCGAACGCGGGTACGCGCTGACCCGCCGCAAGAACATCGCCCAGTCCCGGGCCATCTGGCGGTTCTGCCAACGCTTTCCCGGCGCGGCCCGCAAGATCATCCGCTCGCTGAACGTGAAGCTGCTGCCCGAGGGCTTCCCGGTAGACGAGCACTTCAACCCACCGTACGACCCGTGGGACCAGCGCCTGTGCGCGGTCCCCGACGGAGACCTGTTCCGGGCGATCCGCAAGGGCAAGGCATCGGTCGTCACCGGCCGCATCGAGACCTTCACCGAGACCGGGATCCGGCTGGAGAACGGCGCGGAGGTGGAGGCGGACATCATCGTCACCGCCACCGGGCTGAACATCGAGCTCTTCGGCGGCATCGACCTCACCGTCGACGAGCGGCCGGTCTCGTTCCCCGACACGGTCGTCTACCGGGGCATGATGCTCAGCGGGGTGCCGAACTTCGCCATCGCCATCGGGTACACGAACTCGTCGTGGACGTTGAAGATCGGCCTGCTCTGCGAGTACTTCTGCCGCCTGCTGCGCCACCTCGACGATCACGGCCACCACGCGGTGTGGGCGGTCGCCGACCCCGACCTGCCGACCCGCCCGCTGCTCGACTTCGGCGCGGGCTACGTCCAGCGCTCGCTGACGTTGCTGCCCAAGCAGGGGCCTGCGGCCCCCTGGCTCATGGCGATGGACTACCACGAGGACCGCGAGCAGATGCGCCACGGCGCCGTCGTCGACGGGCACCTGCACTTCTCCAGCCGCACCTCGCGTTCGGTGGTTCCGCAGTGGACGTGGTGACATGCTGAGCCGCGACAACAATGGCGACATGATCCGCGCCAATGGCTGGTAGGAGTGGTCAGCCCGGCGCTGGCGGCTGATGGACCGGTCCGGTGCCGGGTGGGGGAGTGCCGTGACGCGCGGCGTAGGCGACGCGGTAGGCGGCCACGGCGGTGGGCAGGGTGGGGAAGACGCGATCCGAGCCGATCCGGACGATCAGCCCGGCCCGGTCGAGGTCCTCGCGCAGGTCCTGCTTGACCCGGGCCATGGCGAACACGATGCCGCGCCGCGCCAGTTCGGCGCGCAGGTCCTCGATGGCGTCGACGGCGGTCAGGTCGACATCGACGTTGGCCTCGGCGTTGAGGAGGAACCACTCCACGGCGGTGGGGGAGTCGTCGACGGCGGCGAGCGCGCGGTTGCGGAAGTCGTCGGCGTTGGCGAAGAACATCGGCGCGTCGTAGCGGTAGACGACCAGGCCGGGCACCCGCGTGGCGTTCGGGTAGTCGTCGATGTCATGCATCCCGGCGATCCCTGGGGCGTAGCCGAGGATGCCGTCGTGCGGCCTGGCCACCCGGCGCAACAAGTCCAAAATAGATAGTGCGATCGCGGCCAGGACCCCATAGAGGACCCCAAGCAGCAGCACGGCGGCGGTGGTCGCGACCGCCAGGACCAGCTCACTGCGGCGGAAGCGAGCGATCCTGCGGAACTCGGTGAGCTCGACGAGCCGCACGGCCGCGTAGACCACCAGGGCGCCCAGCGCGGCGGCGGGGAACAGGGCGAGCACCGGCCTGCCGACGGCCAGGGTCAGCGCCACCGCGGCCAGCGCGACCAGGGAATGCAGCTGGGTGCGGCTGCCGAGCGCGTCGCCGATCGAGCTGCGGCTGGCGCTGCTGCTGACCGGGAATCCGCTGACCATCCCGGAGGCGAGGTTCGACGTGCCCAGCGCGAGCAGCTCGGCGTTGGCGTCGACGCGGTAGCCGTTGCGGGTGGCGAAGGAGCGCGCGGTGAGCACGTTGTCGGAGTATCCGACGATCGCCACGCCGATCGCGGGCAGCAGCAAGGCGGTCAGGTCGGCCCCGGACACCGACGGCAACCCAGGGCTCGGGAAGCCTGCCGGGATCTCGCCGATCACCTTGACTCCCAGGTCCCGTAGGGAGAACACGGCGGTCACGGCCGTGGCCAGCAGCACGCCGATCAGCGGCACTGGCAGCCGCGGCAGAGTCCGTCCGACCATCAGGAGGAAGACGAGGACACCGGCGGCCAGCAGCAGGGTCGGCGGGTGGACCCGGTCGAGCTGCTCGGCGAAGGACCGCACCTGGGCCAGGATCGACTCGCCCGACACCGGGACCCGGCTGAGCTTGCCGAGCTGGCCGACGATCATGAGGACCGCGATGCCCGCCATGTAGCCGACCAGGACCGGCCGGGAGAGCAGGTCGGCGAGGAAGCCCAGCCGACCCAGCCTGCCGAGCACGCACAGGACGCCGACCAGCAGGGCGAGCGCCGAGGCCAGCGCGGCGTAGTGGCCGGGGTCACCCGCGGCCAATGGCGCGATCGCGACGGCGGTCATCAGCGCGGTCGACGACTCCGGGCCGACCGAGAGCTGCCGGGACGTGCCGAACACCGTGTAGACAAGCAGGGACGCCATGATCGCCCACAGGCCCACCACCGGAGCCAGGCCTGCGACCTCGGCGTACGCCATGACCTGCGGGATCAAGTACGCCGCGACGGTGACACCGGCGACGACGTCACCGCGCAGCCAGCTCCGCTGGTACCCGCGCAGCGCGGTGATGCCCGGGGCGAAAGGGAATCGCACGGCGTCCTCCGATCCGCTGTGGTGTCCACACCGGAGTCGCGGGTCAGGTTCCGGTCAGCGTAGCCAGAGACCGCGGTCGCTCGAACGAAACCAGGCCCTCCCGTTGTGGGCGGATTCTCGGGGTCCTCGCAACACCTGATGGCTTATGCGGTCGTCAGTAGATCACGCAGGCGCTCGGCTGGGGTGTTCCAGCCGAGCGTTTGCGTGGCCGGCCGTTGAGTTGCTGTCGTACTCCGCACGCGCAGGCCAGCCTTCCGCACCCACCCGAACGCCGTGTTCAGGTTCACCCCAACCGACCGGGCGGCCACCGAGACATTGCCGCCTTCACGATCCAGCTCCTCGAAGAACCCCGCCCGCAACCGTGGTGAAAACACGATCCCCGCAACTCCCTGAAGTCCAGGGTGTTGCGGGGATCGCTAGAACCCGCCGTGCCGGGAGGGCCTATTCCTGTCGTGCCTAGGAAAGCGCGCCCGTGTACCCGGTGATCCAGGTCCGGTAGGCAGGCACGTCGCTGTAGATCGACGGGTCGACGGCGCAGGTGCTGGTGCGGCCACCGGCGCGGCTGGTCGCCCCGATGAGCTCCCACGTGCCGTTGACGGCCTTGATCTGCGGGCCGCCGGAGTCGCCGTAGCAGGCGCCCGCGTTGTCGTTCGGGTTGTCGGTGCAGATCTCGGTCGGGCCGTCGATGCGCCCGCCCTTGCATAGCCGGTCCGCCACGATGGAGGTGTCGAGCTCCTGCAGGATCACCGGAGCGCCACACCCGCCGCGGACCGGGCAGGTCTGGCCCCAGCCGATGATGCGGGTGCTGGTGCCCACCGGGCCGGAGGTGTCCGCGATGCGGATCGGGGTCTGCGAGACCGCGCTGCTCAGCTGCAGCAGCGCGATGTCCCCGGTGGTGCGGTAGTTCGGGTGAATGATGATCCGGCTGACGCCGACCACGGTGCCGCCGCTGGTGCGGTCCGTGGTGCCGACGCGCAGACGCGTGTTGCCCGGGGTGCGGCCCGAGACGCAGTGCGCGGCGGTGACCGCCCAGTCGGCCTTGATCAGGGAGGCGCCGCAGACGTGCGAACCGGTGGTGCTCTGCATGGACGCCATGAAGCTGTAGGTCTGGGTGGCGTTTCCGCCGCCGACGATCATCGGCGAGACCGGTCCGTCGTCCGGTGCGGCGCTCGCGATCGGCGCGGCGAGCGCGGTCGCCGCGGCGGCGACCATGCCCACGAGCAGGGTACGTGCCCTCATGTGGTGCTCCTTCCGTCACCGAAGCCCTCGATTCGGTGACGTAGGGAACCTAAGCACTGCGGATGGCCTTGCATACCTGTGCGGAACTGTCACCAGTTGCCATTTGTTGCGCGTAAGGCACGTAAAGTAGTCAATTAATGGCGTAGCCGCAGGCTCAGCCCACCCAGGGCCAGCAGGACGGCCCCGGCGATCAGCACGATCGCGGCGCCGCCCACGGAGCCGCCGGTCCAGTCCCAGATCGCCTCGGGCACCGCGAGGGTGAACCCGACGACGCCTGCGGCGAGCAGCACGGGGGACCGGGTCAGCCGGTAGGCCAGCAAGCCCGCGACCGCGACCGCGGCGGTCAGCAGATAGCCCCACGCGGTCCATTCGGAGGACCCGAGCGGCACCTGGGCGCCGATCAGGGCGATCCCCGCGGCCACGGTGTACCCGGCCCACGCCGGCCGCATCACACCTGCCACCGTCAGGGCACCCCACGCGGCCCCGATCAGGATCAGCGTCCCGGCCAGCCAGGGGGCGTCGGCGTCGAGGAGCTCCACGACCACCTGCCACGCGACGGCCACACTGCCCACGGCCGCGACGGCCAGGCAGGTGAGGGACGGCAGGGCCAGGTAGCCGCAGCCGGCGAGCACAAGCATCGTCGCGGTCGCCCACAGCCCTTCATGGCTGGTCGCGATCGTCGCGGCGGTGATCCCACCCACCACGGCCGTCAGCCCGAACAGCACCCCTGCGACCCGCGTCCGCGCCGTCCCCACCCGCGGTCGCATCCCTTGGGGTCCACCCGCGATCAGTATCCCCGCGGCCGGCAACACCGCTGCCGAGACCAACAACACCGCGATCCGCGCGCCCCGGCTCAACTCCTCCCAGGACGTCCCGATCAACAACGCGGTCCCGGCGAGGACAAGCCCGCCACCGAGGTACCCGAGCACCTCCGCCACCCGCCGCGGCACCCCCGAGTCCACCGTCAAGGCGCCCCGCACGGCATCCCGTTGCCCAGCGGTGAGCACCCCGTCGGCGACGAGCTTGGCCAGGGCTGCGTCCTGTTCGGGGGTAAGTGTCGTGGCCATGGCTGCCTCCTGGAGTGGATGTCACCAGGGTGAGGCATCGGCCCTCGATCAGCGCGGAACGTTCGGCAACGACTTCGCGTGTTCCACGCCGATGGACTAACGACAGAGCGGCTTCGCAGGCGCACCTTGGCGTTCGCCTCCATCCAGACCGGCAGCGCGCCCGACCGTGGTTCCCGTGTGGGCCTCGGCAGGGCGGTGGGTGCGACTGTCCTGACCGGAGGGATCGCCGGGCTGTACCCGGCGATCCGGCCGGCGCGGCTCTCGCCCACGGAGGCGCCCGCCGCCCCATGGCGGCGGCGGTTCGGTGGTGGCGCACCTGCGGGCCGGTTCCCAGCCCGCAGGTGCGCCACCGCGCAAAGCCGTTTACGGCGCGGTGATCGCCGTGATCGTCGCGCCCGCGTCCACCAAACCGGCGCCGCAACCGCCCGGGCAGGAGACGAGTGGGCGTGCGTTGGCGATGAGCGCCGCCTCCACCTCAGCCGGAGCCATCGGGACCTCCCCGAGCATCAGCGCGACCAGGCCCGCCACGTGCGGGGCGGCCATGCTGGTGCCCATGTACGTCTTGTACGACTCGGCGCCCTGGACCGTGGTTCCGGAGTTCAGCGTCGACAGGATGCCGTTCTCCGGGGTGGTGCGGGTTCCCGGCGGGTCCGTCGCCCGACGGACTTCGCCACCGGGGGCGGTGACGTCGATCTTCGGGCCGAAGTTGGAGTAGAAGGAACGTTCGGCGCCGCGGTCGCTCGCCGCGACGGTGACCACGTTCTTGCAGTTGGCCGGGGTGAAGCCCGCGACGTCGGAGTTCGAGTTGCCCGCCGCGACGACGACGGTGGTGCCAGCCTTCACCGCGGTGTTGATCGCCTTCTGATATGTGCCGCCGCAGCGCGGGCTGGCGCCGCCGAGGCTCATGTTGATGACCTTGGCCGGGTGCGGGTTGTTCGGGATGCGCGCGACGCGGCCGCCCGCGGCCCAGGTGATGGCGTCGGCGATGTCGGAGGTGTAGCCGCCGCACTTGCCGAGTACACGCAGCGGGACGATCTTGGCCGCGCCCGCGACGCCCGCGATGCCGGCGGCGTTGTCGGTCAGCGCGGCGATGGTCCCGGCCACGTGGGTGCCGTGCCAGCTGGAGGCCGCGGGCGCGGGGGCGCCGCCGCACTCGCCGGTGTCGTACCAGTCGCCCTCGTCGTTCGGGTCGGCGTCGCGGCCGTCACCGTCGCGGGAGACCGACGGGTAGCTGATGAAGTCGTATCCGGGCAGGACGTTCCCGTTGAGGTCGGAGTGCGACACGATGCCGGTGTCGATCACCGCGACGGTCACGCCCGCACCGTCGGCGCCCGCCCACGCCGGTTCGACGTTCATGCCGCCGAGTGGCTCGTACAGGTCCCACTGCTGGGCGTAGAGGGCGTCGTTCGGCGCGGCCTGGGCGGTGACGATCAGGTCGGCCTCGACCTCGACGACGCCTGCCTGCCTGCGCAGCTCGGCCATCAGCCGCTGCGAGCCCGCTGCGTCGAGTGCCCGGTTCGCCCGGACCACCACGCCACCGGTCGCCAGCTCGCGGTCCTGGGTCACGTCCTTGTGGCTGACTTTGCGCTCACTCACCGTGTCGGCGAACGTGACGATGAACTGGTCCGACACCTGCTTGTTCGCCGCGGCCGCGGGCTGCTTGCCGGTCGGCGCGCCACCCGCCGCGGCGGGAAGGGCCACCAGCCCGCCGACAGTCAGGCCCAGGGCGGCCAGCGCCGCCACGTAGCGTTTCTTCATCGGAAATGACCTCCCGGTCGACCGGGGATGAACCCGGTCTAGTGCCTTCACGCCCCAGTCGCGGACGTTATGTGACAGCGGGCACATACGAAAGGGTCGTTACGTACTGGTGGCACTTTGCCGCTCGGCGGCCGACTCACGCACGCCGACGGTCCACGCGATCAGCGCCGCGCACACCAGGACGGCCGCGAAGTGCAGGACGGTCGACGGCACGGAGATCCCCAGCGGCTCGTTCTCGGCGTCGTCGATCAGCGCGACGACCGAGTACACGCTCAGGCCGAGGAAGAAGACCAGGCCGATGAACCCGAACAGCCGGGTCGTCCTCGAATGGAGCGCGGCGGCCAGGGCCAGCGCGCCCGCGGCGGTGTGGATGATGTTCAGCAGGGTCGTCCCGCCGAGCCCGGCGACCGACTCCGTCCCCTCAAAGGCCTCGGCGCCGGTCTCGACGAGGCCGAGGATCCCGATGACCAGGTAGACCAGGCCGAGCAGGGCGCAGAACGTTCGCGCACCCCAAACCCGAGGACGTCGGCCCCAGCGCCGCGCGGTGGTGCTCATCGACCCGCTCCCTTCATTCGGTCCGGCTCCGGTAGTCCTCGACCTCGTCGGCGGTCGGGTCGACGCCGATCGCTTCGGCGAAGTCATCCGGGTCGGCGTAGTCGTCCACGTCGGTGGTGGTCGACCGCAGTGCCTCCAGGACAGCGTCGAGCACGTCCGGATGGCCCAGCGGGATCGGCGGCGGCACCCGGTCGCGGGCCCCGCCTTCGCTGTAGGCGACGAGCGAGACGTCCACCCCCGCCGCGGCCAACGCCTGGCGCCTGCCCGCGCGTGACCGCATCCACTCGTCGCTCGCCTCCTCGGCGGGCCCGCCGGGGGCCACGTCCGCGTCTGCGCCCGGGTCGACCAGCAGGACGCGGTTCACGCGGTCGGGGGATTCGGCGGCCACTTCGAGTGCCGGGTCGGCGGCGATGCCCGCGGCCAGCAGGTCGACCGGTCCGTCGGCCTCGGCCAACGCCCTGGTCACGGCGTTGCGGAGGCCATCGCGGGCGGTCGCGCACCACAGGACGCGACGGGTCTGGGCGAACGGGCGCCAAGTCGCCGGGAGATCGCCGTGCGCGGCGGTGTCGGCCGGGTCCAGCACGACCAGCGTGGCGTCCATCGCTTCTCCCTCCGGGCGTTCACCGGGGGATTACCCAGATCGGGGCGACCGAATCATGAGTGGTCGTCCTCCGGCTCCTTGCGCGCCAAGAGTCGTTGCAGCAGGTAGAGACCGGCCACGGTCAGACATTGCTCGGAGGTCAACTGGGGGCCGGAGACCAGGAAGTCAGGGCCGGTCAGCAAGATCAGGCCGTGCAGCCCCAGCACCACGTACGCGGCGATCAGACCCGCCCGCACGGTGTCCCGCATGCGGGTGCGTGAGGTCTCACTTTCCTTGGAGCGCACGGTATTCCCTCTTCGGCTCACCGGTCGGACATTGGTCGTCGGCGTCGCACAGCCGTTCGTCCCAGTGAAGTTCCCCCTGGCGGCGTGAAGTAATCGTCCTCCGCTTGGCCTGCCCTGATCGGGGGTACCCGGCGGGGCATGGAGAACTTCCTGAGCATTTACCTCAACGACCAGTTGGCCCTCGGCGTCGGCTGGCGCGAGCTCGCGAAGCGGTCGCGAGCCGCCAACCGCGAAACGGCGCTCGGCGAGGCGCTGGGGACGGTCAGCACTGGCATCGCCGAGGATGTCGCGACCTTCGAGCACCTCATGCGCCGCCTCGGCATCCGCCGCAACCTCGTCAAGACGTCCCTGGCCTTCGCCGCCGAGCGGCTCGGCAGGGTGAAACCGAATGGGCGGCTTGTCCGGTACTCGCCGCTGAGCCGCTTCGAGGAGCTCGAGTTCCTGGTGATGGGCATCGAGTCCAAGAAGCAGCTGTGGGCCACCCTGCGCGACCTCGCGGGCCTGGCCCGACGTCTGCCGGACGTGGACTTCGACGCGTTGATCGACCGGGCGGGCCACCAGATCGCCGCGATAGAGCCGTTCCGCGAACGCGCGGGCCGCGAGGCGTTCGGCGGGCCGAACGCCGCCTGACGCGGTGCCTGCGAGACTGCGCCCATGCACCTGGGGGTGATCGGTCAGGCGGCCGGGATGTTCGCGGTCACCAATGTCGACGACATCCTGATCCTGGCGCTGTACTTCGGGCGGGCCCGCGACCGGGCGGCGGCTGTGCGCGTCGTCGTCGGGCAGTACCTCGGCTTCGGCGCGATCCTCGCCCTGTCCGTCGTTGGGGCGCTGGGCGCATCGCTGCTGCCCGAGTCCGTCCGGCCCTACCTTGGCCTCATCCCGCTCGCCCTTGGCGTCCGCGCGGGTTGGAAGGCTTGGCGCGAACGCGGCGGCGGCGGTGAAGGCGACGATCCGGTCGCGGGCCCCGGTGTGCTCGCGGTGGCTGCCGTGACCCTGGCAGGCGGCGGGGACAACCTCGGCGTGTACATCCCGGTGTTCACCGCGGCGGGGACCGGCAGGCTGCTGGTCTATTCCGCCGTGTTCCTCGCCTTGGTCGCCGTGTGGTGCGCGGCGGGCCGCTTCCTCGCGACCCGCCCCACCGTGGCCCGCGCCCTCTCCCGCTGGGGCCACGTGGTGCTACCCGTCGTGCTGGTCGGCATCGGACTGGTCATCCTCATCGATCGGTGATCACGACTTGTCGAGGCGCGAGGGCCACCACACCACCCGGCCGAGGTCGACCACCAGGGCGGGCACCAGCAGCGACCGCACGATCAGGGTGTCCACGAGCACCCCGAACGCGACGATGAAGGCGAGTTGGGCGAGGAACAGGATCGGTATCACCGCGAGAGCGGCGAACGTGGCGGCGAGGACGACACCCGCCGAGGTGATCACCCCACCGGTCAGCGAGAGACCGCGCAGCGTGCCCTCCCGGGTGCCCAGCGCGCGGGTCTCCTCGCGCACCCGGGTCATGAGGAAGATGTTGTAGTCGATCCCCAGCGCGACCAGGAAAACGAAGCCGAACAGCGGGACCACGGGGTCCGCGCCGGGAAAGCCCAGGATCTCGTTGAACACCAGGGCGGACACGCCCATCGTCGCGGCGAACGACAACACCACGGTGGCGATCAGCAGGGCGGGCGCCAGCAGTGACCGCAGCAGCAGCGCGAGGACCGCGAAGATCACGACCAGGACGATCGGGATGATCACCGCGCGGTCCCGTTCGGAGGTCGCCCGGGTGTCGAGCTGGCTCGCGGTCGGTCCGCCCACGAGCGCGTCCGCGCCGGGGACCGCGTGCACGGCTTGGCGGACACGGGTGACGGTGTCGATCGCGGCGTCGGAGTCGGCCGGGTCCGCGAGCACGACGTCGAGTTTGACCCGGCCGTCGACGACCTTCGGCTGTCCGTTCGACATGGTCACCGCCGCGGTCGAGACGCCGTCGACGCGGGCGGCGGCCAGCACCTGGTCGGCTCGGTCGGCGCGGGCGATCACGACTGTGGGCGCGCCGGTGCCGCCCGGGAAGTAGCGCGAGACCACCTGCTGCCCCGCGGCCGAGTCCACGTCGGTGAGGAACACCTCCGACTGCGAGGTCCCGCTCGCCCGCAGCTGGGGCAGGAAGGCGGCGCCGACGAGCAGCACCAAGGTGGTGACCACCCAGATGGCGCGCGGGGCCCGGCCCACCCACCCGGACACCCGGCCCCACAGGCCCGAGGTCTCCGGGTGCGGTGATCCGAGCGTGGGCCTGCGCGGCCAGAAGGCTGTCCGGCCGAGCACGACGAGCACCGCGGGCAGGAAGGTCGTGGTGGTGAGGAAGGCGGCGGCGATGCCGATCGCGGCCACCGGTCCGAGGCCGCGGTTGGAGTTGAGGTCGCTGAACAGCAGACACAGCACGCCCAGGACCACGGTGCCCGCGGACGCCGCGATGGGCTCGATCGTGGTGCGCAACGACGTTCGGATCGCGCGATGGCGGTCGTCGGTGTCGCGGAGTTCCTCGCGGAACCGCGACACCAGCAGCAGGGCGTAGTCGGTGGCGGCGCCGAAGACGAGGATGAACAGGATGCCCTGGCTCTGGCCGTTGAGGTCGAGCACGTCGTTCTTCGCCAGCAAATACACCGCGAGGCTGGCGAGTCCGAGGGCGAACACCGCCGACAGCAGCACGACCAGCGGCAGGATCGGGCTGCGGTAGACCACGATGAGGATGACGACCACGACGGCGCCCGCGACGAGCAGCAGCAGGCCGTCGATCCCGCCGAACGCCTCGCCCAGATCGGCGGCCTGCGCGGCGGGCCCGGTCACCAGAACCGTGAGTCCGTCCGGTCGACCGGTGTCGAGCCGGTCCCGGACCTCCTCGATGGCCGTGCCGGGGTCGACCTCCGCGTCGACGGAGATGATCGCCTGCCGGGCGGCGGGGGAGTCGGGGGCGGGCAGCCACCTCGGGGTCGCCTGGTCCACGCCGGCAACGTCGCCGACCGCGCCCAGCCGGTCGGCCAGGTAGCGGTCGTCCTGCGCGGTGATCCCGGCCTGCCGCTCGGCGATGAGGATCGCGGGCACGGCACGGCTGCCCGCGAACGCGCGCTGCAACTCGCCGACCCGGGTGGCCTCGGCCGAGCGGGGTAGGAAGGTGGTGCTGTCCTGCTCGGCGACCTCGCTCAGCTTGCCCGCGAAGGGCCCGCCGACGGCGCCGACCAACAGCCAGCCGATGATCAGCAACGCGGGGAGCAGCCACCGCGCCGGTCCGGGTCGCGCGGTGTCGGATGTGGTGCTCACACTCACTACCCTCGGGTCTCGCCGGGACAAGTAGTTCGATCGCCGAATAGTTCGACGACCGAAAGAATAGGGTGGTTTCGCTCGATGGGCAAACCGGAGGATGGGTCAATGGTCGGACCGCGTGCGGACGCCGAGTGCACCGACCAGCAGTTGGTCACTCGGCTACGGCAGCTCGTGGTGGAGTCCGATCGGTTCGCGGAGATGTTCGGCGAGACCCGGGGCATCCACCGCACGGACCTCAACGCGCTCGCCGTGATCATGCACGCCGACCACGCGGGCCGCTCCCTGAGTCCGGGTGACCTGGCCGGATCGCTGCATCTGAGCGCGTCCGCGGTGACCGCGCTGCTCGACCGGCTCGAGGCCGCGGGTCATATCCGCCGTGAGCGCGGCATCGCCGACCGTCGCCGGGTCGAGCTGCGGGTGAACGACCGTGCCCTGGACGTGGGCCGGGCGTTCTTCGCCCCGCTCGGCGCGGAGATGAGCCGCGTCTGGGCCGAGTTCGGGCAGTCGGAGCGCCGGATCATCGACCGGTTCCTCGCGTTGAGCACCGAGGCCACGGTTCGCGTTCGGGAGCAGTTGACCGCGCCCGACCAGCACTGACACCTCAACGCTCGGTGACTCGCAGCCACCGGCACCCGTAGGACTCGAGCTCGATAGTCGCCTTCCCCTTGGTCGACACCTCTGTCTCGCCCTCCCGCAGCAGGTCCACGAGCACCTGCGAGTTGTCCACGCCGTCCAGCGTGATCTCCGGGGCGACCTCGCGATCTGCCAGATTGTGCAGGACCACGACGGTGCCTTGGATGTCGCAGCGGTGCGCCAGCACGGACGACTCGTCGGTGTCGAGCACCTCGTAGCGGCCCCACGCCAGTTCCGGGCACTCCCGGTACCGGTCGATGAGGTGCCGGATCCACGAGTGCAGCGACTCCGCGACACCCTCCTGCGCGCGGACGTTGACGTGCTCCGGCCCGAACCGCCCCTGGGGGATCGGCCCCGGCAGGTCCTTCACGTCCGCCTGGGAGAACCCCGCGTTGCGGGTGGACGACCACTGCATCGGGGTGCGGACCGCCAGCCGTCCCTCGGCGCGGAGGTCCTCGGCCATGCCGATCTCTTCGCCGTAGTAAAGGACGGGGCAGCCCGGCAGCGAGTACAGCAGGCTGTAGACCATCCGGATCCGCCGCTCGTCACCGTCGAACATGGAGGGGACGCGCCTGCGCAGCCCGCGGTCGTAAAGCTGCATGTCCTTGTCCGGCCCGAACGCCGCGAAGACCTCTTGGCGCTGGGAGTCGGTGAGCTTGTCCAGGGTCAACTCGTCGTGGTTGCGCACGAATGTCGCCCAGTGCCCGTCGCGCGGGGGCAGGGGGCGCTCCCGCAGCGCGTCGGCGAGCGGTTCGGCGTCCTCGCGGGCCAGAGACAGATACATCTTCTGCATGCCGATGAAGTCGAAGCACATCGTCAGCTCGTCGGCGACCCCGTCACCGTCGCCGAAGAACTTCATCGTGTCCTTGTACGGCAGGTTCACTTCGCCGAGCATCACCGCGTCGCCGCGGCGACGGCCCAGGAACGCGCGCAGGTCAGCCAGGTAGTCGTGCGGATCGGGCAACTGCGCCGCGTCGTGGCTGCCCGCGGTGTCGAGCAGGAACGGCACCCCGTCGACCCGGAACCCCGATAGGCCCAGCTCCAGCCAGAAGCCCATCACCCGGGCGATCTCGTCGCGCACCGCCGGGTTCGCCACGTCGAGGTCGGGCTGGTGCTTGTAGAACCGGTGCAGGTAGTACCGCTTCGCCTTGCGGTCGTAGGTCCACAGGCTCTCTTCCTGGTCGGGGAAGACGATGCCCTTCTTGGCGTCCGGCGGCGGCTTGTCCTGCCACACGTACCAGTCGTGGTACTGCGAGTCCGGGCCCTCGCGGGCGCTCTGGAACCATGGGTGCCGGTCGGAGGTGTGGTTGACCACCAGGTCGGCGATCACCCGAATTCCTCGGTCGCGTGCGGTACGCAGGAACTCGACGAAGTCTCCGAGCGTGCCCAGCCGGGGGTCGACGTTGTAGAAGTCGGTGATGTCGTAACCGTCGTCGCGATCGGGGGAGGGGTAGAACGGCATCAGCCACACGCAGGTGACGCCGAGCCGGTCCAGGTAGTCGATCTTCTGCGTCAGGCCGCGGAAGTCGCCGTGGCCGTCGCCGTTGCTGTCGAAGAACGTCTCCACGTCCAGGCAGTACACGATCGCGGTCTTCCACCACAGGTCGGCGGTCCGGGTCAGCTCCACGACCCCACCTCCGCGAGTTTCGGCAGCACCGACTCGCCGAACGCGGCGATGAACTCGTCCTGGCGCTGCCCGACGTGGTGCAGGTAGATCTCGTCGAAGCCGAGGTCGGCGTAGGACCGCAGCCACTCGATGTGCCTGCCCAGGTCGGCCGAGACGTTCACGACCTTCGCCACGTCGTCCGCGGTGACGTGCCGGGCGGCGGCGTCGAAGTGCTCGGCCGACTCCCAGTCCCACGACATCGGCGGCCCGAACACGTTGCTGCGCCACTGCTCGTGCGCGACGTGCCGCGCGGTGTCCTCGTCCGGCGCCCACGACAGGTGGACCTGCAGCGCCACCTTGCCGCGTCCCCCGGCGTCGCGGTACGTGCCGATCATGCGCTTGAGGTGCTCCTCCGGGCCCGCCACGGTGATCAGCCCGTCCGCCCAGTCCGCGCACCAGCGGGCGGTCTGCACGCTCACCGCGGCCCCGATCAGCGGCGGTGGCGTCTGCGGCAGCGTCCACAGCCGAGCCCGGTCGACTGTCACCAGCCCGTCGTGGCTGACCTCCTCGCCCGCCAACAGTGCCCGGATGACGTCGACGCACTCGCGCAGGCGCGCGTTGCGGACGTCCTTGCGTGGCCACCGGTCGCCGGTGATGTGCTCGTTGCTGGCCTCCCCGGACCCCAGGGCCACCCAGAACCGGTCGGGGAACATCGCCCCCAGCGTCCCGATCGCCTGCGCCAGGACCGCCGGGTGATACCGCTGGCCGGGGGCGCTGACCACGCCGAACGGCAGGCTCGTCGCCTGCAGCGCCGCACCCAGCCACGACCAGGCGAACCCGGAGTGGCCCTGCCGCGCGCTCCACGGCGAGAAGTGGTCCGAGGACATCGCCGCCCGGAACCCCACCCGCTCGGCCCTGCCCGCGGCGTCGAGCAGCGCCCGCGGATGGACCTGTTCATGCGAGGCATGGAAGCCGAAGACAGTCATGCCATCAGCAATACCCAGGTCGGCCGTTTTGAAGCCCCGCGTTCAGAGCAACTGCACGTCGTCGATCAGCCAGCGGTCGCCGCTCTGGACGAGGCTCAGCCGCATCCGGTTGCGGTCGACCCGCGGCTGCGGCGAGTTCGTGTTGGTGATCGTCTGGTCCAGGAACAGGATCAGCACGGCGCTGTCCGCGTCCGACTCCACGACGCCGAGCTGGGTGACCGACCCCTTCGACGTCGCCTTCATCTGCACGATCAGCTGCGTGAGGTTGTCGCTGACCTGCTTGTACTGCTGGGCGAACTTCTCCGTCGAGTTGGCGGTGACAGTGGTGAAGTTGCCTGCCAGGTTGGTGAAGTCGTAGCTGGCCAGGTCGGTGGCGTAGCGGGTGCCCGCGTCGACGGCGGCGGCCCGGGCCGTGTCGGCCTGGCGGCGCTCAAGGAACTTCCACCCCAGCAACCCCGACAGCACCAGGAGCACGACGATCAGCAGCGCGAGCGCGATCGTCAGCACCCGCGGCCGTCGCTTGTCCTCAGTGGACCCCTCCGGTTCCACAGTGGACTCGGCGGACTCGGCGGACTCGGCGGACTCGGCGGACTCGGTCGACTCGTCGGTGTCGGTCGGTGTCGTCATCAGCTGACTCCCTGCAAGAAGAGTGATTGCCACGAACGGGGTCCGAGCACCTCGGACTGGCCGCCGCCCGCGCCCACGGAGAACCGCTCCCCGGACGGGGTGCTGCCCTGCCCGGTCGCGGGGTCGTACGTCGCCACCGGACGCGGCGCGTTCATCGCCCCGCGCTGCGAGAGCCCTGGGCCCGGTTGACAGTGCCAGCCCAGCTGCGGGTCACGCGGGGAGGTGTCGGTCGGTGTCCGGCGGTCGGTGTCGTTGAAGCACACCGGCCCCTGCGCGCCGACGAGGTACATGTCGACGGTGTCGCCGTGCGCGGTGCTCGCCAGCGCGTCGAGTGCCAGGGGCAGCGCGACCATCGTCTCCTTCAGCGCGGGTATCCGGACGCTGACGATCTGGCTGGTCGTCAGCAGGTTCCCCAGCAGCGCGGTCGCGGCCTGCTGGTTGTTCGCCATCAGCGGCGCCAGGGTCGCGGTGAAGCCGGGGGCGGTGTCGAGGATCGAGCGGACCGCCGGGTCCTGCGCCCGCACCTGGTCGGTGAGCCCGCGCATGCCCGCGGCCAGCTTCGGCAGCCCGTCCGCGGCGCCGAGCACCGAGTCGGCGTTGGTGAGCAGGTTGACCAGGATCGGATCGTTGGCGCGCAGGGCGTCCATCAGGGTCTGCGTGTTGGTCATGATCTGCCGCAGCTGCGGGCCCATTCCGCTGAGTCCGGTGGCCAGGGCGTCGGTGAGCACCCGCAGGTCCTCCGGGTCGATGCTGTCGGCGAGTTCCATGAAGTGCACGAGCAGGGTGTTCAGCGGCAGCGGCACCGCCGTGTCCTTGGCCTGGATCACGCTGCCCTCGGTCAGGTACGGCGGCCGATCGTGGGTGGGCCGCAGGTCGACGTGCTGGATGGCGACCGGCGTGTCCATGCTGATCACGGCCTGGGTGTCGGCGGGAATCCGCAGACCCGGGTCGAGCGTGAGTTCGAGGGTGACGCCCAAGCCGTCGGGGTCGATGGCGACGGAGCTGACCGTGCCCGCGTCGACACCGCGGTAGGTCACCTGCGACTCGCGGGCCAGGCCCGCCGCGTCGGGCAGTCGGACGGTCACCTTCATCGGGGTGCCGAACGCCTGTGGCCCGAGCACGTTGTCCACCACGTAGAGCCCGGCGGCGAGCCCCATCACGGCGAACAGGACGAGCTGGACGACGACCGTGCGGTTCACCGGACCCCACCTCCCAGCGGCACGGGCAGCGGCAGCCCGCCGGTCGACTGGATCAGCCGCAGGACCGAGTTCGGCACGTCGAGCGTCATGTCGACCTTGAGGTAGTCGCCGGGGACCGCTCGGTCGAGCAGACCGCCGAATTTGGTGAGCTGGGCGAGGGTCGGCTCCAGGCGTTTGTCGAACGCGCTGAGCGAGTCGAGGACCGGCCGCAGCTGCCTGAGCTGGGTGGTGAACGCCTGCCCGGTCTCCCCGAGGATGCCGTTCGCCGACGTGCTCAGCGCGGTCACCTTCGTGAGCAGTCCGGTGAACTGGTCGCGCTGTGAGATCAACACCTGCAGCGCGGGTGTGATGTCGGTGAGCGCGGCCTCCAGCAGGGGGCGCTGGGCGGCGGTGTCGGCGGCCAGGGTGTTCATCGAATCGATCAGCCCGGCGATCTGGGCGCCGTGGCTGTCGAGAGAGGCCAGCACAGCGTCGAGTTGGTGCAGCAGGTCGCGGACCTCGTCCTCGCGTCCGCCGAGCATCGTGTTCAGCTCGGTCACAATCGTGCGCACGTGGTCGAGGCCGCTGCCGTTGAGCAGCCCGCCGACCGCGGCCAGCATGTTCTCCACGTCCGGCCCCCGTGAAGTCGCCGACAGCGGGATGACGGAGCCGTCGCGCAGCGGCTCGCCGGGCGTCGGCGTCGCCGGTGGCCGCAGGTCGACGAACTCCTCGCCCAGCGCGGAGGTGAGCTGCAGCTGCGCCGTCGTGCCGGGCGGCAGCACAGTGTCGGCGGTGAGCTCCAAGCCGACCACCGCCTGGAAGTCGCGGGTGTCGATCCTGGAGACGCGGCCGACCGTGGCCTGGCCGATCTTGACCATGCCGCCGATCGGGACGTTCGAGGCGTCGGCGAACACCGCGGTGACGTGGTAGGTCGGGCCGTCGGGGGAGCGGCCGATGGGCAGGTTCTGCATGCTCAGGCCGCAGCCGCTCAGCAGCGCCACGGTCAGCACAGCGGGCCCCAGGCGTCGCATCAGCCACCGCCAAGGGGAAGGCCCGAAGGCGGCAGCGGGATCGGGTTGACCAGGCCCGGACCGGAGCACAGCGGCACCGGCAGCCGCTGGCAGAGCGCCGCGGAGACGGGGAACTGGCTGAGGTTGGTGGACATGTCCATGCGTAGGCGCAGCCGTTCGTCCGGTGACACCGCCCGCGCGGTGTTGCCCATCGCCAGTGGCAGCACATCGAGGGTCTCGGCGAGGTTCTGTTGGTGGGCGGCGAGCATTCCGGTGAGGTTGGCCAGGTTCGTCAGGTCCTCGCTCAAAGCGCCGCCGTGCGCCCGGACCAGTTTGTCCACTTCGGACAGGACGGCCGACAGGTCGCCGATCGTCTTCGAGATCCCGTCCCGTTCGGTCGTGAGATCCGTTCCGAGCCTGCCGACCACCTGGGTCAGCGTGGCGATCTCCGCCTTGTGGTCGGCCAACACCTGGACGAGCTTGTCGACGTTGCCCAGCACCGCGCCCAGGTCGCCCGTGTCGCCCGCGAGCAGGCCGGTCGCCTGGCTGATCTTCGTGACCGCGTCGCGCAGGGCGAGCCCGTTGCCTTTCGCGGTGACCGCCGCGGAGTGCAGCAGCGCGGTCAGGTCGCCGTCCTTGTCGGCGCCGTTCGGTCCCAGCGCCGTGGCGAGCGTGTCCATCGCCCCGACCAATTGGTCCCACTTGATCGGCGCGTGCGTTCGCTGCACCGGGATCACCGCGCCCTCGCGCAGTTCGGCACCGGTCCGGTAGGGCGGGCTCAGCTCGACGAACCGGTCGCTGACGACCTGCGGGCTCATGATGTAGGCCTGCGCGCTGTCCGGGATCCGGGTTTCGCCGGGCAGGGCCATCGTCACCCGAACCACCGAGCCCATCGGCGTGACCGACTCGACCGTGCCCACCGGCACGCCCAGGATCGCCACCCGGTTGCCCGGGTAGACCTGGTCGGCGGCGGTGAAGTCGGCCGAGACCCGCAGCACCGCACCGGGTTTGAACGTCAGCCACGCGCCCGCGGCCAGCAGGGTGAACACGCACACCCCGGTCAGCACGGCGGCAAGTCGGCTCTTCATCGGCACCCCAGGATGAGTCCGGACACGCACAGCAGGTTGTCCGGCAGCGGCCCGGCCGGTCCCACGACGTCAGCCCACGGCCCGTTTCCGGTGGCGTTGGCGAGGTAACGGCTGGTCGGAGCGAGCTGGGTGAGCGTGTCCGACAGGGCTTTCTCGTTGGCCGACATCGCGGTCACCAGCTCGTGCAGGCGGTTCAGCAGCGGACCGAGGACTTCGGCGTTGTCGGCGAGGAACTTCCGCAGCTGCTCGGACAACGAACCGACGTCGGCGATCAGCTGCCGGATCACCGCCCGCCGCGAGTCGAGCAGCTGGGCGACGGTCGTGGCGTCGCCGACCAGGGAGACCAGGGTGTCGCGCTGGCTGAGGAGATCGCCGGTGACGGTCTTGGTCGCTTCAAGCAATTGGTCGAACTGCTGGTCGCGACGGGCGATCAGGTCCGAGGCCGCGGCGACTCCGGTCAGCGCGTTGTTCACCAACCCCGGGTCCTGCGGGATGACCTCGCGCATCGTGTGGACCATCTTCTGCAGCGCGGCCAAGTCGAGCTGCTCGACCGCGCCGGTGGCGGCGCCCGCGAGCTCGTCGAGGCTGTAGGGCACCGACGTGCGTTCCAGCGGGATGACCGCGTCCTCGTCGAGCCTGCCGCCACCAGCGGGCTGCACGCTGAGGTAACGGGTGCCGAGGATGGTGAGCAGCTTGATCGACGCGCTGGAGCCCTCGCCGAGCGGCTGGTCGTTGTCGAGTCGGAACCTCACGTGGACCCGGTCGCCCGCCAGGCTCACCTCGGTGACCCGCCCGGAGGGCACGCCCGCGACGTAGACCTGGTCGTGGGCGGTAAGCCCGGCGGCGTTGGCGAACTCGGCGGTGTAGTCGTTGGTGCGAGCCAGGAACACCAGCTTGGGTGCGATCACGGCGGCGGCGACGAGTGCGAACAGGACCGCGCCCGCGAGGGCGCCGGTGATCATGGGGTTGCGGTGTCTCATCGGCACACCGCCGAATGCGGGCCGACGCCGAGATCGGTCGGGGTGGCGGCGAGGGTGACGCTGAGGTTGCAGATGTAGATGTTGATCCACGACCCGTAATCGCCTGCCCGGTTCAGGTCGGCGAAGAACGCGGGCGCGGCCGCGAGGGCCGCGTCGATGCCGTCGGAGTTGCGCAGGAGCGTCTGGGCGAGGGCGTCGACCGAGCGGACATCTCGGGTCAGGGTCGGGGTGAGGTCGCCGAGGAGATCCGAGAGCGTGCCCGCCAACTGGGCGCCCGAATCAAGCGCCGCCGCGATCTGGTCCCGGCTCGCGGCGACGTTGTCGGTCAGGGTGGCCAGTCCGTCGAGGAGGGCTTCGAGATCGTCGCGGTGGCTGTTGATCGTGCCCAGCACCGCCGTGAGATTGTCGAGCACCTGGCCGATCACCTGGTCCTTGCCGTTGATCGTGGCGGTCACCGACACCACATGCCGCAGCAGGCTCGCGATGGTGCCCGACTCGCCCTGGAACACCGCGACGAGTTCGCCCGCGAGCTGGTTGACCTCCTTCGGATCGATTGCGTTGAACAGCGGCTTGAACC
Source organism: Actinokineospora xionganensis (assembly GCF_014323725.1). Classification (GTDB taxonomy): domain Bacteria; phylum Actinomycetota; class Actinomycetes; order Mycobacteriales; family Pseudonocardiaceae; genus Actinokineospora; species Actinokineospora xionganensis. Next base: position 717,443 of record NZ_JABVED010000001.1, on the reverse strand, counting down.
CGTTGAACAGCGACGTCATGTCCAGCGCCGGCGCGGTCCGCTCCACCGTGATGGTCGAGCCCGGCGGCAGGTCGCCCACGCCGCCCGGACCGGGCACGATCGCGATCGCCCGGGCGCCGAGCAGGTCGGCGTAGCGGATCACCGCTCGCGCGTCGGCCGGGATTCGCTGGTCCTCACGCAGGTCGAAGTCCACTGTGGCCAGTCCGTTCTCCAGCCGTACCCCGCTGACCGTGCCGACCCGCACGCCGGCGATCGTGATGTCGCTGCCGTTGATCAGCCCGGCGGCGTCGGTGAACACGGCGTGGTAGTCGTCGGTGTCGTGTCCGATCGGGTCGGTCAGCGTGTTGACCACGACCACGCCCGCGAGGACGGCGACCACGATGTAGAGCGCGAGCTTCATCGAGACGGCGGTCATCTTCACCGGATCATCACCTGGTTTCCGCGCACGAGCGGACCCAGCAGCAGGCTGAACAAGTCCGGCTGGGCCGACCGCTCGGGCAGGGGGCCGATGGGCGGTGTATCCGTTGGCAGATAGGGAAGTAGCTGCTGCAGGGTCTGCTGCTCCTGGGGGCTCCCGACCGGCCCGGTGGTCCCGCTCGACGCCTCGGGCACCGCCTGCCCGCAGTTCGGCCCGGCCAGGCCGGGATAGCGCGGGCAGTCGGCCGGCGTGTACGGGTACGGCTGGTCCATCGTGATCGCGACCCGGATCTTGAGCCGCCCGGTGGAGAACCCGCGGTTGGCGGCTTCGAGGAAGCCGTTGGTGCTGTCGAGCATCCTGCCGAGCAACTCGGGTCGGCCGCCGATCACCTTGGTCACCGGCGCGGTCGTGCGCACCAGCTGGATGAACCGGCCGGAGTTGTCGGTGAGCATCCGCTGAGCCTGGTCGGCGACCTGGCCGCCGCCGACGAGCAGGGCGGCGAGGTTGTGCTGCTTGTCCACCACCGTGCGGGAGAGCGCGACGGCGTTGTCGAGGGTGGCCAGCAGGTCCGGCGCGCTCGCGGCCAGCTGCCGGGTGATGCCCGCGACCTCGGTGACGGTGTCGCCGAGCGAGTCGACCAGTGGCCGGGACCCGTTTACCAGGGTGGCGGCCTCGTCGATCATCCGGCCGTACTCGCCGCCGCGACCCCGCAGCAGGTCGGCCACCGCGCCGAGCGCGACCTGGATCTTCGCCGGCTCCAGGGCGGTGATGAGGTCGTAGAGCTTGGTGTAGGCCACATACAGCTGCACGGTCTGCGCCGAGGTGTCCGGCCGCAGCGCCGCGCCCCGCCGCAGCGTGCCCGCCGACGCCTGGCCCTGCGGGACGGCGAGGTCGAGGTACTGGTCGCCGAACAGGGTGCGGGGCAACAGGCGGGCCTGGACTCCGTCGGGGATGCGGTCGAGTTGGCCGTCCTTGATCCGCAGGGTCAGCGTGGCGCTGTCGGTTCCCGGCCGGATGTCGACGACCCGGCCGATCGGCACCCCCCGGTACTGCACCGGCACGTTGTCCTGGATCGGGCCGCTCGCCGCGGGCAGCACCGCGGTGATCTCGGGTTCCGACGTGAACCCGCCCGCGCTGTTGATCAGGGTGAGCACGGAGACGGCGGCGAGCGCGGTCACGCCCGCGATCCCGCGCAGCAGCAGGCTCGTGCGGCTGACTCCGCCTCGGGTGAGGTCCGGCATCACTGCACCCCCAGACCGGGAAGCGACGGGTGCAGACCCCAGAAAGTGAACGACAGCAGCATGTCCGCGACCGCCAGGGTCACGATGCTCGTGCGCAAGGCCGCCCCCGCCGCGCGGCCGACTCCCTCGGGCCCGCCGGTGGCCGTGTAGCCGTAGAAGCAGTGCACGAGGGTGATGATCACCGCGAAGATCAGCACCTTGAGCAGCGACTTGAGGACGTCGCCTGGGGTGAGCATCAGGTGGAAGTAGAAGTCGTACGTGCCCTGGGACTGGCCGTTGATCGACACCACCGCGACGTTGGTCGCCAGGTAGGAGGCGAACAGCCCGATCAGATACAGCGGGATCACCGCGATGAACGCGGCCGCGATCCGGGTGCTGACCAGGAACGTCATCGACGGGATCGCCATGACCTCGAGCGCGTCGACCTCGTCGCTGATGCGCATCGCGCCCAGCTGCGCGGTGAAGCCGGTGCCGACCTTCGCCGCCAGCGCGATCCCGGCCACCAGGGGCGCCAGCTCGCGGGTGTTGACCAGCGCGGTCATCAGGCCGGACATCGGGGTCAGGCCGATCAGGTCGAGGCCGCGGTAGCCCTCCAGGCCGAGTTGGGTCGCGGAGACGAACGACATGGCGAAGACGACGCCGATCGTGCCGCCTCCCGCGAGCAGCGACGCCCGGCCGAAGCTCACCTCGGCGACCAGCTTGACCACGTGCCGCCAGTAGTGGATGACCGCGCGCGGGACGGCGGCCAGCGCGTAGGCGTAGAAGCTGACCTGGACGCCGAGCCGGATCAGGCCGCCGGCGACCGGCTGGACCAGCCTGCTTCCGCGCCGTACCACGGTTCCCGCCATCAGTAGGCCCCCCGAGCCGGGACGATCACCGTGTAGAGCTCGGTGACCACCACATTGACGATGAAGACCAGCACGAACGCGAGCACGACGGCCTCGTTGACCGCGTCGCCGACCCCGCTGGGCCCGCCCTTCACGGTGAGGCCCTTGTAGCAGGCGACGATGGCGGCGCAGACGGCGAACGCGGCGGCCTTGATCTCGGCGACCATGAAGTCCGACAGGCGGGAGAACTCGGTGAGCGCGCCGAGGAAGCTGCCGGGGGAGTTGTCCAGGGCGATCACCTGGAAGGCGAAGCTCACGCCGATCCCGACGGCCATCACCACCCCGTTGAGCAGCACGGTGACCACGGTCGCGGCGACCACCCTGGGCACCGCGAGGCGCTCGACGGTGGACACGCCCATGACTTCCAGCGCGTCGGTCTCCTCGCGGATCTTGCGCGAGCCGAGGTCGGCGCAGATCGCCGAGCCACCGACCCCGGAGATCATCAGCGCGCAGATCAGCGGCGCCGCCTGCCCGACGATGACGAACGCGACCACCGCGCCGCCGTATCCCTGGGCGCCGAGCTGGCCAGCCAGCGAGCCGATGTTGACCGCGACCATCACCCCGAGCGGGACGGTCACCAGCACGGCGGGCAGCGTGGTGACCGTGGCCAGGAACCACATCTGGTGCACACACTCACGCCACGGGAAGCGCCGGTAGCGCAGCGACCGCAGGCCGGCGAGCAGGGTGAGGACCGCGAAGTCGAGCATGTGCCCGATCTGCAGGGCGGCGTCGGCCACCGGCCCGCGTGAGGGCGGTGTCTCCAAGAGCACTCGCTGAGCCTCCTTCGCCGATGCGTGTCAAGTCACAACGAGCGTTACGTATCGTTGGTTACGGAACGGTCGTTATGCCCAGGAGTCGTCGGAGGTGAAGTCGTGGCACGACAGATCCGGGATCCACGAAGTCGCGAGCTGATCATCGCCGCGGGGTGGCGGCTGATCAGCACCCAGGGCGCGGCGGCGGCCACGATGCGCACCATCGCGGCCGAGGCCGGGGTCACCACCGGGTCCGTCACGCACTACTTCGAGGACAAAGCCGAGTTGATGGGCGCCATCCAGCGCCACAACGGCAGACTCGCGGCCGAGCGGGTCCGGGCCGCGGTGGGCCGCGGACGGGGCCTGGCCGCGGTCAAACGGGCGGCTTTGGGACTGCTCCCCACCGACGCGGACGGCGTCGCGATCTGGCGGATCTGGCTCGCCTTCTGGTCCGACGACCCGCAGCGCTCGCCGACCGCGGGCGGGTTCGGAGCGGGCTACCGCGCCTGGGGAGAGCTCGCCCACCGACACCTCAAAGAGGCCGTCGACAACGGCGAACTTCGCGTCGACCTCGACCTGCGCCACGAGGTCAGCAGGCTCGTCACGCTGGTGGCGGGCATGGGTTTGCTGTCCGGATCGGACCCCGATACCCGAGACCGGCTGCGGCGTCGGGCCAATCGGATGCTCAACGAGCATTTCGCGACCCTGCGGGCCGATGGCTCCGTCGGCTGAGCCGACCAGCCGAAGAGACGGCCGTGGGGCGCGAATGTCGAACTCGCTCGCCGGGCGGGGCGACTCACTTGCTGGAAGGGGCGAGTCGCGTGTGGGATGGTCGTGCGTCGTCATTGGGTTGCCAACTGGGCGGGGGCGCTTCTGCCGTAGAGGGCGCGGGCCTGGGTGGGGGTCAGGGTTTCGGCACGGAGCGGGGGTTCGTCGCGTAGGTGCATGGCCAGCATCCGTGAGGTGGCCGGGCCGAGCAGGCCGGTCGCTGCGAGCATTCCCTTACGCAGGGGGCCTTTGGCCTCCGCGTCGGGGCGGATTTGGCTGCCGATGATCTTCACCGCCAGTTTCGCGGCCGGCATGATCGTGCGGTCCACTACCGCCGGTTGGTCGAAGCCGCCCAGCTTGCGCATCCACTTGGGCAGGGTCGCGATCGCCGCGGGCGCGACTATCCGGCTGCCGCCCCACGCCTTGACGCCCTTCTCCCACGGCACATGCAGCAGGTAGTGCATGCCCTCGTTGGCGCGCTCCGAGGTGCACAGCCGCGGCCGCACCTGCGCGTAGTACTCGCGGACCTCGTCACGCGACCGTGGCACGTCACCGGGCTCGCAGGTCTGCAGTTCCGCGGCGGTGACGCACTCGGCCCAGAACTGGTCCTCCTCCTCCGGGGACAAGCCCGGTCCGTACATCTCGTAGCACTTCAACACCGAGTGCCAGCCCGTGATGTGGATCCACAGCTGCGAGGTCGGGTTGTTCGCGCTGTAGCGCTGCCCGCTGATCGGCTCGACGCCGGTTGCCTTGGCGTGCACGCGCATAAGGAAGTCCGAGGCCTCGATGGCGGTTCGGGAGTCCGCGACGGCCACGGTCAGGAAGTACGCCAGGGTGCGGTCCAGCCGCCCGTACGGATCGTTGTAGATCCCGCGCGAGTCCGCGACCGCCGCGGTCAGGATCGGGTCGAAGTGTTCCAACACGACGGCTCGCTGGAACCCGATCAGCGCGGTCGGGTTCGTCCACACCTTCCACGACGGCGAGCCGGGCCCGAAGAACCCGTGGTCCAGCCGCCGTGGCATCGGCTCGGGCTGTCGCGCGTGGGCTGCCATCGGATCTCCCTCGGTGCCGCAATTGCTACTCCAGAGTAGTAAATATGCTTCAGTGGAGTAGCTTTGTCCAGAGGGTGACACGAATCAGCGAAGTTTGTCGGCGAGCTTGCCTTCGGCGCCGAAAAGCTCGGCGGTCCAGCGCTCCAGCAGTTCGCTGTTGTCGTGGTCGTCCGGATGGAAGCCCGGCCGGTTGTACGCCGTGATCCGCCGGAACACCTGCCGGGTCAGGAACGGCGAATGCCGCAGTGCCGCGATGCTGCGCACGAGCCGGACCGGGTTGTACGCCGCCCGATCCTGCAGCAGCGACAGCAGCGTGTGGCCCAGCACGCCGAGGATGAACGTGACGGTCACGAAGTGCATGGTCCGGATGCGCCTGCGCTCGGTGCCGCCCGCCGCGCGGTAGACGTCGAAGGCGACGGCCTTGTGCTCGGACTCCTCGACCGCGTGCCACAGCAGCAGTGAACGCACCTCGGTCGACCCGAGCAGCCGCTGGGCCCGCTCGTCGGTCAGCAGGGTCTCGGCCAGCGCCGCGGTGTAGTGCTCCAGGGCGGCGGTCATCGCCAGGCAGCTCAGGCCCGACAGCTTCTGCTCCGCCCGGCCCAGGCCGATCCTGGTCCGGCGGTCGACCCGGCGCGTCGGGTAGCCCATCTCCTGTAGTCGCTCGTTGAGCGCCCGGTGCTCACGCCCGTGTGTGACCTCTTGCCCGATGAACCCGGCGACCTGCGCCTTGAGCTCCGGGTCGTCGACCTTGTCGGCGTAGCGCCGCACCGAGCGGACGAAGAAGTCCTCGCCCTCGGGGAACATTGCCGAGAGCACGGCGACGATGTGGCTCATCACCAGGTCGCCCTCGCCTTCGCCCTCCTTCTTCACGAAGTGCCGGTCGAGTGCGCCCGTGGGGTAGGCGAACCGGATGCGGCGCACGCGCGGCACGGGCTTCGGTGTCGGTTCGGTGCTCATGCGCGCTCCCCGGGAAAGGTGTGACCTGCCGTCACAGGGACTTTAGCTACAGTGGTGTAGCAAAACAAGGTTAGAATGCGCCGGTGACCGCGACGAAGGAAGCGAACGGGAAGCGCCCGTACGCACCGCGCCTGCCCGCGGCCGAACGCCGCGAGCAGTTGCTCGACGCGGCGCTGGAGATCATCAACACCCGTGGTCTCGCCGCCGTCTCGATCGACGCCGTGGCGAAGGCCTGCGACGTCACCCGACCGGTCGTCTACGGCCAGTTCACCGACGCCCACCACCTGCTCAAGGAGCTGCTCGACCGCGAGGCCAAGCACGCTCTCGGGCAGCTCGCCGCGGCGGCCGCCCTGCCGGTCGACCTCGCCGACCCGGCGAAGTGGTTCGCCGACGTCTGCCGCGCGCTCGTCGCCGCCGTGCTGGAGCGGCCCGCGACCTGGCGGGCCATCCTGCTCCCGGTCGGCGCGGTCCCCGCCCCGGTGCGGGAGTACCGCCGTCAAGGCGAGCAGGCGGTGATGACGCAGTTCGCCGGGGTGGGCAGGCGGTTCCTGCGCGGCCGGGACAACGCCGCCGACGTCGACGTCGAACTCCTCGCGCGGAGTCTGGTCCGGGTGGCGGAGGAAATGGGCAGGCTGCTCCTGGAAGCCCCCGACGATTACCCGCCGGAGCGCGTGCTCACGTTCGCCGCGATGGCAGCGGACGCCTTCCTGGCCCGCTACCCAGCGCGCGAGCCCGTCGGCGACGCGTAGTTTCGGCCGGTCGTGGGTACCCCGACGGCATGAACGAGCCCAATCGCAGTGTCGCTGAACTGTCCACCGGAGAGTTGGTGGGGCGACTGGGCGAGCAGGTCTCGCGACTCGTGCGCGACGAGCTCGCCCTCGCCACCGACGAACTGAAGGAGAAAGGCAAACAGGCGGGCGGTGGCGCCGCGCTGGGCGGGGCGGCCGGTGTCACGGCGTGGTTCGGCGCCGCGGCGCTGGTCATCGCCGCCATCGCCGCCCTCGCGCTGGTGCTGCCGGTGTGGGCCGCCGCGCTCATCGTCGGCGGCGTGCTGCTGCTGATCGCGGGCGTGCTGGGGCTGATCGGGATGCGCAAGATCAAGCACGCCACCCCGCCGGTCCCGGAGCAGGCGATCCGCAGCACGCGGCGCGACTTCGAGGCGATCAAGGAGGGTGCACACCGATGAGCCGACCGGACGACTTGCGCGAGGACATCCAACGGGTGCGCGGCGATCTGGCCGAGACTGTGGACGCGCTCGTGGCCAAGACCGAGGTGAGGCGGCGGGCCGAGGAGAAGGCCCACGACGTCAAGGACCGGGCAGTGCACAAAGCCCACGAGCTCAAGGAGCGGGCCGCCGAGAAAGCCCATGAGGTCAAGGAGAAGGCGCAGGAGGTCAAGCAGCGCGCCGACTCCAGGGCCCATGAGGTGAAGGAACGCGTCGAGACCAAGGCCCACGAGGTCAAGGACCTGGCGGGCCGCAAGACGCACGACGGCGAGACCGATGCCTGGGGTGGCCAGGTCGACGGCCGCGTCGACGCGGTGCGCCACCGGGCCGACAACCCCTCGGGCAGCCACCCGCTGGGCCAGGTGACCGCGCTGGTGCGGCGCAAGCCGGTTCAGGCAGGCGCGCTCGGGCTGCTGATCGGCGCGCTGATCGCCCTGATCACCCGGCGCTGGGAGAGGTGAGCGCGGTGAAACTTCTCTACCGACCCCTGAGCATGCTCATCAGCGCGCTCGGCGGCCTGGTGTCGGCCGCGCTGTTCAGGCGGATCTGGCGTGGCGTCTCCGGCGAGGACGAAGCCCCCGAGGCGACCTCGCCGGACCACCGCACCCGGGAGGTCCTTCTCGCGGCGCTGCTGCAGGGCGCGATCTTCGGGGTGGTCAAGGCGGGCATCGACCGCGCGGGCGCCAAGGGCTACCGGAAGCTGACCGGCGAGCACCTCGACGACTGACCGACGACGACTGACCGACCCGGGAAGAGGCCTTGGACATGGTGTCCAGGGCCTCTTCGCCGTGCGGGTCGGTCGGGTCGGATCTTTCAGATCTTGGCGTCGGAGACGGTGGCCCGGCGCTTGCCGAGCGCGAGTCCGAGAGCGAGCATCCCCAAACCGAGCAACAGGTGCAGCCAGTTGTCCGCGGTGTTGACCGGGACGAAGTTGGCGGCACTGCTGTGGTCGATGACCAGGCCGTAGATCCACAGCACCAGGTAGATCACACCGCCACCGACCAGGAAGGCCGCGGCGCCTGCCGCGGTCCGCGCCATCGCCAGACCGACGGCGCCGAAGAGCAGGTGGACGATGTTGTGCAGGATCGACACCTTGAACACGCCCAGCAGCATCGCTGTGGACTCGTGTCCGGCGAAGGTCATCCCGTCGTATTCGGTGGTCAGACCGGGGATGAACCCGGCGATACCGACAACGAGGAAGACGGCGGCGACCGCCATAGCGGCCAGCTGCACCGGCGTTCGGGTGGTCTGTTGAGGTAGTGGGTGTGCCATGGCGTACCCCTTCGTGTGTGGATCGTGCACACGGAGTACCCAAACTGGACCGACAAACACCTCCCCACGGTCAACTTCCGCCCCATCGGGCAGCGACCACTCGTTGTCGCCGATCTTTCCCGCCATCATGGGTGGATGGACGTGAACGAGGTTCTCCTGCCCGGGGTCGGCCTGCGCTACGAGTTCACCAACGCCGACGGCCAGCGGATCGGCATCGTGGCCCGCCGCACCGGCGACTTCGAGCTGGTCGACTACCCCAGGAGCGATCCGGATGAGGGCAGGCCACTGTTCCGGCTGACCGCGCAGGAGGCCGACGCCGTCGCCGAGATCCTGGGGGCGCCCCGCATCGCCGAGCGGTTCGCCGACCTCACCCGGGAGGTGCCGGGACTGAGCGCGGGCCAGATCGCGGTGCCCGCAGGCTCGCCGTTCGCGGGCGGATCGCTCGGGCAGAGCCGCGCGCGCACCCGGACCGGGGCGTCGATCGTGGCGATCGTGCGCGGCGAGACCGTTATCGCGTCGCCGTCGCCCGCGGAGGTCATCCAGGCCGACGACGTGCTCGTGGTGATCGGGACCCATGAGGGCATCGCGGCGGTGCGCGAGATCTTCCGGGGCTGAGCCGGATGCACACCTCACTGGCGCTGCTGCTGGAACTGGGCGTCATCCTGTTGGTCCTGAGTGGACTGGGGACGCTGGCCCGGCGGTTCGGGGTGCCGCCGATCCCGCTGTACCTGCTCGCCGGGCTCGCCCTGGGCGAGGGCGGGTTCGCCCCGGTGCCCGCGGCCGCCCAGTTCGTCGAGGCAGGCGCGGCCATCGGGGTCGTCCTGCTGCTGTTGACCCTGGGACTTGAGTTCTCCACCGCGGAGTTCGCCCACAGCGTGCGCAGGCACGTGCCGTCGGCACTGTTCGACATGGTGGTGAACGCGGCGCCCGGTGCGGTCGCGGGGTGGCTGCTCGGGCTGGACGGCATCGGGATCCTCGCCTTGGCCGGGGCCACCTGGATCTCGTCGTCGGGCATCGTCGCGCGCCTGCTGAGCGACTTGCGCAGGCTGGGCAACCGGGAGACGCCCGCGGTGCTGTCGATCCTCGTCCTGGAGGACTTCGCGATGGCCGCCTACCTGCCGGTGCTCGCGGTGCTCGCCTCCGGGGGCGAGTGGTGGGAGGCGGTCATCGGTGTCGTCGTCGCGCTCACCGCGGTGGCGGCCGCGTTCGTCGTGTCGCACCGCTGGAGCCACCACATCAACCGGTTCCTCGCCCACCCCGACGACGAGCAGCTGATGCTGCGGGTGCTCGGGACCACCCTGGTGGTGGCCGCCTTGGCGGAGTTCGTCGACGCCTCGGCCGCGGTGGGGGCCTTCCTGGTCGGCCTGACGCTCACGGGCGCGGCGGCCGACCGCGCCCGTGCGGTGTTGGCCCCGCTGCGCGACTTGTTCGCCGCCGCGTTCTTCCTGGCCATCGGACTCGCTGTCAGCCCGGTCGAGCTGGTCCCGGTGCTGCCCGCCGCTTTCGCGCTCGCCGCGGTCGGGGTGGTCACGAAGATCGCCACGGGCTGGTTGGCGGCCGGTCGTGACGGTGCGGGCAGGCGGGGCAAGCTGCGTGCCGGGACAGCGCTCATCGCGCGTGGCGAGTTCTCGATCGTGATCATCGGGTTGGTGGGCGCCGGGCACGCGGTGCTCGGCCCCCTGGTGACCGCGTATGTGTTGATACTGGCCACGACTGGGCCGCTGATCGCCCGGTGGGCGGGGACAGCCCGGGCGGTTGTCCAGCGGTGACAACGAGAACGCGACCGGATGGTGTGCCCATCCGGTCGCGTGTCCTTCGGCGGAGAGAACGGACGTCAGTCGGCAGGCCTGCGCCTGCCCACCAGGATGAGGCCGGTTCCGGCGCCCAGCAGGAGAAGACCCGCGCCCACCGGGACGCCGAGGTTCACACCGGTGTCCGCGAGGGCCGTGGTGTCGGCCGCCGCGCCTGCCGCTGCCGCGGAGCCCGCCGCCGGGTTGATGCCAGGCTGAGGCGCCGGGACGGTCGACGCGCCAGGTTTGGTCACCGTGGTGGTCGACGTCGTGGTGGTCGTGGTCGTGGTCGGCGGCGGCGGCGTGGTGGTGGTGGTCGACTTGCACCCGGTGTGCGCCGGGTTGCTGCGGCCGATGCCCTTGTTGCCGTCGCACTCATAGCCCTTGTTGCCGTCCTGCGGGCCGGGGAGCTGACCCTTCGGGTTCTTGTTGTCGGCCTTGCCGACACAGCCCGCGCACGGCTTGCCGACGGCTTCGCCGCCGCCGTTGCCGTTACCCGAGGGCGAACCATCCCGAGTGGAGTCATACGGGCCGTGGGTGTCGGCGCCGTGGTCGGTGAAGTCCGCATTGGACGGTGGCTGTGGCACGGTGGTGTCCGCCGGGGCGGGTTTGCCGTGGACCTGGCCGGACTGACCCCGCCCGGTGTTGCCGGGTCTGTCTTCCGGCTGCTCGGCCCAGGCCATGGCCAACCCTGGCCCGCCGACGAGCGCGCCGCTCAGCACCACTGTCGTGAGAATGTTTCGCACGCGCATGATGACCCTCCAGCTGTAACAGCCTCTGGTGAATCCATCGCCCATTCGGACCACCCCGTTACGGACCGTTCACGCCTGAGCGCTCCAGAGTTAGAGACGGCTACCACCGCTGAGGGTTGTCTAACGGACACTTTCGGGGGTTCGCGTGCGGGTGCGGGTGATGGCTTTGCCGATCAGCGGCCAGAGCAGGATCACTGCGATGATGGCGTAGACCGTGACCGAGAAAGTGGTGTTCACCAGGCCACTCAGGTTACCGTCGCTGATCTGCAGGGCGCGCCGGAGTTGTTGCTCGGCGTTCGGGCCGAGGATGACGCCGATGATGGCGGGCAGCACCGGCAGGCCGAACCGTCGCATCATGAAGCCCAGCAGGCCGATCACCAACAGCAGCACCAGGTCCAACACGTCGCCACTGACGGCGTAGGCGCCGACGCTGGCGAAGAACAGGATGCCCGCGTACAGGTAGGCGCGTGGGATGCGCAGGAGTTTGGACCACAGTGGAGCCATCGGCAGGTTCAGCACCAGCAGCAGCACGGTCCCGACGAACAGGCTCGCGATGAGCGCCCACACCAGCTGCGACTCGCGCTGGAACAGCAGCGGGCCGGGCTGGATGCCGTACTGCTGGAACGCGGCCAGCATCACCGCCGCGGTGGCCGTGGTCGGCAGGCCCAGCGTCAGCATCGCCGTGAGGGTGCCCGCCGCCGACGCGCTGGCGGTCGACTCCGGACCGGCGACGCCCTCGATCGCGCCGTGGCCGAATTCGGCGCGGTGCTTGGAAAGGCGCTTCTCGGTCACATAGGACAGGAACGTCGGGATCTCCGCGCCACCCGCCGGGACCGCGCCGAACGGGAACCCGATGACCGGGCCGCGCAGCCAGGGCCGCCACGACCGGGACAGGTCCGCGCGGCTGAGCCAGGCGCGGCCCACCGGGATGGGTTTTCCGGTGGTGCGCCGCAGGTGCGCGGCCACCCAGAGGGCCTCGCCGACGGCGAAGAGTCCTACTGCGACGACCACCACGTCGATGCCGTCGGCCAGGTGCAGCGAGCCGAACGTCAGCCGGGCCTGGCCGGTCATCGGGTCGAGTCCGACCAGACCGATGGCCAGACCGATCGCCAGCGACGCGAAACCGCGGATCCGCGACGATCCGAGCACCGACGTCACCGCGATGAACGCCAGCAGCATGATCGCGAAGAAGTCCGGCGCGCCGATGTTGACCGCCATCTTCGCCACCATCGGGGCCAGCAGCACCAGCAGCGTGGTGCCGATGATGCCGCCGACGAAGTGGCCGATCGCCGCGGCGGCGAGCGCCTGGGACCCGCGGCCCTTGCGGGCCATGGGATGGCCTTCTATCGCCGTCACCACCGCCGCGGTTTCCCCTGGGGTGTTCAGGAGGATCGACGTGGTCGAGCCGCCGAACATGCCGCCGTAGTAGATGCCCGCGAACATGATGAACGCGCCGGTCGGCTCCATGCTGTAGGTCAGCGGCAGCAGCAGCGCCACCGCCATCGCCGGGCCGATTCCCGGCAGCACGCCGATCGCGGTGCCGAGCAGCACCCCGAGCGCGGCCAGGAGCAGGTGGGTCGGGGTCAGCGCGGTCGCGAACCCCTCGATCAGGTTGGACAGGGTGTCCATCTCAGATCCCTTCGAGCGGACCGCCGGGCAGCGGCACGCCAAGCAGCTTCTGGAACAGCAGGTACGCCGAGACCGACAGCACCACCGCGATCACCGGGTCGCGGACCCAGTGCCTGCTGCCCAGCGCGTACGCCGAGCCCCAGAACAGGATGGCGCCCGAGATCGGGAAGCCGACCAGGTCGATCAGCGCGATGTTGGCGATGAAGGACGCCGCCAGCAGCAGCACCGTGCGCCACTCCGGCGGGATCGTCAGGTCGACGTCCTCACCGCCCTCGGCCTCACCCTTGCCGCCGCGCAGCACGTCCACGGTCAGCGCGACCGCGATGGCGATCAGCAGGCCGCCGACGGCCAGCGGGACCACCCGCGGCCCGACCGGACCGCGCTGGGCGAACGACGTGGACATCGACAGCGCGTCGACGACCACCAGCCCGCCCAGGGCGAGCAGCACGACCGCGACCCCGAGCTCCGAGTGCTCCCGCAGCCACTGCCGGGCGCCTGCCGGGGCCGGGTCGGCCGCCGCGGGGGCGGCCGACCCGGTCTCGTGTTCGGTCATGGTGTTCACGCCGTCAGCCCGAGCGCCTTGAGCACGCCGCCGACCCTGTCGTTCTCCTTCTGCAGGAAGGAGGCGAACTCGTCGCCGGTGGAGAAGGCGTCGTGCCAGCCGTTCTTCGCCAGCGCCTGCTTCCACTGCTCCGAGGCGTGCAGCTTGGTGTAGAGGTCGATCATGGCCTGCTTGTCCGCGTCGCTGATGCCGGGAGGGGCCACCACGCCGCGCCAGTTGGTGAACTCGACGTCCACACCGGACTCCTTCAGCGTCGGCGCGTCCACACCGGGCACCCGGTCCTTGCTGGTGACCGCGAGGACCCGCAGTTCGCCTGCCTTGATCTGGTCCATGTACTCGCCGACACCGGAGACACCGAAGGCGACCTTGTTGCCCAGCACGGAGGCCAGCAGCTCGCCGCCGCCGTCGAACGGCACGTAGTTGACCTTCTTCGGCTCCAGTCCGATCGCGTCGGCGACCAGCATCGGCGCGAGGTGGTCCGGGCCGCCGGGGGAGGAGCCGCCGCCGACCGGCACCGCGCCGGGTTCGGCCTTCCAGGCCTCGATCAGCTGCTTGATGTCGGTGTACTTCGAGTTCTTCGACACCACGATGATGTCGGGCTCCTCGATCAGCCGGGCGATCGGCGTGGTGTCCTGCAGCGTCGAGGGGGACTTGTTCGTGTAGACGCTGCCGACGACACCGAGGCCCATCTGCATGGCCAGCTTGCCGTTGCCCTTCTCGCCGACCAGCCTGCCGAGGCCGACGGTGCCGCCCGCGCCAGGCAGGTTGAACACCTCGACGTTGCGGGCCAGGCCTGCCTCCTCCATGGCCTTGGCCGAGGTGCGGGCGGTGACGTCGTACCCGCCGCCGGGGGTGTTGGGCACCATGACGCGGAACCCGGTGACTCTGTTCTGTCCGCCGGACTGCCCGCCGGAGGTGCCGCCCGCCTGGGTGCACGCGGTCCCGGTCGCCGCGACGATCAGTGCCGCGGCCAGTGGGAGCAGCTTTCGCAGCCTCATTGTGATCCCTGCCTCTCTTCGCCAAGTGCCCCGAATCGTGCGGTGTCGCGGCGGTTACGTCTGCATTGCGGCCGCATAGATCCTTGTGGTCGTTGTGTTCACGTGCACGCGCGCGTATCGGGGGCCACACTCAAGGCCCGTCGACGTGGCCGGAGGTGACGCATGGGCAAGAAGGGCTCGCTCGCCCGTCAGCTCCTCGTGCTGCAGCTCGGGATCGTGCTGGTTCTGCTGGTGGCGGTGGCCGCGGTGAGCATCGCCCAGGCGTCGGCGTCCTTCCGCGACACCGAGGGCAGGCGGATGCTCGGTGTCGCCGAGGACGTCGCGGCCAACCCGGGGCTGCGCTCGGCTTTGGAGGACCCCGCCCGGCACGAGACGCTGGCGCCGTTCGCCGAGTCCGGGCGGGCGTTGTCCGGGGCCGACTCGGTGGTGATCACCCGGGCGGACCTGGTGGTCCTGACCTCGTCGGACCCGCGGCAGGACGGGCTGCCGCTGCCGATCGGCGACAGCACGGTCCCCTCCGGGCGGTCCTGGGTCGGGGTGATCGACGGGTCGGTCGTCGCGCATGTCCCGGTGGTCACCAAGGAGGGCCGGATCATCGGCGTCGTGGTCGCGGGCCGGGAGCAGCCCAGCCTGTGGCAGGCGCTGGTCGACTCGCCGGGCAACCTGGTGGTGCTCCTCGGGATCGCGACCGGCCTGGGGGTGGCGGGGTCGCTGTGGCTGGCGTGGTGGGTCAAGCGGCAGACGCTCGGCCTGGAGCCGCACGAGATCACCGGGCTGGTGGAGCACCGCGAGGCGATGCTGCACGGCATCCGGGAGGGTGTGCTCGGCCTCGACCAGCAGCACCGGGTGACGCTGGTGAACGACCAGGCGCGCAGCCTGCTCTCCCTGCGCCCGGACGCGGTGGGGTGCACAGTGGACGAACTGGACCTCAACGACCGGCTCGTCGACGTCCTCACCGGCCGGGCGACGGGCGCCGACCAGATCGGCCTGCGGCGAGGCAAGGTGCTGGTCATGAACCGCATGCCGATCGCGCGCGACGGCCGTTCCCTCGGCGCCGTGGTCACCCTCCGGGACCGCACCGAGCTCGTCCAACTGCAGGACCAGCTCGACGCGAACCGCAACATCACCGAGACCCTGCGGGCGCAGGCGCACGAGTTCACCAACCGGCTGCACACCATCGCAGGCCTGATCGAACTCGGCGAGTACGACGAGGTCCGCAACTACGTCGACCGGGTCAGTGCCACCCAGGACCAGTGGCACGCCGAGGTCAGCGGCCGGATCGCCGACTCCGCGGTCGCCGCGCTGCTCATCGCGAAAGCCAGCCTGGCCGCGGAGCAGGGGGTGGGGCTGCGCCTGTCGCCGTCGAGCACACTCGGGGACGTGGACGACGCCCTGTCCGGCGACCTGGTGACGGTCCTGGGCAACCTGGTCGACAACGCCCTGGACGCGTTGCGTGGGCAGCCGTCCGACGGCCCCGGCTGGATCGAGGTCGACATCCGGCACGGGTCGACGGAGGTGGCGGTGACGGTGCGGGACTCCGGGCCGGGGGTTGCGCCGGAGATCGTCGAGGAGGTCTTCCGACACGGGTTCACCACGAAGGCTGCGGAAGAGGGCGGGCAGCGTGGCCTGGGCCTGGCGCTGACCCGGCAGACCTGCGTCCGGCGGAACGGCACGGTCTCGGTGCACAACGCTGATGGAGCGGTGTTCACAGCCACGCTGCCGTTGGAGGTGCCCGCGTGATCCGGGTCCTGGTGGTCGACGACGACTTCATGGTCGCGAAGGTCCACAGCGGCTATGTCGCCCGGACGCCGGGCTGTGAGGTCGTCGGCGTGGCGCACACGGGAGCGGACGCGCTTCGGCTGGTTCGGGAGCTGCGGCCGGATCTGGTGTTGTTGGATATCTATTTGCCGGACATGGACGGGCTCACTGTTCTCCGTCACCTGCGGGCGGGCCACGACGACACCGACGTGATCGTGATCAGCGCCGCGAACGATGTGGACACGGTGCGTGGGGCGATGCGGGGTGGGGTGCTGCATTATCTGATCAAGCCGTTCACGTATCCGGCTTTGTATGACCAGTTGCAGCACTTCGCTTCCCTGCATACGAAGTTGGGGGCGTTGTCCACGGCTGGGCAGTCCGATGTGGACCAGGTGTTCGGGTCTCGGCCTCGGGGGTCTACGAACTTGCCGAAGGGGTTGACTGCTCAGACGGCTGAGTTGGTCGAGCAGGTGTTGCGGGCTTCTTCGTCGGAGGACATGTCGGCTGCTGAATGTGCTGCGGTGGCCCAGTTGTCTCGGGTCAGTGCTCGGCGGTATTTGGAGCACTTTGTCGATACTGGGCGGGCCGAGGTCCGGCTGCGGTATGGGGGGACCGGGCGACCTGAGCGGCGGTATCGATGGACTGGTTGAGGTCAGCGGTTGGCTGGCATGTAGTGCAGATTTCCTTGGTGTGGGAGTAGGTATCCGGCCCAACGCTCCTCGGGGGCGACGCCGTTGAGGTCACGTGCGTAGGCCTCACCGGACTGCTCGAAACCGATCAGGGCTAGGTGGAAGTCGACCTGCTTGAAGATCTCGCGGCCGATGTCGGCCAGCCAGTCGTCGATCGGGCGACGCCACGAGAGGGAGCTGGGGCCGCTATCCGGGCCGAACGGGAAGCCGCCGATCCGTCGATCGGTGCGGCCCAGAGCGCCGAGGGGAAGGTCGAAGACCAGCCAATCCACGCCTTCTACCTCGCGGATCGCGGCACATACGCAGACGATTCGTCGGCCGTCCGGGAGTTGGACCGTGCCTCGAAGGCGACCGGCCTCGGTCAGCGCCGCGATCGTGGGGGCCAGCTCGGGCTGGTCCTCGGGTTCCTTGTCGCGGTGGGCGTAGCAGCCTTCGATGCGGGCCGCTACCCAGAGCGTTTCCAGGGTGCGATGGAGGCGGTCGTCGTCGGGGTCGCCGACCTCGATGGCCAGTTGGTAGAAGCCGCCGGACCAGTTTTCGTCGTCGGTGAAGGTTGTCAGGTTGTGCACGGATTGATTCTCCGGATCGAGGGGCGATGGCTGGAGCCAGGCTTGGGGGCCGTTCTGTTGGGCCCCAAGCGCATCGACCCCATGATTACTATCCGCTATTTACTATCAAGATATCTGCTAGAGCTGGTCAACAAGGGTACGCACTGTCTGGGGGAAACCACAAACGCCTGGGCAGGGGAGGGTCCTGCGCTGGATCGTTTGACTGATCGGATCGGGTCGACTCGCGGTCGGCTGCTAGGAGCGGCGTCGGGGTTTGCCGCGCTTGGCTTGTGCCGCACCGGAAGCGCGGCGTTTGTTCGCGCCGCCTGACTTGGGTTTGCGGGCCTCTGTCTCGGGGCGCTTCGCCTTCGCCGGGGCCGCGGGCTGCTGTCGGCCCCGGGTGCTGTTGTCGGTCCGGCCGCGCACGATGCCGATGAATCGTTCGATGGCGTCGGTGGTTTCGTCCTCCAGCCAGGACAGTGCGACCTGTGACTGCGGCGCGTCCGGCACGGGGCGGTAGGTGAGGTCCTTGCGGTGGTGCAGCCGGGCCAGCGACTGGGGGACCACGAGCAGCCCGACGCCCGCTGCCACCAGTTCGATGGCGTCCAGGGTGGTGGCGGGGCGCTCGTTCGCCGGGAGGCCAGGCGGGCGGTCCCAGTCGAGGGTGTTGTCGAGCGGGTGCAGCACGAGGCTGTCGGCAAGGTCCTCCATGGACACCTCGTCGGCGGCGGCCACGAGATGGTCCTTGGGGACCACGACCACGGTCGTCTCGGTGTAGAGGGGAATGGCGTGCAGGCCGGTCCGGTCGATCGGCAGCCGCAGGAGGGCCGCGTCGGCGCCGCGGTCGCGCACGGTGGTGGCGGCGTCCGCGGCGGGGAGCTGCAGGAGGGTGAGCGGCTCGTCCGGTGTGCGTTCGTTCCAGGTCCGCACCCACTTGCCGGGGATGACCCCGGGGACGTACGCGAGGGTGAATGGTGGGGGTACGTCCGGGCCTGTCACCAGGTCAGATTACCGGGCGTGAATGGAGTTGGAGCACACGCCCGATACGCTGGACGCCATGACGTCGCCAAAGACACCCCAGACGATGAAGCCCGCGACCGCGGCGAAGAAGCTGGGCGTGTACCTCGAAGCCACCCCCGCGCAGTTCCAGGAGGGTGTCGTCTCGCGCGACGAGTTGAACTCGCTGCAGGCCGATCCGCCGCAGTGGCTGCGCGACCTGCGCCGCAACGGCCCGCACCCCCGCCCGGTCATCGCGGCGAAGCTGGGCATCTCCATCGGCGGCCTCGCCCGCGCCGGCATCACCGAGGCCCTCACCACTGAGCAGATCGACGCGCTGAAGGCCGAGAGCCCGCAGTGGCTGCGCCAGGAGCGCGAAACCCAGGCCGAGGTCCGCAAGGAAGAGGCCCGCATCAAGGCCGCGAAGGCCATCCAGCCGCAGCGTCGCCCCCGCTCCTGACAGGGGATCGGCGGAGGCGACCACGCGTCCTGAATCATCACGATCCGCAGACGGCTGGCGAGCGTCGGAACTAACCTCCTCGCTCGTGACGCCACCCCGTCCCGAGTTTCGGCAGCGGGTCCGTGCGCTGGCCGAGAGCCAGTGGCGGTCCTCGTCCCCGACGCGCTCGGGGTTTGGACAACGTGGAGCTCGGCCGGTAGTTGCGGAAGGCGCCCGCGCGTGCGCCGTTCTTGTCGGTGAGTGGGGTTAGTGTGCCAGTGCCCAGTATCCGACCGGCAGAGAAGGCGTCGTGAGCACGCTGACAGACCGACCCAACACCGCCCTGATGGTGATCGACGTCCAGAACGGCGTCGTCGCGGGCGCGCACCGCCGCGACGACGTCGTCGCCAACATAGGCGCGCTCGTCGACAGGGCGCGCGAGGAAGGGGTGCCGGTCGTCTGGGTCCAGCATTCCGACGACGACCTGGCGAAGGGGAGCGAGGCCTGGGACTACGTCCCGGAGCTGGCTCGCCGGGAGTCCGAGCCCTTGGTGCACAAGGAGTTCGGCGACTCGTTCGAGGACACCGACCTCGATGACGTGCTGGCCCGGGCGCGAGTGGGACACCTGGTCGTCTCCGGGGCGCAGACCGACGCCTGCATCCGGTCCACCATCCATGGTGCCTTCGCGCGCGGTTACGACGTGACGCTCGTCGGAGACGCGCACACGACCGAAGACCAGACCGAGTGGGGCGCTCCGCCGCCGGATCAGGTCATCGCGCACACGAACCTGTACTGGCGGTTCCAGTCGGCCCCGGGCCGCAGTGCCGCCGTGACGGCCACGAAGGATGTCACGTTCGCGGGGGAGTAGAGCGCTTTGATCAGGGCAGGGCGCCGTGGGGTTGACCACCGCGATGGTCAGGTCGTCCCCGGCGTCACCGGTGACGGTCGCCTTCAGGCCGTGGCCCGCCACCTTGACGCTGCCCCGCGGGTTGGCCGCGCTGTAGTAGGCGTCCGGATTGGTGTCGTCGAAGACGGGGATGCCCGGGCAGGCGGGCGCGCACGCCTGCCCGGGTCACCACGGTCTGCGCCTTGCCCTTGGCGGACAGCGTTTCCTTGTGCGGGCGGGTCGCGTCGGTCGCTTCCAGGCTGAAGGTCGCGTCGAACGGCTGCCGCCGGTTGCTGGGGCTGCTGGTGAGTAGGTGGCCGTGGTCTTCGGTGAGCAGCGTCCACGGCACGCAGCGAGGACCTCGTCAAGGGACCCGTGGCTCCCTCCGTGGGCTCAGATGCTGCGCAGTACCGAGACGACGATGCCCAGAACGACCGCGTTATCCCCGTCGATGACGTCGTACTCCGGGTTTCGCGGCTCTAGATAGACGTGTCCGTTGCGGCGGCGGTAGACCTTGACGGTGGCCTCGTCATCGATCATCGCGGCGACGATCTGGCCGGAATGGGCCTCGTGCTGCCTGCGCACCACGACGATGTCGCCGTCGCAGATCGCGGCGTCGACCATCGAGTCGCCGCGCACGCGCAGGCCGAAGACGTCGCCGCGCCCGGTGAGCTCGCGCGGCAGGTTCAGCGCGTCGTCGAGGTGCTCGTCGGCCGTGATGGGCGTCCCCGCCGCGATGTGGCCGACCACGGGCACCGTCACCGAGTCGTCGGCGGGCTGCCGCGACGGGTGCTCGCGCAGGAACAGGCGCACGTCCATCGGCCGCGCCATCGTGGCGCCCCGGCGCAGGAACCCGCGCTCCTCCAGGCTGGCCAGGTGTTTCGACACTGAAGACGAGGACCGCAGGCCGACCGCGTCGCCGATCTCCCGGGTGCTCGGCGCGTATCCGTGCCGGACCACCCATTCCTGGATCGTGGCGAGGATGCGCTGCTGACGCGGCGGCAGGGTCGAGGTGTCCAGGTGCTCGAACGCACCGAAGTCGTCGTAGGCGGTCACCCGGGAATCGTAGGGGCTCGATCATGACCGGGTGGATCAACGCGCCGGGTGCCTGCCCAGCCTCGCTTCTAGTCCATTTCGGACATCGGGCCACTCCGGGGCGGTGACCGAGTAGACGACCGTGTCCCGCAGGGTCCCGTCCGGCCGGATCTTGTGGGAGCGCAGCACGCCCTCGCGGGTCGCCCCGAGCCGCTCGATCGCCCGCTGCGACCGTTCGTTGCGGAGATCCGTGTGCCATCCGACGCGCAGCGCGCCCAGGTGGTCGAACGCCCAGCGCAGCAGCATGAGCTTCGCCTCGGTGTTCAGCGCGGTGCGCTGCCAGCGCGCGCCGATCCAGGTGTGGCCGATGTAGAGGCCGCGGTTGCGCTCGTCGATCTCGTAGAGCGACGTGGTGCCCGCGACCGCGCCGGTCACCGCGTCCAACTGGACGAGGGGAAGCCGGGTCGGGTCGTCCAAGGCGTCCGTGACCAACTGCTCGGAGTCGGCGAGGGACTGCGGTTGGCGATTGCCGAGCCAGGTCCAGACGCCTGGTTCCTTGCCCGCCTCGAACAGGCCGAAGGCGTGGCTCACGGTGAGCGGGGCGAGTTCGACGTAGGTGCCGGACAGGGTCGGGCGGTGCTGCCAGTCGTTCACACCCTCGACGCTAGGTGCCAAAGGTGGCCTTCCAATATGGCCACCGTTGCATCATTCCAGCAGGCCACTTAGCGACGTCTGCCGCTGAGGTTCGGTCCGCGCAGCGCGTCGACCAGGGCGAGCAGGTTGGCGGTCACCGCGGTGAGGCCTGGCGACGCGGGCGGGGGCGAGTCACGGGGCGGGCGTTCCTCCCTGATCGCCGCGCCGACCTCGTCGAGGGCGGCCACGATCCGGTCGACGTCGGCCCGCCCGGGTGGCGCGGAGCCGTGTGCGAGATCGACGGCGACGCCGGTGACCGCGTCGGTGATCCGGTCCAGTCCGACGATCGCGGGCCACCAGGCGGCAGCGTCCCTGCCCGCCCGGGAGGGTTCGGAGATCAGCCGCTGGGCCTGCAGGCGCAGGTCCGACAGCTCGCGGTAGGTCTTGCGGCGCGACGCCGACCAGTCGCCCTGGTCGGGGCTCAGGGCGCGGGCGGCGTACTCGGCGAGGGTGCGGGTCACGTCGGCGATCTCCGTGCCGAGGCGGGGCGTGCGGCTGCCGGGCCAGAGCAGGTAGCCGAACACCAGGACTATCGCGCAGCCCACCGCGGTGTCGATCAGCCGGGCGGAGACCAGCGACCAGCTGCCCGCCTGGCCGAGGTCGAGCTGCATGATCACCAGCGGTGTCACGAAGACCGAGAACAGGCCGTAGTTGCGTGCCTGCCCCACCGGCAGCAGCCCGGCGAACAGCGCCGCCAAGGCCACCAGTGCCCAGCCGCCCGGATCCAGCGCGAGCACCGCCGCGCCGAGCACGACGCCGAACACCGTGCCGACCGCGCGCTGCACGGCCCGCGCGAACACCGAGCCGAAGTCCGGTTTGAGCACCAGCGCGACGGTCAGCGTGACCCAGTAGGACCGGTCCAGCTGCAGCTGCCGCGACCCCACCTCGGCGAGTCCGACGCAGAACGCCAGCCGGGCGGCGAAGCGCCACGTGGCCGGGCCCGGCCGCAGCGCGTCCAGGTACGCGGCGAGTCGCTCGCGCCGGTCGGGGCGTGGCCGATCCGCGGGCACGGGTGGCGCTTCGTCGCCGAGTTCGCGTGCCACCCCGCGCAGCGCGACCGCCAAGGGGGAGTCGTCGACCAGGTCGAGCGGCGGCGCGGGCACGTCCTCTCCGATGGCGGCGCCGAGGGCGATCACCGCGTAGACGAGGCCACCCGGCGGCGGGGTCCGTGCGTTGTGCAGCGCGACGGCGGCCTCGACCACCGGCGTGGTCTCCGACAGCAGGACGAACAGCCTGCGGTAGTCGGCGTCGCGTCCCTCCAGCCGCGACCGCGCGGTCAGCAGCGCGTCGTAGGCCTCGTTCATGGCCGCGGTGAGGCGCTGTCGGGCGAAGCCCGATTCCCGTGTGCCCACCACGGTGAGCAGGTCGGCGAGTCGGGAGTAGACGAACGCGAGGGCGGCCCGCTCGGGGACGGTCGCCCGGACCGGCCAGGCCGCGACGGCGAGCAGCAGCGTCCATGCCGCGCCGAGCACGAACCACCCGGTCGCGGCGACGGGGTGCCACACCCCGGCCTGTCCGGTGCCGAGGACACCGAACACCAGCAGCATCAGGCCCGCCGCGGACGCGTTCGCCCCGATCGAGGACACCACGGCCGAGATCGCCGCCAGCGCCACGACGACCACCGCGGCCACCCACCCGTGGTTTGCCGCCAGCCCGCCGACGAGGAAGCCGACCGCCCCGGCCGGCGCGGAGAAACCTATGCGGCGCAGGCGGAACCGGTACGGGCCCGACCGCGCCATGAACGTCGCGCACAGCGCCCCGAGCGAAGCCTGCACCCCGAGGTCGAGCCGCCCGAACACCAACCCGACGGCGATCGGCACCGCCACGGCGAGCGCGGCCCGGGCCGCCAGCCGCCAGTCGGCGGGCGCGGGCCGCAGCCGCGCCAGTTGCCGCAGCCAGTGCGGCGCCGCGACGTCCTTGAGCGGACGAGGACCCGGTGTCTCCACACCCGACACGCTATCCGGGCGCCGGTGGTTGTCCACCCGCTCAGCTCGTGACACCAACCACGAGGTCGAAGCCGCTGATGCGAACGCAAGTTGGACTCAGGTATGTCGTGACTTCGCGCGCGAACCAAAGTATAACTGGTTCTAATTCAGGCGAGAGTGGTGAACCTCACATGGCGAGTAAATCTGGAAGCAGCAGGGACTCTAGCTCCGTCTCCCGGCGCGGACTCTTGGCAGGAACAAGTTCCATTCTAGCGGTGGCGGCGCTCGGTGGGCGCGCAAGCGCGTCCACCCCGCCGCACGTTCCCGCTTTGGTCATCGGCACCGGTTACGGCGGAGCCGTCGCCGCCCTGCGGCTCGCGCAGGCCGGTGTCGAGGTGCGCATGGTCGAGATGGGGATGTCGTGGGACACCC
The DNA here is from genome assembly GCF_014323725.1 of Actinokineospora xionganensis. Lineage (GTDB taxonomy): Bacteria > Actinomycetota > Actinomycetes > Mycobacteriales > Pseudonocardiaceae > Actinokineospora > Actinokineospora xionganensis. Next base: position 693,739 of record NZ_JABVED010000001.1, on the reverse strand, counting down.
CGGGGTCCGACGGCAAGATCTTCGCGAACACGACCAAGCCGGACTACCGCTCGTTCTGGCTGCGCACCCGGACCAAGCAGCCCATCAACAACTTCCTCGGATTCCCGCTCGACAAGGACGTCCCGCGGCACACCGGGATCCTCGACGCCGAGGAGTTCGGCGGCATCACGGTCTATCAGGGCCGCGGCGTCGGGGGAGGGTCCCTGGTCAACGGGGGCATGGCGGTCACACCCAGGCGCGAGAGGTTCGCCGCTGTCCTTCCGTCGGTGAACGCCGACGAGATGTACGACCGCTACTACCCGCGCGCCAACGCCGGGCTCGGCGTCAACCATGTCGATGTTGCCTGGTGGGAGACCGCCGACTGCTACCAATTCGCCAGAGTCGGCCGCAAACACGCCCAGCGCTCCGGGTTCGCGTTCGTCTTCGTGCCCAACGTCTACGACTTCGACTACATGAAGCGGGAAGCGGCCGGGCTCGCGCCCAAGTCCGCGTTGGCCGGGGAAGTCATCTACGGCAACAACCACGGCAAGAGGACGTTGCGGCAGACCTACCTCGCGCGGGCCCTGGCCACCGGCAAGGTCACCATCTCGCCGCTGCACGAGGTCACTTCGGTCGCTCCCGCGGCAGGCGGCGGCTATGTCGTCGTCATGAACCGGCTCGACACCGGAGGTGCTGTTGTCGCGTCGGTGAGCATGACCGCGGGCAAGGTGTTCTTCGCGGCGGGCAGCGTCGGCACCGGCAAACTGTTGACGAAGCTGAAAGCGACCGGCGCGCTACCCGGCCTCAACGACGAGATCGGCAAAAGCTGGGGCGACAACGGGAATGTCATGTGCGGCCGCGCAAACCACATGTGGGACCCGACGGGCAAGGTCCAGGCGTCCATGCCCACCGCGGGAATCGACAACTGGGACGCGGGCGGCGCGTTCGCGGAGGTCGCGCCGCTGCCCACCGGGATCGAGACCTACGCCTCGCTCTATCTGTCGATCACGAGGAACCCGAACCGCGCGGCGTTCACCTGGAACGCCGCGACCGGCAAGGTGGACCTGAACTGGCAGACAGCGTGGAAGCAGCCTTCGATCGAGGCGGCCAAGACCATCTTCGACAAGATCAACGCCAAGGAGGGGACGATCTACCGCACCGACCTCTTCGGCTCGTACAAGATCTGGGGCGACCACCTCACGTACCACCCGCTCGGCGGCGCGGTGCTGAACAAGGCCACCGACAACCACGGCCGCCTGCACGGCCACCCCGGCCTCTACGTCATCGACGGTGCGCTGATTCCCGGCAACACCACCGTCAACCCGTTCGTCACCATCACCGCGCTCGCCGAGCGGAACATCGAGGAGATCATCGCCACCGACCTGTGACGGTCACGCGCCCTGGCGCAAGTTCCTTCGCACCAAGGCGAACCACACGACTCCGGTCACCGCGTGCATGCCCGCCAGCGTGACGGCCGTGCTGGTCGACGCCTCGACGGTGAACGGCGACACAATCGTGAGCAGCCCGATCGCGAGTCCCAGCCAGCCCACCGCGGACCACCCCTGGCGTCCCCGCCGGGTGGCCACGGCGAGCGCCGCGGTGCCGAACGCGACCGGGAGCACGGTCATCAGCGCGACGAGTCCGGCGCCGAGTTCCAGCACCTCCGTCGCGCCGGGTTGGAGCACCCGCAGGTCGGCGCCCGCCAGCCGCCCGACGACGAGAACCAGCAGATTGCCCACGACGGCGCCGATCGCGGCCAGGCCGCCGAGGGTCAGCGCGCTCCGGACCGTCTGGGTCCGCGGGACGGCAGCAACGACAGACATGTTGACCTCCTGAAAGATTGACCACCTCAAGTAACTGTCGCCAGCGTGGCACAACTAGTTGAGGTCGTCAAATATTGAGGTGTCGGTAGACTGGGTTCATGAATGCCGCCCGCTTGGCCGAGGCGCGCGACCTCGGCGTCAAGCTCTTCCGGGTCGTGCGGCAGATGGAGCAGGACTTCGAGGTCGTCGCCGCCTCGCTCGGCCTGACCCGCCTGCAAGCTCGCACCCTGCTGGGCCTTGAGCAGCCGATCCCGATGCGCGACCTCGCGACAACCATGTCCTGCGACGCCTCCAACGTCACCGGTCTGGCCGACCGCCTGCAGCGGCTGGGTCTCATCGAACGCGTCCCCGGCGCCGACCGCCGCGTCAAACTGCTCAGCCTCACCGAACAGGGCAAGTCCCTGCGCGTCGAGCTCGCCGACCGGGTGGCCGCGGGCTCCACCGTGTCCGCCCGGCTGGACAAGGCCGAACGCGCACAGCTCGAAGCCCTGCTGGACAAGCTGCTCGCGGACTAGGTGCAACTAGGTCCTGGGGCCACGGCCCCGGGACGCGATGAGCGCGCCCCGGGGCCGTGAAAGTGTCGGGCAAGATCCAGAATCAGACGCCGAAGCAGCGGACCTTGGTGTTGAACGGGTTGACGCACACGACGGCCACCTTGACCTTGACCCACTTGCCGCCCGGGATGTTGTGGCCGTTGATGGCGAAGTCGCCCTTGAACATGACCGCGTCGGTGTCGCGGATGCCCGCCGTCTTGCCTGGCTTGACCGTGTGGCTCGCGCATTTCATCGTGTTGCTGATCTTGTGGCCGCTGGTGTCGTAGACCGTGCACTGCTTGCCGCCGTCGAGGGTCGCGGCGTACATGGTCTTGTTGGTCTTGTTCAGCGCCGCCCCGCAGACCGTGAAGTCGCGGATCGGTGTGGAGACCGTCCGACAGGTGTCGGCCTGGGCGGTCGAGGCGCCGGTGAGGGCCATCGCCGCGGCGGCCATGGCGGCGAGCGTGGCGATGCGGCGCATCATGGTCGTCATGTTCTTCTCCCTTGGTCGCAGCCGTCGCGCTCCGTGACAGTCCCGTGGACCGCGGCGTGCTGGTAGGTGATCTTCAGAGCAGTCGGCCGACCATGAACCCGATGAGCAGGCACCACGCGCAGACGGTGATCAGGGTCTGGATTCGCATGAGGATGTTCATCTCGCCTGTCGCCTCCTGTGGTCGCGGCTGGAACCTCGCGTCGATGGATGAATCGGCTCACTCGACCTGCGAGCACCAGTACACGTTCAGTGACTGTTCGGCTGCAATCCGTTGTGCGTCCCAGGACGTTGGGACACACTGGGACGCTGGTCAGCGCGACAAAGTGGGACCGAACCAAGGAGCGCCGTGGACGGCCGAATGGAGTTCTCAGATCTGATCGACCCGCGCTCGGCGACCGATCTGGTCGAGTTCGTCGCGCTGCTGAACGCCCTGCGCGGGCGCGCGGGGAACCCCGGCTACGGGCGGCTGGAGGCGATGGCGCGCGACACGGTCGGGCCTGGGGTGCTCTCCAAGGCCACCGTCCACCGCGTGCTCAGCGGGACCTACGACCTGAGCAGGCTGCAGCAGCCGGAGAAGTTCGTGGTGGCCCTGGTGACCACGCTGGGTGAGGATCCGGGGCCATGGCTGGCGACGTTCGAGCGGCTGCTGAAGCGGGCCCACCACCCGATGGCTCCCGACCCGGAGAGCGTCGCCGCTGAGGGGCCCGGGCGGTCGCTGGTCGACCGGTTCCGGCGACTCGGCCGCGGTGGCAAACTGCTGGTCGGCGCCGGTGCGGCGGCGTTGGTCGCGTCGATCGTGGCCGCGTCCGTCCTCGCGGGCGCTCCCGCCAGTCCGTTGTCCGTGGACTATGACCGGGCTGTCGCGATCGGCCCGGCGTCCGGCGCGTTGCGGGTCGCGCTCGACGAGAACACCACGCGGCTCGGCGCGCCCGCCATGGTGCTGGAAGCGGCGCCAGGGGAGGTGGCGACCTGGTCGGTCACCGCGCCGTTCCGCGCGAACCGCAACTTCCACCAGTTGCGGCAGGTCGACGGCGGACGGGAGCTGATTTGTCTGGAGGTGCGGGACAAGAGCCTCGCTGACGACGCGGTCGTCCAGTTCGCGGGCTGCAACGGCGAGCCGCACCAATACTGGCGCCTGCTGCCCACCGGACACGGCACGCTGCGAATCACGAACCTGCACAGCGGCAAGTGCATGAGCGTCGCGGGCGCGGGTGAGCCGCAGTCCGGCATGCACGTGATCCAGCGCCTCTGCGATGACGGCCTACCCGCCCAGCAGTGGATGACCCGGCCGGTCTCCGAGCCGGTCGCGTCGAACCCGGTGCCGGTGGCGTCCGCGCTCGACCCCGCCGAACTTCCCCGTGGCGGCAAGGACCAGCCGTGCGCGGGGATGCCGATGCTGGAGGTCGACAAGACCGCGTGGGTCAGCGAGAAGTTCTCCGTGCGCCAGGAGTGGGCCCACCGCGGCCACGCGGCGATCCGGCCGTCGGCGGGCGGCGTCGAACTGTTCCGCGCCAACATCCGCGACCCGCGGACCCAAGCCGAGGTCACGTACTACTGGGCCGAGGGCTTCGTGAAGTTCACGCCCAGCCAGTTCACCCTCTATCTGCAGTGGACCACCGTCCGGGGGCCGGGCGGGTGGCACACCTGTGCGGTCGCCTTCCCGGACCAGGGCTCGGCGAAGTCCCCGGCGCTGCCCAGGGACAGCGCGCCAGGCAGGTTCCGTGATGTCCAGTTTCGGATCTGCGTGTCCTACCAGCCACGGCAGGGCGACGCGATCCTGGAGTGCTCCGCGGATCGATACTGAGCGGTGCAAGATAATGTGTGAAACTGCGATATTTCACGCTTGTAGGATCATCGACTATGACTTCGCCTGCATCGAAGCCCCTTGCTTTCGCTCTCGCGCTCGTCGCGGCCGTCCTCGGGTCGGTGGGCCCAGCCGCCGCTGAGCCGACCGCGCGGCGCGTCGCCGTGGTGCTGGTCGAATTCGACGACAGCGCGCTCACCGACGTGCCCGGACTCAAGCGCAAAGCCCGCGACCTGATTTTCGACGCCCCAGGTTCGGCCGCGCGCTACTACGCCGCGCAGAGTCACGGACAGCGGACGATGACGCTCGCGGGCGGCGAGGTCCACGGCCCGGTCACCCTCGACGGCGCCGCCACCTGCGACACCAAGGCGATGGTCGCGAAGGCGGAGAGCGTGCTGGCGGACGTGCCGCACGACGACCTCGCCGTCGTCTTCCCCAACGCGAAGGCGGACTGCGGCTGGGGCGGGCTGGGGGAGATGCCCGGCAAACGGACCTGGTTCCCGGCCGAGCACTTGAATCAGGCGGCCGTGTTGCACGAGTTCGGGCACAACCTCGGCTTCAACCACCAGGTGCGCGACATCTGCGAGTCGGGGACGGTGACCGGCTGCAGGAAGGACGGTCACAGTGGCCGCACGCCGATGGGCGGCGGCGGGGCCGAGGTCGGCCTGAGCGCGCCGGAGCTGGTCTCGATGAAGTGGCTGGCCGCGGGCCGCCGGGTCGCTCCGAGGGCGACCACGTCGGTGCGGCTGGTCGCGCTGCACGCCCCGGAATCCGCGGGCGGCACGCGCGCGGTCGACGTGCCGCTCGGCGGTGACCGGCTCGTCGTGGAATACCGCGCCCCCGGCGGCGTGGACCGCTCAGTCCCGCGCGGTGTGAACGTCTACCGCGTGCCTGGCGGCAAGTACCAGGCCGCACACCTGATCGACGGTGGCTCGGAGAAGTCCGTCCCGGTAGGCCGGACGCTCGTCGCCGCCGACATCTCCGTCACCGTGCTCGCCGCCGACGCCACGTCGGCCGAGGTGCGGATCGCCGTCGGCCCGGACCTCCCCGCCACGACCGCGAAACCGTCGTCCCCGCCCGCGTCGGCGACCACGACCGCGCCGCCGTCCTCGTCGACGACCAGTGCGACCAGCAGCAGTGCGACGACCAGCGACGACCCCCTGGCGGACGACATCGTGGTGGGCGCCCCAGTCCCCGCGGCGGCCTCTGTCCAGACCGCTGACGAGGAGTGGTTCGGCTACGCGGTCATCGGTGGCGCCTTGATCGTCGTGCTGTTCGGCGTGCTGCTCGTGCGCGCCCAACGGGACCGGTAGTCCCTCGGCCTTCACCTCGCGAGCCATGTCGCCTGCGCTGTGGAGCCACGCGTGAAAGCGCTCCCACGTTCAACCGAAAGTTCTATTGACGGACCGGGTCGCGGTGGTCGAGCATTCGACCGGGCCGCCCCGACGGGCGCGTAGCCGCCGCCGAGCCGCGAGGACTGACAGATGGCACACGGGTATTCGAAACGTGCGGGACGAATCGTGCTCACCGTGGTGCTGGGTGCCACGCTGGTCGGCGGGGCCGCGGCGGCGGACCCCGCCGAGAGCGCGGGGCAGCCGGTGGTCGGGCAGCCCCGCGCTCGGGGCTGACGGCTGTGCCCGCATCGAGGAGCGGTTACCCACGCTCTCGGACTGGCCCAAGGTGCGCAGCCGCTTCGTGCGCAACCCCGCGGACGAGTGGCGGGTCGCCCGGATGGTCGCGGACATGACTCTCGCCGAGAAGGTCGGGCAGATGACCCAGCCCGAGATCTCCGCGATCACCCCGGACGAGGTCCGCCAGTACGGCATCGGCTCGGTCCTCAACGGTGGCGGTTCCTGGCCGGAGGCGAACAAGCGCGCCGCGCCCGCGGACTGGCTGGCGCTGGCCGACGCCTACTGGTCCGCGTCGAAGGCGACCCGGACCAAGGTCCCGGTGATCTGGGGAATCGACGCCGTGCACGGCAACAACAACGTCCACGGCGCCACCGTCTTCCCGCACAACATCGGGCTTGGCGCCGCCCATGACCCGTGCCTGGTGCGCGCGGTCAGCGCCGCCACCGCCGAGCAGATCCGCGTCACCGGGCAGGACTGGGCGTTCGCGCCCACCCTGGCCGTGGCCCGCGACGACCGGTGGGGTCGCACGTACGAGGGCTTCTCCGAGGACCCGCGCATCACCCGCGCCTACGGCTGGGAGGCCATCCGCGGGCTGCAGGGCCGCCACCCGCTGCGCATCGGCGCGGACGGGGTGATCGGCACCGCCAAGCACTTCATCGGCGACGGCGGCACCGAAGGCGGTCGCGACCAGGGGGTCAACCCGTCGTCGACCGCTGAGATGATCAACGTTCACGGCCAGGGCTACTACGGCGCCCTCGCGGCGGGCGCGCAGACGGTGATGGTGTCGTTCAACAGCTGGACCAACCCCGAACTGGGCATCAATGAGGGCAAGCTGCACGGCAGCGACCTCGCCCTCAACGGCATCCTCAAAGGCAAGATGGGCTTCGACGGCCTGGTCGTGTCCGACTGGAACGGCATCGGCCAGGTCGACGGCTGCACGAACGCGAGCTGCGCCAAGGCGATCAACGCGGGCATCGACATCGTGATGGTGCCCAATGACTGGAAGGCGTTCATCCAGAACACGATCGGCCAGGTCGAGAGCGGTCAGATCCCGATGGCGCGGATCGACGACGCCGTCACCCGGATCCTGCGCGTGAAGCTGCGCTCGGGCGTGTTCGACGCGCCGAAGCCGTCCGCCCGTGAACACGCGGGCTCGGCCGACGGCTTGCGGGCGCGAGCGCTCGCCCGCGACGCGGTTCGCAAGTCCCAGGTGTTGTTGAAGAACAACGGCAACGTGCTGCCGCTGGCCGCGGACTCGAAGGTGCTGGTGGTCGGCAAGAGCGCCGACAGCCTGCAGAACCAGACCGGAGGCTGGACGCTGACCTGGCAGGGAACCGGGAACACCAACGACGACTTCCCTGTCGGCACCACAATCCTCGGCGGCCTGCGCGAGGTGCTCGGCGCCGGGAACGTCACATTCAGCGAGACCGCCGACGTCGACCCGGCAGGCTTCGACGCGGTGATCGCGGTCATCGGCGAGACCCCGTACGCCGAGGGCGTCGGCGACCTCACCCGCCGCACCCTGGAGCTGGCCCGCCTGCAGCCCGCGGACCTCGCCGTGCTGGACAAGGTGAGCGGCAAGGGCACGCCAGTCGTCACCGTGCTGGTGTCGGGCCGTCCGCTGCACGTCAACCGCGAGCTGAACCGCTCGGACGCGTTCGTCGCCGCCTGGCTGCCCGGCACCGAGGGCGGCGGCGTCGCCGACCTGCTTGTCCGCGGCCCCAACCACGGCCGCGGGTTCACCGGATCACTGTCGTACTCGTGGCCCCGCTCGGCATGTCAGACGCCGTTGAACGCGGGCATGGCGGGCTACGACCCGTTGTTCCCCTTGGCCTACGGCCTGCGTGACGGACAGACCGGGTCGGTCCCGGCGCTGGACGAGACCTCGCCCGGCTACAGCTGCGGCGGGGGAGGCGGCGGCGACGCGGATGAGGAACTCGAGGTCTTCGTCCGCCAGGATGTCGCGCCGTACAAGAGTTTCCTTGGTTCGCCCGACAACTGGGGCGGCACCGAGATCGGCCCCGACCTGACTGAGGCGCACGGCTCGATCTCGGTCGCCGCGGCCGACGTCAACGTCCAGGGCGACGCCCTCAAGACGACCTGGACGGGTACTGGGCCAGGGCAGGTCTACCTGCAGAACCCCGGCGGTGGAACGGATCTGCGGCCCTATCTGAACGCCGACAGCGCCGTGGTGTTCGACGTGATCGTCCATCAGCCACCGGTCAACCGAACGGTCATCGGGGTCCACTGCGGATACCCGTGCATGTCGGAGGTCGCGGGCACGAAGCTGTTCCAAGGTCTGCCCGTCGGCGTGAAGTCCACCGTCAAGATCCCCGTCGACTGCTTCGCGGCCGTCGGGCTCGACCTGGAGAACGTCAACACCCCGTTCCTGGTCTACACCGACGGCCCGTTCCAGGCTTCCTTCGCCAACGTGCGCTGGGTGCCCAAGGCCGCGGCCGACCCGGACGCCACCCAGTGCTCGGACCTGACTTGATCGTGATCAACAGGCTGGTCGGCGGGCCGCGAACTAGGGTGAACCACCTGGCTCCCCGAACGTGAGGTGACGATGGTCGACGTGGTGGACAACCGTGAGCGGACACGGTTCGAGGCGCGGGTCGGTGACGAGGTGGCGGGATTCGCCGAGTACCAGCTCACCGAGAAGCTGATCATCTTCACCCACACCGAGGTCGACCCGCGGCGCGAGGGCGAAGGCATCGGCTCCGCGCTCGCGCGTGTCGCGTTGGACGCCGTGCGCGCGGAGGGCACGCGCCAGGTCCTGCCGCTGTGCCCGTTCGTCAAGGGCTGGATCGAGCGTCACCGCGACTACGCCGATCTCGTCTACGGCGCGCCCGCCACGACCGCGAAGGACTGAGATGGCGCGCAAGACCTACACCGGCCCGCTGCTCGACGTCTCGTTCGACTCCGCGATCTGCGAGCACTCCGGCAACTGCGTGCGCGGCATGCCCGCCGTGTTCGACACCGCGGCCCGCCCGTGGATCAACCCCACCGTCGCCGCGGACGAGGACCGGGCGGGCCGCCTGCGCGCGGTGGTGGTCAACTGTCCTTCGGGAGCGCTGCGGATCGAGGAGCACTGACCTGGGTCGGGCAACTCCGCGGCGGTGCGACCCGACGTCAAATCTTGATTGATTCCAGAAAATGGGGCACACTCGGAGTCGTGCCCACTCCAACGGACTTCCAGCGCATGCTCCGCGGGGTATCGCTGCGTGTGACGCGGCCCCGGCTGGCAGTGCTGTCCGTGGTGCACGACCACCCGCACGCCGACACGGATTCGATCATCGGCGCGGTCCGTGAAGACCTGGGTGGGGTGTCCCACCAGGCCGTCTACGACGTGCTGCGCGCGCTGACCACCGCTGGTCTGCTGCGGCGGATCGAACCGCCCGGCTCCGTGGCGCGCTATGAGGCCCGGGTCGGCGACAACCACCACCATGTCGTGTGCCGTTCGTGCGGCGCCATCGCCGATGTCGACTGCGCCGTCGGCGACACACCGTGTCTCACCGCTTCCGACGACCACGGCTTCACGATCGACGAGGCCGAGGTCATCTATTGGGGCCTGTGCCCTGGCTGCTCCACCACCACCAGTTCCTGAGCACGCATCTCATCTTGGAAGGATTCCTGTGTCTGACAGTCCTGACGCCGTCGTTGGAGAGATGAACGAGCCGAAGGCGGGCGGGTGCCCGGTCTCGGTAGGCAAGCTCAACCACCCGACCGAGGGCGGCGGCAACCGCGGTTGGTGGCCCAACCAACTCAACCTGGCGATCCTTCGCAAGCACTCCGCCGCGTCCGACCCGATGGGCGGCGAGTTCGACTACGCCGCCGAGTTCGCGACGCTCGACCTTGACGCCCTGACCAGGGACGTCGACGAGCTGATGACGTCGTCGCAGGACTGGTGGCCCGCCGACTTCGGCCACTACGGGCCGTTCATGATCCGGATGGCGTGGCACAGCGCGGGCACGTACCGCATCGAGGACGGCCGCGGCGGCGCGGGCGCGGGCATGCAGCGCTTCGCCCCGCTCAACAGCTGGCCCGACAACGGCAACCTGGACAAGGCCCGCAGGCTGCTCTGGCCGATCAAGCAGAAGTATGGCCGCAAGATCTCCTGGGCCGACCTGATGGTCTTCGCGGGCAACCGCGCGCTGGAGACCATGGGATTCAAGACCTTCGGCTTCGCAGGCGGCCGCGCGGACGTGTGGGAGCCGGACGAGGACGTCTACTGGGGCCCGGAGCGCACCTGGCTCGGCGACGAGCGTTACACCGGCGACCGGGAGCTGGAAAGCCCCCTGGCGGCCGTGCAGATGGGTCTGATCTACGTCAACCCCGAGGGCCCCAACGGCAACCCGGACCCGCTGGCCGCGGCCCGCGACATCCGCGAGACGTTCCGCCGCATGGCGATGAACGACGAGGAGACCGTCGCGCTGATCGCGGGCGGGCACACCTTCGGCAAGGCGCACGGCGCGGCCGACCCCGACGAGCACGTCGGCGCCGAGCCCGAGGGCGCGTCCATCGAGGAGCAGGGCCTCGGCTGGAAGAACACCTTCGGCAGCGGCAAGGGCCGCGACGCGATCACCAGTGGCCTTGAGGTCACCTGGACGCCCACGCCGACGAAGTGGGACAACACGTTCTTCGAGACCCTGTTCGGCTTCGAGTGGGAGCTCACGAAGAGCCCCGCGGGCGCCCACCAGTGGCAGCCGAAGGACGGCGCGGGCGCGAACACCGTGCCGGACCCGGAGGACGGCTCGCTGACCCGGCCCCCGACGATGCTCACCACCGACCTCGCGCTGCGCATGGACCCGGTGTACGAGCCGATCTCGCGGCGCTTCCTCGAGAACCCCGACGCGTTCGCCGACGCGTTCGCCCGGGCGTGGTTCAAGCTCACCCACCGCGACATGGGCCCGATCCAGCGCTACCTCGGGCCGCTGGTCCCGCAGGAGACGCTGATCTGGCAGGACCCGGTGCCCGCTGTCGACCACGACCTCGTGGACGCAGACGACATCGCCGCGCTCAAGGCCCAGATCCTCGCCTCGGAGCTGTCGGTATCCGAGCTTGTCTCGACCGCGTGGGCGTCGGCCTCGACGTTCCGCGGCGGCGACAAGCGCGGCGGCGCGAACGGCGCCCGCGTCCGCCTGGAGCCCCAGCGCGGCTGGGAGGTCAACAACCCCGACACGCTCGCGAAGGTGCTGACCGTCCTGGAGGGAATCCAGTCGGGCTTCAACAGCTCGCAGCCGGTGGGCGGCAAGAAGGTCTCCCTCGCCGACCTCATCGTCCTCGGTGGTTGCGCCGCGGTGGAGAAGGCGGCCAAGGACGCGGGCTTCGACATCGATGTCCCCTTCACCCCGGGCCGCACGGACGCCTCGCAGGAGCAGACCGACGTCGAGTCGTTCGCGCCGCTCGAGCCGACCGCGGACGGGTTCCGCAACTACCGCGGGAAGGGCAACCGGCTGCCGTCGGAGTACCTCCTGATCGACCGCGCGAACCTGCTGACCCTGACCGCGCCCGAAATGACCGTCCTCGTCGGCGGCCTGCGGGTCCTGGGCGCGAACCACCAGCAGTCCCAGCTGGGCGTCCTCACCTCGACGCCCGGGTCGCTGACCACCGACTTCTTCGTGAACCTGCTCGACATGGGCACGCAGTGGAAGGCGACGTCGGAGGACGCGGAGACCTTCGAGGGCCGCGACCGCGCCACCGGCACCGTCAAGTGGATCGGCAGCCGCGCCGACCTCGTCTTCGGCTCGAACTCGGAGCTGCGCGCGGTCGCCGAGGTCTACGCCGCCGACGACTCCCGTGAGAAGTTCGTCCGCGACTTCGCGGCGGCTTGGGACAAGGTCATGAACCTGGACCGGTTCGACCTGGTGTGATCCTGCTGTCCAGGTCGGCCGCTCGTCGGCCGGCCTGGGCAGCCAGGTTCTACTTCGTCGAGGTGGCCGGAGAACGGTGTGGAGTTCGTCGCGGCCTCAGGTGTGACGTCGGCACTGTGCGCGATGGTCACCGTGGCGGTGGAGGACCTGCCGGATAGCCGTGACCGGGATGTGGGGGATATCCGGTTGGGTAACCCGGCTGATAGGGGGCCGGTGGCTGCTGTGGCGGGTAGGACGGGTGCGGCTGTGGATAGCCGGGCTGTGAGTGAGCCTGGGGCGCGGGCTGCCCGCCGCCGAGGTGGAGCGGCAGTTGGGAGACCAGCATGGCGAGCTTTCCCAGCGTCTCCAGCACCTTGTTCGGCCCGGTGCCGCCGAGGTAGCAGTTCTCCGCGTACACAAGCTCGTCGCCGAGCAGGGTCCAGGTGCCGAGCCGGGCTTCCCGCACGGTCGTGATCACACCAGGGGTGAGAACCTGGGCGGCGACAGCGGGATCGGTGTCGACCAATTGGTGCCGCTTGTCGAACTCGCGGTCGCCCGTCGCCGGGTGCGGGCTGTCGTCGAGGTCGAAGTACACCTGGTCGCGCGAGGTGATCTGGAAGAACGGCAGGAGCGCGGGCAGCCGGACCACCCAGACCGAATCGGTGACCATCTTGTCGTGTTGGTTCACCGTCATGCCGTACAGCTGCTTGTTGATCACCATCTGCCCGCGCATGAAGTCCAGCATCGTGAACCGCAGACCGTCGCAGGTTCCGCCAGCACCCCGTAGGCCAGTCGCATGTCGCCGCGCTGGGTGAAGGGCAGGACCGGCCAGCGCTCGAGCAGCTCCGGCGCCTCCTCGGCGAACTGCCAGCCGCGCGGCTGCGCGAGCTTGCTCCTGTTCTTGTTCACCCCGTTGACCTGGGGCATTCGCGCCCACGCGCGTTTGCTGTCGAAATCCACGGATTCCCCCCGTCTCCGCGGGCAAGAACAGCGGGGCGGTCAGTCGCCGATGGCCTCGTCCGCCCAGGTCATGACGAAGTCGTGGTAGGCGGGTGCGTCGGGGGCGTAGTTGAACGCGTGCCCGTAGCCGTGGTGCACGTAGGTCTTCAGGCGCGCCGCGGGGGAATAATAGATGGCTTCGCTCGCGCGCAGCGTCTCGGCTGAAGAGCAGTTCGTGCCGAGCAGACCACAGAACGACGGGTCGTCGCCCAGGGCGACCAGCACCGGCACATCGATGAGCCGGGTGTAGGGGATGACCGCGCCGATCAGCGCGCCGTCGACCACCTCGCCCGGCGCGATTACGTCCTTTGTGGACTCGTCGGTGGCGGTCACTTCGGGGTTGAGCGGGCCGGGGCTGTGGAACGCGGTGTACCGGGTGCCCGCCCGCGTGGTCAGATACCCCGCATCCAGGTTCGAGAACCTGGGCTCCAGCGCGGCCGGGACGAGCGAGGTGAACAGCGGCAGCGTGCCGAGCACGCTGAGCCGGTGCGCCATGCCGGTGATCAGCACCGCGTCGACGTCGTGATAGGTCCCCGCCTCCATCATGGCGATGGCCGAGCCCAGCGAGTGTCCGCCGAGGATGACCTTGTCGAACGCCGTGCCCAGCGATCCCGCCCGCAGCGCCTGAACGACCTCGTGCACCGCGTGCGCCTGGCCGATCGCGGTGACGGTGGCGCTCAGCGGTTTCGTGCTGCGCCCGGTGCCGAGCCGGTCGACGGTCAGCGTGGCGTGTCCGGCATTGTTCGCCGCGACTCGGAACGAGCGGATCGCCGGGTCGTACGGGGAATCCCAGTAGGCGCTGTTGTACGTGCCACCCGGGATCAGCACCTGCACCGCTGTGGCGCCCGCGGGGACGCAGAGCCTGCCGAACATCTCCTGCGGCGTGCCCGCGAGCGTGACCGGGATGTGTCGGTCCTCGCAGCTGACCTGGCCGGCGTGCGACGGCGGGGACAGCACCACGGCGATTCCGAGTACGGTCAGCGCCACCGCGCAGGCGCGCCGAACGCGCTTGCGTCCACTGTGGAACAAGGAAAACCTCCGGAGACGGGCGATCAGGGTCGCGGGACGGCGGTCATGGGCAGTCTGCTGGGGTACGCGGTCGAGGTGACCTTCACGGTGACGGGCTTGTCCGGTACCGGGACCAGCCGCCAGCGCGCGGCGATGGTGGCCACCACGGTGATGATCTCGGTGAGGGCGAAGGAGTTCCCGATGCACTGCCGGGCGCCCGCGCCGAACGGCAGGTAGCTGCCCTTGGGCATGGCCGCGGCGCGCTCGGGGGTCCACCGGTCGGGATCGAACGTGTCGGGCTCGGGATGGGACTCGGGGTCGAAGTGCATCGCGTGCGGGCTGATGATCACCTCGTCGCCGGGCGCGAGCCGCACGCCGCCGAGGTCGATCTCGGTGATGGCGCGGCGCATCAGGATCCACAGCGGATACATGCGCAGGGTCTCGCTGACGACGCGGCGGGTGTACTCCAGCTTCGGGACATCGTCGAAGGTGACGGGCCTGCCGTCGAGGACCGCGTCGACCTCGGCGTGCAGGCGACGCTCCACCTCGGGGTGGCGCGCGAGCTCATGGAACACCCAGGCCAGGGCGAGCGCGCTGGTCTCGATGCCCGCGCTGAGCAGGGTGATGACCTCGTCGTGCACCTGCACGTCGGACATGCCCTCGCCGCTCTCCTCGTCCCGCGCGCGCAGCAGCATGGACAGCAGGTCGCCGTGGTCGGCCCCGCTCGCGCGCCGCCGCGCGATCAAGTCGAGCACGATAGCCCGCATCCGGCCGGTGGCCTCGTCGAACCGCCGGTTGGGCGGGATCGGCAGCCGTTCGAGGAACGCTGGGGACAGCACCCGCAGCATCCCGTACTTGATCACCACCGGAATGGACCGACGTGCCTCCTCGGTGGCCGCGCTGCCCAACCCGGCGGAGAACAGCGTGTCCCCGACGATGGTGACCGCCACGGCCTGCATGTCCTGGTCGACTTCGCGGACCTCGCCCGGCCGCAAGGAATCGGCCAGCTCGCCGGCCGCACGCACCATCGTCGCCACATGGCGGGCGAGTTCGGTGCGCTGGAACGCGGGCTGCATCAGCCTGCGCTGTCGCAGGTGGAAGGTGCCCGACGACATGACCAGCCCGTTTCCCACATAGGGCCGGAACTTGTCGAACATCGCCCCCTTCTCGAAGGCCGGGCCGTCGGCCACAAGGACGCGGTGCACCAGGTCCGGCGTGGTGACGAAATGCGTGCGCATCGACCCGAGATCGACCCGCACGATTTCGCCATGCCTGCGCAGTGACGAGGTGAAACCCATACGGTGTCGCAAAATCGCGGGTGTGTGTCCGAGCAGTGGCCAGCGACCTGGGGCGACCGGAACAGGCATCCACACTCCTGGTGGGGTGGAAGAGGGGCACTCACAGTAGAAGCGTTCGGTCGTGATCGACATCCACCGATCGGGTTAGACATGATCACCCGGTCGGGGCGTTACCCGATCGGCAGGCAGCGGTACTCTGCCCCTCTTGTGGTCCCTGGCGGAAAAGGTTGTGGCGCCGTGAATGTGTCCGAGCGGGAAGAGTGGGTCCCGTCAACAGTCGACGTGTCCGTGCCGAGCATGGCCAGGGCCTACGACTACCTGCTAGGCGGCGCGCACAACTTCGAGGCCGACCGGATGCTGATCCAGCAGGCCGAGCAGATGATGCCGGGGCTGCGCAAGCTCGTGCGGATGAACCGGGCGTTCCTCGGCCGCGCGGTCCGCTACATGATCAGCCAGGGCGTCCGCCAGTTCCTCGACGTCGGTGCCGGGATTCCCACCGTGGGCAGCCTGCATCAGGTGGCGCACAAGGAAGACCCGACGTGCCGGGTGGTTTACGTCGACCGCGATCCGGTGGCGGTCGCGCACAGCGAGCTGATCCTGTCGGGGGAGGAGCGCGTCGCGATCGTGCGCGCCGACATCCGCGACCCGGAGGGCATCTTCGACAGCCCCGAGGCGCGCGGGCTGCTCGACCCCGACGAGCCGGTCGGTGTGCTGATGCTGTTCATGCTGCACTGGGTGCCCGACGAGTGGGGCCCGCGGGATCTGCTCACCCGATACCGCGACCGGCTGGCCCCTGGCAGCCACCTCGCGATCACCCACGCCAGCCACGACCGCAAGAAGGAAGAGATCACCGGGGTCGCCGACCTGGTGCAGCGGAGCCAAAGCCGTGAAAGCGTCCAGCTGCGCACGCACGCCGAGATCGAGACCATGTTCGAGGGATTCGAGCTGGTCGATCCCGGTCTGGTCGGCTGTGGCCTGTGGCGGCCGTCGGGTCCGGCGGACATCTCCGACGAGGCCGACCTGAACGTCCAGTTCTACGCCGGTGTCGGCCGAAAACCCTGACGGCCGACCGCCGGGCTCGTTGGGCGCACTGACCCCGAGCTGTCACCCGCCCGTGTGGATCTTGGCGAAGGGCTGTTCGGCCTCCAGCGCGTAGGCCACTTCGAGCAGGGTGCGTTCGTCGCCGTGGGCGGCGCTGAGGTGGACACCGATCGGCAGCCCCTGCGGTGTCATCCCCATGGGCAGTGAGATCGCGGGAGTTCCCGCGATGTTGTTCAGCGGCGTGTAGGCGACGTAGCTGGTCAGGCGGTCGAGCAGCTCGTCGAAGTCGACGGTGGGGCTGATGTGCCCGAGGGGCGGCGTCGTGTGCGCCAGCACCGGTGAGAGCACAAGTTCGTGGCGGGCGAACAGTTCCGCGTAGGCGCTCGGTATCCGGCGCAGGCGGCGCAGCGCTCCCGGTGTGCGGCGCAGGTTGGCGCGGTGGTGGCCGCGCAGGCCGCGGGTGAGTCCGTCGACGCGGTGCCGGTCGAACGTGCGGTTGAACGTGAGTTTGCCCGTGTCCACCGCGAGTTGGGCGAGCAGACCCCAGTACTGCAGGAAGTCGGCCGCGAACTGGTCGGTCACGGGCAGACCGATCGGCTCCACGGTGTGGCCTGCTTTTTCCAGCAGCCGCGCGGTGTGTTCGACCGTGGCGCGGGTGTGGTCGTCGAGGGTGCCGTTGAGGGGGTCGAGTACCAGGCCGATCCGCAGCCGCCGCTGCGCGGGCCCGTGCACCAGGCCGATGGGCGGGAGGCTCGGGTTGCGCCAGTGGTCCTCGGCGGCGGCGAGGAAGGCCGCGGTGTCGCGCACACTGCGGGTGAGGACGCCTTCGGAGACCATGTTGATCGGCAGCCGTCGGGCCTGTTCGCCGTCGACGTGCCGGTGTCGGGTCGGTTTGAGCCCGACGAGTCCGGCGCAGGCCGCCGGGATCCGAATCGAGCCGCCGCCATCGTTGGCGTGCGCGATCGGGACGACACCCGAGGCGACGAGCGCTGCCGAACCGCCGGACGAGGCGCCGACCGAATGCCCGCTGTGCCAAGGGTTTCGGGTCGGTTCCCCGGTCATGTACTCGGTCGTGGCGTTCAGCCCGAACTCGGGCAGCCGGGACTTGCCCACCACGGTCAGCCCGGTGCTGAGGTACTGCGTGGCGTAGGAGCCGTCCTTCTTCGCGGGCGAGGCGGTGTAGGCCTCGCTACCGTGGTTGGTGGGCAGGCCGCGCAGATCGGTGTTGTCCTTGACGAAGGTGGGCACGCCGTAGAGCGCGCCTGCCCTGTCCGGGGCGACCCGCGGCGTCGCCGGTTGGCACGCGATGGCGTTGAGCAGCGGCTCGACCCGCCGGGCCCGGGTGATCGCCGCGTCCGCGAGTTCCTGGGCGCTGACCGCGCCGTCGCGGACCAGGCGGGCGAGCGCCACCGCGTCGTGGTCGCCGAGCGCGTCGTCTGCGAAGGCGTGCACCGGCGTCGGCCGGGAAGGCGGAGGTGTCGTCACGGGCACCACGGTACGCCAATCTTGAATGAACCTACAAGATTGGTAGTCTCGTTGGCGTGCCACCGGACAAGCGCTACGCCAAGGGGGAGCGGCGTCGCGAACAGCTGCTCCGCGCCGCCATCGAGATCGCGGCGGAACAGGGAGTCGCGGCGGTCACCCACCGCGCCGTCACCGAACGGGCGGGCGTTCCCTACACGTCCGTGTCGTATTTCTTCGGCACCATCGAACAACTCGGTGTCGAGGCCCTCCAGCTCGCCGCGGACGACCTCATCGCCCGGCTCGACGCCCTCGCCGCAGACCTCGCGGCCGCCAGGGTGAGCTCCGACGCCCTCGCCCGCCACGTCGCCGAACTGCTCACCCTGTTCCCCCCGTCCCTCGAACTGGCCCGCTACGAGGTGTTGCTCCAGACGGCCCGCTCGCCCGAACGGTCCGAAGCGCTGGCCCGGGTCGTCGACACCATCCACCACGTCGCGGAGTCCGCGCTGCGCGCGGCCGGGGCGCCGAGGCCCGCCGACGGCGCCCGTGCCTTCGCCGCCATGGCCGAGGGGTTCACCCTCCATCACCTCGTGTCCCCGCGCCCCGACGACGTCGCCACCGCCGAACATGCCTACCGCGCGCTGTTCCGGGCCTATGCCGGCGCATGACCGGCGTCGGCGGCACCCGACGCCGCTCGCCCGGGGCCGCGCAATCACCCGATCGCTGTGCGGTCAGCTGGGATATGTCCACTTCCAGTCCTTGTGGACGTCAGGACCGCGGCCCCGGCGGAGCTGACCAGTGTGTCGAACCCGCCCCCGTCTCGACGGCGACGCTCAACACCACCAGGTGCGGGCCACGGTCGAACCACAGCCCGCGGTGAAGAAAGAGCGGGCCGTCAGTCGAGTGCGCACGGCGGCATTGTGCTCCAAGCACGGGCCGACCGATGGGACAACGGGATTCCGGTCCGGTCGTGACCGGCGGGGTCCGTAGCCTCCACAGTGGACCAAAGGGTCCAGGATCACGATGACAGTCGCGCCGCCAGTGTCAGCCGCGGGTACTGGGCCGGGGTCGGCGGTGCCCGGAGGAGGCCGGCTTCTTGTAGCGGTCCGCCGCCGCGCGTTCGGTGATTCCCGCCGCGTCGGCGAGTCCGCGCAAGGTGATCCCGCTGTCCCGGGCGATCGCCGCGGCCGCGCGTTCGATGGCGGCCAGGTGCTCCTGGGCGGCGCTGGCGGCCGACACCACCGCCAGCGCGGCGCCAGGGTCCAGGGCGCCGTCCGGGTCGGCGTCGGCTCTCGCGTCGTGGGCGTCGTGGTGGCTTGCCTGGACCAGCACGGTGCGCAGCTGCGGCACCACCTCGCCCAGGACGTCCGTCGTGTGGTCGGGCTCGGCCTGCCGTTCGCGGATCAGCCGCTCCAGCAGGGTGCACAGCGCGTCGACATAGGGCACGACCGCTCCACCTCCCTGTCGCTTGCCAACCGTTGCCATGAAGCAAACTTCACGGGATTACGCGAGCACGGCCCGTCAGGTCCAGAGCAACAGCCAGGCACCCTTGAGGCGGGTCAGGGAGACGATGAGCGTGGTGTCCGAGACGGGCGCGCCGCGGCGCGAGGTCGGGGCTTGATGGTCACCGGTAGTGGGCTGCCCGGTGGCGTGGTCGTGGTCCGCGCGGTCGGCGAGGTCGACACGGCCACCGCCGCCACCCTGGTCACCGGTATCGACGACGCACGCGACAAGAAGCCCGCCGTCCTGGTCGTCGACCTCAGCGAGGTCGGCTTCTTCGGCTCGGTCGGCATCAGCGCCCTGATCGAGGCCGAACGCCGCACGCGCTGCCCCATGCGGGTGGTGGTCACGCCCGCCATCCGCAGGATTCTCGGCATCGTCGGCTTCGACGCGATGCTCGACCTCTACGGCACACTCGACGACGCACGGACGGCCGCGTAGGCGCTCACTCGACCTGGTGGCGCCGGATCGCGGCGTCGGCCTCCGCGCGCCGCGGCGGGTCGGCACCGGGCCGCGTGCATGCCAGGCCCGCAACCGTGATCGCGAACTCCAGCGCTTGGTCGATGGCCCGGTCGGTGAGAGACCGCAGGCCATCGCGGCTCAATGAGCCGTTCTCGTCGAGCCAGTGCAGCAGCCCGCCGGTGAACGTGTCACCCGCGCCCACGGTGTCCACAACGGACACCGGGTCCGCCCGTCGCCGGTAGCTGAGTCCACTGTGGAGCGCGACGGCGCCGTCGCCGCCGAGGGTCACCACGACGAGCGGTGTGCCCAGGTCGTCCTGCAGGTTCAGCGCGACCGCGACCGGATCCGTGTCCGGGTACACCCACTGGAGGTCCTCGACGCTGACCTTGACGAGGTCGCTGACCGCCCAGAGCGCCGTCAGGCGCCGGGCGTACTCGGCTCGCGGCCCGACCAGGGCGGGGCGGACGTTGGGGTCGAAGCTGGTGACCCGGTGCTCGCGCTGGGCGGCGAACCAGCGCCCGAGCACACTCGCGCCCGGCTCCAACGCCAGTGCCAGCGACCCCGCGTGCACCGCCCCGACGTCGGCGGGCAACTGGGCGGGAAGCTCGGCCTGCCGCCAGGCCCAGTCGGCGGTGCCGCTGACGTGGAAGCCGTAGGCCGGGCCGTCCGGGGTGCGGGTCACCACGGCCAGGCTCGCCGGTTCGTCCGCCGCCACGGCGTAGGCCAGGTCGACACCGTCGGCCGCGAGATTCGTCCGCAGGAGTCTGCCGAAAGTGTCGTCGCCGAACCGCCCGAGAAACGACACAGGGGTGCCCAGCCGGGCCAGGGCGATGGCGGTGTTGGCCGGGCTGCCACCAGGAACGGCCGTGGGGTGGCGAGGGTCGTCGTCGACGATCAGGTCGATGAGGGCCTCGCCTGCCACGATGACGCGCGGGTTCAATGCCCTGCCTTTCGAAGCGGCGGCGGCCTCGGCTTACTCGGCCCTGCGTTGCCTGCCCAATACTTCCAGGCGGTCGGCTCCATCGCTGCCACGGCGCGGCCATGTCGCCGAGCGGAACCCCACACTCGCGGCCCAGGCGAGCATCTGCCCGCACCCGCTTCGTGACCCGGTCGTTCCCGGTGCCACCCCTGGCGGTTCCGGACACCGAGGACATTGGCTCAAGTGCCGAAGCGGAGCCGCGCGGCCGTCCGACTGTTGCTGGACCGGGGTGCTCGGTGCTGCCGTCCCGGCAGGCGTGGACCGGGTTCGGCTGCCTGGCAACGGGTTCTTCGGCGAGCACGAGCGTCGGCTGGGCAGAGTTGGGTGCGGCAAGGGTTCTCGGGCGCCCGGTGACAGCCGGGCGCCCGAGGTGGAGCGGTTACCAGCACCACCACTGGCACCACCACGGCGGCGGCGTGGTCGGCGTCGGGGTAGGGGTAGGGGTCGGCGTAGGCGTGGGTGTGGGGGTCGGGGTCGGGGTGGGAGTCGGGGTGCTGCCTGCCTGGGCGATGTGGAGCAGCCGGTTCGGGGTGTCGGTCCGGACGTTGAGGATCTTGCTGGTGGAGGCGTTGCCGGTGATCGCGCTCTTGGTCTGTGCCGGCGTGGCCGACGGGTTGGCCGCCAGGTGCAGCGCGACGGCGCCCGCGACGTGCGGGGCGGCCATGGAGGTGCCGGAGGCCGTCTTGGTCGCGGTGTCCGAGGTGGCCCACGCCGACGTGATCTCGTAGCCCGGGGCGTAGAGGTCCGTGCACTTGCCGAAGTTGGAGAAAGAGGCCTTGCCGTCGGTCTTCGTCGAGGCGTTCACCGTGATCGCGGGGCCCGTCGCGCCGCCGATCCTGGCCGGGGACTGGGTGCAGGCGTCCAGCGGCGTGCCGTAGGTGTTGCCGTTGCCCGAGGCCACCGCGTAGGTCACGCCGGCGTTGATGGACCGCCTGACCGCGTCGTCGAGGGCGGTCGAGAGGCCGCCGCCGAGGCTCATGTTGGCGACCGCGGGCCGTTTCGCGTTCGAGGTGACCCAGTCGACCCCGGCGATGACACCGGAGTTCGCACCCGAACCGGTGCAGCCGAGCACCTTCACCGCGACGAGCCTGACGCCCTTGGCGACGCCGTGCGCCTTGCCGCCGATGGTGCCCGCGACGTGGGTGCCGTGTCCGTGGCAGTCGGTGTCCTGGCCGTCGTTGACGGCGTTGACGCCCCAGGTCGCGCGGCCCGCGAAGTCGCTGTGGGTCGTGCGGATGCCGGTGTCGATGACATACGCGGTCACGGTGTCGGCCGTGGTCGGGTAGGTGTAGTCGCCGCTGAGCGGGAGGTCGCGCTGGTCGACCCGGTCCAGGCCCCACGACGGCGGGCTGGGCTGGGTCTCCCGTAGGCTGACGACCTGGTCTTGCTCCACATAGGCCACGGCGGGGTCCGCCGCCAGCCGCCGTGCCTGCCGCTCACTCATCGTGGCCGAGTACCCCCGGAACACGTTGCTGTACGAGTGCCGCACCTTGGCGCCGTACTCGCGGGTCGCGGTGTCGGCCGCCGACCTTGTCGCGACACCGCTTTTCAACACGACGATGTACGAACCGTCGATCGCCCGCACCGAATCCGCGCCGATGATGTCGGCTTCGGCGGCGTTCGCGGACAGGGGCACGGCCAGCGCCACGAGCACGGCGGCCACCGACACCGACCCGAGTGCCGCCCCGCGCCCACGCCAGGACCTCTTGCGCGAGGTCGTCATCGAACTGTTCGGCATCGAACTGTCCCTTCACCGGAAAACCTGCTCAGGTTCGGAGAATGCCGGAAAAATCGGCCCACATCGCCGGTGAATTCGTGGAGGGCCTAACTGGCCCGGGAGAACGCGCCCGGGGTGAGCGTTTCGACGCGCTTGATTGCGCGGAATGGCAAATATTCATCCGAACGGTCCGCGGCAAGCCGAACGCCGCGTCCACGTGACCGCGGGTCACCGGTGTCTTCACCGGATCGTGGCGACGTGGTACCCGGTTGGCGCCCACACCGTCCTCGACGCCATCGACACCAACGCCGACTCGGTCATCTTCGCGGCCGTGTACCGCGTGCTCGTCGAAGCCTGCAACGGCCTTCCCACCGACACCGACGACATCTTCCCGTCCTCGACCTCGATCAGGACGGCGCCATCTCCTGCGACGAGTTCACCGCCCACTGGGTCGAGTTTTCGGGCGGGCGGCGCCCCCGGCACCTGGGTCTTCGGCCGCTTCAGCCCGAACTGATCACCACGTCGGGTGGGCGCCGACCCCGCCATCGACAACCAGGTTGTGCCCGGTGATCCACCCCGCCAGCGGGGAGGCCAGGAACACGCAGGCGTTGGCGACGTCCTGCGGTGTGCCGAGGCGGGAGAGCGGTGCCGCCCGGTGCCAGCGGTCTACGCCGTCGGGCCACGCCTGCGCCAGGCCTGGGCGATCGATCAGGCCGGGGGAGACCGCGTTGACCCGGATTCCCCGTGGCCCGTACTCCAGGGCGGCCGCGCGGGCGTGGGTCACCAGCGCCGCCTTGGCGGCGCCGTAGTGGGCGTGGCCCAGAGCGGGCTGGGCCGCCTCGATGGAGGCGATGTGGGTGACGCTGCTGCCCCGGTCCATGACCCGGGCCACGGCCTGTGTGCACAGGACCGCGCTGGTCAGGTTGGTCTCGATCATCTCCCGCCAGCTTCGCGCCGACATCGACTCGAGCGGCTCGACCGGCTGGATGCCCGCGTTGTTGACCAGGATGTCGAGCCGTCCGCCCCAGCTCATGGCCGCGTCGATCAGGTCGTCGCATCCCTGGGTGAGGTCGGCGCCCACCGCGAGCGCGCGCCCGCCGGACGTCTCGATCCGGGTCAGCAGATCCGTCGGCCGGTTGCGGTGGAAGTGCAGGACCACCGCGCTTCCGGCCTGGGCGAACCGCCAGGCGATGCCGCCGCCGATGCCGCCGCTCGCGCCGGTCACCAGGGTCACCGTGCCGGTCAGGTCCGGCAGCATCGGGTCATGCATCGAACCGCAGCGGCGCCTCTGGGCGGCACAGCGCCCGGATCCGGTCGGCCATCGACGGGTACCGCGCGCACAACTCGTCCGCGTCGCCGCCCTCGTAGTCCGACGGCATGAATCCCGGCGCCATCGTGGTCCCGCACAGCGACCACCGCCCGCCCGGCGCGACCGCGGCGCCCATCCACGTGCCCGCGGGAACCACGGCCTGCACCAGCGACGGCCCCAGCGTGACGACGCGCGCGTCCCGCGGGCCCAGGAGCAGCAGCTCCAGTGGATCGCCCTGGTAGAAGTGCCAGACCTCGTCGATCGGCAGCCGGTGCATGGCCGAGAACAGCTCGCCGGCGGCGAACAGCGCGATGATCGCCGATCCGGCGGGCCGCCCCGTCTCGTCCGCCTGCCCGGCCCACGTCCGCCGGAACAGACCACCCTCGACCGGCAGGGGCTCCAGCCCGTAGCGCGCGGCGATCTCCGCGATCTCGTCCACCGAAGTGATCTTAGCCGCGGCCGGGACGCGACACCTGTCGAACCAACCCGCGACAGCTGTCCAGTGATCTCGCCCGGCGCCGCGTGTTTCCTCGGATCCCGGCAAGGGAGGAACTATGCGACAACGGTCGTTCACGGCATCGGCGCTCGTCTTGGCCCCGTGCTCCACGCCAGGGTGATCACTCATCACCCTGGCCAGGTCGTCAGGCTCCTGGAGCGGTGAGTTCCTTGCCGGGCAGCCACCCGTTCATCACATCGGTGACCCGCCACGACGGCACCTTCAGCCGCACGGCCGTGATCGGGGCGTCCATGAACGGTGCCGCCTCGGGAACCTTGGCCAACAGCACGCGGCGCACCTCCGCGTCGTCCTCGCCTTCGAGGATCTCGACGTTGGCGCGCCCCTGGAGGAACGGCTGGCCGGGGGACCCGGTGGACACGACCAGGCCTACCACCGGATTCTCGCGGATCGCGGTGAGGGTCCGCCCGTGCGTCTCCAGGACCAGGACGAGGGTGAACGGGTCGACCTCGGCGAAGTACACGCCGCTGTTCCAGGGGCCCGCGGTGCCCGCCGTCGCCAGGTACATGGAGTGGTGGGCCGCCAGGGTGTCGCGGATGACCGCCTCCACTTCAGACGCCTGCTGCTGTTCTGTGCTGGTCATGACGGGTCCTCCGGACATGCGATGTGCTCGGCCTGATGGCTTGGCCTCTGCATCGCGCCAGCGGTCCGGATGTTTCCCCGTCCGCGGCGCCCAACGAATGTGAGACGCCCGGCGGCACCCAGGTTGTCCCTCTCCCTCCCCCCGATTTCGGCCCCCCGAGTTGAGGGATCTTCCCTCACGCGAGGGGGCAGTGGGCTGCGCGAAGGTTGTCCCAACGCCGGCGGAGGGGTCGGAGGCGAGACAGGGGAGTCAGAGACGAAGAGCAGTATCAAGGGGACCGCGGTGGCGGTCGCGACGGCACTGGTGGGGGCGGGGTCGGCGGGGGCCGACATCATCACCCCGACCGTCGAGGTCGACACGGCGAAGGTGGCGCAGACGCTGCACGCCAAGCTCGGCAACGGCAACACGGTCGGCTACGCCTTCGCCATCACCGAGGACGGCCGACTCGCCGCCACCGGTGCGGGCGGCAAGGCGAGAATCGACAAGAACCTCGCTTTCACGGCGAACACCCGGATGGACATCGCCAGCGCGACGAAGAACATCTCCGCCGCCGCGCTGCTGAAGCTGGTCGAGAAGCGGGGCGTCACCCTCGACACCAAGCTGTGGGGCTACCTCCCGCTGGACCTGCGGGCGAACATGGACGAGTCGTGGAAGAGCCTGACCATCAAGCACATCCTGGGCCACCGCTCGGGCATCGCGCAGATGCTGGCAGGCCTGTCCGACGCCGACCGGGCGAAGACGTCCACGACGTCCGACGCCGCCACCGGCGCCGATGAGGAACACCTTCATGATCAAGCCCCCTCCGTGGCGAAAACCTGCGCGTCGTCGGCGAACGCCTTGAACTCCAGGGCGTTCCCGGCCGGGTCGAGCAGGAACATGGTCCACTGCTCGCCCGCCTGCCCCTCGAACCGCACGTACGGCTCGATGACGAACTC
Organism: Actinokineospora xionganensis; assembly: GCF_014323725.1. Lineage (GTDB taxonomy): Bacteria > Actinomycetota > Actinomycetes > Mycobacteriales > Pseudonocardiaceae > Actinokineospora > Actinokineospora xionganensis. Next base: position 667,818 of record NZ_JABVED010000001.1, on the reverse strand, counting down.
CGTGCCCGCCGCCCGCAGCCGGTCGGCGAGGTCGTGGAACGCCGGGACAGTCAGGATCAGCCCGAAATGGGGGACCGGCACGTCGTGCCCGTCGACCGGGTTGTGCACCCGCTCGGCCCGGCTCGGCGCCAGGTGCGTGACGAACTGGTGGCCGTGCAGGTTCCAGTCCACCCAGGTCTCCGCGCTGCGCCCCTGCTCCAGCCCGAGCACCTCACCGTAGAAGTGGCGCGCGGCGGGCAGGTCGTCGACGGGCACGGCAAGGTGGAACCGCGGGATCGGCGAGTCGACAGTGGTCATGAACTCAATGGTAGGGACCCGGCCGGGCTCAGGCGCGCAGGTCGATCTCCGCGACGAGTTGGGCGTGGTCGGAGGTGGTGCGGTCGGGGCGGTCGTTGCTGAGCTGGTTGTCGACCAGGTGGTCGTTGAAGTGCCGCAGGTCCGCCAGCTCACCGAACCGGTTCGGGTTGCGGTCGTAGAACTCCTGGCTCACCAGGATGTGGTCGAGGTTCTCGTAGTGGCTGTTGAAGATGTGCGAGTAGCCGACGTCCCGGCCGATGTTCCTGGCCTGCAGCGCGTGGGCGGAATAGAGCACCCGGTCCCAGTACGTCTCGCGCAGCTCGGGTCCGCGTGGCCAGAAGCGCGACGGGAGGTCGCCGCCGACGATCTCCGTGGACACCGCGCGCGGCCCGTCGTTGAGGTCGCCGAGCACGATCACGGGCCGGTTGTTCGCCACGACCTCGTCCAGCACGAGGAACCGCAGCGCGACGGCCTCGGCGGTGCGGCGGATCAGCGACCGCGCCTTGCCGAGCGCCTCCTCGCGCGGGTCGTGCTGGGGGATGGTGACGTCCACGATGGGGCGCTTGGACTTCAGGTGCACGACGAACACGGTCACGGTGACGGCGGGGGAAAAGACGACGCGGGCGCGCAGGACCGGGCGGCTGAACGTGCCGACCGGCAGGGCGATGCCGTCCACGGAGGTGTGCAGGCCCGGCGGGAAGTCGGTGATCGACTCGGCGGGCTCGGCCAGCGGCAGGGTGGTGGCCAGACCGACCCGCGGGCCGCTCGCACCGTCGGCGCCGGGCGCGAGGACGGTCGCGGTGGCGAACGCCTGGGAGCGGGCGCACACCTCGCGCAGCGCCGCCTCGGCGAAGACCTCCTGGAAGCCGACGACGTCGGCGTCCATTCGCCGCAGCTGCTCGCCGATCCAGGCAGCTTTCCGGTCGAACTCCGCGATCGAGTACGGCAGCTCGTCCGGGTAGTAGGGGACCTCGGGCAGCGCGAGATTCAGGACATTGAAGGTGCCGACTTTGACGGTCATGGCGTCACCCCGCCGTTCGGAGATGGGTCGACCCTTACATCGCCGGTGACCGCGATCGTGTGATCGCCTTGCGACAGACGATACCTAGAACTACTATGCATCGGAGATCTAGGGTACAAGTTGGTCGGAGGTCGTGTGAAAGTCACCAAAGATCTCGTGGCCGCCTCGGCGACGCCGATGGTGCTGGGCATCCTGGCCGAGGCCGACAGCTACGGCTACGCGATCCTGCGGCGGATCAGCGAACTGTCCGGCGGCGAGCTGGACTGGACCGAGGGACTGCTCTACCCGCTGCTGCACCGCCTCGAACGCCTCGGGCATGTCGAGTCCGACTGGCGGTCGGTCGCGGGGGAGCGGCGGCGCAAGTACTACCGGATCACCGACAGCGGCCTGGCCGAACTCGCGGAGCAGCGCCGCCAGTGGGACACGGTCGTCGACACGCTCAAGGAGATCTGGCTCGGCCGGGGCGATTCCCGGCCGCTGATCGCGATCCCGCTGGGGGGCCACGCATGACCGACGGCCAAGCTGAACTGCAGGCCCAGTTCGCGCAGTGGCGGCACTACGTGCAGCGCCGCCGGGAGCTGACGAGCGCCGACGCCGACGAACTCGAAGACCACCTCCGCGGTTGCGTCGACGAACTCGTCGGCGTGGGGCTGCGCGCAGACGAGGCGTTCCTGGTCGCGGTCAAACGCATGGGCAGTCTCGACGAGCTGTCCCGCGAGTTCGCCCGGGAGCACTCCGAACGCCTGTGGAAGCAGCTGGTCCTGACCGGCGACATCGACAGTCCGGCGGGCGCCCGCTCCCGGCGTGACCTGCTCGCCATGATCGTCTGCGCGGCGGGCGCGGCGGCGTCGATCAAGGCGCCGGAGCTGTTCGGCCTGAGCCTGGAACAGGATGGCGCCTTCTACGCGCCCAACCTCGCGCTGTTCGTGCTGCCCTGGCTCGCGGCGTTCCTGGCGTGGCGCAGGCAGGCGGGCAAGGCGGTGATCGGCGTCCTGGCTGCACTGTTCGCACTCGGCGCGGTGGCCGCCAACGTCTACCCGCTCGGCGACGAGTCCCAGTCGGTGGTCCTGACCGGCATCCACCTTCCCATCGCCCTGTGGTTCGTGGTCGGCCTCGCCTACATCGCCGACGACCTGCGCGCGCCGCGTAGGCGCATGGACTTCATCCGCTTCACCGGCGAGTGGTTCGTCTACTACGTCCTCATCGGACTGGGCGGCGGTGTGCTGATCGCCTTTCTGTTCGGCACCTTCGAGGCCATCGGGATCTCCCCGGAGGGCTTCATCGCGCAGTGGGTCGCACCCTGCGGGGCAGCGGCGGCGGTCGTGGTGGCGGGCTGGCTGGTCGAGGCCAAGCAGAGCGTCGTGGAGAACATCGCCCCAGTCCTCACGCGACTGTTCACTCCGCTGTTCACCTTGGCACTGCTCGCTTTCCTCGTCGCCTTCGCCGTCACCAGCGGGGGCATCGACGTCGAGCGGGAGGCGCTGATCCTGTTCGACCTGCTGCTGGTGGTGGTCCTCGCCCTGCTGCTCTACTCGATCTCCGCCCGCGACCCGCTGGCCCCGGCAGGGGTGTTCGACAAGCTGCAACTCGCCCTCGTGGTGAGCGCCCTGGCCATCGATGTGCTGGTGCTGATGGAGATCACCGGTCGCATCACCGAGTTCGGCACCACCCCGAACAAGGCTGCGGCGCTCGGGGAGAACATCATCCTGCTGGCCAACCTCGCGTGGTCGGCGTGGCTGATGCTGCGCCTGGTGCGCGGGCGCACACCGTTCGCCGCACTCGAACGTTGGCAGACCACGTACCTGCCGGTTTACGCGCTGTGGGCGTGGATCGTGGTCCTGGTCTTCCCGCCGCTGTTCGCCTACCTCTGAGCCGGAGCCTGCTGCGCGTGGTGGACGCCGAAGGTGTGCTACTCACCGGTTGCGCTCGACGAAGTCAGGCCCGCGCCAAGGTCTGTATCTTCCCCGACTACGGATGTCCCGCCCCGACCGGGCGGTTCCGTTGACCGCGGGTGAGGTGCGCATGTTCCTGTTGGAACCCGTCGGCTTGGGCCGACTCGAGAGCGACGCGTACCTCGCCCTGCTCGAACTGGGGCGCGCCACCGAGGAGGAAGTCGGCGTCCGCGTCGGCCGCCCGGCTGAGGAGACCGGCGCGTGCCTGCGTCGGCTGGTGGTCGCGGGACTGGCGTTCCAACTCGGCTTCGAGCCGTGCCAGTTCACCCCGGTCGCGCCCGAGGTCGCGGTGGCCGCGCTGGTCGACCGCCGCCGAGGCGAACTGGCCCAACTGCAGGTGCGCGTCGAAGAGCTCGCGGCGCGGCGGCGCGCGGCAGGCCCCGGTACGCGCAACCCGGTCGAGCTGGTCGAGGGTGAGGACGCGGTGGTCGCCGTGCTGGCGAAGTTGCAGCTCGAAGCCACCGAGGAAGTGCTGATCATCGACTCCCCGCCCTATCTCGGCGGCCAGGCGGGTCCCAACGCGATCCAGCTGGACCGGATGGCCGAGGGCGTCGCCTTCCGAGTCGTCTACTCCACGGAGTCCCTCGCCACCCCGACCCAGGTCGAGCAGATGCACGCCTGCGTGCGCGGCGGCGAGCAGGCACGGATCCTGGCGGGCGCGCGGCCGAAGCTGGTGATCGCCGACCGGTCGGTGGCGGTGCTGCCGGTGTCGTTCGACCCCTCCGACGCGGTGCGCAGGCTGGTGGTCCGGTCCGAGTCGATGCTCGCGGCGCTCTGCTCGCACTTCGAGGCGCTGTGGGAGCGCGCCGGGTCGATCTCGCTCGACATCCCGGACGAGGACGGCGTCACCGCGCGGGACAAGGAAATGATGGCCCTGCTCGCGGCGGGAATGAAGGACGTCACCATCGCCAGGACGATCGGCGTCACCGACCGGACGATCGGGCGGCGAGTCACCGAGCTGATGCGTGTCCTCGGGGCGGAGACGCGGTTCCAAGCCGGTGTGCTCGCCGCCCGTCGCGGCTGGTTGTAAGGAGTCCCACCTCACAACCACCGCGCGGACTCGGCATGGCGGGGGAACCGTGCCCCAGAGTCCGCGCGGTACGGCCCTGCCTGGCGGACGCTATTCACCGAGGGCGCGACCGGTCCAGTGTCGAACCCGACAACCGGCGGGACCGGACACCGGTCCCGCGTTCCCATTACCTCGGCTTTGACTGAGGAAATCTGGTGATGTCCGGATCCGCGCATTGTCCGGTTCGGCACTGTGATCGTTCCCGTCGCCGAATTACCGTGCCCGCGCACGAGGGCAATGGAAAGGACTCCCTGTGCAAAAGAAGACCAAGAGGTTACTCGCGGCCGCGGTCGCGAGCATCACCGCTTCGACCGGGGTGGTGATCGCGCTGTCGACCGGATCGGCCACGGCCGCCGACGCCGCCGCGGTCGACGCCGCGGTGGCCCAAGTGGACGGGTCGACGCCACGACTCATCGTCGGCTACAAGGCTTCCGCGGGCGCGGCGCAGTCCGATGTGGCCGCGGCCCAGGACGTCACCGGCAAGACCACCAACCGGGGCAAGCTGCTGCGCAGGCTGTCGACCGGCGCGGCGCTCGTCGACGTCGGCACGGCTGACCGCGGCGCGGTCCAGGCCGCCATGCGCTCCTACCTGAAGGACCCCGCGGTCGCCTACGTCGAGCCGGACCTGATGGTCCACGCTCAGCAGGTCACCCCGAACGACACCGAGTACGCCAAGCAGTGGGACCTGTTCGAGCCCACAGCCGGCATGAACGTCCCCGGCGCGTGGTCGCAGTCGACCGGTTCCGGGGTGACGGTCGCGGTGATCGACACCGGCTACGTCGCGCACTCCGACCTCGCCGCGCAGATCGTGCCCGGCTACGACTTCATCTCCGACACCAACAACGCCAACGACGGCGACGGCCGCGACGCCGACCCCTCGGACCCCGGTGACTTCCGGGCGGCGGGCGTCTGCCTGTTCCAGCCCGCGAAGCCCACCTCCTCCTGGCACGGCACGCACGTCGCGGGCACCATCGCGGCGCAGACCAACAACACCAAGGGCATCGCCGGCATCGCCTACAACGCCAAGATCCAGCCGATCCGCGTGCTCGGCCGCTGCGGCGGGTCCACGTCGGACATCGCCGACGCCATCACCTGGGCCTCGGGCGGAACGGTCGCGGGTGTGCCCGCCAACCAGACGCCCGCGAAGGTGCTGAACCTGAGCCTTGGCGGCGCGGCGTCCTGCGCGACCACCTACCAGAACGCCATCAACGGCGCCGTGCAGCGCGGCAGCACCGTGGTCATCGCCGCGGGCAACTCGAACCAGGACGTCTCCGGCTTCACCCCGGCGAACTGCAACGGTGTCGTGGCTGTCGCGTCGAGCGACCGCGTGGGCGACCGGGCGTTCTACTCGAACTTCGGCGCCAAGATCGACGTCACCGCCCCCGGTGGCGAGGTGCGCCTGGAGTCCGACCCGCCGGGCAGCATCACCACGCCGGAGAACGGCATCTGGTCCACCCTCAATGCCGGTGACACCACCCCGACCGGTGAGAACTACGAGCCCTACATGGGCACCAGCATGGCGGCCCCGCACGTCGCCGGTGTCGCCGCGCTGATGGTGGCGAAGAAGTCCAACCTGACCCCGGCCGAAGTGGAGACCCTGCTCAAGGCCAACACGCGGCCGCTTCCGGGCACCTGCTCCGGCGGCTGCGGCAGCGGCCTGGTCGACGCCACCAAGACCGTGAACGCGGTCGGCGGCGGCGGCTCGACCACCGTCTCGGTCGCCAACCCCGGCGACAAGACCTCCACCGCGGGCACCGCGATCACGCCCGTGCAGCTCTCGGCCTCGGGCGGCGCCGCGCCGTACACCTGGACCGCAACCGGCCTGCCCGCGGGCCTGTCGGTGAACGCCTCGACGGGCGCCATCTCCGGCACCCCGACGACGGCGGGCACGTCGACTGTGACCGCTACCGCGAAGGACGCGGGCGGCGCCACCGGTTCGACGTCGTTCACCTGGACGGTCACCACTGTGGCGGGTTGCCCGGCGCAGACCAACGGCACCGACGTGGCCATCCCGGACCTGGGTGCGGCGGTGACGAGCACGATCACCGTCTCCTGCTCGGGCAACGCCTCGGCCACCAGCAAGGCCGAGGTCCACATCAAGCACACGTGGCGCGGCGACCTCGTCATCGACCTGGTCGCGCCGGACGGCACCAGCTACCGCCTGAAGGCATCGAGCTCGTTCGACAGCGCCGACAACGTCGACGTCGTCTACACGGTGAACCTCTCCGGAGAGGCACGCGCCGGGGCCTGGAAGCTCAAGGTCCAGGACGTCGCACGCTACGACGTGGGCACGATCGACACCTGGACTCTGACGCTCTGACCTGATCAGCGTCAGTAGGCACGCGGTGGCGGATGGGGTCTGGCCCATCCGCCACCGCTGTCGTGCGTGGCGCCCTCAGCGGCACTGTGGACGGAAGGCGCGGATCCGCTTCGGTCAGGCGGCCCTGTCGCTGGGCGTGAGCCAACCGAAGCCGCCGGGGTGCCCCCACTGCGTCCATCGATCCCAGCCCTTTCTGGGGTACACCCAGGGGCTGCGTTCGTCGCGGTCCAGGCAGTCGTAGGCGATCAGGGCGTCGCGGGCGGTCTTGCACTCAGGGTGGGCTTCGGCGAACCGGGCGACTCTGCTCCTCGCCGCGAGGGTCCACTCGCGGACCGGTGTCACCGGGTCGTCGGTGTACCACCAGCCGAACCAGTCGCTGTCGCCCCACAGCAGGTCCGTCGCCCAGTGGCACGCGAGCCGGATGACGCCGCCCTCCGCGCCCGGTCCGGCGGCGGCGTCGAGGCGGGCCAGCCAGGGCCGGAGGTCGTCGTACACGCTGGCCAAGCCGCCGAGCAGCTTCACGAGCTGCCATGGATCCCAGCGCTCCAGGGCGTGCTCCAGCACCGCGGCCAGGGCGTCCTCGGTGGCTTCGCGCTCGTCAGAGGGCCAGCTCGACAAATCGCCGTACCACTGGCCCAAGGTCCGCAAGGCCAGCCCAGGATCGACCTTTTGTGCCCGCACCAGCGCGGCGATACGAGGTGCGAACCGCCGCGTCAGGTAACGCCACTGCTCGCTGGACCAATGGTCGACTGTGTCGCACGCGAACCTGGTGACCAGGTCGTCAGGCACAGCGGCCGGGTCGCCCGCGAGGGTCACCAGGTCTTCCGGGGCGTTGCAGTGCCCGCATCCATCCGATAGGTCCACTGTCCCATCCTGCCGGTGTAGGACCCGGGCCGTGCGGGTAGGCCGGGGGAGGGGGAGTCGACGACAGTTGGAGGTGCCATGAAGGAGCACGAGATCCTGGCCGCGGTCCGCGCCGGGGGAGACCTTGCCGAGTCCGACCAGGCCGACGTCGCCACGCACGCCACCCTGGAGGTGCTCGCGTGCCGGCTCAAGGGCGGCGACGTGCCCGCGGGCATCGCCGAGGCGCTTCCGAGCGTGACCCAGGGCGAGGAGTTCGGCCTGGAGGAGTTCTACCGCCGAGTGGCCGAGGCGGAGGGGGAGACTTCCGCGCAAGGACCCGCGCGTGAACACGCCCGCGCGGTCATCGCCGCGTTGAAGTCGGGTGTGAGCGAGGGCGACTTCGACGACCTGGCCGCCCGCCTGCCCGCCGACTACCGCGAAGACCTCCTCTCCACCTCCGCGCCCAACAACTGACCATCGCCTACCCGCAGGCTCCCGCCACCGCCTCGTCGACCGTCCGGCGCAGTGTCACCGTGACCGGTGGCGGGTCGGGCACGGCCGAATCGGAGACGCCGCCCGGCCCGAACAGGCGCAGGTCCGCGCCGTCCCAACGACCCTTCGCCGTGCCGAGGTAGATGCCTTCACTCTGCGTCTCCTCGTCCAGGTCAAGAGTCAGCCTGCTGCCGGAACGGTCGGCCGCGTAGCCGTAGACCCGGTACCGCATCGTGCCCGCCGGGCCGCACACCACCGCTTCGCCATCGAGGTCGGAGTCACCGCGCCCCTGGCCGGGGTATGAGACCAGGGTCATCGCCACCACCCGCTCACCGCCGGGCCCGAACACCGCGGTCCCCATCCATGGCCTCCGCCTCGCCTCTCCCCTGCTCAACATCATCCGAATCGCCAACCTTACTATCCATTATCAACTATCAAGATATCCGATGGAGCCGCCAGAAGGCGGAGTCCGGTCTCATGTCAAAGACAAAAGCGCCAAGACGTGGGGGGCCTTCTGGTCGAGCGGCGCGGCCCTCCTGACAAGCGGGGCGCCCTTATGACGAGGGGCGATTCTTGCTGGTGCCCGCAGGGGAACGGTTGCGGTGTGGAGCCTCAGGCGCGCTGGGCGGTGATGAGCCAGGCGGCGGAGCGGTACTGGATGCCGTGCGGTGTCAGGTGTTCGGCCAGGTTCGCGCGGAGGGTGTCGAGGACGCGGGTGCGGGTGTCGGCGTCGAGGGGGCGCAGGGCCCAGCTGAACTGGGCGCTGAGGAATTCGCAGGCGTCGTCGACGTCGCGGCCGAAGTACATGGGTTCCTCAAGGCCCTGCAGTCCCACGTCGGCGAATCCGGCCGCGGTGAGCAGGGTTCGCACGTGGTCCGGGTCGCTCAGTGAGAACGGGGGTGGTGACTTCGGCGCGGGCTGGTCGGGGCCGGTGAAGAGGGCGCGGAACGTGCTGATCCACTCGTTGCGGTCGGCGGGCTGCCAGGTCAGGAGCACCAGTCGGCCGGTGGGGCGCAGGGCTCGGGCGAGGTTGGCGAACGCGGCGGGTGGGTCGCCGAAGAACATGGCGCCATGGCGGCTCAGGGCGAGGTCGAAGGACTCCGGTGGGAACGGGTGGATCTGGGCGTCGGTCTGCTGGAACGTCGCGTTCGCGAGGTGTTCGGCCCGGGTGCGGGCGAGGTCGAGCATGGGGGAGGAGAGATCGACGCCCAGCGCCGATCCCTCGGTGGCGAGCCGGGCGGCGTCGCGGGTGGTTTGGCCGGTGCCGCAGCCGAGGTCGAGGACGGTGTCGGTGGGCTTGATCGCGGCGGCGGTGAAGAGGTGATCGCGGTAGGCGGCGACGCCGTCGTCGAATCGGTCGGCCCACTTGGCCCAGAACGCGCCTTGGTCGCCGTCCCAGGCGGTCAACTGCTCGGTGTTGGTCGCGTCGACGCGCATCGGAGGTCCTCCCCAGTTGTCCGGCGGCAACCGTATCGCGGGGATCAGCCCACCAGGGTGGGATCGGTGAGGACGCGTTCGAGGGCGACGTGGGCGCCGCCGCGGCAGGCGGCGGCGAAGCCGAGGGTGGACAGTTCGATGCGGCAGCCGCCGAGTTCGGGGGCGACGACGCGGGCGCCGACTTCGCGGGTGACGCCGTCGAGGAGGAAGTCGCCGAGTGCGGCGAAGTAGCCGCCGAGGACGAGCACCGCCGGGTTGACCATGTTGATCAGGACGGAGGCGCCAAGGCCGAGGTTGGCGGCGATGGTGTCGAGGGCGTCGAGGGTGCGGCGGTCGCCGTGTTCGGCGCGGCGGCGTAGTTCGGTGAGGCGCTCGTCGATGTCGCGGTGGGGGTCGTGGACTTCGTCGCCGGGGTCGGCGGCGAGGCTCAGGAGATGGGTGAGGCTGACGATGGTTTCCCAGCAGCCGCGGCGCCCGCAGGTGCATTCGCGTAGGTCGGGGTCGAGGGGGAGGTGCCCAATCTCGCCGGAGAAGCCTCGGGTCCCGCGCACGATCCGGCCCTCGGAGAGGAAGCCGGCGCCGACGCCGGTCTCGCCGGAGAGGTAGGCGAGGTCGGGGGTGCCCGCGGCGACGCCGCTGGCCCATTCGGCGACGGCGGAGAGTTTGACGTCGTTGTCGACGTGGATGGGGATGCGGTGCCCGCGCAGCCGTTTGGTCAGTCCGGCGGTGACGGGGACGTCGTGCCAGCCGAGGTTTGAGGCGTACTGGACGACGCCTTGGGCGTGGTGGACGACGCCGGGTGCGGCGACGGTGATGCCGACCGGTCGGCAGCCGCGCAGGGCGGTGGCGCGCAGCGTGTGGCGGAGCAGTCCGGCGACGGTGTCGAGGACGTCGTCGGGGGTGGTCGCCTTGGCGTCCAAGGAGACTCGGCGGCTGTCGCGGACCTCGCCCGCGAGGTCGAGGGCGACGGTGCTGACGTAGTCGACGTTGATCTCGACGCCGATCCCGTAGACGTGTCCGTCCACTTGGTACGCGCGGCCGGGTCGGCCGGTGTAGCCGGTCTGCTGGTACTGGCCTTCGCGGACGAGGCCGCGGTCGACGAGGTCGGCGACGAGGCTGGACATGGCGGCTTTGGTGAGGCCGGTCTCGTCGGCGATCCTGGCACGGGTGTTGGGTCCGCCGTCGCGCAGGGAGCGCAGCACGAGGGAGAGGTTGTGCCTGCGCATGTCGGACTGGTCGGCCGACTTCTCGGCGGGCGTCGCCGGGTGTTCCAGCATCGGACTCCCTCCGCGGTGGGCGCCGCCGAGTTTACGGCCCATGATCGTGGCGGCTTTAGGATTGTGCGTTAACTATATCAGCGCTGGTAGAACGCTTGAGTGTTGACTCATGTTGGTTTGCGCGCTAAAAAGTGGGCCCACAGCTCTCACTCTTGTAGGAGTAGCCAGTGCCCCTTCCCCACCGGCAGGCGCGCGTCGCCGCCGCGGCAGTTCTCGCGTTAGGCGCGGGTCTGATCGCAGTTCCCGTCGCGGGCGCCCAGCCCGCGTCGCTCACTGTTCGTTCCGCTGAGCTCACGGTCACCGTCGCGGCCGATTTCCCGCGGGTGATCTCCTATGCCGACAACGCTTCGGGCGCGACCCTGTCCGGGCGTGCCGAGGCGGTGACCAGTGTGGTGATCGACGGGAAGGCCCAGCAGCCGAAGCTGGACGGCGTCCCGGTCTCCGATGGTCGCAAGGTGTCCTATCGGTTGACGTTCCCGCAGCTGCCCGGTGTTCGGCTGGACGCGAGCCTGTCGGTTGACCGCCGGGTGACGACGTTCCGGATCGACGCGGTGCGCGACACCGAGGCGTCGCGGGTCCACACGATCGAGATTCCCGACCACGACTTGGTGTCGGTGCGCGGCACGGACCCGGGTGCGCAGGTCGCGGCGGCGAAGGTCGACCTGTCGATCAACCGGCGCGGGGACACGATCTACGGTGTCACCCCGGCCACGCCCGCGGACGCGGCGCCGATCGGCTCGTACTTCACGTTGGTGTCCACGGGAAAGCTGGCCGCGGCGTTGGAGACCAACTCGGTCTATGACAAGCCCGCTGGGCCGACGGTGAACGACAACGCGCATTTCTGGCGGCAGGCCCGCAAGTCCGGCGCCGACACGGTGGTCGGGGTGTGGAGTGGGCAGTGGACGTACCGGGCCGCGGGTGCGGCGGCGGCGGACACCGAGCCGCTGCCGGAGGTGAAGATCGCGGTCACCCCGGAACGCAATGGTGACAACGTGGTGGACTGGCAGGACGCGGCGTTGTCGCTGCGCGAGATCGCCTACGCGCCCAAGGGTGGTGAGAAGGTCGCCGATCGGGTGGTGCAGCGGATCCCGTTCAACATCGCGTCGATGGCGACCAACCCGTTCGCGAAGACCCTCGACGAGACGAAGCGGATCAGCCTGGCCACCGATGGGCTCGGTCAGCTGGCGATTCTCAAGGGCTACCAGTCGGAGGGCCATGACGCGGCGCACCCGGACTACGGCGGCAACTACAACACCCGAGCCGGTGGTCTGGCCGACCTGAAGACGTTGCTGGACAAGGGCTCGGTGTACAACGCGGACTTCGGGGTGCACGTCAACGCGACGGAGTCGTACCCGGAGGCGCGGTCGTTCTCCGAGACGCTGGTCGACAAGAACAACGAGCAGTGGGCCTGGATGGACCAGTCCTACCGGATCGATCAGCGTCGGGACCTGATCAGCGGCGACATCCAGAAGCGGCTCAGGCAGTTGGCCGAGGAGACCGGCGGGAAGCTGGACTTCCTGTACTGGGACGTGTTCCGGGAGTCGGGCTGGACGGCGGACCGGCTCGCCCGGGAGGTTCGGGCCCTGGGCTGGGAGACCGGCACGGAGTGGTCGCACCGGTTCGTGCGGGATTCCCTGTGGACGCACTGGTCGGCCGACATCGACTACGGCGGCGCCGATTTCAAGGGCGTCAACTCGCAGATCATGCGGTTCGTCGATAACCACCGCCGTGATGTGTACATCTCGAACCCGCTGCTGGGCAGCGCGCAGATCGTGGAGTTCGAGGGCTGGACCGGCGAGGTGGACTACGGCGCGTTCTCCCGCAACGTGTTCGGCAACAACCTGCCGGTGAAGTTCCTGCAGCACTTCCCGATCCAGCGGTGGGGTGCCGAGGAGATCGTGCTGGACAAGGGTGTGCGGGTGACGGGCACGTCGGCGGCGGACCGGAAGATCTTCGCGGGTTCGGCGAAGGTCGCCGATGGTGACGCGTACCTGTTGCCGTGGAACCCGGCGGCGCCGGACAAGCTGTACCACTACAACGCCAAGGGTGGTCAGAGCACGTGGCAGGTCCCGGCGCCGTTCACTGGTGCCGCTTCGCTGACGGTGTCGAAGCTGACGGACACGGGTCGGGTCTCGGCGGGCACGGTGGCGGTGGAGGGTGGTCAGGTGAGGCTGACCGCGGAGCCGAACACGGCGTATGTGCTGGAGTCGGGTTCAGCGGTGGCTGTCCCTGATGTGCGGTACGGCGAGGGTGGCCCGCTGCGCGACCCCGGGTTCAACTACGGCGACTTCCGGGCGTGGCAGGTCGCGGGCGACCCGGGTGCGGCGAAGGTGGAGCGCAACGCGCGCGGGCAGTACGAGGCTGTCGTGTCCGGGCACGGCAACACGGTGATCAGCCAGGACCTCGCGGGTCTCGCGCCGGGCAGCTATGCGGCGTCGGTCGATGTCGAGGTGGAGCAGGGGCGGACCCGCCCGGTGTTCGTCGGGGTGAATCCGCGGTCGGGTGCCCCGGAGTCGACGTTTGTGGACCGTTCCACGTTGGTGAACACCACGGCGTCGGATGAGAAGCTCCAGACGCGGTTCCAGCGGGTGCGCGTGTTCTTCGACGTGCGGGTCGGTGGCGCGGTGACGTTGTCGCTGCGGGTGGCGCCCGGGCAGGGTGTGGTGAGGTTCGACAACGCGCGGGTCGTGGCGATGAAGCGGCCCGCGGCGCCGGGTCGGGTGACGTCGTGGGACTTCGAGGACGTCGACGCGGGTTGGGGTCCGTTCTACCGGGGTGTGCTGCCGATCGGGGATGCGAACACGCACCTGTCGGAGCTGCACGCGCCGTTCACGCAGCGCGGGTGGAACGGGAAGGTGATCGACGATGTGATCTCGGGGAAGTGGAGCCTGAAGTCGTATGAGTACGACCATGGGATCAGCTACCGGACCACCCCTGCGACGGTGCGGTTCCTGCCGGGTCACCGGTACCGGGTGAGCTTCGACTACGAGAACGCCATGGCGGGCGCGTACGGGTGGACGCTCGGTGTGGACGGTCCCGCGGGCACCAAGGAGGTCGGGACGACCCCGTTCGGGAAGCAGACGACCGCGGCCCGGCATGTGCAGGAGTTTGTGGCGGGCGCGTGCGGTGACTACTGGGTGGGCCTCAAGCGGCTGGGTCCCAACGGTGACCAGGTCGAGTTCGCGTTGGACGACTTCGCGGTGGAGGACCTCGGGAAGGCGGACAGTGCGGACGCGTGCGGCAGCGTGGATGTCGCCTCGGCGACGCAGAAGTTGCTGCCGGGCAAGGCGAACACGGTGACGACGACGTTCCGCAACGGTGAGTCGGGCGCGGCGACCGGGGTGTCGATGGCGTTGACGGTGCCGCAGGGTTGGCAGGTCGCGGCGACGGGTCCGGCGGTGTTCGAGTCGGTGGCGTCGGGTGCGTCGGTGAGTACGCAGTGGGCGGTCACACCGCCCGCTGACGCGGCGACCGCGGTGTACGACGTGGTCGCGAACACCGCCTACGAGGTGAAGGACGGTCCGCGGGCGGTGACGAACGTGCTGCGGATCGAGACGGTGCCCGCGCCGCCGACGGTGGACGTGTGGGCCGGCGACCATGGGTGGCTCTCGGCGAGCAACGGGTGGGGCCCGGTCGAGCGGGACCGGTCCAACGGGGAGTCGGGTGCCGGTGACGGTGGTCCGATCACGTTGAACGGGGTCGTGCACGAGAAGGGGTTGGGCACGCACGCGCCGAGCACCGTCGTCTACTACCTGGGCGGCAACTGCGCGTCGTTCACCGCGCAGGTCGGTGTGGATGACAGGCAGGCGAGCCGCGGGTCGGTGCAGTTCACGGTGTTGGCGGACGGCAGGCAGGTGGCTCAGTCGCCGGTGATGCGGCCGGACACGGCGACGTTCTCGCTGGCGGCGGACATCGGCGGGGCGCAGGAGGTCCGGTTGGTGGTGTCCGACGGTGGTGACGGTGTGGGCAACGACCACGCCGACTGGGGTTCCGCCCGGTTCCTCTGCGGCTGAGTTTCCTTGACTGGTGGGGGCCGGCGACGTGGTGTCGCCGGCCCCATTTTGCCTGCTTAAGGGTTCGGTAACCGATCCATAAGCGCCTGGCAATGGCTTGTGCGGGGCTCGCGGCGTTCGCTTGGACGCGAGGTCGGACGTTCGGTTTCGGCCCCCCAGTCAGGACCCCCGTGAGGAGAACGACGATGAGCAGATCCGTCTTGTGGCGTGGCGCGGCGCGGCGGTCCTGGTGGCGGCTGTCGCGTCGGTTGCGTTCGTCGCTCCGGCGAGCGCGGCCGGACCCGACACGGCCGACGGTGTGGAGGTGTTCAGCGGGGACGTGTTCGAGATCGTCGGTTCCACGCTGCGCAATCCCACCGCGGAGACCGACCCGTCGGCCCGGCTGTTCAGCAACTCCGGTGTGTAGCTGGAGCGGACCTGGGGCCAGTGGTCCGCCGCGACGGCGTCGTCGGTGGTGCGTAGCTCCGGTGGGCGGTCGCCGCGCACCGATGTGCGGCTCGGCTTCACGGGCCTGGTCCCGGGCGGGGTGTACTCGGTGTTCTGGGGCACGCTGACGCCCGACTCGGAGAACCCGTTGTGCCCCGGGGGTGGAGCGCACGCTGGCTCTGCCCAGCGTGGACCCTGCTCAGGCGCCCGACGCGTCGTCGTTCGTGGCCGGTGCTGATGGGACCGCGGCGTTCCGGGGCAAGCTGGACGGTTCGTTGCTGGACTCGGCGTCGCAGGTGTTCTTCAGCGTCGTCTACCACTTCGACGGGAAGACCTATGGCGCGCTGCCCAACGCCGGGGAGTTCCAGACCCAGGGGGTGAACTGCCGCGGCAGCTTCGGCGAGGACGCGATGCGCCACCTGTTGATCCTGCAGAAGTGGTGACGGTTTCTGTCACATCGGCGGGGCCGGGTGTCGTCTGTCCAGTGACGGATCGATGCCCGGCATCCGCGACCGACAGGAGCCCCATGTCCACCCCGTACGTTGTCGTCACCCTGGTCGCCGCCGCCATGGCGGCGTTTTCCGCGGTCGCGAGTTTCCTGAACCTCGGGTTCGCGGTGGCGTCTTTGGTTGCCTACGGGGTGCCGCGGTCGTGGTGGCCGTGGCTTGGGGTGGCGAAGGCCGCGGGTGCGGTGGGCTTGGCGGTGGGCCTGTTCGTGCCGGTCGTCGGGGTGCTCGCGGCCGCCGGGTTGGTGCTGTACTTCGCCGGGGCGGTGATCACCGTGGTCCGGGCGCGCCGGTACGCCCACGTCCCGTTCCCGCTGCTGTACCTGGCCCCGGCGGCGGGCTCGCTGGTCCTGGTGTGACCCGTCAGGCCTCGATGACGACCGGGATGACGACGGGCCTGCGCCGGTAGGCGCGGTGGGCCCACTGCTTGACCTCGCGGCCGATGATCTTCTCGAGTTCCTCGAGGTCTTTGACCTCGCGTTCCGCGGCGCCTGCGAGGGCTTTCTCGATGGCGGAGGTGGCGGGTTTGAAGGTCTCGACGTCGTGCTCGAAGCCGTGGGCGATGTAGTCGGGTTCCTCGGCGAGGCCGCCGGTCTCCATGTCGATGATGGCGACGACTGTGATGACGCCTTCCTCGCCGAGGTTGCGGCGCTGCGCCAGGGAGGCTTCGGTGACGCCGCCGACGGTCTGCCCGTCGACGTAGACGTAGTGCAGCTTGATCTTGCCGGTGATCGAGGCGCGGCCGTCCTGCAGGTCGACGACGTGGCCGTCGGCGGCGATGAGGACCCGGTCGCGGGCGACGCCGGTGCGGACGGCGAGTTCGGCGTTGGCCCGCAGGTGGCGGGCCTCGCCGTGCACGGGCATCACGTTGGAGGGCTGCACGATGTTGTAGCAGTAGACGAGTTCGCCCGCGCTGGCGTGGCCGGAGACGTGGACCTTGGCGTTGCCCTTGTGCACGACGTTGGCGCCGAGGTCGGTCAGGCCGTTGATGACCCGGTAGATGGCGTTCTCGTTGCCGGGGATCAGCGAGCTGGCCAGCAGGACCGTGTCACCTTCCTCGATGGTGATCATGTGGTGGTCGCCGGTGGCCATCCGGGACAGGGCGGCCATGGGCTCGCCCTGGGAGCCGGTGCAGACCAGCGTCACCTTGTTCGGCGCCATCCCGTCCATGGCCTTGATGTCGACGACGAGGCCGGGCGGGACGTTGAGGTAGCCGAGTTCGGTCGCGACGGCCATGTTGCGGACCATCGAGCGGCCGACGAACGCGACCTTGCGTCCGTGGGACGCGGCGGAGTCGATGACCTGCTGGATGCGGTGCACGTGGCTGGCGAAGCTGGAGACGATGACGCGGCGGCGGGTGGTGCGGAAGACCTCGTCGATCGCGGGCACGAGGTCGCGTTCGGACATGGTGAAGCCGGGCACGTCGGCGTTGGTGGAGTCGGTGAGGAACAGGTCGACCCCTTCCTCGCCGAGGCGGGCGAAGCCGCGCAGGTCGGTGATCCGCTTGTCGAGCGGGAACTGGTCCATCTTGAAGTCGCCGGTGTGCAGGACCAGGCCGGCCTGGGTGCGGATGGCGATGGCGAGGCCGTCGGGGATGGAGTGGTTGACGGCGAGGAACTCCAGGTCGAACGGGCCTTTGGTGAGGTGTTCGCCTTCCTTCACCACGACCAGGACCGGCTTGATGCGGTGCTCGACGAGCTTCGCGGCGAGCAGGCTCAGGGTGAGCCGGGACCCGACGATCGGGATGTCGGGGCGCTCGCGCAGCAGGTAGGGGACGGCGCCGATGTGGTCCTCGTGGCCGTGGGTCAGGACCAGGGCCTCGACCTCGTGGAGGCGTTCGCGGACGCAGCTCCAGTCGGGGAGGATCACGTCCACGCCGGGCTGGTGCTCCTCGGGGAACAGGACGCCGCAGTCGACGATGAGCAGCTTGCCCTCGTGTTCGAACACGGTCATGTTCCGGCCGATCTCACCGAGCCCGCCCAAGGCGAGGACCCGGAGGGCACCCGGGGCCAGTGGCGGGGGCGGGGCGGAGATACGGGCCATAGTCACCCCTTCACGCTACGTGCGGGGGTTTCGGAAGGAAAATCGGCCGTGCTGATCATGCGCGGCGACAGGGCCGCGGGTCCGGCCACGTAGGATTGTCTCCGAATCCGACCAGAACGTGGGGAACTCGCATGACCGCCGCCAGTCCGGTGACCGCCTCGACCTCGGATGTGGTGTGGGAAGCGGGCCGCCGCCGCACGTTCGCGGTGATCAGCCACCCCGACGCGGGCAAGTCGACGCTGACCGAGGCCCTGGCGCTGCACGCCAAGGTCATTTCGGAGGCGGGCGCGGTCCACGGCAAGTCCGGTCGGCGCGGTGTGGTGTCGGACTGGATGGAGATGGAACGGTCCCGAGGGATCTCCATCACGTCGGCGGCCCTGCAGTTCTCTTATGGCGACGCGGTCATCAACCTGCTCGACACCCCCGGTCACGCGGACTTCTCCGAGGACACCTACCGGGTGCTGTCCGCCGTGGACTGCGCGGTCATGCTGCTCGACGCCGCGAAGGGCCTGGAGCCGCAGACGCTCAAGCTGTTCGACGTGTGTCGCCACCGGGGCATCCCGGTCATCACGTTCATCAACAAGTGGGACCGCCCCGGCATGGATGCCCTGCGCCTGTGCGACGAGTTGGTGGAGCGGATCGGGTTGCAGCCGATGCCGCTGACCTGGCCCGTCGGCGACGCTGGGCACTTTCGCGGTGTCGTGGACCGCCGCGACGGCAACTTCATCCGCTACGCCCGCACCGCGGGTGGGGCGACCGCGGCGGGGGAGGAGCGTCTCGATCCGGCCGCCGCCGAGGAGGCCGAAGGCGGGGAGTGGACTCGCGCGGTCGAGGAGGCCGACCTGCTGGCCGAGACCGGCGGCGAGTTCGACCTCGACCGGTTCCTTGAGGCCTCGGCGACGCCGGTGCTGTTCGGGTCCGCGGTGCTGAACTTCGGGGTGCGGCACCTGCTGGACCTGCTGGTCGAACTCGCGCCCCGGCCCACCCCTCGACTTGACGTGAAAGACCGGCCCCGGCCACTCGACGCGCCGTTCTCGGCGTTCGTGTTCAAGGTGCAGACCGGCATGGACCCGTCGCACCGCGACCAGGTCGCGTTCGCGCGGGTGTGTTCGGGGATGTTCGAGCGGGGGATGGTCGTCACCAATGCCACGACCGGCAAGCCGTTCGCCACGAAGTACGTGCAGCAGGTGTTCGGTCGCGAGCGCACCACTTTGGACAGCGCGTTCCCGGGCGATGTGATCGGCCTTGTCAACGCGACTTCGCTGCGGGTGGGGGACACCCTGTACGCGGACAAGCCCGCCGTTCGATACCCCGGTCTGCCGAGCTTCGCCCCGGCGCACTTCGCTGTGGCGCGGCCGGCGGATCTGAGTCGGGCGAAGCAGTTCCGCAAGGGTGTGGACCAGCTGGAGTCCGAGGGCGTGATCCAGATCCTGCGGTCGCTGCGGCGCGGTGACGGGGCGCCGGTGTTCGCCGCGGTGGGGCCGATGCAGTTCGAGGTCGCCACCCACCGGATGGACGCCGAGTTCAAGTCGCCGGTTCGGCTTGAGCCGTTGCCTTACAGCGTGGTGCGGCGGTTGGCGGATCCGAAGCAGCGGTCGATTGTGGACGGCGGCACCCGCAGCGAGGTGCTGACCCGCACCGACGGGGTGGATCTGGCGTTGTTCATCGACGCCACGGCCATGGGCGTCATGCGTAGGCTCAACCCGGAGATCCAGTTGGAGCCGTTGGTCGCCAGCACCGACTGACAGGTGTTGTGTCGGCCCTGTCCGGCGCCCTGTCAGGCGCGTAGTGTCCGCCCTGGCAGGGGGACGCGATAAGGGAGCGGGCCCATGGGAGCCGACGCGACTACCGGGATCGACTACCACCCCGGGCAGCGGGAGCTGCAGGACCGGTTCGACACCCGCCGCATAGCCGACCGGATCAGCGAACGCCTCGTCCACCACGCGCTCACCGCCGATGACATGGCGTTCATCGATGCGCGGGACATGGTTTTCCTCGCCACCGTGGGCCCCGACGGGCAGCCGACGTGCTCGTACAAGGGTGGTGACCCCGGTTTCGTCCGGGTCGTGGACGAGTGCACCCTCGCGATGCCGTGCTACGACGGCAACGGCATGTTCCTCTCGCTCGGCAACGTGGCCGCGGGCTCGCCGGTCGGGCTGCTCTTCATCGACTTCGAGGACGGCGGTCGCACGCGGGTCGAGGGCACGGCCACCGTCGCGGCGGACGACCCGCTGCTCGGGACGTGGCCCGGCGCGCTGCTGGTCATGCGGATCCAGGTCACCCGGGTGTTCCCCAACTGCGGCCGCTATGTCCATCACTACGCCCTCGTCGAGCGGTCCACGTTCGTGCCCCGGCACCGGCAGGTGCCCCCGGTGCCGTCGTGGAAGCGCGCCGACTGGGCGTGCGACGCGCTGCCGGCGCACGACCCGGCCAACGACCCGGGCGACCGGCCCGTGCGCTGGCGCTGAGCGGAGAACACCATGAACCTCGCTGAACTGCACCGTCGTTCCTGCGAACGCTTCGGTGAGCACCTGCGCGCGGTCCGCCACGACCAGTGGACCGCCCCGACCCCGTGCGCGGACTGGGATGTGCGTGGGCTGGTCAACCACGTCACCGGTGAGGATCTGTGGACCGGCCCGCTGATGGCGGGCGCCACGATCGGGGAGGTCGGCGACCGGTTCGACGGTGACGTGCTCGGCTCCGACCCGGTCGCGGCCTACACCGACGCCGCAGAATCAGCTGTCGACGCCGTCAGCGCGGACGGCGCGTTGGGCCGGACCGTGCACTTGTCGTTCGGGGACGTGCCGGGCGAGGAGTACGCGTGGCAACTGTTCGCCGACCACCTCATCCACGGCTGGGACCTGGCCCGGGCGATCGGCGCCGACGACCGCCTCGACCCCGACCTGGTCGCGGCCTGCGCGCAGTGGTTCGCGAAGAACGAGGACGGCTACCGGGAGGCGGGTGCGGTGGGGGCGCGGCCGGAGGTCCCCGCCGACGCCGATCAGCAGACGCTGCTGCTGGCGGGGTTCGGGCGGCGACCGTAACCGCTGGTCACCGGCCTGTTAGACCGGTTGATACCGCTGTCGGTGCCGGATCAGTGCAGCTGGGACGACCGCGACGTAGGCTACTGCGGCGAGGAGCAGCGCGCCCCATACCCGTGGTTGCTGCCCGAGTGGCCCGGTGTCCACGCCGCCGATGGCGAGTGCCAGCGAGTCACCGATCCGGACGGTCCACCCGGTCAAGGGCAACGGGTCGTCCTCCGCGGTCTGGGAGAAGACGGGAATCCAGGTTTGGCAGGCACTGAAGCCCAACGTGTAGACGGCGGTGAGGATCATGGCCCGGCCGAGGCCCGGCCTGATCCCGCAGGCCGTCGCGAGTGGACCGACCGCGAAGAACGGAAACATGATGACGAGCCCGATCAAGCCGAGGCCGAGGCGCAATATCCCCCCTTCGAAGTCTTCCTTGCCAAGACCATGAAGGCCCTGAAATGCGACGAAGCCCGATATCACCATGGCGACAGAGCTGTACCAGTCGCCTTCGTGGTCTTCGGAGAAGCCGCTGTGCCTGTTGACCGGGGGCGGCTCGCCGAAACCGGTGTCCTGGTACACCACCGTTTTCTTGACTTCGTTGACCAGCCCGGCTATCGCGTCCAAGTTGGTCAAGTAGGAGAAGTCGACCTTCTTGTCCCCGACTTCCAATGAGTCTCCGCGGCTGGAGACCGTTGCCTCCGCGAGCTCCTCGTAGGGCACGACCACGTATGACTTGCCGCGCAGGTGCACGGCGCGGTCGGTGAACCAGACCCGATCCTGGGTGCTCTTGACCGTGGCGACCGCGATGACCGGGCCGCAGGAGAGCACGCGACTCGACCGGCTGGTCACCGGCCGCACCGAGTTGAAGTCCCGCACCTTGATATCCGGCACGACGCCGAGCCGGATCCCTTTCCACTCGACGTCGTCGGCGAGCAGCGTCGCGCGGATCGCGGCGGCCAGTTCCTCCCGCCGGTCGGGTGAGCCGTGGGCCGCGCTGCGCTGGGCGTAGATCCGCCGGTCGTCGATGGTCAGCCGGAAGTCGGATTCGGTGACCCCGAGGCACGCTTCGGTGTCGCCGAGCAGGCAGGTCAGCTCGAACTGGTTGGAGCCCTTGTGGATCGAACGCCCGTCGACCAGTACTTCGGCCCGCTGCGCTGGGAGGGACCGGTATTCGATGGTATGTCGCCGGGTGCCGTCGGTGACCTCCAGGATGCGGTCGACGCCGCCGGTGCGTGCCCGGTGCGCCACCCAGGTCGTGCTCGGCACCGGCTCCGTCTGCCGCGGAGTCGGCGGTGGTGGCTCGGGACGTGGCAGGCTCGCCCCGCGAGCGATGATCACATCGCCCTCACCGGAGAACCGCAGCTGCGGGGTCGGTCCGCTGGCCTCGGTGAGCCACCGGTGCACCTGCCGGTAGAGGTCGGTCACGGTCACGTACCCGTCGGCGTCGGCCTCGCGCAGGCCACGCACGAGTTGCGCGGTGAACGGGCTGAGCTCGCCCTTCCTGGTGGTGTCCAGCGCGAGCTGGGTGGATCTGCTGCTGGCGAGCACATACCTGCCCCGGCCACTCGTGCCTGCTCTGTTCGGCGTGCCCCTGAGGACGTCGATCGCCTCGACGAGGCGGCGGGCCGCCCTCGGGTGCTGTTTCGTGGTGATGGTCCGGAAGATGTCCGCGCCCTTGAACGCACCGCTGTTGCAGCAGTCCAGCACGACGATGACGCTCGTTGCCGCACACCTGGTGATCAGCTTGTTGACGTCGTCGGCCGGGAGCGCCGTCGAGTGCAGTTTGGCAGTCCTGGTGTCCTTCGCGCACAGGTGGAGCCGGTTGTCGAGGTCGAGCCTGCCGTGGCCGCTGTAATAGAGCAGCAGCACGTCGTCGCGGTGCGCGGTGGTGAGGAACTCGTCGAGTTGCTCCCGCAGCGGCTGGACCTCACGGTTGGCGAGTTTCTGGACGTCGTCCCTGTCGAACAGGCCTATCTCGTCGTCGGTCAGCACCTCGGCGAGTGTCCTGATGTCGGTCAGCGGACCGTTCAGGGTGCGGAGTTCGTGGGGGTCTTCGGGGAAGTCCGCGTTGCCGATCAGCAGTGCTCGGTAACGCGGCATCACCTGCTCCCGAACCGGCCGCTCACGGCGTTGGCGAGTGCTTGCAGCGACGCCCGGTCGATGTTCTCGCCGGTCAGCGTGATGCGCTGCTCCTTGCCGGAGTCGTCGGTCCAGGTGATGGTGACGGTCCTGGTCTTGTCCCTGGCCAGCCAGGACCGGAAGCACGCCACGGCCGCGGTCAGCGCCCCGGACGAGCCCAGCGCGATGACCACGGTGTCCAGTGTGCCCTTGGCGTTCGGCATCACCTCGTGGCGCACCGACGGTGTCGTGACCTCCTCGCGAAGCGCGGTGTACAGCGTCGCGACCTGATCTCGCCAGCCGGGGTCATCCGGGTCGAACCTGCTCGTTCCCGGCACCACCGTCACATCGACCCCCACGTCGCGACCGCCCCTCCGCACGCTCGAAACCAGTACCTATATCTACCATCGTCGGTGCGGCCGGGGATCGGTGTTTTGTGAACTCCCGCTGTCCTGATCAACGGCGTTTGGTGCAGTCAACTGAACTCCGCCGCGATCGACGGCCCCGCCGCACCTGCCGAGCCCGCCGGCAGAGGGGCTCACCGGGCTGTCAGCTCACGCAGGTGGTCCAGCGATTCCCCGTGGATGCGGCCGGTGGTTCTCGACAGCGGCCGCCCGCCCGCACCCCACCGGGCGGCGATGATCTCCGCGGCGATCGACACCGCGGTCTCCTCGGGGGTGCGGGCGCCGAGATCCAACCCGATCGGCGATGACAACCGGCCCAACTCGGCCGGGGTGAGACCCAACTCGGTCAGGCGCGCCATTCGGTCGGCGTGGGTTCGCCGCGAGCCCATGGCGCCGATGTATCCGGCGTCGGTGCGCAGCGCGAGTTCCAACAGTGGCACATCGAATTTCGGATCGTGGGTGAGCACGCACAGGGCGGTGCGCCCGTCGATCAACCCGCGGGAGATCGCGTCCGCGAGGTACCGGTGCGGCCAATCGACCACGACCTCGTCGGCGTCGGGGAACCGCTTCCGGGTGGCGAACACCGGGCGGGCGTCGCACACCGTCACGTGATAGCCGAGGAACTTGCCGATTCGGGCGACCGCGGCGGCGAAGTCGATGGCGCCGAAGACCACCATCCGGGCCGGTGGGGCGAACGACTGCACGAACACCGAGATGTCCTCCCGCATCCGCTCGCCCCGCGGCCCGTAGTGGCGCACGGAGGTGCTGCCCTGTTGCAGCATCGCCACCGCGTCCTCGATGACCGCCGCGTCCAAGGACGCGTCACCGAGACCACCGGAGACTCGGTCCGGCCAGATGATGATCCGGTTGCCCAAGTCCGATCCGGCGCTGACGACGGTCGCGATCGCCACCGGGTTGGTGTCGATCGACGCCGCCACGTCCTCGAACTCGGCGAACGTGGTGGCGTCGACCGGCTGCACCAGGATGTCGATGATCCCGCCGCAGGTCAGGCCGACGGCGAACACGTCGTCGTCGGCCACCCCGTACCGGACCACCGCGGGCTTCCCCGTCTCGATGACCTCTCGGGCCAACTCGTACACGGCGCCCTCGACGCACCCGCCGGACACGCTGCCGACCGCCTCCCCGCCCGCCGAGACCGCCATGGCGGCCCCTGGCAGGCGGGGCGCGGACCGGAACGTGTCGATCACGGTGGCCACCGCGAACCGCTGACCTTCGCGGTACCAGGGGCCGAGGTGGTCGAGGACGTCGCGCACGTCAGTACTCCACTCGCGCGGGGTTGTTGGTCCAGGCGTCGAACGGGGCGTTGTGCGCCTCGACCGACAGGTGGGCGACCGGCACGGTCCACGTGTCCCTGGGGGACTCGAACAGCTTGTAGAACGCCAGGTCGTCGAACCCGGCCGCGGCGGCGTCGTAGCGGTCGGCGGCGTAGACGACCTGGTCGACGCGGGACCACAGGGCCGCGGCCAGGCACAGCGGGCACGGCTCGCACGAGGTCACCAGGACGCAGCCGTCGAGGGTGAAGCTCGACAGCTTGCGGCACGCCTCCCGGATCGCCACCACCTCCGCGTGGGCGGTGGGGTCGAAATCGCGGGTGACCCGGTTGACGCCGACGGAGATCAGTTCGCTGCCGTCGCGGACGATCACCGCGCCGAACGGGCCGCCGCCGTCGGCGACGTTCTCGGTCGCGAGGGCGACCGCCCGGTCGAGCCAGGGCTTCAGGTCGGGCTGCACGGACATCAAAGTTTCCCTACTTCTCTGAGATGGCGAGCGAATCGGCGGGCTGGGGTTGCTCGACGAGGTCGCGCAGCCGCAGGTTGGCGATCTTGGCGATCTCCACCAGCGCCGTGGCGCGTTCCTGGCCGATCGAGTTCTGCATCCGGGCCTCGGCGGCGGCGAAGATCGTCTTCTTGGTGTTCTCGCGGACGCACACGACCAGCGGGAACCCGAACTTCTCGTGGTAGGCCTCGGTGAGGTCGTGGAAACGGTCGTATTCCTCGAAGGTGAGCCGGTCCAGGCCCGCCGCGCACTGGTCGCGCAGTGACTCCGGGCCCAGGACCCGTTCGATGAGCGCCTTGCCCGCGAGGTCCGGGTAGGACTTGATCAGCTCCAGCGCGACCGGCTCGGGTGCGGTGAACAGGGCGCTGTGGAAGGCGTGGCGCATGGCGTAGACACCGTCGAACGGGCGGCCGGTCCAGGCTTCCTCGGCGATCCACGGGCCGTTCTGGAACAGCACCGAGAACCGGCGGGTGAACTCTTCGCGCGACATCCGGTTCACCTCATCGAGAGTGACTTTCTCCGGCTCCGGCGTCGGGTACACCACGTCGGTCTTCTTCTTGCCGCCCCACACGTTGAACAGCAGGTTGAGGAAGATCGCCGAGAGGCTGCCGAGGGTGATGCCGCTGCCCACGATGATCTGCAGGCTGTCGGGCACGTTGCTGAAGAACTTCGGCACACCCACCGGGATCAGGGCGAGCCCGACGCTGACCGCGACGACCATGACGTTGCGCTGGTCGTGGAAGTCGACGCGCCCGAGGGTTTGGAAGCCGACGACGGCGACCGTGCCGAACATGGCCAGGCCCGCGCCGCCGAGCACCGGGTGCGGGATGCCCGCCACGATCGCGCCCGCCTTGGGGATGAGCCCGATCAGGATCATGAACACACCGGCGGAGGCGATCACGTAGCGGCTCTTGATGCGGGTCAGCCGGACCAGGCCGACGTTCTCGGCGAAACAGGTGTACGGGAACGAGTTCAGGACACCGCCGAGGGTGGTGGCCAGGCCGTCGGCGCGCAGCGCGCGGGAGATGTCGTCGCGGGTGATGCGCTTCTTGACGATCTCACCGGTGGCGAACACGTCGCCGGTGGTCTCCACGGCGGTGATCAGCATGACGACGATCATGGAGATGATCGCGGTGATGCTGAACTTGGGCCACCCGAAGTGGAACGGGGTGGTCACGCCAAACCAGTCAGAGCCGGCGACGGCGTCGAAGTGGGCGTGGCCCAGAATGGTGGCGAGCAGGGTGCCGCAGACGAGTCCGATGAGGACGGCCACGGTGCTGAAGAACCCGCGGGAGAGCCGGTAGATCACCAGGATGATGGCCAGGGTGCCGCCGGCGTAGGCGAGGTTCGTCAGGCTCGCGTAGTCCGCGGCGCTGCTGTTGCCGCCGGCGGCGTCGTTGGCGGCCACGGGCAGCAGCGCGATGCCGATGACCGAGATGACGGTGCCGGTGACGACCGGTGGGAAGAACCGGACGAGCTTGCTGAAGTACGGGGCGATGAAGAAGGTGAACAGGCCCGCGACGATGACCGAGCCGTAGATCGTCACCAGGCCTTCGGTGCCGCCCCCGGCGGCCATGCCGATGGCGATCATCGGGGATACGGCGGTGAACGTGACGCCTTGGAGCAGCGGCAGCCGCACCCCGACCTTCCAGAACCCGATGGACTGGATGATCGAGGCGATGCCGCAGGTGAACAGGTCGGCGTTGATGAGGTGGATGAGCTGCTCGTCGGTCAGCCCGATCGCGTTGGCGAGCAGGATCGGGACGATGACGGCGCCCGCGTAGAAGGCGAGGACGTGCTGGAAGCCGTACAGGGCGAGCTTGCCCGCGGGGAGCACTTCGTCCACGGGATGTTGGTGTGCGGGCGTTTCACGGGTTTTTGGGGACATTGCGGCCAACTCCTCTAAGGGGGCACATGTCTTATGCGGTACCGGTGATGTCTTCCGGTCGGACAGGGACCCGCGCGATGGCGAGCCCGGTCGCGGCGCGGATGGCGGCGACGATCGCGGGGGTGGACGAGATCGTCGGCGGTTCACCGACACCACGCAGCCCGTAGGGCGCGTGCGGGTCGGCCAGTTCGAGCACGTCCACCTTCATGGGGGGCATGTCGAGGATCGTGGGGATCAGGTAGTCGGTGAAGGACGGGTTGCGGATCTTGCCGCCCTTGACCTGGATTTCCTCCATGACGGCCAGGCCGAGGCCCTGGGCGGAGCCGCCGTGGATCTGCCCGACCACGGCGTCGGGGTTGATCGCCTTGCCGACGTCCTGCGCGCAGTCCAGGGCGACCACGCGCACCAGACCGAGGTCGACGTCGACGTCGACGACGGCGCGGTGCACGGCGAAGGCGTACTGCACGTGCGCGAAGCCCTGCCCGGTGGTGGGGTCGAGCGCCTCGGTGGGGCGGTGGCGCCACTCGACGGTCTCGTCGATCGCGTCGTCCCCGAGCACGTCGGCGACGGCGGCGAGCACCCCGAGCCGGTCGGAGACGATCTTGCCGCCCTCCATGCGCAGCTCGCCGTCGATGTCGAGCCGTTCCCGGGCCAGGTCGAGGACCATGCCGCGGACTTTCTCGCAGGCGGCCTTCACCGCGCCGCCGGTCACGTAGGTCTGCCGGGATGCGGAGGTGGAGCCGCCGCTGCCGACCTGGGTGTCCGCGGGGTGGATGGTGACCCGCTCGACCCCCAGTTCCGTGCGGGCGATCTGCGCCTGCACGGTGACCAGGCCCTGCCCGACCTCGGCGGCCGCGGTGTGGACCATGGCGGTGGGCTCCCCGGCGATGATCTCCAGCCGCACCCGGGCGGTGGAGAAGTCGTCGAAACCCTCGGAGAAGCACACGTTCTTGATGCCGATGCCGTACCCGATACCGCGCACGACACCTTCTCCGTGGGTCGTGTTCGACACCCCGCCGGGAAGTTGCCGCAGGTCGTAGCTGTCGGTGGGCGCGGCGTCGGGCAGCGGCATGGCTTCGACCCGGCGCAGCAGCTCCGCCACGGGGGCGGGGCTGTCGATGATCTGACCGGTCGGCATCGCCGTGCCCTCCGACATGGCGTTGAGCACCCGCACGTCCACGGGGTCGAGCCCGAGTTCAGCGGCGAGTTTGTCCATCTGGGACTCGTAGGCGAACGCGGCCTGCACCGCGCCGAACCCGCGCATCGCACCGCACGGCGGGTTGTTGGTGTAGGTGCCCCAGCAGTCGATCGACACGTTCGGCACCTCGTACGGGCCGACACCCAGGGTCGCCGCGTTCGCGACCACGGCGCCGGTGCTCGACGCGTACGCGCCGCCGTCGAGGAACATCCGGGCCTTGACGTAGACGAGCTTGCCGTCGCGGGTGGCGCCGTGCTCGTAGTACATCTTCGCCGGGTGGCGGTGCACGTGGCCGAAGAACGACTCCTCACGGGAGTAGACCATCTTCACCGGGCGACCGGTCCGCAGCGCCAGCATCGACGCGTGGACCTGCATCGACAGGTCCTCCCGCGCACCGAACGCGCCGCCGACCCCGGCCAGGGTCAACCGCACCTTCTCCGGGGGCAGCCCCAGGCACGCGGCGACCTGCTTCTGGTCGACGTGCAGCCACTGGGTGGCGATGTAGAGGTCGATCCCGCCGTCCTCGGCCGGGACGGCGAGCCCGGACTCCGGTCCGAGGAACGCCTGGTCTTGCATGCCGACCTCGTACTCCCCGCGGATCACCACGGGGGCGGTGACCTCCTGGTCGCCGCGGCGGATCGGCAGGTGCCGCACCACGTTCCCGCCCGGGTGCAGGGTCGGCGCGTCGGTGGAGTGGACGGCCTCTTCCATGTCGGTGAGCGGTTCGAGGACGTCGTAGTCGACGACGATCTTCGCGATGGCGCGGCGCGCGGTCTCCGGGTGGTCGGCCGCGACGACCGCGATCGCTTCCCCTTGGTAGCGCACGATGTCGACGGCGAGAACGGGCTGATCGGTGTGCTCGAGACCGAACAGCATTTGCCCGGGCACGTCGTCGTGGGTGAGCACGGCGTGCACGCCGGGCACTTTGAGGGCCTCGGTCAGGTCGACGGAGTTGATGCGGGCGTACGGGTGCGGGGAGCGCAGCGTGGCGCCCCACAGCATGTCGTCGATCCACATGTCGGAGGAGTAGGCGAACTCGCCCTTGACCTTCAGCGTGCCGTCGGGGCGCGGCGGGCTGGCCCCCACGCCGCCGCTGATGGGCGTGGTGATGCGGTCGGGGGCAGACGTGGGTCGACTCATGCGGTCACCTCACAGCTTCGGTGACTCCGCTGGCGAAGACACTGTGACATTGATTCACTCGCGGGCTCGTTCATGTGGGTCACCTCGACAGAAGCGTGCGGTGGGCGGCGCGGGCGGCGGCGGCGAGTCGCCGCTCGTCGGCCATGCGGAGGTGGTCGTCCTCGACGACGGGCTTGCCGCCGACGAGGAGCAGGTCCAGTGGTGGGCGTGGGCCCAGGACGACGGCGGCGACCGGGTCCTCGATGCCGGCGTGGCCGAGGCCGTCGACGCGCCACAGGGCGAGGTCGGCGAGCTTGCCGGGTTCGATCGACCCGATCTCGTCAGCCCTTCCGAGGCAGGCGGCGCCGCCGATGGTGCCCAGGCGCAGCGCCTCCCGGGCGGTCAGCGCCGCGGGGCCGCCGCGCAGGCGGGCCACGAGCAGCGCTTCGCGGACGTCGTCGATCAGGGAGCTTTGCTCGTTGGACGCGGCGCCGTCGACACCGAGGCCGACCGGGACACCGGCGTCCAGCAGGGCGCGCACGGGGGCGATGCCCGCGCCGAGGCGGGCGTTGGAGGTGGGGCAGTGCGCCACCCCGGTGCCGGTCTGGCCGAACCGCTTGATCGCCACGTCGGACAGGTGCACGCAGTGCGCGAGCCACACGTCCTCGCCCAGCCAGCCGAGCCGGTCCAGGTACTCCGTCGGGGTGCAGCCGAAGCGCTGCAGGCAGAACTCCTCCTCGTCGAGGGTTTCCGCGAGGTGGGTGTGCAGGCGGACCCCCTTGCGGCGGGCCAACTCGGCGGCGTCGCGCATCAGCTCCGAGGTCACCGAGAACGGTGAGCACGGCGCGACCGCGACCCGGACCATCGCCCCGGGGGACGGGTCGTGCCAGCGGTCGATGGCGGCCTCGGTCGCGGCCAGCGCCTCGTCGCGGTCCTCGACGACCGCGTCCGGCGGCAGCCCGCCCTGGGACTGGCCCAGGTCCATCGACCCGCGCGCCGGGTGGAACCGGACCCCGATACGGCCCGCGGCGGCGATCTCCTCTGCGAACAGGTCGCCGCCGTCACGCGGGAACACGTAGTGGTGGTCGGTCGTGGTGGTGCACCCGGACTTCGCAAGCCACCCGAGGGCGGCCTCGGCGGCCCCGGCCAGGACGCCGGTGTCGATGCGCGACCACACCGGGTACAGCTCGCTGAGCCAGCCGAACAGGGTCGCGTCCTGCGCCAGCCCCCGGGTCGCCCACTGATAGAGGTGGTGGTGGGTGTTGACCAGGCCGGGGGTGATCACGCAGCCGCTTCCGTCGATGCGCCGCACGTCCCCGCCGCGCACGGGCGGCGCGGAGCCGGGGCCGACCGCGACGATGCGGTGCCCCTCGACCACGACGTGCCCGGACGCGTACTCGGCGCCCGCCGTGTCGACGGTCGCCACGGCGCAGTCCTCGATCACCAAAGTGGTCATGAGGCGGCCTTGCGGTCGGCGGCCAGGCGCACGGCGTCGAGGATCTTCTCGTACCCGGTGCAGCGGCACAGGTTCCCGGCCAGCGCCTCCCGGATCTCCGGGTCGCTGGGCTGACAGCGGCGCTCCAGCAGGTCGTGCGTGGCGACGATCAGGCCTGGCGTGCAGAAACCGCACTGCACCGCGCCCTTCTCCACGAACGCCTGCTGCACCGGGTCGAGCCGCTCCCCTTCGGCCAGACCTTCCACGGTCGTGACCTCGTGGCCCTCGACCTGGCCCGCGGCCACCAGACACGAACACACCGGCACCCCGTCGAGATACACCGTGCAGGACCCGCATTCGCCCTGCTCGCAGGCGTTCTTCGAGCCGGGCAGACCCATCCGCTCACGCAGCACGTACAGCAGGGACTCCCCGGGCCACACGTCGTCTGCTTCGAGGGCCTCGCCGTTGACTTTGCAGCGAAGTCGCATCAGTTCCTCCGGTAGGAGTCCCAGGCCCAGCCGAGGGTGCGGCGGGCCATGACGGACAGGGCGTGGCGGCGGTAGTCCGCGGTGCCGCGGACGTCGTCGATCGGTGAGGCGGCCTGGGCGACCAGCTCGCCGAAGCGGACAAGGACGCTGTCGCGCAGCGGACCCGGCGAATCCCACTCCAACTCGCCGGCGAGGAACGTCTCCGCGTCCGACGCCCGACGCGGGGTCGGGGCCGCGGAGCCGACACCGGTGCCGACCGTGCGGGTCGACGGGTGCAGCGCGAGCCCGAACGAGCAGACCGCGATCACCATGGCGTTGCGGGTGCCGATCTTCGCGAACTGCTGCGGGCCGTCGGCGGCGGCGATGTGGAACGCGGCGATCAGCTCGTCGGGTTCCATCGCGTTGCGCTTGACGCCCTTGTAGAACTCCGCGGCCGGGATGCGGCGGGTGCCGCGCACCGAGGCGACCTCGATGTCGGCGGCCCCGGCCAGCAGCGGCGGGTGCGAGTCCCCGGCCGGTGAGGCCGCCCCGAGGTTGCCGCCGACGGTCCCTCGGTTGCGGATCTGCGGGGATCCCACGGTGCGCGCGGCCATCGCCAGGCCAGGCAGCGACGCGCCCAGCTCCTCGATGATCCGGGCGTAGCTGACCCCGGAACCGACCCGGAACCCGTCGCCCACCGCGGACCACTCCCGCAGCTCGGCGATCTCGGTCAGATCCAGCAGCGCGCCCGGGCGGCGCACGTCGAAGTTCAGCTCGACCATGATGTCGGTGCCGCCCGCGATCGGGGTGGCGTCCGGGTGCTCGGCCTTGATGGCCAGCGCCTCGGACCAGGTGGCGGGTTTGAAGAACTCCATCATTCGCTCCAGGCCAGTCCCGGCTCCGGCGAGTCGTCGCGGAGCACGGTGCCTTCGATCAGCCCGTAGGGGCGGTCGGCGGCGAAGAACACCTCGTTGTCGTTGTCCAGGTCGAACGCCGAGAGGTCCACGACGAAGTGGTGCTTGTTGGGCAGCGTCAGCCGCACCTCGGCGACCTCCGGGCAGTTCTCCAGCACCCCCTGGCCCATCGCGTAGAGGGTCTGCTGCAGCGAGAGGCTGTGCGTCTGCGCGAACGCCTCCACCAGGTGCTGCCGCGTCTCGGCATAGGACTTGCCCCAGTCGCTGTCGTCTCCAGCGTGCCGCCAGCGCGCGGTCACCGCCGTGGCCAGCACACGGTCGGCGGTCTCGCGCAGCGTGGTGTACGGATCGCGGATATATCCCCAGAACTCCGACGCCGTCGAGTTCAGCACCACCAGGTCCTTGAGCCCGGAGACCACCCACGCCTTCGTGCCGTCATAGGTGACGGTGGCGGTGCGGGTCTCCACGCCGGAGCGCTGGAACGAATGCGGGGCGGGCGCGCCGCCCACCGACAGCCGCTCCCAGGTGAACTCCTCGATCGCCACCCGCGCGGAGTGGATCGTGGGCTGCGTGTCGACGAAATGCCTCGCCAGCCGCAGACCGAACTCCTCGATCTCGCCGACGCCGTGCTCCTTGGCGAAGGCGAACACCGTGTTCTTCTGCGTGTCGGTCGGCAGGACCTTGGAGTTGTCGCCGGTGATGTGCGTGTCGGTCATGTCGCCGCCGAGGGCGACGCTGACGTTGAGATCCTTGATCTCGTGCACGGAGCCGGTGCGGGTCACGCGCACCACGCGGGTCTCGGCCTTGCCGTACTGGTTGGGGCCCAAGATGATGGCCATGGGATCAGCTCCCTCGGTAGGTCGAGTAGGCGAATGGGGAGAGCAGCAGCGCAACGTGGTAGTGCTGCTCGGGGTCGTCGATGCTGTGGGTGATGACGACCTCGGGGTAGAACGCGGGCACCCCGAGGCCGGTGAAGTAGGCGCCGGTGTCGAACACCAGGCGGTGCGTCCCCGCGGTCAGCGGGCCGAAGTCACGGACCCGGCCGTCGTCGTCGGTGACCGCGGTGGTGGTGCCCTGCGGGGACTCCAGGCGCACGGTCATCGCCGCGGCCGGTCGCCCGCGGGTGCTGTCCAGGACATGGGTGGAGAGGCTCATGCGCCCGCCCCCCGAGTCCGGCGAGGGCACCGCGTCGACGCGCTCACGGGATCGTCACCAGCTTCCGCAACCGCAGGTGGGTGATCTTGCGGAGCTCGGCGTGCACCACACCGCGCTCGGTGGCCTCGTCGTTGCCCAGCCGGGCCCGCAGGTTCGCCAGGATCTCCTCGGCGGCCAGCCCGGTCGCGCAGATCAGGAACACGTGCCCGAAGCGGTCCTCGTAGGCCCGGTTGCCCTCGGCGACGTCCTTGAGGGTCTGACTGGCCGCCCGGCTCGCGGCGGACTGCTCGCCACGAGACCAGGCGGCCTCCCGGTCAGTGCCCCCGGCCCGGTCGCCGATGCGGGGGTGCGCGGCGAGCGCCTCCTCGAGGTCGGCCCAGCCGAGGTCGTCGAGCGCGGTGTCCGCCGCGTGCGCCGCCGCGGAGAGGGTGTCGTACGGCCGCCCGGCCGCGACCTTCCCCGCCCACGCGCGGGACGCGCAGCACGTGCGCAACTCCCGCTCGGCGTCCTCCGGTGCCAGGCCGTTGAGCCAGGTCAGGCCGGGTGTTGCGGTCATCGCGGTGCTCTCCTCGATCTCGTGTCGCTGTGAGCAGAAGCACACCAGTCCGAGGGGGTGGGGGCCTAGGGGCGGCGACCACGAAACATGTCCGATGTGGAGCGCCCCATTTGGAGGATCCTCCAACTAGGCTTGGTGGATGCGGGTCCGCGATCTGGTCGACAAACCTGAGTTGGCGCTCACCGTGCTGGCGGGCGAGGAGTCGCTGGACCGACCCATCCGCTGGGTCTACACGACCGACCTGCTCGACCCTGGCCGGTACCTCAGCGGCGGTGAACTGGTGCTCACCGGCCTGATCTGGCGGCGTGGCCCGGAGGATTCGGAGACTTTCGCCGCGGCCGTCGCCGCCGCGGATGTGGCCGCGGTCGCCGCAGGCGACGCCGTCTACGGCGAGATCCCACTGGACCTGATCGAGGCGTGCCGCAGGCATGGGGTCACGCTGATCGAGGTCCCCATCGACATCTCGTTCGCGACCGTCACCGAGGACGTGAGCCGCCGGCTCGCCGAGGAGAGCGGCAGCGGCATCGCCGGGGTCCTGAGCAAGCGGCGACGGCTGGTCAACGCCATCGCCGAGGGCGACGGCCTCGACGGCCTCGTGCGGGTGTGGTCGCACGACAACGACATCCCGTGCGCACTGCTGTCCACCTCCGGGCGGCAGATCGCCTCAGCGGCCACCCTCGAAGAGTCTGATGTGGACACTCTGGTTCGTGCGTTCCTTACCGCGCAACAGGTTCCGGCGGTGGTACGCCTGGCCGGAGACCGGCGGATGAGTGTGTTCCCGGTCGGCGCCCGCGGCCTGGTCGGGTGGTTCCTGGCCGGTGAGGGAACACATGACCAGTGGCCACGCGAGGCGCGGGAATCGGTGATGGAACTGGCGAGCCTGGCCGGGGTGGAGCGGTCGCGGACCGAGGAAGGGTCCCGGGCCCGGCACCGGTTCGGTGACCAGATCATCCCGCTGGTCACCTCGGCGGTGCGCAACCCGGCGGAACTCGCGGCCCGGCTGCGGGCCGCGGACCTGGAACCCGAAGCGGCGTTCGTCGCGGTGGTGGTGTCGGCGCACGGGATGACGGGCCCGGTCGACGTGCCGCGTGCGCTTATCGATGAGCAGCTCGGGCCGGTGTTCCCGTCGCTGATGGTGGCCCGGATGGGGTCGGAGACGGTCGCGCTCATCCCGGTGGGATCGGCCGCACACGCCCCTTCAGTGGCCCGTCTGCTGCGGGAGGCGGGCGAACGGCTGGAACGAGCGATGGGCAGGCGGCGGCTGGTGATCGGGGTCAGCGGACCCGCTCAGGGCTCAGTCGCCCTGCGAGGGGCGATCGACGAGGCCCGGCACGTGCGGGGGCTCGCCGAGCTGCGGCCGCCGCGGGTAGCGGTGGCGACGGCCGACGAGGTCGACTCGCACATGCTGCTGATCGCGTCGGTACCCGACGACGTGCGGGAGACTTTCCGCACGCGGGTGCTGGGGCCGGTTCTTCGCTACGACTCGTCGCACAACTCGGAGCTTGTGTCGACGTTGCAGGTCTTTCTTGATTGTTCGGGTTCCTGGCAGCGCACTGCGGAGTTGCTGCACGTGCATGTCAACACGCTGCGGTACCGGATGCAGCGGGTGGAGGAACTGACCGGGCGGTCGCTGTCGTCTTTGGAGGACCGAGTGGACCTGTTCCTGGCGCTTCGGATCCGCTCCTGGACGAGCCACTAGCTCGCGATAGGCGCCGTCCGATTGCCTTCGCCCCACAGCAACCCGTGCAGTCCTTCCCAGTCGACGGCCGCGAGCCACCACAAGGCGCTGGTCTGCCGCCGTTCGCGTAGCGCGGCTATGGCGGGTACCCGTGTATGACGCACGGCCACGCCTTTGGCGGTGAACGGGCTTTCGTCCAGGTATTTCGCACCACCAGTGCCGCAGACGTATTCGTCTGCGCCGACGGCAACCGTGAGATCGGCAAGACGCTGTGAGCGTTCCGGCCGCGTGGTGAACGCGCTGCTACAGGCACCTTCATGCTCTTTCGCCACAACCGCGCGACCAAACGCCCAGCCTGCATTTGGGGCGACACACCCAAGCCGGAAATCATGAGAGCGCGCGCCTACACCTACCTCGGTAGGATCACCGGACTCGACCTTAAAGGCGTCGACTGGATCAACTCCGACCGCGTTCTCGCGGCCGTGAACCGACCTCGCTGACCGATCAAGTCCGGGAATCGGTGTAGCGCTGAGTCATTCGAGCGAGGCCGGCGCTGGTCAGGGAGCCATAGACGCGCAGTCGCCCGAATCCGCCGTCCGGGTACGTGTCGACCCGGATGTGTTGGACAGGGGCGGGCAGGTCGACCTTGAACAGGTGGCGGGTGTCGGGCTGTAGGCGGGTGCGGGGGATCAGTTCCACCTCGCCGCCGCTGAGCCGGAACCAGCCGGGGGCGTTGCCGACGAAGTGGGTGGTGTCGATCTCGACCTGCCGCACCACACCTTCCTCGGCCAGTCGCACCTCCACCCACTCGTTGCCGTCGTCGCGGCGCCGGGCGGTTTCCCAACCTTCGCCCATGGTTCGGGCCTTGCCGGGCAGCAGGAGGTTCGCCGGGCCGCCGAAGAACATGTTGGAGCAGCCAGTGATCACGCCGCCGTTCTCCATCGCGGCCAAATCCAGGGGCACGCCGTCGAACAGTGCCGGGTCGGGGACGACCTCCCCGTGCACGCGCAGTCGGGCGACGCCGCCGTCGGGGAAGATGTTGAGGCGGACGTGGGTGAAGCGCATGGTCGAGTCGACGGCGAAGAGGTTGCGGGTGTCGCCTTTGAGGGCCGACTTCGGGACCAGCTCCACCCAGTCTGCGTCGGCCAGTTCTTCGGGGCTCGGGTAGCCGGTGACCGCGGCGCCCTCGACCGCGCAGTGCTCCGGGTAGTTCCCGACGAACCATGCCGTGTCCACCACGACACCGTGGATGATGCCGGCGACGCCCAGGCGGACGATGGCCCAGTCATGCCCCGGTGAGCGCCTGCGACGGGTTTCCCAGCCGTCGTAGATTTGGCCCTTGTGGCCGAAGGTGTGGGGTTGGTAGACGGCCGCGGTGGGGCGGATGAGGTTTTCCCGCTCGGCGAACAGCTCGTCGTTGGCGGCGACCACGCCGCCGCCCAGGGTGCGCACGGCCAGATCTGGCAGGTCGGTGAAGCCGGTCATGACTCTCCTCGGGATATCAGCCGTCCGTGCGGCCGTTCGGCGATGCGCGTGCCGCGCAGCCAGGTGTCGCGGACGACACCGGTCAGCGTGCGGCCCGCGTACGGGGTGATGGGGTTCTTGTGGTGCAGGACGGCTGGGTCGACCACGAACTGCGCGTCGGGGGCGAAGACGCAGAAGTCGGCGTCGGCGCCCACCGCGATGCGGCCCTTGCTGCTCAACCCGGCCAACTCCGCGGGCCGCTCGGCCATCCACGCGACGACGTCGGCCAGGGTGTGGCCGCGGTCGCGGGCGCCGGACCAGATGGCGGGCAGACCCAGCTGGATCGAGGCGATCCCGCCCCACGCGACGGCGAAGTCACCACGGTCGAGGCGTTTCAGTTCGGGGGTGCAGGGGGAGTGGTCGGACACGACGCAGTCGATGACGCCGTCGGCCAGGGCCTGCCACAGCTGTTCGCGGTTGTCGGCCTCCCGGATCG
Source organism: Actinokineospora xionganensis (assembly GCF_014323725.1). GTDB lineage: Bacteria > Actinomycetota > Actinomycetes > Mycobacteriales > Pseudonocardiaceae > Actinokineospora > Actinokineospora xionganensis. The sequence goes on along the minus strand of NZ_JABVED010000001.1, from coordinate 630,404 downwards.
GTGGGCAGCACTTGAACTGGGTGGCGCCCTCGCCGATCTCCTCGGCGGTGAAGCTCAGGTAGTGCGGGCACGTTTCCACCGTGAGCCGCACACCCTCGCCGCGTGCGGCGGCGATCATCGGCAGGGCGTCGGCGCTGGACAGGTGCAGGATGTGCGCGCGGCACCCGGTGCGCCGGGCCAGTTCGATGACCTGGGCGATGGCCACGTCCTCGGCCACGCGGGGCCGTGAGCGCAGGAAGTCCGCGTAGGCGGCACCGGGTTCATGTGGGGCGTGGTCGATGGTGTCCGCGTCCTCGGCGTGCACGATCAGCAGGCCGTCGAACGCGGCCACCTCGCGCATGGCCTCGTCGAGTTCGGCGGCGGTCAGGTGGGGGAACTCGTCGACACCGGAGTGCAGCAGAAAGCACTTGAACCCGAACACCCCGGCGTCATGCAGCGGTCGCAGCGCAGAAACGTTGCCAGGCACAGCGCCGCCCCAGAAACCCGTGTCCACCCACACCTGACCGTCGGCCGTCTTGCGTTTCACCCGCAGCGCGTCGACGTCGACAGTGGGGGGAATGCTGTTGAGCGGCATGTCGACGATGGTCGTCACCCCGCCCGCGGCGGCGGCCCGGGTGGCGCTGGCGAAGCCCTCCCACTCGGTGCGGCCGGGTTCGTTGACGTGCACATGGGTGTCGACCAGCCCGGGCAGCAGCACCTCGTCGTCGGCCAGGTCGATGATCTGACCGGCCCGCACCGGGGTGTCGAAGGGTTCGACGGCGGCGATGCGCCCGCTGCGGACACCCACCCAGCCTGCCTGCTCGCCGGACGCGGTGATGACCCGCCGGGACCGCAACACCAGGTCGAAGTCGGTCATGGAGAAACCTCCAAGTGGGCGGCGACCCGCTGCGCGGCGAGCCGTTCGAGCAGGGGGCCCGCTTCGGCCATGCAGCGGGCCGGGTCGGGTTCCAGGTCGGTCAGGGCGTACGCCCCAGCAAACCCCGCCGCGGCCAGGTCCGCACGGGCCAGCTGGATCCGACCCGCGACCGCGACCACGGGAACCCCGGCCGCTCGGGCAGCCGCGCCCACTCCGGCCGGGGCCTTGCCGCGCAGGGTCTGCTCATCGAGCGAACCCTCACCGGTGACGACCAGCCGGGCCTCGGTCAGGTGCTTGCCGAACCCGAGGACGTCGAGCAGGTAGGCGATACCCGGTCGCAGGGTGGCGCCGAGGGCGAGCGCGGCAAATCCGACACCACCGGCAGCACCCGCACCCGGCAGGTCAGCGGCGTCCACCCCGGTCTCCCGGCGCACGACCGCCGCCCACCGGGCCAGCGCGGTGTCGAGCAGCCGCACCTGCGCGGGGCTCGCCCCCTTCTGCGGCCCGTACACCGCCGCCGCGCCGTGGTCGCCGAGCAGCGGGTTGTCCACATCGGAGGCGACCACGATCTCGGCGGACCGCACCCGAGGGTGCAGCCCGGCGAGATCGAGACGCTCCACCGACGCCCAGGCGCTCACCTCGGCGCCGCCCCCGTCGAGGAGGCGGGCACCGAGCGCCCGGAGCATCCCGGTCCCGCCGTCGGTGCAGGCGGAGCCGCCGAGACCGAGGACGACGGTGCGCGCACCCGCGTCGAGCGCCGCGCGCACCACCTCCCCGGTCCCGTACGACGACGCCCGCACCGGCTCCAGGACGCCACCCGGCAGCCGCCCGAGCCCGGACACGTCGGCCAACTCGACCACCGCGACACCGTCGCGCAACGCGTACCCGGTGTCGACCGGCTCCCCGGTCGGGCCCGACGCCCGGACCTGGACCAGCCGGAACCCACCGGCGACCACCGCGTCGAGGGTGCCATCGCCGCCGTCGGCCACGGGCACCTCCCGCACCGCGAGACCCGGCAACACCGACCGCAACCCGGCGGCGATGTGCGCGGCGACCTCGCGGGCGGTCAGCGAGCCCTTGAACTTGTCCGGTGCGACCACGACATCCATACCCTGATCCTCGCTCAATCGAGCGTGCGGACGGCGGTCGGCGCGTGCTCCGGTCGGGTGGCGAGTTCCTCGAACTCGACCACGTTGTCGATCTCCGTGCCCATCGAGATGTTGGTGACCCGCTCCAGGATGACCTCGACGACCACGGGCACCCGGAACTCGGCCATCATCGACTTGGCCTTCTCGAACGCCGAGAGCAGGTCGTCCGGGTCGGTCACCCGGATCGCCTTGCAGCCCAGCCCCTCGGCGACCTTCAGATGATCGACGCCGTAGGCGCCCAGCTCCGGGGAGTTGATGTTCTCGAAGGACAGCTGCACGCAGAAGTCCATGTCGAACCCGCGCTGCGCCTGCCGGATCAACCCCAGGTAGGCGTTGTTCACGACCACGTGGATGTACGGGATGGAGAACTGAGCGCCGACCGCCAGCTCTTCGATCATGAACTGGAAGTCGTAGTCCCCCGACAGGGCGACCACCGGGGTGTCCGGGTCCGCGACCGCGGTGCCGATCGCCGCCGGCAGCGTCCAGCCCAGGGGACCGGCCTGGCCGCAGTTGATCCAGTGCCGGGGCCGGTAGACGTGCAGAAACTGTGCCGCCGCGATCTGCGAGAGCCCGATCGTGGTGACATAGCGGGTGTCCGGGCCGAACGCGCGGTTCATCTCCTGGTACACCCGCTGCGGCTTGATCGGGGTGTTGTCGAAGTCCGTACGCCGCTGCAGCGTCCGCTTCCGCGCCTGGCACGACCCCGCCCATTCGGTTCGGTCCGGGAGGCTGCGTTCGCGGGCGATCTCGACGAACAGCTCCAGAGCCGCCTTCGCGTCGGACGCGATCCCGTAGTCGGGGGCGAACACGCGCCCGATCTGGGTGGGCTCGATGTCGACGTGGACGAACGTGCGGCCCTGCCGGTAGGTGTCGAGACCACCGGTGTGCCGGTTGGCCCAGCGGTTGCCGATGCCCAGGACGAAGTCCGACTCCAGCATGGTGGCGTTGCCGTAGCGGTGGGCGGTCTGCAGGCCGACCATGCCCGCCATCAGCGGGTGGTCGTCGGCGATCGCGCCCCAGCCCATCAGCGTCGGCACGACGGGGACACCGGTCAGCTCGGCGAACTCGACGAGCAGGTCGGCGGCGTCGGCGTTGATGATGCCGCCACCGGCGACGATCAGCGGGCGCTCGGCCTCGGCGAGCATGTCCAGCGCCTTGGCGATCTGCGCGCGGGTCGCGGCAGGCTTGTAGACCGGCAGCGGCTCGTAGGTGTCGGGGTCGAAGTCGATCTCGGTGAGCTGCACGTCGATCGGCAGGTCCAGCAACACCGGGCCGGGACGGCCCGAACGCATCACGTGGAACGCCTGTTGGAACGCGCCCGGAACCTGCGCGGCCTCCAGCACGGTCATCGCCATCTTGGTGACCGGTTTGACGATCGAGGTGATGTCGACGGCCTGGAAGTCCTCCTTGTGCAGCCGGGCCACCGGGGCCTGCCCGGTGATGCACAGGATGGGGATCGAGTCGGCGGCCGCGGAGTACAGGCCAGTGATCATGTCGGTGCCCGCGGGCCCCGAAGTCCCGACACACACACCGATGTTGCCCGGTTTGGCCCGGGTGTAGCCCTCGGCCATGTGCGAGGCGCCCTCGACATGGCGGGCCAGGACATGATCGATACCGCCGCTGTCGCGCAGCGCGGCGTAGAACGGGTTGATGGCGGCGCCGGGCAGCCCGAAGGCGTGCGTGACGCCCTCGCGCTTGAGGATCTCGACCGCGGCGCGCGCGGCGGTCATTCGTGGCATGTGTCTTCCCTACTCAGCGGCCGGACAGTTCTTGGACGAGCTTGAGCAACCCGGAGTGGTCCAGGGAGCCGTCACCACGCGCCACCATCGACGCGACGAGCTGAGACACCACCGCGCCCAGGGGGATCGCCACACCGGCGTCGCGGGCCGCGGCCTGCACGATGCCCAGGTCCTTGTGGTGCAGGGAAAGCCGGAAACCGGGGGTGAAGTCGCGCTTGAGCATGTTCGCGGCCTTGCGGTCGAGGATCGCGTTGCCCGCGAGCCCGCCGGCGAGGACCTTGATCGCCGCGTCCATGTCGACGCCGTGCGCCTCCAGGAACACGATCGCCTCGGCGACAAGCTCGATAGTGCCGGCCACGATGAGTTGGTTGGCCGCTTTCACCGTCTGCCCCGCGCCGTGCGGTCCGACGTGCACGACGGTCTTGCCGACCGCGTCCAGGACGGGCTTGGCGGTCTCGAAGTCGGCGGCCTCACCGCCGACCATGATCGACAAGCTGGCGTCGATCGCGCCCTGCTCGCCGCCGGAGACCGGGGCGTCGAGCACCCGGACCCCTTGCGCGACAGCGGCTTCGGCGACCGCGCGGCTGGTGGCCGGGCGGATCGAGCTGCAGTCGATGAGCAGCAGACCCGGCTTGGCGTTGGCCAGCACACCGTCGTCGCCCAGGACCGCGTCCTCGACGTCGGGGGAGTCGGGGACCATCGTGATCACGATGTCGGCGTCGCGGGTGGCCTCGGCGATCCCGCTCGCCGCGCGCCCGCCCGCGGCGACGAGCCGCTCGACCGGGGGCTGGGTCAGGTTGCAGCCGACGACGTCGTAGCCGGCTTTCACCAGGTTGGCCGCCATCGGGCCACCCATGATCCCGAGTCCGATGAATCCGATCGTGGTCATGTTCGTTCTCCTCTACTTGCCGGACCGGCGCTCGCGTGGCAGCCACGCGAAGCTCTCGACGGTCGTGGTGCTCGGGACGTATTCCAGGCCGACCCAGCCGCGGTAGCCCACCCGTTCCAACCGTGCCAAGGCGGCGTCGACAGCGAGGTCGCCGCTGCCGGGCTCGTGCCTGCCGGGGGCGTCGGCGATCTGGACGTGCGCGGTGCGGTCGGCGTACTCGTCGATGACCTTGTCCAGGCCATTCCCATCAATGCGGCCGTTCACAGTGCTATTCATGGCAAGGTGGAACAGGTCGGCGAGGAACCGCACGTTCGGCGCGCCGACCCGGTCGATCACGGCGAACGCGTCGGCCGCGGTGCGCAGCGGGTAGGGCTGCGGGCCGCTGACGGCCTCGACCAGGACGGTGCCGCCGATGCGGGCGACGGACTCGGCGGCGTGCGCCAGGTTCGCCGCGCCCAGGTCGTCCTGGGCGCCGGGGTCGACACCGTCGATCCGGTTGCCGTACAGGGCGTTGAACGCCCGGCAGCCGGTGCGGACACCGATCTCGGTGACCAGGGCGACGTTGTCGCGGAACTCCTGCTCGCGGCCAACCCAGGACACGAGTCCACGGTCGCCGCCGGGCATGTCGCCGGCGAAGAAGTTCAGCCCGACCAGCCGCACGTCCGCGTCTTGCAGCGCGGAGACGAACGCGTCGACCTCGGCCTGAGCGGGGACCGCCTCGGGGAACGGCCACCAGAACTCGACGGCGTCGAAACCGGCGTCCTTGGCCGCCCGCGGCCGCTCCAGCAGGGGCAGGTCGGTGAACAGGATCGAGCAGTTCACCTCGAAGCGGAGCGAGTGACCCACCACGAACCTCCGGAATTTCGTATTGTGGAATAAATGTTTTGCTGTGTGAAAACGACAGTACGAGTCGGGGCGTCGAGAATCAAGGCCCCGCGGTGCTGGGATCAGCCGACTCGGCGGCAGGCGAAGCTGTCGAGCGTGGCGCGGTCGAGCCCGGTGAGCTCGGCGACCTCGGCGTCGTCGGTGGCGCCGCAGTTCAGGCCGCGCACGACGAAGGCGGCGAGCGCCTGGGCGGTGGCGGGCTCGTCGAGCACCTCGCCGCCGGTCTGTCCCACGTAGTCCCGCAGCCGTTCGGCGGCTGCGGGAAGACCCTCTCGGAAGAAGGCGTAGGTGGCGGCGTACCGGGTCACCAGCTGCGCGGGATGCAGGTCCCAGCCCTGGTAGAAGCCGCGCTCCAGCGACCGGCGCACCAGCCGGGCGTGCAGCCGCCACGCGTCGGGCGTGCTGTCGCCGACGGGCGCGACGTTGGTGGATCCGTCGGATACCCGGACCCCGGTGCCCGCGGCGGCGAGCTGCATGACCGCCTTGGCGTGGTCGGCCGCGGGGTGCTCCATGCTCTGGTGGGCGGCGGAGACGCCGAGTGCGGCGCTGTAGTCGTAGGTGCCGTAGTGCAGGCCGGTGCAGCGCCCGGCCGCGGCGTCGATCATCCGGGCGACCGCAGCCGTGCCGTCGGGACCGAGGATCGCCTGCGGTGTCTCCACCTGGATCTCGAACCGCAACCGCCCCGGTGGCAACCCGTGCGCCACCTCGAGCCGTTCGCACACGACGGTCATCGCCGCGACCTGCTCGACCGCGGTGACCTTCGGCAGCGTCACCACGAACCCGTCGGGTAGGGGACCGGCGTCCAATAGAGCGCCCAGGAACAGGTCGAGGGTTCGGACGCCTCTCCGCCGGGTCGCGGCCTCCAGGCTTTTGAACCGGATCCCGACGAACGGGGGCATATGGCCCTGCGCCATGACGGCCGCCGCGGTGCGGGCCACGGCGTCCTCATCGGCATCGGGTCGGTTGCCGTAACCGTCCTCGAAGTCGACGCGCAGGTCCTCGATCGGCTCGCGATCGAGCTTGTCGATGACCCGGGCGCGTACTTCGTCGTCGAGGTCGAGTGGGTGCTCGGCCAGCGCCCGCGTCGCCTCCGCGCCCCACTCGGCACACAGGTCCGCGTGGAAGCGGTCGGCGGGCACGTACACCGTGTGCACCGGCTGTCGGGTGTGGGTGTCGCCGGGATACCGCCGCAGCAGTTCCGCGTCGACCGGGGCGAGCAGTGCGTCCAGTTCGCTCAGCAGCTCGTCCATGGTCAGTCGATCAGGTCGTAGGCGGGCAGGGTCAGGAAGTCGACGAAGTCGTCGGACAGCGCGACCCGCTCGAACAGGGCCCGCGCGTCGCCGAAGCGGCCCGCCTCGAAATGCTCCGCGCCAAGGGACTCACGGAGGCTCGCCAGTTCCTCGTCCTCCATGCGGCGCACCAGGTCCACTGTCACCAGCTCACCGGAGTCGGCGAGTTTCACGTCGTTGCGCAGCCACTGCCAGATCTGCGAGCGCGCGATCTCCGCGGTCGCCGCGTCCTCCATCAGGTTGAAGATCGCCACCGCGCCGCTGCCGCGCAGCCACGCCTCGAGGTAGCGCAGCGCCACCGCCACGTTGCCCCGCAGGCCTTCCGCCGTGGGTTCGCCGGGGGTGCTCGCCACGTCGAGGAGCTGCTCCGCGGTCACGGACACGTCGTCGCGGGTGCGGTCGAGCTGGTTGGGCCGCTCGCCCAGCACACCGTCGAACACCTCGCGACACACCGGCACCAGGTCCGGGTGCGCGACCCAGGAGCCGTCGAACCCGCCGTGGGCCTCGCGTTCCTTGTCGGCGCGGACCTTCGCCAGGGCGACCTCGGTCAACTCCGGGTCGCGGCGCGACGGGATGAACGCCGACATCCCGCCCATCGCGAACGCCCCGCGCCGGTGACACGTGCGCACCAGCAGATCGGTGTACGCGCGCATGAACGGGGCGGTCATGCCGACGCCATTGCGGTCGGGCAGCACGAAGTCCGGGCCGACGTCCCGGAAGTACTTGATCACACTGAACAGGTAGTCCCAGCGGCCCGCGTTGAGGCCGGAGGCGTGCTCGCGCAGCTCGTAGAGGATCTCGTCCATCTCGAACGCCGCCGGGATCGTCTCGATCAACACCGTCGCCCGGACACTGCCGCGGGGGATGCCGAGCGCGTCCTGGGCGTGGATGAACACGTCGTTCCACAGGCGCGCTTCCAGGTGGCTCTCCAGCTTCGGCAGGTAGAAGTACGGCCCGCCGCCGCGCCCGGTCAGCTCACGGGCGTTGTGGAAGAAGTACAGACCGAAGTCGACCAGCGCCGCCACCGCCGGGCGGCCGTCGACCACCACGTGCCGCTCGGGCAGGTGCCAGCCGCGCGGGCGCATCACGATCGTCGCGAGCCGGGCGTCCTCCCGCAGCCGGTAGGCCGTGCCGTCCGGCGCGGAGTACGTCAGCTTCTTGCGGACCGCGTCGGCGAGGGTGACCTGGGCGGAGACCACGTTGGCCCAGTGCGGGGTGCTGGCGTCCTCCAGGTCGGCGAGCCAGACCCGGGCACCGGAGTTGAGCGCGTTGATCGCCATCTTCGCCTCGGCCGGGCCGGTGATCTCCACCCGCCGGTCCGTCAGGTCCTCCGGAGCCGCCGCGACGGTCCAGTCGCTCTCGCGGATGTCCCTTGTGGCGTCGAGGAAGTCGAGCCTGCCCGTGCGGGCGACCTCGGTCCGGCGCTCGGCGCGCGCGGCCACCAAGGCGTCGCGGGTGCCGCCGAAGCGCCGCTGCAGATCGGCGACGAAGTCCAGGGCCGCCGGGGTCAGGATTTCGTCGCCGCGCTCGACGGGGGCGCCGTTGATCCGGATGTCAGTCACGTCAGTCCTTCGAGTCGGCGTTTCGTATCTCGAACAATAACTTTCGCCATACGAAATCGCCAGAACTTTTCGCATCATGGAATGATGCTTCCGTGGCATCCACAGACACCGAGAAGCCGTCGGGCGGCGTCCAGTCCCTCGAACGTGCCTTCGACCTGCTAGAACACATGGCGGACGCGGGCCGTGAAGTGCCGCTCAGCGAGCTCGCGAAACTGTCGGGCCTGCCGATGCCGACGATCTATCGGCTCGTGCGGACCATGGTCAACCGCGGGTACGTGCGGCAGGAGCAGTCGCGGCAGTACGCACTCGGGCCGCGGCTGATCCGCCTCGGCGAGACCGCGGGCAAGCTGGTCGGCGCGTGGGCGCGGCCGCACCTGTCGCGGCTGGTCGACGAGATCGGCGAGACCGCGAACATGGCGATGCTCGACGGCGACGAGATCGTCTACGTCGCCCAGATCCCGTCGAAGCACTCGATGCGGATGTTCACCGAGGTCGGCAGGCGGGTCCTGCCGCACTCCACCGCCGTGGGCAAGGTCCTGCTCGCGCAGCTGCCGGAGCGTCAGGTCACCGAGCTGCTGCGGCGCACCGGGATGCCCGCGCACACCGAGCACACGATCACCACCCCGGCCGCGTTCGTCGAGCAACTCGCCGCGATCCGCGAGCAGGGCTACGCCGTCGACGACGGAGAACAGGAACTGGGCGTGCGCTGCATCGCCGTCGCGGTCCCCGGTGCGCCCACGATGACCGCGATCTCCATCTCCGGCCCGGCCGCCCGCGTCAGCGAGGACCGCTACGGCGAAGTGGTCCCCGCGCTGAAGGGAATCGCCGCGGAGCTGTCCGCCGCACTGGGCTGACCTGACCGCGATGCGACCCGCTTGTCCCGACCCGCCGATCAGGGATCAAGTCGGTAGAAGCGCCAGAAGTCGTGTTCGATCGGGAGCACCGTCACGGCACTGAAACCCGCCTCCCGCGCGTAGCGGCGCACCGTGTCGGGGCGGATGGCCGTGCCGGTCCCCACCGCGTCCGGTTCGACCATGGCGACCGCCAGGCAGTGCACGGCGCTCCAGCCGTAGTGGAACCGTTCGATATCGTCGCCGGGTGCGGTGAACTCCTCGGCGACCCGCTCGTCGCCGACCAGGACCGCGCCGCCGTGGGCGAGCATGCCCCGCGCGGCGGTCAGCACCTCGACGGGGTGTGCCATGTCGTGCAGGGTCTCGAATAGCGTCACCAGGTCGTAGCGTCCGGCCAACGCGGGATGGGCGGCGTCGCGTTGGAAGAAGGTGACCCGATCGGCCAGACCCGCGTCGGCGGCGACGCGGCGCGCTGAGTCGATCGACGCCTCATCGATGTCGATCCCGTCCACCCAGGCCCGCGGATATCCGTTCGCGATGGCGACCGTCGACCAGCCGCTGCCACAGCCGAGGTCGGCCACCCTGGCGGGCGGTTCGGCTCCGCGGAGCCGGTCATGGATGTCGGGCATGGCCGGAATCCACTCCTGCGCCAGCTGATTGCCGAACATCGGCCGGTTGACCCGCTCGATGCCCTCGCGGGCGTCGGCGCCGTAGGCCTCGAACGCCACCCCGCCGCCGTTCAGGAAGGCCGCCATGACCCGGGGCAGTGCCTGGGCGATGCTCACCGAGAGCTGCGCGAGCGGCACCATGAAATACGGACTGTCCGGGTCGCACAGCACCTCGGCCGCCGCGGCCGGGAGCCGGAAGCGGCGGGCGTTCGGATCGGTGCTGTCCTGCGCGAGGTCCAGCACCCCCGCGACCGCCTGCTGCTCCAGCCATTCGCGGGCATACCGCGGCGCGATGTCGGCCGCTCCCGCCAGTTCGGCTGGGGTCGCCGTGTCGAGCTCGGAGAGTGCCGCGTAGAGCCCGAGCCGGTCGCCGAGGTAGATGTGCAGTAGTTCCTGTGCGCCGATGGTGGCCTGGAATATCGCCTCGGCGAGTGCGTCGCGGCGCTCGGTGCCCGAGCCCGTGGGAGCGGTCGCGGTCATGGTTGCCGCCTCCTCGAATCCATCGGGGGGCGGCACGTGCTCGGTGAGCTGGTCTTGCTCATCGTCGGACCTCCTTCGAGTGTGCTCGCACCCGATAAGGCGTCAGATTGCGGCGCACAGCGCCAGGGTGCCCCGTCCTCGGTCGTCATCGCAGCACACCATTTGACCACTTACTCCCTCGGCGGGCCAGGCCAGTGGCTGCCTGTGATCAGCCGCGCGCGACCGGAACGAAACGGCCCGGACGTGCGTCGGAGAGCGAAACACAGGTCTTCGACTCGGGGGTGGCGAGTGGTCGCCGACGGCGACGGCGTCCCGATTCGGATCGGGGAACAGGACGTGCTGATCTCCGCGGTGCTGACCGAGGAGGGGAAGCGGCCATGGGTCGTCCTCGGACCCGCCTGACCGGCGCCCTGCTCACCCTGACCGGTTGTGGCTCACCAACAGTCGAACCGCTTCCGGCCAGCCAGCGCCCAACGCCCACCACGACCTCCCCGTCGGAGGAGCCGCAGACCCACGGACACCGGCTGCCCCAAGGCGAGCAACTCGTGCTGCATGTCGGGAAACCGGCACGGTGAGCATGAAGGTCGGCGACACCCTGGTCGTCCAACGCACCCGCGAGGTCCCGTCAGCGCCGCTCGCCCCGGGCGGCGCGCGGCATGATCAGGAATGCTTCGGCCGGTAGTGCGTCGCGGTGACTCAGAGACCCAGCTCGGCCATCCGGCGGGTGATCCGCTGATCGGTCGACACGACCGGCGCACCGGTCGTCACCCAGGGATCTCCGCCGAAGTAATTCCGGAAGATCTTCTCGGCCGTGCGCGTCGCCAGTGCCTGGCTGGTCAGTGTCGGGTTGGGCCCGCCGATGCTGTTCGGCAGGGCCGAGTTGTCCGCGACGAACAACCGTTTCACCGCACGGGACTCCGCGTTCGCGTCCAACACCGAGTTCGTCTCGGAGACGCCCATGCGCATGGTCGAGTGCACATGCATCATCAGCGGCGCCAGATCCATCCGGTACACCTTCTTCGCACCCGCGCCGCGCAGCAGGTCGACCGCCTTGCGGGCGAGGAACTCCCGGTTGCGCACACTGCGCGTCGACCGGCCGCGTTGGTCCATCCGCACCTTCGGCACCGGACCGTTCTCATCGGCGGGCATCGCCGAGAGGGTGATCCGATTGTCCGGCCGCACGTCGTCGTCGGTGAGCGTCACGACATTCAGAATCCGGTCCACACCGTGCAGCAGGACGTCCTTGAGTTCGGTCGCGGCCAGCCTGCCGGTCGCCCCGTCCCAGTTGCCGGTCAACCCGCGCCCGTTGGTGTACTGACCGCGGATGCCGCTGTCACTGGACGTCATCGCGAGTGCCTGGATGGCCGGGCCGATACCGACGTTCTGCAGTGCGCCGTATCCCGGGAAGTCGCAGCGCGCCGAGGAGTGCGGGCCCTTGGAGTTGCCGACCTCGTCGTCGAACACCCCGCACACCAGGTCGAGGTAGTGGTCGGTGAATCCGCGCCCGACCCAGTCGTTGGGATTGGGCAGCCCGCTGTTGAGCCACAGCCGCGGGCTTTCCACAGCGCCCCCGGCCAGGACCACCACGCGGGCGTCCTCACGGTGCTGTTCCCCGGTCCCGTTGTCCCGCCAGGTGACGCCGGTGGCCGAGAGCCGCCCGTCCACCAGACCGGTGTGGATCTTCGTGACCATGGAGTCGGTGACCAGCGTGACCGCCTTGCCCTGGGGCGACCACGCGTTCGCGGTCAGGCCCATCGGCACGTAGCTGTTGTCGGTGGAACGCCGGGCGGTCAGGTTGCGCGGCACACTGATCGGCTGCATGCAGCCCTGGATGCAGTGCCCGCAGAACGTGCACCCGGTGGACAGCGGAAACACCAGCTTGGACCGGTCGGTGGTCAGCCCGGCGTGGCCACCCGGCGGCAGGATCGCGTTCTCCTGCGGCCGGTAGGACGGTCCCTTCGTGGTCTTCGTCGTCTGCACCGGGATGCCCAGGGTCTCGCAGCCCCGGAAGTACACGGTCTCCTTGGTGCCCATCGGCGCGGTCGACACCGGCAGCGTCGCCTCGACCCACTCGTAGTACGGCACCAGGTCGCTGTAACCGAACGGGAAGAGATGCCCGACGTCGTAGTTCCCTCGATCGGCCCCGGCGTATCCGCTGAACACACCGGGATACGCCCGAGGACAGTTCCCGAAGTAGTGCTGGGTCGTGCCGCCGACCCCGGCGACCTGCCAGAGAAAGGAATTCTGCGGCAACTCGCGGTACCAGGCGGGCTTCGATCGGTCCTGCGGTCCGGCACGGAGATACCCGTTGAGGAGGTGACTCGCGTCGTTCTCCAGCAGGCTCCATTCCTGGCGCGGGTTCGCGTGCCGCGGACCGCCTTCGAGCAGCAGCACGTCGAGCCCGTGCGCGGCCAGTTCCTTCGCGACGACCGGCCCGCAGCCTCCCGCGCCGATCACGATGACGTCGCGCATCAGGCCGCCACCGCCTTGCGGTTCTGGTAGTAGCCGCGCAGATCGTCCCAGCCGTCGAGCACGCCGGGGTCGTGGTCGCTGATCCGCCAGCCGACCGGGACGCCGGTCACCGAGCGGGTGCCGGTCGAGAACACCGCCCACTCGGAGTAGGTGCTGAAGGCGCTGAAGGTGAGCAGCGAGCCGCCGACGTAACCGCTCAGCCCGGACACCGTCTCGCGCAGCGGCTCCGGCACGTCGCTGTCGGCCGCGCCGACCAACGTCGAGTCCCCACCCTCCAGGAGGCTGAACGCCTTGGCCTTCTCCGCATAGGTCAGCCGGGCGAAGGGGGACTGCAGCACCCCGGTCGCGGACAGCGGATTCACCCGAAGGGCGAGGGAGTTCAACAACAACGCGACCACCATGGACAGCGGCAACACCTCGTCGTTGGCCAACAGCGCGTCCACCGCGCCGCCCAGCGAGTCCACAGCGGACAGGTCGAGTCCGAGCAGCCCGCCGGACAGGGTGATCGGCACCCCGCCGAGACCGGCGGCGAGGGTGCCCGCGATCGGCCGGGCCAACTCGTCGGGGAACGGCACGAAATTGTCGAGCGCGTGGAGCATGAAGTCGGTCGCCCGGGCCTCGATGGCACCGGGCTCGGAGCGCGGGGTGCCCTGCCGCGTCGAGTACTCGTCCTGCCCGGGCACAGCGAACACTGTCAGCGCGTTGTAGGTCTGCCGGGACACGGTGTTCAAGGCCGGGCGAACCAGATCGAGAACCAGGCTCGGCACTGTGCCGCCGGATGACCCCGCGTGCGCGGCGACAGGCACGGCGACCGCGGCGCCCGCCAACACGCCGAACAACCCCATCCGAGTGAGAAATGCCCGGCGATTCGGTTCCGCCTCAGTCATGTACCACTCCGATGTGCGCTCTCGCGTGCCGTGTGACCGAGCACCGTCCGAGGGCCGAGGGCACAAGGTCAGGCTTGGGTGGCGCGCAGTGTTGTGGGTCCGAACGGCCTAGGTCAAGGCTCGCCACAAGAACAGGGCAGGGCCACGAATGACGAGCAGGTGATTTGCGGCCAGGTGACAAATCCTGGTGGTCACGCCACGGGCAGGCGCAGCGGCGCCGTGGCGAACTCACGTACCCCGACGCTGAACGGCACCCGCGCGGTGAACCCGAGCAGTGCCCGCGCGGCGCTCGGGTCGGCCACGATGTGCCGGACGTCGGTCGGGCGGGCGCCGCCGATCACCCGCGGCGGGGGACCGGCGCACGCCCTCGACAACTCGGTCGCCATGTCCCCGACCGTGTGCGGGGTGCCGGAGCAGACGTTGACCGGCACCAGTGCCCCCGGCTCGGCCGCGGTCTGCACCGCCAGCGCGTTCGCCACGGCCACATCGGTGACATGGACGAAGTCGCGCCGCTGCGCCCCGTCCTCCAGCACTGTCGGCGCCTCCCCACGCTCCAAACAGGACCTGAACAGCGACGCGACCCCCGCGTACGGGGTGTCGCGCGGCATCCGGGGACCGTAGATGTTGTGGTACCGCAACGCCCACACCTGCCCGCCGGTCTGCCGCGCCCACGCCGAGGCCAGGTACTCCTGCGCCGCCTTCGTCGCCGCGTAGGTGCTGCGCGGATCGAACGGCGCGTCCTCCGGGACCAGCCGCGACACCAGCGGCGACGAGCACCGCGGGCACCCCGGCTCGAACCGGCCCGCGTCGATGTCGGCCTGGCGGCGTGCGGCCGGCCGCACCACACCGTGCTCGGCGCACTCGTAGCGGCCCTCCCCGTACACGACCATCGACGACGCCAAAACAAGCCGGCGCACCGCGGCGCGGTGCATCGCCGCCAACAGGACCGCGGTGCCGAAGTCATTGTGGGAGGCGTACTCCGGCGCGTCGGACGGGTCGACACCGTGCCCGACGACCGCCGCCTGATGGCACACGACGTCCACCCCGCGCAGCACCCGCGACAGCACCTCGGCGTCGCGGACATCGCCGCGGACAAGCTCCCGGGTCCACTCCGGGACCTGGCCGGACCCGTGGGCCTGGGGGAGCAGGTTGTCGAGCAGGACGACGTCGTGGCCGCGCCCGACCAGCAGGTCGGCGACATGGGACCCGACGAAACCGGCACCACCGGTGATCAACACTCGCATGCCGTCGACGCTACGACCACCCACCGCGCCTCGCCCCGCATCCGGGCGCCGCGTAAGACAACCGTCAGAACTCACCAGTTGGTGAGCAGCACGTGGTTCACCACCAGCGCGGTGACCGCCTGGGCGGCCAACCACCAGCGGTGCGACCGGGCGGGCAGCACCGCCGCCGCGGCCACCACCCACACCGCGAACGGCAGCCAGATCCGCTCCACCTCCGATTTCGACAGCCCGGACAACGTCGCCAGCGCCACCGCGCCCACCGCCGCCCAGACCACCATCGGCACCGCCCGCCCCCGCCGCAGCCCCGCCACCGCCGCCGGGCCGACCGCGAGCACCAGACACGCCAGGTTCGCCCACACCCAGTAGGCGTACGGACGGTCGTTCGCGATCCCCTGGTAGTACCGCTCGACCACCAGGTCATACCCGTCGAACCACCAGAACCCGGCCACCGCGAACGCCGCCACCACAGTGACCGCGCCGACCGCCGCCAACCCCAGCCCCCGCCAGTCCCGGCCGCCGATGACGACCGCCAGCGCGACGAACCCGATCAGCACCAGCCCGTAGGACAGGAACAGCCCGAACCCGAGCAGCACCCCGCCCGCCACCGCCGCCACCGGCCTGCGCGCGCCCACCGCCAGCAGCGCCACCCCGCACGCGGTCACCCCGGCGAACAGGGCGTCCGCCGAGACGCCCATCCACACCGCGCCGGGGAACAGCGCCACGAACGGCACCGCCGAGCGCGCTAGCTCGGGTTCGCCGACCGCCGCCAGCGTCATCGGGACCGCCACGGCGACCAGCGCGCCCACGAGCACACACGCCACCGCCGCCCACGCGCCGCCGCCGAGCCCGACCCTGTCCAGGCCGACGAATACCAGTGTCGCGCCCGGCGGGTGCCCGGCGACGTGGGTGATCCAGGAGTCCGGTTGGAAATCGAGGATGCGGCCGGTGAACGTCCGCAGCATCACGCCGACGTCGGTGATCCCGGGGACCGCTGCCAGGTACTCGTCCTGCGAGGTCAGCTGCGTGGCGAAACCCCGGTCCCATCCGTCGACCATGGCCAGGGCGAACGTCCACGCCACCGCGAACCCGTACCCGAGGGCCAACGCGGCACGCGGGCTCAGGCGCGCGACCAGCGCCGGACCCCATACCACCGCCCCGACCGCCAGCACGACCGCCGCCGGGGTGCCGGGCCCGACATGGGGGAGCCACTCGCCCAGCACCGGCCACTCGCCGAACGTCGGGGGCGCACCCGGGAAATGCCGGTCACCGGAGAGCCGGATGCCCAACACCCACCCCACCCCGGCTGCGACGGCGACCAACAGCAGCGCTCCCGCCGCGGCGAGCAGATCGGAGCGGTGCGCGGACAGGCTGGAGCGCGGTGGCGCGGGGGCGGACACCGGCCCGACCATAGCCAGGCGAGGGGGTGCCCGCTTGACGCCGAGCGGGTTCGTCAGCACTTCGTAAGATCTGCGCCGACGTCATGATTTGGTAAGCACCGCAACGGTTCCCGACCGTCCACGGCGGACTTACCGTTGGATCATGGACCCAGTCGATGTTGTGTTCCCGTGTCTGGACGAAGCCGCCGCCCTGCCCGGCGTGCTCGCCGCGCTGCCCCCTGGCTACCGGGCGATCGTGGTCGACAACGGATCGGTCGACGGCTCACCGGAGGTGGCCGCCCGCTGTGGCGCGACCGTCGTGCACGAACCCCGCAAAGGTTACGGAGCGGCCGTGCACACCGGCCTGGAACACGCGGAGACCGACGTCGTGTGCTTCCTCGACGCCGACGGGTCCCTCGACCCCGGTGAACTGCCCGCCCTGGTCGCCGCACTCGACCGGACCCGGCTCGCCGTCGGCAGACGTGTCCCCACCGGCCCCGGCGCCTGGCCATGGCACGCCCGCGCGGGCAACGCCGTCCTCGCCGCCTTGCTGCGCCGACGCGGACTCGCGGTCTCCGACATCGCCCCCGCCCGCGCCGTGCGGCGCACCGACCTGCTCGAACTCGGTGTGCGCGACCGCGCCTTCGGCTACCCGCTGGAACTGCTGCTGCTCGCCGCCCGAGCCAACTGGACCGTCACCGAACTCGACGTCGCTTACCGCCCGCGCACGGCGGGCACGAAGTCGAAGGTGTCCGGGTCCGTGCGTGGCACCGCCCGCGCGATCCGCGACATGGCGGTGGTGCTGCGATGACCTGTCTGCTCGTGCTCGCCAAAGCACCCGTCGCCGGGCAGGCGAAGACCCGGCTGAGCCCCGCGGCCACCCCGCGACAGGCCGCCGACCTCGCCGCGGCCGCCCTGCTCGACACCCTCGACGCCGTCCTGGCCACTCCCGGAACGATCCCCGTGGTCGCCCTCACCGGCTCCCTGCTCGACGCGAGCCGAGCTTGGGAACTGGCCGAACTGCTGCGCCGGTGCACCGTGATCCCGCAGCGCGGCACCCACTTCCCAGCCCGGCTCGCCGCCGCCCACGCCGACACCGCCACCCGCTACCCCGGGCGCCGAGTCGTCCAGATCGGCATGGACACCCCGCAGGTCACTCCCGCGCTGCTCGCCGAGGCCGCCCACCACCTCGACACCGCCGACGCCGCCCTGGGCCCGGCCGCCGACGGCGGCTGGTGGGCCCTGGCCCTGCGCGACCCAGTCCACGCCGACGTCCTACGGCACATCCCCACCTCCCAGGCGGACACCGGCACCCGAACCCTGCACGCTTTGCGGAGCAACGGCCTGACCGTGCGCGACCTGCCGGTGTTGTCTGATGTGGACACCATGGCCGACGCCACCATGGTCGCCGCGGGCATCCCCGAGACCCGCTTCGCCGCCGCACTCGCCCAGGTCGGGGCGACCGTATGAGTCAGGCCGCTGACCTGGAAGCCACCCACGGGGTCGATATCTTCGGCCCCACCCTGCGCGACACCGGGTGTTGGCTGGAGCTGGCCACCGGCGAACGCATCGAACTGTCCAGCGACCGCTGGCGCGCCACCGCCTGCCCAGCCGACGAGACCATGCTCGACCGGTGCGCCGGCCCCACCCTCGACGTGGGCTGCGGCCCGGGCAGACTCACCGTCGCCCTCACCCGCCGAGGCGTGCCCGCCCTCGGCGTGGACGTCTCACCCATCGCCGTCGCCATGACCCGAGCCCGCGGCGGAACCGCCCTGCGCCGCGACGTCTACGGCCCGCTTCCCGGGGAAGGCCACTGGAACCACATCCTGCTCGCCGACGGCAACATCGGCATCGGCGGCGACCCCGTACGACTGCTGCGCCGGCTGCGGGAACTGCTCACCCCGGGCGGCACCGCACTGATCGAAACCCACCGTCCCGGCATCGGCCTGCGGCCCGCCAGGGCCCGCCTCACCCAAACCGGCCCCTGGTTCGACTGGGCATTCCTCGGCGCCGACGCCGTCCCGGCCACCGCACGCGGCGCGGGCTTCGACGTGGGCTGGCTTGGACACCGGGAGGACCGGTGGTTTGCCGAACTGGTTCGGCGGTGACGGGAGTGGGCTCGGGCGTAGCCCGCCCACCTGCCCCGCCCCAAACGCAAGGGCCCACCCAAAACAGGCACCCCGATGCCCCACGCCCGCAGGCCTTCAAGACCGCGGGCACCAACGGTCAGAGCCGGCCGAACACGGTCAGCCAGATGCGGCTCGCCGCAAAGGAAACGCCATGTCGAAGCCGGTGATCCGGTTCCAATCCCCAGCCCACGATGAACGGGTCAGCTCACGAATCGGTATCTGGCTCGCCGTGGCGTTCGGGGTCTGCTTCGTCACCGGGCTGATCAGCCACGGCATCCAGCACTCCTGGTTCTGGTGGCCAAGCCGACCGGTCCATCTGTACCACCTCACCCAAGGCCTGCACGTCACCTCCGGAGTCGCGGCCATCCCGCTGCTGCTGGCGAAGCTGTGGAGCGTCTACCCGAAGCTGTTCGAACGCCCCCTGGTCCGCTCGGTCCCGCACGCCCTGGAGCGCGGGTCGATCCTCGTGCTGTCCGGCGCGGTGTTCTTCGAGACGGTCACCGGGGTCTTCAACGTCGCGCAGAACTACCTGTGGGGGTTCTACTTCCCGACCGCGCACTACGCCGTCGCGTGGGTGGCGGTCGGGTCGATCCTGGTGCATGTCGCGGTGAAGTTGCCCGTGGTCCGGCGCGGGCTGGCGCGGCCGGTCGACGGGTCGAGACGCCGGTTCCTGCGCACGACATGGCTGGCGTCGGGCGTCGCGGTCCTCGCCACCGCCGGCGGCACGGTCGCGTTCCTGCGCCCGGTGTCCCCACTGTCGACCCGCTCGGACCGCGGCCCGCAGGGTGTTGCGGTGAACCGGACAGCGCGGGCCGCCGGGATCGTCGTGCCCGAGGACTGGCGGCTGGAAGTGTGGGCGCCCTCAGGCATCCGCAGGTTCACCCGGGCCGAGTTGGCCGCGCTGCCACAGACCACCGCGCGCCTGCCGATCGCCTGTGTCGAAGGCTGGAGCGCCACCGCCGACTGGACCGGCGTCCCCGTCGCCGACCTGCTGCGGCTCGTCGGCGTCGCACCGGGGGCGGCGGTGCGGGTCGAGTCGCTGGAGCCGACCGGGCTGTACCGGGCGAGCACCCTGCCCGGCCCGCACACCGCCGACCCCGACACGCTGCTCGCGCTGCGGATCAACGGTGAGGACCTCGCCCCCGACCACGGCTATCCGTGCCGGATCATCGCACCCAACCGCCCGGGCGTGCTGCAGACCAAATGGGTGTCCCGCCTGGAGGTCCGATGAGGACAGTGCTCGCCGTCGCCGGACTCGCCGCCCTCGCCTGGGGCGGCTACCTGCTCGCGGAGTTCGCCCTCGCCTCCACCCGCGACGCCTGGCATGCGGGGCTGTGGTTTCTCGGCGGCCCCATCGCCCACGACGCGGTGATCGCACCCGTCGTCGGAGCCGCCGGCCTGGTGATCGCCACCCGCCTGCCCACGCACTGGCGTACCCCGGTCGCCACCGGCGCGGCGGCCACGGGGGTGCTGGTCCTGCTGGCGGTGCCGCTGCTGTGGCACCCGCTCGGCGTCCCGGAGAACCCGGGCCTGCACGACCGCGACTATCCGCTCGGCCTGATGATCGCGTTGTGCCTGGTGTGGGCGGCCGTGGTCGCCGCCGGACTCGTGGCCGGGTACCGGCGACGCCGGACATGACAAAGGCAAGGAGTTCACCCACTCCTTGCCACCTCCAACGTATAGCGCACCGGGGGTCTTGCCGCAAGGGCCGGGTGGTGCCGCAGACTTTCCGGCCGTAGCCGCAAAGTTGGGGGATTCATGATTGACGTGATCGTGGCTGGTGCCGGACCCACCGGTTTGATGCTGGCCGCCGAGTTGCGCCTGCACGGCGTCAACGTGGTCGTACTGGAGAAGGAGCCGGAGCCGACCAACGTCGTCCGCGCGCTCGGTCTGCACGCGCGCAGTGTCGAGGTGATGGACCAGCGTGGGCTGCTGGACCGGTTCCTCGCGCTCGGGACGCGGCACCCGCTGGGTGGTTTCTTCGCGGGTATCGCCAAGCAGGCACCGCAGCGGCTGGACACCGCGCACCCGTACGTCCTCGGCATCCCGCAACCCACCATCGACCGCCTGCTGGCCGAGCACGCGATCGAGGCAGGCGTGGAGATCCGGCGCGGCCGTGAGTTGGTCGGGTTGAGCCAGGACGACGACGAGGTGGCCGTCGAACTCGCCGACGGCACCACCCTGCGCGCGCGTTACCTCGTCGGCTGCGACGGCGGGCGCAGCACGGTGCGCAAGGTGGTCGGCATCGGGTTCCCCGGCGAGCCCAGCCGGGTCGAGACCCTGCTCGGCGAAATGGAACTGACCGCCTCGCCGGAGACGCTGGCCGCCGTGATGGCCGAGGTCCACAAGACCCAACGCCGGTTCGGCGCCATGCCGCTGGGGGACGGGCTGTACCGCGTCGTCGTGCCCGCGGAAGGGGTCGCCGAGGACCGTACTGTCCCGCCGACCCTCGAGGAGTTCACCACGCAGCTGCACGCCTGGGGAGGCACCGACTTCGGTGTGCACTCACCGCGTTGGCTCTCCCGCTTCGGTGACGCCACCCGCCTGGCCGAGCGCTACCGCACCGGCCGGGTCCTCCTCGCGGGCGACGCCGCGCACATCCACCCGCCGACCGGCGGGCAAGGCCTCAACCTGGGCATCCAGGACGCGTTCAACCTCGGCTGGAAACTGGCCGCCGAAGTCAACGGTTGGGCCCCCCAAGACCTACTGGACACCTACGAGGCCGAGCGGCACCCGGTCGCCGCCGACGTCCTGGACAACACCCGCGCGCAGATGCAGCTCATGTCCACCGACCCGGGCGCCCAGGCGGTGCGCAGGCTGCTCTCGGAACTGATGGACTTCGATGACGTGAACCGGCACCTGATCGAAAAGATCACCGCGATCGGAATCCGCTACGACTTCGGGGAAGGCCACGACCTGCTCGGAAAGCGGCTGCGGGACATGGCTCTCAAGCGCGGCCGCCTCTACGACCTGATGCACACCGGCCGAGGGTTGTTGCTCGACCAAACCGGAAGGCTCTCGGTGCCGGGCTGGGAAGACCGGGTTCGTCACGTCGTCGACCTCAGCGAGGAACTCGACGTGCCCGCCGCGCTGCTGCGCCCGGACGGCCATGTGGCCTGGGTCGGCGAAGAGCGCGAAGACCTACTCGGGGCGCTGCGGAAGTGGTTCGGCGCCGCCTGCTGAGCGCGCCCGGTCGACCCGGGCGGTGCCGCGGTCACAACCACGAGGCGTGAATGCCCATAAAGCCGGCGGTCGACAACGAACGCGTCGGCGGCGGATAGGCCCGGGCTGCGATGGGCCCGGGCTGCGATGGGTGTGGCGGTGCGCGGGCCAAATGGCGGAATTTCGACCTGAAACGATGGCACGCCAGCCCGAGAGGCATGGTCACGCTGGGCGGAATGAGCTGATGAGGGCGCCGGGGCTCACGATCCGTGACTACGACCAGGCAATCGTGATTGCCTTTTGCCGCGATCCCAGGTCAGGCTTGTCGTCGACGCGTGACGCTGGATCTGGGACTGGTTGCGTGATCGACCGAACCGAAGTCGATCACGCTCTGTGCTCGGTGTCCATGCGCTCCGCGTGGCGAGGCAACCCGCGACAAAGGAGCCACTGTTCACCCGCCGCGCAAGAGTCGACAATTCCCATCGGGACTGATGTGAATGAATTTGACGGCCGACCGTCACCCGAAATTCGCGGCCACTCGGACTATTTGCGGCGGCCGATCGGACTATTATGGTGGGTGATGGGGGACACGCTTGTGTGGCACCCTGACCGTGACTATCATCATCCCGGGCTTCGGGGGCTCGGGGTGAATTCGTATTTTTCCGCCTGCACTTTTTCGAGTGCGGCTATTCGACACAATGATCGCGAGTCCGGTGTCAATTCTTCTTGATGTCACATTGCGTGACGGCGGTTATGTCAACGGGCACGGTTGGACTCTCGGCGAGGCCGAGTCCATCGTGCGCACCGTCGGCCTGGTCGGTGTCAACTGCGCCGAGGTCGGCTATCTGCGCGACCAACACGACGCCCGCAGGCCTTCGGCGAGTTGCCCGCCCGCCTACCTGGCCGCATTGGCAGCCGTGGCCGAGCGGCCCGCGCTCGCGGTGATGGTGCGGCCCGGCGAAGTGTCGCTCGACCGGATCGCCGAACTGCCGCACCAGGGCGTGTCGATGGCGCGCGTGCTCGTCGCGGGCGGTTCGATCACGAGGGCCGAGCCCTACGTGGCCGCCGCGCGCGCGGCGGGCCTGGATGTGGCCATGAACCTCACCAGGGTCAGTGAGCGCTCCCCGGACGAGGTCGCCGCGGCCACCGCCGCCTGCGCCGCCGCGGGCGCCCATGTCGTCTACCTCGCCGACTCGAACGGCAGCCTCGACTCGGAGAGGGTGTCCACCCTGGTGGCCGCCGCGGTCGGGGCGAGCGAGGTGCCGGTCGGCTTCCACGCGCACGACAATCTGGGCCTGGCCTACGGCAACGCCAAGGCCGCGCTGACCGCGGGGGCGACAGCGGTCGACGCCTCGATCGGGGGCGTCGGCAAGGGCGGCGGCAACCTGCGGCTGGAGGTCATCGTCGCGCACCTGATCGTGCGACACGGGGCGAAACTGCGTTTCGACCCGATCGCGGCCGACCGAACCACCCTGGCCACCCAATTGCGGATGCTCGCCGACGACACCTCGAAATCGGTGCTCACCGGCATGCTCGACGTCAATCTCGACGGAGCGGACCACTTCTACGACCTGGTCGCCACCCAGGGCTACGACGCGGCCGTCCAAGCGCTCACCGAACGGACGCGCACGACCGCGATATCGGCGGCAACCGCGTGCGGGGCTGAGAACCACCTCGAAAGGAACACCCAGATCCATGACTGACTTCGTCGCCGAGCTCGACCGCATGATCGGCGAGCGCAAGAAGATGACCAGCGAGCTGTACCAGACGATCCTCGGTGGCAAGGCCACCGAGCGGCTGCTGCAGAACTTCGTGCTGCACCGCTGGCCGATCAAGAGCTTCTGGACCCGCAACATCCTGGGCATCGCCTCCCGGATCGAGGACTACCGCCTGCGCGTGCTGTTGGTGGAGAACATCTACGAGGAGGAGACCGGTGCGCTGTCGAACTCCGGGCGCCACCTCGACACGTTCGCCGATTTCGGCGCCGCGGTCGGCCTGACCGCCTCGGACCTGGAGAACCCGCCGGTCGCGCCCGAGACCGCCGCGGTCATCGAGCACAACGTGCGGGTCTGCAACGGCGGCACCCACTTCACCGAGGGCGTGGCCTCGGTGCTGCTGCTCATGGAGGGCCAGCCGCCGATCGTCGGCGGCGACGGCAAAAGCATGCTCTCGGTGATGCGCGACGTCTACGGCCTGCCGGAGAAGGGCTACGAGTTCTTCGTGCACCACGCCTCGGCCGACGAGGGTGAGGACGCGGTCAGCGAGCTGGAGGACGAGCACGCCGCCGCGGCCCGCGAACTGCTTCACCGCTACTGCGACACCCCGCAGCTCAAGGAGAACGCGATCGCCGCGCTGGCCAACGCGCTCGAGCTGCGGCACCGCCACTTCGACATGATCCTGTCGACCTCGTACGACCCGGCGGAGCCCATCTTCCGCTACGGTCAGTGACCTTCGCCGTCGGCGGCCAGACGAAGACCCCCGTCTGGCCGCTGGCCCACCACCGCGGCGAGTTGGTGCCGCGCGAGCAGGCGACGCTGCCTGTGGCCAGCATCGCGCTGCGGTACGGCGTGTCGGTGTTCGAGGGAATCCGCGTCTACCAGCAGGACTCGGGCGGCGTCGCGGTGTGGGCGCTGGGGCCGCATCTCGACCGGTTGCGTCACTCCTGCCGGACCATGGAGCTCGACGAGTCCCTGTGCGACGAGGTGCCCGCGATCATCGACGAGCTCATCGCCACCCAGGGCGTCGCCGAGGACGGGTACGTCCGCGTCGCGGTCAGCGCGGTGAACGCAGGCGGTATCGATGAAGCGGCGGAGTCCGCGCTCACGGTGACGATCACCCCGTCCGGCCGCAAGCGCTGGCTCGCCAAGGGCGAGGGCGTCCGGCTCGCGGTCAGCGACTGGCAACGGCCGTCGGACGCGGTGTTCCCCAGCGCGGCCAAGAACATCTCCGCCTACGCCGGCCCGAGGCTCGCCCTCACCGAGGCGAAGCGGGCGGGGTTCGACTCCTGCGTGCTGCGCACGGCCGACGGTCTGATCAGCGAAGCCCCCACGGCGACGCTGTTCCTTGTCGAGGACGGAAACCGGGTCGTCACACCGCGGCTGTCCGACAACGTGCTGCCCGGGGTGACCCGGGCCTGGGTGCTGGCCGCGGCGCGCGCACTGGGTTTCAGCGCGGTCGAGGACGCGGTCACCGAGGAGCGGCTGCGCGCCGCCGACGAGGTCGTGCTCTGTGGGACCGGACTGGAGTTCGGCCCGGTGCGCGAGGTGGCGGGCGTGCCGGTGTCCAGGTGGCCCGTGTGCCCGGTGACCACCGCGCTCATCGACGCCTACTTCGACCAAGCCCGCGGCCGCTGCGCGCCGACCCCCATCGAGCTCGCGTTGCCCGCGGGCGGCCCGAGATGACCGTGGCCGGACTGCTCGACTGGCCCGCGGCGCTGCTGGCCACCCACGCGGCCGTGGCGCACCCGGAGCGGACCGGCACGGTTGTCGCCGCGGCGCTGACCGACGCACCGGTGTTCCGGAACAAGGCGTTCCCGCTCTCGCCGGTCCCGGTGTTCGTCCGGCACGACCGCGCGGAACTGCTGGCCGAGCCGCTGGCCCGTTACGTCGAGCTGCTCGGCACCGTGGTCGCCCGGTACCGCGAGCACGCGGAGGTCCGCGCGTTCTACGGGCTGGGCGCGGCTGCCGACCGGCTCATCGACGCCGACCGCGCGCTCGGGGACGCCCCATGGGTGTGCCGACTCGACGGGTACCTGGAGGCGGGTACCGAGCGGCTGAAAGTGTTGGAGAACAACGCGGACTCGCCCGCGGGCACGCTGTTCACCGCCCGGGTCAACGAGACCGTCGCCGCGATCGGGCGCACGTTGTCCGACGCGCCCGCACCCACGGACCTCACCTACACCGGTGAGGACCGCTTCACCGACGCGCTGCGCCAGGCGGCACGCGAGTCGGGTCGCTGCGACAATCCGGAGCACATCGCCGTCCTGCAGCCCGCGGGCTCGCCCAACGTCGAGAGCGTGGAGCTGGTCGCGCGGATGCGGGCAGTCGGGATCGACGCGTTCCTCGCGGACCCGCGGGCGATCGAAGTCGACGGCGCGGGCGTCCGGTTCGACGGCAAACGCGTGGACCTGGCCTGGAACAAGGTCAACACTGACTCGTGGCGCGCCTACTGCGCCGACAGCGGGTTCGTCGGGCTGTGGGAGCGCGCGGTCCGCGACACGGCCCTGGTGCACGTGAACCCCTTCGGGTCGCGGTACGTGGCCGAGAACAAGTTGACGCTCGCGTTCGTTCAGGAGCCCGCGTTCGCCCACTTGTTCACCGCCCAGGAGCGGGCACTCGTGACCGCGCTGCTGCCCTGGGCGCGCAAGCTGACCTCCGACGCCGTCGACGACGACGGCACACCACTGGCCGAGCGCCTGCTCGAAGACCCCCGCGGCTTCGTGCTCAAGCAGCACTACGACATCCGCGGCGACGGCGTCACCATCGGTTTCGACTGCCCGCCCGATCACTGGCGGGCCATGGTGGCCCACGCGCTGCGCGAGGGGCACGTGGTGCAGCGCAAGGTCGCCCCCACCACGTACCCGGTCGTCGAAGCGGGCACCGACCAGGTGCACGCCATGCCGATCAGCCTCGACACCTACCTGTTCGGCGGGCGGATCGCGGGCTTCGGCTCGAAGGCCAGCCGAAACTCGAAGATCAACATATTCCAAGGAGGCCAGAAGTTGGCTGTCCACGTCATCGCCGGTGGTGACCGATGAGCGACACCGGCCACCCCCTGGCCCACCACGGCACCGCGGCGGTCAGCGACGCCCTCGACCTCGCCGGCGTGTCCAGCACGCTCTGGGGTGTGCGACGGCTCTCCGGCTCCGGCATGGTCGTCGGCCCCGCGTTCACCGTCCGGTTCGAGCCGGTCGCCGACGGCGTGCCCGCGCCCGCCGCGGACTTCATCGACGACGTGCCGTCGGGCGCGGTCATCGTCATCGCCAACGAGGGCAGGCACTGCACGGTGTGGGGTGACATCCTCGCCGAGGTCGCCGTCGCCAAGGGCGTCGCGGGGACCGTGATCGACGGCTACTGCCGCGACATCGACGGGATCCGCGACATCGGGTACTCGATGTGGACGCGTGGGACGTTCATGCGCTCGGGCAAGAACCGGGTGCGAATGGTCGCCACGCAGCAGCCGGTGACCGTCGGTGCCGACGGCGACCAGATCACCGTACGGCCGGGTGACCTGGTCGCCGCCGACGGCAGCGGTGTCGTCGTCGTACCCGCGAACCTCGTCGACGATGTGGTGGACACCGTGTCGCGGGTGGCGGCGATGGAGCAGCTGGTGCTGGCCGACGTCCGGGCGGGCAAGCCGCTGCGGGTGGCCCGCGCCGAGCACGGGTACAACGACGTCGCCCGGCGAATCGCGGCGGGGAAGCCCTCGTGACCGGAGTCGCGGACCTACTGCGCACCCGCCGCAGCGGCGGTCGCATCCTCGACGACGCTCCCAGCGACGACGAGATCACCGATCTGCTCGCGCTGGCCATGAACGCCCCCGACCACGCCGCCCTGCGGCCGTGGCGGATGGTGGTGCTGCGCGGCCCGGCCCGGCAGCGGCTGGGCGACGCGCTGGCCGACGCCCAGGGCGCGACCGGTGCGGAACGGGAACGGGCGGCGGCCAAGGCGCTGCGCGCGCCGCTGCTGCTCGGCGTGGTCCTCGTCCCGAAGCCACACCCCAAGGTTCCCGAATGGGAGCAGCTCGCCGCGGCGACCGCGGTGGTCACCCACCTCGGCCTGCTGCTGCACGAGGCGGGCTGGTCATCGATCTGGCGGACCGGCCCACTGGTCGATGCCGCGCAGGTTCGGGCGGTCATGGCGGCGGCACCGCAGGAGAAGCTGCTCGGCTGGCTGTACATCGGCAGGCCGGACCCGCACGCGCCCAAGCCCGAGCGCCCGGTCGGCGACGCGCGGGCGCACCTGAGCGTCCTGCCCGCGGTCAGGACGAACCTGGTGACCGCGCGATGAGCGGCGGGGGCGCGGAGAGCACCGCGGTGGCGGGCAAGCCAAGGTTGGGCTCTGGGTTCAACCGGTTCTGGCTGGCCGCGGGCCTGTCGGGGGCGGGTGACGGCATCTCGCTCGCCGCCGCACCACTGATGGCCAGCAAGCTCACCGACGACGCCCGGCTGATCGCCGGGGTCACCATGGCGCTCACCCTGCCCTACGTGGTCTTCGGCATCCCCGCGGGCGTGCTGGTGGACCGGTTCGACCGCAGACGATCGATGGCGGTCGTCGACTTCGTCCGCTTCGGCGCGGTGGCCACCTTCACGCTCGCCGTCCTTCTCGGACAGCCTTCGCTCGCGCTGCTCTACCTGGTCTTCTTCGTCATCGGCACGGGCGAGACGTACTTCCGCAACGCGTCCCAGGCGCTGGTGCCCAGCCTCGTGCCGCGCGAAGCGCTCATGCACGCCAACGGCAGGCTGGTGGCGACCCAGAACGCCACCACCCAGTTCATCGGCCCGATGGCCGGTGCGGCGCTGTTCCTCGTGGCGGCCTGGCTGCCGTTCGGCGTGGACGCCATGACGTTCCTGGTGTCGGCCGTCCTGCTGAGCACCCTGCGCCCCGCCGAGCAGCCAGAGGCATTCCTCGCCGCCCCGTCGCCCAAAGGCGCGCTCAAGGGCCTGCTGGGCGACATGACCACCGGGGCGAAGTGGCTGTGGCGGCACCGGCTGCTGCGCAACCTCGCCGCGATGGCGGGCTCGCTCAACTTCGTCGCCTCCGGGGCCATGGCGGTGCTGGTCGTGTACGCGCACGACACCTTGGGCCTCAACGATTTCGGCTACGGCGCGCTGCTGGCCGCCGAGGCGGCGGGCGCGGTGCTGGCCGCCCCGTTCGCGCCCGCGCTGGTGCGCCGGATCGGCCGGGACCACGCCCTGGTGGTCGTCGCCGCCGCGCACGTGGTGGCCTTCCTGGTCCTCTGGCTGGTGCCGATCTGGTGGACCACGGTGCTGGCCTTCTTCGTCGCCGCCTGCGGGGCGGTCACCTGGGACGTCGTGGTCGTCGCACTGCGGCAGACCCTGATCCCAGACCGGTTGCAGGGCCGGGTCAACAGCGCGTACCGGCTGGTCGCGTGGGGCGCGATCCCACTGGGCGCCGGGGCGGCGGGCGTGGTCTCGCACGCGTTCGGCCCGCCCGCGGTGTACGGCTTCGGCGCCGCCGTCATGGCGCTGGTCATGGTTCGAATGCTGGTCGGCGCCCGCCGCCGGTGGATCACCAACGCACTGGAGGCAGCGGCGTGACCGCGCAGCACGCTGAGGGCGTTCGGCACGCCGACAACGTCTTCGATCTCACCGCCGCGCTCGTCGGGATCGGCTCGGTCAGCCGCGAGGAAGCACTCCTGGCCGGCCTGGTCGCCCAGCGGCTGCGGGAACGCGCGCCCCACCTGTGGGTCACCAGGGTCGGCGACAACGTGGTGGCACGCACCGAGCGCGGCCTGCCGACCCGGGTGCTGCTCGCGGGCCACCTCGACACCGTCCCCGGTTCGCCGCCCGCCGAACCACGACGCGACGGCGACACCATCGCCGGACTCGGCGCGGTCGACATGAAGGGCGGTGTCGCGGTGATGCTGATGCTCGCCGAACTCGCCCGGGACGCGCCGCACGACCTGACCTTCGCCTTCTACGACAAGGAAGAGATCGGCTCCCACCAGAGCGGAATGCGGGTGCTGTTCGACGAACACCATGACCTGGTGGCCGCGGACGCCGCGGTGCTGCTGGAGCCGACCGGCGGACTGATCGAGGCGGGCTGTCAGGGCAACCTGGTGGTGGAGTTCGAATTCACCGGCGCCCGCGCGCACACCGCCCGCCCGTGGCAGGGCAGCAACGCCGTGCACCGGGCCACGGCCGCGCTGGGCCGGTTCGCCGCGTTCGACCCGCCGCCGGTGGAGATCGACGGGCTGCTCTACCGGCAGTCCGTGTCGGTCGTCGCGGTCTCCGGGGGAGTGCAGGGCAACGTCGTCCCAGACCGCTGCACGGTCCGGGTGAATTTCCGCCACGCCCCGCACACGAGCACCGAAGCCGCTGTCGCGCAGCTCAAGGCACTCGCCCCTGAGGCGGCGGACGCGCGGGTCCTGCTCTGCTCGCCGCCCGCCCCGCCCGCACTGACGCACCCGGTGCTGCGCACGCTGCGCGAGACCGGCGACCTGCCGGTGCGGCCGAAGCTGGGATGGACCGACGTCGGCCGCTTCGCCGCGCACGGCATCCCCGCGCTGAACTTCGGCCCCGGCGACCCGGAGTTGGCGCACACCCCACACGAGGTCGTCACCCGCGACGCCCTCGACCACTGCTTGGCCGTGCTGCTGGCGTTCACCGACGCCGCGCTCGCCGCTACCGTCTGACCGACCCGACTGGAGATCGACTATGGCCGTCCACACCGGACTCCCCGCTGGCCGCGGCCTCACCGTGGGATACCTGGAGCACCTGGCACGGCTGGGGACCGACCTGCGGGAGCTGCCCGCCACCGCGGTGGCCTCGGAGCGGCTCGCCGTGGCCTACCGCGGCCGCTTCCTGCCGTGCCCGGTGTTCCTCGAGCCCGGCGAGAGCGGCCAGATCGCGCGGGACATGCTGCTGGTGCACGACCTTCTCGCCGCGTTGCCCGATCGCCTCTTCGGCGGGGACCGGGTCGCGTTCGGCCGCGCGCTGGGCCTCACCGAGCCCACGCTGAGCCTGGTGCGCCGCGCGCCGTCGGGCCCGCCGACCGCGCTGGCCCGAGCCGACCTGTACCGGGCGGCCGACGGATTCAAGCTGCTGGAACTCAACATCACCTCGGCGCTCGGCGGGTTCGAGAACGCCGACATCAACCGGGCGATGCTGCGGCACCCGGCGCTGAGCTCCTACGCCGCGGAGCGCGACCTCGCGTTCAGCGACACCTTCCAGGCCATCGTGGACACCCTGCGGTTCGAACTCGGCGACCGCGCCGACGGCAGGCGACCGGTCGTGGCGCTGGCGGACTGGCCGGAGAGCTACCAGACCTACGCGCCTCGGCTGGGCGTGATGGCCGGCCTGTTCGACGAACTCGGGATCGACGCGATCCCGTGCCACGTCGGCCACTTCGCCGAGGTCGACGGCGCGCTCACCGTGCACGGCCGCGCGGTCGACGCCGTCTTCCGGTTCTTCCTCCTCGAGGAGATCCTCACCCAGGCCGACCTCGCGCTGGTCGAGCCGGTCATGGCCGCCGCCGAGCGCGGCGAGGTCGTGCTGTTCTCGCGGATCGACGCGGAGCTCTACGGCAACAAGGGCGCACTGGCGATGCTCTCCGACGACCGCAACACCCACCTGTTCGACGACGCGGAGCGCGAATGCCTGCGGCGGTTCCTGCCGTGGACCCGCTACGTCCGCCAGAAGACCACGACCGAAGACGGCGGCACGGTCGACATGAGCGCGTACGCGCGCGAGCACCAGCGCGACCTGATCCTCAAACCGATCATGCTGCACGGCGGGGCCGGGATCACCGCGGGCTGGCAGGTCGACGCCGACGAGTGGGCGACCCGGGTCGCCGCGGCGATGGACGAGCCGTGGGTGCTGCAGCGCCGGGTTCGCCCCGAACCGGAACCATTCCCGGTGGTCGGGTCCGACACCTACCAGGACATGTACATGAACTGGGGCACGTTTGTCGCGGACCCGCGCGCGGTGGGCGGCGACGGATACGCGGGCTGCATCGTCCGTGGCACGACCGACGCCGAAGTCGGCGTCGTGAGCATGGGCACCGGGGCGCTCGTCGGATGCTGTTTCCACCCGGACACCGAACACCGGAGCCGGCAGGGCCAGTGATGCCGACCGTCGCCATCGTCGATGGCTACTCAACAGGCAGCGCGCTGGGCCGGATGCTGGCCGAACGCGGGGTCGCCTGTGTGCACGTCCGCAGTTCGGCGAACATGGGCGAGTACTTCCGGCACGCCTTCCGCGCCGAAGACTTCGTCGACGACCTCGGATTCGTTCCGGACACGACCGAGTTGGCCACCCGGCTGCGCGGGCGGGGCGTCGACCGCGTCGTGGCGGGCACGGAATCCGGTGTGACCCTGGCCGACACCCTCAACGACCTGCTGGGCACGCCGGGCAACGACATCTCCACCCTCGCCGCCCGGCGCGACAAAGCGGTGATGGCCGACGTGGCGCGCGCGGCCGGGCTGGCCGTCCCCCTGGGCGGCACTTTCGACTCGGCCGACGCCGCGGCGCGGTGGTACACCTCGGCGATCGGCGGCGCCGCGGTGGTCAAACCACTCGACAGCGCGGGCACCGACAACGTGCATTTCTGCCACGACGTCGACGAGGTGCGCGCCGCGTGCGCCACGATCTTGGCGAGCACCAACCTCTACGGCTCACCGAACCGGCTCGTCCTGGTCCAGGAACGGGTCGTCGGCACGGAGTACTACGTCAACACGGTGTCGCAGGCGGGGGTACACCGCGTCGCCGAGATCTGGCGGTACACCAAGCGCCACGGCCCGAACGGCGCGCCGATCTACGATTACGAAGTCCCGGTCGACCCCGGCCGCGCCGAGGTGGTGTCGATCCGCGCGTTCGTGGGCGCCGTGCTCGACGCCCTCGGCGTGCGCTCGTCCGCCGCGCACACCGAGATCATGGTCACCGAGCGAGGTCCGGTGCTCATCGAGACCGGCGCCCGGTTGGGCGGGGCGACCCTGCCCGACGTGGTGGAGAAGTTCTCCGGTGTGTCCCAGGCCGGGCTTTTCGCCGCGGCGCTGGTCAACCCGGATTCGCTTGAGGCGTTCGACGACCGTTCCCCGCGCTGGGCCCGGACCGTTCGAAATGTCGCCCTGGTCAACCCCGTCGCGGTTTCGGCGCAATCCGGCGACTGGCTCTCCCGGATATCCGAACTGCCCACCGCCGTCGCGGTCGCGGGGAACCCGAAGGCGGGCGCGGAGTTGCCGATGACGGTGGACCTGATCAGCTCGCCCGGGTTCGTCTACCTGGCTTCGGACGATCCGCGGGAAGTCGAACGCGACTACCGCCTGCTACGCGAGTGGGAACAGCAACGCTGTTACGGCGAATGAACCCCGATGCCGAGACCACCGTGGTCTCGGCTTGATACGTTGCGGCGAGACCGCCCGCGCGCGAGGAGAACGGTGGACACGGCGAACCTGGCATCGACGCGGCAGACCGACCCGTCCGGGGTGCCGGGCTGGGACGAGACCGTGGCCGATCGGACCTTCTACGGCTGCACGGCATGGCTGCGCTTCGTCGACTCCGACGCAAAGGGCAGACCTGGCTACCTCCGCCACAACGACACGGTCCTCGTGACCCACTGGAACCACGACGAGGCCCACCCGGACTACCGCACCCAGGACACGATCGGCACCGAGCCAAGGCTGCTGCTCGGCGGGCGCAGAGGGTATCTGTCCGGGGTGCTCGGCGACGTCGCCGACCTGCCTGCGCTGATCGACGCCGCGCTGGGGGCGACCCCCGACGCGGGCGGGCACTGGTGGTGGCCCTATCTGCCCAGCGACGAAGTGGTGCGGCTGGTCGACGCGGGCCTCGTCGAACCACGCCACCTGCACCTGCTCGGCGGGGACTGCACGGTCGACCTGGTGGGCGACGATGTCGACGACCACATCGCCGCCCTCCCCGCGCGCCAGCGCCGCACCAACGCCCGACGCGAGCGACGCCGGTTCGCCGAAAGCGGCCTGCGGCTGCGCCGAACCCGGCTCAGTGAGGTCTGGGAGGCCGCCGCCCCACTGTTGGGGCAGGTGCAGGGCAAATACGGCAACGACGTCGACGCCGACTACCTCGCCTACCTGAGCGCGTTCCTGCGGCGCCAAGCCGACCACCTCGACGACCAAGCCGTGGTGTTCGCCGCGTACGACGGCGAGGACATGGTGGCGTTCTCGGTGGGCTACCGGTGGGGTTCCGAACTGGCGATCCGCATCGTCGGGATGGACTACCACCGGCTGCGCGACGCGAACGAATACGCCCAGGTCATGATCCACGCGCCGCTGGACTACTGCTACACCGAGGGACTGCGCAGGCTGCACCTGGGCATGGAGTCCTACGACGCGAAGTGCCGCCGGGGCGCGCGTGTGCGCGCCCTGTGGGCCGCGGTGCCGGGTGTCGAGCAGGACAGCGCGGTGCTCACCAAGCGCCTGGGCGACCTCATGGACACGCTCCCCGACTCCGAGCGGGAGATGCTCGCCGCGGAGATCGATTCCGTCCGGAACCGGTGAGCGGGTTCCGCACTGCCTCGATGCCACGGCCTTCACCTCCGCGACGGATCTCGCCGCCGGAACAGGTGCACGACTTGCGGCGGCTGAGTAGCCGTCAGCTCGACTGGTCACTTCCGTCCGGGTGCTCGGTGGCTTGGGCAGCCGCGGCTTCGCGGAGCGCGGTGGCGTCGGTTTCGGCGAGCGTGGCGCGATGCAGGGCGGCACCCAGTCTCTGGTGCAACTCGGCGACGGTGTTCTGGTGTTCGCGGGTGAGGGTCGACAACCGGGTCTCCGCGCGCGCGGTGAGCCGGTCCAGGTCCGTGTGGTGCCGTTCCTGCGCGCGTGAGAGCTCGGCTCGAACAGCGGCGGTGTCGGCGCGGGCGGACGCCAGCGCCGACTCGGCGCGGGCCAGGGCTTGGGTGGCGGCGGCCCGGTCGTCGACCAGCCGCTGTTGCAGGCCCGCCAGCTCCGCGCGAGCCGACGCCAGTTCCTGACCGGCGTTGGCCGCGGCCCGCAGCGCCGCGTGCTCACGCTGGGCCGCTTCGCGCGCACGGTGTTCGGCCTGTTCGGCGCGTTCGTGTTCGGCGTCGCGGCGGGACTCGGCCCGGGCTTGCTTGAGTTCAGCGCCCCGAGTCTTGGCTGTCGCTTCGTCGCGGGCGTGTTCGGCGGCCAGCCGGGCGGCCTGGTGTTCCTCGGCGAGCGCCCGTGCCTCCGCGGCGGCCTGTTCGGACTCCGCGGCCTGCCGCTCGGCGTTCTCACGCAGCCCCCGGTCCTCGGCGGCTGCCTTGTCCGAGGCCTCCACGGCCGCGAGCGCCGCTGTCACCTGCGTGTCCAACCGCGCCACGACCTGCTCCAACACCCCTTTGAGCGCGTCGGCCGGAGCGAGGACCCGCTCGACGTGCTCACGGACGTCCGTGGCGAACCCGCCCAGTGCCAGCGTCCCGGGATCCACGCCCAGCGCGGCTCGCAGCGAGTTTTCGGCGGCCGCCAGCTGCTTGCAGGTGGCGTTCCCGGACCACACCCGGTCCGGGCAGAACTCGTACGGGCGTCCGCCGCGCGGCCCCGGCGGGGGGAGCGGGTTGCGGCACCGACTGAACCCACACAAAGCGTTTCCATCCGACCCTGGCTGCATGTCCGCAACCCTAGTGGATCAGATAGATAACCGCTAACCAACGTTGAAGTTAACTAACCGAAACCTGCCTTACCTACGAAACAGATCTTTCGTTGGTAACCCATCTGGAAGCGTGGCAAGGTGGCAAGATCGCGAGAAAGTCGGCCTGAAACCGGCCGGAAACTGGGGTCGAAAACTAGGAGATCGTCACCGTGACGAAATTGCGTGTGCACAACTTCGCGCTCTCGCTCGACGGCTACGCGGCCGGACCCGACCAGAGCGCCAAGGATCCGCTCGGCGTGCGCGGCGAGGAACTGCACGAGTGGATGTTCGCCGAGGACCGCGACCCCGCGGTGGACAAGTTCGTCGACCTGGGCATCGCGGGGATCGGCGCGACCATCATGGGGCGCAACATGTTCAGCCCGACCCGCCGAACCCGGGACGAGGACTCCTGGACCGGCTGGTGGGGGCCGAACCCGCCGTTCCACCACCCGGTGTTCGTGCTCACCCACCACCCGCGGCCGTCCATCACCATGGACGGCGGCACCACGTTCCACTTCGTCGACCAGGGCATCGACACGGCGCTGGCTCTGGCCCGCGACGCCGCGGGCGGTCAGGACGTGCGACTGGCCGGGGGAGCGGCGACGATCCGCCAGTACCTGCGCGCAGGCCTGGTCGACGAGATGCACCTGGCCGTGGTGCCGGTGCTGCTGGGCGCGGGAGAGCGGCTCTTCGACGACGGCGTCACCGACTTCGAGTGCGCCGAGTCCATCACCGTCGACTCGATCGCCCACATGCGTCTGGTGAAGACGATCAGACCTTCCTGACACACTCGACTTGAGCCGCACCAGCCTCGGAGATCAATTGAACGTGGTTGGCCGCTGAGATTGGTGTGTGATCAGACTTCGGCGAGTAGAGCACGTTCCGTGCGCCATGGGGCGCTCGGGTCCGTGAGGCGCGCTCGGCACAGTGCGTCGCCGCGCGGCCGAGGGCTTCCAACGCGGTGTCATTGCTGGGTCGGCCGATGTTGGTCGACGGCGATGCAGCCGAAATCCGCCCACGACGGTTGAACAACGGGATGCTCCGGTCGGCGCTTGCTGCCCGATGCCGCTTCTCTGACGACCGCGGGCGGGCGTCCGCCCACGGTCGTCCCACCTGTGCGGGCGGCGTGGGCGGCTGACCGTCGCGCAGCAGGGTCGATCGGCTCTTGTCGCGATTTCGGCCGAGGACGAGAGTGGCCTGAAAGGGCAGATCCTCGCACTAGGGACAACTCCAGGAGCCCGGTATGCGATCCTTTTCGGCAGTCCTCGCCGCAGTCCTCATCCTCCCTGCCAGTGTGCTGACGCCGACCGTCGCAGCGGCCGCTCCCATCACGCCGGGCGGCTCTACGGAGGTGACTGTCGGCAGCAACGACAACCTGTTCTCGCAGAACAAGCAGAACGAGCCGGGGGTCGCGGTCAACCCGGTCAACCCGCTGATCCTGGCGGCAGGCGCCAACGACAACGTCGACATGGAAGCCTGCAACGCCGGTGACGACCGCACCTGCCCCTTCACACCGGGTGTCGGTGTCTCGGGGGTCCAGTTCTCGACCAACGGCGGCCTCTCATGGACGCAGCCGAACTACACCGGCTACTCCGCACGCGTGACGCCGAGCTGCCTGGGCCAGCCTGATGTCGCGGTCGGTCAGCCGCCCGCCGGTGACACCGGCTGCGTGCCCGACCCGGCGGGGCCGATCGGCACGCTGCCGAACTACACCGAGAACGGCATGGTCTCCAACGGCGACCCGGAGCTCGTCTTCGGCCCGGAACCGGACGCGAACGGCGACTTCTCCTGGGCGAACGGTCAGCGGCTGTACTACGCGAACATCGCCACCCCGTTCCCCGGCAACGCCGGGTTCAAGGGTGCGGGCGCGATCGCGGTGTCGCACACGCTCAACCTCTTCGGGGCGATCAGCGGGAACAACGCCGCCTGGTCCGACCCGGTCGTGGTCACCCGGCAGAACACGGCGCTGTTCAGCGACAAGGAACAACTGTGGGCCGACAACGCCGAGACCAGCCCGCACTTCGGCAACGTCTACGTCTGCAACGTCGGCTTCCGCGGCGCCGCGGGGTCCGAGCCGGTGCTGTTCTCGCGGTCGACCGACGGCGGCGACACCTGGACCGTCCGGCAGCTGAGCGAGGCGACGAACACCAGCCAGACCGGCGGGCGGCAGGGCTGCGCGATCCGCACCGACAGCGCGGGCGTTGTCTACGTGATCTGGGAAGGGACAGACATCCCGACCCGGCAGGACGTCTTCTTCCTGGCGCGGTCGTTCAACGGCGGCGCCACGTTCGAGCGGGCCCGGCCCATCGTCGCGGTCGAGGGCATCGGCCAGTTCGACCCGGCGCAGGGACGGGTCACCATCGACGGCGTCGCCGGTGCGCGCACCAACACCTTCCCAAGCATCGACATCGCCAACGGCGCCCCGTCCGGAGCCGACGCGACGGATCAGATCCTGGTCACCTGGTCCGACGACCGGGCAGGCACGAACGCGGAGCGGGCCTACGTCATCTCCTCGGCCGACGGCGGCGACACCTTCTCCGGCGTCATCGACGCCAACGACGGCGCCGACCGGGCCAACTTCCCGGCCATCGCCATCTCCCCGGACGGCACGGACGCCTGGCTGGTCTACAACGCCTGGCTGGACCCATGGCGCACGGAGACCTCGTCGCCGCGGCGGGTGCTCGGGGTGGTGCGGCACGCGCAGATCGCCGGCGGCGTCCTCGGCCCATGGACGACAGTGCTTCGCGGCCCGGACGGCGACGGGCGTGCCGCGAGCGCCAACGGCCTGACCTCGGAGTTCCTCGGCGACTACAACTACGTGGTGGCCACCGATGACGCGGCCACGGCGGTGTGGAACGACATGCGCGACGGTGCGGTCTGCCCGGCGATCAACGCCTACCGGCAGGCGTTCGTCGAGGACGTGCTGAACGGCGGTGCGGCGCCGATCGTGGCCGACCGGCCGCGGGACCGCGCGTCGGCGGGCGAGTTGCCCGCGGCCCACTCGACCGCGCTGCGACCCGGTCCGAACAACCAGTGCCCGCCCGGCTTCGGCGGTTCGAGCATCTACGGAGGTTCGTTCACCGACGACGACTGACCGCCGGTCGCTCACATCCGCATGGTGAGGACGGTCAGACCTTCTTGACCACGCTCGACTTGAGCTGCATCGGCCCGAAACCGTCGACCTTGCAGTCGATGTCGTGACCACCCACGCCGTCGACCAGCCGGATGTTGCGCACCTTCGTCCCGACCTTGATCGCCGTCGCGAACCCCTTGACCTTGAGGTCCTTCACCACGGTCACGGTGTCTCCGTCGGCCAACCGGTTGCCGACCGCGTCCTTGACCACCTTGGCCGCCTCGGGGACGGCGGGCGTCCACTCGTGGGCGCACTCCGGGCACACCAGCAGCGGGTCCAGCTCGTAGGTGTACTCGCTGCCACAGGCCGGGCACGGCGGCAAGACGTCGCTCATGCGAGAAGGCTAGTGCCCGGGTCGTCGGCGAAAACCAGCCCACGTAGCGCGAGCATGCCGGAAAATCTTCAAAGAAGTCCGGCAGCGGGTGTCGGATCCGGGTGGCGGTCTTCGTAGCAGGGGTGAGGCCGCCCGCGAGGGGCGGCGCCAAGGAACGGGAATCGCGATCATGAAGCTGACGACCATGACTCAGGTCACCATCGACGGAGTGATGCAAGGAAACGGCGGCACGTCAGACGAGGACCGCGGGACCGGATTCGACCGCGGCGGGTGGGCCCGAGGTGCGGGTGACGACGAGACCAGGACGTTCATCACGCGGACCTACCAGCGCGCCGAGGCGTTCCTGTTCGGCAGGCGCACCTACGAGTTGTTCGCCGGTTCCTGGGGATCAAGCGGCCACTTGCAGGCGCATCCCATCGGCGTGGCCTTGAACGAGGCCCCCAAGTACGTCGCCTCGACCACGCTCACCGCGCCGCGTTGGCGGGACACGACCGTTCTCCGCGGTGACCTCGCGGGGGCCATCCGTGAGCTGAAGGCCAAGCCCGGGGGCGAGCTGCAGGTGCATGGCAGCGGCGCCCTGACCCGCTGGCTGCTGGCGAATGAGCTGGTCGACGAGATGACCCTGATCGTGGTCCCGGTGATCCTCGGCCAGGGCGCGAGACTGTTCCCGGAGACCGGCCCGGATCTCGCCCTCGACCTGGTCGAGTCGCGAGTCGACTCGAAGGGCGTGACGATCCAGATCTGTCGGCCCGTCGGGCGCCCGCGGTATGCGACGGCCTGAAGTCCCTGACCACTCTTGACACCAACAGGAGATGAATGCAGATGCGGTACCTGGTTTCCGTGATCGATGACAAGAGCAATCCCGGCAGCACGGACAGGCAGCCCGCCATCAGCGCGTTCAACGAACGACTGATGGCCGAGGGCTACTGGGTTTTCGCGGGCGGGCTCGCCGACACCGACGCGGCCACGGTTGTCGACAACCGTGGCGAGCAGGCGGTGTTCAGCGACGGGCCTTTCGTGGAGTCGAAGGAGTACCTCGCGGGTGTCTGGGTGTGGGAGGCCCCCGATCTGGATGTGGCACTCAAGCTCGCCACCGAGGCGTCGAGGGCCTGCGATCGGAAGGTCGAGGTGCGGCCGTTCAATGAGTGACGTCGAGGCGGCGATCACCCGGGCCCACCACGACGAGTGGGCACGGGTGGTGGCAGCACTGGCCAGGCGCTTCGGTGACCTCGACGTCGCCGAGGAGGCGGCGGCCGAGGCGTTCGCGACCGCCGTCGAGCGGTGGCCCGCCGACGGCGTGCCGCCCAACCCCGGTGCCTGGCTGACCACCACCGCCAACCACAAGGCCATCGACCGGATCCGGCGCGAGAACAAGCGCGACG
Source organism: Actinokineospora xionganensis (assembly GCF_014323725.1). Classification (GTDB taxonomy): domain Bacteria; phylum Actinomycetota; class Actinomycetes; order Mycobacteriales; family Pseudonocardiaceae; genus Actinokineospora; species Actinokineospora xionganensis. The sequence goes on along the minus strand of NZ_JABVED010000001.1, from coordinate 590,573 downwards.
ACAAGCACAAGGAGGCTCGGATGCTGCGCGACGACACCCCACCCGAGCTTCTCGGCGGCATCGATGACGACCGCCTGCGGCTGATCTTCACCTGCTCGCACCCGGCGCTGGCGATGGAAGCCCGCGTGGCGTTGACGCTGCGCATGGTCGGCGGTCTGAAGGTGCCCGAGATCGCCCGCGCGTTCCTGGTGCGGGAGACCGCCATGGAGCGGCGGATCACCCGCGCGAAGGCCAAGATCAAGGCGGCGGGCGTGCCCTATCGCGTGCCGGCTGCCGAAGACCTCCCAGCCCGCGTGTCCGGTGTGCTCGCCGTACTTTTCCTCGTGTTCAACGAGGGTTACCTGGCGACCGGCCCCGATACCGATCCCGTACGTCATGACCTGACCGCCGAGGCGATTCGGCTAACCCGTCTGATCCGCGCCCTGCTGCCGCGGGATGGAGAAGTGGCCGGGCTGCTGGCGCTGATGCTGCTCACCGAGGCCCGCCGCACCGCCCGAGTCTCGGCGAACGGCGAACTGGTCGCCCTCGACGAGCAGGACCGTGGGGCCTGGGACGCGGCGCTGATCGCGGAGGGGCACCGGCTGGTGCGCGAGCGCCTGGCCGCGGCCGCCGCCGGGGACGCCCCGGGCCGCTACCAGATCCTCGCCGCGATCAACGCCGTGCACACCTCCGCCCCCGACATCCGCGACACCGATTGGTCGCAGATCCTCGCCCTCTACGACCAACTCGTCCGCCTCGACCCGTCCCCGATCATCGCCCTCAACCGGGCCATCGCGGTCGCCGAAGTCGACGGCCCACAGGTCGCACTCGCGGCCGTCGACCCCCTTGAGCAGACGCTGGCCGACTATCACGCCTATCACGCCACCCGCGCCGACCTGCTGCGCAGGCTGGGGCGGAGCCTGCAGTCACGCGCGGCCTACGACCGGGCCATCGCACTGGCGGGCAACACCGCCGAGACCGCCTACCTGACACGCCGCCGCGACCAACTGCGGTAACGACGCACACCCCTATGCTGATCAACTCTTGAACCAAGACGGGGGAGCGGACGTGACCGAGTTGCTCGTGGCGAAAGCCGGGGACGAGACCTGGCCCGGTGTCGACGACCCGGCCCGGCTGCTCGCCCTGCTCAGCGACTGGCTGCTCGGCTACGCCAACCGCGCCACCCGCCACAAGTACGCCGAGTCCCTGGGCCTGCCCGTCAGCGCGAGCGACCTCGACCCGTGGCGCGAACGCCCCGAGATCGCCCCCGTCGTGCACGCCTACGCCCACACCCTCGGCATCCCCACACAGCCGCAGGCGATCACCGCGAACCGCCCACCCCCGGCCCGACGCGGCAGGCTGCGGCACCTGCACTGGCTGCGCTGGTGCGGCGCCCGCGGCCTGGACCCGCTGGCCGCCAACACCACCCACGTCAAGGAATGGCTCGACGACCTCACCGTCGACGGCGCCGCGAAAGCCACCCGCGACCGCATGCTCGGCACCCTCAAAGCCTTCTACGGCCACCTCGCCGACGAAGGCGTCATCACCGCCAACCCCGCCGCCCTGTCCCGGCGCCGCCTGGCCGTGGCAACCGACCACGACACCACCCGCACCGTCACCCTCACCGCGCACCAAGTCCACACCCTGCTCGCGGCCGCCGCGGCCCCACGCCCCGGCCGTGACCGCCTCGGCACCCTGCGCGCCACCGCCGTCGTCGCCCTGTTCACCCTGGGCATCCGCGTCTCCGAGCTGTGCGACCTGACCCGCGCCGACCTGCACTCCACCCGCGGCCGCACCGCCCTGCGCGTGCCCGGCAAAGGCGACAAGCCTCGCGTCGTCTATCTCTCCGGCCTCGCCCACGACGCCCTCAACGCCTATCTGCACCACCGCGCCACCGACACCGCCCCCGCGGTGCGCGGCCAGGTGAAAGCAGGGACAGAACCGCTGATCAGCACCCGCGACGGCAAACCCATGGCCCGAACCGACGTGTGGGCGCTGCTGCGCCGCATCGCCGCCTCCGCCGGACCCGACCTCGCCGACGTCGCCACCCGCATCCACCCCCACGCGCTGCGGCACTTCTACGTCACCGCCGCCGTCGAAGCGGGCGCCGAGCTGGTCGCCGTGCAGGCCGACGTCGGCCACGCGTCCGTGGACACCACCAACCGCACCTACAACGCCGCCGCCCGCACCCCCGACCGCAGCGCCGTCGACCTCGTCGCCGACGCCATCACCGGAGCTGGCTGAGCAGCAGCACCCCGAAGGCGAGCATCGTCGCGGCCACCAGCCCGTCGAGCACCTTCCACGACGCGGGCTTGGCGAAGAACCCGGTGAGCAGCCGCGCGCCGAACCCGAGCGCGGAGAACCAACACAGGCTCGCCAGGACCGCGCCGACCGCGAACCCCCACCGCAGCGACCCGTGTGCGGCGGCCAGCGACCCCAACAGCAGCACGTCGACATAGACGTGCGGGTTGAGCCACGTCAACGCCACCGCCGTGAGCACCGCCGGACGAGCCGACCCACCCGCCGCGACCAGCACCGACGGGCGCAGCGCCCGCCGCGCGGCGAGGAACGCGTACCCCAGCAGGAACGCCGCGCCCACCAGCGTCAACACCGTCGTGGCCGCAGGCCACGCCCCGACCACCACACCCACACCCGCCACCCCAAGTGCGATCAGCACGGCGTCGGACCCGGCGCAGATCGCGACGATCAACGGGACCGCGTGCCGCTGGATGCCCTGGCGCAGCACGAACGCGTTCTGGGCGCCGATGGCGACGATGAGCGAGAGTCCCGTGCCGAATCCAGCGGCCACGGCGAACAGAAACGGTCCCATACCTCAGAGGCTAGGAACCCTCCCGACAACAGTCCAGTTCAAGATTTTGACGTATCATTAGCGCTCGTGATGCCCGACCTGCCCCTCGACCTGGTTCGCACCCTCCTCGCCGTCGTCGACGAAGGCACCTTCGACGCCGCCGCGGCCGCCCTGCACGTCACCCCGTCCGCGGTCAGCCAACGAGTCAAAGCACTCGAACAGCGCACCGGCCGGGTCCTGCTCATGCGCACCAAACCCGCCCGCGCCACCGAGTCCGGCGAAGTGATCGTCCGCTTCGCCCGCCAACTGCTCCAACTCGAACGCGACACCCTCACCGAACTCGGCCTGCCCACCGCGGGCGAAGCCGCCCGCCTGTCCATCGCCGTCAACGCCGACTCGCTGTCCACCTGGTTCATCCCCGCCATGACCCGGGTCCCCGACATCCGCTTCGACCTGCACCGCGAAGACGAAGGCCACACCACCGCCCTGCTCCGCGAAGGCCTCGTCATGGCCGCGGTGACCTCCACCCCCGACCCGGTCCAAGGCTGCACCGTCCGCGCCCTCGGCAACATGCGCTACCTACCCTGCGCGAGCCCCACCTTCGCCGCCCGACACCTCGACGGACCCCCGCCCACCCTGATCGCCGACGCGCCCGTCCTCGTCTTCGACCGCCGCGACCAGCTCCAAGACCACTTCGTCGACACCATCGCCCCCGGCAAGCAAGCCAGCCAACACCGGCACCACATCCCCTCCTCCGAGGGATTCGTCGACGCCGTCGCCGCCGGACTCGGCTGGGGCATGGTCCCCGAAGTACAAGCCCGCCCCCGCATCACCGCGGGCACCCTCACCGACATCGGCCGCCCCATCGACGTCCCCCTCTACTGGCAGCAGTGGAAACTCGACTCCCCACCCCTGGCCGCCGCCGCCCAAGCCATCGCCGCGGCCGCCGCCCTCGCCCTCACACCCCGCACCCTAGGGTGACGACCATGGACGATGTCGTCGCCGACGCGATCGCGGGCAACCAGAACGCCTTCACCACCCTCGTCGAACGACACCGCCACGAACTGCAGGTCCACTGCTACCGCATGCTCGGCTCCTTCGAGGACGCCGAAGACCAGGTCCAAGAGACCTTCCTGCGCGCCTGGCGCAAACGCGACACCTACCAGGCCCGCGCCACCTTCCGCGCCTGGCTCTACCGCATCGCCACCAACGCCTGCCTCGACTTCCTAGACCGCCACCCCCGCACACCCAAGCCCTACGCCGACCCACCGGCGATCGGGGAACCGGACACCCCGCGCCCGCAATACCTGCCGTGGCTGCAACCGTTCCCCGACCACCTCCTCGACCGCGCCGCCGAAGAAGCCGGACCCGACACCGCCGTCGTGCGGCGCGAAACCATCGAACTGGCCTTCCTCACCGCCATCCACCACCTCCCACCACGCCAACGCGCCGTCCTCGTCCTACGCGACGTCCTGGGCTGGCGCGCCGAGGAAACCGCCGAACTGCTCGACATCACCGTCCCAGCGGTGAAAAGCGCACTGCAACGCGCCCGCCCGGTCCTGCGCGAACACCTCCCGGCCTCCCGCACCCAATGGGCACCCACCGCCGACCCCGACAAAGCCGAACGCGACCTACTCCGCCGCTACATGTCCGTCCTCGACGACCAAAGCCCCGCCACCCTCACCGACCTGTTCCGCCACGACGTCGTCATCACCATGCCGCCACACACCCTCTGGTTCGCAGGCCGCGACCCGTTCCTCGCAGGCATGGCCGAGCTCATGGAACCCACCTCGCCCAACTACATCGGCGAATGGCGCTCGATGCCCACCAGGGCCAACCGCCAACCCGCCGTCGCCCACTACGTCCGACCACCCGGCGAAACCGTCTTCCACGCCCAAGTCCTCGACGTCATCCACATGCAGAACGGAGAGATCGCCTCGGTGATGGCATTCGTTCCCGACCTGTTCCCCGCCTTCGGCCTGCCAACAACCCTCTGACGCCCGAGCGGCCCCCAGGCACCCAAACGGGCACCCGAGCCCAAGCCGCCGGCGAACCACCAGGCAGCCGACCAGAGCACCGATTCCTTTTCCGGGCCACAGCCGTCACATAGACAAAGCAACCCGGACCACGGAGGAACACCATGTCGACCCTGGCGAACAAGAACGCGGTCATCTACGGCGGCGGCGGCAACATCGGCGGCGCGGTCGCCCGCGTCTTCGCCCGCGAAGGCGCCACCGTCCACCTCGTCGGCCGCACCAAGGACACCCTCGCCGCCGTCGCCGACAACATCCGCGCCGCAGGCGGCCAAGCCGAACTCACCGTCCTCGACGGACTCGACGAGACCGCCATCGACCAGCACGCCCAGGACGTCGTCGACCGCTTCGGCAGCCTCGACATCTCCTTCAACCTCGTCCCACGCGGCGACGCCCAAGGCACCCCGCTGATCGAGATGACCACGGAGAAGTTCACCCACGCCATCACCACCGGCATCACCACGGCCTTCCTCACCGCCCGCGCCGCCGCCCGACACATGACCAAGCAGGGCAGCGGCGTCATCCTCAGCCTCACCAGCGGCTCCTCCCGCGCCACCAGCCCCGGCATGGGCAACACCGGTCCCGCCGACGCCGCCGTCGAGACCTTCCTGCGCTACCTCGCCGCCGAGACCGGCCCCCACGGCGTGCGCGTCGTCGGCATCCACACCGCCGCCGTCTACGGCACGCTGACCCGCGAGAGCATCGCCGAGGTCGACGGGGTCGGCGCCGACCCGGAGGAAATCGACCGGATGATCTCCCAGATGGCCCTGCTGCGCCGTTCCCCACGCCTCGAGCAGGTCGCCGAGACCGCCGCGTTCCTCGCCTCCGACCGCGCGGGCGGCATCACGGCCAGCATCACCAACGTCACCAGCGGCCTCGTCGTCGGCTGACCTACCGCGGCAGGCGCTCGACGACGGGCGCCTGCCGCAGCCAGCGGGGGAGCAGCAACGCCACCAGGGCGACCAACGCCGCCACCCCGAACACCTCACCCAACGCCCACACCCCGTACACGGCCAGCGCCGACACCTCGATCCCGATGCCCGCCACCGACGTCACCGTCGCCCGCGCCGGGCCCTCGATACTGTCCTGCAACCGGGCCTCGGCCACCACCAACACCAACTGGTACAGCCCGTAGAACCCGGCCACCGCGAGCAGACCGGCGGGGGAGCGCAACACCCCGGACACCACCAACACCGCCACCGCGACACCCAACAGCACCCCGAGCGTCCGCGTCCGCAACCCACTCCCGAACCCACCCAGCGCGGCCCCCACCGCACCGGCCAGCGGAATGCCCACCATCGCCAGCGGCACCCACCCCGCGGGCACACCCCACGCCAGGGCCATCAACGGGAAGTACTCCTCGAACGCGTCCAACCCGCCCAGCAGCGCCACCACGATCAGCGCGTGCCGCACCACCCGGTTGTCCGCCGCCTCCCGCAGACCCACCTTCAGCAACTCGACATAACCGAGCTCGCCATCGTCAGCGCCCCGCGCGGCCTCCGGGAACCGCGACGCCACCCAGGCCGCCGCCAGACACACCCCGACACTGACCCACGCCGCCAGCCGATAACCACCGAGCGCGAACAGACCCGACGCCAACACCGCCGTCGGCAACTCGGTGAGCAGATTGACCGCCGTGACCCGCCCGTTTACCAGCGCGAACGCGGACTCCTCGCCTTGACCGGCCAGCCCGTCATAGAGCAGCGCCTCGAACGCGCCCGACTCCAACGCACCGCCGAGGCCCCACAGCACGAACCCGACCGCGAACCCGGTGAACCCCGGCAACCCGATCCACAGCACATACCCGAGCGCCTGCAACAGGCTCGCGCCCACCAGGGAAGACCGCCGCGAGAACCGGTCGGCCACCGCACCCAGCGGCACCTCAGCCAGGACCGACACCGACGACCAGATCAGGAACAGCAACGAGATCTCCGCCCCGGACAGACCGGTGTCGGCGAAGAACACGGCGTACAGCGGGTAGATCGGGACCAGGTAGGTCAGCGCCGCCCACCACAGCGACACCCGCACCAACCCGCGCACGGACTCCGGAGGCCTACGTCAAACAAATGGCATACGACGAGATTAACCGACCCCTACCGGAGCGGCACCGCATTTAGCCACTCACCAGGCGATTCCCACGCCGCCAGCCGCAACCGGCTCTCGAACCGTCGCGGCGAACCGGACACCGGGTCGGTGAACTCCAGGACCTTCGCCAGCAACTGCAGGGGAGCGGTGAACTCACCCAGCGGCTTCTCCGTCAGCACCGGATAGAAGTCGTCACCCAGGATCGGCACACCCAACCCGGCCATGTGCAACCGCAGCTGATGCGTCCGCCCAGTCTCCGGCGCCAGCCGGTAGCGCCCAACCCCGTCCCTCGCCTCGATCAGCTCCACCCGGGTCCGCGCGTTCACCTCGCCAGGCACCTCCTGCGCGGTGATCACCCCGCGCTCCTTCATGATCCGGCTCTCCACCGTCACCGGCAGCTCAAGACCAGGCACGTGCCGGGCGACCGCCTCATATTCCTTGCGCACCAGCCGGTCCCGGAACAACGTCTGATAGGCCCCGCGCAGCTCGGGACGCACCACGAACATCAACAACCCGGCCGTCACCCGATCCAACCGGTGCGCCGGGCTCAGCGTCGGAATCCCCAGGTCCTGCCGCAGCCGCACAAGAGCGGTCTGCACGATGTGCTGCCCACGGGGGATCGTCGCCAGAAAATGCGGCTTGTCGACAACGAGGATGTCGTCGTCCCGATAGACGATGCCGATATCGAACGGCACCGGAACCTCGACCGGTAGATCCCGGTGGAACCACACAAACGACCCAGGCAGATAGGGAGCGTCCAGGGCCACCGGCCCATCCAGCCCGACAATCCGCTCCTCCCGAAGCATCATGTCGATGCGGTCGGGATCAACCCGCGGCAACCGCTCAACGAGATGATCACGAATCGTCGCCCACCCACCCTCCTCCGGCAGCCGAAGCCGGGCAGCGTCAAGCCCATGGCGCTGCGGGAGTGGGGAACGAAGTTTGCGTCTCATCGCAGGTCAGCCTACGGCGCTGGGCGCCGTCCGTCGGCGGGTGCCCGTCGCGATCAGTGGCGCTTTGGGGATATGGCCCGGCACCGATTCTCCGCTGCCGGGCCATATCACCCCTGATCAGGTGATACTCAGTCTGAACCACCGAGACCACCCAGTCCGGATATCCCACCAAGCGCTGTACATCAGGCCGTCCGAGCCCACCGCGAACACATCGATGTGATTGCTGAACCGCTCAATCGCCGCCACATGACCACCGGACTGCCCGATCCCACCGGAAACGTTGAACCAGTTCGCCCATCCCGATGACGCATCCCACCACGTGCTGTAGATCCGGTTATCCGTCCCAATCGTGAACAGATCCAAATGGTTCGCACCCCGCGGAATCGCCGTCACCGACGACCCCGGCGAAGCCAACCCGCCAGACACATGGAACCAGTTCGACCACCCCGAAGCCGCATCCCACCACGCCGACATGATCCGACCATCCGAAGCGGTCGTGAACAGATCCAGATGGTTCGGATTGCGCGCCACGACATTCACCGTCGAGTTCGGACGCGCGGTCAGCGCGCCGAGCCGGAACCAGCCCGCCCACCCGGACGAGGCATCCCACCACGTGCTCCACACCCTGTTGTCGGTGCCGATGGTGAACAGGTCCAAGTGGTTCGGGTTCCGCGCGATCGCCGTGACCGTCGCCCCGTTCGCCGCGATCCCACCGGACACCTGGAACCAGTTAGACCACCCCGACGACACGTCCCACCACGCCGACATCGTCCGGCCGTCGGAAGCCGTGGTGAACAAGTCCAGGTGATCCCGGTTGCGGGCCACGACGTTGACCGTCGACCCGGCCCGCGCGGTCAGCGTGCCGACGCGGAACCAACCCGACCAGCCCGTGGTCACATCCCACCATGCGCTCCACACCCGGTTGTCCGTACCGACCGTGAACAAGTCCAGATGGTTCGGGTACCGCGCGATCGACGTCACCGGCGACCCTGACCCGCCCGGCGACGCGATGCCACCGGACACCTGGAACCAGCCCGCCCACCCGGACGACTGATCCCACCAGTTGCTCATCGTCCGCCCGTTGCTCGCCACCGCGAACACATCCAGGTGGCTCGGATAGCGCGCCAGCACACTGATCGGCGTCCGACCGCGCGACTGCAGCGTGCTCAGTGGCTCCAGCCGGTTCCAGATCACCTGGCGGCACACCCGGCAGAACGGCGCGCCCAGCTCCCGCATCTTGCAGTTGTGCTCCGGTCGGAACGCGCCGCAGTGGTAGTAGTGCGCGCCCTCGAACGCGCCCACCGTGCCCGCCGCGACGGTGCTGGCCCGGTTGTCCACCTTGGTGCAGTCCGGGTTGCTCATCGTCGGGATCGCGGTGCTCGACGCGACCGCCCACCGCCACTTCAACGTGGCCCGGTTGCTGTTGACCGTCACGTTCGGCTCCGACGGCTCCACCGCCGGGTGGTGGTCGCGGCCCGTCTCGTTGCCGCCCGCGTAGTACGCGTACTCGTCGGCCAGGCCGAACGCGGTGTGCCCGGCCTCGTGGATCGCGATCTGCGTCGCCCCATTCGCCAGGGAGTACGTCCCGACCGACCCACCGGCGCCGCCGTAGACCGTCGAGTTCACCACGACCAGGACCAGGCTGTGCTCCGGCACCCGCGCCGTGGCCACCTGCAACGCCGTGGACTGGTTGCACAGCAGCAGCCTGCGGATGCCGTTGCCACCGAACGTCGCGTCGAAGTACGTCCGCGCCGTCGCCCCCGTGCCGCCCGCCGCGACCGGGTCGTCCGCACCGGAATCCGTGGAGGCCACGTTCACCCGGAACACGTTGATCGCCGGGCTCAGCTCGTCGAACGGCGGCGTCGCCTTCAACGCGTTGACGAAGTCCTGCGCCGCGGTGTTGAACGCGGACTGCTGCCCGGCGGTGAACCCCTCGGCCAGCAGCACGATGTTGAACGCCCGATTGCGCGGCGCGGAGCCCGAGATCTGCGTGGCACCCTGGACGGTGCCGTCCGAGGTGGTCATCGCGCACCCCCGGCCAGCGGGAAGGTGCCGAGCTCGACCACGTCAGTGGCCCCGGCATCGGCGAGCGCCACGTCACCGGTCGGCGGAATCCGCACGACGGTCACATGGTCGGCTCGCTCGGTCGTCGGGACGACGACGGTGAACGCGCCCTGCGCCCGCGGCACGTCGGCGCGGGTGATCGGCTCGTTCGGGTCCTCGGGGAACACCTCGACACTGGTGTCCATCCCGGACCGGATCGGGACCCGGCTGAGCATCTCCTCGTTCGCGTCCCGCACCTCGACGTGATTGCCCACCACGTGCTCGCGGGGCAGGTCGAAGCCGCTGACGGCGACGTCGACCGGTTGCTGCAGCAGCAGCCGCACCTCGTCACCCTCGTATTCGAATAGCAGTCGGACCGCCGTCGGCTCACCCGACGGGCTCGGCTCGGTCATCGCATTGCCTCCATCCAGCCTGGCGCGTCAAACGCCCTGACATGCGGAAAGAGGCCCGCGAAGCAGCGGGGGATACCGAAAGGGGCTTACTGGGGTCTTACGGCCCTAGAGGGCGCGGTCCGGATCGGACAGATCCGCCAACACCCGATACGTCCGATTGCTCGCCGCGGCGGCCCGACGATGCGTTCCGGTCGCCTCGATGTAGTTCTGGCTCGTGTTCAGACTCGCGTGACCCAACAGCGTCATGATCTCCACCGCGTTCGCACCGTCCTCGGCCAGCCTGGTCGCGAACGTGTGCCGCAGAGCGTGGAGATTCGCCCCGGCGGGAACCCGGTCGTGCATGCCTGCCCACCGAAAACACGACTTCACCAGGTAGTCCAGCGCGCCGCGGCCGATCGCCGCCCCATCCGACCCCAACAACAGCGGTGACTCCGGGGTGAACCGAGTGGAGAACCGCACATCACAGGACGCCACATAGGACTCGATCACTCGCTCCAGCGGCGCCTCGATGGGGATCGACCGCTCCCGGTTGCCCTTGCCGTGCACGAAGAGCCTGCGCTCACCGGGTCGACCGACCATGGCCGACCGGGTCAGCGCCCGCATCTCCGAGGCCCGCAGCCCGGCCACCAGGCCCAGCGCCAGCACCAGCAGGTCCCGCTCCGGCCAGTCCGCCCGCGACCGCCGCGCCCCCGACGCGATCGCCGAGAGCAACTGCTCCGGTGTGGACTCCCCCCGCAGGGGCTTGGGGGACAGGGGAGCGGCCCGCGGCCGCCCGATCGCCCCCATCGGATTGCCCGGGCACAGCCCGTCGGCCACACAGAACTGGAAGAACTGGTTCCACGTCGACCAGGCGCGCGCCACCGAGCTCTTGGCGTGGGTGTCGGCGAACACCCCGAACGCCGCCCGCAGCGGCTGCGCCGACACGGCGACCAAGTCGATCTCCGCGACCTCGACCTCCAACACCGCCGCCACCTGGGCGGACACGCCCGCGAAGTCCCGCCGGTAGGCCACCGTCGTGTGTGGCGAGTCCTTGCGCGTTCGCCTCGCGACGAAGAACGCCTCCTGGGCGTCGATCAACTTCACTGTTAGTGCATACAAGGTGACACCGACAAAATCCGAATCGGCCGCGACCGCGAACACGGACGTGGAAGGCTGGCGGCGAACAGCAGTTGCCCAAAAGGAGTGCTTGTGACCGTCGTGAACATCCGCCGCGCGACCATCGACGACGTCCCGGCCATCGTCGGCCTGCTCATGGACGACGCGATCGGCGCCACTCGTGAGTCCGCGGATGACCTGACCCCGTACAAGGACGCCTTCGCGGTCATCGACGCCGATCACCATGAGTTCCTGGCTGTGGCTGATCGTGACGGCGAGATTGTCGGGACGTTCCAGCTGTCTTTGCTGCCGGGCCTGTCCCGCAGGGGTGCGTTCCGGGCGCAGGTGGAAGCCGTGCGCGTGGCCGCGTCGGCGCGGGGGGAAGGTCTGGGGGAGACGATGATGCGCTGGGCCATCGAGGAGGCCCGCAAGCGTGGTTGCGTGATGGTGCAGCTCACCTCGGACAAGGCCCGCGAGGATGCCCACCGGTTCTACGAGCGCCTCGGATTCACCGCGACACACGAGGGCTTCAAGCTCGCTCTCTGACCTGGATCAAGAAGTTGATCTTTCATGCATAATAGGCATTATGCATGAAACATGCGTTCGAGAGGGCATTGACTGACTTCGGGGCATGAGCCGGGTTCGAGCCGCCCCGAACAGCCGTTTCTGCGCGCACACTCCGCGGCGCTCACACGCTCGACCTCAACTCGTCTGCGAACGATCAGTCGCGAAATCCTCCCGAGGAGCCTTCTGGAGGGCTTTTCAGAGGTCTCGGCATACCGTCCTGAAAACGTCACAGTGACGTTTCCGCCCTGGGTTGACGGACCCGGAACCCGAGATATCGTAAGTTCGATAATCGACATTATGTAAAGTAGCGGGTTCGGCGGGCCGGGCGAACTCCTCGCTCGTCCACCCCACGCGCCCCGTCCGGCACTTCGCTCCGCGCTTCCGTGTGCGACCGGCTCTCGCCCGCCTCCGCGGCGCGCTCTCCCGGCTGCGCTGTCATGGCCGACGGCTGCGGGCACCAGATCGCGCCACGCAACCCGTGCTCTCTCGAGTCGGTCATCCATCCCGTATTGCTTGACATAACGTGCGTCCACTCAGGCGATGAGCCAGCTCGATGTTCCGTGTGGAAGGGGTTCCTTCACCTTCGGCGTCGTGGCCGTGATGGTGACGTCCTCGTCGAGGTGGGTCATGTGCAGGCAGGCCAGCACCGGTCCGCACGCGAGGACCCGCAGGGCGCGCCCGTGTCTGGCGCACGCCCGGTGCGCCCGGACCAGCGTCGCGGTGCTCGCCCAGCTCAGGAACGTGACCGATGTCAGGTCGATGACCACTCGTTTGGTGTCGGAGTCGTCGGTGCAGGCGGCCATGATCTGGTCGTACCAGGGACCTTCGGTGGCCAGGTCGATGCGACCGGAGGCGGCGATGGACACGGTGCGGCCCGTGCGTTCGACGGTGATCTTGACGGCCCGGCGGGCCAGTTCGGCCGGTGTCCGTGCGAACTTCAACGCCACTGCGGTGTCCCCTGTCGTCCGGCGGAGTGTGCCCTACTCCCCCTTGATCAGTGTGGGCCCAAAAAGGTTGCCACCGATTTCCTATTTGTTTCGGCTTGCTGTGTCCAGTGCGCGCGCGGTCGCGATCGAAAGAAATCCTCGGACCTCACAGGCGGCCAGACCCAACGGTGCACTGACCATGCTTCGCGGCCTGCCAATGCGCTTGACCTGCGGTTTTGCTGATCAAGCTCAACCTCCACTTCAACCTTGCTCCACCTAACCTTCTAGTTGAGGTTGAGGGTGGAATTCGGATGCGGTAGGCGGTCTCGGTTCGTACGGTGGGCCGTATGCGGTCGCTGATCGATCTCCCCAAGGTCCACCTCCACGTCCACCTCGAGAGCACCATCCGCTCTGCGACGCTGGTGGAGATCGGCGCCGGTCACGGGATCGAGGTGCCGCCGGAGGTGGCGGACGGGCCGTTCACGTTCGACGGGTTCCGGGCGTTCGCTGATCAGAACTCGCGGGTGCGGGAGTGTCTGCGCTCCCCCGAGGACTTCCGTCGGATCGCCCTGGAGTTCTGCGAGGACGAGGCGGCGCAGGGGGCGCGGTACGCGGAGGCGCTGTTCACCGCGGCGTCGCACGGTGAGCGGTTGGGTGAGTTGGAGATGCCGTTGGCGGCGGTATTGGACGGGTTGGCCGAGGGGCGGCGCCGGTTCGGTGTCGAGGTCGGGTTGATCCTGGACCACTCGCGGCGGCGGTCGGTTGAGCGGGCGTGGCGGTCGGTGGAGTTGGCGTCGCGGTTCACGGGTGTGGTGGGGGTCGGGTTGGCCGGTGATGAGGCCTATCCGGCGGCGCCGTTCGCGGAGGTCTTCGCGCGGGCCCGGGAGTTGGGGCTGCGGGTGGTGCACCACGCCGGTGAGTGCGGTGGTCCGGAGCGCGTGCGTGAGGCCGTGCGGGTCGGGTCGGCGGAGCGGATCGGGCATGGGATCTCGGTGTTGGGCGACCGGGAGGTGCTGGCCGAGGTGCGGGACCTGGGGTTGGTGCTGGAGGTGTGTCCGTCGTCGAACGTGGCGTTGGGGTTGGTGGGGTCGCTGTCGGAGCACCCGCTCCCCCGACTTGTCGCGGCAGGCTTGGCGGTCACGCTGAACACGGACATCCCGAATGTCACCGGGACGACACTGACGGCCGAGTTCGAGTTGGCTCGCTCGGTGTTCGGGTTCGACGACGAGGCGTTGGCGGAGTTCGCACGGACGTCGGTCGAAGCGTCGTTCGCTCCTGATGGGATGAAGCGTGAACTGCTGGCGGGGGTGGCTCGCTGGCTCGGGTGAACGGGTGCGTGTCGGTCCCGGGTTTGTCGGTGCCCGGTGCTACCAATGTGATGGGAGACACAAGAAGTCGCCGGGAGGTGTGTGATGACCGAGGACGAGCGGCGGGCGTTGGACCATGCCGCCGAGGGGTCGGTGTTGTTCCACAGTGGACTATGGGGTGCGCCGATGGGTTTCCTGTGGGCGGGTGCCGACGGCGCCCCGGCTGGGCAGGTTCCGCAGTGGGAGTCCGACGCGCTGACGTTGTTGGAGCGGCGTGGTCTGGTGGTGATCCGCCCGGGCGCGGGCACGCGAGACGCCCGGGTCGAGGCGACGCGGGCGGGCGCGCGATTGTTGATGTCCTGATCAGGCGGGGACCGGGAGTGCCCGGGTGCGTTCGGCCCAGCGGACGGCGGGTCCCATGGCGATCCCCGCGGCGAGGAACAGTGCTCCCAGGGTGAGCCAGCCCGAGGTGCCCCAGGTGAGGATCATCGTGGTGAGCAGCAGCGGGCCGAGCATGCGGGCGATGGCGAATCCGGAGCCGAAGAACCCCTGGTACTGGCCGTGCTTGTCAGCGGGGGCGAGGTCGAAGCTCACGGCGTAGGTGCCGGCGCTGTGCAGCATCTCCCCCAGCACCTGCAGTGTCGCCGCGCCGAGCAGGACGGTGGCCGCGACCCAGGGTGAGGCGCCCGCGGCGGTGAGGGCGAAGGCGGTGCACGCGGCGAGCAGGATGGCGCCGCCGTGGCGGATGGAGCGGGTAGCGGTGCGCAGGTCGGTGACGCGGCGGGCGAGGCGCACCTGGAACAGGACGACACCCATCGTGTTGAGGACGAGCAGCGTCGAGACCATGGCCGTGGGCGCGGAGGTGCGCTGCACGATCCAGAGCGGGATCGCGAGGTTGATCAGCGGGATGTGCAGCTGCAGGACCATGTTGAGCAGGGCGACGACGGCGTAGGGGCGGTCGTGGAGCACGGCCATCCGTGGTTCTCCCGCGGCGAGGGCGGCTCCGGGGACCGCGGGCGCGGCACGCAGGATGAGCGCGCAGCCGAGGAAGCCGATGGCGTCGACGGCGAAGACCGCGAGGTAGGCGGCGGCGGTGTCGAGTTGCAGGGCGAGTCCGCCGAGTGCGGCGCCGACGGCGAGTCCCGCGTTGAGGGTGGACTGCAGGTGGGCGCGGACCTCGGTACGCCGGGTGGGGTCGATGGTGCCCGCGAGGAGGGCTTGGCGGGCGGCGGTGAGGCCGCACTGGCACACGGCGTAGACGATGGCGGCGGCGATGAACAGCGGGTAGGAGCGCACGACGAGGAACGCGCTGATCGCGGTCGCGGTCGCGACGGCGAGTGCGGTGGCGACCCGGCGGGGTCCGTGTCGGTCGGCGAGTTGGCCGAGCCAGATGCCCGCGAGCATGCCGACGCCCCAGCCGAGGGTGAGGCCGAGTCCGATCTGGGCGGGTGAGAGTCCGACGACGCGGGTGAAGAACAGGGCTGAGGTGACGTAGAAGGCGCCGTCGCCGACGGAGTTGGTGAACTGGGCGAGCGCCAGGGTCCTCGCGGGTCCCGCCGGGGGGATGATCCTGCTGGTCATGGCGCTAATCTAGGGTGAAGATCGGCCAGGGATAAGTTCCAATTCGAGCCGTTCTGATTGGGCCAATGTGGAGGTGCCGATGGACATCCACGTGACCTTGTCGGGTCGGGGTGGCCTGTCGGCGCAGATCTACCGGCAGCTGCTCGACGCGGTGCTCGACGGTCGGTTGCGTCCGGGTGAGCGGCTGCCGCCGAGCCGGGAGCTGGCGGGGCGTCTGTCGGTGTCGCGCAACACCGTCGGGGTGGCTTACGACCGGTTGACCGCTGAGGGGTTCCTGGTGGGGCGGGTCGGTGCGGGCACGTTCGTGTGTGACCGGCCCGCGACGCGGTCGCGGTCGGCGCGGGCGTCGGCGGAGGTGCTCCCCCGGGCCCGGTGGCGGTCGGTGCCCGTCGAGGCGCCGTCGTGGGAGCCGCGGTTCGACTTCCGGGTGGGGGTGCCGGATGTGGAGCTGTTTCCGTGGGCGACGTGGCGCCGGTTGGTGTCGTCGAGTCTGCGGCGGTCGGCGGTGCGTTCGGCGGATTACGCGGACCCAGCGGGTGAGCGGGTGCTGCGGGAGGCGGTGGCCCGGCATGTCGGGTTGGCGCGGTCGGTGCACGCGGGTCCGGATGATGTGGTGATCACCCAGGGCGCGCAGCAGGCGTTGGACTTGATCGCGCGGGTGTTGGTCGACCCGGGTGACGTGGTCGCTGTCGAGGAGCCTGGGTATCTGCCTGCCCGGCGGTTGTTCGCCGCGCACGGCGCGCGTGTGGTGGGTGTGCCGGTGGACGCTGAGGGGCTGGTGGTGGCGGCGTTGCCGTCGTCGGCGCGGGTCGTCTACACGACTCCGTCGCACCAGTTCCCGCTTGGGATTCCCATGTCGGTGGCGCGACGCGCGGAGCTGTTGGCGTGGGCGGGGCGTCGGGGCGCTGTGGTGGTGGAGGACGACTACGACAGTGAGTTCCGGTTCTCCGATCGTCCGCTGGAGCCGTTGCAGAGCCTGGATGGGCAGGGGCGGGTGATCTATGTGGGGACGTTCTCCAAGACGCTGCTGCCCGCGTTGCGGTTGGGGTTTCTTGTCGCTGCCCCGGCGGTGCGTCAGGCGGTGCGGGCGGCGCGGCAGCTGGGTGACTGGCATGGGGAGGTGACGGGGCAGCTGGCGTTGGCGAAGTTCATCGACGAAGGTCTGCTCGCCCGGCATGTGCGGCGGGCGGGGCGGGAGTATGGGCGCAGGCACGCGCGGATCGTGGCGGTGTTGGAGCGGGACTTCGCCGGGGTGGCCACGCTGGTGCCGTCGGCGGCCGGGCTGCATGTCTTCGCGGAGACCTCCACGTCGTTGGATGCGCGGGTGGCGGGGGCGCGCGAGGTCGGCGTGAACACCCTTGAGGGTCTGTGTGAGCACACCGGTGGGCGCTCGGGGTTCGCCCTCGGGTTCGGGACGATCCGGTATGAGGAGATCGACGAGGGTTTGGCCCGGTTGCGGGAGTGCCTGGCGGACAGTGGTTGTCCGCGATAGCTGAGAGACTGGCCGCGTGCTGGAAACCTCGGCCCGCCTGTTGCGGCTGCTCTCACTGCTCCAGACCCGGCGGGACTGGTCGGGTGCGGACCTGGCCGACCGTCTCGGGGTCACCGACCGGACCGTTCGCCGTGACGTCGACAAACTCCGCTCCCTGGGTTACCCGGTGCACGCGGTCACGGGGACCGCGGGCGGCTACCGGCTCGGTGCCGGGGCCGACCTGCCGCCGCTGCTGCTCGACGACGAGGAGGCGGTGGCGGTGGCCATGTGCCTGCGGACGGCGTCGGGGGGCACGATCGCGGGCATCGAGGAGACCTCGGTGCGGGCGCTGGCGAAACTCGAACAGGTGCTGCCGTCGCGGCTGCGCAACCGGGTCCACTCCTTGCAGTCGATCACGGTGCCGATCCACCGTGGCGGCCCCACGGTCGACCCGAGCACGCTGACCGCGATCGCGAACGCGTGCCGCGACAATGAGCGCCTGCGGTTCGACTACCGCGACCACGACGGCGAGGAGACCCTGCGCAGTGTGGAGCCGCACCGGCTGGTGCACACGGGGCGGCGTTGGTATCTGGTCGCGTTCGACGTCGATCGAGAGGGCTGGCGGACCTTCCGGGTGGACCGGCTCACCCCGCGCATCCCGACCGGCCCGAAGTTCGTCCCGCGTGACCCGCCGGACAAGGACTTGGTGGCGTACACCAGCTACGGGCTGTCCAACGCGGCGTACCGGTACCAGGCGGTGATCACCCTGCACCTGTCGGCGGAGGCCGCCGCGGAGCACGTCTCACCGTCGGCCGGGGTGCTCGAACCGATCGACGAGAACACCTGCACCTTGCGCGTCGGGGCGAATCACCTTGAGGGAATCGCGGTGTGGATCTCGATGATCGGCTGCGAGTTCGAGGTGCGTGAACCCTCGGAGTTGATCGAGCGCCTGCGCGGCTTGGCCGACCGCCTCGGCCGCGCCGCGGACGCCTCGAACTGAACTCAATTTAAGTGTTGCCTACCCTCACACGGATGGCGGTACCGGCGTGAGAGTCTTGGGCCGATGGCGACGACTCCCCCGGCGCTGCCCGACACCGCCTGCTCGGTGCTGTCCCGCACGCTGAACGAACCCCTCGCGGGCACGGCCGCGACCGCGGTGACCTGGCTGTGTCTGGAGCAGCCCGGTCCGTGGGGCCGCGACGCACTGCGGGAGAGCCACCTCGACCCGGCCGTCGGTGCCGAGCTGGCCGACCGCGCCAAGGGCACCGGTGTCCGCGTCGTCCTCATCCGCCGGCCCGGCCGACACCCTGACCGGCACACCCCGAGGCCCGCGCGGGTCTACCTCGCGCACACCGCGCCGGGGCGCACGCGGCTGCGGTCGGGGACGGTGGTCGAGGCGAAACATCTGCTTGACCACGACTTCGCCGCCTGGGGTGCGGGCGACATCGGCGACTTCGGGACGGTGGACTCGGGTCCGCTGCTGCTGGTGTGCACCAACGGGCGCCGAGACGTGTGCTGCGCGCTGCTGGGCCGTCCGATCGCCGAGGAGCTCGCTGTCGAGCACGGGGACGCGGTGTGGGAGGCGACCCATCTCGGTGGGCACCGGTTCGCGCCGACCGCGCTGCTGCTGCCCACCGGATACGCCTACGGTGCCGTGGACCCGGGGTTCGCCCGCGGGCTGCTGACCGGCGACGATGTCGCGACCGAGCGCTGCCGTGGCCGGTCCACCTGGGGTGCGGCCGGTCAGGTCGCCGAACTCGCCGTCCGTGAGCACATCCAGGCGAGCGGTCCCGACGACCTCGTCGTGGGTGCCCCCGAGCGTGTCGACGGTGACTGGCTTGTCCCGGTCACCCACCGCGACGGCCATGGGTGGCGGGTCGTGGTCGGCGAACGCGTGGATCCGGTCGCAAGGCCTGCGAGCTGCGGCGCGACGCCGGGACCGGCCGTCACTCACTTGGCCCATAGGATCATGTGATAGCCGTTTGGTATAGGCCAAGCCGCCTACCGACCGGGCATGATTGCGAAGAGGTTTCGTGGACATGGCATCGAAGGGGACGGCACGTGACGCAGCAATGGACCGGGTTCGAGGTCCGTCGTGGCCGCGTTCAGCACGTCGGCCTGGTCAGCATCCTCCGTCGCGCCGCCCTCGACCGCCGCGAGTATGACGAGCAGTCCGACCGGTTCGACCCGGCCGACTTCGTCCGCTGGAGCCGCGGTCTCCCCCGGCCCCGCCGCCCCCTGCGGGCCGGGTAACTGTCGGTCCCCTGGGCCATCATGGGCGGGTGGACGTCGACCGCAACCGAGTCTTGGCCTACCGCATCGCGGCGCACGGCCTACACCGAGACACCGCTGACCTGCCGGTCCTCGACCTCGGAATCCAGGACGCGGGCGCGGCCTCCCCTCGCGTGGCCATGGCCGCCCGGCTGTCGGTAGGCGCCGACCTCGACGACCCTTCCCTGACCACGGTCTGGACGTTCCGCGGGGCGCCGCACGTCATCCGCCGCGCCGATGTGGCGACCATGGCCGCCGGGTTGTGGCCGCGAAGCGACGCGGACGCCATCGCCCGGCTCAGCGGCGTCGGGGTGGTGTTCAAGAGGGCGGGCATCCCGGGGCTGACCGCGTTCACCGCGGGCGCGGAAGCGATGCGGGCGGTGGTCGACCGGGAGAAGACCCGCGGCGAGGTCAGCACCGAGGTCACCGCCCGGCTGCCCGCCGAGTACTCCTACGACTGCCGAACCTGCCAGGCCACCCACGTCTACGGCAGCCTGTTCCAACTCGTCGGTTTGGCCGCGGGCGTGGGAGTCCACGGCCAGTCCCGCCCCACGACGCTCAGCCCACTGCCCGGGCGGCATCGGGTGCCTAAGCAGAGCGCGGGGGCTGGCCCGTTGATCAGCGCCTACCTGCGGCTGCACGGTCCGGCGGGCAAAGCCGAGGCCGCCGCGTTCCTGGAGACGACCCGGTCTGAGGCCGCCGCGATGTGGCCCGATGGGCTGGTCGAGGTCACCGTCGACGGCCGCACCGCCCACCTGCCTGAGGACTCGGTGGCCGCGCTGCGCGACGCGCCGGACCCGCGGCTGGTGCGGCTGCTGCCCCCGTTCGACCCGCTGCTGCAGTCGCGCGACCGCGACCTGCTCGTGCCCGACGCCCGGCGCCGCAAACAACTGTGGCGCCCCATCGGCAACCCCGGCGCCGTGCTCGCCGACGGGGAGATCGTTGGCGTGTGGCGCACCAAGGCGACCGCGCGCAAGGTGACTGTCACCGTGACCGCGTTCGAGCGGCTGACCAAGGCGGTCACCGCGGAGATCGAGGCTGAGGCCGAGCACGTCGCGCGCGCCCGAGGGGTCGGCGCCGCGGTCGTCGATTTCGCGTAAAACCGGTGGCGGGCCCGGTTAGGTTCGAAGGATGAAGCACCAGCCGACCATGGGGCCCGAGCACGTCGCCCGGATCGAACGCTGGCATGAGTCCGCGTACCGCTCCGCGCAGGTCGACACCGACCAGACCTTCGACTACCTGGGTCGCACGTTCGTGGTCCCGCCGCACGTGCACCCGATCACCCCGGTGTCGCACCTGCTGGGCCAGTCCGTCCTCGACGAGGTCACCGTGGCCGACCGGGTCCTCGACATGGGCACCGGCTGCGGCGTCAACGCGGTCCTCGCCGCGTCCCGCTCCACCGACGTCACCGCCGTCGACACCAACCCGCACGCGCTGGCCGCCGCGAAGGCCAACGCGGAGCGCAACGGTGTCGGCGACCGGGTCCACGTCCACCACAGCGACGTGTTCAGCGACGTCGCCGGTGTGTTCGACCTGATCGTGTTCGACCCGCCGTTCCGCTGGTTCACCCCGCGCGACCACCTCGAGAACGCCAGCACCGACCCCGGCTACCGGGCGCTGAACACGTTCTTCGCCGCCGCGGGCGATCACCTCGCCGCCGACGGGCGCATGCTGATCTTCTTCGGCACCTCCGGCGACGTCGACCATCTGCGCGCCCAAGCTGACGGCGCCGGGTTCGCCGCGGAGACCGTCGCGACTCACGGGATCGACAAGGACGGCTGGCACGTCGACTACTTCACTTTCCGAATGACCCGATAGTTGTCGGTGGGTCCCGACACAATCGGGGCACACCCACCACCCGACGGAGACACCGATGCCCGACCCGGGCGACGCACCCACCACCGAGCAACCCGACGTCGCGATCACGCCGCCGCCCAGACAGCTGCCGCGCGTGCTGCGCCCGTTCCGCACCCCCGCCTACCGGCGGCTCGCGCTCGCGCTGCTGCTCAACACCTTCGCCCACGGCGTGTGGATCGTGGCCCTGGTCTGGGAGGTCATCCGCGTCGGCGGCGGCCCGGCGCAGCTGTCGGTCGTCTCCACCGCCTCAGCCATCGGCGTCCTGCTGCCCGCGCTGCTCGCCGGCGTGGTGGCCGACCGGGTCCCGCAGAAGACGATCCTGCTGTGCGTGGCCGCGGTCGAACTCGGCGGCATGGCCCTGGTCGCGTTCCTGTCGTTGACCGGCAGCACCCAGATCTGGCACCTCGCGGTGGTCTCTTTCATCACCGGCATGGGCATGGCGTTCTACTACCCGGCGTACTCGGCGTGGCTGCCCGCCCTGGTGCCCGAGTCGGACCTGATGGCCGTCAACGGGTTCGAGGGCATGGTCCGTCCCACGATCGGGCAGGCCGCGGGCCCCGCCGTCGCCGGAATGGCGGTGGGCGCCTTCTCCCCCGGCATCGCCGTCGCCATCGCGGCCGCCACGGCGGCCTTCGGGTTCGTCGCGTTGACCGCCGTGCCGAAAACCGTCGTCCGCCGCGAGATCGACCCCGACGCCGCCCCCGTGCACCCGGTCAGGAGCGCCCTGACCGACATGCGCGAGGGCTTCGTCTACATGGTGCGCACACCCTGGCTGCTCGCGACGCTGCTGTTCGCCAGCGTCATGGTGTTCGTGATCATGGGACCGCTCGACGTGCTGGTTCCGTTCCTCGTCAAGGACCGCCTCGGTGGCGGCCCCGACGACCACGCCTGGGTCCTCGCCGCGTTCGGCATCGGCGGGGCTGTCGGCTCGCTGACGATGGCGTCGCTGCCGATGCCCAAGCGGTACCTCACCACCATGAACCTGACCTGGGGCGTCGGCTGCCTGCCGATGGCGGTGATGGGCATGGCCACCCAGGTGTGGGTGGTCGTGGCGGCTGCCTTCGTCCTGGGTGCGATGTTCTCCGCGCCGATGGTCATCTGGGGAACCCTGCTGCAGCGGCGCGTGCCCGCTGCACTGCTTGGCCGAGTCGCCTCACTGGACTTCTTCGTGTCCATCTCGCTGATGCCGGTGTCGATGGCCGTTGCGGGGCCGGTGTCGGAGGCGATCGGACTGGTGAACACGTTCCTGATCGCCGGGCTGGTGCCCGCGGTCGTGGCGGCGGTGGCGATCGTGTGGGCGAAGCTGCCCCAGGACGAACTTGCTCATCCTCTTCGTGACTGATCCCGGCCCGTTTCCGCTGGGCAGCCCGTTCGGATGGTTCGCCCGCTGCGTTCTTGCTGATGGCGGGTGCGCATCCACCCACCACCGGACGTCAAGAGACCGTTGGACCGAAACGCATTCCGGCCCCCACTTCACAAGGAAGCGGGGGCCGGATCAAACCGCGGCAACCGCGTTACTGGCCAGGCTGCTGCGTCGGCGGCCGCATTGCCTGGGTGCGTTCCATGTCCGGGTCGGCGACCGGGAACTGCATTCCCGGCATCGGCGACCGCGGCGCCGACGGGCCGATGCCCGCGGGCTGGTCATAGGTCTGCTTGGGCGTGGGCTGCATCGGGGGCACCGGTGAGCCCGCGGACACGTCCGCGTCGACGACCGCTTCGGCCTTGCGGACCGCCTCGGCGATTCGCGCGTCGGTTGTGGTGTCGAACCAGTCGGCGATCGCCGCGTCGTCGTCTTCGGCGCGGGAGGCCTCCGGGTCCGGTGCGGGCGGCTCGTAGCGGAAGACGCCGTCTTCGCCGGGGGCGCCGAGCATGCGGGCGAAGCCCTCGAGGGACTTGTTGAAGTCGCTGGGGATCAGCCACACCTTGTTCGCGTCGCCCTGCGCCATCAGCGGCAGCGTCTGCAGGTACTGGTAGGCCAGGACCTCCGGGGTGGGGCGGCTCGCCTTGATCGCGGCGAACACCTTCTCGATCGCCTTCGCCTGGCCCTGCGCCTGCAGGTAGCGGGCGGCCCGCTCACCCTGGGCGGCCAGAATGCGGGACTGCCGGTCGGCCTCCGCGGCCATGATGGTGGCCTGCTTGGCGCCCTCCGCGTAGAGGATCTGGCTCTGGCGCTGGCCCTGCGCGGTCATGATCGCCGCTTCCCGCTGGCCCTCGGCGTTGAGGATGATCGCGCGCTTCTCACGGTCGGCGCGCATCTGCTTCTCCATCGAGTCCTGAATGGAGGGCGGCGGGTCGATCGCCTTGAGCTCGACCCGGGCAACGCGGATGCCCCAGCGGCCGGTCTCCTCGTCGAGGACCCCGCGCAGCTGCCCGTTGATCTGGTCACGGGAGGTCAGCGTCTGCTCCAGGCTCATCCCACCGACGACGTTACGCAGCGTCGTCGTGGTGAGCTGCTCCACGGCGATGATGTAGTTCGAGATCTCGTACACCGCGGCGCGCGAGTCGGTGACCTGGAAGTACACGACCGTGTCGATCGAGACGGTCAGGTTGTCCTGGGTGATCACCGGCTGCGGGGGGAACGACACGACCTGCTCGCGCAGGTCGATGCGGGCCCGGACCCGGTCGAGGAACGGGACCAGGAAGTTCAGGCCCGGCTCGGCGACGGTGCGGAAACGCCCCAGCCGCTCGATGACCGCCGACTGCGCCTGCGGGATGACCAGGATGGACTTGACCACGACCGTGAGCACGAAAAGCACCACGAACACGGCGACGATGATGGTGGTGGGATCCACCGGTACCTCCAATTTTCGGCGCGACGATGCGCGCGATTACAGACGCTCGGCCCAGACCACCGCGGTCGCACCGGAGATCTCCACGACCGTGACGGCCGTGCCCGGTTCCAACACCTGCGACTCGTCGAACGCGCGCGCCGACCACTCCTGGCCCTTGAACTTGACCCGCCCGCCGGTGCGGTCGACCGTGGACACCACGGTGGCGCTGCTGCCGATGTGCGCGGCCACGTTGTCCGGGATGTGCGCGCCGTGCATCCGGGCCTTGAGCCAAGGCCGGGCAACGGTGATCAGCCCGATCGAGGTGATCGCGAACACCAGCGCGGTGATGAAGACGTTGCCGAAGAGGAACTCGGCCCCCGCCCCCGCCAGCGCCGCTGTGCCGAGCATGAGCAGGAAGAAATCACCCGACAGGATCTCGGCCGCGATCAGGACGATTCCAGCGATGAGCCAAATCAGCGCCATGCACACATCGTGTCAGATTTCGGCGACCCGCATCGGCTGATCGGAGCAACTCCGACCGTGTCGTGACCAGTCAGTTCTCGCCCGGGTCGGTCACGAAGTCGATCAGCCGTTCCACCGCGCCCACCAGGGGCGGTTCCAGGTCGCGGAAACCGGTGACCGCGGCCCCCACCCGGCGCCACCCGTCGGCGGGCTCACCCCAGCCCAAGGCGTCGCACACGCCGACCTTCCACTCGGTGCCGCGCGGCACCGTCGGCCATTTCGCGATGCCGACGACGGACGGTTTCACCGCCGCCCACACGTCGATGTAGGGGTGGCCGGTGACGAGCACGTTGTCGTCGCGCAGCCCGTCGACGACCCGGGACTCCTTGCTGCCCGGCACGAGGTGGTCGACCAGGACTCCCAGGCGCCTGCCCGGGCCGGTGCCGAACTCGGCGACCCGCTCGGCCAGGTGGTCGATGCCGTCGAGCGGTTCGACCACCACGCCCTCGACTCGCAGGTCGTGCCCCCACACCAGTTCCACCAGTTCGGCGTCGTGGATGCCCTCGACCCAGATCCGGCTCTCCCGCGCGGTCCGCGCCCGGTGGCCCCGCACCTTCACCGACCCGGACGCGGACACCTTCGGCGCGCTCGGCGGCGCGGCCGCGGGTGGGCGGATCAGGGTGACGGGGGCGCCGTCGAGGAGGAAGCCGGCCGGATTCAGCGGGAAGAGCCTGCGGCCGCCGCGGCGGTCCTCCAGCACGACGTTGCCGTACTCGAACCCGACGACCGCGCCGCAGAACCCGCTGGCCGGGTCTTCCACGACGACACCGGGTTCGGCGAGGACCTCGGGGATCTGCTTGCGGGCCCGCCCGCCGGAAAGGATGTCACGGCCATAGTCCTGTGAGCGCACGCCCGACAACCTAGCGACCCCACCGCCGACCCAGAGCCAGGCACGCCGACCACCCCTCCCCGCGAGTCGCGGGAGAAAGTCTGGGCTCTGCCCGTCGGAGTCGGGGGTTCCCGAGCGACGATGGGGATGTGAGCACGCGACCGGGTGTGCGGCCCGATCCGGCGTTGGGCCTGCTGGCCCGCTACGACGAGGTCCTGCCGCAGGTCTACGGCTACCTGCTGGCACGGTGCCGCGTCGCCGCGCTGGCCGAGGACCTGACGGCGGAGACCTTCCTGGCCGCCGTCGCCGCCCTGCGCAAACCGGGTGCGCCCGAGCTGACCGTGGGTTGGCTCATCGGGGTGGCCCGACACAAGCTCGCCGACCACTGGCGGCGCGAGGAACGCGAGCGACGTGGGCTGGTCGCGCTCGACGGCGAGACCGAGCACGTCGAGGATCCGTGGGAGGTCCACCTGGACGTGATGGCCGCCCACGACGTCCTCGCTGAACTCGGCCCGCACCACCGGGCCGCGCTCACCCTCCGGTACCTCGATGGGCTGCCCGTCCCCGACGTCGCCGACTGCCTCGGCCGCACGGTGCACGCCACCGAGGCGTTGCTCGTGCGCGCGCGGGGCGCGTTCCGCAAGACCTACCAGGGAAAGGAGGGCTGACATGACCGACCCGATGGACGCCCTCCGCGCGCCGATCCAGCCGGTGGACCCTGACCCGATTTTCGCCGACGACCTGCGTGAGCGGCTGCGCCGCGCGGTCCTCGGCCCGACAGGAAGCAGTGAGATGACCGCACAGAAGACCAAGGCCGTGGTTCCGGAAAGCGAACTGGGCTGGGGGCCGACGCTGAGCCCGTACATCGCGGTGAGCGACGCCCGCGCCGCGATCGACTGGTACCTCGAGGTGTTCGACGCCCACCAGCGCGGTGAGGTGTACGAGATGGAGGGCGGCGCCATCGGCCACGCCGAGATCGGCATCGGCGACGCGGTGCTGATGATCGCCGAGGGCGGTATCGGGGAGGTGCCGGTGGCCGCGCCGGAATCGCCGCGCACGTTCAGCACGACTCTGCACGTGCAGGTCCCGGACGTGGACGCCACGGTCGCGCTCGCCGAGCAGCGGGGCGCGGCGATCGAGCGGCGCCCGGTGGACCAGCCCTACGGTCGGGTGGCGGCGTTCGTCGACCCGTTCGGCCACCGCTGGCTGCTCAACACACCCCCGCCGACCGCGTCCCGGCACCGACCGGGCGAGGTGGCGTACACGACGATGGTCGTGGCCGACGATGAGAAGGCGAAGGCGTTCTACGGGTCGGTGCTCGGCTGGGAATTCGAACCCGGGTCGCTACCGCACGCCTGGGGCGTGGTCGGGATGGCGGATTTCGGTTTGTGGGGTGATCCGTCGCAGCGGCCGGAAGTGCAGCTCTGCTACCGGGTCAATGACTTGGACGCGGCGTTGGAGCGGGTTCGGGCCAACAACGGCACGGCGCAGGAGATCCAACACAAGCCGTATGGGCTGATGGTGGAGTGCACCGACGACCAGGGGGCCCGCTTCCAGCTGTGGGCAACGCCCTAGAAGGCGGGCCACGGGATGGGGCGCAGCTCCGGGTCGGGCGCCGGAAAGATCGGGGCGGCCAGCAGTCGGGCCACCCGGGAGCGCAGGGCCTTGATCTCCCGCTTCGTCAGGTGCGGCGACAGGGCCTCGGGAAGTTCGGCGTCCAAAGCCGCGCGGAGGGTGGCCAAGGCGTCGAGAACGTCCTCCGGCAGGGGTTCGCTCGACCAGCCCCACAACACCGTGCGCAGCTTGTTCTCGCTGTGCAGGCTGATGCCGTGGTCCACCCCGTAGACGCCTCCGTCGGTGCCGTGCAGGACGTGGCCGCCCTTGCGGTCGGCGTTGTTGATCACGACGTCGAGGGCGGCGAGGCGGGCGACGTCGGGGTGGTCGGAGTGGACCAGGACCGCGGGTTCGCCGCGGCGGTCATGGGCGCGCAGGATGGGCCGCCACCCGGTGGGCACCTCATCGGGTGCGAGCACGTCGACCAGGTCGTCACCGTCCTTGGTGTCGACCCACAGCTGCACCATGCCCGGGCCGACCGGGCCGTCGCGCAGCACCGTCGGCGGGATCAGCGGCAGCCCGGCCGCCTGGGCGACCAGGTATGACGCGACCTCGCGGCCTGCGAGTGTGCCGTCGGGGAAGTCCCACAGCGGGCGCTCACCGGCGACCGGCTTGTACACGCACTGCGCCCGCACACCGTCGAGTTCGACCGCGCAGAACAGGGTGGTGTTCGAGGCGTCGACGAGCCTGCCCTCGATGTCGATCGAGCCGCGCAGTAGTAAGTCCCCGGCGGCCGGGTCGGTGGGGCGCACGGTTGGTCAGCCCTCTTCGGTGCGGCGGTACCCGTTCTGCCGGGGACACACGTGCCCGGCCGGGTCCAGCGGTTCGGCGCACAGCGGGCACGGTTTGCGGCCGGCGTTGACGACCTTGCCCGCCCGGTCGGCGAACGCCCGGGCCTCCAGGGGCGTGAGGAACACGCGGACGGCGTCGGGGCCTTCCTCGGTGTCGTCGAGGACGACCGACTCGTCGACCTCGCCCTCGGTGACCGCGAGCAACTCGATGACGACGGCGCTGCTCTCCGCGTCCCAGCCCAGGCCCATGGTGCCGACGCGGAACTCCTCCTCGACGGGCACCTGCAGCGGGTCGGCGTCGACCTGGTCTTCGGGGACGTCGCCGGGCAGCTCCGCGCCGAAGCGGCGGTGGACCTCTTCGAGCAGCGAGCCGATGCGTTCGGCGAGGACCGCGACCTGCTGCTTCTCGATGGTCACGCTGACGGTGCGGGCGCTCTCGACGGCTTGCAGATAGAAGACGCGGTCGCCGGGCTGCCCGACTGTGCCTGCGATGAAGCGGTCGGGCTGGCGGAAGACGTGGATCACACGGGCCATGGCACCCCAAACCCTATTGCACATCGGTGTGGCCGGCAGGCCATGCCCCCGTCGGGAGGGTCACCACTCCACGGTATCCGCTTCTTCGCCGGTGATCGGTAGTGTCATTGCTGTGGTGAAGATCGCTTCGTATGGGACATGGGCATCGCCGATCGACGCGGCCGTGGTGGCGCAGTCGGGCCGACGCCCCGGATGGACGAGCACGCACGCCTCCGGTGTGTGGTGGACCGAGAGCAGGCCCGCCGACGGCGGTCGCCTCGCCTTGGTGCGCCATGACGGGGTCGGGGCGCGGGACGTGGTCGCCGCGCCCTGGAACGTGCGCAACCGGGTCCATGAGTACGGCGGCAACCCGTACGTGGTGTTCGACGACGTCGTCGCGTTCACCAACTGGGACGATCAGCGGATCCACACCGTCGACATCGAGGGCAAGGGTGAGCCCGCGCCGATCAGCCCGGAGCCCGGGCGGCCCCAGGGCGCGCGCTACGCCGACCTGATCGCGGGCCCGGACGGCGCCCACGTGTGGTGCGTGCGCGAGACCGTCACCGGGGACCTGCCCATCGACGTGCGCCGTGACCTGGTGGCTGTGCCGCTCTCCGGTGGCGAACCCCAGGTGCTCGTCGCGTCGCACCACTTCATGACCGCGCCCAAGCCCAGCCCCGACGGGCGCTACGCCGCGTGGCTCGGCTGGGAGCACCCGGACATGCCGTGGGACAGCGCCGAACTGTGCGTCGCGGAAGTCCTCGCGGACGGCTCGTTCGGCCCGCACCGGGTCGTGGCCGGTGGTGGGAGTGAAGCGGTGTGCCAGGTGGAGTGGGAAGCCGAGGACTCGCTGCTCGTGCTCACCGACCCTCAGGGGTGGTGGAACCTGCACCGCGTCGGACTCGACGGGACCGCGGTCAACCTCGCCGCGTGCGAGGAGGAGATCGGCGGGCCGCTGTGGATGCTGGGCTACCGGTGGTTCGCCCCACTGGGCCGCGGCCGGTTCGTGGTGCTGCGTGGCGGGCGGCTCGCGGTGCTCGACGAGCGCAGCGGCACCGTCACCGACATCGACACCGACCTGCCGAGTTGGGCGTCGGACCTCAGCGCTGTCGACGGGGTCGTGACCGCTGTCGCGGGTGGGCCGGTCTCCGAGCCCGCGGTGGTGTCGCTGAACCTGTCCAACGGTGAGCTGAGCGTGCTGTCGGAACCGTCGACCGGGATACCGGACGAGCGGTACTTGCCGCGCCCGGTCGAGCGGACGTTCGTCGCCGCCGACGGCCGGAAGATCCCCGCGTACGTGCTGGCGCCGACCAACCCCGACTTCGCCGCGCCCGAGGGTGAGCTGCCCCCGTATGTGGTGCACGTCCACGGTGGCCCCACCTCGGCCTATTCCCCCGTGCTGAGCCTGAGCCTGGCGTACTTCACCAGCCGCGGCATCGGTGTCGTCGCGGTCAACCACGGCGGCTCCACGGGGTACGGCCGCGAGTTCCGCGAAGTCCTCAAGGAGCAGTGGGGTGTGGTCGACGTCCAGGACTGCGCGACCGTCGCGGCCGCGCTGGCCGCGGAGGGCACGGCCGACGTGGAGCGTCTCGCGGTGCGCGGCGGCAGCGCGGGCGGCTGGACGGCGGCCGCGTCGATGACCACGGTCGACACCTACGCGTGCGGCGCCATCCACTTCCCCATCCTCGACCTGTCGAGCTGGACCAGCGGTGGCGGCGAGACCCATGACTTCGAGTCCCGGTACCTCGAAGGCCTGGTCGGTTCGCTGCCCGAGCACATCGACCGCTACACCGAGCGCTCCCCGATCAACCACATCGACAAGCTCGCGGGCCCGGTGCTGCTGCTGCAGGGCCTGGAGGACGAGGTGTGCCCGCCGGAGCAGGCCAACCGGTTCGTCGCCGGGCTCGACGGCACCGGCGTCCCCCACGCCTACCTGACCTTCGAGGGCGAGCAGCACGGGTTCCGCAAAGCGGAGTCGATCATCGCCGCGCACGAGGGCGAGCTGTCGTTCTACGGGCAGGTCTTCGGGTTCACCCCACCCGGTGTGCCCGTGCTGGAGCTGCGCAGGTGACGCGGGCCCGCCCACGCAGGCTCGGCCCCGGGTCGACGGTCGCCGTGGTGGCGCCCGCGGGCCCGGTGGACCCCGAGCAGCTTGAGCGGGGCGTGGCGGTGCTGGAGTCGTGGGGGTTGCGGGTCGAGCTCGGCAAACACGTCCTCGACCGGCACCCCACGCTGCCGTACCTGGCGGGCCGCGACGCCGACCGGGCCGCCGACCTGGTGCGGGCGTGGTGCGACCCCGACATCGACGCGGTGTTCTGCGCCCGCGGCGGGTACGGGTGCCAGCGGATGGTCGACCTGCTCGACCTCGACGCGATGGCGGCGGCGGGCCCGAAGGTGTTCGCCGGGTCCAGCGACGTCACGGTCCTGCACGACGAGATCGGCGCTGCCCTGAACCTGTCGACGTTGTTCGCGCCGATGATCGCGGGCCACTTGTTCGACCCTTTGGCGCAGTCGCATCTGCGGTCTACGTTGTTCTCGCCGGAGTCGGTGCTGGAGTTGATCGGTCCCCGGACCGCGACTGCTGGGCATGGGGTCGCTTCGGGAGTGACTGTCGGCGGGACCCTGAGCTTGATCGTCGGGATGCTGGGGGCGCCTGGG
The DNA here is from genome assembly GCF_014323725.1 of Actinokineospora xionganensis. Lineage (GTDB taxonomy): Bacteria > Actinomycetota > Actinomycetes > Mycobacteriales > Pseudonocardiaceae > Actinokineospora > Actinokineospora xionganensis. Next base: position 559,485 of record NZ_JABVED010000001.1, on the reverse strand, counting down.
GCTGCTCCGCCGCCGGACGGGTCGATCTTGTTGCTGGAGGATGTGACCGAGAAGCCTTACCGGGTGGATCGGATGTTGACTCAGCTGTTGCGGGCTGGGTGGTTCACCGGGGTTTCCGGGATCGCTTTGGGATCTTGGGCCGGATGTGGGGATGTGCGGCCGGTTGTGGCTGATTTGTTGGGGAGTCTTGGGGTTCCGATGGTGTGGGAGCTTGGGTTCGGGCACTGTCCTGGGCAGCTCACTGTGCCGCTCGGTGCGGCCGCTGTGTTGGATGCCGACAACGGGACTTTGACGTTGGACTCGCCCGCGCTCGTATAGGCGGGGGCGCACGGCTCGGTGGTGTTCGCCGAGTCGGCTTGATCTGGGGAGCCCGGAGAAGGACCTGCACGGTAAAGCGGGCAGGAGAAACCGCCCCGCGCCAGGCGCGTCTATGTCCTTCTCCCCCAGATGAAGCCGACTCGCGGCGAACACCACCCACCCGTGCGTTTTCGTTGGATGGCTGCGGATGGTTGGGGCGCTGGGTCTGTCTGGGGCTGGTCCGTGTGGGGCCGGGTCGCGTTTCTTAGGCGGTCGAGTGCGTGGCGAGCGCCGAACGCAGCGCCGTGGCTGCTTCGCCCACAACTGGGTCACCGTGGCCTAAGCAAGCGATGACCACGTCGAGTTCCGACTGACGCCGCAACGATTCCATCGCGCGGTCCGGGTCGGAGTTGAACACGCCGAGGATCACCTGGTTCTCGTGGCGGGCGATGGTGTCGCCGCAGAAGAGCACTCGGTGTTCGGGCAGGAAGAACGCGACGCTGCCATCGGTGTGCCCGGGCACCGACAACACCTGCGCTCCCCCGCCGAACGGCAGGATTTCCCCGCCTTCGAGCTCCACATCCACTGGACAAGGGACCGCGTCGGGGACAGTCGGGACGATCGAGTCGTAGAGCGGGCGTTCCCAGTCCTGCAGCACCGGCACCGGTGGCGCCGCATCCCCACGAACCAGCGGCGCGTCGGCGTGGTGGGCGAACACGGGGGCGCCGTGCCAGGTGCGGACTTCGGCCGCGTTGCCGGTGTGGTCGTTGTGGCCGTGGGTGAGCACTATCCGCTTGATCGCCGCCGTGGTCAGCCCCAAGCCGGTAACCGCGTCGGCGATGGTCTGGGCTGACCCCGCCGCTCCGGTGTCGATCAGCGTGAGGTCGTCGCTGTCGCGCCACAGGTAGGCCTGGCCCACTGGGAAACGAATCAGGGTGAGGTTTTCGGTGATCAGCATGCCCGCGAGGCTAGGCGCGTGATCACGCGCCTAGCCTGCGGTTTCGCGCAGAGCGCAGTCAGACCTTCGCGGGAAGGGTGACCAGTTCCTGGCGTTCGCCGAACAGGCCCAGCGGGTCGTTGCGCAGCAGGGAGATCCCCGCCAGCACCGACACCGCGATGGCGCCCGCGATGAACGGCCAGTTGTAGAGCAGGTCCTCGCCCGCGGGCGAGTAGGTCAGCACCAGGAACACCGCGGCGCTGGCCAGGATCGCCAGCTGGCGGCGCTGCCACGGCAGTGCGGCGGCGATCACGAAGCCCCAGGTGAGGTACCACGGCAGGGTGGCGGGCGAGAGGACCGCGACGGCGAACAGGATGAACGCCATGCGGCGGACCGCGTCGGAGCCGCCGTGTCGGGACAGCCACCACTGGCGGATCGCGATGGCGAAGAACAGCAGGCCGCCGATGGCGCGGGCGGTGTTGACGAACCAGCTCTTGTTCGCGTCGATGACGACGTTGACGACCGTGTGGACGATCTCGCCGACGGCGGTCGGGATCGACAGCCAGTTGACGATCATCGCGGGTGCCTGCAGGGCCTTGAACCAGCCCAGGTTGACCCCGGCGAGCCAGGTCGTCGCGGCGAACGCGCCGACGAAGATGCCGACGGAGGCGGCGCAGGCGCGGGCGAAGTTCTTCCAGAACGTCGAGTTCAGGTGGCCCGCCCACACCCACACCAGGAACGGCAGGGCGATCGCGGCGGTGGCCTTGACCGCGGCGCCGAGGGTGACCAGGAGGATGCCCACGACATGCTTGCGGTCGAGCACGCACAGCGTGCCCGCGGCGAGGAAGCCCACCATCAGCAGGTCGTTGTGGGGGCCGCCGACGAGGTGCACGACGGTCATCGGGCCCGCGATGGCCAGCCACAGGGTGGTCGGCAGGTTGCCGCCGAGGTGGCGGACCAAGCCGGGCAGGGCCCACAGCAGCAGGCCGAGGCCGATCAGCAGCGCCAGGCGCATGAGGATGACGCCGAGGATCATGTTCGTCCCGGCTACCGCGGCGATGCCCTTGGCCAAGAGGATGAACAACGGCCCGTACGGCGCGGGCGTGGTCTGCCAGAACGGGTGCACGTTCTGCACGAGTTCCTGCAGGCCCAGCACGATCGGACCGACCGCGTACGGGTCCTGGCCGTAGAGCGGCAGCGCGCCCTGGGCGAGGTAGGAGAACACGTCACGGGTGAACACCGGTGGCGAGATGAGCAGTGGGCCCATCCAGCACGCGGCGGCGACGAGGACCGGTCGGGACCCGACCCGGCCTGCGAGCACGTGCCTGCCCAGCCGGATCCAGGCCCACACGACGAGCGCGAAGCCGAGGTAGAGCACGACGGTGGCCAGCATGCGGCCGTGGCCGTATCTGATCCACGACAACGGGCCGTGGCCGAGGACGGGGTCGCTGACGAGGATGCCCGCGGCGCCGAACGCGCTGATGAGGATCATCAGGCTGCCTGCGGTGCCGAGGGCGATCGTGCGCACGGGAAGGGGGCCCCTGGGCTCGACGGCGGCGGGGGCTTCAGCGTGCTCAATCTTCTCTGCGACCAAGGACTCTTCCACGTCTGGAGACGGATCTGTGGTGGTGGCCATCGTGGGTTGAGATTACACAGGGCACGCGGACCGCTTTCGCGCAATGGTCATTACGGCGGTACCGCACGCGTGCGATTGGTCACCTGAGGTAGCCGCCGAACGGCTCACGTGCGGCGGACGTGCCGCTTGGGTGAGCGGACACACAGGGTCCGCCATGTCACCCGGCGGCGAAGTTGAGCAGCCCGAGGTGTTCGTGGGCACGGGTCGCGTCGAGCAGCGGCGGGCCGCTGCGGCGCGGGTTGGTGGCGCCGATGGACAGGGCGGAGCGGACCCGGTGTCCGCCCGCGAGAGGGTGCAGCGAGAGCAGCAGCGCGGCGGTCCCGGCGACGAGGGCGGCGGCGACGCCGTTGCCGGTGGCGGGCCCGGTGGCCCCGGGGAGGTCCTCGCCGGGCGCGAGCAGGCCGCGGGGGTCGTCCTCGAGTTCGACGAACCAGCTGACCCGGCCCGACGGTGAGCAGGAGGAGACGGGCAGCACCCACGAGTGGGTGGTCAGATCGGTGTGGGGTCCGCCCGCGGCGATGATGAGTACCCCGCGGTCGGCGGCCCGGTCGAGGGTCTCGGCGAGGATGCGTCGTTCGTGCACGCCGCCCTCGAGCAGGCAGGCGCCGATGGCGATGACGTTCGCTGGGCCGTCGAGCAGCTCCCCCAGGGTCACCGATAACTCGCTCGGGGTGACGCCCGCGTCGGGGCAGCCGCGGGGCAGGATCGGGCACAGGGGGCTGACCGAGAGCGCGTCGCCGCTCAGGACGCCTGCGAGGGCGGTGATGTCGTTGTCGCCGCTGACGAGTCCGATGGCGATGTCGGGCGAGCCCGCGCCGTGGCGGCGGACCGGGGGCAGCCGCACCAGGTCGAGCAGCGGTGAACGAACGCGGCGGCGCGTTCCGATCATGGCCGCACACCTCCAGCCGTCGTCTCGGCCTCGCGGAGGTCTCCGCCGGGCCTCGCGAACTGTAGCGGCGGGACGTCGCTGTGTGATCACTCCAAGTGAGTGAACCTCAGCCGGTCGAGGCCTTGACGCGGCCCGCGGAGAAGCGGTTGACCGCGTCGAGGATCTCGTCGCGGCCGCGGGTGAACAGGCGGGTGTCCACGGGCAGGCCGGGGCCGGAGGCGACCGGCCAGGCGTCGCGCCGGTGCAGGCCGGTCACGCCCGCGGTGCCTGGGGTGACGCCCGCGCGGAGCCGGAAGCGCAGGGTGGGGCCGTCGACGACGACCTGGCGCACGGTGTCCCATGGCAGGAAGGCGGGGCCTTGGCCGGTGGGCAGCCGCACGCCGGTCACGTCGATCAGCAGCGGTGACTCGCGGCGGTGGCGGCGGAAGTAGTAGGCACCGAGTTTGGCGCCCGGGGCGGCGAGCGCGGCGCCGATCAGGAGGATCGCGACGCCGGCACCGATCACGTCGGCGACGGTGGCGATGATCACCGCGAGCAGGGCGAGCACCCCGCCCGCGACCCAGGGGACCAGTGGTCGCCGCCAGGCGTCGAGATCGACATCGGCCACGAACGATTCCCCGGCCCCAGACGTCATCGCATGGTCCTCCCCGACAGAGTTCGATGTTGGGGCGACCTTATGGGCCGGGCGGGTACCGGCTGGTAGCAACCCGCCGGGCGGGTGGGATGAGCTCGGTCACCGTCGAAGATGGGTGGGCGGGCGCCGCTTCCTCGTCGACACCCGCCGGTGCCCATCATGCCGGGTGCGTCGCGGCCCCGACCACTCGAATTTCGGCCTACCCTTGATCAATGACCTTCCGCACGTCGTTCGAGTCCGATGATGCCGTCCCGACCTGGTCGGACACCGTGGAGGTGTCGGCGCGCGGCGCGGCGGTGTCGGGTGGGGCGACGCTGCGGACCAGGGTGGAGGGCGGTCCGGCCGACGCGCCCGCCGCCCGGCCGGGTGTCGGTTTCACCGGTTCGTGTGCGCTCCGGTACGAGGGCGCGCACACGGCGGCGGGGGTCGGCTTCCAGACGAACCGGGTGTTCTGGACGGAGATCCCGGTAGTGGCGGACACCGTGCTGAGCTACGTGGTTTTCCCGGAGCTGGTGGGCGGCGACCTGCGGTATCCGAGCACGTATGTGGCCGTGGACCTGCTGTTCGACGACGGCACCTATCTCGGCGAGCTCGGCGCGGTGGACCAGCTGGGGTTTCCGATGACCCCGCTGGGGCAGGGCGGGTCGCGGGCGCTGTTCCCGGACCAGTGGAACCACCGGTCGGTGCGGTTGGGCGAGGTGGCGGCGGGCCGGACGATCACCCGGATCCTGGTGGCCTACCGCGGTCCGGAGGGCCCGGCGGAGTTCGCGGGGTGGATCGACGACCTCGCGATCGAGTCGGTCCCGCGGCGGGTGCTCGACCCGGTCGACCGGGTGCTCACCACGCGCGGGACGCACTCGTCGGGCGAGTTCTCCCGGGGCAATACTTTTCCGGCGACGGCGGTGCCGCACGGGTTCAACTTCTGGACGCCGGTGACGAACGCGGCGGTGACGAACTGGTTCTACGAGTACCACCGCGGGTCGACCCCGGGGAACCGGCCCGCGCTGCAGGCCATCGGGATCAGCCACCAGCCCAGCCCGTGGATGGGTGACCGGCACACCTTCCACCTCATGCCGACGCGGGAGACGAAGGTGGGGCGGGAGGCGCGGGCGCTGACGTTCGGCCGGGACGACGAGCTCGCCCGGCCGCACTGCTACGAGGTGCGGTTCGACAACGGGATCCGGGCGGAGGTGGCGCCCACAGACCACGCGGCGGTGCTGCGGTTCACCTTCCCGCCGGGTCAGGCGAACCTGGTGCTCGACAACGTGGGTCTCGGCGGGGCGGTGCGGGTCGCGCCGGACGGGACGATCACCGGGCACTCCGATGTCCGCAGCGGCCTGTCGGTGGGGGCGGGACGGATGTTCGTGCACGCCACCGTGGACCGCCCGGTCCGCGAGGCCGGGCACCGGCTGCGGGGGCTCGCGTGGGCGCGGACCGCGCTGGTGCGGTTCGAGCCGGAGGCCGAGGGCGAGACGGTGCTGACGGTGCGGATCGCGACGTCGCTGATCAGCCCCGAGCAGGCGCGGCGCAACCTCGAGACGGAGATCGGTCCGGACGACACGTACGAGTCGGTGCGTGATCGGGCGCGGGCCCAGTGGGCGCAGTTGCTCGGTCGGGTGGAGGTCGAGGGGGCGAGCGAGGACGAGCTGACGACGCTGTACTCGTGTCTGTATCGGCTGTTCCTCTATCCGAATTCCGGATACGAGGAGACCGCGTCGGGTCCGCGCTACGCCAGCCCGGTGAGCCCGCCCGCCATCGTCGAGGGCAAAGTGTTCGTCAACAACGGGTTCTGGGACACCTACCGCACCTGCTGGCCCGCGTACGCCCTGCTCGCCCCGACCCGCTGCGGTGAGCTGATCGACGGGTTCCTGCAGCAGTACCGCGACGGCGGGTGGGTCTCGCGGTGGTCCTCCCCCGGTTACGCCAACCTGATGACCGGCACCAGCTCCGACGTCGCGTTCGCCGACGCCTACCTCAAGGGTGTGCGCGGCTTCGACGTCCGCGACGCCTACGCCGCGGCCCTGCGCAACGCGACGGTGACGCCGCCGGACGAGTCGGTGGGCCGCAAGGGGCTGGAGCGGTCGATCTTCCTGCACTACACGCCGACCAGCACCCATGAGGGCCTGTCGTGGGCGATGGAGGGCTGTGTCAACGACTTCGGCATCGCCAACCTCGCCGCCGCGTTGGGCGATGAGGACAACCATGCCTACTTCCTCGACCGGGCCCGGCACTACGTCCACCACTTCGACGAGCGGATCGGGTTCTTCCAGGGCCGTGCGGCCGAGGGGTGGCGGTGCTCGCCCGCGTCCTACGACCCGAAGGTCTGGGGCCACGACTACACCGAGACCAACGGGTGGACCGCCGCGTTCGCCGTCCCGCATGACGGAGCCGGTTTGGCGGAGCTCTACGGCGGCCGCGACAAGATGGCCGCGAAGCTCGACGAGTACTTCGCCACCCCCGAGACGGGCACACACCCGGGGTCCTACCGCCGGGTCATCCACGAGATGACCGAGGCGCGCGACGTGCGGATGGGGCAGTACGGGCACAGCAACCAGCCCGCCCACCACATCCCGTACCTCTATACCCAGGCAGGGCAGCCCGCGCGCGCCCAGGAGAAGGTGCGCGACGTGCTGGCGCGGCTCTACCAGGGCAGTGAGATCGGCCAGGGGTACGTGGGCGACGAGGACAACGGCGAGATGTCGGCCTGGTTCCTGTTCAGCGCATTGGGTTTCTACCCGTTGCGCGTGGGCAGCCCCACCTACTCGATCGGCTCGCCGTTGTTCCCGCGCGCGGTAGTGCGGCTGGAGAACGGCCGGGAGTTGGTGGTGACGGCGTCGAACCACGGCAGGCGCAACGTGTACGTGCAGAGCCTGCGGGTCAACGGCGAGCCGTACCGGCTGACCTACATCAGCCACGAGATCCTCGCCGAGGGCGCCCGACTGGAGTTCGAGATGGGTCCGGAACCCTCGGATTGGGGCACCGGTCCCGACGCCGCTCCCCCGCCGGTGGGCGCGGGCCCACCGCTGCGCGACCTCACCCAGGGCATGGCAGGTCCGCTGTTCGACGACACGACGCGCACAGAGTCCCTTGTGGACGTTGCGGTGGAGATCGAGACGGGCCCGGGCGAGGTGCTGATCTACACCCTGACCTCAGGCGGCGAGGGTCCGGACCCGACCGACTGGGTGCTGCGCGGGTCGATGGACGGGGTGATCTGGGACGAACTGGACCAGCGCACCGACCAGGAGTTTCCGTGGCGCAGGCAAACCCGGCCCTTCAAGGTGAAGGCGCCGGGCCCGTATCGCCACTACGCGCTGGTCTTCGAAGGCGCGGTCAGCCTGGCCCAGATCGAGCTGCTCGCTCAGTAGCGGCCGGGCTGGAAGCGCACGCCGGTCAGGACAAGTCAGGTCGAGCGCAGCCAGGCGGTTGTGTCGCGGTGCCAGGTCTGGATCAGGCTGATGACCGGCAGCACGGCGAACGCCACGGCGAAGCGGGTGACCACGGCCTGCCCACCCGCGGGGTCGTGCACCTCGATGTCGCCGCCGAACTCGACCGCGGTGGCGATCCACAGGCACGACAGGACGAGCTGCACGGCGTTGCCACTGGTCAACACCTTGCGGCCGCGGCCATGCAGCAGCATGATCCCGCCGTGGACCAGCAGGTACAGCCCGATGACCTGCAGCACCGCGAGCCCGAGGACGGCCGGAGCGGCGGAGTCGTCGCGCAGGATGCCGACCATGAGCATGTAGATCGTCGTCATCGCGGTGGCGGCTCCCTGGACGAACGCCAACGCCGCGGCCGACAGCACCACACCTGGCCGGTCGGGGGTCATCAGCGGGCTCGGCACGATCCCAGCCAGGCGGTGGTGGTGCCGCGCCGCGCCTGGATGAGGCTGATCGTGGGCAGCACCGCGAACAGCAGCGCGATGAGGACCAGGACGGCTCGGACGCCGGCGACGGATGCCAGGCCGAGTGTCGGCATGAGCAGGAAGACCACCAGGTACCCCAGGCAGATGACCAGCTCCAGGACGGCGCCCGCGACGAGCGGGGTCCTGCTCTTGCCCTGCATCAGCTGGATTCCGCCGTAGGCCAGCAGGCCCACGCCGATGAGCTGGGCGACTCTGACCAGCAGGCTCATCCAGGCCTCGGCGTTGAAGTCGAACATGGTCAGCGTGGTCGTCGCGGTGATCCCGGCCTGGATGAAGGCGAGCACCGCCGCCGCGGTCGCCGAGCCCGGACGCGCGTCCGCGGCTGGTGAGACCTCGGGGGCCGCCGGGAGGTCTTCCAGGTCGTGCGTCATCCATGCTCCTAGCTCACGGCCGATCCGTTCGATCGGAGGCCGCATGATCGCATGATGGTGACAGGTCGGCCGCGGCCGTTGGCCGTTCCGTGTCGAAATCAGGCGCCGGTGGAGCCTCCGACGACGGCGTCACCGGAGGCGACCGCGTCCTCCTCGGGCTTGGGCTCGGGCGGGACGACGCCTGCGAGCGCGTTGCCCAGGTCGTTCATCCGCAGCACGAACGGCCGGGTCTCGGTGTAGCGCACCACCGACACCGACGACGGGTCGACGATGATCCGCTGGAACGAGTCGAGGTGTTGTGCCAAGGCGTCGGCCAGGATCGCCTTGATGACGTCGCCGTGGCTGCACAGCAGCCAGACCGCGTGGTCGCCGTGCTCGGCGGTGATCTTCGCGTCGTGCGCGCGCACGGCGGCGACCGCGCGGGACTGCACCGCGGCCAAGCCCTCGCCGCCGGGGAACACCGCGGCGGACGGGTGCTGTTGCACGACCTTCCACAGCGGTTCGGAGAACAGGTCTTTGAGCGCGCGCCCGGTCCAGGAGCCGTAGTCGACCTCGGCGAGCGCGTCCTCGGTGACGGGGACGAGTCCGCGGTCGGCCGCGAGCGGGGCGACGGTTTCCGCGCACCGGGTCAGCGGTGAGGAGACGATGGCGCGCAGCGGGACGTCGGCGAGCCGGGCGACGAGACCGTCGGCCTGGGCCCGCCCGGTGTCGTCGAGGTGCACCCCTTCGGAGCGCCCGGCGAGGACGCCGGAGCCGTTGGCGGTGGATCGGGCGTGTCGGAGCAGAACGACTGTGGCCACGGGTCCGAGCTTACGGCGCGGCCCGACCCCGTCGGTCAGATCGGGTCGACGACGCCGGTGGCGAGCAGGCCGCACAGCACCGCGCCCAAGGCGATGCGGTACCAGACGAAGACCATGTAGCTGTGCTTGGAGACGTAGCGCAGCAACCACGCGACGCAGGCGTAGCCGACGACGAAGGACACCGCGGTGGCGGCGATGGTCTGCGGGATGTCGGCCTGCAGGCCGGGTCCGCTGCGGTCGAGGACGTCGGGGATGGAGAAGATCCCGGCGCCGAACACCGCGGGGATGGCCAGCAGGAACGAGTAGGTGGCCGCTGATTCCCGGTTGAGCCCGAGGAACAGGCCCGCGGTGAGTGTTCCGCCGGAGCGCGACACCCCGGGGATCAGCGCCATCGCCTGCGCCAGGCCCATGAAGATGCTGTCCTTCATCCTCAGCGAGTCACGCTTGAGCTTGGCGGTCTCGTCGGCCACGGCCAGGATCACCGCGAAGATCATCAGGACCATCGCGGTGATCCACAGGTTGCGCAGGCCGCTGCGGATCTCGTCCTTGAACAGCACGCCCAGCAGGCTGATCGGGATCGACCCGATGACCACGTACCAGGCGAGTTTGTAGTCCGGGTCCGCACGCGCTCCGGCGTTGAGCAGGCCGCGGAACCACGCCTTGATCAGCCGCCAGATGTCCTTGGCGAAGTAGATGATCACCGCGGCCTCGGTGCCGAGTTGGATGACCGCGGTGAACGAGGCGCCCGCGTCGCCCCCGAACCACAGTTCGGAGACGATGCGGATGTGCGCTGACGAGGAGATCGGGAGGAACTCGGTCAGACCTTGGACGATGCCGAGGACAATGGCTTGAAACCAGGTCAACTACCGACTCCCGCGAGATCCAGAGCATCGACGGCGACGCGCAGGGCCGCCTTGGCTTGCTCCAGATCTTGCAGGATGGGCGAAACGGTCAGTGTGGTGACCCCCGACGACGCCAGGGCCTGCATCTTCTCGGCGATGCGCTCCTTGGGGCCGAGCAGTGCGGTGTCGTCGATGAAGCCGAGCGGCACCTTCGCGGCCGCGCCGGCGTAGTCCTTGGCGAGGTAGAGGTCCTGGCATTCGGCGGCCTCGGCCTCGTAGCCCATGCGGCACGCGAGCTGGTTGTAGAAGTTCTGCTCGCGGCTGCCCATGCCACCGACGTAGAGGGCGGCGTAGGGGCGCACGGTGTCCGCGGCGGCCTTCCAGTCGTCGCCGACGACGATCGGGGTGGTCGGGACGACGTCGAACCCGTCGAGGGTCTTGCCCGCCTTCGCCCGCCCCTTCGCGATCAGCTCCAGGGACTCGCGGCCGTGCTCGGGCGAGTAGAAGATCGCCAGCCAGCCGTCGGCGATCTCACCGGTGAGCTCGAGGTTCTTCGGTCCGATGGAGGCCAGGTAGATCGGGATCTGCTCGCGGACCGGGTGCACGGTCAGCTTCAGCGGCTTGCCGGGGCCGTCGGGCAGTGGCTGCACGAAGTGCTTGCCCTGGTAGGCGACCCGCTCGCGGCGCAGCGCCTGGCGCACGATCTCGACGTACTCGCGGGTGCGGCCCAGCGGCTTGTCGAACTTGACGCCGTACCAGCCCTCGGAGACCTGCGGCCCGGACACGCCAAGGCCCAGGCGGAACCGGCCGCCGGAGAGGGTGTCGAGGGTGGCCGCGGTCATCGCCGTCATGGTCGGGCGGCGCGCGGGGATCTGCAGGATCGCGCTGCCGATGTCGATCCGCTCGGTCTGCGCCGCCACCCAGGCCAGCACCGTGGGCGCGTCGCTGCCGTAGGCCTCGGCGACCCAGGCCACCGAGTAGCCCAGCCGGTCGGCCTCCTTGGCCAGTTCGAGGTTGGCGGCATCGTTCCCGGCGCCCCAGTAGCCCATGTTCAGTCCCAGTCGCATTCCGGCGACATTACTTGCCGGTAGGACGGGCTGCCAGGGGGCTCGGAGTGGCGTGCGCACTCAGGCGCGATCGCCGCCTAGGCTCCCTGCCCGTGGAGCAACGACACCTCGGGCGTAGTGGGCTGAGGGTGTCCCGGATGGCTTTGGGCACGATGACCTGGGGCGGGGACACCGAGCCGGATGAGGCCGCCAGTCAGTTGAGCGCGTTCGTCGACGTGGGCGGCACCTTTGTGGACACCGCCGACGTCTACTCCGACGGGGAGGCCGAGACCATCCTCGGCGCCCTGCTCGACGACGTGGTCCCGCGCGACTCGATCGTGCTGGCGACCAAGGCGGTCGCGCGGCGCACCGACGGCCCGTTCGGCGGTGGTGCTTCCCGCGGCGCGCTGCTCACGGCGCTCGAGCAGTCGCTGAACCGGCTTGACACCGACCACGTCGACCTGTGGCAGCTGCACGCCTGGGACGCGACGGTGCCGCTGGAGGAGACCCTGGCCGCGGTCGACGCGGCGGTGCGCAGCGGCAAGGTCCGCTACGCGGGCATCTCGAACTACACCGGCTGGCAGACCGCGACCGCCGCGAGCCGCCAGGCGTTCACCGCGGGGGCCGCGCCGCTGGTGAGCACGCAGGTCGAGTACTCGCTGCTGGAGCGCGGGATCGAACGTGAGGTCGTGCCTGCGGCCGAGCACCACGGGCTGGGTATCCTGCCGTGGGCGCCGCTGGGCCGAGGTGTGCTCACCGGCAAGTACCGCACGAGCACCCCGGCGGATTCCCGTGGGGCGTCGGCGAAGTACGCGTCCTATGTGGAGCAGCACCGCACCGACCGGGCCGGTCGGATCGTCCAGGCGGTCGCGACAGCCGCTGACGGGCTGGGCACCTCGCCGCTGGCCGTGGCGCTGGCGTGGGTGCGGGACCGGCCAGGCGTCGTGGCGCCGGTCGTCGGCGCCCGCGACACCGCGCAACTGCTCGGGTCGCTGATCGCCGAGGAACTGGAACTGCCGCCCGCCATCCGGGCCGCGCTCGACGACGTCAGCGATATCGAACTGGGCTACCCGGAGCGTCGCCTCGGCTGAGCTGTGACGCGAATGACGGATGACCCGCAAGGTTGGTTAGCCTATGCTCACCTCGGCATGTGTCCCACCGTCGACGCCGAGGATCAACCATGGAGCTGCTCAGCGCGCCCGTGGCTCTCGGGGTCCCGTTCGTGCGCGCGCTGGCGGACTTCGGTGACCGGGTCGCGGTCGTCACCCGTGAGGGTTCGCTGACCTATCGGGAACTCGCCGAGCGGGTCGAGTCCACAGCCGACACCCTGGGTACGACCCGAAGGCTCGTGCTGGTCGCGACGGCCAACGACGTCGATTCCCTGGTCACCTACCTGGCCGCGCTGCGCGGCGGTCATCCAGTGCTGCTCACCGGGTCCCAAGTGGACGAGCTGACCGCGGCCTACGATCCGGACGTCGTCCACACCGCGACCGGCCTCCACGAGCGGCGCACGGGCACCGCGCACGACCTGCACCCGGATCTGGCGCTGCTGCTGTCCACCTCGGGCAGCACCGGCTCCCCCAAGCTCGTGCGGCTCTCGGCGGCGAACGTGCAGGCCAACGCGGAGTCGATCGCGTCCTACCTGGACATCCGCGAGACCGACCGCGCGGCCATGACCCTGCCGATGCACTACTGCTACGGCCTGTCGGTGATCAACAGCAACCTCGCGCGCGGGGCGGCGCTGCTGCTCAGTGACCACTCGGTGGTCGACAAGTGCTTCTGGGAGACCTTCCGCGCCCACGGCGGCACCAGCCTGCACGGCGTGCCGTACACGTTCGACCTGCTCGACCGAGCGGGTTTCGCCGACCGCGACCTCCCGTCGCTGCGCTACGTGACCCAGGCGGGCGGTCGCCTCGCCCCGGCGCAGGTCCGCCGCTACGCCGCGCTGGGGGCGGCGGGTGGCTGGCGGTTCTTCGTGATGTACGGGCAGACCGAAGCGACCGCCCGTATGGCCTACCTTCCCCCGGACCTGGCCGCGACCCGGCCCGAGGCCATCGGCGTCCCCATCCCCGGCGGCTCCTTCGAGATCCGCCCGGACGGGGAACTGGTCTACCGCGGCCCCAATGTGATGATGGGCTACGCCCGAACCCCCGCGGACCTGGCCCTGGGCGCCACCCTCGGCGCGCTTCCCACCGGCGACCTCGCCCGACGGGCGCCGGATGGCCTCTACGAGGTCATCGGCCGCAAAAGCCGCTTCGTCAAACTCTTCGGCCTCCGCGTGGACCTCGACGAAATCGAAAAAACCCTCGTGGCAGCCGGCTTCCACGCCGCCACCACGGGCGACGACGCCACCCTCATCATCGCGCTCACCCACGGCCAGGACATCCCAGCCGCCGTGGACGTGGTCAGGTCCCGCGCCGGCCTCCCGAATCACGTGATCGAGGTCCGCGAGTACGGCACGCTCCCCCGCCTGTCCACCGGCAAACTCGACTACGCCGCCATCCAGACGCCCACCCGGCACGGCGACGCCACCCACACCCTCGACCCGGCCGCGCGCGGGGCACACCTGCCCGCCACCGCCCCACGCCCCACGCACTCGCCCGGCGAGCCACCCTGCGCCACCGACGGCGCAACGTGCCCCGCCCAGTCCGCCGCCCTTACACCGTCCCCCCGACACCGCGGCCCTCACACCCCCGCACCGACACCCGACCATCCCCACCCGTCGAGTTGTCCACACACCACCGCCAACCAAGATCATCCGTCACCCCGTCCCGATAGACTGGCCAAGGGACGTCCCCCCGGGGTCGGGCGGGGGCTGCGCGACGGCCGTTCGAGCCGTTCGAAGGGTTCAGGCGAGTCGGGCGGATCGGTTCGGGGGATCTATCGGCGGGCGCTCAACCGGGTCGACATTCCCGACGACGCCACCTTCGTCAGCCTCGGTGGTGACTCGCTGACCTACGTGCGCGCCTCCATCGACCTCGAACGCCTCCTGGGCCACGTCCCAGAGGGCTGGCACACCATGCCGGTCCGCGACCTCGAAGCGGCGAGCGTCAAACACGGCAGGCTGCGGTCGCTGGAAACCAACATCGCCCTGCGCGCGCTCGCGATCACCCTCATCGTCGCCACCCACATCGGCCTCACCCAGGTCTGGGGCGGCGCCCACCTGCTGCTCGTCATCGCGGGCTGGAGTTTCGCCCGGTTCGCCATCGCCCCCGTCGACCCGACCCGCATGGCGGGCCGCATCGCCCGCGCCGCCGCACGGATCGCCGTGCCGTCGTCGCTGTGGTTGGCGTGGCGGTCGATCGAGGCCGAGAACGTCGTCGTCCCCAACGTCTTGCTGGTCAACAACTTCGTCCAGTCCGGCACGATCGCCTACTGGTACGTCGAAGTCCTCGTCCAGATCCTCGTGCTCATGGCGCTGCTCTTCGCCGTCCCCATGGTCCGCCGCCTCGCCGTCACCAACAGCTTCGCGCTCGCGGCGGGAATGCTCATCCTGACGTTGATCGCGCGCGTGCCCGCGGAGCACGTGCCCACCGCCAACGGCTTCTCCGCCCGCGACATGAGCCTGCACGGCGTCCTGTGGCTGTTCGTCCTCGGCTGGCTGGTGCAACGTGCCGCCACCCCGTCACAGCGGGTCGCCGCGGTGATCTTGACCCTGCTGGTCGTCCCCGGCTACTTCGACGACCCGATCCGCGACGCCATCGTCGTCGGCGGCCTGCTGCTGGTGCTGTTCGTCCCCCAGCTCCAGGTCCCCGGCCCACTCGTGCGGCTCAGCGGCCTGCTCGCGGGCGGCTCGCTCTACGTCTACCTGACCCACTACGTCGTCTTCCTGCCGCTGCTGCCACTCATGCCCGCCTGGGCGGTCCTGGTCATCACCCTCGCCGTCGGTGTCGCCGTCTGGCGCCTGTCCTGCCTGATCGGCAAGCTCCGCACTCTCTAGAAGGCCCCCGAAAGCTTCAGCAGGCTCCATTGACAAAATTGATTTTTACGTCAAAACTTGCCTTTGCCATGAGAGAAGTCCTGTATCTGGATCAGATCGAGCAGGCCGAGACCCTGCTCAAGCCGCAGCGCATCGAGGTGCTGCGGCAACTCGCCGAGCCACGTTCGTGCACCGAGGTCGCCATCCGCCTCGACCAGACTCCACAACGGGTCTACTACCACGTCAAACGCCTGGTCGACGCCGGTCTGGCCACCCTGGTGAGCGAACGCCGAGTCCGCGGCATCGCCGAAGGCGTCTACCAGGCGACCGCCCGCTCCTACTGGCTCTCACCACGGCTCGTCGGCAAAGTCGGCCTGGCCAGACCGCGCGACGAACTCAGCCTCGGCTACCTCCTCGACCTGATGGAGGACGTCCAGGCCGACATCGCCGCACTCGACCGCACCGCCCCCGAACTGCCCTCCATCGGGGTGTCCGGGGCGATCCGCGTCGAGCCCGAACGCCGCCAGGAGTTCCTGGCCGACCTGCAAAACACTCTGCGAGAACTGTTCACCCGCTACGGCGGCGCCGAGGGCGACGCCTTCAAGCTCGTCGTGGCCTGCTACCCCAAGGAGGAACCCCATGGCTGACATGTCATTCAGCGTCCGCGTCCCGGCTCCCCTCGACCGCGTGCGCCACGCCCTGACCGACCCCGCCGAACTCACGACCTGGCTCGCCGAGCACGCCGAGGTCGACCTGCCCCACAACACCTACGCCTTCTGGGGCCGCTACACCCCCGCGGGCGACAAGCCCCGGCAGCGCCTGCTCCACGCCGACGACACCACCCTGCGGTTCACCTGGACCATCGACGACGCCGAGACCACCACCGAGGTCACCCTCGAACCCGAAAACGACCACACGACCGTCCTCACCCTGTCCCAGTCCGGCATGCCGACCTGGGAGGAGATGACGACCGACACCACCCCGCGCTCCGCCCTGCAGACCTTCTGGGCACTCGCCGTCGCCAACCTCGTCGACCACCTCGACAACCGCCCGCTGACCGCGCAGTGCGACTTCACCACCACCGACATGCGCGCCCGGTTCGACATCGCCGCCGACCCCGCCGACGTGTTCGACGCCCTGGTCGACCCGGAGAAGTTCAGCGACTGGTTCGGCGCCAAATGCGAGATGGAGCCCTACGTCGGCGGCCGGTTCGCCATGGGCGGATTCGACGTCGAGGACAACCCGGGCACCATCGTGGCCTTCGATCCGGGCCGCAAACTCGCCATCGACCTCGGCCCCGCCGGAGTGTCCACCTGGGAACTCGACGGCAGCGACGGGAAGACGCGGATCACATTCGTGCAGAGCGGATTCGACCACCCGCCCTACGACGCGTGGATGGGCTGGCTCAGCGGCTTCGCGGAACTACGCCGCTACTTCGAGATCAAGGACTGGAAGAACATCTGGCTCAGCTTCACCATGCCCGGCATGCCCGAAGGAATCATCACCATCGGGTCCTGACCTCGTCGTCCTCGGCGGGTTCGAAGAACTCACGCACGTCGGGCCGGTAGACGAGGTAGGTGCCGACGCCGACGGCTGCCACGATCGGCACCAGCAGCGCCACGTCCACCGGGCCCGAGGTCAGTCCGATCGAGAGCAACACCGACAGACCCGAGACGACGACCACACCGATCCGCGCCCAGTCGCGTCCCGCCGACATGCTCACCGCCAGCCACACGGTCACCGCGAGCGGCACGAGGTACAGCGACAGGTCCAGTCCGCTGCGGGCCCAGACCAAGGTCAGGTGAACCGTGGACAGCACGACCTGGGTGATGAACAGCCCACGGGCCGCGCGGACCACCGCGGGCGCCTCACTGGGCCGCGGGTCACCGAAGATAGGCAGGTGCGCCGGATCTATCGCCATTGATACCTCCGTGCCCACTGCTTCGGAGCGGACACCTCGGTTGTTACAGCTTGGTGTCGAATCGGTGTTCGGATGTGAGAGACATGTCGGCGCGGAACGTGGCCTCCTCGGGCAAGGTGCGGGATGCTTATGTGAGACCCATACCCCCTTTTCCACCGGAGGAAACTTGTCGCGACGCCTGGGCGCCGCCGTCGTCGCTATCGCCACCCTTGCCGGGTGCTCGTCCAACGGGCAGCCGCAAGACGAGCTGATGGTGTCCGACAACCCGGTAGCCGCCACCGCCGCGCACTCCCCCGCGCCCGCCACAACCCCGACCGGTTCGGTCCTGCCGCTGGCCGCGGTGTCCGCCGCCATCGTCGACGACCGCACCCGCACCCTGGCCGTCGCCGTGGACAACCCCCCTGGCCTGCGGCTCTACGACCTCGACAAGCTCGGCGGCGAACCCCGCACGGTCGACCTGCCCACCGCCGCCGAGTCCCTGGCCCTCGCCGCCGAGGGCGGCCCGCTGCTGGCCTCGACCGGCAAGACGGTGGTGCGGATCAGCCTGCCCGTCGCTGAGGTCACCTCCTCGCCCGTCGACGGCACCGCCGCCAACGCCGCCGCGTACCGCGACAGCACCCTGGTGGCCGTGCGCGACCGCAAGTCCGTCGCCGTGCTCGACGGCGCGGGCACCCGAACGATCACCGGCGGCCTGCTCAGCGCCGACCAGGTCTACGCCGTGGGCGACCGCGCCGCCGTCCTCGACCGGCTGCGCAACGCGGTGTTCGAACTCGACGTCGCCAAAGGCACCGTCGGCGAAGGCCTGCGCGCCGGGCAGGGCGCCACCAACGGCACCGTCGACCGGTTCGGCCGAATTCTGGTCGCCGACACCCGCGGCGGCGCCCTGCTGGCGTTCTCCCTGGACCCGCTGCTGATGCGCCAGCGCTTCCCCGTGCCCGGCGGCCCGTACGCCATCGCCTTCGACCCCCGCCGCGACCTGGCGTGGGTCACCCTGACCGAGACCAACGAAGTGGTCGGCTTCGACGTGGCCGGCGAACAACCCGAACAGCGTTACCGGTTCCCTACCGTCGGCCAGCCGAACTCGGTGGCCGTCGACCCGGCCAGTGGACGCGTGGTCGTCGCGTCCGCCAACGGAGGAGGTGTCCAGGTGATCGAACCATGAGCGACGGGGTGGTCGAAGGCGATTGGGAGTACCGGCCGCTGCGGCTGCCACCCGCGGTGTCGCGGCTGACAGCGGCCACGCAACTGGCGATCCACGCGGAGTTCGCCGGATGGGAGCTGTCGAACGTGCGGCTCTACTCCGACGGCACCCGCAAAGTCTGGCTGCGGCGCAAACGGCGTCCGCACCCGCAGCCCGGCATCATCACCTGACGGGTAGCTGGTCGAACCCGTCCCACACCGCGCGCGCCCCGGCGTCGCCGACGCGGTAGGCGTGCACGCCCGAAGCCACCCCGAGACCCACCGCGAGCACCGCCGCCGCGACCACCGCGACCTTGCTCCACGCCGCGGGTTCGGCCCGTACGGCGGCGCGGTGCGCCAGCATCAGGCCCAGCACGACGACGAACAGCGGCAGCGTGAAGTAGATCATCAGATCGCCCAGCCGCTCATGGACGTTGATCAACTCGTTCTCCGGCAGCCGTCGCTCCAGCTTCTTCCCGCTGTCGGTCGCCACCGGCGTCGCGGCGGCCGCGACCGCCGCCGCGGCCACCACCAGCCACCCGAACCGGGCCCGCGCGGCGGGCCACACGGCGATGACCACCGCGCCCAGGGCCGACAGCGGGACCATCACGACCACGATGTGCACGACCAGCACGTGCAGCGGAAGACCGTTGACGAACTCAGGCATGGCGCCACCTCCGACTCGTACTTACGCGCGGCGACCGCGTCCGGTTCAGCGCAGAAGGTGACGGGCCGAGCGTCGTCCCGGACCGTATCGCCACCACCCCGCGCGCACCCGCCCAGCCGAACTGGACGAAGGCGCGAACACCGCACCAGACCCGATCCTGCCGCCCAGGAAGGCACAGGACATGTAGGCGGTGTTACGTCTGCTTCGCACCACGGGCCGCAGGGCGCAGACTCGCTCCTGGCTTCGCAGCCTGGGCACCAGGGTCCCTCCCCGCGAGTTCGGCCGGACCAATGTCGCCACCTCGCACCCCGCCCAGGAGGCGCACCGCGGACCCGAGAACGGCGGCCCCGCCGACAAGGTTCACCGCCTCGGGTCCGCAGCGGTCGACCAACCGCCCCGCAGCGGCGCACGGTGGAACTGACCGGGCGGTGCGGGGCGTATGCCCTGAACTCACAGCACTGCCGCAACGCGGCCCCGGGTGAGCGTGCCGTCACGACCACCCCACCGCCGCACCCCGAGGTCGACGACTCATGAGCTACCCGAGGCAGCGACCTGTTCGGTGGTTCCACCCTTCCGCGCGGAGGTCGGGGAAGGACCCAATCAACCGGTGCCGCATCGACGGTCGGCGGACTCCTCGAAGGCGGGCACCGGCCGGGCCTGCGCCTCCTGCGCGGTCGTCGCCACACCGTTGCGCGCGATGTCCTCGATAAGCCATTGCATCTCAAGGATCTCGTCTCGCTGGGCTTTGCTGATCTGTTTCGCGAGCTCGCAGACCCGGATGTCGGCGATCTCGGCGCGCTCTGACCGGGTGATGGCCATCGAGTGGTGCGGGATCATCGAACTCATCCACCCGTCGTCTTGCACTGTGGTTTGACTACGGTCGAGGAACACGCCCACGCCGAGCAGGAGCAAACTCGCCACGACGACGCCCAGGTTGGCCTTGATGCTGCGGTACATGTCGAGCATGTAGCCGAGCATGAGCAGGCCCATCGTGCCGCCCATGGTGAGCGCCATGAACACACGGCTCTCGCTGAACCGGATGTGGCTCCACTGCCAGCTGCTGACGAACATCACGGCGTACATGACGACCATGGCGGTCAGGATCATCGCCGCGAACCGCAGGTACATCTTCTTCATGTCGTGCGACTGCTCATCGCCGCGATCGGCTTCGTCCGAATGCCGCTCGTCCGCCATCGCAGTGCCTCCGTTCCCCGACGCGTGAGTAGCGAGCCCTTGCGATCAGGCATGGTCCGGTAAGGATCGGACTACCCACGCGTGTGCACGACTATGCGAGGGCGGGAGGATTCATGTCCTCGCCGAAGCGCGGGCGGATGAGCGGCACCGCCGCCCGTCGGCTCGGGCCGGGGCGTCCTGCCAGGGCTCGACTGGTCCGCGATGTGGGCGCCATGTCTGCGCAGCGCAGGGTCGCTGAGGACCCGCCGTGACGGCAAAGGTCTACGGGCTCGCGCCGCACGCGGCCTCCGTCGATTCAGCAACCACGCCGAGAGGTGATGCCGTTCGGCAGCCGCCCACCATGGGGAACACCCGAAGGTCGACTTCCAGCGGAGCGCAGGCGCCGACCTTCGCTCACGGCGATGTGGCGTGTTCCGGGCCCTGACCACCGCCGTGATCACATGGCAGCGCGGTGGTGAACGGGTCGGCGGCGATCGTGAGCGAGCGTCCTCGGTGGGCCGACGTGTGCGGACGTTCGGCTCAAGCAGCCACACGGTGCCGGTGCGGCTGCCACGTGAAACGGGGCTCTGCGTCTCGGGCGATGTCCTGATTGGACGGCCTGAGGGCGAAACCCATCCGAGTCGAGGTGGCAAGCGTGCCCACCGCGCCTATCCACCCGGCCGCGTTCGGCGTGGTCCAAGTGCTCTCGGCGGTGGTCGGTGGGTTCAGCGTCGGAACGCGGCGTGCACGAGCCCGACCAGCCGCGGCAGCACCTGCGCCACGCCTTCCAGCGGCAGCATGTGCCCGAGCCCCGGCAACACGACCGCGGTCCCGTCCTCCACCGCCCCGGCCAGCGCCTCCACATGCGACGCCGGCACCACCCGGTCCCGGTCCCCGACCATCGCCACCACCGGCGTGCCCGCCGCCACCGACAGCGCCGCCTGCTGGTCGTACCGGTCCAGAGCGGGCCGGAACAGTGCCACCGTGTCCGGCCAGTGCGCCGCGATCATCTCCGCCACCAGGCGCACGTCTTCGGGCTCGGGGTCCTCGCCGAGCAGCAGCCACCGCAGCCCGATCGTCTTCGCCTTGTCGATGCGCTGCGCCACCCGCTCCACGATCTTCGCCCCGAGGATCGCGCGCAGGTCCTGCACGATCTTGCCCAGCGAACTCGGGATCGCCGCCTCCGCGACCCACCCGGCGGGCGTCGACAGCAGCGCGAGCCCCGCCACCCGGGCCTCGAACAGCGCGGCGTGGCGGGCGGCGAGCGCCATGGTCACCAGCCCGCCCATGCCGTGTCCGGCCAGCACGATCCGGCCCTGAGGCACGACCCCGTCGAGCAGTTCGGCGAGGTCGTCACCGAGCTGCTCGACGGTCGCGGTCTTCTCGTCGGCCGCGGTGGACTGCCCATGGCCGCGGTGGTCGTAGGACACCACCTGCACGGGCCTCTCGGTCGCGTCCGGCAGCGCGGCGATGATCTTGTGCCAGGCCCGCTGGTCCATCGCGTAGCTGTGCGCCAGGACGACGGTGACCCCCGCCGCGGGTTCCCCCGCGCGCTGAACCGACAGCTTCGCCCCGTCGGACAGCGCGAAGCGTTCAGTGGTGGTGGGCACCGCCGAATCCTGGCACGGCCTCAGCAGCTCCGCAGGAACCGATCCATCACCCGTGTCCCGAACTTCAGCGCGTCCACCGGGACCCGCTCGTCGACCCCGTGGAACAGCGCCGCGAAGTCCAAGTCGGCGGGCAGCCGCAGCGGTGCGAACCCGAAGCACCGAATCCCCAGCGAGTCGAACGCCTTCGCGTCGGTCCCACCGGACAACATGTACGGGACCGTCCGGGCGCCCGGGTCCTCCGCCACGATCGAGGCGGTCATCGCGTCCACGAGGGCGCCGTCGAAGGTCGTCTCGACGGCCGGGAGCTTGGCCACCCACTCGCGCTCCACGTCCGGGCCGAGGATCTCGTCCAGCTCGCGCTCGAACGCGGCCTCACGGCCCGGCAGTACCCGGCAGTCCACAACGGCCTCCGCGACCGACGGGATCACGTTGGCCTTGTACCCGGCGGTCAGCATCGTCGGATTGGCGGTGTCGCGAATGGTCGCCCCCACCATCCGGGCCACCGCCCCCAACTTGCCCACGGCGCCCTCGAGGTCGTCCTCGTCGAACTCCATGCCGGTGATCTCGCTCATCGCGGCAAGGAACTCACGCACCGACTCGGTCAGCACCAGCGGGAACTTGTGGGTGCCAAGGCGCGCGACAGCCTGGGTCAACTTCGTGACCGCGTTGTCCTCATGAACCATCGACCCATGCCCGGCGCGGCCGCGGACCCGCAACTTCAACCAGGCGATGCCCTTCTCGGCGGTCTCGATCATGTAGGCGCGGACGTCGTCCTTGACGGTGATCGAGAACCCGCCCACCTCACTGATCGCCTCGGTGGCGCCCTCGAACAACTCGGGCCGATTCCGCACCAGCCACTGCGACCCATAGTCGCCCGCGGCCTCCTCATCAGCGAGGAAAGCGAAAATGATGTCCCGCGGCGGCACCACCCCATCCCGCTGGAACCGGCGCGCGGTAGCCAACGTCATGGCCACCATGTCCTTCATGTCGACCGCGCCCCGCCCCCACACGTACCCGTCCTGGACGGCGCCCGACAGCGGATGAACCGACCACTCGGACGGGTCAGCAGGAACGGCGTCGAGGTGGCCGTGCACCAACAAGGCCCCCCGAGACGGGTCGGCACCCTCCAACCGAGCGAAGACGTTGCCTCTGCCCTTGGCCCCCGACTCGACGTAGGTGGTGTCAAACCCCACCTCCGCCAACTTCTCCGCTACATACTCCGCAGCGGCCCGCTCCCCCACCACGGTGGCGGGATCCCCGGTGTTGGTGGTGTCGATACGGATCAACTCACTGGTCAGCTGCACCGACTCGGCCTCAGCCAGGTCCCTGGTGTCGCTCAGATGCTCGGTCACACCGCTTTCCTACCACCACCGGAGCACTAAGGCGGCCCCGATTTGGGACCACGCAACCCCATCCGATACTCTGTGCGCACACCAGCGGGAGACCGCAAGTCCGGGTGGCGGAATGGCAGACGCGCTAGCTTGAGGTGCTAGTGCCCTTAACGGGCGTGGGGGTTCAAGTCCCCCCTCGGACACATTCACTATTCACCCGCACAGAGGCCGTCACGTAGACGGCCTCTGTTGCGTTCTCGCGCCGAACCTCTAGTTGAGCGGATCGGTACAGGTTGGTCAACGCATCCGGGTCGGTTCCGGAGAGTGCCGCGGCGATGTCTCCCAGTGAATCCACCATCGCGTACACGTCGGCCGCGGTGATCAGGTTCGCCACGGGCGTGTTGTCCAGTTCGGCTCGTGCGCTCGCCCGCTCCGCCTCCGCCTGGTTCATCGGCTCGACCACGGCCACCGGGTCCACGCCAGCCGCGATCGGGCGACCAACTCCGCGAAGGTCGGCCGTCTCCGGCGCAACCCGAACGTACTGATCGCGCCCTGCACCAGTACCGGCACGCCCACCCGGGCCCGCGATGGCGGGCACCGCGCGAGTTCTCGACGAGACGACGGGATCCATACCGCGGAGCGGGTGATCCAGGGCAACACGGCCGCTTCCTCCCTGTCTTCGAACAGCCAATGGGACCTCAGCCCAAGGCCTACATCGAGGTGGGGCCACCCGAGCGACCCTGCCGGACCCCGGTCCGGCCGTGCCACCCAGTCACTTCGCGTTGATCCTGCGCCCCGTTCTCGACCGGAGCGACCGAACCGGGACAGGCGAGTAACTCGAATATTCGAAGGAATGGTCGCCCGCGCGCGGCTCAGTGCCGTGAACGGCGCGCGGGCGTCCTATGGGATCAGCGCAGCGCCCACCGCTGGGTCGCCGAGCCGGTGTCGGCCTGCTGGGTGAGCACGGACCCATCCGCTGTGCCCGCCGCGGTCAACGTCAACCCACTGGACTTCGACGTGATCCGGTATGCGCCGGCGACCGGGGTGAGCCGCCACCTCTGGTTGTCGCCGGTGCCGCAGGTCCACTGGATGACCTTGGCGCCCGCAGTGGTGGCGTTGCCCTCGATGTCCATGCACAGCCCTGACTTCACGTTCTTCACCGTGTAGTCCCCCGCCGCGTCGCGGGTGAATACCCACTGCTGGTTGGCGCCGCCGTGGCGGGTCCAGATGATCAGCTGGGTGCCGGTGCTGGTCGAGCCGCCGGGGACGTCGACGACCTGGGTCGTCCCGGCACGGGCGATCTCGTGGGGGCCGCCGATGGTCGACGCCGGTGCCAGACTCAGGTCGTCGCAGGCCGCCGAGCCCGCGGTGGGCAGGTAGCAGTAGACCGTCACCGAGGTTGCCGTCGCCGAGGTGGTGAACGACAGGGTCAGCTGGGTCCAGCCGGTGGCCGACGTGGTCGCGAACACCTCCGCGCCGCCGAAGCCCTTCACTCCCAAGTTCGTGGCCACGCCACCGGTTCGGACCCAGCCCGTGTAGGTGTAGGCGGTGTTCGGGCTCAGGCCGGTGACCAGCCGCTCGACCGTCGCGAACGATCCGGCGGGCGCCGACAGCGCCACCGCCTGAGTCCCGCTGTGCGGATTGACCGTGGTCACGGCGACGTTGCGGCTCGACCAGCCGGCCAGGCCGGACTCGAAGCCACCGTTGGGCAACAGACCGCACTCGACCGCGGCGCCGCCGTGCGCGCCGATGCTCGGAGTACCGGACAGCGCGGTGCCGAAGTAGTCCCGGCCACCGTTGCCCGCCACCACCACGCCCGCGCCCAACGCGGGCGAGCCCGCGCACAGCCGGTACCCGTCAGCGTGCGCCTGGTCGGTCGCCGTGCCCGCCGCGGAAAGCTTCGGGTCACTGGTGATCCCCGCGCCCGCGGGGACACCGGAGACGTTGACCAGGTCGTTGTGGTCGAGGGTGTACCCGCCGCTCCGCAACGTCATGGACGCCGTGCCGGATCCCGTCTTGACCACGATGTTGTTGCGGAAAGCCACATTCCGGCGAGTCGAGTTGTTCTCCTGGATCACTGACTGGCTGATCCCGGGTCCGATGTAGATGGTGTTGTTGTACACCTGCGCGGACTCGATCAGACCTCCGCAGTTCTCGATGCCGCGGTGGGAGTCGTTCTGGCTGATGTTGTAGCGCACGACCGCGTCGCGAAGGATGCCGGTCGCGTTGCACAGCAACATGAACCCGCCCGCGTTGTCGTGGCTGTAGTTGTACTGGAACACCGTCCCGATCGTGCCTTGGTCGACGTCGAACCCCATGCCGTCGCGGGTGGTCTGCCCACCGGTCGCCTCGTTGAACTGGAACACCGCGTTGTCGGAGTCGTAGGTCCACATCCCGGCGTTGTACCCGGTCGAGCGCTTCTGGAACCCGTTGACGTAGTTGCGTTCGATCAGCGCACCGGTGGTGTTGCCCGCGACGATGCCGTCGCCGCCCACGTCCTCCACGCGGTTGCCGCTGATGACCACCCGCGGCCACGGGATGAACTCGCCCGCGCTCCCGGTCTCGAAGCCCGACCGGTTCCAGGTGGACACCATGAAGATGCCCGAGCGGTCGACCGACCGGACGGTGTTGTTCCGGATGGTCAGGTCGTCGAGCCAGGTTCGGACCGTGTTGCCGCCGACGGCGAAATAGATTCCGCCACTGCCGCCGAGGTCCTTCTTGTCCTCGCCGTTGACGTTGTGGATGTCCAGGTCCTCCAGCACGAAGTGGCTGGCCGCACCGAAATCGGTCAGCTCGACCGACACGCCGCGTCGGAAACCGACGCTGGGGCCGGTGTTGGTGATCTCCAGGTTGCGGATCTCCCAGTGCTGCTGGTTCACCAACCGCACCGCGTTCGGCACTCCCCCACCGGCGATCAACGGCTTGGCGCCGGAACCGTAGGCGTCCACGGTGATCGGACTGCCCGCGACACCGGAGCCCTGGGGTGCGAGCGACCCCGCGCAGGTGGTGGCCCGCTTGATCAGAATACGGTCGCCAGGGTCGAACGTCGTGGCGCTCACCCTGGCGAGCGTGCGCCAAGCGGTGGTCTCGCCCGTGCCCGCGGCCGAGTCACTGCCCGCCGCGCAGTCGAGGTAGTAGGTGGCGGCGGCCGGCTCGGCCGCGGCGGGGGCGACGCCCAGTAAGAGCAGCACAGCTGCGCCGAGCAGGGATTGGACACGCAACAGGGGTTCCTCCGACTCTCTTTCTCATTGAAAGGTCATGGGGTGACAAAAGTCCACGACTGGCTGTTGCCCGCCACGGGTACGGCCTGGGTGAGCCCGTCACCGGTCCCGGCCACCGTGAGCACCTTCCCGCTGGACTTCACCACCAGTCGGTGCCCGCCGGTGGCTGCGACGAGTGACCAGCGTTGGTTGCTTCCGCCGTGGCAGGTCCACTGCACGACCGGTTCGCCGGAGTTGGTCGTGGCGTCCATGCAGAGTCCACTGGAGACACTGCGGACCTCGTAGCTGCCGTCGGCCTGCCTGGTGAACGTCCACCGCTGGTTGTCGCCGCCGTGCGGCGCCCACTGGATCAGCTGGGTTCCCGCGGTGGTCGCGTTGCCCGGAACGTCGACCGCCTTGCCGGACAACGCGTTGCGAACCTGGTAGCGCTGACCGGAGACCACCGGGTCAGCCGACGCGGCCACGACGCTGACGGTCACCTGCGCGCTGTGCGAGACCTCCGCCGCGGTGCCGATGACGTCCACGATCGAGTCCCCGGGCGGGGTGCTCGCCGAGGTCTGGATGGTGAGGGTCGAGGTGCCGCCCGCGGTGACGGTGGCCGGGTTGAACGTCGCCGTGGCGCCCGGGGGCAGGTTGGCGGCGCTGAGCGTGATCGGTCCCGCGGCGCCCTTGGTCACCGCAGTGGTGACCGTCGACGTGGTGGCCTGCCCGGCCGGGACCGCGGTCATCGGCTGGCTCGCGGCGAGGGAGAAGTCGTTGGCGGGCGCGAAAACCTGCACTTCGGCCAACGATAGCGGGTTGGTTCCCGCCAACCGGACCATGACGTATCGGGCCGCCTTGCCCACGGTCAGCTGGGTCGGTGTGCCCGCCTGCCCGGTCTGGCGACTCGACCAGACGCCCGGTGCGGCCGCCTGCTGCGCCGGGGTGAGCGCGGTGTTGAACGGGGTGTCGGAGACGAAGACCCAGTAGTCGGTGAGCCGGTTCGCGCAGCAGTCGGTGCGGTTCCAGAGCGCCAGCTTGCCGACCGGGACCGACGCCCCGAGGTCGACCTGCCACCACGGGGTCGCCTCGGAATTGGTGTGGGTCACCGAGGTCGCGAAGAAGTCGCCGTTGGTGTTGCCGTCCACGGCACGCGACGCCGGCGCCGAGTTCGAGGTCGACGACTGGGTTGCGGGCTTGCCCTGGGCGAGGTTGATGGCCGAGCCGTCGTCGTAGAGCGCCACCGTCGCGATGCTCGGCGCGAGCGCGCGGGACGCGGTGATCCGCAGCCGCACCTTCTGGGTGGTGACCGTGGGGAACTGCACGATGCGCTTGTAGCCGACGGTGGTAGCGGCGGTCACCTGCTGCCACGCCGTGCCCGTCCACGCGTCGACCGCGAAGCCCGCGACCCGCTGGCCGACCTGGATGTTCTCCTGCAGCACCAAGGTGTTTACCGCCTTGGACGCCGGCAGATCGACGACGAGACCGCCGGTGTTCGCGGTCGGCTGCCACCCGGTGCCGTCGGCGGCGTCGAGGACGTTGGCGGGCGCGTTGCCCGCGGTGTTGGACGTGCCGGTGTCGTTGGCCGCCGTCGCGCCCGCGGCCAGGTTCGTGGCGAACGTGGAGCGGATCTTCGCGCCGAACTCCGCCATCCTGGTGACCTCGGTGGCGCCGATCTTGCCCTGCTGGTTCGGGCCGACGTTGAGCAGCAGCTGGCAGTTGCGGCCGACCGAGGCGTAGTACATCGACATCAGCGCGCTGAGCGTCTTCGGGGTCTGGTTCGGGTGCCAGAACCACGACGGCTGCAGCTTCGCGTCGCACTCGCCGGGGAACCAGGCCAGGTAGGTCGACGCGGTGGTCAGCTTGTCGTCGCCCGCGATGTTGTCGGCCTCCCAGCCGAACGTCGGGTCCCGCATCCCGTCCGGGTTCAGCGCGTTCTTGTTCGGGATCACGCTCCACTCGCTGGTCCGCGCGATGCCGCTCTCGTTGCCGACCCAGCGCACGTCGCCGCCGAAGGTGACCGCGGTGGGCTGCAGCGTGCGGACGATCCTGACCCAGTCGGTGAAGTTGTAGGGCTGGCGCCCGCCGGTCGGGTCGTAGCCGTCGAACCAGACCTCGTCGACCGTGCCGTACTTGGTCAACAGCTCATAGAGGGTGTTCATGTAGAGCCGGTTGTAGTCGTCGGCGACGACGTCGAAGGTCGGGCCCGCACCGGGGATGCCGGGGATGGTGGCGTTGATCTTGGCGCTGCCGTTGCCGAACGTGCCGCCCGGTTGGTACTCGTGCAGGTCCGACGGCGAGAGATAGATGCCCACCTTCACGCCGAACTTGCGCGCGGAGTCGGTGAACGACTTCACCAGGTCGGCGGTGCCGTTGAGGTAGCTGCTCGACGCCATGTCGTAGGTCGAGTACGCCGACGGGTACATCAGCATGCCGTCGTGGTGCTTGGCGGTGAAGATGATTTTCTTGAAGCCCGCGTCCTTGAACGTCGAGACCCACTGGTCGGTGTCGAGGCCGGTTGGCTGGATGATGTCCGGGTCCTCGGTGCCGAGCCCGAGGTCGCGGCCGGTGTAGGTGTTGGGTCCGAAGTGGACGAACCCGGTCAGCTCCTCGCGCTGCCACGCGAGCTGGCGGTCCGACGGGGTCACCGCGGCGGCCTTGGTCAGGATCTGAGCCTGGGTGTCGGTCGGCGAGATGGTGGCCGTGGGATTCCCGGCCGCCGCGGCGGGCACAGCGACCCCCACCAGCACGGACGAGACCGCGACACCGGCCGCGAATAATCGAAGACGCACAACTTCCTCTTCCAACGACTGATACATCCGATGACAGAACGGGCGGATTAGCGCATCAATGACTCCGAGCTGGGTGAAGTGTGCAGGGATTGAGCATGCCCACGCAAGATCCACCGACAAAACATCGGATCATTATGTCAACTGATCGCTGTGCCGAACGCCCAAAATTCGTGGAGCGAGTAGCCGTAGCCCGTCGCGCGGCCGACGCCTTGCAGCCGCACGTACAGGGCGGGTTCCGGTGCGTCGAGCGCTATTGATTCCACACCGCAGCGCGCCTGGTCGACCGTGGCGGCGTCATGCCAGGTGACACCGTCCATAGAGGTCTGCACCCGGTACCGAGCTGCGCAAGCCGCCTCCCAGAACAGCTTCACCGACCGGATCGTCGACGGCCGCGCCAACCGGAGCTGAATCCACTCGGCGTCGGTGTAGCGCGATGCCCACCGGGTGCCAAGGTCGCCGTCGTTGACATGACTGGCGGCGAGTCGGTCGAGGTTTCCCTCCACCGAGGACGCGGTGGCCGTCGCCGTGAACGACAGGTGCTCGGTGCCCGCAGGCGCGGCTTCGACCGTCCTCGCCACGCCGAAAGCGCGCGAACCGACCTCCCGGCCGCGCCGGTTGGCTGTGAACGTCACCTCGGCGCGCGCCGTGCCTGTCGCCACGCCGGGGTCAGCGGTGACCTGCCATGCCCACGTTCCGGTCGCGCCGGGTTCGAGGATGTCCGGCCCGACGCTCGCCGGGACAACCCGCACCCCGGGCAGGGACAACGCCAACGCGGCGTCGACCGTGTCGACGGCGTAGTGCCCGGTGTTCGTCACCGTGGCCGCCATCCTCGCCGTCTCACCGCCCGCGAGCACGGGCGGCGGGTCGACCCGGGTGCGCAGGCCGCGGTCGCCGCCGGGCAGGGTGGTTTGCAGGTTCTCCATGCCGGGGCCGACG
The DNA here is from genome assembly GCF_014323725.1 of Actinokineospora xionganensis. Taxonomy (GTDB): domain Bacteria; phylum Actinomycetota; class Actinomycetes; order Mycobacteriales; family Pseudonocardiaceae; genus Actinokineospora; species Actinokineospora xionganensis. The sequence goes on along the minus strand of NZ_JABVED010000001.1, from coordinate 529,380 downwards.
CCGAGGTCACCCACGGTCGCCATGAACTGCTCGTAGGTCTGCCCTGGCACCTTGCCGCGCCACATCTTCTGCGCCAGCAGCCCGAACGTCGGCTCCACCAGGCCGTGCACGTCGGTCGCGGTGTACTTGGCGTGCACCAGGTCGTTCCAGACCGCGGACATCGCGCCGCGCAGCAGCGGGTGCTCCGGGTCGACGGTCTGGCCACCCGCGAAGACGTGCGGCTCCCAGTTGGCGTGCAGCCAACGACCATCAAGGCCCTTGCCGTGGTAGTAGTTCGCGAACGGCACGATGTAGAGCAGGCCGTCGTTGGTGTTGATCAGCGGGTAACCGTCGGCGAGGGCGGCTTTCGGGCCGTACCAGCCGTTGTTCCACGAGTGCATGGTGATGTCGCGGTCATACCCGTTGGCACCGCCCGACATCACCGACAGGCTGCCCCACGCGCGCACCTCCTTGCCCAGCCCGCGCACGTGCGCCGCGATCTCGTTGACATAGTCGCGGTACTGGGTCGCGTAGGCGCGCGGGTACTCGTCGGCCCCGACATGGATCGCCGGGGCGCGGAACCAGGGCGCGAACTCGTCGTAGACGTCCTTCATGAATTGGGTGGCCGCGGGGTTGCGCAGGTCGAGGTGGTCGGAGTTGCCGCCGTTGAGGCCGAGGCTCGGGTCGAACTCGATGAACGCCCGCGCATGGGCGGGCGCGTCGATCTCGGGCACCACGGTGACGAACCGGTCCGCGGCGACCTCCTCGAGCCGGTCCCAGTCGGCGCGGGTGAACGCGCCGTCGGTCGCGGCGAGCCCCGCGAACCGCGGGTTGTCACTGGCCAGCCGGAACGCCGAGTACGCCTTCGACCAGTCGCCGCCGGGCGCGGTGATCTCGTTGTCGTTGAGGTGCACCTGGAAGGTGTTGAGCTTGAACCAGCTCATGTGCCGCACGTAGTCGCGCATGAAGTCGTGGTCGAACCAGCGCCGCCCGACGTCGAGCATGAACCCGCGCACGGCGACGTTCGGCCAGTCCACAAGGGAGCCGACAGGGACCGACGCCGAGGCCTGGCCGTCGAAGGACAGCATCTGCAACAGCGTCCTGGTCCCCCAGTACGCGCCGACCGGTGTGCGGCTGGTGATCGTGACCCGCGAATCGGTCGTGAGCCGGTACCCCTCTTTCAAGGCGAGTTCGGTCGGCCCGACGTCGGCGCCCGCGTCCAGGTCGAGGACAAGGTCACGCTCACCCGCCCGACCCTCCCGGACGGCAGGCACCGGCCAGCCGGTCATCTCGGTCAGGTCGGCGCCAACCTGCTCGGCGACATCGCGTAGCGCGCCGCCGTCCGCGGGGTCGAGCACGATCTTGGTGTCGGGCCCGAGTCGCAGCCGCCCGACGCCACCGCTCCACTGCCGCACCGCGGGGACCACCTGCGGTGCGGCGTTGACCGCCGGGTCATCTTGGGCCGCCGCGGGCGCTGTGGACAGGAGTGCCAGCGCGGCGAGCGAGAGGGCGAGGCCGCGATTAATGGTCTGAACCATTCACCAATGTTTGCGGTTCGGACGAAGGATGTCAAGAGTGTCGTCGAGGGCGTTTCAAGCGGATTACCAAGGGGCGCAACACATCTAACGCACGTCCGGTACGGGCCGAACCGACTCCGTGCGAGCGTCCATAATGGAGCAGATGTCGTCAAGCATGCGACTGGAGTTCCATGCCCGGGTAGGCGCACTTCAAGCAGGAACCGGGACGGTGAACATCGGGCAGGCGAGGTTGGGTGAGCCGACAGTGGTGGTTGTCTCCACGGGGTTGCCGGTCGAGTCGTGGACGACCTGGTGGGTGACGAGTACCGGCTTGGTCGGCGGGATGCTCATGCGCGCGCATTCGAGGTGTTCGGGCATGCGCGCGTGCACGGTGATCGCCGCGACAACCGGATGCAGGCCTGCATGCCGCATCAAGGTGATCAGGTTGCTGTGCGGGGTGCTCTCGGTGTCGGCGATGTCATGCCCCGTGTGGGCCTCGATTCGCCTCGCGACTGTCGCGGGGATCCATTGCTGGTCGATCTGGACAAGTTTTCGCCCGCTGCGGTGGTGCCTGATCCTATGCACGACCAGGCCACCCGCGCGCAGACCGAGGCGGGTGGACACCTCGGCGTCGGCGTGGGCCCAGCCGCTCAGCACGACGTGGAGGTGCTCTCGATCCGGGGTGCGGTTGTCGGGCCGACGGGCGGTCGGCGCTGTCGCGCACACGACGGTCCCGGCGCCTTGTTTGACCACCGCCAGGCCTTCAGCCACCAGGACGGCGATCGCCGAGCGGGCGGTGCCGCGGGCGATGTCGAATCGTCGGGTCAGTTCGTGCAGCGGGGGAAGCGCGCTGCCCACCGGGTACTCGCCGCGGTTGATCGAGTCGATGAGCTGGTTCGCGACCAGGCGGTACTTTGTCTGCACAGGATCACTCCTCAGTCTGGGAGGCGTTCGCCGGTGAGACTGTCGAAGAGGTGGATGTCGGCTCGGTGGAGCCGCAGGCCGATGGTGGTGCCGCGAGAGGGGATCTCCCGAGTGCCGGAGCGGACCACGATCGGCCGCGCGGAGTTGCCGTCGGCTGAGGTGTAGAGGTAGTTGTCGCTGCCCAGTTCCTCGACCATCTCGATCACCACCCGGCGCCCCTGGGCGGCCCCGACGACACGCAGGCCCTCCGGTCGCACACCGATGGTGATCTCGCGGCTGGAGGCCGCGGCCCGCTGCGCCGGGGTGAGGCCGATGCGGGTGCCGCCGAACTCCACCGACCAGTCCTGCGCGTACAGGGGGATCAAGTTCATCGCCGGGGAGCCGATAAAGCCCGCGACGAAGAGATTCCTCGGTCTGTCGAACACAGTGCGCGGGGTGTCGCACTGTTGGAGCCTGCCGTCCTTGAGGATCGCGACCCGGTCGCCCATGGTCATGGCCTCGACTTGGTCGTGCGTGACGTACACCGTCGTGACACCGAGGCGGCGCTGCAGGGAGGCGATCTGCGTACGGGTCTGCACCCGCAGCTTCGCGTCCAAGTTGGACAGTGGCTCGTCCATGCAGAACACCCGCGGCCGCCGGATGATCGCCCGGCCCATGGCGACCCGCTGGCGTTGGCCGCCGGAGAGCTTGTCGGGTCTGCGGTCGAGGTAGGGCTCCAGTTCCAGCATCCGCGCGGCCTCGGAGACCCTGTGCTCGATCTCGCGTGTGCCCATTTTCGCGACCCTGAGGTGGAAGGCGATGTTCTGCCGCACGGTCATGTGCGGGTAGAGCGCGTAGTTCTGGAACACCATCGCGATGTCGCGCTCCTTGGGTTCGGCGTGGGTGACATCGGCGCCGCCGATGCGGATCTCGCCACCGTCGACCGCCTCCAGACCCGCGAGCATGCGCAAGGCAGTGGACTTGCCGCAACCAGAGGGGCCGACCAGCACCATGCACTCACCGTCGCGGATACGCAGATCGAGGTTGTCCACAGCAGGGCTGCTGGTACCCGCGTAGTGTCGGGTCGCGCCCCGGTACTCGACAGTGGCCATGAGGGCTCCTTGTCACTTGAGGGAAGTGCGAGCGGGCCGCGCCTGCCCGCTCGGGCAGGCGCGGCCCGTGGCTTCAGGAGCCGTAGACGTTGAACGACCAGAGGGAATAGCCGAACGAGGTGGCGCGGGTCGTCCCGAGCATCCTGACGTAGCGGCCGGACCCGGTCAGGCCCGCCAGGTCCTGCGTGCCGCCGGTGCTGGTCGACGTCGAGTAGATCGTCGTCCAACTCGTCCCGTCATTGGACACCTGGATCTGATACGCCTTGGCGTAAGCAGCTTCCCACGCCAGGCCCACCCCGGTGATCGTCCGGGTCGAGCCGAGGTCGACCCGCAGCCACTGCGGGTCGGCGTAGGCGCTGGCCCATCGGGTGCTCGGGTTGCCGTCGGTGGCCTGAGTGGCGGCGAGGGTCGTCGCCTCGACCGACGAAGCCGTGGTGGGCTTGTCGCGGGCCAGGTCTGCCGGCGTGACGACCCAGGTGAACGTGGTCGAACCCGAGGCCCCGGACCCGTCAGTCGCGGTCACCGTCACCGAGGAGGTGCCCGCACCAGTCGGGGTGCCGGTGATCTCTCCAGTGCCCGTGTTGATGGACAGCCCACCGGGCAGCCCGCTCGCCGAGTAGGTCAGCGACTGGGTGCGGTCGGAGTCCACGGCGGCGATCTGGACCGGGCTGATCGCCGCGGCCGCGGGCGAACTCTGGTTGCCGGGGCAGGCCACGGTCACGGTGTTCCCGATCGCCGTGTCGACCACGCTGAACGCCAGGGTCTGCGCGGAGGGCGAGCGGGTGTCACCGGCGGTGCCCGCGTTGACCCAGTTCCGCTGCGGCGCCGTGACGACCGTGCCGGAAAGGCTGAGCGCGAGGCCGCTGTACCTGTTGACCAGACGGTAAGAGCCCGTGGTGGTCGCCTGGATGGACCACTGCTGGTTGACCGTGGGCGCGCAGGTCACCGCGCCGAGGGAGACCCCTGCACCCCACGCCCGACCGGCGTTGTCGCCGCCGACACCGAGCGCGTGGCCGGTGGATCGGTTGGCGACGCTGTGGAAGCCGTCGCCGGTGGGCGTGAAGGTCCACGCCGTCGGGTTGGCCGTGGTGGTCGCGAGGCCGGATCCGCTCTGCGTGAGGAACTGGCCGTTGCCCGCGCCGACGCGATAGGTGGCGCCGCTGTGCACCGGGGAGGCGGGCAGGTCGGCGGTCGACTTGGGCGCGATGGTGATCGTCGCGTACTCGCCGCTGTAGGTGGAGCAGTAGAAGGAGCAGTACGAGCGGAACGTCTTGCCTAGCACCGTGGAACTGGTCAGGTTCGCCGAGTCGAGCAGCCAGCGGTACCACGCCCCGTTCGGCTGGTTGACCACCAGGCCGAGGTCGAACCACTTCTGGGTGGCGAGGTCCTTGGTGGCGTAGAAGCGCAGCGGGGTCTTGGTGTCGGTGGCCTGTGCGACGTTGTTCTGCGGTGTTCCGATGTAGAGCCCGAGGTAGGCGTTCCAGGCGATGTTCATGACCGCGAGCTGGGAGTTGTCGGGCAGGACGCCGGAAGAGACCTGCGAGGCGACTGAGCCGGTCGCGGCGGGCTTGTAGTCCTCGGCGGGCGTGGTGTAGCCGGGGCCGCCGCCGTCAGCCGGGATGATGTTGCTCTCCGCGCCGCCGACACCGGGGGTCTGCCAGGCGCCGTTGTACCACTTGGACCACGACGAGGGCGCCATCTTCTGCGAGATCGGCGCGCGGGCGACGTGCTGGAGCCAGACCGCGCCGCCGCCGCTCTTGTTCAAGACCCGTGAGGCGTAGAAGACGTAGAAGTAGCCGGAGGCGTAGTCGACGAACAGCCGCTGGTCGCCGTCGCCGTAGTAGTAGGTGGAGGCCGGGAAGGCGGCGGTGTCGTTGCGCTTGACGCTGTACGGCGAGGTGATCACGTGGTCCCGGATGGTCCAGGTCTTGCCCTGGTCGGTGGACACGCCGTAGTCGATGCTGTCGTAGTGCATGCCGTCGCCGAAGGGCTGCGGCGTGAACTCGTTGTGCACCAGGCCGTACCAGTCACCGGTGTCCGGGTCGACCCACACACCCGCGAGGTCACAGTAGTTGCGCTGGGAGTATGACGAGCCCGCCGGCGCGTAGGTGGACTCCAGGCCGGTGGGGCTGTTGTTGCACCGCCACGTCGTGTCGGCGTTGCTGTCGTTGGAGTTGTTCGGGTTCACCGAGTTCGTGATCGGGGCGAGCGTGGTCGAGTCGAAGTCGGCGCCGGTGAAGAAGCTCCACTTGCGGTGCTCGTCCGCGCCGTAGAGGGCGTGGGCCTGCTGGTAGTAGAACGTGCCGTCCTTGTCCAGGTACACGGCCGCCGGGGTGTCGTCCGGCCGGGAGTAGCGCACCGCGGAGCCCGCGGAGAGGGCGTACTTCGCGGCGGGGGCCGTCGCCGCGGTGAACTTCTGGTTGGCCTGCGCGGGATCGCACGGCGCGAGTCCGACGCGAGAGCCGTTGGCGATCGCGCCTTGGACGGCCAGGCACTTGCCGGACTTGGCGCTGTAGATCGTTCCGTCGGGAAGGTGGGCGAACTTCTGGTGCGGGAGAGCCGAACACGTGTAGAGCACGATCAGGGCGCCCGTGGCGTTGGCCGCGCCGGTCACGTCGACGCACTTGCCGAAGATCCGCAGCGTGCCGTCGTCGTACCAGGTCCATTTCTGCGCCGAGGATCCGTTGCAGGTGAACACTTTGATGATGGTGCCGTCGGCGGTGCCGAAGTCGTCGTCGTCAAGGCACAGCCCGCCGATGGTGATCGTCCCGGCGGACCCGAGCGGTACCGCGGCTGTCGCGGGGGCGGCGGCCCCGGCGACCAGCACGGTGGTCAAGGGCAAGGCCGCCGCGAGTGCGGTCAGGAGTCGTCTGATCCGTTGTTGTTTCATCAGAAGTCCTTCCGTCGGTCACTACCTGCAGGGGTGGGTAGGCACCGCCGAAATGTCCAGTGACCTGGTCAGCTCGGGCGGATGTTGGCGACCAGCCCGTCGATGAACGCGGCCCACTCGGCGCGCTCGGACGGCTTTCCGGGGATGCCGGGGCGGGTCTGCCACGGCATCGGGCCGGTGCGCCTGCGGTACTCGACACCAAGCGCGTCGAGCCTGTGCAGGTGCTCTTCGAGCCGGGGCTCGAATTCGGCGAAGTCGCGTTCGCCGTTGCTCCACAACGCTTCCGCGATCGCGCACAGCCGCGGGAAGGCGAAGTAGTCGACTGTCCTGGGTGAGTCCAGGTTCTCGGTCCAGAGGTTGGCCTGGCCGCCGAGCACCCGTCCCGCTTCGTCCGGACCAAGATCGGACGGGACGGGGTCGAAGGAGTAGGCGTCGGCGAGGGTGAGCGGGATGGAGAACGGGATCGGCTCGTCGGGGAGTTCCGACTGCCGGTAATCCAGGTACACCAGGTCGTCCGGACAGGACACGACGTCGTATCCCTTGCGCGCGGCGGTGACCGCACCGGTCATGCCGCGCCACGAGGCGACAACCGTGTCCGCGGGGAGGTCGCCCTCCAGCAGGTCGTCCCATCCGTACATCCGGCGGCCGCGGGCGCTGATGTGGACACCGATCTGGTGGATGAACCAGGCCTGCAGTTCGGTCTCCCCCGCAAGGCTCCGCTCGCGGATCAGTGCTTGCGTACGCTCGTCGACCCGCCACTGCTCCTTGGGACACTCGTCGCCGCCGACGCCGATGTACTGGCTGGGGAACAGGTCCATGATCTCGTCGAAGACGCCGCGGAAGAACTCGACGGTGGTGTCCTCGGTGTTGAGGACGTTGACGTTGATGCCCCAGCGCGGTGAGACCTCCCGGGGTTCGCCCGACACCCCGAGTTCGGGATAGGCGGCGATGGCTGCCTGGGTGTGGCCGGGGACGTCGATCTCCGGGACGACGGTGATGAAGCGGCTCGCCGCGTAGGCGACGATCTCTCGGATGTCGTCCTGGGTGTAGAAACCGCCGTGCGGTCGACCGTCGTTGCCCGCGTCGGGGTCGGCGCCGAGCTGGGACTCGTGCCGCCAGGATCCGACCTCGGTCAGCTTCGGGTAGCGGCGGATCTCGACCCGCCATCCCTGGTCGTCAGTCAGGTGCAGGTGCAGTGTGTTCAGCCGGTGCATCGCGAGCAGGTCGATGAGGCGCAGCAGGTCGTGCTTGGGCATGAAGTGCCGTGCCACGTCGAGCATCATTCCGCGCCAGCCGAACCGCGGCGTGTCCCGGATCGCGACGGCGGGCACAGCCCATTGCACATCGTCCACAAAGGCCCGTCGGTATACCGCCGGCGGCAACAGTTGCAGCAGCGTTTGACATCCGTGGAAGACACCCGCGGGGTCCCCGCCTGCCACAGTGATCCCCGACGGCGTGCAGTCCAGTCGGTACGCCTCAGATCCCAGGTCGTCCGAACGCACGAGGGTGATGGCCCGGTCCGCGTCCTGCGCCAGCGGCAGCGCCAGCCCGGTCGCAGGCCGTAGAGCGGACTGCAGCCAGTGCGCCACGGGCACCAGGTGCTCCGCCGCGACGATCCGGGTGGCGGCGTCGAGCGGGAATTCACCGTCCCCCCGCTGGACGGACTCCGGACGGGGCACAATCGAGAACACGGTCATCCCTTCACCGCTCCCGCGGACATACCGGACACCAACTTGCGCTGGATGAGGAGGAAGAACACGACGACGGGCAGCGAGAAGATCACCGAACCGGCCATCTGCCCGCCGAAGTCGGTCCCGGTCAGCGGCGTGCTGAACGAGGCGAGCCACACCGGCAGCGTGTACTGGCTCTGGTCCTTCATGAACGTGTACGCGATCAGGTAGTCGTTCCACGCGGTGATGAAGGCGAAGATGCTGGTGGCGATCACGCCGGGCGCGACGAGCGGGAACAGGATGCGGGTGAGCACCTGCCACGTGGACGCGCCGTCGATCCGGGCCGCTTCCTCGATCTCCACGGGGATCGCGATGAAGAACCCGCGCATCACCCACACCGAGAAGGGCAGCACCAGCGCCACGTAGGCCAGGATCAGCCCGAAGTAGGTGCCCAGCAGCCCAAGTTCGTTGAACACCATGAAGGTCGGGATCAGCAGCGCCGACGCGGGAAGCATCTGCACCACCAGGATGACGACCATGATCGTGCGCCTGCCGCGGAAGCGGAACCGCGACAGGGCCGCGGCGGCGAAGATGCCGAGCAGGATCGCGAGCAGGACCGTCCCCCCGACGACGATGAGGCTGTTGCGCAGGTCGACCAGGAACGACGTCTGGTTGATCGCCGCGTCGAAGTTGTCCAGGGTGGGTGATTCGGGCAGGAACAGCGGGGTCTCGGTCAGCGCCTCCGACCGAGGCTTGAACGCGGTGTTCACCATCCAGTAGATGGGGAAGATCCACACCAGGCTGAACAGGATCGCGAGTGTGTTGCTGAGCGGGCCGCCCTTCGGCGGGCCGACCCGGCGCCCGCGCAAGGGGGCGGACATGGCTTGGATGGTGCTCACAGGTCCTCCCCGGACCGCAGCAGACGGCGGATGTAGATGGCGCTCAGTGCCACGAGGATCACCGTGGTGATGACCGACAGGGCGGCGCCCTGCCCGATGCGGAAGCTGACGAACGCCGTGCGGTAGGCGAAGATGCCCAGGGTGCTGGTCGCCGAGTCCGGGCCGCCCGCGGAGACGAGCCAGATCTGGTTGAACACGTTGAAGTCCCAGATCACCGACATCAGGGTGACCAGCAGCATGGTCGGGCGGATGTAGGGCAGCGTGATCGACCACCACGTGCGCCACTCGCCCGCACCGTCGATGCGGGCCGCCTCCTGCAGCTCCACCGGCATCTGGGTGAGCGCGGCGTAGAGGGTCAAGGCGATGAACGGCACCGCCTGCCACACGATCAGCAGCCAGATCGACACATACGCCAGGCCCGGGTGGGTCGACCAGTCGGTGTTGGTCAGGTCGCCGAACACGCCGACCTGGGTCAGCAGCCAGTTGACCACGCCGTAGCCGGGTTGAAAGAGCCACTTCCACACCAGCGACGACGCCACTGTGGGCATCGCCCAGACGAAGATCAGCACGACGGTGACGACCTGCCTGAGCACGACGCCGAGCCGGGTCAGCAGCTGCGCGACGCCGGTGCCGACGATGACGCTCCCGATGACCATCGCCGCGGTGAACCACAGGGTCCGCAGCAGCGACTGCCAGAACTCCGGGTCGGCGGCCAGGTCCGTGTACTGCTCGACCCCGACGAGGCTGTACTTGCCGGTGAACAGAGAGCGCTGGTTGTAGTCGGTGAACGAGGTGTACACCAGGAACACGATCGGCGCGATGGTGACGGTGAGCATCACCAGCCCGGCGGGCGAGAGCAGCCACAACGGCGCCAGGGAGCGGCGGCGCTTGCGCTGGGACGCGCGGGGGCCGGGTCCTCCCTGGCGGCGCACCCCGGGCGACGGTGCGGTGGTGGCGGTCACGGACTTTCTCCGTTCTCTACAAGGGAAGTGGAGGTGGGGGCGCCCTCGGAAGGCAGTCGCGAGGGCGCCCCCACGGGCTCAGCTGGACGCGTTGAGCACCTTGGTGGCGGCGGCGTCGAACGTCGCCGCCGCGTCCTTAGGTGTCTTGGCGCCCGAGGCGACCGCGGCGAACAGCGCCTCCAGGTCCTTCTTGCCCTCGATCTCGGCCCAGTTCGCGCTCGCGGGCGTCGCCTTGGAGGTCAGTGCCGCGTCGAAGAAGCCCTTCTTCACCGGCTTGACCTTCGCGGCCGCCGACTCGATCGCCTCGGAGCTGTTGGGGATCCAGCCTTCCTTGCCGAAGACCCAGGTGTCCTGGATCTGCGGACTCACGGCGATCTTCGCCCACACGACGGCGAGTTCCGGGTTCTGGCTCTTGGCGGCGATACCCCAGTCCGAGCCGCCCAGCATGACCGGCTGGTTCTTGCCCGACTTGCCCGGCAGCGGGAAGCTGCCGAGGTCGGCTTCGGTCAGCGCCGGGTTGGCCTTCTGGATCTGGCCGATCGCGCCGCTGGTGGCGATGACCGCGGAAGCCTTGCCGTCAGCGAAGATCTGCAGCTGGTCGGGGCTCTTGGTGTCGACGGTTCGCGACGCGGGGGCGGAGTACTTGTTCTGGAACTCCTTGAAGTCGTTGAGCCCCTGCTGGGCCTTCTCGGAGCTGAATCCAGGCGTCCACTTGCCACCGGCGTTGGTGGCGATCTCGGCGCCCGCGTCCCAGACGAACTGCATGCCCGCGTACCAGTTCTGGCCGGGCAGGTACAGCGGGGAGAAGTCCTCGGCGGGGTTGGCGGCGCGGACCTTGTCCAGGTCGGCCAGCAGCTCGTCGTGGGTGGTCGGCGGCGCGGTGATGCCCGCGGCGGCCCACACCTTCTTGTTGTAGATCACCGAGCGGGCGCCGGCGAAACCGGGCACGGCGTAGAGGTGACCGTCCACAGTGGCCGGATCGACCAGGCCGCTGAGCCAGTGCCTGCCCTGCTTGAGGTCCTTCTCATACGGGGTCAGGTCCTTGAGCCCACCGTTGGCCGCGAAGCTTGCCACTTGGGTGTTGCCGAGGTCCAGCACGTCCGGCGGGGTGCTCGTGGCCAGCGCGGTGGTGATCTTGGTGGTGATGCCGTCCCAGTCCTGCACCTGCAGGTTGACCTTGGCGCCGGTCTGCTTGGTGAACTCGTCGTTGATCGCGGTGAGCGTCTCGGTCGAGTAGTCTTCATTCATCACCCAGACGGTGATGGTCTTGCCGTCGCCGCGGACGGGCGCGACGCTCTGCGGACCCGCGGTCCCGGCATCCCCCGAACCGGGCGTGGAGCAGGCGGACAGGGCGGCGGTGGCGGTGAGGCCGAGCGCGAGCGCGACGGCCAGACGGGTTGGTTTCACTTGGACTCCAGGGGAATGCGGGGTCGGCGAAGGGATCACCGAGTGCGGGTGGGAGAAAGGATTGCGCCGGCTCCGCTGGGTGCGGGATCGGGTTCGCGTCGTGCGGCGCGCGGTGTCAGAGCACTCCGAGTTCGCGGGAAAGCACCAGTGATACGCCCCCGAGCAGAGTCAGATCCGAGTCGCCCGCAAGCGACCGGACCGTCAGCGAGCTGCTGATCGGAGGCAAGGTCCTCGCTCGCGCGGTGTTGTTCGCCGCGGCGAGAAAGGGACCCTCGATGAGGTCAGCGGGCCCGGTCAGGACGACCTCGTTGAGGTTGAGCACACTCAGAATCGGAGCGAGCACCAGGCCCAGCGCGTTTCCGGCTTCGGCCAGTCGGGCCTGCCTGAGCTCCGCGGGCAGGCCCTCGACTCGGGAGCGCAGGTGCACCGCCGAGATGAGCAGGTCGAGGCAGCCGCGTTTGCCGCAGATACAAGCCTCGCCGCCGTCATCCACGGTGACATGGCCGATCTCGCCCGCGGCGAACTGCTCGCCCCACACCAGGTCGCCATCGATGACGAGGGCGGCGCCGACACCGTGCTCGATGCTGACGAGCATGAGGTTCTGGGCGTGCGTGGTGCGGAAGGTCAGAACCGCGAGGGCGGCGACGTTCACGTCGTTGCCCACGTGCGCGGCGACTTCGAACCGGTCGCTGAGCTCGGTGGCCATCGGCAGGTCGTGCCAGTCCAGGTGCGCGGCCTGCCGTATCACGCCGCCGTCGTCGATGATGCCCGGCGAGCCCACTCCGATGCCAAGCACACGGCGCGGCGCGCGTTCCATCAGCTGCTCGATGAGCTGGAACACCAGGGCCTTCGCCGCCTCCCCGACGGCGGGTCCCAGTGCCAGCTCCGCCCGGGCGACCACGCGGCCGCGTAGGTCGGTCACCGCCCCGACGAACCGATCGACGAGCGAGAGGTCCACGACGACCAGGTTCGTGCCCGCGTCGTCGACCTCGATGAGGTTCGCGGGCTTTCCGCGACGCACGTCTGAGCGTGGTCCGATGTCGGCCAGCAGCCCATCGTCGATGAGATCCGCCACGAGCGCGGAGACCGTCGGCATCGTCAGATCGGATGCCCGAGCAAGGTCAGCCCGGCTCATCGCGCCGTCACGGTAGAGCGTGGCGAGCACCAGGGACCGGTTGTGCAGCCGGGTGTCCTGGTTGCGCGCCTTGGTCGGCCGAGTGGGCTCCCGCCGCGCCGCCGCCTGGAACAAGCCACGCGGACGCCGAGCGCCGTGCGGCGTGTCGAGGGCCGACTCCGCCATGGGTGCACCTCCTCCGCTGACAACCGGTTAAGTAAAGACTGCTTAGTTAATGGGCATATAGTTGGTGACGAACAGGGTTTCGTCAAGAGTGGACGGTGTCTTTTCTTGCCGCCCACTCGGCGGGTGATCGAGACGTAGCAGGGCTACTTACGCCTGACCAGCGGCTTCATGTTCATCAGCCCTGAGTGCTCAGGCTCGGATGCACGGTGCGTGCGTGGCGACTACCCGCCACACCAACCGCGGTTGATGCTGCCCGCCCCACGGACTTGATCACGCTTCGTGTTCGGGCCGACCGCCTGGTTCTAACTGGGCAGGCCGGACGCGCAACTCAAGCGTCCATGGCGAGAGACTAAGGATTCGTAGCGCTATAAGTGGGTCTTGAGTCGGCGCCAGGCGATGATGCCGCAGCCGATGGTGCGGATGTCCCAGGTGCCGACCATGTTGGTGGTGACCCTGACCGGCTCCGGTGGGTCGTCGAACCGGGTGATGACTTGGGACACCGTCATCGGCGCGGGACTTGAGCTTGCCGTCGGGGGAAGTAGTCCTTGGCTTCATGGAGAAAGTACATCCCGGTGTCGATCTCGTGCGCCTGAGCATCGGGACGCACGCTCATTCGGTGGAGGAGATGCGCCCGACCCGTGGCTGCGCCGTGGAAGACGTCGAATGCGACCAAGAAGTCTCCGTAGATCGACGCGCGATGCCCACGCCACTGCGTCCGAACGTCGTACACGCGTCCCTCCGGTCTTTACCCGCTCTGGGTCCCACCTGAGATCTTCGCGTTCGCGCTCACGAATCCAGCGTCGGTTCTCCAACCATGCGTTGATCAGCTGACCGAAGACGACGCCGAGGGCTCCCACGGCGAGCGGCACACAAATCGGGACCTGTCCTTACGTCATGACTGCAACCTAGTCCTCCGGTGGTGATGCCACGTGGCCATCGCCGACCCGGAAGTCGCTGACGGCAGGTGCGGCGTCACCCCCGTCAGCATCCGGTGAGTTCCCGAGCTCGACGCTGCCGACATACACGTGCAACTGGTTCCGCCCATCCAGTCTGCTGCCCGTTCTCCGACACTCGAATCTCGCAACGACCATAGGGATACCGGCCCGCACGGCGTGTATCGCTGCGCACCGCTACTGGATCCGCGACCCGCGGCCCGACAGACGGGGTGTCAGATCGTCGTCAACGGGTCGCGCCAAGCGATATTTCGTAACCCGCAACCCAGGAAGCCCGTGTGGAAGGATTCCGTTGGTCCTTTGTGGACAGCAATCAAGCGGTGTGTCGCGGTGTGAGGGGAGATTGCCCGGTTGGCGAATCCTCTCGGACACCACTCGGTGAGAAATCACCAGTCCAGTCACATTGCACAATGCCCTTGTCGACGATCAGATCGTCAACAGGGGCTTTGTGGTTTCGCCAGATGCTTACCCGCGTCGCGGATGTCGCGCCCGCTGGCCGCGTTGCCGGAAAGCCCAAGCACAATCCGGTACTACGGACTTCCTTCCACTCTCCTCGCTACGTCGTCGCGACACTCACCGCAGGACTCCTGACATCGCGAACACCATCCTCGCCACACCGCTGTTCCTCCTCCACCCGCAACACGGGCCGGTCCACATCCCCACGTTCATCCTCTTCACCTTCGCCGCCACAACACTCATCGTCAACGTCGCCATCTGGCTCACCGGTGTATTCGCCGACCACACCAACGACACCCCACCGACTTGCCATGTCCGTTCTCGCGTCCCGCAGTGGGGTGAGCCGGTGTCAGGTCGGACTGCCAGTCCGCGTCAGCGGCCGCTTTCGGCTCGACCAGCATGCCACCGCGAACGCGGCGGCGGCGATCGACATGGTGATCATCGGGGGGAGAAGGCGCGCGTAGACCACCATCGCCAAAGACGTCAGACCGACCGCGACGTTGAACCACCTGAGCGCCGCGCTCTTGGCCAGCAACTCGGGAGCGTTCCTGGCGACTGCCAGGGTGATCACGCCAAAGGCGATGAACATCACCGACATCAGCTGGCTCATGGCGTCGAACAGCAGTTTGAAGTTGGAGTCAAGGCCGAGGGCCATCGGCGTTGAGCGCATCGCCTCCTGGACGGCGGCCTCGCCGCCGTCAGCGAGCTCGATGGGCAGGATGGACCCAAGTAGGTGTCCGGCCCCGGTGAGGATCACGAACCACGCTCCCACGGCTGTGGCGCGGGACAAGACTCGATTGACTGGCTGCTCGGTCATCACATTCACGACGTGGTCCTTAAGGCTTGTGGGTCGGAGGTTCGCCAGTTGCGCGCGATGGAGCGGACCATCAACGGGTACACCACGTGGTGGCGGATGGGGGCGATGCCTGCCATGTATGTCTTGCCGAACCAGGAGTGGGTTTTGACCAGGGTGGTCCACTGGCCCCGGTAGCCGCCGGTGTCGTCGGGCACCCAGCCCAGATGCGCGATCGCATCCACTCCACCGGTGGTGGCGTGGGCGGCCCATTCGGTGTCGGTCAGAAACAGGCAGGCGTACGGGCCGAGGTCCGGCCCAGGCCGGTCACGCAGGTCGTCGGGGAGCCGCTCGCGCAGCGACGACACACCAGTGCCGGTGGTGGGAGGGTTCATGCCCAGCGGCTTGCCGAGCTTCAGGCGGATCGCCAGCAGGGCCCGCACGATGACGTTGTCGGGACCGGCGGTGAACTGGTCCGCCAGCCTCGCCAGGCCATCGGGACCGCCGGGCGTGTCCAATGCCCACACGTCCTCCACCCGGAAGTCCGGCGCGATCTCGTGGATCCGCCATGGGCGCGTGACGTGC
Source organism: Actinokineospora xionganensis (assembly GCF_014323725.1). Classification (GTDB taxonomy): domain Bacteria; phylum Actinomycetota; class Actinomycetes; order Mycobacteriales; family Pseudonocardiaceae; genus Actinokineospora; species Actinokineospora xionganensis. The sequence continues at coordinate 513,954 of NZ_JABVED010000001.1, read as the reverse complement.
GCCGAACCGGGGAGCCTACTGCTCATAACGCTACCTCCTTCTAACGTTGTACAGTTGTGTATAAACCCAAGTTAGACCGGTTATGCAGTACTGCACAACCAGGTACGAAGTGAGGTGGGCCATAGCATGGGAGCGTTGCGTACACCCCGCGAGAAATGGATCGACGAAGGCCTACGGGTACTGGCCGACGGCGGCGTGGACGCCGTGCGGGTGGACGCCCTGGCCAAGTCGCTGGGGGTGACCAGAGGCGGGTTCTACGGGTACTTCGCCGACCGCGGCGCGCTGCTGGAGGCGATGCTCGACGCATGGGAGCGAGAGACCACGGACGACGTCCTCGATCAGATCGGGCGGGAGGGCGGCGACTTGACGGAAAAGGCTTGGCTCGCCGGGCAGCTCACCTTCTCCGATCGCTTGCTGCCCATCGACTTGGCCGTCCGCGACTGGGCTCGCCGCGACCAGGCCGTCGCCGGGCGCCTGCGCCGCGTGGACAACAAGCGCATGGAACTCCTACGCGAAGCCATCGGCACCGTCTGCGCCGACCCCGAGGAGGTCGAGGCCCGGTGCCTGCTGGCCTTCTGCGGAGCCATCGGCAGCCACTTCCTGGCCGCCGACCACCCCGGCAGCACCCGAGCGCAGGTCATGGCCCGCGCCTGCGAGATAATCCTCAACCGCCCACCCGGCAACCCAACTACGTGACCGCCGAACTCTTCTGCTGAAACAGAAACTCTCCCTGCCGCGGTGTACGTGGCCGCGAGCCTTGGCGTAGGCGGTCCCCGTCTACAGGCAATGGCATGAGTCACCTTGTCGGTCCGCCGGTCGACTGCCTATATCTGGCAAGTCGGTGCACCAGGACGTGTTCAACGCCCAGACCCAGTACTCGCCGAGTCAGGGCCAGAACCAGCAAACCGGTGAACCCGGTCCCGCGGCTTCTCCGAGGTCACGGGACGGGTTCGTCAGTCCGGGGCGTCAGGTCTCGTATTCGACGCCCAGCGTGGTGTCCAAGTCGGTCACGAACGTCGCCAGGTCGGCGTGTGTGGCGGTGCGGCCGAGACACGTGTAGGTGCGTTCGCGGAATCCGCGTCGCCAGTCCACCGGAGTTCCAGGCTTGATCAGGAGCTCGAAGTGGTCGACTTCCGGGGTCGCGCGCAGACGGGCCTGGCTCGGGGGCTCCAGCAGGCGGGTGGCGCCGACCGGTGGCAGGCCGAAGTAGTGGTACACCACGTCGTCTGACGGGGTGAGGTCGAATGCGGGTGTCCTCCCCAGCGCGATCTGCGTGGCGACCTGGATCAGGTCGATGTTGTGCGCTCGCATGAAGAGGTCGTAGAGCGGGTGGCCGAGCCTGCCGTTGACCTCGATGATCCTGGGGCCCATCGGGGTGAGCTTGACCTCGGTGTGACACACCGAGTCGCCGACGTCCAGCGCGACCAACGCGCGGGTGGCCAGGTCGAGCACCTCGGCATGGTCGAACGTGTGCGGGGCCGCGGGCAGCAAGCTGCCCTGTTCCCGGAAGGGGGGAGACAGGGCGAGTTTGCCGGTTACCGCGAGGTGCCGGATCGTGCCCCCCTGCACGACGCTCTCCACGGACACGTAGTCGCCCCACGGTGGTTCGAGGTCGATTCCCGGCAGTAGCGTTTCGAGCACGTACTCCGTGTCGCTCTCACCATCGGCTCGGCCGAAGAGGCCGGCGGCGATGTCCAGGAGCTCACGCCTCGAGTGGACGAGGTACGTGTCGGTGCCGCCGAAACCACGGTCGGGTTTGAGCACCGCAGGGAACTCGACGGCGCCCGCCGCCTGTGCCGCGGTGTCCACACTGGTCACCAGAGCGGTCGCGGTGTAGCCGACTCCGTGCGCGTTGAGGATGTTGCGCTGTAGATACTTCCTTGTGAGGTTGCGCGCCGTGTCGACAGAGTGGAACGGGAGCCCGAGGGTCGCGGCGAGGTCAGCGGCCCGTTCCAGATGGTAGTCGCTGAAAGTGATGACGCCGCGGGGTTCAAGGGCCGCGACGTCGTTGAAAGTCGAGACGTCGGCGACATCGGCCAGCAGCTCGGCGAGTTCGCGCTGGGAGTCGGACAGGACGAACACCGGCTCGACGGTGTCAAGCAGGCTGGCGAGAATCTCCGTCGGAGTCGCCGCCCCGACGTCGTAGATGACCGCGACACGTTCCATCGGCTGCTCCTTCGGTGTCGTAGCGGTGCCGTCACAGGCCCATGGCCAGTGCCGCGCGGGTCAGTTCAGCCTTGTTGCCGACGGACAGTTTCGCCCGGATCCGTTTGATATAGGTGTCGACGGTGTGCCTGCTGATCCCGATGTTGCGCCCGATCTGCCCGTGCGTGAGCCCTCGGGCGACAAGCTTGAGTACGTCGATCTCGCGGCTCGACAGGTTGCTCCCCGCGTCATCGGCCGCGCCATCGGCCGCGCCATCGCCCGCGGCGGACACTTTGCCGGACTCGACGGCGCGCCGCACCTCGCGGCGGAACACATCGGGCGCCAGGTCGATGCCGACCGAGGCGGCTACCCCGGTGACCTCGGGCCCGCTGTCGCGCGGATCGTCGACGACGGTGACGAGTGTGACGTCGGCGACCCGGGCGGCCGCGATCACGTCCTGGGCGTCGGCGATACCGAGGATCGACCGACGCGCGACGACCACGTCCAGATCGGCCAACGAGATTTCGGCCAGGGTGGCCGCCGAGGCCGCCAGCGCCATATCGGCGGCTTCATAGAAGATCTGCTGAAAGCCTAATAGCATGATCGGACGGTCGTCGACAACCCCGACCCGAATAACCGCATAACCCCGCATGTGTCATCCCCAGTTTAACCTTGAACAACCCCAGCCCCGGAGTCACCACCCAGGACGGAAAGCCCTGTCCCCCACTGAACCCTCCTCGGCGAGCGTACCAGGGGTGAACGGCGGCTTTGCGCGGGAGGATTTCCCGAATACCCTTTTCAATCCACGGGAACGGATGGTAGGCGGAATGCGGGATTCACACATCGCGATCACCCGGGCAGCACGCGCGACATCCCCCTCAGTACGCCGACGAGCACGCGTTCAGACTGTTGACCAGGCCCTTTGCCCGCCACGACGGGCTTGGCTCATACTCCCTGCATGCCAGTCGATCATCGGCTATACTCGCCTGCGTAAATGCGAGATGGAGGTCTTCCCGATGCGCCGACTGAGCCGCAGATTCACTGACGAACCGACGACTGCCATCAGCGGAGACCTCCCTTATCATGACCTTTGTCAATCTCGGCATTCTCGCCCATGTTGACGCTGGAAAGACCAGCCTGACCGAGCGATTGCTGTTCAACGCCGGACTCATCGACCACGTGGGTAGCGTGGATCGCGGCGATACGACCACCGACTCTATGGAACTGGAGCGCAGGCGCGGCATCACCATCCAGTCCGCCGTCGTAGCGCTCCATATCGGCGATACCCAGGTCAATCTCATTGACACACCCGGCCACTCCGACTTCGCGGGCGAGGTGGAACGGGCCCTTCGCGTCCTCGACGGCGCCGTGCTTGTCATTTCGGCGGTCGAGGGCATTCAGGCGCGTACCCGGATCATCATGCGGCTGCTGAAGTCGCTCGGCATCCCGGTACTGCTGTTCGTCAACAAGATCGACCGCATGGGCGCCCGCTACGAGGATCTGCTCAAGTCGATCAATGACACGCTCGCGCCTGGCTGTGTGCCGATGACCGAGGTCACCGACATCGGCACCCGTGGGGCACGGGCGATACCGTTGCCACTGGAGCGGATGACCGAGGTACTGGCCGAGCGGTCCGACACCTTCCTGTCCGCGTTCGTCGACGACGCCGTGGAGCTCAGCGACGAGCTGCGCTACGCCGAGTTGGCCCGGCAGGCCCGGGCCGGGTGGGTTCACCCGGTGTACTTCGGATCCGCCATCACCGGCGAAGGTGTGGAACATCTCGCGCGCGGCATCGTCGATTTGCTGCCGAGCGCGTCGGCGGGGGCAGCCGACGATCCGCCGCGCGCGACGATCTTCAAGATCGAGCGTGGCCGCGCGGGCGAGAAGATCTGCTATGCCCGCGTCCACAGCGGCACGATCCGTGCCCGGGAGCGCATCCCGTTCTACCGCTCGAGCCTGCACGACGGCGTCCAAGAACTCACCGGCAGACCATCGGCTGTGCGGGTGTACCGCGATGGCGCGGGCGTGTGCGATGACAACGCGCCCGCGGGCTCGATCGCCAAGCTGTGGGGCCTGGCGGAGGCCAGGATCGGCGACCAGCTCGGCTCGTCCGACGATCTGCCCGGTGGCGGCCTGATCGCGCCGCCCACGCTCGAGACCGTGATCTCCCCCGAGTCCCATCAGGACCGCACGCGGTTGTTCACCGCGCTTGGACGGTTGGCCGAGCAGGATCCGCTAATCAACATCCATCAGGACAAGGACACCGGCGTCCTGCGAGTGCGGCTCTACGGCGAGGTGCAGATGGAGGTCATCGCCGATACCCTGCGCGAGCAGTTCGACCTCGCCGTCACCTTCGAGGAAGCCCGCACGATCTACGTCGAGCGGCCCACAGGTGTCGGCGAAGCCCTAGAGGAGATCAATTTCGAGGGCCTCAACTTCTTCTGGGCCACCGTGGGGCTACGGATCGAGCCCGCGCCGCCGGGGACCGGGATCACGTTCGGACTCGATGTCGAACTCGGCGGGCTCCCGCTCGCCTTCCACAAGGCGATCGAGGAGACCACCAGGGAGACCTTGCGCAGAGGCCCGCACGGTTGGGAGGTCATCGACGTCGCCGTGACGCTGTTCCGCACGGGTTACGCGAGCCCGATCAGCGCCGCGGGCGACTTCCGCAACGCGACGCCGCTGGTCGTGGCCAAGGCGCTGACGATGGCGGGTACCCGGGTCCACGAACCGGTGCACCGGCTGGTCATGGAGGTACCGGAGGACTGCGTGAGCGCGGTGATGCAGGTGCTGGTTCCCCTGCGCGCTGTCGTGGAGGAGCAGGAGACGCGTGAGGCCACCATCGTCGTCCTCCGTGGCCGCCTGCCCGCCAGCGGCGTCGTCGCGCTGACGCGACGAGTGCCGGAGCTGACCAGAGGTGAGGGTGTGGTGGTCACCGAGTTCGACAGCTACCGGCCCTATCCCGGAACTCCCCCGGTGAATCCGCGCGCCGGCGCGAACCCCTACGACCGCGAGCAGTACATGCTGCACACCCTGGGCAGGGTGCCGTAGCCAAAACGTGGGACATCGGCGAGTGCGCGCCGAGGCTAGGGTGGCTGGAGGACCTTCGACACAGGGAGACTCGTGGACCCCACGTCGGAATTCGTTGAACCCGCCTTCGATCCCGTGCGGTTCTTCTCCGAATACTGGCGGCGCAAGCCGATGTTCATCCGCGGTGGCGCCGAGAGCTTCCTCGGGCGGCGGTTCACCGGAGCGGACTTCGACGCGGCCTACGCGGCCGCGACCGCGGCAGGCGCCGACATCCGGGAACGGGCGGGCGAGGTGACGTTCATCGAGAACGTGTCGGCGCACGTACCGGATCTGCTGGAGCGGGCAGGCACGTTCGGCGCCGACTTCGCCGCGCCGAAGACCTGGTTCGATGCCATCCGCACCTACTCCCCCAGTGGCATCGGCGCGCACTTCGACCACAGCGACAACTTCGTGCTGCAGCAGGAGGGCGTCAAGCACTGGACGCTGGCGGCGCCGGAGCATCTCGACCAGGCCGACATCGCCAAGCGCATGCTGAACGTGCCGGGCGTAGGCGGACATGAGATCCCCGACGGCCAAGGCGTCCTGTTCACCCTGGAGCCCGGCGACCTGCTGTACCTTCCGCTGTTCTGGCTGCACCATGGTGTTTCCGACGCGGCGTCGCTGAGCCTGTCACTGGTGTGTCCGGCCGTGTCGCTCTACGCCGCGGTCATGCCCTTCGTCGGTCAGGTGGTGCGATCTCGCGCGCTCGGCCATCAGCCGATCAGCGCTCTGCACGCCTACCTGTCCGATGAGGAACGAGCCTCGGCGGTCTCGGAGATCCGGCGTGCCACCGTCGAGTTGCTCAGACGCATCTCGGACGCGGAGGTCGCCGACCTGGTCTGTTCGCTGCAGCGCGAGCGCCTGCCAGGTGCCCGGGTGTGACGGCGGGGGGGACGGAGACCGACCGGGGTACCGTCCCCCACTTCCGCGCTACGGCAGCGGTTCCAGCGTCACCGCGGCACGGATGCTCTTGTTGACCTGCTCGACTGTGGCGAACAGCTCGTCACCGCTCGCGGCGGTGGCCACGTAGCGAGCGAGGTTGCTCGCTGAGCCGTCGCCGGTGTCGAACTCCGTGCCGACGGGCTTGTCGAGCATTCCCCAAGTGGTGCGGCGCAGACCGTCCGCCACGAGATGGTCGTCGACCGCGGCGACCCGGAACCGACCGGCAGGCGGCTGGGTACGAATGGACGCGGCGTGGACCAGCGCGGGACCGGTTGGCCGCGGCGCGATCCCGACGGCGTTCTCGGCGACCGCGCGGATGACGTCGCACCCGTACGCGTACTTCATCAGCCCGTAGACGCTGCCGCCGACGCGGCCGTTGACCTCCAGCACGACCGGGCCGCCCTCGGTGAGCATCAACTCGGTGTGGACCGCGCCCGTCGTGAGGCCCACTGCCGTGATCGCCCGGGTGGCCACATCTGTGACCGCGCTGACCGCCGCGGCGGGCAGCGCGGTGGGCGTGAAATGCCCTTCCTCGCGGAAGTCCTTGACCATCGGGGTCTTGTCAGTGACACCGATGTGGTGGCAGACCCCGCGATGGACGATGCTCTCTACGCTCACCTGGGTGCCGAACCGCTCGTCGGCGTGCCAACGCTGCCCCACGACCTCCTCTTCCACCAGAAACACCGGGGCGACACCGTTGCTCACCGGGTGACTCAAGAACCGTTCGACCGCGTCGGCGTGACGCCGGACGAGTTCGGCGGGGTCCTTCGCGCGGACGACACAGAAGCTGCTGACCCCGGCAGCGGGCTTGAGAATGACAGGGAAGGTCAGGTCATGGCACGCCGCGAGGTCCGCCGGGTCGCGCACCACCCGATACACGGGCGACGGAACCCCGTTGGCCGCGAGCAGCGCCCGTTGCAGGTCCTTGTGCTTGGTGGCCAACGTCGCCGACGGCGGACTCGACGGCACGGCGAGCAGGTTGGCCAGCAGACCCGCCTGCATGGCGACCAGCTCGCTGAACGCGATCACCCCATCGAACCTGTGCTCGGCGCCCAGCGCGACGCCGAACTCGACCACGTGGTCCGGGCGGGCCACCATCGTGACGGGTCCGAGCGCGGCCAACGGCTCGCGGCGACGCGCCACCTGGGCTTCGTCACCCCACCGCACCATGAGTACGTGCACGGAGCCGACATCCGACAGTGAATCGCGCAGTTCCTCCGGCTGGGGCCCTCCCGGCGCGTCAACGAGCAGGAGGCGCGGCTTGGCGACGGTCATCGGGCATTCTCTGCGCGTAGGGTGCAGGGGAAGCTCCTGCGGACGTCGCCGCGGCGCCGCACGACACTGATCACGCCGTCCTCGACGACGACCATGGTCTCCTCCGGCATGCGGCCGACCCGGTAGGCACCATCGGCGACCGGCCACAGCGTCGCCAGCACGCCGCTGGGAAAGCGCATGGCGAACGTGCCGTCGTCGTCGACGACGAACTCGACCGCGACCGGCGCGTCCAGTGCCGCATCGTCCTTGCGGGTCCAGTCCAGCGCACGGCCGCTGACCTCGGCGGGCCAGGTCCCGGCGGCCAGTGGCGGAGGCGGCGCCTGTTCGAGCGGACGCCTACTGATCATCGGGTCGAGCGGGCGGTGCGACTCGGGGAACAGGGCGACCAGTTCGTCGCTGAGCAGCAGGTCCGCGACGATGTGGACCCGGTCGCCTGGCCCGTCGTTGGTGATGGTGTGCATGGTGCTGAAGTCGCCGTACCAGAGGTTGCCGGGTGGCCAGTGGATCGTGTCGTCGCCGAAGACCATCCGCGACGTCGATGTTGTCGTCAGCGGCACATGCAGGCGCACCTTGCCGTAGTCGAACCCGAAGAAGCTGTCCACGTGCAGCGCGACCTGGCCGCCCGGGGTCAGGCGCATCAGCCGGACCGACATCTTGTCGCACGGGAGCGCGTCGATCAGCGCGGCGATGGTGGGCAACTGGTCGAGTACCCGCGTGCGGCCGTACTCCTCGCCGGGACGGCCCGGGTCGGTGCGCTCGATGTCGGCGTTCGGGCTGATCAGCGAGATGACGGCGTGGTCGACGTCGTCGCGACGCGTGATGATCTGGTCGACACCTGCCGTGGCCTGGGGGTCCCAGACCATGGCGTCGATCACCTCGATATCAGCTTTCAGCGCGTCGTGGTCGACCGGGAAGTCCACTACGCACCATGGCTTCGTTGGCTCCGACTCCGTCATCTGGCTCACTCGCCTTTCTGATTGTCGTTCCCGTGCACCAGTTCCTGCAGTTCGTCGGTCAGGAACGGATACGGGTGAACAGGGGGCTCGAGGCTCGCTTGGTCGATCTCAGTCAGCGCCTCGTCGTCCAGCGGCACTTCGGTAGCGGCGAGGTTCTCGTTGAGCTGCTCGATGGTCGACACGCCCATCAGTACGGACGTCACCTCGGGTTTGCGCAGCAGCCAGGCCAACGCGATCGACGCGGGCGGGTGTCCGAGCCTGGCCGCCAGCGCCGTCAGGCACCGCAGCACCCGCGACACGACGGGGTTGAACGGATCGACGTCGCCGGTCGTGAATGTCTCCGTCAGGCGGCCGCCGCCGCTGATCCGACGGCCTGCCGCGTCGATGGTGTAGCGGCCGCTGAGCAGGCCGTTGGCGAGCGGACCCCAGGCCACCAGGCCGATGCCGCTGTACCGTTGGAACGAGAGGAACTCCGGTTCCGCGGCGCGGGTGAGCAGGTTGTAGTTGAGCTGGACCGCCGCCGGAGTGGTCATCCCCGTGTTCCGACCCATCGCGTCGGCGGCGCCGAGGTACCAGCCCGGCACGTTGCTCAGCCCGAAGTGGCGGATCTTCCCGGAGCGAACCAGGTCCGACGCTGCCTCGAGAGTCTCCTCGACCGGCGTCACTCTGTCCCACAGGTGCAGGTACAGCACATCGAGGTAGTCGGTCCGCAATCGCCGCAGCGAGCGCTCGACCGAGGTGTACATGTTCTTGCGGCCCGCTCCCCCACTGTTCGGGTCGTCCGGGGAGGTCCGGTAGCCGAACTTGGTGGACACGACGCAGCGCTCCCGCGCCGACAGCCCGTGCAGGATAGCGCCCAGCCACTCCTCGCTCTCACCCATGTTGTAGACGTTGGCGGTGTCGAAGTGGTTGATCCCGTGATCGAGCGCTGCGCCGACCAAATGCTCCGCCGCCGGGCGCGACATGGTCCAGCGTTGGCCCCAACGCGATCCGAGCGAGGCCGCGCCGAGGGACAGCACGGAGACTTTGAGGCCGGTTCGGCCAAGCAGGCTGTAGCGCATGGCCCGTCCTACACCAGGGTTCCCGCCGAGCCGCCGTCCAGCCTGCAAAGCATGCCGTTGGCGACCGCACCCAGCTCGGCGAGGTAGCGCAGGCTCAGGTAGCAGGCATCGAAGTCGATGAAATCATCGATCACGAGATCCGGATTCGACCGGCGTAGGAACAGCCGCGTGATCTCGGCGGGAGTCGCCCCGCGTTTCTCGGCGATCCTGCGGATCTCCTCGACCTTGTTCGCGTCGCCGAGGGGCCCGAGCATGAGTGTGCTCACCGCCGCGTTCGTCGATCGGCACGCCGCCGCCAGCCCGCCGGTGAGCACGCGCAGCGCGGCCTTGCTCGCCGCGTACACGGCCGAGTCGGCATCGGCGTGGTAGACCGACTCGGAGTTGATGACGACGACCGAGCAGAACTGGTCGTCGGGCTTGGCGGCGAGGAGGTCGAGGGTGAGCTCGTAGGGCGCGAGCGCGTTGACGCGCATCGTGGTCTCGATGGTGTCCAGCTCCGGCCGCCCCGCCGCGCGGTCGGGGTAGGTGACCGCGTTGTGCACCACCAGGTCCGGCACCGCGTCCATTTTGGCGACGAGCCCGCCGATGACCTCGGCGGAGGACAAGTCCGCCTGCAGGTAGTCGACCGCGGCGGACACCTCGGCCGACTCGCGCGGTCTGCGTCCCACGCCGGTGACCTGCCAACCGTCCTTGGCAAGACACGACGCCAGATGGGCGCCGAGGCCCTTGCTGACCCCCGTGACAAACGCTCGCTTGCCGGTCATGCGCTACCCCTTGATGCTGATGATCAGACCGGACTCGGTGCCCGCGAAACAGGAGAACAGGTGTGGGCTGCGGGCGACGGCGGCCACATAGGTGCGGATCGCCGCGGCCTCGGCGTCGTCGTCGCCTGCGACACGCTCGCCGCCGAAGTCGCCCACCGCGAACGCGTCGTCGGCGACGAGCAGGCCGCCGCTCTCCAGCAGCGGGAACGCCAGTTTCAGATAGTCCACATAGGATCTTTTGTCGGCGTCGATGAAGATCAGGCCGAACTCGTCGCGCGGCGCCGCGCGCAGGTAGTCGCGGGCGTCGCCGGTGATCACCTCGACTCGATCGCCGACACCGGCCTTGCCCAGATTGGCCCTCGCGACGTCAGCGGCCCGCGGGTCCACCTCAAGACTGGTCAACGTCGCGCCCGCGGGTAGGCCGCGCGCCAGGTGAATGGTCGAGTACCCGAACAGCGTGCCGATCTCCAGCACCCGACGCGGCGCGCGCAGCGTGGTGAGCAGCTGCAGGAGCCTGGCCGCGTTGTCGTCGACCTGGATGGTCGGCAGCCGGTGCTCCAGCAGCGACGACCGCAGGATGTCGTCGAGGATCGGTTCCCTCGGTCCGAGCGCGGCGTTCGTGTAGCCGACGGGTGGGGTCGTCACCGCGCACCGCCGTTGTCCGCCACGCGGTCGTAGAAGTCGACGGCCGCGCCGGTACCTGGGGTGTGGGTCGGCAGTGCGAAGTCGAGGCACGACGCGAACGCGTCGTCCGGTCCCGGACGCTTCTCGATCTCGTCGAGCGTCAGGTTCTCGTACGGAAGAAACTTCTCCACACTGTCGGCGGCGCCCCACAGATAGGCGAAGTTCGCCCCGGGGTTCGCCTGGTACATCGGCCACGTGAAGTAGACGGGAAAGTCGGCCAGGTCGCAGTACCGGGCCACGCCGTAACGGTCATCGAGCGTCGCGAACGCCGCCGCGAGCCCGCCCTCCGCGGCTCGGTGCACCTCGAAGTCGAGGGCGGCGGTGATCGCTCGCTCGACATAGGTCCGCTGGTATTCCAGCGCCTTGAGCCTGCGGCACAGGCGTACGGCATCGGCGCCAACGCCCGGCAGGGTCACAGCGCTCTCGAACTCCGGGTGGTAGACCCATTTCTCGAACCACATGCTCAGGAACTCCAACCGCTCCAGCGGCAGGTACTCCAGGCCGGACCGGTTGGAGATGCGGCGCCGGATCAGCAGGTGGTTTATCGCGTGCCCGAACTCGTGGAAGAGGCTGTGCACGTTCTGGAAGGTGATCTGGTTGATGTCCGAGTCGCCGCGTTGAAACCGGCACGACACATAGGCCACCGGGGTCTGCACCAGTCCGCTCCAGTCGGTGCGGTTGCGCAATCCCTTTGTGTGGTTGGCGCCCGTGGTCTTCGTATTCGTGTCCCAGAGGTCGAAGTTGATGAGCCCGACCTCGCCCGCGGCCGAATCGGCCCTGACCCGGATGACGTGCTCGCTGCCGCTGGGCAGGCGGACCAGCCGCAAGCCGAACACACTGCGCGCGACCTGGAAGATGAAGTCGAGACACTCGTCGAGCCGGAACAACGGGGTGCGGGCACCCGCCGCGATCGTCCGCATGAAGTGGCCGAAGTGGTCGGCGACATGACCGTCGACCTCGAGTGTCGCGCGCACCCGCTCGCCGAGGCGTTCGTAGCCCGCGACGGCCTTGGGCAGGTAGCCGTCGATGAACCGTTCGACCTCGTCCTCACCGACCTTGCACTTGGTCAGCGTGTGGGCCAATGGCGTCGGGTACCCGGCGACGGCGGCGGCCTCACGGCGGACCGTCACCATCCGGTCGATCTTCTCGGTCAGCGGGTCGTGCACCGCGTCCCTGGCCATGTTCCACGCCCGCGCGAGCTTCTCCCTGGTCCCGGGGTTCGGTGTGTCGCTGATCAGCCGGTAGAAGGCAGCGGTCGGGCTGGCGACATCAGGCAGTCCGAGGCGAGCCAACAGCGCCGACTGAGCGGAGCGCAGGTCGGTGAGCGTGCCCTTGGCCTGTGCCAGCAGTTCTTCGATGCGCCGCTCGTGCTCGGAGTCGGGCTGCGTCGCCTTGTCCTGGAGCTGGCGGATGTAGGCCAGCCGCGACTCCTCCGCTTCGGGATCAGCGCAGACGAGCTCGGTGAGCAGGGCGAGCATACGTCGGTCGAGGTCCTCGTCACGGTGGAAGGCATCACGCCATGGCAACAGCCGGTCGTACTGGACGTGTTCCTCGTTGGCTTCCAGATACAGGAAGATGTAGGCGACGTTGTTGTAGATGGCCGTGACCTCGACGAGGCCTTCCTCGGTGAGGCCGTCGGCCATGATGTCCCGCAGCCGGGCCATCATCGCGGCCAAATCCGCCTCGAGCGCCTCGAGGCTCTCTCGCTCTGGTGCGTCGACGACGTCACTCGACATGATGGTTCCCGGGAATCGGTTTGAACAGGAATCGGTAGACGTCGCCGTCGTAGGAGGCGCAGTACATGTTTCCGTCAGGGGCGGCGACGGGCGTCGTGTCCATGGCGGGCTCGTGGTCGACCAGGCCCAGCACCTGGCTGCTCTCCCAGCGGAACCGCCCGCCTGCACGTTCGAGGCACACGACGTTGCCGCGCTCGTTGACGGCGACGAAGTCTCCGTTGGGCAGCACGGTGAACGAGGTGTACGACTTCGGCGCGCACTGGTCGCTGCGCCAACGAACCTCTCGTCGTATCGAGTCGACCCCGTACGACACGTTGCCCTGTCCCCCGACGGCGATCACGTCGCCGGACACGGCCGGACTGGCGGTGATCTTCGTGCCCAGTTCGAGGACGCCGTTCACGCGGCCGGTCGCCGCGTCGAGGAACACGCACTGGCCCGCCGTCGTGAACGCGATGACCTCACCGGTGGCCCGGGCGAACACCGGTGACGCCTTGATTCCTGCATCGACATCACGCCGCCACACCTGGCCACCGTCCGCGTCGAGAGACAGCACGGTCTCGCCCGCGCACACGATGGCTCCGCCGTCCGGGGTCGGCAGTGGACTGGCGTAGGGGTCGCGGTGGCCCGCGACGCCACCGTGCGCGGCATACCAGGGCGCGGGAACCTCCCGGTCGAACACGATCGTGCCGGTGTCGACCGCGATGCCCAGGCAGCGGCCCGGGAAGATCGGCACCACGAGCACCCGGGACTTGTCGGTGACCACAGGTGTCGCACAGATCTGCCCTTCGGCATGGGCCGACCACACCAGCGTCCCCCGGAGGTCGACGCACTGGAGCTGGCCGCTGGTCGCCGCGACGACGAGTGTGCGGTCGGCTTGGTCGACCACGACCGAGGCGTAGATCGAACTGTCGAGGCGGCGCCGCCAGAACTCCCGCCGCAGCGGTGCGTCGAAGAGCCGCACGAATCCGTCGTCGGCGGCGACGACGACACCGAGGCCACTGACCACGGCGGGACTCGCGCTCACCGGCACGTTGATGGTTTTGCCGAGTGTCCGGTTGTCATATGTCAGCTTCCGGTACCCGCACACCGCGGGCTCGGCGCCCCAGTCGTGTGAGCCGTCAGCGGAACCGGCGAGCACCGACTTGACCGGGTCATGTCGGAAGGCGGCAGGTGCCGTCATGCCGGATCCGGTGCGGACAGCAGCGCGGCGGCGGGCCTGCCCGTCTTCGCGGCCAGGCGCCTGGCCGGGTCGAGCACGTCGTCCTGGGTCGCACCGCGCTCGACCAGCCGCAGGTACAGCGCGAGCGCCTGCTCGTCGTTGCCGAGCTTGTCGTGACACCGGGCCGCGTGCAGTTCGTGATAGCCGACATAGGGCGGCCCGATCAGCGCGGCCTGTTCGAACAGGGCGGCGGCCTGCTCGTACCGGCCGAACTTCACGTATGCCTCGGCGAGTTCGCCGTAGCTCGGCGACCAGGCAGGATCCAGTTCGATCAGCGCCCGACCCGACTCTTCCACGCGGTCGAGGTCGCGGGTGAGGAAGAGGTGTTCCTTGAGCGAGGACTCGTGATAGGTCTTCATCAGGTGCAGTTCGTAGGGACGGTCGCGCCGGTCGAGGGTCGCGTTCGCCGCGTCACGCGCCCGCTCCATATACCGCCGGGTCGCCTCGACCTCGCCCCGTGCGGCGGGCACCATCGCGATGCCGCGGTACCACGACGACAGAGCGGCGGGCTCCACCAAGCCGTCCTGATCGGCGAGTTCGGCACCCTTCGCCATGAACCACTCGTAGTCGGCCTCGGCCAGCTCGCGGCGTTTGAGGTACCAGACGACCCCTTGGGCGCAGGCGTCCACCGTCCGTTCCGGGGGGAGTTGTCCGGTTTCGATCGCGGCGCGCATCCGTGCGAAAGCCTGCGCCACGCCCGCGCCGTCGTCGCGGCGGTTGCGGATGACGAAGTCGAGCATGGCGATCTCGAACTCGTCGCGAGCCGTCGCGGCCCGCCGCGCCGCGGTGGCGAGGACCTTGGCCGCGACGTCGAAGCGCGAGATGCTGACCAGTGCGGCGGTGAGGTGCACCTGGCCGACCACGGGGAGGTCCTGGACGTTGTCGACCGCTTCCGCCAGTGCCGCGATGGTCGCGGTCGGCTGGTACGCCAGCGTGGTGACGGCCTCGTGGTCGACGCCCTCGATGGCGGCGACCTCCTGCACCACCTGCGCCTCGAAGACCTGCGCGAAGAGGTAGCCGTACTGTCCCGGGTCGGAGTCGTGGTACTGCTCGACGCACGCCTGGGAAAACAGGTCAGCCGCGTCGGGCCCGGTCGTGTCGAACTCCAGCCCGAGCATCGTTTGCTGAAAGGCGTTGCCAGCCAACCGACTTTCCTTCCTGGTCACGCGGCACCGCCACCGCGCAGGTGGCGCAGCAGGTGCAGCAGAATCGTCACGGCCCGGCCGCCGTCGGCGAGGGTCTTGGGGGTGCGGTCGGCGGTGTCCGCGCTGAACTCGACGATGTCGCAGCCGAGAAGGCGGTTGCCCGCGAGGACGATGTCGATGACACGCAGCAGTTGGGTGACGGTCAGCCCCACCTCGGCCGGGTAGCCGGTGGCGGACATCGACTGCCAGTCGAGCACGTCGACGTCCACCGTCAGGTAGATGTCGCGGCCGCGGCCGGCGAGCTCGGACAGCGCCGCCGCGTCGGTGAGCGCCGGGTCGGTGACGCCGACCTGGCGGCCGACCCGCCGCAGGTAGGCCAGCGCCGAGTCGATCGAGGTCGCTTCCGCCGTGGCGAAGGGGTTCACGCCGAGTTGCAGGAGGCGACCGGGTCCCACCAGGTCCGACACGTGCGACATGACGTTGGTGTGGAAGATCGCCTCGCGGCCGTCCGACCGGTCGGGATCTTCCCCCCATAACTGTAGATCGAGATGGTTGTCGAGTTGGACCACCCAGATGGGCGCGGAGCTTCGCGACAGCAGTGCGCGCACGACCGGCAGAGTGACGGTGTGGTCGCCACCGATGACACAGGGGGCGACGCCATCGGGCAGGGCGGCCACCGCCCGCTCGATCAGCTCCAGCGCGCGGGCGAGGTCGTCGCGCGGCAGCTCGATGTCACCGACGTCGTACACGTCGGACAGCAGCGGCCGCCCACCCGCGAGGTCGATGACCGCCGGCTCCGCCGCCGACCACGTGTGCGCCTTGGAGAGCGTACGCAGGAACTGCGGCCCGTTCTCGGTTCCCGAGTGGGGTGCCCCCAGCGAGTGGCCCGCGCCCATCACCACGCCCGCCGCCGTCGGGGGGACCTCGCGCAGCGGCACGAACGGCAGGCCGCAGAAGGCAGTCCCATGACGCAGCAACGGAAGTGTGGTCCGATCAGAGCGCACAGCCACCTCGTGAATCCGTGGTCGGACGGGCGGCAGGGGTCGTGTGCCCCCCTGCCACCCAACTATCCAGCGTGTACCCGCGAGCCTCAGCCCAGAATGGCGTCGAGCTCCGAGTCGAGCTGCAGGGCAGCACCCGCGTTCGCGAACGCGGCCTCGGTCTCCGCGGTGGTGGCGCCTGCCTCCGCCTCGAAGAACAGCTCGGCGGACATGACCCGGAAGAAAGCGGGCTTCTTCTCGAAGGTGATGTTGCTCATTACTCACTCCTCTCACTTTGGGGTGATACACACTCGTCGGCCCCAGGCCGACTGATCACCAGACTCATCACGGCACCTACCGCGCACCAGACCCTGTTTATGGGACATGCACAACGGCCCGGGGATCGGGATGATCGTGCCTATCCGGTCCGCCCACAGCCGCGTCCATTCCGAGGAGGGCGTCATGTCGTCCTCCAGTTGGCAGGAGCTGCCGCGCGGGCTGCGGGCGTCCGATTGGGACGCCGCCTGGTTCCGCGACGCGCTCGACAGGGCGATGGACGCGCATCTCACGGCGGTCGACCGCATCGCCGACGACACCGACGAGCCGTCGGTGGACAATGTGCTCGTCGCCTTGGATCTCGCGGCCGCTCCCCTGCGGCGCGTCACCGCGGCACTCGATGCGGTCTGCGCGGCGCACACCTCGCCCGAACTGCGACGACTCCAGGCCGAGGTCGGCCCTCGGCTGGCCGCTCACCACGGCGCGCTGTACCTCGACCGGCGGCTGTGGCGGCGAATCACCTGCCTCGTGGATCGCGACGACGACCTGGACGCGGAGTCGGCCGACCTGCTCGCGCATTACCACCGGGACTTCGTCCGCGCGGGAGCGGACCTCACCGACGACGACAGGGCGAGCGTCCGAGAGCTGGACATGGAAATCGCGGCGCTGCAGATCGACTTCGGACAGCGCCTGGTCGCCGAAGCCAACGATCTCGCGGTGTACGTCGCCGACGCGCGCGAACTCGACGGCCTGGCCGAGAACGAAGTGGCCGCCGCCGCGGCCGCCGCCCGGGCGGCAGGGCATCCGAACGGGTACCTGATCACGTTGGCGCTTCCGACGATCCAACCCGTACTCACCCACCTGCGCGACCGTGCGCTGCGCGAGCGGGTCCACCGCGCGTCGTGCGCACGGGGTTCCCGCGGGAACGAGCACGACACCACCGGTCTACTCATCCGCGTCCTCGCCGCGCGGGCACGGCGCGCCGCGCTGCTCGGCTACCGCTCCCACGCCGACTACCGCATCGAGATCGGCACGGCGGGCACCGCGGCGGCGGTGATGGACGTCCTCACCAGTCTCGTACCCGCGGCGGTCGCGAAGGCGCGCGCCGAAGTGACCAGGCTGCAGGAGATCGCGGACGCCGATGGTGTGACGATCGAGGCGTGGGACCTGCCGTACTACGCCGAAGCGGCCAGGTGCAGTGATCTTGGGATCGATGAGGCCGCGGTCCGGCCCTACTTCGAGCTGGAGTCCGTTCTCACGGCCGGGGTCTTCCAAGGCGCGACCGAGCTGTACGGGCTGACCTTCACCGAGCGGGTCGGTCACGACGCCTACCACCCCGACGTGCGCGCGTTCGACGTGTTCGAGGCGGATGGCTCCGCCGTGGGCCTGCTGCTCGTCGACTTCTACGCCCGACAGACGAAGCAGGGTGGCGCCTGGATGCACACGCTGGTGCCGCAGTCTCGGCTGCTGGCACAGCAAGCGGCGGTGTCGGTCGTGCTCAACATCGTCAAACCGACAGCCTGCGACCCGACGCTGTTGTCCTTCTTCGAGGTGAAGACGCTCTTCCACGAATTCGGCCATGCGCTGCACGCGCTACTGTCAGACGTGCGGTTTCCCCGACTCAGTGGCACGGCGGTGCCACAGGACTTCGTCGAGTATCCGTCGCAGGTCAACGAGCTGTGCATGTTCTGGCCCCCGTTGCTCGCCGAGTACGCCCGCCACCACGCCACTGGGGCAGCGCTGGCCCGTGAGCAACTCGAGAGTGTCCAGGACGCAGCCACCTTCCACCAAGGCCAGGCGACGACGGAGTTCCTCGCCGCGGCCCTGCTGGACCTCGCATGGCACCAGCTCGACCACCCTGAGGAGATCACCGACCCGGTCGCGTTCGAACGGATCGCGCTGGAGCGAGCCGGGTTCACGGTGGCGGTCGTCCCGCCGCGCTACCGGACGCCGTACTTCGAGCACATCTTCGCCGCCGAGCACTACAGCGCGGGCTACTACTCCTATCTCTGGAGCGAGATGTTCGACGCCGCGACCGAGCGTTGGTTCGACGAGAACGGCGGCCTGTCGCGGACCACCGGCGAGATCTTCCGTCGCAAGGTCCTGGCCCGCGGCGGGACCGGCGACGCCATGGCCCACCTGCGCGACCTGCTGGGCGAGGATCCGGGCATCGAGGCGCTCCTGCACCGCCGAGGACTCGTCGGGATCGCGGGATGAGCAAGGCGAGCACGTTGGGCGCGCTGGCCGAACGCCCGTTCCGCCTGTTGTGGATCGCGCGGACCACGTCATCGTTCGGTGACGCGCTCATGCCGTTGACCTTGGCATTCTCGGTGCTGTCGGTCGGCGGGACGGCGACCGACATCGGTATCGTGCTCGCGACGTCCACTGTGGTCAGGGTGGTGCTGCTGCTGTTCGGCGGCACGTTGGCCGACCGGGTGTCGCGGCGGCTGCTGCTCATCGGCAGCGACGTGTTCCTGCTCGTCGTCCAGTCGTGCGTGGGCGTCCTGCTGTTGACCCAGCGCCCGAGCGTCGCGCTGCTGACCGCCGCGGCGGTCTGCTACGGCGCCGCCGCGGCCATGGCGAAGCCCGCGTTCAGTGGCATGGTCCCCCAAACCGTCAGCGCCGCGCGACTGCACCAGGCCAACGCGTTGATGGACGTCTCCCGCAGCACCTCCGACATCCTGGGCCCGATCGTCGCGGGCGTCGTAGTCGCCACCACGTCGGTCGGCTGGGTCTACCTGCTCGACGCGGTGACGTTCCTGGTGAGCGCGATCGCGGTCGCGTTGCTCCAAGTCGCACACGGCAAGCCCCGCGGACAGGCAAGCTTCTTCGCGGATCTGCTCGTCGGCTGGCGAGAGGTGACCTCGCGGCCGTGGTACTGGATCGCGCTGTGCTGCCACGCGCTGTGGAATCTCGGCTTCTGCGCTTTCCTCGTGCTCGGTCCGGTCATCGTCTTCACCCTCGCGGGTGGAGCGGCGGCGTGGGGCGCGATCAGCACGAGCATGGCTGTCGGGTCGCTGCTCGGCGGCGCGCTCGCCCTGCGCTGGCGGCCACGCCGTCCGCTGGTCATCGCGCACCTTGGGCTCGCGCTCACCGTGTTCCCACTGGCCGCCCTCATCGTTCCTTCCGCGCTGTGGCTCGTGGTCGGCGCCGCGCTCGTGTCCGCGGCCGGAGTCGCGTTCGTCAACACCGTCTGGATCACCGCGGTGCAGCGACTCATCCCCGACGACGTGCTGTCGCGGGTCAGCTCCTACGACATGCTCGTGTCGTTCACGGTCGCGCCGTTGGGCTACGCCGCGGTGGGCCCACTCGCCGAGGCGACCAGCACCACGACGGTACTTGTCGTCGCCATGGGGTGTGTCTGTCTGGCCGTACTGGCCGTCCTCGCCGTGCCCCGGGTGCGTTCCCTGCGCCAGGGCCGGGACGGGGAGTTGCACGGCTGGACCGAGCTCGACGCCGCGCCGCATCCTCCCGACAGGGCCATGAAGCCCGCTGCCACCCCGACGACATAGACGGACCGATGATGACCGACGTTGCCACCGCCGCCGCGACCACGCGGGCGTACGTTCTCGTTCCCGACGAGGAGGCGTACGCGCGGGCGGCCGCCGAAGTCGACCGCCTGGAGCGTGCACTGCCCATCCTCACGGGCGGGGACGCGGCAGCGGGCTTGCTCGAGCTTCCCGTCACCAAGGAGCACGACCCCAGGTCATGGCAAGGCGAGCTCTGGTGCGACGACTTGTCGCTGCGCGCGGCCGCGCTGGTGTTGGCGCGCGCGACCGGCAGGCCGCTGCACCTCGGTCCGATCGATGAGGCCATGGAGGCAGCGCGGACAACACCGGTCACCGTCGTCACTCGGCCGGCCGAGATCACCCCGGAGCGGTTGGCCACCGTGCACCACGACGCCACGATCGGCTGGCTCGCCGCGCGCGATCTCGCCGCGACCACGCGGCTGATCGCCAGGACCGTCCTGCACGGCCCCGCGGTGATGGCGGCCCTGGACGACATCTCGTTCGACACCATCACCGACCACGACCCCGCCCCCGGTTGGCTGACCGGCGACCAACTGACCCCTGCGGGACTGCGCGCCGGTCTCGCCGGGGGTGTCGCGGTGCTGGCCGGGCGGGGCCACGCGCGCGGCTGCCTGATGCACCTCGCGGGCGGGGGTATCTGCGGCCGTCAGCATGAACTTCCGCTCCTGACGATCCAGCCCGCGATGACGTCGGGATGGGTGGATCACCCGACGGCCTGCCAGCAGGGACCCCGCTGTCACCGCGACGACGTCGAGGTCACCGACCACCTGCGTGCCGCGGACATTCGCGCGGCGTTCACCGTGCTCGACAGCTGCCGAACGGCCGTGGCGGGTGCGGCCAGGGTCCGCGTCGACGTGTCGATCCCGCTGAGCATGGTCGAGGGACACGCGCTGGCGGTCTGCGCCGCGGTCGGCGTGCGGGACGGGGCGGGCCATGTCGCCCAGCTGTTCCGGGCGCTGCTGCGCGCCGGCGCCTCGCTGGGCACCGCGACGGCCGAGATGAACGGCTCGATCGCCGCCGACCTGTCGGCGGGCGGGAGGCTGGCATTGTTCGGGGACGCGGGGCTGGTTCCCGCCCCGGCCGACCGCGACCCCGTCGAGGCGATGGCTTCCCTGGACGAGCGAGACGGCGTCGACGTGCCCGCGGGGAACACCGCGCTGCTTGTCCCCGGCCGCGACCTGCTGGCCGCCGCCCAGGACGGGCCGTTGGTGGTGCCGCGGTCCCGCGACTCGTCCAGTTGGGTCTTGACCACGGCGGTCGGGCGCTCGGGCGGTTGGATCGAGCAGGCACCCGGCTATCTTGACGAGCGCTGGACCGCACGGGTGCGGCCGTGGCTGGACCGGCTGCGCGGGCTGGGCAGCCTCGGCATGAGCGTGGCCACGGCCGAGGTCGACGCCGCGCACCGGCTGGCCGCCGGGGCGGTGCGGGACCGCGCGGTCGCGGCCGACCTCGGCGCGGCGCGCGCCGCGGCGAACGCCTTCGCCGACGCCGAGCGCGCGTTGACCGACTTGCAGTTCCGGCTGGTGGACAACGAAGTCCGCTGGGCGGCGAAGACCTACTACAGCCTGGTGGACGGCTGGCCCGCACCGGTGCGGCTGGTCGGCGACGAGGAACTGTACGAGTGCCCCCAGTGCGGTGGTCGGTGCGCGATCGCCCAGCGGCTGCGCTCAGCGGGCGGCGCGGGCGGTCCCGTGCTGCGTTCGGATGTCTGCCTGCGGTGCGGCGAAGTCGTCGCGGGCGTCGCCGAGTTCCCGGCGCGGGTGACGGTCACCAGTCCGTCGGAATCCCGGCTCGGCGACACGTTCGACGCGGAGGTGACCATTGAGGCGCCCGCCGACCAACCGCTGACCATCGCCGTCGGCGCCGCGTTCGTGCACGAGGAGCGCTTCAACTGCCGGATGCTCGACAGCCGGTCGCTGCGGATGGAGCCCGGGGCGCGGACGACCATCACTTTCGTCGGCGGTAGCGACCCAGGGCTGACCATTCCCGACGCGCACTACTTCAAAGTCCTTCTGGCCGCCGACGGCGCCGTGCGCTGTCTGACCAGGACGGTGGTGTTCCGTGTCTGACCTAGCCCAGTGCACGCAGAGCCTCGTGGAGGAGCAGATGCCAAACACCGCCAGTCCGGTGGCAACCCTGACTGACATGTTCGCCGCGAGTGTCGCCGCGCACGCTGACCGCCCGGCGGTGAGCGACGACGAGCAGACGCTGACCTATGCGCAGTTGGACACGCGGGCCGACCGGCTCGCCGCCGCCCTGCTCGCCCGGGGTGTCCGTGCGCAGGACAGGGTCGGTCTCTACCTCGACCGGTCGGTGGACGTCCTCGTAGCGATCCTCGGCATCCTCAAGGCGGGCGGCGCCTACGTCGCCGTCGACACCCGCTATCCGGACGCGCGACGGGACCACATGCTGGTCAACAGCCAGTCGCGCCTGGTCATCACGCGCCCCGAGTGGCAAGCCACCCTCGCCCATCTGGAGCTGGAGACCATCGGACTGCGCGGGGAACCGGCCGAGGCCGCCGGGGCGAGGATGGCCGTCGAGCCGGACTGGGCGGCGAGTGTGCTGTTCACCTCGGGCTCCTCCGGACAGCCCAAGGCGATCCTGCTCGAACACCGCAATCTCTGTTCGTTCGCGACGAACCCCTCGCTCCCCGCGCTGGCGCCCAAGGACCGCGTCGGACAGATCTCGAGTCTGTCCTTCGACGCCTTCCATTTCGAAATGTGGTCCGCGCTGGCCGCGGGCGCCGAGGTCGTGGTCCTGCCACCCGTTCCCGAACTGCTGGCGGTCGACTTCCGCAGGGAACTCAAGCGCAGGCGGATCACCGCGATGCTGGTGCCGACGATGGTTGTCAACCAGGTCGTCCACGAGGACAGGGACGCGTTCGCCGCGCTGCGCCTGCTGCAGGTGGGCGGCGACGTGCTGCTGCCCGCCGCGTGCCGCGACGTACTCGACGGCGAGTTCAGCGGCGAGCTGTACAACCTCTACGGCCCCGCGGAGATCACCACCGCGTGCACGGCGCACCGGGTCACCACAGCGGACACCGACCGGGACAGCATCCCGATCGGCCGCCCACTCGCCGGGGTGACCGTGCGCGTGCTGACGCCAGAGCTGCGCGAGGCTGGACCCGGCGAGATCGGCGAGATTCACGTCGGTGGGCCGGGCCTGGCCCGCGAGTATCTCGGGCAGCCGGAGTTGACCGCCGAACGGTTCGTGCGCAGCCCGTTCGCCGACGACACGACGAGGCTGTACCGCACCGGCGACCTCGCGCGGGTCGCCGAGGACGGCGTGCTCGAGTTCATCGGCCGGGTCGACGACCAGGTCAAGGTCCGCGGCTACCGGGTCGAGCCCGG
Organism: Actinokineospora xionganensis; assembly: GCF_014323725.1. Classification (GTDB taxonomy): domain Bacteria; phylum Actinomycetota; class Actinomycetes; order Mycobacteriales; family Pseudonocardiaceae; genus Actinokineospora; species Actinokineospora xionganensis. Next base: position 490,822 of record NZ_JABVED010000001.1, on the reverse strand, counting down.
CGAAGTCGAACGGGCGCTCACCAGGCACCGCGACGTGCGTGAGGTGGCGGTGCTCTCCATCGGGTCCGACGACGACAAGCGGCTCGTCGCGTTCGTCGTGCTCGCGGGTTCCCTCACCCTGCAACGGCTGCGCGAGTACGCCGAGGCCGAACTGCCCGACTTCCTGGTCCCCAGCCACTTCGTGCGACTGCGGGAGATGCCCGTCAGCGAGCACGGCAAGCGGGACTCGGCTGCGCTGCAAGCGCTGCTGCGCGATCACCACGAACGCACTCGGCGCCGTGTCGCACTGGTCACCGACACCGAGAAGCGCCTCGCCGCGATCTGGGCGGAACTGCTCGGCGTCGAAGAGGTCGGCCGCGACGAGGACTTCTTCAGCCTCGGCGGCCACTCGCTGCTCGCCTTCCGCATGAACAGTCGGATGAAGCGCGAGCTGGACGTGTCGTTCGAGATGACCGTCATCCTGCGCAACAGTGTCCTGGCCGACCTGGCCGCTCGTATCGACGAGGAGCGCACTGGCGGGCCGCTGCTGTGACCACCGCACCGCGCACCGACCTCACCGATGTCGACCTCTTCGTCACCGAGCAGCACCTCGACGCCTTCGCCTGGTTGCGTGCCAATGACCCGATCCACTGGAACGAGGGGGCGGACGGCAGCGCGTTCTGGGCGTTGACGCGCTACGACGACGTGCTCTGGGCCTACCGTGAGCACGGGCTGTTCGGCTCCACGCGGGGCGCGGTGCTCGGCGGGTCGTTCCGCAGCACGGACGACACCGCGGGCAACCGCATGCTCGTCGCGTCCGATCTGCCGCGCCACCGCCTGCTCAAACAAGTGATCCACCCCGCCCTGGCGGCGACGGTGGTCGAGCGGGTCACCGCGCAGGTCAGGGTGCTTCTCGACGCCGCGATCGAGCGGATGCTGGCCGATGGGGGCGCCGACATCGCCACCGACGTGGCCACCGAGCTACCCGCGGGCGCGCTCATGGTCGTCATGGGCATCGACCACGCCGAGGCGCACCACCTCATCGGGTTGACCCGTCGGATGGTCGGCTTCCGTGACGAGCAGTTCGTCGACACCGGTGGCGACCAGCGGCTGCGGCTGGCATGGCTGCAGGCTGAGGTCTTCGAGTTCTTCGCCGATCTGCTCGCACCCCGCCGAGCCCGCTCGGGCGACGACCTGCTCTCCGTGCTGAGCCGGGCCAAGCTCAACGGCAGGCCACTGCCCGAAGAGGACATTTTCTTCAACTGCATGAACGTCGCCGTGGGCGGCAACGAAACATCGTCGTACACCGCCTGTCTCGGCGTCGAGGCGTTGCTCGCGCACCCCGAGGAGCACGCGCGGCTCGCGCGCACCCCGGATCTGCTCGTGTCAGCTGTCGAGGAGATCCTGCGGTGGGCCTCGGTGAACGCCTACGTACAGCGTGTCGTGAAACAGGACGTCGAGCGTGACGGTGTTCTTCTGCGCGCGGGCGATTCGGTGACCCTGTGGAATGTCTCAGCCAACCGCGACGAGACGCGGTTCGACGACCCGGACAACTTCGACCTCGGCCGCACCCCCAATCGGCACCTCTCTTACGGAGCGGGCATCCACCGCTGCATCGGCGCCCCGATCGCACAGACCGAACTCCTGCTGTTCTTCGAGCGCTTCGCGGCGCTGAGCGGTCGGGTGCGGTCCTCGGGCCCGGCCCGCAGACTGCGATCCAACTTCATACTCGGCACGACATCCTTGCCCGTCGCCGTCGGATAGGAGCGTAGGGTCCAGATCTTCGGCGACATCGCCTTGACCCGCCACTCAGTCGACCGCGTCACGGTCATGGACCTGGGCCGCGTCGTCGAGACCGGCCCGACCGCGATCCTGGACACGCCCGCCCTCCCGTATACGTGCGCCCTCGTGGAAGCCGCTCCGCTGCCTGACCTGATGGCGGAGCTTCGACGTCCACACCGGACCCTTCAAAGTGAGCTGCCCGGGCCCGCGGACCATCCTGGTGGCTGCGGGTTCCCCACGAGCCCGAACAGGTCGTCGCCGAGTCAGCGGAGCCGGTGTTCGAGGTCGCGCACCCCGACGACTTGGCGGTGGCGCTCCCGACCCGCCGAACTCGCCCCCTATTGGCGATCTGGTGTCGATGGAGATCTTGGCGTCGTCCCGGTGCGTCCGAGCCCGCCCGTCGCGTCAAGGTGGGCATCAGGTGTGGGGTGTGCGCGGCGGACGGCGGCCCGCGATGCTGATGGGCTCAGTTGCCGGGCCGAGATTGGAGGTCGTGCAGCGCGGCCGTCAGCTGAGCGACGGTCGCGCCATAGCGCGTGGGTCGGAGGGCCGCCATCGGTTGACAAACCGAAATGGACTCCTCAAGCGCCGCGCGCGCGTTGTGATGATCGCCCAACGCCTCCAGTTGGACTGCACGGTTGGCCATGCTGCCTGCCAGCTCGAAGAGAACATCGTCGGCTGCGGCGCTGCTCTGTCGGTACAGGGCGATCGCGTCGTCCAACTCCGCGAGCGCGTCCTCGTGCATGCCGAGGTCACCCAGGCGGCTTGCCTTATTGTTGAGGCTCATGGCGACGTCGATCTGGTACTCGTCAGGATCGGTTTCGGCGAGCGCCCGGTAGGTGTCCACCGCCTCGTTGATCACGGTCAGGGCCTCCTCGACGCGACCTACCTCGGCCAAGCGCAAAGACAGGTTGTTTAGGCTCCCTGCCATGTGTGGGTCTGGCAGACCGTCGGCCGAATCCCGGCCGATCGCCACGGCCTCGTCGATGCTGGCGAGCGCGTCCTCCGCGCGACCGACGTCGGCCAGCCGGTTCGACAGGTTGTTCAAGGAGACCGCCAAGTCGGACCGGTCGCGGCCTGCCGCCACCCGCTCCCGCCAGATCAAAACAGCCTCCTGCTGGGCAGCGAGTGCGTCGTGTGGTCGGCTCAGCTCAGTCAGCCGATCCGCGGTTCTGCCCAGCGCCGCCGCCAACCGGGAGCGATAGACGTCTGGCGGTGGGGCCTGGTCATCGCACAGCAAGCTCAACTGACGCAGGCATGACCACGCTTCGTGGGCGGCGTCGATCGCCTCGTCCTCACGGCAGGCGGCGCTCAACTCGACCGCGAGCGCGTCCAATCGCAGTGACAGGTTGGTGAGGCTCATCGCGAGGTCCTCGTTGTGGACGATCGGGCGGGAGCGAGCCAGGTCGCGGTAGATGGCCACCGCCTCCTGAGCCGGGGCCACCGCCTCCGTCAAACCGAACTCACCCAGCCGGTTTGACAGCGTGGTCAGGCTCATGGCCAGCCCAGCTCGATACCGGCCAGGAGTGCGTGTCTCCAACTCGCGGTAGATGGCTGTGGCTGACCGCGCCGCGGTCAGGGCCTCGTCGGACCGTCCCATTTCGGCCAACCGGATTGCCAGGTTGTTCATGCACGTCGCGAAGTCAGGTTTGTGCGCGTCCAGGCGATCCGGCGGCAGGGCGCGGTAAATACCCGCCGCCTCGCTCGCGGCGTCCACCGCCTCGGCGAGACGCCCCATCTCACTGAGGCGGTTCGAGGCGTTGATCAGGCTGATCGCGAGATCCACGCGGTGCACCCCGGGGCGAGCGTCTGCCAGGTCACGCCGCAGGGCCACCGCCTCTTCGATGGCCTCCAGCGCCTCGGCCGAGTCACCGCCGGCGGCGAGCCAGATCGAGAGATCGTTCAAACTCAGGGCGAGGTCGGACCGGTGGGCGGCGGGGCGGGCACAAGCCATAGTCCGGTAGATCGCCGTCGCCTCCCGGGCGGTCTCGACTGCTTCCCGCGTCCGTCCGGATTCGTGGTACCGCGTCGACAGGGTGATCAAGCTCGTCGCGAATCCGGCTCGGTGAACCTCGGGGCGCGACTCCACCAGGTGCCGATAGGTGTCCACGGCCTCGTGGGCGGCACCCAGTGCCTCGGCCCAACGCTGTACCTCCGCCAGGTGGACCGACGCGTTGTTCGAGCTGAGAGCGAGATCAGGCCGGAAGGCATCCGGGTTGATCCCGGTGAGCTCGCGGTACAGGTCACGCGCGGCCACGCTTGTCTGCGCCGCCCGCGCGGAGTGGCCAGCCTCATCCAGCCGGTTCGCGAGGTTGAGCAGGCCCATGGCCAACCGCGCCAGATCAGCGTCGGACTGGGCCTCGGCGAGCACCCGGCAGATCTCGACAGACTCGGTCGCAGCGGCCACAGCCGGTTCCCACCGACCCAGCGCCGCGAATTGGATCGACATGGTGTTGAGAATCGACGCACGGTCGGCGGAACTCGCCGTGCCGGAACCCTGGTGGACTCTGAAGGCCTCTTCACACGCGGCGAGGGCCGCTTCCGGCAGCCCGAGTTCGCTCAGCACGTGCGAGAGGCTCTGCAGACTGGTAGCGAGGTCGGTGCTGTACGTCGTCGGATCATCCCGAACCAGCTGACGCCTGATGGACACCGCTTCCTCGGCGACGACACGCGCGTCCTCTTGGCGGCCCAACGCACGCAGCCGCACCGACAGGTTGCTGAGGTGCAGTGCCAGACCAGGAATGTCCGCGGCGTCGCGGGCACCGGCCACAAGCGCCGCCGTGACGTCGTGCGCGATGTCGGCGAGGCGCTCACTGCTGACCGGGAACTCGTCGCCCAGACCGACGAGCGCCGGCCTGTGTCGAGGGTCGCGCAGAACTGCCCTCATGCCCGCGAGTAGTGCCTCCGGGTGCTCGACGAACGGAGCGATGGTGACCGCCGCCGTTGCCACGATGTCAGGGTTGATCCCGCACAGCGCCACGACGTGGTCGCCCATGCCGGGGTCCGCGGCAGGCAGTGCCCCGGCCCGGGTGAGCACGGTCAGCATGGTCGCGGCCTGGTCGCGGGTCACGACTTCCGCCAGGCGCTCGCTGAGCTCCGGGCGGGCGGACACGCGCCGGGCGACGTGCCGCTCGGCGAGGCGGTCCGGCTGGAGCAAATCGAATTCCCGGTCCTGGGTCGTCGGCGGGAACATCGACGCGAACCACGCGCACACGGGCCCGATGGCACTGTCCGGTTGGTCAGCCAAACCGGGAACCGTGCGCAAGACGGCGGGGGCGTCCCGCGAAGTGGACAGACCCGTCAGCACCGCAACGAGGACCACATCATCGAGGGCCCTGATCAATACGGGCACGAGCCCATGCCGTACCGCCGCGGCACGCCAGTGCCTACGTTCGTGGAGCAACACCCGGTCCTCGGCGGTGCGCTCCGGCGTCGATTCCGACGGCGCCGCAGCGTCGAGCAAGTCGGCCAGTGCGGTCAGGTGCAACGTGAGCACGTGATCCGAGACGGACTTCGGCGGCTGCAGGTCCGCCGCGATCGTCGCCCACGGATACGACTCAAGCCCCGCGAGGCTGGGCAACGCGATGCTGAACGCGGACACAGCCTCCCCATACGGATCGTCCGTGGGTTCCGCCGCCAATGGATCCAACTGACGAACGCGGGCCGCGGACAGCAGATCGGCGACCGCGTCACTGTGCAGCGCGAGGTCCTCCCACCATTCGTTCACGCTTCGGGCGAGCAACAGGAGTTTGATCTGACGCGGGGACCCGGCGACCGCCGAGAGCATGTGCGCGAGTTGCTCCGCGCGGCTGTTGGCGTAGTCGACGACGACAAGGACGGGCGCATTGACATCCCGGAGAACGCGAAGATCCGGCGGTGGGATCTCCGGCGACGGCCAGAACACCGACCACCGACCCGGTAGTTCGCGTCCGAGCTGCACCGCGACCCGCGTCTTGCCCTGCCCGCCGGAACCGTGCAGCAGCCACACCCCGCAGCCCGGCTCGGACAACCACACGCCCAGGTCGTGCATCAGCTGTGGGCGCGACCGCCACGGCACGACCTCCTGCCGGGCGAGCAGAAGCGACGATGGCGTGGTGAGCCGAGTCGGCACGACGGGCGACAGCCGGTCCAACTCCACGGGCGCCAACCGCCCCCCGGCGTCGCCGAGCACCCGCCGGAACGACTCGTCGTGCCACAGCACATAGGCGGGCACGGCGATCAGCTCCCCGTGCTGGGCCCCTGCCACGTCGGCCATGATCACACCGATCAACAGGTCACCGCTGAACAACGGCGCACCGGACAGCCCAGCCCACGGCGAACCAGTGGGCAGCGTTGCGTGACGAGGACCGGTGATGCGCATCGTGTACCGGTAGCCGACCAACCGGTCCCCCGGGTTCAACGACCCCAGCAGGTGCCCGACCTCGGCCGGTCGCCCAGGCTGTTGCACCACCTCGGGCGCGCCCCAGGTCTCACACGGCAACCCCGGCACCCTGGTCACGGTGCGCCCCCACCGGACCTGCCGCTGAAGCGGGAACGCGTCGGGGGCGACCGCGATCAGCGACGCGTCGTCGCGACCACCTGGTGTGCCCGACCAGACAACGACACCTGGAACAACAGCGGCCAGACCGGGACGGAACACCTCGACCGGCGCTCCGCGCGGTCCAGTGACATGTGCCGAGCAGAGCACGAGACCGGACGCGACCACATAACCCGAGCCAACGCGGCTCTCGCCGCGGACGCAGGTGACGTGCTCCCAGTCCACGTCCTACTCAGCCATCGATCCGGTCTTCAGCCTCATCGGAACCCCCCTGGCGTTCACCGGTGCCGTGGATCAGTACGTCCGTGCCATCCGCTGTCCTCGGCGTGAGCGCGACCTTGATCCGGTGGGTGCGACCCCGAACCACCCCCACCTCGGTGTCCCCTGACACCACCCACGCTTTGAACCCGGCTTTGACCTTGGCGTCCTTCTTCAGTTCGACGGCGAACTCCATCTCGATGGGGCCGACGACAAAGGCGACATGAGAGTCAGCGGAGCGGCCCGCGGCTGCGATCAACTCGTCGCGCAACGTGGCCACAGCGTCGGCCAGTTCGATCTCCATACGGCCAGCCTGCCACAGCGGCCCGCCAACCATGTTCGTGATGTCGCGACCCGTGCCGCGGCACTTGCGCGCGGCCGGTACGGCGTTACTGGGACATGACGCTGAGCTGGGCGCGATGAATCGGTGGGCCGTCAACGCGGGCTACCGTTCGTCACCGTTGATGGTGGTCCTGCCGGCATGCTGACCGAGGTGTGTCGGGTTGACCCCGACCTGGCGCACACGATCGGCCAGGACATCCTCCATCGCCACAGCGTGCGCGGCGCTGGACAACGGCACGCGGGACGTGCTCATCGCCCCGTTCATGGAAGAAGTCTTCGACACCGAACCACACGACGCGCCCATGGAACTCAAGGGCGCGGTCACCGTGGTCGTGCGCAACAGCATGCTCGAACTCGCCCACACCGTGGGAGCCGCGTACCGACGGGCGCGGCGAAGGTGCGCGGGGAAACCTGATCGGCTTCAGGTCAGGTCTGTCCGACGATTGAGCCCACCGAGGGCACAACTCAGGCGAGGACGACTCGGAAGCGCTCAGTCGTCGTCGGTGGCCCGTTGGGGCGCGATGGTGTCATCGGCCTCGTCGGGGAAACCTAGTTCCGCCCACACGGTTTTGCGGTCTTGGCGCCAGTCGACGCCCCACCGGTCGACCAGTGCGCCGACGGTGAGCAGCCCCGCTCCGCGTTGCCATTCACCGTAACCCTCGGCGTCGTGATCTTCGGCCGTGATCAGCATCGTGGAGTCGTGTGAACCGATCAGCACCACCCGCAACACCACGGGCGGGGTGCCGTGCTGGTGGGCGTTGACGATCAGTTCCTCGGCCACCACCATCACGCGCAGGCGGTCGGCTGGATCCCATTGGTCCAGGAGGCCGTCGAGCCAGTCGCGGACGAAGTCGGCGGCTCCCTGCTCCACGGTCAGCGGGACGACTGTCACGCGGACGTCGCTGTTCTCGGGTGTCACCAGTGCCTCCACGACTCCTCGACGTCGGCATCGCGGCCGCGGAGGGCCGGGTTGTGGCAGGCGGGCCTTCCTCGTCGACACCGGGCGCGGGGTCCGTTGCGGTCCGGCATCGTCTCGCCCGCCTGCCACGGCAGCGTTTCTACCGGATCAACCGCGGTGTGGCGGGGATCGTCAAGGAGTCGTCAAACAGTCGTCAAGAAAGTAGGCATGCCTAGGCCCACGATCTGCTCAAAGTGGCGAGTTCGGGGGCTTGCCGCGACGGGATCGTTCCCACGAGCCGCGCCTGACCATCGGTGGGGCCGATGTCGCGGATCGCGATGCCGACGACCGTGCCGCGGGCGAATTCCGCGAGGTGGTGGCGAATATCCGCGGCGTTGAACACCGTGGCGAAGTTGACGGCGACCGGTGCGTGCACGGCGATGGCCAGCGCGAGGATCGGGCCGTCCGCGGACATCACCGCCCACTGGCACTCGCCCAGCAGCGGCGCCACCGGGGCCTGCCCGAGCAGCCTGCGACCACCCCGGACACCCCGGAGATCGGCGTCGTCGATGACCACGGTGAGCATGTGCCCCGCCGCTGCCGCGGTCACCGCCAGTTCCCTGGCCATGACGACCTTGGGACCGACCCGGGATGCGGTCCTCCCCCGAAACCACACCATCGCGCGATGCTACGAGCGGACGCGTTGAGATCCTGCTGCCAGTCTCTTTACGGTCGTGTGACGACGTCGACATCCGCGGGCGGGCGAGCGCCCGCGCCGCGGTCGAGGGCCCCGGCCACGGTGAGCGCGGTGATGGTCGCGCCGATGGCGAAGTCCGTCAGGGTGGCCAGGGTGGAGTCGGTGCTGAATCCGTAATCGAGAAGCAGCGGGGCGAGCACGAGCCAGCCACCCACCGCCGTTCCCGCGGCGGTGGCCACGGTCAGGGTCAGACGCCCCACGGCTCGCAGCAGGCCCAGCGCCACCGCGACCAAACCGACGAGGCGGTCGTTCCACACGGCGTCGAAACCGGTCGGCGCGCCGTAGTCGCCGTGGGTGGAGAGCACAATCAGCCAGCAGCCCAGGGTGATGGTGACCCCGGTGACCGCTCCCGGCAGCTGAGTACCGGCAATCTCGTCGGGGCCCCCGGTCACGACGCCTCCGCGAGCGACGTCAGGCACGGCAGCGGCTCGCTGCGGGCCAGGACGATCAGGCTCAGCGCCGTCTGGGTGTCCACGCCGCCGCGCAGGCGTTGGGCTCGGCTCAGCGTGGTGATCCCGATGGTCGGGCCTTCGGCGAGCATGCCGAGTTCGGCGCGCAGGGAGCGGGCGGGCAGGACGACTCCGATGGACAGCGCCAGCGGTGTCGTCGCGGACACCGTCACGCCGAGCACCGGTCCGTCCTCGCTCAGCACCGACAGCACGAAGCTCCCGTCGAGCAGGGTGACCGCGGACGGGCCGTTCAGGTGGGCGAGCAGGTCGCGGCCCTGCCGCGTCCTGGTCAGGTCGTGGTCGTCGACGATGAGCCCGAAGACCGGCCACAGGTCGGTGCTGCCGTCCCGGTCTGCGCGCCGTGGCCGCAGCACCATGGCCTCGCGGGCGATCATCACCTGGTTCGCCATCGTCGTCGCAAGCATGTCCGCCATGGTCGTCGCCCCGTGTTGAGGTCCGCGGGGCGGCTTCTTTGCGGTCTGATGACGACCCGGCGCTGGTCGCGGTTACGGCGGGTGCGGTTTGGCAGCATGAACCGGGTGGCCGTGAGACTGTTGATAGTCGAGGACGACGACCGGGTACGGGCGTCGATGCGCCTGGCCTTGGAGGATGAGGGCTACGCCGTCAGCGAGGCACCCGGGGCGGAGGACGCGATCGAGGACCTGGCCCGACACGGGGCGCCCGATGTGATGATCGTCGACCTGATGCTCGGGGGGATGGACGGCTTCAGCTGCATCCGGCATGTGCGGCAGAGCAGCGATGTGCCGATCATCGTGGTCAGCGCCCGGGTCGACACCCACGACGTGGTGGCCGCGCTGGAAGCGGGCGCGGACGACTACGTCACCAAGCCGTTCCAGATCAAGGAGATCACCGCCCGGCTGCGCGCCCTGCGGCGCCGGGCTTCCGCGGTCGGCGGCCCCGGTGGGCCACGTGAGGTCGTCCTGGACAGCGACCCGGACAGCCCGCTGGTGTTGTCGATCGCCGCGGGCACCGTGCGCCGGGGAGAACGTCCGCTGCACCTGACCCTGACCGAGTTCCGGCTGCTGTGCGAGTTGGCGACCGAGCCGGGTCGGGTGCTGAGCAGGCAGGCCCTGCTCACCCGGGTCTGGGACCGCGGGTTCTTCGGCGACGAACGCATCGTCGACGTGCACGTGCGCAGGCTGCGCACCAAGATCGAACGCGACCCGTCGGACCCGCGGATCGTGACCACCGTGCGCGGCTTGGGCTACCGCCTCGATGTGGCCTGAAACCCCGGCGTTGCGACTCGGCCTGCGCGGCCGGGTCATGCTGACGTTCACCCTGGGCGCGGCGCTGGTCTCGGTGCTGCTCGCCGTCTCCGTCTTCACCATCAGCCGCGGCTACCTGCTCGACCAGCGCGAACGCTCCGCCGACCGGCTCGCCTCCGCCGACGCCGACGTCGTGCGGGCCAGGCTGGCCGAGCCCGGCACCAGCCCCCAGGACGCGCTCGCGGCCGTCGACCCACCTACCGGGACGCGGCTGCTGCTTTTCTCCCGAGGCTCCTGGTACACCGCGAACGGGGTCACCGAGGACGACCTGCCCCCAGACGACCTGCGCGACAGCGTCGCCGACGGGGAGCGGGCGATCGCGCCGCTGACCGTGCGCGACGTTCCCTACTTCGTGGTGGGCATCCCCCTCGACGACGGGGCGTTCTACGAGTTCACCCCGGTGATCGAGCTGCGCTCGACCATCCAGATCCTGGGCACCGTGCTCGTCATCTGCGCTATCGCGGCCACCGTCGCCGCGGCCCTGGTGGGCAGGTGGGCGAGCAGACGCGTCCTGCAGCCCCTGCGCCCGATATCGCAGACCGCGGCCAGCATCGCGGGCGGCAGCCTCGACACCCGACTACCCGGGGCGGACGATCGCGACCTCGACGTGATCGTCTCCTCGTTCAACTCCATGGTCGACTCGCTGCAACAGCGCATCGAGCGTGAACGCCGCTTCGTCGGCGACGTCACCCACGAGCTGCGCACCCCGCTGACCACCCTGGTCACCAGCGTCGAGGTCATGCGCAACCACGCCGACGAACTGCCCGACCGGCCCCGCCAGGCCCTCGACCTCATCGTCAGCGAACTCGACCACCTGCGCGGCATGCTCGACGACCTGCTCACCCTGGCCAGGACCGAAGCCGGGCTGCACCACGACGAGGAAGAACCCCTCGACCTGCACGACCTGCTCACCCACGTCCTCACGGGCAGACCCGCGGTCGCGTTGGACGCCGAGCCCGGCGTGTACGTGCGCGGCCGCAAACTGGCCCTGGTCCGCGCCTTCACCAACCTCATCGACAACGCCGACCGCCACGGCGGCGGCCTCACCCGAGTGAGCGTGACCCACGACGCCGACGCGGTCACCGTCCACCTCGACGACCGCGGACAGGGAGTGCCCGCCACCGACCGGGCGCAGATCTTCGAACGCTTCTCCACCGGCCACACCGCCCGCGGCGCGGCGTCCGGGACCGGTCTCGGCCTCGCGCTGGTCGCCGAGACCATGGCCGTGCACCACGGCGCCGTCGAGTGCGCCGACGCCCCCGGCGGCGGCGCCCGGTTCACCGTGACCCTCCCGCTGGCCGCGTCGCCCGAGGACGACGAGCAGGCCTTGTGAAGGGCTACCAGCAGCACTGCCCCGTCGCCCGAGCCGCCGAGGTGCTCACCGAACGGTGGACCCTGCTGATCTTGCGCGAGTTGCTGCACGGCGCCGAAGTCATCGACGAGATCGCCCAAGGGCTACCCACAGCGCCGACCGCGACCGTCACGACCAGACTGCGCACCCTCGTCTCGACCGGCCTCGTCACCACCGACCACAGCACCGCCCAAACCCGCTTCACCCTCACCCCGGCCGGGCGCGAGCTGGAATCGGTGGTCGACTTCCTCGGCGAATGGTCCCTTTCCCGGCTGCCACCACCGCCGATCACCGACCTCGACCCAGGGCTGCTGCTCTACGACATCGCCCGCGGCGTCGACCACCTGGCGCTGCCCGCCCGTCCGGTCGCCGTCCGCGTCGAGTTCGCCGCGAGCCCACCACCGACCCACTGGTGGCTCACGTTCTCCCCCACCGGCGCCACCGCCACCGACCACGACCCCGGCATCCCCATCGTCGCCACGATCGAATGCACCCTCACCGCCCTGAGCAACGTGTGGCTCGGCTACCACTCCTGGCTGGGCGCCATGACCGACCAGACCATCCGGCTCACCGGCGACCGCACGACGATCCGCACCATCGTCAACTGGATCGGCACCAACCGCTACGCCCCCACGACCACCGTCCACAGTGAACGGCCTCAGGGACCGCGATGACCGACACCGGCGGCGCTTGCACACTCACCACCTGGATCGACGCCCGACCAGACGCCGTTTCCGGGCTGAGGCACCGGATCGACCACTGGCTCGACGACCGAGGAGTGCGCGCGGACCGCCGCCAAGACATCGTGCTCTCCGCCGACGAAGCCATCACCAACGCGATAGAACACGGGTGTCCGGCCACCGACCGAGTCGACATCGCCCTCCACCTCACCGCCGACACGATCACCTTCACCGTCACCAGCACCGGCGCGTGGAAATGGCCCGACGCCGACACCGGCCGCACCCACGGCTGGGGACTGCACCTCATCGACACCTGCGCCGACCACGTCGACATCAAACAGGTACACGACACGGTCGTCCTCACCGCCCGCTTCGCCCGAAACCCCGCGCCCGCAATGCCTTCTACGACAACGGAAGCCAGACCCGTCGCCGACCTCGACCCCGGCAGGTGACACCCGGCCCCGCGACGTCAGCGCCGCACCGGCCACACGGTGACATCGACAGCCCCGGCATTACCCCAGGCCAGCACGTCCAACACGGCCCACGCGCCGTCGCTGGTGCTCACGCAGATCGCGTCACCAGCCTTCATCATGTACCCCGACACCCGCCCGGACGTCTGCACCCGAGTGCTCGCCTCGCACTCACGCGGCGACGCCTGATCGAGGCTGACGAGCACCACCTTCGACCGCCCGAACGTCTTCGTGCTCTTACCGAAGAACAGATCGTGGTTCAGGTCACCCTTATAGTAGAACTCGAACCCGGAGCCACCCTCCGCCGTCGCAGTCCTCGTGTCCACATCGACCGCGACCCCTGGGGACAAATCCAGCCGATAGCTCGACGGATCCCCGTACGCCACAGGCAGAGGGCTCGTCGTGGCCGCCGCTGATGTCGCTTCCCCGCCTCCGCCAGGAGAAGTGGCGACAACGCTGCTCGCCGCCGGCGGGTTCTTCGCGGTCGGTGGTTCGGCGCCCGAGGACAAAACCCCGGTCACGACCGCGGCGGCCACCGCTCCCACCGCTCCGATCACGGCCGCGACGATCGCGCCATTCGAGGGCCCTCTTCTGCGATTACCACGGTTCACCGTGCCGGAACTCACCTCAGGTCGACCGTGCCTTCCCTTGCGAGAGTAGACAATTCGCACTCACCACGCCATGAACCTGATCGTCTGACCGGTGGACCCCGTTACAGGGCAGATCATTCGTCGCCCGTGCTCCAAGTGCCGGGATAGCTCGACTCGCGTTCGTGATCGCGGCGGATGATCTCGCCGCGGACTCGGGTGAAGTAGTCGACGGCGGCCGGGTCGAGTTCGTTGTCCTGCTCATCGATTCCCCGCCAGCGGCCCTCCGCGGTCCAGTCGAGTTCGACGAGCACGCAGTCGCGCAGCACGACCGTGGAACTGGAGCGCACGGCGAAGCGGGTGCGGCGCAGGTCGCAGCCGACAAAGCGGGTGCCCACGAGCCCGGCGTCCTCGAAGACCGACGCGGCGAGGGGAACGTCGACGAAATCGGCACCAGTGAGCCGAGCGTGGGAGAAATCCGCGCGCACGGCCGAGCCCCCGCGGAACCGCGCGTGCGTCAGAGTGGCCCGGGTGAACCGTGCGGCGGTCAGGTCGGCCCCGGTGAAGACCGCCTTCTCCAGCCGGGCGCCGGTGAAGTCGGCCCCAGACAGGCGGGCGCCGGTGAAGTCGAGTGGCCCCCGCTCCCGCCGCCACGGCCTGCGGCCGACGATGTCCACCGCGGCCTGGATATCCGGGCCAGGGCGCGGATCGCCGTCGGGGTCGCGGACCCGGTCCGCGGAATGCTCACGGATGAAGGCCATCAGGACATCGACCACCGCACGATGATCGGTGGGCGACTCGCGCATGACGTGCTCCAACGCGTAGAGCCCGCCGAGGCGTTCATCCAGCTTGTCGCAGGCAAGCAGAGCCACGGCCTTGCCGTAGCGGTCGGTCACCTGCCCCCGCTTGTTCGCCGTATACGTCCGCGTCGTCACCACGACCCCGATCGCCGCCAACGCCCCACCGACCGACGCCAACACCAACTGGCGCGTGCTGGTCAGCGCGTCGAACCGCTCCTTGCCCCGCAACTCACCCAGTTCCGGGCCCGCGATCAGCTCCGTGAACGGCCCCAACAACCCATACAGGGCAGCGACCGCCACCACCACCACACCGACGACCGACAACACCCGCCGCGCTGCGACCCATAACCCGCACATGATCGCCATTGTCCCGACACACGACCACCTCGGGAGCGAGAACGGGGAACCGCCGGCTGGGATTGACTGCCGTGACTCGGCTTGGAGACAGGGAACGGCTCCCAGGGCGACTGGGGGTCCCGCCGGGGAGCCGTTCGCCCACAGTGTCGCCGACCGGACCTATGAGTCTCGCCCCGGGTGCCGCGAGGCGGTGCGCGGCGACTGTCGATCATGCGTCTTTGAGGAGCGACCTTCTGATCCGATAAGCGGAAGCGACCTACGTTGACTGGACCACTCCCGTTGTCGCGACACCGAAACCAGGTCGACCGGGCCCGAATCGGCGGTAGGCCGTGGGTGATCTCCATGGCGGTGGCGATCAGGTCGACTGTCGCGGTGTCGACGCGCCGCCAGTCCGGTTCGAAGTCCAAGTCGTCCCCGCCAAGGACAGGGCTCGCCTGCTGGAGGTGGCACGGGATCGGGCGTGGCCACAGGATCGCCAATCGTGACCGGCCACCGGCGCTCCCGTAGGCCCATCCGCTAGATCTGGATCGGTGCTGCCTGGAGCGGGTCTTCGTGTTCCAAGACGCGGACAACCAGCCAGCCCGAGGACGCGAGCCTGCTGTCCTCCGCGGCGGTGACCGTCGTGGTGCCAGGTGCGTTGTCCAGCTCCGAGCGGGCTGCCGATCGCTCGGCTTGTGGGCCGTCCACCCATGGTCCTGACTGCCGCCCGTCGGCGCCGCCACGTACCGTGGCGAGCGTGAGCATCCCCCTGAGCCGGCGGTTCGCCGACGCCGTTCCCGAGATGGCGATCCCCTGGGCGGCCGACGACGCGCCGTCGCCCCGGCTGCTCGTGCTCAACGACCTGCTCGCCGTCGACCTGGGGCTGGACCCGGACTGGCTGCGGAGCCCGGACGGGGTGCGGTTCCTCGTCGGCCGCCACCTCCCGAAGGGGGCGACGCCGGTCGCTCAGGCCTACGCGGGCCACCAGTTCGGCAACTACTCGCCCCGGCTCGGCGACGGGCGCGCGCTGCTGCTCGGAGAACTGGTCCACGCCGACGGCCTGCCCCGCGACCTGCACCTCAAGGGGTCCGGTCGCACACCGTTCTCCCGGGGCGGGGACGGGTTCGCGGCGGTGGGGCCGATGCTGCGCGAGTACGTCGTCAGCGAGGCCATGCACGCCCTGGGCATCCCCACGACGCGGTCGCTCGCCGTCGTGGCGACCGGACGGGAGATCCGTCGCGAGACGATGCTGCCCGGCGCGGTGCTCGCCAGGGTCGCAGGCAGCCACCTGCGGGTCGGCAGCTTCCAGTACGCGCGGGCCACCGACGACGTCGACCTGCTGCGTCGCCTCGCGGACCACGCGATCGCCCGGCACCACCCGGCCGCCGCCGACGCCGAGAACCCGTACCTGGCGCTGTTCGACGCGGTCGTCGCCGCTCAGTCGTCGCTGGTGGCGCGGTGGATGCTGGTCGGGTTCGTGCACGGCGTGATGAACACTGACAACGTCACGATCTGCGGCGAGACAATCGACTATGGGCCGTGCGCGTTCATGGAGGCGTACGACCCGGCCGCCGTGTTCAGCTCGATCGACCACGGCGGTCGCTACGCGTACGGCAACCAGCCGGGCATCACCGGATGGAACCTCGCGCGGCTCGCCGAGTCCCTGCTGCCGCTGTTCGCCGACGACCAGGACCGCGCGATCGCGCTGGCCGTCGACGCGCTCGGCGCGTTCCCCGGCCTGTATGAGAACGCGGTCACCGCAGGCACGCACGCGAAACTCGGCCTGCCCCCTGGCATCGACGCAGGCACGCTGGTCGAGGACCTGCGCACGATCCTGCGCGACAACCACGTCGACCACACCTCGTTCCACCGCCGCCTCGCCACCGGCGCCGCCCGTGACCTGGTGCTCGACCTCGCCGCGATCGACGGCTGGCTCGCGCGGTGGCGGGCGCTGTCGCCGGACACCGACGCGATGCGGCTGGTCAACCCGGCGTACGTGCCGCGAAACCACCTCGTCGAACAGGCGCTCGCCGCCGCCGTCGACGGCGACAACACCCCGCTGACACGGCTGCTCGACGCGGTGACCGACCCGTTCGCCGAGACCGGGGACCGTGCCGAACTCGCCGAGCCCGCGCCGGCGGGTTCGGGCGCGTACCAGACGTTCTGCGGTACCTGAGCCGCCATCCGGGCATCACAGGTGGGACGGCAGGCGCGGCAGCCGGTCACACCCGGCTCCGGCGACCAGGACGGTGGGGCGCCTGGCGACGTCACCCCGGAGGCTCGCGTACGCGTTGTACCACTGGAGGGTCCCGTCGACGCGGCGGTGCTGGAGTCGCCGCAGGTGATCAAGCGCGTAGTAGTTGAACTGTCCACATGGTACGGAGGGCTGGACGAGGTGGGGCCACCACCTCGTCGATGCTCTCCGCCATCAAGTCGGTCAAGACAGCAATACCGTACAACGGTGTTTGACTTAGTTCGACGACCTTGGCGATACTTTCTCGAACACACCCGTTCGACTTATGGAGCACACTGTGGGGCATTCCCCGGCCGCAAGCCATGGCCACGGCCATACGCAGACCCCGCCGGACGCCGAGAGGTCCGGCTCCGGCGTCCGCTGGTCGGTGCTGGTGGTGCTGTGTCTCGCCCAGTTCATGGTCATCCTGGACGTCACAGTCGCCAACGTCGCACTGCCCAGCATCGGGGCGGACCTTCGGCTGAGCCCGGCCACCATCCCCTGGGTCGTGTCCGCCTACACCCTGGTCTTCGGCGGCTTCCTGCTGCTCGGCGGCAGGCTGTCCGACATCTTCGACCGCCGGGCGGTCTTCCTCGCCGGCCTCGCTGTGTTCACCATCGCCTCGGTCGCCTGTGGCCTCGCCGCGAACGGCGGCATGCTCATCGTGTCCCGGCTCGTACAGGGAGCGGGGGCGGCGTTCCTCTCGCCCGCAGCGTTGTCGATCATCACCACCACCTTCCACGGCGCCGACAGGAACAAGGCGCTCGGCGCGTGGGCCGCGGTGGGCGGCACTGGGTCGGCCATCGGCGTGCTCGTCGGCGGCGCGCTCACCAGTGGACCCGGTTGGGAGTGGGCGTTCTTCATCAACGTCCCCGTCGGAGTCGCCGTGCTCGCCGCGACGCTGCGCCTGTTGCCGCGCTCGGCCGGACGCGGCACGCAGGGCGGCATCGACTGGTTGGGCGCGGTACTGATGACCACGGCCACCGCGGCGGTGATCTACGGGCTCATCACGGCGGGCCATGCGGGTTGGAGTGCGCCTGGCACCTACCTGCCGATCATCGTCGGCGTGGTGCTGGCCGTGGCCTTCGTCCTCGTCGAGCGGTCAGCCGCGAAACCCCTCGTCCCGCTGGGTGTGGTGGGCAAGCGCACCGTGGTTTCGGGCGGTGTGTCGATGCTGGCCGGTGCGGGTCTGCTGATCGCGGGCTTCTTCCTGTGCTCGCTGTACTTGCAGAACGTGGCGGGGTTCTCGGCGATGCAGACCGGGCTCACCTTCCTGCCCGTGGCGTTGGGCATGGTCGTCGCGGTGCACCTGTGCGCCCATGGCCTGGCGCATGCGGGCTGGCGGCCGATCGCGGTGATCGGCATGGTGCTGGCCGCGGGCGGGTTCTTCTGGCTCAGCCGGATCTCCGGCGACCCGAGCGCGCTCGGCGAGGTGCTGCCCGGGTTCGTCATCGCGGCGGCCGGGCTGGCCTGCATGTTCATCGTGGCGACCACCAGCGCGATGCACGGCGTCGACCACGCCGAGGCGGGCCTGCATTCCGGGCTGATCAACACCTACCACGAGTTCGGCGCCTCACTCGGTATCGCGCTGGTCGCGGCGATCGCGGGAGCCAGCGTGGGCGGGGCGCACACGACCACGCTCACTGGATTCCAGGACGCCTTCCTGGCCTGCGCGATCGTGGCGATTATCGTCGCCGTGATCGCCCCCGTGCTGCTGCCCGCGGGCAAGCCGGACAGCGATGGCCCGATTTTCGCGCACTGACGCCGGTGCCGGCCGGACCACCCGCGCCTGCCGGAAGGCAACCGCGAGTCGGCGCGGAACGGAACCGAAGGGCGATCGTGGAGGCGGCGGCGCGCTGCCTCCACGATCGCGCGGACGTGAGCATGAGCGCCATCGCCCGAGCCGCCGACGTCAGCCGGGTCACTCTCCACACCCACTTCACCGGCAGGGAGGCGCTGGTCGCGGCTGCGCTTGACCACGCGGCCCAAGCGGCGCGCCAGGCGTTCGACGATGTGTCCCAGGTCGGACGCGCGGATGAGGTGTTGACCGCGCTGATTCGATCCTCCTGGATGACACTCGGGCGCTACCGATACCTCATATCCGCCACCGTGCGCGGGCAGCGCGAACGTCATGGCACCGGGCTGGACCGGGTGACTCGACTGATCGCCCGGGGCCAGGCTGAGGGTGTGTTCCGCACGGACCTGCCGACGCACTGGCTGAGCACGGTGTTCTCGAGCATCGTCGACGCGGCGGCCAGGGAGGTCGAAGTCGGCAGGCTGGCCGTGAACGACGTCCCCGCCATCCTCGACAGCACCCTGCGAGCCATGTTCGCGCCTTCGGGCATCACCGGCTGATGGGCTCGGCCGCGCCCGCCCGCACGGCTATCACCCGGTCGATTACCTCCGCCGGGATACGCAGGTGGCGGCTGGAGAACGAACGCAACGCGTGCAGGTAGTCGGTTTCCAGTTCTCGCTCGTCGACCTCGGTCGACCGGCCGCCGTACAAGAGGACACGCCCGCCGACCATCACTGTGTCGACATCGGCCGAGCCACCGAGAGTCAGATAGGCCTCGAGCGGACGAGGGTTGAGCAGATAACGCCAGTCCCCCGTCGGCACGAGAACCAGATCGGCCCGCATACCGACCGAGACACTGCCGACCTCGTCGGCCCAACCGAGACCCTGAGCGGCGACGCGGGTGGCCATGGCCAGCGCGGTGCTCGGCAACACCCTGGTCTGATCGGCGTACATCTCGTTGTGCGTCTGCCAGGCCGCGCGCATGGCCTCGGCCATCCCGCCGATCGGGTAGACACTGGCGTCGGTCGACAGGGACACCGGCAGGCCCGCCGCGGCCAACTCGGGAATCGCCCGCGTCTCGGTCATCGTGGACTCGCCGGTCGCCCCGTACTTGGCCGGGGAGTGGCTGATGTGGACGCCCGCGTCGAGCAGCAGCTCGCGCTCCTCGGCGTCGACGAAAGCGCAGTGGACGGCCATCGTCCGCTCGGACAGCAGGCCGAGGTCGGCGAGCCTGCGCACCGGCGAGGTGCCGAAGTACTCCGTGACGATGTCCGACTCGTTGCGCAGCGCGGCGACGTGGGTGACGAAGTCCGTGTCATAGCGGGAGACCAGCGCGGCGAGTCCGGCGCCGAGTTCGTCGGACATGTTGGGCGTGTACAGCGCCGACGGGCGGACCCGGATGCGGCCGTCCCCGCGACCGCGGAACCGACGCAGCAAATCCTCGATCCCGGCCAACACCGTGTCGGTGTCCTGAGTGCGCCGGGCGCGTGTCTCGCCGGGCGCGCAGACCGCGTCCGCCGCCCAGGTGCTGACCGACAGGCGGACACCCAGTTCCTCGGCGGCGGCGACCAGTGCCTCAGGCCGGTTCAGCGATCCGGTGTCGCCCAGCGTCGTGCTGCCCGCCCGCAACTGGGTCCACACGGAGTACCGGGCGATGGCACCGGCCTCGTCGGCGGACAGTCCGTCGATCATGGCGCTGAACGAGTCGAACCCGAGCGAGACCTTGCGGACATCGCCGCCGGCGGCCATGAATCCGGGCTCATCACTCACATCGGACGGATCACGCAATGCGCCGCGGAAGGGCAGCCGGGCGGCGAACATGTCGTGCCAGTGCGCGTTGACGAATCCCGGCAGCACCATCATGTCGGCCGCGTCGAGGGTCCGCATCGATCCGCGGACATGTTCGGGCAGCGCGGAAACGACCGCGTCCACGTCACTGGGGGCACCGACCGCGGCAATGCGCCCCCCGGCTACCAGCACCGAACCGGGCCTGTGCAGCGTCTCGTCTTTGTCGGCGGTGTAGACGCTTCCGGCGCGGATCAGCGTGGTGTCAGTGAGCTCAGGCATGGCGGGATATCTCCAGTCAGGCGATGTCTGCGGTCACAGGACCGAGGTAGAGCGGATCCACAAGCTCGTGCACCTGCGCGGCGGAGAGCGATGACAGCCACCGCGTCCGCTCGTCGGCGGCGGAGGCCGACGGGTGGTAGACCTCCTCGCCGATGGCCCGCGAGACTCCCTGGATCCACGCCGTGCGGCCGGTCCGCGCCGCGGCGAACGCGGCGAACAGCTCGACGAAGTCGGTCTCCCCCTGGCTCAACAGCCCGTCGAGGCAGACCACGTCCTCCAGCGCCATGCACGCGCCCTGGGCGGCGTACTGCAGCATCGGGTGAGCCGCGTCCCCGATCAGGACGACTTGGCGGTCGGTCCAACGGGGCACCGGGTCTCGGTCGCACAGCACCCAGGTGCGCCAGTCCTGCCCCTGGTCGAGGAACCGGCGGGTCTCGGGCGCCAACGCGGCGAAGGTGTCCATCACGAGGTCACGCGCAGCGGGTTTGCCGGTGACGATTTGGGTCGCGCCGTCGTCGACCGTCGCCGCGAGGTTGAAGAACCGGCCACCCGCGATCGGGTAGTGCACGACATGCATTTTCGGGCCTGCCCACAGGGTCACCGAGTTCCATCGCAGCTCGTGGGCGACCTGCTCGATAGGGACGACGGAACGGTAGATCGTGTGGCCCGAGACGCGAGGCTCGCCGTCGCCGACCAGTTGGCGGCGCACCGCGGAGCGGATCCCGTCGGCGCCGATGAGCGCGTCGCCGGTGACCACCTCCCCCGAAGGCAGTCGCACGGAGACCGTCGCACCATCCACCGTGTAGCCCGCTACCGCGCAGTCGGTCCGCAGGTCGATCAGCGGAGACTGCCCGCAGGCGTCCAGCAGTGCGGCATGGAGATCCACGCGGTGGACCACCGCATAGGGGTAGCGGTAGCGCTCCGAGAACTCCGCTCCCAGCGGGAGCGACGTGATCCGGTCTCCGGTCATCCCGTCCATCAGGTTGATCTCGTCGATGAACACGGCGCCGGACCGAACGCGGTCGGCCACGCCGAGGTGGTCCAGCGCGCGAAAAGCGTTGGGCCCCAACTGGATTCCCGCTCCCAGTTCGCCGAACTCAGGGTTGCGCTCCAGGACCGTCGCACGGTGGCCGTTTCGGGCCACGGCCAAGGCCGCCGCGACTCCGCTGATTCCACCGCCCGCGATGACCACGGTTGCCATTGGGATGTCGGCTCCTAGATCGTCGGGTCGAGAACGGGGGCGTGCGCAAGCACCGCCGCGAAGGCTTCGGCGAGGATCGCCGGTCCGTCCTCGGTCAGGATCGACTCGGCGTGGAACTGCATGGAGGCGAACCACGGCGCGCGCAAGGCGTACACCTCACCGGTCGCACGATCGCGGCTGACCCGCACCGACACACCGTAGCCAGGACTGTCGACGACGTCATGGGGCGACCAGGCCACGAAGGTGTTGTAGAACCCGACGACAGTTCTCCTGCCGAACAACTCGATCTCAAGACGGGCCCCCTGGTTGGGCTCATCGCGCCTGCGCAGGGACAGCCCGAGGAGCCCCGACAGCACCTGGTGCCCGAGGCAGACGGAGACAAACGGCTTGCGATCGCGCAGCAGCGCGTCGGTGATCCGTCGGAGCGCACCGATCTTGATCGAGTCCCCGTCGCGCGGGTCCCCTGGCCCCGGGCCGACCAGCACGGCGTCGAAACCCTCGTGGTCGATCGGCTCGTGGTGACCGCGGATCGTGATGTCCAGCCCGAGCGCGCGCAGTTGGTGGGCCAGCATCGCGGTGAAGGTGTCCTCGGCGTCCACGACCAGGACGCGCCGCCCCAGCAGCTCGTCGACCGGCTGGTGGCGTCCCTGCGGAGGCGTCAGCCAGAACGTGGCCAGCTGCGTGTTACGCCCGGCCACGGCTGCGCGCACCGCGAGATCGGCGCCGAGCCGAGCCGGGAGGCCCGCGTCCCGCTTCGACAGCCGCTCCCCCCGGATGGCGCCCAGCACGCCCGCCGCCTTCGCCCGGGTCTCGGCGACCTCCGAGTCCGGGTCGGAGTGTCGAACGAGAGTGGCGCCGACGCCGACGGTCATCCGACCCGTGGGACCGATCTCCGCCGTGCGGATCACGATGGCGGAATCGAGCGTCGGCCGGTTGTTGCCGTCCGTGCCGAGCAGGGCGACGACACCGCTGTAGTAGCCGCGGCCGACGGGTTCGTATCTGCTGATCACCCGGCAGGCGTTCTCCAGCGGGCTGCCGGTCACGGTGGGGGCGAACATCGTCTCGCGCAGGATGTCGGTGGCCCGCAGGTCGCTGTGCCCGTCGAGCAGGTACTCGGTGTGGGCAACGCGGGCCATCTCGCGCAGATAGGGGCCGGTCACCCGGCCGCCCTCCGCGCAGACGCGGCCCATCATCTTCAGCTCCTCGTCGACCACCATGTACAGCTCGTCGATCTCCTTCTGGTCTGCGAGGAAGTCGAGCAGGCCCGCCGGGTCCGGGCCTTCCTCCGGATAGCGGTAGGTACCGCTGATGGGGTTCATGACGACCCGCCCGCCGACACTGCTCACGTGTCGCTCCGGAGTGGCGCCGACCAGGGTGCGGTCACCGGTGTGGATCAGAAAGGTCCAGTACGCGCCGGTCTCGCCTTCGAGTAGACGTCGGAAAATCGTGAGCGCGGTCCTCGGGGTGTAGTCGTCGAGCCGCGCGGCGAATGACCGTTTGATGACGAAATTCGCCCCGGCGCCGCGGCCGATCTCATCAGCCAGAACACGCCGCACGATGGCGGCATAACTTTCGTCGTCGATGTCGAATTCGCCACCGGTGACCGCCACCGGCTCATCCGGAATCCCGGCGAGTGCCTCGGCGACGGTGATTGTCGACTGCCCGGTCACGTTCAGCGCCACCAGCGGTGTGCCGTCGTCGACACAGTCGAAGCCGCGCTCGGCGATCTGCCGGAACGGAATCAGGGCAAGCAGGTCGTGGCCCGCGCCTGCCTTGCGACGGACCTGCGGCAGGTCGGCGAGGGTGGGGACCTCGAGAACATCGCCGGTCAGCAGATCGACGCCACCGCCCGCGGGCGAATGCGGTCGATGCAGCAACGCGAATGCGGGTAATTCGCCCGCGAGCAGGCGATCGACGTCCACCGGTTTCATTTCGAGTTCCCTCCCCATGGCGGCGGGCGGCAGTCCGCACAAAGACGCTGTTTCCCTGAACAACCCACCAATCGCCACGCTATTACCGATGACCGGCGGAGGACACTGCTCACGTAAATAATTCGGCTACTACACGGGTGTAGCGACGCGCACGATCCAACTACCGCTAATAGTAGTCATTTCTCGTTTTATTCGATGCTAACCTCGAAGTCGAGGCCGAGATAAAGAGTGCCTGGGGGAAAAGGACGCGATGCTCTCGCATACCCGCATGCCGGAAAGTCCGAGAACCAACCAGATTGGCGATGACCGCGAGGTGATCACATGGGGCTTGGCTCCGGCGGCCCAACAGCCCACGTGGGCCGGTCCGCTGCTGGCCAAAAGCCGCGATCTGCTGTCCGCGGCCGGGTGGCTGGTCACACCCTCAGAGGTGAACGAGCTGCGCGCGGCGCTCGCCGACGTCGCCGAAGGCCGCGGCCAGGTGCTACAGGCAGGCGATTGCGCTGAGGATCCGTCGGAGTGCGTGCCAGAGCTCGTCGAGCGCAAAGCCCACCTGCTCGACGCCCTGGCCACCAGGATGGGCGCCGATTCCGGCCGCCCGGTGGTTCGGGTCGGCAGGCTCGCGGGGCAGTTCGCCAAGCCGCGGTCGCGGCCCACCGAGCGCCACGGCGACCAGGAGTTGCCGGTATTCCGCGGCCACATGATCAACGATCCACGGCCGGACGCGGACCTGCGCCAAGCTGATCCGCTGCGCCTGGTCGAGTGTTACCGCGCGGCCTCGACGGCGACGCGCTACCTGCGCCACCGTGCCGCACGCGGCGATCGCGTGTGGACCAGCCATGAAGCGCTGGTGCTCGACTACGAGCTGCCGCTGCTGCGCCCTATCCACGAGGACAAGCACCTGCTGACCTCGACGCACTGGCCGTGGATCGGCGACCGGACTAGGCAGCTCGACGGCGCTCATGTGCAGTTGCTCGCCGCCGTGGTCAACCCCGTGGCGTGCAAGGTCGGTCCCACGATGACCGCGAACGACCTGGTGGCCCTGTGCGAAAAGCTTGATCCCGGGCGCGAGCCCGGCAGGCTCACGCTCATCGCCCGACTAGGCGCAGACTCGGTAGCGCAGCGACTCCCGGGCTTGGTGCGCGCTGTCCGGCGGGCCGGATTCCCCGTGATCTGGCTCTGCGACCCGATGCACGCGAACATCACGACGACCGGGAACGGTCACAAGACCCGGCGGCTGGACCAAGTGGTGACCGAGACGTGGCGTTTCCGGGCCGCGGTCGACGCCGAGGGCGGGACACCGGGAGGCCTGCACCTGGAGATCACGCCGGACGACGTCCTGGAGTGCGTGCGGACCGACGCCGAGTTCGACCAGCTCCGCACCCCGGGCGCGCCGCCCTATCTGACCCACTGCGATCCACGCCTCAACCCGAGCCAGGCCAACGAAGTCGTGCGTGAGTGGCGCGCCGCCCGCACCGGCGTCGCTCTGGCGATGCGAACACCGTGAAGGAGAACGACGTGCGGATGCGAGGGCTGGAAGGCAAGGTCGCGGTGGTGACCGGCG
Organism: Actinokineospora xionganensis; assembly: GCF_014323725.1. Classification (GTDB taxonomy): domain Bacteria; phylum Actinomycetota; class Actinomycetes; order Mycobacteriales; family Pseudonocardiaceae; genus Actinokineospora; species Actinokineospora xionganensis. The sequence goes on along the minus strand of NZ_JABVED010000001.1, from coordinate 465,522 downwards.
CCGCGGGTGGGATCGGTTCCGCGGTGGCCAGCAAGCTCCTGTCCCAGGGCGCGCTTGTGGGTGCGCTCGACGGACACCAGGCGGGACTCGACGCCTTGGCCGACCGCCTGGGCGGCGATCGTGATCGCCTGGAGTTCGTCACCGCCGACGTGACGTCGGGCGAAGCTGTCGACGCCGCCGTCGACCGGGTGGAGCGCCGCTTCGGCGGGATCGATTTCCTCGTCAACACCGCCGGCGTGCTGCGCACAGGTCACGCACTGGATCTCAGCGAGGAGGACTGGGTGAGGACGTTCGACGTCAACACCAAGGGCGTGTTCCTCGCCTCTCGCGCCGCGGCGCGGAAAATGGTCGAGCGCAAGCAGGGCGCGATCGTCACGGTCGCCTCCAACGCGGCCAACGTCCCGAGGACGTCGATGGCCGCGTATGGGGCGTCCAAGGCGGCGTCGATCGCGTTCACGAAGACGTTGGCGCTCGAACTGTCGGCCTTTCACGTCCGCTGCAACGTGGTCTCCCCTGGCTCGACCGACACGTCGATGATGCGCGCGCTGTGGACCGGGGCAGACGGCGCGGCGGACGCGATCGTCGGGTCACCCGGTGCCTTTCGGGTCGGTATTCCACTCGGCAAGATCGCCCAGCCCGACGACATCGCCGACGCCGTGGTCTTTCTGCTGTCGGACGCGGCGAACCACATCACGATGCAGGAACTGTGCGTGGACGGCGGCGCCGCGCTGGGCGCCTGAACCGACCCACGAACCTACTTGGAGCCAACATGGGAATCCCCACGATCGAGCCTTACGCGATGCCCACCGAGGACGAGATCCCGGTGAACATCGCCCGGTGGCAACCAGATCCGCGTCGCGCCGTCTTGCTGATCCATGACATGCAGCGCTACTTCCTCCGCCCGTTTCCCCCTGGGGAGTCCCCGGTCGTACCGCTGGTGGACAACGTGCGTCTGCTGCGGGACCGGTGCGCGGCACTCGGCGTCCCCGTCGCCTACACCGCCCAGCCGGGCGGGATGACCGACGAACAGCGGGGGCTGCTCAAGGATTTCTGGGGGCCGGGCATGACCGTGTCGGCCGATCACCGCAAGATCGTCGACGGGATCGAGCCCGCTGAGGGCGACCACGTGTTCACGAAGTGGCGCTACAGCGCGTTCCACCGATCCACCCTTCTGGAGTTGCTCGGGGAGAGCGGGCGAGACCAGCTCATCGTCTGCGGTGTCTTCGCCCACGTCGGCTGCCTCATGACCGCGTGCGACGCGTACACCAACGACATCGAGACCTTCTTGGTCGCCGACGCCATCGCCGACTTCTCCCGCGAGGAGCACATGATGGCGGTGACCTATGCGGCGAAACGGTGCGCGGTGACCCCCATGACGGCGAGCGTGCTGCAGATGTTGGGCCGCCCGAACTCAGGTGAAGCGGGCGAGTTCGGCGCGCGAGGAAATCCCGAGCTTGCGGTACATGGCGCGTAGGTGATAGTTCACCGTGTGCGGCGAGAGCTGGACCCGGCGGGCGATCTGCTGGTTGGTCATCCCCGCTCCGGCCAGACGCGCGATGCCGCGTTGGGTGTCGGTGAGCCGGTCCCACTCCTGCTCCAGATCGACCGGCCGAGCCACGGCGAGCCGTTCGGGACGCTGATCCCCCGCGGTCGCCAACTCCGCGATGTTTCGTTCGGCCAGCGCGGCCGCCCAGGGATCGGTGTGCTCGGCGGCCGCGCGGGACAGCAACTCGGGATCGCCATCGTGCAGGCCCCGCGCGTGGACCGCGGCCGCGGCGACCGGGGCGAACCCCGGATTCGACTCCGCCAGCCACTGCGTGACGACCAGTGCGGTATTGGCCAGTTCGCGGCTGCCCACGCCGCGACCGAGGTCGATCAGCCAGGCGGCGGCGCCTGGCTCGTCCAGGTACAGCCCGCTCGATGTGACCAGCCCCGCCATCCTGGTTTCCACCAGGTGCACGGCGGCACGGGCGCCGTGGGTCTCGGCGGTCAGCCGCAGATCCATCCAGTCCACGGCGACGGAAGGCATGACGGCGGCCTCGCGGGCCACCGCGCGAGCATGCTTGACGTGCTGCACGGCGCCGGGCAGGTCGCGGTCGGCGAGTGCGGCCTTGGCGAGGATCGCCAGCCCGTCCGGGACGAAGAGCGGGCAGCCCGCCTGCTTCGCCGTCGACAGCGCGACCCGCACCGCCGTCGCGGCGTCCCGCAGTTTGCCGCGCCGGGCGGACAGCCGGGCCCGCTCGACGCCGGAGCGACCTGAACTCATGGCCAGACCCCACTGATCGGACTCGGGAACCAGATTGCCGACGAGTTCGCCTGCCTCGGCGTCCAAGCCGAGTTGGCCGAGCCGGGCGGCCAATGACAGTCGGTGCCAGGCGCCCCACCACGGGTGGGTGGCCGCCCTCGCCGCGGTCTCACGCATGACCCGCAGGCCGGCGACGAGGTCCCCGCTGGTGAACAAGCCGTCCGCGACCAGGCCGCGGGCCAAGAGCGCATCGGCGAGATCGGCAGTGCCCTCCCGACCGTCGAGCAGTCGCTCCGCCTCGTGTCTGCCGCGCTGCTCGTCACCGATCGACAGCGCCAGCAGCCTGCCCGCCGCCGCGGCGGCGGTGATCGTCACCGGGACGTCCTCGCCCGCGATGACCTCATCCGCGGCATTGAGCGCCCCGGACTGGTCTCCCCGCCACAGGAGCAGGTGGGCGAGCAGTCCGCGCAGCTCGGCCGCGGAAGTGTCGTGCACGCCTTGCGCGAGCGTCTCTTCCGCCAGATGGGTCGCGGCGGCGAAGTTGCCCGCCGCGGCCAGTGCCCCGACGGCTTGCACGGCGTGCGGCGCGCGGACCGGCTCAGGGTCCGAGTCGATCCGGCTGGCCGCGGACGTTCGGACACGGTCGACGTCTTCGCGCAGCGCGCGCTGTACCAGCGCGGGCACTGATCGGGCGATGACCATGCGGGTGAGTTCGTGGTCGAAGGCGAACCGGTCACCAGTCGTCCGCAGCACACCAGTGGCAAGGACTTCGTCCAGTTCGAGAAGGTTGGCGGCCACACTCTCCCCGATCAGCCCGGCGAGTTCGGCGACGCCGAAGCGTGTCCCCAGCATCGCCGCGACCCGGAGCAGCTTCAACGCCTTGGGCGACAGCCCGCACACGCGAGACTCGACGAGGTCGAGAACTCGTCGGGGCAGCCGAGTGGAAGTCGGCCGGATCTCACCGTCGACGGTCCGCAACCTGCCCTCGGCCTCAAGTCCCTCGATCATGCCGACGACGAAGAGTGGTACGCCGCCCGCCACATCGAGCAGCTCAAGGAGTTCACGTCCGCACGCGGCACCCAGGTGGTCGCGGGCGACTTGGGCGACGGTCTGATCCGACCACGGCCGCAGTCGGATCGCGGGCACACCGAGGCCGTCGGCGAACTCGGCCGAAACCGCGCTGTCCGCTGTCGCGACAAGCCAGGACACGTGGGGTGCGGTCACCCCGTTCGCCATGACCTTGTTCACCGCCTCGGCGCCGAGGTGGTCCGCGTCGTCCATGACGACCAGTACCGACGGGCACGATCCCAGCCCCGCCAAGGCGGTGCCGAGGTCGGCGATCGCCACCCGATAGGGGCGAGCGGATATCGGACTCACGCATTCGCCGATTTCGAGATCGCCGCTCTCAGCAGAGCAATCGACCACCGCAATGCTCCGAGCTGCGGCTATTTCTACGGATTCTTGTAGTAGTCGCGTCTTGCCGATCCCGTACGCGCCCTCGAACACGATCGCGTTCTGTTTCCGAGTGGGCCCGCTGAGCATGTCGACTACTTGTCGACATTCGTGATTCCGGTCACGTAACGCCGCCCGCTCTCCAGCCACTTGCCTGCCTTCCCCCAGCGTGGACACCCCGTGGCGCACTCTACAAAACCGTCCAGTTGTTGGGTAGCCTACGGCCGGAAATGGGGAACAGGGTCCGACGAAGGGGCGAATGTATGCGGTCGGGACTCGAGAACACTGTTCTCGACATCCTCTGGTCATCGTCTGGGCCGCTGACTGTTCGGGAAATTCTCAACCAGGTGAATGCCGCCCAGGAAAAACAGTTGGCTTACACGACCATAATGACGGTGCTCGTCCGGCTTGCGGCGAAAGGCGCAGTGCTGCGGCGAATGGAGCATGGGAGGCATCTGCACGCCGCAACCGCTGAGAGCGCGGCCGCCCTGGCTGTGCGCAGGGTCCTGGCGGAACACGGCGAGGCGGCGTCCACCCACTTCCTGGCCCAGGCGGTGGCTGATCCCGCGATGAGGGAGCAACTTCGCGCCGTGGCCGGTGTGCCCTGTGGCGAGCACGCGCGGCACACCAGCGCGTCCGAGGTGCGACCGCCATCGTGGACCGAGGTCTACCGGGCAACGGACACCCAAGACGCACCGGCGGCCGACTCCGGTGTCACCGACTGGACCCGGTGGGTGGCGGGCTAGCGGCTTGAACGCCCCGTAGGCAGACCCGCGACACCGAACACTGGGGGAACCATGCGCTTTCGCGTCCTAGGTCCGCTCGCCGCCGATGAAGCCGGTGCTCGGCGGATCCCGAGCGCCACGATGCCGCGACGCTTGCTGGCCATGCTGCTTCTCAACGCCAATCACGTCGTCCCGCTGGGCGCCATCGTGGAGGAGTTATGGGGAGCGATGTCGACGAAGCGCGCTCGGCAGACCGTTCAGACCCACGTCTACCAGCTGCGGCAATCGCTGGAGCACGCGGACAAGCAGCGGAGCCTGATCCAGACTCGCGCGCCCGGATACCTGTTGCGACTCGACGATGACCAACTGGACCTGTGGGAGTTCGAACGCCTGGCGGACAAGGGACACCGGGCACTCCGTGATGGTGATGCGAAGGCCGCCGCCGCGCACCTGCGCCAGGCGCTGGCCCTGTGGACCGGTGACCCGCTCGGCGATCTGGACATGGGGTCGGTGCTGAGCGGCCAGGCGGCGTTGCTCAGCGACCGCCGGATGGCCGTGCTCGAGCAGCGAATCGAAGCGGATCTGCGGTTGGGCGAGCACCGGATGCTCATCGGCGAACTCACCGGACTCTGCGCGCGGTTTCCGTTGCACGAGGAGTTCACCGCGCAACTGATGATCGCCGCCGCACGGTCGGGCCGACGAGTGGAGGGACTAGAGGCCTACCGGGCCCTGCGGGGGCGACTGGTCGAACAACTGGGCATCGAGCCCGCGCACCGGCTGCGACAGCTGCACCAGGAACTGCTCGCCGATCGGCCCGAACCCACTCGCGACCCGATCGAGATCACTGTCCGAGCCGCGGCCGTGCCCGCGCAACTACCGTTCGACATCAACGACTTCGTCGGTCGCGAACGCGAGTTGGCACAGGCGGCCGCGGCCATCGACGAGTCGTCCGTCCGGCTCCCCTTGGTCGCGCTGAACGGTCAGGCGGGAATCGGCAAAAGCGCGTTCGCCGTACACCTTTCGCACCAACTGCGGCACAAATTCAACGACGGGCAGCTGGTGGCCCAGCTCCATGATCCGAGTGGCAGACCGGTGGACCCGTTCGACGTACTCGGTTCCTTTCTGCACGCACTGGGACACGAGGAGCGGCAAATCCCCGCCACGACGCACGACCGGTCGCAGCAGTTCCGCAGCGCGGCGGCTGACCGACGGCTGCTCGTCCTTCTGGATGATGCGGCCTCGGTCGACCAGGTGCTGCCCCTGCTGCCTGGCGGGCCGGGTTCGGCAGTGCTGATCACTTCCCGGGTCAGGGCGCGCGGCCTAGCGGTGACGACGACGATCGGCCTGACCGCGTTGGACGACCGGTCGGGACTCGCGCTGCTCACATCCGTGCTGGGAACCGACCGGACGACACAGGACCCCGACCAGGCCAGGCGGATCGTCGAGCTCTGCGACCACTCTCCCCTGGCCATCCGGATCGCCGCCGAGAAACTCCTCTCCCGGCCAGTGTGGACACTGCGCAAGTTCGCGGATCGCCTGGCGGTCGAGAGCCGACGGCTGGCGGAGCTGAGCACCGGCAGCCTGACCGTGCGAGACGGCCTCGAATCGGCCAGGGGCAGGTTGAGCTCGTTCGAGAAGACCTCCCTGATGAAGCTGTGCGGGCTGGGCCCGACCAGGTTCGACATCCCGACCGCCGCCCAGTTGCTCGACCTGCCCGAGCTGTCGGTCGAGCCCCTGATGGAAGCGCTCGTGGACGCCCACCTGCTCTCGATCGTCGGAACGAAGCCGACCGGCACGGCTTGGTTCCGCTTCCCAGACTTGATCAGGCTGCACGCGGTCAGCGGTGGCCCCTAGGCACCTACGGACCAGTCGGGCACATCCAGGATCTCCAGAACGACTGCCGTCCAGTTGAATCCACCACCCACGCCGATGAGCATCACGTGGTCGCCGGTGGAGACCTCGCGGGTCTCGACGAGATGAGCGAGCGTCGCGAACTGGTCGGCGGCCCCGGTGTGCCCGACCTGGCTGCCCCACTCCCAGGTCGTCTGCTCCAACTCGATGCCCAGTGGCACCAGGCAGGACAGCCGCATCAGCTCATAGCCGAAGTTGGGCGCCACGAACCGGTTGATGTCCGACATCTTGAGGTCCGCTGCCGCCAATGCCTGCCGCGCCGCGGTGCGCATCCCCGCACCGCGGCGCGGTCCGCTCTCGTCCAGCGGCATCACGTCGGAGAACTCGAGGGTGCGGGCCTCGAGCTCGACCGGGTACTGCGCCGGGTCGGCGTAGTCGCGGAAAGGCTGCTCACCACGCTGCAACCCCTCCAACTCCGGGTCGGAGACGGTCAGCGCCGAGCGCACCCGGGCGAAGCCTGATCGCCGCGACAGCACCACGGCCGACGCGCCGTCGGCGAACAGCAGTCCCGCGCTGGCCCGCCACCGGTTCCAGGCGGGTTCGGTGAACTTGTCGCTCGCGGTGATCAGCGCCGCGCCGCCAGGGGTGCCCCCGAGGTAGGCGGCGGCGAGCTGGATCGAGGCGACACCTCCGTTGGACAGCTGTCGGATCTCGTAGGAGACACCGGACTGCCCCACCGTGTGGTGCTGCACGTACGAGGCGGCGTTCCAGCCGTCCAGGCCGTTGTAGTTCGCCACCGCGTGCAGCACGAGGTTGACGTCGGCGGGGTCGTGCCCGGACCGCAGCAGCGCCTGCTTGCCCGCGTGCACGGCCATGTCCGGTTGAGAGTCCTCCGGCCCGGCGATGGCGACCCGACGGGTTCGGGTGCGCTGGGCCGCGGCCTGCTCACAGCGGCCGTCGGCCACCGCCTCCTCGACCGAGACGGTCTTGGGCAGCCAGGACCCGGCGCCCGCGATGTAGAGATCTTCGTAAACCATGGTTCGTCCTCGTTCGAATTCGGTCGGTCGCGACAGGTCAGCCCGCCACGGCGGCGAGTTCGGGTTCGACAGACTCCGCTTCCACGACAGGGACCAGCTGACTCGCCAGATATCCGGCGATGCCGAGCACGGTCGGGTGGTTCCACAGCAGCGTCGCGGGCAACGCGAGCCGGAACCGCTTCTCCAGCCTGCGCCGGATGGACAGGGTCATCACCGAATCGAGCCCGATCTCGCCGAGGGGCCTTCGAATGTCGATGCCGTCCTGGTCGATCTTCATCTCCGCGCAGATCTCGGCGGACACCTGGGTCACCAGGTGGGCCAGCAGTTCCTCCGGCTCCAGCGCGGCGAGATCTGTCTCGTCGCGGTCGGTCTGCTCAGCGGCGGCCTGTCCGAAAGTCAGCTCGCCGAGGATCGGCAGCGGCTCGAATCCGGCGTCCAGTTCCGTGATTCGCAGGACCGGAACGAACGGGCAGTCCCGACGTGCGGCGAAGTCCCAGGCGCCGAAGGCCTCGACCGGCGCGATGTCCCCGACGCCGCGATCTCGCAGCTCTTGGTCGACCACGTCGCTGACCGCCATGCCCATGCCTCGCCACGAAGTCCACGCGAGGCTCAGCGCCCCGGTCTCGCCCGCCGCGGCGCGCCGCCGGACCAGTCCGTCCAGGTACGCGTTCGCCGAGGCGTAGCTGGCCTGGCCGGTGAGTCCGAGCAGCTGTCCGACACTGGAGAACATGACGAAGAAGTCAAGGGTGCCCACCGGGAACAGCTCGTCCAACACGAGCGCGCCCTGGACCTTGGGGGCCATGACGGTACGCAGTGACGCCTCGTCCAGGTTCCGCACCATCTTGTTGTTCAGGACTCCGGCCGCGTGGACGACGCCGCGGATCGGCGGCAAGCCGAGTCGGTCCGGGTCCAGCAACGACGCCGCCTGGGCGTGGTCGGTGATGTCGAGCTCGATCGTCTTGACGGTCGCGCCCATGCCCTCGAGCTTGCGAACCGCCTCGATCCGGCACAGGGCGGCGGGATCGTCGACATCGTTCCACTGCGAGCGCGGCGCCACACCGGAGCGGCCGACCAGCACGATACGGCGCGCGCCCTTGCCGACGAGCCACTCCGCGACCGCGACGCCCAGCACGCCGAGACCGCCGGTGATCAGGTAGGTCCCGTCGGCGCGGCACTCGAACGCAGGCCGAGTGGGCTCCAGGTCCATCGGCGTGAGCCGCATGGCCTCCACGGCGCCGCCGCGCAGGGCGTAGACATCACTGCCGAGCCGTCGGCCGAGCACATCGGCGACCGCGTCCGCAGCGGTATCCGGTTGCGCGGGGTCGAGGTCGAGGATTCCTCCCCACAGCTCGGGATGTTCGCCCGCGATGATTCGTCCCAGTCCCAGCACCGGCGTCTGGCCTGGCGCGCCCACCGCTTCCTTCTGGCCTTCGGTGACCGACCACAAGCGGGCCGGGTGCGTGCCCGACTCCGCCATGAGCTGAGCGGCCCTGGCCAGCGACCACGCGGACTGGACCGGGTCGTCGCCCGCGAAGACCAGCACGTGGTCGCCGGGTCCCAGGTCGGCCGCGAGAGCCGCGAACTCGTCGGTCCCGGCGACGCTGACGAACCGACCCCCGGCGTTCTCCATGGGTTCGGCGAAGGCGGCCGCTCGGTGCCCCGCGCCCACGCTGACCACGGTGCCGAGCGGCACCTTCTTCGCCGGAATCTCCACAGCGGACCAAGTCGGGACGTGCACCAGCCGGTAGGGGCTGACCGGCGCGCCCGCGTCACCGTCGAGGGTGCTGAAGCGCAATCCCTCGAACCGGCCGACGACACGACCGTCCTCGCAGGCCACCACCACCTCGACGGTGTCGCCCGCGGGCGTGTCGACGAGGCGGACGTCGATCGTCACCACTGGTTCGAGCTCGGCGGCGAACCGGACCGATCCGATGTGCGCGGGCATGCGCAGCACCTCGTCGCCGGGCAGAGCCAGCGGGACCACGGTCAGCACAGCGTCGATGACCGAGGCCCACCCCGCCGGACCTGACTCCGAATCAGGGTGTGACCGGATCTTCGCGATGACGCGACGGTCGCCGCGGGCCAGCTCATCCACCACCCAGGGGAAGCCCTTGTCGGCGACCCCGACCGCGTGCAGGCGGTCGAGGACGGCACCGGGTTCGAGCATGTCGGGGCACCGCGCCCAGGCCTGTGCGACCTCGTAGGCCGGGTCCTCGAGATCGGTGTCGGCGGCGGCCACGGCTGTGGTGTGGGTCTGCCAGGCTGTGTCTTCATCCGCGGCCAGGCGGGAGGCCAGTCGAACGGTGTCGTCCTGGCGGATCACCTGGAGATGGCGGGGCGCGGCCAGGGAGACCGGGACCTTGAGCGACACGTCGGCCAGCGAGCCGCGTTCGGTCGCCTCGAAGAACGTGGTGAGCAGGATGGCCGCGGGCAGGACCTCGGTGCCGTGGATCTCGTGGGTGCCGGGATACGGTCGGTTGTCGTATTCCAACTTGGTCTGCCAGACCTGCAGGTTCGCCGCACCTGCCACGCTCAGCGGCGCGCCGAGCAGGTTCTCCGCTTCCACCACATGACCGCGTTCGGTGCCACCACCGACGGACCCGGTGAACCAGAACTGCTTGTGCTGCCACGCGATCCGGGGCAGCGTGACAACCGACCGGGTCGGGATGGCCGCGGCGAAGTCAACCGGGATGCCGGCGCAGTGCAGCAGCGAGAGGTTGGCCAGCAGCGTGTCGTACTCGGGCTTGCCGCGGCGCAGCGTCCCGGTGACCACCGTGTCGGACAGTCCCGACTCGGACAGGGTCTCCGACACGGAGTGCGCCACGACCGGGTGCGGCGAGACCTCCAGGAACACGCGGTAGCCGTCGTCGGCCGCCGCGGAGACGGCGGTGCCCAGACGGACCGGGTTGCGCAGGTTCGCGGCCCAGTACTTCCCGTCGCGGCGCTGGGTGGACCTGGGATCGGTCAGCGCGGTGGTGTACAGCGGGACCGTGGGGTCGGCGACCGGCAGGTCTGCCGCCGCCGCGGCGAGGTCGGCGAGCAGCTCGTCCATCTGCGGGCTGTGGAACGCCACGTCGGAGTCGACCTTGCGCACCATGAGACCTTCGGCGGTCCACTGCTCGCACATGTCCGCGACCGCGGCGGGCGGGCCGGCGACGACAGTGGACAGGGACGAGGATTCGATGGCGGCGACCACATCCGCGCGGTCGGCGAGACGGGTCACGACCTCGGCGAAGGGCAGGCCGAGCATCGCCATCGCGCCCTTGCCCGCCACGGCGCGCAGCAGCAGCGAGCGGCGGCAGACGAGGCGGGCACCATCTTCGACCGTCAGCACGCCCGCGGTCACCGCCGCGGCGATCTCGCCGACGGAGTGGCCGATCACGGCCGCGGGCCGCAATCCGAGGCCGCGCCACACCTCGGCCAGCGCCACCTGGATCGCGAAGATCATCGGCTGGATCCGCTCCACGGTGGCATAGTCCGACGTCTCGATGGCCGCGCGGGGCGAGAAGCCCATCTCCGCGACGAAGATCGAGTCGATCCGATCGATGGTGTCGGCGAAACCCTGATGCTCGGCCAGCAGCTCCTTGCCCATGCCGAGCCACTGCGATCCGTGGCCGGAGAACACCCACACCGGGGCGTGACTGCCCTGGGTGACCGCGCCCGTGGTCACGGCGCCGTTCTCATCGCCACTCTCCAGGCTCCGCAGCCCGGACACGAGCGCCGCGCGGTCGGCGGCGACCACCGCGGCGCGGTAATGCAGGTGGCTGCGCCGCACGCCGAGCGTGTAGCGGACATCCGCCAACGAGATCTCGTCCGCGTCGGGCGCGCTCAGCCAGTCCGCCAACCCACCGGCGTACTGCGCGATCGCGCTTTCCGACGCACCCGACAGCACGTAGACCTCGGCCTCCGAAGCGGGTTCGGCAGCGGGCTGAGCCCGGGCCGCGGGCGCCTGTTCGAGCACGAGGTGTCCGACGGTGCCGCCGTAGCCGAAGCTCGACACGGCTGCCCGGCGTGGTCCATCCTGCGCCGGCCACGGCGTCAAGCGGTCGACGACGCGCAGACCGTTGGTGTCCCAGGGAATACTCGGGTTCGGGTTCTCGAACAGCGCGTTCGGCGGGATCTGCGCGTGCTCCAAGGCGAGCACGGCCTTGATGACGCCCGCGACCGCGGCGCCCGCCTCAAGGTGGCCGATGTTGCCCTTGACCGAGCCGATCAGGCACGGGCTCTCGGGCGGCCTGCCGGCGCCGTACACCGCGCTCAGCGCGCCTGCCTCCACCGGGTCACCGGCCCTGGTCCCGGTGCCGTGGGCCTCGACGTAGTCGACCTCGTGCGCCGCGAGCCCGGCGGCGCGCAGCGCCTCGCGGGCCACGTGCGCCTGTGCCTCACCGTTGGGGGCCATCATGCCCTTGGTGCGGCCGTCCTGGCGGACCGCGCTGCCGCGGATCACCGCGACGACGCGGTCGCCGTCGCGCAGGGCGTCGCTGAGTCGCTTGAGGACTACCACGCCCGCGCCCTCGCCGCGACCGTATCCGTTCGCGCTGCTGTCGAACGGCTTCGACCGGCCATCAGGCGACGTCGCGCCCGCGAGGTCGAGCACCATGGTGAGTCCCGGGCCCGCGATCAGGTTGACGCCCGCGGCGATACCCACAGAGGTCTCGCCGACCCGCAGGCTCTGGCACGCCAGGTGCATGGCGACCAGCGACGACGAACAGGCGGTGTCCACCGCGAGGCTCGGCCCGCGCAGGTCGAGCAGGTAGGACACGCGGTTGGCCACCGCGCAGAAAGCCGCACCGATGCCGGTCCAGGCCTCGATCCTCGGTAGGTCCTCCAGCATCTGCCTGCCGTAGTCGTCGGACCCGACACCCACGAAGACACCTGTGTCGCTGCCGGCCAAGGCGTGCGGCGGGATGCCCGCGTGCTCCAAGGCCTCCCACGTCGCCTCAAGGACCAGCCGCTGCTGCGGGTCCATGATCTCGGCCTCGCGCGGTGTCACGCCGAAGAAGGCGGCGTCGAACGCCGCCGGTTCGTCGAGGAACGCGCCCGATCGGGTCGTGTCGCGCATGGCCAGCGCGGCGGCCGAGCCTGGTTGGTCGTAGGCGGCCCACCGATCGGCGGGGATCCGGCTCGTGGCGTCGCGCCCCGAGCTGAGCATGTCCCACAGCTCCGACGGCGAGTTGATCCCGCCCGGCAGCCTGCACCCCATTCCCACGATCGCGATCGGCTCGGCTGTCACCGCCGGTGACTCTGACGACATGTCGCTCCCCTTTCGTCACTTATCGCCTTCAATGCTGGGCGCGACCGCGGAAGAGTCGATCAGTGACCGCTCAACTCCGCTGGTAGACGGCGGGTAAGGTCGGTGGCCGTGGAGAGCACAAAGGGGCCCGAGCGGCCGGATGGGCCGCAAACCCGGCCTCTTCGGGCCGACGCCGCGCGCAACATCACCGCGATCATGGACGCGGCCGTGCGCTGCTTCGCCGAGCAGACGCAGGTGAGCATGACCGACATCGCTCGCGAGGCGGGCGTCGGCCGGGTGACCCTCTACGGCCACTTCCCTTCTCGCGAGCGGCTCATCGAGGCGGCCCTGGAACGCGCGCTGGACGACGCCCGTTGCGTGCTGGCGGCGGCCGATCCGGACTCGGGGCCCGCGGACGAGGCGCTGCGGCGGTTGCTGCGGTCCTCCTGGTCGGTGCTCGACCGGTACCGCAGACTGTTCGACTCGGCCCAGCGCGAGCTGGGCAGCACCAAGATGCGTGAACAGCACGATCCCGCGATGGCGATGGTGGCCGCGCTGATCGACCGTGGGCGGCGGGAAGGTACGTTCCGCACCGACCTTCCGGTCGACTGGCTCGTGACGACCGTCTACACGCTGCTGCACGCGGCCGCGGAGGACGTCAACAACGGCCGCCAGTCCGCCGGAGATGTCACGGGACTGCTGGAAGCCACACTGCTGCAGGCGCTGGCGCCGCCTGTGTAGGGTCGGGTGGCCTGCCCAGGAAGGGAAGCCCCATGCGCGACATCGGCGGCGAACTCGAAGCCGCGATCATGAACTGCCTCTGGGCGGCAACGAGTCCGCTGTCCGTGCGTGAGTTGCGCGAACAGCTCGCCACGAACCGCCGGTCGGCATACAACACCGTGCAGACCGTCGTGGAAAACTTGTGCCGCAAGGATTTGGTCACGCGTGAGCGGGACGGCCGGGCGTTTCGATACCAGGCGACCATGTCGCGAGCCGAGCACTCGGCCGCGCTGATGGCGACCGCACTGGCAGGCGGCGACGACACGGATGCGGTGTTCCTCCGCTTCGTGGACCGCATCTCCAGTGACGACGTCGACGCGCTGCGCAAGGCCCTACGCAAGGCGAAAAGGGCAAAGCACTGAGGGTGCACGGATCCCGTGCACCCTCAGTACCAGTGCGACACAGTCGGATCGAGAATCAGTCCGATCGAGACTCAGCCCTCGCGGACCCCGATCCGTTGGTGGAGCTTGCGAAGCGGTTCCGGAGCCCACCAGTTGGCGGAGCCGAGCAGTCGCATGAACGCGGGCACAAGCAAGCCGCGGATCAGCGTCGCGTCCACCAGCACCGCCAGCGCCATTCCCAGCCCCGCGAGCTTCACCAGCGACACTCCGGAGGTGACAAGCGCGCCCATCACACTGGCGAAGATGAGTGCCGCGGCAGTGAAGAGCCTGCCGGTGTGCTGCAGGCCGAGCGCCACCGCCTTGGTGTTGTCACCGGTGCGGTCGTATTCCTCCTTGATCCGGGAAAGCAGGAATATCTCGTAGTCCATGGACAGGCCGAACGCCAGACAGAACAGCAGCAGCGTCGCGGTCATGTCCACGTAGCCGGTGACGGTGAAGTCGCCGACGAGCCACCTCAGATGCCCGTCCTGGAAGATGTAGACCAGCGCGCCGAAGGTGGCGCTGAGGCTGAGCATGTTCAGCACCAAGGCTTTCAGCGGGATGAGCACACTTCCGGTGAAGAGGAACAGCAGCACGAGCACGCTCACCACGATGATGGCGATAGCCAGCGGAAGTGCGGACACCAGCGCGTCCTTGGTGTCGACCAGCGCGGCTGACGGACCACCGACATAAGCCTGGACCGGCGCGGGGATCTCGCGGACCGCGGCGACGAGCCGGGTGGAGTCGTCATCGTTCGGATCGAGGTCCGAGATGACGGTCAGCCACGAGCCGGATTCGTTGGCCAGTGCCGCGGACGCGGGCCCCGGTGGCGTGACGTTCGACCCGTCCACGTAGCTGCCGGATGGGGCGTCGACCCGGACGACGTGGTCGATCCGGGAGATCTGGCTCGCGTAGTCGGCGACTGCCTGTCCGCGCGCATCGGGCAGCACCACCGTCATCGGACTGATCTCGCCCGGCTCGAAGCCATCGCGGATCTGTGCGGCGGCGGCATGCGGCTCGGAGGACGCGGGCAGGATGCGCTCGTCGAAAAGGCCGAACTTGACGTGGAAGAAAGGGATCGCCAGCACCGCGAGGAAGATCACGGTGACGAGGCTGACCGCGACCGGTCGGCGCATGACGGTCATCGCGATCCGGTGCCAGAGCCCGTTTTCCACGGTGCGCTTGCTCCGGCGGCGCAACCGGGCGAAGGGGTCCGCCTTGTTGACACGGTCACCGAGCACGGCGAGGAGCGCGGGCATGACCAGGATGGCCGCGAGCGCGGCGAACACCACGACGGCCATGACCGTGAACGCCAGTGAGCGCAGGAAGTCGATCGGGAAGACCAGCAGGGCGGACAGCGACAGCAGCACGGTGACCGCGGAGAACACGACGGTCCGGCCCACGGTGCGCAAAGTGGTGGCTATCGCGTCCTCGACTTCCGCACCATGGCCCAGTTCCTCCCGGAATCTGGTGACCATGAACAGGCTGAAGTCGACCGCGAGACCGAAGCCGAGGGCGGTGGTCAGGTTCAGCGCGAACACGGACACGTCCATCACGCTGCTCAGCCCGACGAGACAGGCGAAAGTGCCGAGCACGCCGAGGATCCCAAGGGCCAAGGGCAGACCGACCGCGACAAGCGAGCCGAAGGTGATCAGCAGGATCAGCGCGGTGATCGGTCCGGCGACAATCTCGGCCTGCTTGAGGTCCTCGGTCGCCAGCCGCTCGTCCTCGATGTTCACCATCGCGCGGCCGGTGGCCAGCACAGTCAGCTCACCTTGTGCGCCCGTGACGCCGGGCGCCAAGGTCTTGGTGAGTTTCGTGGCGTCGCCCTCGTCACCGTCGAGGACCACGGCGATCAACGCGGTCGTGCCGTCCTCGGACCGCAGGGTCGGCGACCCGGTCGTCCAGTACGAGGCCACCGAGGTCACGCCCGCCGTCCGGGTGAGCCGGTCCGACAGGTCTCGCCCCGACTGGACGGCTCCGGGCGCGTCCACCGAGCCCGCGGCCTTGGCGACCAACACCAGGTCCGGCGCTCCGGCGGCGAAATTCTCCGCGAGGAGGCGCTCCGCCTGGGTGGAATCCGCCGAGGCCGGCGTGTACCCGCCCGCGGACAGCCGGTCTGTCACGGCCCCACCGGCCAGGCCCGAGAGCACAACGAAGATCATCGCGCCGATCAGCACCCACCACCGGCGCCGGACGGTGAAGGCCGCCAGGGCGGACCACCGGTCACGGGATGGCGTCTGCCCTGGCCGCGGCCGCGGCTGGACGGAGACGGAGGAATTCATGGCAGCGATACCCCACTCACGAAATCAAACGTTCGATTCAAACGGTTGTTTGAGTATGATCTGACTGGCACAGCCCGGTCAAGCCTGAGGAGTCGGCACGCGCATGGCACGCACTTCCGAGCACAGCGGGGCGACCACGAGATCTCGGCTCCTGGACGCCGCGGAGCGGATGTTCGCCGACACCGGCTTCGCGGACACATCGATGCGGGCGGTCACCGAGGCGGCAGGCGCCAACATCGCCGCGGTGAACTACCACTTCGGCTCCAAGGAAGGCCTGCTGCGGGCCGTGGTCCGGCGGGCGATGGCCGTGGTGAACGACGAGCGCGCCCGGGTGCTCGACGAACTGGAGGCAGCGGGTGAACCGACCGCCGACGACCTGGTCCACGCCTTCGTGACCACTGGCGCGGGCCTGCTCGAACGGCAGGGGCCACGCGGCACCCAGGTCGCCCGGTTCATCGGCCGGGTCATCTTCGACCCGAGCCCGACCATGCGCGAACTGTTCGCGACCGCGGTCGACGACGTGGAGGGTCGGTATCTGCGCGCGTTGCAGCGCGCGCTCCCCCATTTGTCCCCCAATCAGGTCGCGTTCCGATTCGCCTGCATGATCGGGATGCTTGGCCTTCACCAGACCGGAGCCCTTGCGGGCCTCGCGGGTGGGGAAGCGTCACCGGTCGCCGTGGACAGCGTCGTGGCGTTCCTCGTCGCGGGCTTCCGTGCACCGGAACCTGGTCAGGAGCCTGCCAGCGCCACCAATGCGGACTCGAGCAGTGCCGGGGTCTCCTCGGGCCACAGGCCGGAGTCGTAGCGCACTTGCAGATGCAGCCTTCCGGCCACCCGGCTCGCCCGGACATCCAGGCCGTGGGTCGGGATCCCGGTCGCCGCGGTCGAACCGACCAGACGCAGTGCCCAGTTTCCGTCGGAGGCCATGCCCGCGCTCACGATGCCGAGATCGGTCACCGCGACGTCGGCGTGCGGCAACCTGCTCAGCGCCTCCACCGACGGGCCGTGGAAGCACTTCAGCACGCCGTAGCCGACTCCCTGGTCGGGTAGCGCGCGCAGCCTCCTCCTGACCTCGGCAGGGCCCTCCCCCGCGGCCACCCACACCGGATAGACGGTGCCGTAGTTGCCGATGGAGCGGGAGAAGTCCAGGCCGGGCAGACCGGCGCGCCGGGCGGACCCATGGACATCGACCAGCAGGCCGTGCGGACCTCCGAAGAGATCGGCCACCACGGCGACCAACATGTCTTCCCAGCCCACCCGAGATCGCCGCTGGGCCGCGCGCAGGCCGGCGGTGTGCTCGCTGGACAGCACGCGGGTCACGGCCGTCACGGTCGCAGGCACCCCGAGTCGCGCCGCGGGTCGCGCCTCGGACAGGACGTCGAACCAAAGCTCTCGTTCGGCTGCGAGACCGCCGTCGTGCGCGCGGTCGTGCAGGAATCGAGTCCACTCCGTCCACGTCGTGGTCGCCGGTGGCACCTCGAGCGACCGGCCCGCCACGAGCCGCGTGCCGATGTCCGCGAGTTCCGCCGAGAGCAAGGTCTTCGCCTGGGCGTCAAGCGCGGTCGCGTGCGACACCAGGACAAGATGCCGCTGGATGCCGTCGGTGACGACAGCCCCCTGAAGCGCGGGCACCTCCGCGACCGCCAGGCTCGCCGTGATCATGCCGTCGGCTACCGCGCGGTGATAGCCGCCCTCGATTGCCTCTACCTGGACATGGTCGCCGAGTGCGACACGCTGTTCCCACACGCCTGCCTTCCGACGCAAACGCGTCCGCAGCGCGGCGTGCCGGTCGGCGACCAGACGAACGGCCTCGGCCGCGATCTCCGGCTTGACGTCGGAGGCGAGTTCGAACACCTGCGTGGCGAACACCTCACGGGTGACAGTGTCCGTCGGGCCGAGCACGTCGAGCTGCCCTGGCGTGAGTGGCTCCCATAGCGGGCGCGCGCCGGCGGTCTCACGGACCTCTGTGGCGGGCGATGGAGCCGCGGTTTCGGCAAGCGCGGCGAGTTCGGCGACAGTCGGGTTCTCGAACAGGTCGCTGGGCCGGAACCGGATCCCGAGGGTCCGCGCACGCGCGGCGATCTTCAGCGCCAGCACCGAGTCTCCCCCGTGCGCGAAGAAGCTCTCGTGGACACCGAAGGTCTCCACTCCGAGGACTTCGGCGAACAGTGACCGCAGCGCTTCTTCGGTCGATCCGGTGGGCAGTTCCGGCAGGCGGGTGTCGACGGTTACCCGCTCGAGGTATCGGGATGGCAGCCAGTGGTTGGCGCGAGCGAACCGGTAGCCCGCAAGCGGGACCCGGCGCCGCGTGGTGCCCGCATGAACCCGGTCCCAATCGACGGGGACGCCCGCGGACCACAGGTCGGCGAGCAAGCGGAGCAACCCGGTCCGGTCGGCGGGTGCGAGACGTTCCCCGGTGACCGTGCGATGGCTCTCGTCAAGCCCGCGCAGCGCGGCCCCGAGGGTGGTCCGTCCGGTGTGCACGTCCGCCGCGGGACCGGTGACACCTGCCTGGTGCAGCTCATCGACGGGCACGCCCCAGTCGAGCAGCACGCTGCCCAACGCGTACCGGACAGCGAATGCGCCGACGGCCACGGTGTCTCCGACCGCGCTGTCCGGCACATCCAGGCATCTGCGCAGCGCCGTCTCGAAAACCGGTTCCTGGGCACTGAGGGCGTTCGGGATTCCCGTCACCCATGAACTCGAGTCCGGCCGCGGCGAATCGGGTTCCGTGCGCGCGAGCTGGTCGACGGCGTCCCTGATCGACTCCACCACAAGGGCTCGGCGCACGTCGAATCTCCTGCGTCCGAACGCGAGAGTGAAGGCGATGTCGGGCAGCTCCGCGTCGGCCCGTCCGACGAGGTCCTGGCCGAGCACGGTCGAGTACTCGTCGAGAGCGTTCTGGGTGCTGGCGCTGA
Organism: Actinokineospora xionganensis; assembly: GCF_014323725.1. Lineage (GTDB taxonomy): Bacteria > Actinomycetota > Actinomycetes > Mycobacteriales > Pseudonocardiaceae > Actinokineospora > Actinokineospora xionganensis. The sequence goes on along the minus strand of NZ_JABVED010000001.1, from coordinate 446,616 downwards.
TCAGGAGAACGTGCGGACCGCCCACCCGGTCCGGCTCGGGCACCGGAGGCGCCTGTTCCAGCACCACGTGCACGTTGGTCCCACCCACGCCCAACGAGCTGACACCGGCGATCCTCGGCCGGTCCCCCGGCCACCGCGCGACCTGATCCTGGACGGAGAACGGCCCATCATCCAGTCGCAGCTCGGGATTCGGCGCCGTGAAATGCACCGTGGGCACCAGGGTCTCCGCCCCGAGACAGAGGACGGTCTTGATCAGCCCGGCGATCCCGGCGGCGCCCTCGCAGTGCCCGATGTTCCCTTTCACCGAACCGATGAGGCAGCTGTCGCCGTCGCCGAGGTCCGCATATGCCTTGTGCAGGGCCGCGATCTCCACCGGATCGCCGAGCGCGGTGCCGGTGCCGTGCGTCTCGATATAGCCGACCTCGGCGGGGGCGACGCCCGCGACCGCCAGCGCCTCGGCCACCACGGCGGCCTGCATCTCCACGCCCGGGGCGGTGAACCCCATCTTGAGGGCGCCGTCGTTGTTGATCGCCGACCCCCGGATCACGGCCCGGATGGTGTCACCGTCGGCGATCGCGTCGGAGAGCCGCTTGAGGACCACCGCGCCGACCCCGCTGGTGAAGACCGTGCCGTTGGCCTCGCGGTCGAACGGCCTGCACCGGCCGTCGGGCGACATGGTGGACTCGCCCTCGGTCACATAACCGACCCGGCCCGGCACCTTCACCGTGGACGCGCCCGCGACGACCATGTCGGACTCGCCGCACAGCAGGCTCTGGCACGCCAGATGCACGGCGACAAGTGAGCTGGAGCAGGCCGTCTGGACGTTGATGGCCGGACCGCGCAGGTCGAGGGCGTGCGCTAGCCGGGTGGCGAGGAAGTTGTTGTCGTTGACGGTCCACAGCCGCATCAGGTCGGGGGACGGTCCGCTGCCGAAGGTGTCGCGTGGGTCGTGGTGGGACAGCACGTTGTACGGGAAATAGGTGCCGAACGAAGCGGTCGCGAACACCCCGATCGAGCCGTCGTACCTGCTGCTGTCGTAACCCGCGTCCTCCAACGCGTGCCAGCCGCACTGCAGGAACAGCCGGTGCTGCGGATCCATCGACGCCGCCACGCTCGGCGGGAACCCGAAGAACTCCGCGTCGAACTCGGCGACGCCGTCGAGCACCCCGCCCCGCGGCACGTAGTCCGCGGAGCCGAGAAGGTGCTCGGGCACGCCCTCGGCTCGAAGCTGCTCCGGCGTGAAGGTCTCCAGGCAGTCGCGGCCTTCCACCAGCGCGCGCCAGAACGCGGCCACGTCGGGTGAACCAGGGAAGCGGCACGCCAGACCGATGACCGCGATCTGCTCGGGCGCGTCCTCGTCGATTGCCAGGACCGTCATCGTGCCGCTCTCCTTCGTTCACGCAGGCGCGCTGTTCCACCGGCTCGCGTCATGGCCCGGCGCTCGGCCAGGCGCGTCGCCGTTGCGGTGTGCTGGGAGGTGTCCGCCGGGAGTGGATCAAGGTCGCGGGCGAGATCAGCCAGGGTCGCTCCCTGCAGGACCCTGGACACCGGGAGCTCCTGGCCGAAGTCCGCGCGGATGGCGTTGCGGATCTGCACGGCCGAGAGCGAGTCGAGGCCCAATTCGACGAGGGGAAGGTCATCGGTGACACGTTCGAGCGGGTACCCGAGAACCTGGCAGACGCGCTGCCGCACCCGGTCCCGCACCACGGCGATCCGCTCATCGTCTCGTAGTCCGCTCAGTGCGGCGACGTCGAACCCGTCGTCGCGCTCACCGGCGGTCACCAGCCGAGCGAACAACTCCGACAGGGCATGGTGCGGCCGCGCGGCGAGCAGTGCCTCCGGCCGCAGCGCCGCTGCCACGACGTTCGCCACACCGCTCCCGATCGCCCGCTCCAAGGCCGCGAAGGCGACCTCGGGGGTCATGGAGCCGACTCCGGGGAAGGTCGCGTCCTTGACCAACCCGACCTCCGACCACGGTCCCCAGGCGATGGAGAGGCCGGGCAGCCCCGCCGCGTGCCGCCACCGCACAAGCGCGTCGGTGAAGGTGTTGGCGGCGGCGTAGTTGGCCTGGCCCGGTGACCCCAGCGCACCCGCGAACGACGAGTAGGCGATCCACCAGTCCAACCGGTGGCCCACGGAGGCCTCATGCAACAGCCACGCGCCGTCAGCCTTGGGGCGCCACACGGTGGACAACCGGGCATCGTCGAGGTCCGGCAGGAGACCGTCGTCGAGGACGCCCGCCGCGTGCACCACACCGCGCAGCGGGACGCCCGCGTCGGTCACCGCGGCCAGGAGACGCGCGGCCACGCCGGGTTCGGCGATGTCTCCACGCACCACGCTGATCCGCGTGCCGGACGCCTCGATCGCCTCGATCTCCCGTCGTGCCACCGGTCCGGGCTCGGACCGCGCGTTCAGGGCGATGTGGCCCGCACCGCGAGCGGCCAGCCAGCGCGTGGTGCGCAGCCCCAGTCCACCGGTTCCCCCGGTGATCGCATAGCCATCGCCCGGCCGGACCAGCGGGGTCGGGGCCTCGGTGCTGGCGGTTTCCGGAAGACGCACGAACCGTGCCACCGCGCGTCGTTCGCCCTGAAGCGCGACTTCGCTGTCCCACTCCGAAGCGCCGAAGGCGGCGGCGAGTTCCTCGGCGATGACCGAGGTCGTGGTGCCCGCGCTGACATCGAGGTGGACCGGGGCCAACTCGGGAAGTTCTTCCCTCACCGCGCGGACAAGTCCGACGAGGCCCGCGCCGATCAGATCCGGCCGCTCGCCGGTGGCGTAGGCGCCATAGGTGACCACGAACAGCCTCGGACGTGCGGCGGACCACCGCCGCAGGCCCGACAAGGCGGTTTGGACGCCGGCGAGCGCCGCAGCCGATGGGTCCGCCGGATGGCCCCTGTCGGCGAGAAGCACAATCGCGTCCGGCTCGTCGGCGCCTGCCGCGTGGCCGCCGAGCCGCACCAGCTCGGCGGTCAGCGCGTCGGCGACCTCGACCTGTCCGCCGAGCGGGACAACCGACCAGGTGCGGCCCGAATCCGTGACACCCCGGCGAGGTGCGCCCTCCCAGTCCATTGTGTACAGCAGGTCGTCCACTGGGGACTCGACGGTGGCATCGGAGAGTCTGCGCACGGCCAACCCGGCGATCTCGGCGATCGGCCTTCCCGCAGGGTCCGCGATTACCACCCCCACTGACGAATTCACACCGTCCCCGTCGATGAACGCACGGCAGTGCAACTCCCCGCCGAGGTCCGGCCGACGCCACACCCGCAGGCGCGCGAGCGACGCGGGGACACGCAGGGCGCCGGTATCGTCGCGGGTGATCGCGGCGATACCGTGAAGACACGCGTCGAGCAGCGCGGGATGGAAGACGAAGCGGCCGTCACGCGGCAGCTCCGCCGGTGCGCGCACGACATAGTGCGCCACGGCCCCCTGCACCGTGAGTGCTCGCAGGCCGGTGAAGGCCGGGCCGTACCGGATTCCGAGCGAGCACAGCTCGCGATGGATTCCGGTCGCGTTCTCGGCACTCAGGTCGATGCCTGACCGCGTTGGCCGCGGTACCGCGCGAGAACCTGTATAGGTGACCGATGCCCGGGCGTGCAGGACCACGTCCACGTCGGACTCCGCGGTGATCTCGACGGTGGCGCCCGCGCCCGACCTGGTCAACATGGTCGTCACGGTGACGGGCGTGGTCAGCGCGAGAGGTCGAAGAAACCCGACATCCGAGAGTTCGAGTTCGTCGAGCGGAACATCGAAAGCAGCCTGGGCGGCGGCGAGGGCCATCTCGCAGTACGCCGTCGCAGGCAACACCGCCTCCTCGCGCACCCGGTGGTCCGCGAGCCACGGCGACTCCGCGATGTCCACTGTGGACTGCCAGACATGCCGGACCGGCGTCCCCGGCAAGCGGACATGCGCGCCGAGCAGCGGATGGGAACCGGGCGACTGACCCTGCCGCGGTCCGGGACCGGACGGGAACATCTGGTGCTGCCACGCGGTCGTGGGCAGGTCTACCAAGGTGCCCGCCGGTTGCAGAGCGGACCAGTCGACATGCGCGCCCGCGGTGTGCAGCGTGCCAAGGGTGGTCAACACCGCGGGCCGCGCGGGCTGCTCCCGGCGCAACGTCTCGACCAGTCGGACGGGGCGCACGACGTGGTCTTCGAGGGTGTCGCGCAGGGAACGGAGCAGAAGCGGGTGCGGGGCCACCTCCACGAACACCCGCGCGCCGTCGGCGACCGCGGCGAGCACGGCTTGTTCCAGCCGCACCGGGTTGCGCAGGTTCGCCGCCCAGTACGCGGCGTCCAACAGCGACGGACCGGCGGCGTCGACAGCGGTGCTGTAGAAGCGGAGCAGCGGTGTGCGCGGGCGAAGGTCGGCCAGCTCGTCGAGCAACTCGGGCAGGATGTCGTCGACCATGCGGCAGTGGATGGCCATGCCGACCCCGGGCACGACGTGCGCGCAGTGGCCCGCGGCCTCGCACTCGGCCACCAGGGCGGCGACCTGGTCGCGGTCGCCCGCCACCACTGTCGACCGGGTCGAGGTGTAGCCGGCGATGTCGATCCCCGGCCGGTCGGCGAGTCGGGCGAGCACATCCTGGCGACCGACGTCGAGCAGGGCGGTCGCACCCCGATTGGCCAACCGCTCCTGCATCAGCGTGGACCGCCGGCAGATGACCCGGGCGGCGTCGGCGACGGAGAGCGCACCCGCGGCGGCCGCGGCAGCCACTTCGCCCATCGACTGGCCGATGACCCCTGCGGGCCGGACCCCGTACCCGGCCAGCACTCGCGTCAATCCGTACTGCACGGCGAAGATCGCGGGTTGGACGTCGGCGAAGGCGGCTGTCGTGAGGTCCGTGTCGCAGAGCAGGGTCCGCAGCGAGCCACGGCCCTCGGCGGCGAACACCGGCTCGAGTTCGTCCACCACCGCGGCGAACACGGGTTCGTCCCGAAGCATTTCGGCCCCCATGCCGCACCACTGCGAGCCGTGTCCGGAGAACACCAGAACCGGCTCCGGCAGAGCGAACCTGGCTGCCTGCTCGACCGCGTCGGTGCCGGCGAGGGCCCGCAGTCCCGCGCCGAGTTCGGCGTGATCCGCGGCGACCGCGAAGGCGCGGCAGGCCAGATGGGAGCGGCGCAGCGCGAGAGTGTGCGCGATGTCAGCCGGGTCGGCCTCCGTGCCCGGCCCCGCCAACCACGCCGCGAGCCTGCCTGCGTTGGCACGTGTGGCTTGCGGGGAACGCCCGGATATCGGGAACAGCAGGCTCATCGGTCGTCCCTACCGGAATTGGAGCACGAGTTCGGCATACCAGTCGAGCAGCATCAGGACGTCCTCGTCGGCGGTCGACGGCAACGCGAACACGCACCGGGTCACCCCGATCTCCGCGTAGTGGGCTATCGCCTCCTCGTCAGGTTCGGCCTCCACCAGCGTGACCGGCACCGGCTCCCGGCCCAGCTCCCGGGCCTTGCCGTTCAGCTCGGCGATCCGGTCCGCGAGGCCGTCGCCCTCCAACCGCGCCCATGGCATCCACTCGGCGTCCGCGGCGAGCACCCGGTCGATGGCGCGCGGTCCGCCGACACCCATGAGCACCGGCGGGTATGGGCGCTGGAGGGGTTTGGGCAGCGAGATGACCGGGTCGAACTTGACGAACCGACCCGCGAACGCCGCCTCATGCTTGGCCCACACCGTTTTCATGGCGGCCAGGTACTCGTCGAGCCGGGCATGCCGGGTGCTCGGCTCGACGCCATGGTTGAGCATCTCCTCGGTGAGCCAGCCCGACCCGACGCCGAACAGGAACCGGCCGCCGGACACCACGTCCAGGCTGGCTACCTGCTTGGCCAGGATCAGCGGATCCCGGATGGGCACCTCGCAGATCCCGGTGCCCAGCTTCAGCGTGCTTGTCTTCGCGGCCAGCACCGACAGCGCGACGAACGGGTCGAATCCCTGCATCGCCTCCGGCAGGACGGTGATCCCGCCCGGGTGCGGGGTGGTCGAGCCCACGGGGATATGGGTGTGCTCGGGAACGAACAGCGAGTCGAACCCGCGCCGCTCGACGGCTGGACCGAGCTCGCCCAGGTCGAGCGTCAGGTCGGAGGGCAGGGTCAGTACGCCGAACTTCATGTCTCTCCTCGGGCCGGGCCTGACGTCAGGACCGCATGGACGTTGGTGCCGCCGAAGCCGAAGGAGCTCACGCCCGCCACGATCGGTCGGTCCGTGGGCAGGTCGACGGCTTGCGTCGCCACGCGCAGCCCGAGCCGGTCGAACGGGATGCGTGGGCTCGGCTGCTGGTGATGAATGGTCGGGGGAACCTGGCGCCGGTACACCGCGAGCGCGCACTTCGCCAAGCCCGCGATGCCCGCGGCGGCTTCGAGATGGCCCAGGTTGGACTTCACCGAGCCGACGAGCAGCGACCGGGATCGGTGGGCGCCGCCGAGCACTCGGCCAAGGGCCTCGGCTTCGATCGCGTCGCCCAGCACCGTGCCCGTGCCGTGTGCTTCGACGTAGTCGACGTCGCCGGGAGCGATCCCGGACTCCCGGTAGGCGCGTTCCAGCAGGTCCGCCTGGGCTCTGGGGTTGGGCGCCATCAGTCCGTTGGACCGGCCGTCGGAATTGGTCTCCGACCCGGCGAGGACCGCCAGCACCCGATCGCCGTCGCGCATCGCGTCGCCAAGTCGCTTGGCGACCACCACGACCGCGCCCTCGCCGCGCCCGTAGCCGTCGGCGGCCGCGGAGAACGGCTTGCACCGCCCGTCCGGTGACAGGACGCCCGCCAAGTCGAAGTTGACCGTGATGCCGGGTGAGAGCAGCACGTTGACCCCGCCGACGAGTGCGAGGTCCGACTCGCCCGAGAGCAGGCTGCGGCGGGCCAAGTGCATGGCCAGCAGGGACGACGAACATGCCGAGTCGACGGTCATGCTGGGCCCGCGCAGATCCAGCAGATACGACAACCGGTTGGCGATGATGCTCAGTGCCGCCCCGGTCCCGCTCCACGCCGAGATGGCGGGCAGCCACTCCAGCTTGCGGCGGGCGTGGTCGTCGGAGCAGGCGCCGATGAAGACGCCGGTACGGCCGTTCGCCGCGTTGTCCGCCGCAATCCCGGCGTGTTCGAGCGCTTCCCAGGCGACCTCGAGCAGCAGGCGTTGCTGCGGGTCCATCTCGGCCGCTTCCGCGGGAGGGATACCGAAGTGCTCCGCGTCGAAACCGTCGATATCGGCCAGATAGCCGCCGTGGACGGTCGATCGCTCCAGCACCGCCGCCTGCTCGGGCGAGCTCCGATAGGGCGCCCAGCGCTGAGGCGGGACTTCGGAGACGCCGTCGCCGCCCGCGGCCAGGAATGCCCAGAAGTCCTCGACAGAGCTGATGCCACCTGGAAGCCGGCAGCCGATGCCGATCAGGGCGATCCGGTCTTCCCGCTGTCCGCTCTCAGTGCGCACGTCGTGCGACCGCGCCGCCGGCCGCGTGGAGGTCTGCCCGAGTTCGTCGGCGAGCGCGCGAATGGTGGGGTGCTCCCAGAACACCGTCACATCGATCGGGCGGTCGAGGAGCTCTTCGAGCCTGCCCGACATCGAGATCGCGTCGACCGACCGGATTCCGTACTCCCGCAACGGCCGATCGATGTCGATCTCGTCCGGCGCCAGCGAGCAGATCTCCGCCACCCGGTCGAGCAACCAGCGCCGCACGTCAGTCACCGGTGGGCTCCGACCGCGCCGGGGACAGCTTCCCGCGCTCGTACCGCTCGCGGCACAGCGACCGCTGGATCTTGCCGCTCGTCGTGCGCGGCATCGTGCCCCGCCTGATGAGCACGACTTCGTGCACGTCGAGGTCGAAGGTCGTTCCCACAGCCGCACGAACCGCCTCGGCCTTGTCGGCCGTCAGCCGATCGGCGGCCTGCCTTGGCTCAGCCGCCACCACGAGCCGTTCGCGGTCGCCCGCGTCGAAGGCGAACACCGCCACGTGGTCCGACCGCAGCCACGGGCAGGCTTCCTCGATCGCGAGCTCGATGTCGACCGGGTGATAGTTGCTTCCGTCGATGATGATCAGATCCTTCGACCGGCCCGCGACGAACAGCTCTCCCTCATGAACGAAACCGATGTCACCGGTGCGCAGCCAGCCGTCCGAACCGAAGACGTACGCGGCGCGCTCGTCGGTATTCCAATAGCCCGCACACACGTTCTCGCCGCGCACCAGGATCTCACCGACCTGACCGTGATCCGCGTCAACGCGGATCTCCTGCATGACGGGGGCGCCGCAGCCGACCATCGTCCGTCCCCGCGGGGCGTCCTCGGCCACCACGCACACCCGGCCCGCCCGCAGGTCGTCGCGGTCGAACGTGCGCACCGTGGGCGGAGCCGACCGCTCCTTGCTCGTGACCACCAACGTCGCTTCGGCCAACCCGTATCCGGGCATGTGGGCCTCATGGCGGAAACCGCTCTCCCGAAACGCCTCGCTGAACCGCGCGAGGGTCCGAGCTCTGATCGGCTCGGCTCCGTTGCCGAGGACCCGCAGCGCGGACAGGTTGAACTCCGCGCGCTGGGCGGCACGGACCCGCTCCACACACAGGTCGAGCCCGAAGTTGGGCGACATGGTGTGCGTGGCTCCATCGGAGCTGAGCTGAGACAGCCACCGAGCCGGCTGTTGGACGAACGCCAGTGGCGTCATCAGGCTCACCGGCCTGCCCTGGGTCAGCGGCGTCACCAGGCCGAACACCAGACCCATGTCGTGGAACAGGGGCAGCCAGCTGACCAGCCGGGCGGTGTCGTCCACACCGATCGCGTGTGCCATCTGCGCCGCGGCCACCGCGATGTTGTGATTACTGACCCGCACACCCGTGGGCCTGCGGGTCGACCCCGATGTGTACTGCAGGTAAGCGATCGCCGTCGGATCGACCGGCACGGGCTCGAAACCGCGATCCCCCGCATCGAACTCGTCCACGGCGAGTACGCGGTGCGCGGGCAGGGCGTCGGCGGTCTGCTCCAACACCAGTGGCCGGTAGGCCGCCGGGGTCAGGACCGCGTCGCAGCCCGCGTCGGCCATGGCGGACAGCGCCCGATCGTTGGACCGGTAAGCCTCAGGGGCATATAGCGGCACGGCGATCATCCCGGCGTAGACACACGCCACGAACGCGACCACGTACGCGTCGGAGGTCGGACACAGCACCGCTACCCGCGAGCCGGGCGCGAGCATGGTGATCAGGCGAGCGGCCACCGCGGCGGACCGACTGTCCAGCTCGCCATAGGTCAGCGTGCTCGGTGTGCCCGTGCGGCTAGTCGAGTAGTCCAGAAAGGTCATGGCAGGCGCCTCTGGTCGCGCGGCCGCGGCCGACCGGACGGCGTCGACCAGGCCGGCGTGCGGTCGCGAGGTCGTGATCACGCTCATGAGGACTCCACTGTCGCGGTACCTGCGAAGTACGGACCGTTGGCCGGGGGACGCGGCCGGGGGCGCGGGATCCAGTGCGCGATGCTCACAGTGAACCCGTTGTCGCGCATGGCATCGAGCGTGTTCCGATTGGGCCGACAACCCAAGAGGACGCGTTTGCTGAGCGGTGTCACCAGATCCTGGACCAGCCCGCGCAGACCGGCGTCGCGGACATGTTCGAGGAAGACCAGGACACCACCCGGAACCAGCACACGCCGAATCTCGGCCAGCGCCTGGTCCAGGTCGGTCACCTCGCACAGAACCAACGTGGCCACAACCGCGTCGAACTCTCCCGCACCGAACGGCAGTCGCTCCGCGACGCCGTCGACGACGGTCACGGGTGCGGGCGCCGACGGGATCTTGGCGTCGAGGTGCACGCGCATCCCGGCGTCGGGCTCGATGCCGACGATCTCCTTGGCCGAGGTGAGGAACGGCAGGTTGACGCCAGTCCCGATGCCGACCTCCAGCACCTTGCCCTCGATCGGGCCCAGCAGACCGGTACGGGCTTCGGTGAAGTACTTCCGCTCCACCCTGGCGGCGATGCGGTCGTGGTACTTGCTCATGAACCCGGAACCGTGCGGTTCGAGGTAGGTCACGATGCCTCCTGTTCGACGCGCGTTCACGCGGGGTGGATAGGGCGACTACCCGACTCACTCGGCGCCCGAGTCCGGTCGAGCCACTCCGCGAATGCCGCCAGGTCAGGCAGAATCACGGTCGAGCAGGCCAGGACGGCCAAGTTCTGTCGCATGTCCGTGATCGCCACGACCGTCCGGCCCGCGTGGTAGGCCCGCTGCATCTCGGCCGCCGTCCCCATGCTCGGCTCGTGGTCGGGCAGCCACGCGACACACACATCGCTGTCCGCCGCGATCGCGGTGAGCCGGTGGAAGGCATCGATGATCCCGATCACGTCGGGCGTCATGTCCTCCCTGTACAACTCGCGGGCGTTCGCGAGCACGGCGTGCGCCGAGCGGATCTCCTGCTCCCGATCGGCGAACCACTGCGCCATCAGCACCAGTGGATCGTGGATCCGGGCGTCCGGCTCCCACCGCGCGATGACGTCCGCGAGGGCCGCACGGTAGCCCTGGTCGATCATCTCCGCGCCACGACGCCTGCCCTGCATGGTGCCCGCCAAGAAGAACGACCTGCTCACTCGTCCTCCACTGAGTACTCGGGCCACTCGATGTCACGAGGTGCCGCCTTGTCATAGAGGACCGCGGCGTCCATGACGAACTCGACGGCCTCGGCGGCCGTGACCGACAAGGCGTCGGCGATGACCGCGAGGTCGCGCCGGTATCCAGCCGATCCGAGTCTGCTGACGGCACCCTGATTGTCCTTCGTGACAAGGTAGTTCTCGTCGACTACCCGAGCGCGCGGCCGATTCGTGAAGGGCAGGACCAATTCGCGGACCAGCTCGTCGTCCGGGTGGACGACGCGCACCGAGAGATTGTTCTGCGCGGGCTGACGCAGGATGCCGCGTACCAGCCCATGCGGCGGCGGAACCGAGGGCAGGGTCGCACCCGCGCGGAAGGTGAAGGCACGGAACGTTCGGTACCCACCAAGCCTTGGGCTGTAACGGATGTATTCCAACCGAAGCACACCGTCGGCGAAGCGCCAGGTGCCCCGCAGCTTCGACGGGGCAGGCGTGCCGTCGGCCGCGACACGGATCGGGTAGGCGTCCACCTCGACGACCGCCTGACCGGCCACACCGACCTTCTTGTCGAGCACTATGGGCTCGATGTGCGGCAGGTACGGGTCGAGGACGGTGATGGTGTCGGCTCCGAAGTAGAGCGCGGGCACGTGCGCGCCGGAGAACAGGTAGGTAGCGCTCACGCCGGTCCGCTCACGCACCAGATCACCCGCCGTGAACGACTGCCAGCCGCATCCGCGACCCATGCTCAGCGGTGGCTCACCATCTCCGAAGAACTGGTGGTAGGAGGCGGCGCTGCTGTATGGAACCGAAAGGATGACGCCGCGCAACGTCTGCGAGAACACGTCGTGCAGCCGATCGGATTCAATTGCCGTAACCACCATCATCCCCCACTGATCCGCGGACGTGAATTACGCCGAACAACACGAACAGGCCCCGGTGGCGCCGACGCTAGACCAGCGTCCCTCCACAAGCAACAGCCGCGGATTTACTACCCGACAGTCGTACTACCATTCGATAGTAGGGCGAGTAGTACTCACCATCGCGGACTTATGACACGGGTTTTGTCGCGACCCCGAGCACGTGCGGGATCGCGGGCGTGCCCTTGCCGTGCGCGAACCGGAACCGATCCACGGCGCCGAGCTCGAAACCTGCCGCGACGACCATGCCCACCAGGTCACGGTCGAAGTGGCAGCCACCGGCGAGGGCGCGAGTGATCGGGGTCAGCGCGGTCTGCGCGAAGGCGACCCACCGGACGTCCGACCGCACGTGTTCGAAAAACCGCAGTTCACCGCCAGGGCGCAGTACTCGACGCAGTTCCTGGAGGGCATGCGCGGGATCCGGAACGGAGCACATCATCAGCGACACCACGGCCGCGTCGCACGACTCGTCCGGCAGCGCAAGCGCGTCGGCGTGTCCGTCGACAACCTCGACCTCGACCTCCGCCCGGGCGGCAGCAAGCCGGGCATGCGACCGCAGGAGGTCATCCGGTTCCACCGCGACGACCTTCGTCACCGGTGCGGAGTAATGAACCAAACCGAGCCCGTTGCCCGGCCCAACCTCCACCACCTGACCTGAAAGGCCGTTCACCAGAGCGCGCCGATATCGCGGAGCGCCATTTCGCTCCACCGCGTCGGAAATCTTCAAATAGACCTTTGAGAAAATCGGCCGCTGCAAATGACGAGTCCCGGACTCGATACCCATGAACCGCGCTCCTGACTGAAGAGGACTTGGCGCGGCCACGGTATAGACGCCGTCAGATTACGACAATGGCACTGCTACATCTTCGTAGTAGAGACAAGCCGCCTACCACAGCCGCCGACCGGCCGGGCGGACTGTCGGAAACTGCGCCAACAGCCCCCACGAGACCCGACGAACACCTAAGCTTCTTAGGAGTTCGTCTTGTTGACGCACCGGCTCCCCCGGTAAAATCTCGCCCTGGGGAAGCGTTGGATGACATTGCGTGACCATGACCGGGGAGGACTGTCGTTGCGCAGCTCATTGGAAGCCGAAACGCTCGGCGTGCTGTGGTCGAGCCCGGAACCGCTCTACGTGCGGAACGTCATGGACCGTGTGAACGAGGGCAGGGAGACCCCACTCGCCTACACCACCGTGATGACAGTGCTGCTCCGATTGACGGAGAAGGGCGCGGCCGCGCGAGACCAGCAGGGACGGCGCTACGCCTACCGAGCGACGAGTAGCAGCCCGGCAGGCATGGCCGTGCGCCAGGTCCTCGTCGCCCATGGCGCCGACGCGATCCCGCATTTCGTCCAGCAGGCACGCTCCGACCCAGCCCTGCTTCGCCTGCTGCACGCCACTTTGCTGTCGGCCACATCGAACAGGCAGCATTCCGCCTGACCACTCACGGCGGGAACGGCGTGCGAAACTCGTCGCACGGTGGAGATTCGGCCGCCGGGGTCATCCGACGAGCGCAGTCCGGGCACAGATGCATCGCGGGGCCCCGCAGCGTCGTTTCTCGTGGAGGCGTCGACGCACCACCATGGCCACGACCATCGGGACGAACACGATGAAGTTGTAGAACAGGTGCGGTTCGATTCGGGGGCAGGATGAGCTGCACGATTCTCATCGGCGCCTTCGCGCCGAGCAGATTCGGCCCGATCACCATGAAGGCCACGAGCGCCATCTCGTGGAAGCGCCCGTTGAGGAAGGCCATGACTCCCTCGACGCGACTCGCGCCCACTGTCACCGTGTCGCGTGACTCAGCGGATCCCGTTCCTCGACGCCGCTCGCCGCGTTGTACATGAACCGCGGTCCCGCGCGGGCACGGCAGCGTGCGACCTCGCTTTCGCCTATCTCCTCGGATTTCCAGGCCTTGGCGGGACGCTCGGGCAGCGGCGCCAACGCGTCCTAGCGACCAGCATGGACATCGCGCATGACCGATCCCGTCGCGGCCCTGATGGCCGAGACCAGTTCGCGCGCGGCGTAGTCGACATCGTCAACGGTCGTGTGCCTTCCGACGCTCAACCGCAGGGTGCCCGGTTCCGCCCGCTGACCGATCGCCTGGAGAACGTGCGACTCTCCCCCGCTTGAGCAGGCCGAGGTGGTCGCGAAGATCACGTCGGGCAATGACGCCATCAGACTCGCCGCCACCAACCCAGGCACGCTGAGGCTGAGATTGTTGGGCAGCCGGTTCTCCTGGTCCCCGTTGACCTCCGCGTCCGGGAGCATCTCGATCAACGCGGACTGCAGACGGTCGCGCAACCCCGCCGTTCGAATGGATTCCTCTTCGCGCGTCGCGGTCAGAATTCGGCACGCTTCGCCCATGCCGACGATTCCGGCGACGTTGAACGTGCCCCCGCGAAGTCCTCGTTGTTGGCCGCCGCCCGGAAGCAGCGCCGCCATCGGCACACCCCGGCGGGCGTAGAGAGCGCCGACCCCGGTGGGGCCGTAGATCTTGTGGCCGGATAGCGAGAGCAGGTCGACGCCGAGGTCATCGACCGACACGGCGATACCGCCCATGGCCTGCGTCGCGTCGGCATGCAGGGCGACCCCGGAATCTCGGACGGAATCCGCGATGTGTCGAACCGGTTGAATCGTCCCGATCTCGTTGTTGGCCACCATCGTCGACAGGACAGCGGTTTCGGTGGTGACCGCCGCCGCGATCGTCGCGGGGTCGACCCGCCCGGCTCGGTCCACCGGCACGATCGAGGAGGTGAAACCGTGGTGCTCGACGAGATACTCCATCGCCGAGAAGACGGATTTGTGCTCCACGGCCGTGGTCAGGACGTGGCGCGCGCCCCGCAGTTGTCGAGCCTTCAGAGCGACGCCGACGATGGCGAGTTGGTTCGATTCGGTGGCTCCCGAGGTGAACACGATCTCGTCCGGATCGTGTGCGCCGAGCAACGCCGCTACCGCGATCCGAGCGGACTCCACCGCGGCAGCCGCCGAAGACCCGAGCCGATGCGCACTCGATGCGTTGCCGCACTCGGTGGTCAGCCATGGTCGCATGGCCGCAAGCACACGCTCGTCCAAGGGCGTGGTGGCATGGTGATCGAGATACACCGTCCTGGACATCAATTTCCCCCTCCAAGGCTCAGGTCGCGATCGGCCCCGCCCCAACGGGTGTCCCCGGCGAACCGGCGATGGACATCGGTGCGACAGCCGCGGTCGCGCCCCACACGCACCGCCGGTTGTCTCCGCCTTCGAAACGAGGCCATTCCTATCGGGACCGTGACTGCACGGTAGGAGAACAGGACCGAGCTGACAACTATCCAGCATAGAAGATGGGCTGGACTCGTCTCATCGGCCCATCACCCTAGACCATGCGCCACAAGGAAAACGTCCGACGAAACATCAGTGTGACAAGAGGGGGCACACGACCGTCGTGGCGGCCGCCAGCACCGACGAACTGATCGTCAACGACGCGGCGACCACCGCGACGCCAGCAAGACTCGCTCCGAGCCTGCGGCGTCCGGCGCTCTTGCGCACGTCGGAGTTCTCCAAACGGTCAAGACGCATGGTCACCGAGTCCTGCGCCATGCCCAGGACATGCGGCGGCGTACTCACACCTGCCATCGCCAGCAATGCCGCACGGACCGACGGCGCGCCGTGCCTGCGCGCGGCGGAGCGGTCGGCACTCAGTTCGACCATGGCCCGCACGAACTTCGGCGAGTTGCGGGCGAACGGGAGCATCGGGAGCGACTTCGCCAGCGCCTCGGCGATTCCAACCAGCAGGTGGTGATTGCCGCGAATGTGCGCCCGCTCGTGCGCGATCACCGCGGCCACCGAGCTCCTGCTCAACCGGTCGTGCAGCCCACTCGTCGCCACCACCATGCTCGGTCGCCCCGAAACGCTGTAGGCGAGGGGTTCGTCATGGTCGAGCCACATCGTCGGATACTCGCCAGGCTCGGATCGAGCCACGATCCGCAGGGTCTCCACATGCCGACGGTGCAAAGCGCGACCGGCCCGCAAGTGGCCGATGATCGCGACCGCGACCCGCGCTCCGGCGAGAACCACCACGACGGAGACAAGGACTCCGGGCACTGTCACATACCAGGGCATCGCGTCCGGGCGGACATGGCTCCAACAGTGGTGGATCACCTGCATGATCCCGTGCGCGGGGCCATGCCCCGGCAGGAGAACCAGCCCGACCGCGATCCCGATGCTCAACAGGCAGCAGCCCACGAGCACCAGCCACGACACCAAGGCGACCTGCGGCTCGACACGCGAGTTCAACATCCTCGCCAGCACTCGATGGCCCCAGAGCGTGATGACGATCGCGCCGGCCAGCAGAGCGACGGCAGGCGTCATGATCCACCCCGCCTGCGCAATCCGCGCCGCAGCAAGTCCGACTCCCGGTCCGAGGCCGACTCGGCGAAGTGCAGCAGCACCGCATCGGGATCGCCGGTCGAATCGAGCAGGTCGCGCAGCGCACGCGCGGCTGCCGCCTCTCGACTGTCGACCGGCACGAACTCGAACGCCCGGCCCGCCCGCTGACGGCGGACCCAACCCTTCCGGTGAAGGTTGTCCAGCACCGTCAACACGGTTGTGTACGCCAGATTGCGGGACTTGTTGAGGTCCTCCAGCGCGTCACGGACCTTCAGGGGGCGGTCCGCCTGCCACAGGATGTCCATGACGGCGCTTTCCAGATCACCCAGGCCGTGCATCCGACCTCCCCTTGAAGCTCTAGTCCCCGACTTGTGGGCATACGCTACGCCGCGCGGAACCTCGGCCGGTTTCGTAGCGTAAAGTTCTGGCATCTACTATGGTAGATCGTAAGTACCGGCGTCCCGACTGATGGAACGCCCGTCGAGCCAACCATCGGGGGAGGTCTGGTGCGGTCGCCGACCCTGTCCCCGCGCTCGGCGAACCGACCGGCACGCCCGATGGTCGCCACCACCGCACTGTCCACCCTCTTTCGGCCCGCCGCGTTTCTCGTCCTTCTCGGTGTGGTGCTGGGCGCGGTGACGATGGCCAGGAACCACGCGGCCCACCACGGCGCCGTAGCACCCGCTGCGGTGCACGCCACCCACGCAGCCATGTCCGGTCATGCCTTCTCGGGACATGCGCCGTCGGAGCGAATGGAACACGGGGCCACGACCCGACCCGCGGTCGGTGCAGGCACGTCGGCAGGCACCGGTGACGCGGCCGACCACTTCGCGGTGACGCCGGATCGGACGCCGGCGACGCCGCCCGCGCACACGACTCTCAAGCTCTGCCTTGCCGTTCTCATCGGCATGATCGTGCTGCGGGTGGTTGTGGCCGCATGGCGCGAACGTCGTCCGTGGCACGGTTTTAAGCTTCCCCAACCACCTGTCGGGACGATCCGGTCCTTGCCGAGGCCCAGACCTCCGACGGTCAAACTCATCACGTCTCTCTGCGTTCTTCGACAGTGACAGGACCACGTCTTCGGCACACCCCCGAAGGCGTCCGATCCGTCAGGTCGAAGCACCTGTTCGTCCACTGATGAACAGACACCCAGAGGAATGCTGATGCGCACCAAACTCATTCGCGGCGTCATCGTCGCTGTCTTCGGCGCCGCGCTCGTCGCCGGTTGCGGCTCGGCTGCCGAGCCCGGAAACCACTCAGGCGGCCAGACGGCCACCCACGACCGCAATGACGCGGACGTCAAGTTCGCGACCGACATGATCCCGCACCACAGCCAGGCCGTCGAGATGTCGGCCCTGGCGCCGACCCGAGCGGCGTCACCGGAAGTGAGGGGCCTCGCTCAGCGAATCCAGGCCGCGCAGGATCCCGAGATCAAGCTGATGCAGGGTTGGCTCACCGGGTGGGGCGTTTCCGGCGGCCATTCGAACACCTCGCAGAGCGGCGGTCACGACGCCGACTCCATGCAGGGCATGATGTCCGTCGAGCAGATGACGCGACTGCGCGAAGCGTCCGGCGCCGCGTTCGACCGGATGTTCCTCGAGATGATGATCGAACACCACGAGGGTGCGATCACCATGTCCGAGAAGCAGCTGGCCGAGGGCAAGAGCGAGCAGGCCAAGACGTTGGCGGGCGAGATCATCAAGGCACAGAAGGCCGAGATCATCGAGATGCGGAAGCTCCTCGGCACCGGCTGAGCCGCCTCGATAGACACGTCCCGACGCGGGATGCCTTTGGCAACGGCACGAGTCGGTTGCGGATCGCGTATACGCCTTCCACAGCCGTGCAGCCGATCCCCGCTCGTTCACACGCCTCGGACATGCGCCCTCGGTACCACGTGCGCGCGCTGTTCGCGGCGACCCATCGAACCGGAGGTTCGTCCCATGAAACTGTGGCTCATCGCCACGGAACTGGCCCGGCGCCCGCGCCGGACCTTGACCGGCGTCATCAGCGTCGCGCTGGGTGTCGCGATATTCCTCGGACTGCAGGCTTACGGCGCGGGCTATCGCGCGGCCGCCCGAGAGCCGTTGTCCCTCATCGGATCCGATGTCGTCGCACAGCGTCAGGGCGACCGTCCCGCTTCATTCGAGAACGTCGTCTTCCCGCACTCCACGTCCCCGGTCCACGTCGAGGAGGTGGAGCGGGTCCGCGCAGTCCCGGGTGTCGAGGCGGTCGCCGCGGCCATGTTCTTCTGGTCGTTCCAGGATGAGGAACTCCTGGTGGGGCTTGGTATCGACACCACGACGGATGTCGGTCCGAACAAGCTCGCGGCGGGGGTCACGCAAGGCCGGTTCCTCACCCCGGGCGATCACGACGTCGCGGTGTTGGACAACAGCTACGCCGAGCAGCACAAGATCACCCTCGGGGACCGCATATCGGTCGCGGGATCCCCGTTCGAGGTCATCGGCACGGTGGACACCAGCCGGGCGGGCCAGGTCGCGAACGCCAACGTCTACCTGCCGCTGGCTGATTCCCAGCGGCTGGTGGAGGCCTCGCCCGGAGTGCGGTCGGTGCATGACATCCGCCCTGGCGATGTGAACGTGTTGTTCGTCAGAGCCAACCCCGCCAGGGGGCCCGCGGTGGCAGACGACATCAAGGCGCTGCTCGGCAGCGAGGCGATCGTCACCACGCCGCAGTCGTTCGACCAGGTGCTCGGCCCCAGCTTCGTCATCATCGACCGGTTCGGCCTCATCATCGGCTTCGTCGCGTTGCTCCTCGCCGCCGCCAGCCTGCTGCGCGTGGTGCTGTCCACGTTGCGGCAGCGACGCAGGGACATCGCGGTGCTCCGTGCGGTCGGTTGGACGAGGTCGAGTCTGCGGGCTCAGCTTGTCGGAGAGAGCGTCGCTCTGACCTTCGTCGGGCTGGCGAGCGGACTGCTTCTGTCCCTCATCACGGTGTGGTTGCTGAGTCAGACCTCGGTGAGCATCCCGATCCCCTGGGAACTCAGCCCGACGCCGCATTTCGTGGCGAACGGCGCCAAGCAGCTCGCGATCGATGTCCCGCTCCGTTCCACTTTGGAACTGCTGTCCATCGGTCTCGTCCTGGCCATCGGCCTGCTCGCCGCGGTCACCGCGGGTCTGGCGGCGTCCAGGCGGGCCGCACGAATCAAGCCCTCGGAGGTATGGCGTGTCGACTGAACTACTGCGGGCCACCGGTCTGCGCAAGCGATTCGGCGGCGTCGTCGCCGTCGACTCGATCGATCTGCACATCAACGAAGCCGAATTCGTCGCCATCGTCGGCCGTTCCGGCTCGGGCAAGAGCACCTTGCTCAACCTGATCGCGGGGCTCGACCTGCCCGACGAAGGCGAGATCAGGTTCGCGGGGGAACTGTTGCGGGCCAACGACGAGGACGCGCTCGCGGACTGGCGGGCCGAACACGTCGGTCTGGTCTTCCAGGCGTTCCACCTCATCCCGACGCTCTCAGCGCTCGACAACGCCGCGGTTCCGCTGCTGCCCCGACGCAGTACCGAGGCCGCCAGAGCCGCCGCGCGGGAACGGCTGGACCAGGTGGGTCTCGGGAACCGCGTCACCCACCGTCCCGCCCAGTTGTCCGGAGGAGAGCAACAGCGCGTCGCCATCGCGCGGGCGCTGGTCGGAAATCCGAAGCTGCTGCTGGCCGACGAGCCGACGGGAAACCTCGACACGAAGACCGGCAAGGAGATCCTGGACCTCTTCGCCCGACTCCGCGCGGACACCGGGACCGCGACGGTGCTCATCACCCACGACGAGAACGTGGCGGCGGCGGCCGACCGCAGGATCAGCATCCAGGACGGCAAGGTCCTGGCCGAAGCGGGAGAGGGAAAATGATGAACGCACGAACAATCCACCGTCCCAGCCGGGTCGTGGCGCTCCTGTTCGCCGCGCTGATTCTCGTCGCGGGCTGCGGCAAGAGCGACGCGACCTCACAGGCGAAACCGGCTGAGAACGGCCCGCGGGTCGAGATCATCGCCCTCGACCACCGTCCGATGCGGCCGATCGTGGCCGAGATCGACGCGCTGCTCGACCCGGTCCGGGATCGCGTCGCGGTCCACCGTTACGACGCCGAGTCCGACGACGGCAAGAAGTTGGCCGAGGCCAACGGTCTCACCGGGCACGTCGCGATCCTCGTGCTCATCAACGGGAAACCCGATGTGACCTTGGGAGAGCGGACCGTGCGGTTCACCGGCTTCCCAAGAGGCAAGGCGCCGATGAAGTCCGCCGAGGGCGACTGGACCATGGAGGACCTCAGGGCCGCGCTCGATCAGGAGCTGGCCAAGCGATGAACAGCTACGTGTGGGCGCAGCTGCGCAGCAGGCGGAGGCGGTCGGTCGCGGTCGTCGCGGGCGTCGCGTTCGGCGCCGCGCTGTACGTGGCCATCTCCATTCTCGGCGCCGGCTTCCAGACCGCCTCGCGCGCGCCGTTGGAGAGCGTCGGCGCCGACTTGGTGCTGACTCGACCTGGTGCGGCGGCCGAGAACTCGTCGGTCCGGGGTATCCGGACCCCCGACGGACTGGCCACGTTCGCTGACGACGACCTGAAAACCGTCGAAGGAGTGGACCGGGTCGACGGGGCGAGTGGCGCAGTCCAACTGTGGGAGTTCGGGGCGCGCGAGACCGTGACCATCGTGGGCGTCGACGGCGCCGAACGTGCTGTCGGGCCTGGCAAGCTGTTGCGGGACGACATGACCGAGGGCCGGGCTTTCAGCGCGGGCGAGCGTGGCATCGCGGTGGCGGATCTGCACTATGCGCGGTTCTACGATCTCCAGGTGGGCTCGACGGCGACGATCGGCGGCCGGAAGTTCGAGATCGTGGGCATCCTCGAGGTCGCCAACGGCAGTCAGGCGGCCTCGGCGAACATGTTCATCCCGATCGATGACGCCCGGGAGATCGCGGGAATGGCTCCTGGCACGGTCAACCAGATTCACGTCAAACTCTCCGACGCGAGTCAGACCGACGCCGTCGTCGCCGCGCTCAACGGAAAACTCGGCCAGGTCAGCGCGATCACCGAGGACAGCATGGTCCAGGTCTTCGGCGCCGTCGGTCGGATCTCGGCCAAGTTCTCGGCTATCGCCGCGGCGATAGCCGTGCTTGGCGGGGTGATGCTGAGCTGGCTCGCCCTGCAGGGCATGGTCAACGAGCGTTCCCGTGAGATCGGGCTGCTCAAGGCTGTCGGCTGGCGGCGCCGGGACGTGGTCCGGGTCATCAGTCTGGAGGCGCTCGTCCTCAGCGTTGTCGGTGCGGTCGTCGGCATCGCGTTGGGGACAGCGGTGGCGGGCCTGCTCGCCGACATCCCGCTGCCCGCGACGCAACCCTTGCCGATGCAGGGCGCTGGGCACTCCGGGATGCCGACGGACGACGCTGGGGCCACCGCTTCGGACGTCCCCACCCTGCCGGTGCGGATCGACGCGTTGACCCTGCTCGCGGCCAGTGCGGCCTCGATCATCGCAGGCACGGTGGCCGGGTGGGCCACCGCGCACCGTGCGGCGAAGATCAAGGCCGCGCACAACCTGACCGCGCTGTAGCACGGCGAATGGTGTGAGCCATCGGGTTTCCGCCACGCACGACAGCACACAGTCGTCCGCGACCGAGCCCATCGGGCTTGGTCGCGGACGACTGTGCGTTCTGGCGGTTACGACCGCACGGTTTCACCTTCCGCCGCGGACTGCCGCTCCTGGGCATCGATCCGGCGTTCGGACGGCTGCGCGATGCCGCGGAATCGACGCAACCGAAGGCTGTTGGTCACCACGAACACCGAACTGAGTGCCATGGCCGCGCCGGCGAGCATGGGGTTGAGCAAACCGGCGGCGGCCAGCGGGAGTGCGGCCACGTTGTAGGCGAACGCCCAGAACAGATTGCCCTTGATCGTGGCCAGGGTCCGCCGGGACAGCCTGATCGCGTCCACGGCGACCATCAGGTCGCCCCTGACCAAGGTGAGGTCACTGGCCTCGATCGCCACGTCCGTGCCCGTGCCCATCGCCAGACCGAGGTCGGCCTGCGCCAAGGCGGCCGCGTCGTTGACACCGTCACCGACCATGGCGACCGTCTTTCCCTGTGACTGCAGCCGCTTGACGACGTCCACCTTGTCCTGCGGCAGGACCTCGGCGATGACGGTGTCATCGCAGGCCGCAATTGCGACCTCTCGGGCCACGGCGAGTGCCGCGCAGCGATTGTCACCGGTCAGCAGCACCGGCGTCAGCCCGAGATCGCGCAGTCGCCGAACGGCTTCCGCGGACGTCGGCTTCACGGTGTCCGACACCACGAGAACACCGCGTACGCGATCCGCCCACGTGACCACGACGGCTGTGCGCCCCCGGGACTCGGCGGCGGTCTTGGCCGCCGCCAGCTGCTCGGGCAGCGCCTGCGCCCGCTGCTCGGCCAGCGCGAGGCGACCGACCAGGACAGCCCGCCCGTCGACGACGCCTTCGACACCCAGGCCCTCGATGTTGGCGAACCCGTCGACCGATGGCAGGTCGCCCACCCGGGCGGTCGCACCGCGCGCCACCGCCCGGGCGATCGGGTGTTCGGACGCCCGCTCCACAGCGCCGGCGAGCCGCAGGAGTTCTCGCTCGTCGACGCCGTCGGCGGTGTGCACCTCGACCAGGCTCATCTGCCCGGTCGTGACCGTGCCGGTCTTGTCCAGCACGATCGTGTCGACCCGGCGAGTCGATTCCAGCACCTCGGGACCCTTGATCAAGATCCCGAGTTGGGCGCCACGGCCAGTTCCCACGAGCAGCGCGGTGGGCGTGGCCAGCCCCAAGGCGCAAGGGCACGCGATGATCAGGACCGCCACGGCCGCCGTGAACGCGGCCGCCGCCGGAGCGCCCGCGCCGATCCAGAATCCGAGCGTGCCCATGGCCAGCGTGATGACGATCGGGACGAACACCGCGGAGACCCGGTCAGCCAACCGCTGGACCTCGGCCTTGCCGTTCTGGGCTTCCTCCACGAGCTTCGCCATCTGGGCCAGTTGCGTATCCGAACCGACCCTCGTGACTCGGACCACTAGGCGTCCGCCCGCGTTCACCATGGCGCCCACGACCTCGTCGCCGGGACCGACCTCGACCGGCACCGACTCGCCGGTCAGCATGCTCGCGTCGACCGCCGAGCTGCCTTCCTCCACCACCCCGTCGGTGGCGATCTTCTCCCCTGGCCGCACGACGAACCGGTCGCCGGGGACGAGGGTGTCGACCGAGACCCTTTCCTCATGGCCGTCCCTGAGCACCGCCACATCCTTGGCGCCTAACTCGAGCAGCGCCCGCAACGCCGCGCCCGCCCGACGCTTCGACCTGGCCTCGAAGTACCGGCCGGCGAGGATGAACGTCGTGACACCCGCGGCCACTTCCAGATAGATGTTCGCCGCGCCGCTCGACCGCTCGATCGTGAGCTGGAACGGGTGCGTCATACCTGGTTCGCCCGCGGTGCCCCACAGCAGCGCGTAAAGCGACCAGAGGAAGGCCGAGAGCGTGCCGATCGAGATCAACGTGTCCATGGAAGCGGCGCCGTGCTTGAGGTTCGACCATGTCGCGCGGTGAAACGGCCAGGCGCCCCAGACGATCACCGGGCCCGCGAGCGCAAGCGAGATCCACTGCCAATAGTCGAACTGGAGGACGGGCGCCATCGCCATCGCGATCACGGGCACCGAAAGCATCGCCGACACGAGCAGCCGTTGGCGCAACGGCAGCGTCGGGTCGGGCTCATCGGACTGCTCGGTCCGCTCGGACCGCGCGGGCTCGGGCCGCGGCACCGTGGCCGAGTACCCGGCCGCCACGACCTCGTCGACCAACGCGGCCGTGTCCAGGCCAACGGGATAGGTCACCTTGGCCTTCTCCGTGGCGTAGTTGACCGCGGCGGTGACGCCGTCGAGCTTGTTGAGCCGTCGTTCGATCCGCGCGGCACAGGACGCGCACGTCATTCCGCTGATCGCCAACTCGACCTGTTGCTCGGCGGCAGGTGATCCGCCGGGTTCGTTCCCACTCATGTGCGGCTCCTCGCTGGCTTTCATCGGCTCATCCACCGTGTCCGTGCCCGGCGTCGGACTCCTGGGTCGCGGGCGGCTTAGTCGACGGCCGCGTCGCGGGCGGCTGCGCCGAGTAGCCCGCGGAGTCAAGGGTGAACTCGGCGGTGCGCACCTTCCCGCCATGCCGGAAGTCAAGGAACAACCGGTAACCGGCGACGGAAGGAACCTCCGCATGGAAGATCACCCGCGGGCCGGGTGGGGTCTTGCCGTCACCAGGCTCGCCATCGGGATGCACATGCAGGTAGGCGAGGTCACCGCCGCGCAGGGCCACCAGGTGTCCGTAGGCGCCGAGGTACGGCTCGAGGTCGTCCACCTCACGGCCGTCCCGCACAACGGTGAGGGTGAGCTTCGACGATCGGCCCGGGACGAGGTCGCCATCGATCCTGACCTCGTACCCGTCCACGTTCGCCACCCTGGACGGCGGGTATGCCCGTGGCACGTACTCCCCCGCCACGTCCAGATCGGCCCCGAGGACGACAGCTTCGCCCGCCTCGGGA
This sequence comes from Actinokineospora xionganensis, assembly GCF_014323725.1. Classification (GTDB taxonomy): domain Bacteria; phylum Actinomycetota; class Actinomycetes; order Mycobacteriales; family Pseudonocardiaceae; genus Actinokineospora; species Actinokineospora xionganensis. The sequence goes on along the minus strand of NZ_JABVED010000001.1, from coordinate 422,232 downwards.
TCGAAGTCCGCGTACACCCGGTAGCTCCCGGCGTGCGTCACGTCCAGCGGAACCCTCCATGTCCCGTCGGGGTCCATCACGGGGTGCACGTGCTGGAACGCCGAGGTGTCCCTGCGCACCACGATGAGGTGCATCCGCTTGTCATGCGCGACATCGAACGCGGTGACGACCGCGCCGTCGGCCGCCGCGATCCTGAAGGTGTACTGCTGATCCGCCCCGCGGGGCAGGGCGGTGGTCATCGGGGTCAGGGTGTACCCGTTCGACGACGACCACAGTCCGGTCGGAAGATCCGGTTCAGTCCGCGTGTCTTCCTGTCCGGGCGCGGGCCCATGACCTTCGGTCGCCGCTGTGGTGATGGGTCCGACCGCCTGACCCGCCGACCAACCCAAGCCGCCGGCCAACGCCAGAGCCACACCGAACGCCGACAGCTTCGCTGCTGTGTTCATCACGATCCTCACTGGAATGAACCTGTCGAAGCGGTTACGGCGAAGTGACCTGGTATCCCGCTTCCTCGACAGCGGCACGAACCAGACCCCCGTCGATCGGCGCCTCGCTCATCACCGTCAGCGAGCCGCTCTTGAGGTCCACCGAAACTTCCTTCACACCTGCCACCGCCGACACCTCCTCGGTGACCGAACGCACGCAGTGATCGCACGTCATGCCGAGGACCGAATACACGTTGTCAATCATCAAGATCTCCTGATTCATTTGCCTGCCGCGCGAGCGGAAGCACTGTTGTGCGTATGTGCGGCAACGATTTCGGGCGACAAGGCGGGTGCCGGGATGAAGGTCCGGCGATCACGGACAACCGAGCAGTGCGTGCTGATCCAGTCGAGTGCGTCGGCGGCACTCGGACCGTCGATCCCCAGGAGAAACCGGGCCACCGGGGTCTCGCCGACCTTCGTGATGCCGCCGCCGACGATCTGGATGTCCACATCGAACCGGATGGCGGCGGCGGGCATCAGGGAACCGATGGCCGAGAAACCTGGCAACACGGCCTCGGCGACGATGTCGAAGACACCTTCGCCGATCCTCGGGCCCGCGATCTCGGGTAAGAGAGCGCGCGCCACAAGAGAATCCGGACGTTGAATCAAGTCCCACAGGGTGCCGCTTTCGCCGATGTGCCCGTCACGCAGGAGCGCGACCGTGTCGACCCGGCCCGCCATGCCCACGTCGCTGGTCAACATGAGGACGGTGACTCCAAGTTCGGACCGAGCACGGTCGAGAGCCACGACCAGGTCGCTGTCGGCATGCACGCCCTCACCCGAGTCGTCCGCGACCACGAGACGCGGACCGGCGGCGAGCGCCTGAGCCAGCGCGAGCCTGCGTCGCTCGCCCGGAGCAAGGTCTCCCGGCTGGCACCCGGCGGCACCGGTAAGGCCGGTCAGGTCCAGCAGTTTGGCCACTTCGGCCTTGATCCGGGGCGGATCGAAGAAGGCCCGTTCCATCGGGCTTGCGATGTTTCCCGCGGCGGATCGCCCGGCGAACAGCGCGCGCACATCCGTCATGGCGATGTCCCGTCGCACCGAACGCATGCGGGGGCGATCGAGACTCATCGTGTTCACACCGTCGACCGAGATGACCCCCGCGTCCGGTGTGTCCCGCAGCGCGACCAGGCGAGCGAGGGTCGACTTTCCGGAACCTGGCGGGCCCAGCACGCCGGTGATGCCACCCTCGGGCACCTCAAGCGTGAGATCCCGCAACGCCGTGGTTCTCTCGGCGCCCAAGCGCACGTATTTGTACACACCTTTGACAGTGATCATGGTTCACCCACCCCTGACACCCAGACCGCACGTCACCAGATAAGCGCCGCGCCGCCCCCGATCAGCGCTCCCGCAAGGACAATCGCCAACGCCCACTTCGGCCGCCACAACATCACCGCCATGGCGATCACCGCCTCCACCGCCGTGACCCAGTCCACGATCGCGTCCCCCGCGAGTTCGATCGTCACGGCGGCGACGACGCCGACCGCGGCGGCGGTGACCCCGTCAAGGAAGGCCTTGGTGGTCGGCGATCGGCGCAGCAAGGCGATCAGCGGCCTGGACAAAGTCATCAACGCGAAAGACGGGATCAGGCTGGCGACCGTGGCGACCACGGCCCCCGCCGATCCGGCGAGCAGGTAGCCGACGAATGTCGCGGTGGTCAGGATCGGCCCTGGCGTGATCTGGCCGATGGTGATCGCTTCGAGAAGTTCGCCCTCGGTCAGCCACCCTTGTTCGACCACCACCTCCGCGCGCAGCACGGCCAAGAGAACGGTGCCGCCCCCGAACATCAGGGCCCCCGCTTTGAAGAAGACCAAAGCAAGTTGGTCGAGCCCGACTCCCGTGCGGCCGATCGCGAAACCCGCCATCCGGTCAGGCATACCGGGCAGGAAACCTGCCAGCGCGACAGCCGAACCCTTCGGGGGCGTACGCCGGTCCCGAAGCAGCCGAGCGACCGCGGCCACCGCTCCCAAACCGAGCAGTACCAGAGTTTCGTTGACACCGAACAGGTATCCGATGAGAGCCAGCGCCATCACCGCGATCCGCGGCACGGTGAAACCAACGCTGCGAGCGAGCCGCCATGCCGACCAAGCGGTCACGGCGATCACTACAGGCTTGACCCCGTACAGCACGGCCTCAGCCGAAGGGGTGTCCCCGTAGCGCATATAGGCGGCGGCCAGGATCGCGGCGATCACCGATCCGGGCAGCATGAAGGCGAGCCCGCCCGCGATGAATCCGAGCTTGCCCGCGCGCGACCGCCCGATATGCATCGCCATCTCGACCGCGTTCGGTCCGGGCAACAGGTTGACCACGCCCATCAAGTCGAGAAAATCCCGCTCGGAGATCCACTTGAGTTGCGTGACCGCCTTGTTGTAGACCAGCCCTTGCGTCGCCGCGGGCCCACCGAACGCGAGTGCGCCCACGGTGAAGAAGGCCCAGAAGACGCGGAGCGCCTCCCGGGCACCCGCCTGCGGCGCCTGCGCGGACTGCTGCTCGCTCATGCCGGATAGCACTCCACTTCGGTGGCTTTCGCGCTGGCCCACACTTCGACCCCGGTCGCGAGTCCGAGTTCGGCCACGGCCGACCAGGTCAGTTCCGCCACGATCGACTGCTCGCCGTCGATCACGACTCGGACGACTTCACCTTCGTCGTCCATGCCGCGCACGGTTCCACGCCAGCTGTTGCGAGCCGAACCGTCCGGCGAGAGGCGGTGCACAGTCACGTGTCGGGGGTGGACCTTCGCGAACACACGGCCGTCGGCCGCGGCGGCGGCGAACAGCACGCCGCCGTCGTCGAGCATGACCCGGCCCCCGCGCGCGTGACCCGCGAACAGGTTCACGCCGACGAACGTGGCCACGTAGCTCGACCGCGGCCGGGCGGCGACTTCCTTGCTCGTCCCGGTCTGCACGACGCGGCCGTCCTCCATGACGACCAGATGGTCGGCCAGCGCCATCGCCTCGGCCGGGTCGTGGGTGACGATCACCTGGACGCCGTCGAACGACGCCAAGCCGTTCTTGAGGTCCCGACGGACCTCGCTGCGGGTACTGGCGTCGAGCGCGGAGAGCGGTTCGTCCAACAGCAGCATTTTGGGATGGGTGGCGAGCGCCCGGGCCAAGGCGACGCGCTGGGCCTGTCCCCCGGACAGTTGGCTGGGTTTGCGGTCCTCAAGGCCGGACAGACCGACCCGTCCGAGCCATTCGGCGGCCTGTTCCCGCGCCGGCAAGCGTTTGACGTGGTTGCATCGCAAACCGAACGCCACATTGTCCACAGCGGACAGATGCGGAAACAGCAGCAGACTCTGGAACACGACGCCGATCGGCCTGCGTTCCGGTGGCAGGAACACCCGCTCACTCGGGCAGTCCAGAACCAGGTCGTCGATCGAGATACGACCATCGCGCAGTCGCTTGAGGCCGGCGAGCGCGCTGAGCATCGTGCTCTTGCCCGCGCCGTTCGGGCCCACGATCGCCACCACTTTGCCGGGCTCGATCTCCAGGTGGGCGTCCAGGTCGAACGTCCCGTTGGTGATCTTGACATCCGCTCGCAGCGTCATTGCACTCCAAACCAGTGGCGACGCAGTCCGATCAGCACGCCGAGTGAGATCGCCAGCATGACCATGCTCAAGGTGATCGCCGCGGCTGTGTCGGTCTCCAGGGCGACGTAGACCGCCAGTGGAAGCGTCTGGGTCCGACCCGGAAAGTTTCCGGCGAAGGTGATGGTGGCACCGAACTCGCCGAGCGCCCGAGCCCAGCACAGCACGGTTCCCGCGATCAGCGAAGGACGAATCGTCGGCAAGGTGACCCGCCAGAACACCGTCCACCGGCTCGCCGACAGGGTGCGGGCGGCGTCCTCCAACCGGGTGTCCATGCTCTGCAGGGCGCCGCCGATGGTGAGGATGAGGAAGGGCATCGCCACGAACGCCTCGGCCAGGATCGTGCCCGCGGTGGTGAACGGCAGCGAGATGCCCGTCAGGTTGTACAGCGGCTCCCCCACAAAACCCTTGCGGCCGAAGACAAGAAGCAGTGCCACTCCGCCGACGACCGGCGGGAGCACCACCGGGAGCGTGGTGATCGCACGGAGTAGGCCACGCCCCGGGAACGAGACCCTGACCTGGAGCCAGGCCAAGGGAATCCCGAACACGAGGCAGACGACCGTCGCTCCCAGGGAGCAGACCAACGACAGCCACAGCGCGTCGAGCACCCGCGGGTCCGCGAGGTAGGTCCCAAGGTCAGGCCATGGCACCCGGATGACAAGCCCGATCAGGGGCAGGACGAAAAGCAGGGCCGCGACGGCGCCGAGGATCACGATCCCCGTAGGCGGCCTGCTCCCGCCCCCACTCGTTCGGGGGGCGGTCCGTGCCGTCTTCGAGTCCGAACCGCGCCGCCGAACAAGGGTTGACACTGTGCTGACCTTTCGGAGTTGTCAGATGGTCTGGAAGCCGTATCGGCGCAAGATGTCCTGCCCAGACTTGGACCGGATGAACTCGATGAGCGCCGTGGCTCCATGGCCGTTCTTTCCGGCCGCGAGCCTCACGATCGGATAGTCGGAGACCACGTTGTGGCCGGCGGGGATCTCCACCAGCTCGACCCCCTGCTTCGTCGCACGGACATCGGTGACCCACGCGATCCCCGCATCGGCCTCGCCGAGTGCGACGCGGCTGACCACTGCCTTCACATCGGGTTCCTCAGTCGCGGCGGGAACTCGCAGGCCCGCCTTCGCGAATCCCTCCCTGGCCGCCTTGCCGACAGGCACCGGCGGGGCTCCCAACGAGATCCGAAGCCCCGCGCCGGTAAGGTCCTTGAGCTCTCGGATTCCCCTGGGATTTCCCGTCGGCACGACGATCGCCATCGTGTTGCGGGCGAACACCTCGACCGCACCCGCGACCAGGTCACCGCCGGTCACCTTGGCCATGTTCGCCTGGTCCGCGGAGGCGAAAACGTCGGCCTCCGCGCCGTTGGTGATCTGCGACGCGAGTGCGGACGAGCTGCCGTAGCTCACCTCGACCGTCAATGCCGGGTGCTGCTTGGTGAACTCGTCTTTGATGGCGTTGAACGGTTCGGTGAGCGATGCCGCGGCCAAAACGGTGACCTTGGTACCGCCCGCGCCGCCCGCTCCAGCCGACGAACACCCGCTCGCACCGACAGCGGACACGACGACCAAGGCCATCAGGCCGGTCCACCTCAGGAGTGCGCGACGCATGAGCGCCCTCAGCCTCCCGCCATCGCCGGCAGCAGCTGCAGCTCATCGCGGTCGGCGACAGGGGTCTCGGTTCCGTCGAGAGACCGGACGTCGTCACCGTTCAAGACCACGAGTAAGTGCCGTTGCAGCTTGCCTTCGGCGTCGTAGACCTTGGGCTGCAGGCCCGGGTACTTCTCGACCAGGCCGCGGATCACCTCGGCCACGGTGGAGCCGGATGCCTCGACCGAGGACGATCCGTCAGTGTGGGCCCGCATGATCGTCGGAATCAGGACGCGCGTCATCGTTCACCATTCCTTTCAGGCGTTCAAAATTGGGGAGACGCTATTTCCAGCGAAGTATCAGAGGTGGCCGCAGACATCACAGTCGGGTCGACGCGCGACGTTGATCAGCCTGCTCACATTCGTCGCCATGTCGAAGAACCACAATTTGCCCGTAAGCGATTCACCAATACCGGCGACCAGTTTGATGACCTCCATGGCCATGACTGCGCCGACCGTCGCGGGCCCGGGGCCGATGGCCGCGAAAACATAGATGTCCTGCCAGTAATCCGGTTTCACCGGGTTGATGCAGGCGAAACACGGGGTCTGTCCGGGAATGACGACCGTCACGCAACATTCCATGTCGTACATCGCGCCGCTGACCAACGGCACTCCGCGACGCACGGCTTCCCGATTGAGCAGGTACCGCTCTTCGAACAACGGGGCGGCGTCGACGATCACGTCGGCGCTCGCGGTGATCGTGGCGACGTTCTCCGCGGTCACGTTGCTGTGGATCGCGGTCACCGCGACGTCGGGGTTGACCCGCTGAAGGTTGGCGGCGTGGGTATGCACACTCGGCTTGCCGATGTCGTCCACGAACGCCCAAGGCCACCGGTTGAGGCCTTCAGGCTCGATGAAACCGCCATGGGCCATCGTCAGCGACCCCACACCCGCACGCGCCAGGTGCATGGCCACCGTGCCACCGACACCGCCGGTGCGGGAAATCGCCACGTGCGCACTGGACAACTTGGCTTGGCCGTCTTCGCCGAAGCCCGCGATACCCAACTGACGGCCATAGCGGGCTAAATTCGGATCTGCGGTGAATGCCGGAGCAGAGTTCATGCGGGAATTACCCCCATCTCAAGTGAATTGCGCAAGATGTATCGACCAAACCGAGGCTAGCATCGGGGATGCAGCCGAGACCGGGTTTTCAGTAAATCAGCCCGCCATGAACAGACATGTGTTCCCCGCCGTCATGGCGATAACCGGCAAAGCGACCAACGTGGCCTGCGTGACGAAGCTCAGGCCGACAAATGAGCAGGATCCGATTCCGGCCAGGACCCTTTGACGCCGCGTCGGCGGATCGGCAATCCGCATCATCCTCTTCGCCACCGATGGTCCGGCGACGCCAAGCGCCGTCGCGGGAGGCGCCAACGTGGAGAGTTTGCGCATCGCGCCACTGAGGACCCCCGGGGCGTGTTGCCGAACCGCGACATCATCGGCCCGCATCTCCACAAGTTGCCTGACCAGTCGCTCAGTGAGCGGGAACAACCAGACCCGCCTGCTGACCATGCCGATAGCGCGAGCCACAGCGACGAAAACATGGTGCCGTTCGGCCAGGTGCGCGCGTTCGTGTGCGAGCACGGCAGCGAACTCCTCGGCATCGAGCGTGTTCTTCGCAGCCGAGGTGACCACGACGACATCCGGCTTGCCCGGCATGCAGTAGACCATCGGAACCTCCGACGGAATCTCCACCACGTCCGAGCCGACGCCCGCGATGTGGCTCGAGAACAGTCGAAGCGCTGACCGCTTGCGACTCCGGCCATGGCGCATTCTGGTCAGTACCAACATAATGAAGAAAGCGAAGCGGCCGAGCGGAACGATCAGCGCGATCCCGACGACATGCCGGAGCACGTCCGCGGCACGAGCAGACCCGGTGAGACTTCCGAGGCCGATCCGCATCGATGTCCACAAGTGGCCTTGGTGCGGCAACCAGAGCGCGCCGACTCCCGCGATCGCCCAGGAGACAAGCACGGTACTGGCGAGCACGAGCCACGCGGCCGCACTCAGACGCGGAGAGTGCCCGCGTTCGGTCACTCGACGAAGGAGCGGAACGACCACCGTCAGGATGGCGACCGAGACAGCGATCGCCACCGCGACGACGATCACCTACCACGCCCATCGGCCACCGCGCAGGCGATCACCTGCTTGGTTCGATCTGCCGAGAGCCCGCGGCACCCGGTCGCTCGGTGAACCCGAATTCTGTTGCCCACGAACGCTTCGAGCTCGCGTTTCGTAGCCTCCACCCCTTGGAGATTCCCCATGGGGCGGACTCTACTACCCAACTTAGGAGAAGTCATCACATTGAGGACACTGGCCGCCACACTGCTCTGAATGGCGGAATTCTTGACACTCCAAGCAGTCTTGACAACGCGGCCGTCCGCCGAACGGGTGATGGCGCCAGGTTCCGGTCGAGACGGTCGCCAACTCTGGTGTACACAACTGACTGCCTCTCGTCTCGTCGTGACCCGAGCGCCAGCAGACACACGGCCACGGCCGGTCGCGATCCACAAAGGACGTTCATGTGTCCGACACGGCGCCCACATCGCCGGCGCGCTCCCCCATTCGAAACCGGGAGGGTCCGACCATTAGATCAACCTCAAGGAGATGTGATGCGGATCGGCGACCTCGCCACCCAGTGCGGCGTCCCCATCAAGACGATCCGCTTCTATGAGGAGGTTGGCGTGCTGCCCACACCCGCCCGCACACCCCGCGGGCACCGCGACTACGGGCCGGAGTTCATCGAGCGACTGCGGTTCATCCGTCGTGGCCAGTCGGCCGGGCTGTCGCTGCGGGAGATCCGACAGATCCTCGCCATCCATGACCGCCAAGATGCGCCCTGCGGCCACGCCCGCCTGCTGCTCAGCGACCGGCTCGGCCAGGTCAGATCCCAGATCGCCGAGCTGATCACCCTCGAAATCCACCTCGACGCCCTGCTGTCGCGGGCCGAACCAAGCGAACCGACGGATCACGACGGCGCGTCGACCTGCCGCATCCTGGAACTCAACCCCGCCCTGCCTGCAGGAACGCCCGATATGCCTGCCCGTCGCGGCACACGCTGACCGTCTCGGCAAATGTCGCCGCCCGCGACCTGCGACAACGCGGGCACCACCGTGTAGATGCCGCAAATGTCCGAAGATCTGGAACCGGCCGGTTCGTGCACCTAAGATCGAACAACACCACGCCCGACCGCCTCACTTTCGACAGCGCTTTCGCAGCAGGGATTCGAAGCCCGTGATCAAGCCAGGCGCTGTGCCGACTCGGTCGGCACCCACGGTGTTCGTCGCCGGTGCGGCCGTGGGCATGCTGGGCGGCATGATCGGGTTGGGCGGTGCGGAGTTCCGGCTGCCGCTGCTGATCGGCCTGTTCGGCTTCGCCGCGCTCTCGGCGGTGATCCTCAACAAGGCGATGAGCCTGGTCGTGGTCCTCACCGCATTGCCCGCCCGCCTGTCCACGGTGTCCGCGGGCGAACTGAGCGCGCACTGGGCGGTCGCGGCCAACCTGCTCGCCGGGAGCCTGCTCGGCGCCTGGGCGGGGGCGACTTGGGTTCTGCGGATGCGCACAGCCACCCTCTACCGCGTGCTCGCCGCGCTCATGGTGCTCATGGCCGCCGCCCTGGTCCTCACTCACGCGACACCTCTTGGCGCGTTCGCCCTGCCCGGCGCGGTCCGTATAGGGGTCGGAATCGCTGCCGGATTCGGCATCGGAGTCGTCGCCGCCACCATGGGCGTCGCCGGGGGCGAGCTGCTGATCCCGACGATCGTGCTGCTCTACAGCATCGACATCAAAACCGCAGGCAGCCTCTCACTGCTTGTCTCGCTGCCGACCATGCTCGTCGCGTTCGCCCGCTACAGCCAAGACGCGAGCTTCGTCGTCTTGCGCCAGAATCTGCCGTTCACCGCGAACATGGTCGCGGGCTCGGTCACCGGAGCTCTGCTCGGCGGATTGCTGCTCGGTGCCATCCCCGACCTCGTTCTCATCCCTGTCCTCGCCGTGATCCTGTTGATCTCGGCGATCAAGCTCAGTCGCCACACCGAATAGTCGCGTTCTCCGGAAGGCGACTGTCAGCGGCATGGTGGACGGGCTAGAACAGCGAGACGTCGTCCGGCGCGGGCGGGCGGTTGTCGGCGTTGCTCGACTACATCCCGCCCGCCCGGCACGCCGAGGTCATCGAGGCCCTACGGCTACTCATGGAGGCAGCAGGAACTCATCGCGCGTCGTGACGTCGCGATCGCGCTCACCGCGTTCCTGTCCACGCCCGGATCACACCGCTTCGTTCCCAGACCATCACCTACGCGGGTCGCCACGACGGCGCCGCGTTGGACTTCAGGACAACCGCACCTGGCCTGGTTCCGGCCCAGGACGCGTGGACAAGCGCAGACTGCAGATCACGGCGGCTGAATGCCACCCGCCGTCACCCCGTGAGTGTCGTCGAGGCACTCCAGCGTGCTCAGCGAGCGACGTTGTCGGCAGGCGGCGCCGCGCTCGCCACGACCAAGGAAACCTGTTCCAGGGGCTGGTGGCCTCCTCCTAACGTGCCTAGTATGTCGGCGGACAGGCCCCCACAGGGCCGCCTGCATCGAACCGTGTCGGGTTGTGACACCGGGTGAGGGTGGAGGTCTCGACCTCCACCCTCACCCATGTCGCCTGCGGTTCCTCACCTCTCCCCACCAGCCAGGAGACATCGCCGTGAACGACACCGGAAATGCCACGACCCCGGACTTGCCCCACCGACGTCAGGTCCTGTGTGGACTTCTTGGCGCGCTCATCGCACCGGGAGCGTTGGTCGCGGGCTGTGCGGACGCGGGTTCCGAGAAAGCCGCGGCAGGACCTGCCGTCGGCGAACTCGCGAAGCTCGCTGAGGTACCTGAAGGCGGCGGCATGCTGGTGAGCGGGCCGAATGGGAGCACACTGCTCTTGTTGCGTCCGTCGGCGGACACAGTGAAGGGCGTGGATGCCCGGTGCACGCACCAGGGTCCGCTGGTCGACCCGCCACGCGACGGCAGAATCGTCTGCCCGATGCACGGCAGCGTCTTCGACGCCACCGACGGGACCGTCCTCCGTGGACCGGCGCGCCGGCCCCTCAAAGAAGTCCCGGTCAGGGTCGAGGATGGCAAAGTGTTCCTCGCCTGAGGCGATACGCACTCTGGTGTGGACAGACGTCCCGCGTTGGCCGGAAGGGCAGGTCGCGACAGGCTGCGTCCTGGATTGCGGCGCGACCCGGTCGGCCAGGTCCTCGGCGGTGGCCAGCCGGGTCGAGAGGCTGGGGCCGAGAGTCTGCCGTGACGCAAAACGTCCGCGAGCTGTTCGGCCACGACCGTCCCGATCTCGGGCATGGCGATGGAGGGTCGACCGCCGCACACAGCGGTCGACCCTCCATCTGGGACGCCCTAGATGGTGAGCGTCCAGCTATCGATCAGCCCGGTGTCGGCTGTCGCGGCGTCCTGGACCCGCAGGGTCCAGGTCCCGTTGCGTACCTCGCTGGAGAGGTTCGTGGTGTAGGTCTTGTCGATGTTGTCGGTGCCACTGCCCGTGCGGTTGTGCAGCACGTAGGCGGTGCCGTCGGCCGCCACCAGGGTCACCACCAGGTCGCCGATATAGGTGTGCTGGATCTTGACCGCCACCGCCGACGTCGCGGACGCGTTCCCGGTGCAGCCGGAAATCGTGATCTGGCTGGTCACGGTGCTGTTGTCCGGAATCGTGACGTTATCGCCGTTCATGCCGGTGCATCCCCGACGCCACTCGATCACGGGCCCGTGTAACGGAAGATGTACAGACCCGAGTCTCGGTCACTGGCCGCGACGTACTCCTTTCCATCGGCGCCGGTGAACACCTCGACGCCCCAGATGTTGCTGCCGCCGACGTCGATGAAGTGACCGACCTCGGTCAGCTTGCCGCCGGCGATCTTGGCCACCCGGAACCCTGCCGAGTAGTAGGAGAAATAGGCGAGGTCGGATCGAGCCGCGGAAGTCGCCACCTCGTGCACCGACAGGTCACCAAATCCTCGGGCATACGCGGGGTCGTGAGCCTCAGGGACGGCGTAGGTGTCGAGCTCGGCCATCTTGCCGCCGCTGTTGTCGTAGAGGTGGACATAGCCCCAGCCGTCGAACTGCGACCGGAACCGCAGCGTGTCACCACGGGCGCCGATCGCGATCGGTGCGAGCACCGAGCCCGCGGGCGCGGCCATGCACGCGGCGTCGTCGTACTGGCCCTCGGCCCCGAAGATGGAGAATCCCGCCTGCCGTGCGATGACGCCGAAGGTGTGGATGTCACCGGCGACATCCATGCCCAGCGTGCTGTCGCACGCGTCGGAGCCAACCCGGTTGAAGATCAGCACGGCGTCGTAGCCGCCCGCGTCGGTCACACTGGTGACCTTCTCGGTGAAGGTGCACACGCCGCGTTCGACGACGGCGATGTCGACGACATTCGGGTCACCCGCCGGAACGGCCGGATCCCCGGAACAGGCCCGGCCCACGAACACGGACACACCCTCGACGGTCTGCCCTTCCGCGAGCGGCTTGTTGCCGCCCTGGTTGGCTGAGATGTCCACGCCCTCGGTGAGGTTGGTGGCCTGGACGACGTAAGGGCTGAAGTCCTCGTCGGAGCCGATGACGTAGGCGTTGTCCTTGGTGAACTCGGCTTGGTGGCCGTTCCCTTCGGAGACGACGTTCAGCCCGCTTTCCGCGGCCTCGGGGTCCGGGCTGGCGAAGTCGGTGTCACCCAGGTAGGAGATGTTCAGCGGGTCGGTGACGTCGACCTTGACGTATCCGGCGTCCCAGTAGGACAGCAGCATGACCTGCCTGCCGCCGATCTGCTTGACGACCATGTCGTGCAGGAAGATCTCATCCAGGCTGACCGGCGCTGCCTGGCGGATCTGCGGGAACTTCTGGTCCAGGTCGTACTCGGCGACGAGCTTGGCCTTCTTCGGGTCCGTGATGTCGAGGATGTCGACATCGGAGCCCTCTTCGTTGTCCACGATCACCGCGTAGGCCTTGTCGCCCGCGTCCCAGGCGTAGGCGCTGTGAGTCTCGTTGGAGTCTTTCTTGCCCTGGCCGTTGACCGTGAAGTCGCCGATGCCCTCCACCAGCGGGGTTGGGTGCGCCGGGTTGGTGACGTCGTAGATGTTGGCCCCGCCGAAGCCTGCCTTGTCTTTGCACTTCTCGTTGTTGGTCACCAGAATGTCCCCGGTGAACGCCGGGGTATCGATGTGCACGACCTGCACACCCTCGCCCGGGTAGCTGCCTTCCTTCGACGCGATGAAGGCGACTTCCTTGGGCTGATTCACGTCCCGGATGTCGACCACGTGCACGCCGTTGTACTTGCAGGTCGCACTGCCCCACGCGGCGAGATAGGCATACCCGTTGTGCACGCCCACATCGGCGATCTTCTCGGGGACGACGTTCTTCAACTTGAGCTTGGACACGAGGTCGACGTTCGACTTCGTCCCCTCCGGGGACAGGTGGCCCTCGGTCGCGCCGTGCTGGTGAGCATGGCGGGGACCGTCGCCCGCCGACACGCCTCCATCGGTCTGGGAAATCGGGTGGCTCGCCGCGACCCCGCCGACCACCAGTACGCCGATCGCGGTCAAGGCGGTTCCCGCCAGTAGTCCACGCTTTGCTCTCGACACCAAGGACCTCCCAAGACACTTCGTGAGTGATCGTGCCAGCGCACTATAAGTCGGGAAATGCTTTCGGACGAGAGCCAAAACGGCGGCAATTCGTTGGTACACAGTGGCATCACGGCAAGCGCATCCGCACTTCGTCCACAAGGGACGAAGCTCGGCAGGCAACCACAGGTGCGGTTCTATTCTGGTGTGGACAGACCTCCTGAGTGCTCAGAGATGGGCGAGCAGATCCCGGCAGGCCTGCTCGCAAAGTCGGCGTTGTTCGGCGCACACCCGGCAGTGCTCGTGCATCGAGGCATACCGTTCACATTCACCGGCGCAACTCGCGCAGATTCGAACACAGGCTTCGAGCAGTGCGCGCGTCGCGTTGACGTCGTAACCGTTGTGCCGCGACAGGATCTGCGCCGTGGCCGCGCACACGTCGGCGCAAGCGGTCACTCGGTCCTGGTCGATTCCGCCGGGGTCCTTGGGATATGTCCTGCGAATTTCCGCTGCGACGGTCATGGACTTTCCTTCCCTTGGTCGACGGGTCATCACGTGGTTGCCCGGGCGTCGTCGGCGCACGCACATCAGCCGACAATGCGCCGCGCGCCGATGTAGTGGCCGTCTCCTCTGACCGAGCGCACGTCGACCAACTGGCCTTCGGTTGGGGCGTCGACCATCTTGTCGGCGCCGACGTACATCCCCACGTGGTGGATTCGGGACGGGTTCGCGGTGCCGTCGTCGTAGAAGACCAGGTCACCGGGCTGCAGTTGATCTCTCGACACCGGCCTTCCGAGCGTGAACTGGGCACGGCTGGAGTGCGGCAGCGAGATCCCGGCCTTGGCGTAGGCCCACATCGTCAGTCCGGAGCAGTCGAACTCGTTCGGCCCGACCGCGGCCCACTCGTACTCCGAGCCCCTACGGCCCAGCGCGGCCTGCAGCGCGGTGTCCGCGGCTCCCGGCGGACCGAGATACACGCCGGTGTCGGTCACCCTGCGCAGCTCCGCCCGATCGGCCGCGGGCAACGCGTTGAGCGCTTGCTTGACCTCGAGGATCTGCTTGTCGAGCTCGATCTGCTTCTGCTTGATCTGCTCCACGAGCCCGGCTGCGGCATCGGTGGCCCCACGTGCGCGGCGGCCTGCGTCCTCGGCGCCAAGCCTGGCCTGGTCCGCTTGGCGCACCGCCAGGCTCAGGCCGTCCAACGACCTCGTGCTCCGGCCGGCGATCATCTGCAAGGCGGCGGCGCGGGCGAGGAAGTCGTCCGGGCTGTCCCCGGTGAGCAGCGCGGAGACGCGGGAGAATCGGGCGCCCTGGAACGAGGCCGTGGCGAGGTCGTCGACCTCGTCGCGGAACTGCTCCTGCGCGGCGACGGCTTGCGACTCGACGGAGCGGGCCTGCTCGAGGTCCGCGTTGGCCTTGTCGAGTTCGGCGCGCTTGCCTTTGAGGTCTTCCTGGGCTTTGAGCAGGTCCTCGTCCAACTGGCCTGCTTGTTCGCTGAGCTGCTCGTAGCGCTTCTTCGCGTCCTCGGGTTGCGCGGCTGCCGGAGGCGCGGTCACTGCGGTCAGCAGCAGGGTCGCGGCGATCGCCATCGCCGCGCGGATCGCGCGTTGACGTCGTTGAGACACGATTATCACTTTCTTGGGAGAAGGCGGTGGCTCGACCGAGGCGGGTCATCCCGCCAGGGAGCACACCGGTCTGCCTGACCGTCGACAGACGACCAGGTGAGGGCAGACTTCTCCTACACGCGCAATACGCAGAGGCGATCGAGCGGCCGGGGAGTCACGACCGCGGGTTCGTCGGACACCGGCGCAGCTCCGGGCGGCCGCAGGACACCGACCACGCTGCCGGGGCGCAAACCGGCGGCCCAGACGAGGACCGCCAGCGTCACCGACAAGCACAGCGCGACCAAGCCCGCGGGACCGTGGTCACCCGAATGGGTGGTGAGCGGGTCCGGTTCCGGCGCGGACTGGCCGATGGCGCTGACGTCGGCGGCCGCAGCTATGGCAACACCATCACCGTGCCCGTCATTGGCGCAATGCGTGGCGATGGCGAATCCGAAGATCATGACGAGAACGAGGGCGACGCGCACGGGCAGAGCCCACCTCCGTCGCGGCGTTCCCGTCGTCAGCACGCGAACAGAGTACGGATCGACCGCGCGGGCGCAAGGACTTACGTCACGTTGGCGACACGCTGTCATGTCACAGCTGCTCAACGTTGCACGCTGCCCGCGTTGAACCCCGTTGGCATACCACCGAAACGTCAACCAAACGACACCGTTTCGCATCGGGGATTCGCCGCGGTGGTCATGGCGGTCCTGGTCGGTGTCGGCGTGTGTTGTGTCCACCAGTCCCAGCGGGTGCGGTGGATAACCACTGTGCTGATGCCCGCGGCGCCGACCACGCCGCGGATTGTGCCGTCACGGGCTCCGAACACCATCCTGACCAGCAGTTGGCCGACGCGGCCGTCACAGCACCGGCGTTTGATCGGCAACCTCGCGACCGGCTCAATTCTCGTCGCCGCGCCCTGGCTCGCGCTCAGCGTGATCGGTGTCGCACTGCGCGGTGTCCCTACACGGGCCTGGACCGAGCCAAGTTGGTGCATCCGGTCCGGCTCAGGGGCGGCGATTACAGTGGACACGGTGAAGGCGAGGACACGCGGGGCGCTGCTGGGCTGGATGCTGCTCTGTGCCCTTGCCTTCGGCGTCCTCGCCATGCACCACGTCAGCTCCATACCGGCGACCGCCCACGTCGCGGTCGCCGTGGAGACAGGGCACGGTCACCCCGCCCCCAGCGAGGAATGCGGCCATGACGAGCAGCACGCGTGCAAGGCCGTGCTCAGTGCGGCGGGAACCGCGCACGCGGCGGCGCAACCCGCCGTCCTGATCGACTCCCCCGACGACCGGGTCTCGACGTTCCAGATCTGCCCGGGAAAACCGGCATTGGCCGGGCGATTACTCCTCACCTCGGTGTGCGTGTTCCGACTGTAAATCTCCAGCTCGGACCACATTTGCCAACGCACATGAGACCAGGAGTCAGAATGAACTTCCGCACGATCGGAATCAGCTTCGCCGCCGCCATCACCGTCGCGACACTGAGCGCCTGCGGCGCCGACGACACCATGGCGGGCCATGGGATGTCCACAACGAACCCTCCCGCGGCAAGTGGGACGCAGAACGGCCAGAACGACCGGGACGTCACATTCGCCCAGGAGATGATCCCGCACCACGCGCAGGCCTTGGAGATGGCCGAACTGGTGCCCGACCGCAGCGAGAACGCCCAGGTCCGTGACCTCGCCGAGCGCATCCGCAAGGCGCAGGACCCGGAGATCAACCAGATGCGCGACATGCTCGCGCGCTGGGGCGCGCCCGCTCCGACCACGTCCGCGGGCGCACACGGCGGCGGTCACGAGGGCAAGCCGGGGATGATGTCGGCCGACGAGATGACCAAGCTCGGCCAGGTCCGTGGCACCGAGTTCGACAAGCTGTGGCTCGGCATGATGATCAGGCACCACGAGGGCGCCGTCGAGATGGCCAAGGATGAACTCGCGAGGGGATCGGACGCCGAGACCAAGGCACTCGCCCAGAAAATCATCGACGGCCAGCAGGCCGAGATCACCGAGATGCAGGACCTGATCCAGTCCTGACGTGGCGAGCTGGGGGCGGTCCTCGACGGGTCGCCCCCACTCCTGCTGTGATCGCGATACCCGTTGCCACAACGGATCGAACGTGAACGGCCTACGTGAATCATCGGGGGTCACTCAGTGCACGAGATCAACGCCCACACCGTCTTTCCGCCGTCCTGCCGCGTGACCCCCCACTCGTCGGAGAGTCTGTCGACGATGACGAGGCCTCGGCCGCGCAGATCGCCGAACCGGGAGCGGCCCAGGACCGGTTCCCCAGGTGACGCGTCCTCGACCTCCACCCGGACCCGGCAAGGCTCGCGGCTGTGCTGTATGCGCAGGACACAAGCGGTTTGGGCGTGTTCGTAGGCGTTGGTGACCAGCTCGGTGCACACGAGCAGGACGGCCTGTAGATGATCGTCGCCGACATCGGCCAAGGCGGTGGCGGCCCATTGGCGGACCCGCACCAGTGGTGGCAATTGCTCGGTGGGCAGGTCGATGCTCAGCGGCGGATCTCCATCAGGGCTCATGCGCCGGCGCCTTCCCGGTGGCGCCCTGTCCTTTCAAGGCGCGTGTGCGGAAGATACCCAGTGTCGGCGAGGCTCAACCGGAGACACCGCGCACTCGACGAGGACCTCCGGGCATCTCGTCCTTGGCTTCACCGCCGCGAACAACACCGCCGCGGACGCGGTCATCCTCGCGCTCGGTATCCCGCTGGTGGTCGTGCGACTCGACGGAGGGCTTGACGCCTCGCCTGGCCTCCCAGTGCTGGGCGTTCCAGCCGGTGCCAGGCTCGACGACATCCACGGCTTCCCGGTCGTCGGACCATTCGCGACCGCGCGGGACAGGCGCCCGCCGACGTCGAGGTTCACCTGCGCCACCACGGGACGCTCCGCCGCCGGGCCCTCGGGTCTGGTCAGCGGCGCGCGCGGAAACCGGGTCGTGGGCGAGTGGGATTGCCTCGGCGACCTTGTTCCGCGCGTAATCGGCTGTGCCCTGCGGGAATGTGCCGTGTTCCGAGCCCCGCATGTCTGGAGCGGCGATCGGCTTGTGTCTGCCCATCAGTCCTCCTCACGACTCGCGGTTTCGGGGACAGGCACGTTCTCGTCGCCCTGGAACAGGCCGATCAGGTTGCCCTCGGTGTCCCTCACATGCGCCGACCAACCGATAGACGGGATCGGCATCTTGCCCGCCACGACGGACCCACCGGCCTCTGCCACCCGTTCCAGCGCCCGTCGATGTCGTCGACCCCGACGTAGACCAGCACTCCCTCGGGTGCCTGCGCGCGGGGAGTCATGGCGCCCTCCGCGCCGGTTCCGACACCAGGCTGTTCATAGGACAACTCGTCGTCGTCGAGTCCTTCAGGACCGCCAACAGGTCCAGGAAGTCCCTCGGTCCCGCGGCGACGAGGAATCCCCTCTGTGGCGGCAGTTCCCTGGCGAACAGACTGCGGGTGGGTCCTCGGTCATCCCCCCATCGCGGATTGGTCGGCGCCATCCCGAGCTCATACCGGAACCGCGCACAGTCCTGGCATGACAGCCTCCGCTCGCCGGACCTAGTGCCACCCGCCGACGACCAGCGCGAGCACGAGTGCGGCGATGACGACGATGCCGATCACGGCGGTGATCAAGACCAGGTCCACCACCGCGCGCGCGGGCGAGCGCATCGCGCCCCGACCTCGATCGTGCGTGCTCGCATAGCGATGGGACATCGTGATTGGGTGCAGCCGCCGGCAGGGGCCGTGCGTCATCGGACTCGCCGCCTTCCGTTGCCGGGACCAGGTTGTCGATGTCACCGTCACCGACATGGCGCGCGGCGGTCCAGGGACCAACGACCCGCCCACCAAGGGACCTCGGATGCCGGCACGAGCGTCGGCGACGAAGGCCCCCGTCCGGCCGCGACCAAAGGCCCCGGCGGCGGCGGTGCGCGACGGACCACACTGGACCTACACCAGGAGGTGGCGGCCATGCGGTTCTTGGACAGGGCGGACGGGGGAAGACGGCTCGCACGACGTCTGACTCCGCCGAGCCACAGCTCCCGGAGGTGCGGCTCCAGGAAGAAAGGCGGTCCATGATGTCCTACGCGGTGAATTTCAAGGAAGTCGAACCGAGCACCGTGTTGTGCAGCCGGATGTCCGTGCCTGCTGACCGGGTCCCGGAGGCCGTGCGGTCGGCCGTGGTGGACCTCGCGGGCAGGGCGTATGACATCGACCTGTCCACCTGTGGAGCACCTGATGTCACCTATTTCAACGGGTTTCAGCCCGGCCGCACCGTCGAGATCGAGACCAGCCTGCCGGTCATCGAGAAGCCGGGGCGCCACGACAGTGACATTCTCACGCGACGACCGGGTGGACTCGTGGCGCACGTCTTCCACAAAGGACCGTACGACGACATCCGGGACGCCTACGACGCGCTGCTGATCCGGGTCCACGATGCGGGCTACGACCTGGCGGGGCACCCGACCGAGACCTATCTCATCGGACCGTGGGACACGGCAGGCACCGAGGACTACCTGACCGAGATCAGCGTCCCCGTCCGCAAGCCCGCCGTCGGCTAGATCCCGCACCAGCTGCCCTGCGATCAGGACTGGTAGCCGAGCACGGCCATCATCCCGGCTTCGGCGTGATACGTGTTGTGACAGTGGATCATCCACTGGCCCGGGTTGTCGGCGTCGAAGACGCAGTCGACGCTCTGGCCGGGCAGGACGACCGCGGTGTCCTTGCGCGGGCCGGAATCGCCGAGCTGGAAGGTGTGGCCGTGCAGGTGCATCGGGTGCCACATCATCGTGTTGTTGACGAACCGCAGCCGGACTCGCTGCCCTTCTCGGACAAGGGACCTGGCGTCGAGGTCGTTGGCGCGGCCGTTGATCCCCCATTCGTAGCCCATCATCGCGCCGGTGAGGGCGACGCGGTGAACGACATCAGGTGATTTCGCGGGCAGCGCGACCGCTGGGGTGGCCGACAGGTCCGGGTAGCCGATCGTCACCCGGGTCAGCTCGGCGGGTCGGGACCCGGGACCGGGTGGGGCGCCCGCGCCGGTGCGCGCGATCGCCAGAGCGGTGGCGTTCTTGCCCTCGGCCACCGCCACCAGCGGGAACACGCCGTCGGCGAGGGTGACCAGGACGTCGTAGCGCTCGCCCATGCCGATCAGCACCGCGTCGGTGTCGACAGGGATGATCGGGTAGCCGTCGGTGTGGGTGACCGTCATGCGGTGTCCGCCGAGCGCGACGCGGAACGCGGTGTCGGAGCCCGCGTTGATGAATCGGATCCGCACCCGCTGTCCGGGGCGGGCCGTGAAGGTGGTCGGTGCCGCCGCGATTCGGCCGTTGATGAGGTAGTGCGGGTAGGAGACATCCCCGCCGAGCACCCGGCCGCCGGCGCCGCGCATGGCATGGCCGCCGCGTCCGCGCAGGTCGGCGAGCACCTGGTCCGGGTCCGTGCCCGTGCCGTCGATCCAGTCGTCGAGAACGACGACCCATTCCGCGTCGTGGGCACCGGGGTCGGCTGGGTCCTCGACGATGAGGGGCGCGTACAGCCCGCGGTCGAGTTGGGTGCCGGTGTGCGGGTGCAGCCAGTGGGTGCCCGGCGTCGCCGCGGTGAACCGGTAGGTGAAGTCCGTGGTCGAGGCTATCGGGGGCTGGGTCAGGTGCGGCGCGCCGTCCATGTCGTTGCGCAGCGCCAAACCGTGCCAGTGGATCGAGGTGTCCACGGGCAGCCGGTTGACCAGCCTTGCCTCGATCGTGTCACCGGCGGCGACACGCATCTCGCGACCGGGCACCGCGCCGTCATAGGTCCAGGTGTCGACTATCGGCCCACCGAGGTCGACCCTGCTGGGCGTCGCGGTGAGGGTGAACGACCGGGTGCGGCCGGTGCCGTGGCGGGCCGCTTCGACCTCGCCCACCCGCGGGTCGGCGGGCAGGACCAGTCGGGAGGTGCTCACGGCCGGAGCGCAGGCGCTGAGCATCCCGAGCGCGGTCGCACCGAGGAACGCCCGGCGGTTGAGTGGACTCACGGCGTGTTCCCCTCCGCGCTACGACGCCGTCAGAGTCTGGAGGGCGGCGCGGATTCGTGTGCCCGCCTCCTCCGCGACCGGGCGGAGCTCTTCGCGCTCGGGCACGTCGATCATCACGCGCGGATCGAGTGCTTGGACCAGGGTGCGGTCGGCGCCGTCCGCGCGGACCACGACGTTGCACGGCAGCAGCAGGCCGATCATGCGGTCGACCTCCAGCGCGCGGTAGGCCAGCGATGGGTTGCACGCGCCGAGAATGACGTAGGGCTCGATGTCGGCGTCGAGCTTCTCCCGCATCGTCGCCTTGACGTCGATCTCGGTCAGCACCCCGAAACCCTGCTCCTTCAGCGCGGCGCGCACCTCGGCGACGGCGGTCTCATACGGCAGGTCCAGCATGACGCTGAGGTCGTATTTCATGGTAATCCTTCCTTTCCAAAGGGTTTTGGTCATCCGCCGTGCAGAGCGGCGGGAGCAAGCAGGGCCGTGGTCGCGACTCCCACAGCGACAACCAGGACCACATAGGCGAACGCTCGCGTCACGGTCCGCGCCGGGAGCCGGTTGCCGAACAGCCCGGCGATCAGTGACGCGGCGAGGGCCGCCCCGGCGAACACCAGGATGACCCCATAGTCGAGATCCGGCATCGTGGGCGCGTGCGCGGCGAGCGCTCCCAGCGACGTGACCACGATGATGACCAGCGACGTCCCGACCGCCTCCGGCGCGGTCAACCCGAGCAGCATGGTCAGCGCGGGGACGATGACGAACCCGCCGCCGACCCCGAACATCCCGGCCAGCACGCCCACGACCGCGCCGACCGCCAGTGCCTTGGGCAGGCAGCCCCGCCAGTTCACCGCGCCCCCGACGACACGGCAGGCGCCGTCGCGTTCCGCTGTGCCCGTGAGCATCCGCACCGCGACCAGCACCATCAGCACGGCGAAGGCGACCAGCAGCCACCGGTCCGGCAGCCGCTTTCCGAGCGCGGTTCCGGCGAACGCGGCGGGGACGCTCGCCGCGGCGAAGACCAGCGCCACCGGCAGCCGGATCGCCTTCGTCCGCCACCGGGCCGCGAGCCCGCCCGCCGCCGACACCGCAACGACCACCAACGAGGTCGGGACGGCCACCGACAGGGGTTGCCCGAGCCCGTAGACCAAGGCCGGAATGGCAAGGATGGAACCACCCGCGCCGAGCAGGCCCAGGGCGGTGCCGATGCCGACACCGAATGCAGCCGCGGGCAGAATCGCCATGTCGTCCGCGCCTCAGCCCACGGCCATGGGCAGCCCGGCGGGCGCCGCCCGGTCGAACTCGTCGTCCACCGCGACGACCCGGCGACCGGCCGCCGCGAGCACCGACGCGGCGATCGCGGCCCGGTACCCCGCCTGGCAGTGCACCCACACTTCGCCCGCGGGCACGTCGCCGAGCCTGCGCAGCAGGTCCTGCAGTGGGACATGCAGGGCGCCGTCGATGTGGTTGTGGGCCCACTCCAGATCGCGCCGCACGTCGATGACGGTGACCTGCCGGTGGTGGCGGACCGCGGCCAGTTCGCCGAAGCTCGCCCGCGGGAACGTCCCGAGCGGTGCGGCTCCCGCCCACTGCTCGGGTGTGCCGGTGGCGGCCGCCTCGACGCGGTCGATGCCGATTCGGACCAGCTCGCGCTGCGCTTCGGCGACTTGGTCCGCCGTCTCGCCGAGCAGGGTGAGCGGCGTGCCCCACGGGATGAGCCAGCCCAGGTAGGTGGCGAAACCGCCGTCGATGCCGAAGTTCAGGCTGCCGGTCACGTGTCCGGCGGCGAACGCGGTCCGCGACCGGAGGTCCACCACCCACTCCCCCGCCTCGATGCGCGCGCGCACTTCGGCCGGGTCGGCGGTGGCGGGTGGGGTGAGGTCGGGAGCGCCCGGCCCCGCGGTGTTCGCCGGGCCCATGTGGGCGTAGTAGGCCGGGTAGGCGTCCAAACCCGCGAGCAACTCCTCGACGTAGGCCTGTTCGTCGCGCGTCAGCACCGGGTTGACCTGCTTCTCCCGGCCGATCGTCGATCGGCTCGCGTCCGCCTGGGTGGCCGAGCAGAAACTTCCGAAGCCGTGTGTGGGGTAGATCTCGGCCTCGTCCGGCAGGACCGCGGCCAGCCGGTGCGCCGATGCGTGCTGCCGCTTCACCAGTTCCCCGGTGTGGGCAGGACCGAGCAGGTCGGGTCGCCCGGTCGAGCCGTAGAGCAGTGAGCCGCCGGTGAACACCGCCGGGACCCGGCCCGGCACCTCAAGCACGTACGACAAGTGGGTGAACGTGTGCCCTGGCGTCGCCAGAGCGCGCACGCGCATGTGCGGCCCGACTTCGACCACGTCCCCATCCTCGATGGGTGCGCGTTCGAAGGACACCGGATCGGCGACGTTCACGTGGTAGGCGGCACCGGTGGCGCGCGCCAGCGCCAGCCCACCGGTCACGTAGTCGTTGTGGATGTGGGTCTCGAAGACATCCGTGATCCGCAACCCGCGTCGTGCGGCGAGGTGCAGTACCCGGTCGATGTCGCGCTGCGGGTCGACCACGAACGCCGTCTCGCCGTCGCCGACGAGATAGCTCCGGTCGCCCAGGCTTGGTGTGTCGATGCCGATGATCTCGATCATGATGACGCTCCTTATACCCCTAGGGGTATCAGTTTCAGGGTAGCGCGTTATCCGCCCTACGGTGTCGGTCCAGTCGCACTCATACCCCGGGGGGTATGATGACAACAGAAGATGGCCTAACGACCACGAAGGAAAAGTCTGATGTGTCAGAGGATCATGTGCCCGAAGTGCGGAAAGCCGTCCTATCGGGGCTGCGGGAACCACGTCGAGCAGGTTCTGGGCGACGTGCCCGCTTCCCAACGTTGCGCCTGCTCCACGGCGCAGCAGGCACGGAAACCGTGGCGGCTGTTCGGCCGCCGCTGAGGCGCGGGGCGGCCGAACTCAGTCCTTGAGTCGGCCGCCTGGACGCTCAGGCCAGGGCCAGGAACAACTTCTCCAGCTGTTCGCGGTCGGCCGTGCCCTGCGCGGAATCGTCGGACAGGCACTGTTGGAGCCCGCTGGCGATCAGCCGGAACCCGGCCCGGTCCAGCGCCCTGGACACTGCCGCCAGCTGGATGATGACGTCTCGGCAGTCCCGACCGTCCTCCATCATCTGGATCAGACCGCCGACTTGGCCCTGCGCTCGCCGCAGCCGCTTGCGCACGTCGGCGACGACGTCCTCGTTCAGCTCCACACTGACCTCCTCTGATACCCCGCAGGGTACCTGGTCATGGTCGCGCCTGAGCGCTGGAACGCACCTGCGCCATGTCGAGTTCCCGAACTTTCCCGATCAGCTCCTCAAGCGCCGCCGCGGGCAGCGCACCCGCCTGTGAATAGACGACGACGCCGTCGCGCACGGCCATCAGCGTCGGTATCGACGAGATTCCGAACGCCCGCGCGAGGTCGGCCTCGGCCTCGGTGTCCACCTTGCCGAAGGTGATGTCGCCGTGACGCGCGGCGGCCTGCTCGAAGACGGGCGCGAACATCCGGCATGGCCCGCACCACGAGGCCCAGAAGTCGACGAGCACCGTGCCAGGGCGGGTCACGATCTCGGTGAAGTTGTCCTTGGTCAGTTCCACTGTCGCCACGTCGGCCTCCTTGTTCTGTATACCCCCGGGCGTATCAAACAACCGGCGGCAGGCCCGCGTTATTCCCCCTGGGGTGCGCGCGGAACTGCGATCTCGGCCAGCGCACGCATCGCGTCGTGGTCCACCCGCGAAAGATCACGAAGGAGTGCGCCTGCCTGCTTGAGGTCGGCTGTGTCGCCGGTTTCGCCCGCGCAGGCGATCAGCCTGGCGACCTCGGTCCACATGGTGGCGGCCTCGCCGTACATCGTGTGGCCGGTGCGCAGTCGGCTGTCGTCGATCAGGTGAACGCATTCGCCGAGGAAATCGCGGTAGAGATTGCGGAACAGGGCACCGCCGGTCCCGGCCTTCTCCATGAGGAGGGCGGCAAGGGACAGGTCCCGCTGGGGGTTGTCGGTGCGTTCGAGCCATTTCTCCACCCGGCTGGCAGCCTTCTCGATTCCCCGGTATCCGAGATTCGAGATGGGCGGGTTGAGGAAGTCGACGGCGCAGGAATGGATCGCCGCGACGACACGGTCCCGTGATGGGGCCAGTTCACTGGAGGCGGTGATCGTGAAGGAACGGTTCCTCGCCGTCATCGGTCCACGTTCGGCTCTGGCTTTGGCGAGACTGGCCAGACTGGTCGTCACCGCTGCGCCTTGCTGGTCGGTGTCCACCAGGTAGGCGCGGTCGTCGTCATACCCGTACATGGCCACGACATGCCCGCCGAAGTGCACCTTCGACCCGAAATAGTCCAGGTGGTAGCTGTCGAGCTGCAACCCCACCGGTTCCCCGCGTCGATCCGGGCTCTGACATCCTGCCATGCCTTGCGCGGGGACGCGGTCTCCCGCACCGCCAATCCCAACCCCAGTCGGCTGTCGAGGTTCCTGGTGAGTTCGAAGGGTTTGACCCGACCGCCAAGGAAAGGGAAATCCATCCCCTTCCCGTCCCAGTAGACGAAGGCCAGGCCGGAGCCGAGGCCGAACAGCATGGGCTCGGAGCGATCCAGCCCCTCATGTCGCAGCAGCACGCCCAGCGCGGTGGTCTCGCAGTGCCGCATCCCCCGTGTGAAGCACTTTCGATGATCACGTCGAACCTCTCCTCGTCCCGTCGCCTCCCACCTGGAACGCGAGCCTCCCCGAGTTCGTCGCAGATCTGGGAGCGGCCCGCCATCGTTGCGGGACCTTGGACTCTGGCACCCGTCTGGCGTCGGTGTGTCGACTCGGGACATGACTGAGACGGTGCGCCACCAGGGTCGTTCACGGCCGGTCGAGACGGTCGTCGACCGCGCGAGTCCCACGGACCTGGCGTTCTTGGCGATGGACACCGGGCAGATTCCCGAGCAGTTCGGCGTGGTGTTGCGGATCGACCAGTCCGGCGCCTTCGACCTCTCTCGGGTCCGACAGCTGCTCGCCGAGCGTGTCCGCTCGGTTCCCCGGCTGCGGCAGCGGCTGATCCGGGTGCCGTTCGGGTGTGGCGGCCCGATCTGGGTCGACGACGACGGGTTCGACATCGGCCGCCAGGTGCGTGCGGTGGCGTGCCCCGCCCCGGGCGACGAACGGGCGCTGCTGGACACCGCCATCTCCGTGATCGCCACACCGCTGCCGCCCGACGCCCCGCTGTGGTCGGCGGTGTGCGTCACCGGCCTCTCCGGCGGAGGGTTCGCCTTGGTGGTCGTGCTGCACCACGTCTTGGCCGACGGTGTGGGTGGGCTCGCCGTCCTCGCGAATCTGGTGGACGGCACAAACGCCACGAACGAAAGCGACTTTCCACGGCCGCGTCCGACCCGGGGCGCGCTCGTCCGCCAAGCGATGGTGGACAGGGTGCGTGCGCTGCGCCGCGGCAGGGCGGCGTGGCGGCTGCTGCGCACGTCGATGGGCGCGGGGGGCGGACTCCGCCCGCCGCAAGCCGCACCGTGCTCGCTGATCCAGCGGACCGGCCCACGTCTGGCGGCCGCGGTGGTCCGGGTCGATCTCGCCGAGCTGCGGCCCGCCGCGCACCGACACGGCGCGACGACGAACGACGCCCTGCTGGTGGCTGTCGCGGGGGCGTTGCGCCGGGTGCTCAGTGCCAGAAAGGAGACCGTAGACCGCATCGCCATGGCGGTGCCGGTGTCCGGGCGATCGGGCGCGGGGCCGGAATTGGGGAACATGGTCTCCCCACTGCTCGTCCAGGTACCCACGGCAGGCGACGTCGGTCAGCGCCTTCGGACAGTCGCCGCCGAGGTCCGCGCGCACAAGGCCGAGGCGACCGGGCCGCCGCCGATCGCCGTGCTGGGCTGGCTGTTCCGGCCGCTCGCCGCACTCGGGGGCTACCGGTGGTACATGAACCACCAACACCGCCTGCACACGCTTGTGAGCCACGTCCGCGTGCCCGGCGGGCGGCTGGCCTTCGATGGATCACCGATCACCTCGGCGATTCCCCTCGCCCTGGCCGACGGCGGCAACATGACCGCCTGCTTCGACGTCGTGTCCTATGCGGGCACGATGACCGTCACGGCGATCGTCGACCCGGATCACTTCCCGGACCTCGAGACACTGACCGCGGGCCTACGCGCCGAACTGGACCTGATCATCCGAACCGCGGGCGCGCACGACTCGGCCGAGACCCCTGGCGCTCGGTCATGACGGCTCGAACGCGCTCGGGTTCGAGCAGTAGCGGCGGACGGCGTCGGCCATTCGGGCGGTGTGGCTGCCGTCCGCGTAGCGGTGGTCCACCGTCGCTGTGAGTGTCAGCACGGGACGCGCCCGCACCTCGCCGTCCACCACCATCGGCCGCGATTCCACCGCGCCGACCAGCACCAGCAGCGGCACCCGGTAGTACCGGGCCAGCGGCGAGTAGGCGATCCGCACGCCCCACATGCCGACGGAGGTGACCATGGCGGCCCCGAAGGCCTGGCGCGGCATGCCCAGCGGGCTCAGGTCCAGGTTGAGGTCGGAGGTGAGCCAGGCGGCCAGGTTCAGCACCCGGCGCAACACCATGGGCGGAAGCACGGCCAGCATCCGCTTGCTCCTGCCGAACGCCGGGTCCTCACCGCGGGTGATCTGCTCGACGCGTTGGTTCAGCTCGTCGGCGATCCGAACCGCGGGCTTCGTGTCCGCGTCACTGATCTTCACCCCCGTGAGCTCGCGCCCGCCGTCGGTGGCCACGATGAAGAACACGTCGATGGACTCCCTGGGATGAGTCCGGCCGAACGCGAGCCGGGCGCACATCTCGGGAACCTCGGCGAGTCCGTACGCCACCGCCCGGCCGACCAGGTGGGTCATCGTCAGCCTGGTCCCGGTGTGCTCCCTGATGTATTCCACATAGGACAACATCGCCGAGGCGTCGATCTCCAGTTCGCCGTAGAACTGGGGATCGTCCGGCGGTCGCCAACTGGAACCCGCGAGCTTGCGCCATCCACGCACGCGTTCAGTCATCCAACGAGCGTGGCGGGCACAAACCCGCCACAGCGACGGCCATAGGACCTCGAAGTGCCACCCAAGGTCCTGACCGTGGGTTCCTGGCCATATGGCCGGTCAAGGCAGGGACTTTCGACCCGCCGAACAAGTGCCGCTGGAACGCGGACTTCTCGCATCCGGGACGACACGATTGTTCGAGCATCGCCCCCGCCCGGACCGGAGACAGCCCATGACCAAGGACACCGCAGACATCGCCCGACTCCTGGAGCGAACCAGGGCGGGCGAACACCAGGCCACCTCGGTCCTGTTCTCGCTGCTCCGGCAGCGCGTGTTGCCGTTTTGTCGACGCCGGACCCACGGCTGGAACCGGGCCGCCGCCGACGCCGACGACATCGCCCAGGAGGTCTGCCTCGCTGTCATGGTCTCCCTGTCCTCCGGTCGCGCGACCTGGGACGAGCGGTCGTTCTGGCCTTTGGTCTTCGGCATCGCCGAACACAAGATCGCCGACGAGCGCAGGCGGGTGATTCGCGACCGCTCCGATCCGCGGGCGGAACTGCCGGACGATTTCGGGAACGACGCCGGACCTGAGGAGCAGGCGGTGCGCGGCGAATCGGTCCGTGCCCTGTCGCGACTGCTGAGCATCCTTCCCGACCATCAGCGTGAGTTGCTCTGGTGGCGCTTGGGCCTGGGCATGAGCGCGGCCGAGGTCGCCCAAGCCCTGGGCTGCTCGACCGGGTCCGTGCGGGTACGCCAACACCGGGCGCTGACCCGGCTGCGCAAACACCTCGAAGCGGGCGGCCGGGCCCTCCCGAGCACGGCTTTGGATGCCCTGGCCTGCGCCTGACGCGGTCAGCGGAACCTCAGGACCACTCGCGACGAGCAACCCGCCCGCCACACACGGCGATGACGCGCACGCGGACGTCAACGCCCGTGCGCGAACACGACAGCGGCAC
Source organism: Actinokineospora xionganensis (assembly GCF_014323725.1). Classification (GTDB taxonomy): domain Bacteria; phylum Actinomycetota; class Actinomycetes; order Mycobacteriales; family Pseudonocardiaceae; genus Actinokineospora; species Actinokineospora xionganensis. The sequence goes on along the minus strand of NZ_JABVED010000001.1, from coordinate 393,336 downwards.
AACGCTCGACGGGGGCGTCCCGCCACATCGATGACGGTGCCGCCCGTACGCCCCCTTGACCAGCCGGTGGTCCGGCAGGCCCAGGACACAGCGATCGGTGGGCCGCGTCGGTCAGTGTCCGGTCGCGGCGCCGAGCAGGGTCGACGAGAGCGTGCGGGCAGCCTCACGCTCGGCGATCGAGCGCCGAGGCTGCGCCGGGATGGCGACATCCTCCGGCCGCGGTTCGGCCAGTCCCTCGGCGGCACTGAGACCGAGCATGTCCAACAGCACCGCGAGTTCCTCGGCGTTCTCGGCCTGGCTCGCCAACACCCTGGCGGCGAGGTGGCGCTTCCTCGATTCCTGCTCCGTGCCGCTCATCGAGTCCTGCCTTTCTTCACCGTCTCCTGCTTCCGATCCCAGGAAACCGCAAACAGCGGGGTCCTCCACAGGGAGTCTGGTCAGGACTGTGCGGGACCTTTGTCCCGTCGAGCCCTTCAGCCCGCATTGACGGGACTTCCCACTCTGTGTAAAACCACACCGCCACCGCAAGCTGAGGTAGGAACAGCGAGAGGTGACAGTGATGCTCAACAACGAAACCCTGGTCGTGCCGGACACCGACACGGTGCGGGCGGCACTGGATCTCGCCTGCCGCGCGCCGTCGGTGCACAACTCCCAGCCCTGGCGCTGGCGCGTGGGCGGCTCGACGGTGGACCTGTTCGCCGACTGGAGCAGGCACCTGCCCGGGACCGACCCGGACGGGCGGGACCTGCTGGTGAGCTGCGGCGCCCTGCTGCACCACACGAAGGTGGCGTTCGCCGCGTTCGGGTGGCAGACCCAGGTCCACCGGATGCCCGATCCGGGCGATCCCCACCACCTGGCCACGATCGGGTTCGCCCCCGGTGAGGCCGACCGGTCCGATCTTGCCTTGGCCGCGGCGATCCTGCGCAGGCGTTCCGACCGGCGTGCCTACAGCGCGACCGCGCTGTCCGCGAATGTCTTGGCCACCCTGGCCGCCGCCGCGGACGCGAACGGGGCGGTCCTCGCCCCCATCACGAGCCCAGCTGCCCGTGCCCCGCTGGTCGCGGCGATCGCCCGGGCCACGGCGAAGCAGAACCGCGACCCCCGGTACCGCGAGGAGATCGCCCGCTGGAGCGGCAGGCAGGCCACGTCGCCCGACGGCGTCGCGTCGTCGAACACCGTGACCGCGGCGAGCTATGGCGCCATCGCCCTTCGCGACTTCGCCGCCCCGGCCATCGAGGTGCTCAGCCAGGTCTCGGGCGCGGGCCAGTTGCTGGTGCTGGCCACGACTTCCGACGACACGCTGTCGCGGTTGCGCGCGGGCGAGGCCTCCAGCGCCGTCCTGCTCGCCGCCACCGTCGCCCGGCTGGCCGTATGCCCGCTGACCCAGCCTCTCGAAGTCGAGTCGACCCGTGCGCTCGTGCGCGACACGGTCCTCGGCGGCGCACTCTTCCCGCAGATGGTGCTCCGGGTGGGTCTGTCGCGGCGCGGCGACCTGGCGTTGCCGACCACAGCACGCCGGCGGTTGGACGACATGCTCACGGCGTGACAGTCGTCGCCCGGTCGGCGGTCAGGCCAGTGGGACCCGCCAGACCACTCTCGTGCCGCCGCCTTCGGGCGCGGATATCTCGACCGTGCCGTGGGCGCGCGAGGCGCGGCGGGAGATGTTGGCCAGGCCGCTGCGCTTGCCCCGTTCGGCGATCCCGACCCCGTCGTCGGTGACCTCGATGGTCAGTTCGTCGCCCGCCTCGATGACGACCGTGATCTCCGAGGCGTTGGCGTGGCGCACTGCGTTGCCCATGGCCTCGCGGAGCGCCGCCTCGGCGTGCTCGACGAGGCCCGCGGGCACCAGGGTGTCCACCGCGCCTGAGATGCGGACCGCGGGCGAGACCGGCGACCCCGCACTCGTCTGGGCGACGATGTCGAGCAACCGTCTGCGCAGACTCACCGCGGCGCTCGCACGACTCTCGGTGTGCAGGTCGAAGATGGACGTGCGGATCTCCCGGACGATCTGGTCAAGTTGCTCGACCGCCTGACGCACCCGCGCGCGCACGTCCTCGTCGGCGATGCGCCGGAGCGCGCCCTGCAGACTCATCCCGGTGGCGTAAAGGCGTTGAATCACGTGGTCGTGCAGGTCCTGGCCGATCCGGTCACGGTCGGCGAGCACGTCGAGGAGCCGCAAGTTGCGCTGGCTGTCGGCGAACTCCAGGGCCACCGCCGCCTGCCCGGCGAACGAGGCCAGCAGCTCAGCCTGGTCAGCGGCGAACTGGGCGCCGGACTTGCCCCGAGCGGCGAGCAGAATTCCGCCGGTGTTGCTCAAGGGCACCGCCAACGCCGGTCCCAACGCGGTCGAGATGGGCCCGAGGTTCGCACCGAGGTGGCGCGAAGGGTCGAGCATGATCATCGGATCACCCGAGCTGAAGACCCCGTCGAGATCGGACACCTCCGCCCCGACAACCAACTCACTGTCCATGCCCGCCGCGGCCGCGACGCGCAGCAGACCCTGGTCAGCGGTGTCACCGAGGAGGATCAAGGCCACCTCGGCGTCGGCAAGGTCGACAACCCGCTCGGCGATCAGCGTCAGTGAGTCCTCCTGCGAGGCGCCCGCCAGCAGAGCGGCGTTGATCTCACTGGTCGCGGCCAACCACCGTTCCCGGATCCGGGACCGCTCGAACAGCCTGGCGTTCTCGATGGCGACACCGGCCGCGCTCGCCAGTGCCCTGATCACGATCTCGTCGTCGGAGGTGAACTCGGCCCCACCACGCTTCTCGGTCAGGTAGAGATTGCCGAAGACCTCGCCGCGCACATGCACCGGCGTGCCCAGGAAGCTGCGCATCGGCGGGTGGTTCGGCGGCAAGCCCACCGAGGCCGGGTGCTTGCTCAGGTCCGCGAGCCGGATCGGCACCGGATGCTTGATGAGCAGCCCCAACAGGCCACGGCCTTCGGGCAGGTGCCCCATCGTCTGCCGCTCCTGCGGGTGGATGCCCTCGAAGACGAACTCCGAAAGTCCTTCACCCTCGCCCAACACGCCCAGCGCTCCGTACTGGGCGTCGACCAGTTCGACCGCGACCTGCACGATCCGCAGCAACGTCGATTCAAGCTCGAGCCCGGCGCCGACGACCACGACGGCGTCGAGCAGGCGCTGCAGTCGGTCGCTTGTCTGGCGCACCTCGGTCAGGCGCTCCTGCAACTCACCCAGGAGCTCGTCGAGCCGCAGCCCGGACAAGGACACGCGCACGCGATCACCCGGTGCGGACATCAGGAACCAGCCGCCTGGTCATCGCACGCGCTCCCACCCGCGCCGAGGGGGTCGGCTGCCGAGCTGGGTGTCACGGCTGCGGTAGACGATGTAGGGGCGGGTCAGGTAGCCCAGCGGCATGGAGAACACGTGCACCAGGCGGCTGAAGGGCCAGAACGCGAACAGGGCCCACGCCGCGAGCGCGTGCAGCTGGAACCCGATCGGCGCGGCCCGCATCAGCATGGGCTCCGGCTGGAAGTAGAAGATCGAGCGGAACCACGGTGAGACCGTCTCCCGGTAGTCGTGGGGGTGGTCGGTCAGGTTGCCCAGCACGGTGGTGCCCAGGCCCAGCACGATGGTGCCGACCAGCAGCACGTACATGACCTTGTCGTTGCGGGTGGTCGCGGAGAACACCGGGCCGACGGTGCGCCGCCGGTAGACCAGGATCGCCGCCCCGGCCAGCGTGCAGAACCCGGCCAGGACACCGAGAACGACGGCCACGACGTGGTAGGCGCTCTCGCTCACCCCGAGGGCCTCGGTCCACGACTTGGGGATGAGCACCCCGCCGACGTGGCCGAGCGCGACGAGCAGGATTCCGAAGTGGAACAGCGGACTCCCCAGGCGCAGCAGCCGGTTCTCGTAGAGCTGGGAGGAGCGGGTGGTCCAGCCGAACTTGTCGTAGCGGTAGCGCCAGATGTGTCCGACCACGAACACCGCGATCGCCACGTACGGCACGACGACCCACAGCATGATGTCGAGCGTGGTCGGCGCCGTGACGCCGGTTTCCTGAGCGGCGGTCATCGGGCGCCTCCCTGTGCCTGCGGCATGTACTCGGGCGGCGCGAAGGGCGCGAGGCCGACTTCCTCCTCGGGTGGCCCTTCGGCGGCCAGACGGGCGACGGCTTCGTGTTCGCGTTTACCCAAGGGCGGCAAGGTCGCGGTCACCGACTCCAGGACGTGCGCCCAGGGCGAGCCGGTCTCGCGCAGGCCGATGCGGATCAGTTCGAGCCCGGCGCGGTGTTCGATCATCAGCCGCGGTCCGGTGACCGGGTTGCCGGTGGCGGCGAACTCCAGCACGACCGCGAGGTGGTCGGGCAGTTCGCTGTCGCCGAGTTCCAGGCCTGCGGCCCGGTAGGCGTGTTTGAACCGCAGCAGCGCCATGCCGCGTTTGCGGGTGTCGCCGTAGGCGAAGTAGGTGAGGTAGGGGCTGAACCGCTTGCGGTGGTCGAACGTGGCCACGTAGTCCGCGGCCAGGTCGATCAACGGTGTGGCCGACACGTGGTCCAGGAACGCGTTCAGTGGTGCGGCCAACGCTGTGGGCAGCGTCGCGGTCGCGGCCCGCAGCAGCGCAAGCCGGTCGACGAGTTCGTCGTCGGGATAGCTCATGAGAAGGGACTGGGTTTGCCACGCGGTGGCGCAGTCGGCTTCGGAGAAGGTCATGGTTTCGGGTCCACTTCCGCGGCCGGGTCGCCGCCGCCGGGCTCGTCCATCGGTGGGAACAGTCCTTCCGGGCGGCCCTTGCCGTCCCAGTTGAGCAGGTTGACCCGGCTGCCCTTGTCCTCGGGCGCGGCCATGGTGTCGCTGGTCTGCCGGTCGCGCAGCATGCGGAAGTTCTCCACCGCGATCGGCGATGCGCCGCCGGAGCTCTCGCCGAACGGCCCGGAGCCGCCCATGCCGGGGCCGCCCTCGTAGTCGAGGCTGCACTCGGTGGCCAGTTCCTCCAGCCCGTGGGCCTGTTCGGCGTGGGCGGGCGGGATGACGTAGCGCTCGTCGTATTTGGCCAGCGCGAGCAGGCGGAACATGTCGTAGATCTGCTCGCCGGTCATGCCGACCTTCGCCGCGATCGCCTCCTGGGGTTCGCGGCCGAGGTTGATGTCGCGCATGTAGGAACGCATGGCCGCGAGCCTGCGCAGCACCGCGTTGACCGGCTCGACGTCGCCCGCGGTGAACAGTTGCGCCAGGTACTCGACCGGGATGCGCAACGCCTCGATCGCGGCGAACAGGTTCCCGTGGTCCTCGGCGTCGTGGCCGGTGTCGCGCACGATGTCCACGACCGGCGACAGCGGCGGGATGTACCAGACCATCGGCATGGTGCGGTATTCCGGGTGCAACGGCAGCGCCACGCGGTAGGTGTTGATCAGGGAGTAGATCGGGGACCGCTGGGCGGCCTCGATCCAGTCGCGTTGGATTCCCGCCCGTTCGGCCTCGCGGATCACCGCGGGGTCGTTCGGATCGAGGAAGACCTGGCGCTGCGCCTCGTAGAGGCCGGTCTCGTCCGGTGTGGACGCGGCCTCCAGGACTTTGTCCGCGTCGTAGAGGATCAGGCCGATGTAGCGCAGGCGGCCCACGCACGTCTCGGCGCACACGGTCGGGAGTCCGACCTCGATGCGGGGGAAGCAGAAGGTGCACTTCTCCGCTTTGCCGGTGCGGTGGTTGAAGTAGACCTTCTTGTACGGGCAACCCGACACGCACATCCGCCAGCCCCGGCACCGGTCCTGGTCGACCAGCACGATGCCGTCCTCGCTGCGCTTGTAGATAGCGCCCGAGGGGCACGAAGCGGCGCACGAGGGGTTGAGGCAGTGCTCGCAGATCCGCGGCAGGTAGAACATGAAGGTCTGCTCGAACTCGAACTTGACCTTGTCGGCGATGCCTTTGAGCATCGGGTCCTTGTGCCCGTTCTCGGACGCGCCGCCGAGGTTGTCGTCCCAGTTCGCCGACCAGGTGATCTTCGTGGGTTCCCCGCTGATCAGCGATATCGGCCGGGCGACCGGGGTGTGCTGCTGCGCGGGGGCGCTGATGAGGTTGTCGTAGTCGTAGGTCCAGGGTTCGTAGTAGTCGTCGAGGGCGGGCAGCTTCGGGTTGCTGAAGATGGTCAGCAGCTTGCGCAGCCTGCCGCCGCCCTTGAGCCTGAGCCTGCCGCGCTTGCCGAGCTCCCACCCGCCGCGCCAGCGCTCCTGGTCCTCATAGCCGCGTGGATACCCTTGTCCGGGGCGGGTCTCGACGTTGTTGAACCACACGTACTCGACACCGGAGCGGTTGGTCCACGCCTGCTTGCAGGTCACCGAGCAGGTGTGGCAGCCGATGCACTTGTCGAGGTTCATCACCATCGCCATCTGGGCCATGACGCGCATCAGTACTCGACCTCCTGGCTCCGGCGCCGGATCACGGTGATCTCGTCGCGCTGGTTCCCGGTCGGCCCGAGATAGTTGAACGCGAAGCTGAGTTGCGCGTACCCGCCGATCAGGTGGGACGGTTTGATCATCAACCGGGTCAGCGAGTTGTGGATGCCCCCGCGTTTGCCGTTGGTCTCGCTGCGCGGCACATCGATCAGCCGGTCCTGCGCGTGGTGCATGTAGACGGTGCCCTCGGGCATGCGGTGGGAGACCACGGCGCGGGCGACCACGATGCCGTTGCGGTTGACCGCCTCGATCCAGTCGTTGTCCGCCACCCCGATCTTCACCGCGTCCAGTGTGGACATCCAGATCGTCGGCCCGCCGCGCGAGAGGCTGAGCATGAACAGGTTGTCCTGGTACTCGGAGTGGATGGACCACTTCGAGTGCGGCGTCAGGTACCGCACGGTGATCCCGAGCGGACCCTGCTCGCCGATGCGTGGCTCGTCGAACAGCGCGGTCATGTCCAGCGGCGGCCGGAAGACCGGCAGGTTCTCGCCGAGTTCGGATATCCAGTCGTGGTCGAGGAAGAAGTGCTGCCTGCCGGTGAGGGTGTGCCAGGGCTTGAGCCGCTCGACGTTGATCGTGAACGGCGAGTACCGCCTGCCGCCGGTCTCCGAGCCCGACCACTCCGGTGAGGTGATCACCGGGACCGGCGCGGACTGGGTGTCGGCGAAGGTGATCTGCTTGCCCTCGTGTTCGGCGGCCAAGTCCGCCAGCTGCGTCCCGGTGCGTTGTTCGAGGGTGCGGAAGCCCTGGGTGGCGAGGTGGCCGTTGGTGGTGCCGGACAGGGCGAGGATCGCCTCGCAGGCGTGCACGTCGCGCACCAGCGACGGGCGGCCGTCAGCGGGTCCGCCCCGGATCGCGCCGTTCTTGTGCTTGAGGTACTCGACCTCCCGCTCGACCCGGAAGGTGACGCCCTTGGTGGTCGCGCCGAGCGAGTCGGCCAGCGGGCCGAGCGCGCCCATCTTCGCCGCGATCGCGGTGTAGTCGCGCTCCACGACCGTCAGTCTCGGCATCGTCACACCGGGGACTGGCTCGCACTCCCCCGCTTTCCAGTCGCGCACCACACCGTGGGGGTTGGCCATTTCGTCGGGGGTGTCGTGCAGCAGCGGGGTGGCGACAACGTCCTTGCGCGTCCCGAGGTGTGTCTCGGCGAGTCTGCTGAAGGCCTCGGCGACGGCCTGGAAGGCGGCCCAGTCGGTGCGGGTCTGCCACGGCGGGGCGATCGCGGGGTTGAACGAGTGCACGAACGGGTGCATGTCGGTGGTGTTGAGGTCGTGTTTCTCGTACCAGGTCGCCGCGGGCAGCACGACGTCGGAGAAGACGGTGGTGCTGGTCATGCGGAAGTCCAGTGACAGCAGCAAGTCCAGCTTGCCGACCGGCGCCTCGTCGTGCCACACGATGTCCTTCGGGCGCGACTCGGGTGGGGTCTCCTCGGCGCGCAGCGAGTTGTCCGCGCCCAGCAGGTGTTTGAGGAAGTACTCGTTGCCCTTGGCCGAGGACCCGAGCAGGTTCGCCCGCCAGACGGTGAGCACCCGGGGGAAGTTCTCCCGGGAGTCCGGGTCCTCACAGGCGAACCGCAGCCGCCCGGCCTTCAACTCGCCCGCCACGTGCTCACCGATGGGGGCACCGGCCCGTTCGGCGTCGTCGGCCAGGTCCAGGGGGTTGCGGTCGAAGGTCGGGTAGGACGGCATCCAGCCCATCCGGGCGGACTGGGCGATCACGTCGGCGGTGGTCTTGCCCGCCAGCTGCCCGCCCGCCGTGGCGGCTGCGAGGGTGTCGGCGCCGAAGCGGTCGTAGCGGAACTGGTCGGTGTGCAGGTACCAGTAGGCGGTCTGGATCATCTGCCGCGGCGGTCGCGACCAGTCCAGTCCGAACGCGAGCTGGGACCAGCCGGTGATCGGGCGGCACTTCTCCTGACCCACGTAATGGGCCCAGCCGCCGCCGTTGACGCCCTGGCAGCCGGTCAGCGTGGTCAGCGCCAGGAACGACCGGTAGATGGTGTCGGAGTGGAACCAGTGGTTCGTCCCGGCCCCCATGATGATCATCGACCGGCCGCGGGACTCCTCGGCGTTGGCCGCGAACTCCCGTGCGATCCGAGCCGCGGCCTGTGCCGGGACACCGGTGATGGCCTCCTGCCACGCCGGCGTGTAGGGCTGCCCGGCGTCGTGATACCCGCTGGGCCACACCCCGGGCAGGTCGTCGCGGCGCACGCCGTACTGGGCGAGCAGGAGGTCGAAGACTGTCGTGACCAGGTGTTCCCCGACCCTGCGCGCGGGCACTCCCCGGCGCAGCACGGCCGCCGAGCCGGCCGGGGCGTCGAAGCGTGGCAGGTCCACGAGGACCGACTCGCCGCCGTGGACCGACAGCAGTGGGTCGACGTCGCCGAGGTCGAGGTTCCACCGCCCCATTCCCTGCTCGCCGTAACGGAAGCCCAGGGAGCCGCCGGGCACGACCGGGTCGCCGGTGGCCGAGTCGAGCAGCACGGTCTTGAACGCCGCGTTGTCCTGATCGGCATGACCGGCGAGGTCGGCGGCGGTGAGGAACTTCCCCGGCCGGTGGGCGTCGCCGTGCTCGTCGAGCCGGACCAGGAACGGCAGGTCGGTGTAGCGCTTGACGTAGTCGGTGAAGTACGGCACCTGACGGTCGACGAAGAACTCGCGCAGGATGACGTGGCCCATGGACATGGCCAGCGCGCCGTCGGTGCCCGGCCGGGCGGGCAGCCACTCGTCGGCGAACTTGACGTTGTCGGCGTAGTCCGGCGCGACGGCGATCACTTTCTGGCCGCGGTAGCGAGCCTCGGCCATCCAGTGCGCGTCCGGGGTGCGGGTCACCGGCACGTTCGAGCCCCACATGATCAGGTATCCGGCGTCCCACCAGTCGCCGGACTCGGGCACGTCGGTCTGGTCGCCGAACACCTGCGGCGAGGCCACCGGAAGGTCGGCGTACCAGTCGTAGAAGGACAGCATCGTCCCGCCGAGCAGCGAGACGAACCGGGCGCCGGAGGCGTGCGAGACCATCGACATGGCCGGGATCGGGGAGAACCCGGCGATCCGGTCGGGTCCGTAGCGCTTGATCGTGTGCACGTGCGCGGCGGCGATCATCTCCGTCGCCTCGTCCCAACTCGACCGGACCAGCCCGCCCTTGCCGCGGGCGGCCTTGTAGCGGCGGGCCCGCTCCGGGTCCTCGACGACGTCGGCCCAGGCGAGCACCGGGTCTCCGGTGCGGGCTTTGGCTTCCCGGTACATCTCGAGCAGGACGCCGCGGACGTACGGGTAGCGGACCCTGGTGGGCGAATACGTGTACCAGGAGAACGCGGCACCTCTCGGACACCCACGCGGCTCGTACTCGGGGCTGTCCGGGCCGACCGACGGGTAGTCGGTCTGCTGGGACTCCCAGGTGATGATCCCGTCCTTGACGTAGACCTTCCACGAGCACGACCCGGTGCAGTTCACCCCGTGGGTGGAGCGCACGACCTTGTCGTGGCTCCACCGGTCCCGGTAGAACTCGTCGGCCTGCCTGCCACCGATCTGGTGGAGCGTGCGAAGATCCGGGGACACTTCCGCGCGACTGAAGAACCGGCGCGTGCGCACCAGGGCCTCGGTCAGTTCGGTGTCCAGACCCGCGACTTGGGAACGGGGGTCGGTTTCAGTGCTCACGAGCAGGCTCCTCTGGCGGTCACAGTCAAGGCTGAGTCCACAGGGCCATTACGACCCTAGTGGCGTTGCGGGCGGTTCGCAGATCACCGACCAGGCGCAAGCCCGGTCACTGATCGTGCGCGAGCACGGCCCGCCGGACCGCGGTCGAGGTGAACACCAGGGTGGCGAGGGCGACCACAGCCAGTGCGGCCAGCCCGAGCGCGTAGGAGCCGAACGCGCCGTACAGCGCGCCCATCAACAGCGGTGGGACGAATCCGCCCAGCCCGCCCGCGGCCCCGACGACCCCGGTGACCGAGCCGACCTTGTTCGGCGGGGCGAGCAGGGCGACCAGCGCGAACACCGCTCCGCTGCCCGCGCCGAGCGCGGCGGCCATGGACAGCAACGCCACGGTCCCCAGCGGCATGAGCGGCGGGGTGAACGCCTGCACGGCCGCGCCCACAGTCACCACGGCCAGGCCGGACGTGAGGACCCGCACCGGGCCGAACCGGTCGGACAGCCAACCGCCGACCGGCCGCATCAGCACCGCGAGCAGCACGAACCCGGCCATCCGGTTGGCCGCGTCGGCCTGGGTCAGTGCGTAGGCGGTCTTGAGGTAGGCGGGCAGGTACACGGAGAACGCCACGAACCCACCGAACGCGACGGCGTAGAGCACCGAGGCCTGCCAGGTGATCGGCAACCGGACGGTGTCGGCCAGGCGGCGGAGCATCGACTGGGTCGGCACCACCCGTCCCGGGGCGTCGCGCAGCAGCAGCGCCGCCGCCACCGCGTAGATCGCCAGCACCACGGCCGTCACCAGGAAGGGGGTCTTGAGTCCGCCTCCGTCCACCAGTTTGACGGTGGTCAGGGCGCTGATCGCGGTGCCGCCCATGCCCGCGCCGAACACACCGATCGCCAGCCCGCGCCGCTCGGGTGGGAACCAGGCGTTGACGAACGGCACCCCGACCGCGAACGAGGTGCCCGAGATCCCCAGGAAGAACCCGCCGACGAGCAGTCCGCCCAGCGAGGTGTGCCCGGCCAGCCCAAGGAACAGCACCGGCACGATCGTCGCCGCAGACACGAGCGGGAACATCACCCTGCCGCCGAACCGGTCGGTCAACGCCCCGACTGGGATGCGCCCCACCGAGCCGACTATCACCGGAACCGCCACGAGCAACGCCTGTTGGAAGGCACTCAAGCCGAGCGAGTCCTTGAACAGCGGACCCAGCGGGCTCAGCAGCGCCCAAGCCCAGAAGTTCAGGGCGAAACCCAGGGTGGCGAGGGCGAGCATCCACATCCGCCGAGTGGTCGTCGGAGGACTTCCCGGGGTCGGTGGCACCGGCACGCCTTCGGCGTGGACCCCGGTCGGCCTGTGGTTCGTCCTGTGGTTCGTCGTGGTCATCGTCGTCCCGACTCGTCGTCGCACTCTGGTGTGTCCAGGATGCGAGGCGCCGCGACGGACGAGTAGAGATCAACGAACCAGAACCGCAGGGACTAACGTCCCAGTCCCATTCGGACGGTGGCCGGTCGTGCGCGCGCGGTCAGTCTCCGTAGACGACGGGTTCCAGCACGGCGGGATCGATCCAGCCGTCGGTGTCGATGTCGTTGCGGGCGGCGATGTCCAGCAGGTCCTCCAGCCGCGCCTGGTAGAGGTGCGCGGCGTAGTCGTGGCCGCCGCGCTGGGCGTCGGCGATCGCCAGGGCCACATCGTCGACGCGGCCCCGCAGAGTCGATCTGAACATGCTCGTCGCCTCCACTTTCCGAACGGGGAGATTCCATCATCTTCATATTTGAAGAACTTTGCAAGTGTTTTCGGTGCGATGATGCCCACTGCCTACTACAGGTCGTTGCCCGCGTAGGACAGGTTGAAACTCTTGTTGACCAGCGGGAAGTCCGGGACGATCGTGTCCGCCAGCGCGACCGGCAGCGCGGGCCAGTTGAAGAAGCTCGGGTCGGCGACCTTCACCCGCGACAGCGTGCCGTCGGCGGCGATTTCGACCCGGTGCACGATGGTTCCCCGCCAGCCCTCCACGATGCCCACTCCCGAACGGCCCGCGCCACCGCTCGACGCCGACTCGGCGGTCGGCCCGCCGATCGCGTCGGCGAGAGCGGCGATCATCGCGATCGAGGTGGTGATCTCCTCCGCTCGGACCAGGAAACGGGACAGGACATCGCCATCGGTGTGGGCGTGCTCGACACGGTTGGACTCGCCCGGCAGGAACGGGTGGTCGTGCCGGGCGTCGACGGTCAGTCCGCAGGCTCGGGCGACGTAGCCGAGCGTGCCGAGGTCGGCGGCCTGCTCGCGGGTGAGCGGGGCGGTGCCGGTGAACCGGTCGCGCACCACGCTGTGATCCAGGGCCAGGGTGGCGATCTCAGCCATGTCGGCGCCGACGGCGGCCAGCGCCGTCGGGTCGGGCAGGGCCCGCACCCGCGCCCCGCCGGGGCGAATCGCGCCACGCAGCAGGCGATGACCGGTCACCTCGTCGTTGATCCGCAGCAGCCGCTCGCGCACCCGCTGGGCGTGGACGTTGAGGATGCCGTGGCCGACATCGTTGCACAGCGCGCCCAGGTCGGTGACGTGGTTGTACAACCGCTCCAGTTCCAGCAGCACACCCCGGATCCGTTGCGTGGCGGCGGACACCGCGTCGCCGCGGGCGTCCTCGACGGCGAGGCAGAACGCCAGGGTGTGCCCGACCGAGGTGTCGCCGCTGATCCGCTCGGCCAACTCGACACCCCGCTCCGGCGTGCGGCCGTGGAACAGCTTCTCCAGTCCTCTGTGGACAAACCAGAGGCGGGCCTTGAGGTTGAGGATGGTCTCCCCCACCACGGAGAACCGGAAGTGCCCCGGCCCGATCATGCCCGCGTGCACCGGGCCGACAGGGATCTCGAACACACCGGGACCTTCGACCGTTCGGAAGGGGTACGGCCCGTCGACGTCGCCGAAGCCCGGCGGGTCACCGGCGTCGGCGAGCATCGGGTACCAGCCCGCGGGCCAGTGGAAGTGCCGGACCAGGCGACGCGGCAGCGGGTGGTCGTCGGCGACGATGCCGAACAGGTCGCGCATCTCCCGCTCGAAGCGGCCCGCGGCGAACGACAGCCCCGCCAGGCTGGGCACGTGCGGGTGGTCGCGGTCGAGCGGGACGTGCAGTTCGACGCGCCGGTCCGGGCGCGGCGCGGTGAACAGGTAGACCGCGCGCAGCCGGTCGGTGTCGTCGTGGCCCGCGACCAGGGCGACCCGGAATCCTTGGCCCAGCAGTGCCTCCGCCAGCCCCGGGAGTTCCTCCGGGGTGATGGTGCGGGCGGTGCGGCGCTCGCCGACCGGGGTGCTCATCGGACTCCCATGGCGGTGTCGGCGGCCAGGTCGATCAGGGTGGTGAGCGGGCCGGTGGCGATCCCGATCAGCGCGCACGCGAGCAGGGCCGCGCCGATCGCGACCGCGGTGGTCGCGGGCAGACTCGAGGTGTCGGTCGTGTCGGGGGGTTCGCCGAGCAGCATGCGGCTGGTGTGCGACACCAGAGCGGCGGCGATCACCAGGACGAGCACGAGCGCGGCGGCGGTGGCCCAGCCCAGGCCCGCGGCGAATCCGGCGCGGACGATGCCCAGTTCGCTGGCGAAGACGCTGAACGGCGGGAACCCGATCAGCGCCAGCACACCGAACCCGAACCCACCGGCGAGCAGCGGCTGCCGGGCGGCCAGTCCGCGCACCCCGTCGACGACCAGCAGACCGACCGACCCCGGATTCGCGGTCACCGGCTGGGCTTGCGCCGCGATGCGGCTGGTTCCGGTGACTTGCAGGATCCGGCCCGCGCCGACGAACAGCGACGCCTTCACCAGGCCGTGGCCGAGGATGTGCAGCAGCACCGCGGCCAGCGCGAGCGGAGTGCCGATCGCCGCGCCAAGGGCGACCAGTGCCATGTGCTCCATGCTGGAGTACGCGAGCAGCCGTTTGTAATCGCGCTGCGCGAGCAGCAGTGAGGCGGCGACGGCCAGCGAGGCGATGGCCATCACCGCGAGGAGGGCACGGGCGAAGCCCGCGCCGAGTGCGACGTCGGAGATCACCTTGACTCGAAGGATCGCGTAGCCCGCGACCGAGAGCAGCACCCCGGACATCAGCGCGGACACGGGGGCGGGCGCCTGGGAGTGCGCGTCGGGCAGCCACGCGTGCAGCGGGGCGAGGCCCGCTTTCGTTCCGAATCCGATGATCAGCAGGACCACGGCGATCCGGGTGACGTCGCCGTCCAGGCCCGCCGCCGCGGCGCCGAGTTCGGCGAGGTCAAGACTGAGTGGCCCGCCCGCGGCGTGGCGGGCGGCGTGGTTGAGCACGATGATGCCCAACAGGGCCAGCGCGATCCCGGTCGAGCAGATCACCACGTACTTCCAGGCGGCCTCGACACCGGCCCGGCTTCGGCGCTGCCCGACGAGGAAGGCCGTGACGATGGTGGTGGCCTCGATCGCGACCCACAGCAGGCCGAGGTCGGCGGCGAGCACGGCCATCGCCATCGCGGCGAGGAACAGGTGAACCAGCACGCTGTGCCGGGTCGCGGTACGCGCGGTGTCCCGCCCGGCGGTGATCTCGGCGCGCAGGTGGGCGGGGGTGGCGACAGCGGCGATGAGCGCGACCGCGCCGATCACGATGAGCATGAACGCCGAGAGCGCGTCGATTCGCAGCGGACCGGCGTCGTGGGGGCCGGTGGTCACCACGGACATGGCTGCCACGACACCCAGGCTGAGCATGGCCGCGGCACTCCCCACGCCAAGCCACACCGTGGAGCGGCGCCACCCGGCCAGGGCGAAGACCAGCGCGGCGAGTAGCGGTACGAGGATCGGGGTGAGGATCATCATCAATCACGCAACTCCCGCAGGCCGTCGAGGTCGGTGTCGCCGAAGGCCTCCCGCATGCGGGTGGTCAGCAGCTGCAGGACGAGCACGGCGAGCAGCACGTCGAGTGACACGCCGATCTCGACGGCAAGGTCGATGCCCGCGGTGGTGAGGAACCCGACCGCGGTGATCCCGTTGTCGAGCAGCAGGAACCCGACGACCTGCGAGAGCGCGCGGCGGCGGGTCACGAGCACGAAGAACCCGATCAGCACCACGGCCACACCGACTGGGATCGCCCGGGTGGCTGGTGAGGGAGCCAGCGAGACCAGCGGCGCGGACACGACGTAGGCCAGCATCATCAGCACGGCGGCGGCCAGCAGCGAGGCGGCCACGTTGACCAGTGGCGCGGTCTCCCGCCGCGCCGCGACCGCCAGGGCCCGGCGCAGCAGGTACGGCAGCACGCCCGCGCGCAGCACGCCGATCCCGACCGCGATCGCCCACAGCTCACCGGAGTCCTCGTGCGCGGCGAGGACGGCGACCAACCCGGCCAACGCGAGGCCCTGCAACGCGAAGACGCGCACGATCACGGCGAGTTCGCGCCGCCAGAGGATCAGCACGGCGGTCAGCAGCATCGCGCCCGCGGTGAGGTCCACCAGTTGCGTGAACAGGGTCTCGTTCACCGATTCTCCTTTCAGGCCAGGAAGAACGACGCCGAGACGGCCAGCAGGGACAGCAGGAAGGACCCGGCGAGCAGCTCCGGGACGCGGAACAGGCGCAGCTTCGCGAGGAAAACCTCCGCGGCGGCGAGCAGCGCCCCGAGGACCGCGATCTTGACCACCAGCGCGAGGACCCCGACCAGCAGCGCGAGCGGCGCGGCCGAGGTCGCGATCCCCCAGGGGGCGAACAGGTTCGCGAACAGGCCGAGGAACACCGTCAGTCGCATGGCCGAGGCCAGCTCGACGAGCGCCAGGTCCGGACCGGCGTACTCGAGGGTCATCGCCTCGTGCACCATCGTCAGCTCCAGGTGCGTGGCCGGGTTGTCGACCGGCAGCCGCCCGGTCTCCGCGACGATCACCACGACCAGTGCCACCGCGGCGAGCAGGCTCACCGGCGAGACGACCCGCGCGGGATCGTTCAGGGTCGAGGACACGATCGCGGCCAGGCTGGTCGACCCGACCGGAACCGACAGGGCGAAGATCGCCACCAGCAAGGTCGGCTCGACCAGTGCGAGGATGGTCATCTCCCGGCTGGCGCCCATCCCGCCGAACGCGGTGCCGGTGTCGATCGCGGCCAGCGCGAGGACGGCCGTGCCCAGGGCGAGCAGGGCGACCACGGCGAACAGGTCGGCCACGGGATCGGCCGCGGACGCGGTCGTGACGAAGGGCGCGACCACCGCGACCACCAGGGTGGTGGCCACCAGGACCAGTGGCGCGACCCGGAACAGCTCGCTGGTGCCCCGCGGGGTGATCGCCTCCTTGCCGACCAGTTTGCGCAGGTCGCGCCACGGCTGCAGCACGCCCGGCCCGACGCGCCCCTCCAGTCGGGCCCGCACCTGCCGCAGCACGCCGACCAGCAGCGGAGCGCCGCCGACGATCAGGACCGGCTGGATCACCCCGCCGATCAGGCCCAGGAGGGTCATCTGGTCACCGCCAGCAGGATCAGCAGACCGCACAGCGTGTAGAAGCCGTAGCCGAGGTAGCGGTGCACGCTGCCGGTCGCCAACCGCGTGCCCGCCCGGCCCCACGCGGCCACCGCGGCGAGCACCGGTTGGTAGAGCCTGCGCTCGACCCGGTCGGGCACCGCCCGCCGGTAGGCCACCGCGCGCACCAGGTACCGCGACTCCTCGAAGTGGTCCACGTCCACGTCCTGCTCGGGCGCCAGAACATCGTCGAACACCCGTTGCAGCGGCTCGGCGAACGACGTCGCCGTGTATTCCATCCGCGCGGAGAGGGGACCGCCGCCGCAGTCCCACAGCCGCGCGGTCCGGCGCGCCCGCCGCGCGGCGACCGCGCGAAGCACACCCAGCGACACCACCGCCGCCACCAGGAGACCCAGGGTGATCATCAGCGGTGACAGCGATCCGGCGACGCCCGCGAGACGAATCGTGACCGTCCCGGTCACGGCGGACGCCTCACCACCCAGCGCGACACCGGAGGCCGCACCCACCGCGGGCAGGACCAGCGTCGGCGCCAAGGCGAGCACCGCGCAGGCCAGACCCGCCAGCCCCATCCCGGCGAGCATGGTCGGCGGGCTCTCATGGGCCCGCGCCGCCGCCTCACCGCGCGGCTTCGCGAGGAAACCGACACCGAACGCCTTGACGAACGTCGCCACCGCCAGGCCCGCGGTCAGCGCGACGGCGGCGACCGCCACCGGCATCACGATCGCGTCGGCTCCGCCATCGGCGGGCAACCCGTGGATCAGCGCCTGCAGCAGCAGCCACTCCGAGACGAACGCGGTCCCCGGCGGCAGCGCCGAAGCGGCCAGAGCACCCCAGCCGAACGCCGCCGTGGTCACCGGCATCCCCGCGCGCAGGCCCCCGAGTTCGTCGAGGTCGCGCGTACCGGTGGCGTGCAGCACCGAGCCCGCCGCGAGGAACAGCAACGACTTGAACGCCGCGTGGTTGAGCACGTGCAGCAGCGCGGCGGCCAGCGCCAACCCGCTGAGGACCCGGTCGCCGAAGGCAGCGAACAGCCCGGCGGCGCCGACCCCGATGAGCACCAGCCCCAGGTTCTCCGTCGTGGAGAAACCCAACAGCCGCTTGAGATCGGTGCTCATCGCGGCCTGCAGGATCCCGTACACCGCCGACACCGCGCCCAGCGCCAGGACCAGCAGCCACCACCAGCGCGGACCGCCGCCGAGCAGGTCGAACCCGACCCGCACGATCCCGTAGACACCGAGGTTGACCATCGCCGCGGACATCAGCGCCGAGACATGGCTCGGGGCCTCCGGGTGCGCGCGCGGCAGCCAGGCGTGCAGCGGCAGGATTCCCGCCTTCGACGCGAACCCGGCCAGGGTCAGCAGGAACACCAGTGCGGCGACCGAGGGCGAGACCTCCGCTTCGCGCAGGGCCGCGAAGTCGTCGCCCGGGGCGTGCGCGGCGAACACGAGCAGTCCACTGAGGATGGTGACGAAGCCGAGGTGGGTCATCACCGCGTACCAGCGGGCGGCCGAGGCCACCGCCGGTCGGCGGCGGTGCTCGGCGAGCACCAGCAGCAGCGAGGTCAGCGCCATAAGTTCCCAGAAGACCAGCAGCGTGCCCACCGAGGACGCGACCGGGACCAGCAGCATCGCCACCACGAACAAGGGAAAGACCGCCTGCACCAAGCGGGAATCGAGGCCGTGGCGGGCGTAGGAGACGCCATACACACCGCAGGCGACGGCGACGCCGCCGGTGACCGCGACGAACAGCGCGCCCAACGCGTCCAGCGTGAGCGACACCCCCGACAGTGGCAGCAAGCCCGGCGCGGCAAGGGAAAACGACTCACCGGTGAGCGCGGCTCCCCCGGCCAGGAGCGCGGCCACCCCAGTCGTCGCGGTGCCGATACCGACCAGGGTCGACCGGCTCCGCGCGGTGGCGAGCGCGCCGATGATCGCGGTGAGCGCGCCGATGGACACGGCGGCGCCGAAACTCGAAGCGGCCAGGTTCATCTGCCGGTCAGCTTCCGCAACCCCTCGACGATCGCCTCCGGCCGCGGTGGGCACCCGGCGATCTCAAGGTCCACCGGGACGACATCGGACACCGGCCCGACCACCCCGTACGCGCCGGCGAAGACACCGCAGTCGCGGGCGCAGTCGCCCACGGCGACCACCAGCTTCGGGGCCGGGACGGCCTCGAAGGTGCGGCGCAGCGGCTCTGCCATGTTGCGGGTCACCACACCGGTGACCAGCAGCGCGTCGGCGTGCCGGGGCGAGGCCACCAGCCGCGCGCCGTAGCGCTCCGCGTCGTGGACCGGCCCGAACGCCGAACCGATCTCCACCTCGCAGCCATTGCATGACCCGGCGTCGACATGCCGGATCTGCACGGAGCCGCCCAGCCCCGCCGCCGCCTCGACCCGGTCACCAGGGGCAGGCGGCGCGGGCTCGGCGATCCGCCCGGTTCGGCGGATCTTGCGCCAAAGACCCAGCATCGGCACTCCTCGTCAGGGTGCGACCACCCCCGCCGGGCGGGCGAGCCAAGGATCAGCGGGGATGGTCGCGGCTCATGAACCCCGCGCCGTGCGCAGGTCCTCCAGTAGCTCCATTTGTCCGGAAAGGACACCGGTCAGGATTTTGCGTGCGACGGCCAACAGCTCGGCCACATGCGGGCTGGTCAGCGAGTAATAGACGGTCGATCCTTCTTTGCGCGTGGTCACCAGCCCGGCCCGGCGCAGCACGGCGAGCTGCTGCGACAGGTTCGACGGCTCGATGCCCATCTCCGGCAGCATCTCCGCCACCGCGTGCTCGCGCTCGCTGAGCAGCTCGAGCACCCGGATGCGAACGGGGTGGCCCAGCGTCTTGAAGAACTCCGCTTTCAGCGCGTAGAGGGGCTTGCTCATGAGCACCCCTCCTCGCCGGCAGGCGAATGCCGCGTTGTCGTCATGGCCGCGATCCTCCCTGGCCCGAGCCCATGACGATGCGGCGACACCCTGTCATCATGCTTCTTCAATTGCCAATCTTAGCAAGTCATCAAGCGATGGGGGTCGTGGTGTCACTCACTCGTCGGGGCGAGATGGCCGGGTTTCCCCGCAGCGTCCGCACGGTCAGCGGCAGGAAGCCCGTCGCGGTGACCAGCGCGCCGATCGTCATCCAGTTCTCGGTTCCGGCGAAGGCGAGAATGAGGGCGTTTCCGGTGATGACGGCGATGGCGGACCACCGCGACAGAAGGCCGCCGCGGGTGAGCGCCGAGGCCAGGACGATCAGTCCGACGAAGACCAGCACGGACAACCCGGTGGACACCAGGAGCACGCCTTGCACCGTGGTCAGCGCGCGCACCACCGGGCCGAGATCGGCGATCTCGTCGGGGGAGACCGAGCCGACGACCGGGAAGGACAGCCAGGCACCGAGAACGCCGACGAAGTACACCGCGCCGATGGTGGTCAGCGCGGCCCCGATCACGGCCCGCCACGGCGCCGCCCGGTAGAGAAGGAAGGCGAGATACAGCACCGCGGCGATGATGACGGGCATGGCCGCGTAGATGAAGTAGTGCGGCAGGAGCAGGTACCGGAATCCCCCGTCCGCGCCGGTGATCGTCGCCAGGAACTGCTCGGCCGACGAGGACTTGCCCGAGCCGGTGTAGGGCGAACTGAGGTCGAAGGTGAAGAAGTCGCCGACGCCGCGGTAGTTGAGCGCCCAGCCGATCGCCAGCCCCAAGGGCCCAAGCACCAGCGATACTCCGCCGACCGCTCGCACCACGCGGTCCACAGTCCTTGTCCCGCCACTGTCCACAATGTCCTCCGTGTCATGCGCGCCGGTGAATTCGGGACGATCGTCCGGTAATGGACGCTTGTCTCATATTCGAGTATTCTTGGCGGCAAACGCGCAGGTCAATCCACAGATCGCCGGTGTAGTGCGCTACCGGACAGAAGCGGGAAAGTGTCCAGCGTCGGAGGTTCGATGCGACAGGCCAAGACAGACCGCCGTTCGCGGCGGACTCAGCAGCTGCTCATGCGCGCGCTGATGGATCTGCTGCGCCGCAAGCGATACCACGCGATCACGGTGCAGGACATCGTCGACGAGGCCGATGTCGGCCGCTCCACCTTCTACGCGCACTTCACCGACAAGGACGACCTGCTGGTCGACGGCGTCCACCGAATGCTGGCCGGTCTCGACGAGGAGGCAGGCGAGCCGGACATCGCCTGCCCGTACCCGACAGCGGCGCTGCTGCGTCACCTCGGCGACGAGGCCGACCTCTACGCCATCCTGGCCAAGGACCGCGGGCTCGCGGTCTTCCTCACCGCGATGCAGGAGCACATCGCGGCCACGCTCACCGCCCGCCTCACCGCCCGCCTCGGCGACGACGTCACCCCGTCGATTCCGCCCGCGCTGCTGGCCGCCCTGGTCGCCTGCATGCTTCTCACCTCGATCCGGCTCTGGATCGAAGGCGGCCTCACCCTGCCCGTCGAGACGGTGGACCGCATGTTCCACACCGCCGCCACCGCGACCATCGACGCCGGTCTGCGGCCCCGCTGAGGTCGGAAACGGCCCGAGCCGCACCGGATAGTGGCAGGCGCGCCGGTGTCGCCGCGGCGGTGAGTCCTCCGGCTTCGTGTCGGTCGGAACCTATGACCGCGGCCGCCGCAGCCACTTGTCGGCCGCGACCACGAGGCTCGCCGCCGCGGCGATGGCCAGGATGCGCAGCCAGGCCGGTCCACCGATGGGTGCGGTGCCGAACAGGGTGTTCATGGCGGGCAGGTAGGTGATGGCGAGTTGCCCGATCGCCTGGACGGAGACACCGACGATGATCCACCGGTTGGTGAACAACCCGATCCGCCAAGCCGAGCGCGTCAGTGAGCGGCAGCTGAACAGGTAGAACGCCTCCACCACGACGAACAGGTTCATCGCCGCGGTGCGGGACTCGGCCAGGGTCGCGCCGTGGGCGAGTTCCCATTCGAACAGCCACCACGAGCCCGCGACCAACAGGGTCGACACCAGCATGATCCGCGCTATCAGCCCGCCGGTGAGCAGCGGCTGATCAGGGTCGCGGGGCGGCCGGGTCATGATGGCCGGTTCCTTCGGCTCGAACGCGAGCATCAGCCCCATCGCGACCGCGGTGGTCATGTTGATCCACAGGATCTGGGTGGGCAGGATCGGCAGGGCCGTGCCGAACACGATCGCGGCGAGGATGACCAAGCCCTCACCGATGTTCGTCGGCAGGGTCCAGGTGATGAACTTCGTGAGGTTGTCGAATACGCCGCGGCCTTCCTCGACCGCGGCTTCGATGGTGGCGAAGTCGTCATCGGTGAGCACCATGTCCGCGGCGTCCTTGGCCACCTCGGTGCCGGTCTCGCCCATCGCCACGCCGATACCCGCCTGGCGCAGGGCGGGGGCGTCGTTGACCCCGTCGCCCGTCATGGCCACCACGTGGCCGCGGGCTTGCAGCGCCTCGACAAGGCGGAGCTTCTGCTCCGGGGACACCCTGGCGAACACACTCGCGCGGTCCGCGGCCTCCGGGAAATCCTCGGCCGGTATCGCGGCCAGGTCGGCGCCGGTCAGCACGACGCCCTCGCCTGGGTCGCGGCCGTCGAGCAGTCCGACCTCGCAGGCGATGGCGGTGGCCGTCGCGGCGTGGTCACCGGTGATCATCTTGACCGCGATGCCCGCCGTGTGGCAGGCGGCGACCGCGGCTTTCGCGGCGGCCCGGGGTGGGTCGAGCATGGCCTGCAACCCGGTCAGGACCAGACTTCCCGGCACCGCTTCGTCGGCGAAGTCCTCCGGGCCGCCCACGGTGCGCATCGCCGTGGCGAGCACCCGCAGGCCCCGTGCCGCGAGTTCCTCGGCGGCGCGCAGCACCCTGTCACGCTGGAGCGGCTGGATGGCGCCGTCAGGGCCCATCTGTGCGCCGGACAGGTCGAGCATCCGCTCGACGGCGCCCTTGGCCAGCACCACGTGGCCCGCGGTGTCGGTGTCGCGGTGCAGAGTGGCCATGTACCGGCGGTCGGAGCTGAACGGGATGGTCTTGACTCGTGGCACGAGGTGCGTGACTCGCTCGGGGCCGAGTCCGGCTTTGGCGGCGACGACCAGCATCGCGCCCTCGGTGGGATCGCCGACGACCTCCCAACGTCCGCCCCGTTCGGCGAGGGCGGCGTCGTTGCAGGCGGCGCCCGCCAACAGCGACCAGCGCAGCGACTGGTCCTCGGTCGCGCGGGCGCCGGTGTGGTCGTTCAGCGTTCCTTCCGGGGCGTAGCCGGAGCCGGTCACCTCACACCGACCGCCGGGGGTCCACACGATGCGCACCGTCATTTGGTTCTCGGTGAGTGTGCCGGTCTTGTCCGTGCAGATGACAGTGGTGCTGCCCAGGGTCTCCACCGCGGGCAGCCGTCGGATCACCGCGCGTCGCCGCGCCATCCGGGCCACACCGATGGCCAGGGTTATGGTCACCGCGGCGGGCAGGCCCTCGGGGATCGCGCCCACCGCGAGCGCGATCGCGGCGGTGAACGTCGCCACCGCGTCCTGCCCGCGCATCAGGCCGACGGCGAAGGTGATCGCGGCCAGGGCAAGGATGCCCACCGTCAGGATCTTGCTGAAGTGGGCGAGCTTTCGCGTCAGCGGTGTCGCCAGGGTCTCCGCGGCGCCGACCAGCCGGTGTATCTCGCCGAGTTCGGTCTCGGCCCCGGTCGCGACCGTGATCCCGAGTCCCCCGCCGGTGGTCACCAGGGTGCCGGAGTAGGTCATGTTGCGGCGGTCGGCCACCGGGGTCGCCCTCGACAGCACGACCTCGTCCTTGCGCACCGCCAGGGATTCCCCGGTCAACGCGGACTCGTCCACGCGCAGCTCGGTCGACCGGACCAGGCGCAGGTCTGCGGGAACCCTGTCACCCGCTTCAAGCCGCACCAGGTCGCCGGGAACAAGGTCGTCCGACGGCACGATCCGCTCGTGGCCGTCGCGGACGACTTTGGCCTGCGTGCGCGCCATCGACCGCAGGCTGTCCAATGCCGCCTCGGCCTTGTATTCCTGGATGAAGCCGACGAGCGCGTTGACCAGGACCACGCCGAAGATCACCGCGGAGTCGACGTACTCACCCAGCCCGGCGGTGATCGCGCCCGCGGCGAGCAGGACGTAGATCAGCGGGTGGTGGAACTGCCGCAGGACGCGCACCAACAGCCCGACGCCCGCGGTGGCGGGCAGGGTGTTCGGCCCGAACCGGTTCAGCCGCGCGTGCGCTTCGTGGGCGCTCAGGCCGCGGTGGGCGTCGGTTTCCAGCAGCAGCACCACTTCGTGGGCGGCCAGTTCGTGATGTGCCGCCGACGCCGGCGGCGAGGCGACACTGGTCATCAGGTTCCCATCCCGTGGGCGTGGGCGGGCGCCCGCTGTGGCGCGTCACCGGTGCAACCGACGATCATGACCGGACAGTGCGCGTGGCGGGCGCAGTGCGCGCTGGTGGAGCCAAGAAGCAGGTCGGCCACCTGGCCGCGTCCACGCGTGCCCAGCACGAGCAAGTCGGCGTCGGCACTGTGACGCACCAGCACCTCGGCGGCATGGCCGTGCACGACGACCGGGATGCCCTCCACACCGGTCGCGACGAACTCCGCGGCGATGAGGCGGTGGCCCCAGTCGATGAGCTGCTCGACCGTCGGCGTGAGCATTTCCGTGCCGAGGTGATCCCAATGCACCGCGTGGACAACTTCCAGCGCGGCGCCACGAAACCGGGCCTCCTGAGCCGCCACCCGCAGCGCTTGGTGGGAATGTTCGGACATGTCGACGCCCACGACAACCCGGCCGTGGACAGTGGTTCCGGGCCGGTCGGGGTGTACCACGACGACGGGGCAGGGTGCGTGCGCGAGACACGTGCGGCTGACTGAACCCAGCAGCAGACCCGCGACCGAGCCGCGAGAGCGTGATCCGACCACCAGGAGGTCCGCGCCGCGTGCGGCGGCTGCCAAGGCGGTGGCGGCGTCCCCGCGCCCACGGCGAATCGTCACCGGATACCCGCCGGTTGCCTCTTTGGAGAAGAACTCCGTCGCGGGAAGGCCACGATGGTCGACGATCGTCCACGCGACGAGTTCCGCACCGCGCAGCCGGGCTTCGCGTGCGGCCCAGGCGAGCGCCGCCGCGGCCGCGGGTGAGCCGTCGATCCCGACAATGACGCGGTGAGCTGTCGGAGCCATGTCAATCACCATCCTGAGTAGACACGAAGCGGCGAGTCGTCGGGCCCGAGATGGACCCGCGTCAGCCCACTCGCAGGGTGCGTTGTCCGGCGTCGACGAAATCCTTGGAGCCGTGGGCATGCGGGCCGGTGGTCGCGATGCAGACGGCACCGGCCGACGTGTCGTAGACGGCTGCGACGTGATGGCTGCGCGGACACCGCACGCTCAGCCGCCGGTGGTCGCCGCGGTGTGGTCGGAGTGCGGCCACCGCGGCCACCGCGCGCCGCGACCTGCTGAGGAGAGCCATGGCACCGACGCTAGGCGGGATCGTGATCGTCCACCGTGGCCGTAGGTCCCGAGGTGGCGGGACCTACGGCGTGGGCGACAAGACCGGTGAGATGGCTTCGGTCACCGCAAGCCGGGACGCAAGTCCCTGCCCGACCTCTTGGCGGCGGTGCAGAGTCGGCGTGAACCCCGGAGGTGGGCGATGGCCGTCACCTGGCGCGATGGAGCGAGCTCGGCGCTCGTGGCCGTGATCGTGGTCTCGTACACGTGGTACCAGAACACCGGATCCCTGTTGTTCGTGCGTGATGCGCGCGGCATGGCCGTGGTGGGTCTGGCCCTCGGTCTCACCGCGTGTGTGGTGGGTGCGAGGGTCACCGATGGGCACATGCCCGTGGCGCGGCTGGTGCTTGGCGTGCTCGCGATGATCAGCGGCGTGCTGACGCTGGTGGTCTCCGCCGAATGGTCACTGGGGCTGTTCATGTTGACCGTGATCACCCTCTGGCTCACCACCACGTTCCGCCACATCTCCGGGCGCCGTTCCACGCTCCCCTCGACGGAACCGGCGGATCGGGTCGAATCGGAGCGCTAGGCCGACCGCGATGGTCCCGGCAAGTCGGGTCCAAAGACCGTCGGACGCGACACCCCCGAAAGGCGAGGGTGGGACCATGATGCCGAGGCACCGCGCCACCACCGCGCTCGCACCCGCCGTCCTGGTGACCCTGGTCGGGTTGGTCGAAGTCGCTCGCGACCGCGACTGGGACCTGATCACGATCTTCGCCGCTGCCGTGGTGGCGCAGCTGGTCGCGCTCGGCGTTGTGTGGCTGGGCAGGCAGCCCGTCCATGTGCGAGCCGATCTCACCGTCTGGCTGCACGAACACGCCGCGGCCACCGGTGAGCCCGCTGGGCGGATCGTCGACCGCGCCCTGGCCGAGCACCGGGCCGGTCTCGTGGCAGGCGAACGGGAATCGCGATGACCGTCGTGGATTCGGAGGCGTTCACCGCGGGGCTCGGGTGTGGCGCTCCGCTGCTGAACGCGGTCGCGGGTGGGAAGGGGTCCGCCCTCGATCGCTTGGCGCGGTCGGGTTTCACGATTCCGCCGACGTCGATCGTGACCGCGACGGCCTATCGCACGGTGGCCGAACACCCGGACCTGGCCGCGCTGTTGGCCCGACTGTCCGACCCGCGGGCCATGGTGCCCGCGCAGGTCGTCGATGAGGCGTTTCTGGCCGTCCCGGTGCCGGACTCGGTGGCGTACTCCATCGTCGAGGCGGCCCGCGGGGTGGGCGGGCCGGTAGCGGTGCGTTCGTCGGCGACGGTCGAGGACACCGCCGGGGCCTCGTTCGCCGGCCAGTACCGGTCGACCCTCGGCGTCGAAGGCGACGACGCGGTGCTGCGCGCGGTGCGCCTGACCTGGGCGTCGCTGTGGCACCCGGCGCCCCGCGCCTATCGCGCGATGTGGGGTATCGGCGGCGACATCGCGATGGCCGTCGTGATCATGCGCATGGTGCGAGCCCGCACCGCCGGGGTGGCCTTCACCGTCGACCCCGGCGGCGACCCGGACCTGGTCCGGGTCGAGTCGGTCGACGGGCTCGGCGAGTCCCTGGTCTCCGGTGACCGGACCCCCGAGGTCTGGCTGGTGCCCCGCTCCGGGGTCCGCGATGACAAGGCACCGCAGGTGGTCCGCGCCGCCGCCGATCTGGCCTTACGGGTGGAACGTGCTTGTGGCGTCCCGCAGGATGTCGAGTGGGCGCGGGACGACGAACGGGTTTGGCTGGTGCAGGCCCGGCCGATCACCGTGGCGTCCGGCGACCGGACCGACCCGTGCGACACGCCCGTCGACGACAGTGAACTGACCACGAACGGCATCGGCGAGACCCTGCCCGGGGTCATCCCGCCGCTGGTGTGGGATGTGGCCTCGGTCCTGGTCGAGGAGGCGCTGCGGGACGCTCTCGACGCGCTGCGGGGGCTGCCCGCGCGGGATGGGCGGTTCGTGCGGCGGGTGCGCGGCCGTGCCGCGTTGGACCTCGACCTGCTGCGGGCCTCGGCCCGGACGATGCCCGGCGGCTCCGAGGCCGAGATCGAGCGCCAGTACTTCGGCGTCGCCGCGGACACCGCCGAGCCCCGCGCTCGCGGCGGGCCGCGGTCGCTGGCGCACGGGCTGCGCGCCGCCGCGCTGCGCAGGCGGTCGGTCGTGGAGGCCGAGGTGGTGATCGCGGCCATCGACGAGATCGTGGCCACTCCCCCGCCGCTGTCCGAGCGACCCGACGACGACCTGCTGGCGTATCGCCGCCGGCTGATCGCCCTGGGTGGGCGGGCCATGACGGTGGAGCTGGCCGTCGCCGCCGCCGCGGTCGCGGCCTACCAGCAGTTGACGGACTTCCTACTGCCCCATCTCGGCGATTCGGCGGCGTCGTCGTTCGCGCAGCGAGTCACCAGCGGCGCGGGAACCTCCGCGGCGCACCCGGCGACCATGTGCCGGTCGATCTTCGCGGGGCCGACGTGGGCGGAGGCGGGTCTCGACGCACCCGGGCGCGCGCCGCGCCGCGACGAGAGCAAGGCCGCGCGGCTGGACCTGGAGCGGCGCCTGCGCACCCCGCGGTGGCGGCGGGTGCGGATGCTCACCGGGCAGATCGTCGACGTGCGGATGCACCTGCTGCGGCGTCTCGTCGGCGACGCCGCCGACGGGTTGGCCCGCCGCGAACGGGTCAAGGCCGCCGTCCTGATCCTCGGCGGCGAGGTCCGACGGGTGCATCTGGAGTTGGGCCGCAGGCTCGTCGCGGCGGGCGTGCTCGACGAGGCCACGCAAGTGGATCTCCTCCACAACCGGGAACTCGCGCCCGCGCTTCGCGGCGCGGGCCCGCCACCTGTCGAGCTGGCTCACCGCGCGCGGTGGCTGGCGCGCCGACAGGTCGAGGGTCCGCTGCCGGTCCGGTTCACCGGCACACCAGACGTCGCCGCGCCCGCGGCCCCCACCGGCGACCAGCTCACCGGCTGGGCGGCGAGCCCGGGCACACACACCGGCCGAGCACGGGTCGTCACCGACCCCGTGGACACCGACTTCGCGGCAGGCGAGGTGCTCGTCGCCGCGGCCACCGACGCGTCCTGGTCGCCGCTGTTCCTGCGCGCCGGGGCCATCGTCGTCGAGCGCGGCGGGCCGCTGTCGCACGCCGCGATCGTGGCCCGGGAGCTGGGCGTGCCCGCGGTGCTCAACCTGCCCGGCTCCTGTGCGGCCCTCGACGGCCGCATGGTCACCGTCGACGGCGACACGGGCACCGTGACCGTCCACTCTGGAGGGACACAGTGAACCGCCGCCGCGTACGCGAGGACTGGCTGTCGGACTTCGACGTCACCCGCACGCACATCTTCGTGCCCGCGATCATGGGTGCGGGCGTCCTGGTCTCACTGCTCACCCTGCTTCGCGACGCGCTGCACGGCAAGGGCGGCCGTGGGCGGGCGCGTCGGATCGAGCTGGAGGCGCGGGCGACCGCCCGGCACACCCTGACCGGCGACCCCGCGGGCGACGCGCTCACCGCCGGGCTGCGCCCGCGCGCGGCCTATCTGCTGGCCGCGCTGAGCTGCGGCGGGTTCGCCGTTTACGTCCTGATCGGCGCCACGGCGAACTACCTGCGCCGGGGGGCGTACGTCGCGGACATCGCGTGGCTGTGGGCGCTGTCGCTGGCGGTGGCCGCGGCGCTGGGCGCGGTCGCGGCGGTGTGCGCGGTGGCGTACTCGCGTTGGCCGAAGGCCGCCCGGTGGGAGCTGACAATGCTCGCGCACACCCCGCTCGGCCAGTCGCCCGCCAAGCCGCGGGTGATCAGCGTGCTGCTGCTCGGCTGGGCGGCCGCGTTCGCCGGGGCCACCGCGGCGATCTTCACGTTCGTCGTGGCCAAAGCGCCGCGCAGGCTGGAGGGGCTGGACGCCTGGGTGGCCGCGACCGCCCCCAAGCTGCCCGGGGTGGACCTGGTCGGCCCGTTCGATCCGCTGGGGCCGGTGCCGCTGTACCTGCTGGCGGTCGCGGTGATCGGTTTGTCGGCGGTCCGCTGCTCCGCCGTCCCGGTGGTCTACGTGGTCGCCGCGGCGAGCGGCTTGCTGCTCGACGTCGCGCTCGACCTGCTGGTCCCGCGTGACCGCCCGATTGGTGCGACGGGCGACTCGTTCCCCAGCGGCCAGGAGATCCAGGGCGTGCTGCTCATCGGCTTCGCCCCACTGGCGCTGCTCGTGCTCACCCGGCGCACACGGGTGGCCTGGGTGGGGGCCGGGCTGCTGGCGCTGAGCGCGGGCGTGGCCGGACTCAGCGCGCTGCGCGCCGGAACGCACTGGTGGTCCGACTCGGCTTCCGGGGTGTTGTGGGGCGTCGCGGCGGTGCTGGCCTGCTGGTGGGCGCTTGCCCACCCCCGCCTGCACCGGCACTGCACCGACTGCCCTCTGGCGGCGTCGCCGCACCCGGGCGAGGTCGGCTTGATCCACGTGGGCCCGAGAGTGCAACGCGTCATCCGGCTGGCGAGCCGGGTATGGGCGCCCGCCGCGATCATCGGGTTCCTCGCGCTGGCCGGGTTCGTCGGGCTGCCGTCGAACCCGGAAGCCGACACCCTCGGCCCCCAGATCGCGGACCCGGCTCAGCTGGTGCTGCTCGCTCTGGCGACGGTGGGGTGGCTGCTGGCCTTGAAGTCCGAGGCGGCAGGCGCGGTGGTGCTGGCGCT
The DNA here is from genome assembly GCF_014323725.1 of Actinokineospora xionganensis. Lineage (GTDB taxonomy): Bacteria > Actinomycetota > Actinomycetes > Mycobacteriales > Pseudonocardiaceae > Actinokineospora > Actinokineospora xionganensis. The sequence goes on along the minus strand of NZ_JABVED010000001.1, from coordinate 363,709 downwards.
CGCGGGCGGCGTGCTCGGCACGCTGGCGGCGCTGGCGTACCACCCGCTGGTCAGCCTGGCGGTCGCGGTGGTGTTCCTCGCGCCCGCCGCCGGTTTCTGGCTGGTGTGGCAGCACGGGCGCACGATCCGCGCGATCACCGTGCTGGCCGTGAGTTCGGTGCTGCTGCTGAGCGGCACGTGGGTCGGCGCGCTGACGGTCTACGACACCTACTACGGTCCCGCCCACCCCGCCTCCTCGGTGCCCGCTCTGCCCGCCGACCGGGTGCTGTGGTCGTGGGCGGGCGGCGTAACGACCGGTGGGGCGACCGTTGTCGCCGAACTCGCCGCCGGGTCCCGGCAGGCGCGGCTACGCATGGAGCCCGTGTCCGGCGTCGAGCCGATCATCATCTCGCCGCAGGCGGACGTGGGGGCCGACGGGGTCGCACGGCTGGTGGTCGACGGGTTGGCGCCGGGGACCGCCTACCGCTATCGGATCGAGGTCGACGGCGTGGTGGACCGCTCCCGCGGCGTGGGCGAACTGCGCACCGCGGGCGCCACGTCGTTGACAGTCGCGTTCGGGGGGTGCGCCCGCACGGGGTCGAACGGCGCGGTGTTCGACGCGATCCGGGCCCTGCGCCCCGACCTGTACATCGCCACCGGGGACCTGCACTACGGCAACCCCGACACCCCCGACGTCGGGCGCTTCGCCGGTTTCTACCGGCGGACCCTGACCGCGCCCGCTCAGGCGGCGCTCTACCGGAGTGTGCCGATCGCCTACGTGTGGGACGACCACGACTACGGGCCCAACGACGCCGACGCGAGCGCGCCGACCCGCGCGGCCGCCCGCGCCGCCTACGACCGGTACGTGCCGCACTACCCGCTCGCGTCGGGACCGGGCGAGGCGATCAACCAGGCGTTCACCCTGGGTCGGGTGCGGTTCGTGCTCACCGACACCCGTTCCGAGCGCACGGCCGCGACGATGCTCGGCGAGCGGCAACTCGCCTGGCTGCGACAGGAACTCGTGACGGCGAGCCACACGCACGCGGTCGTGGTCTGGGTGAATCCCGACCCTTGGATCGCGCCCGCCGACCCGACGGGCGACGACTGGGGCGGGTACGCGCAGGAGCGCCGGGTGGTGGCCGACACGATCGCCGAGGCGGGCATCCGCAACCTGGTCATGGTCAGCGGCGACGCCCACATGGTCGCCATCGACGACGGCACGAACACCGACTACAGCACCAGCGGCTACCCCGGTTTCCCGCTGCTGCACGCCGCGGCGCTCGACCGTCCGGGCGGTGTGAAGGGCGGCCCGTACAGCGAGGGCGCGTTCCCCGGGGCGGGCCAGTTCGGCACGCTCACGGTCACCGACGCGGGGGCGTCGGTCGCGGTGACGCTCACCGGGCGCGACTGGCGCGGGGAGGTTCTCGCCGAGCACCGGTTCACGGTTCCCGCGCGGTGAACCCGCTGGTGGACGGGCCTACGTCGCGGAAGCCCAGAGCAGGGCGGAAACCAGCACACCCAGTCCGTTCGTGGCCCAGTGCAGGCCGGCGGAGGCCAGCACGCTGCCGCTGCGCCGGCGCAGTTCGGACAGCAGCACCCCGGCGAGGCCGGTGAACAGGACCGTGCCCGCCACGACGAGGATCTGGGCGCGCAGATCGGTGCCGACGGCCGAGCCCAGCGCCGCGTTCTGCGTGTTGAGCCGCAGCGAGGGGATGACGTGCCATAGGCCGAACAGCGCCGAGGACAAGCCGATGGCCCACGCGGTTCCCAGCCGGCCGCGCAGCATCGCGGGCAGCACGCCGCGGAACGCGACCTCCTCGATGAGGATGGTGTGCACGGGAATCAGCACCAGCGCGAGCAGCAGCGCCTGGCTCATGGCCATGTCGTAGCGGATGTCGGCGAACGCCGACCGGGTCATCGGCAGCAGCGCCCCGACGATGTAGACCAGCGCGACGAGGGCGATGGCGACCCCGCCGTAGAGGGCACCTTTGCGCCAGGTCTTGCGGGCGAAGCCGAGGTCGTGCCAGGACAGGCCGTGCAGGCGGGCGAGCACCACCAGCACCACGGCGACCGCGGGTCCGATGAACGGGCCGAGCCCGCCTGGCATGAACACAGGCGCGACGTTGAACCCGACCAGTGCGGCCAGCGCGGCCAGCAGGAACGGCCACCGACGGCGCGTGGTTGCCGCGGTGGGGGGACGGCTGAGGACTGTGGTGTTCGCTGAACTCTCGATATGACCAGTCTACGTGGCGAACAGGTGCGAGCGGCGGGCCCGAATTCGAGGCGATCGGCTACGAGCCTGGGCGGTACCCGAGGAACGCCTCCAGGCGCTCGGTGTGCGACGCGGTCCAGTGTGCGGGTGGCGCGATCCACGCCCATGAGGCGACCGCGTCTTCACGGTAGTTGTGGCCGTAGCCGCTCGGCGCGTCGTTGGCGACCAACAGGTCGGCGGTGAGCTGGGCGAAGGTGATGAACGGGTACCACCGCACGCCCGGGCTCACCCCGGGGCCGCGGTCGGTGAGCCAGGACGGCGCGCGCAGAATCAGGTCCGGCGACCACCACACCACCGGATCGGACTGGTGCTGCAGGTATCCGACGCGGGGGTGACCCCAGGGCCCGGTGGGGACACCGAAGTCGGCGGCGCTCGCCCCGAACCGCGCGGTCACGCCACCGTCGTACACCGGCAGCGCTTCGGTGGACCCGGGTTCGCGGGCCGCGGTGAGCTCCTTGCGGTTGGGGCTGTTGTTCGGCGGGCCGACGAGCAGGACGCCGTCGGCGCGCTCACTGAGTTCGGAGGGCCCGGCGAAGGTCGCGTCGGCGCCCAACGCGCCGAGGCTCTCGCCGAACACGAGCAGCTTGGGCCGGGAACCGACGGGCAGGAGGGACCACCGGGCGTGGACTTGGTCGAACAACTCGTGTCCGGCCGTGCGCACCGCGTCGCCGTCGGTGAGGAACGACAGCCAGCTGGGCAGGTGGGAGTACTGGATCGCCACGATCGCGGTGTCGCCGCCGTGCATGTACTCCAGTGCCCCGGTGAACGCGGAGTCGATGTATCCGCGGCCGGTGGTGGTGACCACGCAGAGCACGGATCTGGAGAAGGCGCCGGTGCGTTCCAGTTCGCGCACCGCCAGGGCCGCGGTGTCGTGGATGGACGGCGCCGAGCGCCTGCCCGCGTACGCGCGGATCGGCTGTTTCGCCTGCCCGCCGGTGAACCGGCTGATGTCGGCGGCGGTGGGCCCGCCGATGAGGAACTCCCGCCCCTGCCTGCCGATGGTGTCCCAGGCGACGAGGGACTCCGCGCTGCCCGACAGCTCGGCGGCGGCCGGGCGGGCGCGTGGTCCGCCTTGTTCGTCGAACAGTCGGAAGTTCTCGTTCGCCAGCGCGAAAACGCCGTACACGACGGCGAACTGGGCGGCCAGGACCGCGGCGAACACGGCGGTGCCCGACAGGCAGGCCGCGGGCAGGCGCCGCAGCCGACGGGTGAGCACGTGCGTGAGCCGCCGGGTGGCCCAGGACCGGAACCGCGACATCGCCAGCAGCATCAGGAAGATCGCGGCGGTCACGAGCGGCACCCTGAGGTACTGCAGGGTCGACGGCGCCTGCACCCCGGTCAACAGAGAGACCTCCTGCTGCCAACCCGCGCCCTGGTAGGCGAACACCGCGATCAGCGGCCCGGTGGTGTAGGCGAGCACCCGCCGGGCGATGGCGCGCAGGTCGGGTTGAATCCGGCGCAGCAGCGGCGCTCCGAGCTTGCCCAGGCCGATGCCCACGAGGTAGCCGAGGCTGACCGCCACGCCGCTGATCACGCCCTGCAGCAGCCACGGCCGGGGCAGCAGGGAAGGCGTGACCGACAGGTAGAACATGCCGATGGCGATCGTGGTGCCCACGAAGTCCAGCCTCGCCAGGGCCGCGGCGGGCACCCGCGCCGCGCCGCGCCGGATCGGCCAAGCCGGGAACGCCAGTCGCCCGGACCGCAGCACTGGATCCGGGATCCGCGCCAGGCCGGTCATCCCGCTTCTCGCCCGGCGGCGAGGTGTCGAGCCGACCGTGCTCGCGTCACCGCGCGCCACAGTTTCCGCAGGGCCCCGCGGCGTGGAGTCTCAGGTTCGGCGGCGCCTCGCGGGTCGAGCGCCGCGCGGACCACCAGCACCACCGGCACGGCGAGCAACGCGCCGACGATGCCCGCCAGCACCACGCCCGCGGCGACGGCGAACACCACGGCCAGCGGGTGCAGCCGCACGGCCCGGCTGAGCAGGAAGGGTTGCAGCACCTCGCCTTCGAGTTCCTGGACGGCCACCGAGAGCAGCAGCGTCGCCAGCGCCATCACCGGCCCGCCGGACACGAGGGCGACCAGGACCGCCACGAACCCGGCGAAGAACGCGCCGACATAGGGCACGAAGGCGGCGAGGAAGACCAGCGACGCCAGCGGGACCACCATCGGAACACCGATGATGAGCAGTCCGACGCCGATCGCCACCGCGTCCACCGTCGCCACCACCAGGGTCGCCCGGGTGAACCCGCCAAGCGAGCTCAGCGCCAGCCGCCCGGTGTCGTCGACCCGCGCCCGCACCCGGTCGGGCGTCACGGTGAGCACCCAGGCCCAGATCCGTTCGCCGTCATAGAGGAAGAAGAACAGGGCGAACAGGGTCAGGACCAGCCCGGCGAGCGCCGCCCCGATCGCCGCTGCGGTGGTCGACGCGCCGCTGACGATCCGCTCGGCCTGCCCGCCGACCAAACCGACCAGGTCGTCGACCGCGGCGTCCATCTGGCGCTCGCTGAGCCCCAGCGGGCCGGTGACAAGCCAGTCGCGGATCGACATCACACCGTCGCGCAAGGTGCCGCCGAGGTCGCCCGCACCCGTGATCAACGCGTTCACGGTGAGGGTGAACAGCCCGCCCAGCACGGTGAGGGAACCGAGCAGAACCAGCGCGGCGGCCAGCCACCGGGCGCAGCCGCGGCGGACCAGCCACTGGGCGACGGGCGCGAGCAGCGCGGCCAACAGGACCGCGATGGCGAGCGGGATGAGTACCGCGGCCAGCGCCAGCACCACCCGCAGCGCCACATAGCCGATCGCAAGGAAGATCAACACAGCGGCGCCGGTCCAGACCGCGCCGCCTCCCCGGAATTTCGCTGTGCCGCCTCCTCGGAATTTCAACGGTTGGTCACCTGTGAGGGACCGTGCGCGATGGTGGGAGCCGTGGTCAGCCGCCGTCACGGTCCCCTCAGGCGCCGGTAGGTCCTCTCCGCCAGGGATCGCGTCTCCGTGACCGAGGGATGGTGACGAACCGGTTCGCGCCATCGTCTACCTCCCTTTGGTGCCCGACGTCGATCCGCTGCTGCGCCTGCCGTTCACGATGCGCCAGGCGGGTCGGGGGCGGACCGGGTCGAAGATCCCGACTGTGGCGGGTACATCCGCCCTTTCGTGCGCCAGATGCCCTAGGACCCGCGCGGTAAGGGACCTCACGCACTGTGTGCCGTCGCCTGCGCAGGCGAGCGTCACAGTGCGGCGTGCGTCCCTCCGCCGCCTCGACATTCGGAGGCAACGATGCGATGGCGGACCGTCATGACCGGGCATCGGCGGCTGTGGGCACTCATCGCGGTGGCCGTCGCGATCACGCTGACCGTGGTGCTGTTCGCCATGTTGGGTGGGCCGGGCAGGCTGACCACCGGACACCCGGTGACCGGTTCCGCGCCGACCACCACCGCGGTGCTCCCACCGCCGTCCGAGCCGTCGGCCCCGGTGCTCGCGGTCAAGATCGACAATGTGTGGCAGGCGCGGCCGCACACCGGGCTGTGCGGCGCGGACATCGTCTATGTCGAACCCGTCGAAGGCGGCCTGACCCGGTTGCTCGCGCTGTACCAGGGTGAGCAACCGGATGCGGTGGGGCCGGTCCGCAGTGCGCGGCGCACCGACATCGGGCTGCTCGCCCAGTACGGCACCCCGGTGTTCGCCTACTCCGGGGCCGCCCCCGAGCTGCTGCCCGCGCTCGCCGGGGCCGAGTTGGTCAACGCCTCCCCGCACGAGACCCCGGGCGCCTACTACCGCGACGACGACCGCGCGGCCCCGCACAACCTGTTCGTGCGCCCGGCTTCCCTTCCGACCGCGGCGAAGCCACCCCAGTCGCCGCCGCTGCAGTTCGGGCCCGCGCCCGCGTCCGGGGTGGCGGCGGACCGCCACCAGGTCGGCTTCCGCGCCGCCGACTACGCCTTCACCTGGTCCGCGGAGTCGGGCCGGTGGGCGGTGTCGATGAGCGGCAGACCGCTGACCTCGACCGAGTGCGGCCCGCTCGGCGCGGCGACCGTGGTCGAGCAGCGGGTCGCGATCACCGCCGATGAGGCCATTGAGGACAGTGCGGGCACCCGCTCCCCCGTCGTGCGGAGCGTCGGCGGTGGGTCGGCCACCGTCCTGCGTGATGGCAGGCGCTTCGCCGCGAGGTGGTCGAGGCCGGACGCGGCCTCGCCCACCCGGTTCCGCACCGAGGTGGGCGAGGCCTTGCCGCTGTCGGGCTATCCCGTCTGGATCCTGCTCGTCCCGCAGTGATCAGTCGTCGTCCGAGGCGCGGCCCGGGGGTTCGTCGCTGACCTCGACCGCGCCGAAGATCGCGGTCGCGTTGACCTTGAGCAGCGGCGCGTCCGCGGGCAGCGAGCCGTTGCCCCTGGTCTTGTCCTCGTAGCCGCCGAAGATCGGCAGCCCACCGACAGAGACCCGCCATCCCTTGGGCACCAGGACATCGACACCGCCGAAGAGGGCGAACGCGTCCACTGTGGCCGATCGGTCGATGTGCGCGTCGCGCAGGTCGAGGGTGGCGCCGCCGAACACGGCCGAGACGGTGCTGTGGTCGAAGTGCTCGCCGTGGTCGGTGGTCTTCGCCTCGCCGAACAGCGCGACCGGCGCCCGGGAGAGGTGGTCGTGGGTGCGGTTGCGGACGACACTGGCCAGCACCACGATGCCGATCGTGATGAGCAGTGCGGGCCCGATCAGGTCCTCGTCGGCCCAGTCGTTGGTGTCGGCCAGCAGGATCAGGCCCAACCCGGTGACCACAGCGGGGCCGAGGGAGACCCGGCCCTGGGTGATCATGGCGACCACCCCGAGCCCGCTGAGCGCGGCGGGCCACCACCGGTCGATGGTGGTGCCCGCGTCGAGCACGTCGAGCGCGTCGAGGGCCAGGAATGTGCCGAGGACCAGCAACACCAGGCCGATCCACAGTCGCACCGGTTTCACGACTGATCCTCCGGCTCGGTCCCGGGTCCATCGGTGGTCGGGCTCGCGGGGCGCTCGACCTTGATCGTGCAGTGGACCGCGAGCGCGGCGAGCGCCCCGAGCGCGGTCGCGGCGGGCGCGACCACGGCGGCGACGACACCGGCGGTCACGGGCAGCTTCGCCACGGTCTCGCCGTGGCTGTTGCGGACGACGATGCGGCGGACATTGCCCTGGTGGACGAGTCGCTTGGCGTCGTCGAGCCAGGTTTGCCCGCTCAGCAGCACCGCCGCGCGCCGGTCGTTGTCGACTTCCTGGTCCAGCGTCATGACGTGTCTCCTCAATTCGTGTGTCTTCGCTGTCCTCACCACCGTCGTCGGCCGTGCTGCAGCGGGCACAGGGCCCTCTGGCACCTCGCACAGGGACCTCTAGCGACATCGTTGATCCGGGAACGGCGCGCGCCCCGGAATGGTCGATGAAGCAGAGGAGTCACCGGCAGGATCAGTGGGTCGCCGCACCCAGTTCACAGGGCTTCATCGGCGCGTTCCAGCGCACGAATGCCCGCGCGGTTACCACCGGCGCTCCCGCCTTCTCGTCCGCGAGATGATCCGCCACCCACGCCCGTCCGGGCGGGCACTCGAACTGGCGCACCGGATGGGCGTGCACGGCACCGACCCACGCCGGCCGTAACCTTGCGGGTCATGGCGACCACCGAACTGCCCGCGAACCTGCGAGCCGACGTCGAAACCCTGTGGGCCTACCACGACATGGGCCACCAACCCCGCCACTGCGACGTTGGCATCGGCCTCGGCTCCCACGACCTCGGCGTCGCTATCCACGCCGCGCAGCTATACCAGCAGGGCCTGTTCGAGCGGATCGTGTTCACCGGCGCCAACGCCCCCACCACCATCGAACGCTTCCCCCGCGGCGAAGCCGTCCACTACCGCGAGCACGCCATCGAACTCGGCGTCCCCGCCGACGCCATCCTCATCGAGACCGCAGCTACCAACACCAGCCAGAACCTCACCAACACCCGCCAGGTCCTCGCGGACGGGGACATCCACCCGGCGTCGGTCATGCTGATCTCCCGGCCCTACCAGCAGCGCCGCGCCTACGCGACCTGCCGCAAGGTCTGGCCCGAAGTCGACGTCATCTGCTTGTCCCGGCCGCTACCGCTCGACAAGTACATCGCCACGATCGGGGACGCCGACCGCGTCATCAACATGCTCGTCGGCGACACCCAACGCATCACCGAATACGCCCGCCTCGGCTTCGCCATCGAGCAGGACATGCCCGAGCCGGTGCACGCCGCCTACCAGCGGCTTGTCGACGCGGGCTTCACCAACCGCCTGATCTGACCACCGGGCGCCCGCTTACCGCGGCCAGCGTAGGAAGTCCAGCACGTAGCGCCACGCGTCGCCGCTCCTCGACACCGCACGATTCCCGCTGTGCGGGAGCTCAACGCCCGCATCGGCAGCGCACTGAAGGGCTGCGTGACGCGGTGGTCATTCCTGTCTGGTCGTCCACTGCACGCGCACCCGGGTCCACTCGTCCGCCCAGCGGCGCAGTCGGTGGCGGTCCAGCGCCCACCGCACGAGCTGGTAGGCGAGGAGGAGCCCGACGACGCCGAGGCACAGGGCGATCAGGCCGGTCGCCACCGCCGCGACGACCACTCCCCCTTCGGTGATCGGCGCGAGGGTCACCTCGCCGGACCGGTCGACCCAGATGTCCACCCGGTCACCGGCGGCCGCCTCCTGGCGCACGTTGACTTTCCCGACCGCGACCTGTCCGTCCGGCCGCACCCACGAGGCCCGCACGAGCTCGCCCAGGACCCCGGGGTCGACGCCGGGCGCCGGTTCGAGCAGGGTCGCGGTGGTGGGCATCCTGTCGTCGCGCTGCTGCCGGGCCAGTTCGGAGGTGGTGGTGTAGGTTTCCGAACCCACCGCGCCCGCGACCGGCACCGTCACCATCAGCAGCAGGACGAGGATGAGCAGGCAGCCCGCCTCGATCCAGTCGCTGGGCCTGGCCAGCGCGCAGCGCCCGGGCCACAAGCGGCGGGCCAGGCGACCCAGGTCCATTGTGGAGGGCATCTCGACGCCCCTTTCGCTCTCGGCTCTGTTGGTGTCGCGGGACAATCACAGCGCGTGCGGTGGTGGCCGCCACACGGCACAAGGCCCCCGTCCGGCCGGGACTTCGGTCAGCGCCGGGTGAGGCGGGCGCCCAGCCAGAAGCACAGGGCGATACCCGCCGCGCCGACGAGGACCGCCTTCGCCTCGGCGGGCAGGGGCAGCGGCCGGGCGGCGACGGCGAGGGTGATGAGGACCGGCCCTTGCGCCACGAAAGCGACGAAGGCGCCTCGGGACAGGGTTTTGGCGAGCGGACCGTGCCAGGTGAATCCGCGCTGGGCGAGTCCGAGCAGCCACACGGACCCCGCGACCACCAGCGCGCCTTCGAAGGCCGCGGTGCCCAGGGCCGGTAGGTTCCATCCGCCCTGGAAGGGGGCCAGGTCGTCGGTGAGGTCGCGCACGCCGACCAGCAGCCCCAGCGACGGCACGAGGATGATCGCGGTCAGCGCGACGGCCGCGCAGCCGCGGTAGACCCGCTCGGGGACTCTGGTGGCCCATCCCTGACGGGCGGCGACGATGCCGAGGCAGAACATCGCGGCGAGTTGCGGCCACTGCCATAGGTGCAGGTCGAGTGGTTGGGCGCTGCGCGCGGGCAGCCACAGCCGCACAACGAAGGTGGTGGCGGTGACCAGCACGGCCACCGCGATTAAGTGGTGTCCGAGCAACGCGCGGGTGGGTGCGTCCGCACGGGAGGGGCGCACGAAGCGGCGCCACGCGGCGAAGGCCAGCGAGTAGATCAGCAGGATCTCGGCGAACCACAGCGCGCCGGAGTCCAGCAGCGGCTCGCGGGCCAGCGTCACGTCCCACGGCGCGCCCTCGCGGCCCGCCGCCCGGTAGGCCAGCCACATCGAGAGCGGCCACAGCAGCAGAGCCGAGACCAGGAAGGGCACACCCAGCCGCCGCAGCCGGTCCCGCGCGAAACCGCCCGCGCCCTTGCGGGCCAGCGCTTCCGGGGAGAACAGGCCCGCGACGAAGAAGAACACCCCGATCATGTAGAGCCCGGACGAGCCCAGGATCGTGCCCAGGACCAGTTCGACGCCCGGGGTGAACGTGACTTCGTTGACCTCGTCGTAGGCCCACCCGCCGGTGGCCGAGTAGCCCAGCAGCGCGTGCCCGCCGATCACCCAGGCGACCATCAGGGTCTTCAGGTTGTCGATCTGCGGCAGCCTGGTGCTTGTTCTCGGTTCGCTGGTGGTGGACATGTCAGTGGCAGTGGTGGCCGTTCCAGCCGGCGTACCCCTGGTGCGTGCCCGGGTTGTGCCCGGCGTGGAACCCCATTGTCTGAGCGCAGGTCGACACGTGGTGGCCGAACTCCTGGCCGGTGTCCGCCTGCGCGGTTCCGCCGCCCAGCGCGGTGAGGGTGGCGGCGACGAGCGCGGTCGCAAGGATGGTGGCGTTTCGGTTCATGGCGGTGCCCTTCCCGAGGGTTGTCGTCTCTCCAGGACAGTCGCCGCGGCGACCCTGGCGGAGAGTCGAAAGGCGGTGGTCTCCGGGACCAACGGAGCTTTGATCGCGGTGTCGGACCTTGGTCCCTCGGGGTGGTGTCTTTCGCGGCTGCCGGGCGCGCTCCCACGCGAGGTCTGCTTTCGGTGGGACCATCCGCGAAAGGGAGCGACAGATGATCACGTGGCTGAGGACGCACCGCCTGGTCGCGGTGGGAGCGAGCGCGCTGGTGGTGTTGTTGGTCGCCGTGCTGTCGGTGGTGCTCACCCGAGGCGGCGACGAACCGGACGTGGCCGAGCCGGGCGCTTCGGCCACCCCAACGACCACGACCACCACGGAGACGACCGCGACGACGACTTCGGCGCCCGCCACCTCGACGGCGCCCGCGACCTCAAGCGCCACCGCGACGTCGACCACACGTCCGTCACCGAAGCCCACCACCTCGATGGCGCCGACGACGAAGGCCCCGCCGTTTCCCGCCGCGCTGCGCGGGCAGGACCTCACGGTGCTGCCCACCTCCCGCAAGGTCGTCGCACTGACCTTCGACGCGGGCGCGAACTCGGCGGGCCTGCCCAAGATCCTGGCCACGCTCTCGGCCAAGCAGGTGCCCGCCACGTTCTTCCTGACCGGCACGTGGGCGCAGTCGAACCCGGCCGGGGTCAGGTCGATCGCGGCGGGCGGGCACCGGGTGGGCAACCACTCCATGACCCACCAGCACCTGCGCGGGATGTCCGACGCGGCGGTCGCCGACGAGCTGGCTCGGGCCGAGCGGGCGATCCGGGCCGCGGGAGCCGACCCGCGCCCGTGGTTCCGGTTCCCGTTCGGCGACCGCGACGCCCAGACCATCGCGGCGGTCAACGCGGCGGGCTATGTCCCGGTCCGCTGGACGGTCGACACCCTGGGCTGGAAGGGAACCAGTGGCGGGATCACCGCCGCCCAGGTGACTGAGCGGACCCTGAACGCGCTGCGGCCCGGCGAGATCGTGTTGATGCACATCGGCTCCAACCCCGAGGACAAGTCCACTTTGGACGCCGACGCGCTGCCCGGGATGATCGACGCGCTGCGCGCCAGGGGATACGGGTTCGTGACGATGCAGGCCGCCCTCGGCTGACCCGGTCCGGGGATCACTCTCGGGTTCGAAGGTGCTTGTCGAAGAACGCGATGACGCGGCGGCGGGCGTCCGCCGTGGCGTCCGGGTCGTAGCGGGTGCCGGAAATGCGGGCCAGCAGTCGCAGCATGGGAGTCGTATCCGCGGGGTCGTGGTCGTTCATGAACCCGTGGCCGACGCCGGGGTAGATCTTCACATCGTGCTCCACACCGAGATCGGTGAGCACCCGCTCCATCCGCACACCCGCCGATCGGCCCAGCGGCGACCGGTCCGCGCCGCCGAAGCTGCCCACGATCGGGCAGGCCTCGCCGAGCCAGGTCTCGGCGTCGGTGGGGCATCCGCCGTAGTTGACCGAGGCGGCGGAGTAGCCGTTGCCCGGGGCCAGGGCGATCGCGTAGCCGCCGCCCATGCAGAACCCGATGACACCGGTGGTGCCGGTGCAGTCCGGGTGGTCGACAACCCAGTCCTGGGCGGCTTTGATGTCGTCGAAGGTCCGGCCCCGCCGCCTGCCCAGGTCGCCCATGATCGTGCGCAGGCAGCCCAGGCGACTTCCCCAGTAGTACAGGTCGGGGGCGATCGCCAGGAACCCCTCCCCCGCCAGCCAGTCGGCCTGGGCGCGCAGATCGGTGGTCATCCCGGTGACGTCGTGCACCACGACCACGCCCGGCCAGGGTGGGTCCGAAGTGGGCACCGCGAGGTAGGCGGGCATGAGCCCCAGTGGGGTCTTGACCTGCAGGTCCGTCATGGCGATCCGTCCTTCCGATTCAGTTCGCGGTCTCGGCCGCCTCGCGTAACCAGGCGCCGACCTCGTCGTCGAGGTCGGCGAGGTCGTGGATCTCGAGGTGGTGCATCCAGTGCCCGGGCGCGGGATTCACCACCTCCTTGAACCGCTCGGAGTCGACCTGTCGGCTCAGTGCGATCGACAGCACCACCTCGGCGCCCGGTTTCGCGAGGTAGCGGCCGGGCAGCCACAGATAGGCGAATCCCCGCGAGCGGCGGAAGGCGAGTTGGCTGCGGCTGACACGCACGGTGAACGGGCCGAACGCGGCGACGATCGAGCAGGTGCGCTGGAACACCGCCGCCGCGAACGGCCTGCCCGCGAGGAACTCCTCGAGCGTCATGCCTCCATGGTGGCTGATCAGCGGGCCAGTGTCCGTGCGCCGACGCGCAGCGCCAGCTCCATCGCCCGCCAGCCTTGGCCCGAGTGGAACGGCAGGCCGCGGCGGAACCGCATCGGCAGGTACACGCCGAGGGCCTTCTTGCCCAGCCGCCAGATGGGGCTGGTACCGACCCGGTAGGCATCGGCCTGGTCCTGGTCGACCGCGACCGGGGCCGACGGGTCGCCGGTCGCGATGAGCGGCACCTGCGCGAAGGTGGCTTTGTCGAACATCTCCATCACGCACATGCTGGTCGGGGTGAACGCGTCGGCGGGCGCGGTGCCGCGGATCTCCGCGGCGATCACCCCGGCGGCGGCGTCGGCCTGCAGGAACGCCAGGAACGCCTGTTTGACGGGGAAGTCGCCCGCGTCACCGGGCGCGAAGATCTCGGGGTGGTCGACGAGCGCGCGGCTCGCCGGGTCGCAGGTGAGGAATCCGCGGTCGTCGGCGGCCAATCCCTCGTAGCGCACGGACGCGACATACGGCGGGAACGTGACGAGCAGGTCGTAAGACTCCTCGGTGCCGTCGTCGAAGAGCAGTTCCGACTCCCCCACCTTGGTCACGGCCGCACCGGTGCGGCCGTCGATGCCGCGGTCGGCGAACTCGTCGGTGACCACCTCGTGCAGCCGCGGGCCGAACGCCTGGATGAACGTGTGCTCGTAGGTGCGCAACGCCACTTCGACCTGGTGGCGGACGTCGCGACGGCGCAGCCAGGTGTCGAGCATGAAGGCGAGTTCGTAGAGCGGCCCCGCGCACTTGTTGCCGGGCGGCACCAGGAACACCACCCGCTGTTGCCTGCCGTGCCGGGCGTCGGCCACGACCCACTGCAGCGCCTCACCGAGGCGATGCAGCTGCCCCGGGGTCCACATCTGGTATGCGTGCTCGGCGAGGCCCGGGATCTCCTCGGGCGCCATGGCCGCACCGGTGGCGATCACCAGCCGGTCGTAGTGCAGTGGCAGTCCCGTGGTCAGGTGCACCCGGCCGCCCGCGATGTCGACGTCCTCCACGGTGCCGATCCGGTGGCGGATGTCCCTGCGCGCCATGGCTTTGGCCAGTGGGATGTGCAGCGGGGCCTCGGCGGCGCCGAAGGGCAGGTAGATGGTGTTGGGCTTGAACAGGAAGTCGTCGCGGTCGGACACCACGGTGGTGGCGACCTGGTCGTCGGTGAGCTGGGCGGCGAGTTGGAAGGCCGTCTCCAGCCCGGCGAAGCCGCCGCCGAGGACGACGACACGTTCGGGGGCCATGGGAACTCCTTGGGTCGAGGGACACGCCCTTCCTGATCGAAGTCGCCATACGCGCCGCCGGTCAGCGCCGAACGTCCCGTGACGAAGGGGACAAGAACCCTCCCGGCCGGCGGGACGCCGCGCGCAGCATCGGTGTCCTGGGACAGGGAGGCAATGACATGACGATGAACGTCGCCATCAACGGATTCGGCCGGATGGGCAGGAACATCCTGCGCCGGGTCATCGACCGCGTCGAGGACGACATTCAGGTGGTCGCGATCAACGACCTGACTGCCCCCGCCGTGCTGGCGAATCTGCTGCGCTATGACTCGACCTACGGGCCGTGGGGCTCGGAGGTCGGGTCGGGCGACACCTGGATCTCCGTCGACGGCCGGGTCATCCAGGTCAGCGCGGAACCGGACCCGGAACTGCTGCCGTGGCGAGCGCTGGGCGTGGACCTGGTGATCGAGGCCAGCGGCCGCTTCCGGACCCGCGACGCCGCCGCCGCGCACCTGCGCGCCGGGGCCTCGAAGGTGGTGGTCACCGCGCCGGGCAAGCAGGTCGACGCGACCATCGTGCTCGGCGTCAACGAGGACACCTACCGGCCGGACGCGCACCACGTGGTGTCCAACGCATCGTGCACGACGAACTGCCTCGCGCCGATGCTGGCGGTGCTCGACGCCGCGTTCGGGGTGCGGCGCGGGCTGATGACCACGATCCACAGCTACACCAACGACCAGTCGCTGCTGGACTCGCCGCACAAGGACGCGCGCCGGGCCCGCTCCGCGGCGGTCAACATCATCCCGACCAGCACCGGCGCGGCCGCGGCCGTCGGCGAGGTGCTGCCGCGGCTGCGCGGCAAGCTCGACGGGGTGGCGGTGCGGGTGCCGGTCGAGGACGGGTCGCTGACCGACCTGTGCGTGGAACTCGACGTGGCGGTGACCGCGGCCGAGGTGAACCAGGCGTTCGCCGAGGCGGCCGAGGGCCATCTCAAGTCGATCCTGCGCTACACCGAGGACCCGATCGTGTCCCGCGACATCATCGGCGACCCGGCCTCGTGCGTGTTCGACGCGTCGCTGACCCGGGTCAGCGACAACCTGGTCAAGGTGTTCGGCTGGTACGACAACGAGTGGGGCTACGCCAACCGCACGGTCGAACTCGTGGCGCTGATGGCCGGTTCGCGATGAAGGCGACCATCCCTTTGGGACGGTTCTCGGGTATCCCGATCGGCGCGCACTGGTCGGTGCTGCTGACGGTGGCGTTGCTGGCCTGGCTGCTCGCGGTGGACGTGCTGCCGACGACCGCGCCGGACGCGCCCGCGGCCGCCCGCTGGGCGAGCGCTGGCGTGGTCGCGGTCGTGTTCCTGGCGTCCCTGGTGGCCCACGAACTCGCGCACGCGCGGCTGGCCAAGCGGTTCGGCGTACGGGTCAAAGGCATCACCCTGTGGATGCTCGGCGGGGCGGCGACCCTCGACGACGAGCCGTCCACCCCGAAGGCGGACGCGCTGGTCGCCGTGGCGGGGCCTGCGACCAGCGCTGTTCTGAGCGCGTTCTTCCTGGCCGCCGCGGCCGCCGCCGAAACCGGCGGGGGCACGGGTCTGGTCGTGTCCGCCCTGGTCTGGCTCGGCGCGGCCAACCTGATCCTCGCCGTGTTCAACCTGCTTCCGGCGAGCCCGCTCGACGGTGGCAGGCTGCTGCGGGCGTGGCTGTGGCACCGATCGGGCGACCGGTCGAAGGCGGTGGCGACGTCCTGCGCGGTGGGCCGGGCCCTGGGGACAGGGCTGATCGCCCTGGGTGTGTTCGAGGTGATCGCACTCGGTTCACTCGGCGGGCTGTGGCTGGCGCTGGTCGGCTGGTTCATCACGCTCTCGGCTACCGCCGAACGCGCCCAGTCAGCGGTGCTCACCCAGTTGGGCACGACGACCGTGGCCGACGCGATGTCGGCGAACCCCGTGGTCGCCCCCGGGTGGTGGACGGTGGACGCGTTCGCCAGACACGTCGCGAGCGCGGGGGTGGCGCACCGGGTGTTCCCGGTGCTGGACTTCGGTGGCGCGCCGATCGGCTTGGTCAGCCTGCACGACCTGGGCAAATCGGGGGTCAACTCGTCGGAGGCGGTCCGGTCGGTCGCCCGGCCGTTGGACGTCCGCGCCACAGCGGGCCTGGACGAGCCGCTGGCCGACGTGGCGCGGCGGGCGGTGTTGCGTCCCGGTGAGGACGCGATCGTGGTGGTGCGCGACCACACGCTGGTGGGTCTGCTGACCGCGACCGACATCACCAGGACGCTGGAACTGGCCCGGCTCGGCGAGCACCCGCGCAAGCGCGCGGGGAGCGTCTAGACATCGCTTCGGCACACCACGCCGACGAGGGTGCCCCGGCTGTCCACGACGAAGAGCCTGCGAACGCCCGGTTCGGCCAGCTTCCGCAGGGCGTCGGCCAGTGGGTGGTCGGCGTGGACGGTGGGCGCGGTGGCGGTGGCCAGGTCGAGCGAGGACAGCGCCGTGGCACGGCGATTGCGTGTTTTGCTTGCCAGCCGAGCGAACCAGCGCTTCGGTCCGGGCTCCACTTCGGACCTTACTTCGGACCTTACTTCGGACACCGCGCCGAGCAGTCGGCCGGTGATGTCGACCAGGGGCAGCACCGAGCTGCCGTGGGCCGTCATGGCGGCGATCACCCGGATGTACGGGGTGCCAGGGCACACGGCGGCCACCGGCTGAGTCATCACCGCTGCCACGGTCGGTTCCCACATCACGGCCTCCCGCGCGCTTCGCGTTCCGGGTCCAGACAAGCGCGGGCGGGCAGGCCGGGGCAGAGAAGGTGTTCCCTGTCCGGACGGGACCTTGTTCTCTCCCGCGCCGCGGCCGGGCCGATCAGGCTGCGTCAAAACGACCGGGGAGGCAGCAACATGGCGGGCACCGCGAGCAAGTCCCTGACCCGAGAGCAGGACGCCGCGCTGCGCAAGCTCGGCGCCGACGGCCTGCTCACCGACGTCCAGGTCGACGCCGTCCTGGCGGCGCTGCGGGCCGGCCGGGTGACCGCCACCGAGCCGCGTCGGGTCGCGGAGATCCTGGGCTATCTGGGCGGTGCGCTGATGCTGGCGGGCGCCAGCCTGCTCGTCGGCACGTCCTGGGAGGACCTCACCCGGCCCGGGCGGATCGCGGTGCTGGCGCTGGCGTTCACGATCCTGGCGTCCGCGGGAGTTCTGGCGGCGCACGGTCGGGTGAGCCCGGCGCGGACCCGGGTCAGCGGCGTCCTGCTCGCGTTGAGCGCGGTGGTGGGAGCCTTGACCGCGGGGACTATTGCCACCGGCCACGAAGGTGTGTGGGCGGCGGGGGCCGCGTTCCTGCTCGCCTTGTGCGGCTACCTGTACGTGCCGTCCCTGGCCGGTATCGCGGTGGCGGCGATCAGCGGTTTCGCGCTGGTGTCGCAGGTCATCGTGGACCTGCTCGCGGCGGACTCCCGGTATCACGCGGGCGCGCTCATCGCGTTGGGGCTTGGCTGGGGTGTGTCGGCCTGGGCGGGCGCGGTGCGTCCGGCCTGGGCTGGGTTCACCGTGGCGGCGGGCATCGCCCTGCTGGGCGCGCAGCAGCCGCTCGGCATGTCGGGCTGGGAGCCGTGGGCCTATGGGCTCACCGCGGGCATCGCCGTTCTCTGTTTCGCGACGTACCCGCTGCACCGGTCCCCCGTGCTGCTCGCCGCCGGGGTGCTGGGCGTGACCATCGCGGTGCCCGAGGCCATCTGGGACTGGACGGGCGGCACCGTCGGCGGCGCCGCCATCGTGCTCATCGCGGGGGCGGTCCTGCTCGTCATGGGCGCCCTGAGCCTGCGCGTCCGACACTGACAGGAGATTCCACAATGGAACGAAAGCCCCAGGTGCTGGTGGCCTACGCCACCGGCACCGGATCGACCAAGGGTGTGGCGGAGCGGATCGCGGCGACCCTCACCGAACAGGGCCACCCGGCCCACGCCCGGTGCGTCACCGAGCAGCCCGACCCCGCCGACTACGACGTCGTGATCCTGGGCAGCGCGGTCAACGGCGCGGCGTGGCTTCCCGACGCGGTCGGCTACACCCGCACCCACCAGGGCAGTCTCGCCCAGCGTCCATTGTGGTTGTTCAGCGTCGGTTTGCGCGGCACCCAGCGCGGCCCGATCACCAAGGTCTTCGCCCGGCAGCAGGCGCGCGCGGAACTGCCCGGTGTCACCGGGTCGCTGCGTCCGCGCGGCTACCGGTTCTTCGCCGGGGTGATGGACGAGGCGAGCACGTCTCGGCTGTCGCGGCTGGTGTGGAAGGGGCTGGGTGGCCGGTTCGGCGATTTCCGCGACTGGGCCGCGATCGACGCCTGGGCCCGCGACATCGCCGAGTCCCTGGCAGCTGCCCGACGCTGAGAGCGGCCGACGCCACGGCGCGCCTGGACACCTTGGGCGCCACCGCCATGGGAGTGGCGGGCCGAGGCGAATCCCGTCGCCGGGGCCGCTGCCGTCGCGGCGGCCCCGCACCTTCTCGCCCGGTCAGCCGGCGGGGCGGCGTAGCATCCGCAGGCAGCCCGCGATGGTGCGCAGACCGCTGTAGTCGTCCTCTTCGAAGCGCATCCCGGTGCGCGTGTTGAGCTGCTCGACGAAGGCGAGGAAGTCCAGCGAGTCCAGTTCCAGGGCCTCGCGCAGATCGGTGTCGTCGGCCAGCTCGGCGATCGGGGCGTCGGGCACGATGGCGAGCAGCGCGTCGGACACCGCCTCGCGGGCGGCGCTGTCGGTGGCGGATCTGGTCATAGCAGCTCCTCGGGTGTTTGCAGACTGTTGTCGATCATGTGCAGGAAGCGGGCGCCGACCGCGCCGTCGGTGGCCCGGTGGTCGGCGGCGAGGGTCACGGTGACCACCGGGCGCACGCCGAGCAGCCCGTCGACCGACCAGGGCCGTTCCACTACGGCGCCGAATCCGACCAAGGCCACCTGTGGCGGGTGGATCACACCGTGGACGACCTCCACGCCCAGATCGCCGAGGTTGGTCACGGTGATCGACGCCTGGCCCAGGTCGGAGGCCCGCGGCCGCCCGGACCGGGCGCGCGTGGCCTGCTCGCGCAGCCCGCGCATGATCTCCGCGAGCGGGAGCGTGTCGGCTTGGGGCAGGACGGGCACGAGCAGGCCGCCGCCGCGCACCGCCACAGCCATCCCCAGGTCCACTGTGGATGATGGTTGCAGGGCGCCGTCGACCCAGTGTCCGTTGAGTTCCGGCACCGCGGCGGCGGCCAACGCGGTCGCCTTGAGCAGCAGCGCGGCGGGCAGGACGCGCTCGGCGACCGGCAGGGCCTTGTTGTGCTCGCGCAGCCAGGCGAGGGCGCGGTCCAGGTCGACCGTGGTGGCCAGGTGGTAGTGCGGGATGTCGCGGTTGGCCCGGCTCATGAGCGCCGCGATGGCGGTGCGGTTGTCGACGCCGCGCGCCTTGACCGGGCGCCGTTGCGCCGGTTGCCGTTGCGCCGGTTGCCGTTGCGCCGGTTGCTGTTCTGCCGCGGCCCGGATGTCGGCCGCGGTGACGGGGCCGTCGCCGGGGTGCAGCGCGGCCAGGTCGACGCCCAGGTCGGCGGCGAGCTTGCGGGCGTAGGGCGAGACCCTCGGCGCCTGCTGCCCCCGGGGATGGGGCGGTGTCTGCGGGCGTTCGGCAGGGCGGGGTGGGTGCGGGGTGGCCTGCTCGATGTCGTGGCGGGTGACCGCGCCGCCCGCGCCGGTGCCGTGCAGCGCGGCGAGGTCGAGGCCTGCCTCTTTGGCGAGGTGGCGCACGATCGGCGTGGTGGGTCGGGTCGCGGGGCGCGTGGGCGGTTCAAGGGTGGTCGCCGCCTGGTCACCGGTGTGCACCGGCGCGGCGGCGGAATCGGGCGGTGCGGGCGCGTCCGGGCGCCCAGGTGTGGTCGGTGCCGCGGCTTCGTCGGTCGTGATCACCGCGAGTGGGGTTCCGACGGGCACCGACCGGCCTTCGGGCACGAGCAGCCGGTCGACGCGACCGGACTGGAAGCACTCGACTTCGACGGCGGCCTTGGCGGTGTCGACGACGGCGACCACGTCGCCTTTGCGCACCAGGTCGCCGGGTTTGACGAGCCATTCGGTGACGGTGCCCGATTCCATGTCGGCGCCCAGTGACGGCATCACGAACTCGGCCATGTCAGCCCACCATCGCGCGTACGGCCGCGACGATGTCGGCGACCTGTGGTAGCGCGGCCTGTTCGAGCTGGGCGGCGTAGGGAACCGGCACCTCCGCGGCGCACACGCGGGCCACGGGGGCGTCGAGTTGGTAGAAGGCCTGTTCGGCGATGCGGGCGGCGATCTCGGCGGCGAGGCTGCCGCTGCGCCAGCCCTCGTCGACGACGACGGCGCGGTGGGTGCGGCCGACCGACTCGAGCAGGGTGCGCTCGTCGAGCGGCCGCAGGGTGCGCAGGTCGATCACCTCGGCGGAGATGCCCGCGTCGGCGAGTTCGCCCGCGGCGTCGAGCGCCTTGGCGACGGTGCCGCCGTAGCTGATCAGGGTGACGTCGGTGCCGGGTCGGCGCACGGCGGCGGTGTCGATGTCGACGGGCCCGCCGTCGCTCAGCTCGCCTTCCACCGAGTACAGGGAGTTGTGCTCGAACATGATCACCGGGTCGGGGTCGGCCAGCGCCGTGGCGAGCATCCCGCGGGCGTCGGCGACGGTGGCCGGCGAGATGACCCGCAGACCGGGAATGTGGGCGTACCAGCCTTCGAGGCTGTGCGAGTGCTGCGCGGCGAGCTGGCGGCCCGCCCCGGTGGTCATCCGGATCACCAGGGGCACCGCGATCTGCCCGCCGGACATGTGCAGCAGGGTGGCCGCGTTGTTGAGGATCTGGTCGAGCGCGAGCAGGCTGAAGTTGACGGTCATGATCTCCACGATCGGGCGCATCCCGGCGATGGCGGCGCCGATGCCCGCGCCGACGAACGCCGACTCCGAGAGCGGGGTGTCACGGATCCGGTCGGGTCCGAATTCCTCGAGCAGCCCGAGGCTGACCGCGTAGCAGCCGCCGTAGCGGCCGACGTCCTCGCCCATGAGGAACACGCGCTCGTCCTCGCGCATCGCCGAGCGCATCGCCTCGCGGAGGGCTTCACGGTAGGTGGTCCGCACGGTCGTCACGTCCGTTCCGAGTAGACGAAGCGGGTCAGGTCGGCGACGGGTTCGACGGGTGCCTGTTCGGCGGCGGCGACCGCGGTGTCGATCTCTTCACCGATGGTCGCCTCGATGCCCGCCAGGTCCTCGTCGGTGAGCTGGTCGGCCGCGCGCATCAGTTCGGTGAGCGCCGGGATCGGGTCGCGCCGCTTCCAGGCGCCGATCTCGGCTTTGTCGCGGTAGCGGTCGGAGTCGTACATGGAGTGCGCGCGGAACCGGTAGGTGCTCAGTTCCAGGAAGCACGGCCCGGATCCGCCACGGATCGTGTCGACGGCGCGGGCGGCGACGTCGGCGACCGCTTCGGCGTCCATCCCGTCCACGGCCCACGAGCGCATCCCGTAGGACGACGCCCGCAGCGCGAGGTCGGTCACGGCGTGCTCGCGTTCCAGCGCGGTCCCCATGGCGTAGCGGTTGTTTTCGCAGCAGAACAGCACCGGCAGCCGCCACAGGGCGGCCAGGTTCATGCACTCGTGGAACTCGCCCTCGGCGACGGCGCCGTCGCCGAACAGACACGCGGTGACCGTGGGCCGGTCTCGCATTCGGTCGGCGAGCGCGAGGCCCACAGCGACCGGGAGCCCGCCTGCGACGATCGCGTTGCCCCCGTAGAAGCGGCGCTCGCCGTCGAACAGGTGCATCGACCCACCGCGGCCGTGGCTGGCCCCGGTGGCGCGGCCGAACATCTCGGCCATCACCGCGGCCATGGGCAGGCCGCGGGCCAGGGCGTGGCCGTGCTCACGGTAGGTGGAGACCACCGCGTCGAGGGGGCCCAGCGCGCGCAGCACACCGGCCGACACGGCTTCCTCGCCGATGCACAGGTGCATGAATCCGCGGATCTTCTCGGCGCTGTAGAGCTCGACGCACCGCTCCTCGAATCGGCGCACTCGGAGCATGGTGGTGAGCAGCTCCAGGCGGGTCTTCGCGTCGGCCGTGGTCATCACGCACTCTCCAGTGTGGACAGATCACCTTCGGGGGTGCCGAGTTCGCGGGCTTTGAGCAGCCTGCGCATGACCTTGCCGCTGCGGGTGTGCGGCAGGGCGTCGTCGAACGCGATCTCCTTGGGGGCGACCGCGCCGAGCGCGCGCCTGCCGAAGGCGAGCAGTTCCCCGCGCAGCTGTTCGGTCGGCTCGAATCCCGGGCGCAGCGACACGAACGCCTTGACGAGTTCACCGGCGACCGGGTCGGGTTTGCCGATGACACCGGCCTCGGCCACGGCCGGGTGCGCCATCAGGGCGCTCTCCACCTCGAACGGGCCGACGAGGTGGCCCGCGGACTTGATCACGTCGTCGGCGCGGCCGACGAACCAGTAGTAGCCGTCGGCGTCGCGGCGGGCGAGGTCGCCGGTGAGGTACCACCCGTCGGCGAAGCAGGCCGCGTACCGGGCGGGCTCGTCGAGGTAGCCGCGGAACATCGATGGCCAGCCGGGGCGCAACGCCAGTTCGCCGACCTCACCGGGTTCGGCGACCTCACGAACCTTGCCGTGGGTGATCTGGGCACGCCCGTCGGGCCCGCGGCGCAGCACCGCGGCGGTGACGCCGGGCAGCGGGCGGCCCATCGATCCGGGCCGGACCTCCTCGGCACGGAAGTTGCTGATCATGATCGCGCCGGTCTCGGTCTGCCACCAGTTGTCGTGCACCGGCAGACCGAGCACGTCGCGGCCCCAGATGACGGCCTCGGGGTTGAGCGGCTCGCCGACGCTGGCGACGTAGCGCAGCGCGGACAGGTCGTACTCCCCCGCGATGTCGGCGCTGTGCCGCATGAGCATGCGCAGCGCGGTCGGCGCGGTGTACCAGACCGTCACCTTCTGCTCGGAAAGCACGCGGTACCAGCGGCGGGTGTCGAACTCGCCCTCGTCGCTGACGACGGTGGCGCCGATGGTCAGCGGGGCGATGATCCCGTAGGACATGCCGGTCACCCACCCCGGATCGGCCGTGCACCAGAAGACGTCGCCCGCGCGCAGGTCCAGCGCGTGTTTGGCGGTGCTGTGGTGGGCGACGACGGCCTCATGGACGTGGACGGCCGCTTTGGGTTGGCCGGTGGTGCCGCTGGTGAAGTGCAGCAGGGCCATGTCCTGCGGGGACGTGGGCTCGACGGTGAAGTCCGGGGAGCTGCCGGCGAGCTGTTCGGCCAGGGTGGCCTCGCCGGGCAGCGGGTCCGGGTTGACCAGCAGCACGTGGCGCAGCCCGGGCAGGTCGTCCTTGATCGGCGCGATCTTCTTCCAGTACAGCGCGGGGGTGGTCACCAGCACCGCGGCGCCGCCAAGCCGCATCCGTTGGCGAATCGGTTCGGGCCCGAACGCCGAGAACAGCGGGGCCAGCACACACCCGGCCTTGAGCGTGCCGAGCACGGCGACGTAGAGCTCGGGGACCCGCCCGAGCAGGGTGAACACCCGCTCGCCGCGGCCGACACCCAGTGTCCGCAGCAGGTTCGCGAACCGGTTGGTCCGCTCGGCGAGGTCGGCGTAGCTGATGTCGGTGACCTGGTCGTGCCGGTCGATCCAGCGCAGCGCGGTCACCTCCCCCCGGCCCGCGGCGACGTGGCGGTCCACCGCCTCGTAGGCGATGTTGAGGCCCCCGCCGGGCAGACCCGACAGTTCGGCACGCGCGGCGCCCCAGTCGAACGCGCGGCAGGCCCGCGCGTAGTCGGTCAGGTTCGACTGCTCTCGCACGTCGCGCGGCTTGGTGATGGGCGCCCAGTGGCTGCTCGTTGTCTGCTGCACCACCCCATCAAGCCGCGCGCGGCCCGGGACCGCGAGGGGCCAAGGGCCCGCTTGGGCCGGGACCGTCGCCCCTCGTCGCGGCGGATCAGGTCTCGCATCGTCGGAGGCACACCCACGAAAGGACTGTCATGATCAACTACAAGCTCGGGGACAAGGTCGCCGTCATCACCGGCGGCGCATCCGGTATCGGCCGGGCGTGCGCGCACACCATGGCCCGCTCCGGCGCCGACGTCTCGATCTGGGACCTCGACCAGGACGCCATCGACGACACGCTCAAGGAACTGGCCCGCTACGGCCACCGCACCCACGGGATCGTCGTCGACGTCGCCGACAGCGCGGCGGTGGACCAGGCCATGGCCGATGTGGTCGGCACCCTCGGCCGGGTCGACATCGCCGTGTGCAACGCGGGAATCGGCGGTGAGGCGAGCACATCGGGCGACTACACCGACGAGGGCTGGCACCAGGTCATCGGGGTCAACCTCGACGGGGTGTTCTTCACCCAGCGCGCCGCGATCCGCGCCATGCGCGCCAACGGCGGCGGGTCGATCGTGAACATGGCCTCGATCCTCGGCCAGGTCGGCTTCCCCACCGCGAGCGCCTACACCGCGGCCAAGCACGGCGTGGTGGGCATGACCCAGGTCGCGGCCTGGGAGCACGCGGCCGACGGCATCCGCGTCAACTCGGTCGGTCCGGCGTTCATCCGGACACCGCTGCTGACCGCCCGCCTCGACGAGGCCACCCTGCAAGCCATGGCGGGCCAGCACGCGCTCGGGCGCATCGGCACGCCCGAGGAGGTCGCCGAACTGGTCACCTGGCTGGCCAGCGACGCGGCGTCCTTCGCCACCGGCACCTACTACCCGATCGACGGCGGCTTCCTCGCCAAGTAGGCGCCGGCGGCACAGACCTCCGCCACCGTCCGATGGAGACCATCGACTCTGTGGCGCACCGGCTAGGTGGCGAAGCGTTGGCACTACCGGGATCTGATCCCGGTCCCCGGCCCGAGAGCGGATCGGCGTGGTGCCGCGGCACGCACGCCCGGACCGTCCCGTCGCCCCCCACGGCGGGCGTCTCCGCCTCTCGGGCCGGTGCGATCTCGACGGGAACGAGGGAGAGCAGTGGAGCAGCTGAGCCCACTCGACGCGGCGTTCCTCGACGTGGAGGACGCCGACCCGCACGCCGCACTGGCCATCGGGTCCGTCGCGGTCTTCGCTGGGCCCACCCCCGACCCCGCCGCGGCCCGGGCCGCCATCCTCGCCGCCATGCGAACCGTCCCGCACACCACGCAGAAGGTGCGCAGGACACCCCTCGACCTGACAGCACCGGTGTGGGTGGACGACCCGGACTTCGACCCCGACAACCACCTGCGGCGCACGGCGCTGCCCGCGCCGGGCGACGACGCCGAGCTGTGCGAGCTGGTCGGCCGGGTCATGTCGTCGCGAATGGACCGCGACCACCCGCTGTGGGAATCATGGGTCATCGAGGGCCTCGCGGGGAACCGGTGGGCGCTGCTGACCAAGGTGCACCACAGTGTCGCCGACGGCGTGTCGGGCAGCCACCTCTACGAAACCGCCCTCGGCGACCGGCCACCGACGGTGCCGGCGTCGAGCCACTGCGGGCCGCTGCGCCTGCTGTTGCGGGCGGTCGACCCGCGCAAGCCCATCGGCGTGCTGTGCGGTGCCGCCCGCTCCCCGGTCCGGGCTGGGCGCAGGGTGATCGCCGCGGCCCGTGGCCTGGTGTCGCTCGCCGCCGTGGCGCTCCCGGCCGATCCGTCACCGCTGACCGGACCGCTCGGGTCGCGGCGCGGCTACGGGGTGGCCCGCGCCTCGCTGCCGCAGGTCGCCGAGATCGGCAGGCACTTCGGGGCCACCGTCAACGACGTCGTCCTCACAGCGGTCAGCGCGGCGCTGCGTGAACTGCTGCTCAGCCGAGGGCAGGCGCCTTCGGCGCGCGCGGTGCGCACCCTGGTCCCGGTCTCGACGCGCGCCGCCGGTGAGGACACCCTCGACAACCGGATCTCGCTGCTGCTGCCGTTGCTGCCCGTCGACATCGCCGACCCGGTCGAGGCGCTGCACGCGGTGCGTGCGCGGCTGGGCTCGGCCAAGAGGAGCGACCAGACCCACGCGGGCACCGCGGTCACCGACCTGGCGGCCTACGGCCCGTTCGCGCCGATCTCCGCGGCCATCCGGATCGCCGCCAGGCTCCCGCAGCGCAACATCATCACGGTCACCACGAACGTGCCCGGCCCACGCAACCCACTGTCCTTTCTGGGCAGCGAACTCGTGGAGCTGATGCCCTACGTCCCACTCGCCTTGCGGCTGCGCACCGGGGTGGCGGTGCTGTCCTACCGCGACCGCCTGGTCTTCGGGGTGACCACCGACGCGCACAGCGTCCCCGAGGTCGACCTGCTGACCCGCACCATCGAACGCACCATCGCCGAGTTGGCCGCGTCCACGCGACCGCTCGGCATCCCCTTCTCAGCAAAGGAATCCGGATGACAACCCTGAGCATCATCAAAGCCGACACCGGCGGATTCGTCGGCCACTGCGAGGTCCACCCCGACATGCTCGTCGCGGCGACCACCGCGGTGGAGACCGCCATCGCCCAAGGCCTGCTGATCGACGGGAAGGTCAGCCGCTGCGGCGACGACATCTCGCTGATCATGACCCACGACCACGGCCCCGACGCGGAGCCGGTGCACACCTTCGCGTGGGAGACGTTCCTGCGCACCACCGAGATCGCCAAGCAGCTCGGGCTCTACGGCGCCGGGCAGGACCTGCTGTCCGACGCGTTCAGCGGCAACCTGCGCGGCATGGGACCCGGCTACGCCGAACTGGAGTTCACCGAACGCGCCAGCGAGCCGGTGATCTGCTTCCTGGCCGACAAGACCGAGCCGGGGGCGTGGAACCTGCCGCTGTACAAGATGTTCGCCGACCCGTTCAACACCGCGGGCCTGGTGATCGACGAGAAGATGCACGACGGGTTCCGCTTCGAGGTCTACGACCTCTACGAGGAGAAGCGCATCACCTTCGACACCCCGCGCGACAGCTACGACCTGCTGATGTTCATCGGCGCCCCCGCCCGGTACGTGGTGCACAGCGTCGAGTCGATCAAGCTGGGCGTCCCGGCTGCGGCCACCTCCACCCAGCGGCTCTCGCTGATCGCCGGGCGCTACGTCGGCAAGGACGACCCGGTCATGATCGTGCGCTGCCAGTCGGGCCTGCCCGCGGTGGGCGAGGTCCTGGAGCCGTTCTCGTTCCCGTACGCGGTGGCGGGCTGCATGCGCGGGTCCCACCACGCCCCGATCATGCCGGTGGGCCTGGCGCAGGCCACCCCGGCCCGGTTCGACGGCCCGCCCCGGGTCGTGGCGTTGGGCTTCCAGATCACCGGTGGCAAGCTCATCGGCCCGCGGGACATGTTCGCCGACCCGTCGTTCGACCGGGCCCGCTCGCAGGCCAACGAGGCCATGGACTACTTCCGCGGGCACGGCCCGTTCGAGCCGCACCGGCTGCCCCTGTCCGAGCTGGAATACACGACGATGAGCGCGCTGGAGGCGAAGATGGCCGACCGGTGGGAGCCGATGCCGCCGGTGCCCGCGACCCGCGCGCCCGTGTAGCCGAGCAGGCCGTCGCCCCGGCGGGTGTCGCCGGGGCGACGGCTTTCAGTTCACCAGAACGGCGGCGCCGTGGACACGGTCGGCGGCGAGGTCGGTCAACGCGGCGTCGGCCTGGTCGAGGCGGTAGGGCGACGTGGTCACCCGCAGGTGGTGTTCTTCGGCCACGGCAAGGAATTCGCGGGCCTGGGCCCGGGTGTTCGAGGTGACGCTGCGGAGCTGCCGCTCCTGGAACAGGTGCCGCTGGTAGTTCAGCGACGGGATGTCGCTGAGGTGGATGCCTGCGACGGCCAGCGTGCCGCCCCGATCGAGCGCGGCGAGGGCGGGCGGCACCAGCTCTCCGGCCGGGGCGAACAGGATCGCCGAGTCGAGTGGTTCCGGTGGCGGATCGGCGGCGCCCTGGACCGAGGCGGCGCCCAGATTCAGCGCCAGTCGTCGGGCCGCGGCGTCCCGGGTCATCACGTGCACCGTCGCGCCCCCGGCCAGGGCGACCTGGGCGGCGAGGTGGGCGCTGGCGCCGAACCCGTACACCCCAAGGGTCCCGCCCGCGGGCAGCTCGGCGCGCAGCAACGCGTGGTAGCCGATGACGCCCGCGCACAGCAGCGGCGCGAGTTCGGTGTCGGAGTACCCGGCGGGCAGCGGCAGCGCGAAATCGGCGGGCACGGTGGTGTATTCGGCGTACCCGCCGTCGGCGTCCCACCCGGTGTACCGCGAGAGCGGGCACAGGTTCTCCCGGCCGCGCAGGCAGTACCGGCAGCGCCCGCAGGTGCGCCGCAGCCACGCGACCCCGACCCGGTCACCCACCGCGAACCCGGTGACCCCGGTCCCGGTGCCGACGACCTCGCCGACCACCTCGTGGCCGGGCACGACCGCGGCCCGGTGCACCGGCAGGTCGCCCTCGGCGACGTGCAGATCGGTGCGGCACACCCCGCAGGCCAGCACCCGCACGAGCAACTCGTCGGGGCCGGGCTCGGGGATCGGCAGCTCACCCAGGCGCAGCGGCCCGGTCGCCATCGGCCCCGGCAGCGGCACCTGCCAGGCACGCATCCTGTTCTCCGCTCGGTCGACTGTCCCACCTGACGATAAGACGACCTTCGCCGGTCAGGCAGGGCAGATCTTCGGCGCCGCACGGGACCAAGTGCCCTTCGCCCAGGCCGACCCGGGCGGCCACGCTGGACTGGACGGACCCCCTCGGACAGGAGCACAGCCGTGGACACTTCCAACCGTGAACACAGGATCGTCGTCGGCATCGACGGGTCGCCGCGCAGCCGCGCCGCCCTGCGATGGGCGATGGAGGAAGCGCGCGGCAGGCACGCGGTCGTGCGGGCGGTCGAGTTGACCGCTCCCCGACCCGCGGGCATGGGCGGTGCGCCGCGCCCGCGGGAGCACACCGACACCGAGCGACTCGCCGACTTGGTGGCCGAGACCGCCGCCCGAGTCGACGACGCGCCACCGGTCGTCGACACCGCGATGCCCGGGCACCGCGGCCGTGAGCTCGCCCGCGTCGCCGAGGACGCGGACCTGCTGGTCATCGGCGCCCACCAGCACGCGGCGAACGTCACCACCGGAGTCGGGGCGTTCGCCGCGGACCTGCTGCGGCACGCGACCTGCCCGGTGGTGATCGTCCCCGCCGACTGAGTCCCACACAGCTGTGGGCGGGACCCGTACGCGGGTCCCGCCCACAGCTTTCTCGGCTACAGCAGTGGCCCGGGCAGCGCCGACTCCACCATGGAAGTAGTGGCGGTTTCGCGCACGGCCATGATGTTCGGCACGACGACCACGGGGCAGCGGGCGAACCGCACGCAGTACGCGGTGACCGAGCCGAGCAGCACCGACACGATCCGGCTCACACCGTGGCTGCCGACCACGAGCATCGCCGCGTCGGCGGCGTCGTCCACGAGGACCCTCCCCGGCGCGCCGGTGCGGTAGACGTGGGACAGGGTGACGCCCGGTCGGCGCCGCGACGCCGTGTCGATCTGTTCGGCGACACCCTCGACGAAGTATCCGGGGGCGTCCTGCGGGGCGGCGGTCACCGCGCGCACCGGGCAGCCGCGCCGGGCGGCTTCCTCGACCGCCCACGACAGGGCCGCGGCGGCGGTCGGCGACCCGTCGACGCCGACCACGATGGTCTGGGTGTGCTGTCCTTGCGGCATCATGACTCCTCCGGCCGATGAGCTGGGTGTGCGCTGATTTCCCGCTGGACGCGGGTGAGGCGGGCGTTCGCGGCGGCGTCGGCGGCGGCGAGGTCGGCCGCGCTGACCACATGCCCGTCGGGTCCGGGGAACACGAGCACGACGCGGTCGGTGTCGAGCCACCGCACCACGAACGGCGGGGTCCCGCCCGCGCCGCGGACCTGCTCGATACGGCCGCGTCGGGCGTGGTGCTCGATGTCGGAGCGTTCGATGACCAGCCAGTCACCAGGTTCGGCGTGCATGCGCGGTCCTCCCGTCCTGTCTCACCCATCACGGTCGTTGCCGAGCCGTGTCGTCGACAGGGCATCTGGGCCCGCCGCCGCGGGACCTCGGTCTCTCGCCCGCACCCCACGCGCGACCGACAGTGGAGGTGACCACAAACCATGTTGGTGAAGGGAAAGGCCATGACCGCACCGGAATTGGATCGCGTCACGGTGAACGACGCGATCGAGCTGGCTGCCAGGGCGCCGTCGGTGCACAACTCGCAGCCGTGGCGCTGGCTGATCGGGGACGACTCGGTGCATCTGATGGCCGACTGGTCCCGCCAGGTGCCCGCGACCGACCCGCAGGGCCGGGACCTGCTCATCAGCTGCGGCGCCGCCCTACACCACCTGCGGGTCGCGTTCGCCGCGCTGGGATACGCCACACTGGTGCACCGCATCCCGAACCCGGCGGCGCCCGATCACCTGGCCGCCGTGGAGTTCGTCCCGGCCGAGCCGTCCCGTGAGGACGTCGCCCTGGCCACGGCGATCACCCGCAGGCGCACCGACCGGCGCGCGTACTCGTCGTGGCCGGTGCCCGCGGAGCTGATGGATCTGCTGGTGGAGCGCGCGGCCCATGAGGGTGTCCTCGCGATCCCGGTCGCCGACACGGAAACCCGTTACCGGCTCGCGGTGGCGATGGAACTCGCCGCCGAGCGGCAGCAGCACGACCCCGAGTACGCCGCGGAGATCGCCCAGTGGAGCGGCCGGAGCCGGGTGAGCACCGACGGGGTCCCCGCGGCCGCCGCACCGGCGGGCAGCGAACACCACGGCGACACCCGGATGCGCACGTTCACCGGGGGCGAGCTGCGTGAGTCGCCGGTGCGCCGCAACGAGCCCGACGCCGCTGAACTCATCGTGCTGGCCACCCCCGGCGACGACGCGCTGTCGCGGCTGCGCGCCGGTGAGGCCGCGAGCGCGGTGCTGCTGACCGCGACCGAGCTCGGGTTGGCGACTTGCCCGCTGTCACAGGGGATCGAGGTCGCCGACAGCCGCATCCTGATCCGCGACACCGTCCTCGACGGCGCCGCCATCCCCCAGTTGGTCCTGCGGGTCGGGTGGGCGCCCACCTCCGCCGAGCCGCTGCCCGCCAGCGCGCGCCGCGCGGTGGCCGACATCAGCGCACCCCTCTGATCTGCGAAGGGAACGACCACCATGCCGTATGAGATCTCGATTCAGGACACCCCGCCACGTCTGGTGCTCAAGATGAGCCACACATTGCGCGCGGCGACCATAGGCGAGGACGTCGCAGGGGCGATGGCGGACCTGTACCAGCGGGCGGGCCGAGCCCACCTGCCCATCACCGGCCCGCCCGCCATCACCTATCGCGGCGAGTTCCGCCCGGACCAGCCGATCGACGTGGACTTCACCGTCCCCGTGGGCACGGCCGACGACACCGCCGGGGTGGTCCGGCAGGAGGCCGCCACCGTCGCCACGACCCGGCACCGCGGCGCCTACGACGACATCGGCGCCGCGCACCAGGCCCTCGACGAGTGGATCCGGGCCTCGGGCAGGCGCGCTGCGGGCCCGCCCACGGAGACCTACCTCGTCGGCCCGGACCAGGCCGCGGGTGTGGACGACCTGCTCACCGAGGTGTCCGTCCCGGTGGCCACGTAGGCGACCGGCCCTCGCAAGTCGGCGCCCGCCTTCCCGGCGGGCGCCGACTTGTGTGCACCGCTTGTGATCAGCCGCGGTCGCGGCGGCGGAACCCGGCCACGCCCGCCGCGTTGATCACCGCGGCGGTGGCGCTCAACCCGAGCAGCGGTGTGGCAGTCCACTCCGAGCCCGGGAGTTAGGGGATGTGGGTGAACGGCGAGAGGTCCTGACCCACTGGTCGAGCTCCAGCAGCGGGCCGAGGTCGCTGAGCACGATCACCGCGACCAGCGCCCACCCCACAGGTCCGCACCGAGGACGGTGGCCCGTCCCCCGACGACCCGGAGCAGACCGAGCAGCGCGCGCAGGGCGGTGGTCTTCCCGGCGCCGTTCGGCCCGAGGAACCCGTGGCCTCACCGGTGCGGACCTCAAGGTCCATCCCGTCGAGGGCGTGGGTGCGGCCGAAGACTTTGACCAGTGACTCCGTCCGGATCGCAGTAGTCATGGCGCCACGCTGCGCCGGCGCGACCCGGTGGTGAAACCCACCTCACGCTGGGCGACGACCGGCGCCGTTGATGTTCTGAACGTTGGACTCGTTGTTTTGAACGTTGGACTCGCGATCGTGCCGGGAAGTCCTCAGGTCCCCGAACCCGCACCCGAAGGGCTCATCGGGTCTTGTCGCGGCCGAAGGGCACTGGGCGGGTGGGACTTAGGCGACTGTGCGCCCACCCGGTGACGGTGTGCGATCACCTCAACTGACCATGGAGGCTTCCCATGTCCATTCGCGGACACGTCGTTCTCGGTGTTCTCCTCGCCACGGTCGCCACGGCGACCGGATGCGGCCGTTCCGAACCCGGCACACCACAACCGACCCCACCCACCGGCACCAGCACCGCGAGCAGCGGACCGAGCACCAGCACGACACCCGCCACACCGACGACCACACCACCGAGCGCGGCGCCGACGACCAGCGCACCCGCCCCCACAACCCAGCCCCCGGCCGCCACCGCGGGCGTGTCGGTGTATTTCCTGCGCGGGGAGAAGCTGATCGCCACCCGCAGGCAGGTCCAGACACCCGCGGTCGCCTCGGCGGCGGTGCGCGCGCTGCTGCAGGGGCCCACAGCGGCCGAACAGCAGGCCGGGTTGACCTCGGCGGTCCCCGCGGGCACGACCCTGCGCGGCATCGCCCTGCGCGACGGGCTCGCCACCGTGGACCTGTCCGGGTCGTTCGCCTCCGGCGGCGGCACCCTGTCGATGACCGCGCGGCTCGCGCAGGTCGTGTTCACCCTGACCCGGTTCGCCACGGTCGACCGGGTGAACTTCCGGCTCGACGGTGCCCCGGTGACGGTCTTCGGCGGCGAGGGGATCATCCTCGACCACCCGCAGACCCGGGCCGACTACGAAGACCTCTCCCCCGCCGTGCTGATCGAATCGCCGACTATCGGCACCACCGCGCGCAGCCCCCTGCGTGTGTACGGCACGGCGAACACCTTCGAAGCTGTCTTCCAACTCCAGATCGTCGACTCCGGGGGCCGCTCACTCACCGACCGGCGGGTCATGGCCACCTCGGGCACCGGCACCCGCGGCACCTTCGACGTCACCCTGCGCTTCACCGCGCCCCAGGCAGGCACCGGAAAGCTCATCGCCTGGTACTCCTCGCCCAAGGATGGCAGCCGCGTCGTCGTGGCCGAGATCCCCGTCAACCTCGCCCGATGAACGCGCCGAGGCACACGCGAATGGCGAACAACGAGATCGTGGTCGGGGTGGACGGCTCACCCGCGAGCCGCTCCGCCCTGCGCTGGGCGGTGGAACTCGCGGCCACCACCGGGGCGCCGGTGACCGCGGTGGAAGTCGGCTACCCCGTCACCGTCGCCCACGTCACCGCCTTCACCCCGATGCCCTACGGCACCGCGCCACCGCTCGAACAGGCCCGTCCGAGCCCGCGCCTCTACGACCTGGTCGTGGCGGCCCGGGCGGGCGTCTGGGGCGCCCCGGAAGTCCGCAGACTGCACGTCGACGGTGATCCCGGGGCCGAACTCACCAGGCTCGCCGAGTCCGCGGCCATGCTGGTGATCGGCAAGACCAGGCACAGTCGACTGGCCGAGTTCGTCCTCGGGAGCGTCGGGGCACACTGCCTGCGCCACGCCCGCTGCCCGGTCGTCACGGTGCCCGCGTGACTTAGGTCGACGCTGGTCGGGAACAACTGCCCTGCCACCGCCGCGGTGTCGGCGCGACGCTGTTCGCATGACTCAGGTACTCATCGCATACGCGAGCAAAATGGGCTCCACCAAGGAAATCGCCGACGCCATCGGCGTGGAACTGTTGAAGCTGGGGGTTTCGGCGGACGTGCGTGACGTGGCCGGTGTGACCACGCTCAAAGGCTATGACACCGTCGTGCTGGGCAGCGCGGTCTACGCGGGCCGGTGGCGCCCGGAGGCATCCCGCTTCGTCAAGCGCAACGCCCCAGGTCTGGCCGCCCGCCGGGTATGGCTCTTCGAGAGCGGCTGGATCGGCAAGCGACCGGAGACGATCACCCCGTCGCCGTTCGCCGCGAAGTGGGCGGGCCGCATCGGAGCACCGCCGCCCACCGTGTTCGGCGGGCGCCTGGACCCGAAGCTCGCCACCGGGCCGATCGACCGGCTGCTGGCCAAGCGGATGCCGGGCGACGCCCGCGACTGGGACGAGATCCTCGCCTGGGCCCGCACCCTCGCCGCGGCCCTGACCGGGGACCGCGAGGAGCACCGATGAGCCGCCACCGGCCCGACCCCGAGACCATGTACGGCGCGCTGGCCCTGGCCACCCGCGCCCCGTCGGTGCACAACACCCAGCCGTGGCGCTGGCTCATCGGGCGGCAGTCGCTGCACCTGATGGCCGACTGGACCCGGCAGGCGCACGTCACCGACCCCGACGGGCACGACCTGCTCCTCAGCTGCGGCGCCACCCTGCACCACGCCAGGGTCGCCTTCGCGGCGCTGGGCTGGGCGAGCCGGGTGCACCGGATCCCCAACCCGGCCGACACCGACCATTTGGCGGCCATCGAGCTGCACCCGGCCGACCCGTCCGACGAGGACGTCGCGCTGGCGGCGGCGATCACGGGCAGGCACACCGACCGGCGCCGGTACTCGTCGTGGCCCGTGCCCCAGGGACATGTGGACCTGCTGGTCGAGCACGCCGCCCGGCAGGGTGTCCTCGCCGTGCCGGTCACCGACCCGATCCGCAGACACCGACTCGCCACGGCGATGGGACTGGCGGCGGACAAGCAGGAGAGCGACCCCGCCTACAACATGGAGATGGCACTCTGGAGCGGGCTCGGCCTCGCCGCCACCGAGGGCGTGCTGAGCGCGAGCGCCCCCGCGGGCAGACGCTGCCACGGCGACACGCGGATGCGCACCTTCGCCCGCGGCGACCTCCTCGAGTCCACTGTGGAACCCTCAGCGCTCGACGGCGGGGAACTGCTGGTGCTGACGACCCCCCAGGACGATCCGGTGTCGCGGCTGCGCGCCGGTGAGGCCGCGAGCGCGATGCTGCTCGCCGCCACCGATCTCGGGCTGGCCACCTGCCCTTTGTCACAGGTTGTCGAAGTTCCCGGCGGCAGGCAAAGCGTCCACGAGGACGTCCTCGACTCGGCCGGTGTGCCCCACCTCGTGCTGCGGGTCGGCTGGGCGCCGATCGCCGCCCCCACCCTGCCCCGCAGCAGGCGCCGCCCGGCCGAGCAGGTCACCGCGTTCCTGCCCGGCGCCGCGCCTTGCCGCGCACATCGGTGAATCCGCGCGAACGGAAGTGACCGGTGGGCGTAGGCCCACCGGTCACTTCCCACGTCCAGCTCAGAGAACGCGCGCACCACCCGACTCACGCCCACGTTCAGCAGGCAGCCTGCCGCAGCAGAAGTAGGCGATCGGGCCGACGAAGTTCACCGCGATCGCCGCGGCCCACAGCGGCTTGCGGCCACGCACCTGCTCCGGCGTGCGGCGGGCCAGGTCGGTCCACGCGGCGGCCGCGAGCGCGAACTCGACAAGACTCGCCGCGATGAACCCTCTGCGCTGCCCCGGCCTGAGGTCACTCCACTTCTTGCGAGTCATGTCCCGCCTCACAGTCCGGTGCTGACCGCGTCGTCGATCTCGTAGCGCAGGTTGCTGCGCACGCCCACGACCCCCGAGACGGCCCCGGTGAGGGCGCGGGCGACCTCGGCGGTGCTGCGGTGCTCCAGCGTCCCGTAGAGGGTGGCGACGCCGTCGTGGACCTTCACGGTCACGGTCCCCGGGATCAGCCACATGCCCCTGGCCAGCACCTGGCGCTCGATGTCGGCGCGGATGTCGTCGTCGTCGCGCAGGAACGTGCCGAGAACGTCGCGGCGCGCGAGCACCCCGACGACGCGGCCCGTCTTGTCCACGACGAACAGCCTGCGCAGCTTCTTCTCTGCCAGCAGACGGGCCGCGACGGTCACCGGCTCATCCTCGCCGACGGTCACCGCGGGCGAGGTCATGATGTCGGCCGCGGTGCTGCCCTTCGCCTTGAGCCACCGCGCTTTGCGCCCACGGCGGGCATACCAGGGCGGCGGGTCGTCGGTTCCCGCGTGGTATTCGCGCTTGGCCAGCGCGTCGGCCTCGGACACGACCCCGAGCGGCCGCAACTGCTCGTCGAGCACCGGCACGGCGCTGATCGCATTGCGCGCGAGGGTCAAGATCACGTCCTTGACCGGTGTGCCGGGGTCGACCGCGACCACCTTCTTCGCCATCACGGCCGCCACCTTCAGTTCGGGCATGTCCGCCTCCCGTGTCGTTCGGTTTCTCCCCTCCAGACAACCCGTCGTCCCGACTTGGCGGCAGAGCAGCAGTCCCCGCCGACGGCGGCCGAAGGTCCCGGTTCACCAGGGCCCTCGCCGCGCCGTTGGTCCCCGCCTGCCAGGACTGAAGGGCGCGGCACAGACGGGAGGATGGGATGTGGTGGCGGTCACAGCCCGACGGTCATGGTGGACAGGTACCGAAACCACGCCGAAAGGAACCGACGATGTTCCAGCACCGAGTCACCACCGCCACCGTCGCTCGGACCCCGGCTGTGGAACCGGCGGGCCCCGTCCGCGACCGCTACGCCGACCTTCGCGACCGCCGCCTCGCCGTCGAACTGTCCATTGAGGACGCAGCGGAGGACGGTGACCTGAATCCGCTGGACCGCAAGACCTGTCGGACCCACCGGCGCTGGCTGCACGACTGCGTGTCCTCACCGCTGCACGTGATCCCCGTAACCGGACACCGCTGGTGCCGCGACTGCTCTTGCGCGGTGAACATCGCGATCGACGCCCTCACCGGCGCCGTCCGACTGACCTGCCCGAAGTGCTCCCGCACCCCCGACACCGCCGCGACCCGACAACTCGTCCGCGCCTGCCGGGCCAGCCTCGCCGCAGCCACGCACGCCGACGTCGACCCGTGGACCACCATCGAGTCCCTGCGCCGCCGCCCATCGCGGCGCTGACGCGTCGATCGTCCCGCGAGCACGGGACCTTCGCCCCTCGGCCACCCCACCCGCCCACGCGCACGCTGGGTATCGACCCCAGGAGGAACACCATGACCGAAACCAAGCAGTGGCGCGTCGACATCTTCATCGACGAGCACGAGGAACGCACCCGCGCGAAGGCCCGCCTGACCACCCGGGACAACACCGCCCTCGTCGGCATCGGGCTCGCCCGGCTCGCCCCCAGCGACACGAACGTCCCCGAGATCGGCGACGAACTCGCCACCGCCCGCGCCCTGTCCGACCTCGCGCACAAACTGCTCGAGGCGACCGTGACCGACATCGAGGCGGTCACCCACCGCCCCGCCCACCTGACCCGCTGATCGCGGCTCGACCGAGGAGTTCGACATGCACGGATGGGACTACGGCAACTACGGCGGCATGGGCTGGCTGGGTGCGCTGATGATGATCGTCGCGATGATCGTGTTCTGGGGCGGTCTGATCACCGTCGCAATCCTGGTCATCCGCCACTTCGGCAAGCACCGCACCGACTCCGGCGCCCGCGCGATCCTCGACGAGCGCTTCGCCCGCGGCGAGATCGACGCCGAGGAGTACCGCGCCCGCCGATCCACCCTGACCGGCTGACCGACGCCATGGACGGCGCGCTCACCCTCACCGACACCCGATCGGACCGCGGCGCGGACACTCCCGCCGCGGTCCTCGACTGCGCGGGGCTCACCCGATCGTTCGGCGACCGGCTCGCCATCGACGACGTGAGCCTGCGCATCGCGCCCGGCGAGACCTACGGGCTGCTCGGCCCCAACGGGGCGGGCAAGAGCACCACGATCCGCATGGTCTGCGGGCTGCTCACCGCCGACGCCGGCACGGTCACCGTCGCCGGGCTGCCCATGACACCCGGCGCCCCGGCCCGCGCCCTCGTCGGGTACGTGCCGCAGGACGTCGCCCTCTACCCAGACCTCACCGCCCGGGAGAACCTGCGGTTCTTCGGCCACATGTACCGGCTGCGCGGAAAGCAGCTGGCCGAGCGGGTGGCCGAGGTCCTCGACCTGACCGGGCTCACCGACCGCGGCGGCGACCGGGTCGAGTCGTTCTCCGGCGGCATGCGCAGACGCCTCAACATCGGCGCCGCGCTGCTGCACCGCCCGACCCTGCTCGTTCTCGACGAACCCACGGTCGGGGTCGACCCGCAGAGCAGACACGCGATCCTCGACAGCGTCCGCGCCTTCGGCGCCGCGGGCATGGCCGTCCTCTACACCACGCACTACATGGAGGAAGCCGAACGCATCTGCGACCGCGTCGGCATCATCGACCACGGCAAGCTCATCGCCGAGGGCACACCAAGGGAACTGGTCGCCCAGGTCGCCGAGCGCGACCGGGTCGAACTGACCGCCACCGGGAACCTGCCCGGGTTCGCCACCGCCTGCGCCGCGCTCACCGGTGTCACGCACACCGATTCCGGCGACGGCATGGTCACCCTGCTCGTCGAGGACGGCCGCGCCGTGCTGCCCGCCGTGCTCGACGCCGCTGAACGCGCCGACATCGCAGTGCGCTCGGTCCAGGTGGTCGAACCGGACCTGGAATCGGTGTTCCTGCACCTGACCGGCACCAGCCTCAGGGAGTGACATGCACCCGGCCCTCACCATCGCGGGCAAGGACCTGCGCCAACGCCTGCGCGACAAGTCCGCGATCGTGCTCGGACTGCTCGCCCCCCTGGCCATCGCGGCGCTGATGAGCTTCGCGTTCGGCTCGGCGCAGACCTTCCACCTCGACACCGCCATCGTCGACGAAGACCACGGCGAACTGGCCGCCGCCTTCACCTCGATGCTCTCCAGCGACGACCTCTCCGACCTCGTCACCCTCGTGCCCGCCACCAGCCGAGCCGACGCCGAGTCCAAACTGGACAATGGTGAGGTCGCGGCGGTGTTCGTCATCCCCGCCGGGTTCACCGCCGCCGCCCACGGCGGCGGCGCGGTCCCCGTGACCGTGCTCGGCACCGTCGACCAACCCGTCGCCACCCAGGTGGGCACCGCCATCGCGAACGCGTTCGTCGCCCGGTTCAACGCGGTGCGGCTGTCGGTCGGCGTGGCCGTCGCCGGCCGAACCCCACCCTCCGACGCCCTGGTCGCCGACGCCGCCCGCGCCGCCCTGCCCGAACAGGTCGTCGCCCGAAGCGCGGGCACCCGCCCACTGGACGCCATCAGCTACTACGGCCCCGGCATGGGCATCTTCTTCACCATGTTCGCCACCGGGTTCACCGCCCGCGGCTACTTCGCCGAACGCGCCAACGGCACCCTCGACCGCATCACCGCCGCACCCGTCGGCCCCGGCACGGTCCTCGCGGGCAAATCACTGGCCACCTTCGGCTACGCCCTCGCGAGCCTGACCACCATGGCCGTGGTGACCACCCTCGTCTTCGACGCCTACTGGGGCCCACCCGCCGCCGCCGGGGCACTGATCATCGCCATATCACTGGCCCTGGTCGGGCTGACCGCCCTGGTCATCGCGATCTCCCGCACCGAACGCCAGGCCGACGGGCTCGCAGGCATAGCGACCTTCGCCCTGGTCCTGCTCGGCGGGAACTTCGTCTCCCTGTCCATGGCGCCCGCCGCGCTGCGCACACTCGCCCTGTTCACCCCGAACGGGTGGGCCATGCGCGGCTTCACAGACCTGTCCACCGGAGCCGAAGCGTCCGCCATCGTCCTGCCGCTGGCCGCCATGCTCGGCTTCACCGCCGCCACCACCGCGATCGCGATGTTCCTCATTCGAAGGACGGTGACCCGATGACCGCGCTCACCGTGACCGCCGTCGAACTGCGCAGACTGTTTCGTGACCGCACCGCGATCTTCTTCATGGTGCTGCTCCCGATCGTGATCATCCTCGTCATCGGCGCCACCGCCGGGAACGCCACCGCCCTGCGCGTCGGCGTGGTCACCGCCGCCGACACCGGCCCCCTCGCCCGCACCCTCGTCGACGACCTGCACGCCATCCCCGGCGCCCGCGTCACCGACCCCGCCGACGAGGAAACGGCCCGCACCGCCCTGCGACGAGGCGAACTCGACGCCGTCGTCCTGATCCCCACCGACCTCGACGCCACCCTGCGCGCCGGAGGCACCGCGGCCATCCCGGTCCTCGGCAGCGGCTCCCAGGCAGGCGTCCAAGCCGCCCAGTCCGCGGTGTCCGGCGCCGTCGCCACCCACGCGGCCCGCGTCCAAGCCGCCCGCTTCGGTGTCGCACACAGCGGCGGCACCTTCGACCAGCAACTGGCCACCGCCGACACCGTACGCACCATGCTGCCCGCCATCGAGGTCCGCTCCGAGACCGTCGACGCCGACAGCGACTACCTGCCCCGCGGATTCGGCTACAGCGCCCCCACCATGCTGGTGCTGTTCGTCTTCATCAACTCCCTCGCGGGCGGAGCCGCCATCATCCAGGCCCGCAAACTCGGCATCCACCGCCGCGTCATGGCCGCCCCCGTCCGCGCCCGCGACCTCGTCTTCGGCGAAACCCTCGCCTACGCCGTGATCGGCCTGCTGCAGTCCCTGCTCATCGTCGGCATCGGCGCGGGCCTCTTCGGCGTCGACTGGGGCGACCCCACCGCGGCGGCCGCCCTCATCGGCGTCTGGGTCCTCGTCGGCGCGGGCACCGGAGTCCTGGCCGGAACCCTGTTCAGCACCCCCGAACAGGCCTCCGCCATCGGCCCGGCCATCGGCATCGCCTTCGGCATGCTCGGCGGCGCCATGTGGCCACTGGAGATCGTCACCCCGCTCATGCGGACCATCGGACACCTCGTGCCCCACGCCTGGGCCGTCGACGGCTGGGTGGAAGTCCTCTCCCGCGGCGGCGGAATCGCCCAGATCGGGACCCAACTCGCGGTCCTCGGCGCGTTCGCACTGGTCCTGCTGACCATCGCCAGCCTCCGACTGGGCAGGCGCGTCACCGAATAGCACCCGCACAGACGGATCCCCGCTCCCCCGACGTCGGGAGAGCGGGGATCCGTGTGATTCAGCGCGCCGGGTTCGTCCGCACACCCGAGCGCAGCGCCGCCTCCAGCAGGATCCGCTGCTCCGCCGAGGCGATCGCCGACCGGGCCGACGACACCGCGTCCGGGATCACCGACACCGACGTGATCCCCAACCGCACCAGGTGCTCGGCGAAACCAGGGCGGGTCGACGGGGCCTGACCGCACAGCGACGACGTGATGCCCAGCCGCTTCGCCGAGACCACGATCCGGGCGATCGCGTCGAGCACCGCCGGGTCGCTCTCGTCGAACAGCTCCGCGCACACCTCCGAGTCCCGGTCCACACCCAGGATCAGCTGCGTGAGGTCGTTGCTGCCGATCGACACCCCGTCGATCCCCATCGACACATACTCCGGCAACCAGTGCAGCACCGACGGCACCTCCGCCATCACCCACCGGCGCATCCCCCGGGCCCGGCCCAGCTCACTGGCGTCCACCAGCTCCAGGCACGCCTCCAGCTCCCATTTGGTGCGCACGAACGGGATCATCAGATGCAGGTTCGGGGTGCGCTCCCGCACCCGCGCCAGCACCCGCAGCTCCAACGCGAACAAGTCCGGCTCCCGCACATACCGGAAACAGCCGCGGTACCCGATCATCGGGTTGCTCTCCACCGGCTCGTACGCCGCTCCCCCAACCAGACCGCGGAACTCGTTGCTCCGCAGATCCGTGGCGCGATACACAACCGGCCGCGGCCCGAACGCGGTCGTGATCCGCAGCAGCGACTCCGACATCGCCGACACGAACGTCTCCTCCTCACCCCGGGCAAGCAGGTCCCGCGGGTGCCGACCACCGAGGGCCTCGGTGAGCATGAACTCCGCCCGCAGCAGCCCAACACCGTCGACGTCGAGCGCGGCCACCTCCTCCGCCTTCTCCGGCATCGCCAGGTTCACATACAGCCGCGTCCCCGTCGGCTGGACCGCCTGTGCCGTGACCGGGGCGGTCCTGGCCGGAGCCGACACCGTCCGGTCACCGGCGAACACCACCCCAGCCGAACCGTCCACAGTGACCAACAGACCATCGGCGAGATCCGTGGTGGCGGTGCGCGCACCGACGACACACGGCACACCCAGCTCCCGGGCCACGATCGCCGCGTGGCACGTCATGCCGCCGCTGTCGGTCACCAACGCCGCGGCCCGCCGGATCGTCGGGACCCAGTCGGGGTTCGTCATCGGCGCCACCAGCACCTCCCCCGCGAGCAGCGCACCACCCTGCTCCGGTGAGGTCAACACCCGCACCCGTCCCACCACTCGTCCCGGCGCGGCCCCCGAACCGGTGACCAGCGGCCTTCCCGTGGTCGCGGGCCCCGGGGGGCCACCGACCGTCGTGATCGGTCGCGCCTGCACCAGCCAGGTCATCCCGGCCGCGTCGATCGCCCACTCGATGTCCTGCGGCCGCCCATAATGCTTCTCGACCCGCAGTGCCAGCCGCGCCAGGTCCGCTGCCTCCGCGTCCCGCAGGACCCGCTGAGCCGCGTGCGCGGCATCGAGATCGACCCGCCGGTCGCCACCATCGGCGCCACGGACCAACTTGAACGTCTTGTCACCGACCCGGACCCGCACCAGCCGCTGGTCGTCTCTGGCCAGCACATAGGTGTCCGGCTCCACCGAACCCGACACCACCACCTCGCCCAGCCCGAACGCCGCCTCCACCACCACCCTCGACGCGTCCCCGGTGCTCGGGTCCACGGTGAACGTCACGCCCGCACGCTCCGCCTCCACCATGCGCTGCACCACCACGGCCATCGCGGGCTCACCGGTGAAACCCCGGCTCGCCCGGTACGCGATCACCCGAGGCCCGAACAGCGACGTCCAACACTCCACCACCCGATCCACAAGCTCATCGACACCGTGGACATTGGTGAACGTCGCGTTCATCCCGGCGAACGACGCGTCGGCCCCGTCCTCCCCGGTGGCCGACGACCGGACAGCGACATCCCCGCCAAGCACCGCGTACGCCGCCGCGATGTCCTCGCGAACCCGCGCGCCCACCCCCGCCTTGGCCACCAGTTCCCGCAGCCGCTCGCCGGCCCCCGCCAACCGCACCGGGTCGTCCACCGCGGACAACGCCTCCGCGTGCACCTCGGCGAGCTCGGCACGGACCCCCGCACCGTCCATCGAGTCGAGATAACCCGACCG
Source organism: Actinokineospora xionganensis (assembly GCF_014323725.1). Taxonomy (GTDB): domain Bacteria; phylum Actinomycetota; class Actinomycetes; order Mycobacteriales; family Pseudonocardiaceae; genus Actinokineospora; species Actinokineospora xionganensis. The sequence goes on along the minus strand of NZ_JABVED010000001.1, from coordinate 320,325 downwards.
CAGCACCACGAACCCCGGCGGCACCGGCAAGTCCGCCGCCACCAGCTCACCAAGGTTGGCGCCCTTGCCGCCGGCCTCCTCGGCGTCGCGCAGACTGATCCGGGTGAAATCGAGAACATGGCTCATAGCGACACGACTCCCATTTCGGCGACCGCGACCCGCACCTCGGGTGGCTGCCGCAAACTGTTCTGAACAGTGCAGTGATCAACCGCCGCGAGCAGCGCGGCCGTGCGGTCGGCGTCGAGCGGCACGGGCGCGACCACGGTCAGCTCCACCCGACCCACCCGCGGCGGGTCGGCGCGCATCGTCCAGCGGCACTCGACCCGCAAGTCCTCCTGCGGCAAACCCTGATGCCGCAAGTACCCGGCCGCGTAATGCGCGGCGCACGTGGCCAACGACATCACGAACAACTCCACCGGCGTCGGACCGACCTCGACACCGTCGTCACCACGGGGCTGATCGGCCAACACGACGTGCCCGCGGGTCTGAATCTGGAACCTGTCGTCACCCACATGGGTCACGCTGATGGCGGCCATATCCCCTCACTTTCGTTCATACGGAAAGAAAGAACCGCGCACCGGCCCACTGGCCGGTGCGCGGTCGCACTCACTTCTTGGTCGTCGACACCGGAACCTGACGGGCCTCCGGCACCTTCTTGATCGGCACCTCGACCGTGAGGATGCCCGCGTCGTACCCGGCCTTGATGTGGTCGGAGTCCGCCCCCTTCGGCAACGTCACCGTGCGGCCATAGGAGCCGTAGTGGAACTCGGTGTGCGACTTGGTGTGCTTCTCCTCCGACCGCTGCGCCGCGATCGTCAGCTCACCGTTGGCCACCGAGATCTCGATGTCCTTCTCCGCGTCCAACCCGGGCATCTCCGCCCGGACCACATAGCGGCCGTCGTCGAAGTAGTCCTCGACCCGAACCATGTGCCGGTCCGTGAACGGAAAAGTCTCCATCAGACGGATGAGATCCGGGAACATCGAGGAGCGGGGAACAATGCTGGTCATGGCCAGTCCTCTCATGGCTGTCGAAACCGGTACCCCACCAGCACACTCCGCCCGCCATCGGCAGAGCAGGGCACCAGTTCCCGACCAGCAGGGACCTTGGCCTCACACCACGACATGCTCACCATCGCGCGGCACCACCGCGTTCCATCCCAACTCGACACCCAGCCGACGCGCCAGCTCCGCCGACGCCGCGGGCTCGCCATGCACCAGGAACGTCGTCCCCGGCGCGGAGGCCGCCGAATTCGCCCACGCGACCAGCTCATCGGAATCCGCGTGCGCGCTGAACCCCTCCAACACACCCACCCGCGCCCGCACCGGCACATACCGCCCATGGATCTTCAGCTGCGTCGCCCCATCCACCAACTGCCGAGCCCGGGTCCCCGCCGCCGCGAAACCCACGATCACCACCGTGTTCCGCCGATCCGGCAGCAGATGCGTCAGGTGATGCAGCACCCGCCCACCCGAAGCCATCCCCGACGCCGAGATGACGATCGACGGCATCCGCGGATGGTTGGCCCGCATGGACTCCTCCACCGTGCGCAGCTCCTGCAGATTCGGCACGGCGAACGGGTCACCCCCGGCGAGATCCGACCGGATCTCAGCCCACCGCTCGCCGATCGCCCGCCGATAAACCCGCAGCGACGCCAACGCCATCGGGCTGTCCACCAGCACCGGCACCTCCGGAATCGCACCGGCCCGCATCAGCTTCGCCAACTCGATCAGCAGCACCTCCGTGCGGTCCACCGCGAACGCCGGGATCAACACGCTCCCCCCGCCCGCGACCGTGCTCGTGATGAGCTCCGCCAACTCGTCGGACGCACCCTCGTCACGGTGCTCACGCGCACCGTAGGTCGACTCCATGACCAGGACATCGCACTCCGGCCGCGCCCGCGGCGGCGCGAGCAACCGGTGCGCCTGGCGACCCATGTCGCCGCTGAACACCGCCGACCGCCCACCAAGCTCCAGCCGCGCCCACGCCGACCCGAGAATGTGCCCGGCCTCCCCGAACTCCAACTCGACGCCTTCGGCGATCGTCGTCGGCGTGCCGAAGTCGACAACCCGCAGACACGACAACGCACGCTCGGCATCCCGGTCGTCATACAGCGGCAGCGCCGGCCGGTGCTTCGACCAGCCATGGGTGTTCGCGTGCGCCGCCTCCTCCATCAGCAGGTGGGCGCTGTCGCGCAACACGATCTCCACCAGCGCGGCGGTCCCGGGCGTGACGTACACCGGACCGCGCCACCCTTCCCGCACCAACACCGGCAAATAGCCGCAGTGGTCCAGATGCGCATGGGTCAACACCACCGCGTCCAGTTCAGTCACGTCGACCGGCGGCCGCTGCCAGTTGCGGCGCCGCAGCGGCGCCAAACCCTGAAACAGTCCACAGTCGACAAGAACTCTCGAATCCCCCGACCTGACAAGGAACTTGCTGCCGGTGACCGTCCCGACCCCACCGAGAAAATCGATCGACGGCGGAACCTTCAGGCGACTGTCATGGTCGGACAACGCGGGCGCGGCGGTCATGGACTTCTCCTCAGTGAGCGAGACGCCGCCTTCGCGGCGGCGTCGGCGAACAGAACGACAGGAACGGCGAAAGCCGCGGCCAACCAACCCAGCAGGTTCGGCAGCGAGCCACCAAGCAACTCAGGCAACGGCGGAAGCACCAAGAACAAGAACAGCAGCACCACCTCCACACCGACCGCCACCAACAGCAGCGGATTGCCCCGCAGACCCACCCGCCCCACCCAGTGCGACTCGCTGCGGCACGCGAACGCGTTGGCGAGCTGGCCGAGCACGATCGCCGCGAACGCCGTGCCCGACGCGGTCGCGAGCAACGCCGGGTCGGCGTCACGGCCGAACGTCCATCCGCCCGCGAACAACACAGCGAGGAACGCGCCCATCGTGGTCAACGCCTCAGCAGGCCCCAGCACACCGAAAGCCCGCCGCAACACCGTCCGGTCCATCAGCGAATCCGTCCGCATCCGCCCACGCATCGTCCGCGGATTCGCGGGTTCGGCCCCCAAGGCCAACGCGGGCAGCAGATCCGTCCCGATATCGATCGCGAGAACCTGCAACACCGTGATCGCCAGCGGAATCTGCCCACCCGACAGCGCCCACACACCGAACGGCGTGAGCTCGGCGACGTTGTCAGTCAGGTGATAGGTCAAGAACCGCCGGATGTTGGCGAACGTCGCCCGACCCAGCTCCACCGCCGCGACAATGGTGCCGAAATGGTCATCGAGCAGCACCAAGTCCGCTGCCTCCCGCGCCACATCCGTGCCCGAAGCACCCATCGCCACACCGATGTCCGCGGTGCGCAGCGCGGGACCGTCGTTCACACCGTCCCCGGTCATCGCCACCACATGCCCCCGCGCCTGAAGCGACCGCGCGATCCGCAGCTTGTCCTCCGGGTTCACCCGGGCGACCACGATCCCGTCGTGGTCAAGCAGTTCACCCAGCGCCTCGTCGTCGGCGGGCAAATCCGCGCCGACCACCACCGTCGAGTCCACACCCGCCAAGCCCACCTCGACCGCGATCGCGTGCGCGGTGCCCGGGTGGTCGCCGGTCACCATGGCGAGCTTGATGCCCGCCCGCCTGCAGGCCACGATCGACTCGGCGACATCCGGCCGCGGCGGATCCTGCAGCGCGACCAGACCCAGCAACCGCAGCCCCTGCTCCACACTGTCGGCCACGTGCGCGACCGCGTCGGGCACGGTCGGGCGCCACGCCACCGCGAGCACCCGCAGGCCCGCGGCACTGAGCCGAGCCAAGGCCGCCTCGGCCGCCGCGGGGGCTCCGACACAGCGGGGAAGCACCGAGTCGGGCGCGCCGACGACGTGCACGCCCTCGGCGTCCACCACCGAAGACCGCCGCCTGCGCGGGTCGAATGCATGCCGGACCACGGGCACGGGCGGCGCCGCACAACCGGACCGGGTCGCCAACACGTGCAGCGCGACCTCCATCGGGTCGCCCACCGGATGCCACTGCCCGGCAGGCTCACTCGCGCGCGCGTCCGGCGAGCAACGGGCCGCCGCACTCGCCAGCGCGGGCAGCAGAGCCAGCGCCGCGGGCGGACCCGCGAGATCGCCCTCAGGCGCGTAACCCTCGCCCGTCACGGCAACCTCACCCTCGGGTGTCCACACCCGCACGACGGACATCTCGTTGCTGGTGAGCGTGCCGGTCTTGTCCGTACAGATGAACGTGGTCGACCCCAGGGTCTCCACCGACTCGAGCCTGCGCACCAGCGCGTGCCGGTGCGCCATCCGCTGCGCGGCCCTGGCCAGCGACAACGTCACGGTGGGCAGCAGACCCTCGGGAACCAGCGCCACCGTCACCCCCACCGCGAACAGGAAGCTGTCCGCGGTGCTCAGCCCCAACAGCATCGCCGCGGCGAAGAACACCACCCCCACGACCACCGCCACCATCGCGACCGTCCGCACCACCCGGTGCAGCTGCGTCGCCAACGGGCTGCGCGGCCGTCGAGCCCCCGCGGTCACCGCCGCGATTCCCGCCAGCCGCGTCCGCGCCCCCGTCGCCACGACCTCGGCCGTGCAATGCCCCTCCACCGCATAGGTGCCAGCGAAGAGCGACCCGCCTGGCTCCGGGCGGATCGACTTGCTCTCCCCGGTCAGCATCGACTCGTCCATGGTGAAACCGGACCTGTCGATCACGGTCGCGTCGGCACAGACCCGGTCACCGGCCTCGAGCAGCAACAGGTCGCCCACGACAAGGTCCTGGCCACCGATGACGACCGTATGCCCGTCACGGCGAACCGACGCCCTGACCGGGAGCAGGTCCCGCAACCGCTGCGCGGCCCGGTCGGCCCGGTACTCCTGCACGAACGAGAACACACCGTTCACGAGCACCACCACGACGATCGCGACCGCCAGTACCGGCATGCCCGCGACCAGGGCGAGCCCCGCCGCCACCCACAGCATCAGCGCGAAGAAATGCACCAGCTGCGCGACAAGCAGCGTCACCGGGTGCGCACGCCGCGGCGCGGGCAGGGTGTTCGGGCCGTCCCTGAGCAGCCGCCGGGCCGCTTCGCCCCCCGTCAGCCCGGACGTCGCGGTTCCACCCACCGCCTGCCGAACGGCAGACACCTTCGATCCGCCGGTCACGGCGAGGTCCGAAACAATCGCGCGCCGATCAAGCCCAGCGCGACCAGCCAGCCAAGGGCGAGCAGCAGCGGACCCCACTGGTCGAACGTCGCCGTGAGCCCACCGTCGAGCAGGACCCGGTCGGCGCCATAGCCCGGCAGCAACCGCGCCCACGCGGGCGGCTCGGCCCGCAGCATCGGGCTCTGCGCGATCCCGAGGTCCAGGAACGGCACCAGGAACGCGATCAGCACCCCGGACACCCGACCGAAAATCGGGCCAAGGCAGACACCGAGCAGCCCATAGGTGAGAGCGAGCAGCAGGTTGCCCGCCGCGTAGACCACCCACTGGCGGGCGTCGAACACCATCGCAGTCACGGCCAAGGACGCCGCGGTCACCAACAACGCCGCCGCCGCGACCACACCCAGGCGAGCGGCCAGCAGCGCGCGCACACCGAAACCGGCGAGGATCAGCCTGCCGTCGCCCGCCCGGGCGTCAAGGACGACGAACAACCCGGCCAGTGCCGCCAGTGCCGCGATGGCGATCGGCGTCATCGTCCCGGCATGCATGTCCGGGAGCCAGAACGTGAAGTCCATCGCGCGACCGTGGTCCACAAGGGACAAAGTCATGGTGCCGGGCGCGGTGATCACCTTCGACAGCCAGATGAACACGACCGGCACACCGATCAGCAGCGCCCACAACACCGGATTGCGGCGGTAGTCCCGCAGACCCATCCGCAGCGCGGTCCGGAACGGGCCCCCATGGCCGCGGCGCCCGCGAACGACCCTCGTGGTCCCGGTGACCACAAGGCCGGCCAACACCAGCGCACCCAGCGTCCACGCCAGCGCCCACCCGAGATCCCCGAGCCTGCCGCCGTGCCGGGACGGGAGGTCGACCATCCACAGTGTCGTGAAATGGGTCGGAAACCACCGGGTCGACAGGCGATCCGGCGAGCCGAGCGCCGGCCCGAAGAACACGTCCAGTATCCAGATGAACAGGATCAAAACCGTGCCGTTGACAGCGTTGCGCACCAACACTCCGGTGAGTGCGCCGATGGCCAGGTAGACCACCGCGAACATGATTGTCCCCGCACCGACCCGCCAGGGATCATCGATTCCCGTGCGCAAGGCCAGCGCGGTGAGCGCCGCGGCGGAGGCCAGCGCCACCAGAACCAGCCCGGTCACCATGCGCGCGACCACCAACCGGCCAGCCGGTAGGCCCGCCAGGACAAGCCTGCGGTCAGCCTCCCGCGACCCGCGCAACTGGAAATACATCGCGATCGCGGACAGGAAACCCGCCGCCCACCCGGCGGCGGCGGTCTCCACCGACGGACCGGTGCCGCCGAGGAGTCTCGCGGCGTCGGCCATCGACCCGGCCGCGACCACCACGAACACCACCGGCACCAACACCAGCACCAGCGGGTTGACCGGGTTGCGGGCGTAGTCGGCGAGGAACCTGCGAACGAACAGCGCACTCGTCATCTAGGGCCCGCCCGCCCGTCGCGCAACTGCACGATCCGGTCGAACCGCCCCTCGTCGGTGACGAAGTGGCTGATGATCAGCACCGAGCGACCCGCCTGCCTGCGGCCCGCCACCAGGTCCCAGAACTTGAGGTAGGTGTCCCAGTCGAATCCCGCGTAGGGCTCGTCCAGCAGCAGCACCTCGGGATCGCCCAGCAACGCCAGACCAAGGTTGAGCTTGGCCAACGTGCCACCGGAGAGCTGATCCGCGCGGGTGCCCGCGTACCGCTCGAACCCCAGCGCGGCGTACAGGTTTCGCCGCGACCGGCGCTCGTCCTCCGCGCTCATCTTGTAGGCACGGCCGAACAGCTCGAAGTGCTCGTCGCACGTGAGCCGCTCGTAGAACACCGGCTCCTGCGGGCAGTACCCCAGGCGGCCCGACACCGCGACCGTGCCCGCGTCCGGCCGCAGCGCGCCGACGAGGATCTTCATCAGGGTCGACTTGCCCGACCCGTTCTCCCCCACCAGGCCCACGACCTCACCCGGGCGCAGCGCGAGATCGACACCGCGCAGAACATCCTGGCGGCGTGCGACCGGCCACACCCCACGCCGGTAACTCTTCTCGATACCGCGTGCCTCGAGCACCGACTCCACCGCCGTCACGACCGTAGCCATGTCACTCACCACCCTTCATTCGGCCGAAACAGCGCCCACCTCACCCTGTCCTGGCGTTTTTGGTCTTCGCTGTTAAGCGCACCTGCTGAAAGCGGGTTTATCGGATATCTTGATAGTGAATACTGGATAGTTCGATTGATGCAGTGGGTAGGGGAGTCGGCGGTCATGGCGCGGTCCAGGTCCCGGCCACGTCTGAGGCGAAGCCTGTGAGGCGTAGTTCGACGGCCGCTCCGGCGGGGACCTCGGCGCTGAACCGGAGCTGTCCCTCACGGTGGTGCCCGCCGGACCCCGGCCCCTCCCAGACGGCGCTCTCGACCTGCTGGTCGCCGATCCGCAGGCGCGCGGAAGCCGCCAGGTCCTGGTCGAGCTCCACGGAGTGGGTGTCGAGCTTGATCTCGAAGACCGCGCCAGATCTGTCCAGGGTCAGCGGGGTCATGGTGACTTCGACCGAGCCCGCCTGCACGACCCGTGTCTCCATGGCGGGCGCGGTGTTCGAGTCGGTCGCGGGGCGCGCGGCCAACCAGGCGACTGCTCCGGCGGCGATCAGCGCGGCGGCGACGAAAAGGACGAGCTTGCGCCGGTACGGCGTGGTAATGGTCATCTGGCTCAACTCCCAGCCGTGACAGGGACGGGCAAGCGGTGGAGGCGGCGGGCCGCGATGGCCACGCCGATCGCGTTCACGGCGATGCCGGAGATCATGATCGGAACCCGGTAGTCGGCGAGGAACACCGCGGCGCCGGAAGCGCCGATGATCGGTGCGAGGTCGGCGACGTGGTGGGCACAGCAGGCGACCATGCCGACGGCGGAGGCGCCCGCGCCGCCACCTACGGCGGCCTTGGTCGCCGCCTGCAGCCGGTGGCGCCTGCGCAGCTCGACGAAAAGGCCGACCTGGGTGCCGAAACCGGCGAGGATCAGCACCAGCCACACCCAGTCGTCGACGGCTTGTCGGGCCAGGTGGTCGAGCCCGCCGACGCCGCCGACGACAGCCGCGTAGAACAGGCCCAAGGCGAGCGAGCCCAGGACACCGGCGCGTACCGCCGCGGGGTTCATCGCGGGCCTACCGTCGGCCGGACGGCCGCTGATCGCGGTCATCGGTCTTGGTGGGCGGCGGTTCGGTCTTGTCGCCGCCGTGCACGGCGCCGCCCATCATGAACATCATCATCAACGGGCAGGCGAGAACCAGCAGCCCGATCAGCAGGGTGTTCACCGGGACCCCGGCGAAGGCGAGGCCGACGATGAGGATGGCGAGCGCGATCGCGTAGAGCGGCAGGTGTTGGCGTCTCATGGCGGTTCCTTTCACCGGATGCCTTCACCCTCGCCCCGATCCGGGCGTTTGCGGAGGGGACAACGTCGGCTCGTCCGCACCGAAAGTCCCCGTGCGGCACCGGCATAGGTCCCTGCCCCTGCCGGGTACCCCACGCGCACGATGAGGTGACCATCGCTGAGAGGAACGCGCCATGAGCACGGCCGATATCACGGTGCTGGCGGCGGCTGTCGCCGTCATCAGCGGACTGGCCTGGTATTTCTTCGCCCCGCGGCGGGCCCGCGGGGCTGAACTGGCCGACGGAGTCCAGCGGGTGGAGATCACCGTGCGCGGGGGCTACCGGCCAGATCGGATCCGGGTGCGGCAGCACGTCCCGCTGGAACTGGTGTTCGACCGCCAGGAGAGCGGGGACTGCACGTCGCGGGTGGTGTTCGGCGATCTCGCGGTCAACGCCGCGCTGCCCGCGTTCACCAAGACCACGGTGCGGGTGAATCCGGCCGAGGCCGGATCGTTCGGGTTCGCTTGCGGCATGAACATGATCCACGGCACGCTGGTGGTGGACCCGGCCGAGGACGATGCCGCGCCCACCACCGCACTCCCCTCCCCCAGCTTCGCGGGCAACGCCGCCGATGAGGAGGCCGCGCAGGAGCGCGAGCGGCGCGCGGAGATCGCGGACCTCACCCGCCGCGTGCTCATCGGCGCGGTGCTGACATTTCCGGTGCTGTTCGGGGTCATGGCGCACGAACTGTTCGGCGCGATGTGGGTGCCTGCTTTCCTGCTGAATCACTGGGTCCAGTTCGCCCTGATCACGCCGGTGATGATCTACACCGGGTGGCCCGTCCACCGCACCGGCTGGCTGACCCTGGCGCACCGGGGCGCCGACATGAACAGCCTCATCACCCTGGGGACGGTGGCCGCCTACGGGTACAGCGTGGTGGCCACCGTGGCGCCGGGCCTGCTGCCCAGTGAGGTCCGGGAGGTGTACTACGAGGCAGTCGGCGTGATCCTCACGCTCATCCTGCTCGGCCGGTTGCTTGAGGCACGGGCCAAGGCGGGCACCGGGGAGGCGATCCGCGCCCTGCTCGGGCTGCGCGCCCGCACCGCCCGTGTCGTGCGCGACGGCGCCGAGGCCGAGATCCCCGTGGACGACGTCGTCGTCGGCGACGAGGTGGTCATCCGGCCCGGCGAGAAGATCCCGGTCGACGCCACCGTGGTCGCCGGTTCGTCCTCGGTGGACGAGTCGATGGTCACCGGCGAGTCCATGCCCGTGACCAAACACGAGGGTGACACCGTCATCGGCGCCACCATCAACGGCACCGGGTCGCTGCGGGTGCGGGCGGCGAGAGTCGGCGCCGACAGCATGCTGGCCCAGATCGTCGACCTGGTGCGGCAGGCCCAGGGATCGAAGGCCCCGATCCAGCGGCTGGCCGACGCCACCGCCGCCTACTTCGTGCCCGCGGTCATCGCGATCGCCGTCGCGGCCTTCGCCGCCTGGTTTGTCCTCGGCCCGCCGCCTGCGCTCACCTTGGCCTTGGTCTCCGCGGTCGCCGTGCTGATCATCGCCTGCCCGTGCGCGCTGGGACTCGCGACCCCACTGTCGATCATGGTCGGCACCGGAAAGGGCGCCCAGGCGGGAATCCTGATCCGTTCAGCCGAGGCGTTGGAGACCGCGCACAAGCTCGACACCATCGTGCTCGACAAGACCGGCACGATCACCGCGGGCAAGCCCGCGCTCACCGACATCCGAACCGTCGGCGACCTCGCCGAGACCGAACTGCTCGCCCTGGTCGCCGCCGCCGAGGCCGACAGCGAGCACCCGCTCGCCACGGCCATCACCGCCGCCGCGCTCGATCGCGACCTCGCCCAGGGCAAGGCCACCGAGTTCGACTCGGTCACCGGGAAAGGCGTCCGTGCCATCGTCTTCGGGCACGTCGTACTGGTCGGCACGAAGCGGCTGCTCGCCGACGCCGGTGTCGACACCGCGGCGCTCGAGCCCATCGCCGCGGAGTTCTCCGCGCAGGGCAAGACCGCCGTGCTGTCCGCTGTGGACGGTCGACCCGCCGGCGTCCTCGCCGTCGCCGACACCATCAAGGAGGACTCGGTCGCCGCGATCTCGGCACTGCGGGCGCTCGGGCTGGAAGTCGTGATGATCACCGGCGACAACGCCCGCACGGCGGACGCGATCGCCGCCCAGGTCGGGGTCGCGCAGGTCCTCGCCGAGGTGCTCCCGGAGCACAAGGCGGGCGAGATCCGTCGGCTGCAGCAGCAAGGGCGCCGCGTCGGCATGGTCGGCGACGGCATCAACGACGCGCCCGCGCTGGCCCAGGCTGATGTGGGTCTGGCCATCGGGACGGGCACCGACGTGGCGATCGAAGCCGCGGACATCACTCTCATCTCGGGTTCGCTCGCCGGTGTCGTCACCGCCATCAGGCTTTCGCGGGCGACGATGCGCAACATCCGGCAGAACCTGTTCTTCGCCCTCGTCTACAACGCCGTCGGCGTCCCCATCGCCGCGGGCGTGCTGTACCCGGTTCTCGGCTTGCGCCTCAGCCCGATGATCGCCGCGGCGGCCATGGCACTGAGTTCCCTGTCGGTCGTCGGCAACGCCAACCGCCTGCGCCGCCACCGAGTCGCGCCACTGCCCCACACCTCGACCATCAGCTCGGCGACGACGGAGCCACGGACACCGTCGACATCGAAGATGTAACAACAGCGATCTCCTCGCCGACGGTCCGTGGTGGTGATCGGACCACCGCCATTCCGTCAGCCGACGCCGATCCGTCGCACGGCAGGAGGCATTCGGATGGGTCTACACGACCGTCTCAGGGGAGTTCGCCACTCGTCCGGCCCAAGTCGGCAATCAGGTTCTGTGCGTCCGCACCCAGGCGACGATGATCTCGAGGTCGTCGGTGAGTCCGCCTATCAGGCGGCGCTCTGGGCGATCTGCGGTGGATCGGGCGGCGACCGGGTGCGGCACCAGATCGTCGCGGTGCTGGTGCCCGAACCCACGAACCCTTACGACGCGAACGCGATCTCCGTCCAGGTCGACGGACACGTTGTCGGTTACCTGCCAAGGGATATCGCGGCTCAGTACCTTCCCGCGTTGCTTGGGTTGATGAATCTGGCTGGAGGTCATGTCGCGCTCGACGGCGTGATCGTCGGCGGCGGGTACTACGAGAATGGCCCGGGCAGACTGGGTGTCTGGCTTTCGCATGACGCTGAAGCCTTCGGTGGACAGGCCCGTCGCGCCGGACAACCCGACGTCCGCGAGCCGTCGATGCGCACCGGTTTCAGCGAGGCCTGGCGAACGGACGCTGAGGACGACTCATACGACCTCTCCTGGTACACCGGCCTGCCGGTCGGCGACAGGCAGGCCGTCGCCGCCCTGCGGGGCTTGTTGGCGGCCGAGCGCGATCCGATCGACCGGCACTTCCAGTTCGCTGAACTCGAAGCCCGGTTGTACCGATGCCGCGAGCTCTACGACACGGCGCTCGACGAGTTCGATGACGCGTGCCGACAGCATGACGCGGAGATGGAGACGATCTGCCAGTCGTTCATGGCGAAGTGGAACAAGGTTCCGCTGCTGGAGACGTATCGGCAGATGGCGATCCGGCAGCAGAAGAACAAGGACTGGGACGCCTGCCTGTGGTGGGCTGAACGCGGACTTGAGCTGTATGGGAACGACGCGGCCCGGGAGGACGCTGTCGAGGACCTCCTCAAGCGTCGCAACCGGGCCCTGTCCAAGATCGAGGCCCGGTAGGCGCCGAAGGTGAACGACCGGCGCTGAGCCATCGGCCGGGAAGTCAGGTGGAACGGGAGCCCAGCCGAGCGGCGAGCACGGCGAGGCCGGGAAGCAGTGCGATCCCCGCGACGATGGCCAAGTCCGTCAAGCCGACCGGCTCCGTCCCCAGCAACGCACGCAGTGGTGCGAGGTAGACGCCGCCCAGCTGCAGGAGCACCGCGCCGGCGACGGCGATGTCCAGGAAACGCGGCCGCAGACCCGTTCCCCGTGTGCGCACGGCGAGGGCGACGCCGAGTTGGGCCAGGCCCAGGGTCAGGAAGATCAGGCTCTGCCACGGACGCCCGGTGGCCGAAGCCCACACGCCGACGCCCAGGGTCACGGCCGCGATGAGGGCGCCGGTCCAGGCGATGCGCCGCCAGAGGCCGTCGCCGAGGATGAACTGCTGGGGTGGGCGTGGGCGGGCCCGCATGATGGCCGGATCGGCTGGTTCGGCGCCCATCGCGACGCCGGGGAGGCCGTGGGTGAGCATGTTGATCCACAGGATCTGTGCCGGTAGCAGCGGCAGGGCCAGACCGAACAGCGGTCCGAGCAGCATGACCACCACCTCGGCCACTCCTCCGGCCAGCGCATAGCGCAGGAAGGTGCGGACGTTGGCGTAGATGCGCCGCCCTTCCTCGATCGCCGCCGCCACGGTGCCCAGGTTGTCGTCGGTCAGGACCAAGTCCGCGGCCTGCCTTGCGACCTCGGTGCCCTCGCCGCCCATCGCGGTGCCGATGTCGGCGCGGCGCAGGGCTGGGGCGTCGTTGACGCCGTCGCCGGTCATGGCGACGACCTCGCCGCGGGCCTGCAGTTCGGCGACGATGTCGAGCTTCTGCTCCGGACGTGTCCGCGCGTAGACGCCGTCGGCGTCGATGCCGACCCGGGCCGCCAGCGCGTGCGCGGTGTGCGGGTGGTCGCCGGTGATCAGCAGCAGCCGCACACCCGCCCGGCGGAACGTGGCGACCACCTCGGCGGCGGACTCACGCGGCGGGTCGATGATCGCGACCAGCCCGACCAGCGCCAAACCCTCGGCGTCGGCGTTGGGCCGCGGTCCCTCCGGATATGTCCGCTCGGCCACGGCGAGCACCCGATACCCCTTACGCGCGAGGGACATCGCCGTCTCGCGCGCGTGGGCCGGTACCTCGCACAGCAGCCCGGGGGTGTCCAGCAGGACTTCCGGCGCGCCCTTGCACACGACGAGCCATCCGTCGGGCGCGCGGTGCACTGTCGTCATCCGCTTGCTGTCGTGGTCGAACGGGATCTCGGCGACCCGCGGGTACCGCTCCCCCAGCGCGGCCGAATCGACGCCGCCCTTGGCCGCGAGCACGACCAGTGCCGCCTCCGTCGGGTCGCCCACGGCCCGCCAGATTCCGCCTTCCTCGTCCGGTCGCGCGATGTCCGCGTCGTTGCACAGCGCGCCGTCGCGCAGCAGCCGGGCCAAGCCCGTGTCCGGGCTGATCTCCCCCACCGGTTCGTAGCCCGCGCCGGTCACCGCGGCCTCACCGCACTCCGGTGTCCAGAGCCGCTCCACCAACATCCGGCCCTCGGTGAGGGTGCCGGTCTTGTCCGCGGCCAGCACGGTGACCGATCCGAGGGTCTCCACCGCGGGTAGGGACCGCACGACTCCGCCGCGCTTGGCCATCCGGTGCGCGCCGAGCGCCAGCGCGAGGGTAACCACCGCGGGAAGCGATTCCGGCACCGCGGCTACGGCCAGGCTGATGCCGACCAACGCCATCTCGGCCAACGATTCCCCGCGCAGCAGGCCGGACACCGCCACCACGCCGGAAAGCGCGATGGCCGCCAACGCCAGCACGCGGCCCAGGCCGGACAGCCTGCGCTGCAAGGGAGTGGGCCGCGGACGCTGCTCGCCGAGCAGTGTCGCGATCCGGCCGAGGCTGCTCCGCGCTCCGGTCTGGGTGACCTCGCAGAGACCGCGGCCCCGGGTCACGACGGTTCCGGCGTAGACCAGGTCCACGTCGGCGACGCCCGCCCGCTTGTCCACCGGCACGGACTCCCCCGTCAGCGCCGCCTCGTCGACCTGAAGGTGGTGTCCGTCGCGCAGGACGGCGTCGGCGGCGACGATGTCGCCCGCTTCGAGCACGAGCACGTCTCCGGGAACGACCTCCGCCGCGTGCAGGACGACACGGTGTCCATTTCGGACCAGTCGCGCGGTCGGCGCGGACAGGTCACGCAGGGCCGCCAGCGACCGTTCCGCACGGAGTTCCTGCGCCACGCCGACTGCGGTGTTGAGCACGACCACCAGGGCGATGACCGCGGTGTCGGTGAGGTCGCCGAGCACCATGGCCAGCGCGGCGGCGGCCAACAGCAGCAGGATCATCGGGTCACGCAGTTGCGCGACGACCCTGGTCCACGGCTTCGGCCTCGCCGCCTCTGGGATCGTGTTGGCGCCCACCTCGGCGCGAACCGCCGCCACTTGAGCGTCGGTCAGCCCCGTGGCGAGCGAGTCGGTCGGGATCGCGGTCGTCATACGGTCCACGCTGCCTTGGACCGTCCCGGGAGCAGAAGGACCTAAGGTCCCGGGCACCGCCGGTAGAAGGGCATGTCCTAGCCGACGATCGCCGTGGCGGTCTCCAGGTAGATCAGGATGGACAGCAGGTCCTGCGCCACGGTCGCCAGCGGCCCGGACCCGTACACGGGGTCCAGTCTCATCGCCGAGAAAAGCCACGGCAGGACCATCGCGACGATGGTCGCCACGCCGCAAGCCGCCAACAGCGCGATTGCGACGGCGGTGGCGACCTCGGCGTCACCCCAGATCCAGAACGTGACCGGGCCCGCGACCGCCGCGAGCAGGACACCGATCAGCCCGCCGGTGATCACCTCGCGCACCGCGATGCGGCCGACCTGGACACCGACGGACAGCCCGCGGACGACAAGCGTCTCGGTCTGGGTGCCGACGGCGTCGGCGAGGTAGACCACGGCGGGGACGAAGAACGCGAGCAGGACGTTGGCCCGCAAGGCTTCCTCGAAGGCCCCGACCACTCCCGCCGCCAGCATGGCGCCTGCGAGCCCGACGAGCAGCCAGGGGAGCCGGTGCCACAGCCGTCTGGTGACCCGCTCCTGACTGGCCGCCCTCGCCGCCGACGCCGTGCCGAGGAAACCACCCAGCCGCGCGAGGTCCTCGTCGTGCTCGGCCAGCAGCACCGCGAGCAGCCGCTGCGGCGGGATGAGACCGAGAAACCGGCCTGCGTCGTCGACGACGGCCAGTCCTGGCTCGTCGCGGTGCACGGCGGCCCACGCGGCGCGTTCCTGGTGCGTGTGCGGCGCGACCACGGGCGGGTCGGTGTCCATCACGTCGGCCATCGTCGAGCGCGGTGGCGCGGCGAGCAGGCGTTCCACCGTGGCGAGGCCGACCAGGACACCGTCGCGGCACACCGCGATGACCGCCGCGCTGTCGAACCGGCGTCCACGCAGGGCGTCGAGCACCGCGCCGACGTCGTCGTCGGGCCGGGCGAGCGGCACCGAGTTCGTCGCGTGCTCGATGGCGGTGCGCAGCATCGGTTCCGGGTCGGCGGTCATGCCCTCAGTGTCGCCCGGATCCCACGCGGCAATGGTCCTGTCATCGCGCGACCGAAGTCCCTGCTGCCGCGACAGGCGATGGACGAGTGTCGGACTCAACGAAGTCCGAACCGGAGGCTGAACATGAATCTGACCTGGCGGGACGCGACCAGTTCGCTGCTGGTCGCGGCGATCCTCGTGCCCTACGCGTGGTTCGTCGGGGGTGGCGGGGCACTGCTGGTGCACGACGCGCGCGGCGTGGCGGCGACCGGGCTGGTGTTCGGCATCGCCGCGTGCGTCGTTGGCGCCCGGGTGAACGGTGAGCGCATGCCCGCACTTCCGCAGGCCTTGGCACTGGCGGCGGCGGTCTTCGGTGTGCTCACCCTGGTCATCGACGCCGCCTGGTCGCTGACTTTCTTCATCGCGACGGCGGTCCTGCTCTGGGCGTTCACCACCGTCCGGCACGCCCTCGCCTATGAGGGACGCCACCGCGCGCGGGCGCAGGCGCGGTCATGAGGATCCTGATCGCCTCCGCGAGTCTGCACGGCTCCACCGCGCAGATCGCCGACGCCATCGCCGAGGAGATCCGCGCGGCACTGCCGTCGGCTGAGGTCGACGTGCGCGCCGTGCACGAGGTCGGCCGGGTCGACGGCTACGACGTCGTCATCCTCGGCAGCGCCGTGTACACCGGGCACTGGTTGGCCGAGGCGGTTCGCTTCGTCCGTGCCAACGCCCCCATCCTGTTCACCCGGGCGGTCTGGCTGTTCTCCAGCGGGCCGGTCGGCAAGCTGCGGCCGTTCCTCGAACCGATCGAGGCAGCGGAGATGGCAGGCATCTCCGCTGCCCGCGAACACCGCGTCTTCGACGGATGCCTGGACCGCTCCCAGCTGCGCTGGTACGGACGCGCCCTGGCCACCGCCACCCACGCGCCCGAAGGCGACTTCCGCGACTGGCAGGCCATTCGCGGCTGGGCGCGGGGAATCTCCGTCTGGCTGCGCACCCACGAAACCACCCGACACACCCTGGAGCGACGATGACCGAGACCGCGATCACCACCAAGATCCCGACGCCCGCCGTGGTGCTCCGCGGGGAGTTCGGCGCGGGGATCGGCGACTACGCCACGCGCAAACTCACCAAGGCCCTGCTGCACGCCCACCACCGGGTGCACCTGGTTCGGGTCGCCGTGACCAGGTATCCGGATCCCGCCGTGGCCGAGCCTGTGCGCGCCACCGCCGACATTGATCTGGACGGCAGGCACGTGCACGTCCACGCCGACGCGACCGGAGCCCGTGAGGCGATCGACCGACTCGCCCACCGGCTCGCCCACCGGCTGGCGAACCTCTGGCGCAGGCCGAGCAAGCACCGGAACACGGCGCGGCCCTCGACGACGCCGGGCAGGCAGGTGGTGTCCCACGTGACCTACTCGGCGCCGGGCGCGGCCATCGAGGACGCGATCGCCGAAATGGACAGCCTGGGCTACGACTTCCACCTGTTCACCGACGCGGACGGACTGGATTGCCTGCTGCGCAAGACCCCTTCCGGCTATCTCGTCGCCGCCGTCGACGGACAGACCCCGGCCACCCCGACCGGCGTGTGGGAGTGCGTGGGGTCGGCCCCCCGGCTGACCGTCGAGGAGGCGCAGGTGCGATTCGACCTGTCGGGACAGCGGTTGCTGTTCTACGCCGACGCCGACGACAACCGCGGGCGCGTGCTCTACCGCCGCGACGACGGCGATTACGGGCTCATCCATCCCGCGCCCTGACATCCACACCAACCCTGCTTTAGGAGTGTCATGCGAAACGACTCGGCGACCCCGGGCGACACCGCGACGACGGGCGTGACCAGCCCGCCCCCGTCCTATCCCGTCCGCGTCGACGGCAGGCTCGACCAGCCGCTGTCACGCTGGCTGTGGCTGGTCAAATGGCTGCTGCTGGTTCCGCACTATGTGGTGCTCATCCCGCTGTGGCTCGGTTTCGTCGTCGCCACGGCGATCGCGTTCTTCGCGATCCTGATCACCGGCCGCTATCCGCCCGCGCTGTTCGCCTACACCGTGGGCGTCCTGCGCTGGTCGTGGCGGGTGCACTACTACGGCTACGCCGGGCTCGGCACGGACCGCTATCCGCCGTTCACCCTCGCCGACGTGCCCGACTACCCGGCCCGGCTGCGCATCGCCTACCCCGACCACCTGTCCCGCGGTCTGGTGCTGGTGAAGTGGTGGCTGCTCGCGCTGCCGCACTACCTCATCGCCGCGCTCTTCGCGGGCGGCGGGCTGTGGTTGGGCGCCTCCGACAACGACGCGGGCTTCGACTGGGCGGCGGGCGGACTCATCGGGGTCCTGGTCGTGGTGGCCGGGGTCATCCTGTTGTTCAGCGGTCGCTACCCCCGCGAGCTGCACGAGTTCGTCGTCGGGCTGGACCGCTGGGTGTTGCGCGTCGCCGCCTACGGCGCGCTGATGACCGACCGGTACCCGCCGTTCCGCATCGACCTCGGCGCCACCGAGTCGGCGGCGCCCGTCGACGACACACCGCCGCCGGTCCCTCCCGTGTGGACTCCAGGACGCACCGCCGCCATGGTCGCGGGCGCGCTCCTGGCACTCGTGGCGATCGGCCCGCTCACGGCGGGCGCGGGAGTGCTCTGGATCAACGCCACCCAACGGGACGCCTCGGGCTACGTCGCCACCTCGACGATCGACCTGCGCACCCCGGGGCACGCCATCACCGAGGAAGCGGTCGCCATCCGCGACGACTTGGACTGGTTGTCCGGGGCGGTGGGCGACGTCCGGCTCATCGTCACCGCCTCCGATCCCGCGACACCGGTGTTCGTCGGCGTGGGGCCCGAGCCCGACGTGCGCCGGTACCTCGACGGCGTCGCCCGCGCCGAGGTCGGCCAAGCCGACTCCTCCGAGCTGATCACCGTGGAGCTGCCGGGCGGTCCACCGCCGACCCCACCGGGTGAGCAGTCGTTCTGGCTCGCGTCCAGCGAGGGCGCGGGCGCGCGCAACCTCGACTGGCGGCTGCATGACGGCGTGTGGACTGTCGTGGCGATGAACGCCGACGGCTCGGCGCCGGTGTCGATCGATGCCAGGGCGGCCGCCCGACTGCCCGGGCTGCCGTGGATCGGCGGCGTCCTGCTCGCCCTGAGCGGCCTGCTCCTCGCCGCGGCCGCGGCGCTGGTGATCGGATCGCTTCGGCGCGCGAGTCCGACAAGGACGAACTGATCGCGGCAGCGACGACCAACGCCCCTCGAAGGCGGGACCTTCGCCCGCCGAGTTCGTAGCCGGACAACCCAAGACTGAGCGCAGCACCCCAAGGAGGTCACCATGTCCATCAAGGACTCCCCGCGCACCAGCGCAAAGAAAATCCCTGTCCAGCACAACCCCAACGCGGTCACTGCGGAGCCGACCACCGCGGGCCGCGTCATCGCGGCGACGCGCATCGTCATGGGCCTGGTGTTCGGCTGGGCGTTCATCGACAAGTTCTTCGGCCTGGGCTACGCCACGACGAAGGGCTGGATCGAGGGCGGCTCACCCACCAAGGGCTTCCTCGGCGGGATCGACCACGGACCGCTCGGCTCGGTGTTCCGCGGCTGGGCAGGCCAGGCCTGGGCGGACTGGCTGTTCATGGCAGGCCTGCTCGGCATCGCCGTCGCACTGCTCGCGGGTGCGGGTCTGCGGATCGCCGCGGCCACAGGCGGACTCCTGCTGATGATGATGTGGGTCGCGGACTGGCCGCTCGCCCGGCACACCGACACCGGCGAGCTGACCCGCTCCACCAACCCGATCATCGACTCGCACCTGGTCTACGCCCTCGTGCTGGTCGCGCTCGCCGTGCTCTACGCGGGCGATGTGTGGGGCCTCGGCAAGCAGTGGGCCCAGACCAACATCGTGCGCCGCAACCCCTGGCTGCGCTGAGCGGCCACCGCCCAAGGCTCCGATGTGGACACCCACGTCGGAGCCTTGGGTCTTGAGACCACCAAGGAGACAGACGATGAAGCACCGAAAGATTCAGAACGTGATGACAACCGACGTCGCCACGGTCACCCCGGACACACCGTTCAAGGAAATCGTGTCCCTGTTGGACAGCAGGCACATCAGCGCCGTACCGGTCGTGGACCAAACCGGGAAGGTGCTGGGCGTGGTGTCCCACGCGGACCTGCTGGCCAGGCAGATCACCCAGGACCCGGACGAGCGCAGGTCGCTGCTGACGTGGCTCATGCCGCACGACCACACCGAGGGCGACACCGCGGGAGAGCTGATGACAGCGCCCGCGCACACCATCACCGCCGACGCCACTGTCATCCACGCCGCCAAAGAGCTGCGCCGCCACGGCATCAAGCGGCTGCCCGTCGTCGACGAGGCAGGCGGGCTGGTCGGCATCGTCAGCCGGGTGGACTTGCTCAGCGTCTTCCTCCGCGACGACGACGAGATCGCGGACGAGATCGCGCACGAGGTGTTCGAACGCAACCTCGGCGTGATCCCCGGCCCGGGCACAGTGAGCATCGACGTCGAGGAGGGCGTCGTGACGCTGCGCGGGGAGATGGACCGCAAGAGCTCGATACCGGTCGCCGTCGCGCTGATCCGCCGGGTCGACGGCGTCGTGGACGTCAACCCACACGTGGCCTTCGCCTACGACGACACACACATCCACATCCCGGAGCCCATGGCCGTGGACATCACCCACGAACCACGGGTCCGGGGCTGACCACTACTCGCCCGATCGGCGCGTCCCGGCGACGGAGACGCGCCGATCGCACGTCGCGCTCACCACTCCGGGCACAGCCCTCGCCAGGACGGTCGCGACGTGCCGGTCGGTCGCGTCGTCGTGCTCGTCGTCGATGGTGACGGCCCCGTCGGCCACCCGCACACTCCAGCGGCCGCGGCCGCCATAGATCTCCAGGCGGTGGCGGACATCCTTGGCGACGGCCTCGTCGTCACGGGCGATCGTGCGCAGCAGGTCGCGGCGGGTCACGATGCCGACGACGTGCGAACCCTCGACGATCGGCATGCTGCGGTGCCCCGCGCCGAGCAGGGCGGCGGCCAGGTCGGCGACGTCGGCGCCGGGGTTCATCGAGGTGACCGGGGTGCTCATCACCTCGCCAACCGAGTGCGCGACCGCGGGACCGGTCGCCTGGGCTCCGGGATGGATCAGCGACCGGGGATCACGCGGGAGCCGGTCACGCACCAGGTCGGCCTCGGTGACGACACCGACCAGACGGTCGTCCTCGTCGACGACCGGCGCGGCGGTGAACCCGTGGGAGGCGAGCAGCGAAGCCGCCTCCTTCACCGTGGTCGAGGTCCCGACCGTGAGGACGGGGCTGCTCATGATGTCCTTGGCACGCATCGTGCGTCCTTCCGAGGTTGCGAGGGTGTCCGTGGCCGGTCGCCGAGCCAAGCCCGAAGCCGGGTGGCCCTCCGACGCGACGAGTCCTTCGTGACTCCTCAACAGAAGCGCGGACCCCCGGCCGCCTACCAGTGCGACTGGGCACGAAGGGACCGGGACCTTTGTCCCTCTGAGCCCTTACTCCCGGCCGAGCAGGGACTTCGCACCCTGTGCGGGTCAACACAGGTGTCCCACGATGGGGACAGACAACCGAGAGGTGGCAGGGCGATGACTACATACGACACGCGGGCGGACAGGGCGTTCCCTGACACGGACACCCTGCGTGCGGCCCTGGAACTGGCCTGCCGCGCACCCTCGGTGCACAACTCGCAGCCGTGGTCCTGGCGCCTCGGCGAGTCCACGGTCCAGTTGTTCGCCGACTGGACCCGGCACCTGCCCGCCACCGACCCGGACGGCCGCGATCTGCTGGTCAGCTGCGGCGCCGTGCTGCACCACGCGCTGGTGGCGTTCGCCGCGTTCGGGTGGCGCACGACCGTGCGCCGGCTGCCCGACGCGACCGACCCCGACCACCTGGCCACGATCGAGTTCGCACCCGGCGACGCCGACCAAGTGGACCTGACGCTCGCCGCCGCCATCCTGCGCCGCCGGTCCGACCGGCGCGCGTACAGCGCGTCGGCGGTTCCGCCGGACCAACTGGTCGCGCTGACCAAGGCCGCGGGCCGCGCCGGGACCGTCCTCACCGTCGCGACGGACCCCGCGGTCCGGGCACCATTGGTCGAGGCGATCACCCTGGCCGACGCGGAGCAGCGCCGAAACCCGGACTACGCCCACGAGATCTATGTCTGGAGTGGCACACACACCAGGTCGCCCGACGGTGTTCCCGCCGCCAACGCGGTGACCGCGACGCACTATGGCGACCTGGCAATTCGTCAGTTCGCCACACCGGCGATCGAGGTCGCCGACCGCGCCTCGGGCGCGGGCGCGCTGATGGTGCTGAGCACCTCGTCCGACGACATGCTCTCGCGGCTGCGGGCGGGCGAGGCGACCAGTGCGGTCCTGCTCGCCGCGACCGCCGCCCGCCTCTCCAGCTGCCCGCTGAGCCAGCCGCTGGAGGTCTCGACAAGCCGTGAGCTGGTGCGCGACGAGGTCATCGGCGGGGCGATGGTGCCGCAGATGGTCCTGCGGGTCGGCAGGCCGCGGTCCAGGGACCGGGCCCTGCCCGCGACCGGGCGCCGAATGCTGGACGACGTGCTGACGGCTTGGCCCGCGCGGACCTGACGTCCCGGTACCAGAGGTGGTCGGCCTGCCCACGCTCACCGGCAGGCCGACGCCGACCTCAGCTCACGCTGGTCCGTCTTGGGCCGCCGCGCGCAGGATGTCCGTGGCCGTGAGAATGCCCGCGAGCCTGCCTCCGTCGGTGACCATCGCCGCGTCGACGCGACGTTCGGCCATCAGAGCGGCCGCGTGGCCGAGAGACGCCGTGATATCGACGCTTGGATGGCGGCCGGGAACGACGATCTCGGCGACGACGTGGTGCTGGCCGTCTCCGGTGGACCACAGGTGCCAGAGGACGTCGGACTCGTCGACCACGCCGAGGCATTCGCCATCGGCCACGACCGGCAGGTGGCGCACCTTCGCGCGCACCATCAGCCGCAGCGCCACCTCCAGTGGAGCCTGCGGCACGATGCCCACGACGTCGGCGCTCATCACCGAACGCAGGGGCACCTCGGCGAAAGGCGCATTGATCACATCGATGGTTCCCATGCTGGTGACGCTAGGTGCCGTGAGATCGAGTCGACAGAGACCTCGGACCCCGCCACGCTGGGTCCCAGACGGGGACTTTGGTCCCGAGTGATCGGGTCACCCGCCCCCGGCGGGCACGCCGTGTCGCCCGTAGGGTCGGTGGCGCAGGACCTGAGGAGGCCATTGATGACGATTCGGATCTTTTTGGTGGACGACCACGAGATCGTCCGCAGAGGGATCGCCGACCTGTTCGAGGACGAGCCGGACCTCGAGGTCGTCGGCCATGCCGCGTCGGTCGCCGAGGCGCTGACCCGCGTCCCGGCCAGCGACGCCGACGTCGCTGTGCTCGACGTGCGGCTGCCCGACGGCAACGGGGTCGAACTGTGCCGCGAGCTGCGTTCGCGGATGCCCGAACTGCACTGTCTGATGCTGACCTCCTACGCCGATGACGAGGCCCTGTTCGACGCGATCCTCGCCGGCGCGTCGGGCTTCGTCCTCAAGCAGGTGCTCGGCTCGGACCTGATGGCCGCGGTGCGCACCGTCGGCTCCGGCGGCTCCCTGCTCGACCCGAGAACGACGACCGCCCTGCTCGACCGCATCCGCCGCGAACGCGCCCAGGAAGACCCGCTGGCAGGCTTGACCGAGCAGGAGCGCACCGTCTTCGAGCTGATCGGCGAGGGCCTGACCAACCGGCAGATCGGCGAGCGCATGTTCCTCGCCGAGAAGACGGTCAAGAACTACGTGTCGCACCTGCTGGCCAAGCTGCAGATCCAGCGCCGCACCCAGGCCGCGGTCATGGCCGCCGACCTACGCAACAAGGACAAATAGCGTCAGCTCAGTGGGACGCGCCAGACCAGGTGGGTTCCGCCGCCCTCAGGCGTGGTCAGTTCGACCGCCCCGTGGACACGGGCGGCGCGGCGGCTGATGTTGTCCAGGCCGCTGCGCTTCACGCCCTCGGGAATCCCGTTGCCGTTGTCGGTGACCTGGATGGACAGCTCGTCGCCCGCGTCGATCACCACCGTGATCTCGGTGGCGCCCGCGTGGCGGACGGCGTTGCTCAGTGCCTCGCGCAGCGCCGCCTCCGCGTGCTCGGAGAGGCTCGGCGGGACCAACGTGTCCACCGCGCCGGAAATGCGCACGGTCGGCGATACCGGCGACTCCACGCTGGTCTCGGCGACGATGTCCAGCAGCCGCCTGCGCAAGCTGCCCGCGGCCTCCACCCGGCTCTCCGTGTGCAGGTCGAAGATGGACGTGCGGATCTCGCGCACGGTCTGGTCGAGTTGCTCCACCGCGCGGTGCACCCGCGAGCGGACATCCTCGTCGGTGATCCGGCGGACGGTGCCCTGCAGACTCATCCCGGTGGCGTAGAGCCGCTGGATCACGTGGTCGTGCAGGTCCTGGCCGATCCGGTCGCGGTCGGCCAGGACGTCGAGCAACCGCTGGCTGCGCTGTTTGTCGGCGAACTCCAGGGCGACCGCGGCCTGTCCGGCGAACGAGGCCAGCAACGGCGCCTGGTCGGCGGCGAACTGCGCGCCACTCTTGAGCCGACCGGCCAGCAGGATGCCGCTGATCCCCGACGCGTTGCGCAGCGGCACCGCCACCGCCGGGCCGAGCTTGCTCGAAATAGACCCGATGCCGTCTCCCAACTGTTGGGAGACGTCGGGCACCATGGCCGGCTCACCGGTGGCGAACACCTCGCTGACCACCGTGCTCATCCCCGACATCTCCGCGCCGAGCACGGCCTCCGTGTCGTCGCCGCTGACGGCGCTGATCCGCAGCACCGAGTGGCTCGCGTCGTCGGCCAGCAGGATCAGCACGACGTCGGCGTCGGCGAGTTCGACCACCCGCTCCGCGATCAGCGTCAGCGAGTCCTCCTGGGAGGCGCCCGCGAGCAGGGCGGCGTTGATCTCGCTGGTCGCGGCCAGCCATCGCTCGCGCATCCGCGACCGCTCGAACAGCCGCGCGTTCTCGATCGCCACGCCCGCCGCGCTCGCCAGCGCCTTGATCACCGTCTCGTCGTCGGAGGTGAACTCAGCGCCGCCGCGCTTCTCGGTGAGGTAGAGGTTGCCGAAGGCTTCGCCGCGCACCTGGACCGGTGTGCCGAGGAAGCTGTGCATCGGCGGGTGGTTGGGCGGGAAACCGACCGAGGCGGGGTGTTTGCTCAGGTCGGCCAGTCGAATCGGCACCGGGTGCTCGATGAGCAGGCCCAAGAGCCCGCGTCCCTCGGGCAGGTGCCCCATGTGCTCCCGCACGTCCGGGTGAATGCCTTCGTAGACGAACTCCGAGAGCCCCTCCTGGTCGCCCAGGACGCCCAACGCCCCGTACTTGGCGTCGACCAGTTCGACGGCGACCTGCACGATCCGTAGCAGCGTGGAATCCAGCTCCAGGCCGGCGCCGACCGCCACGACCGCGTCGAGCAGGCTTTCCAACCGATCGCTTGTCCGCCGCACCTCGGTCAGCCGCTCTTGCAGTTCACCGAGAAGCTCATCAAGGCGCAAGCCTGACAAGGAGACTGTCTCGCGGCCTTCCGGCTTGGGCATCCACACTCCGCTTCGTGGTCGATCCAGACATGACCACGATGCCACTCTCCAGCAAAACCGCAATGGGCGCGCCCCGCGTGTCGGTCAAGCCCGTCTCGATCCGGCGAGTCCGGCCGCCAACGGCTCCGAGTGGAATTGGCCGACCCGGATCACCACGACGGGCACCGAACTGTGCCGGAGGCAGTAGTCGATCACTGCCCGTGACCGGACCCGGTCACGGGTTCCGAGGACGAGCATGGCGGCTCCGGCCGCCGCCGCGACCAACGTGGGGCCCACCGCTCCCTCCGGGCTGTGGCACTCGACCGCCACGTCGGCGCCGCGCCCGCCGGTGGCCGCCCGGAGCAGGGACTGGGATTGCGCCCGCAGACTGCGTCGAGAAGCCCACAGGAAGTCATGGACCGTGCCCAATGACCACACGTTGACCGCGTGGACCGCGCAACCACGAGCCCGCGCCTCCGCGAGCGTCCAGCTCAGCGCCGCCTGACCCGCGT
Organism: Actinokineospora xionganensis; assembly: GCF_014323725.1. GTDB lineage: Bacteria > Actinomycetota > Actinomycetes > Mycobacteriales > Pseudonocardiaceae > Actinokineospora > Actinokineospora xionganensis. The sequence goes on along the minus strand of NZ_JABVED010000001.1, from coordinate 294,412 downwards.
CGGATCCGTCGACGCCGACGACAATGGGAGTCATCGGTCAGACCTGCTCCGCCGGGACGCGCGGGCGCAGCGTCACACCGCGCACGCCCGCCACCGTGCGGGCCAGTGCCTGCACGACCCGGCGTTCCGCGTTGTCGTCGAACGGGCCGCTGATCGTGACGAGTCCGTCGGTGACCTCGGCGGTCCACCGGAGTTGGTTGCCGCTGTAGTCGGCGAGCAGCGCGCGCAGCTGGGCGGCGATGACGTCGTCGGTGCGGACCAGGATGCGCAGCAGGTCCCGGCGGGCGACGACACCGATGAGGATGTTGTTGTCGACCACGGGCACGCAACGCAGCCGTCCGGCGAGCATCCGCTCGGCCAGGTCGGCCACCTGGGCGTCGGGATCCACCACCTCGACAGGACTGCTCATCACCGCGCCCGCGGTCGTGGCGCCGAGTGCGGAGCCCCGCAGGGCGTCGGATTCCCCGACGATGCCGACGACCTGGGACTCGTCGTCGACCACCGGCAGAGCTGAGAACCGGTGCTCGGTGAGCTGGGTGATCACCTCCCGCAGCGGGGTGTCCGCCCGCACCGACAGCACGGGTCGGGTCATCACGTCTCGCACCTTCATGGCTTGGTTCCTTCCGGGTCGGGCCGCACGACAGCGACCGGGCATTCGGCGTGGTGCAGCAGCGCCTGACTGGTCGAGCCGAGGCCCATGCCCAGCAGCGCACCGTGGCCGCGGGTGCCGACGACGATGAGCTGCGCGCCCTCGGCCTTGTCGAGCAGGGCGCGCACGGGTCGGTCGCGCAGCACGACCCGCTCCACGGCGACGTCGGGGTACTTCTCCTGCCAGCCGGCCAGGCGCTCGTCGAGCAGCATGGTCTCGTCGACCTCGACCGCGTCCCAGTCGATCGTGGTGGGCAGCGCGGTCCACGCGCCGGTGAAGGCGATGTCGAGCCAGGTGTGCACCGCGACCAGGCTGGTGCGGCGGACGGAGGCCTCATCGAAGGCGAACCGGATCGCGGCCTCGGAGGCAGGTGACCCGTCGACGCCGACGACCACCGGGCCCGTGCCCGGCGTGGCCTGCCCTGGGAACGCCCCGCGCACGACGATCACCGGGCAGTGCCCGTGGGCGGACAGGGCGATCGCGACGGAGCCGACAAGCAGGCGTTGGAACCCACCGAGGCCGCGGCTGCCCAGGACCAACGCGTGGGCGCGCGCGGACTCCTCGATGAGCGCCTCGGCCGCGAAACCCATGCGCTGGTCGGTCACAAGCTCCACGGTGGGGGCCACGGCCCGCGCGGTGGCCGCGGCCTCGGCGAGGATGTGCTGCCCGTTGTCGGCGAGCGCGTCGATCCACAGTCCCTGGTCGGCGATGGTGGCCGGGTGGCGGATCGGCGGCAGGACACAAACGTGCACGATCCGCAGCGGCAGCTTCCGCCGCAGCGCCTCGGCGGCGGCCCATTGCGTGGCGCGCAGCGCGGAGTCCGAGCCGTCGACGCCGACGACGATGGGCTGGCGGAGGGGCTGGGTGGTCATGTCGTGCCTTTCGTGCGGTGTCGGATGACCTCGGTCAGTGGGCGGCGCGGGGTCGGCAGCACCTCGCCGGAGGGCAGGCCGACGCGCAGGATGGCTTGGGGGTAGCCGGGCAGGTCCATGGCCTCGATGAGTCCCGCGCGGACTTCGTGCAGGTGCAGCGGTTGGGTGAGCACCGACGCCGCGAGGCCCGCGGCGGTGGCGGCGAGCCAGATCTCCTGCAGCGCCATGCCCGCGTGCAGGTGGTCGCTACGCCCGTCCCCGACGGTGAGCACGATCAGCTGGGTCTCCGCGGCGATGCGCTCGGCGAGGACGTCCTCGTCGGGGATGCGGGTCGACGGCCCGACCAGCCCGGTCCACGGCAGGCTGCCGTGCGGCAGGTTCGCCTCGGGGATCCCGTCCGAGGTGGGATGTGACCCGTCGATGGTCCACGCCGCGAGTTCGCGGAGATAGGCGCGGTCGTGCTGCAGGGTCGTGCCCGCGTAGACGAGCCGGTGGGCCAGCGCCCGGACCTCGCCTGCGTCACGCACGACATGGGCGTTGAGCCCCGGCGTGCTGCTCGCGTGGACAAGCGCGAAAATCTCTTCTTTGCTCGGCGTGCCCGAGAAGCGCCCACGGCAGCTGTGTCGGCGTGCGATGGCCTGGAACAGTTCCAGCTCCCGACCGGTGGGCGTCACCCGGGCACCGGCGCGCACTCGGGCCACCTCGTCCGGCCGGTCCGGGTCGGCGAACTCCGCCACGGTGGCCGCCCAGCCGAGCCTGCGCACCGCGAGCCGCAGGTTGGTCACCGCAGCTCCACAGGAGATCATCCGGTCCCGCCCGGCTCGGTCATGGTGTGGGAGCTTGAGGTCGAACCGCTCGAACAGCGACGCCGTCCGGCCGTGCGTCTCCAGGAACCACGGCTGGGTGTTGTGCACCGACGGCGCCCGGCTGACCGCCGCCGCCATCAGAGCGACTTCGCCGACGCTCCAGTCGACGGATGGGACTGTGCTGGCCACGGTCGGTCAACTCCTCTGATCAGCTCTGGTTGGGCGGACATGTCAACAACACCACCGCGTGGTGTCCGGCCACGAGGGACCAAAGGGCCCGGCGGGTGGACCTGAGGTCCTCACATGCGCAAGTGGCGCAGCAGCGGGTCGTGGACCGCCACCGGCGCGAGCCGAATCCGGGCATCGACCGCCACGCATCCGTTTTCGGTGGCGATCAACGGGTTGACGTCGAGTTCGGCGATCTCCGGGATGGCTTGGGCCAGCCTGCCGACGCGCGCGAGTACGTCGCGGACTTCGGACTCGTCGGCCCGTGCGTGGCCGAAGACCGCCTGCGAGCCGCGCAGGCCGTGCAGCATCTCGTCGAGGTCGGCTTCCGACACCGGGGCCAGTCGCGCCGTGCGGTCGGCGATGGTGTCGGTGCTCGTGCCGCCGAGGCCGAAGACCACCAGCGGTCCGAACATCGGGTCGCCCTTGACGCCCACCAGGAGTTCGACGCCGTCGGTGTCGATCATCGGCTGCACGAACACCCCACGCAGGGCGCCGCCGAAGCGCTCGGCGAACGTCTCGTAGGCCGCGCGGACCGCGTGCTCCCCTACCGCGCCCAGCACGATGCCGCCACCGGAGCTCTTGTGCAGCAGGCCATCGGCGACCGCCTTGAGCGCCACCGGCCTACCCACTGCGGCCGCCGCCGCTACCGCGGCATCCGGGGAGTCGGTCAGGACGCCCGGCGCGGTCGGGACACCGACAGCGTCGAGGACGCGCAGGCAGCGCTCCGGGTCCAGCCAGCCGCCATCGGGGCTCGCCGCCAGGAACTCGCGGACGATCCCGGTGGCCGCGGCGGTGTCGAAGCCCTCCGGCTCGCGGGTGTCGGCCTCGGGCCGGTCTAGCCACTCGCGTCGTTGGACGCACCGGTTCAGCGCGCCTGCCGCGGCGACGGCGTCGCCGTAGCAGGGCACGGCGCCCAGCCGGGTGACCGCCGCCGACTGTCCAAGGTGGACAGCCAACAGCGGGGTGCCGGTGCGGGCGGCGGCCGGTCCGCACGCGGCGATCGCGTCGATCGGGTCACCGAGCGCGGTGGGCGCCGCGATGGCGACCACGGCGTCGATCGACGGTTCGGCCAGCAGCGCCTCCACACACCGCTGGAACACCTCGGCGGAGACGACCGCGCTGGTGTCGAGCGGGTTGGCGAGCGAGGCCTGCGCGGGCACGTGCGCGCGGAGGGCCTCAGCCACCCGCGCGGGCAGCGTCGGCAGCACCAATCCCTGACGTCCCAGGGCATCGGCGGCGATCACGCCCGCCCCGCCCGCGTTGCTGATCACCGCGACGCGGCGGCCCGCGGGCAGCGGCTGATCGACAAGTGCCGCGAGGGTCTCGGGCAGCTCCGAGAGCCGGTCCACCGCGATGACGCCCGCCTGCCGGTACAGCGCGTCGGCCGTCACGGCGGGCGTGGCCAGCGCGGCGGTGTGCGAACTGGCCGCGCGCTGCGCCGCCGGTGTCGCGGGCGGACGCACGGCCAGGATCGGCTTGGTCCTCGACAGCCGCCTGCACAGCGACGAGAACTTGCGCGGGTTGCCGAAGGACTCCAGGTACAGCACCGCGGCCTTCGTCTCGGGCTCCCCGGACCACCACAGCAGCAGGTCGTTTCCGCTGACGTCGTACTTGTCCCCCGTCGAGACCAAAGTGGACACACCAAGGCCGACCTGGTCGAGCGCCGAGAACAGCGCGATCGCCACTCCCCCGGACTGCGTCACCACCCCGACCGAACCCGCCTGGACCTCATTGCGGGCGAAGGTGGCGTTGAGCCGCACGGCCGGATCGCCGTTGTAGACACCGATGCAGTTCGGTCCCACCAGCCGCATCCCGAACTGCCGGGCCGTCGCGCGCAGGCTCGCCGAATCGTCGGCGCTGAGGCCTGCGGTGACGACGAGCAGCGCCCGGACACCCAGTTCGCCGCACTCGCGCGCGGTGTCGGCGATGGCCCGCGCGGGAACGCACAGCACGGCCAGGTCCGGGACCACCGGCACGTCCGAGACCCGCGCGTAGCTGGTGACGCCCGCCACCTCACGGGCGTGCGGGTTCACCGCGTACAGCGATCCCGTGTATCCCCCTTCGACGATGTTGGCGAGCAGGGCGTGACCGATGGAGTCGGGCGCGCGGCCCGCCCCGATCACCGCGACGCACTCCGGCCGCAGCACCGCGCTCAGGCTTGCCCGGTCGGCGATCTGTTCGCGCTGATGGACGGCCAGGTCGTACTCGCGCGTCGGGGCGAGCGGGATCACCACCTCGATCTCGTCGTCGGTCCGCCGGTGCGTGCGGGGCAGCCCGAGCTCGTCGATGAGCCGCAGCATCGGCGCGTTCTCGGTCAGGATCTCGGCTTTGAGCCGGGTCAGCCCGCGGCCGCGCGCCAGCGAGATCAGCTCCTCGATCAGCAGCGTGCCGATGCCGTGCACGTGCCGTTCGTGGGCGACGACCAGCGCGAACTCCGCCGTCGACGCGTCGGAGAGCGTGGCGTAGCTGGCGACGCCGAGCAGGTCCGCGCCCGCGAACGCGCCGATCCCGGCGTTGCCCGGTCGGCCGTCGGTGATGCTGTCGACGTACTGGTCGGCGTTGACCGGACACAGGGTGAAGAAGCGCCGGTAGCGGTCCTCCGGCGGCAGCAGGCGGTGCAGCCCTCGCATCGCCTCGGCGTCGCCGCGCCCGATCTCGCGGAGGGTGACGATCGAGCCGTCCACCAGCAGCGAGCGGGCATCCAACTCATCCACTGTGGACATCAGTGGTCCTCCGGCGACCGGAGCAGGGCGAGCGGGCATGGCGCGTGGTGGATGAGGGCCTGGCTGGTCGATCCCAGGGTGAGGCCGGTGAGGCCGCCGCGGCCGCGGCTGCCGATCACCAGGAGGCGGGCACCCTTGGCGTGCTCCATGAGCACCTTCGCCGCGCGGCCGCGCGGCGCCACCCGGGTCACCGACACGTCGGGATACTTCTCCTGCCAGCCGGCCAGTCGCTGCGCGAGCAGTTCCTCGGCGTTGACGGCCGCGGTGTCGAGGTACAGCGAGGCGTAGCCCTTCTCGAACACGTCGACCAGCGGCGAGTCATGCCAGGCGTGCACGGCGACCAGGTCCGCGCCGAGAGCGGAGGCTTCCTCGAAGGCGAACGCGATCGCGGCCTCACTCACCGGCGACCCGTCCACCCCGACGACGACCGGGCCCTCCTCCGGCTCGCCGCGCACCACGATGACCGGGCACTGGGCGTGCGCGGTGAGCCCGACTGCGACCGAGCCAAGCAGCAGCCCGCTGAACCCGCCGAGTCCACGTGATCCGACGACCAGCAGTGACGCCTTCTTGCTCAGTGATCGCAGGTGCGACACCGTGTCGCCGCCATGCGAGGTGACCGTGACCGCCACCTCCGGCGCCGCGGACTCCGCGGCGGCGCGGGCCTCGTCGAGGACCCCCGCGGAGACCTTCTTCATCGAGGCGAGGAGGTCGTGTCCGGCGATCAGCGCCTCCGGGTATCCGGAGATCGGCCAGGTGTAGACGTTGACGATGTGCAGCGGCACCTTGCGGCGCGCGGCCTCGGCGGCGGCCCAGCGGGTCGCGGCGATCGCCGACGCCGAGCCGTCGACGCCGACCAGGACTGGACTGGTGCGGTCATGAATGGTCACTGCGTTCTCCCTGAAGTGTCATGCCGGTGGATGTGTCGGACACGAGTCGAGTGACCTCGCTGATCGGCCTGCGGGGCACCGGTGATCCGCCGTACCCGTAGCCGAGGCGCAGGACCACGTGTGGGCTGCCCGCCCGCAGCAGTGCTCGCAGCGCCGCTCGGACGGCGGGCACCTCGATCGGCTGCGACAGGAACGAAGAGCACAGGCCGAGGTCGGCGGCGGTGAGCAGCACCCGCTGCATCGCCTTGCCCGCCTGCACCTGGTCGATCGGCGCGTCGCCTGGGGTGGTCAGCACCGCCAGCAACGGCTGCTGCTCGAACGGGCGCTCACGCGACGGGTCCTCGTCGTCGGTGAAGCGGCGCAGCGTGATCAGTCCGGGTGTCCGCGCCCGCGGGCCCAGCGCCCGTGTGGGCACACCGTCGAGACGGTTCACGTCGCCGTGGACCCAGTCGCGCAACTCGGCCCGGTAGGCGGGGTCCTCGCTCTGTACCGTGTCCGCGCGGCGGATCAGCGCGGCCACGGCGTCGACCTCCGGGGGTCGCTCGACGAGTCGCAGCCAGGCCCCTTCCCGCTCGGCGGCACGCATGAGCGTGGCTTTCACCGCGTCGGGCACGGCCCGTTCGAGGAACGGCCTGCGGTTGGTGTGCCTGCGCGGGATCATCTCGGCGAGCATCCGCTCGCTGGGGATCACCACGCGGTTGCCCGCGACGCGCACCGAGGCGAGCAGGTCGGGCCGGTGCGGATCGGGCAGCAGGTGCGTCACGGCGGCACGGCCGATCCCGTTGAGCGCCAGCCGGATGTTGAAGACCGCGGCACCGCAGGCGAGCCTCGCCTCACGCCCATCCGGGTCGGCAACGGGCAGCACGCGATCGCGGTCGAGGAACACTTCGACGCGGTCACCGTGCACCTCGAAGCGCCAGGGCTGGGTGTTGTGCGGCGAGGGCGCCCGGATCGCGGCCGACAGCGCGGTCCGCAGCGGGCCCTCGGTGTCGGGGTTGGTCATGAGTTCGCTCCGTCCCGCAGTGGGCTGCGCCAGGTCCAGTCGCGGACCGCTGGGAGGTCGTCGCCGGTCCGCCGGACGCACTCGGCCTGTTCAGCAAGCCGGTCGAGAATCCGCTGTCGCAGGTGCCCGAGCCGACCCGCGAGTCTCGGGACCCGCTCCAGGGCGGCGAGGGCGAGGTGGAACCGGTCGAGGTCGTTGAGCACGCACATGTCGAACGGGGTGGTCGTCGAACCACGGTCGTGGAAGCCGTGGACGTGCAGGTTGTCATGGTTCGGCCGGTCGTAAGTGAGCTGGTGGATGAGCCAGGGATACCCGTGGAAGGCAAAGATAACCGGACGATCGGCGGTGAAGATCTCGGTGAAGTCCTGGTCGGGCAGCCCGTGCGGGTGCCTGCCGGGCGTGAACAGCCGGGTCAGGTCGACCACGTTGACCACGCGGACCCGCACGTCGGGGGCCAACTCGGCCAGCACGTGCACGGCGGCAAGGGTCTCCAAGGTCGGCACGTCGCCCGCACAGGCCAGCACCACATCGGCCTCGCCGTCGCCGTCGGTGCTCGCCCACTCCCACACGCCCAGGCCCTGCGCGCAGTGCGCGGCAGCCTTCTCGGCGGACAGGTACTGAGGTGCGGGCTGCTTGCCCGCCACGATCACGTTGACCTGGCCGTGGGTGCGCAGGCAGTGGTCGGCGACCCACACGAGGGTGTTCGCGTCCGGCGGCAGGTAGACCCTGGTCACCTCGGGCCGCTTGGACAGGATGTGGTCGATGAAGCCGGGGTCCTGGTGGGAGGCGCCGTTGTGGTCCTGGCGCCACACGTGGGAGGTCAGCAGGTAGTTCAGGCTCGGCACCGGCCGCCGCCACGGCACGGAGTCGGCGGTGAGCAGCCACTTCGCGTGCTGGGCGACCATCGAGTCCACGATGTGCGCGAACGCCTCATAGGTGGAGAACAGGCCGTGCCTGCCCGTGAGCAGGTAGCCCTCGAGCCATCCCTGGCACAGGTGCTCGGAGAGCACCTCGACGACCCGGCCGGTCGGCGAGAGGTACTGGTCGTTGTCCTGGGTGGGCAGCTGCCACCGTCTGCTGGTGACGTCGAACGCGGCGTCGAGCCGGTTGGAGGCGTGCTCGTCGGGGGCGAACAGGAGCAGGTTCGCGTTGGACTCGTTGCGCAGCAGCGCTTCCCGCAGGTAGTCACCGAGCACGCTGGTCGCCTGCGCGGTCACCTCACCGGGGACGGTGACGGCCACGGAGTGCGCCGCCGGGTCTGGCAGCCGCAGATCGCGCTGCACCTGGCCGTGCGCCCGCGGGTTGGCCGACATCCGCCGCTCTCCCCCGGGCCGCCACGCGGCCAGGCTCGGCGCCGGGCCGCCGTCCGCGCCGAACAGCTCGTCGGGCCGGTAACTGGCAAGCCACTGCCGCAGCAGGTCCAGCCGCGCGGGGTCTTGCCGGACGTTCGTGAGCGGAACCTGGTGTGAGCGCCAGGAGCCCTCCACCACGTGCCCATCCACCTGCGCGGGCCCAGTCCAGCCTTTGGGGGTGCGCAGGACGATCATCGGCCTCCCCGCACCATGGGCGGTCCCCCGGCGGATGCGCTCGATCCGCGCCACGCACTCGTCGAGCGCGGCCGCGTAGGCGCGGTGCACCTGCGCGGTGTCGGTCCCGGCGACCTCGATCGGGTCCCAGCCCTGGCTCCGGAGGTACCCGGCCAGTTGCTCACGGGGGATCCGCGACAACACGGTCGGGTTCGCGATCTTGTAGCCGTTGAGGTGCAGGATCGGCAGTACCGCGCCGTCGCGCCACGGGTGCAGGAACCTCGGCGCCTGCCAGCTCGCGGCGAGCGGCCCGGTCTCGGCCTCCCCGTCCCCGATGAGACAGGCGACGATCAGCCCGGGGTTGTCGAACGCGGCACCGGTGGCGTGCGCCAGTGAGTACCCCAGCTCACCGCCCTCATGGATCGACCCGGGCACCTGCGGCGACGCGTGGCTGGGCACACCGCCGGGGAAGGAGAACTGGCGGAACAGCGCGGCCATTCCGGCCTCGTCCTGCCCGACCTCGGGGTAGAGCTCGGAGTACGTCCCCTCCAGCCAGGCCGCCGCGTTCAGCGCCGCGGCGCCGTGCCCCGGCCCGGTCACCAGCATGACCTCGAGACCGTTGCGCATGATCACCCGGTTGAGGTGGGCGTAGGTGAGGGTGATCCCGGGGACCGTCCCCCAGTGTCCGACCAGCCGCGACTTGACGTGCTCGGGCCGCAGCGGCTCGCGGAGCAGTGGGTTGTCCATCAGGTAGATCTGCCCGACCGACAGGTAGTTCGCCGCCCGCCACCACGCGTCGACCCGCCCGAGCGCCAACTCGTCGGCGTCGCTCGGCGCGGTCATCGGAAACACGGTCATGGTGGACGTCTCCTCGTCTCGGGTACGTCCAACGATGACCGAGACCACCCGTCCAAGGCCGCAGCCCGGAGACCTCATTCGACAGGGACCAAAGTGGTCTTCGGCGGGACCTTCGACCCGTCCCGATCGAGCCGGTTGGGCTCTTCAAAGGCCCGGTGGGATGACGCAGCCTGGGATCGAGGTGAGAGAGATGACCATCCAGGACAGGATCGACACATACGTCCCAGCGCCCCGGACACCACCCGGACTACCAGACTTGAGCGCGCGCGTGCGGGCGGCACTGAACGACGTCCCCGGCGTCGACACAAGCCTCGTCCGCGCCGCCGTCGACGGCGGCGGCGACGTCCTGCTCGTGGGCCGAGTCCAGTGGAGCAGCGAAGCCGAGCGAGTCCTCGCCCATGTCCAACAGGTCACGGGCATCGCACGGCTGCGCAACCGCATCGGCTTCCACTACGACGATGTCGACGACAGCCGCCTGCACGGTCTGGGCCTGTTCGGCTAGGCAGCAGTTTGATCTCGGCCGACCCAGCAACGGCGTGAGTTGCCCACTCGCATTCGCAGTCCTTGGTCGAGATCAGCGTCTTGCCCGATCATGTTGTCCTCTATGGACATCACGCGGGCCGTCTCGACGTGGACACGTTGCGGCACGGGCAATACTCCGGTGTGGATCACACACACCCGGGTACTCCGCGCGGATGCGGACGGCCGCCTCGATGCCCGCCGTCTCGTCCGTCGGCGGCATCCGGATGTCCAACACGGCGATGTCCGGCCGGTGCTCCCCTACCGCGCGCAGCAGGTCGGCGGCGTTCTCGGCCTCGGCGACCACGTCGACACCGCCGTCGGTCGCGTCACGGCGAACCGGACGAATGCGTTGTCGTCGGCGACAACCGCCCGCAGAGTCATACCTTGATCGTATTGGCCGCCCTCAGCGTCGGTGGTGAAGGGTGAGGGGAAAGCCCCAGCCGCGCCGCGGATGGCCCAGTGCGGGTGGGAGACTCGACCGTGTCTCGGGGCCGGGTGCGCAGGCACCCGCCTGTCTCGAACACCGCGACGCACGCCGAACGGCTGGGGCTCCTGCAGCGCTCCAGACCCCGAAGACCCGGTCTCCTCACCCGCGGCTGATCACTCGGCGTCGACCACCGCGGGCGGTGAGGCCTGCGCTTCGCGGTTCTCGACCTTGATTCCGCACTTGCCGACCAGCGCCACCCCGGCTCCGATCGTCGTCGCCACCGGCGCGGCCAACGCGGCCACCACGCCGACGGCCAACGGCACGTCCAGCACTACGTCGTCGTCACTGTCACGGACGACCACCCGGCGGTTGATGCCCTCGTGGAACAGCCCCCGAACAGCGTCGACCACGGAATCGACGGCGGCGCGGGTCGCCTCGGGCTTACTCTCGTTCATGAACTCTCCTCGTACTGCGGAAAAGATCCCCTGACAACCCCATGCTGCCCGTTCCGCGACGGCGCACCATCAGGGTTTCCCCGGGCATCCCCCTGATTCGCCCCTGCCGACCGTCCGGGGTGGCTCTCACGCCAGATGCGGGCACCGACCCAGATCTCCGCCGGTGCGCTCGACCGCTCACCGGCAAGGGAAGCCACCGCGACGTTCCAGCTGGCCGTGCGCGGGGAGACCGGAGGGTGCGCGGGTTACCAGACGCACCGCTCCGGGTCGCTCGCGGCGGCCGCCAGTGAACACCAGCCGGACGGCGGCTACTTTCCAGAGCCAGGCGGGAGTCCACCGCGCCTGCCTCGACGGCCCCGGCGTCGACTTCGACCTGCACCTGCAGCGGTGGAACGGCACCGCCTGGACGAACGTGGCCCAGGGAACGACGTCGGGAGCAGACGAAACGCTCACCTACACCGGTTCCGCCGGGTACTACCGATACCGAGTGCACGCCTGCTCGGGGTCGGGCGACCACACGATCGGCTACGACGCGCCATGACGCCTCGACCCGGGCCCTTCGGGGTCCCGGGGGGTGCGGCTTCGTCCCGGAGATGGTGACGGTCGCCAGACAACTCGGCGGTTTCGATGTATCCGTAGTCGTGTCGGATGATCAGGCGCGGGTTCGCTGACGGGCGGCGAGGCGCGCGGCGAGCCACAGCGGGAGGGCCGCCGCGACGCCGGTGAGCACGAGCAGGGTGACCGACAGGGTGCTCGCGTAGCCGAGTTCGCCGTACTCGAAGGCCCGGCGGTAGATCAGCAGCGGCGCGGTGAGGGTCGCGTTCGCCGGGCCGCCGTCGGTCACGAGCATCGCGGGCACAAACGCGTTCTGCACGACCACGACGATGTCGCGGACCGCGAGGACGAGAACGATGGGTGCCATGAGCGGCAGCGTCACCCGGGTCATCGCGAACCAGGCGGAGCCGCCTTCGAGTTCGATGGCCTCGTAGAGCCGGTTGGGGATCGCCGCCCGCGCGGCCAGAGCGACGATGAAGGCCTCCCCCACCTGCAAGGCCATGACCAGCACCAGCCCGGCGCGCGCGCCCCAAGGCGTCGTGAGAAACCCAGGGTCCGCGACGCCGAGCGCGCCGAGGACAGCGGGCAGCGGGCCGTAGAGCGGGTTGAGGATCCACAGCCACAGCAACGCCCACGCCGCGTCCGGGATCGCGGACGGCAGGTAGGCGGCGGCCCGGCCGACAGCCGTCCGCGCGCCACGCGGCCGGGCCAACAGCAACGCCGCGCCGACCGCGAGGAACAGCCGCAGCGGCACCACGATCACGGCGATGACCGCGCTGACGCCGACCGCGTCCCAGAACGCGCGGTCGCCCGCCAGGCGGACGAGGTTGTCGGCGCCGGTGAACTCCGGGGGCCGAAAGCCGAAGTAGTCGGTGAAGGCGAGGGCGGCGGCCAGGGCGAGGGGAACGATGACGAGGAGGAGGGACCCGAGGAGGTAGGGGACGGCGAGGGGCCATCGCCGGATCGCCGCGCCCACGCCGCGGCCGCGGGAGGCGGCGGTCGGGGCGGTGCCCTTGTGCGGCCCGACCGCCGCCACGTGCCGCTTCACCGCCACGCCCCGGGTCGGCGTGGGTGACCGGTGGGTGTGCCGTCGTCGGCGCTTTCGGTTCGGAGTCTCTCGGTCATCGGCGTTCGCCTGTTGTGGCGTTGAAGTGGTGTTCGTCCTGCGGGCGCCAACTCACCGTGACTCGGTCCCCGACCGTCGGGGCGTCGGACCACGGCAGGCGGGCGAGCAGGTCGGTGTTCGCGTCGTCGGGTTTGACTCGCACGAGGCACTCCTCCCCCGCGGGTTCCACCTCGACCACCGAACCGGCTCGGCCGCCCGCCTCGGGCAGGCACACCCGCACGCGTTCGGGGCGCAGGCCCACGACCGTTCCCTCATCGACTGGCAGGAGGTTCATCGGGAGCGGGCCGAAGATCCGGGCCACCGCCATCGTCGCGGGGCGGGCGTAGACCTCGGCGGGGGTGTCGCACTGCAGGACTCGACCCGCGTCCATGACGGCTACCCGGTCACCCATCGCCATGGCTTCCACCTGGTCGTGGGTGACGTGCACCATCGGCACGCCCAGCGACCGCTGCACCGTGCGGATCTCGCCGCGCATGCGCAGCCGCAGTTCCGCGTCCACTGACGCCAGGGGCTCGTCGAGCAGGCACACCGCCGGGACACGGATCATGACCCGGGCGAGCGCCACCCGCTGCCGCTCCCCACCGCTCAGCTCGCCCGGCATCCGACCCAGGAGATGGTCGACGGCGAGCGTCTCGGCCACCGAACGGACCCGGGCCTCGACGGCACGGCGGTCGGAGCCGCGGGCGCGTTCGCCGATGCCGATGTTCGCGGCGACGCTGAGGTGGGGGAACAGCGCGGCCTCTTGGAACACCATCGCGACGTCCCGCCTGCCCGCGGGCACACCGGTGACGTCGCGGTCACCGATCAGGATCCGCCCCGCGTCGAGCGGTTCCAGGCCGGCGACGGCGCGCAGGAGGGTGGACTTGCCCGACCCGGACGGCCCGACGATGACGAGCAGCTCACCGTCCCTGGCCTCCAGGTCAATCCCGCCGAGGGCGGTCACCCGCGCCCCGCGGGCGTGGAAGACCTTGTGGGCGCCGAGAATCCGCAGGCTCATCGGCGCCGCAGGAGTGGGTCGGCCTGCTTCTGGATCTCGGCGAGGACCTCGTCGAGTGGGACCCCGTCCTCGAACGCCCGCTGCAGCTGGGTGCCGATCACGTCCTCGACCTCCGGCCACGACGGCGTCACCGGCGTGTGCCGCAGGTGCGGGATGGCGTCGAGGAACACCCGCGACGACGCGGGTGGCCGGGCGGGGCTGAGGAACGCGGGCGAGGTCGCGACCGAGCGCAGCGACGGCACCGTGCGCCCGCCCAGGGCGGTGACGGTCTGGCCCTGCCGCCCCACGGCGTAGGCGATGAACATCGCCGCCGCCTTGGGGTTCTTCGACGTGCTCGCCACGCAGTAGGCATCGGTGTGCAGCACCGACGCGGGTGCGCCCATCACGGGCAGGGCGGCGACGTCGAAGTCGAGGCCGCGCTGTTCCCGCAGCGCGGGCACTTCGACCCGCGAGCTCAGGAACATCGCCACCTTCCCGGTCATGAACTGCTCGTCGAGTCGCTGCGCGGCGAGTTGGTCCTTGGTCGGTGTCGCCCCGGTGGCGATGAGGTCGACGACGGCCCGCAGCGCCGCCCGGGCGCCGGGCTCGTGCAGGGTCGTGCGGGTCGGGGCATTCTCGTCGTCGACGATGGCGCCGCCGCGGCTCCAGATGAACGGCGCCATCCGGGTGATCGACGGGTCGATGCCGACACCCTTCACCGAGCCGGTCGTCAACGCCTGGGCCGTGCGCACGAACTCGTCCCAAGTCCAGCCCGCCGCGGGCGGCGCGACGCCTGCCTGCTTGAACAACGCCCGGTTCCAGTAGACGACCAGGGAAGAGATGTTCTGCGGCATGCACTGCAGCGCGTCCTGATAGGTGAACGCGCGCAGCGGCTGCTCGTAGTAGTCCGAAGTGGAGATACCCTCCTGCTCGAGCAGGGGGCCGATGGGCCGCACGGCTCCGCGCTGCACGAACGGGGGGTAGTCCCGGTAGTTGATGAGGAACACGTCCGGCGCGTCCCCCGACGCGAAGGCGGTCGAGAGCCGGGTCAGGTGGTCCTCGCGACCGACAGTCACCAGCTCGACGTCACCTCCGCCTGCGTCCTTGTACGCGGAGATCAGGCTGCGGTAGACCGCCGCCTCCTCCGGATCGGCCCTGACCTGGAGCCTGATCGGAGCACCCGCGCTCTCGGCCGGTTGCGTCGCGCAGCCGACCAGGCCGAACAGTGCCACCGCCGCGAGCAGTCGCCGCGCTTTCATGAGCGTTCCACCGCGGAGAAGAAGGACCGCTGGCCGATGGCGAACGCGAGCAGCGCGGGGGCCGTCACGATGACCGCGCCGGCAAGGTAGATCGGGTACAGAGCAGCCTCCATCTCACTGAGACTTCGCAGGCCCAGTGCCACCGGCCAGTTTCCCGGCGACGACACCAAGGTCAGTGGATCCATGAACGTCGACCAATAGTACAAAGTGGACAGTGCGGCGACCGCCACCGCCGCCGGACGGCCCAGCGGCAGCGCGATCCGACGCCACACCGCGTAAGGGCTCAGCCCTTCGAGCGTGGCCGCTTCGAGCAGCGACACGGGGATGCGCGAGTAAGCGAGCGCGAACAGCAGCACATAGAACGGGGTGGTGCCCGCGAGCGCGAGCAGGGCCACCGTGAGCGGCGTGTCCGCGAGGCCCACGCCGCGCAGCAGCACGACCCGCGGCACCCAGAGCGCGGCGGCGGGTACGAGCAGCATGAACACCGACACGCCGATGAGCCCGCGCCGGAGCCCGCCGCGAGCGGTGACGATCGCGAGCCCGGCCATCGAGGTGACGACAACGGTGACCGGGACCGCGACGACGACGAGCAGCAGCGAATTCAGCAACAGCCGGGCGAGCGGTATGAAGCGCGACACGGCCAGGTAGTTCGACCACTGCGCCGGGTCGGGCCACAGGTCGAGTCCGTCTGGAGGCGGCTGCAGCGGCCGCTGCACAGACCCCAGCACCATCACGATCAGCGGTGCGAGGAACACCACGGACAGCGCGATCACCCCGACGGTCCACCAAGAGGTAGGCCGCCGGGGTGATCGGTTCTCGCGCTGTCCGCTCAAAGCTGTCTACTCAGGACTCGACCGGCCTCACGAAGCGTCGGCGAGCGAGGTCGTCCAGATGCTGCGACCGTAGGTCGCCGCGTAGAGCGTCTCGCTGCCCGCGGGCAGGTCGATGTCGTTGATCGGAACGAGCGGGAGGTTCGCCCCGACCTTGACCCACGTGCGGCCGAGGTTGGTCGTGCGGAAGACGCCGACGTCGGTGGCGATGAAGAGCCAACTCTTCTTCGACGGGTGTCGGATGACGTCGTTGATCGGCGCCTGCGGCACGCCCCGGCCGACGATGTCGTTCCAGGTCCGGCCGCCGTCGGTGGTCATGACGAGGTGCGGGTACGGGTTTCCGGAGCGCCAGCCGGAGAAGCTGGCCCACGCGACCTCCGGGTCCTGCGGGTCGACGGTGACGCGGGTGACCCAACGGCCCGGGAACACCGGGCTGGTGATCTTCTCCCAGGTCACCTGGTCGGGTGCGGCCATCGCGTTGCGGCTGACCCACATCAGGCCGCTGTCGGTGCCCGCGTAGACCAGGTTCGGGTCAGCGGCCGTCGTGCCGAGCGCGGTGACGGTGCCGAAGCCGGGAGCGCGGGGCTCGGTGCCCTCGGTGAGGTCCGGGCTGATCCGCTGCCACACGCGCTGACCGGCGTCGGTGTTGATCCGGCTGACGTACTCGCTCGCGCCGAACATGATGCGCGGGTCGGCGCCGAACTCAAGCGGGGCCACCCAGTTCTTGCGCGCACCGGGGATCGTCATGACGAAGCCCGCGCCGTCGACGAACCCTCGGCAGCCGCCGTTCTGGAAACAGCCGTAGTACTTGCGGTCGTTCGTCGGGTCGATGCGGTTCATCATCCCGTCGCCGCCGACGAAGTTGAACCAGTCGCCGTTGACCGTGTTGTCCGCCGCCCACGACTTCAGGGAGCCGTTGTCCTGCGAGCCTGCGTTGAGCCGCTTGCCGTCCTGGACCGAGACGTCCATCGCGTAGAACTGCGTCACCGGCAGGTGCGGGGTCTTGGACCACAGGCCGCGCGCTGCGCCGTTCTGGGTCGACCGGTAGAAGCCGCCGTCGTTGCCGAGGAACACCTTGCCCGGGGTGAACGGGTCCCACTCGAGGCCGTGCTGGTCGGCGTGTGGGGTCTGCGACGTCGTCCAGGTGAGGCCGCCGTCGAGGCTCTCGGCGAGGCTGACGCCCGCGACGAAGACGTGCAGCGGGTTGGTCGGGTCGACGTAGACGCGGCCGAACCACCAGGCGAACCCACCGCTGATGCTCTGCAGGGTGCCGCCGGAGGTGGGTCCGACCGGGACCCAGGTGGCGCCCGCGTCGGTGCTGGTGAAGAAGCCGTTGAAGTTGCCACCGGCCGCGCTGGAGATCAGGTAGGCGCGGTTGGGGTCGCTGTCGCTGAAGTCGACGCCCATGCGGCCGACGTAGGTCGCGGTCGTCGGCTGGCCGACGATGTCCGCGCTCTGCGGCAGCGGCGCCTGGTGGACGTTCGTCCACGTGCGGCCGGCGTCGGTGGAGCGGTAGACGTAGGAGTGCTTGCCGTAGATGCGCGACTTCTCGTCACGGATCTTGTCCCAAGTGGTGGCGAGCATGATGTCGGGGTTCGACTTGTTGACGCTGACGTCGATCGCGCCGGTGGAGGCGCTGTTCGGGACGATCACGCGGGTCCAGGTGGTCCCGCCGTTCTCGGTCATGAACAGGCCGCGGGTCGGCGCGGTGTCGTGCAGCGCGCCCATGACGGCGACGAAGACGCGGTTGTCGTCGCGCGGGTCGATGACGATCTGGCCGACCGTGTCGCCGTCCTTCAGGCCCATGTTGACCCAGGTCGCGCCATCGTCGGTCGACTTGTAGACGCCCTTGCCGTAGTACGCCGAGCCGCCGCCGTGGTCGGGCTCGCCGGTGCCCGCCCAGACGGTTCCCTTGGAGTCGACCGCGACCGCGCCCATCGACTGGGGCAGCAGGTCGTCCCACGCGGTGGTGAAGGTCGCGCCGCCGTCGGCCGTGCGCCACAGGCCGCCGGTGCCGGTGGCGATGTAGGCCACGTCCTTGGTGGTGGGGTCGGCGGCGATGTCACGGATCCGGCCGCCGATGTTGCTCGGTCCCAGCCCCGTCCACACCTGGGCGGTGCTCGGCGAGCCCATGGCCGCCTCGCCCATCTTCTTGGACTGCGCGATCGCCTCGTTGACCGCGGCGTCCGGGATGGAGCCGTCGGCGTTGGCGCGTTGGAGGTACATCCACTCCTCGGCGCCGACCGGGTCGGCCGTGGCGGTGTGGGTTTGCTCCGGGCTCTCGGACCGGGGGACCGAGACGGCACTGGCGCCCAACAGCGCCGTGAGGGCCGTCGCGGCCAAGATCGGAACGTGGGTCTTTCTGCGTAAGGCCACGCATGCCTCCAGGGTCAAGTGGGGCGCGCCCTCGCGCCCACTCCGCCGCGCCGACCACCCCTCCCGCGGCTTCTGGCCGCGGAGGTGGAAGGCGTGGCGGAGGTCACCGTACACCGAGAAGGTGGGATGATAGGCCCGCGATTTGCGAGTTTTGCCTAGAGTGGTCGGCATGGTGCGCGCGCTGGGACTGGTGTGGACGGTGGCGCTGGTCGCGGCCGGGTGCTCGGCTGGGTCCGAAGGTGACGCGGGCTGCCCGGCCCCGACCCCGGCTCCCCCGGCGGAGACCGCGCTCCTGCCTGCCGGGCTCTCCTTCGAGCGGGTCGGCACGGTGACTCACGTCGTGAGCACGCAGGGGCACGTCACGGTGCGGGCGGTCACGACCAAGCCCATCGACGAGGTCACCGTGCTCATCCAGGACGCGGTGACCGCCGCGGGCTACCGACCGGCTGGGATGGACAACGAGGGGTTCGAGGCGGAGGTCTTCTTCACCTCCGGGTCGTACGCGGCGGGCCAGGCCCTGGTGCGGCGCGGCGACTGCGAGGGCCGGTGGGACATCGACCTCGTCCTCATCGACCCCGAATCCACGCCCCCGCCGACGACGTAGCGGCCCCTTCGCGGCGGAGCAGGACGCAGGCCCGCCGGAAGTGAACCGGAATCGACGCGTTCCGAGCCCATGGGCAGGATCCAAGTCCGGTCGATCGGCAGCGGGCGTCGAAGTCCACCGACCAGTCCGGCCCCACGATGCTCAGCCCACCGTCCGAGCGGCGCCGGGTGCCGCGGACGCGCGCGGGCGCGGGGGCCGCTGATCAGCGCCTGCCAGCCGGGTGGATCCGAGGCTATGGTCAAGGTGAGAGCTGACACCGAGTGGAGGGAGCGGCCGATGACCGGCGCCCAGGGTGATGACTCCGAGGTGGTGGACGCCGAGGTCGTCGACGACCCGACCGCCGCTCCCCCGGTCGTGCTGCCCGCGGACTACTCCGAGAGCGGGGTCCCCAGCTTCGACTACGTGCGCGACCGGATCGAGGCCCGCGTGAACACCTCCGGCGGCTCGGTCGAACTGGCGAGCGCCGGGCCCGAGGCGAAGTCCATCGACGAGCAGCAGGCCGAGCGCGAGGAAGCGGGCCGGGCCAAGCTCGCCGAGATCCGTCGCTCGATGGGCCTCGACTGATCGGGTATCGGGACCGTCCGCACGGTGTTTGCCAGCCGCCCTAGGTCCGCTCGACCTCTGGTGGGGTTCGACAGCGGCGCCATCAGGATCCGGTGGAGTGCGAGATGCGCACGGGGCCGTTCTCGCGCAGGCGCACCCATTCGGCGTGGAACCGGCTGCCTGGCGCCACTTCCGCCCGTCGGTGCGGTTCGGTTCGCAGGTCGATCGGGCACGGCAGGTCGGTCGCCGGTCGAGGTGTCGGTGTGGCCCCGGCGCGAAGATGGTCGGCCAGCGCCGGCGCCGCCGGTTTGGGCCGGTGGTCGACGGTGAACAGGCCCAGGTGGTACTCCCGTTCGGGGAAGTCCAGCAGTCCGCGGTCGATGTCGTGCGAGGACCACCAGATCACGCCCCAGCATGCCCTCATCCCCGGCGCGACCATCGGCCACGCGGTCCGCGAGGGCTACGGAATCAATGTCCCCGAACGAGGCGTGCCGGGCAGCTCCGACGTGGCACCCCTGGTGACTGTGCACAACGAAGCGGTCGTCATGAGCGCGGTCAAACTCGCCGACGATGCCTCCGGCGACGTCGTGGTCCGCTGCTACGAGTCACTTGGCGGGCGAGCGGAGGTCCGCCTCGACTCCCGCTTCGCCCTCACGGGCGCCCAGAGGTGCGACCTGCTCGAACGACCGCTCGACGGGCAGGCGTGCGACCCGGACGGCACCGGTGTGCGCCTGCGGCTGCGACCTTTCGAGCTCGTCACCCTACGTCTGGCCCGTGCGTCGAAGACCGTGGAGGACGGCACCCGCTGACCACCGCCTCACGGCTGCCTGCGCTCGGCAAACGCGTGCCCAGCCACGAACTCAGTGATGGTCATTCCCATCACGATGACGTCGTGGTGGCGTCCCGCGGAGAATCCGTAGTCACGCAGCCATCCTTCGGTGTGAAACCCGATCTTCGTGTGCAACGCGATCGAGGCTTCGTTGAAGGCATCGACGCTGACTTCGCACTTGTGGCATCGGCGCTCGCCGAACATGTAGGTCAACAGCAAGATGATCGCCTCGGCGGCGTAGCCGCGCCGCTGGTGGTCGCGGCCGATGCTGACACCGTAACCGAAGCGTCCCGCGCGGCGACGTGCTGCCACGTCACAGCGGAAGCTGCCGAAGGACTGACTTTCGACCGAGTATCACCGGAACGGCCAAATTTGGGTCCCCTGATGGGTGGGACCCCGAAATTCGTGATAGAGCATGACCATGGCCACCGAGAAGCCGTTCGTCGCCGTCGTTCTCTACGAATCGACCTGCGACTCCCCCGACTACCAAACGCTCTACCGGGAGGACTTCGTCCTTGTCCACGCGCGCACCGAGGACGAGGCGCGTGAGCTGGTCCGGGCACGGGCCGAGGGTGAGGCGGGCAGCCACACCAACGAGCGCGGCGAGGTGATCACCTTGTCGGTGAAGCGGGTGCTCGATGTGGCGCCCGCTCTCGACGCGGACCTGACCCGCGGCGGCGACCTCTACTCCCGGCACTTCACCGACTTCGACGCCTACCGCGCGTTCGAACCGCTGCTGTCGGAAAAGGACTGACCGGTCCCCTGGGGCCGCCTCGGGTCAGGTCCGCGTCGAGGGCAGGCGCCGCTAGATCTGCGTGGCGTTCGCGGCGAGGTGGCTGGTCAACGCCACCTCGGTCTTGGCCACCGCCAGGGCCTCCGGTTCGAGCTTGCGCAGCATTCCCAGGAGGTGGTCACCGCGCAGGCCGTAGCGGAACAGGTCGCAGGCGTTGAACCCGGCTGCCCAGTGGGTGACGTCCTGATTCACCATCCACCGGGCCATCTCCTCGGGCGACAGGCTCTCCCACCAGTCGACCTTGTCGTCAAACGACAGGGGCAGGAATGCCGCGATGTCGTGTGCGTCGGACGGGTCCGGGTGAAGTCCGGCGCGGACGGCGGCGCGATGCCGCGGGTAGTCGCGCATCAGTCGGATCTTGACCACGGCGGACGCTGTGGCGGCGGCTTTCGCGGGATCCCCGGCGGCGGCGAGCGTGACGCGGACGGCCCGGCACTCGTCCCACTCGCGCACCTCGTCGTCGGAGGCGATCAATCGGAGCCGCTCGTTCGGCGCCAGCCCCGACCACATCGCGTCCTGCCGCGCCGCGGTCAACCCGACGAACGTCTGGACCCAGTCGACCAGCCCCCGGTGCACCGACCGGTCCCGCCTGCCGTGCGGGCCCATCAGATCCAGAGTCGGGTCCAGGTTCGCCCGCCGGTCGAACCGGCAGGACAGAACCATGAGGTAGTTCCACTTCGCCTTGGCGGCGCGGCCGAGCACGCCGTCACAGGTGTGCGGACCGTCCTTCGGGCAGCTCTTGACGTTCGCGCACAGCATCAGGGTGTTAGGCGTCTCCTTGGCTCCGACCACGATCTGCGGCGCGGGGTACTTGTTGAGCGCGGTGATCGCCCGCAGCTCGTGGTCCTTGAAGGGTTCGTACTGGTAGTTGGGCACCGCCAGGCCCGGCTTCGCGACGTGCATGGGGATTCTGGGGTTGTCCTGGCCGAGCAGTTCAAGGAGGTTGACCATCACCATCGAGGTCCCCTCGTCGGCGAAGAAGTGCAGCGTCAGCCCCGCGGGCACCACGACTGTCTCCGGCCCACCGAACGACCCGTGCCCGATCACAACGCCCACCATCGCGGTCCTCCAACCGAGTAGCTGTCCCGACCGTTGATCATCGCCTGCCGCCTGCCCGACGTAACGGTGGTTGCCCGGGTGGACGCTCCCCTGGGCCTGACCGGCGCGTGGGCGCGGAGGCGTCACCGAGCGGCGGTCGTGAATCCTCACTGGGCCGGGCGAACGTCGGCGGCGTCCAATGCTTGGCGGATCCGGCGTTCCTCGTCGCTTCCGGTGGTGGGCAGACGCAGCAGCGGAAGCTGGTAGGTGCGGAGGATCTCGTCCTTCAATGCGTCTCGCGCGAGTTGGGCCGGGTTGTTCTCGTGGAAAGCGAACCCGTCCACCTCGACGGCCAGCAGGGGCAGGTTGGTGATCCTGTTGTAGACGACGAAATCGATCGAGGCCCGGTTGCCCACGAAGGCCGCCTGTGCCTGCGTCAGCCTGTTCGTGTCAGCAAGCAGGTTCTTCAGCAGGACATGCGAACACACTGCCAGGTGCGCGTACCGCTGCTCGGCAAGAATGTCCTGCAAGACGGTATAGATGATGTCCTCCGATGGGTACTTCAGCTTGTTCCTCAGGCGGGCCGCCAATGGGCGCAGCCGGGCCGAGAAGGCGCTGTAGAGCAGGTCGAACACCGAGATCACGGTGCTGGTCACAACCTCGTGGTCGGGATCGTGGTAGCTGATATAGCCGACCAGGTCTCGGATGTGGCGGCTTCGCGGCAGCAGGTCGTGGTTGGTCACCAGGACGAATCTCCGGACCGCCCGGGATACCGCCACATTGACCATCTGCGGGTCGTCGACGAAGCGCAGACCGGTTTGTCCGGGCCAGGTCTCGTCCAGAACCGTGCTCAGCACCACGACTTTCTTCTGCCTGCCCTGGTACTTGTGGACAGTGTCGGCGTCGACGCCGTCGATCGCGATGCCCACCTTGTCGGCCTGGATCCGGTAGGGCGTGATCACGCTGATGTCCGCGTCGGCGGCACCCAGGCAGTGCTCCCGGACCACCTCCAGGGCGATGACGTCCACTTCACGCTGGTTGGACCGGCCGCCGCCGGTGTGCCTTCGCATGTGGTTGCCCTCGACTGTGCGCACGACGATCATCGGCCGCTGTACGCCTGGCGTGGTGTACGGGATCAGGTCGCCGTCGTAGAACTTCTTGTTGCAGAAGCCGATGATGGCGGGGTCGCACCGGTAGTGCTCGCGCAGCAGCGCACGCGGGAGTCCTTCGCCGTGCCCTTCCCCCAACGACGAGAGGATGCTGTACTTTCGGCAGTCGTAGGCGGGCGCGGGCGGGGCGAGGTCGGCCGACTCGTCGAATGGGATCGGCGGGAGCTGCTTTTGGTCGCCGACCACGATGAGGTTGCGGCACATGGACATCGCCAGCGCGGCGACCGGCAGGTTGACCTGTGACGCCTCGTCGATGATGAGGTAGTCGAGCAGATGCCCTTCGGGGATCCCGTTCCGCAGCGAGTGACAGGTGCTCAGCACCACCGGGTAGTCCCGCAGGAACTTCGCGAACGTGTCGCCCCTTCGGTACGTGTCCTGCTGATACAGCGTTCGCGAGCCCCTATACCGAGTGCCGAGGTGGGCGCTCAGCACCTGGACTGCCAGCCCTTGGTGTTCCGCCGCCAACCGGTCGAAGTCGGCCCGACGCAACTCGTCCTCGGTTCGCCGCAACTGGTCCTCCAGCTCGGCGATCTTCTTGTCGTAGTACGCCCGTTGCAGACGGAGCACCACATTGGTGTCACCGGCGTCGAGCCCGCGCAGCGACCCGTATTTGAAGTACTTGCGGACCCGCCCCAGCAGGCCAGGGCGGACGCCCCCGTGTTCCACCTCGCTCTCGGCCAGGTACTCGACAATCCGCTCGGCGGAGCGCCGCAGGAGTGGAAGTCCGGTCAGGTCGGGCAGGTGCTCCTGGGGCAGGTGCCGCTCGAAGTGCCGCAGTTCGAGTCGGTGGGCGTCGAGTTCCTGGCGCAGTTCGGCGCGGGCGCGCTCGGCGTGCTGCAACTGGGTCAGCCGCTGGTCCAGGCGTGCCAGCAGGTCCAGGTCAGGCATGGGCGGGGCGGACTTCACCACCGCGCCGACCCGGGCGTTGCGGACCGCCTGCCCGGCGAAGAACTCCTCGCACTTTTCCTTCCGGCCGAGATTGGCGATCACGTGCCCGAACCCCAGCTCGTCGAGCTTGTCCCGGACGTTGTCCACGGCGGTGTTGCTGAACGACACCACGCCCACGGTTTTGCCTTCACCGGCGATGATGTTGGCGATCAGGTTCAGGATGGTCTCGGTCTTGCCCGTGCCCGGTGGGCCCTCGATCACCGAGACAGAGCGGGTGAGGCCGTTCTCCACCGCCGCCCGTTGGCTGAGGTTGCAGCGGAACGGGAAGATCGGCGGCGCGGACCGGTCTCGCTGTTCGATCGGCGCGCCCGCCAGGAACGCGCCCAAGGCGCTGTCCGGATGGACGAAGCCGAGCTTGTCGTACGCCAACTTCAAGGGGTCGTCCGCGGGAAGCCTGGCCACGATGGCCCGAAAGTAGCGCAGCACCTCCGCGGCCGCCCGCCCCTGGGTCGCCGAGGCGAGCACCCGGACCTGGGCGGCGGGGTAGGTGCGGTACGCCTCGCCTCCGGCCCGTCGGTAGAAGATCCGCGACCACGCGCCCTCGCCCGGAGGACCGACGAAGGTCACGATCTCGGTCGCGCTTTCCCACACCGCCCCGGCGACCTCGACCCTGGCGCCCGCATCGAGCCGGACCGGTGCGGTCGCACGGAGAATCCGCACCCGCTGCGGGCCGTACGGGTAGGGCTTCGAGCCCGGCTTGAAGACGATTTGGACCGTCCCGCTCCCGGCCTGGACCTCGTACCGCGAGATCTCCGCGGTCTTGTCTTTGAACGTTGCCCCATCACGAATGATCACCGCTTCGCGGCGCGCATCGATCACGCGTACCCCCCAAGGTGCGACTTGATCAACATCATAGGTCGCTTACGGTGAGCACACGGACACACTGTGCTGGATCGTCGAACCTGGGTTACGTGCCGAATTCCCGCCACATCCCGGACACTTTTGTCACATCCGGACAGGTGCCGATCGACGTGGTTTCCCGGTTGGCTGCTGGTTCCAAGTGACCTTGGCCAGGAGGCGGCGGAAGGTGGGGCAGGCCAGGTGGCTGGGCGCGGGGCAGGCGGCGGCGTGGCGAAGGGAGTCGCGTAGGGCGGTGAGGCTGGTGATGGTCGCGTCGAGTTCGTCGGCCTTGGTGGTGAGCAGCCCGCGGTCGATGCGGGGTGTGCCGTCGGAGGCGAACATGCCCGCGATCTCGTCGAGGGAGAAGCCCGCCGCGCGGCCCATCGCGATCAGGGCGAGCCTGCCGACCACGCCATCGTCGTACTGGCGGCGCAGACCATGTCGGCCGCTCGCGGCGAGCAGGCCCTTCTCCTCGTAATAGCGCAGAGTGGAGGCCGGGACGCCGGTGCGCCGCACCACCTCACCGATATCGAGCATGATCTTGACTTTAAGTCGGCTTCAAGTAGGACGCTAGCGCCGACCGGTGATGACGATCAAGGGGAGAATGGGCACATGAAGCTCGAAGACGAACAGCGCGACCGGTGGAACGGCACCGCGGGCAACGCCTGGGTCGAGGCGCAGGCGCTGCTGGACGGCCTGTTCCGACCGCTGGAGGACCTGCTGGCCAAGGAGGTCGCCGCCGGCATGCGTGTGCTCGACGTCGGCTGCGGGACCGGTGGGACGACGGTCGCGATCGCCCGCGGCGGGGCCGAGTGCGTCGGGGTCGACATCTCCGAGACGATGGTGGCCGCGGCCCGGGCACGGGCCGAGCGCTCGGGTGTCGACGCGCGGTTCCTCACCGCCGACGCCGGGTCGCACGAGTTCGAGCCGGGCACCTTCGACGCCGTGGCGTCGCGCTTCGGCGTGATGTTCTTCGCCGACCCGACCGCGGCGTTCGCCAACCTCCGACGGGCCGCGGCCGACGACGCCGCGTTGCGGCTGATCGTGTGGCGGGACATCACGGAGAACCCCTTCATGACCGTCGCCGAGACCGCCGCGGCGCCGCTGCTTCCCGACCTGCCCGCCCGCGACCCGGACGGACCCGGGCAGTTCGCCTTCGCCGACCCCGGCAAGGTCGAACGCATCCTCGCTGAGGCGGGCTGGCGCGACCCGGCTCTGCGGGCGGTGGACGCCGAGTGCGTGTTCCCGGAGTCCGAACTCGTCGGCTACTTCACCCGGCTGGGCTTGGTGGGGATGGCACTGAGCGCAGAGGACGCGTCGACGCGCGAGGCGGTGGTGAGCGCCGTCCGTCCCGCCTTCGCCCCGTTCGTGCATGGCGAGGAGGTCCGGTTCACCGCGGCGTGCTGGCTGGTCACCGCGACCGCCTGATCGTCGCCTGGGACAGCGGCGGCCGGGTGCGCATCGATACCGTTTCGAAGACTCGCGTGGTCAGGCTCCGCCGACCCGTCACGATAGCGTGGTGATCCAGCCCCGACCCGGTTTGACAAGGTCGACAACTGGGTACAGAAAGGCTCGTAGAGCCAACTTGGAGGACCTGTGACCGTCACCGGATTCATCACCGCGATCATCATCGGTCTCGTCATCGGCGTCATCGCCCGGATGATTCTGCCGGGCAAGCAGAACATCCCGATCTGGCTGACGATCGTCGTCGGCATCATCGCGGCACTGCTGGGCACGGCCCTGGCCCGGGCTATCGGCATCCCGACCACCACTTCGGGGGTCGACTGGATGGAACTGCTGGTGCAGGTGCTCGTCGCGATGGCGGGCGTGGCCCTGATCTCGCAGGCGTACGGGCGGCGGCGCGGCCTCCGGCGCTGACCAGGCGCATCTTTGGAGCCGGGTGCGGCGGCGGACATCGCCGCCGCACCCGGCTCGTTCAGAACAGACCAGGGCGGCCGGGAGGCCATTCGGCTCCCCAGCCGCCGTCACATCAGGCGGTCCGGCGGCGCCGGTGCAGCAGGCCACCCGCGATCAGCGTGACCAGCCCGAGCACCGCCGCGAGCTGCCCGCCGGGGAAGGTCGCGTTCACCGGCGTCGACATGGCCGCGGTGACCACCGGCAGCGGACCCGGCGCGGGCGCGGCGCCGGGCAGGGCGACGGTGAACACGTCCAGGCCGCGGACCAGGTCGGCGGTGTAGACGATGTTGGTCTTCTTGCCGGTGGCCACACCGCTCTTGGTCCGCTCCGGCACCCAGTACGCGTCCCACACCTCGGACAGGCCAGAGGCGAAGTAGCCGTACTCCTTGATGTCAAGCGGGTCCCGCACGTCGAGCAGCCGCAGGCCCGCCTCGTAGAAGCCCGCCGCCACGATGCCGCTGGAGTGATAGTCGAACCAGTGCGCCGAGCAGAACGCCATGTTCGGAGTCGCCACCCCCTCGCCGAGGTCGACCGGGTTGATCTTGTCGAGCTTCTTGATCGCGCTCGGCGTGCCGTCGAGCGTCTCCACGTGCCAGGTCTGGAACGACCCGGCGGTGGCACAGTCGGTGTTCTCGTAGTCCTCCTCGGTCACGAGGATGACGTTGCCGTTCGCGACGCTGGGCGCGCTTCCCGGGGTGAAGCGGTCGGCGTTGGGGCGGTCGGAGTTGTGGTGGATGAAGTCGTTCCAGCCCGCCGCCACGCCGTCGGCGCCGGTCGTCGTGACCAGCGCGGGCTTCGCCGGGTCGCGCACGTCGAAGATGGCCGTGCCGCCGCTGCCGGTGTGGACGCCGTACCCGGCGTTGTCGAAGTTCCACTTGTGGCCGGACCCGGACCTGAACACCGGGTTCGGGCCCGCGGCGGGACTGGGGAACCGGTCCACGGCGAGCGTGGGCGCGTCGAGGTCGGCCAGGTCGATGATCGACGCCTCCCCCGTGTCGCCCGCGGTGTAGGCGTAGCGGCAGTCGGTCTCGCGCACGCACGCGACGGTGTGGGTGCTGGTCGGCGCGGCCACGCGGGAGCGGATCCGCGGGTTCGCCGGGTCGGTCACGTCCACCACGACGACTTCGCCGCCACCGGCGTTGACGTGCGAGATGTCGCCTGGCGACGCTTGGTAGAGGTCGACGCCGAGCAGCAGGAACCGCTCGACGCGGTCGCCACGCCTGATCTCGCCGTAGTTCATCGCCTCGTTCTCGAACAGCAGGTTCGGCAGCGTGCCGGTCAGCGTGGGCCGCAACGGGTCGGAGACGTCGAAGACGCTTACCGAGTCCAAAGAGGACACATAGAAGTAGGGTGCGCTCTTGGCGAACACCCCGGAGATCGCGGCTGTTTCCGGAAAGTTCGCGACGTGGCGGATATTCGGCGTCGAGACGAGCGGGACCGAGACACCCGCGGTGTACTGCTCCCGCTTGACCTTCGCGGACGCGGGCTTGTCGCCGTGTTCGGGATCATGGGCGAGGGCCGGGGTCGTCGCGGTGAGCGCGAGCCCGGCCGAGAGCGCGACGACGGAGGCGGCGCGGATCAGCGCGCGGCCCCGACGGTTTCCGAACGACACAGGTGGTACCTCCAGTTCGAGGGCTGCCATGCCCCGGCACGGAGGTCGGGACACTGCGTACAACGCCGGAACCGGCCACGAGTGACGATGTCATGTGGACGATCAAGGTCGTGCTCGGTCTTGGGCGCCGCACACCCAAGACCGAGCCTCGTCCAGGTCGGTCAGCCCGCGTCCGGGATGTGGATGTCGGTGACGTGGACATCCACGACCGCGACGTCAAGGCCGAGGAACTGCTCGACGGCCTCGACCACGTTGACCCGGACCTGCTCGGCCACCGGATTGACCGCGTGGCCGAACTCGACCACCAGCGTCACCTTGATCGTGGCGACGTCGCCGTCGACCTCGACCGAGATGCCCTCATCGCCAAGGTCGTGCACACCTTCGGCTTTGCGGGCCACCAAGTTCACGATCTTGGTGACCACCCCGTCGCCCACCGTGGTGCTGCCGCGCGCGCCCGCCGCGGGCCGCGCCTCGGCCGTGACCGGCTCGACTACGTCGCTGTGGTCCTCCTCGGCCACGGTGGCGGCCGCCACCGGCGCGTCATCGGACTCGACGGCGATGGGCTCGACTTCGTCCCGCTCAGCCACGTCGTCGTCAGCCAGGTCGTATTCAGCCAGGTCAGCGTCACCATCGTCGTCGGCGGCCCGGTCGTCGTCGTCACCGTCACCGTCGTCGTCACCGTCGTCGTCACCGTCCGTAGCGACGCCTTGCCCGTCTTCGTCGGCGTCCGTGTCGGCCACGGCCTCGTCGCCTTCGGCGGCCTCGGTGTCCGCGGACTCGACGTCGGTCTGGGCCGAGTCGGTCTCGACCGGGGAGTCGGTCAACTCGCCCTCGATCGCTGTGGTGTCAACGGTTTCGTCGGTGACGGCCACATAACCGGGGTCGATGGCGGACCGGCCGGAGGTCGAGGCGCCGGCGTGGTCGCCGGTCCTGGGAGCGTCGTACTTGGGGCGGCCGAAAATGCTGTTGATGACGTCGGACATGGTTGTGGTTTCCCCTTTTCCGGGAGCGGCGAGTTCGAGGGGGCGCGCAGACCGCGCCATGATAGGGGCACACCCGAGGTTCTGATCAACTTGTCCAGGCTTCGTGATTCCCTTGTGTCCCAACCATGTTCAGCCCGAGACCGGGCTTCTCCGGTCGACGACGGTCCCGTCGACGGCGAGCCGACGCGACACGTTCGCCAAGAGTTCAACCGGACGCCTCGACTTCACGCCGTTCGACCACCCTCGGCCTACCTACTGGCCAGTAGCGACGAATATCACCAGGCCAGATCCTCCTCTGACGACTCGGTACGCCGTACGCTGCTGCCCTTGCTAACCATGCGCTCGGTGGACGTTGACGACAAAGTCGAAGGAACTCACGCATGAAGATAGGTGTTCTCAAAGAGGCTCGGCCCGGCGAGACGCGGGTGGCGGCCACACCGGTGACGGTGGCGCAGCTGCGCAAGCTCGGCTACGAGGTGGTCGTGGAGCCCGGTGCGGGCGCGGCGTCGAGCTTCCCCGATGACGCGTACGTCGAGCAGGGCGCGGTGATCGGCACGGCGCTCGCCGCCGACATCGTCTTCGGGGTGAACGCGCCGTCGACCGAGCAGCTGGACGCGTTGACGCCGGGCGCGACGCTGATCAGCCTGCTCAGCCCCGGGCTCAACCCTGTCCTGGTCGAAGACCTGGCCAAGCGACCGATCACGGCGCTGTCGATGGACGCGGTGCCCCGGATCTCGCGGGCGCAGTCGCTCGACGTGCTGTCCTCGATGGCGAACATCGCGGGCTACCGGGCCGTGGTGGAGGCCGCGCACGTGTTCGGCCGGTTCTTCACCGGTCAAGTGACCGCGGCGGGCAAGGTTCCGCCGGCGAAGGTGCTGGTCGCGGGCGCAGGTGTCGCGGGACTGGCCGCGATCGGCGCCGCGGGCTCCCTGGGCGCGATCGTGCGCGCCACCGACCCGCGCCCCGAGGTCGCCGACCAGGTCAAGTCGCTGGGCGGCGAGTACCTGGCGGTCGAGGCGCCCGATGTCGAGGTCTCCGCGACGGGGTACGCCAAGGAGATGTCGGACGACTACAACGCCAGGGCCGCCGCGCTGTACGCGGCGCAGTGCGAGGACGTCGACATCATCATCACCACGGCGTTGATCCCGGGGCGTCCCGCGCCGACGCTGATCACCGCCGAGATGGTCGCCTCGATGAAGTCCGGCAGCGTGATCGTCGACATGGCCGCCGCCAACGGGGGCAACGTCGAGGGTGTCGTGCCCGGCGAGGCCACCCTCACCGACAACGGCGTGACGATCATCGGCTACACCGACCTGGCCGGGCGCCTGCCCGCGCAGGCGTCACAGCTCTATGGCACCAACCTGGTCAACCTGATGAAGCTGATGACGCCCGGCAAGGACGGCGAGCTGGTCCTGGACTGCGACGACGTCGTGCAGCGCTCGATGACCGTCGTCAAGGCAGGCGAGCTGGCCTGGCCGCCCCCGCCGGTGCAGGTGTCCGCCGCTCCCGCGGCCGCCACGCCAACGGCTCCGGCGAAGGCGCCACAGGTCAAGGCTCCCCCGCCCCCGAGCCGCCGCTTCGTGGTCGTCGGCGTCGCCGCCGCCCTGCTGTTCCTGCTCGCGGCTCTCTCGCCGCAGGCCCTGCAGGGCCACCTCACGGTGTTCGCGCTGGCGATCGTGATCGGCTACTACGTGATCGGGCACGTGCACCACGCGCTGCACACGCCGCTGATGTCGGTCACCAACGCGATCTCCGGGATCATCGTGGTCGGCGCCCTGCTCCAGATCGGGCAGGGCGACACGGCGATCACCGTGCTGTCGGCCGTCGCGATCCTGTTCGCCAGCATCAACGTCTTCGGTGGCTTCGCGGTCACCCGACGCATGCTCGCCATGTTCTCGCGAAGCTGAGGGGCTGACAGATGACCATCGAGATCTCCGCGCAGGCCGCGTACATCGTCGCCGCCCTGCTCTTCATCCTGGCCCTGGCCGGGCTGTCCAAGCACGAGACCGCCAAGGCGGGCAACGCGTTCGGCATGGCGGGCATGGTGGTCGCGCTCGCGGCCACGATCGCGCTCGCCACTAACCGCGGCATCGAGGGCATCGGTCTGGGCCTGCTGATCGGCGCGACAGTGATCGGCGCGGCCATCGGGCTGTACCGGGCCCGCAAGGTCGAGATGACCGGGATGCCCGAGCTGATCGCGCTGCTGCACAGCTTCGTGGGTCTGGCCGCGGTGCTGGTCGGCTGGAACGGCTACCTGCACGTCGAACGCCACCTCGACGGCCCCGAGGCCGCGGCGCTGGCGGCCGCGGACACGCTGGGCATTCACCACGCCGAGGTGTTCATCGGCGTCTTCATCGGCGCGGTGACCCTGACCGGCTCGATCGTGGCGTACCTCAAGCTGTCCGCCCGCATCAAGTCCAACCCGCTGATGCTGCCCGGCAAGAACGTCCTCAACCTGGGCGCCCTGGTCGTGTTCGCCGCCCTGACCGTCTGGTTCGTGATCGACCCGCGGCTGTGGCTGCTGGTCGTGGTCACCGTGGTCGCCCTGCTGCTCGGCTGGCACCTGGTGGCCTCCATCGGCGGCGGCGACATGCCGGTCGTGGTGTCGATGCTGAACAGCTACTCCGGCTGGGCGGCGGCCGCGTCGGGCTTCCTGCTCGAGAACGACCTGCTGATCATCACCGGCGCACTCGTCGGCTCGTCGGGTGCGTACCTGTCCTACATCATGTGTCGCGCGATGAACCGGTCGTTCATCTCCGTGATCGCGGGCGGCTTCGGGCTGGAGAACACCGCGGCCGGTGCCGATGTCGACTACGGCGAGTACCGGGAGGTCACCGCGCAGGGCGTGGCCGAGATGCTCTCGTCGGCCGACACGGTGATCATCACCCCTGGCTACGGCATGGCGGTGGCGCAGGCGCAGTACGGCGTGGCCGAGCTGACCCGCAAACTGCGGGAGAAGGGCGTCGATGTCCGCTTCGGCATCCACCCCGTCGCGGGTCGGCTGCCCGGGCACATGAACGTGCTGCTGGCCGAGGCCAAGGTGCCCTACGACATCGTGCTCGAGATGGACGAGATCAACGACGACTTCGACGACACCGCCGTCGTCCTCGTGATCGGCGCCAACGACACCGTCAACCCGTCCGCGGCGGACGATCCGGCCAGCCCGATCGCCGGGATGCCGGTGCTCAAGGTCTGGGAGGCCGACAACGTGATCGTGTTCAAGCGGTCCATGGCCTCGGGATACGCCGGGGTGCAGAACCCGCTGTTCTTCCGCGAGAACTCGGCGATGCTGTTCGGTGACGCCAAGGACCGGGTCGACGACATCCTCGTGGCCCTCTGAGGACAAGCCAAGCGGTCGGACGAAGCCGCATCCCCTTCGGGGGGTGCGGCTTCGTCCGTGATCAGACAATGGTCGTCGGGGTCGCGCCCCCGGAACGCGTTGATCAGCAGGCAGGCTCCGGCGCGCCGATGCGGGCCGCGTTGGCGGACGCGTCGTCGACGGAGTCCTGCGCGGCGCGCTCGGCGCACACCCTTTCGTGGTACAGGCGGACTTCCTCACCTTCGGTGGCCGAATCCCACCCGAGGTGCGCGGCGACGAGCCGAGCGATGTCCGCGGCGGCGGCGAGCCCGCGGTCCGGAGTCTCGATCGAGACTCGGGTGCGCCGGGTGAGGATGTCGTCGAGGTGCAGCGCTCCCTCGTGGGTGACCGCGTACACGGCTTCGGCCCGGAGGTAGTCCTCGGCGCCGGGGATCGGATCGGCCAGGTCCGGGTCTTGCCCGATCAGCTCGATCAGGTCGTCGATCGCCGATCCGTACCTGCCCAGCAGATGCTCCACAGTGGATAGTGCGAGCCCGGTGCGCCGGGCGATGCCCGCGCGGTCCTCCCACATCTCGTGGTATCCGATCGCGCCGACGACCGGCAGGCGCTCGGTCAGTGATGGCGGAACGGCTCGGCCCAGGCCGTGCACGGCCGCGTTCACCACGTCGGCCGCCATCACGCGGTAGGTGGTGTACTTCCCGCCCGCGATCACGAACAACCCCGGCACGGGTTCGGCGACGGCGTGTTCACGTGACAGCTTGGCCGTTTCCTTCGACTCCCCCGCCAGCAGCGGCCGGAGCCCGGCGTACACCCCGTCGACGTCCTCGGCCGTCAGCGGCGTGCGCAGCACCGAGTTCACATGCTCGAGCAGATAGTCCACATCGGACCGGCTGGCGGCCGGGTGGTCGCGGTCAAGCTGCCATTCGGTGTCGGTGGTGCCGATGATCCAGTGCCTGCCCCACGGGATGACGAACAGGACGCTCTTCTCGGTGGGGGCGATCAGCCCGGTGTCCAGGTCGATGCGGTCGCGGGGCACGAGCAGGTGGACGCCCTTGGACATGCGCACCTGGAAGGGAGCGGGCACGCCCGTCATGGCGTGCACTTCGTCGGTCCACACGCCGATCGCGCTGATCACCCGGCGGGCGCGGATCTCGTGCTCCAGACCGGACTCGACGTCGCGCACCCGGGCGCCGAGGACCCGCGCACCGTCGCGCAGCAGACCGATCACCTTGGTGCGGCTGAGAACGGTCGCTCCGTGCCGCGCGGCCGTGCGGGCGATCATCATGGTGTGCCGCGCGTCGTCGACTTGGGCGTCGTAGTAGCGGATGGCGCCAGTGAGCGCCTCCGGTTTCAGCGACGGCGCCAGTCGAAGCGCCTGCTTGCGGGAGAGGTGCTTGTGCCACGGCAGCGCCCGCGCCCCGCCCATCGTGTCGTAGAGCAGCACGCCCGCCCCGACGTAGGCCCGTTCCCAGGCCCCGCGCGTCAGCGGGAACAGGAACGGCACCGGGCGGACCAGGTGCGGCGCGAGCCGGTGAAGCAGCAGGCGCCGTTCCTTGAGCGCCTCCCGGACCAGACTGAAGTCCCGCTGTTCCAGGTAGCGCAGGCCGCCGTGGATCAGCTTGCTCGACCGGCTCGACGTGCCCGCCGCCCAGTCCCTGGCCTCGACCAGCGCGACGCGCAGGCCGCGCGACGCTGCGTCGAGGGCCGCGCCCGCGCCCACCACTCCCCCGCCGATGACGAGCACGTCGAACTCGGTCTCGTCGATGCCGCGCAGCGCCGCGGCGCGGTATGCCGGGTCCAATCGTGTGGACACTGTGTCTCCTTCGCTTCCCCGTGGCCGGTCAGTCGTCGATGTCGACCCAGTCGAGGGTCCGGGTGACGGCTTTCTTCCACTGCGTGTAACCACGTTCGCGCTGCTCCTCGTCCATGGTCGGCTGCCAGCGCACGTCCTCGCGCCAGTTCTGCTCAAGTTCGGCTGTGTCGCGCCAGAATCCGACCGCGAGGCCCGCCGCGTACGCCGCGCCCAGCGCGGTCGTCTCGGCCACCACCGGCCGCGAGACGGGCACGCCGAGCAAGTCGGCCTGCACCTGCATGCACAGCTCGTTGGCCGTCACGCCGCCGTCGACCCGCAGCACGTCGAGGGTGACCCCGGAGTCGGCCTGCATGGCCTCCACGACGTCGCGCGTCTGGTAACAGATGGATTCCAGCGTGGCCCGGGCGATGTGCGCGTTGGTGGAGTACCGGGACAGGCCGACGATCGCGCCGCGGGCGTCGGAGCGCCAGTAGGGCGCGAACAGACCGGAGAACGCGGGCACGAAGTACACCCCTCCGTTGTCCTCCACTTGGCGCGCGAGGGATTCGCTCTGCTCGGCGCCGGAGATGATGCCTAGCTGGTCGCGCAGCCACTGCACCGCCGAGCCGGTCACCGCGATGGAGCCCTCCAGCGCGTACACCGGCTTGTCCTCGCCGAACTGGTAGCACACGGTGGTGAGCAGGCCGTGCTCCGAGCGGACGAGCTCATGGCCGGTGTTGAGCAGAAGGAAGTTGCCGGTGCCGTAGGTGTTCTTGGCCTCGCCCGGCCGGAAGCACACCTGGCCGACGGTCGCCGCCTGCTGGTCGCCCAAGTCCCCGGAGAGCTTCACCTCGCCGCCGAACGGGCCGTTCGCGCGGGTCATCCCGTACAGCTCCGGGTTGGAGGAGGGCAGGATGAACGGCAGCATCTCCCGCGGCACATCGAAGAACGACAGCAACTCGTCGTCCCAGTCCCAGGTCTCCAGGTCCATGAGCATGGTGCGGCTGGCGTTGGTCGGGTCGGTGACGTGCACACCGCCGTCCACGCCGCCGGTCAGGTTCCACAGCAGCCAGGTGTCGATGGTGCCGAAGACGGCGTCGCCGCGCTTGGCGTCCTCGGCGACGCCCGGCACGTTCTCCAGGATCCACTTGAGCTTCCCGCCGGAGAAGTAGGTGGCCGGGGGGAGGCCGGCCTTGCGGCGGATCACCTGGCCGCGCCCGTCGCGGTCGAGTTCCGCGGCGATCCGGTCGGTGCGGGTGTCCTGCCAGACGATCGCGTTGCAGTAGGGCCTGCCGGTGCGGCGGTTCCACACGACGGTCGTCTCGCGCTGGTTGGTCACGCCGACCGCGGCGAGGTCGCTCGCGCTCAGGTTCGCCTTGTTCAGCGTGGACTCGATGACCGCGCGGGTGCGTTCCCAGATCTCGGTGGGGTTGTGCTCGACCCAGCCGGGGCGCGGCAGGATCTGCTCGTGTTCGAGTTGGTGGCGGGCGATCTCGTTGCCGCCGTGGTCGAACACCATGAATCGGGTGCTGGTCGTGCCCTGGTCGATCGCTCCGACGAAGTCAGCCATCGAGGTTCCTTCCGCTGCGGGGACTGGTGGTCAGAACAGGAACTGGGAGGCGAGGCCCGCCAGGACGCCGCCGATCAGCGGCCCGACGACGGGAACCCAGGCGTAGGCCCAGTCCGCGTCCTTGGCGCCGCTCGCGGGGCGCTCGGGTCCGGGGTCTCCCGCCGGGGCGCCGACGGTCACCGCGGCCGAGACCGTGCGGTGTGCCGGAAGCAGCGCGTAGGCGATGCGCGGGCCGAGGTCTCGTGCGGGGTTGATGGCGTACCCGGTGGGCCCGCCGAGCGAGGCGCCGATGCCGACGACGAGCAGCGCCGCGGCGACCGGGCCGAGACCGTGCGGGGTCTTGCCGAGGGCGAGGATCACGATCACCAGGACGAAGGTGCCGACCACCTCGGTGAGCAGATTCCACTGGTAGGCCCGGATTTCCGGCCCGGTGGCGAACACGCCGAGCCGCTTGCCCTCGTCGGGCTCGGCGTCGAAGTGCTTCTTGTAGGTGACGTACGCGGTGCACGCCCCCAGGAAGGCGCCGAGCAGTTGGCCCGCGAAGTAGACCAGGGTGGAGGCGAAGCCGACCGGCACTCCGGGCGCGTACTCCGCCGCACCGCTGGACAGGACGCCGAGGGTGACGGCCGGGTTGAGATGTCCGCCCGACTTGTAGGCGACGAACACACCCGCCATCACGGCGAGTCCCCAGCCTAAGTTGATCAGCAACCAGCCGCCGTCGAACCCTTTCGACTTGGTCAGCAGCACATTGGCGACCACGCCGGCGCCGAGCAGCAGCAGGATGCCGGTGCCGAGAACCTCGCTGAGGAAGACAGATCCGAGTGTCATCGGCTCCTCCTTTCTCCGATCCGAGTCGCGTCGGGACCGGCGCGATGGCCGGGACGTTACGAAGCGGTTTCCCGGCGCTCCAGAGCCGTCGTTCGGCATTGTCGAACGACGCTCGCAGCCGTCTGACCTGCGAAAGTCCCACAGAAGGCTTATGACCCAGCTCACAGTCCTACGGAGGGTTGCCCGTCGGGACCGGTCCGTTCGACATTGTCGAATCAAGGGTTCTGGAGTATTTTCGCCGGATGCCGGGCTCAATACAGTCGATCGAGCGGGCCGCGGCGATCCTGCGGCTGCTCGAACGCGGCTCGGGACGGCTCGCGCTGGGCGAGATCGCGTCCGCCCTCGGCTTGGCCAAAGGCACCGTGCACGGCATCCTCCGCACCTTGCAGGACGTCGGGTTCGTCGAGCAGGACCAAGCGGGCGGCCGGTACCAGCTCCCCGCAGGCGGCCCGCAGGCTCGAGCGAAGCGGATGGACCCGAACCTGCTGCGCGCGCGAGCGATGAACTGGTCGGACTCCCTGGCCGCGCGCAGTGGCGAGGCGGTGCGCATCGGCATCCCCTCCGAAGGGATGGTGTTGGTGGTGCACCACGTGTTCCGGCCGGACGACACCGCCCAGACCTCCGACTTCGGCACGACGCTGCCGCTGCACGCGACGGCCTGGGGGAAGATCCTGCTGGCCTGGGACAACGAGCTCTCGGCCGCCGCGCTGACCGGGACCCTGCCCGCGCTGACCAGTCGCACGATCGTCAAACCCACGGCGCTGACCAGGACGCTGGCTGACGTGCGGTCCCAGGGCTGGGCGATCGAGATCGGGGAGTTCATGCCCGGGGAGGCGGGCCTGGCCGCGCCGCTGCGGCTTCCCGGCGGCTCGGTCGTCGGCGCGATCGGCATCTCCGGACCGGCGGATCGCCTGTGTGCCAACAACACGAGGCCGCGGCAGGATCTGCTGGTGTCCGTTCTCGAGGCGAGCCGGTCGGTCTCGCGTGATCTGGCGGTGGACCGGTGACATGCAGCGCTACGTGATGGCGATCGACCAGGGCACCACGTCCACCCGGTGCATCCTGTTCGACCAGCGGGCCCGCCTGGTGTCCGTGGCGCAACGCGAACACCGCCAGTGGTTCCCGAAGCCCGGCTGGGTCGAGCAGGACGCCGTGGAGATCTGGCGCAACATCGACCGGATCGTGCCGCAGGCGCTGCGCGAGTCGGGGATCGCCGCCGAGCAGGTCGTCGCCCTCGGCATCGCCAACCAGCGCGAGACGACGGTGGTCTGGGACCGCCGCACCGGGGCGCCGGTCGGCCGGGCGATCGTCTGGCAGGACGTCCGCACCGAGCGACTCGTCGCCGAACTCGCCGAACGGCCGGGCGCGGAGGAGATCCGGGACCGCTGCGGGCTACCGCTGGCCACCTACTTCGCCGCGCCCCGGCTGCGCTGGCTGCTCGACACGACGCCGGGGCTGCGGGCGCGGGCCGAGCGTGGCGACGTGCTGTTCGGGACGATGGAGACCTGGATCATCTGGAACCTCACCGGCGGCACCGACGGCGGCGTCCACGTCACCGACGTCACCAACGCGAGCCGCACGCTGCTGATGAACGTGGCAACCCTGTCGTGGGACAAGGACCTGTTGGCGTTCTTCGACATTCCCGCACTGATGCTGCCCGAGATCCGTCCGTCCACAGGAGACTACGGGGTCACCCGCCGGGTCGTCGCGGGCATCCCGATCAGGGCGGCGCTCGGTGACCAGCAGGCGGCGCTGTTCGGGCAGACCTGTTTCTCCCGCGGACAGACCAAGTGCACCTACGGCACGGGAAGTTTCCTGTTGATGAACACCGGGAACTCGGCCGTGCGCTCCACCCATGGCCTGCTCACCACCATCGGATACCAGTTGGCCGGAGAGCCCGCGGTGTACGCGTTGGAGGGCTCGATCGCGGTCACCGGATCTCTCGTGCAGTGGTTCCGCGACAACCTCGGGCTGATCGCCACCGCCCCGGAGATCGAGACGCTGGCGGGCACCGTCGAGGACAACGGCGGCTGCTACATCGTGCCCGCGTTCTCCGGCCTGTTCGCCCCGCGCTGGCGCAGCGACGCGCGCGGCATCATCGTCGGGCTCACCTCGTACATCACCAAGGGGCACCTGGCCCGCGCGGTCCTGGAGGCCACGGCGTGGCAGACCCGCGAGGTGCTGGACGCGATGAACGCCGACCTCGGCGTCAACGCCGCCGCGATCAACGTCGACGGCGGCATGACCTCGGACAACCTGCTGATGCAGTTCATCGCCGACGTCCTCGACATCCCGGTGAACCGGCCGATGATCTCCGAGACCGTCTCGCTCGGCGCCGCCTATGCCGCGGGCCTGAGCGCGGGCTACTGGCCCGACCTCGAAGGCCTGCGGCGCAACTGGCACCTGGCCGCCCAGTGGCTGCCAAGCATGGACCCGGCCTACCGGGAAGCCGAATACGACAACTGGCGGCGCGCGGCGGAACTCAGCTACGGCTGGGCCCGCCGGTGACCGAGACAGGATCATGGACCGGATGACAAACCCGCCCACGCTCGCCGACGTCCTGCCCTCCGTCGCGTCGTCCTTCGGGATCGGCGGCCCCAACCCGCTGGGGATCGCCCCGAACCGCGACGTCGTGGTGCTGTTGATCGACGGGCTCGGCGCCGAGTTGCTCGCCCGACATCCCGACGCCGCGCCAACGCTGTCCGCGCACGTCAGCACCACACTGGCCGCGGGCTTCCCGGCGACCACCTCGACCAGCCTGACGAGCCTCGCCATGGGCGCTCCCTGCGCGACGCACGGCATCATCGGCTACAGCTTCGCCATGCCCGGCGCGGGCGGCCCCCGGCTGTTCAACTCCCTGCGGTGGCGCCTCGACACCGCGACCGGCGAGGACGCGCGCGACCTGCACCCGCCCGAGACCGTGCAGCCGATGCCCAGCCGCGTGCAGGACCTCGCCGCGCACGGGGTGGCGGTGCACTACGTGATCCCCGAGTACCAGCGCGACTCCGGCCTCACCAGGGCCGCCTTCCGCGCGGCCGGCACCCTGCACCCGGCCACGAGCCTCGACGAAGTGCGGGCCGGAATCCTCACGGTCGCGAACCATCCCGGCGCCGAGTCCCGCTTCGCGTACGCCTATTTCCCCGAACTGGACACGGCGGGCCACGTGTATGGACCGGAGTCGGCGCAGTGGCTGGAGGTCCTGCGCGACGTCGACGCGTGCGTGGCCGACCTGCTGGCCGACCTGCCGGACACCTGCGCGCTGCTGGTCACCGGAGACCACGGGATGATCAGGGCGGAGACGGCGATCGACCTCGACACGCTGCCCCGGCTGCACCGCGACGTGCGGCTGATCGGCGGCGAGGCACGGGTGCGCCACGTCTACCTGGAACACCCCGACGCGCTGTCCGCCGTGTTGGCCGCCTGGGCCGAGGTGCTGTCGACGCACGCGCACGTGGTGAGCCGCGAGCAGGCGTTGGACGAGCGCTGGTTCGGTCCGACTCCGCCGGAGACCGTGATCGCCGACCGGATCGGCGACGTCATCGCCGTCGCGCGGGGCGACAGCGTCCTCCTGCGGCCGGACAACGAGCCGATCGAGTCCGCACTGCTCGGCCACCACGGCGCCTGGACCGCCGACGAGCAACTGGTTCCCCTCATCACGCGGCGACAAGACTGACGGCTG
The DNA here is from genome assembly GCF_014323725.1 of Actinokineospora xionganensis. Classification (GTDB taxonomy): domain Bacteria; phylum Actinomycetota; class Actinomycetes; order Mycobacteriales; family Pseudonocardiaceae; genus Actinokineospora; species Actinokineospora xionganensis. Next base: position 253,870 of record NZ_JABVED010000001.1, on the reverse strand, counting down.
CCGAGGGGACATTCCACTTCCGCGTCGGGGCGTTCCGGGAGAACCTGATCCGGCTGGCCGCGGGACTGGCCGAAGGCGTGTGCAGCGCGTGCGCCTCCGGCCAGGACGCGTCCACGATGATCCGGCTGCCCACCGCCGCGGGCGCGCCCTGGGCGAGTGCCTCGCCCAGGGCACCTCCGCCAAGTCCTACACCGGCTCGTCGAGCTTGACCTCCGCCACCTCGCACTTCGCGCCTTTGACCACGGTGTAGATGTCGCCCGGGATCTCCTCGGTCGACTTCTCGCCCGGCTGCAGCGTGCCCGTGTTGAACAGGCCCTCCGCGACCTTGGCGCCCGTGCCGTCCAGGAAGGCGATCGTGCCGAGGTACTCCATGGCCTCGTCCAGCGAGTTCGTCACCTCGAGGGTCGCGCTCACGCCGCCGTGGGCGCCTGCTTTACAGGCGACGACCTTGACGTCCTTCTTCAGTTCGGGCGTGTCCTTCGCCTTGGTCTCCGCGTCCTTCGCCGACTTGTCCTTCGCCTGCGTGGCCTGGGTCTGCGTGGTGGGACTCAAGGGCACGGTCTCGCTGCCGCACGCGGTCAGGCCGAGCACGGCCCCGCCTGCGAAGAGAACGGCGAGGGCGGTGTTCTTGAACATGGGTGGTCAGTCCTCCAGAAGATCGGTCCGCACGGGCTCGCGTGCCCTGCGACGGCTGCGAAGATAGCGGAAAGGGCGACCGGCGGTGTCGTTTCGACAGGATCCGCCACCCGTCCGGGAGTCACCGACTGCCCACTGTCCGTGTGATCACTTGGACGACGCCAAGTCGGGCCGAAAGGCCCAAGCCCGACGCGCGAATGAACGAACATACTTCTCCGGTCGGGGACCCAAGCTGCTGCTCTGCAGCGATGACTCGACAAGGGGTGCGGCTCCATGCGATTCGCCAAAGTCTTGTTAGGCGTGGCCTTCGTCGCCACGTTCTCCCTCCTCGGCTCCGTCACCGCCTCGGCGGCGCACGTCGCGCCGGCGACCGGCACGGGCAACCCGAGCTGTGAGGGCGGCCTGAAGATCGAGCCCGTCACCAGTGGCACCAAGGGCGGGATCGTCACCCTCAACGTCACCGGGTCCACCTTCTCCTTCACCACGGTCGGCGACTTCCTCGTCACCTCCGTCGTGGTCAAGGGCGGCCCCGGCTACAACCTCTACTCCTACCCGGCACCCGGCGTCACGAGTGACACCGGCCTGCACGCGCCCGCCAACCTGAAGAGCGGCGGGTTCTACGGGTTGTCGCATCTGTGCTTCTTCGGCGACGACAAGAAGGTTCCAGACCCGAAGTAGCCAACCGACGATGAACGCGCCCGGCGGGTGCCGGGCGCTTCCTCGATTCTGTCCATAGTGGAGGTTCAAGGTGTCTCGCTGGGTTGCCACCGCCGTCACCCTGCTGACCGCGGGGATGCTCGTCGCAGGCCAGAGTCCGGCGGCGGCGGCCACCGCCAACCTGCCCGACCTGGGCATGGCCAAACTGACCGACCTCACGGTCACCAGGACCGCCGCGGGCCAGCAGCAGCTCCGCTTCTCGGCGACCATCGTCAACGTCGGCGCGGGCGCGTTCCGCGTGGTGGCGGCCCGACCGGACCAGAACTCGGCTTTCGCTGTTTCGCAAAGGGTCGAGAACAGCGACGGGTCGACGACGGACACACCGACGGCGGCGGTCATGACGTTCGGCAACGACAACCACGGGCACTACCATGTCAAGGACCTGGAGACGTACACCCTGCACCGCCTGGACAACGGCGCGCAGCTGGGCACGTCGGCCAAGGGCGGTTTCTGCTTCATGGACACCAACGCCTACCGGCTGTCCCTCCCGGGCGCCCCGCAACAGCCCGTCTACCGCGGCGCGGGCTGCGGCGACCACGACTCGACGGCGCTGTCCATGGGCCTGTCAGTCGGCTGGGGCGACAAGTACGCCTGGACGCTGTCGGACCAGTTCTTCGACATCACCGGCGTGCCCGAGGGCCGGTACCGCCTGCGCGCCACCGCGGACGCGAACGGCTTGTTCGCCGAGAGCAACAACGCCAACAACCAGACCTGGGTGGACTTCCAGCTCACCCAGCGCCGCGGCAGCATGAGCGTCCGAACCCTCGGCTACGGCCCGGTCGCCTGACCGCGCGTTTCGGTCATCCACCGCGTCTCCACTGGGCGTCCGCCGGCCTTTCGGCGCCCGCGGATCCACAGTGGAAGAAGTCGGCGAAGTGTTCCGCGGACAGGAACCGCTGGGTGACCGTCTTCATGGTGGTCGTCAACGACACCACCCGGTCGCCGAGGACTGTCCGGCCGCGGCCGCACCCAGGACCGTGGCGACCGAGTCAGTACGTCCGACTCGATGACCTCGTTGAGCAATTTCTCGGATGCCGACCGATCCCGATCAGGCATGGCGATCGGACCGGCGGTGTCTCAGGTGTTGGAGGGGGCGAGACTGCGGACCAGCAGTTCGGCGAAGTGCTCGCCCACCTGTTCGGCGGTCAGCCGGCCGTCGGGGCGGTACCACGTGCCCAGGCGGTGCAGGGCGCCGAAGTGGTAGTGGATGACAAGGGCCGCCGGGATGTCGTCGCGGAATTCGCCTGTTTGTTGGCCTTCGGCGACGAGGTCGCGCAGCCGCTCGTGGTAGCGGCGGCGTTCGGCGCGGACGCGGGCCTGGTGCTCCGGGGCGAGCAGGTGCATCGACTGGAAGAAGACCATGGCGTCGTCCAGGTTGGCGATGCTGGTCTCCACGACGTCGGCGAAGATGGCGTGCAGGCGCTCGGTGAGGGACAGGTCGGTGGCGTCGGCGATGGTGTTCATCCGGGCGATCTGCATGGTCAGCATGCGGTCGTGGATGGCGGAGAGCAGCGCGTCCTTGGAGTCGAAATAGTGGTAGAGGCCGCCCTTGGTGACACCGGCGGCCTCGACTATCTCGCGGATGGACGTCTCGGCGAACCCGCGCTCGGCGAAGAGGGTCGAGGCCGCGTGCAGCAGGCGGTCGCGGACCGGGAGGTCCGCGGGGGTGACCCTGGCCATGGTGGAGCCCTTCGTGCCGGTTGATCCGGCATCACCCTAGCTCGCTTGTGCGTTGGCGCCTCTTTCTTGGTCTTGGGGTGTCTGCTGGGGTGGTTCGTTCTTTGGCTTTGAGTGTCTGGCCGGCCCCGGCCGCGTGTGTTGGCGGCTCTGGCTGTGGGTTCCTGTATGGGTGGTTCGCCTACCCCGGAGAAGGACCCGCGCGGGTAAAGCGGGCAGGATAGGGAAACTGCCCCGCGCCTCGAAAGTCTAGGTCCTTCTCCCCTGAATCAAGGCGAACCACCCAACAGGCCGTTCGGTTCTGCCCCTTGCGTTTGTGGTGGGATGTCACGTCGGCTACCACTTCAAGCGGGTTGGCAGCTGACTATCACTCAGGTGAGTCCGGGCGGTCGTGGGGACGGGCGGACCAGGCGGTCGGGGTCAGCGGACCAGTGCTATCTCGGTGGGGGTCTTGCGGGTGGTGGGGGCGGGCTTGATCGGACCGTTCTCGCGGTCGGTCACGACCGGTGCGGCGATCATGGTGGTTGAGGTATCGGGGTTGACCTTGAAGATGTACGCGCCGGTGTAGCCGGAGTGGCTGTCCGGCCCGAAGGCGAACGGGGTCAGGCCGGGGCCCTTGAGCGCGCCGGAGGTCATGGTGTCGATGATCTTCTGGCGGGTGACGTCATGCCCGGCTTCCTTGAGGGCCTGGGCGAAGGTGTAGGCCTGGGCCATGCCGTAGACCACCGTGTTCGTCAGGGGCACGGTCGGGATGTACTTCTGGTGGACCTCCTTGAACAAGGTGATCCACGGGTCGTCGGCGGCCGCGTCGGGCAGGTAGCCCGCCCCGATCAGACCGCCGAGGAGAGCCCCTGCCGAGACCTCGGTGCCGCCCCGCTTGGCGAAGTCGGCGAGCAGGCCCGCCAAGGTGCGCGGATCCGCGCCGATGCTGCTGACCACGAACTGCGGCTTGTAGCCCAGGCGCGCTGAGGTGAGAATCGCCAGGGCGGTGAAGGCGGGGACGCACTCGCACACGACGACCTGGGCTCCCGCGTTCTTCAGCGCGGTGATCTGGGGCAGCACGTCGGTGTTGGCCGGGTCGTAGGGCTGGCGGGAGACGACGGCGTCGGCGATGAACTGGTCGAGGCCCTTCATGCCGTCCCGGCCGACGTCGTCGTTCTGGTGCAGCACACCGACTTTCTGACCGCCCAGGTTGTTCCTGATGTGGCTGCCGAGGATCTTGCCCTCGCGGGTGTAGTCCACCTGGAACCCGAACGTCGTGGGGCTCTTGGCGACGTCGTCCCACCGCAGGGCGCCGGAGGCGACGAGCAGGTCGGGCACCCGCTCGCTGTTGAGGAAGTCGACCACCTTGGAGTGCGTGGGGGTGCCGAGGCCGCCCACGATGGCGAACACCTCGTCCTGCAGCACGAGCTTCTTGACGACCTCGACCGTGCGGGTCGGGTTGTAGCCATCGTCCTCGACCCGATAGTCGATCTTGCGGCCGTGGATCCCGCCCTTGTCGTTGATGTAGGAGTACATGGCCCGCGCGCCCGCGGAGATGGTGGAGTAGCCCGGGGCCGCGGGGCCGGTCAGCGGCTGGTGGGTGCCGATCACGACCTTGTCGTCGGTGACCCCGGGTGCGCTGTCGGCCTTGTCGGCACCGCCGGTGGGTGTGCTGCCCGCGCCTGCGCAGGCACTCGCCAGGAGAACGGCCGCCAACGTGCCTGCCAGTGGGCCCAGCCGTCGTCGTAAGAGTCTCATGCTTCTCCTTCGTCGTCGGCGCTGGTTCGCGCCGGGGTCCGCCGCGGGCGCAACCGCGTCCGCAGAGTCCTGCCGATGCCGTGGATGCCTTGCGGGAACGCGAGGACCACGCCGATCAGAACCAGGCCGTAGATGGCCAGGGGCAGGTTGTTCGACACATCGGTGCCCAGCGCGAGGGCGTGGGTCAGCTCTTCGGACCCCGCCTGCAGGAACACCAGCGCGAGCGCTCCCCACAACGCTCCCCACAGGCTGCCGACGCCGCCGAGCACCATCGCCGCCAACAGGCTCAGCGACAGCGCCGGGGTGAACGACCCCGGCGCGGCGGTGCCCAGCAGGAACGCCTGCAGCCCGCCCGCGAGCCCGGCGCAGACAGCGCTGACCAGGAACGCGAACACTTTCATCCGCCCGACGTGGATGCCCGCGAGCGCCGCGGACACCTCGTCGTCGCGCACCGCGCGCAGGCGGCGGCCGACCCGGCCGCGGGTCAGGTTGGCGAGCAGCACCAGCGCGGCCAGCACCACCGCCCACACCACCCATGCCTGCCACCGGGTCGACGGGACGGTTCCGGCGAGCCCGGCAGGCATGCTGTTGACGGTGAACCCTAGGCCGTTGCTGCCGCCGAGGAAGTCCGGAAACCGTTGTGTCACCGAGGGAAGCCCGACGGCGAGAGCGAGCGTCGCACCCGCCAGGTAGGGGCCGGTGAGCCGGGCCGCGGCGGCCCCGGTGAGCGCCCCCGCGAGTCCACTCGCCACGGCGGCCAGCAGCAGGTCCACCCAGAACGGCAGCGCGGGAACGTAGACCACGAGCAGCGCGACCGTGTACGCGCCGACGAACATGAACGCGCCGTGGCCCAGGGACACCTGGCCGGTGAGTCCGGTGAGGACGGTCAGGCCCGCGACGGCGAGCAGGTAGTAGCCGACCGTGGCCAGCCGGACGTTGGTGAACGGATCGACCACCATGCTCAGCAGCACGATCGCCGCCAAGGCGAGCACGGCGAGCAGCAGGTGTCGGGCCAGCGGGGAGAGCCCGGCGCGGGACGTCACCGGTGCGGGTGGGGCGGGGGCGATGACGGTGTCGGCGGCCATGTCAGACCCTCCTGGCCACGGCATGGCCGAACAGCCCGTGCGGCCGCACGACCAGCACGGCGACGAGGATCGCCAGCGCGGCCATGGTCACGAGTTCGGGACCGACGTAGCCGGAGACGAACGACAGCCCGACGCCGAGGGCGAACCCGCCCGCGATGGTGCCGACCGGGTTGTCCAGGCCGCCGATCACCGCCGCCGCCAAGGCATGCACGAACACCGAGTCCAGGGCGGTCGGATAGATGAACGGCGGCACCGCGAGCAGCCCGGCCAGCGCGCCGACCGCGGCGGCCAGTGTCCAGCCGATGGTGAGCATGAGCCCGACGCGCACGCCGAGCAGACCCGCCACGTCCGGACGGAACGCCGCCGCGCGCATCCTCAGTCCCAGCGGCGTCGCCTTGAAGAGGACCAGCACGCCCGCGGCGACCACGAGCACGACCGCGACGGCGAATCCGGCCGCCGGGGAGAAAGTGCCGCGGAAATCGAACGCGTAGGGGAACGAGCGCGGCTCGGCCGACCAGATCATCCCCGCGACCGCCTGCAACACCATCAGCAGACCTAGGGTGACGATCACCGGCGCGAGGTGGCCGCGGTCGGCGAGCCTGCGCATGATCAGCCGCTCGGTCAGCGCGCCGAGCAGGGCGCCGGTGAGCAAGGCCGCAGCGAAGCCTAGCCAGTAGCCGCCGGTCGCCTTGTTCACCGAGAACGCGACGTAGGCGCTGATCAGAGCGAGCGCGGGCTGGGCGAAGTTCACCACCCGGGTGGCCCGGAAGATGATGACCAGGCTGAGCCCGAGCGCGGCGTAGACCGCGCCACTGGTCAGGCCACCCAGGGTGAGGGTGAGCAGTTTGTCCATCGGGGGTTCTCCTAGAAGCCGAGGTAGGCGTGGCGCAGTCGGTCGTCGGCGAGCAGGTCGTCGGCTTCCTCGACGGCGACGACGCGGCCGAGTGCCAGCACGTAACCGCGGTCGGCGACCGACAGCGCGCTGCGGGCGTTCTGCTCGACGAGCAGCACGGTCAGCCCGTCGCGGTCGCGCAGGTCGCGCAGGATGCGCATGATCCGCACGGTGATCGCCGGGGCGAGGCCGAGCGAGGGCTCGTCGAGCAGCAGCATCTGGGGGTCGCTCATGAGCGCCCTGCCGATGGCGAGCATCTGCCGCTCGCCGCCCGAGAGCGTGCTGGCCTGGGCGCGTTCGCGCTGCGCCAAAGGCGGGAACAGGTCGTAGACCTCACGCAGCTTCGCCGCGCGGGCCGCCTTGTCGCGGCGCCAGAGCCCGCCGAGGCGCAGGTTCTCCTCGACGGTGAGCTCGGTGATCACGCCACCGTTCTCCGGCACGTGCGCCAGTCCCATCCGGACGATCCGGTCGGCGGGCAGGCCGGTGATGTCGACTCCGTCGAACCGGACACGGCCCGACACCGGGGTCTGCAGTCCGCTGATCGTGCGCAGCAGGGTCGTCTTGCCCGCGCCGTTGGCGCCGAGCACGGCGGTGAGGTTCGCGTCCCGGGTCCACATGCTCAGCTCGTCCAGGGCACGGACCGCGCCGTAGGTGGTGACCAGGTCTTCGATCTCCAGCAACGGTTCGCTCCTAGGCTCGCGGGACGGCGCCGAGGTAGGCCTCGGTGACGGCGGGGTCGGCTTGCACCTGTGCGGGGGTGCCGTCGGCGATCACCCGGCCGAAGTCGAGGACCACCACCCGGTCGCACACCTTCATCACCAGGTCCATGTGGTGCTCGACGAGCACGACGGCCATCGACTCGGCCAGGTGGCGCACCCGCGAGCCGAGGTCTTCCATGTCCTGTTCGGACAGTCCGCCCGCCGGTTCGTCGAGCAGCAGCAGGTCGGGTTCGGCGACCAGGGCGCGGGCCAGCGCGACGCGTTTGGCCAGTCCGTAGGGCAATGCGCCGGGCAGGGCGTCACGGTGGCCGTCGATGCCGAGGTCGGCGAGCACCGCCATCGCGCGCTCACGCAGGGCGCGGTCCTCGCGGGCGGTGCGGCGCAGACCGAAGAACCCGGCGAGGCCACCGGTCCGGGCGTGCCGGTCGGCGCCGATCATCACGTTGTCCAGCACCGTGCAGTGCCCGAACAGCCCGAGTCCTTGCAGCGTACGGGTGATCCCGAGTGCGGCGAGCCGATGTGGGCTGTGGCCGCGCAGCACTTGGCCACGCCAGCGCAGCGAACCTTCTTGCGCCTGCTGGAAACCGCAGACGACGTTGAACAGCGTGGTCTTGCCCGCGCCGTTGGGACCGATCACCCCGAGCACCTCACCGTGGCCGGCGGTGAAGGACACCCGGTCGAGCGCGGTCAGTCCGCCGAATCGCACGGTCACGTCGCTGACTCGCAGCAGGGGTGGTTCGGCCATGGGTGCTCCCGTCGGGACGACATCGTCCGTTCTTACTATGTGGGATCAGAGATACCGAGCGGTATGACGGGCAATCATGGGCACGCCGCCGAGACGTGTCAAGGATTCGGCGAGATTCGTTGCCGCACCGCCTCTTGGCCCACGGGCGAATACGCTGCTGACGTGAGCTCATCCGAAGACCTGATCGTCCGGACCGCGGCCCGGTGGATCGACCGCGGCAGCAGGCTCGACACCGGCGCCCTCGCCGCCGAGGTCGGCGTGTCCCGCACGACCCTGTTCCGCCGCGTCGGCAACCGCGAAGACCTCATGGGCGACGCGCTCTGGCTGATGTCCGACCGCACGATCGCCTCGGTGACGCACCGATGGGACAAGGCGAACGGTCCGGCGGTGCGCGACCCCGCCGGGATGTTGCGCTGCCTGTGGGTGATGCGCGAGTACCGCGCGGCGATCGCGGGCAACAAGGGAATGCGGGTGCTGCTCGAAGAGGAGCCGACGGTGGCGCTGCGCGTGCTCACCGACCCGCACGGCCGGGTCCAGCCCCGGGTCATCGCCCAACATGTGGACCTGTTCGCCCGCGACGTCGCCGACGGCGGGTTCACCCCGAGGGTCGACCTCGACACGCTGGCGTTCGCCGTGGTCAGACTGGGCGAGGGCTTCCTGTACGCCGACGTCCTCGCCGACCGGACGCCCGACCTGGAAGCGGCCACCACTCTGCTGGGCGCACTGGTCGACACAGACCGGGGGTTGTGAAACACATCGCAAGGGTGTTTCATCGGCGGGGTCGTGTCAACGTCGGCCCCGCTCGCCGGGCGACCGTCCACAGAGGAGGCTCGATGACGAGCGCCTGGCCGCCCGGACTACCCCGGACGCTGGACTACCCGGACGTCCCGGTCTCCGCCATCCTGCTGGGCGCGGCCCGCCGCTACGGCGACAGGCCCGCCTTCGCCCGCGGCGCGGAGACACTCACCTTCGCCGACCTCGCCCGCCAGGCCGCCCGGTTCGCGGGCGGACTGGCCGTGGCACCCGGCGACCGGGTCGCGCTCGTGATGCCGAACTGCCTTGAATACCCGGTCGCCTACTACGGGACCCTGCTCGCGGGCGCCACATTCGTGCCGGTCAACCCATTGCTGCCGCAAGGCGCGCGCGAGAAGCAACTCGCCGACGCCGATGCCGCGCGGGTGGTGACCGCGGCCGATGTCGCCGCGCTGGCCGCCGCGGAGCCCGGCGAGTTGCCCGAGGTCGACACGGGCACCCTCGCGCACTTGGCCTACACCGGCGGCACCACCGGGGAATCCAAAGGAGTGGCGCTGCCACACCGCAACGTCGTGACCAACTCGCTGCAGTACACGTGCTGGTCCACCGGGTCGCTGCCCGCCCTCGACGACCACGGCGGACTCGTGCTCGACCAGGTCGGCGCACCCGAGGAGTGGCCAGTGCGGCTCGGCGAGAGCGTCGTGATCAACCTGACCCCGTGGTTCCACGCGATGGGGACGATCGCCGGACTCAATGCCCTTTTGCTCATGGGCACGACAACCTGGCTGCACGACCGACTCGATCCCGGCGCGTATCTCGCCGACGCCGAACGCCTGCGGATCACCTCCATCGGCGGAGCGCCCGCGCTCTACGCCGCGCTGCTGACCCACCCCGACATCCACACCCGCGACCTGACCTCGGTCCGGCTGCTCGCCTCGGGCGCCGCGCCACTGCCCGTCGAGATGATCGAACGGCTCCTGGATCTGTTCCCCAACGCCGTGATCGCCGAAGGGTACGGCCTCACCGAGGTCACCATGGGCGCCACCCTGAGCCCGGCGCACCGCTCCGGCACCCGCAAGGTCGGCTCGGTCGGCGTGCCCCTGTTCGACACCGAGGTCAGGGTCGTCGACGGCGACGGTCTGGACCCGGTGCCCGCGGGCGAGCGCGGCGAAGTCTGCCTGCGTGGCCCGCAGGTGATGACCGGCTACCACAACCGGCCCGAGGCCACCGCCGAAGTGCTCACCGACGGATGGCTGCGGACCGGCGACATCGGCGTCCTCGACGACGACGGCTATCTGTCGATTGTGGACCGGAAGAAGGACATGCTGCTGTACAAGGGGTACAACGTGTACCCCCGCGAGCTTGAGGAGCTGCTCGCCGCCCACCCCGGCGTCGCCGCCGCGGCCGTCGTCGGCCGACCGGACCAGGCGGTGGGCGAGCTGCCGGTGGCGTTCGTCGTCCCCAGCGGCCCCGACCTCACCGAGGACGCGCTGATGGCGTCGATCAACGCGCAGGTCGTGGCGTACAAGCGGCTGCGCGAGGTCCGCTTCGTCGACCAGATCCCGATCTCCGCGGCGGGCAAGGTCCTCAAGCGGGAGCTGCGCACCCGGTTCGCCTCATGACCACTGCGGCCCGCGCACCTATCCCATCCGTGCTTCCCTTGGACAAGCGGTTGGCGAGGTTCTGCGCGCAGCGGGTGCGGCTGCTGGAGATCGTCTCCCCCGCCGCCCGCGCCGCCATCCTCCGCGAACCGGACTCGCCCGTGCTGCGCGCGGCCCGGGCACGACATCTGCGCCGGGTGCGGGAAGAGGTGGCGCAGGTGTTCGCGCCGGAACTCGCGGCGGCCGGCCCAGGTCTGCTCATGGTGATCACAGTCGCGGTGAGCCTGCCGACGTGGGCGTCGCTGCGGGAGGACTGGGCGATGTCCGCGGAGGACGCGCACGCGATGATGAGGCAGACCGTCACGGCTTTGCTGTGCGACGCGGTGGCCTCCCCGCTGCGCCGATGACTCAGGCCGCCGTGATCCGTTCCAGGGTGCGACGGCCCAGCCGGCTCATGGCCGGGTTCGTCTCGGCGTAGTACCAGACGAGCCCCGTCGCCTGTTGGAACGCCCACGCCTTTCCGCGTTCCCACTCGAGGTCGTCGCAGCCGAGTGCGGCGCGCACTGCCTGCCGTGGACCCGCTTCGAGCAGGTGCCAGGCGCCGACGAGGTCCAGGGCTGGGTCGGCGGGCCCGAGGCCGCCGACGTCGATGACACCGGTCAGACGCCCGCCCGCCACCAGCACGTTGCCGGGGATCAGATCGCCGTGCGTCATCACGTCGGGGTCGGTGCCACGCGGCAGGATCCGCAGGGTGTGCCAGGTCCGGCGAAGCCTCGGCACGTCCAGAAGCTTTTCACTGTGCCCGAAGCAGGTCTCGACCCACCCGTCGTGCGTTGCCAGGTGACCACCCCGTCCTCGCCCGCCGAAAGTTCGGCCACGCGTGTCGATCGCGCGCACAGCACCGATGAACTCGGCCAGGTCGTGGGCGAATCCGACGGATCCGCCCGGGTCCTCTCGCGTGGCCACGGTTCCCGGCACCCAGGTCTGCACCGCCCACGGGAACGGGTAGCCCGCCCCGGGCTCGCCCATGGCCACCGGCTCCGGTGTGCGCAAGCGCGTGCGTCCCACCAGCTCGCGGGCGGCGTCGGCCTCCCGCTCCAGTTCCCGCCGCGCGGACTCGACGTCGCTGGGATTCAAGGGGAAACGAGCCGCGAGCCTGCCGCCGACGCGGAAGATGGCGTTGACGGTCCCTTCCGAGGGAAAACGCCGCACAGGCAGTCCACGCCACTGCGGGAACTGTTCGTCCACCAGTTCCCGCACGGTCTCCGGCGACACGGTCAACTGGCCGGCGTGCATCTTCACCGCGGCAGTGTCATCCGCCCCGGCCGTCGACCGCAATCCGATTTCGGTCGTGCCCCGCGTACACCGCGGCGAGCTCCACCCGGGAACGCACCCCCAGCCGCAGGAACACGTTGCGCAAGTGGTGATCCACCGTCCGGTGGCTGATCACCAGCCGGGCGGCGATCTCCCGATTCGTCCTGCCCTGCGCGACCAGCCGGGCGATCACCTCCTGTTGCGGCGTCAGCTCTTCGCCGCTCCCGACAAGTCGGGCCGAGCCCACGTCCCCGGCGGCGCGCAGCTCCGCCCGTGCCCGCTCGGCCCAGTGCGGTGTGTTGTCGAACAGGCGTAGGGCGTCGCGCAGTTGCTCGCGGGCGGAGCGCGCTTGGCGGCCACGCCGCAGGTGGCGGGCGTAGAGCAGACGTGTGCGACCGAGTTCCAAAGTGGACCCGGCGGCCAGGTGCAACCGGATGGCCGCCTCGAAGTGCTCCGCCGCCGCCTCGGGTTCGAGCAGGGCGTGGCAACGTCGGCTGAAGGCGAGCCACGTGGGCGCGCCGGTCGACTCGGCCCAGCGGTCGAAGCGAGCCAACGCCCGTCGGGCCTGGTCCGCGCGGCCGCAGCGCACGGCCGCCTCCACCAGCTGCGGCGTCGCCAGCACCCGGATTGCCGGGTGGGCGCGGCCAACGCCGGTGGCCATGGCGCGAAGCCTGCCGAACGCCTCCTCCGGACGGTCCTCGGCCAGGTCGACACAGCCGCGCGCCCAGGCTGCATACGTGCCCGATCGGCCCAGGCCCCGCTCGGCGATACCCGGCGCGGCCAGCGCCAGCCAGGTCAGGGCGGTGGCGCAGTCGCCCGCCGACACGGCTGCCAAGGCCAGCAGGGTCAGCTGCTCGACCTCGCTGTTGGACTGCCCGGCGGCGATCGCAGCGGCACGACCCTCGGTGGCCACGGCCGTCGCGGCGGCCGGGCGGTCCAACACCAGCGTCGTCATGGCCAGGGCGGCGAGCGCGACGGGCAGCAGTGTCCGCTCGCCCGCCGACCGTGCCCGCGCGACGGCCGCCGAGGCGTGCTCGTGAGCCAGGTCGACCTGCCCGATGATCATCGCCGCCTCGCCCGACCACAGCGCGTGCCGGGTGTCGTGCGCCGGGACAGCCATGGCGGCCCGTCGCAGCGCGAGCCCGGCGGCCGGGTGCCTGCCCGCGAAGGTCGCAGCCATGGCGGCGAAGTGCCTGGCCACCAACGGGTCAGCGACGACATCAGCCGCGACGCGCTCGGCGACGGCCGCGTAGCCGACCAGGTCGCCTGCCATCCTTCGGGCTTCGCCCGCCAGGATCAGCGCCTGGAGCCCGCGGTCGTCGCCTGCGAGGTGGTCCGCGGCGATGGCCAGTTGGTGCGCGGCCACCGCCGGGTGGCCCGCACGCAGGGCGATCTCGCCTTGGCGGAGCGCGGTCTCACCGGCCAGAGCCGGGTCCTCGGCGCGGGCACGGGCCAGGAGCGCTTCGGCCTGAGTCGCCCGGCCCCCAGACCAGGCCGCGTCAGCGGCGGCCAGGTGCAGGCGGGCCGCGGTCGCCGGTGTCGGCGACAGCTCGGCGGCGCGGCTCAGGACGCGGACGGCAACGGGGAACTCGCCTGCCGCGTGGGCACGTCTGCCTGCTTCCGCCAGGGCCCCCGCGGCAGCCGCATCTGGTGGGCGAGCTTCGGCGAACCGATGCCAGATGGCACGTGGGTCGTGGTCGAAGACGTCGGCAAGGGTGGTGTGGGCGGCGGCGCGTTCGGGACCGGGGATGTCGGCCAGCAGGGTCGCGGCCACGACCGGGCTCGGGCAGCGGACATGGTCGCCGTCCACGGTGACCAGGCCGAACCGGACGCATTCGGCCACCGCCGCGCGGTCCAGGCCCACGCGGTCGACGGCGTCGAGCGGCAGGGGCTCGCACGCGCACAGGACGGCGACGGAACGGGCGGCGGGTCCGAGTCCGGTGAACAGTGCGCCAAGGGAAGCACGGTGGACACGCGGAAGCAGGTTGGGAACCGGCGCGTGGCCGGCCCGCTGCGCGGCGGTCAGCGACACCGCCATCGCCGCGAGGTGTCCCGGCGCGCCGGAGGTCGCCTCGATCAGGGCGGTGCGCACGGCCGTCGGCAGGTCGGCCGGGAGGGCGTCGGGCGCGGCGGGCAGCGCGAGTTGCTCCACTCCGGACAGTTCCGCCCAGCCGGGACCCGGCACCGCGAACAGCAGCCCGAGCCCTTGTCCCGCACAGCGTCTGGCCAGGCGGCCCAGCATGGCCAGGCCGGCCGCGTCGAGCCACTGGGCGTCGTCGACGAGGCAGAGGACGGGGTGGTCGGCGGCGAGGTCGGCCAAGTCGCGCAGGCGGTCCGCCGGTTCGTCCTTTTCGGACGGAACACCGGCCACGCGAAGGACGTGCACACCGGTGGCTATCGTTTGCGCCGCGTCCAGGAGGGTCGTGCGGCCACTGCCCGGTCCGCCGACAACCACCATGGCGTCGCCGCGGCCCGCGCGGACCGCGCGCACCAGGAGGCGGATTCGGGCCAGTTCGGCGTCACGGGCGTACGGGAACGCCATGGAGCGACTCCTCGTCGGTCCTCCGGGATCTTGCTCAGCCCTTGATGAAACACCATGACAGTTTGTTTCACAACCCTGGTGGTTTCGCCGATGCGCCCGGGCTCCGGGCGCGCCGATGCTGGCTTCCGCGTCCAGTCGACAGGCTCTTCGACAAAGGAGTACGAAGCAGTGCGACGAAACCAGAAATCCCTCGCGGGCCTCGCCTTGGCGATCGCCGCCGCCACCACCTTCGGCGTGGTCTCCGGCACCGCACAGGCGGCGGAGAACCCGTACGAGCGCGGCCCCGCGCCGACCACCTCCAGCATCGAGGCCACGCGCGGCTACTTCGCCACGGCGGAGACCACCGTCTCCAGGTACTCGGTGACCGGATTCGGCGGCGGCTCCATCTACTACCCGACGAGCACCGCCCAGGGCACCTTCGGCGCGGTCGCCGTCTCCCCCGGCTACACCGCCGGCAAGGACTCGCTGGCCTGGCTCGGCCCGCGGGTGGCGTCGCAGGGCTTCGTGGTGTTCATCATCGACACCAACAGCGTCTACGACCAGCCCGCATCCCGCGGCGACCAGTTACTCGCCGCGCTCGACTACCTGACCCAGCGCAGCTCCGTGCGCACCCGGATCGACCCGACCCGCCTCGGCGTCATGGGCCACTCCATGGGCGGCGGCGGATCGCTGGACGCCTCGGTCAAGCGGCCGAGCCTGCAGGCGGCGGTGCCGATCACGCCGTGGAACACCGACAAGACCTGGGGCGGCTCCCGCGTCCCGACTTTCATCGTGGGCGCGGAGAACGATTCCATCGCCCCGGTGAGCAGCCACGCCGAGCCGTTCTACCAGTCGCTGACGGCCGCCCCGGAGAAGGCGTACCTGGAGGCCAACGGCGCGAGCCACTTCTACCCGAACTCGCCCGACACCACGCTGGCCAAGTACGTCATCTCGTGGCTCAAGCGGTTCATCGACAACGACACCCGCTACGAGCAGTTCCTCTGCCCGCCACCCGCGCGTGGCACCGCGATCGAGGAGTGGCGCTCCACCTGCCCGCACCTCTCCTGAGGTGAAGCACCCCGCCCGGCGTGCCGGGCGGGGTGACTCTCACCCCCCACGGGTCAACTAGTCCGAGAATGAGTGGTGAGTCGGTGGCGACAGCTTCTCCACCCGTTGCTTTCCGCCGAGCGGGCCGCCACCAGGTCGCACCGGTAGCGGGTGAGATCGCGCAGCATGCGGATCGGCGGTGGCGACACGAAGCTGGGACGCAGCATCTGCCGCTCGGCGACCTTGCATAACCAGACCGCGTCCAATCGGTCGGTCTTGGGGTGCCCTGGCAGGTGCTTGACGTCTTTGGCGTTGACCAGCCACACCGCGAACCCGGCTGCCTCCAGCAGTTGGAACGGTGGCTTCCAGTCGTCGCCGGTCGCCCCCATCCACCCGGGTCACGCCCAGAGCGGCCAGCATGTCGACCATGCCCAGCAGGGGCCGGTGTCATCGTGGAATAGTCCGAACCTCTTGCATCCGCCGCCCGCGCGGCCCGTCCCCGGGGACACGCACGCAGCACACCAACTCGGCCTTGCCGATGTCGAGCGCCGCGACCCGCTCGATGACCTCGTGATCATCCGGTGTCTCTTCCACACCCACCACCCTCACTGATCGTTGGGCGGTCGCCCGCAGAAGCCGCTCGCCGCAGCCCGCGTCCGGGTGGTCGCGCTGGCGAAAGCAGTTTGCGGCGTGGCGCCGCAGGTGGATCGCGGTGAGCCATGGCGCAGTTGAACTGCAAATGAGCCAGATTGGTGCCATTTTGGGCCAATCTGGTTGCACGTGGTGCCATGAGGTGCCATAGTGATGCCATGGACCTGACGCCGTATGTGGATTCGCTCGGTCGTGAGCTGTTGACGGTCGCCGAGACCGGTGGTGGAGACACCAGTGCCCTAGTCGAGCGGTTGACCGTGTCGATGGAGTCGGCGATCCGGCTCACGCTGCTGGAGGCGCTGTCGGCCGCCGCCGACGAGATCACCCGTGACCTGGCGCCCGGGTCGGTGCAGGTGCGGCTGCGTGGCCGCGACCCGAACTTCGTCGTAACAGCGGGCCAGGTGGAGCAGCCGGTCGAGGACGACTCGGACCGTGGCGCGGCGCCGGTCGAGGATGCCGTCGCGGGTTTCGACGACGGGCCGGCGACGCGGATCAATGTTCGGCTTCCCGAGCAGCTCAAGGCCGCGATCGAGGAGGCGGCGGGCCGGGAAGGCCGCTCGGTCAACGCGTGGCTGGTCCGGGCCGCCTCCACCGCGCTGCAGGCCCCCGAACGCGACCTCGGGTCCGACCGGCGCGGCAAGCGCGGCGCACAGCGCTACACCGGCTGGGCGCGCTAGCCCTAAGCGGGCACTCACACACACCCAAGCCCCGGACCCGCGGGGATGTTCTTCCGACACATCATGAGGGGACAGCCATGCCTGTTTTCGCCACTCCGGAACCGATTTCCGTCACCATCGAACTGTCCGTCGGGGACGTGCGGATCGTCGCCGGCGACCGGACCGACACCGTCGTCGAGGTGCGGCCGAGCGACGAGGCCGACGTCTCCGACGTCGAGGCCGCGCAGAAGACCCGCGTCGAGTACGCCGACGGCACCCTGCTGGTGCGCGGGCCGAAGTCCCGCGCCCTCGACTTCTCCAAGAAGTCGCGGTCGGTCGACGTGCTGATCGAACTTCCCACCGGCTCCCAGGTGCACAGTGACCTGTCGGTCGCCGACGTCCGCGGCACCGGTGTGCTGGGCGAGTGCCGGTTCAAGACCTCGGTCGGCCACTTCCGCCTCGACCGGACCGGCGCGCTGCGCCTGGACACCTCCGGCGGCCACGTCACCGTCGACGCGGTCGCGGGCGACGCCGAGATCGCCACCGGCACCGGCCGGATCCACATCGGACAGATCGACGGCACGGCGGTCATCAAGAACTCCAACGGCGACACCGACCTCGGCACCGTCACCGGCGAGCTGAAGGTTCGCTCGGCCAACGGCGACATCACCGTCGAGCGGGCCGATGCCCGGGTGGAAGCCAAGACCGCCAACGGAAGCATCCGCATCGGCGAGGTCGTGCGCGGCTCGGTCGTCATGAACACCGCGACCGGCGACCTCGAGGTCGGTGTCGCCGACGGCACGGCCGCGTGGCTCGACCTGAACACCGGGCACGGGCGGGTGCACAAGTCGCTGGACGACGCGGGCGCCGGACCGGAGAAGTCCGAGGAGACCGTCGAAGTCCGTGCCCACACCTCTTACGGCGACATCACCGTCCGCCGTTCCTGATTCACAAGGGGGATCCACTCATGACCACCAGCCAGCCCGCGATCACGGCCACCGGCCTGCGCAAGTCGTTCGGCGAACACGTCGTGCTCGACGGTATCGACCTGCGTGTACCGCGGGGAACCGTTTTCTCCCTGCTCGGCGCCAACGGCGCGGGCAAGACCACCACGGTCAAGATCCTGTCCACCCTGATCGGCGCGACCGGGGGCGCCGCGGTGGTCGCGGGCCACGACGTGGCCGCCGATCCCGACGCGGTCCGTGCCGCGATCGGTGTCACCGGGCAGTTCTCCGCCGTCGACAACCTGTTGACCGGCCAGGAGAACCTGATCCTGATGGCGGACCTGCACCACCTCGGCCGGGCGGCGGGCAGGCGCCGCGCCGCCGAGTTGCTCGAACAGTTCGACCTGGTCGAAGCGGGCAAAAAGACGGCATCCACCTACTCCGGTGGGATGCGGCGGCGGCTCGACCTGGCGATGACCCTGGTCGGCTCGCCGCAGGTGATCTTCCTCGACGAGCCGACCACCGGCCTGGACCCGCGCAGCCGCCGCGGCATGTGGCAGATCGTCCGCGACCTCGTGGCGGGCGGCGTCACCATCTTCCTCACCACGCAGTACCTGGAGGAGGCCGACGAACTCGCCGACCGGATCGCGGTCCTGGAGCACGGCAGGATCGTCGCCGAGGGCACCGCTGACGAACTCAAGCGGCGCATCCCCGGCGGCCACGTCCTGCTGCGGTTCGCCGAGGTCCGCGACCTCGAATCCGCCGCCCGCGCGTTGGGCCAGGTCTCGCGCGACAGTGAGGCGCTCGACCTGCGGGTGCCGCACGACGGCAGCCTCCGCTCGCTCAAGGCCCTGCTCGACCGGCTCGACGGCGCGTCGGTCGAGGTCGACTCGCTGAGCGTGCACACCCCCGACCTCGACGACGTCTTCCTCGCCCTCACCGGCAACCCCAAGAACGAGAAGGTGACCTCCCGATGAGCACCATGACCAGCACCGTCGACAAGTCGATGATGTACGCCCTGACCGACTCCGCGACCATGCTTCGCCGCAACCTCAAACGAATGCTGCGCTACCCGTCGATGACGGTCTTGCTGATCGGGATGCCGATCGTCTTCCTGCTGCTGTTCGTCTACGTCTTCGGCGGCGCTCTCGGCGCCGGGATCGGCGGCGCGGCGGGCGGACGTGCCGAATACCTCGACTACGTCACCCCGGCGATCATCCTGATGACGATCTCCTCAGCGGTCCAGGGCACCTCCATCTCGGTCGCCATGGACATGACCGAGGGCATCGTCGACCGGTTCCGCACCATGGCCATCGCCCGCGTGTCCGTCCTCACCGGACACGTCGTCGGCAGCCTCATCCAGACCATGCTCGCCATCACGGCGGTCCTCGGTGTCGCGCTGGCCATCGGGTTCCGGCCCTCAGCCGGCGTCGGCGACTGGCTCGCCGTCGTCGGTGTCCTGGTGATGATGGCCTTCGCCTTCATCTGGCTGTCGGTCGCGCTCGGCCTGGCCAGCAAGAGCGTCGAGGCGGCGAGCAACGTCGGCATGCCGCTGGTGCTGCTTCCGTTCCTCGGCAGCGGATTCGTCCCGACCGACTCGATGCCCATGGTGCTGCGCTGGTTCGCCGAGTACCAGCCGTTCACCCCGCTCATCGAGACCCTGCGGGGGCTGCTGATGGGCACGCCGATCGGAAACAACGCCGCCATCGCGGTCGGTTGGTGCGTCGTCATCGCCCTCGGCGGCTACCTGTGGTCGACGAAGCTGTTCAACCGCGAATCCAGCCGCTAGTCAGTCCGCCTCCCCGGAATTTCAGGTTGGGGTCACGGGGGTTGAGGCCCACCCGGGAGTCGAACCCGGTGTCGACGGCGTTGCAGGCCGCCTCACGACCGTCGTGACGTGGGCCGGGCAGGCTCGGTGCCGGATGTTGGTCGCGCGCCCTGGTGTCGATCCAGGTGACCCGGGGTTATGAGTCCCGGGCGGTTGCCGAACCGCGCGCGGTGTGGAATGGCGACGTGCCCCCGGCAGGCTCTGTTGAGTTGGGCCGGTGACCCGCGGTGCCGCGAACGGCGGCGGAGGATGCAGGGATCGAACCTGCGCGACGCTCTCACGCCGACCGCCGTTTTCGAGACGGCTGCCTTACCACTCGGCCAATCCTCCCGGTGCGACAACGGTTTGCTGTCGCTGGTCGATCCGGGCGTGGACCGCTGTTGTCCACTTCGTCGTGCGCGGAGGGCGCGCGGATCGAACGCGCGCCGGATCATGTCCGGACCGCGGCTTAGCAAGCCGGTGCCTTACCGCTCGGCCGGCCCTCCTTGATCGTGTGTGCCCCTGTTCGGGGCACCGCGCAGCCGGCCAGGGACTCGAACCCTGTACTCCGCGGTGAAAGTGCGGCGGCCTAACCCACAGCCCCGCCGGCCATCCGAAGCGCCGCGGACACCCCTGTCCGCGGCGCCGTACCCCCAGCCGGAGTCGAACCGGCGCACGACGGCGTCGGAGGCCGCTGCTCTGTCCGCTGAGCTACAGGGGTGTGCGTGGTGGAGGGTGGAGTCGAACCACCTGTGCCCTCTCGGGCGCCCGGTTTACAGCCGGGTCGGGCTCCGCAGCCCGCCTCCACCAAGGCCTGGCCAGCCTCGAAGCGAGGGGACCAGGACCATGGATGCTCCGCTGTGAAGTTGTCGAAATACGCACGCGCCACTGGCGCACAAAGCATCGACGGAAGGAATCGAACCCCCGGAATACGGTTTTGGAGACCGCTTCGCCGCCACGGCTCGCCGACTTGCCCCGGGCATGGGAAACAAAGAAGCCGCCCACTCGGTTTCCCGATGGACGGCTCCCTCACATGACGTGTCTACGCCATCGGCGGGGAGCCTGACCTGCTCAGCTGCGACCGTTCGATCCACATGGACTCGACGACACGGAGATTCCACAAGCACGCGGCACGGCTCGCACAGCTATAACAGCTACGCGTTCCTCGCTTCCACATGCTCGTCATGTCGATCTCCTTCGTCGGTGTTGGAACGATCGTGTCGCACAAAACCCGATGGGTCAATCAGTTTTCAGTTCCCGGGTCATGACCGGGCTCCGTTTCCGGTGTCAGACGGGAATGGCCCGCGCCGAGCACGGGATCGGTCGCGGATGGCGGTCACCGAAAGTCCAAAGTGGACATACCAGTCCGAGTCGCGGCCCTCGTCGCACGACCCGGTCCGGTCACCGACCACTCAGCGGCCCATTGCCGCCAGCGCCTGCCGGGCCTGGTTCCGTGTCCCCAACGCATGGGGTGCGCGGGCAACGGCCCCTGAGGCGAAACGCCCTCCATCCACTTGACACCAGGGAACTGGCAGACGTCATGGCCGATGCCGTCGGCGTAGGTGTCCACGCAAGTCGCGCCGTTGGTCGCGGCCACGCCGGACAGCACGGCGTTCAGGAGCTTGGTGATGTCGCGCAGGCACGGCGCGTCGCCCGAGGCGATCGGCACCAGCGCCCGGCAGTCGCTCCCGCCCTCCGGCATGATCACCGGGTCACCGGGATCTCGGCGAACGGGATGTCGTTGCCGCCGATGCCGACCGTGACCAGCCGGTGTGCGGATTCAGGGCGTTGAACTGCGGGCCCACGACGCCGAACCGATTGCAGGTCATGTGAACGGTCGTGGCGGCCCCACAGGTCACGTCAGTGAAACTCGCGGGCTTCGCGGCCTTGGAGACCAGCGAGGGATAGCTGTGGTCGGACCTGGTGTACAGCAGATCGACCTGATTCGGGCACGCCGCTCGCCGATCATTCCCACTTTCCCGGCCGGAAGCGGCGAAATCGAGCGACCCGCACGACGCCGTTCCCGACAAGGAATTCACTCCGCTTGTAGGGACGACGCACGCTTCGACCGCCTCCCTCGGGTGAACTCGGATTCATTACTTTGAGGGGAAGGCGGCGCAGCGGACCCGCGACACCGTGACGGCATATCGCGACGCTCACCGAGTGTGACTCGATACAGTCAGCTGTCGACAGCGGGCAACGCCAGTTCTGCTCACTCGTCGACAAGATGCCGCCAGACACCCGCCCCGGAGCGCCACATGCTCAGGGGCGACGTCGAGGAGAGGGAAGGTCGGTCGGATGTTCCGCCGTATCGCGATCGTCAACCGCGGAGAGGCCGCGATGCGGCTCATCCATGCCGCCCGGGAGCTGGCCGCGCAGACGGGGACGGCGATCGAAACGGTCGCTCTGCACACCGACGTCGACCGCAACGCCACGTTCGTCCGCGCGGCCGACGTCGCCTACAACCTGGGGCCCGCCTCGGCCCGCCCCTACCTCGACCTGAAGGTGCTCAAGCAGGCGCTGGTCGAGACTCGGGCCGACGCCGCCTGGGTGGGCTGGGGCTTCGTCGCCGAGGACCCGGCGTTCGCCTCGCTCTGCGAGGAGGTCGGCGTCACCTTCGTCGGACCGAGCGCCGACGCGATGCGCAAGCTCGGCGACAAGATCGGCGCGAAGCTGATCGCCGAGGAGGTCGGCGTGCCCGTCGCGCCGTGGAGCCGCGGGCCGGTCGAGTCGCTCGACGCCGCGCTGTCGGCCGCGGCCGGAATCGGCTACCCACTGATGCTCAAGGCCACCGCGGGCGGCGGCGGGCGCGGTATCCGCGTCGTCACCACCGACGCCGACCTGGCCGAGGCCTACGAGCGCACCAGCCAGGAGGCGGCGCGGGCGTTCGGCAGCGGAGTCGTGTTCCTGGAGCGCCTCATCACCGGCGCCCGGCACGTCGAAGTGCAGGTGATCGGCGACGGCCAGGGCACCGCGTGGGCGCTTGGCGTGCGTGACTGCTCGATCCAGCGGCGCAACCAGAAGATCATCGAAGAGTCGGCGTCCCCGGTGCTCAGCGCCGAGCAGACCGCCGAGCTCAAGGCGTCCGCCGAGCGGCTTGCCGTCGCGGTCGGCTACCGCGGCGCCGCCACCGTGGAGTTCCTGTATCACCCCGGCGACAAGGTGTTCGCGTTCCTGGAGGTCAACACCCGGCTGCAGGTGGAGCACCCGATCACCGAGGCCACCACGGGATTCGACCTGGTGAAGGCCCAGCTGTGGGTGGCGTCGGGGAACCGGCTGGAGGGCGAGCCGCCGGTCGAGCGCGGACACGCCGTCGAGGCCCGGCTCAACGCCGAGGACCCGGACCGCGACTTCGCGCCCTCCCCCGGCCGCATCGTCCGGATGGAACTGCCCTCGGGCCCCGGCATCCGGGTCGACACCGGCGTGCGCGAGGGCGACACCATCCCCGCCGACTTCGACTCGATGATCGCGAAGATCATCGCCCACGGCCGCGACCGGACCGAGGCGCTGGGCAGGCTGCGCCACGCCATGGCCGCCACCACGGTGATCATCGACGGCGGCGCGACCAACAAGAGCTTCGTGCTCGACCTGCTCGACCAGCCCGAGGTCATCGACGCCAGCGCCGACACCGGTTGGATCGACCGGGTCCGCGGGGAGGGCAGGCTCGTCTCCCAGCGCCACTCCGCCGTCGCCATCGCCGCGGCCGCCATCCAGGCCTATGAGGAAGAGGAAGGCGTCGAACAGCAGCGGCTGCTGTCCACCGCGTTCGGCGGCAGGCCGCAGGTGCGGCACGAGAGCGGCCGCGGGCTCGACCTCAAGCTGCGTGGCGCCACCTACCGCGTCCGGGTCACCCGGGTCGCGGCCCACCGGTTCCGGGTCGGCATCGAGGCCGGCCGCGATGTCCGCACCGCCGACGTCGAACTCGACCGCTTCGACCAACACGCCGGGCGGATCCGCGTCAACGGCGCCGCGCACCGCCTGCTCCTGGGCACCGCGGGCCCGGTGGTCCTGGTCGAGGTCGACGGTGTCGCGCACCGGGTCAGCCGCGACGAGGGCGGCGTGCTGCGCTCCCCCGCCCCGGCGCTGGTCGTGGCCACCCCGGTCGCGGCCGGGTCGGAGGTGGAGGCCGGGGCACCGGTGTTGGTGCTGGAGAGCATGAAGATGGAGACGGTGCTGCGGGCGCCGTTCGCCGCCCGGATCAAGGAATGCGCCGTGGCGGTGGGCAGCCTGGTGGAGACCGGCGCCCCACTGCTGCGGCTGGAACCCCTGGAGGACAACGGCGGCGCCGCCGCCGATGCCGGGGCCGACGACCAGGTGGACTGGGACCTCGCGGACCGCCCGGACGTCTCGGCGGGCGACCGCCTACAGGACCTGTGCGGGCAGTTGCTCGGCTACGATGTCGACCCCCAGGACGAGGGCGGCATCCTGCAGGAGTACCTCGCGGCGCGGGAGGCGGGCGCGCGGCAGCTGGCCGCGGAAGTGCGCCTGATGACCATTTTCGCCGATCTCGCCGACCTGAGCCGCAACCGGCCGGCGGGCGAGGACATCAGCGGTGAGAGCCACCTGCACAGCGCCCGCGAGTACTTCCACACCTACCTGCAGAGCCTCGACGTGGAGCGGGCCGGGCTGCCGGAGCGGTTCCAGGCCAAGCTCGCCAAGGCGCTGAGCCACTACGGCGTCACCGATCTGGAACGCACCCCGGAGCTGGAAGCCGCCGTGTTCCGGATCTTCCTCGCCCAGCAGCGGGCGACCACCGACGCCGGCGTCGTCGCGACCCTGCTGCGTTCCTGGCTGCGGGAGCCGCCGCCGGACGAGGCGCTGCGCGAGCCCGTCGGGCTCGCCATGGAACACCTGATCGCCGCCACCCAGGTGCGGTTCCCGGTGGTCTCCGACCTGGCGCGCGGTGTCGTGTTCGCCTGGCTCGGCCAGCCGATGCTGCGCCGCAACCGGGCCCGGGTCTACGCCGACGTCCGCAAGCACGTGCGCTACCTGGCCGCCAACCCGGACGCCCCGGACCGCGACGAGCGGATCTCCCAGATGGTGCGGACCACCGAACCCCTGGTGCGGGTGCTGAGCCAGTACCTCGAGCGGAACGCGCGCGACAACGCGATCATGCTCGACGTGCTGACCCGGCGGTACTACGGCAACAAGCGCCTGGTCGGTATCCAGACCAGTGTGGTCTCCGACCGCACCTACGTGACCGCCGAGCGCACCGACTTCACCGTGGTGTCCACCGCGGCCCGCCACGACGACCTGCCGGAGGCGCTGCGGGGTCTCGGCACGCTGGCCGCGGGCGCGGGTCAGCTGGAGGCCGACATCTACCTGGCGTGGCGCAGCCAGCCGGAGGACGCCGCCGACCTGGCCGCGCAGTTGGCCACGGTGGTCAGCGCGCACCCGCTGCCCGCGCAGGTCCGCAGGCTCACCCTCACCGTCGCGGGGCGCGGCGGCGACGTCATGCACCAGCACATCACCTTCCGCCCGTCGGACAGTGGGTCGGACAGTGCAATGGTGGAGGACCGGCTGATCCGCGGCCTGCATCCATACATCGCCCAGCGGATGCAGCTGGAGCGGCTACGCGAGTTCGACCTCACCCGACTGCCCTCGGCCGACGAGGACGTGTACCTGTTCCACTGCGTCGCCCGGGAGAACCGCGCCGACGAGCGGCTGGTGGCCTTCACCCAGGTCCGAGACCTGGTCGGGCTGCGTGACCACGACGGCCGCCTGGTGGCGCTGCCGACCGCGGAGAACACCCTGGCGACCTGCCTGGACTCGATCCGCCGGGCCCAGGGCATGCGGCCCGCGGCGGCGCGGTTCAACACCAACCGGATCGTGGTCTACGTCTGGCAGACCAGCGACATCACCCCGGTCGAGCTGGAGCAACTGGCCAACCGGATCCTGCCCACCACCGCGGGAGCGTGCCTCGAGGAGATCGAGTTCATCCTCCGGCAGCGCAACCCGAAAACCGGTGACCTGGTGCGGATCGCGCTGCGGATCACCTTCGACGCCACCGGCCGCCCGACTCTCGCCTTCGGCGAGCCGTCCGACGAGCCGGTCCTGCCGCTGGACAGCTACCGGCAGAAGGTGGTGCGGGCCAGCAGCCGCAACACGGTGTACCCCTACGAGATCACCCGCATGATCGGCGAGTTCACCGAACACGACCTCGACGAGAACCATGCGCTGGCGCCGGTGGACCGGCCCAGGGGGAAGAACACCGCGGCCATCGTCGCGGGCGTCGTGCGGACCCCGACCGCGCGGCACCCGCAGGGTGTCACCCGCGTCGTGCTGCTCGGCGACCCGACCACCTCGCTCGGCGCGCTGGCCGAACCGGAGTGCCGCCGAGTGATCGCCGCGCTGGACCTCGCCGAGCGGCTGCGGGTGCCGGTGGAGTGGTACACGGTCTCCTCCGGCGCCCGGATCTCCATGGAGTCGGGCACCGAGAACATGGACTGGGTGGCCGCCGCGCTCAAGCGGATCGTCACGTTCACCCAGGACGGCGGCGAGATCAACATCGTGGTCGCGGGCATCAACGTGGGCGCCCAGCCGTACTGGAACGCCGAAGCGACGATGCTCATGCACACCAAGGGAATCCTGGTGATGACACCGGACTCGGCCATGGTGCTCACCGGCAAGCAGTCGCTGGACTTCTCCGGCGGTGTCTCCGCCGAGGACAACTTCGGCATCGGCGGCTACGACCGGGTGATGGGCCCCAACGGGCAGGCGCAGTACTGGGCGCCGGACCTGGCCGCGGCCCGGGACCTGCTGATGTCGTACTACGACCACACCTATGTCGCCCCCGGCGAGGACGGTCCCCGCCGGGTCGAGACCACCGACCCGCGCGACCGCGATGTCACGGGCTATCCGCACCGGGCACCGGGCAGCGACTTCTCCAGCGTCGGGGAGATCTTCTCCGCCGAGACGAACCCGGACCGGAAGAAGGCCTTCGACATCCGGGTCGTGATGCGGGCGCTGTCCGACCAGGACCGGCCGGTGCTGGAACGCTGGGCGGGCATGGCCGACGCCGAGACGGCGGTCGTGCAGGACGCCCACCTGGGCGGCATCCCGGTCTGCATGGTGGGGATCGAGTCGCGCTCGGTGCAGCGCCGCGGCTTCCCTCCCACCGACGGCCCGGACACCTACACCTCGGGCACGCTGTTCCCGAAGTCGTCGAAGAAAGTGGCCCGGGCGATCAACGCGGCCAGCGGCAACCGGCCGCTGGTGGTGCTGGCGAACCTGTCCGGGTTCGACGGCTCACCGGAGTCGATGCGCAGACTCCAGCTGGAGTACGGCGCGGAGATCGGGCGGGCGATCGTGAACTTCCGCGGCCCCATCGTGTTCTGCGTGATCTCCAGGTACCACGGCGGCGCGTTCGTGGTGTTCTCCAAGGCGCTGAACCCGAACATGACGGTGCTCGCGTTGGAGGGCTCGTTCGCGTCCGTGCTCGGCGGCGCCCCCGCCGCGGCCGTGGTCTTCACCCGCGACGTCGCGGCCCGCATCGCGGCCGACCCGCGGGTGCGGGACCTTGAGGCCCGCAGCGCCGCGGCAACCGGCGCGGACCGGGCGGCGCTGACGGCCGAACTCGACGAACTGCGCGCCACGGTCCGGGCCGAGAAACTCGGTGAGGTGGCGGGCGAGTTCGACCGGGTCCACAACATCGGCCGCGCGGTCGAAGTCGGTTCGGTCGATGCCGTGATCCGGGCCGCCGAGCTGCGACCGCGGGTCATCGAGGCGATCGAAGCCCACTTGGCGTAGGCGTTTCGGGATGAGCGGGGCGGCACCGCCCCGCTCATCCCGGTCTTCATCGACTCATCGCGCATCCGTCCACATCGGACTGGCGGCGCACCGCGTCGTGCTTGGTCGACTGGGGGGAGCCAGTGACTACGCCCAAGACCACCACGGCTCAGCGCAGTAGGGGTCAGAGATCGAGCACTTCCACTGAGACCGCCGCGACGTCGCCAGCGCCGAGACCCTCGGCGCGGCGCACGGCCCGCTTGACCGCAAGCACGTAAACGCCCCGCCCCTTGTCGGGGAAAACCGACGTCGTCCACGTGGTGGCGCCCACGGTGGCCCGCACCCGTACCGACCCGAAGCCGCGAGGCGGACCGGTCACGTCACGGATCTCCTCGGACGCGTCGGCAGGCAGGCTCACGAAAGTCCAGCTGTCCGCGCGCCGGGCATCCCACTCCCACAGCTCGGCATCGAAGTCCACCACCACGGCCGCACCATCGCACACCGCACCGACAATCCGCGGCTTTCGCCGCGCCCCGGGCGGGCGCACGATGGAGGGACACACGAGGTGAGGGAGGCGATGGTGATGGCACACGCGCACGCACACCACATCCCGGCCGCCGACGAGGCGGCGTCCAGGGGATTCGCCCGGGAAGCCGCGTTCTTCCTCGGTCTGGTCTTCATCGCGCTGGGTCTGGCGGGCTTCGTGCCCGCGACGGTCACCGGCAACGAGTCGATGGGCTTCGCGGGCCCCGAGCGGCCGGGGCTGCTGTTCGGGATGTTCGCCGTGTCCGTTCTGCACAACCTGATGCACCTCGGGTTCGGGCTGCTCGGGCTGCTGATGTCCCGCGGCACCGTGGCGGCCCGGTTGTTCCTGGTCGGCGGCGGGGCGGCCTACCTGCTGCTCGGCGTCTACGGCTTGGCCGTCGCCGACAGCAGTGCGGCCAACCTGCTCCCCACCAACACCGCCGACGACGTGCTGCACCTGGTCCTCGGGGCGACGATGCTGACCCTGGAATGGGTCAGCGGACCACCGGACCTCGAGGGCTGAGCAGACCGGACACCACCTGCGAAGGCGGCGACCGGCGCGCACACTGGAGCCCGACGCCGATCACAAGGGGTTGCCATGAGCGAGCTTCCGCAGGATCCAGCAGAGGACGAGCGGCAGGGAAGCCTCCACGACCACGTCCGCACCGACGGGGAGATCGGCGTCGACGACGCCTTGGGCACCGCGGACGACCCGGACCCCCAGGGCTGATCTCACCCGGGCTCGACCTTGCTCACCGCGAACGGGATGCCCTGCTGGCAGTAGCTGACCAGATCCGGGGCGGGCCTGCCCTCCACGATCACCTCGACGCCCACGGGCACCACGACGCCATCGCCTGCGAGCAACAGGTACTGCCCGCCGTCTGCCGTCAGCACACGGCAACCCGCTTCCACACCCTCCTGCACCACACCCCGCAGCCTCATCACCGGATCCGACCGAGTCGTGGACGCCGCGGTCGTCGATGACGAGGTCGGCGCGGGCGAACCGCCCGGCGG
Organism: Actinokineospora xionganensis; assembly: GCF_014323725.1. Taxonomy (GTDB): domain Bacteria; phylum Actinomycetota; class Actinomycetes; order Mycobacteriales; family Pseudonocardiaceae; genus Actinokineospora; species Actinokineospora xionganensis. The sequence goes on along the minus strand of NZ_JABVED010000001.1, from coordinate 225,098 downwards.
GTCACCCGAGGATCCGCCGCACGCGGCCACCAACGACGCCGCCACCACGGGCCACCACAGTGTCGACCTCATCCGGACACCTCCACGGGTAGTGCCCCCGTCGTGAGCAGGAGCAGGGCGAGCGCGGGCAGGAAGTTGTTCGCCTGGTGCGCGACGACGCTGGTGAGCAGGTTGCCGGTGAACATCCGGGCCAAGCCGACCGGGATGGAGATGACCAGCAGCAACGGCGTGCGCAGCAGCTCCAGGTGGGCGATGGAGAACAGCGCGCTGGTGACCGCGAAGATCACCCACCGGTTCCACCGCCAGTGTTCCAACCCACGCCAGAGGACGCCGCGGAAGACCACTTACTCGCCCAGCGGTGCGAGCAGCCAGACAACCAGGAACACCCCGATCGCCGTGGCCGGGGCCAAGGTCCGGCCCGCGAACGCCTCACCGACCGCCGAGTTCGCCTCCTCGTCCCCGACCCACGAGGACCAGAGCGCCGCCGCCGGGATGGTGACGACCAGCCCGCCGAACCCGATCGCGGCGCCCAACCCGACATCCCGCGCACGCCAGCGGAAAGCGAGTTCGCGCGCGACCCGTCCCGGCCGTGGCCCACCGCCGACGAGCGCGGTGCCCGCCACCGCCGTCACGGCGGCCAGCGCTGTGGGCACCACCAGCACGGCCAGCAGCGCGGGCAGCGGCAGCGGCCCGTCGCGCACCGAGAACGCCGCCAACACCACCACCGCCGACGCCAGCCACACCAGTTGCGCCGCGACGAACACCGCGAGCATCAGCAGCCCGGCGCGCCGCCCCCGAGGCGGCGCCACCTCGCGGGTGGCCGACCACGTATCGTTCCGCACTCTTCCACTCTCCTACTCCGCGGCGCTTCCCGCCGGGCAGCCGCGAGCGCGGTGCACCGAGAATTCACAACCTGGACCAGTCCGCCGAGAAGTTCCCTGTCGACGGCGGGCAACCACGGGTCGCGGCGATCCACTCCTCTCGTGCGCGGAGCCGCGAACCGTTTCGCCGCGTCTCGGGTCGCCACCACCGCGCTCCCCAGGTCCTCTGCGTCCGCCCACTGACCGACACCGCCGAGGCGGCTGTGCACGAAGCCCGCCACGGCGTCGCGTAGCGCTCAGTCGACGAGGTCGGACCAGAATCCCCGGAAGTGCCGCCACACGTCGCGGTCGCACGGGGGCGGTTTCGGCGACAGCCAGGAAGTCGGTTCGTCGGCGAGGTCCTCGGCGCAGGTCTGGGCGGCGGTGGGCAGCCACAGGCCGACCGCCACACTGGCCGCCAACACCGCGCCGCTGGCCCACCTGACCGCGGCCCGGTTCACCATCAGCCCGGCGACCAGCGCGAACGCCGCGGACACGGCGACAACGGCGACGAAGTCCAGGTCGACCCCAGGCTCAAGCGCCTCGGTCACGGACCCGACGAACACCGCGACGGGGAGGCCGCCGAGCGTGACGACGCCGGTCCAGGCAAGCCTGCCGCGCGGGGTGGCGGTGAGGGCGGAACCGCGCCCGCACACTGATCCCGCGAGCAACACCGATACCGCGAGCAACCCCAAGGCGATCAGCGCGGCAACCACCCCGGACCGCACCTGGAACAGCCACGCGAAGGTCGCCACCTGCACGGCCAGGAACACCCCGACGACCGCCGCCACCCAGACACCGACGAGTTGGCCCGCCACACTCCGCCACGTCGCCCGCGCCACGGGCGCGTCCACCCGCTGATCCACGCCGGCAGTGTGCCCGGCCCCATGCCGCCCTGTCCGCGAAACGCGAAACCCCGCGCGGAGACTCTCGGCTCGACCGGCTGACCGAACCGGCGGGGGCATGCGTGATCCACGCCATAGTCGACCCTGTCAGGAATCTGGGGCCTGTCTCGTTCAGAGGCCGAACGAACAGACAGGAGAAGCACCATGCGACACCGCATCGTCGTCCTCGGAGCCGGTTACGCCGGAGCCTCCGCCGCCGGATACCTCGCCCGCCACCTGCACCCCGACGACTTCGAGATCACCGTCGTCAACGCCGAAGCCGACTTCGTCGAGCGGATGCGCCTGCACCAACTCGCGGCGGGCCACGAACTGCGCCGCTTCGGGTTGGCGGAGATGTTCGCGGGCACCGGCATCCGGCTGCGCCTGGCGCACGTCACCGCTGTCGACGCCGAGCGCCGGACCGTCACCGTGACCGACGGCGAGGGGACCGGCCAACTCGAATACGACACGCTTCTCTACTCGCTGGGCAGCACGTCCGCGGGCCACGACGTCCCAGGCGTCGACGAGCACGCCTTCCACGTCGCCGGGCAGCAGGCGGCGCTGCGGCTGCGCGGGCGACTGGACGGCCTGGGCGAGAACGGGACCGTCCTGGTCGTCGGCGGGAACCTGACCGCGATCGAGGTGGCCACCGAGATCGCCGAGGCCTGGCCGGGGCTGCGGGTCACCCTGGCCACCACCGACGAGTTGGGCGGCTGGCTGGGTCCGAAGGCTCGGCGTCACCTGCTGCGGGCCTTCGAGCGGTTCGGCATCGAGGTCCACGAGCACACCACCGTCGAACACGTCACGGCGACAGGGGCGGTCGCCGCCGACCGCACCACTTTCCTCGCCGACGCGACCGTGTGGGCGGCGGGCTTCGTCGTCCACCCGATCGCCGCCGCGAGCGGTCTCGCCGTGGAGGACGACGGCCGGATCACCGTCGACCGGATGATGCGGTCCGTCTCCCACTCGGAGGTCTATGCGGCAGGCGACAGCGTCCGCGCCCTCGGCGACAACGGTAGGGCGCTGCCGATGTCCTGCGCCACGGCGGGATTCACCAGGATGCAGGCGACCGCGGCGATCATCGGGGACCTGACCGGCCGCAAGCCGTCGAAGACCCCGTTGGCGTACCCGGGCAACTGCATCAGCCTCGGCGAGAAGGACGGGATCTTCCAGGTGGTCGACCGCGAGGCGCGGTCGAAGTCCTGGGCTCTACGCGGTTGGCCGGCCGCGCGCGTCAAGGCGTTCGTGCTCAAGAACGTCACCTGGAACATGCACCACCCGACGTACGGATTGCCTGCCCGCAAGCGCAGGCTGAGCACCGCCGCCGACCGCTCCCCCGAGTCGGTCGACGCCTAGAGTCGCCCTTATGGACACCGCCACCGTGGAGCGTTTCGAGGCCAACCGGAACCGGTTGGCCTCGCTCGCGTACCGCCTGCTCGGCTCGGCCGCCGACGCCGAGGACGCGGTGCAGGACGCGTTCCTGCGCTGGCAGGCCGCTGACCGCTCCCACATCGAGGTGCCCGAGGCGTGGCTGACCAAGGTGGTCACCAACCTGTCCCTCGACCGGCTGCGTTCGGCGAAGACGCGCCACGAACGCGCGGTCGGAGACTGGCTGCCCGAACCACTCCTCGACGGCGACCCGATGCTGGGGCCCGCCGAAACCGCCGAGCAGCGCGAATCGGTGACGTTGGCGGTGTTGACGCTGATGGAGCGCCTCTCGCCGATCGAGCGCGCCGTCTATGTCCTGAGGGAAGCCTTCTCGCACACTCACGCCGAGGTGGCCGAGATCCTCGACATCTCCGAGTCCGCGAGCCAGCAGCACGCCCACCGGGCCCGCCGCCACGTCGCCGCCGGGCGCCACGTCGCCGCGGTCGACCGCGCCTCCGCCCGCCGAATCGTCGAGGCGTTCCTCGACGCCGCCTCCTCGGGCCGCACCGACCGGCTGCTGGCGCTGCTGACCGACGACGCCACCGCGGTCACCGATGGCGCCGGGCTGGCGGGCAAGCTCCTGCGGTACTCGGTCCCCGAACGGGTCGCCGCGATGGTGCGCGCGGGCTACAAGCCGACCCCGGCGAAGCGGAAGCTGATCGGCGGCTCCCCCGACTTCCACGCCGCCGTGGTCAACGGCTCCCCCGCGGTGATCGCCACCCTCGACGACCGGGTCCTGGGCGTGGTGGTCCTCGAGATCCGCGACGACAAGATCTCGGCTGTGCGCTCCATGGCCGCGCCGGCGAGACTCGGCCGGATCACCGAGGAATGGCGGCGGAGCGAGCACGACGACCCGCTCGTCGCCTCGTGGTGAGGACCGGGGTGGGGGGTGTGCGCTCCTGCCGGTGCTGGTCGTGTCTGGATCGCGCGTGATCTGCTGGGGCGGTCCTCGGCAACCCCGCTCGCAACGCGATGTGTCCGGTCGTGGCGGCGGCTGCGGGGCCGGGTACCAACGCGAATCGGACGCACGTCCGTCCAGCGGCACTCGGGCGTGGCAGCGCCCACCCCTTCGCTCGCCGCGGAGGTCGCCGTGTGCCTCGATTTGGTGAGCGCGCTCCACAAACGGGTTAACCAATCCCAGCGCGGTTGTCCGCAGTGCTACGACTGCGGGCATGAGCATCGTTGCCGCGTTGGTGTTGAGTCTGGCTGTGGTTCCCGCGCCGGTGGTGTCGGAGTACGTCGCTCTCGGGGACTCGTACGCCGCTGGGGTGGGGAGCGGGGGAAGCTCCCAGTCCGGTTGCGGGCGCAGCGATTTCGCGCACCCGAACCTCTGGAACGACGCCCACTCGCCCGGGGCGTTCGCGTTTCCGGCCTGTTCCGGGGCGACCACGCAACACGTCGTCGACCGGCAGTTGACTTCGCTGTCCGCCCAGACCGAGTTGGTGACGCTCACGATCGGTGGGATGGACGCGGGGTTCACCAAGGTGATGACCACGTGCACGCTGGGCTCGGACCACGGTTGTGAGAAGGCCGTGGCGCGGGCGGAGCAGCTGATCCGGTCCGAGTTGCCTGCGCGGTTCGAGCGATTGTTCCAGGGGATCACGGCCGTCGCGCCGAACGCGAGGGTGGTCGTCCTGGGGTACCCGCGGCTGTTCGAGTCGCGGGGCTGTTCCGGCGGACTGTCGCCCGCCAAGCGCGCCGCGGTGAACAAGGGGGCCGATTCGCTGGCCGAGGTGACCGCTGCGGCCGCCGCCGCGACCGGGAGCGCGGTGACGTTCGTGGACGTCCGGGAGGTGTTCGCCGGGCATGGGATCTGTGGGGACGACCCGTGGGTGCATCCGCTGACGTCGCCGCTGACCGACTCCTACCACCCGACCCGCGCCGGGCAGGCAGGCTACCTGCGGGCCTTGGAGTCCGCGGTGGGCACAGCTCGGCGCGGGTAAGAGCACGACCGGGCTCCCACCCGCGCCGATGGCAGGCCGCCGGGAACCGGCGGCCTGCCACGAAGGCTAGGAGGGAACGATGTTCTCCGCCTGCGGGCCCTTCTGGCCCTGCGTGATGTCGAAGGTGACCTTCTGGCCCTCCTGCAGCTCACGGAAGCCCTGGGCGGCGATGTTCGAGTAGTGGGCGAAGACGTCGGGACCGCCGCCGTCCTGCTCGATGAAGCCGAAGCCCTTTTCGGCGTTGAACCATTTGACGGTTCCGGTGGCCATGTTGTCCTCCATTGAAAGTGGAAATCGGCACCCGCACGTCGCGGGACCGGAGGTGATCGCCGTGGCCCTCAGCGACTCTGAAACGACAAAACGCCCGCGGCTCGCGCTCACGGGCAACCTGCACTTCGGAACCATGACAGCTGGCTTGACGCTACACGGGTAGGCCGATCAGCGCCTGCGGGGGGACACGGGCGAGTGACGGTGGACGAGCGAACCGGCTGATGTGGACACCGGCGCCGAGGACCCCTTACCCACCGCTCAGCGACCCTGGACGGCGCCGGGTAAGGGGTCCTCCCGCCAGGACCGCGCGATCACCCCATGCCAGGCCACCCGCCTCAGCGGCACTGTCCTCATCAACGGAGTTCGAAGCGATGAGGAGACAGGACAATGTGGACCCCCGAAGTACTCAAGGCCGAGGTCGACTACCGGGTGAACGGCACCCGGGACCACACGAGCAGGCCGCACCTGCACGAGGTCAAGCGCACCGCCCCCGCCTGGATCACCCGGGTGCTGCACCGAGGCGGTCCCCGAACCGGAGAACACCCGACCAGGTGACACCGCGCGCCATCTTCACTCAGTCTTGGGTGATGGTCGCCGGCGAGCTGCCCGGACGGAGCAAGCGGGGGCCGCCGGTGCCGTCGGCGGGCACCGCGAACAGGGTCGGGCGGCCGTCGGCGGGTCGGACGTAGGCGATGGTGGTGTCGTCGAGCCAGGCGGGCTGGTCGTCGACGTGGTCCGGTTCGGCGAGGGCGACGTCGGCTCCGGTGGCGAGGTCAAGCACGTGCAGCCGCCAGGTCTGCCCGGTGCGGAATTTGTAGGCGATCCGGCGGCCGTCCGCGGACAGCGACGGGCATTCCACGTTCTCCCGCAGGGCTTCCATCCGACGGGTCCGCAGGTCGCCGCGCATGAGGCGGGTGGTGCCGCCCGACGACATCGTGGCGTAGAAGGTCCGGTCGTCCGCGGCGAAGGTGATGCCCCAGAAGTTGCGGTCCGCGGCCTCGTACACCTTTCCGTCGACGATGGAGGTGTAGTCCTCCAGGGACCCGTGGTGCTCCCCGGTCCGCAGGTCGTAGGCGCCCGCGGTGGTGGAGAAGCCGCCGTCGGCAAGGTAGGAGTCGCCGGAGCGGAACACCGTCCACGCGACCCACCGGCCCGACGCCGACACACGGGTCCGGCTGGGCGTGCCCCAGACCGGGATCACCTTGCGCTCGGTGAGACCGGTGTCGAACACCGCCACCTCGAATCCGCCGGGGATCGCCGCGGGACGCAGGCACGCCAGCACGCCGCCCGCCGTATGCGCCCGTTGGCAGGAGGGCCCAACGCCCAATGGCCGCTCACCGACGGCTTGGCGCACGGTGCCGTCCTCGATGTAGACGAGCGAACCGGCCCGTCCGAGGTCGAGCCGGTCGCCGTCTGCGGTGTGCGCGGTGCTCGCCCGCCAGCCGAGGTAGGCCGCTCCCGCGAGGAGTGTGGTGACGATCAGCGCGGCGCCGATCAGCTTCGGTCGGTCGATCATCGAACCCTCCCCAGCCGGGCGCCCGCGGCGATCGCCGCGCCGAGCAGCACGGCGAGGACCCCGAAGGCGGCTTGCGGTGTGCCGAAATGCAGTGCCGCGCCGACCGCGACCGCGCCGCCCGCTCGGGCCAGTGCCTGCACGGTCTGCACGGCGGCCAGTCCGGTCGAGCGCAGTTCGGCCGGGATCAGTGGACCGACGTGCGCCATCAGGACGCCGTCGGTGGCGGCATAGAACAGGCCGTGCAGCGCCAGCGCCACCGCGGCCGTCGCCCAGCCCACGGAGGTGAGGCCGACCAGGAGGTACGCGGCCGCCAGGAGCCCGTGTCCGACGAGGAACACCCGCCACCGGCCGACCTGGTCGGCGAGCCTGCCCACCGGGGCCGCGGCGAGCAGGAATGTGACCGCCGTGCCCAACGGCAGCAGCGGAAGCAGAGCCGTCGGCAGTTCGCCCCGCTGCTGGATGACGACGTAGAGCACCATGTCGCCGACGGTCACCAGGCCGAGCAGCCCGGCCGCCAGGCACACCCGGCGCGGCCCCATCCCGGCAAGGGCGGCCAGCGCTTTGCGCGGTGACACGCTTTCCTTCGCGGGCGGGGCGGTCGCGGGCGCGTGCACGAAGAACACCAGCACCAGCAGGCCGACCACGCCCAGGCAGAAGCTCGTCACGAACACCGTGTCGAACCCGGTGAACGCGGCGATCAGCGCGACCGCGACCAGCGGTCCGAGCAGCGCGCCCGCGGTGTCCATGCCCCGGTGCACACCGAACGCGCGACCCAGTTGGTCGGCGGGTGTCGCCAGGGTGATCATCGCGTCGCGCGGGCCGGTGCGGATTCCCTTGCCCGCCCGGTCGACCGCGAGGACCGCGCCGATTCCCGCGATGGACCCGCCCGCCGCGGGCAGGGCGAGTTTCGTCATGGCGGAGAGCCCGTACCCGACGGCGGCGACCACTTTCGGCCGCCCCAACCGGTCCGCGCAGTACCCGCCGAGAAGCCGCAGCACCGCGGTGGACCCGGCGTAGAGCCCTTCCACGACGCCGAGGTGGAGGAACCCGACACCGACGCCGTACACGAGGTACATCGGCAGCACCGCGGTGACCATCTCGGCGGAGATGTCGGTGATCAGGCTGACCATGCCGAGCCCGACCACCGTCGCGGGCACGGCGCCCGCGCGGCCGACGACCTCGGGCCTGCTTGTGGAGACGTACATCGTCGTTCGCTCCTTCCCCGGGGGTCGGCCGGGTGGGCGCACATCCCACCCGGCCGACCCTGTGGTCAGCCGATCCGCAAGGCGTCGACCTGGGCTTCGAACAGCGTCGCCGCGCCGCCGTCCCTCGCCTCGATCAGCAGGGCGATCGTGCGACCCGCGTAGGCACTCAGGTCGACGGTGGCCGCCTGCCATGGGCCTGCCACCTCGCTTGGCGCGCCGAGCTTCTCGAACACCGTGGTCACCGCGGAGCCATCCACCACCCGCACCCGCAGGTAGTCGTCCGGGCCCGAATTCAGGTCGTGGGCCATGTTGTAGGAGAAGGTCAGTCGCGGCGCTCCCGACGGCACGGTGATCGCGGGCGATCGGATCGACGTCGACCCGCCGTCGACGTCGTTCGCCCCATGACTCGACCCGGCGAGCCTGCCGGTGTTCAGCGCGTTCGCGCCGTCGACTGTGGTGCCCAGTTGCTTCGCCGTCGCCTCCGGGTCGCCCCGCTCCCACTTGCCGGTGGTGGCGGTGTCCGTGGCCGCCGGGTTGACCGTCCAGCCCTTGTCCGACTCGAAGTCGTCGGCGAACCCGCCCGTCGAGGTGACCGCGACACTGTCGACCTGGGCTTCGAACAGCGTCGGCGGGCCACCGTCCTTCGCCTCGACCAGCAGACTGACCGCCCGCCCCGCGTAGGCACTCAGGTCCACGCTCGCCGTGCGCCACGCGCCGAGCACATCGCTTGGTGTGCCCAGCTTTTCGAACACCGTGGTCACCGCGGAGCCGTCCACCACCCGCACCCGCAGGTAGTCATCCGGCCCGGAGTTCACGTCGTGGGCCACGTTGTAGGAGAACCCGAGACGCGGGGTCCCAGAGGGCACCGTGAAGGAGGGCGACCGGACCGAGGTCGACCCGCCGTCCACATCGTTCGCCCCATACCCGGAACCGGCGGCCCGGCCGGTGCTCAGCGCGCTCACTCCGCCCGCCGCGGTGCCCAGTTGCTTGACACCAGCGGAATTCGCCGTCTGGTCCGGGTCACCGCGCTCCCACTTGCCGGTGGTCGCGCTGTCGGTTCCCGATGGGTTGACCGTCCAGCCCTTGTCCGACTCGAAGTCGTCGGTGAACCCACCCGGCGTGTTGGGATCGGTGACCGTGACGCCCAGATCCGCCGTGTCGGTCAAGCCACCCGAAGTCCCGGTGACCTTCGCCGTCGTGGCGCCTGGAGGTCCGGCGGCCGTGAGGGTGAGGGTCGAGGTGGCCGAGCCGTTGGCCGCCGGAGTCACCGTCGCCGGGCTGAAGGTCCCGGTCACCCCCGCGGGCAGGTTCGCGGCCGACAGGGTCGTCGCGGCGGCGAACCCGTTGCGGCTGTTGACCTTCACTGTCGAGGTCGTCGTGCCGCCCGGCGCGACCGACACCGAGGTCGGGCTGACGGTGACGTCGAACGCGGGCTGCTGGTTGGCCTTCTTGCAGGTGCCGGACACGGTGTCGGTGAACGTCCGGCCCGCGACCGGCACGAACGTGCTGGTGTAGCCGGTGGGGCTCAGGTCGAGCTTGAGCACCCCGTGGGTGTTGGCGTTCTGCCGCTCGGACGGGCCGTCCGAACCGCTCGACATCCCGCGCAGGCTGATGCCGCCGGTTCCCACGACGAGCTGCCGGACCCCGTTGACGTCGTCGCGGGTGCCGTTGGGCCGGGCGGGGGCGAAGCGCTCGTAGTTGTGGTCGTGTCCGCCGAGGATCAGGTCGGCCTTGTGGTCGTAGAGCGCCTGGTACAGCGGGGTCACGGTCGTGTCGTCGCCGTGGCTGCCGTTGCTGAACCGCGGATGGTGCCAGGCCGCGATGGTGCACGGCTGGGTGTTCGCGGCGAGGTCGGCGCGCAGCCACTTCTCCTGCGCCGAGCCCGCGCTCGTCGAGACCTCGGAGTTGAGCGCGATGACGTGCCAGGACCCGATGTTGCGGCTGTAGTAGCCCTTGCCACGCTCGCCCGCGCGCCCATCGGAGGCCCCGACGCCGTTGTAGTAGTCGAAGTAGCCGCGGGCATCGGTGGTGTAGTACTCGTGGTTGCCCGGGGTCGGGTGGGTGATGCTCTTGAACTTGCCCCAGAACGGGTCGTACTTGGACCGGTACTCCGACAGGGAGCCGGAGTCGTAGGTGTTGTCGCCCATGGTGAGGATCGCGTCGGGGTTCATGGCGGTCAGGAGCGCGGCGGTCTGGTCGCACGCGGATCCGCAGATGTCGCCCGCCGCGGCCATCGTGATGGTGACCTGGGCACTGGGGTCGGACTGGGTGACGGGTTGGGGCGCGACGGAATCAGCGGCCGCGACGGCGCCGGACGCCGCCAGCAACACGACGCCGAACGCCGCCGCCGAGTGTGATCGTTTCCATTTCACTGCTGCCTCTTTTCGTTGACGAACCGAGGAAGATCAACTCAAGCCGCCGTCCGACCCAACGTGGTCAACGCCTCCCGACCGCGGGTGACGATCTCGGCCAAGGCGGAGACGTGCGCGGGAGTCGGGTCGACCAGGGGCGGGCGGACCGCCCCGAGTCCGGCGCCCGCTTTGACCAGGGACACGGCGTAGCCGGGCACCTGGTCGCGCAGCGCGACGAACGGCAGGTAGAACTCGGCCAGCAAGGTCCGCGTCACGACGGTGTCGTGCGCGGAAACGGCCGCGTGGAACGCTTTGGCGAGGTCCGGGACGAAGCAGAGCGCCGCCGAGGAGTAGCTCTCCACCCCGATCGCGCGGTAGGCCGCCGCCGAGAGCTCGGCGGTGGGCAGTCCGTTGAGGAAGTCGAACTCGTCCGCCCGCGGATGCCCGCTCGTCCGGATCGCGGTGACCAAGCGCAGCATCTCGTCGACGTCGCCGCGCCCGTCCTTGATCCCGGCCACGGTCGGCAGGTCGAGCAGGGACACCGCCGCCGCCGTGTCCAGCACGGCGTTGGCCCGCTGGTAGACGATGAGCGGCAGGTGGGTCGCGGCGGCGACGTAGGCGACATGGCGCACGACGCCCGCCGGGGTGGACCCCACCAGGTACGGCGGAAGGAGCAGCAGCCCATCAGCGCCCGCGGCCGCCGCCTGCTCGGCGAAGGCAGCGGCCACTCGCGGTCCTCCCCCGGTTCCCGCGTAGACCGGCAGGCGTCCGTTCGCGACGGTCACCGCGGCCCGGACGACGTCGCGGTGCTCTTCCTGGCTCAGCGCGGTGAACTCGCCGGTGCCGCAGGCGACGAACAGCGCCGCGGGGCCCGCCGCGATCTGCGTCTCGACGTGGTCGGCGAACGCGGCGAGGTCGAGGGTGTCGGAATCGGTGAACGGGGTCAGCGGGAACGAGAGCAGTCCCTGCAAGCGCATCTGCTTCACCTAACTGCTCGAAGATGGTCAGCCTTTGACCCCGCCCGCGGTCAGGCCTTTGACGAATTGGCGTTGCATGGCAAGGAACATGAGCACCGACGGCAGCATCGCCAGCAGCGCGGCGGCGAGCAGCGCGCCGGTGCCGACCTGCTCGTCGTGGCGCAGGGTGCGCAACGCGAGCGGCAGGGTGAACTGGCTCGCGTCCTGGGCCACCAGCAGCGGCAGCATGTACTGGTCCCAGATCATGGTGAAGCCGAAGATCGCGATGACGCCGAGCGCGGGCTTGCACAGCGGCAGCACGATCGACCAGAAGATCCGCAGGTCGCCCGCGCCGTCGATGCGCGCGGCCTCCTCCAGTTCCATCGGGATTTCCTTCATGAACTCGGCCATCACCAGGATCGAGAAGCCCCAGGCGCCGACCGGGACGATCATGCCGACGAGGCTGCCGATGAGGTTGACGTGCACCACGGGCACATCGGAGAGCACCAGGGACAGCGGGATCGCCAGGATCTCCTCGGGCAGCATCATGGTCGACAGGATCAGCAGCAGCACCAACCGCATACCGGGAAACTTCTTGCGCGCCAAGGCATACGCGGCGGAGACACTGACCAGGATCTGCAGCGCCAACCCGCCGCCGACGACGATGAACGAGTTGAGCAGGTACAGCAGCACGTCGCGTTCGATGGCGGCGGCGAAGTTCTCCAAGGTGAAGTCGGTCGGGATCAGGCTCAGGCCGCTGGGGTCGGGCACCCGGCTGACCGAGCCCACGATCACCGCGACCAGCGGCCCGGCGAAGACGAACACGATCAGCGTGTAGACCGCGACCCGGACCAGGCGGCCCGCCGCGCCCGGCAGCGCGCTGAAGCCGAGCGCGGAGTCGGCACGGGTGTAGCCGCGGTTCATCGCCGAGCTCCTTTCGCCCGCCAGACCTGCACCGCGACGGTGAGGACCACGGTGGCGACCAGCAGCACGACCGACCCCGCCGCGGCGACCCCGAGTTCGTTGCGTTCCAGGCCGAGTTTGTAGACCAGGGTCATCAGCACCTCGGTGGAGCCGTTGGGGCCGCCGTTGGTGAGGATGAAGATCTCGGTGAACACCCGCAGCCCGCGGATGGCGGCGAGGGTGAGCAGGATGGCGAACACGGGACGCAGCGCGGGAAGCGTCACGTGCCACAGCCGCTGCCGAGTGGTCGCGCCGTCGACGTCGGCGGCCTCGTAGAGGGTGCGGTCCACCCCCGCGAGCCCGGCGATGATGATCATCATGTCGTAGGGAGCGCCGCGCCAGATGCCCACGGCCATCACCGACATCAGCGAGGTGTCCGGCGAGTTGAGGAACTGCGACGGGCCCGCCCCGAACCAGCCGATGATCCCGTTCACCACCCCGTCGGGCGACGGGTAGTACAGGATCCGCCAGACCTCGGTGATCACCGCCATGGTGACGATGGCGGGCAGGAAGACGGCGGTGCGGATGAACCACAGGTGCCCGACGGTGCCCTCCAACAGCAGGGCCAGCACGAACCCCAGCGCGATCGAGCCGACTGTCTGCCCGACCGCGAGCACCACGGTGTGGTTGATCGCGGAGAGGAAGGCCTCGTCGGTCAGCACCCGCACGTAGTTGTCGACGCCGACCCAGCGGTCCCCGAGGTAGGGGCGCACGTCGTGGAAGCTCATCTCGATGCCGCGGATCATCGGGATGAACTTGAAGACCAGGAACAGCAGCAGTGCCGGAGTGAGAAAGAGCCAGGCGACGGTGTGGCCGCGCAGATTCCGGGTGAATCGCCTTGGGGAGGCACCGACCCGCGGCGCCGCCTCGGTTGTTTGGTGGGCAGGGGGCGCGGCGGCGGTCCTCACGCCGCCACCCCCTGCCAAGTCAGTTGCGCCGCGAAGATCTCGGGAAGCTTGTCCAGGTGCGACACGGGGCCGAAGCCGCGGTCGACGACCGTCCTCACGCCCCCACCCCCTGCCTGACCAGTTCCGCCGCGAACGTCTCGGCGAGCTTGTCCAGGTGGGACTTGGTGTCGGAGGCGCAGTCGGCGACGACCGCGTTGATGGCCTCGGCGGCGGCTTGACGAAACGGCGTCCAGTCGGGCACGGCCGGGCTATAACGTCCCGCGGTCCGGTAGACCTCGTCGAAGATCTGCCAGCGGGGGTCCTTGCGGACCTGCGACAGCTTCACCGCCGAGCTGATCGGCAGCCGCACGATGTTGCCGTCGGTGTCGCCCGCCATGCCGATCGTCTGCCCTGGCGCGGAGATCGCGAACTCGGCGAACTTCTGTTGCCCCGCCTCGTTTTTCGAACCCGCCATCAGGTAGACGTTCTCCCCCTCGGCCAGCGACGCCTGCTTGCCGTCCGGCCCCTTGGGCGCGGGGACCACCTCGTACTTGTCCGCGCCGAGGTTCTTGTCGAAGCGGGCCATGTTGTACGGGCCGGTGAGGTAGATGCCCGCCTTGCCGCCCTCGAACACCGGGTGCGCCTGCGTGGTCTCCATCGTCACCGCGCCCGGCGCCACTGTCTTCGCGGTGCAGAACTGGCCTTTGAGCCACTCCACTGTGGCCACCGACTTCGCGTCGGTGACGGCCGGGGTGAACTTGCGGTCCTTCTCGGTGAGGAAGTCACCGCCGTTGGCCCAGAGGAAGCTGCTGGCGTACCAGGCCATGTAGCCGCGCTTGGTGGAACCGGGGATGACGTAGCCGTGGGTGTCGGCCTGGCCGTTCCCATCGGGGTCCTTCGTGGTGAACGCGGTGGCGAGAGCGTCGAGCTCAGCCCAGGTCGTCGGTTGCCCGGCGCCGAGTTTCTCCCGCCAGTCCTTGCGGATGAACAGCGCGAACGTCTGCGCGGAGAACGGCACCGCATAGGACTTCCCGTCCGCGCCCAGGGTCGCCTGCCACGCGAGGTCGGCGACCTTGTCGCCACCAGCGACGATCTCCCGGTCCACCTCGCGCACCAGCCCCTGCTTGACCAGGGAGCCCAGTTGGGCGGTGTCGTTGAGGACGATGTCCGGGAGCTGTTTGCCCGCCGCGGCCTGCTGCAGCTTCGTCTCGAAGTCCTCGAAGATCGCGGTCACCGTGGCCTCGATGCCGGTGGCCTTGGTGAATTCGACGGCGAGCGCCTTGGCGGTCTTCTCGGTGGGCGCCCCCGGCGGCTTGCGGATCCAGATCTGCAGCGGAGCCTTGGCGTCCTGATCAGGGACGGCCGGGGCGCCGCTGCCGCAGCCCGCGCTCCCCAGCCCGATCAGGGCCGCGACCAGCAAGGACACCGGCCTGGTCGCTCGTCGAAGATGACTCAACACGCTACTCCCGTCCACATATGTGTCTGGTGTCTGTATATGTGTTGTTAATGTCGGGTAAAGATAGCGAGCGGTATGCTGACGGTCAACAGACATGAAAAACTTTGCGCAGAAAGTTGGATGCCATGGCTCGTGAGGTTCCCGAGGTCTCGCCGGTGAAATCAGCCGAACGCACAGTCCGCATCCTGGAGACGCTCGCCGCGTCGCCCACCTGGCTCACCATCTCCGACCTGCAGGAACGCATGGGGTACCCCCGGTCGAGCCTGCACGCGCTGATCCGCACCCTGCGGGAGCTCAAGTGGGTCGAGGCCGACGACACCGGCACGAAGTTCGGCGTCGGACCACACGCCCTGCTGTCCGGAACCGCTTACCTGGACCGTGATCCCGCCCTGCACTACGCGTACCAGGCGATGGAGGACCTCCGCGCCGAGATCGGCTACACGATCCACTACGCCCGCCGCGACGAGGCGCACGTGCTCTACCTGGCCAGCCGCGAGTCACGGGACTCGATGCGGCTCATCTCCCGGGTCGGCCGACGGCTCCCCGCGTACATCACCGCCCTGGGCCAGGCCCTGCTCGCCCAGCTCACCCCAGCCGAGGTCGCGGCCATCGTCCCCGAGGAACTCGAACAGCACACGCCGCACTCACTGCCCGACCGCGAGGCGCTCTTCGCCGAACTAGACCTGGTGCGAACTCGCGGCTGGGCCTTCGAACGAGAGCAGGGCACCGAAGGCGTGGCCTGCGTGGCGGTCGCGGTGGACTACCGGATCCCGGCCACCGACGCGATCAGCTGCTCGATGCCCGCCGACAAGGTCGACGACGACGAACTCGACCGCGTCTCGACCGCGATCATGAAGCACACCCAACAGCTCGCCACGACCCTGAGGTTGCACGGCATTCGCTAACAGACACATATGTGGACAGCAAACCAAATACAGTTCACCTATTGACGGGCTGACCACCTCCCAGTTAAGTGGTTTAGACCAGCCGCCGTGCAGGCGGCTACTTCCCCTTCGACCGGGAGGTCGCAGTGCCGCACCTTTCCCCTGCCCATCGAAGGCCGCTGGCCCTCGGCGTCGCCGCCGCGCTCGCGCTGGCGACGCCGGTGGTGCTGGTGTCCACGGTTCCCGCCGCGGGCCAGGCCGCGGCGGCAGGCCTCGATCTGTCGGCGGCCAACCGCCGGGCCCCGATCCCGGGGCTGTACGACTGGAGCAAAGCCGGCTTCCGCGGCGGCGCGGCGCTGCCCGGCGCCAACGAGATCAACCCGGACGCCGCCTGCAGGCTCACCCCGGCCGAACTCGCCGGGCAGCACGGAGTCCGGCCAGGTGACGGCGTGGACGACAGCGCCGGGCTGCAGGCCGCGATCGACGGCGTCCGCACCCGATGCTCGCCCTCCGCCGGCTACACGAAGCTGAGCCTGATCACCTTGCCCGCGGGCGTCCTCGACGTGTCCCGCCAACTCGCGGTCGACGCCGACTACCTGGTGATCCGCGGCGCGGGCAGCGATCCCGCGGCAGGCACCCGGATCGTGTTCCGACCCGACGCGAACACCCGCTACGACACCCTCACCCCCGACGGCTCGGACTGGGACGAGGACGGGATGACCCACGGGCAGGGCAAAGGCGGCTGGCTGTGGCCGGGCCGGGGCCTGTTCCGGGTGCAGTCGCGCGCGGTCCACACCGCCTACGCCAGTGACCACGCCTCCGCGCCCGCCAACCGCAAGGACATCTTCGAGGGCACCGCCAACGTGCACTGGAAGGTGGGTGTGCAACTCGGCGGCAAGGCGGGCGACGCCGGGTTCTCCGCGCGGACCGGCGACAAGGTGGTCCAACTCGCGAGCAGCGGGTCGCTGACAGGGTTCACCGTGGGCGGCCTGGTCAACATCCGGGCGGCGAACTCGGTCAGGTTCTACGAGCAGCAGAAGGCGGTGCCGACCACGCATCCCCTGCTGAACCAGCACATGCGCCAGCAGCTGTTCACCATCGCCGCGGTGGACACCACGAACCGCAGGCTCACGCTGGACAAGCCGCTGGAGTACGACGTCCCCGTCTCGTCCACTTCGGACGGTTCAGCCCCGATCGACGGCGCCGTCTACTACTCGAAAGCGTCGCCGATCGTGGACCCGGTCGTGGGTGTCGGTTTCGAGAACCTCAGCTTCACCCAGGCCATGCCCGCGCTCGACCCGGCGAAGGCGGTCCACAACTACGGCAACATGTCCCCCGCCGACGAGATGCACGGCATCGTCTTCAAATGGGCGGCGAACTCGTGGGTCCGCGGTGTGCGGGCGGAGATGACCGGGTCGCACCCGATCGTCACCGAGGAGGCGAAGAACCTCCAGATCGTCGACAACCACCTTGACGGCGCGTGGAACAAGGGCAAGGGCGGCAACGGGTATTTCCGGGGCTCACGCGTGTGGGACTCGCTGTACGCCGGGAACACCTCGCGCAACCTGCGGCACTTCACGTTCCAGTGGTCCGCGTCGGGGAACGTGGTGATCGGCAACGACTTCGACTCCGACCTGAACCTGCACGGCGGGTGGGAGCGGCACAACCTCTTCGAGCTGAACACGGTGACCGTGCCGTACGCGCACCGCTCCTCCAACTGTCTGAGCAACTGCGGCGAGGAAGGCGGCGGCGGGCCGGACGACTCGAACTGGTTCCCGATCTGGTGGGGCGCGGGCCAGAAGGCGGTGAAGTGGTCGGGATCCACCGGTCCCCGAAACGTCTTCTTCAACAACACCATGAAGAAGCAGCTCAACAGCGACACCGACCCGTACGTCGACTACTACCCCGACCGACACCGCGTGTACCAGTTCGGCTGGTCCGGCACGGGGTGGCACCACCTGGACAAGGCGGGCGCGCCGATCGCCGACTGGGCGCACAACGAGCGCGGCGACTACACCGGCGGGCACGGTGTCAACGCTTCGAGGACCGACGCGGGCCAGTCCCTGTTCCTGAAATCCGTCGGGACCACACAGCCGACAACCACTCAGCCGCCTTCGCCAGCTCGATATGAGGCGGAAACCGCGGTGTGTCAAGGAACTGTCGACTCCGACCACGTCGGCTACACCGGAACGGGGTTCTGCAACACGACCAACGCCGCAGGCGCGTACGTCGAGTGGACGGTGACCGCGGCGGCGGCGGGTGCGCACACGTTGACGTTCCGCTACGCCAACGGAAGCACCGGCCGACCGGCCGACGTGAGCGTCAACGGCGGGGTGGTCGCCGACGACCTCGCCTTCCCCTCGACCGGCGCTTGGACGACCTGGCGGACCGTGACCACCACGGCGACGCTGACCGCCGGGAGCAACAAGATCCGGGTCACCGCGAGCACCGCTGGGGGGACCGCCAACCTGGACAACCTCGTGATCACAGCCGCGGCGAGCCCGAGCGACGTCGTGGACGTGTCCACTTCGGACCAGCTCCGCTCCGCGCTGGCCAACGCCCGACCGGGCCGCACCATCCGGATGGCGGCGGGAACCTACCGAGGCTCGTTCCTGTCCCGGAAGGCGGGCACGGCGAGCGCGCCGATCACCCTGACCGGCCCGCGGAACGCCGTGCTGATCAACGACGGCCCCAGCGGCACGGCGCCGTCGTGCCCGGCGCCGACCGCGGGCTGGGACACCGGGTACGGCCTGTGGCTGTTCGACGCGCCCTACTGGAACCTGACCGGCTTCACCGTCGCCGAGTCGAAGAAGGGGATCGTGCTGGACAACTCGCACCACGTCACGATCGACAGCGTGCACGTGCACCACACCGAGGAAGAAGGCGTGCACTTCCGCCGCTCGTCGGCGGACGGGGTGCTGAAGCGGTCGCGGATCGAACAGATCGGCTTGGTCAAGCCAGGCTACGGCGAAGGCGTCTATATCGGGTCGGCCAACTCGAACTGGGGTTGCCTGGGCAACTCCGGCGGCATGGACCGGTCGGACCGGGTTCAGGTGCTGGACAACCACCTCGGACCGAACGTCGCGGCCGAGCACATCGACATCAAGGAGGGCACCCAGGGCGGCGTCATCCGGGGCAACACCTTCGACGGCCGCGGCCTCTCCGGCCAGAACTCGGCCGACTCGTGGATCGACGCCAAGGGCAACAACTACGTGATAGAGCAGAACCGGGGCACCTTCACCGGCCCGGGCACGTTCGTCAACGGCTACGAGACCCACAACCCGATCACCGGGTACGGCTGCGGGAACATCTGGCGGTCCAACACCTCGGACTTGGGCGGGGTGGGCAACTACGCCGTGTACGTCTCATCCACGTCGAAGTGCTCGTCGGCGCCCAACAAGGTGTACGCGTCCAACACCGTCTCCAACGCCCGAACCGGCCTGACCAACATCCCCGTGACGCCTTAGTCTGGAGACCTTTCCGGCGACGCGCGACCGAAGGACCGGTGTCCGCAGTGGACGTTCCCGAGATCAGGCCCGGCGACATCTATGAGGATTGCCAATATCATCCAGTGCTGTGCCTGGAGGCCTACGACGACGAATCGGTCAGCGGCGTGTCCCTGATCGACGGGTCTGGTCCGAGGAACTGCTCGCTCAGGCACTGCGGCGTGAAACGCCTGACGCCGCGTGAGGTCGTCGACATCCGAAAGGACTTCCGTGGCTACGCCGCTCGGCGCCACTCCGAGTTGGCCGTCTTGGGGAGCACCGACACCTGAGCCGCTCGGCAGCCGTGAGCGACACGGGCGTCAGCGACGCCGTTTCTTCAGGTAGGCGGCGAGTTCGTCGTAGGCGCCCGTGTCGTTCCCGTAGAGGGCGTAGTTGCGCGCTGTCTCCATCCACTCGCCGATGCTCGGACGCACGGCGCGGGCCGCGTCTTCCAGGTGGCGCTGGCTGATCGGCTCCAGCCGTCCCGCGGTCAGTGAGCCGTCCATGGCGACCTCGGTCGCCTGTTCGCAGATCAACGCCAGGTCGGCGCCCGACCTGCCGTCGGTGAGCTTGGCGAGCTTCGCCAGGTCGAGCCGCTCGGTGGGGCGACCGCGCAGGTGGAACCGCAGGATCGCCTCGCGCGCGGCGGCGTCCGGTGGGAGGACCAGCACGGTCCGGTCGAAGCGGCCGGGGCGCAGCAGCGCGGAGTCGATGTCCCAGGGGTGGTTGCTCGCGGCCAGGACGAACACGCCGTCGTTGTCGGTGCTCGCGCCGTCGAGTTCGGCGAGGATCTGGTTGACCACGCCGCGCATGGCGGATCCGCCGCCGCGCAACTGGGACCGCTTCTGGCCCAGGGCGTCGATCTCGTCGAAGAACAGCAGGCACGGCCGGTTGCTGCGCGCGGTGTCGAAGATCGCGCGCAGGTTGCGTTCGCTGCTGCCGATCCACATGTCCAGCACGTCGCTGAGGCCGATCTCGTAGAAGCTCGCCCCCAGCTCACCCGCCAACGCGCGGGCGACGAGTGTCTTGCCGCAGCCAGGCGGGCCCCACAGCAGCAACCCACCGCGCAGCGACTTGCCGAACCGCAGCCGCATCTCCGGGTTGCGCAGCGGCTTGAGGAACGAAAGCTCCAGCCGCTTCTTGACTTCGTCGAGTCCGCCGACGTCAGCGAGCGTGATCCCCGCGGCCCGGATCGTGCCGATATCCGGCTCGACCACGGGGTCGCTGGTGCTCCATCGTTCGAGGATCTCGTCGGCGGTGTCCGGTACCGCCGGGGCCGGTGGGGCCGTGGCCGGGTCGAGCGCCGTCGCGAGGCGGGCGTAGGCGGTGGCTTTGGCCTCGTCGCCGACCGCCCGGGCGGCCGCGGCGGCGACACGGAGCGCCTCGACATGGTCCGGTTGGGCGGCGAGCACGATGGCCGCTTGGTCGAGCGCCTCGGCGGGACGGCCCGCGTCGACCAACAGCGTGGCGAGGTGGACCCGCACGGGATGGTTGCCCTCGTCGCCGGCGAGCGCGCCGAGCAGGGCCTCGATCACCGGATCATGCGTCACCCCGCGCACGCTACCCGACCCGATTCCACACTTGACCAGCGACTTCTCTACCGTGTGCCGGGATGTAGCCGCGATCTGCCACTGGGGTGTGGAATGAACGACGTCACCGATGCCGCGTTGCGCCGGGGTCAGGCCCTGCTCGGCCTTGGCCGGGCGCGTGAGGCTGAGGAGCTGCTCCGGACCGCGCTCGCCGGCCAACCCGACGACACGATGGTCCAGGTCTTGCTCGCGCAATCCCTGCTGCGCCAGGAGAAGTACGACGAGGCCCTTGACGTCGGCCGCGGCGCTCTGGCCGCCGAGCCGGAGAACGTGTTCGCCCACGCCATCCACGCGGGCTCACTGGCCGGGCTGGGCCGCCACCCCGAGGCGCTCACCGCGATCCGCCGCGGTCTCGCGCTGGCCCCGCACCTCGCGGGCCTGCACCTGCAGGAGGCCTCCATCCTGCTCGCCGATGACCGCGCCAAAGAGGCGTTGGCCAGCGTCAAGAAGGCACGCGCCCTCGACCCCGAGGACTCTGGGGGCGCTGCCCTGCAGGCGGCGGCCCTCCACGACGCGGGCCGGTTCGACGACGCCGACGCCGCGGTCGCCGAGGCTCTGCGACTGGACCCGGAGAACGCCGACGCCCACCGCATCCAGGGCCTGCTCGCCCTGCGCCGCGGCGGTGGCAAGTCCGCGGTCCGATCCCAGCGCACCGCACTGCGGCTCGACCCCACGGACAAGGGCGCCCGCGCAGGCCTGTCCTACGCACTGAAGACCCGAAACCCGCTCTACGGTCAGCTGCTGCGGTTCCAGCTGTGGCTCGGCACGCTGCCGAAGGGCGTTCGCATCGCCGTCCTGATCGCCCCCTTCATCCTGAGCCGCGTGCTTCGGCCCTTCGACGGGCAGACCTGGGCCACGGTCCTGTTCTGTGTCGCGATCGGCCTGGTCATCCTCACCTGGACGCTCGAACCGATCATGAACTGCGTCCTGCTGCTCAGCCGCGACCGCCACGTGGTCGACCGACCGACCCGCGTCGCCACCTACTGCTTCCTCGGCTTCGTCGCCGCCGCGATCACTTGTGCCGTGGTCGCCACGACCGGCGGCCCGCGCGGGCTGCTCGGTCTCACCTTCGCCCTCGGCCTGTGGGCGATGGCCACCGGCCTCACCCACACCGTCAGCCCGGGAATGCGCAGGATCGTGCTGATCGGCGCGGTCGTCGCCGCGGCCCTGACCGCTCTCGCGGTGGCGTCCGTCGTCGCGGGCGCGCCGGGCGCGGGTGTCGCCGTGGCACTCGTGTTGTTCAGTGGCGTCGCCGCGACCTGGATGACCGCCCTGTCCAAGTGACGCCGGTCAGCGCGCGGGCGGTCGCAGGCCCAGTCTGCGCAGTTCGCGGTCAGCCAGCCGGGCCACGGTCTCCGGGTCGCCCGTGCGCCAGCCCGCGCCGACCGGGCCCGCCGACGCCAGCCGCGACAGGGGCTGGGTCACCAGGGCGCGCAGCGCGAGCAGGTCGTGGCCGTCCGGCCCCTGGTCGCGCAGCCGGACCGCGGCGCCCGCCTCGCGCGCGTACCGGACCCGGCGGGGCAGCCAGACGATCAACAACAGCGCGACCGGGACGACGATCAACGCCACGGTCAGCCACAGCGCCAGGCTTTCGACGGCTTCGATCTGCCACCGGCCCGCCTCGCTGAGCCGGGCGCCGCCCGCCGACCCGGTGTGCAGAGCGTCCGCCAGCGGGCGCCCGACCAGGGGCACGTCGTCGGCGTTGTCGGCGGCGGCGTCGAACGTTGCGCTCAGCCCGCCGCCCGCGTCGACCAGGCCCTGGCCGGGCGCCCGCAGCCGCAGCACCCGCTCCCGGACCTCGGTGGCGAGCCAGACGGTGGCGAACACGATCAGCAGGGCGACCAGGTCGGCGGTGGCCTGACGCGTGCGGCGGACGGGTTGGTCGGCGTAGAGCTTCATCGGCGCTCCTCGGCCACTGGACGACTGGTTGGGAGGTACCACCGGCCGAAGACGATCAATCCTCACGACCTGAGCGGTGGCCGAAACGGGAATACAGTGGACGATCGCGAACCTAAGGAGCGCCATGCCGCAGCCGGAAGGTCAGGAACTCCAGGAGATCCGCGCCCGTCGGGAGTCGTTGCGCGAGCGCTACCTGCGGTCTCGACAGGCGACGACTGTCCGCGGCATCCACCACTTGGCGCTGATCTGCCGCGATGTCGAGGAGACGATCAAGTTCTACCAGGAGCTGCTCGGATTCCCGTTGGTGGAACTGGTGGAGAACCGTGACTACGCCGGGTCGAGCCACTTCTTCTTCGATATCGGCAACCACAACCTGCTCGGCTTCTTCGACTTCCCCGGCCACCACCACCCGCCCTTCACCGAGACCATCGGTGGGGTGCAGCACCTGGCGATCTCGGTGTCGGCCGAGATGTTCGACGCGGCCAAGAAGAAGCTCGACGACGCGGGGATCGAGTATCTCGGGCCCGACCGCGGCGTGGAGGACAGCGTCTACTTCCGGGACCCGAACGGGGTCGGGCTTGAGCTCTACCAAGAGCGGCTGGGCGTGTTCGACGGGACCACCCTGCTCGACTGAACACAGAGCGTAGCGAGTCGTCACCTGAACGGCAGCACGCTCCGGCCGAGGCGCCGGAGCGCGAGGAACTTATAACGAATCAAGCCTCATTGCTTGGTCTTTAGCGGTCGCGTGATCAATGCTCTGCTGACAGAGTGTGACGCGGGTCACCGTTAGGAGGTTTGATGCTTGCGGTCCGCAACCTCGAGGTCGTCTACGACGACGTGATCCTCGTGCTGCGCGGTGTCAGCCTTGAGGTTCCGGAAGGCAAGATCGTCGCCTTGCTCGGGGCTAACGGGGCAGGCAAGACGACGCTGCTCCGCGCCATCTCCGGCCTCCTCGGGGTGCACGAGGGTGAAGTGACCAAAGGGTCGATCACCCTCGACGACGAACCCATCCACCGCAGCAACGCGGCCCGGATCGTGGCGAGGGGAATCAAGCAGGTCCAGGAGGGCAGGCAGATCTTCGCCGAGCTCACCGTCGAGGAGAACCTGCGGGTCGGCGCGCACACCAACATCAAGCACCTCAAGGAGAACCTCGCCCGGGTCTACGGGTTGTTCCCGGTGCTGCGCGACCGTCGCAAACGGACCGCGGGCTACCTCTCCGGCGGCGAGCAGCAGATGCTCGCCATGGGCCGGGCCCTGATGTCGGACCCCAGCTACCTGCTGCTCGACGAGCCCAGCCTGGGCCTCGCTCCCCTGCTGGTCCAGCAGATCCGCGACCTGATCGTGCAGATCAACGAGCAGGGGACGACGGTCCTGTTGGTCGAGCAGAACGCCACCATGGCCCTGTCCATCGCCGAGCACGGCTACGTGATGGAGAACGGCAAGATCGTGATGGACAAGCCCGCCAGGGAACTCCTCGCCGACGAGGACATCCGGGAGTTCTATCTGGGACTCGGCGCGGAGGGCGCGGTCAAGTCCTTCCGCGACGTCAAGCACTACAAGCGGCGGAAGCGGTGGCTTTCATGACCGAGCCGATCCTGGTGTTCGACGACGTGCACCTGTCCTTTGCCGGCGTCAAGGCTGTCAACGGCGTGTCCTTCGAGGTCGGCGAGCGCGAGCTGTTCGCGATCATCGGCCCGAACGGCGCGGGCAAGACGTCGATCTTCAACGTGCTCTCCGGGGTGTACCGGCCGCAGCGGGGCCGGGTGGTGTTCGACGGCGTCGACCTGGTGGGCAAGCCGCCGCACCGGATCGCGGCGCTCGGCATGGCCCGGACGTTCCAGAACATCGAGCTGTTCTCGAATCTGACCGTGTTGGACAACCTGATGCTCGGCAGGCACCACCACATCCGCTATGGCGCGCCGTCCGCGTTCGCCTGGTTCGGCCGGGCCCGGCACGAGGAGATCGCCAACCGCGCCGTGGTGGAGAACATCGTCGACTTCCTCGAACTGGAGCAGTGGCGCTCGTTTCCCGTGGGCCTGCTCCCCTACGGGGTGCAGAAGCGCGTCGAGCTGGGCCGGGCGCTGGCCATGGAGCCCAAGCTGCTGCTGCTCGACGAGCCGGTCGCGGGCATGAACCTCGAGGAGACCGAGGACATGGCGCGATTCGTCCTGGACATCCGCGACGAACTCGACATCCCGATGATTCTGGTCGAGCACGACATGGGCCTGGTCATGGACCTGGCGGACCGGGTGATGGCGATGGACTTCGGCACGCCGATCGTCACCGGCACACCCGGCCAGGTCCAGGCCGACGAAGGGGTCATCCGGGCGTATCTGGGGCAGGAACACGCGACGGAGGTGACGTCATGACCCAGATCGCCGAACCGGGGACGAAGACCACGACCACCATCGTGACCAGGGTGCGGGATCGCGCGCGCACCATGCCCGACGCGGTCGCCATGCGGGAGAAGGACTTCGGCATCTGGCAGGAAGTGCCCTGGTCGGACTACTGGGACAAGATCGAGCTCGTCGGGCACGCGCTGCTCGCGCTCGGGGTGCGCCCAGGCGACCGGGTGGCGATCCAGTCGGAGAACCGCCGGGAGTGGCTCTACACCGACCTGGCCACGGTGGCGGTGCGGGCGATGACGGTGGGCCTCTACCCCACCAACCCGGCCTCGGAGGTGGCGTACCTGCTCGCCCACTCGGGCAGCAAGGTCCTGCTCGCCGAGGACCAGGAGCAGGTGGACAAGGTGCTGGCGGTGCTGGACCAACTGCCCGAACTCGAGCGGATCGTCTACTTGGAACCCCGCGGCATCCGCCGCCGCTACGACAATCCGAAGCTGCTGTTCTGGGAAGACCTCCTGGCCATGGGCGCGGAACACCGTGAGGCGCACCCGCGGGCGGTCGAGGAGACGATGAGCCAGGCGCGGGCCGACGACATCATGACCTTGGTCTACACCTCCGGCACGACCGGTCCGCCCAAGGGCGCGATGCTGAGCGTGGCGAACGTCGAGTTCAGCGTCGAGACCCTCATCGAGAGCGGCGGGTTCACCTCTCCCCCGCCGAGCACCGACGACATCATGCTGTCCTACCTTCCGCTGTGCCACGTGGCCGAGCGGATCTTCACCACCTGGTTCAACTCCTCGGCGGGCGTGCAGGTCAACTTCGCCGAGTCTATCGCGACCGTGCAGCCCAATCTCCGGGAGATCCAGCCGACGATCCTGTTCGGCGTGCCGCGGATCTGGGAGAAGGTGCTGGCCGGGGTCAACATCAAGATCGCCTCGGCGTCCCCGGCCAAGCGCGCCCTCGCCCGGTTCTGGCTCAAGGTGGCCGACGGCATCGGCGACACCCTGGTGCGCACCGGCGGCAAGCACACACCGGGCACCCGGCTGCGCTACGCGCTGGGCTACCTGTTCCTCTATCGCGCGCTGCGCGACCGCATCGGTATGCGCAAGGTCCGCTACGCCGCCTCGGGCGCCGCGCCGATCGCGCCGGACGTGCTGAAGTTCTTCATGGGCATCGGGGTGCCGATGCACGAGGTGTACGGCATGACCGAGAACAGCGCGATCGCCACCGCCAACCGGCCCGGCCGGGTCAAGCTCGGCACCGTCGGCGAGCCGCACCCGGGTGTCGACCTGCGCATCGACGAGGAGACGGGCGAGATCCTCACCCGGCACGCCGGGGTGTTCGCGGGCTACTGGCGCGACGAGGAGGCCACCGCGAAGGCGGTCGACGAGCAGGGCTGGCTGCACACCGGCGACGTGGGCGTGTGGGTCGACGACACGCACGTCAGGATCACCGACCGGATGAAGGACATCATCATCACCGCGGGCGGCAAGAACGTCGCGCCCTCGGAGATCGAGAACGCGCTCAAGGTCTCGCCGTACATCAAGGAAGCCGTGGTGATCGGCGACAAGCGCCCGTACCTGACCGCGCTGATCGGCGTGGAACTGGAGACAGTCGGGGAATGGGCGCAGCGCAAGCGCATCCCGTACACCACGTACCGGGACCTGTCCGAACGCCCTGAGGTCGACAAGCTGGTGCAGGGCATCGTCGACGACGTCAACAAGAAGTTCGCCACCGTCGAGCAGATCAAGAAGTTCCGCATGCTGCCGAAGGAACTCGACCACGAGGACGGCGAGCTGACCGCCACGCAGAAGGTCAAGCGGTCGGCGCTGGGCAAGCTGTTCGATGACCTGGTCGAATCCATGTACGCCAAGGGAGGCGGCGCATGACCACCTTCCTGCAGGCAGTGGCGGGCGGACTGGGCCAGGGGTCGGTCTACGCGTTGCTCGCGCTCGGCTTCGTGATCATCTACAAGTCGATGCGGGTGGTCAGCTTCGCCCAACCCGCGTTCATGCTGGCGGGCGCGCTCGCGGTCAGCTTCCTCGCCGAAGCGCTGCTCGGGATCCCGAGTCCGTGGGGCTTCTTCCTGGCCCTGGTGCTCGGCGCGGTCGGTGTCGCCCTGCTCGGCCTCGGCATCGAGCGGACGGTGATCCGGCCGATGGTCGGCAAGCCGGTGTTCGTGATCGCGATCATCACCCTCGGCATCGACATCGTGGTCCGGTTGGTGGCCAACATCTTCATCGGCCTCGACGTCCGGCCGGTCGGCGACCCGTGGGGCCTGAACTCGATCAACCTCGGCGGCGTGCAGGTGCAGGAGCGGCACATCGTGATGCTGGTGACCACCGTCCTCCTCGTGGCCGTGCTGTTTTCCTTCTTCAAGTACTCCCGGCTCGGCCTCGCCATGCGGGCGGCCTCGTTCAACCAGGAAACCGCGCTGGCGCAAGGCATCTCGGTCGGCACGGTGTTCGCCACCTCCTGGGCGATGGCGGGCGCGCTGGCCGCGGTCGCGGGGACGTTCCAGGCCACCGGCGCGGGCATCGACCAGAACTTGTGGATCATCGGGTTGAAGGCGCTGCCCGCGATCATCCTGGGCGGGCTGGACTCCTTGGGCGGGGCGGTGATCGGCGGGTTCACCGTCGGACTTGTCGAGTCGCTGGTGGCCACCTACCAGGGCGACTTCGCGCCGTGGCTGGGCCAGAACTTCTCCGTGGTCTCGGCCTACGTGGTGATGCTCTTGGTGCTCCTGGTCAGACCGTACGGGCTGTTCGGCACGAAGGAGGTGGAACGGGTATGACCGAGCAACGGTCCACCTCGGTGTCCACAAAGGCCTCTCGACAGTTGTGGGGCAGGCCTGAGCTCTACACCTCGTACGGGCAGAACCTGCGCATGCTCAACACCCGACCCAAGCAGGTCGCGGTGGTCGCGATGGTGCTGCTCGCGGCCACCTACGTGCCGTTCGGCCTGCCCGACGAGTGGCTGCACCTGTTCGCCATGGGGCTGGCCGCGGCGATCGGCGCGATCGGGCTGAACATCGTGACCGGCTACGCGGGTCAGGTGAGCCTCGGCCACGCCTTCTTCCTCGCCATCGGCGCGTACACCGCCTCGGCGCTGAGCGGCGAGCCGGGCAGACGCACGATCGGCTTCGGCATCACCTTCCTGCCACTGTGGCTGCTGGCCGCGGGCGTGGTCGCCGGAGTCGCGGGCGTGATCGTCGCGCCGCTGGCCACCCGGCTGCGCGGGCTCTACCTGGCCATCGTCACCCTCGGCCTGGTGTTCCTGGGTCTGCACATCTTCAAGGAGTGGAAGGCGCTCACCGGCGGGCCGGGCGTCGGCAGGCAGGGCCCGGTGCCGGAGATGTTCGGCCAGCGCCTCGACCGCAACGGCGACCTGCTCACCGGTGATCAGAAGATGTACCTGCTGACCCTGGTGCTGCTGGTCATCTTCGCCGTGTTCGCCCGCAACCTGGTGCGGTCGAAGGTCGGCCGGGCGTTCGCCGCGGTGCGCGACCGTGACATCGCCGCCGACGTGATCGGGGTCAGCGTCACCCGCTACAAGGTGCTCGCGTTCGGCATCTCGTCGTTCTACGCGGGCTGCGCCGGCGCGCTGCTCTACGCGGTTCTCGGGCGGGTCGAACCCGACTCGTTCAACCTGCTGCTGTCCATCCAATTCGTCGCGATGGTGCTGATCGGTGGGGCCGGAACGATCTCCGGCTCGATCATGGGCGCGCTGTTCATCACGATGCTGCCGCGGCTCACCCAAGAGCTGCCGACAGTTCTGCCGTTCATCAGCTCGGACGTGACCGCACCGCTCGGCGCGGCCAACCTGGCGATCATCTTCTACGGACTGATGATCATCCTCTTCCTGATCTTCGAGCCGCGTGGGCTGTTCGGGATCTGGATCCGGATACGCAACTACTTCAAGGCTTGGCCTTTCTCCTACTAGCCCTTCTCCTACTAGCCCTTTCCTACTCACAGTCGATTCGCCTGCCACGAAAGGAAATACCGATGACCAGTCGAACAACTCAGCTGCTGGCGGGCCTGTCCGCCCTGGCGCTGATCGCGACCGGCTGCGGCCGAGGTGACTCCGGTGGGGGCGGTGGCGGCGGCGAAGGAGCCGTCCGGACCGACGTGGGTGTCACCGCCGAGCCGTGCAAGGACACGCCCAACCTGACGAAGGGCTGCATCTTCCTGGGCACGATCTCGGACCTGACCTCCGGGCCGTTCAAGGCGCTCGCGGTGCCGATCACGGAGGCGCAGAAGAAGTTCTGGGAGCGGGTGAACAAGTCGGGCGGCATCGACGGCTACGGGGTCGACGTCACCACGTACGTCCGCGACAACAAGTACAACCCCGAGACCCACAACCAGGTCTACCAGGAGATCAAGAGCAAGGTGCTCGGCCTGGCGCAGACCCTCGGCTCGCCGACGACCGCGGCGATCATCGGCGACCTCGGTGACAACAACATCGTGTCGGTGCCCGCCTCGTGGACCTCGGCGTGGGCGTTCGAGGACGTGATCCTCGAATCCGGCACCAACTACTGCCTGGAGTCGATGAACGCGATCGACTACGCGGTCGAGCAGTTCAAGCCCAAGTCCGTCATGGCCGTGCACTACCCCGGCGACTACGGCGAGGACGCAGCGGCGGGCGCCAAGGTGGCGGCGGAGAAGAACGGCCTCACGTTCGAGGCGGTGGAGACTGCTTCCGGCCAGGACAACCAGGCGGGCGCGATCAACGCCGTCAACTCCAAGAAACCCGACCTGGTCATCCTGACCACCGGCCCCACCGACGCGGCCGTGATCGTCGGGCAGACCGCGGCGCGCGGCTTCACCGGCAAGTACATCGGCACCAGCCCGACGTGGAACCCAGGTCTGCTCAAGAGCCCCGCGGGCCCCGCGTTCAAGGCGCTGTACCTGCAGTCCGGCCCGTGGGAGACGTTCACGGCCGACACACCAGGGCACAAGAACATGCGCGAGATCCTCGGCGCGGGCGTCACCGGCAACGACGGCTACACCGCGGGCTGGGTCTGGTCCTACCCGCTGCAGGCGGCGCTGAAGAAGGCCGTCGAGAACAAGGACCTGACCAGGGAAGGCCTGCTCAAGGCCGTCAAGCAGCTGGACAAGGTCGACTACGAGGGCATGCTGCCCGCCTCGGCGGGCAACTTCAGCGGCGACGCCAACGCCGGTGTGGTCCGGGAGACGATGATCGCCAAGCCGGACGAGTCCTCCCCCACCGGCGTCAGCACCGTGAAAACGTTCTTCGTCGGACCGACGGCGAAGGACTACAAGTTCGACAAGCCCTGCTTCCAGAGCTGACCGCGGCGGTGTGGGGTCGTCCGGCACACGTGTCGGACGATCCCACACCGGCGTGCTCCGGTCGCGGGGATCGTGAGGTCAGCGGGTCGCGGCGGCGGCGATCAGGTCCGCGGCGCGGTCGACGTCCTCGGTCGTGCTCCAGCGGCCCAGGGACAGCCGCAGCGCGGACAGGCTTCGGTCGCGGTCGAATCCCATGGCGGTGAGCACGGGTGACGGTTCGTGGATGCCGCTGTGGCAGGCCGAGCCGACCGACGCGGCGACATCGGGGACGGCGGCCAGCAGGTCGTGGCCGATGGTGCCGCGGACGCTGAGGTTGAGGGTGTTCGGCAGCCTCTCCTGGGCTGGGCCGTTGAGCGTCACCCGGCCGGGCAGCGCCGCGGCGAGACGGGCGTGCAGTTGATCACGCAGCTCGCGGACGGTGTGGTGTCCGCCGTGAGCGAGATCGGCGGCCGCCAGGTCGGCGGCGACGCCGAGGGCGACGGTGAGCGCGACGTTCTCGGTGCCCGCGCGGAGCCCGCGTTCCTGCCCGCCGCCGTAGATCAGGGGCTCGAGGGCCACCCCGGGGCGGAGGTAGAGCGCGGCGACGCCTTTGGGCGCGTACATCTTGTGCCCGACCACGGTGAGCAGGTCGACACCGAGCTCGGTCACGTCGACCGGGATCTTCCCGACCGCCTGCGCCGCGTCGCTGTGGAACACCGCGCCATGCTCGCGGGCGATCCGGGCGAGTTCGGCGACGGGTTGCAGCGCGCCGGTTTCGTTGTTGGCCAGCATGATCGACACCAGCACGGTGCGCGGGGTGAGCGCGGCGGCCAGGTCGCCGGGGTCGACCAAGCCCTCGGAGTTCACCGGCAGGAGGGTCACCCGCGCGCCGTGCCAGCGCCGCAACGCCTGGCACGCCTGAAGGACCGCGGGATGTTCGGTCACCTGGGTGATCACGTGCGGCCGGTCGAGACCCGAGGCCAGCACCGCGCCGCGCAGGGCGAGGTTGTCGGCCTCGGATCCCGATCCGGTGAACACGACGCCCTCGACGGAGCCACCCAGCAGGGCCGCGACCTGCTCACGAGCCCGCCGGACGGCGGCGCGCGGGCCCGCGCCGTAGTGGTGTTCGCTGCCGGGGTTGCCGAAACCGTCGGTCAGGAAGGGCCCGATCGCCTCGGTCACCGCCGGATCGATCGGGGTGGTGGCGTTGTAGTCAAGGTAGATCGGGCCCTGGGCCACGGTGTTCCTTCCGGTTCGACGGTTCGCCCGGCAAGGCCTGCTACGGGTCAGTATGAGTGCTGCCACGCCGTCGACGACCGGCCATCGTCACCCGTCAGGCATGGCGATGTCCAGTCCGCTCGGCAGTTCGTCCGGGGCGGGGTTGCCGCCTGGTCATGACGTCGTCACTTGCCGCCTGGGGAGTCCTGTGCTGATGTGGACTTGGACCTGGAGGTCGACCTTCGATGATGCGTGCGGTGTGGAACGGTGTCGTACTGGCCGAGGCGCCGAGGACGGTGCGGGTGGAGGGCAACGACTACTTCCCGCCCGACTCCCTGCGCCGGGAGTTCTTCGTGGAGAGCCGTAACAAGTCGCTGTGCCCGTGGAAGGGCCTGGCGAGCTACTACACCCTGCGGGTGAACGGCGAGACAAACCCGAACGCGGCCTGGTACTACCCACACCCCAGTCCCCTGGCCCGCCGGATCAAGAACCACGTCGCGTTCTGGAACGGCGTCCAGATCGAGGGCGAGCCCGAAGGCGACCGGCCCGGCCTGCTGCAGCGGCTGCCCACATGGCTCGGCGGGAAGCGATGACCGGCCCCACAGGGAGGTAAGCGCGGCCAGGTCAGGTCAGCGGCAACGTGGCCGCCGTCGGGCTCACGGACGGTGAGCAGAGCCGCTCGCCCCGAACGATACGTGCTGGTTCGGCCTGTCGCTGCTCGGCATCGCCGCACCCGAGCGGCTCTAATGTCCTTTGTGGACATGACCACGGACCGGTGAACCTCCGGCGTGGAGGCACGCCGCGGATTACGGTGAGGACACCCGTTCCCCGCGACGAGGAGCGCCACCTTGGCCGACGCCGACCTGCGCGACCTGGCCGACGCCCACGGCGTCGCCACCTGGTACTCCGACACCGAACGCCGCCGCGTCGACATCGCCGACGACGTCGTGGTGGCCGTGCTCGCCCAACTGGGCGTCGACGCGGGCACCCCCGCCTCGGTCCGCGCCGAGTTGGCCGACGTCCGGGCCCGGCGCGACCGGGCGAGCGTGCCGGACCCGCTCGTGCTGCGCGCCGGGGACTCTCCCGCCATCGGCGCCGCGGGTGTCCTCACCAGCGAAGCAGGCGACACCCGGCCGGTCCGCGACCGCCTCCCACCCGACCTCCCCCTCGGCACCCACACCCTGGCCATCGGCGACCGCCAGGTCACCGTGATCGTCGCCCCCGCGAAGCTGCCTCCGGTCCCACCCGCGTGGGGCTGGATGGTTCAGCTCTACGCACTGCGGTCGGCACGCTCATGGGGCATCGGCGACCTCGCCGACCTGCGCGCGCTGGTCACCGGCTCGGCCCGACTCGGCGCCGGGGTGGTCCTGGTCAACCCGGTGCAGGCGATCACCCCGGTCACACCGCTGCAGCGCTCGCCGTACTCGCCGTCGAGCCGTCGGTTCGCCAATCCCCTGTACCTGCCGGTCACCGACCTCGACGCGTTCCGCGAAGCCCCGGCCGACGTGCGCGCCGAGGTCGACGCGCTCGCCCCACCCGCGGGCGCCGAGCTGATCGACTACGACGCGGTGTGGAAGGCGAAGCTCTCCGCACTGGAGCTGCTGTGGCGGCACACTCCAGACCGGCGGGCCGGGCCGACAGATCCCGCGCTCGACGAGTTCGCCACCTTCTGCGCCCTGGCCGAACGGCACGGCGCCGACTGGCGGACCTGGCCCGCGGACCTGCGCCATCCGAACAGCGCCGCCGTCACCGCCGCCCGCCGCGACCTGACCGACCGGATCGGCTTGCACGCCTGGGTGCAGCGGCTGTGCGCGGACCAGCTCGCCGACGTGCGGGCCGCGGGCCGCGCCGCCGGGCTCGGCGTCGGGATCGTGCACGACCTGCCCGTCGGCGTCGACCCCGCGGGCGCCGACGCCTGGGCGCTGCAGGACGTGCTGGCCTCCGAGGTCACCGTCGGCGCCCCACCGGACGCGTTCAGCAGGCAGGGCCAGGACTGGAACCTGCCGCCGTGGAGGCCCGACCGGCTGGCCGCCGCCGGGTACCAACCCTTCCGCGACGTCATCGGCAGCGTCCTAGCCCACGCCGACGGGATCCGCGTCGACCACGTCGCGGGTCTGTGGCGGCTGTGGTGGATCCCGCCGGGCCGCCCGCCGAGCGAGGGCACCTACGTCCGCTACGACGCCGACGCCCTGCTCGGCGTGCTCGCCCTGGAAGCCCACCGGGCGAGCGCCATCGTGGTCGGCGAAGACCTCGGCACCGTGCCCGACGAGGTGACCGAGACGCTGCGCGAGCGGGGCATGCTGAGTTCCGCGGTGCTGTGGTTCCAGCGCGACGAGGACGCGCCCGGCGCGCCGCTGCTCGCGCCGAGCCGCTGGTCGACCGAGGCGATGGCCAGCATCTCCACCCACGACCTGCCGACCGCCGCGGGCTTCCTGCGCGGCGAGAACGCGCGGGTGCGGGCCGAGCTTGGCCATCTCGACGACCCGGAGGCCGAGGCCCGCCGCGCCGCGGGCGACCGGGACGAACTGCTCGCCGAACTCGCCGACCACGGCCTGCTCCCACCCGACGCGGGCGAGGACGACCTCGTCGCCGCGCTGCACGCCCTGCTGGCGACCGCCGCCGGCAGGCTGCTGCTGATCTCCCCGCAGGACGCCATCGGCGAGCCGCGCCAGCCCAACCTGCCCGGCACCGTCGACGAGTACCCCAACTGGCGGATTCCGCTCCCGGTCACGGTCGATGAGCTGCTCGAACACCCCCTGCTCGAGCGCGCGGTGGCCGCCCTGCGCGCCGCCCGACCTGCGGAGTCGCGCGATAGGCGGTAGCACTGTGGAGGTCGACTCCCACCGTCGACGCCCGAAGTTCGATCAACGAGGAGTGCGCGTGCACGCTTGGCCAGGTTCCCGGTACCCGCTCGGCGCCACCTTTGACGGCGCGGGCACCAACTTCGCGCTGTACTCCGAGGTGGCCGAGTGGGTCGAGCTGTGCCTGTTCGACTCCACGGGCAAGGAGGCCCGGATCGGCCTGCCGGAGGTGGACGGCTTCGTCTGGCACGGCTACCTCCCGGCCGTCGGCCCCGGCCAGCAGTACGGCTTCCGGGTCCACGGTCCGCATGACCCGACGGACGGGAAGCGCTGCAACCCGCACAAGCTCCTGCTCGACCCCTACGCGAAGGCCGTCACTGGCGCCGTCGACTGGGACGAGTCGGTGTTCGGCTATCCGTTCGGCGACCCCGACGGATTCAACGACGCCGACTCGGCCGCGTATACGTTTCGGGGTGTGGTGGTCAATCCGTTCTTCGACTGGGCCAAC
Source organism: Actinokineospora xionganensis (assembly GCF_014323725.1). Taxonomy (GTDB): domain Bacteria; phylum Actinomycetota; class Actinomycetes; order Mycobacteriales; family Pseudonocardiaceae; genus Actinokineospora; species Actinokineospora xionganensis. The sequence goes on along the minus strand of NZ_JABVED010000001.1, from coordinate 190,362 downwards.
GACCGCGCCCCGAAGACGCCGTACAACGAGTCGGTCATCTACGAGGCGCACGTACGCGGGCTGACGATGCTGCACCCGGACATCCCCGAGCAGCTGCGCGGCACCTACTCGGCGCTGGCCCACCCGGTGATGATCGACTACCTGACCGGCCTCGGGGTCACCGCGGTCGAACTGATGCCGGTGCACGAGTTCCTGCACGACCACGGCCTCACCGAGCGCGGACTGCGCAACTACTGGGGCTACAACACGATCGCCTACCTGGCGCCGCATGACGGGTACGCCTTGAAGCTCAACAGCCCGGGGAGCCAGGTCCAGGAGTTCAAGGCGATGGTGCGCGCGCTGCACGAGGCGAACATAGAAGTGATCTTGGACGTGGTCTACAACCACACCGCGGAAGGCAACCACCTCGGTCCGACGCTGTCGCTGCGCGGCATCGACAACGAGACCTACTACCGGCTCGTCGACGACGACCGCCGCTACTACATGGACTACACCGGCACCGGCAACTCGCTCAACGTGCGCCCGTCGCACACGCTGCAGCTGATCATGGACTCGCTGCGCTACTGGGTGACCGAGATGCACGTCGACGGGTTCCGCTTCGACCTCGCCGCCACCCTGGCCCGCGAGTTCTACGACGTCGACCGGCTGGCCACGTTCTTCGACCTGGTGCAGCAGGACCCCGTGATCAGCCAGGTCAAGCTGATCGCCGAACCGTGGGACGTCGGGCCCGGCGGCTACCAGGTCGGCAACTTCCCTCCACTGTGGACCGAGTGGAACGGCATGTACCGCGACACCGTGCGCGACTTCTGGCGCGGCGAGCCCGCCACGCTCGGCGAGTTCGCCTCCCGCATCACCGGCTCGTCGGACCTCTACCAGGACGACGGCCGCAGGCCCTACGCGTCGATCAACTTCGTCACCGCGCACGACGGGTTCACCCTCAACGACCTGGTTTCCTACAACGAGAAGCACAACGAGGCCAACGGCGAGGGCAACCGCGACGGCGCCGACGACAACCGGTCGTGGAACTGCGGCGCCGAAGGGCCGACCGAGGACGAGAAGGTCAACGACCTGCGCGCCCGGCAGCGCCGCAACCTGCTGGCCACCCTGCTGCTGTCGCAGGGCACGCCGATGCTGCTGCACGGCGACGAGCTCGGCCGAACCCAGCAGGGCAACAACAACGGCTACTGCCAGGACAACGAGCTGTCCTGGGTGGACTGGTCGCTGCTGGACAAGAACTCCGACCTCCTCGAGTTCACCAAGGCGGTCATCGAGTTGCGGCGCGACCACCCGGTGTTCCGGCGGCGGCGGTTCTTCGCGGGCAGGCCGATCCGCAAGGGCGACGAACTGCGCGACATCGCCTGGTTCACCCCGTCGGCCGAGGAGATGTCCGAACAGGACTGGGAATCCGGGTTCGGCCGGTCGATCATGGTGTTCCTCAACGGCGACGCCATCGGCGACCTCGACCGGCGCGGCGCGCGCGTCCACGACGACTCGTTCCTGCTGTGCTTCAACGCCCACGACGACGACATCGAGATGATCGTGCCCGACGCGAGCTACGGCGCCCAGTGGAGCGTCGTGCTCGACACCGCGAGCGGCGAGGTGTTCAGCGTGTCCGGCGAGGGGATCGTCCTCGGCGTGGTCGCGGGCGACCGGCCCACCACGGCGCGGACGTTCGCCGCGGGCGAGGGCATCAACACCCAAGCCCGGTCGCTGCTCGTGCTGCGGCGCACGGAGGCCCAGCCTTGATCCCCACGTCCACCTACCGGGTGCAGGTGCGCCCGGGCTTCGACCTCGACGCCACCGCCGAGTTGGTGCCCTACCTGGACCGCCTCGGCGTCGGTGCCGTGTACACCTCGCCGCTGCTGGGCGCCGCCCCCGGCTCCACCCACGGCTACGACGTGGTCGACCCGACCACGGCCAACCCGGAGTTGGGCGGGGAGCCTGCCCGCCTGCGGCTGGTGGCCGCGGCCCGAGCCGCCGGGGTGGGTGTCGTGCTGGACCTGGTGCCCAACCACATGTCCGTCGAGGTCCCCTCGGCGAACCGCTGGTGGTGGGACGTGCTCGAGCACGGGCCGGAGTCCCGGTACGCGACGTGGTTCGACATCGACTTCGCCGCGGGCCCGATCCTGCTGCCCGTACTCGGCGACGACTCCACCCTGCGACTGCGGGACGGCAGGCTGGCGTACCACGAGCACGAGTTCCCGATCGCGCCCGGAACCGAGGGGGGCACCGCGGCCGAGGTGCACGAGCGGCAGCACTACCGGCTGGTGGACTGGCGGCGCGGCAACGCGGAACTGACCTATAGGCGCTTCTTCGACGTCACCACCCTCGCCGCGGTCCGGGTCGAGCTGCCCGAGGTGTTCGAGGGGACGCACGGCGAGGTGCTGCGCTGGGTGGCCGCGGGCGAGGTCGACGGCCTGCGCATCGACCACCCCGACGGCCTGGCCGACCCGGGCGGCTACCTGAGGACACTGCGGGCTCGCGCGGACTGTTGGCTGGTGGTGGAGAAGATCCTCGCCGCGGGCGAGTCGCTGCCCGCGTCCTGGCCGGTCCACGGCACGACCGGCTACGACACCCTGCGGGAGGTGTGCGGGGTGTTCGTCGACGCGGCGGGCGAGGAGCCGCTCACCGAGTTGGCCGCGAAGTTCGGTGGAATCGACTTCCACGCCGAGGAGGAGCGCTGCCGCAGGCTGATCACCTCCCGCTCACTGGTGGCCGAGATGCGCCGCATCGCCGCGCTCGCCCCAGGTGTGCCCGCCGACGCGGTCGCCGAGCTGATGGTGGCGTTCCCGGTGTACCGCTCCTATCTGCCGGAGGGCACGGGGCACTGGACGGCGGCCGTCGAGCGGGCGCGGGCGGTCCGGCCGGACCTCGCGTCGGCGATCGACGTGCTGGACCGGACTGTGCGGTCCGATCCCGGCGGGGAACTGGCGACAAGGATTCAGCAGACGTCCGGCATGGTCGTGGCCAAGGGGGACGAGGACACCGCGTTCTACCGCTACCCGCGGCTCACCGGGCTCAACGAGGTCGGTGGCGCGCCGGACCGCTTCGGCGTCTCCCTCGCCGAGTTCCACGCGGGCGCGGCGGCCCGTGAGGCCGGGTGGCCCGCTGGGATGACGACTCTGTCGACCCACGACACCAAGCGCTCGGAGGACGTGCGGGCCCGGCTCGCCGTGCTCGCGGAAATCCCCGGGGAGTTCGCCGACGCGGTGCACCGGTGGTCCGCGCGGTGCGGGCTGCCCGAGCCGACCCTGGAGCTGCTGGCGTGGCAGTCGCTGGTGGGCGCTTGGCCGATCACCCCGGAACGGCTGTCGGCGTACCTGGACAAGGCGGCGAAGGAGGCGAAGGTCCGCACCTCGTGGGTCGAGCACGACGACGAGTTCGAGGCGGCGGTGCGAGCCTGGCCCGCGGCGGTGCACGCCGAGCTGGGGTCCGAGGTCGCCGAGTTCGTCGAGCGGATCCGGCTGCCGGGATGGTCCAACGCGCTCGGGCAGAAGCTCGTCCAGCTAGCCGGACCGGGTGTGCCGGACGTGTACCAGGGCACCGAGCTGTTCGATCTGTCCCTTGTGGACCCGGATAACCGGCGACCGGTCGACTTCGCCGCGCGGACCCGGCTGCTGGACCGGTTGGAGTCCGGCTGGCTGCCCCCGGTGGACGACACGGGAGCGGCGAAGCTGCACGTGGTCCGCACGGTCCTGCGGCTGCGGCGGTCGAGGCCGGAGCTGTTCAGCGGCTACCGACCGCTCCACGCCGACGGTCCCGCCGCGGCCCATGTCCTGGCGTTCACCCGCCGGTCCGACCTCGTCGCGGTCGCCACCCGGCTGCCGGTGGCCTTGGCCCGGGACGGCTGGCGCGACACCGTGCTCGCCCTGCCGGGCGCCGGGCGGTGGACGGACGCGCTGACCGGTCGCGAAGTCCACGATCCCCTTGCGCCCCTGGGGGATCTGCTGTCCACCTACCCGGTCGCCCTCATGCACCGAGAGGACGTGCGGTGACCCGCTCCGACGAACACTTCTCCGTATGGGCGCCCCACCGCGACCAGGTCCGGCTGGCCCTTGGCCCCAACACCCACGACATGGCCCGCGACGACCGCGGCTGGTGGCACGCCGAGGTTCCCGGGACCGGCGACGGCACCGACTACGCGTTCCTCCTCGACGACGACGACACGCCGCTGCCCGACCCGCGATCGCTGTGGCAGCCCGCGGGGGTGCACGGACCGTCGCGGCGGTACTCGCACGAGGCGTTCACCTGGACCGACCAACGGTGGGCGGGTCGCCCGCTTGCCGGCGGTGTTGTCTACGAACTGCACATCGGCACCTTCACCGAACAGGGCACGTTCAACGCGGCGCTGGAGCACCTCGACCACCTGGTCGACCTCGGGGTCGACTTCGTCGAGGTGCTGCCGGTCAACGCGTTCGACGGCACCGCGGGCTGGGGCTACGACGGCGTCCTGTGGGGCGCGGTCCACCAGCACTACGGCGGGCCGACGGCGTTCAAGCGGTTCGTCAACGCCTGCCACGAACGCGGGCTCGGCGTGCTGCTCGACGTCGTCTACAACCATCTCGGTCCCTCGGGCGCCTACCTCGACCGGTTCGGCCCGTACTTCGCCGGGCGCACCATCTGGGGCCCCGCCCTGAACCTCGACGGACCCGACTCCGACGAGGTGCGCCGCTACGTGATCGACAACGCCGTCGGCTGGCTGCGCGACTTCCACCTCGACGGCCTGCGCCTCGACGCGGTGCACGCACTGGTCGACAAGGGTGCCACGCACCTGCTGGAGGAGATGGCGGCCGAGGTCGACGCGCTCGCGGCCGGGCTGCGCAGGCCACTGCACCTGATCGCGGAGTCCGATCTCAACGACCCCAAGCTCGTCACGTCCCGCGACGCAGGCGGCTACGGCTTGCAAGCCCAGTGGTGCGACGACCTGCACCACGCCCTGCACGTCGCGCTGACCGGCGAGACCGACGGCTACTACACCGACTTCGGCGCACCGGGCGCTCTGGCGACGACGCTGCGGCAGGCGTTCTTCCACGCGGGCACGTGGTCGTCGTTCCGCGGCCGAACCCACGGCAGACCGGTCGACCCGCGCCGCACGTCCGGCCACCGGTTCCTGTGCTACCTGCAGAACCACGACCAGGTCGGCAACCGCGCCCAGGGCGACCGGATGACCGCCACCATCTCCCACGAACGCATGCTGTGCGGCGCGGCCATCGTGCTCTGCTCCCCGTACACCCCGATGATCTTCATGGGCGAGGAGTGGGCGGCCACGTCGCCCTGGCAGTTCTTCGCCTCCTTCGAAGACCCGGACCTCGCCGCGGCAGTCCGCGACGGCCGCCGCAAGGAGTTCGCCGAACACGGCTGGGGCGAACAAGAGGTGCCGGACCCGATGGACGTCGCCACGGTGATCCGCTCGACCCTGCCATGGGGAGAACTGCACGACCCGGCCCACAAGTCGGTCTACGACACCTACCGCGCCCTGATCGCGCTGCGCCGGACCCACCCGGAACTCGCGGACCCGCGCCTGGACCGCTTCCGCATCGATACTCACGGCGACTGTCTGGTCCTGCACCGTGGGGACCGGCGGGTGGTGGTCAACCTGGGTGCGAGGGAGGCGCAGATCGTCCTGGACGGGCACCCGGGACCGGTGCTGCTGTCGAGCGCGGACATCGAGTCGACCGGCACCCACCTCCGCGTCCCACCGGAGTCATTCACGGTCGTGTGACCGGCCGCGCCCGCTTTCGCCAACCCACCAGCCGTACCAAGCCGTGCCCGCCTCAACCCAAAGCCCGCCGCCCTTGGGCGCGGCAGACGGAGGCAGGGCTGGGCCGGCCAGGCGGGAGTGGAGTTGGGCGAACCTGGTTGGGATGGGGGCGGGCCCGGACGGGCAGGAACCAACACCCGTGGCGATCACGCGGGTCGACCGACCCTGCCGTGGCGGGCTGACCCGCCAGGTGTCCCATGGCCGGTCCGTGGCCGAAGTCAGGCGGTGCGCGACGTCGTCGATGTCGGCGTGAGCCCGGCCGAGCCGACAGGCTGGGACTTGGGCGAGGCCGCGACCGGCCCGGGCAACCAGACCGCCACCCGATGCACCGCCTCCCCTCCCCATCCTGGCGCTTTTCCCGTTTCCATCCCGCCCGACCCCCACCCCCCTACCAGCTTTAACGGATATCTTGATAGTCGATACTTAATAAATATAATTAGGTGAAAACCATCTCAGATTGCCGGATCAGGCGTGGCGGACGACAGTGAGAGCCGACCGGTGGCGCCATCGGGGCGCTGCCCCGGCCGGAAGGAACGACCGTGTTCGCACGATCAACCACAGTCCAGGGCCGCCCGGAGAACATCGACGCGGGCATCGCCAACATCCGTGACCAGGTCATGCCCACACTGCGCGACATGGAGGGGTTCGTCGGCATCTCCCTGCTGGCCGACCGGCAATCCGGTCGCTGCATCGCGACCACGGCGTGGGAGACCGAGGAGACGATGCGGGCCAGTGAGCCGAAGCTCCGCCGGCTGCGAGAACAGACAGCTGAGATGCTCGGGGCCCGTCCCCAGGTCGACGAGTGGGAGATCGCCGTCCTGCACCGCGACCACACCTCACGTCCGGGCGCGTGTGTCCGCGCCACCTGGATGCGGTTCGACGCCGACAAAGCCGACCAGGCCGTCCAGACCTACAAGATGACGGCCCTGCCCGCAATGGAGGAGTTCGACGGTTTCTGCAGCGCCAGCCTCCTCATGGACCGGGAGTCCGGCGTCGCGGTCTCCTCGGTCACCTACGACAGCCCCGAGGCCATGGAACGCGCCCGCACCCACGCGGACACCCTGCGCACGGGGAGCGGCGAGGAGGCCGGCGTCGACATCCTCGACGTCGTCGAGTTCGAGCTGGCCCTGGCCCACCTGCGGGTGCCGGAAATGGCCTGAGCAAAGGGTCCATGCCCCGGCCGGACGGGCGGTTGCTTGGATGAGCGGGTGACCGTTCATGACACCGCCAAGCAGCTGCCCGAGATCCCCGTCCTCCTCGACCACTGCCGCGCCATGGCCATGGTCGAGGCGATACTCGATCCGGAAGGGACCGAGCGCTACCACTCCTTCGATTCCACGTGGTCCGAGACCGAGGAGACCGCGCTCATGCGCGACGGCTCGGGCGACGAGTACGCGGTCGTCTTTTGCCCCGCGGGCGCGTACATCCGCGGGTTCGCGCACGAGTCACCCATGAGCCCCTATGAAGCAGACGATGCGGACACGGTGTGGCCGGGCGTGCTCGACGACGTCCCGGAGGCGTTCCGGCCGCAGGTCGAGGAACCGGCGTTCTCCGACGAGGAGGGCATTCCGGTCGTCACCGCCTGCCTGTGGCGGGAGAGCGGCGACGACCGGTGGCGAGCGGGGACGATCGAGTTCCCCGAGTCCGATGAGGGCGTCGAACCCGACGAGTACGTGGCGGATCCGGATGGCGCGGCCTCCCTGTTCCGTCTGCTCGCCGACCGCTCGGCCGAGTCGTATCGGGAGTGGGCCGCGGACTATTACGACAGGCCGGTCGACCTGGCGGCCGTCCGCCACATCTTCGCGATGCTGCCGCTGACCGCCGAGGTGGTCAGGGCGTTGAACAGCGACCTCACGCTGGATGATCTCGCCGAGGACATCCAGGAGATCGGGTATCCCGCGGCTTGATCGGGCAAACTGTCCCCCGAAATGTCACTCAAGTGCTGGGGGCACGATGAACAATCCGATACGGCTGTACATGTCGATGTCGCTCGACGGCTTCATCACCGGCCCGGACGACAGCCCGGGCCAGGAGCTCGGGCGCGACGGCGGGCGGCTGTTCAACTGGCTCGACGACCGGAACTCCGACGGCCCGAGCGGGCAGGTCTACCGCGAAGCGATGGCCACCGGCGCGATCATCTCCGGGCGCCGCACTTTCGAACTCGCCGGGCGCTGGCAGGGCGACCACCACGACGGGGTGCCGATCTACGTCCTCACCCACCAGTTCGACGAGGATGACGTGGTGTCGGACAACACCCATTTCGTCACCGACGTCGAGGAGTGCGCCCGCCAGGCGCGCACGGCCTCCGGGGACCGTCCGGTGATGGTCCACGGTGCGGGCGCGGCGCAGGCGCTGCTCCGCGCCGGGCTGATGGACGAGATGGAGATCCACTTGGTCCAGGTCCTCCTCGGGGAGGGCCGCAGGCTGTTCGACAACCTCGGCGGCGACCACATCGAACTCGACCTCGTCCGCAGGCTCGAGGATCGCGACGTCACGCACCTGCGCTACCGCGTGCGCCGCCCGGGCGAGGCCGGATGAAGACGATCCTCGTCGCGTTCCGCGTCACCGACCTTGACCGCTCACTCGAGTTCTACACCGCCCTGGGCTACGTCGAGCTGGGAAGGGTCCCGGGCGACGACAGCTGCCTGGTGCTCCTCAAGTTCCCCGAAGAACCGGCGGCCACGTTCGAACTGGTCCACCGTCCAGGCGACGGGCCCGTCGACGTGGGCAGCGGTTTCGACCACCTCGCCATCCAGGTGGACAACCTGGCCGACACCCTGCAGCGGCTGACCGAAGCGGGCCTGGAGCCAGGACCGCTCGAGCACCCGGGCGGCCCTGACGGCCCGAAGACGTCGTGGCTCACCGACCCGGACGGCTACCGGGTCGAGTTGGTGCAGTGGCCGCCGACGCTTCCCGACGGCATCACCGCGGCCACTTTCGCCTGAGGCAGCACGCAATGGAGGCGGTGGGGCCAAACCCACCGCCTCCGGCCGTCACAGGCCCATGTCCTTGGCGATGATCGTCTTCATGACCTCGCTGGTGCCGCCGAAGATGCGGTTGACCCGGTTGTCCGCGTACAGCCTGGTGATCGGGTACTCGTTGATGTAGCCGTAGCCGCCGTGCAGCTGCAGGCACCGGTCGATCACCCGGCTCGCCGCCTCGGTGGCGAAGAGCTTGACCGACGCGGCATCGGCGGCGGTGAGGTCGCCGTCGTCGTGGGCTTCCAAGGCTCGGTCGACGACCGCTTCGAGGGCGTCGACCTCGGACTTGCACGCCGCCAATTCGAACTTGGTGTTCTGGAAGGCCGCGACCGGCTTGCCGAAAACCTCCCGCTGGCTGACGTAGTCCTGGGCGAACCGCACGGCGGCCTTGGCCTGGGCGTACGCGGCGAAGGCGATGCTGAGCCGCTCGCGGGGCAGGTTCTGGCCCAGGTAGGAGAAGCCCTGATTCTCCTCGCCCAGCAGGTCTTCCACCGGGACACGCACGTCGGTGAAGGAGAGTTCCGCGGTGTCGGAGACCCGCAGGCCCAGCTTGTCGAGCTTGCGGCCCACCGCGTAGCCCTCGGACTTGGTGTCGACCACCAGCAGCGAGATGCCGAAGCGGCGGTCGTTCTCCGCGGGCGAAGCGGTGCGGGCGCACACGATGACGCGGTCGGCGTGCACGCCGCCGGTGATGAACGTCTTGGCGCCGTTGAGGATGTAGTGCGTGCCGTCCGCGGAGAGCTTGGCGGTGGTGCGCATCCCCGCGAGGTCCGAGCCGGTGCCGGGCTCGGTCATGGCGATGGCGAACATCGTCTCGCCGGAGACGAAGTCGGGCAGCCAGCGGCGCTTCTGCTCCTCGGTGCCGTAGGCGAGCAGGTATGGCAGGCACAGCGCGACGTGGACGCTGCTGCCGCCGAAGCTCACCCCGGCGCGGGTGAGTTCCTCGGCGATGACGGCCTCGTACTTGAAGGACTCCTCCCCCGCCCCACCGAACTCCTCGGGCACCTCGATGCCGAAGACGCCCAGCGCGCCGAGCTTCAGGTACAGGTCGCGCGGGACGATGCCCGCGGCGAGCCACTCGTCGTAGCCGGGAACCACCTCGGCTTCGATGAAGGCGCGGACAGTCTGCCGGAATGCCTCGTGGTCTTCGGTGAAAACGGTGCGGCGCATGGGTTTTCCTTAAGTCTCGGGAGGATGGTCAGTCGGCCAGGCGCAGGATGAGTTTGCCCGTGTTCTCCCCGCCGAACAGCTTGTTCAGGGTCGCGGGGAAGGCGTCGACACCGCCATCGACGATGTCCTCGCGGGCGACGAGCTTGCCCTCGGCGATCCAGCCCGCGAGTTCCTTGGCGGCTTCGCGGAAGCGGTTCGCGTAGTCGAAGACCACGAACCCCTCCATCCGGGCGCGCGCGACGAGCAATTGCATGTAGTTCTTCGGGCCGTGCACCGACTCGGTCGCGTTGTACTGCGAGATCGCGCCGCAGATGACCACCCGGGCACCGCGGGCGAGGCGGGCCAGCACGGTGTCGAGCATCTCGCCGCCCACGTTGTCGAAGTACACATCCACGCCCTTGGGCGCGTGCTCCTTCAGGGCCGCCTTCAGGTCGTCGGACTTGTAGTCGATCGCCGCGTCGAAGCCGAGTTCGTCGACCAGCCAGCGGCACTTGTCCGCGCCGCCCGCGATGCCGATCACCTTGCAGCCCTTGAGTTTCGCGATCTGGCCGACCAGCGACCCGGTGGCACCCGCGGCGCCGGACACGACAACCACGTCGCCCTCCTTGGGCGCGCCGACGTCGAGGAGTCCGAAGTAGGCGGTCATGCCGGACATGCCCAGGGCGCCGAGCCAGCGGGCGGGCGGGGCGACGTCGAGGTCGACCGGCAGCAGGTCGTCGCCGCGCAGGACGGCGTACTCCTGCACGCCCACAGCGCCGGAGATGTAGGCGCCTTCGGCGAACCGCTCGTCACCGGAGGCGACGACGCGGCCGACACCCGCCGCGCGCATGACCTCGCCGATGCCGACCGGCGGGATGTAGGAGCGGACGTCGTTCATCCATCCGCGCATCGCCGGGTCCAGCGACAGGCACAGGGTCCGCACGAGCACCTCGCCCGCGCCGGGCGTGCCCACGGGCTCCTCGGTGAGCTGCCACGAACTCTCATCGGGCAGCCCGACCGGGCGCGCGGCGAGACGGATCTGACGGTTGGTCGTTGGCACTGAAATCTCCCGTTATCGCTGTTCAGGCCCCTGTCGACCATGGTGCCGCCGACCGCCCCGGACGAATTACAGACATCTTCCTCAAGATGCACTATATTCCTTCGCTGTGAGTATCACCAGGGAACCCCGCAGGCCGGTGGGCAGGCCGGCCGCCGCGACCCGGGACGAGGTGCTCGCGGCGGCCCGCCGGGCGTTCATCGAGGGACGCCGAATCGAGGTGCGCGCGATCGCCGCGGAGTTCGGGGCCTCGCGGGCGACGATGTACCGGTGGTTCGGCTCACGCGAGGGTCTGCTCGCCGAGGTGATCCTGGGCGAGATGGCGGCATTGTTCGACCGGGCCGACGCGAACACGTCCAGCCGCGGCGCCGCGCGGGTCCTCGACAGCCTGGACACGGTCAACCGCTGGCTGATCGACAGCCCGCCGCTGCGCGCTTTCCTTGCGGCGGAACCGACCGGGTTGCAGGTCATGACGTCGAGTTCCGGCCTCGTGCACCCAGGCGTCGTGCGCATCGCGGCGGCTTACCTCGAACGCGTGGCCGCCGAGGACGATTTCCGCCCGCCGATCGAGATCACGACGCTGGCGTACGCGATGGTCCGGCTGGGCGAGGCGTTCGTCCACGACGACTCCCCCGCGGGCATGCGCCACGAGATCGGCAGACTGCGCGAGGTCCACTCCGCACTACTCGGCCTCGCCCGGTAGGAGCAGGATCTCCGCCGTCAGCCTGCCATGCCGTAGACGCGATCCACCTGCAGGCGCAGGACAAGCCTGCCCTCAGCGACCATCGCGGCGCGGTACTCATCCCAGTCGGGATGTTCGCCGCGCAGGTTTCGGTAGAGCTGCACCAGTTCATCGGCGGTGTCGTCGTGCGGGTGGCTGGTGACGTCGGAGAGATCAGCCGTCGCCTCGGCCACCGCGTAGCTCCAGCCGTCCTCGCTGCTGACGTGGTAAGTGGCCCGAGGGTCGCGGCGCAGGTTGGCGGTCTTCGCCCGGCCGTCGGTGACGGAGACGCGGATGACGCCCTCGCCGCGGTCGAAGTAGTGCAGCACATTCGAAAGCTGCGGCCTGCCGTCGCGCTTGAGGGTGACCAGCACCCCGAACGGGCGCGACTGGAGCAGCTCGTACAACGCGTCCTCAACCATGATCACGCCAACCGCGCGGGCGGCCGCCGTATTTCCGTGGCACGAGGTTTCACCCGTTTCGGTGACGACAGCGTTCACCTTCGGGGAAGGCGACGTCGATAGCTTCGAAGTATCGGAGTCGACCAAGGAGAAGCAGTGAGTGACAACAACGGACACATCATCATCCTCGGCGACGGCCAGGGCGGCGGCTTCCCCAACATCACCACCGACGACGGCGGCCACACCGAGACCGGGCCAGATGGGGAGGAGGTCACCATCCTCGACAGCCGACGCGCGACGGTCGACCCGCAACGAGGCTGACGCCGGGTCTCGAACCAGCCCGCCCAGCCGTCCCCACCCGAGACCGAGTCGAGCCGACCGGACAAGACCAGCGCCCCGGCCGCACCCACCCCCACCGAAGGCCAAAGACAGAGCCGATCAGGCAAGCCCAGTCGTCTTGGCCGCGCTCATCGTCACTGGGCGACGGGAGGCTACCGAGCCGAAGATCTCGTGGTCGTTGAGGAATCCTTCGAGCGCGAAAGTGGCCGCTCCCAGACTCACCGGGTTGTGTGGCAGGGAGCAAAGCCGCAGGTCGACCGCGCGGAAGGGCTCGGCCAGGGCGTGGTCGGCGGCGATTTCGCGGGTCACACGCAGGAGTCGCTCGCCGAGCTTCGCGGCCACCCAGTCGCTCAGGACCAGGACCTGCGGGTTGACCATGTTGATCAGGTTGGCCACGGCGGCGCCCAGGTAGCGGCCGGTCTTCGCGATCACCGCCAGCGCGACCTCGTCCTCGTCGTCGGCGGCGCGGGCGACGGCCTCGATGGTCGCCGCCTGATCGTCGGGATCGAGCAGGGTGCTGCCGGGGTCGGCCTCGGCCAGCGTGCGCATGATTCCCGGGGCGCCGACGTACGTCTCGACGCACCCGGCGCTGCCACACCGGCAGGGCCTGCCGTCGAGCACGAGGCACGTGTGGCCCCACTCACCCGCGCTGTTCGTCACGCCTCGTAGCAGGGAGCCGTCTACCGCGATGCCCGCGCCGACGCCGGTACGCAAGGTGATCACGACGAGGTCGTCCACCCCGCGACCGGCGCCGAACCACATCTCGGCGACCGTGGCCGCCTTGAGCGGGTTGTCGAGGAACACCGGCAGGTTCAGCCGCTCGGCCAGCATCGCGCGCAGCGGAACGTCGTGCCACGCCCAGTAGGGCGAGAACACCGACACCCCGCCCTCGGGCTCGACCTGCCCGGGCACGCTGACCCCGATCCCGAGCACCTGGTCGCTGGGCACGTCCGCGGCCTTCAGGAGCCGTGAGACCAGACCCACCAGGTGCTCGATCACGTCGTCCGGCTTGCTGTCCCGCTCGGGCAGCGGGTGGCGCAGTTCGTGCCGCGTGGTCATCGACAGGTCGAAGAGCTCGACGTGGATGAACGTCTCGGAGATGTCGACGCCCACCAGCGCGCCACGGCGGGGGTTGACCGCGAGCGTGGAACGGGGCCTGCCAGCGCCGGTGTTCTCCTGGCCCGCCTCCAGCAGCACCCCCGCGTCGAGCAGTTCCGCGGTCAGGTTCGCCACGGTCGCGAACGACAGCCCGGTCGCGGTCGCGATGTCCTGCCTGCTCACCGGGCCTGGCGCGGCATAGACGCAGCGCAGCGCGTCGAACCGGTTGCGCCTGCGGATGTCGCGCGCGGACCGCTTGATCATGTCGACGCCTCTCGGCAAGGAACCTGGTCGCGGCTAGTTCTACCGGTTCTTCCAACCGTTGTAAATATTGGCCGAGGGTATTTACAACGGTTAGACGAAGTCTTAGCGTTTCGCCTCGAACCAAGCGAGGGAGAAGCCGCGATGCACGTCATGCCGTGTGCGCCACCACCGGGGAACCTCACCGAAGGCCCAGTCTGGGACGCCCGCGAACAGGTGCTGACCTGGGTGGACATCCTTCCCGGGCTGATCCACACCGCCGAGTTCGTCCCACGGCCGGGGGTCCCGGACCTGCGTCTGGTGGACACGGTCAGCCTGGGCCAGGCCGTCGGAGCCGTGGTGCCCCGCGAGTCCGGTGGCCTGCTGGCCGCGGCCGGAACAGGGTTCCGATCAGTGCCCGGCAACGGTGAGTTCGCCGCACTGGACCTCCCGAACGACGGCGTCGCCCGACGGATGAACGACGCCAAGTGCGACCCGCGCGGCAGGCTGCTGGCCGGGACGATGGCCTTCGACGCCCGGCCCGACGCGGGCGCGCTGGTCAGCCTCGACCACGCGGGCAGAGTCCGGACGCTGCTCGACCCGGTGACGATCTCCAACGGCCTGGGCTGGAGTCCCGACGGACGGCTGCTCTATTACGCCGACAGCGCGACCAAGCGGGTCGACGTCTTCGACTACGACCTGGAGACCGGCGACCTCAGCGGCAGGAGGACGTTCGCCGAGTTCGCCGACGGCGAGCCCGACGGCCTGACCGTGGACGCGGCGGGCCGGGTCTGGATCGCCGTCTGGGGTGCTGGGCAGGTCCGCTCCTACCACCCGGACGGTTCCCCGCACATGACCGTGCCGGTCCCGGCCGCGCACGTGTCGAGCTGCACGTTCGCCGGACCCGATCTGGATGTCCTGGTGATCACCACGGCAGGCGAAGGACGCTCCGCCGACGACCTGGCGGGCGAACCGGATGCCGGGCGGCTCTTCGTCTGCAGACCCGGCGCCATCGGGCTGCCCGCGACACCGTTCGACGACACCCCACCGAGTTGGAGCACCTGATGCGACTGGACACCGCCCTCGACCTCACGCCGGTGATCGCCATCCTGCGGGCGAGCTCGGCGAAGCACCTCGTCGCCGTAGCCGAAACCCTGCGAGAGGCCGGAATCCGCGCGGCGGAGTTCACCCTGACCACGCCCGGCGTGTACGAGGCGCTGGCGGGCTTCGCGGCGGACGGGATGGCGCTGGGCGCGGGCACGGTGACCACCCGCCACGAAGCGCGGCGCGCGGTCGAGGCGGGCGCGGGCTACCTCATCTCCCCCGCCGTCTGCCTCGACGTCATCGCCGAGGCCCGCGTGCTCGGCGTGCCCGTGTTGCCCGGCGCGTACACCCCGACCGAGGTGCTCACCGCCTGGCAGGCCGGGGCGGGTCTGGTCAAGCTGTTCCCGGCCGCGACCGGCGGTGTCGCGCACCTCAAGGCGATCCGGGCACCGCTGCCCGACGTCGAACTGGTCCCGACCGGCGGCATCGGCCTCGACGACGCCGCCGCCTACCTCGACGCGGGCGCCCGCGCGGTCGGCATCGGCGCCCCACTGGTCGGCGACGCCTGCGAAACCGGCGATCTCGGCGCGCTGCGCACCCGCGCCACCGCGCTGATCGATCGGATTCGGCGATGACCGCGGCCGGCGGCCCGCTGACGGACGGTCGGGCACGCAAGCCCGCACTGGTCACGCTCGGCGAGGCGATGGGGGTCGTGGCCTGCACCGAAGCGGGTCCGCTCGCCGTGGGCGGGGGTGCCCGGCTGTCGTTCGCGGGTGCCGAGGCCACGGTCGCCATCGGGGTCAGCAGACTCGGGCACCGCGTCGCGTGGGTTGGGCGGGTCGGTGACGACGCCGTCGGCTCGATGGTCCTCAGTGGACTGCGTGGCGAGGGGGTCGACATCTCCGGCGCACGGGTTGAGCCCGGCGTGCCGACCGGGCTGATGTTGCGCGAGCGGCGCACCGCCGACCGCACCCGGGTCGCCTACTACCGGCGCGATCTCGCAGGCTCCCACCTCTCCCCCGCCGACATCGACGCCGAGGTCATCGCGGCGGCGCGCGTCCTGCACCTCACCGGGATCACTCCCGCGCTCGGCGACACCGCGCTCGCCGCCGTCCGCGAGGCGGTTCGGGTGGCGAAAGCGGCCGGGACCGCCGTGTCGATCGACCTCAACTACCGGGCGCTGCTGTGGTCGCGGGCGGCCGCTTCGGTGGTGCTCGGATCGCTGGTGCCGCAAGCCGACCTCGTCTTCGCCGGACCCGAGGAAGCGTCGCTGATCGTCGGCGAGGACGAGCCCGGAGGGATGGCGCGGGCGCTGAGCGCGCTCGGCCCAGCCGTGGCCGTGCTGAAGCTCGGAGACCAGGGCGCACTCGTCCACACCGTCGGTGAAATCCTTGTGCAGCAAGCATTTCCGGTCACCTGTGTCGACCCGATCGGGGCAGGCGACGCGTTCGTGGCGGGCTACCTCGCGGGCACCCTTGACGGGTCCGACGCCGCGCGCTGCCTGCGGCTGGCGGCGACCTGCGGGGCGTTCGCGGTGTCCGCGGCGGGCGACTGGGAGGGCCTGCCCAGCCAGGGCGACCTGCGGCTGCTCGACGGGGCCGATGTCAGCCGATGAAGGGATATGAACCCATGAAACGATTCCACGGGAAGGTCGCGGTGGTCACCGGTGCGGCCTCCGGCATCGGCGCGGCGAGCGCGATCCGGTTCGCCGCCGAAGGCGCGGCCGTGGTCGTCGCCGACATCGCCGACGATGCGGGCGAACACGTGGCCGAGAAGATCCGCGCGGAGGGCGACCGGGCGGCGTACGTCCACTGTGATGTGTCCTCCGAGGACGACTGGGCGGTGCTGCGGGACCGGTCCCATGAGCTGTTCGGACCAGTGGACATCCTGCACAGCAACGCGTTCATCCACCTCAGCAGGCCGGCGCACGAGCTGCCGGTGGCCGCGTGGGACCACGAGCTGTCGGTCAACCTCAGGGCCCTCTACCTCGCGGCCCGCACGTTCATCGATGACCTGCGCGCGCGGCGCGGCTGTGTCGTGGCCACGTCCAGCGTGCACGCGGCGTTCGGTCTTCCCGGCTACCCGGCGTACGCGGCGGCGAAGGGCGGGCTGAGCGCGCTCGTCCGCCAACTCGCGGTCGAGTACGGCCCGCATGTGCGGGTCAACTCGGTGCAGCCCGGACCCATCCTCACCGAGTCGTGGCGCGACGTCGACAAGGCGGGGCGCGAGCTGTCGGCGGGCGCGACCGCGCTGGGCAGGCTTGGTCTGCCCGAGGAGGTCGCCGCCGCGGCCGCCTTCCTGGCCTCCCCCGAGGCCGCCTACATCACCGGAGCCAGCCTGGTCGTCGACGGCGGCTGGAGCGTCAAGAAGGAGTCCCTGTGAAGATCACGTCCCTGACCACCTACCTGGTGGCGCCCCGGTGGTGCTTCCTCAAAGTCGAGACCGACGAGGGGATCACCGGCTGGGGCGAACCGGTCATCGAAGGTCGGGCGCACACCGTCGCCGCCGCCGTCGACGAACTGTCGGACTACCTGATCGGCCAAGACCCGCTGCGGATCGAGGACCACTGGCAGGTGCTCACCAAGGGCGGCTTCTACCGCGGCGGGCCGATTCTCTCCAGCGCGGTCGCGGGCATCGACCAGGCGCTGTGGGACATCACCGGCAAAGCGCTCGGTGTGCCGGTGTGGCAGCTGCTCGGCGGCCGGGTGCGCGACCGGATCCGGATGTACAGCTGGATCGGCGGCGACCGGCCCGGCGACGTCGCCGAAGCCGCGCTGCAGCGCAAGGAGCAGGGCTTCACCGCGATCAAGATGAACGCCTCGGCCGAACTGCGGCTGCTCGACACCCCGAAGGCGGTGCAGGGCATCGTCGACCGGCTGGCGGCCGTGCGCGCCGCGGTGGGCGACGAGTTCGACATCGCGGTCGACTTCCACGGGAGGCTGACAGTCCCCATGGCCCGGCGGGTGCTGCCACTGCTCGAACCGCTGCTGCCGATGTTCGTCGAGGAACCGGTCGTGCCGGAGATGAGCGAGCACATCGGCGACATCGTCCGCTCGACCAGCATTGCGATCGCCACCGGGGAACGACTGTACTCCCGCTGGGACTTCAAGCCCGTGCTGGCGCAGGGCATCGCCGTGGCCCAGCCGGACCTGTCCCACGCGGGCGGCATCTCGGAGGTCCGCCGCATCGCCGCGATGGCCGAGGCCCACGACGTGTCGCTCGCCCCGCATTGTCCACTTGGGCCGATCGCGCTCGCCGCGTGCCTGCAGGTCGGGTTCGCCACGCCGAACCTCCTTATCCAGGAGCAAAGTCTGGGCATCCACTACAACGAGGGTTCCGACCTGCTCGACTACCTGGTCGACCCCGGCGTGTTCGACTACGCCGACGGCCACGTCGCCTTGCTCACCGCCCCCGGACTCGGCATCGAGGTAGACGAGCACGCGGTGGCGAAGGCCGCCGAGACCGGCCACCGCTGGCGCAATCCCATCTGGCGCCGCGACGACGGCTCCCTCACCGAATGGTGAAGGAGGGGTCATGTGGTGATCACGCCCCGAGTGCGTCGGCGATCTCCCGGGCAGCGGCACGGGCGGTGGGGCCGACACCGATGAGGGTCGCGGACGCGGGACCGGTCCAGTCGCCGTAGCCGAGCAGGTGCAGGCGTGGTTCGTCGACGGCGCGGGTTCCCACGGTGGCGATGTGGCCGTTCTCGGTGCGCAGCCGCAGCGGGGTGAGGTGGCTCAGCGCCGGACGGAAGCCGGTGCACCAGATGATCGCGTCCACCGCCTCTTGGGTGCCGTCCGCCCAGACCGGGCCGGCCTGGTCGAGCCGGGCGAACATCGGCCGGGCGGTGAGCAGGCCGTGGCCGCGGGCCTGTCGCACCGCTGGCACCGCGACGATGTCGCCGAGGCCCGCCACGCCCGCGTCGTCGGCCTCGCCCTCGTCCAAGGCCTGCTTGCGGCGGGTCGCCACGTCGAACAGGGCGCGGCCGTCGATGTGGTCGGGCAGGTAGCGCGGTGGGCGGCGGGTCACCCAGAGGACGTCGGCGGCGGCGGTCAGGTCGGCGGCGATCTGGGCTCCGGAGTTCCCGCCACCCACGACGACCACCCGGGTGCCTGCGAACTCTGCCTGCCCACGGTAGCCGGCGGTGTGCAGCTGCCGTCCGCCGAAGGCGCCCGGGATCGCCGGGACGAACGGGCGCCACCACGTGCCGGTGGCACTGACCACGAACCGCGCGGACCACTCGCCGGCGTCGGAGACCACGCGCAGGCGGTCGCCGTCGGGGCGGACTTCATGCACGCGCGCGGGGCGGATGACCGGCAGGTCGTAGCGCTTCTCGTAGTCGGCCAGATAGTCCACGACATGCCCGGCCGTCGGGTAGCCGCCGTCGGCGCGAAACGGTGGCATCGGCCTGCCCGGCAGTGAGCTGTGCCGCGCGGGCGAGAACAGCCGCAGCGAGTCCCAGCCGCGGGTCCAGGCGCCACCGGGCTCGGTCTGGGCATCGAGGATGACGAAGTCGACGCCCGCGCGGCGCAGGTGGAAACCCGCCGCGAGACCGGCCTGACCTGCGCCGATCACCACGGCGGGGGAGTGTTCAGCCACGGTGGTGGCCGTGGGGTGTTCGTGTCACCAGAGCAGTCTGGCCGATGGCGACACCCGGCAGCGAACGGGCTTACTTGCCCAGTCGCGCGGTGAGCAGCGCCTTGCCCTGCTCGGCGCCCTTGCGGCTCTCACCCTGCGCCCGGCGGAAGAACTCCGCGAGTTCCGAGTCGCCCGCTTCCTCGGCGTCCCGGATGTAGGTCTCCATGCGCAGGGCGTTGCTCAGGCAGGACTCGACGAACCAGATGATGTTGTAGTCCTTGTCCTTCGTTCCGGTCACTTCGCCTGCCTCGCTGATCGACACAGCTCCTCCTCGGTTGTTCGGGTTGCCGGTTTTCGGTTACCCGGCCGGTCGAGGAGGAAACACGGTCAGTGCGGCGGGGTCTCGTCGTTGTAGAGGCGCGTGACGACGGAGCCGTCGCGGGTGATGTAGCCGTTGATGATCCCCAGCGTGCTGTGCGGTGTGGCGAGACGCCCCCGGGGGTCGAGGGCGATGGCCCCGCCGGTCGCGCCGAGCGCGGGGATCTTCTGGGTGATGACCTTCGCTGCGGCGTCCTGCACGGCGGCCCCGGTGTACTCCATCAGCGCCGAGATGTCGTAGGCGGCGACGCCGCGGATGAACACCTCACCCGTGCCGGTGCACGACACCGCGACCGTGCGGCTGTTGGCGTAGGTCCCCGCGCCGATGACCGGTGAGTCGCCGACGCGCCCAACCAGCTTGTTGGTCAGGCCGCCGGTCGAGGTGGCGGCGGCGACGTCGTTCTGTTTGTCGACGGCGACCGCGCCCACGGTCTGCCCCTCGGTGACACTCGGCGGCACGGATGGCGGGTTCTTCGCGGTGAGCAGTGCGTCCCACCGCCGCTGGGTGAAGAAGTAGTCCTGGGTGGTGTACGCGAGACCGTTCTGTAAGGCGAAGACGTCGGCGCCCTTGCCCGCCATGAGCACGTGTCGGGAACGCTCCATCACCATGCGCGCCAGCGAGATCGGGTTGCGCGTGTTGTGCACGCCGGCGACCGCCCCGGACCGCAGGTCCTTGCCGTTCATGATCGAGGCGTCGAGTTCGTGTTCGGCGTCGGTGTTGAACACCGCTCCCTTGCCCGCGTTGAAGTTCGGGTCGTCTTCGAGCACCCGCACGGCCGCCTCCACCGCGTCGAGCGCGGGGGCGCCCGCGGCGAGCAGCCCCGCCCCGGTCCGCAGCGCCTTCTCGATGGCGTCGCGGTAGGCCTTCTCCTGGACCGGCGTGAGGGCGCCCCGCGGCAGCGAGCCCGCCCCGCCGTGTACGGCCAGCACGACGTCACGGATCACCGAGCCACCCGGCGCGGCCTGTGCGGCGGCGGGCACGCCGACCGCGAGCGCGGGGCTCAGCGCCGCCGCGGTGATCACTGTGCGGCGGGGCAGTTGCGTCGACATCTACCGACCTCCTCGTCGGACCGGAAAGTTCTTCCCACCCTGGCGATCCCGGGAGGTCGGCGCAAGATCCGTTCGGGGGCAGGCACCTGTTCTCCTCACCCTCTTGTGGCTACATTGGACGGACGCTCACCGGATCAGGGGACGCTGATGGCTACGGACCGTGTCATCGCCGTGACTGGAGCGACCGGCCGCCAGGGCGGCGCGGTCGCGCGACACCTCCTGGCTGACGGCTGGAGGGTCCGGGCGCTCACCCGCGACCCGAACAGCGCCAAGGCCCGCGCGCTCGTCGAGGCGGGCGCCGATGTGGTCAAAGCCGACATGGACGACCCCGACACCCTCTCCCCCGCCATCGAAGGCGCCTACGGGGTGTACAGCGTGCAGAACTTCATGATCAGCGGGCTCGAAGCCGAGGTGCGGCAGGGAAAGAACGTCGCGGACGCGGCCAAGGCGGCAGGTGTCGGGCACCTGGTGCACGGCTCGGCCGGGACCGGATACGAGACCGGTGTCGGCTCGTGGGACTCGAAGCTCGCCGTGCGCGCGTATATGCGGGAACTCGGTCTTCCCGTCACCGAGTTGCGGCCGATGGCGTTCATGGAGCTGATGACCGACAAGGGGTACTTCCCGCCGGTTTCGGCGTGGCACCTCATGCCGAAGCTGATGGGCGCCGACCGGCCGGTGGTGTGGATCAGCGTCGACGACCTCGGCGCCATCGCCGCCCGGGTCTTCGCCGACCCGGACCGGTTCCTCGGCGCCGACATCCCCCTGGCCGCCGACGTCCGGTCGATGACGGAATGCCGCGAGATCTGGCGCGAGGTGATGGGCAAGCCGCCGAAGTGGTTCCCAATGCCGGTGTGGCTCTTCGAACGCTTCGTCGGCCCGGACCTGACCCGCATGTGGCGGTGGCTGCGCACCGCGGACATCGCCCTGGAAACGGCGTCCACGCTGGAGATCCTGCCGTCGGCGGCGACCGTGCGGGAGTGGCTCGTCCGACAGCGGCCCGCGCGGCGCTAGCGGTCAGCAACGACCCGCGGTCGGCCGGTTCGCCGCGGAGTTCGTGCTGGAGACGACCATTCGCCGTTCCCCGCGCTGGGTGTCGCGCAGCGCCGACGATCGTGTCGCGCCCGCGTCGAGGACTGCTCTCAGCGTGGGCTGTTCGGCGGCGAGCCGGGCTCGGGCCTCGTGTGGGTCGCTGTCGGTCTCGATCGCCTGGTCGAGCCTGGCCGCCAGCGTGGTGGTCCAGCGTTGCTGCAAAGCCAGCAGGACCCCGTCGGCGGTGCCGAAGAGCCGCCGGGCGTCGGGGATGTCGTCGAACACCAGCGGAGCGGTCGGATCGCGCCGGGCCCGCCGGAGCACGGCGTCGAGAACGGCCTTGCGTGCGTGCGTCTCCGCCCACGACATCGTCCACCTCCAGGGATCCGGCTGACAGCTCGACACTAGGAGCCGGAACAGCCCGCCGTCGCCATGCCGGGGACGGGACTTCGTCTCCACCCGTGGGCGGAGATCGTCCCCGTCCCGGGAACGATGTGGCGGGCCGGTCTCCGCCGTAATCTGGGGCCGTGACGCTTGTCGACCGGATGCGGGCACGGGTGGCCAGGAGCGGGTTCGGCTACCCGCTCTGGATGGCGCTGACCGTGTCCGTGGGCGCGCTGGCCGCCGCCGCCGCGGCGGTCGTGCAGCGCGACGCCGTCGTCCCGCCGCGGTGGGCGCTGGTGTGGGCGCTGATCGCGGTCTCCCCGGTGCTCTTCGACCTGGTGACCGGCGGCAAGATGCCGCGGCCGCTGATGGCGCTGCTCGCCATCGCGGGCGCGTCGCTGCTGCTCGTCGAGCCGGTCGAGTCGGACTTCGCGCCGTTCATCCTGGTCATCCTGGCCGCGGAGGTCGCGGCGACCGCGACGCTGCCGGTCAGCCTGGCCGCCGCGGTGTGCATGCTGGGCGCGCTCGTCGTGCCCGCGGCCGCCGGGCGATTGGTGGGTGCGCCGCTGTACGCCACCGCCATCGTGATCGGCTGGACGGTCGGGTTCGTGGTCCTCACCCAGTTGCGGCTGCTGCAACAGGAGCGCGCCGCCCAGGCGACCCGGGCCGAGCAGGCCGCGACCGGTGAGCGGCAGCGGATCGCCCGGGAGGTCCACGACGTCATCGCGCACTCGTTGAGCGTGACTCTGCTGCACCTGACCGCCGCGCGGCGCGCGCTGCAGCAGGACGAGGACCTCGACGAGGCGGTGGCCGCGCTGACCGACGCCGAACGCCAGGGCCGCCAGGCCATGGCTGACATCCGGCGCACCGTCGGCCTGCTCGCGGCTGGGCCTGCGGGCACCCGGCCCGAACCGGGCGTCGACGATCTCGGCGACCTCGTCGACGACTTCCGGCGCGCGGGACTGCTGGTCGACTACCGGGTGCGCGGGCAGGGGGCGGATGTGCCGCCGTCGGTGGGACTCGGCCTGTACCGGATCACCCAGGAGTCCCTGGCCAACGTCGCCAAGCACACTCCGGACGCGACCGCCGAGGTCGATCTCGACATCGGCGCGGACCGGGTCACGCTGTCGGTGCTCAACGACACGCCCGTCGGGCCTCCGGCCTCGACCGAGCCGGGTTCGGGGGTGGAGGGCATGCGCAGGCGGGCCGACCTGCTCGGCGGGAGCCTGCGCGCGGGTCCGGGGCCGCGGGGATGGCTGGTCCACGCGGAGGTCCCGCTGGACACCGAAAGTCCGGGATGGTCGTGCGGGCTGCGCCGCCGCATCCAGGAGGCGCCGTGACCGTCGACGAGGTCCGCGTGCTGCTGGTCGACGACCAGGAACTGGTGCGCTCCGGTCTGCGCCGGATCCTGCGGCGCAAGGACGGCTTCGTGATCGCGGGCGAGTGCTCCGACGGGGACCAGGTGCCCGCCGCGCTGGCCGCGACCACCCCTGATGTCGTGGTCATGGACCTGCGGATGAAGCGCGTGGACGGCATCGAGGCAACGCGGCGGTTGCGTCAGCGCGAGCAGGCCCCACCGGTGCTGGTGCTGACCACCTTCGACGACGACGAACTGCTCTCCGGCGCGCTGCGGGCGGGTGCGGCGGGGTTCATCTTGAAGGACTCCCCCGCCGAGGAACTGATCAACGCCGTGCGGGCGGTCGCCGCGGGCGGGGCGTGCCTCGACCCGGCGGTGACCGGCCGTGTCCTGACCGCGTACCGTGGCGTCCCGCCCGGCCCGGCCGACGGCTCGGCCGTCCGCGATCGGCTGACGGCGCGCGAGTTCGACGTCCTGAGCCAACTGGGCCGGGGCTGGTCGAACACGGAGATCGCGCAGCGGCTCGGCATCTCCGAGGTCACGGTGAAGAGCCACATCGGGCACATCTTCGGCAAGCTCGGCCTGCGCGACCGGGCCGCCGCGATCGTCTACGCCTTCGACCGGGGTGTGGTCGTGCCGGGTGAGCCCTCTCCGCGGTGACCCGGGCAATCCGCTTGCGCCGCAAGGAAGAATTCGATGGAACACCCTGATCAAAGGAGATCCCGCATGCTGCCGTGGACGGCCGAGTTCGCCGGACGGATCGACGAGCACGTGTTCGCCAGCGACCTGCTGCGCGGCAACCCGCTCGGCGACCCGCACGAGCGGCCGCTATGGGTGTACGTGCCACCCGGCTACGACGACGATCAGCGGCGCTACCCCACGGTCTACGTGATCCAGGGATTCACCGGACACCTCGCGATGTGGCGCAACCGCACCCCTTGGCGCCAGCCGTTCGTCGAGTTGGCCGACGGCGTCTTCGCCCGGGGTGAGGCGCCGCCTGCGATCGTGGTCTACGTCGACGCGTGGACGTCGGTCGGCGGCAGCCAGTTCCTCGACTCCCCCGGCACCGGCAAATACCACTCGTACCTGTGCGACGAGGTCGTGCCGTGGGTCGACGAGCACTACCGGACCATGCCGGGCGCGGCCCACCGGGCGATCACCGGCAAGTCCAGCGGCGGCTACGGCGCCATGATCACCCCGATGCTCCGCCCCGACGTCTTCGGCGCACTCGCCACCCACGCGGGCGACGCGCTGTTCGAAGCCGCCTACCAAACCGATTTCCCGAAGGTCGCCCGCCTGCTCCGCGACAACTACGACGGCTCCTACGACAACTTCCTGGCCGACTTCCGCAGCGGGCGGGTCGTGGGCACGAAGGACACCGACTTCGGGCTCATCGAGGTGTACGGCTACGCCGCCTGCTACTCCGCCGACGAGGACGGAACCGTGCGACTCCCGTTCGACGACCTCGGTGTGACCGTCCCCGAGGTGTGGGAACGCTGGCTGCGCCGGGACCCGGTCCGCATGGCCGCCCGTCCGGAGTTCGCCGACGCACTGCGCTCGCTCAAAGCGATCTGGATCGACGCGGGCGAGCAGGACGAGTACTACCTGGACTTCGGCGCGGTGGCCTTCCGCCGGGCCCTTGCGGCAGCAGGCGTCGCCGACGACGTGGTGCGGCTGGAACTGTTCCCAGGCAAACACGGCGCGATCGAATACCGCTACCCCCTGGCCCTGGCCTGGCTGACCGAACGCATCTCCTGACCCGCCAACCATCCACTTAAGACCGCAAGGCGGGCGACGGGCGACCAAGAGACCGGATGAGCGCCGTACGCAAGGCGAATCACCCAAACAGACGCCCACGGCCCGAGGTGGCCAAGCAGCCGGCTCAGATCGGCGAACAGTCCGACTTGTCAGTCCACCCCGACCCACACCGATAAAGCGCGAACACCGTGTTGTACCCATACCGAGCACCAAGCACGTTGTACTCGCTGACATTCACCCGCCCCGCGACATAGTGGTCAGTGGCCGTGCCATTGACCACCTCAGCGTAGGGAGGAGTGGATGTCGAAGTCGGAGCAGGAGTCGGAGTGGATGTCGGAGTCGGAGAATTCGATACCAGACCCCAGAAGCGCGCCATGTGGTAGGACGCGCAGATGTTCACGTCAAGCATGTAGGACCCAGCGGTTCCGCAGTGCGTGTCGCCGGACCCGGGGTCCACGGGGTGACCGTGGCCCATCCCCGTCACGTCGTAAATCTCCACCATCCCGCCATAGACCCGATGCGGATACCCCGCAACCATGTCGCGAACCTCAGGAACCTGGTCAGTGCCAACAACATTCGTCCACTGCTCAACCAGCTCCACCCCGTTCATCGGCCGCACCGTCCCATCCGCACTACCGTGCCAGATGGACACTTTCGCTCGCTCACTCGAATAGGCCGTCGCGGCCCGAACCTTGTCACCCCACTGCGCGGGAGTGAGATTCACCCCCGGATTCATGCAGTTGTAGGCCGACGCGACCGTTGTGGCGCAACCGAAGGGCAGCCCCGCGACCACTCCCCCACCGGCGAACACCTCCGGGTAGGTCGCGAGCATGACGGCCGCCATCGCCCCGCCCGCGGACAGCCCGCTCACGTGCGCCGACGTCGAACCGAGGTCCTGCCGCATCCGGTCGACCATCTGTTTGAGGGAGAGCGCTTCGCCGGAGTCTCGACGGGTGTCGCCGGGTTCGAACCAGTTGAAGCACGAGTTGGCGTTGTTCGCCTGCTTCTGCTCGGGGATCAGCACGGAGAACTTCCACTGGTCGGCGAGCTGGATCCAGCCCGAACCAGGGCCGTAGCCCGCCGCGTTCTGGGTGCAGCCGTGGAGGGCGACGACGAGTGGACGCCCGGCGGGTAGGTCCGTGGGCACGTGGCGGAACATCCGCAGGTTGCCCGGGTTGGTGCCGAAGCCGGTCACTTCCTGCAGGGTCGCGGCCTCGGCTGGTTTCGGGCGGGCCACCAGGGACAGGGCGGCGACGATCAGGACGGCCAACGCCGCGGCGAGCATCGCGGCGGGCGGGCAGACGGATCGGCTTGTGGTCATGGGGCGACCTCCACGCTGAGGGCGATCTTTGCCTCGATGCTAGGAACGCGGCCACCCAGCCGGCTCTGGTCCGGCACACCACTTTCCCTGTCGGCTGGATGTCGGTGAGCGACACCTCGCGGTGACCGCCACACCACCCGAATGGTTTGCGGGCACCCGTCCGGGGTATTCCCCGGGTACGTCGAACAGCCGGCGGCGACAGACCCGACGGACGCGGATGGTGACGATGGAAGCGGACCTCGATGATGCGTTGGCACGTGGTTTGCGCGAGTACGCGCGACGGGTGACCGAAGCACTGGGGCTCAGCGGCAACTCCTCCTACCTGCAGTCGGAGCACCCCGCGAGCCTGTATCTGGCCCTCGACGGCCGACTGACCCGGTTTCCGGACCGTGACGTGGCGTTGCTGTGGGACGAGGAGCGCGGCTGGGCGGCGGCCGTGGAGACGCACAGTGGGGCAGACCTGATCGTGGTCGCCTATCTGGGGCACCACGTGCTGCCGCCGCCCGCCCTCGTGGCCGGCTGGGTGGCCCGCCTGTTCCAGGGGATCTCCGTGGGCTCGATCCGCCCGGTCCGGCTGCGCAGTGCCGACGCCGACGACGACTTGGCGGGACAGCTGATCGCGTTCGGCCGAACAGGCCTCACGTCGACCACGCGCAGCGCCTGACCCGCCACCTGGGCAGGATGAGAGCGTGCTCGTCGCCGTTCTGTCCGACACCCACGCACCCCGTCACTGGAAAGGGTGCCCCGCCGAGGTCGCCAAGCACCTGCGTGGCGCCGACCTGATCCTGCACGCGGGCGACGTGTGCACCGCGGCGGTGCTCGATGAGCTTTCCGCGTTCGCCCCGGTCCACGTCGTGCTGGGCAACAACGACGGCCCCGACGTCGCCGCGTGGGGCGCCCCGGAGACCGTCGAGCTCGACCTGGCCGGCCTGCGGGTGGCGATGATCCACGACAGCGGCAAGGCCGACGGCCGCCCCGCCCGGCTGCGCCGCCGCTTCCCGGACGCCGACCTGGTCGTCTTCGGCCATTCGCACATCCCGATGGACGTGGTGGGCGCGGGCCTGCGGATCTTCAACCCGGGTTCGCCGACCGACCGCAGGCGGCAGCCGCACGCGACGATGGGAACGCTGCTCATCGAGGACGGGACGCTGGTCGAGGCCCGCCTCATCGAGGTGACCTGAGCTCTGTCAGCCCGCGGACTCGTCCAGTTCCCCGTGCCTGTCCGCCAGTGTCCTGGCGAGGTCGGCGAGTTTGATGTTGAGCTCCTGGGACGTGCGGCGCAGCAGGTCGAAGGCCTCGTCGGCGCGGATTCCCCTGCGGTGCATGAGGATGCCCTTCGCCTGTCCGATCACGTCGCGGCTCTCGATCGCCCGCCGCAGGTGCGCCTCACGCAGCTCCGCCTGGGTGACGGCCTTCGTGGTCGCGAGCGCCAGGGACGCGTGGATGGCCAGCAGGAGCGCGGTCTCTTGCGCCTGGGCGTCGAGCGTGCCCGGTTCGCGGGCGTAGATGTTGAGAGCGCCGGAAAGCCGCGGCGGCAGGCAATCGGGCACCAGGGCGCCGGCGAGCATGGCGCTGTACCCGCACGCGGCGGCGGCCGGGCCGAACGTCGGCCACTGCGGCTCGCGCGCGAGGTCGTCGCTGCGCACGTAGCCGGGGGCCGACGCGCTCGCGGCCGTCACACATGGCCCCTCACCGGTGTCGTACTGCAGCTGGTCGAGCTTGGCCGCGACCGGGTCCGTCTCGACCGGGGTGTGGAACGACCCGTCGGGCCCCCGCAGCGTGACCGACACGAGGTCGGCGCCGGGAATCACCCGCCGCGCCGCCCACACCACCTGTTCGAGCACCTCGGCGACGGTGGGCGCGGAGAGCAGCGTATTCGCCAGGCGGGCGAACTCCCGCGAGAGCGGGCCCAGTTCCGCGTCGAGGACGGCGTCGGCGGGCTTGTCCGCCAACGAGACGAACTGCGCCTTGTCCTCGGCCCAGATCCCCTCGTCCGAGGGGTCGCTGTCGTCGTCGAGCTCGTAGGGCTGCTGGATGGTCACTTGTCACCTTGGGTTTCGCCACTCCAGCGCCGGATTCAGAGCATGGATTGGTGCCGGATCGGGTACGGAGCGCGCAGGGTCAGGACGGGACTCGGGACTCTCCAGCATCCTCTTCGGGGCCGGTCGGTGCCAGTCCCGGACGTTCGACGAACAGCGCCGTCGTCAGGTCCGGATATGTGGGGATGCGCCGGTCAAGCCCTGTGAGCCGGAGCAGCCTGCGCACCGCGACGCCTGCCGCGACCAGGCTCAGCCGCCCGCCCTGGGCCCGCGCCCGGTCCGCGCCCTCTTGCAGCACGCGGGCGCCCGCCACCCCGCAGAACTCGATCGCGGCCAGGTCCAGCACCATCCGGGCCTCCTCCGCCTGCGCCATCGCCTGGCGCAGGATCGGCGCGGTGTAGAGATCGATCTCGCCGCGAGCGGTCAGCACGACCAGGTCGCCGCGGCGCAGCGTGACCGAGACGGTCAGCGGTCTTGTTCCCTCGGTGTTCGGGCGCGCGGCACCGCGAGGGTCGACGATGTCAACCATGGAGTCTCCAGACCGGCCCGACGGGAACCACACACAGCCACCGGGCCTGCTCGTCCCACCGGGGCGAACGAGGGCGTGATGATTCTGGGCGGCTTGGGTTCAACCGTGCCGCCAGGCTATTCGACGGTGCCGCGGCCGGGCAACCGACTCGCCGGTCGTGCCGACCCGCCGATGCCGGGGAAGACTGGGGCCCGACGACCCCGAGATGGAGGGAGTGTCCACCCATGAGGCTGCCGTCGGAGGAGAACGACCCTCGACCGGCCCCGCGCGGGACGACGGAGGTGCCGGAGGGCGACGTGGTCGCCCAGAAGACACCGGTCGACCCGGACGAGGAGAACGACCTCGAGCCGGTAGGCGAGATCTGGCAGGAGGCGGACCCGGCCGACGTCGCCGACCAGCACCGCGTCGTCCCGCTCGACGACGGCGATCAGGCTGAGGGCCTGCGCTGACCCGTCACCCCGGTCGACCGTGGCGCCGCACGGGCCCGGCCCGCAGTGCGGGCTCCGGGCTCGGCGCCCCGCGGCGGACGTGGACCCGCACGCGGGTGCCCGGGGTGTCGTCGGCTCGTCCGCGGGCCCGCAGGGTTCGGTAGGCGGCGACGACTTCCTCAAGCCGCTCCGGGTCGCTGGGGTGCTGATTGTCGGGGTGCAGTTCCCGCACAAGCGCCCGGTAGGCGGCGGCGACCTCGGCGTGCCCGGTGTCGCGGTCGACGCCGAGCACGGCGTAGGGGTCGTGGTCGCGGCGGGCCATGGCTCACCCGGTGACCGAGAGGTCCACGTCGACGGTGAGCCCGCTCAGTGCGGTGTAGTACCCGCGGGCGGCCCGCTCGGCCGCGGCGAGCGCCTGGCGCAGTTCGGTCAGCTCACGGGAAGCGGTCGCCAGCGCGGGCCCCGGATCGGCGCCATCGTGTCCGCGCAGCAGTCGGTGGCGGTCGTGGTGGGCCAGTTCCGTGGCGAGGAGAGCGGCGATGTCGGTCAGGCCGCCGGTGAGTCGGGTGAGCTGCCAGCCGCTCTCGCGCAGTTCGTCGTGGTCGGCCGCGCGGTGCGCGCGCACGGCCGCGGCGATGCCGTCGGCGGCGGCCGCCAGGGCGGCACTGGCCTGCCGGGTGCGGACCATGATGACCTCCGGACGTCACGGACGGGACTGGCGCGGCTGAGCGCCGTCGACCCCGGCCGCTGTGACGTGGCAGCCGGGGTCGACGGTCTCGCGCACCCGACCGGAGGTGAGCGCTGACGCACCCACCGAGCGGCACGCTCGACGGCGGTCCCGGCGACCTTGCGAACAGGGGTGAGACGGCGTGGGTTCGCGTGCGGGGGCCGTGGAGCGGGAACGCTCGGCTTGGCCGGGCCGAAGAAGGCGGTCGG
The DNA here is from genome assembly GCF_014323725.1 of Actinokineospora xionganensis. Taxonomy (GTDB): domain Bacteria; phylum Actinomycetota; class Actinomycetes; order Mycobacteriales; family Pseudonocardiaceae; genus Actinokineospora; species Actinokineospora xionganensis. The sequence goes on along the minus strand of NZ_JABVED010000001.1, from coordinate 159,784 downwards.
GTCGAAGTTGGCGGCCACGATGGCGTCGAACTCGGCCCGCAGGAGTGTCCGGTCGGCGAGCACCAACTCGGCGAAGGCCTCGTCCACGTGATCGGGTCGTTCCCTTTGCTCAGCCATCGAAAACACTCCCGGCTGTTCCCTCTCGTGACCGCCAGGTCACGAGAAGCTCTCCCTATTCTTATAGCTCTGACTAGAGGTTGTGTCAACCCACAGATGCAGATACTGCGGTCTGGCTGGAGCCGACTAGACCACGGACTCGTCGTCGTCGGTGTCGTCGGCCTCTTCGTGTGTCCACTTGAGCTGGAACTCGATCTCCTCTTCCCCGTCGCCGCGCTCGTGCTCGATGGAGAACTGGGCGCGCGCGGGGACGCGGATGCGCTCGCCCGCGATCTGGATGCGGAAAGACGTCTCGGATTCCAGGGCGTCGGCGAGGCGGCGAAGCTTCGCGACGACCTCGGGGGTGGAGTAGATGCGTTCGATGTCTCGGGTCGCGTCGGACACGTGGCCTCCGATGTCGGGTCTCCCTCGGGCGGGAGCGTGGTTGGCACATTCAATCGCGCGACCGCCCGCGCGCGGTGACAAGGTGGCCCTTGATCGGGATCTCGGCGCCCGCCGGGGTTCGGTACTGGCCGAGGACTTCCCGGGACTCCTCAAGAACGCGCTGGTAGACCGCGTCGGTGAGCCGGTCGATCAGCGGGGTGCTCTCGACTTCGACGCGCACCATCTCGTCGACGGAGTCCCACCGGGCGGTGCCGGTCCGGGTGCGGATCTCGGCGACGTCGAGGCCCGCCGCGTGGAAGCGGGCGCGCAGGATGTCGAGGTCGCCGTGCACCCAGTAGGCGCCGAGCAGGCTGAACGCCTCGGGACCCGCGTGCCGGGCCACCAGCTCGACCCAGGGCCGATAGGCGGGCTGGTCGTCGAGGCCGGCGTAGACCTGCACGCCGACGGTGCCGTCGGGCGCGCACACCCGGCCCATCTCACGGAGGGCCTGGGTGGCGTCGGGGAAGAACATCAGGGCCGACTGGCAGAGCACCGCGTCGAACGAGCCGTCCGGGAACGGCAGGTCGGCCGCGTTGCCTTGGCGCCACTCGATGTCGGAGCGCAGGCCGCGGGCCACGGTGAGCATGCCCTCGTTGAGGTCGAGCCCCACGACCTTGCCGGTGGGGCCGACCCGGTCGGCGGCGGTGCGGGCCAGGATTCCGGTGCCGCAGGCGACGTCGAGCACCGCCTGGCCTGGTTCGAGGCCCGCCGCGTCGGCGAACGGCGGCGCCCAGTCCGCGAACAGCGCGGGGACGAACTTCGCCTCGTAGAGCGCCGCCTGCTCGGCGGAGATCTGGAATGCCTCGGTGGAACTGCTCATGGCGTGCCTCCCTGTGGTTCTCCCAGAGCGTGCGCCGGGCGTGGAGCCGAAGGATCGGGCAGATGTCCCATTTGCCTGCCCGTTGCCGCGATAATCCAGGCATGGACGTCGACGGCGTCACGGTCGGCCGCACCGCCCTCACCGAGGGCCGGTGGGACGACGCCCGGGCCGCCTTCGAGGCCGCGGGCGACCGGCCGGAGGCGTTCGACGGGCTCGCCGAGGTCAGCTACCGGCAAGGCGACTACGACCGGGCGATCGAACTGCGTGAGCGGGCCTACGCCGGGTTCCGCGCGCGCGGCGAGACCCGGTACCCGGCGGTGCTGGCGGCCTATCACCTGGCGTTCGACTACGCCGCCGTGCACGGCAACCTGGCGACCGCGGGCGGCTGGCTGGAACGGGGCAAGCGCCTCGCGGCCGTGTCCGGCGACTGCCCGGAACGCGGCTGGGTCGAACTCGCGTGCGTCCTCGCCACGGAGGACCTCGACGAGCGGGAGCGGCATCTGGCCGCCGCCATGGACATCGCCGTGCGCTTCGGCGACGCCGACCTCGAGTTCGACGCGATGGCCTACACCGGGGTGTGCCTGGTGGAGCGCGGCCGGATCGACGAGGGCATGCGCCTGCTCGACGAGGCCGCCGCCGCGGCCAGGGGCGGGGAGGTGCAGAGCTTCACCGTGGCCGGGGAGATCCTCTGCAAGATGCTGCTGGCCTGCGAGCTCGTCCTCGACGTCCGGCGCGCGGAGCAGTGGACGAGCGTGGCCGACCACCTGGGCAGGCGCTCCGATCTCACGTGGGCGTCGGCGATCTGCCGGATGCACTACGGCGCGATCCTCGTCGCCGCGGGCCGGTGGGCGCGGGCCGAGGACGAGCTGAGCACGTCAGTCCGGGTGTACCGCGGCTGCTACCGGGCGCTGTGTTCGGGCGCGGTGGTGCGGCTGGCCGAGCTGCGGGTCCGGCAGGGACGGCTGGAGGAGGCCGAGCAGCTCCTCGTCGGCCACGAGCACGATTCCTACGCGGTGCGGCCGCTGGCACGGGCGCACCTGGCGCGCGGTGAACTCGACCTCGCCGCGACCCTGCTCCGCCGCCACCGCGACCAGCACGGCGACGGGCTGCCACAGTTTCCGGTCCTCGCGCTGCTGGCCGAGGTGGAGGTGGCGGCGGGGCGGTTCGACCAGGCGCGGGAACTCTCGGCGCGGCTCACCGCCATCGCCCAGTCCACACCGCTGCGCGCGATCGCCGAGTTCACCGCCGGGCTCGTCGGCATACCGGAGGTAGTCACCCACTTCGAGACCGCCCTGGCGTCGTTCGGCACCGCGGGCCTTCCCTTCGAGGAGGCGCGTACCCGCATGGAACTGGCGCGGGTCCTCGCGCCCGCCGGCCCGGCGGTGGCCGAGGCGGAGGCGCGGGCCGCGCTGTCGGTGTTCGACCGCCTGGGCGCGGGCCCGGACGCCGACGCGGCGGCCGCGCTGCTGCGGTCGCTGGGTGTGCGCGGCCGGACCGGGCCCAAGGATGTCGGCGCACTGTCCAAACGGGAGCGTGAGGTGCTGCGGCTGCTCGGGCTCGGCCTGTCGAACCCGGAGATCGCCGCTCGCCTGTTCATCAGCCGCAAGACGGCGGCGCACCACGTCAGCAGCGTGCTCACCAAACTGGGCTTGCGCAACCGGGCCGAGGCGGCCGTGTTCGCCGCGGGACAGCCCGAGGAGTGACCTCAGGCGGCGTTCGCCGAGCCCGCCAGGACGACCGTGGTGAAGGTCGCGATCTCGTCGAGCGCGGCGCTGCTCTCGGGCAGGACCTGGCCCAGCACTGGGAAAGCGTGCACCTGCCCCTGCCAGATCTGCAGCCGGTGCCGCACCCCGGCCGCGGTGAGACGCTCGGCCATGAGTTCCGCGTCGCAGCGCAGGACTTCGTCCTCCGCGCACTGGATCAGGACGGGCGGAAGGCAGGACAGGTCGCCGTTCACGGGCGAGCGGAGCGGGTCGATCTCCGTTCCGTTCCCCGCGCACAGCAGGCCGACCCGCGACAGCCGCCGGGCCGGGATGAAGACGTCGGTGCGCGCGTTGCGGTGTCCGAGCTTGGTGACGCTGTCGAAGTCCAGCCACGGGGAGAGGCCGACGACGCCCGCGGGCCGGGGCAGGCCCGCGGCCGGGGCGTTGAGCGCGAGCGCGAACGCCAGGTGGCCGCCCGCGGAGTCACCGACGCAGACCACCTTGGCCGCCGCGATGCCGCGGGTCTCCAGCCAGCGCACGGCTTCGGCGGCGTCGGCGAGCGACTCGTCGAGGCGCCCCTTCGGCAGGTGCCGGTAGGCCACGGACAACACCGGCAGCCCGGTGCGCAGCGCAAGCCGCTCCACGATCCGCCGGTGGGTCGCCAGGCCGCAGAACAGGAACGCTCCCCCGTGCAGGTAGAGAATCGCGGCGACCGAGTCGCCCGCGCCGCGCGGGCGGACGAACTCGGCCCGCCAGGTGCCGCCGTCGACGTGCTCGCATTCTGTCTCCCGCAACCGCGGAACGACCCGCAGGGCGAGGTTGACCAGCGGCATCATCTTCGAGAGCGGCCCCCGCAACGGCCAGCAGGCGAGGGTCGGGCGCACGAAGATCCGGCACAGCCACCGGATCACGGCCGCCCGCGCACTGCGGCCGCCCTCCCGGTACTCGTATGCGGTCTGGGTCTCGCCGGAACTGGGAGTACGACTGTTCACCGGTCGACTTTCGCACCGGCCGGACACGGGGAGCAACGGTCACGTGTCGCACCCGGCGAATGTTGTCCGTATCGGGCAAAACCGCGGCGGAGGTGTGTCATCGGCCGCGGATGTGCGGGTTCGCCGGTTTCGGGGTAACCCCACGACATGGCGGACACAGGCGATCAAGAACCAGCGGCCGACCGGGCCACGGTGGAGGCGGTCGGGAAACTGACCGAGGCCTTGGAGACGACCGAGATCGCGCGTGGCCATCTCTACGCGTTCCACCAGCTGACCGGGTCGGCCGACTTCAAGGTGGAGGAGGCCATCGAACTGCTTGCCCGCGCCGGTCACCAGGACCTCGCCGCGCGACTGGAACGGGAACTCCTCGGGCGCAACGTGCTGCCCGGCCGGTGGACGTTCCAGGTCGTCGAGGAGTACGACGACGCGTACTACCAACCGTTCCGCGACCTCGAACGCGAGACCCGCGAGCTGACCGGCGGGCAGCGGCACCGCTACGAGGCCGGGCTCAAACGCGCACGCCGCACGCCGGGTGAACCCGGGCACGAGCCGACACCGGACGAGCCCGCGATCCCACCACGCTCCGATCGGGTCAGCCGCTAGGGCGTCTCCTGGGCCGGTCCGAGTCCGGCCACACGTACGGCAGGTCCGCAGGCACGTCCGGGAAGTGCGGGCGGTAGTGGTCAGGATCCTTGCGGACCAGGGCGGACTGGTGGCTGCGGTGCAGCGCCGCGTCGCCGAGCCAGGGCGGCAGCTCCCCCGCCTCGGCGAGTTCGTTCTGGGAGCGGACGGTCCCCAGGCCCGCGCCACGAAGCAGGTCCGCCCGCAGGGTGCCCCCGCAGGTGTCCGCCCGACCCGCCGCGCACCAGGCTTCGCAGACGTCGAGGCCATAGCGGGTCAGGGCCTCCTCGTAGCCCGCCCACATGGCCGCGGCCGGGTGGTGGCGCCAGCCGTAGCCCTCGACGGTGAGAGCCCGGAGCACCTGGATCGTCTCGACTCGCTGCTTGCCCAGTCGGCGCGCGTCGAGGACCCGCGCGGTGGCCGCGAAGTCGGGGTAGGGCAAGAACGTCTGCACCGTGGCGGGATACCCAGGGCGGCCCCGGATACACCGGGGCGCGGACGTTCACTGTGCGGGGCCGCCGCGCGGCACGCATCATCGGTTGATGCGCTGTGTGGTGTTCGGGGCGACCGGGTACATCGGCGGGCGGCTGCTGCCCGAGTTGCTGGAGGCGGGCCACGAGGTCCGCGCGGTGGCCAGGACGCCGGAGAAGCTGGCGGACGTGCCCTGGCGTGACGCCATCGAGGTCGTTCCCGGGGACGTCACCAACCGGGAGCACGTGCGCGCCGCGGTGGCGGGCCAAGAGGTCCTCTACTACTTGGTCCACTCACTCAATCGGGCGGACTTCGTCGAGATCGACCGGCGAGCGGCGGAGGTGGTCGCCGCGTGCGCCGCCGAGGCGGGGGTGGCGCGGATCGTCTATCTCGGCGGGATCCTGCCGGAGTCCGGCAAGCTGTCCGACCACCTGGGCTCGCGCGCGGAGGTGGGCGACATCCTGCTGGCGAGCGGGGTGCCGACCGCGGTGCTGCAGGCCGCGGTGATCATCGGGTCCGGGTCGGCGAGTTTCGAGATGCTGCGCTACCTGACCGAGCGGCTGCCCGCGATGATCACGCCGCGCTGGGTGCACAACCGGATCCAGCCGATCGCCGTGCGGGACGTGCTGCACTACCTGGTCGCCGCCGCAGGTCTGCCCGAGAGCGTGTCGCGGGCGTTCGACATCGGCGGGCCGGACGTGCTGACCTACCTGCAGATGATGCGTCGCTACGCGGTCGTCGCCGGGCTGGTGCGCCGGGTCGTGCTGCCCGTCCCGGTGCTCACACCGTGGCTGTCGGCGCAGTGGGTCAACCTGGTCACGCCGGTGCCGCGCAGCATCGCGGTCCCGCTGATCGAGTCGGTGGTGCACGAGGTCGTATGCCGCGACCACGACATCGAGAAGTACATCCCGGACCCGGAACCCGGTCTGCTCCACTACGAGCAGGCCGTCGAGCTCGCCCTGGCCCGCATCCGCAACGCCGACGTGCCCACCCGCTGGTCGGACGCGGCGTGGCCGGCGGCGCCGTCGGACCCGCTGCCCTCGGACCCGGACTGGTCCGGCGGGTCGGTGTACGAGGACATCCGCGAGCACCCGACGTCGGCGAGCCCGCAGGCGCTGTGGGACGTCATCGAGTCGATCGGCGGGGAGCGGGGCTGGTACTCGTTCCCGCTGGCCTGGTCGGTCCGCGGCCTGATCGACCGCCTCACCGGCGGTGTCGGGCTGCGCCGCGGCAGGCGCGACCCACGGCGGCTGCACGTCGGCGAGGCGCTCGACTGGTGGCGGGTGGAACGCCTGGAGCGGCCGCGGATGCTGCGCCTGCGCGCGGAGATGAAGGTGCCCGGCCGCGCGTGGCTCGAACTGTGCGTCGAGCCCACGGCGGACGGTGGCGCCCTTTACCGGCAGCGCGCGGTGTTCGAGCCGCACGGCTTGGCGGGGCAGGCCTACTGGAAGGCAATCGCGCCCTTCCACGGCGTGGTCTTCGGCGGGATGGCCCGCAACATCACGGGAGCGGCGGAGCGGTCCGCGGCCGGCTGAACGCGGGCAGTCTCCGCAGGCGGGGACGCACAAGCACGGCCCCGACGGTGATCAGCGCGCCCGCGATGAGCCCGCCGATCCCCCACTCCCACCTGACGTCCGCGACCGGTTCGACAGTCGCGGGTGCGGGCTCCGCCTTCGCCGCCTCCGCCTTCGCCGCCTCCGCGATCCGTGCGGACGCGGGCCCCGCGGTGAGGCCCAGGGAATCGAGCAGGGCGATGAGCTCCTTGGGCGAGGAACTGGTGTGCCAGGACGCCGGCGCGTCCCAGATCCCCTGGTCGTGCCCGTGCACGGTCCTGGTCTCGATCACCGGGCCGGCGGGGGTCAGGTAGATCCGGTCGGTCCGCCACACGTCCACGTCATGGAGCAGCCAGGTGGCGGTGAAGTACGAATTGGACTCATAGGGGGCCGCGGCGGACCCGCCGCTGAGCGCGCTGTCGAGTCGGATGTAGGCGGAGTCGGCGTGGTGGAGCGCCGCGGCCCGCTGGTTCTCGGGCATGGTCAGCAACACGCTCGTCGGGCCGCCCGCGGCCGCTGGCCCGGCGCTGAGGGTCAGCAAGCCGATCACGGTGAGCAGAGTCAGAACTGTGGCGCGCATGGTGGGTGCCTCCTCGGCTGTGGCTGGTGTGGATACACCGCCCATTGCCGCGCGGTTCCCGGTTCAGCGCGCCGATTCGGCGATCGCGACGGCGCGTTCCCGGTCGAGGTCGCCTTCGAGCCGCAGCGTGACGCCACCGGACTGCCACAGCAGGGTGCGACCGGCGAGGCGGGCCGGTTCGCGGCGCTGGGAGCCGTCGGCGGACTGCACGACCACCTCGTGTGGGCTTGGCAGCCAGAGCGCTTCGTACCCGCGAACGGTGGTGAACACGACCTCGTCGTAGACGGTCTTGACGAAGTAGGGCGCCAGCCGGGCGCCGATCTGGTCGAGCCGGACACCCGGCCAGCTCATCGACACCACGGCCCGGTCGGCGGACACCTCGACCCCGGACGGCGTCCCCAGGTCCGCGGGCACGGCGAGGTCGAACGCCACCAGGTCGCGCGCCTGCTCGACGGTGATCCCCTGTGCAGCGGTCGGCGGCGGCGGTGCCGTCGTCGGTGCCGCACCGTTCGACGTGCGGACCTCGACCGCGCCGATTCCGAGCCACTGCGCCACCGCGGCGCGCACCGGCGGGGTGAGCGCGGCGACGAGGACCAGCCCGGTCAGCAGGGACACCAGCGCCCGCCAGCGGGCCCGCAGCCACCAGGCGACCCGGCGCGGCAGGGCGGCCCGCGCGGGGACGGGCTCGTTCGCCACCCGGGACAGGACGGCGGCGGTGAGCGCGTCGGTGGGCGCGGGCGACGGGAGGTCGTCCCCGAGGGCGCGGAGTTCGCGGATCAGCGGGTCAGTCATGGGCGAGGTCCGTTTCCAGCGACTTGCGCAGCTTGCGCAGCGCCCGAGACAGCCGGGACTTCACCGTGCCGCGCGGCCAACCCAGCACGGTCGCGGTCTCCCGCTCGTCGAGGTCGAGCAGGTATCGACAGGTCACCACCTGCCGGTACGGCTCGGGCAGGACTTCCAGAGCGGCAAGAAGCTCGGCGCGCCGGGCCCGGGCCTCCGCCGACAACTCAGGGTCGGCCACCGGCTCCGGCAGCACCGCGGCGGCTTCGGTGGCACCACGCCGTCTCGCGGACCGCTGCACGTTGCGGGTCTCGTTCGCGACGATCCGCAGCAGCCAAGGCCGAAACGGCGCGTCCTCGCGGAAGTCGCCGAGCCCCCGATACGCCTTGACCAGCGACTCCTGCACGACATCCTCCGCGTCCGCCCCCGCGCCGAGGAACACCGCGACCCGAAGGGCGACACCGGCATGAGCGCGCACAAGCTCGCCGTACGCGCCGGAATCCCCGGCGCGCACCCTGGCCACGGCCTCCGCGTCGCTGATCGCTGCTCCCGGTCGGTGCGTTCCTGTCATAGGTCTACACCGCCCGCCGCCGATCGGTTCCACTTCAGCTCCGCGAGTCGCGAACACCCTCGCTGACCTGCTCGCCGGCGGATGAACCGGGTCGAAGGTCAGAGCCGAGTCACCTCACTCAACGACCCAGGCTCACCGAACACCGCCCCCTCGCCCAAATCCACCCCCACCTCAGCCCACCAGGCAGCCTCCCGAGCCGTCCGCAAACTCCCCACAATCATCGACAACCCCGAAGCCCGAACCAACGGCACCAACCCCCGGGCAGCCAACACAGCAGGCAGCCCCGAGTCCGCGTTCGCCGACACCCACGAAGCCACCGAGCTGACCAGCCGCACAGCGCGCAGCGGCAGCGAGTCCAAATAGGTCAGGTCGCGGCTGGCCGCGCCGTAGCCGTACAGGACGATGCCGATCCCCAGTTCCGCCAACACTTCCAGGTTGTCCTCGGCCGGCTTGTCCGGCGCGTGCAGAGCCACGACCGGGAAGCCCAGGTCGACCCGGGCCGGCGCCAGGCAGGCCTCGGCGAGGGCGGCGCGCACCCACGCGATCAGGTCGGGGTCGACCGCTTCCTCTTTAGTCAGTTCCAGGTACAGCCGGGGCGCGTGCGGTCCGGCCTCGGCCACCTGCCGGGCCGCCTCCCCGAGCAGCCAGCGGCCGATGCGCAGGCCGAAGCCGGTTTCGGCGATCGCCCGCAGGCACGCGCGGTGGTCGAGCGGGCCCAGTTCCGGGTGCAGCCACCGCAGCGACGCCTGCACCGAGGCGACCCGGCGGTCGGCGAGCGCGACGATCGGGCGGTGGCACACCTGGATCTGGCCGCTGTCCCAGGCGCCGGGCACGGATGCGGCGAGCCGGAGTTGGGCGCGGCGGGCCTGGTCGACCACCGGGTCCACCAGCCCCCATTGTCCGCGCCCGCCCGACTTCAGGGTGCGCAGCACGATCGCGGTGCCACACAACAGTTCCGTCGGGTCGGTGCCGGGCGCGATGTCGGGGGCCACGGCGATGGTGGCCGACGCCGCGACGCCGTGGCCGTCCACATAGGTGGGTTCGGCCAGGGCGGCGTTGATCCGCTGGGCCAGCCCGGCGATGTTCGGGCCGTCGCGCAGCAGCACCGCGAACTCGTCGGCGCCGAACCTCGCCACGCACGCGGGTTCGTCGCCCAGGACCTCGGTCAGTTTGCCCGCCACCGCGCGCAGCAGCTCGTCGCCGACCTTCCAGCCGAGGCCGTGGTTGATCACCGAGAAGGCGTCCAGGTTGAGGTGCAGCACCGACGCGGGTGCCGTGCCGCCGAGGGACTCCTCCAGCTTGCCGATGAACGCGTGCCGGTTGGCCAGCCCGGTGAGCGGGTCGTGCGTGCCCTGGTAGCTCAGCCGCTGCTCAAGCAGGTGCACATGGGAGACGTCCTGCACGAGGGTCACCAGGGACTCCGGCCGCCCGGCGCTGTCGCGCAGGACCGAGACCGCCAGGTGCACCCAGACCGGGTCGCCGTCGGCGCGGACGAGCCGGGTGCGTTCCCGCAGCCGCCCGGATTCCTCGGCGCTGTCGAGCAGTTCCGCGTAGCAGGCCAAGACCGCGTCGCGTTCCCGGGGATGCAGCAGGTCCGCGAGCGGGATGCCGACGAGTTCGTCCTCGCTACGCCCGAGGATGCGCTGGGCGGCGGGGTTCACCTCGGTCACGACGCCTTCGTGGGCACTGACCAGCAGGCCGACCGCGGCGGAGCGGAACAGGACGCCGGAGCGTGCCTCGCCGGCGGCCAGGGTGCGCTCGACAGCGGCCAACCGACCTCCGGCGGCGAGTGCCGCGGCGACCGTCTCGACCAGTCGGACGCCGACCTCGGCGACGGCGTCCGAGTCGAACGGGTCGGCGCGCAGCGCGTGGATCAGCCGGTCTATCGGTCCGGTCAACTCCCGCCCGACGCCGTCCCCAGTGGCCAGGGCCTGGCTCAGCGCCCCCGCCCAGTGCCTGGCCGGTTCAGCCGGATCCACCGCGGTGCCGCCGCTCGCCTGGCAAGTCAACTCCTGATGATCACCCGCCCGGTGAGCGGTCTTGGCCGGGAAGCTACCAGCGGGCGCAGCCCCGAACATCGGAAACGATCATCGTCCCCCGTTTGCCTGGACGCTCCACCCAAATGGCCCAATGGAAGAGCGGCGGGCGGAACTATGGCCGAGCCGGCGTTCCGAGCCTCGGGCGCTCATCGACCAGCCCGTCGCGCTCCGGCCATGACGGGTTGGTGACGAACCCGCGAACTCCGGCACGTCGGCCCTCGGCCCCAGCTCCGCCGCCCGGCCCACCAAGGAGCTTGGTCTCCGTCCCGGTCGCCACCACCGGCGGCTGCACCCGCGCCTGGGTCGGGCTGGACCTGGCGACCACGACCCGCGCCGCGCGGACCGCCTGGGACTGCCTGGGACTGCCTGGGACTGCCGAGCCATCACACGACGAGACGGGGCTAGCACCGACGAGGCCTGCCCCGCTTTCTTGTTCCGATCGGACCCGGTCAGATGACCGCGGGCAGCTCGTCGTGGCGGATCAGGCCGTGACGTAGGGCGGTCATGAGGGCTTGGGCGCGGTTGTTGGCGCCCAGCTTCTCGTAGAGGCGGGCGACGTACGTCTTCGCCGTCGAGGGGCTCACGTAGGTGGACCGTGCGATCGCGGGCACCGACAGGCCGTCGCGCAGTAGCAGGAGGACCTCGTGTTCGCGGGGGCTCAGGGCGAACCGGGTCTCCGCGTCGCGCTTGCGGGTCAGGGCGTGGAGCAGGCCGGTGGCGGTGAACGACGTCGCCGCGACCGAGGCGTGGCGGATGGCGCCCAGCACCTCCGCCATCGGTGCCGTCTTCTCAACGAAGGCCGACACCCCGGAGTCAAGCGCGCGGAACAGGATGTCGTCGCGGGCGCTGGACGTGAGCACCACGATCCCGAGGTCGGGGTCGCGGTCGCGACACTCGCGCGCCAACCGCAGTCCGTCGCCGTCGGGCAGGTCCACATCGATCGTCACCACAGTGGGCCGGACGTCGACGATCGCGCGGGCGGCGGCCACGGAACCCCACTCGGCGACGATCTCGATGTCATCGTGCTCGGCGACCAGTCCCGCCAGCCCATAGCGGGTGAGGGGGTGTCCGTCCACGACTGCGAGGCGGATCGACATCGTTCCTCCCGGTCTGCCAGTCCGCCCCGTACCCGAACAGGCTTGTTTAAGAATTCAACTACCCTTCGGCGCGACGGCGCCGGAAGTTACACATCCAGCCGTATCCGGGACCAAAGTCCCTTACTGAAGGTGATCGAGCGGTCCCGTTGTCGGTCGATCGCCCGACAGGTGTCGCCCGGCGGACCGTCACCGTCGGCCCATCGGACACCCGCCATCCGGCCGATCACCCGATACCGCCGACACCCCCGTCCGGCCCACGCTTCTCGTCATTCGGCGAGGAGGTGAATCGACATGACGGGACAGGGCCAAGTCATCACGGTGTTCGCCCCGAAGGGCGGCTGCGGCAAGACGACGTTCGCCACCAACCTGGCCGTCGCGCTGCACGGCGCGGCCCGCCGGGTCTGCCTCGTCGACCTCGACCTCGCCTACGGCGACATCGCCACCACGCTCACGCTGCGCCCCCGCGGCACGCTTTCGGTCGGCGACACGGCCTGGGTGACCATGCCCCTGGCCGCCTACCGGCCCGGACTGGACTGCGTCCCCGCGCCCGCCCGGCCCGGTGACGCCGAGCGGATGCCCGCCACGGTGGTGCGCGACCTGCTGATCCTGCTGTCGACCCGCTACGACTACGTCGTCGTCGACACCCCCGCCCGGCTCTCGGCGCACGTGCTGACCGCGCTCGACCTCTCCACCCACCGGATCCTGCTGACCACACCGGAGCGGCCCGCGCTCACGCACCTGCGGGTCACCCTGGACATGCTCGATCTCCTCTCGATCCGCCAGCACAGCCGGGCGATCGTGGTGAACCGCGCCGACGCCGAGACCGGTCTGACGGCGGCGGACATCGACGCGATCCTGCGCAATCCGATCGCCGCCTACCTTCCGTCCACTTGGGAGCTCGCCGCCTCGATCAACAGCGGTGTGCCGCTCACCGAGTCCGCACCCCAGCACCCCTTCAGCACCGCGGTCCGCCGGTTCGCCGACACGCGGATTCGCGGCGAGGAGGTGTCCGAAAACGTTTCCTAGCAGGACATAGCCAGAAACACACACCTCAGGGAGAAACCATGAACACGTTGCTCGACAGAGTCCACCAGGCCCGCAAGAACGACAAGGGATTCACCCTCATCGAACTGCTGATGGTCATCGTGATCCTCGGCGTCCTCGCGGGAATCGTCGTCTTCGCCGTCAACGGCATCAACGATAGAGGCGAGGAATCCGCCTGCAAGGCCGACGTGAAGAGCGTTGAGGTCGCGATCGAAGCCAACTACGCGCAGACCGGCAGCTACCCCGCGGATGAAGCCGCCGCAGAGGCCGCCGTGGTCCCGGAGTTCCTCCACAGCTGGCCGGCGACCGTCAACTACGCGGCCGTAGGCACCAACTTCACGGTCACCGGCACGGTCCCGGGCTGCTAGCTCACACCAGCCGGGGAAGGGCCGCCGTGCAGGGCGGCGGTCCTTCCCTTTCTTTCCCACCCAGGCACGGAATCCGGAGGTTCGCCATGCACGGTCCCGCTCTCGGCAGCTATGTCGACGCGCTGCTCGACGCCGTGTGGCAGGCGGGCGCGACCGACCTCCTGCTCACCGCAGGCATGGCACCCCAACTGCGCATCCGGGGGGCGCTGCACGCGCTGCCAGACGAGCCGGTGCTCACCGCCACCGACACGGACGCCCTCCTCGCCGAACTGCTCACCCCTGAACAGATCGCGCACTGGGCCAAGAACCACGAATACGATTTCTCCTTCTCCTGGCGCGACGACGCCCGGGTCCGCGGCAACGCGTTCACCCAGCGCGGCGACACCGCCGTGGCGCTGCGCATGATCCCCCGCGTCATCCCCTCCATGGACCAACTCGGCCTTCCCCCGGTGCTCGGCCACTTCGCCCGCCAGCACCAGGGGCTCGTCCTGATCACCGGTCCCACCGGTTCCGGCAAGTCGACCACGCTCGCCTCGGTGATCGACCGGATCAACACCGAGCGGGCCTGCCACATCATCACCATCGAGGACCCGATCGAGTACGTCCACCAGCACAAGCGCTCCGCGGTCAACCAACGCGAAGTGGGCAGCGACACCGCGTCCTTCTCCAACGCCCTGCGCAGCGCACTGCGCGAGGACCCCGATGTGCTGCTGGTCGGCGAGATGCGCGACCTGGAGTCGATCCGGTTCGCGCTGACCATCGCCGAGACCGGCCACCTCGTCTTCGCCACGCTGCACACCAACGACACCGCGCAGTCCCTCGCCCGCATGATCGACGTCTTCCCCGCCGAGCAGCAGTCGCAGGTGCGGGTGCAGCTCGCCGCCGCGCTCACCGGGATCGTCTACCAGCGGCTGATCCCGGCCACCGCCGGCGGCATGGTCGCCGCGTTCGAGGTGCTCGTCGCGAACTCCGCGATCCGCAACCTGGTCAAAGAGGGCAAGACCAACCAGCTCCGCAACTCGCTGATCACCGGCCGCAACGAGGGCATGGTCACCTTCGAACAGTCGCTGTCGGACCTCGTGCAGGCGGGCCGAATCACCTTTGAGGACGCCGCCGCACGCAGCCTCTATCCCAAGGACATCGAAGCCCGTCCCCGATTCCGCGCTGGAGTGGCGTCATGAGACTCGGCAAGCGCACCGACATCCCCCCGCAGACACCAGCAGACCCGCCGAACATGGGCAGCCTCGCCGACGCCGCCGCCGAGAACGCCCGCGCGCGGCAGTCACGCCCGCTGCAGGCGGTGGACCTGCGATCGGTCACCCCCGAGCCCGCCGCGACCGCCCTGATCAAGGAAGCCACCGCGCGCGAGCTGGTCGCGGTGCAGCTCAAGACCGGCAACGGGGTGGCCTTCGCGGTCGCCGACCCGTCCGACGCTGTCCTCAAAGGACTACGCGAGGCGGCCGGGATGCCGTTCACCGTGCGGATCGCCGACCGCGCGGACATCCTGCGCGTCATCGGCGCCACCTACCGGGCGCTGACCGGGATCGACTCGCGGGTCAAGGACTTCGAGGCACGCGACGTGCTGCGCAAGACCGCGGCCCGCACCGTCGCGGCGGTCTCGGCCAACGACGACGCCCCCGTCGTGCAGGTCGTGCAGCTGGTCATCACCCAGGCCCTGCGCGACCGCGCCTCCGACGTGCACATCGAGCCGCAGCCGGACCGGATCAGGGTCCGCTACCGCATCGACGGCGCGCTGCACGACGTGCTCGACCTCCCCGCGTCGATGGGCCCGGCGATCGTGAGCCGCATCAAGATCATCGGCGGGATGAACATCGTCGAGCGCCGCCGCCCGCAGGACGGCCAGATCAGCATGGACGTCGAGGGCCGCGCCGTCGACATCCGCGTGTCCACCACCGCCGTCGTCGGCGGCGAGAAGGTCGTGCTGCGGCTGCTGGACAAGAGCCGCCCGCTCTTCCGCCTCGAACAGCTCGGCATGCCCGCCGAGATGGCCAAGCGCTACGCCGCCCTGTTGCGCTCCCCCTACGGCATGGTCATCTGCGCAGGCCCGACCGGCAGCGGAAAGACCACCACGCTCTACGGGTCGCTGGGCGAGATCAACAGCCCCGACCGCAACATCATGACCATCGAGGACCCGGTCGAGTACACCTTCCCGTCGATCAACCAGATCCAGATCAACGAGCAGGCGGGCATCACCTTCGCCGGCGGCCTCAAGTCGATCCTGCGGCAGGACCCGGACATCATCCTCGTCGGCGAGGTGCGTGACGTGGAGACCGCGCGCATCGCCGTGCAGTCAGCGCTCACCGGCCACTTCGTACTGTCGTCGCTGCACGCCACCGACGCCGCCGCCGCGCTGCACCGCCTGTTGGACATGGGGATCGAGAACTTCCTCATCGCGTCCTCGGTCACCGCCGTGCTCTCCCAGCGCCTCGTGCGCCGGGTGTGCACGTATTGCACCGAGTACTACCGACCGTCCAATGAGGAACTCACGTTCCTCGACGCGGTCGGCGGCTCGCCTCCGGCGGGCGGGTTCGTCCGCGGTGCCGGGTGCAACTTCTGCGCCAACACCGGGTACCTGGAACGTATCGGCGTCTACGAGATGATGCCGATCAGCGAACCCATCCGGGACCTGATCCTCACTCGCGCCTCGCACGAGGAGTTCCGCAAGCAGGCCCGGTACGAGGGCATGCGCACCCTGTCCGAGGCGGCGGTGCACCTCGTCGAGTCCGGCGTGACCACCCTCGCCGAGGTCCTGCGTTCCGTTTACGTGATCGGGAGCTGAGATGGCCAAGTTCGCCTACATCGCCACGCGTCCGGACGGGAGCCCGATCAGCGGAACGCACAAGGCCGACACCCGCGAAGCCGCCGAACTCGCGCTGTACGAGCAGCAATTGCGCGACATCCAGGTCACCGAGAAGGCGAGCCCGCTCAAGAAGGAGCTGACCGCCCCCCGCGTCAAGCGCGAGGAGGTGATGCACCTTTCCCGGCAGCTCGGCGCCTTCATCAAGGCGGGTCTGCCGCTGATCGACGCGGTGCACACCCTGGGCGAGGAAGCCGACAACTCCTCCGTGCGCAGGATGATGGGCGAGGTCGAGGACGGGCTGCGCCGCGGCGAGAAGCTCTCCGACTGCTTCGACCGGCACCCCAAGATCTTCCCCGAGTTCTACCGCGGCATCCTGCGCTCGGCGGAGCTCAGCGGCAAACTCGACAGCGTCCTCGACCGGCTGGCGAAGTACCTCGAACGCGACCTCGAAGCCCGGCGGAAGATCAAGTCCGCGCTGATCTACCCGGCGATGATCGCGGGCATGTCGCTGGTCACCGTGATCGTGCTCGCCAGTTTCGTGCTCCCCCGGTTCAAGGTGTTCTTCGACAGCCTCGACGCCGAACTTCCCCTGCCCACCCGGATGTTGCTGGCCGTCACGGACTTCCTCACCGAGTGGTGGTGGGCCCTGGGCCTCGGGACCGCCCTCCTGGCCGTGAGCCTCTTCGCGGCGGTGCGCACGACCAGGGGCCGCTACGCCCGCGACAAGTTCTTCCTCGCGCTGCCCGTCGTCGGCTCCACGATCCAGTACGCCCTGGTCGAACGCTTCAGCCGCATCCTCTCCTCCATGGTCAGCGCGGGCGTCTCACTGCCCGAGGCGCTGCGGGTGGCCACCGAGTCGCTGCGCAACCTGGTGTTCGTGCACGCTCTCTCCCGCGTAGGGGAAGCCGTCCTCGAAGGCGAGGGCTTGGCTAAACCCATCTCCGCGACCGGCCTGTTCCCCACCACCGCGGGCCAGATGATCCGCGTCGGCGAGGAGACCGGCACGCTGGACACCCAGCTCGAGGTCACCGCCCAGTACTACGAGGGCGAGTTGGACTACAAGCTCAAGAAGCTCACCGCGCTGTTCGAACCCGCGGTGATCGTCGTGATGGGCCTCGTCGTCGGGTTCGTCGCGGTGGCGCTGGTCTCGGCGATGTACGGCATCTTCAACCAGGTGTCCTGACATGCGCGCCGACGACCGGGGCGAGACGCTCCTGGAACTCCTGATCGCCGTGGTGATCCTCGGCATCGGCGCGGTGGCGATCGGCGCGGGCCTGACCACCAGCGTGCTCGCCTCCGACGTGCACCGGAAGCAGTCCACCGCGGGCACCATGGTCCGCGACTTCGGCGAGGCCATCCGCACCAGCGTCGCCAACGGCGGCTACGTCGCGTGCGCCGGGCCCGGCGCCTATGCCTCCCCCGCCGGATTCGTCGTCCCCGCCGGATACACCTCGGCGGTCACCGCGACGAAGTACTGGAACGGCACCGCCTGGCAGGGCTCCTGCGGAACCGACACCGGGCTGCAGCAGCTCACGTTGCAGGTGGCGGGCGACGACGGCCGCGCCACCGAGCGCAGCGTCATCGTGATCCGCAAGCCCTGCGGCCTCGGGGAGCCGATATGCGGCTGACTCCCCGCCGCGGCGGCGACGATGAAGCCGGGTTCACCCTTGTCGAACTGCTGATGGCGATCGTGATCCTAGGGGTGATCACCGCGCCGCTGGCGAACCTCATCATCGCCGGACTGCGCCAGTCGGCGAGCGCGTCGGCTCGGCTGCAGCTGTCGCACGACTCCCAGATCAGCGCCACCTATTTCGGCCAGGACGTCGCCACCGTCGGCATCCGCGACTACGCCGCCGCGCACGGCCTGACCGGGGTCGCGTTCAAGCCGTCCATCCAACTCGACGCGGCGTTCGACGCGGGCGGGCACGTGTGCGGCACGGTCGCGACCCCCACCGCCAAGATCCGTCTCCTGTCGGAGCGCTGGGACAACTCCGCCGCCGCCCCGGCGTCGAGCGTGGACGTCGTCGCCTACTACCTGGTGCCGATGGGACCCGTCAGCGAACTGCACCGGATCAAGTGCGCGGGCGGCGCCGTCGCCGACATCGTCGTCGCCCACTACGTCGACCCGGCGACGCTCACCGTGGACTGCGGCGGCGCGTGCGACACCGCGGCCGTGCCACAGCGGGTGACGCTGACGTTCACCGTCACCACGCCGAACGCCGACCCCTATGAGATCAGCCTGAACGGGCAGCGGAGGCAGACATGAGACGCCGAGACGACGACAGCGGCGCCGCGCTGATCCTGGTGCTGGTGCTGGTCGTGGTGATCAGCCTGGGCCTGCTGTCGCTGCTCACCTTCTCCGGCACGAGCATCCGCACCACCATCGCGCTGCGCGACCAGGGCGCCACCGCGTCCACCTCGGACGGCGCGATGGCCGCGGCGATCAACACCATCCGCAACAGCACCTACAACAACTCCCCCGGACAGAACTGCTTCGGCGGATCCGACACGCTGACCCTCGACGGGATCGCGGGGGCGGGCGCGGCGACCGTGGCGTGCGGGGCCGACCCGTCCAAGGTCCTCATCCAGTGCCCGTCGCTGTCGATGTGCAACCGGCCGGGCAGCGCGGTCCTCACCCTCGGCACGCACGGGGGCGAGGACGGCGTCAACATCCAGCAGCCCACCGGTTCGATGTTCCGTGTGCGCGGCGTGGTGTTCTCGAACTCCAACATCAACGTCGTCAACGGCACGCTGGCGACGAACACCCGCGTCTACGGGCGGACCGGCTGCTCCGGCACGATCATCAGCGACCCGTCGCCCCCGTCATGCCCCTACGCGCCTGCGAACCCCCTCGGCGAAGACCCGAACTACCTGCCCGCCGTGGCGGCGGCCCCGCCCCACCGCACCCTGCCCGCGTGCACGAGCACGGGCCGGATCACCTTCGAGCCGGGCTACTACGACGACGCGAACGCCCTGACCGCCATGATGGGCAACGGCAGTGCCTGCAAGAACAGCGTCTGGTGGTTCAAACCCGGCGCGTACTACTTCGACTTTCACAACACCGGCCCCAACGCCAATCCACGGCTGCCCTCGGCTGGGGGCAACATCTGGACGATCGACACCGGGAAACTCGTCGCGGGCACCCCGGTCAACGCCGCGGGCCAGGTGATCGCCCAGCCACCGCTCAACCCCACGATCCCCGGCTCCTGCAACAACCCGATCAAGGACGCCAACGCGGTCGGCGTCCAGTTCATCTTCGGCGGCGACAGCCAGCTCGCGGTCAAGGCGGGTCAGGCGGAGATCTGCGGCACCTACAGCGCCACCAGACCACCGGTCGCGGTCTACGGGTTGAAGTCCGGGTCGGAGACCGACACCGCGCTCACCGACCTCAAGCTCACGGGCGTCCCGGGCCAGGGTGCCTTCGGTCCGACCGCGACGCCCGCGGCGCTCGCCGACGCGGACGCGGTCAACTTCGCCTCCTGGACAGCCACGAAGAAGGACGACACGACTATCAAGGCGACCGGATTCGCGCCGCCGTCCCCGATCCCGGCCGGATCGATTCTCAAATCGGCGACGGTGAAGGTCACCCACCGGCACTCCGACGACTCCCGGAGCGACGCCCTCCAGGTGACGCTGACACCGCAGGGCGGCACGCCGATCAGCGCCTCGGCCGCCGGGCGGGCAGGCTCACCCCTCTTCCAGACCACCACGATCCCCATCGACCCCGCACGCACCGGCGCTCTCGCGGAGTCCATCCACAAGGGAACCTTCACCGGCGCGACGATCGATCTCAAGGTCTCGGTGGACAGGCCGACGGTGGCCGACATCGACGCGATCCAGCTCGACCTCACCTATGTGGCACCGGCCTTCCGGGCGGGCGCCGGCTGCGTCACCGCGGCCCCCTACACCGGGCTCGGCAACGCCTCCCGGTGCGCGATGGTGACCTCCGATGGCAGCCCCAACAACCAGTTCTACGTCCAGGGCACCACCTACGCCCCGCACGCCGCCCTCGACATCACCCTGAACAACGCCGCCGAGCAGGTCTTTCGCTTCGGCGTCGTCTCCCGCTCCCTGTGGGTCAAGCTGACCGGCAGCTTCTTCTACAGCGGTCCCGTCATCGAGGTTCCCGACGACTCGCCCGGCTTCGTGTTCAGCGTGTACCTCAGCGTCTATCTCTGCCCGTCGCCGGGACCGTGCGCGACCAGCGGGACACCCAGCCTCCGGGCGAAAGTCGCCTTCGTCGACGCCGACCCGGTCACCCCGCTGCCGGGGCGACGACAAGTCAGCGTGCTCAGCTGGTCCAACCCACGGTGACCAGGTACCAGTCCGCGATGGGCTCGGCGACGAACAGGGCCAGCAGGGCGCCCAGGATCATGAACGGCCCGAACGGGAGCGCGGTCTTGCGGTCGCCGCGTCCTGCCGCGAGGACCACCGCCCCCACGAGCGCGCCCAGGACGAAGCCGCCGAACGCGCCGACGACCAGCGTCGACCACGACAGGTAGGCGAGCACGCCGCCCAGCAGGCCCGAGAGCCGCACGTCGCCGAACCCCATCCCGGCTGGGTACACCAGCGCCAGCAGGAAGTAGAACGCGAACAGGGCGGCGGCGCCGATACCGGCGCGGCCGAGCGACCACCAGTCGTCGCGCACCGCCGAGGACACCGCCAACAGCGCGGCGAGCACCGGGTAGGACGGCAGGATGATCGCCGACGGCAGCCTGCGCACGTCCAGGTCGATCAGGGCGAGCGCGATCCCGGCCGCCGCGAAGTACAGGTACGCGGGCAGCGCGGACACCAGCCCCAGCTGCCACATCCGCACGGCCACCACGAGGAAGACCAGCGCCGTGCCCAGCTCCACCAACGGGTAGCGGACCCCGATCGGCGCGCCGCAGTCCGCACACCGTCCTCTGAGGACAAGCCAGCCGAACACCGGGAGGTTGTGTCGGGCCCGCACCGGCTTCCCACAGCTCGGGCAGCGCGACGCCGGACTCACCACCGACTCGCCGCGCGGCACCCGGTGGATAACCACATTGAGGAAGGACCCGACTGCCAAACCCAGCAGCGTGACCATGACATACAGGACGACCTGCATCCCCACTCCCGCCCGTCGGCCACCTCACCCCCCACCGTATCGCCCAACACCCGCGAGTCGCCCCTCCAGGCAAGCGAGTCGCGGGGGTCAGCAGGTGTTGGTTAGGGGGAGGGCGGAGAAGCGGGCGGTGAGGTAGGCGACGGCGGCGGGGGCGCCGGTGACCGCCAGGACGTTGTGCTCGCTGAGGTAGTCGGTGTGGAAGGTGACCTTGGTGCCCTTCGCGCACCACTCGCGGCGGACCGCGTCACCGGCGGCCCACGGGATCAGCTCGTCGAACTTCGAGTGGTACAGGTAGACCGGCGCGGCGGGCGCCTGCGCGCCCATTCGGTTGAGCGCCAGCACCTCGCGGCCGACCGGCTCGTTCAGCGGGTCGGGCGAGGTGGTGAACTCGGTCAGCTTGCGGAACGGGTATCCGGTGGCCAGCTCCCCCACGCACATGTCGTCCATGTCGGCCTGGAGTGCGCGGCCCGCGTCGTTGAGCAGCGACTCCAATTCGGGGTACTCACGCATGAGACCGTTGACGGCGCCGAGGCCGAGCCCCGAGAACGGTCCGCCGTCCATTGTCTTCGCGGCCAGCGTGAGGTCGGCCGGGATGCCACCCGCGGCGACGCCCGCGATGCGCAGTTTCGGGGCGTACGTCGGCTGCAGCTCGGCCGCCCAGCCCGAGGCGAGCGCGCCGCCCGAGTAGCCCCACATACCGATCTTCGCGTTCACCAGCCCAGCCTCTGGCACCGAGGTCGCGCCGCGGATGCCGTCGAGCACCGCGTGCCCCTCCATCCGTCCCGCGCCATAGGCGTCACGCGGGCCCTGATAGTCGGTGACCACCACCGCCCACCCCTTGGCCAGCCCCAACCCGAGCAGCGCGGTCTCCTTCTCGGTGCCGGTCCGCAGCGTGTAGGACGGGTTGCACTGGTCGCCGAGGCTGTCGGTCGCGGGCTGGTAGGACAGCAGCGGCCGCCGGCCGGGATAGGGCGTCGACGGCACGATCAGCGTCGAGACCACCGTGACCGGACGGTCCTTCGCGTCGGTGCTGCGCACCTGCAGCTGCAGCGCGGGCAGCCCGGCGGCGGTGACGTCCCGCTGCTTGAGCACCGTGCCCGGAGCCGCGGCCTCGAAGCCCGCCGCGGGTCGGTAGAAGGGGTCGAGGTCCGGTTCCACGATCGCCTCCGGCGCCGCGACCGCGGTCGGGACGACCACGCCGCCAACCAGTGATCCCGCCGCGACCACCAGCAATGCCCACAGTGCCGTGCGTTTCATGGACCGACCTCCACAATCGAAAATGTATCTTTTCGCTTTGGACCTGGCGGCTACCGTAGGCGCTACGCGACCCCGATGACAAGAGCTGGAGAGTTGACCAAGCCGATGACCGAGGCAGTGACCACACCGGCGACCCGCCGCTACTCGGGCCGCGACGCGGGAGAACGCAGCGCCGCCCGCCGGGAGCGCCTGCTGGAAGCCGCGCTCGACCTGTTCGGCACCGAGGGCTACCAGGTGACGCCCATCGACCGGCTCTGCTCGGCGGCGAAGGTGTCGACGCGGCACTTCTACCAGGAGTTCACCAACAAGGAAGCGGTCCTGATCGCGCTGCACTCGCAGATCACCGAGGACGCGCTCACCGCGACCGCTACCGCGCTCGCCGAGGCGCCCGCGGCCCCGATCGAGGCGCGCCTGGTCGCGGCCGTGACCGCGTATCTGCGCACGATCATCTCCGACCCCCGTCGGGTCCGGGTCAGCTTCGTGGAGGTCGTCGGCGCCAGCCCCGCGGTGGAACAGACCCGCTTGGAGTACCGCGAAGCCATCATCGCCACGGTCACCCACGAAGGCGAAGCCGCGATCGCCCGCGGCGAGATCCCACCCCGGGACTTCCGGTTCGCCGCCCTCGCCCTCATCGGCGCGCTGAACTCAGTGGTCTACGACTGGTCCCTGCACCAGCGCAAGTCGGCCGACGAACTCGAAGTCGCCCTGGTGGCGCTCGCCACTACGCTCCTCACCGGCTGACCCCGGAGCTCAGGAGGTGATGGCGTGGTTCCCGCTGAAGCCGTGCAGGCACTGCGGATCGCGGTGGGGCTGCTCGTCGAGCCGAGCCACGACACCCTGGAGCGGATGACCCAGGGCAAGCGGCTGACCGCGGAGATGATGACCACCGCGCTCCGCGACTACGGCCGCACCTTCGTCCGCCCGCCCGCGGCGGCCTACGCCGACCTCGACGCCTACGAGGGGACGCGCGACGGCAAGCGGGTCTACAAGGTCGACTTTCCGCTGTGGACAGCCGAAGAAGGGCGGTCCGACCTCGAACTGAGGGCGACCCTGGTCGAAGTGATGTCCGGGGTCTACGGCGTGGAGATCGACGACATCCTCGTGGCCTGAGGCACCTCTTCCGGCGCGCCCGCGATGACGACGACCAGGATGCGGGGGCCGTGGACGCCTTCGACCCGGTTGAGTTCGATGTCGCTGGTGGCCGACGGGCCGCTGATCCAGGTGAGCGGGCGGGTGCCGTCGAGTCGGGCGATCGCCTCGGGGACCGTGCCGACGATCTGGTCGGCCCTTACGACGCACAGATGGAAGTCGGGGACCAAGGTGAGCGCGCGCCTGCCTTGTCCCGCACCCGCGTCGAGCACGATGGTGCCGGTCTCGGCGATGCCCACGGCGCAGGCGGTGACGACGCCGTCGGTGGCGTCGAGGGCCGGGACGCGCAGGGGTGGGGCGTCGGTGTCGGCGTGCGGGACCCATTGCGCGGGTAGGTCGGCGGGGGTGACGACCGAGCTGATGCCGAAGTGGGCCAACTGTTCGGCGATGGCTTCCGGCAGCCTGTCGGCGGCCGTGCGCACGACCGTGGCTCGGTAGTCGGCGACCCGTTCGGCGAACAGCTCGACCAAGTCGCCTTCGATGGTCTGCTCGTAATCCCGGGACACGACCGTCTCCGTCTTGTCCACTGTGGACAGGGCGGATCGGATTCGGCCGAGGATCTCTTCGCGCGCGGTCATCGGGACTCCCACCAGGTTCGGAACGTCCGCCGGGGCGGGGTCGCGGTGTCGCGGGCGCCGCTCCAGCCCTTGAGCGGGCCGGGCAACCTGCCGATGCGGCCGCGGCGGCTCAAGACCCGGCCGCCGGTCGCGACCAGGCGCTGCGCCACGCGCAGCCTGCGGGAGCTGCCGAAGAACCACTGCGCCACCCGCATGGCCGCGCGCTCGGCGGAAGGCTTGCCGCGCTTGGCGTCGACGGCTTTGGCGCGCAGGTGGACGAGGGCCTGCGGGATGTCGATGAGCACCGGGCACACCTCGTAGCAGGCGCCGCACAGGGTCGAGGCGAACGGGAGAGTCGGTGAGACCTCGTCCGCGGTGACGCCGCGCAGCTGCGGGGTGAGGATCGCGCCGATGGGGCCGGGGTAGACCGAACCGTAGGCGTGGCCGCCGGTCCGCTCGTAGACCGGGCAGACGTTGAGGCACGCCGAGCAGCGGATGCACCGCAGCGCCTGGCGTCCGATGTCGTCGGCGAGCGCGTCGGTGCGGCCGTTGTCGAGCAGGATCAGGTGGAACTCCCGCGGGCCGTCGCCGGGGGTCACGCCGGTCCACGTCGAGGTGTACGGGTTCATCCGCTCGCCGGTCGACGAGCGTGGCAGCAACTGGAGCATGACTTCGAGGTCCTGCCAGGTCGGGACCAGCTTCTCGATGCCGACCACGCTGATCAGCACCTCCGGCAGGGTCAGGCACATCCGTCCGTTGCCCTCGGACTCCACCACGACGAGCGTGCCGGAGTCGGCGACGGCGAAGTTCGCGCCGGACACGGCGACCTTGGCGGTGAGGAACTTGCGCCGCAGGTGCGCCCGGGCCGCGGCGGCCAGCTCGGCCGGGTCGTCGGTGAGGGCTTCGGTCACCCCGGGCATCTCGCGCAGGAAGATGTCCCTGATCTCCGCGCGGTTGCGGTGGATGGCGGGCACCAGGATGTGCGACGGCCGGTCGTGTCCCAGTTGGACGATCAGCTCGGCCAGGTCGGTCTCGTAGGCGGCGATGCCCGCCTCGGCCAGCGCCTCATTGAGTTCGATCTCCTGGGTGGCCATGGACTTCACTTTGACCACCTCGTCGGCGTCGGCCGCCCGGACAAGGTCGATCACGATCCGGTTGGCCTCGGCCGCGTCACGCGCCCAGTGGACGACACCGCCCGCCGCGGTGACGTTGCGCTCCAACTGTTCGAGGTAGGTGTCGAGGTTGTGCAGGGTGCGGTCTTTGATCTCCTTGCCCGCGACCCGCAACGCCTCCCAGTCCGCGCGTTCGGCGACCACGGCCGCCCGCTTACCTCGGATCGTGCCGGTCGCCTTGCGCAGGTTGGTGCGCAGTTGCGTGTCGCCGAGCGCTTTGCGGGCCGCCTCGGGGAAGGGCGGCATCCCGAGCCAGGTGCCGGTCATCCGCGCTCACCGGCCAGGATCTCGGCGAGGTGCATGACCCGCACGCTCGACTTCGACCGCGACAGCAGCCCGCCGACGTGCATCAGGCAGGAGTTGTCGGCCGCGGTCAGCACCTCCGCGCCGGTGGCCAGCACTCGTGCCACCTTGTCGGTGCCCATGGCGACCGAGACGTCGGAGTTCTTCACCGCGAACGTGCCACCGAACCCGCAGCACTCGGTCGCGTCCGGCAGGTCCACCAGGTCGATCCCCTCCACCGCGCGCAGCAGCGCTTGGGGCCGGTCGCCGAGCTTGAGCAGGCGCAGACCGTGGCAGGTCGGGTGGTAGGTGACCCGGTGCGGGAAGTACGCGCCGACGTCGGTCACCCCCGCGATGTCGACCAGGAACTCGGTGAACTCGTGCACGCGCGGCGCCGTCTCGGCCACCGCGGCGGCCAGTCCCCGGTCCCCCGACACCTCGGCGACCCGGCCGTGGAAGTCCCGGACCATCCCGACACACGACGCGGACGGCGCCACCACGACGTCGGCGTCGGCGAAGGTGTCGACGAAGGACCGGACCAGCGGGACGCACTCACGCTGGTAGCCGGTGTTGAAATGCATCTGCCCGCAACACGTCTGGTCCGGCGGAAAGACCACCTCGTGGCCAAGCCGCTCCAGCACGCGCACCACGGCTTGGCCGGTCGCTGGGAACAGCGTGTCGTTGAAGCAGGTGATGAAGAGGGCGACCCTCATCGGCGAACCTTTCCACATTTCGGGCCACGCCCGGCTATCCTACGAAACATCGGATGTCCGCAGGAGGAGTTGCCGTGCCAGTCACCGACGAAGCCATCGAGAAGATCAAGGCGATGATCGTCAACGGCGAACTCGGCCCCGGCTCGCGCCTGCCGAAGGAAGCCGACCTCGCCGAGCGCCTTGGCCTGTCGCGCAGCTCCCTGCGGGAGGCGGTCAAGGCGTTGTCGCTGATCAGGGTGCTGCACGTGCGCCAGGGCGACGGCACGTACGTCACCAGCCTCGAACCGGACCTGCTCCTCGACGCCATGGGCTTCATGGTCGACTTCCACCAGGATGACACCGTCCTGCAGTTCCTCGAAGTCCGCCGCATCCTCGAGCCCGCCGCCACCGCCATGGCCGCCAAGACCATGACCGACGCCGACGTCGCCGAACTCCGCGCCATCCTCGACGAACTCGACGAAGACCCGACCGTGGAGGCCCTGGTCGCCAACGACCTCAAGTTCCACAGCCGCATCGCCGCGGGCTCGGGCAACACGGTTCTGTGCTCTCTCATCGACGGCCTGTCCGGCCCCACGGCCCGCGCCCGCATCTGGCGAGGCCTGACGCAGGAGGGCGCGGTCCGCCGCACCCGCGAACAGCATGACGCCATCTGTGAGGCCATCGAGTCGCGGCAGCCTGAGGTCGCCCGGGCGTGGGCGACAGTGCACGTGGCAGGCGTGGAGCAGTGGCTCCGCAACACGCTCGGGTCCGCGGAATCCGCCCTCGAACAGGAATGACGCCACCCGATCCGCCTCTCTGAAACCACCCAGCGCGGTCAACCGCTCAACCCATACACGCGCCGAGCGGTCCCCCCGAGAACGGCCGCGCGCTCATCGGCGCCACAACCGACCAGTGCCGCCTCGGCGACCGACAGCGCACCGCTGTAGCCGCCCGCGAGGTCACACACCGGCCAGTCGGAGCCGAACATCACCCGATCCATCCCGAACGCCGCGAGAACATGGGCCGCATAAGGCAACACCTGCTCGACCGTCCACCCATCCCATGACGCCTGCGTGGTCAGCCCCGACAGCTTGCACACCACGTTCGGACAAGCGGCCATAGCGCTGATCCACGAAGCCCACGGCTCCCACTCCCCCGCCGCGATCTCCGGCTTTCCAGCGTGGTCGAGCACAAACGACACCTCGCCAAGCTCCCGGACACCTGCCAGCGCCGCCGCCCGCTGGGGCCCGCGCACCAGCAAGTCGTACGGAAGCCCCAAAGCACGCAGGGACGCCATCACCGACGGGCGCAGCAGCCAAGCCGGATCGGGTTCGTCCTCCAACTGGTGCCGAACTCCGACAAGCAGGTCATCCGAAGGCAGGACCAAGTCGCCCTCCAGGTCCACCCACCCGACAACACCTGCGATCAGACCACCGGAACCACGAGCCACGGCAAGGAACTCCGCCGTCTCCTCAACCGAGGACACCGTCTGCACAAGCACAGACGTCCCCGAGACGACTCTCGCCAAATCGTCCACTGTGTACACCCGCCGGATCGGATCCAAATCGGGCGAACTCATCCAGGGGTAGTCCCGGCCTGCCGGATCCCACAGATGGTGGTGAGCGTCGACGGTCACGGCAGGTCGTCCCACAGCTCGACGGGCACCGAGGTGGCATACAGGGAAGCGTTGCGGGCGAACTGATCCGCCGACTGGGCGCCGACGAGAACCGAAGCCACCGCCGGATGCCGGGCGGCGAACGCGATCGCCGCCTGCGGCAAGGTCACCCCATGCGCATGGCAGATCTCCGCCATCCGCGCCGCCCTGGCACGCACAGGTTCAGGGACCGGGGCGTAGTCGTAGGTCGAGCCCGGCGAGTCGGTGGCCAGCACCCCGCTGTTGAACACCCCCGCCGCGATCACCGAGACCCCCCGACGAAGACACAGCGGCAGCAGTTCCGGAGCCGCCGACCGGTCGAGCAGCGTGTACCGGCCTGCGAGCATCACCACGTCGATGTCCGTCTCGGCGACGAACCGGGCGGGCAGCTCCCACTGGTTCATGCCCACGCCGATCGCGCCCACGACCCCCTGCGAGCGCAAGTCGTGCAGCGCCGGGTACGCCGACCCGACCGCCTCCGCCCAGTGGTTGTCCGGATCGTGCAGCAGCACGAGGTCGATCCGGACCAGTCCAAGGCGTTCCAGACTGTCCTCAATGGACCTGCGCACGCCGTCGGCGCTGAAGTCCCAGCGACGGCGGAAGTCGGCGGGGACGTCGAAGCCCTCGTCGTCGCGGCCGCCCGCCGCGGGCTCCAGGATCCGGCCGACCTTCGTCGAGACGACGTACTCCGATCGCGGGCGGTCGGCCAGAGCGGCCCCCAGCCGCCGCTCGGACAACCCGAGGCCATAGTGCGGCGCCGTGTCGAAGTAGCGCACCCCCGCCGCCCACGCCGCGTCCACCGCACCCCGGGCGTCAGCGTCGGACACGGCGGTGAACAGGTTGCCGATGCCCGCCCCGCCGAACCCGAGACCGGTCACCTCGACCTTGGAACCGCCCAGCCGCACCGACTTCACGGCAGCTCCCACACCAGCGAGACACCGCGGTCGTCGCCGGAGTAGTCGTCCGCGACGTCGAGCAGCCCGGCCATCCGCGCCTGCCACGGCACGTTCGCCGGGTGGTCGGCCAGCGCCCGCCGCATCGCCTGGTAGTCCTCGACCTCGACCACGTGGAACAGGTCGAGTCCGTCGCGCCAGATCCGCCAGGTGTGGACGCCCGCCTCGCGCAGGGCGGTGTCCAGGTCGGCCGGGATCACCGCGTGGACCCGCTCGTACTCCGCTTCGGCGCCGGGCTTGAGCCGGGTGTGCAGGGCGATTCGCTCCACCGTTAGTCCTGTGCCTTTCCGCTGGTCAGCCGCGCCAGGACGAGCGCGACCAGGATGACCAGACCGTAGACGGCCTCGATCTGGTCGGGCGCCACCTGGGCCAGGGTCAGCACGCTGCGGATCAACCCGAGCAGCACCACACCGCACAGTGCGCCGAACAGCGAGCCCTTCCCGCCGTCGAGACTGATCCCGCCGATGACCGCGGCGGCGAACACCATGAAGATCATGCCTTCGCCCTGGTTGGCCGCGACCGACGCCAGCTGCGCCGACATCATCAGCCCGGCGAGCGCGGCGAGCAGGCCCGCGACGACCAGCGTCATCCAGATGACCCGCTCGACCCGGATGCCCGCGGCCCGCGCCGCGTCGGGGTTGCCGCCGACGGCGTAGAGCGAGCGCCCGACCCGGGTGTAGCCGAGCACGACGATGCCCACGGCGAACAGCACGACCACGATCCAGATGGACAGCGGCAGCGTCAGGATGCGGACGTTGCCGAGGTAGTCGATCACCGGCACCCGCTTGGCCAGGTTCGAGATGGTCGAGCCGCCGACGAGGGTCAGCTGCAGCCCGCGCAGGAAGATCAACATCGCCAGCGTCACGATGAACGCCGACAGCTTGAACCGCACGATCAGCAGCCCGTTGAACACCCCGATCAGCCCGCCGAACACCAGCGCGACCGGCAGCACGGTCCACGTCGGCCATGGCGCGCCGAGCACCGAAGTGTTGCCGACGACGAGGAAGATCGCCACGGCGGGCGCGATCCCGACGATGGATTCCAGCGACAGGTCGAACTTGCCGACGATGAGCACCAGCGCCTCCGCCAGCACCACCATCGCCAGCACGGCCTGGTACTTCAGCACCGAGTCGACCAGGTACGAGTGCGTGAGGAAGATGTCGGGCTTGAGCGTGTACCCGTAGACCAGCAGCGCGATGATCGGCGGGATCAGCGCGAGATCGCGCAGCTTCGCCAGCCGCAGCCGGTTCGCGGGCCTGCCCGTCAGCGGCGTCGGCCGCGCGGGCGCCTCCGGCTCGGTGGGCACCTCCGTGGACACAGTGGTCGACTCAGACACCGGACTCACCAATTCCCTCGATCTCGGCCACCAGTTCGGCCTCGTTCCATCCCCTGGGGTGCTCGCCCACGACGCGCCCACCCACCATGACCACGACCCGGTCGCACACCCGCAGGTCGTCGAGCTCGTCTGACACCAGCAGCGCCCCGCGCCGTGACCGGGTCTGCTCGTCCACCGCCCCCAGCAGCGATTCCTTCGATCGCACGTCGACCCCGGCGGTGGGCTGCACGAGCACCAGCACCTCCGGGTCGGAGGCCAACGCGCGCGCCATGACGACCTTCTGCGCGTTGCCGCCGGATAGCTCGCCGACCGGCTGGTGCGGGCCCGCGGTGTGCACATCGAGGTCGGCGATCATCGTGTTCGCCCGGCCGTCGCGGACCTTTGGCAGCACGAACCCCCTGGGTCCGAGCTTGCCCGCGATGGTCATCGTCGCGTTCTCCGCGACCGACAGCCCCGGCACGAACCCGTCGACGTTGCGGTCGCCCGGCAGGTAGCCGACACCGCCGCGCAGTGCGGCGGGCACCTGACCGGCCTTGATCACACGCCCGGTCACCCGGACCTCACCGCTGCGGGCCCGCAGGCCCGCGATCGCCTCGGCCAGTTGCCGCTTCCCGCTTGCCGCCGACCCGGCGACGCCCACGATCTCGCCGCGGCGCACCGACAGGTCGACGGACTCGACGAAGCCCGGCACACCCACCCCGCTCAGCTCCAGCACCTTCTCCGCGTCCGCGGACACCGAGGGCCGGTCCGCCCCGACCTGGACCAGGCCGCGGGCCTCGCCGATCATCGCCTCGACCAGCTTGTCGTGGCTGAGCTCGGCCACCGGCGCGGTGACGATGTGCCGCGCGTCGCGGAAGACGGTCACCCGCTGGCAGATCTCGTAGATCTCGGGCAGGTGGTGGGAGATGAACAGGAACGTGACGCCCTGCTGCTGAAGATCACGCAGCCGGTCGAAGAGCCGGTTGATCGCCTTGGCCTCCAGCTGGGCGGTCGGCTCGTCGAGGATGACGAACCGCGCGCCCAGCGAGAGCGCCCCGGCGATCTCGACCAGCTGGCGCTGCTCGACGGTGAGGTCGCGGGCGGCCAGGTCCGGCGAGACCGGGACCGCCCACGCCTCCAGCAGCTCGGCCGCCTCCCGGCGCAGCCTGCCCGGGGAGAGCAGGCCGAACCGGCCGCGTGGCTGTCTGCCGAGGAAGAGGTTCTCCGCGACGGTCAGTTCCCTGACCACTGAAGGCCGCTGGTAGACGCACGCCACCCGCTCCCGCCAGGCGGCCCGGTCGCCCGGGGCGGGCGCGGGTTTCCCGGCGAACCGGACCTCCCCGGCGTCCGCCCGGTGCAGCCCGGTGAGCACGCCGACCAGGGTCGACTTGCCCGCGCCAT
Source organism: Actinokineospora xionganensis (assembly GCF_014323725.1). Taxonomy (GTDB): domain Bacteria; phylum Actinomycetota; class Actinomycetes; order Mycobacteriales; family Pseudonocardiaceae; genus Actinokineospora; species Actinokineospora xionganensis. The sequence continues at coordinate 128,263 of NZ_JABVED010000001.1, read as the reverse complement.
TGCGTCCGACCAGCGCGTGCGTCTCTCCCGCCCGCACCGACAGGTTCCCGTCGGCGAGCGCGACCGTCGGGCCGAACCGCTTGGCGATCCCGACCGCCTCGACGACCGGTGGTGCCTGCGCACCGTCCATCACGGACTCCTCTTGTCCTGGCCTGCTACTTCTTGTTGCCCCAGAGAGCAGGGTCGTCCACGTTGTCCTTGGTCACCAGGGGCGCGGGGATCTGGTCCTCGAAACCACCCGGAACCTCGATGACCGTGCTGCCGTGGTCGGTCGGACCGACCTTGGGCGTGACACCGCTCATCGCCTGCTTGGCCCAGTAGAGGCCGAACTCCGCGTAGAGGTCGGCGGGCTGGGACACGGTCGCGTCGATCTCGCCCTTGCGGATCGCGTCGAACTCCTGGGCGATGCCGTCGTTGGAGACGATGAAGATGTGCTTGGGGTCGCTCGGCGGGACCAGCAGGCCGCGCTGCTTGAGCACCTGCAGCGTCGGGTCGAGGAAGACGCCACCGGCCTGCATGTAGACACCCTTGATGTCCGGGTCGGTCGACAGGCGGGTCTCCAGGGCGGCCTGCGCCTTGGTGCCCTCCCACTCGGTCGGCTCCTCGAACACCGTGATGGCCGGGAACTTCTTGGTCATGCACTCCTTGAACGCCTCGGACCGGTCGCGGCCGTTGATCGAGGACAGCGCGCCCTGGAACTCGATGACCTTGCCCTTTCCGCCGAGCTTCTCGCCGAGGAACTCGCACGCCTTGGTGCCGTAGGCGCGGTTGTCGGCGCGCACGACCATGTAGAACTTGCCCGCGTCCGGCCGGGTGTCGACGCTGATGACCGGGATGCCCTTGCCCGCGAGCTCGTCGAGCTTGGGGCCGATGGCGCCGGTGTCCTGCGGGGCGATGACCAGGGCCTTGGCGCCCTGGGCGGTCAGGTTGTCGACGTTGCCGATGAGCTTCTGGACGTCGTTGGTCGAGTTGGTGGTCGCGGTCAGCGTCAGCCCGAGGTCCTTGGCCTTGGTCGGGATGTATCCGCTGTAGGCGTTCCAGAAGTCGGAGTCGGCGCGCGGCAGGTCGACGCCGACCCCGCCGACGCCGCCCGCGGCCTGCTGGCCCGGCGCGCCGGCGGAGTCCTTGCTGCACGCGCTCAGGCCGAGCACGAGAGTGGCCGCGGCTACGGCGCTCAACGTGGTTGACGTGATCTTCATTGTTTCCTCGGTTTCGATGGCAGGGAACTAGTTCGTCGGCCGGAGCCGCAAGCCGTGCATGCCACCGTCGACGGCGAGCACGGTGCCCGTGGTCGAGGCGGCGAGGGGACTGGCGAGATAGGCGATGGCCGCGGCGACCTCGTCGGCGCTGACCAGCCTGCCCATCGGTTGACGGGCCTGGAGTGCCCGAAGTTCGCCGTCCGGGTCGTCGGCGACGTCGAGCAGCCTGCGCACCCACGGGGTGTCCGCGGTGCCGGGGTTGACACAGTTGACGCGCACGCCCTCCGCGACGTGGTCGGCCGCCATCGCGAGCGTCAGCGACTGGACCGCGCCTTTGCTGGCGCTGTACAGCGCCCGGTTGGGCAGGCCCGCGGTCGCGGCGATGGAGCAGGTGTTGACGATCGCCGCGTGCGTCGACCTGCGCAGCTGCGGCAGAGCGGCCCGGCTGACCCGGACGATGCCGAGCACGTTGACCTCGAAGACCCGCCGCCACTCGTCGTCGGCATTGGCCTCCACGGTGCCCTGCGCGCCGATGCCCGCGTTGTTGACCACGATGTCGATCCCGCCCAGTTGTCGCGCGGCCTCGGCGACCGCGGCGTCGACCGACTCCGAGTCGGCGACGTCGGCCCGCAGGCCGAGCAGCGGCTCGGGGACGCCTGCGGGGTCGAGGTCCAGGCACGCGACTTCGGCGCCGCGCTTGGCGAGCAGGGTCGCCGCGGCCAGGCCGATGCCGGAGCCGCCGCCGGTGACGATGGCCCGCAGGCCCGCCAGTTCCTGGCTCATGACGCGCTCCTCCGCAGTTGGTCTGTCCATACGGGACCGTCAGGGTAGGCGAACCGGACCAGCGTCCGGGGATGCATGGTCGCCCCGAATCCGGGCGCGGTCGGGGTGACGTAGTGCCCGTCCTCGATCCGCACGGGGTCGACGAAGTGCTCGTGCAGGTGGTCGACGTACTCGATCACCCGGTCGTCGAGCGAGCCGGACACCGCGACGAAGTCGAACATCGACAGGTGCTGGACCAGCTCACACAGGCCGACCCCACCCGCGTGCGGGCAGACCGGGACGCCGAACTTGGCGGCGAGCAGCAGGATGCCGACGTTCTCGTTCACCCCGGCGACCCGGGCGGCGTCGAGCTGCAGGAACGAGATCGCCCCGGACTGCAGCAGCTGCTTGAAGACCACTCTGTTCTGCACGTGCTCGCCGGTGGCGACCTTCACCGGCGCGATGGCACGGGCGATGGTCGCGTGGCCGAGCACGTCGTCGGGGCTGGTCGGCTCCTCCACCCACCACGGGTCGAACTCGGCGAGCGCCTGGACCCAGGTGACCGCCGCGCCGACGTCCCAACGCTGGTTGGCGTCGATCGCGATGCGGATGTCCGGGCCGACGGTCTCCCGGGCGATGCGCATGCGCCGGATGTCGTCGCCCAGGTCTGCGCCGACCTTCAGCTTGATCTGGGTGAACCCGTCGGCGACGGCCTCGGCGCAGAGCCTGCGCAGCTTGGCGTCGTCGTAGCCGAGCCAGCCGGGCGAGGTCGTGTAGGCCGGGTAGCCCTGCGCCAGCAGCTCCGCCTTGCGCTCGGCTCGGCCGGGCTCGGCGGCGCGGAGGATCTCCAGCGCTTCGTCGCGGGTGAGGGCGTCGGTCAGGTAGCGGAAGTCGACCAGGTCGACCAGCTGCTCGGGGGTCGAGTCGGCCAACACCTCCCAGACCGGCTTGCCCGCCCGCTTGGCCTTGAGGTCCCACAGCGCGTTGATCACCGCGGAGACCGCCATGTGCATGACGCCCTTCTCCGGGCCCAGCCAGCGCAGCTGCGAGTCGTGCACCATGGCCTTCCAGATGCCACCGAGGTCGTCGAGCGTGTCGTCGAGCCGCCGCCCGACCACATAGGACTCCAGGGCGCGGATGGCGGTGCTCTGGATGTCGTTGCCGCGGCCGATGGTGAACGCGAACCCGTGCCCCTCCAGTCCGTCCGGCGCGTCGGTGCCGATGACGACGTAGGCGGCGGAGTAGTCCGGGTCGGGGTTCATCGCGTCCGACCCGTCGAGCTCCAGCGACGTCGGGAACCGGATGTCGTGGGTGCGCAGGCTGACGATGAGCGCGGGCCGTGCCGATGATTCGCTCGCAAGCTCGCTCATGCCTGCCCCACTTCCTGGCGCTGGCGCCCGAGTCCGTCGATCTCGACCTCGACCACGTCGCCCGCCCGCAGGTACGGCTTCGGGTCGGGCAGACCGAACGCGACCCCGGCGGGCGTGCCCGTGTTGATCACGTCGCCGGGTTCGAGCACCATGAACTGGGAGATGTACCGGACGATCTCGGCGACGGCGAAGATCATGTTCTTGCTGTTGCCGTCCTGTCTCGGCGTGCCGTTGACCCACAGCCGCATCCCGAGCGACTGCGGGTCGGCCACCTCCTCGGCGGTGACCACCCAAGGGCCCAGCGGGTTGAACGTCTCGCAGGACTTCCCCTTGTCCCACTGCCCGCCGCGCTCGAGCTGGAACTCCCGCTCGGAGACGTCGTTGGAGATGGCATAACCGGCCACGCGGGCCAGGGCATCCGCGTGGCCGGTCAGATAGCGGGCGGTCTCGCCGATGACGACCGCGAGTTCGACCTCCCAGTCGGTCTTGCGGCTGCCGCGCGGGATCAGGACCTGGTCGTCAGGACCGACCACCGTATTGGGCGCCTTCATGAACAGCACCGGCTCGGCGGGCTTGGCCATGCCGGACTCCTCGGCGTGGTCGGAGTAGTTCAGCCCGACGCACACGATCTTGCCGGGCCGCGCGAGCGGCGGGCCGATCCTCAGGCCCTCGGGCAGCACTGGCAGCCCCCCGACATCGAGGGCGGCACGGACCCGGTCGACGCCACCGCCTGCAAGGAACGCCCCGTCGATGTCGGAGACGATCCCGGACAGATCGAGCAATGCGCCCGACTCATCCAGGACAGCGGGCCGTTCCTCCCCGGCCGGTCCCACTCGAAGCAGCTTCACGCGACACCCTCTCCGCAAACATCTGATGTATTGCCGTGATGTATAGCGGGTGAGTCAGCCAGGTTGCAAGAGTTCTCGCCGGATTGATGGCAGATAGATCGGATGCACTGGCCTGACCAGGGCAGCGGCGACCCGGCCCGACTTGAGACCAACCGGACAGCGGAACGGAAACATCGGACCCATCTTGCGGTTCCGAGCGAAGCTGGCCTGGCGACAGCGAGCCGACAGCCGCGGTCCCCGGCCCCTGAAAGGCAGCGTGATCCCGACAGTCCCAAAGCGATCCGAAGGTGACGGGCCCGAACACGCACCCGACGCCGCTGTCGGTGACTGTTTGGGTGGTCGCCTCACTGATGTCGTGGAGCGCAGTGGGCCCGCCAGCGACTGATCGCACCGGCGGGCCCACTGCCATATCCCCTATCCGTTCGCTAATACCTCGTGGCAACGGTGACACCCGAGCAGGCGGTCGATCCCATCAAGCTGATGTACACATAGCCCGAGGGTGGGTTCGCCACCACGACGGACTCGTTGTTGGTGCTGGTGACCGAGCTCTGTGTGGCCGTGGTCGTGGTGGCCCAGCCGGTCCGGCTGTAGTACAGGTCGCAGTTGCCTGATCCGCCAGTCGACGTGATTCGTAGTCGGGTGGTGCCCGCGGGAACCAGCAAGTACATGTAGTCGTACCCGGAGTTCGCCGCGGATCGGTTGGCGCGCTGGCAGTTCTTGCCCAGCGCGCGTATGTCGGTATTGGTGCATTCAGGAAGCGCCGCCGTCACGGTGACCGAGCGGGTGGTGGTCGCGGAGGCGCCTTTGTCGTCGGTGACGGTGAGGCGGACGGTGTAGGTGCCCGCCGCCGTGTAGGTACGGGTCGGGGCGGTGGCGGTGGCGGTGCCGCCGTCACCGAAATCCCAGCGGCGGGTCGCGACCGTGCCGTCCGGGTCGGTGGAGCGGTCGGTGAACGCGGCGGTCAGGCCGGTCACGGTGTGGGTGAAGTCGGCCGTCGGCGGGCGGTTGCCGCTGCCGCAGTCGCCCGCCGCGCAGGCGGTGAGCCAGGTGTTCCAGTCGGCGTCGTAACGGGTGCCGATCGTGTTCTTCAGGTACGTGCGGGCCGCGGTGTAGTTGCCCGCGCGGTAGTGGCCGAGGACGGTGGTCATGTCAGCCGGGTGCGACTGCATCATGTACCGGACGGCAAGGTAGCCCCAGCGGTACACCCGGGTCGAGTCGTGGTCGTAGGTGGTGTCGAACAGGGTGCTCAGCGGGTAGGTCTTCTTGGCCGCCTCGGCGGTGGCCGCGGTGTTCGTCAGGTTGCGGTACGACCAGGAGACGTACTCCGCGACGCCCTCGATCCACCACACCGTGGGGGTGCTGACGGTGGTCGGGAAGTCGCCGAACATGTTGTAGCGGCCGTCGAGGTAGTGGGTGTACTCGTGGTTGAGGTTCCACACCTCGAACGTCGGTCGCAGCCATTGCGCCTCGTAGGCGATGAAGCGCGCGACGTTGCCGGCGGCGGCGGGATCGCCCTCGATGTATATGCCGCCGTTGTTGGTGTCGATGTCGAACATCGTGCCCGCGTAGGTCTTGTAGTCCGCGCTTGAGTCGTAGACCACCACCTCCAGGGTGGTGTTGCGGTCGTTCGCGACCGGGCCTGGGTCGTTGACCACGCGGTGGAAGAACGCGTCCTGGTTGGCCAGGCTGGTGCAGGAGGCCGACAGTTCCGCCGCGGTCATGGCCTGCGCGCGGATCCGCAGCGCCGACGAACAGGTGTGGGTGATCGGCAGGATCGCGGCGTTGAGCCGGGCCGCCAGGTCGCACACGTCGTAGTAGGCGCAGTTGGCCTTGTCGTAGGCGTCCGCCATCTCCGCGACACCGATCCACAGCCCGCCGGTCGGGCCGGTGATCGAGCTGCGGTCGAGTAGGCCCTTGGCGAGCGGTCGAACCATGGCCCGCAGCGCGTCGTGCTGCAGGAAGCGACTCAGTTCCCGGCCCGCGTTGGTCGTCAGGTACGCACGGTTGGTGCCGAGCAGGTTCAGGTGTGCCGACGCGAAAGCGTTGAGCGAGTCGATGACCGCCGGGTCGCTCTGCACCGCGGAGACGAACGCGGGCAGGTAGTGACCGCGGAAGAGTACTGTGTAGACACCGTTCACCGCCGACACCATCGACGGGTAGGCGTCATAAGCGCTGGTGTAGCTGGAAAGCAGGCGACGCACGACCCACAGGTAGCGCGCGTTCTCCCGCGCGCTGTCAATCAGGGTCACCGCCTCGGACAGCGTGGCGCCGTTGGCCTCGCTGACGGTGAACGCACGCGCGTTGCCGTAGAAGGTGTCCAGCGCCGTCTGGATGGCGGTGCGCAAGGTCGGACCGTAGTTCCCGACCACATCGGGGTTGTACCACTGGACGAAGTATCCGGCGCGCAAGTAGAGGACGAGCTGTCCGGTCGCGGTGGAGTTGTCGCCGGGGTAGGCGGTGGCGTTGTCCCGCAGTCCGTACGCGACGCTCACCATCTGGGGTTCACGGAAGGCTCCGGTGGCCGTGCTTCCGGTGAGGGTGAACAGCGAGTTGACGCAGTCCAGGGTCGACGAGCGGATGTGCTGGACCAGGGCGACCCCCGTCCGGCTGGCGAACCCCGCCGGGTCGCAGGCCGCGGCGGACTGCACACCGCTGTCGCACGTGGCGGTGGCCGGGATGGGACCGCGGTCCTTGAGCGGGGTCGGTGTCCTCGACTCACGGGCCGTGCCGTGGGACTCGGCGACCGGCGGGGGCGTTGCCGCGGCGGGGGCGGGCAGGCGCTCAGGTGCGGCGGCGGCGGCGGTCGGGGCGGGTAAGCTCAAAGTGGCGAGCAGGGTCAGCAGGATCAACCCTCGTCGCGGATGAGAACTCATCACGTTGTGTCTCCGGTGCGGGATTCGGTGTGCAGGGTGGATGACTCGCGCGAACGGAGATCCTCCTTGGGTGGCAACGTCATCGCGCATTGAGGGAGAGTCACACCGACAGGGATCCGCTGGTAATGATTTGGCTCTATAGTCTTTGCTTATGGACCTGGAGTTCCGGCACCTGAGGGCCATTTGCGCTATCGCGGAGACCGGCAGCCTCTCCCAGGCCGCGTCCGCCCTCGGAGTGTCCCAGCCGTCGCTCACCCTGCTGCTGCAGCGCGTCGAGCGGTCGGTGGGCGGGCAGCTGTTCCTCCGCAGCCGCACCGGAACCGAGCCCACCGCCCTGGGCGAACGCGTCCTGGGCCGGGCCCGGGTACTGCTGGTCGAGCTCGACGCGTTCAGCGCCGACCTGGTGCGCCCCAACGCCCAATCCGTGCTGCGCCTGGGTTCGGCGCACATGGAGTGCGTCGCCACCCTGGTCTCCCGGCTGGACGCGGTGCTGCCGGAAGCCGAGGTCAGGCTGCAGGTGGAGCCGTCGAGCACGATGCTCGCCCACTCGCTCACCCACGGCAGGCTCGACGCGGCCCTCATCGGCATGTCCGACGACAAGGACGTTCCGCTTGGCCCGCAGGTGATGTACCGGACCCTGGTGCCGCGTGTCCCGGTGTTCGTGGCGGTCGCGCAGACCCACGCGTCCGCGGGTCTGCCGGAGATTCACTTGGCGGATCTGGCCGACGACTCCTGGATCTGCCCGCCAGGCGCCGACGACGGATCGCTGGCCACGTTGCGCGCGGCCTGCCGCAAGGCGGGTTTCGTGCCCCGGATCCGGTTCGAGGTGCCCAGCGGCGGTGGCAGGCAGCTGATCCGGTCAGGCCAGGCGGTGCAACTGGTCGAGCCGACGTCGATCGGCTGCCCCGGCCTGGTCGTCCGCCCGCTCGCCGACGAGCCGATGCGGATGCGCCTGGTCCTGGCCTGGCGGCGGGAAAGGCTGACGGAGAGCCAGGTCGACCGAATCCACGAGGCCTCCGCCGCCGCCTACACCCACCACGCCCTGGAGAGTCCGGTGTTCCGCCCGTGGTGGCTCGCGCACCCGGAAGTTCACCCAAGGCTGAACCAGCCGCAGCCCATCACTCAGCCCTGACAGCCGCGAACCCACGCCTCCAACTCGTCGGGCGTGGTCGGCAATGCCGCGGACAACACCTCGATGCCCTGAGCGGTCACCACGACGTTGTCCTCGATCCGCACACCGATCCCACGCAGCTCCGGTGGGACGGTCAGATCGTTGGGGTGGAAGTAAAGACCTGGCTCCACCGCCAGCGCCATGCCCTCCTCGAGCACCCCGTCGTGGTACATCTCCGCCGAGGAATGGGCGCAGTCGTGCACATCCAGACCGAGGAAGTGCCCGACCCCGCATACGATGTAGCGGCGGTGGTGCTGGTTGCCGATCTCCAGGGACTCGTCCACCGACACGGGCAGCAAGCCCCAGTCGTGCAGGCCCTGTGCCAGCACCCGCATCGCGGCGGTGTGGAACGCGCCGTAGCCCGCGCCGGGGCGGACTTCGGCCAGCGCGACGTGGTGGGCCGTCAGCACAAGGTCGTAGACCTGGCGCTGGACCTGGCTGTACTCCCCCGACACGGGAAGTGTGCGGGTGATGTCGGCGGTGTAGAGGGTGTCGACCTCGACACCCGCGTCGAGCAGCAGCAGCGACTCCTCCGGCACCGCGCCATCGTTGCGCACCCAGTGGAGCACGGGCGCGTGCGGACCGGCCGCGACGATCGAGGCGTAGCCGACGCCGTTGCCCTCGGTTCGGGCCCGGCGATCGAAAGTGCCCTGCAACCACCGCTCACCGCCGCCCTTGACCGCGGTGGGGAGTTCCCCGGCCACGTCCTCGAAACCACGGATGGTCGCGTCGACCGCGTGGCGCAGCTGGCCGATCTCCCAGTCGTCCTTGATCCGCCGCAACTCCGCGAGCGTGCGGCGCAGCTCTCCGCAGGGCGCGCCGGGGACCAAGGCGTCCAGAAGCGGGTCCACACCTGGGGTCGTGAGCATCTCCGGGAGCCTGCCCCGGACCGCGGACGGCAGTTCCTCCAGCGACCGGCACCGCAGGCCGAGCGCCTCAGACCACTCGGTGAGCCCAGGTGACGGGCCGATCCAGAGTTCGCCGTCGCGGGCGTTCGCGAAGAAGTCGGGTTCGTCCGGGCCCGCGGGCTCACGCAGGAACAGTTCCGCGTCGTGCCCCGGCCGCAGCACGAGCACCGCGCCCTCGGCGTTGCAGCCGGTCAGCCACGCGAAGTCGCTGTCCGGGCGGAAGCCGTAGTCGGTGTCGTTGGCCCGTACCGGCGCCCAGCCTGCCGCGACCACGATTCGCTTGCCCGGCAGGGCATCGGTGAGCCGCTGCCGGTGGTCCCGTGCGGCCTGGGCGGCGCCGCCGGGCAGGCGCACCTCCCGGTCGCCGGGTCCCCAACCCGAGCTGACGAAGTCGCGGAAGCCGGTCGCCTCGACGAGCCTGCTGGGGTCGCGTCGCGCGGGGCGGGTCACCGGTTCGCTCCGATCTGCACTGTGCGGGAGGAGGTGTAGAAAGCGGCCGCGGCCTTGCCCTGTTCGCGGCCGCCGTAGCCGGAGTCCTTCTCACCGCCGAAGGGCAGGTGGAAGTCGACGCCCGCGGTCGGCGCGTTCACCTTCACCATCCCCGACTCGCAGCGGTCCGCGGCGGCCAGGGCGACGTCCAGGTCGGCGGTGTAGATGGCCGTGACCAGCCCGTAGTCGGTGCCGTTCGCCATGGCCAACGCGGCATCGAGATCCAGGACGGAGGTGAGCGTGGCGATCGGGCCGAAGACCTCTTCGTGGTTCAGCACGGCGTCCGGCGCCAACCCGGCGATCACGGTCGGGCCCACGAACCAGCCGTCGTCACCCGCTCGCGTGCCGCAGGCCACCACCTGGCCGCCGTCGGCGCGGGCGTGGGCCACCGCGTCCGCCACCCGGTCGCGGGCCTGTTCGCTGATCACCGGTCCGACCACGACCTTGGGGTCGGCGGGGTCGCCGAATCCGAGGTCGCCGATCCTGCTCGCGAGCGCCTCACCCAGCGGTCCGCTGTCCCCCACGACGATCACGCGCTTCGTCGCGGTGCACTTCTGTCCGGCGAAACCCATCGCCGCGTAGGCGATGTCGGTCGCCGCGCGGTCGAGGTCGGCGTCGGGCAGCACGATCGTCGCCGAGAGCCCACCCATCTCGCACTGGGCGGGGATACCCTGTCGCGCGGCGTCGATCGCGATGCCACGCCCGACCGCGCCCGATCCGGTGAACGACACGGCGTCCACACAGGACACCAGGGCCGCGCCGGTCGCCGCCGCTCCCGGCAGCACGGAGAACAGGCCCGCGGGCAGGTGGGCGGCGAACAGCTCGCCCAGCCGCAGGGCGCACGCGGTGGCGTCCGGCGACGGCTTGATCAGCACGGCGTTCCCGAAGGCCAGGGCGGGGGCGGACTTCCACACCGGGATCGCCAGCGGGAAGTTCCACGCAGTGATCAGCCCGGCCACCCCGCGCGGCCTGCGCGCGGTGAACCCGAGACCGGCGCCGGTCGGGTAGGTCTCGCCGATCGGGTCGAACGCCTGTTGGGCGTAGTACCGCAGCAGCGCGATGGTCCTGGCGACCTCGCCCGCCGCCTCCGCGGCGGGTTTGCCGACCTCGCGCACGGCGAGCGCGGCCAACTCGGCGGCGTTGTCGGCGACCGCCTGGGCGACCGCCGACAGCGCCGCCGCCCGGACACCGGGGGCGGCCGAAGACCACTCCCGTTGCGCGGCACGGGCTTGGGCCGCGGCGGCGAGAACGGCGCCGGGCTCGGTCACCGACACGTCGGCGACCACGTCCGACGGCCGCTGCGGCGACGTGGACACGACTCGGGTCACAGCTGGAACCCCCTGGGGAACGGGTCTTCGGGATCGAGCAGGTACTGGCCCATGCCGGTGATCCAGGCGCGGCCGGTCACCGTGGGCAGGACACCGAGGCGGTCGCCGATCGGGACCTCCTCGAGCAGCCTGCCGGTGAAGCGGGTGCCGATGAGGGACTCGTTGACGAAGTCCTCCCCCAGCTTCAGCTCACCGCGGGCGTGCAACTGGGCCATCCGGGCGCAAGTCCCGGTGCCGCAGGGAGAACGGTCGAACCAGCCGGGGTGGATCGCCATCGCGTTGCGCGAGTGGCTGCCTTCGTGGCCCGGCGCGGTGAACTGGACGTGCTTGCACCCGCTGATGCTCGGGTCGGCGACGTGCACGGGCCTGCGCCGGACGTTGATGGCGTCCATGATGGACAGTCCAGCGGTGAGGATCGGGTCCTTGGCGGCGCGGTCGAACGGCAGGCCCAGCGATTCCAGCGGGATGATCGCGTAGAAGTTCCCACCGTAGGCCAGGTCGTAGCGCACCTCGCCGTAGCCGGGGACGTCGACGGTGGCGTCGAGTTCGTGGGCGTACGCGGGGACATTGCGCACGGTCACGTGCTCCGCGCGGCCGTCACGCACGGCGACCTCCGCGAGGACCAGGCCCGCGGGGGTGTCGAGCCGGACCGTGGTCACCGGCTCGGTCACCTCGACCATGCCGGTCTCCACCAGGACCGTGGCCACACCGATCGTCCCGTGCCCGCACATCGGCAGGCAGCCGGACACCTCGATGTAGAGCACGCCCCAGTCGGCGTCCGGCCGGGTCGGTGGCTGCAGGATCGCGCCGCTCATGGCGGAGTGCCCGCGTGGCTCGTTCATCAGCAGCTCGCGCAGGTGGTCCAGGTTGGCCATGAAGTGCTCGCGGCGGGCCGACATGGTGGCGCCGGGGATGACGCCGACACCGCCGGTGATCACCCGGGTCGGCATGCCCTCGGTGTGCGAGTCGACGGCGCTGAAGTACCGGGCGGATCTCATGTCACGCCGCCACGGGGTTCGCGTGGAGGTAGTCGACGGCCTTGCGCATGTCATTCTCCAACTGGGCGCGCTGCTCGTCGGCCAGCGGGCCGCGCGGTGGGCGGCACGGTCCGCCGAACCGGCCGACCACGTCCATGCCGAACTTGATCGACTGGACGAACTCGGTGCGCGAGTCCCACCGGAACGCGGCCACGAGCGGCTCGTAGAGTGCCCGAGCCTCCGCGAGTTTGCCTTCCATGGCAAGGGAGTAGAGGCGGGCGGACTCGGCGGGGAAGACGTTGGGGAACCCGGCGAACCAGCCGGTCGCGCCCATCAGCAGGCTCTCCAGGACGACGTCGTCGGCCCCGGCGATCACCGCGATGTCGGCGGCCTCGCGGATCTGCAGCACCCGGCGCACGTCGCCGGAGAACTCCTTGACCGCCACGACGTTGTCGATCTGGGCGATCTCGGCGACCAGTTCGGGGGTCAGGTCGACCTTGGTGTCGATCGGGTTGTTGTAGACCATGATCGGCAACCCGGCCTTCGCCACCTCCGTGAAGTGGTGGATCACCTCGCCGTGGTTGGCCCGGTACATGGTGGGCGGGAGGCAGAGCACGCCGTCGGCGCCGTCCTCGGCGGCCAGTTCGGCCCAGTGCCGCGCCTGGTGGGCGCCCGCGCCGTGCACGCCGACAACGACGATGCCCGCGCCCTTGACCGACTCGATGGCGGTACGGGCGACCTGCCTGCGCTCGTCGTCGGTCAGCGAGGAGTACTCGCCGAGTGAGCCGTTCGGCCCGACACCGCGGCAGCCGTTGGCCACCAGCCACTGGCAGTGCTCGGCGTAGCGGTCGAGGTCCGGGCGCAGGCCCGCGGGCGCCTTCGGGTCTTCGGCATAGGGCAGCGCGGTGGCGACGATCACGCCGTCGAGCCGTTCCTGGGTCACGTGTTCTCCTTCTCGGGGTCCTCGGCGAGTTCGCCGAGGCGCAGTGGTGCCGCGATCGGCCGTCTGGCCGTGTCGCTGGGGTCGTAGTGGCCGCCGGTGTACCCGGCGGCCAACTCGGCCGCGTTGCGTCCGCAGACACGGCCCTGGCACAGGCCAAGACCCACGCGGCTGGTCAGCTTGAGCGACCGCACACCGAGCGCGTCGCGCTCGCGTGCGGCCGTGCGCAGGGCGCCGAGGGTGACTTCCTCGCACCGGCAGACCAAGGTGTCGTCGGCGGGCCAGGTCCGCCAGCCCGGGCGGACCGGGTAGGCGTTGGCCAGCCCGGCGGCGAAGGTCCGGCCTCGGCGCGCTTTGCGTAGTGCCGCCTCGGGAATCGCCTGGCCCGCGGCGCACGCGCCCGCGATGGTGCCCTCCGCCGCGGCGAGGTCGGCGCCGCCGATACCGGTCAGCTCGCCCGCGGCGAACACGCCGGGCACCGAGGTCTCCTGAGTGGGTGTCACCTCGACGAACCCGTCGACCAGCTCGCAGCGCGCGGAGACGGCGAGTTCGAGTTGCGGGGTGAAGCCGAATCCCACGCAGACCGCGTCGACCGGCAGGCGACGCTCGGTCCCCGGCTTGACGCGCCATTCACGGTCGAGCGCGGCGGTGGTCACCGAGGTGACCCGGTCCTCGCCGTGAGCCGCGATCACGGTTCGCCTGGTCCGGTAGGGAACGCGGTGAGTGGCGAGCAGCCGGGCGTAGCCCGCGAGTTCGGCGAGCTTGCCCCGGCCGGCGACGAGCGCGGACGGTGTCCAGCCGCGGATGCCGCCATTGGCCTCCAGCACTTCCACGACTTGGGCGCCGACCCCGACCAGGGACTGCGCGACCGGCAGCAGGAAGGGACCGGTCCCCGCGACGAGCACGCGGTCGCCGATCGCGATCCCCTGACCCTTCGCGAGGGCTTGGGCGGCGCCCGCGGTGACGACGCCGGGAAGGTCCCAGCCGGGGAACGGCAGGGCACGGTCGTAGGCGCCGGTGGCGAGGACGAGGGCGTCGGCGGTCAGTGCCTCGCCATGGCGGCCCGGTCCGTCGGCTTGGCCGGTGCGGACGTGGACGAGGTGTCCGCTGTGGAGTGGCTCGACCGTCCAGACGACGGTGTCGGTCAGCAGGCGGACCCTTGGGTGCTCGACGAGCCTGCTGCCGCCGGGGACCTTGTCCGGCCCGGCCCCCGCGGGCTGCCGGTGGAACTGGCCGCCGACGGTGGGCGCGGAGTCCACCAGGGTGACCTGGGCGCCCGCGTCGGCGGCCGCGAGGGCGGCGCTGACGCCCGCGGGCCCGGCCCCCACGACCACGACACGTCTGGTCATGACCGTGCCTCCGGCAGTTCGGCGCCGTGCTGGGTGCGGATCTCGTCACCGTCGGCGACGACACGCTGACAGGCGCGGACATCGGGGATGCCGTTGACCACGACCAGGCAGTCGAAGCACACGCCGATGCCGCAGAACAGGCCCCGGGGCCTGCCGCCCGCCCGGGTGTCCCGCCAGGACACCCGGGCGGCGGCGAGGAGGAGCGCGGCCACGGTCTGGCCCGCGCGGGCGGGCTGGGGCTCACCGTCGACGGTGACGTTCACGCCGCCTCCACCAGGATCAGGCCCGCCACGGTCGCGGGTGAGTTCTCGGGCGGTGACGTGTGGCGGCCGGGGTGCGTCCACTGGGCGTTCACGCCGCCTCCATGAGAGCCGGGCGGTCCACTCGGAACGGTGCCGGGTCGAGGTGTGGCTGGGCGCCGGTCAGCAGTTCGGCCATCAGCCTGCCCGTCGCGGCGGCCAGGCCGATGCCCGCGCCCTCGTGGCCGGTGGCGTGCCAGAGGCCGGGGACGCGCGGGTCCGGTCCGATGACGGGCAGGTGGTCGGGCGCATAGGGGCGGAAGCCGCCGTAGGCGCGCATCACGGGGACCTCGGCGAGGATCGGGAAGAGCGCTACGGCCTTGCGGGCGAGTTCTCGCAGGACGGCGACTTCGAGGTGGTCGGTGAAGCCCACCCGCTGTCTGCTCGAGCCGATCAGGACCGGCCCCGCCGGGGTCGACTCGACCACGCTGGAGGTCTGCAGGTCGGCGTCGCCGCTGGCCACCGCGCCGACGTAGTCGGCGTCGTACACCTTGTGCCGGATGGTGGCAGGCAGCGCGGCGGTGACCAGGACTATCCCCCGCCTGGGCAGGATGGCGATGGGCGCGCCCGCGGCGGTGGAGAAGGCGCCGGACCACGGGCCGCAGGCGTTGATCACGGCACCGCACGCAACCTCGCCGTCGGAGGTGCGCACCGCACGGACGCGGCCGGCGGCATCGGTGTCGACTCCGGACACCGCAACCCCGGAACGCACCGTGCCGCCGCGCTTGCGGACGGCCGCGAGCAGCGCGCAGGCGGCCAGGACCGGTTGCAGCTGCGCGTCCTGCGGGTAGTGCACGGCCGCTGTGACCGAGGGGGTGAGATGTGGCTCGAAGTCGCGAGCCCGCTCGGCGGGCACCGCACAGGCCTCCACGCCGACGGCGCGCTGGGCGGCGGCGAAGTCCAGCAGGGGCTGCGCGGCGGCCTCGGTGGTGGCGACCACGAGACCGCCCTTGGCCTCCCACTCGATCTCCGCCCCCGCGCCGAGGTCTTCGCGCAGCGACGCGATCAGCGACGGCCAGCGCAGCCGGGACGCCATGGCGAGGTCCAGTTCGGGCCCGGGCGCCTTGTCCGACACCAGGACGTTGCCCTCACCGGACGCGGTCGTGGCCGAGGCGGGGGCGCCGCGGTCGAGCACCGTCACCCGGACGCCCGCGACGCTCAGCGCGTGCGCGCAGGCGGCGCCGATGACGCCGGCGCCCACCACCACCACGTCCGAATGCACGCGCGTCGCCTCCAGTGTTCATTAAAGTGAACACCGGCGACGTTAAAGGGCGAAGCCCTGAACGTCAACCCTGGGGTCGGGCCGCGCTCGACACCGCGCAGGAACCGGCCATCGGGGTGGTCCCGGCGTCCACCGGGTACTGCAGCATCAGCACGGAGGTCACCGGACCCTCGACCGTCTCGTACAGGTGCGGGAGATGACCCGGGAAACACACGTAATCTCCAGGTTCGAGCACGTACGGCTCGGCGATCGGACCGACCCTGAGCACGCCGGACGTGACCACGACATGTTCGTACCCCGGGTGTCCGGCGGACTGCTGGACCTCGCCGGGGCGCACCCGCTGGTCGTAGACCTCCATGACCGTCTCGACCAGGTCCAGTCGGCGCAGCAGCCGCAGGTCGACCGCGTTGCTGCTGAGCACGTCGAGCCCGGCCGAGCGGACGAGCACGACCCCGGGCTTCGACTGCTCGGTCAGCAGGGACGAGACCGGGACGCGAAGCGCGTTCGAAAGACTGAACACTGTGTCGATGGTCGGGTTGCCCGCGCCGTTCTCCAACTGTGAGAGCGTGCCTTTCGCGATCTCCGAACGCCGCGCCAGCTCCGAGAGCGAAAGGCCCAACTCCGTCCGCAGCGCGCGGATGTTCGCGCCGAGCACCGCCCCGGCACTCTCTCGACCCACAACGCCTCCCTGGTCTGCCGCGAGCGGAAAGGTCCACCCGCGCCCAGTCAGATTAACCGGATGCCGGCGCGACGCCGCTCCATCGAGGCAATACCTAAACCCGATTCACATTAGCCCGAATGGTTCATTGTGCGGTGGGGAACGCCTTGCTCGAACAACTCAACGAGTACCTGGTCAACTCAGCCCGCCGTCCCCGAGCGACCCGCAATACCGCCTGACACCACACCGAACACCCACAACCAAGGCCGAGTACGCGGCTCCCGCCGCCACCAGCACCGCCACCGCCGCCACCGCCGCCACCGCCGCTGCCATCGTCGCTGCCGCCGTCACCACTGCCGTCGCAGCTCCACCGCTGCCGATACCGGCGCGATGCCGCTGCCACCACGCACGGACGACTCACCCCAATCGAGTTTGAGACCATCTACACGACCGCTCACGCGGCCTGAGAACCACCAACCCCGAGTGTCAACCAGACCGGGGGCAGTCCCTCTTTCTTCATAGGGGCCCAAAGAAACCACTCCACCAAACAGGCACCCACAGCCGGCCCCAGCAGGCCCCCGCAGCAGCAAACAGCGAAGATCAGCGATCAGCGTCCCGAGGCAACCCCAACATCCGCTCCCCGATCACATTGAGCTGCACCTCAGTGGTCCCACCATAAATCGTCATAGCCCGACAAGCGATCACCTGATCCATCCACTTGTCGCTCGGCTGCCCCTTCACCGCCACCGCCCCGGCAACCCCCAGCTCAGCAAGGCAGAACTCAGCGATCTGCTGCCCGAACCGCATGCTCAAGAACTTCCCCACACTCGACGTCGTGCTGACGTCAGCACCGGAAAGCTGCTTCAACACCGTCCGAGCCCCGAGCAGGTCAAGGACCTGGTTCTCGCAGACGAACTCGCCGATCCGATGGATGGCGGTCGCGTCGAGGTCCCTGCCGGCGGCGAAACGCAAGAGATCGGCGAGGGTCGGGTACGAGGCGTTGCCTCGGCCGAGGGCGACGCGCTCGCTGGACAGGGTGGCGCGGGCGACCGTCCAGCCGTCGTTGATCTCGCCGACCACGCAGTCGTCCGGCACGAACACGTCATCGAGAAAGACCTCGTTGAACAGTGCGGAGCCGGTGGCCTCGCGCAGTGGGCGCACCGTGACGCCCGGGGTTGCCATGTCGAGGATGAAGTACGTGATGCCCTCGTGCTTGGGCGCGGCCGGGTCGGTGCGGGCGATCAGCATCGCCCAGTCGGAGAACTGGGCCACGGTGGTCCAGATCTTCTGGCCGTTGAGCTTCCAGCCGCCGTCGACCCGTTCGGCCTTCGTCGTCAGCGAGGCCAGGTCGGAGCCCGCGCCCGGCTCGGAGAACAGCTGGCACCACACGACCTCACCGCGCAGGGTGGGCACGACGACGCGCTGCTTCTGCTCTTCCGTGCCGTAGGCGACGATCGGTGGGACGGCCCAGCCGCCCATGAGCAGTTCGGGCATCTGGATGCCCGCCCGCTTGGTCTCCTCGCCGATGACGACCTGTTCGAGCGGGCCTGCGTCGCGACCGTACGGGCGGGGCAGGTGCGGCTGCACCCAGCCGCCATCGCCCAGCGCGACGAGTTGCTCGTCGGGACCCAGTTCGGCGATCTCGGCCAGTTCGGCGCGCACCGACTCGCGGATCGCCTCGCTGCCCTCGGGCAGGTCGATGGCGACAGGCCGGGTGACTCCGCTCAACGCGTACCTGGCCACGCTGTCGGTCCACTCTGAACTGCGACCAAGGAGTCCGCGCAGGGTCAACGCGCGGCGGTAGTACAGGTGGGCGTCGTGCTCCCAGGTGAAGCCGATGCCGCCGAGCACCTGGATGCAGTCGGCGCCGCAGCGCACGGCCGCGTCGGGTGCGACCACGCCCGCCACCGCGGCGGCGAAGTCGGCGGCGGCGGGCTCGGCCCGCGAGTCAAGCGCCCGGGCGGCGTCCCAGACGACGGCCCGCGCGCGCTCCAGCTCGATCCCCATAGCCGCGCACTTGTGCTTGACGCCTTGGAACTGGCCGATCGGCCTGCCGAACTGGACCCGCACCTTGGCGTACTCCGCCGCTGTCGATACGCACCACGAGGCGACACCCACCGCTTCGGCGCCGAAGATCACCGCCGCGATCGAGCGGACCCGCTCGGCGGGGAGACGGTCGAGCACCCGCTCGGCGGGCACCACCACATCGACGGCCTCGACGAGCGCGCAGCGGCGGATCACGTCCATGCTGTCCTGCTCGCGGACCTTGAGGTCGGCCTTGTCGAGCACGACCCACCGCACACCCGAACTGAGCCGCACGGGCAGCAGGAGCACATCGGCGACCGCTCCACCGAGCACGCCGACCGTCGAGCCGGACACGGTGACCTCCGAGCCGGTCTCCCGACCGTCGAGCGGATCGGCCAGCCCGACACCGGCCGTGCGCGACCCGTCCGCCAGCCCTGGGAGCAACTCCGCTCCGGCCTTGGCGTCGGCCGCGACGAGCAGCGCCGAGGCGAGGACTGTCGGGAGCAGCGGCCCGGGCTGCGCGGCCCGGCCGAGTACCTCCAAGGCGACGGCCAGTTCGAGCAGGCTCGCGCCTTGGCCGCCGTGTTCCTCGGGAACGTGCAGCCCGAGCAGGCCCTGCCCGGCCAACTCACCCCAGAACGGGGGGAGGCTCTCGGCTTTGGCGTCCACCGCGGCACGCCGCACGTCGGCGTTGAGGTGGCGGTCGGCGAATCCGCGCACGGAATCGGCGAGCGCCAGGTGTTCCTCGGACAGGCCGAGGCCGAGGTCGTAGCCGGTGGGGGCCATGACAGTTCTCCTTCTCAGGCCCAGTCGGCCAGGTGGTCGTCGAGGTTGTCCAGGGTCCACGGGCCGTCGGTCTCCACCGTGCGCCCGCCTCGCCAGCCGTCGAGCTCGAAGATCGCGCCACCCTGCACGGCGAAGACCTTGCCGTTGAACGGGCACTTCTCGGTCCCGAGGTAGGCGACGAGCGGCGCGATGTTCGCCGGGCTGAACGCGTCGAACTCGCCCTCCGGCACCTCCTGGGCGAAGATCGCGCCCATGCCCGGTGTGGCCAGTGTCAGCCTGGTCCGCGCGATGGGAGCGATCGCGTTGACCCGCACCCCGTAGCGCTCCAACTCCTCGGCGGCGACCAGCGTCATGGCGGCGATGCCCGCCTTGGCCGCGCCGTAGTTCGCCTGACCGGCGTTGGGCATGAAGGTGCCCGACGCCGAAGCGGTGTTGATCACGGAAGCGGCGACCTGCTCCCCCGCCTTGGACCGCGACTTCCAATACTCCGCCGCGTGGCGCAGCGGGGCGAAGTGGCCCTTGAGGTGGACCGCGATGACCGCGTCCCACTCGGCCTCCGACATGTTCGCGATGAAGGCGTCCCGCAGGATGCCCGCGTTGTTGACCAGCACGTCAAGCCCGCCGAACTCCGAGACGGCCTGGTCGACGAGCGCCTTGGCGCCCGCCCAGTCGGCGACGTTGTCGGTGTTGGCGACGGCTTTGCCGCCCGCCGCGGTGATCTCGTCGACCACCTGCTGCGCGGGACCCGCGTCCGATCCGCTGCCGTCGTTGGCTCCGCCAAGGTCGTTGACCACGACCGAGGCGCCCTCGGCGGCGAACAACAACGCGTGCTCGCGGCCGATTCCTCGGCCCGCTCCGGTGACGATAGCCACCCGGCCGTCCAGTGCTCCCACGTTCAGGTCTCCGTTCAGGAAGTCAGTTCGGCAAGCCCATCCTTGATGACGGTTTCACCGTCCACAGTGGTCTCGAAAGCGAAGGATCCCGGCGCGCCCGGCCAGATCCGGGTGGTGAGGTCCTGACCGGGCAGCACCGGCTTGGCGAAGCGGACCGCCAGCCTGCCCAGCCGCTCGACGCGGCTGTCGGCGAACTCGGTCAGCACCGCCCACGACGTGAAAGCCATGGTGCACAAGCCATGCGCGATGATGCCGGGCAAGCCCGCCATCTTCGCCAACTCGTCGTCGAGGTGAATCGGCATCGGGTCTCCCGACGCCGGTGAGTAGCGGAACGTCTGGTCGTCGTCGACGTGCGCCTTGACCTCCGCGGCCGGGTCGACCTCGCGCAGAGACTCGTCGAAAGCATGCGAGGGGGCCAGGTCTCCGGTGGTGACTCCCGCGTCGACCTTGCGGAAGAACGCCGTCATCCACTGCTCGTTGACCAAGTCGTCATCCGCGTCGACGGTCTCGGTGTAGACGAGGACCGCCGTGCCGTTCGGTTTGCCGTGCACGCCGACCGGCTTGGCCCGGGAGGTCAGCCGGTCGCCCGGACGGATCGGCCGGTGGAAGCGGAAATCCTGCTCACCGTGCACGAGCCGAGCGAGCAACTCGGGCGGCGCCACCGACAGCGCGGCGGGCACCAGCGAGTTGAACACGGGGACGATGCCGAACACCGGCGGCGCGACCTCGCCGTCGAGGTGGCGCTGGATCGGGTCGTTGGTGGCCGCCGCGTACTGGCCGATCCGGTCCGCGGTGACCTCGAAGACATCCGGGTCGGTCCACTGGCCGAGTCCGGCCGTGTCGAACTCGGGCATCAGCCCACCAGCTCGGCGAGCTTGGCCACCGACTTCTCCAGCTCACCGCGGGTGCTCTTGCCCACCGCCATGCCGATCGGGCCGACGATCATCTGGCCGGTGAACTCGGCGTCGATGGTCGCGCTGGTCGCGTCACCCTTGGGCTCGACGGACAGGGTGAACGAGACCTTGACCCCGGCCATGCCGGTGCCGCTGATCTTGAGCGAGCGGGGCTCCTCGTACTCCTCGACGGTCCACTCGATCTTGTTCGCCATGCCCATGACCGAGACGACCTCGGTGATCTTGGAGCCGACGCCGATCGTGGCCGGGAGGTCGCCGCGCCAGCCCTGGTGGATGGTCAGCCACTCCTCGAAGCGGCTCAGGTCGGACACGGTGGCCCAGGCCTTCTCCGGGGTGCAGGGCAGGTCGACGGCGACGTTCACGGTGGTCATATCGGTCTCTCCTTGGTTGTTCAGGGGATTGGTCAGCGCTCGGCGGGCCGGTAGGCGGTGATGACGACCGCGCCGCCGAGCCCGATGTTGTGCTGCAGGGCGACCTTCGCGCCGTCGACCTGACGCTTGTCGGCGGTGCCGCGCAGCTGCCAGGTGAGTTCGGAGCACTGGGCCAGGCCGGTCGCGCCGAGCGGGTGGCCCTTGGAGATCAGGCCGCCGGACGGGTTGACCACCCACTGGCCGCCATAGGTGGTCTCACCGGCGTCGACCAACTTGCCGCCCTCGCCCTCCGGGCACAGGCCGAGCGCCTCGTAGGTGAGCAGTTCGTTGGTGGAGAAGCAGTCGTGCAGCTCGATCACGTCCACGTCGGACGGCCCGATGCCCGCCTGCTCGTAGACCATGCGGGCGGCCGTCCGGGTCATGTCCGCGCCCACGAGGGTGATCGCGCTCTTGTCCTCGAAGGTGCTGCGCAGGTCGGTCACCATCGCCTGACCGACGATCTCCACCGCCTGCGCGGCGAGGCCGTGTTTGTCGACGAACGCCTCGCTCGCGATGATCGCCGCGCCCGAGCCGTCCGACGTCGGCGAGCACTGGAGCTTGGTCAGCGGGTCGTAGACCGGCTTCGCGGCCAGCACCTCTTCGAACGAGTACTCGACCTGGAACTGGGCGTACGGGTTGTTGACCGAGTGCTTGTGGTTCTTGACGCCGATCTTGGCGAACTGCTCGGCCGTGGTGCCGTAGCGCTGCATGTGCTCGCGGCCCGCGGCGCCGAACATGTACGGCGCGGGCGGCATCGCGAACTCCTGCAGCTCGGCGAGCGCGAGCAGGTGCCGCATCATCGGCTGCTCACGGTCCTCGAAGGTGGCGCCGAGCGAGCCCGGCTGCATCTTCTCGAAACCCAGCGCGAGCGTGACGTCGGCCTGGCCGCTCCTGACCGCCTGGGTCGCGAGGTACAGCGCCGTGGAGCCCGTGGAGCAGTTGTTGTTGACGTTGACGACCGGAATACCGGTCATGCCCAGCTCGTAGACCGCGCGCTGGCCGGAGGTGGACTCACCGTAGACATAGCCGACGTACGCCTGCTGGACCTGGGAGTAGTCGATACCCGCGTCGGCCAGGGCGTTCGTGCCCGCTTCCCGCGCCATGTCCGGGTAGTCCCAGTCGCGACTGCCGGGCTTTTCGAACTTCGTCATCCCGACGCCGATCACGTACGCCTTGCCGCCCACCGGGCCTCCCTCGCTTGTCGCAACCCTTGCCGGAACAGTGTGTCTCACATATCTGACTGTGACAAGGTGTCGCACACAGATTCTTCGAAGTATCCTCCAGAGATGCTCGAAGCCGAGAAGGATCAGCCAGACGTCGACGGCCGGTCGACCCGCTGGGACGCGCACAAGGCGCAGCGCAGGCTGGAGGTGCTTGACGCCGCCGTCGCCGCGATCGAGCAGGACGGCCCCGACGTCGGCGTCAAGCAGATCGCCGACCGGGTCGGCGTGCCGCGCCCGGTGGTCTATCGGCACTTCAAGGACCGAGCGGACCTCGACGAGCAGATCCGGCAGCGGATCATCGACTCGCTGATGGCCGAACTCGACCCGACCCTGCGCCCCGACGGCACGCCGATCCAGGCGATCCGACGGGCGGTCGTGGCCTATCTCGACTGGATCGAGCAGCACCCGCGGCTGCACGCGTTCCTGGGCGCCGCCGTCCGAGCCGACGCGCCCTCCGCCGGATCTCGCATCGTCGCGGGCACCAAGGCGGCGATCGCGTCCCAGGCCGCCGAGCTGTTCGCCATGGCGCTGAAGATGTCCGGCAAGGACACCAACCTCGCGCCGTCGATCGCGTCCGGCATCGTCGGCTTCGTCGACGCCTCGGTCAACCGGTGGCTCGCCGACAAGCGCCGCACCCTCACCACGGCACAGCTCGCCGACTTCCTGACCTGCTCGATCTGGGCGATCCTCGACGGCAACCTCAAGGCCCTCGGCGTCGACTTCAACCCGGATCTCCCGGTCAGGCGGCTCATCGGCGGTTGACCTTGCCGCGAGCCTGAGCGGCGTGCGACAGTGGGTGCGACACGATGTCTCACTTACTTGAGCAGGGGCTATGACCACTTATCTCGTGACCGGCGCGGCCACCCCGCTCGGCCGTGATCTGATCGACAACCTGCTCAAACGCCCCGACTGCGCCATCGTCCACGCGCTCGCGCGAGCGTCGGCCGTCGACCGGCTCAAGCGGCGCTGGTCCGACGATCCCCGGGTGGTGACGTTGGCCTGCGACCTCGACGAGCCCGGCTTGGGCGCGGCCCTGCCCGACTCCGTCGACCACGTCGTCCACCTGTCGACCAGGTCGGTGGCCGCGGTGGTCACCTACGCGCGCACCGCGGGCGCCCTCGCGTTCCACCAACTCTCCCCCGGTCCCGCCGACCACACGCTGCTGCGCGGGCAACGCGGGATGGACGTGCGCATCTACCGCCCCTCCCTGATGCTCGGCGACTCGAGGACCGGTGAGCCGTTCGGCGAAGGAGACCTGTTGAGCCTCGTCTCCCGGCTGGCCCGACTGCCGAGGGCGCTGCCGCTGGCGTGCCCGGATCTTGGGCGGGCCAACGTGATCCCGGTCGACTACGCCGCCGCGGTGATCGACCACCTGATCCACCACCAGGCAGGCTCCCACCTGACGTACCCGATCACGGCCCCGGCGTCCGTCCCGGTCCACGAGATCTACAACGCCTTCGCCGATGCCGCGGGCGCTCCCCGGATCACCACGACCATCCCCGCCGGGCTGACCCGAGGACTCGCGACGGTCTCCACGGCCGCCTTCGGCCTGATCGACCGAAGCCGCCTCCTGCGCGCGACCCGGCGCGCCGTGCTGGCCGAGCTGGGTCTGTCGCGGGACACGGTGGCCCGCCTGTCGACCAACGCCACCGCCAACGACGCCGTCACCCGCAACGCTCTCGCGGGCAGCGGTCTGTCGGTCCCGCCGCTGCGCGACTACGCCCGCACGATCCAGCACCACTGGGCCGCCAACCTCGACCCCGACCGCGCCACCCGCCGTCCCCCACTGCGAGGCCGCACGGTCCTCATCACCGGCGCCTCATCCGGCATCGGCAGACACACGGCCCTGCGCGTCGCCCGAGAGGGCGCCCACGTCCTGCTGGTCGCCCGCCGCGCCGAAGACCTGGCGGTACTCCAGGCGACAATCGCCGGACAGGGTGGGACAGCCCTGTCATACCCCTGCGACCTGACCGACAACGACGCCGTCGACGCCTTGGTCAAGCAGGTCCTGGCCGACCACGGCGCTATCGACGTCCTGGTCAACAACGCGGGCCGCTCCATCCGCCGCTCAGTGATCGACGCGACCGACCGCATCCACGACTACGAGCGAACCATGGCCCTGAACTACTTCGCGGCCGTGCGCCTGACCCTGGGCCTGCTCCCGTCGATGCGCGAACGCCGAAGCGGCCACATCGTCAACGTCACGACTCAGGGACTGCAGAACCACACGCCCAGGTTCTCCGCCTACCTGGCGTCGAAGGCGGCCCTGGAGGAGTTCGGCATCGTCACCGGCCGGGAGCTGCTGTCGCACGGAATCACGGTGACAGCGGTGAAACTTCCCTTGGTGAGCACGGACATGACGGCCCCATCGGAACGCTTCAACGCCTTCGGAACCCTGCCGATGATGACGGTGGAACGGGCGGCTTCGTTGGTGCGCAAGGCGATTGTCAAGAAGCCGGAGACCCTGTCGGTATGGCTCCCCTTCGGCAGGCACGCCGAACTGGCGAGCATGATCGCCCCACGCACGACCAGGACCCTGGGTCACATCATCGGCTACGAGGGAATGCCAGACCGCCCAAAGGACAAAGCAGGCCTACCCGCCATGGCCGCCGCGGCGACAAGAATGCTCTGGCGACGCCTTTGATGCGGACGCAGAGAACCGCCGGCCCGTAGCTGAGCCAAACCCACGCCGGGCCGGGTGGCCTGGCTGGCCTCGTCGAACCCGACACCCACACAACCGCACTCATCCAACACAAGCGCACCCGTGCACCCGCACAAGCCCTCAGCCGCGCACCCGCGCCTCATAAGCGTCCCGAGAAGCAGAGGCACCAACCAGAGCGGTATCCCCGCCAACCAGCCGCATAGCCCACTCGGAAACGGCCCGGGGAAAGAACCGCTGAGCCCGAGTCAGAGCGTTCAACCGCCGAGGCACGAACACCTCAAACCGAGGCTTCTCCAACGCCCGAACAATCCCAAGAGCCACCGTCTCAGCCGTCACAGGCTTCAAAAACCCGATCTCCGACAACCCGGAGATCAACTCAGTGCGAACCATCCCGGGCATCACACAGGACACTTCAATCCCACTCCCCCGCAGCTCAGCCCGCACGGCTTCCGAGAAGCCCACAACCCCGAACTTCGTCGCGCAATAGGTTGACGCGTTGGGAAACCCGAACTTTCCCGCCGCCGAAGCCACATTCACGATGTGCCCGGACCCACGAGGCCGCATCAGGGCGACAGCCGCGCGAGTTCCATGGATCACCGCGTGCAGATTGATCTCCAACTGCCGCGCCGTGATTGAAGGCGCTTCCTCGGTGACAGCAGCCAACGGCATGATCCCGGCATTGTTGATCAAGACATCGATCTGCCCAAGCGAACCGAGAAACGCCGAGAACGCCGCATGATCTGTCACGTCCAGCGCATGCCCGGACCCACCCAGAGTCGCGGCCGTCGACTTGGCCTGATTCCCATCCAGATCGGCGATCACCACCACAGCACCACGAGCGGCCAGAGCGCGACCAGTCGCCGCCCCGATTCCCCGAGCCCCACCGGTGATCACCACAACCTTGCCGCTGAGCGACCTGCGCCCCATAGTACCCTCCATCGACTAATTGACCTGAAAGTGCGGCAGCACAGGCGAAGCGAGCATCCGCCGATGCACGGCAGGCGTCCAAGGCCACAGCTCGGGCACCCCGTCCGCGCCGAGATACCAGCTGTCACACCCGGTCGTCCACACCGTCGAAGGCATCGCGGAACGCAACGCGGAGTTGAACTCCGAGGTCGCCTCCGCGGTCGGCACGACCGTGGACACCGAGCCCGACCGGATCCGCTCCAGCCACCCCAGCACGTAGTCGGCCTGCGTCTCCGCGATCGCGATCAGCGAGTGGTTCCCGATCGGGCTGTGCGGCCCGATCAGCGTGAAGAAGTTCGGAAACCCCGGCACGGCAACGGTCCGATACCCACGCGGTCCGGATTGCCAGGCGTCGGCGAGGGTTAGCCCGTTCTCTCCCACCAGCTCCATGGGACGCAGGAAGGCATGCGCGTCAAACCCCGTCGCCAGCACGATCACATCGACCTCGTGCAGCCGCCCATCGGACGTCCGGACTCCGCCAGGCTCGACCCGCGTGATCGAGTCGGTGACCAGGTGGACATCCCGACGACGCAGTGCCGGGTAGAACGAGGCCGACATGATGAGCCGCTTACACATCGGGTCGTCCGGCGGCGTCAGCTTCGCCCGCACGCCTGCGTCGCGAATCGCGAGTCGCAAGTACGACCGGCAGATCTCCGCGACCGCCGTCCGCTGCCACCCAGGCTCCACAGCGGCGTGGCCGAACACCAGCTCCATAAGGTGCTGATACGACCGGTAGCTCAGCCGGTTGAGCCCAGGCACGGCCCGCAGGGCTGCGCGGGAAACCGGGCTGTACGGCAGTTGCGGCAGCGGCAGGACCCACTGCGCGGTCCGCTGGAACAGCGTCAGCGGCTTCGCCACCCCCGCCAGCGCCGAGGTGAGCTGCACGCCCGTCGACCCGGTCCCGATGACAGCGATCCGCTTGCCGCGCAACGTAACCGAGTGGTCCCAGCGCGCGGAGTGGAAAGCCGCACCGGCGAAGGACGACAGCCCATCGATGTCAGGCAGCCGCGGCTCCCGCAGGACGCCGGTGGCCGCGACGAGCACGTCGGCGTGGTCGGTGTGCCCGTCGGAGGTCCGCAGCCGGTAGCGGCGGCCGTCCCATTCGGCGCGCGCGATCTCCGAGTTGAACCGGATGTGTCCGCGCAGCCCGAGATCGGCCGAGGCGCCGACGAAGTACCGCTGGATCTCCGCGCCGGGGGCGAAGTTGCGGCTCCATCCGGCGTGCGGCGCGAAGGAGTAAGAGTAGAACCGCGCCGGGACGTCGCAGCTCAGGCCGGGGTAAGTGTTGTCCCGCCAGGTGCCGCCGACCTCGCTGGCGCTCTCGTGCACCACCAGGTCGTCGAACCCGGCCTGCCGCAGCTTCGCGGCCATGCACAGCCCGGACATGCCCGCCCCGACGATCGCCACCCGCGGCTGCCCGGCTGCCATCGCCACCTCCCGCATAAGACACCAGCGATCCCTGCGACATCACATTAGGAACCCGGACCAGGCCGAGCCATGATTCAATCGGTCAGCAACCTGTATTTTTCGGACAGCTGGAGGCCGCCGATGCCGACCTGGGACTTCCCCCGCGGCCCCGTGGGCGCCCGGCTGCTGCTGAGAACCGGCCTCGACCACGGACTGACCGCCCGGCAGTGCCTGGTCGGCACCGGACTGACCGAACACGACCTCGACGAACTCGACCGGATCGACGCCACGCAGGAGCTGCGGGTGGGTCGCAACCTGGTCCGCAGGCTCGGTGACCTACCCGGACTCGGCGTGCGGGCGGGCCGCGGCTACACCCTGGGCGCGGTGGGCGTCTGGGGTTTCGCCCTGCTGACCAGCCCGACCTGGCGCGACGCGATCGAGGTCGGGGTCCGCTTCTTCCGCCTCACTACCGCGTTCGTCCACCCGGTTCTGCGCCGCGACGACGACCACACCGTGCTGGCCCTGCTCGACGACGAACTGCCCGCCGACGTGCGCGACCTGCTCGTCGAGCGCGACCTCGCGGCGGTCGCCGCCCTGGTCAGGCTGCTGATCCCGGAGGTCCCGGAGGTGCGGATGGAGGTCACACTGCCGGCGGTCAGGGCCAAGGCGCTCGCCGCCGTCCTCCCCGGCCTGCAGGTCCTCAGTGGACGCCCGCGTAACCTGATCACACTGCCCGACGAGTTGCTCGGCACACCGCTGCCGCAGGCCGACGAGCACACGTGGGACGCCTGCAAGCGCCAGTGCCAGGCCCTGCTGGACACCACCGCCGAACGCACCGGGATGGCCGCGCGGGTTCGCTCAGCCCTGCTCGCCCATCCCGAGCACAACGTCGGCATGGACGAGGTCGCCGCCCGGTTGCACCACGACGTGCGCACCCTGCGCAGGCGGCTGGCCGACGAGGGCACGTCCTTCCGGGCGCTCAAAGCCGAGATCCACCACACCCTGGCGGTCGAGATGCTGGGCACCGTGGGGCTCACCGTCGCCCAGGTCGCCCAGCGTCTCGGGTACTCGGACCCGACCAGCTTCACCCACGCCTTCACCCGCTGGACCGGCACGTCACCGCGCTCCTACCGCCCCCGCGACTGACTCGCGCGCCACGGCCGGATGACCGTGGCAGACTCGGGAACATCCGACGAGCCGGAGGAGTGCCCATGACGGACCAGCCGCAGCACGTGAACGTGGTGATCGTCGGGGCGGGCCTGTCCGGGATCGGCGCGGCCTGTCACCTCCAGGCCGAGTTGCCCGCCAAGACCTACACGATCCTCGAGGCCCGCGAAAGCATCGGCGGCACCTGGGACCTGTTCCGCTATCCCGGTATCCGGTCCGACTCAGACATGTTCACCCTGGGCTACCGGTTCAAGCCGTGGACCGAGCAGAAGGCCATCGCCGACGGCCACGACATCCTGCGCTACCTCAAGGAGACCGCCCGCGAGCACGGCGTCGACCGGCACATCCGGTTCGGCTACCGGGTCGTCTCCGCCGAGTGGTCGAGCGAGCGGGCCCGCTGGACAGTGCGGGCGCTGCGCGGCGACACGGGCGCGGCTCTGGACCTGACTTGCGACTTCCTGCTCAGCGCCTGCGGCTACTACCGCTACGACGCCGGTTACCAGCCCGAGTTCGCGGGCACCGAGCGCTTCGGCGGCCAGATCGTGCACCCGCAGCACTGGCCTGCGGACCTGGACTACGCGGGCAAGCGGGTGGTGGTGATCGGCAGCGGGGCGACCGCGGTGACGCTGGTGCCGTCGATGGCCACCGACGCCGCGCACGTGACGATGCTGCAGCGCTCGCCGAGCTACATCGTGTCCATCCCGGCGAAGGACGCCATCGGCAACGCGCTGCGCAAGGTGCTGCCCGGCAAGCTCGCCTACGCGATCACGCGGTGGAAGAACGTGCTCATCGCGACCGGCTTCTACCAGCTCAGCAGGCGCAGGCCGGGCCTGGTGAAGAAGCTGCTCCGCAAGGCGCTGCAGCGGCAGCTGCCCGCCGACTACGACATCGACACCCACTTCAAGCCGTCGTACAACCCCTGGGACCAGAGGGTTTGCCTGGTGCCCGACGGCGACCTGTTCCGCTCGATCCGCGCGGGGCAGGTCTCCATCGTGACCGACCGGATCGACACCTTCACCGAGTCAGGTGTGCGGCTCGCGTCCGGCGCGAAGCTCGACGCCGACATCATCATCACCGCCACCGGCCTGAACCTGTTGGCCTTCGGCGGCATGGAAATCGTGGTCGACGGCAATCCGGTGAAGCTCCCGGAAACCATGGCGTACAAGGGGATGATGCTCTCGGGTGTGCCGAACTTCGGCTACATCGTGGGCTACACCAATGCTTCGTGGACACTCAAGGCCGACATCGCCTGCGAGTACATCTGCAGGCTGCTCAAGCACATGGACGACAACGGCTACGACTCCTGCGTCCCCGAACGCGATCCGGCGGTGGCCGAGGAGCCGTTCATGGACTTCTCAGCGGGCTATGTCCAGCGCTCCATCGGCAACTTCCCCAAGCAGGGCGAGAAAGCGCCATGGCGGCTGCGGATGAACTACATCCGCGACGTGTTCACCCTGCGCCACTCGCCCATCGCCGACAGCGCCATGCGGTTCAGTCGCGTCTAGGGCGCGGCTGAACCGACTCTGACGCGGCTTCGCCGGACCGACGGGCGATGCGCGAAGCCCCTAGTGGCTGCCAGCGAGTTCGCCGGTCAGGTTGCCATGGAGTTTCGCGCTGGGCCCGTTCAAGCCGATGATCTCCACGGTCTTGCCGCGGGCGGCGTACTTCGTGGTGATCGCGTCGAGCGCGGCCACCGAGGAGGCGTCCCAGATGTGCGCGGCGGCCAGGTCGATGATGACCTTGTCCGGATCGCCCGCGTAGTCGAACTGGTAGACGAGGTCGTTGCTGGAGGCGAAGAACAGCTCTCCGGTGACGGTATAGACGACCTGTGAACCGTCCGGGTCGAGCAGCGGCTCCACCGTGGCGAGCCGGGCGACGCGTCGGGCGAAGACGACCATCGCGGTGATGGTGCCGACGATGACGCCGATGGCCAGGTTGTCCGTGGCCACCACGACGGCGACGGTGACGACCATGACGGTGATCTCGCCGACCGGCATCCGCCGCAGCGTGGCGCGGGCGACCGAGTGCCAGTCGAACGTGCCGACCGCGACCAGCACCATGACCGCGACCAGCGCGGCCATCGGGATCCGCGAGACCAGCGGTCCGACCGCGACGCACAGCGCCATCAGGAACACGCCGGCCAGGAACGTGGAGAGCCGGGTGCGGGCGCCGCTCTTCACGTTGATCATCGTCTGCCCGATCATCGCGCAGCCGCCCATGCCGCCGAAGAAGCCGGTGACGACGTTGGCGATGCCCTGGCCGATCGACTCGCGGGTCTTGTTGGAGTGGGTGTCGGTGAGGTCGTCGACCAGCTTCGCGGTCATCAGCGACTCCATCAGGCCGACCAGGGCCAGCGCGAGCGCGTACGGCGCGATCACCGAAAGGGTGCTCATCGAGAATGGCACATCGGGCAGCCCCGGGACCGGCAGCGACGACGGCAGGTCGCCCTTGTCGCCCACGGTCGGGACGGCGATGCCCGCGCCGATCGTCAGCGCGGTCAGCGCGATGATCGAGATCAGCGGCGCCGGGACCACCTTGGTCAGCCTGGGCAGCAGCACCATCAGCACGAGCGCGCCCGCGACCAGCGGGTACACCGGCCACGGCACGTCGATCAGCTCGGGCACCTGGGCCATGAAGATCAGGATCGCGAGCGCGTTGACGAAGCCCACCATCACCGAGCGGGGCACGAACCGCATCAGTTTCGCAACGCCGAGCCCGCCCAGCGCGATCTGGAACAGGCCGCCCAGGATGACCGCGGCGATCAGGTAGCCGACGCCGTGCTCACGGGCCAGGGGCGCGACGACGAGCGCGACCGCGCCGGTGGCGGCGGAGATCATCGCCGGACGTCCGCCGACGAAGGAGATGACCACGGCCATGGTGAACGAGGCGTAGAGGCCGAGGCTCGGGTCGACGCCGGCGATGATGGAGAACGAGATCGCCTCGGGGATCAGGGCCAGGGCGACGACGAGACCCGCGAGGACCTCGGTGCGCAGGACCTTGGGGGACCACTTCGGGGCGAGCCGGTACAGATTCGTGATGGTGCTCAAGGACAACCTTGTCGGGTCAGGGCGCGTCGATGGCGAAACCCTTGGCGCGCAAGACAATCAGAGGGACCGTGGTCCAGAGGGACGACATCACGCCCTGGATCTGGTGCCGACCGCTACGGCGGGCAGGACAGGGAACGGGGCGAAATAGTGCGCACGCGTCTACTCCTGTCCACAAGCGAGGGAAGTGGGAATCCGCGACGGCGCGGCTTCGCGGCAACCGTACCGCGCCTGCCGCGGGCACGTCGCCGATTCCGTGCTCGCCTGTGGTCAAGAACACCGCGTCGATCGGGTGGTTCCACCCGGCGAAGTTTGGGTACATCTCGATCAGAAAGGTGGTGGGATCATCGGCGACGTCTCAATCGCGGTGCTGGCGCCCGCGCCCGACCTGACGGTGACCGTCGAGGAACTCGACGGGCGGCCCGACATCCACCTGCACGCCGGTGGCCAGGGGATCTGGCAGGCCAGGATGGCGGCCGCCCTCGGCGCCGAGGTCACCGTGTGCGCGACGTTCGGCGGCGAGACCGGGCAGGCGCTGCGCCACCTCATCGAGCCCGAACTGCGGGTCCAGTCGGTCGACGTGGCCGCGCGCAACGGGTCTTATGTGCACGATCGGCGCGACGGAAGCCGCACGGAGGTGGTGCGGATGTCCGCCGACCCGCTGACCAGACACGAACTCGACGACCTCTACGAGGCCATCCTCCTCGCCGGTCTGCGGACGGGGGTAGCGGTGCTGGGCGGACCGCTGGACGACGGCGTGGTCCCGGACTCCCTCTACGAACGGCTCGCCGCGGACCTCACCGGCAACGGCTGCAAGGTCGTCGTCGACCTGTCGGGCTCGCGGCTGGACGCGGCGTGCGAGGGCGGGCCGACCGTGATCAAGGTCAGTGCCGACGAGGTGCCCGAGGACGAGCCGCTCGGCAAGGCCGCGGCCCGGCTGGCCGAGAGCGGAGCCGAGATCGTGGTGATCTCGCGCGCCGAACACCCGTCCCTCGCCTACTTCGACGGCCAGGCATACCTGGTGGAGTCGCCCGGGCTGGTGCCGGTCGACACCTGGGGCGGGGGCGACTCCATGACCGCGGCGCTCGCATACGGTCTGGCCGCCGACCTTCCGTGGGACGCGGCGCTGCGACTGGCCGGGGCCGCAGGCGCGATCAACGTGACAAGGCATGGCCTGGGCACCGGCAGCGGCCGCGCGGTGCGCGAGCTGAGCGATCGAGTGCGGCTGACGCCGTGCGTGATGGAGGACCGATGATCCTGGTGACCAACGACGACGGCATCGACTCCCCCGGCCTGCTGGGCCTGGCGAACGCCGCGCTCGCCGCGGGCTTCGAGGTCACCATCGCCGCGCCCGCCGCCGAGTCCAGTGGTACCAGCGCCGGCCTCACCGCGGCGGTGGACGGGCGCCGGGTCGGGGTGGAGAACCGTGAGCTGCCCGGCTTGACCCGCCCCTCGGTCACGCACGCGGTCGCGGCGCACCCGGGTCTCATCGCGTTCACCGCGTGCCGCGGCGGCTTCGGCGAGACACCGGAACTGGTGCTATCCGGCATCAACCGCGGGGCGAACGTCGGTCGCGCGATCCTGCACTCGGGCACGGTCGGCGCCGCGCTCACCGCGGCCATCAACGGCGTGTCCGCGCTGGCGGTGTCCCTCGATGTGGG
This sequence comes from Actinokineospora xionganensis, assembly GCF_014323725.1. Lineage (GTDB taxonomy): Bacteria > Actinomycetota > Actinomycetes > Mycobacteriales > Pseudonocardiaceae > Actinokineospora > Actinokineospora xionganensis. The sequence continues at coordinate 94,712 of NZ_JABVED010000001.1, read as the reverse complement.
CCTGGACCCGGCGGAGGACCACCACTGGGACACGGCGGCGGCCCTGGTCGGCGACACCCTCAAGCTGCTCGCCGACCTGCCCACGGGGTCCGTGCTCAACCTCAACGTGCCGAACGTGGCGTCCGACCAGGTGAAACCGGCGCGGTGGGCGGCGCTGGCCGACTTCGGTGTCGTGCAGAGCCGCGTCGAACGGCTGCGCGACGGGTTCATCGACGTCACCACGGTCGCGGTGGACACCGAACTGGAACCGGGGACGGACGCCGCCCTCCTGGCCGAGGGGCACGCCACCCTCACCGCCCTGCGCTCGGTCAGCGAGGTCCCGCGCGCGAACCTGCCCAGCCTCCCCTGACGCTCAGGGGTCGCGCGGTTCCAGCGGCTTGGTCGCCGGGCCTTCCAGGACCACGCCGTCGACGTCGAAGCGAGAGCCGTGGCACGGGCAGTCCCAGCTGCGTTCCTGGTCGTTGAAGCGCACCAGGCAGCCCAGGTGGGTGCACCGGGCCGACACGGCGTGGACCTGGCCGGTCTCGTCGCGGTAGACGGCCTTGCGGCCCGACCCGTCGCGGACCATCCCCGCGCCGCCGGCGGGGACCTCGTCCGAGCTGTCGAGCATCGGGGCCAGGCGGTCGCCCACCAGGTCGCGCGCGACGGTCGCGTTCATCTTCGCGAGGCTTCCCAGGCCGCTGAGTGAGAGCCGGTGCGGGCTGAAGCGCCGCGCCCACGGCTGTTCCTGGCCGGTGACGTGGCCTGCGAGGAGCAGCGCGGCGAACGAACCGGTCGACAGGCCCCACTTCTGGTAGCCGGTGGCGACGGTCAGCCACTCGGACCCGGGCAGGTAGGTGCCGATCATCGGCAGCCCGTCGTAGGGGCTGCCGTCCTGCGCCGACCAGCGGTGGGTCACCTCGGCGACATCCCAGTGCTCGCGGGCGAAGGCCTCCAGCGCGGCGTAGCGGCCCGACGTGTCCGACGCGCCGGTCCGGTGGCTCTGCCCGGCCAGGATCAGCGAGTCACCCGAGTGCGCGATCGACCAGGCGGGGCTGCCCGCGCTGATCGCGAGGCCCTGCGGTGGGGTGCCCGAGGCCAGTCGAATCGCCACGCAGTACGCGCGGACGGCCTCGATGCGGGCGAAGAACAGGCCCCGGTCGAGCATCGGATAGTGGCTGGCGATGACGACGTGGTCGGCGCGAACCACCCCACCCGCGGTCCGCACCAGGGGCGGGGCGCCGCCCTCGACGTCGAGCACCTGGCTGTTCTCGTGCACCACGCACCCGTCGCCGTCGACCGCCGCGGCCAGCCCGATGGCGTAGCGGCGGGGGTGCAGGGCGACCTGGTCGGCCAGCCGGACCGCGCCGAAGACCGGGAACGGCACGTCGAGGTCGCTTTCGGCCTGGTACTCGGTGAGCAGGCCGGCGCGTTCGGCCGCTTGCGCTTCCGCGCGGACCGCGTCGCGCTCGCCCTCGGCGATGGCGTAGGTGTATGCCGCGCGGCGTCGCAGGTCGCAGTCGATCGCTTCCTCCGCGGCGAGGCTCGCGACCAGTTCCACCCCGGCCGTGCTCGCCGCCGCGTACTGGGCGGCAGCGGCCGCGCCGTGTTTGCGGGTGATTCGCGAGTACGTGGTGGCCTGCAGCGCGCTGACCTTCGCGGTGTTGTTGCCGGTGGCGCCCTGGCCGATGCGGTCCGCCTCCAGCACCACCACCCGCAGCCCGGCGCGCTTGAGCAGCAGCGCCGTGGTGAGCCCGGTGATCCCGCCGCCGACCACGGCGACGTCGACGTGGGTGTCCTGGGTGAGGGAGGGGTAAGCGGTAGCGGGCGCGGTTCGCAGCCAGAGCGACTGCTCGGAGGTCGTCGTCGTCATGCGAGCGGGTACCCCGGTCCGGTGGGGTTCAAGCACGACCCGTTTGCGCCGGTCGACGACGGGTAGCCCAGGGGAAACCGAGGAAGAGGAGCACGTGCGATGGTTGCCTTCGGCTACACCCTGATGACCGAGCAGGCTGGCCCCGCCGAACTGGTCCGCCACGCGGTGGCCGCCGAGGGCGCCGGGTTCGAGTTCGAGGTGATGAGCGACCACTACTCCCCCTGGCTCGCGTCGCAGGGCCACGCCCCCAACGCGTGGACCACGATGGGCGCGGTCGCGCACGCCACCGAGACCGTGGGCCTGATGACCTACGTGACCTGTCCGATCCTGCGGTACCACCCGGCGATCGTGGCGCAGCAGGCCGCGACCGCGCAGCTGTTGTCGGGCAACCGCTTCACCCTGGGCCTGGGCGCTGGCGAGAACCTCAACGAACACGTCGTCGGCCAGGGCTGGCCTCCGGTCGCGATGCGCCACGAGATGCTGACCGAGGCGATCAAGATCATCGCCGCGCTCTTCGACGGCGGACTGGTCGATTACTCCGGAACCCACTTCCGGGTCGACTCGGCGAAGCTGTGGGACTGCCCGGACGTGCGCGTCCCGATCGCCACCGCCGTGTCCGGGCGCGAGTCGATCGAACACTTCGCGCCGCTGTCGGACCACATGGTCGCCACCGACCCGAAACCCGAGCTGTGCCAGGGATGGGACGAGATCGCCGACCCGCAAGGCCGAAAGATCGGCCAGCTCCCGATCTGTTGGGACCGCGACCGCGACGCCGCCGTCGAGCGGGCGCACGACCAGTTCCGCTGGTTCGGCGGTGGGTGGAAGGTGAACGCGGATTTGCCTACGCCGGCAGGGTTTGAGGGGGCTTCCAAGTTCGTTCGGCCGGAGGATGTGGCGGGTGCGATCCCTTGTGGACCGGAGCTTGAGCCAATCGTCGAGGCGGTGTCGAAGTTCTGGGAGACTGGGTTTACGGATGTGGCGCTGGTGCAGATCGGCGGGGAGCACCAGGACGCGTTCTTCGATGTGGCGGAGAAGGAACTGCTGCCCGCCCTGCGATCCGCTGCTCCCGCTTGACTTTGGGCAGGTTCCACAGCTGGCGATTACGTGGTGATCCTGGCTTGGGCGGCTGGTATATCCACAGCCCCGCCGATCCATCCACAGGAATCCGCACACCGATCACCACCCCCCCACCCACCGATAGACTGGCCAAGGGCAGCCCCCCGAGGTGGGTGGGGGCTTTGTTGTCACGCGGGGGCGGCTCGTTGCACTGAGGGTTGTTGTTCGGGTTTGGGCTTGTTGGTCTGGGCCTGCGTTGTGATCGTACGGATCATTCGATGCAATAAATCGCGTATGCCGCTCGGATGATCGGGTGGGCGACGTTGCGTACGCGGACCCCGCCTGGAGTGAAGCCTTGTTCGGTCCCGTAATGGGCATGCCCATGAATGGCCAGAGCCGTGTCGCACGAGTCGATCGCCTCGCCCAGTTGGTAGCAGCCCAGGAACGGGTAGATCTCCGGCGGCTCCCCCCGCAGCGTGTCCGAGACCGGCGAGTAGTGAGTCAGGGCGATCCGCACGTCGCAGTCCATTGCCTCCAGGGCGCCGCGTAGCTTTGCCGCCGCCACTTCTGTGTGTTCCACGAACGCCTTGATCTCCGGTTCCCCGAACGCGCTGGCGCACTTGCCCGCGAAACCGCCGCCGAATCCCTTGACGCCCGCGATGCCGACCTTCCGCCCGTCGACCGGCACGATCGCGCTTTGTCCCTCCAGCACCGAGATGCCCGCGTCGGCCAGCACTTCGGTGACCTCGGCCGAGCGGTTGCTGTGGTAGTCGTGATTCCCCAGGACGGCCACCACCGGCACGGACAGGGACCCGAATTCGGCCGCCACGACCTTCGCCTCCTCGACCGTCCCGTGTCGGGTGAGGTCGCCTGCCAGCAGCAGGGCGTCGGCGTGTTCGTCCAGGGTTCGCAGGGCAGGCCGGAATCGACCGCCGGTGTCCTTGCTCAGGTGGACATCCCCGATGGCGGCGATGCGGATCATCGAAACTCCTCCCGGCCCGTGGGCTCGCCCGCCTCGGTGACCTTGATGTCGTTGTAGATCCGCATCGCGGGCACCACCTCGTGGACCACCTCGGCGATCTCGTCGCGCCTGCGGGCGCACTCCACGTCGCCGGAGAGCAGGATGGTGTCGCCGCGGACGGTGACCTTGATGCCCTGTTCGGCGGTGCGTTCATCCTCGGCCAGCGCCCGGCGCACGGCCGCGACCTGGTACTGGGGCGCGCCCGTGCTGTGGTCGCCGGTCATGCGAGTTCCTCCCGGTCGTCGGTGCCGCGCGGTCGTTCGTCGGGGATGCGGATGAGTCTCGGTGTGACGCCGAGCCTGCCCGCGAGGAGCAGAAACGCCTCGGCGTACGGCGATTCGGAGGTCGCCAAGGCCACCTTCGACCAGTCGATCTGCTCACGCAGGGCCCGCGCGGACTGCATGGGTTCGTTCAGGTCGCCGCGGTGTGGTCCCAGCGCCAGCAGTTTGCCGATGATGACCTCGGTGGCGCTCTGGACCGGCATCGTCGCGGGGCCGACCCGCATCACCTCGGAGCGGTCGAGGACCTCGTCGGTGACCAGCCGCTCGTTGGGGCGGAACAGCAGGTCGACCAGGCGGTCGCCGTCGTAGACCTTGGTGAGCCAGTCCTCCGGCGGGGGCGCGGCCCGCATCCCCTGCGCGACCAGCGCGCGGACGGCGTCGTCGACGTCGCACCGCTTCACCAGGACGTCCACGTCGTGTTCGGTCTCCGGTCCGCCTCGGGCGTACACCGCGCAGCCACCCGTGAGGGCGAAGCGGATACCCGCGGTGTGCAGTGCGGCGGACACCTTCGTCACCGTGCGAAGTAGGTCTCCCTGGGCACTCATTCCTGAGTGGTTCCCCAAACCGCGAACGCGAAACTTCCGGTCAGCCCCGGCGGAACCAGGCCTGGATCGTGGTGCCCGCCTCGTCGACGTGCGTGCGCACCAGGTCGGCTCCGGCGTTGACCAGCAGCAGGCCCCGACCGCGGCCCCGGGTCGGTGCGACCGTGCGTCTGCCCGCGAGCGGGTCGCTGATGATCCCCGCGTCCCAGTTACGCACGATGAGCGCGTCGGAGCGTTCCCACAGCGACAGCGTCGCCGTGCCGGAGCCGTGTTCGATGCTGTTGGTCGCCAGCTCCACGACAGTCAACACGACGTCCTGGATGCGTCCCGCGGTCAGCCCGGCGGTCGCGGCGAGGTCCGCCACGGCGACGCGCAGCGCGGCGATGTCGAACGGGGTGACCGACCACGTCCGGGCGTGGTCCGGGACGGGCAGCGGGACGTTGTGCGCGGCCAGCGCGCGGTGGCGGTCGTAGTACGGGTTGGGCGTGCCCCGCGCGCCCTCCAGGATCGACGGGTGCGTGGCCATGGCGTCGGCGAGCGCCGCGGGCCCGACCGCCATGTCGTAGGGGCACAGGATGGACACCGGCCGACCGGCGAACGCGTCCTCGATCAGCGCCTCGTGCTGCACGCACGCGGGATACTCCTCGGAGCTGCGGCCCGGCCACACCGGCTCGCCGACGATGCGCACCGTCTCGTCGCGGTGCTTGTCGGCGAACGCCCCCAGGACGCCGGTCATGATCCGCCCCGGATTGCGCCCGGCGAGCGACATGTCGATCCACTCGACCGCTCTGGACGCCGCCGGGGTCAGCGCGGCGCGCAGGATGTCGATATTCGGCTGCGGCACCGCGACAGCCACCGCGTCGGCGGCGTCCAGACCGCCGACGACGAACGGGAGCACCGCCGTCACGTAGCTCGGTTCGTCGCGGTAGAACGCCACGCTGTGACCGGGCGGGGCCGGGTCGGGCACCGGCGACACCTCCAACGGAGACTTTGGTCGGCGCCGGTCCGGTGGCGCGGGGACACGAAGGGCGCGACATGACTTCTTCGCCGGTTCACGGTACTCCCGTCGCCACGGTCCATGCAGGACTGGAGGCGGACTAATCGAGTCGGGCGACCAGCAGGGCGATGTCGTCGTCGGTGTTGCCGCTCGAGTGTTCGAGCAGGTACTCGCTGAGCTCGTCGACGGACAGGTCGCGGGCACGGTCGGCCAGGACAGCAAGCTCAGCCAGCCCCTCATCGATGGAGCGGGCCCGGTTCTCCACCAGCCCGTCGCTGAACATCACGACCGTCGTGCCGGGGATGACGACCATGCTCGCCGTCGTGCGGGTGGGCCGGGGCAGCACGCCCATGATGACGCGCCCCGCGCCCCGGGTGAGGTACTCGGGCGGGCCGGTCGGGCCGATCAGCAGCGGGGGAGGGTGTCCCGCGTTGCTCCAGCGCAGCCGGGCGGGAAGCCCGGGGCGGCGTTCGAGGGTGGCCAGGACGAGGCTGGTGAACGGCGCGATGTCCAGGCCCTCGACGACGGTGTCGAGCCGGGACAGGACGCCGCCGGGGCGCAGGGCGTCGTCGAAGGCGATGGCCCGCAGCGCCGCCCGCAGCTGCCCCATGGTCGCCGCGGCGCCGATGTCGTGGCCCGCGACGTCGCCGACGGCGAGCACCAGGTCTGTGTTGGGCAGTTCGAACGCGTCGTACCAGTCGCCGCCGACCGCGACGCCGGACTGGGCGGGCTGGTAGCGCACGGCGAGGGCGACTCCCGGGACCGTGGGTGGGTCGGTGATCATCGCGCCCTGCAGGGTGGCCGCGACGTCGCGCGTGCGCTGCTGGCGCCTGCCGCGGGCCAGCGGCTTGCTGAGCCACGCCCCGAGCAGCGCCAGGAAGTCGGCGTCCTCGTCACCGATCGGCCCGCGCGGCGCGCACACGCCGAACAGCGCGACCCCGACCATCTGCGACTCGGTGTGCAGCGGCAGTGCGACGGCGGCGTGCACGCGGTTGCCGCGGTGCCACTCGTCGAGCCGCAGCCCGGGCGACCACGGCGGCCGCTCGGGCGGACCCTGCCAGTGCGCGACCACGCCGGTGCGGATAGCGGTCGCCACCGGGCAGGAGCCGGTGACATCCAGCGACCGCACCCGCATGGGCGGCGGCACCGGAAGCGAGTCGACCTGGGTGCGCGCGACGGTGGTGAGGACCATGCCGTTCGGGTCCGGGGGCGCCGTGTCGTCGATGGTGAACACGAGACAGCTGTCGGCGAGCTGTGGGACGGCGATGTCGGCCAAGGCGGCGAGCTCGGCGCGCGGGTCGTCGGCGACGCTGACCGCCTCGGTGACCCGGGCCAGGAGCGCGACCCGGTCGAAGGCGATCCGCCTGCGCTCGGCCAGCCCACGCAGCTCGTCGCGGGCCGTCACCTCGTCGGTGATGTCCACGGCGATCATCAGCACGCCGACCGGAGCACCGGCGCCGCCGACCAGCGGCGAGAGGCTGTAGTGGACCACCGCCTCGCAGGGGGCGCCGTCGACCACGAACCGCAGCCGGGACTCGCGCACGTCCACCGGCTCACCGGTGTCGAGCACGCGGTCCAGCTGCTCGATCAGCGTGTCGGCCCGTTCGACGTCGGCGAAGCCGGTCCGGGCGGGCTCGCCGATCCCGCGGTGTCCCCCGACCCGCACCGCGGACTCGTTGGCATAGCGCAGGACATGGTCCGGCCCGGTGACGACCAGCACCTGGGCGGGCGCGGTGTCGAACGCGCGCCCGATCATCTCCCAGGGCACCGCGTCGTCGGCCATCGCGCCACGCCTTCCACCTGTGGGCGGGAGCGACCCCGCTCGGGGCCCGATCATGTCAGGCGCCGGGCGCGGCGACAAAGCGTGGCGAGACTGTTCGCGCGGTGGTTCGCCGAGGTTTACTCGCGGCCGAGGACGATCGTGGGCTCGAGTTCCTCCTCGTCACGCGGACTCGGGATGGTCACGCCCCCGGCGGGGTCGGCCGCCTCGTCGTCGGGTCTCGGCTGTGGCAGCGGGTCGGGCATCGGATCTCGCCTCCTCTGCGGGCGAGGTACCCCACGGCGGCCCGGTCATGCCTCAACCCGCAGCGCATTTCCCCCGGTCGGGTGACCGATGTCCGAGCGCGCCCGCGCGTACACGCGGACGGCGTCGAGAGCGACGCGATCCCACCGGTACCGCGCCCGCACCCGGTCGCGGCCCGCCAGTCCCAGCGCGGCCCGACCGGCGTCGTCGGCCTGCAGGGCGAGCACGGCCGAGGCGAGGGCCACCGGGTCGCGCGGCGGCACGTGCAGGCCGGTCACCCCGTCGACCACCGTGTCGTTCAGCGCGCCGACGGCGGTGGCGACCACCGGCAGCCCGCAGGCCATGGCTTCCAGGGGCGCTGTGCCGGACGCCTCGGACCAGGGGACGCACGCGGCCACGTCGGCGGAGCGCAGCAGGGCGGGCACGTCCGCCGGGCTCACCTGACCCGCCAGCCAGACCCGGTCGCCGACACCGAGCCGCGCCGCATCGTCGAGCAGCGCCGCGGCATGCGGGTGCGCGGCCAGGGCCGCCCCGGCAGGCCCGCCCGCGATCACCAGCTCGGTGTCGGGCAGCATCGGCATGGCCTGCACGAGGGACTGAAATCCGTTGCGGGGCAACAACTCCCCAAGCGCCACCAGGCGATGACCGAGTTCGCGCGGGGCGGTCGGCCCCGACGGGGCGAACCGGTGGACGTCGACGCCCGCGGGGATCATGGCGATCTTCGAGCGGGGCACTCCCCTCCGGGTCAGCTCGAAGACCTCGTCGGTGCAGCGGGCCACGATCCGGTCGGCCCGCCGCCCGATCAGCTCCTCGGTCTCGATCCGCTCGGCCGAACCGGTGTGCCCCGCCGCCCCTTGGCGCGAGCCCGGCGTCGAGAAGGTCTGCACGGTGGGGATGTCCAGCCTGCGCCCCGCCAGAACCGTGGCGAGCCCGCACCTCCAGCAGTGCGCGTGCGCCACGTCCGGCGGGTCCTCGCGCCAGCGCGCGAGGAGGAACCGGGTGAACTGGCCCATCGTCGGCAGCAGGTCGTCACGGGACAGCGGACGCGGTGGGCCCGCCGGGACGTGCACCACGTCGTAGCCGCCGTCGACGCGGACGATCTCCTGCTGGTCCGGGTCGGCCCGCCGGGTGTACACCGTGACGTCGTGGCCATGTCGGGCGAGGGCCGCGGCCAGGTCGGCGACCCGCCCGCCGTGCTCGTCGTCCGGCTCGCGCGGCGCGATGGGTGGATCCGCGCACTCCGAGACCATCGCGATTCTCATGACGGGCTCCTGTCCGATGGCGACTCGTCAGCGGGGCGGGCTCGGGTCGCGATGCGGCCCGCGAACGGTGGGCGCGGTCCTGTTGTCGTTCGGCGGGACCATGATCTCCGGATCGGCGGGCTCGACCCGGTCGATGGGGTCGGCGTGCTCGACGGCCTCGGTGTGCTCGAACCGCCGCGCCGACATCCCCTCGGCGTCGAGCCGGTCGCGCATCCGGGTCAGGACCTTGATGGCGATCGCGTGGCCGATCGCGAGAACCAGCAGCAGCACGCCCAGGCGGATGACGACGGACTCGATCGGGCTGTCCGCGGAGAAGTCGATGGTCGAGAGCAGCGCCAGCACACCGAGCACCGCGAGGTGGAACAGAACCGACACCAGACGGGCCATCGAACCCGCTGAACTGTCGTCTGTGTAAGAGTTTTCGAGGTATCGCGATCCGGCGCGGTAGATGATCTGCCCATCCACGGCCACCAGAACGATACCGAGCACAAGGAATAAGACGAAGCTGTCCATGACGCCCCTTCAGCCGACTGTCATTGATCGCTTACGGAATGACTACCCGTTCCCTGGTTTTCGACACCTCGACCGATTCACCCCTGAGTGGGCGTGACCGGTTGGCATGACCCGATCGTGGGTAGTCCACATATGTGACCGACCACCTTGGCCGTGCCCTGCTCGGGCCCACCGGCGAACACAGGGCGACCGCTACGTCGCGCCTGGTGGAGCTCACTGTCGGTATGGCCGAGATGCCGCTGGTGCGCACGGTGGCGGGCGCGATCGCGATGCGCGAGGACTACGACATCGAGGCGATCGCCGATGTCAAGCTGATCGTCGACGAGGCCTGTTCCCTGCTGGTGGACCGGGCGGTGGCGGGCACCCAGCTGGTCTGCCGGTTCGAGATCGAGCCGGGCACCATCCGGTTCGCCGCCGCGGTCGAGGGGTTCGACGCGCGGCCGATCGACGACACGACCCTGGGCTGGGGGCTGCTGGTCTCCCTGGTGGACGACATCACGCACGGCGTCGACACGTCCCGCCCGCTTCCGTTGCTGCGCATCGACGTGCTTGTGCGCAGAGGCGGGAGCGCGCCATGACCCACCCACACCTGGTCAACGCCGCGTGGCGGGACTCCTCCGAGGGCTACGCCCACCTGCGGCCGCTGTTCGAGAAGATGGCGCAACTTGAGCCCGGGCCCGAAAAGGCCGCGCTGCGTGACGAACTCGTCACCGGACACCTGCCCGTCGCCGAGCACATCGCGCAGCGGTTCAGCCACCGCGGCGAAGCGCACGACGATCTGCTCCAAGTCGCCACCGTCGGCCTGATCAACGCGGTCGACCGCTTCGATCCCGACCGCGGCACGGAGTTCCTGTCCTTCGCCATCCCCACGATCATGGGCGAGGTGCGGCGCCACTTCCGCGACACCGGATGGTCGGTCCGGGTTCCCCGGCGCCTGCAGGAACGCCATCTCGCGGTCAGCACGGCGAGTTCCGAGCTGGCGCAGCAGCTGGGCCGGGCGGCGACGCCCAGTGAGATCGCCGCGCACCTCGGTCTGTCCAAAGAGGAGGTATACGAGGGGATCGAGGCCGGGAACGTCTACCGGTCGCAGTCCCTTGACGAGATTCTGAGCCCCGGCGAGGACAACACCGCCATGGCCGACCGGCTCGGTGTCGACGACGACGCCCTCGACGGCGTCGAGTACCACGAGACTCTGCGGCCGCTGCTCAACCAGTTGCCCGCCCGGGAACGCCGGATCCTGATCCTTCGGTTCTACGGCAACATGACCCAGACCGAGATCGCCCACCGCGTCGGTCTCTCCCAGATGCACGTGTCCCGACTCCTCGCCAAAACGCTGAAAGGACTCCGCGACGGGATCGCAGACTCCTGAGGGGACGGTCCGCCGGCTGGGTCGATCGGCCCCGCGACGGTAGTGTTGGCGCTGCGACCCGAGGGAGTGCCACCATGACCGAGCCCGACGAGCCCACCGCCGCCGTGACCGACTCGGCCATGGTCGTGCCCGGCCTCGAGGTGACCGCGCGGCAGGCGTCGGTCGACACCGTGATCCTGCTGGTGACCGGCGAGATCGACATGCTCACCGCCCCCGCGCTGGACCGCAGCCTCGCCGAGACCGCCGGCGGCGGGCACCGACGGGTCGTGGTCGACCTGTCGGGGGTGACGTTCCTGTCCTCGGCGGGCATCACGATCCTCGTGCAGCACACCGCCAACGCCGCCGCGCGCGGCGTCCGGCTGCCCATCGTGGCCTCCGGGACCGCCGTCCTGCGGCCCCTGGAGCTAACCGGGCTGAACACCGAACTCGATCTCCACGGCACCGTCGACGAAGCCGTGGACGAGGCCGTTGACGGCACCTGACCAGCGGTTGGACAGACCCGGAAAATTTTTATCGGGTTACTGCTAACGCCACACCCCTCTACTCCGATAGGGCTAGCGAGCGGTTCCCGGTGGCACGCCCCCCGACCACCGGGAACCGCTTTGCAGTTCCGCCTCCCCGGAATTTTGGGTTTGAGTCACCCGGCGGGTGATGGTGCAGGTTCGTGGGCAACCGTGGTCAGGTGTCGTCGCGGTCCCCTTGGGTGCGTTTGGTAGCGCGAGGGTTCGTTCAGGCTCCTAGGATGGTCAGGACCAGGTCCGCGACGCCACGCTGGCCCGACTGGTTCGGGTGGAACGGCGTGGTGGGCGCCGCAGGCAGCACCGGCTCCACCCACCGGTTCCACGGCAGCTGACACACGTCGTGGCCCGCACGCGCCCGGACGCCCTCGATCACCGCCGCGATCTTCGGCGCGATCTCGTCGATCTTGGCCACCAGCTTGTCGGTGCCGGTCGCGAGTTGTTGTGGTGCTCACACCGGTTGCCGAGCGGGTCGGTCACGGTCAGCGGCCCGCGGGTCGTCGTGAGGCCGTCGAACTGGGGCGGGTTGGTGCCGAACAGCTGGGTCGACCGCGGTGTGGTCATGTGCGCGGGCGTGGGCGGAGCCGCAACTGCGGTCGTCCAACCGGGCGCCCAAAGCCTTGGCCACGTTGCCCGCGTAGTTGTGGCCCAGCACGTCGCTCGGGATGCCGTCTCGTCCACCCTCGGCTTCAGGGTGACGGCCTCGAACGGGTCGGTCGACGCCGTGCCCAGGACCTGGCCGTCCAGGGCGGCGCAGGCAGGCGCTGAGCCAGCCGTTCGACACGTTCCCGTCGTTCTCCCGGTGGGTCGACGGTCTCGACCGTACGGCGGGTCAGCGGCCCCTCGATGTCGCACTGCGGCCAGCGCCCGCCGAAGTGGCCGACCCGTTGCACATCCACGAGGGCACCCCGGTCGTGCAACTGGTGCGGCTGCGCCTGATCGACGACCGGCCGACCATGGCCGAGCGGTCCACGTTCGTCGAGTCGGCCGGGCGGCTGCTGTTCGACTTCGACTGCGACTCCGGCTCGATCTACGCATACCTGGCGGATCAGGGCGTGGACATCGCCGTCGCCCACCACCTGATCGACGCGGTCGCCGCCGACCAGACCGACAGCGAGTTGCTCGGCGTCCCGCTCGGTGCTCCCCTGCTCCGTGAACGGCGGCTCGCCCGAGGGTCCGGGGGCGAGGAGATCGAGTACTCCGACGACCGGTACCGCCCGGACATGATCAGTTTCACCACCGAGAACTCCCACCAGGCCGCCCAGCCCGCGCTGGTGCGCAGCCGGCGCCCGGCCACCGAGCGAGAGAAGTCGGCTTCGTGATCGAACTCGTCGTCCTGGACACCGCGGGCACCACCGTCGAGGAGTACTCGGCGGTCTATGTCGCGCTGGAGGAAGCCGTACGGGCGGCGGGCGGTTCGCCGACCAAGGCCGACATCCAGCGGTGGATGGGGGGCGACAAGCGCGAGGCGATCGCGGGCATGGCCTCCGATCAGTCCACTGTGGATGGCGCGTTGGCGGACTTCGGCTCCCGGCTGGCCGCCGCCTACGCCGCCCGGCCGCCGCACCTGCTGCCCGGTGTCGGCGGGGCACTCGCGAAACTGCGGGCGGACGGGATCAAGATCGCGCTCACGACCGGGTTCGACCGAGGGATCACCGATTCGCTGCCGGCCGTCGTCGGGGTGGACGACTCAGTCGTGGACGCGGTCGTCTGTGTGGACGACGTGGCGGCAGGACGACCCGCGCCGTACATGGTGTTCCGCGCGATGGAGCTGACCGGCGCCCGGGATGTCCGCCGGGTGCTCACGGCCGGGGACACCGTGCGCGACCTGGAAGCGGGAACCAACGCCGGGGCCGCGATGGTCGTGGGCGTGTTGAGCGGCGGCCTCGACGCCACCTCTCTGGGCGCGGTCCGGCACACACATCTCCTGCCCAGCGTCGCCGACCTGCCTGCCCTGCTCGGCTGAACGCGCCCCGGGGTCACCGCACGGGCAGGTTGACCACCACGTCACTGAGGGCCATCGCGCCCGGCAGACGGCTGCCGTGCCCGAACGACATGTCCGAGAACGGCGACACCGTCAGGTAGAGGTGTTTGCCCGCGGGCACGTCCACCGCGATCGACGGCAGTTCCACGCCGGTCCGGGTCTTGCCGAGGACGATCCCGGGTTCGCGCAGCGGGAGCATGTTGTTCTGCACGATCCGCGCGTCGAGCGGCGAGGTGCCGACGGACAGGGCGAGCATCAGCCTGCTGTCGAGCGAGAGCGAGGTGACCTTCGCGTCGAGCGTCGGCGTCCCCGCGATGGTGATCGGGCCGGAGGCGATCGGGTAGTGCAGCGGGACCCCGAGGCCGACCGTGTTCACGACCGAGCCCAGCCCCACGGACTTGGTGGCGGCGGTGTCGGTCAGGGTGAGGCAGCGGCCGCCCAGGGTGGCGAGGTGGTAGAGCCCGCGCCCGACCAAGCCGGTCGACTTGCCCTGCAGCTCCTCCTGGAAGAAGCGCAGTGACAGCGCCCGGAAGTTGCTGTTGTTCAGCTTCTTCGAGCACGGGTCGTCGGTGGGCAGCCCGCCCGCGGCGGTGGCGGCGAGGAACGCGGCGGCGTCGGGCGCGCCCATGGGCAGCACGCTGGGCAGCGTGTGCCCACCGTTGTAGCCGACCATGATGCTGCGGGCCCGCGCGCCCGGGGTCAGTGCCCGCTGGAAGTTCTTCAGCCCCTGGTCGAGTGGGAACAAATTGTCGGTCTCGCCCTGTCCGAACAGGACCGGGATGTTCAGCTTGCGCCCCTGCGAGACGTGCCAGGCGGGACCGTTCTTCGCGATGAACGCCGCCAGGCTCGGCGGCCAGTTGCCGGTCGCCGACGCCTCGACGAGGCCGACGGTCGCGGCTTGGGAATTCGCGGCGGACGGCGTCCCGGCCGCGTAGAGCAGCAGTGCCCACAGGGTCCGCGGAACGCCTTGCGGCGCAAGGCTTTCGCCCAGGTCGTGCCAGGTGATCTCGGGGGCGAGCGCGTCGAACCGAGTGGCGCCGCGATCGCGGAGTTCGCCGAACGCGCCGACGAACTGGTAGCCGCCGCCGTAGGAGCCGCCGATCGCGCCGATCACCGGGTCTCCCGGCCGCTGGATCTTGACCCAGTCGAGCCCGGCGACGACGTCGACGAGCCGCTGCACGTCTTGGCCTTCGAAGTCCGGGTTCTCCAACTGGGCGACTCCGCCGCTCTCCCCGAACCCGCGCTGGTCGAAGCTGAGCACACCGAAGCCCGCGCCCAGGAAATCGGCGAAACCCTCCGGCGCGGTGGTGCGGCTGCCGCCCCATCCATGGCTGTGGAAAACCACCGGCACCCGGTTCGCGCTGGAGGCGCTCTCGGGTCGGAAGATCGTGTAGCAGATCTGGACCGGCACCGTCGTCCCGGGATCAGGCACACCGGTGACGCAGCCGTTCGAGACCGTGGACGCCGCCTGTGAGATGGGCGCGGCGACGACCGTCGCCACCGCGGCGGCCACCACGATCGCCGCCACGCGCAGCCGACCGAATCCCGTGGACTTCGTTCCCATACCGGCTCCGATCGCGGTGCGGACGACGTGTAGCCCGCTTAACGAGCCATTCGCCCAAGCGTCACGGGGACATGACTATTTTTCGCCGTTCAGTTCTTGACTGCCCGCAGGTACGCGGCCGGGGTGGTGCCTTTCCACCGCTTGAAGGCGTAGATGAAGCTCGACGCCTCCGCGTACCCGAGGCGTAGCGCGACGTCGTGCACCGACAGGGCGCCGGTCGCGAGCATCTCCTCCGCCAGCGTCTCGCGGACCTCGTCGAGCAGCGCGCGGTAGCTCGTGCCCGCGTCGTCGAGTTTGCGGCGCAGGGTGCGCGGGCTCAGCGCGAGCGCGTGTGCGACCTCGTCCATGGTCGCCGCGCCGCCCACCTTGATCAGGCGGTCGCGGACCTCGCGCGCGATGCCGGTGCGCGCCCGGTTGCGGGCGACCAGGTCACGGCACTGCGCCTCGCACAGCGCCACGGTGTGCTCGTCGCCCTGCGGCAGGGGCTGGTCGAGGTTGAGCTCGAGGGCGGCGAGGTTCGCGGGCGCGTCGAACGTCGGGTGCACGCCGAACGCATCGTCGGGCCAGCCCGGCGGCTCGGGGAAGCGCAGCTCCAGCCAGCGCAGCCGGATCGGCTCCGGGAGCAGGTCGGACATCACCTTGTACATGGCCGACATGTCGCGTTGGACCAGGAAGGCGCGCACGTCGGCGGGGACGCGGTCGTCGCGCAGCTCCCAGCGGATCTCCTCGCGGTCGACGTGCACGACCGGGATGCAGAAGGCGAAGCTGAGGTCCCAGTAGCGCAGCGCGAACGCGATCATGTCCCGGACCGTGGGGCTGCTGACGCAGGCGAAGCCGAAAATCCCGAACGTGGTGACCCGGTAGCGGAGCCCGACCTCCACGCCGAGCGCCGGGCGTCGCCCGAGCAGGCGGACCAGGTTGCGAACGACGGCGAGTTCCTGGTGGGCCTCGAGCTGCACGTCCGGCCTGGCCAGCGCCGATTCGGTGAGCGCGCTGCCGCGCAGCACGTCGGCCGCCGCGACCCCGTGTTCCTCGGCGAACCGGATCATCAGCAGCACGCTGCCCGCCGCGCGCGGGAAGGTCCATTCGGCGACTACTGGCCGCCCGAGCTCCACCATGGCCGAAAGTATGGATCACCGGCGGCTCGAATGGCCGAAATTCTCGATTTCCCGGCCGCGGTTCTCTTAGCCGGGGGCACCGACCGGCCTTAGCGTGAGACCATGACGCAGACGCCACAGGTCGTGATCATCGGCACCGGGTTCGGCGGGATCGGCATGGCGATCGAGCTCAAGCGGGCGGGCATCGACTCGTTCACCATCCTGGAGAAGGGCACGGAGGTCGGCGGCGTCTGGCGGGAGAACACCTATCCCGGCGCGGCCTGCGACATCCCCTCGCCCTACTACTCGTTCTCCTACGAGCCGAACCCCGCCTGGCCCTCGCGCTTCTCCCGCCAGCCCGACATCCAGGACTACCTCAAGCGAGTCGTGGACAAGTACGGCTTGGGCCCGCACCTGCGCTTCGGCGTCGAGGTCACCGCCGTGACCTTCGACCAGGGCCGCTGGCAGATCGACACGGCGGCGGGCGAGCAAATCACCGCCGATGTCCTCGTCCCCGCGACCGGCCAGCTCTCCCGCCCCGCCATGCCGAATATCCCAGGCCTCGAGTCCTTCGCCGGACCGGCGTTCCACTCGGCGACCTGGGACCACTCGGTGGACCTCACGGACAAGCGCGTCGCCGTGATCGGCACCGGCGCCAGCGCGGTGCAGTTCGTCCCGGAGATCCAGCCCAAGGTGGATCGGCTGACGGTGTTCCAGCGGTCGGCGCCGTGGATCCTGCCGCGCCCCCAGGTCGAGTACCGGCCGTGGCGGCACACCATGTTCCGCGCGTTCCCGGTCACCCAGAAGGCGGAGCGGTTCGCGTTCTGGCTGTTCTGCGAGGTGCTGTCGCTGGCGCTGGTGGACGCCAAGCCCATGGGGCGGGCGTTCGCCGCGCTGTCCCGGTTCCAGCTCCGCAGGCAGGTGCCGGACCCGGTGCTGCGCGCCAAGCTGGCCCCGGACCACGAACCCGGCTGCAAGCGCGGCCTGTTCTCCGGCGACTACCTGCCCGCGCTGGCCCAGCCGAACGTGTCGGTCGAGACTGCGGCGATCACCGAGATCGTCCCCGAAGGGGTCCGCACGGCGGACGGGGTCGTCCACGAGGTGGACGTGATCGTCTACGGCACCGGCTTCAAGGCGACGGAGTTCCTCGCGCCGATGGCCGTACACGGCGTCGACGGCCAGAAGCTGACCGACACCTGGAGCGAGGGCGCGCACGCCTACCTCGGCATGGCGGTGCCGGGGTTCCCCAACCTGTTCATGATGTACGGGCCGAACACGAACCTCGGGGTCGGCTCGATCGTCTACATGCTGGAGTCGCAGGCGCGCTACATCCGCCAAGCGGTGCTCCGGCTGGACGGGCGGTCCTCTTTGGAGGTTCGCGCGGAGGTCGCCGACGGGTATGACCGCAGGATCCAGGCCCGGCTGGCCCGTTCGGTGTGGACGACCTGTTCGAGCTGGTACCGCACCGCCGCCGGGCGGATCACCAACAACTGGCCGGGCACGGTGAGCGCGTACCGGCTGGCCACGCGCACACTGAACCCGGACGACTACCACCACACGGCATGGGAATCGGCATGAGCCGAGGAAAGCAGGCGGAGATGCCCTCCTTCGACTATGACGTGGTCGTGATCGGGTCCGGCTTCGGCGGAAGCGTGAGCGCGCTGCGGCTGACCGAGAAGGGATACCGGGTCGCGGTGCTGGAGTCCGGCAGGCGGTGGGAGCCGCAGGACTTCCCCAAGTCCAACTGGCACCTGCGTGACTCCATCTGGGCGCCGAAGCTGGGGATGACCGGGCCGCAGCGGGTCAGTGTCGTCGGCAAGTGCGCCATCTTCAGCGCCGCCGGTGTGGGCGGCGGCTCGTTGATCTACGGCAACACGCTCTACGAGCCGCTGGAGAACTTCTACACCGACCGGTCTTGGTCGCACATCACCGACTGGAAGAGCGAACTCGCGCCCTACTACGACCAGGCCAAGCGGATGCTGGGCGTGGCGACGAACCCGCGGATGACCCCGGCCGACGACGTGCTGCGGCAGGTCGCGGTGGAGATGAACGTCCTGGACACGTTCCACCCGACGCAGGTCGGCGTGTTCTTCGGCGAGGAGGGCAAGCGGGTCGCCGACCCGTACTTCGGCGGCGCGGGCCCGGAGCGCACCGGCTGCACCCACTGCGCGCGGTGCTTCACCGGCTGCCCGGTCGGGGCGAAGAACACCACCACGACGAACTACCTCTACCTCGCCGAGCAGGGCGGCGCCGACGTCCACCCGATGACCACGGTGACCGAGGTCAAGCCGATCGACGGCGGCTACGAGATCACCGCCGTCCGCTCGGGCAGGCTGCTCCGCAAGCAGCGCCGGACGTTCACCGCCGAGCAGGTGGTGTTCTCGGCCGCGGCGCTGGGCACGCAGAAACTGCTGCACGCCATGAAGGACAGCGGCACGCTGCCCCGGATCTCCGACCGCCTCGGTGAGCTGACCCGGACCAACTCCGAGGCGATCCTCACCGCCAGCAGCCGCACCCGAGACGACTTCGCGCAGGGCATCGCCATCACGTCGTCGATCCACCCGCGGCCGGACACCCACATCGAGGTCTGCCACTACGGCAAGGGCCAGAACGCTATGTTCGCGCTGGCCGCCCCCATGGTCGACGGCGGCCGGATGCGCTGGCTGCGGTTCGTGCTGATGGTGCTCGCCCACCCACTGCGTTTCCTGCGGTCGCTGAACTTCCGCGGCGCGGCCGAGCGGTCGGTGATCCTGCTGGTGATGCAGTCGCTGGACAACTCGCTGACCTCGTTCCGCAAACGCGGCCTGTTCGGCAAACACCTGTCGACGCGGCAGGGTGGCGGCGACCCGAACCCGACCTGGATCCCGATCGGCCACGAGGCGAACAAGCATTACGCCGACAAGATCGACGGCGACACCCTCGGGACGTACATGGACGTGGTCAACATCCCGTCGACCGCGCACTACATCGGCGGCTGCGTCATCGGCGACTCCCCTTCGACCGGGGTCATCGACCCGTACCAGCGGGTCTACGGACACCCTGGACTGCATGTCGCGGACGGGTCGGCAGTGTCGGCGAACCTCGGGGTGAACCCGTCGCTGACGATCACCGCGCAGGCGGAGCGGGCGATGTCGTTCTGGCCCAACAAGGGCGAGCCGGACCCGCGGCCGGAACTCGGGTCCGCGTACCAGCGGGTCGCGCCCGTCCCACCGGTCCGGCCCACCGTCCCGACCTCGGCGCCCGGCGCCCTACGGCTGGTTTAGGAGTCCATTGTGGAGAGTTACCCGCCGGAGCCGTGGCAGATGGTCGGCCAGGCCTACCTGTCGGCCTGGAAGCTGCCTGTCTCCGCGCTGCCGGAGCTGCCCGCCGGTGTCCGACCGATCGTGGTGGGCGGCAACGGTTTCGTGGTGACCGCCTGGGTGGACTACCAGGAGGGTGGGGTGCTGAGCTACCGCGAGATAATGGCGACTGTCCCCGTCCGGGATGGCCTGGCGGCGTCGATCACCCACATCTGGGTGGACAGCCCGGTGTCCGTCGCGGGTGGTCGGGCGCTGTGGAACATCCCGAAGGACCTGGCCGAGTTCGACATGACCCATGGTTCACGATTCACCGCGAGCGCCCGGACGGCCGAAGGACCCATCGCGGAGGCCGAATACCGCGTCCTGGGACGGTTTCCGTTTCGGCTGCCCGCGAGCTTCTCGGTCATCCAGGCGGGCCCGAAGAAGAGCCCGGTGCGTGCCAGCGGCCGACTCGCGCCCGCGCGGGCAGCCTGGAAGATCGACCCGAACGGACCACTGGGCTACCTCGACGGCAGGCGCCCGTTCGCCAGCTTCGCCCTACTGGACTTCCGCATGCGTTTCGGTCGCGCCTGAGCCTGGACCGCGGCCCGACGACCGCCCCGAGTCGGCCGGACCCGCCGCCCGGTTCGCCGAGGTGATCAGGCGTCACGGATGAGCACCGCGAGATAGCTGGTCGCGAACCTTCGGATGTCTTCGTCAGAGTCGAACGGGATGCAGGTCTGCGGGGTCAGGGTGAAGGAGATGGCGAGCCGGACGAAGATCTCCGCGACCCCCGCCGGATCGCGGTTCTCCACCGGGAGCAACTTTCCCGCGACCTGTTCGCCCTGCCACACCAGGAAGTCCCGCGACGCCGCGACGACCGCGTACCCGTGGGTGGTGAGGTACGGCAGCAGGGCCTCGGGGTCGGTCGCGAGCAGCCGGTTCATCAGCGGCTCGGTGCGGGCGTGGCGGACGCCGACGACGAAACCCTCGACCAACCGTTCGGCCACCGTCGGCAGCGTGGAGACGGCCTCGGCGATCACGGTGTAGAACCGATGGCTCTCGCGTACCAGCACGGCCTGGATCAGCGCGTCCTTCGTCTCGAACCGGCGGTACACCGTTGCCCGGGACACGCCCGCGCGCTTGGCCACGACCTCGACGTTGGTGCGGCGCAGCCCGAAGTCGAGCATCTCGGCGAGGGCGGCGTCGAGGATCGTCTCGCCCACCGCGTCGGTGTCGGTCGCGGCGGTGACGAGGTCGAGGAGGCTGGCGGAGTCCGGCGATCTCACACCGTGAGCCTACTGGCGACCTCCGGGCCCGACCCGGTCCGCAGATACCCCTGCCGTGCCCGCGCGGTGTGGCGCAGCCGTGATGGCACGGCCGACCAACCAGAGCTGACAACCCGACGGACACGGTCGAACCTGCGCTGGTCGGCGTCGGTCCAGGACTCGCCGATGCGCTCGCGGACCGACGCGGGCAGCGTGCCCACCGACAGCCACCACAGCAGATTGCCGCTGGGCTTGCGCAGCAGCCGGTAGATCGGCGCGGGCACCAGCGGGAACTCCTTCGGCGGGTTCTTGCTGAAGTCGATGAGCGCCTGGGCCGCCGGGGTGATCTCCAGCCGCTCCCGGCACATCCTGTCGAAGTACGCCTGGAACGAGGGCCAGTTCGGCGGCATGACCCGGTCGCTGACGCCGTAGGCCCGGTATATCTCGCAGCCCTCGGCGTAGAGCCGGTCCTTGTCCGCCTCGCTCAGCGGCTTGCCGAACATGTCGATCGACTGGAACAGCGCGTCGAAGATCGTCGCGTGCGCCCAGAAGTACACCTCGGGATCGAGGGCGTGATAGCGCCTGCCCTGCTGATCAATGCCCTTGATCTCCGTGTGGTAATCCCGGATCTTGCGCGCGGTGGCCCCACCCTCGGGCCAGTCGAACGTGGTGCCCTGGATCTGCGGCACCGACCTCAGCACGCGCTGCCAGGGCTCGTTGAAGAAGTCCGAGTGCTGCTCGACCCCGGCCCCGAGTCCCGGGTGCATCAGCTGCAGCAAACCAGCCCTGACCAAGAGCAAGTAGCCGCGCCGGTCACCCCCGTAGCGCCAGTGCAGCGAGCCAGGTCCCGGCATTTCGGTCGCATCCATGTGACGATGGTACAAATTCGTCGCTTTGTTTCACAAGACCCGCGTGCTGAGGCTGGCAACGACCTGGCCACGTCGCGGCGCGTGCGACGGTGGCGTCGTCCCCCGGCTGAGTCACCGCGGGAGTACAACCAGCGGTCACGCTGTACCCGACCAGTTTTACGGATGCGTACCGAGCCGTTGACATTCGGCCGTGAGAGCGCTTTCATCAGACTCGGCAAGATTTGTTGTGCACCGCAACATGGGTTTCCCTGCCCGTGACTTGGAGGTCACCGCCCATGCCCGTCTTCTCCCTCTCCCCACCCCGCCGCGGCCGCTTCGCGATCGGCGCCGCCGTCGCCGCCTTGGCCGTCGTCATCCCTCTCACCGTCTCCGCCCAGGCCGCCGTCCCCCCGACCCCTGCCGGGTGGACACTGCAGTGGAGCGACGACTTCAACGGCGCCGCCGGACAACTGCCGTCCTCGGCGAACTGGATCTTCGATCTCGGCCACGGCTACCCCGGCGGCCCAGGCAACTGGGGCACCGGCGAGATTGCCGCCCACACCAACAACCCCAACAACGTCAGCCTCGACGGCGCCGGGAACCTGCGCATCACGCCTCGGCGCGACGCCGCCGGGAACTGGACGTCGGCGCGCCTGGAAACTCACCGAGGCGACTTCAAGGCCCCCGCGGGCGGCATCCTGCGCATCGAGGGCCGGGTGCAGATGCCCAACGTGACCGGGCAGGCCGCCCTCGGCTACTGGCCCGCGTTCTGGGCGCTGGGCTCGCCTTACCGCGGGAACTACTGGAACTGGCCGGGCATCGGCGAGTTCGACATCATGGAGAACGTCAACGGGATCAACTCCGTGTGGGGCGTGCTCCACTGTGGAGTCAACCCGGGTGGCCCGTGCAACGAGACGAACGGCCTCGGCGCGAGCCGGGTGTGCCCGGGCGCCTCGTGCCAGTCGGCGTTCCACACCTACCGGTTCGAGTGGGACCAGAGCGTCTCGCCGAACCAACTGCGCTGGTATGTCGACGGGCAGCAGTTCCACTCGGTGAGCCAGAACCAGATGCCCGCCGACGCGTGGCAGAACATGACCGCGCACGCGGGTTACTTCATCCTGCTCAACGTCGCCATCGGCGGCGCGTTCCCGGACGGGGTCGCGGGGCATGCGACCCCGACCGGGGCGACGGTCCCCGGGCACCCGATGGTCGTCGACTACGTCGCCGTGTGGACCAGCGGCGGCGCGCCGCCCACCACGACCACCACTCCCCCGACGACCACCACGACACCGCCGCCCGGCGGGGGCAGCGCCTACGGCACGATCCAGGCGGAGGCGTTCCAGCAGCAGTCCGGCATGAGCGTCTACACCGCCCAGGACACCGGCGGCGGCGGACACCTCGGCGCGATCGGCAACGGGGACTGGGCGCTGTACCGGGGCATCGACTTCGGCTCCGGCTCACCTGCGACGCAGTTCGTGGCGCGCGCCGCCTCGGGTGCGGCGGGCGGGGTGAGCGGGCTGGTCGAAGTCCGGCTCGACAGTCGCACCAACCCGCCCATCGGCAGCTTCGCCATCGGCAACACCGGCGGCTGGCAGAGCTGGCGGACGATCCCGGCCAACATCAGCGGCGTCACCGGGGTCCACGACGTGTACGTGACGTTCGCCAGCGGCCAGCCCGCTGACTTCGTCAACCTGAACTGGTTCACCTTCGGGAAGTGAGCCATGGCCACCCGACTGCTCAAACTGACCGTCGGCCTGGCGATCGCCGCATGCCTGACCACGGCGGTGATCGGCAACGCCGAGACCATCGACCACAGTGGACACGGTGGCGCGCCGAGTGAGGATCAGGCGGCCGCGATGGTGGCGCAGCAGGCGGCTCCGCTGCGGGGTTCGGAGTTTCGGGCCGAGTGCCGCAGCAGTCACCGGCGCGGGGACGACCCGATCGTCTTCCCCGGCCGGGCCGGTGTCTCCCATATCCACGAGTTCTTCGGGAACACCACGACCGACGCCCATTCGACGCTGCAATCGCTGCGGCTGGGCGGAACCAACTGCGACCCGGTGTCGGACAAGTCCGCCTACTGGGTGCCGACCCTCTACCAGAACGGGACACCGGTCGCGCCGGAGCGCGTGACGATCTACTACCAGGGCATCACCGACCACACGCGCGCGGTCGCCCATCCGCAGGGGCTGCGCTACGTGATCGGCAACGCGCTGGCCACCAGCCCGGACCAGAACCCGGCCGCACGCTGGTCGTGTGTCGGGTATCCGGAGTCCAGTCGGGATTTCCGTTCCTGCCCTGCCGGGTCGAAGTTGGAGAACTACCTCGACTTCCCGACCTGCTGGGACGGGTCCCGGCTGGACTCACCCAACCACCGTGACCATATGGCGTTCGCGGTCGCGGGAGTCTGCCCGAGCAGCCACCCCGTGGTGCTGCCCAGGCTGGAGTTCCTGATCACCTATCCGGTCAGCGGCGGCGGTCTTTCCCTTGCGGGGACGCGGAACGGCGTCAACGTCACCACCGCGCCGGGCTACACCTTCCACGGCGATTTCCTCAACGCCTGGGATCCCGGCGAGTTGCAGCGCCGGGTCGACAACTGCATCAAGGCCGGCTACGTGTGCGGCACCGACGGAATCCCCATCCAGCAGTAACAGGAGACACCATGCACAACGCACGGCGGCCGAGCATGGCCGTTGTCGCGACGCTCGCCGTGGGCGCCCTGGCGCTCACGGCGTGCGGCGACAGTGGCCAGACCGCGCAGTCCGGTCCCGTCACCCTCACGGTCAACGTCTTCGGTGACAACTTCTCCTTACCGAACGACAGGTCCATCTACGACGAGTACGAGCGGACCCATCCCGGCGTCAAGATCGTGGAGAACCGCAGCGACTTCGGCACCCACCACAAGAACATCCAAGCCCGCCTCACCGCGGGCAGCGGCGCCGCCGACATCGAACTCATCGAGGTCGGGCAGGTAGCCGGTTACATCGGCCAGCCGGACAAGTTCGTCAACTTCCGCGACGAGGGCGTCGACACCGCGCAGTGGACGGACGCGGTCGTCGCGCGGGCGTCCACACCGGACGGGAAGGCGCTGATCGGGCTGCCGACCGACATCGGCGGTCTCGCGATGTGCTACCGCACGGATCTGTTCGCCGCCGCGGGTCTGCCGACCGACCGGGCCGCCGTGTCCGCACTGTGGCCTACCTGGGAGGACTACGTCGCCACCGGGTCCCGCTTCGGTTCGAAGGCGCCGCAGGGTGTGAAGTGGTTCGACGCGGGTGGGCACGTGTTCATGGGAGTCCTGGGCAACGAGAAGG
Organism: Actinokineospora xionganensis; assembly: GCF_014323725.1. Taxonomy (GTDB): domain Bacteria; phylum Actinomycetota; class Actinomycetes; order Mycobacteriales; family Pseudonocardiaceae; genus Actinokineospora; species Actinokineospora xionganensis. The sequence goes on along the minus strand of NZ_JABVED010000001.1, from coordinate 69,928 downwards.
AAACCTTCTACGACGCCGAGGGCAAGCTCATCGCCGAGACCAACCCGGCCGTGCGCAAGGCGTGGGACCTGGCGGTGAAGGCGATCCAGGCGGGCCAGTCGGCGGCGCTGCCGGAGTTCTCACCGGAGTGGAACACCGGGTTCCAGCGTGGCCAGTTCGCCACGATCACCTGCCCAGCCTGGATGATGGGTTACATCCAGGGCAACGCCGCGGAGACCAGCGGCAAGTGGGACATCGCGAAGATCCCCGGCGGCTCCGGCAACTGGGGCGGCTCCTACGTCACGGTTCCCAGCCAGGGCAAGAACACCAAGGCCGCCGTCGAGCTGGCCAGGTGGCTGACCGCCCCCGAGCAGGGCGTCAAGCTGTTCAAGGCGATCGGCAACTTCCCGAGCCAGCAGAGCACGTGGAAGGACAAGGAGGTCGCCGGGTTCACCTCGCCGTTCTTCAACAACGCGCCCGCCGGAACCATCTTCCCGGAGTCCCTGGCGAAGGCACCTGCCCAGGTGCAGGGTCCGGAGAGCGGCGTCATCGGCAACATCTTCGCCGCTGCCCTGAACAGCGTCGAACAGGGCACCGACCCGAACGAGGCCTGGCGCAAGACACTGGGCGACATCAAGGCCGCCGCGGGATGACGGCCGGGCTCCAGCGGAGTCGGGACCGCCAACCGTGGCGGTCCCGACTCCACCGGCTTGACCTGACGGTCTCGCCGTACCTGTACATCTCGCCGTTCTTCCTGCTGTTCGCCGTGTTCGGGCTGTTTCCCCTGGCGTACACGGCGATCATCTCGACGACGGCGTGGAGCCCGCGCAGACCGGGCAGCGCGGACGTGTCGGTGGGTTTGGAGAACTACCGCACCCTTTTGTCGGACGAGAACTTCCACAACGCGCTGATCAACACTCTCGGCATCGGCCTGGTGTCGACGGTCCCGCAACTGCTGCTGGCGCTCGGCATCGCGCACCTGCTGAACTACCGCCTGCGCGGACGACTGGCTCTGCGCATGGGGGTGCTGGTCCCGTACGTGACGTCGGTGGCGGCCGTGGCGCTCATCTTCAACCAGATGTTCGCCCGCGACTTCGGGCTGCTGAACTGGCTGCTTCAGCCCTTTGTGGACAGTCCGATCGACTGGCGGGCGGACAGTTGGTCGTCGTGGCTCGCGGTGTCGGTGATGGTCATGTGGCACTGGACGGGCTACAACGCCCTGATCTACCTGGCGGCGATGCAGACGATCCCGTACGACCTGTACGAGTCGGCGTCGATCGACGGGGCGAGCAGGTGGCAGCAGTTCTGGCACATCACCGTGCCCAGCCTGCGGCCGACGATCATCTTCACCGTCATAGTCTCCACCATCGGAGCCCTGCAACTGTTCGCGGAACCGTTCCTGTTCGACACCACCCGCAACAACAACGGCGGCTCGGAACGGCAGTTCCAGACGATCGTTTTGTACCTGTACCAACAGTTCTGGACCAACGGCCGGTACGGCTATGGAGCGGCGATCGCATGGACGCTGTTCCTGATCACCGTGATCATCGCCGCCGTGAACTTCGTGTTGACCCGCCGTATCCGGTCAAGCGAATAGGACACCTCATGAGCGACGAACCCACGACCCGGCCCGCTCCCGACGGCACCACACGAGCCTGGGAACGCCATCTCCACTGCGTCCCACACCCCTCGAAACGCACCCCGCCTGACGAATCCCCGAAGGGCACCCCTATGCCCACGACAAACCCGAGACCGGCACCCACACAACCGCCGCCCTCCCAAGAGCGGACGCCCTGATGCCCACCACACCCACAACCGCAAAACCCGCCGCCGCGCAGCCCCCGCCCTTCCCTGGGGGGACAGCCCTTGGCCAGTCTATCGGGAGGGGGCGACGGAAACGTGGGAAAGACGGCAGCCTGTGGATAACCTACGGGCTGTTGATAACCATCGTGCTGGTGTCGGCTTTTCCGCTGTACTGGTCGGTGGTGGTGTCCTCACGCGACAAGTCGTCGGTGGGGCGGTATCCGCCGCCGTTGGTGCCCGGCGGCAACCTGTGGGACAACCTGTCCACCGCGTTCATCCAGGGCAAGTTCGGCCTGGCGCTGATCAACTCGACTGTGGTCGCCGGGTCCATCACGCTGTCGGTCGTCCTCACCTCCACCCTCGCCGGGTTCGCGTTCGCCAAGCTGCGCTTCCGCGGCCGCAACGCGCTCTTCACGATGGTGGTGGCGACGATGCTGGTGCCGACCCAGCTGGCGATCATCCCGCTCTACATCATGGTCACCCAGTGGTTCGGCTGGTCCAACGACCTGCGCGGGGTGATCGTCCCCGCCCTGGTGAGCGCGTTCGGCGTGTTCTTCATGCGCCAGTACCTCACCTCCGCCATGCCGGACGAGCTGATCGAGGCAGGCCGAGTCGACGGCGCTTCCACCCTGCGCATCTATTGGAGCCTGGTGCTGCCGATCGCCCGGCCGGGGGCGGCGGTGCTCGGCCTGCTCATCTTCATCACCTACTGGAACGACCTGTTCTGGCCGCTCATCCTGCTCAACACGCAGAACCCCACCGTCCAGGTCGCCATCGCCAACACGGCGAGCGGCATCGAGGTGGACTACTCGCTGGTGCTGGCCGGGACGGTGATCGCGACGTTCCCGATTCTCATCGTGTTTCTCGTCCTCGGCAGACAGATAATTGGAGGAATCATGCAGGGCGCGGTGAAGGGATGAAGTTCCCGGAAGGCTTCATGTGGGGTGCGGCGACGGCGTCGTACCAGATCGAGGGCGCGGTCGACGAGGGCGGACGCGGCCGGTCCATCTGGGACACCTTCGCGCACACCCCGGGGAAGGTGGCGGGCGGCGACACCGGTGACATCGCGGCCGATCACTACCACCGGTACCGCTCCGACGTCGCCCTGATGCGCGACCTGGGGCTCGACGCCTACCGGTTCTCCGTGGCGTGGCCCCGGGTGCAGCCGACCGGGCGCGGGCCCGCCAACACCGCCGGGCTGGACTTCTACGACCGGCTCGTCGACGAATTGGTCAGCCACGACATCACCCCGATGCTCACGCTGTACCACTGGGACCTGCCCCAGGACCTGGAAGACGCGGGCGGCTGGGCCGAGCGCGACACGGCCGCCCGGTTCGCCGAGTACGCAGGGCTCGTGGCGCGCAGGCTCGGCGACCGGGTGCCGCTGTGGACCACGCTCAACGAACCGTGGTGCTCGGCGTTCCTCGGCTACTCCTCCGGTGAGCACGCGCCCGGCCGCACCGATCCCGGTGTCTCCCTCGGCGCCGCGCACCACCTGCTGCTCGCCCACGGGCTGGGCACCCAGGCGCTCCGGGCGGCCCTGCCCGCCACGGCCCGGACGTCCATCGTGCTCAACCTGGCGGCAGTGACGCCCGCGTCCCCCGCCGACGGTGACGCGGCGCGGCGCATCGATGGGCTGGCCAACCGGATCTTCCTGGACCCGCTCTTCGGTCGCGGCTACCCCGAGGACGTGCGTGGCGACACCGCGCGGCTCACCGACTGGGCCTTCGTCCACGAAGGTGACGAGGCGGTGATCGCCACCCCGATGGACCTGTTGGGCGTCAACTACTACAGCCCGACTGTCGTGGAACTGGGAGAAGAGGGGGCCGACGGTCCGTGGCCCGGGTGCGGAGATGTCAGGCCTGTCGTCAGCGGCCCGCTCACCGCCATGGGCTGGCCCATCGACGCGGGCGGTCTCGCCACGATCCTCACCCGCCTGCGCGACGAGTACCCGGCGATACCGATCATGATCACCGAGAACGGCGCAGCCTTCGACGACGAGGTGCACGACACCGACCGCGTCGACTACCTACGCGACCACCTCACCGCGGTGCACGCGGCGCTGCGGGCGGGCGTGGATGTGCGGGGATACTTCGTGTGGTCGTTGCTCGACAACTTCGAGTGGGCCTATGGGTACGCGAAGCGGTTCGGCATCGTCCACGTCGACTACGCCACGCAGCGCCGGGTCTGGAGGGACAGCGCATACTGGTATCGGGAAGTGATCAAAAACCACGGGACCAACGGGACGGTATGAGCGCGGACGGGACGGCCACACGACGGCAGCCAACCCTCGACACGGTCGCCGCCGAAGCGGGCGTCTCGCGCGCGACCGTGTCGCGGGTGATCAACGGCTCGCCCAAGGTGTCGCCCGAGGTCAAGGCCACCGTCGACGCCGCCATCGTCCGCCTCGGCTACGTCCCCAACCGCGCCGCCCGCAGCCTGGCGACCCGCCGAACCGACTCGATCGCCCTGGTCATGCGCGAACCGGACGCCAAGGTGCTGGCCGACCCGTACCTCGGCAACATGATCATCGCGACCAGTCAGACCCTGATGGGAACCGGCGTCCAACTGGTCCTGATGAACGCCCAGAACGACGCCGAACACGCCCGCCTCGCCGATTACGTACGCGGCGGCCACGTCGACGGCGTGCTCCTGGTGTCCATGCACGGGGACGACCCGCTGCCGGAACTGCTGCTCAGCGCGGGAATCCCGACCGTGGTCGGCGGCCGCCCCCAGCACCAGTTGCCGGGCCTCACCTATGTCGACGTCGACAACCTCGGCGGTGCCGTGCTGGCCACCGAACGCCTGATCGCGGCAGGCCGAACCCGCATCGCGACCGTCACCGGCCCCCCGGACATGACCGCGGGCGTCGACCGTCTGACCGGCTTCCAGGACACCCTCCGCACGGCGGGCCTCAAACCCCACCACATCGCACGCGGCGCTTTCACCCGAGAATCCGGCGAACAGGCCATGACAGAAATCCTCAGCCGTCGCTCGGACACCGACGCCGTCTTCGTCGCCAGCGACCTGATGGCCATGGGAGCCCTACGAGCGCTACGCGCCGCCGGGCGGCGGGTGCCTGAGGATGTCGCCGTCGTCGGCTACGACGACATCGAGATGGCCCAACACACCGAACCGCCACTGACGACCATCCACCAGCCGGTGGTCGACCAGGCTCGGATCATGGCCGAACTACTCCTCACCCAAATCGGCGGCGGCCCACCAAGCTCCCCAGTAGTCCTGCCGACTCGGTTGGTGGAGCGGGAATCCGCCTGAGACCGGGCCGAACGAGCGCCGCGACCCGCTCGCCGCAGCGTGAGCCCGAGAAGCGGACCGACGATTCCGATCTACTCAGGACCGAACGCGGTCATGCTCTGATAGGTGAAGCCCAACCGTTCGTAGAGGCGGATCGCGGTTGCGTTGTCCGCGTAGACCATCAGCCCGCAAGACCCGTGTTCAGCCAGCAGCGTGTCCCGCACGAAGGCGCAGACAGCGTTGGAGGCGCCCTTGCCGCGGTGGTCCTCGTGGGTGGCGACGCCGGCGATGAACCCCATGTTGGGCGCGGGCCAGGCGTCGCCCGCCATCGAGACGAGGGTGTCGCCGTCGAACATCCCCGCCCAGCGACGGGTTCCGGTTTCGCGCGGGACCAGCCAGCCGTGCGGGTTCGCCGTGCGCACCAGGTGGTCGGCTTGGTCGAGGTCGTCCTCGACGAGCCAGCGGACACCGTCGGGGCGCGGGCCTGGATCACCCGTGGTCGTCATCCAGCCGAACCTGGCGTACGCCGCCCAACCGGGTTCCAGCTGACACATCTGGTCGGCCAGTTCGGTGCGGGCGATCGGGGCCCCAGGGGTCGGCAGGCGCACGGACGTCACCAGCTTGAGCGCCTGCTCGGCCGGGCCGGTCAGGATCACGCGGTCACGCCGATAGAGACCGGGCGCGTGGACAAGCACCGCGCCGTCGTGCTCCCATGCCTGGCCGCGCTCATTGGGGTATCCATCCGCCAAGGCCTGGGCGCCCCAATTGAGCACGGGATCGGTCGTCGCGGCGGCCACGTCCGCCGGGGTCTTCAGCTCATGCACGCCGCCGATTCCATCGCATCGCGCGGCCCCCGGACAACCGATTAGCCGACGGCGACGGGCCTGCCCGCGACAGCCGCGTTCACCGACGCCGCCGACAGGACATCGTCGAGGACCATGACCGCGCAGCCGGTCCGGGTGCCGCCGTCGGTCAGGGTGCCCGGTTCGATCCGCAGGTCACGGGTCGCCGTGGCGGCCGCGGACTGGTAGATCAGCTCGCGCATCCCCGCGACCAGCGGCTCGTACGCGCGCGCGAGGTCACCGCCGACGATGACCATCGCCGGGTTGAGCAGGTTCACCGCGGCCGCGACCACCCCGCCGATGTGCCGCCCGGCCGCCCGAACCAGCCGCAGCGCCTCCGGGTCGTCGGCGCGGGCCAGTTCGGCCACGTCGAGCGCGGTGCCGACCTGTCGGCCGCGCGCGGCCAGTTCGCGGACCAGCGCCCAGCCGCCCGCGACCGCCTCCAGACAGTCGACGCCGCCGCACCGGCACACCGCGCCGCCGCCGTCCGCGACCTTGGTGTGCCCGATCTCCCCCGCGGCCCCCATGGCGCCGCGACGCAGACCGCCACCGGAGATGATCCCGGCGCCGATGCCGGTGGACACCTTGATCACCAGCAGGTCGTCGATGTCGGGGTGGGCGCGGTGCTCGGCGAGCGCGAGGGCGTTGACGTCGTTGTCGACCCGCACCGGGACGCCGTACCGCTCGGCGAAGAACGCGGGGATGTCGACATCGACCCAGGCCGACGGGCTGACGCTGCGGGTGGTGCCCGCCTCGACCGTGCCGGGCACGCTGACACCGATGCCGCGCAGCGGCCTGCGGCCCGCCAGCAGCCGGTCGAAGGAGTCCGCCACCGCGGTCAGCACGACGGCCGGGTCGTCGGCCCACTCGACCGTCGCCGTCGAGAGGGCGCGGCCGGACAGGTCGCACACGGCCAGTTGGCTGCGACTCGCGCCGAGCGCCGCGGCCAGGACGACCCCACCGTCGGCGTTGAACACCAGCCGCGTAGGCGGACGGCCGCCGGTCGACCCGCCCGCCGCGGTCTCCACCACCAGGCCGCGGTCGATCAGCTGGTCGACCCGCAGGGTGACGGCGGTGCGCGACAGGCCGGTGAGTCTGCCCAGGTCGGCGCGGGTTTCGGCGAGGCCGCCCCGGATGAGTCCGAACACCTCGCCCGCGGATGCGCCTGGGGCCATGACCGCACCTGCCGCCATCACACCACTTCCCGTCTATCGGAGGTCCACTGAACACTAAAGTACCTTTAATACCTAAGGTTGCTTGTATCGATACAGAAGTCTGGCTAACCTGGACCACGTGAGCACCCACCCCACCGTCGCCGCCGTGACCGCCCGCATCGCCGAGCGCAGCGCCGTGGGCCGCGCCGCCTACCTCGACCGGATCCGCACCGCCTCGGCCCAGGGCCCGGCCCGAGGATCACTCGGCTGCGCGAACCTCGCCCACGGCGTCGCCGCCTGCGGCCCCGCCGAGAAGCTGACATTGCGCGCCGCGGTGAAGCCGAACATCGCGATCGTGTCCGCCTACAACGACATGCTCTCCGCCCACCAGCCGTTCGAAGCCTTCCCCGCCATCCTCAAGCGGGCCATCGCCGAAGCAGGCGGCGTCGCCCAGTTCGCCGGGGGCGTGCCCGCGATGTGCGACGGCATCACCCAGGGCCGCGCGGGCATGGAGCTGTCGCTGTTCAGCCGCGACGTGATCGCCATGTCCACCGCGCTCGCCCTCTCCCACGACATGTTCGACGGCGCGCTGCTGCTCGGCGTGTGCGACAAGATCGTGCCGGGTCTCGTCATCGGCGCGCTGGCCTTCGGGCACCTGCCGACGATCCTGGTTCCGGCGGGCCCGATGACCTCCGGCCTGTCCAACGCGGAGAAGAGCAGGGTCCGGCAGCTGCACGCCGAGGGCAAGGTCGGCCGCGAGGAGCTGCTGGCCGCCGAGTCGGCGTCGTATCACGGTCCCGGCACCTGCACGTTCTATGGCACCGCGAACTCCAACCAGCTTTTGATGGAGGCGATGGGCCTGCACCTGCCCGCCGCGGCCTTCGTCAACCCGGGCACGCCACTGCGCACCGCGCTCACCGAGGAAGCGGGCCGCCGCGTCCTCGACCTGACCAGCCTTGGCGAGAACTACACGCCGATCGGCGAGGTGATCGACGAGCGCGCGATCGTCAATGGTGTGGTCGCGCTGCTGGCCACCGGCGGCTCCACCAACCACACCATGCACCTGGTCGCGATCGCCGCCGCCGCGGGGATCACCCTGCGCTGGGACGACTTCGCCGAGCTGTCGGCCGTCGTGCCGTCGCTGACCCGGATCTACCCCAACGGCACCGCCGACGTGAACCACTTCCATGCCGCGGGCGGCACCACGTACCTGATCAGCGAACTCCTCGACGCGGGCCTCATGCACGAGGATGCCCGGACCGTCGCGGGCGAACTGTCCGCATACCGGTCCGAACCCGTGCTGCGCGACGGCGGGGTCGTCTGGCTGGGCGGGGTCTCGGACAGCCTCGACAAGACCGTCCTGCGCGGCGTGGCCGACCCGTTCGCCCCCGACGGCGGTCTTCGGATGCTGTCGGGCAGGCTCGGCCGGGCGGTCATGAAGGTGTCGGCGGTCAAGGCCGAGCACCGGGTGGTCACCGCCCCCGCGCGGGTGTTCGACGACCAGCAGGACTTCCTCGACGCGTTCCAGGCAGGCGAGTTGTTCCACGATCTGGTCGCCGTCGTGCGATACCAGGGCCCCAAGGCGAACGGGATGCCCGAGTTGCACAAGCTGACGCCCGCGCTCGGCGTCCTGCAGGACCGCGGGCACGCGGTCGCACTCGTCACCGACGGCCGGATGTCGGGCGCCTCCGGCAAGATCCCCGCCGCCATCCACGTCACCCCCGAAGCCGCCGACGGCGGGCCGCTGTCGCGACTGTGTGACGGCGACCTGGTCACCGTCGACGCGGAGACCGGGACCCTCGACGTCCTCGCCGACCTGGACGCGCGGACCCCAGAGCCCCGCGAACCCAACTCCCCCACCGGAACCGGCCGCGAACTGTTCGCCGCCTTCCGCGCCGCCATCGGCCCCGCCGACCAGGGTGCCACCGTCTTCGGAATGGAGACCGCGTCATGAGTTCGGTCCTCGATCTCTCCCCCGTCATCCCGGTCGTCGTCATCCGCGACGCCGACGACGCCGTCCCGCTCGCCCGAGCGCTGCTGGCGGGTGGGGTGCCGGTCATCGAGGTCACCCTGCGGTCCAAGGCCGCACTGGCCGCCATCGAACTGATCGCGACCGAAGTCCCCGAGCTGGTGGTCGGCGTCGGCACCCTCACCACTCCCGACCAGGTCGAAGCAGCCACGAAGGCGGGCGCGAAGTTCCTGATCAGCCCTGGCGGCACCCCCCGACTGCTCGACGCGATGGCCGAGACCGGGCTGCCGTATCTGCCGGGGGTGGCCACGGTGTCGGAGATGATGGCGATGCTCGACCGCGGGATCACCGAGATGAAGTTCTTCCCCGCATCCGCCGCGGGCGGCCCGGAGTACCTGCGCGCGGTGGCGGGCCCGCTGCCACAGGTGCGGCTGTGCCCGACCGGCGGCATCACCGAGGCAAGCGCCCCCGACTACTTGGCACTGTCAAACGTGGGCTGCGTCGGCGGCTCCTGGATCGCCCCCACCAACGCAATCGTCGACGGCGACTGGGCAGCCATCGAGGCAGCGGCGAAGGCAGCGGCGGCGCTCTGACCGGTGAGTGCCAGACCGTGAAGACTCCGGTCGCGGCACCATCCATCTCGGTGGGGGCGATCATGAGGTATCTCTGACCGCCCCCACCGCCCAACCTGTGGCCGCCTCCGAGAAGGTGGGCGATCGGCGATCCCACGCCCCGGATCGGTGCGGTCCCGCCAGAACCGGCGACCGCAAGCTCAAACGCGCCGTCTTCCGCCCTCATCTGCCTCGCCCGACGCCGCTGCGACGTCCTGTTCGCCATGCTCTCCGAGACCGGGCCCTCGACCAGCTACTTACATCCCGGGCGGCTTGGTGACAAACAGATTCCACACAAGCACGTGCCGTTGACCACCGTCTCAGGAATCGAGCACGGCGGCGACGGCTTCGATCTCCACAAGCTGATCGTCGTAGCCGAGCACTGTGACGCCCATCAAAGTGCTGGGGACGTCGTGCTCACCGAACGAGTCCCGGACTACCTCCCAGGCGGTCACCAGATCCTCCCGGCGGGCTGACGCGACGAGAACCCTCGTGCTGATGACGTCATGGAGTGATGCCCCGGCCTCGGTCAGAGCGATCCGCATGTTCTCCACGGCTTTCGCCGCCTGGCCCGCGTAGTCCCCAACCGCGGCCGTGGATCCGTCGGCGTTCAACGGACACGAACCGGCAAGGAAGATCAGTCGTGATCGGGCAGGTGCCGTGGCCGCGTAGGCGTACTCGGCCACGTCGGACAGGGAGGAGGAGCGGATCAACGTGATGCCACGGGCCATTGTCGTTCCCTTCGCGAATCAGGCATGAGACGCCGCCATCTTCACAAAGATCCCCTCGGACCGCCCCTTGGTTATCCGGCCAGGGGTCGTACCGCATCAGAGCAGCGGGATGAACTTGACAAGTTCCATAGCCCGCCGAGCCGGCGAGCCACCCAGACGGAGACCCGCGGCCAGAGTCGCACAACCGAATCGCGCCCTCAGTCCGGCGGCACCACCCCAAGCAGATCTTCGGTCGCAGCGGCGACTTCCAACTCATTGAGCGCCACGACGAGACGCTTCTCCTCATAGGTGAAGTGGGTCTCGATCAACGCCGCCAACGTGTCCAGGTCCCCGCGGATCTCCCGTGTCCGCGCAGGATCCGCCGTTTCGGATAAGGAATCCACCAACGATTGCAGCCTCCGCAGCGCGTCCTCGACCAGCACGTGATCGCGGCGGAGTTCGGCCAGAACCGGCCCCAGGTCGGGGAATTCGGCCTCCAGTGCGGCGAACGCCCCAACGTCTTCGCCCGTGTGGTGACGAGTGAGGGCCGAGCAGAACGTGAGGCAGTGTGCGCGCAGGCTTCGTTGCCGATCGGACGTGCCCTCGATGTAGGCGTCCACATCGGCGCGGAGGTCGGTTAGTTCCTCGCGCAGCCAGATGTGGATCTCGATCAGCTGGTTGCCGAGTGCCATGGCGCGATCTGTCGACACGGCGGCTCAACCCCGTCCGAATCCGTTGTTGCCCAACGGTAGTGGCGCTCCTGAAGCGTCGAAGGCGGCCAGGTTCGTCGGCTCCGCCGTGGAGTAGTCGAACCACCACACCTTCACCGAGCGGTCCTCGCTCCAGTCGGCTTGGTGTGCCTGCATTGTCTTCCCCTCGATGACCGCGGTGATCTTCGTGGCCGGGCCCGTGTAGTAGCCGAACGCGGGGAGCCTGCCGGCGGCGTTGGCGACGCTCGACCCGTGGAACCCGGGGGCCTTGTCGGGGCCATCGGTCTCATTGATCGTGTAGAGGTCGGTGATTCGCCCCTCCGGCGACATCCGACCCGCGACCAGACCGAAGCGCGTTTGCGGGAGGCTGGGCTCGTCGATCGGGTACAGGTAGAACGCGAGCTCACCCCACTCGTGCAGGTCGCCGGTGCGGATCACATCGCCGATGATCGGCTTTCCCGACAGGCTGACCGGCCTTGGCGTCGAGGTGATGGTCAGCGAAGGGGTGCCCGCGGGTTGTACAGGCGCCGTGCGCAGCCGGCCCGCGCCACCGACGATGATCACCATGACAGCCGCCACGCCGGCGACCGCCGCCATGCCGTTGCGCAGTTGGCGGCGCCTGCGGATGCGGGTGCCCGCCGCCATGATCTGCTCGACGTCGACCGGGGCGAACTCGACCGGTTCCCGCAGCGCCGCGCGCAGGCGGTCGATGTCGGTCATCGCGATCCTCCGTTCGGTGCGGCCACGGTGGTGCGCAGTTTGCTCAACGCGCGGGCGTTCGTGCTCTTCACTGTGCCGAGTGAGACGTTGAGTTCGGTGGCCACCGCGGCCTCGGGCAGGTCGAAGTAGTGCCGCAGCACGACCACCGCCCGCTCCCGCGCGGTGAGCCCGTCGAGCATGTCCATCAGCCACTCCCGTTCGACCACCACCGCCTCACCGCCCGCCACCGCCTGCTCCGGCACCTCCTCTGTCGAGTGCTCGCGCACCGGCCTGCGCCACCGGTCGATCACGTGGTTGACCATGATCCGCCGGGCATACCCGTAGGCATCGTCGTCGCGGATGCGCGACCAGGCCGCATAGCTGCGGGCCAACGCCGTCTGCACTACGTCCTCCGCGTAGTGCCGGTCGCTGGTCAGCAGGTAGGCAGCGTGCAGCAGCCGCCCGGAAGCGGCTTGAACGAACTCGACGAAATCGGCGTCACGACGGCCCATGCGTTTCCCCCATACCCATCGAGACGAGTGGGCGTTCGAAAAAGTTGCGCGCCGACGACAGAACTTTTCCGATCGTCCAACCCGTCTTTCCCGGCGTAGGACAACCACACAGAACAGGGGAACACCACATGTCACGTGTGCACCGCCGCACGCTGGTCGCGATCGCGATCACCGTCGCGGCAGCAGCGGCGACCACCGGGGTCGCCATGGCCACCGCGGCGCCCAGCGCGGCGCAGGCGCCTGCCGCCGCCGTCCAGCCGGTCGCCAAGGCTGACGCACCCCGGGCCGACAGCTCCGAGCCCGAGCACGTCTTCCTCGGACAGCCGGTGGCCACGGGGTCAACCGGCCCCGGCGGGGAGCTTGTCTTCCGCTTCATCAAGATCGACGAGCCGCAGCACCTGCCCGACGTCCACTTCGGCCTGCTGGGCGGCCGCACCGACGCGAAGGGGGTCTTCACCGGCCACTACGCGACCAACGAGACCGTGGGCTCCGACAAGGCCCCCGGCTTCCACGGCGCCAGCGTCGCCTCCGGCAACGGCCGGATTCCCGCGTTCGGCTATTACGCGGGCCCGGCCGCGAAGATCACCGCCACCATCGGCGGCAAGACGGTCCAAGCCAAGCAGGCCGACTGGAGCGAGGACCCCACCATCAAGGTGTGGTGGTTCGACTACTCCACCAAGGAGCCGTCGAGCCTCGCCGCGTTCGACGCCGCGGGCGCCCCGCTGCCACTGGGCAACAACTCGTTCGGCCGCGGCTGACCGAGTCGGCGCCGGGGTCCCACAGCGGGGCCCCGGCGCTACAGCGCACCGCATGCGCCTCGAGGACACGTGGCTGACACATTCCAACCCTAGACCGCAACGCCAGACGCGCCTCGAGGTGCCATGTGGCAACACGAACCACCAGCGCTAGCTAGCGCAGCGCCAGGTGGGCCTCGATGTACGGCGTGGCGAACGACTCCTCGACGGGGATCGAGGTGTTGAACGCGGGATGCACGTTGACCTCGAACACGACGCCACCGTTCACCAGCGCAAGGTCCACACCGCCCAGGTTGAGCCCCAGCGACTTGGTGGCCGAGACCGCCAACTGATGAAGTTCCGGAGGTAGTTCATCAAGTGACAACCTGGTCGACACCGCACCCCGGGTCTCGTTGCACGGCGCGTCGGGTTGGGCCTGCACGTGCTCACAGGCGTAGACCACGCGCCCGTCGAGCACGACGACGCGGAACTGCTGGCGGACGCCGTCGGGGGTGAAGTTGTTCGCGTCGCGAGCCATCAGCCAGCCGAGGCCGGATTCGCCGTAGTAGCGGGTGGCGGCGTTCAGCTGCTCGTCGGTGGTGACATGGAAGACGTCGTTGCCGCCCATGCCGACGACCGGGCGGGCCCAGACGTCGCGGCCCAACCGCTCGAAGACCGCGGCCGGGTTCGCGTCCGCGGTCACGCTGATGGTCTCCATCTGCGCGATGCCGTCGCGGGTGAACCGCTCGACAGTGAGGTCCTTCTCGGTGGCCACCCGCCAGGCCTCGACGTCGGTGCCCAAGGAAGCGGCCCCGAACGCGTGCAGCTGCCGCTGGGCAGCCTCGAACCCTCGGCGTTTCTCCGGTGGTATCTCGTAGATGACCAGGGCCGAAGGTCTGACCACCAGGTTCTCGGCGGGAACCTCAATCTGGAGTCCGCCGTCGACGGCGGTCACCTTGCCGCTCCCACCTGGGAAGAAGTGTCGTGCGTCGATCGAAACCGGAGGTTTTCCGGTGAGCCTCTCGGCGGCGCGGGACAGAACCTTGCGGCTGCCCTCTCTCGAGCTGTGATCCGTCATCAGCACCAAAACGCTCGAGTCCATACCGACATGGAACAGCACTGGTGTCGACGGACCTGCGGCGGCCTGGTAAAGCGCCCATTCCGCCGCCGATTCCGCAGTGTCTACAGTGGACTTTCCGGGCCATCGAAAGTGCCATGCCGTCCGGCGCCCTCAGCGAAACGGGTCGCGCCCGCAAGGGTGTCGGCGGCCAGGGACACCAAGCCGTGGCTGAACTCGTTGGTGAGGGCCACCCGTTCGTCAAGTCCCTCCTGTTCCAACACCGACAGTCGGTCCTGCCGCATGCAGGTCTGTGGGAACGCGGCGATCCGCGCCGCCAACTCCTGCGCCTCGGCCAGCACACGGTCGTCCGGCACGACCCGGTTCACCAAGCCGATCCGCAGGGCTTCCGCCGCGTCCACCGGGCGACCGGTCAGGATCAGGTCCATCGCGACGCTGGTGCCGATCAGCCGCGGCAACCGCACCGTCCCGCCGTCGATCAGCGGCACTCCCCAGCGACGGCAGAACACCCCGAGCACGGCCGATTCCCCAGCCACCCGCAGGTCAGCCCACACCGCCAGCTCCAACCCGCCCGCCACCGCGTGCCCGTTGATCGCCGCGATGACCGGTTTGGACAGTCGCATCCGAGAGATCCCCATCGGGCCGTCGCCGTCGGGCGCGGCCCGGTTTCCCTGTCCGGTACTGATCGCCTTGAGGTCGGCGCCGGCGCAGAACGTCCCGCCTTCGCCGTAGAGGACGGCGACCGATGCCGACGGATCCGCGTCGAAGGCGCGGAAGGCTTCGGCGAGCGCCTCGGCGGTGGGGCGGTCCACGGCGTTGCGCACGTGGGGCCGGTTGATGCTGATCGTGGTCACCGCGACGTCCCGGGTGACCTGTACCGCCCCTGCCGTCTCCGCCACCGTCGCCTCCTCGTCGCGAACCGCAGACTAGCGCAAATTGACATAGCGAAACATATCATTTGTAATACGTACGATTTGGAACGCACACATCTGGAGGTCGGCCGTGGTCAGGACCCTTGCGGGCAAGACGATCGTCATGTCCGGCGGCAGCCGCGGCATCGGACTCGCCATCGCCCTGCGCGCGGCCCAGGACGGCGCCAACGTGGTCCTGCTCGCCAAGACCGCGACACCGCACCCGAAGCTGGAAGGCACCGTCTTCACCGCCGCCGAGGAGATCGAGAAGGCGGGTGGCCAGGCGCTCGCCGTGGTCGGCGACGTCCGCGAGGACGCCGACGTCAGCAGCGCGGTCGAGCAGGCCGTGGACCGCTTCGGCGGTATCGACATCGTGATCAACAACGCCAGCGCGATCGACCTCTCGGGCACCGAGAAGCTCGACCTGAAGCGCTACGACCTCATGCAGGACATCAACACCCGCGGCACGTTCGTCCTGAGCCGGGCCGCCATCCCGCACCTGCGCGCCGCGGCGAACCCGCACATCCTGACGCTGTCGCCGCCGCTGAACCTGGCCCCGCACTGGGTCGGCGCGCACCTTGGCTACACGCTCGCCAAGTACGGCATGAGCCTGTGCACGATCGGGCTGGCCGAGGAGTTCAAGGACGACGGCATCGCCGCCAACTCGCTGTGGCCGCGCACCCTGATCGACACCGCGGCCGTACGCAACCTCCTGGGCGGCGCCGACCAGTCCCGCAGCCCTCAGATCGTCGCCGACGCCGCGCACGCCATCCTGGTCCGCGATTCCCGCGAGTGCACCGGCAACCACTTCGTCGACGACGAGGTGCTCGCCGAGGAGGGCATCACCGACTTGTCGCCCTACCGCGCCGCGGGCGCCACCGGCGACCTCGCCCTCGACATCTTCCTCGACGCGTTCTGATCCGAGCCCCCGCGTCCCCGCGCGCGGAGCGGCTACGCGGACGCCTGCTGCGAACCCGACAGCTTCCGTGACCCGGGCTGGTCCCGGATCGCGTCGAAGGCGGCGGGCAGGGTGGTGCCGGAGGACAGCTTCGACAGGATCCGGTGCAGCGCTTTGCGGTCGGCCGACGACAGCTCGGCGAAAGCCTGGTCGTCCAGCTCGCCAAGGCGCTCGTTGGCGCCCGCGAGCGCCGTCCGGCCGCTCTCGGTGATCCTCACCAGGTACCGCCTGCGGTCGCCCGGGTCGCGCACCCTGGCGGCGTGGCCCGCGTTCTCCAGGTCGTCGAGGCTGCTCACCATGGTGGCCGGGTCGATCCGCAGGTACGCGCCGAGGGCGAGTTGGGGCGTGGGGCCGTTGTCGGCGAGGGCCTGCAGGATGCTGTAGTGCCGCACCCGTAGGCCGGGCAGTTCCTCCTCGGCCAGCCGGAACATGACCTGTCCCAGCTTCACCAGCAGGCAACTCGTGTGGTCGCCCACCGTCCCGGGGACCAGCGGCTGCGGCTCCGTCATCGTTCACCCTGCTCATCGTTCGGCCTGCGTACGGTCTGATCGTACGTGGCGCCGAACCCTTTACCGACGAAACCTCTGGTCGTCGTCGAGTGTCGTCGAGCAGGTGATGGGCTGCCCGGCCGCGGGCGCCCTGTTCTCGGTGAGGGTCTTCGTCTTCGGGCTGCCCAGGTCCTTGTCCAGGACGATCTTGCACCCGACGACCGCGCCTTCCGCCGGGGTGACGGTGAGCCTGGCCTGACGGCCCGCCGGGATGATCACGTCGCGGCTCCACGGCTGCGCCGTCGGGGTCTCGTCGGTGCGGGTGGTCGGGTCGGCGGTCCGGTGCTGCCCGTCGGGCACCGCCGTGTACTCGACCTTGCGGATGCCGCCCGCCCCCTCGACCGTCACCTCGTAGGTGATCGCGTAGGAGTCGATCTTGCGGGTCCGGAACGCGTCGTAGGCGAGGACGACACCGACGCCCAGCACCGCCACCCCGAGGAGGACGAGCACGGTCGTGATCACGGATTTGCGAGTCATGGTTCCCTAATCAACCGGGCATCGCCGCAGGTCACCAGCCGAGAACCGGATCGACACCCGAAGGGGTTCGAAACCGGTGGAGATTTTTTCCCGAACCACGTGTGAGATCGGGCAAGCCCGGGTACATACCCGCTGGACCTCGTCCCAACCGAACTTATTCGGCCCGCCGCCGGGCACCCCGGGCCCCGACTGACCGTCATGGTCGTCGGGGCCCGGTGTATGTCCGGGCTTGGCATCTGCCGGGGCCTTAATCGGCGATCGTCGGTGTTCATTTGACGTTCTTCATCATGGCTGTCGGATCGCGGGGGGCTGGGTTGTCCGGTCGCGTGCGCGTCGGGTCACCCATTTTGTCGGTGGGTGGTCGGAGCGTGCTTGTGGTCGCCCCGGGAGGGTGTCAGCAGCGGTGCAGAGTGATCTGGGATGGTGTGTGATCTGCGGTCTGCGCGGCGAGCGAGGGTGCGCGCACGAGTGCGTTGCCCCGGTGGGGTTCAGCGGTGAGTAAGCAGGGGTTTCGGGTGGAGTTGGCCCCGACCGAGGAGCAGCGGGTCCGGTTGGGGCAGCACGCCGGGTTGTCGCGGTTGGGGGAGAATTTCGCGTTGGAACGGGTCAAGGCGGCCCTTGATCAGCGTGCGGCGGAGCAGACCTACGGGATACCCGAGGACGAGTTGACCTTGGTGCCGTGGTCGGCTCCGGAGTTGGAGTCGGCGTGGCGTGTCGCGCACCCCGACCGGTTCCCGTGGTTTGTCGAGGCCGGGTTGTCCTCCCGGGTGCCGAAGGAGGCGTGTCGAGTGATGGCGGCCGGGTTCCGCACTTTCTTCGACTCCCGCAGGGGCAGACGCAAGGGACGCGAGGTCGGGTTCCCGTCGTGGCGTAAACGCGAGCACGGTGGACCTCGGTCTGACCACCTTCGCAACCATCGTCGACAGTGACGGCACGCTCACCGAAATCCACGCGCCGAAGCCGCTCAAAGCCGGGCTGCGGAAGCTGCGGAGGGCGAACAAGGCGCTGGCCCGGTCCCAAATGGGGCCGGCGAACCGAGCCAAACGGCGCGCGGGTAGCCCGGGTGCATCTGCGGGTCGCCAACCGGCGCACTGATTTCCTGCACAAGACCACCACGGGGCTGGCGAGAACCAAGTCGGCCATCGCGATGGAAACCCTCAACATCATCGGGATGGAGGCAACCGCAGGTTGCCCGGGCGATCTCTGATGCCGGGTGGGGCGAGTTCGCCCGCCAACTCGACTACAAGACAGCGTGCTACGGGTCGCGGATGTGGAAAGCCGACCGCTGGTTGCACAGTTCCAAAACCTGCTCCACCCCCGGATGTGGGCAGCGCCATGGTGGGCTCACCTCGCCGACCGGGCCTGGACCTGCGGTGGGTGCGGTGCGGTCCACGACCGCGACCGCAACGCCGCCACCAACCTGCTCGCGGCAATGCTCGCCAATGCCGGTTGAGCTGGTCTTCTCGCCGGGAGGTTCCCCGGAGAGACAAAACGCCTGTGGAGACCACATCAGGCTCCGGCCCGCCGGAGCAACGGTCAACGAAGCAGGAAGAATCACTGAGATTCAACGAACGGTCAGCTGATGGCCGAGTCCACCGAGTCGGCCGTGGTCAGCACCTCGAGCATCTCGGTGATCTCCAGGATTCGGCGGGCGGAGCTGTCCACACCCGGGACGACGACGAACGGCACACCAGTCTCACAGCCGCGCTCGTGCGCGGTGAGCAACACGGTCAGACCCGCGGACCCGAAGAACGTCACATCGCTGAGGTCGGCGACGAGGACGCGGGCATCGCCCAGATCGGCCGCCGCGGCGAGCACACCTTTGAGTTCCGCGGCCGTGGCGAGGTCGACTTCACCCACGACCCGCACGAGGACCGAGTCGCCTGCGCGTTCGGTGGTCGTGTTCATCGGAGCCTTGGTCATCGCGGACGCCTCCAGCGCGCTGGAACCAGCAGTCGTGCCTGTGTTCGGGACACACGATCCTGGCAAAGCGTATAGGTTCCGCCCCCGTCCGCCCCTTCAGCGGGTGATCACCGCACCTGGATGCCGACGATGCAGGCGTCGTCGTCGGTGTCGGCGTCGCAGTGCAGCAGCAGCCGGTCCAAGCGCTGGTCGAGGTCGATCGCGGAGGTGCTGACGATGTCGAGCAGATGGTCGAGCGAGTCGTCGAGGGACGCGGTGCGCCGCTCGATCAGCCCGTCGGTGTACATCACCAGGACGTCGTCCTCGCGCAGCCGCACCTCGCCCAGCTCGTACTCGGCGTCGGCCTTGACACCCAGCAGCAGCCCCTTGAGCATCGGCAGCGTGTTCGCGTGCCCGTCGCGGACCAGCACCGGCGGCAGGTGCCCGGCCCTGGCCCAGCGCAGCACGCGCGTCTCCGGGTCGTAGAGGCCGCACAGCGCGGTGGCCAGCACATGGTCGGCGAGGTTGCCCGCGACGTTGTTGAGCCAGGTCAACAGCTGGTTCGGCGCCGCCCCCGTGGCGGCGAGGCCGCGCAGGGCGTTGCGGAGCACGACCATGCCGGTGGCCGCGTCGATGCCGTGGCCCGCGATGTCGCCGACGGAGATCAGCAGCTGACCCGACGGCAGGACCACCGCGTCATACCAGTCGCCGCCGACCAGGTGGTCCTTCTCCGCGGGCCGGTACCGCACGGCGATGCGCAGGTCGGGCAGCTCGATCGGGTCGTGGGTGGACGGCATGATGGCCCGCTGCAGCTGCAGGGCCAGCCGGTTGCGCTCGGCGGACTCCTGCTCGGTGAGGACGAGCTGGTCACGGGTGGCCGCGAGCGCGACCTCGGTCCAGTGCTGCGCGGAGATGTCCTGGTAGGCGCCGCGCACGGCGACAAGCCCGGAGCTGGGATCGAGCAGCGGCTCGGCGATCACCCGGCTGTGCCGGTAGGCGCCGTCGGGCCTGCGCATCCGGAACACCGTCGACGCCGGGCGGCCGTGGTGCAGCAGCGTGCGCAGGAACCGCGTGATGGCCGCCGAGTCGTCCGGGTGGGCGTGTTCGGCCAGGTCGGCCAGCGGAATCGGCCCCTCGGTCTCGGGCAGCCCGTAGAGCGCGTACAGCTCGCTGGTCCAGGTGATCTCGCCGGTGATCTTGTCCTCGTCGAAGCCGCCGACCTGGCTGAGCCGCTGGGCGTGGCTGAGCAGGATCGTCGACTTCGCCGACTCGTCCTGGGGCCGCCAGGTGATCAGTACTCCCCCGCCGATCCGGCTGACGCTCAGCGCCTCCAGCTCGGTCAGCGGCGGCTGGTCGATCGACACGCTCAGCGCGAGCCGCTCGGCGCGGAATGGCGCGCCGGTGGCGTGGACCTCGGCGACGGTGTCGTACAGGGCCGACTTCCCCGCCGCCACCGGGTAGGCCTCCAGCAGGGTCGCGCCGACGACGGAGGCGCGCTGCCTGCCCTCCGGGTCGACGAACCGGGCGTTGGCGTGGTGGACGCGGAAGTCGATGACTGCACCCCCCTCGTCCAGTTCGGGCACCAGGACCATCGCCGGATCCAGCATCGCGTCGGCGAGCGCGGTCAGGTCTGCGCGCGGCGCCTGGACCGCGGACTCCGGCCGGGTCTCGATGGCGTGCCCGCACAGCTCGGCCAGCGCGTCGATCTGGCGGACCACCTGCGGTGGCTGCGTGGGCATCGCCGTCGGCCAGCAGATCTCCAGGACACCGCGGATGCGGCCGCCGGAGGTGGCCAGGGTCGCCACGCGCCCGCCCTCGCGGAACTGCGCGCCGCCGATGGACGGCAGGACGCCGGAGTCGCCGCCGCGGATCCAGATCGTGCGCCTGCTGGTGAGCGCGCTGCTCGCGGCGGTGGTGACCCCGGGTGGGACGTAGTGCCACCGTTCGATCTCGTCGGGGTTGAAGCCGACCGCGCCCGCCAGGGTGAGCGAGGCGTCGAGGTCGACGGTCCACACGGCGGCGGCGGTCGCGCCCAGAGGTGCGAGGGCGTGTTCGAGGATCGCCTCGGTGACGGCCTGGACGTCGCCCGCGGCCAGCACCCCGCTCTCGGCGGTGCGCAGCCGGGCGCCGACCTCGGGCGGCGGGTCGGCGATCTCGTCGATCAGCAGCTGGGCGAATCCGTCGCGCGCGGTGCGGTTGACGATGTCGGCGGCCAGTTCGGCCTGGGACAGACCGGCCTGCTCGGCCAGGGTGCTGACCTGCCGGGCCGCCTCAGCCGGCCCGATGTGCAGGCGTTCCACCAGCACACCCTTGGCCAGCTCGATCAGCCCGCGGGTGTCCGCGCCGATGCGTGCCCGCTCGACCTGCGCGCGCAGGGCGCGCACAGTCTCGGCCAGTCTCTCCAGCCCAGCAGTGGCGTTGTCGCCGTTCTCGCCCACCCGCCCCTCCACCTCGAGCGGCTGCTGCGGCTCAGTGGGCGTGTGCACGAAATCGGCTCCCCTTTGATGGTCGTCAGCCCCGCAGGCTGTCCTGGATGCGAGTGATCAGGTCATGTGCGTCGACCGGCTTGGTGACATAGTCGTTGGCGCCGGAGGCGATGGTCTTCTCCCGGTCGCCCGGCATGGCTTTCGCGGTGACCGCGATGATCGGCAGGTCGGCGTACTTCGCCATGTCGCGGATCGCCGTGGTGGCGGCGAAGCCGTCCATCTCCGGCATCATGATGTCCATCAGGATCAGGTCGACGTCGTCGTGGTCGGACAGCGTCTCGATGCCCTTACGGCCGTTCTCCGCGTGCAGCACGCGCATGCCGTGGGTCTCAAGGATGCCGGTGAGGGCGAAGACGTTGCGGGCGTCGTCGTCGATGACGAGGACGGTGCGCCCGGCCAGGTCGCCCGGGATCGGCCGTGGTGACGGGCTTTCACCGTCCCGGTCGGTTCGGGCCAGCGGCAGCACGTCGCCCGCCTCGTCGGCGTTGAGGTGCAGCGCGATCCGCTCCCGCAGCTCGTCGAGGCTGGAGAGGAACTCCAGCGGCCTGCTGCCCGCGCGCGCCTGCAGGCCGCGTTCCTGGTCGACGTCGAGCCGCCGGTTGTTGTGCGCCAGCACAGGAATGCCGCGCAGTTCCGGGTAGCTGTCCATGACCTCGAGGAACCGGAGCGCGTCGGCCAGGTCGAGTTCGAGCACGACGCAGTGGCACGGCCCGCCGGCGAGCGCGTCGGCGGCCTCGGCGGCGCTGACCGCGCTGAGCACGGTGATCGGGCCGCGTGGGTCGTTGAGGTCGTGGCTGGCGCCGAGGTCGGCGACAGCGCTCTCGGCGACGAGAGACAGCAGCCCCGGCCGGTGTTCCTCGATGACGAGAAGCCTGCGCTGGTGGGAGGCGGTGTCCTTGGAGTCGTCCTCCTCGACGCCGGTGACGGGCTGGGTCAGCGCGTCGGCCGGGATCTCCTGGAAGTCGGGGTGGGCGACCGGCAGGAACAAGGTGAACGTGCTGCCCATGCCCGGTGCGCTCGTCGCGGTGAGCGCGCCGCCGATCAGGTAGGCGATCTCGCGGCTGATCGACAGGCCGAGCCCGGTGCCGCCGTACTTGCGGCTGGTCGTGCCGTCGGCCTGCTGGAAGGCGCCGAAGATCGATTCGAGCTGCTGTTCGGCGATGCCGATGCCGGTGTCGATCACCCGGAAGGCGATTGCCGGACCGTGGACGCTGACCGACGCGGGCAGCTCGGCGGCCGAGGCGGTCTCGATCTTGAGCTCGACGCCGCCGCGCTCGGTGAACTTCACCGCGTTGGACAGCAGGTTGCGCAGGACCTGGCGCAGCCTCGCGTCGTCGGTCAACACCTCGGACGGCACGCCGGAGCCGGTGGAGATCCGGAAGTCGAGGTTCTTCTGCGTGGTCAGCGGCCGGAACGTGGCCTCGACGTAGTCGATGAGGCCCGAGAGTTCGATCCGCTCGGGGCTGACGTCCATCTTGCCCGCCTCGACCTTGGACAGGTCGAGGATGTCGTTGATCAGCTGCAGCAGGTCCGAGCCCGCCGAGTGGATGATGCCCGCGTACTCGACCTGCTTGGCGGTGAGGTTGCGGGTGGGGTTCTGGGCGAGCAGCTGGGCCAGGATGAGCAGGCTGTTGAGCGGGGTGCGCAGCTCGTGGCTCATGTTGGCCAGGAACTCCGACTTGTACTTCGAGGTCAGCGCCAGCTGGTGGGCGCGGGCCTCGAGTTCCTGGCGGGCCTGCTCGATCTCCAGGTTCTTGGTCTCGATATCGCGGTTCTGACTGGCCAGCAGAGCGGCCTTCTCCTCCAACTCCGCGTTCGACAGCTGCAGCTCCTCCTGCCGGATCTGCAGCTCGCTGGAGCGGGCCTGCAGCTCGGCCGCGAGCCGCTGGGACTCGCCGAGCAGCTCGTCGGTGCGGGCGTTGGCGACGAGGGTGTTGACGTTGACCCCGACGGTCTCCATCAGCTGTTCGAGGAAGTCGCGCTGGATCTGGGTGAAGCTGCGCACCGAGGCCAGCTCGATCACGCCGAGGACCTGCTCCTCGACCACCATCGGCAGCACGATCAGGCTCGTCGGCGGCGCCTGACCCAGGCCGGAGGAGATGGTGACGTAGCCGGGCGGGATGTCCTCCACCGCGATCGTGCGCCTGCTGCGGGCGGCCTGCCCGACCAGGGACTGGCCGAACCGGAACCGCACCGGCTCGCTGCCGTTGCCTGTCGTGCCGGGGTGCCCGTAGGAGCCGATGAGCCGCAGCTCCTGGCCGTCGGCGCCGTCCTCGGCGAGGTAGAACGCGCCGTACTGGGCTGAGACCAGCGGGGCCAGCTCGTCGACGATGAGCTCGGCGACCAGCGCGATGTCGCGGCGGCCCTGCATGAGGCCGGACATCCGGGCCAGGTTGGACTTGAGCCAGTCCTGGTCCTGGTTGGCCCGGGTGGTCTCGCGCAGCGAGCCGACCATCGAGTTGATGTTGTCCTTGAGTTCGGCGACCTCGCCGGAGGCCTCGACGGTGATCGACCGGGTCAGGTCGCCCTCGGCGACCGCGCTGGTGACCTCCGCGATGGCGCGGACCTGTCGGGTCAGGTTCCCGGCCAGCTCGTTGACGTTCTCGGTGAGCCGCTTCCAGGTGCCGGACACGCCTTCGACCTCGGCCTGCCCGCCGAGGCGGCCCTCGCTGCCGACCTCGCGGGCCACGCGGGTGACCTCGGCGGCGAACGCGGAGAGCTGGTCGACCATCGTGTTGATCGTGGTCTTGAGTTCGAGGATCTCGCCGCGCGCGTCGACGTCGATCTTGCGGGTCAGGTCGCCCTGGGCGACCGCGGTGGTGACCTGGGCGATGTTGCGGACCTGGTTGGTCAGGTTGTTCGCCATGAAGTTGACGTTGTCGGTCAGGTCCTTCCACGTGCCCGCCACGTTCGGCACGCGGGCCTGCCCGCCCAGTTGGCCCTCGGTGCCGACCTCACGGGCGACGCGGGTGACCTCGTCGGCGAACGCGGACAGCGTGTCGACCATCGTGTTGATCACCTCGGCGAGCGCGGCAACCTCGCCCTTGGCCTCGACGATGATCTTCTGCGACAGGTCGCCCCTGGCCACCGCGGTGGCGACCGTGGCGATCGAGCGCACCTGCCCGGTCAGGTTGGACGCCATCACGTTGACGTTGTCGGTCAGGTCCTTCCAGGTGCCGGACACACCGCGCACGGTGGCCTGGCCGCCGAGGTTGCCCTCGGTGCCGACCTCACGGGACACGCGGGTGACCTCGTCGGCGAAGGCGGAGAGCTGGTCGACCATCGTGTTGATGGTCTCCTTGAGCTCCAGGATCTCCCCGCGGGCGTCGACCCGGATCTTCTGCGTCAGATCGCCTCGGGCGACGGCGGTGGCGACCTCGGCGATCGAGCGGACCTGGGCGGTCAGGTTGTCGCCCATGACGTTCACCGACTCGGTGAGGTCCTTCCACGTGCCCGCCACGTTGGGCACCCGGGCCTGGCCGCCCAGCCTGCCCTCGGTGCCGACCTCCCGGGCCACGCGCGTGACCTCGTCGGCGAACGCGGAGAGCTGCTCGACCATCGTGTTGATGGTCTCCTTCAGCTCCAGGATCTCCCCGCGCGCGTCGACCTCGATCTTCTGCGACAGGTCGCCCTTCGCCACCGCGGTCGTGACCTGGGCGATGTTGCGGACCTGAGCCGTCAGGTTGCCCGCCATGAAGTTCACCGAGTCGGTCAGGTCACGCCAGGTGCCCGAGACGCCCTTGACGTCGGCCTGACCGCCGAGCAGACCTTCGGTGCCGACCTCTCGGGCCATGCGGGTGACCTCGTCGGCGAACGACGAGAGCTGGTCGACCATCGTGTTGATCGTGTTCTTCAGCTCCAGGATCTCCCCGCGGGCGTCGACGTCGATCTTCTGCGACAGGTCGCCCTTCGCCACCGCGGTCGTGACCTGGGCGATGTTGCGGACCTGAGCCGTCAGGTTGCCCGCCATGAAGTTCACCGAGTCGGTCAGGTCACGCCAGGTGCCCGAGACACCCTTGACGTCGGCCTGACCACCCAGCCTGCCCTCGCTGCCGACCTCGCGGGCGACGCGGGTGACCTCGTCGGNTCGATCTTCTGCGACAGGTCGCCCTTCGCCACCGCGGTCGTGACCTGGGCGATGTTGCGGACCTGAGCCGTCAGGTTTCCCGCCATGAAGTTCACCGAGTCGGTCAGGTCACGCCAGGTGCCCGAGACACCCTTGACGTCGGCCTGACCACCCAGCCTGCCCTCGCTGCCGACCTCGCGGGCGACGCGGGTGACCTCGTCGGCGAACGACGAGAGCTGGTCGACCATCGTGTTGACGGTGTCCTTGAGCTCCAGGATCTCGCCCCGGGCGTCGACGTCGATCTTCTGCGACAGGTCGCCGCCCGCGACGGCGGTCGCCACCTGGGCGATGTCGCGAACCTGGCGGGTCAGGTTGCCCGCCATCGCGTTCACGGAGTCGGTGAGGTCTTTCCAGGTGCCGGAGACGCCGGGCACCTCGGCCTGGCCGCCGAGCTGGCCCTCCGTGCCGACCTCGCGGGCCACGCGGGTGACCTCGGAGGTGAACAGGGAGAGCTGGTCGACCATGCCGTTGAACACCGCGGCGATCTCGCCGAGGAGACCGTCGGCGTGATCGGGCAGGCGGGTGCCGAAGTCGCCGTCGCGGACGGCGGTCAGTCCCGCCAGCAGCTGGCGCAGTTCCGACTCGCCGACCTTGCCGATGCCTCGGCTCGCCCGCGCGCGTGTCGCGGACTCGGCAGTCGTGTCACCCATGTCCCGTCCGTTCGCTCGTCCGCTCGGCGCGTGGGCGCCCGACGCCACCTTCCACGCGGTTGGCGAACGACGCTACACGCTTTGACATCCTCCCCGGCTTCAGCAAGGGATTCCAACCGTAACTACCGCACGAGGTGGAGTTCGCGTTGAGGTTCAGGGTTCGCGAGCCCACTCATCGGCGGGCCTCCCCGTGCGGTCACGCATGCCCTGCCGCGCATCGAATATTGAGGGCCGCGTTCACGTCCGCGTTGCGGGCGAAGCCACAGGACCGGCAGCGGAAGGCGGCTTGGCTCTCGCGCGCCTCCCGATCCACGACCCCACACGCCGAACAACGCTGACCGGTGAACCTCGGGTCGACCTTGATCACCCGCCCCGCAGCTTTCTGCTCCAATCGGGTCACGAGCAATCCCCACCCGTTGGCGAGCATTCCGCGGTTCAGGCCCGCCTTCTGTCGCACGCGCTGTCCCGGTGCGTTGACTGTTCCCTTCGCCGATCGGGTCATGTTGCTGATCTTTGGGTCCTCGACGGCGATCATGTCGAACGCTCGGGCCAGGCGGGTACCGGTCTTCCCGATCCAGCCCTTGCGCCGATCGGTCTCGCGGGCCTTGAGTTTCGCGATGGCGATCTTGACCTCGCCGCGCCGACTGGAGCCGCGCTGGGCCCGGGCGAGCTTGCGCTGCGACTTCCGCAGACGCACCTTTTCGCTGTCACGTGGAGCGGGCACGGAGAGCAGTTCCCCGGTGGACAACGCAGCCGAGACGACGACACCGCGATCCACACCAACCGTCGCACCCGTGCCTGGTCCGGAGATGGGCTCGGGAACTGCCGCGAACGCCACTTGCCAGCGGCCCGCCCGGTCACGGGTGACGCGGTAGGACTTCACACCCTCGGCGACCGCAGGCGACCACCGCAACCGCACCCACCCGATCTTGGGCACCCGCAGCTCGCCGACCTTGCGCGAGACCCGACGCACGTCACCGGGCTTGACACTCACGATTCGAAAGCCCTCGCTCTGGCCGCGTCGCCTCCAGGTCGGGCGCCGATGGGTTCGGCGGACGAAGTTCGACATCGCATGACCGAAATCCTTCAAGGCCTGCTGCTGCACCATCACCGAGCCGGCTGCCAACCATGGGTTCGCCGCCCGTGCTTGCGTCACCTGACGGCAATGCTCAGTGAACCCCGGCGCCGCCTTGCGACCCAACTGCCAATGGGCGTGCTGCTCCACCGCGAGGTTCCACACAAACCGGGCATGCCCGCAATGCTCCAGCAGCAACTGCTCCCGTGCGAGAGTCGGCTGAAGGCGGAAACGGGACATGCCGATCAAGCTAACGAACACCCCCGACAAAGTCGGGAGACACCAGTGAGTCACGGCAGGCGGACGGCACACTTCGGCCTTGGCTGGTCGTCCGCACCCGATTCCTCGCCAGCCCGAACGCAGGAGCATCTTCAGCCCGACTCCTCGGTGACGGTGTGCGCGGCGCCGACCGGCTTGGACTCCGGTGAGCCGCGCTGCCGCAGGTAGACGCTGAGGATGGCCATGGAACCGATGGCCAGGAACTCGGACTGCCAGTTCTGCAGCGAACGATTCCAGAAGTCCGCCGACAGCAGGTACTCCCCTGCGCCGAGCGGGTCCTGGAAGGAGGTGAGCTGCTCGCCGTTGTGGGCGGCGCGGCCCGCGACGAACTGCGCGAGCCAGCACAGCAGGAACAGCCCGGCCATGGTGAGTCCGAGTGACCGGGAGAACAGTTGAGTACGCCATCCGCCCGCCCTCGCCCACGCGGGTGAGTCGGGCCTGATGTGTTTGCCGAGTTGCTGCTTCTCGTCACTTTCCAGACCCACCTCCGACGGCTGCTTCGATTCCGGCGATCCGCGCTGAATGAGCCAGATCGTGGCCATGACGAACAGGAAGAACTGCAGATATTCGGACTGCCAGTTCTCCGCCACGTCGACGGCGAAATCGGAGGACGTGAGGTAGTCGCCGAGCCCGAGGGCGTCGAGGTCGTTGCTCAGCCGCTTGTTGTTCATGTCCGCGTGACCGGCGAACGCCTGCCCGATCAGCGCGCCCAGGAACAGGGCGCCGAACCCCAGTGTCAGGCCGTTGTCGCGAAGGAAGCGCCGCATGCTCCGCTCCTCACCGTGGGGTCACTCCTGTCGGGACTGTGGGGTCGGCGCACGGGCGAGACCGACCGGACGACGGATCGACCGTACAAGGACCGGCCGCGCTCCGCTTGACCACTCGGCGAACCGCTAGGCCGGATGGAGCAGTTGTCTGGAGTGAACAATGAACGTTACGGATGCGTGTGCCTGGTTAAGAGATTCACTCCATATAGTCGACCTACGTTGACACGTACAGCCCACTGGGATAGCTCTCTGTATGAAGCAAATCGCTCGGCTACCTTGATCGGGTGAATACATAATGACTCCCGTCACATTCTTTCTGACTAATCGAAAATTTACCTCTCGGACACTTCCAGGAATCCGGGAATGGCGATGCTGACCAACGGCCCGGTCAAGCTGGAGCCCTCCGGCGGCAGCGCCGAGCCGCGGACGCTGCGGCTCCCCCGGCACGCCGGGGCCGGGCAGTGGTACCCCCAGCGGCACCGGTGGGCCGACCGCGAGACCTGGGCGCGTGAGGTCGCCGAAGTCCTCGCCGCGGGCGAGCGCTCACGCCGGGCGCCGGTCGTGGCGGTGCTCCGCTTCGCCGAGTGCGACCGGATCATTTCCCGGTTCGGCCGCCAGGGACTCGCCCACGTCCACGACCAGGCCGCGGCGATGCTCAGCGCGGACCTGTCCCGGCACGAGCTGATCGGGCTGGACGGCGACGACGGGATCGCCGTGCTGCTCCGCGGGACCGCCGACCGCCAGGTCAGCCGCAGACTCGGCGCCATGGCCGCCCGGATCAGCCGCACCGAGATCCGGCTGGGCCGAGACAGCGTGCAGGTCACGCCCATTTGCGGCTGGACCAGCGCGCACCCGGAGACCCCGGTGCCCGCTTTGTTGAGCCAGGCCCAGGCGGCCGGTGTCGTCGCGGGCAGCCACCTCGACCTGATCCCGCGCCGCTGGCGGGCCGACGAGCCGCGGAAGTCGCCCGCGTGGCTGCCGCGGTCGGTGCGCACGACGCTGCAGGTGCTGCTGACGCTGATACTCGGCATCCTCATGCCGTTCCTGGCCCTGCTCGGGCTCTACCAGCTCGGAATAGACCTGGCGACACCCGCGTATCTGGTCGTCACCGCCGCGCTGGTCATCACCTCGGCGCTGATCTGGGCGGAGGGGCTGCACGCGCTCGACCCGCCGAAGCTGCCGCCCGCGCCGCGGCACTACCCGCCCGCCTCGGCGGTGATCGCGGCGTACCTGCCCAACGAGGCGGAGACGATCGTCGAGACGCTGCGCGCGTTCCTCGCCCAGGACTACCCGGGCAGGCTGCAGATCGTCCTGGCCTACAACACCCCGCACGACCTGCCGGTCGAGGACGAACTGCGGGACCTGGCGGCCCGTGACCGGCGGCTCGTCCTGCTGCGGGTGGACGGGTCCACCTCCAAGGCGCAGAACGTGAACGCGGCGCTGCAGGTCGTCGACGGTGTGTTCACCGGGGTCTTCGACGCCGACCACCAGCCCGACACCGACGCCTACCGCCGGGCCTGGCACTGGCTCGCGGCGGGCGCGGACGTCGTCCAGGGCCACTGCGTGATCCGCAACGGCGGCGCTTCCTGGGTGTCCCGCACGGTGGCGGTCGAGTTCGAATCCATCTACGCGGTAAGCCATTCCGGCCGAGCGCAGCTGCACCAGTTCGGCTTGTTCGGCGGGTCCAACGGCTTCTGGTCGACCGCCGTTCTGCGCGACCTGCGGATGCACGGGCACATGCTCACCGAGGACATCGACTCGTCGTTCCGCGCGCTGCTCGACGGCTATCGGCTGGTATACGACCCGCTGCTGCTCAGCCGCGAACTCGCACCGGTCACGCTGCGGGCGCTGTGGAACCAGCGGATGCGCTGGGCCCAGGGGTGGAGCCAGGTCTCCCGCAGGCATCTCACTGTGGCGCTGCGGTCGGACCGACTCAGTGGGCGCAACAAGTTCGGCACGTCGTTCCTGCTCGGCTGGCGCGAGGTCTACCCGTGGCTGTCACTGCAGATGGTTCCGGTCATCGCGTACCTGGCATGGCGCGCGGGCGGGCCTGCCAATCTCGACTGGGCCATCCCGACGTTCGTGCTGACCTCGCTGTACACGCTGACGGCCGGTCCGGTCATGGTGTTGTTCGCCTACCGGCTGGCCGCCCCCGAGATCCGGCGCAGGCGCCGCTGGTTCGTCGCGTACCTGGTGGTGTCGACGCTGTTCTACACGGAGCTGAAGAACCTGATCAGCCGCGTCGCGCACCTCAAGGAGCTGATGGGCGAACGCCAGTGGATCGTCACGCCCCGCGAGCGGTCTTCATGACGGCGCCCACGCAGCGGAAGTTCGACCTGGAGGGCTACCGGGCGCTCGCCGCGCTGGTGGTGGTCGTCTTCCATGCCTACCAGCACAACCGGTACGGCGCGGACTGGACATGGCCGCTGCAGGGCACGCTGTGGCACGACGCGCTGATGAACGC
Source organism: Actinokineospora xionganensis (assembly GCF_014323725.1). GTDB lineage: Bacteria > Actinomycetota > Actinomycetes > Mycobacteriales > Pseudonocardiaceae > Actinokineospora > Actinokineospora xionganensis. The sequence goes on along the minus strand of NZ_JABVED010000001.1, from coordinate 39,229 downwards.
GGACATGTTGGTGGACATGTTCTTCATCCTGTCCGGGTTCCTGCTCGGCCTGCCCTACGCCAAGGCGGTGCTCGGCGTCGGGAAACCAAGGCCCGCGCGGGCTTTCCTGCTGCGGCGGGCGGTTCGGCTGATCCCGCTGTACATGATCGTCGTGCTGGTCGTGTGGTCGATCAGCAACCCGGTGCTGCCGGGTGACTGGCGGGATCTGCTGCTGCACCTGACTTTCACGCACGTGTGGAGCGACGAGAAGATCTTCTACACCGACGGTCCCGCGTGGACACTCGGCGTCGAGGCCCACTTCTATCTCCTGTTGGCCCTGCTGGGCGCCGTCGGGCAGCGGTACCTGACGCCAGTGGCGTCGCGGCGCAAGCGGATCACCGTCATGGTGGCGGTTCCGGCCTTCCTGATCGTGATCAGCCTGCTGTACAAGGTCTGGGCGGTGTACCTGCGCGGGTTCCCGATCGAGGGCTGGTCGATCTGGTTCAACCCGGTGGCGAAACTCGACATCTTCGCGGTCGGCATGCTGCTGGCCGTGGCGTCCGCCGCCGGGGTGCGGTGGCCCAACGCCGCCGTGCGCACCCTGGTCGGGCTCAGCGGCGGCGCGGTCGTCGCCGCGGGCGTGTGGCTGCGCTACGCGCACCTGCCGGACACGTTCACGCACACGTTCTTCGGCACGGGCATCATGCTGCTCATCGCGGCGACCGCGCTGAGCACGGGACCTGGCCCGTACTGGCTGCGGTGGCCGCCGATGCTCTCGTTGAGCATGGTCAGCTACAGCCTCTACATCTGGCACGAGCCGCTGCTGCGGGTGCTCGACAGCGCCGGTCTGCTGCCGACCCCGGCGGGCGGGCCGACGGCGTTCCTGGTGACCGCCGGTCTGCTGCTCGGGGCCACGATCCCGGTGTCGTACCTGAGCTACTGGATGATCGAGGTCCCGGCCCAGCGGATCATGGGGGCGTTCGACGCCGATGGCCGCTCCCGCCAGTACTACGCACCGCTGCCCGATCCCCGTTCGGCGTGAGTTGTCATTTCCGGATAAGTCTTCGCGCGGCAGTCCACCCGGCCCGCAGTAACCCCGCGGTGATCGATTTCGAAAATGCTTCGTGCGGTCTGAGCAGCGGATTCACTCGGTATGTTGGCCGTTGGGAACGGGGTGTCGAGGCGACGGGAATCAGGGATGCAACGACCGCGCATCAGTGTCGTCGGCCTGGGCAAGTCCTATGGCCCGGTGACCGCGCTGGTCGATGTCAACCTGGCCGTCGGCCCCGGCACCATCCTCGGCATCCTCGGCCACAACGGCGCGGGGAAGACAACCCTGGTCGATATCCTCGCCACCCGCACTCTCCCGACCTCCGGCACGGCCACGGTGTGCGGCTTCGACGTCGTCGAGGCCGGTCACCTGGTGCGCAAGTGCATCGGCATGTCCGGCCAGTTCGTGGCCGTCGACGAAACCCTGAGCGGGCGCGCCAACCTGATCCTCATCGCCCGCCTCCTCGGCGCGGGCGCCCGCCGGGCCGCGGCGCGGGCCGATGAGCTGATCGAGATGTTCGACCTGGCCCAGGCCGCGAACCGCAAGGCCGCCACCTATTCGGGCGGCATGAAGCGAAGACTGGACCTGGCGGCCAGCCTGCTGGGCAAGCCCGACGTGCTGTTCCTCGACGAACCCACCACCGGCCTGGACCCGATCAGCCGCAGCGAACTGTGGACGTTCGTCGAACAACTCGCCGCCAACGGCACCTCGGTCGTGCTGACCACCCAGTACCTCGACGAGGCCGACCGGCTGGCCCGCGACATCATCGTGTTGGCGGGCGGGCACATCGTCGCCCGGGGGACGCCCGCGGAACTCAAGGGCAGGGTCGGCACCCGCACCGCCAAGGTCACCTTCGCCGACCCCTTCATCACCCGCCGCGCCGCCGACGCCCTGATGTTCGCCGGAATGGCGCCGCTCGCCGACGAACCGCTGTGCGCGATCACCGTCCCCGTCGCCACCGGCCGTGAGATCTCGGCACTGGTGCGGGCGCTGGACACCTGGTCGGTCATCCCCGTCGACCTGACTGTCACCGAACCCACGCTGGACGACGTCTACATAGCCCTCCACAACGCCGCTCGGACTCCGGCATGAGCCGCCACGCCCTGCGGACCAGAGGCCGCGACGACGACACCGTCCAGCTCTACCTCGGCAGGCGAGTCGGCTGGGCGGGAAGCACCGTGTCCACCCAGATCAGGGTCCTGACCCTGCGCTCGCTGCGCACCGCCTTCGGCGACTACCGTCTGGTGTTCTTCGGTCTGCTGCAGCCGGTCGTGATGCTGCTGCTGTTCAGCCAGGTGTTCAGCGGCATCGGCAACCTGCCCGGAGTGGTGCAGTACCAGGGCTACATCAACTACCTGATGCCCGCCACCCTGGTGAACATCGCCATGACCACCGCGATGAGCTCGGGTGTCGGCATGCTGACCGAGATCTACACCGGCTTCATCGGCAGACTCAGAACCATGCCGATCAGCCTCTTCTCGGTCCTGGTGGCGAGAACGCTGTCGGACGCGGTGCGGCTGGCCGTGCAGGTGGTGGTGGCGATCGCGGTCGCGGTCGCGGTACTGGACTTCACCCCGGCGGGGATCGGCGGAGTGGTCGCGGCGGTGGCGCTGACCATCGTCTTCGGATGGGGCATGGGCTGGGTCTTCGTCGCCTTGGCGACGTGGCAGGGGAAGCCGGAGACCATGCAGGCCATCTCGTTCATCGTGATGTTCCCCCTGATGTTCGCCTCCAGCGCCTACATGCCGGTGGAAGCGATGCCCGGGTGGATCAGGGTGGTCTCGACGGTGAACCCGGTGACCTACGCGATCGACGCGATCAGGGCGCTGTGCCTGGGAAAGCCAGTGGGTTGGGCACTCGCCGCCGCGATCGGTCTGGTGGCGGCCACGGCCACGGCGGGCGCGGTCATCGCCGCCCGCAACTTCCGGCGCACCCGGTAGAAGATCCACCCTTCGTCACGCACGCGGCTCGCGGTCCTGAACGCGGAAGTCGGCTGTCGCGAACGCCGAACTCGCTGTCGCGAACGCCGAACTCGCTGTCGCGAACGCCGAACTCGCTGTCGCGAACGTGGGACTCGCGGGTGGGGCGTGGGGTGCGGGTGGGAGTTGGGGGTGGGTAACGGAAAACGCGGCCGGTGAGCCACCGGGCGTCGTGGCTCACCGACCGCGGCCGAACACAGCCAGAGCTATGCCGGCGCCTGCGCCCCCTCGACCTTCTGACAAGTCGGCGCGGCCTTGAAGGCCGCCGCCAACTCCGGGTTCTCCTTGAAGTCCTTGGCGGGGCCCTCGGCGTTCGTCAGTGTCGCCATCACCTTGGAGATGTCCGAGATCGCCGCCTGGAACGTCGCCTGATCCGTCACCGCCGCCGCCTGCAGCTTCGTCTTCGCGGTGTCGATCGTCGATTTCGTCGTGGTCAAGGTCGTCATCGCCTTGTCCAAAGTGGCCTGTCCGTCCTTGACCGGCGGCGAGCCGGCGGACTTGAGCCCGTCGGAGACTCCGACCAGTGCCTCCGAGAGGTGGCCGAGGTAGACGACGAGGCTGTCCTTCGCGGCCTGCGGGTTGCTCGGGTCGACCGCGGGCAGCTGCTGCAGCTTCCCCGCACCCGCCTCGATCGTCTTGCAGACGCTGTCGGACCAGGCGATCGCGGGATCGTTGGCCTTGTCATCATCCGAGCCGCACCCGGCGAGCGCGGTACAGGCGGACGCGGTCACCGCGACAGCGGCGACAAAACGTCGAATCATGGTCGGCTTCCTTAGGGGACGTCGGCAAGATCGGAAACGGGCGCCGCCCGGCCGGAAAGAATTCCGCCGATCGCGCCGTTGCCGGGGAAACGGACGTTACTGGCGGGTTGCGATCGGCGGCAAGCATCACACCGGGCGCCTGACGGGATTTATCAACAACCAACAGAAAGACGCCCGCGGCTTGTCCGGCGCGGCTACCCGCCGGGAAGCGACCCGTTCGACGTCGACAACAATCGTTGTTGTTCGGATCGCACGACTCCGGCGGCACCTGCATCACTATCGCTCAAGAAAGCGCGGAGTTGCTTCACCCGATAGGACGCAGCTTCGGAAAAGGGCCATCGCAGTTTGACACAAACCGGCCGCCGAACCTACCGTCGTGCACAGCCGACTTCCGGCCATTCGGCCGACCGATATGTTTCGTTAAATGACCTCCAGGGGGCGATGATGGCCGCTGATCGGGTTACGCGGACCCAGGAGCGGGCCACCGCGTTGTGGGCTTCACTGCCGCGCGAGTTGGTGGTGAAGTTCCATCCGATGGTCGGCAGGCTGACCCAGGACATGATTCGCGAGATCCAGCACGCGGTGCCCGAATACGCACGTCCGCTCAAGGGGCATTTCGGCGCGATCATGACCGCCGGGGTGGAGCAGGCGGTGCTGCGCATCCTCGACACCGTCGGCGTCGGCGGGTCGCAGAACGAGAAGTGGGCGGCCATGTTCCGCCAGCTCGGGCGGGTCGAGTTCGCCGAGGGCCGCAGCCTGGACTGCCTGCAGACCGCCTACCGGGTGGGCGGCCGGGTCGCGTGGCGCCACGTCGCGGCCTGGGGTCAGCAGCAGCGGCTGCCGACGGCGATGTTCACCGTCGCCGCGGAGGCCATCTTCGCCTACGTCGACGAGATCTCCGGCCTGTCGATCGAGGGGTACACCGCCGCCCAGGCGGAGTCCGCCGGGGTGGTCGAACGGCGCAGGCAGCGGCTGGTGGACCTGCTGCTGGCCGACGAACCCGCGTCGCCGAAGGCCGTGGCCGCGCTCGGCAGCCAGGTGGGTTGGCAGGTTCCCGAGGAGGTCTCGGTGATCGTCGTCGAACACGCCGACCTGCCCGATGGCGACTGGGGCGCACCGACGCCACCCGAGGTGCTGATGGACCTCGACGGCGACGTCCCCTGCGTGATCAGCGCCGACCCGGACGCGCACCTGCCGCTGCTCACCGAGCGGTTGCGGGGCAGGCGGGTGTGCGTGGGCCCGGTCGTCCCGCTGGCCACGGCGCCGTCCTCGCTGCGATGGGCGCGGCGGGCAATGGACCTGGTCGACCGCGGGGTGCTCCCGGACCGCGAGGTCATCTGGTGCCGCGACCACTTGTCCACGCTGTGGCTGCTCGGTGACGAGTTCCTGATCGAACAGCTCTACGAGCGCGCCCTGGCGCCGTTGACCGGGCTGACCGACAAGCAGCGCACGCGGGCATCGGAGACGATGCTGGCCTGGCTGGAGACCCGTGGCAGCGCCCCGGAAATGGCCGACCGGCTCAACATCCACCCACAAACCGTGCGTTACCGCATGAAATTGGTGGAGAAACTCTTCGGCGACCAGTTGGACGACTCGACATCGCGACTGGACCTGGAGATCGCACTGCGCGCGGGCAGGCTGCTGCGCGCCAAGCAGGACAAACAATTGAAAGTGCTGCGCTGACCCTGCGGGAGGAAAGTCCGGTCGCGATCTGTGTCGGAATGACAATGTTCTCGACGCTATTCTCGAAAACCGGATGGATCATCACGCTCGGTATTCCCCGGCGACCGGCCCGCCGGTATGTTCGAACAGCACTCGTGAATGTCACGTCCGGTGTGATCGATTCCTTTCCTGGCCGTCGTGCGCGGCGAAACACACTGATGGAGGTCGAGGGTGGCGAATACGCGATCCGACTCGAATGGTGTCCAGTCGGGTCGGCCGGTGCGGATCGCCTTCGACTCCCTGTTGGCGGCCACCCAGCCCGGCGGCGGTGGGACCGCCCTGGTCGACCTGTGGTCGCAGTTGCCCCGCGGCCTGGCCCCACTGTTCCGCCCCGGTGTGCCCGACCTGGTCCGCGAGATCCTCGCCGAGATCAACACGACCATCCCGGCGCTGGCCAAACCGGCCGAGAGCGCCATCGGCAAATCGATCCTCGAAGGCATCCACCGCGCGATCCTGCAGTTCCTCGACCGCCTGGCCGACCCATCGACCCCGCAGGACCACCACGCGCAGCTGTTCCGCGACCTGGGCCTGCATGAGATCTATGAGGACCCGATCCTCGACGTCCTGCAGACCGCGTACCGCGTCGGCGCCCGGGTGGCCTGGCGGCACATGGCCAAGATCGGCGAACGCGCCGGTGTCTCCACCGCGACACTCTGTCTGCTGGCCGAGGCGATCTTCGCCTACATCGACGAGCTGTCCGCGCTGTCGGTGGAAGGCCACGCCTCCGCGCGCGCCAACGCCCTGGGCACCCTGGAACGCAGACGCAGGCAACTGCTCGACGGCCTCCTGTCCGCCGACGGCGACCCGAAGCGGCTGCCCCTCCCCCGGCTGGCCGAGTCGGCCCGCTGGCCGGTCCCCCACCAGGTGGTCGCCGTGGCGCTCAAGCCCGCGGAGGACGTCACGGACTTTCCCAGCCCGTCGCTGGACCCACGTTTCCTCGTCGACCTCGACAGCGCGGAGCCGTGTCTGCTCACCGCTGAGGACGACCAGTTCCTCCTCAAGCAACTGGCCGACGAACTCCCCGGATGGCGCGTGGCCGTCGGCCCGGCCGTGACCCCGGCCGAGGCGGGCAACTCACTGCGCTGGGCCCGGCGCATGCTGACCCTCATCGACAGCGGCGAACTCCCGGACGCATCGGTCACCTGGTTCGAACACCACATGTCGGCACTGTGGCTGCTCAACGACCCGTTCCTGGTGGGCGAGATCTCCGAGCGGGCGCTGGCACCGATGACCGGGCTGACCGTCAAGCAGCGCGGCAAGCTGAGCGAGACACTGCTGATCTGGTTGGAGACAAAGGGAAGCGCCCCGGAGATCGCCGCCATGCTCGACATCCACCCGCAGACCGTGCGATACCGCCTACGCCAACTCGAACGCCTCTTCGGCGACCGTCTGGCCAATCCCGATTCGCGCTTCGCCCTTGAGGTGGCCCTGCGCTCCCGCCGCACCGTCCCGGTCGATGAGGACGACTAGACAACGGAATCCGGCAGTGGATCAAGACAATCCGCCGATGTGAGCATGATCAGAACGCCGGCTTGGTCGCTGTCGAAACCGCGTTCGAAATCGGTGTGCGACTTCGCCGAAACAAAGGTCACGTTTCCGGTGAACTCGTTTGGGTCCATCACGATCGGCAGCGACCGAGACCAACCCGGCCAGCGACACGGTCGGGAGCGACTGGTTCACCGCGTACAACGCTTCCCAGGCGAACTCGACCCCTCGTTTCAGGAGTGGCTCGATACGGTCTCGGCCCGGCGCTTCGATGTCCAGGTCAGCGATGACCGGCCGTTGACCGCGGGCGCTGGTGTGCCTCTGTCGCCGCGACTGATACCGGTCAGACGGTGTGCAACTCGGTGATCCGCCACCGGCCGTCGGACAGCGAAGCCGACACGCGTAGTTGCGCCGCCCCGGACGAGCCTGCGTTGGTGTCCCCGCGGGTGGCGCTCTGGTCGATGAAGACCAGCAGAGTCGCGTTGTCGCCCGACAGCATCGTCACGCCTGACAGTGCCACCTTCGACCGCAGCTCCAGCTTCTGTGCCGGTGCCTGCTGCCGAACCTGCTCGAACAGCTTGGCGTACTGGTCCTTCGCCGCTCCCACCAGGACATCCTCCGCCGCCTTCTCGGTCTTGGCGGTGTCGTCGAACTTGTAGGAGAAGATCTGTTCCAGGGCCTCGTTGACCTGTCCGAGCACCTGGGCGGTGGTCGAGTTGTCCACGACCGCGGTGTTGGCCTCCACTCGCGCCCGCTGGGACGCGGCGGCGATCGTCAGCCAGGTTCCGGCGGCGGCGACCACGAGGGCCACCACGATCAACACCACCGACACGCGCTTGCTCGGCGGCGAAACGGTTTCCGCATGGGTCTCGTCAGCGACCTCGACGGGTTCCTCGACAGCGGGCTCGACACCCGAGTCCACCAGGTCCTCGTCGATCCCGAGGTCCGGGGTGGCGAGTGCCGTCCCAGTGCGCCTGCGGGTGCCCGCGACCACGGGCCTGCGGCGGTTGGGGTGGGTCTTGCGGTCGGTACGCATGAAAGTCCTCTCACACCGGGATGTACGGGACCTGGGCGAGACCGCCCACCTTCCACCCGGCGGGTGTCCGGACCAGCTCGGCCTGGAAGCGGTTCCGCTTGGTGGCGGGCTCCCCGGTCTCGGGCTGGACGACGATCTCCACCGCGGCGATGAGCTTCGCCGTGCCGCGGGGCTCGTCGAGCTCCGTCACGGCCAGGTCGAGCACCGTCCCGGTGGTCGTCGCCTTCGCCTGCTCGATCTGCTGTTTGCTGCCCTCGAGCGACGCCTTCAGCTCCTCGTGCAGCGCTCCGGTCGAGGTGTCGAGCCAGCGGGCGAGGCCTGCGTCGACACTGCGGTAGTCCAGCGACGTCATGGTGGCCACCGCGGCGCGGCCCGCGGTCAGGGCGTCGTCGCGGGCCGCCGCGGCGGCGATCGTGTCCGAGGTCGTCGCCTGCCGGTAGGAGAAACCACCCCAGGCGGCGAACGCGGTGGCCAGGACGACCGCGGCGATGCCGACGCGGCGAAGTATCGTGGTCGACGCCATCTCGCCTCACTCTCTTGTGGACTATCCGAAAAGGACCGCTCAGCCGCCGGGCTTTGACGCGGGCGGCACGGCGCCCGAGCCGGGGGCGTTCTGCGAGCCGCGCACGTTGACACCCGTGCCTGGCGCCAAAGCGCAGCGGGCCTGGGTGTTGAACTGCGCGGGCCCGGTGTCGAGTCCGTTGCGGTACTTGGTGCCGTAGCCGGTGACGCATGGCAGCGGCGCGAAGAACGTCGACGCCAACCCGAAGTGGGCGCCGTCCGACCGGATGACCTGGCGGCCCGCGGCGACCGCCTGCGGAGTGATCACCAGCAGCTGCTCCAGGTTGCCCTGCCGGGTCTGCAGCACGTTCGACGTCGTCAGCAGGTTCGCCAGCAGGATCCCGGTCGCCCCGCCGATCTCCTTGATCAGCTCACTGACCTGGAGCGCGGCGGCGGGCGCGGAGCCCAGCAGGGTCCGGATGTCGCCGTCGGAGGCCTTGAGCTGTTCGGCGATCAGCTTCATGTTGACGCTGAAGGATTTGATCGACTCGCCGTTCTCCACCTGCCTGGCCAGCATGACCCCGGCGTCGGTGATCAGCGTGGTGGTCTGCGGCAGGTGCGTGACGGCCTTGTCGGTGAAGCTCGCGGCGGAGTCGAGCAGCGCCTGCAGGTGCGGGCCGGTCTCGAGCGTCGCGTCGTAGAGTTCGTCGACCACGTTGCGCAGGTCGTCGGTGGGCACCGACGTGACCAGCTTGTCGAGGTTGAGCAGCAGCGTCTCGGTGGGCAGCGGCAGCGCCGTGTTGCGCTGCTGGACGACCGACCCGTCGGCGAGGAACGGCGCTCCGTCGCGGCGCGGGCGCAGGTCGACGTACTGCTCGCCGACCGCCGACCGGTTGGCCACCACGGCGTCGACCTCCTCGGGCACCGAGGGCGCGTCCGGCCGGATCAGCAGTTCGACCTCGACTCCCGCGTCGGTGAGCTGCAGCTGACCGACCCGGCCGATCCCGACGCCGCGGTAGGTGACCTCGGCGTGGGTGAAGATGCCGCCGGAGTCGGCGAGCCGGACGGTGACCGTGTAGCCGGAGTTGCCGAACATGCCGCCGAGACCGGCGTACCGCGCGCCGACATAGCTCACGCCGACCAGCGCGATGAGCACGAAGGCCACCACTTGGACCCGGACTTTCCTGGTCAGCATCAGCGACCTCCCTGCTCGTTGGAGGGCAGCGGAAGGCTGGGCGCGCCCGCGATCGTCTGCGGCGGCGCGACCTTCGCGTCAAGCTTCAGATAGGTGTTGAGGTAGTCGCCCTTGATCGCGTCGAGAGCGGAGTCGGGGAAGGGGAACGTCAGGAGCATCTCCATCGCCCTGGGAATGTCCGCCCCGGCTTCGGCGAGCTTGCGCAGCGTCGGTTCGAGCGCGCGCAGGTCGGCGATGATGTCGTCCTTGCTCCGCTTGACGGTGTCGACCGCGACGTCGGAGAGCATGTCGAGCGCGCCGAGCATGCCGACTAGCTTCTCCCGCTGCTGGCTGAGGGTCTCGATGCCGGGGGTCAGGTTGTCGATCATGTTGGCGATCTGCTCCTTGCGCGAGCCAAGGGATTCCGCCAGCTTGCCCATGCCGTCCAGGGCCCGGGTGATCTCGTTCTTGCGCGCGTCGAGGCCGCTGACGAACGTGTTCATGTTCTTCAGCAGGGAGCGGATCGCATCCTCGTTGCCGCCGTACGCCGCGTTGAGTTCCTTGGTGATCTGCTGGATCTGGCCGACGCCACCGCCGTTGAGCAGCAGTGAGAGCGCGCCGAAGACCTCTTCGATCTGCGGGTTGCGGTCGGTGCGCTCCAACGGGATCTCGTCTCCCTCGCTGAGCTTGCCGTCCGGGCTCTCGTTGGGCGGCGCGTCGAGTTCGATGAACTTCTCGCCGAGGACACTGGACATCCGCAGCCGGGCCACGGAGTTCGCGGGCAGCGAGACCGAGCCGTTGACCACGACGGTGACCAGCGCCGTACGCCCGTCGGGTGCGAGTTCGATCGTCTCGACCCGGCCGACCGACACGTCGCCGACCTTGACGCCGGACTGGGGCACGAGGTCGAGGACGTCGCGGAACTGCGCGGTCACCCGGAACGGGTGGTCACCGAGGTCGGCGCCGCCGGGCAGCGGCATGTCGTAGAGCCCGCCCACCGAGCCGCAACCGGCGGCGAGGGGGACCACGAGGACGGCGGCGGCCAGCCGCAGCCGGGTCCTCACTGTCCCACCAGGGGCAGGACCGGGTTGGCGCTGGAGAACTCGGTGAGGTTGCCGCGGCCGTCGATGGTTCCGGTGGCCGGGTCGTAGGCGTTCATGACGTTGGTCAGCGCGAGTGGCGCGGTGTCGAACGCCTCGGCGAGCGCGGCGCGCTGGTCGGCGAGCAGTTGCACGGTGCCCTGCAGCTTGTCGAGGCTCACCTTGATCTTGCCGCGGTTGTCCTTGATGAACGACTCCACTTGCGACAACGCGCCCGCGAGTTCGTGCATGGCGCCGCCGAAGGTCTCGCGCTCCTCGGCGAGGAACTGGGACACCTGGGCGAGTTGGTCGTTGAACTTGCCGACGATCTCGTCGTTCGTCGCCAGCATGGTGGTGAACTTCTGGATGTTGTCGATGCTGCTGAACAGGTGGTCCTGGGAACCACTGAGCGTGCGCGCGGACTGGCCGAGCGCCTTGAGCATGTTGTTGATTTCCTTGCCGTTGCCGTCGAGGAACTTCGAGCCGCTGGTGATGAAGTCCGACAGCGCGCCCGCCTTGTTCGCCCCGTCCGGGCCGAGCGCGGTGTTGAGCTTGTCGAGGCTGGTGAACAGCTCGTCGAGCTCGACCGGCACAAGTGTGCTGCTGACCGGGATGATCGCGTTCTCCGCGATCTCCGGGCCGCTGGAGTAGGCGGGCGCGAGTTGCACGTACCGGTCGCTGACCAGGCTGGGCGCGATCACCACGGCGACCGCCCCCGCCGGGATCGGGATCCCCGGTTCGAGGGTCATGCTGACCTTGACCGTGGCGCCCTGCGGCTCGACGGTGTCGACCGTGCCGACCTTGACCCCGAGGACGCGGACGTCGGACTCGGGGTAGACGCCGACGGCGGCGGTGAAGTACGCGGTGACCTTCTTGCCCGACTCGAGCATCGGCAGCACCCAGAGGACGCCTGCCGCGACGATCGCGATGACGGTGACGGTCGCGATAAGTCCCCGCACCACCGCCCACTTCCTGGTGGCCGCCATCAGCGACCCCCTCCCTTCGACGGCATGCAGCCGCCCCCGCTCGCGGGCACCAGCCCGCAGATGTAGGTGTCGATCCAGCGGCCATTGCCGACCGCGTTGCCGACCAGGCGGTAGAACGGTCCGGCCAGCCGCAGCGACCGCTCCAGGTGCTGCTGGTTGCGCTGCAGCACGTCGGAGACCCGGTTGAGCTGGTCGAGCGCCGGGCCGATCTGGGCCTGGTTGTCCTTGACCAGCCCGGCGAGTTCGCGGCCGAGGTCCTGGGTTCCCTTGAGCAGTGCGGTGATCGCGTCCTTGCGCTTGTTGAACTCCTGCAGAAGGGTCGCGCCGTCCTTGAGCAGCAGTTCGAACTGGGCGTTGCGGTCGGCGATGGTCTTGGTGAACGTCGCGCTGTGTTCGAGGAGCTTCTTGAGTTCCTGGTCTCGGGTGGAGATGCTCTGCGACAGCGCTGAGAGGCCGGTCAGGGCCGAGCGGACCTCTTCCGGCGTCGCGGCGGTGAACGTCTCCGCGAGGGTGGTGAAGCTCTTCGCGAGCAGCGTGGTGTCGATCTGCCCGGTCGTCTCCGCCAGGTCGGCGAAGGCGTCGGTCACGTCGTACGGCGTGACCGTGCGGTTCACCGGGATGGGTGTGCCGGGGTCCTGTTCCTCGGTGCCCTTCGGTTCGAGGTTCAGGTTCTTTTGACCGAGCAGGGTCTTGATCTTGATGTGGGCGACGGTCTGATCACCGACCCACACGTTCTTGATCCGGAAGCTGATCAGCACCACCTGGCCCGTGAGTTCGACCTTGGTGATCTTGCCGACCTTGACCCCGGCCACGCGCACCTCGTCATCGGGCTTGAGCCCGGCGGCCTCGCGGAACTGCGCGGTGTACGTGGTGCCGCCGCCGATCAGCGGCAGTTCCGGCGCGAAGTAGATCAGTGCGGTGATGATGGCCATGACCACGCCGCCGACCACGCCGACCTTGGCCTGGTTGCGTTCGCTGAACGGCTTCATCTGCCACGACTTCAGGTTCTTCAGCTTCACCGTCCGCACCTCGCGTCCGTGACGGGGATCCCGACCGGGACCGGCGGGGTTCCGGGCAGCGAGGGGCCGGGCTTGGCGTCCGTGGTGGCCCCGCAGAGGTAGAGGTTCATCCACGAGCCGTAGGACACCGTCCGGCCGATCGTCTCGTACTTGGTCGGCAACATCGCGATGAACTTGTCGAACGCGGGCGAGTTGTCCGCCAGCGTCTTCGACAGCGCGCCAAGGGCCTCGATGTCGCGGCGCAGCGGTTCACGGCCGCCCTTAAGGAGGTCGGCGGTGTGCGTGGACAGGGAGGACAGGCTGTCGAGTGCTTCGCCGATCGGCTTGGCGTCCGACGCCAGGCCCGTCACCAGCTGCTGCGTCGTGGTGATCAGGGTGCCCAGCTTGTCGCCGCGGCCGTTGATCTGCTCCAGGACGTTGTTGAGGTTGCTGATGACCTTGCCGATGACCTCGTCCTTGTCCGCCAGCGTGTTCGTCAGCGAGGCGGTGTGCTGGATCAGGCTCTGCACCGTGCCGCCCTCGCCCTGGAGCACCTGCACGATCTCGAAGGAGAGCTGGTTGACGTCCTGCGGCGTCAGCGCCTGGAACAGCGGCTTGAACCCGTTGAACATCGCGGTCAGGTCGAGGGCGGGCCGGGTGCGCTCCAGCGGGATCAGCTGGCCCTCGGCCATCGTCACCGTGGCGTCGCCGGTCCCCTGGTCCAACGAGATGTAGCGCTGGCCGATCAGGTTGCGGAACTTGATCGCCGCCGTGGCCTCCAGGGTGAGCCGCCAGCGCCGGTCGACGGAGAACTCGACCTCGGCGACGGTGTTGTCCACGATCTCGATGTGGTCGACCTGCCCGACCCGCACCCCGGACATGCGTACGTCGTCACCCGGGTTGAGCGAGGTGACATCGGTGAACCGCGCCTTGTAGGTCGCCGTGTCGCCGCTGCCGCGGTTGGCGATGGTGATCGCCAGGATCGTGGTCGCGAGCAAGGTGACGAGAGTGAAGATCAGGCCCTTGACCAGCGGGCCGGTCAGGCTCCTCATCGCAGGGTCACCTCGGCTCCGCGCAGCAGGGGCCCGACGAGCAGGCCGCTCCAGTCGGGGACCTCCTCGGGCGTCACGCCCCACGCCGCACCGAGCAGTTCACCGACGAACCGGCTCTCCGCGGGCGAGTTGGGGCCCACCGAGGACGGCACCGTCATGCCTTGCGCCCCACTGGACTGGTAGCAGCGCGGTCCGCCGCCCGCGGTGTAGCGGGGGGTGTCGCGGCCGGGCAGGTACGGGCCGCGGGAGTCTTTCACCGTGATCGTCACGTGCAGTCCTGGCTGGTTGGTGCCGACGCCGAGCGCCTTGTCCACGTCGGGCTTGAGCGCGTTCACCGCCTTGAACAGGCACGGGAACTCCGGCGAGTACCGGGCGAGCAGCTCCAGCGAGGGCCTGCTGGCCGCGGAGAGGCCGATCAGGTTGTCCCCATTGGACTTGAGGAATCCCGCGAGGTGTCCGGACGCGTCGGTCACCGTGGTGACCATGTCGGTGATGTTCTGCCGGTTGTCGGCGATCGTCTTCGCCGTGGCGCTCATCTCCGAGAGCGCGTCGACGATCGCCGGGCCCGCGTCCTGGTACGTCTCAAGGGTTTCGGCGAGTTTGACCAGGTCGGTCTCGATCTGCGGCATCTGCGGGTTGATGGCGGCCAGGTAGCCGTTGAGCTTGGCCATGGTCTCTCCCAGCGGTTTCCCGCGGCCGTCCAAGGCCTGGGAGATCGCGCCGAGGGTGCTCGCCAGCTTCTGCGGCTGCACCGCCTGCAGCACCGGCATCAGGTCGCGCAGCGCCTTCTCGACCTCGATCGCCTTGCCGCTGGTGTCCTGGTCGATCGTGTCGCCCTCGGCGAGTCGGGTGGCGTCCGCGGACTCCGGGATGATCAGGCTGACGTAGCGCTGGCCGAACAGGGTCTTGGGCAGCAGCCGCGCGGTCACGTTGCGCGGCAGCTGCTTGAGCTTGTTCGGGTCCATCGCCAGGCCGATGTCCACCCCGCCGTTGACGACGTCGATGGTGCGGACCGTGCCCACGGTCATGCCGCGGACCTTGACGTCGGCGTTGACCTTGAGCTGGTTGCCGACCCGATCGGCGCGCAGCCGCACCGGCACGTCCGAGCTGAACTGGTGCTGGTAGATGGCCACGGTCAGCCAACCCGAGGCGAGGATCAGGATGATGAACACCAGACCCAGGCCCTGGTTGCGCAGCCGCGCCTTCCGCATGTCCATGCTCATCCCGCCACCCGCACGGTCGTCGTCGCGCCCCAGATCGCCAGGCTGAGGAAGAAGTCCAGGATGCTGACCAGCACGATCGAGGTCCGCACGGAGCGGCCGACCGCGACGCCGACACCGGCCGGGCCACCGGTGGCGCGGTAGCCGTAGAAGCAGTGCGTCAGGATGATCGCCACGCTGAAGATCAGCACCTTGACGAACGACCAGAGCACGTCCTCCGGTGGCAGGAACAGGCTGAAGTAGTGGTCATAGGTGCCCGCCGACTGCCCGTAGACCTCCACCGTGATGGTGCGCGCGGCGATGTAGGAGGTGAGCAGGCCGATCACGTACAGCGGGATGATCGCGCAGAACCCGGCGATGATCCGGGTCGTCACCAGGTACGGCAGGCTGCGCACCGCCATGACCTCCAGCGCGTCGATCTCCTCGGAGATCCGCATCGCGCCGAGTTGGGCGGTGAAACCGGACCCGACCGTCGACGACAGCGCGAGACCGGCGACGAGCGGCGCGATCTCACGGGTGTTGAGGTAGGCGGAGAGGAAGCCCGCGAACGCCGAGGTGCCGATCTGGTTCAGGGCGGAGAAGCCCTGCAGGCCGACGACCGTGCCGGTGAACACGCTCAGGCCGACCATCACGCCGATGGTGCCGCCGATGACGGCGAGCGCGCCGCTGCCGAAGCTCACCTCGGCGAGCAGCCGGACACATTCCCGGGAGTACCGGGTGACCGTGAGCGGGATCCAGGCCAGGGCCCGGAAGTAGAACCACAGCTGGTCGCCGAGGCGTTCCAGGCCGTTCGTCGAACGCAGCACCGCGCGGCGGCGTCGCTCATTGATGTTGATCACCGACTCACGCTCCCTTCGCGGGGACGATTTGCAGGTAGATCACGCTGATCACGAAGTTGACGAAGAAGAGCAGCAGGAACGTGATGACCACGGACTGGTTCACCACGTCGCCGACGCCCTTCGGGCCGCCCTTGGGGTTGAGGCCGCGGTAGGCGGCGACCAACCCGGCGAGGAAGCCGAAGATCAGGGCCTTGAGCTCGCTGACCCACAGGTCGGGCAGCTGGGCCAGGGCGGAGAAGCTGGCGAGGAAGGCACCGGGGGTGCCGTCCTGCATGATCACGTTGAAGAAGTAGCCACCGGCGACCCCGACGACGCTGACCATGCCGTTGAGCAGCACACCGGCGAGCATCGCGGCCAGCACCCTCGGCACGACAAGGCGCTGCACCGGCGAGACGCCGAGCACCTTCATCGCGTCGATCTCCTCGCGGATGGTGCGGGAGCCGAGGTCGGCGCAGATGGCCGAGCCGCCCGCCCCCGCGATGATCAGCGTGGTCACGATCGGACTCGCCTGCTGGATCACCGCCAGCACGCTCGCCGCGCCGTTGAACGACTCCGCGCCGATCTGGCTGGTCAGCGACCCGAGTTGCAGGGTGATGACCGCGCCGAACGGGATCGCGACGAACGCGGCGGGCAGGATCGAGACGCTCGCGATGAACCAGAACTGCTGGATGAACTCACGGGCCTGGAATGGCCTGCGGAACATGTTCACGACGACGTCGAGGCCGAGGGAGAACAGGCTGCCGAACTCGTTGAGCGCTGCGACGACCGCGGACCGGGACTTGTCCATCAGGGTGGTCACGGGCGCGCCTCCGGTCGGGGGCGCTGGCGGTGCTCGTCACCGGGACGTGCGCCCCGGTGCGGAAGTGGGGGCGGCGGCGCGTGCATCCTGCCGGTCGCGTCCGGGTCCAGTGTGGACACACCGGGGATCGTCGCGACCGGACCGGCGTGCCTGGTGTTCATCCGACCCTGCGCGGCGCGGCGGGCCCAGTCGTCGTAGCGGCCGAGGTCCTCGGCGCTGAGCGAGGCGAGCACGCCGTGCTGGGCGCTCTCGGGCAGCGTGTCGAGGATCTTCAGCACCCGGTTGCGGCGCCTGCGCACCGCGTCGCGGGCGGGCATCCCCGGCGTCGGCTCGATCTGCGGCACCACGCCGCGGACGTCCTCATTGGACCCGTCGGAGTGGCCCGCCTCCTGGTGCGCGGCCTCGGCGGCCATGGTCGCCTGGTCCTTCTCCTCGGACATCCCGATCGGACCGAACCGCCTGCCGTTGAGGAACTGCTCCACGACCGGCTCGTCGCTGGTCAGCAGCACCTCACGGGGGCCGAACATGATCAATTCCTTGCGGAAGAGCATGCCGATGTTGTCCGGAACCGTCCGGGCGAGGTTGATGTTGTGGGTGACGATGAGGATCGTCGCGTCGATCTGCGCGTTCAGGTCGATGAGCAGCTGCGAGAGGTATGCGGTGCGGACGGGGTCGAGACCGGAGTCCGGCTCGTCGCACAGGATGATCTCGGGGTCGAGCACCAGCGCCCGGGCCAGGCCCGCGCGCTTGCGCATGCCGCCGGAGATCTCGCCGGGGAGCTTGGTCTCGGCGCCCTGCAGGCCGGTCAGCTCGAGCTTCTCGAAGACGATGCGCTTGATCTCGGCCTCGGACTTCCTCGTGTGCTCACGCAGCGGGAACGCCACGTTGTCGAAGAGGTTCATCGAGCCGAACAGGGCGCCGTCCTGAAACAGCACCCCGAAGAGCTTGCGGATCTCGTACATCTCCCGCTCACTGCACGTGCACAGGTTGACCCCGTTGATGATCACGCTGCCGCGCTCGGGTTTGAGCAGCCCGATCAGGCACTTCAGGAAGACCGACTTGCCGGTGCCCGAAGGGCCGAGCAGCGCCGACACCTCACCCGGGGGCAGGGTGAGGGTGACGTCGCGCCAGATGGACTGGCGACCGAAGGACTTGCTCAATCCCTCGACGGCGACCTCGACACCCATCGCATCTCCCAATGATTTCGTCTTCGCCGAAGGACAAACACAATCCAGGCGCCGGTCATTTCTTTCCGACCCGGCCAATAATAGCGGGACCGCATTCACGCAAATGGTCGCGAATCGGCTACTCAGCGGTACATTACCGACGTGTCACACGGCTGACAACATGTGCCCGAAATGGCTTCCATAATGGCCCGAAATGTGGGCTGGATTGTCACTCTGGACAGAGTTCGCCCCCAGAGTTTGTGGAACGGACAGCAAGGGTTCAGTCCAGCTGCTGAACGAGCGGGTGCTCGTCGGTCAGCAGCCGCTTGAGGACCTTTCCGGTGGGGTTGCGCGGCAACTCGTCGACGAAGAGGACATCGCGTGGCACGGAGAACCGGGCCAGCCGCTGGTGGACATAGGAACGCACGAGTTCCGCGTCGAGCCGGGCGCCGGCGCGCAGTACGAGATAGGCGGCAAGGCGCTGGCCGTATTCGTCGTCGGGCACGCCGACCACGGCGACGTCGTCGACCTGCGGCAGCGCGGACAGCACCTCCTCGACCGGCCGGGGGAAGACGTTCTCGCCCCCGGAGACGATCATCTCGTCGTCGCGGCCGGAGACGAACAGCCGCCCGTCGGCGTCGAAGTAGCCGCGGTCGCCGGTGTCCATCAGCTGGTGTCTGATCTCGCGGGCGACGCCGTCGGTGTAACCGTCGAAGAGCATGTCGTTGCCGACGAAGATTCGCCCGACCGATCCCGGCGGGACCTGCTCGCCGTCGGGCCCGAGGATGCCGAGGGTGGACCCCAGCGGCGAGCGGCCCGCGGTGGTCGGCGCGGCGCGCAGGTCGGCCGGGGTGGCGATGGCGCCCGCGGAAACCTCGGTGGAGCCGTAGAAGTTGTAGAGGATGTCACCGAAGACGTCCATGAAGCCGGTGACCACGGTGCCGGGGATCGCCGAGCCGCTGCTGGCGACGATGCGCAGGCTGGAGGTGTCATAGCGCTCGCGCACGTGGTCGGGAAGGGCGAGCATGCGCTGCAGCATGATCGGCACCACGAACAGCGTGGTGATCCGGTGCTTCTCGATCGCCCGCAGCGTGGCCTCCGCGTCGAAGGTGCGCTGCAGCGACAGGGTGGCCCGCAGGACCATGCCGATCTGGACGCCTACCAAGCCCCAGCTGTGGAAGATCGGCGCGGCGATGAGGACGCTGTCGCCGACCTTCATCGGGATGCGGGAGAGCACCATCGCCGCGCTGCCCAGTCCGGGTGGCGTCGGTCTGCGTGCGCCCTTCGGCGTGCCGGAGGTGCCGGAGGTCATCACGATGAGCCTGCCCGGCTCCTTGGGCGGGGTGAACGTGCCCGGCTCGTTCTCGGCGATCACGCTCTCGAGCGTGGGCGACTTCGAGCCGGTCCAGAGCCGGGTGACGGTCACCGGCAGGTAATCGACCTTGCCCGCGAACTCGTCGTCGACCACAAGCACCTTGACCCGGTGGCGGCGCACGACCTCCACGACCTGCTCGGCGGACAGGGCGGTGTTGAGCATGACGACGTCGGCGCCGAGTTTGCCGAACGCCACCAGCGACTCGATGAACATCGCGTGGTTGCGGGCCAGGATGCCGACCTTGCTCCCGGCGCGCACACCGAGCTCGCGCAGTCCCTCGGCGAGTCTGCCGGAGCGGTCGGCGATCTCGCCGAAGGTGCGTCTGCCGGTGGGGTCGATGACCGCGGTCTTGCCCGGTTCACGGGCCGCGGCCGCGGTGTACCCGGCGACCATGGTCCCGCCCCACGTGGCGACGGCCTTGAGCTGCTTGAACATCTTGTCCGGCCGCGCGGGGGCCAGGATCCCGGCCTTGGCCAGGGTCGAGACCATCCGCATCGGGGACGAGCTGACGTCCTTGCGCTTGAGCACCGCGCGCGGGTCGGATATGCCCGCGAGGTGCCCGTCGACGCGCCGCACGGCGTCGCGGACCCAGTTCTTGATGTCGGACTCGGTCCAGTCGATGCCCTGCGGGTGGCGCAGCATCGGCTGGAAGAACACGAACTTGAGGATCGTCCTGCCCGGTCCGCCGTCTTCGAGCCGGATCGAGACCCAGCTGCCGTTGTCCGGCTTGCCCGCCAGGACGAGTTGCTCGTCGGGCCGGGCGATCCTGGTCTCGATCTCGTGGTGCAGCAACGCCCCCGGCCCCAGGGAGGCGCGCAGCAGGAAGCGGGCGGGGGTGCCATATCCCCGAGCGGCTATCTGCTCGAATGAGGTGATTCCGCGGAAGAATCGCGAATACCGCGGAAGGTCGCCGATCACGCTCCACACACGCTCGCGCGGATGATCGATGTTGATGTCGAAGACAACACAATCGGCTGACATGGCACACGATCCTGTCTTTGCTTAAAAACAACCCCCGAATTTTGTGGAGCGCACCCTCTCTGCTAGGTGTCACAGCTCGACAATCAGGATCGCAGCGCGAATCCGCGCTGGTCAAGGCTATTTTGTCGAGCGGCGAAATATCGCTTCGCCCGACAAGTTCTCGCTCATCTTCTGTCAGTTCGCCACAGGCCGATCAGGTCGAACGCGCAAGAAATTCAAGTTCGGTCGCGGCCTCGGCGGCACCGCCCGCGGCGGCGAACGACTCCTGGACCCGCTTGGCGGCGTCACGGTAGCCGGGCTCGGCCAGGACATCGTCGATCGCCTTGCCGATCCGCTCGGCTCCGGCGTGCGCGAACCGGAGCCTGACCCCCGCCCCGGCGCGCACGACCTGATCGGCGATCACGGGCTGGTCGTCCCGGATCGGGGCGACCACCAGCGGAACGGCCCGGTCGAGCGCCTCGCAGACTGTGTTGTGCCCGGCGTGGCAGACCACGAGCGCGGCCCGGTCGAGCAGTTCGGGTTGGGGCACCTCGGTGCGGCACAGGACGTTCGCGGGGACGTCGGCCAGTGCCCCCGCGGGGTCGACGACCACGGCTTGCAGGCCGGGCCGGTCGCGCAGGGCGGTGAGGCTGTCGGCGAGGAACTTGGCGCCGGCGTCGTCGTTGGCGGTGCCGAGGGTGACCAGGACGAGCGGCCGGTCGTCGAGCCATTCCCAGGGAAACCCGATGGGCCGGGCGGGCCTGCGCGACGGTCCGACGAACCGCACGGGCACGGCCACCGCGGGGTCCCCGGCGAGGACGATGGTGGTGAACGCGAGCACCAGGTGCGGGGAGAAACGCAGGTCGTGGCCGTCGAGCGGGTCACCGAAGCGCAGGCGGAGGTCGGCGAGCAGCCCCCGGACCCAACCGCCGATCGCGGGCATCGCCGCCAGCGGGTCGGTGATCTCGGAGGAGGTGGTGGCCGAGGTGGCCCACGGGAGCCCGACGCTGCCCGCGACGAGCGCGCCCGCAAGAGCCTGCTGGTCGACCAGGAGCGCGTCCGGCCGCCACTGTTCGACCGCGTCCCGCACGCCGGGAAGCATCGTGTGGGCGAGCGGGACCAGCATGGATTCCCAGAGGAACTTCCAGGCGGCGAACCCGCGCACGTCGGCGGGCCGTTCGGGAATGGGACACGCCACGGAGAAGACGGTGGAGCCTGCCGGGAGCAACCGGTCGAGCAGCTCCTGGTCCCCCGCCCACGCCACGTCGTGCCCACGCCCCGTCAACTCGGCCGCGACCCCGGCGACCGGGTTGACGTGACCCACGAAGGGCGGCACCACAATCAAGAATCGGCTCACGCGGCCACCTCACAAGTTCGGTGGCTCCACTCGCGAAGGCACTGTGTCGATGATTCGCTCGCAAGCTCACTCATGCCGCGCCGACCTCCACCTCCGCGGGGATCGCCTCGATCTCGTCGACCCAGTCGAGCAGCAGCGAGCGCACGGTGCGGTGGCGCTCGACGAGCACCGAGTGGTTCTGGCCGTCGATCACCTCCGTGCGGCAGTCCGGCAGTGAGGACTGCACGGCAAGCAGGTTGTCGCTCTGAAACCCCTCACTGCCCACAATGGACAGAACCGGGCAGCGGATGCCGCGCAGGGCCTCGGCGTCGAGCAACGGGCCCTGGGGGACCTCCTCGACGATCGTCGTCGCCCGGATGACCGCGCTGGCGACCTTCGACAGGCGCGCGTGGTGCGCGCCGTAGGTGTCCTCCAGCCACGCGAGGATCTCCGGGTCCTCCATCCAGTCGACCACGTTCGTCAGCGTGCCGCCGATCTTGCGGGACCACTCGTGGGTCGCCGGTTCGGCTTCGATCGCGACGATGCTGCGCACCCGCGAGGGGTAGCGCTCGGCGAAGCTGAACGCGATGGTGCCGCCGAAACTGTTGCCCACCAGGTAAACCGGGCCTTCGACGTCGGTCTCGTCCAGCAGCGCGCGCAGGTCCTCGACGAAGTCGGCGACCCGGTAGCCGCTCACCGGGCGGTCGCTGCGGCCGTGGGCGCGCAGGTCATAGGTGATCACGTTGATCCCGGCCTGCGACACCGGCGCGGCCAGCGTCAGGTAGAAGCTGGCGAGGCTGTCGTAGCCGAGGCCATGGATGAACACCACCGTCGGCGGCTCCGGTGTGGCCGGGTTCTTCGCGGGCATCAGCTGGTAGTGCGTGCGGATGCCGTTCGCCTGGATCATGCCCACCGGTGTCAGCTCCCCGCCAGGCGCGGCCTGCTCAGGGCCGTGCGCACGAAATCCACGAGCAGGCCGACGCGCATGCCGATCACGTCGTCGATGTCGAGGTCGGCGAGGAACGCCGCGAGGTTGACCTGCTCGCCGTAGCGGTCGGTCAGCATCGACCCGACGGTGACCAGGTCGATGCTCTCCAAGCCGAGTTCGTCATGGAACGTGGTGTCTAGAGTGATTTTGCCAGCGATCTCGCCTGTATCGTCAAAGCCATCGAGACCGTACTGATCCAGGACTCTCAGGAGCATCGAGCTGATCTCCTCTAGCACTGCCTCCTGCGACGGCACCTCGGTGATCGGTGTGGTCGTCACGATGTCTCCTCCTTCTGCGTTGTGGACTGGCCCGGGACCCAGGCCACGACGTACTGGCGAACCGGCAGGCCATCGGGATTGGCCACCAGTTCGATGCGGGCGCCGCCCGCGTTGACGATCAGCTCGGAGGCGGCCGACGCGGCCGCCATCAGCCGCGGATCGCGGTTGCGGGCGGGCGGCCATTCGAGCTCGGCGATCGCGATCTGGCCCTCGACCATCGCCACTCCGAACTCGTGGCTGCTGTCGACGTTCACGGTCAGGTCGGGGATCTCAAGCCCGCCCACACCGGTGACAGCGCACCGGCCGGACGCGTCTTCGCGCACGCGCAACTCGGCGGGGAACAGCGGGCCATAGCCGTCGTCCCAGAGCCTGCCGCGCACGGCGTCCTTGACCACGATCCGGCGCAGCAGCCAGCGCCGCCGCTCGGTCGGGTCACAGGCCTCGTACTCCGCGATCTCCGCCGCGCCAAGGTATTTGCGCAGGTAGAACTCGCGGGATGCCAGGCTCGGCCAGCGTTCCGCGGCGGCCCACCAGCCGCCATCGGCCCGCCAGGACAGGGTGCTGGTCTCCGGGAACCGGTGCACGGAGCCGATCGCGGCGTCGCTGTCGAACCGGGTGTCGGTCCACCCCTCGATGGACACCGCCACCTCACCGCCCGCGGTCACCTGGGCGTCGGCGCGCACGGTGGCGAGCTCGATCCCGGTGACCCGCATCGAGCAGTCCACAGTGGACCCGATGCCGGGAGCCGGGCGGTGGAACCGGATCCGGTTGATCGCGATGGGGAACGCGATCCAACGCTGCGGGTGGTTCTCCACCAGCCAGTGGCCGATGACCTGGCCGACGTTGTCGAGCAGGGCGCCCGGCGCTTCGGGCACGGTGATCTCCGCGCGGGCGTCGTCGTCGGACACCGCTAGAGTGCGGCTGATCCCCTGGTAGGACGGGCCGTGGAACAGCCAGCGCTGGGCATAGAGGTCCGCGGCCGACAGACTCGGCGCCCGCTCCCCCGCCTTGGGCGTCCACGGCCGGGGGGCTTGCGGGTAGCTGTCGCCCAGTACGACCGTTCCGTCGGCGTAGTCCCCGAGCCGCACCTCGACCCGGTCGCTGTCCAAGGGCCGCACCGAGACGGCGACCTCGGTCGCGGGCGCGGCGACGAGCCAGCGGCGGAAGCGAAGGTTGTCGACGCCGACGACGACCCGTCCGGGCGCGGCGGAGCGGGCGGCGTCGATGAGGTGCTGCACGACGGTCGTCGCCGGGACGACGGGCCGCAGGTCGGTCTCGTCGGGCCAGCCATCGCGCTGCCGGGCGAAGCAGTGGTCGGCCAGGTAGGGCATGTCCGAGGTGGACACCGTCAGGCTGAACTCGCGCGGTGTCATGGCGGGGCGGCCTGCCGCGGTGAGGACGGCGGCGACGGCGTCGGTGGTCTCGTCGATGAGCGCGGTCAGCTCGCGCAGCGCGGGGAACCGCACAGCCAGTTCGCTCAGCCGCGACAGACTCGGCTCGACCGGTTCCTCGGCCTTGCGCGGGGCGAGCGCGGTGAAGTCGGGATTGCCGCCCTCGGCCCACAGGGCGGCGGCGACCCGGCGAAGCTGGTCGACACCGCAGCGCTGCCCGGAGTTGGCGGCGACGGTGAGGTGGACGGCGTCGCGGAGCGTGTCATCGATCAGCGATCCGAGTTGGCCGGGGCCCGCTTGGACGAAGACGCGGACGCCGGAGTCGTAGAGGGCCTGGATGGTGGCGCGGAACCGGACGGGCTCGACCAGGTGGCGCACGCACAGCTCACGGGCCAGCGCCGGGTCGTCCGGGAACGGGCTCGCGGTGTTCGCCGACCAGACCGGGATGGCGGCCGGGTGCATCCGCAGGCTGGGCACGCCCTGCTCGAACTCGCCGAGGAACGGCGCGAGCATGGGGGTGTGGAAGCCGGAGCGGAACGGCAGCACCTGGCAGATCACCGCCGCCGCGCGCATCCGCTCGACCAGTTCGGCGATGCGGTCGGCGGGACCGCATACGACGGTCTGGTTGGTGGAGTTCTCGTGGGAGATCACCAGCTCCGGGCTGTGCGCGATGGCTTCGGCGGCCCGGGCCGCGGGGCAACCGAGCACCGCGAACTCGACGCCGGGCACGCGCAGCGCGTCGAGGTCGGTGCGGGCGAGCATGGCGTCGAAGTCGGCGCCGGAGACGACACCGCCCGCGATCATGGCCGTCCACTCGCCGACGCTGTGCCCGGCGACGGCGTCCGGCACGATCGCCATCCGACGCAGCGCCGCGTCCAGCAGCCTGCCGACGGCGAGGACCGCCCCGCCGTGCCTGCCGACGGTCTGGGTGCCCAGGTCCGGCACCGGCACGCCGAGCAACTCGGCGAGGTCGTCGACCCGCGGCGCGAAGTCGGCTTCCAGGCCGGGGAAGACAAACGCCGTCCGACCACCGCGGAGCAGCTGGTCCGGGCTGAACCACACGTCGTCACGACCCCGCAGGGCACGCCCCCGGGCGACGACTTTGCGGGCCAGGGCGAGCCTGCGCGGGGTCGGGTCGACGATGCCGAGCCGGGCGCCGATCGCCGTGCCGGGTGGCAGGGCGAGGACGTCGGTGTCGGCGCGGTCGAGCAGCGCGGACAGCTCGGCCGGGCTGGCGGCGGCCAGCAGCAGCACCCGTTCCGGCTCGGTGACCGTCCTGGGTCCGAGGATGTCGATGGCCGTCATCGCCTCACCACTCCGATGCCGAGTACACGACGGCGTGCTGGGCGGGGTCGCCCCAGGCCAGTTCGCGCAGCAGGCTGGCCACGCCGTCGGCCGGGTCGAGCAGCTTGATCCCGCGCTCGGCGTAGGATCGGCCGAGTTCCGCGCTGACCATGCCGCTGTGCGCGCCGACCGGCGCCCACGGTCCCCAGTGGACAGTGAGCGCGCGGTTTCCGGTGCGCCGCGACCAGTCCGCCGCCATGCTGTCGAGGGCGTCGTTGGCGGCGGCGTAGTCGGCCTGCCCCCGGTTGCCCAGGGCGGCGGCGATGCTGCCGAAGAAGACGACGAACTTCGTGTCCACCGCCAAGTCGCCCAGTTCGGCGAGCACCGCGTTCGCACCGTCGACCTTGGTGCCGTAGACCCGCTCGAACGACTTCGGGTCCTTCTCGGCGACCAGCCGGTCCTCGATGACGCCCGCGGCGTAGACGACGCCGTCGAGCCTGCCGTGCTCGGTGTGCACCTGCTTGATCAGCTGCCGGACCGCGTCGCCGTCGCGCACGTCGAGGGTGTGGTACTCGGCGGTCGCGCCGGTTCCTCTGATCTCCCGCAGGGTCGCGGTGACCTCTCTGCGCGCCAGGATCTCGCGGGCTTCCCGTTCGATCTGCGCGAGGTCGCGCCCGCCGAGCCCGGCCAGCGCCGACCGCAGCCCGGCGAGGTCGCGGGCGACCAGGACGGCCGGGTGCTCCGGTTCGGCGTCGAGCACGGTGCGGCCCGCGAGTTCGATGTGACAGCCGGCGGCCTCGCCGATCGCCACGGCCACCTGGGCGGTGATCCCGCGCGCTCCCCCGATGAGCAGCACGACGGAGTCGCGGGTCAGACCGACCGCTTCGGCCTCGGCGGCGCCGATGCCCGCCGGTCCCGCGCCCGAGGTGGCGAGGGAGCCGAGCGGCTTGGGCACCATGCGGTACGCCTGCCTGCCCTCGGCGGTGACGATCACGGCGGGCTCGTCGCGGCCGGTGAGGATCTCGGTGACGATGAGCTCGGCGGTCTGCTCGTGGGCCATGGCCGGGTCCAGTTCGACGTGCCTGGCCACCAGGTCGGGGTATTCGCGGTGCAGGGAACGGAAAAGTCCCCGCAGGCCCGCGGCCACCGGCGTCGCGGCCGAGGCCGCCAGCACCCACTTCGGCCCGCGGGCGAGCGCGGACTTCAGCAGCCCGAACGTGCCGGGGAGCACGGCGTCCTCGTCGTGCAGCGCGTGCAGCGAGATGAGGCCGTCGACTCGGTCGACGTCGGCGGCCAGCTCCGGCCTGCCCTGGAAGGGGATGGCCAGCGCGCCGCGGGCGGAGAGCTGGTCGGCCAGTTCGGTGGCCAGTGCCGGGTCGCCGCCCGCGATCAGGATGTGCTTGCCCGCCAGCGCCATCATGTCGGCGCTCGGCTCGGCTGCGGCGGCCACCAACTCCAGCACGTAGCGCTGTGCGGGCGAACCCTCGACGCCCAATGGCGACGCCTTGTCCGCCACGGAGTCCGCCATCGCGGCCGCGGTGCGGGCCCTGACCAGCACGTCGACCTGGTCCTGGCCCAGCCCGAGCCGCGCGGCGACCTCGCCCGCGATCTCGCTCCGCTTGATCGAGTCGATGCTCAGGTCGGCTTCCAGGTCGATGGTCGGGAGGATCATCTCCGCCGGGTAGCCGGTGCGGGCGGAGATCACCTCGATCACGACACCGATCGGACCGGCCGGGGAACCCGGTGCCACGGCGGCGGGCTCGGTCCCGGTCGCCGGTGCCACGACAGGAGCTTCCGTCCCGGTCGCCCGCGCCATCGCGGCGGCGGTACGAGCTTTGACCAGCACATCGACCTGGCCATGGGCCAATCCAAGCCGCGAGGCCACCTCACCGGCGATCTCCGTGCGCTTGATCGAGTCCACGCTCAGATCCGCTTCCAGATCCACCGTCGGACTGATCATCTCCACCGGGTAGCCGGTGCGGGCCGCGATCACCTCGATCACCACGGCGAGCGAGTCGACCGACGACACCTGTCCTACCGCGGCGGGCGCCCGCCCACCCGCGGCCTGAGCCATCGCCCCAGCCGTTCGCGCCTTGACCAGCCCGTCGATCGCGTTCTGACCGGACAGGCCCAATCGCGAGGCCACCTCACCGGCGATTTCCGTGCGCTTGATCGAGTCCACGCTCAGGTCGGCTTCGAGATCCACGGCCGGGTCGATCATCTCGACCGGGTATCCCGTCCGGGCGGCGATCACCTCGACCACCACCGACAGCGCGTCCGGCGCCGCCGCTACCACCTCAGGGCGGGCAGCCGCGGGTGCGGCCATCGGCTCCGCGGTCTGCTTCGGTGTCTGGCTCACGAGCGGCGTCGCCACCGGCGCCGAACCCAGGTAACCCAACAGGACGTCCCGCTGCGCGGCGATGAGTTCCCGGCTGGTGCGCAGGAAGTCGCTCACCATCTCGTCGCGGTCCGACGCGGCGGGCATGGCGACCGCGGGGCCCGCCAACGTGACCTTGCGGGCGGGCGCCAGGCCCACATACCCGCCTGCCACCGTCCGGACGAAGCTGCCGTCGATCGTCCACCCCGCACGCGCGGGCGGCGTAAGGGTGCTGACGTCCTTGGCGTCGCGGCCGCTGAACAGCCAGCCCGTGCGGACGTCGACACCGGCGACGGCCAGCCGGGCCACCGCGTCGAGCAGACCGGTGATGCCACCGTTGTCGACGGCGATCACGGTGTGCGGCCGGTCGCCGAGGATGCGGCCGACGAGTCCACTGAGGACCCGACCGGCCCCTGCCTCAAGGAAGATCCGCACGCCGTCGGCGTACATCGCCTCGATCTGGTCGGCGAAGCGCACCGGGGAGCCGATTTGGGCGGCCAGTTCGGCGCGGACGCCGTCGGGGTCGGTCGGGTACGCGCTCGCCGTCCGGTTGGACCACACGGGCACCTCGGGCGTGCTGACCGGCACCCCGGCCAGCACCTCGGCGAAGGTCTCGCCCGCACCCGCCACCAGCGGGCTGTGGAACGCGCACGCCACCGGGATGCGCTGAGCCGACAAGCCGGCCGCGCGCAAGGCTTCCAGTGCGGCCAAGACGTCTGTGGTCGGCCCGGAGACCACGACCTGGCGCGGACCGTTGTCGTTGGCGATGACCACGGACCCGGACAGCCCGTCGAGCACGGCCGCGGTCTCGGCACGGCCAGCGGAGACCGCTGCCATCGTGCCGGGGTCGTCGCCCGCCGCACCGAGGATGGCCTCGGCACGGGCGGTGCTCAGGTTCATCAGGGTGCCCGCGTCGAGCGCGCCCGCGGCGGCGAGCGCGACGAGTTCGCCGTAGCTGTGCCCGCCGAAGGCTTCGGCGGTGACGCCGAGCCGGGTCAGCAGGTGGTGGACGGCAAGCCCGGTCAGACCGAGCGCGGGCTGCGCGACCCTCGTGTCACGCAGCGCGTCGGCCTGCGCGGCCGTGGCGTTCTCGTCGAACGCGGACGGCGGGAAGATCACGCCGGTGTCCATGCCGACCGCGCGGGCCAGCCTCCCCAGTTCGGGGAAAGCGACGAACAGGTCGGCGAGCATGCCCGGGCGCTGGCTGCCCTGGCCGGGGAACAGCACGCCGAGCTTGCCGGAGGGCCCGCCCTCGACGTGCAGTCCGGGCACCGAGTGACCGGCGACGGCGGCCCGGAGCTGAGTGGCCAGCTCATCCAGATCCTTGGCCACCACGGCGATGTGAGCCGGTGTGCGGTCGCGGTCGGCGCGCTCGGCGGCGGTCCGCGCCAGATCGCGCAGCGTCCACGGCCTGCCGTGCGCGTCGTTGGTGGTGACGAGCGTCAACAGCCGCTCGACCTGTCTGCGCGCGGTCGCCTCATCGGCGCCGCGGAACACGAGCAGCTCGGCGGGCCACTCGCGCAGGCCGTGGCGCACCGCGTCGGAGCGCTGGTGCCCGCGCAGCACGACGTGGAAGTTGGTGCCGCCGAAGCCGAACGCGCTGACCCCGGCGACCCGGCGATCGGGCCGCTCGGTCCAGGGCGCGGCCTTGCCGTGGAAGACGAACGGGCTGGTCCGCGGGTCCCACGCCGGGTTGGGCTCGGTGACGTGCAACGTCGGCGGCTTGACCCCGGTGTGCACCGCCAGCGCGGCCTTGATCAGGCCGGCGAGCCCGGCCGCGCACTTGGTGTGCCCGATCTGCGACTTGACCGACCCGATGACACAGCTGCCCGGCGCGGCGCCCGCGTCGGTGAAAACGGCGTCCAAAGTGGACAGCTCGGTGCGGTCGCCGACAACGGTGCCGGTGCCGTGCGCCTCGACCAGGCCGATCTCGGTCGGCGACACCCGGGCGGTGCGGTAGGCCCGCTCGATCGCGCGGCGCTGGCCGTCGGGACGGGGAGCGGTCAGGCCCAGCGCCTTGCCGTCGCTGCCGCTGCCGACGCCGCGGATCACCGCGTACACCCGGTCGCCGTCGCGCTCGGCGTCGGCCAGGCGCTTGAGGACCACGACAGCCACGCCCTCACCGAGGGCGATGCCGTCGGCCGAGGAGTCGAAAGTCGCGCAGCGTCCCGTCTTCGACAGCGCGCCGACCGAGGAGAACAGGAGGTAGTCGTCGACCGCGTTGTGCAGGTCGGCGCCGCCGCACAGAACCATGTCGCTGGTGCCGCCTGCGAGTTCCTTGCAGCCGATGTCGACCGCGGCCAACGACGACGCGCAGGCCGCGTCGACTGTGTAGTTGGCGCCGCCCAGGTCGAGCCGGTTGGCGATGCGCCCGGAGATGACGTTGGCCAGCCTGCCGGGGAAGGTGTCCTCGCTCAGCTCCGGCAGCTGGTCGGCCAACTGCTCCGGCACCGCGCCGAGGTACTCGGGCAGGGCCATGCGTAGGGTCTGCGCGGTGGCCAGGTCGCTGCCCGCCTCGGCGCCGAACACCACGCTCGTGCGGTCGCGTCCAGGGCCGCCGTCGGGGTAGCCGGCGTCGGCGAGCGCGCGGCGGGCCGCTTCGAGGGCCAGCAGCTGCACCGGCTCGATGGCGGCCAGGGTCGACGGCGGGATGCCGTAGCTCAGCGGGTCGAACGGGATCTCGGGCAGGAAGCCGCCCCACTTCGACGGGGTGCGGCCGGGGCCGCCTCCCTCGGCGTAGTAGGTGTCGACGTCCCAGCGGCCCGCGGGCACCTCGGTGACCTGGTCGGCGCCACCGACCACAGTCGACCAGAAGGCGGCGAGCGTGTCGGCGCCGGGGAACATCGCGGACATGCCGACGATGGCGATGTCGAGCGGCGGCAGCTCAGGGGCGCCCGCCGGAAGGTCCATGGTGGACCGCAGCACAGCGGACCGCTTGTTCCACAACGCGACCGCGCCGGAGGTGACCTCGGCGTGCAGGGCGGCGATGGTGGTCGGCTGGGACCGCAGCACGGCGACGTCGCCCGCCATGAACAGACCCTGGTCGAGCTGGTCGTCGTCGCTGACGGCGACCAGCTCGTCGCCCTCGCGGCGCACGCCCTTGCTGGCGATGCGCAGCCTGCCGGTGTTGAGCGACTCCAGCCGCTCCCACACCTCCCGCTCGGGCACACCCTGGTCGAGCAGTTCACGGCCCAGCGAGTGGAAGGCCTCGGTGAACGGGCTGCTCACGCAGCGGGTCGCGTGGCCGGGGGCGGTGCGCAGCAGCTCGGTGTGGGTCGCGGCCAGGACCTGGCGCTGGAACACCGGCTGCACGGCGCCACAGGTGACGGCTTCCTCGGTGAACAGGTAGCCGGTGCCCATCAGGACACCGACCCCGGCGCCCTTGCGCACCAGCGGATCGGCGACCGCGGCGACGGTCGCCGCCGAGCGGGCGTCGTGGATGCCGCCCGCGAAGAGCAGGTGCAGTTCGCCTGCGGGCAGACCGGCGTCGACGGCCTCGACCAGGACGGCGACCTGCGCCTCCCAGAGGGCGAAGCTCGACAGCGGTCCGACGTGGCCGCCGCACTCGGCGCCCTCGAAGACGAACCGGCGCGCGCCCGCGGCGAGGAACTGGCTCAGCAGACCGGAGGACGGCACGTGCAGGAACGTGGCGATGCCCTCGTCCTCCAGCGCGCGGGCCTGGTCGGGCCGACCGCCGGCGATGAGCGCGGTGGCGGGTCGCATCTCCTTGATGACCGCGAGCTGCGCGGCGCGGATCCCCTCGGGGGCGAACCCGAGGACGCCGACGCCCCAGGGCCGCTCCCCCAGGGTTTCCCGGGTCTCGGCGAGCAGGGCACGGGTCTGGTCCTCTGTGGACAGGGCGAGCGCGACGAACGGCAGCGCTCCATGTCCGGCCACTGCGGCGGCGAACGCCGCCTGGTCACTGACCCGGGTCATCGGACCCTGCGCGACCGGCAGCCTGGTACCGAGAGCGCGGGCCAGCGCGGATCCCTCGGCCAGCGCGGCGATGCCCGGGGCGAGAGCGGAACGGACGGCCGTGAGCACGGCGCGCACCACGCGGGCGACACTGCCGTGGTCCCGGGCGAAGCGCTGCGCCAGGAAGACATCCTGCCCGGCGGCGACCAGCTCGCCCGCGGCGACGCGGGAGGCCACTGTGGACTCGTCGAGATCGGTGGGCAGCGGTTCGGCCGTGCGGTCGGGCAGCACACGGTGTCCGCCGACGACGACCGTCGCCGACCCGTCGCCCGCGGCCACCAGCGCGCGGGCGCGCGCGGGAAGTTCCGCTTCGGGAAGCAGGGACAGCTGCGTTTCCAGGACGACACCGGCGGCGCCCGCGACGACGGCGCCCGCGGCGGTGTTCGGGCCGATTCCCCCACACACCCACACCGGCACGGTGAGATCGGACTCCCGGAGCACCTGCTGCAGCAGCACGAACGAGCCGAGCGAGCCGACCCGCCCACCCGCTTCGCTCCCCCGCAGGATGACACCGTCGGCGCCGTTCTCCGCGGCGCCGAGCGCCTCGGCCGCCGAGGTGGCCTCGACGAGCACGAAGAAGTGATCCGGGATGTCGGCGAGCTGCCACGGCGAACCCCAGCCGAGGACGATCGCGGCGATCCGGCTGGAGTGATCTCCCAACAGGGCGACGAAGTCGTCGACGGTCAGCGCGCACGAGTGCGGCACGCGCACACCGACGGGCGCGTCGTCGGCCCCGCGCACGACCGAGACCACGGCCTCCCGGGCCGCCCGGTCGCCGCTGCCGAGGTCGAGGACACCCAGCCCGCCCGCGCCGCTGACCGCCGCGCACAGGGCGGCGTCGGCCGCACCGGGCGCGGTGATCCCGATGACGAGATCGGGCCGTTCGACTCTCGCTGGCATGTCGCCTCCGCTGTTCGTGTTCCGCGATCGGGCGCGGGCCCAGGTCACGCCTTGATCCGCGGGCGTGCGGCGGCCTGCTGGTTGGTCACCCACGCCTGCGGGTCCGAGGCCTTGCTCGCATAGAGGTCCGCGATCTCCGGGTGGGGAAGGATGAGGAACCGGTCGTCGATCACGCCTTGGGCCGCGGCTTCGGCGACCTCTTCGGCGGTGATGATCGGCGCGACGGCGGCGACCGCGCGCGCGGCGGGGTGGCCCGCTTCCAGACCCGCCATGAGCAGTTCGGTGCGCACGCCCATCGGGCACAGCGCGCTGACCGTCACACCGAGGCCGCCGTAGGTGAACGCCAGCCACTCCGCGAGTCCGACAGCGGCGTGCTTGGTCACCGAGTACGGGGCGTCGCCGGGCAGGCCGAGCAGGCCGACGGCGCTGGCGGTGATCATGAGGTGCCCGCTGTGCCTGCGCGCCATCGCGGGCAGCACGGCCTGAGCCAGGTGCACATGCGCGAGCACGTTGATCGACCACGAGCGGGCCCAGTCGCCGTCACCGGCGTGGATTCCCATTCCGGTGGCGATACCGGCGTTGGAGCAGACGATGTCGACGCCGTCGTATTCCTTCTCGGCCAGCTTGACCAACCCGGTGATCTGATCCCGGTCGCCGACGTCGACGCGCACGCCGATGGACGGGACCCCTAGAGAGCGGACCTGGCCCGCGACCCGCTGGGCGCCGACTTCGTCGATATCGGTGACAAGAACACCGCGCGGCCGTTCGTGGGCGAAACGCAACGCCATCGCGGCACCGATTCCACGGCCCGCACCGGTGATAACCAGTGATTTATCCTGAATTTCCACGAGGCTCCTCACCGGCCAGACCGGACCGTATCGACACCCGACCAAACGAGTGACACCCATCCGGCGCTGTTGAGCGAAGTTAGAAGGCGCGTGTGATGGGCGTCAAGCCGGCTCGGACAACCTCGTGCACCACACAACAAGGGTCTCGCAAACCTTGTTCGAATGTGAGTGACACCGCTCGGACCAGGCGCTCGACCCCGCCGATGTTTGCCCGCCTGCGGCGGCCGGAATTACATTGACGGCTTCCGGGCTTTGCGGAAACACTCAGCTCCGCCATCATTCTTATTTCACCGTGAGCAAGATGGGCGCCAAAACTGTGCAGATGAGCGAAACGTCACCGAGGGTGATCAAGGGGCCGTGGTTACTGGCGGGGGCGATCTTCGTCGGCTACGCGGTGATGTCCCTGGCCCGGTTCCAGCGCATCGCGCACGGCTCCTTCGACCTGGCCCTGTTCACCCAGGCCGTGGCCGGGTACGCCAAGTTCGAGCCGCCCATCTCGAACGTGCGCGAAGCCGGGTACAACGTGCTCGGGGAGCACTTCCACCCGATCCTCGCCCTGCTCGGCCCCCTTTACCGACTGTGGCCGAGCCCGATGACCCTGCTGGTGGCGCAGGCCCTGCTCGTGGCCGTGTCGGTCGTGCCGATCACCCGGTTGGCCATCGAGCGGCTCGGCACCGGCTCGGGCTACGCCGTCGGTGCCGCCTACGGGCTGTCCTGGGGGTTGCAGGCCGCGGTCGACTTCGACTTCCACGAGATCGCGTTCGCCGTCCCACTCATCGCGTTCTCGCTGGTGGCGGTCGTCGAGCAGCGGTTCCGGCACGCGATCATGTGGGCGTTGCCGCTGGTGCTGGTCAAGGAGGACCTCGGGTTCATCGTCGCGGGGATCGGCCTGGTCATCGCGATTCGAGGGAAGCGGCTCGCGGGCGCGCTTCTCGGCGTGTTCGGCATCGCGGCGACGCTGATCGAGATCGGAATACTCATCCCCGCGATAAACCCCGAGGGCAAATACCCGTTCTGGAAGCAGGCGGGCGGCGCCGATCCGACCGCGGAACAAGGCCCGTTCGGCATGGTCTCCGCATTGGGTGAGCAGCTGTTGACGTCGGGCGACGTCAAGGTGCACACCTTGTTCCTGCTGTTGCTCGCGACCGCTTTCCTCGCGGCGCGGTCACCGATCACCTTGATCGCCGTCGTCCCGCTCGGCCTGCGGTTCATCTCGCCCAACGAGTTCTACTGGGGCACCACCTTCCACTACAGCGCGCCGCTGATGCCGATCCTGTTCGTCGCGGCCATTGACGCGCTGATCCGCCTTCGCACCACGGAATCCACAGGTCAGGGCCTGCGCGACCGGGCGCGCAAGGCGTGGGCGACCCATGGTGCGGTCGCCATGCTGGCCATCGCCATCGCCCTGACGGACAAGTTCCCGCTGTCGCAGTACTGGGACCCGAAGACGATGTTCTCGCAGGAAGAGCGGGTCGAGGCGGCCTGGACGGCGATGGCGCTGGTACCCGACGGCGCCACGGTGGAGACCACGCTCAACCTGCTCGCACCGCTGTCCGGGCGCACCGACACGTACTGGGTGGGGCATGCGAACAACCCGGTGCCGCAGTACGTCGTGTTCGACCAGAAGAACAGCGGTGCCCCGGTCCCGCCGCAGGACCCGCTGCGCTGGATTTCGGAGCGGCACGGCGGCGCCCAGTTCGAGACCATCTACGCCGACCGTCACGGGTTGTACGTCTTCGTGTCCTTAGGCGATGCTCCATCCCGGTGAGAGTTGTCCCACACAGTCCAACCGGTCGGTCGAAAATATTGGCCCATGACAAAGGTTGAACCGATTTCACGATGGGCTCCGAGAAAGCTTGCGTGGCCAAAGTCGCAAAGCTAGTTTCCTTAAAGGTAGCGAGCCTGTTACAGAACCCCTCGCTACCTTCCCGGCCACTCTTGCCAGATCGGTCTCCGCTGACGACTGCGCACCGGAGCCCGCGGTATTCGTATCACCGTTGATACCACGAAAGGATGATTGTGAATCATCGCAGAGGTTCAAAGAAATTGACCGCGGTATTGGCCTCGGTCACCACTGCCGGGCTGGTGGGCGCCGGCCTTTTCATCGGTGCGGGCACGAGCGCGGCCGCCTCCCTTGATCTGAACTACGGCTGCACCTTCCCCCTGATCGACGTTCAGCCGGTCAAGATCCAGATCAACGCCAGCATCCCCGACACGATCACCGCGGGTGTGCCGACCGGCGAGTTCCAGATCGAGGCGATTTCGACGCTGAACGAGGACACCACGACCGGCCTCAAGCTGGTCAAGGTCGCCACGATCGAGGGCACCGCGATCTCCACCGCGCACATCAGCGCGCCGGACTTCGACACCGACCTCGAGGTTCCGGTCACGGTGGAGAAGACCGCGATCCCCGCGTCCGGCGGCTTCACCGTCAAGGCCACGGGAAAGACCCCGTCGCTGAAGTTCCCGAAGGCCGGCCCGATCAAGATCACGGTCCACGACATCGTTCTGAACATCACCGCCAAGAAGGCTGACGGCACGCTCGCGAGCATCCCGCCGTCCAACCCCTTCGAGGCTCCCTGTGCTCAGGACCCGGGCCAGAACAACGTGCTGAAGGAAGGCGAAATCCTTCCGGGCGGCGGCGGCACCACCAACCCGACCACCCCGCCCAGCACCACCAACCCGACCACGACGACCCAGCCGCCGGTCACCACGACCACCACGAAGCCGCCGGTCACCACGACGCCCGGCGGTGGCGGCACGGTCAAGTACGGCTACAACCTGGCGGGTAAGTCGAACCTGAAGAACATGTCCGGTGATGTCCCGCTGAAGGGCACCATCGACGCCAACCTGACACTCGCGACCAAGAAGTTCACCGCTGACCTGGTCCTGAACCCGGCCACGGCCAACCTCAGCATCATGGGCTTCCTGCCCGTCGTGTCCAGGGTCGAGTTCGTCAACGAGGCTCAGACCACCGGTTCCATCGAGGCTGATGGAGCGCTCAAGTCCAACTCGCTGCTGACCATCAAGCTGCCGCAGGTCAGCCTGTTCGGCTTCCCGATCAGCCAGAGCGCGGACTGCAAGACCGTCACCCCGTCCGACATCAACCTGGCCTCGGCGCCCGACTTCGATGTCATCGCCGGCGGTCAGCTGACCGGCAGCTACACCATCGCCCCGCTCAAGGGCTGTGGCTCCTTCAACGACTACATCAGCGGCTTCGCTGCTTCGTCGGGCAACACCATCGCGGTCAACCTGACCTCGAAGTAAGTAGTACCGCTCCACAGGGATAGCATTACCGCTCCCCACCGGAGGGCCCCACCGCGATGATGCGGTGGGGCCCTCCTTTTTGCGTGGTGCCATGGATCAGGACGGCACTGCTTCCCCACGCTCCCACTGGTGCCCTACTCCCCTGCCCCACCTCGTCTTTCCGCCGCGCTGACTCGCAGCTGACCTGACTTGCACTGTCCCGACTTGCACTGTCCCGACTTGCGCTGCCTCGCCTACTGCTTCCCTGCCCTGCCCTGCCCTGGAATCGGCATCCCGCCGCCCCACCACTGACGGCGGCCCCGGGGGTCCCCGTACCCGCGGACGAGCAAACCTCCAGGAATGGCTCTTGATCCCTGCTCTTCCCCTGCACCGTGGTCCTGGCCGCGCTTGTTGATCAGAAACGCTTTGCTGTCCGCCTCTTTCCGCCCGGTACCCGTTGTGTTGCTGTGCAATAGGTACCGGGCGGGCGTGCACGCCAGGAATGCCCGTCCCATCAAGTAACCATGGCCAGGACGAGGGAAGGGGAACTACGGGGGGTGAAGCGTCGTCCCTGCACGTTCGCTCGTCGGAGGTAGAAGACAAAGCCACCCCAGAAGGTGACCATGTCCGCGGGTGCAGGGATGCAGGAGACTCGTTGGGACGAAGACAACGAAGGAGGCCGGGAGCGATCGCTCCCGGCCTCCTTCGTTGTGTGTCTGGCTACGGGCAGTTGGGAGTGGCCGGAGTTCCCGCCACCCGATCCTTGAGGAACGTCATAGCGTCAGCGTTCCCGTCGAAGATCCCCGTGACGTGGTCGGTCGGGTACGCCTTCCACGTCAGGTTCACCCCCGCCCGGCAGTACGTCTTGTGCAACGTGTCCGCCTGTCCGAAGGGGACGATGTCATCGCTGGACCCGTGGTACTGGAAGACCGGGACCTTGACCGGCATGGTGCCGAGCTTGTTCTTCGCGACAGCGGCCAGAAGAGCGTCCTGGACCGGGGTGTCGGTGGTGTACTCGGACAGGGCCTTGTTCTTGTACTTCAGCAGCAGTTCCAGCGTGCACGACTCGTTCTGGACGTCGGCGACCGCGGCCCGGCCCGCGTCGTTCAGGTAGGACTCGAGCTTGATCTCCGGGTAGGCGTTGTCAAGGCCCACCAGGGCGTACAGCAGGAAACCGAAGCCGCGGCTGCCGTCGAGCTTGAGGGTGACCTGAACCAAATCACCCGGGACACCACCGGCGACGACGCCCGCCAGTTTGACGTCCTGGCCGTACTCTGGCTGCAGCTGGCCCGCCCAGAGTGCGGCGCCGCCGCCCTGGGAGTAGCCGCGGAAGAACACCGGCGCGGTCGTGGACAGCTTGGCCGCGGGCAGTTTCTGGCCCGCCCGGACCATGTCGATCACCGCGCGGCCCTCGGACAGGCCGGTGATGTAGGTGGTCTTCGGGTTGACGTGATAGCCGGCGTAGTCGGTCATGACGACCGCGTAGCCGCTCTTGAGCATGTCGGCGATCGCCGGTCGCTCGTACCCGGCGCCGACGGCCAGCATCGACGACGGTGTGCAGCGGAAAGCCCCGCCGTGGGTGCCGGAGGCGAAGCTGACGATGGGGGCGGTGGCCGGGTTCGCGGTCTTGGGCACCAGGATCGTCCCGGTGACCGCGTTCGGCGCGCCGTCCTCGTCGGTGGACAGGTACATGACCTGCCACGAGTTCACCGTGCCGGTGAACTGCGGCGCCGGACTCGGCCGCCAGCGGATGACATCGCCGGGCGCGCCCGCGGGAAGCGGCGACGGTGGGGTGTAGAACGAGTCGTCGGTCGGGCCGGGGTCGGCGGGGGCCGGGCCCGCGGCCGCGGACGGGGTGCTCACGAGCGCCACGGCCGAAGCCGCGACCATGAGCGCCGTGGCGACAGCGGAGAGCCGGGTTCTGCGCCGCGCCGCCTTTTGCGAGGAGTGAGTGAAGAGAGAGCGCACCGCTCGACCTCCGAGTCAGTAGTGGCAGTGGGTGGATGGGGACGCCCGGTGAGGGTCAGACGCGCACCGGGCGTCCCCTGTGGACTGTCAGCGACGGCGGGCGCGCAGGCGCATCACCAAGAGCGCGTTGGCGCCCAGTGCGATCAGCAGCAGGCCGATGCCGAGCGGCCACGCCAGCGAGACACCGGTGTTTGCGAGTTCGCCGTTCGAGTTGTTGCTGGTGGGGACGTACCCGCCCACACCCCCGGACGGGATCTGGGTGTTGACCACCGGCAGCGTCGTGACCGTGGTGGTCGTCGGCTCGGTGGTGGTCGGCTCAGTCGTGGGCGGCTGAGTGGTCGGCTGCGTCGAGCTCGTGGTCGCGGTCGTCGTCGGCTGCGTCGAACTGGTCGGCGCGGTCGTGGTGGGCTTGGTCGTCGGCTGCGTCGAGCTCGTCGGCTGAGTCGTTGTGGGCTCAGTGGTCGGCTGCGTCGAAC